>NZ_CP177209.1:2015000-6327691 GCF_046764235.1 Pseudomonas sp. s4 | reverse complement strand
GCACTGCTGCCAAAGTTCCACTGACACGGATATCCCCTGAGTTTGAAAGCCGGATGAGGCAAAAACAAACCGCCATTGTACCGGTCGAGCGTCCAGTTATCCACATGTGGACACGTTAGGAACCATGACAAAACAGCCATTTATCGACCAAAACGGCTTCCTCACACTGTGAATAAGCCCTGTGGATAAGCAGCCATGACCGCTATGCACAACCCTGAGGCCAGGTCTGTTGATAACTCCGCTGTGGATAAGCGGCGATTTAATCCACAGCTTTTGACCACGAAGAAAACAAGCGCAGCACCGGTTGAGAACACAGTTGTAAAACTCTATACAGCCCGGATTTTCTGGCCTCAAGCAGGTTATCCACAGAAGGTTATCCACTTAAGATTTATAGATTCTTCAGAAAAGCTTTTTATATGTCTCTTCTTTTTTTTCATGTTGTCCCCAATTCGTGTGTCCGATCAAGCACCCTTGGGGGATGAACAAGCACGCACCGTCCATCACGTGCTCTATATGGAAAGACTGGTTGGAAATTGACCTACGGGCTTGCTTTCTCTAGAATCGCCGGTCTCTTAAAAAGGGGGCCATCCCGGCCCGTCGTCGACAAACCAGGTAACACGCCATGAAACGTACTTTCCAACCAAGCACCATCAAGCGCGCGCGCACCCACGGCTTCCGTGCCCGTATGGCTACCAAGAACGGCCGCGCTGTTCTGTCGCGTCGTCGTGCCAAAGGCCGTAAGCGTCTGGCCATTTGATTTTTCGGCACAGGTGGTGAGTCAGGACTTCAGTCGGGAAAAGCGACTGCTTACACCCCGACATTTCAAAGCGGTCTTCGACTCCCCAACCGGCAAGGTTCCAGGGAAAAACCTGCTGATCCTTGCTCGCGAGAACGGCCTCGATCACCCACGCCTTGGCCTGGTGATCGGCAAGAAGAGCGTCAAGCTCGCCGTTCAACGCAACCGCCTCAAGCGCTTGATGCGCGATTCCTTTCGCCTGAACCAGCAATTGCTTGCCGGGTTGGACATTGTGATCGTCGCGCGCAAGGGATTGGGTGAGATAGAAAACCCGGAATTGCACCAACACTTTGGCAAACTCTGGAAACGCCTGGCGCGCAGCCGGCCCAGTCCAGCAGTAACCGCCAATTCCGTAGGGGTAGACAGCCAAGATGCGTAAACTGGCGCTCGTTCCGATCCAGTTTTACCGTTACGCCATTAGTCCTCTGATGGCCAATCACTGTCGTTTCTTCCCCAGTTGCTCCTGTTACGCTTATGAAGCCATCGAAAACCACGGCCTCTGGCGTGGTGGGTGGCTAGCCGTTCGTCGCCTGGGGCGTTGTCATCCGTGGAACGACGGCGGTTTCGATCCCGTTCCTCCCGCTCCTTCCTCCCGAACTTCTTCGATAGCCGAGTAATCATGGATATTAAACGCACGATCCTGATCGTCGCCCTGGCAATCGTGTCCTACGTCATGGTCCTCAAGTGGAACCAGGACTACGGCCAGGCTGCCCTGCCGACTCAGAATACTGCTGCCAGCACCGTTGCCCCGGGTTTGCCGGATGGCGTACCGGCCGGTAACGCCGGCGCCAGCGCCGATGTGCCAAGCGCCAACGCCGAAACCAGCGCAGCCGAACTGGCACCGGTTGCGGTCAGCAAGGACCTGATCCGGGTCAAGACCGATGTCCTGGAGCTGGCTATCGATCCGGTCGGTGGTGACATCGTCCAGCTGAACCTGCCGCAGTACCCACGTCGCCAGGACCACCCGGAAATTCCGTTCCAGCTGTTCGACAACGGTGGCGAACGTGTCTACCTGGCACAAAGCGGCCTGACCGGCGTAAACGGTCCGGATGCCCGCCCTGCCGGTCGCCCTCTGTACGCTACCGACAAGAAGGGTTACCAGCTGGCCGATGGCCAGGAACAACTGGTGGTCGACCTGAAGTTCAGTGACAACGGCGTCAACTACATCAAGCGCTTCAGCTTCAAGCGCGGCGAGTACGACCTGACCGTCAGCTATCTGATCGACAACCAGAGCGGTCAGGCCTGGAGCGGCAACATGTTTGCCCAGCTCAAGCGTGACGCCAGCTCCGATCCGTCGTCGAGTACTGCCACCGGCACCGCCACCTACCTGGGCGCTGCCCTGTGGACTGCTTCCGAGCCTTACAAAAAGGTCTCGATGAAGGACATCGACAAAGGTAGTTTGAAAGAAAATGTGTCCGGCGGCTGGGTTGCTTGGCTGCAGCACTACTTCGTGACCGCCTGGATTCCGGCCAAGTCGGACAACAACGTTGTCCAGACCCGCAAGGACAGCCAGGGCAACTACATCATCGGCTACACCGGCCCGGCCATCAGCGTGCCTGCTGGCGGCAAGGTCGAAACCAGCGCCATGCTGTACGCCGGCCCGAAAATCCAGTCCAAGCTGAAAGAGTTGTCCCCAGGCCTGGAACTGACCGTCGACTATGGCTTCCTGTGGTTCATCGCCCAGCCGATCTTCTGGCTGCTGCAACATATCCACAGCCTGCTGGGTAACTGGGGCTGGTCGATCATCGTGCTGACCATGCTGATCAAAGGCCTGTTCTTCCCGCTGTCGGCTGCCAGCTACCGTTCGATGGCGCGCATGCGTGCCGTTGCGCCGAAGCTCGCTGCACTGAAGGAACGCTTCGGTGACGATCGCCAGAAGATGTCCCAGGCGATGATGGAGCTGTACAAGAAAGAGAAGATCAACCCGCTGGGCGGCTGCTTGCCGATCCTGGTGCAGATGCCAGTGTTCCTGGCCCTGTACTGGGTACTGCTGGAAAGCGTGGAAATGCGCCAGGCTCCATGGATGCTGTGGATTACCGACCTGTCGATCAAGGATCCGTTCTTCATCCTGCCGATCATCATGGGCGCCACCATGTTCATCCAGCAGCGCCTGAACCCGACGCCGCCGGATCCGATGCAGGCCAAGGTGATGAAAATGATGCCGATCATCTTCACCTTCTTCTTCCTGTGGTTCCCGGCTGGTCTGGTGCTGTACTGGGTTGTGAACAACTGCCTGTCGATCGCACAGCAGTGGTACATCACCCGCAGCATCGAAGCAGCCACCAAAAAAGCTGCTGCTTGACAGGCTACTGCGCTAGCCTGTGAATAAAAACGCCCCCTAGTGGGGCGTTTTTGCTATCTGTCGTTTTTGTCGTAGAGGCTTTCCAGCATGAACACTGTGCGTGAAACCATCGCCGCCATCGCCACCGCCCAGGGCCGCGGCGGTGTGGGTATTGTCAGGTTGTCCGGCCCTCTGGCTGCCAAGGCCGGCCAGTTGATCACCGGCCGTACGCTTACCCCGCGCCACGCCCATTACGGCCCGTTCCGCGACGAGGAAGGCCTGGTGCTGGACGAAGGGATCGCGCTGTTCTTCCCCGGGCCGAATTCGTTCACCGGCGAGGACGTGCTGGAACTGCAGGGCCACGGTGGCCCGGTGGTGCTGGATATGCTGCTGCAGCGCTGTGTACAGGTTGGTTGCCGGCTGGCTCGCCCGGGTGAGTTCAGCGAGCGTGCATTCCTCAACGACAAGCTCGACCTGGCCCAGGCCGAAGCCATTGCCGACCTGATCGAAGCCAGTTCCAGCCAAGCTGCGCGCAATGCCCTGCGTTCGCTACAGGGGGAGTTCTCCAAGCGCGTGCACTTCCTGACCGATGCGTTGATTGCGCTGCGCATCTACGTCGAGGCGGCGATCGACTTCCCTGAAGAGGAAATCGACTTCCTCGCCGACGGCCATGTGCTGGCGATGCTCGATACCGTGCGGGGCGAGTTGTCCAAAGTACAGCGTGAAGCCGGGCAGGGGGCTTTGCTGCGTGACGGCATGACTGTGGTCATCGCCGGTAGGCCGAATGCTGGCAAGTCGAGCCTGCTGAACCAGCTGGCCGGACGGGAAGCGGCCATCGTCACCGACATTGCCGGCACCACGCGGGACATCCTGCGCGAACATATCCACATCGACGGCATGCCGCTGCACGTCGTCGATACTGCCGGTTTGCGCGACACCGATGACCATGTGGAAAAGATTGGCGTGGAACGTGCGCTGAAGGCCATTGGCGAGGCAGACCGGGTGTTGTTGGTGGTGGACTCCACCGCGCCCGAGGCCAGCGACCCGTTTGCCCTGTGGCCAGAATTTCTCGACCAGCGGCCAGACCCGGCCAAGGTGACGCTGATTCGGAACAAGGCCGATCTTAGTGGTGAGCGGGTAGCGCTGGAACAGTGCGATGACGGGCATGTAACGATCACCCTCAGTGCCAAAGGGGACGATGCAGGGCTGCAGTTGCTGCGTGACCACCTGAAGGCCTGCATGGGTTATGAACAGACGGCCGAGAGTGGCTTCAGTGCTCGCCGGCGCCATCTGGATGCCCTGCGCCAGGCCAGTGAGCACCTGGAACATGGCCGTGCACAACTGACCCTGGCTGGCGCGGGTGAGCTGTTGGCGGAAGACCTGCGGCAGGCGCAGCAGGCCCTGGGGGAGATTACCGGGGCATTCAGCTCTGATGACCTGCTGGGGCGGATTTTCTCCAGTTTCTGCATCGGCAAGTAATTCACAGCCAGGCAAAACCAAGAGCCGCTCCTTCGGGAGCGGCTTTTTTTTGCCTCAAATTTCGCAGCTTCTACGGAAATCGCGCCGCACCTGAAGGCTGTGCAGAACCCTGTGGGAGCGGGTTCACCCGCGAAGAGGCCGGTGCAGGTTCACATTTTTTTTATTCACCTACCCCAATCTGCTCTCAGGAGCCCTGTGGAAAACTCGCCTTCAGCTCCGTTGATAAGCAGGCTTTTTTTCTGAGGACAAACCCGCTTGTGGGTAAACAGCCATTTAATCCACAGGCTAAATCGTGTTATCCATAGCCCTCATGGTACTCCAGCCACAGGGTTTAATTTTTCTCTACACAGCATGGATAAAGGCCTGCATAAGCTTATCCACAGAAAGGCTTGTGCATAAGAATAAACATAAAAACAAAGCTTTTTTAAATTTTTCCTCTTTGATTTCTGTTGGCTGCCACTCATCCACAGACTGGTCAAAATTTGCTCAGACGGTTTCTTTAAAGGGGGTGAAGTCCCTATACTTGTCCGCTTACCTTCTCTATTCGCAAAAACAGGCACGAGGTGCGTGGTGGATTTCCCTTCCCGTTTTGAAGTGATCGTCATCGGCGGCGGCCATGCCGGTACCGAGGCTGCGCTTGCGTCTGCACGCATGGGTGTGAAAACCCTGCTGTTGACCCATAACGTGGAAACCCTCGGTCACATGAGCTGCAACCCCGCCATTGGCGGTATTGGCAAAAGCCATCTGGTCAAAGAGATCGATGCCCTCGGCGGCGCCATGGCGCTGGCCACCGACAAGAGCGGCATCCAGTTCCGCGTTCTGAACAACCGCAAGGGCCCGGCTGTACGCGCCACCCGTGCACAGGCCGACCGCGCCATCTACAAGGCAGTGGTGCGTGAAATCCTGGAAAACCAGCCGAACCTGTGGATATTCCAGCAGTCCTGCGACGACCTGATCGTCGAGCAGGACCAGGTCAAAGGCGTGGTGACCCAGATGGGCCTGCGTTTCTTCGCCGAATCGGTGGTACTGACCACCGGTACCTTCCTCGGCGGGCTTATCCACATTGGTTTGCAAAACCATTCCGGTGGTCGCGCCGGCGATCCACCTTCGATTGCCCTGGCCCACCGCATGCGTGAACTGCCGCTGCGCGTCGGCCGCCTGAAAACCGGTACCCCGCCACGCATCGACGGCCGCTCGGTGGACTTCTCGGTAATGACCGAGCAGCCAGGCGATACGCCGATTCCGGTGATGTCGTTCATGGGCAATGCCCAGATGCACCCGCGTCAGGTGAGCTGCTGGATTACCCACACCAATGCGCGCACCCACGAGATCATCGCCTCGAACCTCGACCGTTCGCCGATGTACTCGGGTGTCATCGAAGGTGTTGGCCCGCGCTACTGCCCGTCGATCGAAGACAAGATCCACCGCTTCGCCGACAAGGAAAGCCACCAGGTGTTCATTGAGCCGGAAGGCCTGACCACCCATGAGCTGTACCCCAACGGTATTTCCACTTCGCTGCCGTTCGACGTGCAGCTGGAGCTGGTGCGGTCGATCCGTGGCATGGAGAACGCCCACATCGTGCGCCCGGGCTATGCCATCGAATACGACTACTTCGACCCGCGTGACCTCAAGTACAGCCTCGAGACCAAAGTCATCGGCGGCCTGTTCTTCGCCGGCCAGATCAACGGCACCACCGGTTACGAAGAAGCCGGCGCCCAAGGTTTGCTGGCCGGGACCAACGCGGCCCTGCGGGCGCAGGGCCGAGACAGCTGGTGCCCGCGCCGCGACGAGGCATACATCGGCGTACTGGTCGACGACCTGATTACCCTGGGTACCCAGGAGCCGTACCGCATGTTCACTTCGCGTGCCGAGTACCGCCTGATCCTGCGCGAAGACAACGCCGACCTGCGGCTGACCGAAAAGGGCCGTGAACTCGGCCTGATCGACGACCAGCGTTGGGCCGCCTTCTGCGCCAAGCGCGACGGCATCGAACGCGAGGAGCAGCGCCTGAAGTCGACCTGGGTACGCCCGAACACCGAGCAAGGCCAGGCGATTGTGGATAAGTTCGGTACCCCGCTCAGCCACGAGTACAGCCTGCTCAACCTGCTGGCGCGCCCGGAAATCGACTACGCCGGCCTGATCGAGGCAACCGGCGGCGAAGCGATCGATCCACAGGTCGCCGAGCAGGTCGAAATTCGCACCAAGTACGCCGGCTACATCGACCGCCAGCAGGATGAAATCGCACGTCTGCGCGCCAGCGAAGACACCCGCCTGCCTGTGGATATCGATTACTCGACGATTTCCGGCCTGTCCAAGGAAATCCAGGGCAAGCTGGGCCAGACCCGTCCGGAAACCCTGGGTCAGGCTTCGCGTATCCCGGGCGTGACCCCGGCGGCGATTTCCCTGTTGCTGATTCACTTGAAAAAACGCGGCGCTGGCCGCGAATTGGAGCAAAGCGCTTGAGTTCCCTGGTCACCCCGCAACACGCTGAAGAGTTGTCCACAGGTGCGCGTCAGCTCGGTGTCGAGCTGAGCGCCGAGCATCACGAGATGCTGCTCGGCTACCTGGCCCTGCTGATCAAATGGAACAAAGCCTACAACCTCACCGCCGTGCGCGACCCCAACGAGATGGTGTCGCGTCACCTGCTCGACAGCCTCAGTGTCATGCCGTTTATCCACAGCGAGCGTGATAATTGGCTGGATGTCGGCAGTGGCGGTGGCATGCCCGGTATCCCGTTGGCTATCCTGCATCCACACAAGCGCGTGACGGTGCTGGACGCCAATGGCAAGAAGACCCGCTTCCTGACCCAGGTGAAAATGGAGCTCAAGTTGGACAACCTCACGGTTATCCACAGCCGGGTCGAAGCCTTCCAGCCGGCACAACCTTTCAGCGGAATCATCTCTCGCGCCTTCAGCAGCATGGAGAACTTCACCAACTGGACCCGCCACCTGGGCGACACCGGGACGCAATGGCTTGCAATGAAGGGGCTGCATCCTGCCGATGAACTGGTAGCATTGCCCGCAGACTTCACAGTGGAAAGCGAGCAGGCCCTGACCGTTCCAGGTTGCCAGGGCCAGCGCCATCTGCTGATACTGCGCCGCAAGGCATGACTGGGAACACACGCAACAATGGCTAAGGTATTCGCAATCGCGAACCAGAAAGGTGGTGTGGGCAAGACCACCACCTGTATCAATCTCGCTGCCTCGCTGGCCGCGACCAAGCGTCGTGTGCTGCTGATCGACCTCGATCCGCAGGGCAACGCCACCATGGGCAGCGGTGTGGACAAGCACGAGCTCGAGCACTCGGTCTACGACCTGTTGATCGGGGAATGCGACCTGGCCCAGGCCATGCATTACTCCGAGCACGGTGGTTTCCAGTTGCTGCCGGCCAACCGTGACCTGACAGCCGCCGAAGTGGTGCTGCTGGAAATGCAGGTCAAGGAGAGCCGCCTGCGCAACGCCTTGGCGCCTATCCGCGAGAACTACGACTACATCCTCATCGATTGCCCTCCGTCGCTGTCGATGCTGACGCTCAACGCACTGGTCGCTTCAGATGGCGTGATCATCCCGATGCAGTGCGAGTATTACGCACTGGAAGGTCTCAGCGACCTTGTGGATAACATCAAGCGCATCGCCGCCCGGTTGAACCCGGAGCTGAAGATCGAGGGCCTGCTGCGGACCATGTACGATCCGCGCCTGAGCCTGAACAACGATGTCTCGGCGCAGCTGAAGGAGCACTTTGGCCCGCAGCTGTACGACACGGTCATTCCGCGCAACATTCGCCTGGCCGAGGCCCCGAGCTTCGGCATGCCGGCCCTGGCCTACGACAAGCAATCGCGAGGCGCGCTGGCTTATCTGGCCCTGGCTGGGGAACTGGTACGCCGTCAACGCCGTCAATCACGCACTGCACAAACAACTTAAGGAATCCGTATGGCCGTCAAGAAACGGGGTCTCGGACGTGGGTTGGATGCACTGCTCAGTGGTCCTTCCGTCAGCGCGCTCGAAGAGCAGGCTGTGAAGATCGACCAGAAAGAACTGCAACACCTGCCGGTCGAGCTGATCCAGCGTGGCAAATACCAGCCGCGTCGGGACATGGACCCGGAGGCGCTGGAAGAGCTCGCGCACTCGATTCGCAACCATGGCGTGATGCAACCGATCGTGGTGCGCCCGATCGATGGCAACCGCTACGAGATCATCGCCGGTGAGCGCCGCTGGCGCGCCACCCAGCAGGCTGGCCTGGACAAGATCCCGGCGATGGTCCGCGAAGTGCCCGACGAAGCCGCCATCGCCATGGCGCTGATCGAGAACATCCAGCGTGAAGACCTCAACCCGCTGGAAGAGGCGCTGGCCCTGCAGCGCCTGCAGCAGGAGTTCGAACTCACCCAGCAACAGGTGGCCGATGCCGTAGGCAAGTCGCGGGTAACCGTGGCCAACCTGCTGCGCCTGATCACCCTGCCTGACGCGATCAAGACCATGCTTGCCCATGGCGACCTGGAGATGGGCCACGCCCGAGCATTGCTCGGCCTGGAAGAACACCGGCAGGAGGAGGGGGCGCGTCATGTTGTCGCACGTGGCCTCACCGTGCGCCAAACCGAGGCACTGGTTCGCCAGTGGCTCAGTGACAAACCTGATCCGGTCGAACCGAGCAAACCTGATCCGGATATCGCACGCCTTGAACAGCGGCTCGCAGAGCGCCTGGGCTCGGCCGTGCAGATACGCCATGGCAACAAGGGCAAAGGCCAATTGGTTATTCGCTACAACTCGCTTGACGAGTTGCAAGGCGTGCTTGCTCACATCCGCTGAAACAATTCCCGTTGTAGCGCGCAGTCGGAAATCACTACCGAATAGTTGAATAGGGGTTAATCCACCCCTATACTCTGCGCGCATTTTGTCGGCACAAATTATGCCAAGTCATAACTGACTTGCTGGTCGACTTCCGAGGAGCAGTTGTGATGGAAATCCGCACGCCAAACCGCCTGCCTTTCCATCGCTGGGCGGTTTTCCCGGTACTGCTGGCTCAATTCGTCGTACTGCTGCTGGCAACGTTGGTGTTGTGGCAGTGGAAAGGGGCGGTCAGTGGATATTCAGGCCTTTGCGGAGGTTTGATTGCCTGGCTACCCAATGTGTATTTCGCCTGGAAGGCTTTTCGCTTCAGTGGGGCCCGGGCGGCACAAGCCATCGTCAAGTCGTTCTACGCTGGCGAGGCAGGCAAGATGATTTTGACGGCAGTGCTTTTTGCACTGACCTTCGCAGGAGTGAAGCCACTGGCGCCGCTAGCAGTATTCGGCGTCTTCGTGTTGACCCTTTTGGTCAGCTGGTTCGCGCCCCTGCTGATGAATAAAAGACTTTCGAGACCTTAGGGCGTTTGAGGCAACCATGGCAGCAGAAACCGCTTCGGGCTATATCCAGCACCACTTGCAGAACCTGACCTACGGTCAACTACCAGACGGCAGCTGGGGCTTCGCCCATTCGGCTGCAGAAGCCAAGGCAATGGGCTTCTGGGCGTTCCACCTGGACACCCTGGGTTGGTCCGTCGCGCTGGGTCTGATCTTCCTGTTCATCTTCCGCATGGCGGCCAAGAAGGCGACTTCCGGCCAACCTGGCGGCCTGCAGAACTTCGTAGAAGTGATGGTGGACTTCGTCAACGGCAGCGTGAAGGACTCCTTCCACGGCCGTAGCCCAGTAATCGCTCCGCTGGCGCTGACCATTTTCGTCTGGGTATTCCTGATGAACGCCGTCGACCTGGTACCGGTCGACTGGATTCCTCAGCTGGCCATCCTGATCTCCGGTGACCCGCACATTCCGTTCCGCGCCGTGTCGACCACCGACCCGAACGCGACCCTGGCCATGGCCTTCTGCGTGTTCGCCCTGATCATCTTCTACAGCATCAAGGTCAAGGGCCTGGGCGGCTTCATCGGTGAGTTGACCCTGCACCCGTTCGGCAGCAAGAACATCTTCGTTCAGATCCTGCTGATTCCGGTCAACTTCCTGCTGGAATTCGTCACCCTGATCGCCAAGCCGATCTCGCTGGCACTGCGTCTGTTCGGCAACATGTACGCCGGCGAACTGGTGTTCATCCTGATCGCTGTAATGTTCGGCTCCGGCCTGCTGTGGCTCAGCGGCCTGGGTGTGGTGCTGCAATGGGCGTGGGCTGTGTTCCACATCCTGATCATCACCCTGCAAGCTTTCATCTTCATGATGCTGACCATCGTCTACCTGTCGATGGCTCACGAAGATAACCATTAAGACCGCCTGGCGTGTCTGATAGCCTTCCCCGCCTGTTCGGGGGGAGGGCTTAAAAAGTCCGCAAGGGCATGCTGTACCAAACGATTTGTTTTACCGCTTCAAACTAAAAACCTAACCAATACGACGTAAAAGTCGGGAGGAAAGATGGAAACTGTAGTTGGTCTGACCGCTATCGCTGTTGCTCTGCTGATCGGCCTGGGTGCTCTGGGTACCGCCATTGGTTTCGGCCTGCTGGGCGGCAAGTTCCTGGAAGGCGCTGCTCGTCAACCAGAAATGGTTCCGATGCTGCAGGTTAAAATGTTCATCGTTGCCGGTCTGCTCGACGCCGTAACCATGATCGGTGTTGGTATCGCTCTGTTCTTCACCTTCGCGAATCCGTTCGTTGGTCAGATCGCCGGCTAATCACTCGTCACCACGAGTTGATGGCTGTATGAATTAAGACCGAGCGAGGTGTTGGCGTGAACATTAATGCAACCCTGATTGGCCAATCCGTTGCTTTTCTGATTTTTGTACTCTTCTGCATGAAGTATGTGTGGCCTCCGGTCATCACTGCCCTGCAAGAGCGCCAAAAGAAGATTGCCGACGGCTTGGACGCTGCCAACCGCGCAGCTCGCGACCTGGAGCTGGCCCAAGAGAAAGCGGGTCAGCAACTGCGCGAAGCTAAAGCACAGGCAGCCGAAATCATCGAGCAAAGCAAGAAACGCGCTGCTCAGCTTGTCGAGGAAGCCCGTGATCAGGCCCGCGTCGAAGCTGACCGTGTGAAGGCTCAGGCTCTGGCCGAGATCGAACAGGAACTGAACAGCGCTAAAGACGCCCTGCGCGCCCAAGTGGGTGCCCTGGCCGTTGGTGGTGCTGAAAAGATCCTTGGCGCCACAATCGATCAAAACGCGCATGCGGAGCTGGTTAACAAACTGGCCGCTGAAATTTAAGCGAGGGCGATCATGGCAGAACTGACCACGTTGGCCCGACCTTACGCTAAGGCTGCCTTTGAGCATGCCCAGGCCCATCAGCAACTGGCCAATTGGTCAGCCATGCTCGGCCTGGCTGCTGCGGTGTCGCAAGACGACACCATGCAGCGCCTGCTCAAGGCCCCGCGACTGACGAGCGCAGAAAAGGCCGCCACGTTCATTGACGTGTGCGGTGACAAGTTCAATGCACAGGCACGGAATTTCATTCATGTTGCCGCGGAAAACGACCGTCTCCTGCTTCTGCCGGAGATTGCCGCCCTGTTCGACCTGTACAAGGCCGAGCAAGAGAAATCCGTGGACGTGGAAGTCACCAGTGCCTTCGCGTTGAACCAAGAACAGCAAGACAAACTCGCCAAGGTTCTCAGTGCACGGTTAGGCCAGGAAGTGCGCCTGCACGCGTCGGAGGATGCCAGCCTGATTGGCGGCGTCGTCATCCGCGCCGGTGACCTGGTAATCGATGGCTCTGTTCGCGGCAAAATCGCGAAACTGGCCGAAGCATTGAAATCTTGAGTTTGAAGGGGCAGCAGAGCAATGCAGCAACTCAATCCTTCCGAAATTAGTGAAATCATCAAGGGCCGCATCGACAACCTCGATTTGAGCTCCCAAGCCCGTAACGAAGGTACCGTTGTTTCGGTATCCGACGGTATCGTGCGGATCCACGGTCTGGCCGACGTCATGTACGGCGAAATGATCGAGTTCCCTGGCAGCGTATTCGGCATGGCCCTGAACCTGGAGCAAGACTCCGTAGGTGCAGTGATCCTGGGTGCCTATGACACCCTCGCCGAGGGCATGAGCGCCAAGTGTACCGGTCGCATCCTGGAAGTTCCGGTCGGCAAAGGCCTGCTGGGCCGCGTCGTCGACGCTCTGGGTAACCCGATCGATGGCAAAGGTCCTCTGACCACCACCGAAACCGACGCGGTCGAAAAGGTCGCTCCAGGCGTGATCTGGCGTAAGTCGGTAGACCAGCCTGTACAGACTGGCTACAAGTCCGTCGACGCCATGATCCCTGTCGGCCGTGGCCAGCGCGAGCTGATCATCGGTGACCGTCAGATCGGCAAGACCGCCATGGCCATCGACGCCATCATCAACCAGAAAGACTCCGGTATTTTCTGTGTTTATGTTGCTGTCGGCCAGAAGCGTTCCACCGTTGCCAACATCGTTCGCAAGCTGGAAGAAGCCGGCGCCCTGGCCAACACCATCGTGGTCGTTGCCAGTGCTTCGGAATCCGCCGCACTGCAGTTCCTGGCGCCATACGCCGGCTGCACCATGGGCGAGTTCTTCCGTGACCGCGGTGAAGACGCCCTGATCGTTTACGACGACCTGTCCAAGCAGGCCGTTGCCTACCGTCAGATCTCCCTGCTGCTGCGCCGTCCACCAGGACGTGAAGCGTACCCAGGTGACGTGTTCTATCTCCACTCCCGTCTGCTGGAGCGTGCATCGCGCGTTTCGGAAGAGTATGTCGAGAAGTTCACCAACGGCGCAGTCACTGGCAAGACCGGTTCCCTGACCGCCCTGCCGATCATCGAAACCCAGGCTGGCGACGTTTCCGCGTTCGTTCCGACCAACGTGATTTCCATCACCGACGGTCAGATCTTCCTGGAATCGGCCATGTTCAACTCGGGCATCCGCCCAGCAGTGAACGCCGGTGTTTCGGTATCCCGCGTAGGTGGTGCCGCTCAGACCAAGATCATCAAGAAGCTGTCCGGTGGTATCCGTACCGCTCTGGCTCAGTACCGTGAACTGGCTGCATTCGCCCAGTTCGCTTCCGATCTGGACGAAGCGACCCGCAAGCAGCTGGAGCATGGTCAGCGCGTTACCGAGCTGATGAAGCAGAAGCAGTACGCGCCGATGTCCATCGCGGACATGGCTCTGTCGCTGTACGCCGCTGAGCGTGGCTTCCTGACTGACGTAGAAGTCTCCAAGATCGGTAGCTTCGAGCAAGCACTGATCGCCTTCTTCAACCGTGATCACGCTGAACTGATGGCGAAGATCAACGTGAAGGGTGACTTCAACGACGAAATCGACGCAGGCCTGAAAGCCGGTATCGAGAAGTTCAAGGCCACCCAGACCTGGTAAGCCGCAGCGGGGGCTCAGGCCCCCGCTTGCTAACCTGATAGGTGATACATGGCAGGCGCAAAAGAGATTCGCAGTAAGATTGCGAGCATCAAAAGCACGCAAAAAATTACCAGCGCCATGGAGAAAGTGGCGGTCAGCAAGATGCGCAAGGCACAAATGCGCATGGCTGCTAGCCGTCCTTACGCGGAGCGTATCCGCCAGGTGATCGGTCATCTGGCCAACGCCAACCCGGAATACCGCCACCCGTTCATGATCGAGCGCCCTGTAAAGCGCGCCGGTTATATCGTGGTGAGCAGTGACCGTGGTCTGTGCGGTGGCTTGAACACCAACCTGTTCAAGGCCCTGGTCAAGGACATGAACGAAAACCGCGAACAGGGCGTGGAAATCGACCTGTGCGTGATCGGCAGCAAGGGTGCGACTTTCTTCCGCATCTTTGGCGGCAACGTCGTAGCCGCGATCAGCCACTTGGGCGAAGAGCCATCGATCAACGATCTGATCGGCTCCGTCAAAGTGATGCTGGACGCCTACCTGGACGGCCGTATCGATCGCCTCTCGGTGGTTTCGAACAAGTTCATCAACACCATGACCCAGAAGCCAACGGTCGAGCAATTGGTACCGTTGGTGGCAACCCCGGATCAGGATCTCAAGCATCACTGGGACTACCTGTACGAACCCGACGCAAAAGAGCTGCTGGACGGCTTGATGGTGCGTTACGTGGAGTCGCAGGTGTACCAGGCGGTGGTCGAGAACAACGCTGCTGAACAAGCGGCCCGGATGATCGCCATGAAGAACGCCACAGACAACGCCGGTGATTTGATCAAAGAGCTTCAGTTGATCTACAACAAGGCGCGTCAGGCTGCGATCACCCAGGAGATCTCGGAAATCGTCGGCGGCGCTGCCGCGGTTTAACGGTTCAAATATTCAGAGGATCCAGCTATGAGTAGCGGACGTATCGTTCAAATCATCGGCGCCGTCATCGACGTGGAATTCCCACGTGACGTCGTGCCGAGTGTTTACAACGCGCTGAAAGTACAAGGCGCGGAAACCACCCTGGAAGTTCAGCAGCAGCTGGGCGACGGCGTGGTTCGTACCATTGCGATGGGCTCGACCGAAGGCCTGAAGCGCGGTCTGGAAGTCGTTGACTCCGGCGCTGCCATTTCCGTTCCTGTTGGTAAGGCCACCCTGGGCCGTATCATGGACGTACTGGGCAACCCGATCGACGAGGCCGGCCCGATCGGCGAAGAAGAGCGTCGCGGTATCCACCAGCCAGCGCCTTCGTTCGCTGACCAGGCAGGCGGCAACGACCTGCTGGAAACCGGCATCAAGGTTATCGACCTGGTTTGCCCGTTCGCCAAGGGTGGTAAGGTTGGTCTGTTCGGTGGTGCCGGTGTCGGCAAGACCGTAAACATGATGGAACTGATCCGTAACATCGCCATGGAACACAGTGGTTACTCCGTGTTCGCTGGTGTGGGTGAGCGTACTCGTGAGGGTAACGACTTCTACCACGAGATGAAGGACTCCAACGTTCTCGACAAGGTAGCGCTGGTCTACGGTCAGATGAACGAGCCACCAGGAAACCGTCTGCGCGTAGCGCTGACCGGCCTGACCATGGCCGAGAAGTTCCGTGACGAAGGTAACGACGTTCTGCTGTTCGTCGACAACATCTATCGTTACACCCTGGCCGGTACCGAAGTATCCGCACTGCTGGGCCGTATGCCTTCGGCAGTAGGTTACCAGCCGACCCTGGCTGAAGAGATGGGCGTTCTGCAAGAGCGTATCACCTCCACTAAGGAAGGTTCGATCACCTCCGTTCAGGCCGTATACGTACCTGCGGACGACTTGACCGACCCGTCGCCTGCGACCACCTTCGCACATTTGGACGCCACCGTCGTTCTGTCCCGTGACATCGCCTCCCTGGGTATCTACCCAGCGGTCGACCCACTGGACTCGACTTCGCGCCAGCTGGACCCGAACGTGATCGGCAACGAGCACTACGAGACCGCTCGTGGCGTTCAGTATGTTCTGCAGCGCTACAAAGAGCTGAAAGACATCATCGCGATCCTGGGTATGGACGAACTGTCCGAAGCCGACAAGCAACTGGTAGCCCGCGCTCGTAAGATCCAGCGCTTCCTGTCGCAGCCGTTCTTCGTGGCCGAAGTCTTCACCGGTTCGCCAGGCAAGTACGTTTCCCTGAAAGACACCATCGCTGGCTTCAGCGGCATCCTCAAAGGTGACTACGACCACCTGCCAGAACAAGCGTTCTACATGGTCGGCAGCATCGACGAAGCGATCGAGAAAGCCAAGAAACTGTAATTCCTGCGCCCCGCAAGGGGCGCTATCAGGTTGAGGCAAGCAGATGGCTATGACAGTCCATTGCGATATCGTCAGCGCGGAAGGAGAGATCTTCTCCGGCCTGGTCGAGATGGTAGTTGCGCACGGTAACCTGGGTGATCTTGGTATCGCTCCGGGTCACGCGCCGCTGATCACCAATCTCAAGCCTGGTCCGATCACGCTGACCAAGCAGGGTGGCGCCCAAGAGGTGTTCTACATCTCTGGTGGTTTCCTCGAGGTTCAGCCGAACATGGTCAAGGTGCTTGCCGATACCGTGCAACGTGCTGCAGACCTGGATGAAGCTCAGGCTCAGGAAGCCCTCAAGGCTGCCGAGAACGCCCTGAATCTGAAAGGCGCGGACTTCGACTACGGCGCCGCCGCCGCACGTCTGGCCGAGGCCGCAGCTCAGCTGCGTACCGTCCAGCAAATGCGCAGAGGCAAGTAATCGGCCCTCGGCTGATAACTTCTGTTGCGATTGAGTAAAAGGGTAGCCTCGGCTACCCTTTTTCTTTTTCTGATTTCTCTCCCCCGGTCATTTCACTGACCACCCAGGATTGGTAGCCAGTAATGTCACTCGATATCGTTATTCTCGCCGCCGGCCAAGGCACCCGCATGCGCTCGGCGCTGCCCAAGGTGCTGCACCCGGTTGCCGGCAACTCCATGCTCGGCCATGTTATCCACAGCGCGCGCCAGCTGCAGCCGCAAGGTATTCATGTGGTCATTGGCCATGGTGCCGAGCTGGTTCGCGAGCGCCTGGCCGCCGACGACCTGAACTTCGTCATGCAGGATAAGCAGCTGGGTACCGGCCATGCGGTTGCCCAGGCATTGCCGGCCTTGACCGCCGAAACCGTGCTGGTGCTGTACGGTGATGTGCCTTTGATTGAAGTGGAAACCCTGCAGCGCCTGCTGGCGAAGGCCAACGAGCAGCAGCTGGGCCTGCTCACGGTGACCCTCGACGACCCGACCGGTTATGGCCGTATCGTGCGTGACGAGCAGGGGAAGGTGACCGCCATCGTTGAGCACAAGGACGCCAACGATGCGCAGAAAGCGATCAAGGAAGGCAACACCGGTATTCTGGCCCTGCCGGCCGCGCGTCTGGCCGACTGGATGGGTCGCCTGTCGAACAACAATGCCCAGGGTGAGTATTACCTGACCGATGTCATCGCCATGGCTGTAGCTGACGGCCTGGTAGTGGCTACTGAACAGCCGCACGACCCGATGGAAGTGCAAGGTGCCAACGACCGTCGCCAGCTGTCCGAACTGGAGCGCCACTACCAGTTGCGTGAAGGCCGTCGCCTGATGGCCCAGGGCGTAACTTTGCGCGACCCGTCGCGCTTCGATGTCCGCGGTGAAGTGACCGTTGGCCGTGACGTGCTGATCGATATCAACGTGATTCTCGAAGGCAAGGTGGTCATCGAGGACGATGTGCAGATCGGCCCTAACTGCGTGATCAAGAACACCACCCTGCGCAAAGGCGCAGTGGTCAAGGCCAACAGCCACCTTGAAGGCGCCGTGATGGGCGAGGGCAGCGATGCCGGCCCGTTCGCCCGCCTGCGCCCGGGTAGCGTGCTGGACGCCAAGGCACATGTGGGTAACTTCGTCGAACTGAAGAACGCTCACCTGGGTGAGGGCGCCAAGGCCGGTCACCTGACTTATCTGGGCGATGCCGAAATCGGTGCTCGTACCAACATCGGCGCCGGCACCATCACCTGCAACTACGATGGCGCGAACAAGTTCAAGACCGTGATGGGCGAGGATGTATTCATCGGCTCGAACAACTCGTTGGTAGCGCCTGTGGAAATCAAGGCTGGTGCGACCACTGCAGCCGGTTCGACCATCACTCAGACCGTTGAGGCAGGCGATCTGGCGGTGGCTCGTGCACGTCAGCGCAACATCTCGGGTTGGAAGCGGCCGGAAAAGATCAAGAAGAGCTGAGTTATACACAGCTGTTTCGATCGAAAGCCGACTTATGTGAATAAGTCGGCTTTTTATTTTGCGGCATATCGCAGCCTCTGTAGGAGCGACCTTGTGTCGCGATGGACTGCAAAGTAGGCCCGACAATTTCTGTTTTGCCTCGAAAACCCTGGGGCCGCGCTGCGGCCCATCGCGACACAAGGCCGCTCCTACAGGGGCCGCGCCAGTGCAGAGAGAATCTATCCACAGGGCAGTGACGACTTGACGAATCGCTCATCTTAGGTTTTGATTGCCATCATTATCTTTCGAATCGAAACTTAAGCGCTCATGTCGAAACGAAACACCCCGCAGCGGCGGCACAACATCCTGGCTTTGCTCAGCGAGCAGGGCGAGGTGAGTGTGGACGCGTTGGCCAAGCGTTTCGCTACCTCGGAGGTCACCATCCGCAAGGACCTCGCTGCCCTGGAAACCAATGGCCTGTTGCTACGGCGTTATGGTGGCGCGGTCCCGGTGCCTCAAGAGCTGCTCGGTGAACCTGCCCAGCCGGTGTCTTCCTATAAAAAGGCCATCGCCCGCGCTGCTGTGGCGCGTATCCGCGAACATGCGCGCATCATCATCGACAGCGGCAGCACCACGGCAGCCATGATCCCTGAACTGGGCCGCCAGCCTGGCCTGGTGGTGATGACCAATTCGATGAACGTGGCCCGCGCCATCTGCGACCTCGAGCATGAGCCGGTGCTGCTCATGACCGGTGGCACCTGGGACCCGCATTCCGAGTCGTTCCAGGGCCAGGTGGCCGAGCAGGTGTTGCGCTCGTACGATTTCGACCAGCTGTTCATCGGCGCCGACGGCATCGACCTCGGCCGCGGCACCACCACCTTCAACGAACTTCTCGGGCTGAGCCGGGTAATGGCCGAAGTCGCCCGTGAAGTGATAGTGATGGTCGAGTCGGACAAGGTAGGGCGCAAGATCCCCAACCTCGAGCTGCCCTGGGGCAGCGTGCACACCCTTATTACTGACGAACGCCTGCCCGCAGCGGCACGCGAACAAATTCAAGCCCGCGGCATCAACCTGATCTGCGCCGCGATCAGCCAGGAGCAATAAACCATGTGTGGAATCGTTGGTGCCGTCGCCGAGCGCAACATCACAGCCATCCTGATCGAAGGCCTCAAGCGTCTGGAGTACCGCGGGTACGACAGCGCCGGCCTGGCCGTCCTCACCCAGAACGGTGAACTGCAGCGCCGCCGCCGTATCGGCAAGGTCAGCGAGCTGGAAGCCGCTGTTGCCGCCGAGCCCCTGACTGGCCAGCTGGGCATCGCCCACACCCGCTGGGCTACCCACGGTGCGCCGACCGAAGGCAACGCCCACCCGCACTTTTCTGGCAGTGACGTGGCCGTGGTGCACAACGGCATCATCGAGAACCACGAAGAACTGCGCGAAGAGCTGAAGGGCCTTGGTTATGTCTTCACTTCGCAGACCGATACCGAAGTCATCGTCCACCTGATCCACCACACCCTGAAGAGCGTCCCGGACCTGACCGATGCCCTGAAGGCCGCGGTAAAGCGCCTGCATGGTGCTTATGGCCTGGCGCTGATCAGCACCAGGCAGCCTGACCGTCTGGTAGCCGCACGCAGCGGCAGCCCACTGGTCATCGGCCTGGGCCTGGGCGAGAACTTCCTGGCGTCCGACCAGCTGGCCCTGCGCCAGGTCACCGACCGCTTCATGTACCTGGAAGAAGGCGACATCGCCGAAATCCGCCGTGACCAGGTCTCCATCTGGGACCAGAACGGCCACAAGGTCCAGCGTGAAACCGTGCAGTACCATGAAGGTGCCGAAGCCGCCGACAAGGGTACCTACCGCCACTTCATGCTCAAGGAAATCCATGAGCAGCCAAGCGTGGTGCAGCGCACCCTGGAAGGCCGCCTGGGCAAGGACAACGTGATGGTCCAGGCCTTCGGCCCGAAGGCTGCCGAACTGTTCGCCAAGGTGCGCAACGTACAGATCGTCGCCTGCGGTACCAGCTACCACGCCGGCATGGTCGCCCGTTACTGGCTGGAAAGCCTGGCCGGTATCCCGTGCCAGGTGGAAGTGGCCAGCGAGTTCCGTTATCGCAAGGTGGTGGTGCAGCCGGACACCCTGTTCGTCTCCATCTCCCAGTCTGGCGAAACCGCCGACACCCTGGCCGCGCTGCGCAACGCCAAGGAACTGGGTTTCCTTGGCAGCCTGGCGATCTGCAACGTTGGTATCAGCTCGCTGGTACGTGAGTCGGACCTGACCCTGCTGACCCTGGCCGGCCCGGAAATCGGTGTGGCCTCGACCAAAGCCTTCACCACCCAGCTGGTATCGCTGATGCTGCTGACCCTGGCCCTGGGCCAGGTACGCGGTACCCTGGAAGCAGGCGTCGAAGCCGAGCTGGTTGAAGAACTGCGCCGCCTGCCGGCCCGCCTGGGCGAAGCCCTGGCCATGGACGCCACCGTCGAGAAAATCGCCGAGCTGTTCGCCGACAAGCACCACACCCTGTTCCTCGGCCGTGGTGCGCAGTACCCGGTGGCGATGGAAGGTGCACTCAAGCTCAAGGAAATCTCCTACATCCACGCCGAAGCCTACCCGGCAGGCGAGCTGAAGCACGGCCCGCTGGCGCTGGTGGACAACGACATGCCGGTGGTTACCGTTGCGCCGAACAACGAACTGTTGGAGAAGCTGAAGTCCAACCTGCAGGAAGTACGTGCCCGTGGTGGCGAGCTGGTGGTGTTCGCCGACGAGCAGGCCGGCATGACCAATGGCGAAGGTACCCACGTGATCAAGGTGCCGCACATCGCCGACGCCCTGGCGCCGATCCTGTACACCATTCCGCTGCAGCTGCTGTCTTACTACGTGGCCGTGCTCAAGGGCACCGACGTGGACCAGCCGCGTAACCTGGCCAAGTCGGTTACGGTCGAGTAAGTCGGAAGCCGGGGCGCTTCGCGTTGGCTTTGAACAATAAAGATTGACACAAAACAATAAAGTTTGACACAAGATATTAAAGTTTGACACAACGCGTAAACCCCCGTATCTACGGGGGTTTTACGTTTCTGGGTCAAGCCGTTGGTCTGGATCCGCCGCTTCGCTTTTCAGCGGGAGTAGTCTAGGAAGCCCTTCGAAGTGGTCTCGCAGCGGGCCGTATTTTCCTATTACTTTTTTGAGAGTGAGGTGAAGCGGTCCAGGTGGACTGAGGAGGTAAGGTTGCGCGGTCGTAGGTTTGCGTCAAAGCAGGACATAGAACGGCACATCGCCAATGGATTTGGTGGCGGAGCCGGAGCCGGTTACTTGCCTTGGTTGCGTGTGCAGGATGTCCCGTCGAGAGGACGCTCCCACAAAATCCCGGGCGTTAAGGTAGAACGCCTTCACCACCTCCTGTCCGACCTCGAACGGGCATACCTTCTGGTCTGTGAGTTCTCTGAGGACGTAGTAGACATCCGCGAGCAGTACCCACTACTGCCTGTGGAAAGCACCCAGGCCATTGCACGCGCAATCGGTGTCCGTTATCCCAAATACAAAGCGACCACTCTGCCGATAGTCATGACTACAGACTTTCTTCTGACCGTGAAACAGCCAAGCGGGGACTTCAAGACCGTAGCCAGGACGATCAAGTATCAGCACGATCTCGAAGGGCGGGACGCTATGCGGACGCTGGAGAAACTAGAGGTTGAGCGACGTTTCTGGATGAGCCAGGGAGTTGACTGGAGCATCGTAACTGAAGAGCTTTTCACGCCGGATCTCATTAAAAACCTCGGTCTACTGAGGCGGTATGCACAACTGCCGCGCGCTCTAATGAGCTCGACTTTGCAGTGTGAGTTCCTGGACGCCCTGCAGGAAAGCAAGGCGTATCCATGGACGACGTCAGAGTGCTTACGGAAGATTGCTACCCGTCTGTCCATACCGTACGGCGAGGCTCGTGACCTCTTCTTCAACCTGATCTGGCGCAAGCTGATTCAGATTGATCTGCGCAGCGCTCCTCTGCACCTGAAGTCGCCATTACCTGATTTCACAGTCGTTTACCCGTCCGACACCACCGCCCTGAGCGAGAAATCGTCATGAGTATTTCAATCAATGACGTGTTCGAACCCGTCACGGAATTATCTGTGCTCTCGACCATGGTAAGGGCCATTCACATTGATGAAGCGCACGATGCTGTGATGGTCATAGATCTGATCGAACCGCCAGGAAAGCCTTATCCTGTGGGGTTGGAGGAGCTCCAGCTGTCTCTGGCGGCTGGGGATACGAAGCCCGTGACGTTGTCTGTTCCCGAGTTTCTTTTGGTATTGGAAGAGGATTTGGATGAGGGCGCTAAACGGGACCGGGATGATAAGTGGGCTGTCATAGCACCACTCCTGGATCATGGCTACCCTGGCCAGATTTTTGTCCGCGGCGAGATGGGACGTCTGGTCGGAAACCGTGCCGCCGAGCTCGGTATTCAGCGAAAGACGATCTACCGGCATCTGTATAGATACTGGTTTTATGGTCAGGTAAGAAATGCGCTTCTGAAGAACTACTCGGCAGTGGGGGTTGCGAATCGCACCTACAAACCCGAAGTCCGGCCGGGACGTAAACCAAAATTTCAAGGTGTGCTCGTCTCACCAGCCAAATTGCTCAGTGCTGTTGATAAACGATGCATTCGAGTGGGTTACGCGCTGTACGCTAAAAACAAAACGTCCACGGTCCGCAGTGCCTACGACAAGATGTTGAGTAAATTTTACTCGCTTAAAGACCTTTCGAAGAACGTGGAGAACCGTGTCCGTTTGCTCCCACAATCGGAAATCCCAACGTTTAGGCAGTTCGATTATTGGGGTAAGCAGTTTTTTGACGAAATCGAAACTGACCGCGGGCGGAAAGGAATGGTGAAGTGGCTCAAGGATTGCCGCCCGCTATCCGGCACTGTTCGCGATTGGCTTCGCGGGCCCTGTCATCAATTTGAGATCGACGCGACGATTGCAGACATCTACTTGGTCAACAGCTACTCCAGACGGATGCTGATCGGCCGACCAGTACTGTACATCGTGGTCGACAGCTACTCCGGGATGATCGTCGGCCTGTATGTTGGGTTGGAGGGGCCTAGCTGGAACGGTGCTCGGCAGGCGTTGTTCAACGCTTTCACCTCCAAGGGAGATTTCTGTGCGCAGTACGGTGTTGAAATTACTTCTGAGGATTGGGACTGCCATCACCTGCCGCATCAAATCTATGCTGACCGAGGTGAGATGCTGTCTTTGGCTGCGGAAGGCCTGGCGACTGGACTGGGTATCGAGATGGGTACTGCTCCCCCGTACCGACCGGATTGGAAGCCCATGGTGGAGAGTCGATTCGGCATCTTGAATGATCTGACCGGCATTAGGTGGCTTCCAGGCGGTGTAGCAGCGCGGGAAAAGGAACGGGGCGATCGTGATTACCGACTCGATGCCACTCTGAACCTGAAAGAGTTCACCCAAATCATCATTGAGTGTGTCCTCCACTACAACCGCTATCACCGGCAACCGGAGCGACTCTCCCAAGCAATGATGAATGATGGCATCGAGCCGACTCCGATGGGCATATGGGCCTGGGCATCAGAGAACGACCTGATTCAGGGCAACAACCGGCCTGACGACCTGATCTATCTCCACCTGCTGCCTCGTGAAAGAGCCACCGTACAAAAGAGTGGGGTGCTGTTCCGTGGCATGCACTATGTCTGCGAGGTGGCTATCCAGGAAAATTG
Organism: Pseudomonas sp. s4; assembly: GCF_046764235.1. NCBI lineage: Bacteria > Pseudomonadati > Pseudomonadota > Gammaproteobacteria > Pseudomonadales > Pseudomonadaceae > Pseudomonas > Pseudomonas sp. s4. The sequence goes on along the minus strand of NZ_CP177209.1, from coordinate 6,303,873 downwards.
GTTCGCCAAAGCGCGCCGCAACGGAGTCTGGTCGATTGAATGCCGGTTTGATCCGAACTCAGCTGCTCACATCTGGATCCAGGGAGAGAACAAGCAGTTTCTCCGCTGTGACCTTCGACGTTCGGATGCGAAATACGCGAGCTATCGCTCTGACGAGGTTTACGATCTTCTGGAAGCGTACCGACAGTCGCCACCAGCTCACAAACGTGCGGAGCTGGAAAGTCGCGTGGGCTTGGTCGAAACGGTCGAGCAAATCATCAGCAAGGCAAAAGCCGAACGTAAGTTTGAACCTCCTGCCAGCACCAAGGCCGAGGCGGTTGCGAGCATCCGTGAAAATCGCGCTGAAGAGCGGCAGCTGGAGCGCGAGAATGCCACTGTTCCATCTGGCGTCCGTGCAGAGCCTATCCAACCACCAGCAGAGCCCCCGGCAGTTGCCCACGATTCCTATGCCGGGCCGCGTAGCGCTCAGGTTATCGATCTGCTCAAAAGACTCCGACCGGGACAATCCCAATGAAAGGTGCACAGACTTTTGCCAGCTACACGAAGCAGCCGATCACGGAGTACGCAGGTAATCCACTGATCGAAGCCCTGCCGCCAATTCTTTCAGAGCCGACGGCGATCGAGCTAATTTCGAATTTTCCTCAGCCAGTACTAGCCGAAGAGCTCGAACTGGATGGGGCAGTTCGGATCCACTGCATTGAGCGCTTGAGAACGGTCGTGCAGCCGTTCCTGTTGCATTTGGAGCTGGAGTCCATGTTCTCGCTGCTGATCCGCCGCGGATACGTAGGACGCAATCCTACGTCAGCCGACACGGTCAGGCATTTGCACTCATTGTCTGGGGCTCAGCGCTATCACGACGCCTTCAAGTCGACAGCTGATTCATTCAGTGTTGTGGGGTTGAGTGGCATTGGGAAGTCCACCGCTCTTCACGCCATTCTGAGCCTTTACCCGCAGACGATTCGACATGAGCGTTATGAGGGAAGTCAGTTCGTACACACCCAAATCACGTGGCTCAAACTCGATTGTCCACGAGATGGCTCCCTGGGTGGCTTCTGCCAGCAGTTCTTCCACGCGGTAGGCGATGCACTCGGTGACAAGGATTATCACAAGCGACATCGACACCGTAACATCAACGATGCTCTGCAGCAGATGGAACAGGTAGCCAGCACGTTCTACATCGGCGCACTGCTCATCGATGAACTGCAGAACCTTCACCTGGCGAAAACAGGTGGCAAGGAAAGCGTGTTGAACTTCTTCCTCCACTTGGTAAACAACATAGGCATTCCGGTGGTGTTCATCGGCACCAATTCGATGATCAGTTTGTTCTCAGACGTCATGCGTGTTGCTCGGCGTAGCTGCGGTGGCGGTATGGTCGAGTTCAAGCGCTTTGAGAAGGACAATGAAGAGTGGCAGCTACTGGTTGAGAACCTCTGGAGTTATCAGTGGTGTAAACAGACGACCGAGCTGACCCCCGAGATTTTCGACGCGCTTTATGAGCACACTCAAGGTGTAACTGACTTCTTGGTTAAGCTTCTTGTGCTGAGTCAGCGTTATGCCATTCAGAGTGGTTCCGAATGCCTGAGCACTGAGATCATTGCCAAGGTGAGCAACACCAAGATGCAGATACTCAAACCGGCGTTATCGGCTCTGCGCAGCCGAGACCCCGCTCGCATGCGGCAGTTCGATGACCTCCTTCCCATCGAAGAGCAGCTGATAGAAATGATGGCGTTTGATGCTTTTCCACGAGCTGACCGGCTTGCTTTGCTTCGTGGAGTGACGTCGCTTGCGAAGCCAGAGGGCCCAGGTCACATCGCTGTCGCAAGTAAGCCCACGGCTCCTGCAGCTGCTCCGGTGGAGGAATCAGAAGCTAGAGCATTGAGCGAGCAACCGGACACCATTGCCGCACTGAAATCAGCTGGCTGGATAACCACGGACCTCTTTGAGTTTTCACCGGCCTACCGAAAATCTTGAGTTGGAGGTGATGGAGTGGAGCTCAAATTCCATTTCTTCCCTACCGCTTTTCCCGACGAGACACTTCACAGTGTCCTCTCTCGCTATGCCCGACTGTGCGGGGGGAGTAGTCGTAAAGCAGCTTTTGCTGGCGAGCGAGCAGCAGCCTCATTCACGCAGAACATAGCGTTTCCAAACCGATTAGCTGACTTGGTCGAGGCACTCCCCCGCGGCGCGGATCTATCAGTCGGGCAAATTATCAAGCGTCATACCGTAGTGCCCTATTACGCGCCGTTTCTCACCAAGGACCAGCTGAGGCATGCCCTGGTCTCAATGGCTGGCGACGGTAAAGCGCTGATGCTCAAGCTGGGTGTTAACGCCAGCAGGCTTGGTGGTGCATCGAGAGTCAGGTTCTGCCCGCTATGCCTCAATGAAGACATCAATCGAGTAGGAGCAGCTTACTGGCACCGAGTTCACCAACTTCCAGGGGTACTGGTATGTCCTCACCATAAACAGATGCTCAGGGTAGTTGATCCAGGCTGGTCTAGTCGGAACTCAAGGCAACTCAGCCTGCCTGACGATGAATGTGTGCAGAAACATTCTGCCCAGCTAGATGCTGCCTTGGGCACCATCGCAGGCTTGCATCAGATTGCAGTGACCTCACTGCAGCTCCTAAATGCGGAGCTGCCCTCGCTGTCTGGATCATGGGTGCGCTCCTGTTTTCTTCATGCCGCTCAGGATTTGGGTTTGGCTTCTGGCTCACAACGTCTGGATTTGCATAGGCTGGCCGTACATATGGACAGTTTTTTTAAAACCCTTCCGGCCGCTGGCGAATTCTCGATTCTCGGCGATGCGCCCGCAGATACGCCTGCAGTGTGGGTCACTAAGCTACTACGAAAGCCGAGGAGATCACACCATCCGCTTAAATACATCGTGCTCGCCGGCGCACTCAAGGTCGATTTGGTCAGCATTCTGAGCAGAGACTCTCCACTTAAAAACGAGGGTAGTGATGAATCACCACGTGCACTTCTCATTGATCGAGGCGCGTCAATCAAGCCAGCGTTTGAAAGGGCAGATAAGCTGCCAAATGATATCTGGACGCTCGCCCTTTCAGGTGCCGATGCAAGGGCAATTGCTTCCGCACTGAACGTATCGCAGGTATCTATTTACCGATTTATTCGAGCCATCAAGGGTGGGCCGGCGGCTTGGAGATATGCGAGATTCATCATGACGCGCGATCATCGCAGGAAGGCTTTCGAGGCGGACTACCGGTCTCTGAAGGCTCATGATTGCGAGGGGTACGCTTGGCTGTATCGATGTGATCGCGATTGGCTCTCCAGCTACATCGCGGAGCATGGCTGCACTCATAGTTGTCGAGCTCATCGTGAGGAGGGATTCGCGGTATTGGATGAGAGGCTTGCCGGACAAATCATTGAGTGTGCCGCGCGACTTCGCGCTTTACCTGGAAAACCTGTTCGGATTTCTCGAAGCAGGATTGGTCGAGAGATGAACGTCCTGTCCCGCCTCGAAAAACAGTTATCCAAGCTGCCGCTCTGTTCAGCAGCGCTGGCCGAAGCTTGCGAGTCTTCTCACGAATTTCATGCACGACGACTGCAATGGGCCGAGGCTAAGCTGCTGAGTGAAGGACGGGCTTGGACCCGGTCAGCTTTGTATCACACCGCTTCTATCAGGCCTGTAAAGTGATCTCTTGGAAGCGTATCAGGATTGTGTCGCAGACTTCACAGGGCGGTATGCGTAGCCTCCGAGTGGGACATCATATCCAGGAGGCCCCTCCCATTTTCGGGTTACGCCAGTCGATTTAAGGATTTTGTCTGGGTCGACGCCTTTTTTGACGAACTCCTCCAAATCCCATTCAAAAAAACTTATAAGAACTGGCAGCACTTGGCCAGGTACCCTTGAAACCAATTTAAGATTGCTGTAATTCAACGGGAGACCAAGTCTTATCAGTTCAGCAAAAGCCCAAATCAATCGTCTCAAATGAAAATGCCAGATTGACTCCTGTTGTAGATCAACCTGCTGGGCAACCAAAGGGAAATTTCGCTGCCGAGCCGCTGCTGCCGAGCCTATACGTATAGGAAGTAACTTCAGAAGATTGCCTTTGTTTACTCGCTTAATTTCATTTTGAATTCGATATAATTTTTCGGCCCCAGAGGAAATAATCGCGGAAAACGACTCATCGCGGGGGTCATTGGTTTTTTCCACGATTACAGGTTCTGGCTTTTCTGCAGAAAGTTTTGTCATTAGCCATGTGCTGTCATTTTCCTTGAGCCAGCGTGTGGCTTGGTAAGCATTTTTCCAAAGATATTCAAGACCAGCATCTGAGCGCAGTGCTAAAAGCGTTTCAATCTTTTTCCGATGTTGAGTTTTCTTGCTCGGTTGTTTTTTGGTTTTGGTAGGTGAATTTAGTTTAGAAGAACTACTCAGTATTAGTTCACGGTTCAATGCCTCATGAAATTTATCAGCGCTGCCAAAAAGGTGCAGTGCAAGGATCAGGTGTCGTGCAAGTGGTAAGTCCATTTGTCCACCGCGGTGGCTGAACCGGAGCCACTGGTTGTGCTGGCACTTTCCGAAAGCGCCATCCATCTTCGAGAGATGTTCATTGCCGAACTTCATTCGTATACTTTCAAATAGCTTGGATTTACTCACCAATTCACCGCAGGTAAAGCCGCGTTTTCGGCACTGCCTCACATAGCATAAAGATAAAGCTTCCCCACTAATCAAAGGAAGATCACGTGTCAGTATGTCATGTGCGAAAGCTGCAAATTTAACTTCAAGGTCAGAACCCTTCGGTTCTGAGGCAGGTGATAGGGCACTCCAACCGCAGATACAAGACTCTGTCAAATTTGGCAGTAATTTTAACTTTCGATAAAACGGGTGGCTACAGTTCGGGCAGTCGTGAATCAAAGTGTTGCCGTGGCGCCAACAGACGGTGACACCAGGTAAATGGTGAGATCGGTGCCAATACGCGTAACCCAGTTCGATGAGGTCCTGTTGGACACAGCTAAGGCAGATCCGTGCCTTGCCATGGATCGTACCTTCCCGGCGAGGAATACGGGCCGCTCCCGAGTAAACGTTGGCTCTGGTAGGGCTTGTGGCCGCGTCAGCTTTTACGCCTAGAAAAGGCCTGTAAGCGGGAAACGTGGTGTTGCCGCAGATGAGCTCTTCGAGATTTCGCTCCTCGTCACCTGGCAGCCTCCCTGCCAGGACCTCAATTTTCTTCGGCAGCATACCCACGCCAAATGGGTCAGAGCCGAACAGATCACGGAAGGTCTCCGCTTCTGTTCTGTTGCCTGAAAGGAAGTGATAGCGGGTGATACGAGAATGGAGTGTCTCGTCAGGCATCGACATTGGGAAAAATAGTAGATCAGACATCTGTTACCGACTTACAAATGAGACTCGGAAAGGACGCGCATCCAGTGACAGGCACACTTGTAACACACCAAATCCTGTATCGGGGCTAGGATTTTTGAAATTTTTCATGCCATGAAGGCAAGAATCCGAGCCAATTCTTCGCTTACGATTATGTATCTGTTCGATACACATCACGTACTGATCAAGAAGCGCTTTGATCGGTACTCGCCATTGATTTAGGGGGCGGTTGCAGAAGCTGAGTGCAACACGGTTATTGGATTGAAGTGGGCGCATCGTGCCGCATAGCCATGGCCTTTTGCATCACCTCACTCATCATTTCGATCGGACATTTGAAATCGAAGCGCTTACGGGGACGCATATTCAGTTGCAAGGCAATGGCGTCCAGCTCCTCCTGGCTATGTACCGACAGGTCTGTGCCCTTGGGCAAGTACTGGCGAATCAGGCCGTTGATGTTTTCGTTGCTGCCGCGCTGCCAGGGGCTGTGCGGGTCGCAGAAGTAAATTGCCACCCCGGTCTGCTGGGTGATTTCAGCATGCCGCGCCATTTCTCGGCCCTGGTCGTAGGTCATGCTCTTGCGCATCGCCAGCGGCATGCCATTGAGCGCTGCACTGAAGCCTTCCATCGCCGAGGTCGCCGTCGCGTCGTTCATCTTTACCAGCATCAGGTAGCCACTGGTTCGCTCCACCAGCGTGCCTACACACGAGGCGTTGGCCTTGCCCTTGATGAGGTCGCCTTCCCAATGCCCCGGCATCAGCCTGTCTTCAATCTCCGGCGGGCGCACATGAATACTGACCATCTCGGGGATCTGGCCGCGCCGATCCACGCCACCAGAGCGCGGTCGGCGCGTCGTCTTGCCTTGGCGCAGACAGATGATCAGCTCCTTACGCAGCTCACCCACTGGCAGGGCATAGATCGCGTTGTAGATCGTCTCGCGACAGACGTAGGCTTCTCTGAGGCTGGGAATGTTCATGCTGCGCAGCTTGCCGGCAATCTGCTCGGGAGACAAACGCTCGCGCAGCATATGGGCCACCAACTGGAAGCGCTCACTACTCGGCAAGAGCTTTCGTTTCGGTCGACAGCGTTGGCGGCGGGCCTGCATTTGCTGCTGGGCCAGGCGGGCCGAGTAGCCACCGCAAGCACCTCGGTTACGGCGCAGCTCACGGCTGATGGTCGAAGGGGATCGGTTGATCAAGCAGGCAATCCTGCGCAGGCTGAAGCCTTGGGTACGACCGATTTGAATGGTGGCGCGTTCTTCAACGCTGAGTTCGGAATAAGACATAGGGGCAGCACCGTACCGGAAAGGTCAGGTGTTGCACTCAGTTTTTGCCGCCGCCGGGAATTAAACCTGTCGCACGGGAATTAAAACTTTCGCAGGTAAGCCTGTCCGAGAAAAATCCGGGTTGGCTGGGTGCCTTGACGCACCCAGCCTAAAATTACGACTCATAATCCATTTGACACGCGTGTCATCCTGTATAGGCTTGTAGTCGAGGACTGCAACTGCGCATCCGTTGGGACTGGGTACCAGCAAGGCCCCCCCGCAATTTCGGCAGCAGAGAATGCTGGTTTCTCTGAAGTAGTGACGACGGCATAGCCGGTCGGATTCTGAACCCAAGGTCGCAAGGCTGGGAGTTAAAGGATCGCTGCGACTACTCCTCGAACCTTCCGAAAAGGCACCTTTGGGTGTCTTTTTTTGCACCTGGTATCTGGCGTTGGTTCATCAACCGCAAGCGTTGAACGATGACGCGGGATCAGTCGCTGAGGGGCCAACCAACCAATGCTGTTGCGTATCCAACCTGATGAATCTCTGCGCTCATAGGCCATCGAGCGGTTTTTGGGAAAACGCCAATGATTTGGAGTGGTCTAGTCCGGTACAAGGACGGCGGTAGCTTTGATTACCAGCTTGCTCAGCGTTAAGCTCTTTAAATAGCGTAGGAGTTGAAATCATGATCAACAGACAGCGCTTCAGCGGTGAGCAGTGTTCGGTCGGCTTGAAGGTCGCCCTTCGAATCATCAATGCCTGGCGAGCAACACCGGCGCAGGCTTGCAGCATCCTACGGATCTCTAAATCGACCTATCGTCGCGCTGCGCGGGGTCAGGAATGTGGACAAAGACTGGATTTGGATCAGCAGCAGCGGATTGGCCTGGTGATAGGTATCCACGGTTTCTTGAGAGCTGCATTTAGCAACCAGGATAATGTGAAGGGCTTTCCAGGGTTCAAGAATGCCAATCCATTCTTTGAGGGGCGCACGCCTCTGGAGATCATGGCCCAAGGAGACCTGATCTCTCTGTACGAGACGTATCGGCGGATTGAGCAGATTCACTGCGGCGAAATCATCGCTGCTTGATGATCAGCCGCAGTAAGGAGAAGGCGAGGGTTAGGCTACCAACCGCAGACGAGGAGCGATCGCAAGGTAGTCTTGCGGTATGGTCGATAGGATCGCGGCGACGCTCTCCTGTGACAGCCGGTTAGAGAGCAACGCTTCAAGTTTGGCCAACCGTTCTTGAACGGCGCGGGTGCGATCCCACTGAATGGCGAAGCGCTTGGCAGCGACCTTCTGCTCCACAAGCACCAGATAACGGCTGACGTCGTAGGTGTAGCGCATGGTGACCTTGCTCGACGATCCGTCATCATCTGCCTCTTGGAAGGTCAGTTCGAACACCAGGCCCTGAGAGGTTTTCCGGGCCGAGGACTCAACGTAGTCTTCCTCGAAGAGATTGTCGATGAGCTCACTTGGCTGAACGCCACGGGTTACGTGGAGAGTCGAGAGCTCATCAACCAGAATTTTGATGGATTCAAGACTCATTTCAGCATTCTCCTCAGTTCGTTGATGATCACTTCCACGTCCTCAATTGACCTGGTCAGCAAGCCATTGTCACGGTCAGCAACCCTACCGAATTTCTTCGCCAGCTTGGTGTTGATAAAGCTGACCAGTATACCGTCGTTAGGTGTGTTGGGTTTCACCATCGGCAGGTGGTTTTTGAATATCGGATAAAGGGTAGAAGCTTTCTCTGGAATCTGCAGGTCGCTGAGCAAGGTCGCGACTTCGTCTTGGGCCTTCTTCGTCAGAATCTCACGAAGCTGCTTGCGGGCGATCTCGGGCCGCTTCTCGACAAGGTTGGGATCTATGATTTGAGCCGCTTTCTTCGTCTCGGCGTTCAGGAACACGTTCTTGAGCTGTGCTAACACCTCCGCGTCGTAGCCCTCGAGACCTGTAAGCGCCTGGACCTTTTGGGTCGCGATGGATTCGACCTCAGCTCTTTTCTCAGAGAAGATCTTATTGAAGTCCAGGTCTGCAAGATAGGAATCTTGGTCACTCACGAATGCTTCGGAGGTAGAAACACCACCTAGCTCCTGCTCTTTGCGGGTGTAGTCCTCATCCGTGATGGTGTAGTCGCGTGTCCGCTGATGTTTTGCCCGATCAACCTCAGTCTGAAAGGCCGTCCACATCGCGTCCAGCCCGGTTTCCTTGTGATATATCACCACGGCATTGTTATCGATCTCAAAGGCCGTGATCTCCTCTTCCGGAATCGCTCGCAGGACCCTGCCGACGATCTGCGCAAAGGCGTTTTCACTTCGGTAGGGCCGGAAAAGCGCAAGAACTGTGAGGTAGCGGTGGTCGTAGCCTTCCATCAACATGTTCACGGAGATGACGACATCGCATTGATGGTTGTCGATAACCCGAAACGCTGCAGCGATATCGGCCTGATCCATGTAGCTGTGCACGACAGCCACCTTCAGGTTTTTGGACTGATACCAGGTGCGCAGGTCCTCCGCATGGGTGATGCTGCAGCCAACAGCGAGAATCTTATGCGGCACATTTGGAGAGGTTTCCCGAAGCTCCGCTAGCTTCTGAATGCTCAGGTCGATAACGTCCATCGAGCATTCCGGAGACAAGGCGACGCTACGCTCTACCCACTCCCGGTCTTTGTATTCGAGGACTTGTTCCTTTGATAACCGGATGCCTGGCTGTTCAGCGATTGTGAAGTAAAGCTCGTGAGCACTGACGGTCTCTTTCCTCAGCCACTTCACGTACCGGTCACGCATCACCTCAGACAGCGGTGTCTTGTGGATCAGCTTTCCTGGCACTTCCTGGTTGTCGCCGCGAAATGGGGTGCCTGTCACGAAAATCTTCTTGGCCTTGGAGAAATGGGCCAAGGTTTTTTGCCAGCTGCCCGCCGGCGCATGGTGCCCTTCATCGATGATGATTAGGTCGAAGAAATCAGGAGCCACCCGCTTGGTTAGTGACTGTCCGCGCTCGTTGTACACCTGCTGGATGTTCGAGTAGACGAAGTGGGCCTGTTCCAGGCTGGACTGATGTGTTTCTGACGTGAATTCACACGTGACCGGCAGATCCTCAGCACTGAAGATCACATCGAAATTGATCCAGAAATTGTCTTCCAGCAGATCCTGGGTCTTCCGGATGCTCTGCTTTGTGACCAAGCCCGGTGTGATGATCAACACGCGACCCTTTGCCAGGCCAAACGGCACGATGGAGATCAGGCCACTTTTACCTGTGCCGGTCGGTAGGACGATCAGCGCATCCTCGTTGGAATTTTCAAAGTGCTCCAGCGCTTTGATGTAGGCCTCGATCTGCGGGCTGCGCAGCTTCTTATTGCCGAGGATGTTAGCTGCCGTTTCGGTGAAGTAATTCATAGACAGTCGAGGTTCCTATCGGCGGCGCGCGCCAAGGTGCCCGCACGCACGGCTGCTGCTCGGCGTCGGGAGGAAAAAATTGGAATTGTTCGAGGTGCAGCAGACGGGGGCATTGAAATATCCATATTTCGGGCCAGACATCATTAGGCGTCGTGATGGCTTAGCGTGAGCACTGTGGTTGATTGTAGCCCAGTGATATCACGCTTTGGGGCCTGATTCTCCTGTGAATGCGGTTCGTGGCATGCACCGGCCGCAGTGCTTGATCAGGCACGGACCGGCCTCAACGCGATCACGCTGTAGACCAATTCGATGTAAACCACTTTTTTAACCTGTAAACCTCTATGGTTTACAGGTTAAAAAAGTGGTTTACACGCCATGATCCTTTGCCTTCGATGATGGAGTGAAAACGTCCTGAGGCGGACAGTATCGGGGCCCTGGAGCAGACAGAAAACTCTGAGGCAGCGTGAACCTAGGTGTTCATGAATGCTCCAGGCAGGACCATGCGCCGCTTGCGCAATGTCGACTTAGGACATGCTCCATGTCCGGTTTGGACAAGATCTTGTCCTCCCCAATCGGTCGATCAAGCTTTCTACCTTCAATAATTCACATAACGGCTTGCCTCGCGCCACAGGCCAGCCGTTGCAGTTTTCGAGTAAGCAGCCTCGTCTTACAACTCCAATGCTGCGGCGCCCTTGCACCGGCAATCCGGTAGCACTCCTAAAAAATAGAACTTACTACGTTTCTAACGCCGCGCCGCGCCGCGCGGAACGCGTTCGCGCGCTTATTGAAGACTTGACTGCCATGATCGCTACTTCTGCTTCCAGCACCGGTGTATCCACCGGTCATCGCAATGCTTTGCTCGCCGCACACGTCGCTGCGGTGCTGTTTGGGCTTACCGGTATCCTCGGGGCGTTGATTCTCGCCGATGCCAGCGTCATTACTTTCGGCCGAGCGACATTTGCCTTCATTGCCCTTGGGTTTGTTGCTGGCCTCAAGGGCACTCGTCTGTTGGATGCCCTGAGCTGGCGCAATCTACCGGTCATTGGCCTCACTGGCACTTTATTGGCCGCCCACTGGGTTACGTTCTTCATTGCTGTGAAAGTGGGGGGCGTAGCAGTCGCTACGCTCGGCTTCGCCAGCTTCCCCGCGTTCATCGCTTTCGTGGACTTGCTATTGTTTCGCGAGCGTATCGGTAGAACCGAAGGCCTGCTGCTGTTGATGGTGACAGCTGGGCTGGTGTTGGTGGTTCCTTCATTCGACCTGCTCGACAAGGGCACTGTCGGTTTGGTTTGGGGATTGGCTTCGGGCTTGTCATTCGCACTGCTGGCGGTGGCTAACCGTCGCCACACAGGGGGTATGAACGCCCTGCAGATCGCGTTTTGGCAGAATGTGGTAGTGGCAGCGCTGATGGTCCCCTTTGCGTTTAGCCACCTCGCCACTGCCAGCCTGCGGGCTGATGACTGGGTAAACCTGGCGCTGCTGGGCGTTTTCTGCACCGGGCTTTCGCAATTTCTTTTCGTAAAGAGCCTGGATGGCCTGCAGGCGCGCACGGCTGGGATGATCATCGCCCTGGAGCCTGTGTATGCAATCGCTTGTGCTTGGTGGCTATTTGGCGAACAGCCTTCACTGCGCATGGGTGCTGGGGCGGCGCTGGTGGTGCTGGCCACTGTGTTGAGCGCCCGCTGCAAACCATCATCTCACTGACGCTGTGTAGCCCGGAATATGTCCGGCTCACTCCATTTGGTGTCCGAACCAGTCAATTGAGCCCTGTTTTCGCTCTCTATGGTTAAGCGGTGACGTGCCCTGGCACTGCACCCTACCCATAACAAGAGCAAAAGCAGGGACCATAATGACTATGACGACGTCTGGGAAAGCCAGCGATCAGTTGGCGCAGGGATTCAAGCCTCGACATGTGACTATGTTGTCGATTGCCGGAGTGATCGGCGCGGGTTTATTCGTAGGTTCCGGACAAGCGATCGCTGCGGCAGGTCCGGCAGCGATCATTGCCTATGCGCTTGCTGGCGCTCTCGTAGTGCTGGTAATGCGCATGCTAGGCGAGATGGCGGTGGCGAGTCCTGACACCGGTTCCTTTTCCACTTATGCAGATCGTGCAATCGGGCGCTGGGCCGGTTTCACCATTGGCTGGCTGTATTGGTGGTTCTGGGTTCTGGTGATTCCGATCGAGGCGATTGCTGCCGGCGTCGTGCTCAACAACTGGTTTCCCGGGGTTCAACCCTGGTGCTTCGCGTTGTCGATGACAGTGCTACTCACCGCCACAAACCTGTTCAGCGTGGCCAAGTACGGTGAGTTCGAATTCTGGTTCGCAATGCTCAAGGTGATCGCGATCGTCGCCTTCATCGCACTTGGCGGATTCGCTTTAGCAGGGGCACTGCCGGCACGCGAGGTCAGCGGTCTGGCAAGTCTGATGAGCGCCCATGGTGGTTTCATGCCTAATGGCTGGACGGCCATCATTGGTGCCTTGCTCACCACCATGTTCAGCTACCTCGGCACCGAAGCAGTCACTATCGCCGCTTCCGAATCTGCCGACCCCGCCCGAAATATCGCTAAGGCCACACGCTCGGTGATCTGGCGGATAAGCGTGTTCTACCTGCTTTCCATCTTCATCATCATATCGGTGGTGCCATGGAATGATCCGCTGCTGCCACTTCATGGTTCCTATCAACGGGCATTGGAGATCATGAACATTCCCTATGCCAAGCTGATGGTAGATATTGTGGTGTTAGTGGCGGTGGCCAGCTGCCTGAACTCGTCTATCTACATCGCTTCGCGCATGATGTTCTCTCTTGCCAAGCGCGGAGATGCACCGGTTGCCATAGGCCGTACTTCCAGAGCCGGTGTACCTCGGGCGGCCGTGATAGGCAGCACTCTGATTGGCATGGTGACCACCATCATCAACTACTTCGCACCGTCTGAGGTGTTTGCATTTTTGTTGGCCAGTTCGGGTTCGATTGCTCTGCTGGTATACCTCGCTATCGCTTTCTCACAGCTACGCATGCGAGCCGTGCTGGAGAAGCAGAACCAAGTGATTGCCTTCAAGATGTGGCTCTACCCATGGCTTACCTATGGGGTGATTGGCTTTATCATTTTCGCCCTAGGCGTGATGTTCGTGATGCCCCAACATCGATTGGAGGTATCGCTAACCATCGGCTTGGCCTTGGTGATCCTGGTAATAGGTGTGATCAACAGCCGGCGCCATGGGCAGGTGATGCCGCTGTCGACGACAGAAGCTGCGTGACATGGAAAGCCCGTTCGCAGAACGTCTGCGCGCGGGCTCTACGTCAACTGGGTTCGCGCTGCATGCTTTTCACGCAGGCAAAGCGTTTTTCTTTAGAAGGACTGTATCCGAAGAACGACGCATAGCACTTGCTGAAGTGGCTTGCAGAGACGAACCCGCATGCCACGGCCACGCCCAATAGAGGCAGGTCGGAATACTGCAGCAGCCGTCGGCTTTCGGTGATGCGTAGCTCCAGGTAGTAGCGCACAGGAGTTGTCCCCAGCTGATGCCGGAACAAGCGTCCGATCTGGCGCTTCGAACGACCTACGTATTCGGCTATCTGATCCTGGCTCAGGGGCTCTTCGATGTTCGCGGCCATCAGGCTGATCGCTTCACGTAGCGGCTCACTGATGTTGGTGTGAGGTGCCGGGACAGTGCGCCGGTAGCGGGACGCCTCGAAAGCCAGTATGGCGGTTACGCCATCAGTCAACGCCGTGCCTCTTCTTTGCCCCAACCACTCAAGCACCATGTTGAACGCGCCTGCAGGACTCGCCGCGCTCAAGCGGTCACGGTCGACGACGAAGCTGTCTGTGCTTACGTGACTGTGATGGGCGATTTCTGCTACGGCCCCACGGTGCTCCGGATGAACAGCGCAGCGGTAGCCGTCAAGCAACCCCGACTGCCCTAAGAACCATGCGCCGTTCCACAGTCCGGCCAATGCAACTCCCTTTCTTGCCAGGCCTTGTAGGCATGCGCTCAAGTCAGCGGAAGCTACCAGTGCGGTTCGCAGGCCACCGCAAATCACCAGCAAATCCAAGGGTAGCTTGAGGCTTTTCTCCAATGATGCTGCTGGAGAGATATCGATACCCAGGTCACTGATTACTGACTGGCCGTCCAAGCTGAAGGTGGTACTCACACAGGTTTCTGGCTGAATCAGATTGGCAGTAACCATAGTGTCTAGGGCCTGAGTAAACGCCAACAACGAGAAGTGCTCGAGCAAGAGAAAGCCCACACGCGTCTGTTGATGGGTGGGCTGTTCGACCGAGTGGGTGAAACGCGAATTGTGCCCATTCAGGGCATTACTGAAGCTACGAGTGGGACGCAACGGTGTTTCTCTTTGATCATGCAAAAGTTGTGGCGGGCCAGAACCGCCCGCCGTTTTTTCCGGGCTTACTGAAGTTGCGGCCCAGCCCGACGGCTGAGTAGGCCTCGTGAGAGCCGGTCGAGTAATAGAGCCACGGCGACGATAGCCAAGCCCGCACGTAGGCCTAGCCCCATTTCCATGCGCGTCAGGCCGCGAGTAACTTCGGCGCCCAAGCCGCCTGCACCGACCAACCCGGCCAGAACGACCATCGCCAGCGACATGAGGATGCACTGATTGAGGCCAACCAGCAGGGTAGGCAAGGCACTGGGAAGCTCGATCTTGAACAAGATGGTGCTGGGTTTTGCACCGGTAGCCTGGCCGAGTTCCAGCAGGTCTTTGGGTACCTGGCGGAAGCCGAGCGTGGTCAACCGCAGCATCGGCGGGATGCCATAAATGATCGTCGCCATGATCGCCGGCACTTTGCCCAGGCTGAAGATGATCACTGCGGGGATGAGGTACACCCATGGCGGGACGGTCTGCATCACGTTCAGCAGCGGACTTACGGCGTTGTCGAAACGTTTTACACGAGCTGCAAGGATGCCGAGCGGGAAGGCCACGGCAACCGCAATCAGTACAGCCACGGACACCAAGGCGATGGTCTGCATGGAAGCGGTCCAGAAACCACTTAGCCAGCAAAAGCCCAGTAGCACGCCTGCAAGCCCTGCGCTGCGCAGGTTAATCAACAGCCCCGACACAATGCATACACCGGCAATCATGGCGTAAGCCGGTGGTAGCAACAGCAGCGCCTCGATCGCGCCTAGCATGGCCTCGACGAAGCGGCTTATGACGGCGAACAGCCCATGCAAGTTGGTGTTCAGCCAGTCGAACAAGGGGGCGAGGTAGGCGCCGGGGGAGAGGTTCATTTCAGTGAGCGTCATGACGTGCCTCCTCGGCAGTGCGAATGCCACTCTGTGCCAGCCGGTCGAGGATCAGAGTAAGGACCACGATCGCGATCGCTGCGTTGATCGAGCGGGCGATGTCCAATGTCCGAATAGCGCTGTAAATAACTTCCCCAAGGCCTCCAGAACCGACGATCCCTGCGATAACCACCATGCCGAAGGCCATCATCAAGCTCTGGTTGATACCAGTCATGATGCTTGGCATGGCGAACGGCAAACGGATTTTGACGAATTGTTGCCATCCGGTTGTGCCGCTTGCATTCCCCAGTTCCAGAAAAGCTTTGGGGGTCATCCGGATGCCCAGTGCAGTGAGGCGTAGCACTGGGGGTACGGCAACGATGACCGTTGCTACCAATGCTGTGCCAGTGCCGTAGCCGAGCAAGGCGATGGCAGGCAGCAGATAGATGTATGGCGGTAACGTCTGAACCAGGTCCATGGCCGGTTCACAGATGCGATTCACCGCTGGAGACAGGCCGGCCACTACGCCGCAGGGAATCCCGCTTACCAGAGCGAGGCTGGTGGCAGTAAGTACCAGGGCCAAGGTACTCATAGTTTGCGACCACAATCCCATCAGCGCGCACATCAGCAGCGCCAAAAAGGTACCCAGCGAAAAGCGCCACCCTGCCAAGCGCCATGCCAGCAGGGCGAACAGCAATGCCACAGCATAAAAAGGTGGTACTTCCAGTACCGTATAGACCGCCTGATACAAAGCCTTCAGCAGGTCGTTGAACAGGTCGAACAAGCCAGCGGCATTGTCTGACAGCCACATCAAGGCATTGTCGACATGTTCATCGAAGGCGGAAGCGAAGTCTTCGGGGTTCATACGAGACCCTCCACAGACGTACGTGCCTGAGCATGGGATTCGTCGTCCCGGACCCCTTGGACAGCGCGAAGCAGGTCACGCTGGCTTATCACTCCCAGCAATGTTCCGTTGTCGCGCACGCCCACAGCGTCGTGGCCTGAGCGAATCAACAGGTTGATAAGGGAATCCAGGTCACTTTCGGGGGCCGCGCATTGCAAGAGCTCGGGGTTTTCGTGCGGGTGGCGGGCACTGTATTCGGCAAGCGGCTGCATGATGGAGTGGGCTTTGACCAAGTGCAGGCGCGAGATCCCTGCGACGAACTCGGCTACATAATCGTCGGCCGGGTTTAGCACGATGTCTTCGGCGGTGCCTTCCTGGATGATCACCCCATCTTTCATGATGGCGATACGGTCACCGATGCGAATGGCCTCTTCCAGGTCGTGGGTAATGAACACGGCGGATTTGCCCAACGATTTGGTCAGTTCCCTGAACTCGTCCTGCAGCTGCCGGCGGATCAGGGGGTCCAGGGCGCTGAAGGGCTCGTCCATTAGGATCACCTCCGGGTCGGAAGCGATTGCCCGGGCAAGACCGACACGCTGTTGCATGCCGCCCGAGAGTTCGGCGGGATAGCGGTTGGCCCAATCGCTCAGACCAACCTTGGCCAGGGCGCGCCCGGCCACCTCATGACGTTTGGTCTTGGACAGGCCTTGCACTTCCAGCCCGAAGGCTGCGTTCTCCAATACAGTGCGATGTGGCAGCAAGGCGACACTCTGGAACACCATACCGATATGCTTGGCACGTACTTCCCTCAGTGCGGCAGCGTCCAGTTGGGCGATGTCGCGGCCCTTGACCAGGATTTCGCCGCTGGTAGGAACTATCAGGCGATTGAGAAGCCGGATAAGCGTGGATTTGCCACTGCCAGAGAGACCCATGATGCAGAAGATTTCGCCGCGGCGTACCTGCAGATTGACGTTGGAGACGCCTACAACGCAGCCATAATCCTGGAGAATCTGGGTTTTTGTCAGGCCGCGCTCACGGTAGGCCTGCATGGCGGCCGGCGCGCGGTCGCCGAAGATCTTCCAGACACCGCGGCAATCGACCAGTGTTTCAACAACATTCTTGGTATTCATGTGTGCACCCGAACCAGAGTTTTTCTGGTGTGTTCTTGTTTCAAGTTCGGCAGTGGCAAGGTGAAACGCAGCTGTCAGTATTTTTTGATGTTTTCCCAGCGCTTGAGCAGATCAGCATGACTGTCGGTCCATTCGTTCACGGCTTGGTCCATTGTCTTGCCATCGTTCACTGCGCTGTTGATCGCACTTATGTCCGCCAGGGGTACATAAACGCTGGCGATGACCTCGCGGGCCTGGGGGTTCTCCGCTGAGAAGCCTTTCTGACCAATCCAGTAGTAGCCTTGCGCTGGAGCGAACACGCCTTTCGGATCTTTCAGGAACTTGGTGTCGTATTTGAGGGCCATCCAGGTCGGCTCCCAGAGTGTGACGGCCACCCATTCCTTGCGGTCGACTGCGGACTTCAGCGCCGCCGTCATGGCTGCGGTGCTGCCTTCGAGCAGGTTGAGTTTCAGGTCATAAGCCTTGACCGCTTTGGCGGCATCACTCATCAAGCCCGACCCGGGTTCAATCCCGACGATCTTGTTGCCGAACTTGTCAGCGTTTTCGTTGAGCTGCTCAATCGAGTCGATTGGCACGTACTTTGGCACCGCGATCGCCTGGTACAGTCCGTGAGAAACCGGTGAGATCTTTTCCAGGCGGCTCTTGTTACGGTTCCAGAAATCCTGGGCCACGTAGTCGATCTGCGAGGCGAGGATCTGCACGTCACCTTTGCTCAGGGCCGCATACGCGATGCCCCACTCCGAGAACGAAGTCACCTTGACGGTATAGCCGGCGTCCTCCAGGACTTTCTTGGTGATCCCGGTGATGGGCGTGAGGTCTTCCCAGGAAAGGGTGCCCATGTTGATGACCTTTTCGTCGGCATGGGCCTGACACAGCCCTAGACCAATCATTGCGATTGCGCACAGTGCCTTGCGGATACGATTCATGTTGAACTCCTGCATTGTGGTGGCTGGGCGTTAAGCCCTGTTTTTGTTGAAATTCACCTGCGTGCATCCCTGGTCGGTCATCGTCCGTCCATGGCGGGTACTGCAAAACTGTCCTACGAGCGCGTGTCAGCCGCTGTTGATATCGCGTGCAACGTCTTCAACCAGGCTTTGCGGGGCGATAAACATCTGCATGTTGCAGCGCGAAAGCTCCCAGTGTTCGAACACCAAATCGACTACGGCACCTTCGTCATGCCGGCTGAAAGCTTCAATGAAGCTGTCGTGGTGCTCGACGGCCAAGCACAGGTGGCGCTCCATGTCGCTATTGCGTGGGCGGAAGAAGGTGTGGCCGATACGTGCGTGGTCGATTAACAGGCGACCAAGACTGGGTTCGAGATAAGGGTTGCCAGACATCTCGCCCATGATCTCGTGGAAGCGGTTGTTCTCAACGACCATCGCCCGAGGGTCGCGAATTTGGCTCGCCGTGCGAAAGCGCTCCTGGGTGGCATGCAGGTCGCGCAGTTGAGCGGGCTTGTAGTTTTGAACAGCAAGTCGGCCGATAGCGGCATAAACCATGGGCGCCACAAGGAAAAAGTTACGCAAGGTGTTGTGGTTCATCGGTGCCACTCGGGCGCCACGATGTTCCTGTATGTCCAGATAGCCTTCACCCGCCAGGCGGCGAAACACCTCTCGGACAGGTGTACGCGATAGCCCATATCGTTCGCTTAGCCCCAACTCGTCCAGCAATTGGTCGGGGCTGAGCTCCATGGTCAGAATCTGGCCTTTCAGATCCTCGTACAGCTCATTTTTGCCGCCTCTCATGGAACCCCCCACCGTTCACCAAAACCCGGAGCGATCACTGTTTGATTCAGACTGGCATGGGTTCCGAGCCCCGTCAACGCGATTGTATTCTTTGTGTATACCAAGATAATTTCGAAAGAATACCGCGAGCCCAGTGGCCATCAGCCTTTGCGGCGGTTGCGCTGGGCGCCGCTATGGTCGTGGGTTGGCATGATATTGTCGCGGACAGAAATGTGAGATTCGAGCCATCGTGATCACGCTGTACCGATGGTCGAAAAACCAGTAGACACATTGTCTAACGAACCCTATATTCATTATACAAATTGTAGACACAACAATATGACAACCAAGAAAGCCGCCATGAAAGCAACCGCTGAGGCTCATCCACTGATCGGTGAGGTGCCGCTGGACCGCAAGGGCGTCCTTGCTGATGCCTTGCGTCGGCGCATCCTGAGCATGGAGCTGGCACCTGGCGCGGTGGTCGATGAGCTGGCCTTGTGTGAGGAGTTCGGCCTGTCCCGCCCGCCGGTTCGCGAGCTGCTGAGACAGATCGCTGCTGAGGGCTACATAGAATTGGAGGCTAATCGAGCACCTCGCGTGGCTGCGATGAACCACGATTCTTTGCATAGCTTTTTCTTGGCTGCGCCGTTGATCTACATAGCGACCACTCAGTTGGCGGCTACACATGCAACGACGCGTGAGATCGAGGGCCTTAAGGCCATTCAGGCGATGTTCCGTCAGGCCATTGAACAGCGTGATGTAGAAAACCGTGTGCTCTACAACGATGCCTTCCATCTGGAGATCGGCCGGATGGCGCATAACGACTACTTGTTGCCCAGCCTGCGGCGCCTTCTGATCGACCACACAAGGCTGGGCAAGATCTTCTATCGACATCCGACCACTGATGATATGCAGCGCGACCTAGAGCTCGCCTGCCAGCAGCACGATCAAATGATCGAGGCCATCGAGCGTCGAGATCCTGAAACTGCCGGACAGCTTGTGCGCGAGCACTTCGAGTTGTCCCGTCGCCGCATGGCCGAATACGCGGCGCCCCAAGGGATGGAAGTGGCACTGGCCTTATGAAGTAATGCTCACCGCGCGCCAACACCCGGCAGGATGCCGGGTTTGGCGAGGCGTGATGAGGAACAGACGCTAACAACAATATCTGGTTCCTGAAATGACAAAGATCACCTCGTTGCCCGCCGACGACACCACGTGTGGTTGGTACCACCTGAGCAAAGGACGGCAGATCAAAGCTCCGCACCACGGGCACACCGCCGCACGTTGGGTTGTGGTCGGCGCTGGCTTTACCGGGTTAGCCGCTGCACGCCAGCTGGCGTTGAATTTTCCGGATGACCAGGTCGTGCTCATCGAAGCTCAGGAAGTGGGGTTCGGTTCGTCGGGACGCAATGCTGGTTTTGCCATCGACCTGCCTCATGACATCGGCGCCGACGATTACATTGGTGACATCGCCATCGCCAGAACCACGCTGAAGCTCAATCTCAGCGGACAGTCATTCCTCAAGGAACTGGTTGAACGTTATCAGATCGATTGCCAGATGAAGCATTGCGGCAAGTACCAAGCTGCCGTAGAGCCACGTGGCATTGCCGTCCTGGATGCCTACCGGCGCGGTTTGGACAAGCTCGATCAGCCTTACGAGATGATTGACGCCGATCAGCTTCCAGAGCATATCGGCACCCACTTCTACCGCAAGGCCCTGTTCACTCCGGGTACTTCTCTTATTCAGCCCTCGGCCTTGGTCAAAGGGTTGGCAGATAATCTGCCGCCGAATGTCACGCTGTATGAGCAGACTCCGATCACCGAAATCGAGTACGGCACAAAGACTGTGCTCAAGCATGCCAATGGCTCGATCACGGCTGACAAGCTGGTGCTCACTACCAACGCTTTCGGTATGAGTTTCGGCTTCCTCAAAGGCCGCATGTTGCCGGTATTCACTTATGCCAGCCTGACCCGTCCGATGAACGAAGAGGAGCAGGCGAGGCTAGGCGGCAAGCCATACTGGGGCGTCATTCCCGCTGATCCATTCGGCACCACTGTGCGTCGCACGCCAGACAACCGTTTGTTGATCCGTAACAGTTTCAGTTTCAACCCTGACGGCCGTGCCAATCGCAAATACCTCGAACGCTTCGTGGTTCGTCATCGTGACGCCTTCGAACGTCGATTCCCGATGCTGCCAGATATGCCCTTCGAATACACCTGGGGCGGTGCACTGGCAATGTCGCGCAACCACATGGGGTATTTTGGAGAGTTAGCGCCTAATGTTTACGGTGCCCTTTGCTGCAATGGCTTGGGTGTTACTCGTGGCACCGCGACCGGCAAACTTTTGGCTGACTGGCTAGCCGGTGAGAAGAACGAACTGATCGATTTTGTTCGCCAAGCACCAGGACCGTGCGCGAACCCACCGGCGCCCTTGGTGTCGCTGGGTTTGAACCTGAATCTGAAATGGGGACAGTACCGCGCCGGAAAAGAAAGCTGAGTTAATTCAAGACGCTATAACTTATTGATATTTGCCGGGCAGTAATTTGCCAGGCCTGCGGTTTCTATTGCGTGCTGTTTAGGGTCGAAGCGCACTTCGACGAGACGGAGCTGAATAGGTTTTCAGCTTCGCGGATCCGTTCGCCCTTGAACAGGCAGCACTTTGGTCGTGGCAGGAGAAAATAATGACAAATTCCAATGTATCAATCGAAGACGTACCTATTAATCGTTTTCATCAGTTTCTGACGGTACGCTCTGGCGGCGGATCATTTGTTGACGGCTATGTGCTTAGCATCGTTGGCGTGGCCATGGCGCAGATGTCCGCCGGGCTTGGCCTGTCCAGCTTCTGGCAGGGCATGATCGCGGCCTCGGCGCTGATCGGCATTTTTTTCGGTGGCTTCTTCGGCGGCTGGTTGACTGATCGCTTCGGTCGCAAACGCGTTTTCTTCGTCGGCCCGACTCTGTTCGTTCTGTCCTCAGTCGCGCAGTTCTGGGTGGAGTCAGCGCTTGCGCTGTTCTTGCTGCGTTTTGCCATTGGCATCGCGGTCGGCATTGAATATCCGGTGGCCACTTCGCTGCTGGTCGAGTTCCTGCCCAAGAAGAATCGGGGGCCTCGCCTGGCCACCCTTACTGTGCTGTGGTTCGCAGGCGCAGCTGTGGCCTACATGGTTGGGGAAGCGATTCTTCATCACGGTGGCGATGATGCCTGGCGCATGGTCCTGGCCAGTGCAGCAGTAGTCGGTAGCGTGTTGTTCATGTTGCGCCTTGGTACGCCTGAGTCGCCACGCTGGCTTATCAGCAAGGGCCGCAGCGCCGAGGCCGAGCAGATTATCAAGCGTGTATATGGCAATGATTTCTCTCTGCGCAATCTGCCAGAAGAGCCTAAAACGCGAAAACTGTCGTTCCTCAGCCTGCTGCACTCCGGCTATGGCAAACGCATGTTGTTCGTCACCATGTTCTGGACCTGCTCGGTTATTCCGGTGTTTGCCGTCTATGCCTTCGCCCCAAAGGTTCTGGGCGCGCTCAACCTCAAAGGTGAGTGGGCGTCGATCGGCTCTGTCGCCATCACCTGTCTATTCGTAGTCGGCTGCATCATTGCTACACGCCTGATCAACGGGCTTGGCCGGCGTACCACGCTGCTGCACAGCTTCCTGTGGTCGGGGCTGGCGTTGCTGGGCCTGGGCGCATTCAGTAGCGGTTCGGAAATGCTGATTTTGGCCTTGTTCGGCGCCTATGCACTGTTTATCGGCGGTGCCCAAGTGTTGCAGCTTGTTTACCCCAACGAACTCTTCCCTACCGAAATTCGCGCTGGTGCGGTGGGTGTGGGCACCTCTATGTCGCGGGTCGGCGCTGCGGTCGGAACCTGGTTGGTCCCGATTGCCCTCGATACCTACGGAATCGGCGCAACCATGTACGCCGCCGCAGCAGTGACTTTCGTCGGCCTGGCGTTCTCCTTCGCGCTGGCGCCCGAAACCCGATCAATGAATCTGCAACAGGCCGCCTCGCTCGCCTGACCTGAAACACAGCCGTCGCGGCGCGTTGCGTCGCGGCTTTCACTACCAAATGTATCCTTGGAGAATCTACCGTGAAATTTGAAGGCATCTACACCCCGGCAATCACTCCACTGGCAGCGGACGGCTCGATCGACAAAGCGGCCTTCGCCGAGGTGCTCGAGTACTTGGTCGACTCGAAGATTCACGGCGTGATCATCGGCGGCTCGACCGGTGAATACTATGCCCACACCACTCAAGAACGCATCGAACTGGCTGCCCAAGCCAAGGATGTGCTCAATGGTCGCTTGCCGCTGATCGTTGGTACCGGTGGCATTCGCACCGAAGACGCTGTGGCTTTCGCCCAGCACGCCAAGGAAATCAAGGCCGATGCGCTGCTGGTCGGTACCCCGCCGTACGCGTTGCCGACCCAGCAGGAAATCGCCCTGCACGTCAAAGCAGTCGACGCTGCCGCCGGCCTGCCAATCATGCTTTACAACTACCCAGGCCGCATGAGCGTGAGCATGGGTGAAGAGTTTTTTGACGCCGTGGCCGATGTGAAGAACATCGTCGCCATCAAGGAAAGCTCCGGTGACATGGCCCAATTGCATCGCCTGGCCATCAAGCGCCCGAACATCCAGCTTTCGTGCGGCTGGGACGACCAGGCCCTGGAGTTCTTCGCCTGGGGCGCCAAGAGCTGGGTTTGCGCCGGCTCGAACTTCATTCCACGTGAGCACGTGGCGCTGTTTGAGGCCTGCGTGATCGAGAAGAACTTCGACAAAGGCCGCAAGATCATGGCAGCCATGATGCCGCTGATGGACTTCCTCGAAGGTGGCAAGTTTGTACAGGCCATCAAGAACGGTGTCGCTCTGAACGGTCTGAAGACCGGCGGCGTACGCAAGCCGCTGTACGACCTGGACGAGGCTGAAAAGCAGGAACTCAAGCGTGTGGTCACCGAACTGAAAGCCACCATCGCCCAGATCAAATAAGGAGACTGGAACATGGCTGAATTGCTGAGCAAGGCACAATACGCGGCCATCGCTGCCGACCTGCAACTGCGCACCAAGGCGTTCATCGACGGTGAGTTCCGCGATGCCATTTCCGGCCGCACGTTTGTCACCACCAACCCGGCCACCGGCAAGCAACTGGCAGAAGTCGCCGCCTGCGACGTCAACGATGTCAACGTCGCCGTGGCTGCGGCCAAGCGCGTGTTCGAAGAGGGCACCTGGTCGAAGATGCAGCCGAACGACCGCAAGCATGTGCTGCAGAAGTTCGCCCAATTGCTGGAAGACAACGCCCACGAATTGGCGGTGCTTGAAGCGCTGGACAGCGGCAAGCCGGTCAGCGAATGCCAGACCGTAGACGTGCCGGAAACGATTCACACCATCCGCTGGCATGCCGAGCTGATCGACAAGATTTACGACGCCACTGCCCCAACCGGCAACGCTGCCGTAACCATGGTCGTGCGCGAAGCCATCGGCGTGGTCGGCCTGGTGCTGCCTTGGAACTTCCCGCTGCTGATGCTGGCTTGGAAGATCGCTCCGTCGCTGGCCGCCGGTTGCTCGATCGTGGTCAAACCGGCCAAGGAAACCACCCTCAGCGCCCTGCGCGTGGCCGAGTTGGCCCACGAGGCTGGCATTCCTGCAGGCGTGTTCAACCTGGTGCCTGGGGGTGGCCGTGAAGTGGGCGAAGCCATCGGCCGCCACATGGACATCCCGATGGTCAGCTTCACCGGTTCCACCGACACCGGTCGCCTGTTCCTGAAATACGCCGCCGAGTCCAACCTCAAGCGCATCGTCCTGGAGCTGGGTGGCAAGAACCCGGCGGTGGTCATGAACGACTGCGAAGACCTCGACGAAGTGGCCCAGTACGTTACCGCCGGTGCGTTCTGGAACATGGGCGAAAACTGCTCGGCCTCGTCGCGCCTGATCGTACACAAGGACGTGAAAGACGAACTGCTGGGCCTGATCGCCAAGCACCTGAAGGACTGGAAGCTGGGCGATCCGCTCGACCCGGACAACCGTCTGGGCGCCATGGTGAGCAAGTCGCACTTCGAGAAGGTGAAGTCGTACCTGGAATACGCGGGCGAGCAGAAACTCAGCATCGTTCAGGGCGGCGAAACCGAGGAAGGCGTGTTCGTGCAACCGACCATCGTCGACAACGTTGGCCGCGACAACAAGTTGTTCGTCGAGGAAATCTTTGGCCCGGTGCTGAGCGTGACCAGCTTCGAGACCATCGATGAGGCGATTGAGCTGGCCAACGATACCGTCTACGGCCTGGCCGCTTCGGCCTACACCGGCAGCCTGCGCAATGCGCTGCGCCTGTCGCGTGAAATCCGTGCGGGCGTGGTCACGGTTAACTGTTTCGGCGAAGGGGATGTGACTACGCCGTTCGGTGGTTACAAGGAGTCTGGCTTCGGTGGGCGGGACAAGTCCATCTGGGCCCATGATCAGTACACGGAGCTGAAGACCATTTGGATTAACGCTTCGTGACTGGTGGGACGCGGGTGATTCAATCGCCTGCGTCCTGATACCGCGCTGTTCTGACGGAGTTCGGTGCGGACCCGGCCACTGCCCCTCCGGGCAGTGGCTTTTTTGCATCCGTGGCGAGCGACCGGGTGATCGGCATTGCATGCATCGAACAATTCATCCCCGTCAGGTCACGCTGGGCTTCAAGTGATTCCTACGAATTTGTGAAGAGGGCATGTCAGATGGCTCACGTCGTTTCGCTGTTCCGCTATCCAATAAAGGGCTTCGAAGGTGAAAGGCTGGACTGTGTCCCGCTGGAATACGGGAAAGGTTTTCCAGGCGACCGTGCGGTAGCCATTACACGAAGTGGAACGGCGGCTGGCGCCGCCACGTATCAGCAGCTCACGACTAATCCTGCGCTTGTCCATTTTTTGCCTGGCAAAAGCCTGGGCGCAGCGACGCTCCATGAAAGGCAGCCGGTGCCTCGTGGAGATTTGCTGACAGAGCCAGAACTACTGGCCGAGTTTTTTGGTGTGCAAGCACGCGTTGTTCATCGAAACGACTGTCTCGGCCACTGGGATTTTGACGACTCGGCACTTTCCATTATCAATGTGAGGACAGTAGAGGCGCTGTCTACGCTAGTGGGCGGTAACCGTCCGGCCAACTCACCTTCCTGACCCCGACGCCAAAGGCGATGGTGTCCACCTAATTTAAGTGGACACCATTTCTAGCCTTTTAAGCGGGTCTTTCCATGCAGTCACAACGCCGTTCCTATTCAAAATCCTTCAAGGCCCAAGTTGTCCAAGAGTGCGCCCAGCCCGGCGCATCGATTGCCAGCGTCGCGCAGAAGCACAGCCTTAACGCGAACCTCGTACATAAATGGATTAGGGTACTCACGAACAAAACTATGGCGCTGCAACCTGCTTTCATTCCAGTGCCCTTGCCGCTAGCCGGAGGACATTCGCAGGCAGCTTCATCAAGTATCTGCATTGAAATCCAGCACCCGCGTGGCACCGTCAAAGTGAACTGGCCGACCGAAAGCGCTGTCGCCTGTGCCACCTTTCTGCGAGACCTGTTGGAATGATTCGGATCGATGCCATCTGGCTTGCCACCGAGCCTATGGACATGCGCGCCGGTACCGAGACCGCGCTGGCCAGGGTGATCGCGGTGTTCGGTGTGGCGAAGCCGCACTGCGCATACCTCTTCGCTAATCGCCGTGCCAACCGAATGAAAGTCTTGGTGCATGACGGTGTGGGCATTTGGCTGGCAGCGCGACGATTGAACCAAGGCAAGTTTCATTGGCCCGGCATCCGTCACGGATCGGAAGTCGAACTCGATAACGAGCAACTTCAAGCCTTGGTACTGGGTTTGCCGTGGCAGCGGGTCGGCGCAGGCAGCGCGATCACAGTGCTTTAGCCCCTGCCATTAGCCCATCGGTTTATCGCTGTTGACGACCTGCTCTGACACAATCAGCGGCATGACTTCCTCGCCCAATCTCGACCAGATGACACCGGAACAGCTGCGCGGCTTGGCCGAACAGGCTATGCAGTTGCTGTCCCAGGTCGACTCCATGAGCCAGAAAATCCAACGCCTCGAAACGGTCAACGAGCAACTGGCTCATGAAATCGCCATCCTCAAGCGACACAAGTTCGCCAAGCGCAGCGAGCAACTGAGCCCCGACCAAGGCAGTCTGCTTGATGATCTGCTCGATACCGATATCGCAGCTATCGAAGCCGAGCTGAAGGCAGCCAATCCGCCGGCCGCACCGGCCGAGCCACGTCATAAGCCCAAGCGTGCACCACTGCCGCCGCAGTTTCCGCGAACCGTGATCCGTCACGAACCAGAGAATACTCAGTGCGTGTGCGGCTGCCAGCTTCAGCGAATCGGCGAAGACGTCAGCGAGAAGCTCGATTACACTCCGGGCGTGTTCACAGTTGAGCGGCATGTGCGTGGAAAATGGACGTGCCGTCAGTGTGAAACACTGATCCAGGCGCCTGTACCGGCCCAAGTGATCGACAAGGGCATCCCGACCGCAGGCCTTTTGGCCCACGTGATGGTGGCGAAGTTCGCCGACCATTTACCGCTGTACCGGCAGGAGAAGATTTTTGGTCGGGCCGGACTGCCCATCGCCCGTTCGACACTGGCGCAATGGATCGGACAGACCGGTGTGCAGCTCCAGCCTCTGGTCGATGCGCTGCGTGAGCATGTGTTGGCCCAGGGCGTGATCCACGCCGATGAGACCCCGGTTCAGATGCTCGCACCAGGCGAAAAGAAAACCCACCGCGCTTACGTGTGGGCCTATAGCACCACGCCTTTCTCGGCCCTAAAGGCCGTGGTCTACGACTTCAGCCCCAGCCGTGCCGGCGAACATGCGCGTAACTTCCTGGGCACGTGGAACGGTAAGCTGGTCTGCGATGACTTCGCCGGCTACAAGGCCAGCTTCGAGCTGGGCATCACCGAAATCGGCTGCATGGCCCATGCACGCCGCAAATTCTTCGACCTGCATGCAGCCAATAAAAGCCAGTTGGCGGAGCAGGCGCTTCACTCGATTGGCGGGTTGTATGAAGTCGAGCGACACGCCAAGGAAATGAGCGACGAAGCCCGCTGGCGATTACGTCAGGAAACAGCGGTGCCCATCGCTGAAAAACTGCATGAGTGGATGTTGGCCCAACGCGAACTTGTGCCCGAGGGTTCGGCCACGGCCAAGGCCCTGGATTACAGCCTTAAACGCTGGGTAGCGCTGACGCGCTACCTGGAAGATGGTGCTGTGCCCATCGACAATAACCAGATCGAGAATTTGATCCGGCCGTGGGCGCTTGGGCGCTCGAACTGGTTATTTGCCGGGTCGCTGCGCAGTGGAAAAAGGGCGGCGGCAATCATGAGCCTGATCCAGTCGGCGCGTATGAATGGGCACGATCCGTATGCCTATCTCAAGGATGTACTGATGCGGCTTCCGACACAGCGGGCGAGCGAAATCACGCAATTACTCCCGCAGCATTGGATGCTTGCCTGAGGCAGGCTAAGTGGACTTCGCCAAATAGTCAGCTCAAAGGCTGATTGGCATCAACAATTCGGAAGCGACTTTTCTCAGCATGTAGGTTTCGCGCAGAATTGACTGCCCCATCGAAGACTCGTGACGCTGCATGACGGCTTCATTGTGTGCGATGGCTTCATGCAGGTTGATCCAGACAGGCCGCATACCATTAGCGATTTCGTGGCTTTCCATTCTCACCGGCTCTAGCTGGGGCGCTACTTCGCATTGATAAAAATGCGAGGTCATGTGCATCAGATCGTACTGTGGCTTTTGGTAGGGCCGGTACTCCTCGATGTAACCGTAGTGCTGGAGCACCTGTATTTCACGAGCACCAGTCTCTTCCTCAAGCTCACGCTTCAGGCCTGCGACAATGTCCTCGTCACCATCAAGGCCGCCTCCAGGAAAGCTGAAATCGTTATAGCGCTCGGTGAACAGCAACAGGATCTGTTCACCCCGCATCACGATGCCGCGAGCTGCATGTCGACGGAATACTCTGCCCTGCTTGGATTTCAGCTCGGGGTGAACAATTTCAGTTATGAGTTGCATGTGGTCTCGTAGCGGCAAGATCAGTTAGTCATCGTCCAGGGTGGCCACGGTATTTCCTCAGTTCTGGAAATACTGTGGCCAGTGGAACTGGCTCAGCGAAGCAGCAATAAGGGTACAGTGGATGTACGCAGCATCGTCGTGGTCGTGCTGCCTATCAGAAACTGCCTGATGCGTGAGTGCCCGTACGCCCCCATGACCAAGAGGTCAATGCCGTGCTCTGCCTGATACGCATGCAGTGTGGACTCTACTTCGCCTGGGCGGATCTCGGAATGCACCAGCGAGCCGGAAGACGCAAGCGTGGTTCGTGCCTTCTCCAGCGCGTTCTGGTTGTCTTCAGAATCCGTTCCAACCATGACGATATGAATTGGCAGGCCTTCGCACAGCGGGCTTGAAGCAAGCATCTGTAAGGTCTTGTGGCCTGTTGCGCTGCCGTCAAATGCCACCATGACCGTTTCAGGTTTCCTGAAATGGCTGGTTGTAATCAGGGTGGGGCGGTGGATAGTTCGGACTATCGCTTCAATCTGGCTGCCAAGACTTTGGGCACTGCGCGTGCTGTCCTCACCGACTCTTCCAATCACCAGTAACCGAATATCGTCTTGGAGATCGCTCAGGCTCTCGACGAGATGGCCATGGCGCTGCTTCATATCAGGTGACATGGCGCCAGAGTGAACTGTTCGCTCGCGAGCTTTTTCAAGCATGTGCTGCCCATGCTCCAACGCCAGTTTTGCCCGCTGCGCATCCAGCATGGCCAACTCTTCCAGCAGATGTTCTCTGCTACCGAGACCGATATTGCCGCTGAGGTCAGCGGATGCAGGATATTTCTCCTTATCCAGCACATGAAGCAAGGTCAGGGGAGCGCTGAGTCGTTGCGAGGCCCATGCTGCGTAATCGCAGACCGCCAATGAGGATTGTGAGTTATCAATGCATGCCATTACGCGGGTCATTGTCGTTCTCCTTAGTGGCTCATGAGCTTGTCGATGGCACCGGGTTTGTCATGCACGCCGAAGCGGTCAACGATTGTCGCGCTGGCTTCATTGAGACCGAGCACTTCAACCTCAGCGCCTTCGCGTCGGAACTTGATCACGACCTTATCCAGCGCTGCGACGGCGGTGATATCCCAGAAATGCGCCTGTGTGAGATCGATGGTGACCTTGTTGAGCGCCTCCTTGAAGTCAAAAACCTCAGTGAACTTGTCCGCAGAGCTAAAGAACACCTGGCCCACGACGCGGTAAGTCCGATGCGATTTCGTCTCTTCAAGAGTGCTCTTGATATCCAGGTAGTGCCCGACCTTGTTTGCGAAGAACAGGGAGGCCAGCAGCACACCTACCAGTACGCCGTAAGCCAGATTGTGAGTGGCCACGACGACCACGACGGTCGCCACCATGACGAGGTTGGTCGACAGCGGATGCTCTTTCAGATTACGCAAGGAATCCCAGCTAAAGGTGCCGATGGACACCATGATCATCACAGCCACGAGTGCCGCCATAGGGATTTTGGAGAGCCACTCGCCAAGAAATACCACCATCAGCAGCAGGAAAACGCCGGCACACAATGTCGAGAGACGGGTGCGGCCACCAGATTTCACGTTGATGATCGACTGGCCGATCATGGCGCAACCTGCCATGCCGCCAAGCATGCCGGCAGCGATGTTGGCCACACCCTGGCCTTTGCACTCGCGGTTTTTGTTGCTGGTGGTGTCGGTAAGGTCGTCGACGATGGTCGCGGTCATCATTGATTCGAGTAGACCCACTACTGCCAACGCAGCCGAGTACGGGAAAATGATGCGCAGGGTTTCAAAATTCAGCGGAACTTCAGGCCAGAGGAAGATCGGGAGCGTATCAGGCAGTTGGCCCATGTCACCGACGGTGCGGATATCCAAACCGAGGTAAATGGCGATGGCAGTCAGCGTCAGAATGCACACCAATGGAGAGGGAATCACCTTGCCGATTTTCGGTACATACGGGAACAGGTAGATGATTCCCAGGCCCGCAGCGGTCATGGCATAGACATGCCAGGTGACATTGGTCAGCTCAGGCAATTGCGCCATAAAAATCAGAATCGCTAATGCGTTTACGAAGCCGGTGACTACCGAGCGTGAAACAAAGCGCATCAACGAGCCGAGCTTCAGGTAGCCGGCAAGGATTTGAAGTACGCCACATAGTAGCGTCGCGGCCAGCAGGTACTGGAGTCCATGCTCTTTTACCAGCGTAACCATCAGCAGTGCCATGGCGCCTGTCGCCGCCGAGATCATTCCGGGGCGCCCGCCGACAAAGGCGATGACAGCACAGATACAGAAGGAGGCGTAGAGACCGACTTTGGGATCTACCCCGGCGATGATGGAAAAGGCGATGGCTTCCGGGATCAGCGCGAGTGCGACCACCAGCCCCGCGAGCACGTCGGCACGGACGTTGGAAAACCACGTTTGTCTAAGTTTTTGCAGCATATAAATATCCAAGGCAAAGCATCGCGCACGCCAAGGGAGTGGCGAGCGAATCGATACAAATTCAAATTTTGAGGATTTTTTGCTGTGTGCTTAAGGTGTAAAACCAGGCGTACAGCAGTGAGCACCCGCGAGCGAGGCTAGCGGAAGCAGGTTGTTGCGAGGGGGCGTAGCGCTAAGGCGGCGTAGGCTGCCAGTAGATCGTTTGGAGTACAGTCATGCTGATGTTCCTGTAGCTCAAGGGGTATGCGGAGCCGAAGTATACAATGAAGCCATCGTCGATTGCGACCCGCTGGCAGGCTCTGCATGACCTACGTCAGATACAGGCTTATTCAATGGGTATACCTGCGGGCAAGGCTTTGTTTTCCACCCGTTCTTGTCCGAGCTGGTCTGTGTGCTGAGGGGTGAGTTGGCCAGACGGTTACAGTGGGCGTACCGATCGACCCCATGCGTTTTCGAGGCAATATCTATATCGATGCAGAGCCATTTTCGGAATTCGAGTGGCTTGGCAAAGGTGTAGATTTTGGTCAGTCCCGTCTCTCGATTATCCGGCCAATCAAGCGTTGCCGAGCGACGTCGGTAAACCCGCAGACGGGCGAATTGGACATCAACATCCCCGCCCAACTGAACCGACATTTCGGTCACATGTATTGCGGCGTCTATGCACAGGTCGAGAAAGCAGGATCGCTGCAACCTGGCGACAGAATTTCAAGCACGCAGGCGCATTACGGCGAAAGGCTGGCAATTGCAGCCAAGGTTCCAAGAGCACCTGCGTTGACTACCTGGCCGCGTCCTGCAGAAGTCGTTGAGATTGTTGAGGAAGCTCCGGGTATTCGCTCGGTATGGCTACGAGATCCTCTAGCCATGCTCGGCTCGCTAGACAGCTTTGTGGCTGGGCAGCATGTCGCAGTTCACCATCTGACAACAGATGGCACGTGGCGCCGCTATACCGTGTCTGGCATCGAGGATGATCGGCTACGCATCACGGTGAAGCAGGGGAGTGGTGCCGGCTCCCAAGCCATTCATGCATTGGAAACAGGACAGCGCCTGCATCTGACCGGACCTTCCGGCCCAGATTCGTTCAACCTGGACGCTCCAGCTAATCTCTTTCTTACAGCGGGGATAGGCATAACCCCGACGATCACAAAGCTCACAGCACTTGTGCAAGCACATTACCCGCATCCTGTACGGGTCGTGCACGCCGTCAAATGCAGCGACGACTTAGCGCTGTGGGATGAGGTCACTAAGCTGGTAGGGCAGCTAAGCCAAGGTGCTATCGCTCTGCATGTGACCGAGGGGAACAGTGAAATTGAAGGCGCGATCAACTACAGGCCGGATATATCCGCGTTAATCACCGACGCTGCCGAGCGTGGCGCTGCCATCCATGTTTGCGGGCCCGAAGGCTTTCAGGGCCAGATAAAGAACAGCGTGGTTCAAGCGGACGCTGTGGATCGGCTGCACATGGACAGCTTCGCGACTCCTGACAGTCCAGTGGAAATGCGCAAAATTCCCGAATGTGGGCCATTCCAGGTCACGTTCAGCAGGTCAGGTGTCACTGCATCATGGCAACCCACAGATGGAACCCTCCTTAGCTTCGCAGAAGCCAAGGGGCTGGTATTACCTGCCCATTGTCGTGCTGGCATATGCCAAACCTGTGAGTGCGCCGTATTGGACGGGAGAATTATTCCCCTGATTGATGCCGGTAGCGCTAAACCCGGGTATGCGCTCATGTGCGCGTCCGTACCGGGGACTGATATCACCGTTGATTGCTGAATCAGAGATCAAGCACCAGCGAGGTTAACTGTTTTTGATAAGATAATTGATAAACAAACGAAATAATTCGGCATTCCCCGCAATGCCCAAGCGCTGCCAGATATTATGCCGGTGCACTTTCACCGTACCTTCTGAAATCCGAAGCTCGCGAGAGATTGACTGGCTGCTGTGGCCCTGCAGGATAAGTTTGGCCACGAGGCGCTGGGTTTCGGTCAACTGGCCCTGGAGGATATCAACAAAGGCGTCCTCCAACTGGCTGTCCGATTCCTGCGGATCTGCCAAGTCCTGTGAGTGAGCCAGCTTCAGGTGCTGGCTGAATATCGCGTCAACCAGGGGCGTTAGTTCCGCCAGCGACTGTACTTCTCTGGCCTCGAACGCGCCCTTTTCGAGGCCACGCATCAGCGAGTACACCAGTGCAGTACGTGGGCGTATCGGGACAATGAAGCCCATTTCCTCAATCAAGCTACCGTGATGCGTCGAGACGCATGGGTGGATATCATGAGAGATGGCAAATCCGGAGGCGAAGAAGCTGTCTGGGGCCAACTCGCTCATGCGCCAAAGGCCAGAGGGATGGTTGTTGGTACAGGCGACGTAGAACGGGTCGAGCAGATAGCCGCCGCGCAGGTAGGCTTTCAGGGTACGTTCGGATACCCGCTGATTGTAGCCGTCATGAATGAGCAGCGCGGGCTGGTTGAAGCGAAACAGGTAGGCGCAGCTCATGTCGAAATCAACCACGCCCTTGAGCGCAGTGTCGAGGGCCGGGCCCAGTGCTTCGCTGCCGATGCTGTGAATGACCGCGCCCAGGCGGTTGGCGTCGTCGCTGTTCATTGCGGTTGCCCATGCGGTGTGGAAGAGGGCGCGAATGCCGCCCGGCTGTGCAAGCCCGAACGGCATTGAACGATGCCTGGACTGTCAGTGCAACGGTGCACTGGCGGGCAGCAGCTCGGCCTCCTCTTCCTGACGGCCCAGCTCCAGTGCTTTGGGTACCGCCAGCCAGTAGGCCAACAGCATGCCCAACAGGCCACCGGCGAGTTTGCCAATGATCAGCGGTCCGATCAGCGTGGGCTGGAAGTTGGCCGAATAGGCCAGGTGATCGCCAAAGGTGAAGGCGGCACACACGGCAAAGGCAATCACTAGCACCTTGTCCTTCGGTGGCATGTCGGCCACCAGGCGGAACATCGCCAGGATATTGGCCGAAGCGGCGAGGATGCCAGCTGCCCCCACCGGCGACAGGCCTAGCTTCGAGGCCACCTTCTCGATCGGCCGCGACAGGAAGCGCTTGATCAGGTAGACCATCGGGAACGCACCGCAGAGCATGATGCCCACGTAGCCGGCGATCTCCAGGGCGCGGAACTGGTCGGCCTTGTCGGCGATGATCGGCGCAAAGCCCCAGCCACCGAACAGCGAAGTGAACACACCGGTAAAGTACTCGACGATCGAGGCCACCAGCACCAGGGTCACCGCCGCATACATCAGTTGCCCGAGCTTGAGGAACAGGCTGACCATCAGGTTTGGGAAGTAGCGCAGCGCCGCCGCCAATGCCACACAGAACAGGATCAGCGGCGACAGGTTGCGCAGCAGGGTCGGCAAGGTGAAGTGCAGTGCCTGCGTCGCCGCGCCAGCCGTGGCGATGTCCGGGCGTACGCCCAGGCCCATGGCCTGCATGCCCATGGCGATGAACACGATGCTGATCGGGATACTAAGCAGCCCGGCCATGATGCCCAGTGCCATGTACTTGTGGTCGGCCTTGTTGAGCATGGCCAGGCCCACCGGGATGACGAAGATGACCGTTGAGCCGCACTGAAAGCCGGTGATCAGTCCGAGGATCCAGCCCTCGGGGCTGTGCGACAGTGCCTGGGCCAACTGATAACCACCCAGGTCCGAAGCGATGAAGATCGGCCCGGCGATGCCGGCGTCGGCACCCATGGCCAGGAACAGAGGGCCGATGACGAGGCTGATGAAGCTGGAAATGAACGGGATTGCGGCCATGATACCGGCCACCGGGATGAAGATCGGCCCGATGCTGTGCAGGCCGGCGGTGAACTCCTTGGCCAGCTCAGATTCTGCGTTGACGATCGAAGCGATCGCGCCGATCACGGCGCACACCATGATCACGTAGATGACGTAAGTGCCTATGTTTTCCATCTGCTGCCTCTGTCTTGTTGGAATTGGCTTGGGGGCAGAATTGAAGGGTGTTGCAGTTCTTGTTGTGGGTAGCCGGCAGCGCGCTGCCAACCGGGTGTTACATGGCGGTATAGGCGTTGTCGACGAACAGGTGCGAGCCACTGACGAAGCTCGACTCGT
Source organism: Pseudomonas sp. s4 (assembly GCF_046764235.1). Lineage (NCBI taxonomy): Bacteria > Pseudomonadati > Pseudomonadota > Gammaproteobacteria > Pseudomonadales > Pseudomonadaceae > Pseudomonas > Pseudomonas sp. s4. The sequence goes on along the minus strand of NZ_CP177209.1, from coordinate 6,268,391 downwards.
CACTGGCCAGGAACAGCGCGGCATTGGCCACTTCGCTCGGGTCGCACAGGCGCCCCTGCATGGTCTTGATCGCCTCGTCGGAAGCGTCCACGCCATAACCGCGCAGCAGGTCGAGCTCGCGGCGGCCATGGGCGGTGCCGATGAAGCCTGGGCAAATGGCGTTGCTGCGGATGTTCTGGTCGCGGTACTCCACGGCCAGGGCGCGGGCGAACATGTGACAGGCGCCTTTAGTGGTGCAATACAGCACCTCCATCGGCGTGCCGACTACGGCGGAGATCGAAGAGGTGCAGATGACGCTGCCACCGCCAGCGGCAAGCATGCCCGGCAATACGGCCTTGGTGACTAAGAACATGCTTTTGACATTGACGCTCATCAGCCGATCCCAGTCGGCTTCGCTGGTTTCCAGGAACGGCGCGGCGGCAATGATCCCCGCGTGGTTCATAAGCACGTTGATTGAGCCGAAATGCGCCTGGCCCTGAGTTACAGCACGGTGCACCTGGTCGGCCTGGGAAACGTCGGCGGCAACGAACAGCGCCTGACCGCCTTCGGCATTAATACGTGCTGCCACGGATTCGCCTTGGCTGGTCGGCAAGTCGAGGATGATTACCTTGGCGCCCTCGCCAGCGAACAGTTGTGACGCTGCCAAGCCACAACCGCCTGCGCCGCCGGTAATCAGTGCTACTTTGCCTTTCAAACGATCCATGGATTTTTTCCTCGGCTGTTATGGTTGTGCTCCCAAAACTAGAGCCGAGATTAAGTGCGGTAAATATACCTAAGGGTATAGCCAGGCATGGCCGAAAGGCCTCCCCAGAGGCAAGCATGCAAAACTCTTCGAGTTTCGGCCTCAACCTACCGCGCGCATCGCATCACGATGATTCCACTCACATACCTGATCAGCACTCCAGGTCAGGTGCCAAGGCGACATGATTTCGCTCTATGAAACCTACCGGCGATCGAGCACAGGCCCGGGAATCTCGTTGAGCAGACCGTCTCGCTCGAACGCGCAACTCTTGATTGCCGCTAATCAAGCGCGATGCCAAACGTACGTACCGATTAGCTTCGCATGCGTGACTCTGCTCACCTCCAATGCTCAGGGACGGTTGAGACCCGTAGTCGCTTGGCACGCTCCTTGAAAGCCCGCTCGCCACCTTCCAGAATTTCGCAGACATGCTGTCTGATGGTTGGGTTTTCGAGGCTGCCACTCACATAGGAAATGACCGGTAGCTGGCCAGGCCTGTGCAAGCCGCACTGGGCCACGATAATTTGGTCGGCGTCAGTGTTTACCACCAGATTGGCGTTGTGCGTCACGATGATGATCTGGCGCCGCTTCTTTGCTTCTCGGAAGCGGTGCACTAGCTCCTGGAAGATCGATTGTGGGTCTAGGTTTTCTTCCGGCTGGTCGATAATCAGAGGTCGGTCATCTTCCGCATCGATGGTGAGGTACAGCAGTAGCAGCACGATACCTCGGGTGCCGGGGGATAATTCCTCAATGCCTACACCGTCGTACTGAATGCCATATCCGACAGTTATGTGGTCGGTGCTGTATAGCCAATCAGAGATGTCGCGTGCCCAGGTCCGAAATTCGGCGTTTTCCGGTATGTGAGTTCTGAGTGCTGCCTCATTTGCTTTCACGAATTCGAACAAGGCATTGGCGGCCATCTCGGCATTCCCAGTGCTCCAAGCTGACTCCAATCCGGCGCGTGCAGACCTCAGCAGTTCGCCGCGCCCTTTGAAGGGGCCATTAGTTCGCAAGTCCAACAGCTTTTCGCCTCTGGTCGCCCATCCCGCTAGGTCTACAACTCGACGTACGGAAAACGAGAGCTTTGACAGAGAGCCGTCTGCGCCCTCAATTCGAGACTTAATAGGGGCGTAGAGATCCACCAGTTCCTTCTCTTCCTCAATGATTGCCTCGAAAATGGCTGCATATGCCGTACGGCGCGCATCGATAAGGTCCCGTATCCGCTCATCAGCTCCTTGGGCGCGATCTATCTGCTGAAGTACCTTAGCCAGTGCCGCCTCTGATTTGGTGATCTTGTCCGATAAGGTCGTGAAACGCTTCGCGTTCTGGGCATCGACCCCAACTAGCGCACGCATGCGAACAAGCTCAAGCTCCAACAATCGGAGCGGTTGAGCAGAAAGGTCCGCGTCCATCGGGATAAGCTCAATAGCCGTATCAAGGTCCGTCTCGGTCAAGGGATAAATCTCCGCTGCACCCCGCAGAGCATCAACCAATGCGCTCGCCTGCTGGATACGATTGTTCAATAGCGGGTCTACCTTGCCTACAAAGTCGAGTCTAAAGGCCTCCCAATCAGTGGCGCTTAACCCTGACTGCTCGCGATCGCTCATCAAGTCGTCGAGAAGTGCTGGCGCTTGTCGGGTGCGAAAATCTTCGACGTCGCTCTGCAACTGGCGGAGAGTTTGAAGCCTCCTCATGGCTTGCTCCACCTGCTGTCGCTTTATGTCGACCGCTAAGGAGATTTGTTCATGGCGTCTCGCCCGTTCTTCATTGCCTTTGGGGATCAGGTCGTCACGATCAGCTTTGTCCTTTTCAATACTCCGAGATCTATCGTCGCGATCTTTTTCTAGTGCCTTAAGGCCGTCCTTCCTTACACGTTCTTCGGTAAGGCTGGCGGATGCCCGGGCCAAGGCCTGCTGCTGACGTGTGCGCATTTGATGCGAGGATTCTAAGCGAAGCGCCAGGAGCTCCTTGAATGAGTCAGCGCCCTGGCGCTCGGCTAGCGGATGAGCATCGAAAATGACGCGTTCGATCTCCAAGACTAAAGCGTCATCCAAACCTTCCGCTGAACACAGTTGATCCACAAACTGTTGCGACAGGTACTGTACATAGGGACTACTCGGAAGATCTTCTTCTTCCCGACGTGTTAGATGGCTCCAAGATTTTTCGCCTGTTGCCCATTGCAGCTCGGCGTTACTGTCAGTGAGGTGCCGCCGTGCCCTGTGGATAAATGATCTTTCATTATCATGCTGGGCAAGGGCGAGCCCGCCGGCAGCAATCAGGTCCGCAAGGGCGGTTTTACCGGAGCCCCGTGCACCGATGACAGCAACCAGGCCAGCGTTCAACACAACGGCACCATTTGCAATCCACGGTGCGTTCGTGACAGACACTGATGTGATCACATGGCTGTCCAAGGCCCCGCGGGGAGGTTCCAGTCCAATGAAAACACGCTCTTCGGGTTCTATGCAGATCTGGCGGAGCGAGTCAAAAGTCAGGTCCCCTTTGATCCAGCAGCGGCGATTAGCATCTGGCATGCCCACCTTGGCTACGCAGTGCGCGTCTGATCCATGCAGGCATGGTTTGCGGCCGTTGTATTGGGTTTCGAGCACGTCAAGGGAGGCTGAATCCTTTCCGAGCCAGAATTGAATTTGCTTAGGATTAGAGCTGAAAACGATATGCGCGATGCCTTCAATATTCTTCCGCTGCGCAGCAAATGAGCCCGACGGATCTCGTAGGCCAGACGAGCCATCTTTTTCTCCGCCCGCGACTGCGATAAGGGTGTTCTTCTTGATCCAGTCGTTCTTCGTCCATGCCTGTTTGAGCTGTTCAAAGGTTACCTTGAATTGATTGGCGCCCTCGGATCGCGCTGCCTCATCGTCTACGGCCTGCGGCTTATGCATCCGGCCCAGGCGGATGAGGTCATCACGTTGACATCGATAGGTCTCTCCAAGATGAGGAAACTCAAAATCCAGAAGGAAGCGCTTAATGCGCTCGACGTGATCGGGGTCGTGTGGTGAGAACAAAAGATGGAAATTGACTGCCGACCCCTTTGAGGTCTCTATGCCCAGCCGCAACTCGACGTTGGGGAAGATCAGGCCAACACCTGGCAAGCGCCCCTGCTTCTTGAAAGCAGCGACCTGTTCGTAGCGCTCGATTCCGAAATAATCGGTGATACCCAACGCACGAATTGGCGGATCTGAAGCTTCAATCGTGTCGAGGAATTCCGTCCAAGGATCTTTCCCATGGTACTGATCGTTCAATGCTGTGCCAGGGGTATGGAGGTGTGGGTCCCAACGGTGCCACAGAGAGCCAAGGTCACTTTGGATATCAAAATCGCCAGACATGAGATTCCCTTCCATTTGCTACCATGTTGAGCAATCTATAAGAAGCCGGTTCGCCAGCCTAGTGCCACCCTCTTGGCAAACGTGGCACAAATGCCAGAAAGCACCCATCAAATCGTCTTAGTCATCAGTTTAAGCAGGAGCTGAATAGCAGACGAAGGATCACCGTGAGATCGAGGTACGGTTCGAAATAGGTATCCGCATCACAAGCCACTCGCCTACCTGCTGACCAGCCTTGGACACCTGGAAGCAGAAGCAGATGACGTTGAGGATTGACGAGGTGGCTCTGAGGGGGCTTGTCGCTGCTTGTGTCAAACTATATTGCGCGAAGCGGAATGCTTTATTCGATGAGACACCTGCTTGTGTCAAACTATGATTCATCCGCAGCGATAGGTCTCAGGGCTGAAGGCCGCGAATCACAAGGGGCTCTGTGTCAAACTATATTGTGAGCCCCCACGCGTTGGTTTCTGAGAATAAAAACTGTCGCAGAGGGAGCCGTCCTAGGCTCCCTTCGTCGCCCCGATCTTTCTATCTCCTGTTGCGCTGGCCGCACCCTGCGTTGATGCTCGTCCATGCCTTTGGAGAGGCGATGGGCTGACCAGGATGTAACGGCTTCAATCGCCTAGTTCACAGCCACACCATGATGCCTTCAACCCATGTCTTCAAAGGCTATTGGGATTACTTGTACTGAGGAAAGCAGTACGTTTCCGAAGGTGAACACTTCAGCGTGTGGGATGACCAGTTCAAGTGGACGCTCCTTGGGGGGGCCTATACATCACCCAAATCCAGTATGAGGATAGGAGGTGTATAGGACACGAGGGCGGCTCACTAATCGTCAGCTTAAATTAGACCGTGACGACGGCTCTATTCTCGATCTCAGTCGTGACCGCGTTGTACAGGTCGACTTCGGTCTGCTGGGTTTTGATGGACACGACCAGACTGTATCGGACCTTATCATCGAAGCGATTCTTCGATATCAGGGTCTTCCACCACCCTGGCGCGGGGTAAACACCCAGGATGCCTAAGCCCGCGAGGTCAGACGCTGGACCTCGCCAAACATCCGAGTGCAGAGAACCCTTGTGGCGCGCGTTCATGCCGATCAGCCAGCGGTCGTCCGCTGCGCCGGCCACGAAGGGAAGATCGTCTTCCTCATCGCGAGCCCGTTTGTTGATGCGCTGACGGAAATCGCTGACGTCCTCGTTTGGCCTGCTCACCTGGAAACGTAGCCCGTGAGACTCGTAGCGATAACGGCCTTTGAGCCCACGCTCCGCCACCCCAGGGTTTGGCTCGATGAAATAGGAAAGCGTCACACGCATTTCGACTTCGTTGTCGCCCAGGTCAATGAGCGCTGCCTTCGGCCAGGGAAGTTCGTGGAGGTGCATGTCATGGGTGGTAGGTGGCTTTGGTTTAACACGGGCAAAAGGCTTCAGTTCATCCTCGACGATGAGGGTCAAGGTGTTCGAAGCACTCCACAACGCTCGTCCAATGTCAGGCACGCCAAACCCACACGTTCGAATCAAGTTTTCGTACGATCCTTTGGTGTTACCCTTCAAGAAGTCATCCTTCATGCGCTGAGTCCATTCGGCAGAATGGACGATCAAAGCGCGCACGGTTTCCGGCCACAACTCGGGGTAAGCGGCTGATATCTGGGCGGCCATGCGAGCGGCTAGTGCTGAGGCTGCGCTTGTGGCCCAGGTGGTGGAGAACAAGCGTTCTTGGGGGCGGTGGGAGGTGGTGAGCAGTGACAGCGACGTATGGCTGAATGCACCAAACGCATCCCGAATCAGGTTCCCACCTTCGAACACCACATCAGGTTTCAGTGGCCAAGGAGTATTGAGCCAGAGCCTCGACGTCGTGCTGTAGGGGCTCAGGCTGCCGTGAGCAGCTAGCGCCGATGAGTTCGGGCTAGGCGGATCAATCCTGTCCTTAAGGGTATAGGCGCCTACGCAAAGTGCGTTCCAAGACTGGCCAGGATCGTGAATACCATCGGTGATATTGCTCGTTGGGTATTCCAGATAACCAGATTCCTTGGTGTTGCCGGCCGAGACAATCATCAAGCGGGGGGTTGCCCGTTTGCCGAGTGAGTCGGAGGTGAGCATGTCCACTGCGGAGGACCAAGCTGATGGTCGCCCTCTATCACGGTCATCGATGCTGGTGACTGCCATGCTGTAGATACGCTGCTTGTAGGGGCTGGATATTTCGGGATAGGCGACGGCCCGCAATGTCAGCGCACCATAAGGCTCGCTTGAGTCGCCTCGAGCGGCGGGTAGTACCTTCACTGATTCGACTCGATGCGAGATGTTGACTGGATTGTCGTCGTCCAAGGGCTCGGTCAAATCGCCGTACAGCGCTACCCCGGCGAGTCCTGTGCCATGTCCCTGATGATCATCGACGCCCCATTCGGCATTGACGGTATGCAGATCCGCCACATCGATATGCGCTGAAAGCAGAGGGTGGCCAGGATTCACGCCGGTATCGAGTAAGCAGATGCGTAGGTTGTCATCCGCGGCGGCGTTGGTTCGACTAGACAGGTGGGTGACCCAAGCCTGCTGCTCAAGCGGATGTAGCGCGTCGAAAAATTCAGCGGTCTCTTTCGCTCTTCGGATCTCTGCCACTTCATTGAGCAAATGAATCGAACCAACGATTGCCCTGCGTGAGGCAAGCACGTTGATGACGGTACGCTCGGGGAAAGTGAGTACGTGTTCGGACGTTTGAAGGCCAAGCACGGCTGTGACAGCCCTGAATCGTTGCTCTACCGCCGCCTGGTTCTCACGAGCCGGAAGCCAGAACTCCCACCACACAGCTTCCTGATCGTTCTCTGGCAGCATATGGGCGGCATCTGTCCACAGAGAATCGAAGGTGGCAGATCGGATTTCAGCAATGGGGTTCAGAAGCGGAGTGTTGAGGGGAATACCTTTCTTCGATTTTTCATTGAGGTATTTCGTCACCAAATTTTCGAATGCAACGAGTTTCCCATCGGGAACGAAGACTGTGGCGAAGTGCGTATCGGTGGCCTTATCGAAGCGGACGTTCAGCAACTCTATCCGTTGCTGTCCGCGGGCCAGTCCCTCGAAGACGAGGGGGAATGAAGGTTCGCTTACAAATTCAATTTGAAGACCGAGGCCATTTTCCTGGCCGTACATCCGCTGAAGCTCAACAGCTTCGTCGAGCTGCTCCTGGACGCGCTGCAGCTGCCGTCGCAGCGAGTTCCCATGAGTCTGGTTGTTCCTTTCAGGAAACCTGGGGTCTCGCTTGGCGCTGATCGTGGACTGGAACCTTTCGGATTTCCCTGTCTGTTTGAAGTGAAAGTGTCGTCGCTGTCCTGCGTTTGGTTCCGTCATCGAAAAGCTCTACCGGCTCATACTCGTTGTCGTTGGTGGAAGGCCTTGCGCTCCCCAAGATGCCTTTCCACGTCCCTAGCATCTACCTGAACACGGTCATCAATGATCGCATCCTTGATAGCGTCGTCTGCTGCCCGAGCCAACTCTGCGTAGCTGAGGCCAGCTGCGGCATCTGCAAGTACACCCCAGCTATTCATCTTTTTCGAAAAGTTCGCTAGGCGACCTTTGAGTACTGCCTGGATCTGTTCGCTGTTGGGCAGCCCATATTCGATAACATCATCGAAGCGGCGGAACAAGGCGTAGTCGAGGATTTCTGGGTGATTCGTGGCCGCGATAATCAAACTGTTCGATTGGTCTTGCTCAATCATCTGCAGAAAGCTGTTAAGCACCCGGCGAATTTCACCGACGTCGTTTGCCAGACCGCGTTGAGAACCGATGGCATCGAACTCGTCGAAGAAATAGATGCCTCTGGTATCGCGAATTGCATCGAACACTTGGCGCAGTTTCGCTGCAGTCTCACCCATGAATTTGGTAATCAGGCTGTCCAAGCGGACAACGTACAGCGGAATCTTGAGCTCGCCGGCGAGGGCAGAAGCGGTCATTGTCTTGCCAGTACCTGGGGGCCCAACAAGTAGCAGTTTCCTGCGAGGAGACAGGCCATGAGCCCGGATTTTCTCGAAGTTCCGTTGTTCGCTGATAATTCGAGCCAGGCGGCCGTGAGTGCCTTCGTCGAGCACCATTTCCGAAATGCGGGTGTTGGGCATAGCTACCGACAGCAGGTTACTGAGCTCGCCCCGAGGTTGGCCGATAGGCACGGGTTGGCTGGGCGGAAGTTGATTACGCTTGCTGACAGCGGCGTCAATGAGTGTGCGTAGATCCTGCGCGAGCTTTCCATGGCCTTGCTTCGCTTCATGAGCGGCCATCTGCATCGCTACGGCAAGGAAATGGCTATCGTCCCCTTTGATGTGGGAACGTAGTAGTGCCTTTAAGTGCTCGCCGCTAGCCATGATTTTCCTGCCTTTTCGATATCAATAGTGTAAACGTTCTGACCCAATGCTTTCCGTGCTTACGCCCTCGAAATGAGGCCGTTGGTCACTGGACTTCCTGTGCAATTGACGCTCGTCCTATGGCGATTGCCATCCAAGAAGGAAGGCGACCGCGGATCGATGACAGTGCTTCCCACTCCATTTCAGACATTCTTGTGCGCAAGTGGCGAGCCGCCTCATCGGCCTTTTGTGGGCCGAACCACGCTAACGCGCGAATCGCATTGCCGGCCAATGACCCAGCCATCGCCAACATCCAGCGCGGTGCATGACGAAGAAGCGCCACTTCGCCCCCGATTCTCAACTGACGGGTTTGGCCTGAAGTCAGAAATTCCTGGCCGTCCTGTTGTGGCGAGGTAAGGCCAAATAGCTCAGCTGCCTTAGCACCCCCCAAGACAATAGCCGCTTTACCTTTCACAGCCATGGACTTCACGACCTTTTCTAACGTGGGCGCAGCTTCCTGTACTCCTTTGGCCGTGCGGACATAGATTCCCCGCGCTACACGGCTAAGCATCCCACCTCTAGCCAGCCGAGAAAACGCCTGGTCTACGGCTGCCCTACTGCCCAAGTGCAAGAACTCCTTGGGCGATAGAACTGTGCCGTCAGGGAGGGCTCGGGAGCGTTCCAGAATCATCGACGGTAGCGACATCAAGGGTGACCTAGCTGTGATTTGTCAGATATTAAATGATAGTTCTGACATAAAGAGCAAATGTATTATCGATAGCACTGCCAAAATGCGATCGTCACTGGAGCTTGGTGTGGATGGATTGATGAGTGTCGAGGTAATCGACTGACTGTTAGTGCTCCAGCCCGTGGACGAGAGCTATTCCTACGTCAGAGCACCGCCTCGGCGCACCCTCGCCATCAAGGATGAAATGCGTTGGTGCGCCGGGGTTGCCCATCAGAGAAGGGCTTATCGATAGATGAAACTGCCCTTGTTCTCAGCCCAAGCATCAAAGTGTTGGCGCAGAGTGGTGAGGGCTACTGCTTCATCCGGGAAGTCAGCTGGGTTGATGGCCTCGCATCGATCCCTTGCCGTATCCAGGCCGATGAAAATCTCGAAGACGTCCTTGCTGAAAATATTGTGCACCTGAGAGACGCGATCACCTACGGTATGGCTGCTCCCAACGCTCATCATGCTTTTAGCCATACTGGCAAAGCCTTCATCGCTGCTGATGGCCTCTAGCAGCCATGCGCGAGGTTCCTCGACGGACCCTGCATAGTTTTTCCACCGATAAAGCAGGGAGTCGAGATCGGGCTCCGCGAGCAACACGCTTTTGCCCGCAGCGCGACTCCTGATTAGTTGTAGCCACATATCCTTCATCGCCTCGACAGTCGCGAAGCTCAGGGTGGGATCAAAGTCAGCTGTTTCTTGGTGGTCGGCTGGATCACTGAGATGGATTAGCATTGCTGCGACAGAAAGCGCTCCGGTCTTCTGAAGAGCATCAACAGCTAAACCACCTCGCTGGTCCTCTGGAAGGCGCTTCAAGAACCAAGATACTGCATGCCATCCGCTTACCCAAGGTGAGCTGAACGACTCACCTTCGAAGCGCACGAGCTTCTGCGCGATGGTGAACAGTCCCGGCAGCAGTATTGCGGCGTTTTCAGTTGGCAGAAGGCCAACCGATTCATCAAGCCTCGCAATGAGCGAAGGCAGCAGGTTGTCTGCTTCTATCTCGGCGATCAAAGCGGCAAGGTTTTCCTCAGTCGCTGTGGCATCAATAAATTCAATGAAGCGTCGTTCCGAAATCTCACCGAGCGCCGTTTGAAGCTCGAAATACCGGGGGAAAAAGCGTGGGGCGCACACCTGTTTGCCATCCGACCATTGTTGGCGGAAACCATCACTGTAACGCGTCCCGCCCATGGCCCATTGGATGGTGGGGAAGAGCAGCTTGATGGTGTCTTGGGCCAGTTTGCGTCGATCTTCTGGGACGATCTCAATGAGCTTTTGTACGGCATCCTTCACGATGGCATCGCGACCATCCCCACGGTAGCGATGCTCTTGTAGAACCAATGATTTCTCTTGGAACAGAGCTTCGTGTAGATCTGGTTCGAAAACCCGCAGCGTTTCCAGCACAAGGAAGTCCACAATATTCACTTCGAGCAAATCATCTGACGCATGCAAGGGTAGATGCACCGCTATGGACGTCAGCAGTCGATGAGCATCTCGCATGTTCCGCACGTGTGGTTGGATGCAGCCTAGCAAGGCATTTCCCCAGCGGACCTTGGCGAAGCCGTTTTGCTCGGTAGCGAATCGGATTGCCAACTCCGTTAGCTGCTCCGCAAAGATCTGATGCACCATTTGCGTTGGCACAGCGGGGAGATCGAAATTGGCCTGTACAATTTTTTCGAGGAAAGCGCGCCCGTTGTTGTCTGCCACCGGGTCAAGGGCTCGTTCCACGATGCTGGGTTGGAAGAGCAACACAAAGACAATGTTGGGCAAATTTGCGTTAGCTTTGACCTGACGCAGCAGGACCCGAATCTGATCAGGTTCGAGTCGATCAATATCGTCGACGAAGACAATGAGCGGGCGCTTCAATTCACGCAGGCGCGCTTCGAGAGCTTTACGTATTTTGTCCAGCGGTTCGCCGCTACGGTCGCGGCCAAGGTGCTTCAACAAACGGCCCAGCAACGAGGTAACGATCGACAACCCTGCCAGAACATAAGCCACCGTGGCTGCAGCGGGAAGGTTGAAGCCGATGGATGAGGCAACAGAAATTACCGACGCGTTTGTCAGCACTGTAGAGATTTTCTGGCTGTCCCCACCTGCCTTTTTTAGCGGGGCGCTGGAGCCAGATAAAATTGCACCGTAGCGCCTCAACGCTTCTGCACGAGCCTTTGCTTCCTGGGAATGGTCACCGCCCAATCGGTCAGCTAGCTGACTAAACAGTGCTCGAGTGATGGCGTTGCCATCGCCCCATTGCCAAGGATTGAAATCCAGCCAATCTGCGCCGTCGTTTCTGGCTTGCAATTGTTCGATAACCAGGTGCTTGAGTGAGGACTTTCCAAAGCCCCAGCCCCCTCGGATTGAAAACACGCGGCCTTCACGAAGACTGAGTTCGGACAGCACGCCGGCGATGCGACTTGCGTAGCCCACCCTTCGAAGACGATCTTCAGCCTTTGTACGAATCGGTGCTTCAGTACCGATCTCCATCGGCGGCTGGCTGATCGGCCCATCTCCTGGCAGCGACTTCTGGCCAGGGAGCCACTTCTTCATCCAGATCCACAAGTCACTCATTCTTTGTGTCCTCCCTGCGTGGAGCCGAGATTAATGTTGCGTTGAAGCCTCGACCTCGGGCTGCCAACCGAATTTCGCGACGCAACCACTTGCGGCAGGGTATGGGCGTAACCCGTCACATCGTAGCGAGCGCAAATCTTGAGGTGCCCAGCTTGAGAAACGCGGGGACATATTAGCCAACCGAATTTTGCTACGCAGCCACTTGCAGATGGCTAACGGCGCTTTGGTGCCTTGACCGAGAGCCTTGTAATACATAGTATGCGCATGAGTGCATACAACGTATGCTTTCATCTTCTCCACACAGCTGAGAATCGAAATGTTATCCGTACGACTTAACGACAATATCCGCGACCAGTTAGATCTCTGGGCGCTACGCACGGGCGAGCCGCGCAACTCCATCATCACTAAAGCAGTGAGCCAATACCTGAGTAGCCTAACCTTAGGGGGTATTCCCCTTGAGGAAAGCGTACAAGAAAGCTCCGCTGAGCTATTCAACAACTTGTTCTCCAAGACTGACGGACTGGTGGACAATTTCGTTGAAATAAAACGCTGGATCCAAGACGAAGTGATCTGGACAAAAAAACACACCCATCCTGAAACAATGACAGGAAAGCCGACTCCCGGCATTTACGGGCGGAATGTGGTAACGGGCTACTACGTCGATCCTCAACATGAGATTTTCGTGATCAGTAAGCACGTAACGTGGCCACCTGCGTCCGGACTGGACAGCTACCATCTGTATGTGCACCCGTATGATGTCTGGATCGAGTACATGCAGGAAGTCAAGCGCAAGACCTGAGGTCTGAGGTCGTGCCGTCTCTGCACTTCGGGTCGGATGAGCCTTTTCTTGGCGACGTCGACAAGCCGCCCCGAAGTCCTCATTCACCTTCTCTATCAGGTGCCGTTCACCATTATTCGACTTGGGTCAAAAGCGAACAGAACGGCAGCTTCGCCTTCAATAGATCGCTATCACTGCGCAAAGTCGCGTCATTGCTGGTTGCGACAGTTTTAATTCTGTGGCGCAAATGCTCGGAGCAGCGTTTGGTCGTTCTGCGACAGTTTTGCGCCTCCTCAAAGCGAGGCTGAAGCCCCCGGAATTTGGGCCTCCATCGCGACATATTTAATTCTCAAAGTTCAGCGCCCCGTCGCGACACAAGGCCGCTCCTACAGGAAATTGCGTTCTCCTGTAGGAGCGGCCTTGTGGGCTGCAAAGCAGCCCCGGCTATCTCGCATCAGATCTGCATCGCCATCCCGTCCACATTCATCGCTGCCTGGCGCAAGGCCTCGGAGCGGGTCGGGTGGGGGTGGCAGGTGAGGGCGATGTCTTCCGCCGAGGCCGAGAACTCCATGGCCACGCAGAACTCACCAATCATCTCGCTGACACTTGGGCCGACCAGGTGCACACCCAGCACTTCATCGGTTTCGGCATCGGCGATGACCTTGGCGAAGCCTTCGGTCTCGTGGTTGATCTTGGCCCGGCTGTTGGCCGTGAAGGGGAACTTGCCGACTTTATAGGCACGCCCTTCGGCCTTGAGCTGCTCTTCGGTCTTGCCCACCGTGGCCAGCTCCGGGCGGGTGTAGATCACGCCAGGGATAAGGTTGTAGTTGACCTCGTGGGGCTTGCCGGCGATGCGTTCGATGCAGGCCACCGCTTCGTCTTCGGCTTTGTGCGCCAGCATCGGGCCGGAGGTGACGTCGCCAATCACCCAGATACCCGGCACGCTAGTGCGGTGGTGGTCGTTGCCGAGCATGCCGCGCTTGTCGGTCTCCAGGCCCACGCTTTCCAGGTTCAGCCCTTTGGTATAGGGGCGGCGACCGATGGCGACCAGTACGTAGTCGGCCTGCAGCGTTTCTGCGCTGCCGCCGGCGGCGGGCTCCAGGGCCAGGCTCACGCCATCGGCGCTGGCGCTGGCCTGGGTCACCTTGCTGCCCAGCTTGAACACCATGCCTTGCTTGGCCAAGGCCTTCTGCAGGGTCTTGGCGGTTTCTTCGTCTGTGCCCGGGCAGATGCGATCGAGGTATTCGATGACCGTGACCTGGCTGCCCAGGCGGCGCCATACCGAACCCAGCTCCAGGCCGATCACGCCGGCACCGATGACGACCAGGTGCTTGGGCACCTGTGGCAGCGACAGCGCGCCGGTAGAGTCGATGATGCGTTGGTTGTCGATGGTCACGCCCGGCAGAGGGGTAGGCTCGGAGCCGGTGGCAATGACGATGTCCTTGGCCTGCAGTGCGGTTTCGCTGCCATCCTCAGCCTTGACCACGACCTTGCCGACGCCCTCCAGGCGGCCCCAACCCTTGATCCAGTCGACCTTGTTCTTGCGGAACAGGTACTCGATGCCCTTGGTCAGGCCGGTCACGCTCTCGTCCTTCTGTTTCATCATCTGGGCGAGGTTGAGGCCAGGTTTGACTTCGATACCGAGGTGGGCGAACTCGTCACCACTGGCCGCTTCGTACAGCTCGGAAGCATGCAGCAGCGCCTTGGAGGGCATGCAGCCCACGTTCAGGCAGGTGCCGCCCAAGGTCGAGCGGCCTTCCACGCAGGCTACGCTCAGGCCCAGCTGGCCGGCACGGATGGCTGCGTTGTAGCCGCCAGGGCCACCGCCGATGATCACCACGTCATAGGATTTCATGGGTTCAACTCCAGGATGAAGAAGCGCGAGAGGGGCACAAGGTTAAGCTGAGATGCTAAAATTGTATACAATCCGCTGTATGGATAAGATCAGTTGGTTCTAGACCATGGTCTCGTTTAGAGGAAACATCCCACGAATGAACTACTCTGATCCGGCGACGTTCGAAATATCAGGCGTCGTGGCCAAATACGGACAGGAGGGTCGTTCATGCTTGCGCAACTTCCACCGGCACTGCAGAGCCTGCATCTGCCGCTGCGGCTGAAACTGTGGGACGGTAACCAGTTCGATCTGGGGCCTAGCCCGCAGGTCACCATCCTGGTCAAGGAGCCGCAGCTGATCAGCCAGTTGAGCCACCCGAGCATGGACCAGCTGGGCACCGCATTCGTCGAAGGCAAGCTGGAGCTGGAAGGCGATATTGGTGAAGCCATCCGTGTATGCGATGAGCTGAGCGAAGCGCTACTGAGCGATGAGGATGACACCCCACCGCAGCGGCGGGCCCATGACAAGAGCACCGACGCCGAAGCCATTTCCTACCATTACGATGTTTCCAACGCGTTCTACCAGCTATGGCTGGATCAGGACATGGCCTACTCGTGCGCCTACTTCCGTGAGCCGGACAACACGCTGGATCAGGCACAGCAGGACAAATTCGATCATCTGTGCCGCAAGCTACGCCTGGAAGCGGGTGATTACCTGCTCGACGTTGGCTGCGGCTGGGGTGGGCTGGCGCGTTTCGCTGCTCGCGAATATGGCGCCAAGGTGTTTGGTATCACCTTGAGCAAGGAGCAGCTCAAGCTCGGTCGCGAGCGGGTGAAGGCAGAGGGGTTGGCCGACAAGGTCGACCTGCAGATTCTCGACTACCGCGACCTGCCTCAGGACGGCCGCTTCGACAAGGTTGTCAGCGTTGGCATGTTCGAGCATGTCGGGCATGCCAACTTGGCGCTGTATAGCCAGAAGCTGTTCGGTGCCGTGAGGGAAGGGGGCCTGGTGATGAATCACGGTATTACCGCCAAGCATGTGGATGGTCGCCCGGTCGGGCGTGGCGCTGGCGAGTTCATCGATCGCTACGTGTTCCCCCATGGCGAGCTGCCGCACCTGTCGATGATCAGTGCCAGCATCTGTGAAGCGGGATTGGAGGTAGTAGACGTGGAGAGCCTGCGTTTGCACTACGCCAAGACCTTGCACCACTGGAGCGAGAACCTGGAGAACCAGCTGCACAAGGCGGCGGCGCTGGTGCCCGAGAAGACCTTGCGCATCTGGCGCCTGTACCTGGCCGGGTGTGCCTATGCCTTCCAGAAGGGCTGGATCAACCTGCATCAGATCCTGGCCGTGAAGCCGTACGCCGATGGGCACCATGACCTGCCTTGGACGCGTGAAGACCTGTATCGCTGAATTGCAACAAAGCACGCAAGCGCGACACCATACCCTGTGGAGCGGGTTTACCCGCGAATGCGTCGGTACAGCCACTGACGTCTTCGCGGGTAAACCCGCTCCCACAAGGTCCGCGATACCCTGCAACGGGCGCAGGCGCATCAGAGAATCGGCGAAATCAGCCGAGCAATCCGCATCCCCAGTTGCTGCAGCCGATGAGTATCGCGGCTGTCCTCCGCAGTAATTTCCCGTGCCTGTTCAAAGTCATTGTTCAGCATGTTCTCGACCTGGTCAGCGAAGCCGCGATCGACTGTCAACAGGGTGATTTCGAAGTTCAGGCGGAACGAGCGGTTGTCCAGGTTGGCACTGCCTATAGCGCTGACATCGTCATCCACCAGCACCACCTTCTGATGCAGGAAACCCGGTTGGTAGCGGAACATGCGTACACCCGCACGTACCGCTTCGAAGGCGAAAAGGCTGGAGGCGGCATAGACGATGCGATGGTCTGGGCGTGACGGAATCAGCACTCGCACATCGACCCCACGCAGTACCGCCAAACGCAACGCGGCGAACACCGCCTCGTCGGGGATGAAGTACGGGCTGGTGATCCACACGCGCCGGGTGGCTGAATGGATCGCCTCAAGGAAGAACAGCGAGCAGGTTTCCTGTGGATCGGCCGGGCCGCTGGCCAAGGCTTGGCACAGCACGCCGTTGTCAGGGTAGGCGTCCGGCAGAATCAGCGGCGGTAGTTGGCGCGTGGCCCAGTACCAGTCCTCGGCGAACGACTCCTGCAGGCAGGCTAGCACCGGCCCGCTGATCTGCACGTGGGTGTCGCGCCAAGGTGAAAGCTGCGGGTGGCCACCGAGGTACTCATCGCCCACGTTGTGCCCGCCGATGAAACCGAGCAAGCCATCCACCACCACGATTTTGCGGTGGTTACGGAAATTAACCTGGAAGCGGTTGAACCAGCCCCGACGGGTTGCGAAGGCATGAATCTGTACACCACCGTCGCGCATCAACTGGCTGTAGCTTGCCGGCAAGGCATGGCTGCCGACACGGTCATACAGCACGAACACCCGCACCCCCTCGGCGGCTTTGCGCAGCAGCAGTTGCTGCAATGCTTTGCCAAGGTTGTCGTCATGGATGATGAAGAACTGCACCAACACCACGTCGCGGGCTTTTTCGATGGCGGCAAATATTGCATCGAATGTTGCCTTGCCATCGATCAGCAGCTTCACCTCGTTATTGGCAAGGCAGGGCATCCGCCCGAGTTTGGGCATGGCGCGCAAGGCCGCATAGCTTTCCGACTCGCGGGCGGTAAGGGCTTCTTCTACCCAAGGCCGCCAGTTGAGGTTGGCCATGGCCACATGCATTTCCTGGTTGGCCTGGCGCCGAGCCTTGATGTAGGCATAGAACGAGCGCGCACCGAAGATCAGGTAAGGGATCAGGGTGAGGTAGGGGATGAAGAACAACGGCATGGCCCAGGCGATTGCGCCCTGGGCAGTGCGCACGGTGAACAGTGCGTGTAATGCGGCGACAATACCCAGCAAATGAACCAGGCCGAGTAGGTAACCGAAGAAGTAGGGGCTGTGGTAGTCCATATGCATCCTGCTTGCCGAGTACACTTGAGTAACAGAACACGTTCCCGGTCCGCCTTGCAACCTGCAGGTGGATTTGGCGTCTAAGGCACAGACCGGCCCGCTTGGCCGGCTTTTTCCAGGAGCGTTCGTCCATGAAGATTCGTCTGCCACTGTTGGCGTTGGCCCTAGGTGTGAGCAGCCCGCTGGTGCATGCTCAGATGCTACAGCCAGGTTTGTGGGAGCTGACCACCAGCAACATGCAGGTCGATGGCAAGCCGTTACCCGATATGGAGTTCATGCTCGGCCAGTTGAAGAACCTGCCGCCAGAGCAGCGCGCGATGATGGAAGGGGTGCTGGCCAAGCAGGGAGTGACTGTTGGGGGTAAGGGGGTGCGCTCGTGCCTGACGCCAGAACAGGTGGCAACCAACGATATCCCCCTGCAGGACCCGAAGTCAGGTTGTACACAAAAGATAACCGACCGCACCGGCAATGTATGGAAGTTCCAGTTCAGCTGCCCCAAAGCGCAGGGCAGTGGCCAGGCGACTTTCCTCAGTGACCGGGAATTCACCACCCAGGTCAACGGTACATTCAACGCTTCGGGTGTACAGCAGCAAGGCAGCATGAACACCCGTGCCGTGTGGTTGGGTAATGACTGCGGCTCGGTCAAGCCGCGCAGCTGACATCCCATTGCCACTGGCTGGTCGCGACAGCATCGTGGGCATGCAGGCTTTCTGCATGTTCCACGCGCAGCTTGAAGGCCGTGCTCCATTCCATTTGCCGTAGCGCCTTGTGCAGGCGTCGTGCGGCGTCTTCGCAGAACATCAGATTCTGGCCGTTGGCCAAGGCAAAGGCTTGTTCGTCTGCGCGCTTAACTGCGGTCTGCACCGCTGTCCCCAGGCTTGCTTCTATGCGGTCGATCAACTCGGTGATTGGCAGAACCTGCTGATTGCTGCGCAGCCTTACCTGGATTTGCGCGCTACTACGTTGGCTATGGGGCGTCGCTACGATGCCTTCGGCGCTGCCAAGCCACTGCAGCACTGCAGATTTGTCGACCTGCTCTGCACTGAAATGCGCCTGGAACTGCTGCTGAATCAGTTGCCGTGCAAGTGCAGCCGAGCATGGGCAGGTCGAGGAGTAAGGGACAGAAACGGATAGTTCCACGTGGAACATTTCATTTTCGATCCTTGCATCGACTGTGACGGCATAGCTTTTCCAACCCTGCAGCGGGCTGATCAATGCAGGCCTTTTTAGCAGATGCTCGAAGCGCAGACGCAAATAGGCTGAGGAAGAAAGGCCTTCATGGCTGCTGAGGAAGTCAGTCAGCAGCTGGTGGATGGTGAGCGGCGTCAGGGGCTGGTGCTCCAACGACTCCAGGGCGAGATAAAGCCGTGACATATGGATACCGCGTGAGCTGCCGTCTACCAGGCTAACGCCGGCATCGACCGTGGCAGCTGCTGTGCGCCCCTCGAACTGCACAGGTTGGGCGATCCCGCACATACCCACCCAGTTCAAAGGTAAGGCGTATTCATGGGTTTGTGCGGCTATGTCGGGGAGCTTGAGCTGAGTCATCTGCTATTCCAAACAAAAGGGAGATCAGCGGCCACCACCGATCAAGCTGCAATGCCGGGAGGGGCACCCTGGCACGTGGCGGGTTCACTTTTCCTCCCGGTGGGCACTCATTCGTCACGAACGGCTTGGCGAAATTGTATTGTTACTTTATAACATTGTGCAATGCATCGTTTCGAATGCGCTCGCCTGAAGAGGTTTCGCCATGTCCAACCGTCTCCCTGTCACCGTGCTATCCGGCTTCCTTGGCGCCGGCAAGAGCACCTTGCTCAACCATGTGCTGCGTAACCGCGACAACCTGCGAGTCGCGGTCATCGTCAATGACATGAGCGAAATCAACATCGATGCGAGCGAGGTGCAGCGCAACGTAAGCCTCAACCGTGCCGAGGAGAAGTTGGTGGAAATGAGCAATGGCTGCATCTGCTGCACGCTGCGTGAAGACCTGCTCGAGGAAGTGGCGCGGCTGGCTGAAGAAGGGCGTTTCGATTATTTGCTGATCGAGTCCACGGGGATCTCGGAGCCACTGCCTGTGGCCGAGACCTTCACCTTCCGCGACGAACAGGGCCGTAGCCTGTCCGACATGGCGCGCCTGGACACCATGGTCACTGTGGTCGATGGCCTGAACTTCCTGCGTGATTACCAGGCAGCAGACAGCCTGGCCAGCCGTGGCGAAACCCTGGGTGAGGAAGACGAGCGCTCAATCAGTGACTTGCTGATCGAGCAGATCGAGTTCGCCGATGTACTGTTGCTGAGCAAGATCGACCTGATCAGCCAGCACGAGCGCGAAGAGCTCATGGCCATTCTGCGCAGCCTCAATGCTCGGGCGCAGATCGTGCCCATGGTCATGGGCCAGGTACCGCTGGACCGCATCCTCGACACCGGCCTGTTCGACTTCGACCAGGCCGCCCAGGCACCGGGCTGGCTGCAAGAGTTGCGCGGCGAGCATGTGCCGGAAACCGAAGAGTATGGCATTGCCGCCACCACCTGGCAGGCCCGGCGCCCCTTTCATCCACAGCGCTTTTTCGACTTTATCCACAAGCCCTGGAGCAATGGCCGCCTGCTGCGTTCGAAAGGTTTTTTCTGGCTGGCCAGCAAATACCAGGAAGCTGGAAGCTGGTCGCAGGCAGGCGGCATGATGCGCCATGGCTTGGCGGGCCGCTGGTGGCGTTTCGTGCCGCGCGAGCAGTGGCCACAGGATGTGGATAACACTGCCGCGATCTTGAAGAACTGGGTTGCCGAGAGCGGTGACTGCCGCCAGGAACTGGTGTTCATCGGGCAGAATATCGACTTCGAAAAATTATCCACAGCACTCGATGCATGCCTTTTGACCGATCAGGAAATGGAATTGGGGCACATGGGCTGGTTGCGCCTGCCCGATCCGTTCGGTTCATGGCATGAGGAGGCCGCAGCATGAACCCTGCACGCAAGCCTGTGGATATTTTCCAGGTATTTGGCGAGACACCGCAGGTGCTGACCGATGTGCTGCAGGATGGCGTAAACCTGGCGGTATGGCGCCGACGTTTGCCGCCGCAACTGGAGGACTTTGCCGCGCTGGTGGTTAGCCTCGGCCAGCCCTTGGCAGACCAGCGCGTCATCGATGTGGACGAGCGGCACATGCCGGTATTCACCGAACTCTTGCGCGAAGCGGCCGACTTGCACGGCTATGAGGCATTCGTGGCAGATGTGGCCTGGCTGGTGGCGGCCTATACCTGCCTGGTGGGTGCGCAGCGGGTTGGTTTGCGCCTGCGGGTACTGACCGGCCCTATGTGCCCGCGCTTCCATGTGGATAACGTACCGCTGCGTCTGCTCACTACCTACGCAGGTCCAGGTAGCGAGTGGTTGAAAGAGGACGCGAGCCCTCGTGGCAACTTACACACAGCAATACTTCCTGTGGATAACGTTCAGTACTTGCAAGCTGGCGATGTGGCGGTGCTCAAAGGTGAAAAGTGGCAGGGCAACGAAGGCGCGGGTCTGGTGCATCGGTCGCCATCGGGGCAGCAGGGGCGCCTGCTGCTCAGCCTTGACTGGCTGGCCTGACGGCGCATAGTGAGGCATCGCCATCGCCCGAAGCCTCCCCATGCTGCAGAACATTCCCACCCACGTGATTGCCGGCCCGCTGGGGGCCGGCAAGACCACCCTGATCCGTAACCTGCTGGCCCAGCGCCCGGCCAATGAGCGCTGGGCGGTATTGATCAACGAATTCGGCCTGGTAGGCCTGGATGCGGCCTTGCTCAGCCGTGACGAAGACGGCATCGCCATCGGCGAGGTCGCAGGTGGCTGCCTGTGCTGCGTCAATGGCATGCCGTTCCAGGTGGGCCTGGGCCGACTGCTGCGCAAATCCCGCCCTGACCGGCTGTTCATAGAGCCGTCCGGACTGGGTCATCCCTTGCAGTTGCTTGCTCAGTTGCAAAAAGCCCATTGGACTGGAGTGCTGACAATACAGCCATTGCTGATGGTCGTCGACGCGCAGTCGATGGTCCGGAACGAACAGCTTCCGGAGGCTCAACAGCAGGCGTTCGATGCTGCTGAGAGCGTTGTCTTGAACAAATCAGAGGCTGTGGATGAAAACACTAAGTTGTTGATAAATAAGAAATTTAATGAAAAGAAAATATTCTGGACCGTCCAAGGTTGGCTGCCCTTGTCGGACCTTCCGGCTGTACCCCATGGCATTGTCGACAGCTCGCTTGTGGATAACAGTATTGTCGACAATCTTGTAAATCCACCGGCAGCGCTATGGGCAGACCCCGGGCAGCCGATCTGTCTTGCACAGCAGGGAGAGGGGGGTTGGAGCATCGGCTGGCGCTGGCACCCTGGCCAGCAGTTTTATCCACAGCGGCTGCAGGCGTTCTTGCGGGCTTGGCCGTGGCGGCGCGCGAAAGGGGTTATCCACAGCGTGGAGGGTTGGCAATCATTCAATGGCCTGAATGGGGACATGCCCGCCTGGCAGCCCAGCGACTGGCGCAGGGATACGCGTATCGAGCTGATTTTCGACCAGCCGCAATCGCAATCCGCGCTGCAGGCCGGGTTGAGCGAATGTCGTGTCAACTGATCAGTTGCGCCAGCGGTTGTGCTCCTGGCGCCACTGCTGCATCTCGATGACATTGTCGGTGCGCGGTGGGGTCTTGATCTCGAACGGGTAGGGCGCCAGTTCAATCTGCACGCTGTGGGCGCCGAACTGGGTCACGGTACCGGGGTGGCGCTGCTCGCCCGTGACGGTGAACTCGAAGGCGTAGACGCGCGCCAGGCGCTTGCGGCCGTTGGCGTCACGGACAAAGGCGATACGCTTGAGTGCGACCGCGTCGTCGAGCAGTTCGAGGTCGAGCTTGGCGCAATGCTGTTTGACCCGTTCCAGGGCTTTCTCGCGCAACCCGTGGTTGTGCCACAACCAGGCGCCTGCCGTAGCGACCAGCATCAGGACGAAGAGGTTTTCCAGGGTCAACATTTGCATATGCTCCAAACAGGTCGATCCAGCTTAACTGCGTCCCTGGCCTGTCGTACAGGTGGCAATCGAGTTCATACTGCGTCGCGCACAATCCCTGAAACAGCTTTGGAAACCTCCCGCATGAAACGTACCCCGCACCTGCTCGCCATCCAGTCCCACGTGGTGTTCGGCCACGCCGGCAACAGCGCCGCGGTGTTTCCCATGCAGCGTATCGGGGTCAATGTGTGGCCGCTCAATACCGTGCAGTTCTCCAATCACACACAGTATGGCCAGTGGGCAGGTGAAGTGCTTGCCCCTGCGCAAATTCCTGCGTTGGTGGAAGGCATTTCCAACATCGGCGAGCTGGGCCATTGCGACGCGGTGCTGTCCGGTTACCTGGGCAGTGCCGAACAAGGTCGGGCGATTCTGGCCGGCGTCGAGCGGATCAAGGCAGTCAACCCAAAGGCTTTGTACCTTTGCGACCCGGTCATGGGGCACCCTGAGAAGGGCTGTATCGTGCCAGCGGAAGTGAGCGAGTTCCTGCTCGATGAGGCGGCTACCAGGGCCGACATCCTGTGCCCCAACCAGCTGGAGCTGGACAGCTTCTGTGGCCGCCGAGCGCAGTCGCTGGAGGACTGCGTGAACATGGCGCGCAGCCTGTTGCAGCGCGGGCCGCAGGTGGTGCTGGTCAAGCACCTTGCTTACCCCGGGCGCGCCGAGGACCAGTTCGAGATGCTGCTGGTGACCGCCGAGCAAAGCTGGCACCTGCGCCGCCCGCTGCTGGCGTTCCCGCGGCAGCCGGTAGGGGTGGGTGACCTGACCTCAGGCCTGTTCCTGGCCCGCGTCCTACTCGGAGACAGCTGGGTGCAGGCGTTCGAATTCACCGCTGCGGCCGTACACGAAGTGCTGCTCGAAACCCAGGCCTGCTCCAGCTATGAACTGCAACTGGTGCGGGCCCAGGACCGCATTGCGCACCCAAGGGTACGCTTCGAGGCACAGCTGCTGGCGCTTTAAATCGCGTCGGTTTTCAGGTCCTGGTAGCGCTTTTCCAGCTCCTGGCGGATCTGTCGGCGCTGCTGGCCCTGCAGGAAACGGCGCTTTTCTTCACTGCTTTGCGGCTGGCGCGGCGGCACCTGCACCGGGCGACGGTTGTCGTCGACCGCGACCATGGTGAAGAAGCAGCTGTTGGAATGGCGCACCGAGCGCTCGCGGATGTTCTCGGTCACCACCTTGATGCCCACCTCCATCGAGGTGTTGCCGGTGTAGTTGACCGACGCCAGGAAGGTCACAAGTTCACCCACGTGCACCGGCTCACGGAAGATCACCTGGTCGACCGACAGGGTGACTACATAGCTGCCGGCATAGCGGCTGGCGCACGCATAGGCCACTTCGTCGAGGTACTTGAGCAGGGTGCCGCCATGTACGTTGCCAGAAAAGTTGGCCATGTCCGGGGTCATCAGGACGGTCATGCTCAGCTGGGCGTTTCCAGGTTCCATAGTGTGCTCACGGTGAGGTTGCGCTGAATCGGGCGAATGGGGGGCATTATCTGCAGACACTTCTGTTCCCCTCTTTTGAATTTGCCTTCCTGATACGGGACGTTGGCTGACGCTCCATCGTCACGCCGATCATGCCATCAGCGGCGCTTTTCCAGCCGATCTGTTTCTGCATATTGCACCGCCTTTTTGCGGCGGGGTGCGATGTTAACCTGACTGCACCCATGCAACATGGGCTTTTCCTGCATTCAAAACAGTAAGTACTTGCTGCTCGCTCAGGGTTGCCTTGGCAGAGGAGCGGTCTGCCCAGGCATCCAGCAACGGACGAGAAAAGGAGTATCACGCCATGCATGCCATCAGCTTCATCCAGGACCTGGCAGTCATCATGCTGGTTGCTGGCGTGGTCACCATTCTCTTTCACCGCCTCAAGCAGCCCGTGGTGTTGGGCTACATCGTCGCCGGCTTCATCATCGGCCCGCACACCCCACCGTTCGGCCTGATCCACGATGAAGACACCATCAAGACCCTCGCCGAGCTGGGGGTGATCTTCCTGATGTTCTGCCTGGGGCTCGAATTCAGCCTGCGCAAGCTGTTCAAGGTAGGCGCCACGGCGTTCATCGCGGCGTTCCTGGAAATTGTGCTGATGATCTGGATCGGCTTCGAGATCGGCCGCTGGTTCGGCTGGAACACCATGGATTCGCTGTTCCTCGGCGCCATCCTGGCGATTTCCTCGACCACCATCATCGTCAAGGCGCTCAACGACCTGAAGATGAAGAACGAGCGTTTCGCCCAGCTGATATTCGGCGTGCTGATCGTCGAGGACATCCTCGGTATCGGCATCATCGCCCTGCTATCGGGCATCGCCGTCAGCGGCACGGTCAGCTCGGGCGAGGTGTTCTCCACTGTCGGCAAGCTGTCGCTGTTCATGATCGTTGCGCTGGTCATCGGCATCCTGCTGGTGCCGCGCCTGCTGGCCTACGTGGCCAGGTTCGAAAGCAACGAGATGCTGCTGATAACCGTATTGGGCCTGTGCTTCGGCTTCTGCCTGCTGGTGGTGAAGCTCGAGTACAGCATGGTGCTTGGCGCCTTCCTGATTGGCGCGATCATGGCCGAGTCGCGCCAGTTGCTGAAGATCGAGAGCCTGATCGAACCGGTACGCGACCTGTTCAGCGCCATCTTCTTCGTCGCCATCGGGCTGATGATCGACCCCCAGGTGTTGATCGACTACGCCTGGCCGATCGTGGTCATTACCCTAGCGGTGGTGTTGGGCAAGATGTTGTCGTGTGGCATGGGCGCGTTCATTGCAGGCAATGACGGGCGCACATCGCTGCGGGTGGGCATGGGGCTTTCGCAGATTGGCGAGTTTTCTTTCATCATCGCCGCGCTGGGCATGACTCTGCAGGTGACCAGCGACTTCCTCTACCCGGTGGCTGTGGCGGTATCGGCAATCACCACGCTGCTGACACCCTACCTGATCCGTGCCGCCGACCCGCTGTCGCTCAAGCTGGGCAAGGTGGTGCCCAGCCGCCTGGCGCGGGTGTTGTCGTTGTATGGCGAATGGTTGCGCAGCATCCAGCCGCAGGGCGAGGGCGCCATGCTCGCGGCGATGATCCGGCGCATCCTGTTGCAGGTTGGGGTGAACCTGGCGCTGGTGATCGCCATCTTCTTCAGTGGTGGCTATTTCGCCGGGCGGATCGGCAACTGGCTCAGCGAGTGGGTCAGCGATACCAGCCAACAGAAAGCGCTGATCTGGGGGGTAGCGTTATTGCTGTCGTTACCATTCCTGATTGCGGCCTATCGCAAGCTCAAGGCGCTGTCGATGCTACTGGCAGAGATGGGCGTCAAACCGGAAACGGCCGGACGGCATACTCAGCGCGTGCGACGAGTTATTGCCGAGGTGATTCCGTTGTTGTCGCTGCTGGTGATTTTCCTGCTGCTGTCGGCGCTGTCGGCGAGCATTCTACCGACCAGCGAGCTGCTGCTGGTGATCGCCGTGGTGGCTGCAGTGGTGGTGGCCTTGCTGTGGCGCTGGTTTATCCGCGTGCATACGCGCATGCAGATTGCCTTGCTGGAGACGCTGGAGAACAGCCGCGAGAATACGCACTGAAGAGGGCAATGCTCCCTGCGCAAGATTTCACCGTCGTCCGAGGGGATGGAGCGGTAGCGATGTCGCCAGGCGCAGAAAGCCTGGCGATTTTAACTGTATAGATGGCACTAGGCCATAATTCTCTGTCTCAGATCGGAGAACTCAATTCGTAAGCGCGACGCTCCCACAGGACCCTGCTAAATCCAATCAGGGCCTGGGCAATGGAATAGAGATCAGCTCTCCAGCCAGACATCCCGCGCCCAGTGCCACACCGATTCCCAGCTGTCTTCACCGACGATTTCCTCTTCGGCATCCCACAGCACCACGGTGCCATCCTCTTCGACGCAGTAGTAGTTGTCGCCGTCCTGGCACAGTGGAATCAGGTCACGTGGCACGCCGGCATCCCAGGCGTTGGCGGCGACGTCGGGCAGGTAGGTATGTGACTGTGGGTCGGTAACGGTCACCGGCTCCAGTGAGCCATACACCACGTCACTGACGGTCAGCAGGAACTCCTTGAACACGAAAGGAATGTTAATGAACAGCTCTTCTTCGATTTCGACCAGCAGGTCCTCGTCGGGAAGCTCAAGGGGCACCGGCACTGGCTCGTTGGCTTCACGGAGTTGTTCGATCACTTCTTCCACGGTTCACTTCCTCTGACCTAGATGACAACGCTGCGCGTTATACCCTAGTAGGCCACTCTGGCAAAAGCAAAAAACCCGGGACAGGCCCGGGGTTTTTTGTGCAGCACGCAGCGGTTAGCCGTTTTGACGGATACCGGCCACCAGCCAAGGCTGGTTTTCGCCCTGGGCGCGAACCATGTGCCAGCTTTCGCTGAACACTTCGCCCTGGTCGAAGCGCGAGTTCTTCGACACGCCACGGAAGGTCAGGGTGGCGTCGGTACGGTCGGCGCGGTCGTCAACACCGTCCAGCTGTACCTCGAGGTTGTCGATGTAGGTGGACTGGAAGCCATCACCCAGTTCGGCGCGCTCGCGCTTGAGGAACTCGAGCATCTGCGGGGTGACGAACTCGGCGATCTTGTCCATCTCGTTGGCGTCCCAGTGCTGCTGCAGCGCCTGGAAGTGGTTACGGGCAGCAGCCAGGAAGTTCTGCTCGTTGAACCAGGCCGGGGCGTTGATCACCGGGGCGGCTGCGGCAGCAGGTGCGGCCGAACCACCGAAGATCGACGGCTGGGCCGGCTGCGCGTGAGTTTCACGCTGCATCGGCGCATGGCCCGGCATGGCCATTTGCGGCTGCTGCTGGCGACGGCGCGCGGCGATGAAGCGGAACACCAGGAAGGCGATGAGCGCCACGATCAGGAAGTCCATGATCTGGAAGCCTTCGAAACCGTCGCCCATGAACATGGAAGCCAGCAGGCCACCGGCGGCGAGGCCGGCCAGAGGGCCTAACCAGCGCGAAGCACCGCTGGCGGCCGGAGCGGCACGGCCAGGTGCGGTCGGCGCGGCGGCAGGCGTGGTTGGCGTGGCCTGGCGGGTCTGGTGAATAGGCGCGGAGCCCGAGCTCTTGCCGCCGCCAAAACGCTTGGCGTTGGCGTCCAGGCTCAGCGTCAGGCCGACGCAGAGCGCCAGAGCGATGCTAAGAAAACGTTGCATAAGTGGGATATCCCCTGTTGTGGATTGCACGCGCTTCATGGTGCACAGGTTCCCGGGCACATGACCAGCGACATAATGTTTCGAGCTTTTGCCTGAATGTTACAAGGTGCTTATGACGGACCTGTAGGGGCGGCCTTGTGTCGCGAAAGGGCTGCGAAGCAGCCCTAAGATATCAGCGTCGACGCCATGATTGTGGGGCCGCTTTGCGGCCCTATCGCGACACAAGGCCGCTCCTACAAGGGACCGCGCAGGCTTTCAGATGGCCTCGAGCTTGGCATACCCCAGCATCAGCCACTTGCTCCCTTCGGCAAAATTCACCTGCACACGCGCCTGGGCGCCGGAGCCCTCGAAGTTGAGGATCACACCCTCGCCAAACACCGCGTGCTGCACACGTTGGCCAAGGTTGAACGCGGTCTGCGGAATGCTGGCATTGGCGAACAGGTTGCTGTTCGTGGCCGTCTTGGCCCCGCCGAACGGTCGGCTGACGCTGTTGGACAGGCGCACTTCCTGAACCAAGCCTGCCGGAATTTCGCGTACGAAACGTGACA
Organism: Pseudomonas sp. s4; assembly: GCF_046764235.1. NCBI lineage: Bacteria > Pseudomonadati > Pseudomonadota > Gammaproteobacteria > Pseudomonadales > Pseudomonadaceae > Pseudomonas > Pseudomonas sp. s4. The sequence goes on along the minus strand of NZ_CP177209.1, from coordinate 6,240,384 downwards.
CCTTGTTGTAAGTCTCGCTGCCATACAGGCGACGCGTTTCGGCGTAGGTCATGACCAGCTGGCGCATGGCGCGGGTGATACCCACATAAGCCAGGCGGCGTTCCTCTTCCAGGCGGCCAGGCTCTTCCAGGCTCATCTTATGCGGGAACAGGCCTTCTTCCATGCCCACCAGGAACACATACGGAAACTCCAGGCCCTTGGCACTGTGCAAGGTCATCAGCTGGACGCTGTCTTCATGCTCGTCGGCCTGTGTATCGCCTGCTTCGAGCGAGGCGTGGCCAAGGAATGCCGAGAGAGGCGAGAGGTCGGCGTCTTCGTCGGTAGACTCGAAGTTGCGCGCTGCGCTGACCAGTTCCTCAAGGTTTTCTACCCGTGCCTGGCCCTTCTCACCCTTTTCTTCCTGATGGTAGATGATCAGCCCGGACTGCTCGATGGTGGTTTGGGTCATGGTATGCAGCGGCATGTCCACGACCTTGGCAGCTAACCCTTCGATCAGCTCGATAAATGCACCCAGGGCACTGGCAGCGCGGCCTTTCAGGGCTTTGGCGGCAAGCAGCTGGCACATTGCTTCCCACATCGACAGCTGGCTGTGGCGGGCGTGCTCGCGTATGGCTTCGACAGTTTTTTCGCCAATGCCACGTGGCGGCACGTTGATCACCCGTTCCAGGGCAGCATCGTTACCGCGGCCTTCTATCAGCCGCAGGTAAGCCATGGCGTTCTTGATTTCGGCGCGCTCGAAGAAGCGCTGGCCACCGTAGATGCGGTAGGGGATGCGTTCGCGCAGCAGGGCTTCTTCCAGCACCCGCGACTGGGCGTTGGAACGGTACAGTATGGCGATCTCGTTGCGCGCATTGCCCTTCTTGACCAGGCTCTCGATGGTTTCCACCACGTAGCGCGCTTCGTCGTGCTCGTTGTAGGCCGCATACAGGGTCAGCGGTTCGCCTTCACCCATGTCGGTCCACAGCTCTTTGCCCAGGCGCCCGCTGTTGTTGGCGATCAGTGCGTTCGCCGCCTTGAGGATGCCACCGGTGGAGCGGTAGTTCTGCTCCAGGCGGATCATCTCGGCGTCGGGGAAGTCGGCAGTGTACTGGTGAATGTTCTCGATCTTGGCACCGCGCCAGCCGTAGATCGACTGGTCGTCATCGCCCACCGCCATCAGGCTGTCACCGCCGCGCGCCAGCAGGCGCAGCCAGGCGTACTGCACGGCGTTGGTATCCTGGAACTCGTCCACCAGCACGTGGCGGAAGCGCCGCTGGTAGTGCTCCAGCAGGCCCGGGTGGTCGCGCCACAAGTCCAGGGCGCGCAGCAGCAGTTCGGAGAAGTCGATGACCCCGGCGCGCTCGCAGGCCTGCTCATAGGCGGTATAGACGTCGCGCATGGTCGACAGGAACAGGTCGCCCCCGGCCTGGATATGCTGTGGACGCAGGCCTTCGTCCTTTTGCCCGTTGATGAACCACTGGGCCTGGCGTGCCGGCCATTTCTGCTCGTCCAGGCCCAACTCGCGCATCACCCGCTTGATCAGGCGCTGCTGGTCGTCGCTGTCGAGGATCTGGAAGTTCTGCACCAGCCTCGCTTCCTGCCAATGGGCCCGCAGTAGGCGATGGGCCAGGCCGTGGAAGGTGCCGACCCACATGCCCGCCGGGTTGATACCCAGCAGTTGCTCGATACGCTGGCGCATTTCTGCCGCGGCCTTGTTGGTGAAGGTCACCGACAGGATCGAGTGCGGCGATGCCTGCTCCACCTGGATCAGCCAGGCAATGCGGTGCACCAGCACGCGGGTTTTACCGGAACCGGCGCCAGCAAGCACCAGTTGACGCCCGAGCGTGGCCGCTACGGCCTGGCGTTGGGCATCGTTGAGGGAGTTCAGCAGGAGGGAGAGGTCGTCTGTGCGCATCGGGCCATTCTAGGGCGCGGCAGGAAATGGGGCAAACCTCTACTGTATAAATATTCACCTGCCACATGTCCGTTCATCGAGCCGATGGAAGGTGCCAGGCCACCGCTCGGGCGACCTGGCCGGCAGCGGCTCAGTCAATCGCCTCGATGGTACGAATTTCGCAGCGCTGCGAACCGTCTGCATGAATGATCTCCACGGTTTTCCAGCCAGTGCCGCCTGCACGCTCGAAAGCCACGGTTTTTTCCGTCAGCACCTGCGGAGTGATTGCGCCGCTATCCAGAAGTTGAAGCTCAAGCACTTCCCAGCCACCCCTGTGGCGCAGCTTGGGTTCGACCAGCACCGGTTCTACGGCCGGGGAGGCGACCGTAACGGTGCCGTGAACCCTGAAAACCTGCTTGCCGTGGGCGATGTCGTTGATTGCAACGAGGTTGGTGATAGTAGCCATTGCCTGCTCCTGTCTCGGGTTGAAAGTAGCGCCAGTGCGCTGGGCTACTTTCTGCCCTTTGGCCTGCCAGGGGAGCAGGGCAGTGCTTCAGCTATGCCAGTGCCTGCCGTGCCTGGCGAGCAGGCTGTTGGCTTGCTCTGGCCCATTACAGCCTGCCGGGTACGGTCGCGGCGCCTGGAAGTGCTCTTCACAGCCCTTGATGATCGGGTCGATCCAGGCCCAGGCCGCTTCCACTTCATCGCGGCGCATGAACAGCGTCGAGTCGCCCTCCAGCACATCCAGCAGCAGGCGCTCGTAGGCGTCCCAGCGGCGGGTCTGGCTGAACACCTGGGCCAGGTTCAGGTCCAGGTCCACAGGTTCCAGGCGCATGCCCTTGCCTGGGCTCTTGGTCATCATGCGCAGGCTGATGCGTTCGTCCGGTTGCAGCTGAATCAGCAGCTGGTTGACCTGGCCACCATTGAAAAGCTCGTGGGGCACCGGCTTGAACTGGATGACGATCTGCGATGAGCGCCGTGCCATGCGCTTGCCGGTACGCAGGTAGAAGGGCACGCCCGCCCAGCGCCAATTGTCGATGTGCGCCTCGATGGCGATGAAGGTTTCGGTGTCGCTGTCGTTGTCGACGTCCTTTTCGAAGTAATAAGCCGGCACTTCCTGGCCGCCGATGCGCCCGGCGCCATACTGGCCGCGTACGGTCTTGTCCTGCACGTCCTGGCCAGTGATGGGCTTGAGGGCCCGCAGGATCTTCACTTTCTCGTCACGCACCGCTTCGGCCTCGAACTGCGCGGGGGGCTCCATGGCCACCAGGCATAGCAGCTGAAGCAGGTGGTTCTGCAACATGTCGCGGGTCGCCCCGGCGCGGTCGTAGTAGGCACCACGGTTCTCTACACCCAGGGTCTCGCAAACGCTGATCTGCACGTGATCAACCTGGTTGTTGCGCCACACCGGCTCCAGCAGGGCGTTGGCAAAACGCAGGGCCATGAGGTTCTGCACGGTTTCCTTGCCCAGGTAGTGGTCGATGCGAAATACCTGGTTTTCCTCCAGCACTGCGCCAATCGCTTCGTTGATGGCGGTAGCCGATTCCAGCGAGTGGCCGATCGGCTTTTCCAGCACGATGCGCGCCTCAGTGTCTGCCAGGCCGGCGTTATGCAGGTGCTTGGCAATCGGCACGAACAGATTGGGGGCGGTGGCCAGGTAGAAGATGCGCGTCAAGCCGCCGGGTTCGCCCAGGTAGCGCGCCAGGCGACCGAAGTCGGCGCTTTGCGAAGCATCCATGGCGAAATAGTCGACCCGCGCGGAAAACCGCTGCCAGACCTCTTCGTCGAAGTCGCTGCGGGCAATCTGTGCCCGGCAATGGCGTTCGGCGAGCTTGAGATAATCGTTACGTGGCAAGTTGCGTCGTGCCAGCGCGATGATCCGCACGGCGTTGTTCAGACGGGCCTCGCGAAACAGGTGGTAGAGCGCCGGAAGCAGTTTGTGCAGGGCCAGATCGCCGGTGCCGCCGAAGACCAGAATGTCGCAAGGAATAGTCAAACCACCACTCTCCACGTTCGTTTAACTGGGCGGGTTGGCGTCCATGTAGTATAACTACAAGAAAGCTACAACCCGGCCAGCCGATCATAACCGAGTCCAGCCTGTGAATCTGTTGCAACATATCGCCCAATCGCGCCACCTGCTGCGCAAATCGGAACTCAAGGTAGCCGACCACGTGCTACTCGACCCGGCTGCCGTCATGCACAGCTCCATGGCCGATCTGGCGCACAGCGTGGGTATCAGCGAACCGACCATCGTGCGTTTCTGCCGCGCGATCGGTTGCTCGGGCTTCCAGGACCTGAAGCTGAAGCTGGCGCAGAGCCTGGCTGCGGGGGCGAGTTTCGGCCAGTTCGCCATCCATGAAGACGACTCGGTCGCCGACTACAGCCTGAAGATCTTCGACACCACGCTGCACACCCTGATGGAAGTGCGCGAGCACCTCGACCCACAGGCGCTGCAGCAGGCGGTGACTGCCATGGCCCAGGCGCAGCGTGTGGAGTTCTATGGCTTTGGCGCCTCCGGTGCGGTGGCGGCCGATGCTCAGCACAAATTCTTCCGTCTGTTGCTCAGCGCGGCAGCCTATTCCGACCCGCACATGCAGGCGATGTCGGCGGTGACCCTGAAACCAGGTGATGTGGCGGTATGCATTTCCCAGTCGGGCCGTTCCAAGGACCTGCTGATTACCGCCAACCTGGTCCGTGAGAGCGGCGCCAACCTGATTACCCTGTGCCCAAGCCAGACACCGCTGGCGGAGCTTTCGACTGTCAACCTGGCGATCGATGTGCATGAAGACACCGAAATCTACACCCCGCTGACCTCGCGTATCGCCCACCTGGTGGTGATCGACGTGCTGGCCATGGGCGTAGCCATGGCGCGCGGGCCGAGCCTGGTCAACCACCTGAAGAGCGTGAAGCGCAGCTTGCGCAGCCTGCGCTTGTCGCCCAAGTCGATCAAGGCTACCGACGACTGAATTCTCCCTGCGCCGGCCTCTTCGCGGGCTTGCTCGCGAATGGGCCGGTACAGGGAGTGAAAATTCACGATTCTGTCACCATTCCACAGCCAAACCGTAAACCACTCAAGCCAGTCTGAAACTCCCGCATCCTATCTGGGAGACAGGCAATGGCTCGTGACTTCGACGGTACGTACCAACCCAGCGCCAAGGCTCGCAAGCAGCAGGAAAAGGATCAGCGCCGCATGGAATACCGCCGCGCGATCGAAAGCTATTGCGACCAACGTCAATTGCTCCGCGAACTAGTGGACTACCCCGAACTGCAAGAGCTCACGGTCTGGCAGGCGTCGGCAGCAGCTTCCCCGAAAAACGCTCAACCAGCGCGCTGATCAGCGCACGTTCGCTGCGGATGAACGCCAGGAAAGCCAAGGCCACCGGCGACTGCCGTTTGGCCTTGGACTGCACCACGCACCAGCTGCGGTACAGCGGCAGTTCTTCCACCGGCAGCTCCCTCAATACACCGGTAGCCAGCTCCAGGTTGACCGCATGGCGGGTAAGCATGGCAATGCCCAGCCCGGCAATTACGCACTCGCGCTGGGCGTCGGCCGAGGCCACCTCCAGGGTCTGGGTGAAATGCACGCGCTTGTCCTTGAAGTATTCCTCGCAAGCCTTGCGCGTGCCCGAACCCTGTTCGCGGACCAGCAGGGTATGAGGCTCCAGGTCCTGCAGGCGCAGTTGCTCCAGCTTGCACAGCGGGTGCTCGGGCGGCGCCACCGCGATGATCGGGTTGTTGAGGAACGGCAGAAACTCCAGGCCCATGTCCTGCGGCACCATGGACATGATGATCAGGTCGTCGCGGTTGTCCGACAGGCGGCGGATGGCCTGGGCGCGATTGACCACCGTCAGGGTCAGGTTGACCTCCGGGTGACGCTGCTTGAAAGCCGCGAACAGGTGTGGCACGAAGTACTTGGCACTGGACTCGATCGCCAGTTTCAACTGCCCCTGCAATGAGCCCTGCATGTCCGAAAGCTGCATGTCCAGGCTCTCCAGGCGCCCGAAGATATCGCGGCTGGCGCGTTGCAGGGCCTCGGCAGCTTCGGTCAGGTAAAGCTTCTTACCCACGTACTCGAACAGCGGCTGACCGATCAGCTCTTCGAGCTGACGGATCTGTAGACTAACGGCGGGTTGCGTAAGCGCCATCTCTTCTGCCGCACGGCTGTATGAACGCAAATCGCACACCTCGTTGAAGATCTGCAGTTGACGCAAAGTCATACGCATCAAGGACTTACGCATTTTTATCCGCCCTTCGGCAACACCTTGTTACCGCACTATAAGCTTTTGCTAATACAGCCCCTAACAAATATTGATTTTTGTTTATCAACCTACAGCGCTAGGGTGAATGTGCGACTGGCCAGCAACGTCTGGTCACGCGCCGACCGGGAGAACCGGCTCGACTGTTCCTACGGCTTTGGGAAGACTCCAGTGATAAAAAAAATCCTGATCGCCAACCGAGGTGAAATTGCAGTTCGGATCGTGCGTGCGTGCGCCGAAATGGGCATTCGCTCGGTGGCGATCTATTCCGACGCCGACCGCCATGCGTTGCACGTCAAGCGTGCCGATGAAGCCCACAGCATTGGTGCCGAGCCGCTGGCCGGTTACCTGAACCCGCGCAAGCTGGTGAACCTGGCTGTGGAAACCGGCTGTGATGCCCTGCACCCAGGTTATGGTTTCCTGTCGGAAAATGCTGAACTGGCAGAGATCTGCGCCGAGCGCGGGATCAAGTTCATCGGCCCGGCCGCCGAGGTCATCCGCCGCATGGGCGACAAGACCGAAGCGCGTCGCACCATGATCGCCGCTGGTGTGCCGGTAACCCCGGGTACAGAAGGCAACGTTGCCGATATTCACGAAGCCCTGAGCGAAGGTGACCGCATCGGTTACCCGGTCATGCTCAAGGCCACCTCTGGTGGTGGCGGCCGTGGTATTCGCCGTTGCAACAGCCGTGAAGAACTGGAACAGAATTTCCCCCGCGTCATCTCCGAGGCTACCAAGGCCTTTGGTTCTGCGGAAGTGTTCCTGGAAAAGTGCATCGTCAACCCCAAGCACATCGAGGCGCAGATCCTCGGTGACAGCTTTGGCAACGTCGTGCACCTGTTCGAGCGCGACTGCTCGATCCAGCGCCGCAACCAGAAACTCATCGAAATTGCTCCGAGCCCCCAGCTCACCCCCGAACAGCGCGCCTACATCGGCGACCTGGCGGTGCGTGCGGCCAAGGCGGTGAACTACGAGAACGCCGGTACCGTGGAGTTCCTGCTCGCCGATGGCGAGGTGTACTTCATGGAAATGAACACCCGGGTGCAGGTGGAACACACCATCACCGAGGAAATCACCGGTATCGACATCGTCCGTGAGCAGATCCGCATTGCCTCGGGCCTGCCGCTGTCGGTCAAGCAGGAAGACATCCAGCACCGCGGTTACGCGCTGCAGTTCCGCATCAACGCCGAAGATCCGAAGAACAACTTCCTGCCCAGCTTCGGCAAGATCACCCGTTACTACGCACCCGGCGGCCCAGGCGTGCGTACCGACACAGCGATCTACACCGGCTACACCATCCCGCCGTTCTACGACTCCATGTGCCTGAAACTGGTGGTGTGGGCGTTGACCTGGGAAGAAGCCATGGACCGCGGCCTGCGGGCCCTGGACGACATGCGCGTGCAAGGGGTGAAGACCACCGCCGCGTACTACCAGGAAATCCTGCGCAATCCGGAATTCCGTAGCGGCCAGTTCAACACCAGCTTCGTCGAAAGCCACCCGGAACTGACCAATTACTCGATCAAGCGCAAACCCGAAGAGCTGGCCCTGGCCATCGCCGCCGCCATCGCCGCCCACGCAGGCCTGTGAGGAACCCCATAATGTCCAAGAAAATTCACGTAACCGACACGATCCTGCGCGACGCCCACCAGTCCCTGCTGGCCACCCGCATGCGTACCGAAGACATGCTGCCGATCTGCGACAAGCTCGACAAGGTCGGCTACTGGTCGCTGGAAGTCTGGGGTGGCGCCACCTTCGACGCCTGCGTGCGCTTCCTCAAGGAAGACCCGTGGGAGCGCCTGCGCAAGCTGCGCGCAGCGCTGCCCAACACCCGCCTGCAAATGCTGCTGCGCGGCCAGAACCTGCTGGGCTACCGCCACTACAGCGACGACGTGGTCAAGGCGTTCGTCGCCAAGGCCGCAGTCAACGGTATCGACGTATTCCGTATCTTCGATGCCATGAACGACGTGCGTAACCTGCGCGTGGCCATTGAAGCGGTCAAGGCTGCCGGCAAGCACGCTCAGGGCACCATCGCCTACACCACCAGCCCGGTGCACACCATCGAAGCCTTCGTGAACCAGGCCAAGCAGATGGAAGCCATGGGTTGCGACTCGATCGCGATCAAGGACATGGCCGGCCTGCTGACCCCGTTCGCCACCGGCGAACTGGTCAAGGCGCTGAAAGCCGAGCAGTCGCTGCCGGTGTTCATCCACTCCCACGACACTGCCGGCCTGGCCGCAATGTGTCAGCTGAAGGCTGTGGAAAACGGCGCCGATCACATCGACACCGCCATCTCCAGCTTCGCTTGGGGCACCAGCCACCCGGGTACCGAGTCGATGGTTGCCGCGCTCAAGGGCAGCGAATTCGATACTGGTCTGGACCTGGAACTGCTGCAGGAAATCGGCCTGTACTTCTATGCCGTGCGCAAGAAGTACCACCAGTTCGAAAGCGAGTTCACCGCCGTGGACACCCGCGTGCAGGTCAACCAGGTACCGGGCGGCATGATTTCCAACCTGGCCAACCAGCTCAAGGAACAGGGCGCCCTCAACCGCATGAACGAAGTGCTGGCTGAGATCCCGCGCGTGCGTGAAGACCTCGGCTTCCCACCGCTGGTGACCCCGACCTCGCAGATCGTCGGTACCCAGGCATTCTTCAACGTGTTGGCCGGCGAGCGCTACAAGACCATCACCAACGAGGTGAAGCTGTACCTGCAAGGCGGTTACGGCAAGGCTCCGGGCGTGGTCAATGAGCAGCTGCGCCGTCAGGCGATCGGCAGTGAAGAAGTGATCGACGTGCGCCCAGCCGACCTGTTGAAGCCGGAAATGGCCAAGCTGCGTGCCGATATCGGCGCCCTGGCCCGATGCGAAGAAGACGTGCTGACTTTCGCCATGTTCCCTGACATTGGCCGCAAGTTCCTCGAAGAGCGTGAAGCCGGCACCCTGACTCCCGAAGTTCTGCTGCCAATTCCTGAAGCGGGCGCAGTGGCGTCCCACAGCGGTGAAGGCGTACCGACTGAGTTCGTCATCGATGTGCACGGCGAAACCTACCGTGTCGACATCACCGGTGTGGGCGTGAAGGCCGAAGGCAAGCGCCACTTCTACCTGTCGATCGACGGCATGCCGGAAGAAGTGGTGTTCGAGCCACTCAACGAATTCGTCGGCGGCGGCAGCAGCAAGCGCAAGCAGGCCAGTGCCCCGGGCCACGTCAGCACCACCATGCCAGGCAACATCGTCGATGTGCTGGTCAAGGAAGGCGACATGGTCAAGACCGGCCAGGCCGTGCTGATCACCGAAGCCATGAAGATGGAGACCGAAGTGCAGGCGGGTATCGCTGGCAAGGTCGTGGCCATCCACGTGGCCAAGGGCGACCGTGTGACTCCGGGCGAGATCCTGATCGAGATCGAGGGCTGAGATAAGCCCTCATCTATAAGCGGTTAACCTCTGGGGAGCGAATGCTCCCCTTTTTTTGCGTTGAATCTGACGGCCTCTTCGCAGCACAAGGCTGCTCCTACAGGCCCCCGCAAGCCTGAGGTCAGTACCCGCGAAGAGGCCGGCTGATCCAACACAACTCTCAACTTTTACGGCATGCCTCAAGTGTTTCTACCTGACCTCCAGGTTGTTGGTTGGTATCGCTCAACCACCGCTCGAACCCGGCGGCCACCGCTGGCCACTCATCATCGGTAATCGAATACCACGCCGTATCCCGATTGTGGTCCTTCACCACAAGGTGCTTGCGGAACACTCCTTCATAGACAAAGCCAAACCGCTCCGCAGCACGCTTGGAGCGGGCGTTGGCGTTGTTGCACTTCCACTCCAGCCGGCGGTTGCCCAGCTCGAAGCCCAGCTTGCCCAGCAGGTACACCGCCTCGGTGCCCTTGGGTGTACGCTGCATGGCGGCGCCGAAGGCGATGTGGCCAATTTCGATGCGACCGTGGTCGGGCACGATCGACATCAGGCTGAGGATGCCCTGGGCCTGGCCGCTGGTGCGGTCGATGACGGTGTAGAACAGCGGGTCGCGGCCGGCGGCGTTGCCTTCCAGCCAACGGTCGAAGGCGGCACGCTCGGCAAATGGGCCATAGGGCAAGTAGTCCCACAGTACCGGATCGGCAGCCGGGCCTTGCAACACCTCCCAGAGGTCGTCGCCATGTCGCGCCGGGTCAAGCTTTTCGAGGCGGATGAAACGGCCGTCGATAGGGTCGGCCTGTGGGACTGCGGCGGGTTTCCAGTTCAATGCGTCGGTCATGTTCGGCCTTAGAACTCTTTGCGGAATTGGATGAAGCCCGAGCGCTCGGCAACCTGTTGGTACAGGCTGATGGCGGTGGCGTTGGTCTCATGGGTCACCCAGTACACCTTGATGCAGTTGTCGGTCTTGGCTTGGGCGTAGACGTGCTCGATCAGCTGGCGGCCGATGCCCAGGCAGCGCTGCCCGCTTTCCACGTACAGGTCCTGCAGGTAGCAGGCGTTGCCAATGCTCCAGTTGGAACGATGGTAGATGAAGTTGACCATGCCCACCGCCTTGCCATCGACCCAGGCCAAGGCTGAATGGGTCGGTTCGTTTGGGTCGAGCAGGCGTTGCCAGGTGCTGAGGCTGACCTCATCGGCCAATTCGGATTCATAGAAGTGCAAGTAGGCCTGCCACAGGGCGAGCCAGGCAGCATGGTCTTGGGTGGTGACAGGACGCAGGGTAACGCTGGACATGGGCTATTCCTTCAGAGTTGGCGCATATGCGCCGCGAGTTGGTTATCCAGGTAATCGGGGCTGGCGCTAAGGCCTTCACGCACGCCGGCAATGTCTTGCTCAGAGCGGTTTTGGCTTAGCTTGCGCGCGCCTTGCAGGCGGGTGATGGGCAAGCGAACACCGACGATGGCGCGGAGCATGCCATCGAGGTAATCACGCGGGGCGTCGGTTACTTTCCACGGTTCGTCGCGGCCTTGTTCGTGGCGCTCGGTCAGTCGGCTGACAATGGCCAGCAAGGTTTCGGCTTCGTGGATCACTTCGGCTGGGCCATAGGCGTGCACCGCCAGGTAGTTCCAGGTTGGCACCACCTTGGGGTTGTCGGTCTTGCTCGGGTAGTAACCGGGGCTGACATAGGCATCGGCGCCGGGGAACACCAGCAGGGCTTCGCCACCTTGCCTCAGGTCGTGCCATTGGGGGTTGGCCCGCGCCAGGTGGGCATAGACGGTGCCGAATTCGCCTTCGGCAATATCGACCAGCACTGGCAGGTGCGTGGCCAGCAGGCCTTGTTCGCCCTGGCTGACCAGGATGGCCAGGCGGGTGTCGAGCATGTGCTGGTGCAGGCGCCCGAGGTCGTGTTCCTGATGGGGTTTGCTGTTGTACATGCTCGGTTTCCTTGTGCGATGGCTCCATCCTAGGCAGGCTATTGGTTCATAGTAAGAGCCATTAACAGCTGTTTTTATAGGTCCAATGCCATGAGCGAGCGCCCCCTCGTGTTGCCTTTCGACCCTGCCGGGATCGACCTCGATCGCCGCCGCGGGCTCAGCCAGCAGCTGTACCAGGCGCTACGTGCGCGGGTGCTGGACGGGCGCCTGAGCAGTGGCACGCGGCTACCGGCCACTCGTGATCTGGCCGCCATGCTGGCGCTGTCACGCAATAGTGTGGTGCGGGCCTATGACCAGCTATATGCCGAGGGCTACATCGAAAGCCGGGTAGGCGACGGCACCTATGTCAGCCAGTTACCGAAGCTCTCCACTGCAAAACTATCCACACAAGTATCCACAGGGTTATCCCGTGGGTTATCAACAGACTTATCCACATCTCCCTCAGAAAATACTGAGGATTTATCCAGCAAGCGTCGTTCCAGCGAGCCTTTGCAGCGCCTGAAAAGTAACCATCTGCCGCCCCCAAGAAGCGGTGCACCGCGTGCTTTTCGCGTCGGTATTCCGGCGTTCGACCTGTTCCCGTTCGACGTCTGGGCCAAGCTGCAGGCGGGTTTCTGGCGCAACCCGGCTCCGGCGCAGTTGGGTTATGGTGACCCGGCAGGCGAGCCGCTGCTGCGCGAACTGATCGCGGCCTACCTGCGTCGCTCGCGTGGGCTGAGTTGTACTGCTGAACAAATTGTGATCACCAGTGGTGCGCAGCAGGCCATCAGCCTTTGTGCACAGTTGCTATTGCAGCCCGGCGACGGTGTGGCTGTGGAAAACCCGGGTTACCGCGCAGCCGGGCATGCCTTTGCGCTGGCCGGTGGCAGGCTGTGTGGCGTGCCGGTGGACGAGGACGGCATGGACTGTCGCCGGCTCGGGCAACTGACGGATTGCCGGCTGGCCTATGTCACGCCAGCCCACCAGTACCCGACCGGGGTGACCATGAGCCTGGCGCGACGCCTGGAGCTGCTGGCATGGGCCGAGCGCAGCGAAGGCTGGATCATCGAATACGACTACGACGGCGAGTACCGGTACAGCGGTGCGCCCTTGGCCCCGCTAGCGGCGCTCGACCGGCACGGGCGGGTGCTGTACGTCGGTACCTTCGGCAAGATCGCCTTTCCTGCGTTGCGCCTGGGCTATCTGGTACTGCCACCACAACTGGCGCAGCCGTTCAGCCAGGGCAGGGCGCTGGCGGTGCGGCATTCGGAGGTCAGTAGCCAGTGCGTGATGGCAGAGTTCATGGCACGGGGGCACTTCCAGCGGCATATTCGGCGCATGCGCAAGGCGGCGTTGAGCCGGCGCAATGTGCTGAAGGCTGGCTGGCCCGTGGATATTCCGGGTTTGAGCGGCATGCCGGAGGTGGCGGCCGGGCTGCATGTGAAGGTCGATGTGGATAACTTTGCGCGGGAGCAGGAGTTGGTGGCCAAGGCTGAAGCGGTGGGGGTGGAGGTGACGCCGCTGAGCAATTTCTGGCTGGCTGACAGCGAGGTGCCTGTGGATAAAAGGGCAGGGCTGGTGCTGGGGTTTGCAGCGGTGCCGGAGGGGGAGATTGCCGAGGCTTTGATGCGCTTGCGCAAGGCCTGGAGGAAGTGAATAGGGCCGCTAGTCGGCCCAATCGCCGGCAAGCCAGCTCCCACAGGTAGTGGAGATCCTGTGGGAGCTGGCTTGCCGGCGATTGGGCTGCAAAGCAGCCCCGGCTCTAAATCAGGTACCGGACTTGATCCGTGTCCAGGCCCTGGTCCGAGCTCGCTCGGCATCCCGCGCCAAGGGCTTGAGGGTATACAGCTTGGCCATCGCCTCCGCTGTCGGATACAGGTTGGGGTTGTTGCGAATCGCCGGGTCGACCTTGTCGGTCGCATCCTTGTTCGGGTTCGGGTACCCGACAAAGTCGCTGATAGGCGCAATCACCTCAGGCCGCAGTAAGTAGTTGATGAACGCGTGGGCATCTTCCGGGTTGGTCGCGTTCTTCGGAATCGCCAGCATGTCGAACCAGATCGGTGCACCTTCCTTGGGCAGGCGCATGTCCACCACAACGCCATTCTTCGCCTCGCGGGCGCGGTTGGCTGCCTGAGAGAAGCTGCCGCTGTAGCCCACTGCCACGCAGATATCGCCGTTGGCGATGTCAGCCATGTACTTCGAGGAATGGAAGTAGGTGATGTGCGGGCGGATCTTCAGCATCAGCGCTTCGGCTTTCTTGTAATCAGCCGGTTTGTCGCTGTTCGGTGGCAGGCCCAGGTACTGCAGGGCCAGCGGCATGATCTCCGACGGCGAGTCGAGCAGGGCCACGCCGCATTGCTTGAGCTTGGCGATGTTCTCTTCCTTGAAGATCAGGTCCCAACTGTCCACCGGGGCGTTCTCGCCGAGCGCAGCCTTGACCTTGGCCGGGTTGAAGCCGATCAGCACTGTGCCGTACATGTAGGGTACGGCAAATTTGTTGCCGGGGTCGTTGGCTTCGATCAGCTTCATCAGCGCCGGGTCCAGGTGCTGCCAGTTCGGCAGCTTGCTGCGGTCCAGCGGCTGGAACACACCCGCTTCGATCTGCTTGGCGAGGAACACGTTGGATGGCACTACCACGTCATATCCTGAGTTGCCGGTCAGCAGTTTCGCTTCCAGCGCCTCGTTGGTGTCGAAGATGTCGTAGACCAGCTTCACTCCGCTGTCTTTCTGGAACTCGGTGAGAGTTTGCGGAGTGATGTAGTCGAACCAGTTGAACACCCGCAGGGTGCGCTGTTCGGTCTGGGCCTGCAGGGCACCGGTGAACAGGGTAGCGGCGATGAACGGGGCGAGCAGACGCTTGAGTCGAACCATTATCGGGCTCCTGGCTGGGCCTGCTGGAAGCCTTCCAGCACATTGACCGCGTTGATACCGATTTCTTCCACAGCGTAGCCGCCTTCCATCACGAACAGGGTCGGCTTGCCGAGCTGGGCGATGCGCTTGCCCATTTCCAGGTAGTCCGGGCTGTCCAGCTTGAACTGCGAGATCGGGTCGTCCTTGAAGGTATCCACGCCCAGCGAGATCACCAGCACGTCAGCGTCATAGGCGGCGATGCGCTGGCAGGCGTCCTCCAGGGCGGCGTTCCAGGCGGCCCAGTCGCTGCCAGCCGGCAGTGGGTAGTTGATGTTGCAGCCTTCGCCGGCACCCTCGCCGGTTTCATCGGCATAGCCGAGGAAGAACGGGAACTCGTCGCGCGGGTCGCCATGGATCGAGGCGAAGAACACATCGTTGCGGCTGTAGAAGATGTCCTGGGTGCCGTTGCCGTGGTGATAGTCGACATCGAGGATTGCGACCTTGCGCCGGCCCTGGTCAAGGAAGGCCTGGGCGGCGATGGCGGCGTTGTTCAGGTAGCAATAGCCGCCCATGACTTCGCCAGCCGCATGGTGCCCTGGCGGGCGGCACAGGGCGAAGGCGGAATGGGCGCCTTGCTGGATCGCCGCCTGGGCGGTGAGGGCGACCTGGGCGGCGCTGTAGGCAGCCTGCCAGGTACCGGCGGTGATCGGTGCGCCGGCGTCGAAGCTGTAGTAGCCCAGTTCACCGTGCAGGCCGGTGGGTTTTATCTGGCGCAGGGTGCGTGCGGGCCAGGTGAATGGCAGCAGGTCGCCATCCTGACCCAGTGCGGCCCAGCGCGCCCAGGCACCTTCGAAGAAATTCAGGTAATCGGCACTGTGGATGCGCAGCAACGGTGCACGGCCATAGTCGGTGGGGCCCTGGATGTCGCCAAGGTTGCGTTTTTTCACTTGGTCGAGCACATGGTCGGCGCGTGACGGCATTTCGAAACAGGGCATCAGCTTGCCGTCGATCAGCTCGCAGCGGCCATGGTGCAGGCGGTGGTCATCGGAATAGATCGTCAGCATTGTTGTTCTCCGGTAGGTACTGGCGTGGGCCCATTTTCATGGGCGGGCCAGTGGTGGAGAACGACGCAAGTGGCCAAAAGGGGATCGATATGGCCAAGCTCTTTGGCCCACTTTTCCTGTACCGGCCTCTTCGCGGGCGCGCCCGCTCCCACAGGTATCCCACAACACTGGGGAGTTGTGCAGATCCTGTGGGAGCGGGCAAGCCCGCGAAGAGGCCGGTACAGGTCAACCGCGGAAGTGACTGGGCGCGACGCCACTCCAACGCTGGAAGGCATGCCGAAAACTGGCGGTCTCGCTGAACCCCAGGCACTCGGCAATCCGATAGATCGGCATCTGCTCATCAGCCAGCAACTGCTTGGCCCGCTCGAACCTCAGTTCATCCAGCAGCTGTTGATAACTGCTGCCCAACGCCTGCAAATGCCGGCGCAGGGTGCGCGATGAGCAGTTCATCTGCCGCGCCAGCCCTTCCAGCCCGGGCGCTGCATCCAGTTGCTGCGCCAGCAGTTGGCGAATCCGCCCCAGCCAGGCCTGGCGGCCGGTGAATTCCAGGTTCAGGCGTCGGCAGCGTTCGCTCATGGCCTTGTGGGTAATCGGGTCGGCCAGCGGCAGTGGCGTGTCCAGCCAGCGCCGTTCGAAGGCAAAGGCATTGTCCTCGTCGTCGAAACCTACCGGGCACTGGAATGCCCCGGCATAGAGAGCATGGTAACCGGGCCGTGGGTGTTCAAAACGAGCACCCAGCAGGGGCAGCGGGCGGCCGAGCAGGTCGTCGCAGATGACCTTCAGCGACACCAGGCAGAACTCTGCATTGAAGGCGGTCAGCGCCGGGCTGTCGTGGTAGTCGCTGGCGCTGAGCCAGATGCGCTGGCCGTCGTCGAGCAAACGCAGTTTGAAGACTGTTCCCAGCAGTGCCGGATACTGCAGCGCCAAGCGCAAGGCGTCACCCAAAGTGGCACTGGAGAGCAGGGCGTAACCGAGCATGCCGTAGCACGACACATGCATGCGCTGGCCCAGCTCCAGGCCTATATCTTCGCGTCGGGCAACGGCGTTGGCGCACACCTGCAGTTCCTGCTGGGTGGTGATACGCGCATCGGCATGGCCCAGGTCTGCCGGGCCGATGCCGCTGCCGGCCAGCAGCGCCGACGCCTCGCAACCGTCTGCCTGGAAGACGTTGAGGATCAGCGAAACCGCGTTGAGGGTGGTCAGGTGGCTGTGCAGCATGCTGGGTAATCCCGTTGGCCTGGGACGCATTATGGAGCAAGTTGTGTGCCGATGTTCGGGGGGCTGCAAAGCAGCCCCCAAATCCTTCAGGCAAAAAAAAGGCCCGAAGCATAGGCTCGGGCCTTGGAAAGGTTGAGAGGTGTCTAGTCCCTCGACCTGGTGAGACTGTTTACAGCGGCCTGGTTACGCCTTCAGCGGAACCAGACGGGGAGCGATCATGTTTTCCGGACGCAGGATGTCGTCGAGCATCGCGTCGTCCAGCAGCTTCTCTTCACGCACCAGTTCCAGTACGCCGCGGCCGGTTTCCAGGGCAACGCGGGCGATACGGGTGGCGTTTTCGTAGCCGATGTACGGGTTCAGTGCGGTGACCAGGCCGATCGAGTGCTCGACCAGTTCACGGCAGCGCTGTTCGTTGGCGGTGATACCGACGATGCAGTGCTCGCGCAGCATGTCCATGGCACGTTGCAGCAGGCGGATCGAGTCGAAGATCTTGTAGGCGATCAGCGGCTCCATCACGTTCAGCTGCAGCTGGCCACCTTCGGCGGCGACGGTCAGGGCCAGGTCGTTGCCCATGATGGCGAAGGCCACCTGGTTGACGGCTTCCGGGATAACCGGGTTGACCTTGCCTGGCATGATCGAGCTGCCTGGCTGACGCGCTGGCAGGTTGATTTCGTTGATGCCGGTGCGTGGGCCGCTGGACAGCAGGCGCAGGTCGTTGCAAATCTTCGACAGCTTGACTGCAGTACGCTTGAGCATGCCGGAGAACAGTACGAAGGCGCCCATGTCGGAGGTGGCTTCGATCAGGTCGGCAGCCGGTACCAGCGGTTGGCCGCTGATGGCAGCCAGGCGCTGTACGGCCAGGGCCTGGTAGCCAGGGTCGGCGTTGATGCCGGTACCGATGGCGGTACCGCCCAGGTTGATTTCGGTCAGCAGTTCCGGGGCCAGCGAGCGCAGGCGCTGCAGGTCTTCGGTCATGGTGGTGGCGAAGGCACGGAATTCCTGGCCCAGGGTCATCGGTACGGCGTCCTGCAGCTGGGTACGGCCCATCTTCAGTACGTGGTCGAACTCTTTACCCTTGGCAGCGAAGGCCTGGATCAGGCTGTCGAGGCTGGCCAGCAGCGCGTCGTGGCCCAGCAGCAGGCCCAGGCGGATAGCCGTCGGGTAGGCGTCGTTGGTCGACTGCGCCATGTTCACGTCGTTGTTCGGGTGCAGGTACTGGTACTCACCCTTCTGGTGGCCCATGGCCTCCAGCGCAACGTTGGCGATCACTTCGTTGGCGTTCATGTTGGTAGAAGTACCAGCACCGCCCTGGATCATGTCCACCACGAACTGGTCGTGGTAATCGCCTTTGATCAGGCGGGCGCAGGCTGCGGTGATGGCAGCGTGCTTGGCATCGCTCAGGTGGCCCAGCTCACGGTTGGCGTCAGCAGCAGCCTGCTTGACCATGGCCAGGGCCACGACCAGCTTCGGATAGTGCGACAGCGGAACACCGGAGAGGTGGAAGTTGTTGGCAGCGCGCAGGGTCTGGATGCCGTAGTAGGCATCTGCAGGAACTTCAAGGGTACCCAACAAATCTTTTTCGACGCGGAACGATGCAGCGGAGGACATGATGTATATCATCTCGATTTTGACCCGGCACATGCCGGAATGGCGCCAATCCTAGGCCTGAAGGTGATTTTGCGGCCAATGCTGTTGCACGCTAACCTATGCACAAACGGCATAGTGTTTCATGTGACGCCAATTGATATTCGAGCGTGTTCCATTTTGGTGCACGCCAGGAGATGTGCTTCGTGAACCTTGAAAGCAAATGGCTGGAAGACTTCAGCGCGCTGGCTGCGACCCGCAGTTTTTCCCAGGCGGCAGAGCGGCGTTTCGTTACCCAACCTGCCTTCAGCCGGCGTATACGCAGTCTGGAAGCAGCTTTGGGCCTGCAATTGGTTAATCGTTCCCGCACGCCGATCGAACTGACCGAGGCGGGGCAGCTGTTTCTCGTCACCGCGCGTACTGTTGTCGACCAATTGAGCGAAATTCTCCGCCATTTGCATCACCTGGAGGGCGGGCAGGGTGAAGTGGTACAGGTGGCCGCTGCACACTCGCTGGCGTCGGGCTTTTTCCCGCGTTGGGTGGCCCAGTTGCGCAACGATGGTTTGAACATCGCCACCCGCCTGGTTGCGACCAACGTCGGAGATGCCGTGCATGCATTGCGTGAAGGTGGCTGCGACCTGATGCTGGCCTTCTATGACCCGGATGCCGCCTTGCAGATGGATGCCGAAATCTTCCCGTCGCTGCACATGGGCACCACTGAAATGTTGCCGGTGTGCGCCGTGGATGCCGACGGCAAGCCGTTGTTCGACCTGGAAGGCGAGGGCAGTGTGCCGCTGCTGGCGTATACCGCCGGCGCTTTCCTCGGTCGGTCGGTCAATTTGCTGCTGCGCCAGCGAAACCTGCGCTATACCACCGTCTACGAAACCGCCATGGCCGACAGCCTCAAGAGCATGGCGTTGGAGGGCATGGGCATCGCCTGGGTGCCGCGCCTGTCGATGCGTGGCGAACTGGAGCGGGGCGAACTGGCGATCTGCGGCGGCAGCCAGTGGCATGTGCCACTGGAAATTCGTCTGTACCGCTGCGCACTGGTGCGCAAGGCCAACGTCCGCTTGTTGTGGCGCAAGCTTGAGTCGTCAGGCGCACAAGGTGAGGCTTCAGTTTGAGTTGTATTTCAAGTAGTCCGCGATATTCGCGCGATTCTTGTCGCTGTAGCGGTAGCAATTGGATCGGGCCGGTACACGGGGGTGGGTGTACGTTCACACACCCAGCCATTGAATTTCAGTTCGGCATCTTCGTGCGTGGCGCCTAGCAAATGACCGATTTCATGGGCTGGAGCACCGTATGCACCTGCCGACGCAATAGCCGTGTTTTGCTTCTGATAGGCAAGGCCGGCGTTATAGTTCAGACCGCTGTGATCATAGCTGTTGCGCGTCAGCAGCAGCTGTTTATCCATAAAGGAAAAGGATGGGTGGCGCTGTTGTTCATGCAGTTGCCGGGTGAAGGCCTCGAGTAGTTGAGCGGACGGCATTCCTGCATAAGCAATATCGGTAATGTGTTCTACCTCGCGTTGAAATATGACCTCGATGGACTGTTGGCTGAAACTGCGCATCTCGTCCAGCCAATGCTGAAAGAAGTCCTTGTTCAATTGTTCATTGCTCATGTCGGCAAGGTCGTCGTGAACATAGACGGTGACGGTAAGCGAGCGGGCAGCAGTAGCAGCTGGCAGTTGCAAGCTGAGCACCAGGCCACACGAAAGCGCGAAGAGGCGTGAAACACTCATATGTACGTACCTGAGTTTTCGAGATCGGGGATACAAGCGTCTGGTATTCGTCGACCCAGAGGCGGCAGGAAAAAGTTGTCCTGCGAGACAGCTTGCCCTTTGATCCGACATGTGCTTGCGGGGGTGGGCGCAGGGCCTTGAAATACGCTACAATCCCGCGCCTTCGGCCGACCTGGTCGATTTAGAATCCGTATGACAAGCCACGCCGGCCCACCTGCGTGGCTTGTTGCTTTTAGCGCGCCAGAAGGCGCTTGCAGGAGAGGCTCGACGATGAGTGCACTGGTTGGCGTGATCATGGGCTCCAAGTCCGATTGGTCCACCCTTAGCCACACCGCCGATATGCTGGAAAAACTCGGCATTCCCTACGAGGTGAAGGTGGTTTCCGCCCACCGTACCCCGGATCTGCTGTTCCAGTATGCCGAGGAGGCTGAGGGTCGTGGCATCGAGGTGATCATCGCCGGTGCCGGTGGCGCTGCCCACCTGCCAGGCATGTGCGCCGCCAAGACCCACCTGCCGGTGCTGGGTGTGCCCGTACAATCGTCGATGCTGTCGGGTGTCGATTCGCTGCTGTCGATCGTGCAGATGCCAGCCGGCGTGCCGGTTGCCACCCTGGCCATCGGTCGTGCCGGTGCGGTCAACGCCGCGCTGCTGTCGGCCAGCATCCTCGGTGCCAAGTACCCGCAGTACCACGCGGCGCTCAAGCAGTTCCGCACGGAACAGACCGACACCGTGCTGGACAACCCAGACCCGCGCCAGGCTTGAGGCTCAACCCATGAAGATCGGTGTAATCGGTGGCGGCCAGCTGGGCC
Organism: Pseudomonas sp. s4; assembly: GCF_046764235.1. Classification (NCBI taxonomy): domain Bacteria; kingdom Pseudomonadati; phylum Pseudomonadota; class Gammaproteobacteria; order Pseudomonadales; family Pseudomonadaceae; genus Pseudomonas; species Pseudomonas sp. s4. The sequence continues at coordinate 6,219,675 of NZ_CP177209.1, read as the reverse complement.
GCATGCTGGCCCTGGCGGGTACCCCGCTGGGCATGAACTTCGCCTTCCTCGACCCGGCGCCGGACGCCTGCGCTGCGCCGCTGGGCGAGCACCTGCGTGCCGACTACGGCGACCAGGACCACCTGCGCCAGCTGGCCGACGAAGTCGACCTGGTCACCTTCGAGTTCGAAAGCGTCCCGGCCGAGACCGTGGCCTTCCTCTCGCAGTTCGTGCCGGTGTACCCCAGCGCCGAAGCGCTGCGCATCGCCCGTGACCGCCTGTTCGAGAAGAGCATGTTCCGCGACCTGGGTATCCCTACCCCGGCCTTCGCCGACATCCTCTCGCAGGCCGACCTGGACGCCGCGGTGGCCAGCATCGGCCTGCCGGCCGTGCTGAAAACCCGCACCCTGGGTTACGACGGCAAGGGCCAGAAGGTGCTGCGCACGCCTGAGGACGTGGTCGGTACCTTTGCCGAGCTGGGCAGCGTACCTTGCCTGCTGGAAGGCTTTGTGCCGTTCACCGGCGAAGTGTCGCTGGTGGCCGTGCGTGCCCGTGATGGCGAAACCCGCTTCTACCCTCTGGTGCACAACACCCACGAAAGCGGCATCCTGCGCCTGTCGGTCGCCAGCCAGGCGCACCCGCTACAGGCCCTGGCCGAAGACTACGTGGGCCGCGTGCTCAAGCAACTGGACTATGTGGGCGTGATGGCCTTCGAGTTCTTCGAAGTCGGCGGCGGCCTGAAGGCCAACGAAATCGCCCCGCGCGTGCACAACTCCGGGCACTGGACCATCGAAGGCGCCGAGTGCAGCCAGTTCGAGAACCATCTGCGTGCCGTCGCCGGCCTGCCGCTGGGCTCGACCGCCAAGGTCGGCGAGAGCGCGATGCTCAATTTCATCGGTGAAGTGCCGGCGGTGGAAAAGGTCGTCGCCATCGGTGACTGCCACCTGCATCACTACGGCAAGGCGTTCAAGGCCGGTCGCAAGGTTGGCCACGCCACCCTGCGCTGCCACGACATGGCCACCCTCGAGCGCAAGATTGCCGAAGTAGAAGCCCTGATCGGCAACTGATCGAACTTCTACCAGCGGCTTGCCCTCTGAAATGGCAACGAGCCAAAGCGCTGTCTAGGCTTTGGCTTGTTCCATCTTCACTGCAGAGGGATTGCCATGGGTATCATTGGAACCATCTTCATCGGCCTCATCGTTGGCCTGCTGGCCCGCTTCATCAAGCCGGGCGACGACAGCATGGGCTGGATCATGACCATCCTGCTGGGGGTTGCCGGCTCCCTGCTGGCCACCTACGGCGGTCAGGCGCTGGGCATCTATCAGGCCGGGCAGGCTGCGGGATTCCTTGGCGCGCTGGTCGGTGCCGTGATCCTTCTGGTGATTTACGGATTCATCAAGAAGCGCTGATTAGTGGTTAGAATGCCCGGCAATTCACTGGAGTTGCCGAGCATTTTCATGCGTGCCTTTTTCCTCGTCTCACTGTTGTTGGCCAGCACCCTGGCCCATGCCGAACTGCCTGAAACCGACTGGCTGGAGCTGATGCCCGAGTCTGACCAGCAGGCGCTCGAGCAAATGCCCGAAATCGACCACAACTCGCCGGAAGCCATGGGTACCTTTACTGACAAGGGCGGCCTGAAGCAGAACAAGGGCCTGCCGGCGGTGATGTACTCGACCAAGACTGTGGCGGCCATGAATGGCAAGGATATTCGCCTTGGGGGCTACCCGGTACCGCTGGAGAGCGATGCCAAGGGCAACAGCACGCTGTTCTTCCTGGTGCCGTACCCAGGCGCGTGCATCCATGTGCCGCCGCCACCGCCGAACCAGCTGGTGCTGGTGCGCTACCCGAAGGGCCTGAAGATCGATGATATCTACACACCGCTGTGGGTCAGCGGCAAGCTGAAGGTGGAGAAGGTCAGCAATGACCTGGCCGACGCGGCCTATGCGCTGGATGCCGGGAAGGTGAGGGTGGTGGAGGACGCAGACCTCTGATTGCCTGCACCGGCGCTTTCGCGGGTTTACCCGCGAAGGGGCCCGAACAGGCACTGCAAGACTCAGATCATTTCACAGCCAATCCTGACCCCCAGCGAGCTGCTGCCCCCAGGCTTCAATTCCACCAGGTCATCCCACACATTCGCCGTCTCGATGCACAGCATCCGCTGCCACCCATCGTCGGCCATGTCCGGCAGTTCCCTGGCCCGTTCAGTCCAAGGGTTCCAGATCACCGCCGAGCGCGACCCACTGCTGGTCAAGGTAATGCGCCGCTCCCAGTGCGGGTCGACGATGCTCAGGGTTTGCGGGGTCACCAGGTAGATCCGGTCAGTCTCCCCGGCAAACGCCAGCGGCCCCTTCTGCTGGCGCTGCTCCCAGTCCGCCAGGGTCTCGATATAGCTCAGCCCCTCCACCCCTTCGACCCGCGCCTGGCGCACGTCACTGACCGCGAAGTAGCTGTGCAGGGCCTGGCTGATGGTCACGGGGGTATTGCCCATGTTGCGGCTGGTCAGGTTCAGCTGCAGGTCCTCGCCCAGCTCCACTACCAGCTTCAGCTCGACTTCATGAGGCCAGCCAGGCAGGTCACCCTGCGCTTCCGGCAGTTCGAATTCGATGCGCAGGCCTTCGCCCGCCTCCTCGATACCCAGCAATTGCCAGTCGCGCGCGCGCGCCAGGCCGTGGGCGGGGGCCTGTTCGCCGCGGTACATGGCCTGCACGGCCTGGGGGTTGCGCTGCAGGTTGCCGAACCACGGCCAGCACACCGGCACACCGGCGCGTACCGACTTGCCCTTACGGAAGATGGCCTGGTCGCTCAGCCACAGCAGCGGTGGCTGGCCAACGCGCTGGTAGCTGAGGATCTGTGCGCCCTGCTGGGCGATCAGTAGTTCGGCGTGGTCGCTGCTGATACGCCAGCAGTTGAGTTCGCCATGTTGCTCGGTTACGACCTGGAAGGTAGCCATTGCATTTATCTCATTGATTGCCAGTGGGCCTTGGACCCGGGCACATGCAATGAGTTTACCGCCGGCGTGGCTCAGCGACGAGGTACGGAGCGGGTGCGGCCACTGCCGTCGATGGCGACGAAGACGAAGACTGCTTCGGTGACCTTGCGCCATTCGCTGGACAGCGGGTCGTCGCTCCACACTTCGACCATCATCTGGATCGAGCTGCGGCCGATTTCCAGGGTCTGGGTATAGAACGATAGCTGCGCGCCGACGGCGACCGGGACCAGAAAGGCCATGCGGTCGATGGCCACGGTGGCCACGCGGCCGCCGGCGACACGGCTGGCCATGGCGGTGCCGGCCAGGTCCATCTGGGCGACCAGCCAGCCGCCGAAGATGTCGCCAAACCCGTTGGTTTCGCGCGGGAGTGCGGTGATCTGCAAGGCCAGGTCGCCTTGCGGGATTGGATCTTCTTGTTCGAGCTCAATCATGCGATGGGGCCTCTGACCCGTGACGCTTTTCGTTGGTGTGGCGCAAAGGCCGGGTAAACGATTCAGCTTGAAACATACTACGCCGATTTCGTTTCACTGGGCGGCCGTAGGGAAACTCTGCGAAACCGCCTGACAGTAATGACCGGCGTTTTCGCACAACATCCCACGTTAGGAGCAACCTTTTCCTACGAAGTGCCAGTATATAGAGCATAACGGCCAGCGACGACCGCGCATTCATGAATATGTGTAGGGATTTTGTATCGCTTTCGGCGCAGCTCAGCAATTTGCTATCTTCGCCTGTCTTCCAATCCAGAAGCCGCATGCCAAGCGGCCTGCATGCCCACAAAGAGAACAATGAGCGATGACCTCCGTGCCGAGCAGTATCGAGCAGCCTTCGCGGCCGCTGACCCGCAGTGACTACAAGACCCTCTCACTGTCCGCCCTGGGCGGCGCGCTGGAGTTCTACGACTTCATCATTTTTGTGTTCTTCGCCACAGTGGTCGGCAAGCTGTTCTTCCCGGCTGACATGCCCGAATGGCTGCGCCTGATGCAAACCTTTGGCATTTTCGCCGCCGGCTACCTGGCGCGGCCGCTGGGCGGCATCATCATGGCCCACTTCGGCGACCTGCTAGGGCGCAAGAAGATGTTCACCCTCAGCATCTTCATGATGGCCCTGCCAACGCTGATCATGGGCCTGCTGCCCACTTATGCACAGATCGGCATGTGGGCGCCGATCCTGTTGCTGCTGATGCGCGTAATTCAGGGCGCGGCTATCGGCGGCGAGGTACCGGGCGCCTGGGTGTTCGTGTCCGAGCATGTGCCAGAGCGCAACACCGGCTACGCCTGCGGCACCCTCACTGCTGGCCTGACCGCAGGTATCCTGCTTGGCTCGCTGGTGGCGACCCTGATCAACACTGTGTACAGCGCACAGGAAGTGGCAGATTACGCCTGGCGTATCCCGTTCCTGCTCGGCGGTGTATTCGGCCTGTTCTCGGTGTACCTGCGCCGTTGGCTGCACGAAACCCCGGTGTTCGCCGAGATGCAGCAGCGCAAGGCGCTGGCCGAGGAGCTGCCGTTGCGCGCGGTGCTGCGTGACCATCGCGGTGCGATCATCCTGTCGATGCTGCTGACCTGGATGCTGTCGGCCGCCATCGTGGTGCTCATCCTGATGACTCCGGCGCTGCTGCAGAGCATCTACCACATCAGCCCCACCGACTCGCTCAAGGCCAACAGCCTGGCCATCGTGCTGCTCAGCTTCGGCTGCATCGGCGCTGGCAGCCTGGCCGATCGCTTCGGCGCGGGCCGGGTGTTCGTGATCGGCAGCCTGCTGCTGCTGGCGACCTCCTGGACCTTCTACCACAGCCTGCCGACCCGGCCCGAGCTGCTGTTCCCGCTGTATGCAGTGACCGGCCTGTGCGTGGGCGTGATTGGCGCGGTGCCTTATGTGATGGTCAAGGCGTTCCCGGCGGTGGTGCGCTTCAGCGGGCTGTCGTTCTCGTACAACGTGGCCTACGCGATCTTTGGCGGGCTGACACCGATGGTGGTGACTGCGCTGCTGAAAGTGAGCCCGATGGCGCCGGCCTACTATGTGGCGGGGCTGTGTGCCGTTGGTCTGGTCGTGGGTCTGTACCTGCTCGCCAACAAGCGCTGATCTACGCCAGGGCTACTGGCCTCTTCGCGGGCACGCCCGCTCCCACAAGGGTCACACAGCCCCTGTGGGAGCGGGCGTGCCCGCGAAGAGGCCAGACCTGCTTTTGATGATGGCCTTTCATCCAATTGTCATATTCAAGTCATATCGTATTCATGCGGCCTACAGATACTTGGGCCCGTTCCATCCAACACCCCAATATTCCTGCTAGGAGCAAGGCATGAAACTGAAGCGTTTGATGGCGGCCCTCACCTTTGCCGCCGCTGGCGTTGCAACCGCCAACGCGGTAGCCGCTGTCGATCCTGCAATCCCGACCTACACCAAGACCACTGGTGTTTCGGGCAACCTCTCCAGCGTCGGTTCGGACACCCTCGCCAACCTGATGACTCTGTGGGCCGAGGCCTACAAGAAGGAATATCCGAACGTAAACATCCAGATCCAGGCTGCCGGCTCCTCCACCGCGCCACCCGCGCTGACCGAAGGCACCGCCAACCTTGGCCCGATGAGCCGCAAGATGAAGGACGTCGAGCTGCAGGCCTTCGAGCAGAAGTACGGCTACAAACCGACCGCCATCCCGGTCGCCGTAGACGCCCTGGCTGTGTTCGTGCACAAGGACAACCCGATCAAAGGCCTGACCATGGCCCAGGTCGACGCCATCTTCTCTTCCACCCGCCTGTGCGGTGGCAAAGCCGACGTCAAGACCTGGGGTGACCTGGGCGTGACCGGCGACCTGGCCAACAAGCCGGTGCAGCTGTTCGGCCGTAACTCGGTATCGGGCACCTACGGCTACTTCAAGGAAGAAGCCCTGTGCAAAGGCGACTTCAAGCCTAACGTCAACGAACAGCCTGGCTCGGCTTCGGTCGTGCAATCGATCAGCTCCTCGCTGAACGGCATCGGCTACTCGGGTATCGGCTACAAGACCGCCAGCGTCAAGACCGTGGCCCTGGCCAAGAAGGAAGGCGGTGAGTTCGTTGAGGACAATGAAGCCAACGCCCTGAACGGCACCTACCCGCTGTCGCGCTTCCTGTACGTCTACGTCAACAAGGCCCCGAACAAGCCTCTGGCCCCGCTGGAAGCCGAGTTCGTCAAGCTGGTGCTGTCGCAAGCTGGCCAGCAGGTCGTGGTGAAGGATGGCTACATCCCGCTGCCGGCCAAAGTCGTCGACAAGACCTTGGCTGACCTGGGCCTGTCCCACGCAGGTAACGTCGCAAAAAAGTAAGTAACTGAAGGGGAGGCCGGCGCTGATGCCCGGCCTCTTCCACGAAGCTCCAGTCCGAAGCCAGGTTTCCTGTGCGGCGGGCTTTCGTGCGTCACCACTTTGTAATGTTTTTGTCACACGGGACCGCTAGGGTGTGCGCATGAATGATCTGGCCAATTCCAACATGACCCAAAACTCCCAGCCCGTGCGGATTGATTTCAATACGCCGGAGTTGCAACGCAAGCGCCGCATGCGCGCGCTAAAGGACCGCCTGACCCGCTGGTATGTACTGGTAGGCGGGCTTGCCGTATTGGCGGCTATCACCCTGATCTTCTTCTATCTGGCCTATGTGGTGCTGCCGCTGTTCCAGGGGGCCGAGCTGACCAGCAAAAAAGCCCTGGAGCCGACCTGGCTGCAACAGGATGCCGGCAAGCCGCTGATGATCGCGCTTGAAGAGCAGAACCTGGTGGGCATGCGTGTTTCGGACAAGGGCCAGGCACTGTTCTTCGATACCAAGACCGGTAACGAGCTCAAGCGTGTCGACCTGCCACTGCCGGCAGGCACCCAGGTCACTTCGATCAGTGCCGACCAGCCGGGTAGCCCGCTGGTGGTGCTGGGCTTGTCCAATGGCCAGGCGCTGGTGTTTCACCACACCTACAAGATCACCTACCCGGACAACAAGAAAACCATCGCCCCCGGCATCGACTACCCGTACGGCGAGCAGCCGTTCGTGCTCGACGAGCAGGGGAGTGCGCTGGATCATGTCAGCGTAAACGTTAATGGCGACACCCTGCTGCTGGCTGCTTCCACCGGCGCGCACCTGCAGGTGGTCGAGTTGATCCGCACCGAGAACATGATGACCGAAGAGGTCACGACCGAGCAGAACCGCATCGAACTGCCGCAGATGACCGAAACGGTGAAGAACATCTTCATCGACCCGCGTCAGCAGTGGCTGTACGTGATCAACGGCCGTGCCACCGCGGACGTGTTCAACCTGCGCGACAAGAGCCTCAACGGCCGCTACAAACTGTCTGAAAGCGCCGACACCGAAATTACCGCCACCGCCCAGCTGGTCGGCGGCATCTCGCTGATCATCGGTGATTCCAAGGGCGGCCTGGCCCAGTGGTTCATGGCCCGTGACCCGGATGGTGAATCGCGCTTCAAGCTGATCCGCACTTTCCAGATGGGCAAGGCCGCAGTCGTGCAGATCGACGCCGAAGAGCGTCGCAAGGGCTTCGTGGCCCTCGACGCCGCAGGCGAGCTGGGCGTGTTCCACAGCACCGCGCACCGTACCCTGCTGGTCGAGCCGGCCGCCGAAGGCCCAGGCATCCTGGCCCTGTCGCCACGTGCCAACCGCATCATCATCGAGGAAGGTGGCAAGCTGCTGCCACTTAGCCTGCGCAACCCGCACCCGGAAATTTCCTTCAGCGCGCTGTGGGGCAAGGTGTGGTACGAGAACTACGACGAGCCGAAATACGTCTGGCAATCGACCGCTTCGAACACCGACTTCGAGCCCAAACTGAGCCTGTCGCCGCTAACCTTCGGTACCCTCAAGGCTGCGTTCTACGCCATGATCCTGGCGGCCCCGCTGGCGATTGCCGCGGCCATCTACACTGCCTACTTCATGGCCCCGGGCATGCGCCGCAAGGTCAAGCCGGTGATCGAACTGATGGAAGCGATGCCGACGGTGATCCTCGGCTTCTTCGCCGGCCTGTTCCTGGCCCCGTATCTGGAAGGCCACCTGCCGGGCGTGTTCAGCCTGTTCCTGCTGATGCCGCTCGGTATCCTGCTGGCCGGCTTCGCCTGGACCCGCCTGCCCGAGTCGATTCGCCTGCGTATCCCGGATGGCTGGGAAGCGGCGATCCTGATCCCGGTCATCCTGTTCACCGGGTGGTTCGCCCTGACCATGAGCCCGCACCTCGAGAACTGGTTCTTTGGCGGTGACATGCGCCTGTGGATCACCAACGACCTGGGGATAACCTACGACCAGCGCAATGCCCTGGTCGTGGGTATCGCCATGGGCTTCGCGGTCATCCCGAACATCTACTCCATCGCCGAAGACGCCGTGTTCAGTGTGCCGCGCAGCCTGACCCTGGGCTCCCTGGCGCTGGGTGCGACGCCCTGGCAGACCCTGACCCGCGTGGTCATCCTCACCGCCAGCCCAGGTATATTCTCGGCGCTGATGATCGGCATGGGCCGTGCGGTGGGCGAGACCATGATCGTGCTGATGGCCACCGGCAACACCCCGGTGATGGAGCTGAACCTGTTCGAGGGCATGCGCACCCTGGCCGCCAACGTGGCGGTGGAAATGCCGGAATCGGAAGTCGGCGGCAGCCACTACCGCGTGCTGTTCCTGGCCGCGCTGGTGCTGCTGATGTTCACCTTCATCATGAACACCTTGGCCGAGCTGATTCGCCAGCGTCTGCGCAAGAAATACTCGTCGCTTTGATAGAAAGGTAGCGATCCGTGAAAAAGGATTCCCTCAAAGGCTGGTTCAAGAGCGGCGCCCCAGGCGTCTGGATGAGCGGCGGCGCGGTGGCCATGGCAGTGATCATGACCGTTGGCCTGCTGGCGGTGATTGCCGTGCGCGGCCTGGGCCACTTCTGGCCGGCCGATCTTGTCCAGGCTACCTACAAGGTGCCGGGCCAGGCCGACCATGTCGTCATTGGCGAAGTGGTGCAAAAGGAAGAAGTACCCCGTGCCCGCCTGAAGGGCGCTGGCCTGCCAGTGCCTGACCAAGGCCCGGAGTTCATGACCCGTGAGCTGATCAAGGTGGGCAACCGCGACCTCAACGGCAGCGACTTCACCTGGGTGGTCGGCGACTGGCTGGTCGACGAAAGGCACCCGACCGACCTGGTCGCCCTGGAGCGCCGCGAGTGGGGCAACTTCTACGGTTACCTGGTCAGTGTCAAGGAAGAAGGCCGCGTGGTCGCCGAAGGCGCTGCGGCCTGGGCCGAGCTGCAGGCCCGCCTCAAGCGCGCCAACCAGCTCAACAGCGAACTGCAAAGCCTCGAAAAGAAAGACATCGGCGCCATCAACCATGGCCTCGAGCGCCTGCGTCTGCAAGCGCGCAAGCTGGAGCTGGACGGCAAGCTGGACGCCGCCGCCCAGGCCGATATGGACGCCGAGCGCGCCGAGCTGAACAGTCGCTACAAGGCCATCGAAGACCGCCTGGCCGGTCTGCACCAGGCCTTCGCCCGCGACAGCCTGGTGGCCCGTGATGGCAACGGCCGTGAAGTGGAAATCAACCTCAGCAAGGTGGTGCACGCCATCCAGCCTAACGCCATGTCGGGGTTCACCAAGCTGGGCACCTACTTTACCAAGGTCTGGGAGTTCCTCAGCGATGACCCGCGTGAAGCCAACACTGAGGGCGGTATCTTCCCGGCCATCTTCGGTACCGTGATGATGACCCTGATCATGGCCGTGATCGTCACCCCGTTCGGTGTGCTGGCTGCCGTGTACCTGCGCGAATACGCCAGACAGGGCCCGGTGACCCGCTTGATCCGCATCGCGGTGAACAACCTGGCGGGTGTGCCGGCGATCGTCTACGGCGTGTTCGGCTTGGGCTTCTTCGTCTACGTGCTGGGTGGCTCGATCGACCGCCTGTTCTTCCCCGAAGCACTGCCGGCGCCAACCCTGGGTACCCCAGGCCTGTTGTGGGCATCGCTGACCCTGGCGCTGCTGGCCGTGCCGGTGGTGATCGTGGCCACCGAGGAAGGCCTGGCGCGTATCCCGCGCACCGTGCGCGAAGGCTCGCTGGCCCTGGGCGCTACCAAGGCCGAAACCCTGTGGAAGATCGTCCTGCCGATGGCCAGCCCGGCGATGATGACCGGCATGATCCTCGCCGTGGCCCGCGCCGCCGGTGAAGTGGCGCCGCTGATGCTGGTGGGTGTGGTAAAGCTGGCTCCATCCCTGCCGGTGGACGGGAACTACCCGTACCTGCACCTGGACCAGAAGATCATGCACCTGGGCTTCCATATCTATGACGTCGGCTTCCAGAGCCCCAACGTAGAAGCCGCGCGGCCGCTGGTATACGCCACGGCGTTGCTGCTGGTGCTGGTGATCGCGGCCCTCAACCTCTCGGCCGTGTGGATCCGTAACCACCTGCGCGAGAAGTACAAGGCCCTCGACAGCTGATCCTGATTGCAAGCGTGCCGCCCGTTAAACGGGCGGCCCTTAGAAACGAATTGTTAGCGTATGGAGTTGACCATGCAGCAAGAATCCCATACCCACGGCATCGACATGTCTGCCCTGGGCCGCGACAAGCAGAGCCTGCGCCTGGCCGAAGAAACCGTAGCCATCGAAGTGCCGGGCCTGAGCCTGTTCTACGGTGACAAACAAGCGCTGTTCGATGTGCAGATGAACATTCCCAAGCAGCGCGTGACCGCCTTTATCGGCCCGTCCGGCTGCGGCAAGTCGACCCTGCTGCGCACCTTCAACCGCATGAACGATCTGGTTGATGGTTGCCGCGTGGAAGGCGCCATCAACCTGTATGGCAATAACATCTACCGCAAGGGCGAAGACGTGGCCGAGCTGCGCCGTCGTGTGGGCATGGTGTTCCAGAAGCCCAACCCGTTCCCAAAGACCATCTACGAAAACGTGGTCTACGGCCTGCGGATCCAGGGCATCAACAAGAAGCGCGTGCTGGACGAAGCGGTCGAATGGGCGCTGAAGGGCGCGGCACTGTGGGACGAGGTCAAGGACCGCCTGCACGATTCGGCACTGGGCCTGTCCGGTGGCCAGCAGCAGCGTCTGGTCATCGCCCGCACCATCGCCGTGGAGCCGGAAGTGCTGCTGCTCGACGAACCGTGCTCGGCACTGGACCCGATCTCGACCCTGAAAGTCGAGGAACTGATCTACGAATTGAAATCCAAGTACACCATCGTCATCGTGACCCACAACATGCAGCAGGCGGCCCGTGTTTCGGACTACACCGCGTTCATGTACATGGGCAAACTGGTCGAATTCGGGGATACCGACACCCTGTTCACCAACCCGGCGAAGAAACAGACCGAAGACTACATCACCGGTCGCTACGGCTAAGCCTGGCCAGCCAGGGCACGACACGAACTACTTGAAGCTTGCAGCTTCTTCGCGGAGCGAACGATGATCAACAAAGAAAGCCTTACGCATCACATTTCCCAGCAGTTCAACGCCGAGCTCGAAGAGGTGCGTAGCCACCTGCTGGCCATGGGCGGCCTGGTCGAAAAACAGGTCAACGACGCAGTCACTGCGCTGATCGAAGCCGACTCGGGCCTGGCCCAGCAAGTGCGCGAAGTCGACGAGCAGATCAACCAGATGGAGCGCAACATCGACGAGGAGTGCCTGCGCATCCTCGCCCGTCGTCAGCCGGCGGCCTCCGACCTGCGTCTGATCATCAGCATCTCCAAGTCGGTGATTGACCTGGAGCGCATCGGTGACGAGTCGACCAAGATCGCCCGCCGCGCCATCCAGCTGTGCGAGGAAGGCGAGTCACCGCGCGGCTATGTCGAGGTGCGCCACATCGGCGACCAGGTACGCAACATGGTCCGTGACGCGCTGGACGCCTTTGCCCGCTTCGACGCCGACCTGGCACTGTCGGTGGCCCAGTACGACAAGACCATCGACCGCGAATACAAGACCGCCCTGCGTGAGCTGGTGACCTACATGATGGAAGACCCGCGCTCGATCTCGCGGGTACTGAGCGTGATCTGGGTCCTGCGTTCGCTGGAGCGTATCGGCGACCATGCGCGCAATATCTCCGAGCTGGTGATCTATCTGGTGCGCGGCACCGACGTGCGTCACATGGGCCTCAAGCGCATGACGGCAGAAGTGCAAGGCACTGCTGTTTCCGACGGCGAAAACGCTAATGTTCCGGCTGAACCTGACGATAAGTAAGGTTGCTCCCGAGCATCGACGCCCGGCCTTGGCCGGGCGTTTTCGTTTGCGGTCGAGGAGCCGGCAGGCACCCGCGAACGATGTGAAGAAGTCCCGGCGTGACCAGGTTGTAGCAAGTGGCCATTATTCGGCGGTAGGCTAGTCGGGATTCAGAAGGAGTATCGATGAGTAAAGTGAATGTGCTGGTCGTGGATGACGCCCCGTTTATCCGTGATCTGGTCCGCAAATGCCTGCGCAATGCCTTCCCGGGCATGACCATCGACGACGCCGTCAACGGTCGCAAGGCAATGGCCATGCTGGGCAAGGAAGCGTTCGACCTGGTTCTGTGCGACTGGGAAATGCCGGAAATGTCCGGCCTGGAACTGCTCACCTGGTGCCGCCAGCAGCCTGAGTTGAAGAACCTGCAATTCATCATGGTGACCAGCCGTGGCGACAAGGAAAACGTCATCCAGGCGATTCAGGCGGGCGTTTCCGATTTTGTCGGCAAACCGTTCACCAACGAGCAGTTGCTGACCAAGGTGAAAAAGGCCCTGACCAAGATCGGCAAGCTCGACAGCCTGATGTCCAGCGGCCCGGCACGGGTCAACTCGGCATTCGCCAATGACTCGCTGAATGCGCTGACAGCCGGCAAGCCTGAAGCGGTGAAGGTCGCGGCGCCAGCTCCGGTACCCGCAACCGCACCCGCCAGGCCAGTGGCCAATGCCCCCCGGCCCGCCGCTCCTGCGCCGACCGGCCGTGGCCAGGGCCAGTTGCGCCTGGCCGGCGGCATGCAGCCGTGCGTGATCAAGGCGCTGAGCCTGAAAGAGGCGCTGCTGGTGGTGCGCCGTGGCGAAGCGCTGCCACAGGTGCTGGAAGGCGCGGTGCTGGACCTGGAGCAGGGCGAGAACGCCGAAATCGCGCGCCTGAACGGCTACCTGCATGCCGTCGCGGCACTTGAGCCCAAGCCCGACAGCGATTGGTTGCAACTGACCTTCAAGTTCGTCGATCAGGATGCCCAGAAGCTCGACTACCTGTCGCGGCTGATTGCCCGCGGGACGGCGCAGAAGCACTTTACCCCTGGTGCCTGATCCCAGTCTCACACCGCATTTTTTGTGGGAGCAGCCTTGTGCTGCGAATGGGCTGCGGAGCAGCCCCCAGGCATGAATGCCGCCGCAAGCATTGCCGGGGCTGCTTTGCAGCCCATTCGCAGCACAAGGCTGCTCCTACAAAAAACTGCGCACCCCAGGGCCATCCGACCAACTGTCATACCCGCCGCAAAACCCCCTGCTAGGCTTCGACAAATCATAACTGTCAAAAAGCCACTATCATGCCCGCCCGCCTGCTGCTGTTCTGTGCATTGCTCATGGCCTCGGCGTCGAGCCTGGGCATGACTATTTACGAGATCACCGATGATGGCCGTGTGACCTCCTATTCCGACCGGCCCGGCCCCGGTGCCAAAACCTTTGTGCGGCGCGTGCCTATGGTCGAGGTGCCCGAAGGCCAGGTTCTGCTGAACGCGATAACCTTCAACGGCGGCGTGAGCTTTTCGGCCCGCAACCAGCTACACGTGCCAGTGGAGGTGGAGTTGCGCCTGGACAACCTGGTGAACGCACAAGGTGGCAATGCCCCGCGTACCGTGCGCCGGGTACTGCCGCCGCGCACCACGCAAATGCTCAGCGTGCTCAGGGGGCGCCCCGGGATGCTGCTGAACTACCGCTCGACCCTGCTACAGGCCATGGGCGACCCGGGCAAGCGGCCCCAGGGCTTCCGCTATGCATTCCCCTGGATTGGCGGGCCGTTCCGCGTGACCCAGGGCCCCAATGGCCGGGTCAGTCATTTTGGGCCCAAGGGGCGTTACGCCATGGACATCGCCATGCCCGAAGGCACCACCATCATCGCGGCGAGGGAAGGGGTGGTGGTGAAGACGGAGAACAGCCAGAGCGGGCGCGGCCCCAACCCCTCGGGCAATTTCGTCAGGATCCTGCACCCGGACGGTACCATGGGTGTGTACCTGCACCTGATGCGCGGTTCGGTGGTGGTGGCAGAGGGGCAACGGGTGCGGCAGGGGCAGATGTTGGCCAAGTCGGGCAATACCGGCAACAGCACCGGGCCGCACCTGCATTTCGTAGTACAGCGCAATGTGGGGTTGGCGCTGGAGTCGATACCTTATCGGTTCGACAGGCCGATTGGTGGGTTGCCTGACTTTACCGCGGGTAACCCCTGAGATTTTTGGGGCTGCTTTGCAGCCCCCTGGCCCTCAATCCAGCTTGAGCACCTTGGCCAGCACGATCTTCGGCCCTTTCATCTTCTTGATGATGATGCGCAGCCCTTCGACCTCCAGCACTTCCTCTTCTTCAGGCACGCGCTTGAGTGTCTCGTAGACCAGCCCCGCGAGGGTTTCCGCCTCGATATGGTCAAGGTCGACGCCCAGCAGGCGCTCGACCTTGAACAGCGGCGTGTCGCCACGCACCAGCAGCTTGCCCGGCTGGTAGGCGAGGATGCCGCGCTCGGTCTTGCGGTGCTCGTCCTGGATGTCACCTACCAGCACTTCCAGCACATCTTCCATGGTCAGGTAGCCAATCACCTTGCCATCGGCTTCCTCCACCAGCACGAAGTGCGCGCCGCCCTTGCGGAACTGCTCCAGCAATTGCGCCAGGGGCATGTGCCGCGACACGCGCTCCAGCGGCCTGGCCAGGTCGTCGAGGTCGATGGTTTCGGGCAGGTGCTCGAGTTCGGCCAGTTCCAGCAGCAGGTCCTTGATATGCAGCAGGCCGGTGAACTCCTCACGCTCGGCGTCGTACACCGGGTAGCGGCTGAACTTGTGGCGGCGCACCAGCGCCAGGATCTGCTTCAACGGCGCATGGGCGTCGATGCTGACCATGTCCTCGCGCGAGTTGGCCCAGTCGACCACCTCCAGCTCGCCCATTTCCACGGCCGAGGCCAGCACGCGCATGCCCTGGTCGCTCGGGTCCTGGCCACGGCTGGAGTGCAGGATCAGCTTGAGTTCTTCACGGCTGTAGTGGTGCTCGTGATGCGGGCCGGGCTCGCCCTGGCCAGCAATGCGCAGGATGGTGTTGGCGCTGGCATTGAGCAGGTAGATGGCCGGGTACATCACCCAGTAGAACAGGTACAGCGGCACGGCGGTCCACAGCGACAGCAGTTCTGGCTTGCGGATGGCCCAGGACTTGGGCGCCAGCTCACCGACCACGATGTGCAGGTACGAAATGACGAAGAAGGCGACGAAGAACGAGATCGCTTTGATCAGCTCGGGCGTGTCCACGCCAAGGTATGCCAGCAGCGGCTCGAGCAGGTGGGCGAACGCCGGTTCACCGACCCAGCCCAGGCCCAGCGAGGCGAGGGTGATCCCCAGCTGGCAGGCCGACAGGTAGGCGTCGAGCTGGTTGTGTACTTTGCGCAGGATGCTGCCACGCCAGCCATGCAACTCGGCGATGGACTCGACGCGGGTAGCGCGCAGCTTGACCATGGCGAACTCGGCGGCAACGAAGAAGCCGTTGAGCAGCACCAGGAGCAAGGCAAAGATGATCATGCCGAAATCGGCGAATAACGAGGTGAGGCTGATACCAGGGGAAGGGTCCATGATGGAGTTTTTACGGGGTCCGTCTTCGAGATAGAGAGAAAAAAAGTGCCAGCTCTTGCTGGCACAGGGGGTCCAATGTAGCGGCTGGGACCGTAAAAGCAAAGGGCGATGGATTCTTTGGGGGCGCTTTGCGCCCCATCGCGACACAAGGCCGCTCCGCGATCCCGTGTAGGAGCGGCCTTGTGTCGCGATGGGCTGCAAAGCAGCCCCCGAGGCCCTCAAGCCTTGCCGTTGGCCAATTGTGCCGGCGCGAAGTGACAGGTAAACGTACTGCCATGCCCCGGCACGCTGCTGATCTCCAGCTTGCCGCGGTGGCGCATCAGCACATGCTTGACGATCGCCAGCCCCAGCCCGGTGCCCCCGGTATTCGACGCACGGCTGGAGTCGACCCGGTAGAAGCGCTCGGTCAGACGTGGCAGGTGCTTGGCATCGATGCCCACCCCCGAGTCCTGCACCGACAGGTGTGCGCCCTGGGCATCGGCCCACCAGCGAATCCGGATGCTGCCTTCGTCCTGGGTGTACTTGACCGCGTTGAACACCAGGTTGGAAAAGGCACTGCGCAGCTCTGACTCGCTGCCCTTCAACTGCACACCGGGCGCGGCTTCAAGGGTGATGCGCTGTTTGCGGGGCCCGGACAGAGCCTGGGCGTCGTTCTTGATCGCGCAGAGCAAGGCATCGACCGCCACCGGGTGGTTGTCCGACGGATAGTCGGTGGCCTCAAGCTTGGCCAGCAGCAACAGGTCGTTGAGCAGTGTCTGCATGCGTGAGCCTTGCTGGCTCATCTGTTGCAGGGCTCGGCTCCAGCGCGGGTTCACGTCCTCGACGTTGTCCAGCAGGGTTTCCAGGTAGCCGGTGATGACCGTCAGCGGCGTGCGCAGCTCGTGGGACACGTTGGCGACGAAGTCCTTGCGCATCTGCTCCAGCTGGTGGATGCGGGTAACGTCGCGCACCAGCATCAGGTGCTCGTTGTTGCCGTAGCGGGTGATGTGCAACTGCACGCGCATGCGGTCGTTGATCGGCGAAGGGATTTCCAGCGGCTCGAGGTAGTTTCCTGCCTCGAAGTACTCCTTGAAGCGCGGGTGGCGCACCAGGTTGGTCACCTGCTGGCCGCCGTCCTGTGGGGTCTTGAAGCCCAGCAGGGTCTCGGCGGCGCGGTTCCACCATTCCAGGTTGCCATCGCTGTCGAGCATGATCACTGCGTCTCGCAGTGCGGCAGTAGACTCCTGCACCCTGTCGATCACCGCCTGCAGGCGGCCGCGTACACGCTGGTCGCGGCGTTGCAAGTGGTAGATGCTGTCGAACACCTCGCCCCACAGCCCGTAGCCATCGGGCGGTGCTTCGTCGGGTTGGTGGTTGCGCAGCCAGTCATGCAGGCGCAGCAGTTGCTTGAGGGTCCAGCCCAGGTAGAGCGCCAGGCCGATGGCCAGGCTCCAGCCATAGTAGCCACTGAGCAGCCCACCGATCAGGCAGACGGTAATCAGCAGTAGCAGGTGGCGAATCAGGGTCGCGTGCCAGTTCTGGTTCAATTGACGGTCCTTGTACAACGACGTGCAGCTTGGCGCCTTTCAGCTCGATCAGCTCTTGGTCGAGAAGCGGTAGCCGGTGCCCCGGACGGTTTGTACCAGATTTTCGTAGGCTTCACCCAGCGCCTTGCGCAGGCGGCGGATGTGTACGTCGACGGTGCGTTCCTCGACATAGACGTTACCGCCCCATACCTGGTCCAGCAGTTGGCCACGGGTGTAGGCGCGCTCCTGGTGGGTCATGAAGAACTGCAGCAGGCGGTATTCGGTAGGGCCCATCTCGGCTGGCTTGCCGTCGATGGTCACGCGGTGGCTGATCGGGTCGAGCAGCAGGCCACCGACTTCGATCGGTGCCTCGCTGTCGCTCGGGCCGGTGCGGCGCAGCACGGCTTTCAGGCGGGCGACCAGCTCGCGTGGTGAGAACGGCTTGGTGATGTAGTCGTCGGCACCCACTTCCAGGCCTTGGATCTTGTTGTCCTCTTCACCCTTGGCGGTGAGCATGATGATCGGGATGTCGCCGGTCAGCTCGTCGCGCTTGAGGCGGCGGGCCAACTCGATGCCGGAGGTGCCCGGCAGCATCCAGTCGAGCAGTATCAGGTCCGGTTTGCGGTCGACGATGATCGCGTGGGCCTGTTGGGAATTTTCCGCTTCCAGGCAGTCATAGCCGGCCATTTCCAGGGCAACGGCGATCATCTCGCGAATTGGTGCTTCGTCGTCGACGATCAGAATGTTCCTGCCAACCATGCTCAAAACCTCTCCTGGATACGGTGTCTTGGCCCGCATTAGATAACGGAATTATTGCAGCTGTGTGACAGGGTGTTGGCCGTTCTGGCGACATTCCGTGACTGAACTAGGCTTGAAAGGGCCGTGGTTGCGGCAACTTGAACCCAATCCCCCCGAAACAATGGTGAATCCAATGACACGACAAACGCTGAGCTGGATGGCCCTTTTCACTGCGCTGGCGCTCCCGGGGGTGGCCTTGGCCGACCATGCGATGGAGAAGGGCGGCATGTTGGTCGATCATGCCGGCATGACCCTGTACACCTTCGACAAGGATGCGGGCGGCAAGTCGATGTGCAATGGCGAATGCGCCAAGAACTGGCCGCCGCTGATGGTCAAGGCCAATGACGAACCGGCCAAGGACAAGTGGACAGTAGTGATGCGCGATGATGGCAGCAAGCAGTGGGCCTATGACGGCAAGCCGCTGTACACCTTCATCAAGGACAAAAAGGCCGGCGACATGACCGGTGACGGCATGAAGGACGTCTGGCACGTTGCCAAGCCTTGAGATTGCCGGGGCCGCTTTGCGGCCCATCGCGACACAAGGCCGCTCCTACAGGAATGCGCGATACCCTGTAGGAGCGGCCTTGTGTCGCGATGGGCTGCAAGGCAGCCCCAGAATATTCAGCGCAGTGCGTAATCCAGCACCACCCCGATAAACACCAGCATCCCCGCCCAGTGATTGTGCAGAAACGCCTTGAAGCACGACTCCCGGTCCAGCTTGCGCGTCGACCAGTACTCCCAGGCAAAGCACGCCGCCGCGCCCAGCAGCCCCAGGTGGAACCAGCCACCCAGCTCGAAGCGGCTGCCGGCCAGCAACAGGCAGCCCAGCGACAGCAGCTGCAAGGTCAGGATGATGGTGCGGTCGGCATCGCCGAACAGGATGGCGGTCGACTTCACGCCAATCTTCAGGTCGTCATCACGGTCGACCATGGCGTAGTAGGTGTCGTAGCCCACCGTCCACAGCAGGTTGGCGATATACAGCAGCCAGGCGCTGGCCGGCAGCTCGCCACCCGCTGCGGTGAAGGCCATGGGAATGCCCCAGGAATACGCCGCCCCCAGCACCACCTGCGGGTAATAGGTGTAGCGCTTCATGAACGGGTAGCAGAACGCCAGAGCTACCGCACCGAACGACAGCCACACTGTGCGGCTGTTGGTGCACAGCACCAGCAGGAAGCTCACTCCGACCAGGATGGCGAACAGCGCCAATGCTTCGCGCGGGCGGACCCGGCCGCTGGCCAGGGGGCGGTCGGCGGTGCGTTTGACGTGGCCGTCCACCTTGCGGTCGGCAAAGTCGTTGATGCAGCAACCTGCGGCGCGCATCAACACCACACCGAGGCCAAAGATCAGCACGTTGGCCAGGGTTGGTGAACCGTTGCCAGCAATCCACACCGCCGACAAGGTCGGCCACAGCAGCAGGTAGATACCAATTGGCCGGTCCATGCGGCTGAGCTGGACAAAGTCCCAGGCCCGTGGGTGCAGGCGGTTGAGAGACTTCAGCAGTTGCAGGTACATCAGCGGTTTTCCTCCTTGGCCGCTTGCCACAATGCCGGCAGAAACACCTCTGCCACCAGCAGGTCCAGGCCGCCACGTTCGAAGCGCGACCGGCGGCCCCACAGCGCAGTATGGGCGGCCTCGCTCGGCAGCCAGGCCTGTGGATAACTGCACACCTCGATGGGGTGGCGGATGAATGCCTGGTCGCAGAACAGCAACTCGCCCAGCGAACGGCTGCCCAAGGTTTCAAGGTCCAGCCCGCCGCGCTCCAGGGCGCTGCGGCTGGCGACGCTGCGGGCGAACACCCAGGGTTGGCCATGGCCGCGCAGGTATACCTCGCGCACCCAGCCTTCGGCACCGGCTGCGATGCCCAGTGCCTGGCATTCGTCATCGCGCAGCGGTTGCCAGCCCTCGAACAGCGGGGTAACGGAGAAGTGGTCGTTGGACAGGCGGGTCAGGCGACGGGTCAGCGAGCCCTCGTCGAACAGCCAGTCAAGGGTGGGCTGGTCGATGTCGGTCGCCAGCCGTGAATACGGCAGCCACGCGACAGCGGCTGCTTGCGGGGATTCGTACGACACGTCGGTCTGCTTGTTACAACCAGAGAGGCGGCGAGCTTAGCATGATTGCCCGGACTGCTTGCATACTGCTGACAGGGCCGCTACAAAGCCCCACGAATTGCGCGCAGGCTTCGTCGCGGGTAAACCCGGTCCCACAGGCTACGCGGTCGCTGTAGGAGCGGGTTCACCCGCAAAGAGGCCATCGGCAGCAACACAAAGCTCCAGCTTGAACCGAGGAAAAAGACCTGATGAAGAAGTGGCAATGTATTGTCTGTGGCCTGATCTACGACGAAGCCGAAGGCTGGCCCGACGACGGCATCGCCCCCGGCACACGCTGGGAAGACGTGCCTGAAGACTGGCTGTGCCCCGACTGCGGCGTGGGCAAGAGCGACTTTGAAATGATCTCCATCGGCTAATCGAGGAAAGCACGACATGACGTCCCCTGTGGTAATCATCGGTACCGGCCTTGCGGGCTACAACCTGGCCCGTGAATTTCGCAAGCTCGATGCGCAGACGCCGCTGCTGCTGATCACCGCCGATGACGGTCGTTCCTACTCCAAGCCCATGCTGTCCACCGGCTTTGCCAAGCAGAAGGACGCCGACGGCCTGTGCATGGCCGAGCCGGGCGCCATGGCCGAGCAACTGAATGCCGAGATTCGCACCCATACCCGCATCAGCGGCATCGACCCGGGCCACAAGCGCTTGTGGATAGGTGAAGAGGCGGTGGAATACCGCGATCTGGTGCTGGCCTGGGGTGCGCAGACGGTGCAGGTGCCGATCGAAGGTGATGGCGGCGATCGGGTGTTCCCGATCAACGATCTGGAAGGCTACGCGCGCTTCCGTGCCGCCGCCGTCGGCAAACAGCGTGTGCTGATCCTCGGTGCCGGCCTGATCGGCTGCGAATTCGCCAACGACATGAGCCTGGGCGGCTTCCAGGTCGACGTGGTGGCGCCGTGCGAGCAAGTCATGCCGACCCTGCTGCACCCGGCTGCTGCCACTGCCCTGCAGGCCGGGCTGGAAGGCCTGGGCGTGCGCTTTCACCTCGGCCCGGTACTGACCCGCCTGCAGCAGGTGGCGCAGGGCCTGGAGGCGCACTTGTCCGACGGCAGCGTGATCGCCTGCGACCTGGTGGTTTCGGCCATCGGCCTGCGCCCGCGCACCGACCTGGCTGCCGCTGCTGGCCTGCAGACCAACCGCGGCGTTTGCGTGGACCGCCAGTTGCGCACGTCCCACGCCAATATCTTTGCCCTTGGCGACTGTGCCGAAGTCGATGGCATCAACCTGCTTTATGTGATGCCGCTGATGAGCTGTGCCCGGGCCCTGGCGCAAACCCTGGCCGGCAAGCCGACAACGGTCGCCTACGGGCCGATGCCGATCACCGTGAAAACCCCGGCCTGCCCGCTGGTGGTCTCGCCGCCGCCCCAGGGCCACGAAGGCACCTGGCAGGTAGAGGGGCAGGGCAGTGACCTCAAGGTGCTCTGCCTTGATGCAGAGGGCAAGCTGCTGGGCTACGCCCTCACCGGGGCGGCCGTGATGGAAAAGCTGGCCCTGAATCGCCAGCTGCCGGCCGTGATGGCGTAAATAGCTGGCGTTCTGTCGGATTTATCCTGTTGTTGCTTGCACAATGGCCGCCCAGATACTGGCGCGGCCCCTGTGCACGTGCCATCCTCACTTCCGTCTGCCGCAGATTAGAGCCTGCGGTGCCTTGAGCGCTGCTCCCAGGGCAGCACGGCATAACAACAAGAATTCCGTCAAAGAGGCTTCACTATGCGCAAACCAGAACTCGCCGCCGTCATCGCCGAAAAGGCCGATCTGACCAAGGAAAAGGCCAATCAGGTTTTGAACGCGATTCTCGACAGCATCACGGGTGCCCTGGACAAGGACACCGTGACCCTGGTCGGTTTCGGCACCTTCGAAAAACGTCATCGCGGTGCGCGTACCGGCAAGAACCCGCAAACCGGTGAACCGGTCAAGATCAAGGCCAGCAATACCGTGGCTTTCAAGCCAGGCAAGAACCTGCGCGACAGCGTCAACGCCCCCGTCAAGCCGGCCAAGAAAGGCAAGTGATCGCTCCCTGACAACTCCAGTGTCAGCCAAGCGGGCGCCCCAGGGCGCCCGTTGTGCTTTCTGCAGGCAAAATGTTTCGAACTTGCATAAATAGTTCTGGAAAAGGATAGACTGCGCGCCTTAGTCACTTTTAATTCGAGGCGCGTTGATGAAGTTCCGCTTTCTTCTCTGGGCCATGGGGCTGTTGATGGCCAGGGCCAGCCGCAACAACCCGGCGTTCCAGCAGCAGCTCAAGGGCAAGGACCTGGTGTTCCAGATGCAGACCCTGGACGGCAAGGTCGCCCGGCACTTCATAGTCAACAACGAACGCGTCAGCAGCAAAGGCGGTGCGCACCCGCAGCCAGCGTTCGCCATTGCCTTCAAGGACGCCGCCTATGGCTTCACCACCATGCAGGCAGGTAACAAGCAGTTGGCGTTCATGCAGGGGATTCAGGACAAGCACATCCAGATCAAGGGCAACCCGGCGCTGGTGATGTGGTTCCAGGGGTTGATGAAGTACCTGAAGCCGAAGAAGAAGGCCTGAAATTGAAGGGGCTGCTTTGCAGCCCAATCGCCGGCAAGTCGGCTCCCACAGGTTCGACACAGGCCTGAGGGCAGTGCTATCCCTGTGGGAGCTGGCTTGCCGGCGATTGGGCCGCAAAGCGGCCCCTTTTGATATCAGTGCGGTGCGTGGAACTGCGAAGCCAGCTCACGCAGCAGGCTCTCTGCCTCGAGCACCTTGTTCACCACATCCTCGGCCTTGTCCCGGGTAATCCCCAGCCGTTCCAGCAGCTCGTCAGGAATCTCCTGCTGTGGCCCAGAGCCAATCCCCCGCGAGCGCAGCAGGCGGGTAGCCAGGCACACCAGGTTGGGGAACGCCGAAAACTCGCCTTCATATGCCGGGTCGTGCTGGAAGCGCAGTGCGGCGGACAGTTCTTCCGGCATGTCCCACAGCTTCATCAACCAGGCACCGATCTGCTCGCGGCTGATGCCCAGCAGGTGTTGTTCCACATAGGTGTGGCACAGGTGCGGGTTGACCTCCAGGTGGCGGCAGATCAGTGAGAAGTGCGGCGGGAACACGTGCGCCAACAGCAAATAGCCAAAGTTGTGCAGCAGCCCGGCCAGGTAGGTCAGGCCGGCCTCGGGGCGCTCGGCCCGTGGCATGGCGCGGGTCAGGCCTTCGATGATCGCGGCGGTGTAGATCGACTGCTGCCAGTACGGCGTGGCCTGCTGGGGGTGGTCTTTCGGCAGGCTCAGTGTCTTGCCCAGCGCCAGGCCCAGGGCCAGGTTGATCACCAGGTCGAAGCCCAGCACACGCACGATGGCGTCTTCCACCGAGCGGATCTTGCCAGGGGAGGCGTAGTAGGGCGATGCCGCCCAACTTACCACCTGTGCCGCCAGCGCCGGGTCGGTTTCGACCACGCCGGTGATATCGTCGATGCTGGCGTTGGGGTCTACACGTAGCTTGATGATCTTTTGCGCGGTGTCGGCCAGCGGCGGGATTTCGATGGTTTCTTCCAGGCGCTTCTGGATGCGCCGGGCAGTGAAGGCCTGGACGGCGTTGGTGATTTCCCGGGTGTCATCATCGGGGCGGTCGAGGTTGGGGTTGATTGCCTCGACTTCCTGACCAAAGCTGCTGGCGCTGGCCTTGGCCAGCATCCGCTTGAAGTGTGCGCGTTCGATTTCCAGCAGCAGGCCGGCTTCGCCAGACTGGATAAATACGGTTTCGGCGTCGAGCAGGCTCTTTTCGTACTGGCACGGCGAGCTGGTCAGCGCCGGGATGCCCGGCAGGGCCTTGAGCTGGTGCTTGTCCAGCATCTGCTTCAGGCGAGGCACCGACACCGCAGTGAGCTTGCGACCGGTCAGTTCGGCCAGGCGGTTGAGGTCCAGCAGCTGGCTCTGCGGGAATAGCACCATCAGGGCGCCGACCTCGTCGTCGAGCAGCACGGCCTGTACCCGCGACGCTGCCGGCAGGTGCGGATGTTCGACCACCTCGCGGTAGGCCACGCCGAGTTTGTCGAGCAGCAGCCGGATGACCGAGGGAGCGTGTGGGGTTGCGGTGTCCAGGGCAACTTCAGTCATGGTCCGTATCCACTGATTCCTTTAAACGCGAAGTATAACCAGCCTCTGGGCAAATCTGGATCCATTATGGGACCAGCGTCACACTTGGCCATATTGCTGGCCATGACGCAGCCAGCGATCGAGCAGCGGGCTGACGTGCTCCGGCCAGCGTGCGATCAGGGCCTGGGCGGCGTCGCGCACGGCCGGCAGCAGGTCGGCGTCACGCATCAGGTCGGCGACCTTGAACTGCAACAGGCCTGTCTGGCGGGTGCCGAGCATCTCGCCCGGGCCACGCAGCTCCAGGTCCTTTTCGGCGATGATGAAGCCGTCGTTGGTTTCCCGCATGATCCCTAGCCGCTCGCGGCCGATCTGCGACAGTGGCGGGTGGTACAGCAGCACGCAATGGCTGACGGCGCTGCCCCGGCCAACCCGGCCACGCAACTGGTGCAACTGTGCCAGGCCCAGGCGCTCTGGGTTCTCGATGATCATCAGGCTGGCGTTGGGCACATCCACGCCCACCTCGATGACCGTGGTGGCGACCAGCAACTGCAGGTTGCCGGCCTTGAACTCAGCCATGATCTCAGCTTTTTCCGCCGGCTTCATGCGCCCGTGGATCAGCCCCACCCGCAGCTCGCCCAAGGCGCTGCCCAGCTCCTCGTAGGTGCTTTCGGCGGCCTGGCAGGTAAGCTCTTCGGATTCTTCGATCAGTGTGCACACCCAGTAGGCCTGGCGCCCTTCGGCGCAGGCGGCGCGCACCCGCTCGACCACTTCGAAGCGGCGGCTATCGGCCACCAGCACGGTGTTCACCGGGGTGCGTCCGGGTGGCAGTTCGTCGAGCACCGAGGTGTCCAGGTCGGCGTAGGCGCTCATGGCCAAGGTGCGCGGAATGGGTGTGGCGGTCATGATCAGCTGGTGCGGGCACAATTCCCCGGCCACGCCCTTCTTGCGCAGGGCCAGGCGTTGCTGCACGCCAAAACGGTGCTGTTCATCGATGATCGCCAGGGCCAGGTGCTTGAACTTCACCTCTTCCTGGAACAGCGCATGGGTGCCGACCACCATTGGCGCGCCATTGGCGATCTGCTCCAGGGCGGCTGCCCGGGCTTTGCCCTTTAGCTTGCCGGCCAGCCACGCGACTTCGATGCCCAGCGGTTCGAGCCAGCGCTTGAAGGTGATGTAGTGCTGTTCGGCGAGGATCTCGGTGGGTGCCATCAGGGCCACCTGGTAGCCGGCTTCCAAGGCCTGCAGCGCGGCCAGGGCGGCGACCACGGTCTTGCCGGCACCCACATCGCCCTGCACCAGGCGCATCATCGGCTCTTGCTGGCTGAGGTCGTAAGCAATTTCGTTGGCCACCCGCTGCTGTGCGCCGGTCGGCTGGAAACCCAAGTTGGCCAGGTACTGTGCCTGCAGGCGCTGGGCTTTGGGCAGCACTGGCGCGCGCAGGCTACGCAGGCTTTCACGCAGGCGTTGCTGCGACAACTGGTGGGTCAGCAGCTCTTCGAAGGCCAGGCGGTGCTGGGCCCAGTGCTGGCCTTCGGCAAGCTCGTCGAGGTCGGCATCGGCCGGCGGGTTGTGCAGGTAGCGGATGGCATCGTCCAGCGGCGCCAGTTGGTAGTCCCGGGCCAGTTCGTCGGGCAGCCAGTCCGGCAGACTGCGCGGGCCCAGCAGGCCCAGGCTCTGCTGACACAGCAGCCGCAGGCGTTGCTGGGTAAGGCCTTCGGTGGACGGATAGATCGGCGTCAGGGTCTGCTCGACCGGTGGCGGCGGTTCGTCGCCGTTCAGCGCCCGGTATTCCGGGTGGTAGATTTCCAGGCCCGAGGCGCCGGGGCGGGCTTCGCCGTAGCAGCGCAGGTGGGTACCACGCTTGAGTCCTTCCTTCTGCGCGTTGCTGAAGTGGTAGAAGCGCAGGCTCAGCACGCCGCTGCCGTCACCCAGGCGCACCACCAGGCTGCGGCGCTTGCCCATGGTCACGTCGGCGCCGCTGACCACGCCCTCGATCACCGCGTCCTGGCCAGGGCGCAGCTGGCCGATCGGCACCACGCGGGTGCGGTCCTGGTAGCGCAGGGGCAGGTGGAAAAGCACGTCCTGCAGGTTCTCCAGGCCGACCTTGGCGAGTTTCTCCGCCATGGCCTCGCCAACCCCCTTGAGTACCGTGACCGGGACCTTCGACAGCTCACTCATGACTCAGGCCGGTTGTTCCGCAGGGGCTTTGGCGACCGAGCACAGGCGGATCGAGTCGGCGAGGATCTCGATGGCCTTCGGCCGTGGGAAGCTGGCGCGCCAGGCGATGGCCACGGTGCGGAATGGTGCCGGTGCGGTCAGTGGGCGGACCTCGATGACGCCGGGGGCGTAGTGGTGGCTGTGCACCGCCGACAGCGGCAGGATCGACACGCCAAGGCCCGAGGCCACCATGTGGCGGATGGTTTCCAGCGAGCTGGACTCGACCGTGGTGTGCTTGGAGCCTTCACCGCCCTTGTTCAGCGTTGGGCAGGCTTCCAGTACCTGGTCGCGGAAGCAGTGGCCTTCACCGAGCAGCAACAGGCTCTTGTCGTTGAGCATGGCGGTGTCGATGGTCTTTTTCGCCGTCCACGGGTGGTCGGCCGGCATCAGGGCGCAGAACGGTTCATCGTACAGCGGCAGGGTCAGCACGTCGGCTTCGTTGAACGGCAGGGCGATGATCACCGCATCCAGTTCGCCATTGCGCAGCTTTTCGCGCAGTACATGGGTGAAGTTCTCTTCGATGTACAGCGGCATCTGCGGCGCCACGCGGTGCAACTGAGGGATCAGGTGGGGGAACAGGTACGGGCCGACGGTGTAGATGGCACCGACCTTGAGCGGGGCGGTCAGCTGGTTCTTGCCGGCCTGGGCCAGCTCGCGAATGCCCTGGGCCTGCTCCAGTACCTTTTGCGCCTGGGCGACGATGCTTTCGCCGACCGGGGTCAGGCGGACCGCGCTCTTGCTGCGCTCGAAGATCAGCACGCCAAGCTCATCCTCGAGCTTCTTCACACCGACCGACAGGGTCGGCTGGCTCACGTGACAGCGTTCGGCGGCATGGCCGAAGTGCTGTTCCTGGGCGAGTGTGACGATGTAGCGTAATTCTGTGAGGGTCATAACGTGCGTCCATGAAGTTGCGAGCCCAGCATAGCGGCTGCAATCGATAGACGCACGTTATCAGACTTGCCGATTTGTGACAGAAACAAAAGTCTCAGCGGCGGTCCAGCGAGTAGACGAACGGTGCCACGACTTCGATCGTGCCATTGTTCAGCAACTCGGGTGGCGGCTTGGGTACCGTGCCGGCCCGACGGATCATTTCCAGGGTCGCCCGGTCCAGGGCGGCACTACCCGAACCTCCGGCCATGGAGTACGACACCACCTTGCCTTCGGCGTCGACCACGAAACGTAAGCGGTTTATGCCCTGCAGCCCGCGACGGCGCGCGTCTTCCGGGTAACGCTTGTACTTGGCCAGGTGACGCAGCAGGTCGCTCTGCCAGGTCGGCAGGGCTTTGCTGTTGGACGCAATGCTCGGTGCCGGTGCCGCGGACTTCTGCGGTGGCGTGTTGCTGGGCGGTGCGTCTACCGTTTGTTCGGTCGGCGGTGCTTCCTTCGGCGGCTCAGGCTTTTTCTCGGGCTTGGGCGGCTGTGGCTTGGCCTTTGGCTTGGGCGGCTTGGGAATGGCGATCTTGGGCTTGGGTGCCTCGGCCAGCTTCGGCAGCGGCGGTTCCTCGACCGGTGCCGGTGGCTGCGGCGCCGCTTTCGGGGGCGGTGGTGGCGCAGGCTCCGGCAACGGCGCCAGCTCGACCATCATGGCTGCCGGTGGCAGTTCGATGGCCTGGGGCACCGACCAGTTGAGCGTCAGCAGCACGGCGACCACGTGCACGCCCAGCACGATCGCCAGGCTGCCACCGTAGCGCGCCATGTTCGAGCGCGTTCTTGTCATTTCTTGGCTGCCGTCTCTAGACCTACCAGACCGACTTTCAGGTAGCCGGCCGCGCGCATGTTGTTCATCACTTCCATCAGGTCACCGTAATCCACGCCTTTGTCAGCCTGGAAGAAGATGGTGGTTTCCTTGTCGCCCTTGGTCTTGGCGTCGAGCATCGGGCCAAGCTGGTCGGGGGCAGGGACCTGGTCATCACCGACGTACAGCTTCTGGTCGGCCTTGACGCTGACGAACACCGGTTTCTCGGGCCTCGGCGCCGGCTTGGCGGTCGAGGCCGGCAGGTCGACCTTGATGTCGACCGTGGCCAAGGGGGCTGCGACCATGAAGATGATCAGCAGCACCAGCATCACGTCGATGAACGGCGTAACGTTGATTTCGTGGTTTTCGGCGAGGTCGTCGCCACCTTCGTTGAGATGCAGGCCCATGGCTTACCCCACTTTCACCATGTGCGGGGCAACACGCTCGCTGCCCTGGTGGTCCAGATCACGGCTGACCAGCAGCAGCACCTGGGCGGAGGCGTCGGACACCTGGGCCTTGTAGCCGGCGATGGAACGGGCGAAGACGTTGTAGATGACCACGGCCGGAATTGCGGCGACCAGACCCAGGGCGGTGGCCAACAGGGCTTCGGCAATACCTGGGGCAACCACGGCCAGGTTGGTGGTCTGGGTCTTGGCGATGCCGATGAAGCTGTTCATGATGCCCCATACGGTACCGAACAGGCCGACGAATGGCGCAGTGGAGCCGATGGTGGCGAGTACGCCGGTGCCGCTGCTCATGGTGCGACCACTGGCGTGTACCAGGCGCTCCAGGCGGAAGCTGACGCGCTCCTTGATGCCCTCTTTTTCGCGGGCGTTGGCCGACAGGCGCATCTCTTCGAGCGCGTCGTGGACCAGGGTGTGGGCCAGGGTGCCTTCCTTGTTGGAAACGTCGCTGGCTTCCTTGAGGCTGGCGGATTTCTTCAGCAGGGCGATTTCACCACGCAGGCGACGCTTGGCGCCCATCAGCTCGAAGCCTTTGGCAATCCAGATGGTCCAGGTGATGATGGAGGCGATGGCAAGGCCGATCATCACCGCCTTCACCACCACGTCGGCGTTCTTGTACATGCCCCAAGGGGACAGGTCGTGGGCCATGCCCAGCGAGGTGTCTTCAACCAGAGCCTCGACGCTCGGGTCTGCAGCGACCGGGGCATCAGCCGGGGTGGCGGCAACTGCACCGCTGGCCGGTGCTGCGGCTGGAGCAACTGCCGGAGCAGCCGGTGCGGTAGCGGCAGCAGGCGCGGCAGCATTGGCGGTTGGCTCATCGGCCATGGCCACTGGGGCCAGCACCAGGCTGAGTGTCAGCGCGGCGATGGCGCGCCAGGCGCGCAACGGGGTTGGCGAAGCGGAAGGTTGAGTACGTGTCATGCTGGCCGGACCTGATGAAGAATGAAGTTAACGTTCTCCAAGGCCTCGAGGTAGGCCGAGAACAATTTGGCGGCCATTATTGCAAGTAATTCTTGTTAACAAAAGTAATCTTGTTGCTTTTTTCGCCTATGGTCTAGCCATCCATCGTGTAGCGTGGTCGGGCTGATCAATTGGTCTAGGGAGTTTAGAGATGTCAGACCTTTCCGTGATGGTGGTGGGATGTGGTGATGTAGGCGGGCGCCTTGCCCGGCAGATGCTTGCGCGCGGTTGGCAGGTGAGCGGCCTGCGTCGCTCGGTCGGGCAGTTGCCTGCGGGGGTCGTGCCTGTGGCAGCGGACTTGTCCGTGCCATCGCTTCCAGACGCCTGGCCGCAGCGCGCGCCGGACTACCTGGTGTATTGCGTGGCGGCGAGCCAGCATGACGAGGCGGGTTACCAGGCAGCCTATGTCGACGGTTTGCGCCATGTGCTGGGCTGGCTGGCCGAGCGCGGCCAACGCCCACGACGGCTGCTGTTCGTGTCCAGCAGCAGCGTGTATGCACAGAAGGACGGCGAGTGGATCGAAGAAGGCGCGGCCACCGAGCCTGAAGGTTATTCCGGGCGGTTGATGCTGGAGGCTGAGCGGCTGGCACTGGCCAGCGGCATCCCGGCCAGTGTGGTGCGCCTGACCGGCATCTATGGCCCCGGCCGCGAGTGGCTGCTCAGTCAGGTGCGCCAGGGCTACCGCGTGGCCGAGGAGCCACCGCTGTATGGCAACCGCATCCATGCTGAGGATGCTGCCAGCCTGTTGGCGTTCCTGTTGCAGGCCGATGCCGACGGCAAGGTGCTCGACGACTGCTACATCGGCGTCGACGACGACCCGGCGCCGCTGGCCGATGTGGTGGCCTGGCTGCGGGCGTACATGGGGGTAACCGAGTGGTCGGATGAGCAGCGGGTGCGCCGTACCGGCAGCAAGCGCTGCAGTAATGCCCGGGCGCGGGCATTGGGCTGGGCGCCGGTGTATCCGAGTTACAGGGAAGGTTATGCGGCCATCCTTGAGGGTAAAAACCAGCCTCAGGCCTGATGCGCCCCCTGTAGGAGCGGCCTTGTGCCGCGATAGGGCTGCGAAGCAGCCCCGGCATTCTATGCGGCGACGCTGAAATCCTGGGGCCGCTGCGCGCCCCATCGCGACACAAGGCCGCTCCTACAGGGACCGCGCAGGTTTTCAGTCCAGTTCCAGCACCCACTGGCGCTTGCCGGCCGCCAACACTGGCATTTCATCCGGCTGCGCGCGGTTCACCGCCTGGAAGATCTCCAGCTTGTCGCCATCGCGCTTGAGGATGAACGGCGCGCCACGCTGGTTGCGCTCCAGCCACAGGCTGTCATTGCTGCCACCCATGGTCGCGCAGTCACCCGCCAGGCACAGGGCGAAACGGTCTGGCCCTGGCAGGCCGGTGACGTTGCCGGTGTCGCCGAAGCGCACGCTGGCACCTTTGCCCTGGCCTTCGACGATCTTCCAGTTGCCGCCCAGATAGGCCTGGTACAGGGCTTTCTCGAAGGTGCTGCCCAGTGGCGCATTGGTCGCCGCTGGTGCTTTGGCGCGAACGAAGGTCTGCTTGCCGCCGCGTTGATCGACCGCCTGCAGTTCGTCGCCATCGAGCGACAGCTGTTCGGTCTGGCCACCTTGGAAGCTGGCCTGCCATTGCTTGTCGGTGGCGCTCAGCTGGCCGTCGGCCGCTTCGAAACCATTGCTGTAGCTGGCCTGTTGGCTGGCTACGTCGAGCTTCCACTCGAATACCGGCCCGTGCTCATTGAGCGCCTGACGCAGGCTGCCGCCCTTGACGGCCGCATTGATGGCGTCCTGATTGATCCAGGTGCCGTTGAAATCTTCGGGTTTGTGGCTGGCGCAGCCGCCCATAAGCAGGGCTGCCAGCGCGAGGGGCAGTGCTTGGCGCATGAGGGGATAACCTTGCAAAGGAGGGAAGGTGACGGGCGGGGTGCCCGTCACCGAGGGCATCATTCGATGACCAGAATGGCGTCCATTTCGACCTGGGCGCCTTTCGGCAGCGCGGCAACGCCGATGGCGGCGCGGGCCGGGTAAGGCTGCTCGAAGTAGCGGCCCATCACCTCGTTGACCTTGGCGAAGTGGCTCAGGTCGGTGAGGAAGATGTTCAGCTTGACGATGTCCTTGAACGAACCGCCAGCGGCTTCAGCCACGGCCTTGAGGTTCTCGAACACCTGTACGGTCTGGGCTTCGAAGCCTTCGACCAGTTCCATGGTCTTCGGGTCCAGCGGGATCTGGCCCGACATGTACACGGTGTTGCCGGCCTTGATCGCCTGCGAGTAGGTGCCGATGGCGGCAGGGGCCTTGTCGCTGTTGATGACGGTCTTGCTCATGATGACTCCTTGCGGTTGGCGGACTACGTACGCATGCGGGTGATGCGGACCACACCGGTCAGGGTACGCAGCTTCTTGATCACACGCGCCAGGTGCACGCGGTCGTGCACGCTGACCACCAGTTGGACCACGCTGATACGGCCGTCGCGTTCGTCCATGCTGATCTTCTCGATGTTGCCGTCGGCGGCGTTGACACTGCTGGCCAGAAGGGCAATCAGGCCGCGCTGGTGTTCCAGTTCGACACGCAACTCGACATTGAACTCACCGGTGATGTCCTTGGCCCAGGAGAGTTGTACGCACTTTTCCGGGTTGTGGCGGATTTCACTGATGTTGCGGCAGTTTTCCAGGTGCACGACCATGCCCTTGCCGGCTGACAGGTGGCCGACGATCGGGTCGCCCGGGATCGGCGTGCAGCACTTGGCGTAGCTCAGCACCAGCCCTTCGGTACCACGAATCGCCAGCGGGCCTTCCGGTGCCGGCAGCTGCTCGCCTTCGGCCGACAGCAGGCGGCGCGCGACCACGTAGGCCATGCGGTTGCCCAGGCCGATGTCTTCGAGCAGGTCTTCGATCAGCTCCAGGCGGTACTCGGCGAGAATGGCCTGGATACGCTCCTGGGGGATCATTTCCAGGCTGCTGTCGAAGCCGGTGAGCACCTTGTTCAGCAGGCGTTCGCCCAGGCTGATGGACTCGGAGCGACGCTGCTGCTTGAGCGCGTGGCGGATGTGCGTGCGCGCCTTGCCGGTAACCACGAAGTTGAGCCAGGCCGGGTTCGGCCGCGCGCCCGGGGCGCTGACGATTTCCACTGTCGAGCCGCTTTGCAGCGGTTCGGACAGCGGCGCCAGGCGGCGGTTGATGCGGCAGGCGATGCAGCTGTTGCCGACGTCGGTGTGCACCGCGTAGGCGAAGTCGACCGCCGTGGAGCCTTTGGGCAGCTCCATGATGCGGCCTTTGGGCGTGAACACGTAGACCTCGTCCGGGAACAGGTCGATCTTCACGCTTTCGATGAATTCCAGCGAGTTGCCGGCACGTTGCTGCAGCTCGAGGATGCCCTTGACCCACTGGCGGGCGCGGGCGTGGCTGCCCTTGGGTTGCTCGTCGTCGTTGGACTTGTACAGCCAGTGTGCGGCGATGCCGTTGTTGGCCATCTCTTCCATCTCGCGGGTGCGGATCTGGATTTCGATGGGCACGCCGTGCATGCCGAACAGCGTGGTGTGCAACGACTGGTAGCCGTTGGCCTTGGGGATCGCGATGTAATCCTTGAAGCGACCGGGCAGCGGCTTGTAGAGGTTGTGCACCGCACCGAGTACGCGGTAGCAGGTATCGACCTTGTCCACGACGATGCGGAAGGCGTACACGTCCATGATCTCGTTGAAGGCGCGGCGCTTGCCGCGCATCTTCTTGTAGATGCCATAGAGGTGTTTCTGCCGGCCGCTGATCTCGCCCTCGATGCCGTCGGCGGCCAGGCAGTTGGCCAGCGAATGCTCGATCTTGGCGACGATCTCCTTGCGGTTGCCGCGTGCGCTTTTCACCGCACGGTGGATCAGCGACGAACGCATCGGGTGCATGGCCTTGAAGCCGAGGTCCTCGAACTCAACGCGCACGGTGTGCATGCCCAGGCGGTTGGCAATGGGGGCGTAGATCTCGAGGGTTTCCTTGGCGATGCGCCGGCGTTTTTCGCCGGACAGCACTTCCAGGGTGCGCATGTTGTGCAGGCGGTCGGCCAGCTTGACCAGGATCACGCGGATATCGCGGGCCATGGCCATGGCCATCTTCTGGAAGTTTTCGGCTTGCGCCTCGGCTTTGGTCTCGAAGTTCATCTGGGTCAGCTTGCTGACCCCATCGACCAGTTCGGCCACGGTCTCGCCAAACTGCTGGCTGAGGGCTTCCTTGGCGATGCCGGTATCTTCGATCACGTCGTGCAGCATGGCCGCCATCAGGCTCTGATGGTCCATGTGCATGTCGGCAAGGATGCTGGCCACGGCCAGCGGGTGGGTTACGTAGGGCTCGCCACTGCGGCGGCGCTGCCCATCGTGGGCCTGTTCGGCGTAGAAATAGGCGCGCCGGACCAGGTTGACCTGTTCGGGGCCAAGGTAGGTCGACAGCCGTTCGGCCAAGGCTTCTATACCCGGCATGGGTTCACCTCCTGCCGAGGAAGGGGGCCTTGCGCCGTGCGACGTCGACCTGGCATCAATCAGACAGCCTCGTTGTTCTCGTCCTCGAACGCGGCGAACACCGGATCCTCGGTGACGATCTCTTCAGCGGCGATGAACTCGTTGGTGACGATGCCTTCGGCGATTTCACGCAGGGCAACAACGGTCGGCTTGTCGTTTTCCCACGCAACGCGTGGCTCTTTGCCGCCGGTCGCCAGCTGGCGAGCGCGCTTGGTCGAGAGCATGACCAGCTCAAAGCGGTTATCCACGTGTTCCAGGCAGTCTTCAACAGTTACGCGGGCCATGGTCTTCCTCAGTAGCAATTGCGGTGGGCGTGCAGCCCGATAATGGGCAGGCGGACTCGATAGTTTAAAAAATCACCAGCCAATAGGGAAGCGCTGTTTTGTCGGGTGGTTACCTTCAAGCCCTGTGTTGCCTTCACCGCATTGTCCTCAGGTTCATCACCGCACCCTGTGGGAGCGGCTTCAGCCGCGAAAGGGCCGGAACAGACACCCTATCGCTTGAACCTGACGATAACCTCAGAGCATCGCGTCACGCAACCGCGGGGTCAGCTCCTCGAACAGGGTCTGCACCGAGCGCAACGCCCGGCAGTCCGGCCGGGTCAGCAGCCACAGCTGGGTGTCGCAACCCGGCAGCGGCCCGCTCAGCGCATCCACCCCGGGCAGAGCATGCACCATGTAGTCCGGCAGCGCTGCCACGCCGAGCCCGGCCGTGACCAGTTGAGCGATGGTCGACATGCCGCTGCACTGGTAGCGCGGGCTCAACCCCGGGTGCTGCTGGTTGCGCCAGACCACCGTGGGGTGGTCCTGCATCGAGTCGTCGGGGGCGATCCACGGCACGCTGGCAGGTGACTCGGCCAGGCGCTCGCGCCACTGCGGCTGGCCGCAGACCACGTAGGAGGTGGACCCCAGGTTGCGGCCCACCAGGTGCTCCGGCGGCGTGTTGGTCAGGCGCAGGGCAATGTCGGCATCGCGCCGGCTGAGGTTGGCGAAGGTGTTGGAGGTGCCCATCTCCAGCGACAAGGCCGGGTAGTTGGGCATGAACTCGGCCAGCGCCGGTAGCAGCAGGCTGTGCATCACCGCCTCGGTACAGGTCAGGCGCACGGTGCCGCTGACCACCTGCTCGCCACTGGTCATGGCGATGCGCGCCGCCTCCAGCGCCTGCTCGGCGCGCTCGGCCTGCTCGGCCAGGGCCTGGGCGGTGTCGGTCGGCAGGTAGCCTTTGCGGCTCTTGACGAACAAGGCGGTGCCCAGCGCCGACTCCAGCCGGCGGATCGAGCGGAACACCGTCGAAACATCGACCTTGAGCAACTCGGCAGCCTTGGCCAGCGAGCGGCCACGTTCCAGGGCCAGGACCAGGGAGAGGTCGGCATGGGTAATCTGATATTGCATTGGTGCACGCTCTGCTTGCCGAATTGCCAATGTCTGTTGCGTTTTGGCCATTTTATAGTGAAACGGCCCCCGGGAATCAATGCGCCCGGTCGGGTAACCAATCCCCACGATGGGAAAGTGAAAAGAACAACAGCTGCAACCATCGTCGCCCGTGAGGCGCCAGCCGTATCCCCCACATCGCCGCAGCAAATCAAAGGATGTACAGCCATGACGTCGGTAACCCCGTGCGCCAGTTCTTCCAGCGAGATGAATGACTTCCTCCAGGCCCATCCGGACACGCAGTACGTCGACCTGTTGATCTCCGACATGAACGGCGTGGTACGTGGCAAGCGCATCGAGCGGGCCAGCCTGCACAAGGTGTACGAGAAGGGCATCAACCTGCCAGCATCGCTGTTCGCCCTGGACATCAACGGGTCCACCGTCGAGAGCACCGGCCTTGGCCTGGACATCGGCGATGCCGACCGCATCTGCTTCCCGATCCCCGGCACGCTGTCGGACGAGCCGTGGCAGAAGCGCCCCACCGCCCAGCTGCTGATGACCATGCACGAACTGGATGGCCAGCCGTTCTTCGCCGACCCGCGCGAAGTACTGCGCCAGGTGGTGAGCAAGTTCGATGACCTGGGCCTGGATATCTGCGCCGCGTTCGAGCTGGAGTTCTACCTGATCGACCAGGACAACCTCAACGGTCGCCCGCAGCCGCCGCGCTCGCCGATTTCCGGCAAACGCCCGCAGTCGACCCAGGTGTACCTGATCGACGACCTCGATGAATATGCCGACTGCCTGCAGGACATGCTCGAAGCGGCCAAGGAGCAAGGCCTGCCCGCCGACGCCATCGTCAAGGAAAGCGCCCCGGCACAGTTCGAGGTCAACCTGCACCATGTGGCCGACCCACTGAAGGCCTGCGACTACGCGATCCTGCTCAAGCGCCTGATCAAGAACGTTGCCTACGACCATGAGATGGATACCACCTTCATGGCCAAGCCCTACCCGGGCCAGGCAGGCAATGGCCTGCACGTGCACATTTCGTTGCTGGACAAGAAAACCGGCAAGAACATCTTCGCCAGTGACGACCCGCTGCAAAGCGACGCGCTGCGCCATGCCATCGGTGGTGTGCTGGAGACCATGCCGGCGTCGATGGCCTTCCTCTGCCCGAACATCAACTCCTACCGCCGCTTCGGCGCGCAGTTCTACGTGCCCAATGCGCCAAGCTGGGGCCTGGACAACCGCACCGTGGCCGTGCGCGTGCCCACCGACAGCAGCGATAACGTGCGCCTCGAGCACCGCGTGGCCGGTGCCGACGCCAACCCCTACCTGATGCTCGCGGCGATCCTCGCCGGTGTTCACCACGGCCTGACCAACCAGGTCGAGCCGCAGGCGCCGATCGAAGGCAATTCCTACGAACAGTTGGAGCAGAGCCTGCCAAACAACCTGCGCGATGCCCTGCGCGCACTGGACGACAGCGAAGTCCTCAACCAATACATCAGCCCGGATTACATCGATATCTTCGTGGCCTGCAAGGAAAGCGAACTGGCCGAGTTCGAAGTGTCGATTTCCGATCTCGAGTACAACTGGTACCTGCACACGGTGTAAACCCATGAGCGCAAATGCGGTCCCCTTGATCGGTGTCAGCGCCTGCCGCCAGCAGGTGGGGAAGAACTCGTCGCATACGGTAGGCGACAAGTATGTCGAGGCGGCCGGCTTTGCCGGCTTGCCATTGATCTTGCCGGCCCGTGACGGGGGCAGCGACACGCAGGCGCTGCTGGCCCGTCTGCATGGCATTGTTTTTACCGGCTCACCTTCAAATATCGAACCGCATCATTACAATGGCGCCCCCAGCGCGGCAGGTACCCGGCACGATCTGGCACGCGATCGCCTGACCCTGCCGCTGTTGCAGGCGGCCATTGCCGCCGGTGTGCCGGTGTTCTGTATTTGCCGTGGCTACCAGGAATTGAACGTGGCCCTGGGCGGCAGCCTGCACCAGCGCGTGCAGGAACTGCCCGGCTACCTGGACCACCGTGAACCAGAGGACGCACCTCTGGAGGTGCAATACGGCCCTCGTCACCTTGTCGGTATCGAGCCTGGCGGGTTGTTCGAGCGCCTGGGCCTGGCGGCGCAGTTCGAGGTCAACTCGCTGCACAGCCAGGGCATCGACCGCCTGGCCCCGGGCCTGCGCGTCGAGGCACGGGCCCCGGATGGCCTGATCGAAGCGGTGTCCATGCCTGCCGCGCCGGGCTTTGTGCTCGGCGTGCAATGGCACCCGGAGTGGCGATTTACCGAAAACCCGGTCTCGTTGCGCCTGTTCCAGGCGTTTCGCGAGGCCTGTTTTGCCTATGCAACACGGGAGGGCGCACGGCAGGAGGCACTCTGACGTCACCCGAAGGTCTCGGATGACTTGTTCCCGGCAGCAAGCTTTCAATGAGTGAAAGCGGGCCTTGTACGCAAGGCCTGTGAAAACAATTCCAAAATTTACGGCAAATACTCATGAGCAATTACACAGAAGCCGGCCGCCCACCCGATGTGGCGGCCGACGCGGGCAACACCCAGCGCAGCAAGGGGCTGGCCACCGGCCGGCTGGGCTTGCTGGCCAGCGTGGTGCTGGGCATTTCCACCATCGCCCCGGTCTACACCCTGACCGGCGCCCTTGGCCCGACCGTGCGTGAAGTGGGCGCGCACCTGCCAGCGGTATTCATCGTCGGCTTCCTGCCGATGCTGTTGGTAGCCTTGGGCTATCGCGAACTGAACTCGGCGGAGCCGGACAGCGGTACTTCGTTTACCTGGTCGGCGCGTGCCTTCGGTCCGATGATCGGCTGGATCGGTGGCTGGGGTCTGGTGGTCGCCACCACCATCGTGTTGTCGAACCTGGCAGGGGTGGCGGTCGACTTCTTCTACCTGTTCCTTGGTCAGATCACCGGCAAGCATGAACTGGCGGCATTGGCCGACAACCTGCTCATCAACATAACCACCTGTTGCGTGTTCATCGCCCTGGCGGTGTGGATCTGCTGCCGCGGCATGACCACCACCATGACGGTGCAATACGGCCTGGTGGCCCTGCAGTTGCTGGTGCTGATCGGCTTTGCCTTTGCCGCTTTCGGCGAAACCACGGCGCCGCCACCGCTGGAATTCGATTTCGCCTGGTTCAACCCGTTCGGCGTCGAATCTTTCTCGGCCTTTGCCGCCGGGCTGTCGCTGTCGATCTTCATCTTCTGGGGCTGGGACGTGTGCCTGACTGTCAGCGAGGAATCGGTCGGCAGTGACGAGGTGCCGGGCAAGGCGGCCACCTGGACCGTGCTGCTGATCCTCGGCCTGTACCTGTTCACCGCGATTGCCACCCTGCAGTTTGCCGGTATCAGCGAACAAGGCCTGGGCCTTAACAACCCGCGCATCCAGGAAAACGTCTTCGCTCACCTGGCCGGCCCGGTCATGGGGCCGCTGGCGATCCTGATGTCCATCGCGGTGCTGGCCAGCACCGCGGCGTCGCTGCAGTCGACCTTCGTGTCGCCGGCGCGCACACTGTTGGCCATGGGTTACTACGGTGCGGTGCCGCAGAAGTTCGCCAGCGTCTGCCCTCGTTCGCAGACCCCGCGTTACGCCACCATCTGCGCCGGCGTGGCCGCGGGTCTGTTCTACGTGACCATGCGCACCCTGAGCGAGAACGTGTTGGCAGATACCATCACTGCACTGGGCATGATGATCTGCTTCTACTATTCGCTGACGGCCTTTGCCTGTGTCTGGTACTTCCGCCACAGCCTGTTCGACAGCCTGCGCCACTTCCTCATGCGCGGCTTGTGCCCGCTGGTGGGTGGGGTGATCTTGTCGGTTATCTTCGTGCGTACAGCCATCGACAGCGCCTCGCCGGACTTCGGCAGCGGCTCGCATGTGGGCGGGCTGGGGCTGGTGTTCGTGATCGCCGCGATCATCTCGGTGCTGGGGATCGTGCTGATGATGCTGTCGCGGCTGCGCGCGCCGGCGTACTTCCTGGGGGCTACCCTGCGTCAGCAGGCTACCTTGCCATTGCAGGAATAAGGCTGGGGGCGCTTCGCGCCCCATTCGCAGCACAAGGCTGCTCCTACATCGATGGCGTACATTGCGCCATTGTAGGAGCAGCCTTGTGCTGCGAATGGGCTGCAAAGCAGCCCCATGCGGTCTTTCAGGAGAGCAGTTCTTTCAGAAGCCCGCTGTTGCGCTGTTGCTGCTTGTTCAGCAGCAGGCGGTTCGAGCGGAACACTGCCTTCAAGTCTTCCAGCGCCTCGTCGAAGTCATCGTTGATGATCACGTAGTCATACTCGTCGTAGTGCACCATCTCGCTGACCGCTTCCTTCATGCGCCCGGCGATGATTTCTTCGCTGTCCTGCCCGCGGCCGTCCAGGCGCTCGCGCAGTGCCTGCTGGCTTGGTGGCAGGATGAACACCGACAAAGCCTGCGGCATCAGCTTGCGTACCTGCTGGGCGCCTTGCCAGTCGATTTCCAGGATCAGGTCGTAACCCTGGTTCAGGGTCTGCTGCATGGCGCTGCGCGAGGTGCCGTAGAAGTTGCCGAACACCTCGGCATGCTCCAGGAAGTCGCCTTGGTCGATCAGAGCCTTGAATTCCTCGTGGACGACGAAGTGGTAGTTCACCCCGTGCTGCTCACCCGGGCGCATGGCCCGGGTAGTGTGCGAGACCGAGACGCGGATTTGCGAGTCGTCCTGGGTCAGGGCAGTGACCAGGCTGGTCTTGCCGGCGCCCGAAGGGGCCGAAACGATGTAGAGAGTGCCGCTGCTTTGCTTCATGGTCGGGGTGGCCTTACTCGATGTTCTGTACTTGTTCACGCATCTGTTCGATCAATACCTTCAGGTTGACCGCCGCTTGCGTGCTGCGTGGGTCGAAGGCCTTGGAGCCGAGGGTATTGGCCTCGCGGTTGAGTTCCTGCATCAGGAAGTCCAGGCGCCGGCCGGCGGCACCGCCACCCTTGAGCACCCGGCGTACTTCGGTGACGTGGGTGCTGAGGCGGTCAAGTTCCTCGGCCACGTCGCTCTTCTGGGCCAGTAGCACCATCTCCTGCTCCAGACGTTGCGGGTCGAGTTCGGCCTGCATATCGCCGAAGCGGTCGAGGATCTTCTGCCGCTGTGCTGCCAGCATCTGCGGCACCAGGGCGCGCAGGGTGGTGACTTCGCTGGCCATGTTGTCCAGGCGTTCGTTGATCAGCCGGGCCAGTTCCTGGCCTTCACGCTGACGCCCGCCCTTGAGCTCG
Organism: Pseudomonas sp. s4; assembly: GCF_046764235.1. Lineage (NCBI taxonomy): Bacteria > Pseudomonadati > Pseudomonadota > Gammaproteobacteria > Pseudomonadales > Pseudomonadaceae > Pseudomonas > Pseudomonas sp. s4. The sequence goes on along the minus strand of NZ_CP177209.1, from coordinate 6,179,017 downwards.
GCCAGCGCCTCATCGAACAACGCCATGGCTTCGGTATTCAGTGCCTGCGGATCGTTGGCGTCGGCCACCAACACGCCTGGCCAGGACAGCACCTCCAGCGGGTTCAGTGGTGCCGGCTGCTTGATCAGGCCGGCCACTTCCTCGGCGGCGGCAACCAGCTGCGCGGCGCGCTCGCGGTCCACCTTCAGCGGTTTGCCGTTGCTGTCTTCGTTGAGGCGCAAGGTGCATTCTACCTTGCCCCGCGACAGGCCTTGGCGCAGCCCTTCACGCACGGCGCCTTCGAGGTCGCGCAGGGCCTCGGGCAGGCGCAGGTGCGGCTCCAGGTAACGGTGGTTGACCGAACGCAGCTCCCAGACCAGGGTGCCTTGGCTGCCGGCGCGCTCGACACGAGCAAAAGCGGTCATGCTGTGCACCATGGGGAGTACCTCGCGTATATGAATGAACGGTGGGAGCCTCTCGGCTGCAAGGCGCAGGATTGTAGCGCAGTGGGGCCTTGGCGCCCAATCCACCCATGTTACCGACGGGTGGCCTGGCCGGTAGGAAAAGGCGACGGGCTGTGCCGGGCGCGACAATAGGCATGTCTTCCCCGGGCCATGGGCTCTATAATGCTCGGCAGATTCAAAGTCCCAGTACAGGTATCCCAGATGAAACGTCCAAGTGGTCGCGCCGCCGATCAGCTCCGCTCGATCCGCATTACCCGCAACTACACCAAGCACGCCGAAGGGTCGGTACTGGTCGAGTTCGGTGACACCAAGGTCATCTGCACGGTCAGCGTGGAAAACGGTGTGCCGCGCTTTCTCAAAGGCCAGGGCCAAGGCTGGCTGACTGCCGAGTACGGCATGCTGCCGCGCTCCACCGGCGAGCGTAACCAGCGTGAAGCCAGCCGTGGCAAGCAGGGTGGCCGCACCCTGGAAATCCAGCGTCTGATCGGCCGTTCGCTGCGCGCCGCGCTGGACATGAGCAAGCTCGGTGATATCACCCTGTACGTCGACTGCGACGTGATCCAGGCCGATGGTGGCACCCGTACCGCGTCCATCACCGGTGCAATGGTCGCTCTGTGCGATGCCCTGGCGGTGATCAAGAAGCGCGGTGGCCTGAAAGCCGGCAACCCGCTCAAGCACATGATCGCCGCAGTGTCGGTGGGCATGTATCAGGGCGAAGCGGTGCTCGACCTGGACTACCTGGAAGACTCCGCCGCCGAAACCGACCTGAACGTGGTCATGACCAGCGCCGGTGGTTTCATCGAAGTGCAGGGTACTGCTGAAGGTGCGCCGTTCCAGCCTGAAGACTTCAACGCCATGCTCGCCCTGGCGCAGAAGGGCATGAGCGAGATCTTCGAACTGCAGCAGGCGGCACTGGCCGACTGAACCCAGCCAGGGAGGTGCGGGGCATGAGCGAATCGAACCTGTCGATCACCCCGCCCAATGCCGAAATCCGGCAGTGGGCGATGTTCTGCCACCTCTCCGCGCTGCTGGGCCTGGTGGTGCCGCTCGGGCACTTGCTGGGCCCGCTGGTGCTTTGGCACCTCAAGCGCGAGCAAGACCCTTTCATCGACGCCCAGGGCAAAGAGGCGCTGAATTTTCAGATCAGCGTGACCATTGCCGGGTTCATCTGCTTCCTGCTGATGTTCGTGTTCATCGGGCTGGTGCTGTTCGCCATGCTGATGGTCGCGGTGATGATCCTGATCATCATTGCGGCTGTGCGGGCGAATGAGGGCAAGCCGTATCGCTACCCGATGATCTGGCGGCCGATCAAATAAAGCTGGGGCTGCTTTGCAGCCCTATCGCGACACAAGGCCGCTCCTACAAGGGATGTGCATTCCCCTGTAGGAGCGGCCTTGTGTCGCGATAGGGCCGCAAAGCGGCCCCATGCCTTCAGATGGTCAACGTCCAGTCATAGTCGACGATCAGCGGCGCATGCTGGGAGAAGCGCGGCTGACGCGGCAGGCGGGCATTGCGCACGAAGCGGCGCAGGCCCGGGGTGAGGATCTGGTAGTCGAACCGGTAGCCCAGGTTGAGCATCTCGGCCTGCTCGTTGTCCGGCCACCAGCTGTACTGGTCGCCTTCACGGCTGACTTCGCGCAGGGCGTCGACGTAACCCATCTCGCCGGTGATCGCATCCATCCAGGCACGCTCCGGCGCCAGGAAACCCGGCGACTGCTGGCTGTCACGCCAGTTCTTGATATCGAGCTTCTGCTGCGCCACGTAGAACGAGCCGCAGTAGATGTATTCGCGACGCTTGCGACGCTGTTTGTCCAGGTACTTGGCGAAGTCGTCCATCAACTTGAACTTCTGGTTCAAGTCTTCGTCGCCGTTCATACCCGAAGGCAGCAGCAGGCTGGCAATACTGACTTTGTCGAAATCTGCTTGCAGGTAACGCCCGTAGCGGTCGGCTGTCTCGAAGCCCAGGCCGGTGATGACTGCCTTGGGCTGCATGCGCGAATACAGGGCCACACCACCTTGGGCAGGCACCTCCGCGTCGCAGGCATAAAGGAAATAGCCATCGAGCTGGAAAGCTGGGTCATCGAGTTCAAAGGCCGAGGCGCGGGTATCCTGAAGGCAGATGACGTCGGCATTCTGGGCTTGCAGCCAGCTGAGCAAACCACGCTCGGCCGCAGCCTGAATGCCATTTACGTTCACACTGATGATCCGCATAAATGGCCCCAAAAATCTCGTGCGTGTATGATACCCGAGCTCAACCCATTTAGCTAAATCCGTGGTGTCCGGGACTATCCATGCAGCCGTATCAGCGCGACTTCATCCGTTTTGCCATCGATCGCGGGGTACTGCGTTTCGGTGAATTCACCCTGAAATCGGGGCGTACCAGCCCGTATTTCTTCAATGCCGGCCTGTTCAACACCGGTTCCGCCCTGGCCGAACTGGGCCGTTGCTATGCCGCAGCCATCGTCGACAGCAAGATCCCGTTCGATGTGCTGTTCGGCCCGGCCTACAAGGGTATCCCGCTTGCAGCGACAACTGCCGTGGCCCTTGCCGATCAGCATCAGCTCGATGTGCCATGGTGCTTCAACCGCAAGGAAGCCAAGGACCACGGTGAGGGTGGCAGCCTGGTCGGTGCACCGCTGGCCGGTGACGTGCTGATCATCGACGACGTGATCACCGCCGGTACCGCCATTCGTGAGGTCATGCAAATCATCAATGCCCAGCAGGCCAAGGCCGCTGGCGTGCTGATCGCGCTGAACCGCGAAGAGCGTGGCAATGGCGAGCTGTCGGCGATCCAGGAAGTGGAACGCGACTTCGGTATTCCGGTGGTCAGCATCGTTTCGCTGACCCAGGTGCTGGAGTTCCTGGCCGATGACCCGCAGCTGAAGCAGCATCTGCCGGCGGTCGAGGCTTACCGGGCGCAGTACGGTATCTGATTCGGGCCTGGAAATGAAAAAGGCGACCTTCTTGTGAAGGTCGCCTTTTTTTGTGTCGCCTGTTCCGGCCTCTTCGCGGGCATGCCCGCTCCCACAAATACCCCACAGGTTTCATATCTTGTGGGATCTCTGTGGGAGCTGGCTTGCCGGCGATAGGGCCAGTGCAGGCTAACCAACCAATCAGCGCTGCTTGCGGTTGGTAATCAGGGTACCCACGCCGCTGTCGGTGAAGATCTCCAGCAGCACCGCATTCGGCACGCGGCCGTCGATGATGTGGGAGCTATTCACACCGCCCTGCACGGCATCCAGCGCGCACTTGATCTTCGGCAGCATGCCGCCGTAGATGGTGCCGTCGGCGATCAGTTCATTGACCTGCTCGGTGGTCAGGCCGGTCAGTACCTCGCCCTGCTTGTCCATCAGGCCGGCAATGTTGGTCAGCAGCATCAGCTTCTCGGCCTTCAGCGCCTCGGCTACCTTGCCCGCCACCAGGTCGGCGTTGATGTTGTACGACTCACCGTTGGCACCCACGCCGATCGGCGCGATCACCGGGATGAAGTCGCCCTTCACCAGCATGTTCAGCAGGTCGGTGTTCACACTCACCACTTCGCCCACGTGGCCGATGTCGATGATTTCCGGGGTGGTCATCTCGGGCGTCTGGCGGCTGACGGTCAGCTTGCGGGCGCGGATCAGCTCCGCGTCCTTGCCGGTCAGGCCGATGGCGCTGCCGCCGTGGCGGTTGATCAGGTTGACGATGTCCTTGTTGACCTGGCCACCCAGCACCATCTCCACCACGTCCATGGTCGCCGAGTCGGTGACGCGCATGCCGTCGATGAAGTGGCTTTCGATCGACAGGCGCTTGAGCAGGTCGCCGATCTGCGGGCCACCACCGTGGACCACCACCGGGTTGATGCCCACAGCCTTCATCAGCACGATGTCACGGGCGAAGCCGGTCTTGAGCTCCTCGCTCTCCATCGCGTTGCCGCCGTACTTGATCACCAGGGTCTTGCCGACAAAGCGGCGGATGTAAGGCAGTGCTTCGGACAAAACCTCGGCTACATGGGAAGCGGCATCGCGATCGAGGGTCATGCAGGGCTCCTGTAAGGAACAGATAGTCGGTCAGAACGGCAGTTGCAGCTCAGGCTCAACCCGCAGCAACTGGGTACGGAAAACATCCTTGATACGTTGCAATTCGGCGTCGCTGTCAGCCTCGAAGCGCAGCACCAGCACCGGGGTGGTGTTGGAGGCGCGAACCAGGCCCCAGCCGTGGGCGTAGTCCACCCGCACACCGTCGATGGTGGTCAGGTTGGCTTCGCCCCAGTCGGCGTCGCGTTGCAGTGCATCAATGATGCTGAATTTACCCTCGTCGGTCACATCAATATTGATTTCCGGCGTGGAAATATCGTTCGGGAACGCGGCGAACAGGTTTTCGGCACTCTTCCCGGCCTTGCTGAGGATCTCCAGCAGGCGCGCGGCGCTGTAGATGCCGTCGTCGAAACCGTACCAGCGTTCCTTGATGAAGATGTGACCGCTCATCTCGCCGGCCAGCAGCGAGCCGGTCTGCTTCATTTTCTTCTTGATCAGCGAGTGGCCGGTCTTCCACATCAGTGCGCGGCCGCCGTGCTGCTCGATCAGCGGGGTCAGGCGACGGGTGCACTTCACGTCGAAAATGATCTCGGCACCCGGGTTGCGCGACAGTACGTCCTGGGCAAACAGCATCAGCAGGCGATCGGGGTAGACGATGCTGCCGGTGTTGGTCACCACGCCGACGCGGTCGCCGTCACCGTCGAAGGCCAGGCCGATGTCGGCACCGGTTTCCTTGACCTTGGCGATCAGGTCTTCGAGGTTCTCCGGCTTGCCCGGGTCCGGGTGGTGGTTGGGGAAGTTGCCGTCGACTTCGCAGAACAGCGGGATCACTTCGCAGCCCAGGGCTTCGATCAGTTGCGGCGCGACCACGCCGGCGGCACCGTTGCCGCAGTCCACGACCACCTTGAGCTTCTTGGCCAGCTTCACGTCCTCGACGATCTGCTGGAAGTAGCGGTCAAGGATCTCGACCTTTTCCACGCGGCCTTCGGCGAGGGTCAGGTCGTTGGTTTTCAATCGGGTCAGCAGGGCCTGGATCTGTTCGTTGGCCAGGGTATCGCCAGCGATGACGATCTTGAAGCCGTTGTAGTCAGACGGGTTGTGGCTACCGGTCAGCATCACGCCGGACTTGCCGGCCAGCACGTTGGCTGCGTAATACAGGGCGGGGGTGGGCACCAGACCGACGTCGCTGACCTGGCAGCCGGCATCGACCAGGCCCTTGATCAGCTGTTCGACCAGCATCGGGCCGGACAGGCGGCCATCGCGGCCGACCGAAACCTGCGGTTCGCCCTGGGCCAGGCTCTGCGCGCCGATGGCGCGGCCGATCCAGTAGGCGGTTTCGGCGTGAAGGGTTTTGCCGACCACGCCGCGAATGTCATACGCGCGGAAAATGCTGTCTGGCAGTGCGGCGGGGACCAGGTGGGCCATGTCGTTCATCTCTGGAAGCTCCATTAGTCAAAGGCTTTCTGGGCAGGCGCAAACTGAACGCTTGGACGGTGGTTTCGCCAGAGAGTTCGCCATCCTTGGCCTGAACGGTCATTTCTCGGCTCAGTGGCTGCCGGAATGGCCGAAGCCGCCAGCGCCGCGCTGGCTTTCATCGAACGCTTCGACGATGTCGAAATGGGCCTGTACCACCGGTACCAGCACCAGCTGGGCAATGCGCTCGCCAACGGCGATGGTGAACGGTGTGTTGCCGCGGTTCCAGCACGACACCATCAACTCGCCCTGGTAGTCCGAGTCGATCAGCCCGACCAGGTTGCCCAGCACGATGCCGTGCTTATGGCCCAGGCCCGAGCGCGGCAAGATCACCGCCGCCAGGCCAGGGTCGCCGATGTAGATCGACAGGCCGGTGGGGATCAGCAGGGTCTGGCCTGGCTCGAGGACGGTGTCTTCCTTGAGCAGGGCGCGCAGGTCCAGGCCGGCGGAGCCGGGGGTGGCGTACTGCGGCAGGGGGAATTCGGTGCCCAGGCGTGGGTCGAGGATCTTGGCTTGAAGAGCGTGCATGTAACTTATTGAACCTGATTGAGTCGTTCGGCGATGAAGGCGACCAGTTGCCGGGCAATCTTGCCCTTGCTGGTCTGCGCGAAGAGGGTCTGGTGCTGCTGGCGGTCGATCACGGTCAAGGCGTTTTCCTCGCTGTTGAAGCCGATGCTGGGGTTGGCCACATCATTGGCGACGATCAGGTCGAGGTTCTTGTCCTTTAGCTTGCGCGTGGCGTAATCGAGCAAGTGCTCGGTCTCGGCGGCGAAACCGACGCTGAACGGGCGGTCGGCGCGGCCAGCGATGGTGGCAAGGATATCGGGATTGCGCACCATCTGCAGCAGCATGCCGTCGCCGGTCGTAGGATCTTTCTTCAGTTTTTGCGTGGCAACGACTTCCGGGCGGTAGTCCGCTACCGCCGCAGAGGCAATGAACAGGTCGTATGGCATGGCCGCTTCACAGGCCGCGAGCATGTCCCGCGCGCTGACCACGTCGATACGGCTGACCCGGTCGGGGGTCGGCAGGTGCACCGGGCCGGTGACGAGGGTGACCCGAGCCCCGGCTTCGGCGGCGGCTTCAGCCAAGGCGAAGCCCATCTTGCCGGAGCTATGATTGGTGATGTAGCGCACCGGGTCGATGTTTTCCTGGGTCGGGCCGGCAGTGATCAGCACGTGCTTGCCGGTCAGGGCCTGGCGCTTGAAGCTTTCCGCGGCACACCAGGCCAGGTCGGTGGCTTCGAGCATGCGGCCCAGGCCGACGTCGCCACAGGCCTGGCTGCCGGACGCTGGGCCGAACACCTGGATGCCCCGGCTCTTGAGCAGTTCGAGGTTGGCCTGGGTGGCCGGGTCGCGCCACATGGCCTGGTTCATGGCCGGGGCCACGGCGACAGTGGCATCGGTAGCCAGTACCAAGGTGGTCAGCAGGTCGTCGGCCATGCCTTGGGCCATGCGCGCCATGAGGTCGGCGGTGGCCGGGGCGATCAGCACCAGGTCAGCCCACTTGGCCAGTTCGATGTGGCCCATGGCCGCTTCGGCGGCAGGGTCGAGCAGGTCCATGTGCACCGGGTGGCCTGACAGCGCTTGCAGGGTTAGCGGGGTGATGAACTCTGCACCACCACGGGTCATGACGACGCGCACCTGCGCGCCGTGCTCCAGGAGTCGGCGAATCAGTTCGGCGCTTTTGTAGGCGGCAATGCCGCCACCCACGCCGAGAACGATGCGCTTGCGATACAGCCGCTGCATAGGCTTGCCTTTTTCCAGTGAGAGCGGGCGACGACGTTTGAAAATGCCTGCGGCGGAACGTCGCATGTACGAGGCGAAATAGATTAACACAGGGCCGAAATGGGCCGCAGCAAGGGCAGAGGAGCGGGATGAATATCAGGGAGTGGCCGGCTGAAGAGCGGCCGAGGGAGAAGTTGCTGCAGCGCGGGGCGGCAGCGCTGTCGGATGCCGAACTGCTCGCCGTGCTGTTGGGGTCGGGGGTTGCCGGGCGGAATGTGCTGGACCTTGCGCGGGGGCTGCTGGGGCGTTTTGGTGGGCTCAGGCAGTTTCTCGAGGCCGATCGCGCAGCAGTGCTTCGCGAGCCGGGCATTGGCGCTGTGAAATACGCACAGTTGCAGGTGCTTTTGGAAATTGGCCGGCGTTATCTGGATGAGGACATCGAGCGCGCAGCGGCTCTCGAAAGCCCAGCGGCGGTGCGGCGTTATCTCAAGGCCATGCTGCGCCATGAGATCAGTGAAGTATTCGGTTGCCTGTTTCTGGATACCAAGCACCGGCCGTTGGCGTTCGAGATCCTGTTCAGGGGCACGATAGACCGGGCGAGTGTCTACCCGCGGGAGGTAGTGCGGCGGGCACTGCTGCACAACGCGGCGGCGTTGATCCTGTGCCACAACCATCCTTCAGGCAACAACGAGCCGAGCCAGGATGATGTGCATTTGACCCTGTCGTTGAAGCGGGGGCTGGCGTTGATCGATGTGCGGGTGCTGGATCACATCATCATCGGTGACGGGGAGCCGCTGTCGATGGTCGAGCATGGGTGGATTGTGGCTTAGGCACTTGTGCTGTCTGTCCCGGCCTTTTCGCGGGTAAACCCGCTCCTACAGGAATAGTGCCATGTTGAAAGTTGGCGCGGTCCCTGTGGGAGCGGGCAAGCCCGCGAAGAGGCCGGTGCAGGCTTACTTGTTCACTGACACCTTGCTGAAATCCAACCGCCCGAACGGGCTCACCTGGTACCCCTCGACCCCCTGGCGCAGCAGCGTCGCCGCTGTCGGGTGCGCCAGCGGCACCCACAGCGCCTGCTGCTGGATCAGCGTCTGTGCCTGCTGGTAAAGCCGGCTGCGCACGCTCTGGTCGTTGGTGGTGCGTCCGGCGCTGATCAACTGGTCCAGGCGGCTGTCGCAGAAGCGTGCGAAGTTGGTCCCCGACTGCACCGCCGCGCAGGAAAACTGCGGGCTGAGGAAGTTGTCCGGGTCGCCGTTGTCGCCCGCCCAGCCCATGAACAGCAGGTCATGCTCGCCCGCCTTGGCGCGACGGATCAGCTCGCCCCACTCGATCACGCGGATCTCGGCCTTGATGCCGATCTTGGCCAGGTCGGCCTGCAGCATCTGCGCACCGAGGCTGGGGTTGGGATTGAGCAGGCTGCCCGACGGGCGGGTCCAGATCGTGGTGCTGAAGCCCTCGGCCAGGCCGGCCTTGGTCAGCAGGGCCTTGGCTTTCTTCAGGTCCAGCGGGTAGCCGGGCAGGTCCTTGGCGTAGCTCCAGGTATTGGGCGGGTAGGGGCCGTTGGCGGCCACCGCGGAGTCTTCGAACACGGCCTTGAGGTAGGCCTGCTTGTCGAAGGCCAAGTTGATGGCCTGACGCACCTCCGGCTTGTCCAGCGGCGGGTGCTGGCTGTTGATGGCGACGAAGGCGGTCATGAACGCCGGGGTGGTGGCCACCTTGAGGTTGCCGTCCTTGCCGGCTTCGGCAATGTCCAGCGGCTTGGGCGACAACGCGACCTGGCACTCGCCGCGCTTGAGCTTCTGCAGGCGCACGTTGGCATCGGTGGTGATGGCGAAGATCAGCGGGTCGACCGCCGGCTTGCCGGCGAAGTAGTCAGGGTTGGCGCGATAGCGTACTACGGCGTCCTTCTGGAAGCGCTGGAAGATGAACGGCCCGGTGCCGATCGGCTGGCTGTTGAGCTTCTCCGGCGTGCCGGCCTTGAGCAGTTTGTCCGCGTACTCGGCGGAGTAGATCGATGCGAAGCCCATGCTCAACGTGGCCAGGAACGTGGCGTCCGGGTGGTTGAGGGTGAAGCGCACGGTGTTTGGCGCGGGTGCCTCGATCGCCTTGATCAGGCTGCCTAGTTGCAGCGACTGGGCATGCGGGTAGCCGCCCGGCGCGGTCTTGTGCCAGGCATGGGCGGGGTAGAGCATGCGCTGGAAGCTGAACAGCACATCGTCGGCGTTCAGTGGGCGGCTTGGCTTGAAGTAGGCGGTGGTGTGGAAGTTCACATCATCGCGCAGGGTGAAGTCGTAGATCAGGCCGTCGGCCGATACCGTCCAGCTGGCCGCCAGGCTCGGCACCACCTTGCCTTGCGCCGCGTCGAACTCCACCAGGCGGTTCATCAGCACATCGGCTGTGGCGTTGGTGGTGGTCAGTGAGTTGTACTGCACCACGTCGAAGCCTTCGGGGCTGGCCTCGCTGCAGACGCTCAGCGGGGCGGCCTGGGCAACGCTGGCGGCGATCAGGGCGCCTGCGGCGAACAAGGAGTTGAACAATAAGGAAAGGGCGGCGGCACGCATAGTGGCTCCTTGGCTGTCAGTGGCCCATCTGCCAGTGCAGTCTGGAAAAGGCCTACCCTAGTGTGCTCGTCGGGAAATGACCACACCCTTTTTTACAAAATTGGCGACGAGCGGTCGACGGCTGGCGGGGCCTGCCGCTATGCTGGCCCGGCGCGTCGGGGCTCGTGTCAATATTCATCTAATGTTGTTGCGGCCGAGTCTTTCTGGTATAAAGCAGCGCTCTTTTCTAGGGGCTCGGCCTGTCGCATCAGCGAATGCGGCCGATAAGACCTCCAGAATCACGGCGCCCAGGCGCCAAAGACTGAGAGATTAAGCGGCCAACCCATGCCGGGTTGGGCATGTGGTTTTAGAGGGCTGAGTCATGTCGAGAGTCTGTCAAGTTACTGGTAAGGGTCCAGTAACCGGGAACAACATTTCCCACGCAAACAACAAAACCCGTCGTCGTTTCCTGCCGAACCTGCAGCACCACCGTTTCTGGGTTGAATCCGAGAAGCGTTTCGTGCGTCTGCGCGTATCTGCCAAAGGCATGCGCGTTATTGACAAGCGTGGTATCGACGTAGTGCTGGCCGAGCTGCGCGCTCGCGGCGAAAAGTTCTAAGGAGAACGTCATGCGTGAATTGATCCGTCTGGTTTCGAGTGCTGGCACTGGCCACTTCTACACCACCGACAAGAACAAGCGCACCACTCCGGACAAAATCGAGATCAAGAAATACGATCCGGTTGTTCGCAAGCACGTGGTGTACAAGGAAGCCAAGATCAAGTAATTGATCGGCGACCTGAAAAAACCCGCCTCCGAAAGGATGCGGGTTTTTTTATGCCTGTTCGGGCCTCAGATCATTTCTGCTCGAACATCACATAGATCTTGCGGCAAGGCTCCAGCACCTCCCAGGTGCCCTTGAAGCCGGCCGGGATGACAAACCGGTCACCGGCGCGAAGGGTCTTGGCTCCGCCGTCCTGGTCACGCAGCACCGAAACGCCCTGGACGATCTCGCAGTACTCATGCTCCGTGTAGTTCACCGTCCACTGCCCGACCTCGCCTTCCCACACGCCCGCGGCAAACTGCCCGCACGGGCTGGAATAATGATTGTAGACCGCCTGGTCTGGCTCGCCCTTGAGGATTTTTTCCGCCGCCGGGCGGTAGCGTTCGGCCTCGGTAATGACCTGCGCGAAGTCGATTATGCTGTCGATACTCATGGTTCGGCTCCTGTTGTTGTTTAATAAAATGCACATGAGTAGGCTTTTGAGCCTTTCGTGTCAAATATATTGATAGTTTACACCGGCTGGTTTAGGGTGTCGGTAGCCAAAATGCCCTCGACGCTGGGGCAGAATTCTGACAACGCCTGTGAGTCCTCAGTGCGGCGTTGCACCTAAACAAGAGGAGGAGTTTCGTATGACCACCCTGACTCGTGCGGACTGGGAACAACGTGCCCAGCAACTGAAGATCGAAGGCCGTGCCTTCATCAACGGCGAATACACCGATGCCGCATCTGGTGAAACCTTCGAGTGCCTGAGCCCGGTCGACGGACGCTTCCTGGCCAAGGTTGCCAGCTGCGATCTGGCCGATGCCAACCGCGCTGTGGAAAACGCCCGTGCCACCTTCAACTCCGGCGTGTGGTCGCAGCTGGCCCCGGCCAAGCGCAAGGCCAAGCTGATCCGCTTCGCCGACCTGCTGCGCAAGAACGTCGAAGAGCTGGCGCTGCTGGAAACCCTGGACATGGGCAAGCCGATCGGCGACTCCTCCAGCATCGACGTACCTGGCGCGGCCAATGCCATCCACTGGACTGCCGAAGCCATCGACAAGGTCTACGACGAAGTCGCCCCGACCCCGCATGACCAGCTCGGCCTGGTCACCCGCGAAGCGGTGGGTGTGGTCGGTGCCATCGTACCGTGGAACTTCCCGCTGCTGATGGCCTGCTGGAAGCTCGGCCCGGCCTTGGCCACCGGTAACTCGGTAGTGCTCAAGCCGTCCGAAAAGTCGCCGCTGACGGCCATTCGCATCGCCCAGCTGGCCATCGAAGCCGGTATCCCGGCTGGCGTGCTGAACGTGCTGCCAGGCTACGGCCACACCGTGGGTAAGGCCCTGGCCCTGCACATGGACGTCGACACCCTGGTATTCACCGGTTCGACCAAGATCGCCAAGCAGCTGATGGTTTACGCGGGCGAATCGAACATGAAGCGCATCTGGCTGGAAGCCGGCGGCAAGAGCCCGAACATCGTCTTCGCTGACGCTCCGGACCTGCAAGCTGCCGCCGAAGCTGCCGCCAGCGCCATCGCCTTCAACCAGGGCGAAGTGTGCACCGCCGGCTCGCGCCTGCTGGTCGAGCGTTCGATCAAGGACAAGTTCCTGCCGATGGTGGTCGAGGCCCTGAAAGGCTGGAAGCCAGGCAACCCGCTGGACCCACAGACCACTGTCGGTGCCCTGGTCGACACCCAGCAGATGAACACCGTGCTGTCGTACATCGAGGCTGGCCACAAGGACGGCGCCAAGCTGCTGGCCGGCGGCAAGCGCACCCTGGAAGAAACCGGTGGCACTTATGTCGAGCCGACCATCTTCGACGGCGTGACCAACGCCATGAAGATCGCCCAGGAAGAAATCTTCGGCCCGGTGCTGTCGGTGATCGCCTTCGATACCGCCGAAGAAGCCGTCGCCATTGCCAACGACACGCCGTATGGCCTGGCCGCTGGCATCTGGACTTCGGACATCTCCAAGGCCCACAAGACCGCCCGCGCCGTGCGCGCTGGCAGCGTCTGGGTCAACCAGTACGACGGCGGCGACATGACCGCGCCGTTCGGTGGCTTCAAGCAGTCGGGCAACGGCCGTGACAAGTCGCTGCATGCGCTGGAGAAGTACACCGAGCTGAAGGCGACCTGGATCAAGTTGTAATCCCGTGGGGCCGCTTCGCGGCCCATTCGCGGCACAAGGCCGCTCCTACAGGGGTATGCGTTTCCCTGTAGGAGCGGCCTTGTGCCGCGAATGGGCTGCAAAGCAGCCCCAAGAACTCAAGAGGTCAAGGATGCGTTGGGGTACCTACTTCGCCGTACTGGCATCGGTGCTAAGCGTCGGGCTGGCACTCGGCGTGAGCATGCCGCTGGTATCCCTGCGCCTGGAGGCCTGGGGCTACGGCAGCTTCGCCATCGGTGTGATGGCCGCGATGCCGGCGCTGGGCGTGCTGGTAGGTGCCAGCCTGGCCAGCCGCCTGGCCGGCTGGGTCGGTGTGCCCTCAGCCATGCGCCTGTGCCTGTGGGGCGGGGCGCTGTCGATTGGCCTGGTCGCACTGCTGCCCAGTTACCCGCTGTGGCTGCTGCTGCGGTTGCTGATCGGTATGTCGCTGACCGTGGTGTTCATACTGGGTGAAAGCTGGATCAATCAGCTGGTAGTCGAGCAATGGCGTGGCCGCCTGGTGGCGCTGTACGGCAGCAGCTATGCCCTAAGCCAGCTGGCCGGGCCGCTGGTGCTGGGCTTTCTTGGCTCGGATGACGACTTCGGCTTCTGGGCCGCTACCGGCCTGCTGCTGGTGGCGCCGCTGATTCTCCTGGGCCGTGGCGGGGCACCCAGCACAGAGGCCTGCAGCGTCACCTTCGGCGACCTGTTCGCCTTCTGCCGGCGCTTGCCGGTGATCGCCTGGGCCATTGCCCTGTTTGCCTCGTTCGAGGCGATGATCCTGACCTTGTTGCCGGTGTATTGCCTGCAACAGGGCTTCAGCACCGAAATCGCCCTTTTCATGGTCAGTACCGTGGTGGTGGGCGACGCGGTGCTGCAGCTGCCCATCGGTGCGCTGGCCGATCATATGTCGCGGCGCGCCCTGTTCACCGGTTGTGCGGTGACCCTGCTGGTGTCCAGCCTGGCGATTCCGTTGCTGCTGCATTCACCGGCGATCTGGCCGCTGTGGGTGCTGTTCGGGGCCAGTGCAGGGGGCTTGTTCACCTTGTCGCTGGTGCTGATTGGTGAGCGCTACCGGGATGATGCGCTGGTGCGGGCCAACGCCCATGTGGCGCAGCTGTGGGGTATTGGCTGCCTGCTCGGGCCATTGCTGGCCGGGGCAGGCAGCCAGTGGATCAGCGGGCATGCGTTGCCGTTGCTGATGGCTGCGGGGGCTGCGGGGTTGGTGGTGTTGACCCGGCGGCGCGGGGCGTTTGAGCCGGCTTCTGCCTGATGGATTTTGGGGCCGCTTTGCGGCCCATCGCGACGCAAGGCCGCTCCTACAGGAGATACGCGATCCCATGTAGGAGCGGCCTTGCGTCGCGATGGGCTGCAAAGCAGCCCCAAAATCGCCGCTACAACATCTTCTCCAGGCCAACCGCCTTGCTGATCCAGGCATTGAACCGCCGCCAAATCCCGCCCGGCTCGGACGTGAGCATGCGTCGCCTGCCATTTTCCTCGGTCACCCACACCATCTGGTTACCCACCAGCGTCGGCTGGTAGCTCAAGGCCGGGGCCATGCCCTGTACCGCCAGCGCGCGGGTGTACTCGGCCAGCTCCGGGCTGTCCACCAGCACCCCGACCTCGGTATTCCACAACACCGAACGTGGGTCGAAGTTGAACGAGCCGATGAAGGTCTTGCGCCGGTCGAACACGATCGCCTTGCTGTGCAGGCTCGAGTCGGAGCTGCCATGGAAGCTCAAGCTGTGTCTGGCGCTGGGGTCACCGGGTTGGCGGCGCAGTTCGTACAGCTGCACGCCATGCTCCAGCAGCGCCCGCCGATACGGCGCATAGCCGCCATGCACTGCCGGCACGTCGGTGGCTTCCAGCGAGTTGGTCAGCAGTTTGACCGAGATACCCGCGTCTGCGCTGTGGGTAAGGTACAGCAGGCCGGACTCGCCTGGCACGAAGTACGCCGATACCAGGATCAGCTCGCGTTGCACCTTGCTCAAGTCAGGAGCCAGTTGCTGGGTCAGCAGTAGTTGCGGGTCCGGTTCGTCATCGGCCAGCACCTTGCTCGGCGCATCCCACAGCGCCTGGGCATGGGCCCAGATCAGTTCGTTGCGCCACACATCCAGGCGCGGCTGCGACTGGTAGGCCATCAAGCGGTCATACAGGGCTTTGCGCTGGGTCCTGGCTTCGGCGAGTGAAATTTCCAGGCGGTGGCGGCTGGCGCGCAGGTCGCTGGCGTCCGGGTCGCGCCAGAGAAAGTCGGTAATCGGCCGGCTCAGGGCGCTGTTCCAGTATTGGTCGAAACTGTGGCCGAGCTGTTCGGCCACCGGGCCGACACCCAGCAAGTCGATGTCGGTGAAGTTGAGGTTGGGTTCGGCATCGAAATACTCATCGCCCAGGTTGCGCCCGCCGACGATGGCCATGCTGTTGTCCACCAGAAACAGCTTGTTGTGCATGCGCCGATGCTGGCGCGACAGATTGAACAAGCGGCCCACCGCGCGCGTCACGCCGGTGCTGCGGCCCAGGTGCAGCGGGTTGAACACGCGTATCTGGATGTTCGGGTGGGCATCGAGGGTGCCCATGATGACGTCCAAGCCATCGCTGGTGGTGTCGTCGAGCAGGATGCGCACACGCACGCCACGGTCGGCGGCGCGCAGCAGTTCATGAACCAGTGCACGAGTGCTGAGGCCATCGTGGACGATGTAGTACTGCAGGTCGATGCTCGCCTGGGCGTTGCGGATCAGTTCGGCACGGGCGCGGAACGCCTCGTTGCTGTTGGGCAGCAGGCGAAAGCCCGAGCGGCCGTCGTACGGCGCGGCCTGGCGCAGTACCGAGCGGCCGAAGGCCGAGTCGTTGGCGGGTAACGCCTGGCTGGTTTCGCGGGGCGTGCCGACGCTGGCACAGCCGGCAAGACCAAGCAGTAGCACCAGCAGCAGAGGCAGGGCTCGCTGGAGTCTCAAGGGTGGATCGTCCTGTGCAGCAAAGGCTTAAATGGTTGGACCGTGGCGGGCGGCGCAAAGTTACGCGCCGGCGCTTTCTTCTTCCAGTAGACGAAGGGCGGTTTCACCAACCCTGCGCACGGCAGCTTCGATCTGCTGCGTGGGCCGTGCGGCGAAGTTCATGCGCAGGCAGTGGCGGAACTTGCCCGAGGCCGAGAAAATACTGCCCACGGCAACCTGCACGTCCTGCTCCAGTAAAGCCCGGTTCAGGCGCAGCGTATCGAAATGTTCGGGTAATTCCACCCACAGCATGAAGCCACCTTGCGGTCGACTGACCCGGGTGCCCGCCGGGAAGTAGCGGGTCACCCAGTCGCTCATCAGGTCGCGGCCACGCTGGTACTGGCTGCGCATGCGCCGTACGTGGGGCTGGTAGTGCCCGCCGGCGATGAAGTCGGCAATGGCCAACTGTGGCTGGCTGGCCGTGCTTCCGGTGCTGATGTATTTCATGTGCAGCACCCGCTCCAGGTAACGACCGGGTGCCACCCAGCCTATCCGCAGACCGGGGGCGAGGGTCTTGGAGAACGAACTGCAAAGCAGCACGCGGCCGTCGTCGTCAAACGACTTGAGGGTGCGTGGGCGCGGGTAGGTGTAGGCCAGGTCGCCATATACATCATCTTCGAGGATCGCCACGTCGTAGCGCTGTGCCAGGCTCAGCAGGGCCTTCTTGCGGGCCTCGGGCATGATGTAGCCGAGCGGGTTGTTGCAGCTGGGGGTGATCTGGATGAGCTTGATCGGCCACTGCTCCAAGGCCAGCTCCAGCGCCTCCAGGCTGATGCCGGTGACCGGGTCGGTGGGGATCTCCAAGGCTTTCATGCCCAGGCCCTTGAGGGTCTGCATGGCGCCGTGGAAGCTGGGCGAGTCGACCGCGACGATATCGCCCGGCTCGCACACCGCGCGAATGCTGCATGACAGCGCCTCATGGCAGCCGGTGGTTATCACCAGGTCGGCCGGGCCTAGGCGGCAGCCGGAGTCGAGCGTCAGCCGGGCCACCTGTTCGCGCAGGGCCAGGTTGCCGTGGATGTTGTCGTAGTACAGGCCGGGCATGTCCTGCCGCCGGCTCAGCTGGGCGAGGCTGCGCAGCAGTGGCTTGAGGGTGGGGCTGTCGATGTCGGGCATGCCGCGGCCGAGCTGGATCACGCCTTGGCGTGGGGTGCTGCGCACCAGTTCCAGCACCTGCTCCCATTGCGAGATGTCCACCGGGCGCTGGGCCGGGCGGCTGACGGCGGGCAGGGCTGGCAGGTGGCGGTGGTCGTTGACGAAGTAGCCGGACTTGGGCCGGGGCGAGACCATGCCGCTGTCTTCCAGCATGCGGTAGGCCTGCTGCACGGTGCTCAGGCTGACCCCGTGCTCCACACTCAGGGCGCGCACTGACGGCAGGCGCTGGCCGGGGCGGTAGAGGCCCTGTTCGATACGGGCACCGAGCAGTTCGGCGAGGTTCAGGTAAAGGGTCACGGCATACTCCTGCGCTGTAATAGCGTGGCGACCGGTACAGTTGCGCTGAAAATACAGCATTCAGTCGGTCTGCGGCCAATTCTGTATGGGAATAATAAGGCTGTATTGGATCTGTATTGCCGGTGCTGTCGACGCGCATGCTTTCTCCACAGTATCAACTGAACGAGAGGATGCGGTGATGGGTGGCATGAGCGATGTGCGCTTGCAACTGTTGGCCAAGGAACTGGAAGCCGGGCAGCAAGCCAAGGTGTTCAACGCGCCGGAAGGGTTGGGGCGTTGGGGGCTGATGCTGCATCGCTGGCACACCCGCAGGGCGCTGCTGCAGTTGACTGATGACGAGTTGCGCGATATCGGGCTGAGCTGGGAGCAGGCCCGGGCCGAAGGGCGTAAGCCCTTCTGGAAAGACTGACCATACAGATGTTGCGCGGTCGATGTAGGAGCGGCCTCGTGTCGCGATAGGGGTGCGTAGCGCCCCCAGGTTTTCAGCTTCGCCGCAAATATCGCTGGGGCCGCTCTGCGGCCCTATCGCGACACAAGGCCGCTCCTACAGGGACCGCGCAGCTTTCAGATCAGCTCTTTCAGGCGATGCCACAGCATCCCCAACGCCAGCAGCGGCGAGCGCAGGTGCTTGCCGCCGGGGAAGGTGATGTGCGGCACCTTGGCAAACAGGTCGAACCGCCCGCTTTCCTGGCCGCTGATGGCTTCGCCGAGCAGGCGCGCAGCCAAGTGGGTGGCGTTGAGCCCATGGCCGGAGTAGGCCTGGGCGTAATACACGTTCGGCTGGCTGGCCAGGCGGCCAACCTGTGGCAGGCGGTTGGCGCCGATGCCGATCATGCCACCCCACTGGTAGTCGATGCGCACGTCGGCCAGTTGCGGGAAAACCTTGAGCATCTTTGGCCGCATGTAGGCGGCGATGTCCTTCGGGTCGCGGCCTGAATAGTGGCAGGCACCGCCGAACAACAGGCGCTGGTCGGCGGACAGGCGGTAATAGTCCAGTGCCACGCGCTGGTCACACACCGCCATGTTCTGCGGCAGCAGCGAACGGGCACGTTCCTCGCCCAGCGGCTCGGTGGCGATGATGTAGCTGCCGGCTGGCAGCACCTTGCCGCCCAGTTCGCGGTTGAGGTCGTTGTGGTAGGCGTTGCAGCACAGCACCAGAGTCTTGGCGCGTACCCGGCCTTGGGCGGTGTGTACCTGTACTTCCGGGCCGTAGTCGATGCGTGTGACCTCGGACTGCTCGAACAGCTTCACACCCAGGCGGCTGGCCACGGCAGCCTCACCCAGGGCCAGGTTGAGCGGGTGCAGGTGCCCGGAACCCATGTCGACCAGCCCGCCGACATAACAGTCGGCACCGACCACGCTGTGGATATCGTCCTTGCCGACCAGGCGCAGTTCATGTGCGTAGCCGAGGGTGCGCAGTTCTTCAGCATCCTCCGCAAAGCCCAGCAGTTCGGCGGGTTTGTTGGCCAGGTCGCAGTAGCCCCAAGTCAGGTCGCAGGCGATGGCATGCTTTTCGATCCGCTCGCGGACGATCTGCACGGCTTCCAGGCCCATCAGTTTCAGGCTGCGCACGCCTTCCTCGCCGATGACCGGGAGGAATTGCTCCAGGCCGTGGCCGACGCCACGGATCAGTTGCCCACCATTGCGCCCGCTGGCGCCCCAACCGAGCTTGCGCGCCTCCAGCAGGATGACCGAAAAGCCGCGCTCGGCCAGTTCGATGGCGGTGTTCAGGCCCGAGTAGCCGCCGCCAACGATACACACGTCGGCGCTGTGCTCGCCTTGCAGGAAGGAGTGGTCGGGGTGTGGCGCGCTGCTGGCGGCGTAGTAGGAGGCGGCGTGCTGCGCGCTGTGGATCATTGGGCAGGTCCTGAGGCTGGTGGGCTGAGGGGGAGGAGGATAAGCCGGGGCTTCGGGGAGGGGCAACCGGCCTCATCGCCGGCAAGCCAGCTCCCACAGGGTCCGCGTGGCACTTGAGACCGACGGTGTACCTGTGGGAGCCGGCTTGCCGGCGATTGGCCTTATAATTCAACCTCAGTTCTCAGACTTGTACCCAGCCATGTCCTGCAACCGCCACAAGATCCACTTCCTGCGCGAACTCATCCCTTCCTTCGAGTGCGAGCCCGGCTGCCACGATTGCTGCGGCCCGGTCACCACTTCGGCGGAAGAAATGGCCCGCCTGCCGCGCAAGTCCCAGGCCGAGCAGGACGCCGCCCTGGAGCGCCTGGACTGTGTGCACCTGGGCCCCAACGGCTGCACGGTGTATGAAGAGCGCCCGATGATCTGCCGCCTGTTCGGCACCACCCCGCGCCTGGCCTGCCCGCGTGGCCGTGGCCCTGAACAGATGATCGAGCCCGCTGCCGAGCAGCTGGTCCACCAGTTCATTGCCACTACCCGCCAGGTGCTTGTCTGACTTCAGTCCGGGATCGGCAGGCAAAGGCTCTCTTTCACCTCTTCCATCACGATGTAGCTCTTCGATTCGCGCACGTGCGGCAGCTTCAGCAGGATGTCGCCGAGCAGCTTGCGGTAAGAGGCCATCTCGGAAATACGCGCCTTCACCAGGTAGTCGAAGTCGCCTGAAACCAGGTGGCATTCCAGCACGTGGGGCAGTTTCAGCACCGCGCGGCGGAACTCCTCGAAGGTGTCGCCCGATTTGTAGTCCAGGCTGATTTCCACGAACACCAGCAGGCTGCCCTTGAGGTGCTGCGGGTTCAGGCGGGCGTTGTAGCCCATGATGATGCCCTCGCGCTCCAGGCGGCGGACCCGCTCGGTGCAAGGGGTGGTGGAAAGCCCAACTTTCTCGCCCAGTTCGGTGAAGGAAATACGCCCGTCATTCTGCAGGATACGCAGGATGTTACGGTCGATCTTGTCCAGTTCACGCTTGCTCTGGTGCTGGGTTCTCATAGGGGATGCCCCTCCGTGAAAGGCGATTTTGCCGAGAATTCTCGCCAATAATAGGCTTTTATATAGTGAATTGCACTGCCTTCAAATTCCTATACTGCGCGCATTCATGCCATTTCAATAAAAGTCTGCGGCGCGCCGCGTGCGAGGGATAAAACGATGCGAGTTCTGGTACTTGGTAGCGGTGTGATCGGAACCGCCAGTGCCTACTATCTGGCCCGGCAAGGTTTCGAAGTAACGGTGGTCGATCGCCAGCCGGCGGTGGCCATGGAAACCAGCTTTGCCAACGCCGGCCAGATCTCGCCCGGCTATGCCTCGCCCTGGGCCGCCCCAGGCGTGCCGCTGAAGGCCATCAAATGGCTGCTGGAGCGCCACGCGCCCCTGGCCATCAAGCTCACCGGCGACGTCGACCAGTACCTGTGGATGGCACAGATGCTGCGCAACTGCACCGCCAGCCGTTACGCGGTGAACAAGGAGCGCATGGTGCGCCTGTCCGAGTACAGCCGTGACTGCCTCGACGAACTGCGCGCCGAAACCGGCATCGCCTACGAAAACCGCAGCCTGGGCACCACCCAGCTGTTCCGTACCCAGGCCCAGGTGGATGCCGCGGCCAAGGACATTGCCGTGCTGGAACAGTCCGGCGTGCCTTACGAGCTGCTTGACCGCGACGCCATTGCCCGCGTCGAACCGGCCCTGGCTGGCGTCAAGGACATCCTGGCCGGCGCCCTGCGCCTGCCAAACGACCAGACTGGCGACTGCCAGCTGTTCACCACCAAGCTTGCCGAAATGGCCGTGAAGCTGGGCGTGGAGTTCCGCTTCGGCCAGGACATCCAGCGCCTGGACTTCGCGGGTGACCGCATCAATGGCGTGTGGATCGACGGCAAGCTGGAAACCGCCGACCGTTACGTGCTGGCGCTGGGCAGCTACTCGCCGCAGATGCTCAAGCCGCTGGGCATCAAGGCCCCGGTATACCCGCTGAAGGGCTACTCGCTGACCGTGCCGATCACCAACGCCGACATGGCCCCGACCTCGACCATTCTCGACGAGACCTACAAGGTCGCCATTACCCGTTTCGACAACCGTATCCGCGTCGGCGGCATGGCTGAGATCGCCGGTTTTGACCTGTCGTTGAACCCGCGTCGGCGCGAAACGCTGGAGATGATCGTCAACGACCTTTATCCTCGCGGCGGTGATCTGAGCCAGGCCAGCTTCTGGACCGGCCTGCGCCCGGCGACCCCGGACGGCACGCCGATCGTTGGTGCCACGGCGTACCGCAACCTGTTCCTGAACACCGGTCACGGTACTTTGGGCTGGACCATGGCGTGCGGCTCCGGTCGCCTGCTGGCCGACCTGATTGCGCGCAAGAAGCCGCAGATCAGTGCCGAAGGCCTGGACATTTCCCGTTATGGCAACAGCCCGGAAGTGGCCAAGCACGGGCAGACTGCGCCGGCTCACCAGCAGTAAGTTCGCCTGTACCGGCCTCTTCGCGGGCGAGCCCGCGAAGAACCCAACACCGTTTTCAACCTGTGAACCACCATAAGGCAGCCGCCATGCGTCCCGCCCGCGCCCTGATCGACCTCCAGGCCCTGCGCCACAACTACCGTCTGGCCCGTGAACTGACCGGTGCCAAAGCCCTCGCCGTGATCAAGGCCGACGCCTACGGCCACGGCGCCGTGCGCTGTGCCCTGGCCCTGGAGGCCGAAGCCGACGGCTTTGCCGTGGCCTGCATCGAAGAAGCGCTGGAACTGCGCGCCGCCGGTATCAAGGCCCCGGTGCTGCTGCTGGAAGGTTTCTTCGAAGCCAGCGAACTGGCCCTGATCGCCGAGCACGACCTATGGTGCGTTGTGCACTCGCTGTGGCAACTGGAAGCGATCGAAAAGACCCAGCTGCACAAGCCGCTCAGCGTCTGGCTCAAGCTCGACAGCGGCATGCACCGCGTCGGCCTGCACCCCAAGGACTACCACGAGGCCTACCAGCGCCTGCTGGCCAGCGGCAAGGTCGCGCGCATCGTGCTGATGAGCCACTTCGCTCGCGCCGACGAACTGGATGCCGACGCTACCGCCCAGCAGATCGCCGTGTTCGAGGCCGCACGCCAGGGCCTGGCCGCCGAGTGCAGCCTGCGCAACTCCCCCGGTGTGCTGGGCTGGCCGCAGGCCCCTAGCGACTGGGTGCGCCCGGGCCTGATGCTGTACGGTGCCACACCGTTCGAAGTGGCCCAGGCCGAGGCCGAGCGCCTGCAACCGGTGATGACCCTGCAATCGCGGGTGATCAGCCTGCGCGAACTGCCTGCCGGCGAGCCGGTGGGCTATGGCGCCAAGTTCGTCAGCCCACGGCCAACCCGCGTTGGTGTGGTTGCCATGGGCTATGCCGATGGCTACCCGCGCCAGGCGCCCAACGGTACCCCAGTGCTGGTCGCCGGCAAGCGCACCCAACTGATCGGCCGGGTGTCGATGGATATGCTCAGCATCGACCTGACCGACGTTCCAGAAGCCACCGTCGGCAGCCCGGTCGAACTGTGGGGCAAACATGTGCTGGCCAGTGAAGTGGCTGCGCACGCGGGTACCATTCCGTACCAGATTTTCTGCAACCTGAAGCGAGTACCGCGGGACTACATCGGCGAATGACACGCTGAAGCGGACAGGTTGAGGGGCGGTGTGTTGTAAATACTGAACGGCATTGCCATGATATCGTTCACATCCACCCCCCTTTCCACCGTTTCAGGAGGCTCCAGCTTTGGACGTCGGCGAACGACTGCAAGCCATCCGCAAGCTCAAGGGCCTGTCCCAGCGTGAACTCGCCAAGCGTGCCGGCGTGACCAACAGCACCATCTCGATGATCGAGAAGAACAGCGTGAGCCCGTCGATCAGCTCCCTGCGCAAGGTGCTGAGCGGCATTCCCATGTCGATGGTCGAGTTCTTTTCGGTCGAACTGGAACCTGAAAGCCCCACGCAGATCGTCTACAAGGCCCATGAGCTGATCGATATCTCCGACGGTGCGGTGACCATGAAGCTGGTCGGCAAGTCGCACCCCAACCGTGCCATCGCCTTTCTAACCGAGGTGTATCCACCGGGTGCGGACACGGGTGCCGAAATGCTTACCCATGACGGGGAGGAAACCGGCATCCTGCTCGAAGGCCGCCTGGAGCTGGTAGTCGGCAACGAGATCTTCATCCTTGAAGAGGGTGACAGCTACTACTTCGAAAGCACCCGCCCACACCGTTTTCGCAACCCGTTCGACCGGCCGGCGCGGTTGATCAGTGCGGCGACGCCTTCAAACTTTTGATCCAGCGCAGTGCATTGATTCGGCAATACCCCTTTCCCGTGTGGGGTCGTTTCACGGCCTCTGGGTTCCCGCTATACTTTTCAACGCTCGCCGATCCGTGGCCGCGAGCGTGATTAGCCACCATGAGGGTGTTCGCGTGAACCAAATCAAGAAGATGCTGGCCGTACCAGCAGCCGTATTCGCCCTCTGGGCAATGAGCGCAACCGCTGCGACCAATGATGACATCGCCAAGCGCCTGGAGCCGGTTGGCCAGGTGTGCGTCCAGGGCCAGGAGTGCAAGGGCATGGAAGTGGCCGCCGCCGCAGGTGGCGGTGGTGCCAAGACGCCGGACGAGATCATCGCCAAGCACTGCAATGCCTGCCATGGCTCCGGCCTGCTCGGCGCACCGAAGATTGGCGATACCGCGGCGTGGAAGGAACGCGCCGACCACCAGGGAGGCCTGGACGGCATCCTGGCCAAGGCCATTACCGGCATCAACGCCATGCCACCGAAAGGCACCTGCGCAGACTGCTCGGATGACGACCTGAAAGGGGCGATCAAGAAGATGTCCGGGCTGTGAGAAACAGCTGAATTGCATGAAGCCCGCCGTTGATGGCGGGCTTTGTTTTTGTGGCGCCTTTACCGGCCCTTTCGCGGCTAAAGCCGCTCCCACAGGTACAGTGCAGGCTTCAAGGATTGTGGGGTCCCTATGGGAACTCACAGGTGCAGCACAGGACTCAAGGGCAGTGAGGTCTCTGTAGGAGCGGCTTTAGCCGCGAAAGGGCCGGCACAGGCAACCAACCCACCAAAGCCCATGTCCAACCCCTGAACCCATGGATGTCTCAGGAGGCCCCGATGCACCTCTGCTCCATCGACCAGGCCGTCGAGCAAGTCCTGTCGCGCCTGCCAGCCCATATCCACATGGGCCTGCCGCTGGGCCTGGGCAAGCCCAATGCCTTCGTCAATGCGCTTTACGCCCGCATCCGCGAGCTGCCCGAACGGCAGCTGACCATCTACACGGCCCTGTCCCTCGGCCGCCCGCCACTGGGGGATGGCCTGCAGCGGCGCTTTCTCGAGCCCTTCGTCGAGCGCGTCTTCGCCGACTATGAAGAACTTACCTACCTCGCCGACCTGCGCAATGACAGCCTGCCGCCGAACATCCAGGTTGAACAATTCTTCATGCAGCCCGGCAGCCTGTTGCACAGCGATTCGGCCCAGCAAAGCTACATCAGCAGCAACTACAGCCACGCAGCACGTGACATCAACGCCAAGGGCCTGAACCTGATCGCGCAGCTGGTGGCCGCCACGCCCGAGAGGCCGGTGCACCTGAGCCTGGCTTGCAACCCCGACATCACCCTCGACCTGCTGCCGATGATCGCCAAGCGCCGCGCTGCCGGCGAGACCATCCTCATGCTCGGCCAGGTGCATGCCGAGCTGCCTTACATGCCGGGTGACGCCGAGCTACCAATCGACACGTTCGACCTGCTGATCGATACAGCCGAGCAACGCCGCCTGTTCTCCACGCCGAACATGCCGGTTAACACCCAGGACCACTGCATCGGCCTGCACGCCAGCAGCCTGGTTCGCGACGGCGGCACGCTACAGATCGGCATTGGTGCCATGGGCGATGCGGTAGCTGCCGCATTGCTGGCGCGTCAGGGTGACAACGCCGGTTATCGTGCCGTGCTCGACGCGCTGGGTGCTGGCTCGTGGCAAGCGCTGATCGAACGGGAAGGGGGCCTGAATACCTTCGCCCAAGGCCTGTACGGCTGCAGCGAGATGTTCGTCAACGGCTTGCTGGCGCTGGCCGAAGCGGGCCTGTTGCGGCGCCCGGCGGACGAGCAGGTGGCGGCAGTGCTGCATGGCGGTTTCTTCCTCGGCCCCCAGGCGTTCTACCAGCGCTTGCGCGACATGCCGCTGGAACAGCGCGCACGGTTTGCCATGACTCGTATCAGCTTCATCAACGAGCTGTACGGGCAGGAGGAACTCAAGCGCCGGCAACGCCGCGATGCGCGCTTCATCAACAGCGTATTCGGCATGACCCTGCTTGGCGCTGGGGTGGCTGACCAGCTGGAGGATGGCCGAGTACTCAGTGGCGTGGGCGGGCAGTACAACTTCGTCGCCCAGGGCCATGCGCTGGAGGGCGGGCGTTCGATCCTGCTGCTGCGCAGCTGGCGTGAGGCGGGCGGGGAGGTGACCTCGAACCTGTTCTGGAACTATGGCCATTGCACCATCCCCCGACACCTGCGCGATATCGTGGTGACCGAGTACGGCATTGCCGACCTGCGTGGGCAGACCGACAGCGAGGTGATTGCGCGGTTGCTGGCGGTATGTGATTCGCGGTTCCAGCAGGGGCTGATCGAGCAGGCAAAGGATGCCGGCAAGCTGGCCAAGGATTTTCAACTGGAGGCGTGCTTTACCGACAATACGCCGCAGCGGCTGGAGGCGATCAGGGCGCGGCATTCGCGGTTGTTCCCGGAGTATCCGCTGGGTACGGACTTTACGGCTGAAGAGCGGGATTTGCTGCGGGCGCTGAACTGGTTGAAGAGCAAGTTCAAGCTGAGCGAGGTGCTGGAGCTGGGCAAGGCAGCGCTGGATGCGCCGGGGCCGGAGGGCTATGCGAGGCATCTTGTGCGGATGCAGCTGGATCAGCCGCAGGGGCTGAAGGAAGAGCTTTACCAGCGGTTGCTGCTGGCGGGGTTGGCGGCTGCCAGATAGAGAGGATTGAGGCCATTCGCGGGCACGCCCGCTCCCACAGGTACACCACAGCATTCAAAACCTGTGGTTTACCTGTGGGAGCGGGCGTGCCCGCGAAGCAGGCGCCGCGATTACTCGATGAAGGTAACCACACCACCTTCCAGCGACTTCACCCGGGCCAGCGACTCGACGCGATAGCCCTGGCTGTCCAGCTCGGCACGGCCGCCCTGGAACGACTTCTCGATCACGATACCCAGGCCGGCCACGGTGGCGCCGGCCTGCTTGATGATCGAGATCAGGGCCTGCGACGCCTTGCCGTTGGCCAGGAAGTCGTCGATCACCAGCACGCGGTCGCTGCTGTTGAGGTGACGCGGCGAGATGGCCACGGTGTTCTCGGTCTGCTTGGTGAAGGAATACACCGAGGCGGTCAGCAGGTTCTCGGTCAGGGTCAGCGACTGGTGCTTGCGGGCGAAGATCACCGGCACGCCCAGCTTCAGGCCAGTCATCACCGCCGGTGCAATGCCCGAGGCTTCGATGGTGACGATCTTGGTCACGCCCGCGTCGGCGAACAGGCGGGCGAACTCGTCACCGATCAGCTGCATCAGCGCAGGGTCGATCTGGTGGTTGAGAAACGCATCGACTTTGAGAACCTGATCGGAAAGCACGATGCCTTCTTCGCGAATCTTCTGATGCAGTGCTTCCACTGTGGTATTCCTCGATGTAACAAAGGTCGCCGCAAATAGCGGCAAAGTTAAAGAGTAATGGTTGATCAGCGTTTGAGCATTGCCCGGATATCGGCCAGGGCATTGTTGCCCCGTGCGGCCTTTACCTCGACCGGCGCATCGTCAAGGCCCTCCCAGGCCAGGTCGTCCGGTGGCAGTTCGTCGAGGAACCGGCTGGGCGTGCAGTCGATGATTTCACCGTACTGCTTGCGCTTGGCGGCGAAGGTGAAGGCCAGGGTCTGGCGCGCGCGGGTGATGCCCACGTAGGCCAGGCGTCGTTCCTCTTCGATGGTGTCGGCCTCGATGCTGGAGCGGTGCGGGAGGATTTCCTCTTCCATGCCCATGATGAACACGTATGGGAATTCCAGGCCCTTGGAGGCATGCAGAGTCATCATCTGCACACCTTCGGCGTTCTCTTCCTCTTCCTGCTGGCGCTCGAGCATGTCGCGCAGCACCAGCTTGCCGATGGCGTCCTCGATGGTCATGTCACCCTCTTCGTCCTTCTCGAGGGTGTTCTTCAGCGCTTCGACCAGGAACCAGACGTTGCTGATGCGGAACTCGGCAGCCTTGTCGCTGGCGGTCTGCTGGCGGATCCAGTTCTCGTAGTCGATATCGCGGATCATCTCGTGCAGCGCGGCAATCGGGTCTTCCAGGGCAACCTTGTGGCGCACCCCGTCCAGCCAATGCTTGAAGCGCTGCAAACGCTCGGTGTAGCGGGCGTCCAGATGCTCGCCCAGGCCAAGCTCCTCGCTGGCGGCGTACATCGAAATACCGCGCTCGGTGGCGTAGTTGCCGAGTTTTTCCAGGGTGGTGGAGCCGATTTCGCGGCGGGGTACGTTGATCACCCGCAGGTAGGCGTTGTCATCGTCCGGGTTCACCAGCAGACGCAGGTAGGCCATCAGGTCCTTGACCTCCTGGCGGCCGAAGAAGCTGTTGCCGCCCGACAGGCGATATGGCACCTGGTGGTGCTGCAGCTTCAGTTCGATCAGCTTGGCCTGGTAGTTGCCGCGGTAGAGGATGGCAAAGTCGCTGTACGGACGGTTGGTGCGCAGGTGCAGGGTGAGGATTTCCATAGCCACGCGTTCGGCCTCGGCTTCCTCGTTCTTGCAGCGGATGACGCGGATCTCGTCGCCCACGCCCATCTCGCTCCACAACTGCTTCTCGAACGCGTGCGGGTTGTTGGCAATCAGCACGTTGGCGCAGCGCAGGATGCGGCTGGTGGAGCGGTAGTTCTGCTCCAGCATCACCACCTTCAGGGAGGGGTAGTCCTCCTTGAGCAGCATCAGGTTTTCCGGCCGGGCGCCACGCCAGGCGTAGATCGACTGGTCGTCGTCGCCTACCACGGTGAACTGGTTGCGCATGCCGATCAGCATCTTCACCAGCAGGTACTGGCTGGCGTTGGTGTCCTGGTATTCGTCCACCAGCAGGTAGCGCACGCGGTTCTGCCAGCGCTCCAGCACATCGGGGTGCTCCTGGAACAGCTTGACCGGCAGCAGGATCAGGTCGTCGAAGTCCACCGCGTTGAACGCCTTGAGCGTGCGCTGGTAGTGGGTGTAGACGATGGCGGCAGTCTGCTCGCGCGGGTTGCGCGCCTTCTCCAGGGCCTCGGCGGGCAGGATCAGGTCGTTCTTCCAGGCACCGATCATGTTCTTGATCTCGTCGATGCCGTCGTCGCCGGAGTATTCCTTCTGCATGATGTCCGACAGCAACGCCTTGATGTCGGACTCGTCGAAGATCGAGAAACCCGGCTTGTAGCCCAGGCGCTCGTGCTCCCTGCGGATGATGTTCAGGCCCAGGTTGTGGAATGTGCACACAGTCAGGCCGCGGCCTTCCCCCGGGCGCAGCAGGGTGGCGACCCGTTCCTTCATCTCGCGCGCGGCCTTGTTGGTGAAGGTCATCGCCACGATGTACTGGGCACGGATGCCGCAGTTCTGGATGAGGTGGGCAATCTTGCGCGTGATCACGCTGGTCTTGCCCGAGCCTGCACCGGCGAGCACCAAAAGAGGGCCGCCGACATAGTCACGGGCTTCCTGCTGCCGGGGATTGAGTCGGGACATGCTAGAAACCGGGGGTCGCCAGAAAATAGCCGCGCATTCTAACAGGCATGGGGCGTTTGTGGCGCGACCGTCTGACGTCTGAGTCAAATATGTAAACGGGATTTGCCGGCTGGCGCAGTTTCGCGCAGGATGCACGACAAAATACGTCGGGATGCTACACCCGTAAAAACATGTATTAAATTGAAAATCATTTTCATTAATGCAGTAGCATACCTGGCAGTTTCCGTTGCACCGTGAAGCCTAAGGAGCCCGCTTGTCCACGCCTGTCGAACCATTGCGTTTGCTGCTGTTGGCCGATGAGCCGGAATGGGGCGCGCTGCTACGCGAGTGCATGCCTGCCCAGGGTGGCAGCGCCGTGCTGCTGACGGCGCCGAACTGGGAGTCGGTCGACAACCTGTTCAACCAGGACCGCCAGGCTGTCGTGCTGGCAACCCCGGCCCTGCAGCCCGCGCCTGGGCGCTGCGAGCTGCCGACCATCCTGCTGCTCGACCACGAGCCTCAGTTAGCGCCCAGCGCCGTCAGTGACTGGCTGGTGCGTGACCAGCTCAATGCCGACACCTTGCGTCGCTCGCTGCGCCATGTGCGCGAGCGCGGCGTGCTGGTGGCCACTTTGCAGCGCCTGGCCGAGCAGGATCCGCTGACCGGCATCGCAAACCGCCAAGGCTTCCAGGCCTTGCTGACCGCGCGCCTGGCCGAGAACGACGGCCGTGGCCTTGCCCTCGGCCACCTGGACCTGGACAACTTCCGCCACGTCAACGACGCCCTTGGCCACCAGAGCGGCGACCGCCTGATCCTGCAGGTGGTGGCGCGGCTGAAACAGCAACTGGAGGCGGGCGACCAACTGGCGCGCCTGGGCAGC
The DNA here is from genome assembly GCF_046764235.1 of Pseudomonas sp. s4. Lineage (NCBI taxonomy): Bacteria > Pseudomonadati > Pseudomonadota > Gammaproteobacteria > Pseudomonadales > Pseudomonadaceae > Pseudomonas > Pseudomonas sp. s4. The sequence goes on along the minus strand of NZ_CP177209.1, from coordinate 6,148,983 downwards.
GACGAGTTCGCCCTGCTGATCGACACCCGACGCGACCCCAACCGTGCCGAGTGGATTGCCGAGCGGATTGTCGAGGCGTTGGCCGAACCCTACTGGATCGACGGCGAAAGCCTGCTGCTGGGCTGCAGCCTGGGCCTGGCCCATGCCCGCGCCCAGGGTGGTGCCGACCCGCTGATGTGGCACGCGCACATCGCCATGCGCCAGGCCAAAGGCAGCCAGGGTTGCACTTTCCATGTGTTCAACGAACGCATCAACCGCAACGCCCGCAGCCTTGCCGACCTGGAAAGCGAACTGCGCCGCGCCCTGCGCCGGGACGAGCTGGAGCTGCATTACCAGCCGCGGTTGAACCTGGCCGACGGGCGTATCGTCGGCCTCGAGGCGCTGGTGCGCTGGCGGCATGCCGAGCGTGGCCTGTTGCCGCCCAGCGAGTTCGTGCCGCTGGCCGAGCAGAGCGGCCTGATCGTGCCGCTGGGCTACTGGGTGATTTCCCGAGCCCTGCGCGACATGCAGGCGCTGTGCGAGCGCGGCCTGGAGCCGCTGCACATGGCGGTCAACCTGAGCTTCCGCCAGTTCCAGGACAGCCAGTTGCTGGCGACCTTGAGCCGCCTGATTCTCGAACATGGCGTGGATGCCCGCTGGCTGGAGTTCGAATTGACCGAAACGGCAGTGATGCGCCGCAACGAACTGGTGCGCCAGACCATGGACGCCCTGGGGCGCCTGGGCGTGCGCTTCTCGCTCGATGATTTCGGTACCGGGTTCTCTTCGTTCGTGCACCTCAACAGCCTGCCGATCACCTTGCTCAAGGTGGACCGCAGCTTTGTCGCGGAAATGGAAATGCGCGAGGAGAACCGCAAGCTGGTGCACGCCATGATCAACCTGGCGCACAACCTCAACCTCGAAGTAGTGGCCGAAGGTGTGGAGAGTGAAGAGCAGATGGCGTTGCTGCGCGGGTTTGGCTGTGACCAGGTGCAGGGCTTCCTGGTCAGCAAGCCGCTGCCGGTGGGGGAGTTGATGGAGTTCTTGCTGGATTACAGCAAGCCGAAGCTGGTTAGCCTGTGACATCGCAGGGGAGGGCTTCGCCCTCCTTTCGCGACACAAGGCCGCTCCCACATTGATCGGCGAACGCATTCCCATGTGGGAGCGGCCTTGCGTCGCGAAAGGGCTGCAAAGCAGCCCCGGCAATCACACAGACACTGCCGACCCGTCAGCCAGACCTGCCTTGCCCAAAAGCCGCTTCATGCGCCACTCAAAGCCAAAGGTCAGTGCCACCGCCGCACACGCCAGCCCCAACGCCAGCCCCCACCACACCCCGACTGCGCCACCGCCCAGGGTAAAGGTGAACAGCCAGGCGCTCGGCGCCCCTACCAGCCAGTAGCACACCAGCCCGATCAGGAAGGTCGTCTTGGCATCCTTCAGCCCACGGATCGAGCCCATCGCGATCGTCTGCATGCCATCGAACAGCTCGAACCACGCAGCCACCATCAGCAACTGCACCGCCAGCTGGAAGATCGCCGCAAATGCCGGGTCGTCACTGTCGATGAACAGCCCCACCAGCGTATCGGGCAGCAGCCAGAACAGCGCGGCGAAGGCAAACATGATCATCGCCCCGAAGCCTATGCCCACCCGCCCGGCACTGCGCGCCGCCAGCAGGTTGCCGGCGCCGTAGTACAGCCCCACGCGCATGGTCACCGCATACGACAACCCGGTTGGCACCATGAACGCTGTGGAGACGATCTGCAGGGCGATCTGGTGCGCTGCCAGCTCGGTGCTGCCCAGCACGCCCATGCACAGCGCGGCGAAGGCGAACAGGCCGACTTCCACCATGTAGGTGCCACCAATCGGCAAGCCCAGCCGCCACAGCTCGCGCAGGGCCGGCAGCGAAGGGCGCGACAGGCCCTTGCGCAATGGGTAGGCGGCATAGGCCGGGTGCCAACGGATATACAGCGCCAAGGCAATGGCCATGCCCATCGACACCACCGCGGTGACCAGGCCGATGCCCATCAGGCCCAGCTTGGGCAGGCCGAACATGCCTTCGATCAGCGCCACGTTGAACAGGTAGTTGAGCACCGTGCCGACCAGGCTGATGACCATCACCGGCGTAGACCGGCCCAGCGCGCTGGTGAAGCCGCGCAACGCCATGAAGGTCAGGTAGCCGGGCAGCGCCAGTGGCAGCAGGGTGAGGAATTCGGCGGCCGATGCAACGTTTTCGGGCTTTTGCCCGAACAGCAGCAGTACCGGTTCAAGGTTCCACAACACCAGCGCAGCGAACAGCGCCAGGCTCCAGGCCAGCCACAGGCCACCCTGCGCCAGGCGGGTGGCGCCCTCGATGTCGTTGGCGCCCTTGCGAATGGCCACCAGGGTGCCGACCGCAGCGATCACGCCAAGGCAGAAGATCGACACGAACGAGTAGCTCGCCGCACCCAGGCCGCCGCCAGCCAGGGCTTGCGGGCTGATGCGGGCCATCATCAGGGTATCGGTCAGCACCATCAGCATGTGCGCCAACTGCGAGGCGATCAGCGGCCCGGCCAGGCGCAGCAAAGCCTTGAGTTCTGTGGTGGGCGCGACATGCATGGGGGCAGTCCTTTTCCTGGGGTGATCAACGAAGGGCGATTCTGAGGCTTTGGTCAACTTTGCACAAAAGGATAAAAGCGATCATTGGCATGAGTCTGACTCATGTATATATGCTTCCCGGTGATTCATTTCACAGCCCCGTATGGCAGGTGCCTCATGTCCCGTCAGCTCCCCCCGCTGTATGCCCTGCGCGCATTCGAAGCCGCCGCGCGGCTAAGCTCCTTCACCCGTGCCGGCGAAGAGCTGTCGATTACCCAGAGCGCGGTCAGCCGGCATATCCGCACGCTGGAGGAGCACTTTGCCTGCCGCCTGTTCGTGCGCAGCGGCCGCAGCCTGCAACTGACCGAAGCGGCGCGGGTGCTGCTGCCCGGTGTGCGTGAAGGCTTTGCCGCGCTGGAACGGGCTTGCGATACCTTGCGCGGTGAGGATGACATCCTGCGCATGAAGGCTCCCTCGACCCTGACCATGCGCTGGTTGCTGGCGCGCCTTAGCCGCTTTCGCCACTTGCAGCCTGGCAACGAAGTGCAGCTGACCAGCGCCTGGATGGATGTCGACCATGTGGACTTCAACCAGGAGCCGTTCGATTGCGCGGTGTTGCTCAGCGACGGGGTGTTCCCGCCGGAATGGGAAGTGCGCAGGTTGTTCCCGGAACTGCTGATCCCCGTGGGTGCGCCAGACCTGCTCGACGAGGAACCCTGGGACGAGCGTCGGCTGGCCTGCATAGAGCTGCTGCACCCCACGGTGGACAAGCGCGACTGGCGGGAATGGCTGGAGCGCATGGGGTTGAGTGACAAGGTTTCGCTCAAGGGCGGGCAGGTGTTCGACACCCTGGAGCTGGGCATGATTGCCGCTGCGCGTGGCTACGGCATTTCCATGGGTGATTTGCTGATGGTGGCCGAAGATGTGGCGCAGGGGCGCTTGAGCCTGCCTTGGCCGACGGCCGTGCCCAGCGGGATGGATTATTACCTGGTGTGGCCGCGCACTCGGCCAGGGGGCGAGCGGTTGCGGCGTTTGAGCGCGTTTCTGGAAGAGGAGGTGGCGGCGATGGATTTGCCGGATGTGCAGATCCTGCCGCCCCTTTGATCGCCTGTGCCGGCCTCTTCGCGGGCTTGCCCGCTCCCACAGGTTTGGGGGCAACTGTCTGTGTTGCCTGCCCTGGCCTCATCGCCGGCAAGCCAGCTCCCACAGGGACTGCATTTGCCTCAGGCTCGATGCCATCCTGTGGGAGCTGGCTTGCCGGCGATAGGGCCGCGAAGCGGCCCCTGCGATCTACAGCCTTACATCGAGCCCAGGTTCAACGCCTGTGCACACGCCTGCAGCGACCGACGCTCGCTCTGCGCATACAGCGCCAGCTCATCCTGCACCTGCAGCCCCAGCGCTGCTTCGAACGCATCGCGGTTGGCGTTGCTGCCGTACTCGGCCTGCGCATCGTCACCCAGGTTGGACTGGAAGATCCCCGCCGCGCTCACCGGCAGGAAGTCCTCGTACACCAGCGCCTCGAAATGCACATGGCCAGCCTCGATCAGCCCATCCAGTGTGGTCGGGCGGTCGTCCTGGTCGCGCGCAGCCAGGCCTTTCTCGGTGGCGAAGTAGCGGAAGTAGGCCAGCCCTTGTTCACGCATCTGCGCCAGGTCGTCCGGGAACTCGGCAAAGGTGTCCTTCAACAACGCCATGTAGCGTTCGGCATTGGCCTCGGCCGGGGCGCCACCCAGGGCGGCGCGGGTGGCGTCTAGCAGCTTGTCGTACAGCTGGCGGCCTTTCGGCGTCAGCGCCGCGCCGCGTTGCTCGATTTCGCCGAAGCGCGCGGTGTGGCTGCCCTGCTGGTCGCTGAACGCAACCTTTTCCTGCAGGGCCTTGAAGCTGGTCTGGCGCAGCAGGATCGGATGGCGGCGGGTGGGCGGGCCCTCGACCACGGCCTTTGGCGGGATGCCCTTGGCCGGCATGCCGAGCTGGATTGCATCGATGTCAAGGGTGCGCGGGGTCAGGTGGTTGATGTGCGGGCCCTTGAAGGCCACCACATCGGCGATCAGGCGGTGCTGGTCGTGCAACTGCTGGTACTGCTCGGCAGTGACGGTGGCGTCATGGTGCCAGCGGAAGGTGTGCAGCGCTTCTTGCACGAACACCTCGGCATCGGCGGCATTCAGGCCACCATCGCGCTCGCATTGGTCGATCAGCTCTAGGGCGCGGGCGGTGAAGATCTGGCGCTTGGCCAGGATGCTCTCTGCCAGCTCGCGCAGTTGCGGGTTGTCGATCAGCTCCAGGCGCAGCAGCGAAGTGAATACGCGGAACGGGCTGACGTGCAGCGACTGCTCGTGCACCGCGCGGAAGGCGGTGGAATGCACCGGCACGCCGGCGGAACTAAGGTCGTAGTAGCCGACTGGCTGCATGCCCATGACCGCGAACAACCGGGCGATGGTGGCCAGCTCTGCGGCGGTGCCGACACGGATGGCGCCGTGGCGCTCCTGATCCAGGCGCTCGATTTCGCCGGTCCAGCGCAGGGCCTCGGCAACCTCGGGTTGCTGGGCCATGACCTGCTGGTTGATTTCGCTCACCAGCTCCAGCAGCGTGCCGTACAGGGGCACTTCCTGTTTGTACATGAGCGACATGGCGGCAGAGAACTGCGCGCGGATGCTGTCGGGGCTGACGAAATCGTGGGCGGGCATCGCTAGCTTCCTGGTTGGGTTCGGACGCTTACATGAAAGCTGGGAATGCACTTTGCTCACAAGCGAAAAAAAGTGAGTGTGTCATTCCTTTTTTGATCGACCTCAAGGGCCCTATCGCCGGCAAGCTAGCTCCCACAGGTTGGACACAGGATTCAGCAATTGTGGAGCTCCCTGTGGGAGCTGGCTTGCCGGCGATGGGCCGCAAAGCGGCCCCGGCAATCTCAAGCCTGAAGCTGCTCGCGAATCCATTCCACCAACGCCCTTACCTTGGGCACCTCCGCCGCATGCTCGGCATACGCCAGGTAATGCGCCCCGGCACTGCGCATCGCATGGTTCCACGGCACCACCAAACTCCCCTCGGCCAGCTCCTTCGCCGCCAGATAGCGCGGCACCAACGCCACCCCGCACCCGGCCTGCGCCGCGCTCAAGGCCATGTAGAAGGTATCGAAGCGCGGCCCGTGGTAGGCACTGACGCTCTGCAAGCCCAACTCCAGGAACCACTCGTGCCAGGCCTCTGGCCGCGAGGTGCTCTGCAGCAGCACCAGGTCGGCCAGCTCCCCGGCATCGTTCAGTTCACGCCCGGCCAGCAACTCCGGCGCACATACCGGCACCACCTCTTCACCGAACAGCTCCACGCAGGTGGCCCCCGGCCAAGTACCCTGGCCATAGAAGAACACCACGTCCGCCGATCCTTGCAGCAGGGCGAAAGGCTCCATCTCGTTGCGGATGTCCAGGTGGATGTTGTTGTGGCGCTTGCCAAAACCCTTGAGGTGCGGGATCAACCAGCGCACGCCAAAACTCGGCTGAGTGGCTACCTTCAATATCTCGGTCTGCTCGCCGTAGGTGAGCACGTAGCGGCTGGACATATCCACCTGGGTGAGGATCTTGTTGACCTCGGCCAGGTACAGGCTACCCGCCGGCGTCAGCTGCAGACGGCGGCGGATACGCAGGAACAGGTGGTGGCGCAGCATGTCTTCAAGCTGCGCCACCTGCTTGCTGACTGCGCTCTGGGTCAGGTGCAGCTCTTCGGCGGCACGGGTAAAGCTCAAATGGCGGGCTGCAGCTTCGAAGCACTGCAGGGCGGTCATGGAGGGCACCAGGCGTTTGGACATAGCGGTCTCTGCGGCTCAAATCATTACCTGACGGAATGATATGCGGAATAAAGGTCGTTTGTTGCACCGGTGTGATCGGATTAATACTGATCCACATCATTTTTCCACCCCATCACCCGATGTAGGAGATGCACAAATGGTTGCTGGACTGCTCGAGCGCCTTGGCGTTGCTGCCGAGGCTTACACCCAGGGCGACTACCCTGTTCACACGCCGATCGACGGCAGCCAGATCGCCTCGGTGAAACTGCTCGGCAAGGCCGAGACCATCGCCCGCATCGATCAGGCCCAGAGCGCCTTCGAAGCCTGGCGCAGCGTGCCGGCCCCGCGCCGTGGCGAGCTGGTGCGCCTGTTCGGCGAAGTGCTGCGTGAGCACAAGGCCGACCTCGGCGAGCTGGTTTCGATCGAAGCCGGCAAGATCACCCAGGAAGGCCTGGGCGAAGTGCAGGAAATGATCGACATCTGCGACTTCGCCGTTGGCCTTTCGCGCCAGCTGTACGGCCTGACCATCGCTTCCGAGCGCCCTGGCCACCACATGCGTGAAACCTGGCACCCGCTTGGCGTGGTCGGCGTGATCAGCGCCTTCAACTTCCCGGTCGCAGTCTGGGCCTGGAACACTGCCCTGGCCCTGGTCGCCGGTAACTCGGTGGTATGGAAACCGTCCGAGAAGACCCCGCTGACCGCCCTGGCCTGCCAGGCGCTGTTCGAAAAAGCCCTGAAAGCCTTTGGTGATGCCCCGGCTGGCCTGGCACAACTGGTGATCGGCGGCCGTGAAGCCGGCGAAGCCATGGTCGACGACCCGCGCGTACCGCTGGTCAGCGCCACCGGCAGCACCCGCATGGGGCGCGAAGTCGGCCCGCGTGTGGCTGCCCGCTTCGGCCGCAGCATCCTCGAACTGGGCGGCAACAACGCCATGATCCTGGCCCCGAGCGCCGACCTCGACCTGGCCGTGCGTGGCATCCTGTTCTCCGCAGTCGGCACCGCCGGCCAGCGTTGCACCACCCTGCGCCGCCTGATCGTGCACCGTTCGATCAAGGACGAAGTGGTTGCCCGTGTCAAAGCCGCCTACGGCAAGGTGCGCATCGGTGACCCACGCAAGGACAACCTGGTGGGCCCGCTGATCGACAAGCAGTCGTTCGACGCCATGCAGGGCGCGCTGGCCAAGGCCCGCGACGAAGGTGGCCAGGTATTTGGTGGCGAGCGTCAGCTGGCCGATCAGTACCCGAACGCTTACTACGTATCGCCTGCCATCGCCGAAATGCCGGCGCAGAGCGACGTGGTGCGCCACGAAACCTTCGCCCCGATACTGTACGTGCTGGCCTACGACGACTTCGAAGAGGCCCTGCGCCTGAACAACGAAGTGCCACAAGGCCTGTCGTCATGCATCTTCACCACCGACATCCGTGAGGCCGAACGCTTCCAGAGCGCCTCGGGCAGCGACTGCGGCATCGCCAACGTCAACATCGGCACCAGCGGCGCCGAGATCGGCGGTGCGTTCGGTGGCGAGAAGGAGACTGGCGGTGGCCGTGAGTCCGGTTCGGACGCCTGGAAAGGCTACATGCGTCGCCAGACCAACACCGTGAACTACTCGCGCGAACTGCCGCTGGCGCAGGGTATCGTGTTCGACTGATGTCCGCAGGCGGGGGCTTTGCCCCCGTTTCGCCGGCAAGCCAGCTCCCACACTGTGGGAGCTGGCTTGCCGGCGATGGGCTGCAATGCAGCCCCAACAAGAACAAATTGCTGGAGCCGGGCCATGTCCGAACTGCGTCAAGAATGCTTGTGGGAATTCGTCAGCAAACCGACCGTCGCCGCCCAGGCCCTGGCCGGTGAGCACAAGGCCGATGTCTGTGTGATCGGTGGCGGCATTACCGGCCTGTCGGCGGCCATCCACCTGCTCGAACAGGGCAAGTCGGTGATCCTGCTGGAGGCCTGGAAGATCGGTCACGGCGGCTCCGGGCGCAACGTCGGCCTGGTCAACGCCGGCACCTGGATCCGCCCCGACGATGTCGAGGCCACCCTCGGCCTGCAGCAGGGCAGCCGCCTGAACAAGGTGCTCGGCGAAGCCCCGGCCGAAGTGTTCGCCATGATCGAACGCCTTGGCATCGACTGCCAGGCCCAGCACAAAGGCACGCTGCACATGGCGCACAACGCCACCGGTATCGCCGACCTCGAGGCCCGCCACGAACAATGGCGCCGCCGTGGTGCCGATGTGGAGCTGCTGACCGGCGCCCAATGCCAGGAATACTGCGGCACCGACAAGATTTCCGCCGCGCTGCTCGACCGCCGCGCCGGCACCATCAACCCCATGGGCTACACCCAGGGCCTGGCCGCAGCGGTGGCACGCCTGGGTGGCAAGCTGTTCCAGCAGTCTTCGGTCGAAGGCCTGGAGCGTGACGGCGATGCCTGGCGGGTGAAGACCGCACGTGGTTCGGTGCGCGCCGACAAGGTGGTGATTTCCACCGGCGCCTACACCGAAGGCGACTGGAGCAACCTGCAGAAGCAGTTTTTCCGTGGCTACTACTACCAGGTGGCATCCAAGCCGTTGCAGGGCGCTGCAGCCGACAAGGTGCTGCCACATGGCCAAGGCTCGTGGGACACCCGCACCGTGCTCAGCAGCATCCGTCGCGACGACCAGGGCCGCCTGCTGCTAGGCAGCCTGGGCCGGGTCGACAACAAGCCGGCGTGGTTCGTGCGCAGCTGGGCCGACCGCATCCAGAGCCACTATTACCCGGAGCTGGGCAAGGTCGAGTGGGAAATGCACTGGACCGGCTGCATCGACTTCACCCCAGACCACCTGATGCGCCTGTTCGAACCGGCGCCGGGGCTGGTGGCGGTAACCGGGTACAACGGGCGGGGCAATACCACCGGGACCGTGATTGGCCGGGCGTTTGCCGAGTTCCTGCTGAAGGGGGAGGCGGGCAGCCTGCCGATTCCGTTCTCGCCGATGAAGGGCGTGAGTGCGCCCTCGCTGCGGACTGCGTTCTATGAGTCCGGGTTCTCGCTGTACCACGCGGGGCAATGCCTAAGGGTTGTGTTGTAAGCACCGGCCCTATCGCCGGCAAGCCAGCTCCCACATTGATCGCATTGCTCTTAAAGCCTGTGCAGTGGGAGCCGGCTCGCCGGCGATAGGGCCGGCACAGGCTTACTTGTGCAACCAGCTGAGAAAACCGCCCTTCTTGATCGAAACCGGCTTCTGCAGCAACAACGACTCCCGGCTCTGCCGCCGAAACCGCTGCAACTTGCTCAACGCCGTTTGCACATCGCCGCGTTGCACCAGGCAGCTCTTCACCTGTTCCTTGTCGATCCGATACAGCACGCAACCGGTCAGCGTGCGGAACTCGGCCAGCGAGTCCTCTTCGTCGATGATTCCTTCGATTCCCAGCACCTCGCCCGGCCCCATGCGCCCTGCTTCGACCAGCTTGTCGCCATCGCGGATCGACGCCGAAACCACCCCGCTGCCAATAACCAGCAAATGATCGGAATGCTCGCCCACGCCCAGGATTACCTGGTCGGCCAGGTATTCCACCGCCGTCATGCGCTGGCTCAACGTATCGCGCTCTTCAGCGCTCAGCGAGCGGAACACCCGCACCTCATCCAGCACCTCGCGCTGGCGGCTGCGTGGTGGCATGGCCAGGTCGGTGTTCCACATTACCCCGCTGGCCTCCAGGTGCCGGTGGGCCAGGTCGAACAGCTGATTGCGCGCGTCGCCCTTGGCGCCCGCGTCGGCCACGAAGCCGCTGGCTTCGTACTCCACTGATTCCAGCGTCGAGGCTTTCACCGTCACCTTTGGTCTTGGTGTAGCCAGGATGGCACTGACGCCTTGCAAGGCTTTTTCCAGAGCATCGAACACCCGTTTGGGCCGCACCTTGGCCGGTACCACCACGCTGACCGACACCCCGTGCACATCGGCCGGGCGGCTGTGGTTGAGCAGCCGGGCCTTGGCCGCCACCGAGTTGGGGATCACCGCCAGGCTGCCGGTGCTGGTGAGCAGGCGGGTGGCACGCCAGTCGATTTCCAGCACCTTGCCTTCGGTGCTATCGATGGAGATCGAGTCGCCAATCTGATACGGCCGCGTGGTGTTCAGGATGATGCCACTGAACACGTCGGCCAATGTGCTCTGCAGCGCCAGGCCGATGACGATGGCCATTACCCCCGATGTAGCCAGCAGGCCCTTCACCGGCAACTGCAACACATAACCTGCGGCGGCGACTACCGCAGCCAGGAAGATCAGCGCCCCCAGCACATCCTGCAGCAAACGCCCGCCATGGCTGCCACGGGCACCCAGCAACAGGCCGAACACCACCGTCACCGTGCGTGCGCCGAACAGCCACCAGCCGATCGCCAGTACTGTGGCGATCAGGTTGCGCGAGACATCATCGGGCCAGGGTGGTGGTTGCATCGGGCTCATGCCGGCAGCCACCAGTACCGAGCTGAACAGCAGGAACAGCACCAACCGCGTGCCGATACGCCAGGCGCGTTGCTGGAGAGGAATCAGCTGCCAGAGCGCGAGGTCGAGCAGGATCAGGGCGGTGCCGAGCAACAGCGGGTACGACTGGATGAACGCCAGCATGGTGGTCTCGGGTGAGGGGAGGGCTGTGGGTAGTAATAGAGCAGGTTGGCCGGGCAGGCAATGACAGCCTGTGCCGACCTCTTCGCGGGCTTGCCCGCTCCCACAGATGTTGTGCATGAGTTGATGGATGCGCGATCCCTGTGGGAGCGGGCAAGCCCGCGAAGAGGCCGGCAAATCCAGCATCAATCCATCGTTCACAAAACAGAACGCTAGAGCCAAAAACTGCTATCTACCGCCCAAAAGGTCATGGTTTTAATCTTCTCCCATCAACGCGAAACACCCAACTTACTGAAAAGATCAAAACCTTAGGAGCAACGACCATGACCAACTTCAAATACAACCGCCTGAACAAAGACGACGCCGCTGTCCTGCTGGTCGACCACCAGGCTGGCCTGCTGTCCCTGGTCCGCGACATTGAGCCGGACGCGTTCAAGAACAACGTATTGGCCCTGGCCGACCTGGCCAAGTTCTTCAACCTGCCGACCATCCTCACCACCAGCTTCGAACAAGGCCCCAACGGCCCGCTGGTACCAGAGCTGAAAGCCCTGTTCCCGGACGCCCCCTACATCGCCCGCCCAGGCCAGATCAACGCCTGGGACAACGAGGACTTCGTCAAGGCGGTGAAGGCCACCGGCAAGAAGCAGCTGATCATCGCCGGCGTGGTGACCGAAGTGTGCGTAGCCTTCCCGGCGCTGTCAGCCCTGGAGGAAGAGTTCGAAGTGTTCGTGGTCACCGATGCCTCCGGCACCTTCAACGCCATGACCCGCGACGCCGCCCACGACCGCATGAGCCAGGCCGGCGCACAACTGATGACCTGGTTCGGCGTGGCCTGTGAGCTGCACCGCGACTGGCGTAACGACATCGAAGGCCTGGCCGCGCTGTGCTCCAACCACATCCCGGACTACCGCAACCTGATCACCAGCTACAACGCTTTCAACGCCAGCAAGTAAGCCAGATGCGCGGGCACCGCCAGCCGGTGCCCGCCAAGGCAGCACACCTGTCCAATCCAGCGCCCGTCCGCCGTTGCACAGTGGATGCGGGCAAGCTCATCCCAAGGAACGCCGATGAACACCGCACCCCAAGACAACCGCGACGTAGTGACCGTATGCCTGCAACACAAGGTAATCGCCAGTTCGACGGGCACCACGCCGGCGCAACCGCCGCGCTGGAAGCAGGCGTTGCTGACCTACCTGGTGATCTGCCCGATGACCATGATCATTCCACAACTGCTGGCACCGTTGTTTGCACGCTTTCCGCAGTTGGGGGGCGCGATCACCGGCAATCTGATCGTCAACCTGTTCGTCATCCTGCCCGTGGTGTTCTACATCATGCCTTGGGTAACCCGCCGCTGCGCCAACTGGCTACGTGGCTGAGCCAGGCCTTTACCTCGACATTTTCAAGGAGATACCGACATGAGCACGTTCGTTACCCGCGATGGCACTTCGATCTACTTCAAGGACTGGGGCAGCGGCAAACCTGTGCTGTTCAGCCACGGCTGGCCACTGGATGCCGACATGTGGGATTCGCAGATGGAATTCCTGGCCAGCCGCGGCTACCGCGCCATCGCCTTCGACCGCCGTGGTTTCGGCCGTTCGAGCCAGCCATGGAACGGCTACGACTACGACACCTTCGCCGATGACATCGCCCAGCTGATCGAACACCTCGACCTGCGCGACGTGACTTTGGTGGGCTTCTCGATGGGTGGCGGCGACGTTAGCCGCTACATCGCCCGCCACGGCAGCGAGCGTGTGGCCGGGCTGGTGCTGCTGGGCGCGGTGACGCCGGTGTTCGGCAAGCGTGACGACAACCCTGAAGGTGTCGACCTATCGGTGTTCGAGGGTATCTGCGCCGGCCTGCGTGCCGACCGGGCGCAGTTCATCGCCGATTTCGCCACGCCGTTCTATGGCATCAACCATGGGCAGCAGGTGTCCCAGGGTGTGCAGACCCAGACCTTGAACATTGCGCTGATGGCATCGATCAAGGGCACCCTGGATTGCGTGACCGCGTTCTCCGAAACCGACTTCCGCCCGGATATGGCCAAGATCGATGTGCCGACCCTGGTGATCCACGGTGACGACGACCAGATCGTGCCGTTCGAGAGCACCGGCAAGCGGGCGGCGGAGCTGATTCGTGGGGCTGAGCTGAAGGTGTATGCGGGGGCGCCGCACGGGTTTGCGGTGACCCATGCACAGCAGCTCAATCAAGACTTGCTGGCGTTCCTTCAGAAGTAACTGTGCTGGGGCATTCGCGGGCGTGCCCGCGAAGAGGCCAGCCCAGGCAGCGCAAATGCTGAACAAGGCTAACCTTCAACAACCCACCGCACATCCATCCAAGCCTTGCCCCTACACCAACCGGCATGCTCCGCAGTTGCGCCTGCCCGCTGCCGCACCAGACGGAGAACCCCATGTCCCAGGACCGCAACGACAAGACCCGTCGCCAGTTCCTCGCCACCAGTACCGTGCTCGGTGCCGCTGGCGCGCTCTGGTCCGCATTGCCCTTTACCGGTTCCGCCGGTTCCGCTCACGCATCCACCCAAGGAGGTTCCATGACCGCCGATCTGATTCTGTTCAACGGCAAACTGCACACCGTTGATCGTGAAAAGCCCACCGCGACCGCCGTCGCCATCAAGGATGGCCGTTTCATCGCCGTGGGCAACGACGCCGAAGCCATGGCCCACAAGGGCGCCACCACGCAGATCATCGACCTCAAGCAGCGTACGGTCATCCCTGGCCTGAACGACTCGCACCTGCACCTGATCCGTGGTGGCCTGAACTACAACCTGGAGCTGCGCTGGGAAGGCGTGCCTTCGGTGGCCGATGCCCTGCGCATGCTCAAGGACCAGGCCGCGCGCACGCCGACCCCGCAGTGGGTGCGTGTGGTCGGCGGCTGGAACGAGTTCCAGTTCGCCGAAAAACGCATGCCCACCCTGGAGGAAATCAACCAGGCCGCACCTGACACCCCGGTATTCCTGCTGCACCTGTATGACCGCGCACTGCTCAACCGCGCCGCGCTCAAGGCAGTCGGCTACACCAAGGACACGCCCAACCCGCCGGGCGGCGAGATCCAGCGTGACAAGTTCGGCAACCCGACCGGCATGCTCATCGCCCGCCCCAACGCGATGATCCTCTACGCCACCCTGGCCAAGGGGCCGAAGCTGCCGCTGGAATACCAGGTCAACTCCACCCGCCAGTTCATGCGCGAGCTCAACCGCCTGGGCCTGACCAGTGCCATCGATGCCGGTGGTGGCTACCAGAACTACCCGGACGACTATCAGGTGATCCAGGAGCTGGCCGACAACAACCAGCTGACCGTGCGCATTGCCTACAACCTGTTCACCCAGAAGCCCAAGGAAGAGCTGGACGACTTCCGCAAGTGGACCTCCAGCGTGAAGCTGCACAGCGGTACCGACTTCCTGCGCCACAATGGCGCCGGCGAAATGCTGGTGTTTTCCGCCGCCGACTTCGAGGACTTCCTCGAACCGCGCCCGGACCTGCCGCAAACCATGGAACAAGAGCTGGAGCCGGTGGTGCGCCACCTGGTCGAGCAGCGCTGGCCGTTCCGCCTGCATGCCACCTACAACGAATCGATCACGCGCATGCTCGACGTGTTCGAGAAGGTCAACCGCGACATCCCGTTCAATGGCCTGCCATGGTTCTTCGACCACGCCGAAACCATCACCCCGCAGAACATCGAGCGTGTGCGTGCGCTGGGCGGCGGTATCGCGATCCAGGATCGCATGGCCTTCCAGGGTGAGTATTTCGTTGACCGCTACGGCGCCAAGGCTGCCGAGCAGACCCCGCCGATCAAGCGCATGCTCGACATGGGCGTGCCGGTGGGCGCCGGTACCGACGCCACCCGCGTGTCCAGCTACAACCCTTGGACCTCGCTGTACTGGCTGGTCAGCGGCAAGACCGTCGGTGGCATGGAGCTGTACCCGGAAGGCCTCAGCCGTGACACCGCGCTGCAGCTGTTCACCCAGGGCAGCGCCTGGTTCTCCAGCGAGCAGGGCAAGAAAGGCCAGATCAAGGTGGGCCAGCTGGCTGACCTGGCGGCGCTGTCGCTGGACTTCTTCAGTGTCGATGAAGAGGCGATCAAAGGCATCGAGTCGGTGCTGACCGTGGTCGATGGCAAGGTGGTGTATGGCGCGGCGGAATTCGACAAGCTCGGCCCGCCCCAGGTGCCGGTGCTGCCGGAGTGGTCTCCGGTGACCAAGGTGCCGGGCCACTGGCGCGTGGGCACGCCGTCGCTGGCAGCGGTGGCGCACCAGTGTGTCGGGCCTTGCGGGGTGCATGCGCACAGCCATGAGAAGGCACGGCATTCGAGTGTGCCGGTGAATGACTTCCAGGGCTTCTGGGGGGCGCTGGGTTGTTCGTGCTTTGCTTTCTAAGCTGAGCTGATGTGAAAAAAGGGGGGCCAGTTATTGGCCCCCTTTTTTGTTCCTTCAGTACTGGCCCCTTCGCGGGCTCGCCCGCTCCCACAGGGATCGCACAAAGTCTGAGGGCTGTGGTGCACCTGTGGGAGCGGGCGTGCCCGCGAAGAGGCCGGAAAAACCAACATCAATGGTGAGCCTTGTGCTCCCCACCCGCCAACAGATGCCGGATCTTCACCTCAACCCCAGCGGTCTGCAGCATCCGCACCCGCGCCTCGATCTTCAGCTCACCCCGGGTAACCCGGTGGTGATGCCGCAAATGCTCCAGCCACGATTCCTCGAAGAAGAACTCCAGCCACACCGCCGGGTCCGCGCTGTCGCGCATCAACCCCCACGACAACGCGCCATTGCGCTTGCGCATCGCCTCCAGCTCCCGCGCTGCCTGCTGGAACGCCTCGGCCTTGGCCGGGTCGATGTGGTATTCCACGGTGACCATCACCGGCCCGCTTTCCTTGTCCATGTCGTCGCTCAGCAGCGGCACCGGCCAATGCAGTGACGGCGTCAGCTCCTCGGCTGCGGTTTCCGGCAGCGTCACCTTGCAGGTCAGCAGCGTGCCCAGTGCCAGGCCTCCTGCGGCCAGCAGCAGGCTCAAGGTGATCGTTGCATGGCTGGCCAGCGTGCCCCACAGCAACCCGCCACTGGCCATGGCACCAAAGAAGATCAGGATGTACACCGACAGCGCCCGCGCCCGTACCCAGGCCGGCACCGAGGTCTGCGCCGCCACCTGCAGGTTGGACAGCACGGCAATCCACGCCGCGCCGCTGAGCAGCATTGCCGGCAGCAGCACATAGAAGTTGCGCACCAGCGCCAGGGCGAGCAGGAACAGGGCATACAGCAGGCTGGCGAGCAGCACCAGGCGGTCGCGGCTGATGCGTTCGCGCAGGCGTGGCAGCAAGGTGGCGCCGGCCACCGCGCCGATGCCGATGGCCGCCAGCAGCAGGCCGAAATCGGCGGCGGTGCCATGCATCTCGCCACGCACGATCAACGGCAGCAGCGAGGTGCCCGCGCTGGCGCAGAAAAAGAATGCCAAGGCGCGCAATATCACCGCCTGCAAGGGTTTGGCACTGCGCGCGAAACGCAGCCCGGTGCGCATGGCGCCGACGAAGCGCTCGGCCGGCAGCAGCGGCTCCTTCACCTCGCGCTTCCACAGGAACAGCACCAGGATCACCCCGGCGAACGAGATGGCATTCAAGGCGAAGGTCAACCACGGGCCGACCATGCTCACCACCACGCCCGCCAAAGCCGGGCCGATGGCGCGCGACACGTTGATACCGACACTGGAAAGCGCCACCGCGTTGGCCAGGTCGTCCTTGCCTACCAGCTCCGGTGTCAGCGCGCTCCAGGCCGGCATCATCAGTGCCGTGCCGATGCCCAACGCCAGGGTAAGCACCAGCAGCAGGGTGACGTTCATCAGCCCGAGCAGGGTCAGGGCCGCCAGCACCACGGCCACCGAAGACATCCACAGTTGCACCAGCAACAGGTAGCGGCGCTTGTCGACGATATCAGCCGCCGCGCCGGCCGGCAGGGCGAGGAAGAACATTGGTAGCGAGCCGGCTACCTGGATCAGGGCCACATGCAACGGGCTGGCCGACAGCGTGGTCATCAGCCAGCCGGCGCCCACCTCATGCATCCAGGTGCCGATGTTGGAAGCGATGGTGGCGATCCACAGCATGCGGAAGGTGGCGTTGCGCAATGGGCTCCAGGCGCCTGAAGGGGTCGTGCTCATGTCAGAAGCTGCCTTTGAGTGGGTATTCGATGATCAGGTAGATCCGGTCGATGTCATCGCCGGCCTGGGCCTGGTTGGCGCGGTGGCTGACGTGGGAAAACGACAGGCTCAGGTCCTTGGCGGCGCCCGACTGCACCACGTATTTCAGGTCGATGTCGCGCTCCCAGTGCTTGCCGCCGTCGCCGTACTGGCCCACATAGGCGCCGCCTGCCGGGGCATGGCTACCGTCGATGCCACGGCCGCTGACGTAGCGGCCCATCAGGCTCAGGCCGGGGGCGCCGAGGGTGGCGAAGTCGAGGTCGTAGCGCAGTTGCCACGAGCGCTCGCCGGGGCCGTTGAAGTCGGCGTACTTGATCGAGTTGGCCAGGTAGATGGAGTCGCCGCCGACGAAGTCGAACGGGGTATCGCCCTCGACCTTCTGGTAGGCCAGGCTCAGCGCCTGGGCGCCGAAGCTGTACCTGGCCAGCAGGCTGTAGGCGAGGGTGTCGATTGCCCCGGCACTGGCATTGCCGGTGTCGTGGGTCTTGTACAGGTTGCCGTCCAGGCGCCAGTTGCCCTCGGCCAGGTTCAGGTTGAGGTAGGCCTGGCGCCAGGTGTCCTCCAGCTGGCCTGCGTACAGTGCGCCGCCGAATGGCCCGTCGGGTGCGAACGCGGCACCGGCCAGGCTGATGGCGCGGTTGTCAGTGGTAGCGCCGTAGCCGCTGAAGTCATCATGGCTGGAGCTGTTGTCCTGGTTTTTGAAGGCGGTGAAGTGCCCGGCCTGCAGGCGCCAGTCGGGCATGTCGGTGTTGTCCAGGAACCAGCCGGTGGCGTACTCCGGGTGCAGGCGTTTGTCGCTGGTGTCGAACACCGGGGTTTCCACGGTCATTTCGCCGTAGCGCAGTTGGGTGTTGCCCAGGCGCAGCTTGAGTGCGGCGCCGGCGCTGGAGTAGTCGGACTCGGCGCGGCCATCGCTGTCGCGCGGCAGCAGGCCGGTGCCGGCATGGCCGCGGCCGCCGTCCAGCTTGAGGCCGAGAAAACCATGGGCATCGATGCCGACGCCGAGTGTGCCCCCGGTGAAGCCGGAGCGGATTTCGCCAATGAAGCCCTGAGCCCATTCCTGGCGGTAGTTCTGGCCACTGCCGGAGGGCGAGCGGAAGTCGCTGTGCAGGAAATAGTTGCGGCTGAGCAGCGACCAGGCGGGCTCTTCGGCCTGGCTGAGCACCGGGCACAGGGCGAGGGTGGCGAGCAGGGCGCGGCCTGGTCCGTGGGTGGCGCGGATCATGGGGGCTCCGGGAGGGATGATCCGGGACTGTGGAGGAAGGATAGGCCAGGGGTCTTGTATGCGTGTGCTCTGGCTGGTCTTGCCTGTGCCGGCTCAAGCCATGTCGCTGATGGCGAATTCTTCGGCCAGATGATCGATCAGCGCCCGCACCGATGGCAGCAACCCCCGCCGTGACGGGAAGATCGCATGCACGATGCCGCAACGCGGGTGCCAGTCCGGCAACAATTCCACCAGCCGACCCGCCGCCAGGTCTTCGCGCACCGCCACCCGCGGCAGGTGCGCAATACCCACCCCGGCCACCACGAAATGGCGCAGGGCGAACAGGTCGTCCGTCACCATACGCGGTGTGTGCGGGATGACGATGCTGCGGCTGCTGTCTTCGCCCTGGAACAGCTCCCATTGGTACTCACGCTGGGCGCTGCCCCAATGCAGGCTCGGCAGCGTGCCGAGCAACTGCGGGTCGAAGCCCTTGGGCAACTGCTCCAGGTACTGCGGCTGGCCGACCAGGCACTGGGTACTGTTGCTCAGTACCTTCATCACCATGTCGGTGTTCTCCAGCGGTGGAAAGCGCACCCGCAGGGCGATGTCGAACCCCTCGTGCAGCAGGTCGACGCGGCGGTTGGTGCTCTCGATGAACAGCTCCACCTGCGGGTACTTGAGCATGTAGCGGGTCAGCATCGGCCCGACCCAGGAATTGAGCAGGGTGGTCGGGCAACTGATACGCACCAGGCCGCGCGGTTCGCTGCGGTTGCGCTCGATGATCTCCGCCGCGCCCTCGGCCTCCACGCGCATGGCCAGGCAGCGGTTGTAGTAGGCCTGGCCGATCTCGGTGAGCGAACAATGGCGGCTGGTGCGGTGCAGCAGGCGCACGCCCAGGCGGTCTTCGAGATCGGCGATGCGCCGGCTTAGCTTCGACTTGGGCATGTCCAGCGCCCGGCCAGCCGGGGCGAAGCCGCCGTGTTCGACTACTTGGGTGAAGTAGTAGAGGGAGTTGAGGTCTTCCAATGATCGGTCTCCGGATTGTTGGCTGCCTGTACTGGCCTCTTCGCGGGCACGCCCGCTCCCACAGGGATCGCTCAAGATTCAAAGCCAGTGCAGTAGCTGTGGGAGCGGGCGTGCCCGCGAAGAGGCCAGTACAGGCAGCGCCAATCTATCGTTCATAAAACGGAACGCTAAAGCCAAATTCTGCTATCTACCGCCACAAAGGTGATGATTTTAATCTGTGCCCATCAACGCGAAACACCCCCGAATGCTGAAAAATTCATAACCCTCAGGAGCACAGACCATGAGCAAATTCACCTACAACCGCCTGAACAAAGACGATGCCGCTGTCCTGCTGGTCGACCACCAGGCTGGCCTGCTGTCCCTGGTCCGTGACATCGAGCCGGACAAGTTCAAGAACAACGTGCTGGCCCTGGCCGACCTGGCCAAGTTCTTCAACCTGCCGACCATCCTCACCACCAGCTTCGAACAAGGCCCCAACGGCCCGCTGGTACCAGAGCTGAAGGCCCTGTTCCCGGACGCCCCGTACATCGCCCGCCCAGGCCAGATCAACGCCTGGGACAACGAAGACTTCGTCAAGGCGGTGAAGGCCACTGGCAAGAAACAGCTGATCATTGCCGGCGTGGTGACTGAGGTCTGTGTAGCGTTCCCGGCGCTGTCGGCCCTGGAAGAGGAGTTCGAAGTTTTCGTGGTGACCGATGCTTCTGGCACCTTCAACGAAATGACCCGCGATGCTGCCCATGACCGCATGAGCCGCGCTGGCGCGCAAATGATGACCTGGTTCGGCGTGGCCTGTGAGTTGCACCGCGACTGGCGCAACGACATCGAAGGGCTGGCGGCGCTGTGCTCCAACCACATTCCGGATTATCGCAACCTGATTACCAGCTACAACGCGTTGACTGCGGGTAAGCAACAGCCCGTTAGTTGAATGCAAAAAGGCCGGCTCCCTCTGTAGGGAGCTGGCCTTTTTTGTTTGCTGCGCTGGCCCTTTCGCGGGTAAACCCGCTCCCACAGGTACTGCACAGTTTCAGCGCCTGTGGTGATCCTTGTGGGAGCGGGTTCACCCGCGAAGAGGCCAGCAAGGACAACATCAATTCATGGGCTGCGACTCAATCCCATCCAGCAATGCCTCAACCAATCCTTCTGCCATTTCGAGCGCATTCAGGTTGCTCCAGAACAGGCTCTTGCCGGTTTCATCCAGGTGTTCCAGGGCTTTGTAGCCACAGTCGTAGGCGCCGCGCAGGTACTGGGCACATGCACCAGGGCGTCGTGGGCAGAGACGCCCGGGTTTACTGTGAACAAAGGTGGATGGCCGGCATCGCAGCGGCTGAAAGCGCGCTCTTTGGTGTCGGGAAGAGGTGGATTGGGAACAATCTTTTTCATTGCAGTAAGCTCTCTAGGTTGTACTGCAACCATCCGTTTCCACGCGAAGGGTGGCAGTTGTACGCGGGGTGGAAAACCGGTGAGAGGCAACCCGGTAGGCCATACGGCCTCCCGCGCACAACTGCCATTGACGACAGAACCTCAAACCGAGACGGGTTTCCACACCCGATCGCTGAACCGACAGCGACCCGGCAAGCCTAGAGAGCAGGCTTTCCCCGGACAATCAGACGGGCGTCGACACGGTGCGTAGGATAATTCGTCAGGGTCAGCATTAACGTAGGAAATGGTTCGCTAGGAGGTAGGACCTTGCTGAGACGGACGATTTTTTGATGGTTTTTTGGTATCCGCGTAATGGCAGGGAGGTGACCGTCGGGAGGTTGCAGAATGGCCTCCAGGTGCCTGACGATAGATTTCTGGCGCCTATGAGACCGAGCGCCGCCCGCGCGGCGCTTCGCGGGACAAGCCCGCTCCCACATCTGTTTCGGGCCAGTCACTCCTGTGAAGTCACCTCTGTCCGCCTTGTTTGTTCCATTCGATATCGAAGGGGGCGCAATTGCTCTTCATTCATCTTCAGCCATACACCAAGGCTGCAACCCACCTGGCACAGGAATAATTGGCCCGAAACAAATGTGGGAGCGGGCTTGTCCCGCGAAGCGCCGCGCGGGCGGCGCTCGATCGCAAGGGCGCTGCATCTCTACAGTCATGCGCTCGAAACCCTCAATCCGCATCCGAATCAAACAACCGCTCCAACTCCGCCCGGGCCTCCTTGGCCGTCTGCATCACCTTGGCCCGGTCATCACGCACCTGCCCCTGGGCCACCAGCACCTCTTCGTCATGCTGGGTAAACCGCGCAATCCGGTCCGCCGCCTGCGCCTCGCTCAACCCCAACCCCACCAATGCCCGGCGGGTCATCTCCAGGCTGGAGTAGAACGTCTCGCGAATCGGCTCGGCGCCGACATCCGCCAACTTGTGCACATGCTGGCGGTTACGCGCGCGGGCCAGCACTTTCAGGTGCGGGTACAGGCGTTTCACCCGTTCCGCTGTGTGAATGGCAGCTTCCGGGTCATCGATGGTGATGATGAAGTATTCCGCCTCGCCCACCTTGGCGGCATGCAGCACCTCGGGGCGCAGAGGGTCGCCGTAGAACACGGGTACCTGTTCGAACATACGGGTCATCTCGATGGTGTCCACCGAGGTTTCCAGGGCAATGAACGGAATCTTCTGTGCCCGCAGGATGCGCGCGACGATCTGGCCCATGCGGCCCATGCCAACGATCACCACCCGTGGCGTGTCAGCCTGGATCTGCTTGTAATGCTCCGGCACCTCACGCGCAGGTTGCGGGCGCTTGAGGGCGTGGGCGCAGCCAATCATCAGCAGCGGGGTAATGGCCATCGACAGGGTGATGGTCATCAGCAGCAGGTCGTAGGTCTGGGTGTCGAACAGGCCTTGGTCCTTGCCCAGCTTGAACACCACGAAGGCAAATTCGCCACCGGCAGCCAGCACCATGCCCAGGCGCAGGGCGCTGGCGCTGTTCAGGCCACCGGCCAGGCGCCCGACGCCGATCAGCAGTACCAGCTTCACGGCCACCAGCAGCAGGGTCAGGCCCAGCACCACCAAAGGCATTTCAAGCAGCAGGCGCAGGTTGGCACCCATGCCGACGCTGATGAAGAACAGCCCCAGCAGCAGGCCTTTGAACGGTTCGATCTGCGATTCCAGCTCGTGGCGATATTCCGAGTCGGCCAGCAGCAGGCCGGCGAGGAAGGCACCCAGGGCCATGGAAATGCCGGCTTCTTCCATCAGCCAGGCCGTGCCGATCACAACCAGCAGCGCGGTGGCGGTGGACACTTCCGGCAGGCCGGTGCGGGCCACGGTGCGGAACACCGGGCGCAGCAGGTAGCGGCCACCGACGATGACCACTGCGATGCTGGCGAACACCTTCAGGCCATGCTCCAGGCTGTCGCCGTGGCTGGTGTCCGGGCCACTGGCGGCCAGCAGCGGAACCAATGCGATCAGTGGGATGGCGGCGATGTCCTGGAACAGCAGGATGGCGAACGCCAGGCGGCCGTGCGGGGCGTTGAGCTGCTTGCTCTCGGCCAGGCTCTGCAGGCCAAGGGCGGTGGACGACAGCGCCAGGCCCAGACCGAGCACGATGGCCGCCGGTAGCGTCTGGCTGAAGCCGAACAGGGCGATGGCGCCGATCAGCGCACCGGTCAGCAGCACCTGGGCGGTGCCGACGCCGAATACGGACTTGCGCATCAGCCACAGGCGCTTGGGCGACAGCTCGAGGCCGATGATGAACAACAGCAGGACCACGCCCAGCTCGGAAATGTGCGCCACGCTTTCGGTATCGCGGATCAGGCCCAGCGCCTGCGGGCCGATGATCACGCCGGCGAGCAGGTAGCCGAGCACGGCCCCCAGTTTCAGTCGCTTGGCCAGCGGGACGGCGAGGACAGCGGCAAGCAGAAAGATCACCGCGGTTTGCAGAAGGCTGCCTTCGTGTGGCATTGGCTCGTACTCCATGAGCTGCTGGGGCAGCGTTAGATCAGTTTGGCGGACAATTCTGGGGAATGTGGGAGTGCCAGACAATCTGCTGTGAGGAAGACACATTGTCCTGAATCAGGTGACAGTCGTGCCGGCCTCTTCGCGGGTTCACCCGCGAAGAGGCCGGCACAGGAAATCTGCATACTCAACTGCCACCAAACTGCGCCCGATACTGCGCCGGCGTCATGCCAATCCGCTCGCAGAAAACCTTGCGCAAATGCCGGTCACTGCCAAAACCGCACTGCGTCGCCACCACTTTCAATGGCAGGTCGCTGCTTTCCAGCAGCTTGCGCGCGCGGTCGATGCGTGCGTTCTGCAAGTATTGCAGCGGCGTGATGCCCACCTCGCGTTGAAAGGTGCGGGCGAAGTTGCGCCCGCTCATGGCCACCAGGTCGGCCATCTTCTGCACAGTGAAGGCTTGCTCGATATGGTCGACGATATACGCCTGCACCCGTGCAATCGGCGAATCATCCCGCGGCACAGCCGCCAGCAGTGGCCCGTAAGGCGTTTGCCCACCCTGGCGATGGCGGGCGACCAGCAGCACCTTGGCCACTTCCAGGGCCAGCGCCTTGCCGTGGTCCTCGGCCACCACTGCCAGTGCCAGGTCGATGCCTGCGGTGATGCCGCCCGAGGTAATCAGGCAACGGTCGATCACGTAGATCTGCTCGGTCTCGACCTTCGCCTCGGGGAACGCTTGTGCCAGGCGCTCCACGTAGTTCCAGTGGGTGGTGCAGCGATAGCCGTCCAGCAGCCCGGCCCGGCCCAGCAGGAATATTCCGGTGCATATTGCACCAAAGCGTTTGGCCCGGCGCACGGCCTGGGGCAGCCAGCGCTCGATGCCCGGCAGGGCGATGTCATAGGCGCCCGGGCCGCCTGGCACCAGCAACAGGTCGACGGCTTCCGGCAAATCCTCCAGACGCAGGTCGGCTACCACTTTCAACCCGCAGGAGCCGCGCACCGCTGCCTGCCCTTCGGCCAGGGTCAGCAGCCGGTACTTCCGCTCGGCAGGAAGGAAGCGGTTAGCAATGGCAAACGCGTCCATGGGCCCGGTCACGTCCAGCAACAACACATCATTGAACAACACCATGGCCACGGTGCGGTGGGCGGGTTTTTCCTGCATCGCTCTTTTGCCTTGAATGCCGGCCGCCACCAGCGGCCCGAAGCTGAATACGAAACGCATCTTAAGGTATCGGCAAAACCGTCAGGGCCAGCAGCGCGCAATTAACAACAATTCAGGTTTGGCTCAGGACTTTGTCATGTGCCGGAGGCGAGACTTTCTGCATTGAACAGGAGAGCCGCCATGCACCCCGGGACGCCCCAAGCGCCGCTGCAAACCCCCGGCGCACTGACGCCGGCGCGCTTGCGCCGGGCCAAGGAACTGATGTTGCACAGCTCGTTGTCGATCATCGAAATCGCCGGGTTATGCAACCTCACCCGCAGCCACTTCTCGCGTGCGTTCAAGGTCAACACCGGCCTCTCGCCCCAGGCGTGGCGCCTGCTGGCACGCATGGAAAAGGCCAAGCGCCTGCTCGCCACCGAGGCGCCGATCACCCACGTGAGCCTGGAATGCGGCTTCTGCGACCAGGCCCATTTCACCCGCGCCTTCAGCCGCCTGGTCGGCCAGCCACCCAAGGCCTGGCGCCAGGCGCAGGCCCATCCTTAAGCCGAACCTATCCGCCGGTATAGCCCCTTGTGGACAGTGCCGGCCTGTTTTCCCAACCCAAGGAGTCACCCCGATGAGCCAACCCGATTACAAGCGCCTGAACAAAGACGACGCCGTGGTGCTGCTGGTCGACCACCAGACCGGCCTGATTTCGCTGGTGCAGGACTTCTCGCCCAACGAGTTCAAGAACAACGTGCTGGCCCTGGGCGACCTGGCCAAGTTCTTCGGCCTGCCGACCATCCTCACCACCAGCTTCGAGCAAGGCCCGAACGGCCCGCTGGTGCCCGAGCTGAAAGAGATGTTCCCGGATGCGCCGTACATTGCCCGCCCTGGCCAGATCAACGCCTGGGACAACGAAGACTTCGTCAAGGCGATCAAGGCCACTGGCCGCAAGCAGCTGATCATCGCAGGCGTGGTGACCGATGTGTGCGTGGCGTTCCCGACCCTGTCGGCGCTGGCGGAAGGTTTTGAAGTGTTCGTGGTGACCGATGCATCGGGCACCTTCAACGAAACCGTGCAGCAGGCGGCCTGGGTGCGCATGACCCAGGCGGGTGCACAGATGATGAACTGGTTCTCGGTGGCCTGTGAGCTGCACCGCGACTGGCGCAACGACATCGAAGGGCTGGGTAACCTGCTGTCGCAGCGCATTCCCAACTACCGCAACCTGATGAACAGCTATGCGGCCCTGAGCGCCCGTTGATGTAAACCTGTACCGGCCCCTTCGCGGGCGTGCCCGCGAAGAGGCCGGAGCAGGCTAAGAATGATTCACAGGCAGAGTGAGGCGAATCCGGCACCCCCCAGCTCTGACACCAGCGCCTGCAACTGCCCACCATGGGCCTGCACCACCGAGTTGCAGATCGCCAAGCCCATCCCCATGCCACCGATCTTGGTGGTATGAAACGCATCGAACACTCGCTCGCGCTCATCCGCTGCAATCCCCGGCCCGTTGTCGTCCACGCAGATTTCCACCCCATCCCCGACCACCGCCGACGCAATCCGCAGCACCCCATCGCTGCGATACCCCGCCAGCGCCTCCAGGCCATTGGTAATCAGGTTGAACACCAACTGCTGCAACTGCACCGGGTCGGCCATCACGCTCACCCCCGCCTGCAAGCGCATCTGCACATCCACCGTGCCCTTGGCGGCATCGGCCGAGGTCAGGCGCACCACTTCGCGGATCAGTTCGTCCAGCTTTACTACCTTGAGCTGCATCGGCGACTGCTTGGCCAGCGAGCGCAGTGCACGCACGATGTTGGCGGCCCGTTCGCTGTCGTTGCGTATATCTTCCAGGCCGGCAATCGCCTCTTCCAGGTCGGGCTTGGCGCGTTTCAACCAGCGCAGGCTGGCAGCGGCGTTGGAGGCTATGCCCAGCAGCGGCTGGCTGATCTCGTGGGCGATGGACGCGGACAGCTCGTTCATCACCTGCAGGTGCGCCGTGCGCGCCAACTCCGCGCGGGAGCGGCGCAACTCGGCCTCCATCTGGGCGCGGGTCTGGTTGTCTTCGGCCAGGCGTGTGTAGAACTTGGCGGTTTGCAGCGACACCGCTGCCTGCGAGGCGAGGATTTCCAGCATGGCCAGGCGCTGGCTGCCGAACAGGTTCGGTACCAGGCGGTTTTCCAGGTACACCAGGCCGATCAGCACGCCCTGGATCACCAGCGGCAGGCACAGTACCGAACGGGCCTTGCGCGCCTGCAACTGCTGGCGGAAGGCCTCGGGGCAATCGCTCTGGGCATCGTTGAGCACCAGGGGCTTCTTGGTGCGCATGGTGGCGTTGATGATCGACAGCGGTGCCTGGGTCAAGAACTTCTGGCAGTCGTCCATGCTCACGTGCAGCCCGGCGTCGTCGATGTAGGCGAGGGCAGCCATCTGGAATTCGGCACCGCTGACGATCAGCAGCGCACCGTGGTCGGCCCCGGAATGCTGGGTCAGGTGGCCCATCAGGGTTTCGATAAGGCCTTCGAGCAGTACTTCCTCGGACAGCGCCCGTGCTGCCTCGATGCCGGCTTCCAGGTCGAGCTTGGCCTGGTTGGTTGCGCGTTGGCTTTCCTGGATTGGCTGGGTGCGCAGGAACGGGTGCAACGCCTCCAGCTGGTGCACCTTGCCGGTCGCGCCCCAGATATGGAAACAGTCGCGGGCGATGCGCAGGTGCAGGTTGGCGCCAGAGATCAGGCCGCTGGGGATACATACTTCGGCCAACTGCTCGTGGGCCAGCGCCTGCTCGTGGATGAAACCGGCTGCGGTGGCGGCGATCTGTGCCTGGTCGAAGCAGCGGATGGCGGCCAGGCCGTCGCCTTCGAGCTTGGCGATCACGCCTTCGATCAGCAACAGCTTGTTGCGGAAGGTGGCCGGGTTGAAGCCGGCCCAGCGGCCGAAGCGCTCCCGCAGGGCCTGCAGCTCGCGCAGCTTGTCGGCAAGGCTGCCAATGGCCTCGGGGCTGCCCAGGGCCAGGCCGTGGAACAGGTGATAGTCGGCCAGGTTGATGTGCGCCGGTACCGCCCAGGTGTTGTCGCCGGCCAGTGCCAGGTTACGCATGGCCTGCGGGATATTGCCCAGGTAGAAGTCGCACATGCCGGCCATCAGGTACTGGAAGAACCGCGTGGTAGGCGATTTCGAGGCTGTGGCCGAGGCCGGGCAGGGCGTGCCGCTCAATTTGGCGACGAACGCTTGCTGGGCCTGCAGGATCTGCTCGATGTCGCGGTAACCGTAGCGACGCACGGTGGCCAGGCCTTGCGCCAGTTCCTCCACCACGTCCGGCAGGTAGCGGCCCATGAACAGCGAATCGGAAACCAGGTGGTTGCAGGCATAGCAGCTCATCGCCAGGTCGCCGCTCAGGCGCCCCGAGTCGACCGCATCCAGTGCGGTACGGCGGGCGAACTCCATGGGCGAGGTCCAGGCGCTGACCTGGTCCAGGGCCAGCAGCGCGCTGGTCAAGTCAGCGTCGAAACCGTGCCGCTCTATCAGCTTGAGCGCAGCCAGGCAGCAAGCGTGGCCATCATGGTAGGCGCCGAAGCGCTCGGCAATCATCACCCCGTACCAGGCCATGCCGTAGGTGCTGCCCGGGGCGACGCCGTGCAGCAGTGACAGCTCCATGAGCTTGGCCAGGTGCAGGAAGCAGATGTCGTCCTTCACGAAAAACGATGACGACAGGGTGGCCAGCAGGCTGATGGCAACTGTCACTTCCTCCGAATCGGTGCGCTGCAGCGATTCCAGGCAGTGTCGGCCTTTCTGTTCGACCAAGGTCTGTACATGGGCATGACTGGCTTCGACCTGTTGCCAGTCGACACCTCGCACCGGGCTCATACCCAGCAAGTCCAGGCCGGAAATGGCGCTGTCGATGGCCGCCTGATAGTCGCCGCGCAAGGTGTACAGCAGCGCCTGCAGGCGGCATACCCGCGCCTGGTCCAACGCCGAGCGCGCGCGCAGGCGGCATTCAGTGATGCGGGCCTCGGCCGCGACCATTCGCGACAGTTGCATGTCGCACTCGGTGGCCATGCAGGCGATGGCAAAGCCATGCGTGGCGCGGCTTTCCAGCGTTGCGCCGCGTTGCAGCAACTGCTCGGCCGTGTGCAGGTAGCCAGCCGATTGTTCGAACGCGCCGCCATCGCGTGCGCGTGCTGCTGCCTCGCGTAAAAGCTGCAGAAAAGCTTCGCAGTCATCCGCTGCAAACCCGCATGGGCTGGCGCGTTGCAGCTGGTTGGCAAGCTCGAACAGTACCTCGTGCAGGCGCCCCGGCCAGGCCTGGCGCATGGCCTGGGCAATACGTGCATGCAGTTGGGCACGTGCGCGCGCTGGCGTGAGAGCGTACGCAGCTTCCATCACCCGTTCATGGGCGAAGCCCAGGCCGTTCTGGCCCGGTTGCAGGAAACCCGCGCCAATCAAGGCTTTCAACGGCTCGCCGGGCGCTTGAGAGAGTACCTGGTGAAGCAGGCGTTCATCACAGCGGCTGCCAGCCGCACTGACCACCCGCAGCAGGTCGCGCTGCGGCTCGGGCAGGCGCACCAGGCGGTGGATCATCAGGTCGGCGACATTGTCGGAATAGCGGTGGCGGGCCACGGCCTGCAGGCACCATGACCAGCGCATGGCCTGGGTATCGAAGGTGAACAGCTGGTCCTCGACCATGGCCCGGAGGATCTGATTGATGAAGAACGGATTGCCCGCAGTCTTGTCGTGTACCAGTTCGGCCACCTGCAATGCGTCCTCGGGGCCGACGTGGTAGCGCTCGCCGATCAACTCGGTCACCGCGCTCACCGCCAGGGGCCGCAGGTTCAGCGTGGTGCTGCGCAACGCTGCGGGCAGGGCAAGGGGTGTACTGCTGGCTGGCGCATCACTGCGCCGGGCGAAGATCAGCAACAGGTTGCCGGGCGAGTGAGCCAGAAGTTGCGCCAGCAGTTGCTGGCTGGAGTCGTCGACCCAATGCATGTCATCGAAGAACAGCACCAGCGGCTGGTCGGGGCGGCTGAATACCTGCAGGAATTCGACGATCGCCCGCAGCTCCTTCTGCAGCGCCAGACGCGTGGGCTTGGCCGGCAACTCGGGCAAGGGGCCGAGGATCAGTTGCAGGTCTGGTGCCAGCTTGCCGAGCAGCCGGCCGTGGCCTTTGATACGGCGCAGAATCTCGCAGCGCAAGGCGTCGAGGTCCCGGCTGTTCTTGGCCAGCAACTGGGTGGTCAGCGCGCCGAGAATTTCGACCCAGGGCGCGTAGGGCACGGCCTGGGCAACGCCGTTGCACTTGCCGGTGGCCCAGTAACCCTGGGCGTTGGCCCTGAGCGCTGCCTCGACCAGGCTCGACTTGCCCATGCCCGTAGCCCCATTGATGAACAGGGCTTGTGGCTTGCTGTTACGGCGCTGTGCCTTGAGCAGCAGGGCGATGGCCTTCTGTTCGGCACTGCGGCCATACAGGCGTGCGCGGTCGGGCGTCATCGGGTCGGCACAGCCTGGTTCGAAGGCCTCCATGGACTTGCTGGCGGCCCACTGTCGCTGGCAATAGGCCAAGTCCACCGCCAGGGCGCGAGCACTCTGGTAGCGGGCGTCCGGCTCTTTGGCCAAGGCCTTGGCCAGGATCCGGCTGAGAGGTTGCGGCACATTGCTGTCCACTTCGCAGGCCGCTCGTGGCTGCACGCCGGCATGCAGCTGGCGCCAGTGCTGGGTGTCGCGCCCGGCCAGAGGCAATTCGCCCAGCAGTAGCTGGTAAAGGATCGCGCCCAGGGCATAGATGTCGGTGCGTCGGTCGCTGCTGCTGCCGTGCGGGCAGACCTGTTCCGGTGCCAGGTACGCCCAGTTGCCGAGCGCGGTGCCCTGTTCGCTGATCAGCTCCGCCGGGTCGGCGCGAAAGCAGCCAAGCCGCACTCGCTGGTTGGTGTGCAGGCACACATGTTCGGGCTGCAGCGCGCCGTGCAGCACATTGCGTTCGTGGGCCTGGGCCAAGGCAGTGGCCGCGTTTACCGCAATCTCGAGAAACGGCGTCAGGGCGGCAGGGCCCTCTGCGATAAGGTCGGCGATGGAGCGGCCGGC
Source organism: Pseudomonas sp. s4 (assembly GCF_046764235.1). NCBI lineage: Bacteria > Pseudomonadati > Pseudomonadota > Gammaproteobacteria > Pseudomonadales > Pseudomonadaceae > Pseudomonas > Pseudomonas sp. s4. The sequence continues at coordinate 6,118,551 of NZ_CP177209.1, read as the reverse complement.
CGGGTACACCAGCAGGGGGCCTTCGGCCGAGCGCACGAACGCCGAGGGGATCACCGCCCATTGCGGGTCGAGTTGCAGGCGGTAGTCACGTTCCAGGCGCTGGCAGGCGGCGGGGACCTCGCGCGGGGCGCGCACGGCGATCCATGCCTGGTCGGTGGCTGGATCGCGAAGGCGGAAGTAACTGAGTTCACCTTCCTGGCCCAGCGCGTTGATGTCGCACCGGTTCAGCCACCCCTCGTCGACGGACTGGTCGTAATCGATGGGCCTGTGGGCAAGGCGTTCATCGAGCATAAGGCACCCCTGCTAGCGACATCCTGACGCACGAGTATACGCAGCGGACCCAGCAGGGATGCGGGCTGCAGGCTGCTTGGCAGGAAAGGGTACGCTGTTGTCCGTTATCGTCCCCTGGGGGCTGGCGGGCTTTTGTATAGTCCTCAGGCCAACCTATCCCTCGGGATAATTGTCTGAAGGCGTACCCTGGCCTAGGCTGCCCTGGGCTGGGAAACGCCCGTGCCCGCGCGAGGAAGCCATGATCCGAATAGGTAATGCCCAGGTGTCGCTGGAGCGGCGCGAAGCCTTTGTTGACGGTAAGCCTGTCCTGTTGGGGGGGCGGGCATTCGAAGTGCTGGCGACGCTGATCAAGGCCAAGGGGCGGGTGGTCGACAAGGACGAGCTGTTCAGCCAGGTGTGGGCCGGCACGGTAGTCGAGGACAACAACCTGCAGGTGCAGGTGTCCTTGCTGCGCAAGGCCTTTGGCGACCGTGGCCTGATCCAGACCGTGCCACGCCGGGGCTACCGCCTGGCCGCCGAGATCAGCCTCGAGTTGCCTGGCAAGGCGGCGGGCAAATCGCCGCTGTGCGCCGCGGCCGAAACTGTCGAGTTGTTCGATGAGCACTTGAACGTGCCGGTGCTGGTGGTGGATGACGACCCGTCGGTGCGCACGGCGTTGGGCCGCCTGCTGCGCTCGCAGGACATTCCGCATCATTTGTTCGCCAGTGCCGAGGCGTTGTTCGAGGCCCGCCTGGAAACCCCCTATGCCTGCCTGTTGCTGGACATGCACCTGCCCGATACCAGCGGCCTGGAAGTCCAAGATGCGCTGCGCCGACTTGCGCTGCCCTGGCCGATCGTGTTCATGACCGGCTTCGGCACCATCCCGATGACCGTCCAGGCCATGCGTGCCGGGGCCGTGGAGTTCCTGACCAAACCGTTCGACGAAGACCAGATGCTGACACTGCTGCAGGCGGTGCGCACGCGTGCCGTGGCCGAAGGGCGCAAGTGGCACCATGCGCGGCAGGTCGAGGAAAAGTACCAGCGCCTGACCCAGCGCGAGCGCCAGGTGTTCTCGCTGGTGGTCGGTGGCCTGTCGCACAAGCAGATCGCCAGGCAGATCGGCACCAGCGAGGTGACGACCAAGGTGCACAAGAAAAACATCATGAACAAGATGCAGTCCCGCTCGCTGCTTGAACTGGTGGCCATGCACAACGTTATCGGGGCGCAGCCTGAGGGCCTGGGCGGCGCATGAGCAGCACAGTGTGCATCGTTGACGACGATGCTTCGGTGCGCAAAAGCCTGGCCAACCTGCTACGTTCGGCAGGTTTCGAGACCTTGTCTTTTGCTGCCGGGGACCTGTTCCTGGCCTCGGCACTGGCGCGGCAAGCGGGGTGTGTGCTGCTCGACCTGAGGATGCCCGGAATGAGCGGGCTGGCGGTGCAGCGCGAGCTGGCCAGGCTGGGGTGGCGGTTGCCGGTGATCTGCATGTCGGCGCACTGGGATGAAGGGGCGGTGCGGGCGGCGATGGCGCTTGGGGCGCTGGTCTGCCTGGGCAAGCCATTTTCTGAAGAGGTGCTGCTGAAGGTGGTTGAGGATGCTTTGGTGGGCAGCCAGTGAGGTATTCCTGCCCCGGCCCCTTCGCGGGCTTGCCCGCTCCTACAGGGACTGCATAGGCTTTGGGCCGATGTATTCGGTGTGGGAGCAACTGTCTTGCACTGCCTGTACTGGCCTCATCGCTGGCAAGCCAGGCTCCTACAGGGACTGCGCATGGTTTGAGGCCGATGCGGTCGGGGTGGGAGCTGGCTTGCCTGCGATGGGCTGCAAAGCAGCCCCGGCAATCTAACTGCTCCCCGGCCGGTACTGCAGGGCCTCGGCCAGATGCGCCCGGCCAATTGCCTGGTTACCTTCCAGATCCGCCAGCGTCCGCGCCACCTTCAGTAACCGGTGAGCCGCACGTAACGACAGGGTCAGCCGCTCACAGGCCCCCTCCAACCAGGCCTGGTCCGCCGCCGCCAAGCCACAATGGCAGCGCAACCCCTCAAGGTCGAGAAATGCATTCGCACACCCTTGTCGCCGCTGTTGCAGTTCACGTGCCTCGGCTACCTTGGCCGCCACATCGGCACTGGTCTCGCCGCAGGGCTGGTTGTTCAGCGTGGTGCTCTCACGGGCCACGGTCAGGTGCAGGTCGATACGGTCCAGCAATGGCCCGGACAGCTTGTTGCGATACCGCGCGATCTGCTCGGTGCTACAGCGGCAGCGGCCAGTGGGGTCGCCCAGGTAGCCGCAAGGGCAGGGGTTCATTGCCGCCACCAGCTGGAAACGTGCGGGGAAGCGCACCTTGTCGCGGGCCCGGGCAATCACGATCTCGCCCGACTCCAGCGGTTCGCGCAACACTTCCAGCACGCGACGCTCGAACTCAGGTAGTTCATCCAGAAACAGCACGCCATGGTGGGCGAGGGTGATTTCGCCCGGTTGCGGCCGGCTGCTGCCGCCGACCAGTGCCGGGCCGGAGGCGGAGTGATGCGGATGGCGGAAGGGCCGCTGCGGCCAGCTGCTCAGTGGCGTATGGCCGCTGACCGACTGTATCGCCGCCACTTCCAGTGCTTCGTGCTCGTCCAGTGGTGGCAGCAGCCCCGGCAAGCGGCTGGCAAGCAAGGTCTTGCCGGTACCGGGAGGCCCGGTGAACAAAAGGTTGTGCGCCCCGGCCGCCGCTAGCAGCAGCGCACGCTTGGCCGCCAGTTGGCCCTGCACTTCGCTCAGGTCCGGGTACGGACGTTGCTGCAGGATCAGGCCGTTGGCGGCATACGGTGGCAATGGCACCTGGCCGTTCAGGTGGGCGACCAGTTCCAGCAGGTGCCCCACCGCATACACCACCAGCCCGCCTGCCAGGCTGGCTTCCTCGGCATTCTCCCGCGGCACCACCAGCGCCCGGCCTGCTTCGCGTGCCGCCAGTGCTGCGGGCAACACGCCCTGCACCGGGCGCAACTTGCCAGACAGCGCCAGTTCGCCCAGGCATTCGACCTCGGCAAGGGTGGCCGTTGGTACCTGGCCATCGGCGGCGAGGATACCCAGGGCAATTGCCAGGTCATAGCGCCCGCCATCCTTGGGCAGGTCGGCGGGGGCGAGGTTCTGGGTGATGCGCCGCTGCGGGTAGTTCAAACCGGAGTTGACGATGGCGCTGCGTACCCGGTCCTTGCTCTCTTTGACCGTGGTTTCCGGCAGACCGACCAGCGTGAGATGGGGCAAGCCGTTGGCCAGGTGGGTTTCGACGCTGACCGCCGGTGCCTGCACGCCCACCTGGGCGCGGCTGTGGACGAGGGCTAGGGACATGGACGCTCCGTTGTCGCTGAAGAGGGCCGCTTCCTGCGGCTTTGCAAGAATAGCGAGCACGGCCCGGGCCGGCGAAAGAAGTGTGCGTCCTGGTTTTTCAGGCAGGGTTTTCCCCTGCATTGTCACCCTGTCGGGTTCGTGCCTGCTGTGCGCCGGAAGGGCTCAGGCGCGTACATAAACCCAGGCGGTCAGGCCCGATGCGAGCGTTACGGCCACGCGCTTGTAGTCTGCGACTTCATAGCGATCCGCCGCTGCCAGCTCTTCTTCGCTGATCTGGAAGACCATGCCGGCCACGCTGTCGTCTGCCTGGCTGCTGGGAGCGACGATAGGGTGATGGGACTTGCCGCTGGCTGCCAGCACGGCCGGGTCGGTGATCTCGACCCAGTCCTGGCGGTAGCCCAGCATGCGGTCGGCCTGGCCGCTCAGTTCGCGGCCGAAGTTGGTGAGCTGCACGGCCTTGTCCTGCAAGGTGCCGTAGGAAAACAACAGTACCGGGTATGCGCTGGAGGGTTGCATTCACTCATCCTGTGGGGTCGGGTTCAGCCGGGCTTCCAGCTCGGCCACTTGTTTTTCCAAAGCCTCAAGGCGTGCGCGGGTGCGCGCCAGTACGACCATCTGGCTGTCGAATTCTTCGCGGCTGACCAGGTCCAGCTTGCTGAAGGCACCTTGCATCAGCACCTTGAACTGACTTTCCAGTTCGGCGCGGGGCTGGGCGGTATCGCTGCTGAACAGGCGCGATGCCTGGTCGCTCAGGGCATCGAGAAGGGCTTTGGGCGCGAGCATGGGGCTGTCCACTGATACTGGGAAATGGCCGGCAGTGTAACACGCATGCATGAACATCCGGCCTCGTCGCTGGCTCGTGTAGGAGCGGCGCTCCTCTGGAACTGCACATTTTTCGAGCAACGCGCCAGGTCGGGATGCACCGGAATTGTGCATGTTGCGCATGCTGGCGACTGGCCAATCCCGACTGATTCACATAACTCGCTGTTTTCCCGTGCTTTGACGGAACTGGCAAGGTTTCTGCAAAGACCAGTGCGAGCCATGCACTGATGCAGTTCCTTGTGACCAGGCAGTGCGCACGCGGAGCCGGATGCCGACGACGCGTTACAAAGCCAACCGCTGCGCTTAGACTTGAGACGGGTTTGTTTTCCTGGGGCAAGTCCACCAAATCGGGAGAGAGTTTCATGAAGCTAGTCACAGCCATCATCAAGCCGTTCAAGCTGGACGACGTGCGCGAGTCGCTGTCGGAAATCGGCGTGCAGGGCATCACCGTCACCGAAGTCAAAGGTTTCGGTCGGCAGAAGGGCCACACCGAGCTGTATCGCGGTGCTGAATATGTGGTCGATTTCCTGCCCAAGGTGAAGATCGATGTCGCCATCGATGACAAGGACCTTGATCGGGTAATCGAAGCCATCACCAAGGCAGCCAACACCGGCAAGATCGGTGACGGCAAGATTTTCGTGGTGAATCTGGAGCAGGCGATCCGTATCCGTACCGGCGAAACCGATACCGACGCGATCTAAGCAGCAACAAAGCCTCACCAAACCCAACGCCCCAGGAGAAAACAACATGACTCTGCGTAAGATCGCAGGGCTAGGAGCCCTATTGTCCCTCGTAATGCCCGGGCTTGCCCTGGCCGAGGAAGCTGCCCCAGCGCTGAATTCCGGCGACACCGCCTGGATGCTCACCGCAACGGCGCTGGTGCTGTTCATGACCATTCCGGGCCTGGCCCTGTTCTATGGCGGCATGGTGCGTTCCAAGAACGTGCTGTCGGTAATGATGCAGTGCTTTGCAATCACTGGCCTTATGAGCATTCTCTGGGTCGTCTATGGCTACAGCATGGCCTTCGATACCACCGGTATGGAAAAGGGCGTGCTCAACTTCAATTCCTTCGTCGGTGGCTTCTCCAAGGCGTTCCTCAGCGGTGTCACGCCCTCGAACCTGACCTCGGCTGCCGCGCTGTTCCCTGAAGCGGTATTCATCACCTTCCAGATGACCTTCGCCATCATCACCCCGGCGCTGATCGTCGGTGCGTTCGCCGAGCGCATGAAGTTCTCCGCGATGCTGGTGTTCATGGGCATCTGGTTCACCCTGGTCTACGCGCCGATCGCGCACATGGTCTGGAGCGGTGACGGTGCACTGATGTGGGACTGGGGCGTGCTTGACTTCGCTGGCGGCACCGTGGTGCACATCAACGCCGGTATCGCTGGCCTGGTCTGCTGCCTGGTGCTGGGCAAGCGCAAGGGCTACCCGACCACCCCGATGGCTCCGCACAACCTGGGCTATACCCTGATGGGCGCGGCCATGCTGTGGGTCGGCTGGTTCGGCTTCAACGCAGGCTCTGCCGCGGCTGCCAACGGCACCGCCGGCATGGCCATGCTGGTGACCCAGATCGCCACCGCCGCCGCGGCCCTGGGCTGGATGTTCGCCGAGTGGATCGGTCACGGAAAACCGAGTGCCCTGGGCATTGCTTCGGGTGTGGTCGCCGGCCTGGTCGCCATCACCCCGGCTGCCGGTACCGTAGGCCCCATGGGTGCCCTGGTGATCGGCCTGGTCTCGGGTGTGGTCTGCTACTTCTGCGCCACCAGCCTCAAGCGCAAGCTGGGCTATGACGACTCGCTGGACGCCTTCGGCGTGCACGGCATCGGCGGTATCGTCGGCGCCATCCTCACCGGTGTGTTCGCAGCTCCGGCGCTGGGCGGCTTCGGTGCCGTCACCGACATCGGCATGCAGGTCTGGATCCAGGCCAAGGGCGTGATCTTCACCGTGGTCTACACCGCCATCGTCACCTACGTGATTCTCAAGGTGCTTGATGTGGTGATGGGCCTGCGGGCAAGCGAAGAAGAAGAGTCGGTCGGCCTCGACCTGGCTCAGCACAACGAGCGCGGCTACAACCTGTAACTGCGACGCGGTAAAAACTTGCCCGGCTTGCCGGGCATTTTTTTGCCAGATTTTTAGCATTTCCCGCACGGCAAACGGTTTATCCGACACGTTCGCGACGTAGGCGGAAATCTTACAAAACGCAGAGCATTCATGGTGCTTTGCTTTTTCTGCTGGCGCGCTAGAATGCGCGCCGAAGGGTGTTTGACGAGTAGTCCACACGCTTCGCCAGCCTTTGCTAGGCTTGCCAATAGCGTGTGGCCAGCAGGGGCTAAAGGATTTGTCAGGTCCTGCCAGGAGCAGGGTCTGCTGGGTGCCGCCTCCCATCAGGAGCGCCGACCCTAGGGCAGTGGCCTAACCCACGGCCAGTTGAATTTTCACTGGTGGCTGCCGGTCTACGGCTGCACTGGTCTATAACTAACCTGCTTTTCGCAAGTCATGAGGTAGAACATGAGCGACGACGATCTGGAAAATGATGACCTCGAAGTAGGCGACGAAGACGAGGGCGATGAAGGCCTCGAAGCGGCAGCTGATGATGGCGCCGAAGACGCTGGCGATGACGACAGCAGCCCGGCACCCGCTGCCAAGGGCAAATCCAAGGCCGCGGTCTCGGTAGACGAGATGCCGAGCATGGAAGCCAAGCAGAAGGAGCGTGACGCCCTGGCCAAGGCCATGGAAGAGTTCCTTGCTCGCGGCGGCAAGGTTCAGGAAGTCGAGGCCAACGTGGTCGCCGATCCGCCCAAGAAGCCGGACAACAAGTACGGCAGCCGCCCTATCTGAGTGGCTGATCGAAAAAAAGCCCGCCGTCGCTGCGGGCTTTTTTGTGCCTGTCTGTTTTGTGTTGCCTGTACCGGCCTCTTCGCGGGCTCGCCCGCTCCCACTGGGATCGCGCAGAAGCTGAGAGGGCAGTAAACCTGTGGGAGCGGGCGTGCCCGCGAATGGGCCGCGAAGCGGCGCCTGTCAGCGCCAGCGCGCGAGGATGTCGGGTAACTGCGACAGGCGCTGGATCTCGGCATCAGGCGCCTGTTCGCCTACCCACGCCTTGCCCTGGGGGTTGAACCACACCGCCCGCAGCCCGGCGCGCTGGGCGCCGGCAATGTCATCGCCCGGGTGGTCACCGATGTGCACCGCTGCGCTGGCCTCCACGTCACCGCGGCGCAGGGCTTCGAGGAACGGCGCCGGGTCCGGCTTGCCGATGCCGAGGTCTTCGGCACACAGGGCAAAGCGGAAATAGTCCGCCAGCCCCAGCCGGCTTACGTCGGCATTGCCGTTGGTGACCACGCCCAAGGTGTAGTGATGGCGCAGGATCTCCAGCACCGGCTGCACCTCCGGGAAAATCTCCACCTGGTGGCGGGCATGCAGGAATACTTCGAAACCTTCGTTGGCCAGCTCCTGCGCATGTTTTTCGCTGTAGCCGACTTCTTCCAGGGCATGAAACAGCACCCGTCGACGCAGGGCGCTGATACGGTGCTTCAGGCCGGGTTCGGCTTGTACCAGGCGCTCGCGAATGGCGAACAGGTGCTCCACCGGTACGCCGCCAAGGATCGGGGCGTTGGCTTCGAGCCAGTCGCGCAGCACGACTTCCGCGCTGGCAATCACCGGCGCGGTATCCCACAGGGTGTCGTCGAGGTCGAAGGTGATCAGCTTGATGCTCATGAGTCTGTGCCTTTGCTGCGTTTGGCCCGAGGGTGGGCGCTGTCGTACACCGCGGCCAGGTGCTGGAAGTCCAGGTGGGTGTAGATCTGCGTGGTGCCGATGTCGGCGTGGCCGAGCATCTCCTGCACCGCGCGCAGGTCCTGGGACGATTCCAGCACGTGGCTGGCGAAGGAATGGCGAAGCATGTGCGGGTGCAGGTGCTGGCCCAGCTCGCGCTCACCGGCCGCCTTCACCCGTTGCTGAACGGCCCGTGGGCTGATGCGGTTGCCTTGGCGGGTGATGAAAACCGCGCGGTCGCGCGGGTTGCCGATGCCGCGCAGGCGGTACCAGGCCTGCAATGCCTCGCGGGCCTTGCGGCCGACCGGCAGCACGCGGGCCTTGCCGCCTTTGCCCAGCACCTGCACCAGGCCGGCTGCGAGGTCCAGGTGATCGAGGTCGAGGTTGGTCAGCTCGGACAGGCGCAGGCCCGACGAATAGAACAGTTCGAGGATGGCCTGGTCACGACGGGCGATGAAGTCATCGTCGACACCGCCATCCAGCAGTTGCAGGGCGCGGTCGGTGTCCAGCACCTTGGGCAGCCGGCGTTCGCCCTTGGGCGGGCTCAGGCCGCTGGCCGGGTCGTGCTGGCACAGGCCTTCGCGGTTGAGATAGCGGTACAGGCCACGCACCGCCGACAGCAGCCGGGCCAGGCTGCGCGAGGACTGGCCGTGGTGGTGCTGGCGGGCGATCAGCTGGCGCAGCTGCTGGATCTGCAGCGCCTCCCAACCGGTAATGCCATGTTCTTTGCAGTAGGCGACCACCTTGTCCAGGTCGCGACGGTAGCCCAGCAAGGTGTGCTCGGACACCTGGCGCTCGTTGCGCAGGTGTGCGCAATAAGCCTCCAGCTGGCGTTCCATCAGCGTACCGGGCGCAGGGTCTGGGTAACGCGTGGCACAACGCGGCCAAGCACCTCGGCAATGTAGCCAAGGAACAAGGTGCCGACGCTGCTCTTGTAGTGTTGCGGGTCGCGGCTGCCGATCGCCAGCACCCCGTGCAGGCCCTGGTATTCCAGGGCAGCCACGGCGCTGGAGCCCACTTCCCGGCGCTGTTCTTCACCGAACAGGAAGGCCAGCTCGTGCTCGCGCAGGTTGCCGCTGACCGTCTTGCCGCCACCCAGCAGGGCACCGATGGCCTGCTGCGCTTCGGCGTTGCTCACCCAGCGCCCGACCGGCGCGACGTTTTCGCCGAACAGGATCAGGCTGACGAAGGGCACCTGGAATTCCTGGCGCAGGCTGTCTTCGACTGCCATCACCACTTCCTCCAGGCTGCCGGCGTCGAGCAGGTCGAGGATCAGCCGGCGGGTCTTGTCGAAAAGCCGATCGTTGTCGCGGGCCACGTCCATCAGTTGCGACAGGCGGTGGCGCATCTCGATGTTGCGGTCGCGCAGCAACTTGAGCTGGCGCTCCACCAGCGACACGCTGTCGCCACGCTGGTGAGGGATGCGTTGTTCGATCAGCAACTCGTCGTGCTCGGCGAAGAAGGTGGGGTGGGCGCGCAGGTAGGCGACCACCGCTTCGGCATCGAGCTCGGCGGACTGCTGGGGTACAACCTGGGGCTGATCGGTCATGGCGGTTACTCGCTTAGAGACGAACCTGTCCTTCGTAGACGCGTACGGCTGGGCCAGTCATCAGCACGGGCTTGCCGGGGCCGGCCCACTCGATGTGCAGGCGGCCACCGGGCAGGTCGAGGGATACCGGGGAGTCCATCCAGCCCTGGCTGATCGCCGCCACGGCGGCGGCGCAGGCGCCGGTGCCGCAGGCCTGGGTTTCGCCCGCACCACGTTCCCACACCCGCAGGTTGGCGCGGTGGCGGTCGATGACCTGGAGGAAGCCGGCATTTACCCGCTGCGGGAAGCGTGGGTGGTTTTCGATCTTCGGGCCCAGCTCATGCACAGGGGCGGTACGCACGTCGTCGACACGCAGCACGGCATGCGGGTTCCCCATGGACACGGCGGCAATCGAATGCACCTGGCCGTCGACTTCCAGTGGGTAGTTCAGCGCCTGCTCGTCGGCGACGAAGGGGATTTCGGCAGGGATGAAGCGCGGTGGGCCCATGTCGACACTGATCTGGCCGTCGTTCTGCACGTCCAGCTCGATGATGCCGCTCTTGGTTTCCACGCGGATGCGCTTTTTCGCGGTCAGGCGCTTGTCCAGCACGAAGCGGGCGAAGCAGCGCGCACCGTTGCCGCACTGCTCGACCTCGGAGCCGTCGGCATTGAAGATGCGGTAGCGGAAGTCCACTTCCGGGTTGTTCGGCGCCTCGACGATCAGCAACTGGTCGAAGCCGATGCCGGTGTGGCGGTCACCCCATTGCTTGGCGTGCTTGGGCTGGATGTGCGCGTGCTGGCTGACCAGGTCGAGGACCATGAAGTCGTTGCCCAGCCCATGCATCTTGGTAAAACGCAGCAGCATGGGCTTACTCCGGCAGCAGGCTTTCGCCAGCGTACAATTCGGCGATGGTCTCGCGGCGGCGTACTTCGAAGGCCTGGTCGCCGTCGACCAGGATTTCAGCGCAACGGCCACGGGTGTTGTAGTTGGAGCTCATGACAAAACCATAGGCGCCCGCGGACTGTACGGCCAGCAGGTCACCTTCGGCCAGGTTCAGCACGCGGTCCTTGCCGAGGAAGTCGCCAGTCTCGCAGATAGGACCGACCAGGTCGTAGGCACGGCCTTCGCCTGCGCGTGGCTTGACCGCGCTGACACCCATCCAGGCCTGGTACAGGGCCGGGCGGATCAGGTCGTTCATCGCCGCATCGATGATGGCGAAGTCCTTGTGTTCGGTGTGCTTGAGGTATTCCACGCGGGTCAGCAGGACGCCGGCGTTGGCCACGATGTAGCGGCCCGGCTCGAACACCAGGGCCAGGTCGCGGTCGCCGACGCGCTCGCGGATCGCCTTGATGTAGTCGGCCACCAGCGGCGGCTCCTCATCGCGGTAACGCACGCCGACGCCGCCACCCAGGTCCAGGTGGCGCAGATGGATGCCGCACTCGGCCAGGCGGTCGACCAGCACCAGCAGGCGGTCAAGGGCATCGAGGAAAGGCTCGACGGTGGTCAGCTGCGAACCGATGTGGCAGTCGACGCCGACCACTTCCAGGTTCGGCAACTGCGCGGCCCGCACGTAGATGGCCTCGGCGTCGGCGATGGCGATGCCGAACTTGTTCTCTTTCAGGCCGGTGGAGATGTACGGGTGGGTACCGGCGTCGACGTCCGGGTTGACCCGCAGCGAGACCGGGGCAACCTTGCCCATCTCGGCGGCCACTACCTGCAGGCGCTCCAGTTCGTCGGTGGATTCGACGTTGAAGCAGTGCACGCCGACTTCCAGGGCACGGCGCATGTCCTCGCGGGTCTTGCCGACACCGGAGAACACCACGCGGTCGGCACGGCCGCCAGCGGCCAGCACGCGCTCCAGCTCACCGCCAGAGACGATGTCAAAGCCTGCGCCCAGGCGTGCCAGCACGTTCAGCACGCCAAGGTTGGAGTTGGCCTTGACCGCGAAACATACCAGGTGCTCGGTGCCTTGCAGTGCATCGGCGTAGCTACGGTACTGGGCCTCGATGTGGGCGCGCGAATACACGTAGGTAGGGGTGCCGTAGCGTTCGGCGATGGCCGACAGGCCCACGCCTTCCGCGAACAGCTCGCCGTCGCGGTAGTTGAAAGCGTTCATCTGGTTTCCTTACTGCGCTGGCGACTGCTCGGGCTCGGACTGCAGCTCGGGTTGCTGCTCCTGCGTCGGGGCCGGCTTGGCTTTTGGCTGGTACTGGTGCGACTTGTGGCTGGCCTTGCCGTCCTTGCCGTCTTCAGGCAGGTACAGCGGGCCTTTCTGGCCGCAGGCCGAAACGAGGCAGGCAACAGCGACCAGCGCCGCGAGGGAGGAAATCAGGCGCTTCATGGGTGAAATCCTTAGAAATATGCAGTATTGCGCCCGAGTATACCGAGCGACCGACGGCTTGCCTATGCAAGGGCCGGCCCGCCGGGCGGGCTATTCTTACCGCCTGCAAGGGCCCTTTCGCAGTACCTGTGGGAGCGGGCGTGCCCGCGAACACCGGCAAAGCCGGTGCCACACACCGCGGCACCTGATTCGCGGGCATGCCCGCTCCCACAGGTACTGCGCTGGCTTTGAGTTCATGCCAGTGAAGGTAGCGGCTAAACCTTTGCATTCGGCGGCAAGCGCCCGTATCTTGCCGGGCTTGCCTGTAACGCAGCCAATTTCGAGGTTCCTGCAATGAGTTTGAGTGAAGCGCGTTTCCATGATCTGGTCGACGCGACCCAACAGGCCCTGGAAGACCTGTTCGACGAGAGCGGCCTGGATCTGGACATGGAGAACTCCGCTGGTGTCCTGACCATCAAGTTCGACAATGGCAGCACGCTGATCTTCAGCCGCCAGGAGCCGCTGCGCCAGCTGTGGCTGGCCGACCGTTCCGGCGGTTTCCACTTCGACTACGACGAAGAAAGCGGCAAGTGGGTGTGCGAGAAGAGCGAGGAGCTGCTGGGCGAAATGCTCGAGCGCATCGTCTGGGAGCGGGCCGGCGAGAAGCTGGACTTCGACGAGATCTGACATGAGCAGTACCCAGGCCCGGCCGCCCAAACCGCTCTACAGCAACGTCAGCCCCGCCGTGCCGTCGCCGTGCATCAGCGTTTGCCGGCTGGACGAACAGCGGGTGTGCACAGGTTGCCACCGGCATGTCGAGCATATCCGTGAATGGCGTTCGGCCGATGACGAACGGCGCCGGCAGATTTGCCGCGAGGCCCAGGCCCTGCGCGACCAGGCTAAGGCACACTGATCGCAGGGGCTTGAGTATTTACCCGGCTGTGGTAACGTCGGGTTCTGCGTCGGTGACGCCAAAGCCTTCACAAACCCCGCCCTTGGGCGGGGTTTTGCTTTATCTGCACGATGAAAACCGCCTGTTCAAAGGAGTCTGACTGGATCATGAGCACCAAGCCTTCCCTCATCCTCACCCGATTGGACGTACAACGTCTGGAGCGTCTGATCGACAGCCTCGACGAGAGTACGCCGGGTGTGCTCGCCCTGCAGGGCGAGCTGGACCGCGCCGAGCAGGTGGTCGGTCACGAGGAAGTACCGGCTGGCGTGGTGACCATGAACTCGCGTGTGCACTGCCGTGAGGAAGCCAGCGGCAAGGACTACCACCTGACCCTGGTATACCCGAAGGATGCCGGGCCGGAAGGCAAGGTCTCGATCCTGGCGCCGATCGGTTGCGCCTTGCTGGGGTTGTCGGTGGGCGCGCAGATCGACTGGCCGGCGCCGGGGGGCAAGACCCTCAAGCTGAAGCTGCTGGAAGTGGAATACCAGCCGGAAGCGGCGGGCGATTTCGACCTGTAAGGGCTAGGGGGCCGCTTTGCGGCCCATCGCGACACAAGGCCGCTCCTACAGGATTACGCATTCCCTGTAGGAGCAGCCTTGTGTCGCGAAAGGGGCGCAACGCGCCCCCGGCAATTCAAGCCTCTTGCGCCAAAACCTGCTCCAACCCCTCGTTCAAAGCCTGCTCCAGCTCCCGCTTGTAGCGCAGGTACAGCTGCGTCGACCCCAGCTGGTCATCCAGCAACTCGGACAAATCCAGGTCCGTGATGTAACAGCGGTACTGCCCTGCACCACGTCGCTGCCCGATGATCTGCCGGGCCACCACCGCATACAACTGCTCACCATGCTCCAGTTCGGAAAACTCCTGCTGGTCGCAATACAGCGTCACGTGCGCCGCGCCTGCCACCCCGGCCTGGATGATCGCCTGCACCTCATAGTAAGGCTGGTCGCTACCCTCGGCCGGCGCCTGGCGCGGCTCGATGCTGCGCGCCTTGCCTGGCCCGGAAGGCAACAGTTGCGCGTAGTGGATGTCCAGTGAAGCCGCGCGCTGGGTGTCCAGCGGTAGCCGGGCATCACGGCGCATCACCACCGAGCGCAGAAAACGCTGCAGCGGCAACAGCAAGTGAGCTTCGTCGTGCAGCGGCAGGCGTTGCTGCCACAGGGCATTGTATTCATCCAGCACGTACAACTCGGCCCAGCCACCCTGCAGGCGGTAGAACACCTGGATGCAGAAAGGCCGGCCTTGCTCCAGCACCAGGTGCAGGTCGTGGTCCTGCAGGGCGTTGGCATCCAGGTACAGTGGGCTGTAGGCGCTGCGTTCTTCGCCCAGGTGGTTCAGCAGTGCCTCATGCTCGGCCAAGGTGGTGAGGCCGACATGCCCGGGCATCAGCTCCAGCACATGGGTGTGCTGGGCCACCTGCAGCAGGTAGCGGTGGTTCAGGCCCTGGTCCAGCAGCAGTTGTACGGTGTCGAATATTTCCTCCACGCGTTGGCCTATGGCCTGGGCGCGGCTCTGGCAGAAGCAACGCACCCGCACCTTCGGCCGGTGTCCGCGCGGCACGGGGCTGTTGAGGAAGTCGCGCAGGCAGCGCACCAGTGCGTGCTCGCCGTCATAGCGCTGGACCAGTACTTCGTTCCAGCTGTTGAGGATGACCTGGTCCAGGGTCAGGACCAGGTTTTCGCGCACGCCTGCGTAGCTCAAAGAGTCGGTGCGCTCGGTGGTCATCAGGATGTTCAGGTCGCGGTGGTGGCGCAGCGGGTCGATGGCGACGTTGACCAGCAACAGCACCTCGTCGGCAACGCTCGGCTGCAACAAGCGCACCTCGCTGACGGTCGGCAAGGGCAGGGGAATGCTTTGCTGCAGGCAGCCGATCAGGTTGAACAGCTCGAATTCGCTGAGGTCGCTGACACCCGGGTGCAGCGCCAGGCGCGTGCTGCTGTCGATCACCCCGTTGCGATAAGCCCAGGTCAGCAACTCGAGCAGCTCGCGGCAGCGCTTGAGCGGGCTGAAGTGGTCCACCTCATGGGGGCTCAGGTTGCCGGTGTACAGCTCCCAGTGATGGCTGCCGGGCTCCTTGCGATTAGGCGCTTGTACCAGGGTCAGGGTGCCTTCGGCCAGGTCCGGGGCGATACCGGGGTTGATGACTTCGACCTTGCCGGCGCGGCGCTCGAAGGCGGCGTAAAGGCGCCGGCCCAGCACATTGAGATCGCGTTGGTCGGCGCGGCTGCTGGCGTTCTGGGTGCGAGCGAACTGGCTGAGAAATCGGTAGCTATGGTTCAGTTCGGCCACCAGTTCACGGCGCTCGATGGCAACCTGCTGCACCTTCCATTGATTGCGACTGTCCAGCAGGGCCAGCTGGCGCTCGTCCCAACCCCATTCGTCGGCCAGGCGCTGCAACAGCCGGCGTTGCCAGCCATTGGCCCGGGTCGGGTCGCTGAGTTTCTTGTTCACCTTCAGGTACAGGCTGCGCCGCACCAGCTCCAGGCGCGCGTGTTCGCCACGCTGCAGCAGGTAGCGCTCGATGCGCCGGTACACCATCACGTAGGGGTCCAGCTCGTCGAGGTCTAGCTGGTTGGCGAACACTGCCTGCTTGTAGTCCAGGCTCAGGCAGCGAACGGTGGGGTGCTCGCTGGCATAGGCCTCGGTCAGCAGCAGCTTGAGCAGCGACTTGTAGGGCGAGTCGATGCCTTTGAACAGCTGCCACAAGCCGGCGCCGACGAACTCGCCGGGCGGGATGTGCGCCAGGTTGCCGAGATCGAGGGCGTCCTGGCTGCGGATGAAACGCTTGGACAGCAGGGTCTGGGTATAGGTGTGGTAATCGTGTTCCTGGTAGACCGGCACCAGCCACCACAGTGGCGTGCGCCCGGCCAGCCAGATAGTGGTGCGGTAGAACTCGTCCAGCAGCAGATAGTGCTGGGTGGTGCCGCAATCGTCGGAGCCGAGCTGGCCTTCGCGCTGGCCTTGGGCGAAACCTTGCGTGTCGATCAGGAAGAAGTGCGCCTCGGCACCCAGGCTTTCCGCCCATGCCTCTAGCAGCTGGCATTTGCGGCGCAGTTCGTCCAGCAGCTCATCGGCCAGGCCCGGGGCGTGGCAAACCCACAGGTCCATGTCGCTTTGCTCGGCCTGGGCCAGTGAGCCCAGGCTGCCCATCAGGAACAGGCCGTGGATCGGCCACGGTGGGTTGCCATGGCGGGCCTTGTAGGTGAACGAGCGGGCCAGGCGCTGGGCCTCGACTACCAGCTCGGCGCTTGGCTCGTAGCCCGATACGCCGGCGGGGGTGCTGCCGGAGACATAGCCCGGCAGCAACGGGTGGTTCACATGAAACAGCAGCGGCAGCAGTGTCAGCACCTGTTGCTGGCGCGTCGACAGGCCCTCCAGGGCCCGCTGCAGCCGGCCTTGGTTGAGTCGCAGGAAGCGCGTACGCAATGTCGCCAGGACCTTGCGGTCGATGCCTTCGTCCAGGTCGGGGCGGATTTCGTGGGGGTGGTTCATTGCGCACTCGGGCAGGCCAGCGGGGCTGTGGCGAGTGTAGCCTGAGTGGCTGGGTCGGATAAGCGGCAATTGAAATATTGGCGCCATTTTCCCAGCGCGCGTGGGCGGCGGGCTGCAGCTTTCGTAGCGCTTGAGGCATGATGGGCGCCTCCAGCTGATTGCGAGGTTTTCCGATGCGTGTGTGGATCGATGCCGACGCCTGCCCCAAGGCGGCCAAGGATCTGATCGTCAAGTTCGCCCTCAAGCGCAAGTTCGAGGTAGTGATGGTGGCGGGCCAGGCTGTGGCCAAGCCGGCGTTCGCGATCGTGCGCCTGATCGTGGTGCCCAGCGGCATGGACGCAGCCGACGATTACCTGGTGGAGCACGCCGTGCCTGGTGAGTTGGTGATCTGCAGTGACGTGCCTCTGGCCGACCGCCTGGTGAAAAAGGGCGTGGCGGCGCTGGACCCGCGCGGGCGCGAGTTCGACGAGCGCAACATGGGTGATCGGCTGGCGGCGCGCAACTTGTTTACCGAGTTGCGCGAGCAGGGCCAGGTGGGGGGAGGGCAGGCGCCTTATGGCGAGCGCGAGAAGCAGGCGTTTGCCAATGCGCTGGACCGGATCATTGCCCGGTTGTCCAAACCCTGAGGGCAGGCGCGGTCCCTGTAGGAGCGGCCTTGTGTCGCGATCGGGCCGCAGCGCGGCCCCAGGTTTTCAGCTTCGCCGCATAAATTGCCGGGGCCGCTTCGCGGCCCGATCGCGACACAAGGCCGCCCCTACACCGCGCGTGCCAGCAAGAACCTATTCGTGCGTCAGCTCCAGCACCCGATCCACCAGCTTGTAGATCCCGCCAGCCGCTTCACTGATCGACTTGGCCTCCATGTACGCCGGGGTGGTCACCAGCTTGCGCTGGGTGTCCTCGACAATATCGTGCACATCGCATTCTTCATGAGTGCCACCCATCTTCTGCACGGCCGCCGCAGTGCCAGCGTCGGTACCGATAGTGCAGACCACGCCTGGCCCGTAGATCTTCGCCGCCAGCGCCGGCGAGATGCAGATCAGGCCGACCGGCTTGCAGGCGTCGGCAAAGGCTTCGGCCAGGGCCAGCACATCCGGGTTAACGGTGCAGTTGGCGCCTTCCACGGCAAAGTTGGACAGGTTCTTCGCCGCCCCGAAACCGCCCGGCACGATCAGCGCATCGAAGTCTTCGGCCTTGGCCTCGCGGATGTCCTTGACCTCGCCGCGGGCAATGCGCGCCGACTCCACCAGCACATTCCGCGATTCGGGCATTTCCTCGCCGGTCAGGTGGTTGATCACATGCATCTGCGCAATGTTCGGCGCGAAGCACTGCACCTGCGCACCACGCTGGTCGAGGCGCAGCAGGGTGATCACGCTTTCGTGGATTTCGGCGCCGTCATAAACGCCACAGCCGGAAAGAATCACCGCTACTTTTTTTGTCATGCTTTCTACTCCAGTGTCGAGGCGCTAAATGTCCTCTAGTTTGGCAGATGTAGCCATAGGGATTCCTGCAAGCGCGGCCTAATCTTGGCGGATAACGTCTGAGGTCGTACCCATGGACCTGATCCTGCTGGCCGTGCCGTTCTTCTTCGTGCTGATCGCCGTCGAACTGCTGGCCGACCGTGTGCGCGGCCAGCGCAACTTCACCCTGGCCGACTCGATCAACAGCCTCAGCACCGGTGCGCTGTCGACCAGTACCGGGTTGCTGACCAAAGGGGTGGGGCTGGTGACCTATGCCCTGGCGTTCGAACACATGGCGTTGCTGCGCCTGCCGCCGCAGGCCTGGTGGGTGTGGTTGCTGGCCTTTGTCCTGTACGACTTCTGCTACTACTGGCTGCATCGTCTTGGCCACGAGCGCAACGTGCTGTGGGCTGCGCATTCGGTGCATCATCAGAGCGAGGAGTACAACCTCACCACGGCGCTGCGCCAGACCAGCAGTGGGTTCATCTTCTCGTGGCTGTTCTACCTGCCGCTGGCGTTGCTCGGTGTGCCGCCGCTGGTGTTCATCACGGTGGCATCGCTCAACCTGCTGTACCAGTTCTGGGTGCATACCCGGCACATTCCCAAGCTGGGCTGGCTTGAGTGGGTGTTGATCACGCCATCCAACCATCGCGTCCACCATGCGCAAAATCCTGCTTACTTGGATCGCAATTACGGCGGCGTGTTCATTCTCTGGGATCGTCTGTTCGGCACCTTCAAAGAGGAGGACCCAGCCGAGCCGGTGGTGTTCGGGGTGACCACGCCGCTGGCCAGCTGGAACCCGCTGTGGGCCAACCTGCAGTTCTATGCCCAGCTCTGGCACGACGCCCGGTGCACCGACAGCCTGTGGGACAAGCTGCGCATCTGGTTCATGCCCACCGGCTGGCGCCCGGCCGATGTGGCCGCACGCTACCCGCAGGCCAAGCAGGACCTGGCGTTGTTTCGCAAGTTCGAGGTTGCCTTGGGCCGTGCGCAGCAGGCCTATGTGGCGGCGCAATTCGTGGGTTACGTGGCGCTAGGCAGCTATCTGATGGAGGTGGCCGAGCGCGTGCCAATCGCCGCCCTGGTACTTGGCTGGGCGCAGATGGCGTTTGGCTTGTTCGTACTTGGCGCGCTGCTGGAGAACCGACCATGGGCCATACGCCTGGAGTTGGTACGGTTGCTGGCAAATGCGCCGGCGCTTTACCTGGCGGGCGCACTGGGCCTAGCGGTGGTCGTGCCGCCGACCTGGTTGTTCCTCGTGGCTTACAGCCTGCTCAGCCTCTGGGGCCTGGGCTTTGCCCGCCGCCTTGCGCTCCGCGCGCAACGTGCGGAAGCGCCGGCGCAGCCACAACAGGCCGCCCAGCGCCAACAGGCCACCGAGCACCCATAGCTCGTAGCGCTTCACGTTGCCCAGCAGGCCTTCAAGGATGGCGCCGAAGTGATACGCGGCCGCGCCCAGGGCCACTGCCCAGATGGCCG
Organism: Pseudomonas sp. s4; assembly: GCF_046764235.1. Lineage (NCBI taxonomy): Bacteria > Pseudomonadati > Pseudomonadota > Gammaproteobacteria > Pseudomonadales > Pseudomonadaceae > Pseudomonas > Pseudomonas sp. s4. The sequence goes on along the minus strand of NZ_CP177209.1, from coordinate 6,099,132 downwards.
CGCCGATACCGTTCAGCAGCAAATAGCGGCGTGGCGGGTAGCCGGACAGGCCAATGGCCACCGGCATGACCGTGCGCAAGCCATAGACGAAGCGGAAACTCAGTACCCAGATGTCGGGGTGGCGACGGATGTGGTCCAGCGCCCGGTCACCCATCGCCTGCCAGCGTGGCTTGCGCGCCAGGATCCTGCGCCCGTGGCGGCGGCCCATGAAGTACCACAGCTGGTCGCCGGCATAACTGCCGAAAAATGCCACCAGACACACCAGGTTGATGTCCATGTAACCGCGGAACGCAAGGAATCCTGCAAGCACCAGGATGGTCTCGCCTTCGAAGAAGGTGCCTAGAAAAAGGGCGAAGTAGCCGAAATCCTGCAGGAATTGTTGAAGCATTTTCTGAGGTGCTGGCGAAATGAACGCGAAGCCTACCCCTTCGCGCGCGTTCGTGAAAGTGTCCAGATGTGTCTCGACATGAACAATTCCTGCTTGGAGAATGCCAGAAGCCACGCGCCACGGCTTGCCCTGGCGTGTAACACAGGCGTCATAATGGGCGCTTATCTTGCCGCTCAATAGATGATAGGGCGTTAACGTCCTCAGGAACGCCAGATGAATAATGAAGTGCTAACCCCTGTCGCGATCAAGGATGCTCAGGAACTCCCCGAAGAGATGGTGCAGACCCCGCCAGACCTGCCGCCAGCGCCCCTGCCTGCCGAACCGGTGGCAGAGACTGCGGCCCCGGCCCCTGCGCCGGCCCCGGCGATCGTCATCCCAGGCCTGGACGACAGCAGCCTGTACATTCATCGCGAACTCTCGCAGCTGCAGTTCAATATCCGTGTGCTGGAGCAGGCGCTGGACGAGAACTACCCGCTGCTCGAACGCCTCAAGTTCCTGTTGATCTTCTCCAGCAACCTCGACGAATTCTTCGAGATCCGCGTCGCCGGCCTGAAGAAGCAGATCAACTTTGCCCGTGAACAGGCCGGTGCCGACGGCCTGCAGCCGCACCAGGCGCTGGCGCGTATCAGCGACCTGGTGCACAGCGAAGTGGAGCGCCAGTACGCGATCCTCAACGACGTGCTGCTGCCCGAGCTGGAAAAGCACCATATCCGCTTCATCCGCCGGCGTTACTGGACGCCCAAGCTCAAGACCTGGGTGCGCCGCTACTTCCGCGACGAAATCGCCCCGATCATCACCCCGATCGGCCTCGACCCGACCCACCCGTTCCCGCTGCTGGTGAACAAGAGTCTCAACTTCATCGTCGAGCTCGAGGGTGTCGACGCCTTCGGCCGCGATTCGGGCCTGGCGATCATCCCGGCCCCGCGCCTGCTACCGCGGGTCATCCGGGTGCCGGAAGAGGTGGGTGGGCCGGGCGCCAACTATGTGTTCCTGTCGTCGATGATCCACGCGCACGCCGACGACTTGTTCCAGGGCATGAAGGTGAAGGGCTGCTACCAGTTCCGCCTGACCCGTAACGCCGACCTGGCGCTGGACTCCGAAGAGGTCGATGACTTGGCCCGCGCCCTGCGCGGCGAGCTGTTCTCGCGCCGCTACGGTGACGCCGTTCGCCTGGAAGTGGCCGACACCTGCCCGAAACACCTGTCGGACTACTTGCTCAAACAGTTCAGCCTCAGCGAAAGCGAGCTTTACCAGGTCAACGGCCCGGTCAACCTTACCCGCCTGTTCAGCATCACTGGCCTGGACAGCCACCCCGAGTTGCAGTACACGCCGTTCACCCCGGCGATCCCCAAGCTGCTGCAGAACGCCGACAACATATTCAGCGTGATCGGCAAGCAGGATATCCTGCTGATGCACCCGTTCGAGTCCTTCACCCCGGTGATCGACCTGCTGCGCCAGGCCGCCAAGGACCCGCACGTGCTTGCCGTGCGCCAGACCCTGTACCGTTCCGGGGCCAACTCGGAAATCGTCGATGCGCTGGTGGACGCGGCGCGTAACGGCAAGGAGGTCACTGCGGTGATCGAGTTGCGGGCGCGCTTCGACGAAGAGTCCAACCTGCAGATGGCCAGCCGCCTGCAAGCGGCCGGTGCGGTGGTGATCTACGGCGTGGTCGGCTTCAAGACCCACGCCAAGATGATGCTGATTCTGCGCCGAGAGCACGGCGAGATCGTGCGTTATGCGCACCTGGGCACCGGTAACTACCACGCCGGCAACGCCCGCCTGTATACCGACTACAGCCTGCTGACCTCCGACGACGCCCTCACCGAGGACGTCGGCAAGCTGTTCAGCCAGTTGATCGGCATGGGCAAGACCCTGCGCATGAAGAAGCTGCTGCACGCGCCGTTCACCCTGAAGAAGGGCATGCTCGACATGATCGCGCGGGAAACCCAGTTTGCCCTCGAAGGCAAGCCGGCGCATATCATCGCCAAGTTCAACTCGCTGACCGACGCGAAGGTCATCAAGGCGCTGTACAAGGCCAGCCAGTCGGGCGTGAAGATCGACCTGGTGGTGCGTGGCATGTGCTGCCTGCGCCCAGGCATTCCGGGGGTTTCGCACAACATCCAGGTGCGCTCGATCATCGGCCGCTTCCTCGAGCACACGCGGGTGTTCTACTTCCTCAATGGCGGCGAAGAGCAGATCTACCTGTCCAGTGCCGACTGGATGGAGCGCAACCTCGACAAGCGCGTCGAAACCTGCTTCCCGGTGGAAGGCAAGAAGCTGTTGCTGCGGGTGAAGAAGGAGCTGGAAGGCTACCTGACCGATAACACCCACGCCTGGACCCTGCAGCCGGACGGGCGCTATGTGCGCAGCACGCCGACCGGCAACCAGAACCCGCGCAGTGCCCAGGCGACCCTGCTGGAGCGCCTGAGCAACCCGGTCCTCAACGTACGCTGAGGACGAAGCCGACCCGGGCCAGCCACTCCGCCTCGTTGGCGAAGTCGGCCTGGGTCAGCTGGTTCTGTTCCAGCCAGCCCTCCGGGAAGGCGACATCGAGGCTGCTGTCGGCAGCCTTGAGCTCGACCTTCGGCATCTGCTGATTGCCACGGATGTGGTGGAACAGGATGGCGAAGCGCAGCAGCACGCACAGGCGCAGCAGCTTGACTCCTTCCTCGCCCAGTTCGGCGATCTTGTCCTTTGGGATGTTGCGGCGATGGCCGCGTACCAGCAAGGCCATCATCTGCTGGTCCTCGCGGGAGAAGCCCGACAGGTCGGAGTGCTCGATCAGGTAGGCGCCGTGCTTGTGGTAATGGTAGTGGGCGATATCCAGGCCGATTTCGTGCACTTTCGCCGCCCAGCCCAGTAGATCGCGCCAGTTCCCGTCTTTGAGGTCCCACGCGTCGGCCACCTGGTCGAAGGCGTGCAATGCCTTGCGCTCGACGCGCGCGGCCTGGCCCTGATCCACGTGGTAGCGCTCCATCAGCGAGTTCAGGGTGCGTTCGCGCACGTCTTCGTGGTGGTGGCGGCCCAGCAGGTCGAACAGCACGCCTTCGCGCAGGGCGCCGTCGCAGTGGTCCATGCGCTGCAGTTCCAGGGCATCGAAGATCGCTTCGAGAATCGCCAGGCCCGCCGGGAAGATGGTGCGGCGGTCCGGCTTGACGCCTTCGAAGTCGATCTTGTCGACCTCTCCCAGCTTGAACAGCTTGCGTTTGACCCAGGCCAGCCCTTCGGCGTTGACCTCGCCATTGCCCAGGCCGCCTGCCTTGATGGCGGCGCCGATGGCACGAATGGTACCGGACGAGCCGATGGCCTCGTCCCAGGTCAGGCGGTGCAGGGCATTCTCGATGCTCATCAGCTCCAGGCGCGCGGCGGTGTAGGCCTGGGCGTAGCGGGCCGGGGTTATCTTGCCGTCGCGGAAGTAGCGCTGGGTGAAGCTTACACAGCCCATCTGAAGGCTTTCGCGCAGCAGCGGCTCGAAGCGCTGGCCGATGATGAACTCGGTACTGCCGCCGCCGATATCGGCCACCAGGCGCTTGCCGGGGGTGTCGGCCAGGGTGTGCGACACGCCCAGGTAGATCAGGCGCGCTTCTTCACGGCCGGAGATCACCTCGACCGGGTGGCCAAGGATGGCTTCGGCGCGCTGGATGAATTCGTTGCGGTTGCGCGCTTCGCGCAAGGCGTTGGTACCGACGATGCGCACGGAGCCTGCCGGCATGCCGTTGATCAGTTGGGAAAAGCGCTTGAGGCAATCCAGGCCTCGTTCCATTGCCTCTTCGCTGAGCATGCGTTCTTCGTCGATGCCGGCGGCCAGTTGAACCTTCTCGCCGAGCCGCTCGAGAATGCGGATTTCGGTATGGTGGGCCTTGGCCACGACCATGTGGAAGCTGTTGGAGCCAAGGTCGATGGCGGCGATCAGGGACAAGTTCTTCGCGATGGTATGCGGCATGATCTGGTTGTTCTCGGTCGTTAACCCGGCAATCGTGCCACGATAGCAGGCTGTCGCCAACGCGTGGCACACAGCCGTTGAGCTGGCCTTGATGCAAGGCAATGTGCCATTCGATGCTATGACGTTTGCATGACAGTTTCGATTCGTGGCGTCTTGCACAACTATAGTTACACTCAATCGTCCGCGGCTTCCTGTAGGAGACGGGTGCGGCTATGATGGGCAACGTTTTTTATTGCTTACGACCTTGGAGATTTCCATGAGCGACAAAATCAAACACGTCACCGACGCCAGCTTCGAAGCCGACGTACTGCAGGCTCAAGGCCCGGTGCTGGTCGACTACTGGGCTGAATGGTGCGGCCCATGCAAGATGATCGCTCCGGTTCTGGACGACATCGCTGCCACCTACGAGGGCAAGCTGACCGTCGCCAAGCTGAACATCGACGAGAACCAGGAAACCCCGGCCAAGCACGGCGTGCGTGGTATCCCGACGCTGATGCTGTTCAAGAACGGCAACGTCGAAGCCACCAAGGTCGGCGCCCTGTCCAAATCGCAGCTGGCCGCGTTCCTCGACGCCCACCTGTGATGTAAAAAAGCCCCGCAGATGCGGGGTTTTTTTTGCCTCTGCAAAGGCAGTCTTGCCCATGTAGGAGCAGCCTTGTGCTGCGAAAGGGCCGGTAAGGCTGACGTTGTCGCTGCGGTTGATGGCCTCTTCGCAGCACAAGGCTGCTCCTACGGGCAGGTGTGTTGCAGCTGAAAATGGCAGGGCAAAACCACTAGACGCAGAAAAAAGCAAGTGTTACATTCGGCCTCGCACTGCTTCTCCAGTGCCCTCTACACGCCGTCGCCGAAGCATCCCTAATTCGAATCAGTACGCGATCTTGTCGCCATCTAGCGGCGCGGCCTCATTAAGCCAGAAGCTTAATTCTCCCTTCTTACATGATTACGTCATTCCCCTTATGAACCTGACTGAACTCAAGCAAAAGCCGATTACCGATCTTTTGGAAATGGCCGAACAGATGGGCATCGAAAACATGGCCCGTTCGCGCAAACAGGACGTGATTTTCGCCCTGCTGAAGAAGCACGCGAAAAGCGGCGAAGAGATCTCGGGTGACGGCGTGCTGGAGATTCTCCAGGATGGTTTCGGTTTCCTGCGTTCGGCTGATGCGTCCTACCTGGCCGGCCCTGACGATATCTACGTCTCGCCCAGCCAGATCCGCCGCTTCAACCTGCGTACCGGCGACACCATCGTCGGCAAGATCCGCCCGCCGAAGGAAGGGGAGCGTTACTTCGCCCTGCTGAAGGTCGACACCATCAACTTCGACCGCCCGGAAAACGCGAAGAACAAGATCCTGTTCGAAAACCTGACGCCGCTGTTCCCGAACAAGCGCCTGAAGATGGAAGCCGGTAACGGCTCCACCGAAGACCTGACCGGCCGCGTCATCGACCTGTGCGCCCCGATCGGCAAAGGCCAGCGTGGCCTGATCGTTGCTCCGCCGAAAGCGGGCAAGACGATCATGTTGCAGAACATCGCGGCCAACATCACCCGTAACAACCCCGAGTGCCACCTGATCGTTCTGCTGATCGACGAGCGCCCGGAAGAAGTGACCGAAATGCAGCGCACCGTGCGCGGCGAAGTGGTTGCCTCCACCTTCGACGAGCCGCCAACCCGCCACGTGCAGGTTGCCGAAATGGTAATCGAGAAGGCCAAGCGCCTGGTCGAGCACAAGAAGGATGTGGTCATCCTGCTGGACTCCATCACCCGTCTGGCGCGTGCCTACAACACCGTGATCCCGAGCTCCGGCAAGGTACTGACCGGTGGTGTCGACGCCCACGCCCTGGAGAAGCCGAAGCGCTTCTTCGGCGCCGCGCGTAACATCGAGGAAGGCGGTTCGCTGACCATCATCGCTACCGCGCTGGTCGAAACCGGCTCGAAGATGGACGAAGTGATCTACGAAGAGTTCAAGGGCACCGGCAACATGGAGCTGCCTCTGGACCGCCGCATCGCCGAGAAGCGCGTGTTCCCGGCCATCAACATCAACCGCTCCGGTACCCGCCGCGAAGAGCTGCTGACTGCCGACGACGAGCTGCAGCGCATGTGGATCCTGCGCAAGTTGCTGCACCCGATGGACGAAATCGCCGCCATTGAGTTCCTGGTCGACAAGCTCAAGCAGACCAAGACCAACGACGAGTTCTTCCTGTCGATGAAGCGCAAGTAAGCGTTTCAGGCCGGATTTGATTGGGGCTGCTTCGCAGCCCATCGCCGGCAAGCCAGCTCCCACAGGTACTGTACAGCTCTTGAAGCTTGTGCGGACTCTGTGGGAGCTGGCTTGCCGGCGATGGGGCGCGAAGCGGCCCCAAGTCATTTTTGGCCATTGGGTACTGAACGGCGCTACACTCTGCACCCCCGACCGATACGGCCAACATGAGGCTTCTGCATGCAGTATCGCGACTTGCGCGACTTCATCCGTGGCCTGGAACAGCGCGGCGAGCTCAAGCGCATCCAGGTTCCGATCTCCCCCGTCCTGGAAATGACCGAGGTCTGCGACCGCACCTTGCGTGCCAAGGGCCCTGCATTGCTGTTCGAAAAGCCCACCGGCTTCGACATCCCGGTGCTGGGCAACCTGTTCGGCACCCCGGAACGTGTGGCCATGGGCATGGGCGCCGAGTCGGTCGATGAACTGCGGGAAATCGGCAAGCTGCTGGCCTTCCTCAAGGAGCCCGAGCCGCCGAAGGGTCTGAAGGATGCCTGGTCCAAGCTTCCGATCTTCAAGAAAGTCGTGTCGATGGCGCCGAAAGTGGTCAAGGACGCGGTGTGTCAGGAAGTGGTCATCGAGGGCGATGACGTCGACCTCGGCGCTCTGCCAATCCAGCACTGCTGGCCGGGCGACGTGGCACCGCTGATCACCTGGGGCCTTACCGTCACCCGCGGCCCGAACAAGGACCGTCAGAACCTGGGCATCTACCGCCAGCAGGTTATCGGCCGCAACAAGGTCATCATGCGCTGGCTCAGCCACCGTGGCGGCGCCCTGGACTACCGCGAATGGTGTGAGAAGAACCCTGGCCAGCCGTTCCCGGTCGCCGTGGCCCTGGGCGCCGACCCGGCCACCATCCTCGGCGCCGTGACCCCGGTGCCGGACACCCTCTCCGAGTATGCCTTCGCCGGCCTGCTGCGTGGCAACCGCACCGAACTGGTCAAGTGCCGGGGCAGCAACCTGCAGGTACCGGCCACCGCCGAAATCATCCTGGAAGGCGTGATCCACCCGGGCGAAATGGCCCCGGAAGGCCCGTATGGCGACCACACCGGCTACTACAACGAAGTGGACAGCTTCCCGGTGTTCACCGTGGAGCGCATCACCCATCGGCAGAAACCGATCTACCACAGCACCTACACCGGCCGGCCGCCAGATGAGCCGGCGATCCTCGGCGTGGCGCTGAACGAAGTGTTTGTGCCGATCCTGCAGAAGCAGTTCCCGGAAATCGTCGATTTCTATCTGCCACCGGAAGGCTGCTCGTATCGCATGGCGGTGGTGACCATGAAGAAGCAGTACCCGGGCCACGCCAAGCGCGTGATGCTGGGTGTGTGGTCGTTCCTGCGACAGTTCATGTACACCAAGTTCGTTATTGTCACCGATGACGATATCAATGCCCGTGACTGGAATGACGTGATCTGGGCCATCACCACACGCATGGACCCCAAGCGTGATACGGTGATGATCGACAACACCCCGATCGACTACCTGGACTTCGCGTCACCGGTATCCGGGCTGGGGTCGAAGATGGGCCTGGATGCCACGCACAAGTGGCCGGGCGAGACTACACGCGAATGGGGACGGGTCATCGTCAAGGACGAAGCCGTCACCCGCCGTATCGATGAGCTGTGGGATCAGTTGGGAATAGATTGATGCAGGTAACGTTGCAGCCGTCCGGGGCGGTGCTGGCGCTCGAACCCGGGGAACGGATCCTGGATGGAGCGCGGCGGCTGGGCTATGACTGCCCGAACAGCTGCCGCAATGGCAATTGCCATGTCTGCGCCGCGTTGTTGGTCGAAGGCCGGGTACGCCAGGACGGCGAAGTCCGCGACCATGGCGAGCTGTTCACCTGTATTGCCGAACCGCTGGAGGACTGCGTGTTGCTCTGGGATGGTGTGCTCGCCCTTGGCGAGCTGCCGGTGCGCAAACTGGCGTGCAGTGTCAGTGAGTGCGTCGAGGTCGGTGGCGACGTCTGGCGCGTGCGGTTGCGCGCGCCGGCTGGCAGGCCGCCGCGCTATCACGCGGGGCAGTACCTGATGATCGAGCGCGAAGGCGGCAAGCAGGCGGCGTTTTCGCTGGCTTCCGCACCCCATGCCGGACGCGAGCTGGAGCTGCATGTGCTGGCGCGCGAGCCCAGTGCGCTGCAACTTATCGAGCAGCTCAAGCGCGACGGCCTGGCGCGCATTGAAATGCCGTTCGGTGACACCCACCTGGCCGAGTTGCCCGATGGGCCGCTGGTGCTAATCGCTGCTGGCACCGGCATGGGTCAGATGCACAGCCTGGTCGAGCATTGCCGGGCACAGGGTTTCAAGCACCCGGTGCACCTGTACTGGGGCGTGCGTCGGCCCGAGGACTTCTACCAGATCGAGCACTGGGACGAGTGGCAGCGCCTGCCCAACCTGTTCCTGCACCAGGTGGTCAGCGACCTGTGCGGTTGGGAAGGCCGTTGCGGCATGCTGCATGAGGCGGTCTGCGAAGACATCGCCGATCTCAACAGCGTGCATGTATATGCCAGCGGCTCCCCGAACATGATCTATGCCACGCTCGACGCCTTGGTCGAAGCCGGCATGGATGCGCATCGCATGCGTGCCGATGTGTTTGCCTACGCACCGCGCGGCTAATAACTGGAGTTTGAAAGTATTGGTATAAGGCGGTAATTGTTACCGCCTTGGCTAATAACTTTCACAGTTGCTGAAACAGTACTTTCCAGTCGTCGGGAGCGAGGATGAAACTCTGGCGCGAGGGCTTGAGTATTCCTGCACTTCTGTCCTATGGTTACTGCAAGCGCCCTTGGTACAGAGGCTGGGGGCGCATCGTAATCGAATCTCGCTACATCCGTAGTTCACAGGGATAATGGCGGCAGCTTATGTCGGCACTTGAAAGTATGTCCTGGGAAGTTTCATATCCACCGACACTCGACTTCGGTCAGCAACATACTCGCGAACAGTTGTTCAATTCCATGAAGACAACCATGTCTCGCCATCAGGGTGGGCCGGTGTGGCTGTTCGCCTATGGTTCGTTGATCTGGCGACCGGAGTGCAACTCGGTGGAGCGCCAGCGCGCGCGGGTGCATGGTTACCACCGTGGCTTGTACCTGTGGTCGCATGAGCACCGTGGCACCCCGGAAACCCCTGGCCTGGTGTTCGGCCTGGACCGTGGTGGCTCCTGCAGCGGTTTTGCCTACCGGCTGGATGACAGCAGCCTGGACGATTCGCTGATGGCCTTGTGGCAGCGCGAGATGCCGTACCCGGCGTACCGGCCGCACTGGCTCAGCTGCCGGTTGGGTGATGGCAGCAAGGTGCAGGCCCTGGGTTTCGTGCTGGAGCGGCATTTGCCGTGCTATGCCGGGAACCTGCCGGACACCCTGCTAAGCCAGATCCTGGCCAGTGCCAAGGGGCGCTATGGCACTACGCGTGATTATGTCGAACAGACCTTGAATGCCCTGCGCAGCCACCAGATGCCCGATCGCAACCTGGAGGCGCGGTTCAGGCGCTGCCATAACCTGCGCGAAGTCTGATTGGCCTGCACCAGCCTCTTCGCGGGCACGCCCGCTCCCACAGGTACTCCACTGGCCTTGGACACTGTGGAGATCCTGTGGGAGCCGGCTTGCCGGCGATAGGGCCCTGACAGGCAACAGATTTCTCAATCCTTACCTGGCCAGCACCACCAACTTACCCACAGCCTGACGCTGCCCCAACTTTTCAATGGCAGCCCCTGCCTCAGCCAGTGGATAAGTCTGCGACACCAGCGGCTTCAACTTGCCTTCGGCATGCCATGCAAACAGCTGCCGGAAGTTGGCCGCATTGTCCTCCGGCTGACGCTGGGCAAACGCCCCCCAGAATACCCCGAGCACCGCCGCACCCTTGAGCAACACCAGGTTGGACGCCAGCTGCGGGATGGTCCCGCTGGCAAAGCCCACCACCAGCAACCGGCCATTCCAGGCCAGCCCGCGCACGGCCTGCTCGAACAACTCGCCACCCACCGGGTCGTAGATCACGTCTACGCCCTGGCCACCGGTCAGGCGCTTGATCTCGTCACGCAGGCTGGCCTGGCTGTAGTCGATCAGTTCATCCGCGCCGGCTGCCTTGGCCACGGCCAGTTTTTCCGCACTGCTGGCGGCCGCGATCACCCGCGCGCCCATGGCCTTGCCGATCTCCACCGCCGCCAGGCCGACCCCGCCGGACGCACCCAGCACCAACAGCGTCTCGCCCGCCTGCAACTGGCCGCGCTGGCGCAGGGCGTGCATGGAGGTTCCGTATGTCATGCCGAATGCCGCGGCAGTGGTGAAGTCCATGCTCGCCGGGATCGGCAACACATTGTAGAACGGCACCGCCACCTGCTCGGCGAATGCACCCCAGCCGGTCAGCGCCATGACCCGGTCACCGACCTTGAACGCGCCGGCCTTTTCCCCGACTGCGGCCACCACGCCCGCTGCCTCGCCGCCGGGGGAGAACGGCAACGGTGGCTGGAACTGGTACTTGCCTTCAATGATCAGGGTGTCGGGGAAGTTGACCCCTGCGGCCTGCACATCCAGCAGGATCTCGTTTTTCTTCGGCACCGGGCTGGCTACCTCTTCCAGCACCAGGTCGCGCGCCGGGCCCAGGGTTTTGCACAACACAGCTTTCATCGGGGCTATTCCTTTGCGGGTCGTGGCCGATAAGTGTAGGAGGGCCGCCTGCCCGGTCAACGAGCATGGGGCGCCCTGATGTGCAGGCATAAGTGGCGGCACAAGCACGGGCTTGGGTTTGAGCGGCATGCTGGGTAAGCTGGCACCAACTGTATTGAGGAGCGAATTCTTGAAAGCGTGGATCTTGATGGTGCTGGCGCTGCTGCTGCCGGCTGCGGCCATGGGCGAGGAAGCCAAGGAAGGGGCGCCGAAAGTCGCCTACATCAGCCTGAGTCCGCCCTTTGTGGGCAACTACGCCCTCGACGGTAGCCCGCGGCTGCGCGTGTACAAGGCCGACGTGGCCCTGCGCGTGACCGGCGACGAAGCCGCCAAGGCGGTGAAGCACCACGAGCCGCTGATCCGCAACCAGCTGGTGGCGCTGTTCACCCAACAGTCGGTGGACAGCATGAGCAACGTCGAGGCCAAGGAGCATCTTCGCCAGGAAGCGCTGAAACAGGTGCAGCAGGTGATGGAAGCCGAAGAAGGCAAGCCGATCGTTGAAGACCTGCTATTCAACAACCTGATCGTGCAGTGATCTGAAGCATTGTGAGGTCGATTGCTGGTGAGCTGGATTGAAGTCAGGCTTACCACGGTTGTAGGACTTTTCCGTCTTTCCTGTAAGCCCGCCAGTTTTCGGTTTCTGAAGCCAAGGCCGAGCTAAATTGTGCCTTGTCTTCAGTTGCTTGAGAGTGTTGGCAATGCCTTTGAAGTACCAGCCGAAAGAGGCGACTGTACTGATGTGCGACTTTTCAGGCTTTCAAGTGCCTGAAATGATCAAGGTGCGCCCCGTTGTCGTTCTTCGCAAGCACAGTCAAAACCGTCAGTTGGTGACGATAATCCCACTGAGCACCACCGCACCGGATCAACTGACAAGGCATCACGTTGTGCTGCCGAGTTATCTGCCTGGCCCGGCCCCGACATGCTGGGCCAAGTGCGACATGATCTACACGGTAGCTACCTCCAGACTGGACAGATGTCGGATCAGATCGCGCCAGGGCGGTGGTCGGGAATACATGACCTTTACAATGCGGCCGGAGCACTTCGCCGCCGTGAGGGCTGCTGTTGGTTTTACGCTGGGTTTCTCACATCCAGCAACAGTGCAGTCTGTTGGCAATGTAACGCTCGATGCGTGATAATGGGCCCGTTCCCGTAAGGGGCTTGCAAGACTCTGCGGATCCTGGTTCAACCAGCAATTACAGAGCCGGGCAGGTGTACGGCGATGACAAGCCGACCTGTCTGTGAGTAGGGCGCCGAAAGGCGCCCTTTGTCTTTGTGCTAGATACCAATTTGGATCAGGACGCCAGGCTTCGGCGAAACCGCGCCAGCGCCACGCCGAAGAACACCAGCCCGATCACGGCCAGCGCCAGGATGTCCGGCCACACCACCGTCCAACCGGCATCACGAAACAGAATTGCGGCGCCAAGGCTGACAAAGTGCGTCGACGGCGACCCCTGCATGACCCACTGCAGCCACTGCGGCATGCTGTCCAGCGGTGTGCTGCCGCCGGACAGCAACAGCATCGGGATGATCACCGGGATCGCCAGCAGGCCGAATTGTGGCGTCGAGCGCGCCAGGGTGGCGAGGAAGATGCCCAGTGCGGTACTGGCGAACAGGTAGAGCGCCGTCACGGCCAGGAACAGGCCCATCGAACCGGACAGCGGCACGCCAAGCGCGCCCTTGACCACCACCACCAGCGAAATCCAGGTACAGATCACCACTACCAGCGCGTTGCTGGCAATCTTCGCCAGCATGATTTCCAGCGCGGTCAGCGGTAGCACCAGCAGGTGGTCGAGGGTGCCGTGCTCGCGCTCGCGCAGCAACGCGGTGCCGGTGAGGATGATCGCCAGTATGGTGATGTTGTTGACGATCTGGATCACCGCAAGGAACCAGCCGCCCTCCAGGTTGGGGTTGAACAGAGCCTTGGCGTTTATTATCACCGGGCTCTGTGTGTTGCTGCGCTGGCTGTAGTCGAGCAACTCGCGTTCGAAGATGCGGCCGATGTAGCCGGCACCCATGAACGCCTGGCTCATGGCCGTGGCGTCGACATAGATCTGCAGTTCCGGCGAGCGCCCGGCCAGCAGGTCGCTCTGGAAGTTCACCGGCACGTTGATCACGAAGGTGTACTGGCCGCTGTCCATGGCCTGGTCCAGACGCTGCGGGGCCAGTGGCACGGCGGGCTGGAACTCGGGTGGTTGCAGGGCTTCACCAAGCTTGCGCGATAGCAGGCTGTGGTCTTCGTCCACCATCGCGACACTGGCGTTGTGCACGCCGATCACCGAGCCGGCTGCCGGCATGTAGATGGCCACACTGAAGGCATACAGCAGGAACAGCAGTAGCACGCTGTCATGGCGCAGGCTGGTCAGCTCTTTCAGGCCAAGACGCAGGGTGTGGTTCAGGCGTGACATATCAGGCCTCCTGCTTCTTCAGCATGGCCAGGCTCAGGCCGGTGAACACGGCAAAAAAGCTGAGCAGGATCAGGCACTGCGGCCACAGCTCGCGCAGTCCCAGCGCCTTGGTGAAGGTGCCGACCGCGATATCGAGGAAGTAGCCCGCCGGGAACAGTTGGCCCATCACCGCCGCCGCGCCGTCCAGCGACGAGCGTGGCACGATCAGCCCGGAAAACTGGATGGTCGGCAAGCTGGTGATGATCATGGTGCCCAGGATGGCGGCGATCTGTGTGCGGGTGAAGGCCGAGATCAACAGGCCCAGGCTGGTGGTAGCCAGCAGGTAGGCGACGCCGCCACAGGCCAGGGCCAGCACGCTGCCCTTGAGCGGCACGGCGAACAGCCAGCGGTTCATCGCCACCAGCAGCGCCAGGTTGACCAGGCTCACGGCCAGATAGGGCATCTGCTTGCCGAGCAGAAACTCCAGGCGGGTGAGGGGTGTGGCGTAGAAGTTGGTGATGGAGCCGAGCTCTTTCTCGCGGACGATACCTAGCGCGGTGAGCATGGCCGGGATGAAGGCCAGGATCAGCGCCATTACCCCAGGGCCGATGGCGTTCACGCTGACCACATCCTGGTTGTAGCGAAAACGGGTTTCCAGGCGCACCAGGTCCTGGCGCGGCTGCGGCTGTGGGCTGGCTTTGGCTAGTTGCTCGAGATTGGCCTGGTGCACGGCTTCCACGTAATTGCGGCTGGTTTCGGCGCGGAACGGCATACCGCCATCGAGCCAGGCGGCCACCACCGGTTGACGCCCGGCGTAGAGGTCGCGGCCGAAGCCGGGTGGAATTTCCAGTGCCAGTTTGATTTCCGAGCGCTGCAGGCGCTGGTGCATTTCGCGGGTGTCGCGGATGGGCGCCTGTTCGGCGAAATAGCGTGAACCACGGAAGGCTTCGAGGTAGGCCCGGCTTTGCGGGCTCTGGTCCTGGTCGTGTACGGCGAAGGCGAGGTTTTCCACATCCAGTGAAATGCCATAGCCGAAGATCACCATCATGAACATCGCCCCCAGCAGGGCGAAGGCCAGGCGCACCTTGTCGCGCAGCAGCTCCTTGCCCTCACGGCTGGCCACCGCCAGCAGGCGACGCAGGCTGAAGCCCTGGCGCAGCGGCGGCGCAGGCGTGGCGGTCTGCTCCAGCACGGTGTTGTCGGTGGCTTGCGGCGCTAGTTCCTGAGCCTGTTCCAGGCAGCGCACGAACGCGTCTTCCAGAGTGTTGCCCTGGTAGTGGCGTTGCAGGGCATCCGGCGTGTCGCAGGCCAGTACCCGGCCTGCATGCATCAGCGAGATACGGTCGCAGCGCTGGGCTTCGTTCATGAAGTGGGTAGAAAGGAAAATGGTCACGCCCTGCTCGCGTGAAAGCTCCACCAGCAGGCGCCAGAAGTCGTCACGGGCAGCCGGGTCGACGCCGGAGGTGGGTTCGTCGAGGATCAGCACTTCCGGGCGGTGCAGCACCGCTACCGCCAGTGACAGGCGCTGACGCAGGCCGAGGGGCAGGGCACCGGATGGCTGGTCGGCGATGGCAACCAGGTCGAAGCGCTCGATCAGCTCGTCGATGCGCTGGGCGCTCTCGGCCTTGGGCAGGTCGAACAGGCGTGTATGCAGAGTGAGGTTCTGCCGGGTGCTCAGCTCGCCATACAACGAAAAACTCTGCGACATGAAACCGACCCGTTTGCGCGTGGCCAGGTCACTGGCATCCACCGGGCGGCCGAGCAGGCTGGCGCTGCCTTCGCTGGCCGGCATCAGGCCGGTGAGCACTTTCATGGTGGTGGTCTTGCCGCAGCCGTTGGAGCCCAGGAAGCCGAAAATCTCCCCGCGGCCAATGGCGAAGCTGACCTTGTTCACAGCAGTGAAATCGCCAAAGCGCAGGGTCAGGTCGTGGGCCTCGATGGCGACCGGGCTGTCAGCGGCCGGGCGCGGCGGGATGATGAGCGGAGGGTGTTGTGCCTTGCCCGCGCCCTGGTAGTGGGTGAAGGCGTCGTCCAGCTTGCCACTGGGGGTGACTGCGCCCAGTTCATGGCTGGGGCCGGCGGCCAGCAGACGGCCGCCATCGAGCATCAGGCAATGCTCGAACTGTTCAGCCTCTTCCATGTAGGCGGTGGCCACCAGCAGGGTCAGTTGCGGGCGCTGTGCGCGTACCTGTTCGACCAGCTCCCAGAAGCGCCGCCGCGACAGTGGGTCGACGCCGGTGGTCGGCTCGTCGAGGATCAGCAGGTCCGGCTCGTGGATCAGCGCGCAGCATAGGCCAAGCTTCTGCTTCATGCCGCCCGACAGTTTGCCCGCCGGGCGCTCGGCAAAGCGCTGCAGGTCGGTGGCCTGTAGCAGGTTGGCCATGCGCTGTTCGCATTCGCGACGGCCGAGGCCGAACAGGGTGGCGAAAAAGCGGATGTTCTCGCTGATCGACAGCTCCGGATACAGGTTGTTGCCCAGCCCCTGCGGCATGAACGCCACTTTCGGGTACAGCGCCGCGCGATGGCGCCGCTGGCGGATCGAGCCACCCAGCACCTGCAGTTCGCCCTGTTGCAGGCGCTTGACGCCGGCGATCAGCCCCAGCAGGGTCGATTTGCCAGCCCCGTCAGGGCCGATCAGCGCGCAGCGGGTGCCCGCCGGCAGGCTGAACCCGAGGGGGTGCAAGGCGACCAGGTCGCCGTAGCGATGGCTGATACCCTCGGCCAGCAGTGCCGGGGCGTTCATTGCAGGTTGGCCGGCCAGTCCACCTCAGCCGTGCGTACGTAGCCGGCGCCTGGCATGCCCGGCTTGGCCTGCGGCACGGCGCCCGGGTCGGTCAGGCGCAACTTGACCCGGAACACCAGCTTCTGCCGCTCGTCGCGGGTTTCCACCTGCTTGGGGGTGAACTGGGCCTTGGCCGCGACAAAGGCAACCTTCGCCGGCAGCGCCCGCTCGGGCAGGGCGTCGAGCACGATCCGTGCCTGGTCGCCGACGGTCAGCCGGCCGCTGGTGGAGGCGGGCAGGTAAAGGTTCATGTACTGGTCGCTGGGGTCGATCAACATCAGCACGCGGCCGCCGGCACCCAGCACTTCACCGGGCTCGGCCAGGCGCAGCTGGATGATGCCGTTGATCGGTGCGCGCAGACTGCTGTCGTCGATTTCGCTGGTGAGCTGCGCTACCTGGGCCTCGGCGGCGCCGATGGCGGCCTTGATCGCCGCCAGTTGGGCGCGGGCGGCGACTACGGCGGCGTTGGCCGTGTCGAAGCGCGCCTGCTGTTGGTCGAGCAACTGCTGGCTGGCGTATTTGCGCTGGAAGATCTCGCGCACGCGCTTGAGCTCCTGGCTGGCCAGCAGCAGTTCGCTTTGGCGCAGCTGCACACTGGCCTGGGCGGCGGCGTAGTTTTCCCGGGCGCGCAGCACTTCGGCTTCGGCCTGGCTGCGCTGGGCTTCCATGGTACGGGTGTCGATGCGCGCCAGCAGCTGGCCGCGAGTTACCTTGTCACCTTCGTCGACCAGCACTTCGGCCAGGCGGCCGGGGATTTTGCTGGCGATCTGCACTTCGGTGGCTTCCAGGCGGCCGTTGCCCATGCTCAGGCCTTCGGGCAACTGGTCGTGGAGCGACTTCCAGTACCCCAGCCCACCGGCTGTTGCGAGTAGGGCGATCAGCGCGGTGGCGAAGATCCTGGGGGCGTATCGGTTCATCGGTCTGCATCCTTGCGGTCATGCACACTGCATCATGGCGTGCAGCCATGAGCGATGTGTTGATATCAATCAAAGGCCCCCACAGTCCCTGTAGGAGCGGCCTTGTGTCGCGAAAGGGCTGCAAAGCAGCCCCGGCAATTCATGGGGTGACGCTGATATCCCGGGGCCGCTGTGCGCCCCATCGCGACACAAGGCCGCTCCTACAGGGGACCGCCCCGGTCAGCAAGATCTGACCTTAGCCGCAGTTTCAACGCAAAGCGACAATCACCGCCCATTGCTCTGGCGTCACGGGCATTACCGACAGGCGGCTGCCCTTCTGCACCAGCGGCAGTTCGGCCAGGCTTGTCTGCTGTTTCAGCCAGCCCAGCTCCAGCACCCGTGGCAGGGTTTGCACATGGGCCACATCGACCGCGCTCCAAGGGTTCTTGTCGGCCGTGGCCTTGGCATCGTAGTAGGGGCTCTGCGGGTCCAGCGCGGTTGGGTCCGGGTAGGCTGCGCGGGTGATCCTGGCAATGCCGGCGATGCCCGGCTGCGGACAGCTGGAGTGGTAGAAGAAGAACTCGTCGCCAACGCTCATGGCCCGCAGGAAATTGCGTGCCTGATAGTTGCGCACGCCGTCCCAGCGCGCTTCGCCGAGCCGGCCGAGGGCTTCAATGGAGAGCTCGTCGGGCTCGGATTTCATCAGCCAGTAGGCCATGGGGTGCTGCTCCTGAAAAGGTTTGAAATAACCTGTTGCACGAAACCGACAGCCGGTTGGCGTCAAGGTTTGCGTGCAGACGCAGGTTGTCGGAAAATGCGCCCCGTTTAAAGCGCGATGCTCCGGCAATACCCAGAAAGTTGCCGAGCGTGAACAGTTTGCCTGGGGGGCAATCTTCGATGAATCAACGTAACAAGCCGGATCTGCTGTGGGTCTTGGTGTTCATTTTCGGCCTGGGTGTGGTCACTACCGGTTATGCGCAAGGGATCTGGGAGCGCAAGCTGGACAACGCCTATCAGATGCCGGTCGACGCCAGCCAGCCGAAACGTTGATGCCCCCGCTGGCGCCGCTCAACGCGGCGCCAGGTACCAGCCACGGTCCGAGACCGTCCCCTGCAGCGGTACATCCCAACTGGCCTGAGCCAGCCGCTCGACCTTCTGGCATTCATGTGCCAGCCCCAACAGCAACGGCTTTTTCCAGGTCTGGCGACGCGCCTGGTAGGCCAGGCTGCGATCATAGAAACCACCGCCCATCCCCAGGCGACCGCCCACTTCGTCGAAACCGACCAACGGTAGCAGGATCAGGTCCAGCGACCAGATCGGGCGCTGGCGCTTGCGCTCGGTGACCGGCTCGGGAATGCGAAAGCGGTTGGGCTTGAGCTTCTCGCCTTGCTCGAAGCGCTGGAACACCATGCGCGTGCGCGGCCAGGCGTGCAGCACCGGCAGGTAGGTGCGCTTGCCGCGGCGCTGGGCCTCGCGCAGCAGCAGGTAAGGGTCGATTTCGCCATCGTTGGGCAAGTACAGGGCAATGTGCCGGGCGCGTCGGAACAGCGGGTGCTGCGCCAGCTGGCGGTAAAGGCCAAGGGCGGCCTGGCGTTGCTGAGCAGGGGTAAGGGCGCGGCGGGCATTGCGGAGCAGGCGACGGAGCTGGGGGCGGGTGAGCTGCGCGGTGTCGGTCATGGCACGGGCGATCCCAGGTGCTGGCCGACGTGGTCGGCCAATACGAATTGCCCGCCGAAAGGGGCGGGCAAGATAATTCAGGCTCCCCGATAAGACCGCTATCGGTGTAGCCCTTGAACCCGAAAGTTCAAGGTGGAGATTGCAGGGGGCGTTAAGGCTTTCCGTCGGGCGGACATGCACACCGGCCCCAGCGTGCAACCCCCGTGGTTGTGCGTATCGGCTCAGGGACATAACCGACTGGCGCATCCCCCAGGGAGTGGCGCCAGTATACCAATCTCAGCCGATTTTGGTATCCGCGTCGTCGGACAGTGCCTGGTCGACCCGTTCCAGCAGGTCGCGCACCTGTTCGCGGGTGGTGCCGCCTGCCGGGGCATCGTTGCGGTCTTCCTGGCGGTGCAGCATTTCGTGGGTGATGTTCAACGCTGCCATGACCGCGATGCGGTCGGCGCCGATCACCTTGCCGCTGCTGCGGATTTCGCGCATCTTGCCGTCCAGGTAGCGCGCGGCACTGACCAGGTTGTTGCGCTCTTCCGGCGGGCAGATGATCGAATATTCCTTGTCGAGGATCTGCACGGTGACGCTATTGCTTGAACTCATGAGTCTTGCTCCAGAGCCTTGAGGCGTAAAATCATCGACTCGACCTTGCGCTTGGCGATCTCGTTCTTTTCGATGAGGTGGGCGCGCTCTTCGCGCCAGGACTTTTCCTGAGCTACTAGGAGTGCATTTTGCCGTTTTAGTTGCTCGACACGTTCGATCAGCAACTCGAATCGGCTCATCAGTGCCTGCAGGTCGTTCTCTTGCGTGGGTTGCACTCGATTCGCTCCGTCGTTGAGTCACCTGGCGATGATGCCTCTCCCTGGGCGGCGACGGCCAGTGCCGATGGTCTTGGCGCGCCTGCCGGTGCTAGGATACAAGGTCTCCATTCTAGTCATTGCGCCGTCTGGCGCCTAGCTGCCCATGCCCAATACCCAATCGCCCTACATCGCCTTCGCCATGCTGCTGTCCAGCAATGGCCATCCTGTAACCCCGGCCGAACTGCACGGCCTGCTGATCGGCCGCAGCTGCGCCGGTGCCGGCTTCGACGCCGACGGCTGGCTGGCCGATGCCGCCCAGCTGCTGGAAACCGAGCCCGGTGACACCGTACGCAACGCCCTGGTCGGCCTGCAGGAAATGGTCAAGGGCGAACTGACCAGCGACGACATGGCGATCGTCCTGCTGCTGCCTTCCGACGACGCCGCCCTGAGCGATCGCGCCACCGCGCTAGGCCAGTGGTGCCAGGGCTTCATTACCGGTTTCGGCCTGAATGCCGGTGGCAAGGACCTGTCCGACGAGGCCAAGGAAGTGCTGCAGGACCTGGTGGCCATTTCCCAGGTCCAGGAAGCCCTCGAGGAGTCCGAGGATGGCGAGAGCGATTACATGGAAGTCATGGAATACCTGCGTGTGGCGCCGTTGCTGCTGTTCTCCGAGCTGGCCAAGCCGGCCGCCCCTGCACCCAAGCCATCGCTGCACTGATCAACCAGGGGTAGTCTGCCCATGAGCCACATTCCCAAGGCCGAATATGCCCGTCGGCGCAAGGCGCTGATGGCGCAGATGGTCCCCAACAGCATCGCCATCCTGCCCGCCGCCGCGGTTGCCATCCGTAACCGCGACGTCGAGCACGTTTACCGCCAGGACAGCGACTTCCAGTACCTCAGCGGTTTCCCCGAGCCGGAAGCGGTGATTGCGCTGATTCCCGGTCGCGAGCATGGCGAATACGTGCTGTTCTGCCGTGAACGCAACCCCGAGCGCGAGCTGTGGGATGGTCTGCGGGCCGGCCAGGAAGGTGCGGTGCGCGATTTTGGCGCAGACGATGCCTTCCCCATCACCGACATCGACGAGATCCTGCCGGGCCTGATCGAAGGCCGTGAGCGGGTGTACAGCGCCATGGGCAGCAACCCCGAGTTCGACCGCCGGCTGATGGACTGGATCAACGTGATCCGCTCCAAGGCCCGCCTGGGTGCCCAGCCGCCGAACGAGTTCGTTGCGCTGGATCATCTGCTGCACGACATGCGTCTGTATAAATCGGCAGCGGAAGTGAAGGTGATGCGCGCTGCCGCAGACATCTCGGCGCGGGCCCACGTGCGGGCCATGCAGGCCTGCCGGGCCGGCTTGCACGAATACAGCCTGGAAGCCGAGCTGGACTACGAGTTCCGCAAGGGCGGGGCGAAGATGCCGGCCTACGGCTCGATAGTCGCGGCTGGGCGCAATGGCTGCATCCTGCACTATCAGCAGAACGACGCCCCACTCAAGGATGGTGACCTGGTGTTGATCGACGCCGGCTGCGAGATCGACTGCTACGCCAGCGACATCACCCGTACCTTCCCGGTCAGCGGGCGCTTTTCGCCGGAGCAGAAGGCCATCTACGAGCTGGTGCTCAAGGCCCAGGCAGCGGCGTTTGCCGAAATCGCCCCTGGCAAGCACTGGAACCACGCCCATGAGGCGACCGTGCGGGTCATCACCGAGGGCCTGGTGGAACTGGGCCTGCTGACGGGCGAGGTACAGGCGCTGATCGACAGCGAGGCCTATCGTGCCTTCTACATGCACCGCGCCGGGCACTGGCTGGGCATGGATGTGCACGATGTGGGCGAGTACAAGGTGGGCGGCGAGTGGCGGGTGCTCGAACCCGGCATGGCGCTGACCGTCGAGCCGGGCATCTACATAGGCGCCGACAATCAGGCCGTGGCCAAGAAATGGCGCGGCATTGGTGTAAGGATCGAGGACGACGTGGTAGTGACCAGGCAAGGCTGTGAAATCCTGACTTCGGGCGTGCCGCGCACGGTCGCCGAGATCGAGGCGCTGATGCAGGCCGCCCGCAAGGACGCGGCATGAATCGGGTAAACCTGGCGATCATCGGTGGCGGCCTGGTGGGCGCGAGCCTGGCCCTGGCCCTGCAGGCGGGGGCCAAGGCGCGAGGCTGGAAGATCCTGCTGATCGAGCCGTTCGCCCCCGGTGACAGCTTCCAGCCCAGCTACGACGCGCGTTCATCGGCACTGTCGTTCGGTACCCAGCAGATCTACCAGCAGTTGGGCCTGTGGCAGGCCATCGGCCATCGCGCCGAGCCGATCTTGCAGATTCACGTGTCCGACCGCGGCCGTTTCGGTGCCACCCGCCTGGATGCCCGGGAAGAGGGTGTGCCGGCGCTTGGCTACGTGGTGGAAAACGCCTGGCTGGGCCAGTGCCTTTGGCAAGGTCTGGACAGCGAAGTGGTGAGCTGGCGCTGCCCGGCGGAAGTGACTGCGATGCAGGCCATCGAAGGTGGTTACCGCCTGCAGCTGAACGATGACACCCAGTTGGAGTGCGACCTGGCTGTACTGGCCGACGGTGGCCGTTCCGGCCTGCGCGAACAACTGGGTATCCACGTGCGCCACACGCCCTACCAACAGAGCGCGCTGATCGCCAACATAACCCCGGGCGAGGCCCACGGCGGCCAGGCCTTCGAACGTTTCACCGAAGAAGGCCCCATGGCCCTGCTGCCGCTGCCGGATAACCGCTGCGCGCTGGTCTGGACCCGCCAGGGCATGGACGCGCGGCGTCTGGCCGACATCGACGAGCGCAATTTCCTGCGTGAACTGCAGGGCGTGTTCGGCTATCGCCTGGGCGCCTTGCGCCAGGTCGGCGCGCGGCACCTCTACCCACTGTCGCTGATCGAGGCCCAGGAGCAGGTGCGGCCGCATCTGGTGGTGCTGGGTAACGCCGCGCACAGCCTGCACCCTATTGCCGGCCAAGGCTTCAATCTGTCGCTGCGTGACGTGCAGGCGCTTGCCGAGGCGCTGCTGGCCGGCCCGCAGCAGCCTGGCGACCTGACAACATTGCAGGCCTACCAACAGCGCCAGCGCGTGGACCAGGCCATGACCATCGGCTTTTCCGACCAGGTCACCCGTCTGTTCGGCAGCAGCCAGCCATTGCTGGCCGCCGGCCGCAACCTTGGCTTGCTCGGGCTCGACCTGCTGCCACCGGCCAAAAGCTGGTTCGCCCGCCAGGCCATGGGCCTGGGCACCCGCCCCGATCCGCGAGGTCAGGCATGAGTGACAACACGCGCAGGCTGGCGCGCCGGGCGTGCCTGTTGCGCTGGCGGCTGAACCTGTTCCCGCCGCACCTCGGCGCTGGTATCCGCGTACAGCACATCAGCCCGGACCTGCGCAGCGTCAAGGTGGCGATGAAGCTGACCCGCTGGAACCGCAACTACGTCGGCACCCAGTGCGGCGGCAGCCTGTACGGCATGGTCGACCCGTTCTACATGCTGCTGTTGATCGAGCAGCTGGGGCGTGACTACATCGTCTGGGACAAGGCCGCCAGCATCGATTTCATTTCGCCGGGCAAAGGCCCGGTGTATGCCGAGCTCCACGTCGATGACGCGCTGCTGGACGAAATCCGCCAGCAGACTGCCACCGGCAAGAAGTGCCTGCCGCGTTTGCAGGTCGATATCCGCGACGGCGCCGGCGAGCTGGTGGCGCGGGTCGATAAAACCCTATATGTGCGGCTCAAGCCGCAAGCGAGGCTGGCGTAAGGCATGGAAATGCGCGCAGATCTGTTGATTGTCGGTGCCGGTATGGTCGGCAGCGCCCTGGCCCTGGCATTGCGCCACAGTGGCTTGCAAATCCTCTTGCTCGACGGCGGCCCGCTGACGGTCAAGCCGTTCGATGCCCAGGCCCCGTTCGAGCCGCGTGTCAGCGCGCTGTCGGCAGCCAGCCAGCGCATCCTCGAGCGCCTTGGCGCTTGGGATGGCATCGCCCTCCGGCGTGCCACGCCATACTCGGACATGCATGTATGGGATGGCAGCGGCACCGGGCAGATTCACTTCTCGGCGGCCAGCGTGCATGCCCAGGTGCTCGGCCACATCGTCGAGAACCGGGTGGTGCAGGATGGCCTGCTGGAGCGCCTGCATGACAGCGATATCGGCCTGCTGCCCAATGCGCGGCTCGAACAGCTGCGACGCTCCGGCGATGAGTGGCTGCTGACCCTCGCCGATGGCCGCCAGCTGCGTGCGCCGCTGGTGATCGCGGCCGACGGTGCCAACTCGGCAGTGCGGCGCCTGGCAGGCTGCGCAACCCGCGAGTGGGATTACCTGCACCACGCCATTGTCACCAGCGTGCGTTGCAGCGCCGGGCACCAGGCCACGGCCTGGCAGCGCTTTACCGACGAAGGACCATTGGCGTTCCTGCCGCTGACCCGCGACGGCCAGCAGGACTGGTGCTCGATCGTCTGGTCGACCACGCCGGAGCATGCCGAGCAGTTGATGGCGCTGGATGAAACTGCGTTCCTGAAGGCCCTTGAGCGGGCTTTCGAGGGGCGCCTGGGTGATGTACTGCAAGCCGACCCTCGGGTCTGTGTGCCGCTGCGCCAGCGCCACGCCAAGCGCTATGTGGATGAAGGCCTGGCATTGATCGGCGATGCCGCGCACACCATTCACCCGCTGGCCGGGCAGGGCGTCAACCTGGGCTTCCTCGATGCTGCGGTGCTGGCCGAGGTGCTGGTCAACGCCTGCGAGCGTGGCGAGCGGCTGGCGGATGTGAAGGTACTGAGCCGTTACGAGCGACGGCGCATGCCGCACAACCTGGCGCTGATGGCGGCGATGGAAGGGTTCGAGCGGTTGTTCCAGGCCAACCCGTTGCCGTTGCGCTGGTTGCGTAACAGCGGGTTGAAGCTGGTGGAGCAGATGCCGGAGGCCAAGGCGCTGTTCGTGCGGCAGGCGCTGGGTTTGAGCGGTGATCTGCCGGATCTGGCCAAGGCTTGAGATTGTCGGGGCCGCTTTGCGGCCCTTTCGCGACACAAGGCCGCTCCTACAGGGGGACGCAATCTCTTGTAGGAGCGGCCTTGTGTCGCGATGGGCTGCACAGCAGCCCCCTCTGCAACATCCGGTAACGCCTATGTAGATGAGTCGGAAAATGGGATTCACTACCATTTGCACCTCTCATACGATCCGAGGAGTGCTTTCCATGTTGCCACGCAAGCCCCTACTGGCCGCCCTGGCCCTGACCCTGTTCGGCGGCACCGCCCAGGCAGCGGACGAAGTGGTGGTGTACTCCTCGCGCATCGACGAGCTGATCAAGCCGGTGTTCGATGCCTATACCGCCAAGACTGGGGTCAAGATCAAGTTCATCACCGACAAGGAAGCCCCGCTGATGCAGCGCATCAAGGCCGAGGGCGAAAACGGCGTGGCCGACCTGCTGCTGACCGTCGATGCCGGCAACCTGTGGCAGGCCGAGCAGATGGGCATCCTGCAGCCGATCAAGTCCGACATCATCGACCAGAACATCCCGCCGCAGTACCGCGCCTCGTCCCACGACTGGACCGGCCTGAGCCTGCGCGCGCGCACCATCATCTACTCCACCGAGCGGGTCAAGCCGCAAGAGCTGAGCACCTACGAAGCCCTGGCCGACAAGCAGTGGGAAGGCCGCCTGTGCCTGCGCACGGCGAAGAAAGTGTACAACCAGTCGCTCACCGCCACCCTGATCGAGACCCACGGCGAGGCGAAGACCGAGCAGATCGTCAAAGGCTGGGTCAACAACCTGTCCACCGACGTGTTCTCCGACGATAACGCAGTGATCCAGGCCATCGAGGCCGGCCAGTGCGACGTGGGCGTGGTCAACACCTACTACTACGGTCGTCTGCACAACCAGAACCCGAAACTGCCGGTGAAGATCTTCTGGCCCAACCAGGGTGACCGTGGCGTGCACGTGAACCTGTCGGGCATCGGTCTGACCAAGCATGCACCACACCCGGAGGCGGCGAAGAAGCTGGTTGAATGGATGACTGGTGAAGAGGCGCAGAAGCTGTTCGCCGACATCAACCAGGAGTTCCCGGCCAACCCGAAGGTCAAGCCATCGGAAGAAGTGGCAGCGTGGGGCAGCTTCAAGGCTGACAGCATTCCGGTTGAAATCGCTGGCAAGCGCCAGGCTGAAGCGATTCGCTTGATGGATCGGGCTGGCTGGAACTAAGCGCCAGGCTTTATCCTTCCGGGGCCTTTCAGGGCCTCTTCGCGGGCATGCCCGCTCCCACAGGATTACTCGATCTCTGTGGGAGCGGGCATGCCCGCGAACGACCGCATAGCGGTCGCAAATCAGCCACAGAGACATTCAACTTGCCCCACTCCCCCCAACGCCGCTGGTACCTCCCGGTCACCCTGGTCGCCGCCCTGGTGCTCCTGCCCCTGAGCGTCCTGCTGTTGTCCTGGCAGTCGATCGACCTGCAGATCTGGTCGCACCTGCTCGACACCCAGATGACTCGCCTGCTGGGCAATACCCTGACGCTGGTGGCGGGTGTGGGCATCGGCGTCACGTTACTGGGGGTCAGCCTGGCCTGGTTGACCAGCCTCTGCGAGTTCCCTGGCCGGCGCTGGCTGGACTGGGCGCTGATGCTACCGTTCGCCATCCCTGCTTATGTGCTGGCGTTCGTCTTCGTCGGCCTGCTGGACTTCGCCGGCCCGGTGCAGAGCGCCCTGCGCGAGGTGTTCGGGCCGATGCGCCTGCCGCGGGTTCGCTCCACCGGCGGGGTGATCGTCGTACTGGTGCTGGTGTTCTACCCCTATGTCTACCTGCTGGCGCGCAGCGCATTCCTGGCCCAGGGCAAGGGCCTGATGGAAGCCGCGCGGGTGCTGGGGCTGTCCCCGCTGCAAGCGTTCTGGCGCGTGGCTCTGCCCATGGCTCGGCCTGCGATCGGCGCCGGTATTGCCCTGGCCCTGATGGAAACACTGGCCGACTTCGGCGCGGTTGCGGTATTCAACTTCGACACTTTCACCACGGCCATCTACAAGACCTGGTACGGCTTCTTCAGCCTGTCCAGCGCTGCCCAGCTGGCCAGCCTGCTGCTGCTGGCGGTGATGCTGGTGCTGTATGGCGAGCGCCGTGCCAGGGGGGCCAGCCGCAGCGGCAACGAGCGGCCGCGCGGGCAGGCGCTGTACCACCTGCACGGGGTCAAGGCGTTGCTGGCCAGCGGTTGGTGCCTGCTGGTGTTCGCCTGCGCCTTCGTCATCCCGCTGCTGCAACTGCTGGCGTGGTTCTGGCAGCGCGGCCGGCATGACCTGGACGAGCGCTATGTCGGCCTGGTGCTGCACACCCTGTACCTGGGCGGCATGGCGGCGCTGGTCACGGTGTGTGTGGCGTTGCTGCTGGCCTTTGCCCGGCGCCAGGCGCCGACGGGCGGTATCCGCGCCGGGGTAGGCCTGGCCAACCTGGGCTATGCCTTGCCCGGCTCGGTGCTGGCGGTGTCGATCATGCTGGCCTTCAGTTACCTCGACAACCACCTGGTCATCCCGCTGTCCAGCTGGCTTGGCGGTGCCGGCAAGCCGCTGCTGCTGGGCAGCCTGGCGGCGTTGCTGCTGGCCTACCTGGTGCGCTTCATCGCGGTGGCCTACGGGCCGCTGGAGAGCAGCCTGGAGCGGATCCGCCCGTCACTGCCCGAGGCATCCCGCAGCCTGGGCGTCGGTGGCGCGGGATTGTTTTTCAAGGTGTATCTGCCGCTGCTGGTGCCTGGCGCGCTCAGCGCCGCCCTGCTGGTGTTTGTCGACGTGCTCAAGGAAATGCCGGCCACCTTGCTGATGCGCCCGTTCGGCTGGGACACCTTGGCGGTAAGGGTGTTCGAGATGACCAGCGAGGGTGAGTGGGCGCGTGCATCGTTGCCGGCACTGACCCTGGTGCTGGTGGGCCTGCTGCCGGTCATCGGCCTGATCCGCCGTTCGGCACGTCGACCCGGTCACAGTCACTGAGGGTGCCAGCCCGCGCCCTTGCGGCTACAATGCGCGGCATTCGCGCGGCGGGTCCTACACAAGAAGAGCTGACGACCCGACGTCATCGACCGCCGCCGCTTCGCCACGCCCGGAAGGAGAAACCCATGGGACAGCGCACGCTTTTGTATGACCTGCACCTGGCGCTTGGCGCCAAGACGGTCGATTTCGGTGGCTGGGACATGCCCCTGCACTATGGCTCGCAGGTCGAGGAGCACCATCAGGTGCGCAGCGATTGCGGGGTGTTCGATGTTTCCCACATGACCGTGATCGATGTCGATGGTAGCGACGCCACTGCCTGGTTGCAGCGTCTGCTGGCCAACGACGTGGCCCGCCTCGACGACACCGGCAAGGCGCTGTACAGCCCGCTGCTGCAGGCGCAGGGCGGGGTGATCGACGACCTGATCGTGTACCGTACGGAACACGGCTACCGCCTGGTCACCAACGCCGCCACCCGTGCCAAGGTGCTCGACTGGCTGCAGCTGCAGCGTGATGGTTTTGCCGTGGACTTCAAGGTCCGCCCCGACCTGGCCATCCTTGCCATCCAGGGCCCGCATGCCCGAGAAAAGGTTGCGGCCCTGCTCAGCCCCGCGCGTGCCTCGCTGATCCGCGAACTGCGCCCGTTCGAAGGCGTTGCCGAAGGCGACTGGTTCATTGCCCGCACCGGTTATACCGGTGAAGACGGCCTGGAGATCATCCTCCCGGGCGAGCAGGCCGTGGCTTTCTTCAACGACCTGGTCGGCGCCGGTATTGCCCCCAGCGGCCTTGGTGCCCGCGATACCCTGCGCCTGGAAGCCGGCATGAACCTGTACGGCCAGGACATCGACGAAATCCACACCCCGCTTACCTCCAACCTGGGCTGGAGCATCGCCTGGGAGCCGGCCGAGCGCGACTTCATCGGCCGCGCCGGGCTGCTGGCGGAAATCGAGCACGGCGTGCAGGAAAAACTGGTAGGCCTGGTGCTGGAAGAGCGCGGCGTACTGCGTGCCCACCAGGTGGTGCGTGTAGCCGGGATTGGCGAAGGGGAGATCACCAGTGGTAGTTTCTCGCCTACGCTGAGCAAGTCCATTGCCCTTGCACGCGTGCCCATGGCCACCGGCGACCGGGCCGAGGTAGAAATCCGCGGCAAGTGGTACCCGGTGCGGGTGGTCAAACCGACCTTCGTGCGCCACGGCAAGATCCTGATCTGAACAATTTTTAACCGGCGGGCGTACCGCTGAGCCAATCGAGGAATTCAAGACATGAGCAATATCCCCGCCGACCTGCGTTTTGCCGAAAGCCACGAGTGGGCTCGCCTGGAAGCCGACGGCACCGTGACCGTGGGTATCAGCGACCACGCCCAGGAAGCACTGGGTGACGTGGTGTTCGTCGAGCTGGCTGAAGTCGGCAAGGTATTCGCCGCTGGCGACGCGGCCGGTGTGGTCGAGTCGGTCAAGGCCGCTTCGGACATCTACGCCCCGGTCGGTGGCGAAGTGATTGCGGTCAACGAAGAGCTGGCTGATAGCCCTGAGCTGCTCAACGAAGAACCTTACGATTCTTGGATTTTCAAGCTGAAGCCAAGCGACAAGTCTGAGCTGGACAAGCTGCTGGATGCTGCTGGTTACGCGGCCGCTATCGGCGAATAGGGCTTCAGGCCTCATCGCCGGCAAGCCAGCTCCCACAGAGATAGCGCGCGCCTCAGGGCCTGTGGTTACCTGTGGGAGCTGGCTTGCCGGCGATAGGGCCGGTACTGGCAAAACAAGTTTCCCCGCAGAATCGGCAATCCCTTCCTAGACTTGTAAGTCTCCATGAGAGCTGTTCCAGGAAGAGAGCGTCGTCATGTCCCAGTCGCCATCCCTGCATCAACTGCAAGAGCTCAACCCATTCCTGCGTCGCCACCTGGGCCCGGATGCCACGGAGCAGCAGGCCATGCTCAACGCGCTGGGTGTCGCCAGCCGCAGTGAGCTGATCGAGCAGACCGTACCACCAGACATCCGCCTCAATCGCCCCCTCGACCTGCCGCCGGCACTGGACGAACAGGCCGCCCTGGCCAAGCTCGCCGGTTACGCCGGGCAGAACCAGGTCTGGACCAGCCTGATCGGCATGGGCTACCACGGCACCATCACCCCCACGGTCATCCTGCGCAACGTGCTGGAAAACCCGGGCTGGTACACCGCTTACACGCCTTATCAGCCCGAGATTGCCCAAGGCCGGCTGGAGGCGCTGCTGAACTTCCAGCAGATGGTCATCGACCTCACCGGGCTGGCCCTGGCCAACGCCTCGCTGCTCGACGAAGCCACCGCCGCCGCCGAGGCCATGGCCCTGGCCAAGCGGGTGGCGCGCAACAAGAGCAATGCCTTCTTCGCCGACGAGCACTGTCACCCGCAGACCCTGTCGGTACTCAAGACCCGTGCCGAGGGCTTCGGCTTCGAGCTGATCGTCGACTCTGTGGATAACCTTGGCAAACACGCGGTTTTCGGGGCCTTGCTGCAGTACCCGGATACCCACGGCGAGGTGCGCGACCTGCGCCCGCAAATCGACCATTTGCACAGCCAGCATGCCCTGGCCTGCGTAGCCGCCGACCTGCTCAGCCTGGTGGTGCTGGCACCGCCTGGGGAGCTGGGTGCCGATGTGGTGCTGGGCTCGACCCAGCGCTTTGGCGTACCGATGGGCTATGGCGGCCCCCACGCGGCCTATTTCGCCTGCCGCGATGACTACAAGCGAGCCATGCCGGGGCGCATCATCGGCGTATCGCGCGATGCCCGTGGCAACACCGCGTTGCGCATGGCCCTGCAGACCCGCGAGCAGCATATCCGCCGCGAGAAGGCCAACTCCAACATCTGCACGGCCCAGGTGCTGCTGGCCAACATTGCCGGCTTCTACGCGGTGTACCACGGCCCGGAAGGCCTGCAGCGCATTGCCCAGCGCGTGCACCGGCTGACCTTCATCCTGGCCGCCGGCCTCGAGGCCAAGGGCATCAAGCGCCTAAACCAGCACTTCTTCGACACCCTCACCCTGGACGTCGGCGGTGCCCAGGCGGCCATCATCGAAAGCGCCGAAGCCGCGCAGATCAACTTGCGCATCCTCGGCCGCGGGCACCTGGGCGTGAGCCTGGACGAGACCTGCTCGGAGCAGACGGTGCTGCGCCTGTTCGACATCTTCCTGGGGGTGGACCACGGCCTGGATATAGCCGCACTCGACCAGCTGGCCCTGCCCGAAGGCATCCCCGCCAGCCTGGTGCGGCGCACGCCGTTCCTCGCCCACCCGGTGTTCAACCTGCACCACAGCGAAACCGAGATGCTGCGCTACCTCAAGCAGCTCGAGAACAAGGACCTGGCGCTGAACCAGTCGATGATCCCGCTGGGTTCGTGCACCATGAAGCTCAACGCCACCAGCGAGATGATCCCCATCACCTGGCCTGGCTTTGCCCAGCTGCACCCGTTTGCCCCGGCGGCCCAGGCCACCGGCTACAAGGCGATGATCGACGAACTGGAAAGCTGGCTGTGCGCCATTACCGGCTTCGATGCCATCTGCATGCAGCCCAACTCCGGTGCCCAGGGCGAGTACGCTGGCCTGATGGCCATTACCCGCTATCACCGCAGCCGCCACCAGCCGCAACGCACGCTGTGCCTGATCCCGTCGTCGGCCCACGGCACCAACCCGGCGTCGGCGCAAATGGCCGGCATGGAGGTGGTGATCGTCGATTGCGACGACGATGGCAACGTCGACCTGCCCGACCTCAAGGCCAAGGCCCACTCGGCCGGGGATCGGTTGTCGTGCCTGATGATCACTTACCCGTCGACCCACGGCGTGTACGAAGAGGGGATTCGCGAAATCTGCGAAGTGGTCCACCAGCACGGTGGCCAGGTGTACATGGATGGCGCCAACCTCAATGCCCAGGTGGGCCTGGCGCGGCCGGCGGATATCGGCGCCGACGTTTCACACATGAACCTGCACAAGACCTTCTGCATCCCCCACGGTGGTGGCGGGCCGGGCATGGGCCCGATCGGCATTCGCGCGCACCTCAAGCCGTTCGTTGCCAGCCATCCGGTGGTGCCGGTACCCGGCCTGGACCCGAACAACAGCGCGGTCAGCGCCGCGCCCTGGGGCAGTGCGAGCATTTTGCCGATCAGCTGGATGTACATAGCCATGATGGGCCCGCAACTGGCCGATGCCAGCGAGGTGGCGATCCTCTCGGCCAATTACCTGGCCAGCCAGCTGGGTGGTGCCTTCCCGGTGCTCTACCGCGGGCGCAACCAGCGGGTGGCGCATGAGTGCATCCTCGACCTGCGGCCGCTGAAGGCGCTGACCGGCATCAGTGAAGAGGACGTGGCCAAGCGCCTGATGGACTATGGCTTCCATGCCCCGACCATGTCGTTCCCGGTGCCGGGCACGCTGATGGTCGAGCCGACCGAGAGTGAATCGAAGGCTGAACTGGACCGCTTCGTCGAGGCGATGCTGGCGATTAGGGCGGAAATTGGCGAAGTTCAGGAGGGCAACTGGCCTGCGGAGAACAACCCGCTCAAGCATGCGCCGCATACCCTGGCCGATGTGCTGACGGTGTGGGACAGGCCTTACAGCCTGGAGCAGGCGGTGGCGCCCAGTGCTCACGTGCGCCAGCACAAGTACTGGCCAGCGGTGAACCGGGTCGACAACGTTTATGGGGACAGGAATCTGTTCTGTGCTTGTGTGCCGGTGGAGGCGTATCGCTGAGATCGGTGCTGGATTCTTCGCGGGCTTGCCCGCTCCCACAGGGACCGCACTAGGCTTGAATCTTGTGCAAG
The DNA here is from genome assembly GCF_046764235.1 of Pseudomonas sp. s4. NCBI lineage: Bacteria > Pseudomonadati > Pseudomonadota > Gammaproteobacteria > Pseudomonadales > Pseudomonadaceae > Pseudomonas > Pseudomonas sp. s4. The sequence goes on along the minus strand of NZ_CP177209.1, from coordinate 6,066,623 downwards.
TGCTGTGGGAGCGGGTTCACCCGCGAAGCAGGCGCCGCGGTTACTCGGCTACCGCATTCTTGGCCAGGATGGCATTGGCCAGTTCCATGTCGGAAGCCTGCATCCCCGGGTTCTCCGCGCGGGCCTGGCGAATCGCCGCTTCAAGGAATGGCCCGCGGATCGCGCCTTCGCTGGCCACGAAGCTGCCGGCGTCATCCTGCGCCGCCATCACCAGCTTGTGATCCCCGGAAGTCAGGTAGCTCGATGCCGTGGTAGCACCGGTAGTCATCACGTTACGCCAGAAGGTATCGGCCATGGCCGAGCCGATAGGCAGCGAAAGCAAGGCAGCGGCAGCGATGGCGGTTTTGAAACGCATGTTGAAACACCTCGAAGGGTGAGGGTTGAAGATGCGCGGTTTGATCCTGCCACAGGGGGGCAAGTTCCTTGAATACAAAGGATTTTTGCTCAGGAACAGGCCCGTAGCACTTCCTCTTGGCGGGTCTGCCCGCAGGCTACCTTGGCTTCGCCGCAGCGGCGCAGATCGAGCAAGCCATCGGCCACGGCCTGGCGCCGCAAACTGGCCAGATCGCTGCCCGGGCCTATCAGGGCGCGCAGGCTGTCGCTGGGTATCAGCAGCTCGAACAACCCTGTGCGGCCATGGAACCCCGTGCCACGACAGGTACGGCATGGCTGCCCTTCGCGCAGCGCTGTATCACCCCGGCAATCCGCGCACAGTGTGCGCACCAGCCGCTGGGCCATGACCCCCACCAGCGTCGCCTTGATCAGGTAGTCGGCCACACCCAGCTCCTGCAGGCGGGTGATCGCGCCACAGGCGTCGTTGGTATGCAGGGTCGACAGGACCAGGTGCCCGGTAAGGGCTGCCTGTACCGCCACCAGGGCGGTCTCGCGATCACGGATTTCGCCGATCATGATGATGTCCGGGTCCTGGCGCAGCATGGCCCGCACACCATTGGCGAATCCCAGGTCCAGGGCGGGTTGCACCTGCAACTGGTTGAAGGCGGGTTCCAGGCGCTCGATCGGGTCTTCGATGGTGCACAGGTTGACCTGCGGCGTGGCCAGCAGCTTGAGGCTGGCGTAAAGCGTGCTGGTCTTGCCGGACCCGGTGGGGCCGGTAACCAGGATGATGCCCTGACGATGACGCAGCAGGCCTTGCCACTGGTCCAGTTGCGCCCCGTCCAGGCCGAGCCGGTCGAAGCCCTCTTGCAACTGTTGCGGGTCGAACAGGCGCAGCACCAGTTTCTCGCCGAACGGAGTCGGCAAGGTCGACAGTCGCAGTTCCACCTCGCCGCCGCCAGGCAGGCGGCTATGCAGCCGGCCATCCTGCGGCCGCCGTTTTTCCGCGACGTCCATGCGCCCCAGGTGTTTCAGGCGGCTGACCAGCGCCAGGGTCACCCCGGCGGGGAAGGCGTAGACGTTGTGCAGCAGGCCGTCGATGCGGTAGCGCAGTTGGCCCTGTTCGCGGCGTGGTTCCAGGTGGATATCGCTGGCGCGTTGCTCGATGGCGTACTGCAGCAGCCAGTCGACGATATGCACGATGTGCGCGTCGTCCGCACTGGCCTCGGCCTGGCGCTTGCCCAGCTCCAGCAGCTGTTCGAGTTCGCCCAGGCTGGCTGACTGCTGGTGTTGCGCGCCCTTTACCGATTGGGCCAGGCGGTGGAACGACTGCCCTGCCTGGCGGACCTGCTGCGGGCTGGCCAGAACGCGCCGGATCGGCCGGCCCAGGCTGCGGGTGAGGTCGGCCAGCCAGTCGTCCTGGTAGGGCTGGGCGCTGGCGACGGTGACGCTGGAGGCGTCGGCGGCGACGATAAGGATGCCGTGGCGCTGGGCGAAGGCCGGGGATATCAGGCCGGTGACCTGGGGCAGGTCCAGTTGCAGCGGGTCGATGCGCAGGTAGGGCTGGCCGACCTTGTTGGCCAGCCATTGGCAGAGGCGATCCAGGTCCAGGGGCTCGCCAGGGTGTCGGCGGTCTTCCAGGGCGCAGGCGGCGATCTGTTCCAGCGGGTGGGCGGTGGGGTGATTGGCGGCGTGCTCGAGTACCTGCAGGGTGTCGTTGGCGTGCAGGTGCTGGTCGGCGAGCAGGGCCTGGAGCACGCGCTTGAGGTCGAGTGCCGGGTTGTCGGGGGAGTGCATGGTTGGCGTCCGTGCCTGATAGGGGAGTGCTGATCAAGGCTAGCCGGACGGCGGAAGGTTAACGGAAGTGAAAAGTTTCGGAAATTTACTGTGCCTGTACTGGCCCTATCGCTGGCAAGCCAGCTCCCACAGGACCACCACAGGCTCGAAGATTGCGCTGTACCTGTGGGAGCCGGCTTGCCGGCGATAGGGTCGGTAAATGCTTACACAACCGCCAGCTCCACCCGCTGCAGGTTGCTCAGGCTCACCTCACCCACACACACCAGGTTACGCAGTTTTTGCGCAATCACCTCGGCCCGGTGCCAGCTCAGGCCGCCGATGCCGACCTCGATATCCAGCCAGTCGTCCTGCTGACTGACCTGCACGCTGTGCGGGGTCAGGAACTGCAGGGCAAACAGGTTGAGTACCCGGCACAGGCTGTCAGGCTCGGCCTCGGCCTGCAGGCGATAGTGCACGGTGCTGTGGGCGCTGCTGGCGGCCCAGGCGTCGGTACGGGGCTGTGCGTTCATGCTGGTCTCCGCAAATGTTGGAGAAATTCTTGCACGTTGGTGGCGGTATTTTTTCGCTATTATTTGAGCATTTCGCGGTATTGGCGAATTGAACTATTCATAAAATGATTCTCAGGAGAATTGTCTATGCACAGCGAGCTGGATGCCTACGACCGCCGTATCCTCGAACTGCTGCAGGAGGACGCTTCGCTGTCCAGCGCGCAGATCGCCGAACGCGTGGGGCTGTCGCAATCGCCGTGCTGGCGGCGTATCCAACGGTTGAAGGAGGAGGGGGTGATTCGTGGGCAGGTGACCTTGCTGGACCGCAAGAAGGTCGGCCTGAACACGCAGATTTTCGCCGAGGTGAAACTGAACGCCCATGGGCGCTCCAACTTCACAGAGTTCACCGACGCGATCCGCGGGTTTCCGGAGGTGCTGGAGTGTTATGTGCTGATGGGGTCGGTGGACTTTCTGTTGCGCATCGTCACCCCGGATATCGAGGCTTATGAACGGTTCTTCTTCGAAAAGCTGTCGAACGTGCCGGGGATTCAGGAGGTGAACTCGATCGTGGCGCTGTCGGAGATCAAGTCCACCACCAGCCTGCCACTGTCGCGGTGAGGTCTTCGCAGCACAAGGCTGCTCCTACAGGGGATATCGGTGCCCTGTAGGAGCAGCCTTGTGCTGCGAAGCAGGCGACGCGGTATCAAGCCTTGAGCAGGTGCTTCCAGCCGCGGCTCTGATCCACCGCCCGAGCCTGCTCGATACGCGCTTCCAGTACCTCATCGCTGATCGGCTGCTCAGCCAGCTCATGTAGCTTCTTCAGGTCGCCATACAGGCGGTCCATCTGGGGCGCTTCCAGCACCTGACGAGCATGGTGCAGCCAGGCCAGCAGCTGCTCGATACGCGGCAGTTGCTCGGCCAGGTCTTCCGGCCGCTGGGTGTACAGCGGCAGCTTCAACGCTCGGCCTTCTTCGCCCAGCAGGTGCGCCAGCCAGCTTGCCAGCTGCGCCTTGCCCTGGCGCTCGCCACGGCCTTTGCGCTCCACGGTCCAGGCACGGGCCAGCAGCCAGCGCGAGGTTTCCAGCGAGAACTGGCCCCAGCGCACGTCTTCCAGTTCTTCGGCGAACTGCTCGGGGGCGGCGCGGCGGATATCTTCGTCTTCGTTACCGGCCTGCACCAGCGGGCGCCAGTCTTCGAGCAAGGCGTCCAGGCTGCTGCGCAGGTCACGGGTGATGGCGCGTGGCGCGGCCTGGCCCAGGCTGGCGGTAATGGCACGCAGCTCGCTCAGGCACTCGACCCAGTCCTGCAGCAGGCGCCAGTGGCCGTTGTGGCGGTATTGCTCGGCCAGGCGCTGGCTGCTGCCCAGCAGTTGCCAGGCCAGTGCGGCGTAGGCGTCGTCCACGGCCATTTCGGCTTCCAGCTCGGTGTGCGGCAGGCCCAGCTCGTAGCTGTCCGGCTCCAGCAGGCGGTAGCCACGCTCGGCCTTGCTGATGTCGCATGGCATCAGCGGCAGGCTGGCGGCCAGCTCGGCGGCCAGTTCCAGCAGTGCCTGCGGCTCACCTTCACGCAGTTCCAGTTCCAGCTCGCAGATTTCTTCCTTGCGCTTGCCGGCGATCACGAAACCCTGGTCCAGTGCGGCCTCGATCACCACCTTGCTCTTGCCACGGCCCCAGGCGATTTCGGCGTATTCACGGCTGAAGTCAGTGGTGAACAGCGGCTTGATGGTCTTTTTGTCCAGGTTGGCCAGTTGCGCGGGCCAGCAGCTGTCGTCGAGCTTCTTCAGGTCGAGCTTGACCTTGTCCAACTGCCATTCGTGCTCGTTGCGTTCGGACAGGCCGGCCACGCTGGTGCCGCGGCACTTGAGGGTCTGGATGATGGCCTCGCCATCGCGGCGCAGGCGCAGGGCGACACGGGCAGCAGAGAGCTCGCGTTCGGGGGTGTCGAAGTACTGGTTGAGCAGTTCGCGGGTCTGCCAGCCGGACTTGTTGCGCTTTTTCAGCAGAGGGTGCTCGCGCAGGGCGGCAAGGGTCTCGCGGCTGGCGCGGAGCTTGAGTTCGGTTTCTTTGTGCATCACAGGCTCGAAGGAGGGGCGTGGTTGCCCAGCAGTCTACAGGAGTCGGCTCTCGTCTGTTGGATCGTGGAGGCTTCTTCGCGGGTGAACCCGCGAAGAAGCCCACACGATTGGACGGCATTGCTATGATGGGCAACGCTTCCGAGGAGTACGCGCATGCCGTTGCCGACGCTGAAAGACCAGTTCGCCGCCCTGATCGCCGCGCCCTCGGTCAGTTGCACCCAGCCTGCGCTGGACCAGTCCAATCGCCAGGTCATCGACCTGCTGGCCGGTTGGTTGGGCGACCTGGGTTTCACGTGCGACATCCAGCAGGTCAGCCCCGGCAAGTTCAACCTGCTGGCCAGCCGTGGCACCGGCCCGGGTGGCCTGGTGCTGGCGGGGCACAGCGACACGGTGCCCTACGACGAACAGCTGTGGGCCAGCGACCCGCTGAAACTGACCGAAACCGACGGCCGCTGGGTCGGCCTGGGCAGCTGTGACATGAAGGGCTTCTTCGCTCTGGTCATCGAAGCGGTCATCCCGCTGCTGGAGCACGATTTCAAGCAGCCGCTGCTGATCCTCGCCACCTGTGACGAAGAAAGCTCCATGTCCGGGGCCCGTGCCCTGGCCGAGGCCGGCCAGCCGCTCGGCCGTGCGGCGGTGATCGGCGAGCCCACTGGGCTGCGGCCGATCCGCATGCACAAAGGCATCCTCATGGACCGTATCCACATCCTCGGGCGCAGCGGCCACTCCTCGGACCCAAGCCTGGGCCGCAGCGCCTTGGAGGCCATGCACGCAGTGATGGGCGAGCTGATGGGGTTGCGCCAGCAATGGCAGCAAACCTACCGCAACCCGCAGTTCACCGTACCGACCCCGACCATGAACTTCGGCTGCATCCACGGCGGCGACAACCCCAACCGTATCTGCGGCCAATGTGCCCTGGAGTTCGACCTGCGCCCACTGCCAGGCATGGATGTGGAGCAACTGCGCGCGGCCATTCGCGCCAAGCTGATGCCGGTGGCAGAGCGCTTTGAGGTGCGCATCGACTATGCGCCGTTGTTCCCGGAGGTGCCGCCTTTCGAGCAGGCAGCCGACGCCGAGTTGGTGCAAGTGGCGGAGCGCCTGACCGGCCATCGCGCCGAAGCGGTGGCGTTCGGCACCGAAGCGCCTTATCTTCAGCAACTGGGTTGCCAGACCATCGTGCTGGGCCCCGGCGACATCGCCTGTGCTCACCAGCCCGGCGAATACCTGGAAATGTCACGAATCGAGCCTACCGTGCGTCTATTGCGTGACCTGATCCGGCACTATTGCCTGGACTAAACGTCAACCGAACTGTTTCGTTCCTGCCTAGAGGAGACCGCGCGTGACCGCAAGCCTGTTCCGACGATGATCCTGAACGCCCCCTGTATCGCCGTTCTCCGTCCACTTATCCACAGGCCCTGTCATGCCCGACTACGTCAACTGGCTGCGTCATGCCTCCCCGTATATCAATGCCCATCGCGACTGCACCTTCGTGGTCATGCTCCCTGGCGATGGGGTGGAACACCCTAATTTCGGCAACATCGTCCACGACCTGGTGCTGCTGCACAGCCTGGGCGTGCGCCTGGTACTGGTGCATGGCTCGCGCCCGCAGATCGAAAGCCGCCTGGCTGATCGCGGCCTGACCCCGCACTACCACCGTGGCCTGCGCATCACCGATGCCGCCACCCTGGATTGCGTGATCGATGCCGTCGGCGCCTTGCGCCTGGCCATCGAGGCACGCCTGTCGATGGACATCGCCGCTTCGCCGATGCAGGGCTCGCGCCTGCGCGTGGCGTCCGGCAACCTGGTCACGGCGCGGCCAATCGGTGTGCTAGAAGGCGTGGACTACCACCACACCGGCGAAGTGCGTCGAGTTGACCGCAAGGGCATCAGCCGCCTGCTCGACGAGCGCTCCATCGTGCTGTTGTCACCGCTGGGCTATTCGCCCACGGGTGAAATCTTCAACCTGGCCTGCGAAGACGTGGCCACCCGCGCCGCCATCGAACTGGGTGCCGACAAGCTGCTGCTGTTCGGTGCCGAGCCGGGCTTGCTGGATGCCGATGGCAAGCTGGTGCGTGAGCTGCGCCCGCAGCAGGTTGCCCCGCATCTGCAGCGCCTGGGCAGCGATTACCAGGGAGAATTGCTGGATGCCGCGGCCGAAGCCTGCAAAGGCGGCGTGGCGCGCAGCCATATCGTCAGCTATGCCGAGGACGGCGCCTTGCTGACCGAGCTGTTCACCCGTGGCGGTGGCGGCACGCTGGTGTCGCAGGAGCAGTTCGAAGTGGTACGCGAGGCGACCATCGAGGACGTGGGCGGTTTGCTGGAGCTGATCAGCCCGCTGGAAGAGCAGGGCATCCTGGTACGCCGTTCGCGTGAGGTGCTGGAGCGGGAGATCGAGCAGTTCAGCGTGGTCGAGCGCGAAGGCATGATCATCGCCTGTGCGGCGTTGTACCCGATTGCCGACTCCGATGCCGGCGAGCTGGCGTGCCTGGCGGTGAACCCGGAGTACCGCCATGGCGGGCGTGGCGACGAGCTGCTGGAGCGCATCGAAAGCCGGGCGCGACAGTTGGGGCTGAACACCTTGTTCGTGCTGACGACGCGTACCGCGCACTGGTTCCGCGAACGCGGGTTTGCGCCGAGTGGGGTCGAGCGACTGCCAGCGGCGCGGGCTTCGCTGTACAACTACCAGCGTAATTCGAAGATCTTCGAGAAGCCCTTGTAAACCTGTACTGGCCTCTTCGCGGGTGAACCCGCTCCCACAGGATCTTCACCGGACCTGAGGCCGGCGCGGTCCCTGTGGGAGCGGGTTTACCCGCGAAGCAGGCGACACCGATCTCGAACAAAAACGCCGCCCTTGTGGGCGGCGTTTTCGTTTACACGGTATGCAGGTACCAGTTGTACTCGAGGTCGGAGATCGAGTGCTCGAACTCCTCCAGCTCGCTCTCCTTGCACGCGACGAAGATGTCGATGTACTTCGGATCGATGTACTTGTTCAGGATCTCGCTGTCGTCCAGCTCGCGCAGGGCATCGCGCAGGTTATTCGGCAGGCTCTGCTCCAACTGTTCGTACGAGTTGCCTTCGATCGGCTCACCCGGCTCGACCTTGTTGGTCAGGCCATGGTGCACGCCGGCCAGTACGGCGGCCATCATCAGGTACGGGTTGGCGTCGGCACCGGCCACGCGGTGCTCGATGCGCACGGCGTCCGGCGAACCGGTCGGCACGCGCAGGGCCACGGTGCGGTTGTCCAGGCCCCAGCTTGGCGCGTTCGGTACATAGAACTGCGCGCCGAAGCGGCGGTACGAGTTGACGTTCGGGCAAAGGAACGCCATGGACGCGGGCAGGGTCTCGAGCACACCGCCGACAGCGTGACGTAGCGCGGCGTTCTGCTCGGGATCCTCGCTGGTGAAGATGTTGTTGCCATCTTTGTCCAGCACGGAAATGTGTACATGCAGGCCGTTGCCTGCCTGGCCCGGGTAGGGCTTGGCCATGAAGGTGGTGTCCATTTCATGGTCGTAGGCGATGTTCTTGATCAACCGCTTGAGCAGTACCGCGTAATCGCAGGCCTTGAGCGGGTCGGCCACGTGGTGCAGGTTGACTTCGAACTGCGCTGGGGCGCTTTCCTTGACGATGGCGTCGGCCGGGATGCCTTGCTCCTTCGCGCCTTCCAGGATGTCCTGCAGGCAGTCGGCGTATTCGTCGAGGTCGTCGATCAGGTACACCTGGGTCGACTGCGGGCGCTTGCCCGAAATTGGCGAGCGCGGCGGCTGCGGGCGGCCGTTCACGTTCTCCTGGTCGATCAGGTAGAACTCCAGCTCGAACGCGGCGCAGATGGTCAGGCCCATCTCGGTGAACTTGTCGACCACCTGGCGCAGCACTTCACGCGGGTCGGCAAAAAACGGCTCACCTTCGAGCTCGTGCATGGTCATCAGCAGCTGGGCGGTCGGGCGCTTCTGCCAGGGTTCGTTGGAGAGGGTGCCGGGGATCGGGTAGCAGATGCGGTCAGCATCGCCGATGTCCAGGCCCAGCCCGGTGCTTTCGACGGTGGAACCGTTGATGTCCAGGGCGAAGAGGGAGGCAGGCAGGTTGATGCCTTTCTCGTAAACCTTGTGGAGGCTGGTGCGCTCTATGCGCTTGCCACGCACCACACCATTCATATCTGCAATCAGAAGGTCAACGTAGAGAACCTCAGGATGTTCCTTAAGGAACGCGTTCGCTTCGTTAAGCTGAACGGCACGCGGGGGTACCGACATGATGCAACACCTTTGTTGTTAAAAATATCAATCAAGGGGGGCTTGCAAGACCAGTCAATCGAAAAGACAAACTGATGTCAAGCCAACCCCATGATGCCCTGAAATGGCACATCGACGGCAGATTTGCTGCATATCGGGGCAAGCCATTATCCGCTATTTCTCTCGCAAAGGGCTATCTCCGACCAACCGTGTTTTATTTTTTACGGAGGTGTTGTGTAAAAAAATGAACAAGGCTAAGCTCGGTCTCAACCCAGAACACAATAATACGAGGGTCACATGGTCCGCTTGCCGAGACCTGAAAGCACTGCCTGCGCAGTGCCATCGGGTACATCCGTCATTTTTGCAAGCTTCGTCAATGGCGTGGCCGCCCTGGCCGCAATAATTGACGTTTGGTGCTCCCGGACCTGCCCTCGCAGCGGCTTGCCGCCCTTCGTTTCGTCTTCCTGCCTTTCGAACTCATTACGGACACACTTGTTTTCAGTGTATCCACTGCGGCTCTGCGCGGGGGTTTTTGCTTTAGCAATGTACTCCATCCAGAATCAGTGCGCGGACCACCTTACCTCCTGAGGTATTTATGAGTAACAACCTCGACCAGCTCACCGATTGGTTGAAAGAGCACAAGATCACCGAAGTCGAATGCATGATCAGTGACCTGACCGGCATCACGCGCGGCAAGATTTCGCCTACCAACAAGTTCATCGCCGAAAAAGGCATGCGCCTGCCTGAGAGCGTGCTGCTGCAGACCGTGACCGGCGACTACGTCGACGACGACATCTATTACGAACTGCTGGACCCGGCGGACATCGACATGATCTGCCGCCCCGACGAGAACGCCGTGTTCCTGGTGCCATGGGCCATCGAGCCGACCGCCCAGGTGATTCACGACACCTACGACAAGAAGGGCAACCCGGTCGAACTGTCGCCGCGCAACGTGCTGAAGAAAGTCCTCAAGCTATACGCCGACAAGGGCTGGCAGCCGATCGTCGCGCCGGAGATGGAGTTCTACCTGACCAAGCGCAGCGAAGACCCGGACTTCCCGCTGCAGCCCCCGGTAGGCCGTTCGGGCCGGCCGGAAACCGGCCGCCAGTCGTTCTCGATCGAAGCCGCCAACGAATTCGACCCGCTGTTCGAAGACGTCTACGACTGGTGCGAACTGCAGCAGCTGGACCTCGACACGCTGATCCATGAAGACGGCACGGCGCAGATGGAGATCAACTTCCGTCATGGCAACGCTCTGCACCTGGCCGACCAGATCCTGGTGTTCAAGCGCACCATGCGCGAGGCCGCGCTCAAGCACAATGTGGCCGCCACTTTCATGGCCAAGCCCATGACCGGTGAGCCAGGCAGTGCCATGCACCTGCACCAGAGCGTGGTCGACGTGGCCACCGGCAAGAACATCTTCAGCAACGACGACGGCAGCATGAGCGAACTGTTCCTGCACCACATCGGTGGCCTGCAGAAGTTCATCCCCGAGGCATTGCCGCTGTTCGCCCCCAACGTCAACTCGTTCCGCCGCTTCCTGCCCGACACCTCGGCGCCGGTGAACGTGGAATGGGGCGAGGAAAACCGTACCGTCGGCCTGCGCGTGCCGGACGCCGGCCCGCAAAGCCGCCGGGTCGAGAACCGCCTGCCAGGCGCCGACGCCAACCCTTACCTGGCCATCGCCGCCAGCCTGCTGTGTGGCTACATCGGCATGGTCGAAGGCATCGACGCCAGCGCGCCGGTGCAGGGCCGTGGCTACGAACGCCGCAACCTGCGCCTGCCACTGACCATCGAAGATGCCCTGGAACGCATGGAAAACAGCCGTGCACTGGTGCAGTACCTGGGCAAGAAGTTCATCACCGGCTACGTCGCCACCAAGCGCGCCGAGCACGAGAACTTCAAGCGAGTCATCAGTTCCTGGGAGCGTGAGTTCCTGCTGTTTGCTGTCTGATCAACTTGGTGCCGCAGGACGCGGCTGTCGAACAACGGAGAAGCACATGAGCGTCAACAACCCGCAAACCCGTGAATGGCAAACCCTGAGCGGGGAGCATCACCTCGCGCCCTTCAGTGACTACAAGCAGCTGAAGGAGAAGGGGCCGCGCATCATCACCAAGGCCCAGGGTGTGCATTTGTGGGATAGCGAGGGGCACAAGATCCTCGACGGCATGGCTGGCCTGTGGTGCGTGGCTGTGGGCTATGGCCGTGAAGAACTGGTGCAGGCGGCAGAAAAGCAGATGCGCGAGCTGCCGTACTACAACCTGTTCTTCCAGACTGCCCACCCGCCTGCGCTGGAACTGGCCAAGGCGATCTCCGACGTGGCGCCGCAAGGCATGACCCATGTGTTCTTCACCGGCTCCGGCTCCGAAGGCAACGACACCGTGCTGCGCATGGTCCGCCATTACTGGGCGCTGAAAGGCAAGCCACAGAAGCAGACCATCATCGGCCGCATCAACGGCTACCACGGCTCCACCGTGGCTGGTGCCAGCCTGGGTGGCATGAGCGGCATGCACGAGCAGGGCGGCCTGCCGATTCCTGGCATCGTGCATATCCCACAGCCTTACTGGTTCGGCGAAGGCGGCGACATGACCCCGGATGAGTTCGGGGTGTGGGCGGCCGAGCAGCTGGAGCAGAAAATCCTCGAAGTCGGCGAAGACAACGTCGCCGCCTTCATCGCCGAGCCGATCCAGGGTGCCGGCGGCGTGATCATCCCGCCGGAAACCTACTGGCCGAAGGTCAAGGAGATCCTCGCCAAGTACGAAATCCTGTTCGTTGCCGACGAAGTGATCTGCGGTTTCGGCCGCACCGGCGAGTGGTTCGGCTCCGACTACTACGACCTCAAGCCCGACCTGATGACCATCGCCAAGGGCCTGACTTCCGGTTACATCCCCATGGGCGGTGTGATCGTGCGTGACACCGTGGCCCAGGTACTCAGCGAAGGCGGCGACTTCAACCACGGCTTCACCTACTCCGGCCACCCGGTAGCGGCGGCGGTGGGCCTGGAAAACCTGCGCATCCTGCGCGACGAGAAAATCGTCGAGAAGGCGCGCACCGAAGCGGCACCTTATTTGCAAAAGCGTTTGCGTGAGCTGCAGGACCACCCTCTGGTGGGCGAGGTACGCGGCCTGGGCCTGCTCGGCGCGATCGAGCTGGTCAAGGACAAGGCCACCCGCAGCCGTTACGAAGGCAAGGGCGTGGGCATGATCTGCCGCACCTTCTGCTTCGAAAACGGCCTGATCATGCGTGCGGTGGGTGACACCATGATCATTGCGCCGCCGCTGGTGATCAGCCATGCAGAGATCGACGAACTGGTGGAAAAGGCACGCAAATGCCTGGACCTGACGCTCGAAGCGATTCGTTGACAGTTTGCTAGGCTAGCGATGTGACATTAAGTCGTTACAAGGCCCTGCTTTCCTTGATACAGAGCCTTGTAACTTGCCAGACTAGCGACTGTTTCAGTCGCCGCGCGCTCTGCACCGTAGGTCCTGGCTGCTGAACAGATGGCTAAATAAAAAATTCTGGAGCATTACGCATGAATAAATTGGGCAAGACGTTGCTGGCCACCGCCCTGATGGGTGCCATGGCTACCGCTGTTCAGGCTGAAGACAAGGTGTTGAACGTCTACAACTGGTCGGACTACATCGCTCCGGACACCATCGCCAAGTTCGAGAAACAGTCGGGCATCAAGGTCAAGTACGACGTATTCGACAGCAACGAAACCCTCGAGGCCAAACTGCTGGCCGGCAAGTCCGGCTACGACATCGTAGTGCCGTCCAACAACTTCCTGGCCAAGCAGATCAAGGCTGGCGTGTATGAGGAACTGGACCGCTCCAAGTTGCCGAACTGGAAAAACCTCGACCCTGACCTGCTCAAGGCCGTTGGCGATGCCAGCGACAAGGACAACAAGCACGCCTTCCCGTACATGTGGGGCTCGATCGGTATCGGCTACAACCCGGAGAAGGTCAAGGCCGCGCTGGGCGTGGACAAGATCGACTCGTGGGACGTGGTGTTCAAGCCTGAGAACATCGCCAAGCTCAAGAGCTGCGGCGTGAGCTTCCTCGATGCCCCGACCGAAATGCTCCCGGCTGCTCTGCACTACCTGGGCCTGCCGACCGACAGTACCAAGAAGGAAGACCTGAAGGCCGCCGAGGACCTGTTCCTCAAGATCCGTCCTTCGATCACCTACTTCCACTCGTCCAAGTACATCGGCGACATGGCCAACGGCAACATCTGCGTAGCTGTCGGTTACTCGGGTGACCTGGAGCAGTCCAAGGCCCGTGCCCACGAAGCTGGCGACAAGGTCAAGGTGGACTACGTCATTCCGAAGGAAGGTGCCGGTACCTTCTACGACATGGTCGCCATCCCCAAGGATGCCGAGCATAAAGACGCTGCCTACCAGTTCATGAACTTCCTGATGCAGCCGGAAATCATGGCCGAGATCACCAACGCCGTGCGCTTCCCGAACGGCAACGCTGCCGCCACCCAGTTCGTGGACAAGGAAATCACCAGCGATCCGAGCATCTATCCACCAGCTGAAGTGAAGAAGCAGCTGTACGCGATCGCTGCGCCTGAAGCTTCTGCCCAGCGTGTGATCACCCGCAGCTGGACCAAGATCAAGTCGGGCAAATAAGCCCGATGCGGTACCTCTGGGTCGGGGAATCCCGGCCCAGAGCCAGTGAAAGGCAATTGATGATTGCGGCATCGAAGCTGCGAAGGTAAGTTGCGCGCCGGTTTTGCGTGTGCGGCAGCATTGTCGCTACCCAGGCACTGATTGTGAGGACCACCCACTTGTCCATTTCTGTATTCCGCAAGGCCTTGATGGCTGGAGCGGGCCTGACGCTGGCATGCAGCGTCCAAGCGGCGCCTACGGTGCACTTCTACAACTGGTCCGACTACATCGGCCCGACCACACTCGCGGACTTCGAGAAAGCCACAGGCATCAAGCCCGTGCAAGATGTGTTCGATTCCAACGAAACTCTGGAAGGCAAGCTGCTGGCCGGCAATACCGGCTATGACGTGGTAGTGCCGTCCAACCATTTCCTCGGCAAGCAGATCAAGGCGGGCGCGTTCCAGAAGCTCGACAAGAACCTGCTGCCCAATTATTCCAACCTGGACCCGGCGCTGATGAAGCGCCTGGAAAGGAACGACCCGGGCAACCAGTACGCCGTGCCTTACCTGTGGGGCACCAACGGCATCGGTTACAACGTCGACAAGGTGAAGGCCGCGCTGGGCGTGGACACCATCGACTCCTGGGCAGTGCTGTTCGAGCCCGAGAACATGAAGAAGCTCGCCAAGTGCGGCGTGGCCTTCCTCGACTCGGCGGACGAAATGCTGCCGGCGGTGCTCAACTACATGGGGCTGGACCCCAACAGCACCAATGCCAAGGACTACCAGGCCGCCGAGAAGAAACTGCTGGCGGTACGCCCGTACGTGACCTACTTCCACTCGTCCAAGTACATCACCGACCTGGCCAACGGCGACATCTGCGTCGCGGCAGGTTTCTCAGGTGATGTGTTCCAGGCCAAGACCCGCGCCGAAGAAGCGAAGAAGGGCGTGAACCTGGCCTACGCCATTCCCAAGGAAGGCGGCAACCTCTGGTTCGACGTGCTGGCGATTCCCAAGGACGCCAAGAACGTCAAAGAGGCGCATGCCTTCATCAACTATTTGCTGAAGCCTGAGGTTATCGCCCAGGTCAGTGATTACGTCGGTTACGCCAACCCGAACCCCAAGGCTGGCGACCTGATGGACCAGGCCGTGAGGACTGACGCCGCGGTTTACCCACCGCAGGAAGTGCTGAACAAGATGTTCGTGAATTCAGAGTTGCCACCCAAGGTGCAACGGCTGATGACCCGTAGCTGGACCAAGGTCAAGTCGGGCAAGTAAAAATCCAGGCCCGTGGCGGCACCTGTAGCACAGGGCTCGCGGGCACAAAAATCTTGTTGGGAGTTTCACTCATGGCAGTTGCCTCCGGTGCCTATAAAAAAGCCCTCGAGGGTGGCCAGCAACCCAAGCAGGTGCTGGTCAAGATCGACCGGGTCACGAAAAAGTTCGACGAAACGGTAGCCGTGGACGATGTGTCCCTGGAAATCCGCAAGGGCGAGATCTTCGCCCTGCTGGGGGGCTCCGGTTCCGGCAAGTCCACCTTGCTGCGCATGCTGGCCGGCTTCGAACGCCCGACCGAAGGGCGGATCTTCCTCGATGGCGTCGACATCACCGACATGCCGCCCTACGAGCGGCCGATCAATATGATGTTCCAGTCCTACGCGCTGTTCCCGCACATGACCGTGGCGCAGAACATCGCCTTCGGTCTGCAGCAGGACAAGATGCCCAAGGCCGAGATCGACGCCCGCGTGGCCGAGATGCTCAAGCTGGTGCACATGACCCAGTACGCCAAGCGCAAGCCGCACCAGCTGTCCGGCGGCCAGCGCCAGCGCGTGGCACTGGCCCGCTCGCTGGCCAAGCGCCCCAAGCTGCTGCTGCTCGACGAGCCGATGGGTGCACTGGACAAGAAACTGCGTTCGCAGATGCAGCTGGAACTGGTGGAGATCATCGAGCGCGTTGGCGTGACCTGCGTGATGGTGACCCACGACCAGGAAGAGGCCATGACCATGGCCCAGCGCATCGCCATCATGCACCTGGGCTGGATCGCCCAGATCGGCTCGCCGGTGGACATCTACGAGACGCCTACCAGCCGCCTGGTGTGCGAATTCATCGGCAACGTCAACCTGTTCGAAGGTGAAGTGGTCGACGACGCCGAAGGCCACGCGATCATTGCCAGCCCGGAGCTGGAGCGCAAGATCTATGTCGGCCACGGCATCACCACGTCGGTGGAAGACAAGCACATCACCTACGCCCTGCGCCCGGAAAAGATGCTGGTCACCACCCAGCAACCGACCTGCGAGCACAACTGGTCGCGCGGCAAGGTTCACGACATTGCCTACCTGGGTGGCCACTCGGTGTTCTACGTCGAGTTGCCGAGCGGCAAGGTCGTCCAGTCGTTCGTCGCCAACGCCGAGCGCCAGGGCACCCGCCCGACCTGGGGCGATGAAGTGTACGTGTGGTGGGAAGACGACAGCGGCGTGGTACTGCGGTCATGAAACTGCGCAAGCTCAAGCGAGCCTTCCAGCGTATTACCCCGGAGGGGCGGCACCTGGTGATCGGCGTGCCGTTCATCTGGCTGTTCCTGTTCTTCATGCTGCCGTTCTTCATCGTGCTGAAGATCAGCTTCGCCGAAGCCGACGTGGCGATCCCGCCGTATACCGAGATCTACAGCTACGTCGAAGACAAGGTCCAGCTGGTGCTCAACCTGGCCAACTATGGCCTGTTGACCGAGGATGAGCTGTATATCTCGGCCTACCTGGGCTCGCTGAAGATGGCCTTCTTCAGCACCCTGCTGTGCCTGTTGATCGGCTACCCGATGGCCTATGCCATTGCCAACGCCAAGAAGGAAACCCAGACGGTCCTGCTGTTGCTGATCATGATGCCGACCTGGACCGCGATCCTGATCCGCGTCTATGCCTGGATGGGCATTCTCAGCAACAACGGCCTGCTCAACGGCTTCCTGCTGTGGACCGGGTTGATCGACCAGCCGCTGCAAATCCTCAACACCAACCTGGCGGTGTACATCGGCGTGGTCTATTCGTACCTGCCGTTCATGATCCTGCCGCTGTTCGCCAACCTGGTGAAGCACGACCCGAGCCTGCTCGAGGCCGCTTCGGACCTGGGTTCGAGCACCTTCAACAGCTTCTGGAAGATCACCGTACCACTGTCGAAGAACGGCATCATCGCCGGCTGCATGCTGGTGTTCATCCCGGTGGTGGGCGAGTTCGTGATTCCTGAACTGCTTGGCGGCCCGGAAACCCTGATGATCGGCAAGGTGCTGTGGCAAGAGTTCTTCAACAACCGTGACTGGCCGGTGGCCTCTGCGCTGGCGGTGGTCATGCTGGCGATCCTGATCGTGCCGATCCTGCTGTTCAACCGCAGCCAGGCCAAAGAAATGGAGGGCAGGGCATGAAGCGCTTCAGTTTCTCCAAGCTGATGCTGGTGCTCGGCTTGCTGTTCATCTACCTGCCGATGCTGATCCTGGTGATCTACTCGTTCAACGCCTCCAAGCTGGTGACGGTGTGGGGTGGCTGGTCGGTGAAGTGGTACGTCGGCCTGCTCGACAACACCCAGTTGATGGGGTCGGTGATGCGTTCGCTGGAAATCGCCTGCTACACGGCGGTGGCGGCG
The DNA here is from genome assembly GCF_046764235.1 of Pseudomonas sp. s4. Lineage (NCBI taxonomy): Bacteria > Pseudomonadati > Pseudomonadota > Gammaproteobacteria > Pseudomonadales > Pseudomonadaceae > Pseudomonas > Pseudomonas sp. s4. The sequence goes on along the minus strand of NZ_CP177209.1, from coordinate 6,049,473 downwards.
GTGGCGCTGGGTACCTTGGCGGCGTTCGTGCTGACCCGGGTTACCCGCTTCAAGGGACGCACGCTGTTCGGTGGCCTGGTCACCGCGCCGTTGGTAATGCCCGAGGTGATCACCGGCCTGTCGCTGTTGCTGCTGTTCGTGGCCATGGCGCAGATGATCGGTTGGCCGCAGGAGCGTGGCATCGTCACCATCTGGATCGCCCATACCACGTTCTGTGCCGCGTATGTGGCGGTGGTGGTGTCGGCACGCCTGCGGGAGCTGGACCTGTCGATCGAGGAAGCGGCGATGGACCTGGGTGCCAAGCCGTGGAAGGTGTTCTTCCTGATCACCATCCCGATGATTGCGCCATCGCTGGCGGCGGGCGGCATGATGTCGTTCGCCCTGTCGCTGGATGACCTGGTACTGGCCAGCTTCGTCTCCGGCCCTGGTTCGACCACCTTGCCGATGGAAGTGTTCTCGGCGGTGCGCCTGGGCGTGAAGCCGGAGATCAACGCCGTGGCCAGCCTGATCCTGCTGTCGGTGTCGCTGGTGACCTTCTTCGTCTGGTACTTCAGCCGCCAAGCGGAAGAGCGCCGGCGCAAGGCGATACAGCAGGCGATCGAAGAGGGCGCTGCGGCGAATGCTTCGCAGCCACAGGTGAAGCGCCCGGCGCAGGTTGCGGCGTCGGCCTGATCTGGCCCTTTCGCGGGCTCGCCCGCTCCCACAGGGATCACCACAAGCCTGAAGGCTGTGATGTCCTTGTGGGAGCGGGCAAGCCCGCGAAGGCCCCAACGCCGACTCAAAGCCATACCGCATCCCAGTGTGGATAGTCCCTGACACTCCTGACCAATCCTGCTCTCAGAGGATTGGCAACAATGTACCGGGCTACATGCACCACACACTCTTCCCGCCGCAGCGCATGGTCATGGTAACCGGGTTGCCAGATCGGTTTGTGCCTGACACCTGCCTTGCGTAACGCAATGGCTGTGCGTGATTTGAACTTGCGCATCAACGTTCCCAATGCCACTTCCTTCAGCTCGACCAGCCAGTGCAGGTGGTCCGGCATCACTACCCAGGCCAGGGAATGGCAATCCTGAATGTCATTTGAAACCCGCAGATGTTTGACCACCAGGCGAGCATTGTCGAAGTCATGGAACAGTGGTTTTCGTTGGTGCGTGATGGTGGTCAGCAGGTAGAGCCTGCCTGGCTCGGAGTAGCGCCCACGACGCAGTCGGTGGGATTCGGCTAATGGCATTGTGATCTTCCTTGAAATTGAACCTCCTTTTGAAAGGTAGTGGCTGAAGCGGGGGGACCGGGTGGCTGATGGTTTCTGAATATGGCAGAAGCTCATGCATTGCTGTGCCGGCCTCTTCGCGGGCGCGCCCGCTCCCACAGGTACAGCACTGGCTTGGGGCTGGCGACATTCCTGTGGGAGCGGGCATGCCCGCGAAGGGGCCCTCAAGGCGTACGACTTTTCATCAACTCAAACCAAAGGCTTCAGTTGGATCGGCTTGGGAATTATCCTACGAGCCGTGTGGAAGCTGCTCTGTTGTAGGGGAAATGCCCCAGGGATAACGTCGTCGAGTCGCCAACCAAGGTGACCGGGTGTGAGAAACCCGCTCGATGTTGAACAGGCTTCCTGTCATGGCGGCCTTGCGTGGGCAGGCCTAGGCCTGGCCGGGTTCAATGTCCTCGGTTTTCTCACCCCGCGTACGGCTGCCACCCCTTATCCGTGAGAAAGATGAGCTGGCGGTTCCATAAACGACATTGGATTCCGACCATGACAACGCACGTTCCAAATCACCCAAAAAACAGCAGCACCGTCGGCCGCGAAACCTGCATGGACCTGTTTCGCGTCCAGGCCAACATCCCCTTCAACCATGCCTTCTCCGAACTCTCCGTAATGCTCGGTTGCATCAATCACCTGACGACCGAAGCCGAGATGGAAAATGACCGGCTGGCCGGTAGTGCCGCGAGAATTCTCAGTGGCTTTGCAAAAGCACTGATCGATGACATCGAACTGGGACTGAACAAGGCTTCAGTTCAGCTCTGACCTTCACCCTTTCGCGGGCACGCCCGCTCCCACAGGTACAGCGCACGCTTGAGGCTGGCGACCATCCTGTGGGAGCGGGCGTGCCCGCGAAGAGGCCCGCGCAGGCGCCGAAAATGCCAGCTTGATCGCGGTTAGTGCCGTTTATCGAACCCTGAACTACGCTGACAGTCGCATTCCACGAATCATTTGCGCGCAAGCAAGGAGCCTGCATGACGTTGATACGTCCGCTGTTGGTCGTCTGCCTGGGGCTTGTGTCCCTGCTGTCGGGCTGTAGTAAGGAAGAAACCACCGAAACACTGCCACGCGTAGGCGTGCAACAGGTATCACCCACCGATTTCGCTGCCAGGGTCACCCTGACTGGCGATGTGCAGGCGCGGGTGCAGACCGACCTGTCGTTCCGGGTGGGCGGCAAGATCATTTCGCGCAGTGTCGATGTCGGCGACCACGTAAAGGCCAACCAGGTGTTGGCGCGGCTGGACCCGAAAGACCTGCAGAACAATGTCGACTCGGCCAAGGCCGAGGTGTTCGCCGCGCAGGCGCGGGTCACCCAGACCAGTGCCGCGTTCGTGCGCCAGCAAAAGCTGTTGCCCAAGGGCTACACCAGCCAGAGCGAATACGATTCCGCCGAAGCCGCGCTGCGCAGCAACCAGAGCGCGCTCAAGGCCGCGCAAGCGCAATTGGCCAATGCCAACGAACAACTGAGCTATACCGCGCTGGTCTCCGAGGCCGATGGGGTCATCACCGAGCGCCAGGCCGAGGTCGGCCAGGTGGTTCAAGCGACCATGCCAATCTTCAGCCTGGCCACCGATGGCGACCGTGATGCCGTGTTCAATGTCTACGAATCGCTGCTGGTGGCCCCGCCCAGCGACGCTGGAGTGATCGTCAGCCTGCTGGACGACCCCAAGGTTCAGGCCCGTGGCTTCGTGCGCGAAATCACCCCTACGGTGTCCGCGCAAAGCGGCACGGTACAGGTCAAGGTCGGGCTGAGGGATGTGCCGCCAGGGATGCAACTGGGTGCACCGGTGACGGCCACCACCAATGCCCAGGGCCGACCAAGTATCGAGCTGCCATGGTCGGCACTGACCAAGGCCCTGCATGAGCCTGCCGTCTGGGTAGTGGGCGAGGGTGACAAGGTAGAGCTGCGCAAGGTCGAGGTCAGCCGTTACCTCACCGGCAGGATCGTGGTCGCCAGTGGCCTGAAAGGCGGCGAGACCGTGGTGGTCAATGGCGGGCAGTTGCTGCACCCCGGCATGCAGGTACTGAAGGTCGATGCCAAGGCCAAAGGGGGTGAGCTATGAAGCGCCTGCTGCTGATGCTGTCGGCCGGCGTGCTGTTGGCCGGCTGCAGTAGCGAGGATGAAGTGCCGGAGCCGATTCGGCCGGTGCTGTCGGTCAAGGTCGAACCCCAGGTGCAGTCGCAGCTGGGCCGCTTCGCCGGCAGTATCCAGGCACGTTTCGAAAGCACCTTGGGCTTCCGGGTATCCGGGCGTATTGCCCGGCGCTGGCTGGATGTGGGCGCCCAGGTGAAACCGGGCGACACCCTGGCCACCCTCGACCCGACCGACCAGCAGAACCAGCTTCGTGCCGCCGAGGGCGACCTGGCCAAGGTGCAGGCGCAGTGGATCAACGCCCAGGCCGATGCCCGCCGCCAACAACAGCTGTACGACCGTGGCGTAGGCGCCCAGGCCCAGCTGGATATCGCTCAGACCAATCTGAAAACCACCAGTGCGGCGTTGGAGCAGGCGCGCTCTGCGCTCAGCCAGGCGCGTGACCAGCTCGATTACAGTACCCTGCGCACCGACCACGCCGCGGTAATCACTGCCTGGCAGGCTGAAGCCGGGCAAACCGTCACCGCTGGCCAGGCCGTGGTAACCCTGGCCAGACCGGATGTGAAGGAAGCGGTGATCGACCTGCCGATCGGCCTGGCCGAGCAGTTGAGCAAAGGCCTGACCTTCACCGTTGCTTCGCAGCTGGACCCGACCATCAACACCACCGCCAGCCTGCGGGAACTGGAACCCCAGGCCGACGCCACCACGCGCACCCGCCGCGCGCGCCTGACCCTGGCCAGCACCCCGGCGGCCTTCCACCTGGGCACCGCCATCAGCGTGACCCTGAGTTCGGAGGTGTCGCCGCGCAGCGAACTGCCCTTGAGTGCCTTGCTCGAGCGCGACGGCAAGACCCAGGTATGGGTGATCGATACGCAACAGAAGACCGTGGCCACTCGTGATGTGGCCCTGATCGGTCGAACCGCCGACAGCATCGTCCTGACCTCGGGCGTACAGCCCGGCGAGCGGGTGGTGACTGCGGGCGTGAACAGCCTCAAGCCTGGCCAGAAGGTCACCTTCGACGAGGATGCGCAATGAAAGGAAGCTTCAACCTGTCCGACTGGGCGCTCAAGCATCAATCGTTCGTCTGGTACCTGATGTTCGTTGCCCTGTTGATGGGGATTTTCTCCTACTTCAACCTGGGCCGTGAGGAAGACCCGTCGTTCACCATCAAGACCATGGTCATCCAGACCCGCTGGCCCGGCGCTACCCAGGACGAAACCCTGTACCAGGTCACCGACCGTATCGAGAAGAAGCTCGAGGAACTCGACTCCCTCGACTACACCAAAAGCTACACCCGCCCCGGCGAATCCACGGTCTACGTGTACCTGCGCGACACCACCAAGGCCAAGGACATCCCGGAAATCTGGTACCAGGTGCGCAAGAAGATCCAGGACATTCGCGGTGAATTCCCTGCAGGCATCCAGGGGCCCGGGTTCAACGATGAATTCGGCGATGTGTTCGGTTCTATCTATGCCTTCACTGCCGACGGCCTGACCCTGCGCCAGCTGCGCGACTACGTGGAGCAGGCGCGGGCCGAAGTGCGCGATGTGCCCAACATCGGCAAGATCGAGCTGATCGGCACCCAGGACGAAGTGCTGTACCTGAACTTCTCCACCCGCAAGCTGGCAGCCTTGGGCATCGACCAGCGCCAGGTCATGCAGGCCCTGCAATCGCAAAACGCCGTGACCCCTGCCGGTGTGATCGAGGCAGGGCCTGAACGTATCTCGGTGCGTACCTCCGGGCAGTTCACCTCGGAAAAGGACCTGGAAACCGTCAACCTGAAGATCAACGACCGCTTCTTCCGCCTGGCAGACATCGCCGATATCGAGCGCGGCTACGTCGACCCTCCTTCGCCGATGTTCCGCTACAACGGCCAGACGGCGCTGGGCCTGGCCATCGGCATGAAGGCCGGCGGCAATATCCAGGTGTTCGGCGCGGCGCTGAAAAAGCGCATGGACCAGGTGGTCGAAGACCTGCCGGTGGGCGTCGGGGTGCACACTGTTTCCGACCAGGCCGTGGTGGTCAAGCAAGCGGTCGGCGGCTTTACCAGTGCGCTGTTCGAGGCGGTGGTGATCGTGCTGGCGGTGAGCTTCGTCAGCCTCGGCGTGCGTGCCGGGCTGGTGGTGGCCTGCTCGATCCCGCTGGTGCTGGCCATGGTGTTCGTGTTCATGGAGTACAGCGGTATCACCATGCAGCGGATTTCGCTGGGGGCGCTGATCATCGCCCTGGGCCTGCTGGTGGATGATGCGATGATCACTGTGGAAGTGATGGTCACACGGCTGGAAATGGGCGAAAGCAAGGAGCAGGCGGCGACTTTTGCCTATACCTCCACAGCCTTCCCCATGCTCACCGGCACCCTGGTGACTGTGGCCGGTTTCGTGCCGATCGGCCTCAACGCCAGTTCGGCGGGTGAATACACCTACACGCTGTTTGCGGTAATTGCCGTGGCACTGATGGTGTCGTGGGTGGTGGCGGTATTCTTCGCCCCGGTGTTAGGCGTGCACATCCTCAGCAGTGCCAAGCTCAAGCACCATGAAGCCGAGCCCGGGCGCGTCGGCCGGGCCTTCGAGCATGGTTTGTTGTGGTGCATGCGCAACCGCTGGCTGACCATCATCGGCACCGTGGTGCTGTTCGCCCTGGCGATCTTCTGCGAACGCTTCGTGCAGAACCAGTTCTTCCCGTCCTCTGACCGCCCGGAAATCCTCGTCGACCTCAACCTGCCGCAGAACGCCTCGATCGAGGAGACGCGCAAGGTGGTCGACCGTTTCGAGGCGCGGATCAAGGACGACCCGGACCTGGTGCACTGGAGTACCTATATCGGCCAGGGCGCGATCCGCTTCTACCTGCCCCTCGACCAGCAGTTGCAGAACCCGTACTACGCGCAGCTGGTGATCGTCAGCAAGGGCTTCGAAGAACGCCAGGCCATGATGGAGCGCCTGCAGAAGATCCTGCATGAAGAATTCGTTGGCGTCGGCACCAACGTGCAATCGCTGGAAATGGGCCCACCGGTGGGCCGACCGATCCAGTATCGGGTAAGCGGTGCCAATATCGACGAGGTTCGCAAGCACGCCATCGAGCTGGCCACCTTGCTCGACCAGAACGAGCACATCGGCGAGATGATCTACGACTGGAACGAGCCGGGTAAGGTGCTGCGCGTGGAAATCGCCCAGGACAAGGCGCGCCAGCTGGGCCTGTCGTCGGAGGACGTGGCCAATGTGATGAACAGCATCGTCAGCGGCGTGCAGATCACCCAGGTCAACGACAACATCTACCTGGTCGACGTGGTCGCCCGTGCCGAGGACAGCGAGCGTGGCTCGCCGGATACCTTGCAGAACCTGCAGATCCTGACACCCAACGGCACTTCGATCCCGCTGCTTGCGTTCGCTACTGTGCGCTACGAGCTGGAGCAGCCGCTTGTGTGGCGTCGTGACCGCAAGCCGACCATCACCATCAAGGCATCGGTCAACGGTGACATCCAGCCCACCGACCTGGTGGCCCAGCTGAAGCCGAAGATCGACGAGTTCGCCAGCAAGTTGCCGGTGGGCTTCGAAGTGGCCACCGGCGGCACGGTGGAGGAGAGCGCCAAGGCGCAGGGGCCGATCCGCAAGGTCATCCCGCTGATGCTGTTCCTGATGGCGACGTTCCTGATGATCCAGCTGCACAGCGTGCAGAAGCTGTTCCTGGTGGTCAGCGTGGCGCCGCTGGGGTTGATTGGCGTGATCATTGCGCTGGTGCCCACAGGTACGCCCATGGGCTTCGTGGCGATTCTCGGCATTCTCGCGCTGGCGGGCATCATCATTCGTAACTCGGTGATCCTGGTGACCCAGATCGACGAGTTCGAAGCCCAGGGCTTGTCGCCGTGGGATGCGGTGGTGGAGGCAACCAACCACCGGCGCCGGCCGATTCTGCTGACCGCGGCGGCGGCGAGCCTGGGCATGATCCCGATTGCCCGCGAAGTGTTCTGGGGGCCGATGGCCTACGCCATGATTGGCGGGATCATCGTGGCGACCCTGCTGACGCTGCTGTTCCTGCCGGCCTTGTATGTGGCCTGGTACAAGATCCGCGAGCCACAGAAGAAACCCTCCTGACCACGCATCCCCTTGTAGGAGCAGCCTCGTGCTGCGAAGAGGCCGGTAAATTCATCATCAAATGCTGATGGGATTGCCGGCCTCTTCGCAGCACGAGGCTGCTCCTACAAGGGAAATGCGGTGCTTGAAAAATGGTTATATAAACATTCTCAAACAGTATTTTTAAGAATAATCCCGCCTCACTACTATTGCCCTCAAGCCAGGCGCAAATCCCCTTCAAACCTCAGCCCGGCACCCTCACTCCAAGGAGAACGAGCATGAGTGCATCTCTGCGTAGCATCGACGGTCAGGACGAAGCCACCATTCTGCGGGAAATCCAGAGCGCTCTGCGCGACCTGCGATTCGGTGCGGTGGAGATCACCGTGCACAACGCTCAGGTCGTACAGATCGAGCGCAAGGAGAAGTTCCGCCTACAGCAGCCCGGCAACAAGACCGGCTGATCGCACCACACATTCAAAAACTAGAAAAATGCCAATCGGGAGCTTCACCATGTCCATCCGCCGTTATGCGCTTGCCGCCCTGGCCAGTGCTGTTTTTGCCGGTTCCGCCATCGCCAAGGACTACGAACTGCTGAACGTGTCCTACGACCCGACCCGCGAGCTGTACCAGCAGTACAACGCCGAGTTCATCAAGCACTGGCAGCAGGCCCACCCGGGCGACAAGGTGAAGATCCAGCAATCCCACGGCGGTTCGGGCAAGCAGGCCCGTGCGGTGATCGATGGCCTGCGTGCCGACGTGGTGACCCTGGCCCTGGCCGGCGACATCGATGAAGTCGCCAAGCTCGGCAAGACCCTGCCAGACAACTGGCAGACCCGCCTGCCGGATGCCAGCACCCCGTACACCTCGACTATCGTGTTCCTGGTGCGCAAGGGCAACCCTAAAGGCATCAAGGACTGGGGCGACCTGATCAAGAAGGATGTGTCGGTCATCACCCCCAACCCGAAAACCTCCGGCGGCGCCCGCTGGAACTTCCTGGCGGCCTGGGCCTATGGCCTGAAGGCCGGCGGTAGCGAAGAAAAGGCCAAGGAGTACGTGCAGGAGCTGTTCAAGCACGTCCCGGTGCTGGATACCGGCGCCCGTGGCTCGACCATCACCTTCGTCAATAACGGCCAGGGCGATGTGCTGCTGGCCTGGGAAAACGAAGCCTTCCTGGCGCTGAAGGAAGACGGTGGCGCCGACAAGTTCGAGATCATCGTGCCTTCGCTGTCGATCCTCGCCGAACCGCCGGTGGCGGTGGTGGACAAGAACGCCGAGAAGAAGGGCAATACCGAGATTGCCACCGAATACCTCAAGCACCTGTACAGCCCGGCCGGGCAGAAGATCGCAGCCGAGAACTTCTACCGCCCGCGTGACGAGAAGGTCGCTGCCGAGTTTGGCAAGCAGTTCCCGAAACTGGACCTGGTGACCATCGACAAGGACTTTGGTGGCTGGAAGACTGCACAGCCGAAATTCTTCAATGATGGCGGTGTGTTCGACCAGATCTATCAGGCACAGTAGGGGCCAAGGAAAAGCGGGGCCGCCATGCGGCCCATCGCGACACAAGGCCGCTCCTACAGAGGTACGCGCACCCCTGTAGGAGCGGCCTTGCGTCGCGATGGGCTGCAAAGCAGCCCCAGGATTTCAGAAGCTAGCACCAGCCCGGGATCGTTCCCGGGCCAAGTGCGTTCAACCAGGGATATTTATGTCACGCCGCATTTCCCCCGTCATACCCGGCTTCGGGCTGACGCTGGGCTACACCTTGGTGTACCTCAGCCTGATCGTGCTGATACCGCTGGCCGCCATGTTCGTGCATGCCGCGCAGCTTACCTGGGAGCAGTTCTGGAACATCATCAGTGCACCGCGGGTGATCGCCGCGCTCAAGCTGAGTTTCGGCACCGCCCTGTTCGCCGCCATCATCAACGGAGTGATCGGCACCCTGCTGGCCTGGGTGCTGGTGCGCTACACCTTCCCCGGGCGCAAGATCATCGATGCGATGATCGACCTGCCGTTCGCCCTGCCCACGGCTGTAGCCGGTATCGCCCTGACCGCCCTGTACGCGCCCTCGGGCTGGGTCGGCCAGTTCGCCACCGACCTGGGCTTCAAGATCGCCTACACCCCACTGGGCATCACCCTGGCGCTGACCTTCGTCACCCTGCCGTTCGTGGTGCGTACGGTGCAGCCGGTGCTGGCCGACATTCCGCGTGAAGTGGAGGAGGCCGCTGCCTGCCTGGGCGCCAAGCCGCTGCAGGTGTTCCGCCATGTGCTGGCGCCAGCGCTGCTGCCTGCCTGGCTGACAGGTTTTGCCCTGGCCTTCGCCCGCGGCGTGGGCGAGTATGGTTCGGTGATCTTCATTGCCGGCAACATGCCGATGAAGACCGAGATCCTGCCGCTGCTGATCATGGTCAAGCTCGACCAGTATGACTACACCGGCGCGACCGCCATCGGCGTGCTGATGCTGGTGGTTTCCTTCATCCTGCTGCTGCTGATCAACCTGCTGCAGCGCCGCATCGAAACCCCTTGAAGGAGGCCGGCATGTCCAGTTCATCCCTGAATGCAACCGCCGCCGCCAACGCTGCCCGCCGGGGCAGCGCCACTTCGCGGCGTATCCTGATCGGCCTTGGCTGGCTGGTGTTCGCGCTGTTCCTGCTGCTGCCACTGGTGATCGTGGTGTCGCAGGCGCTGAAGAACGGCTTTGGCACCTTCTTCGAGGCGATCTTCGAGCCTGACGCATTGTCGGCGCTGAAGCTGACCCTGCTCGCCGTGGCCATTTCGGTGCCGCTGAACCTGGTGTTCGGTGTCAGCGCCGCCTGGTGCGTGAGCAAGTACACCTTCCGTGGCAAGAGTATCCTGGTCACCCTGATCGATCTGCCGTTCTCGGTATCGCCGGTGATCGCCGGCCTGGTCTACGTGCTGATGTTCGGCGCTCAAGGCCTGTTCGGGCCATGGCTGCAGGACCACGATATCCAGATCGTGTTCGCCCTGCCGGGCATCGTCCTGGCCACCATCTTCGTCACCGTACCGTTCGTGGCCCGTGAGCTGATCCCGCTGATGCAGGAGCAGGGCACGCAGGAAGAGGAGGCCGCGCGCTTGCTCGGCGCCAATGGCTGGCAGATGTTCTGGCACGTGACCCTGCCGAACATCAAATGGGGCCTGATCTACGGGGTGGTGCTGTGCACCGCGCGGGCCATGGGCGAGTTTGGCGCGGTGTCGGTGGTGTCCGGCCACATTCGCGGCGTGACCAACACCTTGCCGCTGCACGTGGAGATCCTCTACAACGAGTACAACCATGTCGCGGCCTTCAGCGTGGCCAGCCTGTTGCTGATCCTGGCGCTCTTCATCCTGCTGCTCAAGCAGTGGAGCGAGAACCGTATTAACCGCCTGCGCCACAGCGCCGCGGAGGAATGATTCATGTCGATCGAAGTTCGTAACGTCAGCAAGCGCTTCAACAGCTTCCAGGCCCTGGACAACATCAACCTGGACATCAACAGCGGCGAGCTGGTGGCCCTGCTCGGCCCTTCCGGCTGCGGCAAGACCACGTTGCTGCGCATCATCGCCGGCCTGGAAACCCCCGACCAGGGCAATATCGTGTTCCATGGCGAGGACGTGTCCGGCCATGACGTGCGCGACCGCAACGTCGGTTTCGTGTTCCAGCACTACGCGTTGTTCCGCCACATGAGTGTGTTCGACAACGTTGCCTTCGGCCTGCGCATGAAGCCCAAGGGCGAGCGCCCGAGCGAGAGCAAGATAGCCGAGAAGGTGCATGAACTGCTGAACATGGTGCAGCTGGACTGGCTGTCCGACCGCTACCCCGAGCAGTTGTCCGGTGGCCAGCGCCAGCGTATCGCCCTGGCCCGTGCGCTGGCGGTGGAACCCAAGGTGCTGCTGCTGGACGAGCCTTTCGGTGCGCTGGATGCCAAGGTGCGCAAGGAGCTGCGCCGCTGGCTGGCGCGCCTGCACGAGGACATCAACCTGACGTCGGTGTTCGTCACCCACGACCAGGAAGAAGCCATGGAGGTGGCTGACCGCATCGTGGTGATGAACAAGGGCGTGATCGAGCAGATCGGCTCGCCGGGCGAGGTGTACGAGCACCCGGCCAACGATTTCGTCTACCACTTCCTCGGTGATTCCAACCGCCTGGCCCTGAGCGAAGGGCATCATGTGCTGTTCCGCCCGCACGAAGTGTCGCTGTCGCGGCATGAGACCGAAGGGCACCATGCGGCCGAGGTGCGCGACATCCGGCCGTTGGGCGCGACCACGCGGGTGACCTTGAAGGTGGAGGGGCAGAGCGAGCTGATCGAGGCCGAAGTGGTCAAGGACCATGACAGCCTGACCGGGTTGGCGCGTGGGGAGACATTGTTCTTCCGGCCGAAGGTTTGGCAGAAGGTGGCGGATATCTGAGTCGCCTTTGATGATGAAAAAGCCCAGGGTTGGTCCTGGGCTTTTTTATGCCTGATGGATTGCCGGGGCTGCTTTGCAGCCCATCGCCGGCAAGCCAGCTCCCACATTGACCGCGTAACACCGTTCCCTGTGGGAGCTGGCTTGCCGGCGATCGAGGGCGCAGCCCTCGCGGCAATCTCATGCCTTACGCGAATATTTCGCATGCCGGCAATGCATGATTGAAAACCCGCCCGGCCACAGCCCGCGAATTCCGCGGCTTTGCCACAATCCTTCAAAAACTATATTCAGTAAAGTTCTAATCATAATTTTAAACATTACTTTAAGTGATAAGCCCCTGGCCCCGATGATTCAGCCACACACCTGAATCGAGTCCCAGGAGTTTGATCAATGGGTAATGTCCAGTCGGCCGTCAGGGCCTACGACCAGCCATGGCGCCCGGCCCCGGGTGACCTGGTCGACCTTGGACGCACGCTTCGCCTCCCGCTTGGCCAGCTGCGCTTGCAACGCACGCCTGTCAGTGGGCTCAAGCGCCGCGACAAGCTGGTGCTGGGCCTGCTGGTGCTGGCCCTGCATGGCGCAGCAGCGTATTGGGTCAACCAGGCACCAACGCCCGAGCTGCCGGTGGTGCCACCGCAAGTACCGCCGATGACCATCGAGTTCGCCGCGCCAGCACCGCCTGTAGTCGAACCACCGCCACCAGCCCCGGCACCGCCGGTGGTCCAGTCGCCACCGCCGGCCGTGGTCGACGAACTGGCCGCCAAGCCCAAACCCAAGCCAAAGCCCGTGCCCAAGCCGGTGGTCAAGCAACAGCCCAAACCTCAGCCCAAGCCGGTCGAAGCACCGCCGCCAGCCCCTGTGGCCGCTCCGGCCCCGCCAGCACCACCCGCGCCGGCCCCGGTCACCCCGGCATCGGCCAACGCGGCGTACCTGAAGAACCCGGCGCCGGAGTACCCGCAGATGGCCCAGCGCCGCGGTTGGGAAGGCACCGTGCTGCTGCGCGTCGAGGTGCTGCCCAGCGGCAAGCCCGGACAGATCCAGATCCAGAAGAGCAGCGGCCGTGATGCCCTCGACGCTGCCGCACTGGCCGCGGTCAAGCGCTGGAGTTTCGTGCCTGCCAAGCAGGGTGACGTGGCCCAGACCGGCTGGGTCAGCGTGCCGATTGATTTCAAGCTTCGCTAACTTTTTCGCAGAACACAGGAAGACATCATCATGAGCCTGCTGGCATCCCCCCTCCAATCCGTTGAAAGCGCAGTCATCTGGCTGCTGGTCGGTTTTTCTGTCGTCACCTGGGGCCTGGCCCTGGTCAAGGTCGTGCAGTTCGTGCGGCTGAAGAACCAGGACAAACGCTTCCACCAGCAATTCTGGGCCGCCTCGAGCCTGGACTCGGCTGCCGAGCCCAGCCACCACCTGCCAGGCCCTGTCGCCCGTGTTGCCCAGGCCGGTTATGCCGCCATCGCAGTCGGTGACAGCCAGGCCAATGACCTGAGCCACGCCATCAACCACCAGGACCGCCTGGAGCGCGCCCTGCGCCAGCAGATCGTGCGTGAGCGCCGTTCGCTGGAAACCGGCCTGGCGGTGGTCGCCAGTATTGGCAGTACCTCGCCCTTCATCGGCCTGTTCGGCACCGTCTGGGGCATCATGGAAGCGCTCAAGGGCATCAGCGCGGCTGGTTCCGCCAGCCTGGAAACCGTGGCCGGGCCGATTGGCGCGGCACTGGTGGCCACCGGCGTGGGTATCGCCGTCGCGGTGCCGGCGGTGCTGGTCTACAACTACTTCCTGCGCCGCCTCAAGCTAACCGCCGCCGACCTCGATGACTTCGCCCACGACTTCTACAGCCTGGCGCAGAAGAGTGCTTTCCGCGTGCTGGTGCACCCGGCCGTGCACAGGCCCCAGGCCGGTTTCACCCAACCGGTGAAGGAGGCGTCCTGACATGGCCTTTTCGACCCAGGACAGCGACGAAGTCCTCAGTGAAATCAACGTCACGCCGTTGGTGGACGTCATGCTGGTGCTGCTGGTGGTGTTCATCGTCACCGCGCCGCTGCTGACCAATGCCATCCCCATCAACCTGCCCAAGACCGAGGCTGTGGCCCCGGTGGAGCAGAAGGACCCGCTGGTGGTCAGCATTGATGGTGACGGCAAGTTGTTCATCAACAAGGACGAGATCCAGCCAGACCTGCTGGAAACCAGCCTCAAGGCTGCCAAGGACAAGGACGGGGAGCTGCGCGTACAGCTGCAGGCCGATGACGGCGTGAACTACGGCGAAGTGGCGCGGGCCATGGCGGCTATCGAACGTGCCGGGATCAGCAAGCTGGCGGTGATTACCGCGCGCTGAACCCGTCAACTTTCTTCAGGCAAGTGCTTAGGGGCCATATCTCTTGGCAGGGGATGGCTCCTTTTTTTTGCGTGATCCCTGTGGGAGCGGGCGTGCCCGCGAACACGGGCGAAGCCCGTGCCATCCACCGCGGTGCTTGCTTCGCGGGCATGCCCGCTCCCACAGGGGTCGCACAAGATATTGAGATTTTTGGTTATTAATAAATAGCTTCTTATTCCTTTACTGGTATAACTCCCTCCCTATACTTGTCTCCAAGCACGCAAACTCACCGGAGGCGTCCCCATGCGCAATGAGTCGATTCGTTACCTGATTGTGCCGGGCTGGCAAGGATCGCCAGACAATCATTGGCAAAGTCACTGGCAGCGCACCCTGCCGAACAGTATGCGGGTCGAGCAGAACGACTGGCTGACTCCGCAACGCCAGGACTGGGTGCAGGCACTGGAGCAGGCGATTGCCGCCGAGCGCTCGCCGGTGATTCTGATTGCCCATAGCCTGGGCTGCATAACCGTCGCTCATTGGGCCGCGCAGGCCAGCCCGGCCCTGCTGCGGCGGGTACGTGGCGCGCTGCTGGTGGCACCCGCTGACGTGGAGCGGCCGACCTGCGCGCCAGCTCTGCGCAACTTCGCACCGATCCCGACCGAAGCACTGCCATTCCCCAGCCAGGTGGTCAGCTCGGACAACGACCCGGCCGTGAGCGTGCCAAGGGCGTTGTATCTGGCCCAGGTCTGGGGCGCCGAAGCAGGGCTGCTGACCAACGCCGGGCACATCAACGTCAAGTCCGGCCATGAGCGCTGGGAACAAGGTTTCGCCTACTTGTATCGCTTGCAGAGCCGGGTCGAGCAGCGCGCACTGCGCCGCGCCTGATCGCCCTTACTGTTTACCGTTTGCCTGACGCCCGGCCATTGAAGGCCTGGGGCGGGAGTTCGTCATGACTTTTCAAAACCCTTTTGGCCAGCCGTTGCTGACCTTCCCTGAACTGGACAAGAGCCCGCTGAGCATCCGCGCCAAGGCGCTGGTGTTCATCGACCCACGTTCGCAGCAGTTGCGCGAGGAGCTCGAGCACCTGGCGCCACAATCCTTGCCGGTGCTGATCCGTGGCGAAACCGGCACCGGCAAGGAACTGCTGGCCCGGCAGATCCACCGTGCCAGTGACCGCAGCGGGTTGTTCGTGTCGGTCAACTGCGCTGCCATCAGCCCCACCTACGCCGATGCCGAGCTGTTCGGCTACAGTGCCGGCAGCCAAGGTGGCACAGCCAGCAGCCGTGCCGGCTGGTTCGGCTCTGCCAACGGCGGCACGTTGTACCTGGACGAGATCGCCGACTTGCCGCTGGCCATCCAGGGCAAGCTGCTGGCCGCCCTGGAAAACCGCGAGGTTACCCGGGTGGGCGCGCAGCAGCCGCAACCGGTGGACGTGCGCCTGGTGGCCGCTACCAGCATCGATCTGGCGCGGGTGGTGCGCGCGGGGCGCTTCAACGAGCGCCTGTACCAGTACCTGCGCGAGGGAGCGCTGGAGCTACCGCCACTGCGCGAGCGGCCGGGCGATATCCTGCCGTTGGCCGAGTACTTCGTGGGCATCTACAGCGTGCGCCTGCAGCGGCCTGTGCCGCTGGTTAGCGAGGCGGCACAGCAGGCGCTGGAGGCACACCCCTGGCCCGGCAACACCCGTGAACTGGAGAATGTCATCCACTTTGCCTTGCTGCTGAATGATGGCGAGGAGATCCTGGCAGAGGACCTGGACCTGCCCGATCCTGCGCGCTAGGCACTGCTCAAAAGCAAAATGGCTGATAGCATTTTGTTTTTGGAATAAGCAGCTAAATAAAAGATATTTTTGCGGAATAAAAAATCTGGGTATTGTCCGCCTCACGCCCGCTGGTGAACCGGTTGGGCACCCGATTCGCCATCGTCGATGGCCCAGAACCAGAACAAGGATCACCATGAAGAAGACCCTGCTGACCACTGCCCTGGCCGCTGCCCTGTCGTTTGCCGGCCTGGCTACCGCCGCCGAGAAACTGGTTGTCGCCGCCACCCCGGTACCGCACGCCGAAATCCTCGAGCTGATCAAGCCGACCCTGGCCAAGGAAGGTGTGGACCTGCAGATCAAGGTTTTCACCGACTACGTGCAGCCGAACGTGCAGGTTGACCAGAAGCGCCTGGACGCCAACTACTTCCAGACCCTGCCTTATCTGCAGAACTTCAACGAAGGCAAGGGCACCCACCTGGAAACCGTGATCGGCGTGCATGTCGAACCCTTTGGTGGTTACTCGAAGAAGGTCAAGAGCCTGAGCGAACTGAAAGAAGGCGCTACCGTTGCCATCCCTAACGAGGGCAGCAACAGCGGCCGCGCCCTGCTACTGCTGCAGAAGGCTGGCCTGATCACCCTGAAGGATCCGAAGAACGCCCTGGCCACCCCCAAGGACATTGCCGAGAACCCGAAGAAGCTGAAGTTCCGCGAGCTTGAGTCGGCCATGCTGCCGCGCGTGCTGGACCAAGTCGACCTGGACATGATCAACACCAACTACGCCCTGGAAGCCGGCCTGAACCCGGCCAAGGACGCGCTGGTGATCGAAGGCAGCGACTCGCCATACGTGAACTTCCTGGTCGCCCGCCCGGACAACAAGGACAGCGAAGCCATCCAGAAACTGGCCAAGGCCCTGACCAGCCCGGAAGTGAAGGAATTCATCGCCAAGAAGTACCAAGGTGCGGTGCTGCCGGCGTTCTGATGCGCTTGCATTACCTTGCATGACCCAACGCCGACACTCTTGTGTCGGCGTTTTCATTTCTGGGCTTTAGCCGCGAAGAATTCAACCCGGTGCATGGCACCGGCTGCGCCGGTGTTCGCGGCTAAAGCCGCTCCCACAAGGTCCTGTATGCGCCGGCAATACATGCCATCAGCGCTGAATTCTCAGTGATATGTATATATGAAAAAGATATTTATTAAAAAGTTTTTAGATCATTAGAGTCTATTTATCGTGCCCACGCGCACCCTGCAGACCTGCTTTACCCATGACCCTCGACACCACATTCATCCTTGGCACGCTGCCCGCCTTCCTCAAGGCCGTGGGCGTGACCCTGCAGGTCGGCCTGATCGCCATCGCCACCTCGCTGCTGGTCGCTCTGGTCAACGCCACACTGCTGGTATTACGCACCCCGTACCTGTGGCGCCTGGTAAAAGCCTACGTGGAGCTGGCCCGCAACACGCCGCTGCTGATCCAGCTGTTCTTCGTCTACTTCGCCTTGCCCAGCCTGGGCCTGAAGATTTCCGGCTTTGCCGCTGCAATCTTCACCATGACCTTCATGGGCGGTGCCTACCTCACCGAGGTGCTGCGTGCCGGCATCGAGGCCGTGCCCCGTACCCAGCTGGAGTCCGGGCGCTCCATCGGCCTGTCCGAAGGCCAGCTACTGCGCCATGTGGTGCTGCCCCAGGCGGGCATCCTCAGCCTGCCGGCACTGTTCGCCAACTTCGTCTTCCTGCTCAAGGAAACCACCGTGGTGTCGGCGGTGGCCGTGCCGGAAATTCTCTACACGACCAAGAACTACATCGCGCTGTACTACAAGACCTATGAAATGCTCACCGTGCTGACCCTGCTCTGTGTGCTGCTGTTCCTGCCGCTGTCCTTGCTGCTGCGCTATATCGAAAGGAGGCTGCAACATGGCCAGTTCGGCGTCTGAACTGCTGCTGCAGGCATTGCCGCAGCTGGCTGGCGGCGCGGCGCAGACCCTGGCCATCTCTGCGCTGGGCATCCTCTTCGCGACGCTGGGCGGTGTGCTCTATGGCGTGCTGGCAACCTTGGGCAACCGGGCCCTGAACATTGCCTTACAGGTGTACCTGGAGCTGTTCCGTGCCATCCCGGTGCTGGTCTGGCTGTACCTGGTGTTCTTCGGCCTGCCGATCTTCCTGGCGCTGAGCATCCCCAGCTTCTGGTGCGCGGTACTGGTGCTGGGCCTGTGGGGCGCCAGCGAGGTGGGCGAGGTGGTGCGTGGCGCGCTGCGCTCGCTGCCGTGCGGCCAGCGCGAGGCGGGGTTGTCGATCGGCCTGGCCGGCTGGCAGCTGTATGGCTACGTGCTGTTGCCACAGGCGCTCAAGCGCATGACCCCGCCAACCATCAACATCTACACGCGGATCATCAAGACCAGCTCGCTGGCGGTGCTGATCGGCGTGGTCGAGGTGATCAAGGCCGGCCAGCAGATTATCGAACGCACCTACGAGTCGGTGCTGATCTACGGCGCCTTGTTCCTGTTCTTTTTCATCGTCTGCTATCCGCTGTCCGCCGCTTCACGCGTGCTGGAACGCCGCTGGGCCCACTCATGAGCGCATTGATCGAATTTCAGGGTTTCAACAAGTTCTTTGGCGAGCACCAGGTGCTCAAGGACGTCGACCTCCAGGTGGCGGCCGGCGAGGTGGTGGTCATCCTCGGCCCCAGCGGTTGTGGCAAAAGCACGCTGCTGCGCTGCCTCAACGGCCTGGAGCAGGCCCACGGCGGCCACCTGCGCCTGGCCGGGCAGGAGCTGCTCGACCCGCGCACCGATTGGCGCGAGATCCGCCAGCGGGTCGGCATGGTGTTCCAGAGCTATCACCTCTTCGGTCACATGAGCGTGATCGACAACCTGCTGCTTGGCCCGCTCAAGGTACAAAGGCGCGAGCGCGCCGAAGCCCAGGCCCAGGCCGAGGCGCTGCTGGCGCGGGTCGGCCTGCTGGACAAACGCGACGCCTTTCCCCGGCAGTTGTCCGGGGGCCAGCAACAGCGCATCGCCATCGTGCGTTCGCTGTGCATGAACCCCGAGGTGATGCTGTTCGACGAGGTTACCGCAGCCCTCGACCCGGAAATGGTCAAGGAGGTGCTGCAGGTGATCCAGGGCCTGGCCCGCGACGGTATGACCTTGCTCATCGTTACCCACGAAATGGCCTTCGCTCGCGCGGTGGCCGACCGCATCGTGTTCATGGAGGCCGGCAGGATCCTTGAACAGGGCGACCCCGAGAGCTTCTTCACACGACCGCGGACCGCACGCGCGCAGCAGTTCCTGGAGAAATTCTCCTTCGTAGAAAGCCTGCCGAAGACACTGCACAAGGAACTGTCATGAAAACTGCCAACCTCACCAAACTGCTGGCGCCGTTGTTCGGCCTGGCCCTGCTGGCCGGCTGCAACAAGGCTGAAGAGCCACCCAAGCCGGCGGCGGCCTCGCCGGCCACCAGCTACCTGGAAACCATCAAGGCCCGCGACAAGCTGATTGTCGGCGTGTTCACCGACAAGCCACCGTTCGGTTTCGTCGATGAGCAGGGCCGCTACGTGGGCTTTGATACCGATATCGGCCGGCGCCTGGCCAAGGACCTGCTGGGTGATGAAAACAAGGTCGAGTTCGTTGCCGTGGAGCCGGCCAGCCGTATCCCGTTTTTGCAGAGCGACAAGGTCGACCTGATTCTCGCCAACATGACCGTGACCCCGGAGCGCAAGGAAGCGGTGGACTTCACCAACCCCAACCTGCGCGTTGCCGTGCAGGCCATCGTCGCGGATGGCAGCCCGGTGCAGAAGCTCGACGACCTGGCCGACAAGACCATCATCGTCACCACCGGCACTACCGCTGATATCTGGCTGACCAAGAACCACCCGGACTGGAAACTGCTCAAGTTCGAGAAGAACAGCGAGTCGCTGCAGGCGCTGGCCACCGGGCGTGGCGATGCCTATGCGCAGGACAACCTGATTCTGTTCAGCTGGGCCAAGCAGAACCCGGGGTACCGCGTGCTGCCTGAGCTGCTGGGTGACGAGGCACCGATTGCACCGGCGGTGAAAAAGGGCAACACCGAGCTGCGTGACTGGGTGAATGCCGAGCTGGCCAAATTGGGGGAGGAGAAGTTTCTGCTGAAGCTGTATGACCAGTATGTACGCAAGGAACTGAGCGATGACACCAAGCCGGAAAGCGTGATTGTGGAAGGGGGCAAGTGGCAGGGGTGACGGTGCCATTGGGGCTGCTTTGCAGCCCTTCGCGGGCTTGCCCGCTCCCACATTGATCGGCGTATGCAGGGCCCTGTGGGAGCGGGCGAGCCCGCGAAGGGCCGCAAGGCGGCCCCAATGACTTCAACGGTTACGCGGTAGCCAATTCAGCAAGAACTCATTCACCACCCGCGGGTTCTCCAGGCTGGAGATATGCCCCGCAAACGGAATCTGCGCCGCCAGGCAGCCAACGATTCGCGCCATTTCATTGGACTCTTCCGGCGGCCGCGGAATGTCCTGGTCGCCGCACATCAGGATGGTTCTCTCGCTCGGCAGCTGCTCGAGTCGCTCCAGAAGGTCGTGTCGTCCAAAGATTATCCGCCCCATGGGATCAAGGCTCTCGCGAATGGTTTGTGCACTGCTTGCCTTCAGCTGAGCACGAAACCGCTCACGGATTTCAGGCACGGTCTGGCCGCCTGCGTGGAAAAATATAGGCACGATGATGTCGAGCAGCAGGTCGCTGAATTCGCCGGCTTCGCTGGCGGCATCCAGCAAGGCGAAGTACTTGAGCCGAGTCTCCTCCGGCTCGGCGCCCAGGTAAGTGTCCATGAGCACCAGGCGGTCCACCCGCTCGGGGTGTTCAAGGGCCAGTTGCGCGCCCCACATGCCGCCGACCGACAGGCCGACCAAGTGGCATTTGCCAATGTCCAGGGCGTCCAGCAGTGCCAGATGTTGGCGGGCCAGGGCGCTCATGTCGATGGTCGTGGCAGGCGGAGCATCGGAGCCGCCGTGGCCCCAAAGCTCGGGGACGATGACGCGGAAGTGTGCTGACAGGGCTTCGATTTGCGGCTGCCACATCTCGGCGGACCACAGGTAGCTGTGGCCGAGCAGGACCGGGAAGCCTTGGCCCTGGTCGATGTAGCTCATGCGGGCGCCGTCGATTTCGATGAAGTGTCTTTGCATGGAATGGGTCTCGGCTGGGAGCGCTGTAGGGTATTCGAAATTGTCGCGGGCCGCTTTGCGGCCCATTCGCAGCACAAGGCTGCTCCTACAGGGGATCGCGGTCTCTTGTAGGAGCAGCCTTGTGCTGCGAATGGGCTGGCACCAGACGCAAGGTACTCTGCGCCGGAATCACCCCCATCTGCGCCTTTTGGTACTGCCCCTGCACATAACCTTCGGCCTGATCCGCAAAATGCCTGTCGAACGGCACACCACTCTGCCCGACCGGGTTGGTGGTCAGCGCCTGCCCGGCATCGGCAAAGTCGACCAGCCGCCGCGTCGACGGCCCATAGGTCACCGGCCATGGCGCCGGGCCGATCTTCGCCGAGAGGTTGTTCGGCACTTCATGGGTGCCCGGTGCGGCGAACGGGCCGACGTTGAACAGCAGGTTCAGCGGCTTTTTGACCCCCAGCGGGTGGTTGTGGGTCAGGGTATGGGCCTTGCCCCACTGCCAACTGGCCGGGTCGTTGCCCAGGGTTTCCCGCAGGTGCTTCAAGCTGTTCTGCCACGCCATCCGCACCACGGCGTTACGGTCGGTGCGCTGGTTGGCTCCGCGGGTGTTCCACCACGGTGAATCGGCATCCGCCGCCAGGCGCGGCAGAGCTGCGTCGATGGCGCGGGTGCTGATCAGCACCGGGAACCAGGTGTCGCCCAGTTCGTCATGCAAGGCCGCGAATGCCAGCTCGTAGAGGAACTGGTTGAACAGCGTGGCACTGGTCGAGTCGAGCGGGTAGTCGCCGCTCCAGGCTGCCAGTTGCTCGACCAGCTCCTTCTCTTCGTCACCTTCGGCCACTGCGCGCAGCGTTGCCAGCAGTGGTGCAAGGGTGCGCGGGCCATAGTCGCTGCCAGTGTCCAACTGCAGCGCCTGGCTATTTTGGGTATCCCACTTCACGTCGGGGTTGGCCAAGTGGCGATCGAGCTGGCGGCCTCGGTCCGGCAGGTTGTAGTAACCGGGTATCGGCACTGCTGCTGGAGGCTGGTAGTTGGCCGAGACAATGTAGTCGCGTGCCGGGTTCTCCTGCTGCGGGTTGACGCTGAAGGGGTAGAAGCCGAGCTTGTCGGCCTGCGCACTGGCACCGTCGAGGATGAACGCGGGGTCGACGCCGTCGGGGCGTATCGGCAACTGCGCCGCCGCCCACCAGCCGATATCGCCACGGGCATTGGCCCACACCAGGTTCAGCCCCGGCGCATGCACCTTGGCCGCGGCCTCGCGCATCTTGCCCAGGGTATCGGCGCGGTTGAGCTGGTAGAAACCGTCGAGGATCGGGTTTTCGGTTTCCAGGAACGCCCACCACATGGCGATTGGCGTGGGCCCGGCAGTGGCACCCAGCACGTCGTTGACGATCGGGCCATGGGGCGACCGGCGGAGGCTGAGGGTGACCGGTGCTTCGCCTTTGACGGCAATCTGCTGCTCGGTCTTTTCCAGCGCCTGCCATTTGCCATCGACCATCACCTGGTTGGCGTCGGCAGGGTTGGTTCGCTCGGCGATCAGGTCGACGTCGTCATTCTGGAACATGGTCAGGCTCCAGCCGAAGTCGCGGTTGTGGCCGAGCAGGGCGAACGGGTTGAGCGCCTGGAAGTAGCCATACAGGTTGAAGCCCGGCGCCGACAGCTCGGCCTCGTACCACACCGCTGGCACCGCAAAACCGATGTGCGGGTCGCCGGCCAGCAGCGGCCTGCCGCTGCGGGTGCGGCTGCCGGCCACGGCCCAGGCGTTGCTGCCCTCGAATTGCGGGATGCCCGCATCGCCCAGCGCATCATGGCTGAGGCGGGCGAGGGCCTCCAGGCTTTGCCAGTCGGCAGCGGCCAGCGGTGTACCCAAGGCGCCCTCGGGCTGCCAGGCGAGATCGAAGATGTTCAGGTACTCAGGGCCCAGCTGGTCGCGGATATAGGTGAGCGCGGGTTCGGTGCGAAACGCGGCGGCGAAGCTGTAGGCCAGGTAGCCGGCGATGCTCAGGGTGTCTTCGGCGCTGAAGGGGCGTGGGGTGATGCCGAGCAGGTCGAACTCCACGGGTTTTGGGTGGCTGGCCTGCCAGCTGTTCACCCCGTCGAGGTAGGCCTGCAGGGCTTGCCAGGCGGGTGACTGGCGGTCCTGACGCTTGGCCATCAGTGCTGCCTGTTCGCGAATGCGCAGGCTGCGGAACAGGGTGTCGGTGGGCAGCAGCTTGTCGCCCAGTACCTCGGCCAGCTCGCCCCGGGCCAGGCGCCGCAGGATCTCCATCTGGAACAGCCGGTCCTGGGCATGCACGTAACCGAGAGCACGATACAGGTCGGGCTCGCTCTGCGCCTGCAGGTGCGGCACCCCACGGGCGTCGTAGCGCACGTTGACCGGCGCCTGCAGGCCGGCGATGGCCACGTCGCCCTCGCGTTGCGGCAGCTTGCCCTGCACATACCAGTATCCGGCGCCGGCGGCCACGGCAACCATCACGGCCAACAGGGTCAAGCTGCGCTTCATGCAGGCTCCTTGTGCGTTCAAGCGAAAAATGTGGTCCGATGATCGGCGGATTCGCGACCAGAGCATAGCCCCAGGAAGGAGTTTCCATGTCCCTCAGCGAAAAACAGAAAATGCTTACAGGCCAGCTCTATCACGCTGGCTGCCCCGAGCTGCAGGCCGAGCAGATCGCCAACAAGCACTGGATGCACCGCTACAACAGCAGTGTCGAATTGCTCAACGACGCACGTCATGGGCTCCTGGTAGAGCACTTTGGCCAGGTCGGCGAAGGCGCGGTGATCCGCCCGCCGTTCTATTGCGACTATGGCTACAACATCAGCGTCGGCCGCAACACCTTCATGAATTTCAACTGCGTGATCCTCGATGTGCTGCCGGTGCGTATCGGTGATGACTGCCAGATCGGCCCCAACGTGCAGATCTATACCGCCGACCACCCGCTCGACCCCGAGGTGCGCCGCACTGGGCTGGAGAGTGGCCGGCCGGTGACCATCGGCAACAACGTGTGGATCGGCGGCGCGGCGATCATCCTGCCGGGGGTGACCATTGGCGATAACGCCGTGGTGGGTGCCGGTAGTGTGGTGACTCGGGATGTGCCGGCTGGGGCGGTGGTGGTGGGCAACCCTGCGCGGGTGCGTGGTTGATATGAAAACGCCCTGCGGTTTTGGTCGCAAGGCTCTCAGTCAGGCGGGTTTGAAACCGGGTTTACCATTGGCGGCGCGCCATTCTTTTATTCGGTTGACGCCTTGCGGGCTCTTATCCGCTCCCTTTGGAGGGTAAAAAATCACGCCCGCTCCATCGGGGTGCCCCCTCAGGCTGAAGCTGTAGATATCTATCGGGCAGCCACTAACTACCAGGGGCAGTAACACCCTATGGCCAATGTATTGCTGGCCTGCACCGGCCGGTCTTCAAGCAAGGCCTTGATGATGGGTTCCACAAAGCTATTGCTGGCATTGCACACCGCGCCTTCGCTGTAGGGGCCGAAGTAGGCCAGGTGGCCTTGCCGGTCCCAGATGGCCACGGCCGGGGAGGCGGGCAGGTGTTCGCTGCCGGGCAGGCTGGCGAGTGGCTTGAGGGCGGTGAGGTTGGCTGGCAGCTGGCCGTGGCTGTCGGGCTTTTGCAGCACGTGGAAGGTCACGCCCTGGCTGGCGAACCGGCTGACCAGGTCGCCCAGGTGCTGCTGGTTGCCGACGTTGCACGGGCAGGCCGGGTCCCAGAAATGCACTACCCGGATCGGGCCGGGGCCTGCCAGTTCGGGGGGCAACTGCAGCTGGCTGCCGTCGAACAGCGTGGCCTGGTTGTCGAACGGGCGCAGGTAGCGGGCCTGGAAGGTGGTGTAGGCCTGCCAGAGGATGGTCACGCCGACCAGAAGGGCGATTGCCGTGCACAGCGGTTTGATGATCCGAGTCTTCATGAAGTTTCCGCGGCCCTCTGTAGGAGCAGCCTTGTGCTGCGAAAGGGCCGGCATGACTGAGGGAGTTGTTGTGGCAGTACCGGCCTCTTCGCAGCACAAGGCTGCTCCTACCAGGGGATACCGCTATCGGCCTGAAATCGAGCAAGCTTGCCACGACGCCAGCCAGAGCTGAATATCCCAGATCAATACTTGCTTCACTGTGGATGTACCCGATGCCCGCTGCCTTTCATCCCGACCTCCTGCGCACCAGCCTGGCGCCGCTGACCGTTCGCCAGCCGTTGTCGGCGCAGGCGCAAGACTACCAGCGCTTCTATGGCCTCAACCTGTCGGCTCACAGTTGGCTGGGCGGCTTCCAGGCCGCGGGGTTCGATCTGGTCGGGCAGGCCTGGCTACCCGAGCAGCCGAGCGCGACTCTGTTTCTGCTGCACGGCTATTACGATCACATGGGGCTTTACCGTCACGTGATCGATTGGGCGCTCAAACAGGGGTTCGCCGTGATCAGTTGCGACCTGCCCGGCCATGGCCTGTCCAGCGGCGAGCGGGCCAGCATCAGTGATTTCGCGGTTTACCAGCAGGTGCTGGAGGCTTTGCTCGAACAGGCGCGCACGCTGCAACTGCCGCGCCCCTGGCACCTGTGCGGGCAAAGCACCGGTGGCGCCATCGCCGTGGACCACCTGTTGTACCAAGGCGCGCGCAGCCCCATCGATGGCCAGGTCATCCTGTTGGCACCGCTGGTGCGGCCCTGTGCCTGGCGCTGGTCGAAGCTGAGCTATCGTGTGTTGCGTCACTTCGTGAATGGCATCGAGCGGCGCTTCAGCGAGAACACCAATGACCCGACCTTCCTGCCGTTCCTCGAAGCCGACCCGCTGCAACCGCGCCGTCTGCCAACCGCCTGGGTGGGCGCCTTGATTGCCTGGGTCAAGCGTATCGAAGCCGCGCCGCGCAGCTCGCGGCGGCCGTTGATCGTGCAAGGAGAAGCGGATGGCACAGTGGACTGGCCGTACAACCTCGAAGTACTCAAGGCCAAGTTTGCCGAGCCGCAGATTCTGATGCTGCCCGAGGCCCGTCACCACCTGGCCAACGAGCTACCTGGCATTCGCAAGCGCTACTTCGACTTCATCGACCAGCGCCTGAACTGATCACTTCAGGTCGTTGGTGCTCTGGCCAACCGCCAGGCCTGCGCGTACAGCGGCCAGGGCTGCCTGGTAGTAAGCCTTGCCGTCCGGCGACTCGGCAAAGGTGGCGAACTCTTCCAGCTCGGCATCGGACAGGTCGCGGTAGACATACAGCAGCGTGTTGTTGAGGTCTTCGCCAATCTGGCTCATCAGACGCTGGCGCTGACCATCGAGCAGGCCCTGGGCCTGACCGCCGCCGAACAGGCCGGGGATCATCGAACTGAGGCTGTCGGCAGCCACGCCGGCGATGGCCAGGCTCACTTCGGCGCCGGCTTCGCGCGCCGGCAGGGCCTGGGCCAGATGCCCGATTATCAGCAGGCGATCATCGCTGGCCTGGATCTTCGGCAAGCCCTTGGCATTCCTGGCCAGTTCGTCCTTGCGTGTGGCCTTGAGCTCCGCAGCCACCACCTTGCGCCCCAGCGGCGACCGGAAGAAAGCCAGCGCCGGTGCCGGGTTGGCCAAGGTTGCGCGCAGCTGCGCCTGGGCGCGACGGTCCACCGCCTGGGCCTGGAAGCGCTGGTTGCTGTTGTTTACCAGCGCCTGGTACACGGCGGGTGGCAAACTGTTGCGGTAGCGTTCCTGGGCAGCGGTCAGGGCATCATTGAAATGGGCGCGCTGGTCGGGCCAGCCGGCGGCCTTGTACAGTTGATCCAGGTTGTCTGCCCAGACAGGCACGGTGCAGATCATCAGCAGAATCAGGGAAAACAGACGGCGCATTCAGGACTCCTGTCGGCAGGTGGCTATTGTCCGTGGCCGGGCGCCGGTTTGTCGAGATATCCGCGTGCTTCTCGGCCAAGTGGCGCTGTGCGCCGGCATGGCTAATGGATATGATGCGCGCCATGCACATCTCCCCTGAACACCCGATGCTTGCGGCCGTCGTCGACGATCTGGCCACCCATGGCTGGTCCCAGCAGGCGCTTTTTCTGCCTGCCGACCTGGTGCGTGCGCTCGCGGCCGAGTGCCGGCGCCGTGATGCCGAAGGCGAACTCAACCCTGCAGGGGTTGGGCGCGGTGCTGCCCAGGAGGTGCGCGAGGCCATTCGCGGCGACCAGATCCAGTGGATCGACCCCGGCCAGGCCGAGGCCTGCGACCAGTACCTGAGCGCCATGGACCAGCTGCGCCAGGCCATCAACCAGGGCCTGTTCCTTGGCCTGGAAGACTTCGAGTGCCATTTTGCCTTGTACCCGCCAGGGGCGTTCTATCGCCGGCACCTTGACCGCTTCCGCGATGATGACCGGCGCATGGTGTCGGCAGTCCTGTACCTGAATGAAGGCTGGCAGCCGCAGGACGGTGGCCAGTTGCGCATGTTCCTGGCGGATGGTGTCGAGCATGATGTCGAGCCGGTGGCGGGCTGCCTGGTAGTGTTCCTGTCGGGCGAGGTGCCCCATGAGGTGCTGCCGGCCGGGCGTGAGCGGCTTTCGTTGACCGGCTGGTTCCGGCGCCGTGGCAATGACCTGTTCTGACCTGCCCAAGGTGCTGGTCAGCGCCTGCCTGCTGGGGCAGCCGGTGCGCTATGACGGCCGCGCCAGCGGCCACCCCGACCTGTTGCAGCGCTGGCAGGCGGAAGGACGCGTGGTGCCGTTGTGCCCGGAAGTGGCGGGTGGCTTGCCGACCCCACGGCCGCCGGCAGAGATACCGGGCGGGCAGGGTGGGGAGGTGCTCGACGGTGGCGCGCGGGTACTGACGGTTACGGGCGAGGATGTCAGCACCGAGTTCCTGGCCGGGGCGCAGCGGGCGCTGGAGCTGGTGCGCCGTCATGGCATTCGTGTGGCCGTGCTGAAGGCTGGGAGCCCTTCGTGCGGCAACCGGTTGACCTATGACGGCACGTTCAGTGGTGTGAAGGTGGCCGGGGAAGGGGTGACCACGGCATTGCTGCGGCGGGCGGGGGTGCTGGTGTTCAGCGAGCTGGAGCTGGACGAGGCACAGCAGGCTCTGATTGAGTTTTCTGCTTGAACCTGTACTGGCCTCTTCGCGGGCTCGCCCGCTCCCACAGGGATAGCACCCGCTCCCGGGCCTGTGATTAACCTGTGGGAGCGGGCGTGCCCGCGAAGAGGCCAGTACAGGCAATAAAGAACTTACTGCCCGTCCGCAGTCTCAGGTACACCCTTGAACCACTTCTGCTCAAGTTCGGCAGTCCGCCCGCTGTCCTTGAGCCGTTGCAGTGCATTGTTCACCGCACTCTCGAACGCCGGGTTGTCCTTCTGGAACGGGATCACCAGCTGCTTCTCGCCAAACGGCAGGCTCACATCGAGCGGGCCGTCATTCTTGGGCGATTCGCTCGACGGGGTCAGTGCGATGTCGTACTTGCCGGTCTCGACACCCGGCAGCACCTCTGCCGCGGGCGCTTCGATAAATTCGGCGCGCAGGTCCAGTTCCTTGGCCAGCGCCTGGCCGAAGTCGATCTCGAAGCCGCTCAGGTGGTCGTTTTCCTTGAATGCGTACGGCGAGTTGTCGACCTGTACGGCAATGCGCAGTTCGCCCCGGTCGGCAATTTCGTCTATCAGCTCGGCCTGAGCCAATGGCGTGATCAGTACCGCCAGCATTACTCCTATGGTCGAACGCATTAAAGCCCCTTTTCTCTTTGGCAGATGAATAACCTTCGCCACGGCTTTCTTCCTCGCCGTGGTCGAGCGCAGCCTATGACCTTGAAGCCTCGGCATTGTTTAACCCTGATTGAAATATTTCTGCCTGAGGATGTGAACATCTGGGCAAACATATCAACTAAGGTGAACCACCGCCGCCACTGGAATACTGGCGGCGGTCAATAAGTGAATCACAGGAGAAGTGAATGAACAGCCTATTTTCGCGTGCTGCCGTTGCTGGTCTGATGATGGGAGCGTCGATGTTCGCCAGTGCCGCAGATGCCCTGAAGAGCCAGGAGCCGCCCAAGGATGCCAAGGTCTTCATCGTTTCCCCTGCCGATGGCGCCACGGTCGACAAGACCTTCACCGTCAAGTTCGGCATCGAGGGCATGGCGCTCAAGCCTGCGGGTGACAACACCCCGCACTCCGGCCACCACCACCTGCTGGTGGATGTGGATAAAGAGCCGGTGGCCGACATGGCCCTGCCGGCCAGCCTGATGCCACAGGCCGGCACCGCGTTGCCGGATGGCCCGCAAGTATTGCACTTCGGCAAGGCGCAGACCGAAACCAGCATTACCCTGACCCCAGGCAAGCACACCCTGCAGCTGGTGCTGGGTGACCAGTATCACGTGCCGTTCAAGCCGAGCGTCGTGTCGCAGAAGATTACTGTCGACGTGAAATAGGGGTTGAGCTCTTCGCGGGCAAGCCCGCGAAGCAAGCGACACCAATGTCACAGGCAAAAAAAGGGAGGCCACCAGGGCCTCCCTTTTTTCATGCCGCCAGCGAACTTAGAACAGCACGCGGGAACGGATGGTGCCCTTGACCTGTTGCAGCTTCTCTTGCGCCAGGTCGGAGTACTCGGCGTCAACGTCGATCACCACGTAACCGACTTTCTCGTTGGTCTGCAGGAACTGACCAGAGATGTTGATGCCGTTCTCGGCGAAGACCTTGTTGATTTCGCTGAGCACGCCCGGGATGTTTTCGTGGATGTGCAGCAGGCGGTGCTTGCCTGGGTGCGCCGGCAGGGCCACTTCCGGGAAGTTGACCGAGGATACCGAGGTACCGTTGTCGCTGTACTTGACCAGCTTCTCGGCCACTTCCAGGCCGATGTTGGCCTGGGCTTCGGCAGTGGAACCACCGATGTGCGGGGTCAGGATCACGTTGTCCAGGCCACGCAGCGGGCTTTCGAACTGCTCGTCGTTGGAGCGCGGCTCCACCGGGAACACGTCGATGGCGGCGCCGATCAGGTGCTGGTCCTTGATGGCGGCGGCCAGGTGGTCCAGCTCGACCACCGTGCCGCGTGCGGCGTTGATCAGGATCGCGCCCTTCTTCATCGCGCGGATTTCCTTCTCGCCGATCATCCACTGGGTGGACGGCAGCTCAGGCACGTGCAGCGAAACGATGTCGGCCAGGCCCAGCAGCTCGTGCAGGCTGGTGACCTGCACGGCGTTGCCCAGTGGCAGCTTGGTCAACGGGTCGTAGAAATACACCTGCATGCCCATGTTCTCGGCCAGGACCGACAGCTGGGTGCCGATCGAGCCGTAACCGACGATACCCAGCTTCTTGCCGCGGATTTCGAAGGAATTGGCCGCGCTCTTGATCCAGCCGCCACGGTGGCAGGAAGCGTTCTTCTCGGGGATGCCGCGCAGCAGCAGGATGGCTTCGGCCAGTACCAGTTCGGCTACCGAACGGGTGTTGGAGTATGGCGCGTTGAACACGGCGATACCGCGCTCGCGGGCAGCTTCCAGGTCGACCTGGTTGGTGCCGATGCAGAAGCAGCCAACGGCGACCAGTTTCTTGGCGCAGTCGAAGATCTCTTCGGTCAGCTGGGTGCGCGAACGGATGCCGATGAAGTGGGCATCTGCGATCTTTTCCTTCAGCTCGGCTTCCGGCAGCGAACCAGTGAGGTATTCGATGTTGGTGTAGCCGGCGGCCTTGAGGGTATCGACCGCGTTCTGGTGCACACCTTCAAGAAGAAGGAACCGGATCTTGCTCTTGTCGAGAGAAGTCTTGCTCATCTGCGTAAACCTGTATCCCGGAGAAAAAATGGCGAGGGTGATGCCAGGCGCAAAGGCGGCCTTAGCATGAACAGCGGGAGGGCTATGCTAGCATACGCGACACAATCTGAGCTTATCCCGACAGGTGAAGAGTGCTCAGGGTGACTATGAATAAGTCGAGAGTTCCAGCGATGACCCACCCCGCTGTAATTGATGAACTGATGAC
Source organism: Pseudomonas sp. s4 (assembly GCF_046764235.1). Taxonomy (NCBI): domain Bacteria; kingdom Pseudomonadati; phylum Pseudomonadota; class Gammaproteobacteria; order Pseudomonadales; family Pseudomonadaceae; genus Pseudomonas; species Pseudomonas sp. s4. Next base: position 6,018,548 of record NZ_CP177209.1, on the reverse strand, counting down.
CCTTGTCGACCCTGGCAAGGTCCTGACCGACGCAGCTTCCCTGGAAGCCTATGGCAAGGACTGGACCAAGCATTACCCACCGGCACCCAGCGCCATCGTCTTTCCCAAGACGGTGGAGCAGGTGCAGGCGATCGTGCGCTGGGCCAATACGCACAAGGTGGCGCTGGTGCCGTCTGGCGGGCGTACCGGGCTTTCCGCAGGCGCCGTGGCGGCCAATGGCGAAGTGGTGGTCGCCTTCGACTACATGAACCAGATTCTCGGCTTCAATGCCTTCGACCGCACCGTGGTCTGCCAGCCAGGGGTGATTACCCGCCAGCTGCAGGCCTACGCCGAAGAACAGGGCCTGTATTACCCCGTGGACTTCGCCTCCAGCGGTTCCAGCCAGATTGGCGGCAATATCGGCACCAATGCCGGCGGAATCAAGGTGATTCGCTACGGCATGACCCGCAACTGGGTGGCCGGGTTGAAAGTGGTGACCGGCAAGGGTGAGCTGCTGGAGCTGAACAAGGACCTGATCAAGAACGCCACCGGCTACGACCTGCGCCAGCTGTTCATCGGTGCCGAAGGTACCCTGGGCTTCGTGGTCGAGGCCACCATGCGTCTGGACCGTGCGCCGCGCAACCTCACCGCGATGGTGCTGGGGACCCCGGATTTCGACTCGATCATGCCGGTGCTGCATGCCTTCCAGGGCAAGCTGGACCTGACCGCCTTCGAGTTCTTTTCCGACAAGGGCCTGGCCAAGATCCTGGCGCGTGGCGATGTGCCGGCACCGTTCGAGACCGACTGCCCGTTCTATGCGCTGCTGGAATTCGAGGCCAGCACCGAGGAGGTGGCCAACGAAGCCCTGGCCACCTTCGAGCACTGCGTCGAGCAAGGCTGGGTGCTGGACGGGGTGATGAGCCAGAGTGAGACCCAGCTGAAAAACCTGTGGAAACTGCGCGAGTACCTGTCGGAAACCATCTCGCACTGGACCCCGTACAAGAACGACATTTCTGTCACGGTGTCGAAAGTGCCAGCGTTCCTGCGCGATATAGATGCCATCGTCGCCGAACATTACCCGGATTACGAAGTGGTGTGGTACGGCCACATCGGCGACGGCAACCTGCACCTGAACATCCTCAAGCCCGAGCACATGAGCAAGGACGACTTCTTCGCCTCGTGCACCAAGGTCAACAAGTGGGTGTTCGAGATCGTCGAGCGCTACAACGGCTCGATCTCCGCCGAGCATGGTGTGGGCATGACCAAGCGTGACTACCTGGGCTATAGCCGCTCGCCCGAAGAAATTGCCTGCATGAAGGCAATAAAGGCCGTGTTCGACCCTAACGGCATCATGAATCCGGGTAAGATCTTCGCACCTGAATAGAAAGCAGTATCCAGAGGAGTCGGCCATGAGTTACCAGCATCAGTACGTAGACGGCACACGCATTCACTTCCCGCTGGGCAAGGTGGTTTGCATCGGCCGTAACTATGCCGAGCATGCCAAGGAGCTGGACAATCCGATCCCCACCGAACCGCTGCTGTTCATCAAGCCGGGCAGCTGCGTGGTACCAGCCGAGGGCGGCTTCAAGATCCCGACGGAACGTGGCTCGGTGCACTATGAGGCGGAAATTGCCGTGCTGCTGGGCAAGCCGCTGTCGACTCACCCGAGTGAGGAAGAGGTGCTGGACGCCATTTCCGGCTATGCACCGGCGCTAGACCTTACCCTGCGTGACGTGCAGGCCAAGCTGAAAGAGAAGGGCCTGCCCTGGGAGTTGGCCAAGTGCTTCGATGGCGCCTGCGTACTGCCGCCGTTCGTGTCGGCCGCCAGCTTCGAGGATGTGACCGACATCCCAGTGCGCCTGACCGTCAACGGCGAAGTTCGCCAGGATGGTAACAGCGCGATGATGCTCAACCCGATCGTGCCGATGATCCAGCACATGGCCGCGCATTTCTCGCTGCAGGCGGGGGATGTGATCCTCACCGGTACCCCGGCGGGTGTGGGGCCGTTCAATGTCGGTGACGAATTGGTGCTGGAGTTGCCGGGTGTGAGCCGCTTCGAAAGCCGGGTGCTCTGACTCGAGACCGCGTCGCCTTCTTCGCGGGTAAACCCGCGAAGAGGCCGGTCCTGTTTACCGATTTTTCACACCTGATCCGGATAATGCGCGAATCTTCGCCCATTTCCCCAGGACCCCTGCATGCCATCTCCCTCCAGCGCCCCGGCAACCCCCAAGCGTCGTTTCTTTCTGCGCTGGCCCTTCGGCCTGGCTGTGGCGGCGGTAGTCGGCTATGGCGTGGCCGTAGCCATGCACTGGGATGACCGCGGTGCGCTGTGGGTCAAAGAAAGTTTCGAAAGCGCCGCCGAGCGCAGCGAGAGCGTATGGCTACCAGACTACAAGGTCGACATCAATGCCAAACCGTTGCCGGGCATGGACGACGATGAAGCTTCAGATGTGGCCTTCAACCCGCGTACCCGCACCCTGTTCGCAGTCATGGGCAAGAACCCGATCCTGGTCGAACTGAGCCTGGATGGCGATGTACTGCGCAAGATCCCCCTCAACGGCTGGAACAACCCGGAAGGCGTCGCCGTACTGGAAGACGGCTACCTGGCAATCACCGATGAGCGCCTGCACGACCTGACCGTGGTCAAGGTGGATGCGCAGACCACCTCGTTGAACCATGATGATTTCCAGAGCCACGACCTGGGCCCGTCGGTGAAGAGCAACAAGGGCTTCGAGGCGGTGGCCTGGGACCCGCTGCGCCAGCGCCTGGTCATCGGCGAGGAGCGCCCGCCCAGGCTGTATACCTGGAATACCGACGGCCGCAGCCCGCTCACGGGTGAAAAACAGCTTTTGCCCAGTGATGAACTTGACCTGCGCAACCTATCGGCGCTTGGCGTGGATCCGCGTACCGGCCACTTGCTGGTGCTGTCGTCCGACTCCAACATGCTTCTGGAACTGGACGAGCAGGGCCAGCAAGTCAGTTTCATGACCCTGCTCGGCGGTTTCAACGGCCTGCAGGACACCATCCCGCGTGCCGAAGGGGTGGCCATGGACGACAAGGGCAACCTGTACATGGTCAGCGAGCCTGCACTGTTCTATCGCTTCAGCAAAAACTGACCCAAACATCCGACTTTTCGGATGCTGGCATTAAGCTTTACTTCAGTTGTTCGTGATTAGATTCGTCACCCCTGTGTCGAGTCTTCCCTCATGCGCCGTTTTGTTCGTCCGTTCCCTGTTCTGGTCGTTATCGGCCTGATCCTGCTCGGCTTGGCCGGGCAGGAGTTTCGCCTGTTCGAGCGTGGCTGGTTCAACCTCAACGCCTGGTGGCAGCCAGCCGAGCAAAGCATCGGCCTGGACCGTTACCGGGTGGTGGTGGAGGCGCAGCCGATCGAGGGGCTGGATGACGACATCTCGGCGCTGACCTACGACCCCGACCGCAAGACTCTGTTTACCGTTACCAATGCACGCTCGGAGCTGATCGAGCTGTCGCTGGACGGGCGCATCCTGCGCCGAGTGCCGCTGACCGGCTTCGGCGACCCGGAAGCCGTGGAGTACGTCGGGCCCAACAGCTATGTGATCACCGACGAGCGTCAGCAGCGGCTGATTCGCGTGCGCCTGGAGGACGACACGATGTTCCTCGATGCCGGCGATGCCGAGCAGCTGACCCTGGGCATTGGCCTGAATGGCAACAAGGGCTTCGAGGGGCTGGCCTATGATTCGGCGGGCAAGCGCCTGTTCGTGGCCAAGGAGCGTGACCCAATGCTGATCTACGAGGTGCATGGCTTCCCGCACGACAATCCTGAGCAGCCCTATGCGGTGCATGTGGTGCAGGACCGCAAGCGCGATTCGCGGCTGTTCGTGCGGGACCTGTCGAGCTTGCAGTTCGATGAGCGCAGCGGGCACCTGCTGGCGCTGTCGGACGAGTCGCGGCTGGTGCTGGAGCTGGATGTGGAGGGCCGGCCGCTGAGTACCTTGTCGTTGCGCAAGGGGTTCCAGGGGTTGCAGGCGACGGTGCCACAGGCGGAGGGGATTGCGATGGATGAGGCAGGGACCATCTATCTGGTCAGTGAGCCGAACCTGTTCTATGTGTTCAAACAGCCAGCGGAGTGAGCAGGTGGGGCTGCTTTGCAGCCCATCGCGACACAAGGTGCTCCTACAGGAAATCGCATACCCCTGTAGGAGCGGCCTTGTGTCGCGAAACGAGGGCGAAGCCCTCGCAGAAGGTTACTCGGCCTTGAGGCTTTTCACGCCCTCAGAGGTACCCAGCAGCAGCAAATCTGCCGGACGCGCCGCGAACAGGCCGTTGGTCACCACGCCAACGATGGCGTTGATCTGTGCTTCCAGCTCCACCGGGTTGGTGATCTGCAGGTTGTGCACATCGAGGATCACGTTGCCGTTGTCGGTAACCACGCCCTCACGGTACACCGGGTCACCACCCAGCTTGACCAGTTGGCGCGCCACATGGCTGCGGGCCATCGGGATCACTTCGACCGGCAGCGGGAAGGCGCCCAGCACCGGTACCAGCTTGCTGGCGTCGGCGATGCAGATGAAGGTCTTGGCCACGGCGGCGACGATCTTCTCGCGGGTCAGGGCTGCGCCGCCGCCCTTGATCAGGTTCAGGTGCGCGTCGCTCTCGTCGGCGCCGTCCACGTAGAACTCCAGTTCGCTGACGCTGTTCAGCTCGTAGACCGGGATGCCATGGCCCTTCAGACGCTGGGCAGTGGCTTCGGAGCTGGCGACCGCGCCGTCGAAGGCGGTCTTGTGCTGAGCCAGGGCGTCGATGAAGAAGTTGGCGGTCGAGCCGGTGCCGACGCCGACGACGCTCTTTTCATCCAGCTTGGGCAGAATGAAGTCGACAGCGGCCTGGGCGACGGCCTGTTTGAGTTGGTCCTGGGTCATGCGGGCTCCGAGAGGGGCAGGGCGGTTTTGAAAAGAGCCTAGTATAACGGCTCGGGCGGCTTTGCTGTGGTCGCCCGACGTAGCGCTGGGGTAGACTCCCAGCCCTTGTCCCGCGGCCCAGTGATGCATTCCCGATGCTCGAACAGTACGTCAAGAAGATCCTCACCTCGCGCGTCTACGACGTTGCGGTCGAAACCCCGCTGCAGAGCGCCGGGCAGCTGAGCAAGCGCCTGGGCAACCAGATTCTGCTCAAGCGCGAAGACCTGCAGCCGGTGTTCTCGTTCAAGATCCGCGGGGCCTACAACAAGCTGGCCCAACTGACCCCGGAAGAACTGGCCCGTGGCGTGGTCACCGCCTCGGCCGGCAACCACGCCCAGGGCCTGGCCCTGGCTGCGCGCGAGATGGGCATCAAGGCCACTATCGTGATGCCCAAGACCACCCCGGAAATCAAGGTCGAAGGCGTGCGTTCGCGGGGCGGCAAGGTGGTGCTGCATGGCGACTCGTTCCCCGAGGCGCTGGCCTATTCGCTGAAACTGGTCGATGAAAAGGGCTTCGTCTACGTGCACCCCTACGACGACCCGCACACCATCGCCGGGCAGGGCACCGTGGCCATGGAAATCCTGCGCCAGCACCCAGGCCAGCTGGACGCGATCTTCGTGCCGGTGGGTGGCGGCGGCCTGATCGCCGGCATTGCTGCCTACGTGAAGTACCTGCGCCCGGAAATCAAGGTGATTGGCGTCGAGCCGGACGACTCCAACTGCCTGCAGGCGGCCATGGCGGCCGGCGAGCGCGTGGTGCTGCCGCAGGTCGGGCTGTTCGCCGACGGCGTGGCGGTGGCGCAGATCGGTCAGCACACCTTCGATATCTGCCGCCATCATGTGGATGAAGTGGTCACCGTCAGTACCGACGAGATCTGCGCGGCTATCAAGGATATCTACGATGATACCCGCTCGATCACCGAACCTGCCGGTGCCCTTGGCGTGGCGGGCATCAAGAAGTACGTCGAGCTGTACGGCGTGACCGGGCAGACCTTGGTGGCCATCGACTCCGGTGCCAACGTCAACTTCGACCGCCTGCGCCATGTGGCCGAGCGTGCCGAGCTGGGTGAAAAGCGCGAAGCGATCATCGCCGTGACCATCCCCGAACGCCCGGGCAGCTTCAAGGCCTTCTGCGAGGCTATCGGCAAGCGCCAGATCACCGAATTCAACTACCGCAAGCACACCTCCGACGAGGCGCATATCTTCGTCGGCGTGCAGACCCACCCGGAAAACGACCCGCGTGCGGCACTGGTACAGCAACTGACCGAGCAGGGCTTCCCGGTTACCGACCTGACCGACAACGAGCTGGCCAAGCTGCATATTCGCCACATGGTCGGTGGCCATTCGGCCGGTGCCAGTGACGAGATGGTGCTGCGCTTCGAGTTCCCCGAGCGGCCGGGGGCGCTGTTCAACTTCCTCAACAAGCTGGGCGGGCGCTGGAATATCTCGATGTTCCATTACCGCAACCATGGCGCCGCTGACGGGCGCGTGGTGGCGGGGTTGCAGGTGCCGGAGGACGAGCGCCACATGGTGCCGGCGGCGCTGGCGAAGATCGGCTACCCGTACTGGGACGAAACCGACAACCCGGCTTACAAGCTGTTCCTGGGCTGAGCGGCTAAGCTAAGCCAGATATCTCGCTTTTTGTAGGAGCGGCCTTGTGTCGCGATGGGCCGCAAGGCGGCCCCGGCAATGTGTGATCATGGCCGAGATCCCGGGGCCGCTTTTGCGGCCCTTTCGCGACACAAGGCCGCTCCTACAAGGGTTAGGGGCTGCTGCAAAAATGGCCTGACAAAGGACAATTCGGACATGGAACACCTGACCACCCTCAAGACCCTGCACATCATCGCCACCGCGCTCCTGCTGCTGGGTGCTCTGGGCCTGGCGCTCTGGACCGTGCGCGCCCGCCGCCAGGGCGATGCCGAGGCCTACGCCAAGCTGCTGCGTCGGCCGCTGGTGTTCGTCTGGCTGGTGATGGGCCTGTGCCTGGTGAGCATGCCGTTCACCGGCTGGTGGCTGGTGCACCTGGTGGGCTGGCCGCTGGGGCAGACCTGGGTGCTGGCGTCCAGCGTCATCTATACGCTGGGCGCGTTTGCCGTGTGGTGGCTGCTGGTGCGGTTGAACCGGCTGCGCAAGGCCGAGGTGGTGGGGCTGCGCTTTACCTTGGCACTGGCGGTGTTCAGTGGGGTTTGCTTCCTGTCCATCGCCGGGCTGATGGGGGCCAAGCCGGTCTGACAGCTTTGTGCTGTATGTGCTGGCCTCTTCGCGGTTAAACCCGCTCCTACAGGATCTGAGCAAGGCTTGAGGGCTGTGCAGTACCTGTGGGAGTGGGTTTACCCGCGAAGAGGCCGGCACAGGAAAACCTCAATCCCGCAGCGAAACCACAGGCCACCCACGCATCTCGGCCTCCGCCCGCAGCTTCGGGTCGGGGTCCACCGCCACCGCATGCGCCACCCGCTGCAACAGCGGCAAATCGTTCATCGAGTCGCTATAGAAATAGCTGTCCTCAAGGTCGAAGCCGTTTTCCAGCATCCAGCGCTCCAGCCGCGTCACCTTGCCTTCACGGAAACACGGTATATCGGTACTACGCCCGGTATAGCGGTCATCACGCGTTTCGCATTCGGTCGCCAGCAACACGCGAACCCCCAGGCGCCGGGCAATCGGTGCGGTGACGAAGCGGTTGGTGGCGGTGATGATCACCAGCTGGTCGCCGGCCTCGCGGTGCTGCTGCAGCAAGGTCAGCGCCTTGGGCAGGATGATCGGCTCGATGCAGGCGCGCATGAAGTCGCGGTGCCATTCGTCGAGCTGGGCTACCGGTGTTGCCGCAAGGATTTCCATGGAAAAGGCCAGGTAGGCCTGCAGGTCCAGGGTGCCGTTCAGGTATTCCTGATAGAAGCCATCGTTGCGTTGCTTGTAGGTAACCGGGTCGAGGATGCCGCGCTGGCAAAGGTAGTCACCCCAGGCATGGTCGCTGTCGCCACCGAGGAGGGTATTGTCCAGGTCGAATAAAGCCAGGCGCATCGCGGTCACTCGCATAAGCCACAGGGTAGGCCCGCAGAATACGGAGTTTTCACGCTGCTGCACATAAGCTTGGCGGGCGCGTTGCTGCGCTCGCAAGCTTTGTGGAACAATGCGGTGACATGCGTTTGCGAGGTTGCTGCCGTGATCGACCCGGATGGTTTTCGCCCCAATGTCGGGATCATTCTCACGAATGATGCCGGGCAGGTGCTATGGGCTCGACGGATCAACCAGGATGCCTGGCAGTTTCCCCAGGGTGGCATCAACCCTGACGAGACGCCGGAAGATGCCCTGTACCGCGAGCTGAACGAAGAAGTTGGCCTTGAACGCGATGATGTGGAAATTCTTGCCTGCACCCGTGGCTGGTTGCGTTATCGTTTACCCCAGCGACTGGTGCGTACGCATAGCCAGCCGCTGTGCATCGGCCAGAAGCAGAAATGGTTCCTGCTGCGTCTGGTCAGCAACGAACAACGGGTGCGGATGGACCTGACCGGCAAGCCGGAATTCGACGGCTGGCGCTGGGTCAGCTATTGGTACCCGCTGGGCCAGGTTGTGACATTCAAGCGCGAGGTCTACCGACGCGCCCTGAAAGAGCTAGCACCGCGTCTGCTGACGCGCGACTGACGACGGAGTTCGACCCCGAGCCATGCTCAATACGCTGCGCAAGATCGTCCAGGAAGTAAACTCCGCCAAAGATCTCAAGTCGGCGTTGGGGATCATTGTCTTGCGTGTCAAGGAGGCCATGGGCAGCCAGGTCTGCTCGGTCTACCTGCTCGACCCGGAAACCAACCGCTTCGTGCTGATGGCCACCGAAGGCCTGAACAAGCGTTCCATCGGCAAGGTCAGCATGGCCCCCAACGAAGGCCTGGTCGGCCTGGTCGGTACCCGGGAAGAGCCGCTGAACCTGGAAAACGCTGCCGACCACCCGCGTTACCGCTACTTTGCCGAAACCGGCGAGGAAAAATTCGCCTCCTTCCTCGGTGCGCCGATTATCCACCACCGCCGCGTGGTCGGGGTATTGGTCATCCAGCAAAAGGAGCGCCGCCAGTTCGACGAGGGCGAAGAAGCCTTCCTGGTCACCATGAGCGCCCAGCTCGCAGGGGTTATCGCCCACGCCGAGGCTACTGGCTCGATCCGTGGCCTGGGCCGCCAGGGCAAGGGCATCCAGGAAGCGCGCTTCGTCGGCGTACCGGGCTCGCCTGGCGCCGCCGTGGGGCGCGCAGTGGTGATGCTACCGCCAGCCGATCTGGAAGTGGTGCCGGACAAGACCGTCGATGACATCGACGCCGAACTGAAGCTGTTCCAGAACGCCCTCGAAGGTGTGCGCGACGATATGCGCAAGCTGTCGGCCAAGCTGGCCACCCAGCTGCGCCCGGAGGAGCGTGCACTGTTCGATGTGTACCTGATGATGCTCGAAGACGCGGCTCTGGGCGGTGAGGTGACCGAAGTCATCAAGACCGGCCAGTGGGCCCAGGGCGCACTGCGCCAGGTGGTGGGCGAGCACGTCAACCGCTTCGAGCTGATGGACGATGACTACCTGCGCGAGCGCGCCTCCGACGTCAAGGACCTGGGCCGGCGCCTGCTGGCCTACCTGCAGGAAGCCCGCGCGCAGTCGCTGGTGTATGCCGACAACACCATCCTGGTGAGTGAAGAGCTGACCCCGGCGATGCTCGGCGAAGTGCCTGAAGGCAAGCTGGTCGGACTGGTCTCGGTACTGGGCTCGGGCAACTCCCACGTCGCCATCCTGGCTCGCGCCATGGGCATCCCCACGGTGATGGGCCTGGTCGATTTGCCTTATTCCAAGGTCGACGGCATCGAGATGATCGTCGACGGCTACAAGGGCGAGGTGTTCACCAACCCCAGCGAAGTGCTGCGCAAGCAGTACAGCGACGTGGTCGAGGAGGAGCGCCAGCTGGCCCAGGGCCTGGATGCCTTGCGCGAACTGCCGTGCGTTACCCCGGACGGCCACCGCATGCCGCTGTGGGTCAACACCGGCCTGCTCGCCGACGTGGCCCGTGCCCAGCAGCGTGGCGCCGAAGGGGTGGGGCTGTACCGCACCGAAGTGCCGTTCATGATCAACCAGCGCTTCCCCAGCGAGAAAGAGCAGCTGGCCATCTACCGCGAGCAGCTGGCGGCCTTCCACCCGCTGCCGGTGACCATGCGTACCCTCGACATCGGTGGCGACAAGTCGCTGTCGTACTTCCCGATCAAGGAAGAAAACCCGTTCCTCGGCTGGCGCGGCATCCGCGTCACCCTCGACCACCCGGAAATCTTCCTGGTTCAGACCCGCGCCATGCTCAAGGCCAGCGAGGGGCTGAACAACCTGCGTATCCTGCTGCCGATGATTTCCGGCATCCATGAGCTGGAAGAGGCGCTGCACCTGATCCACCGCGCCTGGGGCGAGGTGCGTGACGAAGGCACCGATGTGCCGATGCCACCAGTTGGCGTGATGGTGGAAATTCCTGCGGCGGTTTACCAGACCAAGGAGCTGGCGCGGCAGGTGGACTTCCTGTCGGTCGGTTCCAACGACCTGACCCAGTACCTGCTGGCGGTGGACCGCAACAACCCGCGGGTCGCCGACCTGTACGACTACCTGCACCCGGCGGTGTTGCAGGCGCTGAACACGGTGGTGCGCGACGCCCATGGCGAAGGCAAGCCGGTGAGTATCTGCGGTGAGATGGCCGGTGATCCGGCAGCGGCGATCCTGTTGATGGCCATGGGCTTCGACAGTCTGTCGATGAACGCCACCAACCTGCCGAAGGTGAAGTGGATGCTGCGCCAGATCAACCTGGGCAAGGCCAAGGAATTGCTGACCGAGGCCCTGAGCCATGACAACCCGCAGGTTATCCACAGCTCGCTGCAACTGGCCCTGAAAAACCTTGGATTGGCGCGGATGATCGGGCCTGGGGCCAATAAGACCCTCTGAATGCGGGGTGCCTGTTCCGGCCTCTTCGCGGGTTTGTGGGAGCGGGCGTGCCCGCGAAGCAGGCGACTCGCTGTATGGCACCGGCTTCGCCGGTGTTCGCGGGCTCGCCCGCTCCCACAAAGGCCAGCACAGTGCTCAGACCGAAAGCTCAACTTCCCCCAAGTGCCCGCCAAATGGCCCAAAACTACGCTCAATAAGCCGCCTTTTCCCCTGATCATCCACTATCAGCACCGTGCTCGCCCGCGTCCCGTAGTTCTGGCTGGCAATGAACACGCTCGACAGCAACTTCTCGGTCGCCAACCCCACGCCCGTCTCCGGCAACTCGCCCTCCGGCGCCGGTTCGGCATCGGCCAGCAACGCCAGCAAGCGCTGTGGCTCTGGCGTTTCCAGTAACCCTTCCAGCCCACTGCGCGCCTTCACCAGCTTAGGCCAAGGCGTATCTAGCCCGGCATTGGAAAGCCCGTAAACCCCAGCCTCCAGCAAGCGCGGCGCCGCGTCTCGGGCATGCAGATAGCCCAGCTGCCGTCCATCGCCCACCAGCAGGTTGAACCCTGAATATTGCCTGCTGCGGCTGGCCACCTGGTCCAGATAGGCCTCGACCCCCAACTCCCCCTGCAGATACGCCGCCACCAGCTCGCCCCGCGAGCGCGGCCCCAAAGCCTGCGCCGGGTCGCGAATATTGGTCAGCGCCGCGAACCGCCCCTGCGGGCCGACGCCCAGCCAGGTGCCGCCGGCTTCCAGGTCGCGCCCGGCATATACCCCGGGTGCATCCTCCCAGGCCGCCAGGGCCTGGGTGGGGCGGGCATAGAACTCATCGCGGTTGGCCGCCACGATCAGCGGCAGGGCGTGCCCCGGCCGCCAGGCGAATACGATCAGGCACATCTGTCGGGCCTCCGTTTTTTCGCCACTGTACCCACAGCGGCAGGGAGGATCCATCCTGACACACTGTTCACTAGAGCCCCGAGCCCGGCTTCCGTTACCATGCCGGATTGTTTTCTCGGGGAAGACGAATGGAATTCGTGCTCTATCTGCTGTTGGGCGCCTGCGCCGGTGTGCTGGCCGGGCTGTTCGGCGTGGGCGGCGGTATCATCATCGTGCCGGTGCTGGTGTTCAGCTTCACCTTGCAGGGTTTCGATGCCTCGGTGCTGACCCACCTGGCTGTCGGTACGTCGCTGGCAACCATCGTTTTCACCTCGATCAACGCCGTGCTCGAGCACCATCGCAAGGGTGCGGTGCAATGGCCGATCTTCGCCTGGATGACCCTCGGCATCCTCCTTGGGGCCGGTGTCGGCGCCAAGACCGCCTCGCTGATACAGGGGCCGTTGCTGCAAAAGATCATCGGTGTGTTCGCCCTGGTCATCGCCGCGCAGATGGCCCTGGACCTCAAACCCAAGGCCAGTCGTGGCATCCCCGGCAAGCCCGCGCTGATCGGTGCAGGTGGGGTGATCGGCTGGGCTTCGGCCATTTTCGGCATCGGCGGCGGTTCGCTGACCGTGCCGTTCCTGACCTGGCGCAGCCTGCCCATGCAGCAGGCAGTGGCCACGTCTTCGGCCTGTGGCCTGCCCATTGCCTTGGCCAGTGCCCTGAGTTTCATGCTGCTGGGTTGGCACGAGCAGCACCTGCCGGCCCACAGCCTGGGTTACGTGTACCTGCCGGCGCTGCTCGGCATTGCCGTGACCAGCATGTTTTTCGCCCGCTTCGGCGCGCGCCTGGCGCACAAGCTGTCGCCACGTTTGTTGAAACGCCTGTTCGCAGCCCTGCTGTTCTGTGTCGGCCTCAGCTTTTTGATTTGAATCGAGAGGAAGTTCCATGCTGCCTTACCCGCAGATAGACCCCGTGGCCGTGGCCATCGGGCCGCTGAAAATCCATTGGTACGGCCTGATGTACCTGGTCGGCATCGGCGGTGCCTGGCTGCTCGCCTCGCGCCGGCTGAACCGCTTCGACCCCACCTGGACGCGCGAAAAGCTCTCCGACCTGGTGTTCTGGCTGTCGATGGGTGTGATCGTCGGTGGTCGCCTGGGCTACGTGCTTTTCTACGACCTGCACGCCTACCTGGCCAATCCGACGCTGATCTTCGAAGTGTGGAAGGGTGGCATGTCGTTCCACGGCGGTTTCATCGGCGTGATGCTGGCGGCCTTGTGGTTCGGCAAGCGCAACAACAAGTCGTTCTTCGAGCTGATGGACTTTGTCGCCCCGCTGGTGCCGATCGGCCTGGGGGCCGGGCGCATCGGCAACTTCATCAACGCCGAGCTGTGGGGCAAGGCCACCGACGTGCCATGGGCGATGGTCTTCCCGCCGTTCAGCGACCCGGCGCAGCTGCCGCGTCACCCATCGCAGCTTTACCAGTTCGCACTCGAAGGTGTGGCGCTGTTCCTGATCCTCTGGGCGTTCTCGCGCAAGCCGCGGCCGACCATGGCGGTATCCGGCATGTTCGCGCTGTTCTACGGTATCTTCCGCTTCATCGTCGAATTCGTCCGCGTACCGGATGCCCAGCTTGGCTACCTGGCCTGGGGCTGGCTGACCATGGGTCAGATTCTGTGCGTGCCGATGATCCTGGCTGGCCTTGGCCTGATCTGGTGGGCTTATAATCGCAAGCCTACGGCGAAACCCGCCTGATTAATCCCACGGCAGGGGCGATCCCCCTGCCGTTTTTGCTACAGGTAAGCCATGAAACAGTATCTGGACCTGGTCCGCGACGTCATCGACAACGGCACGCTGCAGGGCAACCGCACCGGCATCCGCACCATCAGCCTGCCGGGCGCCATGCTGCGTTTCGACTTGCAGAAGGGCTTCCCGGCCATTACCACGCGCAAACTGGCGTTCAAGTCGGCGATCGGCGAAATGGTCGGTTTCCTGCGTGGCGTGAAGAACGCCGGTGAATTCCGCGAACTGGGCTGCAAGGTCTGGGACCAGAACGCCAACGAGAACGCCCAGTGGCTGGCCAACCCGTTCCGCCAGGGCCATGACGACCTGGGCGAGATCTACGGCGTGCAATGGCGCCAGTGGCCGGGCTACAAGCGCATCCCGCAGAGCAACCCGGCGGCCATCAAAATGGCCGAGAAGGCGGGCTTCCGCCGCATCGCCCAGGACGAGGAGGACGGCGTCGCGTTCGTCATCCTGTACAAGGCCATCGACCAGGTGCGCCAGTGCCTGGACACCATCGCCAACGACCCGGGCAGCCGCCGTATCCTGTTCCACGGCTGGAACTGTGCGCAGCTGGACGAAATGGCCCTGCCGCCGTGCCACCTGCTGTACCAGTTCCACCCGAACGTTGAGACCAGGGAAATCTCCCTGACCCTCTACATCCGCTCGAACGACCTGGGCCTGGGTACGCCGTTCAACCTCACCGAAGGCGCGGCGCTGCTGTCGCTGTTCGGCCGCCTGACCGGCTACACCCCGCGCTGGTTCACCTACTTCATCGGCGATGCCCATGTGTATGAGAACCACCTGGACATGCTCAATGAGCAGCTCAAGCGTGAGCCGCTGGAGGCGCCGAAGCTGGTGATCAGCGACCGTGTGCCGGCGTTTGCCGAGACGGGCAAGTACGAGCCGGAGTGGCTGGAGAAGATCGAGCCGAGCGATTTCTGGCTGGAAGGGTATGAGCACCATGCCCCGATGACGGCGCCGATGGCGGTGTGATGTTCTAGATTGCCGGGGGCGCTTTGCGCCCCTTTCGCGACACAAGGCCGCTCCTACAGGAGATCGCGTAGCCTGTAGGAGCGGCCTTGTGTCGCGATGGGCTGCAAAGCAGCCCCAAAATCTCAATGCCCATGACTTCGCCCCACATGCGAATGCTCGGTTTCCGGCACCGATACCGCCCCGTTCGTCTCCAGTTGCTGCAAGATCGCACACTCCGCCCCTTGCGCATTGCAGCGCCGCCGCAGCTCCACCAGCTGTTCCTGCAGCGCCACCAGGCCATCGATCCTAGCCTGCACATGCTCGATATGTTCGTCGATCAGCGCATTGACGCTGCCGCACGAATCATCGGGGCTGTCGCGCAGGCGTAGCAGGCTGCGGATTTCATCCAGGGTCATGTCCAGGGTGCGGCAGTTGCGGATGAAGGTAAGCCGCTCGACGTGGGCCTGGGTGTACAGCCGGTAGTTGCCGTCGCTGCGTGCCGGCTCCGGCAGCAGCTGTTCACGCTCGTAGTAGCGGATGGTTTCCACGGCGCAGTCGGTGGCTTTGGCCAGTTCTCCGATCTTCATCACGAAATTCTCCAGCAAGTGGCTTGACCCTATAGTGGCTACAGGGTGTTCACTTGGCAACAGGCTCAAATTAAGGATGACCCCATGAACCAGCCTGTCAGCCACGAACACAAGCACGATCACCACGCCCACAGCTGCTGTGGCAGCGCTGCTGCGCCAGCGTTGGTCCAGCTGAGCGAAAAGGCCAGCAGCCACGCCCAGTTCAGCCGTTTCCGCATCGAGGCCATGGACTGCCCTACCGAGCAGACCCTGATCCAGGACAAGCTGGGCAAGCTGGCCGGTATCGAGCAGCTGGAGTTCAACCTGATCAACCGTGTGCTTGGCGTGCGCCACACCCTGGGTGGCACTGCTGAAATCGAGCAGGCCATCGACAGCCTGGGCATGAAAGCCGAGCCGCTTGGCGCCGAAGACGATAGCACTGCCAGCGCACCGCAAGTGGCCAAGACCCGCTGGTGGCCCCTGGCGCTGTCCGGTATTGCCGCGATCGCCGCCGAAATCGTGCACTTTGCCGCACTGGCCCCGGAGTGGGTGGTGGCGGCGCTGGCGCTGGCAGCGATCCTCGGCTGTGGCCTGGGTACCTACAAGAAGGGCTGGATCGCCCTGAAAAACCGCAACCTCAACATCAACGCGCTGATGAGCATTGCCGTGACTGGCGCGGTGCTGATCGGCCAGTGGCCGGAAGCGGCCATGGTGATGGTGTTGTTCACCGTCGCCGAGCTGATCGAAGCCCGCTCGCTGGACCGCGCGCGCAACGCCATTGGCGGCCTGATGCAGCTCACCCCGGACATGGCTACCGTGCGCCAGGCCGATGGCCAGTGGCGGGAAGCAGAGGTGCGGGAGGTGGCCATCGGGGCCCTGGTGCGGGTACGCCCCGGCGAACGCATTGGCCTGGACGGTGAAGTGACCAGCGGGCAATCCACCGTCGATCAGGCACCGATCACCGGCGAAAGCCTGCCTGTGGAGAAGACGGTGGGCGACAAGTTGTTCGCCGGCACCATCAACCAGGCAGGGGCGCTGGAGTTCCGCGTTACCGCTGCTGCCGGGCAATCGACCCTGGCGCGGATCATCAAGGCCGTCGAGGAAGCGCAAGGCGCGCGGGCGCCTACCCAGCGTTTCGTCGACCGCTTCTCGCGCATCTACACCCCAGTGGTGTTTGCCATTGCCCTGGCCGTTGCGGTGATACCGCCGCTGTTCATGGCCGGTGCCTGGTTCGACTGGGTCTATCGCGCCCTGGTGCTGCTGGTGGTGGCCTGCCCGTGTGCCCTGGTGATCTCGACCCCGGTGACCATCGTCAGCGGCCTGGCTGCCGCCGCGCGCAAGGGCATCCTGATCAAGGGTGGCGTGTACCTGGAAGGCGGGCGCCAGTTGGACTTCCTGGCCCTGGACAAGACCGGCACTATCACCCACGGCAAGCCGGTGCAAACCGATGCCAAGGTACTGGAGCCGCTGTTCGAAGGCCGCGCGCAAGCCCTGGCCGCCAGCCTTGGCGAGCGTTCGGACCACCCGGTCTCCCGCGCCATTGCCCAGTTCGGCAAGGAGCAAGGCCTGGCCTTGAGCGAGGTAGACGACTTCGCAGCCCTTGCCGGGCGCGGCGTGCGCGGCACCATCGCGGGTGAGGTTTACCACTTGGGTAACCACCGTCTGGTCGAGGAGCTGGGGCTGTGCTCGCCCGAGCTCGAGGCCCAGTTGGATGCGCTGGAGCGCCAGGGCAAGACCGTGGTGCTGCTGCTCGACCGCTCCGGCCCGTTGGCGCTGTTCGCGGTGGCCGACACGGTCAAGGAAAGCAGTCGCCAGGCCATCGCCGAGCTGCACGAGCTGGGCATCAAGACTGTCATGCTGACCGGTGACAATCCACATACCGCCCAGGCCATCGCCACCGTGGTGGGTATCGACCGTGCCGAAGGCAACCTGCTGCCTGCCGACAAGCTCAAGAGCATCGAAACCCTGTACGCCCAGGGCCATCGGGTGGGCATGGTCGGTGACGGCATCAACGACGCCCCGGCACTGGCTCGTGCCGAGATCGGTTTTGCAATGGCGGCGGCCGGTACCGACACCGCCATCGAGACCGCCGATG
This sequence comes from Pseudomonas sp. s4, assembly GCF_046764235.1. Taxonomy (NCBI): domain Bacteria; kingdom Pseudomonadati; phylum Pseudomonadota; class Gammaproteobacteria; order Pseudomonadales; family Pseudomonadaceae; genus Pseudomonas; species Pseudomonas sp. s4. The sequence goes on along the minus strand of NZ_CP177209.1, from coordinate 6,001,413 downwards.
TGGCGCTGATGGACGACGACTTGCGGAAAATCCCGGCCTTCGTCAGGCTGTCGCGCCAAAGTGCGGCGATCCTCATGCAGAACATCGTTCTGGCGTTGGGCATCAAGGCGATATTCCTGGCGATCACCTTTGCCGGCATGGCCACCATGTGGATGGCGGTGTTTGCCGACATGGGCGTGAGCCTGCTGGTGGTGTTCAACGGCTTGCGCCTGTTGCGCAAATAGAGGACGTGCATGCTGAGTTCGGAGCTTAAAGCCTTCTACATGGTGGCCCGCCTGGGCAGCATCACCCTGGCGGCGAAGAAGCTCGGCCTCAGCCAGCCCACGGTGACCACGCAGATTCGCAACCTGGAGAGCCAGTACGCGGTGGAGCTGTTCTACCGCGGCGGGCGGCGCCTGGTGCTGAGCGAGGAGGGCGTGCGCCTGCTGCCGATGGTCAAGGCACTGCTTCAGCAGGAAGCCGACATCGAGTTCGAACTGCGCAACAGCGGCCAGGCACAGGGCAGCCTGCGCATCGCGGCCACGGCGCCTTACTACATCCTCGACCTGGTGAAGATCTACCGCGAACGCCTGCCGCAGGTGGAAGTGGCGGTGGAAATCGGCAACTCGCAGCAGGTGCTGGAGATGCTCGAGGACTACCGGGTGGATATCGCCGCTTCGTCGCAACTGCTGGAAGACGCGCGGCTGGTGCGGCGGGTGCTGGGGACTGACCCGTTGGTGGTGGCGGTGCATCGCAACCACCCGTTGGCGCACCGCCAGGCGGTGTCCATTGACGTGGTGGCCGGGCATTGCCTGCTGATGCGCGAGAAGGGCTCGACCACACGCAAGCTCACCGAGCAGATGATGCAGGAGGCCGGGGTGAAAGCCGGGGCGTTGCTGGAGATTGGCAGCCGCGAATCGATCCGTGAGGCGGTACTGCGCAATATCGGCATCAGCGTGATTGCCCGGCACGAGGTGCCGCACAACCCTGAGTTGCGGGTGCTGGCGCTGGAGAACGCGCCGGTGATGCATGAGTACCTGTATTGCCTGAAGGAGCGGCGCCAGGCGCGGTTGCCGGCGGCCTTCCTTGGGGTGGCGCAGGAAGTGGCCGGTTCGCACTTCTGATAGCCATGTAGTGGCTGTACCGGCCCTATCGCCGGCAAGCCAGCTCCCACAGGTACCCCACAGTCCTTGAAACCTGTGCAGTACCTGTGGGAGCTGGCTTGCCGGCAATAGGGTCCTTGAAGGCCACTACAAAATCTGCCTATACCACTATCACCCGCTTTTGCCCTAAAGCCACAGAACCTTCGCACAGCCTTCCTAGCATGGCCTCCATCTCTTCGATGAGGCCCTGCCATGAACCACACCACCCCCGGCGCACAGATGAAAGTGCGCAACATCCACAAGCGCTTCGGCGCCTTCACGGCGCTGAATGATGTCTCGCTGGACATCGCCGCCGGCGAACTGGTGTGCCTGCTCGGCCCGTCCGGCTGCGGCAAGACCACGTTGCTGCGCTGCATCGCCGGCCTGGAGCGCCAGGACCGCGGTACGTTGTACATCGGCGAGCGCGATATCTCCGAGCTGCCACCCCAGGCCCGTGACTACGGCATCCTGTTCCAGTCCTACGCGCTGTTCCCCAACCTCACCGTCGAAGCCAATATCGCCTATGGCCTGACTGGCAGCGGCCGTGAACAGGCCCGCCAGCGAGTGACCGAAATGCTCGAACTGGTGGGCCTGGCCGGCAGCGAGAAGAAATACCCCGGCCAGCTTTCCGGTGGCCAGCAGCAGCGTGTGGCCCTGGCCCGCGCGCTGGCACCGTCGCCGTCGTTGCTGCTGCTGGACGAGCCGATGTCGGCGCTGGATGCCCGGGTGCGCGAGCACCTGTGCACCGAACTGCGCCAGCTGCAGCGCCAGCTGGGTATCACCACGCTGATGGTCACCCACAACCAGGACGAGGCCATGTTGATGGCCGACCGCATTGCGGTGATGAACAACGGCCAGGTCGAGCAGTACGCCACCCCGCAGGAAATCTACGACCAGCCGGCCACGCCGTTCGTTGCCGAGTTCGTCGGCCAGGGCAACTGGTTGCCGTTCCAGCGCAGCAGTGACAGCCATGCCCAGGTCGGTGGCATGAACATGCGTCTGGCACCAGGTTCGGCCCGACCCAGCAGCGGCCGGCTGTTCTGCCGCCCGGAGGCGATCACGGTCAACCCGGCGGTGCACGAAGAAAACCTGTTCCCGGCCATGGTCCGTGAAATAACGTTCCTCGGTAACCGCTGCCGCATGAGCTTCGAGCTCAAGGCGCTGCCTGGCCATGCACTGCTGGCGGAGTTGGCCCCCGAGGCCATGCCGCGGCTGGGCTCGCAGGACATCTGGGTGGCGCTGCCGCCGCAGAGCCTGCAGGTGTTTGCCTGAGATGGCCGCACCAATGTCCTTGCCGCTGAGCCAGGCCAAAGCCACGCCGCGTGCTGGTGTCGCCTTGGGCGACCGGTTGTTCGTCGTCGGCGGCAAGAGCCTGCTGCTGATCCTTCTGGTGCTGGCGGTGCTGATGCCGCTGCTGGCGATCTTCTGGCGCGGCTTCAGCGCAGAAGCGGGCCAGGGTGGTGGCCTGCTGGCGGCCCGCGAACTGTTGGCCAGTGAAAACTTCCACTGGCTGCTGGGCAACAGCCTGTCGGTGGCCTTCACGGTGGCAGCCATCGTGGTGCCGCTGGCCTACCTGTTCGCCTATGCCCTGCAACGCACGCTGATTCCGGGCAAAGGTCTGTGGCGGGGGATTTCGCTGCTGCCGCTGTTGGCGCCGTCGATGCTGCCGGCCATCGCCCTGGTCTACCTGTTCGGTAACCAGGGGCTGCTGCGCGGGTTGCTCAGCGACAACATCTATGGCTTCTGGGGCATTGTGCTGGGCGAGGCCATCTATACCTTCCCGCATGCCCTGATGATCCTGCTGTCGGCGCTATCGCTGGCCGATGCACGCCTGTTCGACGCAGCGTCCAGCATGGGTGCCGGCCCTTGGCGAGCGTTCACCAGCATCACCTGGCCGGCCACGCGCCAGGCAGTATTCGCAGCGTTCTGCCTGGTATTTACCCTGACCATCACCGACTTCGGTGTACCGGTCGTGGTCGGCGGCGACTATCAGGTGCTGGCGCTGGAAGCCTACAAGGCGGTGGTCGGCCAGCAGCAGTTCGGCCGCGGCGCGTTGATCGGCATGGTGCTGCTGTTGCCGGCGCTGTTCAGCTTTACCGTCGATGCCTGGCTGCGCCGGCGCCAGGGCGAAGCCATGAGCGGCCGTGCCCAGGTGTTCGAGCCCAAGCCGTCGCGCGGCCGTGATGCCTGCTTCCTGGCGATCGTGCTGCTGGTGTGCGCGGCATTGCTGCTGGTGATCGGCATGGCGGTGTATTCGTCGCTGGTCACGTTCTGGCCCTACAACCTGTCGTTGTCGCTGCGTCACTACATGTTCGAGGACACCGCCGGTGGTGGCTGGCTGGCCTACCGCAACAGCGTGACCATGGCCATCGGCACCGCGCTGATCGGCAGCATCGTGATCTTCACCGGCGCCTACCTGATGGAGAAGACCCAGGGCCAACGCCTGCTCAACCAGGCGCTGCGCCTGCTCAGCTTCATCCCCATGGCCGTGCCGGGCCTGGTGCTGGGCCTGGGCTACGTATTCTTCTTCAACCTGAACGGCAACCCGCTGCATGTGTTCTACGGCGGCATGGGGCTGCTGGTGGTGTGCACCATCGCCCACTACCTGACCACCGCGCAGATGACCGCGACCACGGCCCTGCGCCAGCTCGACGGCGAGTTCGAGGCCGCCGCGCTGTCGCTGAAGGCGCCGCTGTACAGGCACTTCCTGCGGGTGACTGTGCCGATCTGCCTGCCGGCGCTGCTGGACATCATTCGCTACCTGTTCGTATCGGCGATGACCACCGTGTCGGCGGCGATCTTTCTGTACAGCCCCGACACCATCCTGGCTGCCGTCGCCGTGCTGAACATGGATGACGCCGGCAATGTCGGTGGTGCCGCCGCCATGTCGACTTTGATCCTGCTGACCAGTGCCGGCGCTTCACTGCTGCTGGCCGCAGCCTCACGCGGCCTGCTGCGCCGCTCCCAAGCCTGGCGCCAACGCGCCGCGACCGTCTGACCTGTAAGGAACCTACCCATGTACAAGCACCTTGCACTTGCTGCTGCCGTTTCCGCCGTGTTCAGCCTGCAGGCTTCGGCCGCTGGTACCCAGCTGACGGTCTACACCGCCCTGGAAGCCGAACAGCTGAAGAGCTACAAGCAGGCCTTCGAGAAGGCCAACCCGGACATCGAGATCAAGTGGGTTCGCGACTCTACCGGCATCATCACCGCCAAGCTGCTGGCCGAGAAAGACCGCCCGCAAGCCGACGCAGTGTGGGGCCTGGCTGCTTCCAGCCTGGCTATCCTCGACCAGAACGGCATGCTCGAAGCCTACGCACCGAAGGACCTGGGCAAGATTGCCGCCAACTACCGCGATGCTGCCAACCCGCCAGCCTGGGTCGGTATGGACGTGTGGGCCGCGACCATCTGCTTCAATACCATCGAGGCCGAGAAGCAGGGCCTGAGCAAGCCGGTAAGCTGGCAGGACCTGACCAAGCCCGAGTACAAGGGCAAGATCGTCATGCCGAACCCGGCCTCGTCCGGCACCGGCTTCCTGGATGTCAGTGCCTGGCTGCAGACCTTCGGCGAGCCACAGGGTTGGGCGTACATGGATGCACTGCACCAGAACATCGGCCAGTATGTTCATTCCGGTTCCAAGCCGTGCAAGCTTGCCGCAGCGGGTGAATTCCCGATCGGTATCTCGTTCGAGTACCCGGCCGTGCAGCTCAAGCGCCAGGGCGCGCCGCTGGACATCGTGCTGCCGAAGGAAGGCCTGGGTTGGGAGATCGAGGCGACTGCGGTGATCAAAGGTTCGCCAAAAGCGGATGCGGCCAGGCGCCTGGCTGATTTCTCGGCAAGCCCGGCGGCCATGGAGCTGTACAAGGAGAACTTCGCCGTGCTGGCTGCCCCGGGTATTGCCAAGCCGCAGACCGAACTGCCGGCGGACTATGAACAGCGCCTGATCAAGAACGACTTTGCCTGGGCCTCGAAGAACCGTGACCAGATCCTGGCCGAGTGGCGCAAGCGCTATGACGGCAAGTCGGAGAAGGTGGCTCAGCAGTAACCTGCACCGGCCTCTTCGCAGCACAAGGGCGCTCCTACGGGGCGGCGACAACCTGTAGGAGCAGCCTTGTGCTGCGAAGAAGCCACCACCCAATCAAGCCAGGAGAAGACGGTGATGCCAACCCCAGCCCAGATCATCGACAGCACCTTCGCGCTGTACGAACGCCACGGCAGTGACGACTACATCGGCGAAGCGATCACCCAGCTCGAACACATGTCCCAGGCCGCGCAACTGGCCATCGCCGAAGGCTTCGACGACGAAGTGGTGCTGGCGGCGTTCTTCCACGACATCGGCCACCTGTGCGGCGGTGACGCGAGCATGGGCGGCTATGGCGTGGTCAGCCATGAGCGCATCGGCGCTGAGTATTTACGCCGCTGTGGCTTCGGCGAACGCATGGCGCGGCTGGTGCAGTATCACGTGGAGGCCAAGCGCTACCTGACTTTGCGCCAGCCTGGGTATTACCAGCGGTTGAGTGAAGCGAGCCGGCGGACTTTGGAGTATCAGGGGGGCGTGATGAGCGAGGACGAGGCGGATGTGTTCGAGCGGGATCCGCTGTTCGAGGTGAGCTTGCGGATGAGGGAGTGGGATGAGCGGGCCAAGGTGGTCGGGGTGACGGTGATTGACCTGGATGGGTTGAAGCGGAAGGCTTTGGCATTACTTTGAGATGTGGGCTGCCTGTGCGGGCCTCTTCGCGGGTGAACCCGCTCCCACAGGAATAGTGCACATCTCAAGGAATGTGAGATACCTGTGGGAGCGGGTTTACCCGCGAAGAGGCCAGACCCGCTTGATCAAAACTGTGAAACCAGAGCCTCCAGCTGTTCCTGCCGCTCAGCCTGGTTCAGCTTCGCCCCAGGGTTCAGGGTGGACCACTGCGGATGCGCCCGCGCCTTGCTCAGCGCCTCCGGCAACTTGCCCTCCCGCCAGGCCTTCTCATCCAGTTCCCCCAGCCGAATGCTGTCCTGCGCCGCATGCCCGCGGTTTTCCAGCGCCACCATCAACTGCTGCTGACGCAAGGCCAGCAGGCGCAACACCGTGTCGTCCACCGTCAGCTCGCGCTTGCCCTTTAGCTTGCCCATCAACCGCGACCCATAGTTGCGCGCCGTCTGCAGCGCGCCGCCGGCAATCGCCCCGGCCAGGGCGGCAGCCCCCAGTGTCAGGCCGCCGACCAGCAGGTCCACCCCGGCACCCGCCGCAGCACCGGCGGCCACACCACTGCCCAAACGCACGCCCAGCAGCTTCAAGGTTTCGGGATTGAACAGGTCATCGCCCCAGCGGCCATCCAGCAACGGCAGGTCGCTGGCATGGGCGTCCTCGCGGCGGAAGGCATATAGCTTGAGCAGTGCCTCGACACAGCGCTGTTCGCGCTGGCGCACCTCTTGCCGCAATGCCTCGATGGCCCGGGCTTCGGCAGCCGGCTCGGCCTCGACGCTGCGCCGGCAGGCGGCGCAGTCCAGCAGCAGCTCGGCAATCAGGCGCTTGCCGCTGTGGCGGCGTGCCAGGCGCTGTGCCTGCTGGTCGTCGATCAGCCGCTGCAGGGCCGGGCGGGCGTCTTCCAGCAGCAGGGCCAGGCTTTCGTACAACCGGCGCTCGCCATCCTCTGGCGGGGCCACGCTGTCGAACCGCACCAACGCGTGAAGCCCAAGCCTGGCAAGGGCTTCACGCCATTGCGGCTCGCGGTGCTGATGGCTGGCGACGAAATTGAGCACCGGTAGCAGCGGTTTGCCGCAGCTGGCCAGCACTTCCAGTTCGTCGCGGTATTTGGCCAGCACTGGTTCGCGGGCGTCGATCACATACAAGCCGGCATTGCTGGCCAGCAGCTGGCGTAGCACCTTGGCCTCCTGCTCGAAACGCTGGCGTGCCTCGCTGCCTTGCAGAAAGCGCTCGAGGCGGGCCGGGCCGTCCAGGCGCTCGCCCGGGCGCTCCAGGCGTTCGAGATAATCGAGCAGGGCAATGGCGTCTTCCAGGCCCGGGGTGTCATACAACTCGAGCAAAGGTTCGCCGTCCACCGACAGCCGCGCACCTTCCACATGGCGGGTGGTGCTGGGGCGGTGGGAAACTTCGCCAAAGCCGACGTCACGGGTCAGGGTGCGCAGCAGCGAGGTCTTGCCGACGTTGGTGTGGCCGACCACGGCCAGTTTCAGCGGCTCAGTCATGGCCATGCTCCAGCCAGGTCAGCGGCGAGGTATCGGCATGCGCCAGACCAAGGCGGTCGAGGGCTTCGTGCCAGTCGCCCAGGCGCTGGGCGTCCAGGGCCTCGCCCGGTGCGGCCTGCAGTAGCCATATACGGGTGGCGCCGGCGTTGCGTGCCAGTTCGGCGAGCAACGCCAGGCTGCCACGATCGGGAGAGCGGCGCGGGTCGCAAGCGATGGCCAGGCGTGCTGGCGGGAAACGGCTGAGCTGTTCGAGCAGGCGGTTACGCGATTCTCGGCTGTCGAGCACGCCGGCACTGGTTACGCTTTTTGGCAGCGCGGGCGGCCAGGGGTGCTGGTCGTCCAGCTCCAGGCCGACCAGCAGGGCGCCGCTGCTGCCACTTTCCAGCTGGCCAGCGGCAAACTGCGGCAAGGCCTCGGGCGCGGCATCCTGGACGCCGATGCGTTCGCTGCGCGGCATCAGCGCTTCACGCAGCTGCGCGTAGCCGGGCAGGCTGAGGTCCAGCGCCAGGCGTTGGCGGCCTTGACGCCAGCGCCACAGGCACAGCCCGGCCAACAGCAGGCGCGGAAGCAGGCCGTACACCAGCACCACGCCAAGCAGCCAGCTGGCCCAGGCCTGGCGCGCCAGGTCCAGGGCCGGCTGGCTGTCGCCGCTGGCGCGGATCATGGCCTCGTCGGGTACCGTGAAGCCCAGCAACGAGGGCAGCGCGCCCAAGGCCTGGGTCAGGTGGATGAACGGGTCGGCGGCGAGCAGGGTTGTCTCCCAGACAAAGCCATAGCGCCGGGTCGCCAGCAAGGCCAGCAGCATGCCCAGCGCGGTGATCATCGCCAGCAGCCACAGGCCATGCACCAGCAGGCCGAGCAGCCAGCGGTTGAGGCGTTGACGTTGCAGCAGCACCAGCAGCGCCGGTGCCAGGTGCGCGGCCTTGGCGTCACGGGCAAAGCGTTCGCTCAGCCACAGCCACAAACGGCCCAGCCCCGCGCCATGCTCGCCGCTCAGGGCAAAGCCGATGGCCCAGCCCAGCAGCATCAGCAGGTTCAGCCCGAGCAGGCTGCCGAGGGCCCAGAACACATTCACCGGGCGCTGCCCGTCGCTCAAGGCGGCCAGGGCCAACCCTGCGCCGCTGAGCACGGCCAGTACCAGCAAGGCCAGCAGCGCCAGGCGTGCGCCCTGTTTCCAGTGGCGCAGGGCGGTGGTGATGCCGTCGCGTTCGGCCAGGAACAGGGCACGGGTTTCGATGCGGGCCGCCAGGTCACCGCCTGCCTGGCGGGCGCAGCGGTTGGCTTCCTGGTCCTCCAGCGGGCCGGCATGTTCCTCGCGCAGGCGTACCGCTTCGGTGAGCCAGCGCTTGTCCAGTGAAGTGGGTGCAGTCACAAGGTCTTCCATTGCACAGGTCAGGGCAGAAGCATAACCCACACGCCCGGTGCTATCCTCGCTGGCATGAATACATCACTCCCCCTCAGCCTGATCGCGGCTCACGCCGAGAACCGCGTGATCGGCGTCGACAACTCCATGCCCTGGCATCTGCCGGGGGACTTCAAGTACTTCAAGGCCACTACCCTGGGCAAGCCGATCATCATGGGGCGCAAGACCTGGGACTCGCTGGGCAGGCCATTGCCCGGGCGGTTGAATATCGTCGTCAGCCGGCAGGCAGGGCTGGAACTGGCGGGGGCCGAGGTGTTTGGCTCGCTGGAAGAGGCGCTGGTGCGGGCCGAGCAGTGGGCGCGTGAGCAGGGCGTTGATGAGCTTATGCTGATTGGCGGGGCGCAGCTGTATGGGCAAGCGCTGGAGAAAGGGCTGGTCAGCCGCATGTACCTGACGCGGGTCGAGTTGTCGCCGGAAGGGGATGCGTGGTTCCCTGAGTTCGATCGGGGGCAGTGGAAGCGGGTATCGAGCGAGGCGCAGGCTGAGGAAGGCAAGCCTGGGTATCATTTCGAGGTCTGGGACAAGGTTTGAGATTGCCGGGGCTGCCTTGCAGCCCTATCGCGACACAAGGCCGCTCCTACATTGATCGGCGTACGCTGGGCGATTGTAGGAGCGGCCTTGTGTCGCGACAGGGGCGCAACGCGCCCCCGGCAATCTGTCAGGAATGACTCAGCTCGGCATGTTCATCGCCAGCCAGCACATCCTTGTCGGTCTCTTTCAGCAGTTGGCTGGTCACCACCCCTGCGGTCATCGAACCGTTCACGTTCAACGCCGTGCGGCCCATGTCGATCAGCGGCTCCACCGAAATCAGCAACGCCACCAGCTCCACCGGCAAGCCCATGGCCGGCAGCACGATCAGTGCGGCGAAAGTTGCACCGCCACCTACGCCGGCAACACCTGCCGAACTCAGGGTGACGATGGCCACCAGGGTGGCGATCCACAGCGGGTCGAAGGTATCGATGCCCACCGCCGGCGCCACCATCACCGCCAGCATCGCGGGATAGAGCCCGGCGCAGCCGTTCTGGCCAATGGTGGTACCGAACGATGCGCTGAAGCTGGCAATCGACTGCGGTACGCCCAGGCGGCGGGTTTGCGCTTCGATGTTCAGCGGAATGCTGGCGGCGCTGGAGCGGCTGGTGAAGGCGAAGGTCAGCACCGGCCACACCTTGCGGAAGAAGCGCAGCGGGCTCACGCCGGTGGCGGCGAGGATAATGCCGTGCACCACGAACATCAGCGCCAGGCCCAGGTACGACACCACCACGAAGCTGCCCAGCTTGAGGATGTCTTCCATGTTCGAGCTGGCCACCACCTTGGTCATCAGCGCCAGTACGCCATACGGGGTCAACTTCATTACCACCCGCACCAGGCGCATCACCCAGGCCTGCAGGGTGTCGATGGCCGACAGTGCGCGCTCGCCTTTCTCGGCATCGTCCTTGATCAGCTGCAGCGCGGCCAGGCCCAGGAACACGGCAAAGATCACCACGCTGATGATCGAGGTCGGCTTGGCCCGTGCCAGGTCACCTACCGGGTTGCTGGGGATGAACGACAGCAGCAGTTGCGGGATGTTGAGGTCGGCGACCTTGCCGGCGTAGTCGCTGTGGATAACCTGCATGCGCGCGCTTTCCTGGGCGCCGGCCACCAGGCCTTCGGCGCTGAGGCCGAACAGGTTGGTCAGGACGATGCCGATCAACGCAGCGATGGCGGTGGTCAGCAGCAGGGTGCCGATGCTCAGCACACTGATGCGGCCCAACGACGAGGCATTGTGCAGGCGCGCCACGGCACTGAGGATCGAGGCGAAGATCAGCGGCATGACGATCATCTGCAACAGGCCGACGTAGCCGTTGCCGACCAGGTCGAGCCAGGCGATGGTGGCCTTGAGCACAGGGTGGCCCGCGCCATAGACGGTATGCAGGATCAGGCCGAACACCACGCCCAGCACCAGGCCCAGCAATACCTTCTTGGCCAGGCTCCAGTCGGTGCGGCGGGTTTGTGCCAGGCCCAGCAACAGGGCCAGGAACGCCAGCAGGTTAAGGGACAGCGGCAGGTTCATTGAAGCTCCAGCAGAAAAAAGCAGAAGAGGCATCGCCCCTGTGAGCGATTGCGAACGGAAATGCTAACAGCCTGAAAACAAACGAATTTATACCCAAATGGAATGTGTATAGTCGTTTATGGAATAACGATGTGTCGCGGATTGCAATGAACGCGGCGTTTGCAGCTGCATGGAGGTCGTTATCGAGGGCTGCCAGCGGAGGGTGTTGCACTAGCGTTTCTGGGTCATTTCAGGAGATTCGTACATGAAGTTTGCTCCGAAAGCCGTCGCCGTCGGCCTGTCCCTGTTGTTCAGTATCGAAACCTTCGCCACCGAGCTCAAACACTGGCCCGCCGAGGCGGCCAAGCAGCTCGACAGCATGATCGCCGCCAATGCCAACAAGGGTAACTACGCGGTATTCGACATGGACAACACCAGCTACCGCTACGATCTTGAAGAGGCCTTGCTGCCTTTCATGGAAAACAAGGGCCTGTTGAGCCGTGACAAGCTCGACCCGTCGTTGAAGCTGATGCCGTTCAAGGACACCGCCGAACATAAGGAAAGCCTGTTCAGTTACTACTACCGGCTGTGCGAAGTCGATGACATGGTCTGCTACCCGTGGGTGGCCCAGGTGTTCTCCGGCTTTACCCTACAGGAGCTGAAAGTGCAGGTGGATGAGCTGATGGCCTCCGGCAAGCCGATCCCCAGCACCTATTACGAAGGCGATCAGGTCAAGGCCATCGAGGTACAGCCGCCCAAGGTCTTCAAGGGCCAGGCCGAGCTGTACAACAAGCTCATGGAGAACGGTATCGAGGTCTATGTGATTTCCGCGGCATCAGAGGAACTGGTGCGCATGGTCGCGTCGGACCCCAAGTACGGCTACAACGTGAAGCCGCAGAACGTGATTGGCGTCAGCCTGTTGCTGAAGGACCGCGCCAGCGGCCAGTTGACCACCGCGCGCAAGCAGATCAGCGCCGGGCACTATGATGCCAAGGCCAACGTGGGGCTGGAGCTGACCCCGTACCTGTGGACTCCGGCCACCTGGATGGCGGGCAAGCAGGCGGCGATCCTGACCTATATCGATGAGTGGAAGAAGCCGGTGCTGGTGGGGGGCGATACGCCGACCAGCGATGGCTACATGCAGTTTCATGGGGTGGATGTGGGCAAAGGTGGCATCCACTTGTGGATAAACCGCAAGGCCAAATACATGGACCAGATCAACGGGATGATTGCCAAAAATGCGGCGGCGCAGGCCAAGGAAGGGTTGCCGGTGACGGCGGACAAGAACTGGGTGGTCGTGACGCCGGAGCAGATTCAGTAAGCCTTGTGGTGCCTGTGCTGGCCTCTTCGCGGGCACGCCCGCTCCCACCAGGACTCCGCAGCCTTTGAGCCAGGCGCTGTACCTGTGGGAGCGGGTTTACCCGCGAAAGGGCCCTTACAGGCATAAAAAACCGGCGCCCAGGGCGCCGGTTCTTCATTCACACCGTCAGAGCCTCACAGCCCTTCCAGCATCGCCTTGTTACGCACAGCACCCTTGTCGGCACTGGTCGCCAGCAGGGCATAGGCCTTCAGCGCGGTGGTCACCTTGCGTGGGCGTACTTCAGCCGGTTTCCAGCCCTTCTTGTCCTGCTCGACACGGCGCTCGGCCAGCTCTTCGTCGCTGACCTGCAGGTTGATCGAACGATTCGGGATGTCGATCAGCACCTTGTCGCCGTCGCGCACCAGGCCGATGGCGCCGCCAGCGGCGGCTTCCGGCGAGGCGTGGCCGATCGACAGGCCCGAGGTGCCGCCCGAGAAGCGGCCGTCGGTGAGCAGGGCGCAAGCCTTGCCCAGGCCCTTGGACTTCAGGTACGAGGTCGGGTACAGCATTTCCTGCATGCCCGGGCCACCTTTCGGGCCTTCGTAGCGGATGATCACGATGTCGCCGGCCTTCACTTCGTCGGCGAGGATGCCGCGTACGGCGCTGTCCTGGCTCTCGAAGATCTTCGCGGTGCCTTCGAACACCAGGATCGACTCGTCGACACCGGCGGTTTTCACCACGCAGCCATCCAGCGCGATGTTACCGTACAGCACGGCCAGGCCGCCTTCCTGCGAATAGGCGTGCTCGACACTGCGGATGCAGCCGTTCTCACGGTCGTCATCCAGGGATTCCCAACGGGTCGACTGGCTGAATGCCGTCTGGGTCGGGATGCCGGCAGGGCCGGCCTTGAAGAAGGTGTGCACGGCTTCGTCATCGGTCTGGGTGATGTCCCACTTGGCGATGGCTTCTTCCATGCTGCGGCTGTGCACGGTCGGCAGGTCGGTGTGCAACAGGCCGCCACGGGCCAGCGAGCCGAGGATGCTGAAGATGCCGCCGGCACGGTGCACGTCTTCCATGTGATATTTCTGAATGTTCGGCGCAACCTTGCACAGCTGCGGCACCTTGCGCGACAGGCGGTCGATGTCGCGCAGGTCGAACGCCACCTCGGCTTCCTGGGCGGCAGCCAGCAGGTGCAGGATGGTGTTGGTCGAGCCGCCCATGGCGATGTCGAGCATCATGGCGTTCTCGAACGCCTTGAAGTTGGCGATGTTGCGCGGCAGTACCGACTCATCGTTCTCGCCGTAGTAGCGCTTGCACAGCTCGACGATGGTGCGGCCGGCAGTGAGGAACAACTGCTCGCGGTCGGCGTGGGTGGCCAGGGTCGAACCGTTGCCCGGCAGGGCCAGGCCCAGGGCTTCGGTCAGGCAGTTCATCGAGTTGGCGGTGAACATGCCGGAGCACGAACCGCAGGTAGGGCAGGCGCTGCGCTCGTATTCGGCGACTTTTTCGTCGGAAGCCGAGGAGTCGGCGGCAATGACCATGGCGTCGACCAGGTCCAGGCCGTGGCTGGCCAGCTTGGTCTTGCCGGCTTCCATCGGGCCGCCGGAGACGAAGATTACCGGGATGTTCAGGCGCAGGGCGGCCATCAGCATGCCGGGGGTGATCTTGTCGCAGTTGGAGATGCACACGATGGCGTCGGCGCAATGGGCGTTGACCATGTACTCCACGGCGTCGGCGATGATCTCGCGGCTTGGCAGCGAGTAGAGCATGCCGTCGTGGCCCATGGCGATGCCGTCATCGACCGCGATGGTGTTGAATTCCTTGGCCACGCCACCGGCGCGTTCGATTTCGCGGGCGACCAGCTGGCCCAGGTCCTTCAGGTGCACGTGGCCCGGGACGAACTGGGTGAACGAGTTGGCGATGGCGATGATCGGTTTCTTGAAATCTTCGTCCTTCATCCCGGTGGCGCGCCACAGGGCACGGGCGCCGGCCATGTTGCGGCCTTGGGTGGAAGTCTTGGAACGATAATCAGGCATGAAACACTCCTGGCGGCTTAATCAGGTCACAAAAAGGGGAGTGAGCTTCTCTTGTCCTTTGTACCGCAGGCCGGTTGCCACTGGCACGGATGGGGCCGAAGACCGCGCGGGATCGCCGCGTGCTTGGGCAGAGCTCATAAACCCGCCGGGGATGACTGGCGATGAATAGGCCGATTCTACACCGCTGGCGCGGCGAGGGAATGCAGATGTGGATAGCTGGCGGGGAGATTGCAGCAGGAAAGGGCCGCTAGGCGGCCCTTTTTAGCGGATATCAGCTGTTTGGCAGCAACCGGCAGGTGATGCTCTTGATGTAGCGGGTTTCGGCAATGGCCGGGTGCACCGGGTGGTCCGGGCCTTGGCCGCCGCGTTCGAGCAACTGCAGGTTGCGGTCCAGGTGACGGGCGCTGGTCAGCAGGATGTTGTGCAGGTCGTCCTCGGGCAGGTGCATCGAGCACGAGGCACTGACCAGGATGCCGTCCTTGGTCAGCATGCGCATGGCCTGTTCGTTCAGGCGGCGGTAGGCCGCTTCGCCGTTCTTCAGGTCTTTCTTGCGCTTGATGAAGGCGGGTGGGTCGGCAATGATCACGTCGAAGCGCTCTTCGGCGGCCTTCAGTTCGCGCAGGGCCTCGAACACATCGCCTTCGATGCAGGTCAGTTTCTCGCTGATGCCGTTCAGCGCGGCGTTACGCTCCACGCCGTCCAGGGCGAAGCCCGAGGCGTCGACGCAGAACACTTCGCTGGCGCCGAAGGCACCGGCTTGCACGCCCCAGCCACCGATGTAGCTGAACAGGTCGAGCACGCGCTTGCCTTTCACGTACGGCGCCAGGCGTGCACGGTTCATGCGGTGGTCGTAGAACCAGCCGGTCTTCTGGCCTTCGCGTACCGGGGCTTCGAATTTGACGCCGTTTTCTTCCAGCGGCACCCAGTCCGGCACCTCGCCATAGACGGTTTCGACATAGCGCTGCAGGCCTTCGGCATCCCGTGCGGAGGAGTCGTTCTTGAACAGGATGCCGCTTGGCTTGAGCACCTGTACCAGGGCTGCAATCACGTCGTCCTTGTGCGCTTCCATGGTGGCGGAGGCCAATTGCACCACGAGGATGTCGAAGAAGCGGTCGACCACCAGGCCTGGCAACAGGTCGGAATCGCCATAGACCAGGCGGTAGCACGGTTGGTCGAACAGGCGCTGGCGCAGCGACAGGGCGACGTTCAGGCGGTGCACCAGCAGCGACTTGTCCAGCGGCAGCTTGGCGTCGCGCGACAGCAGGCGGGCGCAGATCAGGTTGTTCGGGCTCAGTGCGACGATACCCAGCGGCTTGCCGTTGGCCGCCTCGAGAACAGCCTGCTGGCCGGCCTGGAAGCCTTGCAGCGGGGTCGCGCTGACGTCGACTTCGTTGCTGTAGACCCACAGGTGGCCGGCGCGCAGGCGGCGGTCGGCATTGGCTTTGAGGCGTAGGCTGGGCAGGGACATGACGTCGCTCCGGGAAAAAGAGCGGGATTATAGCCTGTTGCCTGGGCACTCGTCCCTTGCAGGAGCAGCCTCGCGTCGGCCATGAGATGACGTCAGGCTGCCAATGCCTTGATCAGCTGCCGGTTGAACGCCGGAATGTCATCGGGCTGGCGGCTGGTGATCAGGTTGCCATCGACCACCACTTCTTCATCCACCCAGTCTCCGCCGGCATTGCGGATGTCGTCCTGCAGGGTCTTGTAGCTGGTCAGCCGCCTGCCCTTGGCCAACCCGCAGGACACCAGCAACCAGCCACCATGACAAATCACCGCCAGCAGCTTGCCAGCCGAATCGTGGCTTTTCACCAGTTTCTGCGCAGCGGGAATCAACCGAATCGTGTCAGAGTTTTGCACGCCACCGGGCAGCACCAGGGCATCGTAGAGGTCCAGGTGGGCGCTTTCGAAGGTTGCGTCCACGGCGAATGCGTCAGCCGGCTGGTCGTGGTTCCAGCCGCGTACCGTTCCCTCTTTGTCGCTGAGGATGTCCACCACCGCGCCGCTCTGTTCCAGGGCCTCGCGAGGGCCTGTCAGTTCCACTTGCTCGAAGCCGTTGGTGACCAGGAAAGCCACTCGCTTGCCGTTCAGTTCTGCACTCATGGGCCTTGCTCCTTTCCTTGATGAATATGAGAAAGAGGCCCGCATGGATAGAGTAAAGTTCCGGCGCAACGATTCAGTGGTTGGTCCCTTTCCGGTCTGGAGGGTTAGAATCGCCGGTCCCAAACGAGTGTGCACGTATGTCCCAAGAACTCAGCGCCGAACAGATCCAGCAAGCCTTGCAAGGCATCACCATCCCGCCGCAACCGCAGATAATGGTCGACCTGCAGTTCGAGCAGTACATGCCTGACCCGGACCTGGAAACCATCGCCAAGCTGATTTCCCAGGACCCGGGCCTCTCGGGCGCCTTGCTCAAGCTGGTCAATTCCCCGCATTTCGGTCTTTCCAACAAGATCGGTTCGATCCAGCGCGCGGTGAACCTGCTGGGCAGCCGTTCGATCATCAACCTGATCAACGCCCAGTCGATCAAGGGTGAGATGACCGACGAGACCATCGTTACCCTCAACCGCTTCTGGGACACTGCCCAGGACGTGGCGATGACCTGTCTGACCCTGGCCAAGCGCACCGGCATCCAGGCGGCGGACGAGGCCTACACCCTGGGCCTGTTCCATGACTGTGGCGTGCCGCTGATGCTCAAGCGCTTCCCCGACTATATGGATGTGCTGGAGGACGCCTATGCCAAGTCCGACGAGGAAACCCGCGTGGTCGACACCGAAAACCGCGTGTTCAACACCAATCATTCTGTGGTCGGCTATTTCACTGCCAAATCCTGGCGCCTGCCCGAGCACCTCAGCGCGGCCATTGCCAACCACCACAACGCTCTGGCGGTGTTCCGCGACGAGAGCTCGCGCAATACCCAGAGCCAGCTTAAAAACCTGCTGGCGGTGCTGAAGATGGCCGAGCACATCTGCGCATCGTACCGGGTGCTGGGCAACCAGGCCGTGGACCACGAATGGAATGTGGTCGGCCCGCTGGTGCTCGATTACATCGGCTTGTCGGAATACGATTTCGAGAACCTCAAGCAGAATATTCGCGAGATGGGCGGGCACTGACACATGCCGGAATTGCCAGAAGTAGAAACCACCCGACGCGGTATTGCGCCCCATCTGGAAGGCCAGCGTGTCAGCCGGGTAGTGGTGCGCGACCGGCGCCTGCGCTGGCCGATTCCGGAAGACCTGGATGTGCGACTGTCGGGGCAGCGCATCGTCAGTGTCGAGCGGCGCGCCAAGTATCTGTTGATCAATGCAGAGGTCGGCACCCTGATCAGTCACCTGGGCATGTCGGGCAACCTGCGCCTGGTCGAACTGGGCTTGCCGGCGGCCAAGCATGAGCATGTGGATATCGAGCTGGAGTCGGGGTTGATGCTGCGCTACACCGACCCGCGCCGCTTTGGCGCGATGCTGTGGAGCCTGGACCCGCTCAATCACGAACTGCTGCTGCGCCTGGGGCCTGAACCGCTGACCGACCTGTTCGACGGCGAGCGACTGTTCCAGCTGTCCCGTGGGCGGTCGATGGCGGTCAAGCCGTTCATCATGGACAACGCGGTTGTGGTGGGAGTGGGCAACATCTACGCCACCGAGGCGCTGTTTGCCGCTGGCATCGACCCCCGTCGGGAAGCGGGCGGGATTTCCCGGGCGCGCTACTTGAAGCTGGCGATCGAGATCAAGCGTGTGCTGGCGGCGGCGATCGAACAGGGCGGCACCACGCTACGCGACTTCATCGGTGGCGACGGGCAGCCGGGGTACTTCCAGCAGGAATTGTTCGTGTACGGGCGGGGCGGGCAGCCGTGCAAGGTGTGTGGCACGGAGTTGCGCGAGGTGAAGCTGGGGCAGAGGGCGAGTGTGTATTGCCCGCGTTGCCAGCGCTGAGGCAAGTTACGCAAAAACTTGTAGGAGCGGCCTTGTGTCGCGATGGGCCGCAAAGCGGCCCCGGCAATTTCTGCTGCGGAGCTGAAATTTGGGGGCGCTTCGCACCCCATCGCGACACAAGGCCGCTCCTACAGGTACAGCGTAGGGCTGAGGGGATCAGGCCTTGCCAGTAATCCGGCGGTACTTGGCCATCAGCTCTTCTTCGGTTTCCGGGTGCGCTTCATCCAGCGGGATGCAATCGACCGGGCAGACCTGCTGGCATTGTGGCTCGTCGTAATGGCCCACGCACTGGGTGCACAGGTTAGGGTCGATCACGTAGATCTCTTCGCCTTGGGAGATGGCCTCGTTCGGGCACTCGGGTTCGCAGACGTCGCAGTTGATGCAGTCGTCGGTGATGATCAGGGACATGGGGACTCCGGCCGGGGCTCCGCGCCCGGGCATGTTCAACGCAGTGGGCACAATTGTGCCGCATTCGCGCCCGCAGTGCACGCGGGCGCGATAATCAGCCGCTAAAGGTCATTTCTTGAAGCGTTCGGTCAGCGCCTCGGCCACCACTGGGTGGACGAATTTGCTGATATCACCGCCCAGGGCGGCAATTTCCCTGACCAGGGTCGAGGAAATGAACGAATAACGCTCCGAAGGCGTGAGGAACAGGCTCTCGACGTCGGGGGCCAGTTGCCGGTTCATGTTCGCCAGCTGAAACTCGTACTCGAAGTCGGACACCGCACGCAGGCCACGCAGGAAGACGTTGGCGCCCTGTTCCTTGGCGAAATGCGCCAGCAGGGAGGAGAAGCCGATGACTTCGACATTGGGCAGGTGCTTGGTGACCTCACGGGCGAGCTCCACCCGTTGTTCCAGCGGGAACAGCGGGTTTTTCTTCGGGCTGGCCGCCACCGCGATGATCACGTGGTCGAACAGCCGCGAGGCACGCTCGACCAGGTCGCCATGGCCTTTGGTAATGGGGTCGAAAGTACCCGGGTACAACACTCGGTTCATCGCGTCATCCTGGCTGGAGTGCGTTGGGGAGTCGGATGGTAGCGCAGCGACGGCGCCCCGGCCAAGTCATGCGGCCGGCTGACGGCACTATAGACAGGGGGCCTGTTCCTTGTCATGCACTGTGTGCCAGGCGGGCGACCAGTGCTTCGGTGAGCCTGGCACTGATGGCATACACCGACAGTTGCGGGTTGGCGCCGATGCTGGTGGGGAACAGTGAGCCATCGTGAACCGACAGGTTTTCCAGCTGGTGATGGCGGCCCAGGCTGTCGCATACTGCCTGGCGCGGGTCGTCGCCAAGGGCGCAGCCACCCATCACGTGAGCGCTGCCCAGGCGCGTGCGGAACGGCTCCAGGCGCAACTTGTCGATCATGGCCAAGGCGTGTTCCAGGCGGGACGCGGCGTTGGCGTCGCTGTGCACGGGGGTGACCTGGGTGGCACCAGCGGCGAACTGGATCTGCGCCATGCTGCGATAGGCGCGGCGCAGGCCGTCGCGCAGGTAATCGGTGACCGGGTAATCGAGCACCGGTGAGCCATCGCCGCGCAGCTCCACGGTCCCGCCCTGGCTTTGCGGGTGGAAGCCGTCACGCAGCAGCGCCAGCATCACGTGGGTATGTGGCAGCTCGGCCATGCGCTGGGCATTCTCGTGGCCATGCCCGTCCAGCAGCGTGCTGGCCAGGGCCGGGTGCAGCGGTGGCACCTCCAGCTTGTAGCCAATCGGGCCATCGTTGCCGCCTTGCCATTGGAAGTGGTCGCTGTAGATGGACTGTGGGGCGCCGTAGTAGGGGTCGATACGGTCGTTGAAGCGTGCTGCGCTGAAGTTGACCAGGTGCAGGAAGGTGCGTTTGCCCAGGCGTCCATGCGGGTCGGGCGCGTCGGAACGCAGCAGCAAGGCCGGGCTGTTGATGCCGCCACCGGCAAGGATGTAGTGACGCGCGCGAACGCGGACCTGCCGGCCTGTGGCATGTATGCCGTGGCTATCCAGGGCCTGGCATGACAGGCCCTGGATGCGCTCGCCGTTGTGTTCGAAGCGCTCGGCCCGCGCCAGGTACAGCAGCTCGCCGCCCTGTTCGAGGGTGGCGGGAATACGCGTTACCAGCATCGACTGCTTGGCATTCACCGGGCAACCCATGCCGCAGTAGCCCAGGTTCCAGCAGCCGCGCACGTTGCGCGGGATCACCGCCCAGCGGTAGCCCAGCTGTTCGCAGCCACGGCGCAGCACATCGTTGTTGGCGTTCGGTGGCAGGGCCCAGGGGGTGATGCCCAGTTCCTGCTCGATGCGCTCGAACCAGGGGCGCATTTGCTCCTCGCCCATGCCGGTCACGTTGTGGGCTGCGGCCCAGTGCGCCAGGGTCTGTGGCGGCGTGCGAAAGCTGGAGGTCCAGTTGACCAGCGTGGTGCCGCCCACGGCGCGGCCCTGGAGGATGGTGATGGCGCCGTCCTTGCTCATGCGGCCCAGGCCTTCCTGGTACAGGCTGGCATAGGCTTCGTTTTCCAGCAGGTGGAAATCGCTGCTGGTCTTCAGCGGGCCTTCTTCGATCAGCAGCACCTTGAAGCCGGCAGTGCTGAGCATTTGCGCGCTGGTAGCGCCGCCGGCCCCGCTGCCGATCACGGCAACGTCGGCTTCCAGCGTGAGGTCGTGCTCCAGGCGCGACGCGTCGTGGGTGATCCAGCCGCTTTCCAGGCCTTGGCGAAACGGGTCGGGTACAGGCATTGGTGCTGCTCTTGTTGTTTTCAGATTTTCGGTGGCCCGGGGTAGCCGCAGGCGGCCCAGGATTCGGGGCGTTCGTACCAGGCCATCTGCAGCAACTGCAACAGCGAGGCGTGGCCCATGCGCAGCAGGTTCAGCGAGCTGTCCTGCCAACGTTGCAGGAAGGCGGTGACCTGTGCCGCGCTGGCTTGTTCCCAGGCGCCCCAGACGCCGGTCAGGGGGCCGCGGGTGAGCGACAGGTTTAGCACGTCGAACAACTGCCGGGTGAGCTTGAGCATTTCCGGCGACAGCGCCGCCAGCTTGTGGTCGAGACTGTGCAGCACCAGAGTATCGGCAGCCTGCGTGCCGGCCAGTACTACCGGGATCAGCGCGCGCAACATCGGCAGATCGTCGTCCCGCAGTACCCGGTAACCCGTTGCGGCTGTCTGTGCGCTGCAGCCGACCAGGCTGGTACCGGCCAGAAAGACGCTGGCGCCAAGGCTGAAGCGCAACAGTTCGCGGCGGTGCATCTGCCGGCCCTCAGCGGATAAAAAGCTTGAAGACCAGGCGCTGCAAGGCTTTGCCATAAGGCGGGTAGACCAGCCGGGCAGCGTTGAAGCGTTGCTTGGTCAGCACCGCCTTGGCCTTGCTGAAGGTCAGGAAGCCGTCATGGCCATGGTAATGGCCCATGCCTGAAGGCCCGATGCCGCCGAACGGCAAGTCGTCCTGAGCCACGTGCAGCAGGGTGTCGTTCAGGCACACTCCGCCGGAGTGGGTGTGGCGCAGCACCTGCTCCTGTGTGGCGCGGTCATAGCCGAAGTAGTACAGCGCCAGCGGGCGCGGGCGCTGGTTGATGTAGGCCAGTGCCTGCTCGAGGTTGTCGTAGGGAACCAGCGGTAGCAGCGGGCCGAAGATTTCGTCCTGCATCACCTGCATGTCATCGTTCACGCCCAGTAGCAGGTGTGGTGGCAGGCGCCGGCCCTGGCGGGTTTCACCCGGGTACAGGTCAAGTACCTGCGCTCCTTTGGCGTGAGCATCGTCCAGTAAATGCTGCAAGCGCTGCAGTTGGCGCGAGTTGATGATTGCGGTGTAGTCAGGGTTGTCGGCGATGCGCGGGTATAGCCGGCGTACTGCACGCTGGTAGGCGTCGCTGAAGGCCTCCAGGCGCTCGCGTGGCACCAGCACGTAGTCGGGGGCGACGCAGGTCTGGCCGGCGTTTAGGGTCTTGCCGAAGGCAATGCGTTCGGCGGCGCTGTCCAGCGGTACGTCTGCCGAGACTATGGCTGGCGACTTGCCACCCAGCTCCAGGGTGACGGGGGTCAGGTTGTGCGCCGCAGCCAGCATTACCTTGCGCCCCACGCTGGTGGCGCCGGTGAACAACAGGTGATCGAACGGCAGGCGGGCAAAGGCCTGGCCTATCTCGATCTCGCCGAGCACCACGCTGACCAGATCGGTGGGGAACACTTGCTCAAGTAGTTGTTTCAGCGCCAGGCCAGTGGCAGGCGTGGCCTCGCTGAGCTTGAGCATGACCCGATTACCGGCAGCCAGAGCGCAGGTCAGGGGGCCGATGGCAAGGAGCAGCGGGTAATTCCACGGCACGATGATGCCGACCACGCCCAGGGGTTGGTACCGCACATGCGCGCTGGCCGGCTGGAAGGCCAGGCCGACCCTGCGCCGGCTGGCGCGCATCCAGCGCCGCAGGTGTTTTTCGGCGTGGCGCAGGCCTTGCACCGAGGGCAGCAGCTCGGCCAGCAGGGTTTCGTCGGCGCTGCGCCCTTCAAAGTCCTGGCCGATTGCCTCGATCAGTTCGGCCTGGCTGGCCAGCAGGGCTTCCCGCAGGCTTTTCAGCCATTGACGCCGCTGCGCAGCTGGTGGCAGTGGGTTGCCGGCAAAGGCCTGGCGTTGGGTGGCGAACGTCGCTGCAAGGTCGAGGTCGAATTGCACAGGGGGCAAGGCACTGGGCGAGGTCATGGCGGCTCCGAGTCCGAGCAGGAAATCACTAGAGCCTATACTCTAATTTGTACCATGGTGCGAATTTTTCCGCTTTATCGAGCGGTGCACTCCACCGCCAATACGCCGTAAGATGCCCCTTTGTTGAAGGCCCGCAGACTGGGAGCTGAGCATGGCCCCGCGCATGAAGACCCGAGAGCGCATCGTGCAGAACAGCCTGGAGCTGTTCAACCAGCAGGGCGAACGCAGCGTCAGTACCAACCACATTGCCGCGCACATGGAAATTTCGCCCGGCAACCTGTATTACCACTTCCCCAACAAGCAGGCGATCATCGCTTTGCTGTTCAGTCAGTACGAAGAACTGGTGGACAGCTTCCTGCGCCCGCCGCAAGGCCGTTCGGCGACCGTGGAGGACAAGCGCTTCTACCTGAAGGCGCTGTTGGCGGCGATGTGGAACTACCGTTTTCTGCATCGTGATCTGGAGCATCTGCTGGACAGCGACCCGGAGCTGGCCGCACGTTATCGGCGCTTTTCCGAACGCTGCCTGCGTCAGGGCCAGGCGATCTACCGCGGTTTCGTCGAGGCGGGCATCCTGGCCATGACACCAGCCCAGATCGAATCGCTGACCATCAATGCCTGGATCGTATTGACGTCCTGGGTACGTTTTCTCAGCACCACGCGGGAACATTCCGCGCACCTGGGTGAAGAAGCCTTCAAGCGCGGCGTCTACCAGGTACTGGTGCTGGAGCTCGGCTTCGTCACCGACAACGCCCGCAATGCGGTGGACGCCCTTTGCCAGGAATTCCATGTACCGTTCAACCAGGCCCTGGAGCACTAACCCAGGGCCAAAGTGTTATCGATAGTGCCATCGATCAGGAGATTGTCATGCCCCTTGCGCAATTGATCACCCCGCAGCAGTTGGCCGAGCGTCTGGGCTCGCCCAAGTTGGTGATCCTCGACTGCCGCTTTGCCCTCGAGGATGTGGACTATGGCCAACGCAGCTATGCCCAAGGGCATATTGCCGGAGCGCATTTTGCCGACCTGGAGCGTGACCTCAGCGGGCCTGTGAGCAAGGGACGCACCGGGCGCCACCCATTGCCGGATGCGCGCCGGTTGGTCGAGCGCTTGCGTGAGTGGGGGCTGGACGATGACAGCGAGGTGGTGTTGTACGACGACGGCCCAGGCGCTTTTGCCGCCCGTGCCTGGTGGCTGCTGGCCTGGCTGGGCAAGCGCAGCGGTGTAGCGATCCTCGACGGTGGCCTGAAGGCCTGGCATGCGGCGCACCTGCCGCTCAGCCTGGACCCGCCGCTCAAGCGGGAAGGCACCTTCAACGGTGAGCCGGACGGCAAGCTGCTGATCGATGCCGAGCACCTGGCCAAGCGTCTGGGTAACCCAGACCTGACCTTGATCGATGCGCGTGCCTTGCCGCGCTTCCGTGGCGAAGTGGAACCGATCGACCCGGTTGCGGGGCATATTCCGGGGGCGCAGTGCGCGGCGTTTACCGACAACCTTGGGGCTGATGGGCGTTTTCTGCCTTCGGACCAGCTAAAACAGCGCTTTGCTGAAAAGCTCGCCGGGCGTGCACCGGAGCAGTTGGTGGCGTATTGCGGGTCGGGGGTGACGGCGTGTCATAACCTTTTCGCCTTGGCGTTGGCGGGATATCCACTGGGCAAGCTGTATGCCGGGTCGTGGAGCGAGTGGATCAACGATCCGCAGCATGGCGTAGCCACTGGCGAGTAAGCAGGCCCGGCCTCATCGCCGGCAAGCCAGCTCCCACAGGTACATCACTACCCATCGGGCCTGTGGCACACCTGTGGGAGCAGGCTTGCCGGCGATTAGGTCGGTACTGCCAATGAAGTCTGCAGCTCCTATTGGCCTTCCACCAACCACTGTGGAATCCGCCGCTCCAGGTAATACCCCGGGTTACGCAGGCTGCCATCGACAAAGCCCACATGGCCGCCGCGGCTGTGCAGTTCGAAGCGGGTCTGCGGCGCCAGTTCGCGGGCTGTTGGCAGGCTGTGGCCGGAGACGAAAGGGTCATCGCTGGAATGGATGATCAGCGTCGGTGTGCGGTTCTGGCCGAGGAAGAAATGGCTCGATGAGCGGCGGTAGTAGTCGTGCGCATCGCGAAAACCGTTCAGCGGTGCGGTGACCTTGCCGTCGAATTCCCAGAACGTGCGCAGGTTGACCAGCGGCCCCAGCCGTTGCAGCGTCGCCAGCCGTTCATGCTGGCCCTTGTCGTGGAAGTGCCGCTGCTTGAGCTGAACATAAGCCAGCATCTCGCGCATGAAATGCGCCTGGTACACCTTTGAAAAGCCCTGGCCGATGCGGTCGGCGCAGTGGTCCAGGCGAAACGGCACCGACACTGCCACCGCAGCCTGCAGCTGGCTGGCGACACCGCTTTCGCCAAGGTATTTCAGCAGCACATTGCCCCCCAGCGAATAACCCACCGCATACAACGGCGCCAACGGGCGCTGGGCGCGCAGGTGGCTGACGATTTCGGCCAGGTCTTCGCTGGCACCGGAATGGTAGCTGCGTGGCAGCAGGTTGGGCTCGCCCGAGCAACCGCGCCAGTTCACCGCCACGCTGGCCCAGCCGCGGCCGTGCAGCGCTTGCTGCAAACCTTTGACGTAGGGCGAGTGGGAGGAGCCGGTCAAGCCGTGCAGCACCAGCACCAACGGCGCATGGGGCTGGTGCGGGCCGTGCCAGTCCAGGTCGATGAAGTCGCCATCGGCCAGCCATAGCCGCTCGCGGTTGCGCTGCAGCTCTGGCAGTTTTCGCCACAATGGCCCCCACAGAGTTTGCAGGTGGGGGTTGGACAGGCCGATGGCCGGGCGGAATGTGGCGCTGGGGCTGGGCATGCTGGACGACTCGTGATGTGCCTGCCTAGAGTGCCATGAAACAACGCCACTGTACCTGCGCTATTGGTCGGTGGCTGGCAGCGGTTGCTGGTCGACACGTGGGCCGACACTGACCAGCACCTTGCAGTTCAGGTCGAGCCGGCGCTGCATCACCGCACGGATATCTGCCGGGCTCAGCCTGCCGATGCGCTCGATGTAGCTGTTCAGGTGGTCTGCAGGCTGATGCTGCTGGGTGATCGCCGTGAGCAATGCTGCCAGGCTGTTGTTCTGCGCCACGCCACGCAGCAACTGCCCAGCCAGCTGTTTGCGCGCCAGCTGGAGCTCGGCCTGGGTTGGCCCTTGCTCCATGAAATCGCGCAGCAAGGCTGCTACAAGTTCCTGGGAGCCTTGCACGTACGGTGGCGCGATCTCCCACTCTATGGTGAACAGCCCGCCGGCACTCAACGGCGAAGCATGGCTGTAGATGCCGTAGGTCAACCCGCGACGTTGGCGCAGTTCCACCATCAGGCGCGATTCGAGGCCTGAACCCAACACTTCACTGGCCAGCACCAGGGCTGGGAATTCCGGGTCATTGGCGGGAACGTTCATGGGCAGAGCCAGCAGCACTGCACTGCTGGTGCCGGGCTGTTCGACGTTGATGGTTGCATGTGTCGCTACCGGGATGGCTGGCAGGTCAACGGCGGACCAGCCTTTCGGCAGGGCCTGGCTGATCTGTTGCGCGATGGCTTGCGCCTCGCTCAGGGCCAGGTCCCCGACAAGCACCATTTCCAGGTTGCTGGCGCTGTAGGCGCGTTGGTGGAATGCCCGCAAGTCTTCAGGGCTGACGGCGTCCACGCCTTGAATGGTGCTGCCCAGCGGGTTGCCATAGGGATGGCCCTGGAACAAATGGCGAAACGCCTCGCTGCGCGCCCTGAGCCTGGGGCGCCGTTCGCGTGATGCGTTGTGCTGCACGAGCTGGCGTTTGACCTTTTCCAGGGCAGGCGCGGGGAAAGCCGGGTTTGCCACGAGGTCGGTAAACAGGTCCAGGGCAGGTTCAAGTATCGTTTTCGTGCTCACGCTGCGCAGGCTCAGCGTTGCATGCTCCAGGCGTATCTGCTTTTCCATGATCGCGCCCAGGCGCTCCATGCCCTCAGCTTGCCGGGCGCTGGTGTAGCGCCTGCTGCCCTCGTCGAGCATGTACAGCGTCAAGGCTGCCAGGCCGGGTTGCAAGGTGTCCTGGGTCGTGCCGGCCTTGAACCGCAAGACCACATCGACGATAGGCAGCCCGCGGGCTTCTACGAACTTCACGCCTGTGCCTGCTTCGGTGGTCCACGCCTGCACCTGCGTCTGAAGGGTGTCGAGCTGGTCCAGATCAACCCCTTGGGCCGAGACCAGACCACTGTAACTTCCGTTGGCTACAGCCGGTTGCGGCATGCTCGCGATCTTGTCATTCATCGGTACTCTCCTTGTGGTGCATGAAGGTGATGGCCGCACGGGCATCAGTCAGGAACTCCAGCGCAACCAGGCCTACCTGCTCGGCTGTCACGGCTTCGATGGCTTGCCGCTCATCATCCAGGGCAACGGGGTCCAGACCGCAGGCGGCCTGTTTGCCGATGGCCTCTGCCTGTTTGCCGATGTCGTCCCTTTCGAACAGTTGCCTGGCCAGCAGGCGAGCCTTGGCGCGTTGAAGGTCTTCCTTGGAGGGGGCCGACTGGCGGAACGCTTCGATTTCCAGCATCAGCCTTTCGGCTGCGGCCTCCGGCGTAACCTGCGGGCTGCAGAACGCGTACAAGGTCAGCAGGCTGTCACCGCGCTGCCATGGCTCATAGGTCGCTCTCAAGCCCTGTAGCAGCGGAGTGTCCTGTACCAACAGGCGCTGCAGCGTGCTGGAGTGGCCTTCGGCAAGAATGTCCGGCAGCAGGCGCAGTGCGCAGGCGTGTGAGCCAGAGCGTGCGGTGCATTGGCTGGGAAGGTTGAAGCTGATGATCACGCCGGTGTACAGGCCATGCCAGCGAAGGGTCTGGCTGCGCCGAACTTGCCCAGAAGGCTTTATGGGTGTTTGCCGTGTTGGCAGGCGGTTGGCGGGGATCGCTGCAAAGTGCCGTGTCACCAGCTTTTGCAGCTGGGCCAGGGCAATGTCACCGGCCACGGCGAGCGTGGCGTTGTTGGGGTGGTACCAGGTCTGGTACCAGGTGCGCGCCGCCGCCGGGGTCATATGGCCGAGGTCGGTCTTGTGGCCGGTCACGGGGGTGCCATAGCCGCTGTTGCCATAGGCCAGCAACTGGTGATGTTCCACTGCCAGTGCCAAGGGGCTGTTGTCGATATCCTCGCGTCGCTCGGCCATGACTACTGCCAGTTCACGGGCAAAAGGTACTTCGCTGAGGGTGGCGCTGGCCATGACGTCGGCCATCGCCTCCAGGGCAATCTCCAGGCGGTTGCGTGGCAAAGTCAGCGGAAAGACCGTGGCATCGGCGTAGGTAAAGGCATTCGGGTCACCGCCCAGGCGGCTCATGAGGGCAGAATACTGGCCTGGAGCCAGTTTGCTGCTGCCTTCGAACAGCAGATGCTCCAGGGCATGGGACAGGCCGGTGTGGCCTTCAGGCTCGTAGCTGGAGCCTACGTGGTACCACAGCTGCACGCTGACCAGCGGCGCGCGGTTGTCTTCACGCAGGTAGACGCGCAGGCCGTTGGCGAGGGTAAAGCTGTGCACCGAGCCTGCCGGCGCGGGTGGGGCGGGGTGGTGGGTCATGGTTGAAGTGCTCCTGCAGGAATCGGAGGAGCAGCTTCAGCCAAGAAGGCGGCGGGTTTGTGGTAACTAAATACGGCAACCCAGGGTTACCGGATCAACCCCGTTGCCAAAGTGCGTAGTGCACCTGGCCGGTCTTTTTCTCGCGGTGCAGGCGCCAGTTGCCCGGCAACTGCAAGGTCGACGGTGCGGCCTCGCTTTCGGTGTAGACCCACGCCTGTTCGCGCAACCACTGGTTCTGTTCCAGCAGGTTGCAGGTGTCGGCCAGCAGGTCCTGGTGGAACGGTGGGTCAAGGAACACCACATCGAACTGCTGCTTGGCTGGGCCTTGCAGATAACGTAGGGCGTCGGTCTGCAGGATCTGCCCGCGCGGGCAGCGCAGTATCTCGAGGTTGTTCTTCAGGTTGGCGATGGCCGCCGGGTTGCTGTCCAGCGCGACCGCGTCCTCGGCCCCGCGGGACAGGGCTTCGAGCACCAGGGCGCCGCTGCCGGTGAAGGCGTCCAGCACGCGGGCTCCCTCGATATAGGGTGCCAGCCAGTTGAACAGGGTTTCGCGCACGCGGTCGGGCGTTGGCCGCAGGCCTTCTCCATCCGGCACCGACAGGCGGCGGCTGCGCCATTCGCCGGCGATGATGCGCAGGTGGCCCTGGCCCTTGCTTTGGCCGGGTTGCGGGCGGGCGGGAGGGGTGGATCTTGGCATTAGTGCTCCGGTACCCCGAGCGGCTGCTCGGAGGGCTTGTCAGTGGGGGCAGGCAGCGGTTTCTGTGGCACTTTCGGGCCCACGGTAACCATCACCAGTTTATCCGCTGACAGGTGTTTGTTCATGGCTGCTTTGACCTGCTCGACGGTGAGTGCCTGGGACTGCTGCATGAAGTCCTCCAGCCAGGTCAGCGGCAGATTGTAGAAACCGATGGCGCCCAGTTGGCCGACGATACTCGCATTGCTTGCATTGGACAGTGGGAAACTCCCAGCCAACTCGCGCTTGGCGTCGTCCAGTTCCTGCTGGGTGGGGCCGGTCTTGAGGTAATCAGCGAGAATGCTCTGTACCAGCTTGAGCGTACCTTCGCTGAGCTCGGCACGGGTTTGCAGGTTGATCATGAACGGGCCACGCACCTGCATCGGGCTGAATACCGAGTACACGCCGTAGGTCAGGCCGCGCTTCTCGCGCACCTCGCTCATCAATCGGGTACCGAAGGAACCCCCACCGAGAATCTGGTTGCCCAGCGATAGTGCTGGCCAGTCCGGATCCTGGCGGTCGATACCCAGGGCGGCGAGCATAAGGTGTGTCTGCGTGGACGGAAAATCGATGTGGTTGAGGCTCGGGTAGGTTTCAGCAGGTTGGGCCGGTGCTGCCAGTGCCGGGCCCTTGGGCAGGCCGGCGGATACCTGGGCGGCGATGCTTTCGGCCTCGCTACGGCTGAGGTCGCCGACCAGGGCAATGACTGCGTTGCCGCCGGTGTAGGCCTTGGCATGGAAAGCGCGCAGCTGTGCCAGGCTGATGGCATTGATGCTCTCGGCGGTGCCGTCGCTCGGGTGAGCGTAGGGGTGGTCGCCGTAGAGATTGGCGAACAATGCCTTGCTGGCGACCTTGCCGGGGTTTTGCTTCTCGTATTCGAAGCCGGCGAGCATCTGGTTCTTGATGCGCTTGAGGGCGTCCTCGGGGAAGCTAGGCTTGCCGGCCACTTCAGTGAACAGCTTGAGCGCCGGTTCACGCTTGTCCTTGGCGCTGAGGCTGCGCAGCGAAGCCACGGCCATATCGCGGTAGGAGCCGTTGCCAAAGTCGGCGCCCAGGCCCTCGAAGCCTTCGGCGATGGCAGTCACATCCTTGCCGGCCACGCCTTCGTTGAGCATGGCGTTGGTCAGGGCGGCCAGGCCTGGCGTGCCGCCATCCTGGCTGCTGCCGGCGGCGAAGGTGATGCGCAGGTCGAACATCGGCAGTTCGCGGGCCTCGACGAACAGCACGCGGGCGCCTTCTGCAGTGTTCCAGTGCTGTATGTTCAACTGGCGCCGGCTGGGCGCCTTGCCATCCAGTTCGGCCAGTGACTGCAAGGTATTGGCCGGGCGTGCCGCGTTGTTGTCGGCTTTGGCGGCATTGTCAGCCATGGCCGGGGCGGCCAGCACTGCCGCCAGCGCCAGGGCGCGGATGCCCGTGGTCAGCAGGGTTGGGCGTGGTACGCGGCGATTACTCATGAGCGGACTCCTCGGGCAGTACATGGGCAACGCTCAGGCGTTCGCGGGTGAAGTAGGTACGCGCGGCGTTCTGGATATCCTGCGGAGTAACGCGCTTGAGCTCATCCAGCTCGCTGTCGATCAGCTTCCACGACAGGCCGACGGTTTCCAGCTGGCCGATGGTAGTGGCCTGGCTGCTGATGGAGTCGCGGTCGTAGACCAGGCCGGCAATGACCTGGGCGCGTACGCGCTCCAGCTCTTCGGCGCTGGGCGGGGTGGTCTTGAGCTCATCAAGCAGCTGCCAGATGCCTTTCTCGACATCGGCGAGGGTTTTTTGCTTCTGCACGTTCGGCGTGGCCGAGATCAGGAACAGGCTGTCGCCGCGGGTGAAGGCGTTGTAGCTGGACGAAGCGCCGGCCACCAGTTCCTGGCCGCGTTCCAGGCGTGCCGGCATGCGGGCGCTGTAGCCGCCGTCGAGCAATGCCGAGATCAGGCGCAGGGCATGCACCGTACGCGGATCCTTGGCGGTGGGCAGGCCAGGTACGTTGAAACCGTAGATCAGGCTCGGCAACTGGGTGCGCACGTGCAGCGTCAGCTGGCGCTGGCCTGGTTGGACCAGCTCGAGCGGCAACTTGGCCGGTGGCACGGCGCGTTTGGGGATGCTGCCGAAGTACTTCTGCGCCAGGCCCTTGACCTCATCGACGGTGACATCGCCGACCACCACCAGGGTGGCGTTGTTGGGGGCGTACCAGGATTCGTACCAGTGGCGCAGTTCCTCGACCTTCATGCGCTCCAGGTCGGCCATCCAGCCGATGGTCGGGGTATGGTAGCCGCTGGCCGGGTAGGCCATGGCGCGGAACAGCTCGAACGCCTTGGAGTTGGGCTGGTCGTCGGTGCGCAGGCGGCGTTCTTCCTTGATCACCTCGATTT
Organism: Pseudomonas sp. s4; assembly: GCF_046764235.1. Taxonomy (NCBI): domain Bacteria; kingdom Pseudomonadati; phylum Pseudomonadota; class Gammaproteobacteria; order Pseudomonadales; family Pseudomonadaceae; genus Pseudomonas; species Pseudomonas sp. s4. The sequence continues at coordinate 5,970,065 of NZ_CP177209.1, read as the reverse complement.
CGCGGCTGAATTCGTCAGCGGGCAGGCGCAGGCTGGCCAGGCGGTCGGCCTCCAGCTCCAGGGCCACCGGCAGGCGGTCGCGGGCCAGCACCTGGTAATAGGCGGTGTAGTCGTCGCTGGTGAAGGCGTTTTCTTCGGCGCCAATGTCACGCAGGATGCGCGAGGCCTCGCCGGGGCCGACCTTGGCGCTGCCCTTGAACATCATGTGTTCCAGCGCGTGTGACAGGCCGGTCTGGCCAGGGGTTTCGTAGCTGGAGCCAACCTTGTACCAGATCTGCGAGACCACCACCGGGGCGCGATGGTCCTCGCGCACGACTACTTTCAGGCCGTTGTCGAGGATGAATTCATGGGTGGGTTGCACATCGGCGGCGAAGGCCGCGAGCGGCAGGCAGAGCGTGCCGAGCAACAGGCCAGCGGCGCGGCGGGCTAGAGCATTCATACGGTGTTTAACCTGTTCGGCGGCCCGCTGGTTTAGCGTCGGCGGGCCAGGAGGTGCTAGGATACTGATCCGGTTGCCTGGCGACCATGCCTGTCGCCGTTCTGGCCCGCAGGACACTAAGACAAAACGTTGCGCATGAACCAGCCGGCTTCAAGATAGTCTGTTCTGCGTAGAGAGAATTCCCGATGCGCCATAGCTGGCCCATCGCTACCCTGAGATAGCCGTCTTCCATGTTTGGTTCCAACGACGACAAAAAAGCGCCAGCCGAGGCTGGTGAGAAGAAAGGCCTGTTCAGCTGGTTTCGCAAGAAGCCGCAGCAACCTGTGGCAACGGGCGTGCCCGCGAATGAACCCCCAGCCGTCGAGCAGCCTGCAGCCGCTCCGGTCGAAGGGGCTACCGCCGAAGCGCCACAGGCCCCTGAACCCGTTCAGGCCCCTGCGGCCCCACAGCTGACAGAACCGCAGCAGGTCGCCGCACCCGTCCAATCCCCAGTGGTCGAGGCCCCTGTCCCCGAACCGGTTGCTTCCCAGCCGTTGCAGGCCCCTGAACCCGAGCCGGTCGCTTCCCAGCCGCTGGTGGCACCTGCACCGCAGCCGGTCGCGTCGATGCCCTTGCAGACGGCCCCGATCGAGGCGGCCCCGGTCGTCGAACCGGCCGCGCCGGTCAGCAACCTGGTGCTGCCGGTTGCTGAAGAGCCCGTGGCCCTGGTGCCGGATCTGGAGCCGAAAGCGCCGCCCGCCATCCCGGAACGCCCTGCACCAGAGCCTGTTGCCCCTGTGGCTGCAGCCCCGGTCGCCGTGCAGGCCGAACAGGCCAAGCCCGGCTTCTTCGCCCGCCTCAAGCAGGGCCTGTCGAAGACCAGCGCCAGCATCGGCGAGGGCATGGCCAGCCTGTTCCTGGGCAAGAAAGTCATCGATGACGACCTGCTTGACGAAATCGAAACCCGACTGCTGACCGCCGACGTTGGCGTGGAAGCCACTTCCACCATCGTCCAGAACCTGACCCAGAAGGTTGCCCGCAAGCAGCTGGCCGACGCCGATGCTCTGTACAAGTCGCTGCAGGAAGAACTGGCTGCGCTGCTGCGCCCGGTCGAGCAGCCGCTGGTGGTGCAGGCGCAGAACAAGCCCTATGTGATCCTGGTGGTCGGTGTGAACGGCGCCGGCAAGACCACCACCATCGGCAAACTGGCCAAGAAGCTGCAGCTCGAAGGCAAGAAAGTGATGCTGGCTGCTGGCGACACCTTCCGTGCTGCTGCGGTCGAGCAACTGCAGGTGTGGGGCGAGCGTAACCAGATCCCGGTGATCGCCCAGCACACCGGCGCCGACTCCGCTTCGGTGATCTTCGATGCCGTACAGGCCGCCAAGGCCCGTGGCGTCGACGTGCTGATCGCCGACACCGCTGGCCGCCTGCACACCAAAGACAACCTGATGGAAGAGCTGAAGAAGGTCCGCCGGGTCATCGGAAAGCTCGACGCCGAGGCGCCGCACGAGGTGCTGCTGGTACTCGATGCGGGCACCGGCCAGAACGCCATCAGCCAGGCCAAGTACTTCAACCAGAGCGTCGAACTGACCGGCCTGGCCCTGACCAAGCTGGACGGCACTGCCAAGGGCGGGGTGATCTTCGCCCTGGCCAAGCAGTTCAAGCTGCCGATCCGCTTCATCGGTGTCGGTGAAGGCATCGACGACCTGCGTACCTTCGAAGCCGAGCCGTTCGTCAAGGCTCTGTTCGCCGAGCGAGACTGAACATGATCCGATTCGAACAGGTTGCCAAGCGCTATCCCAATGGTCATGTGGGTTTGCATGAGCTGAGTTTCCGGGCGCGCCGGGGCGAATTCCTGTTCGTCACCGGCCACTCGGGCGCGGGCAAGAGCACCTTGCTGCGCCTGCTGCTGGCCATGGAGCGCCCGACCAGCGGCAAGCTGATGCTGGCCGGGCAGGACCTGGGCCAGATCAGCAACTCGCAGATCCCGTTCCTGCGTCGGCAGATCGGCGTGGTGTTCCAGAACCACCAGCTGTTGTTCGACCGCACGGTGTTCAACAACATCGCCTTGCCGCTGCAGATTCTCGGCCTGTCCAAGGCCGAGGTCGCCAAGCGCGTGGACTCGGCGCTGGAGCGAGTGTCGCTGGCCGACAAGGGCGAGCTGTTCCCGGCCGACCTGTCCACCGGGCAGCAGCAACGGGTGGGCATCGCCCGCGCCATCGTTCACCAGCCGGCCCTGCTGCTGGCCGACGAACCCACCGGTAACCTCGACCCGCGCCTGGCCGCGGAGATCATGGGGGTGTTCGAGGACATCAACCGCCTGGGTACCACGGTATTGATCGCCAGCCACGACCTGGCACTGATTGCGCGCATGCGCCACCGCATGCTGACCTTGCAGCGCGGCCGCTTGATCGGCGATGGGGAGGCCGGGCAATGAGCACTACACGTACGCCGAAGGTTTCCGAGCGGGTTGCGCCGAAGCCGGCCGACCCGCAACCGGCGAAGAAAAAGCACGACGACGATGACGGCCCGGATTTCCGCACGCTGCTGCATGCCTGGCTGGAAAGCCACCGTGCCAGCATGGCCGACAGCCTGCGCCGGCTGGGCAAGCAGCCGATCGGCAGCTTCTTCACCTGCCTGGTGATGGCGGTGGCGCTGAGCATGCCCATGGGCCTGTCATTGCTGCTGAAGAACGTCGAGAAGCTTGGCGGCTCGTGGCAGCGCGCCGCACAGATCTCGCTATACCTCAAGCTCGATGCCGGTAGCCGCGAAGGCGAGGCGCTGCGCGACGAGATCAAGGGCATGCCCGGCGTGGCCGACGCTCAGTATGTCAGCCGCGAGCAGGCGCTGGAGGAGTTCCAGCAACAGTCTGGCCTGGGCGAAGCCCTGCGTGAACTGCCTGACAACCCGCTGCCCGGCGTAGTGGTGGTGACCCCGACCGAAGTCGACAAGCCGGCCCTGGAAGCCTTGCGTCAGCGCCTGTCGGAGCTGCCGCGGGTGGAGGTGGCGCAACTCGACCTGGTATGGGTCGAGCGCCTGGCGGCCATCCTCAAGCTGGGTGACCGCTTCGTCTTCGGCCTGGCCGTGATGCTGATTTCTGCCCTGCTGTTAGTAATCGGTAACACAATTCGTCTACATATTGAAAACCGCCGTACCGAGATCGAAGTGATCAAGCTGGTCGGTGGTACAGACGCCTACGTACGCCGGCCTTTCCTTTACATGGGCGCACTGTATGGCCTGGGTGCAGGGGTGATTGCTTGGGGTATTCTGGCGTTTGGCCTGAACTGGCTGAACGAGGCGGTGGTAGGGCTTTCCGGGCTGTACGGCAGCGACTTCGCCCTGGGTGGGGTGCCGGCGTCCGATGGTCTGTCGCTCTTGATCGGAGCGGTGCTGTTGGGGTATATCGGTGCATGGATCGCAGTGGCTCGTCATCTGAACGAGCTGGCGCCGCGATAGTTTTTACGTGCCAGCATTGACAAATTATTCACCATGGAACTTGTACCGTCGTTCCAGGTCAATGTTGGCAGCGCCCACAAGGCGCAAGTTCTGTAAGTCGGAGGTTCTTGAATGACCACATCGTTGCAACCTGCCTATGCCCTGGTACCTGGTGCAAACCTGGAAGCCTACGTGCACACGGTCAACAGCATCCCGCTGCTGACTGTCGAGCAGGAGCGTGATCTGGGCGAGCGTCTCTATTATGAGCAGGATGTCGAGGCCGCTCGTCAAATGGTGATGGCCCACCTGCGTTTCGTCGTACATATCGCCCGTAGCTATGCCGGCTACGGGCTGGCCCAGGCCGACCTGATCCAGGAAGGCAACGTCGGCCTGATGAAAGCCGTCAAGCGCTTCAACCCGGAAATGGGCGTGCGCCTGGTGTCGTTCGCCGTGCACTGGATCAAGGCAGAGATCCACGAGTTCATCCTGCGCAACTGGCGCATCGTCAAGGTGGCCACCACCAAGGCCCAGCGCAAGCTGTTCTTCAACCTGCGCAGCCAGAAGAAGCGTCTAGCCTGGCTGAACAACGACGAAGTGCACCGCGTGGCGGAAAGCCTGGGCGTGGAGCCGCGTGAAGTGCGCGAGATGGAAAGTCGCCTCAGCGGCCAGGACATGGCCTTCGACCCGGCAGCGGAAGCTGACGACGACAGTGCCTTCCAGTCGCCTGCGCATTACCTGGAAGACCACCGTTATGACCCGGCGGTGCAGCTGGAGGATGCCGACTGGAGCGACAACTCCACCAGCAACCTGCACGAAGCATTGCAAGGGCTGGACGAGCGTAGCCGCGACATTCTCTACCAGCGCTGGTTGGCGGAAGAGAAGGCCACGTTGCATGAGCTGGCGGACAAGTACAGCGTTTCGGCTGAGCGGATTCGCCAGCTGGAGAAGAATGCGATGAACAAGGTCAAGGCGCTGATCGCGGTCTGATCGAGCCCTGGCTGCAAGGAAAAGCCGCTGGCCCGCATAGGGTGAGCGGCTTTTTTTTGGCCGGGGGATTTTGGGGCCGCTTTGCGGCCCTTTCGCGACACAAGGCCGCTCCTACAAGAGACTGCGATCCCCTGTAGGAGCGGCCTTGTGTCGCGATGGGCTGCGCAGCAGCCCCAAAAGGCTCAAAGTTTGCGCGAAGTGTCGAGCTGCATCAGGTAGCTGGGCCCACCCAACTGGCTCATCTGCCGGCGAATCCAGCCGGCACGGCTGGCCACATAGGCGCTCGGCCGGCTGGCGCTCCACTTGATCGGGCTCGGCAGCACCGCCGCCAGCTGCGCCGCCTGCTGGCGGCTAAGCCGGCTGGCATCGACGCCAAAGTGGTAGCGCGCTGCCGCCTGGGCGCCAAACACACCTTTGCCCCATTCGGCACTGTTCAGGTAGACCTCGAGAATCCGCTCCTTCGACCAGAACAGCTCGATCAACGCGGTGAACCAGGCCTCCAGGCCTTTGCGGAACCAGCTGCGCCCGGACCACAGGAACAGGTTCTTGGCCACCTGCTGGGTCAGGGTGCTGGCACCGCGAATGCTGCCGCCGCGCTCGTTGTAGGCCAGCGCTGCCTGGATGGCCGGGATGTCGAAGCCCCAGTGGTTGGCGAACTTCTGGTCCTCGCCGGCAATGACCGCGACCTTGAGGTCGTCGGAGATGTTCTCCCACGGCTCCCAGTCGCGCTGCAGGTCGATCGGCTCGCCATTCACCCAGGACTGCACCTTGCGCTCCACCATCAGCGCCGTACCGGGTGGTGGGACCCAGCGGAACACCAGTACCAGCACAATGCTGCCGGCAGCGAACCAGAGCAGGGCGCGAGAGAGGCGGCGGAGAAGGGTTGGCAGCATGGCGATGGCTTGGCCGTACGGGTGGAAGGGGCCATTATACAGACCCGATCCAAGGAGTCGTCCCATGCTTCGCAGCTTCCTGATGCTTGCCGCCTTTTTCGGCTTCACCGGTGTCGCCCTGGGCGCTTTCGCCGCCCATGGCCTGAAAAGCCGGCTGACGGCCGACTATCTGGCGATCTTCCAGACTGGTGTGACCTACCAGTTGGTGCATGCCCTGGCGATCTTCGCTGTCGCCGTGCTCTCGGTGCACCTGCCAGGGCGCCTGGTCGGCTGGGCTGGCGGCCTGTTTGCCGTGGGGATAGTGCTGTTCTCCGGTAGCCTGTACCTGCTGACCCTCAGCGGCCTGGGCAAGCTCGGCATCATCACCCCGATTGGTGGCCTGTGCTTCCTCGCCGGCTGGCTGTGCCTGGGCCTGGCAGCCTGGCGGCTCGGTTGACCGGGTGGTCCACAATCACGACTAATGGTGTGCAGCGCCCTTGGGTTGCAGGGCGGTTCAGCGCTAGAATGCGGGCCCCCAAAGAACAATGGTGGCCGTGCGCATGCGCATTCAACTGAACGGTGAACCTTACGAATTGCCCGCTGGCGAAAGTGTCGCGGCCCTGCTGGCCCGCCTGGAGCTGACCGGGCGCCGCGTCGCGGTGGAACTGAACCTGGATATCGTGCCGCGTAGCCAGCACGACAGCACGCTGTTGAACGACGGCGATCAGGTCGAGGTGGTCCACGCCATCGGTGGCGGCTGATTCTGGCCGGCGATTCACCTGCAAGCCCAGCAACCTTTTCCCGAGGAACAACCATGAGCAACGTTCGTAGCGACAAGCCCTTCACCCTGGCCGGGCGTACTTTCCAGTCGCGCCTGCTGGTCGGTACCGGCAAGTACCGTGACATGGAAGAAACCCGCCTGGCCATCGAAGCCTCGGGTGCCGAAATCGTCACCGTAGCCGTGCGCCGCACCAACATTGGCCAGAACCCGGGCGAGCCGAACCTGCTCGATGTGCTGCCTCCGGACCGCTATACCATCCTGCCGAACACCGCGGGCTGCTACGACGCGGTCGAAGCCGTGCGCACCTGCCGCCTGGCCCGCGAACTGCTGGATGGCCACAACCTGGTCAAGCTGGAAGTACTGGCCGACCAGAAAACCCTGTTCCCCAATGTGATCGAAACCCTCAAGGCCGCCGAAGTGTTGGTCAAAGACGGTTTCGATGTGATGGTCTACACCAGCGATGATCCGATCATCGCCCGCCAGTTGGCCGAAGCCGGCTGCATTGCGGTCATGCCGCTGGCTGGCCTGATCGGTACCGGCCTGGGTATCTGCAACCCCTACAACCTGCAGATCATCCTGGAAGAGTCCAAGGTGCCGGTGCTGGTGGATGCTGGTGTGGGTACTGCGTCCGACGCCACCATCGCCATGGAAATGGGCTGCGAAGCTGTGCTGATGAACTCGGCCATCGCCCACGCCCAGCAGCCGGTGCTGATGGCCGAGGCCATGAAGCACGCCATCGTTGCCGGTCGCATGGCCTACCTGGCCGGCCGTATGCCGAAGAAACTCTATGCCAGCGCCTCTTCGCCGCTGGATGGTCTGATCAAGTAAGAGCCCCTGATGACTGAATCGCACGATACGCCGATCACCCCCGACGGCGAAGCCCGCCCGCACCGCCGCATCAAGAGTTTCGTGATGCGCGCCGGGCGCATGACCGAAGGCCAGCAACGTGGCCTGGAGCAGGGCGGCCCGCTGTACATCCTGCCGCTGGCCGACAGCCCGGTGGACTACGACCAGGTGTTCGGTCGCTCGGCGCCGCGCACCCTGGAGATCGGCTTCGGCATGGGCCATTCCCTGCTGGAAATGGCTGCTGCCGCGCCTGAACAGGACTTCATCGGTGTGGAAGTACACCGCCCGGGTGTTGGTGCGCTGCTCAACGGCGTGCTGAGCCAGGGCCTGAAGAACCTGCGGGTATATGACTGCGATGCCATCGAAGTGCTGAACCGCTGCGTGGCGGACAACAGCCTCGACCGCCTGATGCTGTTCTTCCCCGACCCATGGCACAAGGCGCGCCACCACAAGCGCCGCATCGTCCAGCTGGAGTTCGCCGAACTGGTACGGCGCAAGCTCAAGCCCGGTGGCGTGTTCCACATGGCCACCGACTGGGAACCGTATGCGGAGTACATGCTGGAAGTGATGAGCGCTGCCCCGGGCTATCGCAACCGTGCGGCCGACGGTACTTACGTGCCACGGCCGGAAGAACGCCCGATCACCAAGTTCGAACGCCGCGGCGAGCGGCTGGGGCACGGGGTTTGGGATTTGAAGTTCGAGAAGGTGGATTGACCGGCTGATACGGCCTTTCGATATGCCGATGCCTGCAGAAATGCAGGCGAAAAAAACCGCCTTGAGAAGGGCGGTTTTTTTATGTGAGCGACAGGACTGAGTATCCTTCGCTCTGAGGTTTCACAGAAAACCCTCACACAGTTGGCTGATCATAGGCAGCGTAGCGGGGGAACGTCAATGCTCAGAAATATCCGGCATCACGTGTGTCGGAGCGGTTAACAGTCTTGGATGAGCATTCCAAGTATCATCGCGCTGCTCCTGTGTGGATGAAATCAGTGATGGGCCGGGTAGGAGAAGAATTCTGCTTTCCGGTCCCTTCGACACGGCCTGAGAACCGTGCCGGTGCACCTCTTCGAAGGGCCATTGACCTGGCCACTTCACAGAAGACTCTCACACAGTTTTCGAAGGCATCGAAGTGCCGGTTAGATGCTGGAAGATTGGCCCGCCAACACGGAGGCCAAGGCATATGAAGCGTTTGCTTGATGCGCTGAGCCGCGTTTGGACGTTCATCCGGATTTTGACTGTGCTCAAGACCGTTCGGGACTTCATGCGCGATCACTTCGATGATGCCCGGTAAGGGCTAGTCAGGTGGTAGGGCTGCCCTGATTCTCCGGGGCAGCTTTTACAACCCATCTCTGTACTCGCCAGATTACGCGGTCATTGTAGGAGCGACCTTGTGTCGCGATGGGCCGCGTAGCGGCCCCAGGATCTCAGCGGTGAGGCAGCAATTGCTGGGGCCGCTTTGCGGCCCTTTCGCGACACAAGGCCGCTCCTGCAAGGTTCAGTGCAAGGCCGTGGTTCAGCCCCGTCGATCCGCCACCACCCCGATCAGCACCAGTACCACCAGCAACACCGGCGCCAGCGCGTAGTTGTTGAACTGGCTCAGCCCTTTCACCACCCAAGGCGTGGCATAGATCAGCGCCGCACCGCTGCCGATCATCACCAGCAGGGCCATGAACGGTACGCGCAGGGCGCCCGCCAGGCCGCCCAGGCGTTGTTCCACCCAGCCCTTGATATCGGTGCCGAACAGCACCAGCAGGCAGCCTACCAAGGCCAGTGAAATCTCCGACAGGTTGCTGCGGCTCCAGCGAGAAACCGTCGCGAGCAGATCAAGTACCAGATCCATGGGTCATCCTTAGGTCAAGAAATACTGCAGCAGGTCATTGAGGAACAACTGGCCCCTCGGCGTGGCCACCAGTTGATCCGGTTCGACCTGCAAAAGGCCCTTTTGTTCGGCCGCGCGGCGTGCCTCGCGCAGTTGTGCCAGCGGCAAACCGGTGCGTTGGGTGAACAGTTCGGCTTCCACCCCATCGGTCAGGCGCAGGGCATTCATCAGGAACTCGAACGGCAGCTCGTCGACTGGCAGCAGCTTTTCGCCGGCCTTGAACGGCTTGGCCAGGTTCAGGTAGTCCTTGGGCAGGCGAGTTTTCCAGGTGCGCAGGATGCGCCCGTCGGCGAAGGTCAGCTTGCCGTGGGCACCAGCGCCGATGCCGATGAAGTCGCCAAAGCGCCAGTAGTTGAGGTTGTGCCGGGCAGCGCGCCCCGCTTGGGCATAGGCCGAGACTTCGTACTGGCGGAAGCCGTGTTCGGCCATCAGTGCCTGGCCGGCCTCCTGGATATCCCAGAGGATGTCGTCCTCGGGCAGCTCGGGCGGCTGGTTCCAGAACACCGTGTTCGGCTCCACGGTCAGCTGGTACCACGACAGGTGCGTCGGCCCCAGGTCGATGGCCTGGCGCAGGTCGCCCAGCGCGTCGTCGAGCGACTGGTCGGGCAGGCCGTGCATCAGGTCCATGTTGAAGTTGTCGAAGCCGGCGGCGCGCGCCATGCCGGCGGCGCGGACCGCTTCATCGCCATTGTGGATACGCCCCAGCGCCTGCAGTTTGGCTGGCTGGAAGCTCTGCACACCGATGGACAGCCGATTGATACCGGTTTGCCGGTAGGCCTTGAACTTGTCCTGCTCGAACGTGCCCGGGTTGGCCTCCAGGGTGATTTCGATGTCCGGCGCAAACGGGATACGTTGTTCCACGCCACGCAGCAGCCGGCCAAGGGCGTCGGCACTGAACAGGCTGGGGGTACCGCCGCCGAAGAAGATCGAGCTGATCGGCCGGCCTTGCACGGCAGCCAGCTCCTGGTCGAGGTCGGTCAGCAGGGCGGCGACGTAGGCATCTTCCGGCAGTTCAGGCCCGGCAGCGTGGGAGTTGAAGTCGCAGTAAGGGCATTTGCGTACGCACCACGGGATGTGGATGTACAGCGCCAGCGGCGGCAGGCTGGTGAAACCCGCCGCGCCGGGGTTGGACAGCGTTTCGATCATGCCAGGCCCAGACGTTGGCGCAGCAGGGCCATGGCGCGGGCGCGGTGGCTGAGCTGGTTCTTGTCCACAGGGGCCAGGTCGGCGCTGGAGCAGCTGCGCTCCGGTACCCAGAACAGCGGGTCGTAGCCAAAGCCGTGCTCGCCACTGGCCTCGAACATGATGCGCCCGTGCCACAGGCCTTCGCACAGGATCGGCAGCGGGTCGTCAGCATGGCGCACCAGTGCCAGGACGCAGACGAACTGAGCACCGCGCTCGGCTTCAGGCACGTCTTTCAGTGCTTCGAGCAGCTTGGTATTGTTCGCCGCATCACCCTTGCCGTCGGCATAGCGCGCCGAGTAGATGCCCGGCGCGCCGCCGAGGAAGTCCACCGCCAGGCCAGAATCGTCGGCCAGGGCCGGCAGGCCGGAAATGCGTGCGGCGTTGCGCGCCTTGAGGATGGCATTCTCGACGAACGACAGGCCGGTTTCTTCCGGCTCGACCTGACTGAACTCGCCGATCGAGCGCAGTTGCACGGACGCGCCGAGCATGGCCTGGAGTTCCTTGAGTTTGCCGGCGTTGTGGCTGGCCAATACGAGTTGCTGGAAATTCATCATTCGCCTGGGAACACTTCCTGGTTGAAACTGAGGGAGTTGCTGATACCGCCGGTTTCGATATTCAGGTCGAAGGTGACGGTTTCTGGCTGGTCGATCTTGAACTGGGCGATGTAGTACACCGCGCCCTGTTCGGTGATCTGCTTGAACGACAGCGGGCTGCTGCGCCCGGTCAGGTCCTTGACCGTGCCGCTGACCACCGCCATGGCGGGTTTGTTGGCCTTGAGCACGGCGATGTTGAGTACGCCCTGGTTCTTGCTGCGTACCAGGCCGGTGGCTGCGGCCACCTCCGGTGTCAGCATGCTCGAGGTGAACGCGCTGTAGTGCACCGTCACGTCGCCAAACACTTCCTTGCGCTCGGGACGGGCAGCATCGGCAGCCAGTACCGGCAGGGCCAGGCACAGGCTGATCAGGAACAGGGCTAGGCGACGCATGGGGTGATTCCTCCGGTGGGCGTCAGACCGCGAGCTGATGTTCTTGCAGGCCCGGGCTGCTGACACGGTAGATGCCGATCTCACCTAGAAGATTAGGCCAAAGCCGGCCACCCCACCCGTTGCGGTGCAAGTGGTCGACCGCCAGGCGGTCTAGCACCTTGGCGCGGCGCTCGTGGCACAGCTCTTCGAAGTCGGCAAAGGTGCAGAAGTGGATGTTCGGCGTGTTGTACCAGGTGTACGGCATGAAGTCCGAAACCGGCATGCGGCCTTTGGTCGCCAGGTACCAGCGGCAACGCCAGTGGCCGAAGTTGGGGAAGGTGATGATGCACTGGCGGCCCACGCGCAGCATCTCGTCGAGGATGCGGTCGGGGTACTCCACGGCCTGCAGGGCCTGGGTCATGATCACCACGTCGAAACTGTTGCTGGCGAAGTTGCCCAGGCCCTTGTCCAGGTCCTGCTCGATGACGTTGACGCCCTTGGCCACACAGGCCGCGATGTTGTCGGCGTCGATCTCCAGGCCATAGCCGGTGACCTGCTTGCGGTCGCGCAGCGAGGCCAGCAGTTCGCCGCTGCCGCAACCCAGGTCGAGTACCCGGCTGCCGGCGGGGATCCAGTCGTGGATGATTTCCAGATCGGCTCTCATGCTGTCCTCAGATGGCAATGCGGTTCATGTAGTTCGAGAAACCCTGCATGTAGCGAGGCGTGGGGATCAGGAAGGCATCGTGCCCGTAAGGCGAGTCGATCTCCAGGTAGCAGACATTCTTGCGCGCGGCCATCAGGGCGTCGACGATCTCGCGCGAACGGGCCGGGGAGAAGCGCCAGTCGGTGGTGAACGACATGATGCAGTAATCCGCCTTGACGTGGGCCAGGGTGGCTGCCAGGTCGCCGCCCTGGGCGGCGGCGGGGTCGAAGTAGTCCAGCGCCTTGGTCATCAGCAGGTAGGTGTTGGCGTCGAAGCGCCCGGAAAATTCCTCGCCCTGGTAGCGCAGGTAGCTCTCGACCTGGAATTCGACGCTGTGGAAGTCGTAGTTGAGCTTGTCGCTCTTCAGCTCGCGGCCGAATTTTTCACCCATCGAGTCATCCGACAGGTAGGTGATGTGGCCGACCATGCGCGCCAGCATCAGGCCACGCTTGGGGATCACGCCCTGGTCCTGGAATGAACCGCCGTGGAATTCGGGGTCGGTGAGGATGGCCTGGCGTGCCACTTCATTGAAAGCGATGTTCTGTGCCGACAGCTTGGGAGCCGAGGCGATGTCGACGCAATGGCGCACACGCTCGGGGTAGCTGATGGTCCACTGCAGCGCCTGCATGCCACCCAGGCTGCCACCGACCACGGCGGCCCACTGCTGGATGCCCAGGCGCTCGGCCAGGCGCACCTGGCTGTGCACCCAGTCTTCCACGGTCAGCACCGGGAAGTCAGCGCCGTAGGGCTTGCCGGTGGCCGGGTTGATGCTGCTGGGGCCGGTGCTGCCGTTGCAGCCGCCCAGGTTGTTCAGGCTGACCACGAAGAAGCGGTTGGTGTCGATCGGCTTGCCAGGGCCGATACAGCTGTCCCACCAGCCCGGCTTGCGGTCGGTGGCGGCATGGTAGCCAGCGGCATGGTGGTGGCCGGAGAGGGCATGGCAGATCAGCACGGCGTTGCTCGCGCTGGCGTTCAGGGTGCCATAGGTCTCGTAGACCAGTTCGTAACTGGCCAGGGAGCGACCGCAGGCCAGGGCCAGCGGTTCATCGAACCGGGCGGTTTGCGGTACTACCAGACCGACGGAATCTTCGGGAAAGACAGTGGACATCGACCCTGCTCACGCTTGACGGAGGCGTAAGTCTAAAGAGCGCTACCCCCAGCGGCAAGCAGAGGCTTGTCGCTGGAAGCAACCAGAGTCAGCTGGGGCTCAGATCATCCGCCATAGCTCTTGTGGCATGCCGGCGTAGGCGGCCAGCGGCGGCATGACGAACGACTGGATTACCTGGATCGCGAGGAAGGCGAAGATCGGCGAGATGTCCATGCCGCCCAGGTTGGGCACGATGCGGCGGAACGGTGCCAGCACCGGTTCACTGATCTGGTAGGCCAGCTCAGCCGCCGGGTTGTGGCTGTTGGGAGCAACCCAGGACACGATCACCATGACGATCATCGCGACCCAGAAAATCTTCAGGAACAGCGAGGTGATACCGATGATGGCCCACATCAGCAGGTGCAGGATGTCACCGAAGGTCCCGTAGGTGACCATCAGCACGAAAGCCATCAGCAGCGCCTGGATGACCACCGACAACAGCAGCGACGAGGTATCCAGCCCACCAACGCTGGGGATGACTCGGCGAATCGGCTTGAGCAGCGGCTGTGTGGCGCGCACGGCGAACTGGCACAGCGGGTTGTAGAAGTTGGCCTTGACCAGCTGCAGGACAAAGCGCAGCAGGACGATCACCAGGTACAGGCTGACCAGGGTTTGCACCACGAAGATCGCGGCGCCGGACAGTGCATTCATCTGAAGCTCCTTATTTGCCCAGTTGTTCGGCCAGCTCGGCGGAACGTGTAGCCGCAGCCTGCAGCGCCTGTTCGACGATGGCTTCGAAGCCGCTGGCCTGGAACGACTTGATCGCCGCTTCGGTAGTGCCTGCAGGCGAGGTGACTCGGCGGCGCAGTTCGGCAGCATCGACATCGCTGGCAACCGCCATGCGTGCGGCGCCCAAGGCAGTCTGCAGGGTCAGCTGGGAGGCAGTTTCACGTGGCAGGCCAAGCTTTTCGCCTGCCGCGGTCATGGCTTCGATCAGCAGGAAGAAGTACGCCGGGCCGCTGCCGGAGACTGCCGTCACGGCGTCCAGTTGCTGCTCCTGCTCGAGCCACAGGGCGGTGCCCACGGCCGACAGCAGTTGCTCGGCCTGCTGGCGTTGTTCGCTGGATACTTCCGCGGTGGCGTACAGGCCGCTGACGCCCTGGCGCAGCAGTGCCGGGGTGTTGGGCATGCAGCGCACCACCGGGCGAGCGCCGACCCAGCTTTGCAGGCTGGCGCAGGTGATGCCGGCGGCAATGGAAACGATCAGCTGGCCTTCCTGCAGGTTCGGTTGCAGGGACTGGCATACGGCTTTCATGACCTGCGGCTTGACCGCCAGCACGATGACGTCGGCGCCATCGATGGCCTGGGCGTTGTTCTCGAAGGTTTCGATGCCGTGCTCGGCCTGGATGCGGCTGCGGGTCTCGGCGCCCGGGTCGCTGGCGCGGATCTGCGAGGCGTCCAGGCCCTGGGCACGCAGACCACCGATCAGGCTGGCGGCCATGTTGCCGGCGCCGATAAAGGCAATACGAGTCTTGCTCATGTCAGGTCCTTGTAGGAAAGAGTGAGTAAAGCATGGAATCAGGGCTGCCCGTAATCGCGGGCACCGAACAGGGCGGTACCGATACGCACCCAGGTCGCACCCTGTGCAATGGCCGCTTCCAGATCGTGGCTCATGCCCATGGACAGGGTGTCCAGACCAAGGCCGAGGCCTTCCTGCAACTGGCGCAGGGTGGCGAAGGCGGCTTCCTGGGCGGCGCGGTCATCAGTGGGTTCGGGAATGGCCATCAGCCCGCGCAGGCGAAGGTTGGGCAGTGCGGCTACCGCTTTGGCCAGGGCCGGCAGGTCGGCAGGGGTGCAGCCGGATTTGCTGTCTTCGCCGCTGACGTTCACCTGCAGGCAGATGTTCAGTGGTGGCAGACCGGCCGGGCGCTGCTCCGAGAGGCGTTGGGCGATTTTCAGGCGGTCCACGGAATGTACCCAGTCGAAATGCTCGGCGATGGCTTTGGTCTTGTTCGACTGGATGGGGCCGATGAAGTGCCAGATCAAGGGCAGGTCGCCGAGTGCCTGCTGCTTTGTCAGCGCTTCCTGTAGGTAGTTTTCCCCGAGATCGCATACGCCGGCGGCGTGGATTTCGCGGATGGCGCTGGCTGGCTTGGTCTTGCTCACGGCCAGCAACTGGACGCTGGCCGGATCACGCCCGGCAGCCTGGGCAGCGCTGGCGATACGGGCGGAAATAGCGGAAAGGTTGTCTGCTAGGGTGGACATGGACTGATGCCGGCGGCTGGAGGGTTTGCGGCATTCTACCTACTTGAAGGCCTTTGGGGAGTCTCATGGATGTGACCGACCTGTTGGCCCGGGCCGTGGATGCGGGGGCTTCCGACCTGCACCTGGCGGCGGGCCAGTTACCGATGTTGCGCCTGGATGGCGAGCTGCAGCGCATGGCCCTGCCGACCTTGGGCCCGGCGACCTTGACCAAGGGCTTGGCACCCTTGCTGGATGAAGACCAGCGCCGACAGTGGGCCCAGGGTGATGAGCTGGACCTGGCGCTGGAATTGCCGGCGCTAGGGCGCTTTCGGCTGAATCTGTTTCGCCAGTTGCACGGCCCTGCGGCCACCTTTCGCCTGATCCCGGGGCATATAGCCACGCTCGATGAACTCGACCTGGTCGATGTGTTTCAAGCTGTTGCGCAGTGCCGAGATGGCTTGATCCTCGTCGGTGGGCCGACCGGCAGTGGCAAGTCCAGCACCTTGGCGGCACTGCTCGACCAACTGAACCGAGATCGTGCTCTGCATATCATCACCCTTGAGGACCCTGTCGAAGTTATCCACAGCAGCCAGCGCAGCCTGGTCAACCAGCGTGAGGTCGGCCGCCATTGCGGTGGGTTCGCCCAGGGGCTGCGCAGTGCCCTGCGCCAGGACCCGGATGTGATCATGATCGGTGAGCTGCGCGACCTGGAAACCATTCGCCTGGCCTTGCGTGCGGCTGAGACCGGGCACCTGGTACTGGCGACCGTGCATACCCGTTCGGCGGTGAGCAGTGTTGACCGGTTGGTGGAGGTGTTCGCTGCCGAAGAGAAACCGTTGGTGCGGGCGATGCTGGCCGAGTCGTTGCGCCTGGTGGTAGCGCAGGTGCTGGTCAGGCGCGCGGGCGGAGGGCGGGTTGCTGCGCGGGAAGTGCTGGTGGTGACGTCAGCGGTGCGTAACCTGGTTCGGGAAGGGCGAATGGCGCAGTTGTGTTCGGTGATGCAGGCGGGTGGTGCGGACGGGATGCGGACGATGGAAGGGGCGATGCGAGGGTTGAAGGAGAGGGGGCTGATCAGCGATCTATAGTGCCTGTGCTGGCCCTTTCGCGGGTAAACCCGCTCCCACATGGATAACACAGCCTTCGAATGCTGTGGTGTACCTGTGGGAGCGGGCGTGCCCGCGAAGAGGCCGATACAGGAGAGCGCCGATCAGATCAGCGCTTGGCCAGGCTCAGTTGCTGCTGTTCTTTCGGCAGCACTCGCTTGGCCACCACGTAATGCTTCTGCCAGTAAGGCTTGCTCAGGGTGTCGATGCTCACCCGCTTGCCACGGCGTGGAGCATGGATGAAGCGGTCGTTGCCCAGGTAGATGGCAACGTGGTTCACCCGACGGCTCTTGATGTTGAAGAAGATCAGGTCGCCTGGCTTCAGGTCACCCTTGGCCACCTTGATGCCGTGGCCCTGGGCCATGGCATTGGAGGTGCGCGGCAGGTCGACGTCGGCGACGTCGTTGAAGGCGTATTTGACCAGCCCGCTGCAGTCGAAGCCTTTCTTCGGGCTGCTGCCGCCCCAGACATAAGGGGTGCCGAGCACATTTACCGCGCGGCTGAGCACATCGCTGCTCTGCTTCGGCGACATGGCAGCGACTGGCGCACCGGGCACGCTGCGGCTGATGGCGGCATTGCTTGGGCGGGTGCGCAGCGCGGTCTGCTTGACTGGTGCGTGTCTTACCGAGGCATTGGTGGTGTAGCCGGTAAAACCATTGGGAAGACGTTGCTCACGATTGGTGGCGTGGGCGGCCAGGGGCAATAATAGGCAGAGGGTCAGCCATGTCTTGAGTAAAGGCGGCATAGATGAAGCTCTTATGAATAGTTATGTGTTGGGCGCGCAACTTTATAACAGCTTTTTGATCAATCTTTGATCCGTTGGTCGATTGTCCAGGTGCCGTACGTCGGCCTGCGACAAGAAAGTCACATTTTTTCTTAGAAAATTTTCGGATAACCCACGGGGGCTATGAATGAACAGTTATCAACAGGGGGCGCCGTTTCACGACACCCACAGCAAGACCATTGGCTACCTGCTATGGATTTTCGGCTTTACCGGGTCGCATCGTTTCTATTACGGCAAGCCCGTAACCGGCACCATCTGGTTCTTCACCCTGGGCCTGCTGGGCATCGGCTGGTTGATTGACCTGTTCCTGATCCCGTCCATGGACCGTGAAGCTGACCTCCGGTTCCAGTCCGGGCGCATTGACTACAACATCGCCTGGATCCTGCTGACCTTCCTAGGGGTGTTTGGTCTGCACCGGCTGTATCAGGGCAAGTGGATCACCGCAATCATCTACTTCTTTACCGGCGGGCTGTTCCTGGTGGGGGTTCTGTATGACTTCTGGACGCTGAACAGCCAGGTTTCCGAGCGGAATGCGGGGCGGGGTTGAGTTCACATGGGGGCTGCTTTGCAGCCCTATCGCGACACAAGGCCGCTCCTACAGGGGGCGCGTAAACCCGACTTTCAGGTTTACCCGCACATTGTAGGAGCGGCCTTGTGTCGCGATAGGGGCGCAAAGCGCCCCCCGAACGCAGGTTACTGACGGGTCTGCCGCTGTTGCAGCAGCAGGTTGCTGAAACCTGCCCCGGCCAACTGCTTCTGCGCCCCGGTCAGCTGCTCGCGGTTGCTGAACGGGCCCACTAGCACGCGGTACCAGGTTTCGTCCTTGACCGTGCCCGACTCTACCTTTACCGACTGCCCCAGCAGGATGATCTGCGCGCGCACCTTGTCAGCATCGGCCTGCTTGCGGAACGAGCCGGCCTGCAGGAAGAACTGGGTGGTCGCCGCCGGCTTGATGACTGGCGGTGCCGGTGGCGGTGTCTGGCCCATCAATGCTGCCTGGGCTCGCGCCGTGTCGATCTTTGCCGCTTCGGCTGGCGTCACCGGGGTCACCGGCTGGGCCGGGACGGGTGGTGTCTTCTCTGGTACGGCCTCCGGCGGCACGATCACCTCGGACTCCGGCAGCAGCGTGTAGAAGTCGTACTTCGGCTTCACAGGCTGCTGCGGAGTGGGCTGCGCCGACTTGCCGGCTTCGGCCACTTTGTCCGCTTTCTGCTGCTCCGGCTTGGTGCGCTTGATGTCTTCGCCACCAGGCTCGAGCTTCATCAGGAACACGATGAACGCGCCTACGGTCAGGCCGACCGCCAGCCATACCCAACCGGGAATCGGCTGCTTGGCCGGCGCCGTCTGGCGGCTGGCGCCGCGTTTGGGTGCAGGTTTTTTCTTGGCAGCCAACTTACATGCGCTCCAGGGTTTCCAGGCCGAGCAGTTCCAGACCTTGCTTGAGGGTGCGGCCGGTCAGGGCCGCCAGGCGCAGGCGGCTCTGCTGCTGCTGCGGGGTTTCGGCGGCAAGGATCGGGCAGTTCTCGTAGAAGCTGGAGAACAGGCCGGCCAGGTCGTACAGGTAGCTGCACAGCACGTGCGGCGTGCCCTTGTCGGCGACGTTGTTGAGGATTTCGCCAAACTGCGCCAGGCGCGCGGCCAGGTCCTGCTCGTGGGCAGCCTGCAGCACGATGTTGCCGTCGACTTCATCGAAGCCCTTGCCCAGTTTGCGGAATACGCCGGCCACGCGGGTGTAGGCGTACAGCAGGTAAGGCGCGGTGTTGCCTTCGAAGTTGAGCATCAGCTCGAAGTTGAAGCTGTAGTCGCTGGTGCGGTGCTTGGACAGGTCGGCGTACTTCACTGCGCCGATGCCAACCACTTCGCCGATGTGGCGCAGTTCTTCGTCGGCCAGGCTCGGGTTCTTTTCCTTGACCAGCGCGTAGGCGCGTTCCTTGGCCTCGGTGAGCAGGTCGATCAGCTTCACGGTACCGCCGTCACGGGTCTTGAACGGGCGGCCGTCGGCACCGTTCATGGTGCCGAAGCCCATGTGCTCCATCTGCATCGGGTGGCCCACGAAGCCTGCGCGGCGTGCAACTTCGAACACCTGGTTGAAGTGCAGGGCCTGGCGCTGGTCGACGAAGTACAGGGCGCGGTCTGCCTTGAGCACGTTGCTGCGGTAGCGCACGGCAGCCAGGTCGGTGGTGGCGTACAGGTAGCCGCCGTCGGCCTTCTGCACGATCACCGGCAGTGGCTCGCCTTCGCTGTTCTTGAACTCGTCGAGGAACACGCACTGGGCGCCCTGGTCTTCGACCAGCAGCCCCTTGGCCTTGAGGTCGGCGACCACGTTGGCCAGGTCGTCGTTGTAGGCGCTTTCACCCATCACGTCGGCCATGGTCAGCTTGACGTTGAGCAGCTCGTAGGTCTTCTGGCAGTGCGACAGCGAAATGTCCTTGAAACGCGTCCACAGGGCCATGCAGTCCGGGTCGCCGGCCTGCAGCTTGACCACCAGGCCGCGGGCGCGGGTGGCGAATTCTTCGGATTCGTCGAAGCGCTTCTTGGCGGCGCGATAGAAGTTTTCCAGGTCCGACAGCTCGTCGCTGGTGATCGGGTTTTCTTCCAGGTAGGCCAGCAGCATGCCGAACTGGGTGCCCCAGTCGCCCACGTGGTTCTGGCGGATCACGTCATCGCCGAGGAACTCCAGCACGCGCGCCACGCTGTCACCGATGATGGTCGAACGCAGGTGGCCGACGTGCATCTCCTTGGCCAGGTTGGGTGCCGACATGTCGATCACAACCTTTTGCGCAGGGCCGGCCTTGCGCGCGCCCAGGTGGGCGTCGGCCAGTGCGGCATCCAGGCGGTTGGCCAGGGCGTCGGTGTTCTGGAAGAAGTTGAGGAAGCCGGGGCCGGCGATCTCGACCTTGCTGATGTCGGCGCTGGCCGGCAGGGCATTGATCAGTTTCTCGGCCAGGTCGCGCGGCTTCATGCCGGCCGGCTTGGCCAGCATCATGGCGATGTTGCTGGCGAAGTCGCCGTGGGTCTTGTCCCGGGCGTTTTCCACCTGGATCGCCGGCGACAGCCCTTCAGGCAGCACACCGTCGGTGACGAGTTGGGTGAGGGCTTGCTGGATCAGCTGGCGAATGGTGTCTTTCATGGGGATCTCTTTTCGACCGCAAGCGCGGTGGAGCGCTTGGATGCGCAGGTGGAAAAACTGGGCATTATCCGTGGCTGGGGGCGGGTTGCCAACCTTTGGGGTGCAACCATCAAGGGTTCCATGTTGTGTTCGAGGGCCTCATCGCCGGCAAGCCAGCTCCCACAGAAGAGTGCGCGCAACCTGTGGGAGCTGGCTTGCCGGCGATGAGGCCGGTCGATTCAGTACAGGTCTACCGGGTCGACATCCAGCGACCACCGCACCTGGCGCCCGCTCGGCATCTGCTCCAACACTAGCAACCAGGCGCTGATCAGTCGATGCAAAGGCGCCCGGGTATTGGCCTGTATCAACAGTTGTGCGCGGAAGCGCCCGGCGCGGCGCTCCATCGGTGCTGGCACCGGCCCCAGCAGCTCGATGCCGGGCAGGCGCTGTTCGGCCACCAGGCGCTCGGCGGCGGCGCAGGCCTCGTCGAGGAAACCTTCGGCCTGTCCGGGCTTGTGCGCTTCGGCGCGCAGCAGCGCCAGGTGCGAGTAAGGCGGCAGCCCGGCGGCGCGGCGTTCGTCCAGGGCCTGCTCGGCGAAGGCGAAGTAGCCCTGCTCGGTAAGCTGCACCAGCAGTGGATGGTCGGCCAGGTGGGTCTGGATGATGACCTTGCCGGGCTCTTCGGCCCGCCCGGCCCGCCCGGCAACCTGCACGATCAGCTGTGCCATGCGTTCGCTGGCGCGGAAATCGCCGGAGAACAGCCCGCCATCGGCATCGAGGATGGCCACCAGGGTCACCCGCGGGAAGTGATGGCCCTTGGCGAGCATCTGGGTGCCGACAAGGATGCTCGGCTGGCCGCGCTGGATGGTGCTGAACAGGTTGTGCATGGCGTCCTTGCGCGCGGTGCTGTCGCGGTCCACACGCAGGATCGGGTAATCCGGGAACAGCACTTTCAGGCGCTCCTCGGCGCGCTCGGTGCCGGCGCCGACCGGGCGCAGGTCAACGTGGTTGCACTGCGGGCACTGCTGCGGCAGGCGCTCGTCATAGCCACAATGGTGGCAACGCAGCACGCCGGAGCGCTGGTGCACGGTCATGCGCGCATCGCAGCGCGGGCATTCGGACAGCCAGCCACAATCGTGGCACAGCAAGGTCGGGGCGAAACCGCGGCGGTTGAGGAACACTAGTACTTGCTGGCCCGCTTCCAGGGTTTGGCGGATGGCTTGCTGCAGTGGGCCGCTGATGCCGCTGTCCAGCGGCAGGCTCTTCACATCCAGGCGCAGCATGCGTGGCGGGCGGGCACCGCCGGCACGCTGGTTCATGCGCAGCAGGCGGTAGCGACCGGTCAGGGCGTTGTGCAGGGTTTCCAGCGATGGCGTGGCAGAACCGAGCAGGATCGGGACGTTTTCCTGGTGGGCACGTACCAGCGCCAGGTCGCGGGCGTGATAGCGCAGGCCTTCCTGCTGTTTATAGGAGCCGTCGTGCTCCTCGTCGATGATGATCAGGCCGGGGTTCTTCATCGGCGTGAACAGTGCCGAGCGGGTGCCGATGATGATGTCGGCCTCGCCGTCCCGGGCTGCCAGCCAGGCATCCAGGCGTTCGCGGTCGTTCACCGCCGAATGCAGCAGGGCGATGCGGGCGTTGAAGCGTTGCTCGAAGCGGGCCAGGGTCTGCGGGCCGAGGTTGATCTCCGGGATCAGCACCAGGGCCTGCTTGCCGGCTTCCAGTGTTTCGCGGATCAGTTGCAGGTACACCTCGGTCTTGCCGCTGCCGGTGACACCGGCCAGCAGGAAGGCGCCAAAGCCGCCAAAGCCTTCGCGCACGGCGTCGAATGCTTCGCGTTGCTCTTCGTTGAGCGGCAGTTCCGGCTGTGCCAGCCAGTGTTCGTGGCGAAGTGCCGGCAGATGGCGGCGGACCTCGATCTGCACCAGGTCCTTGGCCAGCAGCAGGTCGAGGCTGTCCTTGTTCAGATTGAGCTTGGCCAGCAGGCTGTGGGCCACGCCATGCGGGTGCTGGGCCAGGGTCTTGAGGGCATCGCGCTGGCGCGGAGCGCGGGCGATGCGCGGGTCTTCCAGGCGGGCGCCGGGGGCGACGTGCCAGAAGCGCTCCTGGCGCATCTCGGCAGGTTCGCCTTGGCGCAGCAGGGTCGGCAAGGCCCAGCTCAGCGTGTCACCCAGGCTGTGCTGGTAATACTGGGCGGTCCACAAGCACAACTTGAACAGCGACGGCGGGATCGGTGATACCGGGTCGAGCAGGGCGCTGGCCGGCTTGAGCTTGTCGGCGGGCACTTCGCTCTGCTCGCACACCTCCACCAGCACGCCGATCATTTCGCGGCGGCCGAATGGCACGCGAATGCGCATGCCCGGAGTCAAGGCCTGGCGTGCCATGCTTGCCGGCGCCTTGTAGTCGAACAGGCGACGCAGCGGGGAGGGCAGGGCAAGGCGCAGGATGACGTCGGACACGCGGAAAGTCTCGGAGGGCGTTTCAAAGACTGGCGAGCCTAGCAGACGACGGTCGGTGCAAGCGACAACTTGCGTTGGCGTGATGCTCTGGTATTATTCGCCGCCTAATTACGTGCGGTATTCAACAATTGGTGTTGGGTGGCGGCACGCAGCTCGAGGAAGTGACCATGAAAGCAGATATTCATCCGAACTACGAAGTAGTTGCAGTCACCTGCAGCTGCGGCAACAAGTTTGAAACCCGTTCGACCCTGGGCAGCACCCTGGCGATCGACGTTTGCAACCTGTGCCACCCGTTCTACACCGGTAAGCAGAAAGTCCTGGACACCGGTGGTCGCGTACAGAAGTTCGCCGATCGCTTCGGTATGTTCGGTACCAAGAAGTAATCATGCGCATGGCGAACCCCTCGGGTTTCGCATTGCTGCAAAAAAAGGCGCCCCTTGTGGGCGCCTTTTTTATGGGCGTCATCTGGCAATTCCCGGCCCTGGCGTTCTGCCCGCTACCAGGCAGCCCTCAGCAGGTGGCGGTGCGCCAGGTGGTCGATGGCGATACCTTGCGCCTGGTCGATGGCCGCAGCGTGCGATTGATCGGCATCAATGCCCCGGAAATCGGCCGTAACGGGCGCACTAGCGAACCCTATGCCGAGGCCGCCAGGCAGCGTTTGCAGGCTTTGGTCAAAGCCAGCGACGGGCGTGTAGGGCTGGAGCCGGGCGTCGAGTCCAAGGACAAATACGGCCGCACGCTGGCGCATATCTACGGGCGCAATGGCGACAATATCGAAGCACAGCTGCTCAGCGAGGGCTTGGGCTATCGCGTCGCGGTTGCCCCCAATGTGCGCCTCAGCGCTTGCCAGCAGCTTGCCGAGCAGGCTGCGCGCAAGGCTGGCTCCGGGCTGTGGCGTCGTTCGCCGGTGGTGCGTGCCGGGGATGTCCGGCAGTCGGGTTTCGCGGTCATTGCGGGCCGCATCGAAGGCGTGGAGCGCAACCGTGGCGGGGTCTGGCTGAACCTGGACGGTGCGGTGGTGCTGCAGGTTCCCGCTCGTCTGCAGCGCAACTTCCCCGCCAGCTTCTTCGATAACCTCAAGGGACGCCAAGTCGAGGCGCGTGGCTGGGTGCTGGATCGTTCCCGCAAGGGCGGCCTCAAGCCCGGGCAGCGACGTTGGCTGTTGCCGTTGACCGATCCGAGCATGTTGGAGCGCATTTCAGGCTAAAAGATGTAGACATTTCGCTATTGGATTGTACACACTGTTAGGCGTATGCCCCGTGGGTTATAGCGTAAAGTCGTAGGCTAAAGGCCTTGACACAAGTGACCGACCAGTCTTGTGGCTCCCCGGCTCTTTGCGTATCCTCGGCGGTCCGTCAGAACAGTAAATAGCGGAATGCCCACCATGTCAGACCTGAAAACCGCCGCTCTCGAATATCACGCTCAACCTCGTCCGGGGAAACTGAGCGTCGAACTCTCCAAGCCCACAGCCACTGCCCGTGACCTCGCCCTGGCCTACAGCCCAGGTGTTGCTGAGCCCGTGCGTGAAATCGGCCGTGATCCAGAGCTGGCTTACAAATACACCGGCAAAGGCAACCTGGTTGCGGTGATTTCCGATGGCACCGCCATCCTCGGTCTGGGTGACCTCGGCCCACTGGCTTCCAAGCCGGTCATGGAAGGCAAGGGTGTTCTGTTCAAGCGTTTCGCCGGTATCGACGTGTTCGACATCGAAGTGGAGTCGGAAAGCCCGCAGGCGTTCATCGACACCGTTCGCCGCATCTCGATCACCTTCGGTGGCATCAACCTCGAAGACATCAAGGCGCCTGAGTGCTTCGAAATCGAGCGCACCCTGATCGAACAGTGCGACATCCCGGTATTCCACGATGACCAGCACGGTACCGCCATCGTGACCGCTGCCGGCATGATCAACGCCCTGGAAATCGCCGGCAAGAAGCTGGAAAACGCCAAGATCGTCTGCCTGGGTGCCGGCGCTGCCGCCATCTCCTGCATGAAGCTGCTGGTAAGCATGGGTGCCAAGGTCGAAAACATTTACATGATCGACCGCAGCGGCGTGATCCACGCTGGCCGTGACGACCTGAACCAGTACAAGGCGCAGTTCGCCCACGCCACCGACAAGCGCACCCTGGCTGACGCCCTCGACGGTGCCGACGTGTTCGTAGGCCTGTCCGGCCCGAACCTGCTGAGCGCCGAAGGCCTGAAGTCGATGGCTGCCAACCCGATCGTGTTCGCCTGCTCGAACCCGGACCCGGAAATCTCGCCAGAGCTGGCGCATGCCACTCGCAGCGACGTGATCATGGCTACCGGTCGTTCCGACTACCCGAACCAGGTCAACAACGTACTGGGCTTCCCGTTCATCTTCCGTGGTGCCCTGGACGTTCGCGCCAAGCGCATCAACGAAGAAATGAAAATCGCCGCCGCCATCGCCCTGAAAGATCTGGCCAAGCTGCCAGTGCCGAAGGAAGTGTGCGACGCCTACGGCGTACAGGCTCTGGAATTTGGTCGTGAGTACATCATTCCGAAGCCGTTGGACGCACGCCTGATCACCGTCGTTTCCGACGCTGTGGCCAAGGCCGCCATCGAATCCGGCGTGGCAACCCTGCCGTATCCGAAGCACTACCCGCTGACCAGCGTGGATGACGTGTTCAAAGGCTGATTGCTGCCTGGCGACACAAAAAAGCCCCGGCTCGTATGAGCCGGGGCTTTTTGTTTGCCGTTGTGAAGGATGTGTCAGGGCTGCTGGTGTTTGCCATGGCAAATTTGTCGCCTATGAGATCGAGCGCCGCCCGCGCGGCGCTTCGCGGCACAAGGCCGCTCCCACATTTGTTGCAACGTGGCCATGTCTGTGAGGCCATGGTTGTCAGCCTTGTTGGCATGACTGGATTTCAAGGTGGGCATTGATGCCGCCCCGTCTGGCTAAAACCATGCACTAAGGCGGGCAACCATGGCCTGACAGGTTCGGCACGTTGCAACAAATGTGGGAGCGGCCTTGTGCCGCGAAGCGCCGCGCGGGCGGCGCTCGATTTACGCGCCCACGCAAAAACCTGAGACAAGCACCTGCCGTCAGAACAGGTCCATCGGCGCCGCTTCATCCGCCGGCAGTGGGCTGCCCGGTGCTGCGCCAGTGCCCAGTTCGTCCACCGACGGCGGCGAGTCCTCGGCCTTGAACAGCTCGAAGTAGGCATTCGGCGTGCTCGGCGAAGCGGCACGGCCGCTGACCGGGTCGACGCGCAGGCTGAGGATGCCTTCCGGTTCTGCCGGCGCATGCGCAGGCTTGTCCTTGAGTGCCGCGCCCATGAAGCTCATCCAGATCGGCAGTGCCGCCGTGCCGCCGTACTCGCGGCGTCCAAGGGTTTCGGGCTGATCGAAGCCGACCCACACGGTGGTCACGTAGTCGGCGTTGTAGCCAGAGAACCAGGCGTCCTTGGACTCGTTGGTGGTACCGGTCTTGCCTGCCAGGTCGGTGCGGCCCAGGGCCAGCGCCCGGCGGCCGGTGCCGCGCTTGATCACGTCCTGCAGCATGCTGGTGAGGATGTAGGTGGTGCGACCGTCGATGATCCGCTCGGCCACGGCCGGCGCCTGCGGTGCAGAAGCCACCTGGCTGAAGGCAGCGGGTGCCTCGCCAGGCATGGCGGTTGTGCTGATCGGCTGTTCGGGCGCGGCCACACCCGCCTGGTCCTCGGCACCTTGCGGTACCCGAGCCGGGTTGGCGGTGAACAGCGTCTCGCCGCTGCGGCTTTCGATGCGATCGATCAGGTACGGGGTGATCTTGTACCCGCCGTTGGCAAAAGTACTCCAGCCTGTGGCGATTTCCATAGGGGTCAGGGTGGCGGTGCCCAGTGCCAGCGACAGGTTGCGTGGCAGGTCCTGCTTGTTGAAGCCGAACTTGGCGATGTAGTCGATGGTGCGGTCCACGCCCATGGCCTGCAGCAGGCGGATCGACACCAGGTTGCGCGACTTGTACAGCGCTTCGCGCATGCGGATCGGACCAAGGAAGGTATTGGTGTCGTTCTTCGGTCGCCAGACTTTGTCCAGGTACTCGTCGACGAACACGATTGGTGCATCGTTGACCAGGCTGGATGCGGTGTAGCCACTGTCCAGTGCGGCGCTGTAGATGAACGGCTTGAAGCTCGAGCCCGGCTGACGCTTGGCCTGCATGGCGCGGTTGTAGTTGCTTTGCTCGAACGAGAAACCGCCGACCAGGGCGCGGATGGCGCCGTTGTAAGGGTCGAGGGTGACCAGCGCACTCTGCGCGCCAGGTACCTGGCTGAACTTGAACTTGCCATCCTCGAGGCGCTGCACGCGCACCAGGTCGCCAACCTGGGCCACATCTGCCGGTGACTGCGGCGCACGGCCCTGGGAGTTGCTGTTGATGAACGGGCGCGCCCATTTCATGGTGTCCCAGGCCACCTGCTCTTCCTGGCCGCTGCGGGTCAGCACCTTGAGGCCGGTTTTTTCAACCTGGGTGACGATGACCGGCTCCAGGCCGCCGAGGCTGCGCTGCTTGCCCAGTTCCTGCAGCCAGGCTGCCTGGGTGCGGCCCGGGAAGCGTGCTTCGGGCCCGCGGTAGCCGTGGCGCTCATCGTAGTCGGAGAGACCGTTGAGGATGGCCTTGTTGGCCATTTCCTGCATGTCGCTGGGCACCGTGGTAGTGACGCGGAAGCCTTCGGTGTAGGCGTCGCTGCCGTAGCGACCGACCATTTCGGCGCGGGCCATTTCGGCGATGTAAGGCGCATTCACTTCAGGCGTGGGCACGTGGTAGCTGGCGTTGAGCGGCTCGGCCAGGGCCGCCTGGTAACTGGCTTCGTCGATCTTGCCCAGCTTGTACATGCGGCCGAGGATCCAGTCGCGGCGCTCTTTGGCGCGTACGGGGTTGGCCAGCGGGTTGAAGCGCGAGGGTGCCTTGGGCAGGCCGGCGATCATCGCCATCTGCGCCAGGCTCACGTCGCGGATCGACTTGCCGTAGTACACCTGCGCGGCGGCATCGATACCGTAGGCGCGGTTGCCCAGGTAGATCTTGTTCACGTACAGCTCGAGGATCTCGTCCTTGGTTAGCTCACGCTCGATCTGCAGGGCCAGCAGGATTTCATTGGTCTTGCGCGAGAAGCTGCGCTCGCTGGTGAGGAAGAAGTTCTTCGCCACCTGCATGGTGATGGTACTGCCGCCGGTCTGGATATGGCCGGTTTTCACCAACTGGGTCGCGGCGCGCATCAGGCTGCTGGGGTCGACACCGTAGTGATTGAGGAAGTTGTCGTCCTCGGCCGACAGAAGCGCCTGGATGAATTGTGGGGGAATTTCCTCGAAGCGGATCGGTGAGCGACGCATTTCGCCGAACTCGGCAATCAGCTTGCCGTCGCTGCTGTACACCCTGAGGGGGATCTGCAACTGGATGCTTCTGAGCGACTCGACCGAGGGCAGGTTGGGGCTAAGATACAGAAACGCACCGCTCACACCGAGTACGAGCGCGCAGATGACTGCGACGGAAGACCACCAGAAGAACTTCAGCAGACGTATCAAGGCTTTTCGGTGTCCAGGTTGGGAGTGGATTGCACGCAGGTCCGGCGGACCAAAAAACGCTGGGCATTATAAGCATTTTTTCGCCTCTCCGGGTTACCGGCCAGGCTGCCCGTCGCCTCGATGGGCAGGCGCGGCCTAGTGCTGACGCGGGGTTGGGGCAGGTAGCCGCGAAAGATGGCGGCGACAGACAACAAGGATGCCACGATGCTAGGACGCTTCGGCAAGGATGCCGGTTCACTCGTGGGGGTGGAAATTGCCCCTGACTCCGTTCGGATTGTGCAACTGCAGCGGCGTAACCGGCGCTGCCGGGTGCTTGCCTCGGTACAAGAGCCGTTCGAATCATTGGCTGGCAGTGATTGGGCGGCAGAGCCTGGCGCCGTGGCGGCTGCCTTGAGGCGCGCCTACAGGCGCAGCGGCCTCAGACAGCGCCGGGTCGCGCTGGCACTGCCGGGTAACCAGGTGATCTGCAAGCTATGCCACCTGCCAGTGGAACAGGGCGGTGCAGAAGTGGAGGCGCAGCTGCTGGCTGACGCCGAACGGCTGTTTCCATTTCCGCTGGAAGACCTGGCCCTGGATTTTCAGGTCCTGGGCGGTTCTCGCGTCCAGCCAGGCTGCGCCGAGGTTATGGTGGCGGCATGTCGGCAGAGCGCACTGGCGCCACTTGAAGGCATCGTCGAGGAGGCAGGGCTGCAACTGGAGGCCGTGGAGGTCGACAGCATTGCCTTGGGGCGCATGCTGCCGCAGGGCCGGCACCAAAGCTCGGCGTTGCTGCGTATCGAGGCGCACAGCACCATTCTTTATGGCTGGCATTCGGGGCAGCCTCAGCAACGGCGTGAGCTGAGCCTGGGGCTGTCGACGATAACCGGGGCGCTGCCAGAGCGCCTGCTGGCCTTGCTCGCCGGTGAGCCTTTGCCGGAATGCCTGTTGATTGCCAGCTGTTCTCCGGTCGAAGCGGGCCAGTTGCAAAGCCTCGGCTCCCAGCTGAACCTTCCGTGCCGCCTGGTGCCTGACCTGGCGCGCCTGGAACACGTCGATGGTGCGATGATTCTGGCTTGCGCCCTGGCTCTCGGAGGATTGCGTCGATGATGCGGCTGAACCTTCTGCCCTGGCGCGAACGGCAGCGGCAAGCCGCGTTGCGGTCTTTCCGCAGGCAACTGGTCGCCGGCGCTCTACTGGCCCTGTGTGGCGTGATGTTGGTCGACCAGCTGGCGCGCCAGCGCGGGGAGCAGCAGGCGCTGGCCAATACCCGGCACCAGGCAGCCCTTGAGGCGTTGGGCGAGCAGTTGCAGCCGCTGGCCGATGTGCATGCGCAGCATGAGGCGCTGCTGGCACGCGTGGTGGCGCTGGAAGCACTGCGCGCCCATCAGGATGTGCTGGTCGGGGTCTTCGCTGACCTCGAGCGGGCGTTGCCGGTGGGTGTGCAACTGCTCGACCTCAGCCTGGAAGATGGCAATCTGCAGATGACCGGGCTGGCCAAGTCAGGTGCCGTGGTCGCACAGTTCATGCGTGACCTGAGTCGCTCGAGTGCGCTGGTCGGTTTGGAACTCAAACGCGTCAGGAGCCTGCCAGGCGGCGATGAATTCCTGCTGGGGGCGCGCGTTTCGGCGTTCTGGTCGTGAATGTTGCGCAGGTGCTCGGCTGGCTGGCCATGGCCGAGAGCTCCAGCCGCTTCAGGCAGCTGGCGCCAGTGCTGGTGGCCTTGGCGTTGTTCGGCCTGGGCTGCGCCATACGTCTGCCTGCAGCGCTGCAACAGCAGGCGCAGGAGGAGGCTCGGCACGCCGAGTTGAACGAACAGCATTCAGCCGGCGCGGTGCAACTGGCCGAGTTGGAGCAACTCCACGCGTCGGTAACCATCGCCGAGCAACGCTTGCGCGAGGCGCACTGGCACCTGGCGGCCGGTGAGGGCATGAGTGACCTTCTCGAGCGTCTGGCGGCTTCGGGGCACGCGCATGGCTTGCTGATCGAGCGCTTCGACGTTCATGAAGACGAACAGCAGGCCGGTTTCCGCCAGGTGCCGCTGGAGCTACAGGTGGTGGGGCGATACGCGGCATTGCGCCAGTGGCTGGGTGACTGGTTGGGCCAGGCGCGTGTTTTGCGTAGTGGTGACCTGCAACTGGCTCCAGCAGATGGCAAGCCTGGGCTGCTGCGCCTGCAGTTGCGGGTTGATGCCTATCAGGCGCTGGCGCCAGTGCCGCAGCCTGCGATGCTAGCGCGCATGCCAGCCAGGGGCGGGACGGCAGCGCCCGCAGTCGACCCGTTTGCGCCTGGAGCGACGCGATTGTCGGCCAGCGGGTTGGCCGGCGTGCCTTTGGCGCAACTGGAGATGGTCGGCAGCCTGTCACGTGGAGCGGAACACGAAGCACTGCTGATGGCGGCGGGCAGGCTCTATCGCGTACGCCCTGGGGACCGGGTCGGGCGTGACCAGGGGGTGGTGGCGAGAGTTGATCAATCCCAGGTCGAAGTACGCGAACGGCTGTTCATGGCAGGGGGGTGGCATGAACGCACGGCGTTCATCACGCTGGCAAAGCACCTGGGCAAGGAGGCCCCGGACGACGATGAAAAGATTGATGAAATGGATGCTGGCAGCCCTGCTGCCGTTCCCGCTGGCGTCGGCAATGCCTTATCAGGGTGAACCACTGTCGCTGAACTTCCAGGATGTGGAAGTGCGCTCGGTGCTGCAGGTGCTGGCTGACTATGCCGGTGTCAACCTGGTTGCCAGCGATGCCGTGCAGGGTAGCGTCACCTTGCGCCTTGAGGATGTTCCATGGGACCAGGCGCTGGATCTGGTGCTGCGCAGCAAGGGCTTGGCCCGGCGACAGGAGGGCAATGTGCTGTTGGTGGCGCCCGCGGCGGAGTTTGCCGCGCAGTCTGTCGATGCCCATGTGGGCCAGGCGCTGGATGCACAGTTGCAGCCGTTGCGTCGGGAGCTGTTGCCCATTCATCACGCCAAGGCCGCCGAGCTGGCAGAGCTGCTGCTGGCGAGCCTGGCGGATGACGGCATCCTCAACGGTCGGGGCAGCCTGAGTGTCGATGAGCGCACCAATACGCTGGTGGTGTACCAGCCGGCAGACCGCCTTGCCGAACTGAGGCAGCTGGTGGCGCAGCTGGATGTGCCGGTGCGTCAGGTGGCGATCGAGGCACGTATCGTCGAGGCCAACGTCGATTACGAGAAAAGCCTGGGGGTGCGCTGGGGTGGGCCGCTGTATGTCGAGAACCCGCGCCCGGGCAAGGATCTGTTCGTCGATCTCGGGGTGGAGCGGGTGGGCGG
This sequence comes from Pseudomonas sp. s4, assembly GCF_046764235.1. Classification (NCBI taxonomy): domain Bacteria; kingdom Pseudomonadati; phylum Pseudomonadota; class Gammaproteobacteria; order Pseudomonadales; family Pseudomonadaceae; genus Pseudomonas; species Pseudomonas sp. s4. The sequence goes on along the minus strand of NZ_CP177209.1, from coordinate 5,938,427 downwards.
TAGCATCGGTCTGGGCTTGTTGCGTGGCGATGTGCTGCTCGACCTGGAACTCAGTGCCATGGAAAAGAGCGGCAACGGCGAAATCATCTCGCAGCCCAAGGTGGTCACGGCCGACAAGGAAACGGCCAGGATCCTCAAAGGCACCGAGGTGCCGTACCAGGAAACCAGCAAGAGCGGCGCCACCTCGGTAGCGTTCCGCGAAGCCTCGTTGTCGCTGGAAGTGACCCCGCAGATCACTCCGGACAACAAGGTGATCATGACCGTCAGGGTGACCAAGGACGAGCCGGATTACGTCAATGCCTTGAACAACGTACCGCCGATCCGCAAGAACGAGGTCAATGCGAAGGTTCGCGTGACGGACGGAGAAACGATCGTGATCGGTGGCGTGTACTCGACTTCGCAAAACAATGTGGTCGACAAGGTGCCATTTTTCGGCGATCTGCCGTATGTTGGGCGGCTGTTTCGACGCGATGCATTACAAGAGAAAAAATCCGAGCTGCTGGTCTTCCTGACTCCGCGTATCATGAGTGACCAGGCGATTGCTGTGAGTCGTTGATTCTGTGCGAAATTTGATACTTGTGGGGCCCATGGGTGCTGGTAAAAGCACCATCGGACGCCTATTGGCCAAAGAGCTGCGCCTGCTGTTCAAGGATTCCGACAAGGAAATCGAACTGCGATGCGGCGCCAACATCCCGTGGATTTTCGACAAGGAAGGCGAGCCGGGTTTCCGTGACCGCGAGCAGGCGATGATCGCCGAGCTGTGCGCACTCGATGGCGTGGTCTTGGCGACCGGCGGTGGTGCGGTAATGCGCGAAGCCAACCGCAAGGCCCTGCACCAGGGTGGCCGGGTGATCTATCTGCATGCTTCGGTCGAACAGCAGGTTGGTCGCACCGCGCGTGATCGCAATCGCCCCCTGTTGCGCACCGCCAACCCCGAGGCGACCTTGCGCGCCCTGCTGGAAGCCCGCGACCCGCTCTACCGCGAGATCGCCGACCTGGTGGTAGAAACCGACGAGCGGCCGCCACGCATGGTGGTGATCGATATTCTCGAGCGCTTGCAGCAGTTGCCGCCCCGTTAGCCCGGGACTATTCTCGGCCACCAGCGCCGAGGCGAGGTTCAACGTAACCGCGTAGGTGCCCGAGCGGCGCCGCGCACAAGTACATTGTGGGGATACATGCAGACACTAAAGGTCGACCTGGGCGAGCGTAGCTACCCGATCTACATTGGCGAAGGCCTGCTGGACCAGCCTGAGCTGCTGGCGCCGCACATTGCCGGGCGGCAGGTTGCCATTGTTTCCAACGAGACCGTCGCGCCCCTGTATCTCGAACGCCTGAGCAAGACCCTGGGGGCCTATTCGGTGCTGCCGGTGGTATTGCCCGATGGCGAAGCCCACAAGAACTGGGAAACCCTGCAGCTGATCTTCGATGGCCTGCTGACTGCACGGCACGACCGCCGCACCACCGTGGTTGCCCTGGGCGGCGGCGTGATCGGTGACATGGCCGGCTTCGCTGCCGCCTGCTACCAGCGCGGCGTCGACTTCATCCAGGTGCCGACCACTTTGCTGTCCCAGGTCGACTCCTCGGTCGGCGGCAAGACCGGTATCAACCACCCGCTTGGCAAGAACATGGTCGGTGCCTTCTACCAGCCCAATGCGGTGCTGATAGACACCACCAGCCTCAAGACCCTGCCGGCACGCGAGCTGTCAGCAGGCCTGGCCGAAGTGATCAAGTACGGCCTGATCTGCGACAAACCGTTCCTCGCCTGGCTCGAGGACAATATGCAGGCACTGCGTGCCCTCGACCCGGTGGCGCTGACCGAAGCCATCCGCCGCTCCTGCGCGGCCAAGGCCGCGGTGGTGGGTGCCGACGAGCGCGAGTCTGGCGTGCGCGCCACGCTGAACCTGGGGCATACCTTCGGGCATGCCATCGAGACCCACATGGGTTACGGCGTGTGGCTGCACGGCGAAGCCGTGGCGGCGGGCACGGTGATGGCCCTGGAGATGTCCATGCGCCTTGGCTGGATCGACCAGGCCGAGCGCGATCGCGGAATCCGCCTGTTGCAGGACGCAGGTTTGCCGGTGGTGCCACCACAGGAAATGACCCCGGCGCATTTCATGGAGCACATGGCGGTCGACAAGAAAGTGCTCGACGGCCGCCTGCGTCTGGTGCTGCTGCGCCAGATGGGCGAGGCCGTGGTGACCGACGACTATCCGAAAGAGATTCTACAGGCCACGTTGTCGGCGGATTACCGCGCGATCGTGGCCCAGCTTTGAGGTTGTGACAGCGCAATGACCAGTTTGCATGCCGATGAGGCCTTTCTCGACCATTACCAGTTGAGCCATGATCCGTTCGCGCCCCGCGTGCCCGGCTTCAAGTTCTTCCCGGCCCAGCGCAAGCCCGTGCTCGGCCAGCTGCATCACCTGGCGCGCTACAGCCAGCTGATGCTGGTTGTCACCGGCCCGCTGGGCAGTGGCAAGACCCTGCTGCGCCAGGCCCTGGTGGCCAGTACCAACAAGCAGGCGGTGCAGAGCGTGGTGGTGTCCGCCCGTGGCGCCAGCGATGCCGCCAGCGTACTCGGCCAGGTTGCACAGAACCTGGATGTGGCCGAGGCCGAAATGCAGGCGATCCTGGCCAAGGTGGTGCAACTGGCACTGACCGGCCAGGAAGTGTATTTGCTGGTGGACGATGCGGAACAACTCGACGAGTCGGCACTCCAAGCGTTGCTGGAATTGGCGGCGGGTGTACCGGAAGGGCGCCCGCACGTGTTCCTGTTCGGTGAGCCGTCGCTGATTGCCGGGCTGGACGAGATCAATATCGAGGAAGAACGCTTCCACATCATCGAACTCGCCCCCTACAGTGAAGAAGAAACCCGCGAGTACCTGGAGCAGCGCCTGGAAGGTGCTGGCCGGGGCATCGAGGTGTTCAGCCGTGAACAGATCGTCGATATCCATGAAAACTCCGACGGCTGGCCTGGCAACATCAACCAGGTCGCCCGTGACACTTTGATCGAAGCCATGATCGCCAGCCGCTCGACGGCCAAGCGACCATCCATGGGGTTCAAGATGCCTAAAAAACATGTGCTCGCGCTGTCCGCTGTGGTTGTGGTCGCCGTTGCGGCCGCGGTGTTGATGCCGAAGAAAGGTGACAAGGCACCTGCCGAAGCGCCGGCCGCCCAGGCCCAGCTGCCGCTTGGCGAGGGCCAGGCCAATGGTGGCAATCCCGCCATCGAGTTCTCGGGTTCGTCCCAGCCGATGCCGCTGCCGCTGGTTGGCCAGTCGCAGCCGGTGATGCGCGAGCCACTGGCCCAGGCCGCGGGCATGGGCGAGGGTGAAGAGGGCAGCCCGGCCGGTGATACCGCCCTGCAGCCAGGCAACCCGCCGCCAACCGTGACCACCATCGCGCCGCCGCAAGGTGTGCCAGCGGGCCCGGCACCGGTACCTGCCCAGCCAGTAGCCGCGGCGCCAGCCCAGCCAGTACAGACGCCACCGCAGCCGGTTGCGCCTGCGCCAAAACCTGTCGCAACCCAACCTGCCAAGCCGGTTGCGCCTGCCAAGCCTGCACCAGCACCAACCCAGGTCGCCGTGGCCAAGCCGGCCGCCAAGCCTGTCGAGAAGCCGGCAGCCGGTGGCAGCGGCAACAGCGGTTGGTACGCCGGGCAGAAACCGGGCAATTATGTGGTGCAGATCCTGGGTACCAGCTCCGAGGCTTCGGCTCAGGCGTTCGTGAAGGCTCAAGGTGGCGACTATCGCTACTTCAAGAAAAACCTGCAGGGCAAGCCGCTGTACGTAGTCACTTACGGCAACTTCGCCAACCGCGACGCAGCGGTTGCGGCAATCAAGAACTTGCCAGCGAAGGTCCAGGCTGGTAAACCTTGGCCACGTACCGTCGCCAGCGTCCAACAAGAGCTGGCCTCGGCCCGCTGATACCTTCCGGGCGGCACCACCCCGCCGCCCAGTTGCTGAGCGATTACTGACTTTCGACTAGCCTGCTGCGTTGTCACGCGGCAGGCTTTTCTGTCCCAGGCTGCCGGCCACAAGCCTTACTTGCAGTCATGGCTGAAACGCTTCAGACTCGAGCCAAGCCGCTATCACGGCGCATGGCGCAAAAACATTCAAAATTGCGACATAAATTTTCAATGGTGAGACATGAAAATTTGTGGGCATCGCTGTCGCTGTGCAACAATGGTTTTCCATGGCCACCGCAAAAAAGCTGGCGTTTGATCGGCGTGGATGGTAAGTGGTTGTTAAAAAAGAGATTTACCTCCGTTGAGAGGTGAACCTGGTGAGAATGTGTCTATGAAAACAGGTCTGTACCATCCCGAAGAATTCAAGGACAACTGTGGTTTTGGCCTGATCGCCCATATGACGGGCGAACCGAGCCACCACCTTCTGCAAACCGCCATGCAGGCACTGACCTGCATGACCCACCGCGGCGGTATCAACGCCGACGGCAAGACCGGTGACGGTTGCGGTCTGCTCATGCAGAAGCCCGATCAATTCCTGCGTGCCGTGGCCCAGGAGCACTTCGCCGTCGAGCTGCCCAAGCAGTACGCCGTCGGCATGGTGTTCTTCAACCAGGACCCGGTCAAAGCGGAAGCCGCCCGCGCCAACATGGACCGCGAAATCCTCGCTGCTGGCCTGAAACTGGTCGGCTGGCGCAAGGTGCCGATCGATACCAGCGTGCTCGGCCGCCTGGCCCTTGAGCGCCTGCCACAGATCGAGCAGGTGTTCATCGGCGGTGAAGGCCTGAGCGACCAGGAATTCGCCATCAAGCTGTTCAGTGCCCGTCGCCGTTCGTCCGTGGCCAACGCCCACGACGCCGACCACTACATCTGCAGCTTCTCGCACAAGACCATCATCTACAAAGGCCTGATGATGCCGCGCGATCTCGCGGCCTTCTACCCGGACCTGGGTGACGAGCGCCTGCAAACCGCGATCTGCGTGTTCCACCAGCGCTTCTCCACCAACACCCTGCCGAAATGGCCGCTGGCGCAGCCGTTCCGCTTCCTCGCTCACAACGGCGAGATCAACACCATCACCGGCAACCGCAACTGGGCCATGGCCCGTCGCACCAAATTCGCCAACGACCTGATCCCCGACCTCGAAGAGCTCGGTCCGCTGGTCAACCGCGTCGGCTCCGACTCCTCTAGCATGGACAACATGCTGGAGCTGATGTTCACTGGCGGCATCGACCTGTTCCGTGGCGTGCGCATGCTGGTACCGCCAGCTTGGCAAAACGTCGAGACCATGGACGCCGACCTGCGTGCCTTCTACGAATACAACTCCATGCATATGGAACCGTGGGATGGCCCGGCCGGTATCGTCATGACCGAAGGCCGCCATGCGGTGTGCCTGCTCGACCGTAACGGCCTGCGCCCGGCGCGCTGGGTGACCACCAAGAACGGCTACATCACCCTGGCGTCGGAAATCGGTGTCTGGGACTACAAGCCCGAGGACGTCATCGCCAAGGGCCGCGTTGGCCCGGGCCAGATCTTCGCCGTGGACACCGAAACCGGCCAGATCCTCGACACTGACGCCATCGACAACCGCCTGAAGTCGCGCCACCCGTACAAGCGCTGGCTGCGTCAGCACGCCACGCGCATCCAGGCGACGCTGACCGATGACCAGGGCGTGGCCAGCTACGACGCCGACCAGCTCAAGCAGTACATGAAGATGTTCCAGGTCACCTTCGAAGAGCGTGACCAGGTACTGCGCCCGCTCGGCGAGCAGGGCCAGGAAGCGGTCGGCTCGATGGGTGACGATACGCCGATGGCCGTTCTGTCGCAGCGCGTGCGTTCGCCGTACGACTTCTTCCGCCAGCAGTTTGCCCAGGTGACCAACCCGCCGATCGACCCGCTGCGCGAAGCGATCGTCATGTCCCTGGAAATCTGCCTGGGCGCCGAACGCAACATCTTCCAGGAATCCCCCGAGCACGCTTCGCGGGTAATCCTCAGCTCGCCGGTCATCTCGCCCGCCAAGTGGCGTTCGCTGATGAACCTGGAGCGCGAAGGTTTCGACCGCCAGCTGATCGACCTCAACTATGAAGAGAGCGTCGGCCTGGAAGCGGCCATCCGCAACATCGCCGACCAGGCTGAAGAAGCCGTGCGCGCTGGCAAGACCCAGCTGGTGCTGAGCGACCGCTACATTGCCCCTGGCAAACTGCCGGTGCACGCCTCGCTGGCCGTTGGTGCGGTACACCACCGCCTGACCGAACAGGGCCTGCGTTGCGACAGCAACATCCTGGTGGAAACCGCCACCGCCCGCGACCCGCACCACTTCGCCGTGCTGCTGGGCTTCGGTGCCTCGGCCGTTTACCCGTACCTGGCCTATGAAGTGCTGGCTGACCTGATTCGTACCGGCGAAGTGCTGGGCGACCTGGACGAAGTCTTCAAGTACTACCGCAAGGGCATCTCCAAGGGCCTGCTGAAGATCCTGTCGAAGATGGGTATCTCCACCATTGCCTCGTACCGTGGTGCGCAGTTGTTCGAAGCCATCGGCCTGTCCGAGGAAGTGGTCGGCCTGAGCTTCAAGGGCGTTTCCAGCCGCATCAAGGGTGCGCGTTTCGCAGACCTGGAAAGCGACCAGAAGCTGCTGGCAGCCGAAGCCTGGAGCGCGCGCAAGCCGATCCAGCAAGGCGGCCTGTTGAAGTTCGTTCACGGTGGCGAGTACCACGCCTACAACCCGGATGTGGTCAACACCCTGCAGGCTGCCGTGCAGCAGGGCGACTATGCCAAGTTCAAGGAATACACCACGCTGGTCGACCAGCGCCCGGTGTCGATGATCCGCGACCTGCTGAAGGTGAAAGTGGCTGACCAGCCGCTGCCGCTGGAGCAGATCGAGCCGCTGGAGGCGATCCTCAAACGCTTCGACTCCGCCGGTATTTCGCTGGGTGCACTGTCGCCGGAGGCTCACGAAGCGCTGGCCGAGGCGATGAACCGCCTGGGCGCGCGTTCCAACTCTGGCGAGGGCGGTGAAGACCCTGCGCGCTACGGCACCATCAAGAGCTCGAAGATCAAACAGGTGGCCACCGGCCGCTTTGGCGTGACCCCGGAGTACCTGGTCAACGCCGAAGTGCTGCAGATCAAGGTTGCCCAGGGCGCCAAGCCCGGTGAAGGCGGCCAGCTGCCAGGCGGCAAGGTCAACGGCCTGATCGCCAAGCTGCGTTACGCGGTACCGGGCGTAACCCTGATCTCGCCACCGCCGCACCACGACATCTACTCGATCGAAGACCTGGCCCAGCTGATCTACGACCTCAAGCAGGTCAACCCGCAGGCCCTGGTTTCGGTCAAGCTGGTGGCAGAAGCCGGCGTCGGCACCATCGCCGCCGGTGTGGCCAAGGCCTATGCCGACCTGATCACCATCTCCGGCTACGACGGTGGTACCGGTGCTTCGCCGCTGACCTCGATCAAGTACGCCGGCGCCCCATGGGAGCTGGGCCTGGCCGAGACCCACCAGACCCTGCGCGGCAACGACCTGCGCGGCAAGGTACGGGTACAGACCGACGGCGGCCTGAAGACTGGCCTGGACGTGATCAAGGCAGCCATCCTCGGCGCCGAAAGCTTCGGCTTCGGTACCGCGCCGATGATCGCCCTGGGCTGCAAGTACCTGCGCATCTGCCACCTGAACAACTGCGCTACCGGCGTGGCCACCCAGAACGACAAGCTGCGCAAGGACCATTACATCGGCACCGTCGACATGGTGATCAACTTCTTCACCTTCGTCGCCGAAGAAACCCGTGAGTGGCTGGCCAAGCTGGGCGTACGCAGCCTCGGCGAGCTGATCGGCCGTACCGACCTGCTCGACGTGCTGCCAGGCGACACCGAGCGCCAGCAGTACCTGGACCTGACGCCGCTGCTGGGCAGCTCGCACATCCCGGCTGACAAGCCGCAGTTCTGCGAAGTCGACAAGAACCCACCATTCGACCAGGGCGAGCTGGCCGAGAAGATGGTGGAAATGGCCATGCCGGCCATCCGCGACCAGGCCGGTGGCGAGTTCAGCCTCGACATCTGCAACTGCGACCGCTCGATCGGTGCGCGGGTCTCGGGTGAAATCGCCCGCCTGCACGGCAACCAGGGCATGGCCGCGGCACCGATCACCTTCCGCTTCAAGGGCACTGCGGGCCAGAGCTTCGGCGTGTGGAACGCTGGTGGCCTGAACCTGCACCTGGAAGGCGATGCCAACGACTACGTCGGCAAGGGCATGACCGGTGGCAAGGTCACCATCGTGCCGCCAGCCGGCAGCCCGTTCGAAACCCAGCACAGCGCCATCGTCGGCAACACCTGCCTGTATGGCGCCACTGGCGGCAAACTGTTCGCCGCCGGTACTGCTGGCGAGCGCTTCGCTGTACGTAACTCCGGCGCCCACGCTGTTGTCGAGGGCACTGGCGATCACTGCTGTGAGTACATGACCGGCGGCTTTGTCTGTGTGCTGGGCAAGACCGGTTACAACTTCGGTTCTGGCATGACTGGCGGCTTCGCCTACGTGCTCGACATGGACAATACCTTCGTTGACAAGCTCAACCATGAGCTGGTGGAAATCCAGCGTATCAGTGGTGAAGCGATGGAGGCCTACCGCAGCCACCTGGCGCGGGTCCTTGCCGAGTACGTGGAAGAGACCGGCAGCGAGTGGGGGCGTGAGCTCTCGGAGAACCTGGACGACTACGTGCGGCGCTTCTGGCTGGTCAAGCCGAAGGCAGCCAACCTGAAGCAACTGCTGTCCAGCACCCGTGCCAACCCGCAGTAACAACAGCTGCAAGTGACGGCCCCGTGCGCGGGGCCCGTCGTGCTCAAGTGATCGTCTTGCAGCTTGCAGCCTGAGGCTGGCAACTGCGGTAAAGAGGTTTTGAAAAATGGCTGAACGTCTGAACAACGACTTCCAGTTCATCGAAGTGGGCCGCAAGGATCCGAAGAAAAAGCTGCTGCGCCAGCGCAAGAAGGAGTTCGTGGAAATCTACGAGCCGTTCAAGCCGCAGCAGTCCGTGGAGCAGGCGCACCGCTGCCTGGGCTGCGGTAACCCGTATTGCGAATGGAAGTGCCCGGTACACAACTTCATCCCCAACTGGCTGAAGCTGGTTTCCGAAGGCAACATCCTGGCTGCGGCGGAGCTGTCGCACCAGACCAATACCCTGCCGGAAGTGTGCGGCCGCGTATGCCCGCAGGACCGTCTGTGCGAGGGTGCCTGCACCCTGAACGACGGCTTCGGTGCGGTGACCATCGGCTCGGTGGAGAAGTACATCACCGACACCGCCTTCGCCATGGGCTGGCGCCCGGACATGTCCAAGGTCAAGCCAACCGGCAAGCGCGTCGCCATCATCGGTGCAGGCCCGGCCGGCCTGGGCTGTGCCGACGTGCTGGTACGTGCCGGCGTGACCCCGGTGGTGTTCGACCGCAACCCGGAAATCGGCGGCCTGCTGACCTTCGGTATTCCCGAGTTCAAGCTGGAAAAGACCGTGCTCAGCAACCGCCGTGAAGTGTTCACCGGCATGGGCATCGAGTTCCGCCTGAACACCGAGGTGGGCAAGGACGTGACCATGGAGCAACTGCTCGCCGAGTACGACGCGGTGTTCATGGGCATGGGTACCTACACCTACATGAAGGGCGGCTTCCCGGGCGAGGACCTGCCGGGCGTGCATGATGCGCTGGACTTCCTGATCGCCAACGTCAACCGCAACCTGGGCTTCGAGAAGTCGCCGGAGGACTTCGTCGACATGCAGGGCAAGAAGGTGGTGGTATTGGGCGGTGGTGACACCGCGATGGACTGCAACCGCACCTCGATCCGCCAGGGCGCCAAGTCGGTGACCTGCGCCTATCGCCGTGACGAGGCCAACATGCCGGGTTCGCGTCGTGAGGTGAAGAACGCCAAGGAAGAGGGCGTGAAGTTCCTCTACAACCGCCAGCCTATCGCCATTGTCGGCGAGGACAAGGTCGAAGGCGTGAAGGTGGTCGAGACCCGTCTCGGCGAGCCGGATGCCCGTGGCCGCCGCAGCCCGGAGCCGATCCCGGGGTCTGAAGAGATTCTGCCGGCCGATGCCGTGGTCATCGCCTTCGGCTTCCGCCCAAGCCCGGCGCCTTGGTTCGAGCAGCATGGCATCCAACTGGACAGCCAGGGCCGCGTGGTTGCACCGGAGAAAGGCAAGTTCAAGCACCAGACCAGCAACCCGAAAGTGTTTGCCGGCGGCGACATGGTGCGTGGGTCGGACCTGGTGGTGACGGCTATCTTCGAAGGGCGTACTGCTGCTGAAGGCATTCTGGACTACCTGGAAGTCTGATTGATTGTCGGGGCCGCTTCGCGGCCCATCGCGACACAAGGCCGCTCCTACAGGGGATCGCGTACTTCCTGTAGGAGCGGCCTTGTGTCGCGACGGGCTGCAAGCAGCCCCAAAGGCATTTTTGTATACAAAAATCCTTGATCCATGGCATCCAATAGACAAAACGCATGGCCTTGACCGTGCCTTTTGCGCTGGCGTCTGAGAAAATGCCCGCACTATTTTTCCGGATGCCGACATGACTGCCCTGAAGAACGATCGTTTCCTGCGTGCACTGCTCAAGCAACCCGTAGACGTCACCCCGGTGTGGATGATGCGCCAGGCCGGCCGCTACCTGCCGGAGTACCGCGCCAGCCGCGCCAAGGCCGGTGACTTCATGAGCCTGTGCATGAACCCGCAGTTCGCCTGCGAGGTCACCCTGCAGCCGCTGGACCGCTACCCGCTGGACGCGGCGATCCTGTTCTCGGACATCCTCACCATCCCCGATGCCATGGGCCTGGGCCTGTACTTCGAAAGCGGCGAAGGCCCGCGCTTCAAGAAGGTCATCAGCACCCCGGCCGACATCGAAGCGCTGCCAATCCCCGACCCGCAGAAAGACCTCGGCTACGTGATGGACGCGGTCAGCACCATCCGCCGCGAGCTCAACGGCCGCGTGCCGCTTATCGGCTTCTCCGGCAGCCCGTGGACCCTGGCCACCTACATGGTCGAAGGCGGTTCGTCGAAGGACTTCCGCAAGACCAAGGCCATGGCCTACGACAACCCGCAGGCCCTGCACCTGCTGCTGGAAAAGCTGGCCCAGTCGGTCACCAGCTACCTCAACGGCCAGATCCTCGCTGGTGCCCAGGCCGTGCAGATTTTCGACACCTGGGGCGGCAACCTGTCGGCGGCGGCCTACCAGGAGTTCTCCCTGGCCTACATGCGCAAGATCGTCAGCGGCCTGATCCGCGAGCACGAGGGGCGCAAGGTGCCGGTGATCCTGTTCACCAAGAACGGCGGCCTGTGGCTGGAAAGCATCGCCGAAGCCGGTGCCGACGCGCTGGGCCTGGACTGGACCTGCGAGATCGGCGATGCTCGCCGCCGCGTGGGTGACAAGGTGGCGCTGCAGGGCAACATGGACCCGACCGTGCTGTACGCCAAGCCCGAGGCCATCCGCAAGGAAGTGGCGCGTATCCTGGCCAGCTATGGCCACGGCACGGGCCATGTGTTCAACCTGGGCCACGGCATCACACCGGAAGTCGACCCGGAGCACGCTGGCGTGTTCATCAACGCCGTGCATGAGCTGTCGGCGCAATACCATCAGTGAGTCGATCGCTGAACACGAAGCCCGGCCATGTGTCGGGCTTTTTGTTCATTAAGTTTTAATTCAGCGATCATCGTTAATCTGGTCCCATCGAAACCGAAACAGGACCTGATCCTCATGAAAGCACGTTACCTTGCGATGATTCTTGCCCCCTTGTTCAGCACTGCCGCCCTGGCTGCCGGCTACACCGGTCCGGGCGCCCAGTCGGTGACCACCGTAGCTGCGGCCAACGATGCAGCCGACGACACCCCAGTGGTGCTGCAAGGCTTCGTGACCAAGAAGATCAACAACGACGACAAGTACGAGTTCAAGGACAACACCGGCACCATCACCGTGGAAATCGATGATGAAGACCTGCCGCCGACGCCGTTCAACGACAAGACAAAGGTCAAGCTGACCGGTGAGGTGGAGAAGCACCTGATGAGCCGGGAGGTGGATGTGGATATGGTCGAGATCATCAACTGATCCGAGATTTTGGGGCTGCTTTGCAGCCCATCGCGACACAATGCCGCTCCTACAGGGAATCGCGTTCCGCTGTAGTAGCGGCCTTTTGTCGTGATGGGGTTCAGCCCGATTTCGGTGGCAACTTGCTCAGGTGCAGCGCCACCAGCAACGCCACCGCCAGCAGGCTGCCAATGAACAGCCCGATGCCATTCCAGCCCCACTGGTGCCAGAACACCCCGCCCGCCGTACCGGCCACGCTCGACCCGGCGTAATAGCTGAACAGGTACAACGACGACGCCTGTCCCTTGGCCTTCAAAGCCCTGCGGCCGATCCAGCTGCTGGCCACCGAGTGCGCGCCAAAAAAGCCGAAGGTGAACACCAGCATACCGACGATCACCATCACCAGCGGGCTGGCCAGGGTCATCAGCAAGCCGCCCGCCATCACCACGATACTGGCCCAGAACACTTTGCGCCGGCCCAGTTTATCCGCCAGTGCACCGACCTGCGCCGAGCTGTAGATGCCCGACAGGTAAACCACCGACAGCAAGCCGACCAGCGCCTGGTTCATGTGATACGGCTCGGCCAGCAGGCGGTAGCCGATGTAGTTGAACAGGGTGACGAAGGCTCCCATCAGCAGGAAGGCTTCGAGGAACAACCAGGGCAGGCCGGCATCCCTGAAGTGCATGACGAACCCATCCAGCAGGCTGCGTGGGTTCATCGACTGCGGGCGGAAATTGCGCGATTCGGGCAGCACCTTCCAGAACACCAGCGCCGCCACCAGGGCCAGGCCGCCGATGGTCAGCATCGCCGTGTGCCAGCTGACGAAGTCGATCAGCACGCCGGTGATCAGGCGCCCGCTCATGCCGCCAATGGCGTTGCCGCCGATGTACAGGCCCATGGCCAGGCCGATGTGCTGCGGGTGGATCTCTTCGCTCAGGTAGGTCATCGCCACCGCCGCGAGGCCGCTCAGCGACAGGCCGACCAGAGCGCGGGTGGCCAGTACCAGCTCCCAGCTCGGCATCGCCGCGCTGGCCAGGGTGGAAAGGGCGGCGCAGGCCAGGGCAAACACCATCACCGGCTTGCGCCCGATGCGGTCGGAGATAGGGCCGGTGATCAGCAGGCCGAACGCCAGCATGGCTGTGGAGACCGACAGCACCAGGCTGCTCTGCGCCGCATTGATGGCAAATTCCTTCGACAGCAACGGCATCATCGGCTGCACGCAGTACAGCAGGGCGAAGGTGGCGAAGCCGCCGCTGAATAGCGCCAGCACGGTCTTCATGAAGGCGGGGGTGCCTTTTTCGATCCACATTTCGTTCAGCGAGGCAGGTTCTGGCTCGGCGGGAAGGGGAGCTACAGCAGTTTTCACGGGCGGGTACCTCTGGCGCAATGAAAAAAGCATATAGCTGGCTAATGATTAGATCCAATATATTGTTCGACCTATTTGAGACGTTATACGACCTGTTTGGAGCTGATCATGGAACTGCGCCATCTGCGTTACTTCATCGCCGTGGCCGAAGAGCTGCATTTTGGCCGCGCTGCCCAGCAGCTGGGCATTTCGCAGCCACCCTTGAGTCAGCAGATCCAGGCGCTGGAGCAGGAGCTGGGGGCCCGGCTGTTCGAGCGTACCAACCGTCGGGTCGAGCTGAGCGAGGCGGGGCGGTTGTTCCTCGAGGAAGCCCGCCAGGTGCTGGCGCAGGTGGAAAAGGCCGCCGATGTCGCCCGGCGTGCGCAGTTGGGGGAGCTGGGGGAGATGAAGATCGGCTTTACCTCCTCGGCACCGTTTACTTCGAAGATACCCAAGGCCATCCACGCCTTCCGCAAGCGTTTCCCGGCGGTACACCTGAACCTCAAGGAAATGAGCAGTCGCGACGTCGCAGAAGGGGTGTTCGACGAGTCCATCGAGGTCGGGCTGATGCGGCCGATGCCGCTGCCGGAAGGGCTGGTGGCCACCGAGTTGTTTCGCGAGCCGCTGGTGGCAGTGATCAATGCCTCGCATCCATTGGCCGAAGGCACGGAACATGGCCTGCACATGGCCGCGCTGGCCCATGAGCCGTTCGTGTTCTTCCCGCGCAGCTATGGCAGCGGGTTGCACGCACAGTTGCTGAGCCTGGCGCGCCAGGCGGGTTTCAGCCCGCATTTTGCCCAGGAGGCGGGGGAGGCGATGACCATCATCGGGCTGGTATCGGCAGGGCTTGGGGTGTCGGTTCTGCCGGCGTCGTTCCAGCGGATGCGCATCGAGGGGGTGGTTTATCGCACGCTGCTGGATGAAGGGGCGATGTCGGCGGTGTGGCTGGTGCAGCGCGAGCATGGTGGGTCGGCGATGGCACGGGCATTTGCCGAGTTGCTCACGGGGCAGGTGGTTGGCGGGGGCAGTGTAGTTGCCTGATCGGGCCCCATCGCCGGCAAGCCAGCTCCCACAAGGGACGCACATGGCTTGAGGCTTATGCGGTCGGTGTGGGAGCCGGCTTGCCGGCGATAGGGCCAGGGCAGGCAGCACAAGGCTGTTGTTCCGGGCAAATGGCACTGGTCATTGCCGCAGCGGCGCCACATACTCGGGCATTCGTTGATACACGGAGGTCAATCATGCGGCGCGTGGTGTTCAATCAGAAAGGTGGTGTGGGCAAGTCGAGCATCGCTTGCAACCTGGCGGCTGTGAGCGCCAGCGAAGGTTATCGGACCCTGCTGATCGACCTGGATGCCCAGGCCAACTCGACCCAGTACCTGACTGGCCTGACCGGCGACGATATCCCCATGGGCATCGCCGACTTCTTCAAGCAAAGCCTGTCCAGCGGGCCGTTCAGCAAGAAGAACCAGGTCGATATCTACGAAACCCCGTTCGACAACTTGCACGTGGTCACCGCCACGGCCGAGCTGGCCGATCTGCAGCCGAAGCTTGAGGCGAAGCACAAGATCAACAAGCTGCGTAAGTTGCTCGACGAACTGGACGAGGACTACGAGCGCATTTACATCGATACACCGCCAGCGCTGAACTTCTATGCGGTTTCCGCACTGATCGCCGCCGATCGCGTGCTGATTCCTTTCGACTGCGACAGCTTCTCGCGCCAGGCACTGTATGGCCTGCTGGCTGAGATCGAAGAGCTCAAGGACGACCACAACGAAGACCTGGTGGTCGAAGGCATCGTGGTCAACCAGTTCCAGTCCCGTGCCAGCCTGCCACAGCAGATGCTCGACGAGCTGCTGGCCGAAGGGCTCCCGGTGCTACCGGTGTACCTGGGCAGCTCGGTGAAGATGCGTGAGTCGCACCATGCCAGCCTTCCGCTGATTCACCTGGAGCCCAGGCACAAGCTGACCCAGCAGTTTGTCGAGTTGCATTCGCTACTAGAAGAGAACGCTTAAACCCCCTGGCTACGCAACCACTCCAGCAACGACTGGAGTGGAAACGCCCCGGCCTGACGGCTGACTTCACGGCCATTCTTGAACAGCAGCAGGCTTGGGATAGAGCGGATGCCCAGTTGCCCGGCCAGGTTGCGGTTGGCTTCGCTGTCGAGCTTGGCCAGGCGGCAGCGGCCGGCCAGTTGGCGGGCGGCCTGTTCGAAGGTGGGGGCGAAGGATTTACACGGTCCGCACCAGTCGGCCCAGATGTCGACCAGCAGTGGCAGGTCGCCTTTGATCTGGTTGGCGTAGCTGGCTTCGGTGAGTTCGAAGGGAGTGCTCAGCAGCACGTCCTGTTTGCAGCGGCCGCATTTCGGCGCGTCGCCCAGGCGCTCGGCGGGCAGGCGGTTGAGGCCGTTGCAGTGGGGGCAGGGGATTACCAGTGGTTCGGACATGTCGTTTCCTTGAGGTTTTTGGGGCTGCTTTGCAGCCCATCGCGACACAAGGCCGCTCCTACAGGAGTCCGCGTACCCTTGTAGGAGCGGCCTTGTGTCGCGATGGGCCGCGCAGCGGTCCCAGGATTCATGATGAGCAGCTGATTTCCAGGTGCTTGCCCCATTCCGGCGGGCGTTCGGCATAGCCCTGCATCCCGGCCTGCTCCTCGAACGGTTTGCTCAACACCTGATGCAGCCGTCGCACTTCACTGTAATCCCCCGCTTCGGCCGCTTCGATGGCTTTCTGTGCCAGGTAGTTGCGCAGCACATACAGCGGGTTCACCGCATGCATGCGCTCACGCCGTCCTTCGACATTATCCGCTTCGCGCTCGCAACGGGCCAGGTAGTCCGCCCCCCAGGCATCGAAACCGGCCAGGTCGATGAAGTCGTCACGCACCACCTTCAGCGCCTCGGCCACGGGCTGATCGCCCAGCTTGCGGAAGAACAGGTTGTAGTCCACACCACCGCTCTGCATGCGCTGCAACAGGCGCTCGACCAACGCCATGTCGTCCTCTTCCGCGGTGGTCAGGCCCAGGCGGCGGCGCATCAGGTCCAGGTAGTGTGCCTGGTACAGCGGCAGGAACAGGCCCAGCGCCTCCTTGAGCGGTTCGACTTCGATCACCGTGGTCAGCGCCTGGGCCAGCGCACTGAGGTTCCAGTGGGCGATCGGTACCTGGTTGGCGTAGCTGTAGCGGCCACGGTCGTCGGAGTGGTTGCAGATGAAGTTGGCGTCGAAGTCGTCGAGGAAGGCATACGGGCCGAAGTCGAAGGTGATGCCGAGGATCGACATGTTGTCGGTGTTCATTACCCCGTGGCAGAAACCATAGGCTTGCCAGCGGGCGATCAGTTCGGCATTGCGTTCGACGATGGTGCGGAACATGGCCAGGTAGGGCTGTTCGGCGTCGCGGCATTCCGGATAGTGCTGCTCCAGCACATGGTCGATCAGCACCCGCTGCTGTTCTGGTTGCCTGGTGTAGTAGAAGTATTCGAAATGCCCGAAGCGCACATGGCTTTGCGCCAGGCGGGTGAGCATTGCCGCACTTTCGCGGGTTTCGCGCCAAACCGGGGTGCTCGAGCCGATCACGCACAGTGCCCGGCTGCTGGGAATGCCCAGGGCGTGCAGGGCCTCGGAGGCGAGGAACTCGCGGATCGAGGAACGCAGCACGGCGCGGCCGTCGCCCATGCGTGAGTAGGGCGTCTGGCCGGCACCCTTGAGGTGCAGGTCCCAGTGCTCGCCCTGGTCATTCAGCACTTCGGCCAGCAGCAGGCCGCGGCCATCACCCAGGCGTGGGTTGTAGGAGCCGAACTGATGGCCGGAATAGACCATCGCCCGCGGGTCGGCCTCTTCCCATAGCTTGTGGCCGCTGAACAGCTCGGCGAAAACCGGCAGCTCTGCCTGGGCTGGGTCGAGGTCGAGCAGCGCCATGGCCGACTCGCTCGCTACCACCAGGCGTGGGTCTGCGATGGGTTCGGGCAGGACCTGGGTGGAGAACGCGTCGCCCAGGCGGGCGAAGCGATTGTCGAAGGTGAGTTGGTCTAGGGCTTTCACGGGCTGCTCCTGGAAGTCGGTACCTAGGGGGCCGCTTTGCGGCCCATCGCCGGCAAGCCAGCTCCCACAGGGGATGTGCAGGGCTTGGGTGCGGCACGGTCACTGTGGGAGCTGGCTTGCCGGCGATCGAGGGCGAAGCCCTCGCAGGCATTCTGGGCGTTCATGCTCTATGGAGTCCACTCACACAGGGTGAGTGCCATCCGGTTTCGGCTGCTCCACCGGAATCAGCTGCTGTTTGCCGCCCTTCGGATCCATCAGAAACACCTCGACCTGGCGCACCGAGATCTTGATGTTGTGCGCCTTGAACTCGCGGTTGATGTAGCGGTTGATCTCGTCCAGCGTCGGGTTGCGGTCGCCCAGGTCGCGTACGTGCATGCGCAGCTCGTGGTCCAGTGAGCTCTCGCCGAAGTTGAGGAAGTACACGATCGGCTCCGGGTCCTTGAGCACGCGTGGGTTTTCGTGGGCCCCCTTGAGCAGCAGGTCGCGGACCAGGTCCAGGTCGGAGCCATAGTCGATGCCCAGCTTCAGCGTTACCCGGGTGACCGTGTCGGTCAGCGACCAGTTGATCAGCTGGCCGGTGATGAAGGTCTTGTTGGGGACGATGATGTCCTTGCGGTCGAAGTCGGTGATGGTGGTGGCGCGGATGCGGATCTTGCTCACCGTGCCCGACAGGTTGCCGATGGTGATGGTGTCGCCAATCCGTACCGGGCGCTCGAACAGGATCATGATGCCGGAGATGAAGTTGGCGAAGATCTCCTGCATACCGAAGCCCAGGCCCACCGACAGCGCGGCCACCAGCCATTGCAGCTTGTCCCAGCTGACACCCAGGGTCGACAGGGTGCTGACGATACCGATACCGACGATGGTGTACGACAACAGCGTGGTGGTGGCGTAGGCACTGCCCTGGGCCAGGTTCAGGCGTGACAGCACCAGCACTTCCAGCAGGCCCGGCAAGTTGCCGGCCAGGGCAAAGGTGATGCCGACGATTACCAGTGCGCCCAGCAGGTCGCCGAGGCTGATCGGCACCATGCTGGCGGCGGCGCCGGTGCCGCTGGTGTATTCGTAGAGGACGAAGTTGTTGAGGTAGGCGAACACCGAGATCAGGTCCGACCACACCCAGTACAGGCCCGCGATGAAGCCGCCAAGCAGGGCCAGGCGGATCAGGCGCAGTGACTGCTGGTTGACCTGTTCGATGTCCAGCGCTGGTTCTTCGGTGATGACTTCGCCATCCAGCCCTTCCTTGGCCGCCGCCCGCTTGCTCAGCGCGCGCTGGTAGGCCAGGCGCCGTGCCGCCACCGACAGGCCACGTACGAACGCGGCTTCGATCACCAGCCAGAACAGCAGCAGGTACAAGGTATAGATCAGCCGGTCGGTAAGTTTCAGCGCGGTGTAGTAGTAGCCGAAGCACACGGCCACGAACAGGGCGATGGGCAGGGCGGTGAAGGCCACACCCACGGCCTTGCGGAACAGCGAGGTATCGCGGTGCGCCGGGCTGCTGAGCAGCAGGCGGCTGAGCAGCCAGGCCATCAGTGCGTAGCAGGTCAGTACCACGCCGATACCCAACACATCATCGGCCAGCGCCGAAGGCTGATGCTCGGCCACCGCCACCACACCGACCAGTGCCAGCACCACGGTGCCCAGGCGGCGCACCCAGCCGCGCAGGAACTCGACCTGCGGCTTGTGCCAGCGGAAGTGGATTTCCGCCACTCCGCCCGGGGCGAGGATGCGGTAGGCGGTGTAGAACACCAGCCAGGCCTGGGCCAGTTGCCAGAGGGCTGCACCAAGGTTGGCGTTCTGCCCGCGGGCGTCGATCTGCAGGGCGTAGCTGCACAGGGCCAGGCCCAGGCTGACGGGCATTGCCAGCAGGATGTTGATGAGGATCGCCTGGGGCGTGTGCCACTGGCTGTCACGGCGGAAGTGGCCGATGTCCTGGTGCACCTTGCCCAGCCGTTGGTACAGGTATTTGCGCCGCCACAGCAGGGCGCCGATCACCAGCAGCAGCGGCAGGAACAGCAACGGGCGCTGGCTCAGGCCGTCGCCCAGCTCCTTCAGGCCCGAGCCCCACGGCAAGTTGGCCACCTGGTCGGCCAGGCGTTCCGGCACATAGCGCAGCCAGTCCCAGTCCAGCGGCTTGTTGCTGGGGATCCAGAACATTTGCTCGTCGAGGGTGGTGCGCAGGCTCTGGGCGGTGCCCAGCAGCTGCTTCTGGTTGAGCTGCAGGGTGATCGATTCGTTGAGCAGTGCCGACAACTCGCGGTTCAGCCGCTCCAGCAGGTCGCTGCGGGTAATCGCCACTTCCAGCAGGGCCTTGCGCAGCTGTGGTGTCACATCTTCCTGTGGTTGGGCAGCCAGCAGCTTGTCGACGTAGGTGACCGGGCTGCTCATCTGCTCGCGTTGCTGGTTGACCTCGAACTGGTACAGGCGGGTGTCAGCGATCTGGTCGGCCAGGTCGCGATCGACCTTCAGGTGCGGCAGGGTCTGCTTCTGCTTGTAGAGGATCTTCGACAGCAGCAGGCTGCCCTTGAGCACGTTGATCTGCTCGTCCAGCGCCTGGTCGGCTTGGGTCAGGCTGTCCAGTTGCTGCTTGGTGCGCAGGTTCTGCTGGGTCAGTTCGTTGAGGCGGTCGGTACTTTTCAGCAGGTAGTCGGAAAGCTTGAGGTTGACCGCACTTTCGGTGGCCAGCAGGCTGCTGCCGCCGGCTTTCTGGGCCTCGATCGATTGCTGGGTGACCGCTTCCTGGGACTGGGCCAGGCGCTTGTCGTTGATCAGGGTCTGCAGGTCCTGAATTTCCTGCTCCAGGCGCGCGGCCCGTTCGATCAGCAGGTCGTGGCGGGCGTTGCCCAGATCTTGCAGTAGGCTGTTGCCGGCCAGCTCCTGGCGGCGCAGCAGGGTCAGCGCGTTGAGCGAGGCCAGTTCGGCATTCAACTGGTTGCGCTGGTCGGTGTTGATCGGTTTGCCGGCGTCCTTGCCGGTCTTGAGGATGCTGTTGATCTGCTGGGTGCGCGCCTGGCTGTTGCTGATTTCGGCCTGGGCGCGTTCCGGGCGGGTCTGCGAGTTGATGATCAGGCTGTTGGCTTCGGACAACGCCTTCTGCAGCTCGCCCTGCAGGGTGCTGCGCTCGCTGAGCATCTGCTCCAGTTGCGGCACGGAAAGGGCGGCATAACGCTGGGCTACCGGCTGTGGCTTGGTTTCCTTGAGCCTGGCCAGTTCGCGCTGGCTGTCGCTGGTTTCTTTCGGCGCGCCGGTCAGCTCCTGCTTCAGCGCGGCGAGTTTCTTCTCATTGTCTTCCTTGCTGGCGAGCAGGCTGAGGGTTTGCTCCAGCACCTGCTGCAGGGCTTTCTGCTCGGCCTCGGGCAGTTTGCGCTCGGCGATCTTGTCGAGGCTGTTCTGGATGCTGGCGGTGGTCGGGGCTTCTGCTGCCGTGGCTGCAAAAGAGAGAGACAGGCACAGCCCGAACAGGGCTGTGCGGAGGTACACGCGCAGGGACATAGGCAGACTACTTGTGGATCCGGCAGAAACGAAGTTTAGAGGAACAATCCTGGTCCGGGTCGCGTTCCTTCGGGGAATCTGACGCCTACTTTCTGAATCTTGTTCCCGTCCATGGTGGCCACGGTCCAGATCGTGCCATGCCATTCGACCTGGTCACCTACTACTGGAGCGCCTCCGACCTTCTGTCGGATGAACTGGGCCAGTGGCATTTTCGCGTCCAGGCCGTCGAGTTTCAGACCGTACAACGCTGCCACCGCACCCAGTTCGGCATCGCCTTCGAGCACGAAGTCGCCGAAGAAACGCAGGTCGAGGCCACGTTGTGGCGCCTGGCTGAACAGCTTGCCCAGGGCCGGCAGGTTGTGCTCGTGGCCGATCACACAGAGCATGTCGCCTACTTCCAGTACCGTACTGCCGGACGGGTGCAGCAGTTGCTCGCCCCGGAACAGCGCGGCGATTCGCGTGCCTTCGGGCATCTTCAGCTCGCGCAGGGCGGCGCCGATGCACCATTTTTCGGCACCCAGGCGGTAGACGAACATTTCCCACTCGCTGGTGATGTGCACTTCCAGCGCCGAACGGGAGATCGGCGCCGGGTCTGGCGGTACCGTCACTTTCAGCAGCTTGGCCATCCACGGCAGGCTGGTGCCTTGCACCAGCAGCGACACCAGCACGATGAAGAAGGCCAGGTTGAAGAACAGCTGGGCGTCCGGCAGGCCGGCCATCAGCGGGAACACCGCGAGGATGATCGGTACCGCACCGCGCAGGCCGACCCAGGAAATGAAGGCCTTTTCACGGCCGTGGAAGGCCTTGAACGGCAACAGGCTGGCGACCACCGACAGCGGGCGCGCTACCAGGATCATCCACAGCGCCAGGCCCAGCGCCGGCAGGGCGATGGGCAGCAGGTCATGGGGCGTAACCAGCAGCCCCAGCACCAGGAACATGCCGATCTGCGCCAGCCACGCCATGCCGTCGAGCATGTGCAGGATGCCGTGGCGGCTGCGGATGGGCTTGTTGCCCAGCACCAGGCCGCACAGGTACACGGCAAGGAATCCGCTGCCATGCAGGGCGTTGGTCAGCGAGAACACCACCAGGCCGCCAGCGATCACCAGGATTGGGTACAGGCCGCCAGCCAGCTTGATGCGGTTGACCAGTTGCAGCATCAGCCAGCCGCCGCCCAGGCCCACCAGCCCGCCGATGCCGAATTCGCGCAGCAGGTGGGTGAGCAGGCTCCAGTGCAGGCCGGTCTGGCCGCTGGCGATCATGTCGATCAGGGTGACGGTGAGGAAAACTGCCATCGGGTCGTTGCTACCCGACTCGATCTCCAGGGTGGCCGTGACCCGCTCGTTCAGGCCTTTGCCGCCGAGCAGCGAGAACACCGCCGCAGCGTCGGTGGAACCGACGATGGCGCCGATGAGCAGGCCCTGGATCAGGCTCAGGTCGAACAGCCAGGCGGCGACCAGGCCCGTGAGGGCGGTGGTGATCATTACGCCGATGGTGGCCAGCGACAGCGCCGGCCACAGCGCCACGCGGAAGCTCGCCACCCGTGTGCGCAGGCCACCGTCGAGCAGGATCACGGCCAGAGCCAGGTTGCCCACCAGGTAGGCGGTCGGATAGTTGTTGAAGATGATGCCGCCACCATCGACGCCGGCGATCATGCCGACCGCAAGGATGATGACCAGGATAGGGATGCCCAGGCGCGACGACAGCGAACTGACCAGGATACTTGCGCCCACCAGCAATGCGCCGATCAGGAACAGGCTGTTGATGGTGCTTGCATCCAAAGGCAGGTACTCCGGGGACCGCGGGGGAGGGGACTTGATAGCATGACGCTAGCAGGTCGCGTGCCAAATGATTCTAACCTGATGAATTGGCAGGCTGTAAAGCGTTTCTGCAGATGAAAAAAAGGCACCGCGGTGGGTGCCTTTTCGGGTGTTGCCTGGGTGGGCCTCTTCGCGGGCGCGCCCGCTCCCACAGGTGAATCACAAATCTCAAGTTCTGTGAGAGTCCTGTGGGAGCGGGCATGCCCGCGAAAGGGCCGGTGCAGTTTACGCCTGCTTGATTTCACGCATCGGCTTGCCCTTCACCGGTGCATCGCCCGCCACGTAGTACTTGGCAGTGCTGCGCGGCAGCGGCTTGCGGCCACGGATCTTGTCCGAGATTTTCTCGGCGATCATGATCGTGGTGGCGTTGAGGTTACCGGTGATGATCAGCGGCATGATCGACGCATCGACCACACGCAGGCCCTTCATGCCATGCACGCGGCCTTCGCCGTCGACCACCGCCATGTCGTCGGTGCCCATCTTGCACGAGCAGGACGGGTGGAAGGCGGTTTCGGCGTGCTCACGGATGAACTTGTCCAGCTCTTCATCGGTCTGCACGTGCGCGCCGGGGCTGATCTCACGGCCACGGTACGGGTCCAGTGCCGGCTGGGCCATGATTTCACGGGTCAGGCGGATGCCGTCACGGAATTCCTGCCAGTCCTGCTCGGTGGACATGTAGTTGAACAGAATGCTCGGGTGTTGGCGCGGGTCCTTCGACTTGGCCTGGATGCGGCCGCGGGCAGGCGAGCGCATGGAACCCATGTGTGCCTGGAAGCCGTGTTCCTTCACGCCATTGGAGCCGTTGTAGTTAATGGCCACTGGCAGGAAGTGGTATTGAATGTTCGGCCATTTGAATTCAGGGCGGGTACGAATGAAACCACCGGCCTCGAACTGGTTGCTGGCGCCGATGCCGGTGCCGTTGAACATCCACTCGGCACCGATGGCCGGCTGGTTCCACCACAGCAACGACGGGTACAGCGACACCGGCTGGGTGCAGGCGTACTGCAGGTACAGCTCCAGGTGGTCCTGCAGGTTTTCGCCAACGCCTGGCAGATCGTGCACCACCGGGATGTCGAGGCTTTCCAGCAGGGCGCGCGGACCAACGCCGGAGCGCTGCAACAGCTGCGGCGAAGCGATGGCGCCGGAGCTGACGATGACTTCCTTGCGGGCACGGGCTTCAACGCGCTCTTCGCTGTCACCGACCAGGTAGGTCACGCCGATGGCGCGCTTGCCGTCGAACAGCACGCGGTCAGTCAGGGCGTGGGTGACGATGGTCAGGTTCGGGCGCTTCTTGGCCTGGTCCAGATAGCCACGGGCGGTGCTGGAGCGGCGGCCGTTCTTGGTCACCGTACGGTCCATCGGGCCGAAGCCTTCCTGCTGGTAGCCATTCAGGTCTTCGGTGCGCGGGTAACCGGCCTGCACGCCGGCTTCGACCATGGCGTGGAACAGCGGGTTGTTGCCGGCTTTCGGCGTGGTCACGCTGACCGGGCCTTCGCCACCGTGGTAGTCGTTCGGGCCGATGTCGCGGGTTTCGGCCTTGCGGAAGTACGGCAGGCAGTCCAGATAGGTCCAGTCTTCCAGGCCTGGCAGTTCTGCCCAGCCATCGAAGTCCAGGGCATTACCGCGGATGTAGCACATGCCGTTGATCAGCGACGAGCCACCCAGGCCTTTGCCGCGACCGCATTCCATGCGGCGGCCGTCCATGTACGGCTCCGGATCGGTCTCGTAGGCCCAGTTGTAGCGGCGGCCCTGCAGTGGGAAGGCCAGGGCTGCTGGCATCTGGGTGCGGAAGTCGAAGCGGTAGTCGGGGCCACCGGCTTCCAGCAGCAATACGGTGACGCCTGCGTCTTCGGTCAGGCGGGTCGCCAGGGTGTTACCGGCCGAACCGGCACCGACGATGATGTAATCGAATTCTTGGGACATGAAAGTACCCTCGTGTTGGCGGTGTTCAGGGAGCAGGAACGCCCGTGCGCTGAGGCACGGGCGTGGCTGGACAGGGCCTTAGAAGACCGAGTTGTAGCCGCCCAGCTCGACCTGGACCGACTTGATGCGGGTGTATTGAGCCAGCGAGCTGACGCCGTTCTCACGGCCGACGCCCGACTGCTTGTAGCCACCGACCGGCATTTCGGCCGGCGATTCGCCCCAGGCGTTGATCCAGCAGATACCGGCTTCCAGCTTGTGGATGATGCGGTGAGCGCGGGTGATGTCGTTGGTGCAGACACCGGCGGCCAGGCCGTACTCGGTGTCGTTGGCGCGACGGATGACTTCTTCTTCGGTTTCGTAGGTGAGGATGCTCATCACCGGGCCGAAGATCTCTTCCTTGACGATGGTCATGTCGTCGGTGCAGTCGGTGAACACGGTCGGGGCCACGAATGCACCCTTGGCGAAATCACCGGCGGTCAGACGCTCGCCACCGCACAGCACGCGTGCGCCTTCTTCCTTGCCCTTGGCGATGTAGCCAAGCACGCTTTCCATGTGCTGGAAGCTGACCAGCGGGCCGAAGTTGGTGTTTTCGTCTTCCGGGTTGCCAGCGCGGATGCGGGCAACGCGCTCGACGATCTTGGCCTCGAAGGCAGCTTTCATATCAGCCGGGATGAACACGCGGGTGCCGTTGGTGCAAACCTGGCCCGAGCTGTAGAAGTTGGCCATCATGGCGATGTCGGCGGCCTTGTCCAGGTCGGCGTCGGCGCAGATGATCAGTGGCGACTTGCCGCCCAGCTCCATGGTGACTTCCTTGAGCGACGAGCTCGAGGCGCTGGCCATAACCTTCTTGCCGGTGGTGGTGCCGCCGGTGAAGGAGACTTTTTCGATGCGTGGGTGTTCGGTCAGCCAGGTGCCGACTTCACGGCCGCTGCCGGTCAGGACGTTGAACACGCCGTTCGGCAAGCCGGCTTCGGTGTAGATCTCGGCCAGCTTCAGGGTGGTCAGCGAGGTGACTTCCGACGGCTTGAAGATCATCGCGTTGCCGGCGGCCAGGGCCGGGGCGGATTTCCACAGGGCGATCTGGATCGGGTAGTTCCAGGCACCGATACCGGCGGTCACGCCCAGCGGCTCGCGGCGGGTGTAGACGAAGGACGATTCACGCAGCGGGATCTGCTCGCCTTCGATGGCCGGAACCAGGCCAGCGTAATACTCCAGCACGTCGGCGCCGGTGACGATGTCGACGTAGCGGGTTTCCGAGTACGACTTGCCGGTGTCCAGAGTTTCCAGCATGGCCAGCTCGTCGTTGCGCTCGCGCAGGATCTCGACGGCGCGGCGCAGGATGCGCGAACGCTGCATGGCGGTCATCGCGGCCCAGACCTTCTGGCCTCGCTCGGCGCTTTCGACGGCCTTCTCGACGTCAGCCTCGGTGGCACGTTGCACGTGGGCGAGGACTTCGCCGGTAGCCGGGTTGATGGCTTCGAAGGTGGCATCGCTGCCAGCGTCGACGTAAGCGCCATCAATGTAGAGTTTTTGCGTTCCGAAACGGGCCATAGTGTCCTCGCAAGTGCAGTGTGTGGTTTGGCTTGCGCGTCACGCTCCTGCTGGGTTGGCAAGGGCCGTGCGCGGTTGTTCAGCGGCCTGGTCGTTTGTACCCAGGGTGTGCTGTTTAGCCAGTTGTAGATCCATGTATTCGTAAGCAATCCGTATCGCCTGGTCGGTGTCGAATGCATCACCCGACAGGGCGCCACGCAGCCACAAGCCGTCGATCAAAGCTGCCAGGCCGCGGGCTGCCTTGCGCGCATGGTAGAGCGGCAGCGCGCGGCGGAACTGGCAGCACAGGTTGGAATACAAGCGGTGGTCGTTGATCCGCTGCAACCTGTGCAAATCGGGCTGGTGCATGCTGGAAGCCCAGAAGGCCAACCAGGTTTTCATCGCCGGGCCGTTTACCTGGCTGGCATCGAAGTTGCCCTCGATGATCACTTTCAGGTGGGCGCGCGGGCTGTCGTCCGTCAGGGCCTGGCGACGTGCTCTAACACCTTCGTTGAGCATGTTCATGATGTAACCCATCGTCGCTGCTATCAGGCCGTTCTTGTCCCGAAAGTAGTGACTGATGATGCCGTTCGACACACCGGCCAAACGGGCAATCAGCGCAATGCTGGCGTCACCCAGTCCGACCTGATCGACCGCCTGCAACGTGGCTTCGATCAACTGCTGGCGGCGGATGGGTTGCATACCGACCTTGGGCATCTTGCGTTCTCCTCAGGCCTGCGAGCAGACGACGGGCGGCTGACTCGGCGAAGGCCAGTCTATTTTGTTTTGATTGAACGTTCAATCAATAAAGAATAAGCTCTGCGACAATTTGTGCCATTGACAGTTTTTAAGGCGGTCGAGAAGGCACGGATTGACACCCCAGGAAATCGCGTAACCCCCTGAATACAAGGCGTTGACGGGCATGAGCGATGCGAAATGCAGATTCTGCCGTGCGGTCATGGACCCTGCGGCGGGCCCTTGGAGCGGGCGGGGTGATCTGTGACCAATGCGCGCACCTCAGCTGAGGCGTGGCATTTGCAGCAGGCCACCTGTCTGTTTTTTGCAACGTATCGATTCGGGATCACGGTTTCCAAGGGTGCTTTTATAACACCTGATGCAGTGGGGATATTCCACCAATTGCTCGGGAAAGACTGATTAGCCTCCACAGCCGCACTGCCCGGAGCATTCGTGCAATGAGTTCTGCCTCACTTACCAACCCTCCGGCCGAGAGGGTACGGGTCAACCGCGTGGTGTTCTTCACCTCCGCGCTGATGATTCTCGTTTTGACTGCCTTGCTTATCGCTGTACCCGAAACCGCCGGCCAAGTGCTGGGCGTGGCCCAGAAATGGCTGACGCGCACCTTCGGCTGGTATTACATGCTGGTGATCGGCGGTTACCTGCTGTTCGTCATCTACCTGGCCTTCTCCGACTACGGCAAGCTCAAGCTTGGCGGCAAGGATGACCAGCCCGACTTCAGCTATGGCGCCTGGGCCGGCATGCTGTTCTCCTCCGGTATCGGCATTTCGCTGTTGTACTTCGGCGCCTCCGAGCCGCTGGACCACTACTTCAACCCACCGGAAGGCACTTCTGCCAGCCTCGACGCAGCGCGTCAGGGCCTGCAGCTGACCTTCCTGCACTGGGGTTTGCACGGCTGGGCGATCTACGCCCTGGTCGGCTTGGCCGTGGGTTACTTCGCCTACCGCCACAATCAGCCACTGGCCCTGCGCTCGGCGCTGTACCCGCTGGTCGGTGAGCGTTGGGTCAAGGGTGCTGCGGGCAATGCCGTGGACATCTTCGGCATGTTCGTAACCCTGCTGGGCCTGGTGACCAACCTGGGCATCGGCTCGATGCAGGTGGCCTCCGGGCTGGAATACCTGTTCGGCATGGATCACAGCAAGACCAACCTGCTGGTGGTGATCCTGGTCATGGCCGGCGTCGCCACCGTGGCGGCGGTCTCGGGTGTGGAAAACGGCATTCGCCGCCTGTCCAACCTCAACATCGTGCTGTTCAGCGGCTTGCTGATCTTCGTCCTGCTGGGCGGCGAAACCCTGCACTTGCTTAACGGCTTCGTGCAGAACATCGGTGACTACCTCAACGGCATCGTGCTGAAAACCTTCGACCTCTACGTATATGAAGGCGAAGCTGGCAAGTCCGAACGCTGGCTGGGCCTGTGGACCGTGTTCTACTGGGCCTGGTGGATTTCCTGGGGCCCGTTCGTCGGCATGTTCATTGCCCGTATCTCCAAGGGTCGCACCGTGCGCCAGCTGGTCAGCGGCGTGTTGCTGATCCCGCTGGGCTTCACCCTGGCCTGGCTGTCGATCTTCGGCAACACCGCGCTGGACCTGGTGATCAACCAAGGCGCCGTGGAACTGGGCAAGACCGCCCTTGAACAGCCGTCGATGTCGATCTACCAGCTGCTGGAATACTTCCCGGCGGCCAAGATCGTGATCGGTGTAGCGGTGTTCGTCGGCTTCGTGCTGTTCCTCACCCCGGCCGACTCCGGCGCGGTGATGATGGCCAACCTGTCGTGCAAAGGTGGCAAGGTCGACGAAGACGCCCCGCACTGGATGGTGGTGTTCTGGTCGGTGGTCATCACCCTGGTCACCATCGGCCTACTGTTCGCCGGTAACTTCGAAGCCATGCAGACCATGGTGGTGCTGGCGGGTCTGCCGTTCTCGGTGGTGCTGGTGCTGTTCATGTTCGGCCTGTACAAGGCCATGAAGCAGGACGTGGCGGTGGAGCAGGAGCGTGCCGAGCTGGCCGCACGTGGCCGTCGTGGCTTCAGCGAGCGCCTGACCCAGCTGGAGCTGCAGCCGACCCAGGCCGTTGTACAGCGCTTCATGGACAAGCAGGTCAGCCCGGCGCTGAAAGAAGCTGCCGCGCAGTTGCAGACCCTGGGCTTCGAGGTGGAAACCCGGGTTGGCCAGTCGCGCAACATGATGGGCCTGCGGGTGATGATGGAAGAGGGCAACCCGTTCGTCTATGAAGTGAGCCTGGATGGCTACCTGGCCGCGCCGAGCGAAGCGCCGGTGGAAGGTGAGCCGGAGGTGCGCCAGCGCTTCTACCGCGCCGAGGTATACCTGCACGATGGCAGCCAGGAGTACGACCTGATGGGCTTTGCGCCGGAGCAGATCGTGCGTGATGTGCTGGACCAGTTCGAAAGCCACCGCCAGTTGCTGGGGCGTGTGTACAGCTGATTCTTGAGCGGTGAGGAGGCCCTGCAGGACGCAGGGCCTTTTTCATGGGCAAGCAATAATTAGCCCGGGTAACGGACAAGTTTGCTTCAGCCTGCCGGTTTTCTTCCGGAGGCATGCTTTATGAAACGTTCCGTTATTCCCACATTCGATTTTCAGTACGCTGCAGCCAGTCAGTTCAGTGGTCGGCCAACATTGCGGCAGGTGACCAGCGAGCAGCTGTGGACCGTGCTGCAGGAGAAGCTGTCCTGGCTTGCCTTTGTGAAGCCGGCGCTGTCCAACGCCGACCCTCTCATGCTGGATAGTCCCGACCCCAGCACGCCTTACTGGACCACGCAACCGCTGGTCGACCGTGTGCTCCAGGCATTGCTCGAAGCACAGCCGCTGGACATCGAGCCTGTCGGTGAGCGGCATCACAATCTTGCATTGACCTCCTCATACCGTTTTCCTGGCTCGGACAGCGCGTTCGACACCCGTCAACTGAGCGGCCTGTCCGATGCACTCGACGAACTGGTGCAACGGTTGCCACGGCTGTTCTGCGAGGCACAGCTCAAGTACTGGAGTGACAAGGGCAGTGCGGGAGTGAGCCGTGACCAGTGGCTGCAATTACTGCTCAAGACTACGCTTTTGCGCGGCCTGCCACTGCAAGGGCTGGATGTTCAGGAGCAGGCCTGCATCCGCGGGTTGATCCGCGGTGGCGCTGCCCAGCCCTCGGTCTATTTCGTCAAAGCCAGCCTGACTTGTGGGTCGATTCAATACGACCAGATGCTCAGTCACCTGCTGGTCACTGCCGATTACGATGAGCGGCAAGTGGTGCTCTGGTGCGCCCCGTCCGGTATCACGCGCAGCTTCGCCTCGTTGATCGATTTCGGTAACGCGCTGCGCAACGAACTGGCGCGGCACTACAGCTTCCAAAGCCTGTCGTGGACGCGTCAGCCGGTCGAGGGCAACGTCTTTGCCCAACAGGTTTCGCTGTTGCTTGAGTCCATGTTCCTGGCTTTCGACCAGATGCGCTTCAGTGGCTTGGCGGATGTGGCTTCGCTGGAGCAACGTTTTGCCGAGCTGAGCGACCCGGCGGCCTGGTTCGTGCGCTACGAAGACGACACGCCAGCCACCGTAGCCCCGCCGGGGCTCAGGGCCAGCGCCCCGCAGGACAGCTTTGCCTGTCGCGCCGCGTTGTTGCAACTCTCCCTCGACCAACTGGATGCCGGAGGTGTTTCGGTGCTGGACGGCATCCAGTCATTGACGGCGTATACCGCGCAGCAACTGACCGAGCAGATAAAAAGCGAGCACGGGGACGAAATTTCTCCAGATCAGGTGCTTCTTGACCTGTACATCGCCCGGGGTGTGCCTGGTGGCGCTGCGACTGGAGCCGGCGGTGGCGAGCCACTGGCGTTCGTGGGCACCAAGTCGCTTACCGAATTCGCCATTGGTAACCTTGCTTCGCTCAAGGGCGCGTACATCAAGCAGGTCCGCCATCAGAAGAGCATCAAGCTTCCGAAGTGGCTGAATGCCGATGCAGCGAAGCGATTGGTCACCCAGGTAGACATTGGTGGCCGCTACCCGGCCTATGTTGCCGGACAGTTGGATGATCAGGCCATGCGTGCCGAGCGCGTCGAGCTTTTGGGCAGGGAGTGGCGAAGCGCGTTTCTTTCCAGCGCCATTTCGGCCAGGCTCGACGCTAAAGTCTCCGAGGTGGGTTTACAGTGCGTGGTCGATTTTTGCGCAGGTCATCAGGACCCCTTGGTTCCGCGCATGTCACTGATCCCCTTGGCTTTCAGGCGCAGCCGCCATTCGCGCAAGAAAGACACTGTGCGCGGCATGTACTTGCTGTTCTGCGCCGAGCCGGCAAAGGTTCTGGTGTACCGCCCGCTATATCGACAGGACACGGTTCGCGAGTACGCAAGCCTTGAGGCCTTGCTTGCACATATTCGTGAGTCGGCTCTCTTCCAAGAGAGCATTCTTGACTGGATCGACCCGACCGCGCGCGACGTATATGCAGAGGGTGGTTTCAGCGAGCCGCACATTGTGAGTATTGGTATCGACCCTTATACGCTCCCGGCCAAGCCGGAGCCGGCGATGCTCGACCTGAAGCTGTGGCGCAACAAGGTTGACGAGAAAATCTACCAGGCCAATCGAGATCTGCTGGTCGAGCTGGCAGGGCTGGAATCGGTATCTGACGCCGAGAGCCGCTGGCAGCTCCTGTGCGAAGGCGCCTGGCTGTTGTTCGATGTGGTGACTCAGGCGATACGCGGTCCGGTCGCGTCTGTGGCCTGGTTGGTACAGTTTCTGGCTTCGCTGCAAAACGACTTGACCGCGTTGGAGCAGGGTGGTGAGTTCGATCGGTCTGCTGCAGTGGCCGACTTGTTGCTCAACCTCGGGATGACGCTGCTGCATGCCCATCAACCGAAGCAGGAGACAGTGCCCACAAGGCGGCTGCCTGATGTTTCACTGTTCGAAGGACCTGACCGGCAAAACGGCGCGTTTGCCGAACTAGCTATCGAGGCGCGTGAAGAACCGGAAGGCACGCTGGGCGAACTGGGCAGCCAGGTGCTGGACTTTTCCTGGCGCGGCCAGCATGGGTTCAACTGGCTGCCCGCGCAACAGCGGCAAAGGTTGCAAGCCATGCGCTCCAGCGTCTCTGTCAATGGGTTGAAGCCTTTGACAGCGGGCGATGGTGAAGGCCTGTACCAGATCGATAAGAACTACTACGCGGCCATGGCTGGTGACCTCTATAGCGTGGAGTTGCTGGCTGAGGGAGTTCGGGTAGTCGATGCGACTGGCGGTTACGGGCCCTGGTTGGCATTTGTCGACGGGGCTTGGCGGGTGGATACGAAATTGCGCCTTGCAGGAGGGGCTCCCAGCCCCAGAACTTCGGTATCGGTCCGATTCAAGAAACTTTACGACCGCGTCGTCCAGTTGGATGCGGAAATCCCGAAGTTGAAGTCGACGGTTCAGGCAGCGAGTCAGCAGATGATGGCTTTGCACCAGAGCCTCGTCAAAATGGACGCGTTGAAGGCAAAGGCGCAGGAGGATGTGAATTCGGCCCCGGCAGGTACCGATACGACAGCTCTCCGGTCACTGACCGCGCAGTATGAACAACGAGCGATGGATGCGCGGGAAAGTATCGCCCAGCAGCGTGAGCAAATCGTTTCGCTGCTTGAAGAGGCCATTGGCAAGGAAGACGAACAGCTAAAGCTGTTGATCACGATGGCGGAACCCAAATATGCCGGGCAACGCCAAAAAGATGGGTTGGATAAGCCTGTTGCCAAGCATGAAGAGAATGCTCGCACAGAGCTGATTCGCGATTGTGTCTTCGTTTACAACGAGCTCTGGAGCCTTACGGACTATCCGCAACTTGCCGCGCTGCA
The DNA here is from genome assembly GCF_046764235.1 of Pseudomonas sp. s4. Lineage (NCBI taxonomy): Bacteria > Pseudomonadati > Pseudomonadota > Gammaproteobacteria > Pseudomonadales > Pseudomonadaceae > Pseudomonas > Pseudomonas sp. s4. The sequence continues at coordinate 5,905,720 of NZ_CP177209.1, read as the reverse complement.
ACGGGCTATTGATGGTAAGCCATTGGCTGAAGTCGGCGAACAATATGCTGCGTTTCGTATCAAGCTGGAGCAGGTGGTGGAGTATCAGGACCGCATGCTCGCCATACGAGTGCACCTGGACAATTTGCTGGCCGAGTCGCCGGTTGAGCTTGTCATACCTTCCAACCCCCCTGGTGACCATCGCACAGTGGGGCATCTGATCGACGAAAGACCGTTTTCGACCGTGCAGATGCGCTTCCATCAGGTGCAGAACCTGGCAGACCTGGCCTTGCACCTCAATGCTCCCGGCGGCCTCCAGACAGTCGCCCGCTACCGTGACGAACTGGTCAGCACGGCCTTGCGCAATGCCGCAGAGACTCATGGGGAGCTTGACTTCGCCAATCTGACGGCAGACGACCGCATCGTGATCCTGCAAGAGGCATGGGATGAGTACTCTGCCGCATTACTCAACAGTGCCCGCATTCTCCGTGAAGGTGGCGAACTGATCGAACCCGTGATGCTCGAGCGGTATCGCAACCATGTAAAGCAACTGAAGGAAGATGCAGGACAGCGGCTGGTTGCCGCGATCTCGGAGCAGGAGGGTGGAACGGTCGCGCAAAAGCGCAGGCCCTACAAGGTGTCTACCGAAGAGCAGCGAGTGGTGCGCAACCTTGCTGGGCAGTTGATGATCGGGGTGGAAAGGACGATAGACGAAAGCCAGATCGTTGAAGTGCGGGAGACGTTCAGTGAAGAAGTACTGGCAACCTTCGACCTGGTGGATGGGGAATGGCGACAGCGTGAAAGCAAGCGCCCTTCATTGTCGGACGAAGCCGCTCCAACTGACCTGCCCATGTGGGTACAGGCGCTTCTGGACGAGAGCGATGCAGTCAGGGAGCAGGCCAAGGACTATGTCAAGCACGACATCAAAGGGGCGTTGCTCAAGCAGTTGTTCGATCAGCATCTGGAAAAGCTGAATCAGGCACTCAGTGTGGTGCGTGATGCCGGAGGAAACGACAAGCTGATCAGGACGCTGGAAGTGGATCTGGACAAGTTGGAGGCGGATAAAACATTTCAGATGACCACGCTCTATACCGACACCAAGTATCCGTCGGCCGAAGGTTTGCAGTATCTCCACGGAAAGCGCCTGATACAGGTCGAATATGTGGAGCGGCGCACCATGCAGGATGGCAGCGCTTTTGACGAATACCGGATCCGGCGTCTACCGAGCAAGCTGAGCCTCTGGGCTGCACACTTCCATTTACCCTCGCTGGACGCTAACGCTGATAATTTCACGGTGGGTCACCTCAAGACTTGGAAGCAGCGCAGTTTGAGTAGCCAGGCCGCTGCAGCTGCGGGCCAGCGGGTGCACAGGGGAAGACTTACGCTGGCCGAGGCCCGAGGAATCATTCCTTTCCGTTGAGCCGGCCAACGGGGGCAGTGGGGTGGTGCCTGATATGTGCAGGCATCGTCTGATTGCCCCGCTCGGCAATCATCTGTTCCAGGCCGATCAGCTCTACGCCCTGGCGCTTCAGCCGGGGCAGTTCGCGTTCGAGCACTTCGAGGGTTTGCGGATAAGGGTGGCCGATCAGCACGGCTGAGCCTTGTTTGCGAGCCAGTTCGACCCCGTGCTGCAATTCGCTGCCGATGGCCTCGACCGTACGTACGTTGTCCAGAAATACATCGCGGGATACCTGTGCCAGGCCCTGGGCCTGAGCCTGGAATGCGGCTACCGTGGCAGCGCTGGTGCGGCTGTCGACAAAGAACAGGTGCCTGCGTTGCAGGTCAGCCATCAGCATCGCCATTGCTTCGGGTTCGGCGGTCATGCGGCTGCCCATGTGGTTGTTGATGCCGACTGCGCCCGGCACCTGCGCCAGGGCGGCGTCCAGGCGCCGGGCCAGCTCCGGCAGAGGCGTGCCGGGGTGCCAGGCGTAAGGGCCGGTGGCCGGGTCCATGGGCATGTGCAGGATCACCGTCTTGCCAGCCTTGTGCGCCTGGCGGGCAAAGTCGGTGGCATGCGGGGTGTCGGGCATGATCGCCATGGTCACCGGACCTGGCAGGGCCAAGGTGCGGCTGTCGCGCTCGCTGCTCTGGCCGAGGTCGTCGATGATGATGCTCATGTAGGCCTTGCCGGCCGGCGCCGCTTGCGCGACCCCTGCCATCAGGCAGAACAGCAGACACAGCAGATAACGCATGGAGTGGATCAGTCGCCCTTGGTGATGTTCAGGCCTTTGAGCAGGCTCAGAGCCTGGCTCAGCTGGAAGTCGTCATCCTGCGGGCGCTCCTTGCGCTTGCCGCTGCCGGTCGGGCGGTCGGCACCGCCGTTGCCGTTGCCCAGGTGGCCCTGCAGGTCGGCTTCCTTGAAGTTGTCGGTGTCGGCTTCGGCGGTGAGCTTGGCCGGGCGCACTTCGATGTCGGGGACGATGCCCTGGGCCTGGATCGAGCGGCCGTTGGGGGTGAAGTACAGCGCGGTGGTGAGCTTCAGGGCACGGTCGTTGGCCAGTGGCAGCACGGTCTGCACCGAGCCTTTGCCGAAGCTGTCGGTGCCCATCAGCACGGCGCGTTTCTGGTCTTGCAGGGCGCCGGCGACAATTTCCGAGGCCGAGGCACTGCCGCCGTTGATCAGCACCACCAGTGGCACGCCGTCGCTGGCGTCGGCCGGGTCGGCCGAGAAGCGCAGCTCGGAGTTGGCGATGCGGCCCTTGGTGTAGACGATCAGGCCCTTGGTCAGGAAGTGGTCGGCCACTTCCACCGCCGACTGCAGCACGCCGCCCGGGTTGTTGCGCAGGTCCAGCACCACGCCGCGCAGCTTCTTGCCGTTGTCCTTGCGCAGTTTGGCCAGGGCCTTGCCTACTTCGTCGCCGGTCTTGACCTGGAACTGGGTAATGCGGATGTAGCCGTAGTCGTTCTCCAGCAGCTGGCTCTTCACGCTCTTGACCTGGATGACCGCGCGGGCCAGGGTCACGTCGAAGGGGGTGCCGCCGTCACGCACCAAGGTCAGGGTGATTTTCTCGCCCACCTTGCCACGCATCTTGTCGACCGCTTCGGTCATGGTCTGGCCACGGGTCGGGGCGCCGTTGATCTTGACGATCAGGTCGCCGGCCTGCACGCCGGCACGCGATGCCGGGGTGTCGTCGATCGGCGAGACCACCTTGATGAAGCCGTCTTCCTGGCCTACTTCGATGCCCAGCCCGCCGAACTCGCCGCTGGTGCTTTCCTGCAGCTCCTGGAAGTCCTCTGGGCCGAGGTAGGCCGAGTGCGGGTCGAGGTTGCTGAGCATGCCCTTGATGGCATTTTCCAGCAGGGTCTTGTCATCCACCGGCTCCACATAGGCCGCCTTGATGCGGTCCATGACCTCGGCGAAGGTGCGCAGCTCTTCAAGCGGCAGTGGCGCCTTGGCGGTCACCTCGGTGGCCGGTACTGCGGCCGGCTTGGCCGGCTCCGCGGCAGTGGCCAGGGGCGCGCCGACCGCCAGGGCGATGGACAGGGCCAGCTGGGTGAGACGAGGCGAGTGCAGCATGTCGAACGAACTCCTGATCCTGTAAGCGCTCCCTGGGGAGCATCGGCGCAGCCCGTGGGCTACCCCGTAGAAATTTGACTAGCCCCGGCACCACTGCGAAGGGTCGGTAGGCCGGCCCTGCTGGCGGATGGCGAAGTACAAGCCGGCAGCGTCCTGGCCGCCGCTGTCGCCAACGGTGGAAATGGCCTCGCCGGCCTTGACGATATCACCGGCGCTCTTGAGCAGGCTCTGGTTATGGCCGTACAGGCTCAGGTAACCGTTGCCATGGTCGAGAATGACCAGAAGCCCGGCACCGCGCAACCAGTCGGCGAACACCACGCGCCCGCCGTGCACGGCACGTACCTGAGTGCCCGGGTTGGCGCTGATCATCACCCCGTCCCACTTGGCACGGGCATCGCTGCCGCGGGCATCACCGAAACGTGCCAGCAATCGACCATTGACTGGCCAGGGAAGTTTTCCCCGTGCGGCAGAAAATGCGCCGCCGTAGTTCGCGCCGTCGCTGGAAACCAGCGGGCCCAGGGTGGTGCGGGCCTTTTTCGGTGGCTCCACCGGTTCGCGGGCCTGTTCGCGAGCGGCAGCGGCAGCGAGGGCTTCCTGCTGGCGGCGCTTTTCCGCTTCCTGCTGGGCCAGCAAGGCCTTCTTGCGCGCTTCTTCGGCCTCGCGGGCCTGGCGGGCGAGGGTTTCCTCGATGGTCTTGAGTACCTTGGACAGGTCGGCCTGATCCTGCTCGCGCGATTGCAGCTTCTGGTCGCGGTCCTTCATGTCGCTGTTGAGCTTGGCCAGCACCTGCTGGCGCTTGCCACGCTCGGTTTCCAGGGCCTGGCGGCGGCTGTCGAGGTCGGCGCGCTGGGCCAGCAGCTGTTGCTGCTGGGTAGCGATTTCCTGTTCGACGTTGGCCAGCTGGCGCAGGGTCTCGTTGAAGGTGCGCAGTTGCTCCAGGCGCGCCTTGCTCAGGTAGTCGTAGTAGGTGAGGGTGCGGGCAAACTTCTCGGGGTTCTGCTGGTTGAGCAGCAGCTTGAGGTATTCCTCGCGGCCGTTCTGGTAGGCCGAACGGGCCTGGATGGCGATCAGTCGCTGTTGTTCAACGCGGGCGCTCTGGAGTTTTTTTTTCTCGGTATCAAGGCGCTCCAGCTCGCCCTCGGTCTTTTTTAGTTCTTGCTGCAGGGCCTCCACCTGCTTTTCGAGGTTGCCGATATCGGTCTCGGTGGCTTTGAGGTCCTTTTGCACACCGGCCTTTTCTTCCTGGAGCTTGCCCAGCGTCTTCTTGAGCTCGGCAATGTCCTGGCGGGTGGCGTCCAGTTGCTGCTGGGTCTGCGCACGCTCATCGGCAAAGGCCGGGCTGAGCAGGCAAGACAGGGCTAGGAGGATCAGGGCGCGAAGCATGGGGTTTGGCGTACCAAGGATGGAGACTGGCCTAGTATGCCCGCGCGGGCGGGCAAAAAAAACGCCTCGCTGCGGGTGCAGAGGGGCGTTTGTCTGGAATTCATGTGTTATTGGGGCTGCTGTGCAGCCCATTCGCAGCACAAGGCTGCTCCTACAGGCATTGCATGAGCCCTTTGTAGGAGCAGCCTTGTGCTGCGAATGGGCCGCAAAGCGGCTCCCTTTGGCACCGAATCAGGCATCGACCAGAATCGAGGTACCAGTCATTTCCACCGGCTTTTCCAGCCCCAGCAGCTTCAGCATGGTCGGCGCCACATCGGCCAGCACGCCGCCGTCACGCACCTTGACGTTGCGCTTGCCCACATAGATGAACGGTACCGGCTCGGTGGTATGCGCGGTGTGCGCCTGGCCGGTGCACTCGTCTTCCATTTGCTCGACGTTGCCATGGTCGGCGGTGATCAGCGCTTCGCCGCCGACCTTGTCCAGTGCTTCGACGATACGCCCGACGCAGCCATCCAAGGCCTCGACGGCCTTCACCGCAGCCTCGAACACGCCGGTATGGCCGACCATGTCGCCGTTGGCGTAGTTGACCACGATCACGTCATAACGCTGTTGCTCGATAGCCTCGACGATGCGGTCGGTAACTTCCGGTGCGCTCATTTCCGGCTGCAGGTCGTAGGTGGCGACCTTCGGCGACGGGATCAGAATGCGCTCTTCGCCTTCGAAAGGCTCTTCACGGCCGCCGGAGAAGAAGAAGGTGACATGGGCATACTTCTCGGTCTCGGCGATGCGCAGCTGGGTCTTGCCGTTTTTCGCCAGGTACTCGCCCAGCACGTTGTTCAGACTGGCCGGGGCGAAGGCGGCGGGGGCCGGGATTTTTGCCGAGTACTGGGTCAGGCCGATGTAGGCGGCCAGTTTTGGCAGGCGGGCACGCGGAAATTCGTTGAAGTCGGCTTCGACGAACACGCGCGACAGTTCGCGGGCGCGGTCGGCGCGGAAGTTCATGAAGATCACCGCGTCGCCGTCTTCGACCTTGACTGCTTCACCAATGCGCGTGGCCTTGACGAACTCGTCGCTCTCGTCGCGGGCGTAGGCCGCTTCCAGGCCGGCCAAGGCGGTGTCGGCGGTGTATTCGGCAGCGCTGTCGACGATCAGGTTGTAGGCGGCGCTGACACGGTCCCAGCGGTTGTCACGGTCCATGGCGTAATAGCGGCCGATCAGGCTGGCGATGCGGCCCTTGCCCAGCTTGGCGAAGGTGGCGTCGAGCAGTTCGATGGACGACTGCGCGCTGCGTGGCGGCGTGTCGCGGCCATCGAGGAAGGCGTGCAGGTAGATCTTCTGCGCGCCGCGCTGCGCGGCCAGTTCGGCCATGGCTACCAGGTGGTCCTGGTGGCTGTGTACGCCGCCATCGGACAGCAGGCCGAGAATGTGCACAGCCTTGCCGGCACTGGCTGCCTTGTCCACGGCGCCGGTCAGTACCGGGTTCTCGAAGAACTCGCCGTCGCGGATGGCTTTGGTCACCCGGGTGAAATCCTGATACACCACGCGGCCGGCACCGAGGTTCATGTGACCGACTTCGGAGTTGCCCATCTGCCCGTCCGGCAGGCCGACATCCATGCCTGAGCCGGAAATGAGGCCATGCGGCTGGCTGGCGCGCAGGCGGTCATAGACCGGTGTGTTGGCGGCATAGATGGCGTTGTATTCGGGGCTTTCGCTGTGGCCGAAGCCATCCAGGATGATCAGGACCAGGGGTTTGGGCGTACTCGTCATCAATCAAACTCACGGTTGTTCAAAGATGATAAAGACACGCATTTTAGGGCAAATGCGCCACCGGCGGCGAATATTCGTCCTGTTCCCTGACCAGCGTGGCCAATGTGGCAACATGAAGGTACCTTTCCGGCCGGCCCGTCGGGCTTTGGTGGCAATAAGGGCCTGTGTATACTGGCCGGCATTTTCAATCGCGTGGAACACCCCAGATGGTTGCTAACCTGATTCAATTTGCGACAAACCACTACATCCTGGTGGCGATCTTCGTTGTTTTGCTGGTCGCGCTGCTGGTCAACGAAATCCGTCGCGGCGGCCAGAGCCTGAGCAACGGCCAGCTGACTGCCCTGGTCAATGCCGAGAAAGCCCTGGTCATCGACATTCGCCCGACCAAGGAATACTCCGCCGGTCACATCGTCGGTGCGGTGAACATCCCGCAGGACAAGCTGGTCAACCGCATGAGCGAGCTGGACAAGCACAAAGAGAAGACCCTGATCGTCGTCGACTCGATGGGCCAGCAGTCCGGCACCATCTGCCGCGAGCTGCTCAAGGCTGGTTACAACGCCGCCAAACTGAGCGGTGGCGTTTCCAGCTGGAAAGCCGATAACCTGCCCCTGGTGAAGTGATATGAAGCCCGTCATCGTCTATTCCAGCGACTACTGCCCCTACTGCATGCGCGCCAAGTACCTGCTCGAGAGCAAGGGCGTGGCCTTCGAGGAAATCAAGGTCGACGGTAAGCCACAGGTTCGTGCCGAGATGAGCCAGAAGGCCGGCCGTACATCTGTGCCGCAGATCTGGATCGGCAGCACCCACGTCGGTGGATGCGATGACCTTTATGCCCTGGAGCGCGCTGGCAAGCTCGACGCGCTGCTGGCGGCCTGATTTGCACTGCATTCAAAAACATTAGGATAAGGATCTGCCATGACTGACCAACAGACCAACGGCGCTGCTGCAGAAGACAACAGCCCTCAGTTCTCCATGCAGCGCATCTATGTGCGCGACCTGTCGTTCGAAGCCCCGAAAAGCCCGCAGATCTTCCGCCAGACCTGGGAGCCGAGCGTTGCCCTGGACCTGAACACCAAGCAGAAAGCCCTGGAAGGCGACTTCCACGAGGTGGTGCTGACCCTGTCGGTTACCGTCAAGAACGGTGACGAAGTGGCCTTCATCGCTGAAGTGCAGCAGGCCGGTATCTTCCTGATCAAGAATCTGGACGCGGCTTCGATGAGCCACACCCTGGGTGCGTTCTGCCCGAACATCCTGTTCCCGTACGCCCGCGAGACCCTGGACAGCCTGGTGACCCGCGGTTCGTTCCCGGCCCTGATGCTGTCGCCGGTCAACTTCGACGCCCTGTACGCGCAAGAAATGCAGCGCATGCAGGAAGCCGGCGAAGCGCCGACAGTGCAGTAATAGCTGCGTTTGAAAAAGGGCGACTTCGGTCGCCTTTTTTGTTGGCCTGTTCCGGCCCTATCGCCGGCAAGCCAGCTCCCACAGGTACTGCACAGGTTTCAAGGGCGGTGCGGTCCCTGCGGGAGCTGCCTTGCCGGCGATAGAGTCAGTGCAGGCAGCGCATCAACTGCCGGCAAACCCATTCTGCCGCCACGCCTCATACACCGTCACAGCCACGGTATTGGACAGATTCAGGCTGCGGCACCCGGGCCGCATGGGCAGGCGCAGGCGTTGTTCGGCCGGCAGGCTGTCCAGTACTTCGGCCGGCAGGCCGCGGCTTTCTGGCCCGAACAGGAAGGCATCACCCGGCTGGTAAGCCACTTCGTGGAACGGGTGCGAGCCCTTGGTGGTGAAGGCGAACAGCCGTGGGTTGCCCAGGCTTTCCAGGCATCCGGCCAGGCTTTCGTGGCGCTTGAGCGTGGCATACTCGTGGTAATCCAGCCCCGCGCGCCGCAGGCGCTTGTCGTCCAGCTCGAAGCTGATGGGCTCGATCAGGTGCAGGTCGCAGCCGCTGTTGGCGCAGAGGCGAATGATGTTGCCGGTATTCGGCGGAATTTCTGGTTGAAAAAGGATGACGTGAAACATGCACGGCTCCAAGCGTGAAGATGACGGGCATTCTACCCCCGAACCGGACGTGCGTTCGAAGGCGTTCCCGCGGGTGATGCTGTCGCTGGCGATCGTCGGCTTGATGGTAGGGCTGATGATCGGCCGCCTGACTACACCCGACGAGCGCGAGTTGCAGCAGGTGGAGGTGGTGCAGGATGGCCTGGAGCTGTGGTTCAACGAAGAGCCTCAGCTGCATGGCGAGAATGTGGACGGTACGGTAGCACTGTTGTTCCAGGCCCAAGGCAAGGCCCGGCAAGGGCAACTGAGCCTGCAGGGCAAGCCTGTGAGTTGGCGGGTGCAGAATAGCAAGGAAGGGCTGTTGCTGACGGTGGTGGCTGCGCGCCCCCTGCACGGCGAGTGGGCCGGTGCAGAGGACGCTGGGCGCTGGCGGTTGCAGGTGAAACTGCACGAATAAAAGAGGGGATATCCCGGCCTGCCTGTACCAGGGTCCCCGAAAGGGGTACTGCGTATAAAGGGGGGATGGCCCGGCCTGCCTGTACCGAGGTCCCCAAAACTGGCGATGTTGCGAATAAAAGAGGGGTTCACCCGGCCTGCCTGTACCAGGGCCCCCGAAACTGGATATGTATTGTTTATTGCAGGGGGCGTGCCAGTTTTGAAAAGCCCGTGAATCTGGGCTTTCAGGGTGAATTGGCCGTTTTTTGAGGGGATTTGTGCCTTAGTGAGGTGCATCGGGCACAGGATCGGTGCATCGAAGGGCTGAAATGTTTGGGGCCGCTTTGCGGCCCATCGCGACACAAGGCCGCTCCTACAGGGGATCGCATTCTCCTGTAGGAGCGGCCTTGTGTCGCGATGGGCTGCGCAGCAGCCCCAGAGAACTATGGGTTTACCTGGAACTCAGTGCTCGTCACCTTCCTCATCATCGCCCCCCGCCACATTCATCCCCAGTTCCTTGATCTTGCGCGTCAGGGTGTTGCGTCCCCAACCCAGCAACAGTGCCGCATCGCGCCGACGGCCAGCCGTGTGCTTGAGGGCTGTCTCGATCATGATCCGCTCGAAGCTCGGCACTGCGCTGTCCAGCAGGCTGGTCTGCCCACGCGCCAACGCCTGGTCGGCCCACTGGCGCAGGGCCTGCTCCCAGTTGGTTACCGGTGCGGCGTCCTGTGGCAGGTTCAGCAGCTCCGGCGGCAGGTCGCCGATCAGCACTTCGCGGCTGGAGGCCATCACGGTGATCCAGCGGCAGGTGTTCTCCATCTGCCGTACGTTGCCCGGCCACGGCAGATTGCGAATGAATTCCTCGGTTTCCGGCTTGAGGATCTTCGGCTCGACCGCCAGTTCCTGGGCGGCGCGGGCGAGGAAGTGGCGGGCGAGGGCAGGGATATCTTCGCGGCGGTCGGCCAGCCGCGGAATGTGGATGCGGATCACGTTCAGGCGGTGGAACAAGTCCTCGCGGAACTTGCCGGCCTGCACCAGCGACTCCAGGTTCTGGTGAGTGGCGGCGATGATGCGCACATCGACCTTGACCGGTACGTGGCCGCCCACGCGATAGAACTCGCCATCGGCCAGCACTCGCAGCAGGCGGGTCTGTGTGTCGGCGGGCATGTCGCCGATCTCGTCGAGGAACAGGGTGCCGCCGTCGGCCTGCTCGAAGCGCCCTCGGCGCAGGTTGGCGGCGCCGGTGAAGGCGCCCTTTTCATGGCCGAACAGCTCGGACTCCATCAGGTCCTTGGGGATGGCCGCCATGTTCAGGGCGATGAACGGTGAGGCCGCACGCGGGCTGTGGCGGTGCAGGGCGTGGGCCACCAGCTCCTTGCCGGTACCGGACTCACCGTTGATCAGCACGGTGATGTTGGAGTGGCTGAGGCGGCCGATGGCGCGGAACACCTCCTGCATTGCCGGTGCTTCACCGATGATTTCCGGGGTGCGCGCCAGACTCTGCGGCACATCCAGCCCTTGTTGCTCCTGGGCGTGCTGGTTGGCGCGCTTGACCAGCGAGACCGCCTCGTCCACATCGAATGGCTTGGGCAGGTACTCGAATGCACCGCCCTGGTACGACGCAACGGCGCTGTCCAGGTCGGAGTGGGCGGTCATGATGATGACCGGCAGGCGCGGGTGCTGCTCACGGATCTGTGCCAGCAGGTCGAGGCCGCTGGTGCCCGGCATGCGGATGTCGGAAATGATCACGTCAGGTTGCTGGCGTGCCAGGCGGCCCATGACGCCATCGGCGCTATCGAAGCTCTGGGTGGTCATGCCTTCCTGTTGCAGGGCTTTTTCCAGGACCCAGCGGATGGAGCGATCATCGTCGACGATCCATACGGTTTCACTTCGGCTCATGAGGCGGTGGCTCCTTGTTCCAGGGGCAGGTAGATCGAGAATGCGGTGTGGCCTGCATGGCTTTCACACTCGATCAGGCCCTGGTGCTGGCTGATGATGTTCTGGGTAATGGCCAGGCCCAGCCCGGTACCGTCCGGGCGACCGCTGACCATGGGATAGAAAAGGGTGTCCTGCAGTTCCGGCGGGATGCCCGGGCCGTTGTCGATGATCTCCACCCTCGCCACAAGGCGATGGCGCACATGGCCGATGGTGAACTGGCGCAGGGCACGGCTGCGCAGGGTGATGCGGCCCAGGCGCAGTTCGTTCTGCGAACTGATCGCCTGCATGGCATTGCGCACGATGTTGAGCACGGCCTGGATCATCTGCTCGCGGTCGACCAATACGTCAGGCAGGCTGGGGTCATAATCGCGCACCAAAGTGATGCAACCCTGGCTTTCGGCCTCGACCAGGCTGCAGACCCGCTCAAGCACTTCGTGGATGTTGGTCATGGCCAGCGACGGCAGCTTGTTCGAGCCGAGCATGCGGTCGACCAGGTTACGCAGGCGATCGGCTTCCTCGATGATCACGTTGGTGTAGTCGCGCAGGCCTTCTTCAGGCAGCTCGCGAGCCAGCAGCTGAGCTGCGCCGCGAATGCCGCCGAGGGGGTTCTTGATTTCATGGGCCAGGCCGCGTACCAGCATCTTTGTGGTTTCCTGCTTGCTCAGCTGGGCCTCTTCCTTGGTGATGCGCAGCAGCCGGTCGCGCGGGTGCACCTCGAGCAGCAGCAGGGTCTGGCCCTGGTGCAGGATCGGCGTAACCGCGTAGTCGACGGTGATGGTCTGCCCGGTCAGCGAGGTGAGCTGCGCTTCGCGCTTGGTGAACGGATGCGCCTGCTCGACCGCCTGGCGCAGCGAGCTGAGCGCTTCGGTCGACTCGGTGAACAGCTCGCTGATGAACTGCCCATGGCTGCGCTGGCCACTCACTGCCAGAAGCATTTCCGCGGCCGGGTTCATGTACTCCAGGCGCAGCTCGGCGTTGAGCAGCAGCGTGGCGGTGGTCAGGTTGTCCAGAAGTAGACGGTGCTGGGCATCGCTGATGGTCATAGGGCGTCGTCGACCTCTTTTGGCGCGTGTCGGGCATGGGCGCGGCCATGGTCGGGCGCGCGGTGGATCCGCTGATTCCAGTCTTTGGGCAAAAAATGCAAGAACCAAACCAAGGCTCCGAAAAGAAGCGGAATTTGCCGATAAAGCCCTGGAAACGGGAAAATTCGCACCAGAATGAACTGATTAAACGGTTCATGTGATCGCTTTTGGGGTGCATTCGGGGGCGTTAGTCCACAGCGCGCACCAATATGGAGCATAGGTGGTTTCAGGGTTTATCGCACAGTTGGCGGGCATTCGGCTTCTGGCGTTGAAAACGCAAGGTCTTCATTGCTTGCGTGGAACACCATGACAGTGGCGGGCTGCCCAGTGGTGTGCCCGCGGTGCACTTCCCCTTGAAGTTCGGCCAGCGTCTGGCCTGCAACCAGGCTTGTCCGCTTGCCGTCGCGGGTTTCCACCTCGAGTCGTCCCTCGGTCAGATAGCCTAGATTGAGCGCCTGGTGACAGTGCCAGCCAAGGGTGGTGTGGGCGGGAATGCTGACTTTCACAAGCGACAGCACTGGTCGTCCTTCGGGGTAATCGAGATAGGGAGTACCGTCCCAACTGCCGGTGGCGCGGTGAAGCACCTGTGACGTTGCCTGGCCTGGCGCGGTGCCATTGCTGGCGCAGCCGGTGAGGAGGGCGGATACGGTAATCATTGCAGGTAGAAGTTTGCGCATGGCGTGATGTCCTTTGACTGAAGGGACGCCTACCCTGCGTGCTGAGGGGGGCGGCGAAATGTCAGCGGCATCTGCCGGTTCTGTATGAAATCGAGGACGCAGCCACGGAAACGAAAACGGCCTCCCGAAGGAGGCCGTTCGTGATCATGTCATCGGCGCGAGGCGCCGATCAGATCAGCAGCTGTAGTACAGCTCGTATTCCAGCGGGTGAACGAAGGTGCGGACCTTGATTTCTTCTTCGCTCTTCAGCTCGATGAAGGCATCGATGAAGTCGTCGGAGAACACGCCGCCCTTGGTCAGGAACGCACGGCCCTTGTCCAGCTCTTCCAGAGCTTCCTTCAGGCTGCCGCAAACCTGCGGAATGTCCTTGGCCTCTTCAGGCGGCAGGTCGTACAGGTTCTTGTCGGCAGCATCGCCTGGGTGGATCTTGTTCTGGATACCGTCCAGGCCGGCCATCAGCAGGGCCGCGAAGGCCAGGTATGGGTTGGCCGATGGGTCCGGGAAGCGAGCTTCGATACGGCGGGCTTTCGGGCTGCCGACGTAAGGAATACGGATCGAGGCGGAACGGTTGCGAGCCGAGTAGGCCAGCATTACCGGGGCTTCGAAGCCTGGGACCAGACGCTTGTAGGAGTTGGTCGACGGGTTGGTGAAGCCGTTCAGGGCCTTACCGTGCTTGATGATACCGCCGATGAAGTACAGGGCGGTGTCGGACAGGCCGGCATAGCCTTCACCCGAGAAGGTGTTCTTGCCGTCTTTCCAGATCGACATGTGCACGTGCATGCCCGAGCCGTTGTCGCCGTACAGTGGCTTCGGCATGAAGGTAGCGGTGCGGCCGTAGGCGTCGGCAACGTTGTGCACGACGTACTTCAGCGCCTGTACTTCGTCAGCCTTCTTCACCAGGGTGTTGAACTTGACGCCGATTTCGTTCTGGCCGGCAGTCGCCACTTCGTGGTGGTGAACTTCGACGGTCTGGCCCATTTCTTCCAGTGCGTTGCACATGGCAGTACGGATTTCGTGGTCGTGGTCGAACGGCGGAACCGGGAAGTAGCCGCCCTTCACGCCTGGACGGTGGCCTTTGTTGCCGCCTTCCACGTCAGCGCCGGTCATCCACGAGCCTTGCTCGGAGAAGATCTTGAACATCGAGCCGGAGATGTCCGACTGGAACTTCACTTCGTCGAAAATGAAGAACTCTGGCTCCGGGCCTGCGAATACGGTGTCACCGATGCCGGTGCTCTTCAGGTACTCTTCGGCGCGCTTGGCGATGGCGCGAGGGTCACGATCGTAGCCCTGCATGCTCGACGGGTCGACGATGTCGCAGGTGATGATCAGGGTCGGCTCTTCGGTGAACGGGTCCAGTACGGCAGTTTCGTCGACCGGCATCAGGATCATGTCGGAGGCTTCGATGCCTTTCCAGCCAGCGATGGAGGAACCGTCGAACATCTTGCCGACTTCGAAGAAGTCGTCTTCCAGTGCATCACGCGCCGGCATGGTCACGTGGTGCTGAGTGCCTTTGGTGTCCGTGAAACGCAGATCAATCCACTTGACGTCATGATCTTTGATGAGTTGAACCGACTTCGACATGTTGTCCTCCGGATGGTCTAGAGCGCGGTGGGCCGCTGCCCTGGAAAAAGGGTGTTGCCGGGCGCGGATAGTCGGCCAAGCTTACCTGCCTCACAAGGGAGCAAATTGCATGCCAGTGCCCGAAAATGGCGAGGGCGGGATAAAAGGGGGCGTTTGCGGGCATCTGGGGGTGGGTTGCTGGGGAGAAGTGCACTCTTAAGATGCGAATTTTGGTAGCGGTGCACCAATAGTGTGCATTGCTTGAGTTGTGTGCTTTCTTTGAGGGCCTCATCGCCGGCAACCAGCTCCCACAGGTAGGGCGCAGGTCTTGAGAACTGTGGATAGCCTGTGGGAGCTGGCTTGCCGGCGATGAGGCCGGTGCAGGCAATATAAATCCGACCTTCTGTACAAAAGTTGGTCAAATCCTGAGCAATTTCCGCTATAATTCGCGCCCCTCATTTTCGGCAGGCCCTGCGCGCGCTGTTAACCAATGAAACTTATCGTCAAAGTCTTCCCAGAAATCACCATCAAGAGCCGGCCGGTGCGCAAGCGCTTCATCCGCCAGCTCGGCAAGAACATCCGCAACGTGCTCAAGGACCTCGATCCTGAGCTCGTGGTCGATGGTGTCTGGGACAATCTCGAAGTGGTCACCCGCGTCGAAGACGAAAAGGTCCAGCGCGAGATGATCGAGCGCCTCACCTGCACCCCGGGTATCACCCACTTCCTGCAGGTAGAGGAATACCCGCTCGGCGACTTCGATGACATCGTCGCCAAGTGCAAGCAGCACTTCGGCCACCTGCTGGCCGGCAAGCACTTCGCCGTGCGCTGCAAGCGCGGTGGTCACCACGACTTCACCTCTATGGACGTCGACCGTTACGTCGGCAGCCAGCTGCGCCAGCAGTGCGGCGCCGCCGGCATCGAGCTGAAGAACCCGGAAGTGCTGGTGCGCATCGAAATCCGCGACCAGCGCCTGTACGTGATCCATAACCAGCACCAGGGCATCGGCGGCTACCCGCTGGGCGCCCTGGAGCAGACACTGGTACTGATGTCCGGTGGCTTCGACTCGACCGTGGCGGCTTATCAGATGATGCGCCGCGGCCTGATGACCCACTTCTGCTTCTTCAACCTCGGTGGCCGTGCCCACGAGCTGGGCGTGATGGAAGTGGCTCACTACCTGTGGAAGAAGTTCGGCAGCAGCCAGCGCGTGCTGTTCATCAGCGTGCCGTTCGAGGAAGTGGTCGGCGAGATTCTGAACAAGGTCGACAACAGCTACATGGGCGTGACCCTCAAACGCATGATGCTGCGTGGTGCCGCGCACATGGCCGACCGCCTGGAGATCGATGCCCTGGTCACCGGCGAAGCGATTTCCCAGGTGTCCAGCCAGACCTTGCCGAACCTGTCGATCATCGACTCGGCCACCGACAAGCTGGTGCTGCGCCCCCTGCTGGCCAGCCACAAGCAGGACATCATCGACCAGGCCTACGCGATCGGCACTGCCGACTTCGCCAAGCACATGCCAGAATACTGCGGCGTGATCTCGGTAAACCCGACCACTCACGCCAAGCGCCACCGCATGGAGCATGAAGAGAAGCAGTTCGACATGGCCGTGCTGGAGCGCGCCCTGGAACGCGCCCGGTTGATCTCCATCGACCATGTGATCGACGAACTGGGCAAGGACATCGAAATTGAGGAAGTGACCGAGGCGCTGCCCGGCCAGATCGTTATCGACATTCGTCACCCCGATGCCCAGGAAGACGAACCTCTGGTGCTGGACGGTATCGAAGTCCAGGCCATGCCGTTCTATGCCATCAACAGCAAGTTCAAGCAGCTGGATGCCAACCGCCAGTACTTGCTGTATTGCGACAAAGGTGTGATGAGCCGTCTGCACGCACACCACCTGCTCAGTGAGGGACATGCCAATGTGCGTGTTTATCGTCCGGCATAAGACGCCAGGGCTGTATGGCGGCAGCATCCGCCATCGCCCTCCCGACCACCGGGCCCGCTGAGCCTCAAACCATACATATTCGCCGCCTACACTGGCGGCAACCGAATCCTCTGATCGAGATACAGTTGTGATCGAAAATCTGCGTAACATCGCCATCATCGCCCACGTTGACCATGGTAAAACCACCCTGGTCGACAAACTCCTGCGCCAGTCCGGCACCCTGGAGCGTAACGAGCTCAACGACGAGCGCGTGATGGACTCCAACGACCAGGAAAAAGAGCGCGGCATTACCATCCTGGCGAAAAACACCGCCATCAACTGGAACGGCTACCACATCAACATCGTCGACACCCCCGGCCACGCCGACTTCGGTGGCGAGGTTGAGCGTGTAATGTCGATGGTCGACTCCGTGCTGCTGCTGGTCGATGCCCAGGACGGCCCGATGCCGCAAACCCGCTTCGTGACCAAGAAGGCTTTCGAAGCTGGCCTGAAGCCGATCGTCGTGATCAACAAGGTTGACCGCCCGGGCGCGCGTCCTGACTGGGTTCTGGACCAGATCTTTGACCTGTTCGACAACCTCGGTGCCACCGATGATCAGCTGGACTTCCAGGTTGTCTACGCTTCGGCCCTGAACGGCATCGCCGGTCTGGACCACACCGACATGGCCGAAGACATGACCCCGCTGTACCAGTCGATCGTCGACAACGTACCGGCGCCGAACGTTGACGTCGATGGCCCGTTCCAGATGCAGATCTCCGCTCTGGACTACAACAGCTTCCTCGGTGTTATCGGCGTTGGCCGTATCGCCCGTGGTCGTATCAAGCCGAACACCCCGGTTGTTGCCATCGACACCGAAGGCAAGAAGCGTAACGGCCGTATCCTCAAGCTGATGGGCCACCACGGCCTGCACCGCGTCGACGTTGAAGAAGCCCAGGCTGGCGACATCGTCTGCATCAGCGGTTTCGACGAGCTGTTCATCTCCGACACCCTGTGCGACATGAACCACGTCGAGGCGATGAAGCCACTGACCGTTGACGAGCCGACCGTTTCGATGACCTTCCAGGTCAACGACTCGCCGTTCTGCGGCAAGGAAGGCAAGTTCGTCACCAGCCGTAACATCAAGGAACGTCTGGACAAAGAGCTGCTGTACAACGTTGCACTGCGCGTTGAAGAAGGCGACTCGGCTGACAAGTTCAAGGTTTCCGGCCGTGGTGAGCTGCACCTGTCGGTTCTGATCGAAACCATGCGTCGTGAAGGCTTCGAGATGGCTGTAGGCCGCCCTGAAGTGATCATCCGCGAAGTCAACGGCGTGAAGCAGGAGCCGTTCGAGAACGTCACCATCGACATCCCTGAAGAATCCCAGGGCAAGGTCATGGAAGAAATGGGCCTGCGTAAGGGCGACCTGACCAACATGGCGCCGGATGGCAAAGGCCGTGTACGTCTGGAGTACAACGTACCTGCTCGTGGTCTGATCGGTTTCCGTAACCAGTTCCTGACTCTGACCAACGGTGCAGGCATCCTGACCTCGATCTTCGATCGCTACGACACCATGAAAGCCGGCCAGATGTCCGGTCGCCTGAACGGTGTACTGGTTTCGATCGAGACCGGCAAGGCGCTGACCTATTCGCTGGAAACCCTGCAGGCTCGCGGCAAGCTGTTCATCGAGCACGGTCAGGACATCTACAACGGTCAGATCATCGGCCTGAACAGCCGTGACAACGACCTGGGCGTGAACCCGACCAAAGGCAAGAAGCTCGACAACATGCGTGCTTCGGGCAAAGACGAAGTCATCGCCCTGGTACCGCCGGTTCGCCACACCCTGGAACAGGCCCTGGAATTCATCCAGGACGATGAGCTGTGCGAAGTGACTCCGAAGTCGATCCGCCTGCGCAAGAAGATCCTGGACGAAGGCGAGCGTACCCGCGCTGCCAAGAAAGCCAAGGCTTGATCGTCTAGCTTGAGCTGAAACGAAAACGCCCCCGGTCGAAATGCCGGGGGCGTTTTTTTATGTCCAATTCTGAGTGAAGCCAAGGGCAGTGGCTGCCTGCGGTCTCTCACGCACACGTGCTTTTATCATGGTAAATGCTTGGGGGCTGGTAAAGCTTCAGGTTGGTGTCAGTCTGAAAAAAGTTTTTTTGAGGTAAAGAAAATTGGAACTCGTTATGGCGACTAAATCTGTTATCACGTCAAGGCTATGGTAAAGGTCACCGGCTGAGCGGCTGTTTCCCTGTGTGAGAATATCTAAAGGTGTTTTAACTTTCAGTCTCCAATCGCTATGTTGAGATCAGGAGATTGAAGTAATGGTAGGTTTGACTGCTTGTAAAAATATCTGTGTGATTGATGATGGAATAACGGACGAAGAGCACACGAAAATATTGAGGCTCCTAACTGGCTCGCTCTGGCGTTATGGCTGGCCCTATCCGTATGCTCCCCTTGATCGTCCATGTTGGCACAGTTTTATCGCCGGTACTCGCAGAAATGAATTGGAAGACTGTGAGCAAGAACTACGAGAGCGACCGGACTGGGCTTTTCTGGCGAATATCTGGGCACGTATCAAGGCTGCGCATATGCCTTCGGCGACCCTGTTAGGGGTATACGCCAATGGTCAAACAAGCAGCCAGGATGGTCCTATTCATCGTGACAATACAGCCGAGGCGCCAGGGAAAACTGTAATGCTGTTTTGCAGCGAGTACTGGGCCACCTGCTGGGGTGGTGAGCTTGTATTCTACGACGCTGACAAAGAAAGTATTGTGCTGTCGGTACAGCCTAAGCCGAGGCGGGTTGTAATCTTCAATGGGGAAGTGCCGCATGGTGCTCGGGCGCCTGGTGTGAGTTGTAATCGGCTGCGTATGAGCATCGCCTTCAAGACATTGATCAGGGAGTAGCGAAAGATGATCAAAACACTTGAGATTATCTTGGGCTACGTTGAAAAACCGGTAGCGGTGGGTGCGGCAGCTACTTCCCTGACGGATCAGTACAATAGCGACAAGTCAGGGTTCGTTCTAGTGAATCAGAGTGCCCAAACCGGAGCTGCAGTCGCCGGGATCACGTCAATAGTAAAGCTGACTGCGGGTTTTACACCCTTCCTCAATATCAAGGTGAATACGCTTGCTGCGACTACAGTATTTCTAAAAATTACTGCTCAGTACAAGACCGACCAGTAATTTGAAAAAGGTGACGTCCTGAGCCTGGTTGGAAATGTTGCGGGGATTGTCGGCAGTATAAGCTTGCTTGCTGGGGCTGGCACTCCCGCAGTTATTTTCACTGCTGTGGGCGTTGGGGCTAATGCCTTGGGGATACTCAATTCCGATGCGGCAACAAATTTGTATCATTCTTTTATCGCACCTGTAGTGCAAAAACATTTCGTTGCAAATACAAATGCCACCTACCCTGATTACTGGGTAGCGCCGGACTTGGCCCTTGCATCGCTCGCCCAAATCAGCGCAATCTATGCGGGCCGAGTTGCGGTAACCCAGTGGAACCCGGATACGCAAGGCGTGCTGCTTGGAAGCGACCTTTCTCACCTGTACGGAATATCTGGCGGCGGCGGGGGTGGCTATATTGAGCCGGACTTCGGTGGCGGGCCTATGGTATTCCCATTGCCGGAACTCCCCAAGTGGAATATTGATATAGGTCCTATAGAGATCATCCCGCCTGGCGGGGGCGTAGGTGGAGTTGATAGGTATCATTAAAGATTTTTAGGTGATTTTCCTATTTAAAATAGCAGGAGGGGCGTGTGCAGTCATTTTCTGGATTCATAAAGTTGCTCAGAGTGTCCCCTCCTTTAAAGCGAGCTCAATTGCTTGCGATTGTCGTGATTACGATGCTTGCAGGTGTTGCGCTTTATTTCAGTCAGCTGGAAGTATATAAGGCCCCTGATTCGTCTAGGCTACTAGTTATCGAGGGGCGAGTATCCGGTTATCCAGACGTTTGGGAGCATAACCGTTCGCTAGTACATTTTGGCGTAGCATATAAGCTTGATGGAAGGCGGGAGGGTAAACGTGTTTATACTTACCGGAAGTTGTATGAGGCATCGGGGCTTCGTATCAATGCGAAGGTTATTCTTACAGTGGAACGTGGGGATGATGGTAGCACCGTGCGTGAACTCGCCACGTTGGACGGGCAAATACTCTACGACGATCGTCTCAATCAACAGGTCGTGGTTTGGAACAATGAATCGATAATGTCCACGGTCGTGTTGGGTACCTTGGCATCAATAGTGACCGCCATAGCCGCGATCGTTATGGTTGTACTTCATCTGCGCGACCTTGCTCGGCAGGGTTGATATAGAAATAGAGCTATTCCCATTTTGCTCGTTCGAGTCAAAACGCCCTCGCACGCATCGCCGGGGGCGTTTTTGTTTGTATGACGCAGGTTTTTTGTAGGTGATATCTCAAGCTGATGTAGGTTGCATCCTTCACGGCCTTTTGCGACTTGTGCGCGCTTGTTGTGATGCCTAGGGAAGGTCTGAAGTAGCCCTGTATTTCCGGTCGACTTCAGCCCTCGCTGCTTTTGAAAGCGGGCCGTCGATCAAATTCGACCAGGTAACCCGCTCAGTTCTCCGTTTTTGGCCGCCGCGAGCACCTCGCAGCAGCCATTTTCCGCATTACAGGTGCACCTTTCCTGCGGTAGTCAGCAAATGTCGGCGCGCCATCCATAGGTTCGACAGCGCGAACAGCGTCACCAGCTGAGCGGTGTTCTTGGCCAGGCCACGGAAGCGCACCTTCACGTAACCGAACTGGCGCTTGATCACTCGAAACGGGTGCTCGACCTTCGCTCGCACTTGTGCCTTGGCCTTCTCGATCTTGCGCTTGGCTTTGTACAGGGCGCTGCGTTTATCGAGCTTCTTGTAGGTGCTGCGGCGTGCTGCGACCTGCCAGATCACTTCGCGGCCAGCATGTTCGGGGCGCTTTTCGACGCCGGTGTAGCCGGCATCGGCGCAGACGACGTTCTCGTCACCGTGCAGCAGTTTTTCGACCTGGGTGATATCC
This sequence comes from Pseudomonas sp. s4, assembly GCF_046764235.1. NCBI lineage: Bacteria > Pseudomonadati > Pseudomonadota > Gammaproteobacteria > Pseudomonadales > Pseudomonadaceae > Pseudomonas > Pseudomonas sp. s4. The sequence continues at coordinate 5,884,442 of NZ_CP177209.1, read as the reverse complement.
GCCACGTTGGCTGCCGTGCCTACCACGCTGTGTACCAGCCCCGACTCATCATCCACGCCGATGTGCGCCTTCATGCCAAAGTAATACTGGTTCCCTTTCTTGCTCTGGTGCATTTCCGGGTCGCGCTTGCCGTCCTGGTTCTTGGTCGAGCTGGGCGCGTGGATCAGTGTGGCATCGACGATAGTGCCCTGGCGCAGCGACAGGCCGCGATCCCCCAGGTAGCCATTGATTACGCCGAGGATGCCGGCTGCCAGCTCATGTTTCTCCAGCAAGCGACGGAACTTGAGGATGGTGGTTTCGTCGGGAATACGCTCGAGGCTCAGCCCGGCGAACTGACGCAGGATGGTCGTCTCGTAGAGCGCTTCTTCCATGGCCGGGTCGCTGTAGCCGAACCAGTTCTGCATCAGATGGATACGTAACATGGCCATCAGCGGATAGGCTGGACGACCACCTTCACCCTTTGGGTAGTGTGGCTCGATCAGGGCAATCAATCCCTTCCACGGCACCACCTGATCCATCTCGATCAGGAACAATTCCTTACGGGTCTGCTTGCGCTTGCCGGCGTACTCGGCGTCGGCGAAGGTCATCTGCTTCATGGAAAAACTCGGCTGGCGGGATCGGCGTATTTCACCAGATTCAGGAAGTCTTTTTCAGACCTTCCCTAGCGTGAAGTGCTTTCTCGAAGCCGGAAGCATGCACATGAATTACCGTTTAGCGCTGGCCATCCCCTGCCTGATGGCAGGCTTGCAGGCTTGCACCATGCAGGATTGTGCCAGCCTGCGTCCGCAGGATGTTGTCCAGTGCCATATTGGCAAGGTGCGTCAGGCACCCTTGGAAGCCGTATTGCTCGAGCAAGCCTCCGAGCCTGGGTATGCGTTCCGTCGCTTGCAGATGGTTTCGCAGGTTTGGGAACCAGCGCCGGTGGTTGAGCCGCGCCGCTGGGAGCATGATGTCGAGCTGCATATCCCGCACAATGCCGTGCCCGGCAAAGCCTTGCTGGTGGTGAACAACGGTGTACGGTTCGGACCGGCGCAAACCCCGGACTATACCCGCGAGGCATTGCGCGAGGTCGCCCTCAAGGCACGGATGGCCGTGGTCATGATCAGCGATGTGCCCAATCAGTACGTGACCTTCAACGATAACGAGAAGCCCTTGCGCGAGGATGACGCCGTGGCCCATACCTGGGCTCATGCGCTTCGCGGCGCCGCGCCGGAATTGCCACTGCACGTGCCGATGGCCGCGGCGGCAAGCCGGGCGATGGATCTGGCCGAGCAAGAGCTGGCAGGGCAAGGGCTCACGGTGGACCGCTTCATTATCACGGGTGCCTCCAAGCGCGGCTGGAGCGCATGGCTCACGGCATTGGCCGATGAGCGGGTGGTGGCCATCGTGCCCAGTGTGATCGACGTCGCGGATACTTCGGACATGCTGGCCGGATTGCGCAAGCGTTATGGTGGTCACTGGCCCTTGGCGCTGGGTTCCTACCAGCAGGCTGGTGTCCTGCAGCAGCTGGGCACCCCGGCATTCGAGCGGCTGATGGCGATGATGGACCCGATGCAGTACCTGAACGAGAAAAGGCAGCGTCTGGCCATTCCCAAGTACCTGGTGTCCGCCAGTGGTGACGATTTCTTCGCCCCTGACCCGGTCACCAATTATCAGCAGCGCCTGCCGGGCCAGACCAGCCTCAGGGTATTGCCGAACTCTGACCATGGCGGGGTGCGTCAAGCGGTAGTCAGTACCTTGGTACCTGCAGTGACGCGCCTGCGCGATGGCACACCTTTGCCAAGCGTGCAGGTGTCGGCCAGCGGGTATGCCGGGCAGATGAGCGTCGACTTCTCTGAGCCGCCAGTGGCGGTGAAGGTGTGGACGGCGAGCAACAGCCAGGACCGCGACTTCCGTTTTGCCTGCGGGGTGCGCTACCAATCCGAGACGCTCGCTCCCATGCAGAGCTTCACCCTGCAGCGCACGCCGCCGGCGGTGGGATGGCGGGCGCAGTTCGTCGAAGCGAAGTTTGCTGATGGCTTTATCGCTACCAGCCCGGTCAGCGTGCTGCCGCAGACCTATCCCGAACATCCACCGGCGGAGCAGGGTGGTGCATGCAGGAGCTTTCCCTCTGGCGGAAAGTAGAAATCTGGCTTGGCACATAATTGGCCAGCAGTGGCCGCTTGAATACTGAAATGGATTGCACCGGCTTCACCGTTTTTCACGGGCGTGTCCTAATGCCAGTAAGCTAAGCGAATTGGGGCCGCTTTGCGGCCCTTCGCGGGCTTGCCCGCTCCCACAGGTGTGTCGCTGAGCCCATGATTTGCGCGACCCTTGTGGGAGCGGGCAAGCCCGCGAAGAGGCCCTTGAAGGCTAGCGATCAGCGCCCGACCACCTTGGGCTTGTACGCACAATACCCCGGCCGCGGCCCGACCTTGGGGTGGTTGCGGCAGGTATCCGGCCGCTTGTCATAAATGGTGCACAGCCGGCTTTTACGATCCAGATACAGGCAGTCATCATTGCTCATCCGGGTCAGGGTGAAGATCCCCGACTTCTGGTTGAAGCGTTCGATGATGCCATCCTTCTGCAGGCGCTTGGCGATGTTCTTCGGCGGTTCGTCTTTCTCGAACTCGTCGACCACGCCGATACGGATCAGATCCTTGATCTTCACCTCCACCGGCAGGGTGCAGCAGGTCGAATGGCAGCCATGGCACATGTTGCTGGTGTAGCGCTGCCAGGTCTCCAGGCGGTCGACTTCGGCTGCGGCGATCAGGGTCGTTTTCATCTTTATGGGGTGTATCACGGTCTTGGGGCGCGCGATCATACCGGAATTGTTCAATTTATGAACAACCTTTTGCCGGAATCGCAAAGTGGGCATGAAAACTGCGAACGCTAACTGTCACTCCCTGTCGAAGGGTCTAGGCTCAACAGTCTCCCTCCGTTTTCGTCAACTTGCCCGAGGATGCCGCATGTCCCAGGAACCCAAAGCTCGTGACGCCGAGGTGGCCGAATTTCGCGCCGCTGTACTGGACAAGCTGACCTACGCGGTTGGCAAGGACCCAGAGCACGCCTTCGACCACGACTGGTTCGAGGCCATCGCCCTGGCCGCGCGCGATCACATGGTCGATCACTGGATGGACCACACCCGCCAGGCGTATCGCCGCAGCCAGAAGCGGGTCTATTACCTTTCTCTCGAATTCCTCATCGGCCGGCTGCTGTATGACAGCCTGAGCAACCTGGGCCTGCTCGACATTGCCCGCGACGCATTGGAAGGGCTGAACGTGGACCTGGAGCGCATTCGCCTGCTCGAGCCCGATGCCGCGCTGGGCAACGGTGGCCTGGGTCGCCTGGCAGCGTGCTTCATGGAGAGCATGTCGACCCTGGGCATCGCTGCTCACGGTTATGGCATCCGCTATGAGCACGGGCTGTTCCGTCAGGCCATGGTCGATGGCTGGCAGCAGGAGCAGACCGAGAACTGGCTCGACTTCGGCAACCCCTGGGAGTTCGAGCGCGCCGAGGTGATCTACCCCATCAGCTTTGGCGGCAGCGTCGAAACGGTGCACGACACCCACGGCCAGCAGCGCCAGGTATGGTGGCCGGGCGAGACCGTGCGGGCGGTGGCCTACGATACCCCGGTGGTCGGTTGGCGCGGGGCCAGCGTCAATACCCTGCGCCTGTGGCGTGCGCGGGCGCTGGAAGAGCTGCACCTGGAACGCTTCAATGCCGGCGACCACCTGGGCGCGGTGGCCGAGGTGGCACGGGCCGAAAGCATTTCGCGGGTGCTGTACCCGGCCGACAGTACCGAGGCGGGCCAGGAACTGCGCCTGCGCCAGGAATACTTCTTCGTCTCGGCCTCGTTGCAGGACCTGCTGCGCCGCCACCTGAACATGCACGACAACCTGCTCAACCTGCCGGATGCGGCGGCCATCCAGCTCAACGACACCCACCCGTCGATCGCCGTGGCCGAGCTGATGCGCCTGCTGGTCGACCAGCATGAGATCCCTTGGGATACCGCCTGGGAGTTGACCGTCGGCACCCTGGCCTACACCAACCACACCTTGCTGCCCGAAGCCCTGGAAACCTGGCCCGTTGCGCTGATGGAACGCATGCTGCCGCGGCACATGCAGATCATCTACCTGATCAACGCCTACCACATCGACGCGCTGCGGGCGAAAGGCCTGCACGACTTCGACGTGTTGCGGGCTGTGTCGTTGATCGAGGAAGACAATGGCCGCCGGGTGCGCATGGGCAACCTGGCGTTCCTCGGCTCGCACAGCGTCAACGGTGTGTCGGCGCTGCACAGCAAGCTGATGAAAAGCACGGTGTTCGCCGAGCTGCACAAGCTCTACCCGCAACGGATCAACAACAAGACTAACGGCATTACCTTCCGCCGCTGGCTGTACCAGTCCAACCCGCAGCTGACCGCGATGCTGATCGAGGCGCTGGGCCCTGATCTGCTGGACGACCCCGAAGGACGCCTGGCCAATCTGGTACCGTTCGCCGACAAGAGCGGTTTCCGCAAGCAGTTCGCCGCGCAGCGCCTGCACAGCAAGCGTGCCCTGGCCAGCATCATCCAGGACCGCCTGGGCGTTACGGTGAACCCCGAGGCGTTGTTCGACGTGCAGGTCAAGCGCATCCACGAATACAAGCGCCAGTTGCTCAACCTGCTGCACACCGTGGCGTTGTACCAGGCCATGCGCAACGACCCCGGTACCGACTGGGTGCCGCGGGTGAAGATCTTCGCCGGCAAGGCCGCGGCCAGCTATCACCAGGCTAAGCTGATCATCAAGCTGGCCAACGACATCGCCCGGGTGGTGAACAACGACCCCACCGTGCGCGGCCTGCTGAAGGTGGTGTTCCTGCCCAACTACAACGTCAGTCTGGCTGAAAGCATCATCCCGGCGGCGGACCTTTCCGAGCAGATTTCCACCGCCGGTTACGAAGCGTCCGGCACCAGCAACATGAAGTTCGGCCTGAACGGCGCGTTGACCATCGGTACCCTGGATGGTGCCAATGTCGAGATGAGCGAGCAGGTGGGTACCGAAAACATGTTCATCTTCGGCCTTACTGCGCAGCAGGTGGAGGCCAGGCGGCGCGACGGTGACTTTGGCGCCAGTGCGGCGATTGCCGCGTCCAGCCGCCTGAACGACGTGTTGCAGGCTGTTCGCAGCGGGGTGTTCTCACCGGACGACCCGTCGCGCTACAGCGCGCTGATCGACGGGCTGGTAGCTCATGACCGTTTCCTGGTGTGTGCCGATTTCGATGCCTACTGGGATGCCCAGCGACGGGTCGAGGAGCTTTGGCACACGCCGCAGGAATGGTGGCGTATGGCGGTGCTGAATACCGCGCGGATGGGCTGGTTCTCCTCGGACCGGACCATTCGGGAATATGCCAGCGAGATCTGGAAGGCTTTGGATTGAGGTAAGCCTGTGCCGGCCTCTTCGTGGGCACGCCCGCTCTCCCAGGATTCGCACGACCTTGGAAATCTTGTGCAGTCCCTGTGGGAGCGGGCGTGCCCGCGAATGGGCCCACAACCAGACCACCGGCCTGGCGCGCGCTGAACTACCGACCTATTGTGCCGTCTGAGAGCCGTTGCGAGTCTCATCACTCGCTAGCCTGCAACTCTCCCTGTAAACTGCGGGGGTTTTTATCCCCCAATCCTTTCGGAGCCATACATGTCCCGCGTTACCCTTAGTCGCTATCTGATTGAGCAGACCCGCAGCAACAATACCCCTGCCGATCTGCGCTTCCTGATCGAAGTGGTGGCGCGTGCGTGCAAGGAAATCAGCCATCACGTTTCCAAAGGCGCCCTCGGTGGCGTGCTGGGCAGCATGGGCACTGAAAACGTGCAGGGCGAAGTCCAGAAGAAACTGGACGTGATTTCCAACGATATCCTGCTGGAAGCCAACGAGTGGGGCGGCCACCTGGCCGGCATGGCTTCCGAAGAAATGGACAACGCCTACCAGATCCCGGGCAAGTACCCGAAAGGCGCCTACCTGCTGGTATTCGACCCGCTGGATGGCTCGTCCAACATCGACGTCAACGTTTCGGTCGGCACTATCTTCTCGGTACTGCGTTGCCCTAACGAATACCTGAGCCAGAACGAAACCCTGAACGAAAAAGCCTTCCTGCAACCAGGCACACAGCAGGTTGCCGCCGGTTACGCCATCTACGGCCCGCAGACCATGCTGATCCTGACCCTGGGCAACGGCGTCAAGGGCTTCACCCTGGACCGCGAACTGGGCAGCTTCGTCCTCACCCACGAAAACATCCGCGTGCCGGAAACTACCGCAGAATTCGCCATCAACATGTCCAACCAGCGCCACTGGGAAGCCCCGGTTCAGCGTTACGTGGGGGAACTGCTGGCAGGCGAGACCGGCCCGCTGAAGAAAAACTACAACATGCGCTGGATCGCCTCGATGGTGGCCGACGTACACCGCATCCTGACCCGTGGCGGCCTGTTCATGTACCCACGTGACGCCCGCGAACCGAGCAAGCCGGGCAAGCTGCGCCTGATGTACGAAGCCAACCCGATGTCCTTCATCATCGAACAGGCCGGCGGCGCCTCCACCAACGGTTACGATCGCATCCTCGACATCCAGCCAGAAAGCCTGCACCAGCGTGTGTCGGTAATTCTCGGCTCGAAGGAAGAGGTAGAGCGCGTCACCGCCTACCACAAGGAGTAAGTCATGCTCGCACCTTGGCAGCCGTTGCTGGAGTGGTGGTTCGGTTGGGGCACCAGTCCCCAGGCCGTGGCTGACGAGAAGAGCACGCTGTGGTTCGGCAAGCATCATGACGCCGACGCCCATGCGCTGTTTGGCGATCTGGTCGAGCATGCCCTGGCGGGTGGGCTCGACGAGTGGCAGCAAAGCCCGCAGGGCTGGCTGGGCCTGCTGATCCTGCTGGACCAGCTGCCGCGCATGATCTACCGCGACACGCCGCGTGCCTTCGAGGGCGACCGGCGTGCTCAGGTGGTGGCGATGCAGGGTTTGCAGAAGAACTGGGATTACCAGCTGCTGCCGATACAGCGGGTGTTCGTGCTGCTGGTACTGGAACATGCCGAAGTGCTGGACTGGCAGAACCTGTGCGTCGAGCGCTACCAGGTGCTGCTGGACGAGCAGCCCGAAGCCAACCGCCGGTTGTTCGAAGGCTTCCTCGACTATGCCGAGCAGCACCAGCGGGTAATTGCCCGTTTCGGGCGCTTCCCGCACCGCAACCTGGTGCTGGAGCGGCCGAGTACCAGCGAAGAGATGGACTTTTTGCTGGAGCCTGGGTCCAGGTTCTGATTCCAGGGTTGGCGGGATCCTTGTAGGAGCAGCCTTGTGCTGCGAAGTGTCCCTCGCTGCCCATGCATCCCTGTTGGCCTCACCGGCCCTTTCGCAGCACAAGGCTGCTCCTACAGTACGTAGGGGCGGCCTTTTTGTTTGTGCGGGGTAATTCTTTGTGATTAATCGCACAGTAGTGGCCATCCGACCAATGGTGTAGGGGTAGAGGAGGGGGAGCAGGGAACCTGGGAGGGTTTTTACCGTCGAAGGTCACTGCAGGCCACTCGCCTGTATCCCCTCTCCAGGAGTGTCCTTCATGTCGTTGCGTTCCCTCGCCCTGTTGTCGCTGTGCGTCGTTCTGACTGCCTGCAGCAAGATCAATCAGGAAAACTATTCCAAGATCAAGGCCGGTATGAACAAGGCCGAGGTCGAGCAGCTGCTCGGCACGCCGACCGAGTGCTCTGGCGCGCTGGGCATGAGCAGCTGCACCTGGGGGGACGAGAAGAGCTTCATCAGTGTGCAGTACGCGGCTGACAAGGTGCTCATGTATTCAGGGCAGGGTCTCAAATGAGGCGCGTTTATCTGCTGATGGGGGTATGCCTGGCGTTGCTGCTGGGCGGTTGTGCCGGCTCCGTGCACGACCCGCTGGCGCCGAAAACCGCGGGCAACATCGACCTCAAGCGCTACCAGGGCAAGTGGTACGAACTGGCGCGCCTGCCAATGCGCTACCAGACCGGCTGTGAGCAGTCCGAAGCGCACTACAACCTCAGGCTCGATGGTAGCCTCGGCGTGCTCAACCGCTGCCGCACCATGGGTGACGAATGGCTGCGCGCCGAAGGGCATGCGAACATCCAGGAGCCAGGGCACACCGACAAGTTGTGGGTCGAGTTCGACAACTGGTTCACCAAGCTGGTGCCAGGGGTGGCGAGGGGCGAGTACTGGATCCTGTATGTGGATGATCGCTATCGCACGGCGGTGGTCGGCAGCCCGGACCGCAAGCACTTGTGGCTACTGTCGCGTACGCCGACGCTACCAGCCTGGGAGCGCGAGAACCTGATGTCCAAGGCCCGGCAGCAGGGTTATGACACCAGTCGGCTGATCTGGCGCGCGTCGGACCAGCAGATCGTCAAGATGCACTGAATTTCTGGGGGCTGCTTTGCAGCCCATCGCGACACAAGGCCGCTCCTACAGGGGAACGCACATTCCTGTAGGAGCGGCCTTGTGTCGCGATGGGCCGCAAAGCGGCCCCAATAAACTCACCCCAACAGCTGTCGCAACACCTCGGCAAACGCCAGCGCGCTTTGCTCTTCCTGCGCATGCCGCCCCTGGCGCACCACCCACAGCCCATTCACCATCACATCCCGCACCTGGCGATCGCCGCCTGCAAACAGCCAGCGGTTGAGAATCGCATCCCCATCGGCCATGGCGATGTAAGGGTCCTGCCCATCGAGCACCAGCCAGTCGGCGCGCTTGCCCACGGCCAGTTCCCCGACCGCCTGCCCCAGCGCCTGCGCACCGCCCGCCAGGGCAGCGTCATACAAAGTCCGCCCGACCATCGGCTGGTCGCCGCGATACAGGCGGTTACGCCGCTGGTCGCGCAGTCGCTGGCCATATTCCAGCCAGCGCAGTTCCTCCACCACGCTCAGCGATACATGGCTGTCCGAACCAATGCCCATGCGCCCACCATGTGCCAGATAGTCCACTGCCGGGAAAATCCCGTCGCCCAGGTTGGCCTCGGTGGTCAGGCAAAGCCCGGCTACCGCGCCGCTGCGGGCCATTGCGGTGACTTCATCCGGCTCTGCGTGGGTTGCGTGCACCAGGCACCAGCGCGGGTCCACATCCACGTGCTCGTACAGCCACTGCAACGGGCGCAGGCCGCTCCAGGCCAGGCAGTCGTCGACTTCCTTCTGCTGCTCGGCGATATGGATATGCACCGGGCACTGTTTGTCGCTGGCTGCCAGCACTTCGGCGATCTGCCCGGGCGTCACCGCGCGCAACGAATGGAAGCACAGACCCAGTTGCTGCGCGGGTTGCGCGGCCAGCAGCGGGGCCAGCTGCGCTTGCAGTTGCAGGTACTGTTCAGTGGAATTTATGAAGCGCCGTTGCCCGTCATTCGGGGCTTGGCCGCCGAAGCCTGCGTGGCTGTACAGCACCGGCAGCAAGGTCAGGCCAATGCCGCTGTCGGCTGCAGCCGCGCTGATGCGGCGGGACAGTTCGGCCGGGTCGGCGTAGGCCCTGCCGGCCTGGTCATGGTGCACGTAGTGGAACTCGGCGACCGAGGTATAGCCGGCCTTGAGCATTTCGATGTACAGCTGGCGGGCGATGACCTGCAGCTGCTCTGGACTGATCTGGCCGACCAGGCGGTACATCAGGTCGCGCCAGGTCCAGAAACTGTCGTTGGGGTTGCCGGCGACTTCCGCCAGCCCTGCCATGGCGCGCTGGAAGGCATGCGAGTGCAGGTTGGGCATGCCGGGCAGCAGCGGGCCGGCCAGCCGCTCGGCGCCTTCGGCCGAGGCGCCCGGTTCGATGCGGGCCACATGGCCATCACTGGTGACCTCGATGCGGACATGGCTAGCCCAACCCGTGGGTAGCAGGGCGCGTTCGGCGAAGTAGGCGGACATCGGTGAAAATCCTGTTATTGTTAACTTGTATATACATATACAGGCGTTTGCCTGCCGGGTAAACTGCGGCAAGCTACCGCTCATTCCATTTGCACAAGGATCCAACGCCGTGCCGACACCTCCTGTCTCCGCGCTGGTTGCCCAGATGGGCGAGGGCCCGGCTCCGCTTTACGCCCGGGTCAAACAGATGATCATCCAGCAGATCGACAACGGCAGCTGGCCACCGCATCACCGGGTACCCTCGGAGAGCGAACTGGTCAGTGAGCTGGGCTTCAGCCGCATGACCATCAACCGCGCCCTGCGCGAGCTCACTGCCGAAGGCCTGCTGGTGCGCATGCAAGGGGTCGGTACCTTCGTGGCCGAGCCCAAGGGGCGTTCGGCGCTGTTCGAGGTCAACAACATTGCCGACGAAATTGCCGCGCGTGGCCACCAGCATAGCTGCCAGGTGATCACCCTCACCGAGGAAACGGCCGGTTCCGAGCGGGCCCTGGCCCTGGATATGCGCGAAGGCCAGCGAGTGTTCCACTCGCTGATCGTGCATTTCGAGAACGGCGTGCCGGTGCAGATCGAGGACCGCTACGTCAATGCGGCGATTGCCCCCGACTACCTCAAGCAGGACTTCACCCGGCAGACGCCATACGCCTACCTGTCGCAGGTGGCGCCGCTGACCGAGGGTGAGCACGTGGTAGAGGCAATCCTGGCCGAGCCGGAAGAATGCCGCCTGTTGCAGATCGAGAGGGGCGAGCCCTGCCTGCTGATCCGCCGTCGCACCTGGTCCGGCCGCCAGCCGGTGACTGCCGCGCGGCTGATCCACCCCGGTTCCCGTCATCGCCTGGAAGGACGTTTCAGTAAATGAGTCAGCTGCAGTTGTTGCGTGCGCAGGGCTACCCGCGCATGCCGTGGAAGAACGGTGGCGGTTTCACCGAAGAGATTACCCGCGACAGTGGCGAAGGCCTGGACGGCTTTGGCTGGCGCTTGTCGATTGCCGATATCGAGGAGTCCGGTGGCTTTTCCACCTTCGCCGGCTACCAGCGAATCATCACTGTGTTGCAGGGCGACGGCATGCGCTTGCTGGTGGACGGCCAGGCCAGCCGGCCGTTGCTGCCGTTCGATGCCTTTGCCTTCAGCGGCGAGAGCCAGGTCAGCTGCAAGCTGCTGGGCGGGGCGATCCGTGATTTCAACCTGATATATGCACCGCAGCGCTACCGGGCGCGGTTGCAGTGGTTCGATGGCACCAGCCGTTTGTACAGTTCGGCGTCGACGGTGTTGCTGTTCGCTGCCAGCAGCCAGGTCGAGGTGGGTATTGCCGGGCGTGAGACGCAGCGGTTGGGGTTGTATGACTGCTTGCGGCTGGAGGGCAATGACCAGTTGTTGGGGTTGGATGTGCAGGGGCGGTTCTGCCTGATCGAACTCGTTTCACGTTGAAATAGCCGGGGGCTGCTGCGCAGCCCTTCGCGGGCTTGCCCGCTCCCACAGGTACAGCGCACGCCTTGAAGGCAGTGGAGCTCTCTGTGGGAGCGGGCAAGCCCGCGAAGGGCCGCGCAGCGGCCCCATTTCTTTTGCCATTCAGCGGAAAGATCCAATTATTTTGGTTGTCCATGCTTGTACATACAAGTAAAGGTGTGTTTGTATATCTACCACGACATACCCGCCCGCGGACGACCGCAGAGGACCTTTCCCGTGACCGACAACAACAAATACCGTGACGTTGAAATCCGTGCCCCACGTGGCAACAAGCTGACTGCCAAAAGCTGGCTGACCGAAGCGCCACTGCGCATGCTGATGAACAACCTCGATCCACAGGTCGCGGAAAACCCGAAGGAACTGGTGGTGTACGGCGGTATCGGCCGCGCTGCCCGTAACTGGGCGTGCTACGACAAGATCGTCGAGACCCTGACCCGCCTGGAAGACGACGAAACCCTGCTGGTGCAGTCGGGCAAGCCGGTCGGCGTGTTCAAGACCCACAGCAACGCCCCGCGCGTACTGATTGCCAACTCCAACCTGGTGCCGCACTGGGCCAACTGGGAACACTTCAACGAACTGGACGCCAAGGGCCTGGCCATGTACGGCCAGATGACCGCCGGCAGCTGGATCTACATCGGCAGCCAGGGCATCGTCCAGGGCACCTACGAAACCTTCGTCGAAGCCGGTCGCCAGCATTACGGCGGCAGCCTGAAAGGCAAGTGGGTACTGACCGCCGGCCTGGGCGGCATGGGCGGCGCCCAGCCACTGGCCGCCACCCTGGCCGGTGCCTGCTCGCTGAACATCGAATGCCAGCAGAGCCGCATCGACTTCCGTCTGGAAACCCGCTACGTCGACGAGCAGGCCACTGACCTCGACGACGCCCTGGCACGCATTGCCAAGTACACCGCCGAAGGCAAGGCCATCTCCATCGCCCTGCACGGCAACGCTGCCGAAATCCTGCCAGAGCTGGTCAAGCGTGGCGTGCGCCCGGACATGGTCACCGACCAGACCAGCGCCCACGACCCGCTGAACGGTTACCTGCCAGTCGGCTGGACCTGGGAACAGTACCGCGACCGCGCACAGACCGAACCGGCTGCAGTGGTCAAGGCCGCCAAGCAGTCGATGGCCGTGCACGTGCAAGCCATGCTCGATTTCCAGAAGCAGGGTGTCCCGACCTTCGACTATGGCAACAACATCCGCCAGATGGCCAAGGAAGAAGGCGTGGCCAATGCCTTCGACTTCCCGGGCTTCGTGCCGGCCTACATCCGCCCGCTGTTCTGCCGTGGCATCGGCCCGTTCCGCTGGGCGGCGCTGTCCGGTGATGCCGAAGACATCTACAAGACCGACGCCAAGGTCAAGGAACTGATCCCCGACGACGCCCACCTGCACCGCTGGCTGGACATGGCTCGCGAGCGCATCAGCTTCCAGGGCCTGCCGGCACGTATCTGCTGGGTTGGTCTGGGCCTGCGCGCCAAGCTGGGCCTGGCGTTCAACGAAATGGTACGCAGCGGCGAGCTGTCGGCACCGATCGTGATCGGTCGTGACCACCTGGACTCCGGTTCGGTGTCCAGCCCCAACCGTGAAACCGAAGCCATGCGCGACGGTTCCGACGCTGTCTCCGACTGGCCGCTGCTCAACGCCCTGCTGAACACCGCCGGCGGTGCTACCTGGGTTTCGCTGCACCACGGTGGTGGCGTGGGCATGGGCTTCTCCCAGCACTCTGGCATGGTCATCGTCTGCGACGGTACCGATGAAGCCGCCGAGCGTATCGCTCGCGTGCTGACCAACGACCCAGGGACCGGTGTGATGCGTCATGCCGATGCCGGTTACGACATCGCCATCGACTGCGCCAAGGAGCAGGGCCTGGACCTGCCGATGATCACTGGCTGATCGCCACGCTTTGGATCGCACCCCACAAGGGGTGATACTGAACAACAAGAAGGAGCACGCAGGCACTTACAAACGGGCCTGCGGCTCCACGCGATTGGAGTAGTGAAGTGACCGAATTGACCCTCAAGCCCGGCACCCTGACCCTGGCCCAACTGCGCTCCATCCATGCGGCGCCCGTGCGCTTGCAACTGGACGCCAGCGCCGCGCCGGCCATCGACGCCAGCGTTGCCTGCGTCGAGCAGATCATCGCCGAAGACCGTACCGCCTACGGCATCAACACCGGTTTCGGCCTGCTGGCCTCGACCCGCATCGCCAGCCACGACCTGGAAAACCTGCAGCGTTCGCTGGTGCTGTCCCACGCCGCCGGTGTCGGCGCGCCGCTGGATGACGACCTGGTGCGGCTGATCATGGTGCTGAAGATCAACAGCCTCAGCCGTGGCTTCTCCGGCATCCGTCGCAAAGTCATCGACGCGCTGATCGCCCTGGTCAACGCCGAAGTCTATCCGCACATCCCGCTGAAGGGTTCGGTGGGCGCTTCCGGCGACCTCGCCCCGCTGGCGCACATGTCGCTGGTGCTGCTGGGTGAAGGCAAGGCCCGCTACAAGGGCCAGTGGCTGCCAGCCACCGAAGCCCTGGCCGTGGCCGGCCTCGAGCCGCTGACCCTGGCCGCCAAGGAGGGTTTGGCCCTGCTCAACGGCACCCAGGCGTCCACCGCCTATGCCCTGCGTGGCCTGTTCCAGGGCGAAGACCTGTACGCCGCTGCCATCGCCTGCGGCGGCCTGAGCGTCGAAGCCGCACTGGGCTCGCGCTCGCCATTCGATGCGCGCATTCACGAAGTGCGTGGCCAGCGCGGCCAGATCGACACTGCTGCCTGCTTCCGTGACCTGCTGGGCGACTCCAGCGAAGTGTCGCTGTCGCACAAGAACTGCGACAAGGTCCAGGACCCGTACTCGCTGCGCTGCCAGCCTCAGGTCATGGGTGCCTGCCTGACCCAGCTGCGCCAGGCCGCCGAGGTACTGGGCATCGAAGCCAACGCCGTGTCGGACAACCCGCTGGTGTTCGCTGCCGAAGGTGACGTGATTTCCGGCGGTAACTTCCACGCCGAGCCGGTGGCCATGGCCGCCGACAACATCGCCCTGGCCATCGCTGAAATCGGTTCGCTCAGCGAGCGCCGTATCTCGCTGATGATGGACAAGCACATGTCCCAGCTGCCGCCGTTCCTGGTGGAAAACGGTGGGGTCAACTCGGGCTTCATGATCGCCCAGGTCACCGCTGCTGCCCTGGCCAGCGAGAACAAGGCCCTGTCGCACCCGCACAGTGTCGACAGCCTGCCGACCTCGGCCAACCAGGAAGACCACGTGTCGATGGCCCCGGCTGCCGGCAAGCGCCTGTGGGAAATGGCTGAAAACACCCGCGGCGTGCTGGCCATCGAATGGCTGGGCGCCTGCCAGGGCCTGGACCTGCGCAAGGGCCTGAAGACCTCGGCCAAGCTGGAGCAGGCGCGCCAGGCGCTGCGCAGCGAAGTGCCGCACTACGACCGTGACCGCTTCTTCGCGCCCGACATCGAGAAGGCCGTGGAACTGTTGGCCAAGGGGCGCCTGACCGGCCTGCTGCCGGCTGGTGTGCTGCCAAGCCTGTAATGCTCCCAGGGGCCGCTGTGCGGCCCATCGCCGGCAAGCCGGCTCCCACAGATGGAGATGCGACACACCATCTCTGTGGGAGCTGGCTTGCCGGCGATTGGGCTGCAAGGCAGCCCCCCTCGATCTCACGACCACAAAAACAATTTAAGGACGTGACATGCAACAAGCTCAAGGTCTAAAGCGCGGGCTAAGTGCCCGCCACATCCGTTTCATGGCCCTCGGTTCCGCCATCGGCACCGGGCTGTTCTACGGTTCCGCCTCGGCCATCCAGATGGCCGGCCCGGCCGTGCTGCTGGCCTACCTGATCGGCGGCGCCGCCGTGTTCATGGTCATGCGCGCCCTCGGCGAAATGGCTGTGCACAACCCGGTCGCCGGCTCGTTCGGCCACTACGCCAGCACCTACCTCGGCCCCATGGCCGGCTTCATCCTCGGCTGGACCTACGCCTTCGAGATGGTCATCGTCGCCATCGCCGACGTCACCGCCTTCGGTATCTACATGGGCTTCTGGTTCCCGGAAGTGGCCCGCTGGATCTGGGTGCTGGGCATCGTCTTCCTGATCGGCGGCCTCAACCTGTGCAACGTCAAGGTCTTCGGCGAAATGGAATTCTGGCTGTCGCTGCTCAAGGTCGGCGCCATCGTGGCGATGATCCTGGCCGGCCTCGGCATCATGGCCTTCGGCTTCAGCCAGGTAGGCACCGGGCAGGCCGTGGGTGTCAACAACCTGTTCGACCACGGCGGCTTCATGCCCAATGGCGTGGGTGGCCTGATCGCTTCCTTTGCCGTGGTGATGTTCGCGTTCGGCGGCATCGAGATCATCGGCGTGACCGCCGGTGAGGCCAAGGACCCGCAGCGGGTCATCCCCAAGGCGATCAACGCCGTGCCGCTGCGCATCCTGCTGTTCTACGTGCTCACCCTGTTCGTGCTGATGTGCCTGTTCCCATGGCCGCAGATTGGCAGCCAGGGCAGCCCGTTCGTGCAAATCTTCAGTAACCTGGGCATCGGCTCTGCCGCCGCGGTGCTGAACATCGTGGTGATTTCTGCCGCGATCTCGGCCATCAACAGCGACATCTTCGGCGCCGGCCGCATGATGTACGGCCTGGCCCAGCAAGGCCACGCGCCGCGCGGCTTCAGCAAGCTGTCGAAGCACGGCGTGCCGTGGATGACCGTTGTGGTGATGGGTGCTGCGCTGCTGATCGGCGTGCTGCTCAACTACCTGATCCCGGAGAACGTGTTCCTGCTGATCGCCTCGATCGCCACCTTCGCTACCGTCTGGGTGTGGCTGATGATCCTGCTCACCCAGGTGGCCATGCGCCGCAGCATGAGCCGTGAACAAGTGGCCCAGCTGCAGTTCCCGGTACCATTCTGGCCATACGGCCCAGCCATGGCCATTGCGTTCATGGTGTTCATCTTTGGCGTGCTCGGTTACTTCCCGGATACCCAGGCGGCACTGCTCGTCGGCGTGGTCTGGGTGGTGTTCCTGGTGGCGTCCTACCTGCTGTGGTGCAAGCCGCGCGCAGGGCAGGGCAAGCCAGTAGCGGAACCGGCCGAGCTGCACCGCTAAGTAAAGGAGTCGATGTATGAGAACCGTCTGGCAGCACTGCCATGTGGCAACCATGGCCGAGGGCCGTTACTCGGCCATTGAGGACGCGGCCATTGTCACCAACGCCGGGCTGATCGAGTGGATCGGCCCGCGCGTCGAGCTGGCGTCGGTCGAGGCCGAACGTACGGTGGACCTGGGCGGCGCCTGGGTTACCCCCGGGCTGATCGACTGCCACACCCACGCGGTGTTCGGTGGCAACCGCAGCGGCGAGTTCGAGCAGCGCCTGCAGGGCGTGAGCTATGCCGAAATCGCCGCACAGGGCGGTGGCATCGCCAGCACCGTGCGGGCCACCCGCGCGGCCAGCGAGGACGAGCTGTTCACAAGTGCCCGCCAACGGGTCCAGGCGCTGATGCGCGATGGCGTGACCACCATCGAGATCAAGTCCGGCTACGGCCTGGACCTGGCCAACGAGCGCAAGATGCTGCGTGTGGCCCGGCGCCTGGCCGACGAGTTGCCTCTGGCGGTGCGCGCCACCTGTCTGGCAGCCCATGCCTTGCCGCCGGAATACGTCGGCCGGGCTGATGACTACATCGCGCACATCTGCGATGAAATGCTGCCGGCCCTGGCCGCCGAAGGCCTGGTGGACGCAGTGGATGCCTTCTGCGAACACCTGGCGTTCTCCCCGGCCCAGGTCGAGCGGCTGTTCATCAAGGCGCGCGAACTGGGCCTGCCGGTCAAGCTGCACGCCGAACAGTTGTCGTCGCTGCACGGTTCCAGCCTGGCGGCGCGCTACCAGGCGCTGTCGGCCGACCACCTGGAGTTCATGACCGAGGAAGACGCCATTGCCATGGCAAAAGCCGGCACGGTCGCCGTGCTGCTGCCGGGCGCGTTCTACTTCCTGCGCGAAACCCAGCTGCCGCCGATGGACGCCCTGCGCCGCCACGGTGTGAAGATCGCCCTGGCCAGCGACCTCAATCCCGGCACCTCGCCAGGGTTGTCGCTTCGGCTGATGCTGAACATGGGCTGCACATGTTTCCGCATGACCCCGGAAGAAGCCCTGGCCGGTGTCACCGTGCACGCCGCCACGGCGCTGGGCCTGGGCGACAGCCATGGCTCGCTGGAAGTGGGCAAGGTCGCCGACTTCGTCGCCTGGCAGATCGAACGCCCCGCCGACCTGGCCTACTGGCTGGGCGGCGACCTGCCCAAGCGCGTAGTGCGCAAGGGCCACGAAATTTCCAATTGAGTGAGGCACGATGGACAAGGTACTGAGTTTTCACCAGGGGCGCCTGCCGCTGCTGATCAGCATGCCCCACGCCGGCCTGAAACTGTCGCCGGCTGTTCGAGACGGCCTGGTCGAGCAGGCGCGCAGCCTGCCGGACACCGACTGGCATATTCCGCGGCTGTATGACTTTGCCCGCGAGATGGGCGCCAGTGTCGTAGCCGCGGAGTATTCGCGTTTCGTCATCGACCTGAACCGGCCGGATGACGACAAACCACTTTACGTCGGCGCCACTACTGGCCTGTACCCGGCCACACTCTTCGATGGCGAGCCATTGTTCAAGGACGGGCTGGTGCCGACAGGCGAGGAGCGCAAGCAGTATCTGGAGCAGATCTGGCGCCCCTACCACGACACGATTCGTCGTGAGCTGGCACGGCTGCGCGAGCAATTCGGCTACGCCCTGCTGTGGGACGCCCATTCGATCCGTTCGCTGATCCCGCACCTGTTCGACGGCAAGCTGCCGGATTTCAACCTGGGTACCTTCAACGGCGCCAGTTGCGACCCGGCTCTGGCCGAACAGCTGAAAGAGGTCTGTGCCCAGGCCCAAGGCTACAGCCACGTGCTCAATGGCCGCTTCAAGGGCGGGCATATCACCCGGTATTACGGTGATCCGGCCAACCACATCCATGCGGTGCAGCTGGAACTGGCGCAGAGCACCTATATGGAAGAAGCCGAGCCGTTCGATTACCGCGAAAACCTGGCACGACCGACACAGGAGGTGTTGAAGCAGCTTCTGCAGGCGCTGCTGGACTGGGGCCAGGCGCGTTACGGGCGGTGAAGTTCACCGGTGAGAATGGCGACGCGATGCAGGTTGTTCGCGTCGCCAGTCACTACTGCTCAGTTGTTGTTGATTTGCTTGATGGTGAGTTCGCGCAGTAGCTCCCTCTCTTCCTGATCCTTGTCATCTTGCAGGCCTTGCTGCAAGTTCAACTCGTCCTGAAGCGAGTGGTCCTTGCTTGCCAGCTCAAGCACCCGCAGGCGGAAACGTGCTTCTATTTCGGCGAATCGGTCGGCAAATTCGGCTCGCAGACGCGTGGTCCAATCCGTATTCGCCAGCATGTAATCGACCAGTGCATCGCTCAGTTCACTTTTCCGGACCTTCTCCAGCACGCTGGATAGCTCATCGCGCGCCAGGTTTGCAGCACCTCGAAAACGCATGCTGTCGGCGATCGGCAGGTCCAGTTCCTTGGCCAGTTCCCGTCGGTAGGCCAGGCGTACCGATACCCGGTCACCCGTGCCAGTCCGTTGGTTGGCCATCAGCTCCAGCTGTTCGACCCGGAAAAGTTGCAACAGGCGACGACGCAGTGCTTGGAGGGAGTCGCCGGCGTCGATCAACAGGCGTTGGCTCATCAGATACAGTTCAATATTGTTGAACTCCTGCAGCGCTCCATCGTGGCAGGTCTGCGAGCCGGTTGCCGGGTCGGGCAATGCCGCAGCGGCGATGCTCTCCATGATCGGGCGTTCGGTTTCGTTGCTTGCAGCCACCACCAGCATGATGCGTACCCGTTCGCAGAAGGTGGTTCGCGTATTCGGGTCAACGTACGGAGCGGCATTGTGCAGACGGCCTGTCAGACGCAACAGATCGCTGCCTTCAAGCTGCTCCCAACACTCCCGCAATGCTGCATTCTGTGCCTCGTTACCCAGCATCCAGTCCTCCAGCCTGGGCGTATCATCGCCGAGCAGTGGGAAGTGAGGGTGGTCGAGAGATCCTTCGCTGGAAGTATCGAAGAACATCAGGTCGTCGGGGATATCCAGGGCAAAGGAATAGCTGTGCTGGCTGTCCGAGAACGTGCGTACCCGCAGGATGGTTTCAAGAGGCAACGGGTTGTCGAACAAGGCGATCGACGAGATCGGCATGGGATTGTTCAGGTTCGACAGGATGTGCTCGGGCAACTGGGTGATGTTGTTCGAGCTCAGGTCGAGAAGTTCCAGTGGCAGCAAACTGTCACACCAGTTGGGCCAGGCTTGCAGGTTCATGTTGGTCAATGCGAGTGACTGCAGGTTGCTGGCCAGCGATGCGGGCACCCGGTCGATGCTGCCCATGCGGTTGCCCGACAGGTCCAGCGACGTCAGGTTTCGCAGCCCTGCGAAAATGTCGAGCATGGCCTGATCGACCTCAAGGCCCATGTTGCGAAACTCCAGGAAGGTGAGCTGGGGAAGGCGAGCCAGAGCGGATGCCAGCGAGGGCATGGCGGCCTGGTGCTCATCGATGGTCAACCGGCTGATGTTAGGGAACCGGCTGAGTAGTTCATCGAGCTGTGAGGCGCTGCCTCGCAACCGCGTCAGGCTGAGTGCGCGTACACGGGCGCCGAAGAACGCTGGAAGCCGCCTGGGGAAATGTTCGATGGCCACGTCCTCGAGTTGCAGGCGCAGGTAGGACTGGCCCTGCTCTTGTTGTTCCCAGAATTGACCGATCGCTGACGCGATACGTTGCCTGTCTGCTAGCGCGGCTTGGGTCAATGGGTTGCTCGAACTGGATGCCTGGGCCCAGCCATCGATCGCATCGCGCATCTGTCGTCGCTCATCGCGAATGCGTGCGAGTTGTTCGGATAGTGCTTCTGGCTGGTCCGTGGTGATGCCCGAGGTGTCGACGCGCTCGTTCAGCAACAATCGCTGCAGGTGAGATTCATTGATGCTGTTGCCTTCCAGCGAGATCACCGGTGGGGTGGTCAGCATGTCCGCTTCATGAAGCAGGAACGAGGGCAACGACCTGAGATTGTTGTGGCGCAACGACAGATGGGAAATGCGCGCCAGGGCGTCGCTGCCAATCCCGATCGGCCATTGGGCCAGCTGCATCTGGTCCAGGCCCAGGTAGTCCAGGGTCAATTCATGGAAACTTGGCCTGTTGCTCTGCGCCAGCCGGTTACCACTCAGGTCCAGATATCTCAATTGGCGAAGCCCTGACAGCAGGTTCAGGTCGCTTTCGGAGAGCGTCATGTTCTGGTTGGTGAGCACCAGTCGTTGCAACGCTGGCAGGCACTCGGTGATGGTGGGCACGCTGAACAGGAAGGGCGAGGGCGTTGCCCTGGGGTCAAACGCACGGCTGATTTCCAGCGACTCGATCTGCGGCATCTGCCTGAGCAGGCGCTGCAGCAGGCGCTCGTTTTGCGCCCAGCCCGCCAGCGATCCTGACGGTAGGTCGATCAGGCTCAGGCTGCGCACGCGTGTGTTGAAAAAAGCGGGCAAGGTGAGGGGTACGTCGGCAAGTGGGACGCGGGCGATACGCAGTTCGGTCGTGGGCTCTGCACTCTCCTCCAGCGCAGTCTCGTACCAATGTTGCATGATCGAGTCACGCAGGCTGTCGTAGTCGTGGGCTGCCTGGTCGCTTGCCGGCGAAATGGCTTCGCTCCAATCGTCCAGGCTGCTTTGCAGCTCGTTGCGTTGCTCCACCAGCGTCTGCAAATGCTCGAATATCTGCAGCTGTGTACGGCCGCGGCTGGCAAGTGCCAGCAGAATCTGATCTGCCGAGCGGCCGGTGCGTGTGGCGAGCCCTGTGGCTTCGATAGCTTCGAGCAGGCGCTGACGGGTGATGCCGTGGGTGGCCGGGCCGCCGCCACTGAGTGGGTAGCCCAGGCGACCATCGGCCAGGCGCATGGGAGAACGGTAGCCGGGGCGTACGGGCTGCATGCCCAGCAGCACCCTCAAGGCTGGGCGGGGTAGTAACGGGCTTTCCTGTACAAGGCGCTGCAGCGCTTGCTGATCGGTGACGTCCATGCTCGCCATCGCCGCGGGCAGTGCCTCGTACAATGCAGCGTAAAGGCTTGGGTACACCTTGACCGCCGCACTGGGCAGGCTTTCGTCGTGGACGATGTACCCTGCCGGGGCATGGGTGATGGTCGTGTATGGGCGGGTGCCCGGCGTGCCAATGGCATGATCTTGGGTTGGCCAGGACATGCGCTGGAGCAGCCGGAGCCTGGTCTGTGCAGGCCAGCCTGGCAAGCGTTCGAGCGTATGCATGATCAACAGGTCGCTATCCCAGCTCGGCACGCTGGACAGGTACAGCCCTTCGCAGGTGCGGGCAAGGCGAATTTGTTGCTGGTAGACGCGGGCCTCCTCGCCAAGGCGCAGTGGTACCTTGCCACTGTCGAGCATCTGCAGTTCGAGGGCACTGGCCTCGCGTGCCAGCGCATTGGCGACTGCTGATGGCAATTTCGGATACGCCCTCTGGATGGCCTCGGCACCCGGCGCCAGGTCGTGCGAAAGGCCGGCGTAGGCCCTGGCAAACTCAGCGGGCCGAGTGCTCTCGTCCGCCAGCTGGCGGACCGTTTCGTCCAGCTTGAAGCGTTGCAGGGTGTCTTCCAGCAAGGCCGGCAGCCGCTGGCTTTCGGCCAGGGCCCGGCGCAGCTCGTCTTCGTGTACGCCGCTGACGGCGATAATCCGTTGCAGCGTCGGCTCGTCGAAGTGCCCACTCAAGTGGCCGATGCGGCGCAGGAGTGTCATGCCCGACCAACTCAGTGGCTTATCCGTAACGTGCAACCATGCTCCGGCACCGTTGTGCCGCACTGGCGGCTGGTAACGGCGAGGACTTGCAGGGTGTTGCAAACGATATTCGCCAGTCGTTGGCGTTTGGCTGACGATGTACTGATTGCCCTGCAGTACCAGCCAGCGTTTGCCTTGGTGATGCCGTAGGCCCAGTTCGTCCGGTACCAGGTCATGGGGCAGTGTCTCGTGACTCTGGTAGGGTGTGAGGTCGGGTTTCCACAACCGCATCTGACCATCGGATGTTTCCACGACTTCCAGTTCTTCGATAAATGAAGGCGTTTCTACAGGAATGCGGGGTATCCCTGGCTCCTCATCCTCTGGATCTTCTATTTCCGGCCCTTCCGGCGCCGTGCCAGTTTCGCTGCCCTGCGAGCCTCTCAATGCTTTGGCTACTGCGCTGAGGGCGGCCATGACGGCCACGTTTTCGATCACATCGACCAGATAGCCATAGGCAGTATCACGCTCGTCGTTTTCCCAGGCGTCGATCCCTTCATACACCTCATGGGCCAGCTGGGCCAGGCAAACGGCAAGCATTGCCTCGCCAAGCCCCGGCACGAAGAAGCCGGCGATGTTCAAGGCCGTGAGCACACGGCCGGCAATCAGCTCTCGGTGGGCTTGGGCGGTGCGCCGATCGACGATTTCGGTTGGCGTGGCGTGGAACAGCACATCCTTCTCATGACGCTGGGTCTTCTGGAACGTCATCACGCCCTGGAAGGCGTGGCTGAAAGGCTTTTTGACCGGATACAGGGTGGCGTGCGGGTCCGGAACACGTTCATGCAAGCCGCGGACACTCCAGGCGAGGGGCATGAGCCGGTCCTTCAGGCGGGTGGTTATCGGCGCCTTGTCGCGGTCGGCGAGGTGCTTGTCCAGGTAGCCGATATCGGCCTGGAGCCTGTCGCGCAACTCTTCGTTCATGGCTTCCTGGCTGGCGAATTCCTTGAGGGGCGTTGTGCTGTCTTCGGGGATGTACAGCGCCACTGCCTGATGCTCTTCAGCTTGCAGGGTGATGAGCACAACGCCGGTCAGCTCGGCTTCCCACAAGTCGAGCAGGCTGAACGTCACCGGCGAAGAGGGCGATGGCGCCTGGTCAAGTGGCGTGGCAAGAGCGGCGGAATATAGCGCCTCGCTGATATCCCCCTTGAGGCGGGCGAAATGCAGGGATTGCCGGAATGCCGAGACCTCCGCACGCCCCAGTGTTTCATAAACGGCCAGTGCGGCTTCATCCGCGCCGAGTGGCGGCGTGGCCGCTGGATAGTAGATGGCATGTACCTGTTGATGGTATTTGCCGCCGATATCCAGCGTACGACACAAATCGGCGAAATCTTCGGCGGCGATATCCAGTGCATTGTTGATCGGCAGGGTGCCCATGAAGCGCCGGTGATCGACTATGACCGACCTCTTGAGCAGGGAGGCGGGCGCGTCCATGCCATGCTCGGCAGCGGCATCCTGGTCGAAGTTGTGCAAGGCGCAGTGCAGCAGCGAGCGTGTAGCCCGGTCGACGGCCTGGCGGCTGTCGATGGCATTGGTCGTTTCGATCTGGCGGGCATCGACGAGGTAGGTGTTGCGCACGTCCAGGTCAAGCCTGAATCGCTGCTTGATGGCTTCGGTGAGTGTCTTGGTGCCGTACGCTTCCAGGGTTGGAAGCTTTTCGAACAGCTTGTGCACCTGCACCTGGTGCTCGCGGTGACGTGCGTGCTCTTCCTGCCATGCCTTGGCGACTTCCGGCTGTTGCTGGATTGCCGTCGCCAGCCAGGCAGGGGCTTGATGCCAGTTGCGCATCGCGCTCTGGGTTTCTGGCGGAGCCTGCTTGAGCCAGGTGGGGATTCTGCGCTCGATGGTGGCGTAATGAACACTAGGTGCGGCAGTGACTGCAGTTGGCATGGCGAAGCCCTTGCTTGATTTGGGGCGAGGGACTATCGCGGGCCTGTCTGAGCTGCTGGAGGTAGATATATGTGCCCTCGAGGTGCGGCGGCATCAGCGCGGGCAGTGCTCAAAGCGCAATTCAGGTTTATGATGGCCCACGGCCGAATAATCCTCACACGGAGTGCGCAATGCAGACCCTGTACCCGCAGATCAAACCCTACGCCCGGCACGATCTGGCCGTGGAAGCGCCGCATGTGCTGTATGTCGACGAAAGCGGCTCGCCAGAAGGTCTGCCGGTGGTATTCATCCACGGCGGCCCGGGCGCCGGTTGCGACGCCCAGAGCCGCTGCTACTTCGACCCGACCCTGTACCGCATCATCACCTTCGACCAGCGCGGCTGTGGCCGCTCCACGCCGCATGCAAGCCTGGAGAACAACACCACCTGGCACCTGGTCGAGGACCTTGAGCGCATCCGCGAGCACCTTGGCATCGACAAGTGGGTGCTGTTCGGCGGCTCGTGGGGCTCCACCCTGGCCCTGGCCTACGCCCAGACCCACCCCGAGCGGGTGCATGGCCTGATCCTGCGCGGCATATTCCTGTGCAGGCCCCAGGAGATCCAGTGGTTCTACCAGGAAGGCGCCAGCCGCCTGTTCCCCGATTACTGGCAGGACTACATCGCGCCGATCCCGCCGGAGGAGCGCGGTGACCTGGTCACGGCCTTCCACAAGCGCCTGACCGGCAACGACCAGATCGCCCAGATGCACGCGGCCAAGGCGTGGTCCACCTGGGAAGGCCGTACCGCCACCTTGCGTCCCAACCCGCTGGTGGTCGACCGCTTCTCCGAGCCGCAGCGTGCACTGTCGATCGCCCGTATCGAATGCCACTACTTCATGAACAACGCCTTCCTCGAGCCGGACCAGCTGATCCGCGATCTGCCGAAGATCGCCCACCTGCCGGCCGTGATCGTGCATGGCCGCTATGATGTGATCTGCCCGCTGGACAACGCCTGGGCGCTGCACCAGGCCTGGCCCAACAGCGAGCTCAAGGTGATCCGTGACGCTGGCCACGCGGCTTCCGAGCCGGGTATCACCGATGCCCTGGTGCGTGCCGCCGACCAGATGGCCCGGCGCCTGCTCGACCTGCCCCTGGAAGAAGCATGAGGGGCCTGCTGCAGCGCGTGCGCGGTGCACGGGTGGAGGTAGCAGGGGAGGTGGTCGGTGCCATCGACCAGGGTTTGCTGGTGCTGGTGGCCGTCGAGCCTGAAGATTCCCGTGAGCAGGCCGACAAACTGTTGCACAAGCTGTTGAACTACCGGGTGTTCAGCGACGAGCAGGGCAAGATGAACCTGTCGCTCAAGGATGTGGGGGGAGGTTTGTTGCTGGTGTCGCAGTTCACCCTGGCGGCAGACACCCGCAACGGCATGCGCCCGAGCTTCTCGACGGCAGCGCCACCGGCCCTTGGCGCCGAGTTGTTCGACTATCTTTTGCAGCAGGCGAAGGCCCGGCACGCCGATGTGGCAAGCGGGCAATTTGGCGCAGACATGCAGGTGCACCTGGTCAATGATGGCCCCGTAACATTTATGTTACAAATATGAGGTTAAAAAACCCCTTGTTCACAGGAAAACAAGGGGTTTTGTACGATAAATAGTTGTTCCAGCCTGATGCGTTGTCACGCGACCTGCTGGATAATCGCGCGCTGCATGGACCTGCGTTCGCAGGTTCGTTTCACTCTGACTCGAGTATTGTCTGGATCCGTTTGGGGAATCATTACGCCCTCACGGGGTCCGAACAGTGCTCGCCAACCCGGCATTTGTCGCTGGCCGTTGGTTTCATGATCTGTTTTCGGCGAGGGTTGCTCGTGATTGTTAGTCCCCAAAAAGCATCAAGAATCCCCGGTACCGGGCTGCGCAAGGCCCTGATGGCCAGTGTTGCACTGGTCGGCCTGATGAGCGCGGGCCAGCTGTGGGCATTCAATCTTGACGATGTTGCAGCCAAGGCAAAGGATCTGGCCGGCCAGAAGTACGAAGCACCGAAAAGCAACCTGCCGGCCGTATTCCGCGACATGAAGTTCGCGGACTACCAGAAGATTCATTTCCTGCAGGAAAAGGCCGAGTGGGCCAAGGACAAGACCCCGTTCAAGCTGTCGTTCTATCACCAGGGCATGCACTTCGATACCCCGGTGAAGATCAACGAGGTCACCGCCACCAAGGTCGAGGAAATCAAGTACGACCCGAGCCGTTTCGAGTTCGGTGACGTGCCACACGACCCGGAAACCACCAAGAACCTGGGTTACGCCGGTTTCCGCGTGCTGTACCCGATCAACAAGGCCGACAAGCAGGACGAGATCATGACCCTGCTTGGCGCCAGCTACTTCCGCGTGGTCGGCAAGGGCCATGTATATGGCCTGTCGGCCCGTGGCCTGGCCATCGACACCGCACTGCCGTCGGGTGAGGAGTTCCCGCGCTTCACCGAGTTCTGGGTCGAGAAGCCCAAGCCGGCCGACAAGCACCTGGTCATTTACGCCCTGCTGGACTCGCCGCGTTCCACCGGCGCCTACAAGCTGACCCTGCGCCCAGGCAACGATACCGTGGTCGACGTGCAGTCCCGCGTGTTCCTGCGTGACCATGTCAGCCGCCTGGGCATTGCCCCGCTGACCAGCATGTACCTGTTCGGCCCCAACCAGCCGTCCAAGGTCCTCAACTACCGTCCGGCCCTGCACGACTCCGAAGGCCTGTCGATCCATGCCGGCAACGGCGAATGGCTGTGGCGCCCGCTGAACAACCCGAAACACCTGGCCGTGAGCAACTTCAGCGTCGAGAACCCGCGTGGTTTCGGCCTGATGCAGCGCCAGCGCGCCTTCAGCGACTACGAAGACCTCGACGACAACTACCAGAAGCGCCCGAGCGCCTGGATCGAGCCGAAGGGGGACTGGGGCAAGGGCACCGTCGACCTGGTCGAAATCCCGACTGCCGACGAGACCAATGACAACATCGTGGCCTTCTGGAGCCCGGAAAAGCTGCCTGAGCCAGGCAAGCCATTCGAGTACGCGTACCGCCTGCACTGGACCATCGACGAGCCGAAGTTCCAGGCTCCCGAGCTGGGCTGGGTCAAGCAGACCCTGCGTTCCACCGGCGACGTCAAGCAATCCAACCTGATCCGCCAGCCAGACGGCAGCGTGGCCTTCCTGGTCGACTTCGCCGGCCCGGCGCTGGCCGCCCTGCCGGAAGACACCGCCGTGCGCAGCCAGATCAGCGTGGGCGACAACGCCGAGGTGGTCGAGAACAACCTGCGCTATAACCCTGAGACCAAGGGCTGGCGCCTGACCCTGCGTTTGAAGGTCAAGGAAGCCAACAAATCGACCGAAATGCGTGCCGCGCTTGTGCGTGACGTGCCGGTCGAAGCCGCCAAGCCTGCCAAGGACGCCAAGCAGGACAAGGCTGCAGCCAAGCAAGCCAAGGCCGAGAAAGCCGCCAAGGCCGAACAACCTGCCGCCGATGCGGCGCCCACCAACGGGACCCCGGCCACCACCGAGAAGGTGCTGACCGAGACCTGGAGCTATCAGTTGCCTGCCGATGAGTAACTCAAGCGCAAGGCCGGAATCGCTTCGCGAGTACCTGGCCCACCTACCACTGAGCGACGAGCAACGGGCGGAACTCGCCAGCTGCACGTCATTCAGTGAGCTGCACCAACGCCTGGCGGCCAACCCGGCCGCCAGCTCTGCCGAGGCCGTGCAGGCCTCGGTGGGCCCGCGCCTGACCGTAGGCAGCGCCGCCGAGCTGGAAGACGCCGAAATGCTTGGTGTCGACGGCAGCGGCCGCCTGTGCCTGAAGATCGCCCCGCCGATCAAGCGCACCAAGGTCGTGCCCGAGCCATGGCGTACCAACGTGCTGATCCGCATGTGGCGGCGCATGACTGGCCGCACCAACGCCCCGCAGCCGCCCAAGCGCGAGCTGCCGCCAGCCCGCTGGCGTACGGTCGGTTCGATCCGCCGTTACATCCTGCTGGCGCTGATGATCGGCCAGACCATCGTTGCCGGCTGGTACATGAAGGGCATCCTGCCGTACCAGGGCTGGTCGTTCGTGGACTTTGACGAAGTCGTCAACCAGCCGCTGTGGGACACCGTGGTGCAGGTTTGGCCGTATGCCTTGCAGACGTCCATCCTGGTTCTCTTCGGCATCCTGTTCTGCTGGGTATCGGCGGGCTTCTGGACTGCGCTGATGGGCTTCCTCGAGCTGCTCACCGGGCGCGACAAGTACAAGATTTCGGGTAGCAGTGCAGGCAACGAGCCGATCGCGCCCGAGGCGCGTACCGCGCTGGTGATGCCGATCTGCAACGAAGACGTGCCGCGCGTGTTCGCCGGCCTGCGCGCAACGTTCGAGTCGGTGGCCGCCAGCGGCAACCTCGATCGCTTCGACTTCTTCGTGCTCAGCGACACCAACGACACCGACATCGCCGTTGCCGAGCAACAGGCCTGGCTGGACGTGTGCCGCGAAACCAAAGGCTTCGGCCGCATCTTCTACCGCCGTCGTCGGCGCCGGGTGAAGCGCAAGAGTGGCAACCTCGACGACTTCTGCCGTCGTTGGGGCGGCGAATACAAGTACATGGTCGTACTCGACGCCGACAGCGTCATGAGCGGCGAGTGCCTGAGCAGCCTGGTGCGCCTGATGGAGGCCAACCCGGACGCCGGCATCATCCAGACCGGGCCGAAGGCCTCGGGCATGGACACCCTGTATGCGCGCCTGCAGCAGTTCGCCACCCGCGTGTACGGCCCGCTGTTCACCGCCGGCCTGCACTTCTGGCAGCTGGGCGAGTCGCACTACTGGGGCCACAACGCGATCATCCGCATGAAGCCGTTCATCGAGCACTGCGCCCTGGCGCCATTGCCGGGCAAGGGTGCGTTCGCCGGTGCAATCCTCTCCCACGACTTCGTCGAAGCCGCGCTGATGCGCCGTGCCGGCTGGGGCGTGTGGATTGCCTACGACCTGCCGGGCAGCTACGAAGAACTGCCGCCGAACCTGCTCGATGAGCTCAAGCGCGACCGCCGCTGGTGCCACGGCAACCTGATGAACTTCCGCCTGTTCCTGGTCAAGGGCATGCACCCGGTGCACCGTGCGGTGTTTCTCACCGGTGTGATGTCGTACCTGTCGGCGCCGCTGTGGTTCCTGTTCCTGGTGCTGTCGACCGCGCTGCTGGCCACCAACACGCTGATGGAGCCGCAGTACTTCATCGAGCCGTACCAGCTCTACCCGCTGTGGCCGCAGTGGCACCCGGAGAAGGCCGTGGCGCTGTTCTCCACCACCATCGTGCTGCTGTTCCTGCCCAAGCTGCTCAGCGTCATTCTGATCTGGGCCAAGGGCGCGACCGAGTTTGGCGGGCGCATCAAGGTCACCCTGTCGATGCTGATGGAGATGCTGTTCTCCATGCTGCTGGCACCGGTGCGCATGATCTTCCACACCCGCTTCGTGCTGGCCGCGTTCCTCGGCTGGGCCGCGACCTGGAACTCGCCGCAGCGTGACGACGACTCCACGCCGTGGAGTGAAGCGGTGCGCCGCCACGGCCCGCAGACCCTGCTGGGCATCGGCTGGGCGGCGCTGGTCGCCTGGCTGAACCCGAGCTTCCTGTGGTGGCTGGCGCCAATCGTTGGTTCGCTGGTGCTGTCGATCCCGGTTTCGGTGATCTCCAGCCGCACCCGCCTGGGCCTTGCCGCCAAGGACGAGAAGCTGTTCCTCATCCCCGAGGAATATGCCACCCCGCAAGAACTGCTGGCCACCGACCAGTACACCCACGAAAACCGCTGGCATGCCCTGCATGACGGCTTCGTGCGGGCTGTGGTCGACCCGCGGCAGAACGCCCTGGCCTGTGCCATGGCCACTGCCCGTCATGGTCAGGCAGCGCCGATCGAGGCACTGCGCGCCGAGCGCGTGGCCAAGGCGATGGAGGTAGGGCCGAAAGGGCTGGACCTCAATACCCGCCTGGCCCTGCTCAGCGACCCGGTGGCGCTGACCCGCCTGCACGAGCAGGTCTGGGCCGAGCACAATGCGGCGTGGATCGACGTGTGGCGTGCGTCGATCAAGAACGACCCGCATTCGCCGCTGTTGCCGTTGCATCCGGAGAATGAAGGCCAACCGGCACTCGTCGGCGCCTGATCGGCCCAGGGGCCGCTTTGCGGCCCTATCGCGACACAAGGCCGCTCCTACAAGGGAATGCATGCCCCTGTAGGAGCGGCCTTGTGTCGCGAAACGAGGGCAAAGCCCTCGCTAGCAATGTCCCTGCATGATGGATTTTGGCCAACAAAGTCCCCCCCGGCTCTAGGTCCCCGAGCCGCCATGCGTTAGCATCCCTCTCCGATATGACGCATCGGCCGCCACGGCCATGCCAACAATAAGATTCGCTACTTTTCTTGCTAGGGGACTTGGTGATGATCAAGAAATACCTTTCGCGACTGCTGGTCGGTGTCACCGCCCTGGTCGCCGTAACGGCCGCCCAGGCGGGCGCGATCGATGACGCGGTCAAGCGCGGCACCCTGCGGGTGGGCATGGACCCGACCTACATGCCGTTCCAGATGACCAACAAGCGTGGCGAGATCATCGGCTTCGAAGTCGATATCCTCAAGGCCATGGCCAAGTCCATGGGCGTCAAGTTCGAGCCGGTATCCACGGCCTATGACGGCATCATCCCGGCCCTGCTGACCGACAAGTTCGACATGATCGGCAGCGGCATGACCCTGACCCAGGAACGCAACCTGCGCCTGAACTTCAGCGAACCCTTCATCGTGGTTGGCCAGACCCTGCTGATCCGCAAGGAACTGGCGGGCGAGATCAAGTCGTACAAGGACCTGAACAACGAGAAGTACCGCATCACCTCCAAGCTCGGCACCACCGGCGAAATGGTTTCCAAGAAGCTGATCGCCAAGGCCAAGTACCACGGCTACGACAACGAGCAGGAAGCGGTGATGGACGTAGTCAACGGCAAGGCTGACGCCTTCGTCTACGACGCGCCGTACAACGTGGTGGCAGTGGACAAGGCCGGTGCCGGCAAGCTGCTGTTCCTCGACGAACCCTTCACCTACGAGCCGCTGGCCTTCGGCCTGAAGAAAGGCGACTACGACAGCATCAACTTCATCAACAACTTCCTGCACCAGATCAAGCATGACGGGACCTACGATCGTATTCACGACAAGTGGTTCAAGAACAAGGACTGGCTGAAGGAAATGGAATAAGGCCCAGGCCACAAGCCGGCTTTATGACCCCGACGCGCAGGCAAACCCTGCGCGTTTGCATTTACGGAAGTACCCCACGTGATCAAACACAAGAAAGCCCAGTGGCCCTGGCACGGTTTGACTGCTCTGGTCCTGGTGGGCCTGGCGTTCAGCCTGTACATGGCCACCTCGATGATTTCCTACGAGTGGCGTTGGAACCGCGTCCCGCAGTACTTCGCCTACAAGGCCGAGGAAGCACAGCGCGCCGCCGGTTACGGCACCGTGCAGGACATCGTCATCTCTGGCGACAATGCCCGTGTCACGCTGAAAGATGAGAGCGGTGCCGAGCAGGTGCTCGATGTAGACAAGGACAGCCTGCAGCTGGCCCGTGGCGACGACGTTTCCGAAGGCGACCAGATTGGCGTCACCCGCCACTGGGCGGCCGGCCCGCTGGCCTGGGGCCTGTGGACCACGCTTTGGATTTCTGTGGTGTCCGGTGCCCTGGGGCTATTGATCGGCCTGTTCGCCGGCCTCTGCCGCCTGTCCAGCAACCCTACGCTGCGGGACCTGTCGACGGTGTACGTCGAGCTGGTGCGCGGTACACCGCTGCTGGTACAGATCTTCATCTTCTACTTCTTCATCGGTACCGTGCTCAACCTGTCCCGCGAGTTTGCCGGGGTGGCCGCACTGGCGTTGTTCACTGGCGCCTACGTGGCCGAAATCGTTCGTGCCGGCGTGCAGTCCATTGCCAAGGGCCAGAACGAAGCGGCCCGCTCGCTGGGCCTGAACGCGGGCCAGTCGATGCGCCACGTCATCCTGCCGCAGGCCTTCAAGCGCGTGCTGCCGCCTTTGGCCGGCCAGTTCATCAGCCTGGTCAAGGACACCTCGCTGGTCTCGGTGATCGCCATCACCGAACTGACCAAGAGCGGCCGCGAGGCCATTACCACCTCGTTCTCGACCTTCGAGATCTGGTTCTGCGTGGCAGGCCTGTACCTGCTGATCAACCTGCCGCTGTCGCACCTGGCCAGCCGGCTCGAGCGGAGGCTTGCGCAAAGTGATTGAAGTCCGTGACCTGCTTAAAGTCTTCGACACCCGTGGCCACGTGGTACGGGCTGTGGATAACGTCACCACCCAGGTCGCCAAGGGCGAGGTGGTGGTGGTGCTCGGCCCGTCGGGCTCGGGCAAATCGACCTTCCTGCGCTGCCTCAACGGCCTGGAGCATTTCGACGAAGGCCATGTGGCCATCGACGGCCTGCAACTGGCCGACCCGAAGACCGACATCAACGCCTACCGCCGCGAAGTCGGCATGGTGTTCCAGCACTTCAACCTGTTCCCGCACATGACCGTGCTGGAGAACCTGTGCCTGGCGCAGAAGGTGGTGCGCAAGCGCAACAAGGCCGACCGCGAAGCCAAGGCCCGGGCGCTGCTGGAGAAGGTAGGCATTGCGCAGAAAGCCAACGAATACCCGTCGCGCCTGTCCGGTGGCCAGCAGCAGCGGGTGGCGATCGCCCGGGCCCTGGCCATGGACCCGAAAGTGATGCTGTTCGACGAGCCAACCTCGGCGCTTGACCCGGAAATGGTCGGCGAGGTGCTGGACGTGATGAAGACCCTGGCCCAGGAAGGCATGACCATGGTCTGCGTTACCCACGAAATGGGCTTTGCCCGTGAAGTGGCGGACCGCGTGCTGTTCTTCGATCATGGCAAGCTGCTGGAAGATTCGGCCCCGGCCGCGTTCTTCGACTCGCCGAAAGACCCGCGCGCGCAGGCGTTCCTGCGCCAGGTGCTTTAACCGAAGGGGGGCGCTTTGCGCCCCAATCGCCGGCAAGCCGGCTCCCACAGGAGTGCCACAGGTACTGAGAACTGTACGGTCCCTGTGGGAGCTGGCTTGCCGGCGAATCGGGCTGCAAAGCAGCCCCCCGCAATCTCAAATGCTGAACCGCCCCACCATCCCCCGCAACTGCTGCCCCAATTGCTCCAGTTCCCCGCTCGACGCCGCCGTCTGCTCACTGGCCGCACTGGTCTGATCCGACACATCGCGCACATTCAGCACACTGCGATTGATCTGCTCGGCGACCACGCTCTGCTCTTCGCTGGCCGTGGCGATCTGCTGGTTCATGCCCTGGATGTTCGACACGGTGTCAGTTATCTGGCTCAGGGCCTGGCCTGCCTTGCGACTCAGCTCCACGCTCTGCTCGGTCAGGCTCTTGCTGTTGTCCAGCAGGCGGGTCACTTCGTCGGTGCCGTTGTGCAGGCTGTCGATCAGTTGGCCGATTTCCTCGGTCGCCGTCGAGGTACGCTGGGCCAGACCGCGCACTTCATCGGCCACCACGGCAAAACCACGCCCGGCTTCACCCGCCCGTGCCGCTTCGATCGCCGCGTTCAGGGCCAGCAGGTTGGTCTGCTCGGACACTGACTTGATCACATCGAGGATGCTGCCAATGCGCTGGCTCTCGCCCGCCAGGTGCTGCATGGCCGCCAGACAATGGTCCATCTGCCCGGCCAGCTGTTCGATACGGCCAATGGCTTCGGCCACCACCTGGTCGCCGATCTGCGCCTGCTGGTCGGCGTTGGTCGCCGCCAGCGAGGCCTGTTCAGCGTTCTGCGCCACTTCCTGCACGGTGGCGCTCATCTGGTTCATGGCCGTGGCCACCTGGTCGGTTTCCTCGCGTTGCTGGTTGATGCGCAGCTTGGTGTCTTCGCTGCTGGCCGCCAGCTGTGTGGCGGCCTGTGACAGGTGGCTGACGCCCTGGTCGATGCCACCGATCAGCTCGCGCAGGCTCAAGGTCATTTCGCGCATGCTGGTTTGCAACTGGCCCATCTCGTCGCGGCGTTGCACCGGTTCGACCTGGCTCAGGTCGCCCTTGGCGATGCGCCCGGCCACGGCCAGGGTCTGGCGCAAAGGTTGGGTGATCTGCAGGGTGATCAGCCAGCCGGCCACGACGCCTACGACCAACGCCAGCAGGGCTACAGTGGTCAGCAGCGAGCGGGCCTCAAGGGCTTCCCTGTCGCGCTGCTCGATCTTGCGTTTGCCAAGTTCCAGGCTTACCGCGCGCAGCTCGTTGCCCATGTTCTCCATGTTGTTTTGCAGCTGTTCGACACGCACCGCAGCCCGACGATACTCATCCAGGCTGGCGCGGTACTTGGCCAGCTGCTCGCCGGGCTGCTGGGTGAGCGCATGGGGCAAGCCAAGTGGAGCAAGGCCTTTGAGCAGTTGCGCAAGGCTGCTGGCGGCGGCATCCAGGGAGGTGTCGCCGACCTTGGCGAAGCTTTCCACAGGGGAGAAGGTATAGGCCGGAATCAGGCTCTGCTGGTTGGCACCGTCGATATGTCGGCCAAGCGTGTCCATCAGCCCCAGCACACCGCTTTGCTGGCTGTCGGCAGGCATCCTCAG
This sequence comes from Pseudomonas sp. s4, assembly GCF_046764235.1. Taxonomy (NCBI): domain Bacteria; kingdom Pseudomonadati; phylum Pseudomonadota; class Gammaproteobacteria; order Pseudomonadales; family Pseudomonadaceae; genus Pseudomonas; species Pseudomonas sp. s4. The sequence continues at coordinate 5,849,831 of NZ_CP177209.1, read as the reverse complement.
CAAGGCCTGGGTCTGGAGATCGTCGATTACTTCGGTGAGCTTCTGCTCATGGGCCTGCATGGCCTGGCGCAGGGCGATACGCTTGGCGACAGTATTCTCCAGCGCGCTGAAATCGCCGCGCAGGCGCTGCAGCAACGCCAGCTTTTCGGTCAGCATCTGCCGGGATTCATCCACGCTGCTACGTTGTTGCAAGGTGCTCAGCATGCTGTTGAGCTGGTCGAGAATGTTGGCTATCCGCGTTCTGCTGGCATTGTCGTTGAGTACGCGGTAAGTGATGCGCTCTGCGCGCAAGTCTTTGGTCAGGTCGTTGATCAGGCCGATTTCGCTGAGTTGCTGCGAGCGCACAATGGCGTCATCCAGTGCACGCCAGCCACTGACGGTAGTGGCCAGGGTAAGCAGCAGGACTACGGCAAAGCCGAGGGCGAGCTTGGCTGCGACACTGATGTTGCCGAGCTTGCGGTTGAGGTAGCCGAGCATGAGGAATCTCCGTGCGATTGGGGGCGAGGATGCAGGCGCATTGCTGGCATCACACCTTTGCCAATCGGCAGCGGAGCTGTAGGACTTGACCTGATAATCAGGTAGGAAATTTCACTTCAACAGGTAGGAATACTCCACCTGCGCCGGCCTCTTCGCGGGTAAACCCGCTCCCACAGGTACTGCACAGATTTTGAGAACTGTGCGGTACCTGTGGGAGCGGGTTTACCCGCGAAGAGGCCAGTACAGGTGACCTACACATCAGCCTAGAGCCTGAACCGCCCCACCAACCCTTGCAGGTGGGTACCCAACCGCGCCAGCTCCACGCTGGAACTGGCCGTCTCTTCACTGGCCGCCGAGGTCTGGTCAGAAATATCCCGCACGTTCATCACGCTGCGGTTGATCTCCTGAGCAACAGCCGTCTGTTCTTCCGCTGCCGTGGCAATCTGCTGGTTCATGGCCTGGATCGAAGACACGGTACGGGTGATGGTCTCCAGCGAACTGCCGGCTCGGCGGGTCAGTTCGACGCTGCTGTCGGTCAACTGGCGGCTGCTGTCCATCACGCTGGCCACACGCTGGGTGCCGCTCTGCAGGCCGGCAATCAGCTCTTCGATCTCTTCGGTCGATTGCTGGGTGCGCTGCGCCAGGCTGCGCACCTCATCAGCCACCACAGCAAAGCCACGCCCGGCCTCGCCGGCCCGGGCCGCCTCGATCGCCGCGTTGAGGGCCAGCAGGTTGGTCTGCTGGGCCACCGACTTGATCACGTCGAGCACGCTGCCGATCTTGTCGCTTTCGGCCTTGAGCTGGTTCATCGCTTCGCTGGAATTGACCACTTCGCCGGCCAGGCGCTCGATCTGCGCCACCGCCTCGCCCACCACACGGTCGCCTTCGCGGGCTTGCTGGTCGGCCATCAACGCAGCTTCCGAGGCCTGCTCGGCATTGCGCGCCACCTCATGCACGGTGGCGGTCATCTGGTTCATGGCGGTTGCCACCTGATCGGTCTCGACCTTCTGGTTGTTGACTCCGGCACTGGTCTGCTCGGTCACCGCCGACAGCTCCTCGGCAGCACTGGCGATCTGCGTGACGCCATCACCGATACCGCTGATCAGTTCGCGCAGGCCCTGGGTCATGCGCTGCATGCTGGCCTGCAACTGGCCCAGTTCGTCGCGGCGTTGTACCTGCAGGTTCAGGGTCAGGTCGCCACTGGCCACGCGCTCGGCGGCGTGCAAGGTCTGGCGCAGCGGGACGATGATCTGCCGGGTGATGGCCCAGGCCGCCAGCAGGCCGAGGGCCAGGGCCAGCACGGTAGCCACGGCAAGCACGGTCTTGGCCTGGGCCGCCCCGGCGTCGCGCACAGCGGTTTGCGATGTGGTCATCGCCTGGCTGGTCTGCAGCAGTACCGTGCCGTGCTCGACCATGCTCTGCAGGGCCTGCTCACTGGCGGCCTGGGCATTGCCGAACTGGGTGACCGCGTCGCGGTAGCCTGCCAGGGCGGTGGTGGCATCGTCCAGGCTGGCAGCGTGCTCCGCCGGCACTTTGGCCGGTAGCGCGCGTAGCTCGGCCAAGGCCTGGTCGATGGCCTTCAGCGCCGTTTGCTGGTAGTCGGCGTTGCCGCTGTAGGTGTAACCGCGTACCTGGAACCGCGCCTGTTGCAACAGGGCGCTGACTTCCACCGCGTGCTGGTACTGGCTGATATCGCCACCCTGCAGCAGGCCGCGTTGCACCCGGCCAATCAGCTCCGCGGCCTTGTCGGCAGTGTCGCCTAGCACGGCGCGGCTGGCCTCGCGGCGCTGGCCGGCCTGTTTCAGGTCGTTGAATGCCTGCTGGTAGCCGCGCACGGCCTCGCGCTGCTGCTCAAGGCGCTGTCTGTCAGCGGGCTGCTCGATCTGCCCGAGCATAAGCTGCACCTGGCGCTCGAGATTGCCCAGGGCTTTTTCCAGCTCTGCCACCGAGGCTTCGTCAGGCTGGCGCTGGTAATGCTGGCGGGCGATGCGCAGTTCCTGGGTGTACTGCTGGATGACCGAGATGTTTCCCAGCTTGTCGCCACGGTTGATGATGCTGTCCATGCCGTGCCAGCCAGCCAGGGTAATGGCCAGGGTCAACAGCAGCACCAGGCCGAAGCCCAGCCCCAGTTTGCGATTGACGCTCACATTGCCCAATGATTGGGCGAACCATTGATACATGTACGACTCCCCGGCGCCTTGGCAGCACGATTAATTGTTGTGTTGCCAAGACAATCGGCCTGGGGAAGGGAAACTTTATGGGTAAAAATTGACTAGAGTGTCAGAAAATCCGTGAAAGCAGCGCTGTCACCGCGGTCTCGACCCGCAGGATGCGGTCGCCCAGCTGGACCGGAGCCAGGCCTGCCTTGCCCAGCAGGTCCACCTCGTAGGGGATCCAGCCGCCCTCCGGGCCGATGGCCAGGGTCACGTGCTGCTCCACGGCGCGCGGGCAGGCGGGGTAGGGGCCGGGGTGGCCGACCAAGCCCAGGGTGCCTGCGGCGATGGCCGGCAGGCGGTCTTCGACGAACGGTTTGAAGCGCTTCTCGATGATCACTTCGGGCAGCACGGTGTCGCGGGCTTGTTCCAGGCCCAGGATGAGGTTCTCGCGAATGCTGTCCGGGTGCAGGAACGGTGTTTGCCAGAAGCTTTTCTCGACCTTGTAGCTGTTCAGCAGGATCAGCCGCGGCACGCCGAGGGTGGCCACGGTCTGGAACAGCCGGCGCAGCATTTTCGGCCGAGGTACGGCCAGCACCAGGGTCAGCGGCAGCTTGGCCGGTGGCTGCTGGTCAAAGGCGACTTCCAGTTCGGCTTCGTGCTTTTCCAGGCGCAGCACCGTGGCCTTGCCCATCAGGCCGTTGATTCGCCCCACGCGCAGGTTGTCGCCCACCGCCACACGGTGGATGTCCTGCATGTGGGTGAAGCGCCTATCTGCGAGGACGACGCGGTCGGCCGAGACGAAGTCGGCCTCTTCAAGGAGCAACAGGTTCACGGTTGGGTCGCTGGTGGCTGGTCGTTGTGGTCGTTGGCGGTTTCGTCGTGGGCGCTGCGCTTGCGGATCAGACTGCCGCACAGCACGCCGATCTCGAACAGCAGCCACATGGGTACGGCCAGCAGGGTCTGGGAGAAGATGTCCGGCGGGGTAAGGACCATGCCGACCACGAAGCAGCCGATGATCACGTAGGGGCGAATCTTCTTCAGGTACTTCACGTCGACCACGCCGATCCATACCAGCAGCACCACCGCCACCGGGATTTCGAAGGCCACGCCAAAGGCGAAGAACAGCGTCATCACGAAGTCGAGGTAGCTGGCGATGTCGGTCATCATCGACACGCCTTCTGGCGTGGCGCTGGCGAAGAAGCCGAAGATCAGCGGGAACACCAGGAAATAGGCGAAGGCCATGCCGGCGTAGAACAGGAAGATGCTCGACACCAGCAGCGGAATGGCAATGCGCTTTTCATGGCGGTACAGCCCGGGTGCGATGAAGCCCCAGATCTGCTGGAGGATGAACGGAATCGCCAGGAACAGCGAGACGATCATGGTCAGCTTGAACGGCGTGAGGAACGGCGATGCCACGTCGGTGGCGATCATCGTGGCATTGGCCGGCAAGTGCTCGCGCAGCGGTGCGGAGACCAGGGTGTAGATCTGCTGGGCGAAGGAGAACAGCCCGGCAAAGATCAGGAAAATGACGGCAACGCAGCGCAACAGGCGGGTGCGCAGTTCGGTCAGGTGCGAAACCAGCGGCATTGGCTGGTCGTGTTCCGGATTTTCGCTCATGGGGCTCGCGGCGGTTGAGGCGGTTCAGAAGGCGTGGCCGGGGCGGCAGCGGTCTCGACCGGCCTGGCTTCGAGCCCGGCGGGGGGCTGAACGGTTGCGGTGGTGACAGGCGGCTGCGCCGGTGGCGTCATCGGGTTGAGGATGCGCTTGGCTTCCTCTTCCATCTGCAGGATGTGCTCGTTGTGCAGCTGGCGGCGGATTTCGTCGGCGCCGATTTCGCGCTCCACTTCCATCTTGATGCTGTTGAAACTGCGCTTGAGCCGGCCGATCCACAGGCCTGCCGTGCGCGCGGCACCGGGCAGGCGCTCGGGGCCGAGCACCAGCAGGGCGACCAGGCCGACGAGCAGCAGCTCGCTGAAACTGATGCCGAACATGGGTCAGTCTTTCCGCTGCGGCTCTTGGACCGGCTGGGCCTGGCCTTCGATGGTGTGGCCCTGGTTCTGCTGGGCAGTGTTCTGCACCGGTGGAACGGGTTGGGCAGGCGGCGGGGTCTGCTCGGCTGGCTTGTTCTCTTCGTCACTCATGGCCTTGCGGAAGCCCTTGATCGACTCACCCAGGTCACTGCCGAAGTTCTTCAGCTTCTTGGTACCGAACACCAGGACCACGACCACTAGCAGGACGATCCAGTGTTTCCAGTCAAAGATACCCATTTCGTACTCCTGAAAAATGTGTGTTGGCCCTATCGGGGCTGCATTGCAACCATTGTGGGAGCGGGTTCACCCGCGAAGAATGCAACGCGGTGTATGGCACCGGCTTTGCCGGTGTTCGCGGGTGAACCCGCTCCCACAGGCCCCGAAAATACGTCAGGCAGCAGGCGTTCGTGCAGCCTTCTCATCATGCCCGGAAAGCCCGAAGCGGCGTTCCAGCTCATCGAGCACGGCCTGCGGATGCTGGCCCAGCGCGCTGAGCATTACCAGGCTATGAAACCACAGGTCGGCGGTTTCGTAGATGACATCGCTGTAATCCTTGCTGACCGCGGCGTCCTTGGCGGCAATGATCGTCTCGACCGACTCTTCGCCGAGCTTTTCGAGGATCTTGTTCAGGCCCTTGTGGTACAGGCTGGCCACGTAGGAGCTGTCGGGGGCCGCTTGCTTGCGTTCTTCAAGCACTTCGGCCAGGCGGTTCAGGGTGTCGCTCATGTCAGTGTCCTGCGCTGTAGATGGCATCCGGGTCTTTCAGGACCGGGTCGACGGTTTTCCACTGGCCGTCTTCGAAGACGCGGTAGAAGCAGCTTTCACGGCCGGTATGGCAGGCGATATGGCCCAGTTGCTCGACCATCAGGATGATCACGTCGGCATCGCAGTCCAGGCGCATTTCATGCAGCTTCTGCACATGCCCGGATTCCTCGCCCTTGCGCCACAGCTTGCCACGCGAACGCGACCAGTAGATGGCGCGTTGCTCGGCGGCGGTCAGGGCCAGCGATTCGCGGTTCATCCAGGCCATCATCAGCACGCGTCCGGTCTTGTGGTCCTGGGCGATCGCCGGTACCAGGCCCTCGCTGTTCCACTTGATCTCGTCCAGCCAGTCTTTCATCGTCGACTCCAAAGCGGGCCCGCTCCTGTGCCGGGCCCTTTGCGCTAGTGTGCCAGCCATGGGCGCGGCTGGCTATTGGCGCACGATCAGGTAAAGGCCGGCGGCCAGCATCAGCCAGGCCGGCCAGGCGGCAGGGGCGGCCAGGCTGGTGGCTGCGGCGGCACCAGCGGCCAGTACCGCGCCCCCGCCGAGCAGGCCGGCGCCGAGCAGGCGCAGCGCCCAGCGGTCGCCCTGGCGGCGCCGCTCCGGCAGTTGCGGATCGTGCAGGTGCGGTTGCGACAGGCGCTCGAGCAGGTCGCGGGCCATGTCGGCCAGGTGCGGCAGTTGCTCGACCTGGCTGTGGATGTTGCCGAGCACGGCCTTGGGGCTCATGCGGTCGCGCATCCAGCGCTCGAGGAATGGCTTGGCGGTGCTCCACAGGTCCAGGTCTGGGTACAACTGGCGGCCCAGGCCCTCGATGTTGAGCAGGGTTTTCTGCAGCAATACCAGCTGCGGCTGCACTTCCATGTTGAAGCGCCGGGCGGTCTGGAACAGGCGCATCAGCACCTGGCCGAAGGAAATATCCTTTAACGGTTTTTCGAAGATCGGTTCGCACACGGTGCGGATCGCCGCTTCGAACTCGTTGACCTTGGTGTGCGCCGGCACCCAGCCCGAGTCGATGTGCAGTTGGGCGACGCGGCGGTAGTCACGCTTGAAGAAAGCGATCAGGTTGCGCGCCAGGTAGTCCTGGTCCTCGGCGGTCAGGCTGCCGACGATGCCGCAGTCGATGGCGATGTACTGCGGGCTCCATGGTTTGACAGTGCTGACGAAGATGTTGCCCGGGTGCATGTCGGCATGGAAGAAGCTGTCGCGGAACACCTGGGTGAAGAATACCTCCACGCCTCGTTCGGCCAGCAGCTTCATGTCGGTGCGCTGATCGGCCAAGGTGGCCATGTCGGTCACCGGCACGCCGTAGATGCGCTCCATCACCAGCACCTTGGGGCGGCACAGGTCCCAGTACACCTGGGGCACGTACATCAGCTCGGAACCTTCGAAATTGCGCCGCAACTGGCTGGCGTTGGCCGCTTCGCGCAGCAGGTCGAGCTCGTCGTAGATGGTTTTTTCGTAGTCGCCGACGATTTCCACCGGGTGCAGGCGGCGGGCGTCGGCCGAAGCGCGCTCGGCGGCCTTGGCGATCAGGAACAGCCAGGCCAGGTCCTGGGCGATCACCGGCTTCAGGCCCGGGCGCACCACCTTGACCACCACTTCCTCGCCACTTTTCAGGCGCGCAGCATGCACCTGGGCCACCGAGGCCGAGGCCAGTGGTTCGACGTCGAAGCGGCTGAAAAGTTGCGTTACCGGGGCGCCCAGCTGCGCCTCGATCAGTGCCACGGCCTGCTTGGGGTCGAACGGCGGCACGCGGTCCTGCAGCAGCATCAGTTCATCGGCTATGTCGTTGGGCAGCAGATCACGGCGGGTGGACAACAACTGGCCGAACTTGATGAAGATCGGCCCCAGGTCCTGCAGGGCCAGGCGCAGGCGCGCGCCTCGGTTGAGCTCTGACGGCTTGCGCGGCAGCCAGCGCCACGGCATCAGCAGGCGCAGGCTCATCAGCCACCAGGGCAGCGGCAGGTCGAACAGCAGGTCATCGAGACGGTAGCGAATCACCACACGCTGGATGCGAAAAAGACGGCGGACGGCGAGCAGCTTCATGCGTTATCGCTGGTATCAAGGGATCGGGAGAGGCGCTTGAGGCGCGCCTCGAGGCGTTCTGTATCGAGCTTCAGGGTATCGAGCTCGCTGAAGGCGGCTTCGGCTTCGCGCTTGCCGACCAAGGTACGGGACTCTTCGGCCAGGTACTCGGAAAGGTTCTGGCTGAAGCGCGCCAGGCCCTGGCGGGTCCAGCGTGCGCGCAGGCGGATGTGGCCGGCCAGCAGCGCCGTGGCGACCGGGCCAAGCCAGCGTTGCAGCTCGTGCTCCCAGTCCAGCTCCAGGTCCTGCAGCACACCGAACAGGTCGAGCAGCACGGCGCTGTCGCCATGCAATTCGACTTGCGGGCTGTGCAGCACGGCGGTCTTGTCCCTGGCCAGGGCCAGTTGCGCCAGGCTGCCGGCCGGGGCGCGCAGGCTGCAGTCGACCTCGCCTTGCCAGTGGGCGGCGAGCATCAGGCCCTCTTCATCGGGCAGGATGAAAACCTGCAAGGCCGGCTGGCGGCAGTCGATCTCGATGACCTTGCCCTCCAGCGCGGCCAGCCGCGGCAGGGCCGTGCTGTCCATGCGCAGGACGCGGTTCAGGCCATGTTCGGCGCTGGCGAGCAGCCCGGCCAGCAGCATCAGGGCTTGATCCCCCGATGCACGGCAACGATGCCGCTGGTCATGTTGTGGTAGGTGACCCGGTCGAAACCGGCCTCGACCATCATGGCCTTCAGGGTTTCCTGATCGGGGTGCATGCGGATCGACTCGGCGAGGTAACGGTAGCTCTCCGAATCGTTGGTGATCAGCTTGCCGGCCAGCGGCATGAAGGCGAACGAGTAGGCGTCGTAGGCCTTGGACATCAGCTTGTTGGTCGGCTTGGAGAACTCCAGCACCAGCAGGCGACCGCCTGGCTTGAGCACGCGCAGCATCGAGCGGATGGCTTCGTCCTTGTGGGTGACGTTGCGCAGGCCGAAGGCGATGGTCACGCAGTCGAAGTGGTTGTCCGGGAATGGCAGCTTCTCGGCGTCGGCCTGAACGAACTCGATGTTGCCGGCCACGCCACGGTCGAGCAGGCGGTCACGACCGACCTTGAGCATCGATTCGTTGATGTCGGCCAGCACTACCTGACCGGTCGGGCCGACCAGCCGCGAGAACTTGGCGGCCAGGTCGCCGGTACCGCCGGCGATGTCCAGTACACGATTGCCGGCGCGTACGCCCGACAGCTCGATGGTGAAGCGCTTCCACAGGCGGTGCATGCCGCCGGAAAGCACGTCGTTCATCAGGTCGTACTTGGCCGCTACCGAGTGGAACACCTCGGCGACTTTCTTCGCCTTCTGGCTTTCAGGGACGTCCTGGTAACCGAAATGGGTGGTGGGTTCGGCGTGGTCGCCTTTGCGCTGGTCGTTCATATCGCTTCACCGGAAAAAATTACCGCCATTCTAGGGCGAACGGGCAGATTTGTCTTGGCGGGGTGTGCCAGTGGGCAGGGGCGGGCATAATGCCCATTATGTCTTCATCTTCAGGAACACCCGCATGACCCAGATCAGCGTCGAACGCAAACATTCCCTCGGCCGCGATGCCGCCCGTGCCAAGGCTGAAGCGCTGGTCGACAAACTGACCCGCGAATACGACCTCAAGGCCACCTGGAACGGCGACAGGGTCGACGTGGCGCGCAGCGGTGCCAACGGCAGCGTGCACATCTTCGATGACCGCATCCGCGTCGAATTGAAGCTGGGCATGATGCTGTCGATGATGAGCGGCACCATCAAGGGCGAGATCGAGCGGGCGCTGGACAAAGCCCTGGCCTGACCCCTTCCGGGGGCCATGCTCGTTCACCTTAGGGTGAAGATTCTAATTTCCCTCTCTACCTTGTGCTCAAGCCCAACCTCCATGGGCGGTTTATCCTCCACTCATGAGCATGAGGTACAGAGCATGGCCAAAGTGACTGTGAAGAAAAAGGACGACGCCCCGGGCACGCTGGGCGAGGTGCGCGGCTACGCGCGCAAGATCTGGCTGGCGGGCATCGGCGCCTATGCGCGTGTGGGCCAGGAAGGCTCCGACTACTTCAATGAGCTGGTCAAGGCCGGCGAAGGCGTCGAGAAGCGTGGCAAGAAGCGCATCGACAAGGAGCTCGATGCTGCCAACAATCAGATCGAAGAAGCGACCCAGGAAGTCAGTCGCGTACGCGGCAAGGTCGAAGTTCAACTGGACAAGATCGAAAAAGCTTTCGACGCGCGGGTAGGTCGCGCCTTGAATCGCCTTGGCATTCCGTCTAAACATGACGTTGAGGCGTTGTCCATCAAGCTTGAACAGCTGCACGAGCTGCTCGAGCGCGTCGCGCACAAACCATAAGGAGAGCAGGATGGCTGGCAAGAAGAATTCCGAGAAAGAAGGCAGCTCCTGGGTCGGCGGGATCGAGAAGTACTCCCGCAAGATCTGGCTGGCGGGGCTTGGTATCTATTCGAAGATCGACCAGGACGGCCCGAAGCTGTTCGACTCGCTGGTGAAGGATGGCGAGAAGGCCGAGAAGCAGGCGAAGAAGACCGCCGAAGATGTTGCTGAAACTGCCAAGTCGTCGACCACTTCGCGTGTGTCGGGCGTGAAGGACCGTGCGCTGGGCAAGTGGAGCGAACTCGAAGAGGCCTTCGACAAGCGCCTGAACAGCGCCATCTCGCGCCTTGGCGTGCCGAGCCGCAACGAGATCAAGGCCCTGCACCAGCAGGTGGACAGCCTGACCAAGCAGATCGAGAAACTTACCGGCGCTTCGGTTACCCCGATTTCGTCGCGCGCTGCGGCCAAACCGGCTGCGAGCAAGGCGGCGGCCAAGCCACTGGCCAAGACGGCAGCGGCCAAGCCTGCGGCGAAAACTGCGGCGGCCAAGCCGGCGGCCAAGACTGCTGCGGCGAAACCTGCTGCCAAGACTGCAGCGGCCAAGCCTGCGGCGAAACCGGCAGCGGCCAAGCCGGCTGTGGCGAAGAAGCCTGCAGTGAAGAAGGCGCCGGCCAAACCGGCGGCCGCCAAGCCGGCAGCTCCAGCGGCCAGCGCCGCTCCGGCCGCTAGCGCAGCTCCGGCACCAACCGCGGCTCCGGCCAGCAACCCGCCTTCGGCACAAACAGGCACCGGTACCCTGATCTGATACCGCGTCGCCTTCTTCGCGGGTAAACCCGCTCCCACAGGTACTGCGCCGCTTGTAAGCTCTGCACCGTACCTGTAGGAGCGGGTTCACCGGCGAATGCGTCGGCTGCCGCAATACATTCCAGTCAGGCTTACCCCTCCAGATACCGCACCGCCAACTGCTCCGCCGCCCCCCGCGCCTGGGCCTGCAGATGCGGCGCCACCAGCATCATCACCTGGTACACCACAATCCCCACATCCCCCTCGCGCCCCAGTACCCGCTGGTAATCCAGCGAGAACATCAGTGTCAGGGTGATCTGCTCCACCAGTTGTCCCAGCGCCTGGGTCTCGCTCTCTACCAGCCCCTGGCCTTTGAGGCTGGCCAGCAACGCTGCCAGTGTGCGCTTGAGTGCGTTGATCAGGCTGCGCATGCCGCGGGCCAGTTTGGGCAGGCGCCCGGTCAGGTTCGACAGGTCCTGGAACAGGAAGCGGTACTGCGCCATGCGTTCGACGATCAGGTGCAGGAACAGCCAGTAATCCTCGGCATCCAGGCGTACCTCCAGCGGCGGGTCGAGCAGGGGCATCAGCGCTTCTTCAAAGCGCTCGAACAGCCCCAGCACCAACGGCTCCTTGCCGTGGAAGTGGTAGTAGAGGTTGCCGGGGCTGATGCCCAGTTCGTTGGCAATTTCCAAGGTGGATACGTTCGGTTCGCCTTGCTGGTTGAACAGCTGCAGGGCGCATTCCAGGATACGGTCGCGAGTCTTCATCCAATTGGCATGCTCATCGAGTCAGCACGTAGGTACCCGGCGCGGGGCCCAGCGGTGGGTAGGTGGCATTGCCCAGTTCGCTGCGTGGTGCCTTGAGCGGGCCGGAGCGCGGGGTGATCCACTCCAGCCACAACGGCCACCAGCTGCCTTCGCTGCGCTTGGCGTCGTGGAACCAGGCACGGGGGTCGCTGGACAGCTTGGGGTTGGCCAGGTAATAGGCCTTGGGGTTGCCGGGCGGGTTGATGATGCTCTGGATGTGCCCGCTGTTGGCCAGCACGAAGCGACGGTCGCCGCCCAGCAGCAAGGCCGAGCGGTACACCGCATCCCACGGGGTAATGTGGTCGTTGCTGCCGGCTACGGTGAAACTGTCCAGATCGACCTTCTGCAGGTCGATGGGGGTGCCGCATACCTCCAGGCCGGCTGGGTGAGTCAGCGGGTTGAGCTTGAAGAAGTCCAGCAGGTCGCCATGCAGCGCGGCGGGCAGGCGCGTGCTGTCGGCGTTCCAGTACAGGATGTCGAAGGCTGGTGGTGTCTTGCCGAGCAGGTAGTTGTTGACCCAGTAGTTCCAGATCAGGTCGTTGGGCCGCATCCAGGCAAAGATCCGCGCCACCTCGGCGCCATCCAGCACGCCGCGTTGGTAGGAGCGGCGCTTGGCGGCTTCGATGGTCTGCTCGTCGGCGAACAGGCTGGCGGGGCTTTCGAACTTGCTGTCCAGAAGGCTGACCAGGTAGGTGGCGCTGCGCACCCGACGCAGCTGGTGCTTGGCCTGCAGGTGACCCTGCAGCGCGGCCATGGTCAGGCCGCCGGCGCAGGCACCCATCAGGTTGGGGTCGCGGTTGCCGCTGATGCTGCGGCAAGCGTTGAGCGCTTCTTCCAGGGCCTGCACGTAGCTCGACAGGCCCCATTCGCGGTGTCGCGGGTCGGGGTTGCGCCAGCTCACCATGAACACCTGCAGGCCGCTCTTGAGCATGTACTGGACGAAGCTGTTGGTCGAGCTGAGGTCGAAGATGTAGAACTTGTTGATCTGTGGCGGCACTACCAGCAGTGGCCGGGCGTGCTGCTTTTCGCTCATCGGCTTGTACTGGATCAGCTCCAGCAGCTCGTTGCGAAACACCACGGCGCCGGCGGTTGCAGCCAGGTTGCCGCCCACTTCGAAGGCGCGCTCGTCGACCTGGCGTGGTAGGCCATCGTTGTGGCGCAGGTCATCGAGCAGGTGGGCCACGCCGCGTACCAGGCTCTGGCCACCGCTGTTGAACAGTTCCTTGACCGCCAGCGGGTTGAGCAGCGAGTTGCTCGGCGCCAGTGCATCGTTGATCAGGTTGAACAGGAAGTGCGCACGGGCCCGGTCATCGTCGTCCAGGTGGCTTTCCTCGATCCACAGGCGGGTCTGCTTCTGCCAGGCCAGGTAGGCTTGCAGGCCGCGCCGGTAGAACGGGTTCTGGCTCCATGTCGGGTCGCTGAAGCGCGGATCGCGCGGGTTCGGCTGAAACGGTGTGTCACCCAGCATCACCCTGCCCAGCTGACCACCCAGGGCCAACAGGTGATGCGCGGTGTGCAGCGGGTGACGCAGGCTTTGGCGGCTGACATTGCGCAGCGTGGAAATCAGGTCACGGCCGCGCAGGCCGAGGATGGCGTTCTGCACGTTCATGCTGGTGGCGGGAAGCGTTGTCGTTCCTTTGGCCGTTTTGTCTTTCATGGCAACACTCCCTCGTTCTAACCATGGCGCCGCTTCGCGGGCAAGCACGCCCCTACACGCCCGAAACCGGGCGAGGGTGCATGACAGCGCGCTGACGCTCTTGCTGAAGGAACTTCATGATGATCGGGGCGACGGCCTCGGCCCGGGTGATCAGGAACAGATGGCCGTCGTCGATAATGTGTAGCTGGGCATTGGGAATTCGCCAGGCCAGCAGGCGCATGTTGATCAGCGGGATCAACGGGTCGTCGTCGCCTGCCAGCACCAGGGTCGGCTGCTGGATCTTGTGCAGCCAATGGATGCTGGTCCAGCCAAGCCCGGCGAACAGCTGCCAGTAGTAGCCCATCTTGCCGCCGGATCGCACCTTGGCGGCGTGCTGCATGGCCAGGTCCGGGTCACGCCGGAAGCCGCCGCCATAGATCGTCGGCGCAATGCGGATGACATGCGACGGCTGCACGTAGCGCCGCGGGCTGGCCATCATCCACAGCACCTTGGGCTTGCCCGGCACCATCACCGCACCGGCGGCAGTGGCGGCCAGCACCAGCTTCTTGCAGCGCTCGGGGTAGTCGTGGGCGAACTGCTGGGCCAGGGCGCCGCCCCAGGACACACCGATGACATTGACCTGGCCATAGTCGAGGTAGTCGAGCATGCGTGCCGTCAGCTTGGCCAACCCGGGAAAGCGGTAAGGGTGGCGCGGCGTGGACGAGCCGCCGACCCCGGGCACATCGAAGGCGATGACTTCCAGGTCCGGGTCCAGCGCCTCGATGAACGGAAACACCAGCTCCAGGTTGGCGCCGATGCCGTTGAAGATCAGCAGCGGCGTCAGGTGCGACTTGCCCGGGCGGACGGCGGTGCGGATGGACTGGTTGTCCAGCTCGACGGTCCTGAAGATATAGGGTTGCGGCATGCGCGTGACTCATGGGGTGAAATGAACACCGTGGCGCCCCGCAGGGGGCCACGGCGCTGCAGCTCAACGCTCGTGAACGTAGGTGCCCGGGGATGCCTCGCCAGCGGCATAGGCACGGTTGCCCAGGCGGGTCGGTGCCTTTTTCAGCTCGCCGGCACGTTCGCCCAGCCAGCTTTGCCAGTGCAGCCACCAGGAGTCCGCATGCTTGGTAGCGTTTTCTTGCCAGGCCACCGGGTCACCCGGGCGATCGGCACCGGTCATGAAGCGCGCCTTGGGGTTGCCTGGCGGGTTGAGGATGCTCTGGATATGGCCGCTGTTGGACAGCACGAATTCGATCTTGCCGCCGAACAGGTGCGCCGAGCGGTAGCACGACTGCCAAGGGGTAATATGGTCATTGGTGCCGGCGAGGCTGTAGATGTCGCATTTGACCTGTTTCAGATCGATCGGAGTGCCGCACACTTCCAGGGCGTCCGGGCGCGTCAGCGGGTTGCTCTTGAACATCTCGATCAGGTCGCCATGGAAGGCGGCCGGGAGGCGCGTGGTGTCGTTGTTCCAGAACAGGATGTCGAACACCGGCGGCTCGTTGCCGAGCAGGTAGTTGTTGACCCAGTAGTTCCAGATCAGGTCGTTGGGGCGCATCCAGGCGAACACCTTGGCCATCTCGCTGCCTTCGAGCACGCCGGCCTGGTAGGAGTGGCGCTTGGCGGCCTCCAGGGTCTGCTCGTCGACGAACAGGGCGACCTGGTTGTCCATGGTGGTGTCCAGCACGCTGACCAGCAGGGTCAGGGCATTGACCTTGTTCTCGCCGAGCGCGGCATAGTGGCCGACCAATGCCGTGCAGGTGATGCCGCCGGAGCAGGCACCGAGCATGTTCAAGTCCTTGCTGCCGGTTATCGCCAGCACCGCGTCGACCGCCTCCTTGAGCGCATCGATATAGGTGGACAGGCCCCATTCGCGCTGGGCTTTGGTCGGGTTGCGCCAGCTGATGATGAAGGTCTGCTGCTGTGAGCGCAGGCAGTAGCGCGCCAGGCTCTTTTCCGGGCTCAGGTCGAATACGTAGAACTTGTTGATTTGCGGCGGCACCACCAGTAGCGGGCGGGCATGCACCTGCTCGGTGATGGGGCTGTACTGGATCAGCTCCAGCACATCGTTGCGGTACACCACGGCGCCTTCACTGGTGCCCAGGTTCTTGCCCACCTCGAAGGCGTCCATGTTCACCTGGCTGGGCATGCCGCCGTTGTTGACCAGGTCCTTGGCCAGGTTGGACAGGCCATCGAGCAGGCTCTTGCCGCCTGTTTCGAAAAAGCGTTTGACCGCTGCCGGGTTGGACAGGGTGTTGGTCGGCGCCATGGCTTCGGTCATCAGGTTGATGACGAACTGGCCACGGCTGATGTCTTGGGGCGAAAGGTCACTGCTGCCGATCCAGTCCTGCAGCTCCTTGCGCCAGGCCAGATAGGTTTGCAGGTAGCGGCGGTAAAGTGGGTTGTTGCTCCATGCCGGGTCATTGAAGCGACGGTCGTCGCTTTCCGGGGCAAGGCTGGACTTGCCCAGCAGCACGTTCTTCAGCTCCAGGCCAAAGTGGGCCACATGCTTGGCGCTGTGCAGCGGTTGGCGCACGGCCTGGCGCAGCACGGTGCGTGCCGAGCTCAACAGGTCCTTGCGACGGATACCGATGACCGGGTTCAGCCCCAGGGTGTTTTCCGAGGCCTGCCGCTGCAGCTCATCGTTGTTCTTGTTACTCATCTACGACGCTCCGTTGTCCTGAGACGAGTACCGGTTTCTGTGGCGGGTGCACAGTTCTGAGCCCGGTACTGCTACTCGGGTGACCAGTGATAAGGAACAGCGGTGCTGCGAGGGTTCTGGCTACCTGCAATTTGATGCAGGGAACTTGCCACCCCCCATTGGTTACCCGACTTTCATGTAATGCGCAAGACAGCCCGTCACTGGGCTGTCTGTAAGGTATTCAAACAAATGAATTTAGAAAATGCGCTCTAAATCCTGAAGGCCTTGCGCTAGAGCATGAGTTTGACCACCGACTCGGCGGGGTCGCGGGATTTGCCGGCCTTGTGCAGTTCGTCGAGGTACTCGGCCCACAGCTGTTCCTGGCGCAGGCACAGCTGCTCGAGGTATTCCCAGGTGAACAGGCCGCTGTCATGGCCGTCGTCGAAGGTCAGTTTCAGTGCGTATTGCCCGGCAGGTTCCAGCCCGCTGAGGCCGACGTTGATCTTGCCGAACTGCAGGATGGGGTTGCCGTGGCCCTGAACCTCGGCGGAGGGGGAGTGCACGCGCAGGAATTCGGCGGGCAGGTGGTAGACCTCGCCGGGGGCGTAGGTGAGGCTGAGGGTTTTCGAGGCTTTGTGCAGGTTGATGGCGGTGGGCAGGCGGGCCATGGGCGGAATCTCTCGGGAGCTGATGGTGCACAGCTTCAGGAGATTCGGGGGATTGTGCAAGGGGCTGCTTTGCAGCCCATCGCGACACAAGGCCGCTCCGACAGGAGATCGCGTTACCTTGTAGGAGCGGCCTTGCGTCGCGATGGGCCGCAAGGCGGCCCCCTGCGGTCTTACAGGATGTAACGCGACAGGTCTTCGTTCTGCGCCAGCTCACCCAGGTGGCTGTTCACATACGCCGCGTCGATCTGGATCGGCGCTTCGTCATGGGTGCTGGCCAGGTCGCCAGCGCTGAACGACACCTCTTCGAGCAAACGCTCGAGCAGGGTGTGCAGGCGGCGGGCACCGATGTTCTCGGTCTTCTCGTTCACCTGGTAGGCAATCTCGGCCAGGCGCTTGATACCGTCGGCGAGGAACTCGATATTCAGGCCTTCGGTCTTGAGCAGGGCCTGGTACTGTTCGGTCAGCGACGCGTGCGGCTCCTGCAGGATGCGCTCGAAGTCTTCCGGGGTCAGGGCCTTGAGCTCCACACGGATCGGCAGGCGGCCTTGCAGTTCGGGCACCAGGTCGCTCGGCTTGCTCAGGTGGAACGCACCCGAGGCAATGAACAGGATGTGGTCGGTCTTGACCATGCCCAGCTTGGTGTTGACGGTGCAGCCTTCGATCAGCGGCAGCAGGTCGCGCTGCACGCCTTCACGGGACACGTCGGCGCCGCCAACATTGCCGCGCTTGGCAACCTTGTCGATTTCGTCGATGAACACGATGCCGTGCTGCTCGACAGCTTCCAGGGCCTTGGCCTTGAGTTCTTCCTCGTTGACCAGGCGGCTCGCTTCTTCATCGCGAACCATCTTCAGCGCCTCTTTAACCTTCAGCTTGCGCGCCTTGCGCTTGCCTTTGCCCATGTTGGCGAACAGGCTCTGCAGCTGGTTGGTCATTTCTTCCATGCCGGGCGGCGCGGCAATTTCGACGCCCACGGCATCGGCCACTTCGATCTCGATTTCCTTGTCGTCCAGCTGGCCTTCGCGCAGGCGTTTGCGGAACAGCTGGCGGGTGTTGGAATCGGTGCTGGTCTGCGCGGCTTCTTCGGCGAAGCTGCTGACCCGCGCCTGCGGCAGCAGGGCGTCGAGGATGCGGTCTTCGGCGGCGTCTTCGGCGCGGTGGCGCACGCGGATGATCTCTTGCTCACGCAGCATCTTCAGCGCGGCATCGGCCAGGTCGCGGATGATCGACTCGACGTCGCGGCCCACGTAGCCCACTTCGGTGAACTTGGTGGCTTCGACCTTGAGGAACGGCGCGTTGGCCAGCTTGGCCAGGCGGCGGGCGATTTCGGTCTTGCCGACGCCGGTAGGGCCGATCATCAGGATGTTCTTCGGGGTCACTTCGGCGCGCAGCTCGGCGGGGAGCTGCATGCGCCGCCAGCGGTTGCGCAGGGCGATGGCCACGGCGCGCTTGGCGTCGTCCTGGCCGATGATGTGGCGGTTGAGTTCGTGGACGATCTCGCGGGGGGTCATGGACATGATGAAAATGGTCCTCGGGCGGAATGAATCAGCGTGGAAAAACCCCATCACCGGGATGAGGCGCCAGAACAGCTGATCAGTCGGCCAGGTCCTGCTCCTCGATGGTCAGGTTGTGGTTGGTGAACACGCAGATGTCGCCGGCGATGTTCAGGGCGGTCTCGGCGATTTCACGGGCCGAGAGGTCGGTCTTGTTCAGCAGGGCGCGGGCTGCGGCCTGGGCGTAGGCGCCGCCGGAACCCATGGCGATCAGGCCGTCTTCGGGTTCGACCACGTCGCCGTTGCCGGTGATGATCAGGGAGGCGTCCTTGTTGGCCACGGCCAGCATGGCTTCCAGGCGGCTCAGGGAGCGGTCGGTACGCCATTCCTTGGCCAGCTCGACGGCGGCGCGGACCAGGTGGCCCTGATGTTTTTCAAGCTGGCCTTCAAAGCGCTCGAAAAGGGTGAACGCATCGGCGGTGGCGCCGGCGAAGCCCGCGATGACCTGGCCGTGGTACAGGCGGCGCACCTTCTTGGCGTTGCCTTTCATCACGGTGTTGCCGAGGGATACCTGGCCGTCGCCGCCCATGACGACTTTGCCGTTACGGCGGACAGAAACGATGGTGGTCAAGGGGAGAGTCTCCACGCAGCGGGGCGAAAGTGCCTGATGCAGACTCATATGGGGGTGGGGGGAAGGATTTCAACCGTGGGGGATGAATGGTAGGTGTTCCCTTGTACTGGCCTCATCGCCGGCAAGCCAGCTCCCACACGGATATCACAGGCATTGAGGGCAGTGATTTCCTGTGGGAGCTGGCTTGCCGGCGATGAGGCCAGTGAGGGTTACTCAGGCCTCGTGGCAGACATGCCCATCGACCAAGGTATAACGCACCGCACCCGGCAGGCAGTGGCCGATGAACGGGCAGTTCTCACCGCGGGAGAACCACTGCTCGCCGGCCACGGTCGAGGCTTGCGGGTCGAACAGCACCAGGTCGGCCGCGCCACCCACTTTCAGCTCGCCGGCCGGCAGGCGCAGGGCCGCCGCCGGGCCGCTGCTCAGGCGGGCCAGCAAGGTTGGCAGGTCGAGCAGGCCGTCCTGCACCAGGGTCATGGCCAGCGGCAGCAGCAGCTCGACGCTGCTGATGCCCGGCTCGGTGGCGCCGAACGGGGCCAGCTTGGCGTCGCGCTCGTGCGGCTGGTGGTGGCTGGAAATCGCCTGGATCACCCCCGACTTCACCGCCGCACGCAGGCCGTCACGGTCGGCGGCGGTGCGCAGCGGTGGCTGCACGTGGTACAGGCTGGAGAACTCACGCAGCGACTCGTCGGTAAGGATCAGTTGGTACAGCGCCACATCGGCGGTCACCGGCAGGCCAAGCTGCTGGGCCTGCTCGATCAGCCGCGCGCCACGGGCGCTGGTGATCTGGGTGAAGTGCGCACGCACGCCGGTCTGTTCCACCAGCAGCAGGTTGCGCGCCAGGGCCACTGTCTCGGCGGTTTCCGGAATGCCCGGCAGGCCGAGGAAGCTGGCCATGGCACCTTCGTGGGCCAGGCCACCCTGGGCCAAGTCGCGGTCCTGGGAGTGGAACACCACGGTCAGGTCGAAGGTGGCGGCGTATTCCAGGGCGCGGGCCAAGGTACGGTTGTTGGGGATTTCCTTCAGACCATTGCCGAAGGCCACGCAGCCGGTGTCGCGCAGGGCCACCAGCTCGGCCAGTTGCTCGCCTTCCAGGCCCTTGGTCAGGGCGCCGATCGGGTAGACCTTGCTGTTGGCGGCCTCGCGGGCGCGGTCAAGGATAAGCTCGGCCACGGCCGAGGTGTCCAGCACCGGCTTGGTCTGCGGCGGGCAGCACAGGCTGGTGACACCGCCGGCGACGGCGGCGCGGGTTTCACTGGCGATGTTGCCTTTGCGGCTGTAGCCCGGCTCGCGCAGGGACACGCCGAGGTCGACCAGGCCGGGTGCGGCGACCAGGCCATCAGCCTGGATCGTGCGGCTGGCGCTGAAGCCGGCCGGGGCTGCACCGATGGCGGCAATGCGGCCGCCGTCCAGGTGCAGGTCGGTGACCTGGTCCAGGCCGCTGTTCGGGTCGATGACCCGGGCGCCGAGAATACTGATGGTCACTGGGCGTTCTCCTGGTCGAATTGACGTTGCGCGTTCTGCCCGCTCATGGCCATGGACAGCACGGCCATGCGCACGGCGATGCCGTAGGTGACCTGGTTGAGGATCACCGAGTGCTTGCCGTCGGCCACCGCCGACTCGATTTCCACGCCGCGGTTGATCGGGCCCGGGTGCATGACGATGGCGTCGGGCTTGGCCCCGGCCAGGCGCGCGGTGGTCAGGCCGAACAGGCGGTAGAACTCGCCTTCGCTGGGCAGCAGGCCGCCGGCCATGCGCTCACGCTGCAGGCGCAGCATGATCACCACGTCGACGTCCTTCAGGCCTTCGGCGAGGTCCGTGTAGACCTTCACGCCGTACTGCTCGATACCGATCGGGATCAGGGTTTTCGGGCCGATCACGCGGATGTCCGGGCAGCCCAGCGCTTTGAGCGCCAGCATGTCGGAGCGGGCCACGCGCGAGTGCAGGATGTCGCCGACGATGGCCACCGACAGGTTCTCGAAGCTGCCCTTGTGGCGGCGGATGGTGAGCATGTCGAGCATGCCCTGGGTCGGGTGCGCGTGGCGGCCGTCACCGCCGTTGATCACGGCAACTTCCGGGCACACATGCTCGGCGATGAAGTGCGCGGCCCCGGAATCGGAGTGACGCACCACGAACATGTCGGCGGCCATGGCTTCGAGGTTGCGCAGGGTATCGAACAGGGTTTCGCCTTTGCTGGTCGAGGAGGTCGACACGTTCAGGCTGATCACGTCGGCCGACAGGCGTTGGGCCGCCAGTTCGAACGTGGTACGGGTACGGGTGGAGTTCTCGAAGAACACGTTGCACACAGTCTTGCCGCGCAGCAACGGGACTTTCTTCACGGCCCGGGCACCGACTTCCAGGAAGGAGTCGGCGGTGTCGAGGATCTCGGTGAGCAGTTCGCGGGGCAAACCGTCGAGCGAGAGGAAGTGGCGCAGCTGGCCCTGATCATTGAGCTGCAGCGGGCGCTTGGCGTCGATTGGCGTCATCGCGGGGGACTCTTAAAGGGCGGAAGCGGAGGCGAGGTCCTGGCGCTCGAGGGCGAGCGGTGCGGGTCCGGTCAATTTTACCCGTTCATGGGGGGGCAGCGACAGGGTGGCGCCGAGTACATTCGGGCGGATTGGCAGTTCGCCGGCATCCAGGTCCAGCAGGCAGACCAGGGTGACGCTGGCCGGGCGGCCATAATCGAACAGTTCGTTGAGCGCGGCGCGTACCGTGCGGCCGCTCATCAGCACGTCATCCACCAGCACCAGGTGCTGGCCCTCGACCTCGAACGGCAGCTCGGACGGGCGCACTTGCGGGTGCAGGCCGTTCTGGCTGAAGTCGTCGCGATAGAACGAGACGTCCAGAGTGCCCATGGGGCTGGTGTCGCCCATGGCTTCCTGCAGGGCCTGGGCAACCCAGACGCCGCCGGTGCGGATACCGATGTAGCGCGGTTCGGTAATTGCCCGGCGCGCCAGGTGGGCACGAAGGTCGACAGCCATCTGCCGAATCAGGTCGGCGGGATTGGGTAGGCTCATTGCGGGCTCCTCGGAAGGGTGCGCCGGGCGGGGCCGGCGGCAAAGATGATCAGGTATTGGCCTCCAGCCAGCCTTGCAGCAACAGGGCGGCGGCGATGGCATCGACCGGGTTGTCGCGGTAGCTGCCGCGCTGGCCGCCACGGGCCATGCGCTCGCCCTTGGCCTCGAAGGTGGTCAGGCGTTCGTCGTGGGTGTGCACGGGCAGGTTGAAGCGGCCGTTCAGGCGGCGGGCGAACTTTTCTGCGCGGGCGCTCATTTCGCTGGGGGTGCCGTCCATGTTTAGCGGCAGGCCGACGACGATGGCGTCGGGCTTCCATTCGGCAATCAGCTTTTCCACCTGGGCCCAGTCCGGCACGCCGTTCTGTGCTTTCAGTGTGCAAAGCTCGCGGGCCTGGCCGGTAACCACCTGGCCGACGGCTACGCCGATCTGTTTGCTGCCGTAGTCGAAGCCCAGCAGCAGACGCAGTTCAGGGTGCAGTTCGGCCATCAGGCGTGGCCCGCCTGGCTGGTCAGCAGGTTCAGGTTGATCCCCAGGCTAGCGGCGGCGGCTTCCAGGCGCAGGTCGCTGGTCAGGCCGAAGATGATTTCCGGGTCGAACGGGCAGTTGAGCCAGGCGTTGTCGGCAAGCTCCGCTTCCAGTTGGCCCGCTTCCCAGCCGGCATAGCCCAGGGTGATCAGGCTCTGTTTCGGGCCTACCCCGGCGGCGATGGCAAGCAATATATCCTGCGAGGTGGTCAGCGACAGCCCTTCCAGCGCCACGGTGGCCTGGAAACTGCATTCGCTGCTGTGCAGTACGAAGCCACGGTCGGTCTGTACCGGGCCACCTTGGTAGATCGGCACCTGCAAGGTGCTGGCCGGTGGCATTTCGTCCGGGCGCAGCTGCTCGAGGATGTCGGCCAGGTTCAGCTCCTGCGGCCGGTTGACCACCAGGCCCATGGCGCCATGGGCGTTGTGCTCGACGATGTACGTGAGGGTCTGGGCGAAGTTCGGATCGGCCATGTGTGGCATGGCGATCAGGAACTGATGCTTGAGGTAGCTCGGCGTGAGGGTTTTCATGGGGGATAGTGTGGCGCCAGGTGGCGAGGCTGACAAGGTGCTCGGCATGGCTGTTTTGGGGCTGCTGTGCAGCCCATCGCCGGCAAGCCAGCTCCCACACCGATCGCATCGATCTCAAGCCACATGCTATCCCTGTGGGAGCTGGCTTGCCGGCGATGGGGCGCGAAGCGGCCCTGATTCAGTTACTGGACAAACGGTCCCCACGGGCAAAGCGCCAGGTGCGGATGATCTCCAGCCGGTCAAACTCGGCCAGGTCCCCGGTAAACGGCGCAAACGGCGCCGCCAGCCGCACGATGCGCTGCGCCGCCTGGTCAAGCACCGGTTGCCCGGACGACTCCAGCACCAGTACCTCGTACAGCGAGCCATCGCGGTTTATCGACACCATCATGCGCAGGTTGCCGTAGATCTGTTGCCGGCGCGCTTCATCGGGGTAGTTCAGGTTGCCCACCCGCTCGACCTTCTTGCGCCACTCCTCCTTGTACCAGGCACCCTTGTCGCGCATGGTCGAGGCGGCGTTGAGCCGATGGATGCGCGGGCGCTTGGCGTACATCTGCTGTTCGTTGGACAGCTCCGCCTCCAGGCTGGCGATCTGGCTGGACAACTGCGAGCTGTCGAAGTCCGGTGCCGGGGCTGCCGGCTTGGGCTGCGGTTTGCTTTCCCTGGGTTTGGGCTCGACCTTCTGCGGCTTGGGCGCCGTGGTCACTACCGCCGACTTCTGCGGGACAGGGGGCGGTACCACCTCGGGCTTCGCGGCGGGTGGCGGGGTGATCTTGTTGATCTTGCTGTCCTGGAACGGTGCCAGTTCGGTGGTCTTGGGCACCGCTTTCTTGTCCAGGGTGCCGCTGCCCTGCTGGTTGTCCTGGGCCTGGAAATCGGCCTTCTCCGGCGGTTTCTCGCTCTTGAAGGTGGCCAGGGTGATGTCCATGGTGTGGCGGATTTCTGCAGGCTTGACCACGCTGAAGCCGACGCCGAGGATCAGCGCCAGGTGCACCAGGGCAGCCAGGAACAGGGTAAAGCCGAGCCGGTCCACCGGGCGAACACGGGGGGGCAGCAGGTCGGCGGGGATGTCAGCGGGCAGCGTCATCGGGTTTCCAGCAACCGCAGGGCGGGGCAGCAGGCCAGGCTAAAAGGACCCGCATCATACCCCACTCTGGGTTGTTGCCGTGCGTCGGCGGTCAGCGCGCCTTCAGCTGGCGATCAATGGCATCCATCAATTGCCCGCCGATATCGGTGTTGTAGGCGGCATCGATCTCGCGGATGCAGGTGGGGCTGGTGACGTTGATTTCGGTGAGGTAGTCGCCGATCACGTCCAGGCCCACGAACGTCAGGCCCTTCTCGCGCAGGGTCGGGCCGACCTGGGCGGCGATCCAGCGGTCGCGGTCGGTCAGCGGGCGTGCTTCGCCACGGCCGCCGGCGGCAAGGTTGCCACGGGTCTCGCCGCTGGCCGGGATACGCGCCAGGCAGTAGTCCACCGGCTCGCCGTCGATCATCAGGATGCGTTTGTCGCCGTCCTTGATCTCGGGCAGGTAGGCCTGCGCCATGATCTGCTGGCCGCCGTGCTGGGTCAGGGTCTCGAGGATCACCGACAGGTTAGGGTCGTCCTTGCGGTGACGGAACACCGAGGCGCCGCCCATGCCGTCCAGCGGCTTGAGGATTACGTCACCACGGCTGTCGGCGAACTCGCGCAGGATGTCGACACGGCGGCTGACCAGGGTAGGCGCCATGCACTGCGGGAACTGGGTGGCGAACAGTTTTTCGTTGCAGTCGCGCAGGCTCTGCGGGCGGTTGACCACCAGTACCCCCTCGCGCTCGGCCTGCTCCAGCAGGTAGGTGCTGTAGACGAACTCCATGTCGAAGGGCGGGTCCTTGCGCATCAGGATCACGTCCAGCTCGGCCAGCGCGCTGTCCTGCTCCTCGCCCAGCTCGAACCAGCGGGCCGGGTCGGCAAACACTTTCAGCGGGCGCATCTGCGCACGGGCCTGGCCGGCGCCCAGGTACATATCTCGCTGTTCCATGTAGAACAGGCTCCAGCCGCGCGCCTGTGCGGCCAGCAGCATGGCCAGCGAGCTGTCCTTCTTGTAGGAGATGGACGCGATGGGGTCCATGACAATGCCGAGGCGAACGCTCATGGGGTGGTTCCTCTTGGCGGCACGTGGCCGCGATGGATCGAAAGAAAAGTGGCTCAGGGTGGCGCCGTGAACGCCGCCGGTCAAGGGGCGCCGCAGATGGAACGGCCACCCGGAGTGTGCTAAAAATGCCAGTCATAGCGCTATACAACAGGCCTTTGGGGCTGCGCAGCAGCTCCAGGAATTCGGCATAAGCAGCGACGGTAGCCCAAGTGATGGAACAACCCCTGAAGGTGATGGTGATCGACGACTCGCGCACGATCCGCCGCACCGCACAGATGTTGCTCGGTGAAGCGGGCTGCGAGGTGATCACCGCCAGCGATGGCTTCGATGCCCTGGCCAAGATCGTCGACCACCAGCCCAGCATCATCTTCGTCGATGTGTTGATGCCGCGCCTGGACGGCTACCAGACCTGCGCGGTGATCAAGCACAACAGTGCCTTCAAGGACACCCCGGTCATTCTGCTGTCGTCACGTGACGGCCTGTTCGACAAGGCCCGCGGCCGGGTGGTCGGCTCCGACCAGTTCCTGACCAAACCGTTCAGCAAGGAAGAACTGCTCGACGCGATCCGCGCCCACGTGCCCGGTTTTGCCGCAGCCCAACAACACGCACCCTGACCGCGCCTCGCCATGGCACGGTCTTTCTTTCCTGATGGGGAACCAGCATGGCCCGAGTTCTGATTGTCGACGACTCGCCGACAGAGATGTACCGATTGACCGAATGGCTGGAAAAGCACGGCTACCAGGTGCTCAAGGCCAACAACGGTGCCGATGGCGTGGCCCTGGCACGGCAGGACAAGCCCGACGCGGTGTTGATGGACATCGTGATGCCCGGCATGAACGGCTTCCAGGCAACCCGTCAGCTCAGCAAGGACCCGGAAACCAGCACCATCCCGGTGATCGTGGTCACCACCAAGGACCAGGAAACCGACCGTATCTGGGCCACGCGCCAGGGCGCTCGTGACTTCCTGACCAAGCCGGTGGAAGAGGACGCGCTGATCGCCAAGCTCAAAGAAGTGCTCGGGGCTTGACCACCCGCCCGCAGGGCGCGTCGCTGACCGCCTTCGAGTTGTTGCTGGACATCGACCGGCGCTGCCGCCTGCTGGTCGCCGACCAGCCGCCGCAGGACAACCGCCTGCAACAGTGGAGCGGCATCGGCTTCCGCATAGCCGGGCAATGGTTCGTCGCGCCCATGGGCGAGGTTGCCGAGGTGCTGCGCGAACCGCGCAGCAGCCGCGTCCCCGGCGTGCAGCCGTGGGTGTGCGGGGTAGCCAACCTGCGCGGACGGCTGCTACCGGTGATGGACCTGAGCAGTTTCTTCGGCCTGGGCCACGCCGCCCCGGGCAAGCAGCGGCGGGTGCTGGTGCTGGACCACGAGGACCTGTTCGTCGGCCTGCTGGTAGACGAGGTGCTGGGCCTGCAGCACTTTGCCCTCGACAGCCTGCAACTGTCGCCGCCACAGCCCCTGATCCGCGCCGCTGCACCTTTCGTGCAGGGGCACTTCCCGCGTGAACGCAACTGGGCGATCTTCAGCCCCTTCGCCCTGGCCCAGGCGCCGGGCTTTCTCGATGTGGCGTTATAGGACCTGCGAACGTGAACAAGCCTGCCACCCCCGTCACCACCGTGACCCCACGTACCCGCAGCATCGCGCAGATCACCGTGCTGTTCCTGATCCTGATCCTGTCGATCATTCTGCTGTTCGCCAACTTTGCCTACCTGAACACCCAGTCCAACTACGACAAGCAGTACATCGGCCACGCCGGCGAACTGCGGGTGCTGTCGCAGCGCATCGCCAAGAACGCCACCGAAGCCGCCACCGGCAAGGCCCTGGCCTTCAAGCTGCTGTCGGACGCGCGCAACGATTTCGAACGGCGCTGGGGCTACCTGCGTGAAGGTGACAAGTCCACCGGCCTGCCACCTGCGCCGCCCATGGTGCGTGACGAAATGGAAGCGGTACGCCGCGACTGGGAAAACCTGCGCAAGAACACCGACACCATCCTGGCCAGCGAGCAGACCGTGCTGTCGCTGCACCAGGTGGCGGCGACCCTGGCCGAGACCGTGCCGCAGTTGCAGGTGGAATACGAGAAAGTGGTCGAGATCCTGCTGCAGAGTGGCGCCCCGGCCAGCCAGGTGGCGGTGGCCCAGCGCCAGTTGCTGCTGGCCGAACGCATTCTCGGCTCGGTCAACACTGTGCTGGCCGGTGACGACGCCGCGGCCCAGGCGGCGGATGCCTTCGGCCGCGATGCCGGGCGCTTCGGCCAGGTGCTCGAGGGCATGCTCAGTGGCAACGCGGCGATCCAGGTGACCCGTGTCGAGGACGCCGATGCCCGTGCGCGCCTGGCTGAAATTGCAGAGCTGTTCCAGTTCGTTGCCGGCTCGGTGGATGAAATCCTCGAAACCTCGCCGGAACTGTTCCGCGTGCGCGAGGCTGCGGGCAACATCTTCAGCCTGTCGCAAACCCTGCTCGACGAGGCCTCGCACCTGGCCAACGGTTTCGAGAACCTGGCCGGCGGGCGCACGCTCGACACCGTCGGCGGCTATGTCCTGGGCCTTCTGGCGCTGGCTTCGATCATCCTCATCGGCCTGGTCATGGTACGCACCACCAACCGCCAGCTGCGTGAGACGGCGGAAAAGAACGAACGCAACCAGCAGGCGATCATGCGCCTGCTCGACGAAATCGAAGAGCTGGCTGACGGCGACCTGACCGTGACCGTATCGGTGACCGAAGACTTCACTGGCGCCATTGCCGACTCGATCAACTATTCCGTGGACCAATTGCGCGACCTGGTCGCCACCATCAACCACAGTGCCATGCAGGTCGCTGCCGCCGTGCAGGACACACAGAACACCGCACGCCAGCTGGCCAAGGCCTCTGAACACCAGGCCGAGCAGATCAGCGAGGCTTCCGAGGCGGTTGGCGACATGGTCGAATCGATCGACCGGGTTTCGGCGCATGCCTACGAGTCGGCCAAGGTGGCCGAGCGCTCGGTGGCGATCGCCAACAAGGGCAACGAGGTGGTGCACAACACCATCAACGGCATGGACAACATTCGCGAACAGATCCAGGACACCGCCAAACGGATCAAGCGCCTCGGTGAGTCTTCCCAGGAAATCGGCGATATCGTCAGCCTGATCGACGACATTGCCGACCAGACCAACATCCTCGCCCTCAACGCGGCGATCCAGGCCTCGCTGGCCGGCGAGGCCGGCCGTGGGTTCGCCGTGGTCGCCGACGAAGTGCAGCGCCTGGCCGAGCGCTCGTCATCGGCCACCCGGCAGATCGAAGCGCTGGTGCGCACCATCCAGGCCGACACCAACGAGGCGGTGATCTCCATGGAGCAGACTACCGCCGAGGTGGTGCGCGGTGCCCGCCTGGCCCAGGATGCCGGGGTGGCGCTGGCCGAGATCGAAGGCGTCTCGCAGAACCTCGCCGACCTTATCCACAGCATCTCCGATGCCGCCCAGCTGCAGACTTCGTCTGCCGGGCAGATCTCCCACACCATGGCGGTCATCCAGCAGATTACCGCGCAGACCTCCGCCGGCTCCGGCGCCACTGCCGACAGCATCCGCCACCTGGCACGCATGGCCAGCGAGATGCGCCGTTCGGTGTCCGGGTTCACCCTGCCGCCACCAGCAGAGCCCAAGTGAAGAGCCCTACTGATGAGCTCTACTGAAAAGCCGCGCCGAGGAGTGCCCATGGCTGTAGCAGCTGTAAGCCCCGAACGCCACGACACAGTGGCGCTGGCCTGGACCAAAGCCGCCATCCTCGACTGCCTGGGCCAGGCGCGCCAGGCGCTGGAGCGCTTTGCCGGCGAGCCTGGCGACCTGTCGATGCTGGCATTCGTGGTAGACAACCTGCACCAGGTGCACGGCTGCCTGCGCATGCTCGAACTGCGCGGTGCCACGCGCCTGGCTGAAGAACTGGAGCTGTTCGCCAAGGCCCTGGCCGATGGTCAGGTCAGCCCCCGCGGTGATTGCCTGGGCGCTTTGTTTCGCGGCCT
Organism: Pseudomonas sp. s4; assembly: GCF_046764235.1. NCBI lineage: Bacteria > Pseudomonadati > Pseudomonadota > Gammaproteobacteria > Pseudomonadales > Pseudomonadaceae > Pseudomonas > Pseudomonas sp. s4. The sequence continues at coordinate 5,821,184 of NZ_CP177209.1, read as the reverse complement.
GGAGCAACTGCCGTCGTATCTGGAGCGCCTACGCGGCGCCCGCCACGACCTGCCACTGGTGATGCTGCCGCTGCTCAACCAACTGCGTGCCTGCCGTGGCGAGGAGCCGTTGGCCCAGGCCAGCCTGATCAGCGGCGCCACCCAACGCTTTGCCGGTGCCGACGACCTGGCCAACCTCGACCTGTCGCTGGGCAACTGGCGCGAGCAGCTGCAGGCAGGGCCTGGCCGCGATGCCCTGCGCTCGGTGGTGACCGCGCTGTGCGACGACCTGATGCGCATCAAGGAGCGCCTGGACCAGTTCGTGCGTGGCGATCGCCAGCACAGCGAGCAGCTCGATGCCCTGCTGGCACCGCTGCGCCACGTGGCCGACACCCTGGCGGTGCTTGGCTTCCAGCAGCCACGCCGGGTGATCATCGACCAGGTGCTGGCGCTGCAGGCCCTGGCCCAGGGCGAGCGGGCCGTGGACGACGCGGTGTTGATGGATGTAGCGGGGGCCCTGCTGTACGTGGAGGCCACGCTCAATGGCATGGTCGGCCCGCTGGAGGAAAACGGCCAGGGCGGCCTGCCGGGCTCGGACCTGGCCGAAATCCGCCAGCTGGTGTTGAACGAGTCGCTGAACGTGCTGCAGCAGGCCAAGGACCTGATCGGCGATTGCCTGGAATCCGGCTGGCCTCGGCAACGCCTGCAACCTTTGCCAGGGCTGTTGCAGCAGATTCGTGGTGCACTGGCGATGTTGATGCTGCCGACCGTGGCCGAGCTGTTTGCCGGTTGCGCCAGCTATGTGCAGCGGTGGCTGCAGCACCTGGAGGTGGAGCCGCCAGCCGATGAGCTGACGCACTTGGCCGAGGCCTTGAGCGCCGCCGAATGCTACCTGCAATGGCGGGTGGCGGACCCATTGGCGGATGGCCAGCCCTTCATCGACATGGCGCGCGCCAGCCTGGCGACACTGGGTGTGCACTGCGCGATGGTCGAGGCCACCGCAGGCCAGGATGGCAGCGCTGATGGCATCGATGACGAGCTGCGTGAAGTGTTTCTCGACGAGGCCGGTGAACTGCTGCCTGAAATCGAGCGCCACTGGTTGCGCTGGCGTGCCGACAACCAGCAGCGCGAGGCACTGGGAGAAGTACGCCGCGCCTTGCATACGCTCAAGGGCAGCGGCCGCATGGTGCATGCCGAGGCGGTGGCCGAGCTGGCCTGGGGCGCAGAACACCTGCTGAACCGGGTACTCGAGGGCCGCAGCGTGCTCAGCCCGGAAGGCGTGGTGGCCCTGCAGCAGGTATTCGTCTACCTGCCCGACCTGCTGGCCGACTTCGCCGCAGGCCAGTTGCCGCAACTGACGGAAATCGAGCAACTGGCCGGGCACCTGCATGCCCTCGCCGAAAACGATGCCCCGGTGGCGGCCGACATCGACGGCCTCGATCCGCAACTGCTCGACATTTTCCGCAGCGAGGCGCAGGGCCACCTGGCCAGCCTGGATGCTTTCCTGCAGGGCGCCGACGGCCACGATACGCAGGTCAGCGATGGCCTGCAGCGCGCCCTGCACACGCTCAAGGGCAGTGCCGCCATGGCCGGGGTGATGCCGGTCGCCGAACTGGCCACCGCCTTCGACCGCCTGGCACGTGAATACAAGGGCCACCAACTGCCCCTGCGAATGGCCGAGATCGAATGGCTGGAAGCTGCGCGCTCGCTGTTCCACCTGGGCCTGGTGCAACTCGACAGCACGCCGTTGGCAGCCATCCCCGGTGCCGCAGAACTGATCGAGCAGGTCGGCCAGGCGGTTGACGGGCACCTGGCCAGCTTGCATGACGACCCGCAGCATGGGCGGCGCAGCAAGCGCGACCCGCAATCGATTGCCAGTTTCCTGGCCCAGGCCATGGATATCCTGCTTGATGCCGAGTCGTTGCTGTCGCGCTGGCAGGAACAGCCCGGCCAGCGCGATGCGCTGGACACCCTGCTCGACGAACTGACTACCCTGGGCCACGCCGCGCATCTGGCCGACCTGTGGCAGATGGATGACGTGTGCGAGGCCTTGCTCGACTTGTACGGCGCCGTGGAGGAGGGCAGCCTGCCCGCCGATGCACGGTTCTTCGCCCACGTGCAGCGGGCCCATGAAGCACTGCTGGACATGCTCGACGAAGTGGCGGCCGGGCAGGACATCCCGCCAAGGCCAGAGCTGGTCGACAGCCTGCGCCACCTGCTTGGCCAGGCCCTGGCACCGGAGGCCACTGGCCTGGTGGGCATCGACACGGTCACGCCGTTGCATCCGGACATGGACCTGGCCGATACCCTTGGCCTGGGGCCTGCGCACAACCCCTTGCTGCCGGTTGTGGCCGAGCCGCTGGTCGAAGAGCCGGAAAGCCCAGGCGAAGAGCTGCTGGAAGTCTTCCTCGAAGAAAGCTCGGACATCGTCGAGAGTGCCGCCGCAGCCCTGGCGCGCTGGCAGGCCGACCCGCGCAACAGTGTCGAGGTGGACAACCTGATGCGCGACCTGCACACCCTGAAGGGTGTGGCGCGCATGGTCGAAATTGCGCCGATCGGCGACCTGGCCCACGAGCTGGAGTTTCTCTACGAACTGCTGGCCGCAGGCCGTATGCCACCGAGCGCGCCACTGTTCGCCTTGCTGCAGAACTGCCATGACCGCCTGGCGCACATGCTCGATGCCGTGCGCCTGGGGCAACCGCTGCATGCCGCCACCGCGCTGATCGACTACATCCGCAACTTCAGCTTCTCGGCCCTGGCCGATAGCGCCGCCGGCCAGGGGCCGGTCGAAGCCGCAACCAGTGAGGCCCCGGCGGTGGCACCGGAGCGGGCACCGGGCGACATGGTCAAGGTCGATGCCGAGCTGCTCGACGACCTGGGCAACCTGGCCGGTGAGCACTCGATCATCCGTGGGCGCATCGAGCAGCAGGTGAACGATGCGCAGTTCACCCTCAACGAGATGGAAACCACCCTCGAGCGCATGCGCGACCAGTTGCTGCGCCTGGATATCGAGACCCAAGGGCGGATGTCCAGCCGGCAGCAGTTCGAAGGCGATGCCTATGACGACTTCGACCCGCTGGAAATGGACCGCCACTCGCAACTGCAGCAGCTGTCGCGGGCCTTGTTCGAGTCCGCCTCGGATTTGCTCGACCTCAAGGAAACCCTGGCACAGCGCGCACAGGAAGCCCACAGCCTCCTGCAGCAGCAAGCGCGGGTGAACAGCCAGTTGCAGGAAGGCCTGACCGCTACCCTGATGGTACCCTTCGAGCGCCTGGTGCCGCGCTTGCAGCGTGTGGTACGGCAGGTGGCCAGCGAGCTGGGCAAGCAGGTGGAGCTGGTGGTCGGCAATGCCGAGGGTGAACTCGACCGCAGCGTGCTCGAACGTATGGTGGCACCGCTGGAGCACATGCTGCGCAACGCCGTCGACCATGGCCTGGAAAGCCGCGAAATGCGCCTGGCTGCGGGCAAGCCGGAGCAGGGCACCATTCACCTGAATCTGCTGCACGAAGGCGCGGATATCGTTATCGAAATGACCGACGACGGTGCCGGCGTGCCACTGGAAGCGGTGCGCCGCAAGGCCATCAAGCGCGGCCTGCTAGACCCGCAGGCGCAATTGAGCGATCACGAGATCCTTCAATTCATTCTGCGCCCGGGCTTTTCCACTGCCGAGAAGATTACCCAGATTTCCGGGCGTGGCCTGGGCATGGACGTGGTGCACGAGGAGGTCAAGCAGCTGGGCGGCTCGATGAGTATCGAGTCAGCCCAGGGCAAGGGCGCGCGCTTTCTGATCCGCCTGCCGTTCACCGTGTCGGTGAACCGCGCGCTGATGGTGCACCTGGGCGAAGAGCAGTACGCCATTCCGCTGAATACCATCGAGGGCATCGTCCGCGTGCCGCCGGCCGAACTGGCGGCGTGCTACCAGCTGGACGCCCCGCGTTATGTGTACGCCGGCCACGAATACGAGCTGCGCTACCTGGGTGAGCTGCTGCAGGGCATGCCGCGCCCGGCATTGCTCGGGCAGAGCGTGCCGCTGCCGGTGCTGCTGGTGCATTCCCAGGAGCAGTCGTTCGCCATCCAGGCCGATAGCCTGTCGCCCAGCCGCGAGATCGTGGTGAAGAGCCTGGGGCCGCAGTTTGCCGCAGTTGCCGGGTTGTCGGGGGCAACGCTGTTGGGCGATGGTCGGGTGGTACTGATTCTCGACCTGCTGGGCCAGTTGCGTGGCCAGCAGCGGCGCCTGGCGCGCCTGCCGGGTGGCGGTGCGGCTCGGCGCCAGGTGTTCGGCCCGGCGCCACGGCGGGCGTTGCTGGTAATGGTGGTGGACGATTCGGTGACTGTGCGCAAGGTCACCAGCCGCCTGTTGGAACGCCACGGCATGAGTGTGCTGACGGCCAAGGACGGGGTCGATGCAATGGCCCTGCTGGAAGAACACCGCCCCGATGTGTTGCTGCTGGACATCGAGATGCCGCGCATGGACGGCTTCGAGGTGGCCACACGTATCCGCCGTGATGAACGACTGAAAGACTTGCCGATCATAATGATTACTTCGCGCACCGGGCAGAAGCACCGCGACCGTGCCATGGCCATCGGCGTCAACGAATACCTGGGCAAGCCGTACCAGGAGTCGGTCCTGTTGCAGAGCATTGCCCACTGGAGCCAGACCCATGCTTGAACTGATCGCCGGCCAACGCAGCAGCCTGACCGGGCTTTTGCTGCCGTTGGGCGACCGTACCCTGGTGTTGCCCAACGTGGCGGTGGCGGAGTTGAGTGGCCAGCGCAACGTGGTGTGCCAACGCGGCGAGCCGGCCTGGCACCTGGGCTGGATCGACTGGCGCCAGCAGCGCCTGCCGCTGATCGGCTTCGAAGCCGCGTGCGGTGGCGAGACACCCTGCGGCGAGCGGGCACGCGTGGTGGTGCTCAATGCCTTGGGTGATACCGGCCTGCGCTACCTGGCGTTGTTGCTGCAGGACATACCGCGCTCCTGCAAGCTGGACAGCCAGCTGAACTACGTGGACGTGGCGCTGGGTCGCCTGGAACTGGCGGCGGTGCAGGTGGGCGAACAGGTAGCGCGTGTGCCGGACCTGGCCGGGCTGGAACGGCTGGTGCGTGACGCGGAACTGCAACCTGAGATTGGTTAGGATGTAAGGCACAGGGCCCTTTCGCGGGCACGCCCGCTCCCACAGGAAAATCATACACTTCAAGGCAAGTGGATACCTGTGGGAGCGGGCGTGCCCGCGAAGAGGCCATCAGCATCACAACAGGAACCCAGCCCACCTCAGGAGGTCTGTGTTTGCATGTACTACGGTGAACGCTTCAACGCCTGGACCCACCTGGTCGGTGCCGTCCTGGCCTGTATCGGTGCCATCTGGCTGATCGTGGTCGCGGGCCTGCAGGGCGACCCGTGGAAGATCGTCAGTTTCTCCATCTACGGCAGCACCTTGCTGTTGCTGTACAGCATTTCTACCCTGTACCACAGCACTCGCGGGCGGGCGAAGGTGATCATGCGCAAGCTCGATCACCTGTCGATCTATCTGCTGATCGCCGGCAGCTACACGCCGTTCTGCCTGGTCAGCCTGCGCGGGCCCTGGGGCTGGAGCCTGTTCGGGGTGGTCTGGGGGCTGGCGGTGATCGGCATGTTGCAGGAGATCAAGCCGCGCTCCGAGGCGCGCATCCTGTCGATCATCATCTATGCGGTGATGGGCTGGATCGTGCTGGTGGCGGTCAAGCCGCTGCTGCACTCGCTCGGTAGCGCCGGCTTTGCCTGGCTGGCTGCCGGTGGGGTGTTCTACACCGTCGGCATCATCTTCTTCGCCTTCGACAGCCGCTTCCGCCACTGGCATGGCATCTGGCACCTGTTCGTGATCGCCGGCAGCCTCATGCATTTCGTGGCGGTGTCGTTCTACGTGCGTTAGTTAAAAGTCACCCCACAGTTGCTGTGCCACCGACAGTGCCACCACCGGTGCGGTTTCGGTGCGCAGCACGCGTGGGCCGAGGCGTGCGGCGTGGAAACCGGCAGCCTTGGCCTGCTCGACCTCCGCTTCGCTCAGGCCGCCTTCGGGGCCGATCAGGAAGGCCAGGGTGGCCGGCTTGCCATGGCTGGTGAGCGGTTCGGCCACCGGGTGCAGGACCAGTTTCAGGTCGGCCTTGGCACTGCTCAGCCACTCGGCCAGGGTCACTGGCGGGTGGATGACCGGCAAGGTCGAGCGGCCGCATTGTTCGCAGGCGCTGATTGCCACCTGTCGCCAGTGGGCCAGACGCTTGTCGGCGCGTTCGTCCTTCAGCCGCACTTCGCAGCGTTCGCTGACGATCGGGGTGATTTCGTTGGCGCCCAGCTCGGTGGCTTTCTGGATCGCCCAGTCCATGCGCTCGCCACGGGACAAGCCTTGGCCGAGGTGTACGTGCAGTGGTGAATCGGCCTGGCCGGCGAGGGCCTGGTCGAGGCTGACGCGCACGGTTTTCTTGCCCACTTCGAGCAACTGGCCGCGGTACTCCTGGCCACTGCCGTCGAACAGCTGCACGGCGTCGCCGGGGGCCATGCGCAGTACGCGGCCGATGTAGTGGGCCTGGGCTTCGGGCAGGTCATGCTCGCCAAGGCTCAGGGGGGCGTCGATGAAAAAGCGGGACAGTCTCATGGTTGAGCTCAAGCTAAAGGGAGAAGGTGGTCCCTGTGGGAGCGGGTTCACCCGCGAATGCGGCGGTGACTCCACTATTGCATTCGCGGGTGAACCCGCTCCCACAGAGTACGCGGCGGGCTTCCGGGCTTAGCCCGGGTCGCGGAAGTCGGGGTGGAAGTTGGCCGGTACGGCCACGCTGACGCTATCGCGGGTGGCAATGTCGATGCCTTCGCTGGCCACTTCTGCCAGGAAGTCGATCTGATCTGGCGTAATCACATACGGCGGCAGGAAGTACACCACGCTGCCCAGCGGGCGCAGCAGGGCGCCACGCGTCAGGGCATGCTCGAACACTTTCAGGCCACGACGCTCCTGCCACGGGTAGGCGACCTTGCCGGCCTTGTCCTGGACCATCTCGATGGCCAGTGCCATGCCGGTCTGGCGAATTTCGGCCACATGCGCGTGGTCGACCAGGTGCGCGGTGGCGCTGGCCATGCGTGTGGCCAGGGCCTTGTTGGCCTCGATCACGTTGTCCTGCTCGAAAATATCCAGGGTCGCCAGCGCCGCGGCGCAGGCCAGCGGGTTGCCGGTGTAGCTGTGCGAGTGGAGGAACGCACGCAGGGTTGGGTAGTCGTCGTAGAACGCCTGGTACACCTTGTCGGTGGTCAGGCAGGCGGCCAGTGGCAGGTAACCGCCGGTCAGGGCCTTGGACAGGCACAGGAAGTCCGGGCGAATACCGGCCTGTTCACAGGCGAACATGGTGCCGGTGCGGCCGAAGCCCACGGCGATTTCGTCGTGGATCAGGTGCACGTCGTAGCGGTCGCAGGCCTCGCGCAGCAGCTTGAGGTACACCGGGTGGTACATGCGCATACCGCCGGCACCCTGGATCAGTGGTTCGACGATCACCGCGCTGATCGAGGCGTGGTGCTCGGCCAGGGTCTGTTCCATGGCCTGGAACATGGTGCGCGAGTGCTCTTCCCAGCTCGTGCCTTCGGGGCGCAGGTAGCAGTCGGGGCTGGGCACCTTGAGGGTGTCGAGCAGCAGCGCCTTGTAGGTTTCGGTAAACAGCGGCACATCGCCGACCGACATGGCGGCGATGGTTTCGCCGTGGTAGCTGTTGGTCAGGGTGACGAAGCGCTTCTTGCCCGGCTTGCCGACGTTCTGCCAGTAGTGGAAGCTCATCTTCAGCGCCACTTCGATACACGACGAACCGTTGTCGGCATAGAACACCCGGTCGAGGCCGGCCGGGGTCATGGCTACAAGGCGCTCGGACAGCTCGATCACCGGCTGGTGGCTGAAACCGGCCAGGATCACGTGCTCCAGTTGGTCGACCTGGTCCTTGATGCGCTGGTTGATACGCGGGTTGGCGTGGCCAAACACGTTGACCCACCAGCTGCTCACCGCATCCAGGTAGCGCTTGCCTTCGAAGTCTTCCAGCCACACGCCTTCGCCGCGCCTGATCGGGATCAGCGGCAGCTGCTCGTGGTCTTTCATCTGGGTGCAGGGGTGCCACAGGACCTTGAGGTCGCGTTGCATCCACTGATCATTGAGGCCCATGGGCACTTCTCCTGGCTTTGCGGCTTGGTTCGACCGCGTAAGCCTAAGCAATGCCGCAGGGCAGGACAACCGCCGCTGTTCATCGGGTTGCCAGCTACGCTTGCTACCGCGTGGAAACGCTGCAGGCAAAAATGTCTGTGGCGAAAAGGACTTGATGTCACTGCGCTGGCAGGGTCGGTAGACCTGACGTATTCTTAACGCATCTCTCCCGGGGCATTCCTGCCTCTCCACGTTTCTGTAACCCCCTGACTCGGAGTTCGCCGACATGGCTGCTGCTTGGGTGCGCCTGTGCGCGTTGGTATTGATTGGTGTGTCCAGCGGCGCCGCGCTGGCAAAGGACAAGACACCTTCGGCGATCGTCGTGGGTGGCGGCCTGGCGGGCCTGACGGCCGCCTACGAGCTGCAGAACAAAGGCTGGCAGGTGACGCTGCTGGAAGCCAAGGCAGGCATGGGCGGGCGCTCGGGCCTGGCCACCAGCGAGTGGATCGGCAACGCCAAGGCGCAGCCGGTGCTCAACCAGTACCTCGACCGTTTCAAACTTGAAACACTGCCGGCACCGGAGTTCGTGCGTACCCCCGGTTACCTGATCGACGGCGAGTATTTCAGTGCCACCGACCTGGCTACCAAGCAACCGGCCACTGCCGAGGCGCTCAAGCGTTACGAGAAAACCCTTGATGACTTGGCCCGTTCGATCGAAGACCCGCTGAACCCGCAAGCCAACAGCACGCTGTTCGCCCTCGACCAGATCAACGTCTCCACCTGGCTGGACAAGCTGCAGTTGCCGACCACCGCCCGCCAGCTGGTCAACCAGCAGATCCGTACCCGCTACGATGAGCCATCGCGCCTGTCGCTGCTGTATTTTGCCCAGCAGAACCGCGTGTATCGCGGCGTCAGCGACCGTGACCTGCGTGCCGCGCGCCTGCCTGGTGGCAGCCCGGTGCTGGCCCAAGCGTTCGTCAAGCAACTGAAGACCATCAAGACCAGTTCACCCGTGACCTCCATCGTCCAGGACAAGGACGGTGTCACGGTCAAGGTCGGCAGCGTCGGCTACCAGGCGGATTACCTGGTCATGGCCGTGCCCCTGCGCGCCCTGGCCAAGATCCAGATGACCCCGGGCCTGGACAGCCAGCACCTGGCGGCGTTGAAGGGTACCAACTATGGCTGGCGCGACCAGCTGATGCTCAAGTTCAAGAAGCCGGTATGGGAAAGCCGGGCGCGCATGTCGGGCGAAATCTTCAGTAACGCAGGCTTGGGCATGCTGTGGATCGAACCCGCGCTCAAGGGTGGCGCCAACGTGGTGATCAACCTGTCGGGCGACAACGCCCGCCTGCTGCAGGCGTTCGGCGACAAACAGATGGTCGACCAGGTGCTGATCCGCCTGCATGCGTTCTACCCACAGGCCCGTGGCTCGTTCACCGGCTACGAGGTCAAGCGCTACAGCACCGACGCCGGTACCGGCGGCGCCTACCTGGCCTATGGCCCGGGCCAGATCAGCAAGTACTGGCGCCTGTGGGAGCGCCCGGTGCAGCGCATCACCTTTGCCGGTGAGCATACCGACGCCCTCTACCCAGGCACCCTGGAAGGCGCCCTGCGCAGTGGCCAGCGCGCGGCCAGCCAGGTGCAGGACCTGCTGGCCGGCAAGTCGTTCGACCCGGCCAAGGCGGCACCAGTGGCGGCGGCGGCAGCTGCAGGCGCCGTGGCGGCCAAGGAGAGCAAGGGCGGGTTCTTCTCCAACATGTTCGGTGGTTCTTCCGACAAGGGCGACAAGGCTGACAAGGCCCCGGTCAAGGCCGAGCCGAAGCCGGTCGATGAGGCCAAGCAGGATAAGCCGGGCTTCTTCAAGCGCCTTTTTGGTGGGGCGGACAAGCCTGAGGTGAAGGCCGAGCCGATTGCCAAGGCCGAGGAAGTGGCGCCTGCGCCAGCCCCAGCCCCGCAAGCAGCGCCGGCCCCGGTTGCGCCAGCGCCTGTGGTCAAGGAAGCAGCGGCCAAGCCTGCTGCGACCAAGGCTGCGCCTGCCAAGCGCGCACCGGCGCACAAGCCAGCCCAGACCAAAAAGGCGACTGCCAAGTCCGAACCGGCCAAGAAAGCTGTGGCCAATACCCAGGCCAAAGCGGGTTGATTTATTACAGTGCTGGCCCCTTCGCAGCGCAAGGCTGCTCCTACAGGTTCTGCGCCGTCCTGTAGGAGCAGCCTTGTGCTGCGAAAGGGGCGGCACTGGCAACCGCGAACGCTCCGTCTATCGTTAATGTTTCCTTAATGGGAAACTTACAGAATACATATCGTATTTATCGATAATCCAAAGCAGTTTTTTACGCTTTTATTCGATGCGTTACGCGTTAGTCTGTGCACAGCTTTCACGGGGAAACACGCAACATGCAACTGCGCAATTCACCTTCTCGCTACGGCGTGGTCAGCATCGTCCTGCACTGGGGCGTGGCTCTGGCAGTCTTCGGCCTGTTCGGCCTGGGCCTGTGGATGGTCGGCCTCGACTACTACAGCCCTTGGCGCAAGGCCGGCCCGGACCTGCACAAAAGCATTGGTCTGGTGCTGCTGGCGGTGATGCTGCTGCGGGTGCTCTGGCGCTTCATCAGCCCGCCACCACCGGCACCAGCCAGCCACGGCGCATTCACCCGCCTGGCAGCCAAGTTGGGCCACCTGGCCCTGTACCTGGGGCTGTTCGCGGTAATGATCGCCGGTTACCTGATTTCCACCGCCGACGGTGTCGGCATTCCGGTGTTTGGCATGTTCGAAGTGCCGGCACTGGTCAGCGACCTGCCCGACCAGGCAGACCTGGCAGGCGTGATCCATCTCTGGCTGGCCTGGGGCTTGGTGATTTTTGCCGTGCTGCATGGCTTGGCAGCGCTCAAGCACCATTTCATCGACCGTGACGCGACCCTGACCCGCATGCTGGGCCGCAAAGCTTGACTCTCAACCTCAATTGCAAAGGAAGGAAGTAAGGATGTTGAAAAAGACTTTTGCCGCTCTGGCGCTCGGTACCGCTCTGCTCTCCGCCGGCCAGGCCATGGCTGCCGAGTACAAGATCGACAAGGAAGGCCAGCACGCGTTCGTTGACTGGAAGATCAGCCACCTGGGCTACAGCTTCATTCACGGTACCTTCAAGGACTTCGACGGCAACTTCACCTGGGACAGTGCAAAGCCTGAAGCCAGCAAGATCAACGTCGACCTGAAAACCGCCAGCCTGTGGTCGAACCACGCCGAGCGTGACAAGCACATTGCCAGCGCCGACTTCCTCGACGTGAAGAAGTATCCCGAAGCCAAGTTCGTCTCCACCAGCGTCAAGCCGACTGGCGACAAGACTGCTGACGTGACTGGCGACCTGACCATGCACGGTGTGACCAAGCCGGTCACCTTCAAGGCCACTTTCAACGGTGAAGGCAAGGATCCATGGGGCGGCGAGCGCGCTGGTTTCAACGCTACCACCACGCTGAACCTGAACGACTTCGGCATCAAGGGCCCGGGCGCTACCTCGCAGACCCTGGACCTGGATATCAGTGTTGAAGGTGTGAAGCAGAAGTAATTCTTACCTGCTGAAAACCGAGGGGGCCGCTTTGCGGCCCTATCGCGACACAAGGCCGCTCCTACAGGGATTTACGTAACCCTGTAGGAGCGGCCTTGTGTCGCGATAGGGCTGCGAAGCAGCCCCCTCGGTGCTTCTGTCAGCCCTTGCGGGTCAACAGCGCCGGGCGCTCACCGCGCGGGCGGCTCGGCAGATCATCCAGCTGCTCAGGCGTCGGGTAACGGTCGAGCTTGGATTCCTTGCGGATGATCACTGGCTGTTTTTCCGGCTGGCGCGGGTTGCGAACGGCTGGCTCTTGCCGGGCAGCATCGTCACGGGCCGGGCGGCCACGGCCACCCCCATCACGACGGGCACCGCCACCGTTGTTAGCGCGGGCTGGACGTTTCTCGCCGCCACCGCCGTTGCGCTGCTGGCCGCTGTTGCGACCTTGGCCACCGGTGTTGCTGCGGCCATTACCCTGGCCCTGACCTTGGCCGGCATTGGCACCCGGGCGACGATTCCGGCCCTGGTTCTTGCCCTGGTACGGGCTGACATAGTCGGCACGGTTGCCGAAGTTGTCGATATCGTCGTCCAGGAACTCTTCAGGATCACGGTCGGCAGGCACTTTCGGCACGCTGCCGTTGCTGGCCTGCTGTTGCTGCTGGCGTGGCTTCTTGTCACGCGGCTTGCGTTGCTGCTGTTGCTTGTCGCCGCTCTTTTCCTTGTCGGCCGGCTTGTCCGCAGCCTGTTGCTTGGCCTTGCCTTTATCCTTGCCCTTGTCCTTGCGGCCGCCGTTGGCGTCTTTGCCGCCTTCGCCGCGGGCCTGCTGGTTACGGCCACCACGGCCATTGTTCTGCTGGCGTTCGCGTACTTCAGGCTTTTCTGCTTCAACCTGGCTGGCGTCGAAACCCATCAGGTCGCCGTCAGGAATCTTCTGCTTGGTTACCCGCTCGATGCTCTTGAGCAGTTTCTCTTCATCCGGCGCGACCATGGAAATGGCCTCGCCCGAACGCCCGGCACGGCCGGTACGGCCGATACGGTGGACGTAGTCTTCCTCTACGTTCGGCAGCTCGAAGTTGACCACGTGCGGCAGCTGGTCGATGTCCAGGCCACGGGCGGCGATGTCGGTGGCGACCAGTACGCGCACGCTGTTGGCCTTGAAGTCGGCCAAGGCCTTGGTGCGAGCGTTCTGGCTCTTGTTGCCATGAATTGCGGCGGCGGTCAGGCCGTGCTTTTCCAGGTACTCGGCCAGGCGGTTGGCGCCGTGCTTGGTGCGGGTGAACACCAGTACCTGTTCCCAGGCACCCTGGGTGATCAGGTGCGCCAGCAGCGCGCGCTTGTGGCTGGCGGGCAGGCGGTAGACGCGCTGCTCGATACGCTCGACGGTAGTGTTCGGCGGGGTGACCTCGATTCGCTCCGGGTTGTGCAGGAGCTTGTCGGCGAGGTCGGTGATGTCCTTGGAGAAGGTGGCCGAGAACAACAGGTTCTGGCGCTTGGCCGGCAGGCGGGCGAGGACTTTCTTGACGTCATGGATGAAGCCCATGTCGAGCATGCGGTCGGCTTCGTCCAGCACCAGGATTTCCACGTGGGCCAGGTCAACCTTGCCTTGGCCGGCCAGGTCGAGCAGGCGGCCAGGGCAGGCGACCAGCACGTCCACACCCTTGGCAATGGCCTGGATCTGCGGGTTCATGCCGACGCCGCCGAAAATGCAGGCGCTGACCAGTGGCAGGTCACGGGCATAGACCTTGAAGCTGTCATGCACCTGGGCTGCCAGTTCGCGGGTCGGGGTCAGGACCAGCACGCGAGGTTGGCGCGGGCCATGGCGCTGCGACTTGTCGGGGTGGCCGGCCGGGAACAGGCGCTCGAGGATCGGCAGGGCGAAACCGCCGGTTTTACCAGTACCTGTCTGTGCGGCGACCATCAGGTCGCGGCCTTGCAACACGGCGGGAATCGCCCGCTGTTGCACGGGGGTCGGCTGGGTATAGCCCGCAGCCTCGATAGCGCGGACAAGAGCCTCGGAGAGACCGAGGGAAGCAAAGGACATGGGCAATCCTGTTCTCGTGTGGGCTGGGCCCGTTTGGGATGTTCTGCCTGGCGCGACGGGCATCGGTGGGATGCGATCGCGTCCGGTCCAGCTGGGCTTTCACTGCACATCCGGGTAGCAGAGGGTGGACGCGAAAGTGCGTCGATGCCGATCGGGATGCCTGTTGCGAGGCCGAGCGTCCGGGCGTGAGCCGGGCGGGAAGGCCCGAGTATAACAGAGCTATCGCGCTGTGCTGCTTTCCTGCTGCTCAACGGCGTTGAGAATGTTTCCGATGTCGCCTGTGTAGCGGTTGCTGATCGCTGCATAGGCCGGTTCCTGCTTGAAGCGCCGCAGTTCCACGGCGAAGGCCTGGGCCAGTGCCTCCCGCCCTGGCTTGCGCGCCAGCGCCAGGTATTGGGGCTGGCGGCTGATCACCAAGGGCAGCTCCTCGACCTGCTTTTGGAGGCCCAGATGCCGCAGCAGGTAATGGCCGACCTTGCGGTCGGTGATTGCCAGATCGATGCGGCCCAGCATCAGCTTGCCGAAGTTGGCTTCATGGGTAGGTGCAGCTTCGCGCCGGAAATGTACGGCTTCGTTGAAAGCGGCACCGTAGGCGTAGCCGGGTGAGGTGCCGACGGTGAGGCCGGCAAGGTCATCGAGAGTCTTGACGGCATGGCGTCGAGTGCGGGCGTGGAACAGGACGAACTCTACCTCCGACATGGGCTCGGGGGCGTACACCAGGTAGTGCTGGCGCGACTCGTTCTGGAAGATATCCATGATGCCGTCGGCCAAGCCCTGCTCGATCATTGCCAGGCAGCGCTTCCACGGCAGGAACTCCCACTCCACCTCGACGCCAAGGCGCTCGAACACCTGGGTGGTGACTTCGTAGTCGATGCCGCGCGGTTGGCCGTCGTGCTGGTACGCATAAGGTGCCCAGTCGTCGGTCACCAGGCGCAGGCGCTCGCCCAGGGCCAGCGGGCTCAGGCAGGCGAGCAACAGGATCCAGAACAGACGGGCGACGTGTGGCATGGCCGGAGATTACGCGCTCGGCCTGTTCAAGGCCAGTGAGGATGATGTTCTCCTGTGCCGGCCTCTTCGCGGGTAAGCCCGCTCCCACAGGATCTCTGCTGGCTTGCAGGCTCGCGATGTACTTGTGGGCGCGGGTTTACCCGCGAAGAGGCCGGCACAGGTTTACTCAAGTGTGGGATGACCTCAGCAGGTGCGCCTCGATATCCTTGCGCCGCTCGCCCAGCGACAGGCGCAACCCCGGGTGGCGCAGGCACTGGCGCAGTTGCTCGGGCTCCACGTGGCCATGGCGGGCGTTGAGGTTTTCCAGGGCCTTGTCCCACCAGGCCGGCGCGCAGGCGCGGTCGAACTCATTGGGGTAGGGGTAGCAGCCATAAAGCAGCTCGCGGGCGAACTGGCGCTCGTGGCTGGGCAGGGTCATGCTCAGTGCCTTGTAACCCAGGCGTTGCAGAGCCGGGGGGCGAGGCAACTGGTCATTGACCAGGGACACATCAGCCAGCGCCGCCTGGCTCAGCGGCTCGTGGCCGTGCTTGCGCAGCCAGGCCTGGATCTTGGCGCGGAACTGCGCCTTGCGGCTCCAGTAGTGGTGGATGACATCTGTGCATTCGGCCAATTCCAGCGTGCGGTAGGCCGCCACCGCCAGGCAGAACTCCTCGAGGGTATAGGCCTCGCGAGCCAGGGGGTGGAACTCGTCCATCATGGCGATGGAGCGGTCCAGGGTGCCGGCGTCTTCGACGGTGAGGCCGATCACCCCCGAATTGACCAGTGGCATCTGGCAATCAGCCAGGCCTCTGGACTCGAGGATGGCCAGCAGGTTCTTGTACAGCAGGCACTTCTGGTTGCTGCCGTAGCGCGCACCGATGGCATTGCACAGCAGGCGGCCAGGGGCTACCCGAGCGAACAGCTCCAGCGGCGACTTGCGGAAGAAGGTGTCGGTGTCGATCAGCACTGCCAGCGGGTGTTGCTGCAGCACCTGGCGCAACAGCACATGCTTGCTGCGAAAGTGATAACCGTGAGGCGCGTTCCATGCCTGGCGTGTGGCTTCGTCCAACAGGTGCACGGTGACCGGCAGACCGGCATAGGGCTGCGGGTTGTCGGTGTAAACCTGAATGTCCATGGCTTCGCCCGTGCCCAGATGGGCGAGGGCGCTGATGATGCTGAAGCAGGCTTCCTGATGGTAGGTTGCCGGGCCAAAAGCCAGGTAGACGAGCTGGGGACGCAATGGCTGAGGGGGCTGCATGGCAGGCAAGACCTGTTTAACCGGAAAATGAATAAGGCTTTAGTCTATGACCAAAGCCTTAATCAAATCTTAAACAGATTTTGCAAAAAATTTCAGCGCGGCAGCTGCAGATTGTTCCAGATCGCCAGGCTCGGCTCGGCCTGGTTCAAGGTGTAAAAGTGCAGGCCCGGTGCGCCACCTTGCAACAGCTGTTCGCACATGCCGGTGATCACTTCCTCGCCGAATGCCTGGATGCTGGCGGTGTCGTCGGCATAGGCTTCCAGCTGCTTGCGGATCCAGCGCGGGATCTCGGCGCCACAGGCGTCGGAGAAACGCGCCAGCTTGCTGTAGTTGGTGATCGGCATGATGCCGGGTACCACCGGGATGTCCACGCCCAGCTTCTGTGCGCGCTCGACGAAGTAGAAGTAGCTGTCGGCGTTGAAGAAGTACTGGGTGATGGCGCTGTCGGCACCGGCCTTGACCTTGTGCACGAAGTTGGCCAGGTCAGCCTCGAAGTTGCGGGCCTGGGGGTGCATCTCGGGGTAGGCGGCCACTTCCAGGTGGAAGTGGTCGGCAGTTTCCTGGCGGATGAATTCGACCAGGTCGCTGGCGTAGCGCAGTTCGCCACTGGCCATACCCATGCCCGATGGCAGGTCGCCACGCAGGGCGACGATGCGCTTGATGCCTGCAGCCTTGTATTCGGCCAGCAGGGCACGCAGTTCGGCCTTGGTGTCGCCTACGCACGACAGGTGCGGCGCGGCAGGTATCTTCACTTCGCTTTCCAGCTGCAGCACGGTGTTCAGCGTGCGGTCGCGGGTCGAGCCACCGGCACCGTAGGTGCAGGAGAAGAAGTCCGGGTTGTAAGCGGCCAACTGGCGGGCGACGCCCATCAGCTTTTCGTGACCGGCATCGGTCTTGGTCGGGAAGAACTCGAAACTGTAACGGCGTTCCTGGGACATCTGGCGTTCCTCTAGCAGCAAGCTTCAAGCGGCAGGCTGCAAGTAAAAGCCAGATCGGTTATGGCCGGCCTGGCTTGGGCATCGTTCAAGATCCTTGATGCTTGAGCTGCAAGCGGCAATGGCACGGTCTGCCTTTGATTGCCGCTTGACGCTTCAAGCTGGCCGCTTAGTAGCGGTAGGCGTGTGGCTTGAACGGGCCTTCGACGGTGACACCGATGTAGTCGGCCTGCTGCTTGGTCAGTTGGGTGACCACGCCACCGAAGCCGCGGACCATTTCCAGTGCCACTTCTTCGTCGAGCTTCTTCGGCAGTACTTCGACGGTCAGGCGTTCGGCTTTCTTCTCGGCCGGCAGGTCGGCGAACTTCTGCTCGAACAGGAAGATCTGCGCCAGTACCTGGTTGGCGAACGAACCGTCCATGATGCGGCTTGGGTGGCCAGTGGCGTTACCCAGGTTGACCAGGCGACCTTCGGCCAACAGGATCAGATAGTCGTCGTTCTGCGGGTCGAAGCTGCCAGCGCCGGTGCGGTGGATCTTGTGCACCTGCGGCTTGACCTCTTCCCAGGCCCAGTTCTTGCGCATGAAGGCGGTGTCGATCTCGTTGTCGAAGTGGCCGATGTTGCACACCACGGCACGCTTCTTCAGCGCCTTGAGCATGTTGGCGTCGCAGACGTTGACGTTACCGGTAGTGGTCACGATCAGGTCGATCTTGCCCAGCAGGGCCTTGTCGATGCTGGCTTCGGTGCCATTGTTGATACCGTCGATGAACGGCGAAACCACTTCGAAACCGTCCATGCAGGCCTGCATGGCGCAGATCGGGTCAACTTCGGTGACCTTGACGATCATGCCTTCCTGGCGCAGGGACTGGGCCGAGCCCTTGCCCACGTCACCGTAGCCGATCACCAGGGCCTGCTTGCCCGACAGCAGGTGGTCGGTACCACGCTTGATGGCGTCGTTCAGGCTGTGACGGCAGCCGTACTTGTTGTCGTTCTTGCTCTTGGTAACCGAGTCGTTGACGTTGATCGCCGGGACTTTCAGCTCGCCCTTGGCCAGCATGTCCAGCAGGCGGTGCACGCCGGTGGTGGTCTCTTCGGTCACACCGTGCACGCGCTCCAGCACTTGCGGGTATTTCTTGTGCAGCAGCTCGGTCAGGTCGCCACCGTCGTCGAGGACCATATTGGCGTCCCATGGCTGGCCATCCTTGAGGATGGTTTGCTCCAGGCACCACTCGTACTCCTGTTCGGTTTCACCTTTCCAGGCGAAAACCGGGATACCGGCGGCGGCGATGGACGCGGCGGCCTGGTCCTGGGTGGAGAAGATGTTGCAGGACGACCAGCGCACTTCGGCACCCAGCGCAACCAGGGTTTCGATCAGCACGGCGGTCTGGATGGTCATGTGGATGCAGCCCAGGATCTTCGCACCCTTGAGCGGTTGCTCGGCCAGGTACTTGCGACGCAGGCCCATCAGTGCAGGCATTTCCGACTCGGCGATGATGGTTTCGCGACGCCCCCAGGCGGCCAGGGAGATGTCGGCGACTTTGTAATCGGTAAAACCAGCAGGCATGTTTGCAGCGCTCATGAGAGCCTCCATTCGTAGTGTGCGAATGGGCGCCGTTGTGCGTTAAGCGCTCGCGAGAGCGAGCAACGCCCCATCCGAGCCTGACAGGCCTAGCCTGCTGCAGCGCCCCTCGGACGGGTGGCGGGCATGGCGCCGCTGTGGGCGGCCATGTGAAGCGGCGGAGATTATAGCCGCGCCCGTCGGCTTGCCCAAGGTTTTCTGTCGATTAATCGCGACGATAGTCGATGTTCAATGGAGCGGCAGCGGCCGCTCTGCCATCATTGCTGCACGTTAGCCAAGCAGGTCAGGAGTACAGATGAACTTTCATACCCGCAAGTGGGTTAAACCCGAAGACCTCAACCCAAATGGCACTTTGTTCGGTGGCAGCCTGTTGCGCTGGATCGACGAAGAGGCTGCGATCTACGCCATCGTCCAGTTGGGCAACCAGCGTGTGGTGACCAAATACATATCGGAAATCAACTTCGTCAGTGCCTCGCGTCAGGGCGACATCATCGAGCTGGGCATCACTGCCACCGAGTTCGGCCGTACCTCGATCACCCTCAAGTGCGAAGTGCGCAACAAGATCACCCGCAAGGCCATCCTCACGGTCGACAAGATGGTCTTCGTCAACCTTGGCGAGGATGGGTTGCCGGCGGCGCATGGGCGGACCGAGATCAAGTACATCCAGGACCAGTTCCCGGATTCGGCAGTGGAATGAACATTCTGGGGCCGCAAAGCGGCCCCTGCATTCTCAAGGCTGAGCGCTCACTTTGCGCACCACCCGCCCGATGCTCAACCCCTGCACCAGGATCGACGACAGCACCACGATGTAGGTGATCGACAGCAGCAGGTCACGTTCCTCGCCCAGTGGCAGCGACAGTGCCAGGGCAACCGATACCCCACCGCGCAGGCCACCCCAGGTCAGCACCCGAACCGTGCCCTTTGGCACCGGGCGCCAGCGCCGCAGCAGCACGATCGCCGGGGCCACGGTCAGCAACCGCGACAGTAGCACCGCCAGCGCCAGCACGCCGCCGGCTACCATGTGCATCCAGTTGAAAGGCAGCAGCAACAGCTCCAGGCCGATCAACGCGAACAGCAAGGCGTTGAGCATGTCGTCGATCAGCTCCCAGAAGCCGTCCATGTAGCGACGGGTCATGTCGTTCATCGCCAGGTTGCGCCCCAGGTTGCCGATTATCAGCCCGGCCACCACCATGGCGATCGGCGCCGAAACGTGCAGTTCGTAGCACATTGCCGAGCCGCCGATGACCAGCGCCAGGGTCAGCATCACTTCCACCTGGTATTGCTCGACGCTCTTGATCATGCGGTAGGTGGCATAGCCGATCAGGCCGCCGAACAGCACCCCGCCGATGGCCTCGCGGGCGAACAGGATCGCCGTATCGGTCATGCTCGGCGTTTCGCCCAAACGGATGATGCCCAGCAACACGGTGAACACCACTACCGCTGTGCCGTCATTGAACAGCGACTCGCCGACGATCGTGGTTTTCAGTGGTTTGGAGGCGTTGGCGGTACGTAGCGCGCCAAGCACGGCGATCGGGTCGGTGGGCGAGATCAGTGCACCGAACAGCAGGCAGTAGATCAGCGGCACTTGCCAGCCGAACAGGGCGAACACCCAGTGCGACAGGTAGCCGATGACGACGGTGGCAATCAGTACGCCGACGGTGGCCAGCAGGCCGATGGGCCAGCGGTAGCTGCGCAGGTCGGAAAGGTTCACGTGCAAGGCGCCGGCGAACAGCAGGAACGCCAGCATCCAGTGCATCAGCAGGTCATTGAAGTCGATCTGGTTCATCAGCCCTTCGACGCGCGCTTCCAGGCCAGGGAAGCCGATCAGGCTCAGGCCCTGCAGCATCAGGGAAAACAGCAGCGCCGTGACCATCACGCCGATGGCAGGGGGCAGGCCGATGAAACGGTAATTTACATAGGTGAGGAGGGTGGTGAGGCAGATAAACGCGGCAACTAGTTCAAGCATCCCGAATCCTGTAACAGTGGCTTCCAAGTCGTAACCCGAATGGCTCGGGCAGTTCTTTGATGACCTGGCGCAGGGTTCGGGACACACTATTTGACTGTGCAGGTAGACCGCGTTTCTGTTGTGAGGTTTCCATCGGGTTTCATCATGCTTCGGTTCTTGCTGTCGAGCACTCATGGCTTTCTGGCTCGACGGGCTGGTGCTGCAAGCCGGAGCCCGGTAGGGCGACCTCGGCGATTCGTGTCGAGAAGTACCTGTCGAAAGGCTCCCAGTCGGGATATTCCTCGGGCGAGACAGCCATTGCCATCAAACGACCTACAAGGCCGCAGATCCAGTCTGCGCATTGCAGGGTCTGGAAGAGGTGGCTTTCGCCCTGCAGCGGCGGCTCTATCAGGCTCCGACATTTTTCTGCGGGATCCTCGAACATTGCCAGGGTGCAGGCTTCTACATTTTGCTCACGCCACTCGTTGCCAGCACGCTGCTCATCCAGCAGGAGCATGAAGGTTGAGCGGGACTGCGTGCAGTAACGATCGATCGTTCGCACCGCATGCAGCAGTTGGCGTCTGAATGTCTTGGTCGCGTCGTGCTGCCTGGCCGGGCCGGTCTTATGTTCACCCGCATAAATGACATACCCACCAATCTTTCTGATGTGGTTGAGCAGGCGAAACGTTGCCTGTCTCAACGATCGATATTGTGTGACGTTACGTGTCGTGAATAACTTTGAGCCCTTCTTTTCCCATTGATAGGGAGGGAGGCTTCTGGGGTTTTCATGGTTTATATCCCAGGCAAGTAACTGGCATTTCAGCTGATAGAAGAAGATGGCGAACTCCCGTACTTCTTCTGCAGGTAGTAGCACCCCACCCAGCCCGAACACTGGACTGGTCTTGAACTGGGTATGAGTGCGCGAGATGTATTGCCCGACATGGCCGAATTCGTCGAGGTAGGCCACATAATGCGTCATGATTTCTGGGTGTCCTTGGCCCAGAAACACGAAAGCCCGCATGCTTGCGCATCGCGGGCCTCGGAAGGTAGGCACGGGTAACCCCATGCGTTACGGCGATCCTAATCCTGCAAAGCCTGAAGCGTCAATCGCGTTTCGTAAGCGAGTGTGTTTCCGTTTGGGTGGCCGCCTTGAGGTATCACGCGTTTCCATGCGGCACAGCGAGCGATGAGTGTATTGCGTTTTGGGGTAAGCCCCGGCTTGCAAGGCGTATTGAAACTTCCACAGAGTTTGTAGTCTTTTTCCTTAGTCGTACCTTTTACCCAATGTATAGTGCTGCAAACGAATCTGACTCGAAGGCAAGGACGATTTCGCGTGCTGGCAACTTCCCTAGTGTTGGTCGCTGCCCTGCTGCATGCGACCTGGAATACCCTGATCAAATTCAGCGGCGAGCGCCTGCTGGTGATCGCCAGCATGGATACGGTGGCGTTGGCCTTCGCGGTGCTGGCGGTGCCCTTCGCCGCGGTACCGCCGACTAATATCTGGCCCTGGCTTCTGGCTTCGGCGCTGGCCGAGCAGTTGTACCGCTTCCTGTTGATCCAGGCCTACCGCGTGGGCGACCTGGGGCTGGTCTATCCTCTGATGCGCGGGCTGTCGCCGTTGGTGGTGCTGGGGCTGACCCTGGCCTTTGCCGGCGAATCGCTGAGCCAGCAGCAGATCATCGGCATCCTGCTGATCCCCTGTGGCATGGCTTGCCTGTTGTGGCAGGGCGGTGGCGGTGACCGGCTGCCTTGGTCGATGCTGCCGGTGGTTGTCCTGATTGGCCTGTGTATTGGTTGCTACACCTGGTTCGACGGCCAGGCCGTGCGCTTGTGGGGCAAGCCTTGGGATTATCTGGTATGGCTGACCTTGCTCAGTGCCTGGCCCTTCCCGTTGCTGGCCAGCGTGGCCCGACGTGCGCCATTCATCTTGTTCTGGCGCCTTCAGTGGCGCCTGGGGCTGGCGGTGGGGCTGTGTGTACTGCTCAGTTACGCGCTGGTGCTGTGGGCCATGCACCTCGGGTCGGTGGCCGAAGCGGCGGCGTTGCGCGAGTTGAGTGTGATTCTGGTGGTGCTGCTGGGCATGCGCTACCTGAAAGAACCTTTTGGCGGGCCGAGACTCCTAGCTTGCGGGCTGGTGTTGGCCGGCATGCTGGTAATGAAGCTTTGACCCGAAGACTGAACAAGGAGTCCTGTCCATGACTGTTGCCCTGTGGTGCATCCTGATCGCGCTGCTCTTGCCGCCACTGTGCGCGTTGATCGCCAAGGCCGGTAGTGGCCGCTTCCGACTGCGCGACAACCACGACCCGCGTGCGTTCCTGGATACCCTGTCCGGGCTGCCGCGGCGCGCGCATGCTGCCCAGCAGAACAGTTACGAGGCCTTCCCGGCATTTGCCGCGGCGGTGCTGGTGGCGGATATCGTCGGCAATGCCGAGCAGGTGACCCAGGATGTGCTGGGGGTGATGTACATCACCAGCCGGCTGCTTTACATCATCTGTTACCTGGCCGACTGGGCCATGCTGCGATCGCTGGTGTGGTTTGCCGGGATGGCGATGATCGTGGCTTTCTTCGTGGTTTCAATCTGATACCGCGTCGCCTTCTTCGCGGGCAAGCCCGCGAAGAATCCACCGTCGATCAAGGTACTTTCGGCACCTCGGGCAGCGGCTTGCCCTTGGGCCACAGCATCCAGATCTGCCCCTGCTGCTTCATGTTCCCGGCCAGTTCTCCAGCTTCCGGCCCAGTGCCCCAGAACAGGTCCGCGCGCACCTCGCCAGTAATTGCCCCGCCGGTATCCTGGGCCCCCACCGGGCGTACCACCGGCGTACCGTCCGGGCGAGTGGTGGACAACCACAGCAAGCTGCCCAGCGGAATCACCTTGCGGTCGATGGCCACGCTGTAGCCAGCGGTCAGCGGTACGTTCAGCGAACCGCGTGGCCCTTCGTTGCTGTCCGGGCGGGTGCTGAAGAACACGTAGCTGGGGTTGCTGGCGAGCAGTTCCGGCACCCGTTGTGGGTTGGCCTGGGCCCAGGCATGAATGGCGCCCATGCTCACTTCTTCCTTCTTCAACTGGCCCTGTTCCACCAGCCAGCGCCCGATCGGCCGGTAGGGGTGGCCGTTCTGGTCGGCGTAACCCAGGCGCAGCTGGCGCCCGTCTTCCAGTTGTACCCGGCCGGAACCCTGAATCTGCAGAAACTGCAGGTCCATCGGGTCGGTCAGCCAGGCCAGCACCGGTGCCTTGACGCCGTCACGGTTGATCACCTCGGCGGTGTCGTATGGCTTGAGCACCCGGCCATCAAGGCGACCGCGCAGACGCTTGCCCTTGAGTTCGGGGTACACGCTGGCCAGGTCGACCACGATCATGTCGTCGGGGATGCCATAGACCGCCACGTGGTTGGTTGCCGACTGGCTCAGGCTGCCAGGGTAGACCGGTTCGTAGTAACCGGTGATCAGGCCGTTGGCGTTATTCTCGGCCGAGCGCAGGCCGTATACCTGCAGGTTCTGTTGCAGGAAGGCACGCACCTGCAAGGCATTGTCGGGCACGCTGGCGGCTGCTTCGCAGGTGCTGGCCCAGACGGTGTCGCGCTTTAGCTTTTCACAGCCGTTGCGCCAGGCCTGGAAGCCCGCCACCAGGTCGCTGTCGCTGACGGTGGGCAGGTCCTGCCAAGTGGCATTGGCGTAGGTGGCGATGGCATGGGGCTCGGGTTTGGTGCTTTCGCCACCGTTGCAGCCGGCCAGCAGGGCCAGCGCCGGAAGTGTCCAGGCCAGATGGCGCAGGGCAGATTTCATGAGTACGTTCCTGTCATGGGTGAACACGGATATTCGCCCCTGTTTTTTATGTGGCTATTGGTCTTTGGCCGCTGGGCGGCGATACTGGCCGCCCATTTGCGTAGGCCGAAGTGACCGTGATGTTGAAGCGATTGACCATTGTTCTGCTGGCAGCACTGGCTCTGGGTGGTTGTGACCGGGTTGACCCGAACTCCCCGCTGGGCAAGCGCAAGGTGATCTTCAAGGACATGCTCAAGACCAGCGAAGACCTGGGCGGCATGTTGCGTGGGCGGTTGCCGTTCGACGGGGTGAAGTTTGCCGACGGTGCGCTGAAGCTGGACAACCTTTCGCACCAGCCCTGGCAGCACTTCCCACAGGCTCGTGATGGTGGCGACAGTAGTGCGCGTGCCGAGGTATGGGAGCGGCAGACGCGCTTTCATGACCTGGCCCGCCAGCTGGAAGGCGTCACTGGCGAACTGGTCGATGTCACCCGCGGTCAGCCGCTGGACGCTGCGCAGTTGAAGGCACCGATGGACAAGGTCGAAGCGGCTTGCAAGGCCTGTCATACGGAATTCCGCAATCATTGATGGACTGCATTGCCCTGTGTAGGAGCGGCCTTGTGTCGCGATAGGGCTGCGCAGCGGCCCCAGGATTTCAGCTGATGCACAAATGGCCGGGGCCGCTTTGCGGCCCATCGCGACACAAGGCCGCTCCTACAATGATCGCGTTTGCCCGGTCGGAGCCTCAGCGATCCAGATCCTCCACCGCTTCCTGCAGTTCCTTGCGCGACTCGGCCAGCTTGTCCTTGCGCTTGTTGATCTTCTCCGAATCGCCTTTCTTCTCGGCTTTCTTCAAGTCCTTTTCCCGCTGCGCCACTTCGTGACGGGCGTCGAGCACCTTCTGCTCACGTTCCTTGCGCAGGCCGGCGTCGGTGCAGTTATCGACCCCTCGCAGTGCCTCTTCAAGCCCTGCGGCCTGTTCGTTGTTGCCGTGGTCACGGGCAATCTTCAACTGGTTCTCGATGGCGCTACGCTTGGCGGCGCAACCGGTCAGGCCGGCATCCGGCTGGGCGGCTTGTGCGGCACCAGCGGCCAGGCCCAGTGTCGCGATCAGGAAAAGGGTCGAAATACGTTTCATGAAAAGCCTCCTTGAGGGGGCGGGGCAGCAAAAGTTGGGGGAAATCCTGCCTTGGTTTTGCCCATTTAGAAACCCTTGTTGGGGTTTTCCGGCTTAATCTCGGGATTTTCCTACAGGTAAATTGGTAAATAATCATTGCTCGATGCTTTGCCTGTCGATCCGGAATCCATCGATCCCTGCCGTGGCCAGTTGCGTTGCAATGGCTTGAACCTCGGTGGTTGCAAAAAATCCAGCAAGCTGTTGCCCGCGCTTTTCGCCGATACCGGGCATGGCTTGCCATTCAAGATTCGTGCGGGCAGCCAGCTCCAGCCAGTCGCCTGTTACCTGCATGCCGGTGGGTGTAGGCGCGCCGAGTCCGCGCAGCCATTGCGCAAAGGGCCGTGAGCGGGCTTGGTCGAAACTGCCCAGCAACTGCGAAGCCGTTGTGTCACTGATACCCGCTACCTGGGCCAGGCGCTCGGCATCCAGATGCAGCCAGTCGGTCATCGAGGTCACCAGCCCGGCAGCCACCAGTCGGCGCCAGGTACCAGGGCCGGTGCGCGGCAGGGCCAGCCCCTGCTTGCCGCTGAGCCAGGTGAGACGAGCAATGAACTGCTCTTCGCAGCCTTCGCTGATCTGCCAGCAGCTGTGGGCATGATGCTGGCCGGGCGCTGGTGCGATCACCGGTTGGCGCTCGGCGGCGCGGTGCACCACTTGCTCCAGGCGTGGGATGGTCAGCCCGGCAAGGCTGACGGCCACCTGGTCACCGGGGCGGATGTCGAGCTTGAGCCAACGTGCCAGCGATCCCAGGCTCACCTGGGTGATTCGCCGGTCATCCAGGGTAACCGGCAGTACATGCAAGACTGGCGTAACCCTGCCGGTACGGCCGACGCGGAAGCGTACTTCGCGCACTTCGGCCAAGGCCTGCGTGTACGGGTGCTTCCACGCCGCGATCCAGTAGGGCGCCTTGGCCTGCCAGCGCTCGGACGGAGGCCGGACGCCTTGGCGCAACACCACGCCATCGGTGGCGAAAGGCAGGGGTGAGCGGTACCAGTACTCACGCCAGTGCGCTGCATCGTCCGCTGTTTCTATGGCGACGCTGTAATCCTGGCTGTGCGCAAAACCCAGATCCGCCAGCTGCGCGAGGCGCTCGGCCTGCTGGTCTGGGCCCTGCGGCCAGTCCCATACGAACAGGCCGATGCGCTCACCTTGCTCACGACCCAGCTGCTTGCGAGCCAGCAGCCCGGCTACTGTCCCTCGGGCGTTGGCGCTGCCTGCCCGGGCTTGCACATGCGCGTCCAGGCGCAGGTACAGTTCGCCCTGCAGTTGCAGGTCAATGGCCTGGGGCAGCTGCCGGTTGAGTTCGACGAGCAGGGGGATGTGGCGGCTCCAGTCGTGCCCCTGCACGCCGTCCCCCCGGCTGATCAACTGCACCAGCCGGCCCTTTCGGTAGATGAGGGAGACTGCTACGCCATCGACCTTTGGTTGCACCCAGACATCTGCCTTGCCGGCCAGCCAGCGTTCTACAGCCTGACGGTCGGCCAGCTTGTCGACGCCGGTGTGCGGCACCGGATGCGGAATTGGCCCGCCAGCGCTGGCCAGCGGGGACGGGGTAGTCGTGATGCCAAAGCATTGCTGCAGGTGCGCCAGGTGCTGGCGGCTCTGGTCGTACAGTTCATCGGCCACCAGTGCGATGCCCTTACGATGATAATGGTCGTCCCAGCGGGCAAGCGTGGCGCGCAGTCGGCTCACTTCAGCCTCGACTTGTTGCGGGTTCCAGGTGGGGCATGTGGCGGCACGGGCCAGGGGAGCATTCAACGTCAACAGTAGGGCGAAAAGCAGCATGAGCGGCATGGCCAGCATCCTTGCATGGCGGGTGTGAGCCCTCAGCCTAGGCAGGTAGCGTGCGGGTCGCCATGCAGCGTTTGTCAGCCCATATGTCACAAAAAAGCCCCTGCCGATTGCTCGGCAGGGGCTTTCGCCTGGCGTTGTAGGAAACTTACAGGCCGGCAGCGTCACGCAGCGACTGGGCGCGGTCGGTACGCTCCCAGGTGAAGGTGGTGAAGGTGTCGTCGCCGACCGTCTTCTGCTGCGGGGTACGGCCGAAGTGGCCGTAGGCAGCGGTTTCCTGGTACATCGGGTGCAGCAGGTCGAGCATGGTGGTGATGGCGTAAGGACGCAGGTCGAAGCACTCGCGCACCAGCTGGATGATCTTGTCGTCGGAGACCTTGCCGGTACCGAAGGTGTTGATCGAGATGGAGGTCGGCTGGGCCACGCCGATGGCGTACGACACCTGGATCTCGCAACGCTCGGCCAGGCCGGCGGCGACGATGTTCTTGGCCACGTAGCGGCCGGCGTAGGCGGCGGAACGGTCGACCTTGGATGGGTCCTTGCCGGAGAACGCGCCACCCCCATGGCGGGCCATGCCGCCGTAGGAGTCGACGATGATCTTGCGCCCGGTCAGGCCGCAGTCACCCACCGGGCCACCGATGATGAAGTTGCCGGTCGGGTTGATGTGGTACTGGGTGCCCTTGTGCAGCAGTTCGGCAGGCAGGGTGTGCTTGACGATCAGCTCCATCACGGCTTCCTGCAGGTCTTTCTGCGAAACCTCAGGGTTGTGCTGGGTCGACAGCACCACGGCGTCGATGCCGACCACCTTGCCATTTTCGTAACGGCAGGTGACCTGCGACTTGGCGTCCGGACGCAGCCATGGCAGCAGTTTCGATTTGCGCGCCTCGGCCTGGCGCTCGACCAGACGGTGCGAGAAGCAGATCGGTGCCGGCATCAGCACATCGGTTTCGTTGCTGGCGTAGCCGAACATCAGGCCCTGGTCACCGGCGCCCTGGTCTTCCGGGCGGGAACGGTCGACGCCCTGGGCGATGTCCACCGACTGTTTGCCGATGATGTTCATCACGGCGCAGGTGGCGCCGTCGAAACCGACGTCGGAGCTGTTGTAGCCGATGTCGATGATGACCTTGCGCACCAGCTCTTCCAGGTCGACCCAGGCGGAGGTGGTGACTTCGCCGGCGATGATGGCGACGCCGGTCTTGACCAGGGTTTCGCAGGCTACGCGGGCGTATTTGTCCTGGGCGATGATGGCATCAAGGACGGCGTCCGAAATCTGGTCGGCGATCTTGTCCGGATGCCCTTCGGACACGGACTCGGAGGTGAAAAGGGAGTATTCGCTCATCTCGAAGGTTCCTGAAATTTACCGATGGTGTATGTCGCCAGCCGTCCGCTGGAAATGGCGGACCTGGATCTGGAAACCGTTACGCAAGCCCACGTACAGGCTGTCCCCGGGGGCCAGCCCGGCGTCGTTGGCCCAACGGGCCAGGTCGTCCTGTTCGAAGCCAAGCCACAGGTCGCCGCAGGCTTCGCGCGCCCACCCCTGGTCATGGCTGCACAGTTCGGTTACCAGCAGGCTGCCGCCTGCCTTCACCCGTTTGGCCAGCTGGCGCAAGGCCAGGGCCGGGTCGCTGAAATGGTGCAGCACCATGTTCAGCACAACGCAGTCGGCGGCCACATCCGTTGCACCCAGTGCATCGGCCAACTGCAGGTTCACGTTGTCGAGCCCTTCGCGCTGGCACACCTGGCGCGCCAGTTCGAGCATGGTCGGGCTGTTGTCCAGGGCGGTGACCTGGGCGAAGCGCCGGGCCAGGTCGGGCAGGAAGCCACCGTCACCGGGGCCGACCTCCAGGGCGCTGGCGGCCGGGTCGAAATTCAGTTTGTCGAGCAGCGCCAGCAGGCTTTCGCGGTACTGCGGCAGGCCGGCGATCAGGTCTTGCTGGGCGCGGAACTTCTCTTCCACGCGCAGGAAGAAGTCCTGGCTGGTGGCTGCGCGGCGTTGCTGCACCTGGGCAATGCGCGCCTGCACGTCAGGCGGAAGAGTCAGGTCGTCCACCTCTTCGAGCAGCGCCGCGTGCAGCCGACCGCCCAGGCGCAAGCTGTCGGGCAGGGCGCGGCGGTAGAAGATGGCATTGCCCTCGCGGCGGGTCGCCACCAGCTCGGCCTGGGCCAGCACTTTAAGGTGATGGCTCATGCCCGACTGGCCCACGTCGAAGATCTGCGCCAGCTCCAGCACGCCGAACGAGTCGTTGGCCAGGGCGCGCAATACGTTCAGGCGCAGCTCGTCGCCACTGGCTTTGCACAGGGCAGCCAATGCTTCGCGTTGCTCGGGGATCGATTGCGCACGGAGGTTCATGGTGCGGCAGTCTAGACAGGCATCGTTGCCCTAGCAAGGGCAATATCAAAAAGTTTTGATATTGAGTGATGAGTGGGGTGGTTCTCCCGGTTTTACCCCGAATTGAATGCCAATCGCAGGAAAATCCCCCGACTGCGACCATACGTCATTGCCCCAAGCCCCCCCAGTGGGCGAAAATGGCCGCCTTTTTTCGTGACACCACCTATTCAAGCCCCCAGGAGATCAGCGATGCCCAGCCGTCGTGAACGTGCCAACGCCATTCGTGCCCTCAGCATGGATGCCGTGCAAAAGGCCAACAGCGGCCACCCAGGTGCCCCCATGGGCATGGCGGATATCGCCGAAGTGCTTTGGCGCGACTATCTGAAGCACAACCCGAGCAACCCGAGTTTCGCCGACCGTGACCGCTTCGTACTGTCCAACGGCCACGGTTCGATGCTGATCTACTCGCTGCTGCACCTGACCGGCTACGACGTCACCATCGATGACATCAAAGGCTTCCGCCAGCTGCACAGCCGCACCCCGGGCCACCCGGAATACGGCTACACCCCAGGCGTCGAGACCACCACCGGCCCGCTCGGCCAGGGTATCGCCAACGCCGTGGGCTTCGCCCTGGCCGAAAAAGTGCTCGCTGCCCAGTTCAACCGTGATGGCCATAACATCGTCGACCACCACACCTACGTGTTCCTCGGCGACGGCTGCATGATGGAGGGCATCTCCCATGAAGTCGCCTCGCTGGCCGGCACCCTGGGCCTGAACAAGCTGATCGCCTTCTACGACGACAACGGCATTTCCATCGACGGCGAAGTGCACGGCTGGTTCACCGACAACACCCCGGCGCGCTTCGAAGCGTACAACTGGCAGGTGATCCGCAACGTCGACGGCCATGACGCCGACGAGATCAAGACCGCCATCGAGACCGCTCGCAAGAGCGATCGCCCGACCCTGATCTGCTGCAAGACCATCATTGGTTTCGGCTCGCCGAACAAGCAGGGCAAGGAAGACTGCCACGGCGCACCGCTGGGCAACGACGAAATCGCCCTGGCTCGCAAGGAACTGAACTGGAACCACGGCCCGTTCGAAATCCCGGCCGACATCTATGCCGAGTGGGACGCCAAGGCTGCCGGTGCCAAGGTTGAAGCCGACTGGAACCAGCGCTTCGACGCCTACGCCAAGGCCTACCCGGAGCTGGCTGCCGAGTTCAAGCGCCGTGACAGCGGCGAGCTGCCGGCCGACTTCAGCGAGAAGGCCCAGGCCTACATCAACGAAGTGGCCGCCAAGGGCGAAACCATCGCCAGCCGCAAGGCCAGCCAGAACGCCCTGAACGCCTTCGGCCCGCTGCTGCCAGAGTTCCTCGGCGGTTCGGCCGACCTGGCCGGTTCCAACCTGACCCTGTGGAAGGGCTGCAAGGGTGTCGAAGCCAACGACGCCAGCGGCAACTACGTGTTCTACGGCGTGCGCGAGTTCGGCATGACCGCCATCATGAACGGCGTTGCCCTGCACGGTGGCCTGGTGCCTTACGGCGCGACCTTCCTGATGTTCATGGAATACGCCCGTAACGCCGTGCGCATGTCGGCACTGATGAAGCAGCGCGTGATCCACGTCTACACCCACGACTCCATTGGCCTGGGCGAAGACGGCCCGACTCACCAGCCGATCGAGCAGCTGACCAGCCTGCGCAGCACGCCGAACCTGGACACCTGGCGCCCAGCCGACGCGGTGGAATCTGCCGTGTCCTGGAAAAGCGCCCTGGAGCGCAAGGACGGCCCTTCGGCGCTGATCTTCTCGCGCCAGAACCTGCAGCACCAGGACCGCGATGCCCAGCAGATCGCCGACATCAGCCGCGGTGGCTACGTGCTCAAGGACTGCGCCGGCGAGCCTGAGCTGATCCTGATCGCCACCGGTTCCGAAGTGGGCCTGGCTGTTCAGGCGCACGCCAAGCTGACCGAGCAAGGCCGCAAGGTGCGCGTGGTTTCCATGCCGTGCACCAGCGTGTTCGATGCCCAGGACGCTGCCTACAAGCAGTCCGTGCTGCCGCTGGAAGTGGGTGCGCGTATCGCCATCGAGGCCGCTCACGCCGACTTCTGGTACAAGTACGTCGGCCTGGAAGGTCGTATCATCGGCATGACCACCTACGGTGAGTCGGCGCCGGCTTCGGCACTGTTCGAAGAGTTCGGCTTCACCCTGGAGAACATCCTCGGTACTGCCGAAGAGCTGCTGGAAGACTGATACAAGGAAGGCGAGGGCCTTTGGCCCTCGTTCGCGGCACAAGGCCGCTCCTACAGGGTATTGCGCACGCCGTCCCCTGTAGGAGCGGCCTTGTGCCGCGAATGGGCTGCGCAGCGGCCCCGTTCAACTGCCGGAGTTCAAGAGCTACCTATGCCCCACCTGCGTCCCTACAAAGTTGCACTCAACGGTTATGGCCGTATCGGCCGCTGTGTCCTGCGCGCGCTGTTCGAGCGGGGGGCAAAGGCCGGTTTCGAGATCGTCGCGCTGAACGACCTGGCCGACCAGGCCAGCCTTGAATACCTGACACGCTTCGACTCCACCCACGGGCGCTTCCCCGGTGAGGTGAAGGTCGATGGGGACTGTCTGCATATCAATGGCGACTGCGTGAAGGTGATGCGCAGTGCCACCCCCGAGGGCATCGACTGGGCCGCCCTGGACATCGACCTGGTACTGGAGTGCTCCGGCGCCTACCACACCCGCGCCGATGGCCAGCGCTTCCTCGACGCCGGCGCGCCTCGGGTGCTGTTCTCGCAGCCGATGGCCAGCGAGGCCGATGTCGATGCCACGGTGGTCTACGGCGTCAACCAGGCCTGCCTGACCGGCAGCGAGCGCCTGGTGTCCAACGCCTCTTGCACCACCAACTGCGGCGTGCCGCTGCTGCGT
Source organism: Pseudomonas sp. s4 (assembly GCF_046764235.1). Taxonomy (NCBI): domain Bacteria; kingdom Pseudomonadati; phylum Pseudomonadota; class Gammaproteobacteria; order Pseudomonadales; family Pseudomonadaceae; genus Pseudomonas; species Pseudomonas sp. s4. The sequence continues at coordinate 5,788,807 of NZ_CP177209.1, read as the reverse complement.
GTGCTGGACCAGGCATTCGGTATCGAGTACGTGCAGATCACCACCATCCACTCGGCGATGAACGACCAGCCGGTGATCGACGCCTACCACCACGAAGACCTGCGCCGCACGCGCTCGGCCTTCCAGTCGGTGATCCCGGTGTCCACTGGTCTGGCGCGAGGCATCGAACGCCTGCTTCCGGAACTTGCCGGGCGAATCCAGGCCAAAGCGGTACGCGTACCGACCGTCAACGTCTCGTGCCTGGATATCACCCTGCAGACCGCCCGCGATACCAGCGCGGCCGAAGTCAACCGGGTGCTGCGCGAGGCGGCGCTGGAAGGCCCGCTGAAAGGCTTGCTGGCCTACACCGAGTTGCCCCACGCCAGCTGTGATTTCAACCATGACCCGCATTCGGCGATCGTCGATGCCAGCCAGACCCGTGTTTCCGGCCCTCGCCTGGTGAACCTGCTGGCCTGGTTCGACAACGAATGGGGGTTCGCCAACCGTATGCTCGACGTTGCCGAACACTATCTGCACGTCGTCCACCCAACCCGCAACAAACAGCCCTGAAGGACTGCATTCATGACCGTGTTGAAGATGACCGACCTCGACCTGCAAGGTAAGCGCGTACTGATCCGCGAAGACCTCAACGTGCCTGTGAAGGACGGTGTGGTAGCCAGCGACGCGCGTATCCTGGCAGCGCTGCCGACCATCAAGCTGGCCCTGGAGAAGGGTGCGGCGGTAATGGTCTGCTCGCACCTGGGCCGCCCGACCGAGGGTGAATTCTCCGCCGAGAACAGCCTCAAGCCGGTCGCCGACTACCTGAGCAAGGCCTTGGGCCGCGACGTGCCGCTGGTTGCCGACTACCTGTACGGTGTCGAGGTCAAGGCTGGTGACCTGGTGCTGTTCGAGAACGTGCGCTTCAACAAGGGCGAGAAGAAGAACGCCGACGAGCTGGCGCAGAAATACGCCGCCCTGTGCGACGTGTTCGTCATGGACGCTTTCGGTACTGCCCACCGTGCCGAAGGTTCGACCCATGGTGTTGCCAAGTTTGCCAAGGTCGCTGCTGCTGGCCCTCTGCTGGCAGCCGAGCTGGATGCCCTGGGCAAAGCCTTGAAGGCCCCGGCCAAGCCGATGGCGGCCATCGTTGCCGGTTCCAAGGTCTCCACCAAGCTGGATGTGCTGAACAGCCTGAGCTCGGTGTGCGACCAGCTGATCGTCGGTGGCGGCATCGCCAACACCTTCCTGGCCGCAGCCGGCCACCCGGTAGGCAAGTCGCTGTACGAGCCTGACCTGGTCGATACCGCCAAGGCCATCGCTGCCAAGGTCAGCGTTCCTCTGCCGGTCGATGTCGTGGTTGCCAAGGAATTCGCCGAGAGCGCCGAAGCCACCGTCAAGGCCATTGCCGACGTTGCCGCTGACGACATGATCCTGGACATCGGCCCGCAAACCGCAGCCCACTTCGCCGAGCTGCTGAAGTCGTCGAAGACCATCCTGTGGAACGGCCCGGTCGGCGTGTTCGAATTCGACCAGTTCGGCAACGGCACCAAGGTGCTGGCCAAGGCCATCGCCGACAGCGCTGCGTTCTCCATCGCCGGTGGCGGTGACACCCTGGCTGCCATCGACAAATATGGCGTTGGCGCCGATATCTCCTACATTTCTACCGGTGGTGGCGCCTTCCTCGAGTTCGTCGAGGGCAAGGTACTGCCGGCCGTGGCGATCCTGGAAGAGCGGGCCAAGGCCTGATGACGTCGGCGCTTGGCAAAGGGAGCGGCCTGATGGTCAAGCAATTGCCTGTGATGATGCTGGCTGGCCTGCTGAGCGCATGCGCCGGCAGCCCGTCCTCGGATACCGACCCGGCGCAGCCGCCCAAGGGCGGTTGCTACCAGTCCGAGTGGCAGGCCGAGACCGTGCCGGTAATCAGCAAGCGCGTGGGCCCGGAAGGCCTGGAAAAGTACGACGAAGACCACCAGCGCAAGGCGCCTGGTTGCCCTTGAACCCGGCATTTCGTCGGGTCGGGCAACCAAGCGGCCGCTGCATGGTCATCTAGAGGATATGTAATGAAAGCGCTTTTGGCCGTGACGGCCCTGGCGACACTGGCAGGATGCTCGCTGCTGAAGCCGGCGCAACCCGCTCCGGCAGACGACTGGACCCGCTGGGTCTGCGACACTCAGGCTGAAGTGCTGTGGCGCTTCGCCGATGTGCAGCGCGATCAGGTCGATGTGCGCCTTGGTGGCGGCGACCAGGTCTACCGGCTCAAGGCCGAGCCGGGTGCCTCGGGTGCGCTGTACAGCGATGGCATGCTGGCCTTCCATACCAAGGGCGAAGAAGGCCTGGTGTACTGGGTGGCAACCAACGATCTGATTGGGCGGGGCTGCAAGGCACCGTGACTGGCCGGGCCGCGAGGGTGGCCCACACTACTTGAACAGCAACCGCCCCTGCGGCAGGCTTGCACGAAACAAACGACGCTTGTCGGGAGAGAGATACACAATGGCACTCATTAGCATGCGCCAGATGCTGGACCACGCCGCCGAGTTCGGTTACGGCGTACCAGCTTTCAACGTCAACAACCTCGAGCAGATGCGCGCCATCATGGAAGCGGCCGACAAGACCGACTCCCCGGTGATCGTCCAGGCTTCGGCCGGTGCCCGCAAATATGCCGGTGCCCCGTTCCTGCGTCACCTGATCCTGGCGGCCATCGAAGAATTCCCGCATATCCCGGTGTGCATGCACCAGGACCACGGCACCAGCCCTGACGTCTGCCAGCGCTCGATCCAGCTGGGCTTCAGCTCGGTGATGATGGACGGCTCGCTGGGTGAAGATGGCAAGACCCCGACCGACTACGAGTACAACGTTCGCGTTACCCAGCAGACTGTTGCCATGGCGCACGCCTGCGGTGTTTCGGTAGAAGGCGAGCTGGGCTGCCTGGGTTCGCTGGAAACCGGCATGGCTGGTGAAGAAGACGGCATCGGCGCCGAAGGCGTGCTGGACCACAGCCAGATGCTGACCGACCCGGAAGAGGCTGCCGACTTCGTCAAGAAGACCCAGGTCGACGCCCTGGCCATCGCCATCGGTACCAGCCACGGTGCCTACAAGTTCACCAAGCCACCAACCGGTGACGTGCTGGCCATCGACCGCATCAAGGAAATCCACAAGCGCATCCCCAACACCCACCTGGTGATGCACGGTTCGTCCTCGGTGCCGCAAGAGTGGCTGGCGATCATCAACCAGTACGGCGGCGACATCAAGGAAACCTACGGTGTACCGGTCGAGGAAATCGTCGAAGGTATCAAGTACGGCGTGCGCAAGGTCAACATCGACACCGACCTGCGTCTGGCTTCCACTGGTGCCATGCGCCGCCTGATGGCGCAGAACCCGAGCGAGTTCGACCCGCGCAAGTTCTTCGGTGAAACCATCAAGGCCATGCGTGACGTGTGTATCGCTCGTTACGAAGCCTTCGGCACCGCTGGCAATGCCTCGAAGATCAAGCCGATCTCCCTGGAAGGCATGTACCAGCGCTACCTGAAAGGTGAGCTGGCCGCCAAGGTCAACTGATCTTCTGGTATTAATGAAAAAGCCCGCAGCGATGCGGGTTTTTTCATTTTTGGGTGTTAGAACCTTGCGCGGGCATGCCCGCGAAAAGGCCGGCACATATTCCCGGCAAAGCGACCGTTAGTCGGCTACCGTATAGTTGAGGCACTGATAGCGTTCTGATTGCATTGCGTGTTATCCGCTCAGGTCTAGAGTACTAGTGGATCCAACCGTATCTTGAAGTCGGTCACATAATAGAGAAGCAGCATGGATGGCGCTCAACCTCACCCTCAGCCACTGGATGGCAACTCGGTTCTTCTGGTGGTAGACGATTACCCCGAAAACCTCATCAGCATGCGGGCATTGCTGGCCCGTCAGGATTGGCAGGTGTTGACGGCAAACTCGGGGATGGAAGCCCTGGGTGCTTTGCTTGAACACGATGTCGACCTGGTGCTGCTGGATGTACAGATGCCGGAGATGGACGGCTTCGAAGTCGCCCGACTGATGCGCGGCAGCCAGCGCACTCGGCTGACCCCGATCATTTTCCTCACCGCCAATGAACAGTCCGAAGCGGCCGTGCTCAAGGGTTACGCCAGTGGCGCCGTGGACTACATGTTCAAACCGTTCGACCCGCAAATTCTCAAGCCCAAGGTCCAGGCCCTGCTCGACCAGCAGCGCAATCGGCGCATGCTGCAGCGCCTGACCCGTGAGCTGGAAACGGCCAGGGCTTTCAACGCGTCGATCCTGGAGAACGCTGCCGAGGGCATTCTGGTGGTGGATGCCCAAGGCATCATCAGCTTTGCCAACCCGGCCATTTCCCGTTTGTTGTCAGCGCCAGTCCAGCAGTTGCAGGGCGCCCATCTGCTCGATTTGGTGCAACTGGCCAGTGCCTGCTTGTGGAACGAGTCGGAGTTCTACCAGGCTTACTTAGGGGGGCGCATCTTCCGTGTTCACGATGCCCAGCTGCGCACCCTTGGCGGGGAGCTGGTGCCGGTGGCGTTGTCCTGTGCTCCACTGCCGGCCGAGCAACAGGCCATGGTGGTCACCGTGCTGGACATGTCGGTGGTGCGCAACCTGCACCAGCAGCTGGAGTACCAGGCCGTCACCGACCCGCTTACCGGCCTGCTCAACCGCCGCGGGTTCTACCAGGCCGCCGAAGGTGCGCTGCTGCGCAACGAGCGCTCGGACAAGGCACAGGCGCTGATGTACATGGACCTGGATGGCTTCAAACGCATAAACGACTCGCTCGGCCACGACGCGGGCGACCGGGTGCTGCACTGGGTGGCCGAACAGCTCAAGGATTGCCTGGGCAGTGAAGCGCTGCTGGCGCGCATGGGCGGGGACGAGTTCACTGCACTGTTCGACAGCCTGCCTTACCCGGAGCAGGCTGGGCGCTATGCCGAGCGGTTGCTGGAACGCATTTCCATCAGCCACCAGGTGGAAGGGCTGGATGTGAGCCTTGGGGTGAGCATTGGCATCGCCACTTATCCGGATTGCGGGGCCAATGTCGAAGGCCTGCTGCGCGCGGCCGATGCGGCGATGTACGCAGCGAAGCAGGCCGGGCGCCAGCAATATCGCTTCTACGATCAGGAACTCAATGGCAGGGCACGTTCGCGGCTGATGCTCGAGGACAGCGTACGCACGGCCGTGGAGCAGCAAGACTTCACTCTGGTTTATCAACCGCAGGTCGGCTTCATCGATGGCCGCCTGCGTGGCTTCGAGGCCTTGTTGCGCTGGCAGCATCCCAGTGTCGGCGACGTACCGCCGGGGCTGTTCATCCCGTTGCTGGAAGAGGCGCGCTTGATCAACCGCCTGGCCAGCTGGATCTACCGCCAGGGCGCGGCCCAGCGCCAGGCCTGGTGCCAGCGTTTCTCGGCGGACCTGGTGCTGGGTATCAGCCTGAGCCGCGCGCAGTTCGCCATGCCCAGCCTGGTAGACGAACTGCACCGGGTCATCCAGCTTTACCAGTTGGACCCGGCGCAGCTGGAGGTGGAAGTGGCGGAAACCTCGCTGATGTACAACATCGATGCGGCGGTGAAACAGATACACCGCTTGCGTGAGCTGGGTGTGCGGGTGGCGCTGGATGACTTTGGTGCCGGCGACTGTTCGTTGCGCATGTTGCGCGACCTGCCGATCGATACCCTCAAGCTCGACCGCCACCTGGTGGCGCGCTTGCCCGACTCGGTGGTGGATGCCGCGCTGGTGCGCAGCGTCATCGGCCTGTGCCTCGACTACAGCATCACGGTGATCGCCGAGGGGGTGGAAACCCCGGCTCAGGCAGCCTGGCTCAAAGCCAATGGCTGTGAGTACGTGCAGGGGTTCCTGGTGGCTTACCCGATGACCGCCACGGATGCCAGCAGCTTCCCGGCGATTTTCTCCTGGCCGGGGCCATGATTGGCTAGAATCGGCATTCGTTACACCGAATGCAGCGCCATGACCGTATTACGATATTTGCAAGCTTATCCGCCGCACCTGCAGCAGCAAGTGCGGCAGATGATCGACAGCGACCGCCTGGGCGAGTACCTGCAGCGCCGCTACCCCGACCGCCATGACGTGCAGAACGACAAGGCGTTGTACGGCTATGCCCAGGATTTGCGCCAGCAATACCTGCGCAGCGCGCCGAACCTGGACAAGGTGCTGTTCGACAATCGTCTCGACCTGACCCATCGGGCCCTGGGCCTGAATACGGCGATATCAAGGGTGCAGGGCGGCAAGCTCAAGGCGAAGAAGGAAATCCGCATTGCCTCGCTGTTCAAGGAGGCCGCGCCGCAGTTCTTGCGCATGATCGTGGTGCACGAACTGGCACACCTGCGCGAGCGCGACCACAACAAGGCGTTCTACCAGCTCTGCCAGCACATGGAGCCGGACTACCACCAACTGGAATTCGACCTGCGCGTCTACCTGACCTATCGGGAGCTGCCGGGCAACTGTTAAGGACCACGCAGCATGGAAGTGAGCAAGACCAAGAGCAGCTTCTACCGGCGCCTGTACGTAGCCTGGCTGATCGACAGCCAGACCGCGACCAGCGTTCCGGCCCTGATGGAAGCGACCGGCATGCCCCGGCGCACCGCCCAGGACACCATTGCGGCACTAGCCGACCTGGATATCGTCTGCGAGTTCGAACAGCAGGAAGGCGCGCGCAACCACGCCGGGCATTACCGCATTCATGACTGGGGGGCGATCGACAAGCAGTGGATCATCCAGCATCTGCGGCAGGTTCGCGAAGTGCTGGGGTATCCCTGATCCACTGCGGGCTGCTTTGCAGCCCGGCGATCTCATCCCTTGCGCATCCCGATATGCGGAATGTCGTCCTCAAGATATTCCTCGCCCACCACAGCGAACCCATGCCGGGCATAGAACGCCTGCAAATGCGCCTGCGCCGACAGATAAACCGGCACCCCCGGCCAGCAATGCTCCGCTGCCTTCAACCCCTTGAGCAGCAAGGTATGCCCCAGCTTCAGCTTGCGCGCCGCGGGTGCAGTCACCACCCGCCCGATCACCACATCCCCACCCTGGGATTGCGGGTCGAGCAGGCGCAGGTAGGCCACCAGCTTGTCATCCTGCCAGCCCATCAGGTGCAGGGTATCGCCGGTCAGGTCTTGGCCATCGACTTCCTGGTAGGCGCAGCGTTGCTCGACCACGAACACTTCCGTGCGTAACTGCAGAATGGCGTAGAGCTGGTCCTTGCTGAGATCGGTGTGGTGCTTGCAAAGCCAGTCGATGGACATTGGTGCGAACTCCTTGAGTGGACCGTCGATCATCGCATGATGCACGTGCCACGGCCAAAATAGAGGCTAAATGACACTATTGGCCGCTGCCCTCGGCGACGCCTTTGTGTAATCTCATTGGCAGTGTGTGCCCTCCATTGCGAAAGGACGTGAGCATGCGGCCACTGCTTTGTGTTCTGGGATTGTTGGCAATGATGCTTGCAACACCCGCCCTGGGTCACGAAAAGCTGCGGCTGGTGGCCGACAATTGGCCGCCGTTCACCGATGCCAGCATGCCGGGCGGTGGCCTGGCGACCAGCATCGTCACCACGGCGCTGGCCCGGGCCGGCTACACCAGTGGGGTCGAAGAGGCTCCTTGGGCGCGGGCTCTGCTGGGGGTGAGCGAGGGGCGTTACGACGTACTGATCAACGCCTGGTACAACGACTCGCGCGCCAGCATCGGGCAGTTTTCCGAAGCCTACCTGGTCAACCGCATTCGCCTGTTGCAACGCAAGGGCGAGGCGTTTCGTTACAAGCGCCAGTCAGATTTGTACCCCTACAGCATCGCTGTGGTGCGTGATTACGCCTATTCTCCCGCGTTCGACCGCGACACTCGCCTGCACAAGGTGGCGGTGCGCAACTTTCCCTCTGCGGTACGCATGCTGGCGGCAGGGCGGGTGGACCTGGCGGTGGAAGACGAGTACGTGGCCCGTTACAACTTGCAGCGCGAGCTGCCGGAGGTACGCGATGGGGTGATGCTGGTGGAGCCGCCGTTGGGAGAGAACACCCTGCATATCCTGGTCAGCCTGAAAAACCCGGAGCATGCGCGGATCGTCGAGCGGTTCGAGCAGGCGATTGCGGCGATGAAGGCGGATGGCAGCTATGCGCGGCTCATGCGCCAGCATGGCTTTTGATCTATATCGCCTGTGCCGGCCTCTTCGCGGGTAAACCCGCTCCCACAGGTATTACACAGGACTTGAAACTTGTGGGGTTCCTGTGGGAGCGGGTTCACCCGCGAAGAGGCCGGCACAGACGATATTACAACTCAGGCCGGTGCACCTTCCTTGATCAAATGCGCTGCCAAGGTCCGCAGCGGCCCCAACTGCCGGCAGATCAACGCCAACTGCGTCTGTACCAGCCGCTGGTGCTCGTCCAGCTCTTCCGGCATCTGCTCCAGGGCATTGGCCAGCGCCTCTTCGGCATCACTGTGAATCGCCACTGGTAGCCGCGCGGCCAGGCCGTTGGCAATCTCGTCCAGGCTGCTGGCCAGGCTTTGCCCGGCACCTTCGATCAATTGCTCCTGCACCTCCGCCGGCAAGGCGGTGTCGCGGTGCGCGCCCAGCCCCGAGAGGTAGCTGAGCAAGGTATGCGACAGCACCAGGAAGCGGAAGCCGACGTCGGCCTCCTTCCGGAAATGCCCCGGCTCCATCAGCATGTTGGCCAAGGTGGTGGACAGCGCCGCGTCGGCGTTGTGGGCGTTGCGCCGGGCCAGGCGGTAGGCCAAATCATCGCGCTTGCCGTGGGCATACTGCTGCATGATCTGCCGCAGGTACACGCTGGCGCAGGCCAGCGTATTGGCCAGCGCCTTGTTCAGCCGTCGCCCCTGCCAGTCGGGAAGGAACAGGAACACCGCAAGGATGGCGATCAGGCTACCGACCAGGGTATCGAACAGACGCGGCAGGAACAGGCCATAGCCATCGCCGATCTGGTTGAAGCAGAACAGCACCATCAGGGTGATCGCGGCTGTTGCCAAGGTGTAACGGGTGGTGCGGTTGACGAAGAACACCACCCCGGCGACCACGGCGAACAACGACTGGATGACCGGGTTGGGGAACAGGTCGAACAATGCCCAGCCTACTGTCAGGCCGACGGCGGTGCCGGCTATCCGCTGCACCAGCTTGCGTCGGGTCGCACCGTAGTTGGGCTGGCACACGAACAGCGTGGTTAGGATGATCCAGTAGCCCTGAGTGGGGTGGATCAGGTGCACCATGCCATAGCCGATCGACAACGCCAGGGGTAGGCGCAGGGCATGGCGGAACAGCAGCGAGGTCGGCGTCAGTTGGGTGCGCAGTCGGGTCCACACATCCTTCAGCGAGCGTGGCGAGCGGTCGAGCAGGCTGCTATCGCTGGTGTCGGCCAGGCTGTCCGGGTTGCTGGCGGCGCTGAGCAGGCGGTCGAGCGTCGCCAGGTTGGCCGCCAGTGCCCGCAGCGAGCGAAGCAGGCCACGCCAGGCCGGGTTGTTCTGCGTGCGCAGGTGTTCCAGCGAGGCGTTGAGGTCTTCGAGGGCTTCGGGATAACCGCTGGCCAGCACGAACGGCTGGCGCAGGCGGATCGATCGGGCCAGCTCCTGGCAGGACGAGCCCTGTTTGCGTAGCAGGCGCTGGCAGCGGAACATCACGTCGCTGTGGAAAAAAGCCTCGGTCAGGGCGTTGTAGGGATAGTGCGAAGCACTGACCCGTTCATGGATGTCCTGGGCCAGGAAGTACAGCTTGAGGTAGCGGCTGACCTTGGAGTTCGGCTGGCTGTTGCCCACCCGGTGCAGGATGATTTCCTTGGCCGCGTTGAGCGCCGCCACCACCTTGCCGTTCTGCTGGGCCAGCTCCAGGCGCCGGGCTTCGACGTCTAGGGTGCGGACGGGTTCGAACAGGCTGGCCTTGAGCTTGAGGTAGCTGCCCAGCTCGAAAAACAGCTTGGCCAGGCTCTGCTGCACCGGCTGGTTGGAAAACAGCGCCTGCCACAGCACCGACAGCAGCCCATACCAGGCTGCGCCCGCCACCAGCAGTAGCGGTTCGTGCCAGAAATCGGTGACTTGGCCGCCGCGCTGGTCCACGCCGATCATGGTGTACACCGCAGTGATCAGGGTCGCTGAAGCGATGGCACCATAGCGTTCGCCCAAGGCACCGAGCATCGTCAGGCCAAAGGCCGCCAAGGCCAGGGCAATGACGAATACCCACGGGTAGGGGAACAGCAGTTCGACCGCCAGTGCGGCGATGGCAAAACACACCAGGGTGACGGCCAGGGCGCTGAGGCGGCCCTGCCAGCTGTCATCGGTTTCGGCCAGGGCGCTGGCGATGATGCCGAGGAACAGCGGAATCAGCAGGGCCATTTCGTTCTGGTACCAGCACAGGGCCAGGCTGCCGGTGAGGGCGATGGTGACCCGGATGCTGTAGCTGAACTTGTCTTGACCCCACAGGCGACGCAGTGACTGACGGAACGAGCTCGATGACATGATGGCCTGCTAGGCAGTGATCAGAGAAATACCGTTCGAGGCCGTGTCATTGGGGCCGCTGTGCGGCCCATTCGCGGCACAAGGCCGCTCCTACAGTCGATCGCGTCCCCTGTAGGAGCGGCCTTGTGCCGCGAATGGGCTGCATGGCAGCCCCATGCGAATTTCGGCACTCCCAGCACGGGCCGGCAAGAAGCATTCCGTGCTGCTGAATGGATTCTACTCTACACGAACTGCGCCGCGGCGTTGGCGGAGGCCCAGGCCCACTGGAAATTGAAACCGCCCAAATGGCCAGTCACATCCAGCACTTCACCAATGAAATACAACCCAGGGCTTTTCAGCGATTCCATGGTCTTGGACGACACCTCTCGGGTATCCACGCCGCCCAGGGTCACTTCGGCAGTGCGATAGCCCTCGGTACCGGCCGGTACCACCTGCCAGTTCGCCAGCTTCTCGGCGATCTGTGCCAGTTCCGCCGGTGTGTACTGCTTCATGGGCCGGGACTCGAACCACTGCTCGGCCAGCAGGTTGGCCAGCTTGCGGGTAAATACCTCGCCCAGCACGGTTTTCAGCTCGGTGTTGGCGCGTTCGGCCTGCATCTGTTGCAGCCAGGTCAGTGCATCACGGTCGGGCAGCAGGTTGATCTCGACTGTGTCGCCTGCTTCCCAGAACGAGGAAATCTGCAAAATCGCCGGGCCGCTGAGGCCGCGGTGGGTAAACAGCAGGTTCTCGCGGAAGCTGGTGCCGTTGCAGCTGGCGGTGCAATCCAGCGATGTGCCGGACAACTCGGTGCACAGTGCCTTCAGTTGGGGCTCGGTGATGGTGAACGGCACCAGTCCGGCGCGGGTCGGCAGCAGGGTGTGGCCGAACTGGCGGGCCACCTGGTAGCCGAAGCCGGTGGCACCCAGGGTCGGGATCGACAGGCCGCCGGTGGCGATCACCAGCGACTGGCAGGCGAACTGGCCGCCGCTGGTCTGCAGCAGGTAGCCCCCTTCGGTCTTCTCGATCTGCTCGATGCTGGTGTGCATGCGGATCTCGGCGCCGGCCTCATCGCATTCGGCCAGCAGCATGTCGAGGATGTCACTGGCCTTGTTGTCGCAAAACAGCTGGCCGAGTTTCTTCTCGTGGTAGGCCACGCCGTGCTTGCACACCAGCTCGATGAAGTCCCACTGGGTGTAGCGAGCCAGGGCCGACTTGCAGAAATGCGCATTCTGCGAGAGGAAGTTGCCCGGCTCGGTATACATGTTGGTGAAGTTGCAGCGGCCGCCGCCGGACATGAGGATTTTCTTGCCCGGTTTGTTGGCGTGGTCGAGCACCAGTACCCGGCGGCCACGGCGGGCGCTGAGCTGTGCGCACATCAGGCCGGCGGCGCCGGCGCCGAGGATGATCACGTCGGTGGAGTGCACGGTGTTACCTCTTCAGGATTGCTGGGGGCTGCTTTGCAGCCCTCTCGCGACACAAGGCCGCTCCTACAGGAGTTTGCGATCCCCTGTAGGAGCGGCCTTGTGTCGCGAAAGGGCCGCAAAGCGGCCCCAAAATTAGGTCAGACGATGCGGACTTTCAGGGAGCGCCCCTTGATCTTGCCGCTGTTCAAGCGCTGCATGGCCTGCTTGGCCAGCGGTCGCTCCACGGCCACGAACGCCTGGAAATCGAAGATCGCAATCTTGCCCACCTGCTTGCCGGGGATACCGGCATCACCGGTCAACGCCCCGAGGATGTCACCCGGGCGCAGCTTGTCCTTGCGCCCGGCAGCGATGCACAGGGTGCTCATAAGCGGCAGCAGCGGTTCGCCACCCTTGTGCTTCAGGCTGTCCAGCTGGTCCCAGCGCAGCGGGCTCTTCTGCAGGTCTTCGATGGCCTGGGCGCGGTGGCCTTCGGCCGGTGCCACCAGGCTGACCGCAATGCCTTTCTCGCCAGCACGGCCGGTGCGGCCGACACGGTGCACATGGATTTCCGCATCACGCGCCAGTTCGACGTTGATGACCATGTCCAGGCCATCGATGTCCAGGCCGCGGGCGGCCACATCGGTAGCCACCAGCACCGAGCTGCTGCGGTTGGCGAACATGGTCAGCACCTGGTCGCGGTCGCGCTGCTCCAGGTCGCCATGCAGGGCCTGGGCAACGATGCCCTTGGCGGTCAGGTGGGCGACCACATCCTCGCACTGCTGCTTGGTGAAGCAGAACGCCACGCAGGACTGCGGGCGGTAGTGGCCGAGCACGCGGGTGACCGCCTCGAGGCGCTGTTGCGGGTCGATCTCGATGAAGCGCTGCTCGATCTGATTGTCGGCATGCAGGCTCTCGACCTTGACCTGTTGCGGGTTGCGCATGAAGTCGGCGGCCAGTTGCTTGATGCCGGCCGGGTAGGTGGCCGAGAACAGCAGGGTCTGGCGGCGCGACGGGGTCTTGCCGATGATGCTGGCGATGGCATCGAAGAAGCCCATGTCGAGCATGCGGTCGGCCTCGTCCAGCACCAGGGTGTTCAGCCCGTCGAGCACCAGGGTGCCTTTGTCCAGGTGCTGCTGGATGCGCCCTGGGGTGCCGACGATGATGTGTGCGCCGTGCTCCAGCGAAGCGATCTGCGGGCCCAGCGAAACGCCGCCGCACAGGGTCAGGATCTTGATGTTGTCCTCGGCGCGGGCCAGGCGGCGCAGCTCCTTGGCCACTTGGTCGGCGAGTTCGCGGGTAGGGCACAGCACCAGCGCCTGGCAACCGAAGTAGCGCGGGTTGATCGGGTTGAGCAGGCCGATGCCGAAGGCGGCGGTCTTGCCGCTGCCGGTCTTGGCCTGGGCGATCAGGTCCTGCCCCTTGAGGATGACCGGCAGGCTCTGGGCCTGGATCGGTGTCATCGAGGCATAGCCGAGGGCGTCCAGGTTGGCCAGCATGGCAGTGGACAGCGGCAAGGTGGCAAAGGCGGTGGATTCGGTGGTCACGAGGCGGGCCTGCGGTGCGAAGCGAAAAATGCCGCATAGTCTACCAGCCTCATGGCCATTCACCCTACGACTCCATGTGTTGTTCCGGACGACGGGCACGCCTTCCGTCCGTCGGCGACAGCTGCAGGAATATTGCCGCCGCCAGCATGGCCATCACGCCGATGGTAACGAAGGTCAGCTGGAATGCACCCAAGGTGGTTTCCACACCGTCGGCGTTTCCGGCTGCGGTAAAGCCGCCGAGCAATGCCCCTGCACATGCCACGCCCAGGCTCAGGGCCAGCTGCGCGACCACCGACAACAGGCTGTTGCCGCTGCTGGCGCTGGCGTCGTCGAGGTCGATCAGGGTTACCGTGTTCATCGCGGTGAACTGCATCGAGTTGACCGCGCCGAGCAGGCCCAGCTGAATCAGCAGCACGGCATAGGGCGTCTGTTCGTCGACCAGCCCGAGGCTGGCCAGCAGCAGGCCCAGCAGCAGGGTGTTGCCGGTGAGGATGATGCGGTAGCCAAAGCGTTCGATCAGTGGCCGGGCGATGGACTTGGCCAGCATCGCCGCAGCCGCCAGCGGGATCATGCTCATGCCGGCCTGGGCCGGCGAGTAGCCCAGCGCCACTTGCAGCAGCAACGGCACCAGGAACGGCAGGGCGCCGCTGCCCAGGCGGGCGAACAGGTTACCGAGAATACCGATGGCAAAGGTGCGCACGCGGAACAGGCTGGGTGAGAACAACGGCTCCGGGTCGCGCCCGGCGCGCAGCCAGTAGGCCGCCAGGCAGGCCATGCCGGCGAACAGCAGCAACATCACCCGCAGGTGCGGCAGGTGCAGTTCGCCCAGGCCTTCCATGGCGATGGTGATCAATACCATCGCTGCGCCAAACAGCAGGAACCCAGGGCCGTCGAACGTGGTGCGCTCGGCGCCGCGCAGGTCGGGGATGAACTTCCACACGGCATAGCAGCCGATCAGGCCGACCGGCAGGTTGAGCAGGAAGATCCAGTGCCAGCTCAGTATTTCCACCAACCAGCCGCCAACCGTCGGGCCCAGTAGCGGCCCGAGCAGGCCGGGGATGGTGATGAAGCTCATGATGCGCACCAGCTCGGTGCGCGGGTAGGCACGTAGGACTACCAAGCGCCCGACCGGCAGCATCAGCGCACCGCCCAGCCCTTGCACGACACGGGCAAAGATCAGGAAACCGAGGCTGTTGGCGGCGGCGCACAGCAGCGAGCCGAAGCTGAACAGCAGGATGGCGCTGAAGAAGATGCGCTTGGTGCCGAAGCGGTCGGCGATCCAGCCTGAGGCGGGGATCAGCAGGGCCACGGTGAGCATGTAGGCGATGATCACGCCCTGCATGCGCAGCGGGTCTTCGGCCAGCGACCGGGCCATGGCTGGCAGTGCGGTGTTGAGGATGGTGCCGTCCAGGGACTGCATGAAAAAGGCGATGGCCACCACCCAAGGGATCCAGCGGGCGGTGACAGGGTCCAGCGGGGTGCGTTCGGGCATGACTTCCTCGTTTGTCAGTGCCGGCCCTTTCGCGGGCATGCCCGCGAAGAGGCCGGTAATGCCTATCACAGTGTCAGGGTCAGGCCTTTGACCAGTGCCCCCGGCAAATGACTCGACCCGGTACTGCGCTGTCCATAGGTACTGGTCGACAGGATCATCTCGCGCTCGCTTGTCAGGTCCTCCAGCTGGCTGCCGAGCAAGCTGTACAGGCTGTCATCGAAGCGCATGGTGCTCACCGGGCCCTGGATCTGCCCGTTCTCCACCCAGAAGGTGGCGAAGCGGGTCAGCCCGGTCATGCGTGCCGCCGGCAGGTCGGAATAGTTCAGGTACCACAGGTTGCTGATGTACAGCCCGGTACCGAGCCGCTCCAGAATCTGCTCGCTCGGCAGGCTACCTGTTGCCAGGCTCAGCGCACACGGTGACTCGTAACTATCGGCGCCATTGGCCAACAGCTCGAACTCGGCCGCACTGCGCGCACTGATCAATCGCTGCCGGGCCTCGCCTTGCTGGATCAACGGCACATCCAGGCGCGGCGAGCCTTCATCGGAAAACGCAGGGCTCAGCGAACCGCTGACCTGCTCGGTGAAACTCACCAGTGGGCTCAGCCGCGCATCGCCGTTGTACAGGCGCTGCAGGGCACTGTTGCCAGTGGCCAGGGCCTGTGCGGAAAAACCGTCCCAGCACAGCATGCCGGCTATTTCGTCCATGGCCGCCGGGGCCAGGTAGGCGCGGTAGCTGCCAGGCTTCAGCGTGACGGCAGGGCGGCCAAGGAAACCCAGCTGTTCCCGCGCCTGGCGCAGGCGTGCGGTGAAGTCGTCGGCGCTCCACACTTGCCCGGCATAATTGGCCTTCACCGCCTCGCCGTTTTCGTGGAACAGGCTCCAGTCGAAGTTGAAGCTGTTGGCCTGGTGCCAGCCGAAGGCCCCGAACGAGCTGGCGAAGCCCCGGCAGATGGGGCCGGCGGCGTAGATGCCGACAAGGTCAAGGTCGCCGGCTTCGCGCTCGAGCAAGGTCAGCACATCGCTCAGTTCGGGCAGCGGCTGCTCCTGCTGGCTGTGGCTGTGCCAGGCGCTTTCGTCCAGGCGCAGGTACGGATCGACCGCCAGCAGTGGCAAGGTCTGGCGCAGTTGCTCCAGGGCCGTGAACAGACGCTGGCTATCCAGTTGCGTGTCACCACTCAAGGTCACCTGTTGCTCTGCCTGGCGGCCATCGCGGATCAGCCGCAGTTGCGCGCCGGCCTGGTTCACGGTGCCGGCCTGGCGCACCTTGGCATGGTTGAAACGCACGAATTGCGATTGTTCGGCGCTGTAGCCGAGGGTGAACTGTTCGCCCGTCTGCAGGGCTTTGCGCACATCCCCGACCAGGGTTTCGAAAGCGTGTTTCATCAGGCGTCTCCTCCGAATACGTCGATCTGGCGGAACACGCAGGCCGGCGAGGCATGCCCCACCCGTACCACCTGGTTGGGTTCGCCCTTGCCGCAGTTGGGCGTGCCCAGCACCTGGAAGGTACTGCTGTCGCCGACCGCCGCCAGGTTGCGCCAGAACTGCGCGGAGATACCACGGTAGTTGGGGTTCTTGACGATGCCCTTGAGCTCGCCGTTTTCGATCAGTTGGCCCCATTCACAGCCGAACTGGAACTTGTTTCGAGCATCATCAATGGACCAGGAACGGTTGGTGCGCATCAGGATGCCGTGCTCGATGCCTTTCACCAGCTGATCCAGGCTCTGGTCGCCCGGCTCGATGTTGAGGTTGGCCATGCGGTCGATCGGCGCACGGTTCCAGCCGCAGGCGCGGCTGTTAGCCACGCCGTCGAGGCCGGAGCGGAACTGCGACAGCGCACCACCCAGCGGGCGCAGCAGCAGGCCATCGCGGATCAGGAACTGCTTGCTGGCCTGGGTGCCGTCATCATCGAAGCTGTAGCTGGCCAGCTCTTCGCCGATGGTCGGGTCGAAGGTCACGTTGAGCAGCGCGGAGCCGTACTGCAGGTGGCCGAAGTCATCGGCTTTGACGAAGCTGGTACCTGCGTAGTTGCGTTCGTCGCCGAGAATGCGGTCCATCTCCAGCGGGTGGCCGATGGATTCGTGGATCTGCAGCATCATCTGGTCCGGCATCAACAGCAGGTCGCGCGGGCCGCTGGGGGTGTTCGGCGCCAGCAGCAGTTGCAGCGCCTCGTCGGCCACCCGGCGGGCAGCACCGACCAGGCCGCAGCGCTCGATGACCTCGAAGCCGCCCTGCTGGCCGAAGTTGTCGCGGCCCAGGCTGCGGCTCTGGCTGTCCTGGCCGTCGCTGGCGGTCACCCCCAGGCCCGGGAACAGGAAGCGCTGGGCGTGGCGTAGCTCGGCGCCGGCCGAGTTCAGGTAGGTCTGCTCGACCAGGCTCAGGCCCAGGCTGGCCTGCCAGTCCACCAGGCGGCTGTCCTTGGGCACGCTGGCCGATTCGGCAGCGAGCAGGCCAAGGCAGTCGGCAAGGTTGGGCACGGGTTGGTCGAAGTTGGGCGAAATGTGGTCGTGGCGTGCGCTGGTCACCGGTTGCTCGCGCAGGTCCAGCAGGTTGTATCGGGCGATCTGCCTAGCCAGCGCCTCGGCCTGCTCCAGGGCGCGCTGCAGGCCGGCCTGGGACAGGTCGGCGGTGGCGGCATAGGCTTCCACGCCATTCACCCGCACGGTGAGCATGGCGCCCTCGTCCTGGCTGAAGAAGGGTGGTTCCGCGACGTTGCGGCGAACCGACAGCGCCTGGTGCGACTGTTTCACATGGCGCAGGGAAAACAGCTCGGCCGTACTGCGCAGCGTGGCAAAGCGCTGGCGCAGCAGGGCGCTGGTATCGAACATGTGGAAGCCTCCGTGTACACGGTGGCTCCCCCTTAGAACCACTCGTCCTGCATGGCGAGGCAAGTGTCGTCGCGCGCCTCGAGCAATGCCAGCTCATTATGGCAGCCAGGTACCTCCCAGGTCAGGAAATAACGCGCTGCCTGCAGCTTGCCGAGGTAGAAGTCGCGGTCGGTGGGTTTGCCCTTGAGCAGGCCGAGTTCGGCATGGATCGCCTGTTCCAGCCAGCGCCAGCCAATCACGCAGTGGCCGAAGGCCTTGAGGTAGAGAGCCGAGTTGGCCAGGGCGCCGGCGACTTTGCCCTCGGCCAGGTCACCCAGCAACGCCAGCGTCACACCTTGCAGGCGGTTGACCAGTTGCTCCAGCGGCTGGCGCAGTGGGTCGAGGTTCGCATGGTGGCTGGCGCGCTCACCGGTGGCAGCGATCGACCGGATCAACTGCTTGAGGCCGGCGCCATTGTTCTGCGCCAGCTTGCGGCCCAGCAGGTCGAGCGACTGGATGCCCTCGGTGCCTTCATGGATCGGGTTCAGGCGGTTGTCGCGGTAGTACTGTTCTACCGGGTACTCGCGGGTGTAGCCGTGGCCCCCGAGGATCTGGATCGCCAGTTCATTGGCCTTGAGGCAGAACGTCGAGGGCCAGGATTTGACGATCGGGGTCAGCAGGTCGAGCAGTTCCTGCGCCTGCTTGCGGGCCCTTTCGTCGCTGGCAGTCTGGGTGTCGTCGAACAGGCGCGCGGCATACAGACCCAGGTCGAAGGCGCCCTCCACGTAGGCCTTCTGTGCCAGCAGCATACGTTTCACATCGCTGTGCTCGATGATCGGCACAGCGGGGCTGTGCGGGTCTTTGTTGTCCGGCAACCGACCCTGCGGGCGCTGGCGGGCGTACTCCAGCGAATACAGGTAGCCGGCGTAACCGAGCATCACTGCGCCCATGCCGACACCGATGCGTGCCTCGTTCATCATCTGGAACATGCAGGCCAGGCCCTGGTGCGGCTGGCCGACCAGGTAGCCGACGCACTGGCCGTTGTCGCCGAAGTTCAGCGCGGTGGAGGTAGTACCGCGCCAGCCCATCTTGTGGAACAGCCCTGCCAGCAGCACATCGTTGCGCGGGCCACGGCTGCCATCTTCGTTGACCAGGTACTTGGGTACGATGAACAGCGAGATGCCCTTCACGCCGGGCGGAGCATCCGGAAGCTTGGCCAGAACCATATGCACGATGTTCTCCGACAGCTCGTGATCTCCGCCGGAAATGAAAATCTTGTTGCCCTTGAGCCGGTAGCTGCCGTCACCGGCAGGTTCGGCGCGGGTGCGGATATCGGCCAGCGACGAGCCAGCGTGGGGTTCGGTCAGGGCCATGGTGCCGAAGTAGCGGCCTTCGATCATCGGCTGCAGAAACAGGCGTTTCTGTTCATCGCTGCCGAAGCTCTCGATCAGGTTGGCCGCGCCCATGGTCAGGAACGGGTAGGCCGTGGTGCCGGCGTTGGCCGCCTGGAAGTGGGCGAAGCAGGCCTGCGAAACCAGGCTCGGCAGCTGCATGCCGCCGGCTTCGAAGTCACGGTTGGCGTTGAGGAAGCCGGCTTTGAGAAAGGCGTCGACGGCGGGTTTCACTTCAGGGATCAGTTCGGCGCGGCCATCCACGTAGCGCGGCTCGTTTTCGTCGGCCTTGCGGTTGTGCGGGGCGAAAAATTTCTCTGCGATGGTGCGGGCAGTTGAAAGCGCCGCATCGAAGGTTTCGCGGCTGTGCTCGGCGAAGCGCGGGCGTTGGGTCAGGGCCTCGGCGTCGAGGACTTCGTAGAGTTCGAAGGCGAGGTTGCGGGGGTTGAGCAGGGTCTCGGGCATGGTCGCGGTCCTGAGGCGGGATGCTGCGAGTGTAGGAGGGTGGTGGGGTGGGGGACAGGTTAATAGGTTTGGGTGATATGGGTTGAGAACTCCGGGATGCCTGGTGGTTGGTCGAACAGATCACGCGGGGTGGGGGCAGTTGTTGTTTTGCCTGTTCGGGCCCTTTCGCGGGTAAACCCGCTCCCACAAGTACTGCGCAGCCCCAGCCATCAACGCTGCACCTGTAGGAGCGGGTTTACCCGCGAAAGGGCCGGAGCAGGCGCAGGAAAATGTAGAGACGTTTCCCACAAGTCAGAGTGGAACTGGACTACTGCGGATCGAATGCCATTTGGCCTTGAATGTGTGCTTTGGTGTTCGCAATGAGGCTTTTCTGATGAGTGATGTCCACAAGAACGACTTGACTGATTTCGAGGGCAAGCAACTTCCCTTCTTCGTAGTCTCGCCCCTGAAGTTTGGCGTAATGACCTTCTTCACCCTTGGTTTTTACTGGCTGTATTGCTTTTATCAGAGCTGGAAGCTGTATGGAGTGAGGACAGGAGAAAAGGTCAGCCCATTCTGGCGAAGCGCTTTTGCAGTGTTCTTCATCTACCCGTTATTGAGAAGGGTGAATGATCATATTCGCGAGTCAGGCAGAACCTACCCTTGGTCCATTCTGGGGCTCACGCTGGGCTACTACGGTATGTGTGCTGTCTGGGTGGCTGCCACTGTGATTCTGGATGATCAGTTGTGGGCGGCGTATTTTGCGGGTGTAGTCATTCAAGCAGCTTGGTTGGTCATTCTGGTGTCCATGCAGAAAGGCGCCAATTTCAGCGCGGGGGATGAGGCAGGAGTGGCCAACAGCCGTTTCACGCTGGCCAATTGGTTGTGGATGCTGCTGGCTGCCGTAATTACAGCAGCGCAGCTGTTTGCTTTGATCACACTTTCGTCCATGGCTTGAGCAGCGTCGCAGCAGAATTTGCCGGGGCCGCTTTGCGGCCCTTTCGCGGCGAAAGGCCGCCCCTGCGAAGCTCGGTATTCCGGCGCGGTTCGAAGAGGGAGCATATTGAAGAACTCGAACTTGAGCTGGCATGCGATCGCTTTCCTGTTTTGGGGAGGCATGGACGCGTTCTACATCTGCCTTTATGTTTTCCGCAGTACGGAGCGAGGTGCCATACCTTTCTGGACGGATTTCAAGGACGCATTGAGCAACATGCAGATCTGGGGAGGAGGGCTAGAGCTAATCGTCTGGCTAGGCCTGATTCTGCAGCTTTCGTTGATAGCGACCTGCGGGTTGTTTCTTATGCGTTGCCGGTTGGCTGTCTACTTGGCGATGGTGCAGATCCCCTTTCGCATCTTTTTTATCGTTCCGTCGATATCCATAATCCTGTTGTTGCCGATGCTGGCTTCCAGTATCAGTAACTCGGTGTGGATTGGGCTGATGCTGATTTCGGAGGCTGGGAAAGGCTGGTGCCTATTGTGGCTCTGGCGAAAGCGCGGGTAACGGTGTGCGCCGGGTTTTTTGGATTTTTCTACCGGTCAGTCAACCCATGCACAGCTGCCACCCTCTTGTTTGACAGCAGGTGGTGATAGTTCCTGATCCACCCCTGAACGCAGATTCACTCGAAGATCCTAATCTAGGTCGCGAACTTCGCACTGAGGCTTAATGATGTGTCGCCTGAGCCGGCCCTTTCGCGGGCATGCCCGCTCCCACAGGTACGGTGCAAGTCATGAAGCTTGTGGTGATCCTGTGGGAGCGGGCGCGCCCGCGAATAGGCCCGGCCAGGCACTCGAGAATTATCAGGGGGTTGAACAATGACAACAGAAGACACCCAAGCCGCATCGAGCCTGGCATCCCGTGCAGGGACGCCCGTGAGCAGTCGTCGGAGTTGATGGGTAATGTCCGCGAATTGACCATTACCGGGCTGATGGATGAGAAGCCGATGATGATCTGGGCTGCCCATTACCTGAGTGCGATGGCCAAGGCACTGATGGATGATGCTGAGTTGGGGATGAAGCAGTGAGGGTTTGGCTTCCGATTGAATGAACACCTGTCAGCCCAACCCCAGCCCCCATAAAAAAAAGGAGAGCCGAAGCTCTCCTTTTTTCGTTAACAACCCTCAACCTCAGCCAATGGTCATCAGGCTGGCATTACCACCGGCAGCAGCAGTGTTCACACTCACTGCCCGCTCGATCACCAGGCGCTCCAGCGCAATCTGGTGGTCGCCGCTGGACAGCCCGTGCACACCCACGATCGCCCCGGCACGCTTGGCCACCTGCTGGCACACGCCGCGCAGCTGGTCCGAGTCGCCATGGTGGATCACGGCGTCGAACGCCACTTCATCCTTGTTCCAGTCCGCCACCAGCTTGACCTTGGCCTGCAGCTCTCGCGGCAGGCGGGCACGCAGGGCTTTGCCCGGCTCGCCGTCCGCCCATACCGCCGAGCTGCCAACAGCCAGCACTGCGGCGAACTGCGCCAGCAGGTCGGCTTCGTTATCGGCCAGGCACAGCACGTGCTCCCGCGGCAGGATGGTGTAGCTGTTGCGCTCGCCGGTCGGGCCTGGCAACAGGCGGGCGATGCCGCTCTGCGACTGGCTGGCGAACTGGCTGCACAGCGTGGCGAGGTCGGACAGCTGGTTGCTCTCGGCCCATGCCTTCAGGCCGTGCAGCGGCTTGATCAGCTGTTCGTGCAGGGCGCGGTCAGGCTTGCCTTCGCCGTCCTGTTGCTGGAAGTGGCGGCCAATCGCGTCGGCCGGGCGGGTCGACAGCAGGCGGTACAGGTACAGCGGGCCGCCGGCTTTCGGGCCGGTGCCGGACAGGCCTTCACCACCGAACGGCTGCACGCCCACCACTGCACCGACGATGTTGCGGTTGACGTACATGTTGCCGGCGTTGGCGGTTTCCACCACCTTGGCGATGGTCTCGTCGATGCGGGTGTGCACGCCGAGGGTCAGGCCGTAGCCGGAGTTGTTGATCTGCTCGATCAACTGGTCCAGGTTGCGACGGTTGTAGCGCACCACGTGCAGCACCGGGCCGAAGATTTCACGCTTGAGCTCGTCGAAGCTCTCCAGCTCGATCAGGGTAGGCATGACGAAGGTGCCGCGCTTGAGCTCGGCAGCATCGGCAATGGCCACCTGGTAGACCGAGCGACCTTTCTCGCGCATGCCCTGGATGTGCTTCTCGATGCCGGCTTTGGCTTCGGCGTCGATCACCGGGCCAATGTCCACGGCCAGGCGGTCCGGGCAGCCCAGGCGACTTTCGGCCATGGCACCCTTGAGCATTTCGATCACGCGGTCGGCGGAGTCTTCCTGCAGGCACAGCACGCGCAGTGCCGAGCAACGCTGGCCGGCGCTGTCGAAGGCCGAGGACACCACATCGATCACCACCTGTTCGGTCAGTGCCGAGGAGTCGACGATCATCGCGTTCTGGCCGCCGGTTTCGGCGATCAGCGGGATCGGGCGGCCCTGGTTGTCCAGGCGGCCGGCGACGTTGCGCTGCAGCAGGCGGGCCACTTCAGTGGAACCGGTGAACATCACGCCCTTGACGCGCTCGTCACCCACCAGGCCGGCACCGACGGTTTCACCGCGGCCAGGCAGCAGCTGCAGCACGCCTTCAGGAATGCCGGCTTCCAGCAGGAGGCGCACGGCCTGGGCAGCGATCAGCGGGGTTTGCTCGGCCGGCTTGGCCAGTACGGGGTTGCCGGCGGCGAGCGCTGCGGCTACCTGGCCGGTGAAGATCGCCAGCGGGAAGTTCCACGGGCTGATGCACACCACTGGGCCCAGCGGGCGGTGGGCGTCGTTGCTGAAGTCGTTGCGTGCCTGCACCGCGTAGTAGCGCAGGAAGTCCACGGCTTCACGCACTTCGGCGATGGCGTTGGCGAAGGTCTTGCCGGCTTCGCGGATGAGC
Organism: Pseudomonas sp. s4; assembly: GCF_046764235.1. NCBI lineage: Bacteria > Pseudomonadati > Pseudomonadota > Gammaproteobacteria > Pseudomonadales > Pseudomonadaceae > Pseudomonas > Pseudomonas sp. s4. Next base: position 5,765,399 of record NZ_CP177209.1, on the reverse strand, counting down.
AGGCCCATCAGCGGCTGGATTTCGGCCTCCATCAGGTCGGCGGTGCGTTCCAGAATGGCGGCGCGCTCGGCAGGCGGGGTGGCCTGCCAGATCGGAGCGGCATTCAGTGCGCACTGGATGGCGTTGTCGACGTCGGCGACCGTGGCTTCCTGAACATGGCCGACCACGTCGCGGTGGTCCGCCGGGTTCAGGACCGGTGCGGCGGTGCCTTCGCTGGCAGCGCAGGCCAGCAGTGGCGTGGCTTTCCAGTCGTTGTGGGCGGTGGCCAGCATGGCGCAGGACAGCGATGCCAGGCGGTGTTCGTTGGCCATGTCGATGCCGGCCGAGTTGGCCCGCTCGCTGCCATACAGCTCACGCGGCAGCGGGATGCGTGGGTGCGGCAGGCCGATGCTGCCTTCCTGGGTGCCCATGCGCTCGATGCTGGCGACCGGGTCGGCGACCAGTTCCTGGATGGAGATCGAGTGGTCGGCGATGCGGTTGACGAACGAGGTGTTGGCGCCGTTTTCCAGCAGGCGACGCACCAGGTAGGCCAGCAGCGTTTCGTGGGTGCCGACCGGTGCATAGACGCGGCACGGACGGTTCAGCTTGCCTTCGGAAATCTTGCCGACCACCTGCTCGTACAGTGGCTCGCCCATGCCGTGCAGGCACTGGAACTCGTACTGGCCCGGGTAGTAGTTCTGACCGGCAATGTGGTAGATGGCCGACAGGGTGTGGGCGTTGTGGGTGGCGAACTGCGGGTAGATGGCTTCTGGCACGGCCAGCAGCTTGCGGGCGCAGGCAACGTAGGACACGTCGGTGTACACCTTGCGGGTGTAGACCGGGTAGCCTTCCAGGCCTTCGACCTGGGCGCGCTTGATTTCGCTGTCCCAGTAGGCGCCTTTCACCAGGCGGATCATCAGGCGGTGGCGGCTGCGCTTGGCCAGGTCGATGACATAGTCGATCACATACGGGCAGCGCTTCTGGTAGGCCTGGATTACGAAGCCGATACCATTCCAGCCGGCCAGAGAAGGCTCGAAGCACAGGCGCTCGAGCAGGTCGAGCGACAGCTCCAGGCGGTCGGCTTCTTCGGCGTCGATGTTCAGGCCGATGTCGTATTGCTTGGCCAGCAGGGTCAGCGACAGCAGGCGCGGGTACAGCTCTTCCATCACGCGCTCGTACTGGGCGCGGCTGTAGCGCGGGTGCAGCGCCGACAGCTTGATCGAGATGCCCGGGCCTTCATAGATGCCACGGCCATGGGAGGCCTTGCCGATCGAGTGGATGGCCTGCTCGTAGGACGCCAGGTACTTCTGTGCGTCGTGCTCGGTCAGTGCGGCTTCGCCGAGCATGTCGTAGGAATAGCGGAAGCCCTTGGACTCGAAGCGGCTGGCATTGGCCAGGGCTTCGGCGATGGTTTCGCCGGTGACGAACTGCTCGCCCATCAGGCGCATGGCCATGTCGACGCCCTTGCGGATCATCGGCTCGCCGCTCTTGCCGATGATGCGGGTGAGCGAGGAGGTGAGGCCGGATTCGTTGTGGGTAGACACCAGCTTGCCGGTCAGCAGCAGGCCCCAGGTGGCGGCGTTGACGAACAGCGACGGGCTGTTGCCCAGGTGCGGCTGCCAGTTGCCGGTGCTGATCTTGTCGCGGATCAGCGCGTCACGGGTGCCCTTGTCGGGGATGCGCAGCAGGGCTTCGGCCAGGCACATCAGTGCCACGCCTTCCTGGGACGACAGCGAGAATTCCTGCAGCAGGCCCTGAACGATGCCGGCACGACCGCCAGCGCTCTTCTGGTTACGCAGTTTTTCGGCGATGCCGGCGGCCATCTTGTTGGTCGCTTCGGCCAGCGGGGCGCTCAGGCGCGCCTGCTCCAGCAGCATCGGTACCACTTCCTGTTCGGGGCGGCGGTAGGCGGCGGTGATCGCCGAGCGCAGCACCGACTGCGGCAGGATGCTCTCGGCGAACTCGAGGAAGCACTGGTGGCTGTGGTCGGGCTGGACCTCTCCGGCATCGTCGGCCAGGTTGCTGGCATGGCCGTTGAGTTCGGTCAGGGTGGCACCACCCTCGAGCTTCTCCAGGTAGTTGAAGATCGCTTGCTTGATCAACCAGTGCGGGGTGCGGTCAATCGACTGCGCAGCTGCCTTGAGTCGCTCACGGGTCGGGTCATCGAGTTTGACCCCAAGGGTGGTCGTCGCCATTTCTTATCCTCGTTATTGCCACGGTTGTGGCCTAAGCTGGCGCCAAGAGTAGCTGTAGGACAATTCGGGTGCAACCAGGTGCAACCCGAATTTTTCATGGAAAAGGTGCAACTCGTCCGACCGTCATTTCCATGCCCGGAAAAGGGTCGTTTTCGGTGCGTTTTATTCTGAAAAGCGAGGTTGTTGCTCCCAAAAGGAGCAAAAAATCAGATTTGTCTGAAAATGCACGAGAAGGTGCAACTTGCAAATGAAAAATGGTTGCACCCGCTTTGCGTTGTTGCATAGGATTCGCCGCCTGGGTGCAACCGCCATGGCTGCGGTTGTGCATGACATAAAAACAAACGCCAGGGCACACGCATGGGCAATCCACTAACGATCACTTTCGTGGTCTATATCGCGGCAATGGTGCTGATCGGCTTCGCCGCCTATCGCTCCACCAATAACCTTTCCGACTACATCCTCGGCGGCCGCAGCCTGGGTAGCGTGGTCACCGCGCTTTCCGCCGGCGCTTCCGACATGAGCGGCTGGCTGCTGATGGGCCTGCCGGGCGCCATCTACTTCTCAGGCTTGTCCGAAGCCTGGATTGCCATCGGCCTGACCGTCGGCGCCTACCTGAACTGGTTGTTCGTCGCTGGTCGTCTGCGCGTGCAGACCGAGCACAACGGCGATGCACTGACGCTGCCGGACTACTTCTCCAGCCGCTTCGAAGACAACAGCGGCGTGCTGCGGATCATCTCGGCCATCGTGATCCTGGTGTTCTTCACCATCTACTGCGCCTCCGGCATCGTTGCCGGTGCCCGTCTGTTCGAGAGCACCTTCGGCATGCCGTACGAAACCGCCCTGTGGGCCGGTGCCGCTGCAACCATCGCCTACACCTTCGTCGGTGGTTTCCTGGCGGTGAGCTGGACCGATACCGTGCAGGCTTCGCTGATGATCTTTGCGCTGATCCTCACCCCGGTGATCGTGCTGATCTCCACTGGCGGCTTCGATACCACCTTCGCTGCCATAGATGCGGTCAACCCGGCCAACTTCGACATGCTCAAGGGCGCCACCTTCATCGGCATCATCTCGCTGATGGGCTGGGGGCTGGGCTACTTCGGCCAGCCGCATATCCTGGCGCGTTTCATGGCCGCCGACTCGGTGAAGTCGATCGCCAACGCCCGCCGTATCTCCATGACCTGGATGATCCTGTGCCTGGCCGGTACCTGCGCCGTGGGCTTCTTCGGCATCGCCTACTTCTCGGCGCACCCTGATCTGGCGGGCCCGGTCACCGAGAACCACGAGCGTGTGTTCATCGAGCTGGCCAAGATCCTGTTCAACCCATGGATCGCCGGTGTACTGCTGTCGGCCATCCTGGCGGCGGTGATGAGTACCCTGAGCTGCCAGCTGCTGGTGTGCTCCAGCGCCCTGACCGAAGACTTCTACAAGTCCTTCCTGCGCAAGAACGCTTCGCAGGTCGAACTGGTGTGGGTCGGCCGCCTGATGGTGCTGGCCGTCGCCCTGATCGCCATCGCCATGGCCTCCAACCCGGAAAACCGCGTGCTGGGCCTGGTGGCTTACGCCTGGGCCGGCTTCGGTGCTGCCTTTGGTCCGGTGGTGTTGATTTCGGTGCTGTGGAAAGGCATGACCCGTAACGGCGCACTGGCCGGTATCGTGGTGGGTGCACTGACCGTGATCCTGTGGAAGAACTTCGACACCCTCGGGCTGTACGAAATCATCCCGGGCTTCCTGTTCGCCAGCATCGCCATCTTCGTGGTGAGCAAGCTGGGCAGCCCGTCGCAGGCAATGGTCAAGCGTTTCGAGACTGCTGATGCGGCGTATCACGCTGACAAGTAATACCCGTTGAGTCGGCGGCGCCTGTTTCGCGGGTGAACCCGCTCCCACAGGGATTGCACAGAACTCAAATTCTGTGAGGTGCCTGTGGAAGCGGGTTTACCCGCGAAACAGGCGCCGCCGATCAGCAGCCAGGCCCTGACTCCGCCTGCAAGGCAAGGTAAACTTGCCACCCCCGCAGGAGTTGCCATGAACTATCGTCACGCCTTCCACGCCGGCAACCACGCCGACGTCCTCAAACACATCGTGCTGACTCGCCTCATCGCCCTGATGTCGCGCAAGGAGCAGCCATTCGCCTACATCGATACCCACGCAGGGCTCGGTCTGTACGATCTGCAGGGCGACCAGGCAACCCGCACCGGCGAGTACCTGGAAGGTGTCGCCCGCCTATGGAATCGCGATGACCTGCCGGCCATGGCCGACGACTATCTGCGTATCATCAAGCGCCTGAATGCCGATGGCGAGCTGCGCTACTACCCCGGTTCGCCCGAGCTGGCTCGCCGCCTGATGCGCCAGCAGGACCGCGCCCTGCTCAACGAGAAGCATCCCGAAGACGGGCCGCTGCTCAAAGAGAACATGAAGAAAGACCCGCGCGTGTTCGTGCACCTGGGCGAAGGTTGGCATGTGCCGCGGGCCTTGCTGCCGGTGCAGGAAAAGCGCGCGATCATGTTGATCGACCCGCCGTTCGAACAGGCTGACGAGCTAAAGCGCTGCACTACCGCCATGAAAGAGGCGATCGGCCGCATGCGCCAGACTGTCGCGGCCATCTGGTACCCGATCAAGGACCAGCGCTCGCTGACCCGCTTCTACCAGGACCTGACCAGCACCGGCGCACCGAAACTGCTGCGGGTCGAGTTGTATGTGCACCACCAGGACAGCCCGCAGGGGCTCAATGGCTCAGGTCTGGCCATCGCCAACCCACCGTGGGGGTTGGAAGAAGAGCTCAAGGAGCTGCTGCCATGGCTGGCCAAAGAGCTGGCGCAAACCGCCGGCAGCTTCCGCATGGACTGGCTGATCGCTGAATAATATTGCTTGCCTGTACCGGCCCCATCGCCGGCAAGCCAGCTCCCACAGGTACAGCGCGGGCCTCAAGGTCGGTGGTGTACCTGTGGGAGCTGGCTTGCCGGCGATGAGGCCAGTACAGGTTGCCGCGTTGCGCACATGTTTGCGTTATAATCCCGCTCTTTAGCCGCCACCCGCCCAAGAGGCCGCTGGCGCATTTCTACCGAATGAAGAGGCTAATCCCTTGGCATTGACGATTCTTGGCCTGTCCGGCGCCCTTAGCCATGACCCTTCCGCGGCCTTGTACATTGACGGCAAACTGATTGCCGCCGCCGAAGAAGAGCGCTTCGTGCGTGACAAGCATGCGAAGAACCGCATGCCCTACGAGTCGGCGAAGTTCTGCCTGGAACAGGCTGGCATCAAGCCATCCGACGTCGACGTGGTAGCCATCCCGTTCGCCCCGATCAGCCTGTTCGGCAAGGCGCGCTGGCATTATGCCAAGCGCTACTGGTACGCCCCGGATCGCGCCCTCGACGCTATTCTGATGGGCAACCGTCGCTACAAGCGCTACCGCAAGAAGATCGTCTGGTGCCTGGAGCAACTGGGCTTCGACCCGAAAAAGGTGAAGATCGAGCCCGTCGAGCACCACCTGGCCCATGCCTCCAGTGCCTACCACTGCTCGGGGTTCAAGGAAAAAACCGCAATCCTCGGCATCGACGGTAAGGGCGAATACGCCACCACCTTCTTTGGCTACGGCGAAAACGGCAAGATCCACAAGATCAAGGAATTCTTCGACCCGGACTCGCTTGGCGGCCTGTACGGCGCAATCACCGAGTTCCTCGGCTTCGAGATGCTCGATGGCGAGTTCAAGGTCATGGGCATGGCGCCGTATGGTGACGCCAGCAAGTACGACTTCTCGCGTCTGGCCAGCTTCGAAAACGGCGAACTGGTGATCAACACCGAATACGCCAACGTCATTGGCCTGCGCCGCTATAAAGAGAAGGGCAAGGGCTTCTACTTTTCGCCGAAACTGATCGAGTGGCTGGGCCCCAAGCGCGAAGGGGACATCGCCGACGAGCCGTACATCCATTACGCGGCCAGCATGCAGGCACTGTTCGAAAAGATCGCCCTGCAGATGATCGACCACTACCTGGGCGACATCCTGCGTGAAACCGGCAAGCTGGCCTTTGCCGGCGGTTGCGCGCTGAACGTCAAGCTCAACCAGAAGATCATTGCCCGCCCAGACCTGAAAGAGCTGTTCGTTCAGCCGGCTTCCGGTGACGCCGGTACCGCCGTGGGTGCTGCCGCCTACGTTTCCCACGCTCGTGGCGTACCGGTCGAGAAGATGGAACACGTCTACCTCGGCCCTTCGTACTCCAACGAAGACGTGATCGCTGCCTGTGCCCGTCACCCGAACGCACCGAAGTGGCGCAAGCTCGACGACATGCCGCAGCGCATCGCCAAAATCATGGTCGATGGCAACCCGGTGGCCTGGTTCCAGGGCCGCATGGAATTCGGCCCCCGTGCCCTGGGCGGCCGTTCGATCATTGGTTGCCCGAGCGTGCCGGGCGTAGCCGACCGCATCAACGAGCAGATCAAGTTCCGCGAACGCTGGAGACCTTTCTGCCCGTCGATGCTCGACACCGTCGCCCCGCAGATGATCAAGGTCGACCACCCGGCGCCGTTCATGACCTTCACCTTCGAAGTGGCTGAAGAGTGGAAGACCCGCGTGCCGGAAGTGGTCCACGAGGACGGCACTTCGCGTGCCCAGGTGCTCAAGCGCGAGTACAACCCGCGCTACTACGACATGATGAAGGCACTGGAAGACCTGACGGGCAACGGAGTGTCGCTAAACACCTCGCTGAACCGCCGTGGTGAACCGATGATCTGCTCGCCGACCGACGCCCTGAACATGTTCTTCGGCTCGGACCTGCAGTACCTGATCATGGAAGACATCCTGGTTGTGAAGGACGGCGCGGCCCCGTATGACCAGCCGCTCTGAACCGCGCATCCTGCAGTTCTGCCATGGCTATGACGGGCCGTTCCTGGACTGCGCCCGTCAGTACGCCAGCCTGTTCCAGGGGCGTGGCTACCAGGTCACCACGGTGTTCCTCACCGGCGCCGCCGACCCGCAGGTAGCGGCTGGCTGTGCGTCGGACGAGGTGCTGTTCCTGGAGTTCAGCTCCAAGGCTGTGCGCGGCCTGAAACTCGGCGCCATCCGTGCATTGCGGCGGATCGCCGCCGAGCGCAATTTCGCCTTCTGCATCGCCCATCGCTTCAAGCCGATCTACGTGGCGTTGCTGGGCACCGGCTTGCCGGTGATCGGCGTGCACCATGCTTTCGGTGACTACGAGCGCAAGGGGCGACGCATCTTCGCCAACCTGTTCAGCAAACGCCTGAGCTTGCTGGGCGTGTCGGACGCAGTGCGTGACGACATGCGCCGCTGTCTGCCGCAGTGGCCGGCAGAGCGTATCCAGACCTTGTACAACCGCATCGACATCGACGCCCTGCAAGCGGCCCTGGTGCCACGCGCCGAGGCCCGTCAGGCCTTGGGGCTGGACGCACAGGCGTGGATTGTCGGTAACGTCGGGCGCCTGCACCCGGACAAGGACCAGGCCACCCTGCTGCGTGGCTTTGCCGAAGCGCTACCGGGGCTGCCGGCTGGCGCCCGCCTGGCAATCCTTGGCAAGGGGCGCCTGGAAGCCAGGCTCAAGGCCCTGGCCGCCGAGCTGGGCATTGCCGGGCAAGTGGACTTCCTTGGCCAGGTGCCGGATGCGCGCCGTTACTTCCAGGCATTCGACGTATTCGCCCTGAGCTCCGACCATGAGCCGTTCGGCATGGTCCTGCTCGAAGCCATGGTCGCCGGTGTGCCGGTACTGGCCACGGCCTGTGGTGGTGCCCGCGAAGTGGTGGAGGGTGTTGGCGTGCTGTTCCCTCTGGGCGATGCGGGGCAATTGGCCCAGGGCCTGAAACACATGGCTGTGCTCGATGGGCAGCAACGCCAGGCCTGTGCCGAGCACATGCTGCAGCGCCTGCGTGAACGCTTTTCCGACCAGGCGGTGCGCGAAGCATTCTGGCAACTGCCGCAAGTCCGCGCGTTGGTGGGGCAGGCCTGATGCTCAACCGTATCCAGGCCTTCCGCGAACGCGGTTGGCAAGTTATCGACGCCAAGGCCTATGCCGAGGCATGGGCCCGGTTTGGTGGCAGTGTCGCCACCCATCCCCAGGTGGTCGAGCAGCTGGCGGACCTGGCGCAGATCCCTGTGCGTTATCTGGGCTGGCACCAGGCCGGCGAGCTGAAAGCCGCCATTCCTACCTGGGGGCGCCACCTTGCGCTGTCCAAGGACGTGCTCAAGCGTGCCGGCAAAAAGGCCCTGTTCGACCTGGGCAACGCCGAGATCATCCTGCCGGCGGCGGCCGATGCCGCTGCACCGTTGCGCCATGCCGCGCGCTACCTGTCCGAACTGAACCAGGGCCGCTTCAGCGGCCTCAAGGCGCAGAAGGAACAGCTGGCCATGGCCCGCGCCCACGAAGACCTGTCGAAGAAGTTCCGCTACAACCAGCGCCGCGAACTGCGCCTGCTGGAAGAGGCGGGCGGTGTGGTGCGCCCGATCGGCGACTTCAGCGCGCAGGAAATCGCCAGCATGTACTGCGACCTGTTCCAGCGCCGCTGGGGCTTCCCTGCCACCGGTGCCGAGCGCATGGCCGAGGTGCTGGAACGCCTGCGCGAGCTGCTGATCGGCTCGGTGCTGCTGTTGGACGGCAAGCCGATTGCCATCCAGCTGGTTTACCGTGTCGAAGCGCCGGAATGGATCAGCGTCGAGTACATCAATGGTGGTGTCGACCCTGAAACCAAGGCCTTCAGCCCCGGCAGCGTGCTGAGCTTCCTCAATACCCAGGCCGCCTGGGAAGACGCCCGTGCGCGCAACAAGCCGCTGCGGTTCTCGTTCGGCCGTGCCGACCGCGAGTACAAGGACCGCTGGTGCAACCCCGTGCAGGTGTATCAGGCGTGAGTCGCAAGCAGCAGTTGCTCAAGCGCCACCGGCGCAACAAGCGCCTGGGCCTGTTGGCGGGCCTGGTCGCGCTGGTGGCCATAGGTGCGTTCAGCTGGTGGTGGTTGCCACTGCTGCTGTTGCCGCTGTTGTGGGCGGCCCACGAGGCCTGGTTTGCCGACCACCTGTTCTACGCGCCAGGTGAGGACTACGCCTACGACTTCGGCGAGTTGACCCGGGAGGCTCCTGCCAGCCTGAGCGGCGGCTTGCTCAAGGCTGAGTGCGTGCTGCAGGGCAACGAAACCCTGGTCCTCGAGCTGCGGGTAAAAAGCAGCTGGATGGGGCGCTTCCTGGACCCGCAGGTCGAGCTGGTGGCTGGCGAGCAGGCCGACCGGCAAACCTTCGAGCGTGGCGTCGATGGCGTGCGCTTCCTCAACCTCACCGGCCTCGCCGCACCTCTGCAGGCTGGCGCGTTGCGCCTGCGTGGCCGGCATTGCCGGCTGGCGGGCCAGCCGCGCTTGTGGATAACCCCGGCGGTCGAGCTGCAACGGCGCCGGGTGATGGTGATCGCGCCGCATGCCGATGATGCCGAGCTGGCCGCTTACGGCCTTTACAGCCAGGCCGACGAAACCTGGGTAGTGACCCTGACCGCTGGTGAAATCGAGGCCGAGCACTATCAGCAGATGGGCTTGGCAAAGGCCGAGGCCGCGCGCCTGAAGGGCCGCCTGAGGGCCTGGGATAGTGTCGCCGTGCCACGCTGGGCCGGTGTGGCGGAATCGCGTTGCGTGCAGCTGGGCTACTTCTGTCTGCAACTGCCTGCCATGCAGGCTGCGCCAGACCAGCCGGCCGCTTCTCGCGAGGCCGACCTCGCCGACATTCGCGTATTCCGCCGATTCAACCCGTTCCCGCTGCCGGCCGATGTCGATGGCGCGCCGACCTGGCGCAACCTGCTCGCCGACCTGCGGGCCTTGCTGGAAATGGCCAGGCCAGAGGTGCTGGTGATGCCGCACCCGCAGCTCGACCCGCACCCCGACCACATCTGTGCCCAGGCAGCGGTGCTGGAAGCCTTGCAAGGCCTGGCCTGGCAGCCGCAAACCCTGCTGTGCTACGCCAACCACCTGCATGACAACGACCGCTGGCCGATGGGCGACAGTGGTGATGGCGTGGCCCTGCCGCCACAGCTGGAAGCTGTCCAGGCCTGGGCTCCTTGCAGCCTGGTACTGGACCTTGCGACCCAGCGCGACAAGGCCATGGCCCTGGGCATGATGCACGACCTACAGCCGCCAGCACCGTTCAAACGCCGCCTGCGCCGCTTGTTGCAGCGCTGGTTGGCCGGGCGGCGGTCGTCGCCTTACGGCGAGAACGAATTCTTCCGCAAGGCCGTGCGCCGACATGAACTGTTCTGGCGGCGTGAGCTGTAGGCGCGCCCCATGGTTGACCGCGATGGCGCAGAGCGCCCAAGGAACCCAATGAAAGTCCTATTTCTGGTGCAGAAGGAACAGCGGGCGATTCTCGACCGCCTGTACGATGGCGTCGCGGCCAACTGCGAGTGCGACCTGCGCTGGTTGACCAGCGAAGACCAGCGCAACCTGCGCCGCTATTTCAAGCGTGAAGTGCAGGTCGAGCGTTATGACCGCATTGTTTTCTTCCTGCGTTTCAAACAGGAAATCCGTCAGGCGGCATTCATCCGTACGGTGCCGAACCTGGTCATCCTCGAGCACGATGCCTACCAGAACTACATCCCGTGCAAGTACACGGGCAAGTTCAGCGCCCATTACCGCAAATTGCCCTGGGCGCGGGTGATCAGCTCAGGCTACATGGTCAGCGAGCGCCTGCGTCAGGAAGGTTTCGACGCCGTGTTCGTGCCCAAGGGCTACGACGAGCAACTGCTGGCCGACCAGGGGCGTGAGCGCGACATCGAACTGGCCTTCGTCGGCAGCACCAACAGCGTGGCCTACAGCGGCCGCAAGGCACTGCTGGACGAGCTGGGCCGGGTCGAGAACCTGGTGGTGACCCGTACCAAATCGGGTGAAGACTACTGCAACACACTCAACCGGATCCGCTTCTTCGTCAGTGCCGACGTCGGCATGGGCGAATACATGATCAAGAACTTCGAAGCCATGGCCTGTGGCTGTGTGTTGCTGGCGTATGACCAGGGCGAGGAAGAGAACCGCGCACTGGGCCTGCAGGACATGCACAACGTGGTGTTCTATGACAGCATCCCGACCCTTCAGGAAAAGCTCCGCCGTTTGCGCGCGGACCCTGAACTGGCCCGGCAGATTGCAGAAAATGGTCGCCACCTGGCGGTTTCCCGTTTCAGTTTCGGGGCTGTTGGACGTAGCATCGTCGACCACATGCGCCCGGCGCTCAGGCCCCATCCGCCGTTGTCTGCATGGCAGCGGCTGCGCCTGAAGCTGGGCATCTAACATAAGAACTTTCGCGCCTGTGGAACGGGCGTTGGAAGTCGAAGTCGCAATGCGGAGGGAGTCCGGTGCGCTTTTCAAATGAGAGTGATGTCACGCTCGTCGTGACCAGTTGTGGGCGGTTCGATCTGCTCAAAGATACCCTTGAGAGTTTCGATCGCTACAATACCGCGCCCATTCGCGAAGTGTTCATCACCGAAGATTCCGGTGACGATGCCGTGCATGCCGCTGTGCCTGAGCACTGGAAACCGCACTGCAAGGTGTTCGTAAACCGGCCCAAGTTGGGCCAGTTGCCGTCTATCGACCTGGCCTACAGCCACGTCAAGACGCCCTACATCTTTCACTGCGAGGACGACTGGCACTTCTATCGCCAGGGCTTCGTCGAAGACTCCCGGGCCATTCTGGAGGTCAGCCCTGATCTGCTGCAGGTGTGGCTGCGCAGCCATGCCCATGACCTGGCCATCCACAGCCCTTACATTCACCTGGGTGATCGCCGGGTGATCGCCGGGGTGCCTTGCTACCCACTGCTGTCCGATAAGGCCGAGTGGCAGGCGTTTTCGCTCAACCCCGGGTTGCGCCGTTTGAGCGATTACCAGCGTTGCGCGCCATTTGCCGCCTATGCTGGAGAGAAGGCACTTTCCCGGCGTTATTCTGAGTTAAACCTGACAGCGGTCACCTTGGAGGGTGATGCAGTATTGCACACTGGATTTGGTAATCACGTGACCTTGCCCATCGAAGTGGAACGCAAGGCCAAACGTCGTAAACGTGATCGGATAAAGTTGGCATTGACGCTGGTGGCGGGTGCCGTGATTGGCATGGGAATCACCATTTTTGTTCAGTGAAGTCGCTGTCCCACCTGACATGAGCGGGAGAGGGCCCATGAACATCGTCAATGTGATGTGGGCGGGTGGAACGCCGTACATGTCCATCCACAAGGTGCATCGGCAGGTGCTGTCGCACGCGGGTGCCGATGCCCGGATCAGTAACTGGCTGCTGCTGGGTAGCGGGCTTTGCTGTGGGCTTGGCTCGACCCGGGAGTGGCATATGCCGTCACGGGCGCTGAAAGGGCGGCACTTCTGGCGCCTGTTGCGCCCATGGTTGCGCATGCGCTTGCGCAAGGCGCTGAACGAGGCCCAGGCTGAAGTCGTGCTGCTCGACGGTGTCGGTGTGGCGCGGTTGGTGTTGCCATTGTTGCAGCAGGTTCCGCAGGTACGTGCCAAGGTGCTGTTCCACGGCAAGACGCGCCTGAATCCCAGTGATGTGCGCCTGCTGCGCATGTTTCCGGCCGAGCGTCTGAGCATCGCCGCCGTTTCACAGACACTTGCCACGTCACTCGAACACGACCTGGGCAGGCCGGTGCAGACCTTGCGCATGGCCCTTGACCCGCTGGCTTTCGCCGAACCGTTGTTGAGCCGGGAGGCGGCCAGGCAAGCCCTGCAGCTGCCCCAGGTAACCGGGGTGATGCTGGGCGCGGTCGGGCGACTGGTGGAAAGCAAAGGTTTCGAGATGCTGATCGAGGCGTTCGCCAAGGCCTGTATGCGGCAGTCGGACCTGCAGTTGGCAATCATCGGCGAAGGCCCTCTGCGTGAGGTGCTGCAAGCCCGTATCGACGCGCTGGGCCTGGCCGGGCGCGTTCACCTGAGCGGTCACCGCGACGACCTGCAGCAGCTGTACCGGGCCTTCGACTGGCTATTGGTGCCTTCGCGCTCCGAAGGCCTGGGGCTGGTGGTACAGGAGGCGGTCATGGCCGACGTGCCGGTGGTATGCAGCGACCTGCAGGTGTTCCGCGAGCAGTTGCAGGACACCGGTGGCTACCTGCCCGTTGCCAATGAAAATGCCTGGGCCGAGGCGATCGAGCGTTGCTCGGTGCTCGGTGCCCCGGCGGTAGCTGCCCGGCAGCGCCAGGCGCTGGCCCCGGAGCAGGCCTGGCAAGCATTCTGCAATGGCTCGCAAAGCCTGCTGCGCAGTTGACGCTCAGCGTGCCAGCAGGGCTGCCTCGAAGGCGGCAAGGGGGAACCGGTCACCCAGGTTCTCCCGCTCGATATAACGCACCATATGCTGCACATTGCGCCGAATCATGCGCGCCGACAGCGGCGGACGCAGGAAGCGCATGTCGGCAACGTCGATCAGGCCCAGTTGCTGGTCGGGGGTGACCACCACATTACCCAGGTGCAACGAGCGGAAGTACACGCCGCTGCGATGCAGCTGGCGGATCAGTTCGATCAGGCGCGGCAGGTAGGTGTCCCAGCTGAAACCCTCATCGCGCGACATCTGCAGCAAGGTGCGCCCTGGCAGCGGGCGGTACAGCACGGCGGTACGCCCTGGCAGGTCGAGCTTGTGCTGGCTGATCACCTCCAGGGTGGGGATGCCCAGTTGTGCAAGGCGTGCGGCGTTGTCGACGAAGCGCTGCGAGTACGGGCGCAGCAGTGCAGATGAAATCAGCCGCTTCCTACGAAAAACCTTGAGGAAATTACCATCCGCGAGCAGGTAGACTTTGGCGCCATGGCTATCTGCCTCAAGCACCTGTGCGCCTTGTGTCAGCTGATCGAAGTCGACCTGGGGGAGCCGGGAGCATTGCATGAATAGAGCCTTGTCGTCGGGCGAACAGAATGACCGGCAATAATGCCGAAAATAATGTTGTAGCACCATTGGATGGTGTCTTTGATTCATCGGGGGAAAGGATGTTGTATCAAAAAAACTGGGCGCAAGCCTGGTTGGGGTTTGGTCTGGTCTGGTTCCTGGCAGCGATTGCCCTGGCACCGAGCAACAAGGTTTATCAGCAAGGGCTGGTGTTGTTCCTGTGGTTGCCGACGCTGGTAATGGCGTGGTCCGCAAGGCACGTAATAGTGCAGGCCTGGCGGCGTCAGCCGGCCTTGTGGGGGAGTGTGTTGCTGCTGCTGGTGTGGAGTGGGCTCAGCCTGGTCTGGTCGGCCGCGGAAAACCCGGGGCGCGAGGCCAAGCGCCTGCTCTACATCCTGGTATTCCTGCTGGCGTTCCCGCTGCTGGGCCAGCTTGGCCAGGCCCGCATTCGTCAGCTGTTGCTGGCCGGCAGCGCCTTGCTGGCCGTTGCCGCATTGATCTCGGTAATCCATTTCTACGGCGTGCTGGGCATGCCTCTGCTGGCCCGGCTGGAGGGCATCGGCGAGATATCGCACCCCATTCTGGGTGCCTATGTCATCGGTTCGGCCGTGCTCTTCCTGCTTTACGAGCCGCCGCGGCAACGTGGCCTGCAGTTGTTGTGGCTGGTGGCGCTGGTGTGCCTGGGGTTGTTTGCCATGCTCAGCCAGAGCCGTGGGGCAATCCTGGCCCTGGTGCTCACCGTGATCCTGGCCCCGTTGTGGTTCCGTGACCGCCACAGCCGGATGTTTGCCGTGCTGGCGGCCATCGCCACCGGCCTGGCCTTCTATCTCGTGTACGACCTGATCGCCCAGCGCGGTTCGTCCTACCGGCCGGAAATCTTCCACGCCGTGGTCGACATGATCGCCGCACATCCCTGGACCGGCCTTGGCCTGGGCGCTGCCTACGACGTGAGTGCAGTGGGCAAGCACTTCGACCACACCCACAACATGTTCACCCACATCGCAGTGGAGTTGGGCCTGCCTGGCATGCTGCTGTGGGTCATGGTGTGGCTGTACACCTTGGGCGAAATCGTCCGCGCACGTGGCACGTTGTTCGGCAAGATCCTGCTCGGTTTCTGGGTCTACTCCACCCTGGCCATGCAGTTCGATGCCGCCAGCCTCACTGGTACGCCACGTGCCGAATGGTTCATCAGCTGGCTGCCCGTTGGCCTGGCCATGTTGTTGCCATGGGGGAGTGCCGAAAATGATGCCTGTGGTAAAATTTCCGGTTCAACCTGAACAGCGAGCTTGATAATGGCCGAAACACCGCGACCGGCGGAACACACCTCCAGCCTGAAGATCTACTTCCGGCTGCTGAGCTATGTGAAACCCTATGTCGGCATTTTCCTGCTGAGCATCATCGGTTTCGTGATCTTTGCCTCGACCCAGCCGATGCTGGCCGGGATCCTGAAGTATTTCGTAGATGGGCTGAGCAACCCCGAAGCGGTGTTGTTCCCAAACGTCCCCTACCTGCGCGACCTGCAACTGCTGCAGGCGGTGCCGCTGCTGATTATCCTGATCGCCGCGTGGCAGGGTCTGGGCTCGTTCCTCGGCAACTACTTCCTGGCCAAGGTTTCCCTGTGCCTGGTGCACGACCTGCGTGTGGAACTGTTCAACAAGCTGCTGGTGCTGCCTAACCGCTACTTCGACAACCACAACTCCGGGCACCTGATCTCGCGCATCACCTTCAACGTGACCATGGTCACTGGTGCTGCGACCGATGCGATCAAGGTGGTGATCCGCGAAGGCCTGACCGTGGTGTTCCTGTTCGGCTACCTGCTGTGGATGAACTGGCACCTGACCCTGGTGATGGTTGCCATCCTGCCGGTAATCGCGGTGATGGTGAGCGTCGCCAGCAAGAAATTCCGCAAGCAGAGCAAGAAAATCCAGGTGGCCATGGGCGACGTCACCCACGTTGCCTCGGAAACCATCCAGGGCTACCGCGTGGTGCGCAGCTTCGGCGGCGAGGCCTACGAGGAGCAGCGTTTCGGCAAGGCCAGCCAGAGCAACACCGACAAGCAGTTGCACATGACCAAGACCGGCTCGCTGTACACGCCGATGCTGCAGCTGGTGATCTACACCGCCATGGCCGCGTTGATGTTCCTGGTGCTGTTCCTGCGCGGTGATTCCACTGCTGGTGATCTGGTGGCTTACATCACCGCCGCCGGCCTGTTGCCCAAGCCGATACGTCAGCTTTCGGAAGTCAGCTCGACCATCCAGAAGGGCCTGGCCGGCGCCGAAAGCATCTTCGAGCAACTGGACGAAGAGCCTGAAGTGGATACCGGTACCGTCGAGAAGGAGCGGGTGGAAGGGCGCCTGGAGGTGCGCAACCTCAGCTTCACCTACCCGGGTACCGAGCGTGAGGTGCTGAGCGATATCAGCTTCGTAGCCGAGCCAGGGCAGATGATTGCACTGGTCGGCCGCTCCGGCAGTGGCAAGTCTACCCTGGCAGCGCTGATACCGCGCTTCTATCACCACGACCAGGGGCAGATCCTGCTCGATGGCGTGGAGATCGAGAACTATCGCCTGCGCAACCTGCGTCGCCACGTTTCGCAGGTGACCCAGCATGTCACCCTGTTCAACGATACCGTGGCCAACAACATTGCCTATGGCGACCTGGCCGGCGCCCCGCGCGCCGACATCGAAGCCGCTGCGGCCGATGCCTATGCCAAGGAGTTCGTCGACCGGCTGCCGAAAGGCTTCGATACCGAAGTGGGTGAGAACGGCGTACTGCTCTCCGGCGGCCAGCGCCAGCGCCTCGCGATTGCCCGGGCACTGTTGAAGAATGCGCCGCTGCTGATCCTCGACGAAGCCACCTCGGCGCTGGATACCGAGTCCGAGCGGCATATCCAGGCTGCCCTGGACCATGTGATGCAGGGCCGTACCACGCTGGTGATCGCCCACCGTCTGTCGACCATCGAGAAAGCTGACCAGATCCTGGTCATGGACCAGGGGCGCCTGGTCGAGCGCGGCACCCATGCCGAGCTGCTTGCGGCCAATGGCCATTATGCCCGCCTGCATGCCATGGGCCTGGATGAGCCGGCCAAGGCCGATATCACCTGAACCCTCGTTGATCGGGGCCATCGCGGCCCCGATTGTCACGGGAATTTTCCTGGGGTGATCTGGCCATAAAGCCGTCGTCTACCCTGTGCTAATATCCTGCCCCTGTTCATTATTTCCATATGGGTTGCCCATGAAGTTGTCCATGCCGCGTTTCGATCAAGCCCCGGTACTGGTGGTCGGCGATGTCATGCTCGACCGCTACTGGCATGGCGGTACTTCACGTATCTCGCCTGAAGCGCCAGTCCCGGTGGTCAAGGTCGATCAGATCGAGGATCGCCCCGGCGGCGCGGCCAACGTTGCCTTGAACATCGCCGCCCTGGGTGCACCGGCTTCGCTGATTGGCGTCACCGGCCAGGATGAGGCCGCCGACAGCCTGGCCAACAGCCTGCAAGCTGCAGGCGTGCGCTCGGTGTTCCAGCGCATCGCGCACCAGCCGACCATCGTCAAGCTGCGGGTAATGAGCCGTCACCAGCAGTTGCTGCGCATCGATTTCGAAGAGCCATTCGCCACCGACCCGCTGTCGCTGGGTGCGGAGGTCGAGAGCCTGCTCGAGGGCGTCAAGGTGCTGGTCCTGTCCGACTACGGCAAGGGCGCACTGAAAAACCACCAGAGCCTGATCCAGGTGGCGCGGGCCAAAGGTATTCCGGTGCTGGCCGACCCCAAGGGCAAGGATTTTTCCATCTACCGTGGCGCCAGCCTGATCACACCCAACCTCAGCGAGTTCGAGACCATCGTCGGCCGTTGCGCCGATGAGGCCGAGCTGGTAGCCAAGGGCTTGCAGCTGCTGCAGGACCTGGACCTGGGCGCCTTGTTGGTGACCCGTGGCGAGCACGGCATGACCCTGCTGCGCACCGGGCAGCCGGCGCTGCACCTGCCGGCGCGGGCGCGTGAAGTGTTCGATGTGACCGGTGCCGGTGATACCGTCATCTCCACCCTCGCCGCGGCCATCGCTGCCGGCGAGGACCTGCCCCACGCGGTGGCCCTGGCCAATCTGGCAGCGGGCATCGTGGTCGGCAAGCTGGGTACGGCTGCGATCAGCGCCCCCGAGCTGCGCCGGGCGATCCAGCGTGAGGAAGGCTCCGAGCGCGGCGTGCTCGGCCTGGAGCAACTGCTGCTGGCCATTGATGACGCGCGGGCGCACAAAGAGAAGATCGTCTTCACCAACGGCTGCTTCGACATCCTGCATGCCGGGCATGTCACCTACCTGGAGCAGGCGCGGGCCCAGGGTGATCGCCTGATCGTCGCGGTCAACGACGATGCCTCGGTCAGCCGCCTGAAAGGGCCGGGCCGGCCGATCAACAGCGTCGACCGGCGCATGGCCGTGCTGGCCGGGCTGGGGGCGGTGGACTGGGTCATCAGCTTCCCCGAGGGTACACCGGAGAACCTGCTGAGCCAGGTCAAGCCGGACGTGCTGGTCAAGGGTGGCGACTATGGTATCGACCAGGTGGTAGGGGCCGATATCGTCAAGGCCTATGGCGGTACCGTGAAGGTGCTGGGGCTGGTCGAAAACAGCTCGACTACAGCAATCGTCGAGAAGATTCGCAAGAACTGATCGAGCCGCTGAGGCTGCCTCATTACCTGTTGGAGCAGCCTTGTGCTGCGAAGAGGCCGGTAGGGCAAAGCATTTCTTTAGCTCTACCGGCCTCTTCGCAGCACAAGGCTGCTCCTACAGGGGCGGCACAGGCCTCGGAATCTTACTTGTGCAGCGAAGTACGCGCCCGCTCCAGCAGTTCTCGAGCCTTGTCGCCAAACCGCTGCAGGTGTGAAGCCCGCACCGGCTTGTTCTCCACCAATCCCTGCTGCTTCACCCAATCCTTCCAGCGCACCCGCTCGTCCGTGACCACCCAGCCATCCTGCCGGGCAAAACTTTCGGCCAGGTACAGCCCGCGCGTGCTTGCCGGCACCAGTTCGTCCTTCTTCACGGTATACAGCTCGGCCAGTGGCTGGCCGTCCTTCAATGGCATCAGGTACAGGTCTGGTCGTTTGCGATTTAGCCGCGCCACCAGTTGGTCGCCCTCCAGCCGCTCATCAACGTGGAACAGGCTGAGCTTCTTGGCGTCCCGTGGTACCTGCAGGCGCATATCGTAGATCAGTTGCAGCGAGGCGGTGGGCAAGTGCACATACGCCCGCGGCCGTTCCAGCAGCATCAGCTTGCCGCAGTGCACCGGGCGCGCGGCACCCGACTCCGGGGCCAGCACGAAGTGCGGCGTTTCGCGGTAGTGCAGGGCGGCAGCGTAGGGCACCGGCAACCAGGTGTCGTTGAAGCGCCCGCCCAGCCAGCCTTCCGGGGTTTCCAGCAAGCATTCCTCGGCCACTTCCTGCACAGCCGTGTGCAATGGCAGGTTCAGTTCTTGCGCCGGCACATAGCCGGAAATCAGTTTCAGGACCACATCGCCACGGTCTTGCCGGCGCTGACGTACCAGCACCCAGTAATCGCGGTTCTGCCAATGCAGGGTCAGCCGTACCGACACGCCCAGGTTGGCCAGTTCGACCACGAAGCGCTGCACGTCGGGCAACTGGATAGCCTTGCGCCGCTGTTGGATCTGGGCAAAATTCAGCGGCATCCCGATGCTCTGGTAGATCAGACCTTCGGGCGTGGCCTCGACATGTAGCGGTAGTGTCTTGAAGTTGCTCGGGTTCTTGCGGATCAGCGTTCGCGCCACGAGGCTCCTCCTTGCGTCGGGTCAGTCCAGGCCCATGGGCCCGGGGCAACTCAATGCTGGCCCAGAATACGGGCGACGGTGGCCACGTTGTGGGCCAGGTGCAACGGATTGATGGTGCCGACGATAGCACTGCTCACGCCCGGGTGGGCGAACAGCAGCTCGAAACTGGCTTGTACCGGGTCAACGCCCAGGGCAAGGCAGATATGCCCACTGGCCAGTGCCTTCTTCACCAGGATGGCCTTGCCGTGTTCGGCAGCGTAGTCCAGCACCGGGCGTTCTGCCTGTTCGTTGAGGTTGTAGGTGACCATGGCGCAGTCGCCTTGCTCCAGTGCCTTCAGGCCGCCGGCGACGGTCTTGCCAGACAGGCCGAAGCCGAGGATCTTGCCCTCCTGCTTGAGCTCGGCAAGGGTCTGGTAAACCTCCTGCTGTTCGAGGATCGCCAGGTCGTTGCCGTCCGAATGCACCAGCACCAATTCGATGCGGTCGGTTTCCAGGCGCCGCAGGCTTCGCTCCACCGAGCGGCGGGTATGGGCGGCGCTGAAATCGAAGTGCGATTGGCCGTTGTCGAATTCTTCGCCAACCTTGCTGACGATCACCCATTCATCGCGCTGGCCGCGCAGCAGCGGGCCCAGGCGTTCTTCGCTGCGGCCGTAGGCTGGGGCGGTGTCGATCAGGTTGATACCCAGCTCGCGGGCCTGGGCCAGCAGCAGGCGGGCTTCGTCGTCGCCGGGGATGGTGAAACCGGTAGGGTACTTGACGCCCTGGTCGCGGCCCAGCTTGACCGTGCCCAGGCCCAGCGGCGAAACCTTTAAACCGGTGCTGCCCAAGGGGCGATGGAAGTCGTGCAGGGTCGGCAGGCTCATGGCAGCAGTTCCTCCCAGGCCGGTACGCCCAGCGGTGGGCGTGGCAGGTCAGCCAGGTCGGCCTGCGCCTGTGGGCGGATACCGTCGCGCTCCAGGTGGCTGATGACCCGGTCGCTGAAGTCTGGTGCCAGGGCCAGCTTGGTCGGCCAGCCCACCAGCAGGCGTTGCTGGTCGGCGAGGAAGGCGTTGTCCGGGCGTACCAGGCCCGATTGCGCCGGTTCCGCTCGGTCGACCCGCAGGGTGGCCCAGCGCACTTGGCTCTGGTCGACCCATGGCAGCAGGCTGGCGATTTCTTTCTGTGCCGCGGCGATTTGCGCAGCCGGCTCGCGGGCAACGCCGTCGGCTTCGGCCAGGTCGCCACCCAGGTACCAGACCCACTGGCCATCGGCGGCCGGGTGGGTGGTCACCGTCACCCGTGGCTTCGGCCCGCCGCCCAGGCAATGGGCGTAAAGCGGTTTAAGGTTGGCACCCTTGGCCATCACCATATGCAGCGGGCGTGTCTGCATGGCTGGCTGGTTCAGGCCCAGGGCATGCAGCAGCTGCTCGGTGCCGGCGCCGGCGCTGAGCACGATACGCTGGGCGCGGATGTCGCGCTCGTCGACGCGCAGGCCAACCAGGTCTTCGCCCTCGCGCAGCGGCTCGATGTGCTCACCGGCCAGCAGGCTGTCGCCTGCCAGCTCGGCCAGGTTGGCCAGCAGGCTGGGCACGTCGATGACCAGCTCGGCCAGGCGATAGACCTTGCCCTTGAAGGCGCGGTCCTGCAGCGCGGGCGGTAGTTGCTCGCCCTTCACCTGGTCGACCCGGCCGCGCACGGCCTTGCTGGCGAAGAAACTGGTGAGATTGCCGGCCAGGGTGCCAGGCGACCACAGGTAATGGGCGTCGGACAGCAGGCGAGTGCGGGTCAGGTCCAGCTCGCCGCTGCCGCTCAGCGCTTCGCGCCAGCGTCGCGGCATGTCGGCGATGGCTTCCGAAGCGCCGGTGAGGGCGCCATGCAGGGCGTACTTGGTGCCGCCATGGATGATGCCCTGAGACTTGATGGTCTGCGCGCCGCCAAGGCTGGCGCGTTCCACCAGTACTGTCGAGTAGCCCAGTCGGCGCAGGCGGGCATTGAGCCAGAGGCCTGCGACCCCGGCGCCGACGATCAGCACGTCAGTGGAAATGGCAGATGGCATGGCGGTACCTCGAAGACTGGGACAGCTGGCAAGTATACAGGGTCGGGCCGATGTGGGCTTTGCGTTCCTGGGGCTGCTGCGCAGCCCTATCGCGATACAAGGCCGCTCCTACAGGCCCCGCGCATGCCTCGGTCTCTGTAGGAGCGGCCTTGTGTCGCGATAGGGCCGCGAAGCGGCCCCAAAATCCATCAGGCAAACATCAATGCCCAGCAGTCTTCGAAAACAGCTGAATCACCACCACCCCGCCCACAATCATCGCCATGCCCAGCATCGCTGGCACATCCAGCTTCTGCCCATAGATCACCAGCGCTGCCACACTGATCAGCACAATCCCCAGCCCCGACCAGATGGCATAGGCGATCCCCACCGGAATGCTGCGCACCACCAGGGTCAGCATCCAGAAAGCAATGCCGTAACCAACCACCATCAGCAGCAACGGCAAGGGCGTACTCAAGCCTTTCACCGCTTTCATGGAAGCGGTGGCGATGACTTCGGCGCAGATGGCGATGGCGAGGTAGGTGTAGGCATTCATGGCGAGATCCTCCGTTAGCTGACCGCAGATTCTAGTCCCACCCCGAATGGGGTAAAGTCATTACCTATCACTATGCGAGATAGGTTGATGGCCGAGCACTGGAACCTTGAACAGTTGCGTACTTTCCTGCGCGTTGCAGAACTGCGCTCGTTCTCTGCCGTGGCCCGCGAGCAGCGCAAGGCCCAGTCGGCAATCAGCAGCGCGATCGCCCTGCTCGAAACCGACCTGGGGGTAACCTTGTTCGAGCGCAGCAGTGGCCGGCAACCCAAGCTGACCGAGAACGGCAGCGCCCTGTTGGAAGATGCCCGCGAACTGTTGCGCCAGTGCGAGCGTCTGGATGGCCGTGCGTTGGCGCTGATGCGCGGGCAGGAGGCCTTGTTGCGGGTCGCCCAGGACGAAGCCATGCCCTATCAGCCGGTCATTGACAGCCTCGACGAACTGGCCAGCCGCTACCCGTTCCTGGAGGTGCAGCTGGCCAGCGGTGCCCAGGGCGATGTGGCGCGCAAGCTGGTGGAGCGGCGCGCCGATCTTGGACTGTTCTTCCACCACGAGAGCATCCCGGCCTCGCTGGAGCGGCGCGCCTTGGGTAGCGTCGAAATGGTCACGGTATGCGCGGTCGGTCACCCGCTCGCCGGCGAAGGCCGGGTTACCCGGCAGCAACTGGCGCGCCACCGACAATTGTTGATTGCCCCGCAGCAAAGCGGCTACCCCGGCGGCGAAGCGATCAGCCCGCAGGTGTGGCGCGCCGACAGCTTCTACGCCATGGCCGAACTGCTGATGCGTGGCCTGGGGTGGGCCTGGCTGCCGCGGCACGTGGTGCAGTACCCGACCTACCAGGCGCACATGGTCGAACTGGACAGCGAGTGGCGGCCACCGGCCTTGGTGGTGGAGCTGGCCTGGCGTCGCGACGAGCCGCTGGGGCCTGCTGCGCAGTGGCTGGCCGAGCGCTTTGCGGTGCACCTGCGCGCGATCGGGTAAACTCCGCGGCCATGAACAGAACTCTCTTTACTTTGTTGTTTCACCTGGGCCTGCCGCTGGTTGCGCTGCGCCTTTATCTGCGCGCGCGCAAGGCGCCGGCCTATGGTCAACGCATTGGCGAGCGCTTTGCTTTCAGGCTGCCGCCCATGCGCCGGGGCGGCATCTGGGTGCACGCGGTATCGGTGGGCGAGAGCATTGCGGCGGCACCGATGGTGCGCGCCTTGCTCAAGGCCTACCCGGAATTGCCGATCACGCTTACCTGCATGACCCCCACCGGTTCAGAGCGTATTCGCGCCATGTTCGCCGACGAACCACGCGTGCAGCATTGCTACCTGCCCTACGACCTGCCTTGGGCGGCAGGGCGCTTTCTCGACCATGTGCAGCCGAAGCTGGGCATCATCATGGAAACCGAGCTGTGGCCCAACCACATCCACCAGTGTGCGAAGCGCGGCATTCCGGTAGCGCTGGCCAACGCACGCTTGTCTGAGCGCTCGGCCCGTGGCTATGGGCGCTTTGCCGGGCTGACCCGGCCGATGCTGGCCGAGATGAGCCTGATTGCCGTGCAGACCGAAACCGAGGCCCAGCGCTTCCGTGACCTGGGTGCGCGTCCGGAGTGCGTGCAGGTCACCGGTTCGATCAAGTTCGATCTGAAGATCGATGAGCAACTGTTGCCGCGTGCCAAGGCATTGCGTGAACAGTGGGGGGCGGCACAGCGCCCGGTGTGGATCGCCGCCAGCACCCACGAAGGTGAAGATGCGTTGATCCTGCAGGCACATCGGCAATTGTTGCAGGTGCATGGTGATGCCCTGCTGATCCTGGTGCCGCGCCACCCCGAGCGATTCGCTGCGGTGCATACGCTGTGCAGCGAACAGTTCACCACCGTGCGGCGCTCTGCCGGCACGCCGGTCGATGCGCAGACGCGGGTATTGCTCGGCGATACCATGGGCGAGTTGCTGTTCCTCTATGCCCTGTCCGACATTGCCTTCGTCGGTGGCAGCCTGGTGGCGACCGGCGGGCACAACCCGCTGGAGCCCGCGGCGCTGGCCTTGCCGGTACTGATGGGGCCGCATGTGTTCAACTTCCTTGAAATCAGCGCGATGCTGCGCGAGGCGGGGGCGTTGCAGCAGGTGGACGATGCCGACGGGCTGGCCGAAGCGGTGCGGCGGCTGGTCGAGTTGCCGCAGGACGCGCAGCGCATGGGCGAGGCGGGCAGGGCGGTAATGCGGGCCAATCAGGGTGCATTGCAGCGCTTGCTCGATGGCCTGGGCGCACTTATCCGCTGAGTTTGGTGTTGGGTTTTCTGGCCTCATCGCCGGCAAGCCAGCTCCCACAGGTACTGCACAAGGCTTAAGGCCGTTGGAGAACCTGTGGGAGCTGGCTTGACGGCGATGAGGCCATCAAAAGCAACCCACCCTGCGGAAAATACATCCCCTATCTCAGGGGCGACGCTCGAAGTTCTTCGCCGCTGCAGCCGCCAGGTCCGGCGGCAGGAAGTCCTTGTCCGGGTTGTAGTCTGGCTTCAGGTACCGCTTGAGGTCCTGCAGGTCCTGCGGGCTCAAGGTGCCGGCTGCCTGCTTCAGGCTCAGGTTGTCGAGGATGTAGTCATAGCGGCTGTTGTTGTAGTCGCGCACCGAGGTGTACAGCTGACGCTGGGCGTCAAGCACGTCGACGATATTGCGGGTACCCACCTGGTAGCCGATCTCGGTGGCTTCCAGCGCGCTCTGGTTGGAGATGATCGACTGCTTGCGCGCCTGCACCTGTTCCACGTCGGTATTCACTGCGCGGTGCAGGTTGCGGGTGTTTTCCACCACCTGGCGGCGCAGGCTTTCACGCTGCTGCTCGGTCTGGCTCAGGCGCTGGTAGGCCTCGCGCACCTGCGAACTGGTCAGGCCGCCGCTGTAGATCGGGATGTTCAACTGCAGGCCGATGCTGGTCTGCTCGACGTCGCCGCTATAGCGCGTAACGGGGGCCGGCGCGGGGTTGGTGAAACCGAAGTTGTCGTTGTCACCCTTCTGGTACTTGGCAACTGCGTCCAGGGTCGGCGCGTGGCCGGCCTTGCGCTGGCGCAGGGTTTCCTCGGCAGCGACGACCGCGTGGTTGGTGGCCAGCAGGTTGAGGTTCTGGCGCCCGGCGGTTTCGACCCAGGCCTTGGCGTCGTTGGGCGTAGGCACCTGCACTGGCAAGGTATGGACCACGCCTTGAATCGATGTGTATTCCCGGTTGGTCAGGGTCACCAGGGCCTCGAAGGCATCCTGTACCTGGCGCTCGGCAATGATTCGGTTGGCCCGCGCTGTATCGTAGCTGGCCTGGGATTGCAGCACGTCGGTCTTGTCGGAGAGGCCGACGTCGAATCGTTCGTTGGACTGGTCCAGCTGGCGCTTGAAGGCCGCTTCCTCGGCCTTGGTCGCGGCCAGGTTGTCCTGGGCACGGAGCACGGCGAAGTAATTCTGCGCGGTTTGCAGGATCAGGTTCTGCTCGGTCGCCGACAGCTCCAGCGCCGCCTGTTCGTTGACCGCTTCGGCTGCCTGCAACTGGAACCAGCGATCAGCGCGGAATATAGGTTGCGCCAGGGTTGCGCTCCAGGTGTTGCCGCTGCGGTTGCTGGTGGCCGATGGTTCGTCCAGCTTGGTGCGGGTGTTCAGCATTTCGGCGCCGGCCGACAGGTTAGGCAGCAACCCGGCGCGAGCCTGCGGTACCACTTCGCGGCGGGCGCCGTAATCGGCGCGGGCCGCAGCCAGGTCAGCGTTGTTGTCGACCGCTTCCTGATAGACGCTGACCAGGTCGGTTTTCACTGTAGTGGGCACGTCCGCTGCCCAGACCACTCCGTTGGACGCACAAGACACGGCTATTGCCAGTGAGAGTTTGCGCAGCATAGAGGCAATCCTTGTACGAAATTTAATTACTGAACTGTTGAGTATCGAGCGACGGGCCAGTGTAGTGCCATGCGCACCCGGCAACAATCGCTCGGGGTGCCTTTCATCATCCGCGCATTTACTCGCTTGGCTTTGCCGACCACTCCAGTCTAGACTGCGCATGTTCTTGTCGGGGTGCCTTGAAGCAAAGGCTGAGATCGCAAAGTTGCGGATCCCGTTGAACCTGATCAGGTTAGCGCCTGCGTAGGGAACAAGATTGCTCGCCTTCCCGGGGAGCCTCTTGTGCCAGGTCCGGGAATGTCACAGCTGCATGCAGCTTCAGGCACCCCAAATCCGGCACTGCACCCATGAAGGGTGCGTCCGCGCCTTTCAGGTTCACCCCGACATTCCACTGCTTGGAAGCCGTCTGGAGAGCCTGTGATGACCAAACAAGAAAAAGCGATCAACCTCAGCGAATCGGCACAAGTCGATCAGCAGTCCGTGCAACCGTTTCCGCGTTCGCGCAAGGTGTATGTCGAAGGCTCGCGCCCGGACATCCGCGTGCCCATGCGTGAAATCAGCCTGGACGACACCCCGACCGATTTCGGTGGCGAGTCCAATGCCCCGGTGCTGGTCTACGATACTTCCGGCCCGTACACCGACCCCAACGTTGTCATCGACGTGCGCAAGGGCCTGGCCGATGTGCGTTCGGCGTGGATCGAGGCACGCGGTGACACCGAGCGCCTGGCCGGCCTGAGCTCCGACTTCGGCCAGCAGCGCCTGAACGATGCCGAACTGGCCAAGCTGCGTTTCGCCCACGTGCGCAACCCGCGCCGAGCCAAGGCTGGTGCCAACGTCTCGCAGATGCACTATGCCCGCCAAGGCATCATCACTGCCGAGATGGAGTACGTGGCCATCCGCGAAAACATGAAGCTGCAAGAGGCACGTGCCGCTGGTCTGCTCGACGAGCAGCACGCCGGCCACAGCTTCGGGGCCAACATCCCGAAAGAAATCACCCCTGAGTTCGTCCGCCAGGAAATTGCCCGTGGCCGCGCGATCATCCCTGCCAACATCAACCACCCGGAAGTGGAACCGATGATCATCGGCCGCAACTTCCTGGTGAAGATCAACGGCAACATCGGCAATAGCGCGCTGGGTTCCTCGATCGAGGAAGAAGTGGCCAAGCTGACCTGGGGCATCCGCTGGGGTTCGGACACGGTCATGGACCTGTCCACCGGCAAGCACATTCACGAAACCCGTGAGTGGATCATCCGCAACTCGCCGGTGCCGATTGGTACCGTACCGATCTACCAGGCCCTGGAAAAGGTCAACGGCGTGGCCGAGGACCTGACCTGGGAGCTGTTCCGCGACACCCTGATCGAGCAGGCCGAGCAGGGCGTGGACTACTTCACCATCCATGCCGGCGTACTGCTGCGTTATGTGCCGCTGACTGCCAAGCGTGTCACCGGTATCGTCAGCCGTGGTGGCTCGATCATGGCCAAGTGGTGCCTGGCACACCACAAGGAAAACTTCCTGTACACCCACTTCGAAGAAATCTGCGAAATCATGAAGGCCTACGACGTCAGCTTCTCGCTGGGCGACGGCCTGCGTCCCGGCTCGATTGCCGACGCCAACGATGCCGCGCAGTTCGGCGAACTGGAGACCCTCGGCGAGCTGACCAAGATCGCCTGGAAGCACGACGTGCAGTGCATGATCGAAGGCCCCGGCCACGTGCCGATGCAACTGATCAAGGAGAACATGGACAAGCAGCTGGAATGCTGCGACGAGGCGCCGTTCTACACCCTCGGCCCGCTGACCACCGATATCGCTCCTGGTTACGATCACATCACCTCGGGCATCGGTGCGGCTATGATCGGCTGGTTCGGTTGCGCGATGCTCTGCTACGTCACGCCCAAGGAACACCTGGGCCTGCCAAACAAGGATGACGTGAAGACTGGCATCATCACCTACAAGATCGCCGCTCATGCCGCCGACCTTGCCAAGGGCCACCCGGGTGCGCAGATTCGTGACAACGCCTTGTCCAAGGCACGCTTCGAGTTCCGTTGGGAAGACCAGTTCAACCTCGGCCTGGACCCGGACACTGCCCGTGCCTACCACGACGAGACCCTGCCTAAGGAATCGGCCAAGGTCGCGCACTTCTGCTCGATGTGCGGGCCGAAGTTCTGCTCGATGAAGATCACCCAGGAAGTGCGTGAATACGCCGCCAAGATCGAAACCGTGGATGTGACGGTAGAGCAAGGCATGCGCGAGCAGGCCGAGCGGTTCCGGCAGGAAGGCAGCCAGCTGTATCACAAAGTCTAAGTCGCAGCGCTGACCCCTGTAGGAGCGGCCTTGTGTCGCGATGGGCCGCGAAGCGGCCCCGGCAATTTCAGTCGCGAAGCTGAAAACCTGGGGCCGCTTTGCGGCCCTTTCGCGACACAAGGCCGCTCCTACAGCGACCGCGTCCAATCCAATACCTTGCCGAGTGTCAAAGCATGACCACCCCCAGCCAATTCTCCCCCGACCACCCGGTCCCCACCGCCCAGCGCATCTTCGGCGCCCGCGACCTGTTCTCGCTATGGTTCTCCCTCGGCATCGGCCTGATGGTGCTGCAGGTCGGCGCCATGCTGGCCCCTGGCCTGGGCCTTGCCGGCGCGGTGCTGGCTATCGCCCTGGGCACCGGTGTGGGTGTGCTGCTGCTGGGGGCTGCCGGTGTCATCGGCAGCGATACCGGCCTGTCGGCCATGGGCACGCTGAAACTGAGCCTGGGTGGCCATGGCGCTCGCTTGCCGGCGCTGCTCAACCTGCTGCAACTGGTGGGCTGGGGTGCGTTCGAGATCATCGTGATGCGCGATGCCGCCAGCCTGCTGGGCGCGCGGGCGTTCGGCGAAGCCAGCGCCTGGAACAGCCCTGTGCTCTGGACCCTATGCTTCGGCGCCCTGGCCACCTTGCTCGCAGTCGGTGGGCCGCTGGCGTTCGTGCGCAAGGTGCTACGCACTTGGGGTATCTGGCTGCTGCTGGGCGCTTGCCTTTGGCTGACCTGGAACCTGTTCGCCAAGGCCGACCTTGCGGCACTGTGGAACCGCGCCGGCGACGGATCGATGTCGCTGGCTGTGGGTTTCGACATCGCCATCGCCATGCCGCTGTCCTGGTTGCCGCTGATCGCCGACTACTCGCGTTTTGCCCGTAACGGCAAACATGTATTCGGTGGTACGGTGCTGGGTTACTTCATCGGCAACACTTGGCTGATGAGCCTGGGCGTGGGTTACACCCTGGCCTTCGCCGACAGTGGCGAAGCCAACGCCCTGCTGCTGGCCCTGGCGGGCGCCGGCATGGGCATTCCACTGCTGCTGATTCTGCTGGACGAGTCGGAAAAGGCTTTTGCCGACATTCACTCGGCGGCCGTTTCCACCGGCGTGCTGGTGCGCCTGAAGGTCGAGCACCTGGCGCTGGCCATTGGCGTGCTGTGCACGCTGATCGCCTTGCTGGCACCACTGGCACAGTACGAGAACTTCCTGCTGCTGATCGGCTCGGTGTTTGCACCGCTGTTCGGTGTGGTATTGATGGACCATTACGTGATCCGTCGCCGCCGCTTGCCAGCACAGGTGCATGGCTTGCACTGGCAGGCACTGCTGGCCTGGGCGGTGGGCGTTGCCGCGTACCATCTGATCGCCGCGCAAGCGCCGGACCTGGGTGCGACCCTGCCGGCATTGCTGCTGGCAGGGCTACTGCACGGGCTGCTGAGCTTCAGCCGCGGCCGGGAAACAGCTCGGGCTTGAGCACGCCATTCAGGCGCGGGTAGGGGATCTTCAACTCCACGTGGCCCATGGAGTAGGGCGCGATGGTATAGACCTCGTACTTGACCACCACCGCGCCGTACGTCAGGGCGACGTGCGGCGACTGCTTGAACGGCCAGGTCTTGATGAACTCGGCATCCTTGTCCATGCCTACGCTGATCAGCCAGGCGCGGTGCGATTCCTCGACGGTTTTCCAGAAGGTGTCTTCCTGGCCGGGCACCAGCATGTCCTGCAGGGTCAGCACCTTGTCCAGCTTGCGCGAATAGTTGATGAAGCCACGCCCGGGCATGCCGTGGGCGCCGCCGCTGTCCAGGTAGCTGGACAATTCGATGATCACCAGTCCGTCATGCTGCTCGCGTACCTTGGCCTGCAGGTAGCTGCTGTTGCGCCTGTCGGCACTGGCCAGGTACTGCTGCTCGTAGGCTTGCAGGGTGGTCGGTGCGTTGCCGCGCTGGTTGTCTTCGGTCAGTTGCAGCAGGCGTTTCTCGACGATGCCATCGAGCTTGGGCAAGGCCGGGAAGTGGATCATGTCGATGTTCACCAGCGGGCAGTCGCTTTCGCTGCAGCCGGGTTTGACATGCTCCCAGGCATCGCGCTTGACCTCGAGCGGCGCCCGGTAGTTGGGCGTGAACAGGCTTTGGCAGGCACCCAGGGCCAGGGCCAGCACAGCCACGGAAGTCAGTTTGACAAGTGTCATGAGGATCCTTGCAGAACAGGGAAAAGTCGGCCTTTGACCGTCTGCGCGGCCTTCAGTTCGCCACTAAGCTAACAGAGAGAAGGCGCGCTGTCCCGAGTGCGCGAACGGTTGCCGGAAAGGGGTGAAACCGGCAGGCGTGCAGAGTAGGATGGCGCGATGCGGTATTCGAGGTAATGAGGATTTCCATGTCAGACGCGTTGAACTCAGTGCCCAAGGGCTTCGAAATCATTGAGCGGGCCAACTGCTTCCAGGGCTTTTACAAGCTCGACAAGCTACGTCTGCGCCACGAGTTGTTTGCCGGGGGCATGGGCCGCGAGATCAGCCGCGAATTGTTCGTGCGCCATGATGCGGTGTGCGTGCTGCCGTACGACCCGTTGCGCGATGAAGTGGTGCTGATCGAGCAGTTCCGCGTCGGTGCACTGGACAAGGTCGACAACCCCTGGCTGATCGAGATGGTGGCCGGGCTGATCGACAAGGACGAGCAACCCGAGGAAGTCGCCCACCGCGAAGCCGAAGAAGAAGCCGGCCTGGCCTTCAGCGCCCTGTGGCCGATGACCCGTTACTTCCCGTCGCCCGGCGGCAGTGACGAATATGTTCACCTGTTCCTCGGCCGTTGCAGCAGTGAAGGGGCGGGCGGCCTGCATGGCCTGGAAGAAGAGGGCGAGGACATTCGCGTGCGCGTGTGGTCGTTCGAGGATGCCATGCAGGCGGTGCGCGACGGGCGCATCTGCAATGCGGCGACCATCATCGGCCTGCAATGGCTGGCGCTGAACCGTGATGAAGTACGAGGTATGTGGAAGTGAACCTGCTGCGCGAGCGTTATCGGGTCGACCTGGTCGGGCTGCAGGCAGCTTGCGAGGCCAACTACGCCCGGCTGATGCGCCTGTTGCCCGACATGCGCACCACCCAGAGCTCGCGCCGCATCGGTATGACCCAAGGCGACCAGATGCTTGGCGTGCTGGTGCTCGACGTGGTGCTGGCCTGCCCGTACACCACCACCCTGCACGTGCGCCAGGAGCACAGCCTGCCATGGTTGCCGGTGCCGCACCTGGAAGTGCAGGTGTACCACGATGCGCGCATGGCCGAAGTGGTCAGTGCCGAACACACCCGTCGCCTGCGCAGCATATACCCCTATCCCAACGAAGCCATGCACCAGCCGGACGAAAAGGCCCAGCTCAACCTGTTCCTCGGTGAATGGCTGAGCCATTGCCTGGCCTGTGGCCACGAGCTGGCAAGCGTTCGCTGAATTGTGACGTGGTTTGGGTACGGGTGTTTGCTCGCACCCGTTGTACAGCCATAATTCGCGCTGAATCCGTTCGAGGAGACGGCCGTTGCCGCAGCCAGACCAATCGCGCCCCGTGCATGTGGTGCAACTGACCGATGCCCACCTGTTCGCCGACTCGGCCGGCAGCATGCTGGGCCTCAATACCCGTGACAGCCTGCGCCATGTAGTGGCCCAGGTGCGGCGGGAGCAACCGCTTGTCGACCTGCTGCTGTGCACTGGCGACCTGTCCCAGGACGCCAGCGTGGCGTCCTATGAAGCGTTCCGTGAGCTGACCGCACCGTTTGCCGTGCCCACCCGCTGGTTGCCTGGCAACCATGACGAGGCCCGAGTCATGGCGCAAGTGGCGCCGGAGCTGGTACAGGCGGTGACCGATATCGGTGCGTGGCGCATCGTCATGCTCAACACAGCCGTACCCGGGGCGACGCATGGGCTGCTGGAGGGCGATCAGCTGGCAGTGCTGGAAGCGGCCTTGCGAGAGGCGGGTGAACGGCATTGCCTGGTGTGCTTCCACCATCAGCCGGTGGATATCGGCTGTGCCTGGATTGCGCCGATCGGCTTGCGCAATGCCCAGGCGCTGTTCGATATCGTTGAGGGGTACCCACAGGTGCGGGCGCTGCTGTGGGGGCATGTGCACCAGGAATGGGATGAAGTGCGCGACGGCCGTCGCCTGCTGGCCACTCCGTCGACCTGTATCCAGTTCGCGGCGCGCAGCGAGGATTTCAAGGTGAGCGAGGAGCAGCCTGGATACCGCTGGCTGCGCCTCCACGCCGACGGGCGGTTGGAGACCGGGGTGGAGCGGGCAGTGGATTTCCAGGTGAAGCTCGACTTCGATAGCCCTGGCTATTGAGCTGCGGCCCATCGCGACACAAGGCCGCTCCTACAGGGAACTGTGGTTGCGCCTTCGGTGAAGAAATTGTTGCGAAACCCGTGACACTGCGTCAAAACCCGGCGAACGCGCTACACTGCGCGTCCCTGCGCCCATATCACCGGGCGCGAAGCCACAGATTCCGGGGGCAGCATGTCGGGTTCCATCCTCTATATCCATGGCTTCAACAGCTCGCCACTTTCGACCAAGGCGCGCCAACTCGAGGCCGTGATGCAGCAACTGGGCCTGTCGGCCCAACTGCGGGTGCCCGCCTTGCACCACCACCCACGGCAGGCCATCGCCCAGCTCGAAGCGGCCATCGCCGAACTGGGCGCACCATTGTTGGTAGGTAGTTCGCTCGGCGGCTACTATGCCACCTATCTGGCCGAGCGCCACGGCCTCAAGGCCTTGCTGGTGAACCCGGCGGTAACACCGCACAAGCATTTCGACGGCTACCTGGGCACCCAGCACAATCACTACACCGGTGAAGCCTGGGAGCTGACCCACGATCACGTGCAGGCCCTGGCCGAGCTGGAAGTACCAGCCCCGGTGGACGCCAGCCGCTATCAAGTGTGGCTGCAGACCGCCGATGAAACCCTGGACTATCGCCATGCCGAGCGCTATTACCGTGCTTGTGCCCTGCGCATCCAGGCCGGTGGCGACCACAGCTTCCAGGGCTTCGCCGAGCGCCTGCCGGCACTGCTGGCTTTCGCCGGCATTGCCCGTGGGCAGTACGCAGCGCTCGATTTTTCTGTATTTTGACTTTTTTGCATTCACCAGACTGACGACGAGACCCTATGGCCACTCCCAGC
The DNA here is from genome assembly GCF_046764235.1 of Pseudomonas sp. s4. NCBI lineage: Bacteria > Pseudomonadati > Pseudomonadota > Gammaproteobacteria > Pseudomonadales > Pseudomonadaceae > Pseudomonas > Pseudomonas sp. s4. The sequence continues at coordinate 5,731,779 of NZ_CP177209.1, read as the reverse complement.
GCTAGCGCCTATAACGCAGACGCCATCGAAGTCCTCTCGGGCCTTGACCCGGTCCGCAAGCGGCCGGGCATGTACACCGATACCAGCCGCCCCAACCACCTGGCCCAGGAAGTCATCGACAACAGTGTCGACGAAGCCCTGGCCGGTCATGCCCGTTCGGTACAGGTCATCCTCCATGCCGACCACTCACTTGAAGTCAGCGACGATGGCCGCGGCATGCCGGTGGACATCCACCCGGAAGAGGGCGTGTCCGGGGTCGAGCTGATCCTCACCAAGCTGCACGCCGGCGGCAAGTTCTCCAACAAGAACTATCAGTTCTCCGGTGGCCTTCACGGCGTGGGCATCTCTGTGGTCAACGCCCTGTCGACCCAGGTGCGCGTGCGCGTGAAACGTGACGGCAACGAATACCAGATGACTTTCGCCGATGGCTTCAAGGCCAGCGAGTTGGAAGTGGTCGGCTCGGTCGGCAAGCGCAACACCGGCACCAGCGTGTACTTCAGCCCCGACCCCAAGTACTTCGATTCGCCGAAATTCTCCATCAGCCGCCTCAAGCATGTGCTCAAGGCCAAGGCCGTGCTGTGCCCGGGCCTGCTGGTCAGCTTCGAGGACAAGGCCAGCGGCGAGAAGGTCGAATGGCACTATGAGGATGGCCTGCGTTCCTACCTGGTCGATTCCGTCAATGAGTTCCAGCGCCTGCCCGACGAGCCGTTCTGCGGCAGCCTGGCCGGTAACAAGGAGGCGGTGGACTGGGCCTTGCTGTGGCTGCCCGAAGGCGGCGACAGCATCCAGGAAAGCTACGTCAACCTGATCCCTACCGCCCAAGGCGGCACCCATGTCAACGGCCTGCGCCAGGGCCTGCTGGATGCCATGCGTGAATTCTGCGAGTTCCGCAACCTGCTGCCGCGCGGCGTGAAGCTGGCGCCGGAAGACGTCTGGGAGCGCATCACCTTCGTGCTGTCGATGAAGATGCAGGACCCGCAGTTCTCCGGGCAGACCAAGGAGCGCCTGTCGTCGCGCGAGGCGGCTGCCTTCGTTTCCGGCGTGGTCAAGGACGCGTTCAGCCTGTGGCTCAACGCCCACCCCGAGCTGGGCATGCAGCTGGCGGAGCTGGCCATCAGCAACGCCGGGCGCCGCCTGAAGGCCAGCAAGAAGGTCGAGCGCAAGCGCATAACCCAAGGCCCGGCACTTCCCGGCAAACTGGCCGATTGCGCCGGCCAGGACCCGATGCGCGCCGAACTGTTCCTGGTCGAGGGTGACTCGGCAGGTGGCTCGGCCAAGCAGGCTCGCGACAAGGAATTCCAGGCGATCCTGCCGCTGCGTGGCAAGATCCTCAACACTTGGGAAGTGGACGGTGGCGAAGTCCTGGCCAGCCAGGAAGTGCACAACATCGCCGTGGCCATTGGCGTCGACCCGGGTGCCACCGACCTTGCGCAGCTGCGCTACGGCAAGATCTGCATCCTCGCCGACGCTGACTCCGACGGCCTGCACATCGCCACGCTGCTGTGCGCACTGTTTGTCCAGCACTTCCGCGCCCTGGTCGAGGCCGGGCATGTGTACGTGGCCATGCCGCCGCTGTACCGCATCGACCTGGGCAAGGAAATCTACTACGCCCTCGACGAGGCCGAGCGTGACGGTATCCTCGATCGCCTGGTGGCCGAGAAGAAGCGCGGCAAGCCACAGGTCACACGCTTCAAGGGCCTGGGCGAGATGAACCCGCCACAGCTGCGCGAGACCACCATGGACCCGAATACCCGGCGCCTGGTGCAACTGACCTTGGACGACGTGCAGGCCACCTGCGAGCTGATGGACAAGCTGTTGGCCAAGAAGCGCGCGGGCGACCGCAAGAGCTGGCTGGAAACCAAGGGCAACCTGGCCGAGGTCATGGTTTGATTCGGCGGCTTCTGGCTGCCTGCCTGGCGCTGGTTGCCCTGCCGAGCCTGGCGGGCAACTGGCCAGAGTTGAAGCTGAGCGCCGAGCACCCGATCGAAGGCATGCGCGGTGGCAACCTGTCTGGCCTGGTGGAATGCCGGGGCGGGCTGTGGGGCGTATCCGACCGCGACGACGACCGCATCTACCGCTTCGACCAGCAAAACCCGACCTGGCGCGCGCAGCCGCTCACCTTCACCCCGCCAGCGGTGCCGGAAAGTGGCCTGCCGTGGGGCCTGAAGTCGCGTAACTGGGCGGCGTCGTATATTCGTGGTGGCGAACTTGATTTCGAAGGCATCAGCTGTGACCAGGCGGGCAACCTGTACCTGGTCAGCGAAGCTCATGCCGCTGTGCTGCAACTGCCGCTGGAAGGCGAGGCGGACTGGTTGAAGATCGACCCGGCCATGGTTCGTCAGGCCCGGGCCAGCGGCATGCTGCTGAACTTCAACGCCTTGTTCGAAGGTCTGGCGATCAACCCGGCGGGTGACCGCCTGTGGCTGGCCGCCGAGCGCGAGCGCCGTGGCCTGGTGGCTATCGAGCGCCAGCAGTCGGTGTGGACCTGCGGCCGCAGCTGCGTGTTGCTGAGCGAGGCCGGGGTCGAAATGCAGCCGGCACAGATGCCCAATGCCCAGGCACTGTCGCGCGACTTCGCCGACTTGGCCTGGTTCGAAGGCAAGCTGTTCACTCTCGAACGCAATGCCTACCGCGTCTGTCGTCGGGATACCGACAGCGGCATGGTCGAGCGCTGCTGGTCGTTCGCTGCCGATGCCCTGGTCGAGTCGCGTCGCTACCAGCAGCCGTTCGGTCTGGCCGAGGCCCTGGTGATCGATGCCAAGGGCGCCTGGATAGGCGTGGACAACAACAACGGCGCCCGCGCCGATGGCGAAGCACGCCCGATCGTCTGGCGCTTCGATGCGCCGGAAGGCGGATGGAGCGCCAAGCCATGAGCCAGGCACCGGGCAAGCGGGCTGGCAAGGTATTGATGATCGTCGCCTGGGCGGCGGCGCTGTTCCTTGCCACGCGTTTTTTCGGCCAATGGGAAGACAGCCAGCGCAACCCCAATGCCCAGGTGCAGTCGACGCATGGCGAAGGCTTTATCGAGGTGCGCCTGCTGGGCAACGGCCAGGGCCACTTCGTGATGGATGGCGCAATCAACGGCCAGGTGGTGCATTTCATGCTCGACACAGGTGCCACCGACGTGGCCATCCCCGAGGCGCTGAGCCGCGAGCTGGGCCTGGAGCGTGGCAGCCCGGTGCAGCTCAGTACCGCCAACGGCCGTACCGAAGGCTACCGCACGCGCCTGACCAGCCTGCAGCTGGGGGATATCCGCCTGCAGGACGTGCGCGCCATCGTGGTGCCGGGCCTGGACGGGCAGACCGTATTGCTGGGCATGAGTGCCCTGAAACAACTTGAATTTACCCAGCGCGGCGGCACCATGCTGCTGCGCCAGAACCTGAAATGACGAGGCCCGCATGAGCGACTCACTGGAACTCAGCCTGGATGGCGTAGAACGCCGCTCGCTGGCTGACTTCACCGAACAGGCCTACCTCAACTACTCCATGTACGTGATCATGGACCGCGCCTTGCCGCACATCGGCGATGGCCTGAAGCCGGTGCAGCGACGCATCGTCTACGCCATGAGCGAGTTGGGGCTCGATGCCGATGCCAAGCACAAGAAGTCGGCGCGTACCGTCGGTGACGTGCTCGGCAAGTTCCACCCCCACGGTGACTCGGCCTGCTACGAGGCCATGGTGCTGATGGCCCAGCCGTTCAGCTACCGCTATACGCTGGTCGACGGCCAGGGCAACTGGGGTGCGCCGGACGATCCGAAGTCGTTCGCCGCCATGCGTTATACCGAAGCGCGTCTTTCGCGCTACGCCGAAGTGCTGCTCAGCGAAGTTGGCCAGGGCACCGTGGACTGGGTGCCCAACTTCGACGGCACCCTGCAGGAGCCGGCCGTGCTGCCTGCGCGCCTGCCCAACATCCTGCTCAACGGCACCACTGGTATCGCCGTTGGCATGGCCACTGACGTACCGCCGCACAACCTGCGTGAAGTGGCCACGGCCTGTGTGCGCCTGCTCGACGAGCCCAAGGCCACCATCGAGCAGCTGTGCGAGCACATCCAGGGGCCGGACTACCCGACCGAGGCCGAGATCGTTACGCCGCGGGCAGAAATCCTCAAGATGTACGAAAGCGGTCGCGGCTCCATCCGTATGCGCGCCGTCTACCGCGTCGAGGATGGCGACATCGTCGTCACCGCGCTGCCGCACCAGGTCTCCGGGGCCAAGGTGCTGGAGCAGATCGCTGCGCAGATGCAGGCCAAGAAGCTGCCTATGGTCGCCGACCTGCGTGACGAGTCGGACCACGAGAACCCGTGCCGCATCGTCATCATCCCGCGCTCCAACCGTGTGGATGCCGATGAGCTGATGCAGCACCTGTTTGCCACGACCGACCTGGAGAGCAGCTACCGGGTCAACGTCAACATCATCGGCCTGGACGGCCGGCCACAGCTGAAGAACCTGCGAGCGCTGCTGCTGGAATGGCTGGAGTTCCGTACCGCTACCGTCCGTCGCCGCCTGCAGCACCGCCTGGACAAGGTGGAGAAGCGCCTGCACCTGTTGGAAGGTTTGCTGACCGCGTTCCTCAACCTGGATGAAGTTATCCACATCATCCGTACCGAAGACCAGCCCAAGCAGGCCCTGATCGCCCGTTTCGACCTGACCGAAATCCAGGCCGACTACATTCTCGAGACCCGCCTGCGGCAGCTGGCACGCCTGGAAGAGATGAAGATCCGCGGCGAGCAGGATGAATTGCTGAAGGAGCAGGCCAAGCTGCTCGCCCTGCTGGGCAGCGATGCCAAGCTGCGCAAGCTGGTACGCAGCGAGCTGATCAAGGATGCTGAAACCTATGGCGACGACCGCCGCTCGCCGATCGTCGAGCGTGCCGAGGCCAAGGCGCTGTCGGAAAACGAGCTGATGCCGACCGAGCCGGTCACCGTGGTGCTCTCGGAGAAGGGCTGGGTGCGCTGCGCCAAGGGTCACGACATTGATGCCACCGGCCTGTCGTACAAGGCCGGCGATGGCTTCAAGGCCGCTGCTGCCGGGCGCTCAAACCAGTTTGCCGTGCTCATCGATTCTACTGGCCGCAGTTACTCGCTAGCCGCCCACAGCCTGCCGTCGGCGCGTGGTCAGGGCGAACCACTGACCGGCCGCCTGACGCCACCACCGGGGGCCACCTTCGAGTGTGTGCTGTTGCCGGACGACGATGCACTGTACGTGGTGGCTTCGGACGCCGGCTATGGCTTCGTGGTCAAGGGTGAAGACCTGCAGGCCAAGAACAAGGCCGGCAAGGGCTTGCTCAGCCTGCCCAACGGTGCCAAGGTCATGACCCCGCGCCCGGTGGCCAACCGCGAGCAGGACTGGCTGGCGGCGGTTACCACCGAAGGCCGTCTGCTGGTATTCAAGGTCAGCGACCTGCCTCAGTTGGGCAAAGGCAAGGGCAACAAGATTATCGGGGTGCCGGGCGACCGGGTGGCGAGCCGTGAAGAATTTGTTACCGATCTGGCCGTGATAGCAGATGGCGCGACGCTTGTATTGCAAGCCGGCAAGCGTACCCTATCTCTGAAAGCGGACGACCTGGAGCATTACAAGGGCGAGCGCGGACGGCGCGGCAGCAAGCTGCCACGCGGGTTCCAGCGGGTCGATGGGTTGCAGGTGGAAGTGCCGGCGTAAGCGGTTGAAATGTCTGGAGCGGCAATTTCAGCGTCGTTCCGGGCAGAAATGCTGGAGTCGGACGGTTATTTCGCGGATGATATGGCCCTTGCGGTGCCGGCGTGGCCGTGTGCCCGTTTGAATTTATATGTATCACTGCGGTTGGCCTTTTGGCGACCGCCTGGATGGGATGATGAAATTTCTGCGCCTTCCATTTGCGCTGTTGATGACTGGCCTGCTGGGCCTTGGCGGGTGCACCATGCATCAGCCGGTTGCCCTGTACCAGCTCGACAGTGGTGATCCTGGCCAGCCTTCGCAGAGTGCGGGCATGGCCGTGGTGCTCGGTCCGGTATCGGTTGCCGATTACCTGCAACGTGAGACGTTCCTGCAGCGTCAGGCCGATGGCAGCCTGAGTTCGGCGACCGACGGTCGTTGGGCCGGCAGCCTTTCGTCGGATATCGACCAGCTGCTGGTGCGCCAGCTCGCCTGGCGCCTGGATAGCCAGCGCGTGGTGCTGGCCCCGGCGGCTGCCGGGTTCAACCCGGATGTACAAGTGCTGCTGTCGATCACTCGCCTGGACTCGGGCAAGGACCAGCCGGCTGTCCTGGATGCCCAGTGGCGCCTGTTGGACCGCCGTGGCCATGTGCGTGACAACCGCATCGTTCACCTCGAGCAGCCACACGCGGGCAGCGAGGCGTCGCAGGTGCAGGCCCAGGGCCAGTTGCTTCAGAAACTGGCCGAACAGCTGAGCACAGCGGTCAAGCCTCTGGCTAACCAGCCGGCGATTGCCGAAGAGTCGCCTAAAAAATCGGCTGCTCCGGTGCAGGTGAAGAAGACGCCTGAGAAATCCAAGATCCCGATGGCTGCGCCGATTCGAACCGATATGGAAGTCTACCGGTTCTGATCTAACTGCCAGATACGAAAAAGCCCGCATCATTGCGGGCTTTTTCGTATCTGCTGTTTTTGTACTATCTGTGCTGGCCTCTTCGCGGGTAAACCCGCTCCTACAGGTTGGCGCAGGCCCTGTGGGAGCGGGTTTACCCGCGAAGAGGCCAGCCCGGTATCAGGCCCGGCGTTCGTGCATCCGCGCCAGCTGCCGCTCCAGCATCGACGGGTAGGGCTCCATCAGGCGCTCCACGCAGCAGGCGCCCTCGGGGCTGGCAATCGGGCGAATGCGGGCGCGCTGGCGAATCAGCGTGTCATCGCTGATCTGCCGTTCTACCAGCAACAAGTTGCGACTGTGCTGCGACAGTGCCAGAGCGTCCTGGGCCTTTTCGGCCATCAGCAGGTCTACCAGCTCCAGCCCTTGCAGGTCGTTACCCAGGGCAAGGCCCAGCTGCAGCTGCAGGGTAATGCCGCTGTCCGCTACCTCGATCTGCAGGGCATGGCCCAAGGCGCGCAACAGCTCGCCGCAGCAGATGGCGTTGGTGAGGTAGTCCTCGCCGCAGTCGCGGCTGTGGAACAGCACCAGGGTGCTGCCGTCGTTGAGCGTGTGAGTTTCACCGTCGTAGAGTGAGGCGGCATGCTCCAGGCAATCGCGGTAGCGCTCGGTCAGTTCGGTCAGGCGCGTGCGCGGCAGGCGACGCAGCTGCTCCTGCGAGCCCAGTTGCACGGCAAGCACGGCGCTGTACTGCGGCTCGTCGGATTCGACCACGGCGGCTTTGGGCGCGCTTTCGTCGTCCAGCAGGCCGGCGAAGGCTTCATCGTCATCCTTGTCCGCCTGGGCGGCAAGCTTGGCGCGCGGTGCGACCTTGGCTGCCGGGGCAGCGTCGTGCAGGTCGTCGAACTGCTCGTCGTCTTCTTCTTCGGGCTCCGGCTCAGGTGGCGGCGGCGGAGCCAGGCGCGCGTGCAGCTGGCGGGCGATGTCGCCGATCTCGTCCTGGCGGTCGGTGGCCGGGGTATAGGGTTGCGGGTCGCGCAGCCACACCCGCAGCTGCAGCAGCGGCAGGGTGATGAAGCGGCCCTGGCGCAGGCTCAGGGTCAGCGCCAGCACCAGCAGGATGGCGGCAAGGATGCCCATGCTCTGCAGACTGATCAGCATCGGCTGCTGGAACTGGCTCATGTCCAGGCTGATGCGCAGTTGCCCGGCGGTCACGTCCTGGAAGGTGATCTTGGTCTGGTACAGGCCTTCGGCCTCGCCCAGCAGGCTGTTGCGCGGGCGCTGGCCGGCTTCCGCGAGGATGCGGTTGTCCACGCTGTAGATCGCCGCATGGGCCACCAGTGGGTTTTTCACCAGGTTGCCGAGCAGAACGTTGAGGCTGAGGATGTCGTTGGCCACCAGCAACTCGGTCGCCGAGGTGGCGGTCTGGGTGGTCAGGCTCTGGCCCAGGGCATCGGCCTGCTCGTGCATGGCCTGCTTGAACTGCAGGCCCATCACGCAGGCGTAGATCACCAACGCCAGCGCCACCAGGAAAATGTTGGTGCAGGCGATGCGTAGTGCCAGCGGCACGCGACGTTGACTCAGGGCGCGATAGATCATCAGGAAGAAGTTGTCTGCTTTGACGGGCGTGGGCCGGTTCACTGAGCTCGGCTCTTAATGGCATGAAAGTGTGGGGCAGTATAGCGAGCCGGGTTTTGTCGGCAAAGTATCGTTGGCGCCCGACGGTCACGGAAAATCGGTAGAATGCGCATTTTTCATCGAAGTCGGAGCCAGGTTGTGCGCGAAATCGTCCTGATCAACATCACCGGTGAGGACCGTCCCGGTCTCACTGCGGCTATCACCGGCGTCCTGCTGCAGGGCGGTGTGAGCATCCTCGACATTGGCCTGGCAGTCATGCACGGTACCTTGTCGTTCGGCATCCTGGTCGATATCCCGGACAACGAAGTGGCCACCTCCCTGCTGCAGAGCGTGCAGGCCAAGGCCCACGAACTGAACCTGCAGGCCCGCTACACGCCGATTTCCGAGGCGGACTACCAGCACTGGGCCGATGGCCAGGGCGAGGCGCGCCACATCGTCACCTTGCTCAGCCGCAAGATCACTCCAGAGCAACTGCAGCGGGTGAGTGCGGTGATCAGCCGGTACGGCCTGACCATCGAGCGCATCGAGCGCCTGTCGGCCCGTGTGGCGCTGGATGCGGAGACCGACAAGGGCAAGGCGGCCATCGAGATGTCTGTGCGCGGCGTGCCGAGCGATGCCGAGGCTCTGCGTGCCGACTTCTTCGCCCTGGCCGAAGAGCTGAGCATCGACATTGCCTTCCAGAAGGACGACCTGTTCCGCCGCAACCGTCGCCTGGCGGTCTTCGACATGGACTCGACGCTGATCGAAGCCGAGGTCATCGACGAACTGGCAAAGGCCGCTGGCGTGGGTGAGCAGGTTGCTGCCATCACCGAGCGCGCCATGCGCGGCGAGCTGGACTTCCGCGCCAGCTTCAAGGAGCGCATGGCGCTGCTCAAGGGCCTGGATGTGGGCGTGTTGGATGAGATCGGGGCGTCGCTGCGTCTGACTGAAGGTGCCGAGAACCTGTTTGCCGAGCTCAAGCGCCTGGGTTACAAGACCGCGATCCTGTCTGGCGGCTTTACCTACTTTGCCCGCCAGGTGCAGGCGCGCCTGGGTATCGACTATGTATTCGCCAACGAGCTGGAAGTGGTCGATGGCAAGGTGACCGGCGTGGCTGTGGAGCCGATCGTCGATGCCCAGCGCAAGGCCGAGCTGCTGCAGAAGCTGGCCAGCGAAGAAGGCTTGCAGCTGGAGCAGACCATTGCCGTGGGTGACGGTGCCAACGACCTGCCGATGCTGTCGCTGGCCGGCCTGGGTGTGGCGTTTCGTGCCAAGCCGCTGGTACGCCAGTCGGCCAAGCAGGCGATTTCTACCCTGGGATTGGATGGAGTGTTGTATCTGCTGGGCCTGCGCGACCGCGACGCGCGCGGCTGATTTGAGAATCCGGGGCTGCTTCGCAGCCCTTTCGCGACACAAGGCCGCTCCTACAGGGAATCGCTTATCTCCTGTAGGAGCGGCCTTGTGTCGCGAAAGGGCCGCAAAGCGGCCCCAGGTTCCATCAGGCAATCAAGCCTGCACAGGCGCCGCCAACTGCTGCCCCATGCGCACCGCTGAACCCGCACCCAGGTTCTCCGCCCACTTCACCTGCTCCGGCCCGAACAGCACGATAGCAGTCGACCCCAGCTTGAAGCGGCCCAGTTCGGCACCTTTCTCCAGGTGGATCGGCGCGCGGCTGGCTTCGTCGTAGCGGAAGGTCTTCAGTTCACGCTTGGGTGGCGTCACCAACCCGGCCCACACGGTTTCGATCGAAGCGACGATCATCGCGCCCACCAGCACCACGGCCATCGGCCCGCGCTCGGTATCGAACAGGCAGACCACGCGCTCGTTGCGGGCGAACAGCTCGGGGACGTTCTCTGCGGTGGTCTGGTTGACCGAGAACAGGCGGCCCGGCACGTAGACCATTTCACGCAGGGTACCGGCCAGCGGCATGTGCACGCGGTGGTAGTCCTTGGGCGACAGGTAGATGGTGGCGAACTCGCCGCCCATGAACGGCGCGGCCATGGCCGGGTCACCGCCAAGCAGCTCCTGCGCGCTGAAACCGTGGCCCTTGGCCTGGAAGATGCGGCCGTGCTCGATCGGGCCAAGCTGGCTGATGGCACCGTCGGCCGGGCAAAGGATGGCGCCCGGGGTCTCGTCCAGCGGGCGGGCACCCGGCTTAAGGGCGCGGGTGAAGAATGCATTGAAGTGCTCGTAGGCGCTCAGGTCCTCGACCAGCGCTTCGCTCATGTTGACCTGGTAACGCTTGGCGAACCAGGCGGTGAAGGCGTTCTTGAACCAGCGCACGCGGCACTCGGCTATGCAGCCGGCCAGCCGCGACAGCAAGTGGTGCGGCAGCAGGTACTGGCTGATGATGAACAAACGGGATTTCATGCAGGTTCCTTAGACTTCTACAGGCGTGTCCGGGTGGTTGCCCCATTCGCTCCACGAGCCGGCGTAGGCCTTGACGCGCGGGTAGCCAAGGGCCTTGGCCACCAGGTAGGTGAAACCGGAGCGGCGGTGGGTCTGGCAGTGGGTGATCACTTCCTTGTCGGGGGTGATGCCCAGGTTCTTCAGGACTTCGGCGATGTCCTGGCGAATGCGCAGGTGGTCGTTGAGGTCCATGCCGGCGGTCCACTCGAAGTTGATCGCGCCGGGGATGTGGCCGCCCTTGGCTGCCAGTACTTTCTCGCCGCTGAATTCCTGCGGGCCACGGGCGTCCCAGATGACCAGGTCGTCGGCGCCCAGGCGGCTTTGCAGGTACTCGCGGGTGGCGGTTGGCGAAGTGTCGATGCGCAGGTGCACCGGCGCATTGCCGCTGGCGGGCACTTCTGTGGAGAGCTTGTCGGCGGGCCAGGCCTGGATGCCGCCATTGAGATAGTGGTAACGCTTGTGGCCGATCACGTCGAGCAACCAGATGAAACGCCCGGCCCAGCCGCCGCCCTCATCGTCATACACCACATACACGGCATCGTCGCGGTGGCCGAGTTCGCTGAACAGTTTTTCCAGCTCGCCCAGGGCCGGCAGCAGGCCGGGCGCGGGGGGCTGGCCGAGCTGGGTACGCTTGCCTTCGACAAAGCGTGCGCCGGGGATATGCCCGCTGACATAGCGGTTGGCGCTGCTCAGGTCGATCAGGATCAGCTGTGGCGAATCCAGGCGCGGCAGCAGGTCCGCGGCTTCGATCACCAGGGGCAGGCCGGAAAAGTCAGTCATCCACGGTCTCCAGTGTGGAAAGAGGGGCGATTGTAGCGCAAGGCTCAGGCCTTGCGGTTGGCAAACACCGACAGCGCCCGTTCGGTGCACTGTGCGGTCTTGCCGAAGGCTTGCACGCTGATATCGGCCAGCGGCCGGCAGCCTTGGTCAGCCACCATCAGCATCAGCACCTGGTCCGCCACCGCCAGCGAGCGTAGCAGCACGTGCTCGCTGCGGAACAAGGCACGCAGCGGAGCCGGCAGCAGGGCCGAGAGCTGGCTGTGGTTTTCCGGGGTGATACGCAATTGCCCGGCCTTGGCCAGCAGCTTTTGCAGCAGTTTGTTCTGCGCCACCGGCAGTACCAGCGCCCCGGCTTCCTTTGGCAGGCCGGCCATCTGCTGCACGCGCAGCTGGTCGTTGGCCTTGTCCAGGCTCAGCAGCAGGATCCGCTGCATGCCAGAGGCCAGAAGGGCCTCGATAACCTGCGTGGCCAGGTGTACGTTGTTGGTGAACGGGCTGGGCTGGGCCAGAAGGTCCTGGCACAGCTTGCGCCAGCGCGTCAGTTCGTCGCTGGTGGGCGGTGGCGGAGCCAGCATGTCTGGGTGCGGACGGCGCTGGTGCCAGGGCCAGATCAGCGCTTCGGCCGGGTGGAACAAGGCATGCTGGGCATGGCGGCGGGCGCTGGCCGCAGCCTGCTGGTGCACCTGCTGCTGCACGTCGTCCAGCGAGGTCTGCAGGTACAGTGCGGTCAGCAGCTGCCAGCGCAACAGGTGCGGGTTGTCCCAGCCCACTTGTGCCGCCAGGGCCAGGTTGTTGGCCAGCAGCACGGTGTTGGCCGGCTGGTTGAACCAGCGGCGCAGGCCAGGCTCGGCGTCCAGGCGGTGTTGCTGGCTGAGCAGGTCCGGATCGCGGGCGATACTGAGCACCTGGGCCAGTTGTTCGCGCTCTTCCAGCAGCAGGCGGTAACCCTGGGTCACCCATTGTGGCAGGCGCCAGTACTCCGCCATGGTCTGGCACAGCTCCATGATGCGCACGCCAAACAGTTCTTCCTCGACATGGGCGGCGTCTTCGCCCTTGTGGATAACCCGCAGCTCCCAGGTATCGAGCAGCTTGGGGTAGGCCAGCGCCAGCGGCCAGAGTGGCGACAGGAACAACAGGCTGCCCCAGTGGATTTCCTGCCACAGCCGTGCCAGGCGGCTTGCGAACAGGCCGCTGGCTTGCTGCGAGGCGTGCTGGCTGATCAGCTGGAACTGGCACAGTACCGGCGGGATCTCTTCGACGGGCACTGCTGGCAGGCGCTTGAGCAGCTGTTCGCTGCGCTCCAGGCCCAGGCGGTTGAGGGCGACTTCCAGGCTTTCGGCGGGCTCTGCCAGGCTGGCATTGGTGGGGTGATTGGCTTCGCGCATCACCGACAGCACCAGAGCCGGGCTATCCTGCATCAGTTCGGCGATATCGCGCAGCGAGCGGCGGTTATCGTGGATGGCGGCCATGACCCGGTCGTAGCTGTGCTTCGGCACGGGGATGCGAACACTCTCGAGCAGCTTTACCCAGGCCTCTAGCGTACGTGGAGCCTGAGCGGGCACCTTGGTTTCAATTGGCATTTTGACATCAGTCCGAACTGGCTTTTCGCATTGAGTGGCTATAGTCTGGCGCAGTTCTGCCGATAAGTAGAAGAAGAGTTTTAAAGCTCCCGTCTCTTCCCCTGACCACGACAGCAAGTGCTTTGAACCTATGGCTAAAATTATCGGCATCATCGTCGTATTCGCGAGCGTGCTCGGCGGATACGTGCTTTCCCACGGCAAGATCGCGGCACTGATCCAGCCGTTCGAAGTACTGATCATCGGCGGTGCGGCCTTTGGTGCATTCCTGCAGGCCAACCCTGGCCACATGACCATGCACGTCATCAAGAAGTCGATGAAGATGTTCGGCTCACGCTTCACTCATGCCTTCTACCTGGAAGTGCTGGGCCTGGTGTACGAGATTCTCAACAAGAGCCGACGCGAAGGCATGATGGCCATCGAGGCCGATATCGAGGATGCCGCCGCCAGCCCGATCTTCGCCAAGTACCCGACGGTGCTGGCAGATGAACGCATGACCGCATTCGTCTGCGACTACCTGCGCATCATGTCCACCGGCAACATGGCCCCACACGAACTCGAGGGCCTGTTCGACATGGAACTGCTGAGCATGAAGGAAGAACTGGAGCACCCGTCCCATGCGGTGACCGGCATCGCCGACGGCATGCCCGGCTTCGGTATCGTTGCGGCGGTACTGGGTATCGTGGTGACCATGGCCTCGCTCGGCGATGGTGATCAGGCCTCCATCGGCCTCCATGTGGGTGCGGCGCTGGTGGGTACCTTCTTCGGTATTCTGGCGGCCTACGGCTTCTTCGGCCCGTTGGCCAAGTGCCTGGAGCACGATGCCAAGGAAGAGCTGAACCTCTACGAGTCGATCAAGGCTTCGCTGGTGGCCTCGGCCTCGGGCATGCCGCCTTCGCTGGCGGTCGAGTTCGGGCGCAAAGTGCTGTACCCCAAGCACCGCCCAAGCTTCGCCGAACTGGAACAAGCGGTTCGCGGTCGCTGAGTCATGGAGAACAATCAGCCCATCATCGTCAAGCGCGTCAAGCGCTTTGGCGGCGGCCACCACGGCGGCGCCTGGAAAATCGCTTTCGCCGACTTCGCCACGGCGATGATGGCGTTCTTCCTGGTGCTGTGGCTGTTGTCCACGGCCACCCCGGAACAGAAGATCGCCATTGCCGGCTACTTCAAGGACCCGATCGGCTTCTCGGAAAGCGGAACGCCCTACGTCATCGACCTGGGCGGCTCGCCTCAGCTGGCGCCGGAAAAGACCATCAACCCCGAAGCCAAGTCGGAGCCGACGCCTGATACCAGCATTCAGCTGGACAAGGACCAGGTGGAGACCATGGCCGAGCAGGTCGAGCGTGAGCGCCTGGAGTTGCTGCTGCAGGAACTGCAGAACAAGGTGGAAGAGAACCCGCAACTTCAGAAGTTCAAGGACCAGATCCTGTTCGAGATCACCCAGGACGGCCTGCGCATCCAGATCATGGACGCCGAGAACCGGCCGATGTTCGACATTGGCAGCGCGCGCCTGCAGCCGTACTTCGAGGACATCCTGCTGGCGATGGCCGACACCATCAAGGCGGTGCCGAACAAGATCAGCATCAGTGGCCACACCGACGCCAAGCCCTATGCCGGCAGTGGCGAGTTCGGCAACTGGGAATTGTCGGCCAACCGCGCCAACGCCGCGCGCCGTGCACTGGTGGCCGGCGGCTACCCGGATGGCCAGGTGGCGCGGGTGGTGGGTTATGCCTCGTCGTCGCTGTTCGACCGCAAGGACCCGTTCAACCCGGTCAACCGCCGCATCGACATCATCGTGCTGACCAAAAAGGCCCAGCGCAATATCGAAGGCGAGCAGGGCGCGCCGGAAGCACCGGCTGCCGAGCCCGCGCCGCCGGCCGCTGCGGCACCGGCGGCGCCAGGGGAGGCCGGGCAGGCCCCCATGCAGCCGCGTGAATTGCGCCAGAAGCTGAACATCTTCGAAGAGGGGACGCTGAAGATGGATGAGGCCAAGGACCAGTAGGTTCTTGGGGTGCCCTGCACGGTCCTTGTAGGAGCGGCCTTGCGTCGCGATCGGGCCGCAAGGCGGCCCCCGGACTTCTGCATTTTTGCAAAGATTGCTGGGGCCGCTCTGCGGCCCTATCGCGACACAAGGCCGCTCCTACAGGCGCGTGCTGCAGCTGAGCCTCGCGCCCACAGGGGGTCAGTAAGCGTCTTCCGGCAAACTGGCGATGATCGAGCGGTAGCTGTTCATCCGTTGCTGCTTGATACGCCCCTCGTCCAGCGCCTTGAGCAGCGCACAGCCCGGTTCGCGATCATGCTTGCAGTCGCGGAAGCGGCAGGTGCCGAACAGGTCGCGGAACTCGATGAAACCATCCTCCACATCACTGCGGCTGACGTGACCCAGGCCGAACTCGCGGATGCCCGGTGAGTCGATCAGGTCGCCACCATTGGGGAAGTGGTACAGCCGCGCGGTGGTGGTGGTGTGGGTACCCTGGCCAGACCATTCCGACAGGTCGCCGACACGGGTGCCGGCCTCCGGCAGCAGGCTGTTGACCAGCGACGACTTGCCCACCCCCGATTGGCCGACGAACACGCTGATGTGGCCGTCGAGCATCTGCTGCAGGCGTTGCATGCCGTCACCGTGATGTGCCGAGACCTCGAGCAGCAGGTAGCCGAGCTCGCGGTAAACCTCCAGCAGCGCATGCAGGCCCGGGCCGTTCTCTTCGTTGATCAGGTCGGCCTTGTTCAGCAGCAGCAACGGACGAATGCCGGCGTGCTCCGCCGCCACCAGGTAACGGTCGATCAGGTTGGGGTGCGGTTCGGGCGCGGGGGCAAAGACGATCACGATCAGGTCGACGTTGGCCGCCACCGGCTTCAGCTGGCCGTGGTTGTTAGGCCGGCACAGCTCGGTGCTGCGCGGCATCTGCGCGACGATCACGCCAATGCCCTGGTTGCCCGCCCGCCATACCACGCGGTCGCCGGTAACCAGCGCCGGCAGGTTGGCGCGCAAGTGGCAACGGAACACCTGGCCCGCGGCTTCGCCGTCCTGGGCTTCCACTTCTACCTGCACACCGAAGTGCGCAATCACCAGGCCCAACTGCTCTGGCCCAAGGTCGCCACCCTCCAGTTCCTGCAGCACGTGCTGTTCGCGTTTGGCCGCACGCGCGGCGCGCTCGTTCTGGATTTTTTCGATGCGCCAGTTCTGGCGGCGATTGAGCTGGCGTTTGGCCATGAAGGTTCCGTGCGTGGGGGCAGGTTGAAAACGGCAGGCAGTTTAGCACGCCAGGCGCCGGACCATTTGGCTTACCTTCGCACCGTGAATGGGCGTGCCTTGGCCACTACGCTACTATGACGGCCTATACGAGGAGCCCCCGCATGCAAAACCCACAGAACCTGATCTGGATCGACCTGGAAATGACCGGCCTGGATCCGGACAGCGACGTCATCATCGAGATGGCCACCATTGTCACCGACAGCGAACTGAACACCCTGGCCGAAGGGCCGGTGATTGCCATCCACCACAATGACGAAGTGCTGGCGCGCATGGACGAGTGGAATACCCGCACCCATGGCGCTTCGGGCCTGACCCAGCGCGTTCGCGAGAGCAAGGTCGGCATGGCCGAAGCCGAGGCGCAGACCATTGCCTTCCTTGAGCAGTGGGTACCGAAAGGCAAGTCCCCGATCTGTGGCAACAGCATCTGCCAGGACCGCCGTTTCCTGTACCGACACATGCGCAACCTGGAAAACTACTTCCATTACCGCAATCTCGATGTTTCGACCCTGAAGGAACTGGCTGCACGCTGGGCACCTGATGTGCGCGACAGCTTCAAGAAGGGCAATACCCACCTGGCGCTGGACGACATCCGCGAATCGATCGCCGAACTGCGCCACTATCGCGAGCACTTCATCAAGGTATGAGCCGAAAAGGCGCAGATATTGTATCTGCGCCCTCTTTTGGTGCCATGGGCAACTGGTTAGACTGCGCGCCTTTCTCGCACGCCCGCACGGACCCCGCACCATGTTGTTGATGCTCTACCTAATCGCCATCACCGCCGAAGCCATGACCGGCGCGTTGTCTGCAGGCCGCCGCGGCATGGACTGGTTCGGCGTGGTGCTGATTGCCTGCGTTACCGCCCTGGGTGGCGGCTCGGTGCGTGACGTGCTTCTCGGGCATTACCCGCTGACCTGGGTGAAGCATCCTGAATACCTGGTGCTGACCAGCTGTGCGGCGCTGCTGACCATTTTCATCGCGCCGATGATGCGCCGCCTGCGCTCGCTGTTCCTGGTGCTCGACGCCCTGGGGCTGGTGGCTTTTACCTTGATTGGCTGCATGACTGCGCTGGAGATGGGGCAGGGCATGCTGGTGGCGTCGATCAGCGGGGTGATCACCGGGGTATTCGGCGGGATCCTGCGGGATATCTTCTGCAACGACATTCCCTTGGTGTTCCGCCGCGAGCTGTACGCCAGCGTGTCATTTGCCGCGGCGTGGTTCTACCTGGGGTGCGTGTATTTCAAGGTGCCGGCGGAGCAGGCGATGCTGCTGACCTTGTTTGGCGGGTTCCTGGTGCGGCTGCTGGCGATTCGGTTCCATTGGGAAATGCCCAAGTTCCACTACAACGACCAGCAGTGACCTTGACATGCGATCCCTGTGGGAGCGGGTTCACCCGCGAACACGGGCGCAGCCCGTGCCATCCACCGCGGTGGCTTCTTCGCGGGTAAACCCGCTCCCACAAGGTGTGTCTGGCTACGAAACGCCGTGCTGCGCCAGCGCCCACTCCACATGCTCCCTCACGAGCTCCGAGGCATCCTCGCGCCGCGCCTTCAGCGCTTCGATCACCGGGATTGTCGATGGCGCATTGCCAAGCCCCACCGCCAGGTTGCGCAACCAGCGCTCATACCCGGCCCGGCGCAATGGCCCGCCTTCGGTCTTGCGCAGGAAGGTCCTTTCATCCCACAGGAACATCTCCGCCAACTCGGCATTCTCCAGCCCGTGTCGTGGCTGGAAATCCTGCTCCTGGCTGTGCCTGGCAAAGCGGTTCCACGGGCAGACGATCTGGCAGTCATCGCAACCGAACACCCGGTTGCCCATCTTCGAACGTAACTCGACGGGGATCGGCCCCCGTAGTTCGATGGTCAGGTAGGAGATGCAGCGCCGAGCATCCAGCACATACGGCCCGACGAAGGCCTGGGTCGGGCAGATGTCCAGGCAGGCCTGGCAGCGCCCGCAATGTTCGCTGGTGGTGGCTTCGTCCACCGGCAGTGGCAGGTCGACGAACAGCTCGGCGAGGAAGAAATAACTGCCCGCCTTGCGGTTGAGCAGCAGGGTGTTCTTGCCGATCCAGCCCAGCCCGGCCTGCTCGGCCAGGGCC
Organism: Pseudomonas sp. s4; assembly: GCF_046764235.1. Lineage (NCBI taxonomy): Bacteria > Pseudomonadati > Pseudomonadota > Gammaproteobacteria > Pseudomonadales > Pseudomonadaceae > Pseudomonas > Pseudomonas sp. s4. Next base: position 5,713,529 of record NZ_CP177209.1, on the reverse strand, counting down.
TTTTCCAGCACCGGAGCGCTGTCGACGAAGGCGCGGTAGCCGAACGGGCCGATGGCTTCCTGAATGCGATCGGCCAGGAACTGCACGCGCTTGCGCACCAGCTTGTGGTAATCCCGGCCCAGGGCGTAGCGCGATACGTAGGCTTTTTCGGGCTGTGCCAGGCGCTGCGCCATCTGTGTGTCGCCGGGCAGGTAGTCCATGCGCAGCGATACCACGCGTACCGTGCCAGGGATCAATTGCTCTGGGTGTGCACGCTTGCTGCCGTGGGCACCCAGGTAATCCATCTCGCCCTGGTAGCCGGCGTCGAGCCAGCGCTGCAGGTGGTGTTCGTGTTCGCCAAGGTCTACCCCGGCGATGCCAACATGGGCAAAACCGAGTTCTTGGCCCCAAATCTTGATCGATTGGGCCAGTTGGGCGAGGTCAGGCGTACAGACGGACATGGATGGGCAAGGCAATACGGGCTCAGGTGCGTATAATTCTGCCAGACATTGGAGCCTTTGACCCCATGCCGCAGACCAAACACCCCAGCCATACCCCTCAATTGCTCAGCAGCGTGACTGTCGCGCACCTGCCGGCACGTCATGCGCATGCCCACAAAGGCGACTTCGGCCATGTACTGGTGGTCGGTGGCGACCTTGGTACCGGAGGCGCTGTGCTGCTCAGTGCCGAAGCCGCCCTGCGCTGTGGCGCGGGGCTGGTCAGTGTGGCGACCCGGCCCGAACACGTGACTGCCAGCCTGGCGCGCCTGCCGGAGGTCATGTGCCTGGGCGCCAGTTCGGCCAACCAGCTGATGGGCGTGCTGGAGCGCGCTTCGGTGCTGGTGGTCGGCCCTGGTCTGGGCCAGGCAGCCTGGGGTCGCAGCCTGCTGTCGGCGGTGGCCAATGCCGAACGCCCGCAGGTGTGGGACGCCGATGCCCTGAACTTGCTGGCGCGCACCCCGCTGGCCCTGCCCAGTGGCAGCATCCTTACCCCGCACCCCGGGGAGGCGGCGCGGCTGCTGGGCATTTCCACCGAGGCTGTACAGGCGGATCGCCCGGGCGCTGCACGCAAGCTGGCGCGCCGTTACTACAGCGTCTGCGTGCTCAAGGGGGCCGGCACTCTGGTAGCCGACCCGGCCGGGCAACTGCTGTTGTGCGAACGTGGTCACCCGGCCATGGCCGGTGCCGGCCTTGGCGATGTGCTGACCGGCGTGCTGGCGGCGCTGTTGGCCCAAGGCCTGGATGCCTGGCACGCCGCGGGGCTGGGGGTATGGCTGCACGCCTGTGCCGGCGAGCGTCTGGGCGTAAAAGGTAGAGGCCTGGCTGCCAGCGATCTGGCGCCGGTCATTCGTGAGTTGTTGGAGGAGCATTCTGCGTGTCTGGCTTAAACCTGTTTCTGGCCGATGAAGCGGCCACGGTCAAATTTGGCGCACAACTGGCCGAGGTGACCGGCGGTCACGGCGTTATTTTTCTGGAAGGTGACCTGGGTGCGGGCAAAACCACCCTGTCGCGTGGTCTGATTCGTGGCCTGGGCCATACTGGTGCAGTGAAAAGCCCGACCTTCACTGTGGTCGAGCCATACGAAATTGGTGATGTGCGGGCGTTCCATTTCGACCTGTATCGCCTGGTCGATCCGGAAGAGCTGGAGTTCATGGGTATTCGTGACTATTTCGAGGGCGACCCGCTGTGCCTGTTCGAGTGGCCACAAAAGGGTGCGGGCGTTTTGCCAAAGCCCGACCTGACCATTACCATAAGCCCCCAAGCGGGCGGACGCTCGCTGAACCTTTCGCCGCAGGGGGCTCGCGGCGAGGCCTGGTGCGTGGCACTGGCCGAACACTATAAACAGTAAGTGGGGTAGGTATGCGCATACGCGCACTGGTCGCCATCGTTGGGCTGCTGCTGACAACGGTGACCGTTGACGCTCTGGCCGTCACTCAAGTCAAGAGCATGCGCCTGTGGCGCGCGCCGGACAACACGCGGCTGGTCTTTGACCTGTCTGGCCCCGTGCAACACAGCGTCTTCACCCTGAGTGCACCTGATCGCCTGGTTATCGACATCAATGGCGCGACCTTGGCCGCGCCACTGAACGTGGCTACCTCCAATACGCCGATCAGCAGCGTGCGTTCGGCTCAGCGCACCCCGACCGACCTGCGCGTGGTGGTCGACCTGAAAAAGTCGGTGACCCCTAAAAGCTTCACCCTGGCGCCCAATGCCCAATATGGCAACCGGCTGGTGGTCGACCTGTACGATCAGGAGGCTGACGCAATTGCGGCCAGCGCGCCGACTCCGGCACCCACCCCGGTACCAACGCCTGCAACCACGCCGGCGGTGCCGGTGAGCCCGGCCCAGCCTGCCATCAAGCTACCGCCGGTACCCAGCGGAAAGCGTGACATCGTGGTTGCCATCGATGCAGGCCACGGCGGTGAGGACCCGGGTGCGTCCGGCTCGCGTGGCCAGCATGAAAAAGACATCGTGCTGCAGATCGCCAAGGAGTTGCAGCGCCAGATCAACAGCGAGAAAGGCTTCCGGGCCGAGCTGACCCGTACGGGCGACTACTTCATCCCGCTGCGCAAGCGCACGGAAATCGCCCGCAAGAAGGGCGCCGACCTGTTCATCTCGATCCACGCCGACGCCGCGCCGTCCCGCGCCGCCTTTGGTGCCTCGGTATTCGCCCTGTCGGACCGCGGCGCCACCTCGGAGACTGCGCGCTGGCTGGCCGACACGGAAAACCGTTCCGACCTGATCGGTGGTGCCGGTAACGTCAGCCTCGACGACAAGGACCGCATGCTGGCCGGCGTGCTGCTCGACCTGTCGATGACCGCCACGCTCAGCTCCAGCCTCAATGTCGGGCAGAAGGTGCTGGGCAACATGGGCCGCATTACCTCCCTGCACAAGCAGCGGGTGGAACAGGCCGGTTTCATGGTGCTGAAGTCGCCGGATATTCCGTCGATCCTCGTTGAAACCGGGTTCATCTCGAACAACAACGAAGCCGCCAAGCTGGCCACCGCCAGCCATCAGCAGGCCTTGGCCCGTTCGATCCACACTGGTGTGCGCCAGTATTTCCAGCAGAACCCACCGCCGGGCACCTACATCGCCTGGCTGCGCGACACCGGCAAGATCGCCGCTGGCCCGCGTGAGCACACGGTACGCCCTGGCGAGACCCTGGCGATGCTTGCCGTGCGCTACCAGGTCAGCGTGACCAGCCTGCGCAGCACCAACAGCCTCAAGACCGATGAACTGAAGGTCGGCCAGCGCCTCGATATCCCCGCTACCACGTTGGCCTCGCAATGACTGGCGGTTCGCGCATCCAGCTGCTCAGCCCGCGGCTGGCCAACCAGATTGCCGCCGGCGAGGTTGTCGAGCGGCCGGCCTCTGTCGCCAAAGAGTTGCTGGAGAACAGCCTGGACTCCGGCGCCCGGCGTATCGACGTGGAAGTTGAGCAGGGCGGCGTCAAGCTGCTGCGGGTGCGTGACGATGGCAGCGGCATTTCCGCCGACGACCTGCCGCTGGCCCTGGCCCGTCACGCCACCAGCAAGATCCGCGAGCTGGAAGACCTGGAAGGGGTATTGAGCCTGGGCTTCCGTGGTGAGGCCCTGGCCTCGATCAGCTCGGTGGCGCGCCTGACCCTTACCTCGCGTACCGCCAGCGCTACCGAGGCCTGGCAGGTGGAAACCGAAGGCCGCGACATGACCCCGCGGGTGCAGCCGGCGGCGCACCCGGTGGGTACTTCGGTGGAAGTGCGCGACCTGTTCTTCAATACCCCGGCCCGGCGCAAGTTCCTCAAGGCCGAGAAAACCGAATTCGATCACCTGCAGGAAGTGATACGGCGCCTGGCGCTGGCGCGCTTCGATGTCGGCTTCCACCTGCGCCACAACGGCAAGAGCATCCTCAGCCTGCACGAGGCCCACGATGAAACCGCCCGTGCGCGGCGGGTGGGCGCCATCTGCGGCCCGGGCTTCATGGAGCAGGCGCTGCCGATCGACGTGGAACGCAACGGCCTTCGCCTTTGGGGCTGGGTCGGCCTGCCGACGTTCTCGCGCAGCCAGGCAGACCTGCAGTATTTCTTCGTCAACGGCCGTGCGGTGCGCGACAAGCTGGTCGCCCACGCCGTGCGCCAGGCTTACCGCGACGTGCTGTTCAATGGTCGGCACCCGACCTTTGTGCTGTTCCTGGAGCTGGAGCCCAACGGCGTCGACGTCAACGTGCACCCGACCAAGCACGAAGTGCGTTTCCGCGAGGGGCGCTCGGTGCACGACTTCTTGTATGGCACCCTGCATCGCGCCCTGGCCGATGTGCGCCCGGAAGACCAGTTGGCGGCGCCAGTTGCCGTACCCGAAGTGGTCCGCCCCACGGGCCCGCAGGCCGGTGAGTTCGGCCCCCAGGGCGAAATGCGCCTGGCCTCGCCGGTGCTCGAGCAGCCGCGTGGCCCGCAGCAGTCATTCTCCAGCGGTGGTAGTGGTGCGGGTTACCAGTACCAGTACACGCCGCGCCCCTCGCAGCCGCTGCCGGCCGCCGAGGCACAGGCGGTGTATCGCGAATTTTACAAACCGCTGGATGACGGCGCGGTGCCGACGACGCTGCCTGAAAGCCAGGGCGATGTTCCACCGCTGGGCTACGCGTTGGCGCAGCTCAAGGGTATCTACATCCTGGCCGAGAATGCCATTGGCCTGGTGCTGGTAGACATGCACGCCGCTCACGAGCGCATCATGTACGAGCGCCTCAAGGTGGCCATGGCCAGCGAAGGCCTCAGCGGCCAGCCGCTGCTGGTGCCCGAGACCCTGGCCCTGAGCCAGCGTGAAGCAGACTGCGCCGAAGAGCACGCGCAGTGGTTCCAACGGCTGGGTTTCGAACTGCAGCGTCTGGGCCCCGAGACCTTGGCTATCCGCCAGATCCCGGCTTTGCTCAAGCAGGCCGAGGCCAACCGCCTGGTGCAGGATGTACTCGCCGACCTGATGGAATACGGCACCAGCGACCGTATCCAGGCGCACCTCAACGAGCTGCTCGGTACCATGGCCTGTCACGGTGCCGTGCGCGCCAACCGGCGCCTGGCGATCCCCGAGATGAACGCCCTGCTGCGTGACATGGAAAACACCGAGCGCAGCGGCCAGTGCAACCATGGTCGCCCCACCTGGACCCAGATGGGCCTGGACGACCTGGACAAACTCTTCCTGCGCGGTCGATGAAATGAGCGGCAAGCCCCCTGCAATATTCCTGATGGGCCCGACGGCGGCCGGCAAGACCGACCTGGCCATCGAGCTGACCAAAGTACTGCCGTGCGAGCTGATCAGCGTCGATTCGGCGCTGGTCTACCGCGGCATGGACATCGGTTCGGCCAAGCCCTCCAAAGAAATCCTCGCCGCCCACCCGCACCGGCTGATCGACATTCGCGACCCGGCCGAAAGCTATTCGGCTGCGCAGTTCCGTGCCGATGCCCTGGAAGCCATGGCCGAGATCACCGCACGCGGCAAGATCCCGTTGCTGGTGGGCGGCACCATGCTCTATTACAAGGCGTTGATCGATGGCCTGGCCGATATGCCGGCGGCCGATGCCGCGGTGCGTGCCGAGCTGGAAGCCCAGGCCGAAGCGCTGGGGCTGGCCGAGTTGCACCGCCAGTTGGCCGAGGTTGACCCTGAGTCGGCGGCGCGTATCCACCCCAACGACCCGCAGCGATTGATCAGGGCGTTGGAGGTTTACCGGGTGAGTGGCGAGAGCATGACGGCACATCGACAGCGTCAATTCGCGGAAAGTCGCGGCGCAGACGCAGGCGCTGGCGGACATTTGCCCTATACTGTCGCGAGTTTGGCGATTGCTCCTACAGATCGTCACATTTTGCATCAGCGAATTGCGTTACGATTTTCACAGATGCTGGAACAGGGCTTCGTCGACGAGGTCCGATCGCTGCGAGCCAGAAGTGACTTGCACGCCGGGCTGCCGTCTATACGGGCAGTGGGGTATCGGCAGGTCTGGGATTACCTGGACGGCAAGCTGACTGAGAATGAGATGCGTGAACGCGGTATCATTGCCACCAGGCAGCTGGCCAAGCGGCAGTTCACCTGGTTGCGTGGCTGGCCTGAAGTACACTGGCTTGACAGCCTGGCCTGCGACAATCTGTCCCGCACCTTGAAATACCTTGGGGCCATCTCCATATTGAGCTGAGTCCCTGCTGATTGCCGTCTATTCTTGCGAAGGGGCGGCCTAATTTATCGATTTTCTTGATTTTCTATTATTGATCCTTACAGGAGTGCGGCATATGTCAAAAGGGCATTCGCTACAAGACCCTTACTTGAACACCTTGAGAAAAGAAAAGGTCCCGGTATCCATCTATCTGGTCAACGGCATCAAACTGCAGGGTTCGATCGAGTCCTTCGACCAGTTCGTGGTACTGCTGAAGAACACCGTCAGCCAGATGGTCTACAAGCACGCCATCTCGACCGTGGTTCCTGCCCGTCCGGTTCGCCTGCCAAGCCCGTCCGATTCCGAACACGGCGACAGCGAGCCAGGCAACGCCTGATAGGAGCCTGCATTGTTCTTTGAGCGCCACGGTGGTGGTGAGCGGGCGTTGCTCGTTCACTTGGAAGGTCAGAACCCTGAGGCGCGCGAAGACCCGCAGGAGTTTCAGGAACTGGCATTGTCGGCCGGTGCCGACATCGTCTCGCTGGTCACGGTGGCAAGGCATCAGCCTTCCGCCAAATACCTGATTGGCAGTGGCAAGGTCGAAGAGTTGCACGACCTGGTCCATGCCGAGCAGGTAGACCTGGTGATTTTCAATCACACCCTCACGCCCAGCCAGGAGCGCAACCTCGAGCGTGTGTTCGAGTGTCGTGTGCTCGACCGCACCGGGTTGATTCTCGATATCTTCGCCCAACGGGCGCGTACCCATGAAGGCAAGCTGCAGGTCGAACTGGCCCAGCTCGAGCACATGAGCACGCGGCTGGTGCGCGGCTGGACCCACCTTGAGCGACAGAAGGGTGGTATCGGCCTGCGCGGCCCGGGTGAAACCCAGCTGGAAACCGACCGCCGCCTGTTGCGGGTGCGCATTCGCCAGATCAAGTCACGCCTGGAGAAGGTGCGCAGCCAGCGCGAGCAGGCACGCCGCGGGCGCAAGCGTGCGGACATTCCGTCGGTATCGCTGGTGGGTTATACCAACGCCGGCAAGTCCACGCTGTTCAACGCCCTGACAGAATCCGAGGTGTATGCCGCGGACCAGCTGTTCGCCACCCTCGACCCGACCCTGCGCCGGCTCGAGCTGAACGACCTGGGGCCGATCGTGCTGGCCGACACCGTGGGCTTCATTCGCCACCTGCCGCACAAGCTGGTAGAGGCATTTCGGGCTACGCTCGAAGAGTCGAGCAATTCCGACTTGTTGCTGCATGTGATCGATGCCCATGAGCCGGAGCGCATGGAGCAGATCGAGCAGGTGCTGGCGGTGTTGGGCGAGATTGGCGCCGAAGGGTTGCCGATCCTCGAGGTGTATAACAAACTCGACTTGCTCGAAGATGTCGAGCCGCAGATCCAGCGCAATGCCGATGGCAAGCCGGAACGGGTCTGGGTATCGGCACGCGATGGGCGTGGCCTGGAGCTGGTCGGCCAGGCGATTGCCGAGTTGCTGGGGGATGATCTGTTTGTCGGTACCCTGTGTCTGGAGCAGCGTTTTGCCCGCTTGCGCGCGCAATTCTTTGCCTTGGGTGCCGTGCAGAGTGAAGAGCATGATGAAGAAGGGCGCAGCCTGCTGAGCGTGCGACTGCCCATGGTCGAACTGAATCGCCTGGTCAGCCGCGAAGGCATGGAGCCGCAAGTGTTTGTCGAGCAACACACTTTGCAATAAATGCTCGTCGAGGTCGCCGGGCAGCAGTGACAGGCATTCTGTAGCATTGGACGGCGCGCCGTGGGCGCGTCTTTGCTTTATCAGATGGAGAGCGCTATGGCTTGGAACGAGCCGGGTGGCAACTCGAACAATCAGGATCCCTGGGGCGGTCGCCGGAATGGCGGTGGCGGCGGTGGTGACAAGAAAGGTCCACCGGACCTGGACGAGGCCTTCCGCAAATTGCAGGACAGCCTGAACGGCATGTTCGGCAGTGGCAAGAAACGTGGCGGCGGTGGCCGCAATGTCGGCAAGGGCGGTGGCCTGGGCCTGCTGGGCATCGGCCTGGCGGTGCTGGCTGCTATCTGGCTGTACAGCGCCGTGTACGTGGTCGACGAGCAGGAGCAGGCCGTGGTGCTGCGCTTCGGCAAGTACTATGAGACGGTCGGCCCCGGCCTGAACATCTACTTCCCGCCGATCGATCGCAAGTACATGGAGAACGTCACGCGCGAGCGTGCCTATACCAAGCAGGGCCAGATGCTGACCGAAGACGAGAACATCGTCGAGGTACCGCTGACCGTCCAGTACAAGATCAGCAACCTGCAGGACTTCGTGCTCAACGTCGACCAGCCTGAGGTCAGCCTGCAGCACGCGACCGAGAGTGCCCTGCGCCATGTGGTGGGCTCCACCTCGATGGACCAGGTGCTGACCGAAGGTCGTGAGCAGATGGCCGTGGATATCCGCGAGCGCCTGCAGCGTTTCCTCGACACCTACCGTACCGGTATCACTGTCACCCAGGTCAACGTACAGAGCGCGGCTGCACCGCGTGAAGTGCAGGAAGCCTTCGACGACGTGATCCGAGCCCGTGAAGACGAGCAGCGTGCCCGCAACCAGGCCGAGTCCTACGCCAATGGCGTGGTACCGGAAGCCCGTGGTCAGGCCCAGCGCATCATCGAGGACGCCAACGGTTACCGCGACGAAGTCATTGCCCGCGCCAAGGGTGAGGCCGATCGCTTCACCAAGCTGGTCGCCGAGTACCGCAAGGCACCTGACGTGACCCGTCAGCGCCTGTATCTGGAGACCATGCAAGAGGTCTACAGCAATTCGAGCAAGGTCATGGTGGCAACCAAGGACGGGCAGAACAACCTGCTCTACCTGCCGCTGGACAAGATGGTCGAAGGCAGCCGCAACTCGTCCGCGCCGACCACCAGCGTGTCGCCATCGGTCAACGATGCGGCCGCCCGTGCGGCGCAGGACCTGCAACAGCAACAGCAGCCGCTGCGTACTAGGGAGAGCCGCTGATGAGCAACAGATCGCTGATCGCCCTGATCGCCGCCGTGGTCCTGGCCATCGTGGCCTGGAACAGCTTCTACATCGTGTCCCAGACCGAGCGTGCGGTATTGCTGCGCTTCGGTAAGGTAGTCCAGGCGGATGTACAGCCGGGCATGCACGTGAAGATTCCGTACGTGAACCAGGTGCGCAAGTTCGACGCCCGCCTGATGACCCTCGACGCCCCGACCCAGCGGTTCCTGACTCTGGAGAAGAAAGCGGTGATGGTCGACGCCTACGCCAAGTGGCGCGTCAAGGACGCCGAACGTTTCTACACCGCCACATCCGGCATGAAACAGATCGCCGACGAGCGTCTGTCGCGTCGTCTGGAAAGCGGCCTGCGTGACCAGTTCGGTAAACGTACCCTGCATGAAGTGGTTTCCGGTGAACGTGACGCGCTGATGGCTGACATCACTGCTTCGCTGAACCGCATGGCCGCCAAGGAGTTGGGTATCGAGGTGGTCGACGTGCGCGTCAAGGCCATCGACCTGCCGAAGGAAGTCAACCGCAGCGTGTTCGACCGCATGAGCACCGAGCGTGAACGTGAAGCCCGCGAGCACCGCGCCAAGGGTAACGAGTTGGCTGAAGGTATCCGTGCCGATGCCGATCGTCAGCGCCGCGTACTGCTGGCTGAGGCCTATCGCGAAGCAGAGGAAACCCGCGGTGACGGCGACGCCCAGGCGGCCGCCATCTACGCCAAGGCCTACACCCAGGACGCTGATTTCTATGCGTTCTACCGTAGTCTGCAGGCGTACCGCGAGAGCTTCTCGAGCAAGAGCGACGTGCTGGTCCTGGACCCGAAGAACGAGTTCTTCCGCTTCCTGGACAAGAGCAGGCCGTGATGCTCAGGCCCTGATTTTCATGCGGCGGCGCCCCGCCTGGCAGCTAAAACGCCAGGCGGGGTGCATCCTTAATGAAAAGGGGTGTATGATGAGGCAGCCGGGAAATTTCCCGGCTTTTTTGCGTCTGCAAGGTTGATTGGCAAACCGCCAGTTGGCGGATTGGTCAGGTCGCAAGGCAATTCGAGGGTGTCGGGTACGGTGGCTGCGCTGGGATCAGTGCTGCCCGCTGCTGTGCGCGATACCGGCTTTACTGACGGCTCGCCTGCTGGCAAGCCGCCCGGACCAGAGGGGAAATGGCGTAATGGCAACGGTAGACCGCTGGCTGCTGCCAGATGGCATCGAGGAAGTACTGCCACCTGAGGCCGCGCGCATCGAGATCGCGCGCCGCCAGGTGTTGGACCTGTTCCAGAGTTGGGGCTACGAGCTGGTCGTCACCCCGCATATCGAGTACCTGGAGTCGCTGCTCACCGGCGCCGGCCAGGACCTGGATCAGCGCACCTTCAAGGTAGTAGACCCGCAGTCCGGTCGCCTGATGGGCTTCCGCGCCGACTTCACCCCGCAGGTGGCGCGCATTGACGCCCACACCCTGCGCCGTGAAGGCCCGAGCCGCCTGTGCTATGCCGGCAGCGTGCTGCACGCCCAGCCGCGTGCCCTGTCCACCTCGCGTAGCCCGATCCAGCTGGGTGCCGAGCTGTACGGCGACGCCAGCCCCACCAGCGATGTCGAAGTCATCAGCCTGATGCTCGCCACGCTGCAGCTGACCGATGTGCCAGATGTGCACATGGACCTGGGCCACGTCGGTATCTACCGCGGCCTGGCCCGTGCTGCCGGCCTGTCCGGCGCGGTCGAGCAGCAGCTGTTCGACGCCCTGCAGCGCAAGGCCGTGGATGAGGTTCAGGTGCTGACCGCCGACCTGCCGAAGGACCTGGGCAACATGCTGCGCGCGCTGGTGGAACTGTGCGGTGGCCGCGAAGTGCTGGCCGAAGCCCGCGTGCGCCTGGGCCGAGCCCCGGCCAGCGTGCTGGCGGCGCTGGACGACCTGCTGGCGATCGCCGATCGCCTGGCGTCGCGCTTCCCGGACCTGCCGCTGTACTTCGACCTCGGCGAGCTGCGCGGTTACCACTATCACACAGGCGTGGTGTTCGCCGTGTTCGTGCCGGGCGAAGGCCAATCGATCGCCCAGGGCGGGCGCTATGACGACATCGGCGCCGATTTCGGCCGGGCCCGCCCGGCCACCGGTTTCTCCACGGATTTGAAGACCCTGGTCACACTGGGGCGAGCGGAGGTCGTATTGCCAACTGGCGGCATCTGGATGCCGGACAGTGGCGACGCGGCCCTCTGGCAGCAAGTCTGCCAGTTGCGCAACGAGGGCCAGCGTGTGGTCCAGGCCCTGCCTGGCCAGCCGTTGAGTGCTGCTCTCGAGGCGGATTGTGATCGGCAATTGATTCAGCAAGACGGGCGCTGGCAGGTTCTGCCGCTGGCCCAGTGAGTTTCTGCGCCGGCAGTAGGCCGGCAACCAAGTTTGCGTGAATGAGGACCAATGTAATGGGTAAGAATGTCGTCGTCCTGGGCACCCAGTGGGGTGATGAGGGCAAAGGCAAGATCGTCGATCTGCTGACCGAACATGCTGCCGCCGTAGTGCGCTACCAGGGTGGCCACAACGCGGGTCACACCCTGGTGATCAACGGTGAAAAGACCGTTCTGCACCTGATTCCGTCCGGCATCCTGCGTGAAGGCGTACAGTGCCTGATCGGCAACGGCGTGGTCGTTGCCCCGGATGCCCTGATGCGTGAAATCACCAAGCTGGAAGAGAAGGGCGTGCCGGTGCGCGAGCGTCTGCGCATCAGCCCGGCTGCGCCGCTGATCCTGTCGTACCACGTTGCCCTGGACCAGGCCCGCGAAAAAGCCCGCGGCGAAGCCAAGATCGGTACCACCGGCCGCGGTATCGGCCCAGCCTACGAAGACAAGGTCGCACGCCGCGGCCTGCGCGTGGGCGACCTGTTCCACCGCGAGCGTTTCGCCGCCAAGCTGGGTGAGCTGCTGGACTACCACAACTTCCAGCTGGTGAACTACTACAAAGAGCCGGCCATCGACTTCCAGCAGACCCTGGACGAGTGCATGGCCTATGCCGAACAGCTCAAGCCGATGATGCTCGACGTTACCGCCGAGCTGCATAACCTGCGTCGTGCCGGCAAGGACATCATGTTCGAAGGCGCCCAGGGCTCGCTGCTGGACATCGACCACGGTACCTACCCGTACGTCACCAGCTCCAACACCACCGCTGGCGGTATCTCCACCGGTTCTGGCGTTGGCCCGATGTACCTGGACTACATCTTGGGTATCACCAAGGCCTACACCACTCGCGTAGGTTCCGGTCCGTTCCCGACCGAACTGTTCGACGAGACTGGCGCTACCCTGGCCAAGCGTGGCCATGAGTTCGGCTCCACCACCGGCCGTGCGCGCCGTTGCGGCTGGTTCGATGCCGTGATCCTGCGTCGCGCCATCGACGTCAACAGCATCTCGGGCATCTGCCTGACCAAGCTGGACGTACTGGATGGCCTGGAAACCATCAACATCTGCGTTGGCTACAAGAACGAGAACGGTGCCGTCATCGACGCGCCTTCCGATGCCGACAGCTACATCGGCCTGGAGCCGGTGTACGAAGAGATGCCAGGCTGGAGCGAGTCGACCCTGGGCGTGAAAACCCTGGAAGAACTGCCAGCCAACGCTCGCGCCTACATCAAGCGCATCGAAGAGCTGATCGGCGCGCCGATCGACATCATCTCCACCGGCCCGGACCGCAACGAGACCATCGTTCTGCGTCATCCGTTCGCCTGATCTGCCTTCCAGGCTGATCTGACGCCGTGGCCCTGAAAGGGGCTGCGGCGTTTTCATTTGTGGGGTATGCCTGTACTGGCCCTATCGCCGGCAAGCCGGCTCCCACAGGGACCTCGCAACCCCCAAGACTTGTGGTGAACCTGTGGGAGCTGGCTTGCCGGCGATAGGGCCGGTGCAGGCAAGCACACTGCTGAACCTTGGCATTTATCCCTGCTGCCTCCGGCACAACCCTTGCTGTAAGAAGTTTCTGTAGATGCCATCAGAATAGTGGCGCCAGAAAACACGAGGGTTCACCGTGTCTGCCATCCTCTCACTGTTACGAAGCCGCCTTTTGCGGCCTGTGTTTGTTGCCCTTGGTATCGCTCTTTTGGTGCAGGTGCTGGTCGCCGTTGCGCTTACCCGAAGCACGGTCACCGCCCTGGAAGCCGACCTGGGTGAACGCCTGGGCAATGACAGCCGCCAACTCGCCAGTGAGTTGGAGCAAGCCGGGCAAGATGTGCGCTCAGGCCTCGACGGCCTCTCCAGCAGCACCCGCCAGCGCCTGAGTGCAGGTTTGTCGGCACGCCTGCAAAGCGAGCAGCAGCAGCTGCGGAGCACGCTGGAGAAGAACCTCAAGGACTCCGCTAACGATATGGCCGAGCTGCTGGCTTCGGTCGCCCCGCGGGCGATCTGGGACAACGATGTGCCGGTGCTCTCCGACTTCGCGCGCCGCGCCCAGCGCAACCCCAACGTGCTGTTTGTGGTTTACGACGACGCTCAGGGCCAGCACCTTACCCGCTACCTGAACCGGCAGAACCCGATCAACCAGGCGTTGATGGAAAAAGGTCAGGGCGAGCGTGCGCTGGACAAGGTGATCGACGCGGCACGGCGGGACCCGGCGGTGTACTTCGTCGAGGCCTCGATCAGCCCCAATGGTGCAGAGATCGGCAAAGTGGTGATGGGCGTTTCCACCGCCGGCATTGACCAGGAGCTCAAGGCCCTCGACCAGCGCTTCGCCGCCCTTATCACCAGTGGCGAGCAACTGGTCGGTGACAGCCTGGTCGGTGCTGCGGCCGAGAGTGGCAACACCCTGCGCGAGCGTTTGGAAAAGGCCCAGGGCAGCGCCGCCGCGATGCAGGCCAATACAGCACAGACGGTTCGCGATGCTGCTGCAGAGCTGCGTTGGCGCATCGGCCTGGGGCTGGTGCTGGTCGGCCTGGGGGTGCTGCTGGTGGTAGCCGTGGTGCTTGGCCGGCGGGTGTTGAGCAAGCTGCGCCTGCTGATCGCTGCACTCGACGACCTCGCTGCCGGTGAAGGTGACCTGACCAAGCGCGTGCTGCTCGACAGCCGCGATGAAATCGGCGACATGGCCTCGGCGGTGAACCGCTTTGTCGACAAGCTGCAGCCCATCGTGCGCGAGGCCGGCGAGGTGGCGCAGCGTACCGGCGTTGAGATTGGCGCAATGGCCCAGCGCAATGCCGGCGCCGATGCTGCCGCTGCGCTGCAACGCGATGAAGTGGCGGCCAGCCTGCGCGACCTGTCGAGCATGGCCGACGAGGCCCAGGCTGAAAGCCACGCGATGCAGGCAGCCCTGCAGCAGGTGGTGGATATCCGCCAGGCAACTGACGAGAACAGCCGCACATCAACCCAGCTAGCCGGTTTGATCGAGAACCTGGCCGGGCAGGTGGAGGCCGGCTCCCAGGTGATCGAGCGCCTGGCCAAGCAGAGCGAGCAGATCGAAGTGGTGCTGACGGTTATCCACGGCATCGCCGAACAGACCAACCTGCTGGCCTTGAACGCGGCCATCGAAGCCGCCCGTGCTGGCGAAACCGGGCGCGGGTTTGCCGTGGTGGCCGATGAGGTGCGGGCGCTGGCGAGCAAGACGCAAAGTTCCACGGGAGATATCCAGGCGCATATCGCCGCGCTGCAAAAGGGCGCCAAGGAAGCTGTGGCAACTATCAGCCAGGCCGGGCTCAAGGCCAGCGAAGGCCTGCTGGTGCTGCGCGACAACGAACGTCGCCAGCAGTCGGTGCAGGCGGCGGTGGAGCAGGTGCATGCAGCCATCGGCCTGGCCACCCGAGCGGCCGAGCAGCAGGCGAACGGGGCGCAGGCAGTGCGTGGGCGTGTGGAGACTATCCATGCTCAGGCTGAGCGCTCGGCTGAAGTGGTGATGCAGACCACGGCCAGTAGCAAGGTGCTGGATGACTTGGCGGCGCAGTTGCGGGCTAGCCTTGGCCAATTCCGCGCCTGATCAATGAGGGGTCTCGCTACGGTGTGCGCTGGCTTTGAATTGAGCGGTGGATCATTCTGTAAGGGTTCATGTGTTTACCAAGGGTTGTTAGGGGAACTGGTAAATCTGCCAGTATCCTTAGGGGAGCACGTTATACATACTGACGAGACTCTTGGGAGTTTTGCATATGGATTATTTATACAAGGGCTCGACGTTGGGCACGGTTATTACTGTGTCAAACTCAATAACTATCGTGGAGGGAGGACTGCGGATTGTGGCATTGCGCTCAATGCGATCTGGGCGATGCGAAATAATGAATGCAGGCACTGATCAGCAGGGTTCGATTCTGTCGTGGCAGGGTTCTAGCGAGTCCTGTCACGCCTACCAGAACTTCACTGCCTACGGGTATTCTCGGTTTTTGCATATTAATGTTGCCGGCTATCATGGAGTAGCTCGCGACAAGCTGACCGGACATTACCATTTTGGTCACGGATACAGGCAGTTGAACCCAGTATTGATGCGATTCAACAGCGCAGATGCATTAAGCCCATTCGGAGCGGGAGGGCTTAATGCTTATGCTTTTTTGCTCAATGACCCTGTAAATGGAACGGACCCTAGCGGAGCTTACAAAATTGGTGGGAGGGCTCTGGTATCTACTGATGATTTTGTCCTATTTGTTACGCAGCCAGCTCCCCGTATGCCTAGAGTTTTGAATGCGGTAGCTCATGCTAGGCCTGGCACGATAAAAATCGGTGGTGTTCGGCATACTCCGGAGAGGTATGTTGATTACCTGAAGGGATTGAAAATTGATCCTGCTGAGTTCGATCATCGTATTATCGGGTGTGGTACAGCGGACTCCCCGGGTGCTGGGCAACCCGCATTCATTGAAGGCCTTTCGGGCATTGTAAAAAGACCCGTTGAGGGTAATTCCGGTTTGGCGACTTACAAGCTGGAGCGCACGCTTAATCCAATGAGCCGGGAAGTGCATGTAAACGTGGAAGTTCCGGAAGTCAACCCCTTCGAGGTGGGTACGGAAAAGCATGCAAAATTCAATTACTCACCGGTAACGGTAGGTGCGATGGCGGATATAAGATCAAAAAAATGAAATTTTGGATCTCAATTGCTGTCTGAAAGATCCTTGACTGGATGAATTTTGCGGCGAAGCCGACTTCGTCGACCGCCTGCAGTATTTGTATTGAAACTCATGTCGGGCTGCTGCGTGGCCCATCGCGACACAAGCCCTTTCGCATTCGCGACGTCATTTCGCGTCGCTTCAATGTGGCCGAGATTCAGGGTTTTTCTCTCTGCAGCCCCGAGTCTGTGCGAGAGGTGGGCGAGCGCGCCTGGACTTCTTCACTGTCGAGGACATCAGCGACCAGCAACTGGTGCTGACCTCGCGCGATACGCACCTGGCCGTCATGGTCTGCATGGATGTGTCGACAGGGGAGTGCGGCTTCCCGCAGTTGAACGTGACCACCTCGGTGAAGTGCTTCAACACCTTTGGGCGTTTGTACATGGTACCGGTTGGATGGGTTCATGGCGTGATCGTGCGGCGGATGCTGAGCAACTTGCAGGGCCATCGTTTCGAGCGTCGATAAGCAGCAGATTCTTACCTGATAAATCAGAATTTTTACCTGATGTTGTAGGTAACTTCCCAAAGTTTGCCTTGGTGAGCGCGTGCTATTGCGTGGCTTGGCACAGGGAACTAGTGTCAACCGGGCCTTGAGGCGACAGCGCTAATCCGCCGTGAGCTTTTCAGGCACAACCGCAAGACGACAATGTCAGAGCGTTGTCGTTATCAGCCCAAACATTACCAGGGAGAGGTAAGCATGGCTTTCGATGCTTATACTCAAATCACCGAAATCGCTGGTGAAGCGCTGGACGAGCAGTTCACTAACTGGATCGAGATCGCTGGCTATAAGTTTGGTGCCAACCAGAGCACCTCTGCCACCGCCAGTTCTGCGGGCGGCGCATCATCAGGTCGCACCACCCTCACCAACTTCTCTTTCACCAAGCACCTGGACAGCGCCAGCTGCAAGTTGCTGGAAGCCAGCTGTGCCGGCCAGCACCTGAAAGAAGTGAAGTTGGTGCTGTGTCGTGCGGGTGGCGACAAGCTCAAGTACTACGAGGTCGTCCTCGAAGAAGTGATCATCGCCGACTACACCCAGAGCGCCAGTGCTGGCGTGCCGATGGAGGTGGTGCAACTGAACTATGGCCGTATCAAGACCACCTACACGCGTCAGAAACGCCTCGATGGCAGTGCCGGCGGCAATGTGACCGGCGGCTGGGATCGCATCAGCAACAAGAAATATGCGTGAGGTGCGACCATGTCCGAGGCACGTAGCTTCATCAATCCCCAGGCACAATCCTATGAGTCGTTGAAGGCCGGCACGCCGATGTCGGCCAATCAGCGGGCCAAGTTTGATGTGTTGAATGCGCATATCGTCAATAGCGTGGTTGTCGGAGGGGAGCTGGTGATTGTTGGAGATCCCAGTACCCCATCGTGTACGAGCCATGAAGCATATTTGATGGCAGAGGCGGCGGGGATACACCATCAGCTTGAGATCAATGGCGCTGGGGTGGATGACTTCTTTCTGGATAACTATGAGATGTTGAAAGGCTTGCTCTCTCATACCTCCATGGGGGCAGGCGTTGTGAGCGATGGTTGGAGCAGATACCTCGATGCGATCAAGAGGACGTTGGAAGAAATCGAGATATTACATCGGGAGTATTTGAAAAACGGCACGCTAAAAGCGCGTGACGAATTTTATGCCAAGAGAATGGCATTGTTTATGAAGTTGGAAGGGCAGTTGAACAACATGGCTGCGTATGGTTCGGGCCTGAAAAATAAGGGATCGGTGAAAAGAGCGCTCGAGATATCTACCAAGAGCTACCTACATACAGGTGAGATTGCTGGATATGCCGAAAAGATTGCTGGCGTCTCGAAAGCGGCAAGTCTGATTAAGAAGGGCACTTATATCGGCTTGGGGCTCGACGTGGCTTCAACAGGGCTAAGTATCCATCATGCATGTACCTTTGGACGCTCTGAAGATTGCAGAAAGGCCAAGTATGTGGAAGGAGTCTCTCTGGTCGGCAGTACGGGGGGCTCGATCGCGGGCGGGTCTATTGGTGGATTTCTAGGGGGAACTGGATGCGTACTTTTCCTCGGAGTGACGACAGGCGGTCCGGGGGCCCTCGCGTGTACTGTCATTGGAGGCGCCGTGGGTGGTGCTGCAGGCGGTTCGGTCGTAGGTGATATCGGTGAGATGTTTGGTGAGTTGTTATATGAGGTGACGCAATGATTGGCTTCGACGCCAGGTGGTTAGGTCTTCCTTTAATGATGGCTATGTTCATGGTCATATTTATATGGGTTTATATTTCAGTTCGCTATGTGAGTTACATAGAGTCGTTGCTTTCTAATAGTTCAATGGTTTCTGGTAATAAAAATATTTTTGGTCAGGCGGGTTTGGTGGGTAAAGTGATGCGTACCGGCTCCGCATCCGTAATGTTGTCGATGAGGGCGATTTGCATTCGTAAAGGCCTTTTGGATCTTCAGGATGTAAAGAAATTTCCTGGTGGTTTGCGCCGTATGCTTGTGGGCTTGTGGTTTGTTCATGTCGCTATTTTTTTGTCGCTCATAGGTCTTTGGAGTTGGTTGAAATTGGAAGGCTATTAATTTGGTGTGTGGGTAGGCGAGTTTGCGCCGATCGCGGGCAGCACGGTGCCGGCGGCGGTGGAGCAAGTGCAATCTCCAGGCGCAATCGTATGAGTCGCTGAAGGCCGGCACGCCGATGTCGGCCAATCAGCGGGTCAAGTTTGATGTGTTGAATGCGCATATTGCCAATAGCGTCGTTTTCCCTGGCGAACTCGTGATCGTGGGTGATCCAAGCAACCCCTCCTGCACTAGTCATGAAGCTTTTCTCATGGGTAAGGCGGCTGGGATACACCTTGATATCGAGTTGAACGGAGGGGGAATCGATGGATTCTTCCTAGAGAACTATGACCTGTTGCAGAGCTTGTTGACCCGTGCGTCTATAGGTGCAGGTGCAGCCAGTGATGCCTGGAACAAGCATCTTGAAGCTATCAAGAAAACGCTAGAGGAGATTGATCAACTGCATCACAGCAGGTGCAGGGGCTGTCGCTTGCGTGGTGCTCGGCGGGGTGGCTGGAGGTAGTGTAGGTGGGGCGTTAGAAGAAATGGGTGGCGAGTTTCTTGGAGAAGTTTTATATGAGGTGCTGCAATGACCAATGTGCAGGTCGCGGTGCTCGGAGTGTGTTTGTTTGCATCACCATTTTTAATGTTTGGAACGTGGATTGTAATTGCATACCGCTTCCTTGATAAGGTCGAGGCAAGCTTTTCAAATAGTCCCATGGTTGTGGGAAACAAAGCAATGTATGCCCGTGCTGGTATGCTTGGGCAGATTATGCGTTTGGGGTCAGTTTCCGCGATGCTATCAATGAAGGGTTTTTGCATTCGCAAAGGTATGTTGGACAGTGAAGATGTCCGCAATGCCCCTCAAGGCCTTAAAAAACTACTGGTTTGGTTATGGCATGCTCACGTGCTGCTTTTTATCTTGCTGGCTATGTTCTGTGTTTGGATAAGGTTTCTGAGATGACGGGTTTATATTAATGAAATCCGGGTTGGTCACCAGTCTGGACCCGCTCTCCGCCTTACTCAAATACATCCGTATAGTCAGTAAATACACCGGTAACCCGATGCCGCGATCAACAACGCCGCATAAGGCGCCGCCGCAGCGAAACAGCAGTTGGTTAGCCGGGTGGCGTTGAGCGCACGTTATCGCGGGCAGTATTTACAAGCATAGACGCCAGGGGGCGTAACAGGCATGCTGGAGAACGAAACCTTCAATCGACTCGGAACCAATCATAAAATATCGGCGAGCATCTACAATCTGATCCTCGGCGCAGTACTGCTGTGGGGCTTCTTCGTCAACTGGTATCTGGTAATCACGGTGCCGCCCGATATTGTTCGGTCCATCCCCATGATGCTGTTCCTGGTTGGCTACTTGATCACCGCGTTACCGGGTGTCGCGATCATCTTCAAATCTGAAAAGCCGTTGTATAGTTTCCTCGGCTACAACCTGATCGTGATTCCGGTCGGGTTGCTGCTTGTCATCGTCCTCCCAAAGTACTCACATGAAAACATCGTGAATGCCTTGCAGGCGACCGTCTTGCTAACCGTTACCATGATGTTGCTGGGGTCTGTATTCCCCCGCTTCTTCAAGCGCATCAAGGCGTCATTATGCATAGCTTTGATAGCTGTGATCTTCGTTGAATTGGCGCAGGTTTGGTTATTCGGTATCCATCTCGCGCTAATTGATTGGATCACAGCACTGATCTTCTGTGGCTATATCGGGGTTGATTGGGGGCGTGCGAACCAGATTGAGCGTACCGTGGATAATGCAATAGACAGCGCTGCATCGCTGTATCTAGACATTATCAATCTGTTTCTGCGGGTCTTGCGGATCATGTCCAAGAAGTGAGTTGCCCAGGTGGCTTAATGCCCAGGCCGCATGGCGGCCTGGGCAAGCTTTCAAGTCTTGTTCAAATACATCCGCGTTGTAAGCAGATATACCGGCAACCCCGAAACCACAATCAGCAACGCCGCATAAGGCGCTGCCGCCGCGAACTCGACGTTGGCCGTATGCGCCCATACCTCGGTCGCCAGGGTGGTCATGCCGGTCGGGCTGAGCAGCAAGGTAGCTGTCAGTTCCTTCATGGCATCCAGGAACACCAGGGCAAAGGCTGCCGCCATGGCCGGGAAGATGATCGGCAAGGTCACCCGGCAAAACGCGGCAAAGCTGCTCGCGCCCAAGGTGCGTGCGGCTTCCTCCAGCGTCGGCGAAGCCTTGTTCAGTGCGGTGCGCACCGGCGACTGCGCCAGCGGCAGGAACAGCAGCGCATAGGCCAGCAGCAACAGTGCCGTGGTCTGGTACAGCGCCGGCACGTAATGCAGGGCGAAGAACACCAGGGTCAGGGCAATCACCAGGCCGGGCAGGGCGTGCAACAGGTATGGCAGGCGCTCGGCCCAGATTGCCAGGCGGCCCTTGTAGCGCACCACCAGGAAGCTGATTGGCAGGGCTAGCAACACGCAGAAACCGGCACCCCCCAGCGACACCGACAACGAGGTGAACAGCGCCTTGGAAATGGCCGCAACAGGGAATGCCGCCGATGAACCCACGCTCAACCAGTAGCCGAGCATGGCCAGCGGAATACCGCTGCCCAACACCGCCAGGCCCACGCAGAACAGTTGCGCCAGCACTGCCCAGCCACGCAACCGCACCGGTTGTGCTCGTCGCGCCACACCCTGGCCGATGCGCACGTGACGGGCCTTGCCACGTACCCGCAGTTCAAGCCACAGCATCACCAGGCACATCGCCAACAGCACGGCGGACAGCATGGCCGCGTTGGCATTGCTGAACTCCAGTTCGAACTGCTGGTAAATCGCCGTGGTGAAGGTTTGCAAGCCTAGGATCGACAAGGCGCCGAACTCCACCAGCATGTGCAGGGCGATCAGCAGCGCGCCGCCAAGCATCGACGGCCACAGCAGCGGCAGGGTGACCTTGATGAATACGCCCCAGCGGCTGCAGCCCAGCGTACGTGCCGATTCCTCCAGCGAGGTATCGAGGTTGCGCAGGGTCGCGGCCACCGGCAGGAACACCAGTGGGTACTTGGACAGGGCCATGACCATGATCGCCCCGCCCAGCCCTTCGAAGTCCGAGCTCAGCGACACCCAGGTGAAGCTGCTGACGAACGACGGCACGGCGAACGGCAGGCACAGCACCACGCCCCACAACCGGCGGCCGGCCAGGTTGCTGCGCTCCAGCAGCCAGGCCAGGGCCAAGCCGACCACCATGCAGGTCAGCGTCACCCCGACCATCAGCATCAGGGTGTTGCGCATCAGCCCCCAGACAAACGGCCGCCACAGCAGGTGCAAGGCTTCGCGCCAGCCGGCCTCCCAGGCTTTCATGGCAACGTACAGCAAAGGCAGCAAGCTCATCGCTACCAGGAACAGCACAGGCAGCACCACCCAGACGGAGGGGCGCTTGCGGCGCAGTACGAAGCGTACCGGCACCGGCTCGGACAGGGCGGCAGTCATCAGAGCAGGCCGACCTCGCGCTCAAGCTCGATCGCTTCCTCGGCATTGCCCAGGTCGGCTGGTGAGATCTTCGGCGGGCGCAGGTCTTCGAACGGTTTCAGGCCACGGTCGGAGACCATGCCTTTGTGCAGCGGGTACTCGGCGGTGGTCTGGGTGATCACGCGCTGGCCTTCTTCGCTGGCCATCCAGTTGAGCAGGGCCTGGGCTTCTTTCGGGTGCTTGCTGGCCTTGACCACGGCTGCGCCGGAAATGGTGACCAGGTTGCCGGCATCGCCATCGGCCAGGTAGTAGAGCTTGGTGTCCAGCTTGCCGCGCTCGCGCTCCAGCGCATACCAGTAGTAGTTGTTCACCAGTACCGCAGCCACTTCGCCTTTTTCCACGGCTTTGAGGGCGACCATGTTGTTGGTGTAGGTCTTGCCGAATGCCTTCAGGCCGGTCAGCCATTCTTCGGTGGCTTCTCGCCCGTGCATCTTCAGGATGGCCACGGCCTGTTCCTGGAAGGCGCCGCTGGTGGGCACATAGCCGACGCGGCCTTCCCACTCGGGGTTGGCAAAGTCCATCACTGTGGTCGGCAAGTCTTTCTCGTCGACCTTCTTCGGGTTGAAGACGACGATGCGCGTACGGGCGGTGATGCCCATCCAGGTGCCGTTGGCGCCTACATACTCCTTGGGCATCATGTTCGCGGTGGCGTCATCGATCTTTGCCAGTAGGCCCAGTTCGCCCAGGTTGTTCAGGGGAGGGGACTCTTCGGTGTAGATGATGTCGGCCGGCGAGCGTTCGCCTTCCTCGATGATCTGGCTGGCCAGCTGGTTGCTGCTGCCCTTGCGAATATTGATGTGGACGCCGGTTTTGGCCTCGTAGGCCTTGGCGATGGCCTCGCCGATTTCCTTGTGCTGACCGTTGTACATGGTCAGGGTGACCGGTGCGTCTGCCATGGCGGCCGGAGCGCCAACGACCAGGCTCAGCACGGCGGCGGCCAAGGTACGCATCAGCGGTTGCGGGCGGATCGTCATGCGGGTACTTCCTCGCTTACGGCTACATATTTGGAAACAATGGTAAACGAAATCGTTTCTCAAGTGGCCGGGTGACGAGAAATTCATGGTCAGACCAAGGTGCAAGAGTCTGAAGGTGTCAGGTATTTCACTAGCCGGAAGGCCTGTGATGATTCTGTGGGAGCGGGCGCGCCCGCGAAGAGGCCGGCACAGGTTTGCACCTATGACCGAAAGAGGAGGGATACAAAAATCGCAGGCAAGAAAAAACCCACTAGCAAGGCTAGTGGGTTTTTGTATGGTGCCCAGGAGAAGACTCGAACTTCCACGACCGTTAAGTCACTGATACCTGAAACCAGCGCGTCTACCAATTCCGCCACCTGGGCAAAGCTTTGCATCATCTGAGGAAGGCGACTATCGTTCGCTTTCACACAGTAGTAACAGATCCTTGGTCATCTGTTACTTGAAAATATTTGGTGCCCAGGAGAAGACTCGAACTTCCACGGCCGTTAAGCCACTGATACCTGAAACCAGCGCGTCTACCAATTCCGCCACCTGGGCACACATTCGAGATTACTTGATGCTTTACAGCGCCGCTCATCTCTACTACAACTTCGGGGTTGTCCGTCGTTGTGGTGCGCACTATACGGACGGTCCGGGGGGCTGTAAACCCCCCAAGCAAAAAAAATTTCAAAAAATTCAACTTGTTGATTCCGCAGGCCTATTCGTCCTCGCCAGACACGCCGGTGGGGCTGTCCAAGGCTGACATTTCCGGTTTCAATACGCCTATGCCAGAATTCCTATCTATATACCCCAAGGTGAACCCCTTCTGATGGCCGATTGGCAATCCCTCGATCCCGAGGCCGCTCGCGAAGCGGAAAAATACGACAACCCTATTCCCAGCCGTGAGCTGATCCTGCAGCGCCTCGCCGACCGTGGCGAACCGGCCGCACGCGAGGAGCTGGCGGCCGAGTTCGGTCTTTACGACGAAGACCAGATCGAAGCCCTGCGCCGCCGCCTGCGTGCCATGGAGCGCGATGGCCAGCTTATCTATACCCGGCGCGGCACTTATGCCCCGGTAGACAAGCTGGACCTGATCTGCGGCCGCGTCTCCGGTCACCGCGACGGCTTCGGCTTCCTTATTCCGGACGACGGCAGCGAAGATCTGTTCCTCAGCCCGTCGCAAATGCGCCTGGTGTTCGACGGTGACCGCGGCCTGGCCCGCGTCTCTGGCGTCGACCGCCGTGGCCGCCGTGAAGGCGTGCTGGTCGAAATCATCTCCCGCGCCCACGAAAGCGTGGTCGGCCGTTACTTCGAAGAAGGCGGTATCGGCTACGTTACCCCGGACAACCCGAAGATCCAGCAGGAAGTGCTGGTCACCGCCGGGCGTAACGGCGGGGCCAAGATCGGCCAGTTCGTCGAGATCAAGATCACCCACTGGCCGACGCCGCGCTTCCAGCCGCAAGGCGATGTGGTCGAGGTCATCGGCAACTACATGGCGCCGGGCATGGAAATCGACGTTGCGCTGCGCAGCTACGATATCCCGCACGTCTGGCCCAAAGAGGTGATCAAGGAGGCGCGCAAGTTCCGCTCCGAAGTCGAAGAGAAGGACAAGGAGAAGCGCGTCGACCTGCGCCACCTGCCGTTCGTCACCATCGACGGCGAGGACGCCCGCGACTTCGACGACGCGGTCTATTGCGAACCGCTGGGCAAGCTGCGCCTGTTCTCCGGTGGCTGGCGCCTGTATGTGGCCATTGCCGATGTGTCCAGCTACGTTCGCCTGGGCTCGGCCCTGGACGTCGAGGCCCAGCAGCGCGGCAACTCGGTGTACTTCCCCGAGCGCGTGGTACCGATGCTCCCCGAAGAGCTGTCCAACGGCCTGTGCTCGCTGAACCCGCATGTCGATCGCCTGGCCATGGTCTGCGAAATGACCATTAACAAAGCCGGCCAGATGGTCGACTACCAGTTCTACGAAGGCGTCATCCACTCCCACGCCCGCCTGACCTACAACAAGGTCAGCAGCATGCTCGAGCACTCCCGCACCCGTGAGGGCAAGGCGCTGCGCGAGGAGTACAAGGCAGTCGTCCCGGACCTGAAGAACCTGTACAACTTGTACAAGGTGCTGGTGGAGGCCCGTCACACCCGTGGCGCGATCGACTTCGAGACCCAGGAAACCCGCATCATCTTCGGTGACGAGCGCAAGATCGCGGAAATCCGCCCGACCGTGCGCAACGACGCCCACAAGCTGATCGAAGAATGCATGCTGGCGGCCAACGTGGCCACCGCCGAATTCCTGCAGAAGCATGGCGTACCGGCCCTGTACCGCGTGCACGACGGCCCGCCGCCGGAGCGTCTGGAAAAGCTGCGCGCCTTCCTGGGCGAACTGGGCCTGACCCTGCACAAGGGCAAGGACCCGTCGCCGAAGGATTACCAGGCACTGCTGGCGAGCATCGCCGGGCGCCCGGACTTCCACCTGATCCAGACCGTGATGCTGCGTTCGTTGAGCCAGGCGGTGTACAGCACCGACAACAACGGCCACTTCGGCCTGAACTACGAGGCGTACACCCACTTCACCTCGCCGATCCGTCGCTACCCGGACCTGCTGGTGCACCGCGCCATCCGCAGCATCATCCGTTCCAGGGTCGACACCCCGCACGTCAAGCGTGCTGGCGCCATGAGCATTCCCAAGGCGCGTATCTACCCGTACGACGAGAACACCCTCGAGCAGCTCGGCGAGCAGTGCTCGATGACCGAGCGCCGGGCCGATGAAGCCACCCGTGACGTGGTCAACTGGCTTAAGTGCGAGTTCATGAAGGACCGCGTCGGCGAAACCTTCCCGGGTGTGATCACTGCGGTAACCGGTTTCGGCCTGTTCGTCGAGCTGACCGATATCTATGTGGAAGGCCTGGTGCACGTCAGTGCGCTGCCGGGCGACTACTACCACTTCGACCCGGTGCACCACCGCCTGTCTGGCGAGCGTACCGGTCGCAGCTTCCGACTGGGCGACACGATCGAGGTCAAGGTCATGCGCGTCGACCTGGACGAACGCAAGATCGACTTCGAAGTGTCGGAAAAGACCCTCGCCGCCCCGATCGGCCGCAAGCAGCGTGGTGCCGCACCGGCTGCCGGCCAGGCCGAGCAGGCCCCGGTCGAGGCCAAGGCCACACCGAAGCCGCGCAGCCGCAAGAGCGAGACCGCCGAGGCGTACTTCCCGAAAGACGCTGTGCAGCGTAACGCCGAAGTGCGCAAGAGCCGCGAAATGAAGAAGGCACTGATGAGCGAGGCGCGCAGTGGCGGCCATGCCAGCAGTAAGTCGGAAAAGGGCAGCAAGGCCTCCGGCAAGCCGACCAAGCACCGTAAAGGCCCGTCGAAGTCCGGCGCGCCACGCAAGAGCAAGAGCAAGTCATGAGTCAGCTGGAAAAGATCTACGGCGTGCACGCCGTGCAGGCATTGCTGCAGCACCATCCGAAGCGGGTCAAGCAGATCTGGCTGTCGGAAGGGCGCAGCGAGCCTCGCCTGCAGGCGTTGCTGGCGTTGGCTGCGGAAAATCGCGTGGCGGTCGGCCAGGCCGAGCGTCGTGAGATGGATGCCTGGGTAGAAGGCGTGCACCAGGGTGTGGTCGCCGAGGTGAGCCCGAGCCAGGTCTGGGGCGAATTGATGCTCGAGGAATTGCTCGAACGCACCGAAACACCACCGCTGATCCTGGTGCTGGACGGTGTGACCGACCCGCACAACCTTGGCGCCTGCCTGCGTACCGCCGATGCCGCCGGCGCCACGGCAGTGGTGGTGCCCAAGGACAAGTCTGCAACCCTGACACCGGTCGTGCGCAAGGTGGCCTGTGGCGCTGCGGAGGTGATTCCGCTGGTGGCCGTGACCAACCTGGCGCGTACCCTGGAGAAACTGCAGCAGCGTGGCCTGTGGGTGGTAGGTACCGCCGGCGAGGCCGAGCAGGAGATCTATCAGCAGGACCTGACCGGGCCGCTGGTGATGATCATGGGCGCGGAAGGCAAGGGCATGCGCCGGCTGACCCGCGAGCATTGCGATTTCCTGGTGAAGTTGCCGATGGGCGGTAGTGTCAGCAGCCTGAACGTGTCGGTGGCGACTGGCGTGTGCCTGTTCGAGGCTGTGCGTCAGCGTCAGGCCAAGCGCTGATCTTCGGCCTGTACCGGCCCTATCGCCGGCAAGCCGGCTCCCACAGGTGCACCACAAGGTTCAGCACCTGTGGCGATCCTGTGGGAGCTGGCTTGCCGGCGATAGGGCCAGTGCAGGAATAATGTGTTTCAGGCTGTTCAAATATTCACCAATCACCTTGCTTGTACGCCTCGCCTTCTCTACAATTGCGCCCCTTGCCGAGCTGGCAGGCGCGCATGTGCCTCCCCTCCGTGCAAGACATACAGTGTCATTCACTCCTTGTCTGACCAGATTCGCTGGCAGACTACTAACCCGTAAGGAGCATTCATGCGTCATTACGAAATCATCTTCCTGGTTCACCCGGACCAGAGCGAGCAAGTCGGCGGCATGGTTGAGCGTTACACCAAGCTGATCGAAGAAGATGGTGGCAAGATCCACCGCCTGGAAGACTGGGGCCGTCGTCAACTGGCCTACGCAATCAACAATGTTCACAAGGCTCACTACGTGATGCTGAACGTTGAGTGCACCGGCAAGGCCCTGGCCGAGCTGGAAGACAACTTCCGCTACAACGATGCCGTTATCCGTAACCTGGTCATCCGTCGTGACGAAGCCGTTACCGGCCAGTCCGAGATGCTGAAGGCTGAAGAAAACCGCAGCGAGCGCCGTGAGCGTCGTGAGCGTCCTGAGCATGCTGAATCCGCCGACGGCGACGACAGCAATGACAGCGACTCCAGCGATAACGCTGACGAGTAATCCACGGACCTTTAGAGGAGCCTATTAAATGGCACGTTTCTTCCGTCGTCGTAAATTCTGCCGCTTCACTGCTGAAGACGTGAAAGAGATCGACTTCAAAGATCTCAACACCCTGAAAGCTTACGTATCCGAAACCGGCAAGATCGTTCCAAGCCGTATCACCGGTACCAAAGCTCGTTATCAGCGTCAGCTGGCTACCGCTATCAAGCGCGCCCGCTTCCTGGCCCTGCTGCCCTACACCGACAGCCACGGCCGCTGAGACCGGGTCGTCGACAAGCAGTAAGGGATTAGCATGCGAGCGTTAGCAAGTTTCATCATGCGCGGTCGTGTGCAGGCCACCCTGGTGGTGGTCATCAGCGCGGTACTGCCGCTGCTGTTCTGGTTGAGTGCCGCTGCCGGCAGCCTTGTGCTGCTGCGGCGTGGGTTCAAGGATGCTACAACGGTCATCGCCGGCGGCCTGCTGGCCGGGCTGGCCGTGTGGGTCATGGGCGATCCCATCACCTTTCTGGTGATCGCGGGTGCCCTGGGCCTGGCTGCGCTGTTGCGCGCCGAGCATCACTGGAGCCGGGTGTTGCTGGTCAGTGCCGTGTTCGCCGTGGCTTTCAGCCTCGTGCTCGATCTGGCGCTGGCGCAAACCTTCGATGTACTGGCCAAGGCCTTTGCCGAAGCCATGCCGAAAATCGAGGGGCAGCCGGTGCTCTCCGGTGAGCTGATCCGCCCTGTGCTGGTCGCTTCCACAGCAGTGACGGTGCAATTGTTCAGTGTGCTGGCCTTGGTGCTGGCGCGCTACTGGCAGGCAGCGTTGTACAACCCTGGAGGCTTCGGTCGCGAGTTTCGCGCCCTGAAGTTGCCGAAACAGACCATGGCGGTCTTGGTGGCAGTGATGGTGGTGGCCCCGTTCATCGGGCCGCAGTTCATCGTCCTGGCATCGGCCTCGAGCCTGGTACTGGTGCTGGCCGGCATCGCCTTGATGCATGGGCTGGTGGCACAGGGTCGACTGGCCGGTTTCTGGCTGGTGGGCATGTACGTGACGCTGCCGCTGATCATGCAGCTGATTTATCCGTTGCTGGTGGTTCTGGCCATTGTCGACAGCCTGATTGATTTTCGCGGTCGCAAGTCCCCCAAGGGGAATGACTCCGCGAACGGTGAAGGTTAAAAGTTAAGAGGTTTTACCAAATGGAACTGATCCTGCTGGAAAAAGTCGCTAACCTGGGCAACCTGGGCGACAAAGTAAAGGTTAAGGCTGGTTACGGCCGTAACTTCCTGCTGCCATTCGGCAAGGCCACCGTTGCCAACGCCGCCAACCTGGCTGCGTTCGAAGAGCGTCGCGCCGAGCTGGAAAAAGCAGCTGCTGACAAGAAAGCTTCGGCTGAAAGCCGCGCTGCCCAACTGGCCGAGCTGGAAGTGACCATCACTGCCACCGCTGGCGACGAAGGCAAGCTGTTCGGTTCGATCGGCACCCACGACATCGCTGACGCCCTGACCGCCTCCGGCGTTGAAGTGGCCAAGGCTGAAGTTCGTCTGCCGAACGGCACCATCCGTCAGGTTGGCGAATACGACGTAGCCGTGCACCTGCACAGCGACGTTGAAGCCACCGTACGCGTGGTCGTCGTAGCTGCCTAAGCTGCGCTGACTGTCTGGCTCCTTGTGGGGCAGGCGGTTAACATCGGGCACGGTCCTGTTTTCGACAGGCCGTGCCCTTTGTCTTTTTCATCCTCCAGAATTCTTTCGTGGCCATGAACGAGATCACCACTTCCGAACAGCTTGACCTGCAAACCGCAGCCCTGAAGGTGCCGCCGCATTCCATCGAGGCCGAACAGGCCGTGCTCGGTGGCCTGATGCTGGACAACAACGCCTGGGAGCGGGTGCTGGACCAGGTATCGGATGGCGACTTCTACCGGCATGACCACCGCCTGATCTTCCGTGCCGTGCACAAGTTGGCCGACGCCAACCAGCCATTCGACGTGGTGACCCTGCACGAGCAGTTGGACAAGGAAGGCCTTTCTTCGCAAGTCGGTGGGTTGGCGTACCTGGCCGAGCTGGCCAAGAACACCCCGTCGGTGGCCAACATCAAGGCCTACGCCGCGATCATTCGCGAGCGCGCCACCCTGCGCCAGCTGATCAGCATCAGTACCGATATCGCCGACAACGCGTTCAACCCGCAAGGGCGCAACGCCGAAGAAATTCTCGACGACGCCGAGCGGCAGATCTTCCAGATTGCCGAGGCTCGCCCGAAAACCGGCGGCCCGGTGGGGGTCAACGAACTGTTGACCATGGCCATCGACCGCATCGACACGCTGTTCAACTCCGACAGTGACATCACCGGCGTATCGACCGGTTTCACCGACCTCGACGAGAAGACCAGCGGCCTGCAGCCAGCCGACCTGATCATCGTCGCCGGCCGACCGTCGATGGGTAAGACCACTTTCGCCATGAACCTGGTGGAAAACGCCGTACTGCGTACCGACAAGGCGGTACTGGTGTTCTCCCTCGAGATGCCAGGTGAATCGCTGATCATGCGTATGCTCTCGTCCCTTGGCCGTATCGACCAGACCAAGGTGCGTTCCGGCCAGCTGGACGACGATGACTGGCCGCGCCTGACCTCGGCTGTGAACCTGCTCAACGACCGCAAGCTTTTCATCGACGATACTGCCGGTATCAGCCCCTCTGAAATGCGCGCGCGTACCCGTCGCCTGGCCCGCGAGCACGGCGAAATCGCCATGATCATGGTCGACTACCTGCAGCTGATGCAGATCCCGGGTTCGGCCGGTGACAACCGGACCAACGAGATTTCCGAGATCTCCCGCTCGCTCAAGGCTTTGGCCAAGGAATTCAACTGCCCGGTCATCGCCCTGTCGCAGCTGAACCGCTCCCTGGAACAGCGCCCGAACAAACGCCCGGTGAACTCTGACTTGCGTGAATCCGGTGCGATCGAGCAGGACGCCGACGTGATCATGTTCGTCTACCGCGATGAGGTGTACCACCCTGAGACCGAGCACAAGGGCGTGGCGGAAATCATCATCGGTAAGCAGCGTAACGGCCCCATCGGCTTCGTGCGCCTGGCGTTCATCGGCAAGTACACCCGCTTCGAGAATCTTGCGCCGGGCATGTACAACTTCGACGACGACGAATAAGCCACCGGCCTCATCGCCGGCCAGCCATGAATCCGACAACCATCGTCGGATTTGGTCAAAATTTGTGCTATATTCCGCGCCCGCGATTTCCCTGCACACCAGAACCGGTCACTGACATGCAAGCAGCCAAACCACTCTACGACTATCCCAAGTACTGGGCCGAATGCTTCGGGCCAGCACCTTTCCTGCCGATGAGCAGGGAGGAGATGGATCTGCTCGGCTGGGATTCCTGCGACATCATCATCGTGACCGGTGATGCCTACGTCGACCACCCGTCGTTCGGCATGGCCATCATCGGCCGCCTGCTGGAGGCCCAGGGCTTCCGCGTGGGCATCATCGCCCAGCCGAACTGGCAGTCGAAAGACGACTTCATGAAGCTCGGCGAACCGAACCTGTTCTTCGGTGTGGCCGCGGGCAACATGGACTCGATGATCAACCGCTACACCGCGGACAAGAAGATCCGTTCCGACGACGCCTACACCCCTGGTGGCCTGGCCGGCAAGCGTCCGGACCGTGCCAGCCTGGTGTACAGCCAGCGCTGCAAGGAAGCCTACAAGCACGTGCCGATCGTACTGGGCGGTATCGAGGCTTCGCTGCGCCGCATCGCCCACTACGACTACTGGCAGGACAAGGTCCGCCACTCGATCCTTATCGACGCCAGCGCCGACATCCTGCTGTTCGGCAACGCCGAGCGCGCGGTGGTCGAGGTGGCCCAGCGCCTGTCCAACGGCGAGAAGATCGAGACCATCACCGATGTGCGCGGCACTGCTTTCGTGCGTCGCGACACGCCTCAGGGCTGGTACGAGATCGATTCGACCCGCATCGACCGCCCGGGCCGCGTCGACAAGATCATCAACCCGTACGTGAATACCCAGGACACCCAGGCCTGTGCCATCGAGCAGGCCAAGGGCGACCAGGAGGACCCGAACGAAGCCAAGGTCGTACAGATTCTCGACAGCCCGAGCATGACCCGGGAAAAGTCGGTGATCCGCCTGCCGTCGTTCGAAAAGGTGCGTAACGACCCGGTACTCTATGCCCATGCCAACCGGGTGCTGCACCTGGAGACCAACCCGGGCAACGCCCGCGCCCTGGTACAGAAGCATGGCGAAGTGGATGTGTGGTTCAACCCGCCACCCATCCCCATGAGCACCGAGGAAATGGACTACGTGTTCGGCATGCCCTATGCCCGTGTGCCGCACCCGGCCTACGGCAAGGAGCGCATTCCGGCCTACGAGATGATCCGCTTCTCGGTGAACATCATGCGTGGCTGCTTCGGTGGCTGCACCTTCTGCTCGATCACCGAGCACGAAGGCCGCATCATCCAGAACCGCTCGCACGAGTCGATCCTGCACGAAATCGAAGAGATGCGTGACAAGGTGCCGGGCTTCACCGGCGTGGTCTCCGACCTTGGCGGCCCGACTGCCAACATGTACCGCATCGCCTGCAAGAGCCATGACATCGAGAAGCACTGCCGCAAGCCGTCGTGCGTATTCCCGGGCATCTGCGAAAACCTCAACACCGACCACAGCTCGCTGATCGAGCTGTACCGCAAGGCTCGTGCCCTGCCGGGTGTGAAGAAGATCCTGATTGCCTCTGGCCTGCGTTATGACCTGGCGGTGGAGTCGCCGGAGTACGTCAAGGAGCTGGTCACCCACCATGTCGGTGGTTACCTGAAGATTGCCCCTGAGCACACCGAGCGTGGCCCGCTGGACAAGATGATGAAGCCGGGTATTGGCACCTATGACCGCTTCAAGCGCATGTTCGAGAAGTTCTCGAAAGAGGCGGGCAAGGAGCAGTATCTGATCCCGTACTTCATCGCCGCCCACCCAGGCACCACCGACGAAGACATGATGAACCTGGCCCTGTGGCTGAAGGGCAACGGCTTCCGTGCCGACCAGGTGCAGGCGTTTTACCCGTCGCCGATGGCTTCGGCCACGGCCATGTACCACTCGGGCAAGAACCCGCTGCGCAAGGTGACCTACAAGAGCGAAGGTGTGGAGATCGTCAAGAGCGAGGAGCAGCGTCGTCTGCACAAGGCGTTCTTGCGTTACCACGATCCGAAGGGCTGGCCGATGCTGCGTGAGGCGCTGCAGCGCATGGGCCGTGCCGACCTGATCGGGCCGGGCAAGCACCAGCTGATCCCGCTGCACCAGCCGCAGACCGATACCTACCAGAGTGCGCGCCGCAAGAACTCGACCCCGGCGGGTAGCCACAAGGTGGGCAAGGAGCAGAAGGTCCTTACCCAGCACACCGGCCTGCCGCCGCGTGGCAGTGATGGCAGCAAACCGTGGGACAAGCGTGAAAAAGCCAAGGCCGAAGCGTTTGCGCGTAACCAGCAGGCGGCCAAGGAGCGCAAGGAAGCGGCCAAGGGTGGCAAAGGCAACAAGAAGCCGCGTCAGCCAGTGATCCCGCGTTAACTGGGCGATTCTTGGGGCTGCTTTGCAGCCCATCGCGACACAAGGCCGCTCCTACAATGACCGTGCAAACCCGACAATTCCGGGGGGCTCGCGGTCGGTGTAGGAGCGGCCTTGTGTCGCGATGGACCGCAAAGCGGTCCTAAAAATCTCAGCTTCAGTCAGGCTTCTTGTCGACCCACTTCGGCGCCACCGGCGCAACAAAGCTGTCCATCCCGTCCAGCAGCTCATCGGGCTGCTGCCCCAGCAGCAACATCGCCCGATGCTGCTGCCGCACGAAGCCTTCTTCGACGATATGGTCGAGGAACCCGCCCAGCTTCTCGTAGAAACCGTTCACATCCAGTAGCCCCAGCGGCTTGGCGTGATAGCCCAATTGCCCCCAGGTCCATACCTCGAACAACTCCTCCAGCGTACCCAGCCCACCGGGCAGGGCGATAAAGGCGTCGCTCAGTTCGGCCATGCGTGCCTTGCGCGCGTGCATGCCGTCGACCACTTCCAGGCGGCTGAGGCCCTTGTGGCCGATTTCGGCATTCATCAGGCTCTCGGGGATGATTCCGATCACTTCGCCACCGGCCGCCATGGCCGCGTCAGCGACGGTGCCCATCAGGCCAACTGCGCCGCCGCCATAGACCAGGGTCAGGCCGCGACGGGCTATCGCCTGGCCCAGCGCCATGGCCGCTTCACGGTAAGCGGGGTTGGCACCAATGCTGGCGCCGCAGAACACACAAACGGAACGTACGGGCATTGCTCATCTCCAGTCACTCAGGCTGACAGGGTAAGGCCCATGTCCTACAGTTCCAAGGCTGGTTTCACTCCGGTCGGGAGAATTCGCAGATGGCGCCGGTCGCTCCATGGGCGTAGGCCGCCAGCAGGCTGTTCATCAGGCTACCAAGGGTCATTTCGTATTGCTCCTAAATGAGAGGTTGTCCCATCGTCCAATAAAAGGGCATGATGTGCCCTTGAATTGGTTGTATACAATCCATTGAACAATTCTACTGGCTGGCCTCTTGACAGCCCCTTGACCCATATCAGCAAGGGGCTGAACGGTTTCAGGCAGTCTCGCAATTGATAAAACCCTGCCAAGGAGATTCATGATGTTTGCGAAAGCTGTAGCGGTATCCCTGCTGACCCTCGCCAGCGCTTCTGTCTTCGCAGCCGAGTGCTCGGTGACTGTCGACTCCACCGACCAGATGTCCTACAACACCAAGGAAATCACCGTCGACAAGAGCTGCAAGGAATTCACCGTCAAACTGACCCACTCCGGTAACCTGCCGAAGAACGTCATGGGCCACAACCTGGTGATCAGCAAGACTGCCGACATGCAGGGCATTGCCACCGAAGGCATGAGCCAGGGTCTGGAAAAGGACTACATCAAGGCTGACAACGCCGCGATCATCGCCCACACCAAGATGATTGGTGCTCCTGAGAAGGAGACCGAGGTGAAGTTCGATGCTACCAAGCTGGAAGCCGGTGGCGACTACAGCTTCTTCTGCACCTTCCCGGGCCACATCTCGATGATGAAGGGCAAGGTCGTCGTCAAGTAATCAAAGGCTGACGGTGAACCCTGTGGGAGCGGGTTCGGCGCCCCGATGAACCCGCTCCCACAGGTCTTTCTACAGCCTGATCAAGGGGCGAACGGCAGTTCGCGCTTGTGCTGGGTCTTGCGGTAGGTAGCGACGATGATATCGAACGCTTCCTGGTCAACCGGCTGCCCATGCAGGAAGGCATCGATCTGCTGGTAGGTCACGCCATGGGAGGCTTCGTCCGGCTTGCCCGGTGCCAGGTCTTCCAGGTCCGCAGTCGGCACCTTCTCCACCAGTGACTCCGGCGCACCGAAGCTGCGCGCAATCGCCCGCACCTGGTTCTTCACCAGCCCGCTCAGCGGCGCCAGGTCGCAGGCACCATCACCGAACTTGGTAAAGAAGCCCATTACCTTCCTCCCCCCGAAATAGTGCCCAATCCAGCGCAGTGACTGAGTGAGTGACTATTTTTGCTCTTGTGCAGAATCTGTATCTGCACAGTCTGGGGATTCTGGACTGCGCCCTCTCCCAGACCTTCTTCCGATTTCGCTAGATGGGGCTGAGCTTGGTTAGGGCATAATGTCCTAGTTCGCAAGATGCCCGCGACCCTCCGGGTAGTCCTGACCCAGGTTCAATGAGCCGTAATGGCTAGCAGTAATCCGATAGCCCCGCGCTCAGCATGGAGCTTCAGATGGTGCTTCCTTGATCGCAGATGTCAGGACAGTGTTGCATCTTGCCGATCTCGATCTAGGCATTTCTGGAGGAACCATGGAGCAACGTTTGAGAGTGGTAATGGCCCAGCTGAACATCCGCGTCGGGGATGTATACGGCAACGTTGAGAAGGTCATCGAAGCCGCTCATAAGGCCCGCGACGACCTCAAAGCCCAGGTCATCGTTTTCCCAGAGCTGACCCTTTGCGGTTACCCACCAGAGGATCTGCTCCTTCGCTCCAGCATGCAGAGCCGGATCGAAAAAGCCCTGCAGCATATCAAGGACGCTGTCCAAGGCATCGTCACTGTAATCGGCTTCCCTTGGGTCGAGGATGGAGCGCGCTACAACAGCTGCGCCGTGATTTCGGACGGCAAGGAGCTCGCCCGCTATAACAAGCAGCGCCTGCCTAACTATCGTGTTTTCGATGAGAAGCGGTACTTTGAGCCGGGCAGCGGCCCATGCGTAGTTAACCTCTTCGGCGTACCGGTCGGTATCACTATCTGTGAGGACATCTGGTTCTCCGAGCCGCTCAAGCAGGCTTGTGATGCCGGTGCCCAGATCATGCTGACCCTGAATGCCTCGCCGTTCCATCGTGGAAAGCAGGCTGAACGTGAAGAGCTATTGGCGACGCGTGCCAGCGAATGCTCAATCCCCATGGTCTACGTGAACCAGGTTGGTGGCCAAGACGAACTGGTGTTCGACGGCAACAGCTTCGTAGTGGATGGCGACGGAAAGGTTACTCAGCGCGCCCCTGCTTTCGAGGAGGGGCTCTTCGTCTCGGAGTTTGAGATCAAGGAAGGCGTTTTGGTGCCCGTTCCGGCTCAGACCACCGAGCTTCTCAGCATTGAGGCCAGCGTCTACCAGGCACTGGTAGCTGGCGTTAAGGACTATGTGCAGCGCAACGGGTTCAAAGGTGTTGTGCTAGGCCTTTCGGGTGGCATCGACTCGGCGTTGGTGCTCGCTGTTGCTGTGGATGCCTTGGGTGCAGAAAACGTTGAAGCTGTGATGATGCCGTATCACTACACGGCCCAGATGAGCCAGGACGACGCGAAAGAGGAAGCCGACATCTTGGGTGTGAAGTACAGCGTCCTGCCCATCGCATCCATGGTAGAAGCCTTCCTGACCACGCTTGCGCCAATGTTCGAAGGTTTGGGCAAAGACACCACCGAGGAAAACCTCCAGGCCCGGTGTCGCGGCACCATGCTCATGGCCATTTCCAACAAGAAGCGGTATCTCGTTCTCACGACCGGCAACAAGAGTGAGATGGCGGTCGGCTATGCGACCTTGTATGGTGATATGGCGGGTGGCTACGACGTCTTGAAGGACGTACCGAAGACCTTGGTATTCCGCCTCTGCGAATACCGCAACACCCTGGGCTACGTAATTCCGCAGCGCGTCATTGATCGTCCACCATCTGCAGAGCTTGCTCCTGACCAGAAGGACGAAGATTCCTTGCCTCCATACCCTGTCCTTGATGAGATCCTTCGCTTGTACATCGAGCAGGACTTGTCTGCCGATGCCATTACCGAGAAGGGCTTCGATCAGGAGGTTGTGAGGAAGGTAATTCGCTTGGTCGACCTGAACGAATACAAGCGGCGCCAGGCCGCTGTGGGCCCTCGTGTCACCGAGCGCGGCTTCGGTCGTGACCGGCGTTACCCTATCACTTCTGGCTGGAGTATCGGTGATTAATAGCTGAGGCAGCTGATCTATGTACAAGGGGCGCTATTGCGTCCCTTTTCTATAAAGGATGGTCTCGCTAAAGTTTGAAAAATTTTTCTTCTTTGGTCAGTTCGAGAATGGTATTGGCTTCAAGGAACTTTTTATCAAAGCCACCAAGTTTGTCGTTTAAAATTGCTGCGATAGTTTGTATTTTCTTTTCGTTGGCAAAATCAAATAATTTTATTAGCTTGTCTTCGTCTACAACTTCAAGATAGTCTTGGGCGGTAAAAGCAGGAAGCCTGGATTTGAATTTATTCACGAAGTACACATAGGACATGTCGAAAGCCATTGCTGCGGCCCTCGGAACTCCGTCGCCAGTGTTCAGTTCTTCGTTTGTAATCTTGAAATCTGCCTTGCCATCTCGGCCTGCAGAAACTGTCAGTTCGTTGTGATGAGTTACGAATAATCTTTTAGTGATGTCGACATATGCTTCATTGAAGACTTTAAGCTTGGAGTTTAAGTCAGAGTAGTGCACTGCAATACTCCGCTTTACGCCGTCAACTGTAGTGAGTAGATCTTTGATTCGCTTGTTGGACACCTCTACCTCGCTTATGACGTAAGCAAGCCTGCCTCGAGCCTCCCGTAAATCCTGCATTTGCTTTTCGACCAGGATCAGTCCGCTGACATGGCTGTCTCTGGAAAGATCTTTCACCTTACTCTGTTCATCTGATATGAGTCGTGCCAAACTCATTCTCAGAGTGTCAAGTTCATCCGCTGTCTCAGCCGACATTTCTTCGACGTATGCGGCCTTGCGGCTCATTATCGAATTATGGAATTCAATAGTTTCTTCAAGTGTCTTGCTGAGGTTTGGAACTAGCGACTTGGCCTCATTGTAGAGAGAGGTAATTTCCCCTACGTTTAGCTCCACCAAGTTATTTTTGTATCGTTCGATTGTTTTGTTATTATAATAAAGTTTTGTTTCAAGCTTGACGATACGAGAAGTCAATGCTGCCACGCTTCTTCGGGATTCCCGGAGTTCTGCGATGGCATAACTTTGAGATTCAAATATGTCGTACTCATCTTCTTTGATTTGAAGTTCAGAAATCTTCAG
This sequence comes from Pseudomonas sp. s4, assembly GCF_046764235.1. Taxonomy (NCBI): domain Bacteria; kingdom Pseudomonadati; phylum Pseudomonadota; class Gammaproteobacteria; order Pseudomonadales; family Pseudomonadaceae; genus Pseudomonas; species Pseudomonas sp. s4. The sequence goes on along the minus strand of NZ_CP177209.1, from coordinate 5,674,993 downwards.
GTCGATTAGTTGGATTTCTTCCTGGCGATTCGCCAAAGGGAGGCCGCCGAGAAGTGTTCGGATACGATTATCTTCTAGTTGTATTTGCTGCTCAATTAGGTTGATCTGGCGAACGGAATCAATGAATTCAAAGTCAAACAGATATGCATAAATCAGGTCGTAATCATTGTCGCTAGTGTACGTGTGTAGGTACGCAAGCGTGTTGTTGCTTGTGGTTCTGTTCGTTCGGAAGAACTTGCTTCGTATTGAGTTGAAGCTAGGCTGCTCTCGTGTATATCCAAATATACGAGGGAGTTCGCGAGTGAAGCCAGCATTGCTCTTGTAGACGACGCCATCAATGGTGCTAATGATTTTGATGCTCTCACGTAGGGATCCCATTTTTCTTGAGAGCACACGCGTGATTTGGTGATTAATGGAGGCGACTCTTAGAGTTAACTCAAACTTAACGTCGCCTTTGGTAAGATAGTCTTTAACCTTTTCGTTGACCTTGTTGTTGTCAGGATCTTTCCAAAGAGGCTCAGACTTTCCGCCCAAGCAGAATGCTAGTGCACGAAGTGATGTGCTTTTACCAATCTGGTTCCCAGTTTCGCCCAGGTTGGTAATAATGTTAATTCCGTCCTTGAATTGGATGGTACGTATTTCTTCGCTTCCATCAAATACAGATAATTTAATCAGTTGCATAAAGAAATATCACCTTGCTTCGTTAGCTCTACACATCCAGTGATGTAGAGCCAGTCGAGCGCGTACAGAATGTAAGCAAAAGAAACACGCTCAAATCTATCTTGATATTTTTCGAAAAGTGCTAGTGGGCTCATGGAGCCAAATTCGCTAGACTTTAAGACCATCAGTAAGCGTCCACCGACTATGTAAAGGCTTTTAAGCGGTGAGCTTGTATTCTGAATGATCATGCAGGAGGCTCCAATATCTTACAGTGAATGAAGCCATAGCAAACTATTAACTGTCCGGCCCATTCTATAAGCTCAGATTCAACGCCTTGAAAGACAGTGTTAGTTCCAACTATAAGCTCGGAGACCTTCTTTACAAGCTCATCCGATCCCAGCCGTATTACATTCAGCTTTTGCTCAGGGGAAGCTGGTCGCTCAGCCTGCCTCATGAACAATTCTCGCCTGGCGGTTTTATACTTCTGATTTATAGCGTAAAGAAATCTTTTCTGTGCGCCAGGATCTTCGTCATCGATAGTTGAGATAAGGCTTTCAATGAGATCCATGTAGCCGACATTGTCAATGATTAACTCCGAATACACCGAGACCCTGTTGTACTCAATTTTTTCATCGACCTCAGGGTAATCTATCTCGACGTCTGGGATCTCATCATACGGGGTATGAGTCGACACAATTTTCATTAGTAACGGATTGAGCAGAGATGAGATGGCCGCAGAAGTTGCGGCTATCGTGACAGGCCCACTGCCGGTGCTGACTACTGTTAACCCGCCGTTCGATGCCGTAGCTTCAATATCTGGCGTTAATAGGCTCATTTTTTATGTACAGTAACATTGCCGCGACCCGTGGAGACAACCGTAGTTGAGCTATGATCTGAGGTAGCGGAAATCGTCGGTTTTCTGCTGAATGCCTGCAAAATGATCAGCAAGAAAAAGCAAAATACAGTAGCTGCAAGGGAGTACAGGAACAGCTTGTAGATGGATTCGCTTGGGAGGCCCTTGAGCAAGTCAGACTTAAACCAACCGGCGTGCATCGAGTAGAACATCGGAGCTCCCACTGCAGCAAAGCCGCCTCCAGCGGTGGCGATTACCTTCAAGAAGCCGAACATTCCTTTCTCCATGGTGGTCGGTCACTCGGCAGTGAGTGCCAGCAACGTGATATTACAGATTTCGCTTACCGCTCCACAAGGGCGCTCCCGCCCCGAACCCTCGGCATAGGCAGGATCCTGCAGCCTTTGAGACCAGGGTCTGCGTGCGCGGATATCCGGCCTTGGAACCCTCCTGAGGGCTGCGTTCGAGGTTCAGCAGAGCACGGGGCGGCTTGAGTCAAGGGCAGCCGTTCGCTTTACCAGGGAAGCTACAGAGGGCAGCTACCGGCAGGAGAGGTGGGGCTCAGCACATCGCGCTGCTGACATGCTGGAGCACCTGGCCTATAGCTTTTTCGGCGAGATCACTAAAAGCCGAGCGCAATCGTCTACAGCAGCTACACTGCATTGTTAGATTCACATTACATTGCAACTGGGTGACGTAAACCAATTACCATTAAGGGGTGTAGTATGCGCGAGTGTCTCGTTAATAAAATGATTGCCCACCTCAAGTTTGAGATCAATTACTTGCAGGCTGAGGCATTGTCGGCTAGCTCAGATCGCGACGAAGAGCGGTGCCGTGAAGCTCTGCGCCTCCAAAGCAACGCCATCGAATATTTGTTCAGAGCAGTCGATGCTAAACGCAAAATTGCATTGCAGCGTTGAATCAGTAGGGCCTTAGGGAAGGTCTGAAAAAGACTTCCTGAATCTGGTGAAATACGCCGATCCCGCCAGCCGAGTTTTTCCATGAAGCAGATGACCTTCGCCGACGCCGAGTACGCCGGCAAGCGCAAGCAGACCCGTAAGGAATTGTTCCTGATCGAGATGGATCAGGTGGTGCCGTGGAAGGGATTGATTGCCCTGATCGAGCCACACTACCCAAAGGGTGAAGGTGGTCGTCCAGCCTATCCGCTGATGGCCATGTTACGTATCCATCTGATGCAGAACTGGTTCGGCTACAGCGACCCGGCCATGGAAGAAGCGCTCTACGAGACGACCATCCTGCGTCAGTTCGCCGGGCTGAGCCTCGAGCGTATTCCCGACGAAACCACCATCCTCAAGTTCCGTCGCTTGCTGGAGAAACATGAGCTGGCAGCCGGCATCCTCGGCGTAATCAATGGCTACCTGGGGGATCGCGGCCTGTCGCTGCGCCAGGGCACTATCGTCGATGCCACACTGATCCACGCGCCCAGCTCGACCAAGAACCAGGACGGCAAGCGCGACCCGGAAATGCACCAGAGCAAGAAAGGGAACCAGTATTACTTTGGCATGAAGGCGCACATCGGCGTGGATGATGAGTCGGGGCTGGTACACAGCGTGGTAGGCACGGCAGCCAACGTGGCGGATATCACCCAGGTCGAAAAACTGCTGCACGGTGACGAGAACGTCGTCTGCGCCGATGCCGGCTACACCGGCGTCGAAAAGCGCCCCGAACATGCTGGCCGCGAAGTGATCTGGCAGGTCGCAGCACGCCGCAGCACCTACAAGAAGCTCGATAAACGCAGCGCCCTGTACAAAGCCAAGCGCAAGATCGAGAAGGCCAAGGCACAAGTGCGAGCGAAGGTCGAGCACCCGTTTCGAGTGATCAAGCGCCAGTTCGGTTACGTGAAGGTGCGCTTCCGTGGCCTGGCCAAGAACACCGCTCAGCTGGTGACGCTGTTCGCGCTGTCGAACCTATGGATGGCGCGCCGACATTTGCTGACTACCGCAGGAAAGGTGCACCTGTAATGCGGAAAATGGCTGCTGCGAGGTGCTCGCGGCGGCCAAAAACGGAGAACTGAGCGGGTTACCTGGTCGAATTTGATCGACGGCCCGCTTTCAAAAGCAGCGAGGGCTGAAGTCGACCGGAAATACAGGGCTACTTCAGACCTTCCTTAGCATTTTGCGGCCATCCTTGTTGAGGCGTAGGATATTATTGGCTACGAAAAAATTCGTAAGCACTGCGGACAGGTACTTCCAGTTCTCGGCGACGTCTCCCCGAAAGAAACCTGCGTTGTGCATTCGCCATTCAGCATGGGTGCGGACGGCTCCAATGAAGTCGGCAGAATTAGTAACGCCAAGGTGGATATCACCCAAGTCTACGCCTGGGTTTTGATAAAGTAGGCCTTGTGCTATGGCAATGATGAGTGGGGCATCTATCTCCGCCTGCACTGTAGGAAGCGGCGCAAGGTATTCAGTAAGCAACCTACCTAGACAATCGAAAGACGACTTACTGAGTAGGTGCGTTATAGAGTCGAAATCTACATACACAAAACCGTTCGAATCCGAGGTTGGGAAAAGCGATTGGTAATGCAGGAAGCGGCATTTGGCAGGCTCTCGCTCTTGATATTTTTCATTGCATTCAGCTTGAGACATGTTTAAAACTAAGTTGGCTTGCTTTTCGTCCAGAAAACCCACAATAACAAAGTCTTGAAGTAGCTGCCAAGTTAAGGGCTTTGTATCATCTTCAGTGAGTTGTAGTACTTTATATAGAAAGCCTCTAAATCCTGCATAGTCGTCAAGGCACATAGTATGTGGGTGGAAGCCGGTAAGGGTCATATATGCATCGAACATTTGCAAGACTTGAAGCATGCTTCGTTTAATATCGATATCATCGGAATGGCGAAGAATGGGAAGATTTTCCGCTACCTCGGTTTGAATGCTGAAAAAACCCCGTAGTTGAATTCCGCCCAGAGTCAACATGGTTGCTACCTGTGGTTTAGGTAAAAACCTCAGTGTAGGTCGGCAGTCGGTGTAGTGCGAATGCCGGATCTTGAATGTTAAAAATCAACGTCTCTCGTAATGTCCGCTTTTGGGAACATTATGAGGATAAAAGGGCTTTGATGTTCCCAAATGGGGGCATTATATCGAGCATTCCTTTTTTGCTTTTCACCTTCGGGTGGGGCTGTCGTGAACCGACCTCTTATCAGAGCCAGGTTGCGGCCCGAGCGCTTCCATCCTCAGCGTCTGGCTCTGCGTGCTCGGCTTGCGATTCTGATATGAGCCATCAACCTGAATGGTCGAGCGGCTCTTAGGCATTCACAAAGCCTTAGCACCGAAGCCACCAGTAGTCTTCGAGCTCGCGGAGGGCGAAGACCTACCCTTCTAGGAAGGGCTGAATCGTGGGCACAAAAAATCGTGTTGAGGAGCGGCTTCTTTGAAGATGTGAGATTCGCAGGAGCCGGCATTAGCCGTGTTTGCTACAGCTAGCTCCTGAAAGGCATCTACACTCGATTTTCCAGCCGGTGACCGAGATCAGAACGATGCCCACCCTTCCTCCGCTCGGGGCCAGTGAAGAAGAATGGCGCGCCTTTGCCGAAGAACGCTGTGAGGAGCTCAAGCCTCATGTAGCGGAGTTCATCCTGGAGCGGTTCACGTATAAGCCCAGGTATGTCCAACAGCGGGTCTGGCGAACCTTCGCGACCGTGTCAGCCCTGAGCACGCAGTTCGACATCTACATCCGCATGTTTGTGAAGCCAAATGACTACTGGCCAAGGGAGTGCCTTGTCCTGGCTCGGATCGGCTTCACGAAGGAACGTGCTGGACATGGTCGAGCGCTAGTGCAGCGCCTGGTGGAGCTGGCTCCAACATTCGGCTATCGCTACCTCGCTATCGAGTCAGCCAATGCCAACGCATCAGCTTTCGCCGAGAGGCTGGGCTTCAGCCCTCGCGACAATGGCCGTCACTGGATAGGTATGGTCGACGCCGTGCAGGAAGCCTTGAATCGCTGATAGGTGGGACGTGGTCGGGCCAGCGGCTCAATGGTCTTTTTCAGTCAACTGCCCAAAGGCCCGCAGCTGGTAATCCGTCACTACTTGAAAACCATGCTCTGCCAGCATCCTGAGAAGCTCCAGCTCAGCCCCCACGACTCCGTCAGCCTGGGCCTGGTGATACCGCTTCAGTGCCTCGATGGCCTGGCTGTACAGAGGGTCATCAGGCAGCAACACTTTGCTGAGATCTTTCTTCATTACCCTCTCCAATTTTGCCGGGACGATCCCGCTTTCTCGGGTGTGCGGTTCGCGAGCTCAATCAGGTGGGCGTGATGCTCCCGGACAACCTTGTCCAACGTCTCCTGGTTTAGAAACCGTGGGCGTTGACGAACCATCTTGCGTTCGTAGGAGTTCGAAGCAGTCTTCGTTGGCTCTGGGCAGCTTTGTCGAGTCATTCCGAAGGATCTCAGGCAGATTGGTTGAGGCTAGGATACATCGACATCCCTTCACCATGGCTATCCCGCACTGTTCAGTGCCAGCATTGTGCGATCCAGAATCCGTAACCAGGGAAAGATAGTCGATGAAGAATGTGAGGATGGTACGCCACGGCGAGAGTGCTGCGAACGCAGGCCGGCCCACCAAGGATCACGCGAGTATCCCCCTCACAGCAAAAGGGCTGGAGCAAGCCCATATGGTCGCCCGGTCTTTCACGAACGCCCCAGGCCTAATCGTTGCTTCGCCGTTCCTTCGCGCCCAGGCAACCGCGCAGGTGACGGCAGCCCGATACCCTGCTGTCGCTTTCGAAACCTGGCCGATTCAGGAATACACGTACCTAGCGCCGGCACGTTGTGTTGATACAACCCTGGCGCAACGGCGTGGTTGGGTTGAGGCGTACTGGCAAAGAGCAGACCCCGCCTACCGTGATGGTGAGGGCGCAGAGTCGTTCCAGGAACTGGTAGGTAGAGCGCGGTCATTCCTTCACCGACTTGGTAAACATCCAGCTACTGACATAGCCGTGTTTTCGCATGGTCAGCTCATCAACACGGTGGCTTGGCTACTCGAGCATGAGCCACAGGAAATTGATGGCCTGGCGATGCAGGACTGGCGAGAGTATGAGATCGCCAATCACATTGAAAATGGTCAGGGCTTTTTCATTGCCTGGGAGTCGGGCAAATGGGGAACTGGCCAACGAAAGGGCTCCTCCTAAAGCGTTCTGCGTGTCGAGCGTCCACCAAACACGTAGAACGATGCCTATCAGTTGCAGGATGCACCAACCTTCGTGTTGAATTGCTTCACATCAACGACCTCGTCCTCGCACTTACCGTCGGTGATGCTTCCCCATCCGTTCTCGGAGGCCTGCTGCAATAGCAGTTCTTCGATGACAGAGTTTACCTCTGAGCACATCACAATTACAGGATGTTTTGAATGACAGACCAATCGATTTTGAACGAAAGTTTCTTCGAGCAAGGCTTTATATCCAGAAACATTGATGAAACAATCGCACGCATAACTTCAGAAAACGAAGAGTGGTTTACACTGCTGAGGGATATAAATAAACTTCTGCAGGCAGCTGTAGTGTCTGGCTTTGAAAAGCATCACGGTAGAACCATGGACTTAGAAGTTCTAGCCATGTTTTCGGCTTTGCGGTCTTTAAGTAATTTTCAATCGGTTTTCATAAACCTCGAGCGAGGTATGATTGTTGAAGCCAGGATTTTGATACGATGCCTTTTTGAAAATGCATTTTGCGTGGGTGCGTTAGCAGAAAGTCCTGAGAAATTTATCCCCTTGCTCCATAAAGATAACGTTGCTGCCAAGCGCGGCCAAGCCAAAGCCTTGAAGCAAGGTAACTACTCTCTAGATCAAGACGTTGCTGCGGCCATGGACGAGATCTTGGCTGGCGATAAAGGCCGCCACTTGAACTGGCAAGAAGTTGCAGAGATGTCTTCGCTTGGGCATCAATACTTATTTTATAAGCATCTTTCTGATGATGCGATGCATTATTCAGCTTCTTCGCTTAAGCGCTACATTGTGTCAAATAAGGAAACTAATAGCTGGAGCGGCTACAAATTTGGGCCAGGCAAGAAAGCGGAAGTCGCTCTGTCGGCTAACCTGGCTGCATCAGCAGCTTTAGGTATCCTGATTGGATTTCTTCAGGCGACCAAAGATTCTTCCCGCGACAAAGAGGCGAATGAGCTTCTGGATAGATTCGGATCACTCAGCTCCTTAAAGCCAGAGTGATCGATTTTCTATTTTTCTGGTTCTGGTTCTGGTTCTGGTTCTGGTTCGTAGGATGTTACGAATACCTTGATGCCTGATTCATTCCTCAAGACGGTGCCTCCATCTCTAAAGATCAGGGCATCGTCAATTTTTTCCAGCAGTTCTTCCTGCTTGTTTTGATTTGATTTATAAATTGTCCGCACCGATTTCCTATATGTGCCATCATATATATCACACATCAACGTTAAGTGCTCGCGCAATGCGTCTATTAAATCAACCTCTGTATGCTCCAAGGTTGTGTTGTTATAGTAGTCGCATCGCATTCCTGATAAAGTAATACGAACCGGAACGAAGCTTTCAGTTTGACCAGACTCTCTATTTGAATAGTCGACGCTGTGCGCTCCAAGTTTGTTTCTAGCCTCTCGCACCTTCAAGGCTGCAACCCTTCCTTCCAACTCTCGGATGTTAGGCACATTCGCGATTCTGTGGAGATTAAGCAAAGCTTGCTGCTGTATATATGTTGCATTCAATACACCATAAAGCCTGATGTATTTTTCGCCGAAATCATCATATTTTGTCGGCCCATCAACGCCATACTTACAGAAGTGCTCAATCCCTAGCAGGCTGTCATTTATTATATCCATGGATGAGCATATAAATCCCCAGTCTTCCGGTTTTGTAAGCTTTAGTGACGACTGGATAAAATCTACAAAGTCGCCACGTGCTGGCGTATGCCGCATTGCCTTTTCATTGATTAGCTCACGATACTCGTCGTTGTAGTGATGCAGGGCTTTAAAAAGCGGTTCAAGCATTTTTGTGCTCCATTTTATAAAAGGGTCAGATTACACTACGTTTCAGGGGCGACCAACATAATTACCAACCGTCGAAGGAGAGTGCATTGATTGAGCCGAAGCTATAGGAGCTAGTTTTTATGCGATGGGTTGGCAACCAGGCTGTTTTCCAGGAGCAAAAGACACGTCACGATGAGTCCATTCCTCTACCTGAAAGCTGCCAAGGCGTGATCGCCAAGTATGCGCGGGCCAGTAAGCTCTCCGAAGGAGACCTACTCTTCCACTCTCACAAAGATCGAAAGCGCCCTATGCCACCGACAGCTCTGAGCTGAATGCTGACCGCCTTGGCCCACAAAGCAGACGTCAAGCTTGAGCGTGTAACGGCTACCCAGATTCGACACACCGTGTTCAAGATTGGCATTCCGAGATGACAGGACATCGTTCACGTACCACCGCGTTGGACTACATAGTCAAGGATGGGGACAGGATCAAGCCGACTGAAAAGAGCCGCGCGCCTAGAGGTGAATCCATCTATCAGTGGACTGACTGCCCAAGCGTGCCGGCCTTGTGCAATTGGTAGTCGATGACGGTCTGGTACAGGTGATCAGCCTCCAGGCGGAGCCTTTCTACCTCGTCGGCTGGTTTCCCCTCGTCCACGGCTTGGTGATGGGCACGTATCGCTTGGAGAGTTTGCTGCAATAGCAGCTCTCCTGCCTCAGCCATTCCCAAGATCGTCCTCTTCACTTCGAGCCCTGCCGGCTCGCACGGTGTGCTTCCAAGTGCGCCATTTCAGCGCCCCAGGTCAGAACGAATTTCTCGAAATCGTGGAAGTACGGCCCTGCAGCCACGCGGGTAGAGCCAATGCTCGCAGCCGCAAATCGCTGCCGCCAAGGCTCGGGAATGCTGTCTTCAATAACCAGGCGAACGCCGTTATGGGACTGCGTTGTGATGGAATCGACGAGCTCCTGGCTCGAGAGCTCATTACCGCTCATTAATGCCTTCAGGGCCTGGTCAACCTCATCGATCTCCAACAGCGGGAGTTCAGCGCGAGAGTCTCCAGGCTGCAGATCAGCAAGCGCCCACAAGGCTCTGCGCTTCGCGATTTCCAGGCTGCGCAGCTGGTGATGAGTCACCACGTCTCGCCCCTCCTTCTGTTATCAAAAACATCTCACGCGGCCATCTGACCTTTCCGAATAGGCGTGGTAGCTAGAGCTCGATCATCTTGCTCTCGATCTCCTGCCAGAAGTGTTCGGGCATGTTGTTGCCGATGTTGAAATCCACTGGTACGCCGATCAGTACCTGGAGCTCATCTTCAAGGTCGGCGATGTCGAAAAGCGAGATTGTGCCGGTCTTGCTGGAGGGAATGGTGGCGAGGATGTCGAGGTCGCTACCTTCTTGATCATCACCTCGCACAGTCGAGCCAAACAGCTGTGGGGATACGAAGCCGTAGGATTCGACCAGGCGCTTTATGGCTCCTTCTTTGCCACGGATCGCATCGCTAGGCTTCATGGGGTTTACTGGCCTTCGAGCGCGCCTCAAGCTGAAGTTCTTCACTCAGCTTTTGCAGATGAAGCTGATGCTCGCGAGCAACGCTATCAAGCGTTTCCTGATTCAAGAATACAGGGCGACGGCGAGCCATCTTTTGATCATAAGCGTCAGGAGAAGCTTTTTCCGGATCGGTTCGAGCACAACGAGTCACCTTGTCCACCTATCGGTTTGTCAGCTGTTGTCACAAGTGGATTGTAGGAGGCAAAGTGCAAGTTTTGCACCTTGCATGTTGGCGACCGATCTCCAAGGCCGGTTGCTAATGGCCTTTCGCTGCCGGCCCGCCAAGGGCTTGGAGCTGGTAATCAGTGACGGCTTGAAAGCGATGTTCGGCCATCAGCTTGAGGCGCTCCAGCTCCGCTCCAACTACCCCTTCAGCCTGGGCTTGGTGGTACAGCTTCAGCGCTTCCACAGCCTCGCTGTACAGGGGGTGGTCAGGCATGAGCACCTTGCTCAGATCTCTTTTCACGATCACTCCCTTTCGCCATAGCTAGCCGCCATAGTCGCCTCCATGGCTACATCGTTCAAGGTCGGTGATGTTAGCTCTCCGGCTCGTTGATCAAAGGCAGCTCGCTCGGGCCTTGACCTGCTAGTTCTTCGACTTCGGCTGCATCACGAATCCTCTATGTGATGCCATGTGCAGGCCGGTCTCGTATCGATGTTTCAGTTTCGTCGAGCAACACAAGTCCCTTATCAGCCCTCGGCGCAGAACGCAGGCCGGCGAATCCTTCAAGCGCTAACGCCGCGCATCTTCCCACCTGAAACTTGGCCAGCTTCTCCCTGATAGCCATTGACTCAATGAGCTTACCGCTCAGCCGAAAAAACCAAAGACAGCAAGTCGAGCGCCAAAAAACGCTTGAAAACGACAATCTTGCGGGGTTAGTCTGCGGAAACCGGAAAACAATAGCCCAACGGGAGTCAAAAAATGAAGATCAGTCTGTTGCAAGAAGGCGAAACCATCCAAGGCGTCAGCGTTCCGCAGCGTTATCAGGAAATGATCGCCGAAGCCTGTCTCGCTGATAAGCTCGGTTTCTACGCCTGGGGCACCTCTGAGCAGCACTTCAACCCACCGAAATTTACTGTCTCCGCGCCTGAGGTGCTGTACGCAGCTATCGCCGCACAGACCAAGGACATCAAATTGCGCACCATGTGTGCAGTGATGCTGCAGTGGAACCACCCAATCCTCGTCGCTGAACGAACCTCGACCTTGGACATTGTCTCCAATGGCCGAGCAGAAATCGCCACTGCGCGTTCGAACAACCTGGTGACTCTCGAAGCCTTCGGCGTCGACCCGAGCACTACTCGTGCGCAGTGGGAAGATGGTATGGAAGTGCTCATCAAAGCCTTCGCAGACGAAACGCTGCAGCATGAAGGCCCAATCTGGAGTATTCCACCCCGCACCATTGTTCCACGCCCGGTTCAGACCCCGCATCCACCAATCTACGTATCGGCCTCCAGCGTGCAGACGCATAGCAATGCCGGCGAGCGTGGGATTGGCGTGCTCAGTTTCGAAAACTACTTCGGCTTCGATTACCTCCAAGAGTGCATCGACGCCTATCGTGCGGGCCTAGCCACGCACAAGAGCTCCGTACCGCGCCGTACCGAGCAAGCAGGCCTCTACGTCGCCACTGCGTTCTGCGATACCACTCGAGCTCGAGCAATTGATATCGCTCGCGACGTCACCACCAGCTACTTCAAATTCATCATCGACCTCTACGCCCCGCTCGGCAAAAAAGGGTCGTATGAGTATCTGGATGGTCGAATGCTTCGCCTGCTCGATCACGAGGGCGACATGGACTTCCTCGTTTCGGAAACACCGTCCGTGATGGTCGGCGATCCAGACGACTTCATTAAGCGCATTCGCAAGCTACAGCAGATGGGCATCGACGAGATCCTGCTCCGAATCGATGGTATCCCTCACGAAGACATCATGCGCTCCATCGAGCTGATCGGTCGTGAAGTTATGCCTGTCATCAATGGGGGTGCCAAATGAGCCAGGTGCAGATGAAAGCGCCTCTCGAGGCGCCAGAGATCGACGTGCAGATCTTCAAAGAGGCTATGGCCGACTTCCCAGCAGCAGTCACGATCATCACTACCTGGGACAATGAGGGCCGCCCTGTTGGGGCGACTCTCTCGGCGGTCTCATCCCTGTCGGCGTCTCCTCCCATGATGCTGGCCTGCTTTGATCGCAAATCCAAAACCCTCGAATGCCTCACTCAGGGCAAGCCTTTCCTGATCCATGTGCTTGGTGAAGGCCAAGAACATTTGGCGATGCTGTTCGCAGGAAAGTGCGCCGACAAGTTTGAGGGCATCGAGTGGAAGCGCGGAAAGCTCGGCCTTCCCACGATTTGTAATGCAGCATGCGCTCTGGCCTGTGAGGTAGCAGAGGTTCTGCCGGGTGGCGACCACCTCATCGTAACCGGGCATATCCGCCACATCGACCACAACAACCAGCAGACACCGCTTCTCTACCATCGCAGGAAAATGTTCGCCGTACCCGCTGCTGGAGCGCCTGTATGAAGCAGGTGGTGGTGGTTTACGGAACTCCTGCGGATACCCAAGCGTTCGAACGTCACTACCGGGAAGTGCATGTGCCGCTCGTGAAGCAAATGCCGAACCTCGCGAAGTTCGAAGCCAGCATTACCAGCACTGCAACCGCCCAAAAAGACTGGCATGCGATTGCGGTACTGAGTTTCCGTAATCAGGAAGAAATGGACGCATCGCTGAGCTCCCATGCTGGTGTTGCAGCCGTGGAGGACGTATCGAACTTCGCCAGCGGTGGCTGCCAGATCTACACCTGCGAATTCGAAAGCTTTTAAGAATAACTAGAGCGAGGCCTTGCTATGAATCTACCACTGGATCCTTTGAAGCACCTGAGCGCGAATGTTCAGGCCTTTCTGAAGCAACCAATGAAACTGATGATCGACAATCAGTTCGTAGAAGCTTGCGAAGGTAAGGTGTTCCCAACGTATGACCCGGCTACCAGTCAGCTGATCGCGAATGTGTCCGAAGCTGGAATCGCCGATGTGGAGGTGGCGGTCGCTTCTGCCAACCGTGCGCTGGTCGGGCCGTGGGCGAAAATGCTGCCATCTGAACGTGAGGCTGTGATTCGCAGGCTCGCCGACCTCATAGAAAAGCACGGCGATGATTTGGCCCAAATTGAGAGCCTGGATAGCGGCAAGCCTGCTGCGCAGATTCGAGCTGTGGACATCGAGCTGTCCATCGGGGCGCTTCGCTACAACGCCGGCTGGCCGACGAAGCTCCATGGCCAGACGATCCCGGTGAGCGCGCCAGATATGCACGTCTACACTCGCCGAGAGCCTCTCGGGGTCATCGCTGCAATCGTGCCGTGGAACTTCCCGCTCTGCCAGGCTTGCTTCAAACTTGCACCCGCACTGGCTGCTGGTTGCACTGTCGTGCTGAAGCCTGCAGAGCAAACGCCTCTCTCGGCGCTGTATCTCGCCAAGCTGGCAATTGAGGCGGGTCTGCCTTCTGGAGTTCTGAATGTCCTCCCAGGCTTTGGCAAGGTTGCCGGCCAGGCTCTAGTCGAACACCCAGGCATCGCGAAAATCGCTTTCACTGGCTCCGAGGCAGTTGGCAAACACATTGTCCGAACTGCGGCCAGCGACCTCAAACACGTCTCCATGGAGCTTGGGGGCAAGAACCCGAACGTAATCTTCGCCGACGCCGATCTCGATCAAGCTGCCGCAACCGCAGCAATGGCCATCTTCTTCTACTCAGGCCAAGTCTGCGCTGCGGGTTCCCGCTTGATGGTGGAGCGCAAGGTTTACGAACGCGTCCTGGAAACGGTAATGGGGGAAACCGCAAGGCTGAAAGTTGGCCACGGTCTCTCGCCAGACACCTCTCTGGGCCCACTGATCTCTGCAGATCAGTTCGCCAGGGTCAGCGGATTTGTCGAGCGCGCCAAAGCTGATGGGATCGAATGCGTCATGGGTGGCAAAAAAGCGGGTGGGGCTCTCTCTGATGGCCACTTCCTTGAGCCAACGATCCTGTTGAATGCGTCTGACAATCAGGAAGTGGTAGCCGATGAAATTTTCGGCCCCGTCCTGGTAGTTCAAACATTCGAATCGATTGACGAGCTCACCACCCGAGCGAACAACACCGGCTTTGGTCTGTCAGCTGGCGTGTGGACACGCGACGTAGGCAAGGCACATAAGGTAGCCGCAGCACTCCAGGCTGGTACAGTGTGGATCAATACTTACGGAAACTTCGATTGCGCTGCACCATGGGGTGGCTACAAGCAGTCCGGGTATGGTCGTGACAATGGCGCTGAAGGCATCGAAAAATTCCTTCAGACCAAGACAGTCTGGACGAACTGCAACTGATCCTCGAGTGACGCCGTCTACATGATGGCGTCAGCTCAGCGTAACCGTCCGGCCAACTCACCTTCCTGACCCCGACGCCAAAGGCGATGGTGTCCACCTAATTTAAGTGGACACCATTTCTAGCCTTTTAAGCGGGTCTTTCCATGCAGTCACAACGCCGTTCCTATTCAAAATCCTTCAAGGCCCAAGTTGTCCAAGAGTGCGCCCAGCCCGGCGCATCGATTGCCAGCGTCGCGCAGAAGCACAGCCTTAACGCGAACCTCGTACATAAATGGATTAGGGTACTCACGAACAAAACTATGGCGCTGCAACCTGCTTTCATTCCAGTGCCCTTGCCGCTAGCCGGAGGACATTCGCAGGCAGCTTCATCAAGTATCTGCATTGAAATCCAGCACCCGCGTGGCACCGTCAAAGTGAACTGGCCGACCGAAAGCGCTGTCGCCTGTGCCACCTTTCTGCGAGACCTGTTGGAATGATTCGGATCGATGCCATCTGGCTTGCCACCGAGCCTATGGACATGCGCGCCGGTACCGAGACCGCGCTGGCCAGGGTGATCGCGGTGTTCGGTGTGGCGAAGCCGCACTGCGCATACCTCTTCGCTAATCGCCGTGCCAACCGAATGAAAGTCTTGGTGCATGACGGTGTGGGCATTTGGCTGGCAGCGCGACGATTGAACCAAGGCAAGTTTCATTGGCCCGGCATCCGTCACGGATCGGAAGTCGAACTCGATAACGAGCAACTTCAAGCCTTGGTACTGGGTTTGCCGTGGCAGCGGGTCGGCGCAGGCAGCGCGATCACAGTGCTTTAGCCCCTGCCATTAGCCCATCGGTTTATCGCTGTTGACGACCTGCTCTGACACAATCAGCGGCATGACTTCCTCGCCCAATCTCGACCAGATGACACCGGAACAGCTGCGCGGCTTGGCCGAACAGGCTATGCAGTTGCTGTCCCAGGTCGACTCCATGAGCCAGAAAATCCAACGCCTCGAAACGGTCAACGAGCAACTGGCTCATGAAATCGCCATCCTCAAGCGACACAAGTTCGCCAAGCGCAGCGAGCAACTGAGCCCCGACCAAGGCAGTCTGCTTGATGATCTGCTCGATACCGATATCGCAGCTATCGAAGCCGAGCTGAAGGCAGCCAATCCGCCGGCCGCACCGGCCGAGCCACGTCATAAGCCCAAGCGTGCACCACTGCCGCCGCAGTTTCCGCGAACCGTGATCCGTCACGAACCAGAGAATACTCAGTGCGTGTGCGGCTGCCAGCTTCAGCGAATCGGCGAAGACGTCAGCGAGAAGCTCGATTACACTCCGGGCGTGTTCACAGTTGAGCGGCATGTGCGTGGAAAATGGACGTGCCGTCAGTGTGAAACACTGATCCAGGCGCCTGTACCGGCCCAAGTGATCGACAAGGGCATCCCGACCGCAGGCCTTTTGGCCCACGTGATGGTGGCGAAGTTCGCCGACCATTTACCGCTGTACCGGCAGGAGAAGATTTTTGGTCGGGCCGGACTGCCCATCGCCCGTTCGACACTGGCGCAATGGATCGGACAGACCGGTGTGCAGCTCCAGCCTCTGGTCGATGCGCTGCGTGAGCATGTGTTGGCCCAGGGCGTGATCCACGCCGATGAGACCCCGGTTCAGATGCTCGCACCAGGCGAAAAGAAAACCCACCGCGCTTACGTGTGGGCCTATAGCACCACGCCTTTCTCGGCCCTAAAGGCCGTGGTCTACGACTTCAGCCCCAGCCGTGCCGGCGAACATGCGCGTAACTTCCTGGGCACGTGGAACGGTAAGCTGGTCTGCGATGACTTCGCCGGCTACAAGGCCAGCTTCGAGCTGGGCATCACCGAAATCGGCTGCATGGCCCATGCACGCCGCAAATTCTTCGACCTGCATGCAGCCAATAAAAGCCAGTTGGCGGAGCAGGCGCTTCACTCGATTGGCGGGTTGTATGAAGTCGAGCGACACGCCAAGGAAATGAGCGACGAAGCCCGCTGGCGATTACGTCAGGAAACAGCGGTGCCCATCGCTGAAAAACTGCATGAGTGGATGTTGGCCCAACGCGAACTTGTGCCCGAGGGTTCGGCCACGGCCAAGGCCCTGGATTACAGCCTTAAACGCTGGGTAGCGCTGACGCGCTACCTGGAAGATGGTGCTGTGCCCATCGACAATAACCAGATCGAGAATTTGATCCGGCCGTGGGCGCTTGGGCGCTCGAACTGGTTATTTGCCGGGTCGCTGCGCAGTGGAAAAAGGGCGGCGGCAATCATGAGCCTGATCCAGTCGGCGCGTATGAATGGGCACGATCCGTATGCCTATCTCAAGGATGTACTGATGCGGCTTCCGACACAGCGGGCGAGCGAAATCACGCAATTACTCCCGCAGCATTGGATGCTTGCCTGAGGCAGGCTAAGTGGACTTCGCCAAATAGTCAGCTCAAAGGCTGATTGGCATCAACAATTCGGAAGCGACTTTTCTCAGCATGTAGGTTTCGCGCAGAATTGACTGCCCCATCGAAGACTCGTGACGCTGCATGACGGCTTCATTGTGTGCGATGGCTTCATGCAGGTTGATCCAGACAGGCCGCATACCATTAGCGATTTCGTGGCTTTCCATTCTCACCGGCTCTAGCTGGGGCGCTACTTCGCATTGATAAAAATGCGAGGTCATGTGCATCAGATCGTACTGTGGCTTTTGGTAGGGCCGGTACTCCTCGATGTAACCGTAGTGCTGGAGCACCTGTATTTCACGAGCACCAGTCTCTTCCTCAAGCTCACGCTTCAGGCCTGCGACAATGTCCTCGTCACCATCAAGGCCGCCTCCAGGAAAGCTGAAATCGTTATAGCGCTCGGTGAACAGCAACAGGATCTGTTCACCCCGCATCACGATGCCGCGAGCTGCATGTCGACGGAATACTCTGCCCTGCTTGGATTTCAGCTCGGGGTGAACAATTTCAGTTATGAGTTGCATGTGGTCTCGTAGCGGCAAGATCAGTTAGTCATCGTCCAGGGTGGCCACGGTATTTCCTCAGTTCTGGAAATACTGTGGCCAGTGGAACTGGCTCAGCGAAGCAGCAATAAGGGTACAGTGGATGTACGCAGCATCGTCGTGGTCGTGCTGCCTATCAGAAACTGCCTGATGCGTGAGTGCCCGTACGCCCCCATGACCAAGAGGTCAATGCCGTGCTCTGCCTGATACGCATGCAGTGTGGACTCTACTTCGCCTGGGCGGATCTCGGAATGCACCAGCGAGCCGGAAGACGCAAGCGTGGTTCGTGCCTTCTCCAGCGCGTTCTGGTTGTCTTCAGAATCCGTTCCAACCATGACGATATGAATTGGCAGGCCTTCGCACAGCGGGCTTGAAGCAAGCATCTGTAAGGTCTTGTGGCCTGTTGCGCTGCCGTCAAATGCCACCATGACCGTTTCAGGTTTCCTGAAATGGCTGGTTGTAATCAGGGTGGGGCGGTGGATAGTTCGGACTATCGCTTCAATCTGGCTGCCAAGACTTTGGGCACTGCGCGTGCTGTCCTCACCGACTCTTCCAATCACCAGTAACCGAATATCGTCTTGGAGATCGCTCAGGCTCTCGACGAGATGGCCATGGCGCTGCTTCATATCAGGTGACATGGCGCCAGAGTGAACTGTTCGCTCGCGAGCTTTTTCAAGCATGTGCTGCCCATGCTCCAACGCCAGTTTTGCCCGCTGCGCATCCAGCATGGCCAACTCTTCCAGCAGATGTTCTCTGCTACCGAGACCGATATTGCCGCTGAGGTCAGCGGATGCAGGATATTTCTCCTTATCCAGCACATGAAGCAAGGTCAGGGGAGCGCTGAGTCGTTGCGAGGCCCATGCTGCGTAATCGCAGACCGCCAATGAGGATTGTGAGTTATCAATGCATGCCATTACGCGGGTCATTGTCGTTCTCCTTAGTGGCTCATGAGCTTGTCGATGGCACCGGGTTTGTCATGCACGCCGAAGCGGTCAACGATTGTCGCGCTGGCTTCATTGAGACCGAGCACTTCAACCTCAGCGCCTTCGCGTCGGAACTTGATCACGACCTTATCCAGCGCTGCGACGGCGGTGATATCCCAGAAATGCGCCTGTGTGAGATCGATGGTGACCTTGTTGAGCGCCTCCTTGAAGTCAAAAACCTCAGTGAACTTGTCCGCAGAGCTAAAGAACACCTGGCCCACGACGCGGTAAGTCCGATGCGATTTCGTCTCTTCAAGAGTGCTCTTGATATCCAGGTAGTGCCCGACCTTGTTTGCGAAGAACAGGGAGGCCAGCAGCACACCTACCAGTACGCCGTAAGCCAGATTGTGAGTGGCCACGACGACCACGACGGTCGCCACCATGACGAGGTTGGTCGACAGCGGATGCTCTTTCAGATTACGCAAGGAATCCCAGCTAAAGGTGCCGATGGACACCATGATCATCACAGCCACGAGTGCCGCCATAGGGATTTTGGAGAGCCACTCGCCAAGAAATACCACCATCAGCAGCAGGAAAACGCCGGCACACAATGTCGAGAGACGGGTGCGGCCACCAGATTTCACGTTGATGATCGACTGGCCGATCATGGCGCAACCTGCCATGCCGCCAAGCATGCCGGCAGCGATGTTGGCCACACCCTGGCCTTTGCACTCGCGGTTTTTGTTGCTGGTGGTGTCGGTAAGGTCGTCGACGATGGTCGCGGTCATCATTGATTCGAGTAGACCCACTACTGCCAACGCAGCCGAGTACGGGAAAATGATGCGCAGGGTTTCAAAATTCAGCGGAACTTCAGGCCAGAGGAAGATCGGGAGCGTATCAGGCAGTTGGCCCATGTCACCGACGGTGCGGATATCCAAACCGAGGTAAATGGCGATGGCAGTCAGCGTCAGAATGCACACCAATGGAGAGGGAATCACCTTGCCGATTTTCGGTACATACGGGAACAGGTAGATGATTCCCAGGCCCGCAGCGGTCATGGCATAGACATGCCAGGTGACATTGGTCAGCTCAGGCAATTGCGCCATAAAAATCAGAATCGCTAATGCGTTTACGAAGCCGGTGACTACCGAGCGTGAAACAAAGCGCATCAACGAGCCGAGCTTCAGGTAGCCGGCAAGGATTTGAAGTACGCCACATAGTAGCGTCGCGGCCAGCAGGTACTGGAGTCCATGCTCTTTTACCAGCGTAACCATCAGCAGTGCCATGGCGCCTGTCGCCGCCGAGATCATTCCGGGGCGCCCGCCGACAAAGGCGATGACAGCACAGATACAGAAGGAGGCGTAGAGACCGACTTTGGGATCTACCCCGGCGATGATGGAAAAGGCGATGGCTTCCGGGATCAGCGCGAGTGCGACCACCAGCCCCGCGAGCACGTCGGCACGGACGTTGGAAAACCACGTTTGTCTAAGTTTTTGCAGCATATAAATATCCAAGGCAAAGCATCGCGCACGCCAAGGGAGTGGCGAGCGAATCGATACAAATTCAAATTTTGAGGATTTTTTGCTGTGTGCTTAAGGTGTAAAACCAGGCGTACAGCAGTGAGCACCCGCGAGCGAGGCTAGCGGAAGCAGGTTGTTGCGAGGGGGCGTAGCGCTAAGGCGGCGTAGGCTGCCAGTAGATCGTTTGGAGTACAGTCATGCTGATGTTCCTGTAGCTCAAGGGGTATGCGGAGCCGAAGTATACAATGAAGCCATCGTCGATTGCGACCCGCTGGCAGGCTCTGCATGACCTACGTCAGATACAGGCTTATTCAATGGGTATACCTGCGGGCAAGGCTTTGTTTTCCACCCGTTCTTGTCCGAGCTGGTCTGTGTGCTGAGGGGTGAGTTGGCCAGACGGTTACAGCTCAGCTTCGTTGGGCACCGCTTCATCCTCTTTAGCCGACTACCAGGTCGGCTTTTTTTCAGGAGCGGCCAGGGCCCAAGCGCTTATAGAGCAGATCGATGTATGGGAAACTCTCAATGCGCTCGATCCCTTCAACCATCCGAAGCTTGTCATCGATCAGGTCGAAAAGCGCGATCCTAGATTCGCATACCACCTCGACAAACAGGTCGAATCGACCGGCGCATATGGTGATGTAAGACACCTTCTCAAAGCCGCGCAGACGGTCAGCTACGTCCTTTACCCGAACACCTGGACGTACAGTCACCGCTACCCAAGCAAGAGCTCGATTTTCCAAGTTCATTGGGCTAGTGATGGCCATAATGTTGAGCAGCCCAGATTCGAGCAAAGCATTCAAACGCCCCCGCACCTGGGACTCGGAAATATCTAAAGCGTTTGCGATGTTTTTCAATGGCGCCCGACCATCAAAGCTCAGTTCATGGACGATCTTCCTGTCCACATCGTCCATTTCCTTGCTCAAAACTCCCTGCGACTGAGCCGCAGGAGCGCGACCGAAGAACTGCGCTCTCTGGTAGAACACGCTGTAGTAAGGAAAAACCTCGATCCCTTTGACCCCCTTCAGTACAGCGACCTCATGATTGAGGACGTACTGCATGCGGGCCATGTCAGAGCAAATGATCTCCACGAAGAGCGAGAAACGACCAGTCGTGGTGACGACATAATCGACATCAGCGAGGCCTATCAGAGATTCCGCAACGTCGGAAACTGGGGAGCTGAGATCAAGGGTAATGCCCACCAAAGCCCCTGCTTGATAGCCCAGGGAAGCAGGGTCTGTCAGAGCAACGATCTGGATAACATTCTGCTCAAGGAGCTGGTGCACTCTGTTACGCACGGTGCGCTCAGAAATATCTAGCTCGCGTGCTATGGCCACAAAAGGTCGACGACCATCCTCTTGGAGGTGGGCAATAATCTCCCGGTCGGTAGCTGACAAGGGCTGCTCTGAAAGCGGGCCATGGCCATTCGGATGGAGGCGAGTTACAGCGGGCGCTTCTTTCAGATCAGCTGTATTCATGTCGATGCGGTCAAGGAGGCGAATCGTCGTATTATCCACCCCCTCCCAGTTTGGGCAAGCGTTAAACTACACCTTCAGCCGGTAAGATCTCGACAACTTCCAGGTCATACCCTGCCAAACCGATGAACTTAGCGGGAGAGCCCATGTTCCGAATTTTCTTTACCCCCAGATCCTGCAAAATCTGAGCCCCCGTGCCTAGCTCAGCATAAGTGCGGGAATGAGCCCGCTGGCATTTACGACTAGGCGTGGTTAATTGAGGCACACGCTCAAGCAAAGCTTGAGACGTTTCATGTGTGGCGAGTATCACCACTACACCATGCCCTACCGAAGCGACTTTCTCCAAAGCCCCCCATAGCGTCCAGCTACTGGGGATGGTGCATTCGGCTCCAACCAGGTCGCATAGAGGATCTATGGCATGCACTCTTACCAAAGTGGGTTCATCGCCATGTAATCGCCCCATGACCATGGCCATGTGAACACCACCCTCTATGACGTCCTCATAGGTCACCAAGCGAAAGATGCCATGTACCGTTGGTAATTCCCGCTCGCCGATACGCACAACCGTGCGCTCTGTCGTCAGGCGGTGATGGATCAGGTCAGCGATAGTTCCGATTTTGATGCCATGCCTCTCGGCGAATGCTTCAAGATCACCTCGGCGCGCCATGCTCCCATCATCGTTCATCACTTCCACAATTACGGAGGCAGGCGTCAGTCCGGCCAAGCGCGCAAGGTCACACCCCGCCTCGGTATGGCCAGCCCTTGTAAGCACACCTCCCTCACGGGCTCGTAAAGGAAAAATATGGCCAGGCTGGACTAGATCATCAGCGGTAGAGTCAGGATGCACAGCAGTCAAAACGGTGTGAGCTCGATCTGCTGCCGAGATACCCGTCGTGACACCGTGGGCGGCCTCAATCGAGACTGTAAAAGCGGTCGTGAAGGCGCCCCGATTACTGGGCACCATCTGCTCCAGGCCCAAGCGGACACAATGATCATCAGTCAGAGTAAGGCAGATGAGACCTCGCGCTTCTCGTGCCATGAAATTGATGATGTCCGGAGTACATTTTTCAGCAGCGATCAGCAGATCACCTTCGTTTTCCCGGTCTTCGTCATCCACCAGAAGGACAAGCTTGCCCTGACGAAAGTCATCGATGATTTCTTCGATTGTGTTGAAAGGCATATTGTTATTGGTCGCCTAAGAGTGGAGTACGGAGTTAACGAAGGCAGGCTTCAAATGAGCTGCGTAGCGCTTCAGATTCAAGATTGCGGCCAATGAAGACGAGCTTGCTAACACGTGGCTCGCCGTCAGCCCAAAGCCGCTGGACATCACCGTCAGCCATCGCCTGAACACCTTGAAATACGAAGCGGCGCGGCTCATTGGTAAAAGCCAAAATCCCTTTGTATCGAAGAAGGTCTTCACCGTACTCGCGCTGCAGGGTCTGGATGAACCCCATGAATCGGTCTGGTACAACTTCCTTCTCAGTCGTCAGAGAAACGCTCACAACTTCGTCATCATGACGGTGGAGAAGAATGGGCTTTGACTGCCCCCCATTTTCCAATCGAAGAGTCTCCAGGGTAAAAGACCCACGCCCGGTGAGTATGGAGACGTCCAGATCACAATGGCGTGTTCGGAAGTGTTCGGCTTGGGGGCTCAATCTGCGCAAGAGACCTTCGACGGCGTCAGCCTGGCTTCCGGTAAGCGTCTCGACTTTGTTCAGCAAGACCGTATCCGCAAACGCCAGTTGCTGGACGATCTCGGGGTGCCGCTTCCAGTAGCTTTCGATGTGTGCTCCATCGACAACACACACCACTGAATCCAATACCAGGTCGTCGTTCAAATCATCATCGAGCATGAAGGTTTGAGCTATTGGTGCTGGGTTGGCCAATCCTGTTGTCTCGATGACGAGGGCATCGAACCCACCCTTCTCGAGCAGGATTTCTAGACTGTGCAAAAGATCGCCGCGAACAGAACAGCACAGGCATCCATTGCTGAGCTGAATGACCTGCTCATCTCTGTTCTCAATCAGCTCTGAGTCGATCCCAAGCTCTGCAAATTCGTTGACGATGACTGCATAGCGCCTACCGCCAGGTGCGGTAAGCATCCGCCTGAGAAGCGTTGTCTTTCCGGCCCCCAAGTACCCGGTTAGCACAGTGACTGGGATTTTCATAGCGATGACTCCGACGGCAGATCCTGACATCTACTCCGCTCAAACAGCCGTTGAGCGACCCGTGGAAAAAGGCGTTGACAACCAATTTCTTTGCTGATTATGTATCAATTCGCTAAGAAAAAAAACAAAAGCGGAATCCCGCAGGTCGGAAATCACGTTTTCCGTAGCTAGCGAGTCTGGTGCGACGGCCAATCCGTCCTCCAGCATCCTGAGGCTCCGCGCTGGAGAAGCAACGATGATCGAAAGAGATGCGCCATCCGAGAGAATTCTCCTCGGCGGCAAGGTGATTACCATGAGCCAGGATGCTGACCAGCATGCTCAAGGTATCGTCATTCGAGGCGACCGAATTGTGAGGCTGATCCGACGCGATCAGGTTGAGCAGTTCCGCACCCCCTCCACCGTCATCACCGACCTTGGTGATCGAACCCTGATGCCAGGATTCGTGGACGTCCACGCCCATGCTGAAGTGGTATGCCGCACAACGTTCAACACCATCGATTGTCGAGCACCGGAGTGCTCTTCAATTGAAGATGTGTCCGCCTTGCTCGCCAAAGCCCGAGACGAGAAAGCCCCTGGGGAATGGATTGTCGGCCAAGGAAACCTGTTCTTTGACCGCAAGCTGCGGGAGGGACGACTCCCCACCAGAGAAGAGCTCGATTCGGTAAGCCTTGAACATCCGATAGCCATCCGCGCCGGCGGACACATCACCGTGCTGAACAGCAAAGCCCTTGAAGTCGCGGGTATAGATCGCGATTACGTACCACCAGAGTTCAGTGTCACGGGGCTTCCTATCGTTGAACGCGATGAAAACGGCGACCCAACCGGAGTGGTCAAGGAGATGGACACGTTGCTTCCTCTCCCAGGTTGCGACCGTTCAACCCTGAAAAGCGCCTTGAAAGCGGGCCTTTTCGAGTATTTTACGCGATTCGGTGTGACCACGATTGGCGAAATCTCGGAGACCGTCGAAGGCATCCAGTGCATGGACGAGATGGCATGTGAAGGTACTCTGCCGGTCGCTATGAGGGTCTACATTTGGGCGCCAGGCACTATGGAGCTGGATGAGGCATGCAACTGGCAGGAAAAAATCCAGCTCAATGCCTCTGAGCATATGATCCGCATGCAGGGGATAAAGCTGTTTGCCGATGGGGGGTTCTCCGCGAAAAGCGCTGCGGTGAGTTGCCCTTATCTGGGCCTGAATGGCCAGTGCGGAGAGATCGCATTCCCCAAATACTTTTTCCGCCGAGCTTACGAACAGTCTCAGAAAAGCGGGCTTCAACTTGCAGTCCACGCTAACGGTGACCGTGCCCAGGAGTGGCTCTGTGAACTCGTTGAGTCGATGGGCGGGGCCAGTAGTGGCCGTACCCGCATGCGTATCGAGCACGCTGGCAATTTCATGCCCCGCCAAAAGACCATGGAAGCGTGGGCTGCAGCGGGCATCATCCCTGTCCCTCAGCCGGTGTTCATCTATACCTTCGGTGAATACTTCCCCGATTACCTCGGAGACACAGGACGCATCGGTCGTTTCCCATTCAAAGACCTCCTTGCCCAAGGTTGGAAGCTTTCCGGCAGTTCGGACGTCTGGATCGGTTCTGAACGTGAAGCGACGAACCCCCTCTTCAGTGTCTGGTGCTGCGTAAAGCGTCAAACCTACTCTGGCAGCTTCATCGATCCCGAGCAGGCGATCACCTTGGAGCAGGCACTGCGCATGCATACCCTGGATGCAGCAGCCACAATGGGAGAAGAAGACATTCGAGGCAGCATCACTCCTGGGAAGCTCGCCGATATCATTGCACTGGACAGAGACCCATTTGCTGTACCAGTTGATGAACTTAGAAATATAAAAGTGGAATACGTACTCACACAAGGACGTGCGGCTCTTAACCTTACCTGTTAACTGCCAATTCAGCCGGTTGTCAAAGACCGGCCCTCACAAGAAAAGGTTGCAGGAGATAATAAAATGCGTGCTTTACCGCTCGAACTTGAACAAAGAATAGCTCTGCTCGAAGAAGAACAAAATCAAGGAGCTGATTTTGACACCGCAACATGGTTCTGGCTCATTATTCTGGGGGTTATTATCCCAGTCGCCGTGGCTGTATGGGGGTGGGCATGACTAAGCACAATGTGGCCGAAGCCGTTGCCGACACCTCGGCCTGGCCTCTGCTTCCAGCAGAACGTGTTTGGGGAAGCTGGCAACTCCTCATCGCCCTTACAACGGCAGGAGCTGCTACCTGGTGTTACATCATTGGTGAGTACGTAGGTTATTACCTTAATTTCCGTCAAGGATTTGCGGCCCTTACTGCAGGATGTATGTTCGGGATGCTGATCACCGTATTGGCAGCATTGCCCATTTGCTGCCGTTTCGGTGTTGACTCCATTGCCTCGAGCAAGCCTGCTTTTGGCACCAAGGGGTGGGTTATCCCCGCAAGCTTACAATTCCTATCCATCCTTGGCTGGAACTGTCTGCTGCTAATTTTCTTCGGAAAATCCACAGCCCAATTCTTAGTCGCCGTTGGCCTCACTACCCCCGCACACAGTGGTATCGTTGAGCCGTGCGCTACGCTCTTCGCTTGCGTCTTGGTAATGCTACTGCTACTCAGAGGTTCTGGCGGTGTAGATCGAGTTGCGAAAATTTTGGTAGCCCATGTTTTCGTTGGCCTCTGGATGCTGTACATCATCGTGAACGAGCGCTGGGACGATTTGGCGATGGCAAAGCCAGCGCAGGCCTCGGCTGACCCTGTATGGAATTTCGTGACGGGCCTGGAACTAGGCATCGCAGCATCGCTGTCTTGGTGGCCATACATAGGGGCGATGTCCCGAATGGTTCCTAAGGAAGGTCTGAAAAAGACTTCCTGAATCTGGTGAAATACGCCGATCCCGCCAGCCGAGTTTTTCCATGAAGCAGATGACCTTCGCCGACGCCGAGTACGCCGGCAAGCGCAAGCAGACCCGTAAGGAATTGTTCCTGATCGAGATGGATCAGGTGGTGCCGTGGAAGGGATTGATTGCCCTGATCGAGCCACACTACCCAAAGGGTGAAGGTGGTCGTCCAGCCTATCCGCTGATGGCCATGTTACGTATCCATCTGATGCAGAACTGGTTCGGCTACAGCGACCCGGCCATGGAAGAAGCGCTCTACGAGACGACCATCCTGCGTCAGTTCGCCGGGCTGAGCCTCGAGCGTATTCCCGACGAAACCACCATCCTCAAGTTCCGTCGCTTGCTGGAGAAACATGAGCTGGCAGCCGGCATCCTCGGCGTAATCAATGGCTACCTGGGGGATCGCGGCCTGTCGCTGCGCCAGGGCACTATCGTCGATGCCACACTGATCCACGCGCCCAGCTCGACCAAGAACCAGGACGGCAAGCGCGACCCGGAAATGCACCAGAGCAAGAAAGGGAACCAGTATTACTTTGGCATGAAGGCGCACATCGGCGTGGATGATGAGTCGGGGCTGGTACACAGCGTGGTAGGCACGGCAGCCAACGTGGCGGATATCACCCAGGTCGAAAAACTGCTGCACGGTGACGAGAACGTCGTCTGCGCCGATGCCGGCTACACCGGCGTCGAAAAGCGCCCCGAACATGCTGGCCGCGAAGTGATCTGGCAGGTCGCAGCACGCCGCAGCACCTACAAGAAGCTCGATAAACGCAGCGCCCTGTACAAAGCCAAGCGCAAGATCGAGAAGGCCAAGGCACAAGTGCGAGCGAAGGTCGAGCACCCGTTTCGAGTGATCAAGCGCCAGTTCGGTTACGTGAAGGTGCGCTTCCGTGGCCTGGCCAAGAACACCGCTCAGCTGGTGACGCTGTTCGCGCTGTCGAACCTATGGATGGCGCGCCGACATTTGCTGACTACCGCAGGAAAGGTGCACCTGTAATGCGGAAAATGGCTGCTGCGAGGTGCTCGCGGCGGCCAAAAACGGAGAACTGAGCGGGTTACCTGGTCGAATTTGATCGACGGCCCGCTTTCAAAAGCAGCGAGGGCTGAAGTCGACCGGAAATACAGGGCTACTTCAGACCTTCCCTAACGGCAAAAAAGCCGCTGTGCCGGCGATGCTAGGGCTGGGTGGTTCAGTCGCAGCGTTGAGTTTGATTGGGGTGGCAGGTGTTCTGGTTCTGAAAGTTTCAGACCCATCAGAATGGCTTCGAACGGTAGGCGGGCCGACCTACGCCATTATCTCGTTGGCCTTCGTCACTGCAGCAAACCTGGGCACAGCAGTAGCCGGTATCTACTGCTCCGCTCTGGGCTTGCGCCACTACAAAGTATTCGAAGAGATTTCGTGGAAGGTACTCCTGGTTATAATCATCACGCCTATCGCGATTATTGGTCTGGCAATACCGAACCTGTTCTTCAATAACTTCTCTGCGTTCCTCGGCTTTATTGGAGTTGGCTTCGCTCCGCTTTGTGGCATTCAGATTACTGATTACTATCTCTTGAGGAGAGGGAAAATCAATGTGCGGGGTCTGTTTGACGAAAGCGAGCCAATCTATCGTTATTGGAAAGGCGTGAACCCGGCAGCAGTCTTGGCTATGGTTGCTGGTGTTGCATCTTATATTTACGTTCTAAACCCACTGACCTTTGCTTCCAACGCTCCATACCCGTTGATACCTGCTTCCATTTTGGCGGCGGTGGTAGCGAGCGTAGTATTCCTGCTCGTTACTCGACTCGTAGTGATTCCGTCTGGTAAAGGTGGCTACCCAAAGACTGAAAAGGTCTATCAGCCTGAAGAGCACAGTACCCCACCTATCTGAAACAAGCCCGCCAGCTAAATCTGGCGGGCATCACCTTTAATGAATCCAGGTATCGGAATGACCACACTGACAACAGAACTTTTAGACGACATCGTTGCCGCCTTCAACGAGCATGACGCCGAGAAAGTCGTTAGCTTTTTTCACACAGAAGGTGAGCTGATAAGCGCGAGCGGTGGCAATGGCCGAGGCACTCTCACGAAGGGCAGAGACGCCATTAGGGAGGCCCTCAAGGCAAGGTTCACCGCCAGCCCTGATATCCAGTGGATGGAAGGCATGAGCTGGATCGCTGCAAATCAAGCGGTGACTGAATTTCGAGTGGTCGCGACCTTGCCAGATGGTGGGAAACTGGACGTTCTGGGGTGCGACGTCTGGGAGTTTTCCGGAGATAAAATTCTCCGCAAAAACACCTACTACAAACAGTAGATCTGGTGGCCAAGCTCTACCTACCAATGAGCAGACCAGTTACGCCCTCTGGCAACCCGGATCACGAGTAGAAAAAAACGCCAGGGTTGGCGGTTTTTCAAAGTCTTGCTCGGGGTTGCCGGCTGTCCATGACGGGGTTTAGAGTGTCGTGAAGAGGTCTTTTCCTCAGAGAGGTATCGGTGCCGGATACGTACCAGATGAGGCTAACTAGAGGGCCGTCATCACGTCAAGGCGCTGTGCTTACTGCAGCCACGATTCCACGGTCTCAGCGCCATGCTCAGCTTTCCATGCCTTCAGAACGGCGTGGTTGCCGCCTTTAGTCTGCACGACTTCACCGTTGTGCGGGTTTTTGTAGACCTTCACTTCACGCGGCTTGCGAGTCGACTTCTCTTGGGCCTGGGGGGCCTGACGGCGAGTGCCTGCTTGTGGGTCAAGAATGTTGACTACCTCGCGGAGGCTGTAGCCGTACTCACCAAGCAATGCACGGAGTTTGTCTTCAAACTCCATTTCAGCCTGGATAGCGCCGTCACTTTTCATGGCTTCCAACTCAGCGAGTTGCTGGGCAAGCTGCTGCTCAAGGCGACGGAATTCTGCGAGACGAGACATTGTTAGCTTCCTAAATGGTCGGTCGTGCAAGAGTACATTCTGACCACACCGACCGCTACTCAGAAACGAGCGAAGCAATAATGCTATGTGCCGAGCAAAGCGTGCTGACCCACGCTGTGCCCACCCGTTTTCCTGGGGAGCTACAGAACGAGCAGGTCTTCAGCGATAGCTCGATGGCCACATCAACGGCGCCTCGGCAGTACGCGTCCCCGCCATCGTAGAAAAGTGCAGCTCGCCTAATTTGGATTTGATCTGCGAGACGGTAACGGGCATCACCTCTGGGTGCCGAACCAAGTGAACCTGCAATGTGTCGCAAAGCGCGAGGAGGATGTTCTTCCCACCTGGGCCACAGCAAATCTCATCGACGCCAAGATCAGAGAACATCTGAGGGTAGCGCTGACGAAACTCCCCAATATCGATCTCGGGAAGGGCTTCCGGGGACTGACTCATAGTGCTCAAGGCTTTCCAGAAGGAGTAGAGGCCCCGGCCATGGTGTGATTTGCGATCAAAATGGCAAGCAGAGCGCGCCGGCCAGGGATGGCCGAGAGGCGTGAGGATGGACGCCCCCAACGGGGCCGAGACCGGCAAAGCCGGGCTCGGTTTACGACAGCCGGCCCCAGAGGGGCACGCCCAGGACTTAGCGGTGCATTTTGCTGAGCCGCTCGACCAGTCTAGCGGGTGGGTACAGCTCAGCGTGACCAAGCTCGATTTTATAAATCACTGGAGACGGTTGGGTGTTGGCATATAGCGATCACCTGCCAAACGCCGAAACTCTTGAAGGCTTCGCCGCCCCCCATCTTTCCTAAACGTAGCCACCACGTACCTGGAGTTAAGGGTCGTGATAACCCAGAACCTCCCTTCTTTGGCCACAGACTGAATGTCAGATGTGCGGATCAGGTGGCCGTCTGCGAACCTACCAGTCGGGTGCTCAAGTAGGTGGCCAAATACAATGCCCACGGCGCTGCACGCGTGAATCTGGACGTTTACAAGATAGGCAGTTACCAGGGACTCATAGTCCTGGTTCACCGCTCGAGCAATCCGTAGCAGATCGAAGTCGCTAAAGCGCTTCACATGGAAGTCGACCGCGACAGTGTTGATATCTGTCACGAGTGAGAACTCCGAGGTTCAGCCCCGGCATTCGGCTTTGTGGCACGACGTCGGTACAGCTCCTTCACGCCGGTCAGGGACTCGACATCAAGCCTAGGCTCGTGCGTATCGACGTATACGGCGCCGCTCTCGACCTCAAGCACACAGATGGGCACTTCTGCACGGTCGTAGCCCATCGACAACGACTTGAGCTTCTCCATCTTCCAACCAGTGCCCTTGTTCATCCAGCCGGGAGTCATGACTTGAACATCCTGTACCACCAGGCACTCGTTCTGAGCCAACAGCAACTCCATGAGTCGCGGCTCATCGTTGAGCATCTCTTCATAGTCGACGAACCGATCCTCGTGCTGGCGCTTGAGGCTGACGTGATACCAGTGCGTCGCCAGGGATCGGGTGACTGCATGAAAGTGAGCGAGGCCATCCCCAAACATACCCACGGGGCCAGCCTGGTCTTGCGTGCTAATGCGGAACATCGTGAATCTCATCTGGGCAAGTCCGCCAGGCGGAGCTTGCGGGTCAAAATAATCCGAATATTGTCTTGAGCGAGGCAGTTTGCTCGCGACCTTGGCCGATCAACACATACACCGTGTTCCGTGTCTCAAACATGCATACGCCGTCATAGGTCTTGCACAGCGTCGACCGCACCCATCCGCCAGGCGGGAACCGCCCCTGGCTGTCGTAGGTGACGCAATGGGAGTACAGGAACATCGGCTGCAGGCCTGCAGATCGAACCCTCGCGAGCGACTCAGGCGGCTCATCGACGTGGAAAAGAAGCCAGTCCTCAACAAGGCAGTACGGTCTACGGGGGAAGCGTTCGGCGAGCAGTGCCTCAATCTCAGGTCGAGACAGGGATGTGCCAGCGGAAGAGATTTTTCCTTCCTGGAGCAACTCGTGCTCAACAGAGCTATCAGTCACCAAGTACCTCGGTATCCAAAACGACGAGGTGATGTGCGAACGGGATCGTAGCGGCAGATCGCCATTCGACTCACTCGAACCAATATATCTGTTTGAGCGAGTCGAGGCAAACGAGGCATACCGTCTCATTTTGCGGAGGCAGAAATGCCGCTACGCCATTCTCTCGCCGCCGTGCTTCAGTCGCTGCGAACGCAGCAAGGCCTGTCTCAGCAGGAGATCTCCGGCCTGGTTCGTCAACAAACGATCAGCGAGCTGGAAGCTGCTCGCTTCACGGCCACCATTGATACCGTGAGGGATCTGGCCATTTCGTTGAACATCAGCCCAGCCACCCTGTTCGCCATGGTGATTGCTGCTGAGAATCAGCAGACAACACACCAGGTGCTGATCGACGCAATTGTGGAAGCGGAGGCCTTGGGCAGAGCCAACGAGATCATGGAACGACGGCCTCGCGAGATTGAGCATCCACGAGTCACGGCTGCCAGAGAGAAGTGGAAGGCAGTTCAAGCGCTGAAAAAAGACGGCCTCACCCAGGCTGAGGTGTCCCGTGCTCTGGGGTACTCGAAGGGCACTGTGTGGCGGCTTTGGGAGCGGGAGCCAGGCAGCTGCGGCTGAGAGGCTCAGGGCGATACGAGAGCTGAAGGAGGCCGGCCTCTCTCTGGCCGAGGTCTTCAAGAAGCGGGTTGCCGAGTAGCACGGTTGGGCGTGGCACGCAGGTTAGTAATAACCGAGCGCTCTTGTTGGAGCACTATTCATTACACGGCATCTTAGGGAGAAATCACGACGCGGCGGCTGATGCGGCTACGGAGAGGGCGTCTCCACGAAATCCTTGTCTTTGCCCGTAAAGAACATCATGGCCGTTCGGGACTGCAAGCAGTTTTCCGCTTCCTCACTGAACAGTGATCGTTCAACAGGATCAGCCCAAATTTGAGCCACCCCCTCTTTGCGGAATACCTCCAACGGGAGAGGAATCGACGCATACGGATTGTGATAGATCCTCAGCCCATCGGTGATCTTTTCCGAGCATTCATCGCCCTTAGAAACAACGTGCTCCAAGCCGCTCGGTGATGACCAGATCGAACGAATGATCGCAGTCGGGCAACCGGACATCGCATCTACTTTCCCCCAAGTGCCCAGGTGGCTGAACACCACTGCGCTGATGTGGCTGAAGCGCGGACAGTCGAAGAAACCCAGCTCGATCTCTGCGCCATTGTCTTTTTGCACGCTCCCCAAGGTTTTCCCTTCAAGACCATTGGGGAAGCGCCCAGGATTGGCTATGTATTCGGACTCATCCACGTAGTAGTCGAACAGCAAGGCTTCGATTGGTCGAAAAGCTTGCAGTTGAAAACCGGGTTGCTCAAACGGGGCAAGGGCGAGGACAAAGGGTCGGTCTTTGACATGGTCATGGTGGGCATATTTGTCATCGAATTTTCGCGACTTGCTCATAAAGGCATTAGCCAAGCGAATGATGGCAACCCGATTGAGTTCGTTGAAATCGACGTCCTTGTAAAACTCGGGCGTCATTCCCAACCCCCATTCGGGCGTTGCGTCAGCGGCATGGTTGGCCGTGGTAGCCTCGACGGTGAACGTCACTTCACCCGCTGTGAGCAGAAAGTCGGGTGCAGGGTGAGTCCAGTCAAATGAGAAGCCATAGTCGCGAAAAGTCGCGTGAAGGTAGATCTCCCAGAAGCTTGAGTTGAAGGTCGTCTGAAACTCCTTCACAAACTTATTATCCCTGTCGGGGAACCCCTCAAGCCAACGCAGAAGCTCCTCTCTCTGATAGTGCCGGCCTTTACGCCCGTCGGTGATCGTTTTGAAATGAGGATGGAGCTTGTCGGTATGGTAGAGAGGCGTAAGCAAGTCCACTGGAGCCACCGTCGCTGCAGAATGATGACATAAGGTAGTGCCTGTCATCGTATCTAGGAAGGGCTAGACCTAGAGCATGTCAGCGTGATGCAGAGGCCCCAACCATTGCGCTTCACGCCCGTCGTAAATTTCCCCACCTGCCCGGCAAAAAAAAGTCAGTTGGCCGAACAAGCGCTCGATCAGCGTGGGTTATAACCACTACGGGCCAGGGCATCCTGCAGCTTTCCGACAGCAGCTCGGATTGAATAGGCTTCGTGATCATCTATTGCGCACCCACGAAACTCGCTCCAGTGGGCCCGCTTAAAGAATTGGGCAAGTGCCATAGTCTCTCCGTGGCTCAACTCGGCGTCCGCCTGGCAGCCATCGATCTCGAAAATCACTCTGACATTGCTGTACTGGGTCAGCTTGCTCATGGGGGTGCTCCTCTTGGGGCATTTTGGCGGATTGTGGACGAATTGCTTCATTTGTTCTCGTGACGCTATCACCTGATCACGAATCTCTTCGGGATCGATGGCCATGCCACCTCCAGGTGTCGTTCTCAGCGTCTTCAATGAGTTCACCGCGTCGATGAACGCCCGCTCTCTGGCTTTCTCAAGCTCAGAGCGATTATCTCCAATGGCGTGGTTCCACAGGCGTCTGACGAAGCTTACGGCAGCCCGCCTCGAGCAACGGTACATAGATTTTGCTATCACAATTCGCGCTCGCGCCGGCGAGTGGCTGCATTCGACCTATCCATCCAGTCGTCATGCTCCTCATCATCAATAAGCGTCGACAAAGCGTTAAGAAGACGATCTCGGATTACACGCTGCTGTTCCCAGAGTGAATCCAGGTCGGGAGCATCACTCATCGCGTCAATCGCTTCCTCGACCGCCTCCAGTTCGTCAGCACGAGCTTTCTCAAATTCTGAATTCATCTGGCACATCTCCTATCCACCCATTCGGCCTTGCAGCTGCTGAATCTCATCCTGGAGAACCACGATTGTGTGCTCCAGCTTGCGGATGTTGACTCGCATTTGATTGATGACCCTCAGGGCTTCCTGATGATCGTCCATGTACATATCGCGAGCCTTCTCCGTCTCCCTGAGGTTGTTGAGCAATTCGGTGTTGGCAGCTCGAGCGTCTTGAACCTGGGTGAACCAATAGACGATCTCAACCCTGCTGAGCTCCAGCAACTCCTCAGGTGTGCGCGTCTGAGCTTTCGCGGCTGCCTCGTCGTTTTTTTGCTGAGCACGCTCGGCCTTGATTTCTTGCAGACGCTCAAGCGGCCAGACGCGATGGTAGATGGTGTTCCGATGTACTCCAGCCAGCTTGGCCAACTGGGTTGCGTTGGCCGAGATTGAAGAGTCTTTTTCCATTTTCTTCAGTGCAGCATCAAGCGCCAACGTAACAGCCTCGAAGTTCTCCTCATTCTTGGCGTCATAGGCGGCTGTACTCACACAGATACCTCAATGCCGAGTTGCGTGAGCACGCCTTTGGCCTCGGCTATCACGAGCTTCATTTGCTCGATGGACAAGGCAACGTCATCCAGATCTCTCAGTTCTGCAAAGGCCGCAGCCGGATCCGTTTCGTAGCGCCTGAGCGCCAGGGTGTTTTGAACATAGATCTCTTGCCACTTGGGTGCATTGGCCTCTGTCACCACCGCGTTCTGGCACCGGTTGGGGTTGCACCGCAGTGAGCCGATGCAGGGAATGGACGGATCATCCAGATCCGTCGCATTGCCGTAGCAATATCCTTGACCGACGTTGATGACCGCGAAATTAAGCTCAACCATCCGCTCAAAAATTTCGTCGTTCGAATAGCCTGCCTCGAGATAGCCCCTGAAGTATTTCTTGAGCCGAGCACGGTGCGCGGGTGCATTGTCGCCGGCATAACCCCCGTCGGGGTCTAAGGAATTCATGATGAACTCCTTCTCGGCATCCCTTCGACCGGGGGCATCTGAGCCACCACCTGAACTTAGGGCTTCACCGATGCCGCCGTAGTCAATCGTAACGGTGCCGACCCGGTTGTGACGCCTATCTTGGCCGATGGTACTGGCATGGTGACCAAAGTGCTTAAGCTGGTAGGAAATGAACGGCAGTCCTACAGCAGCCCTGAACATCTGGTTGGAGAGTGAGTGCCTCAGTGTGTAGGGCGATACATCCAGCTCTTCGAGTTCGTCGAAGGTCACGGTGTTGGCCAAGAAAGTACAGAGTTGATGGGTTAACCCAGACCCGCTCAACGAGTTGGCCTCATGTTGCATGCCTGGCTTCACGGTGTTCATGTTGGCGAACAGGTAGGGGTTCTGCTTGAACCGGTTCAGGATCCGCAGCACTTGGACTGCATCCTTGACGATTGGGATCGCAACCCACTTGTCATCGAAAAGCTTCCTGAGGACTTCCTGATGTTTGATGACACCGCTGATGATGAGGTCGTGCCCGAATTCATCAACTGTCAGGCAGCTATCAACCAGACAACCGGCTAGCTCTGATGGCCTCATTCCAGTGTACTGACCAATGATGTAGCAGGCGCTGTTGTTGATGTGGGTGAGGTACTCATACAGCTCGTTGTCCATTGGAGCTCGTGTCAATTTACACAGCGCTTCCTTGTCCTTCAGCATCCCAGGGTTTTGGGGTGACCAGTATTCAGGCTCCAGCTTGTAGAGGAAGGGCTTGATCTGGAGGCCCGTGTAGCCCCTTGAGGTCATCCGGTATGCAACGTAGATGTCGTAATTTCTCCGCGTGATATTGGCGCTCCTGGCCTTCTGATATTCAGCCAAATCGAGCCGGCTCAGCGTGTACTGATCGCAGATGTCTTCCTTCAGCGCTCTGAGGAAATCGACAACGGCGAACGAGCCCTCACGGGAGCACTTTTCGAAAATATGATTACTGAACCATTTTTTTCTGGTGCGGTTTTTTTTGTTGGTAAAGCTGTTGTACTTCCACTTCAAGGCCTCCAGATCCACATAGGCCAAAGGCTTAGAAAATAGGTTTTCGACCAGGAAGTGAGATCGTAATACCTGGAAACCTTGAAGGGTTGGCCCCCTGAAGGCTCGGTCAAAGTGTTCAGCCCCCGCCCGATAGTCTTGTTCGGTGAAGTCGGCCAAGCTGAAGTGCGATCTTTCGAAGAAGTGATCCCCATGTTCCGCTCGCTTACGAGCACACATTTGATCGATAAACGGAATCACGGATTTGAACATGTCCAAGACTGAGTGAGGTTTGCGGCTCTTAGGGAAGGTCTGAAGTAGCCCTGTATTTCCGGTCGACTTCAGCCCTCGCTGCTTTTGAAAGCGGGCCGTCGATCAAATTCGACCAGGTAACCCGCTCAGTTCTCCGTTTTTGGCCGCCGCGAGCACCTCGCAGCAGCCATTTTCCGCATTACAGGTGCACCTTTCCTGCGGTAGTCAGCAAATGTCGGCGCGCCATCCATAGGTTCGACAGCGCGAACAGCGTCACCAGCTGAGCGGTGTTCTTGGCCAGGCCACGGAAGCGCACCTTCACGTAACCGAACTGGCGCTTGATCACTCGAAACGGGTGCTCGACCTTCGCTCGCACTTGTGCCTTGGCCTTCTCGATCTTGCGCTTGGCTTTGTACAGGGCGCTGCGTTTATCGAGCTTCTTGTAGGTGCTGCGGCGTGCTGCGACCTGCCAGATCACTTCGCGGCCAGCATGTTCGGGGCGCTTTTCGACGCCGGTGTAGCCGGCATCGGCGCAGACGACGTTCTCGTCACCGTGCAGCAGTTTTTCGACCTGGGTGATATCCGCCACGTTGGCTGCCGTGCCTACCACGCTGTGTACCAGCCCCGACTCATCATCCACGCCGATGTGCGCCTTCATGCCAAAGTAATACTGGTTCCCTTTCTTGCTCTGGTGCATTTCCGGGTCGCGCTTGCCGTCCTGGTTCTTGGTCGAGCTGGGCGCGTGGATCAGTGTGGCATCGACGATAGTGCCCTGGCGCAGCGACAGGCCGCGATCCCCCAGGTAGCCATTGATTACGCCGAGGATGCCGGCTGCCAGCTCATGTTTCTCCAGCAAGCGACGGAACTTGAGGATGGTGGTTTCGTCGGGAATACGCTCGAGGCTCAGCCCGGCGAACTGACGCAGGATGGTCGTCTCGTAGAGCGCTTCTTCCATGGCCGGGTCGCTGTAGCCGAACCAGTTCTGCATCAGATGGATACGTAACATGGCCATCAGCGGATAGGCTGGACGACCACCTTCACCCTTTGGGTAGTGTGGCTCGATCAGGGCAATCAATCCCTTCCACGGCACCACCTGATCCATCTCGATCAGGAACAATTCCTTACGGGTCTGCTTGCGCTTGCCGGCGTACTCGGCGTCGGCGAAGGTCATCTGCTTCATGGAAAAACTCGGCTGGCGGGATCGGCGTATTTCACCAGATTCAGGAAGTCTTTTTCAGACCTTCCTTAGATTTTCGACTGAAGTGAAGAGCCCCTGGAATCTCCAGCACGCACAGCATGGCCATCTTCAGCTCGAACAGGATAGTGCTGTTAAGGCTCTCATAGACCCCGAAATCGATGCGCGATTTGGCGCCCTGGATGTCCCTCGCAAGTGCGTGAGGCTCACCGTTGAAATCCCAGAGCATATCCTTTACGAGGCTCAATTTGCTGGCTGGGAGGTTCATCAGTGCTGCGAGCAGCTCAAGTGCGTTCACCCCATCGTTGGAGTGGGAGGTGACTGCGATGAGCTCGTTGCCCAAGTAGCCCAAGAACCGCTCGCGCACGGCTTTGATTTTGTAAATGAGGCTATCGAACCCGAGGATCACAGGGAGACCGTCTCAATCAGAGGGCTAGGGATGATGTGCTCTGCCAGACGACGAGCCTCATCCAGTTGCTCCGCTGTGAAGCCGTGGTCAGACGGCGTGAGGATACTTTCCAGTACCTCAAGGTTCTCGCGGATGACAGCGCCATAGGGTGTTTCTGCCACGTTGCTTGTGGACATAATCGAGGTGTAGTCCCACTGCATGGCAAAAAGGTCGGGCAGATTCGACACAGTGATGATGGAGTTGCTACAGGACAGGCACTTGTTGAGCAGCGAGCACTTACTGCCTTTTTTGTAGCTCGGCAGCCTTTTAATTTCATCAGGAGGGTTAAGCGCATCCTTGCAACTGACGAGGCCCGTCCGAATGATGATCGGCGATGAGGTTGCCGCAGGGGGAGTTGGCTTGACCTGCTGGCTATCGCGAATAATCGTGCCTTTGTGAATTTGGGTGAGCGCTTTGGTGTTGACCTCACGAGCTGTTTTGTTGAATTCGAGCTTGTCGAGATAGCTCTGGGTGGCTTGTATCGACTTGTGCCCAAGTATTACCTGGATTTCCCTGACCGATAGGCCTAGCGCTACGAGGTCGGCCACGAGGCTCGGGCGCAGTCGAGAAGCCGAGATATTCAGCGGCTGCCCGTCCTCAGTTTTGAGGTCGTGATCCATGGCTAACTGGTTCATCACATTGTTGATGACAGTTGAGTCCTCGAACGACTTCACCTTCCGGAATTCGGATTGCTTCTGCGACTCGTAGATGAACAGCCTCTCTTTGATTGGCCCTTCAGCGCGCTCGCGAATGTGGTGGGTCAGGTAGATGACCTCGTCGAAGATCTTCTTGATCTCAATGCTTTGTGCCCGTGAGTACCATGTCCAATCCGCGTGCATCATGTCGAGATGAAGAACCTTCCCCCCACCTGAGCGCACTTTCCAGTAACGCAGGTATGGGCGATGGGTCACCTCGTGGCGCTCGACGAAATCATCGATGTCCAAGCTTTTGAGAGAGTCCGCGTTCAACCCCGTCACCTGCGCAAGGCGTGTGATGTATGGCGCCAGCATCCTCGAGGTAACATGGTAAATAACACCCCAGCTGGCATACGTCTCAGCGATTCCTAGCCCGCCGATCTTCAGCAACCGCACAAAGGCTTGCTCATATTTGTCATCAGGATCAGCCGACCACCGGCTAATCATCCTGCCGTTGAGCTTGTTCTCAAATATCCAGCGAGCGTTCTCTAAGGTGGCCATACCTCTCACAAGGTATCCGTCCTCACCCAACGGATCACTGCCACCATGGAAGGGTACATAGTCCTTTGCTAGCTCGTTAGTCTGTAGCCGCTCCATGTCACAAGCTTGCTGGATCGCCGTTCGTGCGTACTTCGGGTATGGGCGATATTCATCCGTCTCTCGAGCGGTGTTGAATCCTTCCACATCAATAAATGATGTGAGGCCCATTCCGCGAATCTTCACTGCTCGCTTGAGCATCGAACGGACTGCCGACAAGACACCCTGTGAGTAGAGTGACGTAAGTATGTTGGCCTCCATTTGATCGGTGAGGTACTTCCTGAAACGCGTCAGGTAGTGTGCTGTAACGTACTCCCGAGGATCCTCATTTCCCGTGAAGCCAACCTCACTCAGATGCAGGGTCACCAGTCGGAAACCATCACTATAATTCTGCTGGCCGGATGCGGATTTCGACTTCAGCGACGCCGCAGCAAACATGTGCAGGAGCTTGCTGAAGGGCCTATTGGGATCCTCCACCAGGTCTTCGTACTTTGAGAGTCCGATGAGCCTGAGCTCAGCGAGCGCCTTAGTCAGGGAGTCCTTTGGCGCGGCCTGCTGTTTTTTAAGCTCGGCTTCGACCTCTCGTTCCTTACAGTTTTTGTAGTCTGCCTTGATGACGCCAAGCCGCGTGAGGTCAGTGAGGATGTCTTGGAAGGTCTGCTCAACGATGACGAATTTGGAGCGGGCCCACTTCAGGTTTTTCATCCCGTCGACCTGGAACAAGCTGGCCTTCGACGAGATGGTATTGCCGAATACTGGGACGTTTTGCTTCTCTGCCTCTGTCAGGCCTTCGTACCAGCAGAGAAGCTTCCGGCGCCACTCATTCGCGATTGAGGGCTGGTCGGGGATCACGATCTGCTCCTCGATCATCCGCTGGATGATCGAGTCGAGGATGTCTTCCCTCGCGTTGAAGGTGTTGCCGCTTGTCTCCAGTTCATCCTTGAGATACGTGTAGGCTGGGCTCAGCTTTCCTCTCTGCGAGAGCTGCACGTTCAGGAGGGATTGGCGACTGCTCTTGATCTGCGTGGCCCACGCCTCAATTGCCTCGGTGACTTCGGACTCTTTCCGCTTGGGACGCCTGGCTTGGTCGGAAGCCTCAGATTCGCTGCGAGATTGACCGTCTGCCTGATCCTCAGGCGGCTGATGAGTGGTGCTCATTCTAGGCTTGCTCCCGATCCAGGTGAACGCAGAAGGACGTGGTGATTCCTCCCGAGTGGTAACCAGAATGAATACCATGACGGTGCGTTGGTCAAGCCGTAGAAATGTATAAAAACCTTATGAATCAATGAGTTAAGAGTATGCTGCTGGCATACCCTTAACGCTAAGCGCTTGTCCTATCAGGCATTTTTCGTGGCTGAGATGGCGGAATGTGTCAAAAGCAATTCGCGAAATTTTTTTTATCTGAGGCAGGGCCGGAGGGGTTTACGAGGCGGATCATTTTTTATCTCCGGTCTTGATGCGAATGGTCGTCCTCTCGCGTAGAACGTGCATCTCTCCGCACTTGGTTTTGATGAGGGAATCTGGCGTGCAGAGCTTTTGGTAGATGTCATGAGGGATCTGCGCATACCCCTCAGTCGTGGTGGTATACGAGTGGCCATGCCCTATCGAAAGCATTCCCAGGCGCTGGAAATAATCCTCTCCAAGATCAGGGCTTGTGAGCAGAAGGTACGCAGAACCATGTCGGAACTTGTGTGCTGAGATCTTTCGCGTGATCTTGCGTGACTTTCGCGCCCGCTTGGAGAGGCGCTCAAACAGCTTTTCAACGCTCTTAGTGGTGTAAGGCTTCCCATGTGAGTTGAAGAAAGCAGGCGTCTCTTTCGGGTCTCTGATGCGCTGGCTATAGCGGTGGTACAGCGGCGTCTTGTGGTAGTTCTCGATGCGTTCCAGTGTCGTCCTGCTGACGAGCGTTATCCTTGGGACTATTTGATTTTTTTTGCCCTTGCTGCCTTGGACATGCAAGGGGCTGTAGTCCGCATTCACCGGTATGTTGCACTCAGCGGAAACGTACTGGAGCTTCTGGTACTCAAGCGCATCGCGAATGTGCTGAAGCGTTATGCGGGGAACCTCAGACTCTCGAATGCCCGAGTCGTAAATCAGCTGCAGCATGCACCTCTCACGTTCTGATTTTGTATGCAGGATCATCTGTTCAAGCTCAAGCATGCTGCATGGCTGAACGATTGCTTTGATATTCGCCTTACCTGTTCGAATCGGCCCGTGCTCATAAGGATTGTCAGTCCGGAGCGGAGGCTTACCATTCAGGCTGATGCACAGATGGTGGCTGAAGAAATGGTTGTAGGCGGCATCTCGGCCTTGCACCGTTTTGGGAGCAAGGCCCGCACCATCCAGGCGACCCAAGTACACCTCTAGGCTACCTAACCCGATACTCAGCAGGAGATCGTCTCGGCGGGAGTTCTCGTACTCGGGTTTGGTCTTCTGGTCTTGAAGTAGGTACGAAATACGCCTGGCATAGGACAGAACGGTTTTGTCTGCCTTTGAGACGTTCCGGTAGTTCCGGCACAGATAGGAGGACACCAGAGGGAGGAGCTGTTCATCGTCATCAATCAGCCCGCACCCAGTTACCTTCACGGATGGTTCACTGCCTTCTGGCTGAGCTAGGAACTGTTCTCGGTATTTGCCATTGGCAAGGATGGAATTGCTTAGGTCAAGATCTCTGTCTCGCACCGCAATCACTTTCATATTCTGAGGCCCTGCACATCGACTCAGGAAGGTCGGTGGGAAGTATGGCTCATGGCTCAGATTCTGGAGGGGGTGAAGCTAAGGGCTATCGGATTGTGCAGTTCAGTGTAGGGGGGTAGAAATCACTGCCTCGGCGGCGTGGTCGGTGCCGATCACCAGGCCTGCGCGGGCACCGGCGATGGTGTACTGGGCGACCATGCGGGTGCGTGCCTTGACGTTGCCGACCACGAAGTCCACCAGCGTCGGCGAGCCGTTCTTCAACTCCACCACTTCAGCCGCAAGCGCCCGTACTGCCGGGGCGATATCCACGGTGTGCACTTCGTCGGCCTTGATCACTTCCAGGCACGCCTGGGCGTCATGCTCGTCATGCTGGACCTGGTACGGCAGGCGTACGGCGATGAAGGTGTAGGCCTTGTCACCGGTTTCGGCGCGCAGCTCGTTGATGGCGCGCTGAGCGAGCAGGGCGGCGGTCAGTGAGTCGACGCCGCCGCTGATGCCCAGCACCAGGGTCTTGAGCCGGGCGTTGGCCAGGCAATCCTTGATGAACGCCACGCGCCGGGCGACTTCGGCCTCGAGCGCGGCGGCGTCGGCGAACGGCGGCTGTACCTTCAGCGCCTGGGCAATCTCTTGCTGAACCGCTTGCATGGGTTACTCCTTGCTGGGGACTTTGAATACATGGCGCATGTAGGCGACGAAGTTCTCGTCGCGGCATTGGGTCTTGGCGGCTTCGTCCGAGATCTTGGCTACCGGTGCGCCGTTGCAGTCGGTCATTTTAAGCACGATGCTCATCGGGGCCACACCCGGGATGTCACAAGTCAGGTTGGTGCCGATGCCAAAGCTGACGTTGATGCGACCGCGCAGGGCTCGGAAGATTTCCAGCGAGCGGGTCAGGTTGAGACCGTCGGAAAACACCAGGGTCTTGGTCATCGGGTCGATACCCAGTTTCTGGTAATGGGCAATGGCTTTTTCCGCCCAGGCCACCGGTTCGCCCGAGTCGTGGCGCAGGCCGTCGAACAGCTTGGCGAAGTACAGGTCGAAATCGCCAAGGAAGGCATCCATGGTGATGCAGTCGGTCAGGGCGATACCGAGCAGGCCGCGGTACTCGCGCACCCAGCAGTCCAGCGCGGCGATCTGGCTGTCGATCAGTCGCGGGCCGAGTTGCTGGTGGGCCATGATCCATTCATGAGCCATGGTACCCAGCGGCTTGATATCCAGTTTCCATGCCAGGTCGACGTTGCTGGTACCGACGAAGCGGCCCGGGAAATCGTCGCGCAGCACGCGCACCACTTCTTCCTGCACGCGGCTGGAAAAGCGCCGGCGGGTGCCGAAGTCGGCCACCTGCAGTTCGGCCAGTTCATCTTCGTTGGCATGCGCGCGCAGCCAGTCGAACTTGCGGTATAGCTGGTCGCGGGCCTCGGCCAGGCGCATGCGCGGGTGCAGGTGGCGGTTGCGCACTTCGCTGATGATCGCCAGCAGCGGCACTTCGAACAGGATCACATGCAGCCATGGACCTTTCAGGCGCAGGAACAGCTGGTCGTTTTCTATCCCCAGGCGTACGTAGCGCAGGTTGAAGCGGAACAGGCGCAGAAAGCGCAGGAAATCTGGTTTGAGAAAGCTGATGCGTTCGAGAAAGGCCAGCTGGCCATCATCCAGGGTGAGGTCGCTGAGCAGTTCTAGCTGGTTGCGGATCTCGCCGAGGTATGGGCGCAGGTCCTCGCCGTTGCGACAGCGGAATTCCCATTCGACGTCGGCATCCGGGTAGTTGTGCAGCACGCCCTGCATCATGGTGAGTTTGTAGAAGTCGGTGTCGAGCAGGTTGTGCACGATGCGCTCGGCGAATGCGCTCTCGCTCATCAATGGGGCTCCGGAAGCGGCGAATGGCGGACATTGTGCCAGCCTTTTTGGCCTTGTTGTGCCTGTTACGGCCTTATCGACGGCAAGCCAGCGCCCACAAGTAACCCACAGGGCCGGAATTTGCAGTGTTCCTGTAGGAGCTGGCTTGCCGGCGATAGGGCCGGAACTGCCAAAACAGAGGTGTTTTTTCGTGCACCAGCTAGCCTTGAAACGGTGCCGCCTGTAGCAGTCGCGCACCAGCTGTGTGCAGTTCGGTGACGTCCGCTGTTACAGGGTGGTTGCACGTAAACACTTGCCAGGGTTGCAATGATGGCACTCGACGGTTGCTCCTTGTCTGTACGTCTGGTGGCGCCTGCCGCGTGGCAGACGGTTGCACGCTCAATAAAGAAAAGGCCGTCGGTCGCCTGCAGGCAACCTGCGCAGTGTGTTTTGCCGGAAGACAAAACCTATGGCACGGCCCTTGCTCTGAGCACAGGGCTGAGAAGTTGTAGTGCCAACCAAAAAAACTCTAGGAGCACCACCTCATGTCGCAGACGTTTTACAAGAAAGGTTTCCTGGCTCTGGCCGTAGCTACGGCACTGGGTGTTTCTTCGTATGTTCAGGCCGACGTCAAGATCGGTGTAGCGGGCCCGATGACCGGGGCTAACGCAGCGTTTGGCGAGCAGTACATGAAAGGTGCGCAGGCAGCGGCCGACAAGATCAACGCCGCCGGTGGCGTGAATGGCGAGAAAATCGTGCTGGTCAAGGGCGATGACGCCTGCGAGCCGAAACAGGCCGTGGCCGTGGCCAACCGCCTGGTCGATCAGGACAAGGTGATTGGCGTGGTAGGCCACTTCTGTTCTTCCAACACCATCCCGGCCTCCGAGGTGTATGACGAGGCTGGCGTCATCGCCATCACCCCGGGCTCCACCAACCCACAGGTTACCGAGCGCGGTCTGGGCGCCATGTTCCGCATGTGCGGCCGTGACGACCAACAGGGCATCGTCGCCGGCGATTACATCGTCGACGTGCTCAAGGGCA
Source organism: Pseudomonas sp. s4 (assembly GCF_046764235.1). Classification (NCBI taxonomy): domain Bacteria; kingdom Pseudomonadati; phylum Pseudomonadota; class Gammaproteobacteria; order Pseudomonadales; family Pseudomonadaceae; genus Pseudomonas; species Pseudomonas sp. s4. The sequence continues at coordinate 5,630,307 of NZ_CP177209.1, read as the reverse complement.
AGAAAGTCGCGGTGCTGCACGACAAGGACACCTACGGCCAAGGCCTGGCCGACGCGACCAAGGCACAGCTGGAAAAACGCGGCGTCAAGCCGGTGCTGTACGAAGGCCTGACCCGCGGCGAGAAGGACTTCAGTGCCGTGGTCACCAAGATCCGTTCCACCGGTGCCGACGTTGTCTACTTCGGCGGCCTGCACCCGGAAGCCGGCCCGCTGGTACGCCAGTTGCGCGAGCAGGGCCTGAAGGACGTCAAGTTCATGTCCGATGACGGCATCGTCACCGACGAACTGGTGTCCACCGCTGGCGGCGCGCAATACGTCGATGGCGTGTACATGACCTTCGGCGCCGACCCGCGCCTGCTCCCGGACAGCAAGGCGGTAGTGGAGGAGTTCCGCAAGGCCGGTACCGAACCTGAAGGCTACACCCTGTACGCCTATGCCTCGCTGCAGGCCCTGGCTGCCGCGTTCAACGGCGCCAAGTCGAACAAGGGCGAGGACGCTGCCAAGTGGCTCAAGGCCAACCCGGTGCAGACCGTCATGGGCGAGAAAAAGTGGGACTCGAAGGGTGACCTGACCGTGTCCGACTACGTGGTCTACCAGTGGGATGCCCAAGGCAAGTACCACCAGCTGGAAAAACAAAAATAACAACGGCCCACGGCCCGGGCGCGTCAGCCCCCGGGCCAAAGCCCCGCGGTACCTGTCTTTATCCGTAGATCTGCACAGTACTGCGCTGCGAGGGCCGCCTGTTCCAGGCCCGCCGTGGTCGGCGCTCGTGCAATCTCAATCAGGTGAGATTGCGTTATGGATGGTATTTTCCTGCAGCAACTGGTCAACGGCCTGACCCTCGGGTCGGTCTATGGCCTGATCGCCATCGGCTACACAATGGTCTATGGCATCATCGGCATGATCAACTTCGCGCACGGCGAGGTGTACATGATTTCCGCGTACCTCGCGGCGATCAGCCTGGCATTGCTGGCTTATTTCGGTATCGAGTCGTTCCCCCTGTTGATGCTGGGCACCCTGTTGTTCACCATCGTCGTCACCGGCGTGTACGGCTTCACCATCGAACGCATCGCCTACAAACCCCTGCGCAACTCCACCCGCCTGGCACCACTGATCAGTGCCATCGGCATCTCGCTGATCCTGCAGAACTACGCGCAGATCAGCCAGGGCGCCCGCCAGCAAGGCGTGCCAACCCTGCTGGAAGGCGCCTGGCGTGTCGAAGTGGGCACCGGCTTCGTGCAACTTACCTACACCAAGATCTTCATCCTGGTGGCAGCCTTCGTTGGCATGGGCCTGCTCACCTATGTGATCAAGTACACCAAGCTCGGCCGCATGTGCCGTGCCACCCAGCAAGACCGCAAGATGGCCTCGATCCTGGGCATCAACACCGACCGGGTGATTTCCTACGTGTTCGTCATCGGTGCGGTTATGGCTGCCCTGGCCGGCGTGCTGATCACCATGAACTACGGCACCTTCGACTTCTACGCCGGCTTCATCATCGGCATCAAGGCGTTTACCGCCGCGGTGCTCGGCGGTATCGGCTCGCTGCCAGGCGCCATGCTCGGCGGGATCATCCTGGGCATTTCCGAGTCGCTGTTCTCCGGCCTGATCAACTCCGACTACAAGGACGTGTTCAGCTTCTCGCTGCTAGTGATGATCCTTATCTTCCGCCCACAAGGCCTGCTGGGTCGCCCGCTCGTGGCTAAGGTGTGAACATGTCCATTGCCAAAACTGCCTCTGTTCCTGAAACCAAAAGTTTCGATATCAAACGCAGCCTGCTGGAGACCATCGTCGCCGGCCTGCTGGCACTCATCGTGTTCGGTCCTGTCGTTGGCGTGGTGCTCGACGGCTACACCTTCAACGCCGAGCCGCGGCGTGTGGCCTGGCTGGTTGGCGGGGTGATGCTGGGGCGCTTCCTGCTCAGCCTGTACCTGCAGACGGCCGCCGGCTCGCGCATGCTCCAGGGCTTCGAAAGCGGTGGCTCGGGAGTGCATGTGCGCGCGCCGAACTACGTATCGCGGCTGCGCTATATCATCCCGGCGCTGGTGGTGATCGCCATTGTCTTCCCGATCTTCGCCAACAAGTACCTGCTGACCGTCGTCATCCTCGGCCTGATCTACGTGCTGCTGGGCCTGGGGCTGAACATCGTGGTCGGCCTGGCCGGCCTGCTCGACCTGGGCTATGTGGCGTTTTATGCCATCGGCGCATATGGCCTGGCGCTGGGTTATCAGTACCTTGGCCTGGGCTTCTGGAGCGTGCTGCCACTGGCGGCCATAGCTGCGGCGCTGGCGGGGTGCATACTCGGTTTCCCGGTGTTGCGGATGCACGGCGACTACCTGGCGATCGTGACTCTGGGCTTCGGCGAGATCATCCGCCTGGTGCTGAACAACTGGTTGTCGTTCACCGGCGGCCCCAACGGCATGCCGGCACCGGCGCCGACCTTCTTCGGCCTGGAGTTCGGCCGTAGGGCCAAGGACGGTGGGGTACCGATCCACGAGTTCTTCGGCTTCGATTACAACGCCAACCTCAAGTTCGTGTTCATCTACGCGGTGCTGTTTATCGTCGTGCTTGCAGTGCTCTACATCAAGCATCGCCTGACCCGCATGCCGGTCGGCCGTGCCTGGGAAGCGCTACGCGAAGACGAGATCGCCTGCCGCTCGATGGGCCTGAACCACGTACTGGTCAAGCTCTCGGCGTTTACCCTGGGGGCTTCCACCGCAGGTTTGGCCGGGGTGTTCTTTGCCACCTACCAGGGCTTCGTCAACCCGTCGTCGTTCACCTTCTTCGAGTCGGCGCTGATCCTGGCCATCGTCGTGCTCGGTGGTATGGGCTCGACCGTAGGCGTGGTGATCGCCGCCTTCGTGCTGACCGTGGCACCCGAGCTGCTGCGCAGCTTCTCCGAATACCGCGTGCTGCTGTTCGGTGTGTTGATGGTGCTGATGATGATCTGGCGACCGCGTGGGCTGATCCGCATCAGCCGTACCGGTGTGACCCCGCGTAAAGGAGTGGCGCCATGAGCGACGATATCATTCTCTCGGTCGACAACCTGATGATGCAGTTTGGCGGCATCAAGGCGCTCAGCGATGTCAGCCTGAAGGTCCGGCGCAACCAGATCTTCGCCCTGATCGGCCCCAACGGTGCGGGCAAGACCACCGTGTTCAACTGCCTGACCGGGTTTTACAAGGCCAGTGGCGGGCGCATCGAGCTGAACGTGCGCGGTAGCCACACCAACGTCATCCAGCTGCTCGGCGAGCGCTTCCAGGCGGCAGACTTCGTCTCCCCGGCGCGCTTCGCCAACCGCATGTACTACAAGATGTTCGGCGGTACCCACCTGGTCAACCGCGCCGGCCTGGCACGCACCTTCCAGAACATTCGCCTGTTCAAGGAAATGTCGGTGGTGGAGAACCTGCTGGTGGCGCAGCACATGTGGGTCAACCGCAACCTGCTGGCCGGGGTACTCAACACCAAGGCCTACCGCAAGGCCGAGAGCGACGCGCTGGACCACGCGTTCTACTGGCTGGAAGTGGTCGACCTGGTCGATTGCGCCAACCGCCTGGCTGGCGAGTTGTCGTACGGCCAGCAGCGCCGCCTGGAAATCGCCCGGGCCATGTGCACGCGGCCGAAGATCATCTGCCTGGACGAACCGGCGGCTGGCCTGAACCCACAGGAAACCGAGGCCCTCAGCCGCATGATCCGCGTGCTGCGCGACGAGCACGACATTACCGTGGTGCTGATCGAACACGACATGGGCATGGTCATGAGCATTTCCGATCATATCGTGGTGCTCGACCACGGCAACGTGATTGCCGAAGGCGCGCCGCAGGATATCCGCCACAACCCGACGGTGATCGCCGCCTACCTGGGTGCAGATGAAGAGGAACTGGTATGAGTGCACCCATTCTGGAATTGAAGGACCTGGACGTGTTCTACGGCCCTATCCAGGCGCTGAAGAAAGTCTCGATGCACATCAATGAAGGTGAGACGGTCAGCCTGATCGGCGCCAACGGCGCTGGCAAGTCGACCCTGCTGATGTCGATCTTCGGCCAGCCGCGGGCGGCGTCGGGGCATATCGTGTACCGCGGCACCGACATCACTCGCAAGTCGTCGCATTACATTGCCTCCAACGGCATCGCCCAGTCGCCGGAAGGGCGCCGGGTGTTCCCCGACATGACGGTCGAGGAGAACCTGATGATGGGTACCATCCCCATCGGTGACAAGCATGCCGACGAAGACATGCAGCGCATGTACGAGCTGTTCCCGCGCTTGAAAGAGCGGCGTAACCAGAGGGCCATGACCATGTCTGGTGGCGAGCAGCAGATGCTGGCAATTGCCCGCGCGCTGATGAGCCGGCCAAAGTTGTTGCTGCTGGACGAGCCATCGCTGGGGCTGGCGCCGATCGTGGTCAAACAGATCTTCTCGACCTTACGTGAATTGGCCAAGACTGGGATGACCATCTTCCTGGTGGAGCAGAACGCCAACCATGCGCTGAAACTGTCGGACCGGGCTTATGTGATGGTCAACGGGCAGATTCGCATGAGCGGGACGGGTCAGGAGCTGTTGGTCAACGAAGAAGTGCGCAACGCCTATCTCGGCGGGCATTGAGTTGCATTCGGGGGCCGCTTTGCGGCCCATCGCGACACAAGGCCGCTCCTACAGGCAATCTGCGATTCCATGTGGTATCGCGGCCCCTTGTAGGAGCGGCCTTGTGTTGCGATGGGCTGCAAAGCAGCCCGATTCCAAATGTGGACAACTTGTAGCGGGCCTGCCTCCATACACTCCAGCATCCCTTCGCAAGCCCTTGTTTCCACAGGCCCGATCTTTTCCACGGTTAATGTGGAACCGCCTGTGGAAAACATGGTGGCATCTCGCTCAAACCCTTTGATACCAAGCCCTGCAGAGTCATGATCGTTTTTTGATCAATTGCACCTTGTGGATTATTTTCCAAGGTTTTTCAAAGCCCTGCATTCATTCCAGGCGTTGCGAAAAGCCTGTGGATAACCCTGTGAAAAAGCCTTGGACAGACCGCTGCAGACGGCATGCTTGAAAGCCTTGCGCCATCACCGAAAAGATATCCACCGACCATAAGTCGCTGAAAGGGTTCCGTACCGTGGACAAGTTGCCCCCAATCCGTGGGGAAAGCCTTGTGGATAACGTGCGCATAGCTGGTGCCGAGCCGTCTGCTGTAAGGGTTTGCCACATATGATCAAAAAATGAACAGTATCCCGGGCGGGTTGCTGCAAGCACGCGGCGCGGGCATGCTGCAAGACTGCCGATGACAATCCACCGTGAGGAACAGAGCATGACGTCCACCGTATTCATCACTGGCGCGACTTCCGGTTTTGGTGAGGCCACTGCCCGCCGTTTTGCCGAAGCTGGTTGGAAGCTGGTGCTCACTGGCCGCCGCAAGGAGCGCCTGGACGCCCTGTGCGCCGAATTGTCGGCCAAGACCGAAGTACACGGCCTGGTACTCGACGTGCGTGACCGCAAAGCCATGGAGCAGGCCATCGCCAACTTGCCGGCTGGCTTCGACAAGTTGCGCGGCCTGGTCAACAACGCAGGCTTGGCGCTAGGGGTGGACGCGGCGCAGAACTGCAGCCTGGACGACTGGGAAACCATGGTCGACACCAACATCAAGGGCCTGATGTACACCACCCGCTTGCTGCTGCCACGGCTGATCGCCCATGGCCGTGGGGCGTCGATCCTCAACGTAGGTTCAGTGGCGGGCAACTACCCGTACCCAGGCAGCAACGTGTATGGCGGCACCAAGGCCTTCGTCGGCCAGTTCTCGTTGAGCCTGCGCTGCGACCTGCGGGGTACGGGCGTGCGCGTGAGCAATATCGAGCCGGGCCTGTGCGAGAGCGAGTTCTCGCTGGTGCGCTTTGGCGGTGACCAGGCCAAATACGACGCCACCTACGCCGGTGCCGAGCCGATCCAGCCGCAGGACATTGCCGAGACCATCTTCTGGATCCTCAACCAGCCGGCGCATATCAATATCAACAGCCTCGAGCTGATGCCGGTGAGCCAGGACTGGGCAGGGTTCTCGATCGACCGGTCGGCCAAGGCCTGATCAAAAGGCGGGGCCGCTTTGCGGCCCATTCGCAGCACAAGGCTGCTCCTACAGGATTGGCACTGGTTTCAGGTGCGCCGCTTTCCCTGTAGGAGCAGCCTTGTGCTGCGAAAGCGTCAGCCCAGGCGCTGCAACCCTTCCAGGCAAGTCGCCAAGTGGTAGGGAGTAGTCGAAGGCATATCATGCCGGCTGACACTGCCTTGCCCATCCCGGCACTCATACCAGCCCGCCTCACGCAGGAACCGCGTTTCCAGAGCCTGCAACTGCCCGGCAAGCTTGCTCTCGCCCCCTGTCCGCAACACCAGCGCCCGCAGGTATTCCGCCTGTGCCCAGATCCGCTGGGTGGCGTCGAGCACCCGGCCATCCACATCCAGCATCGCCAGCACAGCGGCATCCTTCACCCCGTATTGCTCGGCGTAGCCGAAAGCCCGGTCGATGGACGCATGCAGCGGCGTATCTCGCAGCAGTGGCGAGGTATGCAGGAGGTAGAACCACTCGAACTGGTGCCCCGGCTCGAACCAGTTATCCACAGTGCCGCGTGGCTTTTCCAGCATCAGGCCGTGGGCGGGGTCGATGAAGTGTTCCTGCAGCGCGTCGCACAGGTGCAGCAACGACTGCTGGGCATGCTTGTCGTCACGCACCGCCAGCACCTGCAGGAAGGCTTCGGCCAGGTGCATCTGCGGGTTTTGCAGCGGGCCGCTGCCAAGGTCTGCCCAGTCTTCAGCGAGGCTGGCTTCGTACAGGCCGTCGTCGCGGGCGAACTGCTGGTCGATGATGTCCAGCGCGGCGTTCAGCGTGGACTCCACCAGGTTTTCACGCACCTTGCCCCAGTAGTGCGCACAGGCGAAGACGATGAACGCGTGGGTGTAGAGGTCCTTGCGTCGGTCCAGCGGTTTGCCCTGGGCGTCGATGCTATAGAACCAGCCGCCGTGTTCGGCGTCGTGGAAGTGCTTCTGCAGCGAGCGGAACAAGGCGGCCGCACGCTCGGCTGCACCCGGTTGCCCGATGCGGCTGCTGAACAGGTAAAGCTGCCTTGCGCAGGCCATGGCCCGGTAGCGCTGCACCGGCAATGGCTGGTGCTGGGCATCCAGTGCCTCGTAAGGCAGGGCCATGTCGGCGTTCCAGCCCGGGCCTTGCCACAACGGCACGATGCGTTCGGCGAAGTGCTGGTTGAAGCGGGCCAGTTCGGGCAGGGTGGGGCGGGGGTCGGACATTTCGGCGCTCGTCGCTGTCGGGCAGGGCGCCATGGTAGCAGAACTGGGTTGTGGGTAGCCTGTGCCAGCCTCTTCGCGGGCACAGGCTACCGATCAGCCCGGGTTGCCAAGCCCCTGCCAATGCCGCGCCCCTACGAAGATGAAGCGCAACTGCTGGGTGATCTTTTCCTGGGGCGTCAACGCCTGTGGATAACCCGCTTCGGGGCTGTCGATAAGCTCTGGCAGGGTGGCGAACACGGTTTTCACCACCAGGTCGGCCATCACCGCCAGCGCGGCGCTGTCCAGGTGCTGCCAGCGCTTCATCCGCGCCAGGTCGGTGGCCAGGTCGTCGCTGATGTCCTGGCGCAAGCGGGCAATGGCCTGGCGTACGGCCTGTGAACCGCCGTACTGCTCACGGGCGAGGAACAGGAACTGCGCACGGTGGGCGGCGACCACATCGAGAAAGATGCGCACCGAGGCGTCGGTGATGCCGCCCAGTTCGAATTCGTTCTGGCGCACCAGGCGGATGGTCTGGCGGAAGGTAGTGTCGACCTCGGCAACCAGGGCCAGGCCCAGGGCGTCCATGTCGGAAAAATGCCGGTAGAAGCCGGTGGGTACGATGCCGGCCGTCTTTGCCACTTCGCGCAGGCTGATACTGCCGAAACCACGGCCACTCTCCATGAGCTGGCAGGCAGCATCGAGTAGGGCCTGGCGGGTCTGTAGCTTCTGTTCGGCGCGCGGCAGCATGGTGCGGGTTTCTATGGCGGTAAGGCAGGGCACTCTAGTGAAAAAAACAAAGCCCGGTCAATGGACCGGGCCTGGAGGGGAGCTGGCGTTGTGACATAGATTGTTCTTTTCGGTCATGGCGATCAGCTCACACGGCTGATTTCAACCAGGCGATCGGAACCACCCTCGGCAACACGGCCAGTACGTTCGATCAGGCGATCGGAACCACCCTCGGCAACGCGGCCAGTACGTTCGATCAGGCGATCGGAACCACCCTCGGCAACGCGGCCAGTACGTTCGATCAGGCGATCGGAGCCACCCTCGGCAACGCGGCCAGTACGTTCGATCAGGCGATCGGAGCCACCCTCGGCAACGCGGCCAGTACGTTCGATCAGGCGATCGGAGCCACCTTCGGCAACGCGGCCAGTACGTTCGATCAGGCGATCGGAGCCACCCTCGGCAACGCGGCCAGTACGTTCAATCAGGCGATCGGAGCCACCCTCGGCAACGCGGCCACTACGTTCGATCAGGCGATCGGAGCCACCTTCGGCAACGCGGGCACTACGTTCGATCAGGCGATCAGCACCACCTTCAGCAACGGTCTTCAGCGGCTGGGCGATTTCAGCAGCGCTGGAGCGTGATTCGGCGGTCAGGTGTTGCTCGTCGGCTGGCAGGGCAAAAGCGTTGGCAGCCAGGATGGACAGGGTCAGGGTCAGCAGATGGCGTTTCATGATTTCGGTGCTCCTCTCGGGGGCTGGAAAGTGGGTACGGAGCCAATGCTACGCCGCGTAACGCCAGAGAGAAGTTCATACGGGTAATGGTAACAATCGACCGTATTGATAGAGATTTGAAACTGCTCTAGAAAGCACTTTACAGGCCGTTAGATGGCAATTTGATGGTGCTTTTTGCAGGTAACACGCACGGTCTGGCGCGACGATTTGCTGAGCAAAAGGCCAGGAAAAACTTCGCTATCATGGCGCCATCGATAAAACCCCACGGGTTTTCATCAGTCCGAGATATTGAGTGCCACCGCTGCACCTGTTCTGTGCCATACCGCAAGGAGAATCACGCAATGACGCGTCCCGCCAGAATCCTCGTCTGGACCTTCACCAGCCTGCTGACCCTGCTGGCGATCCTGGTGGTGGTGATTGCCACCTTCGACTGGAACCGCGTCAAGCCCCTGCTCAACGAGAAAGTCTCCGAGGCCCTGCAGCGGCCCTTCGCGATCAATGGCAACCTTGCCGTGGACTGGCGCACCGAACCAGAAGAGGGGGGCTGGCGTGCCTGGGTGCCCTGGCCGCACTTCATTGCCGAAGACCTGACCCTGGGCAACCCCGAGTGGCTCAAGGAACCGAAGATGGTCGGCCTGGAGCGCGTGGCGTTCCGCCTGGCGCCGCTGCCGCTGCTGTTCCAGCAGATCAGCATCCCGCGCATCGACCTGACCAAGCCCACAGCCAGCCTCACCCGCCTGGCCGATGGCCGCGCCAACTGGGCCTTCGACTTCGGCCCCAAGGATGAAAACGCAGAGCCTTCCAAATGGCAGCTGGACATTGGCGCCATCGGCTTCGACCAGGGCAATGTCAGCTTCGATGACCAAACCCTGAAAACCAGCATGAAGGTGCAGATCGACCCGCTGGGCAAGCCTGTCCCGTTCAGCGACATCGTCGGCAAGGCCAGCGCCGAGAAGGCCGGTGCCGCGCAGGACTACGCCTTCGGGCTCAAGGCCCAGGGCCGTTACAAAGGCCAGCCGGTCTCCGGTACCGGCAAGATCGGCGGCCTGCTGGCCCTGCAGGACGCCAGCCAGCCGTTCCCGCTGCAGGCTGACGTGCGCATCGCCGACACCCATGTGGTGCTCGCCGGCACCCTGACCGACCCGCGCAACCTAGGTGCCCTCGACCTGCGCCTGCGCCTGTCCGGGGCCAGCCTGGGCAACCTCTACCCGCTGACCGGCGTAACCTTGCCCGACACCCCGGCCTACTCCACCGACGGCCACCTCAGCGCCAACCTGCACGCGGCGCAAGGGGCGACCTTCAACTACCAGGGCTTCAACGGCAAGATCGGTGACAGCGATATCCACGGCGACCTGGCCTTCGTTGCCAGCCAGCCACGGCCCAAGCTGTCCGGCAACCTGGTGTCCAACCAGTTGCTGTTCAAGGACCTGGCGCCGCTGATCGGCGCCGACTCCAACGCCGAGCAGAAGGCCCGTGGGGGTGCCAGCAAACAGCCGGCGGGCAAGGTGCTGCCGGTGGAAGAGTTCCGCACCGAGCGCTGGCGCACGATGGACGCCGACGTCACCTTCGCCGGCAAGCGCATCGTGCACAGCGCGCAACTGCCGTTCAACGACCTGTCGGCCCACGTGATCCTGGAGGACGGCCTGCTGCGCCTGGAGCCCCTGCGTTTTGGCGTGGCTGGCGGCAACCTGGCTTCCAGAATCCGCCTGGATGGGCGCAACGTACCGTTGCAGGGGCGTGCCCGGCTGACGGCGCGGGGCTTCAAGCTCAAGCAGTTGTTCCCCTCCTTTGCGCCGATGCAGACCAGCTTCGGTGAGTTGAATGGCGATGCCGATATCACTGGCCGGGGCAACTCGGTGGCCGCCTTGCTGGGCACGGCCAATGGCGACCTGCGCATGCTGATCAACGATGGTGCCATCAGCCGCAGCCTGATGGAGATTGCCGGGTTGAACGTGGGCAACTATGTGGTCGGCAAGCTGTTTGGCGATGAGGATGTGAAGATCAACTGCGCGGCGGCTGACGTGGGTATCAAGGATGGCCTGGCGACCACGCGCCTGTTCATCTTCGATACCGAGAACGCGATCATCTACATCAACGGCACGGCCAATTTCGCCACGGAGCAGCTGGACCTGAAAATTACCCCCGAATCGAAAGGGTTGCGGCTGTTCTCGCTGCGTTCGCCGCTGTATGTGCGCGGGCCGTTCGCCAAGCCCAGTGCCGGGGTGCAGGCGGTGCCGCTGGCATTGCGCGGAGCGGGAATGGTGGCGTTGGGCGTGGTTGCCGGGCCGGCGGCGGGGTTGCTGGCGCTGATTGCGCCTAGCAGCGGGGATGATCCCAACCAGTGCACGCCGCTGTTGCAGCAGATGAAGGCGGGCAAGGCGCCGGCGGTGGTGAAAGAGCGGAAATAGCAGGGGGCCGCTTCGCGGCCCATCGCGACACAAGGGCGCTCCTACAGGGAATCGCGCAAATCTGCCGAGACGTGATCCCTCTGTAGGAGCGGCCTTGTGTCGCGATGGGGCGCAAAGCGCCCCCAGCAATTACAAGCCTTGCAACAGGTCGGACATATCGTCCGCGTGCTCTTCTTCCTGCGCGAGGATGTCTTCAAAAATCCGCCGCGTAGTCGGGTCTTTATCCCCAATGTACCGAATGATCTCGCGATAGCTATCGATGGCGATCCGCTCCGCCACCAGGTCTTCCAGCACCATCTCTTTCAATGAAGTGCCCGCCACATATTGGGCATGGGACCGCTTGCTCAGGTTGTCCGGGTTGAAATCCGGCTCTCCACCTAACTGCACGATCCGTTCGGCAAGCTTGTCGGCGTGCTCGGCTTCCTGATTGGCATGCTCGAGGAATTCATCGGCAGCCACGCTGGCCTTGATGCCGCTGGCCATGAAGTAGTGACGCTTGTAGCGCAGCACGCAGACCAGTTCGGTGGCCAGTGAATCATTGAGCAGGCGCAGGATCTGTTGGCGATCAGCATCGTAACCCTCGGTCACCGCGCCTTGCTCGACATGCTGACGGGCACGTTCGCGCAGGGTTTGTACATCGGTCAGTTCATTCGCATTCATGTTCATCTCCTGGAACATCAGGGTGGTCATGGATATGGCCTGGAAGGCTTAGGCGCCGTGGACGGCGTCGCTGTCTTCTTCGCGTTGTTTGCAAGTCTTGAAGCCCTTGGCGTCGACATGGCCGGTGGCGTCGAAGCGCACGTAGTAGGGCTGCTGGTGGCCATCGTGGTTGAGGATGTAGTCGTTGCAGGTGCCGCCATGGGGGAGGTCGATGACGTTGGACGGACTGCCGCCGATGGCGATGACTTTCTGCATGGTCATGCCTTTTTCCACCTGCTTGACCAGCGGTTCGTCGCGGTAGGTGACGTAGTCCACCGGGTTTTCCGGGCGGCTGCCGCAGGCGACGAGGGTGGCGCTTGCCAGAAGGATTGCCAGGGTCTGCTTGTACATGGTCCCGCTCCTTGCAAAGGGTCTGTGTGGTTTGGAACCGCAGCGCGCGCCGGGAGTTCGATTGCGATGGTCATCAAGGCCGCTGTAGTGTTGGCCGGTCGTCCACGGAAAGGGGCTGGGGCAATGCAGCAGGAATTGGCCACGCGATACCCGTTGGTGCTGGTGCCGGGCATGCTCGGTTTTGTCCGGGTAGTGCTCTACCCCTACTGGTTCGGCATCGTGCCGGCCCTGCGCCAGGGCGGGGCGCAGGTGTTCCCGGTGCAGGTTTCGCCACTGCATTCCAGCGAGGTGCGCGGCGAGCAGTTGCTGGCCATCATCGAAGACATCTGCCTGCGCACCGGAGCGGAAAAGGTCAACCTCATCGGCCACAGCCAGGGCGCCCTGAGCGCGCGCTACGCGGCTGCCAGGCGGCCTGGGCGGGTGGCTTCGGTCACTTCGGTGGCGGGGCCCAACCATGGCTCGGAATTGGCCGACTACCTGGAACGCACGGCACCGGGCGATTCCCCGCAGGGGCGCATCCTGAAGGCCGTGCTGCATGGCTTGGCCGTGCTGCTGGTGTGGCTGGAAACCGGCTGGCGCCGTGACCCGTTGCCGGTGGATGTACACGCCTCGCACCAGTCACTGACCAGTGCAGGTGTGGCGCTGTTCAACCAGGCTTATCCACAGGGGTTGCCAGACACCTGGGGCGGGGAGGGGGCCTATGAGGTCGATGGCGTGCGTTATTACTCCTGGTCCGGCACCTTGCAGCCCGGCCTGACCGACCAGCGGCGCAACCGTTTCGACGGCAGCAGCCACTTCTGCCGCCTGTTCGCGCGCAGCTTTGTCAAGGAAAAGGGCTATTGCGACGGAATGGTCGGGCGCTTCAGTTCGCACCTGGGGCAGGTGATCGGCGACGATTACCCGCTCGACCACCTGGATATCGTCAACCAGTCGCTTGGTGCGGTGGGCAAGGGTGCCGAACCGGTGCGGCTGTTCACCGAACATGCCGCCCGGCTCAAGGCGGCAGGGCTCTAGCGACGGATCGGTGTGGTCCAGCGCTCGGCCAGCACCACGCCCGCCAGGGTCAGCAGGCCGCCGACCAGGTGATAGCGGGCCAGCTGCTCGTCGAGCACCACGGCGGCGATCAGTGCCGTGACCAGCGGCAGCAGGTTGAAGAACAGCGTGGTGCGGCTGGGCCCCAGGCGGTGCACGGCTTGCATCCACACCAGGGGCGCGATCATCGAGGCCAGCACGCAGGCGTACAGCACCAGGCCGACGTTGCGGCTGTTCAGGCCAGTCTTGTCCGACAGCAGGAACAGCGGCAGCAACACGACGATGGCTACCAGCACCTGCAGGTACAGCAGCTGCATCGGCGGCAGGCGCAGCTGCCATTTCTTCAGCAGGAAGCTGTATAGCGCATAGGCCAGTGTAGCCACGAGCATCAGCAGGTCGCCGCTGTTCAGGCCTTGTTGCAGCAGGCTGGCGGGGTGGCCGGCGCTGACCACTTCAAGCACGCCGAAAAATGACACCAGCGCGCCCAGCAGGGCACCGTAGCTCAGGCGCTGGCCCAGCCAGGCGATGGACAATGCCAGTGACATCAGTGGCATCAGCGAAAGGATGATGCCCATGTTGGTGGCGCTGGTGATGCCGGCGGCAAAGTAGGCCAGGCTCTGGTACAGCGCCATGCCCAGCACGCCCAGCACGAAAACCTTGCCCAGGTGCGGGCGAATGGCCGCGCGATTGCGCCACACGGCGGGCAGCAGGAACGGGGTGAACAACAGCGCGGCCAGCAGCCAGCGGTAGAAGCCGATCTCGGCGGGGTAGATGGCGCCGGCGGACATCTTGGTGACCACGGTGTTGCCGGCCCATATCAGGATGGCGGTCAGGGGGAACAGGTAGTTCATGTAGCAGGTTACTCGTTTTGGACTGATTGGGGCTGCTTTGCAGCCCATCGCGACATACAGGTATCGCACAGGCCCGGAAGGCAACGCGGGTCCCTGTAGGAGCGGCCTTGTGTCGCGATGGCCTGCGCAGCAGGCCCCGATGGCAGCCATTATCAACTGTCTGTCCACAAGCCTATACTCCTATCCAGACAACCCACCCCGCAAAGCAGACAGCATGCCGCGCAAATACCTCGATATTCCCCAGTTCACCCGGCTCCCGGCCCCGGTGTACTTCCGCCACGACGAGTTCGGTGCCGACACCCGCAGCGCCCTGCATCGCCACGCCTGGGGCCAGCTCAACTACACCGCCCACGGCGTGATGCACCTGGAGGTAGCTGGCCAGAACTTCCTGTCGCCGCCGCAATACGCCGTGTGGGTACCGCCCGACACCGAACATGGTTGCTACAACCCGCAGGCTATCGTCTACCGTTCGGTCTACCTGGACCGCAGCCTGTGCGCCGCACTGCCGCAGCAACCGTGCAGCCTGATGATCAGCGACATCCTCAAGGCCATCCTCGCCGACTTCGCCCGGCGCGACCTGCGGGTGGCCGAGGGCGAGCGCGACCAGCGCCTGGCGCAGGTGCTGCTCGACCAACTGATGCTGGCGCCCACCCAGGCCTGCTACCTGCCGTTTGCCCACAGCGAGGGCTTGCGCCAGGTGCTCGATGCCCTTGGTGCCGAGCCGGGCGACAACCGCCCGCTGGGCGAATGGGCCGCCCAGATTCATGTCAGCGAACGTACTTTGGCCCGGCAGTTCCTGCGCGAGCTGGGCATCAGTTTTGGTGAATGGCGGCTGCGCCTGCGCTTTTTGCGCGCCATCGAGGCGCTTGAAGCCGGCCAGCCGATCCAGGCCATCGCCTTCGACCTCGGCTACAGCAGCGCCTCGGCGTTCATCGCCATGTTCCAGCGCCAGGCCCAGTGCACGCCCGAGCAATACCGTCGCCAGGCACGGGCAGGGCGTTGAGAATTCTTGGCTACACTCAGCTCGACCCCCGTGCATCGGGCGCGGAGCCAAGGAGATACTCCATGAAAGTGCTGCAAATCCCCTTACTGGTATTGGCGGTGTTGTTCAGCGCACAAGGCTTCGCCGCCAATACCGCGCAGCAGGAAAAGATGAAAACCTGCAACGCCGACGCCACCGCCAAGGCCCTCAAGGGCGATGAGCGCAAAGCCTTCATGAGCACCTGCCTGAAGAAGGATGTGCCACAAACCCAGCAAGAGAAGATGAAAACCTGCAACGCCGACGCCACCACCAAGGCCCTCAAGGGTGACGAACGCAAAGCGTTCATGAGCGACTGCCTGAAGAAGAAATGACCTGCGCCTATGCCTGCAGACGTAAGGCTGGCAGACTGCGGGTCTTTCCCGTTGTCTGCCGTTGAGGCTGTATGACCTTCACCCCCCGCCAGGTCACCCTGGCCAGCTGGATCATCGTATTTGCCGGCCTGTTGCTGGCGTTGCCCCTGAAATTGCTGCCAAGCCTGCTGGCCGGCCTGCTGGTGTTCGAGCTGGTCAACATGCTCACGCCGCGGCTGCAGCCGCTGCTCGCCGGGCAGCGCGCCCGCTGGCTGGCTGTGGCGCTACTCGGCACGCTGGTGGTCAGCACCCTGACCCTGCTGTTTGCCGGTGCCTTCAGCTTTTTGCTGCATGAGGCGGAAAACCCCGGGGCCTCGCTGGACAAGTTCATGGCCCTGGTGGAGCGCGCCCGTAGCCAGCTGCCGCCGTTCATCGAAGGCTACCTGCCGGCCAGTGCGGCGGAGTTCAAGGTGGCCATCGGTGACTGGATCAAGAGCCACCTGAGCGACCTGCAGCTGGTGGGCAAGGGTATGGCGCACATGTTCGTCACCTTGTTGATCGGCATGATCCTCGGTGCCATAGTCGCCTTGCAGCGCATCCCCGACATATCCCGGCGCAAGCCGCTGGCAGCGGCGCTGTTCGAGCGCCTGAGCCTGCTGGTGAAGGCGTTTCGCAACATCGTCTTCGCGCAGATCAAGATTTCGCTGCTCAACACTACGTTCACGGGCATCTTCCTGGCCGTGGTGCTGCCGATGTTCGACGTGCACCTGCCGCTGACCAAGACGCTGATCGTGCTGACCTTCCTGCTGGGCCTGCTGCCGGTGATCGGCAACCTGATGTCGAATACCCTGATCACTATCGTCGGCCTGTCGCTGTCGATCTGGGTGGCGGCGGCGGCGCTGGGTTACCTGATCGTCATCCACAAGGTCGAGTACTTCCTCAACGCGCGGATCGTGGGCGGGCAGATCAGTGCCAAGTCTTGGGAACTGCTGCTGGCGATGCTGGTGTTCGAGGCGGCATTCGGGCTGCCGGGGGTGGTGGCGGGGCCGATCTACTATGCCTACCTGAAGAGTGAGCTGAAGCGGGCCGAACTGGTCTGATCTTCACCAGCCTGTACCGGCCTCTTCGCGGGCTTGCCCGCTCCCACAGGTACTGCACAGGCCTTGGGTACTGTGCGGTCCCTGTGGGAGCGGGCAAGCCCGCGAAGAGGCCGGCACAGGCTGAAGAGCCTGGCTCAGGCTACGCCGTAGCGCTTGCGCGCCTCGATGGCCAACCCGCTACCAATGCTGCCAAAGATGTTGCCTTCCACATGCCGCGCATTCGGCAGCATCGCCGACACGCTGTTGCGCAGCGCCGGAATCCCGCTGGAACCGCCGGTGAAGAACACCGTATCGACCTGGGTCTCGCTCACTCCAGCCTTGGCCAGCAGTTCGCTCACGCTACCACGCACCCGCTCCAGCAACCCTTCGATAGCCCCCTCGAACAGCGCTCGGGACAGGTCCACGCCCAGATCGCGCTCGATGCGGCCTAGGTCGACGTGGCGGCTCTGCTGCTCGGTCAGCTCGATCTTGCTGGCCTCCACTTCCATCGCCAGCCAGTGCCCGGCACGCTCTTCGATCAGCTTGAACAGGCGGTCGATGCCCAGCGTGTCCTCGATGTCATAGCGCATGCTGCCCAGCGCCAGCTGCGACTTCTGCGAGTACAGGGCGTTGATGGTGTGCCAGGTGGCGAGGTTGAGGTGATAGCTGGTCGGCATCAGCGCGCCGCTCTTCATGCGGCTGCCGTAGCCGAACAGCGGCATCACGCCCTGCAGGCTCAGCTGCTTGTCGAAGTCGGTACCGCCAATGTGCACACCGCCGGTGGCGAGGATGTCGCTCTGGCGCTCGGCCACCAGGTGGCGCTCGGGCGACAGGCGGATCAGGGTGAAGTCCGAGGTACCACCGCCGATGTCGACGATCAGCACCAGCTCTTCGCGGCTGATGCTCGACTCGTAGTCGAAGGCCGCGGCAATCGGCTCGTACTGGAACGACACATCCTTGAAGCCGATCTTGCGCGCCACTTCGGCCAGGGTGTCCTCGGCCTCCTGGTCGGCGGCCGGGTCTTCGTCGACGAAGAACACCGGGCGGCCCAGCACCACCTGCTCGAACTCCCGCCCAGCAGCGGCCTCTGCGCGTTTTTTCAGCTCGCCGATGAACATGCCCAGCAGGTCCTTGAACGGCAGGGCGCTGCCCAACACGCTGGTATCGTGCTTGATCAGCTTGGAGCCCAGCAGGCTTTTCAGCGAACGCATCAGGCGGCCTTCGTAGCCTTCCAGGTACTCGTGCAGTGCCAGGCGGCCATATACCGGGCGACGCTCCTCGATGTTGAAGAACACCACCGAGGGCAACGTGATCTTGCCGTCTTCCAGGGCAATCAGCGACTCGGCGCCTGGGCGGTGCCAGCCGACCGTGGAGTTGGAGGTGCCAAAGTCGATGCCCAGGGCGCGGGCCGGGGATACGTCAGACATGGGGAATGAGCTTCCGGAGGCAAAACGGCCGCGCAGTGTATGCCAGTTGGCTACAGAATCAAGACCGATCGTCTGCCATGGAGCAACCCCAAGGTGGTCTTGAAAGGCTATGCTTGACCCCTATCTTCTCTTGCAACACGCACATTCACATTGGTGATCCATAGATGGACTTCAAAGACTATTACAAGATACTCGGCGTAGAGCCCGCGGCGGACGAAAAGGCGATCAAGGCCGCGTACCGCAAGCTGGCGCGCAAGTATCACCCCGATGTCAGCAAGGAGCGCGACGCCGAGGAAAAATTCAAGGAGGCCAACGAGGCCTACGAAGTGCTGGGCGACGCGCAGAAACGTGCCGAGTACGATGAAATCCGCAAGTACGGTGGCCAGCATGGCCGGCCGTTCCAGGCGCCACCGGGCTGGGAGAATCGTGGCGGTGGTGGCGGTTTCGAAGGCGGCGATTTCTCCGACTTTTTCAGCTCGATCTTTGGTGGCCGGGGAGGCAACCCGTTCGGTGGTGCCCGGCAGCAGCAACGCAGCGCTGGCAGGCGGGGGCAGGACGTGGAGCTAGAACTGGCGGTATTCCTTGAAGAGACCCTGAGCAAGGAGTCCAAGCAGATCAGCTTCCAGGTGCCGCAGACCAATGCCATGGGCCAGCGCACCGGCTTCACTACCAAGACCCTGAACGTGAAGATCCCGGCCGGTGTGACCGACGGCGAGCGTATCCGCCTGAAGGGCCAGGGCGCGCCGGGTAGTGGTGGCGGGGCCAATGGCGACCTGTTCCTGACCATTCGCATGGCACCGCACCCGCTGTTCGATGTCGAAGGTCATGACCTGATCATCACCGTGCCGCTGGCACCGTGGGAGGCAGCACTGGGCGCCAAGGTGGCCGTGCCGACCCTGGACGGCAAGATCAACCTCACCATCCGCCCCGACAGCCAGAGCGGCCAGCGCCTGCGCGTACCGGGCAAGGGCTTGGCCAACAAGAGTGGCGAGCGTGGCAACCTTTACGCGCAACTGAAAGTGGTCATGCCACCAGCATCCGACGAGTCTGCCCGCGAACTGTGGACCAAGCTTTCCGAGAAGGCTGCGTTCAACCCGAGGACACAATGGAGTAAGTGATCATGAGCAGCACCCTGATCGTTCAACTGGACATGCGTACCTTGTGTCAGGAGGCCGATCTCACGGCTGACTGCGTGATCGAAATCGTCGAGCACGGCATTGTCGAACCTTCCGGGCGAACGCCGGAGGACTGGTTGTTCGACGATCAGGCGCCGTTGCTGGCCAAACGCGCGGCGAAGCTGCATCAGGAGCTGGAACTGGAGTGGGAAGGGGTGGCGCTTGCGCTGGAACTGCTGCAGGAAGTGCGGCAGCTGCGCAGCGAGAACAGCATGCTGAGGCAGCGGTTGGGCAGGTTTACCCAGATGTAGGCCGTTGCGGCTAACCCCTGTAGGAGCGGCCTTGTGTCGCGATGGGCTGCGCAGCAGCCCCGGCAATCTTGAGATGAAGCAAAGATCTGGGGCCGCTTCGCAGCCCATCGCGACACAAGGCCGCTCCTACAGGGATCGTGTGAGGCCTGGTTTCTCAACTGGGTTCTGCCCCCGGGTTCAGCACCAGCTGCATGAAGGTCAAGTCCAGCCACCGGCCAAACTTCACCCCCACCTGCGGCATCTGCCCGGTCACCACGAAGCCCAGCCGCTCGTGCAGGCGCACCGACGCTGCATTGCCGCTCTCGATGGCCGCCACCATCACATGCTTGCCACACTCGCGCGCACGCTCGACCAGCGCTGCCATCAGCACTGGCCCCAATCCCTTGCCGCGCTGATCGCCACGGATATACACCGAGTGTTCCACGGTGTTGCGAAAGCCCTCGAACGGCCGCCAGTCGCCAAACGACGCATAGCCCAGCACACCGCTCCCATCCACTGCCACCAGGATCGGGTAGCCCTGCTGCGCCCGTGCGGCGAACCAGGCCAGGCGGTTGGCCAAATCCACCGGGGTTTCGTTCCAGATCGCCGTGGTGTTGCGCACCGCGTCGTTGTAGATGTCGAGGATGCCTGGCACGTCGGTAGGCAGGGCGTCGCGGATTTCATGACTCATGACAGCGTCTCGCAGGGTCGTTGCTTGCAGATTAAATGGTTACCAGCCCACGCACACCCTCGGCTTGCATGTTTTCGCCACGGCCCCGCTGGATGATCTCGCCACGGGCCATCACCAGGTACTGGTCGGCCAGCTCCTCAGCGAAGTCGTAGAACTGTTCCACCAGCAGGATGGCCATGTCACCGCGCTCTGCCAAGCGACGGATGACAGCCCCAATTTCCTTGATGACCGAAGGCTGGATACCCTCGGTGGGCTCATCGAGGATCAGCAGCCGCGGGCGGCTGGCCAGGGCACGGCCGATTGCCAGCTGTTGCTGCTGGCCGCCGGACAGGTCACCGCCACGGCGTTGCTTCATTTGTTCCAGCACGGGAAACAGTTCGTAGATGAAGGGCGGTACCTCCCGAGCTTCACGGGCGGGGAAGCGCGAAAGGCCCATCAGCAGGTTTTCCTCGACGGTGAGGCGCGGGAAGATCTCGCGGCCTTGGGGCACGTAGGCGATGCCGGCGTGGACCCGTTGCTGGGGCTTGAGGCTGGTGATCGGCTTGCCTTCCCATTCGATGCTGCCGTCGCGGGCCGGGACCAGCCCCATCAGGCAGCGCAGCAGGGTGGTCTTGCCCACGCCGTTGCGGCCCAGCAGGCAGGTGACTTCGCCAACCTTGGCTTCGAAGGACAGGCCCCGGAGGATGTGGCTGCCGCCGTAATACTGGTGCAGGGTGTCGATCTTGAGCATGTGTGTATTCCTGAAATTGTTGCTGTGCCTGTGCCGGCCCTTTCGCGGGCTTGCCCGCTCCCACAGGTACTACACAGGGCTCGAAAACTGTGGGTTTCCTGTGGGAGCGGGCAAGCCCGCGAAGAGGCCGGTACAGGCTTCAAAAATTCAAATGCCGGTCACCGGCCCAAGTAGACCTCGACCACCCGCTCATCCGCCTGCACCTGCTCCAGCGACCCTTCCGCCAGCACGCTGCCTTGGTGCAGCACGGTCACATGGTCAGCAATGCTGCCGACAAACCCCATGTCGTGCTCCACCACCATCAGCGAATGCTTGCCAGCCAGCCCCTTGAACAGCTCGGCGGTGAACTCGGTCTCGGCATCGGTCATGCCCGCTACCGGTTCGTCCAGCAACAGCAGTTGCGGCTCCTGCACCAGCAGCATGCCGATCTCCAGGAACTGCTTCTGCCCATGCGACAGCAAGCCCGCCTGGCGCTGGGCCAGCGGCAGCAGGCGCAAGGTGCCCAGCACCTCCTCGATGCGTTGGCGCTGCTCCCCACCCAAGCGCGCTGCCAGGCTGGCCCATACCGACTTGTCGGTCTTCAGCGCCAGCTCCAGGTTTTCGAACACCGTCAGCGCCTCGAACACCGTGGGCTTCTGGAACTTGCGGCCTATGCCGGCCTGGGCGATCTGGTATTCGCTCATGCGGGTCAGGTCGAGGGTGTCGCCAAAATAGGCCGTACCGCTGTCAGGCCTGGTCTTGCCAGTGATCACATCCATCATCGTGGTCTTGCCGGCACCGTTGGGGCCGATGATGCAACGCAGCTCGCCCACGCCGATGTACAGGTTCAGCGCGTTCAGCGCCTTGAAGCCATCGAAGCTGACGCTGATGTCTTCCAGGCTCAGCACCGTGCCGTGGCGGGTGTCGAGGCCGGTCTTGCGGCTTTGGCCCAGGCCGATGGCGTCGCGGCTGGCGCCGAGGTTGTCGAACACCGGTTCGAGCATGAATTCCGGGTGTACCGGGGGCACGCCTCTCATGGCTGGCTCCTTTTCTTCAACAGGCCGACCACGCCCTTGGGCAGGTACAGGGTGACGAGGATGAACAACGCGCCGAGGAAGAACAGCCAGAACTCCGGGAAGGCCACGGTGAACCAGCTTTTCATGCCATTGACCAGACCGGCGCCGAGCAGCGGGCCGATCAAGGTGCCGCGCCCGCCCAGGGCCACCCACACGGCGGCTTCGATGGAGTTGGTCGGCGACATCTCGCTGGGGTTGATGATGCCCACCTGCGGTACGTACAGCGCACCGGCCAGGCCGCACAGTACGGCGCTGAGCACCCACACCAGCAACTTGAAACCACGTGGGTCGTAGCCGCAGAACATCAGGCGGTTTTCGGCGTCGCGCACGGCGGTGAGCAGGCGGCCGAACTTGCTGCGGGTCAGGCCCCAGCACAGGTACAGGCTGGCCAGCAGCAGGCCGACGGTGAGCAGGAACAGCACTGCACGGGTGCCTTGGGCGGCAATGTCGAAGCCAAGGATGGTGCGGAAGCTGGTAAAACCGTTGTTGCCGCCAAAGCCGGTTTCGTTGCGGAAGAACAGCAACATGCCGGCGAAGGTCAGCGCCTGGGTCATGATCGAGAAGTACACGCCCTTGATTCGCGAGCGGAAGGCGAACCAGCCGAACACCAGCGCCAGCAGCCCGGGCGCCAGCACCACCAGGCACAGGGCCCAGGCGAAATGCTGGGTGCCAGCCCAGTACCACGGCAGCTCGCTCCACGACAGGAAGGTCATGAACCCTGGCAGGCCGTCACCGGCGGCCTGGCGCATCAGGTACATGCCCATGGCGTAGCCACCGAGGGCGAAGAACAGCCCGTGGCCCAGTGACAGCAGCCCGGCGTAGCCCCAGACCAGGTCCAGGGCCAGCGCGACGATGGCGTAGCAGAGAATCTTGCCGACCAGGGTCAAGGTGTAGGCCGACACTTGCAGGGCATGGTCCGCCGGCAGCAGCGACAGCAGCGGCAGGGCCACAAGCAACAGGACGACGACGGCGCCGATGGCCAGGGTCAGGCGTGGCCCGGCCTTTTGCGTAGCGGTGACAAGCAGTGGCTGGTTCATCAGTCGATTACCCGTCCCTTGAGGGCGAACAGGCCTTGCGGGCGCTTCTGGATGAACAGAATGATCAACGCAAGGATGAGGATCTTGCCGAGCACGGCGCCGATCTGCGGCTCCAGCAGCTTGTTGGCGATGCCAAGGCCGAAGGCTGCCCACAGGCTACCGGCCAACTGGCCGACGCCGCCGAGCACCACCACCAGGAACGAGTCGATGATGTAGCTCTGGCCCAGGTCCGGGCCGACGTTGCCGACCTGGCTCAGGGCCACGCCACCAAGCCCGGCGATGCCCGAGCCGAGGCCGAAGGCGAGCATGTCGACGCGCCCGGTGGACACGCCGCAGCAGGCGGCCATGTTGCGGTTCTGGGTGACCGCGCGCACGTTCAGGCCCAGCCGCGTGCGGTTGAGCAGCAGCCAGGTGAGCAGTACCACGGCCAGGGCGAAGCCGATGATCACCAGGCGGTTGTATGGCAGTACCAGATTGGGCAGCAGCTGGATGCCACCCGACAGCCAGGCCGGGTTGCTGACTTCGACGTTCTGCGCGCCGAACAGCAGGCGGATGGCCTGGATCAGGATCAGGCTGATGCCCCAGGTCGCCAGCAGGGTTTCCAGAGGGCGGCCATACAGGTGGCGGATTACCGTGCGCTCCAGCGCCATGCCGACGCCGGCACTGACGGTGAAGGCCACCGGCAGGGCGATCAGTGGGTAGAACTCGATGGCGCCAGGGGCGTAGCGTTGCAGCAGTACCTGGACCATGTAGGTGCTGTAGGCGCCGAGCATCAGCATTTCGCCGTGGGCCATGTTGATCACCCCGAGCAGGCCGAAGGTGATGGCCAGGCCAAGGGCTGCCAGCAGCAGGATCGAGCCCAGCGACAGGCCGCTGAAGGCCTGGCCGAGCAGTTCGCCCACCAGCAGCTTGCGCTGCACCTGGGCCAGGCTGGTTTCGGCGGCGGTGCGCACGCCCGGGTCGGTTTCCGCGTTGGGTTGCAGCAAGGCTTCGAGGCGGGTGCGGGCCAGCGGGTCACCGGTTTCGCCGAGCAGGCGAACGGCGGCCAGGCGTACTGCCGGTTCGCTGGCGCCCAGCTGCAGGTTGGCCAGGGCCAGGCCGAGGGCGGCATGCACGGCGGCATCCGGTTCGCTGGCGAAGCGCCGGTCGAGGAAGGCCATTTGCGCCGGTTGCGCGCTTTTCTGTAGTTGTTGGGCAGCGGCCAGGCGGATGTCGCTGTTGTCGCTGAGCAACTGGTGGCTGGCCAAGGCATTGTCGATCAGGCCACGCAGGCGGTTGTTCAGGCGTACCTTGCGCGTGTCGTCGGCGGCGATGCGGCCCTGGCGCAGGTTGCCCAGCAGCTCCAGGCGCGCGGTATCGGGTTGTGCGGCCCAGCCTTCGAGCAGGCGGGCTTGCTCGGCGGGCTTGGCAGCGAGGAAGAATTCGCCCTCGCTGGCCTGGGTTGCCAAGGGCATCAGCAGGAGCAGGGTGAGCAGCAGTCTGAGCATGCGGGTAATCCTGGAAATCGGCGGTGGATTCTTCGCGGGCATGCCCGCTCCCACAGGTACGGTGCACAGTTTGAAAATTGTGCGGTCCCTGTGGGAGCGGGCGTGCCCGCGAATGGGCTGCAAAGCAGCCCCAGTGCACTCAGTTACCTTTCACGGCGTAATCAGGGCGCTTGTCGTTGCCGGGAATGAACGGGCTCCATGGCTGCGCCCGCAGCGGCTGCTCGGTTTCCCACACCACGCTGAACTGCCCGTCATCCTGGATTTCGCCGATCATCACCGGCTTGTGCAGGTGGTGGTTGGTCTTGTCCATGGTCAGGGTGAAACCGGACGGCGCCTCGAAGCTTTGCCCGGCCAGTGCCTCGCGCACCTTGTCGACATCGGTGGACTTGGCTTTCTCCACCGCCTGCGCCCACATGTGGATGCCCACGTAGGTGGCCTCCATCGGGTCGTTGGTCACCGCCTTGTCGGCGCCTGGCAGGCCCTTGGCCTTGGCGTAGGCTTTCCAGTCGGCGACGAACTTCTGGTTGACCGGGTTATCCACAGACTCGAAGTAGTTCCACGCCGCCAGATGGCCCACCAGAGGCTTGGTGTCGATGCCGCGCAGTTCTTCCTCGCCCACCGAGAAGGCCACCACTGGCACATCGGTGGCCTTCAGGCCCTGGTTGGCCAGCTCCTTGTAGAACGGCACATTGGAATCGCCGTTGACGG
Organism: Pseudomonas sp. s4; assembly: GCF_046764235.1. NCBI lineage: Bacteria > Pseudomonadati > Pseudomonadota > Gammaproteobacteria > Pseudomonadales > Pseudomonadaceae > Pseudomonas > Pseudomonas sp. s4. The sequence continues at coordinate 5,605,299 of NZ_CP177209.1, read as the reverse complement.
TGGAAATGACGGCTGTCTTGCCGCCAGCAGAGAACTTCTTGATGTTGGCGACGATGGTCTGGTAATCGCTGTGGCCGAACGGGGTGTACACCTCTTCGATGTCCTTGTCGGCCACGCCCTTGCTGTGCAGGAAGGCACGCAGGATCTTGTTGGTGGTGCGCGGGTAGACGTAGTCGGTGCCCAGCAGGAAGAAGCGCTTGGCGCTGCCGCCGTCCTCGCTCATCAGGTACTCAACGGCCGGGATGGCCTGCTGGTTGGGCGCGGCGCCGGTGTAGAACACGTTCGGCGACATCTCTTCACCCTCGTACTGCACCGGGTAGAACAGCAGGCCGTTGAGCTCTTCGAACACTGGCAGCACCGATTTGCGCGACACCGAGGTCCAGCAACCGAACACCACTGCCACCTTGTCCTGGGTTAGCAGCTGGCGGCTCTTTTCGGCGAACAGCGGCCAGTTGGAGGCCGGATCGACCACCACCGGCTCGAGCAGCTTGCCGTTCACGCCGCCCTTTGCGTTGATCTGCTCGATGGTCATCAGCGCCATGTCCTTGAGCGAAGTCTCGGAAATGGCCATGGTCCCCGAAAGCGAATGCAGGATACCGACCTTGATGGTTTCGGCGGCCTGGATGCTCCAGCTCAGGCCCATTGCGGCGATCGATGCGCTAAGGGTGAAGGCCTTGATCAGACTGCGTCGCTTCATGTGCTCTCTCCGCTGAGTTTTTATGTGTTGGGCAAGCGGGGAGGGGTGTTGCAAGGGGTGTGCCTAACGGCGGAAGGTGCGCAATAGAGGGGTTGTGCGAGGTGTTGGGGCGTTGGCTGGATCCAGGTTGGTGCCTGATGGATTTATGTGCACAGGATTGGGGCCGTTGCGCGGCCCATCGCCGGCAAGCCAGCTCCCACCTAGACCGCATCGGCCTCGAGCCATGCGCTGTCCCTGTGGGAGATTGCCCAGCCCTTTGGGCTGCGCTGTCGCGCAGAGAACCAATATCGCTCGTCTGACGCGTCCTTTGTAGGAGCAGCCTTGTGCTGCGAAGAGGCCGGTAAAGCCAATAGACAGGCTTTGTCAGCCCCGGCCTCTTCGCAGCACAAGGCTGCTCCTACAGGACTTCGCCGAACCAATGAGTCATGTGTTGTTCTATGAGAGCTGGCTTGCCGGCGAAAGGGCTGCAGAGCAGCCCCCAGGGGCATCAGCCGTTACGCACAGCCGTGCGCGGATGACGCTTGCTGCGCACCCCCTGATAGGTCACCGCCAGCAGCACAAACCAGATCGGCGTCACCAGCAATGCCGCGCGGGTATCGTCTTCCAGGCTCAGCAACACCAGGATGAAGGCAAAGAACAGCAGGCACACGTAGCACATGAAACGCCCGCCGGGCATCTTGTACTTCGACGCATGGTGCAGTGCCGCGCGGTGCTTGCGGTACTGCAGGTACGACAGCAGGATCAGCGTCCAGACGAACATGAACAGCACCGCCGAAACGGTGGTGACCAAGGTGAATGCCTCGATCACGTTCGGCACCAAATAGATCAGCACTGCACCCAGCAGCAGGCAGGTGCAGGAGAAATACAGGCCGTTGGCAGGTACCGAGCGGCTCGACAGTTTTTCGAAGGCCTTGGGCGCGTCACCTTCCTGGGACAGGCCGTAGAGCATGCGGCTGGTGGAGAACACGCCGCTGTTGGCCGACGAAGCCGCCGAGGTCAGCACCACGAAGTTGATGATGCTCGCCGCCGCCGGCAGGCCGGCCAGCACGAACAACTCCACGAACGGGCTCTTGCCTGGCACCACGTCGCGCCATGGGGTCACGGCCATGATCGCGATCAGCACCAGCACATAGAACACGATGATGCGTACCGGGATCGAGTTGATCGCCCGCGGCAGGGTGCGCTCCGGGTTCTTCGCTTCGGCGGCGGTTGTACCCACCAACTCGATGCCGACGAAAGCGAACACGGCGATCTGGAAGCCGGCGAAGAAGCCCATCAGGCCATTGGGGAACATGCCGCCGTCATTCCACAGGTTGGCCAGTTGTGCGGTGCGCCCGCTGGGCGAGGTGAAGCCGGTGATGACCATGTACAGGCCGGTGGCGACCAGGCCGATGATGGCGACGATCTTGATCAGGGCGAACCAGAACTCCATTTCACCGAACATCTTCACCGTCACCAGGTTCAGCGACAGCAGCAGCCCTACGCAGGTCAGCGCCGGTATCCACTGCGGCAGTTCAGGGAACCAGAACTGTGTATATGCCGCGATCGCGACCACGTCGGCGATGCCGGTGACCACCCAGCAGAACCAGTAGGTCCAGCCGGTGAAGTAGCCTGCCCAGGGGCCGAGCAGGTCGGCGGAAAAATCGATGAACGACTTGTAGTTGAGGTTCGACAGCAGCAGTTCGCCCATGGCGCGCATGACGAAGAACAGCATGAAGCCGATGATCATGTAGACGAAGATGATCGACGGCCCGGCCAGGCTGATAGTCTTGCCCGAGCCCATGAACAGGCCGGTACCGATTGCGCCGCCAATGGCGATCAGCTGGATGTGGCGGTTGGTCAGGTTGCGCTGCAGATGCTGTTCATCTGGCGCTGTGGGTGAGGTTTGCGTCATAGGCTGCATTCCGTTGGACGGTCGGTCGTCTTGTCAGAGGTAGCCGGCTAGGCTAACACGCGCGTTCCAGTTCGGGGCGCGACAGATCGACTCGACTTTTGGGTAGCAGTGTTGTGCCTGTGCCGGCCTCTTCGCGGGCTTGCCCGCTCCCACAGGGACCGCGCTGCCCTCAGGCTTGGCGCAGAAACTGTAGGAGCGGGTTTACCCGCGAAAGGGCCGGCACAAACGAAGCAAGGCTCAAGCGCTGGCCAGCACCCGGCCGCGCCTCACCACCAAGCTATCCACCATCCACATCACCACCATCGACACCCCCACCAGCGGGAACATCAACCCCAGCACCAGCATCACCCCCACCGCTACCTTCCAGCGCGGCAGGTCATGGCGCAGCGGCGGCACACCCAACCCGCCGGCCGGCCTGCGCTTCCACCACATCACCAGCCCGCTCACCGAGCCCAGCAAGATCATCAGGCACACCAGCAGGATGATGATCTGGTTGAACGCCCCGAACATCTTGCCTTCATGCAGCATCACACCCAGCTCGGTGGCACGGGCGACCGGGCTGTAGTCCTGCCAGCGCACATCGGCCAGCACCTTGCCGGTGTACTGGTCGACATGCAGGGTGGCGTCGTTGCGCGGGTCGTCGGCGAATACGGCGATGGTGAACACGCCATCGGCCGTGGTCGGCGCGGTGATGCTGTAACCCGGTTCGACCTGGCGCGCGGTAGCGATATCTTCGACCTGCTGCAGGCTTATCTGTGGCGCTGCCGGCGCGCTCGACATCATGTGATGCCCGGCATGTTCGGCGTGTGCACCGGACTGCGGCATCGGCGTGTTTTCCATCGCCCACGGCACGGTCTGGCGGTGCGCGCTGTTGAGTTCACCCGCCTGTTGGTCCGACTTGGGCACGTCGTTCCACATGGCCGCCGGAAAGCGGTTCCACAAGTCGGCGTACTGCTTGCCCCACAGGCCGGTCCAGGTCATGCCGCTGACCAGCATCAGCAGCAACAAGGCTGAGCCCCAGAAACCGGTCACCGCATGCAGGTCGCGCCAGAACAGTCGGCCGCGTGCCGAGAGCCGTGGCCACAGCACGCCAGCGCCATTGCGCCCGCGTGGCCACCACAAGTACAGGCCCGACACCACCAGCACGATGCCCCAGCCCGCGGCCAGTTCTACCAGGCGGTCACCGACCGTGCCGACCATCAGTTCGCCATGCAGGGCGCGGGCGATGGCCTGCAGGTTCTGCTTGCCATCCTGTTCGCCGAGGACTTTGCCGCTGTAGGGGTCGACGAACACGTTCAGTTCGCGCCCGGCGTCATGCACCACGAATTGTGCGCTGCGTTCGGCGTCCAGCGGCGGCAGGTACTGGCCAACGTGGCCCTTGGGGTAGGCCTTGCGCACCTCGGCCAGCATCGTGTCCGCGCCCTGTCGGTGGTGGCCGGCTTCGACCACCATCAGCTCGCGGTACAGCAGCGGGTCGAGCTGCGGCTTGAACAGGTAGATGATCCCGGTGATTGCCAGCAGGATCATGAACGGGGCCACGAACAGCCCCGCATAGAAGTGCCAACGCCAGGCCAGGTTGTAGAAGTTGATGCGTGTTCCTCTCATGGGAACCTCCTGTTTGACCAGCAGATGGGCGCGACCTGCGCCGCGCCCGTTGTTGTTGTCAGAAGCTGAAGTCGACCTTGGTCCAGAAGGTCCTGCCTGGCTCGTTGACCGGCTGTGGATCGCTAGCCGGGTAGCCGAACCCGGCGTTCCCGGCCAGGTTCAAGTGCTCGGCGTAGGTCTTGTCGAACAGGTTGTCGACCCCCGCGCTGAGCTTGAGGTGGTTGCTTACCTTGTAGGCGCCATTGATCGAGAACACGCCGAAGCCGGCGCTGTTGTCGTAGTCCTTGCCGACCACGTTGCCCTGGTTCTCGGCGATGCGGTTCTGCGCCGCCACCAGCCGCCACAATGCGCCGACGCTCCAGACATCGCGGCTGTAGGTCAGGCCCAGGCGGCTTTCCAGAGGCGGCATTTGCGGCAGTGCTGTGCCGTCACTGCTGTTCTTGCCCCAGGCGTAGGCCAGCGTGGCGTCGGCCTTCCAGTTTTCCGTCAGCTGGTAGGCCGCGCCCAGTTCGCCGCCCATGATGCGGGCGTCGATGTTGCGAGCCTGGGAGCTCATTCCCTGGTAGTCGAACAGGATGTAGTCGCGGATCTGCCCGATGTAGCCAGATGCCCAGGCTTCCATGCGCTCGTCACGGTACTGGACACCGAAGTCGAGCTGGGTGGTCTTCTCTGGTTTGATACCGTCGAAAGCATTGGCCGCACCGGGTGGTGCCAGCTTGGGCGAGAACAGCTCCCAGTAATCGGGGAAACGCTGGGCATGACCAAGGCCGATGTACGTGGTGGCCGGGATGGCTGCCAGGTCGTGCTCGTAGCGGACGAAACCGCTGGGCAGGGTATCGGCGCGGGTGTCGCCGTTGGTGGCGCTGGTTGCGCGGAAGTCGCGGGCCGAGGCGCGGTCCAGGCGGGCACCGGTAATCATGCGGTCCTCACCGCTGACGTACCAGGTCAGCTCGCCGAAGGCACCGTAGTTGTGGAAGTCGGCGTCCTTGGTCCAGGCCTGGCCCTTGTGCGCGTCCACACCCATGCCGCCGCGTTTGCGATGTTCGTTGGTCTGCGCGTCGATGCCGCCGATCAGTTGCACATCAGCCCAGCGCCAGGTGGCCTTGATGCGTGCGCCCATGGTGCGGCGGTCGACGTTGCTGACCATCGGCATGCCCATCATGCCGCTGCCCGAAGGCGTGCGCAGGCTGTAGTTGTCCATCACGTGGTCGGCGTAGTTGTAGTAGACCTGCGCCTCGACCTTGTCGAGCACCTCGCCGAGGTTGGATTTTTCGAAACGCAGGCCCAGGCTTTCGCGTTTGAACTGCGAGCCGTCCATGCCACGCCCGGCATAGCGGGCCTCACCATCGCCCTTGCCGGCGGTGAGTTCCAGCAGGGTGTCCTGGTCGGGGGTCCAGCCGAGGGCGACATCGCCATTCCACTTGTCCCAGCGTGACGGCACGGTGTTGTCATCGCCGTCATGGTAGTCGTCCGAGCGCGACTGGTTGCCGACGAAGCGGGCGTAGGCCTGGTCGTTGCCGGCGGCGGTGTCCAGCACCTTGTCGAAGCGGCCGTTGGAGCCGGCCAGCAGGCTGGCGTTGACCCGGCTGCCGAGGGTGCCGAACTTCTCCGGCTCGCGCTCGAAGAGGATGGTGCCCGCCGAGCCGCCCGGGCCCCAGATCACGCTTTGCGGGCCTTTGATCACGGTCAGGCGGTCGTAGGTTTCCGGCGAAATGTACGACGTGGGGGCATCCATGCGGTTGGGGCAGGCGCCCAGCATCAGGCCGCCATTGGTGAGGATGTTCAGGCGCGAACCGAACATGCCGCGCAGTACCGGGTCGCCGTTGGTGCCGCCGGCGCGGATGGCCGAGAAGCCGGGGATGGTCTTCAGGTAGTCGGCGCCGTCGCTGGCCGGCACCGGCTGGCGCGGGTCTTTCGGGTTGGTGACCACGGTCAGCGGCGAGCTCGGGGCCACGGCGGTGATCACCGTCGGGCTCAGCTCGGGGGCGTCGTGTGCATGGCCTTCATGGCCTGGGTCGGCGGCCAGGGCCACGGGCGCGAGCAGCGAGCCGCACACGGCGGCGATGGTCCCACGCAGGGACAAGGCAAAAACAGGGGTGCAGCCGGACATAATGATTCCAGTCGATCAGTCATGAGTCAGCGCGAAGCCTCCTGGCTTCGTGCGCAAAAAGTGTGGGTTCAGACGTTGATCGAGGAAGGTGGGGCGCGGCTGCGCGCGCCGGGGAATACAGCCTGCCGGGCATGGCCCTGGCGCGTGGGTGCGAACAGGTGGGTGGTGGGTACGACGCTGCTGGCACTGAGCGGGCTGAGGGCCTGGGGCAGGGCCGGGCAGTTGAACAACAGGCTGCAGTAACCGCACTTTTCCCACATCACATGCAGCTGGCCATCGCCAGTCTGGCCGTGATGGGTGTCGCCGCCATGCTGATGGGCGGTGGCCATCGGCATGTCCATCGGCATGCTCATGCCGGCGTGGTGGTCCATCGGCATCGACTGGGAAATCAGCGGGCCGATGAAGATCATCCACATGGCGAACAGGCTCAGCCATCCGCCACCGGCGCGCCTGCGGTCAGGGCGAGTGGTACGGCTGATGCTGTTGCGCGGCAGGCTCATGGCGAGTGCCTTTCAGCGGCTGATCAGTGCGCGTGTTCGTGGGCTTGCGGCTGGTCCGTCGGCGCCTGCTTCTGCACGGCCACATCGACGGTGATATCGCCGGCCTTTTCGAAGTGCAGGGTCAACGGGAAGCGCTTGCCGTCGCTGAGCAGGCTGCGGTCCTTGGGCTGCATCAGCATCACATGGTAGGCGCTGGGGGCGAAGGTCAAGTCCTTGCCGGCGGGCACCACCACGCTGGGTATCTGCTGCATCTTCATGGCACCGCTGGCGCTCATGGCATGCTCGTGCAGTTGTGCGTCATCGCTGATGGGGCTGTCGACACCGAGCAGGCGGTCGTCGGCCTGGCCATTGTTGTGCACCACGAAATACGCCGCGACGTTGGGGGCGTTGGGGGGCAGTTGCAGTGACCAGGGGTGGGCGATGTGCAGGTCACCCACGCTGTATTCGTGGGCATTGGCAAAGGCGCCGGGCAGCAACAGGGCGGCCATGACGAGGGCGTGCTTGAGCATGGTGAATCTCCGTTTCTGTTCAGGTTCAGGCAGACAGCGTGAAGAACTCAGGCCAGCGGAGAGGCACGGGGGTTGAGCGCCGGCCAGAGTTGGCGCGGCGTGGCGTGGTAGTCGGCGGGTGGTGGCGGCAGGCCGGCCAGCAGTATCGGCGGGTTGTGCAGCTGCGGCGGGTAGCCGGGCAAGGCCAGCAGTGGCGCGGCGCCGGAGCAGCACCAGCAATTCATCATGCTGGCGCTGTCGTCGCTTTGCGGGCCGAGGTCGATCTTGGCCAGGGCCTGGACGTCGACCTTGGCCTTGTTGGCCATGCTGGAACAGAAGGCCCCCCACAGCAGCTGCTCGGCCGGGCCCTTGGGCGCGGCGGAAGACAGCGGCATGGCCAGCAGGTTGAACAGCACTGCAAGGCAGGCTATCCAGGCGATGTGCCGACGTGGGGGCATGGAGAGATCCGGTCAGGAATCGTGGTGGGTATTGTAAGGCGGAGTATAGGTAAAAATGGCGGGGTGCGGTGAAGTGACGCAGGCCGGGCCCTTCGAGGGGCAGCTTTGCAGCCCAATCGCCGGCAAGCCAGCTCCCACAGGGACCCGCACAGATTTCAGGGCCTGTGGTAAACCTGTGGGAGCTGGCTTGCCGGCGATGAAGATCAAGGTGCCCTCAAGCCTTGTTGCGGCCCATCAACCCACGCACGGTCTCCTGCAGGTCTGCCGGCAGCACCACCACCTTGGCATTGCTGCTGCCCGCCAGGTTCTCCATGGCCCCCACATAGCGCTCGCCCAACAGGTACATCGCCGGCACGGTCTCGTTGCCGACCGCGTCCTTGACCAGCGAAATCGCCCGCGCCGAGGCCTCGGCCAGGCTGATCTGCGCTTCGGCATCCAGCCTGGCAGCCTGCAAGCGTGCTTCTGCTTCCAGAATCGCCGCCTGCTTGGCCCCTTCGGCACGGGTCACGTCGGCCTTGCGCTCACGCTCGGCTGCCGCCTGGCGCTCCATGGCCAGTTGCATGTTCTCCGAGGGTTTGATGTCCTGGATTTCCACCGAGCGTACGGTCACGCCCCAGTCTTCGGTCTGCTCGGACATCGCCTCGCGCAGGCGCGCCTTGATCTGCTCGCGGCTGGACAGCGCTTCGTCCAGGTCCATGGCCCCGACGATGGCGCGCAGCGAGGTCATGGTCAGGCTGGTGACGGCGAACGAGAAGTCCTGCACGCCATAGGAGGCCTTCTGTGGGTCGACCACCTTGGCGAAGCACAGGGCGTTGGCGACGATCACGGCGTTGTCCCGGGTGATGATTTCCTGCTGCTGCACATCGAGGATGATGTCCTTGGTAGGCAGGCGATAGGCGACCACGTCCATGTACGGGATGACGATGTTCAGGCCGGGCTTGAGCGTGCTCTGGTAGCGGCCCAGGCGCTCGACGACCCATTCTTCGCCCTGGGGCACGATGCGCACCCCTTTGAACACGGTGATCAGGACGAACAGGGCGATGGCGACGACGACGATGAGGCTGGTCATGATGCGAAATTCCTTTTAGTGCGGATTCAGGCCCGAATGACCCGGGCGGTGTTCCCTTCGATGGCGGTCAGGCGTACCCGCTCGCCGGCCGCGATCTCGCTGTCGGCGATGCAGGTCCATTCCTCGTTGCCGAGGATAGGCTTCTGGAAGCGCACACGGCCTTTCTGGAACTCCGAGACACCAGCAGTCAGCAGCCCCACTTCACCGATCACGCTTTCGGCGGTCCAGCGCACGTCTGGTTGCTTGCGCCGGAACAGCTTGAACCACAGTGCCGTGGTGACTGACGACATCAAAACCCACAGCAGCACCTGCATGTCCAGTTGCAGGCTTGGGGCGGCCAGCGAAATGAGCGATACCAGCACGGCGCCGATGCCGAACCAGAGGATGAAGAACGTCGGCAGGACCAGTTCGAGCAGGATCAGCGCGATGCCGAAGACCAGCCAGATCCACCATTGCATTTCCATATGGGTAGCGCCTTCCGGGGGAGAGTGCCGAGTTTAAGGCAGCAGTGCGGCACATGGCCACTTCATGGTTTGCAAGAAAAGTCCGAACATACTGTAGGCCACAGGGGGGCTGCAGTGTGCTTGCGACATTTGTTACTGCAGGTCGAGTGCCGCAGCCAGGTCGGCTGGCGAATCGAATGCCCGGTCCACATCCGGCAAAGCCGGTCGCTTCAGGATCAGCACAGGTATCCCCAGCTCCCGCGCCACCTCCAGCTTCGGTTCGGTCGCTACGCTGCCGCTGTTCTTGCTGATCAGCACATCGATCTTGCGGCGCTGGAACAACGCCCGCTCATCCTCGATATGGAACGGCCCGCGCGCGCCAATCACTTCACAGCGATCGTTGCCAGGGCACGTTTCCAACGCACGCAAGGTCCAGAACTGCTCCAGCGGTATCTCGTCCAGATGTTGCAGCGGCTCACGCCCGAGCGTGAACAATGGCCTGCGAAACGGCTTGAGTGCCTCGATCAACCCCGCCCAATTCTCGACTTCGCGCCAGTCGTCCCCCGCTTGTGTCTGCCAGGCCGGGCGGCGCAAGGCCCAGCACGGAATACCGGCCAAGCGTGCGGCGTTGGCCGCGTTGCGGCTGATCTGCGCGGCATAGGGATGGGTAGCATCGATCAGCAACGTGATGCCTGCATCGTGCAGGTAGTTCGCCAGCCCTTCGGCACCGCCAAAGCCGCCGACCCGAACCTGGCATTGCAGGTCCTGCGGCACCCGGCCGATGCCCGCCAGGCTGTAGACATGCTGCGGGCCCAGGCGGCGAGCGATGGCCAGGGCTTCGGTGACGCCGCCCAGCAGCAGGATGCGCCCGTTCATTGCACACCCGCCCGGCCGACGATGCCACCCTGGCGATCGATGGCGAACACCTCCACCTGCACCTGCGCCGGCACCACGCTGCGGGCGAAGGCCAGGGCGTGGGCGCACACCGCGTCACCCAAGGGAATGCCGGCTGCATGGGCCAGTGCCAGGGCCTGTTGGCTGGTGTTGGCAGTAATGATCGATGCCTGCAGCGCTGCGTCGGCGCCGATGTCCGCCGCCCAGCCGGCCAGTTGCGGCAGGTCGATGCTGGAATGACGGCTGTGCAGGTCCATGTGCCCGGCAGCCAGTTTGCTGATCTTGCCGAAACCGCCGCACAGGGTCAGGCGTGGCACCGGTACCTTGCGCAGGTGCTTGAGCACCGCACCGACGAAGTCGCCCATTTCGATCAGGGCTATTTCCGGCAGGCCATAGACGCGGCGCATGGTGTCTTCGCTGGCGTTCCCGGTGCATGCGGCGATATGCGTGTAGCCGTTGGTGTGGGCGACATCGATGCCTTGGTGGATCGAGGCAATGTAGGCCGCGCAGGAAAACGGCCGCACGATGCCGCTGGTGCCGAGGATCGACAGACCGCCGAGGATGCCCAGCCGCGGGTTCATGGTCTTCAGGGCCAGTTGCTCGCCGCCCTGCACATTGACCGTGACTTCGAAACCGCCGGGGTAGCTGCATTCGTCTGCCAAGCGTTGCAGGTGGTCGCTGATCATGCGCCGTGGCACCGGGTTGATGGCCGGCTCACCCACCGCCAGCACCAGCCCCGGGCGGGTCACGGTGCCGACGCCGGTGCCGGCGACAAAACGGATGCCCGGTTCGGCCATCAGGCGCACCTGGCTATAGAGCAGGGCGCCATGGGTCACGTCCGGGTCGTCGCCGGCGTCCTTGAGCGTGCCCGCTTCGGCACCTTGGCTGGTGAGGCGGCAGAACTCCAGGCGCATCTGCACCACCTTGCCCTTGGGCAGGGTGATGCTGACGGCGTCGCTGCTCTCGCCTCCCAGCAGCAAGCGCGCTGCCGCCAGGCTGGTGGCAGTGGCGCAGCTGCCGGTGGTCAGGCCGCTGCGCAGGGGGGCGGGCTGTTCGCGGGTTTCTTCACGCATTGGCGGGTTTCACCACGTCCAGCAAGGTGATCGGCAGCGCCTGGCGCCAAGTGTCGAACGCGCCCAATGGCTGGGCATGGGCGACATGGATGCGGGTCAGCTCGCCACCGTGGCGTTCACGGAAATGCGCCAGGGCCAGTTCGCTTTGCAGGGTCACCGCATTGGCTACCAGCCGGCCGCCGGGGCGCAGGCTTGCCCAGCACAGGTCGAGCACACCTTCGCGGGTGACGCCGCCACCGATGAAGATCGCATCCGGTTGCTCCAGGCCTTCCAGCGCCGCTGGTGCCTTGCCGCGGACCAGTTGCAGGCCGGGTACACCCAACGCATCGCGGTTGTGTTCGATGAAGCCCTGGCGGCCTTCGTCGGCCTCGATGGCCAAGGCGCGGCAGGCCGGGTGGGCGCGCATCCATTCGATGCCGATCGAGCCGCAGCCGGCGCCCACGTCCCACAGCAACTCGCCGGGCTGTGGTGCCAGGCGGGCCAGGGTGATGGCGCGGACATCGCGCTTGGTCAGTTGGCCGTCATGCCGGAAGGCGCTGTCCGGCAACCCGGCCAGTCGGTGCAGGCGCGGGGCCTCGGGCGTGGCCAGGCACTCGATGGCTACCAGGTTGAGCGCGGCGACATCGCTGTGCGGCCAGTCCTGGGCGGTGCCGGCCAACTCACGTTCGTCCACGCCACCCAAGTGTTCGAAGACTCGCAGGCGGCTTGGCCCGAAGCCCCGCTCGCGCAGCTGCGTGGCAATTGCTGCCGGGCTGTCGCCGTCGTTGCTCAGCACCAGCAGGCGCACGCCGCTGTGCAGATGGGCATTGAGCGCAGCCAGGGGCCGAGCGACCAGCGATACCACCTGCACGTCCTGCAGTGGCCAGCCCAGGCGGGCGGCGGCCAGGGCGCAGGAGGAGGGCATCGACAGCACGCGTATTTCAGCGGCGGGCAGTTGGCGCGCCAAGCTGGCGCCGACGCCGTAGAACATCGGGTCGCCGCTGGCCAGCACGCATACTGGCTCACCGCGCAGAGCCAGGACCGGGGCCAGCGAGAACGGGCTTGGCCAGCCCAGCCGTTCGCCGGCCACGCAGCGTGGCAGCAAGGCCAGCTGGCGCGGGCTGCCGAAGATCCGCGCAGCGCCCAGCAGCGCGCGCCGGGCCTGCTTGCCCAGGCCGCTGAAGCCGTCTTCGCCGATACCTACTACTGTCAGCCAGGGTGCCATGGATACCTCTTCAAGACCCTGGGGCTGCTGTGCAGCCCATCGCGACACAAGGCCGCTCCCACAGGGAATGGTGATCCCTGTGGGAGCGGCCTTGTGTCGCGATGGGGTGCGCAGCGCCCCCAAAATTTCTGCTCAAACTCGAATGATGCTCGACCACCGGCTTTTCATGCCGCCGGACAAAGCAGGCATAATACCGCGCCTTCTACACTCAAGCGCATTTTCACAGATTGCCGGACGCCCCTTTGACCCAGGCCCATGCCTCCCATGTATCGCCCCGTCCCTCGGCCTGCCCGGGGTTGTGGCGCATCGTCAGTGCCCGTGATGGCGGCATCTGCCGCATCAAGCTGCCGGGCGGCCTGCTGCTGGCCGACCAGGCCGACGCAGTGGCGGCGGCTGCCGAGCGTTTCGCCGGTGGCGTGATCGAGGCCACCAACCGCGGCAACCTGCAGATTCGCGGCATCGGCAGCGACCATCGCGGCCTGGTCGAGACACTGCTCGCTGCCGGCCTGGGCCCACGTGATGCCGCCGGTGACGATGTGCGCAACCTGATGCTCAGCCCGCTGGCCGGGCATGACCCGGCGATGCTGCTGGACGCTCGACCGTTGGCCGGGCAGATCCTCGACCTGCTGGAGGGCACCCCGCGCTTTCACCAGTTGTCGGCCAAGTTCGCCGTGCAGCTGGATGCCGGCGAAAACCTGGCCATGCTCGAACACCCCCATGACCTGTGGCTGTCTGCCCTGCGCCTGGGGCAGCAGACCTGGCTGGCGTTTGGCCTGGCAGGTTGCCCGGCAGACGGCCAGGTGCTCGGTGCGGTGCCGGCGGACCAAGGCCTGGTGCTGGTGCGTGCGGTGCTGGAGCGCTTCCTCGACCTGGCCACCCCGGCACAGTCGCGCATGCGCCAGTTGCTCGAGGTATGTTCGGCAACCGATTTCATCGACGGGCTCGGCCTGGCCATCCGCCGCGATGCCGCCGTGCTCGCATGGCGACGTGAACCGCGCAGCGCCTCGTGGCTGGGCGTCCTGCCCCAGGCGCAGGGCATCGCCTTGGGCGTTGCCCCGCCGCAGGGGCGCCTGACCCCGGCCATGCTGCGTGGCGCTGCGCGCGTTGCCCGTGAACATGGCGATGGCAGCCTGCGCCTGAGCCCCTGGCAAAGCCTGGTGCTGACCAACTTGCAAGCGCAACACATCGACCACGCCCAGGCCGGGTTGTCCGCACTGGGCCTGCTATGCCATGACCATGAGCCACTGGCACGCATAAGCGCCTGTACCGGCGCCAGTGGCTGTGCCAAGGCCCTGGGCGAGACCAAGGCCGACGCCGTCACCCTGGCCGCACTGCTCGGCCCTGGTGTGCCCGGCAGCGTGCACTTGTCCGGTTGCCCCCGATCCTGCGCCGTGGCCCATGTTGCCCCGGCCACCCTGCTGGCCCGCGCGCCGGGCCGTTACGACCTGTACCTGCGTGATGCGCGCCAGCCGGGCTTCGGCGCCCTGCGCGCCACCGACCTTACCTTGAATGAAGCAGGCGCCATGCTCGACCTGCCGACGGAGCACCTTGATGATTGACTACATCCGCGATGGTCAGGAGATCTATCGCAATTCCTTCCGGATCATCCGCGAGGAAGCCCGACTCGAGCGGATCCCCGCAGACCTCGAAAAGCTCGCCGTGCGCGTGATCCACGCCTGTGGCATGGTCGACGCCATCGATGGCCTGCAGTTCTCCGAAGGCGCCGGCCGGGCCGGACGCGAGGCGTTGCTGAACGGCGCGCCGATCCTGTGCGATGCGCACATGGTCGCCGAAGGCATCACCCGCGCCCGGCTGCCCGCCGACAACAAGGTCATCTGCACCCTGCGCGACCCGAGCGTACCGGGCCTGGCGAAAGACGCCGGCAACACCCGTTCCGCCGTGGCCCTGGAACTGTGGCGGCCGCACCTGGAAGGCAGTGTGGTGGTGATCGGCAATGCGCCTACCGCACTGTTCTATCTGCTGGAAATGCTCGACGCCGGCGCCCCGAAACCAGCACTGATCCTCGGCTTCCCGGTCGGCTTTGTCGGTGCCGCCGAGTCCAAGGCGATGCTCGCCGCCGACAGCCGTGGCGTGCCGTTCGTGATCATGCAGGGCCGCCTGGGCGGCAGCGCGATGGCCGCAGCTGCGGTCAACGCCTTGGCCACGGAGGTGGAATGATGGCGCCGCGTGGACGTCTGCTGGGCCTGGGCGTGGGCCCTGGCGACCCAGAACTGATTACCCTCAAGGCCCTGCGCCTGCTGCGTGAAGCGCCAGTGGTTGGCTACTTCGTGGCCAAGGGCAAGCGCGGCAACGCCTTCGGCATCATCGAGGCGCACCTGCAGCCCGAGCAGACCCTGCTGCCGCTGGTCTACCCGGTAACCACCGAAGCGCTGCCAGCGCCGCTGTCCTATGAACAGGTGATCAGCGACTTCTACGACGAGGCCAGCGTGCAGGTAGCCGAGCACCTGGATGCCGGCCGCGACGTGGCGGTTATCTGTGAAGGCGACCCGTTCTTCTATGGTTCCTACATGTACCTGCACGACCGCCTGGCGCAGCGCTACGAGGCCGAAGTGATCCCCGGCGTCTGCTCGATGCTCGGTGGCGCCTCGGTACTGGGCGCGCCGCTGGTTTACCGCAATCAGAGCCTGTCGGTGCTGTCTGGCGTGTTGCCGGCCGAAGAGCTCAAGCGTCGCCTGGCCGACGCCGACGCGGCGGTGATCATGAAGCTTGGCCGCAACTTCCCCAAGGTGCGCGAAGTGCTGGCCGAACTGGGCCTGGACGGGCGTGCGCTGTATGTGGAGCGGGCGACCATGGCCAACCAGAAAATCGTGGCGCTGGACCAGGTCGACCCACAGTCGTCGCCGTACTTCTCGCTGATCATCGTGCCGGGTGAAAAATGGCAGGGCTGAACATGCACCAGGCACCGGCGATCGTCATCCTTGGCCAGGGCAGCCTGGCCACGGCGCAGCGTATCCAGCAGTGTTATCCACAAGCATCGATCCATGGCCTGGAAGGCCGGGTCGAGGGTGCCGACCTTTGCTACACCGCGTTCGGCGATACCCTGCGTGGGCTGTACCAGCAGAACACTCCGATCATTGCCTTGTGCGCGGCGGGTATCGTCATCCGCAGCCTGGCCAGCCTGCTCAGCGAGAAAGGTGTCGAGCCACCGGTACTGGCCGTGGCCGAAGACGGCAGTGCCGTAGTGCCGTTGCTTGGTGGCCTTGGCGGTGTGAACGTGATGGCGCGCGAAATCGCTGAAGCACTGGGCGTTGCTGCGGCCATCACCACCAGTGGCGAGCTGCGTTTCGGCACCTGTCTGCTGAACCCGCCACAGGGCTATGCGCTGGCGGATATCGAGCAAGGCAAGCGCTTTGTCTCCGACCTGCTGGCTGGCGAGGCGGTGCGCATCGAAGGTGACGCGCCGTGGCTGCAACAGGCGCAGTTGCCTGCCAGCGAGGCGGCTCGGCGTACCATCCATGTGGGGCACCAGGCCCGCCCGGCCAGCCGCGACGAGCTGCTGATCCACCCGCGTTCGGTGGTAGTGGGTGTTGCTGGCGGTAGCCTGGCCAGTATCCGGGCGGCATTGCAGCAGGCCGGCATCGCCGAGCCTGCAGTGGCCTGCCTGCTGGCCGATGAGCAAGCCATGGCCGACAGCGCCCTGCATGAGGCCGCACAGACCCTGGGTGTTGCCTTGCGCTTTGCTGCCAGGACGCATGATCTGGCCGGGATGGTTGCTGCGGCATTGCCTGCTGCGCAGCTGATCGAGGTGGCAGACGTGGTCATCGCGGTGGCGCCTGCCCCGGTCGAGGTGGCGCAGATCGGTCGTCGTCGGGGTCGTCTGGCGGTCATCGGCCTGGGGCCGGGTGCAGCCGAGCTGATGGTGCCGGCGGTCAAGGCCGAGCTGGCGCAAGCCGAGGATGTGCTCGGTTACGAAACCTACGTGCGCATGGCCGGGCCGTTCCGTGACGACCAGGTGCTGCACTGCACCGACAACCGTGAAGAGATGCAGCGTGCCCGGCATGCCTTCGAACTCGCGGCCCAGGGCCGTTCGGTGGTGGTGGTGTCGTCGGGCGACCCGGGTGTGTTCGCCATGGCAGCTGCGGTACTTGAAGCGTTGCACGCGTCCACGGACCCGGCCTGGCACCGGGTGGATCTCGAGATCCTGCCGGGGGTGTCGGCCTCGCTCGCGACCGCCGCCCAGGCGGGTGCGCCGCTGGGGCATGACTTCTGCGTGATGTCGCTGTCGGACAACCTCAAGCCGTGGTCGATCATTGAAAAGCGCCTGGACCTGGCGGCCGAGGCCGACCTGGTGCTGGCATTCTACAACCCGATTTCCAAGGCCAGGCCGCACCAGCTTGGGGTAGCGCTGGAGGTCGTGCGTCGGCACCGCGAGGGTAACACGCCTGTAGTCCTTGGCCGTGACATCGGTAGGCCGGGGCAGACGCTGAAGGTCGTCACATTGGCCGAACTGCTGCCGGAAATGGTCGACATGCGCACCATGGTGCTTGTCGGCTCATCTACAACCTGCGTGTTTCCTCGCTTGTCGGGCGGGGCGTGGGCCTACACGCCGCGTTGGTACCCGTCGGCTGACTAGTTGCACCGGAAACCCTTCAGCGCGCTGCATCCTGGGCGCGCTGGCTAAGGTGGTCGCCCCTGACTCGGGGGGCAACCATCTAGGAGTTTCCACATGTCCACAGAAACACAAGTCACTGCGACCGACACAGCCATCCTGGTCGAAGGCAACCTGCTGGCCTGCGGCGCAGGCATGTCTTCGCAAAGCCGTCATGACGTAAAGAACGCCTTCCACTTTGCCACCTTGGTGGCTGACAAGTCCTTCGATGCCGAAAAACAGAGCAGGGAGTGGTACGACCGGTTCATCGATGTCATGCGTGATCTTGGCTTTACCATCCCTCGTCGCACCTTCGAGCTGGAAACCTCTGCCGAGTTGTCTGTCACCGTAGGCGCTGTCGCTATACGGGCGATCGGTGCGGTCGGCAATGCAGTGCTGGGTGGTACCAAGTTGGGTGTGCTGGCCAAGGCGGCTTTCGACAAACTCACCACCGTCGAAAATGACGTCAAGGTGGTCGATCACAAGCGCAAGAACAAGGTCAGGGGCATGGTCGGGATGGCCGCCTGCGTCGAAACCGACAACAACGATGTGGTCATGGTGGTGAGCTGCATCCAGGCCTCTGCCCCCAAACTGGAGGATGACATCCTGGGTATCCAGTGGAAGCTGGAAAAGACCGAGTACTACGCCGGGATGGCTGTGCTCACCCTCAACACTTTCGTCTACGACAAGGTCCGCGAAACCGTGGAAAACAAACTCGGCGTGCGCAGCGTCGAGAACGTTCTCCAGTACGACATCTGATTGCAGGGCGGCGTTGTTGCAACGCCGCCTTGTTCGGCTCTTTGTGACGAGGCAATGCAATGGACAGAACAGCTGAACAACTGATGTTGATTGGCGGGACGGCATTACTGTATCGCGCGGACGCTGGCCAGATTCAACGCCAGGCTGCCTTCGACTCCATCCTTTACGCCCAGTTGGTGGCCAACAGGAATGCGGGGTCACGCTTTGACAACTATGAAGCCTGGTATGACGCCTATCGCGAGGCATACCGGCAACTGGGCTGGATCAAGCTGGCCAGTACGCATGACTTGAAACAGCTGGGGCAGCCCGCGCGCAGCGCGCAGATACAGCCACTCGAGGCGTGGCTGACGATGCGCTCGATCCGTCATGAGGCTGTGCTGGCTGCAGTAAGAAGTGGCCTGGGCCGATCGATCGAAGGTTTTCGTCACCAGCTGAAGTTCAGCACGCAGGGTTCGCAGCTGGTGATCGAGCTTGGCTTGCTCAAGCCGGGCCCGGTCCTCGATCTTTGCAGTATCACCTTCCAATTCGACGCACCGATCGCCGGCATACCCCAGGACATGCTGCTGGTCGAAAAGGCGCTGGAGGGTGAAGCCGGGTTCAATGGCGTTTCCTTGCAGCTGGATAACGGGCGTTTCCAACATCAGCGAGATGAGCTGGAGGCATTGATGAAAACCAAGGATGCACAAGGGGAGTATCGGTTCGACCTGCATTAGGCAATGGCTATGGCGCCAGGTAGCCTTTGATACCGGTAAAGATGATTTGCGCAGCCAGGGCGCAGACGAACAGCCCCATCAGCCGGCTGACGATCTGCAGGCCCTGGTCGCCGAGTATGCGCTCGATACGGTGCGACAAGTACAGCACCAGGCCGACGGTGAAGCTGGCCAGGGCGATGCTGATGATGGCCAACAGCTTGTCGTCCCAGTGCGGGTGGCCGACGCCCATTACCAGCAGTGCACCGATGGTGCCCGGGCCGACGGTGAGCGGGATGGTCAGCGGCACGATGGTGACATCCTGCTGGACGTTGTCGGCCTGTACCGCAGACTTGCCTTGGGCCATGCCCAGTGCCGAAATGAACAGCACACTGCCAGCGCCGATGCGGAAGGCGTCGGCGGTGATGCCGAAGATGCCGAAGATCGCCCGACCGAACAGGTACAGCAGGACACTGGCGATGAGTGCGGCGATGGCCACCTTCCATGCCAGCTGCTTGCGCTCCTTGCTGGAATGGCCGCGGGTCAGGCTGATGAAGCACGACAGCACGAAGAACGGGCTGTAGAGCACGAGCATTTTCAGGTAGACGCTGAACAACTCATGGAGCATGGGGAAGCCCCTGGCAGGAAAGGTGAGGGGAAGTGTATCAGTAGGATCGTGGTTGTCTTCACTGGCCTAATCGCCGGCAAGCCAGCTCCCACAGGTACTGTGCATATCTTGAGATCGGTGCGGTCGGTGTGGGAGCTGGCTTGCCGGCGATGAGGCCAGTACAGGCAGTACAGGTCAGGAACTATGCACCGGATCCACCTTGGCTTCCCGGTGGTTGGCCCAGTACTGGATCAGCTCTCGCAACTGCGACAGTTCCACCGGTTTGGCCATGTGCCCGTCCATGCCCGCCAGGCGGGCGCGTTCCTTGTGTTCGGCAAGTATGTGCGCGGTCAGCGCCACCACCGGGGTGCGCTGGCGCTGGTTGGCGGCTTCCCAGGCGCGCAGCTGCTGGGTGGCCGAGAAACCGTCGAGTATCGGCATTTCGCAGTCCATCAGCACCAGGTCATAGCGCTGCGCCTTCATCGCCTGCAAGGCCTCTTCACCATTGCTGGCGGTGTCGGGCTCGAGGTTGAGCTTGCCAAGCATGCCGCGGATCACCTTGGTCGAGATGCTGTTGTCCTCGGCGACCAGCACGCGGAAGTCGTCGGGCAGGTCCAGTGCCTGGGGGATGCCAGGCAAACTGGCCGGTACGGCTTGCTCGCGGCCGCGCTGGGCCAGCTCTTCGGCCAGGGTGGTTTTCAGTGTGTAGCCGGCCACCGGCTTGGCGAGGATCCGCTTGACCCCTGCGTTGCGCGCAATGACCTTGCTCGGCGCGTTGCTGATACCGGTGAGCATCACCACCAGGATGTCGTGGTTCAGGCTCGGGTCTTCCTTGATCTTGGCGGCCAGCTGCATGCCGGTCATGCCCGGCATGTTCTGGTCCAGCAGCACGGCATCGAAGTAGTCGCGCAGGTGGGCCTTGGTGCGCAGCAGGGCCAGTGCTTCCTTGCCCGACGGGACCGCGCTGACGTTCATGCCCCAGGCGCTGCACTGCTGTACCAGCACCTTGCGGCAGGTGTCGTTGTCGTCCACCACCAGTACGCGAGCATCACGCAGCGGGCTGTCGAGGTCGGCCGGTGGCTGTTCCAGGCGCGAAGGGTCCAGCGGCAGGGTCAGCCACAGGGTATTGCCCATGCCGCTGCTGCTCTTGATGCCGAACTCGCCCTGCATCAGCCCGATCAGCTGCTTGGCGATGACCAGCCCCAGGTGGCCGCCCAGCTTGTTGCTGGACAGGAAGTGGTGGCTGTGCAACTCGGCCTGCAGCAAGGCTTCGCGGTCAGCGGCCGGCAACGGTTCGCCGCTGTCCTGCACGGCGATGCGCAGGCGCGGTACCTCGCCGCGCTGGTCCAGCGCCACTACCAGCAGGATCTCGCCCTGGTCGGTGTTTTTCAGGGCATTCTCCAGCAGGCTCGACAAGGCCTGGCGCAGGCGCGTCGGGTCGCCGCTGATCACCCGTGGTACCTGCGGTTGGGTGAAGCTGATCAGTTCGATGTTCTGCTGTTCGGCCTTGGCGCGGAAGATGTTCAGGCAATCTTCGATCAGCGCGTTGAGATCGAACTGCACGTCATCGAGTTCGATCTGCCGGGATTCGAGCTTGGAAATGTCGAGAATCTCGTTGATCAGCGTCAGCAGTTCGTTGCCGGCGCTGTGAATGGTCTGCACGTAGTCGCGTTGCTTGACCGACAGCGGCGTGCCCAGAAGCAGCTCGGTCATGCCCAGCACACCGTTCATGGGGGTACGGATTTCGTGGCTGATCTTGGCCAGGAACTCGGCCTTGGCGTTGATTTCGGCATCGCTGGCGGCCAGTGCGCGGCTGGCGCTGAAGCGCTCCTCGCTAATGCGCCGCAGGCGTTCACTGACGGCCAGGTTGAGCAGCAGGCCGCTGGCCACGGTCAGGCCCAGCAGGATGCACAGCAGCCAGGGCGTCGAGGTACGGGTCAGGCCCAGCAGCGCTGGCAGCAGCACCAGGCCACCGAGGTTGAACACCACCATGGCCAGACTGAACAGACGTGCGGGCGCATAGCCCCTGTACCAGTGGTAACTGCTGACCAGCAGCATGCTCACGCTGCCCAGGGCCATCAGGGCGTAGGTCATCAGGTTGAGGGGCAGGGTGTCGACGAACAGCAGCACCAACCCGCTCACCCCGACCAGCAGCATCTCGCCCTGCAGCAGACGGTTTAGCCGTGGCGAGTTGCATGGCGAGAAGAAATGCTGGGTGAAACCCAGCCCCGCCAGGCCGGCCAGGACCAGCGTCAGGTATGCGGCGGGTGTTTGCGCGCTATGCCAAACGTGCCACCAGGGGCCACTGAGGTTCAGCAGGATCAGGCCGCTGAGCAGCATCAGGCCGTGGTACAGCGCCAGAATCAGGGTGGTGCTGGAGCGGCTGTAGAGGAAGCGGATCAGGTTGTGCATGATCAGCATCACCAGGCCGCCGAACAGCATGCCGAACAGCAGTGGCTGGCGTTGGTCGGAGGCTGCCACGGCCGCAGGCTCCAGGCTGATGGCCGGGCGCAGCTGGTGCTCGGAAACCAGGCGCAGGTAGATATCCAGGGGTTGCTTGCTGTTGGGCAGGGGTAGTACATGGTCGCTGCCACGCAGGGTCGGGCTGGCATTGCCGGCCTGGCGCCCGTGGTGCAGCTGACGCAGAAGCTTGTCGCCCTCGAGGGCGTAGAGGTCCAGGCCAGAAAGGTCTGGGGCGAAAACCCGCAGCAGTTTTTCCTGCTCGCCGGGCTCCAGGCGGTAGTGCAGCCACAGGGCCTGTTCCGCAGGAGCGGCATCCAGGTCGGCCAGTACCAGCGGGCTGAACTGGTTGCGGTAACGTTCGGAGCGCACGTCGCTCAGTTGCAGGTTGGCCTGTTCGTCGAGCATAACGGCCCAGCCTCCGTCATGTTCGGCCGCCGCCGGGAACATGCAGAGCAAGGTCAGCAAGCTGACGATCAGAGCTGAGGCAATCCGAAGCCGACGCACTACGAAATCCCTTCTTAGCCTAGGTGCCGGGTATTAACTATGCGCGGCGCGCCAAGTCGAAGGCAAGGCCCCTTTGGGCCCTGTCGACGAGCCGGATGCCGCAGGCGCAAGGTGCTGGAGCGCACTGCGGCAGCCCGGTACAACTTACTGCTGGTGCTCACCGCGTTCGCGGGCGATGGCCCGGTAGCCGATATCGGTGCGGTAGAAACTGCCGTTCCAGCTGATTTCCTTGGCCAGGCGGTAAGCCTGCTGCTGCGCGTCGGCAACGGTGCTGCCCATGGCGGTGGCACACAGCACGCGCCCGCCGTTGGTAGTCACCTTGCCATCCTTGAGCGCAGTGCCGGCGTGGAACACCTTGCCTTCGATCTTCGCGGCAGCGTCCAGGCCGTTGATCACGTCACCCTTGGCGTAGTCGCCCGGGTAGCCGCCGGCAGCCAGCACCACGCCCAGGCTCGGGCGCGGGTCCCACTGTGCTTCGACCTTGTCCAGCGCCTTGGCGAAGGCGGCCTCGACCAGCAGCACCAGGCTCGACTCCAGGCGCAGCATGACTGGTTGGGTCTCAGGGTCGCCGAAGCGGCAGTTGAACTCGATGACCTTGGGGTTGCCCGCCTTGTCGATCATCAGGCCGGCGTAGAGGAAACCGGTGTAGACGTTGCCTTCCTCGGCCATGCCGCGCACGGTCGGCCAGATCACCTGGTCCATCACGCGCTGGTGCACTTCGGCGGTGACCACCGGGGCAGGGGAGTAGGCACCCATGCCGCCGGTGTTCGGGCCGGTGTCCTGGTTGCCGACGCGCTTGTGGTCCTGGCTGGTGGCCATGGGCAGCACGTTCTGGCCGTCGACCATGACGATGAAGCTGGCTTCCTCGCCGTCGAGGAACTCCTCGATCACCACGCGGGAGCCCGCATCGCCGAAGGCGTTGCCGGCCAGCATGTCACGCACGGCGGCTTCGGCTTCTTCCAGGGTCATGGCGACGATCACGCCCTTGCCCGCGGCCAGGCCATCGGCCTTGATCACGATCGGCGCGCCTTTTTCCTGCAGGTAGGCCAGCGCCGGCTCGATTTCGGTGAAGTTCTGGTAGTCGGCGGTCGGGATCTTGTGTCGCGCCAGGAAGTCCTTGGTGAAAGCCTTGGAGCCTTCCAGCTGGGCCGCGCCCTTGGTCGGACCGAAGCAGTCCAGGCCGCGGCTGCGGAACAGGTCGACCACGCCGATGACCAGCGGTGCTTCCGGACCGACGATGGTCAGGTCGACGTTCTTCTCGGCGAAGTCAGCCAGTTGCTCCAGGGCGCACACGTCGATGGCGACGTTCTCGCACTTGGCTTCAATGGCGGTGCCGGCGTTGCCCGGGGCAACGAAGACTTTCTCGACGCGTGGGTCCTGGGCGACTTTCCAGGCCAGGGCGTGCTCACGGCCGCCGCTGCCGATGATCAAAACTTTCATGTCAAAACCTCGAATTTTGTCTGGCCGATCCCGCTTCCTGTAGGAGCGGCCTTGTGTCGCGAAAGGGGCGCGTAGCGGCCCCAGGTTTTCAGCTTCACAGCAGAAATTGCTGGGGCCGCTTTGCGGCCCTATCGCGACACAAGGCCGCTCCTACAAGGGCCGGCGATCGGCCCTGCATCTGTTTAGTGGCGGAAGTGGCGCATACCGGTGAAGACCATGGCGATGCCGGCTTCGTCAGCGGCAGCAATCACCTCGGCATCACGCATCGAACCACCCGGCTGGATCACGGCGCTGATACCCACTTTAGCCGCATTGTCGATGCCATCACGGAACGGGAAGAACGCATCCGACGCCATGACTGCACCCTGCACCTGCAGGCCGGCATGCTCGGCCTTGATTGCAGCAATGCGCGCGGAGTTGACGCGGCTCATCTGGCCGGCGCCGACGCCGATGGTCTGGCGCTGCTTGGCGTAGACAATGGCGTTGGACTTGACGAACTTGGCCACTTTCCAGGCGAACACCAGGTCGTTGATCTCTTGCTCGGTTGGCGCACGCTTGGTGACGATCTTCAGGTCATCGGCAGTGATCATGCCGATATCGCGGCTCTGCACCAGCAGGCCACCGTTGACGCGCTTGAAGTCCCAACCGGCAGCGCGCTCGGCAGGCCACTCGCCGCACTCCAGCAGGCGTACGTTCTGCTTGGCGGCAACCACTTCGCGGGCAGCCTGGGAAATTTTCGGGGCGATGATCACTTCGACGAACTGGCGGTCGACGATGGCCTTGGCGGTTTCGCCGTCCAGTTCGCGGTTGAAGGCGATGATGCCGCCGAACGCCGACTCGGTGTCGGTTGCGTAGGCCAGGTCGTAGGCCTTGCGGATGCCGCCTTCGTCTTCAGGTACCACGGCCACGCCGCACGGGTTGGCGTGCTTGACGATGACGCAGGCCGGCTTGACGAAGCTCTTCACGCACTCCAGCGCGGCATCGGTGTCGGCCACGTTGTTGAACGACAGTTCCTTGCCCTGCAGCTGGATGGCGGTGGAAACGCTGGCTTCGCCTTTCTTCGCTTCTACGTAGAACGCCGCGCTCTGGTGCGGGTTTTCGCCGTAACGCATTTCCTGGGCCTTGACGAACTGGCTGTTGAAGGTGCGCGGGAACTCGCTGCGGCCTTCAGTGCTCAGGGTTTCTTTGGCCTGGTCGATGGTGCCCATGTAGTTGGCGATCATGCCGTCGTAGGCAGCAGTGTGCTCGAACGCCTTGAGCATCAGGTCGAAGCGCTGGGCGTAGGTCAGGCCACCGGCCTTGAGGCCTTCGATGATGCCGGCGTAGTCGCTGGCGTTGACCACGATGGCCACGTCCTTGTGGTTCTTGGCAGCCGAGCGGACCATGGTCGGGCCGCCGATATCGATGTTCTCGATGGCGGTCGGCAGGTCACAGCCAGGCTTGGAGATGGTGGCTTCGAACGGGTACAGGTTGACTGCTACCAGGTCGATCGGCTTGATGCCGTGCTCATTCATGATGGCGTCGTCGGTGCCGCGACGGCCGAGGATGCCACCGTGGATTTTCGGGTGCAGGGTCTTGACCCGGCCATCCATCATTTCGGCGAAGCCGGTGTAGTCGGCCACTTCCACCGCGTTGACGCCGTTGTCCTTGAGCAGCTTGTAGGTGCCGCCGGTGGACAGGATCTCGACACCGAGCTGCTGCAGCTCACGGGCAAATTCGAGGATACCGGTCTTGTCGGAGACGCTGATCAGGGCGCGGCGGACTGGCAGGCGGGTAGTCTGGTCGGTCATTTCGGGTTCCAATAACGCGGTGGAGTCAGCAAAAAAGGCGCCTCTGTTCAGGGAGCCGCCTTTTCTGGTTGGGATTCTGGCTTACAACAAGTCGTACTGCTTGAGCTTCTTGCGCAGGGTGCCTCGGTTCAGCCCGAGCATCTCGCTGGCCTTGGTCTGGTTGCCCTTCACGTAGTTCATCACGCTTTCGAGCAGGGGCGCCTCGACTTCGGAGAGCACCAGGTTGTACACGTCCGTCACGGTCGCGCCTTCCAGGTGGGCGAAGTAGTTGTGCAGCGCCTTCTCGACGCTGTCGCGAAGGGTCTGGCCCTCCTCGCTCGGCGTGTTGAGGTGCTGTTTCAGGTTGGCGTTGTCGCTCACGGGCGTTGTTCCACTCACAAATGTCTCGGTCATCATCGTCATGCGGCCACCCCTTGTCCGTCCTCTGTCTCAAGGCTCTGTCGACGTTCGCTGAAAAACGCGCGAACGTTGGCGCACTGCGCTTGTGTGTCTTCCAAAGCGTTGAACCGGGAGCGAAACTCCTTGCCGCCGGGTCGTGTTGCCAGGTACCAGCCAACGTGCTTGCGGGCGATACGTACGCCCATCACATCGCCATAGAAGGCATGCAGCGCGGCCAGGTGCTCCAGCAGGATGCGTTCCACTTCCTCCAGCTGCGGCGCTGGCAGGTGTTCGCCAGTGCGCAGGTAATGCTCGATCTCGCGAAAGATCCATGGCCGCCCTTGGGCGGCCCGGCCGATCAACAGGCCATCGACCCCGGTGGCGTCCAGCACCGCCCGGGCCTTTTCTGGCGAGGTGATATCGCCGTTGGCAAAAACCGGGATCGACACCGCCTGCTTGATGGCAGCGATGGTGTCGTATTCGGCTTCGCCGGTGTACAGGTCGGCGCGTGTGCGGCCATGCACCGCCAGCGCCTGGATGCCGGCCTGCTCGGCAATCTTCGCCACGTTCAGGCCGTTCTTGTTCGCCCGGTCCCAGCCGGTGCGGATCTTCAGGGTCACCGGGACGTCCACGGCGCCGACCACGGCGTGGAGAATCTCGCTGACCAAGGCTTCATCTCTCAATAAAGCAGAGCCTGCGGCTTTGTTGCAGACTTTTTTTGCCGGGCAGCCCATGTTGATATCAATGATCTGGGCGCCTGCTTCGACGTTGGCCTTTGCCGCCGCTGCCATCATCTGCGCATCACCACCGGCGATCTGTACCGAGCGTGGCTCGGGATCACCCTCATGGATGCGGCGCAGGCTCGACTTGCGGCTGTTCCAAAGGCTCATGTCACTGGAGACCATTTCCGACACCACCATGCCGGCGCCCAGGCGCTGGCAAAGTGTACGGAAAGGCTGGTCCGTGACCCCGGCCATGGGCGCGAGGATCAGGTTGTTGCGTAGTGTGTATGGGCCGATGCGTACCGCCGACATAGGTGATCCCTGTTGTGGGGCCGAATCTTGGAGTTCGAAAAAGGGTTGGCATGATACCCGCTCTCGGTGACCGGATAAAGATGGATTTGGATAAAATCTGAACAGTTGTCGGCTTATGACTTTTGGTATGGGTGAGGTCCAGGACCTTGCGCGGCCCCTGTGGGAGCGGGCCTGCCCGCGAAGCAGGCGGCGCAATGGATGGCACGGGCTTCGCCCGTGTTCGCGGGCACGCCCGCTCCCACAGGGCTGCTGGTTATTCCGGCGAACGGAAGCTCAGGCTGTAATTAACGGCCTTCGGCCCTGGGTCGAGGATGTCCAGGGCGATATGGATCGGGGTCTGGCTTGGCATTTCGCCGCGCCCGGCCAGTTCGCCGGACAGGTATTCGCTGGGCTTGAAGCGACGGCTGGCGATCAGCTGGCCATTGAGGTCGGCGAAGCGCAGCTCCAGCAGCGGGAACGGCTGGGCGAACGGCGCGCGGTTGTAGATGATCGCATCGACGATCAGAGCGCCCTTGAAGTCCGGGTGGCTACGAACCACCAGGTTGCTGCTCTTGATTCGGG
This sequence comes from Pseudomonas sp. s4, assembly GCF_046764235.1. Classification (NCBI taxonomy): domain Bacteria; kingdom Pseudomonadati; phylum Pseudomonadota; class Gammaproteobacteria; order Pseudomonadales; family Pseudomonadaceae; genus Pseudomonas; species Pseudomonas sp. s4. The sequence continues at coordinate 5,578,030 of NZ_CP177209.1, read as the reverse complement.
CGATATCGACGCGGGTCGGCACCTCGCAGCCGACCAACGGGCAGATTTGCTGGAAGATCGGCCGGTATTGGTCCTGGCGGGCCATTTCGTCGAAATGGAACCAGACGTACTGGAACGCAAGCAAGCCAGCGGCCAGCAGTGTCAGGAAGCCCCACAACAAGCGCTTGCCCCAGTTGGGTGCGGGCTGTTCCCAGCCTAGTTGCAGGGGGTCGTCGACCACATCTACCAGCGGCTCCTTGCGCGCCGGGCGCTCGGCTTTGCCGGCTAGGCCTGGTTCAAGACGTTCGCCGGGCAGCGGCTCGACAGGTTCGTCGTCGCGCGCTGACAGGTGCAGCTCCAGTGGCTCGTCGTCGCGGGCGCTCAGGCCCCGTACAGGGGCCTCATCATCGGCGGCCCGCAGCGGTTCGTTGAATTCGGGGTGGTCATCGATTGCGGCGGTACGGTGTACCGGTGGTTCGTCGTCGATGTCCAGGTCAAGATTGCCACCTAACGTCGGCTCGGTACGCGCGCCTGGGGCGGGTTCCAGGTCCAGCTCCAGGGGCTCCGGCTCCCGCAGCACGGGCGTGGGTTCTACTGCCTGTTGCGGCTCGAACGGCTCATCGGTTGCCGTACCGAACAGGTCGTCGGCATGTTCGTCCGGGTGCAGTTCGTCACGCCTCGCCTGCAGGCCGTCGTCCTGGCTTGCCGGGCGAGCCGAGGCCGGTTGGCCGCGGCGCTCCAGGCGCTCCAGTTCCATGTCGAGGTCGAGCGCTTCCAGCGCCTGGGTGGTGAGCGCCCAGTCCTCGTCCGAGGGGGCGCTGGGCTCGCTGGCGACTGGCTGGGGTGCGATCGCCGGTTCGACCAGCGGTTCGGCAGGTGCAGCTGGCATCGGCACCGCAGGTGCGCTGGCTCCGCTGGCGCGGTTCTGCTCCAGCAGCTGCCTGGCGGCGTTGAACACCTGCAGGCAGTGGCCGCAGCGCACTACACCGCGGGCCACGCTCAACTGGTGGTGGGTGACGCGAAAGCTGGTCTGGCAATGCGGGCACTGGGTGACGAAACTGTCGGTCATGCGGCAATCCGGGAGCTGTGCAGAAAAGTATTCTAGGCCCGCTTAACGGCGGCGACCACTGATGCGCACCCAGCCATCGCGAACGACGATCGGGTCCAGTTCGAAGTCGGCGGCATAGGCTGCGGCCACTTCCTCACCTTGCTCGGCGAGGATGCCCGACAGCGCCAGCAGGCCACCTGGGCGGACCAGGCCGGACAGTTGCGGTGCCAGCGACACCAGCGGGCCGGCGAGGATGTTGGCGACCAGCACATCGGCCTGCATGGCCGGCATGTTCTCTGGCAGGTACAGCGCCAGCTTCTCGTCGGCGATGCCGTTGCGCTGGGCGTTGTCGCGCGAAGCCTCGATGGCCTGTACGTCGATGTCGGTACCGACCGCCTCACGGGCGCCCAGCAGCAACGCGGCGATGGCCAGAATGCCGGAGCCGCAGCCGAAGTCCAGCACCTGGGTGCCTTCGAGCTGCTGGCCGTCGAGCCATTCCAGGCACAGTGCGGTGGTGGGGTGGGTACCGGTGCCGAACGCCAGGCCGGGGTCGAGCAGCAGGTTCACCGCGTCCTGTTCCGGGGCCTCGTGCCAGCTTGGCACGATCCACAGGCGGCGGCCGAAGCGCATCGGCTGGAAGTTGTCCATCCAGCTGCGTTCCCAGTCCTGGTCCTCGATCACCTCGGCCTGGTGCTCGGGCAGTTCGGCAGCGGTCAGCAGGCGCAGGTGGGCGAATACCTGCTCAGGATCGGCATCGGCCTCGAACAGGGCCAGCAGGTGGGTGTGCGACCACAGCGGAGTGGTGTTGAGGTCTGGCTCGAAGATCGGTTGATCCTCGGCATCCATGAACGTGACCGAGACGGCACCCACTTCGAGCAGGGCATCTTCGTAGGTTTCGGCTTGTTCCGGGCTGATGGCCAGGCGTACTTGCAGCCAGGGCATGGCGGGCACCTTTGGTAAATCGACAGGGGCAGCCCTAGGCTGCGCGAAGGCTGGCAGTTTACGCGAGTGCGGGGGATTTGTGGATCTGGGCTGCTGTGCAGCCCGTTCGCAGCACAAGGCTGCTCCTACAAGAGATCACATACCCCTGTAGGAGCAGCCTTGTGCTGCGAATAGGGCGCGAAGCGCCCCCGGAATGCATCAGACAAAACAGAGGGAAAGCGACTCAGCTATATAAGCAGGCTTCTCTTCTCCCTCGATCTCCAGCGTGGCAATCGCCTTTAGCAGCCATTGCCCTGGTTTCTTTTCCGTCACTTCGGCCAGGTCCACCTTCAGCCGTACCTGGCTGTCGACCTTGACCGGCTGGATGAACCGCACGCTGTCCAGCCCATAGTTCACCACCATCTTCAGCCCTTCCGGCAGAACCAGGATGTCCTCGATCAGCTTGGGAATCAGCGACAATGTCAGGAAACCGTGGGCGATGGTGCTGCCGAACGGGGTTTTTGCCGCCTTTTCCGGGTCAACATGGATGAACTGGAAATCGCCCGTGGCTTCGGCGAACAGGTTGATGCGTTGCTGGTCGATCTTCAGCCAGGCCGAGCGGCCCAGTTCCTTACCAACGTACTGCGAAAGCTCTGTAACCGGTACATGGGGCATCGCGGACTCTCCGGGTTGTCAGTTGGTACGAAAGTGCAAGATCAGCACGGCGAACCGTTTCAGTCAAGTTGCACGTTTTTCGACGAATATCGGTATATGACGGCACATGCTTATAATGGCGGCCATGCCCGAGGGAGATGCTTATGCTGTTGCGTGGTTTGACCTGGCTGGTGCTGTTCCAGCTGCTGGGGACGGCAATCAACCATCTGTTGGTGCCGTTTCTGCCGGGGCCGATCATCGGCCTGTTGCTGCTTTTGTTCTTCCTCATGGCCCGTGGTGAGGTGGGCAAGCCGCTGAACGAGGCCGCCAGCAGCCTTCTGCGTTACCTGCCGCTGTTGCTGGTGCCGCCAGCGGTGGGGGTGATGGTGTATGCCAGGGATATCGCCGCCGACTTCTGGGCCATTGCCGGTGCCTTGCTGATCTCCTGCCTGGTGACCCTGGTGTTCGTCGGCGTGTTGATGCAAAAGCTCATCCACCGTCAGGGCCGGAGCGAGGAGCAGCCATGATGCTCGACTGGCAAGGCGCACTGGATGCGGTCGTTCATCATCCCTTGTTCGGTATCGGCATCACGCTTGGGGCCTACCAGGTGGTGCTGGCGGCCTACGAGAAGACCCGCTGGATCTTCCTGCAGCCGGTACTGGTCTCGATGCTGCTGGTGATCGGCGTGTTGCTGGTGTGTGGCATCGACTACAGCGAATATCGCAAGAGCACCGAAATCATGAACATCCTGCTGGGGCCTGCCACCGTAGCCCTGGCTGTGCCGCTCTACCTCAACCTGCGGCGTATCCGACAGCTGTTCTGGCCCACATTTACTACGCTGGTAGTCGGAGGCCTGTTCGCCACGCTGTGCTGCCTGTTGCTGGGCTGGTGGTTCGGTGCCGAGCACATGATCCTGATGACCATGGCGCCGAAGTCGGTCACTTCGCCGATCGCCATGCTGGTGGCTGAGCAGATTGGCGGCGTGGCTGCCCTGGCGGCGGTGTTCGTGCTGATTACCGGGGTTATCGGGGCAATCTTCGGTCCGGCGCTGCTGAGCCGTTTTGGCGTGCATAGCCCCGAGGCCCGTGGCATGTCTTTGGGCGTGACCGCGCATGCAGTGGGCACTTCGGTGGCCCTGCAGGAAAGTGACGAATGCGGCGCCTTTGCCGCGCTGGCGATGAGCCTGATGGGGGTGGCCACGGCGGTGTTCCTGCCGCTGGCGGTCAGCCTGGTGGCTTGAGGACTTGTGATGACGCTACCGCTGTTTCCTCTCAATACCGTGCTGTTTCCTGGTTGTTTCCTCGATTTGCAGATATTCGAGGCACGCTATCTGGACATGATCGGGCGCTGCATGAAGCGGGGCGAAGGTTTTGGTGTGGTGTGCATCCTCGAAGGCGAGCAGGTCGGCAAGGCGCCGCCGGTGGTCGCCTCGATCGGCTGCGAGGCAGTGATCCGTGACTTCGTGCAGCAGGATAACGGCTTGCTGGGTATCCGCGTCGAAGGCGTGCGGCGCTTCAACCTGGAAAGCACCGAGGTGCAGAAGGACCAGTTGCTGGTGGGGCAGGTGCAATGGCTGGCGGAGCAGGCGGACAGCCCGTTGCTGGAGGCGGACGAAGACCTGCTGGCGTTGCTGGTGGCCCTGGGCGAGCACCCCATGGTCGAAGCGCTAGACATGCCGCGCCCGGTGGATGGGCGCCAGGCGTTGTCCAATCAGTTGGCGTACCTGCTGCCGTTCATGGAAGAGGACAAGCTGGATTTGCTGAGCCTCGACTCGCCGCAGGAGCGGTTGGGGGAGATCCAGAAGCTGCTGGAGCGGATTCAGGGTGAATTGTTTGCCTGATACTGCTGTGTTGCCAGTGCCGGCCTCTTCGCAGCACAAGGCTGCTCCTACAGGCTGACGAGAGCCCTGTAGGAGCAGCCTTGTGCTGCGAAGAGGCCGGTAAACGCGACATCAATATTGATACCGCAGCAAAGCCTGCGGCAGCGCATGCATGGCAAAGAACGCCAGCAACGCGACACACGCCGGCAACACCAGCCACCAAACCCGCAGCGGCAAGGCCGGGAGCGTCTGGTGACGCTGCGCCAGTGCCAGGCTGAGCGCGCACACGCAGCACGCCAGCAAGGCCCCGGCGAGGATGTCGGTCGGCCAGTGCGCCCCCAGGTACACCCGTGACAGGGCAATCGCCAGCGCCGGAATGCAGCCCAGCATCACCCAGGTGAGGCGCATCCGCGGCGGCTGACCGCGACCGGCCAGCACTGCCATTACCAGGAAGAACGCAAACGACGCCGAACTGTGCCCACTGGGCATGCTGTAGCTGGTCAGCGGGTCGCTCAGCACTTCCGGGCGGGCCCGGGCGAACAGCCACTTCAGCGTGCCGTTGGCAAACGCCGTACCCATCAGTGCGCCCGCAGCGAACATGGCATGCCGCCACTGCCGAGCAAGCAGCAGCAGGCCCGTCAGCAGCCCGCCGAGGAATAACTGGGTGCGGAAATCGCCCAGCCGGGTCACCAGCACCACGGCGCCATCGATGGCCTGGCTGCGGTGCTCCTGCACCAGTGTCATTACGCCCTGGTCGAACTCGTGCAGGTAGGGCCAGCCGAGGAAGACCCCGGTCAAGGCCAGGAAACTCATGCCTGCGATCAGCCGGGTGCCGTGGCGTTGATCACGAATGCTGGTGTTCAGGCTCAGCCCGATGATGACTGCCAGGGTGCCGGCGATGATCCCGGCATCCAGCCAGAAGCCTTCCGGCAAGGGCAGGCGCATGGCTGCGCCGGTAGCCCAGCCGGGCAGCAGGTAGGCCACTGCCCAGCCGGCACCGGCCACCAGGCTGACGGCGATGAAGCGCGGCAGCGGCATGTCGAACATGCCGGCGACCATTGGCAGCATAGGCCGCAGCGGCCCGATGAAGCGCCCTACCAGCAGGCTGGCGATGCCGTAGCGCTGGAAGTAGGCCTCGGCGCTGCCGATCCATTCCGGATGGTGGCGCAGCAGGGGCAGCCTGCGAATGTTCTGGTGGAAGTACTTGCCCACCGTGTACGACAACGCATCGCCCACCAGGCCACCGAGAAAGCCCAGCAGCAGCGTTTCGCCCAGGCTGAAGGCGCCGCTGCCGGCCAATACCGCGACCGCGAACAGCAGCACGGTGCCTGGCACGATGATGCCGGCAATGGCCAGGCACTCGATGCAGGCCACCAGGAATATCGCCAGGCCAAGCCACTGCGGGTTGGCGCTGAGCCAGCCAGTCAGGCTGTCGAGCCATTGGCCCATGGTTCAGCTTCCTTGTTCCAGAATGAAGAAGTCGCGGCCTTCGACTTGGCCGCGACGTAACGGGTTCCGCGTGCAGAAACGGGCGTACTCAGCATCGACGAAACGGTAGGGCAGGTGCTCGTCGCGGCCATGCGGGATGCCCAGGCGGGCGGCCTGGATCACCCGTGGCACGATGTTGCCGCAATCCTCCACGTACAGGCGCTCGGCGTCAAAACGCTGGGCGTCCCAGTGCGGCACCTTCAGGCCCAGGGCCCGGCACAGCAAGGTCTGGCCCGCGCACAGGCGCTCGGGCGGGCGGAGGTTGCCGCTGGCATCGGGGTTATTCAGTTGCATCTGTGCCAGGCTGTTCGGCCCCGAGCGGGCGTCCTGCCAAGGATAGGCCGACTTGATGAGCACCGCGTTGCCTGGCCCGTGGGCGCTGAAGTTCAGCGAGTCGCCGCCGCGCGCGTAGTACATATAGATGTGCCCGCCATCGAGGAACAGCGCCTTGCGCTTTTCGGTGTAGCCGAGCGAGGCGTGGCTGCCTTTGTCGGTGAGGTAGTAGGCCTCGGTCTCGATGATGCGCGCGGCCAGCCACAGGTCGCCGTGGCGATGGCGGATGACTTTGCCCAGCAGGGCCTTGGCCAGGGTCTGGGCGTCGCGGTCGAAAAAGCTGTCGGGCAAGGCTGGCATGCGGGCGGTTCGTGGCTGGGACGGCGGGGATGATAGCAATGAATAGCTTAATCGAGGCTGAATCGAGTGGGATGTTGGCAGTGCCGGCCCTTTCGCGGGCTCGCCCGCTCACAGGTACCTCGGAGGTCCCAGGCCTTGTGCAATCCCTGTGGGAGCAGGTTTACCCGTGAAAGGGCCCTGACAGGAGATAGAAATTTCGATAACCCCGGTTACATCTTTCCTACACAATGCCCCTAGCCATTTTCTACCATCCGCCACCCGCCGCTGGGCGTACACCTGCGCGCCAGTTATAATCAGCCGATTTCCCCTTCGCCAAGACACCGAACCCATGACTGAGTCCGTTCTTGACTATATGACCCGCCTGGGTCGCGCTGCCCGTGAGGCTTCCCGGGTGATCGGCCGTGCCAGCACCGCGCAGAAGAACCGCGCCCTGCAAGCTGCCGCCGATGCGCTGGACGCCGCTCGTGCAGAGCTGACCGCTGCCAACGAGCTGGACCTGGCCGCCGGCCGTGCCAATGGCCTGGAGCCCGCGCTGCTCGACCGCCTGGCGCTGACCCCGGCGCGTATCGACGGCATGATCACCGGCCTGCGCCAGGTGGCCAGCCTGCCGGACCCGGTCGGTGCCATCCGCGACATGAGCTACCGCCCATCCGGTATCCAGGTCGGCAAGATGCGCACGCCGCTGGGGGTGATCGGGATCATCTACGAATCGCGCCCGAACGTGACCATCGATGCCGCCAGCCTGTGCCTGAAGTCGGGTAACGCGACCATCCTGCGTGGCGGCTCCGAAGCCATCCACTCCAACCGCGCCATCGCCACCTGCATCCAGCGTGGCCTGGCCGCCGCCGGCCTGCCGGCAGCCGTGGTGCAGGTGGTCGAGACTACCGACCGCGAAGCCGTGGGCGCGCTGATCAGCATGCCGGAATTCGTCGACGTCATCGTGCCGCGCGGTGGCCGTGGCCTGATCGAACGCATCAGCCGCGATGCTCGCGTGCCGGTGATCAAGCACCTGGACGGTATCTGCCACGTCTACGTCAGCCAGCATGCCGACCTGGACAAGGCCTGGCGTGTGGCGTTCAACGCCAAGACCTACCGCTACGGCATCTGTGGCGCCATGGAAACGCTGCTGGTCGACCAGCAGGTGGCCGAGCGCTTCCTGCCGGAAATGGCCCGCCGCTTCCAGGAGAAGGGCGTCGAGCTGCGTGGCTGCGAGCGCACCCGGGCGATCATCGAGGCCAAACCGGCCACCGAGGCCGACTGGCACACCGAGTACCTGGACGCGATCCTGTCGATCCGTGTGGTCGACGGCCTGGACCAGGCCATCGAGCACATCAACCACTATGGCTCGCACCACACCGATTCGATCATCAGCGAACACCAGGCTGAAGCCCGCCAGTTCATGGCCGAGGTCGACTCGGCGTCGGTCATGCTCAATACCCCGACCTGCTTCGCCGACGGCTTCGAGTATGGCCTGGGTGCGGAAATCGGCATTTCCACCGACAAGCTGCATGCCCGCGGCCCAGTCGGCCTGGAAGGCCTGACCTGCGAGAAGTACGTGGTGATCGGTGACGGCCAGCTGCGCGGCCAGGAGTCCTGCTGAGTTGAGCAAGGCCCAGGCAGTCCGGCGCATCGGCATTCTTGGCGGCACCTTCGATCCCGTGCACATCGGCCACCTGCGCAGCGCGCTGGAAGTGGCCGAGTTCATGGGGCTGGACGAACTGCGCCTGCTGCCCAACGCCCGGCCGCCGCACCGCGACACCCCGCAGGTGGCCGCGCAGGACCGCCTGGCCATGGTGCAAGGCGCTGTACAGGGCGTGCCCTGCCTGAGCGTGGATGCCCGCGAACTGGCGCGCGACAAACCGTCGTACACCATCGACACGCTGGAATCGATCCGTGCCGAACTGGCCGCTAACGACCAGTTGTTCCTGGTGCTGGGCTGGGATGCCTTCTGTGGCCTGCCCGGCTGGCACCGCTGGGAAGAATTGCTGCAACACTGTCACATCCTGGTGCTGCAACGCCCTGATGCCGACGTAGAACCCCCTGACGAGCTGCGCAACCTGCTGGCTGCGCGCTCGGAGAGCGATCCCACCGCCTTGTCCGGCCCGGCGGGAAACATTTCGTTCGTCTGGCAGACGCCGCTTGCGGTGTCGGCTACACAGATCCGACAGCTGCTGGCCAGCGGCAAATCGGTGAGGTTCCTGGTGCCGGACGCCGTACTGGCCTACATCGAGGCGCACGAACTGTATCGTGCACCTAACTGACGGTGCCTCTGGCGCCTCATCCAACGAGTTGAACGAGTTTTATATGACCAAGCAGAAAATCCACGGCGAAGAACTGGTTGCCCTGACCAAGGCAGCGCTGGAAGACGTCAAGGCCCAGGACATCCAGGTCATCGACGTGCGCGAAAAGCACAGCCTGACCGACTACATGATCATCGCCACCGGTACTTCCAACCGCCAGATCAATGCGATGCTGGAAAAGGTCCGCGAAGCGGTCAAGGCCAAGGGTGCCCAGCCGCTGGGTGAAGAAGGCAAGGGCGACAGCGACTGGGTGCTGCTGGACCTGAACGATGTCATCGTGCACATGATGACCGCCGCTGCCCGCCAGTTCTACGACCTGGAGCGCCTGTGGCAGGGGGCCGAGCAAAGCCGTGCCGCCGATGGCAAGCACCACAGCCCGGACCATGCCCACGAGTACTCCGATAAGCTCAAGGACCGGGAATAAGGAAAGCGCTGTGCGTCTGCGCCTGATCGCGGTCGGCTCGCGCATGCCGAAGTGGGTCGAGGAAGGCTGGCATGAATATGCCAAGCGCCTGCCCGCCGAGCTGTCGCTGGAGCTGGTGGAAATCCCGCTGAACACCCGTGGCAAGAATGCCGACGTCGCCCGCCTGATCCGTCAGGAGGGCGAAGCCATGCTGAGCAAGGTTCAGCCAGGGGAACGCATCGTCACCCTCGAGGTCCATGGCAAGCCCTGGAGTACCGAGCAGCTGGCGACCGAGCTGGACCGCTGGCGCCTGGATGCGCGCACGGTGAATTTGATGGTGGGCGGCCCGGAAGGCCTGGCGCCCGAGGTCTGTGCGCGCGCCGAGCAACGCTGGTCGCTGTCGCCGCTGACCTTGCCGCACCCATTGGTAAGGATACTCATCGGCGAGCAGATCTACCGCGCCTGGACCGTGCTGTCCGGGCATCCTTACCATAAATGAGCCTGTAAGCAGTCCGATGTCGCAGCCGATCCGTCTCAAGGACCACGAGAAAGACGCCCGCCTGGTGCGCAACCGCGTCGTGGTCGGCGCAGTCGCGATCATGCTGCTTATCTGCGTGCTGATTGCGCGTCTGTACTACCTGCAGGTCATCCAGCACGACTATCACTCGACGCTGTCGGAGAACAACCGGGTGCATGTGCAGCCGATCCCGCCGACCCGCGGGCTGATCTTCGACCGCAACGGGGTGATCGTCGCCGACAACCGGCCCAGCTTCAGCCTGTCGATGACCCGCGAACGTGCGGGTAACTGGCAGGAAGTGCTGGATACCATCGTCGAAGTGCTGGAGTTGACGCCTGACGACCGCGCCCTGTTCGAGAAGCGCATGCGCCAGGGCCGCAGGCCGTTCGAGCCGGTGCCGATCCTGTTCGAACTCAACGAAGAGCAGATCGCCCGTGTGGCGGTGAACCAGTTCCGCCTGCCGGGCGTGGAAGTGGTGGCCCAGCTGGTGCGCCATTACCCGCAGGGCGCGCATTTCGCCCATTCGGTGGGGTATGTGGGGCGGATCAACGAGAAAGAGCTGAAAACCCTCGACCCGGTGAACTACAGCGGCACCCACCACATCGGCAAGACCGGCATCGAGCGCTTCTACGAAGCCGACCTGCATGGCCAGGTGGGCTACGAGGAAGTCGAGACCAACGCCCGAGGCCGTGTGCTGCGGGTGCTCAAGCGCACCGACCCGAAACCGGGCAAGGACATCGTGCTGAGCCTGGACATCAAGCTGCAGGAGGCCGCCGAGGCTGCCCTGGGGGGCCGGCGTGGTGCGGTGGTGGCGCTCGACCCGCGTACCGGCGAGGTGCTGGCGATGGTCAGCCAGCCCAGCTTCGACCCCAACCTGTTCGTCACCGGCATCGGCTTCAAGGCCTATGCCGAACTGCGCGACTCGATCGACCGACCGCTGTTCAACCGCGTGCTGCGCGGCCTGTACCCGCCAGGTTCGACCATCAAGCCGGCGGTGGCCATCGCCGGCCTGGACAGCGGCGTGGTCAATGCCGGCAGCCGGGTGTTCGACCCGGGCTACTACCAGCTGCCCAACTACGACCACAAATACCGTAACTGGAACCGTTCGGGCGATGGCTGGGTCGACCTGGACACCGCGATCATGCGCTCCAACGACACCTACTTCTACGACCTCGCCCACAAGATGGGCATCGATCGGCTGTCCAGCTACATGAACAAGTTCGGCATCGGCCAGCGGGTTTCCCTCGACATGTTCGAGGAATCCGCCGGGCTGATGCCATCGCGTGAATGGAAACGCGCCACCCGCCGCCAGGCCTGGTTCCCCGGCGAAACCCTGATCCTCGGCATCGGCCAGGGCTACATGCAGGCCACGCCGCTGCAACTGGCCCAGGCCACTGCGCTGATCGCCAACAAGGGCGTGTGGAACCGCCCGCACCTGGCCAAGACCATCGAAGGCCAGCCGCCGGTGGATGACAACCCCATGGAAAACATCGTACTGCGTGACAAGTCCGACTGGGCCAAGGTTACCCATGGCATGGAGCAGGTGATGCACAATGCCCGCGGTACCGCACGCAAGGCGGCCATCGGCTCGCAATATCGCATTGCCGGCAAGAGTGGTACCGCCCAGGTGGTGGCGATCAAGCAGGGCGAGAAGTACGACCGCAACAAGCTTCAGGAGCGCCACCGCGACCACGCCCTGTTCGTCGCCTTCGCCCCGGCCGAGGACCCGAAGATCGTGGTTTCGGTGATGGTCGAGAACGGGGAGTCCGGCTCGGGCGTCGCCGCCCCGGTGGTGCGCCAGGTGATGGACGCCTGGTTGCTCGACGAAAACGGCCGGCTCAAGCCCGAGTTCGCGCCTGCCACGGTTACCCAGGAATCAGCCCTGTGATGAACAATTTCGATCGCATGCTCTCCAGCGAGGATGTGATGCGTCGGCGCGCCAGCTTTCTGCAGCGCATCCACGTCGACGGCCCTTTGCTGATCATTCTGCTGACCCTCGCGGCCGGCAGCCTGTTCGTCCTGTATTCGGCCAGTGGCAAGAACTGGGACCTGCTGCTCAAGCAGGCCACCTCGTTCGGCATCGGCCTGGTGTCGATGTTCATCATCGCCCAGCTGGAGCCGCGCTTCATGGCTCGCTGGGTGCCGCTGGCCTACCTGGCCGGGGTGCTGTTGCTGGTGGTGGTGGACGTGATGGGCCACAACGCCATGGGCGCCACGCGCTGGATCAACATCCCCGGGGTGATCCGCTTCCAGCCCTCGGAGTTCATGAAGATCATCATGCCGGCGACCATCGCCTGGTACCTGTCCAAGCGCACGTTGCCGCCGCATCTGAAGCATGTGGCGATCAGCCTGGTGCTGATCGGCGTGCCGTTCATCCTGATCGTGCGCCAGCCCGACCTGGGTACGGCGCTGCTGATCCTCGCCTCCGGGGCTTTCGTGCTGTTCATGGGCGGGCTGCGCTGGCGCTGGATCCTCAGCGTACTGGCGGCTGCGGTGCCAGTGGCGGTGGCGATGTGGTTCTTCGTCATGCATGACTACCAGAAGCAACGGGTACTGACCTTCCTCGACCCGGAAAGCGACCCGTTGGGCACTGGCTGGAACATCATCCAGTCGAAGGCGGCGATCGGCTCGGGCGGTGTGTTCGGCAAGGGCTGGCTGCTCGGCACCCAGTCGCACCTGGATTTCCTGCCGGAAAGCCACACAGACTTCATCATCGCCGTGCTCGGCGAGGAATTCGGCCTGGTCGGCATCTGCCTGCTGCTGATCGTCTACCTGCTGCTGATCGGCCGTGGCCTGATGATCACCGCCCAGGCGCAGACCCTGTTCGGCAAGCTGCTGGCGGGCAGCCTGACCATGACCTTCTTTGTGTACGTGTTCGTCAATATCGGTATGGTCAGCGGCCTTCTGCCCGTGGTGGGCGTGCCGCTGCCCTTCATCAGCTATGGCGGAACTTCGTTGGTGACGCTGCTGTCAGCGTTTGGCGTTCTGATGTCGATCCACACGCACCGCAAATGGATCGCTCAGGTTTGAATAAGGTGAAGAATTTCATGCAAGCAGTGCGTAACTGGGCTGCCCGTTGTGCGCCGTGGATCGGCGCGGTGGGCCTGTTCGGCGCTGTACAGCTGGCCCATGCCGGCGATTATCAGGGCTCGCCGCAGGTGGCCCAGTTCGTTGGCGAAATGAGCCGCGACTATGGCTTTGCCCCTGAGCAGCTGATGGGTGTGTTCGCGGAGGTGCAGCGCAAGCAGTCGATCCTCGACGCCATTTCGCGCCCGGCCGAACGGGTAAAGCCGTGGAAGGACTACCGGCCGATGTTCATCACTGACGCGCGTATTGCCCGCGGTGTGGACTTCTGGCGCCAGCACGAAGCGGTGCTGGCCCGTGCCGAGCAGGAATATGGCGTGCCGGCGCAGTACATCGTTGCCATCATCGGCGTGGAAACCTTCTTTGGCCGCAACACCGGTAACTACCGGGTGATCGATGCCTTGTCGACCCTGGGCTTCGACTACCCGCCACGGGCGGAATTCTTCCGCAAGGAGCTGCGCGAGTTCCTGCTGCTGGCCCGTGAGGAACAGCTCGACCCGCTGACGCTCAAAGGCTCCTACGCTGGTGCAATGGGCCTGCCGCAGTTCATGCCGAGCAGCTTCCGCAACTTCGCGGTGGACTTCGACGGCGACGGCCACATCAATATCTGGAACAACCCGGACGATGCCATTGGCAGCGTGGCCAGCTACTTCAAGCGCCACGGCTGGGTGCCCGGCGAAGGTGTGGTCAGCCGCGCCTGGGTGGACGGTGGGCGCGCCGACGAAGGCCTGACCACCGGCATCGAGCCGGTAAAAACCGTTGGGGAGTTGCGCACGCTTGGCTGGTCGGTCCATGATTCGTTGCGCGATGATCTGCCGGTTACCGCCTTCCGTCTCGAGGGCGACAATGGCCCCGAGTACTGGATGGGCCTGAAGAACTTCTACGCGATCACTCGCTACAACCGCAGCGTGATGTATGCCATGGCGGTGCATCAGCTATCGGAACAGCTGGTTCAAGCACGGGGCGTCAAGTAATGCGCGCAATCATCTCTGGCAAATCTTTCAAGCTGCTCACCTGCCTCGCCGTGGGCGTGGTGCTGGCCAGCTGTTCGTCCAACCGCCCGCCCCAGCAAAGCAGTGGCAACGTGGTGCGCACCCAGCCGGGCCTGGACATCAACCGCGCGCACAAGGACGGCGCGCCGTGGTGGGACGTGGATGTGAACAAGATCCCCGACGCCACGCCAACCGTGCACACCGGCAACTACAAGGCCAACCCGTACACGGTATTGGGCAAGACCTACTACCCGATGCAGGACTCGCGCAATTATCGCGCGGAAGGTACCGCGTCGTGGTATGGCACCAAGTTCCACGGCCAGAACACCGCCAACGGCGAGCTGTACGACCTGTACGGCATGAGCGCGGCGCACAAGACCCTGCCGCTGCCGGCCTACGTGCGGGTGACCAACCTGGCCAACGGCCGTAGCGTGATCTTGCGGGTGAACGACCGTGGGCCGTTCTATTCGGACCGCATCATCGACTTGTCCTATGCCGCGGCGAAAAAGCTCGGTTATGCCGAGATTGGCACCGCGCACGTGCGCGTCGAAGGTATCGACCCGCAGCAGTGGTGGGCCCAGCGTGGCCAGACGCCACCGATGGTGCTGAAGGAGCCCCAGGTGGCCCAGACCCAGGCGATCCCGGCCAGTACCGGGCGCGTCGAGCAATGGACCCCGCCGCCCCAGCAGCATGCGGCGCCGGTGGTGCCGGTGCAGGTGGCTGGCAACAACGTGCCGGCCGGCAGTGGCGGCAGCTTCCTGCAGGTGGGTGCCTTCGCCAACCCGGACGCCGCCGAACTGCTGCGCTCCAAGCTCAGCAGCATGGTCAGCGCGCCAGTGTTCATCAGCTCGATCGTGCGTAACCAGCAGACCCTGCACCGCGTGCGCCTCGGGCCGATCAACAGCCAGGGCGAGATCCAGCAAGCGCAGGACAGCATCCGCCTGGCGAACCTTGGGCAGGCCAAGCTGGTCACAGCTGACTGACCGCGTTGCCTTCTTCGCGGGCACGCCCGCTCCCACAGGGCATGCGAAACCCTGTGGGAGCGGGCGCGCCCGCGAAGAAGGCAACACCAAACTGTCGGTTTTGTCATGAATTGACGGGCGCGGGCATGTACAATGTCGGCTTTTGCCCGCAGCGACATAAAGCCGCACATTGCGAGCCAGGCCTACGGCCGCAAAAACTAGACTGACTGGCGCTGGGCACATGATCTTGCCCAGGGAACATCAGACCATTAGCGATTTTCGAGAGACGGATGAACATCACCAACCTTGCCAAACGACTTTGCCTGCCCGTACTGCTGATGATCACGCCTGCCGCCTTCGCGGCTGAGCAGATGACGCCGGCGCCACCGCAACTGGCAGCCAAGTCCTACGTACTCATGGATGCGTCCAGCGGCAACGTGCTGGTCGAGAACAACGGTGACGAGCGCCTGCCGCCTGCCAGCCTGACCAAGCTGATGACGGCCTACATCGCCACCCTGGACATCCGTCGCGGCCAGATCGGTGAAAACGACCCGGTTACCGTCAGCGAAAACGCCTGGCGGACCGGCGGTTCGCGCATGTTCATCAAGGTGGGCAGCCAGGTGACCGTCAGCGACCTGCTGCACGGCATCATCATCCAGTCCGGCAACGACGCCTCGGTCGCCCTGGCCGAGCACATCGCCGGCAGCGAAGACGCCTTCGCCGACATGATGAACAAGACCGCTGCCGACCTGGGCATGGCCAACAGCCACTTCATGAACCCGACCGGCCTGCCGCACCCGGACCATTACTCGTCGGCCCACGACATGGCTACCCTGGCCCGTGCGATCATCAATGTCGACCCGGCCCACTACGCCATCTACTCGCAGAAAGAGTTCTTCTGGAACAACATCAAGCAGCCAAACCGCAACCTGCTGCTGTGGCGTGACAAGACTGTCGACGGCCTGAAGACCGGCCACACAGACGAAGCCGGCTACTGCATGGTGGCTTCGGCCGTTCGCGATGGCCAGCGCCTGATCGCCGTGGTCTTCGGCACCAACAGCGAGCAGTCGCGTGCTGCCGAGACCCAGAAGCTGCTGACCTATGGCTTCCGCTTCTTCGAAACCCAGACCTTCTACCAGAAGGGTACCGAGCTGACCAAGTCGCCGGTCTGGAAGGGCGCGACTGGCGAAGTGAAAGCTGGCCTGGCCAACGACCTGACCCTGACTATGCCTAAAGGCCAATTGAAGCGCCTGCAGGCTTCGATGACCATGAACCCGCAGCTCACCGCGCCAATCGCCAAAGGTGACGTGATCGGCAAAGTGGAAGTCAAACTGGACGAGAAAGTGGTTCACAGCGCCGACCTGATCGCCCTCGATGGCGTCGAGGAAGGTGGTTTCTTCCGCCGTATGTGGGATAGCATCCGTCTATTCTTCTACGGGTTGTTCAACTGATACGTGACCTGCATGCCCCCGCGTATCCTGCGGGGGCGTTGTTGTTGCCACGGCTTACGAGGCCGTTTCCGCCATGAGCGAACCAGACGTCAAGTCGCACAAGATCGAATTCCCCTGCGACGATTACCCGATCAAGGTCATCGGTGACACCGTTGTCGGCTTCAAGGACACGGTGATCGAGATCCTGAGCAAGCACGCGAAGGTCGACCTTTCCACCCTGGCCGAGCGCCAGAGCAAGGAAGGCAAGTACACCACCGTGCAATTGCACATCGTTGCCGAAAGCGAGAACCAGCTGCACGATATCAACAGCGCCCTGCGCGCTACCGGCATCGTGAAAATGGTGCTCTGATGTCCGCCTGCCTCGGTTTTCGCGAGCTTGGCCTGCAGCCCTACGAACCGGTGCTGGAGGCCATGCGTCGCTTCACCGAGCAGCGCAGCCCGGACAGCCAGGATGAAGTCTGGCTGGTCGAGCACCCCGCGGTCTTCACCCAGGGCCAGGCCGGCAAGGCCGAGCACCTGCTGGTGCCGGGCGACATCCCGGTAGTGCAGACCGATCGCGGTGGCCAGGTGACCTACCATGGCCCCGGGCAGCTGGTGGCCTACCTGCTGCTGGATGTGCGCCGGCTGGGCTTTGGCGTGCGTGAGCTGGTCAGCCGTATCGAGCAGACCCTCATCGACCTGCTCGCCAGTTACGATGTCCAGGCCGCGGCCAAGCCCGATGCCCCGGGCGTCTATGTCGACGGAGCGAAAATCGCCTCCCTCGGCCTGCGAATCCGCAACGGCCGTTCGTTCCACGGCCTTGCCCTGAACGTGGACATGGACCTCGCGCCATTCCGCCGAATCAACCCCTGCGGCTATGCGGGGCTGGCGATGACCCAGCTGCGCGACCTGGCAGGCCCGATCGAACTCGACGAGGTCAGGACAAGGCTGCGCGGACAGCTGGTCAAGCACCTCGACTACGCTGAGCAGACGACCCTCACGGGCGGAATCGACTGAATATGACAACTGTGCAAGAAGCCGTGCCGAACCTGATACCTACCCAGGATGCCACCCCGCGCCAAGCGCCGAAGAAGGTGGAAGCCGGGGTCAAGCTGCGTGGTGCCGAAAAGGTGGCGCGCATTCCGGTGAAGATCATCCCCACCGAAGAGCTGCCGAAGAAGCCCGACTGGATCCGCGTGCGTATCCCGGTGTCGCCCGAGGTAGACCGCATCAAGCAACTGCTGCGCAAGCACAAGCTGCACAGCGTATGCGAAGAGGCATCCTGCCCGAACCTGGGCGAGTGCTTCTCCGGTGGTACCGCCACCTTCATGATCATGGGTGACATCTGCACCCGTCGTTGCCCGTTCTGCGACGTTGGCCACGGCCGGCCGAAACCGCTGGACCTGGACGAGCCGAAGAACCTGGCCATCGCCATCGCCGACCTGCGCCTGAAGTACGTGGTGATCACCTCGGTGGACCGCGACGACCTGCGTGACGGTGGTGCCCAGCACTTTGCCGACTGCATCCGCGAAATCCGTGCGCTGTCGCCGGGCGTACAGCTGGAAACCCTGGTGCCGGACTACCGTGGGCGCATGGATATTGCCCTGGAGATCACCGCGCAAGAGCCGCCGGATGTGTTCAACCATAACCTCGAGACCGTACCGCGCCTGTACAAGGCCGCGCGCCCGGGTTCGGACTACGACTGGTCGCTGGACCTGCTGCAGAAGTTCAAGCAGTTGGTGCCGCACGTACCGACCAAGTCGGGCCTGATGCTCGGCCTGGGCGAGACCGACGAGGAAGTGATCGAAGTGATGCACCGTATGCGCGAGCATGACATCGACATGCTCACCCTCGGCCAGTACCTGCAGCCGTCGCGCAGCCACCTGCCGGTGCAGCGTTTTGTTCACCCGGACACCTTCGCCTGGTTCGCCGAGGAAGGTTACAAGATGGGCTTCAAGAACGTCGCTTCCGGCCCGCTGGTGCGTTCTTCGTACCACGCTGACCAGCAGGCTCACGAAGCCAAGATCAAGCTCTGAGCCAAGCACAGAGCCACGCATGCCGATGCGCGCCGAAGGGCGGCATCGGCATTTTTGTTTGTGCCACACGCGCTGCAAGGAGCCGCGATGAATTGCGCCGAAACCTTCCAACCCAGCCTGCCCGCCGCGCTGCCGCGTGATGCCTGTTTTGCCATTGTCGCCCCGGCGGGCGCGGCGCGGCTGGATACGCACAAGGTCAACCAGTGGTTCGTTGATCGAGGCTACAGTTGCCGCATCTACCCGGGTGCCCTTCAGGCTCAGGGCTACCTGGCGGGGCCGGACCGGCAGCGGTTGCAGGACCTGCATGAGGCCTTTGCCGACCCGGCCATCGACGCCATTCTGTGCATGCGTGGGGGGTACGGCAGCATGCGCCTGCTCGACCAGCTCGATTTCGAACTGATTCGGCGCAACCCCAAGCCTCTGATCGGCTACAGCGACATCACCGCGCTGCACACGGCGATCTACCGGCATGCCGGGCTGCTCACCTTCCATGGCGGGATGCTCAATGCCGACCTGCTGGGGGCCAAGTTGCCGCCAACCGAGACTTCGTTGCTGGCGCAGCTGGGTGGGCATGTGCGGGCAGGTGAGCAGATCGTGCACCCTGCTGACTTCGCATTGAGCAGCGTGCTGCATGGGGTGGCCAGCGGGCCGCTGCTGGGCGGCAACCTGTCGATGCTGGGCGCGACCCTGGGGACGATTGCCGAGCTGGATACGCAGGGCTGCATCCTGTTCATCGAGGACGTCAACGAGCCGCTTTACCGGGTGGATCGCTTGCTGACCCAGCTGCGCCTGGCAGGCAAGCTGGAGGGGGTGAAGGGTGTGCTGGTGGGGGACTTTGCCGGGATTACCACTGCGGCGTTGACGCCCCTGCTGGAGGATATCTTCGCGCCGCTGGGTGTGCCGGTGCTGGCCGGGTGGCGCAGTGGGCATTGTGACCCGAATGTGTGCTTGCCGTTGGGGGCTCGTGTAAGGCTGGACAGTGATCGGCAGAGCTTGCTGCTGGAGCAGGATCTTTTCCAGGCTTGAGATTGTCGGGGCTGCTTTGCAGCCCATCGCGACACAAGGCCGCTCCTACAGGAGACCGCGTTACCCCGATGGTTCGCGATCGCTTGTAGGAGCGGCCTTGTGTCGCGATGGGCCGCGCAGCGGCCCCAAGATTCTCACTGCTGACGCAGGCTCTCGAGCAGCTTGTGCGTCGGATACCCATCTGCCGGCCACCCCAGCCCCTGCTGGGCATTGCGGATCGCCTTGCGGGTATTGGCGCCAATGATGCCATCGGCATTGCCGGCTTCGTGCCCATTGCTGTTCAGCAGGTTCTGCAGCTCCATGCGCTCGCTGCGGCTGAGCGGCAGGTCTTCTTTCGGCCAGCTGCCGGCAATGAAGCCCCAGCCCGTGAAGCGATCACCCAGCAGGCTTACCGCCAGCGCGTAGGATGACGAGTTGTTGTACTTGAGGATGGCGCGGAAGTTGTCCAGCACCAGGAACGCCGGGCCACGCGCGCCCGCTGGCAGCAGCAGGGCGGCAGACAGCTGGTTGCTGCCCACTGGCAACTGGGTACCGGCAGGCAGTTTCACGCCCATCGCCAGCCACTCGCTCACCGGCTTGCGCAGGGCGCCATCGGCCTGCCAGTAATCGAAGCCAGGCGGCACCTGGACCTCGAAGCCCCACGGCTGGCCACGTTTCCAGCCCGAGCTCTGCAGGTAGTGCGCGGTCGATGCCAGGGCGTCTGCCGTGCTGTTCCAGATGTCACGGCGGCCATCGCCGTCGAAGTCCACGGCATGGGTGTTGTAGGTGGTCGGGATGAACTGGGTCTGGCCCATGGCGCCGGCCCACGAGCCACGCATGGCCTCAGGCTGGATGTCGCCATGCTGGATGATCTGCAGCGCAGCGATCAGCTGGTCCTGGGCGAACTGCGGGCGGCGGCCCTCATAGGCCAGGGTGGCCAGCGAGCGGATCACCGATTTGCTGCCCTGGAACTGGCCGAAGTTGCTCTCCATGCCCCATACCGCGACCAGCACCTGGCGATCGACGCCATAGCGTTGCTCGATGCGGGTCAGCAGTTCGGCGTTCTGCTCCAGCAGCTTCTTGCCGTTGCGTACACGCAGGGGCGACAGGGCGCCTTCGAGGTATTCCCATACCGGGCGGGTGAACTCCGGCTGGCTGCGATCAGCCTTGATCACGTCCATGTCGGGGGTGACGCCGAGGAAGGCGCGGTCGAAGGTGTCCTGCGAAATGCCGGCTTGCAGGGCTTGCTGGCGAAAGCCCGCTTGCCATTGCGCGAAGGTTTGCAGAGGCTGGATTTCAGTGTTGGTGTCGGGCGTCGTGCCGGGCAGGGTCACCACCGGGGCAGGCTGGGCGGGGGCCAGCGGCAGGGCATCGGCGGCGGTGGGCTTTTCTGCGCAGGCCACGAGCAGGATGAAACTGGAGGCCGCGATCAGCTGACGGGTTTTCCAGCGGGGGAGAAGACTGAGGAGCATTCACAGATCCAGAATTGCAGGTCAGGTGATGACCATACCATGCCTGCGCTTTCGATGCTTTCATGCAGCCAAAAAGTAGGAAGCCTCCCAATCTCTCGATTGGAAGGCTTCGCGGCGGTAGCTGCCTTTGCCCTTGTTCGGCTGTTCCTGGCGGCAGCGGAACAGCGGTTGGGCGATGATCGACTTGGCCTTGTTGGGGCCGTGCTTTTTCGGCTTTTTGCTCATGGCGGGATTCCCGGGTTGGGTGGGTTTCGCGGCGCACTGTAGGGCTTGGGGCAGGGTGGGGCCAATTGATTGTGTTTATGGTTCGAGATGTTGGGGACATTGCAGCCCTGTGGGAGCGGGCGTGCCCGCGAACACCGGCGAAGCCGGTGCCATCCACCGTGTCGCCTGATTCGCGGGCATGCCCGCTCCCACAGCGGCCCCAGTTACTCGGGAGGCAGTGCCAGGCGCTGGCCGGCCATCAGCAGCGACAAGCGCGCCAGGCCGGTCCACGGCGAGCCCTCTGCCTGGCCCTTGATCTGTGCATCAATACGCTGGGCATCCTGCAGCAACTGCGCCCAGCGCTGCGCCGACAGGCGCTGCAGGGCCTTGCTGACCAGTGGCCGGCGTTTGTCCCAGATCGGCGGGCGGGCCTGGCTGAAGGCCTTGTCCAGCGGTACACCCTGGCTGAACTGCTGGGCCAGCCCGGCCAGCTGGCGCAGCTCACGGGCCAGGGCCCAGAGAATCACTGGTGGCTCAACGCCTTCACCGCGCAAGCCTTCGAGCATGCGCAAGGCATGCGCGGCTTCGCCGTTGAGAATGGCATCGACCAGGCCGAAGACATCGAAGCGGGCGCTGTCGGCGACGGCGGCCTGCACGGTCTCCACTGTGATCTGGTTACCTTCGGCGAGCAGCTTGAGCTTTTCGACTTCCTGCGCGGCAGCCAGCAGGTTGCCTTCCACGCGTGCGGCGATCAGGTCGACGGCGTCACGCTGTGCAGAAAGGCCGGCCTGCTGCAAGCGCTGGTTGATCCACTGCGGCAACTGGTGCACATCCACCGGCCAGATCTGGATGAACTGGCAATGGGGACCTTCGATCAGGGCCTTGCCCCACTTGGTCTTCTGCGCGCTGCCGTCCAGCTTGGGCAGGCTGACCAGCAGCAGGGTGTCTTCGGCCGGGTTGGCGCAGTATTCCATCAGCGCAGCAGCGCCTTTGTCACCGGGCTTGCCTGAGGGCAGGCGCAATTCCAGCAGGCGGCGCTGGGCGAACAGGGACAGGCTGGCGCCAGCCTGGAGCAGGGTGCCCCAGTCGAAATTGGCGTCGGCACTGAATACCTGGCGTTCGTCGTAGCCCTGCTGGCGTGCGGCGTTACGGATGGCGTCGGCGGCTTCCTGGCACAGCAGCGGGTCGTCGCCGCTGACCACGTAGACCGGTGCCAGGGCACCTTGCAGGTGCTTGTTGAGTTGGGCGGGGGCGAGCTTCATGGGGAACAGGCGGGGCACCCGAGGGTACCCCGCTCGGGCTTAGTTGCCCGGTACTTCCAGTGGCGACTGCTGAGGCGTTTCGGCCTGCTGGCGGCGAGCGGCCTCCAGCGCAGCGGCTTCGGCTTTGGCACGCTCGTCGGCTTGACGCTGCAGCTCGTCCAGCTGGGACGGGGTCAGCATCTGCAGGCGAACGACCATGGCGTTGACCAGGTCGCGACGCATTTCTTCACGGGCACGGTTGGCTTCCTGTTCGGAGCCGGTGATGTTCGAGCCGTCCCGCAAGTAGATCTTGCGCACTTCCAGCTTGTCGCTCATCAGCTCCAGGTTGTTCAGGCCCTGGATGCTGTAGTTCAGCACGGTGGTCAGCTCGTACTCGGCGGTACGGTTGCCACTGTTGTAGGTCGCCGAGCGCTCGCGCTCCTGCTCGTTGGTCAGCACCAGGCGGTACGGTGCACCAGCGTGCACGTTGACGCCGCTACGCTGCAGTACTTCACGCAGCTGGACCACGGTCGGGCCGTAGGCGTTGCGTGCGCTTACGTCCATTTCCTTCACGCTCAGCTCGGTGGAGCCGGTGCCACGCAGCTGGAAACCGCAGGCGCTGAGCATGACCGCCAGGCCAATTACCAGCAAATTGCGTTTGATCATGTTGTTGCTCCCTTGTGGGCCTGTTCGCCCGCCCGCAGTGCCTGCGGGCGGGCGTTGCCATCAGTTGGCGACGATGTTGACCAGCTTGCCCGGAACCACGATGACCTTGCGGATGGTCAGGCCATCGATGAAGCGCAGGACGTTCTCGTTGCTGCGCGCGGCGGCTTCGATTTCTTCGCGGCTGGCGGCGGCCGGCATTTCGACCTGTCCACGCAGCTTGCCGTTGACCTGCACCACCAGGGTGACGGTGTCCTGTACCAGGGCTGCCTCGTCGACGGCTGGCCAGCTGGCGTCGATGACTGCCTGCTGGTGGCCCAGCTGTTGCCACAGCTCGTGGGAGATGTGCGGGGTGATCGGAGCCAGCAGCAGGGTAACGGCCTCGAGGCCTTCCTGCAGCAGGGCACGGTCCTGCTCAGTGGCCTGCGGGGCCTTTTCCAGCACGTTCATCACGGTCATCACCTGGGCGATGGCGGTGTTGAACTTGTGGAACTGGCCTACGTCGGTGCTGGCCTGCTTGATGGCGGTGTGGATGGCGCGGCGGATGACCTTCTGCGCGTCGTCCAGGGCGGCGACATCCAGCTTGCCCGGCAGGCCTTGGGCCACGTGGGCCTGGGCCAGGCGCCAGACGCGGCGCAGGAAGCGACTGGCGCCTTCGACGCCGGAGTCGGACCATTCCAGGCTCATGTCGGGCGGCGAGGCGAACATCATGAACAGGCGGCAGGTGTCGGCGCCGTACTGGTCGATCATCGATTGCGGGTCGACGCCGTTGTTCTTCGACTTCGACATCTTCTCGGTGCCACCGATTTCCACCGGCAGGCCGTCGGTCTTCAGGCGGGCGCCGATGATCTTGGCCTTGGCATCGCGCTCGACCTCGACATCGGCCGGGTTGAACCAGTCCTTGCCGCCGTTGCTGGCCACACGGTAGTAGGTTTCGGCGACCACCATGCCCTGGGTCAGCAGGTTCTTGAACGGCTCGTTCGAGGTGACCAGGCCTTCGTCACGCATCAGCTTGTGGAAGAAGCGCGCGTACAGCAGGTGCAGGATGGCGTGCTCGATACCGCCGATGTACTGGTCGACCGGCAGCCAGTGGTTGGCCGCTTTCGGGTCGACCATGCCACCTTCGTAGTTCGGCGAGGCGTAGCGGGCGAAGTACCAGGACGACTCGACGAAGGTGTCCATGGTGTCGGTTTCGCGCTTGGCCGCGGTGCCGCATTTCGGGCAGCTGCACTCGTAGAATTCAGGCATGCGCGCCAGTGGCGAACCGGCACCGTCCGGCACCACGTTTTCCGGCAGGGTGACCGGCAGCTGGTCTTCCGGCACCGGTACGTCGCCGCAGGACGGGCAGTGGATGATCGGGATCGGGCAGCCCCAGTAGCGCTGGCGGCTGATACCCCAGTCACGCAGGCGGAACTGGGTACGCGATTTGCCCAGCTCCTTGCGGATCAGGGCGGCTTCGATGGCGTCGAAGGCACCGGCAAAGTCCAGGCCGTCGAATTCGCCGGAGTTGATCAGCTGGCCGTGCTCGCCATAGGCGGCCAGCCACTCGCTGCCGACTTCGTCGCCAGCGCTGGTGCGCACCACGGCCTTGACCGGCAGGTTGTACTTGTGGGCGAACTCGAAGTCGCGCTCGTCGTGGGCCGGCACGGCCATTACGGCGCCATCGCCGTAGTGCATCAGCACATAGTTGGCGACCCATACCGGCAGCTTCTCGCCGGTCAGCGGGTGCTCGACCAGCAGGGAAGTGGCCATGCCCTTCTTCTCCTGGGTGGCCATGTCGGCTTCGGCAACGCTGCCGCTCTTGCACTCTTCGATGAACGCCTGCAGCGCCGGGTTGCCCTGGGCGGCCTGGGTGGCCAGCGGGTGTTCGGCGGCGACGGCGACGTAGGTGGCGCCCATCAGCGTATCGGGACGGGTGGTGAACACCTTGAGGGTGCCTTCGTGGCCGATGCTGGCCATGTCGTACGGGAACTGCACTTCCATGCCGCGCGACTTGCCGATCCAGTTGCGCTGCATGGTCTTGACCTGCTCAGGCCAGCCCGGCAGCTCGTCGAGGCTTTCCAGCAGCTCGTCGGCGTAGTCGGTGATGCGGAAGTAGTACATCGGGATTTCGCGCTTCTCGATCAGCGCGCCCGAACGCCAGCCACGGCCGTCGATGACCTGCTCGTTGGCCAGTACGGTCTGGTCCGCCGGGTCCCAGTTCACGGTACCGTTCTTGCGGTAGATGATGCCTTTCTCGAACAGGCGGGTGAACAGCCACTGCTCCCAGCGGTAGTAGTCGGGCTTGCAGGTGGTGACTTCACGTGCCCAGTCGATGGCCAGGCCCAGGCTCTTGAGCTGGGTCTTCATGTAGTCGATGTTTTCGTACGTCCACTTGGCCGGGGCGACGTTGTTCTTCATCGCCGCGTTTTCCGCGGGCATACCGAATGCGTCCCAGCCCATCGGCTGCAGGACGTTCTTGCCCAGCATGCGCTGGTAGCGGGCAATCACGTCACCGATGGTGTAGTTGCGCACGTGGCCCATGTGTAGCTTGCCGCTCGGGTACGGGAACATCGACAGGCAGTAGTAGGTGTCCTTGCCTGGCTGTTCGGTAACAGCGAACGATTGTTGCTCGTCCCAGAACTTCTGGGCGGCGGCTTCGATATCACGGGGCGTGTATTGTTCGTGCATGGCTACTTTTTGCTGAGAGGGAAGAGACCTTGTTCCAGGCAGCGGAACCTCGCTGCGTCCGGCACTCCGGTGTCGTTTAGAGTGAACGCCGTAGCATACAGCAGCGCCGCGCATCGTGGGAAACCTTCGTTGCGAATGCCCGCTGGTCGCGGCACACGGCTGCTTTTTTCAACGACGCTAAGCTCAGGTGTGGGGGGAGATATTCTTATCTTCAATGAGGTGAACGGATGGGAGAGACGCAGCTACCCGCAATCAGACCGGAGCTATACGAACGCCTGATCGACCGGCTTGGCCTGGCGCTGGAAGTGGCCAGGACCTCGGTGCGATTGCGCGACGAAATGCCAGCCGAGCTGGAGTTGCGTGGCCTGAGCCACGCAGAGTTCGAACTGATCAAGGCCTACCTGGATTCTCTCCCGGAGCGCCACAATGCCTGTGTCGGCAGTTACCCACAAGCGGAGCCGACATCGGCCAAGATCATCTGGCTCAAGGACAAGAAACGCCCCGCCAGCACGGCGAGATCCAGGACGCTGCCGCATCGCTAGCCGTTCAGGACGCCAGGCGCAGGCTATCGCGCGCCGGTTCTTAAATTTTGCACAGCTCACGATCGGCGCCGGCCACACCCTTGTTGACCGGCGTCGATCCTTCTAGGCTGCACACCTGCCAAGGAGGTGTGGCCAATGTCGATCCGATTCTTCGTCAAACAATGGCTGATGCCGCCAGGCGTCCTGTTCCTGCTGCTGCTTGTGGCGTGGTGGCTGCGCCGCCGTCGGCCCCGGCTGGCAGCGCTGTGCTTTGCCCTGGGCCTTGGTGGCCTGTGGCTGATGAGCCTGCCGCTGGTGGTACAGGAAACCGCTCGTGTGCTGGAGACGGAAGCGCCGTTGGCGGTAAGCGATTGGGCCGGCCTGGCAAGCCGGGCAGATGCCATCGTGCTGCTGGGCGCGGGGCGTGAGCGGGGTGACCCGGCCTGGGGTGGTGGCGACCAGCCCACAGCCACGGCGCTGGAGCGCATGCGCTTTGCCGCACGGCTGGCCAAGGCTTCGGGCTTGCCGGTGTTGACCAGTGGCGGGTTGCACTATGGCTCGCCGCCGAGCGAGGCGCAGTTGATGGCTGATCGCCTGCGTGAAGATTTCGGTGTCGAGGTGAAATGGCGAGAGGAGGGCAGCCGCACGACCTGGGAAAATGCCCGGCTGACGGCCAAGGTGCTGCAGCCGTTGGGGATTCGCCGGGTGGTCGTGGTGACCCAGGCCTGGCACATGCAGCGCTCGCGCTGGAGCTTCGAGCAGGCGGGGTTCGAGGTGGTGCCGGCGCCAGTCGGGTTCCTCGGGCGCGATCATGCGCGGCCGTTCGGCGGGTTGCTACCGGAGAGCCGGGCGATGTGGCAGAGCGGGCAGTTGCTCAATGAAGTGGCTGGGTTGGTGGGGTATCGGCTGTTCTACTGATTTACCGGCTTACGCGATCCCTTGTAGGAGCGGCCTTGTGTCGCGATGGGCTGCATGGCAGCCCCAGATTTCAGCTTCTATGCCGGGAATGCCGGGGCCGCTTTGCGGCCCTATCGCGACACAAGGCCGCTCCTACAGTGATCTGCGTCGCCTGGTTAAACAGTCTTGGCTATTCGCCCAGCCAGCAACGCCCAACCCAGCAGCAATGCACAGACTATCGCCAGCGGCCACGACCGCCATTGCAGGTACGGCGTCAGCTTCTGCATCGGCACCACCTCGCCATACAGCACCGCCTGCTGGAACTGCGGTACCTGCGTGGTAATGCGGCCAAACGGGTCGATCAGCGCGGTCACGCCATTGTTGGTGGCGCGGATCATCCAGCGCCCGGCTTCCAGCGCGCGCATCTGTGCCATCTGCAGGTGCTGCAGCGGGCCGATCGAGGTACCGAACCAGGTGTCGTTGCTGATGGTCAGCAGCAGGTCGCTGCGGGCCGCCAGGCCTGCGGCGAATTCGGGGTAGACCACTTCGTAGCAGATGTAAGGCGCAATCTGGTAGCCCTTGGCCTGCAGCAGCGGCTGGTCTTCCGGCCCGCGGGCGAAGTCCGACATGGGCAGGTTGAAGAACTCGATCAGGCCACGCAGCATGTCCTGCAGCGGCACATACTCGCCAAAAGGCACCAGCTTCTGCTTGAGGTAGGTGCCATCGCCTTCACCAGTGACAGTGATGCCGTTGTAGTAGCGGCGCTGGTGATGCACCACTTCACGCACCGGCACGCCGGTAATCAGCGCCGAATGCCGCTCGGCGGCAAACCGGCCCATCACGTCGATATAGCCTTGGGCCTGGTCCTTGAGCACCGGCACCGCGGTTTCCGGCCACACCAGCAGGTCTACCGGCCTGGAGCTGAAGCTCAGGTCACGGTACAGCGCCAGTTGCGCATCGATGTGCGCCGGGTCCCATTTCAGGTCCTGCTCGACGTTGCCCTGGATGGCCGCCACTTTCAGTGGGTCGCCCGCCGGCTTGGTCCAGGCATGGCCCTTGAGCGCCAGGCCCAGCACCCACGGGGCCAGCAACAGCAGGCAGCCCACCGCGAGGAACGAGGGGCGGGCGCGCAGGCGGTGCACGTTGCACAACAGGGCAGCGGTCAGGGCCAGTGCGAAGGAAATCAGCCACACGCCACCCAGCGGTGCCAGGCCGGCGAGCGGGCCGTCCAGCTGGCTGTAGCCGGCGTAGAGCCAGGGGAAGCCGGTCAGGAACCAGCCGCGGAAGGCCTCTTGCAGCAGCCACAGGGCGGCAAAGCACAAGGCGTCGGCCAGTGGTGCTTCGGTGCGGCGCAGCCAGCGTGCCCACAGCCAGGTGGGCAGGGCGAAGAACCAGGCCAGGGCGGCGAAGAAGGCCAGCAGCAGCAGGATCGCCAGCAGCGGCGAGGCACCGCCGTAGGTGTTCATGCTGACGTAGATCCACCAGGTACCGGCACCGTACAGGCCGAAGCCGAACCACCAGCCGCGCCACATGGCCTGGCGCGGGCTGAGCTCGCGCAGGCCGAGGTAGAGCAGGGCGATGGACAACACGGCCAGGGGCCAGATGTCGAAAGGCGCCAGGGCCAGGAGGGTGGAGGCACCGGCCGCCAGGGCCAGCAGGTTACCGGGCCAGCCGGGGCGGGTGATCCAACGCATGTTTGTCCTTAACGGGTGATCGGTGTCAGGCGCAGCAAGTGTATCCGCCGGCTGTCGGCATTGAGAATACGGAACTTGTAAGGGCCGATCTCGGTGGTCTCGTTGCGCTTGGGCAGGTGACCGAAGGCGCTCATTACCAGGCCGCCGACAGTGTCGAACTCGTCATCGGAGAATTCGCTGTCGAAGAACTCGTTGAAGTTTTCGATCGGGGTAAGCGCCTTGACCAGGAAGTCACCGCTGGGCAGCGGTTTGATGTAGCTGTCTTCCTCGACGTCGTGCTCGTCCTCGATGTCGCCGACGATCTGCTCCAGCACGTCCTCGATGGTGACCAGGCCGGCCACGCCGCCGTACTCGTCGATGACGATGGCCATGTGGTTATGGTTGGCGCGGAACTCGCGCAGCAGCACGTTCAGTCGCTTGGACTCGGGCACGAAAGTGGCCGGGCGCAGCAGGTCCTTGATGTTGAAGCTGTCGCCATTCTCCTTGAGGATCAGCGGCAGCAGGTCCTTGGCGAGCAGGATCCCGAGCACATCGTCATGGCTTTCGCCGATCACCGGGTAGCGCGAGTGCGCGGCGTCGATCACCGCCGGCAGGAACTCGCGGGGCGACTGGCTGGCCTTGATGCTGATCATCTGCGAACGCGGCACCATGATGTCGCGAACCTGCAGGTCGGCCACCTGGATGGCGCCTTCGACGATGGTCAGCGCTTCGCTGTCCAGCAGTTTGTTCTGATGGGCTTCGCGCAGCAGTTCAAGGAGTTGCTGGCGGTTTTTCGGCTCATGGGCAAAAGCCTGGGTCAGTTTACCCAGCCAGGACTTCTGCCCGTTGCTCGATCGATCTTCGCTCATGGCGGTTCTCGTGATCCTTCGTGTATCAGTGTGTGATGGTGTCGGTTTCATCGTCGGCGTACGGGTCTGGATGACCCAGTTCTGCCAGCAATTCCCGTTCCAGGCCTTCCATTTCCTCGGCTTCCTCATCTTCGATGTGGTCGTAGCCGAGCAGGTGCAGGCAACCGTGTATGACCAGGTGCGCCCAGTGCGCTTCCAGCGACTTGCCCTGTTCGGCGGCTTCGCGCTCGACCACTGGCACGCAGATCACCAGGTCGCCCAGCAACGGGATATCGAGCAGGTCGTCGGGGACGTCGGCCGGGAACGACAGCACATTGGTCGCGTAGTCCTTGTGCCGGTAGGTGTGGTTCAGCTCGCGGCCTTCGGCTTCGTCGACCAGGCGAATGGTCATTTCCGAATCGGCGCTGCGCTGGCGCAGGGCCAGTTCGCACCAGCGGCGAAAGGCGGTGTCATCCGGGGCGGCAGCATCCGTGGCCCGTTGAATATCGAGTTCAAGCATCTTTGCCGGGCGCCTCGGGCTTGGCCTGGCGGGCATCGAAGCGGTCGTAGGCCTCGACAATGCGCTGCACCAGTGGGTGACGAACCACATCTTTGGGTTGGAAGTGGGTGAAGCTGATACCCGGAACGTCCTTCAGCACCTCGATGACGTGTGCCAGGCCTGACTTGGTGCCGCGGGGCAGGTCAACCTGGGTGATGTCACCGGTGATGACCGCGGTGGAGCCAAAGCCGATACGGGTAAGGAACATCTTCATCTGTTCCAGCGTGGTGTTCTGGCTCTCGTCGAGGATGATGAAGCTGTTGTTCAGGGTGCGGCCACGCATGTAGGCCAGCGGCGCGATCTCGATCACCTGGCGCTCGATCAGCTTGGCCACATGTTCGAAGCCGAGCATTTCGTACAGGGCGTCGTACAGCGGGCGCAGGTACGGGTCGATCTTCTGGGCCAGGTCGCCGGGCAGGAAGCCGAGCTTTTCGCCCGCCTCTACCGCAGGTCGCACCAGCAGGATCCGGCGCACCTGTTCGCGTTCCAGCGCGTCCACGGCGCAGGCCACGGCCAGGTAGGTCTTGCCGGTACCGGCCGGGCCGATGCCGAAGTTGATGTCGTTGGCCAGGATTTCCTTGACGTAGCGTTGCTGGTTGACCCCGCGCGGGCGGATGTTGCCCTTTCGCGTGCGCAGCGACACGCTGACCTCGTTGACGGCCGGGTTGTCGATGTTCTCGACGGTCGATTCCTGCAGGTACAGATGCACGGTTTCCGGCGACAGGTCGCTGGCCTTTGTCTCGCGGTAGAGACGGCGCAGCAGTTGTTCGGCAGCGGAGGTGGTCTTGGGTTCGCCGATCAGTTCGAACTGATTGCCGCGGTTGCGGATCTCGATGGCCAGGCGCTGTTCGATCAGGCGCAGGTGCTCGTCGAACTGGCCGCACAAGTTGGCGAAACGGTGGGCCTCGAAGGGTTCGAGGATGAAGCGATGGGGTTGTATGGGTGCGTTCAAGGTCGTTTTTAGCCGCTCGACGGCAATGGATGTGAACTCAAGAATAACCCTTGAATGGCAGTGGCGAAAGCACTGAAACGTTCAACGGTATGTATGGCCTGTTCCGGCCCTATCGCCGGCAAGCCGGGCTCCCACAGATACTGCACAGGCCTGAAGCTTGCGCAGTACCTGTGGGAGCTGGCTTGCCGGCGATCAGGCCGGGACAGGCAACACAGATCAGCAAACCTGTCTGCTATGATGCCCGCCTTTTCTTACGCATGTGTTATCCCGACGAACATGAGCAAACGCGAACCTGCCATCTATAAAGTGATCTTCCTCAACCAGGGGCAGGTCTTCGAGATGTATGCCAAGCAGATCTACCAGAGCGACCTGTGGGGGTTCCTGGAAATCGAGGAGTTCGTGTTCGGCGAGCGTTCGCAGCTGGTGGTGGACCCGAGCGAGGAGAAGCTCAAGAGCCAGTTCGATGGGGTGATCCGCAGTTTCGTGCCGATGCACTCGATCGTGCGCATAGACGAGGTGGAGCGCCTGGGTACGGCGAAGATCAGCGAAGCCAAGGGCGGCGGCAACGTGATGCCGTTCCCCATGCCGATGCCGGAAAAGTAACCCTCAGGGGAGTGGCGAGAACGGCGTGCGCCCTTCGGCGTTCTGCAGTTCCAGCAGGTACTTGCGGAAGATCTGGCCAAGCACCTGGGTGGCATGCTCCAGCTCGTCGCGGGGCATTTGCTCGGTCACTTCGTCGGCCATGTCCAGCGCATCCTCGGCGCCGTTGACCGCGGCCATCTTCAGCAGGATGTAGGCCTGCACATTGTTGGCCTTGACCCCTTCGCCACGGAAGAACATGGCGCCCAGGCGATACTGGGCCTCGGCATGGCCTTGCAGCGAGGCCTTTTCGAACCAGTTCAGGGCTTTGCCCAGGTTTTTCGGCGTTTGCGTGTAGTAGTACTCGCCCAGTTCGAATTGCGCCTGGGCATCCCCCGCCGTTGCCGTCTGCTCACAAGCCTTGAGGGCGTTTGCCAGGTCTTCAGGCTGGACATTCAAGGTGCAGCGGCCCGTCGCCGGAATCAGCAACGAGTTACCGCCCTCCGCCAGGGCCAGCAGGGGCTGAAGAAGCAACAGGCAGCCCAGGGTCAGGGCGCGGCCGGTGCGGTTCATGGGGATCGACTTACCTCTGCAAAGCTGCGGCCAATGTCTCTGGTGGCACATTATGGGATAAGCAGCGCCAACCTTACAAAGTTTTACTCGATTTTCTGCTTGGTTGGGGAAGTCAGCTGATTGTGCATGGGTATTTGTTGCCTGTGCCGGCCTCTGTGGGAGCGGCCTTGTGTCGCGAAAGGGCTGCGAAGCAGCCCCAGCAATCTGTGCATTACTGCTGAAGTGCTGGGGCCGCTTTGCGGCCCTTTCGCGACACAAGGCCGCTCCCACAAAAGCGCGGTGCTGCGCGCTATTTCAGGGCTGCAAAGGCCTTTTCAGCCGCATCCAGGGTGATCTGCAGCTCCTTGTCGCCATGGGCGATGGAGGTAAAGCCGGCCTCGAACGCGCTCGGCGCCAGGTACACGCCACCATCGAGCATCAGGTGGAAGAAGCGCTTGAAGCGCTCGGCATCGCTGGCCATCACGTCTTCGAAGGTGACGATGTCGTCGGCGCCGCTGAAGTACAGGCCGAACATGGCACCGGCCTGGGTGGTGACGAACGGCACGCCAGCGGCATCGGCGCGCTGTTGCAGGCCGTCGAGCATGCGGCTGGTGTAGTCGGTCAGCTCGGCGTGGAAGCCCGGGCGGCTGATCAGCTTCAGGGTGGTCAGGCCGGCGGCCATGGCCAGCGGGTTACCCGATAGGGTACCGGCCTGGTAGACCGGGCCGAGCGGGGCGATGCAGCCCATGATTTCACGCTTGCCGCCGAAGCAGCCGACCGGCATGCCGCCGCCGACGATCTTGCCGAAGGTCGACAGGTCCGGCTTGATGCCGTAGTGGCCCTGGGCGCCGCCGAGCGAAACGCGGAAACCGGTCATCACTTCGTCGAAGATCAACACCACGCCGTGCTTGTCGCACTGCTCGCGCAGGCCTTCGAGGAAGCCTGGCGCCGGCGGTACGCAGTTCATGTTGCCGGCTACCGGCTCGACGATGATGCAGGCTACGGTCTGGCCGACTTCGGCCAGGGTTTTCTCGACGGCGGCTATGTCGTTGAACGGCAGGGTCAGGGTGTGTTTGGCGAAGTCCGCCGGCACGCCCGCCGAGCTTGGCACGCCCTGGGTCAGCAGGCCGGAGCCGGCTTTTACCAGCAGGCTGTCGGAGTGGCCGTGGTAGCAGCCTTCGAACTTGATGATGGCGTCACGGCCGGTGTAGCCACGGGCCAGGCGGATGGCGCTCATGGTGGCTTCGGTGCCCGAGCTGACCATGCGCACCATCTCCATGGATGGCACCAGCGAGCAGACCAGGTCGGCCATCTCGGTTTCCATGGCGGTCGGGGCGCCATAGGACAGGCCGTGCTCCAGCTGCCTGCGTACCGAGTCCAGTACCTCCGGGTGGCCGTGGCCGAGGATCATCGGGCCCCAGGAGCCGACGTAGTCGACGTAGCGCTTGTCATCCTCGTCAACGACGTAGGCGCCTTCGGCATGCTTGAAGAACAGCGGCGTGCCGCCAACGCTCTTGAAAGCGCGGACCGGTGAGTTGACGCCACCGGGGATGTGCTTCTGGGCTTGGGCGAACAGGGCTTCGGAACGGGACATGGGGGTTCTCTCGAATCAGGATGCGAACAAGGCGTTGAAGGCGCGGGCGCGGCGGGTGACTTCCTGAGCGCTGTCGGCACCGAACAGGCCGTGGATCACCGCCAGCAGGTCGGCGCCATGGGCGACCAGCGGGGCGGCGTTGTCGAGGGTAATGCCGCCGATCACCGCGATCGGCAGTTTCACCTGGGCGCGGGCCTGCTCCAGCAGTTCGATGTTGGCAGCGGGTGCACCCGGCTTGGTGACGGAATTGAAGAAGCGGCCAAAGGCCACGTAGCTGGCGCCTTCGCTGGCAGCCTGCGCGGCCAGCTCGAGGCTGGCGTGGCAGGTGGAGCCGATGATTGCCTGGCGGCCGAGCAATGCGCGGGCCGGGGTCAGCGGGCCGTCGGTCTGGCCCAGGTGCACGCCGACGCCCAGGCGCGCGGCCAGTTCGGCGTCGTCGTTGATGATCAGCTGAGTGCCGTAGCGCTCGCAGAGCTGCATAAGCCCTTCAGCTTCGCGCAGGCGGCGTGCCGCGTCGTCACTTTTGTCGCGGTACTGCAGCAGGCATACGCCGCCTTCGAGTGCCGCCTCGACATGGGACAGGAAACGGCCAGCGAGCAGCTGGCTGTCGGTGATGGCGTACAGACCGCGTAGCTTCATTGGAGGCCTCGTGTCAGGAGCAGAAATCCAGCGGCAGGCGGCGCGGCACGAACTGGCCCTTGCCCAGCTGTTCGGCGTCACGCAGGGTGCGCCAGGTGTAGTCCAGGGCGCTGCGGACGGCGCTTTCCAGCTGCTCGCCAAGGGCCAGGCGGCCGGCCAGGGCGCTGGCCAGGGTGCAGCCCGAGCCGTGGTAGCTGCCCGGCAGGCGCTGGCAGGTCCAGGTGTGGTGCTGGCCGTCGCGGCTGTACAGGCGGTTGTGAATTTCGTCTTCGTCGCCGTGACCGCCGGTAATCAGCAGGTGTCTACAGAACGGCAACAGTTTCTCGGCACACTCGTCGGCAGTGCCTTCGGGCAGTTCGGCAAGGATGCGGGCTTCGGGCAGGTTCGGCGTGGCGATGGTCGCCAGCGGCAGCAGGCGTTCGCGCAGGGCGTAGCCCACTTCGTCCTTGCCCAGGCGGCCACCACCACCGGCACGCAGCACTGGGTCGCAGACCAGTGGCAGGTGCGGGTGGGCGGCCAGCAGTTCGGCGACGGTGTCGACCATTTCGATCGAACCGAGCATGCCGAGCTTGACGGCGGCCACCGTAGAGTCGGCCAGCACGGCGTTGGCCTGGGCCAGCACCCACTCGCGGTCGAGCACGCGGAAGTCGGAAACGTTGACGGTATCCTGCACGGTCAGGGCGGTCACTGCGGGTGCGGCGTGACAGCCTTGGGCGATCAGGGCTTCGATATCTGCCTGCAGGCCGGCGCCGCCACTGGGGTCGTGGCCGGAGAGACAGAGGACAACGGGGCGGGAGCTGTAGATATTCATGGTCGGCGAGCTTACCACCAATCCTGTTTGGGCGGATCGTCCTACAAATGAGTTTTGTTGATCATAAGGTCAGATTTTTGCCGGTTGAATTTCTGAAAGTATTGATTTAGAGCCTTTTCTTTGTGATTGGATATGGTCGATTGCCAGCTTGCGAAGCTATGCTAGAGTGCTCGGATAACTCTACAAACGGGTTCTGCCGGATCGTGTCGTCTCAAACGGATGGGAGGCAACCGCGACTCGACTGGACAGGCCATGCTGGGGCTGTATGCGCTATTTGCTGATTGTGCTTCTGGGCTTGCTGCCCGTGCTGGCCGGGGCAGTCGATTTCGACGCAGCTACCCGGCATCTTCCGCTGGGCAAGGCCATGCAGGTTTATGAAGACCCTGATGGCAGTGCCAGCATCACCCAGGTCAGTGCCCCTGATTTCGCCAAGCATTTTCGCCCCCACCACAAAGACGTGTTGAACGCCGGTTATTCCACCTCGGTGTTCTGGCTCAAGGTCGAACTGCGCCCTGTCGCCGCGCCTGACGCCGCCCCACGGCAATGGCTGCTGGAGTTGGCCTACCCGCCGCTGGATCACCTCGAGCTCTACCTGCCCGACGGCAGCGGCAGTTACCGCCTGGCCCGGCGCACCGGCGACGCCTTGCCCTACCACAGCCGTCAAATACTGCAGAACAACTATCTGTTCGAACTGCAGCTGCAGCCTGGCCAGGTGACCACCGCCTACCTGCGCCTGCACAGCCAGGGCTCGGTGCAGGCGCCGCTGGCGCTTTGGTCTGCCCAGGCCTACATGGAGGAGCAGCCCACGCGCCTGTATGTGCTGGGGATGATCTACGGCGTGTTGCTGGTGATGCTGGTGTACAACCTGTTCATCTACCTCAGCGTGCGCGACGTCAGCTACCTCTACTACATCCTCTATATCGCCTCGTTCGGCTTTTACCAGGTGTCGGTTAATGGCGCCGGTGTGGCCTACTTCTGGCCGGACAGCCCTTGGTGGGCAAATGCCTCGACGCCATTGTTCATCGGTTCCGCAGGCCTGTTCGGTTGCCAGTTCGCCCGGCATTTCCTTCAACTTGGCAGCATCAGCCGTGCTTTCGATCGGCTGCTGCAGTTGCTGATGCTGGGTGGCGCGCTGGTCATGGTGCTGGCGGTGACCATGCGCTACGGTGTCGCTTTGCGCATGGCCACGGTGCTGGCGTTGCTGTTTACCGTGAGCATCTTCGCTGCCGGGCTGTATGCCTGGTGGCGTGGCTTGCGCGTGGCACGCTGGTTCATCATCGCCTGGACTGCGTTCCTGCTCGGTGGGCTGGTCAACACCCTGATGGTGTTGGGCTACCTGCCGAACGTGTTCATCACCATGTATGCCAGCCAGCTGGGGTCGGCGCTCGAGGTTGCCTTGCTGTCGCTGGCGCTGGCTGACCGCATCAACAGCCTGCGCGAGCAGCAGGCGCAGGCCTTGCGTGAAACCGGGCGCACGCTGGAGCAACTGAACCTGCAACTGGCCAGGAGCAACCGGCTGAAAGACGAATTCCTGGCCAGCGTGACCCATGAGCTGCGCACGCCGATGAATGGCGTTATCGGCTCGCTGGAGCTGATGCACACCCTGCCGATGGAGGCCGAGATGGCCCAGTATCACCGCACGGCGGTGGGCTCGGCCCAGGGCATGATGGATATGGTCGATGCCATACTTACCCTCTCCGAACTACAGGCCGGCCGCCTGCGCGCGCAGCCGGCGCCATTCAGCCTGCGTGACCTGCTGCAGGGCGTACGTGCCGGTTATGCCGGGCAGGCTTTGGGCAAAGGCTTGTACCTGAGCCTGGACATCCCGGCCGATGTGCCGGACGGGTTGCAGGGCGATGCTCAGAAGCTGGCCCGCTGCCTGGAATGCCTGGTGGACAACGGTTTGAAGTTCACCCACCAGGGCGGGGTGATGATCCAGGTGCGCGGGCGCCGGGTGGGGCCGGACGACCTGGCGCTGACCTTCATGGTCAGCGACAGCGGTATCGGCTTCGATGATCTCGATCAGGCGACCCTGTACCAGCGCTTCTTCCAGGTCGATGGCTCGATGACCCGGCGTTATGGCGGGCTGGGGATTGGTTTGTCGATTTGTCGGCAGATGGGGGAGTTGCTGGGGGCGAAGTTGTCGCATGAATCGACGCGGGGGTTGGGCAGCCGCTTCGAGTTGAGTTTGAACATGGCTATTGCGCAGGTGCAGATGAGCCCGCACATACTGCAGGCGCGGCAGTCGCTGTGAAGGCATGGCATTTGGTTGTGGCAAACACCTCTCATCCCCGCTGCATCCTCAACATATGCGCCCCCCACCACATGTTTAGTCATTAATGTCACTTTGACTGACCCACGGGGAGTGCTTCACTGGGGCTCTCAAGCTACCCGGATCCAGGAGCCCCCGATGAACCTGCACCAGTACGCTGAAACCCACGAAGTCACCAACCAGCCACCGCCCCTCGACGGTGCCAACCTTTACCGCCTCGACATTCCGCTACAGGAATGGTCGCGGCGTTTCGGTGCGGGTTGGGCCGAATCGCGGATCGATGCCTACGGGGCACTGGCCGGCGGCCCGCTGATGCAGGCGGGCTTTCTGGCCAATGCGCACAAGCCGGAGTTCAGTAGCCACGACCGCTACGGCCATCGCATCGACCTGGTCGAGTTCCACCCCGCCTACCACGAACTGATGCGCACCGCCGTCGAGCACGGCCTGCCGTCGCTGCCATGGGCCGAACCCCGCCCAGGCGCCCATGTGGCACGGGCTTCGATGACCTATCTGCACAGCCAGGCCGAGGCCGGTACCGGCTGCCCGCTGACCATGACCTTCGCCGCCGTGCCAGCGCTGCGGCTGCAACCCGAACTGGCCGAATACTGGCTGCCGAAAATCCTCGCCTGCGAGTACGACCCGCGTAACGTCGGCGACCGTCACAAGGCCGGAGTCACCCTGGGCATGGCCATGACCGAGAAGCAGGGCGGCACCGATGTACGCGCCAACACCACCCGGGCTTATCCAGTCGGCGCCGCAGGCCCGGGCCAGGCCTACGAACTGGTTGGGCACAAGTGGTTCTGCTCGGCGCCGATGTGCGATGCCTTCCTGACCCTGGCCCAGACCGAAAAAGGCCTGAGCTGCTTCCTGCTGCCGCGTCACCGCCCGGATGACAGCCGTAACCAGTTCTATATCCAGCGCCTGAAGAACAAGCTGGGCAACAGTTCCAACGCCTCCAGCGAGGTGGAATTCCGCGGTGCCCTGGCTTGGATGGTCGGGGAAGAAGGGCGGGGCGTGCCGACCATCATCGAAATGGTGGCCATGACGCGCTTCGACTGCATGGTCGGCTCCAGCGCCCTGATGCGCCAGGCGCTGACCCAGGCGACCCACCATTGCGCGCACCGCAAGGTCGGCGGGCGGCTGCTGAGCGAGCAGCCGTTGATGCAGAACGTGCTGGCCGACCTGGCGTTGGAAAGCGAGGCCGCGCTGGCCCTGAGCCTGCGCATGGGGCAGGCGCTGGAGCAGCTGGAAGACCCGCAGCAGGCGCATTTCGCCCGGCTGGTCACGGCGGTGGGCAAGTACTGGATCTGCAAGCGCGCCCCGGCCATGATCAACGAGGCCGCCGAGTGCCTGGGCGGGGCGGGTTATGTGGAAGACAGCATCCTGCCACGGCTGTACCGCGAAGCGCCGGTCAACTCCACCTGGGAAGGCTCGGGCAATGTGCAGTGCCTGGACGTGCTGCGGGCCTTGTCCAAGGAGCCGGGGGTGCTCGATGCGCTGTTTGCCGAGCTGGGCGATGGGCACGGGGACCCGCGCCTGGCGGCGCACATCGGCAACCTCAAGGGGGCGTTTGCCGACACTGGCGACATGCAGTACCGCGCGCGGCAGCTGACCGAGGATATTGCCCTGGCGCTGCAGGCCAAACTATTGCTGGAGGCGGGCAATGCGGTGGTCAGTGATGCGTTTATCGACAGCCGCTTGACGGGGGGCGGGCGCGTGTACGGGGCGTTGCCGCGGGGTGTGGATGTGGAGGCATTGGTGGCCAGGGCTACGCCAACACAGGACCTGTAGGAGCGGCCTTGTGTCGCGATAGGGCTGCGAAGCAGCCCCAGGGGATCAGCGCAGATGCACAAATTGCCGGGGCTGCTTTGCAGCCCTATCGCGACACAAGGCCGCTCCTACAGGGACCAGCGCAGGCCTGCTGATTAACACCGATCAATGGGGGTGTATTTAGCCAAGAAGGCAGGCAAGATGGTTCACATGCATGTCCAGACAGGAAGCACAGTGTGAGCCAAGCTTTTGTAGTCGTTGATACCCCCGAACAGGCCGTCGACCGTCTGGCGGCCCTGCATGACCAGGCCACCGGGGCCCTTAGCCAGGCCCTCAAGCGTTACCTGAAGGACCGTACCGAGCCGGGCGCCGAAGAGCGCGACCTGTTCCGCTACCCGGCGCTGCGCCTGACCTATTACAGCCATGGTGAAGTCGCCGCTACCACGCGGGCCTACGCCAAGGTCCAGGTGGCCGGTACCTACAGCGTCACCATCACCCAGCCGGCTGCTTTCCGTGGCTACCTGCTGGAGCAACTGCGCCCGCTGATGCACGACTACACCGTCACGGTAGAGGTCGGCGTCAGTGAACAGAACATCCCTTACCCCTACGTGGTCGACCAGGGCGACGAACTGGCCGGCAGCGGCATCACCGCCGCGCAGCTGGCGCGGGTGTTCCCCAGCACCGACCTGTCGGCTGCGACCGACAACATCGCCGACGGCCTGTATGACTGGGGCAGTGCCGAGACTCTGCCGCTGGCGCTGTTCGATGCCGCGCGGGTCGACTTCTCGCTGCGCCGTCTGGTGCACTACACCGGCAGCGACTGGCGCCATGTGCAGCCATGGATCCTGTTGACCAACTATCACCGCTATGTCGACCAGTTCATCAGCCACGGCCTCGACCAGTTGCGTGACGACCCACGCTTCGTGCGCATGGTGCTGCCGGGCAACGTGGTGATCGAAAAGGGCATGGACCACGGTGAAACCCAGGCCCTGGTGGCAAGCGTGGTCTGGCACCGCTACCAGATGCCGGCGTACCACCTGATCGCCGCTGATGGCGACGGCGTCACGCTGGTCAACATCGGCGTCGGCCCGTCCAATGCCAAGAACATCACCGACCACCTGGCCGTGCTGCGCCCGCACTGCTGGCTGATGATCGGCCACTGCGGCGGCCTGCGGCAGTCGCAGACCATCGGCGATTATGTGCTGGCACACGCCTACATGCGCCGTGACGGCATTCTTGACCGGGTGGTGCCGCCGAACATCCCGATTCCGGCCCTGGCCGAAGTGCAGCTGGCCTTGCAGGAAGCCGCCGCGCAGGTCACCGGCGAGCGTGGCGAACAGCTGAAGAAGCGCCTGCGCACCGGCACCGTGCTGACCTACGACGACCGCAACTGGGAGCTGCGCTGGGCCCAGGAGCGGCCGCTGATCAACCTCTCGCGTGCCGTGGCGGTGGACATGGAAAGCGGTACCATTGCCGCCCAGGGTTACCGCTTGCGCGTGCCGTACGGCACCTTGCTGTGTGTGTCCGACAAACCGCTGCACAGCGAGATCAAGCTGCCGGGTTCGGCCAACGCCTTCTATAACCGGGCGGTCAGCCAGCATCTGAAGATCGGCATTGCCGCCCTCGACTTGCTGCGCACCGAGCTCAACTCGCTGCACTCGCGTAAACTGCGCAGTTTCGATGAGCCGCCGTTCCGCTGAGGATCCATGTCACTGCCACCCCGTTCCAAGCCGCGCCGCCCCCAGGCGCGGCCTGCCGCCGGCCCGCGTCGCCAGCCCAAGGCGCCACCGGCCGAGCCGCGCCTGATCCTGTTCAACAAACCGTTCGACGTGCTGACCCAGTTCAGCGACGGCGACGGGCGCGCGACGCTCAAGGACTACATCGACATCCCCGGCGTGTACCCGGCCGGGCGGCTGGACCGCGACAGTGAAGGC
Organism: Pseudomonas sp. s4; assembly: GCF_046764235.1. Taxonomy (NCBI): domain Bacteria; kingdom Pseudomonadati; phylum Pseudomonadota; class Gammaproteobacteria; order Pseudomonadales; family Pseudomonadaceae; genus Pseudomonas; species Pseudomonas sp. s4. The sequence continues at coordinate 5,536,908 of NZ_CP177209.1, read as the reverse complement.
CTGTTGCTGCTGACCAACGATGGCGGCCTGCAGGCGCGCATTGCCGACCCGAAGCACAAGCTGGCCAAGACTTACTGGGTTCAGGTGGAGGGGGAGCCGAGCGAGGAGCAGTTGCAGCGCTTGCGCGATGGCGTGGAACTGAACGATGGGCCGACCTTGCCGGCCGAGGCGCGGCACCTGGACGAGCCCGAGCTGTGGCCGCGCAACCCGCCGGTGCGTTTTCGCAAGAGCGTGCCGACCAGCTGGCTGGAGCTGGTTATTCGCGAAGGGCGTAACCGCCAGGTGCGGCGGATGACGGCGGCGGTGGGGTTGCCGACCTTGCGCCTGGTGCGGGTGCGGATTGGCGACTGGGCGCTGGATGGGTTGGAACAGGGCTGCTGGCGCGAAGTCCCGGCGAAGTTGCAGCGCTAGCGGGGGCCGCTTTGCAGCCCATCGCGACACAAGGCCGCTCCTACAGGTGCAGCGCGAACTCAGGCATTGTGCGATCCCTGTAGGAGCGGCCTTGTGTCGCGAAAGGAGCGCAAAGCGCTCCCGGCTTTCTTGAGCCTTACACCCCTTCGAGAAACCCCACCACCACGCTCTTGATGATAAAGGCCAACACCCCCAGCCCCAGTACGAAGAACAGGATCAGCGTCCCGAACCGCCCGGCCTTGGACTTTTTCGCCAGGTCCCAGACGATGAAACCCATGAAACCGATCAACACGGTGACCAGGATGATCATCATCCACTCTTCGAATACGGCGGGATCCATCGGTGTTCTCCAGGCGGGTTGAGCGTCCGATTATACGCCTGCTGGCGCAGGCAATTAACGCAGGTGGGTCAAGGGCAGCTCGGTGCTGGCCAGCACCTGGTTCAGCACGAAGCTCGAACGCACGCTGGTGACGCCTTCAATGCGGGTCAGGCTGCCTAGCAGCAGTTTCTGGTAGTGGTCCATGTCGGGCACCACCACCTTCAGCTGGTAGTCGGCATCCATGCCGGTGACCAGGCTGCATTCGAGCACCTGTGGCAGGTTGCGGATGGCCGCCTCGAAGGTTTCGAAACGTTCCGGGGTGTGGCGGTCCATGCCGATCAGCACGTAGGCAGTCAGGCTCAGGCCCAGCTTCTTGCGGTCGAGCAGGGCTACCTGGCGCGAGATGTAGCCATCGTCCTCCAGTTGCTTGACCCGACGAGAGCATGGCGAAGGCGACAGGCCGATGCGTTCGGCCAGTTCCTGGTTGGAAATGCGCGCATCGCGCTGCAATTCGGCGAGGATACTCAGGTCGTAGCGGTCAAGTTTGCTCATGGGTTATGCCTTTTCTGTTCAGATTGCGATGAATTATCAATCCAGGGTGAAAAATTGCGCAAGTGCTATTTATCTGAGCAATCTTCGCAATCATCTGTCGCAACCTGTCCGGTATCTTTATCCACAGAATCACTGCCCGGACATCAGTCCACGGCGACGCGCCCTAGGCGGGCGGTCGCGGCCAGCCATCCAACAGGATCTGCAGGCCCCCGGGCTACATACCTTCCAGAAGACGGTGTGAGGTGAGCCGGCGCCACAAGTGCCGAGCACGGACGACAATTCCTGAAGGGAGGCCCTGTGGCCTCCCTTTTTTCATGTCCGGAATTTAATTGGCGTGCGTGACAGGCGCGGTAGACTGGCTGTGGTTGCCGTATTTTCTACCGAGAGGAACAGCATGAAGTCGCGCATCTGGCAGTTGGCAGGTGTTGGTGTGTTGGGGTTGAGCATCAGCCTTGGGGCCATGGCCGAAGGGCCGGGCGAGGGGGCGCCGGGCCGCTCGCTCAATTCGCGTGACGAAGTGCAGCAGACCCAGCCGCCACGACAGGGCTATTACCAGGATATTCCCCGCCGTCATGGCGATAACCGCCATGGGGAAGCCGGTGGCCCGGGGCAACGGCCCGGCGGTGACTGGCAAGGGCGCCCGGATGGTCATGGCAATGGCTGGGGGCCGGGGCCGCAGTATCGCCCGGGGCACACCATCGATCATTTCCCGGACCGCTACTGGAAAGTGCCCTACCGTGGCGATGACTACTTCTACTCCGGTGGTTACTGGTATCGCCCCCATGGTGGCCGTTATGTCGTGGTGAGCCCGCCCTACGGCGTGCGGGTCGACTACCTGCCGCCTTATGCGCGGGAAGTCTGGTTGGGCGGGGCGCTGTTCTTCCTGGTGGCCGATACCTATTACCAGTACCTGGCCGACAGCCGCGAGTACGTGGTGGTCAACCCGCCGGTTGCGGCGCCGGCACCTGTAGGCGGTGGGTATGACGTGGTGGCCTACCCGATGTATGGGCAAGGGCAGGAGCAGCAGGACCAGGACCGTTACCAGTGCCACCGCTGGGCGGTGAGCCAGTCAGGCTTCGACCCGGCGACGGCGGCTTATGCGCCGCCGGCCAATGTGGCGGACAACTACCGGCGGGCGCTGGGCGCTTGTTTCAGCGGCCGAGGCTACAGCATCAACTGAGCCAGATGTGCTGCCTGTCCCGGCCCTATCGCCGGCAAGCCAGCTCCCACAGGAACTGCACCGGCCTGAAGCCATGTGTAGTGCCTGTTGGAACTGCCTGGCCCGGCCCTATCGCTGGCAAGCCAGCTCCCACTGGTATTGCGCATGCCTTCAGGCCGGTGCGGTTCTTGTGGGAGCTGGCTTGCCGGCGATAGGGCCCTTGCAGGTTCACACCGGATCCGCGTGCACCATCACATCCGCCTGTGGATAACGCTGGCGGATCACCTTCGAGGCCTCCACGCACAAGGCATGCGCCTCATGCAGCGGCAACTGCCCCGGCATCTCCAGATGCAACTGCACGAACCACTGGTTGCCCGACACCCGCGTACGCAGGTCGTGCACGCCTTTGACCCCGGGAATGGCCAGCACCAGCGCAGCCATGGCCTCGCCGACATCGCCGGGCAGTTCCTGGTCCATCAGGATGGCCGTACTCTCCCGGGCAATCTGCAGCGCGCTCCAGAGGATATAGACAGCGATGCCCAGGCCGAACAGCGCATCCAGCTGCGGCCAGCCAAAGCGTGCCAGCAGCAGGGCCAGCAGGATGCTGCCGTTGAGCAGCAGGTCCGAGCGGTAGTGCAGGGAGTCGGCCCGCACCGCCGTGGAGCCGGTCAGGCGGATGACCTTGTGTTGCAGTGCCAGCAGGGCAAGGGTCAGCACCAGCGACAGCAGCATTACCCCGATACCGACGGCGGTATCGCCCAAGGGTTGCGGGGTGTGCAGGCGTTCAACCGCCTGCACCCCGATCAGCACGGCACTGACCCCGATGAACAGCGCCTGCGCCATACCGGCCAGGGCCTCGGCCTTGCCATGACCGAATCGGTGGTCGTTGTCGGCCGGGCGCAGGGCGTAGTGCACGGCGAGCAAGTTGAGGAACGAGGCAACGGCATCCAGTGCCGAGTCGGTCAGCCCGGCCAGCAGGCTGACCGAGCCGCTCAGCCACCAGGCCAACGCCTTGCTCAGGACCAGGATGCTGGCCACCGCCAGCGATGCGCGAGTGGCCAGGCGTAGCAGGCGCTGGTGTTCAGCCGGGGTGGTCATCATCCGTGGGTAGTGTCCTTGTACTTCAGGCTGCAGGTACCAGGCCCAGGCTGGCCAACTGCTCGATGCTGCCGCGATGCTGGATCAGCCGTGGGTCGTTCAGCGGCAGGCGCTGGCCCAGTTCGCTTTCCAGAATGGCCTGCAGCTTCAGGTTGTCGACCTTGCCATCGGGGCTCACGGCCTCGCGCAGTTTGACCGGGTCGACCTGGGCGGATCGCCCGCCTGAGTAATAGATGGCGCCCGTGGCGAAGTCGATACCGAAGGCGATCAGCCCCGGGATCACGTAGAACAGGATGCCGATGGCATCCATTGCGGCAACCACAGGGTCAATCTTGCCGCCGATCTGGCCACGACGTTCCGGGTACAGAATGGTGCCGCAGGCCGTCAGTTGGGTCAGCAAGGTGACGATGAGAGCGCCACCGATGACGCGGGATGGGATGCGCATGTAAAAACTCCGAAAAGGTATTCAGCAGGGCAAGCGAAACGCCTGCACCTGAAGCTAAGACCATGATAGGGCAGCTTGGGTTCGCCGTTATACTCGCCAGACTGTTCGAGGACCACCATGATTTCATTACCGATCGATGCTGTCTTGCCCGCCCTGCGCCAGGCCCTGGAAAACCGTGACGAAGCGGTGCTCGAAGCGCCACCTGGCGCGGGCAAGACCACCCGCGTGCCGCTGGCGCTGCTCAACGAGCCGTGGCTGGCTGGGCAGAGCATTCTCATGCTCGAGCCCCGCCGCTTGGCAGCGCGGGCTGCGGCCGAGCGCCTGGCCAGCGAGCTGGGCGAAAAGGTCGGCGAAACCGTGGGCTATCGCATCCGCCTGGACAGCAAGGTCGGGCCGAAAACCCGCATCGAGGTGGTGACCGAAGGCATCCTCACCCGCCGCCTGCAGGCCGACCCGGCGCTGGAGGGGGTGGGGCTGGTGATCTTCGACGAGTTTCACGAGCGCAGCCTTGATGCCGACCTGGCCCTGGCATTGAGCCTGAATGGCCGGGAGTTGCTGCGGGACGACCCGCCACTGAAGGTTTTGCTGATGTCCGCGACCCTGGAGGGCGAGCGCCTTTCGCGGCTGCTGGATGATGCCCCGGTGGTCAGCAGCGAAGGCCGCATGCACCCCGTCGACATCCGTTGGGGGCGGCCTTTCCAGCCGGGTGAGTTCATCGAGCCACGGGTAGTGGACAGCGTGTTGCAGGCACTGGCCGACCAGACCGGCAGTGTGCTGGTATTCCTGCCAGGTCAGGCCGAGATCCGCCGGGTGCACCAGAGCCTGCAGGAAGCGCTGGGTGAGCGCCCCGAGGTCCTGCTTTGCCCGCTGCATGGCGAGCTCGATCTCGACGCCCAGCGTGCGGCCATCGACCCGGCGCCCAAGGGCCTGCGCAAGGTGGTGCTGGCCACCAACATCGCCGAGACCAGCCTGACCATCGACGGCGTGCGCGTAGTGATCGACGCAGGCCTGGCCCGGGTCCCGCGTTTCGACCCTGGCAGCGGCATGACTCGTCTGGACACCCAACGCATCTCTCGCGCCAGTGCCACTCAGCGCGCCGGCCGTGCCGGCCGCCTGGAGCCCGGCGTGTGTTACCGCCTGTGGTCCGAGGCCCAGCATGACCAGCTGGCCGCCCACGGCAGCGCCGAGATCATGCAGGCCGACCTGGCCGGCCTGGCCCTGCAACTGGCGCGCTGGGGTGTTACACCCGAGCAGTTGCGCTGGCTCGACCAGCCCCCCACGGCCGCCTTCGCCCAGGCCCAGGACCTGCTGGCACGGCTCAATGCCTTCAAGCCTGGCAGCCGTGACAACCTCAGCGAACACGGCCAAGCCATGGCCGAGTTGCCAGCGCATCCGCGTATCGCGCATCTGCTTTTGCGCGGCCAGGACCTGGGCCTGGCACAGATGGCCTGTGATGTGGCTGCGTTGCTGGGCGAGCGGGATATCCAGCGCGGCAGTGGTGCCGATTTGCACAGCCGGCTGGCGCTGGTCAGTGGCGAAAGCAAAGCTGCCCGTGGCAGCCACGGCGGCGTGCAGCGTGCGCGCCAACTGGCTCGCCAGTACCGTGGCCTGCTGCGTGGCAAACCAGGCGCGCCGGTTGCGGACCCCGATCACCCGCGCTGGCTGGGCGCGCTGCTGGCGCTGGCCTACCCCGACCGCGTCGCCCAGCAGCGCCGCGAGGGCGGTGCGGAATACCGGCTGGCCAACGGCCGGGCGGCGCTGTTTGCCGAAGTCGATGCACTGATGAAGTGCCCGTGGCTGGTGATCGCCGACCTGGGTAGCCGCCAGGGCCAGCGCGAAGAACGCATCTATCTGGCCGCCGAGTTCGATCCGGCGCTGTTCGAGGGCGTGCTGGCCGAGCAGGTCGAGCGGGTCGATATCCTCGATTGGGACGAACGCGAGCAGGTGTTGCGCGCAGAACGTCAGGTCAAAGTCGGCGAGCTGGTGCTCAGCCGCGAACCGCTGCCCGGCCTGGATGACGAAGCGCGGGCTCGCGCACTGCTTGGGCTGGTCCGGCGCAAAGGCCTGAACCTGCTGACCTGGACCCCCGAGCTGCGGCAATGGCAGGCGCGCGTGGCCTTGCTGCGTCAACTGGACCTGGCCAAAGACGGCCACAGCGAATGGCCCGACCTGGCTGACGAGGCCTTGCTCGCCAGCCTGGAAGACTGGTTGCAGCCCTACCTGGGCAAGGTGTCGCGCCTCAGCCATTTCGCCGCACTGGACTTACCGTCGATGCTGCGCAACCTGTTGCCCTGGCCGCTGCCGCAGCGCCTGGAGGAGCAGGCCCCCGCGCACCTGGCGGTACCGTCCGGCTCGAACATCCGCCTGGACTACAGCGAAAACCCGCCGATCCTCGCGGTGCGCCTGCAAGAGCTGTTCGGCCTGGCCGAAACTCCACGCATCGCCAATGGCCGCCAGCAGGTCAAGTTGCACCTGCTGTCACCGGCACGCCGCCCGGTGCAGGTGACCCAGGACCTGGCCAATTTCTGGCGTACGACCTATGCCGAGGTGAAGAAGGATCTGAAGGGGCGTTATCCGAAGCATTACTGGCCGGATGATCCGCTTGTGGCCGAAGCCACCGCTCGGGCCAAGCCTCGAGGGACGTGACAACAGCGTTTTCCGGTCAAGCGATGAGCCTGGGCATCACGCCCCGGCTTCGCCTTCCAGCAACATGAACAGGCGGTACAGCACCACGGTGCTGAACAACTGCAGGAAGCCGCTGAGGCTGTCCATGGCCAGCTCCATGCCAGGCGATGGCTCGGGGAAGGCCATCAGCAGCAGGCCGTCGATCAGCCAGATCGGCGCCAGCACACCTACGACACAGATCATGATGCGCATGAAGTGGCCGGTGGTCATGCGTGCGCTCTCGCGCATCGACTGCACCACCGGCAGGCCGCGCAGCACCAGCAGGTACTCGGCGAACACAAGGTTGATCATGATCCACACGCCCGGAAAGATGAACAGCGCCAGGCCGGCCATGATCAGCAGCGAGCTGATCAGGATCAGCAGGGCCAGCTGCGGCCACAGTTGCACGGCGCGGGCGAACAGGTCGCGCTTGGCGATTTCCTGGCCGTTGCTGCGGGTGTCGAGGTACAGGATCAGCGCGGCGCTGTACAGCGGGTAGAACAGCAGGCTGATCAGCATGCCGTAGGCCGGCGATGCCTGGTCGCCCATCTGCCGGTACAGCAGCTGGGTGAGCAAGGCTTCCAGCACCACCAGCGGCAGGCACAGCTGGAGGATGCTCGGCAGGTGGCGGCGGAAGAAGTACAGGGAGTCGCGCAGGACGCTCAGCGGATTCATCAGTCTACATCGCATGGCAGTAAAAACAGGGGCATAACTTTAGCCCAAAGCAGGCCTGGGGCTGTCACTTGCTGAAAAAAGTTTCACGCCGCCGGTGATTGAATCCCACGCCTGTACGCCCCATCTTTGACGCTGTCCGTTGTCCGCTACCCCACGAGGTCGCCCCATGAATACTGAAGAACAAACCCTGATCGACGGCCTGTTCGGCCGCCTCAAGCAAGCCGAGGACCCGAGCCAGCCACGCGATGCGCAGGCCCAGGCATGCATCGAGGCGCATGTGCGTCAGCAGCCGGCGGCGCCTTATTACATGGCCCAGGCGATCCTGGTGCAGGAGGCAGCGATCAAGCGCCTCGACGAGCAGAACAAGCAACTGGAAGCCGAACTGAAGCAGGCCCGTGCCCAGGCCGAGGCCGCCCGTGCCGGCAGCGCGCCGAGCAATGGCGGTGGTGGTTTCTTGTCCAGCATCTTTGGTTCGTCTGGGCGCAATGCGGCCCCGGCCGTGCAACCGCAGCGTCCCGCTGCAGCCCCCGTGGCATCTGGCGGTGGCTGGCGTGAGCCGTCGGCGCCGGGCTTCTCCCAGCCACAAGCGCAGCAGCCTGGCTTTGGCGCTGCGCCGGCCCGCAGTGGTGCCAGCAGCTTCCTCGGCGGCGCGATGCAGACTGCGGCCGGTGTGGCGGGTGGTGTGTTGCTGGCGCAGGGCATCAGCAGCCTGTTCAACCACAACTCGCAGCCGGAGGAGGTGGTAGAGGTGATCAAGGAAGAGCCGGCGCCGGCCAGCGACAGCGGTGGCTGGAACGACTCGGGGGCGCAGCAGCAGGTGGCTGACAACAGTGGTTGGGGCAGCGACCAGGGTGGTTATGCCGACAGCGATTATGGCAGCGATGATGGCGGGTTCTTCTCGGACGACGATTCGTACGTCTGACAGGTCTGGCATACTGCTGGCAATTTTGGGGGCGCTTTGCGCCCCTTTCGCGACACAAGGCCGCTCCTACAAGGGTACGCGAACCCCTGTAGGAGCGGCCTTGTGTCGCGAAAGGGCTGCAATGCAGCCCCCAGCATTCCAGGCCGACCAAGGGGTTCCAAGGTGAAAAAGATCGCGCTGTTCGCCGATGTGCAGAACCTCTACTACACCGTGCGCCAGGCCCACGGCTGCCATTTCAACTACACCGCCCTGTGGGCCGATGTCAGCAGCGAAGGTCAGATCGTCGAGGCCGTGGCCTATGCCATCGACCGTGGCGACAGCAAACAGCAACAGTTCCAGCAGATCCTGCGCAACCTCGGTTTCGATGTGCGCCTCAAACCCTTCATCCAGCGCAGCGATGGCTCGGCCAAAGGTGACTGGGATGTGGGTATTACCCTGGATGTGATCGACGCCGCCAGCCGCGTCGACCAAGTGGTACTGGCCTCCGGCGATGGCGATTTCGACCTGCTGCTGGAGCGGGTGATACAGCGCCATGGCACCGAGGCAGTGGTGTATGGTGTGCCCGGGCTTACCGCACTGTCGCTGATCCGTGCCGCCACCCGTTATGTGCCCATCGAGGGTGCGCTGTTGCTCAAACACTGAGGCCCCTGCATGGAACGTATCGCTGTCATCGACTTTGAAACCACCGGCATCAGCCCCGGCGCCGGCTGCCGCGCCACCGAGGTGGCGGTGGTGATGCTGGAGGGCGGGCGCATCGTCGAGCGCTACCAGAGCCTGATGAACGCGGGTGTGCCGGTACCGGCATTCGTCGCCGGGCTCACTGGTATCACCACCGCCATGCTGCGCAGTGCGCCGCCGGTGGACAAGGTGATGAACGAAGTGGCCGAGTTCGTTGGTGGCACCCCGTTGCTGGCACACAATGCCGCCTTCGACCAGAAGTTCTGGGACTACGAACTGGGCCGCATCGGCCGTAGCCGCAGCCAGGCCTTCGCCTGCTCCTTGCTGCTGTCACGGCGCCTGTTGCCGGCGGCACCGAACCACAAACTGGGCACCCTGACCCGCTGGGCCGGGCTGCCGGATACCGGTACCGCGCACCGGGCCATGGCCGATGCCGAAATGGCCGCCAACCTGCTGCAACACCTGGCTGGTGTGCTGCGCCAGGGCCATGGTGTACAGCAACTCTCGCACGACCTGCTCTGCCGCCTGCAGAAAACCCCGGCCGCCAAGGTTCGTGAAACCCTGGCCAGGTTCTGTTAGGGCTTCTTCTCCAGTTGCGCCAGCGGCACCCGCCGCTCCACAGCGCTGGAGAGAATGATCGAGGTCTTGCTGAAGCCGAACTGCGCGACCCGGTTGATCAGCTCTTCAAGCTCCGGCATCGAACCCACCGCTGCCTGCATGATGACGCAGGGGTCGCCGGTTACCCGGTGGCATTCGGTCAATTGGGGGATCTGGGTCAACGCTTCGTAGGCCTGCTGGTTGCCGTGGCTGGCCAGGCGCAGTTCGATCACGCACTGGATCGGCAGGCCGATCTTGCTCATGTCGACCTTGGCCTGGTAGCCGGTGATAACCCCGCTGGCCTCGAGCTTGGCCACCCGCTCGGCCACCGCCGGCGCCGACAGGTTCACCTGGCGCGCCAGTTGCGCGAAGGTGGCGCGGCCATTGTCGAGCAGGGCGGCGAGCAGCATGCGGTCGTACTTGTCCATGGGTTATTCCTGCCTGGTTTCGATTCGATTGAAAAGCATCCGAATAACCATGCAATGCAAAGTGTTCGGGTAATTTAAAGCTGTTTTGTAACTTAAGTTTACACGGTGGCCTTTCTAAACTAAGCCACCCGTAAACGGATTTCGAGTGTTTCCCATGCCTGCCTCCCGTCGCTTCCCGTTGTTGCTCATTGGCGCTTTCCTGGCTTTGTACCTGGTCTGGGGCTCCACCTACCTGTTCATTCGCATAGGCGTCGAGAGCTGGCCACCGATGCTCATGGCCGGGGTGCGCTTCCTGATTGCCGGGGGCCTGCTGTATGGCTTCTTGCGCTGGCGCGGTGTGCCGGCACCGACCTGGCCGCAGTGGCGGGCTGCGGGGGCGATCGGTTTCCTGCTGCTCAGCTGTGGTAACGGTGGCGTGACCGTGGCCGAGCATGCCGGTGTGGCCTCGGGCGTCGCTGCGCTGGCGGTGGCGACGGTGCCGCTGTTCACGTTGCTGTTCGGCCTGCTGTTCGGGCACCGCAATTCGAAGCTGGAGTGGGCGGGGATCGCCCTCGGGTTGGTGGGTATCGGCCTGCTGAACCTGGGCTCCAACCTTCAGGCAAGCCCGATTGGCGCGGCGCTGATCATCTTTGCGGCGGCGTCGTGGGCGTTCGGCTCGGTGTGGAGCAAGACCTTGCCGCTGCCCCAGGGGCCCATGGCCAGCGCCGCGGAAATGCTCGTTGGTGGCGCTGTGCTGCTGCTCGGCAGCGCGCTGTCTGGCGAGCGCATGACGCAGATGCCGACCGCTGCCGGCTGGGGGGCACTGGCCTACCTGGTGTTGTTCGGTTCGATCCTGGCGTTCAGTGCCTACATGTACTTGCTCAAGCACGTGCGCCCCGCAGCTGCCACCAGCTATGCCTACGTCAACCCAGCGGTGGCCGTGCTGCTGGGCATCGTCTTTGCCGGTGAGCAGATTGGTGCCGAAGAATGTGTGGCCATGGCGGTGATCATCGGCGCGGTGGTGCTGATCGGCCTGCCGCAGTGGCGCAAGGCACCTGAGCCGGCGCAGCCATTGAAAGGCGAAATCTGCAAGTAGGCAGGGGTGATGCGGTAAACTTGGCGCCTTCGCTGAACCCCCTGACGGTATTGCCATGAATTTCGCCAAACTCGGCCTGATCGAACCGCTGCTGCGCACCCTGCAGCAACTGGACTACACCACCCCGACCCCGGTGCAGGCCAAGGCCATCCCCGCCGTGCTGGCCGGCCGCGACCTGATGGCCGCGGCCCAGACCGGCACCGGCAAGACCGCGGGCTTTGCCCTGCCTGTGCTGCAGCGCCTGGCGCTGGAAGGCGAAAAGGTGGCCAGCAACTCGATCCGCGCGCTGGTGCTGGTGCCCACTCGTGAGTTGGCCGAGCAGGTGCACAACAACGTGCGCGAGTACGCCGAGAACCTGCCGCTGAGCACCTACGCGGTGTATGGCGGGGTCAGCATCAACCCGCAGATGATGCGCCTGCGCCGTGGCGTCGACCTGCTGGTGGCCACCCCGGGGCGCTTGCTCGACCTGTTCCGGCAGAACGCCGTGAAGTTCAACCAGGTGCAGACCCTGGTGCTGGACGAAGCCGACCGCATGCTCGACCTGGGCTTTGCCGAAGAGCTGCAGTCGGTGTACGCCGCGCTGCCACGCAAGCGCCAGACGTTGCTGTTCTCCGCCACTTTTTCCGACCAGATCCGCATGCTGGCGGGGCTGGCCCTGAACGACCCGCTGAGCATCGAAGTCAGCCCGCGCAATGCCACGGCCACCAGCGTCAAGCAGTGGCTGGTGCCTGTGGATAAAAAACGCAAGGTCGACCTGTTCTGCCACCTGCTGCGCAAGCAGCGCTGGAAGCAGGTGCTGGTGTTCGCCAAGACCCGTAATGGCGTCGATCAACTGGTGGAGCGCTTGCTGGCCGAGGGTGTGAATGCCGACGGTATCCACGGTGACCGCCCGCAGGCCACTCGCCAGCGCGCGCTGGACAGCTTCAAGGCCCGCGAAATCCAGGTGCTGGTGGCGACCGATGTGGCGGCCCGCGGCCTGGATATCGATGACTTGCCGCTGGTGGTCAACCTTGACCTGCCGATCGTTGCCGAGGATTACGTGCACCGCATCGGGCGTACCGGGCGGGCGGGTAACAAGGGCGAGGCTATCTCGCTGGTGTGTGCCGATGAAGTGCAGCTGCTGGCGGCGATCGAAGTGCTGACGCGGCAGACCCTGCCGCGTCATGAAGAGCCGGACTTCATCCCTGACCACCGGGTGCCGATGACCGACGCCAGTGGCCAGGTGATCAAGAAGCCGAAGAAGCCCAAGAAGCCGAAGGAAAACAGCGCCAAGCGCGGGTTGGGGCGCTGGATGGACAGCGCTGAATCAGGCAGTGCGGAGCCGGCGGTGAAGGCAGTGCGCAAGGTGCCGAGCTTCAATGGTGGGGCGCGCAAGCGTAAGCCTTGATTGCCTGACCTGGCCTCATCGCCGGCAAGCCGGCTCCCACAGGTACTGCGCTGCTCTCAAGGCCACTGCTGTACCTGTGGGAGCTGGCTTGCCGGCGATGGGTTGCAAAGCAGCCCCGACAATCTGTCAGGAAACCCGCATAACCCAATTCGCCGCCGCCCGTCCGGCGCGCAAGCCGCTGGCAAAGCACGCTGTCAGCAGATACCCCCCAGTCGGCGCCTCCCAGTCCAGCATCTCGCCTGCACAGAACACCCCCGGCATCCCCTTGACCATCAAGCCTTCATCCAGCCCCTCGAAACGCACCCCACCCGCGCTGCTGATCGCTTCATCCAGCGGCCGCGTGCGTACCAGTGTTATCGGCAAAGCCTTGATCGCTTTCGCCAAGGCATCAGGGTTGGCAAAGGTCGCCTGATCGGTCAGCTCGCGCAGCAGCGCAGCCTTGACCCCATCGATACCCAGCTGGCTGTGCAGGTGCTTGGCCATGGAGCGCGAACCCCGTGGTTTGGCCAGCGCCTGGGCAATCTTGTCCACAGGCTTGTCCGGCAACAGGTCGAGCAGCAACACCCCGTGGCCCTCACGGTTGATGGCCTCGCGCACCGGCGCTGACCATGCATACACCAGGCTGCCTTCCACACCCTGCGCGGTGAGGATGAACTCGCCCTTGCGCGGCACGCTGCCAGGAACGCTAAGGGCAATGTTCTTCAACGGCGCACCGGCGAACTTGTCCTTGAGCAGCGCGCTCCAGCCTGCCACTTCAAAACCGCAGTTGCTGGGCTGCAAGGGCGAGATATCCACAGCCCGTTCGGCCAGCAGCGGCTGCCAGCTACCGTCCGAGCCCAGTCGCGCCCAGCTGCCGCCACCCAGCGCCAGCACCACCACGGCAGCCTTCACCAGCCGCTCGCCTTGTGGATAAGCAATCCGCAATGCACCTTCGGCATTCCAGCCCAGCCAGCGGTGACGGGTGTGGATAACTACTCCGTTGTCGCGCAGGCGCTTGAGCCAGGCGCGCAGCAGTGGCGCGGCTTTCATGTCGGTGGGGAACACCCGGCCCGAGGTGCCGACGAAGGTTTCGATGCCCAGGCCGTGAATCCACTGGCGCAAGGCGTCGGCATCGAAGTCGTGCAGCAGCGCAGCGATTTCGCCCTGGCGCTCGGCATACCGGCTGACGAACGCCGGGTAGGGCTCGGAATGGGTGATGTTCATGCCACCGACACCCGCCAGCAGGAACTTGCGGCCCACCGAAGGCATGGCATCGAACACCTCGACCGCCAGGCCCGCCTGGGCCAGTGCTTCGGCGGCCATCAGGCCGGCTGGGCCGCCGCCGATGACGACAGCGAGGGGAGGGGAGGCGGGGCTCAGATCAGGCATGGTGGGCAGCAGGCTGTGGAAAAGAGGCGCATTCTAGCGCAGCGCGGCCTGCAGAAGTACTGCTCAAAAAATGATCAGAGCTTTGCAGGCCTTGCCTGTAAAGGGCTGCAGCGCCTTTCCCGCAGGTTATCCACAAGCGGTTCCACAGTCATTGTGAACAACCGATGACGCGTGCCGCGCTGTGATGAAGGATGCCGTGGCGCCTGGCCAGGGCTGCGCGGTCCTTGCTGTAGCCACCGCCGATCACGCCCACCACCGGGATGTCGCGGCCCAGGCAGTGGCGCAGCACCGCTTCGTCACGGGCGGCAACACCTGCATCGGTCAGTTGCAGATAGCCCAGGGCGTCGTCCTTGTGCACATCGACCCCGGCGTCGTACAGCACCAGGTCGGGTCGATAGAGTGGCAGCAGGTAGTTGAGGGCGTCGTCCACCACCTTCAGGTAGGCCATGTCGCCCATGCCGCGCGGCAGGGGGATGTCCCAATCGCTTTGTGCCTTGCGCGCCGGGAAGTTCTGTTCGCAGTGCAGCGACACGGTGATGGCGTCTGGTGTGTCGTGCAGGATGCGCGCGGTGCCGTCACCCTGATGCACATCGCAGTCGAAGATCAGCACCCGGTGTACCCGGCCAGCCTCCAGCAGGTAGTGGCTGATCACGGCCAGGTCGTTGAAGATGCAGAAGCCGGCAGGGTGGTCGTAATGGGCGTGGTGGGTACCGCCGGCAAGGTGGCAGGCGATGCCGTGCTGCAGCGCCATCTCGGCGCTCAGCAGCGAGCCGCCTACGGCGCGCACGGTACGCCGGGCCAGGGCCTCGCTCCAGGGCAGGCCGAGGCGGCGCTGGTCCTCGCGTGACAGGTCACCGTTCATGTAGCGCTCGATGTAGCTGCGGTCGTGGGCCAGGGCGAGGATGTCGTTGGGGCAGATGTCCGGGCGCAGCAGGGCTTGGTCGGTGGTCAGTCCGCTGTCGATCAAGTGGTCGTGCAGCAGGCGAAACTTGTCCATGGGGAAGCGGTGTTCGGCAGGGAACTCCGGGCTGTAGTCTTCGTGGTAGATCAGCGGCAACGGCATGGGTGGGGTCGCAATCGGGGCCAGTGCTGATCTTGCCATGGCTGGAGACTGCTGTGGGAGAACCTGCCTGGCATCAATCTCCTGGCCAGCGCCGGCCTTTGTAGGAGCGGCCTTGCGTCGCGAAAGGGCTGCGCAAGGCCGCTCCTACAGGGCGTGTTTGCCACGAGGGGGCGTTATTTCGTGGTACTGGCCAGCACCCGTTGCCAGTCCGGCTCGTTCAGGCGGCCGAGGATGCGCGTCTTGCCATTGCCATCCACCGAAACGAACAGCGCACTGGCATAGCCGCTCTCACGCTCGCCCCCCGCAACTTTCTGCTGGCGGGCAAAATGGTCGATGCAGCCGTTGTGGGTCACCAGCACCAGGTTATGCCCCGGTCGTTTGTGTGCCAGCGCTTCGCTGGCGAACTGGCTGTCACAGCTTTCCAGCCAGTCCTCACTGGCCACCGCCTGGCCAAGGATGAAATGCGCGGTTTGCCGTGTGCGCAGTTTCGGGCTGCTGAGCATATCGGCGTTGTTCAGGCCCAGCTGGTGCAGCCCTTGGCCAACATGTCCGGCAGCCTGGCTGCCGGCCACGGTGATGCCGGCGGGGTCGTCCAGGCACGGGCCGGGGGCGCTGTCGCAGCGCTCGGCGTGGCGGATCATCACGATCACCGCACCGTCGGCCCAGTCCTGCAGCAGGCCGCTGTCACTCAATTGTCGTTCGTTGCCAAGGTCCACGATGTGCGTCCTCGTCGCCAGCCAGGTGCTCAACGCCGCCACGACCATGCACAGGCCAAGGGCGGCACCGAGGGCTTTGCGGGTCAGGCGTCGCTTGCGCCGGGCGTGGATGGCAGGGTGCCCCAGGGTGTTGCTCGATAGCATGCGTTGCTCCGTTGGCATGGTCGCGGCTGGCGCGACGGTGTTGGCTGGCATCCTGCCAACAGGCCTGTCGGGGGGCGGTGAAGGGCGTGTGAAAATTGCATTCGGGCACGCCGGCTAGGTGAAACCTGCACCCGCGCCTACGCTGTAAACTGCAAGACGGTAAAACCGGAGCACGCCCGATGACCCCTATCCTGCAACTGGAAAGCGCGCGGCTGGTACTGCGCCAATGGCACGACGACGACCTGCGCGAGTTCGCCGCCCTGTGTGCCGACCCGCAGGTGATGCGCTACTTCCCGGCGCCGCTGACACGCCTGGAGGCAGCCGCGCTGATCGGCCGCGTGCGCGGGCATTTCAATGAGTACGGCTTTGGCCTGTGGGCCCTGGAGCGCAAGGACAGTGGTGCCTTCATCGGCATGACCGGGTTGTTGCACGTGGGCTTCGATGCCGATTTTGCGCCGGCGGTGGAGATCGGCTGGCGCCTGGCACGCCGCCACTGGGGCCTGGGTTTCGCCAGCGAGGCGGCGTGGACATGCCTGCGCTGTGCTTTCGCCCAATTGCGCCTGGAGGAAGTGGTGTCGTTCACTAGCGAGAGCAACCTGCCCTCGCAGAAGGTCATGCAGGCCATCGGTATGCAGCAGGACCTGAATGGCAGTTTCGAACACCCGCGCCTGCCCGTGGGCCATCCGCTGCGCCCGCATGTGCTGTACCGCATCGATCGAGCTCACTGGGAGCGTACCCTGCGCGCCTGAATGCATGGCCATGCCCGGCGCGAATGACAAACCCTGTATCATTTCCCTAATGGAGGGCGCTTGCCGCAAGATGTTCAGCGCCTATGAGATCGAGCGCCGCCTGGACGGCGCATCGCGAGCAAGACTCGCTCCTACGGAGAACCCCCGATGAGTCATGTGTTGGACGACCTGGTCGACCTGTTGAGCCTCGAGTCCATCGAGGAGAACCTGTTCCGTGGCCGCAGCCAGGACCTGGGCTTTCGCCAGCTGTACGGCGGGCAGGTACTGGGCCAATCGTTGTCGGCGGCCAGCCAGACGGTCGAGGATGCACGCCATGTGCATTCGTTGCACGGCTACTTCCTGCGCCCTGGCGATGCCAGCCTGCCGGTGGTGTATTCGGTGGACCGTGTGCGCGATGGCGGCAGCTTCAGCACCCGGCGGGTGACTGCGATTCAGAAGGGCCAGCCGATCTTCACCTGCAGCGCCTCGTTCCAGTACGACGAGGAAGGTTTCGAGCATCAGGCGCAGATGCCCGAGGTGGTCGGCCCGGAGAACCTGCCCACTGAAGTCGAGCTGGCCCGGGCCATGGCCGACCAGTTGCCCGAACGCATTCGCGACAAGGTGCTGTGCGCCAAGCCGATCGAGATCCGCCCGGTCACCGAGCGCGACCCGTTCAACCCCCAGCCTGGCGACCCGGTGAAGTACGCCTGGTTCCGCGCCGACGGCAACCTGCCCGATATTCCCGCCCTGCACAAATACATGCTGGCCTACGCCTCGGACTTCGGCCTGCTGACCACTGCGTTGCTGCCCCATGGCAAATCGGTGTGGCAGCGTGACATGCAGATCGCCAGCCTCGACCATTCGCTGTGGTTCCATGGCAACCTGCGTGCCGACGAGTGGCTGCTGTACGCCACCGACAGCCCCTGGGCGGGCAATGCCCGTGGCTTCTGCCGCGGCAGCATCTTCAACCAGGCCGGGCAACTGGTGGCGTCGTCGTGCCAGGAAGGCCTGATTCGCCACCGCAAGGACTGGGCATGAGCCTGGGCGAGGTGCGCAACTGGGTGTTCGACATGGACGGCACCCTGACCGTGGCCGTGCACGATTTTGCCGCCATCCGCGTGGCGCTGGATATCCCGGCCGAGCACGACATCCTCACCCACCTGGCAGCTTTGCCGGCGGACGAGGCGGCGGCCAAGCATGCCTGGCTGCTGGAGCACGAGCGTGATCTGGCAATTGCCTCCACGGCGGCCACCGGGGCGGTGGAACTGGTGCGCGAGCTGGCCCAGCGTGGTTGCCGGCTGGGCATTCTGACCCGCAATGCCCGTGAGTTGGCGCATGTGACGCTGGAGGCCATCGGCCTGGCGGACTGCTTCCCGGTGGAGCACATTCTGGGGCGTGACGAAGCAGCGCCCAAGCCAAGCCCGGATGGGCTGCTGAAGATTGCCAATGCCTGGGGTGTGACACCGGGTGAGTTGGTGATGGTGGGGGATTACCGGTTTGATTTGGACTGTGGGCGTGCCGCAGGGGCGCGCACGGTGCTGGTGAACCTGCCGGACAATCCGTGGCCGGAGCTGGTGGATTGGCATGCGGCCGATTGCCGGGCGCTGAAGGTGATGCTGGGCTGAATCTTGTGTTGGGAATGTGGGCCCTATCGCCGGCAAGCCAGCTCCCACAGGGACACCACTAGAGCTGAGACTTGTGTAATACCTGTGGGAGCTTGCTTGCCGGCGATAGGGCCGGACCTGTCTATGCTGAACCCCAATCTTTTCCCTGAACGGAGACCTATCCATGACCAGCAAGGCCATCTACGTAAAACCCGGCGGCGGCTACGACAAGGTCGAGGTCGGCACCTGCGAGGCCTCTTCACCCGAGGCCGGCGAGATCACCGTGCGCCTGCACGCCAGCTCTCTTAACTACCACGATTTCGCCGTTGTCAGCGGCATGTGGGGCCCGAGCGAGCGGCGCATCCCCATGGCCGATGGCGCTGGCGAAGTGGTCGCGGTGGGGAGCGGCGTCACCGAGTTTCAGGTCGGCGACAATGTGGTCAGTACCTTTTTCCCCGACTGGCTCGACGGCCAGGCAAATGTGGAAGGCTTCGCCAAGGTGCCCGGCGACGGTATCGATGGTTACGCCCGTGAACAGGTCACCGCTCGCGCCACCGCCTTCACCCTGGCGCCCAAGGGCTTCAGCCATGCAGAAGCTGCCACGCTGACCACGGCCGGTCTCACGGCTTGGCGCGCGCTGATGTGCGACGACCACCTCAAGCCCGGCGATACGGTGCTGGTGCAGGGCACCGGCGGTGTGTCGATCTTCGCCCTGCAGTTTGCCAAGCTGGCCGGCGCGACGGTGATCGCCACCTCTTCCAGCGACGCCAAGCTGGAGCGCCTGAAGGCCCTGGGTGCCGACCACCTGATCAACTACAAGAGCGTCCCGGCGTGGGGTGAGAAAGTGCGCGAGCTGACCGGCAACCGCGGCGTCGATCATGTGATCGAAGTGGGTGGCGCGGCGACGCTGGAGCAATCGATGATTGCCGCGCGCATTGGTGGGCACGTGTCGTTGATCGGCATCCTCACCGGCGTGGCCGGGCAGTTGCCGCTGGTGCAGGCGCTGGTGCGGCAGATACGCCTGCAAGGCGTGCTGGTGGGCAGCCGCGCCCAGCAGCAGGCGATGGTGCGGGCGATCGATGCCAACGGCCTGCGGCCGGTGGTGGACAAGCATTTCGAGCTGGAGCAGATCGTCGAGGCGTTCCGTTATCAGGAGAGCAACCGGCATTTCGGTAAAATCTGCCTGACCTGGTAACAGGGCCTGATGCGGTTCTCTTTGTAGGAGCGGCCTTGTGTCGCGAAAGGGCCGCAAAGCGGCCCCCGGCCTGCAATTCTGTAGCTGAAATCGAGGGGCTGCTGTGCAGCCCTTTCGCGACACAAGGCCGCTCCTAAAGGGGATCGTGTCAGGCCTGTTCGGGCAGTAGTCGGTCGCGGCTATTGGACAGGTGCAGGCACACCGCTGCCCGCGCCGCGTCCGGATCCTGCCGGCGGATGGCATTGAGGATCGCCTCATGCTCGAGGTTGGCCAGGTACGCCTGCCGCGCCAGCTTCGCCCCGCTGCGTTCGGCCAGGGCCATGCGGTTGCGCGGGATCAGGCCGTTGCCCAGCTGCAACAGCATTTCAGTGAAGTACAGGTTGCCAGTGGCCTCGGCAATCAACAGGTGAAAGCGCCGGTCGGCCTCGATGCAGCTGTCGCCAGCGGCGGCCAGGTCCTGGTAGTCATCCAGCGCCTGGCGCATGCGCCTCAGGTGCCCCTCATCACGACGTAGCGCGGCCAAGGCGGCGGCCTGGCCTTCCAGGCCGATGCGCAGCTCCAGCAGGTCGCGCACATTCGCCGCGCTTTCCGCAGCGATGCGCAGGCCGGCGTGGGCCTGGCGCTCCATCACGAACGTACCGATACCGTGGCGTGGCTCCACCAGCCCCGAGGCCTGCAATTTCGACAGGGCCTCGCGGACCACGGTGCGGCTGACCCCATGCTCGCGCACCAAGCTGTTTTCCGAGGGCAACTTGTCGCCTGGCTTGAAGGTACCCAGCAAGATCTGTTGGGTCAGGCTGGAGACCAGGTCATGGGCACGGCTGTGGCCGCGTTTGTGGGCTTGTTCGGTGGCCATGGTGTGATCCGAATGTTGTTGTACTTGTACGACAAGTTAATCGATAAAAATATTTTTTGCCGATTTTTCCTGCGGTCAAGCAAGCGAGTAGTTTGTATATTTTTGCAAGATCGGCGCATATAGGCTTTTCTTCAGCTTGTATTTTGTGATTTTGCCGATGTTGTTGATCTTGTCGTACAACTTCGCTGCGCATATGCTCCTCCCCACTGCCATGTCAGACAACCTCGACCCGCACAAAAACAATTAGTGGGAGATCCGCAAGTGAACGATACCCTCGCTCCGTCTGCCCGGAATGAAGGCGACGCCCTGGCCAGCGCCGTGGCCAAGGTCAAGCGCCACGTCCTGCCGCTGTTCGTCATCATGTTCATCGTCAACTACCTGGACCGCGTCAACATCGGCTTCGTCCGCCCCCATCTGGAAAGCGACCTGGGCATCAGCGCCGCGGCCTATGGCTTTGGCGCCGGCCTGTTCTTCATTGGCTACGCGTTGTTCGAAGTGCCCTCGAACATGCTGCTGCAGAAGGTCGGCGCAAGGCTGTGGCTGACCCGCATCATGTTCACCTGGGGGGTGGTGGCCACGGCCATGGCCTTCGTGCAGAACGAAACCCAGTTCTACGTGCTGCGCTTTCTGCTGGGGGTTGCCGAAGCGGGCTTCTTCCCCGGGGTGATCTACTACTTCACCCGCTGGCTGCCGGCCGCCGAGCGTGGCAAGGCGATTGCCATCTTCCTCAGCGGCTCGGCATTGGCGTCGCTGATTTCCGGGCCGCTGGCCGGCGCGCTGATGCAGATCCAGGGCCTGGGCATGCATGGCTGGCAGTGGATGCTGTTCATCGAAGGCATGGCCTCGGTGACGCTGTGCTTCTTCGTGTTCTTCTGGCTCGACTCCAGGCCGCAGGACGCCAAGTGGCTGAGCCAGGCCGAGCAGGAAGCACTGGTGGCCGCCATCGATCGCGAGCAACTTGAGCGCGAAGCGGTCGGCGCGGTCAGGCCATCGGCCTGGAGCCTGCTCAAGGACCGCCAGATCCTGCTGTTCTGCCTGATCTACTTCTGCATCCAGCTGACCATCTACGCCGCGACCTTCTGGCTGCCGAGCATCATCAAGCGCATGGGTGACCTCAGCGACCTGCAGGTCGGCTTCTTCAACTCGATCCCGTGGCTGATCTCGATCCTGGCCATGTATGCCTTCGCCGCCGGCTCGGCGCGCTGGAAGTTCCAGCAGGCCTGGGTCGCAGGTGCGCTGGTGATCGCTGCCATCGGCATGTTCATGTCCACCACGGGTGGGCCGGTGTTCGCCTTTGTCGCGGTGTGCTTCGCGGCCATCGGTTTCAAGTCGGCGTCGTCACTGTTCTGGCCGATCCCGCAGGGCTACCTGGATGCCCGCATCGCCGCAGCGGTGATCGCGTTGATCAACTCGGTCGGCAACCTCGGCGGCTTCGTCGCCCCCACCACCTTCGGCCTGCTGGAGCAGCAGACCGGTTCGATCCAGGGCGGCCTGTACGGCCTGGCGGTGACCTCGGTGCTGGCGGCCATTGCCATCTTCTTCGTACGCACTCGCCCAAAGGGCGTCCCTTCCGATGACCTCAAGGCCCCTTCGGCCCTGGGTCAGAGCCATTGATGACTGCGAGACAACAACCATGAACATGCAGACCCTTCACACCAGCACCCCCGTGGTCACTGATCTGCGCGTGATCCCCGTCGCCGGGCACGACAGCATGCTGCTCAACCTCAGTGGTGCCCATGGCCCGTTCTTCACCCGCAACGTAGTGGTGCTGCGTGACAGCGCCGGCAATACCGGGTTGGGCGAGGTGCCCGGCGGCGAGAAGATCCGCCAGACACTGGAGGACGCCCGCAGCCTGGTGGTCGGCCAGCCGATCGGCCATTACCAGCGCGTGCTCAATGCCATGCGCCAGACCTTCGCCAACCGTGACTCGGCTGGTCGCGGCCTGCAGACCTTCGACCTGCGCATCACCGTGCATGCGGTGACGGCCATAGAGTCGGCGCTGCTCGACCTGCTCGGCCAGCACCTGAACGTGCCGATAGCGGCACTGCTGGGCGAGGGGCAGCAGCGCGAGGCGGTGAAGATGCTCGGTTACCTGTTCTACATCGGCGACCGCCAGCAGACCGACCTTGCCTACCGCAACGAAGCCGATGCCGAGGATGACTGGTTCCGCCTGCGCCACGAAAAGGCCCTGACCCCGGACGCGGTGGTGCGCCTGGCCGAGGCCGCCAAGGCGCGCTATGGCTTCAGCGACTTCAAGCTCAAGGGCGGGGTGTTGCGCGGCGAGGAGGAGATGGAAGCGGTAACGGCGCTGGCCGAGCGCTTCCCCGAAGCCCGCATCACCCTCGACCCGAATGGTGCCTGGTCATTGAAGGAGGCCATTGCCCTGTGCCGCGACAAGCACGATGTGCTGGCCTACGCCGAAGACCCATGCGGTGCCGAGAACGGCTACTCGGGCCGTGAGGTGATGGCCGAGTTCCGCCGTGCCACCGGCCTGCCCACCGCCACCAACATGATCGCTACCGACTGGCGGCAGATGGGCCATGCGATCCAGTTGCAGTCGGTGGACATTCCGCTGGCCGACCCGCACTTCTGGACCTTGCAGGGTTCGGTACGGGTGGCGCAGATGTGCAACGACTGGGGGCTGACATGGGGTTCGCATTCCAACAACCACTTCGATATCTCGCTGGCAATGTTCACCCAGGTGGCGGCTGCGGCGCCGGGGGAAATCACTGCGATCGACACCCACTGGATCTGGCAGGACGGCCAGCGCCTGACCCGCGAGCCACTGCGCATCGTCGACGGGCATGTGCACGTGCCGGCGCGGCCGGGGCTTGGGGTGGAGCTGGATGAAGACCAGTTGGCCAAGGCGCATGAGTGCTACCGCAACATGGGGTTGGGCGCGCGGGATGACAGCGTGGCAATGCAGTTCCTGATTCCGGGGTGGAGCTTCGATAACAAGCGGCCTTGCCTGGTGCGTTGAGGCATAGGGCCCTTTCGCGATTCCTGTTGCTAGTCCGGTGCTTCGAGCGTACCGGGCAGGCGTAGGCAGACGCCTGGCAACAGAGGCCCCGGGAGACCGGGGCTTTTTTGTGGCTGGCAGAAAGTGGTGATGGCTGCACCGGCCCTTTCGCGGGCTTGCCCGCTCCCACAGGTACACCACAGGTTTGAGGGGCGTGGAGTAACTGTGGGAGCGGGCGAGCCCGCGAAAGGGCCCGTACAGCCACAACACACCCAAATGAAAAACAAAAGCTCCAGACGGCCTGGTGACGGGATCGGGTATGCCATTCGCGACTTCTGACGTTAATGGGGATGCCCTGTCGTGATCGAACAGTTCCGGGGCGTTCTCGTGTAATTTCCCACAGCCCTGCGGGGCTTAAATGAAGCCCGACCTGCACTGACACGTTGCTCTGTGACGCGTGCCAAATATCAACAACAGAGCGCGAGTAACGTGTCGACTTATTGATTTCAAAGGAGATATTTTCGCCTACACCTGCCCGTCCATCCTTGTGTCAGTAAAAAGAGAACAACATCAATGAACACCGTGGGATCTGATGGCAACCTTGCACAAGGTTTCAAGCCACGTCACGTAACGATGCTGTCCATCGCCGGCATCATCGGCGCCGGACTTTTCGTCGGCTCTGGCCACGCCATCGCGGCAGCCGGGCCAGCTACCATAATTTCCTATTTCGTGGCCGGGACCTTGGTGGTACTGGTCATGCGCATGCTTGGCGAAATGGCCGTGGCACACCCGGACACCGGATCGTTTTCCACCTACGCCGAGCAGGCCATCGGCCGCTGGGCCGGCTACACCATCGGTTGGCTGTACTGGTGGTTCTGGGTACTGGTAATCCCGATCGAAGCGCTGGCCGCCGGGCATGTGCTGAACGCCTGGTTCCCGCAGGTGGACAGCTGGATATTCGCCCTGGCTTCGGTGCTGCTGCTGGCTGGTACCAACCTGTTCAGCGTGGCCAAGTACGGTGAGTTCGAGTTCTGGTTCGCCATTCTCAAGGTCACGGCCATTCTCGGTTTCATCGGCCTGGGTTTCGCCGCACTTATGGGCTGGCTGCCCAACCGCGAGGTCAGTGGCCTGAGCAGCTTGATGGCCGAGCACGGCGGCTTCGCGCCGAAGGGCTGGTCGGCCGTGGTTGGTGCGTTCATCACCGTGATGTTCAGCTTCATCGGCACCGAAGCGGTGACCATCGCCGCGTCCGAATCGAGCGACCCGTCGCGCAACATCGCCAAGGCCACTCGCTCGGTGATCTGGCGCATCAGTACCTTCTACATCCTGTCGATCTTCGTGATCATTTCGGTGGTGCCGTGGAACGACCCGCAGCTGGCGGTGGTGGGCTCTTACCAGCGTGCGCTGGAGATCATGAACATCCCCAACGCGGCTTTCATGGTCGACCTGGTGGTGCTGGTGGCAGTGACCAGCTGCATGAACTCTTCGATCTACATTGCCTCGCGGATGATGTACTCGCTGGCCAAGCGCGGTGACGCACCGGCCATGCTCAACAAGACCTCCAAGGTCGGTGTGCCACGCGCTGCGGTTTTCGGCAGCACGTTGATCGGCGCGGCCATTGCCATCCTCAACTACTTCGCGCCGAAGGGCGTGTTCGAGTTCCTGCTGGCCAGCTCCGGCGCCATTGCCTTGCTGGTGTACATGGTCATCGCCATTTCGCAGCTGCGCATGCGCCGTCGCCTGGAGCGGGAAAACACCGAGCTGAAGTTCCGCATGTGGCTGTTCCCGTACCTGACCTGGGCGGTGATCCTTTTCATTGGCGGGGCACTGGCGGTCATGATGTTCACGCCTGAACACCGGGCGGAAGTGAGCTCGACATTGGGCCTGGCGATCGTGATTTCCTTCCTGGGGATCGTGACCACGCGGGGCAATGCGCAGCCTGTGGGGGTGCGTTCGATGGGGTGATTGAGTTCACCTGGCGGTAGGGCAAAGGGCACCAGTGGATGGGTGCCCTTTGTTTTTTCAGCCTTTCATCATCTTGATGTATCTGATTGCCGCCGGCGCTTTCTCGAAGCGCCGGTGGATCAGGCTAAGCCACGAGCTGGCCTGGCAGTCGACAATACGCCGGTAGTGCACCTGCGGCAGGCTGATGCGCTGCACCACCGATTCTGGCACCACTGCGATGCCTTGGCCGAGTGACACCAGGGTGATCACCGCCACCAGGCTGCCCGGCTGGGGGCCGAGCCTCGGGACGAAACCACCTTGTGCTGCCACTTCCAGCGTGCCGGAGATCTGTTCGGGCAGGATGAAGGTTTCATTGGCCAGGCGCGAGGCCGGGATCTGCGGCACTTCATTTATCCGTGAGCTGGCGGGCAGGGCGAGGACGAAACCTTCCTGGTGCAAGGCGATAGCTTCGAGTTCCTCGGGCAGCTCCATCGGTGAGCGCACATAGGCAAGGTCAAGCAGGCCGTCGCGGACCATGCCGGGCAGTTCGGCCATGGGCAGTTCGCGAATGTTCAGGCGTACGCGGGGGCAGGTTTCGCTGTAGCGGCTGACTTGCTGCTGGAGCATGCCCGAGTACGCGGCCGAAGCCACATAGCCCAGTTCGATGCGCCCGCTTTCGCCTCGGGCGGCCCGTTGCGCGCCCAGTTGTGCAGCATCGAACTGGCGCACGGCATGTTCGGCCTCGATCAAAAGCGCCTGGCCCGCTGCGGTGAGGTTGACCTCGCGCTGGTTGCGCTCGAACAGGCGCACGCCCAGTTCGCGCTCCATGTCCTGTATCTGCCGGCTGAGCGTGGGCGGGGCGATGCCCAGCTGTTCGGCGGCACGGGTGAAATGACCGTGGCGGGCGACGCAGAGGAAGTAGCGGAAATGGCGGATTTCCATGGGTGTTACCTGCAGGGTAATGACGCGAGCCGCCGTGGCTAACAAGCCTGGGGGCTGGTGGCGTTATGGTGAGGCAACACTACAAGGCTGGTGGCTTGGCGGCAAAGGCTGCCTGGGAATTGCAGGGGACCGCTTTGCGGTCCATCGCAGGCAAGCCAGCTCCTACAGGTATTGCGCAATCCTTGAAGGCGGTGCGGTCCCTGTAGGAGCTGGCTTGCCTGCGATGGGCTGCAAGGCAGCCCCGGCGATTTGACTAACCAGCCCTGCATCTGGAGCCTCACCATGCCCTCTGCGCGTTTCACCCTGCTCACCGCCTCCCTGGTCTGTGCCCTGATCATCCTCGACACCAACATCGTCGCGGTCAGCCTGCCCAGCATCGCCCGCGACCTGTCCGGCTCGTTTGCCGATATCGAATGGGTGGTCAGCGCCTACCTGCTGGCCTTTGCCGCCTGCCTGCTGCCCGCTGGCAGCCTGGCCGACCGCTTTGGCCGCCGCCGCATGCTGCTGCTCGGCCTGGCCCTGTTCGGCATCGCCTCGCTGGCCTGTGGCGCGGCGCCCAACCTGCTGTTCCTCGACCTGGCCAGGGCAGCCAAGGGCGTTGGCGCAGCATTGCTGCTGACCTCGGCCCTGGCCGCGATCGGCAACCGCTTCCACCAACCCCAGGAACGCATGCGCGCCTGGGCCTTCTGGGGCGCCTGCATGGGCGCCACCATCACCTTTGCGCCGCTGCTGGGCGGGTTGATCGCCAGCACCCTTGGCTGGCGCTGGATCTTCTACATCAACCTGCCGTTGGTGGCAGTGCTCGCAGTGATGGTGTTGCGCAGTGTCGAAGAGTCCCGCGACACCGCTGCGGCCCGGCTCGACCCATGGGGCAGCCTGACTTTCGCCGGCAGCCTGGGTTACCTGATCTGGGCAATGATCGATGCCAACCAGGTGGGCTGGGGCAGTGCGCAAACCCTGGGACGGCTGGTGATCAGCGCCTTCCTGTTCGGCCTGTTCGTCATGGTCGAGCGCAGCCAGGAACGGCCGATGATCGACCTGCGGCTGATGCGCAGCGGGCGCTTCGTTGGCGCCTTGCTGGGGATGTTTGCCTATGCTGCCTGCGCCCAGGTGATGATGACCCTGCTACCGCTTTACTTGCAGAACGGCCTGCAGCTGTCGGCCCTGGCCGCAGGGGCGGGCATGCTGCCGTTTGCCGTGGCCATGCTGCTGACGCCACGCCTGGGCATGCGTCTGGCTGCACACTTGAGCCCGGCGCAGGTGTTCGCGCTAGGCCTGGTTTTGGTCGGGGCGGGTAACCTGCTGTGTGCCTGGGCAACGCAGCAGGGCGGTTACGGTGCATTCGCCCTGGCCAGCCTGGTGCTGGGTGCTGGCGCCGGGCTGCTGAATGGCGATACGCAGAAGAACATCATGGCTTGCGTGCCGCGTGAGCGCACCGGCATGGCTTCGGGGTTGAGTACAACCATGCGGTTCGGGGCGATTGTGCTGGCAATCGGAGGGCTGGGTAGTGTGCTGGCTTCGCGTAGTGGGCAGTTGCTGTATGAGTCAATGGCTGCGGTGGCGCCTGGGCAATCGGGCCAGGTTGCCGCGATGACTACCCGGGTTGCTGCGGGTGATTTGCAGGCGGCGTTGGCGTTGCTTGAGCCCAGGTTGCGGGAAACGATGGCACCCTTGGCCCGCCAGGCGTTCATCGGGGGCTTCGAAGCCGTGTTGCAGGTCGCCGGTGTGGCGGCGCTGCTGTTCGCGATGCTGGTTGGCGTGTTGCTGAGCCGGTCGCTGCCGGCCGTGCCGGAAGTGTTGCTGGCTGAGAGGCAGTCATGAAGCGGGCGGCGGGGCATCACGACACAGCGACTGGGGCATCAAGCCCCTCGACGCGGCATTCGACAATCAGTCATTCAACAGCCATGGCTTCAGTTCCTTGAGGTTGCTCACCACCAGTTGCTGCGCCTCGGGGAGTACTGCCAGGTTGCGGTGGTCGATCAGGTAACGCTGCAACACGTACTTCACCAGTGCCCTGCGGCTGGGCACCACCAGTTGCCCCTGCGTCATGCCGAAGTCGGTTTCGATGATTGCCTTCTGCGCCGCGTTCAATCGCCCGTCAGGTTCGAAGATGATCGGCACCTCGACATTCCAGTCTTCGTCCTGCTCGCGTGTGTTCGGCGATTGGTCGAGCAAGTCTGGTTGCCCACGCAGGCGGCTGAGGACGAAGTCGCGATACTGGCCGTTCTTTTCGCAGTAAGCCCTCACGTGCCAGCGCATGCCGGTGTAGACCAGCGTGTGCGGGGCGATGAGGCGCACTTCCACGTTGGGGGTATTGAAGGACACGTATTCGGTTTCCAGGCGCAGGCCTTCACGGCAGGCCTTGAGCAAGGGACGCAGGACTTCTGGTCGGATGGGGCGGTCCGGCACTTCCAGCACCCGGGTATGCGCGTAGGCCAGTGCCAGCCCGTCGATGTGCGGGGCCCGCTCATTGTTCTGATAAAGCAGGTGCAGGTAGGCGCTGGCGCTGTCGTCGATGAACAGCGGCTTGAACTGCTTGCTCGGTACATAGCCCTTTAGCTGCTTGTCATATGTCAAGTTCTTGGGCGCATGTTCGGTGATGTAGGTATTGATGTCCTTCGACGCCTGCTGGCGGCTGATGCCAAAGCTCTGTATCAGGTGGCCCGTGGTCAGCCGGCCTTCCCACCAGGCAACGGTCTCGATCAAGCGATAGCGAAGTGCCAGGTCCCAGCGTACCTGCTCGATGGATTGCTTGCGTTTCATACCCTCTCCATGTGCGCGATTACTTTACCTGTATAAGTCTACATTCTAGACCTGTCGTTTAACATTACATATCGTGTCGCTGTCTTTGAAACGAATTGAAGTCAGCAAAGGAAAGTGGACATGACTATGTCTGAAGCGGTTTCGACAGGGGCGTTGGTGTTGATTGGGGTAATCCTGGCGGTGCTCCTGATGCAGTACATGAAGTTGCGTGAGCTCTGGCAACTGGCCCTGGCATGCCGTCACAACGCACGATGGGCACGGATTAGGGAGATGGAAAACCGTGAGCTGCGTTCGGCGCGGCGTGCCGACCAGGCGCACATCGCGCAGTTGCAGCGCAAGTTGGTGTTGTTGCAGAGCCTAGTCGCTGCAGAAAAAGGGTAGGGACCTTATCAACAGGCTTGGATGAGTCAAAGGATCATATTTTCAATTCTATGGTAGGGGGTGATGGCATTTTGCCTTGCCATAGGGTATTTCTTAGTCTCCCGCAACATTTCAGCCAAGGATGCATATGGACAACGTTGAGATCAATCGAGTCAAGACTGAAGCTTCTCGCCAGGTTAAAAACATTCTGGATCAGCTTGAGAATGACTATCCAGGGATTACGGAAGGGCTTGCAGCGGCACTGGGCTCGTCAGCGGGTGCTGCAGGTTCACTGGGTGCCTTGTATTTGCTTGGCTATACAGACCTTTCTGCGGCAGGCATCAGCTCCGGCCTTGCTACTGCAGGTGCCTTGGTGGGCGGTGGGATGGTAGCGGGTATCGGTGTATTGGCAGCCCCCATTGCCCTGCTGGGTGTGGGTGGTTATGCGCTGATGAAAAAACGTAAAAACGCGAAGCTTGCGGCGTCTTTGGGCGAAGCTATCGCGAAGCTCTATAACATTCAGGAGCGCTTGCTGAGTAACGCCGAGACATTCAAGGCTGAAATTGCCATGATCAAGCAAACCATCGAAATGCTTACTCGGAAGAAACCGTCGTGAGTAATGAGCTGTATCAGGATGAATTGAGCGCTCTTGCCTTGTTGAATCAGCGCTCGCAGGCGATTGAAACGTCACATGCAGAGATTGCCACCGATATACAGCTCCTCCAGGCACAATTGTTGGCACTTGCCGGTACGTTGGATACCACGACTGATAGTTTGAACACTGTCGTGACCGAAATACCCCTCACTGTTATAGCTTCCAGTGAGCCGATCACACTGGATGATATCTATGCGCAAGCGCGTCAGAACCATCCGGATGCCAGGCTCAAGGACGTTCTGGACGAAAGCGATTTTGATGCTATCGACGCAAGACTCACCGCTCGCTTAGGCGCATTCAATGCGAAGTACAACCTCGATGAGTGGGACTATGCGATAGCGGGTTGCAGCGGGTTATTAGCGGGAGTGCTCGATCTGCTTTTTGTGCGGCCTCCGCCTAAACCTGGAACGAAATGGGATACGCCGGTAGACGGTACCTTCAACAAATGGGTACAAGACACTTTGAACACTTGGCTACCTCCAGAGCTTTCCAAAAAGTTAGGTGAGAAATACAAGATCGGCGCTCCGGACAGCTCTGTCTGGACTGATCTTATTGGTGCCCCGGATAAGGTCCTCAACCCGATCAACCACCGACTTCGTTCGTTGGCTCATGACCCCGTTCTCGGTTTTTTCTACGGGGTGTATGACATGATTCATGGAACTTGCACCGTGGTGGTCAACGGCGAGGTACGCCAGATCCCGAGCACGAAGGGGCCGACTGAGGGAGGCCTGTTCCAGCTGCTGGGAAGAATGTTTGGCCATCTGCTTTCCGATGTAAATGCCCCTTCAGCCAAGGGGAACCGAGGGATGGGCTTACCGGCCCCCTTCATGGGGCTGCTGCGGATGTTCGAGAACGTGAACATCAACGGCGAATCCTTCGGCAAGCAGATCGAGTGGATGTACGTGAAAGGCTACGATTTCAGACAGTTCCTTGTGACGAGCATCCCGGCTGCGATCATGGAAGTCATCATGAGGGTGTTCTACGTAGTCAAACAGGTTGCGGTCAACGGGGCCACTATTGCAGATGCATTATTGGACACGCTGCCCGGAAGAATGAACCCGCGCTTTCGCATCATGTTAGCGCTTGCCTACGGTGCCAGCAGCGCGGTGAATGCCGGGCGGATGTACGCCACGCAAAATCTATTAAACCTGAACTATGCGGCGTGGATGGGGCTTTTCTGGAATGGCGCTCACGCTATCAAATGGACCTTGTACGGTCGGCATATGAAGTTCTGGAGTGAAGTCGAGCTTGCGGAGATTGATGAGTTGCTGGATTACACGCAAAAGCTGAATGGTTTGGCTGAGCGTGCCGCTAAGCTCTAGGGCGACGGGTATCCCAAGGACGGCGCTTCTATCAAACAAAAGTAACCACAGTTCTTACCAAAGAAAAACAGGTGCGCGGGGTCAATGGCGGCGAAGTGTTCGCTCTTTTATACGATGTAGTCACAGCAAGCTGTGCCGACAGGTACTAATGCCAATGTCATTTGGACACTCTCTCATTCGGGAGCAAAGCTGCACACCAGTGCAGACTAAGACCTCTTTCCCGCTAATTGGGAACCATAGCAAAGCAATCGGCGGCTGACCTATCCGGATCAGTCACCGAATCCACATAACGCACTGTTCGGCGGATAATTTGTGCGGTTTCATCCGCGAACACCGGCGCAGCCGGTGCCATGTACCGCGTTGGATTATTCGCGAGTAAAACCGCAGGGTAATGAGCGAACCCGTCTGTGAACTGGTTGCTCTGCAGCTGCGCTGGCTGAAGTGAGATGGCTAGCGCATCATGCCCAGCTCCGCATCATCCAGCAGCGCCTTGCCCAAAGCGCAAAGGTAATGCGCGGCCCAGATCAGTTTTGGCTTGTCTTCCATCAAACCGTCGATGGTCAGGTCCCGCGCATAGCCCATCAGTTCCGAAGCTTGCTCGCGGGCGTTCTGGCAGGGAATGCCGGACTCGATGCGGAACAGTGGGTGAGTCTGGTTTTCACCTTGGTAGAAGATGGTTTTACCGACTGTGCATTTGGTGTCTTCGATGTCCATTGATCGATCTCCCTGGTAGTGATTCAGTGCACGGCTTGCGGGCCCGCTGGCTTGTGTATGTGTGCCAGCGCTGACTCTAGAAGTTTGCGCAGAGCTTCAAGCTCTTGCGTTGACGCCATGATCAACAATGACGCATGCGATCGCGGCTGCATCAGCATTGCCTGCCGGGCTACGGCTTCGGCACAGAGTGCGTAGTCCGAGGCCAACATGATGGTGTCTTCCAAGGAAAGGGGAAGGTGGGGTGGATCGGGGACTATTTTCAGCATTTTTGGTCCTCAGTGGAGCGACCAGCGCTTGCTGTCAAACAAGTGGTGGCAGCCGTGTATGGGTTGACAGACCGGTGAAGACCAAACCGGCGCACACGAGGTGCCCCACACACAGCCGCCATAGGCAAAACCGTGTGCTTGGTCGTCATCAGCCTGTCAAAGCTGGTCGTTGATGTACAACGACCCGACGAGACTAAAACTCTGAAAAAACGACCGCAACGGAAAACAGGCGCTGGGAGTATCTTTGGGAAACGTCCTACGCGGAAGGGGTTAAATCTGATTTTCCGGGCTCGCTCAACTCAAAAAACCAGGCACAAAAAAAGACGCCCGAGGGCGTCTTCTTCTTTGGAATTTGGTGGAGCCGGGGGGATTTGAACCCCCGTCCGCCAGTACTCCGCTGTCGGTACTACATGCTTAGCCGTGTCTACTGAGTTAATCCGCAGCCGCCCGACGGGCAGGGTGCTTTGGACGAGTTGGGTAAGTTTTAGTCGCTTTGCCCCCAACGTGCTACACGACGATCCTGTTCTGTATGACAATCATTTCGGGTTTACAGGCATCCCCTGATGATTGCTGGAGCCGAAGCTACCAGAAGGTCGGGCTCGGCTGCTTACGCAGCGAGAGCGTACTCCGCCTCGAAGTTTTCGTCATTGGCAACTATAGAAAGTTGCAACAGTGGATTTACGAGTTCTGTTACCAACTCGGCATGCACCTAGAGTTTCGCTACCGGCGTCGAATCCTGATCGGCCCCACACTAGCTCTAAGCTAACGCACCTTACGGTACGTGAGGCTGAGTATACGCCATTGCGCGGGCGACGTCGACAGCCGGTCCGGTCGCCCGCTTTTGGGCTCACGCGCCGCTACCGCCGCCGCTGGTGCCGCTGCCTTTCTCCGTTTTTTCCAACCGCTCCAGGACTTTGCTGGTGATGGCGATGCATTCCTTGGTGTCCCCCGATGCCTGGGCAGCCTTGGCTTTGTCGACGTGCTCGGTGATGGCCTTGTCCAGGCCTTCGGAGGTAGCGCCGGCGGTGGCCATGCTGTCATCGATCTTTTGCAGGTTGGCGGTGCAGAGGTCTTCGGCGGCGAATACCGGCGAAGCCAGCAGGGTGGCGGCCGCGAACAGGGCCGAAAGCGCGGTACCTTTCATGGGAGTCTCCTTCTGGGCCTCTGGAAGGTGGGCCTGTAAGGATGGACTGCGGGGGATTGGCGGGGGTTCAATCGGGATGGTACCGGCTTTGCCGGTGTTCGCGGCTGAAGCCGCTCCTACAGGTACAGCGTGGGCCCAAAGCCGGCGCGGTACTTGTGGGAGCGGGCGTGCCCGCGAAGCAGGCTGCGCGGTGTATGGCACCGGCTGCGCCGGTGTTCGCGGGCATGCCCGCTCCCACAGGGATTGCGGCAGCTATCAGGTTTTGCGTTAAACGGTCATATGCTGCGTGGCCGGGTGACGCGGTCTACAAGGTAGACCAGCCCGTGGTAATCGATGCCACTATGGCTGGACAGGCCGATCTCGCAGGTGCGGCTGGTGGAGATGCCTTCGCTGCAATATTGCACCGCATCCTTCAGGCTGCGCAGCGAGTGGGCGTTGAGCTCGGGGGTGGTGAAGCCTTTGTCACCGGCAAAGCCGCAGCAATGTATGCCCTCCGGGATCACCACCTGTTTGCTGCACCGCCGCGCCAGGTCGATCAGCGCCTGGCTTTCGCCCAGGTGCTGGGTGCTGCAGGTCACATGCACGGCCACTGGTTCGTCCTGGGGGGTGAACTCCAGGCGCTCGAGCAGGTGGGTGCGGATGAAGCGCACTGGGTCGTACAGGTCCAGCCGGGTGTCGTCCAGGTCCTGCACCAGGCGCAGAGTGCAGGGGCTTGTATCGCAGTAGATAGGGTCGAGGCCGCCGCGGCTGGCGTGCAGCAGGGCGGCAAGCAGTTCCTGGCGTTTGTGTTCGGCCTGCTCGGGGTAGCCCTTCGAGGCGAACGGTTGGCCGCAGCACAGGCTGTCGGCGTTGTCAGGGAACACCACCTGGTAGCCGGCCTTTTCCAGCAGGGCGCGGGTCTTGTCCAGCAGCGAACTCTGCT
The DNA here is from genome assembly GCF_046764235.1 of Pseudomonas sp. s4. Classification (NCBI taxonomy): domain Bacteria; kingdom Pseudomonadati; phylum Pseudomonadota; class Gammaproteobacteria; order Pseudomonadales; family Pseudomonadaceae; genus Pseudomonas; species Pseudomonas sp. s4. The sequence goes on along the minus strand of NZ_CP177209.1, from coordinate 5,502,833 downwards.
CACGGTCGGCATAGGCCGGGCCCATCACCCGCGAGACGCAGGCAGCCAGGTACACCACGCGAGGGCGGGCGTCGTTGCTGGCCGGGCCGAAGTCCAGTGGGCGCAGTGGTTGTGGCATCGCCGGGGTCCACTTTGGCAGGCGGCCTTTGCTGGCTTTGTGCAGCGAGGCGCTCAGGCGGCCCAGGCGTGGGGCGCCGAGCAGCTTGCGTGCGGTATTGGCGGCGGTCAGGGTCAGGCGCGCGCCGCCCAGGGCGGTGTGGAAGTGTTCGGCCAGCCAGTCGGCGGTTTTTTCGTGTTCGGCGGCCTGGCTGCGCAGTTTCTTCACCAGTTCGCCGGTGTTGATGCCAACCGGGCAGCGCTGTGCGCACAGGCCGGTGGCGGCGCAGGTGTCGATGCCCTGGTACTGGTAGGTCTGGCGCAATTCCCGGGTGTCGATGCCGGCGCGCTGTTTGGCCTGGATGTCACGCCACATGACGATGCGCTGGCGTGGGCTGAGGGTCAGGCCTTTGGAAGGGCACACCGGTTCGCAGAAGCCGCACTCGATGCACTTGTCGACGATCTCGTCGGCAGCGGGCAGCGGCTTGAGGTTCTTCAGGTGAATGTCCGGATCTTCGCTCAGCACCACGTCGGGGTTGAGGATGCCGTTTGGGTCGAGCAGGCGCTTCAGCTTCCACATCAATTGGTAGGCGTCATGGCCCCATTCCAGCTCCACAAACGGTGCCATGTTGCGCCCGGTGCCGTGCTCGGCCTTGAGCGAGCCGCCGAACTCCACCGCCACCAGTTGCGCCACATCGTCCATGAAGGCCTGGTAGCGTGCGACTTCCTCGGCGCTGTTGAAACCCTGGGTGAAGACGAAGTGCAGGTTGCCTTCCAGGGCGTGGCCGAAAATGATCGCTTCATCGTAGCGATGCTTGTCGAACAGCTGGATCAGGCGGTTGACGCCTTCGGCCAGTTGCTCGATGGGGAAGGTGACGTCTTCGATGATGACGGTGGTGCCGGTCTGGCGTACGGCGCCGACGGCGGGGAAGGTGTCCTTGCGGATTTTCCACAGCTGGTTGTACACGGCGGGGTCTTCGCTGAAGTCCACCTGCTGTTCCAGTGGGAAGTCGGCGATCGAGGCCATCACCTGTTGCAGCTGTTCATGCAGCAGGCTCTGGCTGGCGGCACGGGACTCGATCAGCAGGGCGCAGGCGTTGTCCGACAGGCCTTTTACCCACAGTGGCATGCCGGGCATGTTCTGCACCGAGCGAAGGCTGCGGCGGTCGAGCAGTTCAACGGCCGAGACCGGCTGGCGCTTGAGCACGGTCACCGCGCGGCAGCAGCTTTCCACGCTGGGGAAAACCAGCAGTGCGCTGGCTTTGTGCGGGTGGTCGGGCACGGTGTCGTAGGTGACGGCACTGATGAAGCCCAGGGTACCTTCGGAGCCGACCAACAGGTGCTGCAGGATATCCAGCGGTTGGTCGTAGTCCACCAGTGCGTTCAGCGATAGGCCAGTGGTGTTCTTCAGCCGGTATTTGTGCCGGATGCGCTCGGCGAGTGCAGTGTTGGCGCGGGTCTCGCGGCCCAGGCGGGCCAGTGCTTCCAGCAGGCCGGCGTGGCTGGCCTCGAACGCGGCGACGCTGGCCGGGTCTTCGCTGTCCAGGCGCGTGCCGTCGGCCAGCACCAGGCGCAGGCCGGCCAGGGTGTGGTAGGTATTCTGCGCGGTGCCGCAGCACATGCCGCTGGCGTTGTTGGCGACGATGCCGCCGATCTTGCAGGCGTTGATCGACGCCGGGTCGGGGCCGATCTTGCGCCCGAAGGGAGCCAGCCAGGCATTGGCCTGGGCACCGATGACGCCGGGCTGCAAGCGGATCTGCTCGCCTTGGCCGCGGATTTCGCGGCCGTTCCAGTTATCGCCCAGCACGATCAGCACCGAGTCACTGATGGCCTGGCCGGACAGGCTGGTGCCGGCGGCGCGGAAGGTGACCGGCACCCGCTCGCGCTGGGCCAGTTTGATCAGGCCGACCACTTCGTCTTCTGACTCGACGCGCACCACCAGCTTGGGGATCAGCCGGTAGAAGCTGGCATCGGTGCCGAAAGCCAAAGTGGAGGTGGGGTCGTCGAAGCGGCGTTCGGCGGGGATCAGGCGCTCGGCATCACGCAGGAACGCGGCGGGCAGGCTCATGCAGTCTCCTCGCGGGGCCGTGGCGTCTGTGCGCCCCATGCCCCGGGTCAATCAGGCGGTCGTTCTTGCGGGCGGTCAGGCGCCCAGTTCGCGTACCAGCGAGTCGCGGGTGATCTCGCTGATCGACTTGGCGCCGGTCAGCACCATCGCTACGCGCATTTCCTTTTCGAACAGCTCCAGCAGGTTTTTCACCCCGGCCTGGCCGTGCACGGCAAGGGCGTAGAGGAAGGCGCGGCCGATCAGTACGGTGTCGGCGCCGAGGGCGATCATGCGCACCACGTCGAGGCCGCTGCGGATGCCGGAATCGGCGAGGATCTTCAGGTCACCTTTGACCGCATCGGCAATTGCCGGCAGGGCGCGGGCGCTGGACAGCACGCCGTCGAGCTGGCGGCCGCCGTGGTTGGACACGACGATGCCGTCAGCACCGAACCTGACCGCATCGCGGGCGTCATCGGCATCGAGAATGCCTTTGATGATCATCGGGCCGTCCCAGAACTCGCGGATCCACTCCAGGTCTTTCCAGGAGATCGACGGGTCGAAGTTGTTGGCCAGCCAGCCGATGTAGTCGGCAAGGCCGGTGGGGTTGCCACGGTAGGTGGAAATGTTGCCCAGGTCGTGTGGGCGCCCCATCACACCGACATCCCATGCCCACTCGGGGTGGGTCATGGCTTGCAGCACGCGGCGCAGCGGGCCGTTCTTGCCGCTCATGCCAGAGTGGGCGTCGCGGTAGCGGGCGCCGGGTGTCGGCATGTCGACAGTGAACACCAGGGTCTTGACCCCGGCGGCCTTGGCCCGCTCCAGGGCGTTGCGCATGAAGCCGCGGTCCTTCAGCACGTACAGCTGGAACCACATCGGCCGGTCGATGGCCGGGGCCACTTCTTCGATCGGGCACACCGACACCGTGGACATGGTGAACGGAATGCCGTGGGCCGCCGCCGCACGTGCCGCCTGCACTTCACCACGGCGGGCGTACATGCCGGTGAGGCCGACCGGGGCCAGGGCCACCGGCATGCTCAGGGTTTCGTCGAACAGCTTGGTCTGCAGGCTGAGCTCGGACATGTTCTTCAGCACGCGCTGACGCAGGGCAATGCTGGCCAGGTCCGAGACGTTGTGGCGCAGGGTGTGCTCGGCGTAGGCGCCGCCGTCGGCATAGTGGAACAGGAAGGGAGGCAGCTTGCGTTGGGCCGCGGCGCGATAGTCGGTAGAGGCAGAAATGATCATGGATTCTCGCAGCGTTGCGTGTGGGGATTGCCGGGCGCGCGACGGCGCCCGGCCCCTTTCACTTTAGTGATGAACCAGCATGCCGGTCAGCCAGTAGGCCTGGATCAGAGTGATCAGGCCGACGATGGTGGCGAAGAACAGGCTGTGCTTGACGGTGAAGCGGAACAGGTCGGATTCCTTGCCAACCAGGCCGGTGGCGGCGCAAGCCACGGCGATCGACTGCGGCGAGATCATCTTGCCGGTCACGCCGCCGCTGGTGTTGGCTGCTACCAGCAAAGTGTCGTTGACCCCGATCTGGTGCGCGGTGGTGGCCTGCAGCGAGCTGAACAGGGCGTTGGACGAGGTGTCGGAACCGGTCAGGAACACACCCAGCCAGCCGAGGAACGGCGAGAAGAACGGGAACGCGGCACCGGTACCGGCCAGCACCAGGGCCATGGTCGAGGACATGCCCGAGTAGTTGGTGACGAAGGCGAAGGCCAGCACCATGCCGATCGACAGGATTGGCCAGCGCAGCTCCCAGAAGGTTTCCTTGAAAGTGGTCAGACCAGTTTTGAAGTTGATCTTCAGCACGGCCATGGAGATCAGCGCCGAGAGGAAGATCGCGGTGCCGGTGGCAGAGATCGGGTCGAGCTTGAACACCGCTGGCATGGCGGTTGGCGCGGCGACGATCGGTGCGGTCTTGATCACCAGTTGGTCGAGGTGCGGGATGGCGAAGTTGAACACGAAGTTGTACATCGCGCCGCCCGGGGCGAAGGCCGCCTTGAACGGTTTCAGGGTCCAGATGGTGACCAGCACGGTGAGGATCAGGAACGGCGACCAGGCCTTGAAGATCTCGCCAAAGCTGTAGGGGCTTGGTTGGCTGCCGCTTGGCTGGACCACGGCGGCACCGACGCTGCCCTTGGCTTCGGCGAACGAACGCTTTGGCTGCCAGACTTTCAGGAACAGGGTCAGGGCGATCAGGCTGGCCAGGGCCGAGGTGATGTCCGGAAGCTCCGGGCCGATGAAGTTCGAGGTGAAGTACTGGGTGACGGCGAAGCTCAGGCCGGCGACCAGGGCGGCAGGCCAGGTTTCCTTCACGCCACGCAGGCCGTCCATCATGAATACCAGCCAGAACGGTACGAACAGCGACAGCAGCGGCAGCTGGCGACCGGTCATGGCGCCAATGTGGAAGGCGTCGATACCGGTGACCTGGCCGGCCACGATGATCGGGATGCCCAAGGCGCCAAAGGCCACTGGCGCGGTGTTGGCGATCAGGCACAGGCCGGCGGCGTACAGCGGGTTGAAGCCCAGGCCCACCAGCAGCGCGGCAGTGATTGCCACCGGTGCACCAAAGCCCGCCGCACCTTCCAGGAACGCACCGAAGCAGAAACCGATCAGCAGCACTTGCAGGCGCTGGTCGTCGGTAATCGACAGCACCGAACTGCGGATCACTTCGAACTGGCCGCTCTTGACCGTGAGTTTGTACAGGAACACCGCGGCAACGATGATCCAGGCAATCGGCCAGAGGCCGTAGAGGAAGCCATAACCTGCAGCGGCGAATGCCATGTCGACAGGCATCTGGAAGGCGAAGATCGCCACCAGGATCGACAATGCGAGGGTGATGCTGCCGGCCACGTGGCCTTTGAGGCGGAACACCGCGAGGGCAAGGAAGAAGAAGACGATGGGGATGACCGCCGCCAGTGCGGACAGGCCAAGACTACCAAGCGGACTATAGATTTGTTGCCAGGTTTGCATATGGGGTGGCCCCTAATTGTTGTTGGTCAGGCACTGGCATTGGATAATTGGTAAGACCAATTTACAATGGCTGGGCGCTAGGTTAAAAGCGTCTTCGTGGGTGTGTCAATTTGTCCCGTGCAAAACTTTGGTCGTGTGCCGATGAGTGGGCATCTGATGGGCGGGGAAAATCGTCGGCTGGTGGGTGTTTGCAAGGCCCGGATCGGCGAGAATAGGCGCCCCCTGAAATCTGCCGGGGGTTTGTGGAGAGCATGTGATGGTTTTTGATCAGGTCCGCCAACGGCGCCTGTCCGACGACATCGTCGATCGGTTGGAAGGGATGATTCTGGAAGGTACGCTGACCTCGGGTCAGCGGCTGCCGGCCGAGCGCGTCCTTGCCGAGCAGTTCGGCGTGTCCCGCCCATCACTGCGTGAGGCGATCCAGAAGCTGGTGGCCAAGGGGCTGCTGGTCAGCCGCCAGGGTGGGGGCAATTTTGTCGCCGAGTCTCTGGGGTCCACTTTCAGCGACCCATTGCTGCAACTGCTTGAGCACAGTGCCGAGGCGCAGCGTGACCTGCTCGAATTCCGCCATACCCTGGAGGCGTCCTGCGCCTACTACGCGGCCCAGCGCGCCACCCAGCCGGACCGGGCGCGCCTCAAGGCGGCCTTCGATGCGCTGCAGGACTGCTATGCCAGGGCCGACGAAGTGACCCGGGCGGAGGAAGGCGCGGCCGATGCGCGCTTCCACCTGGCGATTGCCGAGGCTAGCCATAATGCCGTGTTGCTGCACACCATTCGGGGCTTGTTCGACCTGCTCAAGCGCAACGTGGTGACCAACATCGGCGGCATGTACCAGCAACGGACCGAGACCCGGGACATGCTGATCAGCCAGCACCGGGAGCTGTACCTGGCGATAGTCGAGGGCAGGGCGGAGGATGCGCGGGAAGTGTCCAGCCGGCACATTCTGTATGTGCAGGAGGTGCTGGAAGAGGCGCATGAAGAAGCGCAGCGAGTGGCGCGGGCGGAGCGGCGTAGCGGGCGTTGAGATCGGTGTTGGATTCTTCGCGGGCTTGCCCGCTTCCACAGGATATGCGCCGGACCCGAAGGCGGCGCGATACCTGTGGGAGCGGGCGAGCCCGCGAAGAGGCCGGAGCAGGCTGAAGAAGAGGTATTACTCTTCCTTGCCCTTGTTCCGCACAGCCCGCTGCAGCTCGCGGTTGGAATCGCGCTCGCGCATGGTGTCGCGCTTGTCGAATTCCTTCTTGCCCTTGCCGAGTGCGATTTCGCACTTGATCAGGTGCTTGCTCCAGTACAGCGCCAGGGCCACGCAGGTGTAGCCTTTCTGCGCCACGGCCGCTTCCAGGCGCTCGAGCTCGCGCTTGTTCAGCAGCAGCTTGCGAGTGCGGATGGGGTCGGCTATGACGTGGGTGCTGGCCGTGGTCAGCGGGGTGATGTGGCTGCCGAACAGCCAGGCCTCACCGTCCTTCAGCAGCACGTAGCTGTCAGTCAGGTGCGCCTTGCCGGCTCGCAGGCTTTTTACTTCCCAGCCGGACAGGACCAGCCCGGCCTCGAACTTGTGTTCGATGAAGTAATCGTGTCGCGCCTTCTTGTTCTGCGCGATGGTCCCGGTCGGATGTTTCTTTTGTTTAGCCATAGGGGCGGCATTATAGGCAGTCGCCGCGTCGTCGGCTATGGGATTTCGGTGTGCTTGAGCCACTGCAATGAATACCGGACAATACAGCCCCTGTCTTTGCGACAGAACCTGTTTTCGGCACGCTGCGAAGCGCCGCCACCCAGCCTTGGAAGTGATGCCTGGATGACTACCCATATTCAACGCTCCGCCCTGCTGCCGTATCCCGCCCAGGCGCTCTACGATCTGGTCAACGATGTGGCCAGCTACCCGCAGTTTCTGCCTTGGTGCTCGGCCTCGGCGGTGATCGAAGCCAGCGACACGCACATGCGTGCCAAGCTCGAAGTGGCCAAGGGCGGCATGAGCCAGCACTTCGTCACGCGCAATGTACTGGTGCCGGGGCAGTCTATCGAGATGAACCTGGAGGAGGGGCCGTTCACCCAGTTGCATGGCCTTTGGGTGTTCAAGCCGCTGGGTGAAAAGGCCTGCAAGATCAGCCTGGACCTTTCGTTCGACTATGCTGGCCCGCTGGTGCGCGCGACTTTGGGGCCGCTGTTCAACCAGGCGGCAAATACGCTGGTGGATGCCTTTTGCCAGCGTGCCAAGCAACTGAATGCCTGACTGAAACAGCGGCAACAAAAAGCCCGGACCAGGTCCGGGCTTTTTTGTATCTGCTCGCCGCTTATTGAGGCGAGGTTTCCAGCGGAGCCGGACTCGGGACCGGGGTGGTCTCGATGGTGTCGATTTCACGCTGGATGGATTCTTCCACCGAGCCTGGCTTGGCCGGTTTTTCTTCAGGCTGCACGGTTGGCTGCTCTGGCTGGTTGGCCGGGCTGATCGTGGTGTCGCTGCTGCCGCCGAGGATTTCCTGGTCGCGGCTGACGCCTGGCATGAAGTCGCCGGACAGACTCACCAACTGGTCGCTTTCGTTGAAGAACACGCTCATGCGTTCTTGCTGGCGTTTGCCGCCGCCTGGCTGCAGGCTGTACAGGTAATCCCAACGGTTGGTGTTGAAGGTGTCCTGGATCAGCGGGTTACCCATGATAAACCTTACTTGCCGGCGGGTCATTCCGGGGCGCAATTGGTCTATCATGTCTTGCGTAACGACATTGCCCTGCTGGATGTCGATTTTGTAAACCCCGGGAAACGAGCAACCGGCGAGTGCGAGCAGTCCCACTAGGGTGAGGCTGGTTAGCAAGAGCTTGGTGTTTTGCATCGGTGGGCGACTTCCACTATCTTGGCTGGACAACGTAAACCCCGATCATACCCGTATTAAGAGAAGCTGCGAAGCAGCATCGGCGAGAAAGCTGACCATGGTTGAAAATAGCGAATTGCGCAAAGCCGGTCTCAAGGTGACCCTGCCTCGAGTCAAGATCCTTCAGATGCTCGACTCTACCGAGCAGCGTCACATGAGCGCCGAGGATGTCTACAAGGCGCTGATGGAGGCTGGCGAGGACGTGGGCCTGGCCACCGTCTACCGCGTACTGACCCAGTTCGAAGCGGCTGGTCTGGTGGTTCGCCACAACTTCGACGGCGGTCATGCGGTGTTCGAACTGGCCGATGGCGGTCATCACGACCATATGGTCAACGTGGAGACCAGTGAAGTCATCGAGTTCATGGATGCCGAGATCGAGAAACGCCAGCGCGAAATCGTGGCCGAGCATGGCTACGAGCTGGTGGATCACAATCTGGTCCTGTACGTACGTAAAAAGAAGTAACGATTTTTATCGTTATGAATGACAAAGGCGACCTTCGGGTCGCCTTTGTGCTTTCGGGGATCTTGAGCGCGGCGATGGGCCTTGTAGGAGCGGCCTTGTGTCGCGAAAGGGCTGCGCAGCGGCCCCAGGTTTTCAGCTTCGCAGCATAGATTGCCGGGGCCGCTTTGCGGCCCTTTCGCGACACAAGGCCGCTCCTACAGGGAGTGTCAGGCCTTGCCGCTTACCACCATCTTGCGCGCATGCGCCAGGGATTCCTTGGTCAGGTCTATGCCGCCCAGCATCCGCGCCACTTCCTCGACCCGCTCACGTTTGCCCAGGTTGGCCACGGCGGTGTGGGTGGTGTCGCTGTTGCGTACCTTGTGCACGAACAGGTGGTGATGCCCTTGTGCCGCCACCTGCGGCAGGTGGGTAACGGTCAGCACCTGGCCGCGTTCGCCCAGGCGGCGCAGCAGTTGTCCGACGATTTCGGCAGTAGGCCCGCCGATACCGACGTCGACTTCGTCGAACACCAGGGTTGGAATGCGTGAGGTCTGCGCGGTAATCACCTGGATCGCCAGGCTGATGCGGGACAGTTCGCCACCTGAAGCCACCTTGGCCAGGCCCTTGAGCGGTTGGCCAGGGTTGGCGCTGACCAGTAGCTCGATCTGCTCCAGGCCATGAGGCGAAAGGTCTGCTCCCTCATTGGGGGTAAGTGCGATGCAGAAGCGCCCGCCGGGCATGCCCAGGCGCTGGATCTCCTGCTCGACGGCCACTGCCAGCTGCTGGGCAGCCTGTTGGCGTAGTGCGCTGAGCTCGCGAGCCTTCTCTTTATAGTGTTGGGCGAAGGCGGCCAGCTCTTCACCCAACCGCTCGATCGACTCGTCACTGGCGTTCAGGCCCTCCAGCTCTTCCATCAGCTGCTGTTGCAGGTGGGGCAGTTCGGTGGGGTGCACACGGTGTTTGCGCGCCAGCGTATAGATAGTGTCGAGGCGTTCTTCCAGTGCCTGCAGGCGCATGGGGTCGGCGTCGAAGTTGTCGAGAAAACGGTTGAGCTCGCCCACGGCTTCTTCGACCTGGATCTGCGCACTGGCGATCAGGTTGGCTGCTTCGCCCAGTGCCTTTGGCGAGTTGGTGGCGGCACCCAGGCGGTTGAGGCTGGAGGTGAGGGCGCTGAGCACATTGCCCGAATCGCTTTCGCTGCACTGGTCGATGACCTGGCGGCAGATGCCGAACAAGGCTTCGGCGCTGGTCAGGTTCTTGTGTTCCTGCTCCAACTGCTCCAGTTCGTATTCACCCAGGCCGAGGTTGTCCAGTTCCTCCAACTGGTAGCTCAGCAGCTGATGGCGGGCGCGCTGCTCATCGCCGGAGTTGGACAGGCGCTCCAGCTCCAGGCGGGTCTGGTTCCAGCGCTTGGCCGCCAGCTGTACCTGACGGGCCAGGTCGACGGCGCCGGCGTACTCGTCGAGCAGGCGGCGATGGGTGTCGGTCTTGAGTAGTGACTGGTGCTCGTGCTGGCTGTGGATATCGATCAGCAGCTCGCCCAGTGCCTTGAGGTCGCCGAGCGGGCAGGGGGTGCCATTGATGTAGCCGCGGCTGCGGCCTTCGGCGGTGATCACCCGGCGCAGGATGCACAGGCCGTCGTTGTCCAGGTCACGCTCGGCCAGCCAGGCATGCGCCTCGGGGATGTCCACCAGGTCGAAGGTGGCGAGGATGTCTGCCTTGTCCGTGCCGGGGCGCACCACGCCACTGTCGGCCCGGTCGCCCAGGGCCAGACCGAGGGCATCGAGCATGATCGATTTGCCTGCACCGGTCTCACCGGTGATGACGGACATGCCTCGGGCGATCTCGAGGTCGAGGTGCTCGACGATGGCGTAGTTGTGAATGGACAGGTGCACCAGCATGGGGCGGCTCCCGAAAGTCAGGTCTGGTTATTTATACAGTACTTTTTTCGGGCCTGCCAATGCCCCTTGGCAGATTCTGTTGCAGCCGGGAAAACGACCTTGCCCCTTGAAGCTGGTTTTTCCGGCCCCATATAGCCGACATCAAAGGCGAGCCTGGCTCGCAGTCCACAAAATTGCGCAGGAGAGACCCCATGGCTGACGAACAGCTGAACGAGAAAGACCTTAACGTCGAAGAGACCGGTGCAGGTAATGCTGCCGATGCCCGCGTCCTGGAACTCGAGGAGCAGCTGGCCGCCGCCAAGGACCAGGCGCTGCGCGCCGTTGCCGACGTGCAGAACGCTCGTCGTCGTGCCGAGCAGGATGTCGAGAAAGCCCACAAGTTTGCCCTCGAGAAGTTCTCGGGCGACCTGCTGCCGGTGATCGACAGCCTGGAACTGGCCCTGGCGCACTCCAGTGCCGACGATGAGCATGTCAAGCAGATCCGCGAGGGTGTCGAGCTGACCCTGAAGATGTTCCAGGACACTCTCAAGCGCTACAACCTCGAAGCAGTCGACCCGCACGGCCAGCCGTTCAACCCAGAGCACCACCAGGCCATGGCCATGCAGGAAAACGCCGAAGTGGAGCCGAACAGCGTGCTGAACGTGTTCCAGAAGGGCTATCTGCTCAACGGTCGTCTGCTGCGCCCCGCCATGGTGGTGGTCAGCAAGGCGCCAAGCGCGGCGCAACCCTCGATCAATGAAAAGGCTTGAAATCCATCCGGGCATCCCCATCTAGGTGTCAAGCCTTCAAGTATTACCGCAGTTGGCCAAAGTAGTCGCTGCTACCAAATTCAAGTTTCGGGAGAGTTAACATGGGTAAAATCATCGGTATCGACCTGGGGACCACCAACTCGTGCGTCTCTGTTCTGGAAAACGGTAACGTCAAGGTCATCGAAAACGCCGAAGGTGCGCGTACCACCCCTTCGATCGTGGCCTACGCCAATGACGGCGAAATCCTGGTTGGTCAGTCGGCCAAGCGTCAGGCGGTCACCAACCCGCACAACACTCTGTTCGCAGTGAAGCGCCTGATCGGCCGCCGCTTCGAAGAAGATGTTGTACAGAAAGACATCAAGCTGGTGCCTTACAAGATCGTCAAGGCCAGCAATGGCGACGCCTGGGTACAGGCCAGTGGCAAGGACATGGCTCCGCCGCAGATCAGCGCCGAAGTCCTGAAGAAAATGAAGAAAACCGCCGAAGACTACCTCGGCGAGCCAGTTACCGAAGCGGTCATCACCGTTCCGGCCTACTTCAATGACAGTCAGCGTCAGGCCACCAAGGATGCCGGTCGCATCGCTGGTCTGGATGTAAAACGCATCATCAACGAGCCGACTGCCGCTGCACTGGCTTACGGCATGGACAAGGCCAAGGGCGACCACACCGTCATCGTTTATGACCTGGGTGGTGGTACCTTCGATGTTTCGGTCATCGAGATTGCCGAAGTCGACGGTGAGCACCAGTTCGAAGTACTGGCTACCAACGGCGACACCTTCCTGGGTGGCGAAGACTTCGACATGCGCCTGATCGACTACCTCGTCGACGAGTTCAAGAAAGAGTCCGGCATGGACCTGAAGAACGATCCGCTGGCACTGCAGCGTCTGAAAGAAGCCGCTGAAAAGGCCAAGATCGAACTGTCCTCCGCTCAGTCGACCGACGTAAACCTGCCTTACATCACTGCAGACGCTACCGGTCCGAAGCACCTGAACGTGAAGATTTCCCGCGCCAAGCTGGAATCGCTGGTCGAAGACCTGGTTGCCCGTACCATCGAGCCTTGCCGTATCGCCCTGAAGGACGCCGGTATCGATGCAAGCAAGATCGACGACGTGATCCTGGTCGGTGGCCAGACCCGTATGCCGCTGGTGCAGAAAGCCGTTGCCGACTTCTTCGGTAAAGAAGCGCGCAAGGACGTCAACCCGGACGAAGCCGTGGCCATGGGTGCTGCCATCCAGGGCGCGGTGCTGGCTGGTGACGTCAAAGACGTACTGCTGCTGGACGTCAGCCCGCTGACCCTTGGTATCGAAACCATGGGTGGCGTGATGACTTCGCTGATCGAGAAGAACACCACCATCCCGACCAAGAAGTCGCAGGTGTTCTCGACTGCCGACGACAACCAGGGTGCCGTGACCATTCACGTGCTGCAGGGTGAGCGCAAGCAGGCTGCACAGAACAAGTCGCTGGGCAAGTTCGACCTGGCTGACATTCCGCCGGCTCCACGTGGCGTTCCGCAGATCGAAGTAACCTTCGACATCGACGCCAACGGCATCCTGCACGTCAGTGCCAAGGACAAGGCTACCGGCAAGTCGCAGTCGATCGTGATCAAGGCCAACTCCGGCCTGTCGGACGAAGAGATCGAGCGCATGGTGCGTGACGCCGAGGCCAACGCTGAGGAAGACCGCAAGTTCGAAGAGCTGGCCGCTGCCCGTAACCAGGGTGATGCGCTGGTTCACTCGACCCGCAAGATGGTCGCTGACGCTGGTGACAAGGTTACCGCTGAAGAGAAAGCCGCCATCGAGGCTGCCGTTGTTGCCCTGGAAGCCGCTGTCAAAGGCGACGACAAGGCTGCCATCGACGCCAAGGTCGAGGAGCTGTCCAAGGTTTCGGCGCCGGTTGCCCAGAAGATGTACGCCGAGCAGTCGGCCGAACAGCCTCAGGGCGGCGCACAGCAGGCCGAGCCGGAAGCCAAGCACGATGACGTGGTTGACGCTGAGTTCGAAGAAGTGAAAGACAACAACAAGCAGTAATCCCTGCATGTTGTCGGCCAGTTCACCGCCGTTTGGTGGTGAGCTGGTAGGATGTCGCCGCGCGGGGGCTTGCTCCCGCGTTGGCGTATCTGGAATTCGAGAATTTTTACAGCATCTGTCGGTGGCCCTGGTGGGCAAAGGGCGGGTGCTGATGGCGCGGCGTAGATGCCAGACGCCCAACAAGGTGCAAATGACCTATGTCCAAGCGTGATTATTATGAGGTATTGGGTGTCGAGCGCGGCGCCAGCGAATCAGACCTCAAGAAGGCTTACCGTCGCCTGGCGATGAAGTACCATCCGGACCGCAACCCAGGCGACAAAGAGTCGGAAGACAAGTTCAAGGAGGCCAACGAGGCCTACGAAGTGCTGTCTGACGCCAGCAAGCGTGCTGCGTTCGACCAGTACGGTCATGCGGGTGTGGACCCGAGCATGGGTGGTGGTGGCGCAGGTTTCGGTGGTGCCAACTTCTCCGACATCTTCGGCGATGTGTTCAGCGACTTCTTCGGGGGTGGCCGCGGCGGCTCGCGTGGTGGTGCCCAGCGCGGCAGTGACCTGCGCTACACCCTGGAACTGAACCTGGAAGAAGCGGTACGTGGCACCACGGTCAGCATCCGCGTGCCCACCCTGGTCAACTGCCAGCCTTGCGACGGCTCCGGTGCCAAGAAGGGCTCGACCCCGTCCACCTGCCCGACTTGTGGCGGTATCGGCCAGGTGCGCATGCAACAGGGCTTCTTCTCGGTACAGCAGACCTGCCCGCGCTGCCATGGACAGGGCAAGATCATTACCGACCCCTGCACCTCGTGCCACGGCGAAGGCCGTGTCGAGGAATACAAGACGCTGTCGGTCAAGGTGCCGGCAGGTGTCGATACCGGCGACCGCATCCGCCTGTCGGGCGAGGGCGAGGCCGGTACCCATGGAGGCCCGACTGGCGACCTGTATGTGGTGATCAACGTGCGTGAGCACGAGATCTTCCAGCGTGATGGCAAGCACCTGTACTGCGAAGTGCCGATCAGCTACACCGATGCCGCCCTGGGTGGCGAGCTGGAAGTGCCAACCCTCGATGGTCGGGTGAAGCTGAAGATTCCGGAAGGTACCCAGACCGGCAAGCAGTTCCGCCTGCGCGGCAAGGGTGTTGCCCCGGTGCGCGGTGGTGGTGCGGGTGACCTGCTGTGCCGCGTGGCGGTGGAAACCCCGGTCAACCTCAGCCGCCGCCAGCGCGAGTTGCTCGAAGAGCTGCGTGATTCGCTGGAAGGCGATAGCTCCCACTCGCCCAAGGCCAGTGGCTGGTTCGATGGCGTGAAGCGCTTCTTCGGCGATCTCTGACAAGGAAATGGCTATGCGACGTATTGCAGTGATGGGCGCGGCAGGGCGGATGGGCAAGACCCTCGTCGAAGCCGTGCAGCAGCAGGCTCCCCAGGCGGGCCTGACGGCGGCGATCGACCGCCCGGACAGCTCGCTGGTAGGGGCTGATGCTGGTGAGCTGGCGGCCTTGGGCCGTATTGGTGTGCCGATTTCCGACGACCTGAGCAAGGTGGTCGATGAGTTCGACGTGCTGATCGACTTCACCCACCCTTCGGTAACCCTGAAGAACCTGGCGTTCTGCCGCAAGGCGGGCAAGGCCATGGTCATCGGCACCACTGGCTTCACCCCAGAAGAGAAGCAGCAGTTGGCCGAAGCCGGCAAGGAAATCCCGATCGTCTTCGCCGCCAACTTCAGCGTCGGCGTCAACCTGTGCCTGAAGCTGCTGGATACCGCAGCGCGCGTGCTGGGTGACGATGTGGATATCGAAATCCTCGAAGCGCACCACCGGCACAAGGTCGATGCGCCGTCGGGCACCGCACTGCGCATGGGTGAAGTGGTTGCCCAGGCACTGGGTCGCAACCTGCAGGAAGTGGCCGTGTATGGCCGTGAAGGGCAGACCGGTGCACGTGACCGTAAGACCATCGGCTTTGCCACCGTGCGTGCCGGTGATGTGGTGGGTGACCATACCGTGCTGTTCGCTGCTGAAGGCGAGCGCGTCGAGATTACCCACAAGGCTTCCAGTCGCATGACCTTCGCCAAGGGCGCCGTGCGTGCGGCGCTGTGGCTGGACGGGCGTGTGCCTGGCCTGTATGACATGCAGGATGTGCTCGAGCTGCGTTAAGCAGTTGGAGTAGTGTTGGCTTCTTCGCGGGCTTGCCCGCTCCCACAGGGATAGCGCCATGCCTGAGGGCAACGCTGTACCTGTGGGAGCGGGTTTACCCGCGAAGAAGCCGGCGCCGATGTCAGCCTGTCGCATTGATGTGTTTTAGAGGCACATCCGCGGTAGACCGAAAACGCACTTTTCTGTAAGCTACAGCTTTAGTGTGTCCACTAAAAGCGCGCAGCGAATTGAATTCAGCACATGAAAGCGGGGTGACGTGTCCATACGTCACTCCGCTTTTTTGCAACCTGCGATCGCCCTTTCATGCTTGATTTACGGGAGGTCTTCTTGACAAAGCCAGCCATACTCGCCCTTGCCGACGGCAGTATTTTCCGCGGTGAAGCTATCGGTGCCGACGGTCAGACCGTTGGTGAGGTGGTATTCAACACCGCTATGACCGGCTACCAGGAAATCCTTACAGACCCTTCCTATGCGCAGCAAATCGTTACCCTGACCTACCCGCACATCGGCAATACCGGTACTACCCCGGAAGACGCCGAGTCGAACCGCGTCTGGTCCGCTGGCCTGGTCATTCGTGACCTGCCGCTGCTGGCCAGCAACTGGCGTAACACCCAGTCGCTGCCTGAGTACCTCAAGGCCAACAACGTCGTCGCCATCGCCGGCATCGACACCCGTCGCCTGACCCGAATCCTGCGTGAAAAGGGCGCTCAGAACGGTTGCATCCTCGCCGGTGACAACATCAGCGAAGAAGCCGCCATCGCCGCTGCCCGCGCTTTCCCGGGTCTGAAGGGCATGGACCTGGCCAAGGTCGTTTCCACCAAGGAACGCTACGAGTGGCGCTCCAGCGTGTGGGAACTGAAGACCGACAGCCACCCGACCATCGAAGCCGCTGACCTGCCTTACCACGTGGTCGCCTTCGACTACGGCGTCAAGCTGAACATCCTGCGCATGCTGGTTGCCCGTGGCTGCCGCGTGACCGTGGTGCCGGCCCAGACTCCGGCCAGCGAAGTGCTGGCACTCAACCCGGACGGCGTGTTCCTGTCCAACGGCCCTGGTGACCCCGAGCCTTGCGACTACGCCATCCAGGCGATCAAGGAAATCCTCGAGACCGAGATCCCGGTATTCGGTATCTGCCTGGGCCACCAGCTGCTGGCCCTGGCTTCTGGCGCCAAGACCGTGAAAATGGGTCATGGCCACCACGGTGCCAACCACCCGGTCCAGGATCTGGACACCGGTGTGGTCATGATCACCAGCCAGAACCACGGCTTTGCCGTTGACGAGGCCACCCTGCCGGGCAACGTCCGCGCCATCCACAAGTCGCTGTTCGACGGCACCCTGCAGGGTATCGAGCGTACCGACAAGAGCGCGTTCAGCTTTCAGGGCCACCCTGAAGCGAGCCCAGGCCCGACCGACGTCGCGCCACTGTTCGATCGTTTCATCGATGCCATGGCCAAGCGCCGCTGAGCATCCTGCTTCAAGGCCCCGGGCCGGCTTGCGCCGCGCCCGGAAGCGCCTGACCCAGATTGTTCAAAGCGGCTTGCCGACTGACCCCGGATTTGAGTGACAACCATGCCAAAACGTACAGATATCAAAAGCATCCTGATTCTCGGCGCTGGCCCGATCGTGATCGGCCAGGCCTGCGAATTCGACTACTCCGGCGCCCAGGCCTGTAAAGCCCTGCGCGAGGAAGGTTTCCGCGTCATCCTGGTGAACTCCAACCCAGCCACCATCATGACCGACCCGGCCATGGCCGACGCCACCTACATCGAGCCGATCAAGTGGCAGTCGGTGGCCAAGATCATCGAGAAAGAGCGCCCGGACGCACTGCTGCCGACCATGGGTGGCCAGACTGCACTGAACTGCGCCCTGGACCTGGAGCGCCACGGCGTTCTGGAAAAGTTCGGCGTGGAAATGATCGGTGCCAATGCCGACACCATCGACAAGGCCGAAGACCGCTCGCGCTTCGACAAGGCCATGAAAGACATCGGCCTGGAGTGCCCGCGCTCCGGTATCGCCCACAGCATGGAAGAAGCCAACGCCGTCCTCGAGCGCCTGGGCTTCCCGTGCATCATCCGTCCATCGTTCACCATGGGCGGCACCGGTGGTGGTATCGCCTACAACCGTGAAGAATTCGAAGAAATCTGCGCCCGTGGCCTGGACCTGTCGCCGACCAAGGAACTGCTGATCGACGAATCGCTGATCGGCTGGAAGGAATACGAGATGGAGGTTGTCCGCGACAAGAAGGACAACTGCATCATCGTCTGCTCGATCGAGAACTTCGACCCGATGGGCGTGCACACCGGTGACTCGATCACTGTCGCCCCGGCACAGACCCTGACTGACAAGGAATACCAGATCATGCGCAACGCCTCCCTGGCGGTGCTGCGTGAAATCGGTGTTGAAACCGGCGGTTCCAACGTGCAGTTCGGTATCTGCCCGAACACAGGCCGCATGGTCGTGATCGAGATGAACCCGCGCGTTTCGCGTTCCTCGGCGCTGGCCTCCAAGGCCACTGGCTTCCCGATCGCCAAGATCGCTGCCAAGCTGGCTGTCGGCTACACCCTCGACGAACTGCAGAACGACATCACCGGCGGCCGCACCCCGGCGTCCTTCGAGCCGTCGATCGACTACGTCGTCACCAAGCTGCCGCGCTTCGCCTTCGAGAAATTCCCGAAAGCCGACGCCCGCCTGACCACCCAGATGAAGTCCGTGGGTGAAGTCATGGCCATCGGCCGTACCTTCCAGGAGTCTCTGCAGAAAGCTCTGCGCGGCCTGGAAGTCGGCGCCTGCGGCCTCGACCCGAAAGTCGACCTGGCCAACCCCGAAGCCAGCAGCATCCTCAAGCGCGAGCTGACCGTACCGGGCGCCGAGCGTATCTGGTACGTGGCTGACGCCATGCGTGCCGGCATGACCTGCGAGCAGATCTTCGACCTGACCGGCATCGACATGTGGTTCCTGGTGCAGATGGAAGACCTGATCAAGGAAGAAGAGAAGGTCAAGACCCTGGCCCTGTCGTCGATCGACAAGGACTACATGCTGCGCCTCAAGCGCAAGGGCTTCTCTGACCAGCGCCTGGCCAAGCTGTTGGGTATCACCGACAAGAACCTGCGCCGTCACCGCCACAAGCTGGAAGTGTTCCCGGTGTACAAGCGCGTCGACACCTGCGCTGCTGAATTCGCTACCGACACCGCCTACCTGTACTCCACCTATGAGGAAGAGTGCGAGGCCAACCCGTCGACCCGCGACAAGATCATGATCCTGGGTGGCGGCCCTAACCGTATCGGCCAGGGTATCGAGTTCGACTACTGCTGCGTACACGCCGCACTGGCGCTGCGTGAAGACGGTTACGAGACCATCATGGTCAACTGCAACCCGGAAACCGTCTCCACCGACTACGACACATCCGACCGCCTGTACTTCGAGCCGCTGACCCTGGAAGACGTGCTGGAAGTGTGCCGTGTCGAGAAGCCGAAAGGCGTGATCGTCCACTACGGTGGCCAGACCCCGCTGAAACTGGCCCGCGCCCTGGAAGAAGCCGGCGTACCGATCATCGGTACCAGCCCGGATGCCATCGACCGCGCTGAAGACCGCGAGCGCTTCCAGCAGATGGTTCAGCGCCTGAACCTGCTGCAGCCGCCAAATGCCACCGTGCGCAGCGAAGAAGAAGCCATCAGCGCTGCTGGCGGCATCGGCTATCCGCTGGTAGTGCGCCCGTCCTACGTACTGGGCGGCCGTGCCATGGAAATCGTCTACGAGCTGGACGAGCTCAAGCGCTACCTGCGCGAAGCCGTGCAGGTGTCCAACGACAGCCCTGTACTGCTCGACCACTTCCTCAACTGCGCCATCGAGATGGACGTGGATGCGGTGTGCGACGGCACCGATGTGGTGATCGGCGCCATCATGCAGCACATCGAGCAAGCCGGCGTTCACTCCGGTGACTCGGCGTGCTCGCTGCCACCTTACTCGCTGAGCAAGGAAGTGCAGGACGAAGTCCGCGTACAGGTCAAGAAAATGGCCCTGGAACTGGGCGTGGTCGGCCTGATGAACGTGCAGCTGGCCCTGCAGGGCGACAAGATCTACGTCATCGAAGTCAACCCGCGCGCTTCGCGTACCGTGCCGTTCGTCTCCAAGTGCATCGGCACCTCCCTGGCGATGATCGCGGCCCGCGTCATGGCCGGCAAAACCCTGAAAGAGCTGGGCTTCACCCAGGAAATCATCCCTAACTTCTACAGCGTCAAGGAAGCCGTCTTCCCGTTCGCCAAGTTCCCGGGGGTTGACCCGATCCTCGGCCCTGAGATGAAATCGACCGGTGAAGTCATGGGTGTCGGTGACAGCTTCGGTGAAGCCTTCGCCAAAGCCCAGATGGGTGCCAGCGAAGTACTGCCGACCGGCGGTACCGCATTCATCAGCGTGCGTGACGACGACAAGCCGCAAGTGGCTGGCGTTGCCCGCGACCTGATTGCCCTGGGCTTCGAAGTGGTCGCCACTGCCGGCACCGCCAAGGTTATCGAGGCGGCCGGCCTTAAAGTGCGCCGCGTGAACAAGGTGACCGAGGGTCGCCCGCACGTGGTCGACATGATCAAGAACGACGAGGTGTCGCTGATCATCAACACCACCGAAGGCCGCCAGTCGATCGCCGATTCCTACTCGATTCGTCGCAATGCGCTGCAGCACAAAATTTACTGCACCACCACCATTGCGGCCGGTGAAGCCATCTGCGAGGCGCTGAAATTTGGTCCGGAAAAGACCGTTCGCCGCCTGCAGGATCTGCATGCAGGACTGAAAGCATGAGCATTACCAAGTACCCGATGACCGTCCAGGGCGCTCGCGCCCTGGAAGAGGAGCTGCTCTTCCTGAGCAAGACCGAGCGCCCGCGCCTGAGCCAGGCCATTGGTGAAGCGCGCGAACTGGGTGACCTGAAGGAAAATGCCGAGTACCACGCTGCTCGTGAAGAGCAGGGCATGGTCGAGGCGCGTATCCGCGATATCGAAGGTCGCCTGCAGAACTCGGTGGTGATCGATGTGACCACCATCCCTCACACCGGCAAGGTGATTTTCGGTGCCACCGTGGTACTGGCCAACACCGAAACCGATGAAGAGGTGTCCTACCAGATCGTCGGCGAGGATGAAGCCGACGTGAAACAGGGCAAGCTCTCGAGCGGAGCGCCGATTGCCCGTGCCATCATCGGCAAGGAAGAAGGTGATACTGTCGTCGTCAAGACGCCTAGCGGCACGGTCGAGTACGAGATTGTCGAAGTCAAGCACATCTGACCGGCGCCTGCGGGCGCCATCCCTCGAGGGGATCCTCTGGCAGCTGGCCCAGGTTTTCTGGGTCGGCGGCTTGTGGGTGTTTCACGTGGGGTTGGTGCCCGCGCTCAAGGTCAGTGGCCTGGCGCCGCTGCTGGTGCAGGATGTCGCCGGGCAGATCGACCGCTGGTTGATCGGCGTGGCGCTGCTTGGCTTGTTGACCCAGCTGGCAGTGCTGGCAAGGGTGGACGGCCTGTCGGCCTGGTGGCGGCAGTTCCGCGGCCAGATGCTGCTGCTCGGCTTCGGTGCCTGCGTGGGGTATTACACCTTGCGCTACGGTATTTCCGTTGGCGAGCGTTGGCAGCTGCTCTGTTTCCTGGTGCTGGGCTTTTCCGGCATCGTGCTGGTGGCCCAGCCGGTTCCGGTCAAGGTGCGCCGCTAAGCGGCTCGAGATCGCTGGGGCCGGTTCGCGGCCCATTGCCGGCAAGCCGGCTCCCACACCGACCGCATCGAATTCAGGCCATGCGCCGTACCTGTGGGAGCTGGCTTGCCGGCGATGGGCTGCGCAGCAGCCCCTTTGCCGTTACTTGTAACGGTGGATATTGGACAGTTGCTTGTTCGGCTGTGGGTTCTTGCGGTAGATCAGCGCTTTCTTGCCGATGGTCTGCACCAGTTCGGCACGGCCGGCCTTGCACAGTTCGGCAATGGTCTCGGCGCGCTCTTCGCGGTCTTCCGAGCGAATTTCGACCTTGATCAGCTCATGGTCGACCAAGGCGCGCTCCAGTTCGGCGATGACGCCTTCATTCAAACCGTTGCCAGCGACGATCAGGACCGGCTTCAGGTCATGACCAATGGACTTGTATTGCTTCTTCTGCTCGTTATTGAGCGGCATAATCTGACCCTTTCCGTCTGATTCTGTAAAATTGACCGGCATTTTACCCGAGGGCCACCGGCTCCGCCCAGTCAATCACGACGCATATCATCGAGGTGCCCCGTGGTACAACGTTCCAAAAGCAGCGCAAACTGGCTGCGAGAGCATTTCAACGATCCTTTTGTGAAACAGGCACAAAAGGACGGCTACCGCTCGCGTGCGAGCTACAAACTGCTGGAGATCCAGGAAAAGGACCGGCTGATCCGCCCAGGTATGAGCGTGATCGATCTCGGCGCTGCTCCTGGTGGCTGGTCGCAGGTGACCAGTCGTCTGATTGGTGGCCAGGGCCGCCTGATCGCGTCCGACATCCTGGAGATGGACTCGATCCCCGATGTGACCTTCATCCAGGGCGATTTCACCCAGGATGAAGTGCTGCAGCGCATTCTCGAGGCCGTCGGCGATTCGCACGTAGACCTTGTGATTTCCGACATGGCCCCCAATATGAGTGGTACGCCTGCGGTGGACATGCCGCGTGCCATGTTCCTCTGCGAGCTGGCCCTCGATCTGGCAACCCGCGTGCTAAAGCCCGGCGGCGATTTCCTGATCAAGATTTTCCAGGGCGAAGGTTTTGACGTGTACCTCAAGGACGTGCGCAGCAAGTTCGACAAGGTACAGATGCGCAAGCCGTCGTCGTCGCGTGACCGTTCCCGCGAGCAGTACCTGCTGGGCAGGGGTTTCAAAGGGGCATGAAAGGCGTGAAGCGTGGTCGCCGATAGTTATTTCCAATCGGCCGCCGCGTCAGGATCGTCCGAACTTCGTGTAGTCTAGCTTTCACAAAGGGTTACAGACGGTGCCTGCGGCTGCGTAGGTAATGTAGTAAGTTAGGGCGATGAATATCATGCGAGGAACGGCTGCGTCGTGCGCCGACCTCAGAGGGTAGCGAATTGAACGACATGGCAAAGAATCTGATCCTGTGGTTGATCATCGCAGCTGTCCTGGTGACAGTGATGAACAACTTCTCCAGCCCTAACGAGCCGCAGACCCTCAACTATTCCGACTTCATCCAGCAGGTCAAGGATGGCAAGGTCGAGCGTGTGACCGTCGACGGCTACATCATCACCGGCAAGCGCGCCGATGGCGACAATTTCAAGACCGTGCGTCCGGCCATTACCGACAACGGCCTGATTGGCGACCTGGTCGACAATCACGTCATCATCGAAGGCAAGCAGCCTGAGCAGCAGAGCATCTGGACACAGCTGCTGGTAGCGAGCTTCCCGATCCTGGTGATCATCGCCGTGTTCATGTTCTTCATGCGCCAGATGCAGGGCGGAGCGGGGGGCAAGGGCGGGCCGATGAGCTTCGGCAAGAGCAAGGCGCGCCTGTTGTCTGAAGACCAGGTCAAGACCACCCTGGCCGACGTTGCAGGTTGCGACGAAGCCAAGGAAGAAGTCGGCGAGCTGGTCGAGTTCCTGCGCGACCCGGGCAAGTTCCAGCGCCTGGGCGGTCGTATCCCGCGCGGCGTGCTGATGGTCGGCCCGCCCGGTACCGGTAAGACCTTGCTTGCCAAGGCCATCGCCGGCGAAGCGAAGGTGCCATTCTTCACCATTTCCGGTTCGGACTTCGTGGAAATGTTCGTCGGTGTCGGTGCCAGCCGTGTGCGCGACATGTTCGAACAGGCCAAGAAACACGCCCCGTGCATCATCTTCATCGACGAGATCGACGCCGTTGGTCGGCACCGTGGCGCAGGCATGGGTGGCGGTCACGACGAACGTGAGCAAACCCTCAACCAGTTGCTGGTGGAGATGGACGGCTTCGAGATGAACGATGGCATCATCGTCATCGCCGCTACCAACCGTCCGGACGTGCTCGACCCGGCGCTGCTGCGCCCCGGCCGCTTCGACCGTCAGGTAGTGGTGGGCCTGCCGGACATTCGTGGTCGTGAACAGATCCTCAAGGTACACATGCGCAAGGTGCCGGTCGGCGAGAACGTCAACCCGGCGGTCATTGCCCGTGGTACCCCTGGCTTCTCCGGTGCGGACCTGGCCAACCTGGTCAACGAGGCCTCGCTGTTTGCCGCGCGCGCCAACAAGCGCCTGGTCGAAATGAAAGAGTTCGAACTGGCCAAGGACAAGATCATGATGGGCGCCGAGCGCAAGACCATGGTCATGTCCGAGAAAGAAAAGCAGAACACTGCCTACCACGAGGCTGGCCACGCCATTGTCGGTCGCCTGGTGCCTGAGCACGATCCGGTCTACAAGGTTTCGATCATTCCGCGTGGCCGTGCCTTGGGCGTGACCATGTTCCTGCCGGAAGAAGACCGCTACAGCCTGTCCAAGCGCGCACTGATCAGCCAGATCTGCTCGCTGTACGGCGGCCGTATCGCCGAGGAAATGACCTTGGGCTTCGACGGCGTCACTACCGGTGCGTCCAACGACATCATGCGTGCCAGCCAGATCGCCCGCAACATGGTGACCAAGTGGGGCCTTTCCGAAAAACTCGGGCCGCTGATGTACGCCGAGGAAGAAGGTGAGGTGTTCCTGGGTCGCAGTGCTGCGAGCCAGCACGCCAGCGTTTCCGGCGAAACCGCCAAGCTGATCGACTCGGAAGTGCGCAGCATCATCGACCAGTGCTACGCCACGGCCAAGCAGCTGCTCACCGACAACCGTGACAAGCTCGATGCCATGGCCGAAGCGCTGATGAAGTACGAGACCATCGACGCCGAGCAGATTGACGATATCATGGCTGGCCGTACCCCCCGCGAACCGCGCGACTGGGATGATGACTCGGCTTCGGGCAAACCAGCTGCCCAGGGTGATCGCCCGGAATCGCCGATCGGCGGTCCAGCGGCTCAACACTAAGGGCATCTATGAGCTCAGTGCAGTACCCGACCCGGTTGCCTTGCGGCAACCGGGTTCTTGATTTGTCGCGTACCCATGTCATGGGTATTCTCAATATCACCCCTGATTCCTTCTCCGATGGCGGGCGCTTCAACCAGCGTGATGAGGCGTTGCGTCATGCCGAAGCTATGGTTGCCGCAGGTGCCACGCTGATCGACATCGGCGGAGAGTCCACGCGGCCGGGTGCGCGCGCGGTATCGGTGACCGAGGAGCTGGAGCGGGTAGCTCCCATGGTCGAGGCGATCAACAGCCGCCTCGATGTGGTCATCTCGGTCGATACCTCCACGCCAGCCGTCATGCGTGAATCGGCACGCCTCGGTGCAGGGTTGATCAACGACGTGCGTGCCCTGGAGCGCGATGGCGCCCTGGACGCAGCCGCGGATACCGGCCTGCCGGTGTGCCTCATGCACATGCGTGGCGAGCCGGGTAACATGCAGGACGACCCGCATTACGAAGATGTGACCGCCGACGTTACGCGCTACCTTGAACAGCGAATGGTCGCCTGCGCCGCGGCGGGCATCGACGCAAACAGAATCATCCTTGATCCGGGCTTCGGTTTCGCCAAGACACTGTCGCACAATCTGAGCCTGTTCAAGCACATGGAAGCGCTCTATCGCCTTGGGCGCCCGCTGCTGGTGGGTGTTTCACGCAAGAGCATGATCGGCCTGACGCTGGAACGTCCGGTTGGCGAGCGGTTGTATGGCAGCCTTGCGCTGGCGGCGTTGGCCATGACCAAGGGGGCGAGCATCCTTCGTGTCCATGACGTGGCCGAAACCGTTGATGTGGTGCGCATGATCGCTGCGGTGCAAAACGCCGAATAAGAACATTGGAGTCCCTATGAGCAGAAAATACTTTGGTACCGACGGCATTCGTGGCCGCGTCGGCGAATACCCGATCACGCCTGACTTCATGCTGAAGCTTGGCTGGGCGGCCGGCATGGCCTTCCGCAAGCAAGGCCACTGCCGAGTTCTGGTTGGCAAGGACACGCGTATCTCCGGCTACATGTTCGAGTCCGCACTCGAAGCCGGCCTGTCCGCGGCAGGTGCCGATGTGATGCTGCTCGGGCCGATGCCTACGCCGGCCATCGCCTACCTGACGCGTACCTTCCACGCCGAAGCCGGCATCGTCATCAGCGCCTCGCACAACCCGCACGATGACAATGGCATCAAGTTCTTCTCGGGCCAAGGGACCAAGCTACCGGACGAAGTCGAGTTGATGATCGAGGAATTGCTCGATCAGCCGATGACCGTTGTCGAGTCGGGCAAGCTGGGCAAGGTTTCGCGCATCAACGATGCAGCCGGCCGCTACATCGAGTTCTGCAAGAGCAGTGTGCCGACCAGCACCAGCTTCGACGGCCTCAAGCTGGTTGTCGATTGCGCCCACGGTGCCACCTACAAGGTCGCGCCAAGCGTTTTCCGCGAGCTGGGTGTCGAAGTGACCGTGCTGCATGCCCAGCCAGACGGCCTGAACATCAACGAAGGCTGTGGCTCGACTCACATCGAATCGCTTCAGGCTGCCGTGCTGGTAGGCCATGCCGACCTGGGCATTGCCTTTGACGGTGATGGCGACCGCGTGCTGATGGTCGACCACACCGGCGCCATCGTTGATGGTGACGAACTGCTGTTCATCATTGCTCGCGACCTGCAGGAGCGTGGAAAGCTGCAGGGCGGGGTGGTGGGCACGCTGATGAGCAACCTGGGCCTGGAGCTTGCGCTGAAGGAACTGGATGTTCCGTTCGTGCGGGCGAAGGTCGGTGACCGTTACGTCATGGCAGAGCTGCTGGAGCGTGAGTGGCTGGTCGGTGGCGAAAACTCCGGGCACGTCGTGTGCTGCAACCACACCACCACCGGTGATGCGATCATCGCAGCGCTGCAGGTATTGATGGCACTCAAGCGTCGTGGCGAAACCCTGGCGCAGGCTCGTCAGGCCCTGCGCAAGTGCCCGCAGGTGCTTATCAACGTGCGCTATGGCGCCAGCAAGGTCGACCCACTGGAGCACCCGGCGGTCAAGGAAGCCAGTGCCAAGGTGACCGAGGCCTTGGCAGGCCGCGGCCGCGTGCTGCTGCGAAAATCCGGTACCGAGCCGTTGGTGCGGGTGATGGTCGAGGGCGAGGACGAAAGCCAGGTGCGTGCGCACGCAGAAGCGTTGGCCAAACTGGTCGGCGAAGTTTGTGTCTGAAGGCGCTTGCCAGCGCAGATAGGGTTGGGTACTATCTGCGCCCACTTTGACCGACGAGGTAAAGCATGCGTCGCCCTATGGTAGCTGGTAACTGGAAGATGCACGGTACCCGCGCTAGCGTCGCTGAGCTGACCGAAGGCTTGAGAAATCTGGCCTTGCCGAGCGGAGTGGAAGTCGTTGTATTTCCACCGGCCTTGTTCATCAATCAAGTGATCGATGGCCTGGCAGGTAAGGAAATTACTGTCGGCGCACAGAATTCTGCAGTACAACCCGAACAGGGTGCGCTGACCGGAGAAGTTGCTCCGGAACAGCTGGTTGAAGCAGGCTGCAAGTTGGTGTTGATTGGTCATTCGGAGCGTCGCCAGGTCATTGGTGAAACCGACGAAGTGCTCAATCGCAAGTTTGCAGCGGCCCAGGCCAAAGGTTTGAAACCAGTGCTTTGCATCGGGGAAACCCTTGAAGAGCGCGAGGCTGGCAAAACGCTCGAAGTTGTCGGGCGTCAACTAAGCAGTATCATCGAGGCATTCGGTGTTAAGGCTTTTGCCAATGCAGTAATTGCCTATGAGCCTGTATGGGCCATCGGTACCGGCCTTACGGCCACGCCACAGCAGGCCCAGGATGTGCACGCAGCCATCCGTAGCCAGTTGGCGGCAAAAGATGCTGAAGTGGCTGCGAAGGTGCAGTTGCTCTACGGCGGCAGCGTGAAGGCGGCCAATGCGGCCGAACTGTTCGGCATGCCGGATATCGATGGGGGGCTCATTGGTGGAGCTTCCCTGAACGCAGACGAATTCGGTGCAATTTGTCGCGCCGCAGGAAACTGAACAAATGCTGGAAACAGTCATCGTTGTTTTTCATCTGTTGGCAGCGCTGTCGCTTGTAGTGCTGGTTCTGTTGCAACAGGGTAAAGGTGCGGAAGCAGGTGCATCTTTCGGCGCGGGTGCTTCAAATACCGTGTTCGGGAGCCAGGGTTCTGCAACGTTTCTGAGTAAATTAACTGCTATACTCGCTGCCACTTTCTTTTTGACAGCACTTGGGTTAGGATACTTCGCGAAGCAACAAGCTCACCAGCTTAGCCAAGCAGGTCTTCCAGATCCAGCAGTGCTAGAAGTGAAAGAGCCGCAGAAACCGGCAGTTAATGATGATGTACCGGTGCTCCAGCAGCAGAAGAGCGAAACCACTCCTAACACGGGTGATGTACCTCCTCCGGCACAAGAGCAGAAGTAACGGGTTTCAAGTAGTATTGCCGAGGTGGTGGAATTGGTAGACACGCAACCTTGAGGTGGTTGTGCCCATAGGGTGTAGGGGTTCGAGTCCCCTTCTCGGTACCAATTAAAGCTTGAGAGCCCGCTTTAGCGGGCTTTCTTGCAGGTGAAGGTTCGGATTTGACCCTCAAGAGGGTTCGGTCTTATACTTTTGCCCCAGCTTTGTCGCGGGGTGGAGCAGCTTGGTAGCTCGTCGGGCTCATAACCCGAAGGTCGTTGGTTCAAATCCAGCCCCCGCAACCAGCTTCAGCGGAGCCCCTTTTCAGGGGCTTTTTGCTAACCGAACAGTTTCGGCGTCGTTGTCCAACGGCGCTTTCAGGGATGGGCGCTTCGCCCATTTTTTATTTGCACAGCATGCACGAGGGGGTTCAGGTGTCGAGCAAGCTAGAACAGTTGCAGGCCTTGTTGGCCCCGGTTGTCGAGGGTCTGGGCTATCAATGCTGGGGGATCGAATACGTTTCCCAGGGTAAGCATTCGGTACTGCGCATCTACATCGACAAGGAAGGCGGCATCCTGGTGGACGACTGCGAAGCGGTCAGCCGTCAGGCCAGCGCAATTCTCGATGTGGAAGATCCGATCAGCAGTGAATACACCCTCGAGGTGTCTTCTCCAGGCATGGATCGCCCACTGTTCACTCTGGAACAGTTTGCCTCGCATGCCGGCGAACAAGTGAAGATCAAGCTGCGCTCACCCTTCGAGGGTCGTCGTAACTTCCAGGGCCTTCTCCGCGGTGTGGAGGAACAGGATGTGGTGGTCCAGGTGGACAATCAAGAATTCCTGTTGCCGATCGACTCGATCGACAAGGCCAATATTATTCCCAGTTTTGACTGAGACGTGCCGGGCCCGGCGGACTATCCGGGCCCAATGGCTTGCGCAAGGCGAGGCGTACGATGAGCAAAGAAGTACTGCTGGTTGTTGAATCGGTATCCAACGAAAAAGGTGTACCGCCCGGCGTCATTTTCGAAGCGCTGGAAGTGGCACTGGCCACTGCAACCAAAAAACGTTTTGAAGACGAAGTCGACCTGCGTGTGGAAATCAACCGCCACACCGGTAGCTACGAGACCTTCCGTCGCTGGACCGTGGTCGACGAAGCCGATCTTGATGATCCGGCGATCGAGACCTGGTTGAGCAAGATTCACGAAACCCACCCTGAAGCCAAGGTTGGTGACGTGATCGAAGAGAAGATCGAGTCCATCGAATTCGGTCGTATTGCCGCCCAGACCGCCAAGCAGGTCATCGTGCAGAAGGTCCGTGAGGCCGAGCGTGCCCAGGTGGTCGATGCCTACCGCGAGCGCGTTGGCGAGATCATCTCCGGTACCGTCAAAAAGGTTACCCGCGACAACGTCATCGTTGACCTGGGCAACAACGCCGAGGCCCTGCTGGCCCGCGAAGACATCATTCCGCGCGAGACCTTCCGTGTTGGCGTGCGCCTGCGTGCGCTGCTCAAGGAAATTCGCACCGAGAACCGTGGCCCACAGCTGATCCTGTCGCGCACCGCGCCACAGATGCTGATCGAGCTTTTCCGCATCGAAGTGCCGGAAATTGCCGAGGGCCTCATCGAAGTCATGGCTGCATCCCGTGATCCGGGTTCGCGAGCCAAGATCGCCGTCCGCTCCAAGGACAAGCGCATCGACCCGCAAGGCGCCTGCATCGGCATGCGTGGTTCGCGCGTCCAGGCCGTATCCGGGGAGTTGGGTGGTGAGCGTGTGGATATCGTCCTGTGGGACGATAACCCGGCGCAGTTCGTCATCAACGCCATGTCGCCGGCTGAAGTCGCGGCGATCATCGTTGATGAAGATGCCCATGCCATGGACATCGCCGTTGCCGAGGACAACCTGGCCCAGGCCATTGGTCGTGGCGGTCAGAACGTTCGCCTGGCCAGTCAGCTGACCGGCTGGACCCTGAACGTGATGACCGAAAAGGACATCCAGGCCAAGCAGCAGGCCGAAACCGGTGACATCCTGCGCAATTTCATCGATGAACTGGAAGTCGACGAGGAGCTGGCCCAAGTGCTGGTCGACGAAGGCTTCACCAGCCTCGAAGAAATTGCCTACGTACCGTTGGAAGAAATGCTCAACATCGATGGCTTTGACGAAGATATCGTCAACGAGCTCCGCGCTCGAGCCAAGGACCGTTTGTTGACCAAGGCCATCGCTACCGAAGAAAAACTGGCAGACGCCCATCCGGCTGACGACCTGCTCTCCCTCGAGGGTATGGACAAGGACCTGGCGGCGGAACTGGCGGTGCGCGGCGTGGTTAACCGCGAAGACCTGGCCGAGCAGTCGATCGACGATCTGCTCGACATCGACGGCATCGACGAAGAGCGTGCCGGCAAGTTGATCATGGCCGCCCGAGCCCACTGGTTCGAGTAATTAGGCGCGGCCTGAGGAGAGAAGTGCATGACGCAAGTCACGGTGAAAGAACTGGCCCAAGAGGTCGAGGCACCGGTAGAGCGCCTGCTGCAGCAGATGCGTGAGGCAGGTCTGCCGCACACCGACGCCGGTCAGGTAGTGACCGACAATGAGAAGCAGACATTGCTGACTCATTTGAAGAGCAGCCACAAGAGCAAGGCGGAAGAGCCGCGCAAGATTACCTTGCAGCGCAAAACCACCAGCACCCTGCGTGTCGCCGGTAGCAAGAGCATCAGCGTAGAAGTACGCAAGAAGAAAGTATTCGTGCAGCGCAGCCCGGAAGAAATCCAGGCTGAGCAGAAGCGTGAGCTGGAAGAGCGCCGCGCGGCTGAAAACGCCGCTCGCGAGAAGGTCGAGGCCGAAGTTCGCCAGCGCAACGAAGAGCAGGCTCGCCGTCAGGCCGCCGAAACCGCTGCTGCAGCCCCTGCGCCTGCCGCCAAGCCAGAGGCGGCACCTGCCGCTACCCCGGCCCCGGTAGTTGCCGACGCCCCGGCGTCCGAAGACGCCGCAGCCCGTGCTGCCGAGCGCAAGAAGGACGAAGCCCGTCGCAACGAAGGCCGCACCCGTGACGAAGACCGTCGTGGTGGCGAGCGTCGTGGCGAGGCCCCGCGCGTGTCGATCAAGGTCAAGGTCAAGGAGAAGGAAAAGGCTCCGACTCCTCGTGCCGCACCGCGCACCACCGATGAAGAGAGCGATGGCGTACGCCGTGGCCGGGGTGGCAAGAGCAAGCTGAAGAAGCGCAACCAGCACGGCTTCCAGAACCCGACCGGTCCAGTCATCCGTGACGTGACCATCGGCGAGACCATCACCGTCTCGGAACTGGCCCAACAGATGTCGGTCAAGGCCGCTGAAGTGGTCAAGTTCATGTTCAAGCTGGGTACCCCGGTCACCATCAACCAGGTGCTCGACCAGGAAACCGCCCAGCTGGTCGCCGAAGAACTGGGCCACAAAGTGACCCTGGTCAGCGATACCGCCCTGGAAGACTCCCTGGCCGAATCGCTGAAGTTCGAAGGTGAAGTCGAATCGCGTGCGCCGGTCGTTACCGTCATGGGTCACGTTGACCACGGTAAGACCTCGCTGCTCGACTACATCCGTCGTGCCAAGGTTGCCGCTGGCGAAGCCGGTGGTATTACCCAGCACATCGGTGCCTACCACGTGGAAACCGACCGCGGCATGGTCACCTTCCTCGATACCCCAGGTCACGCTGCGTTCACCGCAATGCGTGCCCGTGGTGCCAAGGCTACCGACATCGTCATCCTGGTGGTGGCAGCGGACGACGGCGTGATGCCGCAAACCCGCGAAGCCGTTCAGCATGCCAAGGCAGCTGGCGTTCCGCTGGTGGTTGCAGTGAACAAGATCGACAAGCCGGGTGCCGATATCGATCGCATCCGCAACGAGCTTGCTGTCGAAGGCGTGACCTCCGAGGACTGGGGTGGTGATACTCCGTTCGTCAAGGTTTCGGCCAAGATGGGTACCGGCGTCGACGAACTGCTCGAGGCTGTCCTGCTGCAGGCCGAGATCCTGGAACTGACCGCTACCCCGACCGCTCCAGGTCGTGGTGTGGTTGTCGAATCACGCCTGGACAAGGGCCGTGGCCCGGTCGCGACCATCCTGGTTCAGGACGGTACCCTGCGTCAGGGCGACATGGTCCTGTGCGGTTCCAACTATGGCCGCGTGCGCGCCATGCTCGACGAGAACGGCAAGCCTGTGAAGGAAGCCGGCCCGTCGATTCCGGTCGAAATCCTCGGCCTTGACGGTACCCCGGAAGCCGGTGACGAGCTGTCCGTGGTTGCCGACGAGAAGAAGGCTCGTGAAGTTGCCCTGTTCCGTCAAGGCAAGTACCGCGAGGTCAAGCTGGCCCGTGCTCACGCTGGCAAGCTGGAAAACATCTTCGAGACCATGGGTCAGGAAGAGAAGAAGACCCTCAACATCGTCCTCAAGACCGACGTGCGTGGTTCCCTGGAAGCACTGCAGGGTTCGCTGTCGGGCCTGGGCAACGACGAAGTTCAGGTGCGCGTGATCGGTGGCGGCGTCGGTGGTATCACCGAAAGCGACGCCAACCTGGCGCTGGCTTCGAATGCAGTACTGTTCGGCTTCAACGTGCGTGCCGACGCCGGCGCGCGCAAGATCGTCGAGCAGGAAGGTCTGGATATGCGTTACTACAACGTGATCTACGACATCATCGAAGACGTCAAGAAGGCCCTGACCGGCATGCTCGGCAGCGATGTTCGCGAGAACATCCTGGGTGTCGCCGAAGTACGTGACGTGTTCCGTTCGCCGAAGTTCGGCGCCATCGCTGGCTGTATGGTCATCGAGGGTACCGTGTACCGCAACCGTCCGATCCGCGTACTGCGCGAAGACGTTGTGATCTTCGAAGGCGAACTGGAGTCGCTGCGTCGCTTCAAGGACGACGCCTCCGAAGTGCGTAACGGCATGGAGTGCGGTATTGGCGTGAAGAGCTACAACGACGTCAAGGTCGGCGACAAGATCGAAGTCTTCGAGAAAGTCCAGGTTGCTCGTACCCTTTAAGGGTGAGCAGGGCGCCAGCCCCCGCCGCAGGGCGGTGGGCAGTGCCTCAGTAGGTAGCGCCCGGTCAGGCTTCAGCCTGACCGGGCGTTTGCCGCTTTAAGTTACAGGTAGCAAGAATGGCAAAAGAATATAGCCGTACCCAACGCATCGGCGACCAGATGCAGCGCGAGCTGTCGGAGCTGATCCGCCGTGAAGTCAAAGACCCGCGCGTCGGCCTGGTGACCATCACGGCCGTCGATGTCAGCCGTGATCTTGGCCACGCCAAGGTGTTCATCACCGTGATGGGCCAGGACGGCGCCGACGCCGTACCGCAGACCCTCAAGGCCCTGACCAGCGCCGCGAGCTTCCTGCGCCTGCACCTGGGCCGTGTGATGCAACTGCGCAGCGTGCCGCAACTGCATTTCCACTTCGACGAAAGCGTCAGCCGTGGTGCCCACCTGTCGGCACTGATCGAGCGCGCGGTCGCCGAAGACCGTCTGCACAAGGATGGCGACAAGCTGGACGCCGAGGAGTAAGCGGTGGCCCAGGTCAAACGTATCCGCCGCAACGTCAGCGGCATCATCCTGCTCGACAAGCCGCTGGGCTTCACCTCCAACGCCGCCCTGCAAAAGGTGCGCTGGCTGCTCAATGCGGAAAAGGCCGGGCACACCGGCAGCCTCGATCCGCTGGCAACCGGCGTGCTGCCGCTGTGCTTTGGCGAAGCGACCAAGTTTTCGCAGTACCTGCTCGATTCCGACAAGGGCTACGAAACGGTCATGCAGATGGGGCAGACTACCAACACCGGCGATGCCGAAGGTGAAGTGCTGCAGACCCGTGAGGTGACCGTTGGTCGCGCCGACATCGAGGCCCTGCTGCCGCGTTTTCGTGGCCAGATCAGCCAGATACCGCCGATGTACTCGGCGCTCAAGCGTGATGGCCAGCCGCTTTACAAGCTGGCACGTGCAGGAGAGGTAGTGGAGCGCGAGGCGCGTTCTGTTACAATTGGCCGCTTGGAGTTGCTCGAGTGCGAAGGCACCCGTGCACGGCTGAGCGTAGGATGCAGCAAAGGCACCTATATCCGCACCCTGGTGGAGGATATCGGTGAGGCCCTTGGCTGCGGCGCCTATGTCGCCGAGCTGCGCAGGACCCAGGCCGGGCCTTTCGCGCTGGCACAGACGGTCACCCTCGAGGAACTCGAACAGGCCCACGCCGAAGGTGGCAACGAAGCGCTCGACCGCTTCCTGATGCCTTCGGACAGCGGCCTGCAGGACTGGCCACTGGTGTGCCTGTCCGAGCACAGTGCGTTTTACTGGCTGCATGGGCAGGCGGTACGCGCGCCGGACGCGCCGCAATTTGGCATGGTCCGGGTACAGGATCACAACGCGCGCTTCATCGGTATCGGTGAAGTGAGCGAAGACGGGCGCATTGCGCCGCGTCGACTGATTCGGTCGGAATGACCGAAACCGCGGGGTCGGGCAATTGCCAGGCCCCACGGCACCAAGGGTGGCTGTCAGTAGGCACGGTCACACCTTTTTTATTAATACAGGGATTTGTCCCTGGCCTATTGGACCCCGCATGCGGGATCCGTTATCAGGAGAAGCCAAATGGCCCTCAGCGTTGAAGAAAAAGCTCAGATCGTTGCCGAATACCAGCAAGCCGCCGGCGATACCGGTAGCCCGGAAGTGCAGGTTGCTCTGCTGACCGCCAACATCAACAAGCTGCAAGGCCACTTCAAGGCCAACGACAAAGACCACCACTCCCGTCGTGGTCTGATCCGTATGGTCAACCAGCGTCGTAAGCTGCTGGACTACCTGAAGGGCAAAGACACCACTCGTTACAGCGCCCTGATCGGTCGCCTGGGTCTGCGTCGCTAATAGCGGCCTGGCCAGTGGTGTGCATGGCGTGTCGCAGGCTTCGGCAGGGCTGTTTTGCAGTGCTGCCGTTGGACACGCCACGCGTATCTCCGAGGTTGGCAGCCTGGCAATGCTGAGCGGATTTTCCGCTTGGTGCCAGGCTCCCAGCCTCGTGTTGTATCTGGACGGTCAATGGGGCCGATTCCCCGTTCTGCCCAAGAATTCGCAAGAAACCAGTTCCCCCCAGAGCCACTGAAAAAAGGTAGGAAACCGTGAACCCGGTAATCAAGACATTCCAGTTCGGTCAGTCGACCGTTACTCTCGAAACGGGCCGTATTGCCCGTCAGGCAACCGGCGCCGTGCTGGTTACCGTCGACAACGACGTCACCGTGCTGGTGACCGTGGTCGGTGCCAAACAGGCCGATCCAGGCAAGGGCTTCTTCCCGCTGTCGGTCCACTACCAGGAAAAGACCTACGCCGCCGGCAAGATCCCGGGTGGCTTCTTCAAGCGTGAAGGCCGTCCTTCCGAGAAAGAGACCCTGACCTCGCGCCTGATCGACCGTCCGATCCGTCCGCTGTTCCCGGAAGGCTTCATGAACGAAGTGCAGGTTGTCTGCACCGTGGTTTCCACCAGCAAGAAGACCGACCCGGACATCGCTGCGATGATCGGTACCTCGGCCGCCCTGGCCATCTCCGGCATTCCGTTCGAAGGCCCGATCGGCGCCGCTCGCGTTGCCTTCCACGAAAGCACCGGCTACCTGCTGAACCCGACCTACGAGCAACTGGCTGCCTCGAGCCTGGACATGGTCGTTGCCGGTACCGAATCGGCTGTACTGATGGTTGAGTCGGAAGCCAAAGAGCTGACCGAAGACCAGATGCTGGGCGCCGTGCTGTTCGCCCACGACGAATTCCAGGCCGTGATCCAGGCCGTCAAGGAACTGGCTGCCGAAGCCGGCAAGCCGACCTGGGACTGGCAGCCAGCCCCGGCCAACGTCGAGCTGATGAACCTGGTACGCGCCGAGTTCGGCGAAGCCGTTTCGCAGGCCTACACCATCATTCAGAAGGCTGACCGCTACAACCGCCTGGGCCAGCTGCGCGACGAGGCTGTTGCCCGTCTGAGCAACGAAGAGACCGGCCCGTCCGCCGGCGCCATCAAGGAAATCTTCGGCGAGCTGGAATACCGCACCGTCCGTGAGAACATCGTCAACGGCAAACCGCGTATCGACGGTCGTGACACCCGCACCGTGCGCCCGCTGAACATCGAAGTCGGCGTCTTGCCGAAGACTCACGGTTCGGCGCTGTTCACCCGTGGCGAAACCCAGGCCCTGGTCGTTGCGACCCTGGGTACTGCCCGTGACGCCCAGCTGCTGGACACCCTGGAAGGCGAGAAAAAAGACCCGTTCATGCTGCACTACAACTTCCCGCCATTCTCGGTGGGTGAGTGCGGCCGCATGGGCGGCGCTGGCCGTCGTGAAATCGGCCACGGCCGTCTGGCCCGTCGTGGCGTGCAGGCCATGCTGCCGAGCGACAGCGAGTTCCCGTACACCATCCGCGTGGTATCGGAAATCACCGAATCCAACGGTTCCAGCTCCATGGCTTCGGTCTGTGGTGCTTCCCTGGCCCTGATGGACGCTGGTGTACCGATGAAGGCACCGGTTGCCGGTATCGCCATGGGCCTGGTCAAGGAAGGTGACAAGTTCGCCGTCCTGACCGACATCCTGGGTGACGAAGACCACCTGGGCGACATGGACTTCAAGGTAGCCGGTACCGCCAAGGGTGTTACCGCGCTGCAGATGGACATCAAGATCAACGGTATCACCGAAGAGATCATGGAGATCGCCCTGGGCCAGGCCCTGGAAGCGCGCCTGAATATCCTCGGCCAGATGAACCAGATCATCGCCCAGTCGCGTAGCGAGCTGTCGGCCAACGCCCCGACCATGATCGCGATGAAGATCGACACCGACAAGATCCGTGACGTCATCGGTAAAGGCGGCGCCACCATTCGCGCCATCTGCGAAGAGACCAAGGCTTCGATCGACATCGAAGACGATGGCTCGATCAAGATCTTCGGCGAAACCAAGGAAGCGGCAGATGCTGCCAAGCAACGCATCCTGGGCATTACCGCCGAAGCCGAGATTGGCAAGATCTACGTCGGCAAGGTCGAGCGCATCGTCGACTTCGGTGCGTTCGTAAACATCCTGCCTGGCAAGGACGGCCTGGTGCACATCTCCATGCTGAGCGATGCTCGCGTCGAGAAAGTCACCGACATCCTGAAAGAAGGCCAGGAAGTCGAAGTACTGGTACTGGACGTGGACAACCGCGGCCGTATCAAGCTGTCGATCAAAGACGTTGCCGCGGCCAAGGCCTCGGGCGTCTGATGATTGCCTCGTAGTAGAAAGAAAGGCCCCGCAAGGGGCCTTTTTTTATGGCTGTACGGAACCTTTTGCGGACTTGCATCTTGCAAGCAGTTTTATCGTGCGGATTGCAGAATGCACGACATCGGCCAAATCTAAATTTGGCTAACTTGTTGATTTAAAAGGAAACAAGCGAGACGGAAAAGCTGGCACAGCGCATGCAGCTACCTCCATATCTGACGCCAGGACATACGGCGCAGACCTTTCGAAAAAACAGGAGTGACTCACATGAAGAAGTTCGCCATTGCTGCCGTTACTGCTACCGCCCTGACCCTGACCATGGCTAACGGCGCATTCGCTGCGGAGCCAACCCAGGCTCCAGTCATGTTGGCTGCCAACACCGTGGATAACGCCAAGCAGGAAGGTTCCGACACCTGGATCACTACCAAGGTGAAAGCGGACCTGCTGACTGAAAAAGGTATTCCAGGCAGCGACATCAAAGTCGAGACCAGCCAAGGCGTCGTCTCGCTGTCGTCTGACGTGGCGATCACTCAATCCCAGAAAGAAGAAGCGGTACGCATCACCAAGAACATCAAAGGCGTGAAAAGCGTCATGTCTGACGGCCTGAAAGCCGAATAAGGAATGTCCCGTCGGCCAAACGGATTTGGCCACCTTCGCTCCGAGCCCCGGCTATTTGCCGGGGCTTTTCATTGGCGGCTAGTACACCGGGTTACGCGCGATCACATCGCTCTCGAAGCATTCTTGCTCGACGATCAGCGGCTCGACCAATGGCCGGCTATCGCGAAAGTGCGCGGTTTGGGTATGCGCTTCATAGGCTGCATCGTCGCGGTAGATCTCGTACAGGTAGATCAACTCCGGGTCGACCCGGTCTTGCGACACATCGAATGCCAGGCAACCAGGTTCAGTGGCGACTGAGGCTGCGGCATTGACCTTGATCGCATTGAGAAAATCCTCTGCGCAACCGGGCTTCACTCGGGTCTTGATGAACAGGCTATACACAAGGCTCTCCTTTTGTTTTAAATTATACTGTAAATTGTATACAAAAATGGAGATTCGCCAATGTCCGAATTGCCTGCACGCCCTGGTCGCCTGAACGGCCTGCGTCATATTGCCTTGTTGGTGCCCAACCTGGAGGAGTGCGAACGCTTCTACGTCGATGTGCTGGGCATGGAGGTGCTGAACCGCGCCAACGAAGACCTGGTGTATCTCACTTGTGGTAACGACAACCTGTCGCTGGGGCGCGGGGCAGGGGCGGCCAATGGTTTGCAGACCCTGGACCACTATGGGTTCATCGTCGATAGCGTGGAGGAGCTGGAGGCCTGGTACCAGTATTTCAAGGCCCATGGCGTGACCCTGCTGGACCGGCCGTTCAACCATGGTGACGGGGCGCGCAGCTTCCACCTGCTGGACCCGGCAGGGAACAAGGTGCAGCCGTTGTACCACCCGGCGGTGTCGGGGCAGCGGTTGGTGTGAAGCCTGTACCGGCCTCTTCGCGGGCTTGCCCGCTCCCACAGGGACCGTACACAGTTCAAGGCCTGTGCCAGTACCAGTGGGAGCGGGCAAGCCCGCGAAGAGGCCAGACCTGCTAGTAGAAGTTATTCGGCATCCAGATGCATCGGCGTCACCACCCGACCATCGCTCTCGGCCTGGCCCAGACTGGTATCTATGAAGTACACCCGGTCATCTTCCAGCTGGCCTTTGTCTACCAGGTAATCCTTGATGCTGCTGGCCCGCTCCTGGCCAAGTGTGCGCAGCAGCGCAGTACTTTCGGCCCAGGACTTGATCACCGCCTCGCGCAGCTTGGCGGTGCGCTCGTCGCGGCCCAGTTGCTCCCATTCCGCAGGCGGCTGTTGCTTCAGGCGGTTACGGTAGATGCCTTCGAGCATCGCCGGTTTTTCGCTGTCGTCGACCACCAGCATCGAGGCATTGGCCGGCACCTTGTCACCGCGGCGCTGCAGGATCTTGTACCAGGTGGCCTGGTACTCACGCTCCAGGCGCTGCTGGGCGATCAGCGGGCCGTCGCTGGCCTGGGCGCTGGTGCCTTCGATTTCCAGGCGCAGCTCCGGGCGTTCCTTCAGGGCCGACGCCAATTTGTCCAGCGATGCCTGGGCGTCGCCACTAAGCTCGCTGGAGCCCGGGGCGAAGGACACATTGCCCAGATCTTCCGAGCCACCGCCGGCAACCAGCCCGCCAATGAACTTGAACGGCGCCTGCGCCGCACGCAACACCAGGTTGCGCAGGGTTTGCCAGACGATCGGCATCACGCTGAACTGCGGGTTGTTGAGGTCTCCGGATACCGGCAGCTCGATCGAGATCTTGCCTTCTGTATCCTTCAGCAGTGCCACCGCCAGGCGGATAGGGAGGTCCACTGCGTCCGGGCTGTCGACCTTCTCGCCCAACTGCAACTGCTCAACCACCACCTTGTTCTCGGCCTTCAGCTGGCCATTGGTGATCAGGTAATGCAGGTCGAGGTTGAGCCGGCCTTTGCGGATACGGAAGCCGGCGAACTTGCCGGAGTAGGGGGTGAGTGTGGTCAGCTCGACCCGCTTGAAGCTGGTGGCGATGTCCAGGCTGGCCAGCGGGTTGAACGGGTTGAGGGCGCCTTTGATGGTGACCGGCGCGTAGCGGTCGACCTTGCCCTTGACGTCGACCTTGGCCGGCACAGGCTTGCGGTTGTCGATGGTGCCGATTCGACCGTTCAGCTGCTGGATGGCCGTGGCGAAGTTGGGGGTGAGGGACAGGTCGGCGAAGTTGGCCGAGCCGTCGTTGAGGTCGATCTGGCCGATGTGGATGCCCAGCGGCTTGTCGTTGCTGGCAGCGGCCGGCTTGGCCTGGCTGGTCGCCGGGGCGCCGGCCGGCTGCGGGATCAGCAGGTCGTTGATGTTGGTCGTGCGGTCTTCGTTGATGATGAAACGCGCATAGGGTTGCAGCAGGGTCACTTTGTCGATCGACAGCGCATCGCCGTGCACGTAGGACAGGCCGTCGACGTTCACCTGTTGCCATTTGACGAAGTCACGGCTCTTGATGGTGTCGAGGGTGTGCAGCTGGCTGACCTGTGCCTTGCCGGCAACACTGAAGGCCAGTGGTGAGGTGTTCTTCAGGTCGACCTTGAGGTCGCTGGCGAGCATGCCGCTGCGCAGCTCCAGCAGGATGAACGGGCTGATATAGGCCTGGGCCACTCGCAGGTCGATATCGCGGGTGCTCACGTCCAGCTTGGCCCAGATGGGCGCCAGGTTGACCTGGCCGGCCGCCTGAAGCTTGCCTTGCTTGCCCACGCCGGTATCGAGCTTGAGGGTAAAGGGCGACTTGTTGAGACTGTCGAAACCTTGCAGGTCGGCGTTGAGCGGGCCGACGTCGAGGGCCACCGGCTCCTTCTGAGTACGGTCCGCCAGGTGCACCAGGTAGTTACGCAGTTGCACGTCCTTGAGCAGCACCTGCCAGGGTTTGCTCGGCTCCTTGGCGGCTTGCTGTTCGGGCGTGGGCTCGGCGGCGGCCGGTTCGGCCTTTTCCTTCGGCGTAGCCTTGGCCGGCTGGCTGGCGAACAGTTTCTGCCAGTCGAGCTGGCCGTCCTTTTCCAGCGCGGCCCAGGTTTCCAGTTTTTCGCTGCGGATCTTGCCCACGGTGACCAGCTGCTTGACCAGGTCGACCGAGGTTTCGCTTACTTCCAGGCTGGCCAGGCGTGCCAGCGGGCGGCCATCCGGGGCCTTGATGGCAAACGGGGCGATGCGCACCGACGCGTTGTCCAGCAACAGTTCGGTCTGCTTGGCGAGGTTGAGCTTGTAGTGGGTGTCGAGGCTGACCACGCCGTCTTCCAGCACCAGTGGCACGGCATCGCGCACATAGGGCCAGAATGCCTTCATCTTGCCTTCGGTGATCTTCAGTGTGCCTTCAGAGGCGATTGGCGCCAGGCTAAGGGTGCCTTTCCAGTCGATGCGCCCGCCGTTGGGGCCGATGGCCACCAGGGTCATGTCGGCATTGTCGTTGGGCAGGGTGCTGAGGTTTTTCAGCTCCAGGTTCATGTTGTCGTAGAGGAACTCGATCGGCTCGCTCGGGCGCAGGTCCTCGAAGTGCAGGTAGCCATCGCTGAGCTTGATGCTGCCGATGCGTAGCGGGAACGGGTCGCTGGGTGGCTCGTCAGGCTTGGCTTCGCTGGCTGGCAGTTTGAACAGGCGGGTCAGGTTGAGAGTACCGTCCTTGGCGAACAGCACTTCGTTGCGCGGTTTGACCAGTTCCACTGCATCCATGTGCAGGGCACCGCTCCACAGGCTGTCGAGCGAAAGGTTGGCGTACAGCCGGTCGAAGCCGACCTGCTCCTTGCCAGGCTCGCCGATCTGCAGGCCCCACAGTGTCAGTTCGAGGCTGAAGGGGTTGAGTTCGATCCGTTCGAGGTGGGCAGGCACGGTTGCGTATTGGGCCAACTGTTGGTTGGCGATGCGCAGCGCGACACCGGGGAGAACGAAAAAGCCAAGAAGGCTGTAGAGGGCTACCAGGGCCAGCAGTGCGCCAGCGGCGCGAGTCAATCCTTTGTACATGTGTCGCTTCGTCTGTCTAAGCAGGAGAGCTTGGAGTATGGCACGTTAAATCAGTTCCGCTGAGGCGACCAGTTGACCTCATTCGATGCCCATGCGCCGTTTGGCCCGGTGCGCTGAGCCGTCGCGCATCGCCCAGCGCAGTACTGGCGCGGTGCGTTGCAGGCCCAAGCGGATCATGCGCCGCTGCAACGGACCGTGCTGTAGCCCGAGCATGGTCTGGGCCCAGCCCGGCAGCAGGTCGATGCCGGCGTGCAGCATCAGCTTGCCCACCGGCTGTGCCAGGCGGCTGGGGGCGGGGGCATCGAGCAGGATGCCGACCACCTCATGGCTGCGTGCGTCGCAGTGCAACTGGGGGCGCATGCGCTGCAGATAGTCCTCGACCTGCTGGCACGAGCGCGGCACGTCGCGGGCGCCAAGGCGCTCGGCAATCAATGCGATCTCTGCGTAGTAGGCATCCTGCTCGGCGCGCGCTAGTTGCGGGTTGCGGTAACGCAGGTGGGCGGCGAGAAAGCTGCTGACTTCCGCCACGTGCACCCAGGTCAGCAGGTCCGGGTCGCTGGCCGCATACGGGCGGCCATCCGGCGCGGTGCCGGTTACCTGCAGGTGGATGGTGCGCACCTTGTCGATCAGCCACTCGGCATCGCGGGTGGCGCCGAAGGTGGTGCCGGAGATGAATTGGCTGGTACGGCGCAGGCGGCCGAGCAGGTCTTCACGGAAGTTGGAATGGTCCCACACCCCGGCCAGGGCCAGCGGGTGCAGCAACTGCAGCATGAGGGCACTGATGCCACCGACCAGCATGCTCGGGAAGTCGCCATGTACCCGCCAGCTGATGCTGTGCGGGCCGAACAGCCCGGGGTCGCCCTTGGGCGATTCCAGGTCGAGCTGGCCGAGGGCCAGCCCGGTAAGGCTCATGACCTGGGTTTCGATGCGGCGGCGAAGGGCTTCCATGGCGACCTGTGGTTCAGGGCGGCCATGGGCAACGGCCGCCGGTTACTGGTTGAGGCGTTTGTCGATCAGGCCCTGCACCACGCTGGGGTCGGCCAGGGTCGAGGTATCGCCCAGGTTGTCGAGTTCGTTGCAAGCGATCTTGCGCAGTATACGCCGCATGATCTTGCCTGAGCGTGTCTTGGGCAGCGCCGGAGCCCACTGGATCAGCTCGGGTTTGGCGAAACTGCCGATTTCCTTGCTGACCAAGGCCAGTAGCTCGGCCTTGAGCGCGTCGTCCGGCGTTACGCCATTCATCGGTGTGACGAAGGCGTAAACGCCTTGGCCTTTGAGGTCGTGGGGGTAACCGACCACCGCCGCTTCGGCAACGCTGTCATGCAGCACCAGCGCGCTTTCCACTTCGGCGGTACCGATACGGTGACCGGAAACGTTGATCACGTCATCGATACGCCCGGTGATCCAGTAGTCTCCATCGGCATCGCGGCGGGCACCGTCGCCGGTGAAGTAATAGCCGGGCATCGGCTTGAAGTAGGTGTCGACCATGCGCTGATGGTCGCCATAGACGCTACGGATCTGCCCGGGCCAGCTGGCCTTGATCACCAGCAAGCCGGCACCGGGGCCTTCGATGAGCTTGCCCTTTTCGTCCAGCAGCACTGGTTGCACGCCGAACATGGGCTGGGTGGCACAGCCGGGCTTGAGCGACTGCGAGCCGGGCAACGGGGTAAGCATGATGCCGCCGGTTTCGGTCTGCCACCAGGTATCGACGATGGGGCAGCGCTTTTGCCCGACTTCTTCGAAATACCACTCCCAGGCTTCGGGGTTGATCGGCTCGCCGACGCTGCCCAGCAGGCGCAGGCTCTGGCGTGAAGTACTCTGCAGCGGCGCGGAGCCTTCGCGCATCAGCGCGCGCAGGGCGGTCGGGGCGGTGTAGAAGATGTTCACCTTGTGTTTGTCCACCACTTGCCAGAAGCGCGAGGTGTCCGGGTAGTTGGGCACGCCTTCGAACATCAGCGAGATCGCGCCATTGGCCAGCGGACCATAGACGATGTAGCTGTGGCCGGTGACCCAGCCGACATCGGCGGTGCACCAGAACACCTCGCCGTCACGGTAGTCGAACACCACCTTGAAGGTGAGGGTGGCCTGCAGCAGGTAGCCGCCGGTAGTGTGCAGCACGCCTTTGGGTTTGCCGGTGCTGCCGGAGGTGTAGAGGATGAACAGCGGGTCTTCGGCACCCATCGGCTCGGGACTGCAGTCGTCGCCGGCCTTTTCCGTTGCCTCGTGGTACCAGAAGTCACGGCCTTCGGCCCAGACGACATCGCCGCCGGTGCGGCGCACCACAAATACGCTGCTGACCGCAGGGCAGCTGGCCAGGGCCTTGTCGACGTTCTGTTTCAGCGGGATGCGTTTGCCGCCGCGCACGCCTTCATCGGCAGTGATCACCGTACGGCAGTCGGCATCGAGGATACGGTCGCGCAGGGCATCTGGCGAGAAGCCGCCGAACACCACCGAGTGGATGGCACCGATGCGGGTGCAGGCAAGCATGGCGAAGGCGGCCTCGGGGATCATCGGCATGTAGATGCACACCCGGTCGCCTT
Organism: Pseudomonas sp. s4; assembly: GCF_046764235.1. Taxonomy (NCBI): domain Bacteria; kingdom Pseudomonadati; phylum Pseudomonadota; class Gammaproteobacteria; order Pseudomonadales; family Pseudomonadaceae; genus Pseudomonas; species Pseudomonas sp. s4. The sequence goes on along the minus strand of NZ_CP177209.1, from coordinate 5,458,916 downwards.
TCTTTACCCCGCGTGCTTTCAGCGCATTGGCCAGGCGGCAGACCTGGCGGTGCAGTTCGCGGTAGGTGATGGCCTTGGAATCCTTGGGATCGTCGCCTTCCCACAGCAGGGCAGTCTGTTCGCCGCGTCGGGCCAGGTGGCGGTCGATGCAGTTGTAGCTGACGTTGAGCTGGGCGCCGTCGAACCAGCGGGCGCTGCCGGTCTTCAGGTCGCATTGCTGCACGCTCGACCAGGGCTTGATCCAGTCCAGGCGCTTGGCCTGTTCGGCCCAGAAGGTGTCGGGGTCATCCACCGACTGGCGGTAGAGGCGGCGGTACTCGTCGGGGGTTAGGGCGGCGGACTGGCTGACGGCCAGGGCCTGGGGGTAGTTGCGGATATCGAACATGGCGGGTGGTCCTGCTCTTGTAAGGGGCGATGGACTGCAACGGCTATTCGATAGGACAGTGTAGCCAGAGGTGATGTTCCTTGAGGGTAGACTCGGTCCCTGTAGGAGCGGCCTTGTGTCGCGATGGGCCGCAGAGCGGCCCCGGGATTTCAGCGCTGGCGCATCAATTGTTGGGGCCGCTCTGCGGCCCATCGCGACACAAGGCCGCTCCTACACGGAGCGACCGTGTGACGGCTTTGGGATCAACCGCGGTGACGGCCGCGGAAGTAGTTGATCAGGCCTTGGGTGGAACCATCTTCGGCGCTTTCTTCCAGGCTGCCGACCAGGCGTTGGTAAACGCCCTTGCCCAGCTCCTTGCCCAGCTCCACGCCCCACTGGTCGAAGGCGTTGATGCCCCAGATCACGCTCTGCACGAACACCTTGTGCTCGTACATCGCCACCAGCGCGCCCAGGCGGCGCGGGCTGATGCGTTCCACCACCAGGGTGTTGCTCGGACGATTGCCTGGGATCACCTTGTGCGGGGCCAGCTTTTCGATGTCCGCTTCGTTCAGGCCTTTGCCACGCAGCTCTGCCTCGGCTTCCTCGCGGGTTTTGCCCAACATCAGCGCCTGGCTCTGCGACAGGCAGTTGGCGTACAGCCACTGATGATGGTCGGCCACCGGGTTGAAGCTCACCACCGGCACGATGAAGTCGGCCGGAATCAGCTGGGTGCCCTGGTGCAGCAGCTGGTGGTAGGCATGCTGGCCGTTGCAACCGACGCCACCCCAGATAACCGGACCGGTGTCGGTCTTCACCGGGGTGCCGTCCTGCAGCACGCTCTTGCCGTTGGACTCCATGTCCAGCTGTTGCAGGTGCTTGGTAATGTTGCGCAGGTAGTGGTCGTACGGCAGGATCGCGTGACTCTGGGCGCCCCAGAAGTTGCCGTACCACACGCCCAGCAGGGCCAGCAGCACCGGCATGTTCTTGTCGAACGGCGCGGTCTGGAAGTGCTGGTCCATGGTGTAGGCACCGGACAGCAGTTCCTTGAAGTTGGCGGTACCGATGGCCAGGGCGATCGGCAGGCCGATGGCCGACCACAGCGAGTAGCGCCCGCCCACCCAGTCCCACATCGGGAAGATGTTTTCTTCGCGGATGCCGAAGGCCACGGCGGCGGCCTTGTTGCTGGAAACGGCGATGAAGTGGCGATACAGCTCGGCTTCCGAACCGCCCTGGGCCAGGTACCAGGTACGGGCGGCTATGGCGTTCTTCAGGGTCTCGAGCGTGTTGAACGACTTCGACGAGACGATGAACAGGGTGGTTTCGGCGCGCAGGTTGGCCGACAGCTCGTGGAACTCACTGCCGTCGATGTTCGCCAGGTAGTGGCAGCGCACGCCGCGCTGGGCGTAGGGCAGCAGCGCCTCGGACACCAGTTCGGGGCCGAGGAACGAGCCGCCGATGCCGATGTTGACCACGTCAGTGATCGGCTTTTCGCTGTAGCCACGCCACAGGCCGTCGTGAATGCGGCCGACCAGTTCGGTGATCTGGTTGAGCACCTTGTGCACTTCCGGCATGACGTTCACGCCGTTGACGCTGAGCTTGTCGCCTACCGGACGGCGCAGGGCGGTGTGCAGCACCGGGCGACCTTCGGAGGCGTTGATGATTTCGCCGCTGAACATCGACTTGATGGCGTCCTGCAGGCCCACTTCGTTGGCCAGGTTCACCAGCAGGTCGCGGCTTTGTTCGGTGATCAGGTTTTTCGAATAGTCGAGGAACAGGCCGCAGGAGCTCAGGGAGAACTGGTCGAAGCGCTTGGTATCGGCGGCGAAAGCTTCGCGCATGCTGAAACCTTGCATGGCGTCGCGGTGTTGCTGAAGCGCCTGCCAGGCGGGCAGGGCCGTGACATCGTGGGGTGTGCGGTAATACGCCATTGCGCGGGGTTCCCTTGGTGCGTGGTGAGACCTTGGACACGGCACTCATTGCCGGGTTCAGGCTGGCACCATTATAGGCAAAGGCCACTTGCAGGGAATGGGTATGGCGGGGGAATTTGGGGGAGCAACTGTCTTGTATTGCCTGTACTGGCCTCATCGCCGGCAAGCCAGCTCCCACAGGGATAGCGCATGGCTCGAGGCCGATGCGGTCGAGGTGTGATTTGGGGGGGCAGCGGTCTTTGTGTTACCGGTACTGGCCTTATCGCCGGCAAGCCAGCTCCCACAGGGATAGCGCATGGCTCGAGGCCGATGCGGTCGGGGTGTGATTTGGGGGCGCTACCGGTACTGGCCTCATCGCTGGCAAGCCAGCTCCCGCAGGGATAGCGCATGGCTCGAGGCCGATGCGGTCGGGGTGGGAGCTGGCTTGCCTGCGAATGGGCTGCAAGGCAGCCCCAGGCCGTTACGCGGTCTTCTCTTCCAGATGAAGGTACAGGTTGTCGATCAACCGTGTGTTACCCAGGTAAGCCGCCGCAATCACCACCAGATCACGATCATCGATCATCGCGGGTCGCAGGCTTACCGCATGACGCACCTCAAGGTAATCCGGGCGGAAACCCGCGGCGGTCAACTGCGCCTTGCCTTCGGCAACCAGTGCGGCAAAGTCCCGCTGGCCATGGCGGATGGCCCCAGCGATATGCTGCAGCGTGCGGTACAGCGCAGGTGCCGTAGCACGCTGCTCCGGCGTGAGGTAGCCGTTACGCGACGACAGCGCCAGGCCGTCCTCGGCCCGCACGGTGGGCTCGCCGATGATCTGGATCGGCATGTTCAGGTCGCGCACCATGGCGCGGATAACCGCCAGCTGCTGGAAGTCCTTTTCACCGAACACGGCAAGGTCGGGCTGGACCATGTTGAACAGCTTGCTGACCACGGTGGCCACGCCTTCGAAATGACCGGGCCGGCTGGCGCCGCACAAGCCTTCGGAAAGGTGGGGTACGCTGACGCGGGTTTGCACGCTCATGCCGTCGGGGTACATCTCTTCGACGCTGGGCGCGAACAGCAGATTGCAGCCAGCCTGAAGCAGGCGCTCCTGGTCGGCGGCGAGGGTGCGCGGATACTTGTCGAGGTCTTCGTTGGCGCCGAACTGCAGCGGGTTGACGAAGATGCTGGCGACCACGAAATCGGCGCGCTGCGCAGCCTTGGTTACCAGGGCGGCATGGCCGCTGTGCAGGTTGCCCATGGTCGGCACGAAGCCGATGCGCTTGCCTTCACCGCGGGCGCGGGCGACAGCGGCGCGCAGTTCGCGGACGGTCTTGACTGTATTCATGCACTGAACCCGTGTTCGCTGCCTGGGAAGCTGACTTGCTTGACCGCCTCGACGTATGCGACGAGGGCGCTGTGGATATCCGGCTGGCCTTGCATGAAGTTCTTCACGAACTTCGGTACGCGGCCGCTCAGCGACAGGCCGAGCATGTCGTGCAGGACCAGTACCTGGCCATCGGTGCCGCTGCCGGCGCCAATGCCGATCACCGGGATGGATACGGCACTGGTGATTTCCGCCGCCAGTTCGCTGGGCACGCATTCGAGCAGCAGCATGGCCGCACCGGCCTGTTCCAGGGCGATCGCGTCGGCGCGCATCTGCCGGGCCTGGGCTTCCTGGCGGCCCTGGACCTTGTAGCCGCCCATCACGTTGACAGTCTGCGGGGTCAGGCCCATGTGCGCGCATACTGGCACACCACGCTCGGCCAGCAGGCGGATGGTCTCGGCAAGCCAGGCAGCGCCTTCGATCTTGACCATGTGGGCGCCGGCCTGCATCAGCGTGGCGCTGTTGGCAAAGGCCTGCTCCGGGGTGGCATGCGCCATGAACGGCAGGTCGGCGAGGATCAGCGCGCCGTCGTTGCCACGTTTGACGCTGGCGGTATGGTAGGCCATGTCCGCGGTGGTTACCGGCAGTGTGCTGTCGTGGCCTTGCAGGACCATGCCCAGCGAGTCGCCCACCAGCAACACTTCGACACCGGCCTGGCTGGCGGCCTTGGCAAAGGTGGCGTCGTAACAGGTCAGCATGGTGATTTTTTCACCCTTGGCCTTGAGGCCATTGAGGGTGGTCAGGGTTACTTCAGGCATGTAGGAAATTCCTCGTTCAGGCGCTGTAAGAAACGACTGCATTCAACGCGTGTAGTCATTTTCCGGAGCGGCACATCATCGCGCGTGATGTTCGGGCACAGGTCCGTCCGGGCCTAAATACGGGTATGCGGCACTTTGGTGCCACACGGGACGCCTATAGTCGTGAGCGAGGTGGGGGAAGTCAATCACCCTGTTACCGCATTGTTACGATCAGGGTGTTACTGGCGTTACCGCGCCAGTGTGCAAGGCTGGAACGCCCGGTTTACAGGCGTTCCAGGCCGACGAACGGGCAGTCGTCAAGCAGTTGCGCAAGGGCGCGGCCGTCGGCCAGGCGGAAATCGCCCGGTACCAGTTCCGCCAGCGGGTACAGCACAAAAGGCCGGGCATGCATGTGGTAATGCGGCACTTTCAGGCGCGGCTCATCGAGCACCTGGTCGCCGAACAGCAGGATGTCCAGGTCCAGTGTGCGCGGGCCCCAGCGTTCCTTGCGCACGCGGCCCTGATCGTTCTCGATGGCCTGCAGTGCATCGAGCAGGGCCAGCGGTGGCAGGGCGGTGTCCAGGGCGGCGACGGCGTTGGTGTAGCGCGGCTGGCCGGGCAGCAGCGAATCGCTGGTATACAGGGCCGAGGCCGCCACCAGGCGTGTGGCTTCGACCTGGTCGAGGGCCTGCAAGGCGCTGCGCAGCTGCTCGGCAGGTGCGTCCAGGTTGCTGCCCAGGCCGATATAGGCGCGGGTACTCACTCGAACGCCTCGTCGCCACTGCGCTTGCGCTTGCCACCGCTGCGCTTGCGTTTGCGCGGGCCGGCGCCGGTGCCTTCGTCACGGCTGCCCAGTTCGCGGATCATCTCGCGACGCTCGCTGTCGTTGGCATCCTGGTAGTCGGTCCACCACTGGCCGAGGTCGTCGGTTTCTTCCCCGGCGCTTTCGCGCAGCAGCAGGAAGTCGTAGCCGGCGCGGAAGCGCGGGTTGTCCAGCAGCATGTCGGCGCGCTTGCCGCTGCGGCGTGGCAGGCGCTCCTGCATGTCCCAGATCTCGCGGATCGGCAGGGTGAAGCGCTTGGGGATGGCGATACGTGCGCATTGTTCGGCGATCAGGTCGTGGGCCGCACCGTTCATGGCCGGGATAGGCGGCACGCCTTGGTTCTGCAGGTGCAGCACGCGAGCCGGGAGGGCTGGCCACAGCAGCGCGGCGAAGAGGAAGGCCGGGGTTACCGGTTTGCCTTGCTTCACGCGCAGGTCGGTGTTGTTCAGCGCTTGGCTGATCAGCGTGTGGGTGTAGGTCGGGCGCTCGTCCAGGGCATGCGAACTGGCCGGGAACAGCGGCTCGAACAACTGAAGGTCGACCAGCATTTCGAAGACGATGGCGCCCTGGCCGGAGAGGAACAGCTTGAGGCTCTCTTCGAACAGGCGCGCTGGCGGAATTTCCCGCAGCAGTGGGGCCAGCTCTCGAATCGGCTGGACCGTGTGTTTTTCGATGCCGAAGTCGAGCTTGGCGGCGAAGCGCACCGCGCGCAGCATGCGCACCGGGTCTTCCTGATAGCGGTGGGTAGGGTCGCCGATCAGGCGCAGCAAGCGGTTGCGGATATCGTGCACGCCGTTGGCGTAGTCGAGGATGCGCTCGCTGACCGGGTCGTAGTACAGGGCGTTGATGGTGAAGTCGCGACGTTGCGCGTCCTCTTCCAGGGTGCCGTACACGTTGTCACGCAGAATGCGGCCACTGGCATTGTGCGACGAACGGTGGCTGTCGCCCTGGTCGTCTTCCGAATGGTGGGCGCGGAAAGTTGCGACTTCGATGATTTCACGTCCGAAATGCACGTGGACCAGCTTGAAGCGGCGGCCAATGATGCGTGCGTTGCGGAACTCGGCACGGACCTGTTCAGGGGTGGCACTGGTGGCGACGTCGAAGTCTTTCGGCGTGATGCCCAGCATCAGGTCGCGGACACAGCCACCGACCAGGTAAGCCTGGTAACCGGCGCTCTGCAGGCGTTCCACGATGTTCACCGCATGGCGGCTGAATTGGTGGCGTTGCAGCGAGTGCTGGCTCTTGTTGATCACCTCAGGCGTGGTGCGCCTGTGGTGCGGGCCCGGTACGGGCGGGCGGAACGACTGGAACAGCTTCTTCAGCATGGGATGCACTGTTTGAAGGAATGTTCGGCCAAGAATAGGAGAATGGCCGCATGATGGGCGGGGATTCTAGCATTTACTCAAGGAATGGTGTAGGCGGGTAGCAGGATGCCTGCCAGAAGGGTAGAAACGACAAGGGGAGCCTAAGCTCCCCAAGAAGTCGTTGCGTGCTCTTATTGTTTTTCTGCTGGGCTTCTTGTTTTTGTTGAGTGCCCTGTCCACAAATCTCGAAGCTTGTGGACGACCCCCAATCCAGGGGTTAAGAGCAAACGGATTGCTTTGGTCGCTGATGTCACGTTGATCTGTCGATCCAACCAGTTCAGGCGCTGCTTTTTAGTGCAGTTTTTGTTGTTCTCTGCCTGGTTGTGGGGCAAGCCCCAAACACGCATCCTCTCCAAAAGAATCAGTTAGCTGCGCCTCCGCCGTCTTGTTTTTATTGTGCGTGAGCCGTTTCGTCTTGTTCTTATTCTGAGTTGCAGTGCTTGTTATTGTTCTTGTACCAGACATATAGCAGGTGCCGTGCCAACTTTTGCAAACCCAGTAAAATCAATGGGTTGGAGGTGGTGAGCAGTTTTTCAGCGGTCGAAAATGTCGAAATTTCGTTACCGTACGCCTCGGGAACTGTTACGGCGGAAAGCTTGGGTAACAGATTTTTGCGGGGGCTAATGTGTTACCGGGGTGTGTGCGCTGGCTTTGCTGGCCCTTTCGCGGGCACGCCCGCTCCCACAGGGGATGCACCACCCTTTAGGGCAGTGAAATTCCTGTGGGAGCGGGCATGCCCGCGAAGAGGCTGGAGAGGTTGTAGATAGGGGCAGGAGGAACCTCCCGCCCAGGCAGCGTGGTTATTCGCTGGTAGCGTTGCTCTTGCGTCGCGGGATGCCCAGGCGCTGGCGGCGTTCCCACAGGCACTTGCGGCTGACCCCGAGCTTGCGGGCCAGCTCGGTCTCGGTCATGTGGTCCTGGTGCTCGAGCACGAAGTGCTGGAAGTAATCTTCCAGCGACAGGTCCTCGGTAGGCTCATGGCTGGCATTGGCCGTACTGGCCCCGACCAGGGCGTTATCGAGGATTTCGTCCTCCTCCAGGTCACCCAGCTCGATGTCGATGCCCAGCAGGTCGGCGGAAATTTCTGCGCTCTCGCTGAGTATCACCGCACGCTCCACGGCGTTTTCCAGCTCTCGCACGTTACCCGGCCAGCTGTAGTGACGAATGGCCTGCTCGGCTTCGGCCGAGAAGTGCAGGTCGTCGCGGCCAATGCGCGCGCTCTGGCGGGCGAGGAAAGCGCTGGCGATCTCGTTGACGTCGCTGCCGCGCTCGCGCAGGGCAGGCAGTTTCAGGGCGATCACGTGCAGGCGGTAATACAGGTCTTCACGGAACTGGCCGGCCTTGGCCAGGTTCTTCAGGTCGCGGTGGGTCGCGGCGATCAGGCGTACATCGACCTTTTGCGACTGTACCGAACCCACCCGGCGAATCTCGCCTTCCTGCAGTACGCGCAGCAGGCGGGCCTGGGCTTCCAGCGGCAGTTCGCCGATTTCGTCGAGGAACAGGGTACCGCCATCGGCAGCTTCCACCAGGCCGGCGCGCCCGGCGCTGGCGCCGGTGAACGCGCCTTTCTCGTGGCCGAACAGCTCGGACTCGATCAGTGTCTCGGGGATGGCTGCGCAGTTCACCGAGATCATCGGTGCCTTGGCCCGGCGCGACAGGTTGTGCAGGGCGCGTGCGACCAGCTCTTTGCCGGTGCCCGACTCGCCCTGGATCAGCACATTGGAGTCGGTGGGCGCGACCTTGCGGATCTTGCTGTACATGTCCTGCATCGGCGGGCACGAGCCGATGATGCCGATTTCGCCATTGGCGGCCGCCGCGCCGCCTTTGTCGGCGGTGGCGGCCTTGCCATTGGTGGCGCGTGGCTCGGCCGCCGGTGCGGCAGCCGGGGCGTTCTGCCGGTCGCGCAGGATACGCGCCACCGCTTGCAGCATCTCGTCGTGGTCGAAGGGCTTGGCGATGTAGTCCACCGCGCCCATTTTCATCGAGTCTACCGCCGAGCGCAGGCTGGCGTAGCTGGTCATGATCAGTACCGGGGTGCCTTGGCCGAGCTTGATCAGTTCGGTGCCGGGTGCGCCTGGCAGGCGCAGGTCGCTGACGATCAGGTCGAAGGTGGCAATGCTGAAGCGTTCCTGGGCTTCCTGCACCGAGCCGGCTTCGCTGACCTGGTACTGGTTCCGTTCGAGCAGGCGACGCAAGGCCGAGCGGATGATGGTTTCGTCTTCGACGATCAGAATGTGCGGCATTGATTCAATTCTCTCGACGGTCTCGAATTTCAGGGGACGTCGCTACGACATGCCGGGGCAGGGTCACGCGGATCCGGGTGCCACGTTGCCGTTCGATATCGGCCGGGCTGTCGATGGTGATTTGCCCATAATGCTCTTCCACGATGGAATAGACCAGAGCAAGCCCCAGTCCGGTTCCTTCGCCCGGGTCCTTGGTGGTGAAGAAGGGTTCGAACAAGCGGTCCATGATGTTCTTCGGGATCCCGCTGCCCTCATCTTCGACGATCAGGTCGACGGTGTGCTCGCTGACTTCGCTGCGCACGCGCACGGCGCTGCCAGGCGGCGAGGCGTCGCGGGCGTTGGAGAGCAGGTTGATCAGCACCTGGGCCAGGCGCTGCGGGTCCCCTTCGGCCCAGTGCTCCGGGTCGCAGAGGTTGAAGAACTGTACTTCGAAATTGCGCCGGTTCAACGCCAGCAGACCGATGGCGTCCTGCGCCACTTCGGCCAGGCATACCGGTTCTTCGCTGTTCTGGTGGCTGCCGCCGGCATGGGCGAAACTCATCAGCGACTGGACGATGCGCGATACCCGCTTGGTCTGTTCGAGAATCTGGCTGGACAGCTCGATGATTTCGCCATCGCCCTCACGCTCTTCGCGCAGGTTCTGCGCCAGGCAGGCGATGCCGGTGATCGGGTTGCCGATTTCGTGGGCCACGCCGGCGGCCAGACGGCCGATGCTGGCCAGGCGTTCGGAGTGCACCAATTTGTCTTCCAGGGCCTGGGTTTCGGTAAGATCCTCCACCAGCAGTACCAGGCCGCTGTTGCCCGGGGCCAGCGGCTCGTCGATGGCCGCCTTGTGCAGGTTCAGCCAGCGCGGCTGGCCGTCCAGCGCCAGGCGCTGCTTGTGCAGGTGCTCGTCTGGCACGTTGATGAAGCCTTGTAGCAGGCCGCGCCAGGGTTCGCTGATGGTGACCAGGCGCGAGCCGACCACGTGCTTGGCGGCGATGCCGGTGAGCTCTTCCATGGCCTTGTTCCACATCAGGATTTCCTGGTCCTTGGCCAGCGAGCAGACGCCCATGGGCAGTTCCTGCAGGGTCTGGCGGTGGTAGCGGCGCAGGGCGTCGAGCTCGGCGGCCAGGCCGGTCAGGCGGGAGTGGTAGTCTTCCAGGCGGCTTTCGATGAAGTGGATGTCCTCGGTCACGTAGTTTTCGTTACCGGACTTGTACGGCAGGAAGGTCTCGACCATGTCCTGGGCCACGCTCGGCCCCATCAGGCCGGACAGGTTGGCCTCGATGCGGTCGCGCAGGCGGCGCAAGGCATAGGGGCGGCGCTCGTCGAACGGCAGGTAGAGATCGCGCAGGGCCTGTTCCACTTCCTTCTGTGCGGCCTTGGCGCCCAGCGGCTTGGCCAGTTGAGTGGCGAACTCCTGTGGCGAGGCGGCGTGCAGCTCGCGGCGTTGCGGGCGGCGCACATTGTCCACTGCGCAGGCTTCGGCGGCGCTTACCTCTTCGTTGCTGGCGTTGGTGAACAGCGAGATCAGGGTGAACAACAGCACGTTGGCCGCCAGCGAGGCGATGGCCGCCATGTGCCAGCTGGTGTCGTCCAGCACGTAGATCATGTCCAGCAGCGGGATGTAGAAGCCCTGCAGGTTGCCCAGCAATGGCAGCAGCATGGTCACCATCCACACCAGGGTGCCGGCCAGCAGGCCGGCGATGAAGCCACGGCGGTTGGCAGTCGGCCAGTACAGCACCGACAGCACGCCCGGCAGGAACTGCAACGTGGCCACGAAGGCGACGATGCCCAGGTTGGCCAGGCTCTGGTGGTTGTTCTGGGTTAGGTAGAACATGAAGCCCGCAGTGATGATGGCGACGATCAGCGCGCGGCGGGTCCACTTCAGCCAGCGGTAGATGTTGCCTTCGGCCGGCGGCTGGTACAGCGGCAGCACCAGGTGGTTGAGGGCCATGCCCGACAGCGCCAGGGTTGTGACGATGATAAGCCCGCTGGCGGCCGACAAGCCGCCGATGTAGGCCAGCAGCGCCAGTGCCTGGTTGTTGGCGGCAAGCCCCAGGCCCAGGGTGAAGTATTCGGGGTTGGTGGTGGCGCCCAGGCGCAGGCCGGCCCACAGCACCAGCGGCACGGCCAGGCTCATCAGCAGCAGGAACAGCGGCAGGCCCCAGCTGGCGCTGACCAGCGAGCGCGGGTTGAGGTTTTCGGTGAAGGCCATGTGGTACATGTGCGGCATGACGATGGCCGAGGCGAAGAACACCAGTAGCAAGGTGCGCCATGGACCTTCCTGCAGCGGCGTATGCAGAGCGGCCAGGGCGGTCTGGTTCTGCAGCAGCCACACTTCCAGTTCGTGCGGGCCGCCGAACACGCCATACAGGGCATACAGGCCGATACCGCCCAGGGCCAGCAGCTTGATCACCGACTCGAAGGCGATGGCGAACACCAGCCCTTCGTGCTTTTCGCGTGTGGCGATGTGCCGCGAGCCGAAGAAGATGGTGAACAGGATGATGAGCGTACAGAAGGCGAAGGCCACACGTGCCTTGACCGGCTCACCGGTAAGGATACTGATCGAGTCTGCTACCGCCTGGATCTGCAGGGCCAGCAAGGGCAGAACGCCGATGAGCATGATGATGGTGGTCAGCGCCCCGGCCCAGGTGCTGCGAAAGCGGAACGCCAGCAGGTCGGCCAACGAGGACAGCTGGTAGGTACGGGTGATCTTCAGGATCGGATAGAGCAGCACTGGCGCCAGCAGGAACGCGCCGGACACCCCCAGGTAACAGGCAAGGAAGCCGTAGCCGTACTGGTAGGCCAGGCCCACCGAGCCATAGAAGGCCCAGGCACTGGCGTATACGCCCAGCGACAGGGTGTAGGTCAGCGGGTGGCGAATGATCGAGCGCGGGATCAACCCCCGCTCGCTGATCCAGGCCACACCGAACAGCACCATGAGGTACGCGGCGCTGATCAGGATCATCTGGGTCAGGCTAAAGCTCATCGGCATCTCGTTGGCTCTGCAGGATGAAGGTGACGACGATCAGGATCAGCCAGAGCAGGTAAGGGCGGTACCAGGCTCCGGTCGGTTCGATCCACCAGTCCATGATGGCCGGGGAGAACAGGTAGATCCCCACGACCAGAAGCAGGACCAAACGATAGATGTACATGCTGGCCTCGATGGTTGGGCGCTGCGGGCTTGGACTTATTATTGGCGCAAATGGCTGGGCGGATGCTAGCGGGAATCCATGGTGTTCGCCAAGAGGTTGAATTTATTGGGCTTTTGTTTTTGAGGGGTGGGTTGCCTGTTCTGGCCCTATCGCCGGCAAGCCAGATCCCACAGGGTCACCACAGGATCTGAGTGCTGCGCTGTACCTGTGGGAGCTGGCTTGCCGGCGATAGGGCCGGGCCTGCCTCAGCGCAAATCAGCCTCTGGCACCGTGGTCCGCTGCGCAATCGCCTCGGGCCGCCACTGCTTGCGAGCTACCGCCAATACCTCCGCCGGCGTTGCCTGCAACAACTCGGGGTCGGCTTTCTGCCCCAGCGCCCGCAGCGCCCGCAGCAACAGCGGTGTCGCCTGGTCCGCCTGCAGCGGCGGCGAGCGGTACGACTTGCCCAGCTTGTGCCCGTCCGGCTGCACGATCAGCGGAATATGCAGGTAACGTGGCTGCGAGAAGCCCAGCAACTCTTGCAGGTACAGCTGGCGCGGGGTGTTGTCGAGCAGGTCGGCGCCACGCACGATGTCGGTAACACCTTGCCAGGCATCGTCCAGTACCACCGCCAGTTGGTAGGCATACAGCCCGTCGCGGCGCTGGATGACGAAATCGCCCACTTCACGCCCCAGGTGCTGCTGGAACTCGCCCTGTACGCGGTCGGTAAAGCGGTAGATCAGCTCTGGCACGCGCAGGCGGATCGCCGCGCCATCCCTAGCATGCCCGGCATTGCGGCAAAGGCCCGGGTAGATACCGTTGTAACCCTCAAGCTGCTTGCGCGAGCAGGTGCAGGCGTAGGCCAGGCCCATGTTGAACAGGCGGTCGACTACCGCGGCATAGGCATCGTGCCGCTGGCTCTGGAACACCACTTCGCCGTCCCACTCCAGGCCGTAGCGCTCCAGGGTCTGCAGGATCGCATCGCGAGCACCGGGCATTTCCCGAGGCGGGTCGGTGTCTTCCATGCGCAGCAGCCAGCGGCCGTTCACGGCGCGGGCATCGAGCCAGGAGGCGAGGGCGGCGACCAGCGAGCCGAAGTGCAGGAAGCCGCTGGGCGTGGGGGCGAAACGCCCGATGTAGCTTGAGTGGGTCATGGTCAGGCTGGGCATATAAATGAAACGGGGCGCATGATGCGCCCCGTTCAGGTGGAAAGAAAGATCAGCCTTTGCCGACCGTCTTTTCCTTTTTCTCGGCGATTTCCTTGCAGTCGAAGCACAGGTCGGCGGTAGGGCGGGCCTCCAGGCGACGCAGGCCGATCTCGATGCCGCACGATTCGCACCAGCCGTACTCGTCGGCCTTGATCTTGTCGAGGGTCTTGTCGATTTTCTTGATCAGCTTGCGCTCGCGATCGCGGTTGCGCAGCTCCAGGGCGAATTCTTCTTCCTGGCTGGCACGGTCGGCCGGGTCGGGGAAGTTGGCTGCCTCGTCCTTCATGTGGTCCACAGTGCGGTCCACACTGGTCATCAGCTCTTGCTTCCAGGCGCCGAGAAGCTTGGTGAAGTGCTTCTTCATGGGCTCGCCCATGTACTCTTCACCTTTGGATTCTACGTAGGGCTCGACACCGTACATGGTCTGGGCTTTTTGCTTTTCTACGGTGGACATGAATAGACCGCCTCTCACTCATCTGATCCAATGCGCAGGCTGCTCCATCTCCGGCACCCGCCGGCCCTGCGACTGCGAGCCGCCGAACTTACCAGATAGATCGGGGGTGCGCTACCCCGCCCGATCCTGGTAATTGACAGCGGCCTGAGCCGCACGTTCGGTGGCGTGCAGAGGTAGAATCTCCAGTTTAGACCCAATTGAGAGAAGGTCATGGCCCACCCCTACAGTGCGCGCAGCCGCGCCATCGAACCCTTCCACGTCATGGCGCTGCTGGCCCGGGCCAACGAGCTGCAGGCGGCCGGGCACGACGTGATCCACCTGGAAATCGGCGAGCCGGACTTCACCACGGCCACGCCCATCGTTGCCGCCGGCCAGGCAGCATTGGCCGCCGGGCACACCCGCTACACCGCCGCACGCGGCCTGCCGGCACTGCGCGAAGCCATTGCCGGGTTCTATGGCCAGCGTTACGGCCTGAGTGTCGACCCTGAACGCATCCTCATCACCCCGGGTGGCTCCGGTGCGCTGCTGCTGGCCAGCAGCTTGCTGGTAGACCCAGGCAAGCACTGGCTGCTGGCCGACCCAGGCTACCCGTGCAACCGCCACTTCCTGCGCCTGGTCGAGGGCGGGGCGCAGCTGGTGCCGGTGGGCCCGGACGTGAATTACCAGCTGACTGCCGACCTTGTCGACCGCTACTGGGACAAGGACACGGTCGGAGCCCTGGTCGCCTCGCCGGCCAACCCGACCGGTACCGTGCTGGGGCGTGACGACCTGGCCAGCCTGTCCCGCGCCACCCGTGAACGGCACGGCCATCTGGTGGTGGACGAGATCTATCACGGGCTGACCTATGGCATGGACGCGCCCAGCGTGCTGGAAGTGGACGACTCGGCATTCGTCCTGAATAGTTTTTCCAAGTATTTCGGCATGACCGGTTGGCGCCTCGGCTGGCTGGTGGCGCCTCCTGGCGCGGTGGCCGACCTGGAGAAGCTGGCACAAAACCTGTACATCAGTGCGCCAAGCATGGCCCAACATGCCGCGCTGGCGTGTTTCCAGCCCGAAACCCTGGCCATTTTCGAGGAGCGCCGCGCCGAGTTCGCCCGCCGCCGCGATTACCTGTTGCCTGCCTTGCGCGAACTGGGCTTCCGCATTGCCGTCGAGCCGCAGGGGGCGTTTTACCTGTATGCCGATATCAGTGCCTTTGGCGGTGACGCGTTCGCCTTCTGCCGGCACTTCCTGGAGACCGAGCACCTGGCCTTCACCCCGGGCCTGGACTTCGGCCGTCACCTGGCCGGCCACCATGTGCGCTTTGCCTACACCCAGAGCCTGCCGCGCCTGGAAGAGGCGGTGCAGCGGATTGCTCGCGGCCTGCGGAGCTGGCAAGGCTGATGCAGTTCCATCCCCCACTCGAACAGGGCCGCCTGCTGCGCCGCTACAAACGCTTTCTGGCGGATATCGAACTGCCCGGCGGCGAACAACTCACCATCCACTGCCCCAACACCGGCTCCATGCTCAACTGCATGCGTGAAGGCGGGCAGGTGTGGTTCAGCCGCTCCAACGACCCCAAGCGCAAGCTACCGGGTACTTGGGAAATCAGCGAAACCCCGCAGGGGCGGCTGGCCTGTGTGAATACCGGGCGGGCCAATGCGCTGGTCGAAGAGGCCCTGCGTGCCGGCATCATCGCCGAACTGGCCGGCTTCAGTGCGCTAAGGCGTGAGGTGGCCTACGGCGAGGAAGGCAGCCGCATCGACTTTCGCCTGGAGTTCGACGGTGCCCCGGCCTATGTCGAGGTCAAGAGCGTGACCCTGGGCTACCCAGCCAGCACGGTCGCGGCCTTTCCTGATGCGGTGACCCAGCGCGGCGCCAAGCACCTGCGAGAGCTGGCGAAGTTGGCCAGGCAAGGCGTGCGGGCTGTGCAACTGTATTGTGTGAACCTGACCGGTATCGACGCGGTGCGCCCGGCCGAGGAAATCGATGCGGCTTATGCCCAGGCCCTGCGCGCGGCAGTTTCAGATGGAGTGGAGGTGCTGGCCTACGGCGCACGCCTGGACTCCGAAGGCATTGTCATCGACCGCCGCCTGCCGGTGCTGCTTACCCCTTGAGCCAGATGCCCTGGCTGTCCTCGTGGCAGCCCAGGGCCTGCAGTTGCTCGCCCTCGCACGGCCCGGCCACGCATTCTCCACTTTCGATCAGAAACAGCGCGCCATGATGGGCGCAGTGAATCAGGCTGGCGCTGTCATCGAGAAACGCATCTTCCACCCAGTTCAGCGGGATACCGCGGTGCGGGCAACGGTTGCGGTAGAGGTACACCTGGCCCTGGCGGCGCACGCCGAACAGTTCGATGCCGTCTACGCTGAAGGCTCGGCTATGGCCTTCGGCCAGGCCGTGGGAGGTACAAAGGAAGTGCATGGCAAGGACGACTCGTGGAACAAGTGATGGCTTGACGCTTCAATGCGAATAATTATCAAATTGTCCATATTCGCTGCGCCCGGCTGCCTATGGTGCGCAGTTCCGTCGCTCGCCACAAGGCGCGCGGCTCGCCTGCAGAAGGAACCCGATGATGCGCCGTCCTGTCGCCTTGCTCGCTCTGTGCGCGAGCGTTGTGCTGTCCACCCAGGCCCTGGCGGCCGAGCTGCCGCAGCGTTGGGTCAGCGCTGGTGGCGCACTGAGCGAATGGATCAGCGCTCTTGGCGGTGAAGCGCGCTTGGTGGGTGTGGACACCACCAGCCAGCACCCGCAATCGCTGAAGTCACTGCCTAGCGTCGGCTACCAGCGGCAGTTGTCTGCGGAAGGCATTCTCAGCCTGCGCCCAGATGTGCTGGTGGGCACCGAAGAAATGGGGCCGCCACCGGTACTGGCGCAAATCCGCAAGGCTGGCGTGCGGGTCGAACTGTTCTCCAGCAAAGCCGAGGTGGCGGCGGTGGATGAAAACCTCAAGCATCTGGGGCAATTGCTGGGCGCAGAAGAGCAGGCCGCGGTCTTGGCGTCGGGTTACCACCAGCAGCTCGATGCCTTGCAGGCCAGGGTCAGGCAGGCCCAGGCCGGGCAGAAGGCGCCAGGAGTGTTGCTGCTGGTCGGGCATGCGGGTGCCAAGCCGCTGATCGCCGGGCAGGGTACCGCCGGCGACTGGCTGCTGAGCCAGGCAGGCGGGCGCAACTTGGCAGAACATCAGGGCTACAAGAATTTCTCCAGCGAAGCACTGGCTGCGCTGGACCCGGATGTGATCGTGTTTTCCGACCGGGCGCTGGCCGATGACGAAGCCTTGAAGGCGTTGCTGAAAGAAAACCCCGCGCTGGCGACCTCGCGCGCCGTGCGAGAGAAACGCCTGGTATCGCTTGACCCGACACTGTTGGTCGGCGGGCTCGGGCCACGCCTGCCGGCAACACTTCAGTTGCTTGCGGCTACCTTCTATCCGGCCGCCAAGATCAGCCTCTCCCAATGAAACAACGCGTCCAGCCACGCACACTGTTCGTTTGCCTGAGCCTGTTGTGCCTGTTGGCGGTGTGGTTGTCTTTGGCCCTGGGGCCGGTCAGCCTGCCGCTGTTCGATACCCTGCGTGCCGGCTTGCGCCTGCTGGGGTTGCCCATTGCCGCTGACGGCCTGCAGCAGGCCGAGATGATCCTCGGCCAGATCCGCCTGCCGCGCACCTTGCTGGGGTTGGCGGTGGGCGCGGTGCTGGCGCTGTCTGGTGTGGCCATGCAGGGGCTGTTCCGTAACCCGCTGGCCGACCCCGGGCTGGTAGGGGTTGCCGCCGGAGCAGCGGTGGGCGCGGCGGTGGCCATCGTTGGCGGCAGTTGGCTGGGCGGCATGCCGGATGTGCTTGCCCCTTACCTGTTGTCGGTGTGCGCTTTCATCGGCGGGCTGGGCGTGACTGCGCTGGTTTATCGTCTGGGGCGACGCGACGGCCAGACCAACGTCGCCACGATGCTGCTGGCCGGTGTGGCCATGACCGCGCTGGGCGGTGCTGCCGTGGGGCTGTTCTCCTACCTGGCCGACGACGCCACGCTGCGCACGCTGACCTTCTGGAACCTGGGCAGCCTCAATGGTGCTAGTTACCAGCGGCTGTGGCCTTTGCTGCTGGTGGCTGCGGGCGTGGCAGTGTGGCTGCCACGTCGGGCCAAGGCGTTGAATGCCATGCTGCTTGGTGAATCGGAGGCGCGTCACCTGGGCATTGACGTGGAGCGGCTCAAGCGCGAGCTGGTGTTCTGCACGGCGCTCGGCGTGGGTGCGGCGGTGGCGGCAGCAGGGCTGATCGGTTTCATCGGCCTGGTGGTGCCGCACCTGGTGCGCCTGCTGGCCGGGCCTGATCACCGTGTGGTGCTGCCAGCTTCCTTGTTGGCTGGCGGTGTGCTGATGCTGTTCGCCGATTTGGCGGCGCGGCTGCTGCTGGCGCCTGCCGAGCTGCCGATCGGCATCGTCACGGCCTTTATCGGCGCACCGTTCTTCCTGTTCCTGCTGATACGAGGGCGCAGTTGATGTTGCAAGCCGAGGGGCTGTACTTGCGGCGGGGCAGCAACGAAGTGCTGCATGACATTCATCTGCAGCTGAGCCAGGGGCAGGTGGTGGGCGTGCTCGGCCCCAACGGTGCCGGCAAGAGCAGCCTGCTAGGAGTACTGTGTGGTGAGCTGGCGCCCGATCACGGGCGGGTGACGCTACAGGGCAGGCCACTGGCGGACTGGGCAGGGCAGGAGCGGGCCAGGCGCCTGGCGGTGTTGCCGCAGGTGTCCAGCCTGGGGTTCTCGTTCCGGGTCGAGGAAGTGGTGGGCATGGGGCGCATGCCCCATGGCACCGGGCAGCGGCGCGATGCTGAAATCGTCGAAGCGGCCTTGCGGGCA
This sequence comes from Pseudomonas sp. s4, assembly GCF_046764235.1. Taxonomy (NCBI): domain Bacteria; kingdom Pseudomonadati; phylum Pseudomonadota; class Gammaproteobacteria; order Pseudomonadales; family Pseudomonadaceae; genus Pseudomonas; species Pseudomonas sp. s4. Next base: position 5,440,484 of record NZ_CP177209.1, on the reverse strand, counting down.
GCGGATGCCTGGCACCTGGTGGAGCGCAGTTACCTGGCGTTGTCTGGCGGCGAGCGGCAAAGAGTGCACCTGGCTCGGGTGCTGGCGCAGCTGTGGCCGGGCGAGGCGGGTACAACCCTGCTGCTGGACGAGCCAACCTCGATGCTCGACCCGTTGCACCAGCACACCACCCTCGAAGCCGTGCGCCGCTTTGCCGACCGTGGCGCCGCGGTGCTGGTGATCCTGCATGACCTGAACCTGGCGGCGCGCTACTGTGATCGTATCCTGCTGCTGGAGCAGGGGCGCTGCCATGCCTTTGCCGCACCGTCAGCAGTGCTGACGCCGGCGGCGTTGAAGGCGGTATACGGGATCGACGTACTGGTACAGGCGCACCCGGAGCGTGGGCATCCGCTGATCATCACTCGCTAACGCTGGCGCGATCTTTGTAGGAGCGGCCTTGTGTCGCGAAAGGGCTGCAGAGCAGCCCCGGCAATTTGTGCATCACTGCTGAAAATCTGGGGCCGCTTTGCGGCCCTATCGCGACACAAGGCCGCTCCTACAAGGGCTCGTGCAGACCATGAATGGAGATACTGCCCATGCGACATCCGCTGCTGTCCGCTTTCTTGCTGTGCCTGGTGCTGGTACTGGGTGGCTGCCAGGCCAGCCTGCCACCGCCGCCCGCCTGGCAGAGCAGTGAGGGGCGCAGCCATGCCGAGCTGGGGCATATCGTCGATCTTGCCAAAGGCCAACTGATCAGCCCTGAGCAACTGGTGCAGCGCCTGTCTGCCGCCCCCCGGGTGCTTGTCGGCGAGAAACACGACAACCCTGACCATCACGCACTGCAGCTGTGGCTGCTGCGCGCCCTGCAAGACCAACGTGTGCAGGGCAGCCTGCTGCTGGAAATGCTGCAGCCTGAGCAACAACCGCTGCTGGACAAGCTCGCGGGGCAACCATTACCGGCAGACCTGCCCAGGGCCATGGCTTGGCAGGACGGCTGGGATTGGCAGCTGTACGGGCCAATCGTGACCGAGGCTTTGCAGCAGCGGGTGCCTGTGCTGGCCGCCAACCTCTCGCCCGGCGAGATGCGCCAGGCCTATCGTCAGCCGGCTTTGTTACCGGGCGAACGCTCCAATGCGCCGACGGTCAAGGCCGCCTTGCTGGAGCATGTGCGTGCCGGGCATTGCGGGATGCTGCCAGAAAGCCAGTTGCCGGCGATGCTGGCCGTGCAGCAGCAGCGCGACCGGCGCATGGCCGAGCGCTTGCTGGCGGCGCCGCAGCCAGCACTGCTGCTGGCCGGGGCCTATCACGTGCGCAAGGACCTGGGTGTACCGTTGCACTTGGCTGACCTGCAAGCGCAGGGGGAGAGCAAGGTGCTACTGCTAGCTGAGGTTGGTGAGCAGGTCGAGGCAGGCGAGGCTGATTTTGTGTGGTACACGGCAGCGATGCCGGAGCAGGACTATTGCGCGCAACTGCGGTGACGGGGCTGTAAAAGGCAAAAAAAGACCCGGCAAATTGCCGGGTCAATAACCGTGATTAGCCTGATGAGGAGATAATCTGAGAGTCCGAACCAGGGGCTCTTAGCTTATCCAACCAGTCTCGCGACCAGTTGTGATAATCATAACTATTCTCATTTCGACGTCAATCCCTTTCCCGAGATTATTTCTGATTTTTTTGCGCAGGGCTTTTCGCATCCAGTTGTTGGTTGAGCGCTTCTTTGCGCTCCAGCGGCAAATCGTTCCAGTGCATGTCCAGCAGGGCGCCTTCAATGGCATACAACAGCACCTTCGATGCGCGGAACCCTCGTGTCTTCACGGCCTGGTACGCACCTACCGCGCCCAGGCGGCGCAGATCCGATGCACTGTGGATGCCGGCTGCATGCAGCCACTGCGCAGAGGTCTTGCCAAGGTTCTTCAGATGCTGCAATTCATCGTTCATCGAGCCTCCTTGCGATGGCTGAACGGGGATTGGGGGATAAATCGCGAGCAGGTCAGAGAGGAGTGTAGCGGGGGATAGGAAATGCGCGGCCTTTTGCCATAGGGGGCGACGAGATGTCCTGTGCCGGCCTATTCGCGGGTTCATCCGCGAAGTGGCCGGTCCAGGAAAACGCTGAACTTACAGCCCAGGCAAGCGCTGGCGAATCTGCTCGATCACTTGGTCCATGCTCCCGGCGCTCTGGGTATCGACGCGGGTGCTCTGCACCAGCTCTTGTGCACTCAGCGGCTCACGGCTGGCCTGCTGGGTCTTGACCACTTCCAGGGTGGCATCCGACGGGTCGGTGTTTTCTGCCCGGCGCTGTTCCAGCCAGCTGGCGATGACCGCTTCTGGCGCATGGCAGTCGAGGATCAGGAACGGCACGCCCGTCTGGCTGGCGATGTCCGCCGCGGCCTGGCGCTGATCACGTTTGAGGTAGGTGGCATCCAGCACCACCGGGAAGCCGGCCCGCAGTACGGTCGCTGCCACCTCGTGCAGGCGCTGGTAGGTCGCGACACTGGCGTCCTGATCATAGATGCCGGTACTCAGCTGGCCAGCCTCAGCCTGCTGCTGTTCACCGAACAGGCGCTTGCGCTCCACATCCGAACGCACGCGGACGGCGCCAAGGGCTTCGACCATGCGCATGGCCACGTGGCTTTTGCCCACAGCCGAAACACCGTGGGTAATGGCCAGCAGGCGCGACGGGATGGCGCTGTAGCTTTCTGCCAGGTTGGCATAGTTGCGGTAGGTGCGAAGAGTGGTGGCGCGCTGCACGCCATCGGCATCGGCTGGCATGCTGAACAGTGCAACCTTGGCCCGCACCAGCGCGCGGTAGGCTTTGTAGAAGTTGAGCAGTTCCAGGCCTTCGTAGTCGCCGGTCAGTTCCAGGTACTGGCTGATGAAGCGGCGGGCCAGGCATTTCAGGCCGCGGTCTTCCAGGTCCATGGCCAGGAAGCCGGTATCGGCGTACACATCGGTCAGGCGGAACGGTTCGTTGAACTCGATGCAGTCGAAGATCACCACCTTGCCGTCGATCAGGGTGGCGTTGCCCAGGTGGATGTCACCGTGGCACTCACGGATGAAACCATTGGCCTTGCGCTTTTCCAGCAGGCCATGCAGGCGCTCGAAGCTGCTGCGTGCCCAGGCCTGCAGGGCGTCGAGTTGCTGCAGGTCGGCCTTGTCGCTGAGGAACGGGCGAATCTGCTCGAAGTTCTGCTCCACAGGTGCCATCACGCTGTCCGGCGTGCCCAGTGGGTGCTCCACCGGCACGCGTGGGGCCTGCAGGTGGAACTCGGCGATCTGCCGGGCCATCTGGTCGATGTGCGCGGCGTTCAGTTCACCATTGGCCTGCAGGGTGTTGAGCATCTGCCCCTGGGGGAACTGACGCATCTTCAGCACGTACTCGATGGCTTCGCCTTCACCGCCGATCTGCGGCGCATCGACGCTACCGGTTATCGGCAACACTTCAAGGTACAGGCCGTCGGTCAGGCGCTGGTTCAGGCGCAATTCTTCGTTACAGAAATGCCGGCGCTGGTCCAGGCCAGTGAAGTCGAGGAAGCCGAAGTTCATCGGCTTCTTGATCTTGTAGGCATACTCGCCGGTGAGCAGGACCCAGGAGATATGCGTCTCGATGAGCTGGAACCCATCCACGGGGTGAGGGTACAGGGCTGGGTTCTGCAACGCAGTGATAAGGGCTTGGCTCACGGGAAATCCTTCCGGGGGCAGGGAATTCGAATGCGCCATTATGGTCAATGGTGCCGTCCCTGCCTACCGCCGGGGGCGTCTGCCCAGCCTTTATAAAGTGCGTATAATCCGCCGCCATGACCCGAACTCGAAATCCCCGTACCCCTCAGAAACGCCCGACCGGCCGCTCCCGCGCCTGGCTGGGCTGGGCTTTGAAGCTCAGCCTGGTCGGCCTGGTGATAGTCGCCGGCTTCGCGGTTTACCTCGATGCCGTTGTCCAGGAAAAGTTTTCCGGCAAGCGCTGGACCATCCCGGCCAAGGTGTATGCCCGGCCGCTGGAGCTGTTCACCGGCCAGAAACTGAGCAAGAACGACTTCCTCACCGAGCTGGACGCGCTCGGCTACCGGCGTGAAAGCGCGGCCAACGGCCCGGGAGCGGCGGCAGTCAACGGCAACACCGTCGAGCTCAATACCCGTGGCTTCCAGTTCTACGAGGGCATGGAGCCGGCGCAGTTCGTGCGTGTGCGCTTCTCCGGCGATTACGTGGCGGGCCTTTCCGGCGCCAACGGCAAGACGCTTGACGTAGTGCGCCTGGAGCCGCTGATGATCGGCGGCATCTACCCGAAAAACCTCGAAGACCGCATCCTGATCAAGATCGACCAGGTACCGCCCTACCTGCTCGAAACTCTGGTGGCGACGGAAGACCGCGATTTCTACAGCCACTTCGGGGTGTCGCCCAAGTCCATCGCCCGAGCCATGTGGGTCAATACCTCGGCAGGTTCCATGCGCCAGGGTGGCAGCACCCTGACCCAGCAGTTGGTGAAGAACTTCTACCTCACCAGCGAGCGCAGCCTCAGCCGCAAGCTGACCGAGGCGATGATGGCTGTGTTGCTGGAGCTGCACTACGACAAGCGCGAGATCCTCGAGGCCTACCTCAACGAGGTGTTCGTCGGCCAGGATGGTCAGCGTGCAGTGCACGGCTTCGGCCTCGCCAGCCAGTTCTTCTTTAGCCAACCGCTGTCGGAGCTGAAATTGCACCAGATCGCTCTGCTGGTGGGTATGGTCAAGGGGCCGTCCTACTACAACCCGCGTCGCTATCCGGACCGCGCCCTGGCCCGCCGCAACCTGGTGCTCGACCTGGTGGCCGAGCAGGGCGTGGCCAGCCAGGCAGAAGTCGATGCAGCGAAGAAGATGCCGCTGGGCGTGACCAAGCGCGGCAGCCTGGCAGACAGCTCGTTCCCGGCCTTCCTCGACCTGGTCAAGCGTCAGCTGCGCCAGGACTACCGCGATGAAGACTTGACCGAAGAAGGGCTGCGCATCTTCACCAGCTTCGACCCGATCCTGCAGATGAAGGCCGAAACCTCGATGAGCGAGACCTTCAAGCGCCTCGCGGGGCGCAAGGGGGCGGACGAGGTTGAGTCGGCGATGGTCGTGACCAATCCGGAAACCGGTGAGGTGCAGGCGCTGATCGGCAGCCGCCAGGCCGGCTTTGCCGGCTTCAACCGCGCCATTGATGCCGTGCGGCCGATCGGTTCGCTGGTCAAGCCGGCGGTGTACCTGACCGCGCTGGAACAACCGACCAAGTACACCTTGACCAGTTGGGTGCAGGACGAGCCGTTCTCGGTCAAAGGTGCCGACGGCCAGGTCTGGCGCCCGCAGAACTACGATCGTCGCCCGCATGGCACCATCTACCTGTACCAGGGGCTGGCCAACTCCTACAACCTGTCGACTGCCAAGATCGGCCTGGAAGTGGGTGTGCCCAACGTGATCAAGACCATTGGCCGGCTGGGAGTGAACGTTGACTGGCCAGCCTTCCCGGCCATGCTGCTGGGTGCCGGCGGCATGTCGCCAATGCAGGTCGCGACGATGTACCAGACCATCGCCAACGGCGGCTTCAATACCCCGATGCGCGGTATCCGCAGCGTGCTCACCGCCGAGGGCGAGCCGCTAAAACGCTACCCGTTCCAGATCCAGCAAACCTTCGACCCGGGGGCTATCTACCTGGTGCAGAACGCCATGCAGCGGGTGATGCGCGAAGGCACCGGCCGCTCGGTGTACAACACTTTGCCGCGCAATCTCACCCTGGCGGGCAAGACCGGTACCAGTAACGATTCGCGCGACAGCTGGTTCTCCGGGTTCAGTCAGGACCTGCTGGCCGTGGTATGGATGGGTCGTGACGACAACGGCAAGACGCCATTTACTGGTGCCACCGGCGCCCTGCAGGTGTGGACCAGCTTCATGAAGAAGGCCGACCCGCTGCCGCTGGACATGCCGCAACCGGACAACGTGGTGCAGGCCTGGATTGACCCGTACAGTGGCCATGGGTCTGATGGCAGCTGTCCGGGAGCGGTGCAGATGCCGTATATTCGCGGGAGTGAACCGCCCGCCGGCGCGACCTGTGGCGGCGAGCAGGATCCAGTTGAATCGGTCATGGACTGGGTCAAGGGCTGGATGAATTAAGCACAGGCTGCATTGATGAGGTGTGACGTGAACAAGTGGCTGTTTCCTGCCGTGACGGCGCTGGCTGTGCTCCAGGGGTGCGCCAGCGTCCCGCGCGGCAATATTCCGGTGGTCGACTCGAGCACCCGGGTGTCCAACAGCGAACGCGTGACGGCCAATCGCTCTGCGGGTGGCTATAACGCAGGTACCGCGCAGGCTCAAACGCTGCCTGAAGACTCCGGCGTGACCGTGATGATCCCACAGGGCGCTGGCGCTTCGGGCATCCAGACGTTCCCGGCGGCCAATGGCGCGGCGCCAATCAGCACCTCGCCGATTACCCCGGGGCCGATCACCCCAGGCCCAATTACCACTGGTCCGGTCACTTCGGCACCAATGACCACCAATCCAAACCCGATCGCCGACGAACCCTTCGACATCGCGGCGATGAACAGCGCCCCGCAAAGCACCAGCGCGCCAACCGGTATTCCGCGTAGCGGTGCTGCTACCGGTGGCCTGTCGGCCGACGAGCAGCTGGACGGCCCGGTGCTGGCGCTGCTGACCACCGCGAAGACCCAGCAGGGCAGCGGTGACTTCAACGGTGCCGCATCGAGCCTGGAGCGTGCTCAGCGCATTGCCCCGCGCGAGCCACAGGTACTGTACCGTCTGGCCCAGGTACGCCTGTCGCAAGGTGATGCACCGCAGGCCGAGCAGTTGGCGCGTCGTGCTTTGACTTACGCCAACGGCCGCCCGAGCCTGCAGGCCGAGCTGTGGAACACCATCGCCCAGGCCCGCGAGAAGCAGGGTGACAGCGCTGGTGCCGCACTGGCCCGGCAAAAGGCACGGGTCAATTCGTGATGATCGAGCAGCGCATTCTGGATGTTGCCGACCACCTGCTGCTGATCGAACGAGAGCTGCAGGTGCAAGGCTGGTGGGATGACGAGCCGCCAAGCGATGAGGCACTGGCCAGCACGGTGCCTTTCGCAGTCGATACCCTCAGTTTCGAGCAGTGGCTCCAATGGATCTTCCTGCCGCGGATGAAGATCATCATCGAGCTGGGCCACCCGCTGCCTAGTGCGTCCGGCATCCTGGTAATGGCTGAAACGGTATTTACCGACCGGCCAGAGCAAAGTCGTGAGCTACGCCGCCTGTTGGCAGCATTTGACCAATTGATTGCTCCTTCCGCCTGATTTCTTCAGTTTTTCCTTCAAGGGCCGCAGATTGTGGCCCTTTTTTGTGGAAATCTTATTTATTCTGCTGCTGAAGCGATTTTTAGTGGTGGCAGGGATTCATCTTGGGGAAAAATTGGCAATAATTTTTCTTGACTTGTTGGCGCCGAATCAGAAGAATCCAATCTCCGCTGTAGAGGGACTGCCAGAAGCAGACCCGCTAAGCAGATCATGAGGCGCACACCCGCGCCGACCTGTTACACCCCGCAACGCGTTACCTCGCGCTGGGTGGGAAAACCCCGCAACACTCTGGGGCGCTCCCAATACTTGCTCAGTCAGTGCTGACGTTCGCTCATGCTCTGCTTGGCAGTAAACCTATTAAGACCCGTCCAGTGAGGGCGGTATTCTGGCGTTTTAGAGGTGAACAACGTGGAGCTTTTATCTGGCGCTGAGATGGTCGTCCGCTTCTTGCGTGACGAAGGCGTTAAGCACATCTACGGGTACCCTGGTGGTGCTCTCCTGCATGTTTACGACGCGCTGTTCAAGGAACCGGAAGTCGAGCACATCCTGGTTCGTCATGAGCAGGCAGCTACCCATATGGCGGACGGCTACGCCCGCGCCACCGGCAAGGCCGGCGTGGTGCTGGTAACCTCCGGCCCGGGCGCGACCAATGCCATTACCGGTATTGCCACCGCCTACATGGATTCGATTCCGATGGTCATCCTGTCCGGCCAGGTGCCTAGCACCATGGTGGGTACCGATGCCTTCCAGGAAACCGACATGATCGGTATTTCGCGGCCGATCGTGAAGCACAGCTTCATGATCAAACATGCCAGCGAAATCCCCGAAGTTCTGAAAAAAGCTTTCTACCTGGCGCAATCCGGTCGCCCAGGTCCGGTCGTGGTCGACATTCCAAAAGATATGACCAACCCGGCCGAGAAGTTCGAATACGTCTATCCGAAAAAGGTCAAGCTGCGCTCCTATAGCCCAGCGGTACGCGGCCACTCCGGCCAGATCCGCAAGGCTGCAGAGATGCTGCTGGCGGCCAAGCGCCCGATCGTCTACTCCGGTGGCGGCGTGATCCTCGGTGGTGGCTCCGAAGCCCTGACCGAAATCGCCAAGTCGCTGAACCTGCCGGTCACCAATACCCTGATGGGGCTGGGTGGCTTCCCGGGTACCGACCGCCAGTTCCTCGGCATGCTCGGCATGCACGGCAGCTTCACTGCCAACATGGCCATGCATCATGCCGACGTCATCTTCGCCGTCGGTGCCCGTTTCGACGACCGCGTGGTCAACGGCCCGGCCAAGTTCTGCCCGAATGCCAAGATCATCCATATCGACATCGACCCGGCGTCGATCTCCAAGATGATCAAGGCCGACGTGCCGATCGTCGGCCCGGTCGACAGCGTGCTCAGCGAAATGCTCGGCATCCTCAAGGAAATCGGCGAGCAGCCTGACAAGGCGGCGCTGGATGCCTGGTGGAAGCAGATCGACGAATGGCGTGGCAATGGCGAGCTGTTCCCTTACGACAAGGGTGACGGCAATGTCATCAAGCCGCAGAAAGTCATCGAGACTCTGTGCGAAGTGACCAATGGCGATGCCTTCGTCACCTCCGACGTGGGTCAGCACCAGATGTTCGCGGCGCAGTACTACCGCTTCAACAAGCCGAACCGCTGGATCAACTCCGGTGGCCTGGGCACCATGGGCTTCGGTTTCCCGGCGGCGATGGGCGTCAAGCTCAACTTCCCGGACCAGGACGTGGCCTGCGTGACCGGCGAAGGCAGCATCCAGATGAATATCCAGGAGCTGTCCACCTGCATGCAGTACGGCCTGCCGGTGAAGATCGTCAACCTGAACAACGGTGTGTTGGGCATGGTCCGTCAGTGGCAGGACATGGCCTACAACGGTCGTCACTCGCACTCGTACGTCGAGTCGCTGCCTGACTTCATCAAGCTGGCCGAGGCCTATGGCCATGTGGGTATCCGCATCACCAGCCTGAAGGACCTCAAGCCGAAGCTGGAAGAAGCGTTTGCGATGAAGGACCGCCTGGTGTTCATCGACATCGCGGTTGACCGCAGTGAGCACGTCTATCCGATGCAGATCAAGGATGGCTCGATGCGTGACATGTGGCTGAGCAAGACGGAGCGTACCTGATATGCGGCACATCATCTCCCTGCTGCTGGAAAACGAACCAGGTGCGTTGTCCCGCGTGGTCGGCCTGTTCTCCCAGCGTAACTACAACATTGAAAGCCTGACCGTGGCGCCGACCGAAGACCCGACCCTGTCGCGTCTGACGCTGACCACCGTTGGCCATGACGAAGTGATCGAACAGATCACCAAGAACCTGAACAAGCTGGTCGAAGTGGTCAAGCTCGTCGACCTGTCGGAAAGCGCTCACATCGAGCGTGAACTGATGCTGGTCAAGGTCAAGGCCACCGGTGCCCAGCGCGCCGAGATCAAACGCACCACGGATATCTTCCGTGGCCAGATCGTCGATGTGACTGCCAGCGTGTACACCGTGCAGCTGAGCGGCACCAGCGACAAACTGGACAGCTTCATCCAGGCGATCGGCACTGCATCGATTCTCGAAACCGTGCGCAGCGGCGTTACCGGCATTGCCCGTGGCGACAAAGTGCTCAGCATCTGAATTCAAATTAGCGATGGCTCCGCAGGGGCCGAGATATAACCAGGGGTATTTTCATGAAAGTTTTCTACGATAAAGACTGCGACCTTTCCATCATTCAGGGTAAGAAAGTCGCCATCATCGGTTACGGTTCCCAGGGCCACGCTCAGGCGTGCAACCTGAAGGACTCCGGTGTGGATGTCACCATCGGTCTGCGTAAAGGTTCGGCCACCGTTGCCAAGGCAGAAGCCCACGGCCTGAAAGTGACCGACGTTGCCTCTGCCGTCGCTGCTGCCGACCTGGTCATGATCCTGACCCCGGACGAGTTCCAGGGCCAACTGTACAAGCAGGAAATCGAGCCGAACATCAAGAAGGGCGCTACCCTGGCCTTCTCCCATGGCTTCTCGATCCACTACAACCAGGTTGTTCCTCGTGCCGACCTCGACGTGATCATGATCGCGCCGAAGGCCCCGGGCCACACCGTTCGCTCCGAGTTCGTCAAGGGCGGCGGTATCCCTGACCTGATCGCCATCTACCAGGACGCCTCCGGCAACGCCAAGAATGTTGCCCTGTCGTACGCTTCGGGCGTAGGCGGCGGCCGTACCGGCATCATCGAAACCACCTTCAAGGACGAGACCGAAACCGACCTGTTCGGTGAGCAGGCTGTTCTGTGTGGCGGTACTGTCGAGCTGGTCAAGGCCGGTTTCGAAACCTTGGTTGAAGCTGGCTACGCGCCGGAAATGGCCTACTTCGAGTGCCTGCACGAGCTGAAGCTGATCGTTGACCTCATGTACGAAGGCGGCATCGCCAACATGAACTACTCGATCTCCAACAACGCCGAGTACGGTGAGTACGTAACCGGTCCGGAAGTCATCAACGAAGAATCCCGCAAGGCCATGCGCAATGCCCTGAAGCGCATCCAGGACGGCGAGTACGCGAAGATGTTCATCTCCGAAGGTGCTACCAACTACCCATCGATGACCGCCAAGCGCCGCAACAACGCCGCTCACGGCATCGAAATCATCGGCGAGCAGCTGCGCTCGATGATGCCGTGGATCTCGGCTAACAAAATCGTCGACAAGACCAAGAACTAAGTCTTATCGAAAGATGAAAAACGCGGCTTCGGCCGCGTTTTTTCGTTCTGACAGTCAGCTTCTGGTATAAAGCAGACCAGTGGCCTGCCGTCAGAACCTGTTTTGCAGGTCCGTGTCGAACATTTTCCATCCTGTTGCAAGGTACCCTCCATGAGCGAACGTCCCGAAGAGCCGAACAAGCCCTCCGACGCCGAAAGCCTGCTACCTGTCGATGAGCACGTTGAAGAAGGGCATGACGCCGAAGGGCGCAAGGTACGCCATCGTGGCATCTACCTGCTGCCCAACCTGTTTACCACCGCCAACCTGTTTGCCGGTTTCTATTCCATCATCAGCTCGATGAGCGCGCAGAGCGCCCTGAGTGCCGGTGACCCGCGCGAGGCGAGCAAGTACTTTGCCTTCGCTGCGATCGCCATCTTCGTGGCCATGGTGCTCGACGGCCTGGATGGCCGTGTCGCGCGCATGACCAACACACAGAGCGCCTTTGGTGCCGAGTACGACTCACTGTCGGACATGGTTGCCTTTGGTGTCGCTCCGGCCTTGCTGGCCTTTGGCTGGGCGCTGGGCGACATGGGCAAGGTTGGCTGGATGGTTGCCTTCATCTATGTGGCCGGTGCAGCACTGCGCCTGGCACGCTTCAATACCCAGGTCGGCACCGCCGACAAGCGCTACTTCATCGGCCTTGCCAGTCCTGCTGCTGCGGGTGTGGTCGCGGGTACCGTGTGGGCGTTCAGCGACTACGGCATCCAGGGCTCCAAGCTGTCGTTCCTGGTGGCGCTGCTGGTGGCTGCTGCCGGCATGCTGATGGTCAGCAACATCAAGTACAACAGCTTCAAGGAGCTGGACCTGAAGGGGCGTGTGCCGTTCGTGGCTATCCTGGCCGTGGTGCTGGTGTTTGCCGTGGTGTTCAGCGACCCGCCGCGTATCCTGCTGCTGATCTTCCTCGCCTATGCGGCTTCGGGCCCGATTCAGTTCCTGCTGAAGTCACGCCGTCGCAAAGCGTGACAATCATTTAATGCTGGAATAACCCGCCGGCTCCATAGTCTTACTGGTACATCCGTTATCCAGTGCTGTGGAGCCGCTCATGCTCATCAAGCTTCCCAGGTCTTCCGAGTGCAAGGCGTCGGAGATCACCCCCGAAGGCATCTATCTCTCCCGTCGTACCCTGCTGGGTGGCTCGTTGGCTGGCCTGGCCCTGGGCGCTTTGCCGAGCATGGCGCGCGCAGCTGAAGCCAGCCGATACGCCGATGTCGAGGCGGGCAGGGCGCCTGGCTGGTTCAATGAAAAGCTCGCAGCTACCCGATGGCAGGCAGTAACGGTCAAGGGTGAGGCAATCACGCCGTTCAAGGATGCCACCCACTACAACAACTTCTACGAGTTCGGGCCTGACAAGGGCGACCCGGCGGCCAATGGCGACAGCCTGAAGACCGAACCGTGGAGCGTTGTGGTCGATGGCGAAGTGGGTAAGCCCGGCCGCTATGCGCTGGAGGACTTCGTCAAACCGTACCAGCTCGAAGAGCGCATCTACCGGCTGCGGTGCGTGGAGGCGTGGTCGATGGTCATTCCGTGGCTGGGCTTCCCGTTGGCGCAGGTGCTCAAGCAGGTCGAGCCGACATCCAAGGCACGTTATGTGCGCTTCGAAACCCTGAAAGACCCGGAGCACATGCCGGGGCAGCGTTCGGGTTTCGCCTTGATCGACTGGCCTTATAGAGAAGGCTTGCGCCTGGATGAGGCAATGCATCCTTTAGCGATCCTGGCGGTCGGGATGTATGGCCGGGAGCTGCCCAACCAGAATGGCGCGCCGTTGCGGCTGGTGGTGCCGTGGAAGTATGGCTTCAAGAGCATCAAGTCGATCGTGCGTATCAGCCTGGTGGCGGAGCAGCCGGGCACCACCTGGGAAGGGCTGGCGCCGGATGAATATGGGTTCTATGCCAATGTGAACCCGACGGTCGACCACCCCCGTTGGAGCCAGGCGCGTGAACGGCGGCTGCCCAGCGGGCTGTTCAGTCCCAATGTGCGGGAAACCCAGATGTTCAATGGCTATGCCGATGAAGTGGCGTCGCTGTATACCGGGCTTGATCTGCGGAAGAACTATTGATGCGTTACCCCTGGTTTCGTCTGGCCATTTTCATCGTGGGATGCCTGTTCCCAGTCTGGTGGTTGTATGAGGCGGCGATGAATGTGCTAGGGCCTGATCCCGGAAAGATCATGATGGACCGGCTTGGGCTCGGGGCGCTGACCTTCCTGCTGGTTACCTTGGGCATGACGCCGCTGCAGAAGCTGACGGGATGGTCGGGCTGGATCGTGGTGCGCCGGCAGTTGGGGTTGTGGGTGTTTGCCTATATCGTGCTGCACGTCCTGGCTTACCTGTTCTTCATCCTTGGGTTGGACTGGGGGCAGTTGGCGGTGGAGTTGCGCAAGCGGCCATACATAATTGTGGGTGCGCTTGGGTTTCTTGGATTGCTGGCCCTGGCGGTTACCTCGAATCGGTATAGCCAGCGGCGGTTGGGAGCGAGGTGGAAGAAGCTGCACCGGTTGGTGTACGTGATACTTGGGTTGGGTTTGCTGCATTTTCTGTGGATCGTGCGCTCGGATTTGCGGGAGTGGGCGATTTATGCGGTTATTGGGGCTGTGTTGATGGTGTTGCGGGTTCCTGCTGTTGCGCGGGTGCTGCCCAGGATTGGCCGGAGATAGGGGAGGGGCAAGGGCCTGTCTTGAGATGGCATTGCCTTTGAAATGTGCCTGCCTTGAGTTTTCTGGCGCCTGTGAGATCGAGCGCCGCCCGCGCGGCGCTCGATCTCACAGGCGCAGAAGGTGTTGTGGCGAGCACCTGGTAGCCTTGATAAGGTCTTCGCCTGGAACATTTCAAATAAATGAAATTAACCCTTGACCGCCTTCTGAATCCCCTTATAATGCGCCCCACTTCCAGCGACGCCGGAACGACAAACTCCTTGATTTTCAAAGAGTTAGATAGTTGAAGCGAAGTTGAAAGGGCTACGATCAAATGATCGGCAGCGGTTGAGATGATGGTTGACAGCGCTTCTAAACGCTGTATGATTCGCCTCCCGCTGCGAGAGATCGCGGTAAGTCAAGTGTTTGAAGCTAAACGAGTTTCTCGCAAAAAACTTCAAAATAAACGCTTGACAGCAAATGAGGAAAGCGTAGAATGCGCGCCTCGGTTGAGACGAAAGGCTCTTAACCAAACGCTCTTTAACAAATCGAATCAAGCAATTCGTGTGGGTGCTTGTGAGTACGGACTGATAGTCACAAAGATTATCAGCATCACAAGTGGCCATGCGAGAAATCACATAGTCATTTGAGATTGCTGAGCCAAGTTTAGGGTTTCTTAAAAACCCAAGCAGTATTGAACTGAAGAGTTTGATCATGGCTCAGATTGAACGCTGGCGGCAGGCCTAACACATGCAAGTCGAGCGGATGACGGGAGCTTGCTCCTTGATTCAGCGGCGGACGGGTGAGTAATGCCTAGGAATCTGCCTGGTAGTGGGGGACAACGTTTCGAAAGGAACGCTAATACCGCATACGTCCTACGGGAGAAAGCAGGGGACCTTCGGGCCTTGCGCTATCAGATGAGCCTAGGTCGGATTAGCTAGTTGGTGAGGTAATGGCTCACCAAGGCGACGATCCGTAACTGGTCTGAGAGGATGATCAGTCACACTGGAACTGAGACACGGTCCAGACTCCTACGGGAGGCAGCAGTGGGGAATATTGGACAATGGGCGAAAGCCTGATCCAGCCATGCCGCGTGTGTGAAGAAGGTCTTCGGATTGTAAAGCACTTTAAGTTGGGAGGAAGGGCAGTAAGTTAATACCTTGCTGTTTTGACGTTACCGACAGAATAAGCACCGGCTAACTCTGTGCCAGCAGCCGCGGTAATACAGAGGGTGCAAGCGTTAATCGGAATTACTGGGCGTAAAGCGCGCGTAGGTGGTTCGTTAAGTTGGATGTGAAAGCCCCGGGCTCAACCTGGGAACTGCATCCAAAACTGGCGAGCTAGAGTACGGTAGAGGGTGGTGGAATTTCCTGTGTAGCGGTGAAATGCGTAGATATAGGAAGGAACACCAGTGGCGAAGGCGACCACCTGGACTGATACTGACACTGAGGTGCGAAAGCGTGGGGAGCAAACAGGATTAGATACCCTGGTAGTCCACGCCGTAAACGATGTCAACTAGCCGTTGGAATCCTTGAGATTTTAGTGGCGCAGCTAACGCATTAAGTTGACCGCCTGGGGAGTACGGCCGCAAGGTTAAAACTCAAATGAATTGACGGGGGCCCGCACAAGCGGTGGAGCATGTGGTTTAATTCGAAGCAACGCGAAGAACCTTACCAGGCCTTGACATGCAGAGAACTTTCCAGAGATGGATTGGTGCCTTCGGGAGCTCTGACACAGGTGCTGCATGGCTGTCGTCAGCTCGTGTCGTGAGATGTTGGGTTAAGTCCCGTAACGAGCGCAACCCTTGTCCTTAGTTACCAGCACGTTATGGTGGGCACTCTAAGGAGACTGCCGGTGACAAACCGGAGGAAGGTGGGGATGACGTCAAGTCATCATGGCCCTTACGGCCTGGGCTACACACGTGCTACAATGGTCGGTACAGAGGGTTGCCAAGCCGCGAGGTGGAGCTAATCTCACAAAACCGATCGTAGTCCGGATCGCAGTCTGCAACTCGACTGCGTGAAGTCGGAATCGCTAGTAATCGCGAATCAGAATGTCGCGGTGAATACGTTCCCGGGCCTTGTACACACCGCCCGTCACACCATGGGAGTGGGTTGCACCAGAAGTAGCTAGTCTAACCTTCGGGAGGACGGTTACCACGGTGTGATTCATGACTGGGGTGAAGTCGTAACAAGGTAGCCGTAGGGGAACCTGCGGCTGGATCACCTCCTTAATCGACGACATCAGCCTACTGATGAGCTCCCACACGAATTGCTTGATTCATTGTAAAAGACGATGCTGTAACGCGACCCTGTTATAGGTCTGTAGCTCAGTTGGTTAGAGCGCACCCCTGATAAGGGTGAGGTCGGCAGTTCAAATCTGCCCAGACCTACCATTACATGGTTCAGCCGTAGAATACGGGGCCATAGCTCAGCTGGGAGAGCGCCTGCCTTGCACGCAGGAGGTCAGCGGTTCGATCCCGCTTGGCTCCACCACTTTCGCCGTACGCAGTAGCTTGTCAGAACTTAGAAATGAACATTCAGTTCGAATGTTGATTTCTGACTTTCGTCAGATCGTTCTTTAAAAATTCGGATATGTGATAGATATAGACTGATGACCAGTTTCACTGCTGGTTAATCAGGCTAAGGTAAAATTTGTGAGTTCTGCTCGAAAGAGCAACATGCGAATTTTCGGCGAATGTCGTCTTCACAGTATAACCAGATTGCTTGGGGTTATATGGTCAAGTGAAGAAGCGCATACGGTGGATGCCTTGGCAGTCAGAGGCGATGAAAGACGTGGTAGCCTGCGATAAGCTTTGGGGAGTCGGCAAACAGACTGTGATCCAGAGATCTCTGAATGGGGGAACCCACTCAGCATAAGCTGAGTATCTTGTACTGAATACATAGGTGCAAGAGGCGAACCAGGGGAACTGAAACATCTAAGTACCCTGAGGAAAAGAAATCAACCGAGATTCCCTTAGTAGTGGCGAGCGAACGGGGACCAGCCCTTAAGTTGATTTGAGATTAGTGGAACGCTCTGGAAAGTGCGGCCATAGTGGGTGATAGCCCCGTACACGAAAATCTCTTGTCAATGAAATCGAGTAGGACGGAGCACGAGAAACTTTGTCTGAATATGGGGGGACCATCCTCCAAGGCTAAATACTACTGACTGACCGATAGTGAACCAGTACCGTGAGGGAAAGGCGAAAAGAACCCCGGAGAGGGGAGTGAAATAGAACCTGAAACCGTATGCGTACAAGCAGTGGGAGCCTACTTTGTTAGGTGACTGCGTACCTTTTGTATAATGGGTCAGCGACTTATATTCAGTGGCGAGCTTAACCGAATAGGGGAGGCGTAGCGAAAGCGAGTCTTAATAGGGCGTTTAGTCGCTGGGTATAGACCCGAAACCGGGCGATCTATCCATGGGCAGGTTGAAGGTTAGGTAACACTGACTGGAGGACCGAACCGACTACCGTTGAAAAGTTAGCGGATGACCTGTGGATCGGAGTGAAAGGCTAATCAAGCTCGGAGATAGCTGGTTCTCCTCGAAAGCTATTTAGGTAGCGCCTCATGTATCACTCCAGGGGGTAGAGCACTGTTTCGGCTAGGGGGTCATCCCGACTTACCAAACCGATGCAAACTCCGAATACCTGGAAGTGCCGAGCATGGGAGACACACGGCGGGTGCTAACGTCCGTCGTGAAAAGGGAAACAACCCAGACCGTCAGCTAAGGTCCCAAAGTCATGGTTAAGTGGGAAACGATGTGGGAAGGCTTAGACAGCTAGGAGGTTGGCTTAGAAGCAGCCACCCTTTAAAGAAAGCGTAATAGCTCACTAGTCGAGTCGGCCTGCGCGGAAGATGTAACGGGGCTCAAACCATGCACCGAAGCTACGGGTGTCATCTTTGATGACGCGGTAGAGGAGCGTTCTGTAAGCCTGTGAAGGTGAGTTGAGAAGCTTGCTGGAGGTATCAGAAGTGCGAATGCTGACATGAGTAACGACAATGCGAGTGAAAAACTCGCACGCCGAAAGACCAAGGTTTCCTGCGCAACGTTAATCGACGCAGGGTTAGTCGGTCCCTAAGGCGAGGCTGAAAAGCGTAGTCGATGGAAAACAGGTTAATATTCCTGTACTTCCAGTTATTGCGATGGAGGGACGGAGAAGGTTAGGCCAGCCTGGCGTTGGTTGTCCAGGTTTAAGGTGGTAGGCTGAAATCTTAGGCAAATCCGGGATTTCAAGGCCGAGAGCTGATGACGAGTTGCCTTTAGGCGACGAAGTGGTTGATACCATGCTTCCAAGAAAAGCTCCTAAGCTTCAGATAACTGGGAACCGTACCCCAAACCGACACAGGTGGTTAGGTAGAGAATACCAAGGCGCTTGAGAGAACTCGGGTGAAGGAACTAGGCAAAATGGCACCGTAACTTCGGGAGAAGGTGCGCCGGCGAGGGTGAAGGACTTGCTCCGTAAGCCCATGCCGGTCGAAGATACCAGGCCGCTGCGACTGTTTATTAAAAACACAGCACTCTGCAAACACGAAAGTGGACGTATAGGGTGTGACGCCTGCCCGGTGCCGGAAGGTTAATTGATGGGGTTAGCGCAAGCGAAGCTCTTGATCGAAGCCCCGGTAAACGGCGGCCGTAACTATAACGGTCCTAAGGTAGCGAAATTCCTTGTCGGGTAAGTTCCGACCTGCACGAATGGCGTAACGATGGCGGCGCTGTCTCCACCCGAGACTCAGTGAAATTGAAATCGCTGTGAAGATGCAGTGTATCCGCGGCTAGACGGAAAGACCCCGTGAACCTTTACTATAGCTTTGCACTGGACTTTGAATTTGCTTGTGTAGGATAGGTGGGAGGCTTTGAAGTGGGGACGCCAGTTCTCATGGAGCCATCCTTGAAATACCACCCTGGCAACTTTGAGGTTCTAACTCAGGTCCGTTATCCGGATCGAGGACAGTGTATGGTGGGTAGTTTGACTGGGGCGGTCTCCTCCCAAAGAGTAACGGAGGAGTACGAAGGTGCGCTCAGACCGGTCGGAAATCGGTCGTAGAGTATAAAGGCAAAAGCGCGCTTGACTGCGAGACAAACACGTCGAGCAGGTACGAAAGTAGGTCTTAGTGATCCGGTGGTTCTGTATGGAAGGGCCATCGCTCAACGGATAAAAGGTACTCCGGGGATAACAGGCTGATACCGCCCAAGAGTTCATATCGACGGCGGTGTTTGGCACCTCGATGTCGGCTCATCACATCCTGGGGCTGAAGCCGGTCCCAAGGGTATGGCTGTTCGCCATTTAAAGTGGTACGCGAGCTGGGTTTAGAACGTCGTGAGACAGTTCGGTCCCTATCTGCCGTGGACGTTTGAGATTTGAGAGGGGCTGCTCCTAGTACGAGAGGACCGGAGTGGACGAACCTCTGGTGTTCCGGTTGTCACGCCAGTGGCATTGCCGGGTAGCTATGTTCGGAAGAGATAACCGCTGAAAGCATCTAAGCGGGAAACTTGCCTCAAGATGAGATCTCACTGGGATCTTGAATCCCCTGAAGGGCCGTCGAAGACTACGACGTTGATAGGTTGGGTGTGTAAGCGCTGTGAGGCGTTGAGCTAACCAATACTAATTGCCCGTGAGGCTTGACCATATAACACCCAAGCAATTTGCTAGCGCAGATTGCGGTGGTGAAGACGAAGCAACCGAAAGTTCGCAACATCACAAATATCGCATATCCGAATTCGCTGGGCTGTCCATCTGGACATTCTGGCAACAGAATTTCTTGACGACCATAGAGCATTGGAACCACCTGATCCCATCCCGAACTCAGCAGTGAAACGATGCATCGCCGATGGTAGTGTGGGGTTTCCCCATGTGAGAGTAGGTCATCGTCAAGATTCATTTCGCAAAACCCCTATCTGCACATGCAGGTAGGGGTTTTGTCTTTCTGGCCAATAAGCCCAGACCTGTACAACTCTCCTCTGTGGGAGCTTCAGCCTGATGGCACTCGGCCCTATCGGGCATCCGCGTGATATCGTGCCCTCTCAGCCCCCAGCGCCAGCCAGAGACCTCCCGATGCCCAACAGCACTCACCTCCACCCCGGCTTCATGATCGTCCACGGCAACCGCCTCGACGACCTGCGCAGCCTGGTGGTGAGCTGGATGCGTCGCTATCCCTTGGCACCTCTGGAAAACGAAATCGCCCTGGTGCAAAGCACTGGCATCGCCCAATGGCTCAAACTGGCGCTTGCCGAAGACCCTCAGGACGATGACCAGGGCGGCTGTGGCATCGCCGCCGCCATCGATGTGCAACTGCCAGGCAGCTTCATGTGGCAGCTTTACCGCAGCGTGCTGGGCCGTGACGAAATTCCCGAAGTCTCCCTGCTCGACAAGGCACCGCTGACCTGGCGTCTGATGCGTCTGCTCCCGGCTTTGATCGAACGTCCCCATTTCGAGCCGTTGCGACGCTTCCTCACCGACGACAGCGACCTGCGCAAGCGTTACCAGCTCGCCGAGCGCCTGGCCGACCTGTTCGACCAGTATCAGGTCTACCGCGCCGACTGGCTCAAGGACTGGGCCGCTGGCGAGCACATCCTCAACACCGCCCGCGGTGAACGCAAGGCGCTGCCCCCGGGCAACCGCTGGCAGGCCGAGTTGTGGCGTGCATTGCTGGAGGATGTTGGTGAGCAGGGCATGGCGCAGAGCCGTGCCGGCGTACATCAACGCTTCATCGAACGGATCAACAGCCTGAAGCAGGCACCTGCCGGTCTGCCGGCCCGGGTGATCGTATTCGGTATCTCCTCGCTGCCAGCCCAGGCCCTCGAGGCACTGGCCGGCCTGGCACGCTTCAGCCAGGTGCTACTGTGCGTGCACAACCCCTGCCGCCACCACTGGGCCGATATCGTTGCCGACAAGGACCTGCTGCGCCACCAGTACAAGCGCCAGCAACGCAAGCAGGGCATGCCCTTGCAACTGGACGACCAGTCGCTACACCAACATGCCCACCCTTTGCTGGCCGCCTGGGGCAAACAAGGCCGCGACTACATCAACCTGCTCGACAGCTACGATGACCCCGGCAGTTACCAGGGCGTGTTCAGCGACGGTCGAATCGACCTGTTCAGTGAGGGCTCGCCCACCACGCTGCTCAACCAGTTGCAGGACGACATCCTCGAACTGCGTCCGCTCGCCGAAACTCGTGAGCAGTGGCATCCAGTCGACCCAGCGAAGGACCGCTCGATCCGCTTCCACATCGCCCACAGCCCGCAACGCGAAGTGGAGATCCTCCACGATCAGTTACTGGCCCGGTTCAGCGCAGACCCAACCCTGCGCCCACGTGACGTGATCGTCATGCTGCCGGCCATCGATACCTACGCGCCACATATTCGCGCCGTATTCGGCCAGTTGCAGCGCAACGATCCGCGCTACATCCCGTTCACCCTGACCGACCAGGGCCAACGTGGCCGCGAACCCTTGTTGATTGCCCTCGAACACCTGCTCAAGCTGCCGGACAGCCGCTTTGCGGTCAGCGAAGTGCTCGACCTGCTGGATGTGCCGGCAGTCCGCGCCCGTTTCGGCATACGCGAAAACGATCTGCCCACACTGCACCGCTGGATCGAGGGTGCCGGCATCCGTTGGGGCCTCAATGCCGAGCAGCGGGCCAGCCTGGGCTTGCCTGCTGGGCTGGAACAGAACAGCTGGCGGTTCGGCCTGCGCCGCATGCTGCTGGGTTATGCCGTAGGCGTGGGTGAGGCCTGTGACGGCATCGAACCCTACGATGAAATCGGTGGCCTGGATGCGGCGCTGATTGGCCCGCTGGTCGCCTTGCTCGACGCGCTCGAAGTGGCCGGCCAGGCCTTGTCCGAGCCTGCCACTGTCAGCCAGTGGGGGGAACGCCTGCATGCCTTGCTGCAAGTGTTTTTCCTGGCCGAGGGCGAGCGCGACGAGTTCCTGCTGGTGCAGTTGCAGGATCTGCGTGATAGCTGGCTCGAGGTGTGCGAGGCCGTCGGCCTGCAAGACCCATTGCCGCTGACCGTAGTGCGCGAAGCCTGGCTGTCGGGCCTCGACCAGGGCAAGTTGTCCCAGCGCTTCCTCGCCGGCTCGGTGAACTTCTGTACCCTCATGCCGATGCGCGCCATCCCGTTCCGGGTGGTCTGCCTGCTGGGCATGAACGATGGCGATTATCCCCGCGCCCAGCAGCCGCTGGACTTCGACCTGATGGCCAGCGACTACCGCCCCGGTGACCGCTCGCGCCGTGAGGATGACCGCTACCTGCTGCTCGAAGCGCTGTTGTCGGCCCGCGACCAGCTGTATGTCAGCTGGGTCGGGCGCAGTATCCGCGACAACAGCGAACGCCCGGCCTCGGTGCTCATCGGCCAGTTGCGCGATCACCTTGCAGCCGGCTGGCAGCTGGCAGGCGCGGAGCAGGGGCAGCCGGCAGAACCAGGCGAGCAACTGCTGCACGCACTGACCCAGGAGCACCCGCTGCAACCGTTCAGTTCACGCTACTTCCAGAAGGGCAGCCCGCTGTTCAGCTTTGCTCACGAATGGCAGGTGTTGCACCAGCAGGGCCAGGAGGACCAGCAGGCTGACCCCGGCCTACCGCCATACCATGACGAGGAGGCCTTGAGCCTGACCCAGCTGAATGACTTCCTGCGCCACCCGGTGCGGCATTTCTTCAGCCAGCGTCTGAAGGTGTACTTCGAAGCGCTGGAAGCACCGACCCCGGACGAGGAACCCTTCGTCCTCGATACCCTGCAACGATACGGCGCCAGTGAAAGCCTGTTGGGTGCAGCGCTGGCCGAGCCGGACAATGCCGAACAGGCCCTGCAGGCGCAAGCCCGGCGCTTGCAGGGCTGTGGCGTGCTGCCACTGGCCGGCTTTGGCGAACTGCTGCAGCGCGAGCTGATCGAGCCCCTGCCAGACCTGCTGCAACGCCACCGCCAGCTATTGCAACGCTGGCCGCAGCTGGTCGAGGGGGCATTGCCCGTGCATTTCGAGCACGGCCCACACCGCCTCGAAGGGTGGCTTGGGCGGGTATTCCAGGCAGATGACCAGAGCCTGCTCAGCATCACCACCGTACCCAACACTATCAGTGCCGGGCGTAACGCCCTCAAGTGGCACCGCCTGATCGCGCCCTGGGTCACGCACCTGGCGGCCTGCGCGGCGGGCTACCCCTATAACAGCGCGCTGGTGGCCAGCGACCTGACCCTGCTGCTTGAGCCACTGCCGCAAGCGCAGGCGGCGCAATTGCTGGGCGACCTGCTGGTAGCCCGTCAGGCGGCGATGAATGCGCCGTTGCCGGTCGCGGCCAAGACCGCGTTCGCTTGGCTGGCCCAGGACGATAGCGACAAAGCCCTGGCTGCTGCCGCCCGCGCCTACGAAGGCGACGAGCGCACCAGCTTCGGCGAGCGCAGTGAAAGCATCGCCCTGGCCCGGCAGTTCCGCGACTTTGCCGCACTCACCGCTGATGAAACCTTCGAAGGCTGGTGCGAAGCCTTGTACCGCCCATTGTTCAACGCCCCGTGGCAGACCCTGGGCAACCCGGAGAAAGGCGCATGACCCAGGACCGTCCCCTGGCACTGAGTTTCCCCCTGCATGGCAGCCAGCTGATCGAGGCCAGCGCCGGCACGGGCAAGACCTTCACCATTTCGGCGCTGTACCTGCGTCTGATCCTCGGTCACGGTGGCGAGCAGGGCTTCAACCGCGAGCTGCTACCACCGCAGATCCTCGTGGTGACCTTCACCGACGCCGCCACCAAAGAGCTGCGCGAACGTATTCGCGCCCGCCTGGCCGAAGCTGCGCGGTTCTTCCGTGGCGAGCTGGAGGCGGCCGACCCGCTGTTACACCAACTGCGTGACGACTATCCGGAAGAAGCCTGGCCACGCTGTGCCGGGCGCCTGGAAATTGCCGTGCAGTGGATGGACGAGGCAGCGGTATCGACCATCCACGGCTGGTGCCAGCGCATGCTGCGCGAACATGCCTTCGACAGCGGCAGCCTGTTCACCCAGACCCTGGAAACAGACCACAGCGAACTGCTGGGTCAGGTCATGCGCGACTACTGGCGGCGCTTCTGCTACGGCATGCAAGGCGACGCGCTGGCCTGGGTGCGTGGCCACTGGGGCAGCCCCGACGACTTGCTGCCGCGGATCCGCCCGCTGTTCGGTCGCGTGCGCGTCCAGCACGATGGGCCCGAGCCGGCGGCACTGATCCAGGCATCGCTGCAGCAGCGTGGCGAGCAGTTGGCCCGGCTCAAGGCGCCTTGGGCGCAATGGGCCGAGGAATTGCGCCAGATCTGCCGTGATGCACTGGCCGCCAAACAGGTCGATGGCCGCAAGATGCAGGCCCGTTACTTCGAGCCCTGGTTCGACAAACTCTGCGCCTGGGCCGCAGACGAACAACTGGTGGAACTTGACCTGGGCACCGGCTTTACCCGCCTGACCCCAGCGGGCATGGCCGAAGCCTGGAAGGGCGAGCCACCCGAGCACCCGGCCCTCAATGCCATGCAGAGCTTGCAGCAACAGTTACAGGCCCTGGACAGCCCGGATGCCCCATTGCTCGAGCATGCCGCCAACTGGGTAGCGGCACGCTTCGAAGTGGAGAAGCGTCGGCGTGCGGAAATGGGCTTCGACGACATGCTCCTGCGCCTGCAGCATGCCCTGGCCAGCGAGGCCGGCGAGCGCTTGGCCAGCCTGATCCGCGAACAGTTCCCGGTGGCGTTGATCGACGAGTTCCAGGACACCGACCCGGTGCAGTACGGCATCTTCGAGCGCATCTACCAGATCAGCGAAAACCGCGCCGAGACCGGCCTGTTCATGATCGGCGACCCCAAGCAGGCGATCTATGCCTTCCGTGGCGCCGACATCTACACCTACCTTGCCGCCCGCCGTGCCACCAGTGGTCGCCTGCACAGCCTGGACACCAACTACCGCTCCAGCAAGGCCATGGTCGCGGCGGTCAACCAGGTGTTCCTGCAGGCCGAGGCGCGTGAGGCAGGGCGTGGCGCATTCCTGTTCCGCGAGGCTGATGACAACCCGCTGCCGTTCATCGAGGTCCGCGCCAAAGGCCGTGGCGAACAGCTGTTGATCGACGGTGAAGCCTGCGCAGCCCTGCAATGCTGGCATCTGGAAAGCGAAGAGCCGGTCTCCGGCAGCGTTTACCGGCAGCAGCTGGCAGCCAGTTGCGCCAGCCATATCGTCGCCTTGCTCAATGGCGGCCAGCAAGGCACGGCTGGTTTCCAGAATGCCGAGGGCGAACTACGCCCGTGCCTGCCATCGGACATCGCCATCCTGGTGCGCGATGGCCATGAAGCGCAGATGGTCCGCGCCGAGCTTGCCGCGCGCGAGGTGCGTAGTGTGTACCTGTCCGACAAGGACTCGGTATTCGCCGCCCAGGAAGCCCACGACCTGTTGGCCTGGCTAAAGGCCTGTGCCGAACCCGACTCGGAGCGCCTGCTCAAGGCCGCCCTGGCCAGCCTTACCCTCGATCTGTCGCTGGCTGCGCTGGACCGCCTGAACCAGGACGAGCGGGTCTGGGAAGACTGGGTCATGCGTTTTCGCCGTTACCGCGACACCTGGCAGCGCCAGGGCGTGCTGCCGATGCTGCGGCACCTGCTGCATGACTTCCAGCTGCCGCGCACGCTGATCCGCCGCAGCGATGGCGAGCGGGTGCTGACCAACCTGCTGCACCTGGCCGAGCTGCTGCAACAGGCCGCCGGCGAACTGGACGGCGAACAGGCGCTGATCCGCCACCTGGCCGAGCACCTGGCCAGTTCCGGCCAAGCTGGTGAAGAGCAGATCCTGCGCCTGGAGAGTGACGAGCAGTTGGTGAAAGTGGTGACCATCCACAAATCCAAGGGCCTGGAATACCCCTTGGTCTACCTGCCGTTCATCTGCACCAGCAAACCGGTGGACGGCAGCCGCCTGCCGTTGGCCTGGCATGATAGCCAGGGCAACGCCCATCTCACTCTCACACCAGACCAGGAACAGATCGACCGCGCCGACGACGAGCGCCTGGCCGAAGACCTGCGCCTGCTCTATGTGGCCCTGACCCGTGCCCAGCATGCCTGCTGGCTGGGTGTCGCCGACCTCAAGCGGGGCAACCAGAAGAGCTCGCAACTGCACCGCTCGGCGTTCGGCTACCTGCTGGGAGGCGGCCTCGCCCTGCCGGGCTCGCAACAACTGACAGACTGGTTGCAGGCCTTGGCTGCAACTTGCCCGCACATCAGCTGCCCGGGCCTACCGTCGGCAGATGAGCAGGTATATCGCATGCCGCACGCCGAGCATGAGCTGCTGCCTGCCCGCAAGCCGCGCCGCGCGGCGGGGGCCGAGCATTGGTGGATTGCCTCGTACAGTGCCCTGCGCGTCGGCGACCAGACCCTCGGTGCCGACAGTTCCCAGGCCCAGCAGTTACTGGATGATGAAGTGGTCGATACCCAGATGCTGCGCGAGGTCCCGGCCGACAGTGGCGATATTCACCGCTTCCCGCGCGGGCCCAACCCCGGCACCTTCCTGCATGGTTTGCTGGAATGGGTTGGCCGCGAGGGTTTCAGCCAGGTCAGCGGCAATGCACGGCTGATCGAGCGAACCGTTGGCCAGCGCTGCAACCGTCGTGACTGGACCGGCTGGATCCCCACCCTGACGCACTGGCTGCAGCGCCTGCTGGGCGAAGCGCTGCCGTTGCCGGGCAACCACCTCGGTGTGACGCTCGGGCAGCTGCGCCACTACCAGATCGAAATGGAGTTCTGGTTCGCCAGCCACCAGGTCGATGCCGAACAACTCGACCGCCTGGTGGCACGCCACACCCACCCCGGCCTGGCCCGCCCGGCGGCGCAGCCGACTGTGCTCAATGGCATGTTCAAAGGTTTCATCGACCTGGCTTTCGAGCTGGACGGGCGTTACTACGTGACTGACTACAAGTCCAACTGGCTGGGCCCGGACATTCAGGCCTACGATGCCCCGGCCATGGAAAAGGCCATCCTCGAACATCGCTACGACCTGCAGTACGTGCTGTACCTGCTGGCCCTGCATCGGCAGTTGCGCGCCCGCCTGCCTGACTACGACTACGACCGCCATGTCGGCGGCGCCCTGTTCATCTTCCTGCGAGGTGCCAGCAGCAGCGGCCACGGCGTTTACCACGCCAAGCCACCGCGTGAGCTGATCGAAAGCCTCGATGCGCTGTTCCGTGGTGAGCACCCGCCCGTGCAGCAGGACCTGTTTGCCGGAGCCGTGATATGAGCCGAAGCCTAGTCGACCTGTTGCCCACCCCGCTGCACGCCGAGCACCTGCTTGCATTGGCGCCACAGCATGACAGCGGTGACCTGTTGCAACTGCTCGACCGCTGGGTAGAGCGCGGCTGGCTGCGTGCCCTGGACCGAGCGTTCGTATCATTCCTGGAGGAGCTAGCCCCCGGTAGTGACCCACTGCTGTTGCTGGCCGCCGCCCTGGCCAGCCACCAACTGGGCCACGGCCATGTCTGCCTCGACCTGCAGCAGACCCTGGCCGAGCCCGATTTCGCCCTGTCCTTGCCGCCTGAAGGCGACGCCTTGACCGGCCCCTTGCTGCTGCCTTCGCAGTTGCTCGCCGACCTCGACCTGCACGCCTGGCGCCAGCGCATTGCCGCCAGTCCGCTAGTGGCCGCCGGCGATACTTCGGGGCAGCAAGCGCGGCCTTTGGTGCTCAGCGGAGAGCGCCTGTACTTGCGCCGTTACTGGAGTTACGAGCGGCGCATCGACCATACACTTCGCCAGCGCCTGACCCAGTCCGAAGCGCCCCCGGCCGACTTGCGTGGCCGCCTGGCGCAGCTGTTTGACGGTGGTACGCCGGCTGGCCAGGTGGACTGGCAGAAGCTCGCCTGCGCCCTTGCCACCCGCGCAGGCTTCAGCATCATCACCGGCGGCCCCGGCACGGGCAAGACCACTACCGTGGTACGCCTTTTGGCCTTGCTGCAGGCGCCGGCGGTGGAGCAGGGCAGGCCATTGCGCATTCGCCTGGCCGCGCCGACCGGCAAGGCGGCTGCGCGCCTGACCGAATCCATTGGCCAGCAGGTCGAGCGCCTGCAGGTCAGCGCCCAGGTGCGCGGGCAGATCCCCACCGAGGTCAGCACCGTGCACCGCCTGCTCGGCAGCCGCCCCGGTTCGCGGCACTTCCGCCACCATGCCGGCAACCCGCTGCCGTTGGACGTGCTGGTGGTCGACGAAGCGTCGATGATCGACCTGGAAATGATGGCCAACCTGCTCGATGCCCTGCCGCCACGGGCACGCCTGGTACTGCTGGGCGACAAGGACCAGCTGGCCTCCGTCGAGGCCGGTGCGGTACTGGGTGACCTGTGCCGGGATGCCGAGGAGGGGTGTTACTCGCCAGAGACCGAGGCATGGCTGGAGCAGACCGGTGGCGAATCGCTGGCGGGCATCGGCCTCAAGGCCGGCGATGAGCAACGTAATCCGCTTGCCCAGCAAGTGGTGATGCTGCGCTTCTCGCGGCGTTTTGGCGAAGGTAGCGGCATTGGCCAACTGGCCCGGCTGGTCAATCGCCAGGACTCCCACGCGGCCCGCAACCTGCTGGCCACGCCGCCGCCCGATGTGCATAGCCTGGCCCTGAAGCACGAACAGGACCGCGCCTTCGACCGCCTGCTGCTCGACGGCCTGAACCGCGGCAGCGACGGCCCGCAGGGTTATCGCAGCTACCTGCGTACCCTTGGCCGTTTCCGCCCGGCACTCGATACCGCCGTTGATGACCCCGCGTGGGAGCAATGGGCGGGCAAGGTGCTGCACAGCTTCGAAGACTTCCAGTTGCTGTGTGCGGTACGCCGCGGCGCCTGGGGTGTCGAAGGCCTCAACGAGCGGGTGGCGCGGGTACTGCACAATGCCGGGCTGATCGACAGCCAGCAGCCCTGGTACGAAGGGCGGCCGGTGCTGGTCACCCGCAATGACTACGGCCTGGGCCTGATGAACGGTGACATCGGCATCGCCCTGCGTCTGCCGGATGAGCGCGGCGAACCCTTGCTGCGCGTGGCCTTCCCGCGTAACGACGGCAGTGGGGGCGTGCGCTTCGTCCTGCCCAGCCGGCTGAACGAAGTGGAAACGGTATTCGCCATGACCGTGCACAAGTCCCAAGGCTCAGAGTTCAGCCACACCGCGCTGGTGCTGCCGGATGCGCTCAACCCGGTGCTGACCAAGGAACTGGTATACACCGGCATCACCCGCGCCAAGCATTGCTTCAGCCTGGTCGAGCCTCGTCAGGGTATTTTCGAAGAGGCGGTGGCGCGCAAGGTGCGGCGTATTTCCGGGTTGATGCTGGAGCAGGTGTAGGACCGATAAGGCCCTATCGCCGGCAAGCTCCCACAGGTGCAGCGCAGTTTTCAAGGGCTGTGGAGTCCTTGTGGGAGCTGGCTTGCCGGCGATGGGGCCATCAATCCCCATGCACAAAGCTGCTCGTACCTACATTGATGCGGCCATGTGCTATCGTTGCGCCGATATCGGAAAGGACCTTAAGAGATTTCCCACATGAACGTGGCCGCAAGGCGAGTGACGAGATGTGTGCTTTCGCTATTGCTGGCCGCCCTGTTCCTTTCCGCAGGTCCGGCCCAGGCAGACCCCGCCATGACTGCCGCCCAGGCGCAGCAACGTGCCAAGGCGGTCACCCAGGTGGTGTTGGGCATCTTCAGCTACGCCCGCTGGCCCGTCGAACCTTCGCCCTTGCGCCTGTGCCTGGTCGGCCCGACCGAATACGCCGATGACCTGATCAAAGGCCATGTGCAGGAGTCTGGCCGACCGCTGCAGGTGCGGCGGCTGCTGGCAGACGATAGCCAGGTCGCCCAGGCCTGCGACGCCATCTACATTGGCAAACTCGACCAGGGCCAGCGCGACCGGCTGTTCGAGCGCGTCAGTGGCCACCCGGTGCTGAGCATCAGCGAGGCAGACGACCCGTGCACGGTCGGTAGCCTGTTCTGCTTGCGGGTCAGCGACCAACAGGTAGCCTTTGAAGTCAACCTGGACTCGGTGGCACGCTCCGGCGTGCACATTCATCCCAGCGTGCTGCAATTGTCGCGGCGCCGGGCGGTGCAACCATGAAACCAACCCGCAAGCGCGGCGTGCGCCCGACCCTGCGCTCGGTGCTGGGCCGTGGCCACCTCAGCGTCGCCTTGCTCGCCGTGGGCCTGGCCGGCATATCCCTGACCCTGCTGGGCGTGCTCGCCTTGCGTGTCTACGCCAACGACAACCTGCACCTGATCGCCCGCTCGATCAGCTACACCGTGGAAGCGGCGGTGGTGTTTGACGACAGCGCTGCGGCCAATGAGTCGCTGGCGCTGATTGCCAGTACCGAGGAAGTGGCCGAAGCCAGGGTCTTCAACAACGAAGGCGAGCAGCTGGCGCATTGGCAGCGCAGCGATACCGGCGTGCTCGCGCGGCTGGAGGCGCAGGTGGCCACCGCCTTGCTGGATGAGCCGATCAACCTGCCGATCACGCACCAGCAACAGCAGGTCGGGCGCATCGAGCTGGTTGGCCAGGGGAGAAGCCTGTTGCTGTTCCTGTTCAGCGGGTTGGCCGGCATTCTGTTCTGCACGGTGCTCAGCGCCCTGGCTGCCCAGTACCTGTCGCGGCGTCTGCTAAGCGATATCGTCCGCCCGCTGCGCGGCCTGGCCAGTGTCGCCCACGCTGCCCGCCGCGAGCGCCGTTTCGACCGGCGCGTGCCGGAAGCGCCGATTGCCGAGCTCCACGAACTGGGCAATGACTTCAATGCCCTGCTGGATGAGCTGGAGGTATGGCACAGCCACCTGCAGAACGAAAACCAGACCCTGGCGCACCAGGCCAGCCACGACAGCCTGACCGGCCTGCCCAACCGCACCTTCTTCGAGGGGCGCCTGAGCCGCAGCGTGCGCAATGCCGAACGGCAGCAGGATCACCTGGCGCTGCTGTTCCTCGACAGTGACCACTTCAAGCAGATCAACGACACCCTCGGCCATGCGGTCGGCGACGAAGTGCTGATAAGCGTGGCCGACCGCGTTCGCGCCCAGCTGCGCGAGCACGACCTGATAGCGCGCCTGGGTGGCGATGAGTTCGCCGTGCTGCTGACGCCTTTGCATTCGCGCCAGGACGCCGAGCACATTGCCGAGAAGATCGTTGCCAGCATGAAGTTGCCGGTGCAGCTGGACAGCGGTCGCAGTATCGCCACCTCGTTGAGTGTCGGTATTGCCTATTACCCGGATGACGGCGCCGACCCCGCCAGTCTTCTGAATGCCGCCGATGCGGCGATGTACCAGGCCAAGCGCAAACGCCGTGGCCATTGGCAAGTGGCGCAGACGGAACGGTCCGCCAGCGAAATCAAGAACAGGAGTTGAACCCGTGATACAGGCTTTGCGTTTCCCCCTTTGGGTCTTGTTGCTCGCCGTGCTGGGGCTGACCGGCTGCCAGAGCGCTCCGCCCAAAGGCCTGACCGCCGAGCAGATTGCCGTGCTCAAGCGTGAAGGCTTTACCCCGACCGACGAAGGCTGGGCCTACGATTTGTCCGGCAAGGTGCTGTTCGGCAGCGACCTGGACAGCCTCAACAGCCAGAGCCAGGCGATTGTCGAACGCATTGGCAAGGCACTGCTCGGCGTTGGCATCCAAGGTGTGCGGGTGGATGGGCATGCCGACTCGTCCGGCAAGGTGGCGTATAACCAGCAGCTGTCCGAGCGCCGCGCACAGAGCGTTGCCAAGGCGCTGGTCGGGGTAGGCATGCCGGCGCAGAACATCCAGTCCCGCGGGCTGGGCAGCAGCCAGCCGGTGGCGAACAACCGCACCAGCGCCGGGCGCACCGAGAACCGGCGGGTGTCCATTGTGGTGGCTTCCTACTGACCACAGCCTCCCAGGCCAGCATATCCGCGTGTAGGGGCGGGCTTGCCCGCGAAGCAGGCAACGCGTTGCCTGGCACCGGCTGCGCCGGTGTTCGCCGGCAAGCCGGCTCCCACAGGTACAGCACCTGTCTTGAATCCAGCACAGTACCTGTGGGAGCGGGCAAGCCCGCGAAGCAGGCGACTCGGTGTCTGGCACCGGCTGTTCCGGTGATCGCCGGCAAGCCGGCTCCCACAGTTACAGCACCTGTCTTGAATCCAGCACAGTGCCTGTGGGAGCGGGCAAGCCCGCGAAGCAGGCGACTCGGTGTCTGGCACCGGCTGCGCCGGTGATCGCCGGCAAGCCGGCTCCCACAGTTACAGCACCTGTCTTGAATCCAGCACAGTGCCTGTGGGAGCGGGCAAGCCCGCGAAGCAGGCGACTCGGTGACTGGCACCGGCTGCGCCGGTGTTCGCCGGCAAGCCGGCTCCCACAGGTACAGCGCCTGTCTTGAATCCAGCACAGTGCCTGTGGGAGCGGGCAAGCCCGCGAAGCAGGCGACTCGGTGACTGGCACCGGCTGCGCCGGTGTTCGCCGGCAAGCCGGCTCCCACAGGTACAGCACCTGTCTTGAATCCAGCACAGTGCCTGTGGGAGCGGGCAAGCCCGCGAAGCAGGCGACTCGGTGACTGGCACCGGCTGCGCCGGTGTTCGCCGGCAAGCCGGCTCCCACAGGTACAGCACCTGTCTTGAATCCAGCACAGTGCCTGTGGGAGCGGGCAAGCCCGCGAAGCAGGCGACTCGGTGACTGGCACCGGCTGCGCCGGTGTTCGCGGGCACGCCCGCTCCTACAGGTCCTGCGCATGCCTTGAATCCGGCGCAGACCTTGTGGGAGCTGGCTTGCCGGCTATGGGCTACGCAGCAGCCCCTCATTCCTGAGCAAAGCGCATCTCCCGTGTCTCCCCCATCAACAACGGTGCATTCGCCTCGGTCACCCCTCGGATGTAATCCCACAGCAGGGTAATCCGCTTCAACTTCCTCAAATCCTCCCGGCAATACATCCAGAACTGCCGCGTCACCTCGATCTCCTCCGGCAGCACCGTCACCAACCGCGGGTCCTGTGCGGCGAGGAAGCACGGCAGAATTGCCAACCCACGTCCTTGCAAAGCTGCCGTGTACTGGGCAATCACGCTGGTACTGCGCAAATGCGCGCTGGCGCTGGGGATCAGGTTGGCCAGGTACAGCAGCTCCGAACTGAACGCCAGGTCGTCCACGTAGCTGATGAACGGGTGCCTGGCCAGGTCCGCGATCTGGTTGATCGGTGCATGGCTGTCCAGGTAGTCCTGGGTCGCGTAAAGCCGCAAGCGGTAGTCGCACAGCTTGCAGCACACATAAGGCCCATGCTCCGGCCGCTCCAGGGCGATGACGATGTCCGCCTCGCGCTTGGACAGGCTGATGAAGTGCGGCAGCGGCAGGATGTCCACCGAAATCGCCGGGTAGGCATCGACGAAGTGGCTTAGCTGCGGGGTGACGAAGAAGCTGCCGAAGCCTTCGGTGCAGCCCATGCGCACATGCCCCGACAACGCCACGCCCGACCCGGATACCTGCTCGCAGGCCATGTGCAGCGTGCTCTCGATCGACTCGGCATAGCCCAGCAAGCGCTGGCCCTCGGCGGTGAGGACAAAGCCGTTGGTCCGGGATTTCTCGAACAGCAAGGTGCCCAGCGCCCCCTCCAGCGAGGTGATGCGCCGCGACACAGTGGTGTAGTCCACGCTCAGGCGCTTGGCGGCGCTGCTGGCCTTGCGCGTACGCGCCACTTCAAGGAAGAACTTCAGGTCGTCCCAGTTGAGCGCGCTCAGGGATGTAAGGTCTTTTTGCATGATGATCCGGTTTTTTTGTGCGTTCTTGTTGGATGTTTGCACATCTATACTCGAAACAAGCCTCAGGACGCCACCTCGCGTTTGCACGGCGCTGGCGATCTCGTCCCGACAATAATTCCAAGGAGAACGCAGATGAACGCACCGCAATCCCCTACCCAGACCAAAATCGAGCAGGTCAAGCTGCTGATCGACGGCCAATGGGTCGAGTCCGCGACCACCGAATGGCGCGACATCGTCAACCCGGCCACCCAAGAGGTGCTGGCGCGCGTACCGTTCGCCACCGTCGAAGAAGTCGACGCGGCCGTGGCCGCTGCCCAACGTGCCTTCCAGACCTGGCGTAACACGCCGATCGGTGCGCGCATGCGCATCATGCTCAAGCTGCAGGCGCTGATCCGCGAAAACACCAAACGCATCGCCCAAGTCCTCAGTGCCGAGCAGGGCAAGACCCTGGCCGACGCCGAAGGCGATATCTTCCGCGGCCTGGAAGTGGTCGAGCACGCCGCCTCCATCGGCACCCTGCAGATGGGCGAATTCGCCGAGAACGTTGCCGGCGGCGTCGATACCTATACCCTGCGCCAGCCGATCGGCGTGTGCGCCGGCATCACCCCGTTCAACTTCCCGGCGATGATCCCGCTGTGGATGTTCCCCATGGCCATCGTCTGCGGCAACACCTTCGTGCTCAAGCCGTCCGAGCAGGACCCGCTGTCGACCATGCTGCTGGTCGAACTGGCGCTGGAAGCCGGCATACCGGCTGGCGTGCTCAACGTGGTGCATGGCGGCAAGCAAGTGGTGGATGCCATTTGCACCCACCAGGACATCAAGGCGATTTCCTTCGTCGGCTCCACTGAAGTGGGCACCCACGTGTACAACCTGGGCAGCCAGCACGGCAAGCGCGTGCAGTCGATGATGGGCGCCAAGAACCACGCGGTGGTGCTGCCCGATGCCAACCGCACGCAAACCGTCAACGCCCTGGTCGGTGCCGCCTTCGGTGCAGCAGGCCAGCGCTGCATGGCCACCTCGGTGGCGGTGTTGGTGGGCAAGGCCCGTGAATGGCTGCCGGATATCAAGGAAGCGGCCAGCAAGCTCAAGGTCAATGCCGGCTGCGAGCCAGGCACCGATGTCGGCCCGGTGGTCTCCAAACGCGCCAAGGAGCGTGTGCTGGGCCTGATCGAAAGCGGCATCAAGGAAGGCGCCAAGCTGGAACTCGACGGCCGTGACGTCACGGTACCGGGCTACGAGCAAGGCAACTTCATTGGCCCGACCCTGTTCTCGGGCGTGAAGACCGACATGCAGGTCTACACCCAGGAAATCTTCGGCCCGGTGCTGGTGACCCTGGAGGTCGACACCCTCGACGAGGCCATCGCCCTGGTCAACGCCAACCCGTTCGGTAACGGTACCGGCCTGTTCACCCAGAGCGGCGCGGCAGCGCGTAAGTTCCAGAGCGAAATCGACATCGGCCAGGTCGGTATCAACATCCCGATCCCGGTACCGGTACCGTTCTTCAGCTTCACCGGCTCGCGTGGCTCCAAGCTCGGCGACCTCGGCCCGTACGGCAAGCAAGTGGTGCAGTTCTACACTCAGACCAAGACCGTCACCGCCCGCTGGTTCGATGACGACAGTGTCAACGATGGTGTGAACACCACCATCAGCCTGCGCTAAGGAGAGAGTCATGCGTATCGCATTCATTGGCCTGGGCAACATGGGCGCACCCATGGCCCGCAACCTGATCAAGGCCGGGCACCAACTGAACCTGTTCGACCTGAACAAGGCTGTGCTGGCCGAGCTGGCAGAACTGGGCGGGCAGGTCAGCCCGTCGCCCAAGGACGCGGCGGCCAACAGCGAGCTGGTGATCACCATGCTGCCGGCTGCTGCCCATGTGCGCAGCGTGTACCTGAACGAAGACGGTGTGCTGGCGGGCATTCGCCCCGGCACGCCGACCGTGGATTGCAGCACCATCGACCCGCAGACGGCGCGTGATGTGTCCAAGGCCGCAGCGGCCAAGGGCGTGGACATGGGCGATGCACCGGTGTCCGGTGGCACCGGCGGCGCGGCGGCAGGCACCCTGACCTTCATGGTCGGTGCCAGCACCGAGCTGTTTGCCACCCTCAAGCCGGTACTGGAGCAGATGGGCCGCAACATCGTGCACTGCGGTGAAGTCGGCACCGGGCAGATCGCCAAGATCTGCAACAACCTGCTGCTGGGTATCTCGATGATCGGCGTGTCCGAGGCCATGGCCCTGGGCAACGCGCTGGGCATCGACACCAAGGTGCTGGCCGGCATCATCAACAGTTCGACCGGGCGTTGCTGGAGCTCGGACACCTACAACCCGTGGCCGGGCATCATCGAAACCGCGCCGGCATCGCGTGGCTATACCGGTGGCTTTGGCGCCGAGCTGATGCTCAAGGACCTGGGGCTGGCCACCGAGGCTGCACGCCAGGCGCATCAACCGGTGATCCTGGGGGCCGTGGCCCAGCAGCTGTACCAGGCCATGAGCCTGCGCGGCGAGGGTGGCAAGGACTTCTCGGCGATCGTCGAGGGTTACCGCAAGAAGGATTGACGAGCGAGGACTTTATCGCGGGCCGGGCGGCCTTCCCTCTGTAACTGCGCACCAGAGGGGAGGGGCCCGTACTGCGATGTTTTTTGAGCATTATTTAGGCAAGGGGGGTAAGTAATACATGAAAATTCCCAAACCAAAAAATGCGATAGTCAATATCAAAAGCGAGGAGCCTATGAAGATTAGGAGGGTCTTGATTTTTGAAGGTAGATTATTTATTTCTTTGATGTCAATGAGGTTTTTTCGTGCATAGATTTTAGGAATGAGCAGTATGAATGATATATTCGTTAGTCGAAAGAATTTTCCCATCAAGCCAGCATGTAGCCAGAGTTTTTTTTCGCCGGTTATTGCATTGCAATTTAATAAAAATCCTTCAATGTAATCAATTTTGCGATGAGCGATATATATTGTTAATGCCAGGTTCAAGAAAAGTAAAGTTGTGACTGTCATGCTGTAGACTAAAAAAATCCAGTGCATGATTGTCATTTTGCGACTGCCTCGTATAGAAGTTCCCCAGCCCAGGCGCCTGCTTCATTCCCAAATTTTCCGCCTGCCATTCCCCCCACTGTACCGCCGAATATCCCACAAGCGAGTGCTCCGGTTCCACCTGTCGCTACGCCAAACACCACGCTGCAAGCAGCACCAAGAATAAGCTTGCCACTGGCTGCCCCAGCAGTAGTACCCAACAAGCCCAAGGTTAATGAACTAATCTCGACATAATGCGCCTTTTTGCATTCCTCCTCGCGTCCGAGCGTACAGGCTTTATGTATCTCCAGGCCCGTGGCAGCGACGTCTAATGCAATCCCTACATACGTTCCTTTCTTGATCAAATTAGCAGCCGTCGCCACGCCTGAGACTTTGTTGGCATATCCTGCAATCTCGCCGGTATGCAAATAACTCTTTGTGGATATCCCCAGCGTCCTTTTGATCGAGCCTTTGTTCCTTATCCCGGAACCATAAGCCGCCAGCTTGTTCAGCTGCTCATCCAACTTCATGAACAAGACGGCACGCTTTGCATAGAACTGATCGCGAGCCGCCATGGCCCCTGACCCGAGATGCTGTTGATGCAGCTTCTCGATATCCATCAAGGTGGCCTCGATAGCTTTCAGGTGCTTGCTCCACCCTTCACTGACTACACCAGCGCCCACAGATGCATGCGCGATGAGGCTCTTCAAGGTCTCGAAATTGTCCAGGAAAAAGTTATCCACACCTTGGCCGTTGCGCATCAGCCCCATGTGCGCAATCGTCGCCTGTCTCATCATCCAGGCTTCCTGGCTGGTGCAGGAAGCCGTGGTGGGATCGCCGATGATGATAAGTTCACCGCTACGGACCACAGTATTGGCGATGTGCGAATTCAGCACGTCAAACTTTTCCAGGGAATGACCGGTCAGCGCCAGGTCGGATTTCAGCCTATGATAGTTTTGCAGCTTGAGATTGAGAAACGCCCGGGCTTCAGACATAGCCTTGTCCTCACGCGTATTTCTTGTTGCCGATCCGGTCCCAGCCGCCGGCGATATTGCCGCCACCGGCGCCATCAATGCGCCGCTGCTGGGTATAGGTGGTCTTGATCCGGCCGTAGTTGAGCTGCACTACTTCAAGCGGTACGCCGGTGTCCACGCTCTGCGAATACTCGGCGATGATCACTTCCTCGAGGATGATTTCGTAGTACTTGAGTTTGTCACCACCCGCGCGGCAGAGTGCCAGTTTCACTTCCTTGAGGTGCTGCCCGGTGCAACTGGCCTCCATCAGTTTGCAACTGGCACTGTCGAGGTATTTGGTGAAAGTGAAGTTGGTGACAGAGGTACGGCCGGAAGTGGCTCCGCCAGTAGAACTTGCAGTGGCAGATGTGCTTTGGCTGACGCCGAAATCGTAGCCAAGCACTTCAATCCATTTGCTGTATTGCTTGTCCGGTGCTTCGCCTGGAATGTTGTCGATCTGAATGTAGGCGTCGAAAGCCACGTTTTCTTCTCCCTGGCAATTGAATCAATTGGGTATTGCTGCCCGGTGACCCGGATGATGTGCAGAGCCTAGGCCTGCGATGAGTCGGGGGCAATACTTCAGGGGATGAAGAGGTGCAGTTCAGAAATGGACTACAAATGAAGGGGGGAAGCTGAATTCATATGTCAAAAAATGTAACTGTTATCCTTGCAATAGGGTGATGTTTATTAAACTTCTGGTTGCCTTATTCATCATGTTGAATTGCGAGCAGAGTCATGTGGGAGTTTTCACTCATCCCACATGACCCAAACCAAGGTCCGCTTATGAATCAAGCAAAGACAAAGTACTTGCGCACGGTCTCGACCACTTCCCAGGTGCCTTTCATCCCCGGTTCGATCACGAACACATCACCCGCTTTCAGGTGCTTCGGCTCTTCGCCTTCCGGGGTGATGATGCAGTAGCCATCAAGGAAGTGGCAGAACTCCCACTTCTCGTAGTTGACCTCGAACTTGCCCGGGGTGCAGATCCAGGTGCCCATGATCTTGCTGCCGTCGGCCGACAGGTAGGCGTTGAGGTTGACGGTGTGCGGATCGCCGCCGATGCGCTTCCACTTGGTGGCGTCCACGACCGGCGTCGGGCAGGTTTCGCGCAGGACGGTGATGAAATCGGACATGGCACAACTCCTGGTGACTGGCTGAATGACTCGTCACCATAGGGCCATCGGCCGAGCCGCAGTTGCCTGGGCTCGACGTCCAGCTGTCTGGTCGCGCTATGCCAGGCGGTTGACCTCGACGGTGATGTGTGCCAGTTCTTCGTGTACGCCCAGGGACTGGCGCACGCTGTCGGCGCTGAGTTCGGCCCGGGCGGCCAGGCCGAGAATGCAGGCGTACTGGTCTTTGCCCACGCGCCACACGTGCAGGTCGGTGATGCTGGCCGGCACCGGCAGCTGCGCGACCACCTCGCGGATTTCCTCCACTACCGGCGCGTCCATCTCCGCATCCAGCAGCACTCGCCCGGTATCGCGCAGTAGCCCGCGGGCCCACAGCGCCACCAGCAGCGCACCGACCAGGCCCATGACCGGGTCGAGCCAGCCGGCGCCCCAGTACTTGCCGGCCAGCAGGGCGACGATAGCCAGCACCGAGGTCGCGGCGTCGGCCATCACGTGCAGGTAGGCCGAGCGCAGGTTCAGGTCGTGGTGATGGTGGCCATGGTCATGGTGATGGTCGTGGCCATGGTGGTGATGATCGTGATGGTGATGGTCGTCACGCAGCAGCCAGGCGCAGATCAGGTTGACGGCCAGGCCCACGGCGGCGATGAAGATCGCCTCGTCATAGTGGATCGGCCCCGGTGCCAGCAGGCGCTCCACCGACTGGAATGCCATCAGCCCGGCCACGCCCAGCAACAGCAGGGCGCTGGAGTAGCCGCCGAGAATCTCGATCTTCCAGGTGCCGAAGGCAAAGCGCCGGTCGCCGGCATAACGCCGCGCGGCGGCATAGGCCAGCAGCGACAGGCCCAGGGCCAGGGCGTGGGAGCTCATGTGCCAGCCGTCGGCTAGCAACGCCATGGAATTGAAGAACCAGCCCCCGGTAATTTCCGCCACCATCATTACCGCGGTCAGCCACACGGCCAGGCGCGTCTTGCGCTCGGCGCTCAGGTTGCTGGTATGGAACTGGTGGCTGTGCTGCCAGCGGTCTGAGGTTTGTGTTGCCATGGTTTATCATGCTCCCGGAACGTCGAGAAATATACTATACCCCAGTATACCTAGCATGGTGTGAAACCCAATGGCACATACCCTGAAGAGCAAGAAGCAGCTGCTGACCCGGGTGCGCAAGATCAAAGGCCAGGCCGCCGCCCTGGAGACAGCGCTGGAGCAGGACAAGGACTGCCTGGCGATACTGCAGCAGATCGCCGCCGTGCGCGGTGCGGTGAACGGGCTGATGGCCGAAGTGATGGAAGGGCATATCCGCGAACACCTGGTGGCGGAAGGGCTGAGTGCCGAGGAGCGGCAGGACGAGGCGGACAAGGTGGCGACGTTGCTGCGGTCGTACCTCAAGTAGCAGACCGGCCAAGCTATGGCGATACGGATACTCCTGGGGGGTATAGGTGCCCGATGGTACATGCTGATTTCTTACGTGTCAGAAGGCATGTGCTTACTTTGCCATCCGATCAGTCCGCTTAGTGCTCGCCTTTAGTTTTCCAGTGCCTGTGAGATCGAGCGCCGCGCGGGCGGCGCTCGATCTTACGGGTACTAGAAAGTTCAAGGCGAACACGTTCTACGCCCACCAATACCGCACAAAGTGGAAGAACACCGGCGCGGCAAAGCACACCGAATCCATGCGGTCGAGCATGCCGCCGTGGCCTTCGATCATGTGCCCCCAGTCCTTCACCCCACGGTCGCGCTTGATCGCCGACATCACCAGCCCGCCGAAGAAGCCCATGGCGTTCACCGCCAACGCCATCAGCGCGGCCTGCCAGAAGGTGAACGGGGTGATCCAGCACAGCAGGGCGCCGATCAGGGTGGCCAGTGCCACGCCGCCGGCCAGGCCTTCGACGGTCTTGGATGGCGACAGGTTGGGCGCTACCTTGTGCTTGCCGAACAGCTTGCCGCACACGTACTGCAGCACGTCGCTGATCTGCACCACAAGGATCAGCCAGGCAATCAGCAACAGGTTGCGGCCCTCGTAACCCGGGATGTCCAGGGTCATCAATGCCGGCACCGACGACACGCAGTACACCGCGATCATCAGCCCCCACTGCACCTTCGAGGCGCGCTCGAGAAAGCGCGTGGTGTCGCCGCCGAAGCTGGCCAGGATCGGCAGCAACAGGAACAGGTACACCGGGATGAAGATACTGAACAACCCGTACCAGTCCATGGCGATCAGCACGTACTGCACCGGCAGTGCCACATAGAACGCAGCCACCAGTGCCGGGTAGTCGCTGCGCCGGGTCGGGGTGAGCGTCATGAACTCGCGCAAAGCATAGAACGACACGCCGTAGAACAGCACGATCACGCCGTACTTGCCGAACAGGAAGGCGATGCCGATCACCAGCACCATCACCCACCAGGCGTTGATGCGGGCGTTGAGGTTGTCGATCACCGCGTGCGGTGCCGGGCCGGCGCGCCATTTGAGCAGGCGGCCGATCACGCTGGCGAGCAGCAGCAGGGCGCCGATGCCGGCAAACAGGGAAAGGGTGTTGTCGTCCATCTCAGGCATCCTTGGGGGCCAGGTTCAGCAGGGCCTGGCTGGCCCGCTCGAGAAAGGCTTGCTTGCTTTCATCCGCCTGCAGGTGCAGCGGCTCGCCAAAGCTCAATGTGCACAACAACGGCAACGGCAGGGCGCGCCCCTTGGGCATCACCCGGTTGAGATTGGCGATCCACACCGGCACCAGTTCGACTCCAGGGTTGGCTGCTGCCAAGTGATACAACCCGCTCCTGAACGGCATCAGCGGCTCGTCGCCGAGATTGCGGGTGCCCTCCGGAAAGAAGATCAGCGAGTCGCCCTGGGCCACTGCTTCGAGGATCGGCTGCAACGGGCTGCCCTGGCCGGGGCTGTGTTGCCGGTTGATCAGCACACCGTTGAAGACCTTGCGGATAAGAAAATCGCGAATGCCCGGCTTGGCCCAGTAATCGGCACCGGCTACCGGACGGGTACGCTTGCGCAGCGGCTGCGGCAGCGAGGCCCACAGCAGTACGAAATCACCATGGCTGCTGTGGTTGGCGAAATACAGGCGCTGCACCGGCAGCGGCGTGCAGCCCAGCCACAGGGCGCGGGCGCCGGTGATCAGGCGGGCGGCGGAAGTGATGAGGTAGGCGGTCAGGTTGGCGAGCATGGATCGGTAGTCATCCCTTCAAAGGCAGTGTCAGCAGGGTAGCCAAGGCCAGCGACAGCTGCAGGCCCAGGTACACTGCCTGGCGGCGTAACAGGGTCAGCGCGGCCCGGCTACGGGCAGGCCATGCTCGGGTGTCGGCGGCCTGCGGTTTGAGTTTCAGCTCGAACAGTGCGTGGTCCAGGGCCTGGGTGTCCGCCGCCAGGTCGTGGCTGGCGGCGAGGTGGGCGAACAATTGGGCATCGATGGCCACACGGATGGCCCAGTACTTGTGCAGCACGCCTAGTACCAGCAGCGCAATGCACAGCAGGCTGGCCAGCGGTTGCAACTGGGCTCCCAGCAAGGGCGCCAGGCCGTAGGCCAGGGCCAGCAGGGTGAGGCCGTCCGACAGGCGTTCCAGTTGTTTGCCACAGCCCAGCAGGCTGGCCACCACGTACAGCGTCATGGTTGTGTCCCTAGCCGTTGCAAGGCTTGGCGATGTGCGCTGTGCAGGACCACGCCGGGGCGGGCCTTGCGGATCAGCGCCTCGGCCTGGCGAGCATCACTGCAGCGGCCCGTGAGTACCAGCCAGGCTGCCACGGCGCTGGCGCTGCGCGAATAGCCCAGGGCGCAGCAGACCAGCACCGGGCCTTGCGAGCGCAGGCGTTCGATGGTGACGGCGGCTTGGTGCAGCAATGGGCTTTCCGGGGCGATCAGGTCCAGGGTAGGAAAACATGCGTAGCCAACGGCGGACGCGACCTGTGTAGGAGCGCTGTCCTGAACATGGCACGGTAGCTCTGCGCACAAATCGACTACCGCAGCGAACTGCGCGTCACACCCAGGAATCCGCCCAAGGTAGACGCCATCACACACTTCATCCGCCTGCGTGTGCCGCCATGTCCACAACCGCGAGTTGACCCACGCCCCAATCAGGTAGGGTGCCAGCAGCCAGCTGGCTGCATTCGACAAGCGCCCATCGGCGCCTTTCTGGAACCCGCCCGCACCGAGCACGCCATAGTTCAGCGCCACCAAAGCCAGCGACACGGCCGGCCAGGTCAACCACAGCCAGGCGCCGCCCAACGCAACGGCAGGCACTGCGCACAGCAGCCCACCCACTGTATAGAACAACGCCAACCGCCAACACTTGGCATCCCGCGCAAGGCGCACCTGCTGCCAGGGCAGTTGCCCTTGATGTGGCCACAACCAGACGCAGACGAACCCCGCCAATGCCCCTGTCGGCACGTCGATGAAATGGTGCTGCCAGGTGGTCAGTACCGAGACCCCGATCAGTGCCATCCAGCCATGCATCAGCCAACGCCAGGGCTGGCGCTGCACGTGCCGGGCAAACATCGTCCAGATGATCACCAGCAGGGCAATATGCAGCGAAGGCGCCTGGTTGAACGGCTTGTCGAAGCCCATCAGCACATCGAACATCCAGCCGAACACCCCGCCCAGTTCCGGCCGCTCGAAGGTGAAGCGCAGCGGCCAGAGCAGGAAGCAGCTGACGCTGATCAGCTGCGCGGTTAGCAGCGCCAGCGCGTGCCGGTCCATTTCCTGGCGCGTGCGTGGCAGCAGGAAGGACAAACCGTAGAGCAGGTCGATCGACCAGTACGGGATGATCGTCCACGGCCACAACGGCATGCGGCTTTCCCAGCCGAACACCAGGCTGCCGACATCACTGCGCCCGGCGGTATGGTTGTTCGCCAGCCCGTAACTAAGAAAAAACAGCGGCCCCAGCAAAAGAAGCCAGAACACGCCTCGGCGGATCAGCCGGGGCTCGCGTGATGGGCTCATTCAGCGCACCCGTTGTGCCAGGCTGACGCTGAAAATGCCCCATTCATCGATGCGTTGGGCCAGCTTGCGGAACCCCGCCGCTTCTACCAACTGGTCCATTTCGGCCTGGCTGCGGCGACGCATGACCCAGGCCTCCCCGCCGCGGTGGCTGGTGAGGGCGCGGGCGATCATTTCCAGTTGCGGGTGCCACGGCTGGCCGGTGTAGACCAAATAGCTGCCATCTTCCAGCGCATCGGCCAGGCCGGCCAGCGAGTTACCTACCAACTGGTTGCTGGCGAACAGTTCGTACAGGCCGGAGACCACGGCCAGGGTCGGTGGTTGTTCCAGGGTCGCCAGGCTCTGGCGGTCGAAGGCATCGCCCTGGACGAAGCGGGCGATGTCGGTCAGGCCTTTTTCTGCAATCAGTGCGCTGCCTTGCTGCACGTTCAGTTCGCTGTAGTCACGCAGCAGGATCGAATCCGGCAGTTGTTCGAGCTCCTGCAGGGCCTCGAGAATGTAGCGGCCATGGCCGGCGGCGATATCGACGATGTGCACCGGCCGCTGCTGGTCGCGCAGGCGGACGATGGCCAGGCGCAGCAGTTCCTCTACGTGCAGCTTGCGCTGGCGGATGCCGCGCCAGCCGATGGCGTCGAGGTAGTTCTGGTCGATCAGGCGACCGAGCTTGCCTTTGCCGGTCGGCTGGTTGCGGTACACGTAGTCCAGGGTACTGCCCGAATCGAAACCGGTATCGAAACCCAGCTTCACACCTTCGGACAGCCCCTTGCCCAGCCGCAGCCCGGCACGGGTAGCACGCCAGTAAAGGTCGCGGGGCGAGTTGCGCGGCAGCGGTGCGGCCAGGCTTTCGGCCTCGGCGCAGCTGGCGCCGGTCTTGTCGGCATCGAGCAGTGATGGCAGGGCGGCGGGGCTGGCGAAGCAATGTTCGACAAACCGCTCGATGCGCCGCAAGGCATGGGCCCTGTCACGCTCGCCAAGGGTGTCGTGGAAAAAACCTGGCAGGATGTGCATTTCCTTGCGCGCACTGCCCAGGCGTTCGAAGAAGCGTTCCTGCGGTTGGCGTTCGACCACGAAGTCGGCACCGGACACCAGCAGTTGGGTTGGCAACTGAATGGCCTGGGCATCCGCCACCACCCGGTCGGCGGCTTCGTACAGGCCCAGCAGCATGGTTACCGAAATCGGCCGGCTGATCAGCGGGTCGGCCACGTACGACATGACCCG
This sequence comes from Pseudomonas sp. s4, assembly GCF_046764235.1. NCBI lineage: Bacteria > Pseudomonadati > Pseudomonadota > Gammaproteobacteria > Pseudomonadales > Pseudomonadaceae > Pseudomonas > Pseudomonas sp. s4. The sequence goes on along the minus strand of NZ_CP177209.1, from coordinate 5,395,890 downwards.
TTCGGGGTCGTGGGTGAGCAGGCGGGGCTTGACGTAGCTGTTTACGAAGAAGTTTCCGCGCAAGGCTTTCAGCAGTTTCAGGCCGGTGCGGGCGAACGGCACATACAGTTTGACCTTGAACGCTGGCGAGGCCAGCACCAGGCAGCGCACCTTGGGCGCGTAGTCGTGGGCCCAGGTGGCGACGAGCACGGCCCCTACGCTCTGCGCCAGCACCACCAGGTCCTGTTCGGCGATGCCATGGCTGGCCTGGATGTGCTCGATGAAGGTCTGCACATCGCGCACGCTGGTGGCGAAGCCCGGGCTGTCGCCACGCGCGCCCGGCGAATGGCCGTGGCCGCGGGCATCCCAGGCGAAGAAATCGTAGCCCGGCATGTCCAGCTCGTCGGCCAGGTGTGCCATGCGCCCGCCGTGTTCGTGGCCGCGATGGAACATCACCACGGCCCGGCGTGGCTGGTGTTGGTTACGCGTGGCAGGCCAGTGACGGTAATACAGCTCGACGCCGTCATGGGTGGAGAAGTGCAGCGCTTGCGCTTGGCGCATGGTCGACATCCTTTTGCGACGGCAGTGGGCTCAGCGGGTTTCGGCCAGCCCCTGGCGAACCCGGTTGTAGAGGGTATAGAGCGAGAGTGCGAGGATGACCAGCAACAAGCCGTTGAGCCAGGTGCCATTCAGCAGGCCTAGGGCGACACCGGTACCCAGCACACCGAAGGCAAAGGCCCGGTCGCTCTTGCCCATTGGGCCATCGTAGCGCCGTGAAGCACCGGCCAGTGGGCCCATGACACCGGCGTATTCGCTGAAGGTGGCGCTGAGCACCACGAGCACGACCAAGGTTGGCGATACACCGGCCAGCAGGGCGAAGGGCAGGTACAGCGCGGCATCGGCGATCACGTCGCACAGTTCGTTGAGGTAGGCACCGAGGGTGGATTGCTGGCCGAACTCACGGGCGAGCATGCCGTCGACGGCGTTCAGTGCCATGCGCAGCAGCATCCAGACTGGCACCAGAATGAACAGCCAGGTGAGATGGGGCAGGGCAGCCAGCAGCAGGCCCAGCAGGATCGACAGCAGGGCGGCGGCGACAGTGACCTGGTTGGCGGTGACACCGCGGTCGTGGAGGCGCTGGACAGCAGGGCGGAGCATGGCCTGGAAGCGCGGTTTGAGCTGGTAGATCGATGCCACTGGAAAGTCCTTTTCGGTGGTGCGATGGGAGGATTGTGTGCGAGCGGCTAAAAAAATGCACTTACTGTGCACGCTCCTACATCGATCGCGTTGGCTTCAAGTCATGCGCAGTACATGCAACATACTGATCGGGTCAGCGGGTGAGGGTGGTTACCAACCCTGCGGCATACCCCGGCAATGCCGCAAAATCGCGTGCACACACCAGCAACCGGCGATTGGCCCATGGTTCCGTCAGCGCCACCCAGTGCAACGGCAACACCCCTTGCCAACGCTTCACCGCAGCCAGCGGCACCACCCCCACCCCGGCCCCGCCCGCAACCATGCGGATCACGCCATCGAACCCTTCGGCACGCACCCGAACCCGCATGCGCCGCCCCTCGCGCAGCGCCTGCTCTTCCAGGTACAACGCCAGTGCACTGCCGGCACCCAGGCCGACATAGCCATGGGCCAGGCTATCGATAAAGCTCGGCGCTACCTCGCTGGCCAGTGGATGGCGCTGCGGCGTTACAAGCACCAGTGGGTCTTCGCGAAACGGCCGGGTCTGCAGGTGCTCGCTGGGGGCGGCGGTCGAAACTATGCCCAGGTCCGCCATGCCCTGGGTAATCGACTGCACGATGCGCAGGCTCGGCAACTCCTGCACATCCACGCTGACGCCTGGGTTTTCAGCCAGGTAGCCGGCCAGCAGCTCCGGCAGGTACTCCGTGAGTGCAGCCGTGTTGCACAGCAGGCGCACCTGGCCCTGCTGCCCTTGAACGTACTGGCCCAGGTCGAACTGCAGGCGCTCGACCTGCTGCGATATCAGCCGGGCATGCTGCAGCAGTGCCTGGCCGGCCAGAGTTGCTTGCACGCCACGGCGGTTGCGTTCCAGCAAAGGGATGCCCAGCGAAGCCTCCATGGCGCGGATCCGCGCACTGGCTGCTGCCAGCGAAAGATGGCTGCGGCTGGCACCGGCGGTGATGTTGCCGCACTCCAGGGTGTGCTGGAACAGCCTGAGGTCGATCAGATCGAAATGCATGTGGCTCTGTCCTGGCAAGAGTCTGGCTGAGTATATGGCAGATTTTCAGCCCGGCTGGCGCACGCCATTATCGGCCTATGAATACCTTGCTCGCTTTCTACCAGAACATTGGCCCAGCGCTGTCGCTGCTGGTGGTACTGACTTTCCTGCTGGCCGGCGCGGTGAAGGGCTTGATCGGCCTCGGCCTGCCGACAATCGCCATGGGCCTGCTGGGCCTGGCTATGTCACCGGCGCAGGCTGCGGCATTGCTGATTGTGCCTTCGACCCTCACCAACCTCTGGCAGCTGGCCAGTGGGGGGCACCTGCGGAGGTTGCTGGCACGCCTGTGGCCGATGCTGGCGATGATCTTCGTCGGTACCTTGCTGGGCAGCGCCTGGCTGGGGATCAACAGCGGCCCTTGGGCCGCACATGCACTGGGCGCGGCCTTGATGGTGTATGCGCTGTACGGGCTGGTCGGTCCGGGTCTGCGCCTGGCACCGGGGCGGGAGCCTTGGCTGGCGCCGCTTTGCGGGCTGGTCACGGGCGTGGTCACGGCGGCGACCGGGGTGTTCGTGATACCGGCTGTGCCCTACCTGCAGAGCCTGGGTTTGAATCGGGATCAGATGGTCCAGGCCCTGGGCCTGTCGTTCACGGTTTCGACCCTGGCCCTGGCCGTTGGCCTGGCCGGGCAGCATGTCCTGGGTGGCCAGGCGCTGGGTGCTTCGCTGCTGATGCTGGCGCCGGCCTTAGTCGGCATGCTGGCCGGCCAGTGGCTGCGTCAGCGCATCAGTACGCCGCTGTTCAAACGGTGCTTCTTCATCGGCCTGGCCGCGCTCGGCGGCCATTTGCTGATCAGCGGTTAGCGCTTGATGCGCTGAGCATGTCGATCATCTGGATGTCGAAATCGCGTTCCAGGTAGTCCATGCGTTTTTCGAAGAACGCGGTCATGTGCGGCAGTGCCGAATGCACATCCAGCGCTGCCTTGTCGGCCCAGACCTCGAAGAACACGAACAGGCTCGGGTCCTGCTTGTCGCGCAGCATGTGGTACTCGATGCAGCCCGGCTCCTGGCGGCTTGGCTCGACGTAAGCGCGGAACAGCGTTTCGAACGCTTCAGCCATTTCCGGGCGGGTCTTGGCTTTGAGGATGAAGGCGTACTGCTCACTCATGGGTCGCTACTCGGTGATGGGAGGTGATGCGATTCTAAGGCAATAATGCATTATTGATTCGTGACTTCAGGTCAATTGTATTTTGCCGCTGCATTACTGTATCCCGCGCCCGCGAGCCCCTAACCTGCCGGCCTGAATTTTTTCCGCGAGGCCCGCATGAAGAAGATCCTTTTGCTCAACGGTGGTAAACAGTTCGCCCACTCCGACGGTCGTCTGAACACGACCTTGCACGAAGCGGCCATCGCTCACCTGGACCGGGCCGGTTTCGATGTACGCCAGACCTTCATCGACGGTGGCTATGATGCCCAGGAAGAGGTGGAGAAGTTCCTCTGGGCCGATGTGGTCATCTACCAGATGCCCGGCTGGTGCATGGGTGCGCCATGGACCGTTAAAAAGTACATCGACGAGGTGTTCACCGCCGGCCACGGTAGCTTGTATGCCAACGACGGCCGTACCCGTGCGGACCACTCGCAGAAGTACGGCAGTGGTGGCCTGGTGCACGGCAAGCAGTACATGCTTTCGCTGACCTGGAATGCACCGCAGCAGGCATTCGACGACCCTAGCGATTTCTTCGAGGGCAAGGGGGTGGACGCGGTGTACTTCCCATTCCACAAGGCCAACCAGTTCCTCGGCATGACCGGGTTGCCGACTTTCCTGGCGGTGGATGTGATGAAGCGGCCTGATGTGCCGGCTGCTTTGGCAGCCTATGAGGCGCATCTGGACAAGGTGTTTGGCAAGGCACAGTAAGGTTTTTCTGTGCTGGACTTGGCCTAGACAAGCGGCTATCTATTCCGGCAGAGACCAACCGCAGGCGCAGATGTGAAAACCCGATCCGAAGAGCTCCAGGTATTCGTCACCGTCATCGACTGCGGCTCGATTTCCGCTGCTGCCGAGCAGATGGGCCAGACCCCGTCTGCCGTCAGCCGTACCCTGTCGCGCCTTGAAGGCAAGCTGGGTACCACGCTGGTCAACCGCACCACCCGGCGCATGGACCTGACCGAGGAGGGCCGCTTCTTCCTCGAGCGCGCGCGGTTGATCCTGGAACAGATGGACGAGATGGAAGAGCGACTGTCGATGAACCGCCAGACCCCTACCGGGCGCCTGCGCATCAACGCCGCCGCGCCGTTCATGCTGCATGCCATCCTGCCGTGGATCGGCGAGTTCCGCCGCCAATACCCTGGTATCGAACTGGAACTCAATACCGACGACTTGATCATCGACCTGCTGGAGCAAAGCACCGATGTGGCGATCCGCATCGGTGAACTGGCCGACTCCAGCCTGCACGCACGCAGCCTGGGATGCAGCCCGGTACAGGTGCTGGCCAGCCCGGCCTACCTCGAGCAACACGGCACGCCGCAGCGGGTCGAGGACCTGGCCAACCACTGCCTGCTCGGCTTCAGCCAGCCCGAATCGCTCAACCATTGGCCACTGCGCCATGCCCAGGGGGACCGCTGGAGCATTCGCCCGTCGCTGATCGCCTCCAGCGGCGAGACCTTGCGCCAATTGGCGCTGGCCGGCGAGGGCATCGTCAGCCTGTCGCACTTCATGACCCACGAGGACATTCGCGCCGGGCGCCTGCAAGTGCTGCTGAGCGAAGCCAACAACGGCTATCGCCAGCCGATCCATGCGGTGTACTACCGCAACACCCAGCTGGCGCTGCGTATCCAGTGCTTCCTCGATTTCATCCAGCGCAAGTTGGCGATGTACGCCAGCTGAGTTGCCTGAACGCGACAGGTCCTGTCCACGGGCGGCGAAACTTCCTGCGGTTGATTGCACAGTCGAAGCGCTTCGGCCTTACTGACTGCTCAACAAAAACAACACCAAGGAAGTGTCATGCGTATTGCTCCGTTCCAGTACCTGGCTCTCGCAGCCGCGATCCTGAGCTGTTCCTCGGTTCATGCCGCCAACCTTGAGGGCGGCGCGGTGGCCGCGCCCGATCAATATGGTGCACAGGTGGCCGCCGACATCCTCAAGAAAGGCGGCAACGCGGTGGATGCGGCAGTGGCCACGGCTTTCACCCTGGCGGTTACTTATCCCGAGGCCGGCAACATCGGTGGTGGCGGGTTCATGACCCTGTTCGTCGACGGCAAACCTTACTTCCTCGACTACCGCGAAGTCGCGCCCCAGGCCGCCACGCGCAACATGTACCTGGACGAAAAGGGTGAGGTCATCGAAAACCTCAGCCTGGTCGGGGCACGTGCTGCTGGCGTTCCGGGCACGGTGATGGGTTTGTGGGAGGCGCATCAGAAGTTCGGCAAGCTGCCCTGGAGCGAACTGCTGACCCCGGCCATCGGCTATGCGAAAAACGGCTTCAAGGTTGCGGCCAAGCAGTACCAGTACCGCAACGACGCCCAGGGCATGTTCAAGACCGCGACCAATTTCAACGACTACTTCGGCAACATGAAGGTCGGCGAGCTGTTCAAGCAACCGGAAATGGCCCAGACCCTGGAGCGCATCGCCGACAAGGGCGTGAGCGAGTTCTACCAGGGCAAGACTGCAGACCTGCTGGTGGCGCAGATGCAGTCCGACAAGGGCCTGATCACCAAACAGGACCTCAAGGACTACAAAGCCGTATGGCGTGAGCCGATGGCCGTGAGCTGGCGTGGCAACGTGGTGTATACCGCACCACCGCCTAGCTCCGGTGGTGTCGCCCTGGCCCAGCTGCTGGGTATCAAGGAAAACCGGGCGGCGGACTTCAAGGGTGTAGCGCACAACTCGGCGCAGTACATACACCTGTTGGCCGAGATCGAGAAGCGCGTTTTCGCCGACCGCGCCGACTACCTTGGCGACCCGGCCTTCACCAAAGTGCCGGTGGATCAGCTGGTGGCCAAGGACTACCTGGCCAAGCGCGCCGCGCAGGTCAACCCGAAGGCCATTTCCGATACCGACAAGGTCAAGCCGGGCCTGGAACCGCACCAGACCACGCACTTCTCGATCGTCGACAAGCAGGGCAATGCGGTCAGCAACACCTACACCCTCAACCTCGACTACGGCAGCGGTGTGGTGGTGAAAGGCGCCGGCTTCCTGCTCAACGACGAGATGGACGATTTCAGCGCCAAGCCGGGGGCGGCGAACGCCTTTGGTGTAATAGGTGGCGATGCCAATGCTATCGCCCCGGGCAAGCGCATGCTGTCGTCCATGAGCCCCAGCCTGATGACCCGCGATGGCAAGGTCGAGCTGGTCATCGGCACTCCGGGTGGCTCGCGGATCTTCACCTCGATCTTCCAGGTGATGAACAACCTGTACGACTATGACATGCCGCTGGACAAGGCGGTGGCGGCGCAGCGCGTGCACCATCAGTTGCTGCCCAAGGACACCATCTACTTCGACAGCTATGCGCCGCTGACCGGGCCGGTGGCTGATGAACTGAAGAAGATGGGCTATGTGCTGGAGGACCAGGGCTGGGAGATGGGGGATATCCAGGCGATCCGGGTTGATGGGACGAAGCTGGAGACCGCTTCGGATCCGCGTGGGCGTGGGGTAGGGATGGTCATCAAGTAAGCGGTCGTCAGTGCCGGCCCTATCGCCGGCAAGCCAGCTCCCACAGGTACGGCGCAGCCCCGAGGCTTGTGCTATTCCTGTGGGAGCCTGGCTTGCCGGCGATGGGCCGCAAAGCGGCCCCCGGGGTCTTCAGGTCAGACGCGGAACTGGCTGACCAACGTCTGCAACTGCCCACCCAACCGCGCCAACTCCACGCTGGACGCCGCCGTTTCGTCACTGGCCGCCGCCGTCTGCTCCGACACATCGCGCACATTCAGGATGCTGCGGCTGATCTCCTCCGCCACCGCACTCTGCTGTTCCGCCGCCGCGGCAATCTGCTGGTTCATCGACTGGATGCTCGACACCGTGCTGGTGATGCTCTCCAGCGAAGCCCCGGCCTTGCGCGCCAACTCGACGCTGCTGTCGGTCAGGGTACGGCTGCCGTGCATGGCCGTAGCCACTTGCTGGGTCCCATGCTGCAGGCTGGCGATCAGTTCTTCGATCTCTTCGGTGGATTTCTGCGTGCGTTGGGCCAGGCCGCGCACTTCATCGGCAACCACGGCAAAACCACGGCCTGCCTCGCCAGCACGCGCCGCCTCGATCGCTGCGTTCAGCGCCAGCAGGTTGGTCTGTTCGGCCACCGACTTGATCACGTCCATCACGCTGCCGATCTTCTGGCTTTCCTGCTGCAACAGGTTCATGGCTTCGGTGGAACGGTGCATTTCTTCGGCCAGACGTTCGATCTGGCCAATTGCTTCGCCTACCACGCGGTCGCCGGCACGGGCTTCGTCATCGGCACCGGTGGCAGCATGCGAGGCCTGCTCGGCATTGCGTGCCACTTCCTGAACGGTAGCGGCCATTTCGTGCATTGCGGTGGCCACCTGGTCGGTCTCGACCTTCTGGCTGTTGGCGCCGGCGCTGGTCTGCTCGGTCACTGCCGACAATTCCTCGGCAGCGCTGGCGATCTGGGTGACGCCATCGCGGATGCCGCTGATCAGCTCGCGCAAAGTGGTGCCCATGCGGGCGATGCCTTGTTGCAGCACGCCCAGTTCGTCGCGGCGGGTGACGCGCAGGTGCTGGGTGAGGTCGCCGCTGGCGATCTTTTCAACTGCCACCATGGTGTCGCGCAATGGGCGGGTGATCTGCCGGGTGATCAGCACTGCCGCCAGCACGCCGACCAACAGCGCCAGCAGCGTGGCGATGGCCTGCAGGCTGCGGGCCTGGGTACTTTCCATGTCGCGGCGCTGCAGCTGGATCTGGTACAGAGCGTCGCTGCGCTTGACGATGTCGGCACCCTGAACGGTCATCTCGGCGCGCGCAGTGGTGATGTTGGCGACCGCATCGCGGAATTGACGCACGGCTTCACGGTAGGCCAGCACCGAGCCTTCGAACTGTCGCAGGCGCGTGTCTTCGGCCGGCAGCTGGCGCTTGAGGTTGTCGATTTCGGCCAGGGCGGTGTCCAGCTGGCGCAGGGCTGCCTGCTCGTTGGCAGCGCTGTTTTCGGCAATGTAGCCGCGTACGTCGATGCGCACCTGCAGCAGTTGCTGGCGGGCCTTGCTGATCAGCTGGTACTGGGCCAGGCGCACGCTGTCGGCTTCGGGGCGCGCCATGACTTCCTGGCTGAGGGCGTCCATGGCCTGGTCGGCACGGCTGGCCGAGCCGTCCATGGCCGTGCGCGCGGTGCGGGTGGCATCGTAGCCCTGGCGCATCTTGTTCAGCGACACCTTGTAGGCGCTGATGGTCTCGCCCAGTTCACCCAGCAGCTTGATGTTTTCCGGGCTCTTGAAGGTGCTGGCCAGGTAGGCCTGTTGCTTGCTGAAGGCGTCAAGCTTGGTCTGGGTGTTGGCGGCGGCAGCATCGTCACCGTTGGCGATCATGTACTGCAGGCGCGCAATGCGCAGGTCGGTCAGGTCCTTGTTGAGCTGGCCGATATCGCCCATCCAGTTGCTGCGGTCAATCAGGCTGCCCAGGCTGGTCCAGCCGGTCAGGGCCAGCAGGCCGGTGAGGATCAGTACCAGGCCGAAGCCCAGGCCGAGTTTGAGGTTGACGCTGATGTTGGCGAACCAGCTGTTCATGCACGCTCTCCAGAAGTTGTTTTCGCTCGCTTGATCTTCGATCGCCAGGCGTTGTTGTTCTGGATGCCCGCTGATTCGTGCAGGGGTTATCGGCAGTGATGGAGGAAGCTGAAACGCTTTTTCAGCAGATTTGTAACTGGCTTGATTGGGGCTGCCTTGCAGCCCTTCGCGGTGGATGGCACCGGCTTTGCCGGTGTTCGCGGCTAAAGCCGCTCCTACAGGGATCGCGTCGGTTTTGGAAGCTATTCAAAGGTTGCGCGCGCTGAAGGTATCGCAGCGGTTCACCTCACCCTCGGCAAACCCGGTCTTGAACCAGCGCACCCGTTGCGCTGAGGTGCCGTGGGTGAACGAGTCTGGTACCACGCGCCCGCGGCCTTGCTGCTGCAGGCGGTCATCGCCGATGGCATTGGCCGCGTTCAGGGCCTCTTCGACGTCGCCCGGCTCCAGCCAGTTCAGGCGCTTCTGCGCCTGGTAGGCCCATACACCGGCCAGGCAGTCGGCCTGCAGTTCCTGACGCACCAGCAGGCCATTGTCGCCTTCCATGCGCTGGCCGCTGCGGCGCGCGGCATCGACCTTGGCCGACACGCCCAGCAGGGTCTGCACGTGATGGCCGATTTCGTGGGCGATCACGTAGGCCTGGGCAAAGTCGCCGGCGGCGGCGAAGCGGGTTTCCATTTCGCGGAAGAACGACATGTCCAGGTAGACCCGTTGGTCTGCCGGGCAGTAGAACGGCCCCACCGCCGCCGAGGCAAAGCCACAGGCCGAATTGACCTGGCCGCTGAACAGCACCAGCTTGGGGTCGCGGTACTGCTTGCCGCCCTCGGCGAACAGGGCTTTCCAGGTGTCTTCGGTATCGCCCAGGATCGAGGCGACGAACTCGGCCTGCTGGTCGTTGGCCGGCGGCGCCTTGCCGCCCGCGCTGCTCGGTGCCTGCTGTTGTTGTTGCTCCATCTGGCCGGCGAGCTGGCCAAGAATCTGCAACGGGTCCTGGCCGGTGAGCCAGCCGATGCCGACAATCAGCAGCACCGCACCAAGCCCTAGCCCCTTGCCGCCGCCGAAACGCATGCCGCCGCCACCACCTTCGCCTCGGGCATCGACCACATTGTCGCTGCGTCGACCTTTTCGCCAATCCATGAATACTCTCCGGAGCGTGAAACAAGAAGACAAAGATTAGTCCACGACAGCGGCGAGTGTCAGGCCAAGGTGCTTATGCATAACCAAATGGTTATGTTTGATGTGGCTGATTTCAATATTCATTGCGCGCTACCTGCCTGAAACTGCATGTGGGAGCGGGCTTGCCCGCGACAGGGTTTCAAATAATCCCCCCGCGCATTTCCATAATTCCAAGAGAGGAAACCGGCATGCCCGCCCAGGACAACAGCCGCTTCGTGATCCGTGATCGCAACTGGCACCCGAAAGCTCTTACGCCTGACTACAAGACGTCCATTGCCCGTTCGCCACGCCAGGCACTGGTCAGCATCCCGCAGTCGATCAGCGAAACTACCGGCCCGGACTTTTCCCACCTGGGCTTCGGCGCCCATGACCATGACCTGCTGCTGAACTTCAACAACGGCGGCTTGCCGATCGGCGAGCGCATCATCGTTGCCGGCCGTGTCGTCGACCAGTACGGCAAGCCTGTGCCGAACACCCTGGTGGAAATGTGGCAAGCCAACGCCGGCGGCCGCTACCGTCACAAGAACGACCGCTACCTGGCGCCGCTGGACCCGAACTTCGGTGGCGTCGGCCGCTGCCTGACCGACCGTGATGGCTACTACAGCTTCCGCACCATCAAACCGGGCCCGTACCCATGGCGCAACGGCCCGAACGACTGGCGCCCGGCGCACATCCACTTCGCCATCAGCGGCCCGTCGATCGCCACCAAGCTGATTACCCAGCTGTACTTCGAGGGTGACCCGCTGATCCCGATGTGCCCGATCGTCAAGTCGATCGCCAACCCGCAAGCCGTGCAGCAGTTGATCGCCAAGCTCGACATGAGCAACGCCAACCCGATGGACTGCCTGGCCTACCGCTTCGACATCGTGCTGCGCGGCCAGCGCAAGACCCACTTCGAAAACTGCTGAGGACCCCGCCATGCCAATCGAACTGCTGCCGGAAACCCCTTCGCAGACCGCCGGCCCCTACGTACACATCGGCCTGGCCCTGGAAGCGGCCGGCAACCCGACCCGCGACCAGGAAATCTGGAACCGCCTGGCCAAGCCGGACGCGCCGGGCGAGCACATCCTGCTGATCGGCCAGGTGTATGACGGTAACGGCCACCTGGTGCGCGATTCGTTCCTGGAAGTGTGGCAAGCCGATGCCAACGGCGAGTACCAGGATGCCTACAACCTGGAAAACGCCTTCAACAGCTTTGGCCGCACTGCCACCACCTTCGATGCAGGTGAATGGACCCTGCACACGGTCAAGCCGGGTGTGGTGAACAACGCTGCGGGCGTGCCGATGGCGCCGCACATCAACATCAGCCTGTTTGCCCGGGGGATCAACATCCACCTGCACACGCGGCTGTATTTCGATGACGAGGCCGAGGCCAATGCCAAGTGCCCGGTGCTCAACCTGATCGAGCAGCCGCAGCGGCGCGAGACCCTGGTGGCCAAGCGTTGCGAGGTGGACGGGAAGACGGCATATCGCTTCGATATCCGTATTCAGGGGGAAGGGGAGACGGTGTTCTTCGACTTCTGAGTTGGACCTCGGGGGCCGCTTTGCGGCCCATCGCGACACAAGGCCGCTCCTACAGGGAATCGCGTTCCTCCTGTAGGAGCGGCCTTGTGTCGCGATGGGCTGCAAAGCAGCCCCGGCGATCTGAAGGTCAGCGCCGAACCAGCAAAACCCCACTCTCCATATGGTGGGTATACGGGAACTGGTCAAACAACGCACACCGCTCGATGCGGTGAGTGTCCTGCAGCTGGGCAATGTTCGCCGCCAGCGTCTCCGGGTTGCACGAGATGTACAGGATCCGCTCGAAACGCCGGGTCAGCTCGCAGGTATCCGGGTCCATCCCCGCCCGCGGCGGGTCGACGAACACCGTACCGAACTCGTAGCTCTTAAGGTCGATGCCTTCCAGCCGGCGGAACGGCCGCACCTCATTCAGCGCCTGGGTCAGCTCTTCTGCCGACAGGCGCACCAGCCGCACGTTATCTACAGCGTTCTCGTCGAGGTTGCTCAGCGCGGCATTGACCGAGGTCTTGCTGATTTCCGTGGCCAGCACCTGGCGCACGCGGGTGGCCAGCGGCAGGGTGAAGTTGCCGTTGCCGCAGTAAAGCTCCAGAAGGTCGTCCTTGCGTTCGCCCATGGCCTCGAAGGCCCAGCTCAGCATCTTCTGGTTCACCGCGCCGTTGGGCTGGGTGAACGCGCCTTCCGGCTGGCGGTAGCTGAACACACGGCCAGCGACTTCGAGTTTTTCCACCGCGTAGTCTCGGCCGATGACCAGGCGTTTGCCCTTGGAGCGGCCGATAATGCTGACGCCCAGGTCTTCGGCCAGCTGCCGTGCGGCCGTTTCCCACGCCTCGTCCAGCGGGCGGTGGTAGCACAGGGTGACCATGGCATCGCCAGCCAGGGTGGTGAGGAACTCCACCTGGAACAGGCGGTTGCCCAGCTCCTCGCTGGCCTGCCAGGCCGCCTTCAGGCGCGGCATCAGTGCATTGATGCGCTGGCTGGCGATAGGGAAGTCCTCGATCAGGATCGCCTTGTGCTTCTCGCCCGGGGCGAACATGGCGTAGTGGCGCTGGCCATCCTCGCGCCACAGGCGGAATTCGGCGCGCAGGCGGTAATGCTCGCGCGGCGAGTCGAAAACAGCCGGCTCCGGCGCGCCGAACGGCGCCAGCAGCTCGCGCAGCCGGGCCACCTTGGCGTCCAGCTGGGTGGTGTAGGAGGAGGGGTCGAAAGCAGCACTCATGCGTTGAACCAGCCCAGCTTGATGACGAACAGGATGGAAAGGATCACCAGGGCCGGGTTCAGGTCGCGGTGGCGGCCGGAGATCAGCTTGACGGCGGTCCAGGAAATGAAGCCGAAGGCGATGCCGTTGGCGATCGAGTAGGTCAGCGGCATGGCCAGGGCGGTCACCACCACCGGTGCGGCTTCGGTGACATCGTCCCAGTTTATTTCTGCCAGGCCCGAGGCCATCAGCACCGCGACGAACAGCAGCGCCGGGGCGGTGGCGAAGGCCGGCACGCTACCGGCCAGCGGGGCGAAGAACAGCGCCAGCAGGAACAGCACGGCGACCACGATGGCGGTCAGGCCGGTGCGGCCACCGGCGCTCACGCCCGCGGCAGATTCGATGTAGCTGGTAGTGGTCGAGGTGCCCAGCAGGGAACCGGCCATGGCGGCGGTACTGTCGGCGATCAGGGCACGGCCCATTTTCGGCATGTGGCCGTCCTTGCCCATCAGCCCGGCGCGCTTGGCCACACCGATCAGGGTGCCGGAGTTGTCGAACAGGTCGACGAACAGGAAGGCGAAGATCACGCTGACCAGGCCCACGTCCAGCGCGCCGGCGATGTCCAGTTGCAGGAAGGTCGGGGCCAGCGAAGGCGGCATGGAGACCACGCCGCCGAAGGGCGTCACGCCCATCAGGATCGAGGCGATGGTTACGGCGAGAATGCCGATCAGCACGGCACCGCGCACTTTCAGCGACTCAAGGCCGACGATCAGGAAGAAGCCCAGGGTGGCGAGGATCGGTGCCGGCTGCTTGAGGTCGCCCAGGCCCACCAGGGTGGCTGGGTTATCGACGACGATGCCTGCGTTATGCAGGGCGATCAGTGCCAGGAACAGGCCGATACCCGCGGCAATGGCCGAACGCAGCGGCAGCGGGATGCTGTTCACGATCCATTCGCGGATGCGGAAGATCGACAGCAGGAAGAACATCACCGCCGACAGGAACACCGCACCCAGTGCCACCTGCCAGGTGTGGCCCATGTGCAGGACCACGGTGTAGGTGAAGAACGCGTTCAGGCCCATGCCCGGCGCCAGGGCGATCGGGTAGTTGGCGATCAGGCCCATGGTCACCGAGCCGATGGCCGCGGCCAGGCAGGTGGCGACGAAGATCGCGCCCTTGTCCATGCCGGTCTCGCCGAGGATGCTCGGGTTGACGAACAGGATGTAGGCCATGGCCAGGAAGGTGGTGACGCCCGCGAGAATCTCGGTGCGCACATTGGTGTTGTGTGCTTTTAGTTGAAACAGCCTTTCCAGCATGCCCGCTCCCCAAGGCGCCCCCGGCGCCATGAATATATCGACCCCATCAGCAAAGCACAGACCGTACCGGTTGCCGTGGTTTTGTGTGGGGCGGAAAAAAGCCGCGCATCATACCAGCATGCTCGGCGGGGGCCTATGGCCGTTGGGGAATGGGTTCTCTATAGCCTGTACCGGCCCTATCGCCGGCAAGCCAGCTCCCACAAGTACTGCACAGGGTTCGGAAACTGTGGTGTACCTGTGGGAGCTGGCTTGCCGGCGATAGGGCCAGAACAGGCCTACGATCAACCGTTATGCAATCGATCTCGCTTGGCCAGTGTCGGGAACAGCTTTATCCACACCCCAGTCACCAACAAAGTGCCCACCCCACCCAGCACCACCGCCGGCACTGTGCCAAACCAGTGCGCGGTCACCCCCGATTCGAACTCGCCGAGCTGATTCGAGGCACCAATGAACAAGCCGTTCACCGCACTCACCCGCCCGCGCATTTCATCCGGCGTCTCCAATTGCACGAAAGCGCCGCGGATGACCATGCTGATCATGTCCGCCGCGCCCAGCACCACCAGCACTGCCAGCGAGAACCAGAACGAGGTAGACAGGCCGAAGGCAATGGTCGCCACGCCGAACACGCCCACTGCCGTGAACATGGTCCGCCCCACGTTGCGCTCGAACGGGAAGCGCGCCAGCCACAGCGACATCAGCAACGCCCCCACCGCTGGCGCAGAGCGCAGCAGGCCGAGGCCCAGCGGGCCGGTCAGCAGGATGTCCTTGGCGAACACGGGCAGCAGCGCGGTGGCCCCACCCAGCAGTACGGCGAACAGGTCCAGCGAGATGGCGCCGAGGATGTCGGGCCGGCTGCGGATGAAGCGGATGCCGGCCAGCAACGATTCGATGCTGGCGCGCCCGCGCTGTGCCACCTGGCCGCGTGCCTGCAGGCTCAGGGTCAGCACGCAGGCGATGGCGTAAAGGGCCACGGTGGGGCCGTATACCCAGATGCTGCCGAAGGCATACAGGAAGCCGCCTACCGCCGGCGCCACGATGGTTGCCGATTGGGTGGCCGATGCCGAAGCCGCCACCGCGCGTGGGAAGAGCCCGGCTGGTACCACGTTGGGCAGCAGCGCCTGGGTCGCCGGCATTTCGAACGAACGCGTGGCACCGAGCAGGAAGGCAAGAGCAAAGATCAGCTCGCGGGTAACGTTGTCGGTGGCACTGCCCAGCGCCAATGCCAGGGCTATCAGCCCCTGCAGGCTCTGGCACAGCGCAGCGACCTTGCGCCGGTCATAGCGGTCGGCGACATGCCCGGTGTGCAGCATGAACAGCACCCGTGGGGCGAATTCGACCAGGCCGACCAGGCCCAGGTCCAGCACATTGCCGGTCAGCTGGTAGAGGTGCCAGCCAATGGCCACGGTGAGCATCTGGAAGCCGCTGGCGGTGAACACGCGGGCCAGCCAGAAGGCCAGGAAAGGGCGGTGGTGACGCAGCAACTGCGGTGCGGAATCGGACATCGGAAACCAGGGGCCTCGGCGCAGTAGAGGGGGGCGCAGCGTATCATCTGTTTGTAACAAACAGTTACTGTTTGCCGGGGACGGCACTTTTTCTCGTCTCATGAAAGGGGGTGGGGCAACCGGTCACGCGGCAATCAACCACACGGCCCGGCGGGCCATTCAGGACTATGCTTCCTAGCAATCGTTGATCTGGGTCAATCGTTCCAGATGTAACGATCGGGCCCTTGGGCCGAAATCCCTGCGATCGAACAGAACAATTCCAACGCGCCGCACTCGACTACCGTGGGGGCAGTGGGCGACGGGGCCAGCGGCCCGGACGCCGGATTATCTGAAGAGGAAGCACCATGTTCGGAATAGAGGCCTTAGAGCTCGCCCGAATGCAGTTTGCCTTTACCGTGTCGTTCCATATCCTGTTCCCGGCCATCACCATTGGCCTGGCGAGCTACCTGGCAGTCCTCGAAGGCCTCTGGCTGCGGACCAACAACCAGGTCTACCGTGACCTCTATCACTTCTGGTCGAAAATCTTCGCCGTCAACTTCGGCATGGGGGTGGTCTCCGGCCTGGTCATGGCCTACCAGTTCGGTACCAACTGGAGTCGTTTCTCAGACTTCGCCGGCGCTATCACCGGCCCGCTGCTCACCTACGAGGTATTGACCGCGTTCTTCCTCGAGGCTGGCTTCCTGGGGGTCATGCTGTTTGGCTGGAACCGTGTCGGCCGTGGCCTGCACTTCTTCTCCACGGTGATGGTGGCGCTCGGCACCTTGGTCTCGACCTTCTGGATCCTCGCCTCCAACAGTTGGATGCAGACCCCGCAAGGTCACGAGATCATCGACGGCCGGGTTGTGCCGGTGGACTGGCTGGCAGTGGTATTCAACCCCTCGTTCCCCTACCGCCTGATGCACATGGCCACTGCCGCGTTCGTTTCCACCGCGTTCTTCGTCGGTGCCTCGGCGGCCTGGCACCTGCTGCGCGGGCGTGACAACCCGGCCGTGCGCAAGATGCTGTCGATGGCCATGTGGATGGCGCTGATCGTCGCCCCGATCCAGGCGGTGATCGGTGACTTCCATGGCCTGAACACTCTCAAGCACCAGCCGGTGAAAATTGCCGCGATCGAAGGCCACTGGGAGAACGTGCCCGGCGAGCCGACCCCGCTGATCTTGTTCGGCATCCCCGACATGCAGGCCGAAACCACCCGCTTCAAGCTCGAGATCCCGGCACTCGGCAGCCTGATCCTGACCCACAGCCTGGACAAGCAGGTGCCGGCGATGAAGGAGTTTCCGCCCGAAGACCGGCCCAACTCGACCATCGTCTTCTGGTCGTTCCGGATCATGGTCGGGCTGGGTTTCCTGATGATCTTCGTCGGCCTGTGGAGCCTCTGGCTGCGCAAGCGCGGCACGCTTTACACCTCGCGGCCGTTCCTGTACGTGGCCCTGTGGATGGGCCCTTCCGGGTTGATCGCGCTGCTGGCCGGCTGGTTCACCACCGAAATCGGCCGCCAGCCTTGGGTGGTGTATGGCCTGATGCGCACCGCAGACGGTGTGTCCAACCATAGCTACGCCCAGCTCGGCTTCACCCTGGTGGCCTTCGTGGTCGTGTACTTCGCCCTGTTCGGCACCGGCCTTGGCTACATGATGCGCCTGGTGCGCAAAGGGCCGCGGACCGGTGAGGGAGACGAGCACAACCCTGGTGGCCCTGGCACCAAACGCACGCCGGCGCGACCGCTGTCCGCCGCCGATGATGGCCGAGAGGCCAACTCCGCCAGCCTGAGCAAGGGGAACTGAGCCATGGGTATCGACCTTCCGCTGATCTGGGCCGTGATCATCATCTTCGGCGTCATGATGTACGTGGTGATGGATGGTTTCGACCTGGGGATCGGCATGCTCTTCCCGTTCGTCAAGGGCGAGCATGACCGTGATGTGATGATGAACACCGTCGCCCCCGTTTGGGATGGTAACGAGACCTGGCTGGTGCTGGGCGGTGCCGGGCTGTTCGGGGCGTTCCCGATGGCTTACTCGGTAGTGCTGGAGGCCCTGTACCTGCCATTGATCCTGATGCTGATCGGTCTGATCTTCCGCGGCGTGGCCTTCGAGTTCCGCTTCAAGGCCAAGGCCGACAAGCGCCACATCTGGGACAAGGCGTTCATCTGGGGCTCGTTGATCGCCACCTTCTTCCAGGGCGTGGCGCTGGGTGCGTTCCTCGAAGGCTTCAAGGTGGTCGACCGGCATTTCGCCGGTGGCACCCTTGACTGGCTGACCCCGTTCAGCCTGTTCTGTGGCCTGGGGCTGATCGTTGCCTACACCCTGCTGGGCTGCACTTGGCTGATCATGAAGACCGAAGGGTCGCTGCAGCAGAAGATGCACGACATTGCCCGGCCGCTGGCGCTGGTGCTGCTGGTGGTGATCGGCATTGTCAGCCTGTGGACACCGATCGCCTACCCGCAGATCGCCGAGCGCTGGTTCAGCATGCCTAACCTGGTCTGGTTCATGCCGGTGCCGATCCTGGTGCTGGTAACCTTCTACGGGTTGCTAAAGGCGGTGGCGCGCAATGCGCACTACACGCCGTTTCTGCTGACGTTGGTGCTGATCTTCCTCGGCTACAGCGGCCTGGGCATCAGCCTGTGGCCGAACATCATCCCGCCGTCGATCTCGATCTGGGATGCCGCGGCGCCACCGCAGAGCCAGGGCTTCATGCTGGTGGGCACACTGTTCATCCTGCCGTTCATCCTCATGTATACCTTCTGGAGCTACTACGTGTTCCGCGGCAAGGTGACCCATGAAGACGGCTATCACTAGGAGGGCTGCATGATGACCGGCAAGCCTGGCTTGGAGGAGAAGAAACCCCTGTGGCAGCGGTTGGGCTGGCTGCTGCTGATCTGGGCGATGAGCGTGGCGGCCCTGGGCGTGGCGGCCTACGTGATGCGCCTGTTCATGGGGGCTGCGGGGCTGACCACCCATTGAGGTAAGCCTGCTCTGGCCCTATCGCCGGCAAGCCAGCTCCCACAGGTAAGTCACTGTCCTTGAATGCAGTGCAGTACCTGTGGGAGATTACCCAGCCCTTTTGGGCTGCGCTGTCGCGCAGAGAACAAATATCGCTCGTTTGACGCGGCCTTTGTAGGAGCAGCCTTGTGCTGCGAAGAGGCCGGTACAAGCAACAGACAGGCTTTGTCAGTACCGGCCTCTTCGCAGCACAAGGCTGCTCCTACAGAACCTCGCCGAACCAATGAGTCATGTGTTGTTTGAGAGCTGGCTTGCCGGTGATAGGGCCGGTACAGGCTTACTTGCGGGCTTTCAGGATAACGAACTTGGGCGTTGCCGCCACCTGCTCCACCCCCCGGAACAACCGCGCCAGCTTGCTGTGATAGCCCAGGTGCCGGTTACCCACGATATACAGCGCCCCACCCACCACCAACGCTTCACGCGCCTGCTGGAACATGCGCCAGGCGAGGAAATCGCCCACCACCTGCTGCTGGTGGAACGGCGGGTTGCACAGCACCACATCCAGCGACTGCTTCTCTACCCCCGCCAACCCATCGGCTGCCTCGAACACCGCCGGGCGCTCGCCCAACGCGGCCTGCCAGTTCTCCCGCGCAGATTGCACCGCCATGTACGACTCGTCGACCAGGGTGTATTGGGCATCCGGGTTGGCCAGGGCGCTGGCTATCGCCAGCACGCCGTTGCCGCAGCCCAGGTCCGCCACTCGCGCGCGGCCCAGTTCGCGGGGCAGGTGCGGCAGGAACGCCCGCGTGCCGATATCGAGCCCCTCCCGGCAGAACACGTTGGCGTGGTTGAGCAGCTCCAACGCCGGCGCGTCGAGGCGGTAGCGGCTAGGGTAGGGCGAGCGGGCGACCGGCCGTTCGGCCACCGTCGCGGTCAGCAAGCGGGCCTTTTTCTGCGCCAGCGAGGCTTGCACCGGGCCGATGTACTTCTCCATCAGGTCTCCGGCCGCCCGTGGCAGGTGCTTTATCATCGCCCCGGCAATCACCTGCGCACCGGGTGCCAGGTGGCCCTGCAGGCGGATCAGCTGTTCTTCGAGCAGGGCCAGGGTCTTGGGCACGCGCACCAGTACCCGGTCGAACGGGCCTTGCCAATGTTCGCTGGCCGGCACGAACGGCACGCTGTCGAACGGCAGGCCATTGCGTGCCAGGTTCTTTTCCAGTGCCAGGTGCGCCAGGTGCGAATCGCCACTGCTGACCACCTGCAGCTTGCCTGCCAGGCTGGCGGCCAGGGCGCCGAAGCTGTCATTGAGCACCAGCACCCGGCAGTCGGCCCCTGGGGCCTGTTCGTGCAGCTGCGCAAGCAGGTACTCGTCGGCGGCATCGAAAGCCTGCAGCGGGTCGTTGGCCTGTTCCGGCTGGCGGATCAGGTCGAGTTCGGCGTAGGGGGTGGTCAACAGGGGCATGGCGTCTGGCTCGGGTACGAAACTGCCCGTTGCGGTTCGCCCCGGGCTTTGCCGGGCGATTCTACAGGGCTTTGCCCAAGGTCGCAGGTTTGAAGGTCAGATCCAGCCACGCATGACGGCGATGGCGATGGCGCCGGCCTTGTTGGCGGCGTTGGTCTTGGTGATGACACTGCGGATATGGAAGTTCACCGTGCTTTGCGACAGTGACAGGATGCAGGCGCACTCGGCGGCGGTCTTGCCGGCGGCCGACCATTTCAGCACTTCCAGCTCCCGCTCGCTCAGTTTCGGCTGCGGCGGGCATAGTGCAGTGAGGTGATGTGCGCTGATCACCTCATGCAGTTTGTGACTCAACCACTGCACATTGCCGGCCTTTCTGTAAAGTTCGACAATACTGATGGGCCTGGTGGACCTGGCCACGCTTATCTGGCTTTCGTTGTGCTGCTGGTCATGCAATGACTGCGTCCAGCCATGGCGCAAACCGCTCTGGCAGGCAGCTTCACGAAATAGCGGAGCCCCGCGATACAGGTCATCGGTCCATAGCACAGGCATGGTGGATTTGTGGCTCAAATCGGCAGCCGGGTCCTGCTTGTGCAGGTCATCGCGCTGGTAGCGCTCGATCCATTCTTGGGGGTAGTTGCTGTACAGGAACAGGTGGGGTGTTTGCGTAGCGATCTGGATGCGAATGTTCAACCCCAGGTACTCCATGCCCAGATCCTGCACCATATGTACGGCCATGCCGAACAACTTCTGTGGGCAGCGTTCGGCGTCGAACGCACGAAGATACTCGGGTTTCCAGTGGCGCATCTGAAATACTCCTAGAGCCTCAGGTCCAGTCCGTTTGGGTGCCCGCATGATTGTAGGAAAAGACCTACCAATGTGCTGAGATTTTTTTGTTATAGCGGTCAGGATCCGATGCGACTTGGGCAGGATCGCCGCAGACGAGGCCCTACAAAGCAGTGGTTTTTATCCGCGTCACTTTGCGCGACACTGTGCGTACGCCAAACCTGGAGCCCGATATGACCGCTAGCGCCGAAAAGTTCACCCGCCAGACCCTGCTCGATGTTCAGCCACTCACGCCGAACCTCTTCAGCCTGCGGGTTACGCGCGATGCGGGGTTCCGCTTCCGTTCCGGCCAGTTTGCCCGCCTGGGTGTGACCAAGGCTGATGGCAGTGTGGTGTGGCGCGCTTATTCCATGGTCAGCGCGCCCCATGACGAGCACCTCGATTTTTTCTCCATCGTGGTGCCAGGCGGGGAGTTCACCAGCGAACTGAGCCGGCTGGGGGCAGGCGATACCCTGCTGATCGACCGCCAGGCCTTCGGCTTCCTTACCCTCGACCGCTTCGTTGGTGGCCGTGACCTGTGGTTGCTGGCGACCGGTACTGGTATTGCGCCGTTCATGTCGATCCTGCAGGACTTCGAGGCCTGGGAGCGTTTCGACAACATCAAGCTTGTGTACTCGGTGCGCGAAGCGAAAGAGCTGGCCTATGTGGACGAGATTGCCGGGCTGGAGCAGCGCGATTACCTGTCCGAATTCGCCGGCAAGTTGCAGTTCATTCCGGTGGTGACCCGTGAACAGCACCCAGGGGCGTTGAACCAGCGGATTACCACGCTGATCGAGAATGGCGAGCTGGAGAAGGCGGCGGGGCTGGAACTGTCGCCGGAACATTCGCGGGTGATGCTGTGTGGCAACCCGGAGATGATTGATGAGACGCGCAAGGTACTGAAGGCGCGCGACCTGCAATTGAGCCTGAGCAAGCGGCCGGGGCAGGTGGCTGTGGAAAACTACTGGTAAGGCCGTTGGGGCCGCTTTGCGGCCCATCGCGACACAAGGCCGCTCCTACAGGAACCGCGATTCCTGGGAGATGCAAAAACCTTGTAGGAGCGGCCTTGTGTCGCGATAGGGCTGCAAGGCAGCCCCCGGCAATCTCAAGGCAAGCGGTTCTGGTTCTGCGCCTTGAGAAGGTCGCGAATCTCGGTCAGCAAGGTCTCTTCTGCAGTCGGCACAGGCGGTGCAGTCGGCGCCACGGCCTCTTCACGCTTGAGCTGGTTGATCGCCTTCACCCCCATGAAGATGGCAAAGGCCACGATCAGGAAGTCGATCACGGTCTGGATGAACTTGCCATACGCCAGCATCACCGCCGGAACGTCACCTTCGGCAGCCTTCAGGGTAATTGCCAGGTCGCTGAAGTCCACGCCACCGATCAACAGGCCCAATGGCGGCATGACCACGTCACCGACGAAAGACGAGACGATCTTGCCGAAGGCCGCGCCGATGATGATACCAACCGCCATGTCGACGACATTGCCTTTGACCGCGAAGGCCTTGAATTCACTGATCATGCCCATGTTTGGTTCCTTGTAACAAAAGGTAAGGTTTACGCAGTGTAAGCCACTCAAACGCTTCATGCGTTGTGTTCAGGGCCACAGACCGCTGTTAGAACGAATAGTTTTGTCGCATCCCGAGGCGTTCGAGGCACGTCCAGCTCGGCTATCATGGCGGTTTTTTCCAGGAGACCCCAGCCATGGCCAAGGCCAAGCGCTTGTATGGCTGCACCGAGTGCGGTGCGACCTTCCCCAAATGGGCCGGCCAGTGTGGCGAATGCGGGGCCTGGAACACCCTGGTCGAGACCATGATCGAAAGCGGCGGTGCCGCTGCGCCCAGTAGCGGCCGTGCGGGCTGGACCGGGCAGCAGGCGCAGATCAAGACCCTGGCCGAAGTCAGCGTCGAGGAGATCCCGCGCTTCACCACCAGCAGCACCGAACTGGACCGCGTGCTGGGCGGTGGCCTGGTGGATGGCTCGGTGGTGTTGATCGGTGGTGACCCCGGCATCGGCAAATCGACCATCCTGCTGCAGACCTTGTGCAACATTGCCGTGGGCATGCCGGCGCTGTATGTGACCGGCGAGGAGTCGCAGCAGCAGGTGGCCATGCGCTCCCGGCGCCTGGGCCTGCCCCAGGACCAGCTCAAGGTGATGACCGAAACCTGCATCGAGACCATCATCGCCACGGCCCGCGTCGAGAAACCGCGGGTCATGGTGATCGACTCGATCCAGACCATTTTCACCGAGCAGCTGCAATCGGCACCCGGCGGCGTGGCCCAGGTGCGCGAAAGCACGGCGTTGCTGGTGCGCTACGCCAAGCAGAGCGGCACGGCGATCTTCCTGGTCGGCCATGTGACCAAGGAAGGTTCGCTGGCCGGCCCGCGGGTACTCGAGCACATGGTGGACACCGTGCTGTATTTCGAGGGCGAGTCCGATGGCCGCCTGCGCCTGCTGCGGGCAGTCAAGAACCGCTTTGGCGCGGTCAACGAGCTGGGTGTGTTCGGCATGACCGACCGGGGCCTGAAGGAGGTGTCCAACCCCTCGGCGATCTTCCTCAACCGCACCCAGGAGGAAGTACCGGGCAGCGTGGTGATGGCGACCTGGGAGGGCACCCGGCCGATGCTGGTGGAGGTGCAGGCGCTGGTCGACGACAGCCACCTGGCCAACCCGCGCCGGGTGACCTTGGGCCTTGACCAGAATCGCCTGGCAATGTTGCTGGCGGTGCTGCACCGCCACGGCGGTATTCCCACCCATGACCAGGACGTGTTCCTCAACGTGGTGGGTGGGGTGAAGGTGCTGGAAACCGCTTCTGACCTGGCGTTGCTGGCGGCGGTGATGTCCAGCCTGCGCAACCGGCCCCTGGCCCATGGCCTGCTGGTGTTTGGCGAGATCGGCCTGTCTGGCGAGGTACGGCCGGTGCCCAGTGGTCAGGAGCGTTTGAAGGAGGCCGCCAAGCATGGTTTCAAGCGGGCCATCGTGCCCAAGGGCAATGCCCCGAAAGAGGCTCCGGCCGGGTTGCAGGTGATTGCCGTTACCCGGCTGGAGCAGGCTCTGGATGCGTTGTTCGAATAGTTTGTCGCCTGTACCGGCCTCTTCGCGGGCACGCCCGCTCCCACAGGATCACCTCAGTCTCCGAAACTTGTGCAGTCCCTGTGGGAGCGGGCGCGCCCGCGAAGAGGCCGGTACAGGTAAATGAAAAAGGGGCCGACGATGCGCATCGGCCCCCCACCTCACCGCTCAGTCAGCGGTCAATGCTCGGCAACCGCACTGCGCCTGACCGTTTCATTGCCATGCTCGTCCAGTTCCAGCATCGGCACCTCATTACCCTCGGCATCGAACAGCTTGCCATCCTTGAAGTAGTCGCCATCACGCAGCGCTGAAATGTCCGAGTACTGGATGGTGCGCTCGTACGCGGCGGCAAACACCGACTGCTGGTCCGAGTTGCCGGCGGTGAAGTGGTTGAAGATCAGGTTCAGCAGGATGGCCATGATCGCCGCCGAGCTGATGCCCGAGTGGAAGATGGTCTCGAACCAGTTCGGGAAGTGGTGGTAGAAGGTCGGTGCGGCAATCGGGATCATGCCGAAGCCCAGCGAGGCAGCGACGATGATCAGGTTGACGTTGTTCTTGTAGCTGACCTTGGACAAGGTGCGGATACCGCTGGCTGCCACGGTGCCGAACAGCACGATGCCCGCGCCACCCAGTACCGGAGTAGGGACTGCGGCAATCACCCGGCCCATGATCGGCAGCAGGCCGAGCACCACCAGGATCAAGCCACCGGTGGCCACCACGTAGCGGCTCTTGACCCCGGTCACGGCTACCAGGCCGACGTTCTGGGCGAACGCGCTCTGGGTGAACGAGCCGAAGATTGGCGCCAGGATGCTCGATGCCATGTCGGCGCGCAGGCCATTGCCCAGGCGTTTGGAGTCGACCTTGGTGTCGATGATCTCACCCACGGCGAGGATGTCGGCCGAGGTTTCCACCAAGGTCACCATGATCACGATGCACATCGACAGGATCGCGGCGATGTGGAATTCCGGCATGCCGAAATGGAACGGCGTGGGGAAGGCGAACATCGGGCCCTCTGTGACCTTGCTGAAGTCGGCCATGCCCAGCGCCCAGGCGATCAGGGTGCCGACCACCATGGCCAGCAGGATCGACAGGCGTGAAATCGCCGCGCTGCCCAGCTTGCTCAGCAGCAGCACGATGGCGAAGGTCAGGGCCGCCAGGCCGATGTTGGCCACGCTGCCGAATTCCGGCGAGGCGCTGTTGCCACCCATCACCCAGCGAGCGGCCACGGGCATCAGGGTCAGGCCGATGGTGGTGATGACGATGCCGGTCACCAGCGGCGGGAAGAACTTGGTGATGCGCGAGAACACCGGGGTGATCAGAAAGCCGATCAGCGATGCTGCCATGACCGCACCGAGCACGCCCGGCAGGCCACCGCCGCCCTCGCTGCTGAGGATTGCACCCATGGTTGCCACACCGGCGAACGAAACGCCCTGCACCAGCGGCAACTGGCAGCCGAAGAACGGCAGACCGAGGGTTTGCAGCAGGGTGGCCAGGCCACCGGCAAACAACGAAGCGGCGATCAGCATGCCGATTTCGGCACCGTTCAGGCCCGCGGCCTGCCCCAGGATCAGGGGTACCGCGACGATCCCCCCGTACATGGTCAGCACATGCTGCAGACCATAGGCCAGGTTGGCACCAAGGCCGAGGTTTTCATCCTCGGGGCGCTTGGCGGGAGACGTGCTAGGGGACGTAGTCATGGAGCAGGCTCTCTGTTTATTGTTGTGGTGCTACTGTAGACACTTCCTACAAATGATTGCCACAAGAATTGTATACAATATTTTGATCGGAGCGCGCACAAGAGCGCCCGCAAGGTGTGCGAGAGCTCAATGCAGAAGGCGTACCAACTTGTCAGAGGCTGTGCTAGAGGGGTGTGTACAAAACGCTGCTACCCAGGCTTAAAGCTGTCTGGGTAGACAGGAAACAAAAGGTGGGGAAGCGATTAGCTAGCTAAGAGATTTCATTATTCGATCAGTTCGCGCAGCTCACGCATCATTTCGGTGCTGTCGGCCACGTTCAATTCCACAAGACGGTGCAGATGGCTCATCGAATCGAGGTCGATGTACAAGCAGATGAAACCCAGGCGGTCTGGTTCCTCATGGCGCAGTTCAACCTGCATCTGCACGCGTGCATCGGGGCCCAGGTGAATGATGGCATCGAAGTCCTGGGTCAGGTCGACATCCCAGTTGGCCGGTCGTTCGATCAGCAAACCCTTGAGTGAAAGGTCCAGCAGCTTCGCAGGCCAGCGTCGCAGGCCCTGGCGCAGCTCGGTGGGGGCGTCGAAATCGATGCGCTGGAAACGGCGGCGTTCGTCGTGGTCGCTCATGGGTTAGATCCTCGCATAGGTCTTCAGGTGACATCCTGACTATAGTTAGAGTGGTATGTACATCAGGTACCGCAATCTGGCCGCAGAGGCTCTAGACCAAAGCAAGTGTGGCAATGCGCGATGACTCGCCCTAGACTCGATGGGCGGTCTTTTCCAATCCACCAGCTGGAAGCAAACCATGAACAACAATAATAGCCTGCTACGCCACATTCCGTGGCTGGCGCTGGCAGTCATAGGAGCCTGTGCGCTGGGTGTGGTTGCCCTGCGTCGCGGCGAGGCGATCAATGCCTTGTGGATCGTGGTCGCGGCAGTGGCCATCTACCTGGTCGCCTATCGTTACTACAGCCTGTTCATCGCCACCAAGGTGATGCAGCTCGACCCTCGCCGTGCCACCCCGGCGGTGCTCAACAACGACGGCCTGGACTACGTTCCGACCAACAAACACATCCTCTTCGGTCACCATTTCGCCGCCATCGCTGGCGCAGGCCCCTTGGTCGGCCCGGTACTCGCCGCGCAGATGGGCTACCTGCCCGGTACGCTGTGGCTGATCGCCGGCGTGGTGCTGGCTGGTGCGGTGCAGGACTTCATGGTCCTGTTCCTGTCCACCCGCCGCAACGGCCGCTCGCTGGGCGACATGGTGCGCGAGGAGATGGGCCGCATTCCAGGCACCATCGCGCTGTTCGGTTGCTTCCTGATCATGATCATCATCCTTGCGGTGCTGGCATTGATCGTGGTCAAGGCCCTGGCCGAAAGCCCTTGGGGCATGTTCACGGTGATGGCGACCATCCCGATCGCGATGTTCATGGGCATCTACATGCGCTACATCCGTCCGGGCCATATCGGTGAGATATCGGTCATCGGCGTGGTGCTGCTGCTGGCTTCGATCTGGCTGGGGGGCCAGATTGCCGCAGACCCGACCTGGGGCCCGGCGTTTACCTTTACCGGTGTGCAGATCACCTGGATGCTGGTGGGCTACGGTTTCGTCGCCGCGGTACTGCCTGTATGGCTGGTACTTGCGCCACGTGACTACCTTTCGACCTTCCTCAAGATCGGCACCATCGTCGGCCTGGCCATCGGTATCCTGATCATCGCGCCCGAGCTGAAGATGCCGGCGCTGACCCAGTTCACCGACGGCACTGGCCCGGTGTGGAAGGGCACCCTGTTCCCGTTCCTGTTCATCACCATCGCCTGTGGTGCGGTGTCCGGCTTCCACGCGCTGATCTCCTCGGGGACCACGCCGAAGCTGCTGGACAACGAAACCAACGCTCGCTACATCGGCTACGGCGGCATGCTGATGGAATCGTTCGTTGCCATCATGGCCATGGTCGCCGCCTCGGTGATCGAACCAGGCGTGTACTTCGCCATGAACAGCCCGGCCGCGGTGGTCGGTGCCGATGTGGCGTCGGTGGCGCAGACGGTCAGCAGCTGGGGCTTCCTGATCACCCCTGAGCAACTCGAGGCCACTGCCCGCGACATTGGCGAGCACACCGTGCTGGCTCGTGCCGGTGGTGCGCCGACCCTGGCTGTGGGTATCGCGCAGATCCTGCACCAGGTGCTGCCGGGTGAAAACACCATGGCCTTCTGGTACCACTTCGCGATCCTGTTCGAGGCGCTGTTCATCCTCACCGCAGTGGACGCCGGCACCCGTGCCGGGCGCTTCATGCTGCAGGACCTGCTGGGCAGCTTCGTGCCGGCGCTCAAGCGCACCGAATCGTGGACTGCCAACCTGATCGGTACTGCCGGCTGCGTGGCCCTGTGGGGCTACCTGCTGTACCAGGGCGTGATCGACCCGCTGGGTGGCATCAATACCCTGTGGCCGCTGTTCGGCATTTCCAACCAGATGCTGGCGGGTATCGCCCTGATGCTCGGCACCGTGGTGCTGATCAAGATGAAGCGTCAGCGCTACGTCTGGGTCACCCTGCTGCCGGCCGTGTGGCTGCTGATCTGCACCACCACTGCCGGCCTGATCAAGCTGTTCGATCCGAACCCGGCAGTGGGCTTCCTGGCCCTGGCCAAGAAGTACAGCGCCGCGCTGGACGCCGGCCAGGTACTGGCCCCGGCCAAGGACATCGGGCAGATGCAGCACGTGATCTTCAACGCCTACACCAATGCCGGCCTGACCGTGCTGTTCCTGGTGGTGGTGTTCAGCGTGCTGTTCTTCGCTGTAAAGGTCGGCTTCGCCGCCCTCGGCCGCAAAGAGCGCACCGACAAGGAAACCCCGTTCCAGGCCCTGCCTGACGCTTGAGAGGACTGCTGCGATGTTCAACGACCTGGGTCGACTGGGTAAATACCTGGGGCAGGCAGCCCGCCTGATGGTCGGCATGCCCGACTACGACAACTACGTCGAGCACATGCAGACCAAGCACCCGGACAAGCCGGTCATGACGTACGAGGAGTTCTTCCGCGAACGCCAGGAAGCGCGTTACGGCGGCAAGTCCGGGCCCAAGTGCTGCTAAGTCCAGGCTAGCGCGGTGCTATGTAGGAGCGGCCTTGTGTCGCGATCGGGCCGCAACGCGGCCCCGGCAATTTTGGCTGCGAAGCTGAAAATCCGGGGCCGCGTTGCGGCCCGATCGCGACACAAGGCCGCTCCTACATGGATCGCGCTCTCCCCGTCCATTTCACTGCACAGGAGATGTTCTGCGTGCAGACGCCTATCCCCGTAACCGTACTCACTGGCTTCCTCGGTGCCGGCAAGACCACCTTGCTCAAGCACATGCTCAAGGCCGAGCACGGCCTGAAGATCGCCGTGATCGAAAACGAATTCAGCGAGGCCGGCATCGACAGCCAGCTGCTGGGCGACGAGCCGGTGCAGGTGATGACCCTGGCCAATGGCTGCGTGTGCTGCAGCATCCACGGCGACCTGACCCGCGCCTTGTACCTGCTGCTCGAACGCCTGGATGCCGGCGAGATCGCCTTCGACCGCCTGGTAATCGAATGCACCGGCCTGGCCGACCCGGCGCCGGTGGCCCAAACCTTCTTCATCGACGAGGAACTGCGTGAGCGCTACATCCTCGATGGCATCATCACCCTGGTCGATGCCGCCCACGCCGAGCTGCACCTGACCCAGACCATCGCCCAGGCCCAGGTCGGCTTTGCCGATCGCCTGCTGCTGAGCAAGACCGACCTGGTCGAGCCCGCTGCGGTGGAGGCCCTGCGCGAGCGCCTGGCCCGCATCAATGGCCGGGCGGCGATCCGCGTGGTCGAGCATGGTCGCATCGACCTGGCCGAGCTGCTGGATGTGCGTGGTTTCAACCTCAACCCCGATCTGGGCGCGAACCTGAAGCCAGCGCTACGCCCGTTGCTCAAGCCCGCTACCCCGGACCGGATCTCCACCTTGGTGCTGCGCACGGAAAGCGCGCTGGACATCGACCGCCTCAGCGACTTCATGAACGAACTGCTGGAAACCCACGGCAAGCAGCTGCTGCGCTACAAGGGCGTGCTGAACATTGCCGGTGAAGCGCGCAAGCTGGTGTTCCAGGGTGTGCTCAAGCTCTATGGCTTTGACTGGGACGCCGAGTGGGCCGAGGGTGAAACTCGCGAGAGCGTGATGGTGTTCATCGCTGACGAATTGCCCGAGGCTACGATTCGGGCTGGGTTCGAGGCGCTGGCTGCGGGCTGAGCTGACGCGGCGTCTGGGCCTGGAACCACTGCGGCCATGAGCTGCGGTGGCGTGTCTCGAGCTCGATGCACGGGATCAGGCGCTCGGTCAGCAGCGCCGTCTGCCGCACCGCCTTGGCGGTGCGGTACTTGACGCTGTGGATGCATTCGCGGTCGCCGAACTCGCAGCGGTTCAGCGCGGTGCCGCCGCAGGGGCCGTTGGCCAGGCCCTTGGGGCAGGTTTCCGGGCAGATGTACAGGGTGTCTTCCAGGCGGCAGCGGCCACAGGTTTCGCAGCCTACCAGCGGGTGCTTAACCGCGTGTTCCACCTTGTGCAGCACCTGTGCGCCAAGGCGGGTAGCCCACATCGGTTGGCGCACGGCCCAGCCAAATGCCTTGCTCAGGCTATTGCGGCGGCTGAACAGCAGCGAATGCATGCCGTGCATCAGGTGATAGCGCGCTTTCTCCTTGAACGAGGCATCGACCCGTGACTCGCCCTGGCGCCAGCTTGCCTGCGGCGGATGGAAGCTGACTGCCGGCAGGCCGGGCATCTGCCAGCTGGCCTGCCAGGCCGGCGCCCATTGTTCCAGTGTGTGGATTTGCGCCTGCCAGTGCTCGATGCGTGCCTCCAGGGCCAGCAGTTGCTTGAGTTCGTGAACCCCCGACAGATGCACGCCGGCGTAGCCCATCAGCTTCACGCCGATGATCTGCAAGGCCAGGCGGTCGACGCTGCGCGCCTGGGCAAAGGCCTTGGACTGCGCCGCTTCCGCTTCCAGCATGTCGCGCATGGACGGCGTGACGGTCACGCCGGCCACGTGTTCGAGCATCGTCGCGCGCCCGTGAGTGAGGCTCATCAGGCAGGCCAGCATCGGCCTGGGCGCGGCCTGGCGGTTCATCCAATGCATGGCTTCCTGGTGTTTGCCGGCATCGAAGCCCAGTTGCAGGGTGAGGAAGTCGGCGCCCGCCGCCAGTTTTTTCTCGGCCTTGAAGTATTGGGCACCGCCTTCGTCCTCGCAGTACTTGAACGGGTTGAGCGCCGCGCCAAGCAGCCAGTGTGGGCAGGCCTGGCGGGCGATCTGCAGGGCTGCGACCGATTCCAGGTAGCGCACCGGGCGTTGGCCAGGCTGGTGGCCGGGCAGGCGGTCGCCGGTAAGCAGCAACAGTTGGTCGAGGCCTGCGGCATCCATGCGTTGCAGTTGGGCGAGCAGGTGGTGGCGTTCGCGGTCCTTGCCGGAGAAGTGCGGCAGGGCGGGTACCGGGTTGCTGAACGAGGCGAGGGCGTCCAGTGGCGACATGTCCAGCGGGCTGCCGACGCGGTCGCCGATTGCCACGGTCATCGGCCAGCCGCACAGGTGCGCACGGGCCAGGATCGCGTCCATGGCGGCGAAGCGCTCTGTGGAGGGCTTGGGGACGAACTCCATGACGCAGACGAAGGTTTTTTCGCGCAGCGCGGTTTTCAGCAGGCTCATGGGGCCGGGTACCTGATTTGGTCAGGCTGGCATTGTGCGGCAGAAGGCGGGTGCGGTCATGTCCGGATGCGCAGGCTGGTGCTCTGAATGAGACATCCGGGCTTGCCTGTGCCGGCCCTTTCGCGGCTAAAGCCGCTCCCGCAGGGTGGCGCGGTACCTGTAGGAGCGGCTTTAGCCGCGAAAGGGCCCGTACAGGCAGTACAAATTCACGAACATGAATAAATCTTGAGTTCATATCAAATTTAATGAGTTTGTCTCAAGATGAAAGTGCCCGGAAAATCCCCTCATTCATTTATGCATGCTGAGGGACAAGACATGGCACTGGCACACAACCTGGGCTTTCCACGTATCGGCCGCGACCGCGAGCTGAAAAAGGCCCAGGAAGCCTTCTGGAAGGGCGAACTCGACGAAGCCGGCCTGCGCGCCGTCGGCCGCGAGCTGCGTGCCCGCCACTGGCAGGTGCAGAAAGACGCTGGCATCGAACTGCTGCCGGTTGGCGACTTCGCCTGGTACGACCAGGTGCTCACCCACTCGCTGACCTTCGGCGTGATCCCGCAGCGCTTCCGCAGCCACGACGCTGCCAGGCCCACTCTCCAGACCCTGTTCGCCATGGCCCGTGGCGCCGTGGGTGACAATTGCTGCGGCGGCGCGCACGCCCAGGAAATGACCAAGTGGTTCGACACCAACTACCACTACCTGGTCCCCGAATTCACTGCCGACCAACAGTTTGCCCTGAGCTGGGAGCAACTGTTCGAAGAAGT
Source organism: Pseudomonas sp. s4 (assembly GCF_046764235.1). NCBI lineage: Bacteria > Pseudomonadati > Pseudomonadota > Gammaproteobacteria > Pseudomonadales > Pseudomonadaceae > Pseudomonas > Pseudomonas sp. s4. The sequence goes on along the minus strand of NZ_CP177209.1, from coordinate 5,363,855 downwards.
GGCTGAAGCCCAGGCCCTGGGCCATGCGGTCAAACCGGTGGTAATCGGCCCGCTGACCTACCTGTGGCTGGGCAAGGCCAAAGGTGGCAATTTCGACAAGCTGGAGCTGCTCGACCGCCTGCTGCCGCTGTATGACCAGATCCTCAACCGCCTGGCTGCCCAGGGCGTGGAGTGGGTGCAGATCGATGAGCCGATCCTGGCCCTGGACCTGCCTCAGGACTGGAAGAATGCCTACGAGCGCGTCTACAACATCCTTCAGCGGGCGCCACTGAAGAAGCTGATCGCCACCTACTTCGGCGGCCTGGAAGACAACCTGGGCCTGGCCGCCAACCTTCCAGTCGATGGCCTGCACATCGACCTGGTGCGGGCGCCCGAGCAGTACCCGACCATCCTCGACCGCCTGCCGGCCTACAAGGTGCTGTCGCTGGGCCTGGTCAACGGCCGCAACGTCTGGCGCTGCGACCTGGAAAAGGCGCTGGAGGTACTGCGCCATGCCCATGAGCGCCTGGGTGAGCGGCTGTGGGTGGCGCCGTCCTGCTCGTTGCTGCACAGCCCGGTGGACCTGGACCGTGAAGACCAGCTCGATGCCGAACTGCACAGCTGGCTGGCCTTCGCCGTGCAGAAGTGCCAGGAAGTGGCGCTGCTGGCCAAGGCCATCAATGCCCCGCACGCCGCCGACGTGGCCGCCGCATTGGCCCAGAGCCAGGCCGTGCAGGCCAGCCGCGCCGCTTCGCCGCGTATTCACAAGCCTGGCGTGCAGGCCCGGCTGGCAGACATCAAGCCCGCTGACAGCCAGCGAAAATCAGCCTTTGCCCAACGTATCGTCAAGCAACGTGCGGGGCTCGACCTGCCGGCGTTCCCGACCACCACCATCGGTTCGTTCCCGCAGACCTCGGCGATTCGTCTGGCACGCCAGGCCTACAGGCAGGGCAAGCTGACCGAGGCCGATTACGTCGAGGCCATGCACAGCGAGATCCGCCATGCGGTGAAAATCCAGGAGGACCTGGGCCTGGATGTGCTGGTGCACGGCGAGGCCGAGCGCAACGACATGGTCGAGTACTTCGCCGAGCAGATCGATGGCTATGTATTCACCCGCTTTGGTTGGGTGCAGAGCTATGGTTCGCGATGTGTGAAGCCTGCGGTGATCGTTGGCGACCTGAGCCGGCCGAAGGCCATGACCGTGGAGTGGATCACTTATGCCCAGGGCCTGACCAGCAAGGTGATGAAGGGCATGCTGACCGGCCCGGTGACCATGCTGATGTGGTCGTTCCCGCGTGAGGACGTGAGCCGCGAAGTGCAGGCGCGCCAGCTGGCGCTGGCGATCCGCGACGAAGTGGTCGACCTGGAAGCGGCGGGTATCAGGATCGTGCAGATCGACGAAGCGGCGTTCCGTGAAGGCTTGCCGCTACGCCACGGCGCCTGGGCCCATTATCTGGAGTGGGCCACCGAGGCCTTCCGCCTGTGTGCTTCGGGGGTGCGTGACGAAACCCAGATTCACACCCACATGTGCTACAGCGAGTTCAACGACGTGATTGAGTCGATCGCGGCGATGGATGCCGACGTCATCACCATCGAGACCTCGCGGTCCGACATGGAGCTGCTGGCGGCTTTCGAACGGTTCGCCTACCCCAACGAGATCGGCCCGGGTGTGTATGACATTCACTCGCCACGGGTGCCGACCCGTGAGGAAATGGTCAAGCTGCTGCACAAGGCTGCCCAGCGTATCCCGGCCGAGCGCCTGTGGGTCAACCCGGATTGCGGGCTGAAGACCCGCGGCTGGCCGGAGACCGAGGCAGCGCTGGTGAACATGGTCGCAGCTGCCCGCGAGCTGCGTGCCACTGCCTGATTTTCTTGTTGCCTGTACCGGCCTCTTCGCGGGCAAGCCCGCGAAGAGGCCGAGCCTGCTTGAGTCAGTCCGAGATCACCGCTCGATTGCCAAGGCCACGCCTTGCCCGCCACCAATGCACAGGGTTGCCAGGCCTTTCCTGGCGTCCCGCTTGATCATCTCGTGCAGCAGGGTCACCAGCACCCGGCACCCGGACGCACCAATCGGGTGGCCAAGGGCAATCGCCCCGCCATTCACGTTGACCCGCGTGGCATCCCATTCCAGCGCCTTGCCCACGGCCAGCGCCTGCGCGGCAAAGGCTTCATTGGCTTCGATCAGGTCCAGCTCGGCCAGTTGCCAGCCGGCCTTGTCCAGGCAGCGCTGGGTGGCCGACACCGGGCCGATGCCCATGATCGCCGGATCTACACCGGCACTGGCGTAAGCCGCGATCCTGGCCAGCACCGGCAGGCCCAGGGCCTTTGCCTTGGCGGCGCTCATCAGCAGTACGGCGGCGGCACCGTCATTCAGGCTCGAGGCGTTGCCAGCGGTGACGCTGCCGTCCTTCTTGAACGCCGGGCGAAGTTTGCCCAGGGATTCAGCGGTGGTATCCGGGCGTGGCTGTTCGTCCCGCGCGAACACCTTGGGTTCTCCCTTCTTCTGCGGCAGCACGATCGGGGTGATTTCATCATCGAAGCGGCCGGCTTCCATCGCCGCCACCGCCTTGCGCTGCGACTCGGCGGCGAAGGCATCCTGCTGCTCACGGCTGAGGCCGTACTGGTCCACCAGGTTTTCGGCGGTGATACCCATGTGGTAGTCGTTGAAGGCATCCCACAGGCCGTCGCTGATCATGCTGTCGATCAGCTGGCCATGGCCCATGCGCTGGCCGGTGCGGGCCGCCGGCATCACATAAGGGGCAAGGCTCATGTTCTCCTGGCCACCGGCGATTACCACCTCGGCATCACCGCAGCGAATGGCCTGAGCGGCCAGGTGCAGTGCCTTCAGGCCCGAGCCGCAGACCTTGTTCAGGGTCATTGCCGGCACGCTGAAGGGCAGGCCGGCCTTGATCGCGGCCTGGCGTGCCGGGTTCTGCCCGGCGCCGGCGGTAAGCACCTGGCCGAGGATGACTTCATCGACCTGCGCCGGGGCCAACCCGGTCTGTTCCAGCAGGCGCTTGATCACGGCGGCACCGAGGTCTACTGCAGGCACAGTGGCCAAGGCGCCCTGGAAGCTGCCGATGGCGGTACGGGTTGCGGCGACGATGACCACGTCGTTCATGTTGTTGTTCTCCGTGCGATGGGCGTAATGCCTCAAGCATCGGTGGCTTTGGCTCATTTGTTAAGTTTGTTTTTCTTTGCGATTGATGTGTAAAGCAAATGAATGAGCGCGAAGCGACCTGCGGAACTATGCTCAGGGATGCGCTATTACACTCATCTGGATGGGAGCACATGCCCATGCGTACATTGATCGCCATGACCCTCCTGATCGGCAGCAGCGCCGCATTCGCCGCCACCGAATGCACCACCGCTGACAAAAGCACCTGGCAGGATCAGGAAAAATTCCAGGCGCAGCTCAAGGAGCAGGGCTACAAGATCAACAAGTTCAAGGTCACCAAGGGTAACTGCTACGAGATCTACGGTTTCGACAAGGATGGCAAGAAGGTCGAGATCTACCATGACCCAGTGACGGGCAAGGCAGTCAAGACCGAGTACCACGATTGAACAGCGACGGCACGGTACAGCTGTGGGACCCCCTGCTGCGGCTGTGCCACTGGTCGATCGCCGTGGTGTTCTTCGCCAACTACTTCTTCAACGAAGAGGGTGAAGGCTGGCACCAGTGGCTGGGCTACTACGCACTAGCCGTTGTGGTGGTGCGTGTGGTCTGGGGCTTTGTCGGGCCACGCAGCGCGCGCTGGGCCGATTTCTGGCCATCCCCGGCAAGCCTGGTCGGACATGCCCGTGCGCTGCTGCATGGGGGGCTTGACCATCATATGGGGCATTCGCCGATTGGCGCCCTGGTGATGGTGCTGATGCTGACTTGTATCGCCGGCCTGGGCCTTACCGGGTGGGCGTCGCAGGAGGTGGACGCACTGTTTGGTGTCGACTGGCCGATGGACCTGCACAGCTGGCTGGCCAACGCGCTGCTGGTGCTGGTTTGCGTGCATGTGCTGGCGGCAATCTACGAGAGCGTGCGCATGCGGGAAAACCTGCCGTGGTCGATGATCACGGGGCGCCGTCGGCACCGCGATTGACGTTGGCAGCCACTTCCCGGCTGAACCTGCTCCCACAGCTACTGCGCAGCCCTCAAGATCTGCGCGGTCTCTGTGGGCAGGTTTACCCGCGAGGAGGCCGGCACAGGCAAACCTTGGTTTTGAATCCCTTTGATCACCCCGTAATATGTGTCGGATAACCTGCGGGGGTAGTCTCACCCTCTGATCAACCGGAATCGCCCATGGCGGCGCTTCCCCCGGCATAAACCTGACGAGGTACAGACATTGGCCATCATTCATCCTAAGGTCCGCGGTTTCATCTGCACCACGACTCACCCGAAGGGCTGCGAGCTCAACGTCCGTGACCAGATCGAAGCCACCCGCAAGCTGGGCGTGCGCGAGGATGGCCCGAAGAAGGTTCTGGTCATCGGTGCTTCCAGCGGCTACGGCCTGGCAGCTCGCATCACCGCGGCGTTCGGCTTCAAGGCCGACACCTTGGGCGTGTTCTTCGAAAAACCAGGCACCGAGACCAAGGCCGGCACCGCTGGCTGGTACAACGCTGCAGCCTTCGACAAGTTCGCCAAGGCCGAGGGCCTGTACAGCAAATCGATCAATGGTGACGCCTTCTCCGACGAAGCTCGTGCCAAGGTCATCGAACTGATCAAGAACGAAATGGGCGGCAAGGTCGACCTGGTCATCTACTCGCTGGCCTCGCCAGTGCGCAAGCTGCCGCAGACCGGTGAACTGGTGCGTTCGGCCCTGAAGCCGATCGGCCAGCCGTACAAGTCGACCGCCATCGACACCAACAAGGACACCATCATCGAGGCCAGCATCGAGCCGGCTACCGAGCAGGAAATCGCCGATACCGTCACCGTCATGGGTGGCCAGGACTGGCAGTTGTGGATCGACGCCCTGGCTGGCGCCAACGTGCTGGCCGAAGGCGCCCGCACCGTGGCCTTCAGCTACATCGGCAGCGACATCACCTGGCCGATCTACTGGCACGGTGCGCTGGGCCAGGCCAAGCAGGACCTGGACGAAACCGCCCTGCGCCTGGACAAGAAGCTGGCCGGTGAAGTCAAGGGCGGCGCCAACGTGGCGGTGCTGAAGTCGGTGGTTACCCAGGCCAGCTCGGCCATCCCGGTGATGCCGCTGTACCTGTCGATGGTGTTCAAGATCATGCAGGAGAAGGGTGTTCACGAAGGCACCCAGGACCAGCTGGACCGCATGTACCGCGACCGCATGTACCGTGCCGACGGCGCGCCGGCCGAAGTCGACGAGAAGGGCCGCCTGCGCCTGGACGACTGGGAACTGCGTGATGACGTGCAGGACGCTTGCAAGGCGCTGTGGCCACAGGTGACCACCGAGAACCTGTTCGAGCTGACCGACTATGCCGGTTACAAGAAGCAGTTCCTCAACCTGTTCGGCTTCGAGCGCGCTGACGTCAACTACGACGAAGACGTGGCTACCGATGTGAAGTTCGACTGCATCGAGCTGTAATCGCTGCCGGCCTGTACCGGCCCTTTCGCGGGTAAACCCGCTCCCACAGGGATCCCTTTTAACTTGAGGGAGATGGAGTACCTGTAGGAGCGGGTTTACCCGCGAAGAGGCCGGTACAGGCTATAAAATCTTTGCTAGCTTTGGCGCACAACAACAGGGAATGTGCCATGAGCAGCCTCACCCAACCCGCCACTGCCTTTCGCCACACCGCAGCCGACGGCTACAGCCTCGGCGGTTTCCGCTGGCGCCACGCCCGACCTGACCCCCAGCGCCCGCTGGTGATCATCAACGCTGCCACTTCGGTACGCTGCCACTACTACTCGCGTTTCGCCGACTACCTGTTCGCCCAGGGGTGCGATGTGCTGACATACGACTACCGTGGCATTGGCGAATCCCGCCCGGCCTCGCTGCGTGGCTTCCAGGCATCCTGGAGCGACTGGGGCCGGCTGGATTTCGAAGCCATGCTGGTGAATGCCGCAGAACATTTCCCCGGCCAGCCGGTGGATGTGGTGGGGCACAGTTTTGGCGGCTGCGCAGTGGGGCTGGCACCGTCGGCGCACAAGGTACGCCGGGTGGTGATGGTTGGCGCGCAATTCGCCTACTGGCGCGATTATGCGGCTGACCAGCGTTGGCAGCTGTTCTGCAAGTGGCATGTGGTAATGCCGCTGCTCACCCGTGTGTTCGGTTATTTTCCCGGCAAGCGTCTGGGTTGGCTGGAGGACACGCCATCCGGCGTGGTGCACGATTGGACCACCCGTACCCCGCGCTATGAGCACCGACCCAGCGGGCGTGCACTGGAGGCACTACCGTTCGCCCAGGTGCGGGCGGCGACGCTGGCCATCAGCCTGACCGATGATCCCTTTGGTACCGTGGCGGCGACCGAGCGTTTGCTGGGTTATCTGCAGGGCGCCGAGCGCCAGCACCTGCGTATTGCGCCTGTGGATATCTCGGTCGATGAAATTGGCCATTTCGCGTTCTTCCATGACCGCTTTCGCGAAAGTTTGTGGCCGGTGGCCTTGCAGTGGTTGCAGCAGGGTGGCTTGGCGGGAGGGGTGCCGGGAACCATCATCAGCTGAGGTTGGTTTCGAGATTTTGGGGCCGCTCTGCGGCCCTATCGCGACACAAGGCCGCTCCTACAAGGGAACGCGGTCTTCTGTAGGAGCGGCCTTGTGTCGCGATGGGCTGCAAAGCAGCCCCGGCTATCTCAAGCCTTGCGCGCAAGCGGCAGCTCGGCGAACTTGACGCCCGCCAGCCCATGCTTGATCAGCGCACGGATATTGCCATGGTCGCTGCCCTCGGGCGTGGCCACCACGTCACGGTAGTGCTCGCCAAAGGCCAGCAGCGCTTCCTGGTCGCTCAGCCCTTCCAGCAGCGCCAGGCCCAGGGTCTTGCACGAACCTTCGTTCTGCCCGGCTGCATTCGCCACGCCGCCATTGTCGAAGGCCTGTGGCTGGTAGCTGTAGTTGTCGGCAATGAACGCCAGGGTGTCGGCAAACACGTGTTGGCCGCTGGCCAGGCTGGCGCGCAGGGTGTTCAGGTCAGTCACGAGGTTTTCCTTTTTCGAACGCCGCTTGTTGGTCGGCGCTGGCTTCTTTCTGGTATTGGGCTTTCCACTCGGCGTAAGGCATGCCGTACACCGCTTCGCGGGCGTCATCCAGGCTCAGGTCGAGCTGGCGCTCGTCAGCCGCGGCCTTGTACCACTTGGACAGGCAGTTGCGGCAGAAGCCGGACAGGTTCATCAGGTCGATGTTCTGCACGTCGGTGCGCTTCTGCAGGTGTTCGACCAGGCGCCGGAACGCGGCGGCCTCGAGTTCGAGCTGTTGCTGTGGGGTCATGGGCTTCTCTCAGGTCATGCGGTTCTTCAGGTGGCGGCCACCGTTGATGACCACCTGGCTGCCGGTGCTGTACTGGCTGGCGAGCAGGTACTTGACCGTCTCGATCAGCGGGCCGGCGCCGGGTTCGAACTCCAGCAGGGCCTTTTTCAGGGTCTGCTGGCGGTAGGTTTCGTCACCCCCTTCCTTGAGGATCAGCAGCCCGGGCAGGATACCGTTCACACGCACCTTGGGCGCATATTTTTCGGCGAAAGACAGCACCATGTTCTGCAACGCGGCCTTGGTCGCGGCGTAGCCGATGTGGCTTTTGCTGCCGCGCGAAGAGGTTTCGTCGCAAATGTGGATGATGTCGGCCTTTTCCACCTTGGCCAGCAGGTCGCCCAAGGCCAGGTTGAGGTGGTAGGGCGCTTCGACGTGAAGGCGGAACATGGTCTCGAGGTTGTCGAGGCCATCGTCGAGCCACAACGAGGCGTTGTGGATGATCGCGCGCAGGCCGTCGTAATGGTTGTGCAAGTAGTCGATCAGGGCCTGTCGATCGGCCAGCTGGCACAGGTCAGCCTGGAACTGCACGATGTTCGGGTGAGCCGCTTGTGGCTGGACGCTGCGGCTGGCACTGACCACCGTATGGCCGGCCTGCGCCAGTTCAAGGGCCAGGGCCAGCCCGACGCGCTGGCTGGCTCCGGTAACGAGAATGGGGCTGTTCATGTTCGGGGCGGTCAACTTGTCTGTCCTTTGGTTGCCGCCCAGCATACCCGAACTGTCTACCGCGTGTACGGCCTGGCCTCAGCGGCTGCGCAGGGCGCCGGCAGGGGCGGGGGACGCATGCAGCCAGCCGGCCAGCAGACGGGTGGACAGGGGGATGAACAGGTAGACCATCACCGGCGTCAGGCCCAGGGTGCTGAGCAATACCCGTGGTACCAGGTCCAGCGCAGCGAGCCAGTGGCCGAACACCAGGTTGAACACCAGCGAGACCGGGAAGAAGGCCAGCCAGATGGCCACAGCCTGCTTCCAGCGTGGTGGTTTTTGCACCATGTTGGTGCCAAACCAGTCGTCGATGCCGCTCACGCGCGCTTCCTTGGGGCGTTCGAAAAGGCCGTTGCCGCGTTGCAACCAGGCCCGACGCGAGGCGGAATGTTCCCAGGCATGCAGAGTCGGCTCGTCGCTGAAACGAAAGATGATCTGGAATTCGTCGCTGTCGCGGGGTGGCGCGAGGATGCCCGAGCCAAGGTAGCCGGGGAAGTCGGTGGCCAGCTGCTCGCCTTCATGCAGCCAGGCCAGCAGGTCCTGGTAGCGGCCATGGGCGGCGCGGCGCGACACCATCAAGGTGACGGGTGGGGTAGACATCGTGTATCTCCTGGCAACGGGGCTGGCGGGTAGCCGGCCCCTTTGGCTGAGTGGCCCGGGGTGGTGGGCGACACAGGCATGCATGCAAGAATCGGGCGCGGATTATCGCCCATCTGCGATCTTCGGCAACTGTAAGCCGGCAAACGGTTGCGCCCCAGCGCCTGGTATTGCCGTAGTAGACTAGGTGTTCAACTTGGACACACAGGGAACCCCGTGCAGATGAACGAACAGGGACTGAATCCGGTAATCGATGCGGGCCTCGCGCAGGACCTGTTTCCGATCCGTGAGGTTTCCCGCCTGACTGGCGTCAATGCCGTGACCTTGCGCGCCTGGGAGCGCCGCCACGGTCTGATCCAGCCTACCCGCACCGACAGCGGCCACCGCCTGTATTCCCAGGCCGACATCGATGACATCCGCCGCATCCTTGGCTGGCTGGAGCGCGGCGTTGCGGTAAGCAAGGTTGCCAGCATCCTCGCGCGCGACCATGCCCGTGCCGGGCAGGCAGGTGTCGCGACTGGCGCATGGGGGCGCTGGCAGCAGCAAATTCGCCAGGCGTTACAACGTTTTGACCTTGTCGGCCTGGACCGCCTGTTCGACGAGGTATTTGCCGCCTGCACCCTGGACCAGGTATTCAGTGAAGTGTTCATGCCTGTGTGGCATGACCTGGCGGCCGGTCAGGGCGGCTACGGGCAGGCCAGCGAGTGGCTGTTCCTCGATCAGTTCCTGCGTGGCCGGGTGTATACCCGCTTGCAACTCGCCCGCGCGCCGCGCAGCCGCATGGTGCTGCTGGCGCCATTGCCGGGGCAGTGCCACGAGTTGGATTTGCTGGTGACCAGCCTGACCTTGGGCTGCGATGAAGTTGGCGTGACGCCACTGGCGAGCGCGCAGCCGCTGGCAGAACTGGCACTGGTCTGCGAACGCCTGAAACCGGATGCCCTGGTGCTGTTTTCCCATCAGCCGCCCACGACGGAGCTCACACGGCGGCTGACGCGCCTGGTGGCTGGGCTGGAGTGCCCGTTGTTACTGGCGGGTGAAGCGGCGGAACTGGCACAGGACAGCCTGGCTGGCAGCCCGATCGCTTGCCTGGGTGCGCAGGGTAGCGTGATGCGCCAGCGTTTGCGGCAGTTTCTGGCCGGTCAGTTCGATACCTGAGTGTGTAGCTCGGGGTGGGCCCGGCGATGGGCCTGGAGGATGTAGTCGCGCAGGCGTTCGATCTCTTCGGCCGGGCTTTGGCTGAGGTCGTAGGCTGCCAGGTCCGGGCCGATGCGCCGGCCCAGCACGCCATGCAGTTCGATGGGGGGGATGCCATCAGGGGCGAAGCGCAATTCGAAGTGGGCTGGTGCCGCTGGCAGGCCACGGACTTCCAGCAATGTACCCTTGAACGAGATCTCGCGAACCCACAGGCCAGTTTCCTGCCCATGGGCATCGAGCAGTGCGCTCGGCTTCTCCATCGACAGGCGCCAGGGGCGCAGCATGGGGCCGTCCTCGTAGATTTCCGGTGAGCCCAGTTGCAGGTGCAGGGCGTGGAACTCGTCTTCCACCAGTTGCAGCGGGAAGCTGATTTGCTGGTTGTTGAACTGGGCCTGCAGGGTTACCTGCTCGTTGGCCACCAAGCGGGTGAGCAAGCTCTGGATGCGGCGGTCGCCATTGACCAGCAGGCTCGACATGGGGTCGGCCAGGTTCAACTGCGGCGAATGCTGCATGTTCTGTATGAAATCCAGCTCGTCCTGGGTCAGGAGCGCTTCTGCTTGCATGATCGAACTCGATGGCGATTTCTTCAACGGGATTGACCGTGCGTGGCGTACTTGGTTCAGGTGCGTTCGTCGGGTTTCGGACGAACGCGCAGTTGTGCCAGTTCCCGCTCCAGTTCGACCTGGCGAGTGACGTCTTTCTGGATACCGATGAAGTAGGTGCGCTGTTCGGCGTCGTGCCTTACCGGGGTGATCGACAGTTCGTTCCAGAAAGCGCTGCCATCCTTGCGGTAGTTGCGCAGCACTTCGCGGCACGGTCGGCCTTCGGCCAGGGCCTTGCGGATGCGGGCGCGGCCAAGCTGGTCGCGGTCGTCGGCCTGCAGGAAGCGGCAATCCTGGTAGAGGATTTCGTCACGGCTGTAGCCGGTCAGGCGTTCGAAGGCCGCGTTCACGTAGATGAGGATGGTGTCGTCGCCTTCCTGTTCGGCGACCACGATGCCGTCATTGGACGCATCGACCATGGATTGCAGTAGTTGCGCGTTGATCATGTTCGGGCCATTGAATAAACAAGGGTGCGAAGCAGGGCTTAGGATGGTGACTTTGGTAGAGGCGGCCTTTTGCCAGCGCCGGATGCTAGTATCCTACGTTTTCACTCAGTTTCGGAATCCACTACCCGATGAAAGTCGCCATTATTTCCGGATCGGTCTACGGCACCGCCGAAGAAGTCGCCCGTCACGCTGAATCGCTGCTCAAGGCTGCGGGCCTGGAGGCCTGGCATGCGGCGCGCGCCACCTTGCAGGACCTTGAAGGTTTCGCCCCCGACGCCTTGCTGGCCGTGACCTCGACCACTGGCATGGGCGAACTGCCGGACAACCTCATGCCGTTGTATTGCAGCATTCGCGATACCCTGCCTGCGGCCTGGCGTGGTCTGCCGGGTGCGGTGATTGCCTTGGGCGACAGCAGTTATGGCGATACCTATTGCGGTGGTGGCGAGCAGATGCGCGAATTTTTTGCCGAACTGGGCGTGCGCGAAGTGCAACCGATGTTGCGCCTGGATGCCAGCGAGACGGTGACTCCGGAGGCGGATGCAGAGCCTTGGTTGGCTGAGCTTGTTCAAGCACTGAAGGCCTGACTCGAGGCTTCACGCGAGCCCTTGTAGGAGCGGCCTTGTGTCGCGAAAGGGCTGCAAAGCAGCCCCTGGATTCGGCAGCGCAGCAGATATTGCTGGGGCTGCTTTGCAGCCCTTTCGCGACACAAGGCCGCTCCTACAGGGATCGCGTCAGCCGTGATGTTTGCGTAGTAAAGACAACCATGCCTGCGCCGCCCGTGACAGATACGCCCCGCGCCGCCAGATGAACGCGATATCCCAACGCAAATCCCCCGGCGAGCGCAGCGGCAAGCGCACCACACCGGGGCGCTCCAGGGCTTTCGCCACCACACGGGGCAGCAACACCACACCCTGGCCCGCCGCTGCCAGCGCCGCGAGGAAATCCGCCTGGCCACTGCGACCGCCTTCCTTGGGGGTAAAACCCTGCTGCTGGCACGCCTTCAGCAGCCGGTCATTGAGCACGAAGCTGCGTTGGTAAAGCAGGAACGGGGTATCGGCCAGCTGCCACAGATCTACCGCTTCCTGGCCTGCCAGCTCGTGCCCGGCAGGCAACAGTGCATCCATTGGCTCGTTGCAGAACGGCTGGTAGTCGAACGCCTCGTCACTGGGCGTCAGGCTGCCTCCCAGTTCCAGTTCGCCACTTCTGACCGCCTGTTCGATGCTGCGACTGCCACCTTCTAGCAAGTGGATTGCAATGTTCGGGTGACGCCGCCGATATTCGGCGAACAACCCGGCGAACAGCGCGTCGCTGCCCAGCATCGGCAGGCCCAGCCGCAGTTCGCCGCGGCTCATCTGGCTGAGGTCGTCCAGTTCGCCGAGCAATGCCTGACGTTGACGCAGCAAGGCTTCGCCGCGCTCCAGGACGATGCGCCCGGCAGCGGTCAGGTGCAACTGCGAGGCCTGGCGCTCCAGCAGCGGCTGGCCCACATCTTGCTCCAACTGAGCCACCTGCTTGCTCACCGCCGACTGGCTGATGTGCAGGGTCTGCGCGGCCTGGGTAAAACCGCCGCGGTGGACCACTTCGATAAAGCTGCGCAGCTGTTTGAATTCCATGATCACAATTCCATTCTGGAATGTTGTTCAGTCTAACAATTCGCTTCTGGCCTAGGCAGCCAAAACTTAAAATGAGGGCCTGTAGAGGACCCCCCCATGAAACCTGCGTTGTTGAAAAAAGCCCTGCGCCTGCTCGTCGAGCTGGCGATCCTCTGTGCTCTGTTCCTGCTCGGTGGCCAGCTTGCCACTTGGTTGGGCTGGCCGATTCCTGGCGGAGTGATGGGCTTGGCATTGCTGCTGTTGCTGTTTGCCTCAGGTGTGCTCAAGCCAGCCATGCTGCAACTGGGCGCAGGCTGGCTGATGGCTGAGATGCTGCTGTTCTTCATTCCGGCGCTGATGAGCCTGCTCGATTATGGCGCTCTGATCCGTGACGAGGGCTGGCGCATCCTGCTGGTGATTGCCGTGAGCACCCTGACGGTAATGGTGGTGACCGCGTTGACTGTGGAACTGGTGTGCCGCTGGAGGTTGCGCCATGAGCCTTGAACCCATGCCGCTGTTCTGGCTGGCCCTGACCTTGCTGGCGTACCTGGGCAGCCGCTGGCTGTACCGGCGCAGCGGGCGCTACCTGCTGTCGCCGCTGATCCTGGTGCCGGTACTGTTGCTGGCGGTGGCCGTGCCGCTGCACACCGCTTATGCCGAGTACGCCCGCAACACCCACTGGCTGATGAGTGTGCTTGGCCCGGTGACCGTGGCATTTGCGGTGCCGATCTGGCAGCAACGGGCCATGCTGGCGCGCCACTGGCCGGCACTGATGATGGGTATGGTCGCCGGTAGTAGCGCTTCGATCGCCAGTTCCTGGGGGTTGGCTCATATGTTGGCGCTGGACAGCGCGACCAGCCTGTCGCTGGTGCCGCGTTCTATCACCACGCCCTTTGCCATGCCACTGGCCCATGACCTGGGTGGCGTACCGGAGCTCACGGCGGTGTTCGTGATGTTCACCGGCGTACTGGGCGCCATGCTCGGCGGCGTGCTACTGCGCTGGTTGCCGTTGCGCACGCCGCTGGCGCGGGGCGCGCTGTTCGGTGTGGGCGCCCATGGTGCCGGTGTCAGCCGGGCACAGGAGGTAGGCCGGGAGGAGGGTTCGGTGGCCGGCCTGGTCATGGTCCTGACCGGGCTGTTGAACCTGTTCGCGGCACCGCTGCTGGCTGTGCTGCTCTGACCGTTCGTGCCACTGACTCGCCAAGTCATCAAGCTGGCTGGCAACGCAAGTTCCAGCCCATGGGCTGCTGGCTAGACTCAGCCTCGACATAGAGAGCACATGTAAGTGCCGAGGTGACATGCAATGACCGCAGCCTTGCTCTATTCCGCCAACACCACTTCACCGGGACCGTTCTGATGCCCATGGCCGAAATTCCATTGTGCGTCTGGCGTACCCGGGGACAGAGTTTCAGCTTCCGGGGCCAGAGCATCCGTTACTGGACCGCAGGGCAAGGAGAGCCCCTGCTTCTGTTGCACGGTTTCCCCACCGCCAGCTGGGATTGGCACTACCTTTGGGGGCCTTTGGCCCAGCGCTTCCGGGTTATCGCCTGTGACATGCTCGGCTTTGGCGATTCGGCCAAACCGGTCGATCACGTGTATAGCCTGATGGAGCAGGCCGACCTGCAGCAGGCTTTGCTCGCCGAGCTGAAGGTCGACCAGCCGGTGCATCTGTTGGCCCATGACTACGGCGGCAGTGTGGCCCAGGAAATGCTGGCGCGGCATCATGAACAGCGCGCCAGCATTGCCAGCTGCGTGTTCCTCAACAGCGGGCTGTTCCCCGAAAGCTGCCGCATGCTGCTGGTACAGAAGCTGTTGCTCAGCCGCCTGGGCTGGCTGGTAGGGCGCTCGTTCGGTCGCGACGACCTGGTGCGCAACGTGACCCAGGTCTACGGCCCTTGCACCCACCCTAGTGAAAGTGCGCTGGATGACTTCTGGAGCCTGATAGCCGCCAACCGTGGCACGCGCATCCTGCACAAGCTGGTGGGTTATATGCCAGAGCGCAGGTTGCACCGGGACCGCTGGGTTGGCGCGATGCAGCACGAAGGCGTGCCGCTGCGTTTCATCAATGGCGTGGACGACCCGCTTTCCGGCGCACACATGGTGGAGCGCTACCGGCAACTGGTGCCGGAGCCGGACACCGTGCAGTTGCAGGGCATCGGCCATTACCCGCATACCGAAGCGCCGGTGCAGGTGCTACGCCATTACCTGGCCTTTCGTGAACAACCGCTGAGCTGTTTCCAGCAGAAAGTGGCGTGGTCCTGACAGGGCCTCATCGCCGGCAAGGCGGCTCCCACAGGTACAGCGCATGCCTGGAGGCCGGCGCGGTTGGTGTGGGAGCTGGCTTGCCGGCGATGGGCCGCAAAGCGGCCCCATAACCATCGTGCTGCGTTATTGCCAGGCATTCAGCCTGCGTGAGCTTGATTGTCCGCCCGCCGCTGGCGGCGGACACTCGGCCTACCTGAACCTGCCTGGAGCCATGAGCATGAGCGAGCCTGTCTGTCTGCAAGATCGCGTGGTGATAGTCACCGGAGCCGGGGGCGGCCTGGGCCGTGCCCATGCGCTGCTGTTCGCTGCCCGTGGTGCGCGGGTGGTGGTCAACGACCTCGGCGGGTCCACCCACGGTGAAGGTGCCAGCGCCTCCGCCGCCGACCGGGTAGTAGAGGAGATCCGCGCTGCCGGGGGCAGTGCCATTGCCAACCATGATTCGGTCAGCCACGGCGCGCGTATTGTCGAGCAGGCCCTGGACAGCTTCGGCCGGGTCGATGTGCTGGTGAACAATGCCGGCATCCTGCGTGACAAAACCTTCCACAAGATGGAAGACAGCGACTGGGAGCAGGTGTATCAGGTGCATGTCGAGGGGGCTTACAAGGTCACCCGCGCCGCCTGGCCGCACCTGCGCGAGCAGAACTGGGGGCGGGTGATCTTCACCGCTTCCACGTCCGGCATCTACGGCAACTTCGGCCAGGCCAATTACGGCATGGCCAAACTGGGCCTGTATGGGCTGACACGTACCCTGGCGATCGAAGGGCGCAAGCACGGCATCCTGGTCAACGCCATCGCCCCCACGGGTGGCACCCGCATGACCGAAGGGTTGATCCCGCCCCAGGTGTTCGAGCGGCTCAAGCCTGAGCTGGTCAGCCCGCTGGTGGTGTATTTGGGCAGCGAGCAGTGCCAGGGCAGTGGTGAGCTGTTCGAAGTGGGTGGCGGTTGGGTGGGCAAGGTGCGTTGGGAGCGCAGCCTGGGGGTAGGCTTCGATCCGCGTGAAGGCTTTACTCCGGAGCAGGTGGCGGAGAACTGGGCACGGATTGGCGACTTCGACGGGGCAGTGCACCCACAGGACAGCTTGCAGGCGTTGCAGCAGATGATGGCGAACTTGCAGAAGTATCCGCTGGGCTGAGCTTTGTACTACCTGTGCTGGCCTCTTCGCGGGCTTGCCCGCTCCCACAGGGATATCACTGCCCTCAGGCTTGGTGATATCCCTGTGGGAGCGGGCCAGCCCGCGAAGAGGCCAGCACAGGCGACGGAAATTTTCAGGGCAAATAAAAAAGGCCGCTGCAAGCCGCAGCGGCCAATCGAGACGTCAGCAAGGAGCTTCAAAATCTACGTCGGTGAACCTCGCAGGCCTGAAAGGCGGGGGGGAGAGCCCTTCATGCCGGCCAGTGAGGTAAGAATAAGCGCCTGATCCTGCAGGAAAAATAGCCGCTTATGACATTCACCTTTACGTATCGGGCAATAGTGCCGAAGGCGCTCAGTTGGCGGGCGAATAGCCCATGCGCCAGCTGGTTTCCCGTGCTGCTGCCAGCAACCGTTGCGCCGCCGGACCATGCTCGTCGGCATGGAAGATCGAGGTCGGCCCGACCACCGTCATCACCGCGGCGATCTGCCCCATGGCATTGAACACCGGGGCCGACAGCGCATCCACGCCCGGCATCAACAGCCCGTGCACATGGTGCAGGCCACGTTCACGAATGCCCGCCAGTACTGCCTGGTAGTCGGCGGCGCTGTGCTGCAGGGCGGCCAGTTCCCGGTCACGCAATTCCACGGTCTCGCGCTCGGGAAGATAGGCGGCGAACACCAGCCCGGTGGACGAAGTGAGCAGCGGCAGAACCGAGCCGATCTGCGTTACCACCGTGACCGCGCGTACTGCCGGCTCGATGCTGACCACTGTCGCGCCCTGGTTGCCCCATACGGCAACGAAGCAGCTCTCGTTCAGTTCATCGCGCAGCTGTGACAATGGCAGCGCGGCAATCTTCAGCACATCGATGCTGCCCAGCGCCGCCAGCCCTACCCGAAGAGCCTCGCGCCCCAGGGCGTAATGGTTGGTGGCCGCATCCTGTTCGGCAAAACCGCTGGCGATCAACGCCTGCAGGTAACGGTGCACCTTGCTCGCTGGCATCTGCACATGTTCCGCCAGGCGCGACAGGGAGGTGGACGGGGAGAGCTCGGCAAGAGCCTTCAGGATGTCGGTGCCGACCTCCGCCGAGCGGACTTTCTGCTTGCCGTTGTCGGCGGGGGAGCTGGCTTTGGCCATGGACATCTTCTTCCGGATTCTTCGAGTCGCGCCTTTATAGCTTGACGCATTGCCCGTAGCAAATTACGTTATTCGTAATCTGATTACGATAAAAACAATGCAGACGCGCTGCCACCCCGCCCCGGGCCAGCAGCCAGCTGCCAGCAACGGCTCGGCCAGAGCCCGGAGGCATCGATGAATCGCGATACGTCACCCGACCTTCACTACCTCAGCGGCTTCGGCAACGAGTTTGCCAGCGAAGCGCTGCCAGGGGCCTTGCCGGTCGGGCAGAACTCGCCGCAGAAGGCGCCCTATGGGCTGTACGCCGAGCTGCTCTCGGGGACGGCGTTCACCATGACCCGCAGCGAACTGCGCCGCACGTGGCTGTACCGTATTCGCCCATCTGCCTTGCATCCCCGTTTCGAGCGCCTGGCGCGCCAGCCGCTGACCGGCCCGCTGGGGGCCATCACCCCCAACCGCCTGCGCTGGAACCCCCAGCCGATCCCCGTCGAACCGACCGATTTCATCGAGGGCTGGCTGCCCATGGTGGCCAACGCCGCTGCGGAAAAACCGGCCGGCGTGAGCATCTACATCTACCGCGCCAACCGGTCGATGGAGCGGGTGTTCTTCAACGCCGACGGTGAACTACTGCTGGTGCCGCAACAGGGCCGCCTGCGCATTGCCACCGAACTGGGGGTGATGGAAGTCGAGCCGCTGGAAATCGCGGTCATCCCGCGTGGCATGAAGTTTCGGGTGGAACTGCTCGACGGCGAGGCCCGCGGCTATATCGCCGAAAACCACGGCGCGCCGCTGCGCATCCCGGACCTGGGCCCGATCGGCAGCAACGGGCTGGCCAACCCGCGCGACTTCCTCACCCCTGTGGCGCGCTACGAAGAGGCCGATGGCCCGGTGCAGCTGGTGCAGAAGTTCCTGGGCGAACATTGGGCCTGCGAACTGCAGCACTCGCCACTGGACGTGGTCGCCTGGCATGGCAGCAACGTGCCGTACAAGTACGACCTGCGTCGCTTCAACACCATCGGTACGGTCAGCTTCGACCACCCGGACCCGTCGATCTTCACTGTGCTGACCTCGCCGACCAGCGTGCATGGCATGGCCAACATGGACTTCGTGATCTTCCCGCCACGCTGGATGGTGGCCGAGAACACCTTCCGTCCACCATGGTTCCACCGCAACCTGATGAACGAGTTCATGGGCCTGATCAATGGTGCCTACGACGCCAAGGCCGAGGGCTTCCTGCCGGGTGGCGCCTCGCTGCACGGGGTTATGAGCGCCCATGGCCCCGACGCCGAAACCTGCGAAAAGGCTATTGCTGCCGACCTGGCACCGCACAAGATCGACAACACCATGGCCTTCATGTTCGAGACCAGCCAGGTGCTGCGCCCGAGCCTGCAAGCCCTTGAATGCCCGCAGTTGCAGGCCGACTACGATAGTTGCTGGGCCACCTTGCCGAGCACCTTCAACCCGAACCGGAGATAACCCATGAATCAGACCGCCATTGCCCGTAGCTGGGTCGAGCACGCCAACGGGCACAGCGACTTCCCGCTGCAGAACCTGCCGTTGGGCATCTTCAGCCGGCCGGGTGAAGCCAAGCGCTGTGGCGTGGCCATCGGCGACGCGATCCTCGACCTGGAGGCGGTGCTGGCCGCAGGCCTGTTCGACGGTGCCGCCAAGGCCGCGGTCGAGGCCACCCGTGGTGGGGTCTTGAACGCATTCTTCGCCCTCGGCCGCGGTGCCCGCGTCGCCCTGCGCGAGCGCCTGCTGGTGCTGCTGGGCGAACACAGTGAACATAAGGCGGCACTGCAGGCCGCCCTGTACCCGGCCAGCGCCTGCCAGCTGCATGTACCGGCGCAGATCGGTGACTACACCGACTTCTACGTGGGCATCGAGCACGCCAAGAACGTGGGCAAGCTGTTCCGCCCCGACAACCCGCTGCTGCCCAACTACAAGTACGTGCCGATCGGTTATCACGGCCGTGCCTCGACCATCCGCCCGTCCGGCACCGATGTGCGCCGGCCCAAGGGCCAGACGCTGCCGGCCGGGCACACCGAGCCAAGCTTCGGCCCCTGCGCGCGCCTGGACTACGAGCTGGAGCTGGGTATCTGGATCGGCCAGGGCAACGACATTGGTCAGGCGATCCCGGTAGGCGATGCCGCCGAGCACGTGGCTGGCCTGTGCCTGCTCAACGACTGGTCGGCGCGCGATATCCAGGCCTGGGAATACCAGCCGCTGGGGCCGTTCCTGTCCAAGAGCTTCATCACCACCATCTCGCCTTGGGTAGTTACCGCCGAAGCGCTTGAGCCGTTCCGTTGTGCCCAGCCCTCACGCCCGGAAGGCGACCCGCAGCCACTGTCGTACCTGCTGGACAAGCGCGACCAGGCCGCTGGTGCATTCGATATCGAGCTTGAGGTACTGCTGCTGACCGAGCGCATGCGCGAGCAGGATCTTGCCCCGCACCGCCTGACCCTGAGCAACACCCGCAGCATGTACTGGACCGTGGCGCAGCTGGTCGCGCACCACAGCGTCAACGGCTGCCAGTTGCAACCGGGCGACCTGTTCGGTTCGGGCACGCTGTCGGGCGCCACTCCAGGTTCGTTCGGCAGCCTGCTGGAGATAACCGAAGGGGGCAAGCACCCGGTGGAACTGGCCAGTGGCGAGGTGCGCAAGTTCCTCGAAGACGGCGACGAGATCATCCTGCGTGCCCGCTGCGTGCGTGATGGCGTGGCCAGCATCGGTTTCGGTGAATGCCGCGGCACGGTCATCGCGGCCAACTGAGGAGGCACGGGCATGGAGCTGTACACCTATTACCGTTCCACCTCGTCCTACCGGGTGCGCATTGCCCTGGCGCTGAAGGGGCTGGCCTACCAGTCCGTGCCGGTCAACCTGTTGCAGGGTGAGCAGCGCGGTTCGGGCTATGTCGCGGTCAACCCGCAGGGCCGCGTGCCGGCCTTGCGCACCGATGGCGGTGAGCTGCTGGTGCAGTCGCCGGCGATCATCGAGTACCTGGAGGAGGTTTATCCACAGCCCGCGCTGCTGCCTTCTGCGGCCGAGGCGCGCGCCAAGGTACGGGGCGTGGCGGCGATCATCGGCTGCGACATCCACCCGCTGCACAACGTAAGCGTGCTCAACCGGCTGCGCCAGGCCGGCCAGGACGAAAGCCAGGTCAACCAGTGGATTGGTCACTGGATCAGCCAAGGGCTGGCGGCAGTTGAGCAACTGATAGGCGATCATGGCTTCTGCTTCGGCGATGAGCCGGGCCTGGCGGATGTCTATCTGATCCCGCAGTTGTACGCGGCCGAACGCTTCAACATCGACCTCGACAGTTTCCCGCGCATCCTTCGGGTTGCCGCCCTTGCGGCCGAGCACGTGGCGTTCGCCCAGGCCCACCCCGCCCTGCAGCCGGACAGCCCGGCTCAGTGAATGGAACGGTTCGCCGCCGGAAGCTTGCCGATACGTTCGGAAAGCTTCAGGCGCTGGACCGGGTCCTCTGTCAGCAATAACGCATGCTCCAGATCAAAGCGCTCGGCCTGCGGGCAATCCAGATGCTGATATAGCGAAGCGCGAGTCACATAGTCGCTGACCTGCACCGGGCCCAGTTGCATGACCCGCTCGGCATCGATCAGTGCCGCCAGGTGGTTGTCGTTGCTTATATGCAACTGGCGCAGGTTGCGTGACAGGCGTTGCAGCATCTGCAGCGGGCTGGCACTGCGCATGTGTTCGGCAGTCAGCGCTACATGCGGGCCGAACTGGCGAGCCAGCAGCTCACGGCAGTCGTTGGGGTAGAGACGCCGGCCGCCACAGGGGTCAAGCAGGTGATCGGCACCCGGCACGCGCAGCAGGAAATGGCCAGGGAAGCCTACGCCCTCAAGGGGTATGGACAGACGCCGGGCCAGTTCCAGGGCGAGGATGGCAAGTGTCAGTGGTTGGCCACGGCGGCGTTGCAGCACCTTGTCCATCATCGCGGCATGCGGGCGCAGCGGGTGATATTCATCCTGCTGGAAGCCCAGGGCATTGAGTTGGCGCAGCAGTGGCTGTGCCAGTTCGCACAGCGGCAGCATCGGCAGATTGGTGCTTATCTCGCGCTGCAGGTCATGCAGCTTGGCAAGGCTGGCCGCGGGCTCGACGCTTCGGTCGTGCTCGGCGGCAATCCATAATGCGGCTTCCAGCAGGGCGACGGGCTCGCGTTCCAGGCAGGCCAGGCAGGCTTGACGTGGCTTCATGGGGCTTCTCCACACACGTTTGAGTATTAGCCGTGGCGCGCGGTTTCGTCCAGTGGTCCGGCGGCGCTACCAGCCCAAGGGCCGTGCCTATACTGGAAAGAGCACCTCGTAGGGGAGCCTGTCGATGTTCGCGCTGATGCAAAGCACCCGTACCCAGTCGCTGCACTTGTTCACCGATCCGCCTACCGGCCTGAAGGCTGTGGTGGTGATCCACAGCGAGCAGTTGGGCCCCGCCATGGGCGGTTGCCGCTACCTGCCTTATGCCGATGATGAAAGCGCCATGACAGACGCCATTCGCCTTGCCCAGGGTATGAGCTACAAGGCGGCGCTGGCTGGCCTGCCATTGGGGGGCGGCAAGGCGGTGATCATGCGCAACCCGCATGTGGAAAACCGTGCCGCGCTGTTCGAGGCCTTTGGCCGCTTCATCGACACCTTGCAAGGGCGCTTCATCATCGCCGTGGACAGCGGCACCTCGACCCTGGACATGGACTGCATTGCCCAGAGCACACCGCATGTGACCAGCACCACGGCCTCGGGTGACCCCTCACCGCATGCGGCGATGGGGGTTTTTGCTGGCATTCGTGCCACCACTTCGTTCCGCCTTGGCAGTGATGACCTGCAAGGGCTGCGGGTTGCGGTGCAAGGGCTGGGCAATGTCGGTTATGCGCTGGCGGAGCAGCTGCATGCGGCAGGGGCGGACCTGCTGGTGAGCGATCTGGACCCTGGACGAGTGCGGCTGGCGGTGGAGCAGTTCAATGCCCATCCGGTGACCAACGATGCGTTGATCAGCACCCCTTGCGACATCTTTGCCCCTTGCGGTGTGGGGCCGGTGTTGAACGGGCAGAGCGTGATGCAGTTGCGTTGTGCGGCCGTGGCGGGGGCGGCGAACAACCAGCTGACCACCTTGCAGGTAGCCGACCAGTTGGAGTCGCGCGGGATACTGTATGCGCCCGATTACGTGATCAATGCCGGTGGGTTGATCTACGTGGCACTTACCCATCGTGGCGAAGACCTGGGCACCATCACCGCGCACCTGGCGCGGATACCTTCACGGCTGACCGAAGTGTTTGGCCATGCACAGGCAGAGAAGCGCTCGCCGGCGCGGGTGGCGCAGATGTTGGCGGAGCGGTTGCTCTACGGCTGATGTAATTTGTGTTCTTGCACTGGCCCTATCGCCGGCAAGCCAGCGCCCACCCCTGTCGCGCCGACTTGTAGGAGCAGCCTTGCGCTGCGAAGAGGCCATTACTGCCGAAGAATATCTGTTGCTCAACTACCCTCTTCGCAGCACAAGGCTGCTCCTACAGGGTAATGAGGTGACCTGAGCAATGGAGCAAGCCATGTACCCCCGTGGAGCTTGCTGGCGATGAGGCCAGTGCAGGCAATTACTCGGCCGCTGGCGCTTCGAGCAACTCGGCCAGCGCATCCGGCTGGCTCTTGAACGCCCGGGCGAACACATCGCGGTTTTTGGCCATGTAGATACCGGCTTCCTCGACCTGTTTCTCGCTCAGCGAGGGCACTGCCTTGTGCAGTACTTCGGCCAGGCGCTCGGCCAGTTCGAGCATCTTGTCGTGACGGTCTGCTTCGGCCTTATCCATGAACAAGCGCTCCGGGTCGCGGCTGCTGCGGTACACCACTTCGACGGCCATTCATCACCTCTATGCCTTTTGCTGGTTGCGTTTCGATTTGCTGTATCTATATACAGTAATGGCAATGTTGATTGCTTCGCAAGCAGAAATTGTAGCGTGGTGCAGAGCGCTTACTGCTTCATGCCCAACTCAGCATCATCCATCAGCGCCTGGCCATCCGGGCACTTTCGCGGGTTTACCCGCGAAGAGGCCAGCCCAGACAACGCAACACTCAAACCTCAGTGCAAACTCCGAGGCTCAGCGGGCATCTGCACCTGAACCAGTGCCGACTCAAGCAAAGCCCGCAACGTCTCCAGCTCATGCATTGAGGTCATCATCAAATCAAAGCCGGTCGCTGTTTGGCAGCGACGATCCGAGACTAGTGCTCATCCCCGAACACCACAATGGCAGGGAGTATCTTTGGGAAATGCCCTACAAGGAAGGGGTTAAATCTGATTTTTCCCCAGCGCATGGTCGTGTTTCTGGCAACTTGCCACGCCTCAAGGTGCCTTGCGGCAATCGGTCGCCTTCCAAGGCAGGGGCCTGGCCCTTTAACTGCATGGCACAAGCGTCACACCGGTGACGCATCATCCTTCAAGACGTATCGGGGAATGGAACATCGTGAACATCAAATGGGCAGAAAAGCTGCGAAAGGGGCTGCACGGCTCGGCCGACTCGCTGGGAAACCTGTGCGTCGAGGCATTCCATTACCTGGCGCTGTTCGGCATTGGCGCGATCACCGCCTATGCGGCGGTGATGACGTTCCTCGACATGCTCGGCAAGGGCGGGGTCAGTGTCGATGACATCCTGCTGCTGTTCATCTACCTGGAGCTGGGGGCGATGGTCGGTATCTACTTCAAGACCAACCACATGCCGATCCGCTTCCTGCTGTACGTGGCCATCACCGCGCTGACCCGCCTGCTGATCGGCGACGTCTCGCACCACAAGGCGCCGGACGTAGGGCTGTTGTACCTGTGCGGTGGCATCCTGTTGCTGGCGTTCGCGATCCTGGTGGTGCGCTACGCCTCGTACCGCTACCCCTCGACCAAGGTACTGGATGCCAGCGGCAAGGAAGTGGAGGAGGGCAAGTAGCCCTCAGTTGGCGATGAAATGGCGCGGCTCGTGGCGGGCGTCACGGGTCAGCGCGGCCAGCACCTGAAGGGGGTTCTGGTTGTGCTCGATGGCCAGGCCCAGGCGGATGCTGTCGATCACCCGCTGCAGGCGCACCGGGTCATTGCGCTGGGCCTGGGTGATGAGGCGCTTGGCGACCACGCCAGCGTCGTCGGACAGGGTCAGCATGATGCTGCCGTCGAGGTTTGCAATGCTCAGGTTGACCCGGTATTCGGGGGCGAATGCAGCACTGATTCGTTCGAATGGGTTGTTCATGGTCATGCTTCTGCGCTGAATGAATGCAGAAGTTGACCGGGGAAATTACCTGTTGGTTCAGCGCCATCGATCGATACAAACGAAAACGCCCGGCATCAGGCCGGGCGTCTTGTGTTGCCGATCAGGCGTCTGGGTCACTCAGTTCCAGGGCGCCGCGCTTGCTGCGCAGTTTGCCGTAGAAGTGTTCCAGCGCGTGGTTGAGCTTGGTGGCGGCACCATCGACCGCCTGGTCCAGCGAAGTGGCGGTGTGGGTCACGGAAATCGGTTGATGGCCTTTGGGGCGAGCCTCCATCTGGCAGCGTTTGTCATGCGGTCCGGGCTTGGCGCCGTTCTCGTCGCGCAGGTGGACCTCGATGCGGGTGAGGTCGTCTTCGTAACGTTCCAGCGAGTTCTGCAGTGTGCTGCGGACCCACTGGTCGAGCCGGGCGTTGCCTTCGAAATGGTTGCTGCTGTTGACCTGGATTTGCATGATTCAATCCTTATTCAGCTTGCTCGCATGGAGACGCGCCTAGGCCTCTGAGACCCTTGGTATTTCTGCGTCTCTTGACTCTAAGGTCAGGCAACGGCGAAACGAATTCAAGCCCTTTTTGAAAATAAATTTCTTGTTGCATTCAAGGCAGCAGGCGACTCATCGCGTGGCCTTTGCTTATGAGAATTGAAATCATTATTATTGCAGCCCCGAAAACGCCCGGACCATCGCACATGACGCGCAAAACCGCCGGTCTCTCGCTCAGCTATCGCCTGGCCGTGACGTCACGCAGCCTTGCCGCGCTGCTGGGTGGCTACCTGCTGGCGTCCGTGGCCAGCGTCTGCATTTCCCTGGTAGCGCCGCTGCCACGGGTCGATGCCACGCTCACCGGCCTGCTGCTGTCATTCGTTTTCTACCTGCTGGCGTTCATCTGGTGCTTTGCCTGCCGCAGCGCTTTGCGCGCCTGGCTGGGCGTACTGGCGCCAAGCGTGCTGCTGGGGGTGATCAGCGGGTTGGCATACTGGATGAAAACCCCATGAAAGAAGGCTTCCGCCAGGCCATGGCCTGGCTGCACACCTGGACCGGCCTGATCTTCGGCTGGCTGTTGTTCGCCATCTTCCTCACCGGCACGCTGTCGTATTTCAAGGAAGAAATCACCCACTGGTCGCAGCCAGAAGTGCGCAGCCATGCATTGGACCCGACCCATAGCCTGGAGGTGGCCCAGCGGTACCTGCAGGACAACGCCGGGCATTCGGGCACCTGGCTGATCCGCATGCCCAACGCACGCGAGGCCGCCTTGAACGTGGGTTATCGCGACCCAAATGGCGGGCCACGCGGTTTCGTCACCAAGACCCTTGATACCCAGACCGGGCAGCCGGTGGCGGCACGCGACAGTCGCGGTGGCGAGTTCTTCTACCGTTTCCACTTCCAGTTGCAGATGCCACACCCTTTCGGCCGATGGCTATCGACGTTGTGCGCCTTCATCATGCTGTTGGGGCTGGTCACCGGCATCATCACCCATAAGAAAATCTTCAAGGAGTTCTTCACTTTCCGTCCAGGCAAGGGCCAGCGCTCCTGGCTGGACGGGCACAACGCCATTGGCGTGCTGGTGCTGCCCTTCCACCTGATGATCAGCTACAGCAGCCTGGTGTTGTTCATGTACATGGTGATGCCGGCGGGCATCATGGCCAGCTACGGCAACGACACCGGCAAGTACTTCAACGAACTGTTCGGCCGTAACAATGCGCCCAAGGCGGCCCATGTGGCCGCGCCGCTGGTACCGTTGCCGAGCCTCTATGCCAAGGTGCAGGACCTGCAACCGGGCGCGCGTATCGGCCGTATCCAGGTGGAAAATGCCGGCGACAGCAATGCCCGCGTTACCTTCACGCAATCGGCTGCCGACCACGTGGCTTACCGGCGTAGCGCCAACTGGACCTTCGATGGCGTCAGCGGTGCTCTGCTGGGCCAGGGCAAACCGGAGAGTGGGGCAATGATGACCGCCTTCAGCTTTGCTGGCCTGCACATGGGCAATTTCGCCGGGCCCTGGCTGCGCTGGCTGTACTTCTTCTTTGGCGTGGCCGGTACTGCGGTGATTGGCACCGGCCTGGTGATGTGGCTGGGCAAGCGCCAGCTCAAGCATGCCAGAAGCGAACGCCTGCCGGGCGAACTGCGCCTGGTCGAGGTGCTCAATATCGCCAGCATGAGCGGCCTGTTGCTGGCCGTGGCGGGCTTCTTCTGGGCCAACCGCCTGATCCCGATGGGCGTCGAAGGCCGGGCCGACTGGGAGGTCAACGCCTTCTTCACCGTCTGGGGCCTGTCGCTGGTGCATGCCGTGTTGCGCAGTGGGCGACGGGCATGGGGCGAGCAACTGGCACTGGGCGCGCTGGCCTTCGCCTTGCTGCCGCTGCTTAACGGCCTGACCACCGGCCAGGGCCTGAACCATTCGCTACCTGCGGGTGACTGGGCCATGGCTGGTTTCGACCTGACAGCGCTGGGCACCGGCCTGTTCCTGGCCTGGTTGGCCGGCAAGATGTTACACAGCCCGAAGGCTGTGGCCATGCGGGCCCCTCGTGCGGCAAGGAAGCCAAGCACTGAGACGGCGGAGGCGAGCTGATGCTGGGTAATGCACTGATCGCTTACGCCGGCTTCGTTGCCCTGTGCCTGGCCATGGAGAAGCACTTCGTCGACCTGCTCGGGCGCAAGCCGCGCCCCGGGCAGTTGCGCCTGTTGCGCAGCGCCGGTTGGCTGTTGCTGGTGCTGTCGCTGGTGCTCAGCGTGCACCTGCGGGGCTGGGCCCATGGCTTGGTGGAGTGGACCGCAGTGATGATGGCCGGGGTGACCCTGTGGGTGTTCGGCCTGCCATACCAGCCCCGCCTGTTGCTGGGCCTGGCCGCCGCCAGCGTGGTGCTGGGGCCGTTGCTGGCCGTGTTCGCCGAGTGACCAGGTGAGCGAGCCGGGCGACATGATCGAGGCGGATGCCGAAAGCGGCGGTGGGCGTGCGCGCTTCGTCCAGGTGTTCCAGGCCCAGCGGGCACGCATGGAGGCCCTGGTGAGCCGCCGGGTAGGCTGCCGGGCCACGGCATCGGACCTGGTCCAGGAGCTGTTCCTGCGCTTCTGGCGTCGCCCTGAGGTCAAGGTCGAGGCGCTGGATACCTACCTGCTGCGTTGCGCCGGGAACCTCGCCATCGACCACCTGCGCAGCGAAGGCAGCCGCGAGCGCGCAGCCGAAGCTGTGTTGCCGCTGGATGAAGCGGCCATGGCCCAGGCCCCGGAACAGGCCGTGGAGGTCGATCACGACTTGCAGCGCATCGACGCTGCCTTGCGCGCCTTGCCCGAGCGCACCCGGCAGATCTTCCTGCTCAACCGTATCCACGGCTGCAAGTACGGCGAGATCGCCAAGGCCATGCAACTGTCCCAGAGTGCTGTGGAAAAGCATATGATGCGCGCCCTCGAAGCGTGCAAGGCGAGTGTTGCCGAGCCCGCGTCCACCCCACGCCGGCCAGGGAGTGCCCGTCGATGAGCCGATTACCGCCGATCACCGAGGCGCAGTCCCGGGCTGCACTGCAATGGCTCAGCCGCATCAACGAGCAGCCTGCGCAAGCCGAGGGCTCGGCGTTCAAGCGCTGGCTGCTGGCCGAACCTGGGCACCGTGAGGCCTACGCCCAGGCCCAGGCGCTGTGGCAGAACAGCGCCGCCCCGGCGGCGCGCCTGGCCGCTGAAGAACAGGAAAGCCTGCAACGTTACCTGGATGCGATGGCCACGCCACCGGCCAGGCACCCCTGGCGGCAGCGGGTCGCGGCGCTGGCGGTGGCTGCGTGCCTGGTACTGGCCGTGGGCGTTGCCGGTGGTTGGCACCCGGCCCTGTGGCTGCAGGACCTGCAGGCCGACTACAGCAGTGCTGGTCAAGTTCGCCAGGTGACCTTGGCCGACCAGTCGCAGGTGACGCTGGATGCGGGGAGCGCGATTGCAGTCGATTTTGTGCAGGGCGAGCGCCGCGTGCGGTTGTTGCATGGCGCGGCGTACTTCCAGGTCACGCATACCGGCACGCCGTTCGTAGTGGAAGCTGCCGGTGGCGAGGTGCGCGTGCTTGGCACCCAGTTCGAAGTGCGCGAGCAGGACGAGGGAGCCCAGGTCACTGTGAGCAGCGGGCGGGTGGCGGTGAGCCCGGCGCCGGGCGCAGCAGCGCGTGAACTGACGGCCAACCAGCAGGTGGCCTATGCTGCCGGCCAAGTCGGCGACACCCTGGCGGTGGATAGTGACAACCGCCTGGCCTGGCGCCAGGGCTGGCTGAATTACTACCAGGTGCCGCTGGCTCAGGTGGTCGAAGACCTGGGGCGCTATTACCCGGGGCGCATCCTGTTGCTCGAGGATGAGTTGGGGCAGCGCAAGGTCAGTGGCAGTTTCCCCGTGGCCGAGCCGTTGCTGGCGCTGGATTCGCTGGGCAAGGTGATGGGCTTTTCGCGGCAGACTTTGCTGGGGCGGTTGACTGTCATCCGTTAGTCGCCTGTGCCGGCCTCTTCGCGGGCACAGGGAAAAAATTTTTTCAGGCAACGGGTGAGGTAACAGGACGTGGCATCCGTGTAATGAGTGGAAGTGCGATTCATTCGCAGTCACATCCCTCTCACAGGTCAGCGTCCATGAAGTTCACCCCGCGTTGCGTCCCTCTCTGGTTCGGCCTTTCCGCGTTCCCGGCATTCGCTGCCGCTCCCCTGGCCTGCGCCGTCGAGCAACAGCAGGTGTACCCCTTCGCCCAGCCGGCGCAACCCCTTGCCCAGGCACTCAGCGCCTTCAGCCGCACCACCGGCCAGAGCGTGGTCTACACCCTGGAACTGCCAGGTGTGCAGGCGCCGGCATTGAACGGCAGGTTCAGCGCCGAACAGGCCCTGCAACAGCTGCTGGGCACTACCGGGCTGGCCTGGCGCCGCGTCGATGCACGCACGCTCACCCTCGAAGCAGTGGACACCTCCGGCGCCCTCAACCTGCAGGCCATCACCGTGACCTCGCAACTGGACGACTACAGCTACCAGCCCCCGGCTACCGCCTCGATCATGCGCGGGCAGGGCCCGAGCCAGGACATCCCCCAGGCCATCAATGTGGTGCCGGCCCAGGTCATCCGTGACCAGGCCCCACGCAATCTTGATGACGCTCTGGCCAATGTCAGCGGCATCACCCAGGGCAACAATTTCGGTGGCACCTCCGATACCGTGATGAAGCGCGGCTTCGGCGACAACCGCGACGGCTCGATCATGCGCGATGGCATGCCCATCGTGCAGGGCCGCAGCCTCAACGCCAGCACCGAGCGGGTCGAAGTGCTCAAGGGCCCGGCCTCGCTGCTGTACGGCATCCAGGACCCGGGCGGGGTGATCAACGTGGTCAGCAAGCGCCCGCAACTCGAGCAGTACAACGCCCTGACCGTGCGCGGGTCGACCTACGGCAGCGGCAAGAACGGCAGCGGTGGCGGGTTCGACAGCACCGGCGCGCTGGGCGACAGCAACTTCGCCTATCGCCTGATCGTCGACCACGAAGATGAGGACTACTGGCGCAACTACGGCGTGCACCGCGAATCGCTGGTAGCGCCGTCGCTGGCCTGGCTGGGCGAAGACACCCAGGTGGTACTGGCCTACGAGCATCGCGAGTTTCTCTACCCCTTCGACCGTGGCACGGCGTTCGGCAACAACGGCCACCCGCTGGACATCCCTGCCACGCGGCGCCTGGACGAGCCCTTCAACGACATGGAAGGGCGCTCCGACCTGTACCGTCTGGAAGTCGACCACCGGTTTGCCGATGACTGGAAGCTGCACTTCGGCTACAGCTTCAACCGCGAAACCTATGATGCCAGCCAGGTGCGGGTGACCGGCGTGAATGAAAAAAGCGGCACGCTGTCGCGCAGCATCGACGGCACCCACAACGCCATGAGCCGTGACCAGTTCGCCACCCTGAGCCTGGCCGGTAATGTGCAACTGGCCGGGATGCAGAACGACCTGCTGTTCGGCATCGATCACGAGGACCGCAAGATTTTCCGCGGTGACATGATCCGGCAGACCGCCCAATCCACCTTCAGCTATATGAACCCGGTCTACGGGCAGGAAGTGGAGGGCACCACCGTCAAAGCCAGTGACAGCGACCAGACCGACAAGCTGCGCACCGACGCGTTGTTCGTGCAGGACGCGCTGCTCCTGGATGATCACTGGATCCTGGTGGCTGGTGCGCGCTTCCAGCAGTTCGACCAGTACGCTGGCCGTGGCCGCCCTTTCAAGGCCAACACCGACATCAATGGCCAGGCGTGGGTGCCGCATGCAGGTATCGTCTACAAGGTCGATGATCAACTGTCGTTTTATGGCAGCTATAGCGAGTCGTTCAAGCCCAACTCGACTATCGCGCCGCTGGTCGGCAATGTGGTGCTCGACTCGTCGGTGGCGCCGGAGGAGGGCAAATCGTGGGAACTGGGCGCCAAGCTCGACATGCCGGGCCGCCTGACAGGCACTCTGGCGTTGTTCGATATCACCAAGCGCAACGTGCTGGTTTCCAACTTTGATACCAGTACTCGTGAAACGGTGTACAGCAATGCCGGGGAGGTCGGTTCACGGGGCGTTGAGCTGGACCTGACTGGCCAGCTGAGCGAGCGATGGAGCCTGATTGGCAGCTATGCCTACACCGATGCCAAGGTGACCAAGGACCCGGCCCTGCAGGGCAACCGCCTGCAGAACGTGGCCCGGCACAGTGGTTCGCTGTCGGCGGTGTATGACTACGGCAGCCTGTTCGGTGGCGACCGCTTGCGTCTCGGTGCCGGTGCAAGGTATGTCGGCGAGCGCGCGGGTAACTCGACCAACACCTTCGACCTGCCGTCCTATACCGTGGCCGATGCCTTTGCCAGCTACGAGACCAGGCTCGACGAGCACAAGGTGCTGCTGCAGCTGAACGTGAAGAACCTGTTCGACAAGGTTTACTACAGCTCGGCGGTGAACCAGTACTTTGTGGCCATTGGCGATGCGCGGCAGGTGAGCTTGTCCAGTACCTTCGAGTTCTAGGCCAGCCTGAACCGGCCTCTTCGCGGCTAAAGCCGCTCCCACAGGTACTGCACTGCCCTTGAGGGTGGCGCGGTCCCTGTGGGAGCGGCTTTAGCCGCGAATGGCCGTACGGTATTCGCCAGGCGTTGCTCCGACCGCCTGGCGGAACCGGTTGCTGAAATGGCTGGCACTGGCAAACCCGCACAACAGGGCAATTTCCCCCAGCGGCATTACCCCCAGCCGCAGTAGCTGGCAGGCCCGATGCAGCCGCCGGGCCAGCAGGTACTGATGCGGCGGCAGCCCGAAACTGGCGCGGAACATGCGCGCAAAGTGGTATTCGGACAGGTTGCAGCGCAAGGCCAGTTCACCCAGGGTGATGGGCTGGTCGAGATGCGCTTCGATGTAGTCGACCATTTGCCGGCGCAGGCTCGGTGCCAGCCCGCCTTTCAGGCGCAGGCCCTGGCGCAGCCCAACCTGGTTGAGCAGCGCATGGTCGACGATCTCGTGCGCCAGGCTGCTGGCCAGCAAGCGTTCGCCAGGTTCATCCCAGTCCAGGGTTATCAGCTGGCGAAAGCGCTTGGCTTGCTGCGGGTCGTCGAGAAAGGTCGCTTCCCGCAGTTGCAGCTCACGCGGTTCACGGTCGAGCAGGCGCACGCAGCCCAGGGCGAATTGCGTTTCGCTGACATACAGGTGCGCCAGGCGGATCGCGCCATTGACCACCCAGTTCGATTCCTGCCCGGCCGGCATCACGCACAGCTTGTCGGGCGCCCCTTTATCGCCGGGGCGCTGGCGGCGGAAGGTGCCGGTGCCGTCGGCGATGTAGCACGACAGGGTGTGATGGCTCGGTGCCTGGTAGTCGCGGGCATCGTCGCGGTTGCTCCACAACGCCGCCGCCAGCCCGTCGCCCAGGTGCGCGCTCAGCTCCAGCCGGGCGTGGGGCGAGGCGTGCATGGCGTTGAACACTTGCAGCTGGGTGAGTGGGGTCATGGGCGGTTCCTCTTGCCAGCCATCCTACTGCGCCTTGGGCAGGCTTACAGCAACCCGCGGGACAAATGCGCAAGTTTGTGCAAGCCGGGGAGGGGCCCCCGGAAGAAACTGGAGGCCTCGGCGAGGGCTGCGCCCTCGATCGCAGGCAAGCCAGCTCCTACAGGGACCGCGCCAGCCTGGAGCTTGGCGCTGTACTTGTGGGAGCTGGCTTGCCGGCGATTGGCCGCATCGCGGCCCCGGGATGCATGGTCGATCGCCTGAGGAGCTCCACCGATGAACCTGTCACTCTACTTGCTAACGGTCCTGATCTGGGGCACTACCTGGATCGCCCTGAAACTCCAATTGGGCGTGGTCGCCATTCCGGTCTCGATCGTCTACCGCTTCGCCCTGGCCGGGCTGATCCTGTTCGCCTTCCTGCTGCTCACCCGCCGCCTGCAGCCAATGAACCGGCGTGGCCACCAGATCTGTCTGGCCCAGGGCCTGTGCCTGTTCTGCGTCAACTTCATCTGCTTCCTCAGCGCCAGCCAGTGGATTGCCAGCGGCCTGATCGCCGTGGTGTTCTCCACCGCCACCCTGTGGAATGCGCTCAACGCGCGGATCTTCTTCGGCCAGAAGATCGCCAGCAATGTGCTCGGCGGCGGCGCCCTGGGGCTCCTTGGCCTGGGGCTGCTGTTCTGGCCCGAGCTGTCCCACCACGCGGCCAGCCGCGAAATCCTGTACGGCCTTGGCCTGGCCCTGCTCGGCACGCTGTGCTTCTCGGCTGGCAACATGCTGTCGAGCATGCAGCAGAAGGCCGGGCTCAAGCCCATGACCACCAATGCCTGGGGCATGGTCTACGGGGCGGTGATGCTGGCGGTGTTCTGCGTGGTCAGCGGTGTGCCATTCAGCATGGAGTGGAACGTGCGGTACATCGGCTCGTTGCTTTACCTGGTGGTGCCGGGCTCGGTGATCGCCTTTACCGCCTACCTGACCCTGGTCGGGCGCATGGGGCCGGAGCGGGCAGCTTACTGCACCGTGCTGTTCCCGTTGGTGGCATTGAATGTGTCGGCGGTGGCCGAGGGGTATCAGTGGACGGCGCCGGCCTTGTTGGGATTGGTGGCGGTGATGGCGGGGAATGTGCTGGTGTTTCGCAAGCCCAAGAGCCGAGTCATTAAGGCCGCTGGGCTAGCGAAGTGAAGCGTACATAGCTTGCACCGGGCACCTCTTGAGCTTGCCAAGAGGTGCCTAGTGCAGGAAGTTCTCAAAAGAGATTGTTCTTGACTCCGGGGCCTCGAGCCATAAGCAGCTCTGCCGCGGGAATATCTAGTCAGCGTCAAGGATGATTACTGCAAACCCCGGAATTTTATCGTGGCGTTTGTCGAATGCAAGAATGGCTGTAGGTGTAGGCTGGTCGCCGGAACTATAGTAATCGCCGTTCTGCTTCATTCGGCCATTACCGGCCAGTGTATACCAAGCTGTATGTTCTTCTGGGACTTTCGTCCATCCGCTATCGAAGATGTTTACGAGAAATTCCAGCCGTTTCTGGTCGTTGTCGGTCTTTAGCTCAAGCTTGTAACTGACCGGTCGAGGGAGGTTGGATATTAGTATGGTCGCATTGTAATATTTTCCATCTTCGAAAGCCGTCACAATGTCCTTTTTGAAAAACGAAATGATATCGGAGCTATCTCCCTTTGCAATACTATCTGGGGCGGTGTAAGTGGCAGCTCCTCCGTCCTTTCCCAGCAGTGTCCCTAGCTTCTCTCCTTCTAGAACCCATTCTGGGTTCTTCAAGGATGAAAAGAGGCTGATTTCGTATTGCGGGCTTACAAAGCTAATGTCTGGTCTGATAGTGCCAAGATTAGATTCCATCATACACCTCCAATTTTTGAGGTGTTATTGTTGCTGCGGTTCGCTAGAAGATGAACTGGCAGTTTTATCAGTTGCGGAACAGCTTCAGATACGTTCCTGTCGCGTATGGCTTTGAATCTTATTCGTGGCGCGCTCCGTACACACACACACAGAGCGCGCCGTAAAAGTTAGGTGGCCCGTTTCAACAGATGTGGGGAAGCGATCAACTCCTCCACACCTGCGGGTTCACGAGGTCCCGCGGCCGTTCACCCAGCAGCGCCGCACGCAGGTTGTCGATTGCCCGGTTGGCCATGGCCTCGCGGGTTTCGGCAGTGGCCGAGCCAACGTGTGGCAAGGTCAGGGCATTGGGCAGTTTGAACAGCGGCGAGTCGCTCAGCGGCTCTTTCTCGTATACATCCAGGCCCGCACCGCGAATGGTGCCGTTCTGAAGCGCCTCTATCAGCGCCGCCTCGTCCACCACCGGCCCGCGGGCGATGTTGATCAGGAATGCGCTTGGCTTCATCAGTTGCAACTCACGCGCACCGATCAGCTTGCGGGTGGCATCGGACAACGGCACAACGATGCAGACGAAGTCGGCTTCGGCCAGCAGTTGCTCCAGGCTGCGAAACTGCGCGCCCAGCTCTTGTTCCAGCGCGGTCTTGCGGCTATTGCCGGAATAGATCACCGGCATGTTGAAACCGAACCGGCCGCGACGTGCAATGGCGGCACCGATGTTGCCCATGCCGACGATACCCAGGGTCTTGCCGTGCACATCGCTGCCGAAATGGGCCGGACCTACGGTGGCCTGCCAGTTGCCGGCCTTGGTCCAGGCATCCAGCTCGGCGGTGCGGCGGGCGCAGCCCATGATCAGCGAGAAGCCCAGGTCGGCGGTGCTTTCGGTCAGCACGTCGGGGGTATTGGTCAGGGCGATGCCGCGTTCGTTGAAGTAGTCCAGGTCGTAGTTGTCGTAACCGACCGACACGCTGGATACCACCTCCAGCCTGGCCGCCCCTTCGAGTTGCGCCCGGCCGAGCTTGCGGCCAACGCCGATCAGGCCATGGGCCTCGGGCAGGGCTTCGTTGAACTGGGCGTTGATATCGCCGAGCTTGGGGTTCGGCACGATCACGTTGAAGTCTTGCTGCAGGCGTTCGGCCATGGCCGGGGTGATACGGCTGAAGGCCAGGACGGTCTTTTTCATCGGCAACTTCTTCTCTGCAAGGCTAGGGGAATGCCGGGCAGTTGACCGCGATGCGGTCATTCGCAGCACAAGGCTGCTCCTACAAGGGGCAGGCGCTGGGCCTTCTGTAGGAGCAGCCTTGTGCTGCGAATGGAGGGCGGAGCCCTCCCAGGGGCCTGGCGCTGGAAACAATGGTTAGCAACCTACCATTGTCCGCCCCCGCAATGCAGCAGCTTTTTAGTTGGCGATCATCACCTGATGGGTTTTCAGGTCTGCCTCATGCGCCGCGAGAATCTCCGGCAGCGAGTTGCGCAGGTACTCCACCCAGGTCTTGATCTTGGCATCCAGGTACTGCCGCGACGGGTAGATGGCGTACAGGTTCAGCTCCTGCAGCCGGTACTCGGGCAGCACCCGTACCAGGCTGCCATCGCGCAGGCCGTCGATGGCCGAATAGATCGGCAGCACGCCCACGCCCATGCCGCTGCGGATGGCGGTCTTCATGGCATCGGCAGTATTGACCATGAACGGCGAGCTGGTGATGTTGACCATCTCCTGGCCTTCCGGCCCGTCGAACAGCCATTTCTCCAACGGGATCACCGGGCTGACCATGCGCAGGCAGGCGTGCTTGAGCAGGTCGGCAGGCTTGTGCGCAACGCCGTGGCGGGCAATGTAGGCGGGCGAGGCGCAGACGATGCTGTAGGTGATGCCCAGGCGCTGGGACACGAACCCCGAGTCGGGCAGTTCGGTGGCCAGCACGATGGACACGTCATAGCCCTCGTCGAGCAGGTCAGGCACGCGGTTGGCCATGGTCAGGTCGAAGGTCACGTCCGGGTGCGATTCGCGGTAGCGGGCGATGGCGTCGACCACGAAGTGCTGACCGACCCCGGTCATCGAGTGCACCTTCAACATCCCGGCCGGGCGGGCATGGGCGTCGCTGGCCTCGGCCTCGGCTTCTTCGACATAGGTAAGAATCTGTTCGCAACGCATCAGGTACCGCTTGCCGGCTTCGGTCAGCGCAATGCGGCGGGTGGTACGGTTGAGCAGCCTTGTTTGCAGATGGGCTTCCAGGTTGGAGACCGCCCGCGACACGTTCGCGGTGGTCGTATCCAGTTGCCCGGCGGCAGCGGTAAAGCTGCCGAGTTGGGCTACGCAACTGAAAGCACGCATGTTTTGCAGGGTGTCCATGGGTCACTCTCGATGTAGAGGACAAAATTGTGTCACGAAGTAACGTAAAAGAGATGAAAAGTTGCCTTCGACCAAAGGCGGATTATCGCCGTTTTGGTAACAAAGATTCGCAGGAATCCACGCTTATCGCCAGTGCTGACGCCCCCTAGAATTGCCCGGCCTCTTCACCTCTTCCTCGGGAAATCGCAGCTGTGCCGCGTCGCATCATCAGAACGCTCAATGCGTTCAGTGCCTGTGCCCTTGCCCTCACCTTGAGCGGCTGTATCGGAACCTGGGGCATTGCCCCGCAAAGCAAGACGCTGCAAGCCAACACCCTGACCACCGACGCGGCCATACGCGAAGCCGCGACCGACGCCCACTGGCCCGATCAACAATGGTGGCGCGCCTATGGCGACCCACAGCTGGACCGCTGGGTTGCCCTGGCCGTGGCCGGCAGCCCGAGCCTGGCCATGGCTGCGGCGCGGGTACGCGAAGCCAGGGCCATGGCCGGTGTGGTCGAATCGGCGGAAAAGCTCCAGGCCAATGGCCAGGCCGCGCTCAAGCGCCACAACTGGCCTGAAGACCAGTTCTACGGCCCGGGCGCACTGTCCGGCGCCAACACCTGGGACAACAACGCCGCGATTGGCTTCAGCTACGCGCTCGACCTGTGGGGCCGCGAACGCAATGCCAGCGAGCAGGCCGTGGACCAGGCGCACATGAGCGTGGCCGAAGCCCGCCAGGCGCAGCTGGAGCTGCAGAACAACGTGGTGCGCGCCTACATTCAGCTGAGCCTGCACTTCGCCCAGCGCGATATCGTCAAGGCCGAGCTGGAACAGCAGGAGCAGATCCTGGCCCTGGCCAAGCGCCGTCTGGATGCCGGCATCGGCACCCACTTCGAAGTCAGCCAGGCTGAAGCGCCGTTGCCGGAAACCCACCGCCAGCTCGACAGCCTGGACGAAGAAATTGCCCTGGCCCGCAACCAGCTGGCCGCCCTGGCCGGCAAGGGCCCGGGGGAGGGCGCGCAGTTGCAGCGCCCGAGCCTGGCCCTGGCCGCGCCGCTGAAGCTGCCGTCGAACCTGCCGGCCGAACTGGTCGGCCAGCGCCCCGACGTGGTCGCCAGCCGTTGGCAGGTGGCCGCCCAGGCGCGTGGCATCGATGTTGCCCACGCCGGCTTCTTCCCCAACGTCGACCTGGTCGGCGGCCTTGGCTTCATGGCAACCGGTGGTGGCCCGCTGGAATTCCTCACCGGGCGCAAGTTCAACTACAACGTCGGCCCGGCCATCAGCCTGCCGGTCTTCGATGGTGGCCGCCTGCGTTCGCAACTGGGCGTGGCTTCGGCGGGCTATGACGTGGCCGTGGCGCGCTACAACCAGACCGTGGTCGGTGCGCTGAAGAACATCTCCGACCAGCTGATCCGCCGTGAGTCGATGAAGGAGCAGTCGCACTTCGCCGCCGAGTCGGTCGCGGCCGCGCAGAAAACCTACGACATCGCCATGGTTGCCTTCCAGCGTGGCCTTACCGACTACCTCAACGTGCTCAATGCGCAGACTTTGCTGTTCCGCCAGCAGCAGGTGCAGCAGCAGGTGCAGGCCGCGCGCCTGATTGCCCATGCCGAGCTGGTCACTGCCCTGGGCGGTGGCTTGCAGGCTGGTCAGGATGCGCCGAAAGAGGAGCGCCAGGCCGCACCGAAAACCCCGGCCACCCTGGCCATTTTCGACAAGAAGCCGGATAACGCCGAATGAGCACTTCCAGTTTGCCCGTGCGCTGGCTGCAGAGCCTGGAATGGCGCCGGGGTTTCTTTGCCTGGGCGCGCACCGACGGGGTGACCTGGGTGTACATCTTCAAAGTGCTGGCCGCTGCGTTCATCACCCTGTGGCTGGCCATGCGCCTGGAGTTGCCGCAACCGCGCACGGCGATGATCACCGTGTTCATCGTCATGCAGCCGCAAAGCGGGCATGTGTTCGCCAAGAGCTTCTACCGAGTGCTCGGCACCCTGGCCGGCTCGGCGATGATGGTGGCGCTGATCGCCATATTCCCGCAGAACACCGAGCTGTTCCTGCCCAGCCTGGCCCTGTGGGTAGGCCTGTGCTCGGCCGGTGCCATGCGCTACCGCACTTTCCGCGCCTATGGCTTCGTGCTGGCCGGCTATACAGCGGCGATGATCGGCCTGCCGGTGCTGCAGCACCCCGACCAGGCTTTCATGGCGGCGGTATGGCGGGTGCTGGAAATTGCCCTGGGCATTCTGGTGTCGACCTTTGTCAGCGCCGCGATCCTGCCGCAGTCGGCCAGTGCCGCCATGCGCAACGCCCTGTACCAGCGCTTTGGCGTTTTCGCGGGGGTGGTGGTCGAGGCCCTGCGCGGCGAAAGCCAGCGGGACCGCTTCGAGAGCAGCAACGTGCGCTTCGTCGCTGAAGCAGTGGGCCTCGAGAGCCTGCGCAACGTCACCGCCTTCGAAGACCCGCACATGCGCCGGCGCTCTGGTCGCCTGGTGCGCATGAATAGCGAGTTCATGGCCATCACCACGCGCTTCAATGCCCTGCACCGTTTGCTGGAACGCCTTCGCGCCCGCGGCCCGCTGCAGATCGTCGGCGCCATCGAGCCAGGCCTGAACACCCTGGTGGAGCTGTTGCAGCCTTACGTGGGCCGGGCGCTGACCGACGCCGATGCGCTGCGCCTGACCCTGGAGCTGGCCGCCTACAAGGAAGGCTTGCAGGCACAGGTGCGCGGCTTGCGCGCCGAGTACCTGGCAACCGAGCCGAGCGAGTCCGACCTGCTCGACTTCCACACTGCCTTCGAGCTGCTCTACCGCTTCGTCGACGAGATGTACAGTTATGCCGAAACCCATGCCTCGCTAGCCGCGCACCGGCACGAACGCGAGCAGTGGGATGAGCCCTACGTGGCGCAGACCAGCTGGCTGGTATCGTTGGCCGCCGGTGTGCGCGCCTCGGCGGTGCTGTTGTTGCTGGGCAGCTATTGGCTGCTCAGCGACTGGCCCAGCGGCGCCATGATGACCCTGATCGCCACCGTCACCGTGGGCCTGTCGGCGGCCTCGCCGAACCCCAAGCGCATGTCGTTCCAGATGGCCTGCGGCACGGCGATTGGTGCCGTCGTCGGCTTCTTCGAAACCTTCTTCGTGTTCCCCTGGATCGACGGTTTCCCACTGCTTTGCATGGTCCTGGCGCCGGTGTTCGTGCTGGGCGCGTTCCTTTCGTCTCGGCCGGCGTATGCCGGCTACGGCATCGGCCTGCTGGTGTTCTTCGCCATCGGCTCGGTGCCGAACAACCTCACCGTGTATGACCCGTACACCTTCATCAACGACTACATCGGCATGGTCATCGGCATGTTCGTCTGTGCCGCTGCCGGGGCGATCATCCTGCCGCCCAACAGCCGCTGGCTGTGGAGCCGCCTGGAGCAGGAACTGCGCGAGCAGGTGCTGTTCGCCATCAGCGGGCGCCTGCGCGGCCTGGGTTCAGCCTTCGAAAGCCGCACCCGTGACCTGCTGCACCAGGCCTATGGCCTGGCAGCCGGCAAGCCACAGGTACAGAGCCAGTTGATGGGCTGGATGTTCACCGTGCTGGAAATCGGCCATGCCATCATCGAGCTGCGCAAGGAGCAGGCCCGCGCGCCGGTGCATCCGGCCTACGCCGAGTCGCAGCCCTGGCGCCAGGCGATCCGCGTGATGGGCCGTGCCCTGGCCCGGTTGTTCCTGCAGCCCAGCGCCAGCAACCACGAACGCGCGCTGGTGGCAGTGGACCACGCCATCGCCCGCGTGCAGGCCACCGACGAGCCCTTCGCCCGCCACTTCGACACTTCGGTGCTGCGCCGCGCGCAAAGCTACCTGCACTTCATCCGATCTTCCCTGCTCGACCCACAGTCGCCGTTGGCACCGGCGAAAGGACTGCACGATGCTCCCTGAAACCATGCCCCGTGAAATCGCCTTCCATGGCGTGTACATGCCCACCATGACCTTGATGTTCCTGTTCGCCCTGGGCCTGGCCTGGGGCCTGGACCGGTACATCGCCAGCCATGATGGCTACCGCTTCTTCTGGCACCCGGCGCTGCTGCGCCTGAGCCTGTTCGTCTGCCTGTTCGGCGCCCTGGCGCTGTCGCTCTACTGGTGAGAATCCTTCGATGAAAAAGTTCTTCAGCCTGATCGCCACCCTGTTGGTGCTTGCCGCTGCCGTGGTGATCGGTCGCCAGTTGTGGCTGCATTACATGACCACGCCTTGGACTCGCGACGGCCGTGTGCGTGCCGACATCATCAACGTCGCTGCCGACGTGCCTGGTTATGTGGTGGATGTGCCGGTCAAGGACAACCAGCGGGTGAAGAAGGGCGACCTGCTGATCCAGATCGACCCTGAGCACTACCAGCTGGCGGTCGACCAGGCAAAGGCGCAGGTTGCGTCGCGCAAGGCCACCTGGGAGATGCGCAAGGTCAACGCCAAGCGCCGTGCCGACATGGACAACCTGGTGATCTCCAAGGAAAACCGCGACGACGCCAGCAACATCGCCAACTCCGCCCAGGCGGACTACCAGCAGGCCCTTGCCGAGCTGGCTGCCGCCGAACTGAACCTCAAGCGCACCCATATCGTGGCCACGGTGGACGGCTACGTGACCAACCTGAATATCCACAAGGGTGACTATGCGCGTACCGGTGAAGCGGTGATGGCGGTGGTCGACGAGAATTCGTTCTGGGTATACGGGTTCTTCGAGGAGACCAAGCTGCCGCATGTGAAGGTGGGTGACCAGGCCGAGCTGCAGATGATGAGCGGCGAGCGCATCAAGGGCCATGTGGAGAGCATCGCCCGCGGCATCTACGACCGCGACAACCCACAAAGCCGCGAGTTGATCGCCGATGTGAACCCGACCTTCAACTGGGTTCGGCTGGCGCAGCGGGTGCCGGTGCGCATTCATATCGATGAAGTGCCGGACGGGTTTTTGCTGGCGGCGGGGACGACTTGTACGGTGGTGGTGAAGCCGAGCGAGGGATGATCCGGGGTGAGGTGGTGCAGCTACTGGCCTCTTCGCGGGCTTGCCCGCTCCCACAAGTGATGCGCCGCTCTTGGGGCTGGCGCAAATCCTGTGGGAGCGGTGCAGTTAGCTCGCTGCCCCTACCAATACTGGCACCTTCACCCGATCAATCACCTTCGTGCTGATCGACGGGTCCAGCATCCGCCCCAACCGCGACAGGTGGCGGTGGCCCATGATGATCAGTTCACAATTCAGTTCCTGCGCCTTGGCCACGATCGCCTCGACCGGATGCCCGGCCACCATGCAGCCCTGGCTGGCGAAGCCGGCTTGCTGCAACTCGCGCACCGCCTCGGCCACGGCCTGGTCGGCCTGGTGCTGCTCTTTGCAGGCGGCGGGGTATTCTTCCAGTTCTTCTGTGGTGTAAGGCGCGGGTTGGTCGTGGACGGCGAAGGTAGAGTCGATGGCCAGCAGCACATGCAGTTCGTGTTCGCCGGGGCGGCAGTAGTGGCGGGCGAGGGTGAGCAGGGCAGTGGATGCAGGGGAGGCGTCGATGGCGATCAGGACGGGGCTGGGCATGCGGAATCCTTGTTTCAGGCTGGCTAATCATTTGCCTGTACCGGCCCTATCGCCGGCAAGCCGGCTCCCACAGGTACTCCGCATTGCCCAAGGGCTGTGTTGACCCCGTGGGAGCTGGCTTGCCGGCGATAGGGCCAGTACAGGCACTGCAAATCTTATGACCCAATCACCGTCCAAAATAAATGCCCCACCACGCACGAGCGCATTGCGTCTGGTGCAATCCAGCAACCTGCTACCATCGCCATCTCCCACAGCTGTAACGGAAAACGGCCATGCAACTCCCGGACATGAACCTGCTCGTCGCCCTCGATGCCCTGCTCGACGAAGGCAGCGTGGTCGGCGCGGCGCAGCGCATGAACCTCAGCCCGGCGGCGATGAGCCGGACCCTGGGGCGTATCCGCGATGCATTGGGTGACCCGATCCTGGTGCGCGCCGGCCGTGGCCTGGTGCCGACGCCGCGGGCGCTGGCCCTGCGCGAGCAGGTGGCGGCGTTGGTGGAGCAGGCCGGCGAGGTGTTCCGCAGTGGCGACGAGGTCGACCTGCCCAAGCTTGACCGGGCCTTCAACATCCGCACCAACGACCTGTTCATCGCCCTGTACGGTGCCCAGTTGCTGCGGCGCATGCACGAGCAGGCACCGCGCACGGTGCTGCGCTTCGTGCCGGAAAGCCCCGGCGGCGATGACGACAGCGTGCTGCGCGACGGGCGTACCGACCTGATCATCAGCTCGACCGTGGACCTGGGGCCGGAGATCAAGGTACAGAGCCTGTTCCAGACCTACTATGTGGGCCTGGCGCGGCGCGACCACCCGATCTTCGAGCAGCCGATCACGGCGCACAGTTTTGCCAGTTATCCACAGATCAGCGTGTCCCGCCGTGGACGGGCCAATGGGCCGATCGATGTGGAGCTGGCCAACTTCAAGGTGCAGCGGCGGGTGGCGCTGATTACCCCGAGTTTTCACTCGGCGCTTTTCTCGCTGCCGGATTCCGACCTGATCCTGCCGATGCCGGCCAACATCCTCAACAGCGTGCACAAGCTCGGGCTGCCGCTGCGCTCGTTCGAGATCCCGGTGCCGCTGGAGCGAGTGACCGTGCTGCAGGCATGGCACCCACGGTTTCACAATGACCCGGCACATCGGTGGTTGCGGCAGACCCTGAAGGCCTGTTGCAGCGTTGACCCTTGATTGCCTATGAGGGCCTCATCGCCGGCAAGCCAGCTCCCACAGGATCGTTGCATATCTCGAAAACTACGCAGTACCTGTGGGAGCTGGCTTGCCGGCGATAGGGCCAGACCTGCAAAAGGCGGATTGCGTCCAGCGCAACATAAACCTACCGATAAGTCAGTTTTCGTCAGCATTCGACCTTCTTAGACTTGCTCCAGTCGCAAATTTGTTGCTGGAGATGTCTGCCCATGAGTTCCCTGTCCGCCCCGTCTGCCGCGATTGCCGCCGCCCCCGCGCCGGCCGCGCCTGCGCAGACTGCGTTCGGCCTGCAGGTAGTGGTCGGGCTGTTCGGTGTGCTGCTGGCCGTGTTGTGCGCGGGCCTCAACGAGTCGGTAACCAAAATCTCCCTGGCCGATATCCGTGGGGCCATGGGCATCGGTGCCGACGAAGGCGCCTGGCTGCTGGCGGCCTACAGCGCCGCCTCGGTTTCGGCCATGGCCTTCGCGCCATGGCTGGCCACCACGTTCTCGCTGCGGCGCTTCACCATGAGCGCCATCGGCCTGTTCGCCGTGCTCGGCCTGCTGCAACCGTTCGCCCCCAACCTGCACAGCCTGATGCTGCTGCGTGTGCTCCAGGGCTTCGCCTCTGGCGCCTTGCCGCCGATGTTGATGAGCGTGGCCCTGCGCTTCCTGCCTCCGGGCATCAAGGTCTATGGCCTGGCCTGCTATGCCCTCACCGCCACCTTCGGCCCCAACCTCGGCACACCGCTGGCAGGGCT
Source organism: Pseudomonas sp. s4 (assembly GCF_046764235.1). NCBI lineage: Bacteria > Pseudomonadati > Pseudomonadota > Gammaproteobacteria > Pseudomonadales > Pseudomonadaceae > Pseudomonas > Pseudomonas sp. s4. The sequence goes on along the minus strand of NZ_CP177209.1, from coordinate 5,319,946 downwards.
GTGGACCGAATACGTCGGTTGGCAGTGGGCGTTCTGGCAGATCATCCTGCCCTCGGCGCTGGCCATGTTCTGCGTCGGTTGGGGCCTGCCGCAGGACCCGCTGCGCCTGGAGCGCTTCAAGCAGTTCGACTGGCGCGGCGTGCTGCTCGGCCTGCCCGCCATCAGCTGCATCGTACTGGGCCTGTCGCTGGGTGACCGCTGGGGCTGGTTCGATTCCCCGCTGATCTGCTGGCTGCTCGGCGGTGGCCTGCTGTTGCTGGTGCTGTTCATGTACAACGAATGGTCCGAGCCGTTGCCATTCTTCCAGTTGCGCATGCTGTCGCGGCGCAACCTGAGTTTCGCTCTGGTGACCCTGGCCGGTGTGCTGATCGTGCTCTCGGGCGTGGGCAGCATTCCGTCGGCCTATCTGGCGCAGATTCAGGGCTACCGCCCGGCGCAGACCAGCCCGCTGATGATGCTGGTGGCCATGCCGCAGCTGGTGGCCCTGCCGTTGACGGCGGCGCTGTGCAATATCCGCGCAGTGGACTGCCGCTGGGTGCTGGGGATAGGCCTGGCGATGCTGGCTGTGTCCTGTGCCGGCAGCAGCCTGCTGACCAGCGAGTGGATCCGTGGCGATTTCTACCCGTTCTACCTGCTGCAGGTGTTCGGCCAGCCAATGGCAGTGCTGCCGCTGCTGATGCTGTCCACCAACGGCATGACCCCGCAGGAAGGCCCGTTCGCCTCCAGCTGGTTCAACACCGTCAAGGGCCTGGCCGCGGTGATCGCCGGTGGCCTGCTGGACGCCCTTGGCACCCTGCGCCGGCACTTCCATTCCAACCACCTGGTGGACAGCCTGGGCAACGCCCCGCTGGTCGACGGTAACGCAGCCGGCCTGGCCAGGCGCATCCACGACCAGGCGCTGGTGCTGACCTCGGCCGACCTCTACCTGGTCATGGCCTGCATTGCCGTGGCCCTGATCTGCCTGATTCCTTTCGTGCCTACCCGGGTCTATCCGCCGCGCGCGGTGGCCTGAACCCTGGATGAATTCGAGAACCACTTAAATGACCAACAACCGCAAAACCCTGTTCATCGGCTCGGTGCTTGCCGTGGCCGTCCTGGCTGCCATCGTCGGCCCGTGGATGTTCGGCAGCGACCACCGCCAGAGCACCAATGACGCGTATGTTGTCGCCGACTACACCGTGGTCGCGCCCAAGATCGCCGGTTTCATCAAGGAAGTGCTGGTGGAGGACAACCAGCAGGTCAAGGCTGGCCAGTTGCTGGCTACCATCGATGCCCGTGACTACCAGGCCGCGCTGGATGCCGCGCAGGCGCAGTTGCTGGTGGCCCAGGCGCAAAGCGCCGATGCCCGTGCCACGCTCGAGCGCCAGGCGTCGCTGATTGCCCAGGCTGAGGCTGCAGTGAAAGCGGCCCAGGCCGAAGCTGCGTTCGCCGACCATGAGGTCAACCGCTACAGCCGCCTGGCCGAGCAAGGTGCCGGCACCGTGCAGAACGCCCAGCAGGCACGCAGTGGGGTCGACCAGGCCCGCGCACGCCTGGCCAATGCCCAGGCGGCACTGGTCGCGGCGCGCAAGCAGGTGGATATCCTTACCGCCCAGGTGGCCAGTGCCGACGGCCAGCTGAAGCGGGCCGAGGCAGGGCTGGAAAAGGCCCAGCTCGATCTGTCCTACACCCGCATCACCGCACCGGTGGACGGCATGGTCGGCGAGCGTGCCTTGCGTGTCGGTGCCTACGTCAACCCGGGCGCCCGCCTGCTGTCGGTGGTGCCGTTGCAGCAGGCCTACGTGGTCGGAAACTTCCAGGAAACCCAGCTGACCCACGTACAGCCTGGCCAGGCCGTGAGCATCAGCGTCGACACCTTTGCCGGTGAGAAGCTGCAAGGCCATGTGGAAAGCATCGCCCCGGCCACCGGCGTGACCTTCGCCGCGGTCAAGCCGGACAACGCTACCGGCAACTTCACCAAGGTGGTGCAGCGCATCCCGGTGAAGATCGTTTTCGATGACGGCCAGCCGCTGCTTGCCCGCCTGCGCGTGGGCATGTCGGTGGAAGCGACCATCGACACCCGTGGTGACAAGCTGGACGGCAAAGAGGTAAGTGCACGATGAAAGCGGCGTTACGCTTGAGCCCGTTGCTGCTGGCCGTATTGATGGCCGGCTGCACCTTGGGCCCTGACTTCCAGCGCCCTGACAGCCAGGCCCCGCAACAGTGGGCGCCGCTGCAAGGCGAGGCGGCGGCCAGCCAGCCCCAGGCCGAACCGCTGGAACTGCGCTGGTGGGAGAGCTTCCACGACGCCCGCCTGAGTGCTTTGATCCAACGCGTTGCCGAGCGCAACCTCGACCTGCAGATGGCCAGCGCCCGCCTGCTGCAAAGCCGCGCCCTGCGCAGCACCGTGGCTGCCGACGAAGTACCGTCAGTGGACGTGAACGCCGGCTACAGCCGCTCGCGCAATAGTGCCGAAGGCCTGAGTGACCCGTCCGGCAAGGCGGGCAAGGAAGCCTTCAACCTCTGGCAGGGTGACCTTGTGGCCGGCTGGGAGCTGGACCTGTGGGGCCGTGTGCGGCGCCAGGTCGAGGCAGCCGATGCCACGGTCGAAGTGGCCGAGAACGACCGCCGCGGCGTGCTGTTGGCATTGCTTTCGGAAACCGCCGGCAACTATATCCAGTTGCGCGCTGTGCAGCACACCATCGATGTGACCCGCGACAACCTCAAGGTCGCCCAGCACAGCCTGAAATTGTCCGAAAACCGCCAGGCCGAAGGTGTCGCCACGCGCCTGGACGTGGCTCAGGCCAGTGCCCAGGTCGCCTCTATCGAGTCACGCCTGCCTAGTCTGGAAGCGCGGCGCGACGACCTGATCAACGCCCTCAGCCTGCTTGCCGCCGAACCACCGCGCAGCCTGCAGGCCGAGTTGCTGCAGGGCGGCGAACTGCCTGCGCCACAGCAGAAGTTCGCCATTGGCTTGCCGTCCGAACTGGCCGAACGCCGCCCGGACATTCGCCAGGCCGAGGCTCGTTTGCATGCTGCCACCGCCAGCATTGGCGTGGCCAAGGCCGACTTCTACCCCAGCATCCGGCTGTCGGGCAGTGTCGGGTTCCAGGCCATGCAGCTGTCCGATTTCGGCGCCTGGGATTCACGCCGCTTCGCCTTCGGGCCGCAGCTGTCGCTGCCGATCTTCGAGGGTGGCCGGCTCAAGGGCACCTTGGAGCTGCGCGAGGCGCAGCAGCAGGAAGCGGCGCTGAACTACCGCAAGGTGGTGCTGGGTGCCTGGCATGAAATCGACGATGTGCTGCGCCTGTACAACGCCAGCCAGCTGCGCCGCGACCACTTGGCCGAGGCGGTGCGGCAGAACCGCATCGCCCTGGAAACTGCCCAGCGGCAGTATGTGGAAGGGGCGGTGGACTTTCTCAATGTACTGACGGTGCAGGGGGCTTTGCTGGCCAGCGAGGAGCAGTGGATCGACAGTTCTGCGGCGGTGTCGCAGGCGCTGGTGGGGCTGTACAAGGCCCTGGGTGGTGGCTGGCAGGCGTTTGACGAGCAGCCTGTGAAGAAAGTGTGATGTTTTGGGGCCGCTTTGCGGCCCATCGCGACACAAGGCCGCTCCTACAGGAGATCGCGTCCGCATGTAGGAGCGGCCTTGTGTCGCGATGGGCTGCAAAGCAGCCCCGGCAATTGTCCTGATTACCGAGGAGGCACAGATGCACATTTCCCTGAACGGCAAGCGCGCCATCGTCAGCGGCTCCACCGCCGGCATCGGCCTGGCCATCGCCATCGGCCTGGCCGAGGCGGGGGCCGAAGTGGTCCTCAACGGTCGCACCCAGGCCCGGGTCGACGAAGCCCTCAAAGTAGTGCGCGAGCGCCTGCCGCAGGCGCGCATCATCGGCATCGCTGCCGACCTGAGCACCCAGGCCGGTGCGCAGACGCTTTTCAAGCAGGTGCCGCACACCGACATCCTGGTCAACAACCTGGGCATCTTCGAGCCCAAGCCGTTCTTCGAGATCGAGGATGAGGACTGGCAGCGTTTCTTCGACGTCAATGTGCTCAGTGCCGTTCGCCTGTCACGCCACTATGCCGCGGGCATGGCCGAACGCAAATGGGGGCGAGTGGTGTTCCTGTCCAGTGAGTCGGCGCTGCAGATCCCGACCGAGATGATTCATTACGGCATGACCAAGACTGCGTTGCTGGCGGTGTCGCGCGGGCTGGCCGAGACCCTGGCCGGCACCGGGGTGACGGTGAATTCGGTGCTGCCGGGGCCTACGCGTTCGGAAGGTGTGGGCGACTTCTTTGCCAAGCTGGCCGAGGAGCAGGGGGTGTCGACTGAAGAGCTGGAGGCCAACTTCCTTGCCGAGCACCGGCCGACCTCGCTGATCAAGCGACTGGCGACAGTGGAGGAGGTGGCGAACATGGTGGTGTACCTGGCGTCGATGCAGGCCAGTGCCACTACCGGGGCTGCCTTGCGGGTGGATGGCGGGGTGCTGCGTTCCATTGCCTGATCTGTTTTGCCTGTACTGGCCTCTTCGCGGGTTTACCCGCGAAGAGGCCAGTACAGGCAACCAATCAATCAGAGCGGGCGCAGCAGGCCAAACCGCTTGCGCAACGCCCAATCCATCACCCGTCGCGGCAGTAACCGGGCCATCAACGGCAAAGCCGTACTGCCGTTCCCCAACCGCACCACCGCCGGCACCGGCGACTTCCCGACCGCTGCCAACACGCCCTGGGCAAACACTGCCGCCGAGGTGGGCTTGTCCTGCGAAGCCCGTGCCCGTGCCTGCACGTGCTCGCGCAACGGCCACCACGCCGAATCCGCCGCCAGCACCTGCTCGGCCTGGCGCTGGGCATTGCTGGCGAACTGCGAGGCAATCGCCCCTGGCTGCACTTCCATAACCTGCACACCAAACGGCGCCAGTTCCAGGCGCAAAGCATCGCTCAGGGCATGCACGGCGGCTTTCGAGGCGCAGTAGGCGCCGGCGAACGGAGTGACCAGCACGCCTGATACGCTGCCGATGTTCACCACCAGGCCCCGTGAGCGGCGTAGCTGTGGGAACAATGCGCGGGTAACGCCGACCACGGCGAAGACATTGGTTTCGAACTGCTGGCGCAGGGCATCCACACCGCCATCGAGCAGCGGGCCCATGGCGCCGTAGCCAGCGTTGTTGATCAGGATATCGAGGTTTTCCAGTTCCTCGGCCAGGCGGCCCAGTGCCTCGCTGTCGTTCACATCAAGTAGCCGGGCGGTGAAGCCGGCGGCGTTCAGTTGCTCGACATCCTCAGGTTTGCGGGCGGTGGCCCAGACGTGGTGGCCGGCATCGCGGAAGGCGTCGGCCAGGGCGCGGCCGATGCCGCTGGAACAACCGGTGATCAGGACGGTGGGCATGGTTGGGGCCTGTTGTCAGGGGAAGTTGGTGTTGCCTGTGCCGGCCCTTTCGCGGGCTTGCCCGCTCCCACAGGAACTCCACAGCTCTTGAGTACTGTGCAGTACCTGTGGGAGCGCGCAAGCCCGCGAAAGGGCCGGTACAGGCGATACATTAGTTGGCAAACGTACCTTGCAGATGCTCTGCACGAAACTCCAGGGTCTGCGGCCGGTACCCGGAGCGCAGTGGCGGCAGCGGCAGGCAGTCCTTCCACTCGGCCCCTGGCTGCAGTTCACCCGGCCCACGGTAGCGCGGGGCGTTGTAGGTGTTCTCCGCCAGGTTCACGGTATCGCCCGGCGCATACGCCGCCACCCGCCAGCGCAGCTCGGTCAGCGGCACGTCGTTACCGTTCTTCATGCGCACCTGCAGGGCGCGGTCGGCGGGGCAGTGTTCGGGGGCGTAGCTCAGGCGCAGGTCCAGGCGGGCCAGTTGCGAGGTTTCGCGGGTGTCCTGCCAGACGACGAACAGGGCCACCAGGCCCAGGCCACAAACGGCTGCCAGCGAGATCGGCAGGGCCTTGGCCGGGTAGCGCAACAGCAGCACCAGCCAGGTGAGGATGAGGAAGGCACCGATGATCATGGGACGTGCAGACCTTGATTGCGCGGGGTCTGACCATCGTAGCCCGAAATGGAGAGTGGCTCAAAAAGCGGGGCCGCAATGCGGCCCCAGGGGTTGCATTACTGCGCGATGGTCTTCACCGAAACACCACGCTCGATGGGTGTAGAGGTACGTCCATACACATCCTCGAAGCGCTCGATGTCATCCTCGCCCAGGTAGCTGCCGGATTGCACTTCGATGATCTCCAGCGGGATCTTGCCCGGGTTGCGCAGGCGGTGCACCGATGCGATCGGGATGTAGGTCGACTGGTTCTCGGTCAGCAGGAACACGTTCTCGTCACAGGTCACCTCGGCGGTGCCGGACACCACGATCCAGTGCTCGGCACGGTGGTGGTGCATCTGCAGCGACAGGCTGGCGCCCGGCTTGACGGTGATGTGCTTGACCTGGAAGCGGCCGCCCATGTCCACCGAGTCGTACGAGCCCCACGGGCGATACACTTCCAGGTGGTTCTGGGTTTCGCTGCGGCCCTGCTCGTCGAGGGTCTTGACCATCTGCTTGACGCCCTGGACCTTGTCCTTGTGGGCAATCATCATGGCGTCCTTGGTCTCGACCACCACGATGTTCTCCAGGCCGATCACCGACACCAGCTTGCCGTTGCCGTGGATCATGCAGTTGTGGCTGTCCTGCACCACCACATCGCCCTTGGTGACGTTGCCGTTGTCGTCCTTCTCGTGCACTTCCCACAGCGACGACCAGCAGCCCACGTCGCTCCAGCCGGCCGACATCGGCACCACGCAGGCGCGCTGGGTCTTTTCCATCACCGCGTAGTCGATGGAGTTGTCCGGGCAGCAGGCGAAGGTGGCTTCGTCGATGCTCAGCACATCACCGTCTTCCTGGCTGCGCTCCAGGGCCAGCACGCAGGTGTCGTAGATGTCGCCGTCGTGCTTCTTCAGCTCTTCGAGGAAGCGGCTGGCACGGAACAGGAACATGCCGCTGTTCCAGAAGTAGCCGCCGGCCTGGACGAACTCGGCGGCGCGTTTTTCGTCGGGCTTTTCGACGAACTGCGCCACGCGCGCCACGCCTTCAGGCAGCAGGGCGTCCTGGCTGGAACGGATGTAGCCGTAGCCGGTTTCCGGCTTGGTCGCCGGCACGCCGAACAGCACCATCTCGCCACGCTCGGCGGCCACGGTGGCCAGGGCCAATGCGCGCTGCAGGGCCTTCTGGTCATCGATCACGTGGTCGGCGGGCAGCACCAGCATCAGCTCGTCGCGGCCTTCGTTGACCAGTTTCATGGCAGCCATGGCCACGGCCGGCGCGGTATTGCGGCCGAACGGTTCCATCAGGATGCCTTGGGTTTCCAGCTTCAGCGCGGCCAGTTGCTCCTGGACGATGAACTTGTGGTCCTTGTTGCAGACCACGATCGGTGTGTCCATGCCTTCGAACACCAGGCGCTCGAGGGTTTGCTGGAACAGTGTGTGTTCACCGGTCAGGGCCAGGAACTGCTTGGGGAACTGCTTGCGCGACAGAGGCCACAGACGGGAACCGCTACCACCAGAAAGAATTACCGGGATCATCATGTTTCTCCAATAGTCGTTGAGAGGCAGGGGAATCAGTTGCTAGCCACGGGGCGAGTTACCCACACCGGCGACAAGGCGTTGCCGGAACCCGTTACGTACAGCACTGCGGCTTCGCCGCGCTCCAGGGCGACGGGTTTGACGTCACCCACTTTCTTGTCTCCTTGGAACAGCGCCAGGTTGACCTTGACCGGGTTGATTTCGCGTTCGCCGCGGCCGTTGGCGGCAACCGGCTTGACCACTTCGGTCTTGCCGTCGGCGGTCTTCAGGGTCAGTTGCTGGTCACTCAGGTTCTGCACGCGAACCAGGGCTTTCTGCTTGTTCTTGAACGGCGGCTCTTCGATCAACTGCGGGTTGCCGCTGGCGCTGTTGACCAGGGTGTAGTACTTGTCCGCAGCCAGCTTGACCGGCACGCTCTTGCCACCGACCTGAGCGGTGTAGTCACCCCCTGGCAGGAAGCTGAAGTCACTGCTGCCCTGTGCACCAACCTGTTTGATCTGGGTGTTGCCGACCGAAGCTGCCGCCGGTGCGCTGGAAGCGTTGTAAAGGCGCACGAAGGTCGAGCCTTTCGGTGCGCTCGGGCCATACAGCGCGGCGTCGGCGCCGGCGAAGGCCTGCATGGAGGCCAGGGACAGGCCGGCAGCGAGGGTGAGGGCTTTGGCAATGGAAGTCTTGGTAGTCATATGTAGGTTCCTCTGATTAGTGGTTAGTCCGGGTGGACGACAAAGCCAGGTTTTCTTCGGATTTACGGGTGTTCTTCAGCTGGGCGATCCACTGTGGATCGAAGCTGCTGAGGTCGTTCTTCATTGGCAGATAACGTTCGGGGAATTCCCACACCACCACTTGGGGTGCGGCGTTCTTGAAGGCATCGCTTTGCAGGTACTTGAGCATCGGCAGCAGCGGGCCATGGCCGTCTTCGGCGTAGTTGGCCACATCGCTGCGCAGGGCCTGCTGCAGCGCGCCGAGGAAGTTCCAGTGCGGGTTGGCGCTGTAGCTGGTGCCCACCAGTGCAACCGGGATCTGCGTGTCGGCGAACAGTGCGTCACCGGCTTCACCTTCGGTCTCGACCGGGCGAGTGGTGCGCTGCTGCAGGTTGTCCGGGGCCGGCAGCAGGTTGCTGAACAGCGGGTCCAGTGGCAGGAAGTTGGTCAGGTCGCCCTTGTATGGCGCGGTGCTGCCGGCTTCGGTGATGAACGCCTGCGGGTCGCCGTTGAGCAGGCTCTGGCGGCTGACCGCTTCGGCCAGTGCCTGCGCAGCCACTTCGGCGCCCATCGGCGTCCAGTGGGTGTCGGTGCGCAGGAACACCTGGCCGCGCGCCTTGGCCTGCTCCATGGGTGCCAACAGGTCCGGGGCGAACACGTTGGCCTGGCGTGCCTGGGCATGGAACTGGTTGTACAGGTCGTCATGCAGACTGGTCGGCAGTTCCGTGCCCAGGTATTCGGCGTACACCCGCGCCTTGGCTGGCACGATCGCCAATACAAGCTGGCTGCCGTGCTGCTGCAAGGTGTCACGCACGCCACGGATCAGCGCCAGGTTTTCCTGCATCAGCTGCTCGGCACCGGCGGTGGGCTTGAACTCTTCGTCACTGAACAGCCACTGGTCGCGGCCCAGTACCACGCCGGGGCGGCCTTCGTTGAACAGCTTGAAGTCCATCGCCGCCCAAAGGTTGGTGCCCAGGCGCTTGATCGGGAACTGCTCGTCGTAGTGGGTCTCGGCAGCCTTGGCCAGCTTGCCGTTGAGCAGGGTCATCTGCTCGGTACGCTGGAAGCTTTGCAGGCCACCGGTGGACCAGACGCCCATGCCCACCAGCAGGCCGAGGAACGACAGCGAATAGGTAATGCGTAATGTCCGGGTCATGTCATCAACCTCAGAACTGGAAGTAAAGGAACGGCGAGTAGCTCTGCGCCGAAAGCTTGAGGATCGAGGCCACGAACAGCAGCAGCACCAGGGCGCGGGTCATCACCCGGGTCCAGTCCAGGCCGATCGAACCGTCGCTGTTGACCTGCACCGGGGTGGCCTTGGGCGTTGGCCGGGCGTTGCGGTAGAAGTCGCGCAGGCCGAAGAACGCCAGGGTGATGTAGGCGACCACCAGGGTGGCTACCTGCAGGCCGGTGAGCTGGGCACGGTTGAGTTCCGACAGCTGCCAGTCGCCGAAGCTGAACATGGCGCCGTACATGCGACCGGCCACTTCCAGGTTCTCGGCACGGAAGATCACCCAGCCGACCACCACCAGCAGGAAGGTGAATGCCCACTTCACCGGGTTGAAACGCTGCGGGTTGGTGTCGATGCCCAGCGCGCGCTCGATGGCCAGCCACATGCCGTGCCAGGCGCCCCAGATGATGTAGGTGAAGTTGGCGCCGTGCCACAGGCCACCCAGCAGCATGGTCAGGAACAGGTTGCGGTAGGTGTTGAAGGTGCCTTTGCGGTTACCGCCCAGGGTGATGTACAGGTAGTCGCGCAGCCAGGTCGACAGGCTGATGTGCCAGCGCCGCCAGAACTCGGTGATCGACTGGCTGATGTACGGCTGCTTGAAGTTCTCCATGAAGCGGAAGCCCATCATCAGGCCCAGGCCGATGGCCATGTCGCTGTAGCCGCTGAAGTCGAAGTACAGCTGCGCGGTGTAGGCCAAAGCGCCGAGCCAGGCATCCCCGGTGGTCGGGTTCTGCAGGGCGAAGCAGTGGTCGGCCACTACCGCCAGGGTATCGGCGATGAACACTTTCTTGATGAAGCCCTGCATGAAGCGGGTGCAGCCTTCGGAGAACTTGTCCAGGGTGTGGGTGCGGTTGTTGAACTGGTCGACCAGGTCCTTGAAGCGCAGCACGGGGCCGGCGATCAGGTGCGGGAAGATCGCCACGAACGCCGCGAAGTCGATCAGGTTGCGGGTGGCCGGGGTGTCGCCGCGGTACACGTCGATGATGTAGCTGATCGACTCGAAGATGTAGAACGAGATACCGATCGGCAGCAGCACGTGGGTGAGGATGAACGGCTCCAGGCCGAACGAGGAGATGATCGCGTTGAGGCTGTCGACGCCGAAGTTGGCGTACTTGAAGTAGCCGAGAATCGCCAGGTCCACACCGACGCCGAGCAGCAGCCAGCGCTGTGCCGGCTTGGTACGCACGCCGGCGGCGCCGACTTTCAGGCCGATCCAGTAGTTCCACAGGGTCACGCCGGCGAACAGGGCGAGGAAGTCGACCCGCCACCAGGCGTAGAAGATGTAGCTGGCGACCAGCAGCAGCAGGTTGCGATAGCGTTGCCCGCTCAAGTAGTACAGGCCGAGGAAGATCGGCAAGAACAGGAACAGGAACACGTTGGACGAGAAGACCATCCCGGTTCTCCTTTTTGTTCACAGCATCCGGGGCAAAGCGCCCCCCAAACCCCCCACTCAAAAAGTGGGGGAAGCCTTGGTACCTGTGGGAGCGGGCATGCCCGCGAACAAGGGCGAAGCCCTTGCCATGCACCGCGGTGCCTTCTTCGCGGGCATGCCCGCTCCCACAGGTTCCGACCCCAAAAGGGGTTCAACTCATTTCTTGCTCTCTGCGCTCGGGTCATAGACCCGGGTCAGGTCGCCGCCCAGCCGGAAGCTGTTGAACGGCTGCATACCGCGCTTGCGCTGCAGGGTGTCGCCACTGCACGCATACAGGCTGCAATAGGGCTCCATCCACGAGTACTTGCTGTCGATCTTCAGGTCTTTCATGTCCTGTTTCTCGCCATTGCGGGCCTTGAACGCGCTTGGGTCCTTCGAACCGTTCAGTACCCGCTGCGCCAGGCGCTGCAGGGCGTTGTTGTTCTCGCCGCGCACGTCCACGCCATTGACCTGGGCGAAGCTGGCGATCATCGTCAACGGCGGCAGGGCGTAGTTGTGGTAGGCCAGGGCGCGTTGCTTGCGCTTCAGTTCGTTGGGCAGGAAGCCCTGCTCGTCTACCTGGTTGGCGCCAACCCTGTATTCCTTCACGGCCCAGTCGAACAGGTCGCGACGGTCGGTAGCCACGGCGGTGGCCATTACCGCCCAGGCCGCCCAGTAGCTGTGGTTGTTGATCTTCTCCAGTGGCAGGTCGCTCCAGTCGCGCACGGTCTGCTCGGCCAGGCGGGCGAACCATTTTTCGATCAGCTCGGCCTCGGCCTGGTGCGCGGCCAACGGCTGCGAATTGGAGAACTTCAGGCGCAACCACGAACCACTCATGCTGCCCAGCGCCCATTTGCGCATCGACTTGCCGGTGTGGTTGTAGTCGGTGGACATCAGCGCATCGGCGCGGGCCCAGCTGCCCAGCCAGGCCAGGGTGCAGTCGAGTTGCGCCGGGCGGCCGTCACGCATGTACTGGCCGATCATCTTGCTCACGCCTTTCTCAAGGGTGGTGATGTCTTCGGTGGACTTGCGAAAGGCCTTTTCCGAGTCGGCGTTGAGTGTTGCCCGCGCCTTGTCCGAGCCTTCGTACTTGCTGCGGAACTGCAGGGCACCGGTATACGGTTTGGGGGCAGCTTCGCAGCGGAAGTTGCCGTCGCCGGTCTTGAGCTTTTCGATCCCCTCGTAGTAACCCTGGGGCGGTACCAGCGCGGCGTGCGCGGCACCGCCGCACAACGCCAGGGCGAGCAGGGCGGGGCGGGAAATTCGCTTGAACGGGATCATGGTCGCCTCACTGGCCGGCCTGCGCGGTCTGCGCAGGCACGGCGAAGTTGTTGCGTTTGCAGAGCTTGGCTTCGACCTTCTGGGTACCGCTTTCCGGTCCCTGCACCTCGAACGCCAGCAGGCTCTGGCTGGCCCAGTCCTCGTCTTCGCGCATCTGGAAGACGAAGCGGCCGTCGGTGTCGGAGGTTTCCGGTTTTTCCAGCTTGATGTCCTCGTGGCGGCCGTTGAGGTACCAGAGGGTCGCCTGCAGCACCTTCACCGACGGGTCTTCGAACTTGACGTCCATCTGCATGTTGCGGTTGATCAGGTCTTTGATCACGCCGCCCTTGCCATTGACCATCAGCTCGTTCTTGCCGGGCTTGAGGGTGGCGCTGGCGCTCATCAGGGCCGGGCGGTCATCGCAGCCGTCGTCGAGCAGGCCAAGGATTTGCCGCCAGATGGTTTCCTGGTCCAGGCGATACAGCGGGGAGAATTCCCAGATCAGGATCTTCGGCGGGTTCTTCTGGAATTCTTCGCTGCCCAGGTACTGGATCATCGAACCTTCCAGGCCACCACCAGGGAAGGCCACGTTGAGCACGTCGGCGCCGATGTACTGCTCGAGGAACCCGGAGAAGTTGTAGTTCTTGCCACTGTGGCTGGTCCCGACCAGGGTGATCTGCGCGTTGCCGCCGTCACCGAACAGGTCGTCGCCGCCGCCGGTGGAACCTTTTGGTTCGGTGGCGAACTGGTCCATGTACTGGACGGCATAGCTGGTGCCGCACAGCTGGCCGGCCACGTTATGCAGGGTGCCGGTCTTGCCCATGCGCCCGGACTTTTTCGTTTCGAATTCCTTGCGCGGGATGCCTTCGAAAGCCGGCATCTTGTGCACGGTATCGGCCACGATCCTGGCCGCGCGCTCGGCGCCATAAGGCGTCCAGTGCTGGTCGCCACGGAAGTAGAAGTCCTTGCCCTGGTCGGCAGCGGCCAGCTGTTCGTTGGTCAGCGGCGACAGGTCGGGCACGTTGTAGCCCATGCTGGCAAAGCGCTTGAGCATGGCCTGGTAGTTGCCCAGGGCCTTCTGGTAGTCGAAGGCAGCCTTTTCCGCCGGGTTGAGCATGTTGCGGTTCACCAGGCCGCGGGTCGGCTGGTACACCACCACCAGTTCCACGCCGCGCTTCTTGAATGCGTCGTGCACTTGCTGCAGGCGCTTGTAGCCGGCCGGGGTGGTATTGAACTCGGTGCGCAGGTCTTCGCGGGTACGGAACAGCCAGTCGCCCTTCGCCTGCACCAGCGTGGTGAAGTTTTGCTGGTAACGGGTTGTGTAGCGGCTTGGGTCGTGCGCTTCAGGGCACAGCTGGCAGCAAGGCTCGGCGCTGAAGGTGGGGGCCTTGACGTCTTCGGCGCGCACGCCCTGGCTGATCGCCAGAAGGGCGGCGGACAGGCCCAGCAGTTTCATCAGATGTGGAGTCATGGTCTGGGCTTCCTTAATCGATCATTTCGGTCTGGCGTTCGACCGGGTCGATCAGCACAGCCTTTTGCTGGCGTACCAGCAGGTCGAGGATTTCGTCCTGGCGTTCGCCGAGGATGCCGTTGAGGCTGATGCCGTTGGCCTTGCGCGGGGCGAGCATGGATACCTTGTAAAGCTCGACCGACAGCGGCGAGTCGATCGACAGCGGGCCGGAGCCGTTGGCCGCCAGTTCGCCACCGACCAGGATCAGCGACACCTTGGTGTCGAACGGGTCGAGGGCGATGTCGCGGTCGGTGTTGGACAGGTCCTTGATGTGGCCGTACACGCCGACCAGGCCGTTGGCTATTGCGACGTTTTCGTACAGGCGGATGTTCACGCTGTTACGTACGCGGATGCCGTGGCGGCGGTTGTTGATCAGCTTGTTGCCCCAGATCAGGTTGTCGCCACTTTCGTACAGGGTGATGCCGTCGGTGTGGTTGCGGTAGATCTCGTTGTAGGCAATCAGGTTGTTGACGCTGTTACGGTCGATCACCACGCCCGAGAGCTTGTTGTCGAAGCTCTTGTTGTTGATGATCCAGCTGTCGTTGACCTCACGCGAGACGATGATGCCGTGCTTCTTCTTGGTGCCGTACACCGTGTTGCCGGCGATGATCAGCCGGTGCGAGCGGTCGTGCGGGTCGATGCCGTAGACGATGTTGTCGCGGTAGGTGCTGTCCTTGACCACGAAGTCCTGGGTCTCGTAGCAGTAGAAGCCGTACCACATGTCGCTGAACTCAGAGCCGATGATCCAGCCGGTGGGTTCCGGGCGGCCCATGCGCTTGGCCATGTTCGGCGTGTACTGCGAGATGCTCACGCCGTACGACTTGGACTTGGCGTAGCCGAAGCTGGCCATTTTGGTGTTGACGATGTAGGTCTCGGTACCGCCCCACGACAGCAGGAACGGGCGGAACTCCTTGGGCGAGCGGAAGGTTGCCGGGCCGTTTTCCTTTTCCCGCCAGCCGGTCACCTGGGTGTCGGTGACGAACAGCTTGCCGTCGTTGACCAGGAACGAACCGCCTTCCTGGGACAGGCGCAGTTGCTTGACCTTGCCGTCGATCTCGAGGATGCCCTTCTGCCCGACCACGATCGGCAGGCGCGCCAGGTAGACCCCTGGCTCGACTTCGCTGAGGTACTGCTTGGGTACCTTCTTGCTCAGCTCGACCAGGTCGACATGGCCGTCATCGACGAAGATCGCCTGCGGAATGCCATGCTGGCGCTGGACCCACTCGGCCGCCTTGTTGTCGCCGCCAACGAATTCCTTGAGGGTGTCCTCCTGGAACATGCGGCGCAGGCTGACCTTGCCTTTGTGGCGACGGTCGATTTTCTTCTGCACCGCCTCGGCGGTGTAGCCGGTCAGGTCAGGCAGCTTCGGCGGGTCCATGTGCAGCGGCTCGACCGGTGCACTGGAGACCGTGTAGGTCTTGGCCTGCTGCAGTTCCTTGGCGATCACCTGGGGCTCTGCGGCAGCGACCAGGCCACTGGCCAGCAGCAGGGCGCTGGCCAGGAGGCTGTGACGTAAGTGCGGGTGAAGGTTCATCAGGGTCTCCCGGCCTCAGAAGCGCCAGATCACGTCGACGAAGGCGCGGTGCATGTACGAGTCCGCTTCCTTGCCGTAGGCGTCACCCGGCTTGAACACACCGGCGCGCAGGCGCACCAGGGCAGATGGCTCGTCGATGGCCTGGCTCATCGAAGCCGGCAGCAGGCCTTGCTTGAAGTACTTGGTCACGACCACGTCCATTTCCTGGCCAAGGTCTTTTTCACCATCGACCAGCGGGCGGTTCACGCCGTTGTCATTGACTACCGCGTTGATGCCGCTGGAACCGATGTTCTGGTTGCCATCGACACGCCAGAACTTGTGGTAGATGAAGCTGGCGTCGTAGTCGTCGCGCAGCTGCCAGGAGGCGAACAGGGTGGCCGCCTGCAGGTTGCCCAGCTCGCCACGGAAGGCTTCACCGAAGCGGTGCACGCGCGAACGGGTGCCGGTGTAATTGGAGCGGTTGCTCTCGAGGCCGGTCTGCTCGTAGTTGCTCGAACCGTCGTCGCCACCACCACCGCTGCCACGGGCGTAGGCCGCACCGACCTGCCATTGCGGGTCGAGGCGCAGGCGGATGCCGAGGTCGGTGGCCCAGGCGTTGACGTCACCGCTCTGCTTGCCGGTGGCCACGGTTTCGTCACCGACGACCTGGCTGCTGAGGGTGTCGCGGTCACCGGTCAGCCAGGTGACGCTGCCCCAGTAGTTGACGGTGTGGTCGTTGCGCCAGTTGTAGGCGTCGCTGTTGGCTTCCAGGCCCAGCCAGGTGAGGTCGCCGGTGCGGGTCTTGTCCAGCGCATCGACGGTTTCGCCCGGGTTCTTCAGGCTGCCGCCGTCGTGGGTGTGGTGGGCGCGAACGCCGACCCAGTGGCCAGGGGTCCACTGCGTGGCGACGTTGCCGTAGAGGTGTGTGCGGTCCTTGTCTTCCGGGGCCAGTTCGGTGAGGTCGGTGCGGTATTCGCTGAAGCGCTGGGCCACGCCCAGGTCGGCCTTGAGCAGGGTGGTGTCGAAGGTCCAGTTCAGCGCCTCGATATTGGTGTCACGCCACATGCCATCGTCGCTGCGCAGGCGCTGGCGGCCGAAACGCAGCTGCTCGCCGGGGTAGGCGGTCAGGCCGCTGTAGCCGACCCAGAATTCGCGCATGGCCAGGTAGCTCTTGTCCTGTTCACGGCCGTCGGCAGCGGTATCGGTACTGGTGCCGTCGTCGTTCTGGCGCAGGGTGTCGGTTTCGATGGTGTCGGTGGCGGTGACTGCCTGGCCCATGGCATAGGCGCTCCAGTTGCCACGCTCGCCATATACCCAAGGGCGCAGATCAAGACCGAGGCCGTTGACGTCGCCGCCGGAGCGGGTGCCCAGGTCACGGTCGTCTTCCGACTGGCCGGTGATCTTCACATCCAGGCCGAAGTTCTTTTCAGCGGTCATTTCCGCCAGGGTCGGGCAGGACCACAGCAGGGCGAAGCTCAGGCCGATGCCAGCTTTCACGAAGGGATTGAGCGTCATAGCGAGTCCTCACCGGTTACTTCTTTTTCGTCGTCTTGCAGGGCTTCGATGGCCAGGGTGCTGTTTGCGCCTTGCGCCATGCTGCCGCGCGCCTGCTTCTCTTGTGCCAGCAGTTGCTGGGCCTGGCTGCGTTGGTCAGGCGTAAGTTGCTGATCGAGCTGCTGCAACAGTTCAGCGGACTGCGGCGACGGGTTGGCCTGGGCCAGCTGGGCGAATACCCAGGCGTTACCTGGTTGCGGGCGAATGCCGTGGCCTTCGCTGAACAGCTGGGCCAAGGCGTAGTCGGCGCTGTTCTGTCCGCCACGGGCGGCGGCCAGCAGGTGGTCGACGGCCTTCTGCGGCTCGACGTTGCCCAGGTAACCGCGGCGGTACAGCTGGCCCAGGTAGTAATGGGCGCTGACTTCGCCGGCGTCGGCGGCAGCCTGCAGGTGTTCTTCGGCTTTGGGCGCGTCCGCAGGCACGGTCTTGCCTTCGTAGTACAGGCGGCCCAGCAACAGTTCGGCGCGTGGCTGTTCGGCTTCGCGGCCCTTGTCGATGTAGGCCATCAGCTGGTCGGTATCACCCAGCTCGGGGAAGTCGTACACCAGTTGCGCCAGGCTGACCCAGGACGCCGGGTTGGCCGGGGCCACCTGCTCGAGCAGGTCCTTGGCGGTTTTTTCGTCGGTCTGGCCGAGGCTGCGGTCAGCCAGTACCCGGGCAACGCTGTCGACCCGGGTGGCCGGCACTGCGCCACGGGCGTAGGCAGCCTTGAGTTGGCCGAGCAGGGCAGCCTGCTGGTCGGCCTGGCCACGCTTCTGGTACACGGTGGCCAGTTCGACGTAGCAGATGTCGGTGGTGTTCAGGGCGGCCTTGCAGATTTTCTCCACTTCGCCCAGGTGCTGGTCGTAGGTGCCCTGGGTGCGGTACAGCAGCACCTGGGCCAGGCCCGCTTCCGGGTTACCGGCGGCGCGCCACTGGTCAATCTGCTGCTGCGCGTTGACCTTGGGGAAGCTCTGCGGGTAGGTCAGGTAGAGCATCGCCAGCGGGATCAGGGTGTTGCTTTCGCCCTGCTTGGCGGCTTGCTTGAGCAGGGTTTCGGCTTCTTCGCGCTCGGCCTGGGTGCTGTCGGGCTTGGCCACCAGCAGGCGGCCAAGGCGCGCCTGGGCACGCGGCGAAATGGCGGCCGCGGCGCGGTAGGTGGCCTCGGCTTCCTTGATTTTCGCCGGATCGCGGGTGGCGACCTTGATGTCGGCCAGGCCCACTTGCGCTTCGCTGTAGCCCAGGTCGGCCAGCGCCTTATAGTTGCGCTCGGCCAGTGCCGTGTCACCGCGCTTCATGGCTTCGTTGGCCAGGCGCTGGTCGGGCAGGCCTGCACAGCCGGCCAGGGTGATGGCTGCAGCCAGGGCACACAGGCCCAGGCTGGCGCTTTTCTTGTGGGGAATCATGTTGTGGTCCTCTTACAGCCCACGGGCCATGGCTTTGTCGATCAGCCAGTTCAGCGATGGGCCACGGTCGCTGTTGACCGAAGCCGGGCGGCCGGCGAGTTCGGCGGGCAGGGCGCTGTCGGGCTTGATCTGCACGCGGATGTCGGCGGCCAGGTCTTCGCTGTTGAGGCTGGCGCTGCTGACGATCTGGCCGGTACGCACTTCGTCTTCGCCGGCTACCTGGAAGTTGACGCGGGTGCCTGGCTTGACCTCGTCGAACTGGCGGTAGGTGAAGCGCGCCTCGACCATCGGGTTGGTGGTGCGCGGGATCAGCTGGAAGATCGGCTGGCCCTTGGCGGCGTACTGGCCGTTGTCCACCAGCTGGCGGGCAACCACGCAATCACACGGGCTGGTGAGGGTGCCGGACAGCTGCTTGCCGAACAGTTCCTCGATCTTCGCCGGCTCCAGTTGTGCGTCTTCCAGGTTGCCCTTGAGCATGTCCAGCATGCTGGTGGTGAAACTGGCCAGTGGCGCGCCCTTGGCGATCTGCCCACCGCTTTCGACCAGGCTGTTCACGGTGCCGTCGCGCGGCATGGTGACGTTGGTGGTGGGTACCGCGACCACGCCGGCTTCGGCATGGCTGACGAAGTACATGCCGTACAGCGACTTGGCGATGAAGCCGAAGGCGGCGACACCGACCACGAACACGCCGAGGGTGACGGTGACCGCCTTGAGGCGGCCGAAGGCGCTCAGGCCGGCACCGCCGTCCTTTTGCTTGCGCGCCTTGGTGAAGTTGTCGCGCTGCAGGGTGCTGAGCACATCGCCAGCAGTGATCAGCTCACCCGACAGGTGCGAGGTGATGATGTGGCGCAGCGTGGCGATGTCGCGGAGCTCGAGGTTCTGGAACTGCGCGCCGGTACGGCCGCTGCCCGGGTTGTAGGAGCGCACCTGGAACTCGATGTCCATCGACAGGCCGAGGTTGTCGACCGTGAACTGCAGCCGCCCGCGGAGCACGTCGCCAACCGACAGTTGTTGCTTGGTGTGGAAGCTCAGGCCACCGGCGGAGAGGTCGTCGACCTTCACATCGTGGGCCTGGCGCTGAGGGTCGAGGAACCGCAGCTTGGCGGGGATGCGTACCCGGGCATGCTGGCGCTGGGCTTCGGACTCATGCACGACGTTGACGTTCACGGCGGTATTCATGTGGTTTGTTCCTGTTAGTTCCGATCCGGGTTGGGCTCACACGACCATGAACAGCACAGCAACGAAGATGCTGGCAGCCGAGAAGGTCATGGTCCGCGAGGACCAGGTGTTGAACCATTGTTGAAAGCTGGCGAGGTCACGCTTGAGGGCAGTGGGCTGACGCGTCCAGGACTGCTTGTCGAGGCGGAAGAACACGTAGATCTTCATCAGCGCGCCGATGATCTGGTTGTAATAGAGAATCAGCGGGTAGGCCGGGCCTACGTTGTGGCCGGAGCACAGCAGCATGATGGTGAGAATCAGGCGGGTGATGCCGATCCACAGCAGATACACCAGCAGGAAGCCCAGGCCGAACTTGAGGCTGGCGATCACCGCCACGGTCAGGCCCAGCAGGCTGGTCCACATCGACACGCGCTGGTCGAACAGCACGATGCTGGTGAACAGCCCCAGGCGGCGCAGGCCCAGGCCAAGCGCGCGGGAGTTCTGCCGCAGGTTGTTGCCGTACCAGCGGTACATCAGCTTGCGGCTGGCCTTGAGGAAGCTCTTCTCCGGCGGGTGCTCGACCGTGTTGATGGCGGCGTCCGGCACGTAGAAGGTGTCGTAGCCCAGGCGCATCAGGCTGAACCAGCTGGACTTGTCGTCACCGGTGAGGAACTTGAAGCGGCCCAGGCGCCAGTGCATCAGCGAGTCGCTTTCGACGTCGGCGATGAACTCGGGGTTGGTCACCACGCTGGCGCGGAACATCGACATGCGTCCGGTCATGGTCAGCACGCGCTTGGACAGGGCCATCGAGCACATGTTGATGTGGCGCTGGGCGAAGCGCAGCTTGTGCCACTCGCTCATGATGTAGCCGCCACGCACTTCGCAGAACTCGTTGGTGGTCAGGCCGCCGACGTTGGGGAACAGCTTGAACCACGGCACGGTCTTGCGTACCACGCCATCGCCCAGCACGGTGTCACCGTCGATTACCGCCACCACGGCGTTCTCGTCCGGCAGCATGCGCGAGATCGCACGGAAACCGTAGGCCAGGCCGTCACGCTTGCCGGTACCGGCGATGCGCACGATGTCCAGTTTCACATGGGCTGGCGGGTTGTATTTGGCCCACAGGCTTTTCACCAGCAGTTCGTCCGACATCTCCACCAGCGAACAGACCACGGTGGTGGGGAAGCCACAGTTGATCGCCTCGCGGATCACCGAGCTGTACACCTGAGCAGTGGTGAGAGCTTCGATGCGGAAGCTGGTCACCATCAGGTACACGTGGGACGGGTCGGCGTCCTTGCCCATTTTCTGAACCTTGCGGCGCAGGTACGGGTATACGCCGTAGAGGAAGATCATGCCACGGATGAAATGGGTGGCGCCCATGGAGTAGCGCCAGATGCCGACTGCGCCGACCAGGAAGATGAAGTGCTTCGACTGCGAGTCGAAGATATCGGCTGGCAGGGCCAGGGCGATCAGCATGAGCAGACTCACGTAGAGCAGCCAACCGGCGCACTGCAACAGCACTGTCTGGATCCTTTGCATGTTCAGCATCCGTCGAGAATTCGGGAAAAGGTGGGCAGCGGGGGTGGGGAGGCCCCCGCTGCCCGGCCAGCACTTACCAGCAGATGCCTTCGGTGCGGCTGGTAGCGCAGGTCGGTTTGCTCATGAAACCGACCAGGTCGATCACGTGCTTGCCGGCCGGCGCTTGCTGGGCCAGTGCACGGAACTGCTCGTCACGGTTGCCCAGGACGATGATGTCGGCGTTGTCGATCACCTTCTGGAAGTCGGCGTTGAGCAGCGACGACACGTGCGGGATCTTCGACTCGATGTAGTCCTTGTTGGCGCCGTGTACGCGGGCGTACTGGACGTTCTCGTCGTAGATATCCAGCTGGTAGCCCTTGCCGATCAGGCGTTCGGCCAGTTCCACCAGCGGGCTTTCACGGAGGTCGTCGGTGCCGGCCTTGAAGCTCAGGCCGAGCAGGGCGACCTTGCGCTTGTCGTGGGCTTCGATCAGCTCGAAGGCGTTCTGCACCTGCGATTCGTTGCTGCGCATCAGCGAGTCGAGCAGCGGTGCGCGTACATCGAGGCTGGCGGCGCGATAGGTGAGGGCGCGCACATCCTTGGGCAGGCACGAGCCGCCGAAGGCGAAGCCAGGGCGCATGTAGTACTGGGACAGGTTCAGCACTTTGTCCTGGCAGACCACGTCCATCACGTCACGGCCATCCACGCCTACGGCCTTGGCGATGTTGCCGATCTCGTTGGCGAAGGTGACCTTGGTGGCGTGCCACACGTTGCAGGTGTACTTGATCATCTCGGCCACTTCGATCGGCTTGCGGATGATCGGTGCGTCGAGCTCTTCGTACAGGGCCTGCAGGATGTCGCCGCTGGCGCTGTCCAGTTCGCCGATGACGGTCATCGGTGGCTGGTCGTAGTCCTTGATCGCGGTGCTTTCACGCAGGAATTCCGGGTTGACCGCGACGCCGAAGTCGACGCCGGCTTTCTTGCCCGAGCAGTCTTCGAGGATCGGGATCACCACGTTCTTCACGGTGCCCGGCAGCACGGTGCTGCGTACCACGATGGTGTGGCGGCGCTCGCTGTCACGCAGCACGTAGCCGATTTCTCGGCACACCGACTCGATGTATTCGAGGCCCAGGTCGCCGTTCTTCTTGCTTGGGGTACCCACGCAGATCATCGATACGTCGCTGGCACGGATGGCTTCGGCGAAATCGGTAGTACCGCGCAGGCGGCCGTTGGCGATGCCCTGTTGCAGCAGTGCTTCCAGGCCAGGTTCGACGATGGGCGACTTGCCCTGATTGATCAGGTCGATCTTGGTGCTGGACACGTCCACACCGATCACTTCATGGCCACGCGCCGTCAGGCAGCCTGCACAGACTGCACCCACATAACCCAAACCAAAGATGCTGATACGCATCGCTATCACCTCATGTGTTTATCACGCCGGCGCCTCCGGAGAGAGCCGGACTGGGTTGATTAACAACAGTTTTCGGGCGCACGGATCCATGGCGAAATGCACACTTCGCCGAGCGCAGGCAAAATAAATCCGGAGCGCAAAAAGTTATGCACTCAAATGTGGCAGTAAAAAGCCATTAATTAAAAAACGTGCCCTGGAATGCAGCCGTCTTTATTGCAATGCGCTACGTGGCGCTTTGCTGTGCTTGTTTTTTCAAGTGGAAAAATCCTTTGAAATCAACCACTAGGACGAATTGAAAGGGACGCGTCTCTCCTGCATGGACAGGTCTTCGGGGGTTGCCCGTCATACCTGTCGAAGTTGTTGAGGCCGGTAGTGGATACCTGCCGTTGTCATATGTAAGTCATCTCTCACAGCCCAAGGGCAGGAAAATCGTTACGGCACTATGAGCGAATCGTCGTAGCAGAAGTTCCGAGGTGGGTTCGACGTGGATGAAAGATTTCTAAATATTTTTTCAGTGGCGGACAATTTCAATCTGATAGCACTCGGGGGTTTTGCCCCGATATATAAAGGGCGAAACTGTTGCGAGATATTTTTATGCCAGCATCGAAAAATATTTTGAAAAAATAGTCAAAAAAGCTACGAACGGTCTTATGGCGTTTGGCTATAAGTGGTGGTGTGTCGATTTTTTGGCGTCGGATTTGTGGCGTGATGGCGCTTTGCGTCGTGCCCTGTTGCGGGGCGGAGGGGGTAAGGAGGGAGGCGCTTTTTGTAGGAGCGGCCTTGTGTCGCGAAAGGGCCGCGCAGCGGCCCCAGGATTTCAACATCAAAGCAGAAATTGCCGGGGCCGCTATGCGGCCCTTTCGCGACACAAGGCCGCTCCTACAGGGGATTGTGTATTGCCTGACTATTCGGAAGGATGATCCCGCAGGAACACCAGGTGGTCCGGCTTCGACTGTTCGGCACTGTAGTAGTACCCCTGCACATCGAATTGCTTGAGCTGCTCCGGGTCGCTGATGCGCTGCTGGATCACGAAGCGGCTCATCATGCCGCGGGCTTTCTTGGCGTAGAAGCTGATGATCTTGTACTGGCCGTTCTTCAGGTCCTTGAAGTCGACGTTGATCACCCGGGCCTTGAGCGCACTGCGTTTCACCGCGCTGAAATACTCGTTGCTGGCCAGGTTCAGCAGCACGTCATCGCCCTGTTCGGCCAAGGCCTGGTTCAGCCATTCGCTGATGCGCGTGCCCCAGAACGCATACAGATCCTTGCCGCGGGCGTTGGCCAGCTTGGTGCCCATTTCCAGGCGGTAAGGTTGCATCAGGTCGAGCGGGCGCAGCAGGCCATACAGGCCCGAAAGCATGCGCAAGTGCTGCTGGGCATGGCTGAAATCGTCCTCGCCCAGGCTTTCGGCGTCGAGGCCGGTATACACGTCACCCTTGAACGCCAGCAGCGCCTGCTTGGCATTGGCCGGGGTGAAGTCCGGGGTCCAGCTGCCGAAGCGCGCGGCATTCAGGCCGGCGAGCTTGTCGGACAGGTGCATCAGTTCGCTGATCTGCGCTGGCGACAGGTCGCGCAACTGCTGGATCAGCTCCTGAGAGTCGTCCAGGTACTGGGGCAGGGTGAAACGCTCGGTCACCGGCGGGGTTTCGTAGTCGAGGGTCTTGGCGGGTGATATCACCGTCAGCATCGGGTCGGCTCCTGGCATCGTAGGCCGGGAATTCTACGGGCTGGGCGGTGCAAGTCCAAACTATGGCGACGATAGTCACAGACCATGGCCGGTGCAGAGGCTATAGTGCGCGTTTCGCCGTTGCGGAGCTTCAACCGTGCGTATTGCCTCTGCCTTGTTGGCCGCTCTGCTGAGCCTGGCCGTGCAAGCCGCCCCTTCAACCCAGGTGAGCCTGGACCGCAGCCTGTGGCCCGAAAAGCTGGACAGCCCGGCGTTGTTCGATGTGGCCTCGCGGGCCGAGATCCTCTCGTTCGCCCAGGTGCTGCATGAAAGCGAACTGCTGGACGACGCGGCGCTGGCGGCACGCTTGGGGCTACGGCAGGTCAACCTGCAGAAGGTGCGCCTGGTGCGGGCGCGCATGTGGCAGCGGTTGTGGGAAGGTTATCAACAGGCGCAGCGCAGTTGCGAACAGGATGCGTCGTTCTGCTATCCGGTTACGTCGATGGCGGAGTTGCGCACACAGGCAGCGACGTTCGCTGCCGATGTCGGCACGTTCTACACGGGCTGGATCGAGCCGAGCCACCAGTTCCATGTGCGGTACCTGGACGAACAACTGCGCAAGGCTGCGTTGCTGCCGCAGACCAGCAGCGAGGTGGAGCGGTTGTCCTCACGCGAGCGCAATGGGGATGAGCTGAACGATCGCATGTTCCTGCTGACCTTCGTCGGCGGGCCCGGGCCGGATGGCGGCAGTACCGATCTGCTGGCTGATTATCTGCGCCGGCAAAAGCTTCAAGGCACGTTCTTCGTGCTCGGCAACCGCCTGCAGCAACGCCGCGACGCCGGTGCGGCAGATGCCTTGCGCCAGCTCTATCGTGGGCATTGCGTGGGGGTTCAGGGTTGGGAGTACCGCTCCCATGCGCAGTGGACAGGCTGGCAGGATTCATTGCGGCGCAGCCAGGCTCGGGTGCAGGCCGACTTGCCGGAGCAGTATGTACCGTTGTTTCGGCCGCCCTACGGGCAGCGCCGGGCCGATGGCGAGGCGTTCATGGCCAGCCAGCAGTTGCAAGTGTCGTTGTGGGACATCGATGCCCAGGATGATGGCGCACTGAGCGCCGAGGCCTCTGCCCAGCGGGTGCTGACCTTGATGCTGCTGTGGCGCAAGGGGGTGATCCAGTTCCATGACAGCCTGCCCAGGGCGCAGCCGGCGGTGGAGTGGTTGTTGCGCAATACGGCGCAGAGCGGGATTGGTTGGGAAGATTGCCAGGGATATGCCAACCGGGGGTGAGAGGGGGCTGCTGCGCAGCCCATCGCCGGCAAGCCAGCTCCCACCTCGACCGCATCGGCCTCAAGCCATGCGCTGTCCCTGTGGGAGCTGGCTTGCTGGCGATGAGGCCAGTACAGGCAACACAACACAGTTGCTCTTACAGGTTAGGTGCATGGCTTGCTGGCGTTGACCCATGCAATGGCAGCCTGATTTTTGACTGTAGTCCTCGCGCGCCCCCTCGCCAACCCCTGTTCGTCATTTGGAAAAATAAACTTCACCTGCACGTAAAAAGACTTTTTTTAGTCATCATTTTTGCGGTATGAAGAAACCAGACAGCCGATTCCTGCAGCACAGGTGGCGTCATCCAGGCCCACCTAGCCAGGTTCGCTTCCCGCCCGTAACAACGCGGATACGGGGACAGCGGCAGTCACTCTGCGGCGTAACAGACCACGCCGTGTGGCTTCGACATAAGGTGACCGAGTATGGATGACCAAGGACGCAACCCTTCCTCCAGCAAGCCTATCCTGTATGTGCTCGATACCAACGTCCTGATTCACGACCCCAACGCGTTACTGAACTTCGAGGAGCACCATGTCGCCATCCCGATGACGGTGCTGGAGGAACTCGACAAGCTCAAGACCGGCAAACAGACCATCGCCGCCGAATGCCGCCAGGCCATTCGCCTGATCGACCAGACCCTTGGTGACGCCTCGCCCAGCGATGTCGAGCAGGGCGTGCCGATCCAGCGTGGCAAGAGCGGGCCCAAGGGCTTCCTGTCCATCCTGATGACTCCGCGCAACGAGCCGAACAAGCTGCTGCCGGAAAACCTCAACGACAACATCATCATCAACCAGTTGCTCGAAGTACGGGCCCGGCGCACCGACCTGGACGTTGTGCTGGTCACCAAAGACATCAACATGCGCCTGAAGGCACGTGCCTGTGGCATCGCGGCCGAGGACTACAGCACCGACCAACTGGTCGATGACGTGTCATTGCTGTCCAAGGGCTACCATTCGGTCACCGGCTCGTTCTGGGATCGGGTGAGCAAGGTCGATACCCGCCAGGAGCGCGGCCGCACCTGGCACCGCGTGCAATTGATCGACAACCTGCCGGCGGTTCACGTCAACGAGTTCATCATCGATGAACAGGGCTTCGTCGGCTGGATCAAGGGTATCCGCAACGACGAACTGCTGTTGCTGGACCTGCACCAGGAACCGCTGCTGCACCAGGAAGCCTGGGGCTTGAAACCGCGGGACATCCACCAGAGCCTGGCGTTGTTCGCCCTGCTTGACCCGGATATCCACCTGGTCAACCTGACCGGCGCCGCCGGTTCCGGCAAGACCATCCTGGCCCTGGCCGCAGCCATCGAACAGACCATGGTAAGCAAGCGCTACCGGCGCATCATCGCCACCCGCAGTGTGCAGGGGCTGGACCAGGAGATCGGCTTCCTGCCGGGTACCGAGGCCGAGAAGATGGAACCTTGGCTGGGCGCCATCACCGACAACCTCGAGGCCTTGCACATGGATGACGAAAGCACCCATGGCAGCGTCGAGTACATCCTCGAACGCGTGCCGTTGCAGTTCAAGTCGCTTAACTACATCCGTGGCCGTAGCTTCCAGCAGAGCCTGATCCTGATCGACGAGTGCCAGAACCTGACGCCGCACCAGATGAAAACCATCATCACCCGTGCCGGCTCCGGGTCCAAGGTGGTCTGCCTGGGCAACCTGGCGCAGATCGATACCCCCTACCTGTCCGCGACCAGCTCGGGCCTGACCTACCTGACCGAGCGCTTCAAGGACTTCCCCCATGGCGTGCACATCACCCTGCAGGGCGTGCCACGCTCGGTGCTGGCCGAGTACGCCGAGTCGCATCTGTAACCCTCTCCGCCGGGCGGTTCGCCGCCCGGCTTTTTCGCGGGCACGGTTGACGCACCCCTCTGCTCAAACCTGACTCACAGGTTTACACTGCGAGTTCCCTTCACAGGAGCAGAGCAGTGCTGACACATCTTGATTCCCAGGGGCGGGCCAACATGGTCGACGTCACTGAAAAGGCCGTGACCGAGCGTGAGGCCACCGCCGAGGCGCGGGTGCGCATGTTGCCGCAGACCTTGCAGATGATCGTCGACGGTGAACACCCCAAGGGCGACGTGTTCGCCGTGGCGCGCATTGCCGGGATCCAGGCGGCGAAGAAGACCAGCGAACTGATCCCGCTGTGCCACCCGCTGATGCTGACCAGCGTCAAGGTCGAGCTGAGTGCCGAGGGGCAGGACGCTGTGCGTATCGTCGCCCGCTGCAAGCTGGCCGGGCAGACCGGCGTGGAGATGGAGGCGCTGACTGCAGCCAGCGTGGCTGCGCTGACGATCTATGACATGTGCAAGGCTGTGGATAAAGGTATGGTCATCGAGCAGGTGCGCCTGCTGGAAAAACTCGGCGGCAAGAGTGGCCACTACAAGGTGGAGGCGTGATGAAGGTCAAGGTGATGTACTTCGCCCGTTACCGCGAATTGTTGGGCGTGGATGCCGAGCGGGTGGAGGGTGCGTTCAAGGTGCTCGACGATGTGCGCCAGGCCTTGGTGGCCAAGGGCGGGCAGTATGAAGTGCTGGCCGAGCGGAACCTGATGTGTGCGCGCAACGAAGAACTGTGCAAGCTCGATGAGCCGCTGGAAGAGGGCGATGAAGTGGCGTTCTTCCCGCCGGTGACCGGAGGCTGAACATGGCTGTGCGAGTACAGGAGGGCGCGTTCGATCCGGGAGCCGAGACCAATGCCATGCACGCGGCGAATGTCGGTGTGGGCGCGGTGGTCGGTTTTGTCGGCTACGTGCGGGATTTCAACGATGGCCGCGAGGTGGCGGGGATGTTCCTCGAGCACTATCCGGGCATGACCGAAAAGGCCTTGGCCAAGATCGTGGTGGAGGCAGAGCAGCGCTGGCCGTTGCTCAAGGTGGAGGTGCTGCACCGCATCGGTGCGCTCGAGCCGGGTGAGCCGATCGTGTTCGTCGGCGTGGCCAGTGCCCATCGGCAGGCGGCGTTCGATGCCTGCAACTTCATCATGGACTATCTGAAGACGCGGGCGCCGTTCTGGAAGAAGGAAAATACCCAGGAAGGGGCGCGGTGGGTGGAAGGGAAGCAGAGTGATCAGGATGCGGCGGAGCGCTGGTAGACAGAGTATTTCTGGCCGGGGCTTTGCCCCGGTTCGCGGGCTTGCCCGCTCCCACAGGGGCTCCACAGCTTCCGGAAGCTGTGGAGCCCCTGTGGGAGCGGGCAAGCCCGCGAAGAATCCAACACCACTCAGTGGTGCTTGCGCGGCACCGGCTTCAGCAGTTCATCCGGCGGCATTTCACACTTGATCTTGCGCCCCAGCAGCTCTTCGATCGCTGGCAGCTGGTACGAGTCATCCTCACCGGCAAAGCTGATCGACACACCACTGGTGCCAGCACGGCCTGTCCGGCCAATGCGGTGCACGTAGTCGTCCGGGTCTTCCGGCAGGGTGAAGTTGATCACGTGGCTGATGCCATCGATATGAATGCCCCGCCCCGCCACGTCGGTGGCCACCAGCACGGTGATGCGCCCTTCGCGGAAGTTTTCCAGGGTACGGATACGCTTGTGCTGCGGCACGTCACCCGACAACTGCGCGGCATTGATGCCGTCGCGCACCAGTTTTTCCTCGATGCGCCGCACTTCGTCCTTGCGGTTGGCGAACACCATCACCCGTTCCCACTTGTTCTGGGTCACCAGGTTGTACAGCAGCTTGTACTTGTCGCTGCCGGCCACCGCATAGACGTGCTGCTCCACCGTTTCGCTGGCAACGTTCTCCGGCTCGATCTCGACGATGGCCGGGTTGGTGGTCCACTGCTTGGCCAGGTTCATCACGTCGTCGGTGAAGGTGGCGGAGAACAGCAGGGTCTGGCGCTCGCTTTTCGGCGGCGTCTGGCGAATGATCTGACGCACCTGGGGGATGAAACCCATGTCGAGCATGCGGTCGGCTTCGTCCAGCACCATCACTTCGACCATGTCCAGGTGCACCTCACCGCGCTGGTTGAAGTCCAGCAGGCGCCCCGGAGTGGCCACCAGGATGTCGCAATGGCGCGCTTCCAGGGCCTTGAGCTGCTTGTCGAAGTCCATTCCGCCGACGAAGCTCATCACGTTCAGGCCGGTGTACTTGGTCAGGGCGATGGCGTCCTTGGCGATCTGCACCACCAGCTCACGGGTGGGCGCGATGATCAGCGCACGTGGCTCGCCCATGTAGCGTTCCTTCGGCGGCGGCGTCTGCTGCAGCTGGGAAATGATCGAGATCAGGAACGCCGCAGTCTTGCCGGTACCGGTCTGGGCCCGGCCGATGGCGTCCTGACCGCGCAGGGTGTAGCCCAGCACCTGTGCCTGGATCGGCGTGCAGTACGGGAAGCCCAGGTCGTGGATGGCATGCATCAGCTCGTTGGACAGCTTGAAGTCGTGGAAGCGGGTCTTGCCTTCCTGTGGCTCGACCACGAAGTCTTCCGGTTTCCACAGGCTGGCCTGCGGCTTGGGCTTGCGCTCGCGACGCGGTTTGTCCTTGGCCGGCTTGTCGGCGGCTGGCGTAACGGCGGCAGGCTGTTCGGCCTGGGGAGTGGGGGTGGCGCGTGGTGCGGCCGGTTTTTCCGCAGGCCGGGCCTCGCTGGTGGGTGCGGGCGCAGGCGGCGTCACGCTGGCAGCAGGAGCGACGGCCTGTGGCGCGGCGTCTCCCTTGCCGAAAATTTTCTTGAGTGCCTTGAGCACGATCGTCTCATCAACTGGTTAAGGAATGTACGCCGGGCAGTGTAATGCAAGATTCAGGCGCGGCGTAGTGGAATAGCCTTACAACTACAGACAGCCCTGGCTTATTGCAATTGCTTGCTCAGCCAGTCGTGGATGTCGCTCAACTCTTCCACCACCACTTCGTGTTCCATCGGGTATTCGTGCCAGCGGGCGGCAACGCCCCAGGTATTGAGGTACTCGAAGGCGGTGCGGCCCATGGAAGGGATCACCACCGGGTCGTGCACACCATGCAGGCACAGGGCCGGGGTGCGTTGCTGGCAGGCGCTCAACTGATGCTGGTCGTTGAAGGTGGGGGCGTAGGTGGACAAGGCGATCACGCCACCCAGCGCTTCTTGCCACTTTATATAGGCAGTGTGCAGCACCACCGCGCCACCCTGGGAGAAGCCAGCCAGGAAGATCCGCGACAGGCTGATGCCTTTGGCCTGCTCGGCCTTGATCATGCTGATGACCTGTTCGGCCGATTCCTCCAGCTGCGCCTCGTCGATGGCGCGGGCCGGGGTCATGGCCTTGATGTCGTACCAGCTGGGCATGGCGTAGCCGCCGTTGATGGTTACCGGGCGGGTGGGAGCCTGGGGCATGACGAAACGGGTGCTGAGCAGGCGTTCCTGCATGAATTCGGCCACTGGTAGGAAGTCGTAACGGTCGGCACCCAGGCCGTGCAACCAGATCACACAGGCGTCTGCGGTTTTCTGCGGTTCGAGAATCAGCGGGTTGGTCATGACTGCTCCGAAAGTGTGCGGGTCTTGTTATGGCGTGCGTGAAAAGAAGGCGCTGGAAATGATTGTCGGAAAAAGAATGTCGCAACGATACAACTTTCCCTACTTGACGAGCGCTTAAACGCTACAGCCGTAAATTCTGGTACGCGCTTTGCAATTCAACCAATGATGCAAAGGGCAGGCCGTGACGGTAACACCCTTTGCACGCGAAGGCTGTCACAGAACAGTCCATTGCGCCATTGACCCAATAACAAGCCAATACGGGTCGGATACGCCTCAAAAGGGTGCGGTGCAATTCCGGCTCGATACAACAAGAGCGATTTGGAGGTTGTGAATGAAGATGTTGAAAACCACCCTGGCAGTCCTGACCGCTGCCGCCGCGCTGGGCGTCGTGAGCAACGCCCAGGCCGGCGCCACCCTGGATGCGGTAAAGAAGAAGGGCTTCGTCCAGTGTGGCGTGAGCGACGGTCTTCCAGGCTTCTCGGTACCTGATGCGCAGGGCAAGATCGTTGGTATCGACGCCGACGTGTGCCGCGCCGTAGCCGCCGCTGTATTCGGCGATGCGACCAAGGTCAAGTTCAGCCAGCTCAACGCCAAGGAACGCTTCACCGCACTGCAGTCGGGCGAAGTCGACGTACTGTCGCGCAACACCACCTGGACCAGCTCGCGTGATGCCGGCATGGGCCTGGTGTTCGCCGGTGTTACCTACTATGACGGCGTCGGCTTCCTGGTCAACAAGAAACTCGGTGTTTCCAGCGCCAAGGAGCTTGATGGCGCGACCATCTGCATCCAGGCCGGTACCACCACCGAGCTGAATGTGTCGGACTTCTTCCGCGCCAATGGTCTGAAGTACACGCCGATCACTTTCGATACCTCCGACGAAAGCGCCAAGTCGCTTGAGTCCGGCCGTTGCGACGTGCTGACCTCGGACAAGTCGCAGCTGTTCGCCCAACGCTCCAAGCTGGCCGCGCCGACCGAATACGTGGTACTGCCGGAAACCATCTCCAAGGAGCCGCTGGGCCCGGTGGTGCGCAAAGGCGATGAGGAGTGGTTCAGCATCGTCAAGTGGACCCTGTTCGCCATGCTCAACGCCGAAGAGGCAGGCATCACCTCGAAGAACGTCGAGGCCGAGGCCAAAGGCACCAAGAACCCGGACGTTGCTCGCCTGCTGGGGGCGGACGGCGAGTATGGCAAGGACCTCAAGCTGCCCAAGGACTGGGTAGTGCAGATCGTCAAGCAAGTCGGCAACTATGGCGAAGTGTTCGAGAAGAACCTGGGCCAGGGCACCGACCTGAAGATCGACCGTGGCATGAACGCCCTGTGGAACAACGGCGGCATCCAGTACGCGCCACCTGTGCGCTGATGGCTGCACCCTGCGGCGGCATCCCGCCGCCGCAGGCTGTTCGGAACCCTACTTTCCGGGGCACTTCATGCAAAATCGAATCGGCGCACAAAAGGGTTTATCCCTGAGCG
Organism: Pseudomonas sp. s4; assembly: GCF_046764235.1. Taxonomy (NCBI): domain Bacteria; kingdom Pseudomonadati; phylum Pseudomonadota; class Gammaproteobacteria; order Pseudomonadales; family Pseudomonadaceae; genus Pseudomonas; species Pseudomonas sp. s4. Next base: position 5,287,855 of record NZ_CP177209.1, on the reverse strand, counting down.
ATCCACGTGTGCGCGCGTGGCTGTTCCAGATTCTCACGATAGTCTTCGTGGTCGGTCTGGGCTGGTATCTGTTCCACAACACGCAAACCAACCTGCAACACCGGGGTATCACCTCGGGCTTCGACTTTCTCGACCGCAGTGCCGGCTTCGGCATCGCCCAGCACCTGATCCCCTACGTGGAATCAGACAGCTATGCGCGGGTGTTCGTCATCGGCCTGCTCAACACCTTGCTGGTGACGTTCATCGGCGTGGTGCTGGCGACCATCCTTGGCTTCATCATCGGTGTGGCGCGGTTGTCGCCGAACTGGATGATCAACAAGCTGGCGACCGTGTATGTGGAAACCTTCCGCAACATCCCGCCGTTGTTGCAGATCCTGTTCTGGTACTTCGCCGTGTTCCTGACCCTGCCGGGACCGCGGGGCAGCATCAATATCGACGACACCTTCTTCATCAGCAACCGTGGCCTGAACATGCCCGGCGCGTCCATGGCCGAAGGCTTCTGGCCGTTCGTCGTGGCCCTGGTCCTGGCGCTGCTGGCCATCGTGGTGATGGTGCGTTATGCCAACAAGCGTTTCGACGAGACGGGTGAGCCATTCCACAAGTTCTGGGTGGGGCTGGCGCTGTTCATCGCCATCCCAGGCGTTTGCGCACTGCTGTTCGGCAGCCCGGTGCACTGGGAAGTGCCGCAATTGAAAGGATTCAACTTCGTCGGTGGCTGGGTACTGATCCCCGAGCTGCTGGCGCTGACCCTGGCGTTGACCATCTACACCGCTGCGTTCATCGCCGAGATCGTGCGCTCCGGTATCCGTTCGGTCAGCCATGGCCAGACCGAGGCCGCGCGTTCGCTGGGCCTGCGCGAGGGGCCGACCCTGCGCAAGGTGATCATCCCCCAGGCACTGCGGGTGATCATTCCGCCGCTGACCAGCCAGTACCTGAACCTGGCGAAGAACTCGTCGCTGGCGGCCGGTATCGGCTATCCGGAGATGGTCTCGCTGTTCGCCGGTACCGTGCTCAACCAGACCGGCCAGGCCATCGAGGTGATCGCCATCACCATGAGTGTCTATCTCGCCATCAGCATCAGTATTTCGCTGCTGATGAACTGGTACAACAAGCGCATTGCGCTGATCGAGCGGTGAGGATACGCCCGTGAATGCCCATGTTTTCAAACCCGACATGCCGCCACCGGTGAAAACCGTCGGCGTGCTCGCATGGATGCGTGCCAATCTGTTCTCCAGCTGGCTCAATACGCTGCTGACCCTGTTTGCCATCTACCTGGTTTGGCTGATCGTGCCGCCGCTGCTGCAGTGGGCGTTGCTTGATGCCAACTGGGTCGGCACCACCCGCGCCGACTGCACCAAGGAGGGCGCCTGCTGGGTGTTCGTGCAGCAGCGTTTCGGCCAGTTCATGTACGGCTACTACCCGGCCGAGTTGCGCTGGCGCGTGGACCTGACCGTGTGGCTTGCCGTGCTTGGCGCCGCCCCGCTGTTCATCAAACGCTTCCCACGCAAGGCCTTCTACGGCCTTGGCTTCCTGGTGGTGTACCCGCTGCTGGCCTACACCCTGCTGCACGGGGGCATGCTGGGCCTGGAAAGCGTACCTACCAGCCAGTGGGGCGGGCTGATGCTGACCCTGGTGATTGCCACCGTGGGCATTGTCGGCGCATTGCCGCTGGGAATCCTGCTGGCCCTGGGGCGGCGCTCGAAAATGCCTGCGGTGAAGGTGGTGTGCGTGACCTTCATCGAGTTCTGGCGCGGCGTGCCGCTGATCACCGTGCTGTTCATGTCATCGGTGATGCTGCCGTTGTTCCTGCCTGAGGGCATGAGCTTCGACAAGCTGCTGCGGGCGATGATCGGCGTGATCCTGTTCCAGTCGGCGTATATCGCCGAGGTGGTGCGTGGCGGCCTCCAGGCCATCCCCAAGGGCCAGTACGAAGCTGCCGCGGCCATGGGCCTTGGCTACTGGCGGGCGATGGGCCTGGTGATTCTGCCGCAGGCGCTCAAGCTGGTAATTCCCGGCATCGTCAACACCTTCATTGCCCTGTTCAAGGACACCAGCCTGGTGATCATCATCGGCCTGTTCGACCTGCTGAACAGCGTCAAGCAAGCTGCTGCCGACCCGGCCTGGCTGGGTATGGCTACCGAGGGCTACGTGTTCGCCGCCCTGGTGTTCTGGATTTTCTGTTTCGGTATGTCCCGCTACTCCATGCATCTGGAGCGCAAGCTGGACACTGGCCACAAGCGTTAGGAGTTTCGAAATGAGTGAAGCGATCAAGCAGCCTGCCGGCCCCGAAGGCATCATCCAGATGCAGGGCGTGAACAAGTGGTACGGCCAGTTCCATGTGCTCAAGGACATCAATCTGAACGTGCGCCAGGGCGAGCGCATCGTGCTGTGCGGGCCGTCCGGCTCTGGCAAGTCCACCACCATCCGTTGTCTCAACCGCCTTGAAGAGCACCAGCAGGGGCGCATCGTGGTCGATGGTGTGGAGCTGACCAACGACCTCAAGCAGATCGAGGCCATCCGCCGCGAAGTGGGCATGGTGTTCCAGCACTTCAACCTGTTCCCGCACCTGAGCATCCTGGAGAACTGCACCCTGGCGCCGATGTGGGTGCGCAAGATGCCGCGGCGCAAGGCCGAGGAAATCGCCATGCACTACCTGGAGCGGGTGCGTATTCCGGAGCAGGCGCACAAGTACCCGGGGCAGTTGTCCGGTGGTCAGCAGCAGCGTGTGGCGATTGCCCGCGCGTTGTGCATGAAACCGAAGATTATGCTGTTCGACGAACCGACCTCGGCGCTGGACCCGGAAATGGTCAAGGAAGTGCTCGATACCATGGTGGGCCTGGCCGAGGACGGCATGACCATGCTCTGCGTGACCCACGAGATGGGCTTTGCCCGGACCGTGGCGAACCGGGTGATCTTCATGGACAAGGGCGAGATCGTCGAGCAGGCGGCGCCGGATGACTTCTTCGACCGGCCACGCAGTGACCGGACCAAGTTGTTCCTGAGCCAGATCCTGCATTGATGTAGCCGGGGCCGCTTTGCGGCCCATTCGCAGCACAAGGCTGCTCCTACAAGGGAAATGCGATCTCCTGTAGGAGCAGCCTCGTGCTGCGAAGCAGCCCCCCAGAGACCAGATCGCAGCCTTACTTCTCTTCCTTGGCGACTGCCGGCGCCGGTGGTGGCCGCAGGCCCACCTCGGCGATCAGCTTCAACTGCTGCCCATTGCGCATCACCTCGATGGTGATCTTCTCGTTGGGCTTGATCCGCGCCACCTGGTTCATCGACTTGCGCCCGTCACCGGCCGGCTCGCCGTTGATGCTCAGGATCACGTCACCCAGCTGCAGCCCGGCCTTTGCCGCCGGCCCTTCGCGGAAGATGCCCGCCACCACGATGCCCGGGCGGTCCTTCATGCCGAACGATTCGGCCAGTTCCTGGCTCAGTGGCTGTACTTCGATGCCCAGCCAGCCACGGATCACCTGGCCGTGCTCGATGATCGACTTCATCACCTCCAGTGCCAGTTTCACCGGGATGGCGAAGCCGATACCTTGCGAACCGCCGGACTTGGAGAAGATCGCCGTGTTGATGCCGATCAGGTTGCCGTTGGCATCCACAAGCGCACCGCCGGAGTTACCCGGGTTGATCGCCGCGTCGGTCTGGATGAAATCTTCGTAGTTGTTCAGGCCCAGCTGGTTGCGGCCAGTGGCGCTGATGATGCCCATGGTCACGGTCTGGCCGACCCCGAACGGGTTACCGATGGCCAGCGACACGTCACCGATGTGAATGTTGTCGGAGCGGCCGATGGTGATTGCCGGCAGGCTCTTCAGGTCTATCTTCAGCACCGCCAGGTCGGTTTCCGGGTCGCTGCCGATGACCCGGGCCAATGTCTCGCGGCCATCCTTCAGGGCCACGACGATCTGGTCGGCGCCGCTGGTGACATGGTTGTTGGTCAGCAGGTAGCCTTCGGGGCTCATGATCACCGCCGAGCCCAGGCTCGACTCCCAGCGGCGCTGCTTGGGCAGGTTGTCGCCGAAGAAACGGCGGAACTGCGGGTCTTCGAACAGCGGGTGGGCGCTCTTGTTCACCACCTTGGTGGTGTACAGGTTGACCACCGCCGGGGCGGCCAGGGTCACGGCGTCGGCGTAGGATACCGGGCCCTGCATGATCCGCGTGGTCTGCGGTGCCTGCTGCAGGTTGACGTCCTGGCTGGGCAGGCCGACCCACTCCGGGAAGCGCTGGATGATCAGCATGGCGATCAGTACGCCGGTAAGCAGGGGCCAGCCAAAATAACGCAAAGCCTTGAACATGAATGAATCCTGGAAATAGCCGGGGACGATGACCGTGCGGTGGGCATGAGCGCGCGCGATCATACACCGGTTCCCCCAGTGCCGGCGACGGCCCATAATGGCCGGCATTATACGGGCGTTGCATGGGCGTTGTGCCCGAGAAAAACGCAGATTTCGAGGAGATTTTCATGGCCGTCGCTCTGAACACCCTGGTCGAGGAAGCCGAGCGTTACCTGGGCAGCGCGAAGATCCAGGATTATTGCCCCAACGGCCTGCAGGTCGAAGGCCGGCCGCAGGTCAGCCGCATCGTCAGCGGCGTTACCGCCAGCCAGGCGTTGCTGGATGCGGCAGTCGAAGCCGAGGCCGACCTGGTGCTGGTGCACCATGGCTACTTCTGGAAGGGAGAGAACCCTTGCGTCACCGGCATCCGGCAGCGCCGGCTGAAAACCCTGTTGAACAACGACATCAGTCTGCTGGCGTTCCACCTGCCGCTGGACGTGCACCCGGACGTGGGCAACAACGTGCAACTGGCGCGGCAACTGGACATCACCGTCGAAGGGCCGCTGGACCCGGAGAACCCCAAGGTGGTCGGCCTGGTCGGCTCGCTGGCCGAGCCGATGACTGCGCTCGACTTCGCCCGGCGAGTGCGGGAGGTTCTGGGGCGTGAGCCTTTGCTGGTAGAGGGTGAGCAGATGATCCGGCGGGTCGGCTGGTGCACCGGAGGCGGGCAGGGCTACATCGACACGGCGATCGCGGCCGGGGTGGACCTGTACCTGACCGGCGAGGCGTCGGAGCAGACCTACCATAGTGCCCGCGAGAATGGCGTCAGCTTCATTGCCGCCGGGCACCATGCCACCGAGCGGTATGGGGTGCAGGCGCTGGGTGATTACCTGGCGCGGCGCTTTGCCGTGGAGCACCTGTTCATCGATTGCCCAAACCCGATCTGACATCGGCGTCGCCTTCTTCGCGGATACAGTGTTGATGGCGCGGTCCCTGTAGGAGCAGCCTTGTGCTGCGAAGAGGCCAGTGAGGCAAAAGAGCTTTTTGGGCAGTAACGGCCTCTTCGCAGCACAAGGCTGCTCCTACAGATCCTGTGCATGTCCAGAGACCAATACCGGGCCTGCCAGCCCAAACCCCCAGTCATATCGTTAGACTTTTTCGATCTAGCCAGCCTCCTAAATAGAAGCAGCCGCTGTGATAAAGTGGCTCGCTCGAACACGGCCCGCAGGCCGTCCATAAGATCGTTTTTCGTGAGTAGCCATGGTCGACAAACTGACGCACTTGAAACAGCTGGAGGCGGAGAGCATCCACATCATCCGCGAGGTGGCCGCCGAGTTCGACAACCCGGTGATGCTGTACTCGATCGGCAAGGACTCCGCCGTGATGCTGCACCTGGCGCGCAAGGCCTTTTTCCCAGGCAAGTTGCCGTTCCCGGTGATGCACGTCGACACCCAGTGGAAATTCCAGGAGATGTACAGCTTCCGCGACAAGATGGTCGAGGAAATGGGCCTGGAGCTGATCACCCACGTCAACCCCGAGGGTGTGGCGCAGGGCATCAACCCGTTCACCCATGGCAGCTCCAAGCACACCGACATCATGAAGACCCAGGGCCTGAAGCAGGCGCTGGACAAGCATGGTTTCGATGCCGCCTTCGGTGGTGCGCGCCGCGACGAAGAGAAGTCGCGGGCCAAGGAGCGCGTGTACTCGTTCCGTGACAGCAAGCACCGCTGGGACCCGAAGAACCAGCGCCCGGAACTGTGGAACGTGTACAACGGCAAGGTCAACAAGGGCGAGTCGATCCGCGTCTTCCCGCTGTCGAACTGGACCGAGCTGGACATCTGGCAGTACATCTACCTCGAAGGCATCCCGATCGTGCCGCTGTACTTCGCCGCCGAGCGTGAAGTCATCGAGAAGAACGGCACCCTGATCATGATAGACGACGAGCGCATCCTCGAACATCTTACCGATGAAGAGAAAGCGCGCATCGTCAAGAAAAAGGTGCGTTTCCGTACCCTTGGCTGCTACCCGTTGACGGGTGCTGTCGAGTCGGAAGCCGAGACGCTCACCGACATCATTCAGGAAATGCTCCTGACGCGCACTTCCGAGCGCCAGGGCCGAGTCATCGACCACGATGGCGCCGGTTCCATGGAAGACAAGAAACGTCAGGGCTACTTCTAATTTTCAGGGTTACTCCATGTCGCACCAATCCGATTTGATCAGCGAAGACATCCTCGCTTATCTGGCTCAGCACGAGCGCAAAGAACTGCTGCGTTTTCTCACCTGCGGCAACGTGGATGACGGCAAGAGCACCCTGATCGGGCGCTTGCTGCATGACTCGAAGATGATCTACGAGGACCACCTCGAGGCCATCACTCGCGATTCGAAAAAGGTCGGCACCACCGGCGAGGAAGTCGACCTGGCGCTGCTGGTCGACGGTCTGCAGGCCGAGCGCGAGCAGGGCATCACCATCGATGTCGCCTACCGCTATTTCTCCACCGCCAAGCGCAAGTTCATCATTGCCGACACCCCGGGCCACGAGCAGTACACCCGCAACATGGCTACCGGCGCGTCCACCTGCGACCTGGCGATCATCCTGGTCGATGCCCGCTACGGCGTGCAGACCCAGACTCGCCGCCACAGCTACATTGCCTCGTTGCTGGGCATCAAGCACATCGTGGTCGCGGTCAACAAGATGGACCTCAAGGGCTTCGATCAGGGCGTTTTCGAATCGATCAAGGCCGACTACCTGAAGTTCGCCGAAGCCATCAACCTGGTGCCGAGCAGCCTGCACTTCGTGCCGATGTCGGCGCTCAAGGGCGACAACGTGGTCAACCACAGCGAGCGTTCGCCGTGGTATGCCGGGCCGACGTTGATGGAAATCCTCGAAACCGTCGAAGTGTCGGCCGACCGCAACTTCACCGACCTGCGCTTCCCGGTGCAGTACGTCAACCGCCCGAACCTGAACTTCCGCGGTTTCGCCGGCACCATCGCCAGCGGCGTGGTGCACAAGGGTGACGAAATCGTCGTGCTGCCGTCGGGCAAGAGCAGCCGCGTCAAGTCCATCGTCACCTACGAAGGCGAGCTGGAAAACGCAGGCCCCGGCCAGGCCGTGACCCTGACCATGGAAGACGAGATCGACATCTCCCGTGGCGATCTGCTGGTGCATGCCGACAACGTCCCGCCGGTCACCGACCAGTTCGACGCCATGCTGGTGTGGATGGCCGAGGAGCCGATGCTCCCGGGCAAGAAATACGACATCAAGCGCGCCACCAGCTACGTGCCGGGCTCGATTGCCAGCATCACCCACAAGGTCGATGTGAACACCCTGGAGCAGGGCGCTGCCAGCGCGCTGCAGCTGAACGAGATCGGCCGCGTCAAGGTGTCCCTGGACGCCTCGATTGCCCTGGACGGTTACGAAAGCAACCGCACCACCGGTGCGTTCATCGTCATCGACCGGCTGACCAACGGCACGGTCGGCGCCGGCATGATCATCGCCCCGCCAGTCCTGCCGCACGGCAGCACCGGCCATCATGGCAAGCTGTGCCATGTGGCCACCGAAGAGCGCGCCCTGCGCTTCGGCCAGCAGCCTGCCACCGTGCTGTTCAGTGGCCTGTCCGGCGCTGGCAAGAGCACCCTGGCCTATGCCGTGGAGCGCAAGCTGTTCGACATGGGCCGTGCAGTGTACGTGCTCGACGGCCAGAACCTGCGCCATGACCTGAACAAGGGCTTGCCGCAGGACCGTGCCGGCCGCACCGAGAACTGGCGCCGCGCCGCCCATGTGGCGCGCCAGTTCAACGAAGCCGGTCTGCTGACTCTGGCCGCGTTCGTGGCCCCGGATGCAGAAGGCCGGGAACAGGCCAAGGCATTGATCGGCAAGGAGCGCCTGGTGACCGTTTACGTCCAGGCCTCGCCGCTGGCCTGCCGTGAGCGTGACCCGCAAGGCTTGTACGCTGCTGGTGGCGACAACATCCCGGGCGAAAGCTTCCCGTACGATGTGCCGCTGGATGCCGACCTTGTGATCGATACCCAGGCCACGAGCGTGGATGAGGGCGTGAAGCAGGTGCTGGACGTGCTGCGTCAGCGTGGCGCGATCTAAGCGCCCCTGCAAGAAAAAACCCGCCTCGGCGGGTTTTTTTATCCTGCTATTTATAGCCGCCAAAGCCAGCGGCCTTGAGATACTGGTCGGTAAATAGGCGACCGTTGCGGCCATTGCCCAAAACGCGCTTGGCGCAGCCTTCCTGTGGATGTTTGGAAATTTTTACTGAGTTGCGCTTTGGTGGTACACCCCGCGTGAGCGGGGTGTCGAATTCATTCTGGTTTGAATCCTGGCTTGCCGTTGGCTGCACGCCACTCTTTTATTATGCGTAGAATTTCTTCAGGCGTGTCAAGGCCGTCTGCTTCAGGCCAATAAATTAGGTCTGACCCGTTGGGGTGTTCGCTCAGAGTCTTGAATGCCATGATTTGTGCATCAAGTTCTTGATCGCTTATGTTGTCTGGTGGGTTGATTATTGATTTGATGAAATTCAAGAAGTCAAGTTCTGTATATTCGGAGATCGTGGCTTTTTGAGTCATTCGGAGGCCCCATAGTGAATGGCATGATGCGCCGCTGGTGTAACTACTCTTAAGTTGTCTACGTCGTATACAGCCCCGCTCTCGGAAATTGGAATCACGTGGTGGAGTATGAAGGTTGCGTGACCTTTGTGGTGATCTTTGTCACGCGCTCTGGGCGCGCGCCCTTTGGCGATGAGACTCTTGTTTGCATCATTGAATTGGCTAGAAAGCTCTGGGGTATCGGATAACGCCTTCCAGAATGCGGTTCTGAACTCATCGAAGTCTCGAAACTCTCTTCCCCTCAGCGCATTTGCAATTTGTGTCGGGATTTTTGCTCCGGCCCCTCTGGTTATGTCCCCAAGCCAGATGCCATCGATCTCCGCCCCTGAGCCCATGACAATACCTGGCTCATATCGCGGACTCTTGAACACCACCAGAATAGGCGGTAATCCCGAGTCCATGGGGAAGGTAATGATCAGTCGTTCCTGATCCAGCAGATCAAGCGCGGGGTAGCCTTCCTGTTCGTTATTCACAGGGTTCAGGCTGCTACCGGCATAGACGATGGTGCCTGGGGGTAGTTGCGGAAGGCTGGTGGAACTTCCTTGCTCACCACCCGGAGCACTGGCAGGTGTCCACGTCAGAATCCGCTGAGGATTGTCCAGCGCCAGGCTGTACACCTGCCGTTCCGTGTCGAACGTTGCTGCACGAACCGCTACCGGTTTGCCGCCTGGCACCACATACAGGTCCAGGGTGTCTTCGCTTTCGGCCCCTGCCATGAGATACGGTAAGTCGATACTGGTGGATGTTGCGGCCAACGCGGCAATGTCTGGCCCGTCAGGTGGTACCAGGCTGGATAGTGGGGTGCTGATGAGGTAGTGGCGTTCGCTGTTGCCCAGTGTCGATGGCCAGGCCATTGCGAGGGTGCCAACGGAAAGCGAGCGAAGAGAAACAGCAACCAGACGACTGATCGCCGAAGTTATTGCTTTGCTCAACGCTGTGTACGATGTTTCGGCAATTGCAAAGGTTGCAGCGCCGATGGGGATTACGGCTGGCGCTGATCCTGCAAGCTGCGCCTGGTGGTTATAGCGCACGCGCTGGCGTATAGCCTCCTGCCATTGTTGCTCGGCTTCCGCCGCCGAGCGCTCAGCTTCGGCCTGCTGGCGCGCAGCTTCTTCTTGTGCGGCGAGTTGCCCTTGCAGGCTCTCTACCTCAACGGCGCGCTGCACCAGGTTTTGCGTGGCACTTGTGTAGACACCCAGAAACCGGATCGATTCGGTCAGAGCAAGCGCCTGGTGATACTCCTTCCAGCGTGGACCGGCACGCCGTAACCGCTGCTCATCCACGAGGTGCAGAAGCCCTTCGAGTTGCGGCTTTGACAGAGGGCCGTTGATTTGAGGGTTTTGGTCCGGGTATGACGGGATTTGCGATTGTTTGCCCTGGATCAGGGCAACAGCAGTGGCTAGATAAGCACTGAGTGCCTGAACGAGCGAGAGTGCGTCGTCAATGACTGTCTGCCCCAACTCGTGCTGAATAACACTGGGCAAGCAGTTGAAATGAATTTGCCGCTCTGCATGGATTTGCGCTGTTCTTCGGGCAATGGCCTGCGACAAGTCCATCGGCTGATGACTCAGCTCATCCTGATCCACTAGTGTTGCCAGGCTTTCCAGGTCATCTGCCAGTGCCTGAATCTTGAGTGCTTCAAGATGCAGGCGATAGGCGCCATCCCATGAACTGTGCAGTTTGGCGCCCCATTCTGCCCCCAGTTCTTCACCCGTTGTTGCGGCGAAAAAGCCCGGGTCGAGAAATCGGCTCATCATTGAATCACCGCGTTTATAGAACGCGGGTGCACCGAAATAACTGTTGGCGTCGGGCAGGATCTGTAGATAAAGATCACGCATCTGATTGATGCGTGTGGTGAGAATGACCTGCTCGGCTGATGCCGCTGTCAGAGGGGCGCCTGCCTGGCTCGCTTCCGCTTTTATTTGGGACTTCAATGCTGCAATTGTGCTTGGCAGCTGGTTCGTCTCTTGACGGTATTTTTCCAAATAATCTTTTTCAATGACATGGTATTCCTCTGCGAACACCTTTCGAGTGGAAATTACGCGTGCAATATCGCTTTTGGTTGGACTGGTCCCGCGAGGATACCCGTCGCTAAGCCCCCAGCCACCTCCCCCCGGCCCACCACCACCGCCAATATAATGCAGCTCAATGCCCGTTGGTGGCTGCGCACTGATGTATAGCGCTTCATCGAGATAATATGCGTTGTCTTTAGCCATGTAGGTTCTCCTGATCGCTACATGGGCTAGCTTTCCGTAAATGTAACTCGCTGTATGTCGGCTGCGGTTCGGTAATCAGTAGGACCGTTCCTGGCGTGCTGAAAGACCTGTCCTAGATATGTTTTTCCGACACCGGTATCACCCGGGCGGTTGCAGAAGCTGAGTGCAACACGGTTATTGGATTGAAGTGGGCGCATCGTGCCGCATAGCCATGGCCTTTTGCATCACCTCACTCATCATTTCGATCGGACATTTGAAATCGAAGCGCTTACGGGGACGCATATTCAGTTGCAAGGCAATGGCGTCCAGCTCCTCCTGGCTATGTACCGACAGGTCTGTGCCCTTGGGCAAGTACTGGCGAATCAGGCCGTTGATGTTTTCGTTGCTGCCGCGCTGCCAGGGGCTGTGCGGGTCGCAGAAGTAAATTGCCACCCCGGTCTGCTGGGTGATTTCAGCATGCCGCGCCATTTCTCGGCCCTGGTCGTAGGTCATGCTCTTGCGCATCGCCAGCGGCATGCCATTGAGCGCTGCACTGAAGCCTTCCATCGCCGAGGTCGCCGTCGCGTCGTTCATCTTTACCAGCATCAGGTAGCCACTGGTTCGCTCCACCAGCGTGCCTACACACGAGGCGTTGGCCTTGCCCTTGATGAGGTCGCCTTCCCAATGCCCCGGCATCAGCCTGTCTTCAATCTCCGGCGGGCGCACATGAATACTGACCATCTCGGGGATCTGGCCGCGCCGATCCACGCCACCAGAGCGCGGTCGGCGCGTCGTCTTGCCTTGGCGCAGACAGATGATCAGCTCCTTACGCAGCTCACCCACTGGCAGGGCATAGATCGCGTTGTAGATCGTCTCGCGACAGACGTAGGCTTCTCTGAGGCTGGGAATGTTCATGCTGCGCAGCTTGCCGGCAATCTGCTCGGGAGACAAACGCTCGCGCAGCATATGGGCCACCAACTGGAAGCGCTCACTACTCGGCAAGAGCTTTCGTTTCGGTCGACAGCGTTGGCGGCGGGCCTGCATTTGCTGCTGGGCCAGGCGGGCCGAGTAGCCACCGCAAGCACCTCGGTTACGGCGCAGCTCACGGCTGATGGTCGAAGGGGATCGGTTGATCAAGCAGGCAATCCTGCGCAGGCTGAAGCCTTGGGTACGACCGATTTGAATGGTGGCGCGTTCTTCAACGCTGAGTTCGGAATAAGACATAGGGGCAGCACCGTACCGGAAAGGTCAGGTGTTGCACTCAGTTTTTGCCGCCGCCCCCGTTTTTCCTTCACCGCTTTGTACGAAAAACTCGAATAGATCTCCTTCACCCCCGGTAACCGCTGCAGCACTTCGCGGGTGAATTCGCCGAACGACTCCAGGTCCCGCGCCAGGATCTCCAGCAGAAAATCATACCTCCCGGAAATGTTGTGGCAGGCAACGATCTCGGGAATCTCCATCAACCGCTGCTCGAACGCCAGCGCCATGTCCTTGGTGTGCGAGTCCATCATGATGCTGACGAACGCGGTCACGCCAAATCCCAGCGACTTGGGCGAGAGGATGGCCTGGTAGCCGGTGATGTAGCCGTTGTCCTCCAGCAACTTGACCCGCCGCCAGCACGGCGAGGTTGTTAGCGCTACCTGGTCGGCAAGTTCGGCAACGGTGAGGCGGGCATTGTCCTGCAGGGCAGCGAGCAGGGCGCGGTCGGTGCGGTCGAGGCGTGAAGGCATGTTTTGCCCTCCTGGTCCGGTAATTATTGTTTTTATTCCAACAAGTACGCGTATGCGTGGGCCATTTTGGAAAAAATCGGGCAGCTCGGTGGCATAAGCTTATAGCAAACCACAAGAGGCTGTTGCCATGCGCGACTCCCATAACAACACCGGTTTTTCCACGCGGGCCATTCACCATGGCTACGATCCGCTTTCCCACAATGGCGCCCTGGTGCCGCCGGTGTACCAGACCGCTACCTATGCCTTCCCCACAGTCGAATACGGTGCTGCTTGCTTCGCCGGGGAGGAGCCGGGGCATTTCTACAGCCGCATTTCCAACCCTACCTTGGCTCTGCTGGAGCAGCGCATGGCCTCGCTGGAGGGCGGCGAGGCGGGGCTGGCATTGGCGTCGGGCATGGGGGCCATCACCTCGACGATCTGGACCCTGTTGCGCCCTGGTGATGAGCTGATCGTCGGGCGCACATTGTACGGCTGCACTTTTGCTTTCCTGCACCATGGCATTGGTGAATTCGGGGTGAAGATCCGCCATGTCGACCTGAACGATGCCAAGGCCCTGAAAGCGGCGATCAACAGCAAGACGCGGATGATCTACTTCGAAACGCCGGCCAACCCCAACATGCAGCTGGTGGATATCGCCGCGGTGGCCCAGGCGGTGCGCGGGCATGATGTGCATGTCGTGGTCGACAACACCTACTGCACGCCCTACCTGCAGCGGCCGCTGGAGCTGGGAGCGGACCTGGTGGTGCATTCGGCGACCAAGTACCTGAGTGGCCACGGCGATATCACTGCCGGTCTGGTGGTGGGGCGCAAGGCGCTGGTCGACCGCATTCGCCTGGAAGGGCTGAAGGACATGACCGGGGCGGTGCTGTCACCCCACGATGCGGCGCTGCTGATGCGCGGTATCAAGACCTTGGCCCTGCGCATGGACCGACATTGCGCCAATGCCCAGCAGGTGGCGGAGTTTCTGGCTCGGCAGCCGCAGGTGGAGCTGATTCACTACCCAGGTTTGCCGTCGTTTGCCCAGTACGAGCTGGCGCAGCGGCAGATGCGTTTGCCGGGCGGGATGATCGCCTTCGAGCTCAAGGGGGGGATCGAGGCCGGGCGCAGGTTCATGAATGCTCTGCAACTGTTTGCGCGGGCGGTGAGCCTGGGCGATGCCGAGTCGCTGGCGCAGCATCCGGCGAGCATGACGCACTCCAGCTATACCGCGAAGGAGCGGGCGCATCACGGGATATCGGAGGGGCTGGTGCGCCTGTCGGTGGGGCTGGAGGACTTGGAGGACCTGCTGGCGGATGTCGAGCAGGCATTGCAGGCCTGCAGCTAGGTTGCCTGGGCTGACCTCTTCGTGGGTAAACCCGCTCCTACAGGTCAGGCGCAGTATTTGAAACCTGCGCCGCCCCTGTGGGAGCGGGTTCACCCGCGAAGAGGCCAATGAATCCAGCCCATGAAAAAGGCCTCTTGCGAGGCCTTTGTCATTTTCTGCAGATCAGCGCTTCAGCCCGTAGCTCTCGTCAAGCATGCCCGGCGAGTTCGGTGCTTTCGGCGCGTAGTCGCGTGGCACTTCGGCGTCCTTCGGCGGGGTCAAACGGTCGCGTGGGCCTTGCGCTGCCTCGGAGTGCAGGGCTGCCAGCAAGCGTTGGCGAGTGACGTCGTCCAGGGCCAGGCTGTTGGCGCCTTCGGCCAGGTGGTCCTGCACGTCCTGATAGCTTTGGGTCAGTTTCTTGACCAGCACGGCCGTGCTGTTGAAATGAGTAACCACTTCGTTCTGATAGCTGTCGAAGCGCTTCTGGATATCATCCAGTTGACGCTGGGTGCTGCTCGGCGCGGCATTGGGCAGCAGGCGAGCGACGACGAACCCAACCACCACGCCGATGACCAGGGCCAGGGTCGGCAACAACCAAACAAGGAGCGAGAGTTCCACGAGTCCTTCCTCTATAAACGGCTTTGCTTTACGTTAACGGCTCAGACCTGCGCTGTATACCGCGAGCGATCGCAAATCAGAACAGAATTCCTCATCTAGACGAATCGACCCCTCCCGAGGTCACGGAGTAGTGCCTTGCTTGTCCGCGAAACCCCCTTGTTCATCGATGGCCCCAGCGGCCAGCTGGAAGCCTTGTACCTGGACGTGGCCAATGCCCGTGGCGTGGTGCTGATCTGCCACCCCAACCCGGTCCAGGGCGGCACCATGCTCAACAAGGTGGTCTCGACCCTGCAGCGCACCGCCCGTGACGCCGGCTATGTGACCCTGCGTTTCAACTACCGTGGCGTCGGGCAGAGCGCCGGCAGTCATGACATGGGTGCTGGCGAAGTGGCCGATGCCGAGGCCGCTGCGGCCTGGCTGCGCGAAAAGCACCTGGGCCTGCCGCTGGTGCTGATGGGTTTCTCGTTCGGCGGCTTCGTCGCCACCAGCCTGGCCGGCCGCCTGGAAGCTGCCGGAGTAGAGCTGCAACAGCTGTTCATGATCGCCCCGGCGGTCATGCGCCTGACGGCGGAGTTCCCGCTGCCGCAGCGCTGCCCGATCACCGTGGTGCAGCCGGACGCCGACGAAGTCGTCGCGCCGCAGCTGGTTTACGATTGGTCCGACAGCCTGTCGCGCCCCCATGAGCTGCTGAAAGTGGCAGAATGCGGACACTTCTTCCATGGCAAGCTGACCGATCTGAAGGATCTGCTGCTGCCGCGCCTTTCGAACTGAGCCAAGCCTGAATAAGCGAACACCCATGACCACGCGCATTCTCACCGGTATCACCACCACCGGCACTCCGCACCTGGGCAACTACGCCGGCGCCATCCGCCCGGCGATCCGTGCCAGCCAGCAGCCCGGTGTCGACTCGTTCTACTTCCTGGCCGACTACCACGCCCTGATCAAGTGCGACGACCCGCTGCGCATCCAGCGTTCGCGCCTGGAAATCGCCGCCACCTGGCTGGCCGGCGGTCTCGATGCGGACAAGGTGACCTTCTACCGCCAGTCCGATATCCCGGAAATCCCCGAGCTGACCTGGCTGCTGACCTGCGTCAGCGCCAAGGGCCTGCTCAACCGTGCACACGCCTACAAGGCCTCGGTGGACAAGAACCTGGAAAATGGCGAAGACCCGGATGCCGGCGTGACCATGGGCCTGTACAGCTACCCGGTGCTGATGGCTGCGGACATCCTGATGTTCAATGCCAACAAGGTGCCGGTCGGTCGTGACCAGATCCAGCACGTGGAAATGGCCCGCGACATCGGTCAGCGCTTCAACCACCTGTTCGGCCAGGGCGAGGACTTCTTCGCCCTGCCGGAAGCGGTGATCGAGGAGAGCGTGGCGACCCTGCCGGGCCTGGACGGGCGCAAGATGTCCAAGAGCTACGACAACACCATCCCGCTATTCACCAGCGCCAAGGAGATGAAAGACGCCATCTCGCGCATCGTCACCGACTCGCGTGCGCCTGGCGAAGCCAAAGACCCGGACAACGCGCACCTGTTCACCCTGTTCCAGGCCTTCTCTACGCCGGCGCAGTGCGCGGAGTTCCGTGACGAGCTGCTGCAGGGCCTGGGCTGGGGCGAGGCCAAGCAGCGGCTGTTCCAGCTGCTGGACGGCCAGCTGGCCGAGAAGCGCGAGTACTACCACCAGCTGATCGCCCGTCCGGCGGACCTGGAAGACATCCTGCTGGCCGGCGCTGCCAAGGCTCGCAAGATCGCCACGCCATTCCTCGAGCAGCTGCGCGAGGCCGTTGGCCTGCGTTCGTTCCGTAGCAGCGTGCAGGCCAGCACCGAAGTGAAGAAGAAGGCCGCCAAGAGTGCGCGTTTCGTCAGTTTCCGCGATGAAGACGGCAGCTTCCGCTTCCGTCTGCTTGCCGCTGATGGCGAGCAACTGCTGCTGTCGCGCAGCTTCGCCGACGGCAAGAGCGCCGGCGCCGTGAGCAAGCAGCTGCAGCAAGGTGGCGAGGCGGATGTACGCGTCGAAGGCCTGGGTTTCGGTCTGTGGCTGAACGGTGAACAGGTTGCCGACGGGCCGCAGTTCGACAGCGCCGAAGCCCGTGATTCGGCCATCGAAAGCCTGCGTGCAGCGCTTGCGCCACAACCGGACTGAAGATGGTGAAACTGTGGGAGCGGGCGTGCCCGCGAAACAGGCGCCGCGTTGCATGGCACCGGCTTTGCCGGTGTTCGCGGGCACGCCCGCTCCCACAGACTGATTGCCATTAAGCGGGCCTGTCGCTACAGTGACGGCCCGTTTTTTGTTGCCTCGCTAACGAATCATGACGCCCCTAGAACGATATCAAGCAGATCTGAAACGTCCCGACTTCTTCCATGACGCGGCGCAGGAAACTGCGGTGCGTCACCTGCAGCGCCTGTACGATGACCTGGTACACGCGCAGAACAACAAGCCGGGCGTGTTCGGCAAGCTGTTCGGCAAGAAGGAGCAGACCCCCGTCAAGGGCCTGTACTTCTGGGGTGGGGTAGGGCGCGGCAAGACCTATCTGGTCGATACCTTCTTCGAGGCGCTGCCGTTCAAGCAGAAGATGCGCACGCACTTCCACCGCTTCATGAAGCGTGTGCACGAGGAAATGAAAACCCTCAAGGGCGAGAAGAACCCGCTGACCATCATTGCCAAGCGCTTCAGCGAAGAAGCCAAGGTCATCTGTTTCGACGAATTCTTCGTGTCGGACATTACCGACGCGATGATTCTCGGCACCCTGATGGAAGAGTTGTTCAAGAACGGCGTATCGCTGGTGGCTACCTCCAACATCGTGCCTGACGGCCTGTACAAGGACGGCCTGCAGCGCGCGCGCTTCCTGCCGGCCATCGCCATGATCAAGCAGTACACCGACGTGGTGAACGTCGACAGCGGGGTCGACTATCGTCTGCGTCACCTCGAGCAGGCCGAACTGTACCACTACCCGCTCGATGAGGCGGCGCACCAGAGCCTGCGCGCCAGCTTCAAGGCCTTGACTCCTGAGTGCACCCAGGCGGTCGAGAACGACGTGCTGATGATCGAGAATCGCCCGATCCAGGCCCTGCTGACCTGTGACGATGTGGCCTGGTTCGACTTCCGCGCGCTGTGCGACGGCCCTCGTAGCCAGAACGACTACATCGAACTGGGCAAGATCTTCCATGCCGTGCTGTTGAGCAACGTGGAGCAGATGGGCGTCACCACCGACGACATCGCCCGCCGCTTCATCAACATGGTGGACGAGTTCTACGACCGCAACGTCAAGCTGATCATCTCGGCCGAGGTGGAGCTGAAGGACCTGTATACCGGTGGGCGCTTGGCCTTCGAGTTCCAGCGTACCCTGAGCCGCTTGCTGGAGATGCAGTCGCACGAGTTCCTGGCGCGGGCGCACAAGCCCTGAAATTGCCGGGGCCGCTTTGCGGCCCTTTTGCGACACAAGGCCGCTCCTACAGGATCACGCGATTCCATGTAGGAGCGGCCTTGTGTCGCGAAAGGGCTGCAAAGCAGCCCCAGAAGGCCTCAAGCCTCCTGCATGAACTGCTGCCGATACTGGTTCGGCGACAGCTCGGTATGCTGACGAAACAGCCGCGCAAAGAAACTGGCATCGTCATAGCCCACCTCATAACTGATGGTCTTGATGCTCTTGCGCGTGCTCGACAACAAGCCCTTGGCCGTCTCGATCCTCAACCGTTGCAGGTAGTGCAGCGGCTTGTCACCCGTAGCGCTCTGGAAACGCCGCATGAAATTGCGAATACTCATGCCGTGGTTGCGAGCCACGTCCTCGAAGCGGAACTTGTCGGCGAAGTGTTCTTCCAGCCAGTGCTGTATCTGCAGGATGATCAGGTCCTGGTGCAGCTTCTGCCCGCCAAAGCCCATGCGTCCCGGGGTGTAATTGCGCTGCACTTCGTAGAGGATGTCGCGGGACACGGCGCGGGCCACGTTGGCGCCGCAGAAGCGTTCGATCAGGTAGATGTACAGGTCGCAGGCTGAAGTGGTCCCGCCGGCGCAATAGAGGTTGTCTGCATCAGTCAGATGCTTGTCCTGGTTCAGCCGGATCTTCGGGAAGCGTTCGGCAAAGCTGTTGAAGAAGCGCCAGTAGGTGGTCGCTTCCTTGCCATCGAGCAGGCCGGACTCGGCCAGCCAGAATACGCCACTGGCCTCGGCGCACAGCACCGAGCCACGGGCATGCTGTTCACGCAGCCAAGGCAGTACCTGTGGATAACGTTGCAGCAGGTTGTCGAAGTCATCCCAGAAGGCCGGAAGGATGATCACGTCTGCGTCGTCAAGGCCGCCTTCGACTGGCAACTGCACATTGCTGAAGCTGTCCACGGGCTGGCCGTCCGGGCTCACCAGGCGAATCTCGAACATGGGCTGCAGGCCCAGGCCCAGTTGCTTGCTGTAGCGCAAGCTGGCGAGGTGGAAGAAATCCTTGGCCTGCATCAAGGTCGAAGCGAACACCTTGTCAATGGCCAGGATGCTGACGCGCCGCAGCGACGCGGAGGGTTGGGTAAACATCATTGTCATTGTTCTTATAGGGTAGAGTGGTCAATCACCGGCTGGATCGTCTTATTTTTTGGCGATTGTGTCTAGCCTGTGCAGCAGAGGGGCAGCGCCAACCGGTAGGAGCAGCCTTGTGCTGCGAAGAGGCCATTACTGCCACAGGCAACCTTCAGCCATACAGACCTCTTCGCAGCACAAGGGCTGCTCCTGCAGGTGTCCCACAGGCCTCGAAGTGGGCACAGGGTCCGGCTCAAGGCGCCGGGTTCGGTTGCTCCTGGTGAATCGCCTCGATCGCCGCCAGCAGTTCATCACTCAGGCTCAGCTCGAGGCTGGCAAGGTTGCTGTCCAGCTGTTCGAGGCTGGTCGCGCCAATGATATTGCTGGTCACGAACGGCTGCCGGGTAACGAACGCCAGGGCCATCTGCGCCGGGTCCAGGCCGTGCTCGCGGGCCAGCTGCACATAGCGGCTGCAGGCCGCCACGGTCTGTGGGTTGGAATAGCGGGCAAAGCGGCTGAACAGGGTCAGGCGTGCGTTTTCCGGGCGTGCGCCGTTCTCGTATTTGCCGGAGAGCATGCCGAACGCCAGCGGCGAATAGGCCAGCAGGCCGCATTGCTCGCGGATGGCCACTTCCGCAAGGCCCACCTCGAAGCTGCGGTTGAGCAGGTTGTAAGGGTTCTGGATTGATACCGCTCGCGGCCAGCCGCGGCTTTCAGCCAGTTGCAGGAACTTCATGGTGCCCCACGGCGTTTCGTTGGACAGGCCGATGTGGCGGATCTTGCCCGCGCGTACCTGCTCGTCGAGCACTTCGAGGGTTTCTTCCAGCGGGGTGAAGTGGTCCTGTGGCAAATGCTGGTAGCCCAGCTTGCCGAAGAAGTTGGTGCTGCGCTCGGGCCAGTGCAGCTGGTACAGGTCGATGCGGTCGGTCTGCAGGCGCTTGAGACTCTCGTCCAGCGCCGCGACGATATGCTGGCGGTTGTGCTTGAGCTGGCCGTCGCGAATGTGGCTGATGCCGTTGCCGGGGCCGGCGACCTTGCTGGCCAGCACCCAGTCGTCGCGATCGCCATTGTCACGGAACCAGTTGCCTATGATGCGCTCGGTGGCGGCGTAGGTTTCGGGGCGGGGCGGCACCGGGTACATTTCGGCGGTGTCGATGAAGTTGACCCCGGCGGCCTTGGCCCGGGCAATCTGCTCGAAGGCCTCGGCCTGACTGTTCTGTTCGCCCCAGGTCATGGTTCCAAGGCACAGGGCGCTGACATTGAGGTCGGTACGGCCAAGCTGGCGGTATTCCATCGGATAGACACTCCTTGGCAAAGAAGCCCATCAAAGCAGGTTGAAATTTTTCGCGCAATCTGGATAATTCGGCACCTCTCCGTGTGGCGGAAGTGATGCACCACCACGCAGGAAGAACCCCGTCGAACATTGGCGTGCCTGACCCGAGCCCCCAAAAGCGTCAGCGTTCGGCTGCGCGCTTGCCCTTGGCAAGCTGTGCACTATCCAGTAAGATTCGCCGTCTATTTTTCGCTGGGCGGCCTCTGAGGCTTTAGAGAATGAAAACTTTTACTGCTAAACCGGAAACAGTAAAGCGCGAGTGGTTCGTAGTCGACGCCGCTGGCCAGACCCTGGGTCGTCTGGCTACCGAAATCGCTAGCCGTCTGCGTGGCAAACACAAGCCAGAATACACCCCTCACGTTGACACCGGCGACTACATCGTCGTTATCAACGCCGAGCAGGTTCGTGTGACTGGTGCCAAGTCTTCCGACAAGATGTACTACTCCCACTCCGGTTTCCCGGGCGGTATCAAGGAAATCAACTTCGAGAAGTTGATCGCCAAGGCCCCTGAGCGTGTTATCGAAACTGCGGTCAAAGGCATGCTGCCGAAGAACCCGCTGGGTCGCGACATGTACCGCAAGCTGAAAGTGTACGCGGGTGCTGCTCACCCACACACTGCTCAGCAGCCTCAAGAACTGAAGATCTAACGGGATAGTTCATTATGTCGGCGACTCAAAACTACGGCACTGGCCGTCGCAAGACCGCAACCGCTCGCGTATTCCTGCGTCCGGGTACTGGTAACATTTCCATCAACAACCGTTCTCTGGACGTGTTCTTCGGTCGCGAAACCGCTCGCATGGTTGTTCGTCAGCCGCTCGAGCTGACCGAAACCGTTGAGAAGTTCGACATCTACGTCACCGTTTCCGGTGGTGGTGTCAGCGGTCAAGCCGGTGCGATCCGTCACGGTATCACCCGCGCTCTGATGGAATACGACGAAACCCTGCGTGGCGCTCTGCGTCGTGCTGGCTACGTCACCCGCGACGCTCGTGAAGTCGAGCGTAAGAAAGTGGGTCTGCGTAAAGCGCGTAAGCGTCCTCAGTACTCCAAGCGTTAATACCGCTTCGGCAGTCGAAAAAAGCCCGGTTCTTTGGAACCGGGCTTTTTTTATGTCTTGAACTAACCTGTCAGCATGTCCGTGACGACTTGCCGCATAGACGCAGATCAAGCAAAGCGAGGGTTGTAGCCCGTTCCCCGGGTAATCACCTTGTCAGTGTGTGGATTTGTTTCTTACCATGGCGGCCAATTTTTAGTGCACAGACATTACCTAAGTACAGGCCAGGTCCAACTGGTCAAGCAAGCTGATGGGAGAGGACTGAATGAGCAATGACGGCGTCAACGCAGGCCGGCGCCGCTTCCTCGTAGCCGCGACATCCGTAGTCGGGGCGGCGGGGGCAGTGGGGGCTGCGGTACCGTTCGTGGGGTCATGGTTTCCCAGTGCCAAGGCGAAAGCCGCGGGTGCACCGGTGAAGGTCAATATCGCCAAGGTCGAGGCCGGCCAGCAGATGGTGGCCGAGTGGCGCGGTCAACCAGTGTTCATCGTGCGGCGAACGGACGAGATCCTCGGTAACCTGAAAAAGGTCGTAGGTGATCTGGCTGACCCCGAGTCCAAGGCCTCGGTGCAGCCCACCTACGTCGATCCGCAGGTTCGTTCGATCAAGCCGGAAATCCTCATCCTTGTTGGCCTGTGCACACACCTGGGCTGCTCGCCCACCTTCCGCCCGGAAGTCGCACCCGCTGACCTTGGCCCGAAATGGGTAGGTGGCTATTTCTGCCCGTGCCACGGTTCCCACTACGACCTGGCCGGCCGTGTCTACAAGTCGCAGCCGGCGCCACTCAACCTGCCCGTGCCACCGCACTCTTACGAGTCGGACGAGATCGTCGTCATCGGCGTTGACCAGGAGAACGCATGATGAGCAAGTTCATGGACTGGATTGATGCTCGCTTCCCCGCGACCAAGATGTGGGAAGACCACCTGAGCAAGTATTACGCACCCAAGAACTTCAACTTCCTGTACTTCTTCGGCTCGCTGGCGTTGCTGGTACTGGTCAACCAGATCGTCACCGGTGTGTGGCTGACCATGAGCTTCACACCCTCGGCAGAAGAGGCGTTCGCCTCGGTCGAGTACATCATGCGCGATGTGGAATACGGCTGGATCCTGCGCTACCTGCACTCCACCGGTGCATCGGCGTTCTTCATCGTCGTCTACCTGCACATGTTCCGCGGCCTGCTCTACGGTTCCTACCAGAAGCCGCGTGAACTGGTGTGGCTGTTCGGCATGCTGATCTACCTGGCGCTGATGGCCGAAGCCTTCATGGGCTACCTGCTGCCGTGGGGCCAGATGTCGTACTGGGGTGCCCAGGTGATCATCTCGCTGTTCGGTGCCATTCCGGTGATCGGTGGCGACCTTACCCAGTGGATCCGTGGTGACTACCTGATCTCGGGTATCACTCTGAACCGCTTCTTCGCCCTGCACGTGGTTGCCTTGCCGATCGTGATTCTCGGCCTGGTGGTCCTGCACATCCTCGCCCTTCACGAAGTGGGTTCGAACAACCCCGATGGCGTCGACATCAAGAAGAAAAAGGACGAAAACGGTATCCCGCTGGACGGTATCCCGTTCCACCCGTACTACACCGTCAAGGATATTGTCGGCGTGGTGGTGTTCCTGTTCGTGTTCTGCGCCGTGGTGTTCTTCTTCCCGGAAATGGGTGGTTACTTCCTGGAGAAACCTAACTTCGAGCAGGCGAACGCCTTCAAGACCCCCGAGCACATTGCGCCGGTGTGGTACTTCACGCCGTTCTACGCGATCCTGCGTGCGGTGCCTGACAAGCTGATGGGCGTCATCGCCATGGGTGCGGCCATTGCCGTGTTGTTCGTCCTGCCCTGGCTCGACCGCAGCCCGGTCCGCTCCATGCGCTACAAGGGCTGGATCAGCAAGCTCTTCCTGCTGGTGTTCTGCGTGGCCTTCGTCATCCTCGGCATACTGGGCGTGCTGGCGCCGACACCTGGGCGTACCTTGCTGTCGCAGGTGTGCACGGTGTTGTACTTCGCCTACTTCCTGCTGATGCCGTTCTACACAAGGCTCGAGAAGACCAAACCGGTTCCGGAAAGGGTGACTGGCTGATGAAAAAGTTGATTGCAGTATTTTTGCTGGCAGTGATGCCTGCCTTTTCCTTCGCGGCCGAAACGGGCCTGGAGCTGGACAAGGTCGACATCGACCTGAGCGACAAGGCCGCCATGCAGGACGGTGCGCGTACCTTTGCCAACTATTGCATGGGCTGCCACAGTGCGAAGTTCCAGCGTTACGAGCGGGTTGCCGATGACCTGGGCATCCCCCACGAGCTGATGCTCGAGAAGCTGGTGTTCACCGGTGCCAAGATCGGTGACCACATGCAGATCGGCATGAAGCCCAGTGACGCCAAGACCTGGTTCGGCGCCGCACCGCCCGACCTGACCCTGGTGGCCCGTGTGCGTGGCACCGACTGGTTGTACACCTACCTGCGCAGTTTCTATGAGGACCCGTCACGGCCTTATGGGGTGAACAACAAGGTGTTCCCGAACGTCGGCATGCCTAACGTGCTGGTCGGCTTGCAGGGCAACCAGGTGGTTGGCTGCAAGCAGGTGCAGACCGTGACCGATGGCAAGAAGCAATTCGACCCACTGACTGGTAGCCCGCTGACTCATGAAGCCTGCGACCAGCTGACCATTACGCCGAATTCCGGTACCCTGACGACCGAGCAGTTCGACGAGAAGGTCAAGAACCTGGTGACCTTCCTGGCCTATTCGGCCAACCCGGTCAAACTGGAAAGCCAGCGCATCGGTACCTATGTGTTGCTGTACCTGGCTTTCTTCTTCGTATTCGCCTACTTGCTCAAGCGTGAATACTGGAAGGACGTGCACTGATCACGCAGTAGTTTCTGGTTGTTGAACGCGCCCGTGGTGGCCTGGCAGATCTGCCAGGTCACCACGGGCGCGTTTTCATTTACAGTTTTACAAGCATCCCGTACGAGGAGGCGCTACATGGGCGCAACCAACAGGTTAGCCTGCTATTCCGACCCCGCTGATCACTATTCTCATCGGGTACGCCTCGTGCTGGCCGAGAAGGGCATCAGCGTGCAGGTCATCGATGTCGATCCCGGTCGACTGCCGCCCAAGCTGGTCGAGGTGAATCCTTACGGCAGCGTGCCGACCCTGGTCGACCGTGACCTGGCGCTGTATGAATCGACCGTGGTGATGGAGTACCTCGAGGAGCGTTATCCACATCCGCCGCTAATGCCGGTGTACCCGGTTGCGCGGGGGAACAGTCGCTTGCTGATGCACCGCATCCAGCGCGACTGGTGCTCCCTGGCCGATACCGTGCTCGATCCGCGCAGTAGCGAGGCTGCCCGAACCGAAGCGCGCAAGGCATTGCGTGAGAGCCTGACCGGGGTCTCGCCGTTGTTCGGCGAGTACGCCTGCTTCATGAGTGAGGAGCAAAGCCTGGTCGATTGTTGTCTACTGCCCATCCTCTGGCGTCTGCCGGTGTTGGGTATCGAGTTGCCGCGGCAAGCCAAGCCGCTGCTGGATTACATGGAGCGGCAGTTCGCCCGCGAGCCTTTCCAGGCGAGCCTGTCCTCTGTAGAACGTGAAATGCGCAAGCTTTAAGGAGCCGTTGATGAACTCCAGTCGCCCCTATCTGGTTCGAGCACTGTACGAGTGGATCGTCGACAACGATTGCACGCCCCATATGCTGGTCAATGCCGAATTCCCGAAGGTCCAGGTGCCGGACGGTTTCGCCAGTGATGGCCAGATCGTCTTGAACATCTCGCCAAGTGCCGTGCGCAGCCTGCACATGGACAACGACGCGGTCAGCTTCGAGGGCCGCTTCGGTGGCGTGGCTCACTCGCTGTACGTGCCGGTTGGTGCCATTCTGGGTATTTACGCCCGCGAGAATGGCCAGGGTATGGTCTTCGAGCTGGAGTCGTCCATGATGGATGACGATGAGCAGGAAGATGATGAAGTGCAGCCGGATGACGATGGCCCGCCAGAGGGTGGTGGCCAGCCGCCACGCCCGACTGGTCGACCAAGTCTGAAAGTGGTCAAGTAATAAAAAAGGCGATCCAACCGGATCGCCTTTTTTTAATTACGCCAGCCCTGCTTACAGGTCGCTGATGGTACGTACCTGGTCCTTGTTGATGCGGGTACGCTTGCCGTCGAGTTGCTGGAACTCATAGAAGCCGGCGTCACGGTCGAACTTCGGTACGTCGACGGCCTGGATTTCACGGCCATCGTTGAGGGTGATCAGGCTTGGTGTAGAGCAGCCGGCCAGGGTGGCGAAAGTGCCGAACAGCAGGGCAGGCAGCAGAAGCTTTTTCATGCGGTGTTTCCTGGATTTCTGAAGGGTGGGGCAGTGTTGTCGCCTGTGCTGGCCTTTTCGCGGGTAAACCCGCTCCCACAGGAATACAACAAGTCTCGAAAGCTGTGAGATCCCTGTGGGGGCGGGTTTACCCGCGAAGAGGCCGGTGCAGGCAATCAGTGAATCAGTCGATGTACTCGAACAGCTTGACGATCTTCTGCACACCCGACACGCCCTGTACCACGGCAGTGGCCGAGTTGGCCTCCTGCTGGGTCACCAGGCCGAGCAGGTAAACGATGCCATTCTCGGTAATCACCTTGATGCGCGAGCTGGGCACGGCATTGTCGGTCAGCATCTGGGTCTTGATCTTGGTGGTCAGCCAGGCGTCGTTGTTGCGCGCCAGGATGGAGGAGGGTTGCATCACCTGCAGCTCGTTGTGCACTTTCTTGACGCGCTGTACCTGGCTGGCAGTCTGCTCGGCGAGGCTCTTGAGGTCGGCGCGCGGTGTCTGGCCGGCCAGCAGGACGATGCCGTTGTAGCTGCTGACAACGATGTGCGAACCTTTGTCCAGGTCAGGGCTGGCCTTGGCGATGTTGACCGAAGCCTTGGTTTCGATCAGCGAGTCGTCGATCTTGCTGCCGATGGTGCGCGTTCCGCGATCGTCCTCGATCGGCGAATTGCGGGTAGAGGTCAGTACCGAGCTGCAACCAGTGACGCTCAGGCACAGTGTCAGGGCCATAAGGCCGAGGCGCATAGGGGTCATTCTTCACTCCCGAACAGTTGGCTGTCGATCAGATCACACAGGCAGTGGATCGCCAGCAGGTGGACTTCCTGGATACGCGCGGTAACCGTCGAAGGTACGCGGATTTCCACGTCTTCGGGCAGCAGCAGCGAAGCCATGCCGCCGCCATCGCGACCAGTCAATGCTACGACAATCATTTCGCGGTCATGTGCGGCCTGGATCGCCTGGATCACGTTGGCCGAGTTGCCGCTGGTGGAGATCGCCAGCAGAACGTCACCGGGCTGGCCCAGCGCGCGGATCTGCTTGGAAAAGACTTCGTTGTAGCTGTAGTCGTTGGCGATCGAGGTCAAGGTCGAGCTGTCGGTGGTCAGCGCGATGGCCGGCAGGCTCGGGCGTTCGCGCTCGAAGCGGTTGAGCAGCTCGGAGGAAAAGTGCTGGGCATCGCCGGCCGAGCCGCCGTTGCCACAGGCGAGCATCTTGCCCTCGTTGAGCAGCGCGTTGACCATGACCAGGCTGGCCTGCTCGATGTGCGGTGCCAGGATGTCCATTGCCTGTTGCTTGGTATCGATGCTGGCCTGGAATAGCCGGCGAATTCGGGATTGCATGTCCATCTGGTGACCTTAAGTGGGGCGGTGGCCTTTGCTACGCGCAACAACGACCAGCCCGCGAAACATAGAGCAAAAAAATCGGAATGGGTTCAGCATTCGAAGGCGTTTTTCAGCCATTGAAGCGGTCTGCCTGCATGGTGGCTGCCCTGTAGGGCGACTACGTCGAAGCGGCAGGGGTGGTTGCCCCAGTGGGGCTCCTTCTGCAGGAACAGGCTGGCGGCGAGCACCAACCGTTTCTGCTTGCGCCCGTCGATACTGCCAAGGGCGCCACCGAAGCCCGCGTGCAACCGGTAGCGGACTTCGACGAATACTACTGTATCGGCGTCGAGCATGACCAGATCAAGCTCACCGCCTTTGCATCGCCAGTTGCGCGCCAGCAGTTGCAGGCCCTGCCCTTGAAGATATTCAAGGGCCTGGCTTTCCGCTGCCTGCCCGGCGCTGGTGGGCGACGCTGCTGCCATCAGCGAGGAGTGTCAGGCAGGCGCTGGACCTGGCCACCGACGAACTCGGCCCAAGGTAGCTGGCGCTCGACACGCTGGTTGGCGTTCATGCTCAGGCTGCCCGAAAGGCCCAGTACGCGGTTGTCCGGTAGTGCTTTCAGCTGGCCCAGGCGCGGCGCCAGGCTGTAGGCGTCGACGCCCATGGCATACAGGCGGCCCAGGCTGCCTGCCGCTTGCGGCCATTGCTGCACGACCTGCTGGCGCAGGCTGTTGCTGGTATCGAGCAGCCACGGGGTTTCGCAGAAGCGGATACCGTTCATGTCGTTGTACTGGTTGACGTCACCACTGGCGCTGTACAGGTTCGAGGTGGCGTAGACCGGTACGTCACCGGCGTACTGGAAGTTCAGGGTCGGCTTGATCTGCTGGGCCTGTTGCGGGGTCGAGGCGAGGAAGATGAAGTCGATGTCCTGGCGGCGCGACGGCTGCGCGGCGATGCTGCCACCTACCGTGCTCTGCAGGCTCTTGGCGCGGCCTTCGCTCTGGCGCAGCTGGAACAGGTCGGCAATCTGCTGGGCCAATGCGACCGGCTGGGCGATGCGTTCGGCGGCGAGCAGAGTGCCACCGTTGCCTTCCCAGTCCTGGCGGAAGGCGGCAAGCACACGATCGCCCCATTCGCCGCTCGGCACCAGGGCAACTGCGCGGACCATGCCATCGGCGCGGGCGCGACGGGCCACTTCACGGGCTTCGTCTTCGGCAGCGAGGCCGAACTGGAACAGCTGCGGTGGAGCCTTCTGGCCGGCGTCGGCGTAGTTCAGGGCCAGGGTGGTGATCGGCAGTTGTGGCTTGGCAGCCAGTTGCTTGACCAGCGGTTTTTCCAGCGGGCCGATGACCAGCTGTACGCCTGCGGCCTGGGCCTGGCGATAGAAGTCGTCGAGCGAGCCGATGCGCGAGCTGTCGAATACCTGCACGGCTGGCGCCTGCTGGCCGGCTTGCTGGGCCTGGAAGTGTGCAGCCATGAAACCGTCACGCAGGGCGCGGGCAACACCGGCAAGCGGGCCTTCCTGAGGCAGCAGCAGGGCAATTTTGGTCAGCGGTTGGCTGGCCAGCTCCTTGAGCTTGGTCAGAGCCAGCGGCAGTTGCTGGGCGGCCGGGTGGTCCGGGTGCTGCTTGACCCAGGCGTCGATCGCCGCTTGCTGCTGCTCCAGGGTGCCGGCGCTTTTTACCGCGAAGGCCAGGCTGGTCCAGCCGGCAAGGGTCTGGTCGTTGCCTGGCTGCTGCAGTTGCTCTGCCGGCAGCGAGGCGACCAGTGCCCAGATGGCGTCATTGTTGGCGCTGGCGGCCTGGCCGCTGAGCAGCGGGGCCAGCAGCACGCGCTGTTGCGCGGCGGCGAGGGCCTGGCCATCGGCTTCGAGGGCGGCCGCGTGCACGCTGTAGGTGCGCGCTTGCTGTTCTTCCGGCAGTTCGGCGACGCGCTGCAGGCTGGGGTGGGCCAGGGCAGCCAGGGCAGCCTTGGGCTGGTTGCGGCTCATGGCCAGCTCGGCTCCGAGGGTGCTGGCGAACACTTGCTGGGCCGGCTTGAGCGTGTCCAGCGGCACCTGCTCGAGGATGCGTGCGGCGCGTGGGAAGTCCTTCTGCCTGTAGGCCAGGTCGGCTGCGCTCAGGCGCAGCAGGGCGGCGTCTTCCGCGGACTTGCTGGAAGCAGCCTTTTCGAGCAGTTGCTCGATGCTGGCGTCCGGGGTGCGTGGCAGTTCGCCCAGGCTGGATGAGGGCGAGCTGGCGCAGGCTGCCAGCAAGGCAGCAAGGCAGAGGGCTGTGAACAGCCGCAGGCAAGCGATCATGTAAAGGTCCTGTTACTCGATCAAGGTGGCCGGCAATTGTACCCAAGCGCTGGCCGGGGCGCGATGTTGCCGTGTCGATCCTTCACTATAGGAGGCCTGCCATCGGTCGTCGGCGAAGTTCTTTGCGCCCTGTTGCAGGCGCTCGGGCTACAATGGCGCCTTTGATCCGAACGACAGGTGTGCGCAGTGACTGATGTGGCAGGGGCTTCGAAATCCACGGTGGGGACGCTGTATGTGGTCGCAACCCCTATCGGCAACCTCGACGACATGAGTGCCCGGGCGCTGAAGGTGCTGGCGGACGTGGCCCTGATCGCGGCGGAAGATACCCGTCATTCGATCCGTCTGCTGCAGCACTTCGGCATCGACACGCCGCTGGCGGCCTGCCATGAACACAACGAGCGTGACGAGGGCGGGCGTTTTCTCACCAAGCTGCTGGCGGGCGAGAATGTGGCGTTGGTTTCCGATGCCGGCACGCCGCTGATTTCCGATCCGGGGTACCACCTGGTGCGCCAGGCGCGTGCTGCGGGGGTAAATGTGGTCCCGGTGCCGGGCGCCTGCGCTCTGATCGCCGCGCTGTCGGCAGCCGGCCTGCCGTCGGACCGTTTCATCTTCGAAGGCTTCCTGCCGGCCAAGGCGGCGGGACGGCGGGCGCGCCTGGAGCAGGTAAAGGAAGAACCGCGCACGCTGATCTTCTACGAGGCCCCGCACCGTATCCTGGAATGCCTTGAAGACATGGAAGCGGTATTCGGTGGCGAGCGCCCGGCGTTGTTGGCGCGTGAACTGACCAAGACCTTCGAGACCCTCAAGGGCCTGCCCCTGGCCGAGCTTCGCGCCTTCGTTGCTGGTGACAGCAACCAGCAGCGCGGTGAGTGCGTGGTACTGGTTGGTGGCTGGAGTGCGCCGGAGGGCGAACAGGCGATCAGTGCCGAAGCGCAACGGGTGCTCGACCTGCTGCTGGCCGAGCTGCCACTCAAGCGGGCGGCGGCGCTGGCTGCGGAAATTACCGGGGTGCGCAAGAACCTGCTGTATCAACTTGCACTGGAAAAGCAGAAAGCCGAATAGTGGCATATTGATATAAATGCCGGTATTGCTTGTTCTTGGGCGCGCGTGCCGTTAATCTTGGCGGCGGAGAGTCGATCGGACAGTCGCTGCCTGCTTTTGTTCCGCAAAAGCAGGGGGAGGAAAGTCCGGGCTCCATAGGGCAGAGTGCCAGGTAACGCCTGGGAGGCGCGAGCCTACGGAAAGTGCCACAGAAAATAACCGCCTAAGCACTTCGGTGCCGGTAAGGGTGAAAAGGTGCGGTAAGAGCGCACCGCACGGCTGGCAACAGTTCGTGGCTAGGTAAACCCCACTCGGAGCAAGACCAAATAGGGTTCCATCAGGCGTGGCCCGCGTCGGAACCGGGTAGGTTGCTAGAGGCGTCCAGTGATGGCCGTCGTAGAGGAATGACTGTCCTCGACAAAACCCGGCTTACAGATCGACTCTCCACCTTTCCCTCCCTGCTTTATTCGATAGCAGATGCCCTCTGGTAATACCGAAAAAATCTTACTCTTAATGAATCACTTTAACTTCGAACTCCATTCGCCTGCGTGGGTTTGATTTTTCTCGTGTTTTTTTCTGCTCGGTAGTCCTTCCGCATTCCTTTATTGCGCTAAATCTCGGTCCTGTAAGGCTTTTCCTTCCGAACGTGCCTTGACGGTGCTGCGGGCGGATTCCTATAGTGTGCGCAAGTGGCAGAAAGTGGGATGAAGTGGGTTTTCTGGCACAAAAAAGCTAACATTGTGGGGAATCGCAGCCGTGTTCCGCGGAGCCAACGCCGTCAGCCTCGATGCCAAGGGCCGTCTCGCCATGCCGAGCCGGTACCGTGACGAGCTCGATTCGCGTTGCAATGGTCAGCTGATCGTGACCATCGACGCCGTTGACCCCTGCTTGTGTGTTTATCCCCTCGATGAGTGGGAACAGATAGAAGCCAAGTTGCGTGCCTTGCCATCGTTGCGTGAGGAAAACCGCCGCCTTCAGCGTTTGCTGATCGGTAACGCGGTTGACCTGGAGCTCGATGGCAGTGGGCGTTTCCTGGTACCGCCCCGTCTGCGTGAGTACGCCAAGCTCGACAAGAAGGCGATGCTGGTGGGGCAACTGAACAAATTCCAGCTGTGGGATGAAGATGCCTGGAACGCGGTTTCGGCAGCAGACCTTGCAGCTATTCAACAACCGGGTGCCATGCCCGACGAATTGCGTGACCTGATCCTGTGACCATAGATAGCGGCTTCAACCACATTACCGTCCTGCTCGACGAAGCTGTCGAGGCATTGGCCCTGCGCGCCGACGGTTGCTATCTGGACGGCACCTTTGGCCGTGGCGGGCACAGCCGGCTGATTCTCAGCAAGCTCGGGCCGCAAGGGCGGCTGCTGGGTTTCGACAAAGATCCACAGGCGATTGCCACGGGGCAAGCGCTGGCGGCCGAAGACGGCCGCTTTGTCATTGTGCAGCGCAGCTTTGCCGAGCTGGGCGCGGAAGTGGCCGAGCGTGGCCTGGATGGCAAGGTCAGCGGCGTATTGCTGGACTTGGGCGTTTCCTCGCCGCAGCTGGATGACCCCGAGCGGGGCTTCAGCTTCCTCAATGATGGCCCGCTCGACATGCGCATGAACCCGGACCAGGGCATCAGCGCCGCCGAGTTCATCGCCACTGCACCTGAAGAAGAAATAGCCCGTGTGTTCAAGGAGTACGGCGAAGAGCGTTTCGCCAAGCGCATGGCTCGCGCCGTGGTGCAACGCCGCGAACAGCAACCGTTCACCCGCACCGGCGACCTCGCCGAGGTGCTGAAGGTGGCCAACCCGGCCTGGGAGAAGGGCAAGAACCCGGCGACCCGCGCTTTCCAGGGCCTGCGTATTCACGTCAACAACGAATTGGGTGATCTCGAGGCAGGCCTGGAGGCCGCGATCGATGCGCTGGAAGTGGGCGGCCGCCTGGCAGTGATCAGCTTCCATTCGCTGGAAGACCGCATCGTCAAGCTGTTCATGCGCAGGCTGGCCAAGGGCGAGGCTGACAACCTGCCGCGCAACCTGCCGGTACAGCACAAGGTCTTCGAGCCGAAAATCAAGCTCATCGGCAAGGCTCAGTTCGCTTCCGACGCCGAGCTCAAGGCCAACCCGCGGGCGCGCAGCGCCGTTATGCGGGTGGCGGAGAAGCTGCGGTGAGCAGGCTGTTTGCCAAACCTTTGCCAGGCGGAAGCTTCCTGATGCTTCTGCTGTTCGTTGCCGTGCTGGTTTCGGCCATCGCCGTGTCCTACAGCGCGCACTGGAACCGTCAGTTGCTCAACACGCTGTACGGCGAATTGAACGAACGTGACAAGGCCCAGGCCGAATGGGGCCGGCTGATTCTCGAACAAAGCACCTGGACCGCCGCCAGTCGCATCGAGAACCTGGCTTCCGAGCAACTGAAGATGCGCGTACCTTCGGCTGACG
The DNA here is from genome assembly GCF_046764235.1 of Pseudomonas sp. s4. Lineage (NCBI taxonomy): Bacteria > Pseudomonadati > Pseudomonadota > Gammaproteobacteria > Pseudomonadales > Pseudomonadaceae > Pseudomonas > Pseudomonas sp. s4. Next base: position 5,254,857 of record NZ_CP177209.1, on the reverse strand, counting down.
AAGTGCGGATGGTGGCGCCATGATGAAGCTCGAAGGCGCACTCTACCCCTGGCGCTTCCGCGTGGTGATCGGCTTGCTGGCGCTGATGGTCGGTGCCATCTGCTGGCGCATCATCGACCTGCAGGTAGTCGACCGTGATTTCCTCAAGGGGCAGGGCGATGCGCGCAGCCTGCGTCACATCCCTATCCCGGCTCACCGCGGCCTGATCACCGACCGTAACGGTGAACCGTTGGCGGTCAGTACCCCGGTCACCACCCTGTGGGCCAACCCCAAGGAAATGCAGGCCTCCAAGGACCGCTGGCCGCAGCTGGCAGCAGCACTGGGGCAGAACCCGCAGCAGCTGACCGAGCGCCTGACCCAGCAGGCCAGCAAAGAGTTCATCTACCTGGTCCGCGGCCTGACCCCGGAGCAGGGCCAGCATGTGCTCGACCTGAAAGTGCCGGGCGTGTATGGCCTGGAAGAATTCCGCCGCTTCTACCCGGCCGGTGATGTCACCGCGCACATGGTCGGCTTCACCGACCTCGACGACCACGGTCGCGAAGGGGTGGAGCTGGCCTATGACGAATGGCTGGCTGGCGTACCCGGCAAGCGGCAGGTCATCAAGGACCGGCGCGGCCGGCTGATCAAGGACATCCAGGTAACCAAGAACGCCAAGGCCGGGAAGACCTTGGCGTTGTCGATAGACCTGCGCCTGCAGTACCTGGCCACCCGCGAGCTGCGCAACGCCATTGCCGAACAGGATGCCAAGGCCGGCAGCCTGGTGATCATGGACGTCAAGACCGGTGAGGTCCTGGCCATGGTCAACCAGCCGACCTACAACCCCAACAACCGCCGCAGCATGTTCCCGGCCGCCATGCGTAACCGCGCGATCATCGACGTGTTCGAGCCGGGCTCCACGGTCAAGCCGATCTCCATGAGTGCGGCACTGGAAAGTGGCCGCTGGAAGCCGACCGACAAGGTCGAGGTGTACCCGGGCAGCCTGCAAATTGGTCGCTACACCATCAAGGACGTGTCCAGGAGCGAAGGCCCGATCCTCGACCTGACCGGTATCCTGATCAACTCCAGTAACGTCGGCATGAGCAAGATCGCCTTCGACATCGGCGGCGAGGCCATCTACCGGGTCATGTCCCAGGTCGGCCTGGGTCAGTACACCGGCCTTGGCTTCCCCGGCGAGCGCGTCGGCAACCTGCCCAACCATCGCGAGTGGCGCAAGGCCGAGACTGCGACCCTGTCCTATGGCTATGGCGTGTCGGTGACCGCCCTGCAGCTGGTGCATGCATACGCGGCGCTGGCCAACGACGGCAAGATGGTGCCGCTGTCGATCCTCAAGGTCGACAAGGCCCCGGAAGCGGTGCAGGCCATTCCGAAGGAAACCGCCGAAACCATTCAGGGCATGCTGCAGCAGGTGATCGAAGCGCCGCGCGGGGTGTTCCGTGCCCAGGTTCCGTTCTACCACGTGGCCGGCAAGTCAGGTACCGCCCGTAAGGCCACCGTCGGTTCCAAGGGCTACACCGAAAACGCCTACCGCTCGCTGTTCGCCGGCTTCGGGCCGATGAGCGACCCGCGCTATGCCATCGTCGTGGTAATCGATGAGCCTGGCAAGGGCGGTTACTTCGGTGGCCTGGTTTCGGCACCGGTGTTCAGCAAGGTCATGTCCGGCACTCTGCGCCTGATGAACGTTCCGCCAGACAACCTGCCTCCACCGGCACCTGTAGAACAATCGCAAGTCAATGCTGCTGCAACCGCCAAGGGAGGGCGTGGATGATGACAATGCCATTGAGCAAGCTTTTCGCTCACGCCAGCCGTGACCCGTTGATCCGTGAACTGACGCTGGACAGCCGCAATGTGCGTCCGGGTGATCTGTTCCTGGCTGTTCCGGGCGCCAAGGTCGATGGCCGCGAGCATATCGCCGATGCCCTGGCGCGTGGCGCTGCCGCTGTAGCCTATGAAGAGCAGGGCACGAGCGTCCTGCCAATCACCGATGTGCCGCTCATCCCGGTCAAGGGCCTGATCGCCCAGCTTTCGGATATCGCAGGTCGCTTCTATGGCGAACCGAGCCGCCAGCTGAACCTCGTGGGCGTTACCGGTACCAACGGCAAGACCAGCGTCACCCAGCTGGTGGCCCAGGCGCTGGACTTGCTTGGCCAGCGTTGCGGCCTGATCGGCACCCTGGGTACCGGCTTCTATGGTGAGCTGCAGAGTGGTCGCCTGACCACGCCCGACCCGATCGCCGTACAGTCGACCCTCAACGACCTCAAGAAAGGTGGCGCCAAGGCCGTGGCCATGGAGGTTTCCTCCCACGCCCTGGAGCAGGGCCGGGTCGCCGCTCTGGAATTCGACATCGCGGTCATGACCAACCTGTCCCGCGACCACCTGGACTACCACGGCAGCATGGAGGCCTACGAGGCCGCCAAGGCCAAGCTGTTCGCCTGGCCGAGCCTGCGTTGCCAGGTGGTCAACCTGGATGACGATTTCGGCCGTCGCCTGGCCGCCGATTTTGCCCGCCGCCCGAGTGTCGACCATATCGAGACCCGGTTGCTCAGCTACAGCCTGGAGAACCCGGAGGCCTCGCTGTACTGCCGTGAAGCCGTGTTCAATGACGATGGCGTGCGCGCCACCCTGGTCACCGCCCAAGGCGAACGTACCCTGCGCAGCCAGTTGCTGGGCCGCTTCAACCTGAGCAACATGCTCGCCGCCGTGGCGACCCTGTTGGCGCTGGACTACGCGCTGGACGAAATCCTCAAGGTCACCCCGCAGCTGCAGGGGCCGATCGGCCGCATGCAGCGCCTGGGTGGGGGCGACAAGCCGCTGGTGGTGGTCGACTATGCGCACACCCCGGACGCCCTGGAGAAAGTGCTCGAAGCCCTGCGCCCGCATGCGCACGGCAAGCTGCTGTGCCTGTTCGGCTGCGGCGGCGACCGAGACCGCGGCAAGCGTCCGCTGATGGCCGAAGTGGCCGAGCGCCTGGCCGACCGCGTGCTGGTAACTGACGACAACCCGCGTACTGAAGACCCGCTGCGCATCTTTGACGACATCCGCCCGGGTTTCGCCAAGCCTGCCGAGGTCGAGTTCGTTGCCGGTCGTGGCGAAGCCATTGCGCACCTGATCGCCACCGCCGCTGCCGACGATGTGATCGTGCTGGCCGGCAAGGGGCACGAGGATTACCAGGAGATCAATGGCGAGCGCCATGATTTCTCCGATTTGACCGAGGCCGAAAAGGCACTTGCAGCCTGGGAGGCTCCACATGCTTAAGCCGATGTCACTCAGCCAGCTGACCAAAGCGCTGGGTGGTCAACAAGTCGGTGCCGACGCCACCTTCACCGGCGTCAGCATAGACAGCCGCAGTGTTGGCGCCGGGCAACTGTTCGTGGCCCTGGCCGGCCCGCGCTTCGATGGCCACGACTACCTGGCCGATGTGAAGGCCAAGGGCGCTGTCGCTGCCCTGGTCGAGCGTGAAGTGGCCGATGTCGACCTGCCGCAGCTGCTGGTCGCCGATTGCCGCCTGGCCCTCGGCCAGCTTGGCGCGCTGAACCGTGCTGCATTCGACAAACCGGTGGTGGCCATCACCGGTTCCAGCGGCAAGACCACGGTCAAGGAGATGCTCGCCAGCATCCTGCGCACCCGTGGCCTGGTGCACGCCACCCGCGGCAACCTGAACAACGACCTCGGCGCGCCGCTGACCCTGCTGGAGATCGCTCCCGAGCACAGCGCCGCGGTGATCGAGCTGGGCGCCTCGCGCATTGGCGAGATCCGCTACACCGTCGGCCTGACCCGGCCCCAGGTGGTCATCATCAACAACGCCGGCACCGCCCACGTTGGCGAGTTCGGCGGCCCGGAAAAGATCGTCGAAGCCAAGGGCGAGATTCTCGAAGGCCTGGGCGAGGGCGGTATCGCCATCCTCAACCTGGACGACAAGGCCTTTGATATATGGAAGGCACGTGCCGGCGCGCACAAAGTCTTCAGCTTTGCCCGCAACAATCCAAAGGCCGATTTCCATGCCTCTGACATCGGCCGCGATGCCCGTGGTTGCCCTTCGTTCAAGCTGCATGGCGCTGGCGACACGGTAGACGTGCAACTCAATGTGCTCGGTGAGCACAACGTCAGCAATGCCCTGGCCGCCGCTGCCGCTGCCCATGCCGTTGGTCTGAGCCTGAGCGGCATCGCCGCAGGCCTGGCTGCCGTGCAACCGGTCAAGGGCCGTACCGTGGCGCAGATCGCGCCGAGCGGCGTGCGGGTGATCGACGACAGTTACAACGCAAATCCCACCTCCATGTGCGCGGCCATTGATATACTCGCCGGCTTTTCCGGGCGCACCGTCTTGGTGCTTGGGGATATCGGCGAACTGGGGCAATGGGCGGAAGAAGGCCACCGTCAGGTGGGTGACTACGCGCGTGGCAAGGTCGACGCCCTGTACGCAGTGGGTTCCAACATGACACACGCGGTCAAGGCATTCGGAGCCAATGGCCGCCATTTCGCTACTCAAGCTGAGCTGATCGACGCGGTTGGCGCCGAGAATGCCAGCGACACCACTATCTTGATCAAGGGCTCGCGCAGTGCTGCGATGGAAAACGTCGTGGCGGCATTGTGCGGTGCCAGCGGGGAGAAACATTAATGCTGCTGCTGTTGGCCGAGTATCTGCAACAGTTCCACAAAGGCTTCGCGGTCTTCCAGTACCTGTCCCTGCGCGGGATTCTGGGTGTGCTGACCGCGTTGTCCCTGGCGCTGTGGCTGGGGCCGTGGATGATCCGTACCCTGCAAATCCGCCAGATCGGCCAGGCCGTGCGTAACGACGGCCCGCAATCGCACCTGTCCAAGTCCGGCACCCCGACCATGGGTGGGGCGCTGATCCTGTCCGCCATCGCCGTCAGCACGCTGCTGTGGGCCGACCTGACCAACCGCTATGTGTGGGTGGTGCTGATCGTTACCCTGGCATTCGGTGCCATCGGCTGGGTCGATGACTACCGCAAGGTGATCGAAAAGAACTCGCGTGGCCTGCCAAGCCGCTGGAAGTACTTCTGGCAGTCGGTGTTCGGCCTGGCTGCAGCCGTCTTCCTGTACAAGACCGCGCCGACCAGCGTCGAAACCACGCTGATCCTGCCGTTCATCAAGGATGTCACCATTCCGCTGGGCATCGGCTTCGTCGTGCTGACCTACTTCGTCATTGTCGGTTCGAGCAACGCGGTCAACCTCACTGACGGCCTCGACGGCCTGGCGATCATGCCGACGGTGATGGTCGGCGGCGCCCTGGGCATCTTCTGCTACCTGTCGGGCAACGTTAAGTTCGCCGAATACCTGCTGATCCCCTATGTGCCGGGCTCGGGCGAGCTGATCGTGTTCTGCGGCGCGCTGATCGGTGCCGGCCTGGGCTTCCTGTGGTTCAACACCTACCCGGCGCAGGTATTCATGGGTGACGTCGGCGCGCTGGCGCTGGGCGCCGCGCTCGGCACCATCGCCGTGATCGTTCGCCAGGAAATCGTGCTGTTCATCATGGGCGGCGTGTTCGTCATGGAAACCCTGTCGGTGGTGATCCAGGTTGCCTCCTTCAAGCTGACCGGCAAGCGCGTGTTCCGCATGGCGCCGATCCACCACCACTTTGAACTCAAGGGCTGGCCAGAGCCACGGGTGATCGTCCGCTTCTGGATCATCACCGTGATCCTGGTGCTGATCGGCCTTGCAACCCTGAAACTGAGGTAGATGAGCGTGTCCTTGATCGCTTCCGACCAATTCCGCATCGTTGTCGGCCTCGGCAAGAGCGGCATGTCCCTGGTTCGCTTCCTGGCGAGCCGGGGCATTGCCTTTGCGGTCGCCGACACCCGCGAGCAACCGCCGGAACTGGACACCCTGCGCCGTGATTACCCGCAGGTGGAAGTGCGCTGTGGTGAACTGGACGTGGACTTCCTGTGCCGCGCCAACGAGCTGTATGTCAGCCCCGGCCTGGCCCTTGCCACCCCGGCCCTGCAGCAGGCGGCCGCGCGTGGGGTGAAGTTGTCCGGTGACATCGAACTGTTCGCCCGCCACGCCAAGGCCCCGATCATTGCCATCAGCGGCTCCAACGCCAAGAGCACCGTCACCACCCTGGTGGGCGAAATGGCCGCCAAGGCGGGCAAGCGCGTGGCGGTGGGCGGCAACCTCGGTACCCCGGCGCTGGACCTGTTGGCCGATGATGTCGAGCTGTACGTGCTGGAACTGTCCAGCTTCCAGCTGGAAACCACCGATCAGCTCAACGCCGAAGTGGCCACCGTCCTGAACATCAGCGAAGACCATATGGACCGCTACAGCGGCCTGCCGGCTTACCACCTGGCCAAGCACCGGATCTTCCGTGGTGCCCGCCAGGTCGTGGTCAACCGCCAGGATGCCCTGTCCCGGCCGCTGCCGGTGGAAGGCCGCCCATGCTGGACCTTCGGTCTCAACCAACCGGATTTCAAGGCCTTCGGCCTGCGTGAAGTGGACGGCGAAAAATACCTGGCGTTCGAGTTCCAGGCGCTGATGCCGGCACGTGAGCTGAAGATTCGTGGCGCCCACAATCAGAGCAACGCCCTGGCGGCTCTGGCTCTGGGGCACGCTGCCGGCCTGCCGTTCGAACCGATGCTCGAGGCACTGCGCGAGTTCGGCGGCCTGGCCCACCGTTGCCAGTGGGTGCGCGAGCGCAACGGCGTGAACTGGTACGACGATTCCAAGGCCACCAACGTCGGTGCTGCCCTGGCCGCGATCGAAGGCCTGGGTTCCGACATCGAAGGCAAACTGGTGCTGATCGCCGGTGGCGACGGCAAGGGCGCCGACTTCGCCGCGTTGCGCGAGCCGGTCAAGCGCTTCTGCCGCGCCGTGGTGCTGCTTGGCCGTGATGCCGAGCGCCTGGTCGAAGCCCTGGGCGATGGCGTGCAACTGGTCCGCGTGAAGTCTCTCGACGAGGCTGTACAGCAATGCGCCGAACTGGCCCGGCCGGGTGATGCCGTGCTGCTGTCGCCGGCGTGTGCCAGCCTCGACATGTTCAAGAACTTCGAAGAGCGCGGGCGCCTGTTCGCCCAGGCAGCGGGAGGCCTTGCATGATCTTTGGCATCCTCAAGCCCTATCCGTCGCCGCTGATCAGCGGCCGTGGCATCGACCTGGACTTCGCGATGCTCGCCGGCTGCCTGGCTTTGCTGGGCCTGGGCCTGGTGATGATCACCTCGGCGTCCTCGGAAGTGGCTGCGGTGCAGTCTGGCAACCCGCTTTACCACATGTTCCGCCACTTGGTGTACGTGTTCCTCGGCCTGGTCGCCTGTGGCGCCACCATGCTGGTGCCGATCGCCACCTGGCAGCGCATGGGCTTCCTGATGCTGCTGGGGGCCTTCGGCCTGCTGGTGCTGGTGCTGGTGCCGGGCATCGGCCGCGAAGTGAACGGTTCCATGCGCTGGATCGGCTTCAGCTTCTTCAACGTGCAGCCTTCGGAAATTGCCAAGGTGTTCGTGGTCATCTACCTGGCCGGCTACCTGGTGCGCCGGCAGACCGAGGTACGCGAAACCTGGATGGGCTTCTTCAAGCCATTCATCGTGCTGCTGCCCATGGCTGCCCTGCTGCTGATGGAGCCGGACTTCGGTGCCACCGTGGTGATGATGGGCGCGGCGGCGGCCATGCTGTTCCTCGGCGGGGTGGGGCTGTTCCGCTTCAGCCTGATGGTGGTGTTGGCGGTCGTTGCGGTGTTCGTCCTGGTACAGGCGCAGCCTTACCGTATGGCGCGCCTGATTACCTTTACCGACCCGTGGTCCGACCAGTTCGGCTCGGGCTACCAGCTGACCCAGGCGCTGATTGCCTTCGGCCGTGGCGAGTGGTTCGGCGTTGGTCTGGGCAACAGCGTGCAGAAGCAGTTCTACCTGCCTGAAGCGCACACCGACTTCGTGTTCTCGGTACTGGCCGAAGAACTTGGCGTGGTCGGCTCGCTGCTGACTATTGCTCTGTTCGTATTCGTGACTGTGCGTGCCCTGTATATCGGCCTGTGGGCGGAAAAAGCCAAACAGTTCTTTGCCGCTTATGTTGCGTTCGGCCTGGCCTTCCTGTGGATCGGCCAGTTCCTGATCAACATCGGTGTGAACGTCGGCCTGCTGCCGACCAAGGGCCTGACCCTGCCGTTCCTCAGCTACGGGGGCAGCTCGCTGGTGATCTGCTGTGCCTGCGTGGGCCTGTTGCTGCGCATCGAGTGGGAAAGCCGTACGCACCTGGGTAGTGAGGAGCACGAATTCAGCGAAAGCGATTTTGCCGAGGAGACCAATTATGGCCGCTGACGGCAGGAACGTACTGATCATGGCGGGCGGAACCGGGGGCCACGTGTTCCCGGCCCTGGCCTGCGCTCGTGAATTCCAGGCGCGCGGTTACAGCGTGCACTGGCTGGGCACCCCGCGTGGCATCGAGAACGAACTGGTGCCCCAGGCCGGCCTGCCGTTGCATCTGATCCAGGTCAGCGGCCTTCGCGGCAAGGGCAAGCTGTCGTTGCTCAAGGCGCCGTTCACCCTGGTCAAGGCCGTGCTGCAGGCGCGGCGTATCGTGCGTGAGCTCAAGCCGGTATGCGTGGTCGGCTTCGGTGGCTATGTGACCGGCCCAGGCGGCGTGGCCGCACGCCTGTGCGGCGTACCGCTGGTGATCCACGAGCAGAACGCGCGCGCCGGTACTACCAACCGCCTGCTGCTGCCGCTGGCTGCGCGTGTTTGCGAAGCCTTCCCGGCCACCTTCGCCGCCAGCGACAAACTGCGCACCACCGGCAACCCGGTGCGCCCGGAGCTGTTCATGGACGCCCTGCGCGCGCCGCTGGCCGAGCGCCGTGCGCGCCTGCTGGTGATGGGCGGCAGCCTGGGGGCGGAACCATTGAACAAATTGTTGCCTAATGCCCTGTCCGAAGTGCCCCCCGCGCTGCGGCCAGAGGTATTCCACCAGGCCGGCAAGCAACACGCGCCAGCCACCGCCGAGCGTTATCGCGAGGCGGGCGTCGAGGCTCAGGTAGAGCCCTTCATCAAGGACATGGCCCAAGCCTATGGCTGGGCCGACATTGTGGTGTGCCGGGCCGGCGCCTTGACCGTCAGTGAGCTGGCGGCAGCGGGCCTGCCTTCGATGCTGGTGCCATTGCCCCATGCGATCGACGACCACCAGACCCACAACGCCCAATATCTGGCCCGGGAAGGCGCTGCCTTCCTGATGCCACAAGCGACAACTGGCGCAGCGCAGCTCGCTGAACGCCTGAACGAGGTGCTGATGCAACCCGAGAAACTCAACGTCATGGCAGGCACCGCACGGCGCCTGGCCAAACCTGCCGCAACCAGCACCGTGGTCGATATCTGCCTGGAGGTGGCCCATGGTTGAAAGCCAGAAAGCCATGCCCCAGCCAAAGATGGGCCGTATCCGCCGTATCCACTTCGTCGGTATCGGCGGCGTGGGCATGTGCGGCATTGCCGAAGTGTTGCTGAACCTGGGCTATGAAGTGTCCGGTTCCGACCTGAAGGCTTCGCCGGTCACCGAGCGTCTGGAGTCGTTCGGCGCCGAGATCTTCGTCGGCCACCGTGCCGAGAACGCCGCCACCGCCGATGTGCTGGTGGTGTCCAGCGCCATCAACCCGGCCAACCCGGAAGTCGCCACCGCTCTCGAGCGGCGCATTCCGGTGGTGCCGCGTGCCGAGATGCTCGCCGAGCTGATGCGCTATCGCCATGGCGTGGCCGTTGCCGGCACCCACGGCAAGACCACCACCACCAGCCTGCTGGCCTCGGTGTTCGCCGCTGGCGGCCTGGACCCGACCTTCGTCATCGGTGGCCGCCTGACCGCTGCCGGCACCAATGCCCAGCTGGGTACCAGCCGCTACCTGATTGCCGAAGCGGACGAGAGCGATGCGAGCTTCCTGCACCTGCAGCCGATGGTGGCCGTGGTCACCAACATCGACGCCGACCACATGGCGACCTACGAAGGTGACTTCAACAAGTTGAAGAAAACCTTTGTCGAATTCCTGCACAACCTGCCGTTCTACGGCCTGGCCGTGATGTGCCTGGACGACCCGGTGGTGCGCGAGATCCTGCCACAGGTCAAGCGCCCGACCGTGACCTATGGCTTCAGCGACGAGGCCGACATCCGCGCCATCAACGTGCGCCAGATGGGCATGCAGACCCACTTCACCGTGCTGCGTCGTGATCGCGAGCCGCTGGAGGTGTCGGTGAACATGCCCGGCAACCACAACGTGCTCAATGCCTTGGCCACCATCGCCATCGCCACCGACGAAGGCATCACCGACGAAGCCATTGTCCAGGGCCTGTCCGGCTTCCAGGGCGTCGGCCGCCGCTTCCAGGTGTACGGCGAACTGCCGGTCGAAGGCGGCAGCGTGATGCTGGTCGACGACTACGGCCACCACCCGACCGAAGTGGCTGCGGTGATCCAGGCCGTGCGCGGCGGTTGGCCAAGCCGTCGCCTGGTGATCGTCTACCAGCCGCACCGCTACAGCCGTACCCGCGACCTGTACGACGATTTCGTCCAGGTGCTTGGCGATGCCAACGTGCTGCTGCTGATGGAGGTCTACCCGGCCGGCGAAGAGCCGATCCCCGGCGCCGACAGCCGCCAGCTGTGCCACAGCATCCGCCAGCGCGGCAAGCTGGACCCGATCTACATCGAGCGTGGCGTCGACCTGGCGCCGCTGGTCAAGCCACTGCTGCGCGCTGGCGACATCCTGATCTGCCAGGGTGCCGGTGATGTCGGCGGCCTGGCCCCTCAATTGATGAAAAGCCCGCTGTTCGCTGGCGCCAAGCAGGAGAAGTCGAAATGACCAGCGCCTACGACAAGCTGCACTCGACCCTGGACGTCAAGGCGTTCGGCCGCGTCGCGGTGCTGTACGGCGGCAAGAGCGCCGAGCGCGAAGTGTCGCTCAAGTCCGGTGCCGCAGTGATCGACGCGCTGACCACCGCCGGTGTCGACGTGGTCGCCATCGACGTGGGTGACGACCTGCTCGACCGCCTGCAAAGCGAGAAGATCGACCGCGCCTTCATCATCCTCCACGGCCGTGGCGGTGAAGACGGCAGCATGCAAGGCCTGCTCGAGTGCCTGGGCATTCCCTATACCGGCAGTGGCATCCTTGCCTCGGCACTGGCCATGGACAAGCTGCGCACCAAGCAAGTGTGGCAGAGCCTGGGCATTCCGACCCCGCGCCACGCGGTGCTGGCGAGCGAAAGCGATTGTTTGCAGGCCAGTACGGAACTGGGCTTCCCGCTTATCGTCAAACCCGCCCATGAAGGCTCCAGCATCGGCATGGCCAAGGTGAACAGCGCCCAGGAACTGGTCGCCGCCTGGCAGGATGCCGCCCGATACGATTCCCAGGTACTGGTGGAGCAGTGGATCCACGGGCCGGAGTTCACCGTCGCGGTATTGCGCGGCCAGGTACTGCCGCCGATCGCCCTGGGTACGCCGCACGTGTTCTACGACTACGACGCCAAGTACATCGCCAACGATACCCAGTACCGCATTCCCTGCGGCCTGGACAGCGTCAAGGAACAGGAACTGATCGACCTGACCGCGCGTGCCTGCGATGCCATCGGCATCGAAGGCTGGGGGCGGCTGGACGTGATGCAGGACGAGCAGGGCCGGTTCTGGCTGCTCGAAGTCAACACCGCACCCGGCATGACCGACCATAGCCTGGTGCCCATGGCGGCCCGCGCGGCCGGCCTGGACTTCCAGCAACTGGTGCTGGCGATCCTGGCCGAGAGCGTGGCGACGCGAGGTTAAAACCATGCAAGGCGCGATGATACGTCAGCAGCAACCCGTTACCGGCCGTAGCAAGCCGGTGCCGCGTGGTGCCAGCCGGCTGGTGGCCGACGAGCCCGTATCGGCGCGCCTGCCGCGGCCAAGCCTGGGTGGTCTCAAGCGCCTGCTGTGGCCGGTGCTGCTGGTGGCGGCCGGGTTTGGCGCCTACGAGGGCGCCATTCGCCTGATGCCGTATGCGGACCGGCCGATCACCAAGATCGACGTGCAGGGCGACCTCAGCTACATCAGCCAGCAGTCGGTGCAGCAGCGTATCGCGCCCTATGTGGCAGCGAGCTTCTTCAGTGTCGACCTGCCGGCGATGCGCGCAGAGCTCGAGCAGATGCCGTGGATCGCCCACGCCGAAGTGCGCCGGGTGTGGCCCGACGAGGTGGTGATCCGCCTGGAAGAGCAGTTGCCGGTAGCGCGCTGGGGTGACGAAGCCTTGCTCAACAACCAGGGCCAGGCCTTCACCCCGCGCGAACTGGCCAACTACGAGCACCTGCCGCAGCTGGCCGGGCCGCAGCGTGCTCAGCAACAAGTCATGCAGCAGTATCAGGTATTGAGCCAGATGCTGCGCCCCCTGGGCTTTTCCATCGCTCGCCTGGAGCTGCGCGAGCGAGGCAGCTGGTTCCTGACCACGGGCGCGAGCAGCGCCGGGCCGGGCATCGAGCTGCTGCTGGGGCGCGACCATCTGGTGGAGAAGATGCGCCGTTTCATTGCCATTTACGACAAGACACTCAAAGACCAGATCACCACTATCGCCCGCATTGATCTGCGTTACTCCAACGGACTTGCCGTTGGTTGGCGGGAACCGATTGCACCGACGACGGCCCAACCCGCCGTTGCGAAGAATTAGAGAGAGGCAGGACCATGGCAAACGCGCATAGCGGCAAAATGATCGTCGGGCTGGACATCGGCACCTCCAAGGTGGTGGCGCTGGTGGGTGAAGTGGGCGAGGACGGCACCCTGGAAATCGTCGGGATCGGTACTCATCCGTCCCGCGGCCTGAAAAAAGGCGTGGTGGTGAACATCGAGTCCACCGTGCAGTCGATCCAGCGCGCCGTGGAAGAAGCGCAGTTGATGGCCGGCTGCCGCATCCACTCGGCCTTCGTCGGCGTGGCCGGCAACCACATCCGCAGCCTGAACTCCCACGGCATCGTCGCCATCCGCGACCGCGAGGTCAGCCTGGCCGACCTGGAGCGCGTACTCGACGCCGCCCAGGCCGTTGCCATCCCGGCCGACCAGCGCGTGCTGCACACCCTGCCGCAGGACTACGTGATCGACAACCAGGAAGGCGTGCGCGAGCCGCTGGGCATGTCTGGCGTACGTCTGGAAGCCAAGGTCCACGTGGTCACCTGCGCGGTCAACGCGGCGCAGAACATCGAGAAGTGCGTACGCCGTTGCGGCCTGGAAATCGACGACATCATCCTCGAGCAGCTGGCCTCGGCCTACTCGGTGCTGACCGACGATGAAAAAGAGCTGGGCGTGTGCCTGGTGGACATCGGCGGTGGCACTACCGACATCGCCATCTTCACCGAGGGCGCGATCCGTCACACCGCGGTGATCCCGATTGCCGGCGACCAGGTGACCAACGACATCGCCATGGCGCTGCGTACTCCGACCCAGTACGCCGAAGAAATCAAGATCCGCTACGCCTGCGCCTTGGCCAAACTGGCTGGCGCCGGCGAGACCATCAAGGTGCCGAGCGTGGGCGATCGCCCACCGCGCGAGCTGTCGCGCCAGGCCCTGGCCGAGGTGGTGGAGCCACGTTACGACGAGCTCTTCACCCTGATCCAGGCCGAACTGCGCCGCAGTGGCTACGAGGACCTGGTGCCGGCCGGCATCGTTCTCACCGGCGGCACCGCGAAGATGGAAGGCGCCGTGGAACTGGCCGAGGAAATCTTCCACATGCCGGTACGCCTGGGCGTACCGCACAGCGTTCGGGGGCTCAGCGACGTGGTTCGCAACCCGATCTATTCCACCGGCGTGGGCTTGCTCACCTACGGCCTGCAGAAGCAGACCGAAGACCTGCCCCTGACCGGTAACAGCAGCAACAACAGCTATGGCGATGAACCGAAGGCTCCAGTGCTTGAACGCTTCAAGCGCTGGGTCCAGGGCAATTTCTAAGTTTCAAAGCAGTAGTGGTAGGCGCGACAACTAGAGAACTGTAAGGAGAGGGAAAATGTTCGAGCTCGTAGACAACGTCCCGCAAAGCCCGGTCATCAAAGTGATCGGTGTTGGCGGTGGTGGCGGCAACGCCGTCAACCACATGGTCAAGAGCAGCATCGAAGGCGTGGAATTCATCTGCGCCAACACCGATGCCCAGGCGCTGAAGAACATCGGCGCGCGCACCATCCTGCAATTGGGTACTGGTGTGACCAAGGGCCTGGGTGCCGGTGCCAATCCGGAAGTCGGCCGTCAGGCCGCGCTGGAAGACCGTGAGCGCATCGCTGAAGTGCTGCAGGGTACCAACATGGTGTTCATCACCACTGGCATGGGTGGCGGTACCGGTACCGGTGCAGCGCCGATCATCGCCGAAGTGGCCAAGGAAATGGGCATTCTCACCGTTGCCGTGGTGACCCGTCCGTTCCCGTTCGAAGGCCGCAAGCGCATGCAGATCGCCGATGAAGGCATCCGCATGCTGGCCGAAAGCGTCGACTCGTTGATCACCATCCCCAACGAGAAGCTGCTGACCATCCTGGGCAAGGATGCCAGCCTGCTGTCTGCCTTCGCCAAGGCCGACGACGTACTGGCCGGTGCCGTGCGCGGTATCTCCGATATCATCAAGCGCCCGGGCATGATCAACGTCGACTTCGCCGACGTGCGTACCGTGATGGGTGAAATGGGCATGGCCATGATGGGTACTGGCTGTGCCAGCGGTCCGAACCGTGCGCGTGAAGCCACCGAGGCAGCGATCCGCAACCCGCTGCTGGAAGACGTCAACCTGCAGGGCGCCCGCGGCATCCTGGTGAACATCACTGCAGGCCCTGACCTGTCGCTGGGTGAGTACTCCGATGTGGGTAGCATCATCGAAGCCTTCGCCTCCGACCACGCCATGGTCAAGGTCGGCACCGTGATCGACCCGGACATGCGTGACGAGCTGCACGTGACCGTGGTGGCTACTGGCCTGGGCGCGCGCATCGAGAAGCCTGTGAAGGTGGTCGACAACACCCTGCAGACTGCCCAGCAGGTGTACGAGGCCTCCAACCCGGCGCCGGTTCGCCAAGAGCAGCCTGCGGTCAACTACCGTGACCTGGAGCGCCCGACCGTAATGCGCAACCAGGCTCATGCAGGTGCTGCTGCAGCCGCTAAACTGAACCCTCAGGATGACCTGGACTACCTCGATATCCCGGCATTTCTGCGTCGTCAGGCTGATTAATGGAATTTATCAGGGGTATAAAGGTGATTGGTATTCATCAAAGGTTGGGTCTGTTATCATCCCCAGCCTTTGTTGATACCTGTTCGCAATTTGCGCTGAAGCGGCCAATGCCATGATTAAACAACGCACCCTGAAGAATACCATCCGTGCCACAGGTGTCGGTCTGCACTCCGGGGAGAAGGTTTACCTGACCCTCAAGCCTGCACCTGTTGACACCGGCATCGTCTTCCGCCGCGCCGACCTCGACCCTGTGGTCGAAATCCCGGCGCGCGCGGCCAACGTCGGCGAGACAACCATGTCGACGACGCTGGTCAACGGTGACGTCAAGGTCGATACGGTCGAGCACCTGCTCTCCGCCATGGCGGGCCTGGGCATCGATAACGCCTACGTCGAGCTCTCCGCCTCGGAAGTGCCGATCATGGATGGCAGCGCCGGACCCTTTGTATTTCTGATTCAGTCTGCCGGCCTGGAAGAACAGGACGCAGCCAAGAAGTTCATCCGCATCCTGCGTGAGGTAACCGTGGAAGAGGGCGACAAGCGCGCCACTTTCCTGCCTTTCGACGGCTTCAAGGTGAGCTTCGAGATCGACTTCGATCATCCGGTCCTCAAGGGCCAGACCCAGAGTGCGGTCGTCGACTTCTCCAGCACCTCGTTCGTGAAGGAAGTCAGCCGCGCCCGTACCTTCGGCTTCATGCGTGACATCGAGTACCTGCGCAAGCACAACCTTGCGCTGGGTGGCAGTGTCGAGAACGCCATCGTGGTCGACGAGACCGGTGTGCTCAACGAAGACGGCCTTCGTTCCGATGACGAATTCGTCAAGCACAAGATCCTCGACGCCATTGGCGACCTTTATCTGCTGGGCAACAGCCTGATCGGCGAGTTCAAGGGCTACAAGTCCGGCCACGCGCTGAACAACCAGCTGTTGCGCAAGCTGATTGCCGAAACCGATGCCTGGGAAGTGGTCACCTTCGAAGATGCCAGCACGGCACCGATCTCGTACATGCGCCCTGTTGCGGCCGTGTAAGTTCGAACACTCTCTAGTTCATTAAGGCCACCTTCGGGTGGCCTTTTTTATGGCTTGTCCCGGGCGTGGGCGGCCAATCGTTCCAGTGCTGCGCGCAGCTTGGGGTCAGTGATGCCCTCGGCGGTATCGCGCAGGCTCTCGGCTGCGTTATTGGACAGTTCTGCGGCATTGCCGCCACGCTTGGCTGGCACCAGCGGGGGCTGGACCTTGTACAGGATGCGCCTGAGGTTGGCGAATGCCTCCATGGCCTGTAATGCAGAGATCAAGCGTTTCTGCTGATAGCGCAGGCGGGTTGCCCAATGGCCGTCGGTCACCACCAGCAACAATGTGCCATCGCGCCACGACGCCACATGGCAGTGCTCGCGGGCGGCCGGTTGCAGCTGGCTTTCCAGCAGGCGCTGCAGGTGCTCCAGGCGTTCGGCCTGGTTCAGCAGCAGGCGCAGCGGGCGGACCTGGCGGAGCAGGGCCGAGGGCGGCTGGGCGGGGGAGGGTTTGTAGGCCATGGGTATGTGCATGAGGTTACAAGATCGGCAGTTTAACACCTCTTGTAGCCTGTGCCGGCCTCTTCGCGGGCTTGCCCGCTCCCACAGGTATTACGCAACACTTGAGACCTGTGGTGATCTTGTGGGAGCGGGCAAGCCCGCGAAGAGGCCGACACAGGCAACCAAGGACAAGACTCATTCTCGATACGTTTCATCTTCCCGAACCTTGAACTCAGGGAAAATGCCCTTATCTAAAACAAGCCCCCGCCAAAACGCTGTCCAAGCATCGTGGAAATCCACCACTTTCCTCACCATCGTTTCCGGGTAGAATGCTCGTTCGCATGCGGCCTCAGGGCTGCACGGGCGACTCATGGGGCCGCCCTCCATCCCTACGTGTGGAAGATCCTGCCGATATGTTTGCGCCTTTGTTAAAGAAACTTTTTGGAAGCAAGAACGAGCGTGAAGTCAAACGCATGCTCAAGACGGTGAACATCGTCAATGCTCTCGAAGAGAAGATGGTGGCCCTCTCCGACGAGCAACTGCGGGGCAAGACCGCAGAGTTCAAGGAGCGCCTGGCCAAAGGCGAGACACTGGACCAGTTGCTGCCTGAAGCCTTCGCCGTGGCCCGTGAGGCCGGCAAGCGCGTGATGGGCATGCGCCACTTCGACGTGCAGCTGATCGGTGGCATGACCCTGCACGAGGGCATGATCGCAGAAATGCGTACCGGTGAAGGCAAGACCTTGGTCGGTACCCTGGCCGTGTACCTCAACGCATTGTCCGGCAAGGGCGTGCACGTGGTCACCGTCAACGACTACCTGGCCCGCCGCGACGCCAACTGGATGCGCCCGCTGTACGAGTTCCTTGGCCTGTCGGTCGGCATCGTCTCGGCCTTCCAGCCGCCGGAAGAAAAGCGTGCCGCCTACGCGTCCGACATCACCTACGGCACCAACAACGAATTCGGTTTCGACTACCTGCGCGACAACATGGCGTTCAGCCAGGAAGAGAAGTTCCAGCGTGAACTGAACTTCGCCGTGATCGACGAAGTCGACTCCATCCTCATCGACGAAGCGCGTACCCCGCTGATCATTTCCGGCCAGGCCGAGGACAGCTCCAAGCTGTACATCGAGATCAACCGTCTGATCCCGCGCCTTACCCAGCACATCGAGGAAGTGGAAGGCCAGGTCACCCAGGAAGGCCACTTCACCATTGACGAAAAGAGCCGTCAGGTCGAGCTGAACGAAGCCGGTCACCAGTTCATCGAAGAGATGCTCACCCAGTCCGGCCTGCTGGCCGAGGGCGAGAGCCTGTATTCGGCGCATAACCTGAGCCTGCTGACCCACGTCTATGCTGGCCTGCGCGCGCACAAGCTGTTCCACCGCAACATCGAGTACATCGTCCAGGACGGCCAGGTCCTGCTGATCGACGAGCACACCGGCCGTACCATGCCGGGCCGCCGTCTGTCCGAAGGCCTGCACCAGGCCATCGAAGCCAAAGAGAACCTGAACATCCAGGCCGAGAGCCAGACCCTGGCTTCGACTACCTTCCAGAACTACTTCCGCCTGTACACCAAGCTGTCCGGCATGACCGGTACCGCTGACACCGAAGCGTTCGAGTTCCAGTCGATCTATGGTCTCAACGTGATGGTCATTCCGCCGAACAAACCGTTGGCACGTAAAGACTTCAACGACCTGGTGTACCTGACCGCCGACGAGAAATACGCCGCGATCATCGCCGACATCAAAGAAAGCATGAAGCAGGGTCGCCCGGTGCTGGTGGGTACTGCGACCATCGAAACCTCCGAGCACATGTCCAACCTCCTGAAGAAGGAAGGTATCGACCACAAGGTGCTCAACGCCAAGTACCACGAGAAGGAAGCCGAGATCATCGCGCAAGCCGGTGCGCCAGGTGCCCTGACCATCGCCACCAACATGGCCGGCCGTGGTACCGACATCCTGCTGGGCGGTAACTGGGAAGCCGAAGTGGCAGCCCTGGAAAACCCGACCGCCGAGCAGATCGCCCAGATCAAGGCCGACTGGCAGAAGCGTCACCAGCAGGTGATCGAGTCGGGTGGCCTGCACGTGATCGCTTCCGAGCGCCACGAATCGCGCCGTATCGACAACCAGCTGCGTGGCCGTTCCGGCCGTCAGGGCGACCCGGGCTCCAGCCGCTTCTACCTGTCGCTGGAAGACAGCCTGATGCGTATCTTCGCCTCTGACCGGGTGAAGAACTTCATGAAGGCGCTGGGCATGCAGTCCGGCGAGGCCATCGAGCACCGCATGGTCACCAACGCCATCGAGAAGGCCCAGCGCAAGGTCGAAGGCCGCAACTTCGACATCCGCAAGCAGTTGCTGGAATACGACGACGTGGCCAACGAGCAGCGCAAGGTGATCTACCACATGCGCAACAGCCTGCTGGCCGCCGAGAACATCGGCGACACCATCGTCGAATTCCGCAAGGAAGTCCTGGACGCTACCATCAGCCAGCACATTCCGCCGCAGTCGCTGCCCGAACAGTGGGACGTGGCCGGCCTGGAGGCTTCGCTGGCCAGCGATTTCGCCATGAAGCTGCCGATCCAGCAGTGGCTCGACGAGGACGATCACCTCTACGAAGAGACCCTGCGCGAGAAGCTGCTGAACGAAATCACCACCGCGTACACCGAGAAGGAAGACCAGGCCGGTATCGAAGCCCTGCGTACCTTCGAGAAGCAGATCCTGCTGCGTGTGCTGGATGACCTGTGGAAAGACCACCTGTCGACCATGGACCACCTGCGTCACGGTATCCACCTGCGTGGTTATGCGCAGAAAAACCCGAAGCAGGAGTACAAGCGCGAATCCTTCAGCCTGTTCCAGGAGCTGCTCGAGTCGATCAAGCGCGACACCATCCGCGTGCTGTCGCACGTTCAGGTACGCCGCGAAGACCCGGTCGAAGAGGAAGCCCGCCTGCGCCGCGAGGCCGAGGAACTGGCCAGCCGCATGCAGTTCCAGCATGCCGCTGCTCCGGGCCTGGAAAGCGAGCAGCTGAACGAGGAGGGCGCCGAAGTGGCTGTTGCCTCGGCACCGGTGCGCAACGAGCAGAAGCTGGGCCGCAACGAGCCGTGCTGGTGTGGTTCGGGCAAGAAGTTCAAGCATTGCCACGGGCAGATCGAGTGATCTGACCAGGCTGTTGTAACCTGAAACATCCGGGGCCGCTTTGCGGCCCATTCGCGGCACAAGGCCGCTCCTACAGGGACCGCGCCCGCCCCAATGGTTGCGATGTCCTTGTAGGAGCGGCCTTGTGCCGCGAATGGGGCGCGAAGCGGCCCCGCTCTTCCATCACCTGTTCACCGTATTTTCTAGGAGCGCTCTAATGGCTGTTGGTCTTGGTCCTTTGCCCACCCTGCACCCGGTTCCGGGTTTTGAACTCGGCATCGCTTCTGCCGGCATCAAGCGCCCGGGGCGCAAGGATGTGGTGGTCATGCGCTGCGCCGAAGGCTCCAGCGTGGCTGGTGTGTTCACCCTCAACGCCTTCTGCGCAGCGCCGGTGATCCTGTCCAAGCAGCGTGTGCAGGGCACCGTGCGCTATCTGCTGACCAACACTGGTAACGCCAACGCCGGCACCGGCGCGCCAGGCCTGGCCGCCGCCGAGCGCACCTGCGCCAAGCTGGCCGAACTGGCCGGCGTACCGGCCGAGTCGGTACTGCCATTCTCCACCGGCGTGATCGGCGAGCCGC
Organism: Pseudomonas sp. s4; assembly: GCF_046764235.1. NCBI lineage: Bacteria > Pseudomonadati > Pseudomonadota > Gammaproteobacteria > Pseudomonadales > Pseudomonadaceae > Pseudomonas > Pseudomonas sp. s4. The sequence continues at coordinate 5,234,524 of NZ_CP177209.1, read as the reverse complement.
TGCCGGTCGAGAAGATCGAAGGCGCACTGCAGGCCGCCCTCGACAACCTGTCGGAAAACCACTGGGCTGAAGCTGCCACCGGCATCATGACCACCGACACCCTGCCCAAGGGGGCCAGCCGCCAGTTCCAGCACGATGGCGTGACGGTTACCGTCACCGGCATCAGCAAGGGTGCAGGCATGATCCGCCCGAACATGGCCACCATGCTCGGCTACATCGCCACCGACGCCAAGGTTGCCCCGGCGGTGCTCAAGGACCTGATGCTGGACGGCGCCAACAAGTCGTTCAACCGCATCACCATCGATGGCGACACCTCGACCAACGACTGCTGCATGCTGATTGCCACTGGCAAGGCCAACCTGCCGGAAGTCACCGAAGCCAGCGGCGCACTGTTCGAAGCGCTGAAGAAGGCAGTGTTCGAAGTGTGCATGGAAGTGGCCCAGGCCATCGTCCGTGACGGCGAAGGCGCCACCAAGTTCGTTACCGTACAGGTCAACGGCGGTGGCAACCACCAGGAATGCCTGGACGTCGGCTACGCCGTGGCCCACTCGCCGCTGATCAAGACTGCGCTGTTCGCTTCCGACCCCAACTGGGGCCGTATCCTCGCCGCCGTCGGCCGTGCCGGCGTACCGGAGCTGGACGTGAGCCTGATTGATGTGTACCTGGACAGCGTTTGCATTGCCAGCAAAGGCGGCCGTAGCCCGAGCTACACCGAAGACCAGGGTGCCAAGGTTATGGCCCAGGAAGAGATCACCATCCGTATCGAGCTGGGCCGTGGCCAGTGCAGCGAAACCATCTGGACCACCGACCTGTCCCACGAGTACGTGAAGATCAACGCCGAGTACCGTACCTGATGTAGCTGGGGCCGCTTTGCGGCCCGATCGCGACACAAGGCCGCTCCCACAAGCACCTGCTTACACCGCCCCATGTGGGAGCGGCCTTGTGTCGCGAAAGGGCTGCAAAGCAGCCCCAGAATTCCCAAACGATGGAGCCGAACCATGAGCTATCACCTGATCATCGGCGACAAGCTGTATTCCTCCTGGTCGCTGCGTGGCGCCCTGGCCCTCGAGCTGGCTGGCGTGCCTTACGAAGAAACACTGATCAAGCTGAACCAGCCTGACACCCGTCAGCGCATCCTCGCCTTCTCGGCTACCGGCAAGGTACCGCTGCTCAAGACAGAGAACGGTGTGATCGCCGACTCGCTGGCCATTGCCGAATACCTCAACGAACGCCACCCCGACGCGCAGCTGTGGCCTGCCGACGTGGCGGCCCGGGCTCAGGCCCGTTCGGCCTGCGCGCAGATGCACAGCGGCTTCTTCGCCCTGCGCGGCGCGATGCCGTTCGACCTGTCGCGCGACCAGGCGCTGGACAGCGTGCCGCTGGAGGTTCAAATCGATATCGACCGTATCGTTGCACTGTGGTCGGAATGTCGCCTTGCGGCCAAGGACAGCGGCCCGTTCCTGTTCGGCAGGCCGAGCCTGGCTGATGCCTTCTTCGCCCCGGTGGCGGTGCGCCTGCGCACCTACCGTGTGGAAGTGCCTGCGGAGGCGGCGACTTATATCGAAACCATTTATCAGTGGCCAGCCTTCCAGGCCTGGCAAAAGGCTGGCCTGGCGGAGCGTGAAGGGTGAAACGGATTCATGTTGTAGCTGCTGTCATTCGCGGTACTGACGGCCGTATTCTGATCGCGCGGCGCGCCGATACCCAGCACCAGGGCGGTCTGTGGGAATTCCCGGGCGGCAAGGTAGAAGAGGGTGAGGGCGTCGAGGCGGCGCTGGCCCGCGAGCTGCGCGAGGAGCTGGGTATCGAGGTGAGTCGTTCGCGCGCGCTGATCAAGGTCAGCCACGATTACCCGGACAAGCAGGTGCTGCTGGATGTGCGCGAAGTCGAGGCATTCACCGGCGAGCCGCATGGCGCCGAAGGGCAGCCGCTGGAATGGGTTGCTCCACGCGATTTGCCCCAATACGAATTCCCCGAGGCCAACAAGCCGATCGTTGCAGCCGCGCGCCTGCCGGATCAGTACCTGGTCACCCCCGATGGCCTGGAAGTGCCGCAGATGCTCAAGGGCATCCAGAAGGCAGTGGCAAGTGGCATTCGCCTGATCCAGTTGCGTGCCCCGGACATGTACGATCCCAAGTATCGCGATGTGGCGGTGGATGCGGTCGGCCTTTGCGCGGGCAAGGCGCAGCTGATGCTCAAGGGGCCGCTGGAGTGGCTGGGTGACTTCCCAGCCGCGGGTTGGCACCTGACGGCTGCACAACTGCGCAAGTATGCCGCCAACGGCCGGCCGTTCCCCAAGGAGCGCTGGCTGGCGGCGTCCTGCCACAGTGCCGAAGAGCTGGCGCTGGCGGAGCAGATGGGCGTGGACTTTGTCACTTTGTCGCCGGTGCAGGCAACCCGGACACATCCTGAGGCGGTGCCGCTGGGGTGGGACGAGGCGCAACGTTTGATTGCCGGGTTCAACAAGCCGGTCTACCTGTTGGGTGGGGTAGGGCCGGGTGAGCGCGAGCAGGCCTGGGAAGCGGGGGCACAGGGTGTGGCCGGGATCCGGGCGTTCTGGCCTGAGATCTGAGCCGCCTGAAATTGGGGCCGCTTTGCGGCCCATCGCGACACAAGGCCGCTCCTACAAAGGAATCGCGTAATCCTGAATGAATCGCGACCCCCCTGTAGGAGCGGCCTTGTGTCGCGACGGGCTGCAAAGCAGCCCCGGCACTTTCAGCCTTTAGGCTTTTCAGCAGGTTGCCACAAAACCTCAGCCACCCCCTGCCGCCGCCCAATGATCCGCGCCGCCACAAACAGCAGATCCGAAAGCCGGTTGATATACGCCAACCCAACCCCCGCCAACGGCTCCAGCGCATTCAGCTGCTGGCACCGCCGCTCCGCACTGCGCGCCAGGCTCCGGCACACATGCGCCTGCGCCACCAGCGCCGAGCCACTGGGCAAGATAAAGTTTTTCAACGGCCCCAGCTCTTCATTCCACACATCGATCGCTGCCTCAAGCCGCGCCACCTCCGCCAGGTCCAACGCCTGATAACTGGGCATCGCCAGCTCACCGCCCAGGTCGAACAGGCGGTGCTGGCACGGCGCCAAAACCGCGCTCACTTCATCCAGCCCTTGTTCGGCCAGCCCCGCCAGCAGCAAACCCAGCTGGCTGTTCAGGCTGTCCACCTCGCCAATCGCCTCGATCCGCGGGTGATCCTTGGGCACCCGGCGCCCATCGCCCAGGCCGGTTTCGCCTTTGTCGCCGGTGCGGGTGTAGATCTTCGACAGGCGGTAGCCCATGTCATTTCTCCATTTTGGCCGGCGCCACCGCTGCCGGCTGGCCAAGGGGCAAGCGCAGGGTGAAGCAGGTGCCCTGGCCGGGCGTGGACTGCACTTCCATCTGCCCCTTGTGGTTGTTGGTGATGATGAAGTACGAGACCGACAGCCCCAGCCCGGTACCCTGGCCGATTTCCTTGGTGGTGAAGAACGGCTCGAAGGTGCGCTTGCGCACCCCTTCGGGCATGCCGACGCCGTTGTCCTCGACCTGGATTTCCGCCCATGGCGGGCTCAAGCGGGTACGCAGGGTGATGCGCCCGGGCTCGCTCGGCTGCGGCCGCTGGTGGATGGCCTGGGCCGCGTTTTTCAGCAGGTTGAGCAGCACCTGCTCCAATTCGTTGGCGGTGCACGGCACCGGCCCCAGGTCGGGGTCGAACTGACGCACGATGGCCTGGCCCTTGAAATCGAAGCCTATGGCCAGGTCGAAGTCGTTGCTGGCAATCTCCACCGCCTGATCGATCAGCGCCGGCAGGTCGCACGGCGCCAGCTGACGGTTGCTGCGGCGGCTGAAGCTGAGCATGTGGGTGACGATCTTCGCTGCCCGGGCACCGGCCTGCTGGATGCCGTCGAGCAATTGTGGCACTTCGCGGCTCTCCAGGTAGCGGTTGACCGTGGGCAGGTCGATGCCCAGCTCCTCTGCCTGTTCCTGATTGCGCGGCAGTTCTGGTGACAGGCGCCGGCGGATGTTCTGCACGTTATGCAGGATCGCGCCCAGCGGATTGTTGATCTCGTGGGCCATGCCGGCGGCCAGGCCGCCGACCGAAAGCATCTTTTCCGATTGCACCATCATTTCTTCCAGCGACAGGCGCTGGGTGATGTCGTCGATACGGATGACAACGCCACGGCCGCCGCCACCGGTCAGCGGGTAGAAGGTCAGGGCGTAGTGGCGCAGGTCGTCACCCTTGGGCCAGGTGACCCGTTCGATCTTCGCCACCCGGTGCTTTTCCACTGTTTCCTTCAGTTGCGGCAGGAACGGCTTGAGCGGTTCGAAGGCTATGAAGATCGGCTGATTCAGCGCCTCGTCCAGAGGCGTGCCGGAAAGTACCGTGGCTTCGTGGTTCCATTGGGTCACGTAGAGCTGCTCATCGAGGGCGATCAGTGCCGAGGGCATCGAGTCGATGATGCTGTTGAGGTAGTTCTGGAAGCCGGTGAGTTTTTTCTCGATCTTGCTGCGCACCTGAACTTCCAGTTCCAGCTTGCGGTTGGTGTGGCGGGTTTCCTCGGCCAGGCCCTGGGCCTGGTCGTAGGCCTCCTGAAACTCGTCGCGGGTGCGCTTGAGTTGCTGTTCGCGGGCTTCGATGCGCGAGAGCATGGTGTTGAACGCTTCGGCCAGGCTGCCGATTTCGTCGTCGTTACCGCGCTGCGCACGCAAGGCATAGCTCTCTTCGCGGGTGACCTGGCGGCTGAGCTCTTCGAGCTGGTTGATCGGCTGGGTGATCAGGCGTTTTATCTGTCGGGCTATGACGATCCACAGAAGGATGCTGAACACCAGGATGCCCAGGCTGGCGCTGAGGGTGCCGGTGTAGAAAGCCGTGGGCAGTTCACTGCTGGCCACCAGCAGCAGGTGTGCGGGCGGGTTGGCGTCACGTGGCATGCGGATCAGCTGGGTGCTGCGAAACTCCATCAGGCGCCAGCCGTCGATGTTGCGAAAACGCTTGGGCAGTGCCAGCGGCTCGCCGTGCTGCAGCTGCGCCAACATGCGGCCATCGCCACCGTAGACGGCAGCGGCGCGCAGCGGCGTGTAGCTGTCCAGCTCCTTCAGCAGGGCGCTGGCGGTGTCCGGTGTATCGCCGGCGCGCGCCGCCAGTTGCGGGTTGGCCACCAGCCGGCCGATGGTGTGCAGCGCCTGTGGCGCCATGCTTTCCTGGGTGATCCAGTAGGCGGCGCTGATGAAGGTGAGGTTGGCCACCAACAGGATGGTCACCAGCAACACCAGCAGGGCCGCCAGCAGCTTCTGCCCGACCGGGAGGTTTTCCAGGCGTTGGCGCAAGGTCATGGGCTAGGCAATATCCGTATCCGGTTGAAAGGGCTGCGTCAGTCGCAGGGCAAACCACGCACACGCAGGTTATCGACCAAGTGCTGCAGCAGGCGTTCCAGCTCTGGCAGCTGCAGGCCATGACGGCCGGCGGCGCGGCAGGCATGGCCAAGCAGGTAGTGCACCTCGGTGCGGCGGCCTGCGCGTACATCCTGGTACATGGAAGAGTAGTTGGCCGCAGTGGCGAGGATCACCCGCTGCACTTCTTCGTTCAGCCCGTCTGCCGCTTCTGGCTGGCCACAGCGGTGCAGCAGTTGGGCCAGCTCGGCGCACAGCGCATCCACTTCGCCCAGGTGCCCCAGCAGCCCGCCGTTCTGGCAGTCGTGCAGCACGGTCAGCGGGTTGATGGCGCAATTGAGTGCCAGCTTGCGCCACAGGCGGGTGAGGATATCCACCGTCCACTCGGCAGGGATGCCAGCCTGATGCAGGTCATCGAACCAGGCCGGGATCGTCGGGTTGCATGGGTCACCCAGCCAGTTGAAGCCGTGGCCGGCAAAGCGTACCTGCCAATCTCCCTCGCGGAATGCGCCTTCGGTACTGGAGGCGAAGATGCAGCGTGCATGGGGCACCAGGTCGGCGACCTCGTCCTGGCTGCCCAGGCCGTTCTGCAGCAGAACCACCTCAGCGTCTTCGGCCAGGCGAGGTGCCACGCCGGCGATGGCCGGGGCGGCGTCGTAGGCCTTGCAGGCCACCAGCAGGCGATGGATCGGGCCGCGTGCCTGCGCGGTTTCGGCGGGGATGGCGTAGTGGCGGGACTGGTCCTGTTCGACCAGGGTCAGGCCGCCGGCCTGCTGGTAGGCCTGCAGCCGCTGCCCGTCACGCAGGATCAGGCGCACTGCCTTGCCCGCGCGCGCCAGGCGGCAAGCCCACAGGCTGCCCAGGCTACCGGCGCCGAGAATATGCCAGGTGCTGCTCATATGCGTTTCGCAACCCGTTATAATGAGCCCGCATTTTAACCGTCAAACCCAGCGCGCTCCATCTTCAGCCTGAGCGCGCTTTTATTTTGGGAGAACAACCATGCCTTCGTTCGACGTGGTATCGGAACTGGACAAGCACGAAGTGCAGAACGCGGTCGACAACGCCATCAAGGACCTGGACCGTCGCTACGACCTCAAGGGCAAGGGCACCTTCGAGTTCAAGGACAAAGAGCAGACCGTGATGCTCACCGCCGAGGAAGAGTTCCAGCTCGAAGCGATGTTGGAAATCCTGCGCCTGGCGCTGGTCAAGCGCAAGATCGACGTGAAGTGCCTGGAAACCAAGGACCCGTACGCCTCGGGCAAGGAAAAGAAACAGGAAGCCAAGTTCCGCGAAGGTATCGACAAGGATCTGGCGAAGAAGATCGTCGCCACCATCAAGGATGCCAAGCTGAAAGTGCAGGCCGCCATCCAGGGCGAGCAGGTACGCGTTACCGGCAAAAAGCGCGACGACCTGCAGGAAGCCATTGCGCTGCTGCGTACCAAGGAATTCGACATGCCATTGCAGTTCAACAACTTCCGCGACTGATGTGGGCATCGCCCGGAACCCCGATGGCCAAATGATGTCCATGGGGACCGGGGCTGCGCCATCGCGCGTGGCCAGTTCTACCGTGTACTTGCCGCTCGGCATCAGGAGATGAATATGGATTTGAACGCTGAAGTCGATCAGCTGGTCCGCCAATCCCAGACCTGGATCCCCTTGATCATGGAATATGGCAGCCGTGTGCTGCTGGCGCTGCTGACCCTGGCGGTCGGCTGGTGGATCATCAACAAGGTCAGCGCCCGCCTGGGCAAGCTGGTTGGCCTGCGCAACGCCGACCTGGCGCTGCAGGGCTTCATCAGCACCTTGTCGAATATCGTGCTGAAGGTGCTGCTGTTCGTCAGCGTGGCGTCGATGATCGGTATCGAGACCACCTCGTTCGTTGCCGCCATCGGTGCCGCGGGCCTGGCCATCGGCCTGGCCTTGCAGGGCAGCCTGGCGAACTTCGCCGGCGGTGTGCTGATCCTGATGTTTCGCCCGTTCCGCATCGGTGACTGGATCGAGGCGCAAGGCGTGGCCGGCACCGTCGACAGCATCCAGATCTTCCACACCGTGCTGCGCACTGGTGACAACAAGACGGTGATCATGCCCAACGGCAGCCTGTCCAACGGCATCATCACCAACACCAACCGCCAGCCGACGCGCAAGGTGGTGTTCGATGTGGGCGTGGACTACGAGGCCGACCTGCAGAAGGCCCGCAACGTGCTGCTGGAGCTGGCGCAGGACCCGCGCGTGCTGCCCGACCCGGCGCCGCAGGCGGTGGTCGCGACCCTGGGCGACAGCTCGATCACAGTGTCCTTGCGCTTGTGGACCAAGACCGCCGATTACTGGGATGTGATGTTCATGCTCAACGAGCATGCGCGTGACCGGTTGAAGGCCGAAGGGATCGACATTCCGTTCCCGCAGCGGGTGATTCGCGTGGTGCAGGAGACTGCAGCGCAGTAATACCGCGTTGAAGCCGGGGCCGCTTCGCGCCCCATCGCCGGCAAGCCAGCTCCCACAGGGTTATCACAGTCTTCAGGCCTGTGTCCCTGTGGGAGCTGGCTTGCCGGCGATGGGGCGCGAAGCGGCCCCGACTTTTTACACTTGTTCACAGCAATACCCCGCCATTTCTGGCATATAGCCTGACCCCACCTGCCACACCCGATACGCCATCATGAAACCACTGCTGTACATCACCCCCCTGCGTGCCTTGCTGTTCGGCCTGACCCTGGCCCTGTTCGAGCTGCTCACCTACCTGGCCAGCGATGCCGTCATGCCGGCCATGCCGGTGGTGGTCGGCGACCTGGATGCCAGCCCCGAATACATTCCCCACGCCCTCAACCTGTACCTGCTGGGGGGCGTGGTGCTGCAATGGCTGATCGGCCCGTTGGCCGACCGCTATGGCCGGCGCCCGTTGCTGCTGATCGGCTGCGCGTTCTTCGGCCTGGCCTGCCTGGCCACCTTCTGGGTCCACGACATCGGCCTGTTCAACTTGCTGCGCCTGCTGCAAGGCATCGGCCTGGGGTTTGTGGTCACGGTCAGCTACCCGGCCCTGAACGAAGCCTTCAGCGAAGCCGACGCCGTGCGCATGATGGCCCTGCTGGCCAATATCGCCTTGCTCTCGCCTTTGCTCGGGCCGTTGGTGGGCACCTTGCTGTTGCAGTGGCTGGACTGGCGTTGGCTGTTCGTGGCCTTCGCCATTGGCGCGGTTGTGGCCTGGCTGCTGCTGTACCGGCTGATGCCGGAGACCTTGGGCGTGGAGCGCCGTGACGGCTCGCGCCTGGCATTCACGCCGATCCACCTGCTGCCACTGCTGGCCGGCTACGGCCAGTTGCTGGGCAACCGCCGCTTTGTCGCTGGCAGCGCGGCCCTGGGCCTGGTCGGTCTGCCGCTGATTGGCTGGATCGGCCTGTCGCCGGTGCTGCTGATCCACGACGAGGGGCTGAGCACCATGGAGTACGCCTTGTGGCAGTTGCCGGTGTTTGGCGGGCTGATCCTGGGCAACCTGATCATCAACCGCATTGCCGATCGCTATCCGTTGGCGGCGCTGGTGCGTGGTGCATTGTGGCCATACCTGGCCGGCCTGTGCCTGATGGGACTGGCGACATGGTACTGGCCGAGTGTGACCAGCGTGGTGGCGGGCATGTCGCTGTACGCGCTGGGGTTGGGCGTGGCCAACGCGGTGCTGTATCGCATGACGCTGTTCGCCAGCGAGCAGAGCAAGGGCCTGGTCTCGGCCATGCTGGGGATGATCACCATTGCCTTGCTGGGGTTGGGTGGGGCGCTGCTGGCGATGATTGGGGCCGGGACCAGCTTGCTGCACTTTGCCCTGGCGGCGGGTGTGGCGGGGGCCTTGGCGCTGTGGCCGCTGTGGTTTGTGGTGGGTGGAAGGCCTGGTGAGGGGGCTGTTGCTCAGTAAACTTTATTGCCTGTACCGGCCTCTTCGCAGCACAAGGCTGCTCCTACAGAGCTGTGGTGTATCTGTAGGAGCAGCCTTGTGCTGCGAAGAGGCCGGTACAGGCAATACAAAACTGTCAGGGCCGCTCGGCCGCCGAACCTTCCTCTGCAACCGGTTTGCCCGGCCCGGCCTCCTGGCGCCACTGCAGGGCAATCAGGATCAGGGTCGGCACGCCAAGGAGGGCAGTGATCAGGAAGAAGTCGTGGTAACCGAATTTCTCCACCATGACCCCCGAATAACCCCCGATCAGCCTTGGCAACAGCAGCATGATCGAGCTGAGCAACGCGTACTGGGTAGCCGAGAACTTCAGGTTGGTCAGGCTCGACAGGTAGGCAACGAAGGCCGAGGTGGCCAGGCCGGAGCTGAAGTTGTCCAGCGAGATGGTCACCACCAGCATTTGCAAGTTCGGGCCCATGTCGGCCAGCATCAGGAACAGAATGTTGGTGCCCGCGGAGGCCGCACCGCCGATGAACAGGATCGGCATGATGCCGAAGCGCACGATCAGCAGGCCGCCAACACCGGCGCCGACCAGGGTCATGATCAGGCCGAAGATCTTGCTGACGCTGGCGATCTGGTCCTTGGTGAAGCCCATGTCGATGTAGAACACGTTGGCCATCACGCCCATTACCGTGTCCGACATGCGATAGGTGGCGATCAGGCCGAGCAACAGCAGGGCCTGCCAGCGGTAGCGGGCGATGAAGTCGTTGACCGGGGTCAGGACCGGCGCGAGGCCGCGACGGCCCAGGCTCGACAGGCACGCCCATGTCAGCAGCACATAGAGGATCAGGCGCAGGAAGGCGCGGTCTTCCAGCAGCAGGTCCAGTGGCGTTGCATCACCGGAGATGACGCTGGACCAGCCGGTATTGAACATCTGGGTGAAGCTGGCCGGTACCGATACCAGCAAGATTATCAGCACGAACACCGAGGCCAGCTGGTGCACCAGCCCATAGCGCGCTGCCGACAGCTGGGTACGCATGGGTACGGGCGGTTCGCGCATGATCAGGGTGGTGAACACGGCGGGCAGCATCATCACCGCGAACATGACGTAGGTGCCGGCCCAGGCCTTGTGCAGGTAGCTGAAGCCAGTGGAGCCGAACCACTCGGCGAAGAACAGGGCACCAGCCGTGGCCAGCAGGGCCGCCACGCGGTAGCCGGCCATATAGCTGGCGGCGAGTGCAGCCTGGCGCTGGTCGTCGGCGATTTCCAGGCGGTAGGCATCGACCGCGATGTCCTGGGTGGCCGAAGCGAAGGCCACCAACACCGCCAGGGCGATCAGCCAAGACAGATGCTGCTGCGGGTCGCACAGGCTCATGCCGACCAGCCCGATCACCACCAGCGCTTGCGACAGCAGCAACCACGAACGCCGGCGCCCCAGGCTGCCGAGCAGCGGCAGGCGCCATTGGTCGAGCAGTGGCGACCACACCCACTTGAAGGCGTACGCCAGGCCGATCAGGCTGGCGTAACCAATGGTCTCGCGGGCCACGCCAGCTTCGCGCAACCACACCGAAAGGGTGGAGAACACCAGCATATAGGGCAGACCGGCGGCGAAGCCGAGCAGCAAAAGTACCAAGGTTGACGGGCTGGCATAGGCAGCAAGCGCAGCGCGCCAGGTTTTACGGGGCATGGGCCAACATCTGCCTCAAGTTTGCGAAAACAAAGCGCGCACTCTAACCGCTGTGCTCCATCGGGCGCCAGCCATGGCGCGTCATATCCACACGATTGTTGGTTACATTTACACCCTCCGCACGCAGGCGCGCCCGTTGTTCATCCCCAGACGGGGTACCCAGTGCCAGGCTCAGGCGGCCGCCTGCGCCGAGCACCCGGTGCCAGGGCAGGCGAGTGTCCGCGGGCAGTTGCCCGAGGGTACGTCCGACCCAGCGTGCCGCCCGCCCAAGCCCTGCCAGTTCGGCCAGTTGGCCATAGCTGACCACCTTGCCGGCCGGAACTTGGCCAAGTACCGAATACAGCACCGTCCGTCGGCCCTCGGCGGAGTCGAGGGCGTGCTCATATCCGTCAGACATCAGGCCCCCTCTGGGCTGCAGATGAAACCGGACCGGCGGTCTGGCAAATGAGAGTTGAACTCAACGGCATGCTCCCGGTCTTTTCTTGCTCTGGTCGTCGTTATCCGGATAATGCCCGGCTTTTTTCGCCAAATCGAACCTGTAGTCCGAAAATCATAGCCCGCTTATGTATTCTAGATCCTTGTTGTGCCTGCTTGCTGCTTCCCTATGCGCCTCCCCGGTGTTCGCCGACACCGTATGGATGAAGAACGGTGACCGTCTCAGCGGCAAGATCAAAGTCTTCGACGGCGGCAAGCTGCTGCTGGAAACCCCCTATGGCGGTTCCATCGCCCTGGACTGGAAAGAGGTCCAGACCCTGGAGAGCGACCAGGAGATGCTGGTCAAGCAGGACGCCTACAGCGGTGAGCGCGCCAAGGCGCTGAAGGCCGCCGAGCCCGGCAAGGTGACCTTGGCCAATGGCGAGGCGCCAAAGACCGTGGAGCTGGCCAGCATTGAGCAGATCATGAAGCCCAAGCCCCTGGTCGAGGATTTCGTGTGGAAGGGCAACGTCGACGTGGCGCTGGACTACAAGCGCGCCGAGAACGACACCGACGACTACGACGTCGGCTTCAAGACCAGCGCCCGCCATGGCCGCTGGCGGCACAATGCCGAAGGCGAATACAACCGCGAGACCAAGGACGACGTCACCACCACAGACAACTGGAGTGCCGAGTATGCCCTGGACCGCTTCCTCACCGAGAAGTGGTTCTGGCAAGGGCGCATGGAGTACAAGCGCGACCGCATCGAAGACCTTGCTCGCCAGCGCACCGTGGGTACCGGCCCGGGTTACCAGTTCTGGGACAACGAACTGGGCGCGTTTTCGCTGGGGTCGCTGATCAACCGCACCGACTTTGAATACCAGGATGGCGCCAAGGACAACTTCTATTCTGCGGCGGTGAAGTGGGACTACACCCGCTACCTGATTGGCAAGAACGTGCAGCTGTTCACCAACGGCGAGTTCGCCAAGCCGCTGGGTGGCGTGGCCGACTATGCGCTGGATGCCGAGGTTGGCCTGCGCTACAAGGTCACTGAATGGGCCTCGCTCAACCTCAAGGCGGAGAAGGACATCATCACCGGTACCCGTGAGAGTGACCTGGACAAGACCCGCTATACCGCAGGCTTCGGCGTTACCTGGTAAATCTTTGCGGCCCATCGCGACACAGGATGTACGCGATCCCTTGTAGGAGCGGCCTTGTGTCGCGATGGGCTGCAAAGCAGCCCCATTGGCACTGGATCTGATAATGCTTATCTTGTCCCATCCAGCCCGATATCAGGAGCCGCCCCCAAGTGAGTACCAATGCCATCCGTCCCGCCCGGGAGCTGCTGCTCAAGGAATACCGCGGCGTGCTCTCGACCCATTCCAAGTCGATGCCCGGCTACCCCTTCGGCTCGGTCGTGCCGTACTGCCTGGACGCCCAGGGCAACCCGTTGATCCTCATCAGCCGCATCGCCCAGCACACGCACAACCTGCAGAAGGATCCCAAGTGCTCGCTGCTGGTAGGTGAGCGCGAAGCCGAGGACGTGCAGGCCGTGGGGCGCCTGACGGTGATGGCCGAGGCGCACAAGCTGGTGGAGGAGGCCGCCATCGAGGCTGCCGCAGAGCGTTACTACCGCTATTTCCCGGACGCGGCCAACTACCACAAGGCCCACGACTTCGACTTCTGGGTGCTGCAGCCGGTGCGCCACCGCTACATCGGCGGCTTCGGCGCGATCCACTGGCTTGACCAGGTAACTCTGGCCAACCCGTTCGCCGGTAAAGCCGAGGCAAGCATGGTCGAGCATATGAACAGCGACCACGCCAACGCCATCGCCCACTATGTGCAACTGACCGAGCTGCCAAGCCATGCGCCAGCGCAGATGGTCGGGGTAGACAGCGAAGGCATGCACCTGCGTATCGGCCAGGCGGTGCACTGGTTGCCCTTCCCAAGTACTTGCAACACGCCGACACAAGTCCGCGAAGCCCTGGTTTTGCTGGCTCGCGCCGACCAGTGGCCGGTTGCGACGGAAGTCGAGGGTTGAAAACCCGAGCGCACGCATCCATCTGTTGGTCTTACAGGAAGGTTCTCTTCCGACGAGGAATGCTTTGATGCGTGCTTTTCTACTGCTGTTTCTCCTGTTTCCCGTGCTGGAGCTGTTCGTCTTCGTGAAGGTCAGTGCCGCCATCGGTTTCTTCCCAGCACTGCTGCTGATCATCGCCGGCTCCGCCCTGGGTGTGCTGGTGATGCGCGTGGCCGGGCTGGCAACCGCACTGCGCGCCCGTGAAAGCCTGCAGCGTGGCGAACTGCCCGCCGAGGACATGTTTCAGGGCATGATGCTGGCCGTTGGTGGTGGCCTGCTGTTGCTGCCAGGTTTCATCAGCGACGTGCTGGGCTTGCTCTGCCTGCTGCCATTCACCCGTCACCTGGCCGCGCGCAAGATGCGCGAGCGTGCCGAGGCCCAGGCCATGCGACAGCGCGCCTTCCAGGACGACCCGTTCCAGGCCCGGCCGAGTGATGGCGGGCATAGGCCGAATGTGATCGAAGGCGAGTACGAGCGCCGCGACAAGTAATAACCGGGGGCCGCTTTGCGGCCCCAGCTTTTTGCGGGGCCAAGGCGCTAATGAAAAATTTTCTGAAGCAAGCCTTGTAATTGAATATGGCGGCCTCATGTAGTGGTCACCGCAAGGTTTCTGGTGGCAACACCAGGCATAACTCAGGTGGTTCGCCCATTGCGGGCCACCCCGGCAACGCCGGACAGCAACAACCCGCCGGTGTCGACACCGGCCGATGAAAACCACAATTTGGGAGAGATCGACAATGAAGCTTCGTCCTCTGCATGACCGCGTCGTTATCCGTCGCAGCGAAGAAGAATCGAAAACCGCTGGCGGTATCGTCCTGCCGGGTTCGGCCGCTGAAAAACCAAACCGCGGCGAAGTCGTCGCCGTCGGCACCGGTCGCATCCTGGACAACGGCGAAGTTCGCGCACTGGCCGTGAAAGTGGGTGACAAAGTGGTTTTCGGCCCTTACTCGGGCAGCAACACCGTGAAAGTCGATGGCGAAGACCTGCTGGTCATGGCCGAGAACGAAATCCTCGCCGTTATCGAAGGCTGATTTCCCCGACTTCCCGTTACTCCAAAGAATTCCAAGGATTAAACGATCATGGCTGCTAAAGACGTAAAATTCGGCGATTCCGCTCGTAAGAAAATGCTGGTTGGTGTCAACGTTCTGGCTGACGCGGTAAAAGCGACCCTGGGCCCGAAAGGCCGTAACGTGGTGCTGGCCAAGAGCTTCGGCGCTCCGACCATCACCAAGGACGGCGTTTCCGTCGCCAAGGAAATCGAGCTGAAAGACGCCTTCGAGAACATGGGCGCCCAACTGGTCAAGGAAGTTGCTTCCAAGGCCAACGACGCTGCCGGTGACGGCACCACCACCGCTACCGTCCTGGCTCAGGCCATCGTCAACGAAGGCCTGAAAGCCGTCGCTGCCGGCATGAACCCGATGGACCTGAAGCGCGGCATCGACAAGGCCACCGCTGCCGTCGTCGCCGAGCTGAAGAACCTGTCCAAGCCATGCGCCGACTCCAAGGCCATCGCCCAGGTAGGTACCATCTCCGCCAACTCCGACAACTCCATCGGTGAAATCATCGCCGAAGCCATGGAAAAAGTCGGTAAAGAAGGCGTGATCACCGTTGAAGAAGGCTCGGGCCTGGAAAACGAACTGTCGGTCGTTGAAGGCATGCAGTTCGACCGCGGCTACCTGTCCCCGTACTTCGTCAACAAGCCGGACACCATGGTTGCCGAGCTGGAAGGCCCGCTGCTGCTGCTGGTCGACAAGAAGATCTCCAACATCCGTGAGCTGCTGCCAGTTCTGGAAGCCGTTGCCAAGGCCGGCCGCCCACTGCTGATCGTTGCCGAAGACGTTGAAGGTGAAGCCCTGGCTACCCTGGTAGTCAACAACATGCGCGGCATCGTCAAGGTTGCTGCGGTCAAGGCTCCGGGCTTCGGCGACCGCCGCAAGGCCATGCTGCAGGACATCGCCGTCCTGACTGGCGGCCAGGTCATCTCCGAAGAAATCGGCCTGTCGCTGGAAACTGCTACCCTGGAGCACCTGGGTAACGCCAAGCGCGTCATCCTGTCCAAGGAAAACACCACCATCATCGACGGCGCTGGCGCCGACAGCGAGATCGAAGCACGCGTCAAGCAGATCCGTGCCCAGATCGAAGAGACTTCCTCGGACTACGACCGTGAGAAGCTGCAAGAGCGTCTGGCCAAACTGGCTGGCGGTGTTGCCGTGATCAAGGTCGGTGCCGGCACCGAAGTTGAAATGAAAGAGAAGAAAGCCCGCGTTGAAGACGCCCTGCACGCAACCCGTGCAGCCGTTGAAGAAGGCGTGGTACCTGGCGGTGGTGTAGCCCTGGTTCGCTCCCTGGCTGCCATTGCCAACCTCAAAGGCGACAACGAAGACCAGAACGTCGGTATCGCCCTGCTGCGTCGCGCTGTTGAAGCGCCGCTGCGCCAGATCACTGCCAACGCCGGCGACGAGCCAAGCGTTGTCGCTGACAAGGTCAAGCAAGGTTCGGGTAACTTCGGTTACAACGCTGCTACCGGCGAATACGGCGACATGATCGAGATGGGTATCCTGGACCCAGCCAAAGTCACCCGCTCGGCGCTGCAAGCTGCTGCTTCGATCGGCGGTCTGATGATCACCACCGAAGCCATGGTCGCTGACCTGCCAGAAGACAAGCCAGCTGCTGGCATGCCTGACATGGGCGGCATGGGTGGCATGGGCGGCATGATGTAAGCCAGCCTTACCCCCTGCACCATGAAAAGCCCCGGTTCGCGAGAACCGGGGCTTTTTTGTTTTCCTGTGAGGGCCATTGGGGCTGCTTTGCAGCCCATCGCGACACAAGGCCGCTCCTACAGGATTGCGCCAACACTGGGACTTGCGCTGTACCTGTGGGAGCTGGCTTGCCGGCGAAAGGGCCGCAAAGCGGCCCCTGGGTCAGGCAACGCTACGCTCGGCAGCAGGCACCTCAGCCATTCCCCGCCGATACAGAACCAGGTAATACGACCCCAAGCCGATCAACCAGCAGAACACCGCCGTCCACACGTTGTGCGACAGGAAATGCGCTCCCTGCATCATCCGCCCCAGCGACAGCACCGACCCGGCGACGAAGGCCACCGTCAACGCCACTCGCGCCAGCCTTGGCTTGCGATCACGCAACATGAAAAACAGCCCGAACAGGCAGAACCCGGTGGCGGCATGCCCGCCCGGCCAGCACAGCCCGGGCTTGTCGGTTGCCGGCCGCGGCTCCAGCAGCTTGCTGTAGGTTTCCTTCCCGCCAAACTGAGTCAGGCTCCACGGGCATTGCACCTGGGTCACTTTCTTCAACGGTGTGACAAACGCCGTGGACAGGCCCAGTGCCAGCACCAGGCAGCCCAGCTCACGGCGCCAGCCGAACAGGCGCTTCCAGAAGAAGCTGGCAGCAAAGGTCACCAGCGACATCACTCCCAGCAGGATCACCCCCTGCTTGACCCTGTCATGCAGGATGTTCTCCAGCAAATAGCTGTGGCGGCCGATGAACTGCCCGGCAGCAGGGTCGAAGAACAGGTTGGCAATGTCCATGTCGACCGAGGTCAGTTCCAGCAGAATCAGGCCGATTGCGGTCGCCAGGGGTAGCCCCAGATAAAGCCAGAAATTGATCGGGCGGGGGCGATTTGGTTGCTGCATGGCGGCTCCAGGGCGCGAAAAAGATCGGGCATTGTCGGCCGCCCGCTATCCTGTGTCCGTGAAGGATCAGTGAAAAAACCGTCAAGTGCGCTGAATTTTCCCTGGGGCTGGCACCCTGCAGGCATAGGCCTTAAGCTGCGCCTGCCGCGCACCACAGCGAGAAGCGCCGCACAGGAGAAACCGATGCGCATTCTTTTGGTTGAAGACAACCGCGATATCCTGGCCAACCTGGCCGATTACCTGGGCATGAAAGGCTATACCGTCGACTGTGCCCAGGATGGCCTGTCCGGCCTGCACCTGGCTGCCACCGAGCACTACGACCTGATCGTGCTCGACATCATGTTGCCGGGCATCGACGGCTACACCCTGTGCAAGCGCCTGCGCGAAGACGCCCGCCGCGACACGCCGGTGATCATGCTCACCGCCCGCGACCAATTGGACGACCGCCTGCAAGGCTTCCGCTCCGGTGCCGACGACTACCTGCTCAAGCCCTTCGCCCTGTCGGAGCTGGCCGCCCGCATCGAAGCGGTGCTGCGCCGGGCCCAGGGCGGTGGGCGCCGCACCTTGCAGGTGGCCGACCTCAGTTATGACCTGGACACCCTCGAGGTCACCCGCCAGGGCCGCTTGCTCAAGCTCAACCCGGTCGGCCTCAAGCTGTTGGCGGTGCTGATGCAGAAAAGCCCGCACGTATTGCGTCGCGAAGTGCTGGAAGAAGCCCTGTGGGGAGATGATTGCCCTGACAGCGACAGCCTGCGCAGCCACGTGCACCAGCTGCGCCAGGTGATCGACAAGCCGTTTGAAAAACCGCTGCTGCATACCGTCCATGGCGTCGGCTATCGCCTCGCCGAGGGCCGTGATGGAGTTTAAGCAAAGCCTTGCCCAGCGCATCATCATCGCCTTTGCCCTGATGAGCGCGCTGGTGGCCGGGGCCTTCGCCTTTGGCATCGTCGGCACCGTGCACCTGGTCGAAGAGCGGCTGATTTCCTCGGTGCTGGGCGGTGACTTGCAGCGCTTGCTGCGCATGGACAGCGTCAGCGACTGGAGCCACCGCCCCCGCCCCGACCAACTGTTCTATTTCAGCGGCGGGCGCGACGACTTCGAACTTCCCAAGGACCTGCGCCACCTTGACCGCGGCTTCCACGAGGTATTCCGCGATCAACTGTCGTACCACGCCATGGTCGAGATCGTTGATGGCCGTCGCTATGTGCTGTTGCAGGACCAGAGCGACTTCGAAGAGCGCGAGCGCTTGCTGTTCGCTGTGGTGGTGGTGGGCTTCGTGCTCAGCCTGGTACTGGCGGTGATCCTCGGCTGGCTGGTGGCGCGCCGGGTGATGGCGCCGGTGATCCGCCTGGCGCGCCAGGTACGCCACCGTGACCAGTTGCTGGGGCTGGCCCCGCCGCTGGCACCGGACTATGCCGCGGACGAAGTCGGCCAGCTGGCGGTAGCCTTCGACGATACCCTGGGCCGCCTGCGCGATGCCCTGACCCGCGAACGGTTGTTCACCAGCGACGTCAGCCATGAATTGCGCACACCCTTGATGGTGCTGGCCACCTCGTGTGAGCTGCTGATGGAAAACCCGACGCTGGACGCCCGCTCGCGCAGCCAGGTGGAGCGTGTGGCGCGGGCCACGGAAGAAATGCGCGAGCTGGTCAAGACCTTCCTGATGCTGGCCCGGGCACAGCGCGACGAGGGTGCGGTGGCATCGCGGGCCACCCTGCGGGAGGTGGCTGACGAACTGGTCGGGGTTTGGCGCGACACCATCGAGCAGAAGGGCCTGGCCTTGTATTACGATGGCCGCGTCAGTGCCAGCCCGGTACTGTACAACGCCACCTTCCTGCAGTCGGTAATGGGCAACCTGCTGCGTAATGCCGCGCACTACACCGACAGCGGCTACATCCGCCTGAGCCTGGAAGCCAACGGCTTCAGCGTGGAGGACAGTGGCGTGGGTATCCCGGAGGAACAGCGCGAGGCGATGTTCCGGCCGTTCGTGCGCGGCGATGAGCGGCGCGGTGAGGGCCTGGGCCTGGGCCTGTCGTTGGTACAGCGCATCTGCGATGACCAAGGTTGGCATGTCACCCTCACATCAACCTTGCCCCACGGCTGCCGTTTCGTGGTCGACCTGAGCAATACCGCGGCCAAGGGCGATCCGGAGGCTTTGGTCGAGTAATCTGTGGTAACAGGTCATTCGGCGCTCAACATATTTTTCACACCAGCATGACCTGATTCATACGCTTGCTTACCTAATGTGGGCGGAATGGAGTCAGGAGATGCCCAATGCGTAGCCCCATCAAGCTTGAATTTTCCGAGAAGTACGACAAAGAACATGCCCGCGAGTACTTTCTCAAGCACCAGGATGGCCTGGCGCGACGCCTTTCCCACAAGCGTGATGAGCAACTGGCGCGTCGTGCCTTGGCATTGGCTGGTGAGCCTGGGCTGGTCCTCGACCTGCCATGCGGTGCTGGCCGCTTCTGGCCGTTGCTGGCAGAAAAGCCCAACCGGGTGATCATCGGCGCCGACAACTCAGAAGCGATGATCGAGACAGCCTGTACCGCGCAAGCGCCAGAGGTGGTGGCACGGGTACGCCCTTTGCAGACTTCGGCATTTGCCATCGACTTGCCGGACAATTCGGTGGACAGCATCTTCTGCATGCGCTTGTTCCACCACATCGGCGAAGCGGCGCACAGAAAGACCATTCTTTCGGAGTTTCAACGGGTTAGCCGTGATAGTGTGATCCTGTCATTGTGGGTGGATGGTAATTTCAAGGCCTGGCGCCGGAAAAAACTGGAACAGCGCCGCAGGTCCAGGAAGGGCGACCAGGACAACTACCAGAACCGTTTTGTGTTACCGGCCGATACGGTCGAAGAAGAATTCCGAGCCGCCGGCTTCAGAATCCAGGAACGCCTCGATTTCCTGCCGTTCTATGCCATGTGGCGGGTATATGTATTGCGTAAGGGGTAGTGTTTGATGGCTGTAGCCCAGAGCGGGGAGTCGCGGTTCGATTTTTACTGGCGCCAGCAGGGCGAGTGGGTCGAGGAGCCTAACCAGCGCCGTGGTGGCGAGAGCGGTGTGCAACGCCTCGACGATGGCAATGGCAAGCTGCTGTATGCCAAGCGCCAGGTCGGGCATATCTACCGTAGCCTGCTGCACCCTTTCGGCCGGCCGACCGTATTGCGTGAGCTCGATGCGTTGAACAGCTTCGAGCAACTGGGGGTGCGTGTACCGCGCATCGTCTTCTGTGGCGCCGAACGTGGTGCCGACAAGCAGTGGCGTGCGCTATTGGTGAGCGAAGCACTCGACGGTTTCGTCGAACTCGATACCTGGCATGCCGAAGGTGCCCGCGAGCGTTACCCGCAGGTGGTGCATGAGCGCATGCTCAAGGACCTGGCGGACAACCTGGCGCGCATGCACCTGGGGCACTGGCAGCACGGTTGCCTGTATGGCAAGCATGTGTTCGTCAAGGTGATTGGCGAGGGCGAGCAGGCCCGGGTCGAAGTCGCGCTGCTGGACCTGGAAAAATGCCGTCGGCGCATCAGCTGCCAGCGTGCGGCGGGCAATGACCTGCGCCAGCTGCGCCGCCATTCGTCGATGAATGACGCGGAATGGCAAACACTGCTCTATTTTTACCAGATGGCGTTTGGCAGCGCTGTCAAAGGGTTAGGGCAATGAAACTAGAAATAGCTCGAGCTTTGTTCCTGGTAGCTGGCCTGGCGGTGACCACCGTGGCGGTGGCTGCCTGGGAGGAGCCGAGGCCGACGGTGTTCAGCAAGGCCGAACTGGCCGACCAGTGCGCGTTGCCGCGGGATGTGAAACCGCAGCAACAGGCCGAGGCCGCGCCGGATCAGGACCTGTTGCTGTTCCTGTTCGGCATGCGCCAGGGGTTGCGGCCGTTCGGTTGAACCCGGTGGTAGGTGGGAATGCCAGAGGCCTCGCGATCGCGGGGCCTATGGCATTTTTGCCTCTGCCTTGCCGGCCTCTTCGCGGGTTTACCCGCGAAGAGGCCGTTTCAGGCAACCGATGTTTCCCTGGCAACCGCCTTGTGCGCCAGCAGGGTGTAGATACAAGGCAACACGAACAGGGTAAATAGCGTACCAATCGACATCCCGGTGGCAATCACCGTACCGATGTCAAAGCGGCTGACCGCCCCCGCACCAGTCGCCAGGATCAGCGGTACCATGCCAAATACCATCGCTGCCGTAGTCATCAGCACCGGCCGCAGCCGAATCGCCGCGGCTTCCTCGATCGCCTCGCGCACACTCATGCCGCGCTCCTCACGTAACTGGTTGGCGAACTCGACAATCAGGATGCCGTGCTTGCTGATCAGCCCAATCAGTGTCACCAGCCCGACCTGGGTGTAGATATTCATGCTCGATACGCCAAGGAACAGTGGCAGCAGCGCGCCACAGATCGACAACGGCACCGTCACCAGTATTACCAGTGGGTCGCGGAAGCTTTCGAACTGCGCCGCCAGCACCAGGAAGATGATCGCCAATGCCAGGCCGAAGGTCACCCACAGCGCGCTGCCTTCCTGCACGTACTGGCGCGCCACGCCGGCATAGTCGAAGGCGAAACCTTCCGGAGCCTCCTCGCGGGCGAGGCCCTGTACGGTCTGCAGCGCCTCGCCCAGGCTGACCATGGGCACGCCCTGGATGATCGCCGAGTTCAGCTGCTGGAACTGGTTGAGCTGGCGCGGGCGGGCGCGGTCGGTGAGGGTGATCAGGGTGGATAGTGGCAGCAGCTGGCCCTGGTCGTTCTTCACGTAGTAGTTGTTCAGCCAGCCGGGGTTGTCGCGGTAAGGCCGCTCGACCTGGGCAATCACCTTGTAGCTGCGGCCTTCGAGGGTGAAGCGGTTGATTTCCGCCTCGCCCAGCAAGGTCGCCAGGGTGCTGCCCAAGGTGTCCATCGACACCCCCATCTGCGCCGCCTTGGCCCGGTCGATATCCACCACCACCTCGGGCTTGTCGAAGGCCAGGTCGATGTCGAGGAAGGCGAACTTGCCGGATTCCTGGGCGCGGGCCTTGATGCGCTGGGCCACATCCAGCAGTGCCGGGTAGTCGCCAGCGCTGTTGATCACGAACTGGAATGGCAGGCCCTCGCCGGTGCCGGGCAGCGACGGCAGGTTGAAGCCGAAGATCTGCAGGCCACTGATTTCTTCGAGCTTGCTCTGCACCAGCGGCAGCAGCTCCATCTGCGTGCGCTCGCGCTCGTTCCAGGGTTTGAGCAGGAAGCCGCCGATGCCGGTCTGCACGCCATTGAAACCGTTGATCTGGAACGACGAGTAATACTCGGGGAAAGCCTTGAACAGCGGGGTGAATTCGTCGGTATAGGCGTTGAGGTAATCAAGGTTGGCCGGCTGGGGTGAACTGCTCATCATGAAGATCACCCCCTGGTCTTCGTTGGGCGCCAGTTCGTTCTGGGTGAACTTCAGCAGTACCGGAATCAGGCACAGAATGATCACGGCAAACACCAGCACGACGGGCCGGCTGTCGAGGGTGGTGTGCAGCAGGCGCTGGTAGCGCACCTTCAGGCGTTCGAACAGCACGTCCAGGCGGTGGGCAAGGCCGCTGGGGTTCTGTTCCTGACGCAGCAGCAGCGCGCACATCATTGGTGACAGGGTGAGGGCAACGATGCCGGATATGATCACCGCACCGGCCAGGGTCAGGGCAAATTCTTTGAACAATGCGCCGGTCAGCCCGGTGAGGAAGCCGATCGGTGCATACACCGCCGCCAGGGTGATGGTCATCGACACCACCGGCATGGCGATTTCGCGGGCGCCCTCGAGGGCGGCGTCGAACGGCGACTTGCCTTCTTCCATGTGACGGTGGATGTTCTCCACCACGACGATCGCGTCGTCCACCACCAGCCCGATGGCCAGCACCATTGCCAGCAGGGTCAGCAGATTGAGCGAATAGCCCATCATCTGCATGAAGAACAGCACGCCGATCATCGACAGCGGAATGGTCACCACCGGAATCAGCACCGAACGCAGGGCACCGAGGAACAGGAACACCACCACGATGACGATCAGTACAGCTTCGCCGAGGGTCTTGATCACTTCGTCGATGGAGGCCTGGATGAAAAGCGTGGCGTCATAGGCGATCGATACCTTCAGCGCCGAGGGCAGCTGGCTTTCCAGCTCGGGCATGATGCGCCGCACTTCCTTGATGACGTCCAGCGGGTTGGCGGCTGGTGTGGCCTTGATGCCGATGTACACCGATGGGGTGCCGTCGAACGAGCTGACCGTATCGTAGTTTTCCGCCCCCATCTCGACCCGCGCCACATCGCCAAGCAGCACGCGGCTGTCGCCACTGGTCTTGACCGGCAGGGCGGCGAACGCCTCGGCCGACTTCAGCTCGGTGCTGGCGTTGATGCTGGTGACCACGTATTCACCCTTCACCTCGCCGGCCGCGGAAAGGAAGTTGTAGCGGCGCACGGCATTGGTCACGTCGATGGCAGACAGGCCATAGCCCGCCAGTTTCACCGGGTCGATCCAGATGCGCATGGCGAATACCTGGTTGCCGAGGATTTCCGCTTCGGCCATGCCCGGCAGGGTCGCCAGCTTGGGCTGGATCACCCGCGACAGGTAGTCGGTGATTTGCGGGTTGCTCATCTCTTTGCTGTAGAAACTGATGTACATAAGCGCCGAAGCATCGGCGGCTTCCTTGCTCAGTACCGGGTCTTCCGAGTCCTGGGGCAGCTTGTTGCGCACTTCGTTGGCCTTGGCCAGCAGTTCGGTGAACAACCGGTCGCTGTCGGCGCCGATGCGGGCGTAGATGGAAATGATCGAGAAGTTCTGTCTGCTCACCGAGGTCATGTAGTCGATGCCTTCGGCGCTGGCCAGGCTTTGCTGCAGCGGCTGGGTGATATAGCCCTGGATGGTCTCGGCGTTGGCGCCGGGGTAGGCGGTGGTTACCGTGATCAGGGCATTTTCCATTTGCGGATACTGGCGGATCTGCAGCTTGTTCCAGGCCTGGAAGCCCAGCAGCAGGATCAGCAGGCTCACCACGCTGGCCAGCACCGGGCGGCGGATGAACGGGTCGGTGAACGCCATGCCAGCCTCCTGTCAGTCCTTGCCCGGCGTGCCCTGTGCGGGCTTGAGGGCTTTGTCCTGGCCGATGCGGATCGCGGCGCCGGGGGTGAGCTTCAGTTGGCCGGCGGTGACCACCTGTTCCCCGGCCTGCAGGCCCTTGCTGACCACCACCACGCCGTCACGGCGCTCGCCGGTCTGCACCGCGCGCTGCTCGGCGGTGAGCTGCGGCTGGCCCTTGTCGTCGTTTAGTGGCTTGCCGTCCTTGTCCTTTTTCGGCGTTGCGACATACACCGAGTTGCCATACAGGGTGTAGGTGATGGCGCTTTCAGGCACCACCACTTGTGGCTGCGGGTTGGGTAACAGGATCAGCAGGCTGGCGAACATGCCCGGCAGCAGCTTGCTGTCCGGGTTGGCCATGGTTGCGCGCACCAGCAGGTTGCGCGTGGTTTCCTCGACCTTGGGGTTGATGGCGCTGAGGCTGGCGGGGAAGGTCTGGCCCGGGTAGGCGGCCACCTGCACCAGCACCTGCTGGCCCAGGCTGAGGTGTGGCAGGGCCTGTTCCGGTACGTTGAAGTCGACGTAGAGGCTGGATGTGTCCTGCAGGGTGGCGATCACCGTGCCGGCGGCCAGATAGTCGCCGACGTCCACTTGGCGAATGCCGATGGTGCCGCTGAACGGAGCGCTGATGCTCTTCTTGGTCTTCGATGCCTTGAGCTGGTCGACCACCGCCTGATTGCGCCGGTACTGGGCGGTGAGGCGGTCGAATTCGCCGCGGGAGATGGCCGAGTCGCCGACCAGCTGGCTGCCACGGCCGAAATCTACCTTGGCCAGGCCCAGGTCGGCCTGGGCGGTGCCGAGCAGGGCGGTTTCCTGGTCGTCGTTGAGTTGCAGCAACAGTTGCCCGGCCTTGACCTGCTGGCCTGAGTCGAAATGCAGGGCCTTGACGATGCCTTCCACTTCCAGGCTCAGTTCAACGCCCTGTAGCGCCTTGAGGCTGCCGACGGCGGGCAGGCGCTCTTGCCACGGGCGCTGTTCGGCCAAGGCGGCCGCCACGGTGATGGGCGGCTTGGGGGCAGTGAACATCTGGATCTGCTGGTAGATCGAAAAGGCTTTGTAGCCCCCCAGGGCCAGCACGATCAGCAGAACCACGGCCAACATGATGAGCATGCGGCGGCGCAGCATAGGTCCGGTTCCTTGGATGCGGTTGTTATTCGCTTAGACACGACAACGGGCGATCCTGCCCACGTGTGGATGGGGGAAGTATTGACTGTTTTTTGGGGGAAGGGGAGTGGAATGCCTGGGCCGGCCCCTTCGCGGCTAAAGCCGCTCCCGCAGGGGCCGCGCAGTCAGCGGGTTGCGCTATTCCTGTGGGAGCGGCTTTAGCCGCGAAGGGGCCAGTACAGCCAACCCGAAAATCAGACGAGATGCAGGTGGTTGTCCCAGAAACCGGACGGCAGGTTCATCGGTTGCCCGACCAGTTCGGCCTTGCGGCAATCATAGAACCGGCAACGGCCCTGCCCGGAGGTGACGACAAAGCCGTCCTGTACCGCGCCCACCCCCGCGCAATCGGGCATTGGCGCATCCAGCCGCACCGCGCCGCTGTCCAGGTCCCAGACAAACAGGCGGTTGGCCCGTGGCGCGGTCAGCGCGACCAGCCGCAGCTCGCTGTGGATAGCCACGCTGGCGGTGTACTGGGCCATGGCCTGCAACTGCCGCTCCGGTACCGGGAAGGCCTTGAACGGCTCGCCAGGGCGCTTGATCGCCAGCAATTCGGCGGTTTCATCGGCATCGCCCATGAACTGCTGGCAGGCGGCGATGGTGCCATCGCTGCCCACCGCCAGGTGGCGCACGCTGTTCATCTGCTGGGCCAGGGTTTCCTTGCTCAGCAGGGTGCCGTCGCGCTGCATCAGCACCAGGCTCGGTTCCATGGCGTCGAGGTTCATCTCCACCCGGCTTTCGGCTTCGGTGCGGATACCGCCGTTGGCCACGATCAGCGTTTCGCCGTCCGGCAGCCAGGCCACTTCGTGCGGGCCGATGCCGTGGGTCGGAATCTCCCCGCTGTGCACCAGGCGCTCGCCTTCGAAGCGGTACACGCCGAGTACGCCACGCCCCGGGTCGGTGGTGTCGTTCTCGGTGGCATACAGCCATTCGCCACCTTTGTGGATGACCGCGTGGCCGTAGAAGTGCCGGTTCGGCTGCGAGGTGACGGTTTGCAGCAGGCGCCCGTCGCGCAGGTCGACCAGGTAGCTTTCGGTGCCGGGACGGCGGGCGACGAACAGGGCGATCGGCAGGTCCGGGTGATGGATGATGGCATGGCAACGTTGGGCGACCTGGGTGCTGAACACCTGGGTGCCGTCCAGGCGGAACGCGACCGCATAGTGCTTGCCGTCGCCGTCGTCACGCGCCGACAGCAGCAGGGGCTCGCTGCCTTTGTTGCGGAACAGGCTCCAGCCGCCCAGGGTGAGGGCGCTGAGCAATACGCTACCGAGTTTGAGGGCCTGGCGTCGCAGCATGATCAGTCACCGTCGTTGGCATTGAAGCCCAGCTGGATGTTCAACGCCTTGGCCAGCTCGCCTTCGTGCAGGCGGTGGACGACGTTGAGGCTGTCGTAGATCTGGTTCAGGGTTTGCTGGCCAGCGTCGTCGGCCAGCAGCTCGCCCAAGGTTTTCTGGTTGTCGGCCAGCAGTTTGAGCGAGGCAGCGTAGGCGACGTCGATCTTGTCTGCCAGGGCTTTCTGATCGCTGGACAGCAAGCCGCGCAGGCCTTGGTTGTCGACCCCGACCCAGACCGCTTCGGCGGCCTTGAGGCTGGCCTCCAGGCTCTTGAGCGAGCTGTGGCTGCGCCAGGCTTCGGCCTGCAGTGGCTGCGGAATGCCCTTGCTCTGGCGGCCCATCGGCGCACCGAGCTTTTTCTTCAGGCTGTCCAGGGCGGTGACCTGGGCGCGCAGCAGGTCGGCGATGGCCTCGTGGGAGTCGGCGTAGCGCTGGTTGGGGAACTTGGTCATCTGCGAGAGCATGCCGTCGGTGCTGTTCCAGCCCTTGAGGATCTCTTCGGCCAGGGTTTTCTGGTGTTCACCGATGGCCACCAGCAACGGGCAGTAGCGGGCTTTCTGCTCGGCAGTGGCGATGTCCGGCTTGCTGTCGAACAGGATGTACTCGTAGGCCGACAGGCCACGCACCACCACGCTGGCCTTGCCCAAGGCCGCGGCATCGACCGGCTGGTCTGCGTTGACCAGCTGCTCGACCTGGCGGCCGACCAGGTTCTTCTTGTCGGGCCAGAACTGTACTTGCCAGGCGCGGTTGCCTTCGGCCAGCGGGCCGACCAGCAGCGGTTGCAGCTCGGCCCAGGCTTTTTGCGCATTGAGGAAGTCGGCACGGGCCTTGTCCAGGGTTTCCTTGCCTTCGCAGTAGGCCAGGGCGCTGGCGGCCAGCGTGCGGTCGGCTTCGACCCAGCGGCTGTAGGTGGGCAGGATCACCTGCTTGGCGATGGCAGCGGAGGTCACGGCTTGCGGGTCCTGCGGCGAGCAGGCGCCGAGGGCGAGTGCGGCGAGGCTGGTGAACAACAGTTTGGGTCGGAACATGCCCGGCTCCTTTGCGCTTTTTAAAGTGAGTTCAGGAAAGCCAGCAACGCGGCACGCTGCTCGGCATTGAAAGTGAGTACGAAATTGCGTGCCGACTCGGCCTCGCCACCGTGCCAGAGCACGGCCTCGAGCAGGTTGCGGGCGCGGCCGTCGTGCAGGAACTGGCTGTGGCCACTGACCGTTTCGCTCAGGCCGATGCCCCACAGTGGCGGGGTGCGCCAGTCCTGGCCGTTGGCGGCGAATTCGGTGCGCTCGTCGGCCAGGCCCGGGCCCATGTCATGCAACAGCAGGTCGCTGTAAGGACGGATCAACTGGTTGGCCAGCTCCGGCTCGGCGGCATTGGCGGCTGTGGTGAACTGCGGTGTATGGCAGCCCTGGCAGCCGGCCTGGTAGAACAGGTTCTTGCCCGCCAGCACCTGCGGCGAGCCCACGTCGCGTCGGGCCGGTACGGCCAGGTTGCGCGTGTAGAAGGTAACCAGGCGCAGGATGTTGTCGCTGACCTCCTTTTCGCCATCGGCACCGTCGCCGTTGGGCGCGGCCAGGCAGTCGGACTGCGCCTGGGTGCAGTCATCGTTGGGCTGCAGGGTGGTGGTCAGGCCCATGTCGCCGGCAAAGGCATGCACGTTCTGCTGGTTGACGTTGGGCTGCCCGGCCTTCCAGCCGAAGCGGCCGACCACGGTTTTGCCCTGGGCGTCATCCCACACCCGGTTGGCCCGGCCGCGGATGCCGTCGCGGTTGCGGTCGTCGGGATCCTCGTTGGCCAGCAGGTCGGCCTCGGGGATGGCTTCGAGCAGGCCCAAGCCGATCATCGGCGGCGCCACCCGCGCCGAAAAGCGCGTGTCGGGGTGCATCACGCCATAGCCGAGCTGGGTGATCTGCAGGGCCGGCTTGCGCAGCTCGACCTGGTGGCCATCCTCGAACGACACCGTTTCGCTGGTGTAGCTGACCCGCACCTTGCCTTCCGGCGTCACGCCGGGGATGGCCATGTCCTGCAGCTGGGTGCCATAGACCGGCTCCGGCACCACGCCGAGGCGTTCGACCACCTTGGCCAGGTAGGGCTGGTCGGGGATCGACAGGCGTACCAGCATCGATACGGCGTTGCTGTCGCCCGGCTCTGGCGGGTGGCCGCGGCCGTCGCGCACGTGGCAGTTCTGGCAGGCATTGGTATTGAACAGCGGCCCCAGGCCGTCACGGGCGGTGGTAGTGGACGGGGCGATCACCCAGGGGTTGCGGAAGAAACTGTTGCCTACGGCGAAATCCAGGCGCCGCTCGGGCGAGAGGTTGGCCGAGGGCAGGGAATAGGCATTGCGGTCAGTGCGCTGCACGGTGGCTTTGCCGCCCGACAACGCTTCGCCGGGCTCGGCCTGGGTGAAACGCGGGGCGTCATCGCAGGCGGCAAGGGCAAAGGCCAGCAGCAGGGGGGAGAGTCGGGACAGCGACAAGGACATCGAAAATCCTGGGCGTGAGCGAAAAACCGGCGTGCAAGCTTAGCAGGGTGAGGGAGTTTGAATAAGAGCAATTTGCAATTGCTGGATGAAATCGGTGTCAGTTGGCCATGGTTTGTGGTTGCCTGGTCGGGCCCTATCGCCGGCAAGCCAGCTCCCACAGGTACCCCACAGCCTCTGAGCCCAGTGGGGAACCTGTGGGAGCTGGCTTGCCGGCGATAGGGCCGGAAGCAAAAAAGGCGACCCGAAGGCCGCCTCTTTCAGAACCGCTACAGCAGGATCAGAACTCGTGATCCGCGGTATCCGGGTTCAGGTTGGCAATGCCCAGCTTGCCCGCGGCCTGCTCGATCGCACCGGTCTGCTTGACCAGGGAGGCGATGGCGTCACGCACGATCTGGTTGCCGGCTGCGTTGTCGGCAGCGATCAGCTGGTCGTAGTGCTCGCCCTTGAGCGCGTGGTCGACGATCACCTGGATCTTGGCTTCGGTGGCTTCCAGGTCGGCCTTGAGGGTGGCGTCGGCAGCCGGGTCCACTTTGGCCACCAGCGACGACAGGCTCGGGCCGGTCACCTTGCTGCCGTCCGGGCGGGTGTACTCGCCCAGGTAGACGTTGCGGATGCCCTTGGCATCGTAGAAGTGCGAGTAGTGGGTGTTGTCGCTGAAGCAGTCGTGCTCGTCTTCCGGCGAGTTGGCCTCCAGCGAAACCTTCATGCGCTCGCCAGCCAGTTCGCCCAGCGACAGGCTGCCCATGCCGAACAGCATCTTGCGCAGGCCGTCGTTGACCGACTCGGCTTCCAGCTTGGCGCGGTAGTTGTCGGCAACGTTCGGTGCCCAGTTGCCGACCATCTCTTCGAGGTCCTTGACCAGCAGGTCGGTGACCGCTTTCAGGTAGGCACGGCGGCGGTCGTTGTGGCCACCGGTGGCGCCCTTGCCTTCCAGGTAGTCCGACGCCGGACGGTTGCCAGCGCCCGGGCCGGTGCCGTTCAGGTCCTGGCCCCAGAGCAGGAACTCGATGGCGTGGTAGCCGGTGGCGACGTTGGCTTCAGAGCCGCCCAGTTCGTTCAGGCTGGCCAGCTTCTCGGGGGTGATGTCCTTGACGTCGATCTTCTCTTCGCCCACCTGGATCTCGGTGTTGGCGATGATGTTGGCGTTGGCCGCCGGGTTGCCCAGGGCGTGCTCATAGCTCTTGTCGACGTAGTCGATCAGGCCTTCGTCCAGCGGCCAGGCGTTCACCTGGCCTTCCCAGTCGTCGATGATGGTGTTGCCGAAGCGGAATACTTCGCTCTGCAGGTACGGTACGCGCGAGGCGACCCAGGCTTCCCTGGCTGCTTTCAGAGTTTCGTCGTTCGGCTTGGCCAGGAACGCGTCGACTGCGGTCTGCAGGGTCTTGGCGGTGCTCAGCGAGTCGCTGTACACGGCGTAGACCAGCTCGGCGTAATGCTTGACCACGGCTTTGCCGGCGGCTTCGTCGACAGCCCCGGGCGCTGCAGCGGTGGTGCTGGCGGCAGCAGGTGCCTGGGCTTGCGGCGCGGCGGCCTTGTCGTCCTTGCCTTCGCCGCAACCGGCGAGAGCGATGGCAATGGCCAGCAGACTGGCGGAGGCCAGAGGCATTCGAATCATTATTGGTTTCCTGCGTCGTGTGGTTGGACCAAGGGGTGGACGGTGCGCCGTGGCACGCGAAACGACAACATCATGCGAAAGATTTGCATTTGCTGTAAAGGGGCGGGCATGCAATTCGTGTAAATGCCGGTCACGGGCTGTAATCGGGCAGGCGGCTCAGAACATCGAAACCTGGTTTCGCTGTGCCTGCTTGAGGAAGTTGGTCAGCTCACGGGCCGACAGCGGCTTGCTGTAGTGGTAGCCCTGGCCCTCGTGGCAGCCCTGGGCGACGATGTAGGTTTCTTGTTCGGCGGTTTCCACGCCTTCGGCGATTACCTGCATTCCCAGGCTCTTGCCCAGCTGGATGATGGCGCGGACGATGGTGGCGTCGTCATCGTCGTCCAGCAGGTCCTGGACGAAGCTCTTGTCGATCTTGATCTTGTCCAGCGGCAGCGATTTCAGGTAGCTGAGCGACGAGTAGCCGGTGCCGAAGTCGTCGATGGCAATCAGTGCTCCGGAGCGGCGCAGGCTCAGCAGGTGCTGGGCGGCGGTGCTGATGTCTTCCATCAGGCCGGTCTCGGTGACTTCCAGTTCCAGGCTGCGTGGTGGCAGGCGGTAAGCCTGCAGCAGGTTGTTGACCACCCGCGGCAGCTCGTTGTGGTGCAGCTGTACGGTGGACAGGTTGACCGCCATGCGCAGGTCGCTGAAGCCCATGTCGTGCCATTCGCGCAATTGCCGGCACGCCTGGTCGAGCACCCATTCGCCGATGCCGATGATGCTGCCGTTCTGTTCGGCCAGGGGGATGAACTGGTCCGGGGGCACCATGCCCAGCTCCGGATGTTGCCAGCGCAGCAGTGCTTCGACACCGACCACGCGGTGGTCGCGGTAGCTGATCTGTGGCTGATACACCAGGTACAGCTGGTTGCGTGGCAGGGCTTCGCGCAGGTCCTTTTCCAGTTCGCGACGGCGGCGCATCTCGCTGTCGACGCTGGCGATGTAGAACTGGTAGCGGTTGCGCGAACGGGCCTTGGCCAAGGTCATGGTCTGTTCGGCTTTCTGCAGCAGCTTCTCGGTGCTGTCGCCGTCTTCCGGGAACAGGGTGATGCCGATGGTGGCGCGCAGGCGGATCTGCTGGTGGTGGTCGAGGTCGAACGGCACTTCCAGGTCGTCGAGGATACTCTGCGCCAGTTCGGCGGCCTCGTAGGGCTGCTCGATATTGGCCTGCACCAGGGCGAACTGGTCACCGCCCAGGCGTGCCAGGGCGCCCAGTCGGCCGCTGTGGGCGCGCAGGCGGTCGGCCAGGGCCAGCAGCAACTGGTCGCCGACCTGGTAGCTGAACTGCTCGTTGATGCCCTTGAAGTCGTCCAGGCCTACGCACAGTACCGCCACGCGGTGTTGCAGGCGGCCACCGTCGACGAGGATCTTGTCCAGTTGCTGCTGCAGTTGCTGGCGGTTGGGCAGGCCGGTGAGGAAGTCGTACTGGGCCATGCGTTGCAGGCTGTTTTCCGCCTCGTGACGCAGATGGGTGTTGCGCTCGATCGAGGCCAGCAGCTGGTTGGCGGTATTTACCCACAGGCCCAGCTCGTTCTTCTCGTGGCCCTTGAGCAGCGGTAGCTGATGCTGGCTGGGGCGGTCGGGGTTGATCTGGGTGAGGTGCTCGATGATCTTCGACAGCGGTTTGGTCAGCAGCCAGTGGTAGACCAGGTACAGCACCAGGCCCATGGCCAGGGCCCGCAACACGCCGGAAATGAAGATGATCACGGCGTTGATCAGGAAATCTTCGCCGTAGGACGAGGTGCCGAGGGTGATGCTCAGGTCGCCGTAGTATTCGCTGTAGGGGCCGCGGCCGACCAGTTGCGTGCTGTAGGTACGTTCCTGGCCGAGGATCAGGTCGGTCAGCCAGCGCATGGACATGTCCTGCAGCGGGCGGGACTTTTCTGCGAGCATGGTTTCGTTGGGGTGGCCAATGGAGGCCATGCGTACCGATTCATCCTGGAACAGGCCTTCAATCACCTGCATGCCCATTTCGCGGTCGAGGCTATATACCGCCTGGGTCGAGGGGTCGCGGAACATGTCGAGGATGCGTTGGGCATCGCTGTTCACGGCTTGGCGGGTCTTGTAGGTGTCGTAGACGATTTGCGCACAGCTGAGCACGACACCGACCGCTAGCGCCGACAGCAGCACGACCCTGAGCAACTTGACCGACAAGCTGTTCCGCAATTCCAGCTTCAATGGGGGTTTCCTTAATCCATGCGCATGGCATCATTTTGCCATCAACGATGACGATACACTATCGGCCGACCATCAGAAGTGTATCGGTTGCCTGACCCCGCAACTTGAATGCGCCGTGACAATCTTCCAGAGGTTTGATGTTAGCGTGGTATGCGGGCTGAGCAAGCGTTTTGCGGGTGGGGCGTGGATGAAAACCGTGTCGACCGCTTCGCGGGCAAGCCCGCCCCCTCAGGCATGGCACATTCCTCCAAATGGAGTAGCGCCTGTGGGGCGGGTCTGATTTACACGCCGCTGGAGAAGCGGACGGATCCCTGCGATGAAAGGCAACCACCTGTGTACGCATGCAGACGAGCACAGCATCCGCCATCAGGCAGGCACTGTGAAGGCACGCGTTATCGGGCAGTTACAGTAGTGCGGGGAAAGGGTTATTGGCGATTGGCACTGCTGGCCGGCCATTGTTCAAGTTCGGCACAGGGCGGGGTCAGGAACATGTCCGACTGAAACCGAATCCCGTAACTGTAATCGATGAAGGCAGGCGCGTTCTCGGCGGCGGCAATATTGTATTTCTGGAACGGCAACATGGCCCTGCGCACCGGCGACTGGTTGAGAATATTCTTGAATACCATGCTGGTGTCATCGGCAATCCACAGCCTACGGACTTTTCTTTTCATGTTGCCGTCAGTGAACTGGTGGCGTGCATGCAATACTCGCAAGTTGTCCATGACCAGGATTTCGCCGGGTTCCAGGCTAATGTTGGTGATGTAGTCCGGGTTGGTTGAATATTCATCCTGGATATACTGGAAGGCGGAACTGGCCCATTCCGGACTGAACGCAGTGCTGTCATACCGGTAGCGAATACGCAGTTTGTTCTCATTGACCTTTTCGAAGACAGAACAATCGATCGACAGCAGGTCATCACGGCAGTACGTGACACTGCCACTGGTCATCAGGATCCTCAGGATGTCGGGATGATTCACCAGCAGGTCATTATAAATGCGTTGCCCATCCACCAGGAAGTTGTCACCGCCAAACTGCGGTTTGGAAACGCACTGCAGAATGACGTATTTGGGCGGGGTAATCTTTCTGGCAACCCCATCGATATACGCCATGCCATTGAGGAACGAGCCATCCGTATGGGGATAGAAGTCGCTCGACAGTTCGCCGTGGTAGTCGTCCCTGAACGCTTGCCAGTCCTTGTTGATCGGATCGCCGCCGCCGACCACGCCAGTCTTGTCGGATTTGGTATGGAACTGGATCAGGCCGAACCGGCCTGCCACCGCGCGAAAGGCCTCGAGCGAATCGTCCTCGGGGTTGATTACGCAATATCCATGTTCATGAAGAAAAGTCGGGATCCCCTGGCTGTCCTTGGAATCAAACTTTTTACGCGCGATCATTTCAAACTCCTTGTTTGAATGGATGAAGCTCAGACGTTTTGAATAAAGTGGTCCACAATCATTTTCAAACCGAAGAACGTCACCCCGGCTTTAAGCAGGATGGCGCCAACACGTTGCGATATTCGGTTTCGAAGAAAGCCGCCCAGGTAGGAACCGGCGGTGGAGGCGGTGATCATGATGATGATCAACTGGGCATAGTCCATGAAGGCAAAGCCGGCAAAGACAAAGGCAGCTACTTTCAGGCCGTGCAATACACTCATCTGCATGGCGTGGGTGACGATGACCTGATCCTTGTTGATGTTCATCCTCATCAGGATCGGCTGGGAAATAAGCCCGGTGACGGCAACGAACAGTGATAGAAACGTTTGCAGGAAGCCAACGATGGCAAAGTTTTTCAGGACAAAGCCGAGCGAGGCGACCAGCTTGGTCCAGGTAATCGCCAGGATGAAGATGCCGAGAATCAACGACAGGTACTTTTCCGGGAAATGCCCAATGAAGAAGTAACCGATGGCTGCCCCTGAAAGGCAGCCGATGACATAACGCGGGAGAATCTCGATTTTTGCGTGCTTGTAATCGAAGGCGAAGCGGCTGCCGTTGCTGACCATCTGAATCAGGCCATGCACTGGCACAACGGCAGAAATGGGCAGGAACTGCGGCATGACTGCCAATAGGCCAATCCCGCCGCCTACGCCGATAGCGGCAGTCATCAAAGAAGTTAGAAAACTGACGCCCACCAAAACATATAGGCCAGCGGATAGTTCAAACATTGTCACTCCTGTCTGATTGACATGAATTCAAGCGGGCACTTCTGTACCGCAGTTGCTCGTTGCTGTTTGTGGCGCGCACGCAGCCACCCGACGGCGCACGGCGCGCCATCGGCTGTCGATGATTGGTTGATAGCGGGTATGTCAGCGCCTGGCTTTCAGTGCCGAGCAGCGCCTTTACGCAGCGGGCGCGCTATTTTTCCGGCAGCGCCCAGGCAATGATGCTGTCACCCAGCTTGGTCGGAATCCGGTCATGCCCGCCGACCACGGCAACAACGTACTGCCGCCCTTCGCTCATGTAGGTCAGGGGCGAAGCCTGGTTGCCGGCCGGTAGGCGCTCTTCCCACAGCAATTCACCACTTTCGCTGTTGTAGGCGCGCATGAAACGGTCGATGGCAGCGCCAGTGAAGGTCACGCCTCCTGCTGTAGCCACGCCAGTAGCGTCGCTCGGAGTGCCGATTTCGAAGCGCAGTTTCGAGGCGATGCCCAAGGGCCCACTGTCATAGCCGGTGCCGAACGGGCGGCTCCAGCGCACTTCACGTGTGCGCAGGTCGATAGCGGAGATGAACCCCCAGGGTGGTGCGATGCACGGCTGTTCCAGCGCTGACATCCATGGGTCCTTGATTGCCCCGAACGGCAGACCGGCCTGGACGCGGAACCCCTGGTTATTGCCCGGCGACTCCTGAAACGACTTGGCATTGATCGCATCGAGCTGTTCGCGTGGAACCAGCCCCTGCATGTACGGCAACCGCTGGTTGTTGATGATCAGCAGGCCTCGCTGCAGGTCCACCATCACTCCGCCCCAGTTCAGGCCGCCGTGATGGCCGGGAAAGATCAGGCTTTGCTGGCCGACTACCGGCGGTGTAAAGATCCCTTCGTAACGCGCCTGGCGAAACTCGATGCGGCATTGCAACTGATCGAACGGCGTCAGGCCCCAGGCGTCGGCTTCGTTCAGCACTTCCGGTCTTTTCGATGGGCGGCCCATGGTGCTCGGCATGCTTGGTGACAGCGGCTGCGTCGCCGCGGTGTAGTCTCCAGGGGCAGTGCCCTGCGGGACGGCAGCCTGCACCACGTCGACCAGCGGTTCGCCGGTGGCGCGGTCGAGGACGAACAACTGGCCCGATTTGGTCGCTTGAATGACGGCCGGGCGTGGGCCGCTGCTCGTGGGGAAATCGATCAGCGCCGGTTGTGGGCTCAGGTCGTAGTCCCAGAGGTCGTGATGGACGGTCTGGAAATGCCATTTGACCTTGCCGGTGAGCGCATCCAGGGCCACCAGTGAAGAGCTGAACTTGTCTTCCTGTTCGGTACGGGTACCGCCATAGAAGTCGCCGGCAGCATTGCCGGTGGTGATGTAGACCAGCCCCAGTTCGTCGTCGGCGGAAATCGGCGCCCATGAGTTGGGCGTGCTGAGCGTATAGGTTTCATCGGCGTCGGCAGGCGCAGTGCTGTCGGGGCGACCGAGGTCCCAGGCCCACTTCTGTTTGCCGCTGACTGCGTCGTAGGCGCGAACCACACCTGATGGCGCCGGGCGCACATCCGAGTCAAGCACGCGGCCACCGGTAATGACCACACCACGGATTACCAGTGGTGCAGAAGTGATGCCGGTGGAGCCTTTGCGGAACGTGCCCAGGCCGTCCTTGAGGTCGGCAAAGCCTGC
Source organism: Pseudomonas sp. s4 (assembly GCF_046764235.1). Lineage (NCBI taxonomy): Bacteria > Pseudomonadati > Pseudomonadota > Gammaproteobacteria > Pseudomonadales > Pseudomonadaceae > Pseudomonas > Pseudomonas sp. s4. The sequence goes on along the minus strand of NZ_CP177209.1, from coordinate 5,197,752 downwards.
CGTGCCGAAATCTGGGCAGGCCTGCCCGGTGAGCGCATCAACTGCACCCAGGCGGATGTCGTTGGTACCCCAGATGATGCGTTTGGCGCATAGGCCACTGGCATTGGGTACTTCGTAGTACGAGACACCACGGCAATAGGCACCACCGTTGGCGAAATAGTCCGGGTCGACTTTCGAGTCGTAGCGCCAGTTCTCTTTGCCGGTAGTGGCGCTCAACGAAATGATGATTTGCTTGGGCGTGCAGGTATACAGCGAGTCGCCAACCTTGATTGGCGTGGCCTCGTTCAGATACTTGGTTTTTTCGCCAGGCTGTTTCACATCGCCATGATGATACTCCCAGGCCTTGACCAGGCCGGAAACGTTGCTTGGGGTAATCTGCGCCGCAGCGGAATAGTGGTTGCCGAGGTTGGAGCCGGCATAGGCGGTCCAGTTGGTCTTGTCGTGGGACGCGGCGACATTGGCGTCCGGTGAGGTCACGGTACTGCGGCTGAAGGGTTGCTGTGTATGTGCGGTGATAGCGGGCGAGTCGGCCAGGTGAACGGTGTTGGGGAAGAACAGCGGTGTCAGGATGGTGGCCGCCATCAGCAGCGGCAGCCCCCCCATGACGCTGAAATACAGTGCCTTGTTGACTTTGGCAAAGTCGCGCCGGACAAGAGGCCAGAAGGCCAGAAAGATCACACTGAGAAGTACCAGCCATGCCAGACGTGGGATATAGGCCCAGCCGTTGTAGCCGGATTCCCAGATTGCCCAGCCGTAGGTGGCCAGGGATGCTGCACCGTAGAGATAGATGCCGAGCGACTTCTTCAGGCCCATGAGTGCGGCTGACAGCAGCAATGCGGTACCCATCATTGCGTAGTAAGGCGAGCCGCCGGCACTGACCAGCGTGCTTCCCTGACAGGCCAGCGTCAGGCCAAGCAGGGCCAGCAGAATCGTGTACACCCCGAACAGCAGGCTGGAGACCCCCGTCCCGTTAGCCAACGTTCCTTGTTTCATTGCAATCATCCCTGTGTGATTCGGTGCCACAGTGCGTCCGAGCGGCGCGCATAATTGCTTATTCTTACAATGAAATACAATAAGTGGCGCGAAATTTACTCATGGCGCTGAATCTCAGGGCGGTTTTGTATCTTGCGTAAAAGGAAGGCAATGTCTAAGCTGCCTTCCCTGATCTGAACGCGCGGGTAATGAAAGGAAGGCGGGGGAAGGGGTTACGCCTGCTGGCTTTCCAGCAAGGCATCCTGACGGGTCTTGAGCCGGCCGACTTCGTCCAGATGTTTCCAGAGAAACTGAGCGGCTTCTTCACGCCGACCGGACTCGATCAAGTCGAGCAGGTGCAGGTGCTCCAGGCATTGCGTCATCAGGCGACTGCGGTCGACGTTGGCTTTGTAGCTCATGAAGCGTCTGAGCTGGTTTTGCCGACGTATGGCATCTATGAAGAAGAGATTGCCCGAGCACTGCACGATCATTTCGTGAAACTGGGCGCCAATTTCGAACAGTTGGGCACGTGACAGCTGGTGAATTTCGCCGTCGAGCATGGCCTGCTGTTGCTCCCGGGCTTTGGCAAATGCGGCCTGGTTGACCTTGTAGCCTGGTTCGCGCAGTGCGGCCGGCTCGATGGCCATGCGGAAGCGGTAGCTCTGGATGTGGGTCTGGGCGTTGTGTACGAATTCGTTAAGGCTCCAGCCTTGCCCGGGCTTGCGCTCGACCATGGCTTCGCTGGCCAGCCGGTTGAGGACCTTGAGCAGTTGCCCGCGGGGCACGGAGTAGCGTCGCAGTAATTGGGCCTCAAAGAATTCGGCAGGGACTTCCCCGCTGAGGATGTCGTCCACCACGCGCAGGTAGAAGTCTTCGAATGGGTCGCAGGTGGGCGGTACAGTGGTTTCCTGGATCTGCCCGGCGTCCTGTTTCAGAAAGTAGCCGCGATTGGGCTCCTGCACCGCGATGTTCCACTCGGCGAGCAGGGCAAATACCCTGCGAATGGGGGAGCGGGAGACATCGAAGGCTTGGGCGAAGGTCTGCTCGCGCAATGGCTCGCCGGCCTTCATCGACCGGGCGCGGATCATCTCGATGACGCGAGGGGCCAACTGCAGGGCGAGATCTTTCTTTATCACAGGCTGTATTCCGAATGGTTATCTTCAGTCGATCCAGCAGATTCGGGTCGGACTGGGGCAGGAAAATACCACACACGGATGGATCTATACGCATGCTCAAATTCAATGCTCATCTCGGCTTCCAGTTCAATGAACTGCCTTTTCTGCAGCGTATCGAAGCCGCTGCCGCCGCCGGATTTCGCGCGGTGGAATTCCCGTCGCCCTATGAATTCGATGCGAGTTTGTTGGCTGATCAACTGGCGCAATATGGGTTGCCATTGGTCCAGTTCGCTGCGCCGGCTGGCGTTTCCAAGGGTATTGCCGCGGTGGCGGGCAAGGAGCCCGAGTTCCGTGACGGGTTACGCCAGGCCGTCAGCTATGCCCGCGCACTGGCGTGTGCGGATGTGCACCTGATGTCCGGGGTAACCCACGAGGATGGCGCCGACAAGGTGTACGCGAGCAACCTGGACTATGCCGTGAAGTATTTTGAAGACCAGGGGCTGCGGCCATTGATCGAGGTGATCTGCACGCAGGCAATGCCGGGGTATTACATGTCCGATTTCGGCAAGGCGCAGCAGGTACTGGAGGCGCATCCCGGTATGGGGCTGATCCTTGATCTTTATCATGCACAGTTGCTGACCGGAAATGCTGCCGATGTGCTGGCGCAGTTCTTTGAACGGACGGTGCATGTGCAGGTGGCCGACTGCCCGGGGCGGCATCAGCCGGGGACGGGGCAGATGGATGTTGCAGGGTTGCTGGCGGCGCTGGAGCAGCGCGGGTATGCAGGGTGGGTTGGATGTGAGTATCGGCCTACGGGTGCCACTGTAGATAGCCTTGGCTGGCTTGATCGGTACGTTTCCTGAAAATACGGCGTTCTGGCCCCTCGCATGCCCCGAAAAAAATCCGATACCAGAGGACTGGCATCGGATTTTCGAAGAGCCCCGGCGTGGCGCCGGGGTTCTGTCTCAAGGCTGGATCACTCAGGCCTTGAAGGTCTTGCCTTCGAACTGTTCGGCAACGAAGGCCCAGTTGACCAGGTTCCAGAACGCCTCGACGTACTTCGGACGCAGGTTGCGGTAGTCGATGTAGTAGGCGTGTTCCCAGACGTCGCAGGTCAGCAGCGGGGTGTCGCCGCTGGTCAGCGGGCAGCCGGCGCCGATGGTGCTGGCCAGGGCCAGGGAACCGTCAGCCTTCTTCACCAGCCAGCCCCAGCCGGAACCGAAGGTGCCAACCGAAGTCTTGGTGAACTCTTCCTTGAACTTGTCGAAGGAACCGAAAGCGGCGTTGATGGCGTCAGCCAGGGCACCGGTCGGCTGGCCACCGGCGTTTGGTGCCAGGCAGTTCCAGTAGAAGGTGTGGTTCCAGACTTGAGCGGCGTTGTTGAAGATGCCGCCCGAAGAGCTCTTGACGATCTCTTCCAGGGTCTTGCCTTCGAATTCGGTGCCTGGGACCAGGTTGTTCAGGTTCACGACATAGGTGTTGTGGTGTTTGTCGTGGTGATACTCCAGGGTTTCCTTGGAGATGTGCGGCTGCAGGGCATCGTGGGCGTACGGCAGCGGCGGCAATTCAAAAGCCATGGTGGATCTCCTGATTCAGGTCTGTTTGCGGTTTGCGCAAGGCCGATCACGGGCGGCCCGATGAGCGTCGGCGAGTTTGTACTCTTTGCGACGCAAGGGCTGGATCATAGCACCGGGCCCGGCGCATAACCACGCAACAAAGATAGGGAATAGAGGTTCCAGAGCGGTTGGGGTGTGCCGACCGGTGGTGTTCGGCTTACCCCTTGTGGCGCCTGGCAGATCGAGCGCCGCCCGCGCGGCGCTCGATCTGCCAGGCGCTAGAAATGTTGTGACAAGCCCAGGGTCAGTTGAAGATCAACTGCGCCGCCACCGCGAACATCATCACCGCCACCATCAGGTCGAGCATGCGCCAGGTCGCCGGCCTGGCCAGCCACGGCGCCAGCCAGGCCGCACCGATCGCCAGGGTCGAGAACCACAGCAGCGAGGCGCTGGCAGCGCCGGCCACGTAGGCGCCAGGCGCAGCCTGCTGGGCGCCCAGCGAGCCGATCAGCAGCACCGTGTCGAGGTACACGTGCGGGTTCAGCAGGGTCACCGCCAGGGCACTGAGCAATACCGCGCGGCGTGAGCGCGCACCCTGGCCTTGCTGGTGCTGCAGGCTCTGCCTGGAGCAGGCGCTGCGCAAAGCCTTGGCGCCGTACCAGATCAGGAACACCGCGCCGCCCCAGCGGGCGATCGCCAGCAAGGTCGGGTTGTGCGCCAGCACGGTGGCCAGGCCGAACACTCCGGCAGCCACCAGGATGGCGTCACAGACGATGCACAGTGCCGCCACCGGCAAATGATGCTCGCGGCGCAAGCTCTGGGCGAGGACGAAAGCGTTCTGTGCACCGATGGCCATGATCAGGCCGAAGGCCACGAGCATGCCGTTGAGATAGCTTTGCCACATGGCGCGCTCTCCAAAGCGTCTAAAAGATGCTGGCCATTGTGATGAACCACGCTGTATAAGAAAAACAAATAGAGCTGATCCGTCATTAGGAAAATCGATGTTCGACTACAAGCTGCTGGCCGCCCTCGCCGCCGTGATCGAGCAGGGTGGTTTCGAACGCGCGGCGCAGGTGCTGGGCTTGTCGCAGTCGGCCATTTCCCAGCGCATCAAGCTGCTTGAGGCGCGGGTCGGCCAGCCGGTGCTGGTGCGTGCCACGCCGCCAAGCCCGACCGAAGTCGGCCGCCAGTTGCTCAACCATGTGCAGCAGGTGCGCCTGCTTGAGCGCGACCTGCAGCGCCAGGTGCCGGCGCTGGACGAGGAGGGCATGCCGGAGCGCTTGCGCATCGCCCTCAATGCCGACAGCCTGGCCACTTGGTGGGCCGGTGCGGTGGGTAACTTCTGCGCACAGCAGAATGTGCTGACCGACCTCGTGGTGGAAGACCAGGAAGTGGGCCTGAAACGCATGCGTGCGGGCGAGGTGGCGGCCTGCCTGTGTGGCAGCGAGCGGCCAGTGGCCGGGGCGCGCAGCCTGCCACTGGGTGCCATGCGCTACCGGGCGCTGGCCAGCCCCGGGTTCATGGCGCGGCATTTTCCGCAGGGCTTCGCCGCCAGCCGCCTGGCCCGTACCCCGGCGATCGTGTACGGCCCGGACGACTTCCTGCAACACCGCTACCTGGCATCGCTGGGCATCGAGGATGGCTTCCTGCACCACCTGTGCCCGTCGTCCGAAGGCTTCCTGCGCATGACCGAAGCTGGCCTGGGCTGGGGCCTGGTGCCTGAACTGCAGGCCCGCGAGCAACTGGCCAGCGGCCGGCTGGTGGAAATCTGCAGCGATACCCCCATCGATGTGCCGCTGTACTGGCATCATTGGCGCAATGGCGGGCAACTGCTCGCGCAACTGACCGACCACCTGCGGCACTCCGCACGGCAATGGCTGGTGCCCTTGTAGCCACGGCTGGCGTCAGTTGCATCTGAAATCTGGCAAGACGGAGTCTTACATGCGAATTCTGGTCACCGGCGCGAGTGGCTTCATTGGCGGGCGCTTTGCGCGCTTTGCCCTGGAGCAGGGCCTGGACGTGCGGGTCAGCGGCCGTCGAGCCGAAGGGGTCGAGCACCTGGTCAAGCGCGGCGCCCAGTTCATCCCCGGCGACCTGGGGGATGCCGAGCTGGCCCGCCGCCTGTGCCAGGGCGTCGAGGCGGTAGTGCACTGCGCTGGCGCAGTGGGCAACTGGGGGCGCTACCAGGACTTCTATCAAGGCAATGTGGTGGTCACCGAAAACGTGGTCGAGGGCTGCTTGAAGGAGCACGTACGGCGGCTGGTACACCTGTCGTCGCCGTCGATCTACTTCAATGGCCGCTCGCGCCTGGACATCCGTGAAGACCAGGTGCCTCGCCGCTTCCACGACCACTACGGGCAGACCAAGTACATGGCCGAGCAGAAAGTGTTCGGTGCCCAGGAGTTCGGCCTCGAGGTGCTGGCGCTGCGCCCACGCTTCGTCACCGGCGCTGGCGATGCCAGTATCTTCCCGCGGCTGATGCAGATGCAGCGCAAGGGGCGCGTGGCGATCATCGGCAACGGCCTGAACAAAGTCGATTTCACCAGCGTGCACAACCTTAACGAAGCACTGCTCAGTGCCCTGTTCGCTGACGACCGGGCGCTGGGCCAGGCTTACAACATCAGTAACGGCCAGCCGCTGCCGCTGTGGGATGTGGTCAACTACGTGATGCGCCAGATGCAGCTGCCGCAGGTTACCCGTTACCGTTCCTACGGCCTGGCCTACAGCCTGGCCGCGCTGAACGAGGCGGCCTGCATGTTGTGGCCGGGACGCCCGCAACCGACCCTGTCGCGCCTGGGGATGCAGGTGATGAGCCGCGATTTCACCCTGGATATCAGCCGCGCCCGACAGTACCTGGACTACCAGCCCAAGGTCAGCCTGTGGACGGCATTGGATGAATTCTGTGCCTGGTGGAAGCACCAGCCGCCGGGGCAGTAAAGCCGGCCGGCCGACAATGGTCATCAACCCGCCGCGCTGGCGGTTTATACTCGTGCCTCTTTGCGACTACCGCGGTTGAATGTATCCATGCGTAACCATGCTCACGATGACTACGATGACGTGCCTAGCCTGCGGGCGGGCACCCATGACGATGACGAACTGATGCCGGCGCACGTGGTGCGCAGCCGCCAGAAGGCCGCTCGCGGTGCCAGCACGGCGCCGCTGTGGGCATTGCTCGGGGCCTCGTTCATCGCCTTGGCGGGCCTTGGCTGGTGGAGCTTCCAGCAGATCTCGCTGATGGAGCAGCAACTGGTGGCGACCCAGGAAAGCTTCGCTCGCATCAGCGAAGAGGCTGCCGGGCGCCTGCAGGCGATCAGCGGCAAGGTGGCGGCCAGCGAATCCGGCGCCACTACCAACAGCGAGGCGTTGAAGCTGCAACTGCGTCAGTTGCAGCAGGGGGTGGCCGGGCAGACCGGCGATCTGGGCAAGCGCCTGGAGCAGGTACTGGCTGATACCCGCGAACAGCAGAAGGCCGTGACCCAGCTGCAAACCCAGTTGCAGGCGCAACTGAAGGCGGTGAATGGTGAGCTGGCCGCATTGCGCTCGGGCCAGGTCGATGGTGGCAAGCTGGATACCCAGTTCAAGGGCCTGAACGAACAGGTTGCTGCGCTGAAGGCCGCGCAGGTGGATGGCGCCAAGCTGGATGCGCAGCTCAAGAGCCTGGGCAGCGAGGTTGCTGCGCTGAAGAAGCAGGGTAACCCGAGCGCGGCCATCCAGGACCTGGAGCAGGACATCCTGGTGCTCAAGAGCCAGATCGATAACCGCCCGGCCGCGGCGGCGTCCAGTGGTGCTTCGGTGCAGGAATTCGACGCCTTCCGGGCGCAGACGACACGCAACCTGAATACCTTGCAGAGCCAGATCCAGAACCTGCAGCAGCAGATCAATGCCCGGCCGTGACATTGCAGGGGAGGGCTTTGCCCTCCTATCGCGACACAAGGCCGCTCCTACAGGAAATCGCGTTCCCCTGTGGAGCGGCCTTGTGTCGCGATAGGGCCGTAAAGCGGCCCCGGCGATTTCAGTTACAACCGCGGATAGTCGATGTACCCCACCGGCCCCTTGCCATAGAAAGTCTCCGGCCGCGCCTCGTTCAACGGCGCATCCGCCGCCAGCCGCGCCGGCAGGTCAGGGTTGGCGATGAACGGCACGCCAAACGCCACGGCGTCGGCCTTGCCGCTGGCCAGGGCGGCATTGGCACTGGCCTTGTCAAACCGCTCGTTGACGATGTACGGGCCGCCGAACGCTTCCTTGATCAGCGGGCCGATACTGTCATCGGCTTCCTTTTCCCGCGAGCAGATGAAGGCAATACCACGCTTGCCCAGCTCACGGGCCACGTAGGTAAAGGTTTCGGCACGGTCGGCATCGCCCATGTCATGGGCATCGGCCCGCGGCGCCAGGTGCACGCCCACGCGGTTTGCGCCCCACACCTCAATGGCCGCATCGGTCACTTCCAGCAGCAGCCGCGCACGGTTTTCCAGCGAACCGCCGTAGCGGTCGGTGCGCTGGTTGGTGCTGCTCTGCAGGAACTGGTCGAGCAGGTAGCCGTTGGCGCCGTGGATTTCCACGCCATCGAAACCGGCAGCCTTGGCATTCTCGGCACCGCTGCGGTAGGCCTCGACGATGTCGATGATTTCTTCGGTTTCCAGCGCGCGTGGGGTGGGGTAGTCACTGAGCGGGCGCACCAGGCTTACATGGCCTTTGGGCTGGATCGCGCTGGGGGCCACCGGCAGCTCGCCGTTCAGGTAGCTGGGGTGGGAGATGCGGCCAACATGCCACAGCTGCAGGAAGATGCGCCCGCCGGCGGCATGCACGGCCTTGGTCACGTTGTTCCAGCCACGCACCTGTTCGTCGTTCCAGATACCAGGGGTATCCGGGTAGCCGACGCCCATGGCGCTGACCGAGGTCGCCTCGCTGAGGATCAGCCCGGCGCTGGCGCGCTGTACGTAATACTCGGCCATCAGCGCGTTGGGCACGCGGCCTTCGTCGGCCCGGCAGCGGGTGAGCGGGGCCATGATGATGCGGTTGGGCAGTTGCAGGTCGCCCAGGGTGATCGGATCGAAAAGCGTGGTCATTACGGTTACCTGCCTGTTCAGAGTGCTTGGCGCAGTTGTTCGAGAAACGCCTGGATGGTGGCTTCGTTGCGTTTGAAGAAATGCCATTGGCCGATCTTCTGGCTGCTGATCAGCCCGGCGCGCTGCAAGGTGGCCAGGTGGGCGGAGACGGTCGACTGCGACAGACCGCAGCGTTGGTCTATCTGCCCGGCACATACACCGTTCTCGGTGCTGTGGTACTGGTCGGGGAATTGTGTCGCCGGGTCCTTCAGCCAGCTGAGGATTTCTCGCCTGACCGGGTGGGCCAGCGCTTTTATGATTTCGTCGAGATCGATAGGCATGGGTTGAGGCTCGTTGTAGCGGTATATCGCGATAGAACGAAATGTAAATCGTGGTTTCCCGATATACAAATATGAAGAGGTTCTGAGCTGAGCACGAATCGCTATATCGCGTTATAACGATATATGGGCCGGCGGTGCTAGACTGCGCTCATGAACTACCTCGCACACCTGCACCTTGGCGGCCCGGCGCCGCACCAACTGCTTGGCAGCCTGTATGGCGACTTCGTCAAAGGCTCGCTGGAAGGGCGCTTCCCGCCAGCGCTGGAGGCGGCCATCCGGCTGCACCGGCATATCGACAGCTATACCGACCAGCACCCGTTGGTGTTGGCGGCTCTTGCGCGTTTTCCGCGTGAGCGGCGGCGCTTTGCCGGTATCGTTCTGGATGTGTTTTTCGACCATTGCCTGGCCCGGCATTGGCAGGATTATGCCGAGCAGCCGCTGGAGCAGTTCACCGGGGACTTTTATCGGGTATTGCTGGCGGAGCCCGAGTTGCCGGGGCGGCTGGCGCGGATTGCGCCGTTCATGGCGGCGGATGACTGGCTGGGGGCGTATGGCGATTTTGCCACGCTGGAGCAGGTGTTCAACGGTATTGCCCGGCGCTTGTCGCGGCCGGAGGGGATGGTTGGGGTGATGGGGGAGCTGGAGCGGCTGTATGAGCCATTGCTGGCGGACTTCAGGGAGTTTTATCCACAGTTGCAGGCGTTTGCAGCGGCTGGCCGGTTGTCTGGCAGTTAGTCCTGCGCTGGCCTCTTCGCGGGCAAGCCCGCGAAGAGGCCGGTACTGGCAGTGCAAGAGTTCAGGCAGCCCGCGCCTGCCGCCGTGGCGCCAGCTCGACTTCTTCAACCCCGAACAACGCCAGGTGAATCGCCTGCTGCGCCTGCAACGCCAGCACCGCTCGCTCCTTGCCCACGCTGCCGATCGGCTGCAGCAGGTGAATGCATACCTCGCCCCGCGGCAGGGCAAACAGGCGCATCAGGTGCGACACCAGGTCATCGTCACCAATGAACGGTGCAATCGGGTCGATCTGGCCATCGCGCAGGTACTGGATAGCGACCGGCTGCACCGCCACGCCACGGTCGATGGCACCTGCCAGCAGGCGACCATGGAAGGTGCGCAGGGTACGGCCACTTGTGGTGGTGCCCTCCGGGAAGATCAGTAGCGGCCGGGAAAGACCCAGTTGCCCGGCGATCTGCTCACGCAGGCGCTGGCTGTCGCCCCCGCCACGGCGGATGAACAAAGTGCCGGCCTTTTCCGCCAGCCAGCCGGCCACCGGCCAGTGCCGCACTTCGGCCTTTGACAGGAACGACAGCGGCAGCAGCATGCCAAGCAACGGGATATCGGTCCAGGACACGTGGTTGCTGACCCACAGCATTGGCCGTTGGGGCAGCTCTCCGATCACCCGCACATCGAAGGGAAGGGCCGCGACCAGGCGCTTCATGAACAGGCAGGTCCAGCGCTGGCGGCGCTCGATGGGCGCCTTGAACCCCAGGCGTTCGCCCAGGGCGATCACGCTGGCCATCAGCATGCCCAGCAGCAGTACCAGCAGCAGTCGAGTCAGGCGGGCCATTACCCGCAGCTTCGGCATCAGACCGCTGCCTTGAAGTGGCGGGCGTAGCGTGGGCACAGTTCGTCGCGCTTGAGCAGGATGAACACATCGGCCACCTGGAAGTCTTCGTCCCAGCACGGCTCGCCGCAGATCTTCGCGCCCAGGCGCATGTACGCCTTGAGCAGCGGTGGCATCTCGGCGATGACGTTGTTCGGCAGGGCCAGGTTGGGCAACGGGTTCTTCGGCTCGGCGCGCAGGTGCTCGGTGCACAGGTAGCGGTCACGCAGGCGCTGCATCACCGCGTGGGCCTGCACCCCGCCATCTTGCATGGGGATGCTGGCGCAGCCCATCAGGTAGCTGTAGCGGCCTTCGTTGAGCACTTCGGCCAGTTCGCCCCAGAGCACGGCGATGGTGCCGCCGTTGCGGTAGTCGGGAGCTACGCAGGTTCGGCCCAGCTCCAGGATCGGGCCCTGCAGCTGCAACAGGCCGTGCAGGCTGAATTCTTCTTCGCTATAGAAGCGGCCCAGGCTGCTGGCGGCCTGATGGTCGAGCAGGCGGGTGGTGGCAACCAGCTCGCCGGTGCTCAGGTCGCGTACGCCAATGTGGCGGCAGTGCACGTCGTAGTCGTCCATGTCCAGGCCTTGCTCGGCTCCTTTGAGCTTGGCCTTGAATTCGGCGCTGAACACTTTGTAGCGCAGGGCCTGGGCTTCCTGCAGGGCCGCGGCGCCAACCAGGCGTTCGGCTTGCAGACGGCGTTCGGTGCTGTTGTCGCCAGCGTGAGCGATCCGAGTCATTACGAGTCTCCATAAGCCAGCCATGAAGGGTTGCGGCCGGTCGGCTTTGTTGTGCAAAGTCAGCCTAGGTAGATGGGGTGTCACCCCTGTGAATCTTTGGTGATGCTTGCGTGACACCCCCTGAGCCACAACTGAAAGCCCTTCAGCAAGGAGCCGACCGATGGCCTGGTTGCAACGACTCAACGACCCGCTTCGCCAAGCGCTGGCGGGCACCCTGGGCGAAACCTATGCCGCGCTGCTCGAGCGCCTTGGCCCGGTTGCCCCGTTCGAACTGGCGGTGCTCGGCGGGCGCGCGATGGCCACCCCCGGCCTGGCCTTCCTGGTCGGCTACCAGGCCGCCTTGCGCGTGCTGTGGCCCAGTGCTCCACCCAGCCTCGGCGCCCTGTGCGCCACCGAACGGCGCAGCGTGCGGCCGGCGGACATGCGCACGCGCCTGGACGGCTTGCGGCTGACCGGCAGCAAGGACTTCGTCACTGCAGGCCTGGAGGCGGAATGGCTGCTGGTGGCGGCGCGCTGCGAGGCGACGGGCGCGGCGCCGCAGTTGAACCTGGCGGTGGTCTACCCCGGGGAGCCAGGTGTGACGCTGGAAGCGCTGCCGACCCTGCCGCTGATGCCGGAGGTAGGCCATGGGCGACTGGTGCTGGAGCACGCGGCGTGCGAGTTATTGGCCGGTGATGGTTGGGATGCCTATGTGAAGCCGTTCCGTTCGCTTGAGGACTTGTATGTGCTTACGGCGTTGACGGCCTGGCTCTATGGCGTGGGGCAGGAGTGCGCCTGGCCGCAGGCCCTGCGCCTGCAGCTGCTTGGGCTGCTGGCCGGGTGTGCCGAAGGTAGCCGGCAGTGCGCCGATAGCGTTGGTTGCCATTTGTTGCTGGGAGGATTGTTTGCACAGTTCCAGGCGCTGCGAGGGGAGATCGATGCCGCGTTGGCGGCGGGGCCGGCGCAGTGGGCGCAGATCTGGCAGCGTGACCAGGGGGTGATGGCGCTGGCGGCGGCGGCGCGGGAGAAGCGGCTGAACAAGGCTTGGGCTGCTGCGGGATTGTCATGAATGCCTGATAGGTTTGTGTGATCCGATGAATCCTGGGGCCGCTTTGCGGCCCTTTCGCGACACAAGGCCGCTCCTACAGGGGAACGCGTCAAGTTCAGGCTGACGCTGTACCTGTAGGAGCGGCCTTGTGTCGCGATAGGGCTGCGCAGCGGCCCCAATAACGGCGATCACGATGAAAATACTCTTGATCATCCTGATAATGGTTGCGGGTTGTGCCCGGGCCGAAGACTGGCCTGAACCCGACTGGCCAATCGACAACACCCCCCTCGACTGGCAAGCCGTCGACGCCTACGCCTTCCCCGCACGCACCACCCCCGAACGCAGCGGCATCCGCACCGACGCCCTGCTGATCATCCGCGACGGCCGCATCCTCCACGAACGCTACGCCGCCCCCAGCACTGCCGCCACCGCCCACCTGACCTGGTCGATCAGCAAGAGCGTACTCGCCACGCTATTGGGCATAGCCCAGGGCGAAGGCCGCTTCCAGTTGCAGGACCCGGTGACCCATTTCTACCCGGCCATGCACGCCCATCCCGGCGTGCGCATGGCCGATCTGCTGCATTGGGCCAGCGGCCTGGACTGGCAGGAAGACTACGAGTACGCCCCGCTCAAGTCCTCGGTGGTGGCCATGCTGTATACCCGTGGCCGCGAGGACATGGCGGCCTACACCGCGGCGCGGGAAGCGGTGGCCAGCCCGGGCCAGCGGTTTCTCTATTCCAGTGGCGACAGCAACCTGCTGGCCGCGGCGTTGCGCGGCATGCTCGATGCCGGTCAGTACCCCGACTACCCCTGGCATGCGCTGTTCATTCCGTTGGGGATCGACAGCGCGGTATGGGAGCGGGACCGCGCGGGTACCTATGTGGGTTCGTCCTACCTGTACCTCAGCGCTCGCGACCTGGCGCGCATCGGCCTGCTGATGCAGCGCGACGGGCGTTGGCAGGATCGGCAATTGCTGCCCAAGCCCTGGGTGGCTTTCAACCGCACGCCGTTTGCCAAAGCCGAAGCACTGCCCGGCGAGGCCAACCCCGGTGGCCACTGGTGGCTCAATCAGCCGCTGGTCGGCGCTGCCCGGCCTTGGCCGAGTGCTCCCGCGGACACCTACGCAGCCCTTGGCCACTGGGGCCAGGCGCTGTACGTGCTGCCCGCGCAAAAGCTGGTGATCGTGCGTTACGCCGATGACCGCGACGGCAGCTACCAGCACGATGAACTGCTCAAGCGGATACTCGCGGCGCTGGCTGGGGAGGGGGCATGAAGCGGGTGCTGCTGGTGGTGCTGCTGGGGGTGGTCTACTGGGCCTGGCATGAGCGCCAGGCCCTGGCGGACTTCCCCGGTATCCTTTCGGCCTACTCGGCCAAGGAATATTGCTCGTGCCGCTTCGTCATGGGGTTCGAGCCGGCGTATTGCCAAGGCTACGTGAAGCAATGGCTGCCGCTGAGCCTGCTGGAGGAAGACAGCCAACAGCGGCAGGTCACCGCCGAAGGCCTGGGCCGTCGCAATCAGGCTGCCTGGCAAGGCCCGCGCGAGGGCTGCCGCTTGCTGCCGTGAAGGCGGGCGGGTAAGGTTGGCGGCCTGGTTTCACGAGATCTGTCATGTTCAAGCTGCCCCGCCTGCTGCCCGCCTTGTTGCTGGCTTTTTGCCTGCCCGCCCACGCCAACTGGCACCTCGATGGCGAGTCTTCGCGCCTTTCGTTCATTACCGGCAAGAACGGTAACACCGCCGAAGTGCACCGCTTCCTGGTGCTGCATGGAACGGTCGACCGCAAGGGAGTGGCCGCGTTGAGCATCGAGATGGACTCGGTGAGCAGCGGTATTCCGCTGCGTGATGAACGCATGCGCGAGGACCTGTTCGAGGTCGAGCGCTTTGCCGAAGCCAAGGTGCAGGCGCAACTGGACCTACGGCCGATCAACGACCTGGCCAACGGTGCCCAGATCGAACTACGCCTGCCATTGACCGTGACGCTGCATGGCCAGTCCCACAGCTACAACGCCCTGCTGCTGGCCACCCGCCTGGACGAGCGACGCTTCCAGGTGGTGACCCTGGAGCCCTTGGTGCTGCGCGCCGAGGATTTCGGCCTGCTGCCGGGGCTGCAACGCCTGCGCAAGTTCGCCGGACTCAAGTCCATCAACCCGTCGGTGCCGGTTAGCGCGGTGCTGATCTTCACCGCCCGCTGACATGCCGGGGCCGGTCTTTCCCTGGCGGGATGGCAACCAGTTCGAACTGCTGATCGACGGCCCCGAGTTTTTTCCGCGCATGCTCCTGGCGATCATGCGCGCCGAATTCCAGGTCGACCTGGAACTGTACCTGGTCGAGGCCGGTGACTGCGCGGATGCGGTGGTCGAAGCGCTGGAGCAGGCTGCCCGACGTGGCGTGCGGGTGCGCTGCCTGTTCGACGACTATGGCTCGCTGGCCTTCAACAGCAAGTTGCGTCAGCGCCTGCTGGACGCAGGTGTGTACCTGCGCTGGTACAACCGCCTGCGCTGGAAGCGTGGCTTGCGCAACCTGTACCGCGATCACCGCAAGTTGCTGCTGGTGGACGAACGCTGGGCAGTGGTGGGCGGCACGGGCGTCACCGACGAGTTCTGGACGCCGGGCGAGGCGACCAGTGAATGGCACGAGGTGATGGTGCAGATGCAGGGGCCGGTGGTAAGCGACTGGCAGTTACTGTTCGACCGCCAGTGGCACGCCAACAACCGTCGCACAGCCTGGCGCCCCGCCGAGGGCTTTGGCCTGCCGCGCCTGCCCAAGGTGCCTGCACAGGGGCAGGGCATGGGCCGGGTAGCCTATGCCGACGCCCGCCAGCACCAGGACATCCTGCATTCGCTGGTGCGCGCGATCAACAGCGGCAAGCAGCGAGTGTGGCTGGCCACGCCTTACTTCCTGCCGACCTGGAGCGTGCGTCGGTCGCTGCGCCGGGCTGCCGGCAAGGGGGTCGATGTGCGGCTGCTGCTGACCGGGCCGCGCACCGATCATCCATCGGTACGTTACGCCGGGCATCGCTATTACCCGCGTCTGCTGCGCGCCGGGGTGCGTATCTACGAGTACCAGCCGTGTTTCCTGCACCTGAAGATGGTGTTGATCGACGATTGGGTCAGTATCGGCTCATGCAACTTCGATCACTGGAACTTGCGCTTCAACCTCGAGGCCAATATCGAGGCACTCGACCCGCCGCTGACGGCTGCCGTGCAGGCCAGTTTCGAGCGTGATTTCGCGTTGAGCGAGGTGGTCGACCTGGGCCACTGGAATGCCCGGCCGCTGTGGCGCCGGGTGAAGCAGCGGTTGTGGGGGTGGCTGGACCGGTTGGTGGTCAACTTGCTCGACCGTCGCGACTGAGACCAGCTATCGTGCAGTGATTGGCTCAAGGCAATCGAAGGAGTGGGTGCGATGACGGGAAAGAAAATTCTCATGTTGGTCGGCGACTACGTCGAAGATTACGAAGTCATGGTGCCGTTCCAGGCGCTGAGCATGGTCGGGCACACGGTGCATGCGGTATGCCCGGAAAAGGTCGCGGGGCAGACCGTGCGTACCGCGATTCATGATTTCGAGGGCGAACAGACCTACAGCGAAAAGCCGGGGCACAACTTTGCCTTGAATTATGACTTCGTGCGTGTACGGCCCGAGAGTTACGACGCGCTGCTGATCCCGGGTGGTCGTGCACCGGAGTACCTGCGCCTGGATGAGCGGGTGCTGGAGCTGGTGCGGGCGTTCGACCAGGCCGGCAAGCCGATCGCGGCGGTTTGCCATGGTGCCCAGTTGCTGGCGGCGGCCGGCGTGCTGGAAGGGCGCGAATGCAGTGCGTACCCGGCGTGCGCCCCGGAAGTGCGCTTGGCGGGCGGGACATTCATCGATATCGCGGTGGACCAGGCGCATGTGGACGGCAACCTGGTGACGGCACCGGCATGGCCGGCGCATCCGGCGTGGTTGGCGGCATTCCTCAAGGTGCTTGGTACCCGTATTGCCTGATACGGCCTTATCGCCGGCAAGCCAGCTCCCACAGGTTTAGCGAAGGTTTCAAGACCTGTGGAGTACCTGTGGGAGCTGGCTTGCCGGCGATGAGGCCAGTGCAGGCAACACAGCTCAACCAGGCTTAACCCACCTGCTCGACCCAGTCATTGAGGTTGTAGTAGTTGGTCACCCGGGCAATCTTCCCGCAATGGATATAGAAGAACGCCCCTGCCGGCAGCACATAGGTCTGCCCGTTGGCCGCCGGCAACCCTTCGTCATCGGCCAGATATTCCCCATGCACGGTGAACTCCGCCGCCGCGCGGCTGCCGTCGGCGTTCTGCATCACCACGATATCGGCCAGGCGCTCGCGGTAGCAGCGGTTCATCTTGTCCATGAACGCTGCAAACCGGGCCTTGCCCATCTGCCGCTCGCCCTGGTTGATGTCGTGGATCACATCCTCGCTGAGCAGGGCGAGAAAGGCCGGCATGTCGCCCGCATTGAAGGCGGCGTAGTAAGCATTTACCAGTTCGGTAGCGGTCATGGAACAATACCTGTCGTGGAGGGAAAAGGCGGGTCGTCGCTCCGGATGATAGGGTTTCCCCTCAAGCCCGGCTTAGCCGAGCGCGTCATCCACATCGACAAAACGACCGCCAAGCATGGAAATACGCCTGTTGCACGGCGCCGCTATCGCGCCTTACATCGATGACCTCGCTCGCCTGCGCCTTACCGTGTTTCGCGAGTTTCCCTACCTTTATGACGGCACCCCGGAGTACGAGGCCGACTACCTGGCCACTTATGCCCGCTCCGGGCGCAGCCTGGTGGTGCTGGCGCTGGACGACGGCAAGGTGGTCGGTGCCTCCACCGGCCTGCCGCTGGTGGATGTCGCCCCCGAGTTCCAGCAGCCGTTCCTGGCCCAGGGGCGCGACCCGGCCAGCGTGTACTACTTTGGTGAATCGGTGGTACTGCCCGAGTACCGTGGCCAGGGCCTGGGGGTGCGCTTTTTCATCGAGCGCGAGTCCTACGCACACAAGCTGGCCGAGTTCGACTATTGCGCGTTCTGTGCGGTCGAGCGGCCAGGTGTGCATCCGCGGCGGCCTGCGGACTACAAGCCGTTGCATGGCTTCTGGCGTAACCGCGGCTTCCTGCACGACCCGTCGCTGCGCACCAGCTACGCCTGGCGCGACCTGGACGAGCAGGAAAGCTCCGACAAGCTGATGTCGTTCTGGCTCAAGGAACTGCCGATATGATCCGCTTGGCGGCCTGCCAGTACGCCATCGAGCTGCATGAGACCTGGGAGGCCTACGCCGATCATCTGCAAGCCCTGTGCGCCAAGGCGGTGGACGCGGGGGCCCGCTTGCTGCTGTTGCCGGAGTACGCCGGCCTGGTGCTCAGCGGGCAGCTGAGTGCCGAGCAGCGGGGTGACCTGAAGGCTTCCATCGCCGGTATCCAGCCGCTGATCGAACCCTGGAGGGCCTTGTGCGAGAGCCTTGCCCGGCGCTGGGGTATCTACCTGCAACCGGGTAGCGTACCGGTGCTGGACAGCGATGGGCGCTACCGCAACCGTGCCTGGCTGTTCGGCCCCCAAGGTGTGCTGGGCTACCAGGACAAACTGATGATGACCCGTTTCGAACGGGAGCAGTGGGACATAGCCGCGGGCCAGGGGCTGCAGGTGTTCGACACTGAACTGGGGCGCCTGGGCATCCTGATCTGCTACGACAACGAATTCCCGATGCTGGCGCGGCGCCTGGCGGAGGGTGGTGCCGACCTGATCCTGGCGCCGAGCTGTACCGACACCGAGGCGGGTTACCACCGGGTGCGCATCGGTGCCCAGGCGCGGGCGCTGGAGAACCAGATTGCGGTGTTGCAGAGCCCCACGGTCGGGCTGGCGCCCTGGTCGCCGGCGCTGGACGAGAATATCGGCCGGGCAGGGCTGTTCGTGCCGCCGGATCATGGGATGCCGGGGGATGGGGTGGTGGCCTTGAGTGAAGAATCGAGCCCTGCCACTAGTCAGTGGCTGGTCTGTGAGGTGGACCTTGAGGAAGTACGGCGGGTGAGGCGGGAAGGGCAGGTGTTTACCCGCAGGGACTGGCCGGAGCAGTTTGACCGGATCTGCCCCCTGTAGGAGCAGCCTTGTGCTGCTAATGGGCCTGTGCTCACCCAAATATCTGTGGGTGACACAAGGCCTCTTCGCAGCACAAGGCTGCTCCTACAAAGAGCAGGGCCGTGACGCTTTTGCAGCAGATTTACTTCACTTCGACTGCCAGGCTCTGGGCAATCTTGCTCTGCCACAGGGCAGGGCCAGTGATGTGTACCGACTCACCGTTGCTGTCCACGGCGACGGTCACCGGCATGTCCTTGACCTCGAACTCGTAGATCGCTTCCATGCCCAGCTCGGCGAAGGCCAGGACCTTCGACTTGCGGATGGCCTGGGCCACCAGGTAGGCAGCACCGCCGACGGCCATCAGGTACACGGCCTTGTTGTCCTTGATCGCTTCGATGGCGGCAGGGCCGCGCTCGGACTTGCCGATCATGCCGAGCAGGCCGGTCTGCTCGAGGATCTGGCGGGTGAACTTGTCCATGCGGGTGGCGGTGGTCGGGCCGGCTGGGCCTACCACTTCGTCACCGACCGGGTCGACCGGGCCAACGTAGTAGATGAAGCGGCCTTTCAGGTCCACCGGCAGCTCTTCGCCACGGTTGAGCATTTCGACCATGCGCTTGTGCGCGGCATCGCGGCCGGTCAGCATCTTGCCGTTGAGCAGGATGGTTTCGCCCGGCTTCCAGCTGGCGACTTCTTCCGGGGTGATGGCGTCGAGGTTGACGCGACGGGCGCTCGGGCCAGCTTCCCAGACGATTTCCGGGTAGGCGTCCAGCGACGGCGCTTCCAGCTCGGCCGGGCCGGAGCCATCGAGCACGAAGTGGGCGTGGCGGGTGGCGGCGCAGTTGGGGATCATGCACACCGGCAGCGAAGCGGCGTGGGTCGGGTAGTCCATGATCTTGACGTCGAGCACGGTGGTCAGGCCACCCAGGCCCTGGGCGCCGATGCCCAGCTGGTTGACCTTCTCGAACAGCTCCAGACGGATTTCTTCCAGGCGGTTCTGCGGGCCACGGGCTTTCAGTTCGTGGATGTCGATGGACTCCATCAACACTTCCTTGGCCATGACGGCGGCCTTCTCGGCGGTACCGCCGATGCCGATGCCGAGCATGCCAGGCGGGCACCAGCCAGCGCCCATGGTCGGGACGGTCTTCAGTACCCAGTCGACGATCGAGTCGGACGGGTTGAGCATGGCCATCTTCGACTTGTTCTCCGAGCCGCCGCCCTTGGCTGCGACATCGACCTCGACCTTGTCGCCGGGGACGATGGAGTAGTGGATCACTGCCGGGGTGTTGTCCTTGGTGTTCTTGCGGGCACCGGCCGGGTCGGCCAGGATCGAAGCGCGCAGGACGTTTTCAGGCAGATTGTAGGCGCGACGCACACCTTCGTTGATCATGTCGTCGACGCTCATGGTGGCGCCGTCCCAGCGCACGTCCATGCCCACGCGGATGAACACGGTGACGATACCGGTGTCCTGGCAGATCGGGCGATGGCCAGTGGCGCACATGCGCGAGTTGATCAGGATCTGGGCGATGGAATCGCGCGCAGCAGGCGATTCTTCACGCAGATAGGCCTCGTGCATGGCCTGGATGAAATCGACGGGGTGGTAGTACGAGATGAATTGCAGGGCGTCGGCGACGCTCTGAATCAGGTCGTCTTGCTTGATCACGGTCATGCAGCGCGCTCCTCTTAAAGACGGGAACATTCATTACGGCGCTCGACGGTGCCGACCAGCGTGTCGAAGCGCCTTGCAAGGCGCCGGCAGGTCAGGCCGACGGAAAAAGGCGCGGCAGTATAGCGCGCATCCGTGCCGGGCACACCTGCGGTCGGTCTGGACCATGGTCGGCAGTGGTTGGGCATCCTTTTTGCTGCCGTTGCGTGCTTGGCTTAAAGTGCACTGTAATATGTGGAGAAAGACCGACCATGCCCGTACTTTGCGTGGGCGAGCGCCGCTGGGCGGTGCCGACCGGCAGCAACCTGCTCGATGCCTTGAACGAGGCCGGGCTGAACGTACCCTACAGTTGCCGCGCCGGCAGTTGCCATGCCTGCCTGGTGCACTGCCTGGGCGGGCAACCGCTGGATGCCATGCCCGAGGCCCTGGCGCCGGACAAGCATGCCCAGGGCTGGCGGCTGGCCTGTCAGTGTCGGGTAGTCGAAGATCTGCGCGTGGCGCTGTTCGACCCGCAGCAGGATGGCCTGCCGGCGCAGGTCTGTGCCCTGGACTGGTTCGGCGATGTGCTGCGCGTGCGGCTGCGGCCCGAACGGGCAATGCGTTACCAGGCGGGGCAGCATGTGGTGCTGTGGAATGGCGCGGTGGCGCGGCCTTACTCCTTGGCCAGCTTGCCGGGCGAAGATGATTTCCTCGAGTTTCATATCGACTGCCAGCACCCCGGCGCCTTTTGTGACAAGGCCCGTGGCTTGCAGCTGGGTGATGTGCTGCGCCTGGGCGAGCTCAGGGGAGGGGCCTTGCACTACGACCCGGACTGGCAACAGCGGCCGCTGTGGTTGCTGGCGGCGGGGACCGGGCTGGCGCCGTTGTGGGGCATCTTGCGCGAGGCTCTGCGGCAGGGGCACCAAGGGGAAATCAGGGTCATGCATGTGGCGCACGAGGACGCTGGGCATTATCTGGCCGAGCCGTTGCGCAAGATGGCGGATGTGAGTGTCGAGTTGGTACTGGCAGAGCGGCTGGATGAAGCGTTGGCCGGGTTGCGGCCGTCATCGCGGCAGACGGTGGCGCTGGTGTGCGGAGCGCCGGGGAGTGTCGAGCGGTTTGCCCGGCGGCTGTTCATTGCCGGAGTGCCACGGGGGCAGGTGTTTGCCGATGTGTTTGTCGAGCATGCCTGAGGCATTTGTGTAATCTGGGCTGGCCCCATCGCCGGCAAGCCAGCTCCCACAGGATTGCAACAGACCTGGGCCTGCGCAGTAACCTGTGGGAGCTGGCTTGCCGGCGATGGGGCCGCAGTGCGGCCCCGTTTGGAGCAGATCAACCGACCAGCGGATCACCGACATGCAGGATCTTCATGCCATTGGTGCCACCGATGGTGTGGTAGCTGTCACCCTTGGTCAGGATTACCCAGTCACCTTGCTCCACCAGGCCACGCTTGAGCAGTTCGTCGACCGCTGCCTGACTCACCTTGTCGGCCGGCAGCGAGGCCGGATCGAAGGCAATCGGGTACACGCCGCGGAACATGTTGGCACGTGCCTGGGTAGCGCGGTGCGGCGACAGGGCGAAGATCGGCACGTGCGAACGCAGGCGCGACATGATCAGCGGGGTGTAGCCACTCTCGGTCAGCGCAATGATCGCCTTCACGCCCGGGAAGTGGTTGGCGGTGTACATGGCCGCCAGCGCGATGCTCTCGTCGCAGCGCTCGAAGGTAGTGTGCAGGCGGTGGCTGGACTTCTGGCTGGTCGGGTGCTTTTCGGCACCCAGGCAGATACGGGCCATGGCCTGGACAGCTTCGATCGGGTAGGCACCGGCGGCACTCTCGGCCGACAGCATCACCGCGTCGGTGTTGTCCAGCACGGCGTTGGCCACGTCGGACACTTCGGCACGGGTCGGCATCGGGTTCTGGATCATCGACTCCATCATCTGGGTCGCCACGATCACTGCCTTGTTGTTGCGGCGGGCGTGCTGGATGATCTTCTTCTGGATGGCGATCAGCTCGGCGTCGCCGATTTCCACGCCCAGGTCGCCACGGGCGACCATGACGGCGTCGGATGCGAGGATCAGCTTGTCGAGGGTCTCGTCGTCGGCCACCGCTTCGGCGCGTTCGATCTTGGCCACCAGCCAGGCGCTGCCGCCAGCTTCGTCACGCAGCTTGCGGGCGTATTCCATGTCGCTGGCGTCACGCGGGAAGGACACGGCCAGGTAGTCCAGGTCCATTTCCGCGGCCAGCTTGATGTCGGCCTTGTCTTTCTCGGTCAGGGCCGGTGCGGTAAGGCCGCCACCTTTACGGTTGATGCCTTTGTGGTCCGACAGCGGGCCACCGATGATCACCACGCAGTGCAGGGCATCTGCGGTGGCGGTCTCGACGCGCATCACCACGCGGCCATCGTCGAGCAGCAACTCGTCACCAACGCCGCAGTCCTTGACCAGGTCGGGGTAGTCGATACCGACGATGTCCTGGTTGCCTTCGGTCAGCGGGTGGGCGGTGGAGAAGGTGAACTTGTCACCGATCTTCAATTCGATACGCTTGTTGGCGAACTTGGCGATGCGGATCTTCGGACCCTGCAGGTCGCCCAGCAGTGCAACATGGCGGCCGTTCTTGGCGGCGATGTCACGGATCAGGCGCGCGCGGGCCTTGTGCTCGTCCGGAGTGCCGTGGGAGAAGTTCAGGCGTGCCACGTCCAGGCCGGCGAGGATCAGCTGTTCGATCACTTCCGGCGAGTTGCTGGCGGGGCCAAGGGTGGCGACGATTTTGGTACGGCGGATGCTCATGCACAGACTCCTATAGTGAAGCGCAGCGAAAGGCTACTCCTGAATCTCGCTGTAGTCATTGTTCCGTTGCACTACCTGCGACCGAGGCAGGGTGGCATTTGAACGGGCAGGGCATCATTGCAAAAGGGTGTGAAGATTTGCCGGCAAAGGCCGATACACTGGCATCAAAGGAGACCCCCATGCGAGCCCTGATCGTTTTAGCCCTGGCGGCCAGCGCCGTCGGTTGCACCCGCTGGTCCATGGACCACCACCTGAACAATGCCTACCGTGCCTACGACCGTGGCGATTGCGCGCGGGTCATGCTCGAGCTGTCGCAGGTCGACCGCACCAGCCGTGCACGACCGTTCATCCACCCCGAGGTGTCGCTGCTGCGCGGCCAGTGCCTGGAGCGCCAGGCCTTGTACGTGGATGCGGCGCAGACCTACCAGTACCTGATCCAGCAGTACCCGGGCAATGAATACGCGTATCGTGCCCAGGCACGCCTGCAGACCCTGGAGAAACTCGGCCATTTGCGCGGCACCGAAGCCGCCGTGGCGAACCCGGTGACCGCCGCACCTTGGCGTTAACACCAAGGTGTGATTTATTTCACGGGATTTGCCGCGCGCGCTGCGCTAATCTGTAACTCAGTTGTTACAACAACCGCCAGTTCCACGTATTCCTGGCATCGGATACGGACTGCACTTGCGATCATGTTCAACAAGCGCCACATCGAACGCCATCAGCTACCTTGTGTTCTCAAGGTGTTCAACCGCATTACCGGCCAGGCCATCGGCCAGCTGGGTAACGCCTCTGAAGACGGGCTGATGCTGATAAGCCAGCTACCTGTGCTGGTCGGGCCCGACTATGATCTGCAATTACGCCTGCCGCTGCTTGGTGGCGGGCATCAATTCGTCAACCTTACCGCCAGCTGCCTGTGGTGCCGTGAAGACCAGACGCCCGGGCACTACGATTCCGGTTTCATGCTGCTGCAGGCCCCCCGCGAGTACGATGAATTCGTCCGTTCGTTGCGCGACTATTTCAGTTTCCGCCCCGCCAACGCATCTGCCTAAGCCTGCTGAGCCCCGGGCCCAGCTTCTGGAATCGCGCTAGAATCGGGTCGACCTCGATACAGGACGACCCCGTGACCTCCAGCATTTTCTGGCACGACTACGAAACCACCGGCATCAACCCGCGCTGTGACCGGCCGTTGCAGGTTGCCGGTGTGCGCACCGACTTCGACCTCAACGAAATCGACGAGCCGATCAGCCTTTATTGCCGGCCCTCCGACGATATCCTGCCGCACCCGGCCGCCTGCCTGGTGACTGGCATCACCCCACAACTGCTGGCCGAGCAGGGTTTGTGCGAAGCGGAGTTCATGACCCGGGTGCACGCACAACTGGCGCACCCTGGTACCTGTGGCGCCGGCTACAACACCCTGCGCTTCGACGACGAAGTGACCCGCTACAGCCTGTACCGCAACTTTTTCGACCCTTATGCCCGAGAGTGGCAGGGCGGCAACAGCCGCTGGGACCTGATCGACATCGTGCGCACGGCCTATGCACTGCGCCCGGACGGCATCGAGTGGCCGCAGCAGGACGGGCGCACCAGCCTGCGCCTGGAGCTGCTGAGCAAGGCCAATGGCATCGACCATGGGCATGCCCACGAAGCGCTTTCCGACGTGCGGGCAACCATCGCCCTGGCCCGCCTGATCCGGCAAAAACAGCCCAAGTTGTATGACTGGCTGTTTCAGTTGCGCAGCAAGCATAAAGTGATGGAGCAGATCCGTTTGTTGCAGCCACTGGTGCATATATCCGGGCGCTTCTCGGCGGCACGCAATTACCTTGGTGTCGTATTGCCGCTGGCCTGGCACCCGCGTAATCGCAATGCACTGATTGTGTGCGACCTGCATCAGGAAACCCTACCGTTACTACGGGAAAGTGCTGAAGTTCTACGCCGGCGTTTGTATACCCGCCATGAAGAACTGGCCGAAGGCGAATTACCCGTGCCGCTCAAATTGGTGCAGGTCAATCGCTGCCCGGTAGTGGCGCCACTTTCGGTATTACGCCCGGCCGATCAACAGCGGTTGGGTCTGGACTTGACGTTGTTACAATTGCGCGGCGAAGAATTGGCCGAGCAACAGGCGCAATGGCAAGACAAGCTGGAACACATCTACGGCAAGGAAGACTTCGCCCCGAGTGAAGACCCGGAACAACAGTTGTATGACGGTTTTCTGGGGGACCGTGACCGCCGCTTATGCGAGCAAGTTCGTGCACTGGAACCGGCGCAGTTGAGCCATGGGCAGTGGATGTTCGATGACCTGCGCTTGCCTGAATTGTTGTTCCGCTATAGGGCACGCAACTTCCCCGAGACCCTGACCGGCGAAGAGCGGCAACGCTGGTTCAGCTTCTGCCAGCAGCGCCTGAGCGACCCGCAGTGGGGCGCGCCGAATACGCTGGGCGACTTCGAACAGGCGCGGCAGCAGGCCTGGGAGGGCGCTGACGATGCGGGGCGGCGGGTGCTGGATGCCTGGCAGGTACATGCCCGGCAATTGCAGGCACAGTATGCAGTTGGCTGAGCGCTGACACAAAACGCGGACAAACAAAAACGCCGGCAATATGCCGGCGTTCTTGTTGCGATAAGCAGCAGGCGTGTGCGGACAATCAGTCCAGCAGGGTCGCCCAGCTTTCAACCACATCGCCACCCCACTTGGCTTTCCATTCTTTCAGGGTCTTGTGGTTGCCGCCTTTGGTTTCGATCACTTCATTGTTGTGCGGGTTCTTGTATTGCTTGACCTTGCGCGCACGCTTGGTGGCGGTAGTCTTGACTGCACCACGAGGGGCCTTGCTCAGTTTCGACTCTGGGTCGAGCAGGGCAATCACGTCGCGCAGCGACTTGGAGTACTCGCCCATCAGTGCGCGCAATTTGCCTTCGAACTCCAGTTCTTTCTTCAGCTTGTCATCCTGCGACAGGTTGGCCAGGCGGGCCTGAAGTTCCTTGATGGCTTCTTCGGTAGCGCGGTACTCGTTGATCAGGGACATGGAGTGTTCCTTAATGCGTGTTCAGAAATGTGTGGGGCAATAATAGACAGGCAATACTCGCAAGTAAACATATTGTTGGGCAATTAACTGTTAACTAAGCTGTGACAACCATTTCTCTACGTGAACAAAAATTTACAATTAACCCTGCATTTCGTCATGTCTGTCAGAGAATGCCGGTAGTGCATCTCGTCAGGAACACAGGCCACGGCCGCTGCGATCAATACTGCGTTTTTCCTGGCGGGCCGCTAGAATGAGCGCCTTTGCGAAGTTCTGGAGTCTCATTCATGCGCACCTATCGTCTGGTGATCGCCTGCCCCGACCGTGTTGGCATCGTGGCGAAAGTCAGTAATTTCCTGGCCTTGTACAATGGCTGGATCAACGAAGCCAGCCACCACTCCGATGAGCAGAGCGGTTGGTTCTTCATGCGCCATGAAATCCGCGCCGAATCGCTGCCGTTCGGTATCGAAGCCTTCCGCGAGGCGTTTGCGCCGATCGCCGAAGAGTTCTCCATGACCTGGCGCATTACCGACTCGGCGCAGAAAAAGCGCGTGGTACTGATGGCCAGCCGCGAGTCGCACTGCCTGGCGGACCTGCTGCACCGCTGGCACACCGATGAACTGGACTGCGAGATCCCTTGCGTGATCTCCAACCACAACGACCTGCGCAGCATGGTCGAGTGGCACGGTATTCCGTTCTTCCATGTACCGGTCGACCCCAAGGACAAGGCATCGGCCTTTGCCGAAGTTTCGCGCCTGGTGCAGGAGCACGCCGCCGACGTGGTGGTGCTGGCCCGCTACATGCAGATCCTGCCGCCGCAACTGTGCCAGGACTATGCTGAAAAGGTGATCAATATCCACCACAGCTTCCTGCCGTCGTTCGTCGGCGCCAAGCCGTATCACCAGGCGGCCCTGCGTGGTGTGAAACTGATCGGCGCGACCTGCCACTACGTTACCGAAGAGCTGGACGCCGGCCCGATCATCGAGCAGGACGTGGTGCGTGTCAGCCATGCCGACAGCATCGATGACATGGTCCGCTTTGGCCGTGATGTGGAGAAGATGGTGTTGGCCCGTGGCCTGCGTTATCACCTGGAAGACCGGGTGCTGGTGCATGGCAACAAGACTGTAGTTTTTGATTGACGGCCTTGGGGCTGCTTTGCAGCCCATCGCCGGCAGGCCAGCTCCCACAGGTTTGCACATGGCTTGAGGTCGATGCGGTCGGTGTGGGAGCTGGCTTGCCGGCGAAAGGGGCGCAAAGCGCCCCCGGCAATCTTGAGGGATACGTAATGGCGAAGACTCGCAACAACCCCACCGCCTCACCCCCACCCACCCTCGGTGAAGGCTGCCTGGCCCGCTACGACCCCGAAGCCCTGGCCGACACCGATGGCACCGATTTCCCCGGCGCTGCGGAACTTTGGCAGCAGCTCAACCCGCCTGACGCCGCCAACGCGCCAGCAGCGGGCGCGCCAGCAGGCACACAAACACCGGCCCACCCGCCAGCAGATAAAAGTAGTAAGTGACCGCCCGCCATATCAGGATCGCCGCAGCCGCGGTCGAACTGCCCACCAGTGGCGTCAGCAAGCTGGCCGAAGTCAGCTCGGCGGCACCGGCACCGCCAGGCAGCAGGCTGAACTGGCCGGCACTGAGCGAGAGCATCTGCACCAAAAAGCTGGGGATCCACGCCAGGTCTACCCCCAACCCCCTCAATACCAGGTACAACACGCTGTAGCGCAGGCCCCAGTGGGCGCAGGTCAGGGTGAACACCAAGGTCAGCGTACGCTTGGGCAGGCGCCAAGTCTGCGCCAGTGCATCGATGAAGCGTAGCAGTTTGCGTGCCCAGCGCCGCTTGCGCTGGCGGCTCATGCCCAGGCGGCGCAGCAACCTGCCGTTCACGCGCATCACCGTGCGCCGGTAGCGCAGCAGGCCGATCACTCCGGCCAGTGCCGTGCACAGCAGCAACGCGCTGCCCAGCAACATGCTCTCCTGGCTGCGGCCCAGGCTGTGGAACAGTGCATAACCGGCAATAGCCAGCATCGCGCAGAAAAAGAACACCAGGTCGTTCAGCTGATCCATGGCAAACACCGCGCCGCTGCGCGCCGGGCCTATCCGGTCACGTGCCAGCAGGGCCATCAGGGTCAAGGGGCCGCCGCTGCCGCCGGGGGTGGTACAGATGGCGAACTCGGTAGCCATCACCACACCCAGGCTGCGCAGGCGCCCAAGCCTTGCTCCTTGCTGGCCGAGCAACAGGCGCAAGCGGATGGCGTTGATGACCCAGCAAAGCAGGATCATGCCCAGCAGGGTCAGCATGAGGCTGGGGGCGAAGCGCTGCAGCCTCGGTAGCAGCTCGCTGCCACCGAGCAGTGCCGGTACCAGCATGGCACCCAGCAGTGCCAGGGCCAGCCAGGCCAGGCGGTTCATACGCTGGCCTGGCGGTCGAGCCAGGTGGATTTGGTCAGCGGCTCTCGGCCCTGTGCCAGTAGCGTGTGCAAGGTGTTCAGCCAATAGTCGCGGGACGCGCGATGGCGCATGTCCACCGGGTGCAGGCCCAGGCGCAGGGTCTGGGCGTCGCGCCAGCGCCGGCATTGCCAGTCGCACAGCACCCGTGACAGGCCACGGCGCCAGGCGCTGCGTGCACTCCAGACAAGCCCTGGGGCCTTGATCGCGGTGAAGTCCGGTAAACGATACAGGTGCTGTGGCGTGCTGGTGTAGCGCAGCGGCAGACGGCGCAGTGCCTGGCGGGTGCCTTCGCTCATCAGCCAGGCAGGCGCGACGAAGCCTGCCACTGGCCAGCCCTGCTGGGCGAACAGTGCCAGGCCGTGCTCCAGTCGTTGCAGGGCCTGCTGCTGGTCAAGGGCGTAGAATTCCCCTTCGTGGGTATAGATGCGGCGCATGAAGTATTCGCCGGGTGTGCGCGGTGGTGGCCCGCTGTCGGCATGGTAGAAGCCGTGCAGGGCAAGCTCGTCGCCCTGGGCCAGGCGCCGTTCGAGCAAGCGGCAGAAGGTAGGCGAGCGTTGCAGCGGGTTGCGGTGGTGAAAGTCCGGCACCACCAGCCAGGTCATGGGGATGCCGCCGATGGCGTCGACGGCCTGGACGAAGGGCTGGTAGTCGGGCCAGGTTTCGGGCGCGACATCGTGCAGCACCAGCATCAGGCTGCGCGATGCCGGTAGCGGCTCAGCCATGGGCACGTACCTGTGGCTGGTGGCCGAGCACAGCCTGGTAGTGTTGCAGCAGGCCGGCGACGACGTTGTCCCACGAATAGTGCTGCTCGGCATGGCGACGGGCCTGTACCCCAAGCGTGCGCACACCGGCTTCGAACGCCTCTTGCACGGCCGTCGCCATGGCCTGGCTATCGTTGGGGCGGCACAAGCGCCCGCATTGTTCGTTGACGATTTCGCCGAAAGCACCTGCGCGCACGGCCACTACCGGCGTGGCGCTGGCCATCGCTTCGAGAATGACCAGGCCGAAGGTTTCCTGGTCACCGGCATGCACCAGCAGGTCGGCGCTGGCCATCAGCCGGGCGACTTCCGGTGCCGGGCAGAAGTGATCGATCACACTGACGTTCCGCGGTACGTTGGCCGGCATGTTCGAACCCACCAACAGCAAGTGGTAGGGGTGGCCCAGGTGCTGCATGCAGTCGAGCAGCACCGGCAGGTTCTTTTCTCGCGAGCCACGGCCGGCGTAGATCAGCAGGCGACTGGTTTCGGCAATACCCAGTTCGGCACGCAGCTGCGGGTCGCGCTGGTTGGGGTGGAAGGTGGCCAGGTCGACGCCCAGGCGCTGCACGTGCACATCGCGCACGCCCAGGCGGCGCAACTTGTCTGCCATGACCTGGCTGGGGGCCAGGACCCGGTCGAAATTGCCGTACAGCTTGCTGACATAGGCCTCGACATTGGGGGTGAACCAGTTGCCCATGCGGTTGCTGACCAGCAGCGGCAGGTCGGAATGGTAGAAGCCGATTACCGGCACATCGAGCTTGCGCCGCGCTTCCAGCGCAGCCCAGGCGGTCAGGTAGGGGTCGCCGACTTCGATCAGGTCGGGCTTGAGCCTGCGCAGCACATTGCACCAAGGGGCCAGGCGTACCGGGAAGCGGTAGCCATTGCCGAACGGCAGTGGCGGTGCGGGCACCTGGTATATGCCATCGGCGTGCTGGGCGCTGGCACCGGGTATCAGCAAGCTGTGGCGGACGCCCTGGATGGCGTCGAGGCGGTGGTGTTTGGCATCAAGATAGGTACGTACGCCACCACTGGCGGGGGCGTAGAACATGGTGATGTCGGCGATGTGCACGATCAGCATCCCTCCGGGATCGTCTTCGGGTCTGTCATCCGGCGTTAACGGGCCGGCGATGACGCGCCTAAAGGTTGACCTATCAGAAGGATAGTTTGTTCGATCGGGGTTGGGTGGGGTTGGGAAGAGGGTAGGCTGCACAAGCGTTGTAGGAGCAGCCTTGTGCTGCGAAGGGGCCAGAGAAGGCATGCCTGTACTGGCCTCTTCGCAGCACAAGGCTGCTCCTACAAAGAGAGGAGTAGCACTTGTCAGATGCGGAAGCTGCCCACCAGGTGCTTCAGGCGGCCGGCCTGCTGCTCCAGGTCGGAGCAGGCGCGCAGGGTGGCCTGCAGGTTTTCCACGCCCTCCTGGTTGAGCATGTTGATTTCGTTGATGTCCATGTTGATCGCTTCGACCACGGCGGTCTGCTCTTCGGTGGCGGTGGCTACCGACTGGTTCATGCCGTCGATCTCGCCGATGCGCACGGTAACGCTGTCCAGCCGTTCACCGGCCTGGTTGGCGATCTGCATGCTGTCCTGGCTGTGGCGCTGGCTCTGGTCCATGGTCTCGACCGATTCGCGCGCGCCGACCTGCAGTTCTTCGATCATGGTCTGCACCTGTTGCGCCGACTCCTGGGTGCGGTGCGCCAGGTTGCGTACTTCATCGGCGACTACGGCAAAACCACGCCCGGCTTCACCGGCACGGGCCGCTTCGATGGCCGCGTTCAGCGCCAGCAGGTTGGTCTGCTGGGAAATGCTGGTGATCACCTCAAGGATCTGACCGATGTTGACGGTCTTGCTGTTCAGCGTCTCGATGTGCGCGCTGGAAGTGACGATCAGGTCGGACAGGCGGTTCATTGCCGCAATGTTGCGTTCCACCACCTGCTGCCCTTCTTCGGCCAGCAACCGCGCCGAACTGGCGTGCTGCGAGGCCTGGGCGGCGTTGCCGGCAATTTCCTGGGCGGCGGCGCCCAGTTCGTTGATGGCGGCGGCCACGCTGTTGGTACGGTTGGACTGTTCGTCGGAGTTGGTCATCGACGAGTTCGAGGCACTGATGACCCGCAGGGCAACTTCGTTGACCTGCTCGGTGGCCGAGGACACTTCGCGGATCGAACTGTGTATACGTTCGACAAAACGGTTGAAGGCGCTGCCCAGGATGCCGAACTCGTCATGGTTGTGGATGCGCAGGCGCTTGGTCAGGTCGCCTTCACCCTCGGCAATATCTTCCATGGCACGGGTCATGGTGTGCAGCGGCTGCATCAGCACGCGGATCAGCAGCCCGAGCAGGCCGATGATGATCACCACCGCCACCAGCGTGGCGATCACCGCTGACGTGCGGAAGGTGCTCAGCATCGAGAAGGCCTTGTCCTTGTCCACCGACAGGCCGATGTACCAGTTGGCCGACGGCAGGCCGGTGATCGGGGTGAAGGTCAGCAGGCGGGCCTGGCCGTCGCTCTGCACTTCGGTCAGCTCACCGCTCAGTTTCGGCGTGTGCTGCGGGAACAGGTCCGACAGCGACTTCATCACCAGGTCTTTGTCCGGGTGCACCAAGATCTTGCCTTGATCGTTGACCAGGAAGGCATAGCCCATGCCGCCGAAGTTCAGCGAGTTGATGATCTGCACCAGGCCGTCCAGGGCCAGGTCGCCACCGACGACACCGACACTGCCGGACACTTTGTTGATGATGCCGATGACCATCCTGTTGGTGGCCATGTCGATGTATGGCTCGGTCAGGATCGGGCCTGCGGCGTTCATGCCGTCCTTGTACCAGGGACGGATACGTGGGTCGTAGCCGTCAGGCATCTTCGTGTCAGGACGCACGCTGAAGCCACCGTCGACCTTGCCCACGTAAACCGTGAGAAAGCTCGAGATCAGCGCATTCTGGCCCATCAGGGTTTCGGCGTTGGTCGGGTCCTGGGCTATGTTCTGTGCCAGGTTTTCCACCAGCTTGATACGGCCTTCGAACAGGTTGCGGATATTGGTCGAAGTGGAAGCGCCCATTTCAGCCAGATAGTTCTCGAGGTCCTCGCGGATCGCATTACGCTGGAGGTAATCGTTGTAGAGCGTGAAAAGGCTGAAGGCGAGTATCACGATCAGTGATGCTGCCAAAAGAATCTTGTGGCTGAAACGAAGGCTTTTGTTCATGGCGTAATCGGTTCCGCTAAGGTTTCATATCAGGCGTTTGCACGCGTGGAGTCGCAAAGCAGTGCAATATCCCGAAAAGTCCCTTTTCGGTTGTTCCTCTCTATTAAGGCGAATATCACCCACAGGTATCGGCCGAATTACGGTAAAGCTTGAGCAGAGGATTTAAGAGATGTCGGAAATTTCGACCATCGTTGTAGGTGCTGGCCCGGATGGCCAGCCGGTTGGGCAAGCTATGAGGTTGGCCAACCGCCATGGCCTGGTAGCGGGCGCTACGGGTACTGGCAAGACCGTCACCTTGCAGCATCTGGCGGAAGCGTTCAGTGACGCGGGGGTTGCGGTGTTCGCCGCCGATGTCAAAGGCGACCTGTGCGGCCTGGGCGCTGCTGGTGCGCCGCAAGGCAAGGTGGCCGAGCGCATCGCCGGCATGCCCTGGCTGGGGCAC
Source organism: Pseudomonas sp. s4 (assembly GCF_046764235.1). Lineage (NCBI taxonomy): Bacteria > Pseudomonadati > Pseudomonadota > Gammaproteobacteria > Pseudomonadales > Pseudomonadaceae > Pseudomonas > Pseudomonas sp. s4. The sequence goes on along the minus strand of NZ_CP177209.1, from coordinate 5,165,001 downwards.
AGGCCCCAGGCTTACCCGGTGAGCCTGTGGGACATTGCCGGGCAGTCCGGCCACCCGCTGCGTACCACCCTCAGTGAAATGGGGCCGCTGCTGCTGGGCAACCTGTTGGAACTGACCGACAGCCAACAGGCGGCGCTGTATGCGGCGTTCAAGGTAGCCGACCGTGAAGGCCTGCTGCTGCTGGACCTCAAGGACCTCAAGGCGCTGCTCGCGCACCTGAAGGACAACCCGCAACTGCTGGGCGAAGACAGCGCGCTGATGACAACGGCCTCCACTCAGGCGCTTTTGCGCCGGTTGGCGACCCTGGAGCAGCAGGGCGCCGAGGCGTTGTTCGGTGAACCGGGGTTGCAGCTCGAGGACCTCCTGCGGCCAGACCCGGATGGCCGTGGGCGTATCCACCTGCTGGACGCCAGCCGGTTGGTTCACGATGCACCGAAGGTGTACGCGACCTTCCTGTTGTGGCTGCTGGCCGAGTTGTTCGAGCAACTGCCCGAGCGCGGTGATGCCGATAAGCCGGTGCTGGCGTTGTTCTTCGATGAAGCGCACTTGTTGTTCAACGATACACCCAAGGCATTGCAGGATCGCCTGGAGCAGGTGGTGCGGCTGATTCGTTCCAAGGGCGTGGGTGTGTACTTCGTCACCCAGTCGCCGGGGGACTTGCCAGATGCGGTGCTGGCCCAGTTGGGCTTGCGCATTCAGCATGGCTTGCGGGCGTTTACCGCCAAGGAGCAGAAGTCGCTGCGGGCGGTGGCTGATGGCTTCCGCCCCAACCCGGTGTTCGACACCCTGGCGGTGCTGACCGATCTGGGTATTGGCGAGGCGCTGGTGGGGACACTGGAAGAGAAGGGCACGCCAGCGATGGTGCAACGTGTGCTGATTGCACCGCCGCAGTCGCGTATCGGGCCGTTGAGCGCGGCTGAGCGCAGTGCGCTGATTGCCAATTCGCCGCTGGCGGGGCGTTACGACAAGCCGGTGGACCGTGAATCGGCCTATGAGATGCTGACCCAGCGCAAGGGCGAGCCGGTGGAGCCCGTGCCGCAACCCAAGGCGGATGAAGAGAGCTTTGCCGACAAGGCTGGTGAGTTCTTGCAGAGTGCGGCAGGGCAGGCAATCAAGTCGGCGGTGCGCCAGGCGGCCAACCAGTTGGGGCGGCAGTTGGTGCGAGGGTTGATGGGGTCGTTGCTGGGGGGCAAGAAAAGGTAGGTTGCCTGTACCGGCCCCATCCACAGGCCTGCGCTGTACCTGTAGGAGCGGCCTTGTGTCGCGAAAGGGCTGCGAAGCAGCCCCGGGATTTCAGCGCAGATGCGCAAATTGCCGGGGCTGCTCTGCAGCCCTTTCGCGACACAAGGCCGCTCCTACAAGAGGCGTGTGTGTTTGCGGATACGAAAAAGGCGCCCGAGGGCGCCTTCTTCTTATTGCGGTATCACTCAGCCAATGGCTTTGGACGCCAGCCAGAACAGGCCGGCCGCCAGGCCCATCGACGCAGGCAGGGTCAGTACCCAGGCCAGCAGGATGGTCTTCACGGTGCCGCCTTGCAGGCCGCTCTTGTTGGCGACCATGGTGCCGGCCACACCGGACGACAGCACGTGGGTGGTCGATACCGGCAGGGCGAAGATGTTGGCCATGCCGATGGCACAGGCCGCGGTGATCTGTGCCGACATGCCCTGGGCATAGGTCATGCCCTGCTTGCCGATCTTCTCGCCAACGGTCAGTACCACGCGCTTCCAGCCGACCATGGTACCCAGGCCCAGGGCCAGGGCGACGGCCACGATCACCCAGAACGGGGCGTACTCGGTAGTGGCGGTCAGGTCTTTGCGCAGTTTTTCCAGATCGGCCTTTTCACGGGCTTCCAGACCTGGCAGCTTGCCGACCTTCTTCGCCGTGTCGTCCAGGCACAGCAGGTAGCGGCGCACTTCGACACGCTTGTCGGCACTCAGGCTGTGGTAGTCGGTCACGCCCTGCAGCGAGGACTGCAGCGCGGCAATGGTCGGCTCGGTCTGCTGCGGGTTGCAGCTGAACTGCTCCGGCAGGTCGCTGGACTTGGCCTTGCCCAGTGCCAGGAACTCGCCCAGGGTGGCGGCGTTGCGCTGGTAGAACTGGCTCATGTGCAAGGTGGCGTCGCGGGTACGCTCGATCTGGTAGGTGGTGCTGTTCAGGTCGAGGACGAATTTGGCCGGGACGATACCGATCAGCACCAGCATGATCAGGCCGATGCCTTTCTGGCCGTCGTTGGAGCCGTGCACGAAGCTCACACCCATGGCCGAAACCACCAGTACCAGGCGGTTCCAGAACGGTGGGTGCTTCTTGTCGTCGAGCTTGCGGCGCTGCTCGGGGGTCTTGTGCATCTTCGACAGCGGGCGCCACCACTTCAGGCCGATCAGCACCATAGCGGCAACGGCGAAGCCGGCCATCGGCGAGACCACCAGCGACATGGCGATGTCGATAGCCTTCTGCCAGTTGACACCGTCGCCCAGCGGGATGTCGTTGATCAGGGCGTTGGCCAGGCCGACGCCGAGGATGGAGCCGATCAGCGTGTGCGAGCTGGAGGCGGGGATACCGAAGTACCAGGTGCCCAGGTTCCAGGTGATGGCCGCAGCCAGCAGCGAGAAGACCATGGCCAGGCCGTGTCCGGTGTTCACATTGATCAGCAGCTCTACTGGCAGCAGGTGCACGATGGCATAGGCCACCCCGACACCGCCGAGCAGAACGCCAAGGAAGTTGAACACGCCGGAGAAGAACACGGCGAGGTGCGGCGGCATGGCTTTGGTATAGATGACGGTAGCTACCGCGTTGGCGGTGTCATGAAAGCCATTGATGAACTCGAAGGCGAGCACGAAGGTCAAGGCGAGCAGCAGGCTCACCAACACCCAGGCATCCAGTCCGCTGAATAATTCGATCATGAAGGTTGTCTGGCGGTCTTAGGGGGGCGGGATTATGCCAGAAAACGTTGGCAATCGATGCATTTGCGACAGACCGACGGCAATCTTCCTGACGCGAGCGTGATGTGCACGGTGCGACGTGCCGGCAGGGAAATATCCGCTAAAGCGCGTAAAAGCTGGCGAAAACCGGCAAAAAGCTGGAAAAAAAGCCGCTTCGCTTCTTTTCAAACGGGCGTATGAAATTTGTGTAATTCCATTTCACCTTCGGCCGGACAGTAAAGATCGACCGCGCCCGGGCTGGCCGGGCGACGACGCGCTGGCGTGGTCCCGGGTCAGGGAGTGTCGCTGCGCAGTTCCTTTTCCATACGTTCCAGTTCCTGGCTGAAGGCCTGGTCGCGCACGCTGGCGCGCTTGCGCCAAGGTTTGCGTTCCGGATCCGGTTGTGCGGCGTAAGTGGTGACTTCGCCACCATAAACATCCTTGTAACGTTCAGCCTGGCGCTCGAGTTCCGCGCGCAGTTCATCTTTCGTCACAGTAGTACCTGAATTAAGTTTGATGACAGTTGTTAAGCGTTGTGCAGCGTGCACATGCCTTGCTGGCCGCAACGGCTTGATACAGCGGAGGGTTCCATTACCACGGCATCGTCGAGGCCTGCGCAATCGATTATAGCAATCGATATTCGCCGAACATCGTAATTTACCCAACCCTGACATCACAAGACGCAAGTAATGGAATGCATTCGATGACAGTTTGGGCCTTTCGTACAAGTTTGAAAGGCAATACGGACAAAAGTTCGTTGCAGTGCAGCAGCGGGACAGTCGACCGGGGGGGTAATGAAAAACGGCCTCGCCAAAAGGCGAGGCCGTTGCCTGGGGACTTCTACGGTGGGTACCTGACCAGTCTCTCCAAAGAAGCCACAAGTGGCATGAGAAAGGTATAAGTAAAAGTGTCAGCGGTCAATTGCGATTATCGGTCGTTTGTTCGATAATCGCACGAGTGGGCGTTTTTTTTTGAGGTGTGCGATGAGTGACGAAACCTTGGCCAGCGATTCCGTCAATCCAGAGTCGGTCAACCTGGAGCAGGGGCGACCTGCCTCGGCAGCCCTGGCACCACCGATCGTGGCGTCACCGGCCAAGCGCATCCAGGCCTTTACCGGCGACCCGGACTTCATGACCTCCCTGGCGCGAGGCCTGGCAGTCATCCAGGCCTTCCAGGAACGCAAGCGCCACCTGACCATCGCCCAGATCAGCCACCGCACCGAAATCCCCCGTGCTGCGGTACGCCGTTGCCTGCACACGTTGATCAAGCTGGGTTACGCCACCACCGACGGGCGTACCTATTCGCTGTTGCCCAAGGTGCTGACGCTGGGGCATGCGTACCTGTCGTCGACGCCGCTGGCGATTTCTGCCCAGCCTTACCTGGACCGCATCAGCGACCAGCTGCACGAGGCGGCCAACATGGCCACGCTCGAAGGTGACGACATCCTTTATATAGCCCGTTCGGCGACCGTGGAGCGGTTGATTTCGGTCGACCTGTCGGTGGGCGGGCGCCTGCCGGCCTATTGCACATCGATGGGGCGTATTCTGTTGGCGGCCATGGACGACACCAGCCTGCGTGAATACCTGGAGCGTGCCGACCTGAAGGCGCGTACCAGCCGTACCTTGCACGACCCCGAGTCGCTGTTCGCCTGTATCCAGCAGGTGCGTGCCCAGGGCTGGTGCGTGGTAGACCAGGAGCTGGAGCAGGGGCTGCGCTCGATTGCGGTGCCGGTGTATGACGCCTCGGGGCAGGTGCTGGCGGCTTTGAATGTGAGTACCCATGTCGGGCGGGTGACGCGCAGTGAGCTGGAGCAGCGGTTCTTGCCGATCCTGCTGGCGGCCAGCCGGGACCTATGTCATCAGTTGTTTGGTTGAGCCCCGAAGGGGCGCACAGCGCGCCACTTTCAAATTTAGAACAGGCAAAACCCTTTCCTGTGCGATAAACGCACAGTGTCGTTCGCGGTGAATTGCGCCGCCTCCGCTCGCTGATTAATGTCTCTCGCAACGGTCGGCTGTGCCGACCGAACAAGAAAAACATAAGAGGCACTTAACATGAATACTGTCCCCTCGCTGCCGCGGCCGCACCCGCGCGCAGTACCGTTATATCCAGGCTGACGCCGGCTGCATTCCCCAAATCATCGTCCTCTGTACCGTTTGATCGCGTGCAGTGGGCTGGCTGTGCCCCTCATTCTGGAAAACAATAATGAATCAAGCGCAAACCAACGTCGGCAATAGCCTCGACGTCCAGTCGTTCATCAATCAGCAGCCGCTGTCCCGCTACCAATGGCGGGTAGTGTTGCTGTGCTTCCTGATCGTCTTCCTCGATGGCCTGGACACCGCCGCCATGGGCTTCATCGCCCCGGCCCTTTCGCAGGAGTGGGGGATAGACCGCGCCAGCCTCGGCCCGGTCATGAGTGCTGCATTGATCGGTATGGTTTTCGGTGCCCTCGGCTCCGGCCCGCTGGCGGACCGTTTTGGCCGCAAGGGCGTGCTGGTGGGCGCAGTGCTGGTATTCGGTGGCTTCAGCCTGGCCTCGGCCTATGCCACCAACGTCGATCAGTTGCTGGTGTTGCGCTTCCTGACTGGCCTGGGCCTTGGTGCAGGTATGCCCAACGCCACCACGCTATTGTCTGAATATACCCCCGAGCGCCTCAAGTCGCTGCTGGTGACCAGCATGTTCTGCGGCTTCAACCTGGGCATGGCCGGTGGTGGTTTCATTTCCGCCAAGATGATCCCGGCCTACGGCTGGCACAGCCTGCTGGTGATCGGTGGCGTGCTGCCGTTGCTGCTGGCGCTGGCGCTGGTGCTGATGGTGTGGCTGCCGGAGTCGGCGCGGTTCCTGGTGGTGCGCAATCGGGGCACCGACAAGGTGCGCCAGACCTTGTCGCCCATCGCGCCGCAGGTGGTGGCCGAGGCGGGCAGTTTCAGCGTGCCGGAACAGAAGGCGGTGGCCGCGCGCAACGTGTTCGTGCTGATCTTCTCCGGTACCTACGGCATGGGCACCATGCTGTTGTGGCTGACCTATTTCATGGGCCTTGTGATCGTCTATCTGCTGACCAGCTGGTTGCCAACCTTGATGCGCGACAGCGGCGCGAGCATGGAACAGGCTGCCTTCATCGGCGCACTGTTCCAGTTCGGTGGCGTGCTGAGCGCCGTCGGTGTGGGTTGGGCCATGGACCGCTTCAATCCGCACAAGGTGATCGGCATTTTCTACCTGCTGGCCGGGGTGTTCGCCTACGCCGTGGGGCAGAGCCTGGGCAACATCACCGTATTGGCCACGCTGGTGCTGGTTGCCGGCATGTGCGTGAACGGTGCCCAATCGGCGATGCCTTCGCTGGCGGCGCGCTTCTATCCGACACAGGGCCGCGCCACAGGGGTATCGTGGATGCTGGGTATCGGCCGCTTCGGTGCGATTCTCGGGGCCTGGAGTGGTGCGACGCTGCTCGGGCTGGGCTGGAACTTCGAACAGGTGCTGACGGCATTGCTGGTGCCGGCGGGGTTGGCGACCGTGGGTGTGATCGTGAAAGGGCTGGTGAGCCACGCTGACGCGACCTGAAGCCCGAGGGCCGCTTTGCGGCCCTTCGCAGCACAAGGCTGCTCCTACAAAGGCGACGCCGCCCGCTGTAGGAGCAGCCTTGTGCTGCGAAGAATTCGACACGTTAGTGAATGAGTAGCAGGACAACAAATGGTTCGATAATCGCACAAATAGTCGATTATCGGATTGTAAGCCACCCACCAGTCTCCTTAATCTGAGCTCACCGAAGCACCCTGACCAGGAGTCTCCAAATGGCTGCAATTCTCCCGCTTCACGAAGCCGTGAAGCAGTTCATCCAGGATGGCGATACCGTCGCCCTCGAAGGTTTCACCCACCTGATCCCGACTGCCGCCGGCCACGAGATCATCCGTCAGGGCAAGCGCGACCTGACCCTGGTGCGCATGACTCCGGACCTGATCTACGACCAGCTGATCGGCGCCGGCTGCGCCAGCAAGCTGATCTTCTCCTGGGGTGGTAACCCAGGTGTCGGTTCGCTGCACCGCCTGCGTGATGCCGTCGAGAAGCAGTGGCCACACGCCATCGAAATCGAAGAACACAGCCATGCCGACCTGGCAAACGCCTATGTCGCCGGTGCTTCTGGCCTGCCGTTCGCCGTGCTGCGTGCCTACGCCGGCTCCGACCTGCCGAAGGTCAACCCGCTGATCAAGAGCGTCACCTGCCCGTTCACCGGTGAAGTGCTGGCAGCCGTGCCGTCGGTGCGCCCGGATGTGACCGTGATCCACGCGCAAAAGGCCGACCGCAAAGGCAATGTGCTGCTGTGGGGCATCCTCGGCGTGCAGAAGGAAGCCGCCCTGGCCGCCAAGCGCTGCATCGTCACCGTCGAGGAAATCGTCGACGACCTGCAGGCCCCGATGAACGCCTGTGTGCTGCCGACCTGGGCCCTGAGCGCGGTGTGCCTGGTACCTGGCGGTGCGCACCCGTCCTATGCCCACGGCTACTACGAGCGTGACAACCGCTTCTACCAGGCCTGGGACCCGATCGCGCGTAGCCGCGAATCGTTCACCGCCTGGATCGACACCTACATCCGTGGCACTGCCGATTTCAACGAATTCAAGGCCAAGTTGGCCAGCACTGCGGAGGCCGCACAATGAGCTACTCCACTTCCGAAATGATGACCGTCGCTGCAGCCCGTCGCCTGCGCAACGGTGCTGTGTGCTTCGTCGGCATCGGCCTGCCGTCCAAGGCTGCCAACCTGGCGCGCCTGACATCTTCGCCAGACGTGGTGCTGATCTACGAATCCGGCCCGATCGGCGCCAAGCCAAGCGTGCTGCCGCTGTCTATCGGCGACGGCGAGCTGGCCGAAACCGCCGACACCGTGGTGCCGACTGGCGAGATCTTCCGCTACTGGCTGCAAGGTGGGCGCATCGACGTCGGCTTCCTCGGCGCTGCCCAGGTCGACCGCTTCGGCAACATCAACACTACCGTCGTCGGTGATTACCACGCCCCGAAAACCCGCCTGCCAGGTGCTGGTGGCGCACCGGAAATCGCTGGTTCCGCCAAGCAGGTACTGATCATCCTCAAGCAGTCGCCGCGTGCCTTTGTCGACAAGCTGGACTTCATCACCTCGGTTGGCCACGGTGAAGGCGGCGACTCGCGCAAACGCCTGGGCCTGCCAGGCGACGGCCCGGTCGGCATTATCACCGACCTGTGCATCATGGAGCCGGAAGCCGGCACCCACGAATTCGTCGTCACTGCGATCCACCCGGGTGTGACCCGCGAGCAAATCATCGCCGCCACTGGCTGGGCGATCCGCTTTGCCGACAATGTGCAGACCACCGCCGAACCGACCGAAGTCGAGCTGTCCGCCCTGCGTGACCTCGAAGCCCGTACCGCCGCGGCCCATGGCCAGGTCGCAGGAGAAGCCTGATGCGCGACGTATTCATCTGTGACGCCATTCGCACCCCGATCGGCCGCTTCGGTGGCGCCCTGGCCGGCGTGCGGGCCGACGACCTGGCCGCTGTGCCACTGAAGGCGCTGATCGAGCGCAACCCGACCGTGCAGTGGGATCAGGTTGACGAAGTGTTCTTCGGCTGCGCCAACCAGGCAGGTGAAGACAACCGCAACGTGGCACGCATGGCGCTGCTGCTGGCCGGCCTGCCGGAGAGCATTCCGGGTGTCACCTTGAACCGCCTGTGCGCGTCGGGCATGGATGCCATCGGCACTGCCTTCCGCGCCATTGCCAGCGGCGAAATGGAGCTGGCGATTGCCGGAGGCGTCGAGTCGATGTCGCGTGCCCCGTTCGTCATGGGCAAGGCCGAAAGCGGCTATTCGCGCAACATGAAGCTCGAAGACACCACCATCGGCTGGCGTTTCATCAACCCGCTGATGAAGAGCCAGTACGGTGTGGACTCCATGCCGGAAACCGCCGACAACGTGGCCGACGATTACCAGGTTTCGCGTGCCGACCAGGACGCCTTCGCCCTGCGCAGCCAGCAGAAGGCAGCTGCGGCACAGGCCGCCGGCTTCTTCGCCGAAGAGATCGTGCCGGTGCGTATCGCGCACAAGAAGGGCGAGACCATCGTCGAGCGTGACGAACACCTGCGCCCGGAAACCACGCTGGAAGCCTTGACCAAGCTCAAGCCGGTCAACGGCCCGGACAAGACCGTCACCGCTGGCAATGCCTCGGGCGTGAACGACGGTGCCGCGGCGTTGATCCTGGCTTCGGCCGAGGCTGTGAAGAAACACGGCCTGACCCCACGTGCCCGCGTACTGGGCATGGCCAGCGCCGGTGTTGCACCGCGAGTGATGGGCATTGGTCCGGTGCCGGCAGTACGCAAGCTGACCGAGCGCCTGGGTGTGGCGGTGAATGATTTCGATGTGATCGAGCTCAACGAAGCCTTTGCCAGCCAAGGTCTGGCGGTGCTGCGTGAGCTGGGTGTGGCCGACGATGCACCGCAGGTGAACCCCAACGGCGGTGCCATCGCCCTGGGCCACCCGCTGGGCATGAGCGGTGCGCGCCTGGTGTTGACTGCGCTTCACCAGCTGGAGAAGAGCGGTGGGCGTAAGGGCCTGGCGACCATGTGTGTGGGCGTAGGCCAAGGTTTGGCGCTGGCCATCGAGCGGGTTTGACTTGTACCGGCCTCTTCGCGGGTAAATCCGCTCCCACAGGGGGAACCACGCCTCCCGCTGTGGGAGCGGGCTTGCCCGCGAAGAGGCCGGTCCTGCCAGACTCAAGGCCAGTTGCCAGCCAGATAGCGGAACGAGTGTGTTACCAGGTGTGTCTAGAATTACCTGCGACCCTCCAGGAGTAAACTCACCATGACCTCAACCTATTACACCGGCGAAGAACGCAGCAAACGCATCTTCGCTATCGTTGGTGCCTCTTCAGGCAACCTGGTGGAATGGTTCGACTTCTACGTCTATGCCTTCTGCGCGATCTACTTTGCCCCGGCTTTCTTCCCCTCCGACGACCCCACCGTGCAGTTATTGAACACGGCAGGCGTGTTCGCCGCGGGCTTTCTGATGCGCCCCATCGGTGGCTGGATCTTCGGCCGCCTCGCTGACCGCCATGGTCGCAAGAATTCCCTGATGATCTCGGTGCTGATGATGTGCTTCGGCTCCCTGATGATCGCCTGCCTGCCTACCTATGCCAGCATCGGCACCTGGGCCCCGGCGCTGCTTTTGCTGGCCCGGTTGATCCAGGGCCTGTCGGTAGGCGGCGAGTACGGCACCACTGCCACTTACATGAGTGAAGTAGCCCTGCGCGGCCAGCGCGGTTTCTTCGCCTCGTTCCAGTACGTGACCCTGATCGGCGGCCAGTTGCTGGCGGTGCTGGTGGTGGTGATCCTGCAGCAACTGCTCACCGAAGAAGAGCTGCGCGCCTGGGGCTGGCGCATTCCGTTCGTGGTCGGTGCCATTGCCGCACTGATCTCGCTGATGCTGCGCCGCTCGCTGCATGAGACCAGCAGCGCCGAAACCCGCCAGGACAAGGATGCCGGCACCATCAAGGGCCTGTTCCGCGACCATGCGGCGGCCTTCATCACCGTGCTCGGCTATACCGCGGGCGGTTCGCTGATCTTCTATACCTTCACCACCTACATGCAGAAGTACCTGGTCAACACCGCTGGCATGACCGCGAAGAACGCCAGCTATGTGATGACCGGTGCGCTGTTCCTGTTCATGGTGCTACAGCCGTTCTTTGGCATGCTCTCCGACCGCATCGGTCGGCGTAATTCGATGATGCTGTTCGGTGCCCTGGGGACGCTGTTTACCGTGCCGTTGCTGATGGCGCTGAAAACCGTGAGCAGCCCGTTCATGGCCTTCGTGCTGATTACCCTGGCGTTGTGTATCGTCAGTTTCTATACCTCGATCAGCGGCCTGGTGAAGGCCGAGATGTTCCCGCCGCAGGTGCGCGCACTGGGCGTGGGCCTGGCCTATGCAGTGGCGAACGCGGCGTTCGGCGGTTCGGCCGAGTACGTGGCCCTGGGCCTGAAGACCCTGGGCATGGAAAACACTTTCTACTGGTACGTGACGGCGATGATGGCGATTGCCTTCCTGTTCAGCCTGCGCCTGCCGAAGCAGGCGGCCTACCTGCACCACGATAATTAAGGACGTGGCATGACCAACCAACTGTTCGACGCCTACTTCACCGCACCGGCCATGCGCGAGATCTTCTCCGACCGTGGCCGCCTGCAGGGCATGCTCGATTTCGAGGCGGCGCTGGCGCGTGCCGAGGCGGCTGCCGGGCTGGTCCCGCATAGCGCTGTAGCGGCCATCGAGGCGGCGTGCCACGCCGAGCGCTATGACGTTGGCGCGCTGGCCAATGCCATCGCCACTGCTGGCAACTCGGCGATCCCGCTGGTGAAGGCGTTGGGCAAGGTGATTGCCAGTGGCGTGCCCGAAGCCGAGCGCTATGTGCACCTGGGCGCCACCAGCCAGGACGCGATGGACACCGGGCTGGTCCTGCAACTGCGTGCTGCCCTCGACCTGATCGAAGCCGATCTAGGCAAGCTCGCCGATACCCTGTCGCGCCAGGCTTTGCAGCACGCCGACACGCCGCTGGTGGGGCGCACCTGGCTGCAGCACGCCACCCCCGTGACCTTGGGGATGAAACTGGCCGGCGTGCTGGGCGCCTTGACCCGTCACCGCCAGCGCTTGCAGGAGCTGCGCCCACGCTTGCTGGTGCTGCAGTTCGGCGGCGCCTCGGGCAGCCTGGCGGCGTTGGGCAGCAAGGCGATGCCGGTAGCCGAAGCCCTGGCCGAGCAGCTCAAGCTGACCCTGCCCGAGCAGCCCTGGCACACCCAGCGCGACCGCCTGGTGGAGTTTGCCTCGGTGCTGGGCCTGATCGCTGGTAGCCTGGGCAAGTTCGGCCGCGATGTCAGCTTGCTGATGCAGACCGAGGCGGGGGAACTGTTCGAGCCTTCCGCGCCGGGCAAGGGTGGGTCTTCGACCATGCCGCACAAGCGCAACCCTGTCGGCGCCGCGGTGCTGATCGGCGCCGCGACCCGCGTGCCGGGGCTGGTCTCTACGCTGTTCGCCGCCATGCCCCAGGAGCACGAGCGCAGCCTCGGTCTGTGGCATGCCGAATGGGAAACCCTGCCGGACATCTGCTGCCTGGTATCTGGTGCGCTGCGCCAGGCCCAGGTGATTGCCGAGGGCATGGAAGTGGATGCCGCGCGCATGCGCCGTAACCTCGACCTGACCCAGGGCCTGGTGCTGGCCGAAGCGGTGAGCATCGTCCTCGCCCAGCGCCTGGGCCGCGACCACGCCCATCACCTGCTGGAGCAGTGCTGCCAGCGCGCTGTGGCCGAACAGCGCCACCTGCGCACCGTGCTGGGTGAAGAGCCGCAGGTCAGTGCCGAGCTGTCTGCCGAAGAACTCGATCGCTTGCTCGACCCTGCCCATTACCTGGGCCAGGCCCGCGTCTGGGTGGCGCGCGCCGTGTCCGAACATCAACGTTTCACTGCCTGAAGGAGACCGCTGTGGCGCACTTGCAACTGGCCGATGGCGTTTTGAATTACCAGATCGATGGCCCGGAAAACGCCCCGGTGCTGGTCCTGTCCAACTCGCTGGGCACCGACCTGGGCATGTGGGACACGCAGATTCCACTGTGGAGCCAGCACTTGCGCGTGCTGCGCTACGACACCCGTGGCCACGGTGGGTCGCTGGTCACTGAAGGCCCCTACAGCATCGAACAGCTGGGCCGTGACGTGCTGGCCCTGCTCGATGGCCTGGATATCGCCAAGGCGCACTTCGTCGGCCTGTCGATGGGCGGCTTGATCGGCCAGTGGCTGGGCATCAACGCCGGCGAGCGCCTGCACAGCCTGACCCTGTGCAACACCGCCGCCAAGATCGCCAACGACGAGGTGTGGAACACCCGTATCGACACCGTGCTCAAGGGCGGGCAGCAGGCCATGGTCGACCTGCGCGATGCCTCCATCGCCCGCTGGTTCACCCCAGGCTTCGCCCAGGCCCAGCCAGCGCAGGCCCAGCGCATCTGCCAGATGCTGGCGCAAACCAGCCCGCAAGGTTATGCCGGCAACTGCGCGGCGGTGCGTGATGCCGATTACCGCGAGCAACTGGGCCGTATCCAGGTGCCGGCGCTGATCGTTGCCGGTACCGAGGACGTGGTGACCACTCCGGAGCACGGCCGCTTCATGCAGGCCGGTATCGCGGGTGCCGAGTACGTCGACTTCCCGGCGGCGCACCTGTCCAACGTCGAGATCGGCGAGGCGTTCAGCCGCCGTGTGCTCGACTTCCTGCTGGCTCACTGAGGATACCGCCATGGACGAGAAACAACGTTACGACGCCGGCATGCAAGTACGCCGCGCAGTGCTTGGCGATGCCCACGTGGACCGCAGCCTGGAGAAGCTCAACGAATTCAACGGCGAGTTCCAGGAGATGATCACCCGCCACGCCTGGGGTGACATCTGGACCCGCCCGGGCCTGCCGCGCCATACCCGTAGCCTGATCACCATCGCCATGCTGATTGGCATGAACCGCAACGACGAGCTGAGGCTGCACCTGCGCGCGGCGGCCAACAACGGCGTGACCCGCGACGAGATCAAGGAAGTGCTGATGCAGAGCGCGATCTATTGCGGCATTCCGGCGGCCAATGCCACCTTCCACATGGCTGAGTCGGTGTGGGATGAGCTGGGTGTGGAGTCGCGACAGCAGTAATGGCTGTACCGGCCCAATCGCCGGCAAGCCAGCTCCCACAGGGATTGCATCAGGCTTGAGGGCAGTGCAGTTCCTGTGGGAGCTGGCTTGCCGGCGATTGGGCCATGGAATGTTTACATGGCCGCATTCTTCTGCCGCATGGCCACTGGGCCGGCGTTGCTTTCCACGGCTTGCTTCAGGGCCGGGCACAGGCCGAGCATGAATGCCGCTTCTGCCACCACGAACAACGGCCCGATGATCAATCCGCTGACATCGTCGACAAACGCCGGTTTGCGGCCTTCGTAGTAATGGCCGACGAACTGGATGATCCAGCCCACCACGAACGCTCCCAGCCCGGTGCCGAGCCACAGCGCTGTCGTCTGCATCGCCAGCACCTGGCCGACCCACAGGCATAGCCCAAGCAACAACCCCATCACCAGGCCGAAGCGCAGGTCCAGGCGCAGGTAGAACCAGACCGAGGCCGCCGCCGCAGGCAGGGCAGGGGACAGCCACATGCCGGCTACCTCCCAGCCTGGGCGCGACAGCAGGATAGTGACCGCCAGCACGATCATCGGGATGCCGACGAAGTGGGTGGCGATGTTGCGTGGGTCGCGGTGGTAGCTGGCGTATTGGCTCAGGTGGTCGACGAGGGTTTTCATTGTTGTGCCTCCCTGGTTGCCTGATCGAGGTGTATTGCTGTTCCGGCCTCTTCGCGGGTAAATCCGCTCCCACAGAGTCACTACAACTCCTGAGGGCTGCGCTGTACCTGTGGGAGCGGGTTCACCCGCGAATGGGGCGGTACAGGCGACCGATATAGCTCAGGATAGCCCGCTCCTGCCACCATCATCAGCTCAGCGAATGGCAGCAGCCCGCACTGGCATATCCAGCCCCACCAGCGTCTCGATCATCGCTCGCGCCGCCGGCGACAGCCGGTAACCGCTGCGGCTGACCACGCCACAGCGCACACTCAGCACTTCCAGCGCCGGTGGCAGGTTGCGCCAGTGCAGGCGCACCAGCCGGCCGCTGGCCAGGTCTTCGGCAACTGCTTCCTCGCTGGCGGTGCCGATGGCATCGCTGGCTTGCACCACACTGCGCAGCACGGCCAGGTGCTCGGTTTGCAGGTGCGGGGTGAAATCGCTGCGCCCGCTCAGGTTGGCCAGGCGCTTGCGCACACCGGGGGCGAGCAGGGCGCTGGCCAGCGGGTAGCTGAACAGGTCGTTGGTCGACAGGCTGTCCTTGGCCAGCAATGGGTGCCCCGGGCGGCAGAAGAACAGGCCGGGGCGCGTTGAAAGGGGCTCGGTGTGAAAGTTGGGATCGGCTTCGAACGGTCGGATATCGTCGACGAAAAATTCGATCTGCTCGCGGCGCAGGGCCTGGCCGAGGCGTTCGGCGTTGTCTACCAGCAGTGAGGTGCGGATGCCCGGGTGGCGTTCGAGAAAGTGGCGCAGGGCATCGGGCACCAGGCGCACGGCCAGCGCCGGGCCGCTGCCGAAATGCAACTCGCCGGCGTCGAGCTTGGTCATCTGCAGCACTTCGTTGCTCAGCTGCGCGGCACCTTGTACCAGGCGCCGGGCATGTTGCAGCACCACCAGGCCTTCGGGGGTGGGCGGCAGGGCTTTGCTGGCGCGGTCGACCAGTGGGCAGCCGAAGCTGTGTTCCAGACTCTGTATGGCACGGCTGAAGGCGGGTTGGGTGATGCCCATGGCCTCGGCGGCACGGACGAAGCTGCGGTATTCGGTGAGGGCGATGAAGTAGCGCAGCTGACGGAGGTCCATGTCATGGCTCTGGGGCGGGGATCAGGGGCCTATTCAAGCGGTTGCTGCATATGTCGTCAAAGAAGGTTTATTGATTTGTTTATAGCTTAGGGTTATTTGTTGTAGCTTCTGGCCTCTTCGCGGGCATGCCCGCTCCCACAGGGACCGCACAGGTTTCAAGGCTGGTGCGGTCCCGCGAAGAATTCAGAGGAGATTCAGCGGGTAACTCAGGATCAACCGGTTCTCATCGAACGAGTTGGTGCTGAAGTCCCGGCGCATGGTGGAGTTGCGCCACTTCACCGACAGGTCCTTGAAGCTGCCCGACTGCACCACATAGGCCAACTCGGTTTCCCGCGCCCATTCCTTGCCATCGTCCACACCGCCTGCGGTCACGTTGTCACCCTTGATGTAGCGGTTCATCAGGGTCAGGCCTGGCACGCCGACGGTGGCGAAGTTGAAGTCATGGCGCACCTGCCATGAGCGTTCCTTGGCGTTGTCGAAGCTGGAGTTGTAGCTGTCGTTTGCCAGAGTGCCGCCGCTGGTGCCGTTCACCCGCATCCAGGCGTCGTCGCCGCTGACTTTCTGCAGGCCGACGTAGATGGTGTGGCCCTGATAGCGTGCCGAGAGCATGGCCGAGGCGGTGCGGTTGTCCAGTTCGCCAGCGCGTTCGGCGCCGTCTTCCTTGCCGATGAAGTAGCCCAGGTTGGCGCCCAGGGTCCAGTCGCCCAGGGGTTGGCTGTGCACCAGGTTGAGGTACTGCTGGCGGTAGATGTCCTTGAGCTGAGCATTCCACAGGCCGATCATGGTGCGCTTGTCGTTGAAGGTGTATTCGCCGCCGCCAAAGTTGAAACGGTCGGAGGTGAACGCTGCCTTGCCGTTCATCGACATGTCTTCCATGCTGGCGTCGTTGCGCGGGCTGTTGCCGCGGAACTGGCCGGCGTACAGGGTCAGTCCGGCGATTTCCTTCGAGGTCAGCTGGCCGCCGCGGAAGGTCTGCGGCAGCGAGCGGCCATCGTCCGAGCGCAGGATCGGCAGTACCGGCATCCATTCACCCACTTTCAGCTCGGTTTCGGACAGCTTGGCTTTCAGTGCCACGCCCAGGCGGCCGAAGTCATCGGCCGGGCGGCCATCATCGTGCACCGGCAGCAGGTGGGTGTTGGTGGTGCCTTTGCCGCCGTCGAGCTTGACCGAGTACAGGCCCAGTACGTCCACGCCGAAACCGACGGTGCCCTGGGTGAAGCCGGAGCGGGCGTCGAGGATGAAGCTCTGCGTCCACTCCTCGGCCTTGGCCTGCGGGTGGGCCGGGTCGACGAAGTTGCGGTTGATGTAGAAGTTGCGCAGGTTGAGGGTGGCCTTGGCGTCCTCCAGGAAACCACCTTCGTCGGCGGCGAACACGGGGAGTGCGCAGGACATGGCCAACAGGCCGGGCAGCAGCTGGCGTGCGGGTTGCAAAGTGCTCATCTGTCGTGGATCTCTTGTTTTTATGGGCGAGCCGGTACGCTGCAGGATGCGGCCTGCAGGTGCGGGTCTTTTGGGATGAACCGGGGCAACGTTGCGTGGGGAGGATGGTGCGGGGTAGGGCAGGGGTGAGGCAATTCGCCACAAACGGAAACGGGCGATAATCGAACGGAATGTTCTGGTTGGTTAATTGTTTTTCCTGTGCTGGCCTCTTCGCGGGCGAGCCCGCGAAGAGGCTGGTCCAGGCAACACAAAACAAAAAGCCCACCGCGAGGGTGGGCTTGATGCTTTGACAGCTTCAATCAGCTCTTCGGTGCTTCCACCGCTGCCTGCTGGTTGTTGGCCTGCCCGGTCTGCTCGTACCAACCACCGCCAAGCGCCTTGTACAGGTTGACCTCGCTGGTCAGCTGCGACAAGCGGTCGCCGATCAGTGCCTGCTGGGCGCTGAACAGGTTGCGCTGCGCGTCGAGGAAGGTCAGGTTGCTGTCGATACCGATGCGATAGCGGCGTTCGGCCAGGCGGTAGTAGTCCTGGTTCGCCTGCACCAGGTCGCGTTGCGCCTGCAGCTGCTCTTCGAAGGTCTTGCGCGCCGCCAGGCCATCGGAGACTTCCTGGAACGCGGTCTGGATGGTCTTTTCGTACTTGGCGACGTTGATGTCCTTCTGGATCTTCGAGTAGTCCAGGCTGGCCTTCAGGCTGCCGGCGTTGAAGATCGGCAGGTTGATCTGCGGCTGGAACAGCCAGGTGCCCTGGCCGCCCGAGAACAGGTGGCCCATGTCGGGGCTCAGGCTGCCGGCATTGGCGGTCAGGCTGATGCTCGGGAAGAACGCTGCGCGGGCCGCGCCAATGTTGGCATTGGCGGCCTTGAGCAGGTGCTCGGCTTCCTGGATGTCCGGGCGACGCTGGAGGATGTCCGACGGCAGGCCGGCCGGTACTTCGGCCAGTTGGTCGGCATTGAGCTCCAGCGGCTTGGCCAGGTCGGCGGGAATGCCGGTGCCCAGCAGCACGGTCAGGCTGTTGACGTCCTGGGCGACCAGGCGCTGGTACTGCGAGTACTTGACCCGGGCGCCTTCCACGGCGGTACGCGCCTGGCTGACGTCGAGTGCCGAGGCTACGCCGACTTCGTTGCTGCGACGGGTGAGGTTGTAGCTTTCCTCGTAGGTCTTCAGCGTTTCTTCGGTCAGCTTGAACAGCGCCTGGTCGGCCTGCCAGGTGTAGTAGGCGTTGGCCACGCTGGCCACCAGGCTGATCTGCGTGGAGCGACGCGCCTGTTCGCTGGACAGGTAGGTTTCCAGGGCCTGCTCGGTCAGGCTGCGTACGCGGCCGAACAGGTCCAGCTCATAGGCGCTGACGCCCAGGGTGGCCGAGTACTGGCTGGTGATGCCCGCTTCGCCCGTCTGCGACATGTTCGCCGGTACGCGCTGGCGGCTGCCGCTACCGTTGGCCGAAACCGCAGGGAACAGGTCGGCACGCTGGATGCGGTACTGCGCACGGTAGGCGTCGATGTTCAACGCGGCAACGCGCAGGTCGCGGTTGTTCACCAGCGCGGTCTGGATCAGCTGCTGCAGGGCCGGGTCGTGGAAGAACTGACGCCAGCCCTGTTCGGCGGCGGCAACCTCCGCCGACTGCGTCGGCGAGTAAGCCGGGCCTTGCGGCCACTGCGCAGCCACCGGCGATTCCGGGGTCTGGTAGTCAGGGATCAGCGAGCAGCCGCCAAGAATGAAAGCGGTTACTGCCAGGGACAACAAAGACTTGGTCATTGCCCAGCCTCATAACGTGGAGTTTCAGGGGTGACGTCTTTTTCCGGCTCTTTGCTGCCGAACAGTGACGACACTGCGACGAAGAACAGTGGTACCCAGAAGATAGCCAGCACGGTCGCACTGATCATGCCGCCGATCACGCCAGTACCGATGGCATGCTGGCTGCCGGCGCCGGCGCCGCTGGCGATAGTCAACGGTACCACGCCGAGGATGAACGCCAGCGAGGTCATGATGATCGGGCGCAGACGCATGCGGCACGCCTCGATCGCCGCGTCGTACAGGCTGCGGCCTTGCTCGTGCAGTTCCTTGGCGAACTCGACGATCAGAATGGCGTTTTTCGCCGCCAGGCCGATGGTGGTCAACAGGCCGACCAGGAAGTACACGTCGTTGGACAACCCGCGCAGGCTGGTGGCGATCAGGGCACCGATGATACCCAGCGGTACTACCAGTACCACGGCGATCGGGATCGACCAGCTTTCGTACAGGGCTGCCAGGCACAGGAACACGAACAGTACCGAGAGGGCGAACAGTGCCGGCATCTGCGAACCGGAGAGTTTTTCCTCGTAGGACATGCCGGTCCAGGAGAAGCCGATGCCGCTTGGCAGTTCGCCAGCAATGCGCTCGACCTCGGCCATGGCTTCACCGGTGCTGTAGCCCGGGGCCGGAGCACCGAGGATTTCCATTGCCTCGACGCCGTTGTAACGCGACAGCTTCGGCGAACCGTAGGTCCATTCGCCCTTGGCGAAGGAGGAGAACGGCACCATTTCGCCGGCGCCATTGCGCACGTACCACTTCTGCAGGTCTTCCGGGCTCATCCGCGCGTTCGGCTCGCCCTGGATATACACCTTCTTGACCCGGCCACGGTCGATGAAGTCGTTGACGTAGCTGGCACCCAAGGCAATCGACAGGGTGTTGTTGATGTCGGCGATGGTCACACCCAGGGCGCTGGCACGCTCGTCATCGATGGTCAGCTGGTACTGCGGCTCGTCGTTCAGGCCGTTCGGGCGCACGGCGCTGAGGATCTTGCTCTGCGCGGCCTTGGCCAGGAACTGGTTGCGCGCTTCCATCAGCTTGGTATGGCCGACACCGCCGCGGTCCTGCAGGAACACGTCGAAGCCGGTGGCGTTACCCAGTTCGAGCACCGCAGGCGGGGCAAAGGCGAACACCATCGCATCGCGGAAGGTGAAGAAGTGCTGCTGGGCGCGCTGGGCAAGGGCGAACACGCTGTTTTCCTTGGAGCGTTCATCCCACGGCTTGAGCATGATGAATGCCATACCCGAGCTCTGGCCACGGCCGGCGAAGTTGAAGCCGTTGACGGTGAACACCGAAGCCACGGTGTCGGCCTCTTCGCTGAGCAGGTACTCACGCATCTGGTCGACCACCACCTGGGTGCGCTCGGCACTGGAGCCGGCCGGGGTCTGTACCTGGGCGAACAATACGCCCTGGTCTTCTTCCGGCAGGAACGCGGTAGGGATGCGGGCGAACAGCCAGATCATGCCGACCACGATCAGCGCGTAGGCCAGCAGGAACGGTACCTTGTTGCGCAGGATGGTGCCCACGCTGCGCTCGTAGCCGGTTACGCTGCGGTCGAAGTTGCGGTTGAACCAGCCAAAGAAGCCGCGCTTGGCCACATGGTGCTCGCCCTTCTTCAGCGGCTTGAGCATGGTGGCGCACAGGGCCGGGGTGAAGATGAGCGCCACCAGCACCGACAGGCCCATGGCCGAGACGATGGTGATGGAGAACTGCCGGTAGATCACACCTGTGGAGCCGCCGAAGAACGCCATGGGCAGCAGTACCGCCGACAGCACCAGGGCGATACCCACCAGGGCACCCTGGATCTGCTCCATCGAGCGCTTGGTCGCTTCCTTGGGCGGCAAGCCTTCCTCGGACATCACCCGCTCGACGTTCTCCACCACGACGATGGCGTCGTCCACCAGCAAGCCGATGGCCAGGACCATGGCGAACATGGTCAGGGTGTTGATGCTGAAGCCGGCAGCGGCAAGGATGCCGAAGGTACCCAGCAACACAACCGGTACGGTCATGGTGGTGATGATGGTGGCGCGGAAGTTCTGCAGGAACAGGTACATCACCAGGAACACCAGGACCACGGCTTCGATCAGGGTGTGGATAACGCCACTGATCGATTCGGTGACCACCGGGGTGGTGTCATACGGGAATACCGCTTTCACCCCAGGCGGGAAGAACGGTTCCAGGTCGGCGATGGTCTGGCGCAGGGCCTTGGCGGTGTCCAGGGCGTTGGCACCGGTAGCCAGTTTAACTGCCAGGCCGGAGGCCGGCTTGCCGTTGAACTGGGCGCTGACGGCATAGTTTTCACCACCCAGGCCAACCTGGGCGACATCACCCAGACGCACCTGCGAACCGTCGCTGTTGACCTTGAGCAGGATTTTCTCGAACTGCTCGGCAGTCTGCAGGCGGGTCTTGCCGATGATGGTAGCGTTCAGCTGGGTACCCGGCATGGCCGGCAGGCCGCCGAGCTGGCCGGAGGATACCTGCACGTTCTGCGCGGCCACGGCGGTCTTGACGTCGACCGGGGTCAGCTGGAACTTGTTCAGCTTGGCCGGATCGAGCCAGATACGCATGGCGTACTGCGCACCGAACACCTGGAAGTCACCCACACCCGCGGTACGCGAGATCGGGTCCTGCATGTTGGAGACGATGTAGTTGGCCAGGTCGTCCTTGGTCATGCTGCCGTCTTCGGACACCAGGCCGATCACCAGAAGGAAGTTCTTCACTGCCTTGGTGACGCGGATACCTTGCTGCTGCACTTCCTGCGGCAGCAGCGGGGTAGCCAGGTTCAGCTTGTTCTGCACCTGCACCTGCGCGGTGTCTGGGTTGGTGCCCTGCTCGAAGGTGGCGGTAATGGTCATGCTGCCGTCAGAGTTACTTTCCGACGACACATAACGCAGGTTGTCGATACCGTTGAGCTGCTGCTCGATCACCTGTACCACGGTGTCCTGTACGGTTTGCGCCGAGGCGCCCGGGTAGGTCACGGCGATGGCGATGGCCGGCGGCGCGATGCTGGGGTACTGGTTGATCGGCAGCTTCAGGATCGACAAGGCGCCGACCAGCATGATCACCAGGGCGATCACCCAGGCGAAGATCGGGCGATCGATAAAGAACTTCGACATGGTTTACTCCGCTTTGGCGTCTGCTTTCGCCGCGTTGGCCTGAACAGGGCTGGCCGGCTTCTTGACGTTGGTGGCTTCGCTGACCTTGACCTCGACGCCCGGGCGCACGTACTGCAGCCCTTCGGTGATCAGGCGGTCACCCGGGTTCAGGCCTTCCTCGATCAGCCAGTCGCTGCCCAGGGTACGGTTGGCCTTGAGCTGGCGCAGTTCGACCTTGTTCTCCTGGTTGACCACCAGCGCGGTCGGCGCGCCTTTCAGGTCGCGGGTCACGCCCTGTTGCGGGGCCAGGATGGCGTTGGCGTTGACCCCGGCCTTGAGCCGCGCATGCACGAACATGCCTGGCAGCAGGGTGTGATCGGGGTTGGGGAAGAGGGCGCGCAGGGTGACCGAGCCGGTGGTCTCGTCGACCGCGACTTCGGAGAACTCCAGGCGGCCTTCCTGCTTGAACAGGCTGCCGTCTTCCAGCACCAGCTGCACCGAGGCGGCGTTGTCGCCGGCCTTCTGCAGCTGGCCGCTTTCCAGGTCACGGCGCAGCTTGAGGAGTTCGGCGGTGGACTGGGTGACGTCGACGTAGATCGGGTCGAGTTGCTGGATGGTGGCCATGGCGTTGGCCTGGCCATTGCTCACCAGTGCACCTTCGGTGAACGAAGAACGGCCGATACGGCCGCTGATCGGTGCCAGGACCTTGGTGTAGCGCAGGTCGATCTGCGCGCTTTTGAGCGAAGCCTCGGCCTGCAATCGTTTGGCATTGGCGTCGTCGTATTCCTGCTTGGAGACAGCCTGTTCGTCGATCAGCTGCTTGTAGCGCTCGGCCAGCGAGCGGGTGGCCTGCAGGTTGGCCTGGGCATTGGCCAGGTTGGCTTCGTACACGGCAGGGTCGATCTGGTACAGCTGCTGGCCTTCCTTGACCTCACTGCCTTCCTTGAACAGGCGCTTGAGGATGATGCCGTTGACCTGCGGGCGCACTTCGGCGACGCGGTAGGCAGTGGTACGCCCCGGCAATTCCGAGGTCAGGGTGAAGGCTTGGGGCTGGATGGTCACGACGCCGACCTGAGGAGCCTGCGCCGCTGGCGCTGCTTCTTCTTTCTTACAGCCACTGAGCAGGGTTGCCAGGGCGACGGCGGAAACCAGAGCGGTAACGGCTGGCTTGAATTGCATGAGGATCCTCGGGTCGCTGGAGCTGGGAGACGCTCAAGAGTAATGGAAGAGTCTTGATCTGGAAAAATTGCTATCCGGTGGATAAATAGCTTGCTAAGGAATATACTTACATTCATGGTTGTTTGTAAATACCGCTGGGTTGTACTCGGGTACTGCCACAGCTCTTGATTAGCTCCCCCGCGAGGCACCCTGCAGAGGTGCCCCCGGAGTGTTCCCCGCACGCGCCGCGCGTTCGGGGCAGATGAGGTTTGTACTGCCATGGTCCGTCGAACCAAAGAAGAAGCCCAGGAAACCCGCGCCCAGATCATCGAGGCGGCGGAAAAGGCCTTCTACAAGCGCGGGGTTGCGCGAACCACCCTGGCCGACATCGCCGAACTGGCGGGTGTGACGCGAGGAGCGATCTACTGGCATTTCAACAACAAGGCCGAGTTGGTGCAGGCGTTGCTCGACAGCCTGCATGAAACCCATGACCACCTGGCGCGGGCGAGCGAAAGCGAGGACGAAGTGGACCCGCTTGGCTGCATGCGCAAGCTGTTGCTGCAAGTGTTCAACGAGCTGGTGCTCGATGCCCGAACCAGGCGTATCAACGAAATCCTGCATCACAAGTGCGAGTTCACCGATGACATGTGTGAAATTCGCCAGCAGCGCCAGGCTGCTGTGCTGGATTGCCACAAGGGCATCACCCTGGCGTTGGCCAATGCCGTGCGCCGGGGCCAGTTGCCAGGCGAGCTTGATGTCGAGCGCGCGGCGGTGGCCATGTTCGCCTATGTCGATGGCCTGATCGGGCGCTGGCTGTTGCTGCCTGACAGTGTCGATTTGTTGAAGGATGTCGAAAAATGGGTCGACACCGGGCTGGATATGCTGCGCTTGAGCCCGGCTCTGCGCAAATGACACTTTGTTAAGGATTGTGAGGGAGTGTTACCCCTTTGTGTTAAGGGGGGATTAATGCTTCCGGATGACCTTGAACAAATCACAGATCCTGTGGGAGCGGCCTTGTGTCGCGATAGGGCTGCGCAGCAGCCCCGGCAATTTGTGCATCACTGCTGAAATCCTGGGGCCGCGTCGCGGCCCTTTCGCGACACAAGGCCGCTCCCACAGAGATCGCGTAGCTTCTAGCGTCCGCGCAGTTGCCGGTCGGGCAATGCAAACGCTGCAAACAGTCCCAGCACGGCTACCCCGGCACTCCCCATCAACAACTGCCGGAACGTCTCGAGCAACCGCCCCTGTGTCACCAGGTCCACTTCACCGGCCTTCAGGCTCCCCAGCAACGGATTACCCAGCGACTCGAACCCGCCCTGGTGCAGCAGCGCCAGCAGCAGGCTGGACATGCACGCCACCCCCATGGCCCCACCTAGCGAGCGGAACAGGTTGGTGGTGCTGGTGGCCACGCCGATGTCCTTGCTGTCCACCGCGCTTTGTGTGCCTACCAGCGAGGTCGGAAACTGCAGCCCGCAAGCGATGCCGGTCAGCAGCATGAACAGTGCACTGAGCAAGACCGACTGCGGCGGGGTCAGCGCCATGGCGAAAATGGCCAGTGGCATCAGCAGTGCGCCGGCCAGAATCTGCGGCTTGTAGCGCCCGGTCAGACTAGTCATGCGCCCGCCGGTGAAGGCACCCATGGGCAGCCCCATCACCAGCGGCAGGAGGTGCAGGGCAGCACTGTCGGCGCCGGCACCGGTGATGCCCTGGTAGCGCAACGGCATAAGCATGGTCAGGGAGATCGACTGGAAGCTTGCGAAGAAGATCACGCCCCAGCACAGCACCGCCACGCGATTGCCGAACAGGCCGAGCGGCAGCAGCGGCTCCGGGCAGCGGCGCTCATGGGCGATGAACAGCATCAAGCCCAGCGCGGCGCAGGCGAACAAGGCCAGCACGGCCTGGTCGACCCAGGCGTGGCCCTGGCCGACCAGGGTAATGCCCAGCAACAGGCTACCCAGGCCGAGAATCAGCAAAACGGCACCCAGGTAATCCACCTGCGCCTCGCGGCGCTGCACCGGCATGCCGCCGAGGGCGCGGCGGATCGCCCACAGTGCAACCAGCCCCAGCGGCAGGTTGATCCAGAACACCCAGCGCCATGACAGGTATTCGGTCAACCAGCCGCCCAGCACCGGGCCGGCGACACTGGCCACCGCGTACATGCTGCTGAAGTATCCCTGGTAGCGGCCGCGCTCTCGTGGGGGTACGAAGTCGCCGATGATCGCCTGGCTCACCGAGACCATGCCACCGGCACCGATGCCCTGCAGTACCCGGGCCAGCACCAGCTGTTGCATGTCCTGGGCCAGGGCGCAGGCGATCGAGGCCAGGGTGAACAGGCTGATGCCGGTGAGGATCATCCTGCGCCGCCCGTACAGGTCGCCCAGCTTGCCGTAGATCGGCACGGCCACGGTCATCGCCACCATGTAGCCGGAGATGACCCAGGCCAGCAGGCCGACATCGTTGAACTGCGCCGAGATCGCCGGCAGGGAGACGGCAACGATGGTCTGGTCCAGGGCGCCGAGGAAGATCGCCAGCATCAGGGCGGTGAGCACGTTGCGCAGGGTGGTGGGGGGCAGGGCGGCGGTCACGGGGATACCTTGTTTATCGGTTGAGGCCTCTTCGCGGGCACGCCCGCTCCCACAGGTACAACACAGGGCTTGAAGGCTGTGGTGTACCTGTGGGAGCGGGCGTGCCCGCGAAGGGGCCCCGAAATTGTAACCTGAGTTAGGTAGCTTCCTATCCACTATCTGCATCCCCTATGCAAGATCGGCATTGGCGCATTCGTTCAGTGCTGCATGGCTGCGTGATATCGTTGGTATGCCACAGAGGCTGAAAATCGGGGCTTTGCACCACCTTGGTGCAACATTATGCCGCAGGTTTTTGCGCCGCTGTCTCCCACACCTTTTATTCCTCTGCCTGCATGTCGAGCATGACCGCCCAGATGGCGACGGTTGGAACAGGCCAGGTAGACCCGATTACAGGGGTCGGTAGTTACCGTTCGAATTTCAACTTATTTTGCGGAGTGATCATGCCCAAGGCTTCCCATCAAGATCTGCGTTTTGCCTTCCGCGAGCTGCTCGCTTCAGGTTCCTGTTATCACACCGCATCGGTGTTCGACCCGATGTCGGCACGCATTGCCGCAGACCTGGGCTTCGAGGTCGGCATCCTCGGTGGCTCCGTCGCTTCGCTGCAGGTACTGGCTGCACCGGACTTCGCCCTGATCACCCTCAGCGAGTTCGTCGAGCAGGCCACCCGTATTGGTCGTGTGGCACAACTGCCGGTGCTGGCTGACGCCGACCATGGCTATGGCAACGCGCTGAACGTCATGCGCACGGTCATCGAACTGGAGCGCGCCGGCGTGGCTGCGCTGACCATCGAGGACACCCTGCTGCCTGCCCAGTTCGGGCGCAAGTCCACCGACCTGATCCCGGTTGAAGAGGGCGTAGGCAAGATCCGTGCGGCGCTGGAGGCACGGGTCGATTCGTCGCTGTCGATCATTGCCCGGACCAACGCTGGCGTGCTCACCACCGAAGAAATCATCGTGCGTACCCAGAGCTACCAGAAGGCCGGAGCCGATGGCATCTGCATGGTGGGGGTGAAGGACTTCGAGCAACTCGAGCAGATTGCCGAGCACCTGACGGTGCCATTGATGCTGGTGACCTACGGCAACCCGAACCTGCGTGACGACGAGCGCCTGGCACGCATGGGCGTGCGCATCGTCGTCGATGGTCACGCGGCCTACTTTGCCGCCATCAAGGCCACCTACGATTGCCTGCGGCTGCAGCGCGGCCAGCAGAACAAGTCGGAAAACCTCAGCGCCACCGAACTCTCGCACACCTACACCCAGCCCGAGGACTACATCCGCTGGGCCAAGGAGTACATGAGCGTCGAGGAGTGACAGTGCCATTCCTGTAGGAGCGGCCTTACAAGTCCTGATCCCACTCCGGTTCGTCCTTGAACCGCTGCACAAGAAAATCCAGCATGCTGCGCAAGGTCGCCGGCATGTGCTTGCGTGAGGTGTATACCGCATTCAGGTTCAGCTCGCGTGGCCTGGCTTCGGGCAGCAGGCGCACCAGTTCACCCCGGCGCAGGGCCTGCGCGGCCTGGTAGGTCGGCAGCATGGCGATACCTGCGCCGGCCAGCGCCGCCTTCTGCAGTGTCATCGCCTCGTTGGCACTGATGTTCCCCGCCACTGGCACGGCGACTTGCTGGCCGGCTACCTCGAAATGCCACAGGCTGTGGCCGAAGTAGGCATGTGTCAGGCAGTTGTGCCGGCTCAGTTCCTCGACCCGTTGCGGCGTGCCGTGCTCGCGCAGGTAGGCCGGTGCCGCACACACAGCCGAGCGGCATACGCTCAGGCGCCGGGCGATCAGGTTGGGGTCCAGGTCATTGCTGGTGCGTATGGCCAGGTCGATGCGCTCGTCCACCAGGTTGACCGTGCGATCGAGCATCTGTAGTTCCACCTTCACCCCAGGGTAGCGTCGGACGTAATCGGCCACAGCATCCACCAGTTGGGCCTGGCCGAATGAGGTGCTGACGCTGATGCGCAGCGCGCCCTTGGGCGCGTCATCCGGCTGCTGCACCGCGGCCTGCAGGTCGCCAGCCAATTCCAGCAATTGCCGGCAGCGGGGCAGGGTTTCCTGGCCGGCGGCGGTGAGGCTGAGCTTGCGTGTGGTGCGCTGCATCAGCCGTGCGCCAACCCAGTCTTCCAGCTCTGCCAGGTAGCGCGAAACCACCGGCCGGGACAGTTGCAGATGATCCGCCGCCGCCGACTGGCTGCCCAGGTCGACGACGGTGACGAAAACGCGCATGGCGTTGAGACGGTCCATGATTTGCCCGGTTTCAGAAACAAACTATGTTCGAGCATCGCATTTTTTGTCACGGATTAGGCAACTAAGCTGTTGGGCATTGTTCATCTGACGGGCGTTTGCGATGTCTCTTTTCACTCCTCTGCGTGGCCTGCTGCTGGCCTGTGTGACCCTGGCCGGCCCGGCGCTGGCTGCCGACCCCTTGCGGCTGGAGGTTTACAACCCCGGGCATGAGGCGATCTTCCCGGTCAGTTCGGTGATCGTCAGCGGCGAGCACGACGCCATCCTCGTCGATGCCCAGTTCGGCAAGGCCCAGGCCGAGCAGCTGGTGCAGCGCCTGCGGGCAGGCGGCAAGCAGCTGACCACTATCTACATCAGCCATGGCGACCCGGACTACTACTTCGGCCTGGATACCCTGACCCAGGCCTTCCCGGACGCCAAGGTGCTGGCGTCGGCCGCCACGGTTGCCCATATCCGCCAGACCAAGGATGCCAAGCTGGCCTACTGGGGCCCGCAGATGGGCGCGGACAAGCCGGCGCGGCTGGTGCTGCCACAGGTGCTCGAAGGCAACCGCCTGACGCTGGAAGGGCAGGACCTTGAGGTGGTCGGCCTCGACGGCTCGCAACCTGACCGCAGTTTTGTGTGGATCCCGTCGATCAAGGCGGTGGTCGGTGGCGTGGTGGTGTCGGAGAACATTCATGTGTGGATGGCCGACACGCAAACGACCAAGTCCCACGCCGACTGGCTCGGCACCCTGGCGCACATCGAAGCGCTGGCGCCGCGTACGGTCATCCCCGGACATTACCTGGGGGGCAGCAGTCGATCGCTGGAGGCCGTGCATTTCACGGCGAACTACATTCGTGACTTCGATGCCGAGACCGCCCAGGCGAAAGACGCCGGTGCGTTGATCGCGGCGATGAAGCGACGTTACCCGAGCCTGGCCGATGAAAGCTCGCTGGAGCTGGGGGCCAAGGTCGCCAAGGGCGAGATGAAGTGGTAGTTCCGTTCAACTGATGGAGAGTATCCCATGAGCAAGATTGCAATCATCGGTGCCACCGGCCGCGCTGGCAGCCAGTTGCTGGAGGAGGCCCTACGCCGTGGTCACAGTGTGCTGGCCATCGCCCGCGACCCGTCGCGGTTGCAGGGGCGGGAGGGGGTGACCGTCAAGGCGCTGGATGCCAAGGACAGCGCAGCCCTGCAAGCGGCGGTCGCGGGTGTGGATGCGGTGCTGAGTGCGGCGCATTTCTCGACCATCGAGCCACACGCCATCATCGAGCCGGTCAAGCGGGCCAGGGTCAGGCGCCTGCTGGTGGTAGGTGGGGCCGGCAGCCTGTTGCTGCCGTCTGGGCATCGGGTGATCGACAGCCCGGACTTCCCCGAGGCATACAAGGCCGAGGCCACTGCCGGGGTGCGTTTTCTGGAAGCGTTGCAACGGGAGCCGAACCTGGACTGGACCTTCCTGTCGCCGTCGGCGGAGTTCGTTGAAGGTGAGCGCAGCGGGCATTACAAGCTGGGCAAGGATCATCTGTTGATCGGCGCGGATGGCAAGAGCTGGATCACCTTTGCCGATTACGCGATTGCCATGCTCGACGAACTGGAAAAGCCGGCGCATTCGCGGCAGCGTTTCACTGTCGGCTATTGAGTCGCCTGCTTCGCGGGCACGCCCGCTCCCACAGGTAAAGCAAAGGTCTTGGAATCTGTGCTGTACCTGTGGGAGCGGGCGTGCCCGCGAAGAGGCCCTCACTGGCTGGCCTGGTGTTCCAGCCAATCCAGCAACTCCCCCAACCCCGCCGGCAAGCTCTTGGCCTGGCTCACCAGGTAATACCCCTTGCCGGTCATCACCTTCAGCGCAAACGGCATGCACAACCGCCCCCCGCGCAAGTCATCGCCGATCAGCGACCAGTCGCCGATGGCCACACCGGTGCCCTGCGAGGCCATGGCCATTGCCATGTCCAGCGTCTCGAAATGCTGCTTCGGGCCTTGAATGGCCAGCGTTGCCCCGGCTGCCTGCAGCCACAACCGCCAGTCATGCTCATTCCGCGAGGGGTGCAGCAGCATGTGTCGCGCCAGGTCCTCGACCTGCTGCAACGGCACCGGCCCCTCGCGCAGTGACGGCGCGCAAACCGGCGTCAGCTGCTCATCGAACAGCTTGCGCACGCGCAGCCCGTGGTTCGGCGCATCGCCATACACCACCGCCGCATCGAAACCCTCGCGGCGAAAGTCAACTCCATGTTGCACCGTGGTGGTCAGCTCCACCGGTACATCCGGGCGTAGCGCCTGCCATTCCATCAGGCGTGGCAGCAGCCAGCGCATCACGCAGGTCGGTGCCTTGAGCTGCAAGGTAGTGCTGCGCCCACCCACCTCGCGCACCCCTTGTTCAATCAGCGCAAATACCTGTTGCACCCTTGGCAGCCAGTCCTGGCCTTCACGGGTCAGGCTCAACCCACGGGCCTGGCGCTGGAACAAGGCATAGCCCAGATGCTCTTCGAGGGCCGCGATCTGCCGGCTGACGGCGCCCTGGGTGATATGCAACTGCTGCCCGGCACGGGTGAAATTGCAGTGCTGGGCAGTGACCAGGAAGGTATGCAGGGCGGGCAGGGGCGGGAGGCGTTTCATTGTGCTGAGCCATGATTGCAGGACATGGCTAGTATGTGTTTTTTTGCATTGTGGCGATAGCCGTGGCTGGGTCCAATAGGGGCATAACCCAACCAAGATTCACGGTGAAACCCAATGGCGACCTGCGGCGAAGTACTGGTAAAACTCCTTGAAGGCTATGGTGTTGACCATGTCTTCGGCATTCCTGGTGTACATACCGTGGAGCTCTACCGCGGCCTGGCGGGTTCGTCCATCCGCCATGTCACCCCGCGCCACGAGCAGGGTGCCGGGTTCATGGCCGACGGCTATGCGCGGACCCGCGGTAAACCGGGGGTGTGCTTCATCATCACCGGCCCGGGGATGACCAACATCACCACCGCCATGGGCCAGGCCTATGCCGACTCGATCCCGATGCTGGTGATTTCCAGCGTGCAATCCCGCGACCAGCTGGGCGGTGGCCGTGGCAAGCTGCATGAGTTGCCCAACCAGGCCGCGCTGGTGTCGGGTGTGGCGGCGTTTTCCCATACCCTGATGAGTGCCGATGACCTGCCGCAGGTGCTGGCTCGGGCATTCGCCGTGTTCGAAGGCGCCCGACCGCGCCCGGTGCATATCGAGATCCCGCTCGACGTGCTGGTCGAACCGGCCGATCACCTGCTGCCGGGGCGCGTGGTGCGCAGTACCCGGGCAGGGGCAGCGCCGCAGGCCGTGGCGCAGATGGCCGAGCGCCTGGCCAATGCAAGGCGGCCATTGATCCTGGCCGGGGGCGGTGCATTGGCCGCGGGCGCTGCGCTGGCGCGCCTGGCCGAACAGCTGCAGGCGCCGGTGGCGCTGACCATCAATGCCAAGGGGCTGCTGCCGGCCAGCCACCCCCTGCAGATCGGCTCGACCCAGTCACTGCCAGCCACACGGGCGCTGGTGGCCGAGGCCGATGTGGTGCTGGCGATCGGCACCGAACTGGCCGAAACAGACTATGACGTCACCTTCAAAGGTGGTTTCGAGATCCCGGGCAGCCTGTTGCGCATCGACATCGACCCGGACCAGACCGTGCGCAATTACCTGCCGGCGCTGTCGCTGGTGGCCGATGCCGAACTGGCCGCCGAGGCGCTGCTCGGTGCCTTGCAGGCGCTGCCGCAATCCGTGCGTGAGAGCACGTGGGGCGAGGCCCGGGTGGCCAAGCTGCGCCAGGCACTGGCGGCGGGTTGGGACCAGCCGACCTTGAGCCAGACGCGTCTGCTGAGTGCGATTCTCGAGCGTCTGCCCAATGCCATTCTGGTGGGCGATTCGACCCAGCCGGTGTACACCGGCAACCTGACCCTGGACATGGACCAGCCACGCCGTTGGTTTAACGCATCGACCGGCTACGGCACCTTGGGTTACGCATTGCCGGCGGCCATGGGCGCCTGGCTGGGCAGCGCGGAGCAGGTCGGTGAGCGTGCCCCTGCGGTGTGCCTGATTGGTGATGGCGGTTTGCAGTTCACCTTGCCGGAGCTGGCCAGCGCGGTGGAAGCGCAGGTGCCGCTGATCGTGCTGCTGTGGAACAACCAGGGGTACGAGGAAATCAAGAAGTACATGGTCAACCGGGCTATCGAGCCGGTCGGGGTGGATATACATACGCCGGACTTCATCGGTGTGGCGCGGGCCCTGGGCGCGGCGGCGGAGCAGGTGGCAGATGTGGCGCAGCTGCAGGTGGCGTTGGGGCAGGCAGTGGAGCGCAAGGGGCCGACCTTGATCCAGGTTGACCAGAATCAGTGGCAGGGGGCTGTGTCGGGTTGAAGTAAATCTATTGCCAGTATCGGCCCTTTCGCGGGCTTGCCCGCTCCCACAGGTTTTTGCACAGGCTTTGAGTATTGTGCTGTACCTGTGGGAGCGGGCGAGCCCGCGAAAGGGCCGGTACTGCCGTTCAAAACTTCAGCCAGCAGTCGCCCGCAATCTGGCCACATCACGAATCGGCGGCGCGCCATACAGCCGGCTGTATTCACGGCTGAACTGTGACGGGCTTTCATACCCCACCCGGTAGGCCGCCACCGCTGCCTCGAGGCCGTCATTGAGCATCAATCGCCGCGCCTCCTGCAGGCGCAGTTGCTTCTGGTACTGCAACGGGCTCATCGACGTCACGGCCTTGAACCGGTGGTGCAAGGTCGAGGTGCTGAGGTTGACTTCACGCGCCAGATCCTCGATGCGCAAAGGCCGCTGGTAGTTCTGGTTGAGCCAGGTGATGGCCTGACAAACGCGGTGGGTCTGGCTGTTGGCCAAGGCAATTTCGTACAACCGATAGCCCTGCGGCCCTCGCAGCAGACGGTACAGAATCTCCCGGCGGAACAGCGGCGCCAGCATCGCGATGTCGCGCGGGGTGTCCAGCAGGCGTATCAGCCGCAGCAAGGCGTCGAGCAACGCGGCGTCGGTTCTCTCCACATACAAGCCACGACCGGAAGGCCGGTTGGGCACCAGCATCGGCCCGCTTTCGGCGATCAGTTGGCTTATTTCGGCTGGGTCCAGGTCCATGCGCAGGCCAAGGCTCGGGTGCTCGGGGCTGGCGTCGAGCTTTACGCCGCTAAGCGGCAAGGTTACCGAGACCACCATGTAGTGCAGCGGGTCGTAGGCGTACTGCTCGTCACCCAGGAACAGGCTTTTGCTGCCCTGGGCGAGGATGCACAGCGCGGGTTGCGCCAGGGTCGGTACCGAGCGCACGTTTTCGGTGTAGCGCACCAGGTACAGGTCATCGATGGCCGATGCCGGGCCATGAGGCTCCCCGGCGTGGCGGCGGATCAGCTCGGCCAGCTCCTGGCGTTGCAGTTCCAGGCTTGGGTCGATGGACGTGGCGATAGTCATGATGGCTTTCCTCTGCTGACCGACGCAGCATAGGTTTGGGCAATGGCGGGCGCTAGTCAAAAGCTGCACGCCGATTGCCTGATCCTGCCGCGCTGCAGGATCAGGCAATCGGCGTGCAGTAATGGCCTAACGCGTCGCGCGGGCGAGGCCCTAACCTTGGC
Source organism: Pseudomonas sp. s4 (assembly GCF_046764235.1). Taxonomy (NCBI): domain Bacteria; kingdom Pseudomonadati; phylum Pseudomonadota; class Gammaproteobacteria; order Pseudomonadales; family Pseudomonadaceae; genus Pseudomonas; species Pseudomonas sp. s4. The sequence goes on along the minus strand of NZ_CP177209.1, from coordinate 5,131,782 downwards.
AGCCTGGCTTTTTCGTCCGCCTGCTTCAAGGAGATTGTGCAATGACCCCGACACAACCGGTCACCCACCTTGCTTTCATCCGTGCCAGCAGCGGGCGCTCGGCGGAGCTGGGCGCGCGCCTGCGTGACCTGCTCGAGCCCTCGTTGCGGGCACCGGGCTGCCTGAGTTTTTCGGTGCAGCGTTCGCAGGCTGATGCCGATTTATGGTTGCTCAGTGGCAGCTGGCAAGACCAGCAGGCGATGAGTGGCTATTTTGCTTCGCCAACGCTGGAAGTGTTTGGTGAGTTGGTACAGGCGCAGGTGGTCAGCAGCCTGGATCTGCATACCTTTGATTGAGGTGTTGCCTATTCTGGCCTCATCGCCGGCAAGCCAGCTCCCACAGGTTTATCGCAGGTTTCGAGAGCGGTGCAGCACCTGTGGGAGCTGGCTTGCCGGCGATAGGGCCGGTACAGGTGAATAGGGTAAGATGCTGCCCTTGATCAACCAGGTAGATAGCAACATGGCACGTAGGGAATTCCCGCATTTCGAAGCGGTTTCGGCGATGGTCCCGGTGGAAGGTGGCGGCTACAACGCGGCCATCGCAGTCAAGGCCCTGGGCATGGGCGGCGCGCCGCGCTTTCACAAGATTCTCGACGGCCAGGTGTTCAAGGGCGCCGTGGCCGCCGATGAAGCGGCCACGGCCGAGCTGCAACGCCTGCAGGGCGTCAGCGAAGAGGGTGAGTTGATCTGGTGATCAGGCCGGTGGGCGGGCCATCTTGAACAGGTTGCCCAGCTCGAAATAGTCTGCCGGGCCACCACCACGCAGGATCGGCTCGGCGGCAGCGGTATCGTAGATACCGTTCTTCAACAGGTGCTCGGCAATGTGCACCGCCACCACTTCACCCAGGATCAACCAGCTGGGCACCAGTTCCTGGTCGGCCCGCTTGAGCTGGACGAGCTGGCTGACCTTGCACTCGAAGGCCACTGGGGTTTCGCCGACACGCGGCACATTGACGATGCTCGATGGCGTGGCGGTGAGGCCGCTCAATTCGAATTCGCTTACCTCGGCGGCAACCGGTGCGCAGCTCTGGTTCATCTGCTCGGCCAACGGGCGAGTGGCCAGGTTCCAGACGAACTCGCCGGTCTGCTCGATGTTGTTCAGGCTGTCTTTGCGCCCGACGCTGCAGAAACCGATGATTGGCGGGATGTAGTTGAAGGCGTTGAAGAAGCTGTAGGGCGCCAGGTTCAGGCGGCCTTCGCGGTCCTGTGAGGAGATCCAGCCGATAGGGCGGGGGCCGACGATGGCGTTGAACGGGTCGTGGGGCAGGCCGTGGCCTTTTGCGGGTTCGTAGTAATACATCTGTGCTGGGCTTGCTGGCCCTACCTCCTGGTGGACAAGGCGCCTAGTGTGCCAAGCCTGTGCCCGCCTGAAAATGATCAAGCCCGGCCGAAGCCGGGCTGGGTGCTCGCATCAGGGATCAGCTGATGCGGTGGGCGTTGGTGCGGTTGAAGCCGTCTTCGGCGAAGCGCTGGCCACCAGTGCGGTCGAAGCCGTCTTCGGCGAAGCGTTGACCACCAGTGCGGTCGAAGCCGTCTTCGGCGAAGCGCTGGCCACCGGTGCGGTCGAAGCCGTCTTCGGCGAAGCGCTGGCCACCGGTGCGGTCGAAGCCGTCTTCGGCGAAGCGCTGGCCACCAGTGCGGTCGAAGCCATCTTCAGCGAAGCGCTGGCCGCCAGTACGGTCGAAACCATCTTCAGCGTAGGCAGCGGATTGGCTCTGGGTCGCTGCGAAGGTGTGGGCGTTGGTGCGGTTGAAGCCATCTTCGGCGAAAGCGCCAGCAGCGAAAACCGAGAGGGCCAGGGTAAGGATCAGTTTGTTTTTCATGGTCGTTGCTCCAGGGGTTTTTGAGGTTGTTTTGTTTCTATGGGTTTAATCCTACTCCGATTAATTTGATTAAAAAGCGCAAATAGTAGTGCTTAAAAATCGAATAATTCGATATGTTTTGACGTGCATCTTGTGGCTCGGGCAGCGGTTCTGGCTCAGGATGTGTCCGCCCATGCGCCGACGTTCTGCCAGCCATTTCAGCTTGAGGCGGTGGAATTAATGGGGCGTTAAGGATGAAAAATCTGTCATTGAAGGCTGCTGAACGCATTTTTCATACATCACCAACCGATTTTTCAAATGCTGCTCAGCACCATCGCCGCACCTCAAACCGGAGCGGCACAACAATGAACAAACTTCCGCAAATCACCTTGGCCTTCTGGGTCATGAAGATCTGCGCTACCACCCTTGGCGAAACGGCGGGGGATTTGCTGTCGATGACCCTGAACATCGGCTATGCCCTCAGTTCGTTGCTGCTTATCAGCGTGTTCCTGCTGACCTTGCTCGGCCAGCTGTACTCGCGCCGCTACCACCCGATGCTGTACTGGCTGGTGATCCTCTCCACCAGCACCGCCGGCACCACCATGTCCGACTTCATGGACCGCACCCTTGGCCTGGGCTACGCCGCGGGTTCGGCCATCCTCATCGGCATCCTGCTGCTGACCTTCCTGGTATGGCGCCTGAGCGGCAACCCGCTGGATGTCACCCGCATCAAGAACCGCACGGGCGAATTGTTCTACTGGGTGGCGATCCTGTTTTCCAACACCCTCGGCACGGCGCTGGGCGATTACCTGGCCGATGACTCGGGGCTCGGTTTTGCCGGTGGCGCACTGTTGATAGGCAGTGCCATCGCCTTGGTAGTGGTGGCCCGCTACTGGACACGCATCCCTGGCGTGGTGTTGTTCTGGGTCGCGTTCGTGCTTACCCGCCCGTTCGGCGCCACCTTGGGCGACTTCCTCACCAAGCCCCACGAGAAGGGCGGCCTGGACTTCGGCACGGTCGGCTCTTCGGCGGTGCTGGGCGGGGTGTTGCTGGTACTGGTGCTGATGGCCACCTGGTACCAGCGCCGTGAGCCGCGTCAGGCGTTGGAGATGTCCTGAGCCTGCTTTCCGATACCAGTAAGCCGATTAATTGGGCTATTCGGCTCACATGGTGAGCCGAATAGGATTTCTAATCGGCTCATCAGAAGGCTTCGGAGGTATGGCTTGATGTTTGCGCTGTTGCTCAAATCAAGCGCCGTCCGCGCGGTGCGTCTCGCATGCGCTGGAGCCCTCAAACCGTACACCTGGATTGCATGACGCATTCGCATGTATGAAAAAAGGCGCCCCGACAACGGGGCGCCCTTCTTGATTACCGCAAGCTCACACTCACTCAGTGGTAATCCGCGAGTGCTGCTTGGTGTCCTTCATGGTTGCGTAAACCAGCAGCGAGCAGGCGATGCAGGCGGTCACGTACCAGTAGAAGCCACTCTCCATGCCGGCGCTCTTGAACCACAGGGCCACGTACTCGGCGGTGCCGCCGAAGATCGACACGGTCAGCGCGTACGGCAGGCCCACGCCCAGGGCGCGGATTTCGGTAGGGAACAGCTCGGCTTTGACCACGGCGTTGATCGAGGTGTAGCCGCTGACGATGATCAGCGCCGCCATGATCAGGAAGAACGCGCCCCACCAGGTCTGGATGGTGTGCAGGGTGCTGAGGATCGGTACGGTGAACAGGGTGCCGAGCACGCCGAAGGCGATCAGGATCGGGCGTCGACCGATCTTGTCGGACAGGCCGCCGATCACCGGCTGCAGGCACATGAACAGGAACAGCGTGGCGGCCGAGATGGTGGTCGAGTCGCTGATGCTCATGCCAACGGTGTTGACCAGGTACTTCTGCATGTAGGTGGTGTAGGTGTAGAAGGCCAGGGTGCCGCCCATGGTCAGCCCGACCACGGTCATCAGCTCCTTGGGGTGGCGCAGCAGGGTGCGCATCAGGCTTTCCTTGGCCTTTTCCTTCTTGGTGAAGGAGGCGGTTTCTTCCATGCCGCGACGCAGGTACAGGGCCACCACGGCGCACAGTGCACCGATCACGAACGGTACGCGCCAGCCCCAGGCATACAGCTGCTCGGTGGTCAGGGTCTGTTGCAGGACGATCAGTACCGCCAGGGCGATGAGCTGGCCGGAGATCAGGGTCACGTACTGGAAGCTGGAGAAGAAGCCACGGCGGTCCTTGCTGGCCATTTCGCTGAGGTAGGTGGCCGAGGTGCCGTATTCACCACCCACCGACAAGCCCTGCAGCAGGCGTGCGATGACCAGCAGGATTGGCGCGGCGACGCCGATGGTTTCGTAGCCTGGGGTCAGGGCGATGACCAGCGAGCCGGCGCACATCAGCAGCACCGAGGCCATCAATGCGGCCTTGCGGCCTTTGCGGTCGGCGTACAGGCCCATCAGCCAGCCACCGATCGGGCGCATGAGGAAGCCCACTGCGAAGATCGCGGCGGTATTGAGCAATTGTGCGGTGGAGTCGCCGGCCGGGAAGAAGGCCTTGGCGAAGTACAGCGAGAATGCGGCGTAGACGTACCAGTCGTACCATTCGACCATGTTGCCGATGGACCCGCTGAAGATCGACTTCAGGCGGCTGGCGGTGGTTTTTTCTGTGGCAGGCGCGGTGGACGCCCCGGCTGGCAGGGAGGTGGCATTATCCATCAGGGATACCTTCTCGTTGTTTTTGTGGAGCGCGCCGTGGCGCAGCTTGCACAGGTGATTGCAGAAGGTGTGCCAAATGGGTGCATTGGGCTTCAAATGGGGGCGCTGTGCGCCCCTTCGCGGGCACGCCCGCTCCCACAGAAGCCGCGTTATTCCTGACGTGGAGCATTTCCTTGTGGGAGCGGGCGTGCCCGCGAAGGGCTGCAAAGCAGCCCAGGAAAATCAGATTAATGAGCGGTTTTTTGCTTGCTGATTGAGCGAGATAAGCGGATTTCCGCTCATTCCCGCCCGATGAAGTCCTCGCGCACCAACCCATGCCGCTGCATCTTTTCGTTCAGCGTGCGCCGCGGCAGCTGCAAGGCCTCCATCACCGCCTTGATTTCGCCGCCGTGCTGGCGCAGCGCCGCGCGCAGGCATTGCGCCTCGAACGCTTCCATCTGTTCGCTCAACGACTGCCCGGCAGGCGTCACCTCGATGTTCGGCGAGCCCAGCCCCAATGCATGCCGCTCCGCCGCGTTGGCCAGCTCACGCACGTTGCCCGGCCAGTCATGCGACAGCAGCTGCGCCAGTTGCGCGCCCGACAGGGGCGGGGCTGCGCGACCAAGCTTTTCGCCGGCGGCACGGGCAAAGTGCTCGAACAGCAGTGGAATGTCCTCACGCCGTTCACGCAATGGCGCCAGGCGCAACTCGGCCACGTTCAGGCGATAGGCAAGGTCTTCGCGAAAGCGCCCGGCGCGGGCTTCTTCGAGCAGGTCGGGCTTGGTCGCGGCAATGATGCGCAGGTCGACGCTGATGCTCTGGTTGGCACCCAGGCGTTCCAGCTTCTGTTCCTGGATCACCCGCAGCAGCTTGGCCTGTTGGGCCAGTGGCATGCTTTCGATTTCGTCGAGGAACACCGTGCCACCGTTGGCGTACTCAAGCTTGCCGATGCGCTTGCCCTGGGCGCCGGTAAAGGCGCCGCTTTCATGGCCGAACAGCTCGGCCTCGAACAGCGACTCGGGGATGGCTGCACAATTGAGGGCGACGAACGGCTTGTCGGCGCGCGGGCCAAAATCGTGCAGGCAGCGGGCCACGCGCTCTTTGCCACTGCCGGTTTCGCCGCGGATCAGCACATTGACCGGCAGGCTGGCCAGGTCCAGCACTTGCCGACGCAGCTGTTGCAGACCCTGGGACATACCCAGCAGTGTGCCTTCCAGGCGTGACTTGAGATCGGCCTGCTCGTGCAGCCGGCGGTTTTCCAAGACCAGCTGGCGCTTTTCCAGGGCCCTGCGCAGGCTGCCCAGCAGGTGCTGCGGGGTAAAGGGTTTTTCCAGGAAGTCGTAGGCCCCGCTGCGCATGGCTTCCACTGCCATGGGCACATCGCCGTGGCCGGTCAGCAGGATCACCGGCAAGTCGGGGTCGTCCGCCAGCAGGCGTTCGAGCAACTGCAGGCCATCCATGCCCGGCATGCGTACATCGCTGATGATCACCCCGGGAAAGTGCCGTGGCAGGTGTGCCAGGCATTCTTCGGCGCGGGCGAACAGTTGCACGCTGAAGCCCGACAGGCTCAGCCATTGCTCGACCGCGGTGCGGATACTGGCTTCATCATCGACGACGATCACTGAATTCAACATGCAGGCTCCAGGTCACGGGGCAGGGTAAGGCTAAGGCGCGCGCCGCCAGGCAGGTTTTCGGCCTGCAGCTTGCCGCCGGCCTCGTGGACGATGCCGTAGGAAATGGCTAGCCCCAGCCCAAGGCCTTCACCCACCGGCTTTGTGGTGAAGAATGGGTCGAAGACCTTGGCCAGGTTGGCCTCGGCAATGCCGCCACCCGAATCCAGCACGCTCAGGCGCCATAGCTCGCCGTCGGGCTCGATGCGGATCTCCAGGCGTTTGTAGCGCTTGTCGGCCATGGCGTCGAGGGCATTGCGCAGCAGGTTGATCAGCACCTGCTCCAGGCGAATGGCATCGCCGCGCACCCAGGCCGGGCGCGCCAGGTACAGGGCTACCTCCACTTCTTCGCTGCGAATACGCGCCTCCAGCAGGTGCAGTGCCTGGTCGACCACGGTGGCCAGGTCGAGGCGTTCGCGCAGGCCGACCGGGCTGTTGCGGGCGAAGGTTTTCAGGTGACTGGTGAGCGCGGCCATGCGCGTGAGCATCTGCTCCAGCGGCTCCAGTGCCTGGCGTGCTTCGTCATATCGGCCATGGTCGAGCAGCAGACGCAGGGTTTCCAGCTGCATGCGCTGGGTGGTCAGCGGCTGGTTGATTTCATGGGCCATGGCCGCCGACATTTGCCCAAGCGCCGCCAGCTTGGCCGATTGCACCAGCCCCTCCTGGGCGGTGCGCAGCTCACGGGTGCGTTCCTCGACCTGGCGCTTGAGCTCCTCCCGGCTACGCTGGCGCAGGCGGGCAAGGCGCAGGCGCTGGCTGACGAACAGCGCAGCGAACACCAGGCTCAGCCATACGGCGGCGGCGCCGAGGGCGGCATTGCGACCGTCGGCGGCCACCTGCGGCTTGCGCAGCAGATGCAAGGTCCAGTTTTCACTTTCCAGCGGCAGGCTTTCCCACAGGTACTCGGCGCTACCCTCCGGGCCTTGCACGCGGCTGAGGGTGCTGTTGGCGGCAAAGCGGGTCAGCACCTGGTGCTGCAGCGGCACCAGCGGTTGCTTGTCGTACTGACGGGTTTCGGCCAGTTCGGCACGGTCGGCACCATTGAGCGGCTGCAGCTCGCGGTAGCGCCAGCCGTCCTGGTTGGCGATGAAGGTGATGCCACGGGCATCGCTGACCAGCAGGATGTCGCTGCCCTGGCGCCACTCGCGCTCCAGTTCGGGGAACTCCAGCTTAACCACCATGGCGCCGAGGAAGCGGCCATGCTCGTCGTTCACCGCGCTGGCGAGGAAGTAGCCCGGCACGCCACTGGTCACGCCCACGGCGTAGAAGCGGCCACTGCCTTGGCTGCGGGTTTGCTTGAAGTAGGGGCGGAAACCGTAGTTGGAGCCCACATAGCTGCTGGGCAGCCGCCAGTTGCTGGCGGCGATGGCCAGGCCGGTGCGGTCGAGCAGTTCGAGGGTGGAGGAGTTGGCAGCGCCGTTGATGCGTTCGAGTTTGCGGTTCAAGGCGTCCTGCACCGGTTCGCTGACCGGGCCGCGCAGGGCGGCGATCAGTTCCGGGTCCAGCGCCAGCACGGCGGGCAGGGCGCGGTAGCGGTCGATCAGCGTGTGCAGGGCATTGGCATACAGGCCCAACTGCTGGCTGGCACGCTGGGCGTCGGCTTCCATGGCCTGGCGCTTGGCCTGGTGCATGGCCCAGCCGGCGCTGAGGGCGGTGCCCAGCACGATCAGCAGGGAGATCAGCCCCAGACGCAGGGCGCGAACGGAAAAGGGCATGGGGCGGATCCGGATGAATGGGATATCAGGGCCGGCCTCTTCGCGGGCAAGCCCGCGAAGAGGCCGGTACAGGCAAAACCAGTCAGTTACAGCAGTTCAAAGCTCTGCTGCTGTACCGCCTGGGAATCCAGCCCGACCTGTACATTGAATTCCCCCGGCTCGGCAACTCGCTGCAGTTGGCCATTGTAGAACTTCAGGTCTTCCTCGCTGATGCGGAAGCTCAACGTGCGCGACTCGCCAGGCTTGAGCATCAGCTTCTGGAAGTTCTTCAGTTCCTTCACCGGGCGGCTCATCGATGCCGATACATCCTGCAGGTACAGCTGCACCACGGTCTCGCCTGCCACCTTGCCGGTGTTCTTCACCGTCACCTTGGCTTCCAGCGTGTCGCCACGCTTGAGGTCCTTGTTCGACAGCTTCAGCCCCGACAGCTCGAAGCTGCTGTAGCTCAGGCCATAGCCGAACGGGTACAGCGGGCCATTGGGCTCTTCGAAGTACTGCGAGGTGTAGTTGCCCGGCTTGCCCGGTGTGAAGGGCCGGCCGATACGGGTGTGGTTGTAGTACATCGGGATCTGCCCGACCGAACGCGGGAAGGTGATGGCCAGCTTGCCGGACGGGTTGTAATCGCCGAACAGTACGTCGGCGATCGCGTTGCCGCCTTCGGTACCGGCAAACCAGGTTTCCAGAATGGCGTCGGCCTGCTCGCGTTCCCAGGCAATCGACAGTGGGCGGCCGTTCATCAGCACCAGCACCAGCGGCTTGCCGGTGGCCTTCAGGGCCTTGATCAGCTCCCGCTGGCTGGCCGGGATTTCCAGGGTGGTGCGGCTCGACGACTCGTGGGACATGCCGCGGGATTCGCCGACCACTGCCACCACCACATCGGACTGCTTCGCCGCCTTCACCGCCTCGTCGATCAGCACCGCAGGCGGGCGCGGGTCGTCGACGATTTCCGGAGCATCGAAGTTGAGGAAGTTCAGGTAATCGAACATCGCCTTGTCGCCGGTGACATTGGAGCCTTTGGCGTAGACCAGCTTGGCCTTGCCCTCCACGGCGCGGCGCAGGCCTTCGCGCACGGTCACCGAGTGCATCGGTTTGCCGTCGGCAGCCCAGCTGCCCATCATGTCGATCGGGGCATCGGCCAGTGGGCCGACCAAGGCGATGGTGCCGGCCTTTTTCAGCGGCAGCGTCTGGTTGCGGTTTTCCAGCAGCACCAGGCTGCGGCGCGCCACGTCACGTGCGGCGTCGCGGTGCAGGCGGTCGTTGCCGTAGTAGTCCTTCAGGTCGGTTTCGGCCTTGCCGATGCGCACGTACGGGTCCTTGAACAGGCCCATGTCGTACTTGGCACCCAGCACTTCGCGCACTGCCTGGTCCAGTTCGGCCTGGGTCACTTCGCCAGACTTCAGCAGGCCTGGCAGCTCTTCGCCGTACAGGGTGTCGTTCATGCTCATGTCGATGCCGGCCTTGATCGCCAGCTTGGCGGCTTCGCGCCCGTCGCGGGCGACGCCATGGCGGATCAGTTCCTGGATGGCACCGTGGTCGCTGATGGTCACGCCCTTGAAGCCCCACTCCTTGCGCAGCAGGTCGTTCATCAGCCAGGTGTTGGAGGTGGCCGGCACGCCGTTGATCGAGTTCAGCGCCACCATCACTCCGCCGGCACCAGCGTCGAGCGCGGCGCGATAGGGTGGCAGGTAGTCGTTGTACATTTTCGGCAGGCTCATATCGACCGTGTTGTAGTCGCGCCCGCCTTCCACCGCGCCATACAGGGCGAAGTGCTTGACGATGGCCATGATGCTGTCGGGGTTGGCCGGGCTGCTGCCCTGGAACGAGCGGACCATCACCTGGCCGATCTTCGAGGTCAGGTAGGTGTCCTCGCCGAAGCCTTCACTGGTGCGGCCCCAGCGCGGGTCGCGGGCGATGTCGACCATCGGTGCGAAGGTCATGTCCAGGGCGTCCGCCGCGGCTTCGATGGCGGCGGTGCGGCCGACCTTGGCGACGGCGTCCATGTCCCAGGTCGCGGCCATGCCCAGGCCGATCGGGAAAATGGTGCGTTCGCCGTGGACGGTGTCGTAGGCGAAGAACATCGGAATCTTCAGCCGGCTACGCATCGCCGCGTCCTGCATGGGGCGGTTCTCGGGGGCCGTGCGTGAGTTGAAGGTACCGCCGATGCGCCCGGCGGCAATTTCCTCGCGGATCTTATCCTTGGGCATTTCCGGCCCGATACTGATCAGGCGCAGTTGGCCGATCTTCTCGGCTTCGGTCATCTGGCTGATCAGATGGTCGATGAACGCCTGCTTGTCCTGCAGGGGCGGGGCGGAGGGGGCGGCGAGTGCCGCCTGACTGGCAAGGCCCATGGCCAGGCCCAGCAAAGACAGTTTCATCATCAATTCCGTTGTGAGGCCTGTGCCGTATCCACGGTGATACGCGCGCGGCCGAAGTTTTCAGGCGGCTATTGTTGTACGATTTGCAGGCATTTCTTCCAGCGGCGGATTATGCCTGAATATGTCGCCTGCGGATGAAGCCCCGAATGCCGGGAGAACAACTATAAGAACGCTCAAGAGACCGATGGCATGACCCCCCTCGATGAATACCATCAGCGCCAGATCGCCGAAGCCATTGCCCGTGCCGAACGGCGCACCGATGCCGAGCTGGTGACGGTGCTGGCCCGCCGGGCCGACGATTATGCCTACTGGCCGTTGTTCTGGGCCGCCGTGCTGGCGCTGGCCGTGCCGGCCCTGTTGCACTGGCTGCTGGGTTGGCCCGGAGTGCGTGGCTTGCTGGTGGCCAATGTGCTGCTGTTCGTAGGCTTGTGTCTGCTGTTGCGCAGCCCACGCCTGGCCGGCTGGGTGATCCCCCGGGCCCTGCGCCGCTGGCGTGCTTCGCGCCTGGCCCGCCAGCAGTTTCGCGAACAGAACCTGCAGCGCACTGCCGGTGCCACGGGCGTACTGATCTTCGTCAGCGAGGCGGAGCGGCATGTGGAGATCCTGGTCGACCGCGGTATCGAGCGCCATCTGGATGCCACCGCCCGCGCGGCCATCGTCGCCCGCCTTGCTGAACAGGTACGCCAGGGCCGCACCTTGCAGGGGTTTGTCGAGTGCATCGAGGCATGCGGCGAACTGCTCAGCGAACATGTGCCGCCTACCCATGCACGTAACGAGTTGCCCAACCGGTTGGTGATTCTCGATTGAGCCGAACCCCGATGGCTTGACGCGCCCCCTGTAGGAGCGGCTTTAGCCGCGAACACCGGCGCAGCCGGGGCCATGCACCGCGTTGGATTCTTCGCGGCTAAAGCCGCTCCCACAGGGTACGCGTACCGCTTGCGAATTCAGTTCCCTACGCGACAGCGCAGCCCAAAGGACTGGGCGATCTCCCACAGGAAGTTAGCCACCCTGTAGAATGCGTGCATTGCGCCATGCGCTCCCCGCTATCCGAGGCACCGTTTTTCCATGTCCGCCAGTTCTTCTGCCCCATCCGCGCCGGATGCGCGCACCCAGTTTCTCGACCTGTTGACCGCCGCCCTGCATGGCAATACCCTGGTCAAACTGGTATTGGCGCGCCATGTCGGTGCCGACCAGACCCTGCAACGGATCATTGCCAAGCCGCTGCAGGTCAAGGGCCAGCCGTGCCTGTCGCTGGTCTATCGCCACCAGACCCGCGACATCACCCGCAATCTGGCGCTGGAGCAGGCCCAGGCGCTGGTCGCCGAGCTGCTACCGGACAGCTTCCGCAACGCGCACCTGTTCGATGCCGACGGTGAAGTGCAGTTGACCTTCAGCAAGAAGGGCAAGCCCATGCTCCAGCGCCACGGCGCACAGGCGCCACGCGAAGCTGCCAGTCGCAGCGGCCATGACCGCGAGAAGAAGCGCTATCTGGAGCTTTCACGGCCGTTCCTGCGGGACCTCGGCGTGACTGACGCACAAGGCGCGCTGATACCGTCGATGTCGCGCAAGTGGAAGCAGATCAACAAGTTCATCGAAGTCTTCGACCACGCCCTGGCCAGTGCACCGGTGCCGGCGGAGCAGGCGCTACGGGTGGCCGACTTCGGCTCAGGCAAGGGCTACCTGACCTTTGCCATGCACGACTACCTGCACAATAGCCTGGGCCGCGAAGCACAGGTAACCGGCGTCGAGCTGCGCCAGGACATGGTCGATCTGTGCAACGCCGCCGCCTTGCGTCTGGAGCACCCGGGCCTGGAGTTCCAGTGTGGTGACGTGCGTAGCGTGGTGCCCGAGGCCATCGAAGTGATGATTGCCCTGCATGCCTGCGACATCGCCACCGACTACGCCATCCACACCGGCATCCGCTGCAACGCCGCGATCATCATGTGCTCGCCGTGCTGCCACAAGCAGATCCGCCCGCAACTGCACAGCCCGGGGTTGTTGCAACCGATGCTGCAGTACGGCCTGCACATGGGCCAGCAGGCCGAAATGCTGACCGACAGCCTGCGCGCGCTGTACCTGGAAGCTTGCGGGTACGAGACCAAGGTGTTCGAGTTCATTTCGCTGGAGCACACCAACAAGAACAAGATGATTCTTGCGGTGAAGCGGCGCCAGGCAGGGGACAACGGCGCGTTGCTGGAGAAGATCGGACAGCTCAAGGCGTTTTACGGGGTGCAGGAGCATTGCCTGGAGACGTTGTTGCAGGCGGACGGGTTGCTCTGATAGCACTGCTTGCTTCTACGGGCCTCTAAAACATTCTTCGGGTCGAAGTCTCGATTCCGCGTAGGAAAATTCCCAACAGTTACTTACAGCGACTCCCAGCATCATCAATTCTGTAGTGTGGCGTGCACGCTTGCCGATTGGGTGGTTGTCATTTGACAACCTTTGGCATGCAAGTCCACACTGGAGAAAATCTGATGTCACGCCCCAGTCACGCCAGGAAGGAGGTTGAGCAGGCCTTGAGGCACGCTGAGTCAAAGGGATGGAGAGTAGTGGTGGGTGGGGGGCATTGTTGGGGGAAAATGTACTGCCCGTGGAACGATGCCCATTGTCGGTGTGGGGAGTTTTGCATTACCAGTATCTGGAGCACCCCGAGGAGCCCTGGCAATTTGGCGCGTCAGCTGAGGCGTGTGGTTGATAACTGTTCGGGCAGCAAAGTTGCCTTAGGCGCACCAAATGCCGGAGAGGAGTAGAAGCAGTGGAATATGAGTTCACCCTCAAGTATCAATTGAGCGAAAACGAAGACACCGATGCGCTACTGGAGCGTCTGGCTGAAGGCGGATGCGATGATGCGGTGGTTGGCGTAGGTCAACCGGGCCGCTTGGCGCTTGCCTTCATCCGCGAGTCCCCTACTGCGAAAGAGGCTATCGAGAGCGCTTTGAGAGATGTTTGCAGAGTGGTGCCAGGCGCTCGCCTTATCGAAGCGACCCCCGATCTTGTAGGGCTATCCGATGTGGCTGAAATCATAGGCGTATCTCGGCAAAACATGCGGAAATTAATGTTGGCGCATTCACATAACTTCCCTGCCCCCGTGCACGATGGCAGCACTGCTCTCTGGCATCTTGCCGACATTCTGGTTTGGTTGCAGGCGCGGGGTAGTTACTCAATTGGCCAGGGCACCCTTGAACTGGCTCGCATAGCGATGGCAGTCAATATTTCAAGCGCATATGAACGGGTAGTGCTTCAGCGATACTTTTGAGTCCCCGCACCCTGCAACAAATTGTCTGCCACGGCTGCATTGGTATCTTTCAAGGGCTCGGTTTCGCTGGCCGTCGCTTCGAGCTGGCGGGCCTGGCGGTATTCGCTGGGCGTGCAGTTGCTGACCTGCTTGAAGGCACGGGCGAAGTAGGATGGGTCCTTGAAGCCGGCCTCATAGCCGATGCTGGTAATCGGCATCTGGCTGTTGACGAGCAGGTCCATGGCCAGGTTCATGCGCTTGCTCAGGATGTAATCCAGAAACCCAACGCCGTTGACTTCCTTGAACAGGCGGCTGAAGCGGGCCGTGGTCATGCCGCAGCGCTGTGCGATGTCCTTTTGGTCGATGCATTCGCGAAAATGCTGGTCGATGTATGGCATGACCTTGCTGAGCGCCTGGTGCTTGTGGTGTTCGCCGGTCAGGCGAATGCTGTCCGGCAAAGAGGGAAGGTGGTCGATGCGCTGCGCATTGCCTGAGGTCTTGCTGGCGCGGCGTATGTCGCAAAGCTGCTTGAGGACATCGATGTAGCGACTTTTCTCACCGCTTGTCAGCGGCAATACCAGATACTCCCAGACCCGCGAACGCATGGCCCAGACAGCCAGCTCTTCGGAGTGCTGCACGGTGAACATGGTGATCGGTATGGACGGTGAGTTGCGTTTCACTTCCAGCAGCAGGTTGAGGTTGAGCGTGTCGGGACGATCGAAATGCATGCAGATCATGTCTGCCTGCTGGCGTTCGGAATGCGCCACGGCCTTCGCCAGTTTGCAATCGCAGACATGACTGAACTGTGCCATAAGCGCTTCGGTGGAATGATCGCGTGTCAGATCGAACCACAACAGCAGCGGCTTTGTGCCCGGGTTAGACATCGTGACTTAACCTTATGCTGGGGAGTTTCCCTACGAGCAGCAGTATTGTCAAAACACTATTAACTCGCCGAGCAATTTGGTTATTACTTTAGATCTTTTTTGATTAAGGCGATCTAAGCACTTCGTAAAACCCTGATGTTAGACAGGTTCCGTTTTTTGTCTGGTTCTGATGTATGACGACCGTTTGTCGGCTTTGGACTAACGTGCCGGAACTTTTCCTGAGTCGGCTGCAAATGCGTACGAAAGTGCTTCTCATATTCGGGATTCCTGTCTGTTTTATTGATGGGCTTGCCCACCTTTTCGATGCTGGCCAATGGCCGCAAAAAAGTCCTAGCGATTCGCAAAAATCTCCTAACGTCTACGGTTCACCCCTGACTAGGATTCCCAACAGGTAGTGCAAACGCCGCTACCGAGAAAGAAAAAATTGTCCTTAGGGAAGGTCTGAAGTAGCCCTGTATTTCCGGTCGACTTCAGCCCTCGCTGCTTTTGAAAGCGGGCCGTCGATCAAATTCGACCAGGTAACCCGCTCAGTTCTCCGTTTTTGGCCGCCGCGAGCACCTCGCAGCAGCCATTTTCCGCATTACAGGTGCACCTTTCCTGCGGTAGTCAGCAAATGTCGGCGCGCCATCCATAGGTTCGACAGCGCGAACAGCGTCACCAGCTGAGCGGTGTTCTTGGCCAGGCCACGGAAGCGCACCTTCACGTAACCGAACTGGCGCTTGATCACTCGAAACGGGTGCTCGACCTTCGCTCGCACTTGTGCCTTGGCCTTCTCGATCTTGCGCTTGGCTTTGTACAGGGCGCTGCGTTTATCGAGCTTCTTGTAGGTGCTGCGGCGTGCTGCGACCTGCCAGATCACTTCGCGGCCAGCATGTTCGGGGCGCTTTTCGACGCCGGTGTAGCCGGCATCGGCGCAGACGACGTTCTCGTCACCGTGCAGCAGTTTTTCGACCTGGGTGATATCCGCCACGTTGGCTGCCGTGCCTACCACGCTGTGTACCAGCCCCGACTCATCATCCACGCCGATGTGCGCCTTCATGCCAAAGTAATACTGGTTCCCTTTCTTGCTCTGGTGCATTTCCGGGTCGCGCTTGCCGTCCTGGTTCTTGGTCGAGCTGGGCGCGTGGATCAGTGTGGCATCGACGATAGTGCCCTGGCGCAGCGACAGGCCGCGATCCCCCAGGTAGCCATTGATTACGCCGAGGATGCCGGCTGCCAGCTCATGTTTCTCCAGCAAGCGACGGAACTTGAGGATGGTGGTTTCGTCGGGAATACGCTCGAGGCTCAGCCCGGCGAACTGACGCAGGATGGTCGTCTCGTAGAGCGCTTCTTCCATGGCCGGGTCGCTGTAGCCGAACCAGTTCTGCATCAGATGGATACGTAACATGGCCATCAGCGGATAGGCTGGACGACCACCTTCACCCTTTGGGTAGTGTGGCTCGATCAGGGCAATCAATCCCTTCCACGGCACCACCTGATCCATCTCGATCAGGAACAATTCCTTACGGGTCTGCTTGCGCTTGCCGGCGTACTCGGCGTCGGCGAAGGTCATCTGCTTCATGGAAAAACTCGGCTGGCGGGATCGGCGTATTTCACCAGATTCAGGAAGTCTTTTTCAGACCTTCCTTAGCGAGGTGAGCGAAATGACTCTGCAAACAATCAAGGCTTCGGTTATGAAGTTCGTCAAAGATGAGGATGGTCTGACCATCGTGGAATATGCCGTGGCAGGTGGCCTGGTAACTCTGGCTGTTGCCGCCTCATTCGATACTTTGGCGGGTGCCATAACCACTGCTCTCGGTAGGTTGTCGACTTGCATGGCCGGTAATGCCTGCTAACAAGCCTGACGCAATTGGGGGATGGGGCGATGTCCATAGAGCAGATGTCTACTTCAATCATGTTGTTAGTGCTGCTCGGTATTGCGGTGGTGAGCGACCTTCGTTGCCACCGCATTCCCAATCTACTGATTGTTGTTGGACTGGCTTTGGGCCTGATAAGCCAGGCCTATGCAAGCGGGGTCGACGGGCTTGGTAATGCTGCATTGGCCACCCTGATCGGCTTTGCGGTTTTGTTGCCCATGTACGCTCTGGGCGGGATGGCTGCCGGCGATGTTAAGTTAATGGCCATGGTCGGTAGTTTCCTGACCCCATTCAGCGCGTTGTGGGCTGTTTTTTTCAGTTTGATGGCCGGTGCGCTGTGCGGTGTGCTGATTGTCCTGTTTCGCGGCCAACTAAAGCAAACCTTGGCGCGCTATTGGCTGATAGCAAGTGCACGAGCTTACTTGGCACCGGCGGCAAATGAAGTAGCCGGCAAGCCGTTCCCTTACTCCGTGGCAATTTTGCTCGGAACTCTGGCCAGTGGCTATTGGCTTTATATCGGTCGGTAGCCTAGGAGGCTAGCCATGTATGCGATCAGCGACAGCAGTACCTACTTCAATGATCGGGAAACGGTACAGCGCCTTGCACCACAGCCGCGGACCGTCCATGAGACTGGCCTGACGGAAAGCTTTCTCGGTGATTTGCTGTGCAAGCACCTGCACGACGCAGGTACGCTGGACCTGTCGCGCCTGGTCGAGCGCCTGGCACTGACCGGTGCGGTGGTAGAAGAAGTGCTGGCCTTTCTGCGCAAGGATGGCCGCGTCGAAGTACTGGGCCAGGTCGGTGTGCAAACGGGGGGGCAGGTGCTGCGATACGGCTTGACCGAGCGCGGCCGCGGTACCGCCCGGGATGCACTGGCGCGCAGCGGCTACATCGGCGCGGCGCCCTTCCCGGTAAGTGCCTACCGTGACCTGCTCAAGCTGCAGACCATTCACCATGGCCGCATCAGTACGCAGGACATGCACGCGGCGTTCGCTGGCGTAGTGCTCTCGGAGAGCATGCTCGATCAACTGGGCGTAGCGTTGAACTCCGGGCGCGCGATCATGATTTACGGCCCCGCAGGCACCGGCAAGACCTACGTCAGCAGCCGGTTGATTCGACTGTTCGTCGAGTCCATCTGGGTACCCCATGCCATCGAGATCAACGAGTCGGTCATCGAGGTGTATGACCCCCAGGTGCATCAACGCCTGGAGGAGGAGAGTCAACCCACCAGCCTGTTGCTGAACGAAGGCATCGATCGCCGTCTGGTGCGCTGCAAACGCCCGGTTGTGATCACTGGCGGTGAGTTGGGCATGGAGCAACTGGACGTCCGCTTCGATCCCAGTACCCGTCAGTACCAGGCCTCCTTGCAACTCAAGGCCAGCAACGGCCTGTTCATCATCGACGACATGGGGCGCCAGCGCATGGCCCCGGCCGAACTGCTCAACCGCTGGATCGTGCCGATGGAAGAGAAGCGCGACTTCCTCAACCTGGGTGGCGGGCGCCATTGCGAACTGCCGTTCGATCTGGTGCTGGTGTTCTCCACCAACCTGAATCCCCTGGAGCTGGCCGACGAAGCCTTCTTGCGGCGCATCGGCTACAAGCTGCAGTTCAGCTACCTGAAGGTCGATGAATACGAACGTATCTGGCGCCAGGAGTGCGAGCGCCTGGGCCTGGCTTACGACCCACTGCTGTTGCGCCATGCGCTACAGGCGCTGTACGAGGCCGAAGGCGTGCCGCTGGTGCCCTGCCACCCGCGCGACCTGCTGAGCATGGCGCTCGACCGCCAGCGTTACCTGGGGGGCGAGGGGGCGCTGTCGCCGCAGGAGCTGGATTGGGCCTGGCGTAGCTACTTCGTCCAGATCGACTTTCTTGGATAAGGAGATGCAGACATGAGTGCCCGTACGCTGATCCTCATTGCCGTTTCCCTGACCCTGGGGCTCGGTGCCGCCTTGATGGCCAACAACTGGCTTGATGGCCGGCTCAACGCGGCCCCGGATGACAAGATGAAGAACGTGGTGGTCGCCGCGGTGGAAATTCCATTCGGGCAGATGATCGAGGCCCAGCAGGTCGCCATTGTGCGCATGCCCAAGGATGCGGTGCCTGACGATGCCTTCGACAGCAATGAAAAGGTGATTGGCAAGATCGCCACCTTCGCCCTGCTGCGCGGCGACGTGCTGCGCAGCGCACGTGTGGCTGAGCACCTGGGTGGCAGTACCCTGGCTTCGCTGATCGCCCCGGACAAACGAGCCATTTCGGTGCGTGTGGATGACGTGGTCGGGGTGGGGGGGTTCCTGTTGCCGGGCAACCGGGTCGATGTACTGGCGACCAAGCGCAGCGACGGTAGCAGTAATGACTCAGAGTCCAGGACCATTCTCCAGGACTTGCGCGTGCTGGCAGTGGACCAGACGGCGGGGACGGACAAGACACAACCTGTAGTGGTGCGTGCCGTGACCCTGGAAATGTCGGCCAAAGAGGCCGAGGTACTGGTCAAGGCGCAATCGGAAGGGAAGTTGCAACTGGCCCTGCGTAACCCGCTGGATGCTCAGAAGCAACCGCAAGCCGTTGCCGCTGCCGCACCGGTCCAGGCTGCGCCGCCAGTAGCCAAACCCCAACCAAAACCGGTGGCAAAGGGTAACGGTGGAGTAGGCGCGGTCACCATTATCCGGGGGACTGAAGTTGAAGTAGCGAAAGCAAGGTTTTAAGGCGGCAGGCGTCCGAATGGCTAACGTTCGGCAGGAACAAGAATACCTCGCAAGGAGTTGTGCATGAATACTTTGCAGAGACTAGGGATGTACCTGTTGTGCGGGCTGGGTACGCAACTGCTGTTCGTCGGTGTGACGCAGGCTGCAGAACCGGGATCGGGATACAGCGCCATGTCGGCGGCCAGCACCAATATGGTCCAGGTGCCCATCTACAAGTCGCGGACGATCAGCGCTCGTACGCCGGTGAGGAAAATCTCGGTCGGCAACCCGGATATCGCCGATATCCTGATCACCAGCCCGACCCAGCTCTACCTGCTCGGCCGTTCCCTCGGCACTACCAACGTATTGCTGTGGGACAGCAACAACCGCTTGATCGAGACCATGGATGTGGAGGTCGTGCATGACCTCACCGGGCTCAAGACCAAACTGCACCAGCTGCTGCCCGAGGAGAACATCGAGGTGTTCAGCGCACAAGGCGCGTTGGTACTGCGTGGTCAGGTGCGCAGCGCCGCGGCCATGGACACAGCGATGAAAGTGGCCAAGACCTATGCCGCGCAGACCTCGAGTGTGGTGCAAGGCAAGGGTGAAGCCGCCGAGGCGGCACCAGCCCAGTCGCTGGAGGTGATCAACCTGCTCAGCGTCGGTGGCAGCCAGCAGGTGATGCTGGAAGTGAAAGTGGCAGAGATGCAGCGCAGCCTGATCAAGAACCTCAACGTGCGCTTCAATGCCCTTGGCTCATCCGGCAACTGGAGCGGTGGCGGGTTCAACAATGGTCAAGGACTGGGCCTGACTCCGGGCGGCGGGTCGATCCTTTCGCCAGGTTCGCTGATTGGTGGCGGCAAAGGCTTGTTCGCCCAGTTCCTGTCCGACGATTTCCTCTTCAATGTGGTGCTGGAAGCGTCCAAGGACAATGGTTCGGCCAAGGTGCTGGCCGAGCCAACGCTCACCACTCTTACCGGCCAGCAGGCGGAGTTCATTTCCGGTGGCGAGTTCCCGATCCCGATCACCGAGGATGATGGCATCACCATCGAGTACAAGGAATTCGGTGTCGGCGTGAAGTTCCTGCCGGTGGTGCTCGACTCCGGTCGTATCAACCTCAACCTGAATGTCTCGGTGAGCGAGCTTTCCAACGTCAACTCGCTGGTACTCGACACTGGCCTGAACAGTATTCTGGGCGATGGTGTTACCCAGGTCATTCCGTCGCTGACCAAGCGCAGCGCCGAGTCCACGGTCGAACTTGGCAATGGCCAGACCATCGCCATTGCCGGTCTTATCAGCGAAAACACCCGCGATTTCGTCAGCCGTTTCCCTGGGCTGGGGGACCTGCCGATACTCGGGCACCTGTTCCGCAGCCAGTCGTTCATCAACGGTGAAACCGAACTGGTGATCCTGGTGACGCCGCACCTCGCCAAGCCCGTGGATGCCAAGGCGGTGCGCCTGCCCACCGAGAAATTCGTCGAGCCCAGTGACCTGGACTTCTACCTGCTCGGCAAGACCAAGGGCAGCGAGCCCGGGCGCGCGGTGCCCGTCAGCCTAGGGGTCAGCGGTGGCAACTTTGGCCATGACCTGAACTGATCGGAGAGAACCAGCATGAGAAGCATGATCGTGTGTTGCGCGCTGCTGTCGGGGTTGTCGGGTTGCATGTCCTACGACGAAGGGCGCGTTGGCCCGCTGGGCTACAGCGTCTACCAGACCACCTACCAGCAAATTGCCGATAAAGAGGTAGCTGCAAACCCAGGTATCGAACTGCCCGCTGTGGGCGCCGATGGGCCATTGCTGGAGAAGGTGATGAATAGTTATCGGGGGACGACCGGCGATGCCCAGCAGGTCGGTCAGCCGATTCAGATCCAACTGAGTAATGATTGAGGGCGTGACCATGACTCCTCGAGCTCAACGGATGTTCACCGCGCCGCCAGGTCAACAGCGGGGGGCAGTGACTGTCATCATCGTGATCGCTCTGGTTGCGATTTTGATGATGGCCGCGTTGGTGCTCGATGGCGGTCACATGTTGTTGAACAAGACCCGGCTGCAAAATGCCGTGGATGCCGCTGCTCTCAGTGGCGCAAAAACCCTTAGTCAGGTGATGGGCACTGGCAATGCTGCCAGTACCACGCGTGATGCCGCGCTCTCCACTCTGCAAAAAAATGCCAGTGCCACCGGCAACCAGGAGCTGGCGGCGGCAATCGGCGGCAACCCTGGCGGATTCGCGGTGGTGGAGTTGGCAGACAATGTTTATGGGCCTTTCTCCTACCCGGGACCGGCCAATGCCACCTACGTACGGGTCTCGGTGGCGAATTATTCACTGGCGGGATTTTTCTGGAACTTTGCCCAGTCATTCACCGAGGGCGCCGCTACTACCAAGAGTGTGACGGCAATTGCCACCGCCGGACCGAGTCCGACCAGCCCCTGTGATCTTGCACCACTGCTGGTCTGTGGCAACCCGGCTCAATACAACCCGGATGCAGGCATGTTCTGGGGGTATCGCTTTGGTGACCTGGAGGTCTTGAAATCGGCTGCCAAGAACAGCGACCCGATTGGCCCGGGCAACTTCCAGCTGCTCGATTTCGGCGCTGGTGGCAAGACCGTTGGCGACCTGATGGCCGGCGGCGGTTCGGTTTGCCGCAATGTCGGTGACAACGCGGACACCAAGCCTGGCAACACGGTTGGCCCGTCCGTCAAAGGTCTGAATACCCGATTCGGCGAGTACTCCGGGTCGTTGAAGAGTTCGGATTATCCACCCGACCTGGTGACGACCTATAGCAACCCGGTGATGAAGTACAACGACAAGACCACGCCTCACCAGGTGGAGCAGCAGGGGCAACTTGTCACGTCGAGCAATGGCAACCTGTCTGCTGGCGGTACACCGCTGTTCGACTACAACGACTATGCCGCGCAGACCGCCGCATGTGTCGCCGGCGGGGGGGCGGGGTGCCAGTCGAACGGGGTTTTCGAGCGGCGCATGTTGAAGATCGTGGTGGGGGACTGCTCCGGCAAGAACTCGGGAGCCTCGTCGATTCCGGTCATCGGTTTCGGTTGTTTCTTTGTGGTGCAGCCGGCCGACAACTCGGGTGGGGATTCGCAGATCTTCGGCCAGTTCGTCAAGCAATGTGAAGGCGACGGTGTGCCCGGGCCTACGCCGCAGGACGATTCCGGCCCGCAGATCATCCAGCTGTACAAAACCTTTATCAGTGGCAGTGGCACACCGAGCACCGACTCCTAGGAGCGCGTCATGGAACTTCATCGGCTCAAGCGTGCGCAGCGCCAGCAAGGGGTGGCAATCGTCGAATTCACCATCACCCTGCCGCTGATGCTCCTGACCTTGCTGGCCTTCGGCGAATTCGGCCGAATGCTTTACCAGTACAACAGCCTGCTGCAGGGCAGCCGTGATGCCGCGCGCTTCGTCGCCAGCCAGGCCTGGAGCTCGACCCTTGGCAAGGTCGAGGTGAGCGCCGATCTCGAGTGCATGACCAAGTACGTGGCGGTGCATGGTGCGCCTTCCACGCCGCCCTGCAGCCTGACCGGGATGCCCGCCAACACTACCGTGCAGGTTGCCAAGGTGGCGGGTACCAACGACCACGTGCAGGTGACCATCAGCGCGGTCTTTTCCCCGCTGATCGCCAGCGGTATTCCGGCATTTATCGGCAACGGCACGGCGCTGAACTTCCCGTTGGTCGCTACCACCGTGATGAGGGCACTGTGATGAAGCGCAGAAGCATGCAGGGCGTTTACGTGGTGGAGTTCGCCATTGTCAGTGCGTTGATGTTCACGCTGCTGTTCGGGGTGCTGGAAATAGGCCGGCTGTACTACACCGTGAACGTCTTGAATGAGTCCGTGCGGCGTGGCGCACGCCTGGCTGCGGTGTGCAATATCAGCGATCCAGTGGTGCTGCGCAGGGCCATATTCAACAGTGCGGGCGACAGTGGTGCCAGCACCCTGCTGGCCGGCCTGGACACCTCGGACCTGACCCTGCGTTACCTGGACAAGAACGGTGCACAGGTCGCCAACCCCGGTGATCTGGTAAGTGCAACCGGGTTTGCCGCCGTCCGCTATGTGCAGCTGACGCTGCAGAACTTTCAATTCAGCCTGTTTATTCCAGGTTTTGGGGTGCCCATTACCCTGCCAGTATTCAAGGCGACCTTACCTCGCGAGAGCCTCGGGCGTCATACCGAGGCGGATGTCGTACCGGAGATCACGCCATGCTGAATCTTAGGGAATCTTCCGTATCCGCTACCTCCATCAAACCCGGGATGCGTCTGTTGATCAGCAGCTCTGACGCCTTGGCCTTGCGCCAGCTGCAAGAAATCTGTCAGCGCATCGCCGGTCTGGAGGTGAATGTTCGCCAGGTCAGCAATGGGCATTGCGACCCGTTGTACGGGCTGGACCGGATGCCCGATTTCCTGCTGCTGCGCGTTGGTCAGCTGTGGCGTGAGGAACTGGCGGCCCTGTTGCAACGCCCGGCCCATGAGCGCCCGCCGCTGTTGGTGTGTGGCCTGCTGGACGATCGGGAAGGCATGCGCCTGGCGATGCAGGCCGGTGCGCGCGACTTTCTGCCGGAGCCCATCGTTGCCACGGAGCTTATCGCTGCCTTGAACCGTATGGTCATGGAAACCCAGACCAACAGCACGGCAACAGGCAAACTGGTCGCGGTGATAAATGCCAAGGGTGGCTCCGGCGGCACGGTGCTGGCCTGCAACCTGGCGCATCAGCTCAGCCTCAAGGGCAACACCCTGTTGCTTGACCTGGACCTGCAGTTTGGCAGCGTGTCGCATCATCTGGATGTGGCGCAGTCGCACAGTCAACTGGACGTGTTGCAGCAGATAAAAGAAATGGATGGTGTTGCACTTCGCGGCTTCTGCAGCCATTTCAGCCCGTCCTTGCATGTGCTTGGCAGCCGCGCCAATGAGCTGTGCCTGCCGCAGGATGTCCAGGCCGAACAGCTCGATGCGCTGCTGCAGCTGGCCCGGGCCAACTATGACTGGGTTGTGGCGGACTTGCCACGGCAGATCGACCATATCACCGCTTCGGTGCTGGAGCAGGCCGACCGGGTGTATGTCGTGGTGCAGCAGAGCGTCAACCACTTGCGCGACGCCAGTTCCCTGGCGCGCATTCTGCGCGATGACCTGGGCGTACGCGGCAACCAGCTGGAGGTGGTGGTCAACCGCTACGACAAGGCGGCGCCGGTCAGCCTCAAGGATATCGGCGAGGCGCTGCGTTGCACCAATATCGTGAAACTGCCGAATGACTTCAGCGTTATCAATCAGAGCCAGAACACAGGTGTGCCATTAGGCCTGCAAGCACCTCGCTCCGCGATCACCCAAGCGCTGCGTGGGCTGGCCGAGGAATTGGTGGGCAAGCAGGTGGCCACAGACAGCGGACTGTTCAAACGCGCCTTCAAACGTGTTTTTCGGGGGTGAACCATGCTTAGCGATTTCCGTAACCGTTTGCGCAAACAGGCAGTCACCTCCGAGGCATCGACGCCGTCGAAGCAGGGTGGCGGCGCTAAGGACCCGGCAGAGGCGCTGATGGCGTGGGAACATTCGGCACCGGATGTTCTGTTTGAAACGAAAAGCCAGGTCACATCGGTGGAAGCCGAGTGGCGGGAGAAAACCTATCAGCAACTGCTCAAGGTCATGGACCTTTCCTTGCTCGACTCGCTCGAGCAGGCCGAGGCCGTGCGGCAGATCCGTGATATCTGCCAGCGTCTGCTCGATGAGCATTCGGCGCCGGTAAGCTCAGCCAGTCGCCAGTTGATCATCAAGCAGATCACCGACGAAGTGCTTGGCCTTGGCCCGCTGGAGCCACTGCTGGCCGACCACACGGTGTCCGATATCCTGGTCAACGGGCATGACTCTGTGTACGTCGAACGGTTCGGCAAGTTGCAGCGCACCGATGTGCGTTTTCGCGATGATCAGCACCTGCTGAACATTATCGACCGCATCGTCTCCAGCCTCGGCCGGCGTATCGACGAGTCTTCGCCGTTGGTCGATGCACGCCTCAAAGACGGTTCACGGGTCAATGCGATCATCCCGCCGCTTGCCATCGACGGGCCAAGTATCTCGATACGCCGCTTTGCGGTGGACCTGCTCAATACCGACAGCCTGATCCAGGCGGGCGCGCTGACGCCGGCCATCGCCTTGCTGCTCAAGGCGATCGTGCGGGGCCGGCTGAACGTGCTGATCTCCGGCGGCACCGGCTGCGGCAAGACCACCATGCTCAATGTGCTGTCCAGTTTCATTCCGCATAACGAGCGCATCGTCACCATCGAGGACTCGGCCGAACTGCAGCTGCAGCAGCCACATGTGGTGCGCCTGGAAACACGGCCTGCGAACATCGAGGGGCGTGGCGAGGTGGGCCAGCGTGAGCTGGTGCGCAACAGCCTGCGGATGCGCCCAGACCGTATCGTGATCGGTGAGGTGCGTGGCGCCGAGGCGCTGGACATGCTGACGGCGATGAACACCGGGCACGATGGCTCACTGACTACCATCCACGCCAACACCGCGCGCGATGCGTTGGGCCGGGTCGAGAACATGGTCTTGATGTCTGGCGCTACATTCCCGATCAAGGCCATGCGCCAGCAGATCGCCTCGGCCATCGATGTGGTGATCCAGCTGGAGCGGCAGGAAGACGGCAAGCGGCGGTTGGTCAGTGTGCAGGAGATCAACGGCATGGAGGGTGAAATCATCACCATGACCGAGATCTTCTCTTTTGTTCGCAGTGGCGTGGGCGAGCAGGGCCAGGTGCTTGGTGACTTTCGGCCAAGTGGCATGGTCCCGGCTTTTCGCGATGCCTTGGCCAAGCGCGGGATCGAGTTGCCTTTGTCGATGTTCAGGCCTGAATGGATGGAGGCTCGTCAATCATGAGCCAGATACCTGGTGAATACATCCTGATATTTCTTGGCATGGTGTTCGTTGCCGTGTTTCTTCTCAGCCAAGGCCTGGTGGTCCCGGTGTTCGGCGAGGCGGGCAAGGTACGCAAGCGTATCCGCAGCCGACTTGTGCTCCTGGAGCGGGCAAGCCATCTGCCGAACATGCAGACCGTGCTGCGGCAGAAATACCTGACGCGCTTGTCGCCGCTGGAGGCGCGGCTCGAGCAATTGCCCTTCATGGCGACGCTGACGCAACTGATCGAGCAGGCCGGCCATGAGTACCGGGCCTATCGGGTACTGCTGCTGGGGTTGGCTCTGGCAGCGGCTGCCGGGATGCTGGCCTGGATGTTCTTCCCTTACTGGTGGCTGGCGCTGGCGGCAGCGTTCGTGGCGTTCTGGCTGCCACTGCTGAAAATCTCCCATGACCGTGGCAGGCGTTTCGCCAAGTTCGAGGAGGGCTTGCCCGATGCGCTGGAAGCCATGTGCCGGGCGTTGCGCGCCGGGCACCCCTTCAATGAAACCCTGCGTTTGGTGGCAGATGAACACAAGGGACCTGTTGCGCATGAATTCGGTCTGACTTTCGCCGATATCAATTACGGTAATGATGTACGCAGGGCCATGCTTGGCCTTCTGGAGCGGATGCCAAGCATGACGGTGATGATGCTGGTCACCTCGATCCTCATTCACCGTGAGACTGGCGGCAACCTGACGGAAGTACTGGAACGGCTGAGCAATTTGATACGCGGGCGTTTCCGGTTTCAGCGCAAGATCAAGACAATGTCGGCCGAGGGGCGAATGTCAGCCTGGGTGTTGATAGCCATACCCTTTGTATTGGCGGCTGCGATCGTTGTCATGAACCCCGCGTACTTGACGTTGCTGGTCAAGGATCCCGTTGGGCAAAAGCTGATCATTGGGGCTTTTGGCTCCATGTTGGTGGGGATTTTCTGGATTCGTAAAATCATTCGTATCCAGGTTTAGGCAGTTCTCGCATGAGGGCGTAGGTCATGGATTATTTGATCGGTTTGTTGAGCCAGGTCACGGACAACGAGGCACTGACTCGCATGCTGCTCATTGGTGCGATCGGGATGAGCACGGTCATTGCGGTGATCACTGTGACGTTACTGGTGCTGGGGCTGCAGAGCCCTCTTCAACGTCGTCTTGCATTGATCAAACGTGGCCACGCTAGCGCTGCGACTGGGCGGGAGGCACCAGGCAACCTGCAGCTTCTACTGGAGCGGGTCGGTCGGCGCCTTGGCCCTGCTGCGGAAGGGGAGGTATCAACCACCCGAACCCTGTTGACCCACGCGGGGTATGGCTCGGCGTCAGCGGTACAGGTGTATTGGGCGGTGCGTTTGCTGTTGCCGCTGATACTTGTTGGTGTCTCGCTGTTGACACTACCACTGGTTCCCAACTTTTCCTCGACCAAGATTATCGTCGTGGTGGTGATGGGGGCTGCTGTCGGATGGCTGCTGCCGGCAGTGTATGTCGACAAGCGCAAGAAGGCTCGTCAAGAGCGGTTGCGTGCGGCCTTTCCTGATGCGCTGGATTTGATGGTGGTTTGCGTGGAGTCGGGCCTGGCGTTGCCACAGGCTATCGAGCGGGTGGCTGAAGAAATGTCAGTCAGCCAGGCCGAGTTGGCTGAGGAACTGGCCTTGGTCAATGCGCAGATCCGCGCCGGTGTTTCCAGTACTGAAGCGCTCAGGCAACTGGCGGAGCGCACCGGTCTTGAAGACATTCAGGGCCTGGTCAGCCTGTTGGCACAGAGCATCCGCTTCGGCACCAGCGTAGCGGCCACCTTGCGCATCTATGCCGAGGAGTTTCGTGACCGGCGCATGCAGGCCGCGGAGGAAATGGGCGCGAAAATCGGAACAAAGCTAGTTTTTCCGCTAATTTTCTGTCTGTGGCCAAGCTTTTTTCTGGTTGCCATCGGCCCGGTGATCATCGGGATACTTAGAATGTTCGGGAAGCTATGACATGAACAGGATCAGCTTGCTGTTGACCATGATAGCCGTGCTTTCGGGGTGCCAGAGCACAGGGCCTGACCTGAACGGGGTGCGTTCTGTCTACTCCGGTGGCAATTCGGTGCTCTACCAGGTGCAGTCGCAGAGCAACTCGCCCGACCAGGCAATGCAGATGGCCGCGATGGCTTACCAGGCCGGTGACCTGGACCAGGCACTGTACCAGTACCTGCGCGTCCTCGAGCTGGCGCCCGAACGTTATGAGGCCTTGGTCTGGGTTGGCCGTATCCACCGCGAACGGGGCAATAACCAGCTTGCCGAGATGGCCTTCACCGAGGTACTGGGCAAGGCACCTGAAAACCCCGATGCCCTGACGGAAATGGGCCTGCTGAATCTGTCCATGCGTAAACATGAGCAGGCCAAGGTAATGCTGTTGAAAGCAGTTGCCGTGGATCAGAAACGCTTCGTCAAGGACCCGGCCAACAGCCAGACAGGGGCGGCTGCGCTCAGGGTCGACAGCAAGTCACCGCTCAAGGCCTATAACGGGCTGGGGGTGTTGGCGGATCTGGCCGACAACTTCGCCGAGGCGCAAACCTACTACCGCCTGGCCGAACTCATCGATCCACGTTCGGCGTTGGTGCAGAACAGCCTGGGGTATTCCTACTACATGGCCGGGCAATGGTCTGAAGCTGAACTCAGGTACAAGCGAGGGGTGAGCTACGACGGCACCTACAAGCCGCTGTGGCGCAACTATGGACTGCTGCTGGCTCGCATGGGGCGCTATGAGGAGGCTGTGTCTGCCTTCGAACAGGTCGAAAAGCGTGCCGAGGCCAGCAATGATGTCGGCTATGTCTGCCTGGTGGAAGGCAAGCTGGATGTGGCCGAGCAGTTTTTCCGCAGCGCGATCGAGTTGTCGCCGGGGCACTACCCCGTCGCCTGGGAAAACCTGAACAGGGTCCAGCAGATTCGGCAAATCCGCCAGCTGGGCGGCGATGTCGCGATGCCCGAGCCGGTTGCAGTTGGCCCGGCCGTGCAGGTGACAACCGCGTCGGCGCCTTGATGGGGTTCCGCGGGCAAGCGCTGATGCCTGTCAGATAGCGTAAACGGGGCTGCTACGCAGCCCATCGCCGGCAAGCCGG
Source organism: Pseudomonas sp. s4 (assembly GCF_046764235.1). Classification (NCBI taxonomy): domain Bacteria; kingdom Pseudomonadati; phylum Pseudomonadota; class Gammaproteobacteria; order Pseudomonadales; family Pseudomonadaceae; genus Pseudomonas; species Pseudomonas sp. s4. Next base: position 5,102,859 of record NZ_CP177209.1, on the reverse strand, counting down.
CTCCCACAGGTACCGCGCAGAATTCAGGAGTTGCGCGATCCCTGTGGGAGATTGCCCAGCCCTTTTGGGCTGCGCTGTCGCGCAGAGAACATATTTCGCTCGTCTGACGCGTCCTTTGTAGGAGCAGCCTTGTGCTGCGAAGAGGCCGGTACAAGCAACAGACAGGCTTTGTCAGTACCGGCCTCTTCGCAGCACAAGGCTGCTCCTACAGAATCTCGCAGAACCAATGAGTCATGTGTTGTTCTATGGGAGCTGGCTTGCCGGCGGTCCACTTCACCTGTGGGTGAGCGGTGCTTCAATAGCCAACGCTGCTTGCCCCAACGGGTGCGTACTGGCATCAAAGAAGTGCAGCACCGTCCCCGGCATATCCCCGAACCTGTCGACAAAATGCTGCTTCTGGTTGATCACCGATGCCTCGCTCAACGGCCGTATGGCAATCGACAGATGCTTCGGCCGGGCCTGTCGGATGGCTTCGAGCAGATGCTGGTCACTGCTGTCCAGGTGCAGCCCGAACAGGCATAGCCCCTGGCTTTCCCGCGCCAGTTGCCCCAGGCACCAGCCCAGGTAGTCAGAGTTGCGGATGGCGCGCAGCTTCTCGTCGCTGCGGTCTTCGTTGACGAACAGCGGCACTTCGCCCGGGATGTTCACGGCAAAACCATCGAGCAGTTCGGCGCTGTCGGCACTGCGTTGGCGGGTGGTGCCGTCGGGCAGCTTGAGCAGGTGCAGGCCGCCATGCAGGTGCAGTACCCGCGTGCCTTCGCCGTTGGTGCGGCGCACGTCGAAGAAGCCTTGCTCGTCGAACAGTTCGGCGAAACCCTGCGGGGCGTGTTGCACGGCCCACGGTAGCAGCAGGTCATAGTTGCTGGTGTAGACGCTGCGGTAGCCACGCAGCGCCTGGTTGAGGGTTGCCAGGGTCGTGGCCGGCATGAGTGGCCACGGCAGGTGCACCGTGCGTACGGCGTGGATCAGCGCTTCCTTGATCGAGTAGTAGCGATTCAGCGGCGCGGTGGAGTTGATGGCCAGCGCGGCGTTGGTGCGCACGGTGGTGTTGAGGGCGCTGAGCACCGGCTCGAACAGTTCCGTACCCAGTGACTTGAACAGTGCCTGGTCGCTGACGGCCAGGCCTTTCTTGCGCCCGGCACGTTGCGCTTCCTCGAACAGCGAGAAGTAGCCGAACGGCTTCCACAGCACGCGGCTGGCGCCGTTGCCCAGCAGCAGGGCGTCGCAAGGGTGGCGGGCGGCGAGTTCCGGCCAGGGGGGGAGGGTGGCGTCTAGTGCGGGCATGCTGGGGTCCGTTGGGTGGAGCGGGAACGGGGGCGACTTTAGCATGTCATGCAAAGTGTGCGAGGGTTGGTGTCCAGGCAACTGCTTTGTGCAGCCTGTACTGGCCCTATCGCCGGCAAGCCAGCTCCCACGGTTCGCCACAGGCCTTGAGAGCAGTGCAGTACCTGTGGGAGCCGGCTTGCTGGCGATATGGCCAGTAGCAACGACGCAATGCTTCAACCTTGTTCAGCCCGTTGCTCAACGCGACTCCTGTTACGCCAAACCCGATAGGCGCGAATGCCCGCCCGCACCGAGCCGAACAGCAGTTTGTCTTCCATCTCCCGGGCCATCCCCGAACGCACCAGCATGCGCAGGAATGTGCCGCGGGCGCGGGCGATGGCGAAGAAGATGCCCTGCGCGGCCAGGGTGTCGCGCACTTCGCGCAGGGCGGCGATGCCGCTGACGTCGATGCTGGTTACCGCTTCGGCATCGAACAGCACGGCCCTGGGCCGTTCCTGGCTCTGCACCGCTTCGAGCAGGCGCATCTTGAAGTAGTCGGCGTTGAAGAACAGGATCGCGTCGTCGAAGCGGTACACCACAAGGCCTGGCACGGTGCGGGCATCCTTGTGTTTGCGGATGTCCACCTGGCCTTCGGTGCCGGGCAGCCAGCCAAGCACCGCGTCGGTGGGCTGATAGATGCTGTACAGCAGGCGCAGGATCGCCAGGGTCACGGCAAACACGATGCCGGGAAGCACGCCCAGGCTCAGCACACCGACCGTGGTCAGCAGGCACAGCCAGAACTCGAAGCGGCTCAGGCGGCGGATATGCTTCAGCGACTTGATGTCGATCAGCCCCCAGCCTGCCATCAGCAGCACGGCACCCAGCGCGGCCTGCGGGATCCACGCCATCGGCGCGGTGAAGAACAGCAGGATCAGGGCGATGACCAGTGCTGCGATGATGCCCACCAGTTGGCTCTTGCCACCGACCATGTCGTTGACCGCAGTGCGCGAGTCTGCACCGCTGATGGCAAAGCCCTGGGAAACCCCGGCAGCCAGATTGCTTACGCCCAGGGCGACGAATTCGTGGTTGGCGTTGATCGCGTAGCCGTGCCGGGCGGCAAAGCTGCGTGCGGTGAGCATGGCGCTGCAGAAGCTGACGGTGGCGATACCCAGGGCGTCGCGCAGCAGGCTTTTCATTTCTGCCAGGTTACTGTGTGGCCAGGCCAGCTGCGGGATGCCGGCAGGTACCGGGCCGAGAATGGCGACGCCAAAGCGGTCGAGGCCGAGCAGGCCGACCAGCAGCATGAACAGCGCCACTACAGTTAGCGCCGCAGGCAGATGGGGGTAGCGTCGTGGCAGCCAGATCAGCAGGCCCAGTGCGGCGATGCCGATGAGCAGCGTCACCCAGTGGATTTCGCCCAGGCGCTGGAAGAAGTTGATCAGGCTGAGGATGAAACCGTCGCCCTCGATCTTGAACCCCACCACCTTGGACAACTGCCCGGCGATCAGGCTCAGGCCGATACCGTTGAGATAGCCGATCAGGATCGGCCGCGAGAAGAAGCTGGCGATGAACCCGGCCCGGGCCACCCCGGCCGCGATCAGCATTACCCCGACCAGCAAGGTGACGATCACCGACAGCTCGGCAATCCGGTGCGGTTCGCCCATGGCCAACGGCGCCACGGCGCCGGCGATCATCGCGCAAGTGGCGGCGTCTGGGCCGACCATCAGCTGGCGCGAGCTTCCGATCAGGGCATAGACCATCATCGGCAGCACACAGGCATACAGGCCGTACTGCGGCGGTAGGCCGACGATCTGCGCGTAGGCGATGGCAATGGGAATCTGGATCGCCGCCACCGAGAGGCCGGCCTGCAGGTCGGCGTGGAACCACTCGCGGCGGTAGTGCAGCAGGTTGGCAAGGCCCGGTAGCCAGCGGGAGAGAAACATGCGTCGTCCTTTCGAAATGCTTCACGAATCCATCCACGCATTGAAGCGGATCGGCAGGCAAATGGCCATGGGGCAGGTCAAAGGGAGGGGGGAGAAACGAAAAAAGGAGCCTGGGCTCCTTTTGACAGCGATGACGTTGCTGGAACGCCATGCGGGAATGCGATGTGGAGCGGGTAGAGGGAATCGAACCCTCAACTAAAGCTTGGGAAGCTTTCGTTTTACCACTAAACTATACCCGCGTTTGCGCAGCACTTTTTACCAGAACCCTCAACGAATTAGAAGCCCAAGTTATTAAAAAGCTTGTCGGCGCCCCATGGTTTGCGGGTTTGAGCCACACGACGCCGAGTTGCTCAGATGGCCAATGCATGCTGCTCCTGTTTTACAGGCTGGTAACGTTGACGAGGTTCACGCACGGTTGGCTTCAGGAACCCCAGCATGACACTGCGAGTGTCCTCGCAAGCGGCCTTGTGTTCCATATCCAGGAAGTGGCCTGCATCGCGGATCACGCTGAAGTGGCTGCGTCCCACGTGCTTGCTGAACTGCCGCGCATCTTCGACCGTGGTGTACTCGTCGCGGTCACCATTGATGAAAAGTACCGGGATGTCGATATTGCGTGCACCATCCAGCGCCCGCCCCAGGTCATGTTGCAGCACCTCGTTGATGTGGAAGTGCATCTGCGCATACTCGTGGCTGTCCAGGCTGCTGACATGGCGGTAGTTGAAGCGCTTGAACAGTGACGGCAGGTGCTTGCCGATGGTGTCGTTGATCAGGTTGCCGACCTGATAACGGTCGCAGGCGGCCAGGTACTGGCAACCACGGTCCAGGTAGTCGCGCATCGGTTCGTTGATCACCGGTGAGAACGAACTCACCACTGCCTTCTTCACGCCCCGCGGCTGGTGCGCCAGCGCCAGCAGCGTACTTGCGCCACCCCACGAGAACGACATCACGTGGTCTGCCTGGAAGTGCTCGATCAGCTCGAGGAGAATATGCGCTTCGGTCTCCTTGCTGATAAAGCGTTCCTGGCGATTGTGCGGCTTGGATTTGCCCGCGTATGGCTGGTCGAACAGTACAACGTTGAACTGCGGGTGCAGGTTACGTACCGTCTGGGCGAACGAGGCCGTGGTGGCAAGCGAGCCATTGATCAGGATGATCGTATTCTCGGCCGCATCCGCGCGATAGAACTCCGTGTAAACCCGATACTGACCTTGGATATCAAGTACAGCGATTTCTGGCCTCATGTCATCGACTCCTGGCGCAAAAAGGGTATTCGCGTCACCTAGGGTGCACGTTCTTTATGACAGGTAGGCATTTGCCTGAAGAGAAACCGGGGGGCCCTGTGTCGATCCTTGGCACGTGCGTCGACGGTATTGTTTTTGGCGGGCAATTCGCCGTGCCCCAAGGCATCGAGGCCTTGGGTGGCCGGCAAAAAGTGTCTGCGACTGCGGTCGTGACTTGGTAGTCACATGCAGACTGACGATTTGGATTCAAGCAGTGGGTCGGGAATCCCGCAAGTGCCGTTCGGGGGAAAATGTGACTTTTGTCGCTGAGCGGTCGTATGACGACCCTGATCTGTCTGGTCCGGCCCTTTCCACGTTTCGAGTCAGGCTTTGCGTGCTACGCGGCCCCTGTGGGAGCGGGCGAGCCCGCGAAGAGGCCGGAACAGCCAACCTAGACCGTCGCTATTTCATCCGCCGTCAGCTCACGAAACGCCCCTGGCGCCAACCCCGGGTCCAGCCGGATCGCCCCCATGCTCTCCCGATGCAACCCCACCACCTTGTTGTCGAAATGGCCGAACATGCGCTTCACCTGGTGATAGCGCCCTTCGACGATCGACAGCCGTGCCTGGCGCGGCCCGAGGATGTCCAGCTGGGCGGGCAGGGTGGTGAGGTCTTCGAAAGCGAAGTAGAAGCCCTCGAGGAACTTGGCCACATAGTGCTCGCCAATCTCGTCCTCGGTTTGCACCAGGTAGTGCTTGGGCAGCTTGGTCGCGGGCTGGGTAAGCCGGCGTGACCATTGGCCATCGTTGGTCAGGATCATCAAGCCCGTGGTGTTGAAGTCCAGGCGCCCGGCAATATGCAGGTCCTCACGCAAACCGGCTGGCAGCAAGTCGAGCACGGTGCGGTGTTGCGGGTCCTGGGTGGCGCTGACGCAGCCTGCGGGCTTGTGCAACATCAGGTAGCGTGCCGGGCGGCCAGCCTGCAGCAGTTGGTCGTCCAGCTCCACGCGGCTGAATTCGCGCACTTCGGCCAGTGGGTCGCTGACCACTTGGCCATCCACCCGCACGCGGCGTTGCGCCAGCATCAGACGGACTTGCTGGCGGTTGTGGCTGGGCAGGTTGGCGAGGAAACGGTCGAGGCGCATGGCAAACGGTCAGTCGGAAGCGGGGGAGCGAAGTTGTTCTTCGACGGCGGCGCAGCGCGGGCACAGGCAGGCTTTGTCGCGCAGCTCGGCGGGCAGGGCCTTGAGCACGGCAGGGTCGATGGTCACGCTGTAACACCAGCAGGCCTGGGTGGCCCGGCGCGGATCGGCCAAGCTGCACTGGTTGAGGGCGCCACAAGCGGGGCAGTGCTGGTTGTCGGGCATGGCTGCCGCTCACCTGTATCAAATTGTTGCAGAAATGGCACTGCACCTTGGCGGCACTGTCTTATTCAACGTCGATGATCGCATTTCGCATCGATGCTCGCCAGCGCCGCTGTTCGGGCACTCCAGCGGTCCAGGAGGCCGCCATGTCCTATCGAATCCTGTTGATCGCCCTGCTGGGGCTGATGACTTCCGCCTGCGTTCCGTACTACGAGAGCGGGGGCTATTACCGATCGGACCACTACTACTCCGACCGTTATGTGTCACCGGATTATTACCGCTATGACCGCTATTACGTAGCGCCGCAGCCCCGTTATTACTATCAGCCTGCGCCACGCTACTACTACCGCTCGGCGCCCGCGCCTCACTACCGGTCTCATCCGCAGCCGGGGATGAAGCAATGGTATGGCAACCCACGAAACGACTATGGCAACCGCCAGCGGTATGACTATGGGCGCGACCGGGACCGTCATGATTATCGCGGTGGCAGCCAGCGCTACCAGCAGAATGACCGTTGGCACTCTAGCGGGCGGGGGGATAGTGACCGACGCGGGGACGGGCGGCGTGGGCACGGGCAAGGGGGGAACTGGCAGCGGTAGGTGAATTGAAAACCGGGGGCGCGTTGCGCCCCTTTCGCGACGCAAGGCCGCTCCCACAGGTACGGCGCAGCATTGGAAACCATCGCTGTACCTGTGGGAGCGGCCTTGTGTCGCGATGGGCTGCAATGCAGCCCCAACTTCTCGAAGCTACCCGAGATCCGCCAGCGGATGCCGCCCCTCCCACACCTTGGCAAAATGCGCCTCCACCACCGCCGCCGGCACTTGCGCCACATCGGGCCAGTGCCAGTGCGGCTGGTTGTCCTTGTCCAGCAAGCGCGCACGCACGCCTTCGCTGAATTCCGGGTGGCGGCAGCAGTTCAGGCTCATGCTGTATTCCATCTGAAACACCTGCGCCAACGACAGCTGCCGTGCCCGGCGGATCTGTTCCCACACCAGGTGTGCGGTCAGCGGGCAACCTTCATGCAACCGTTGGCCGGCATCTGCCAGCAGCGGGTCGTCGTGGTGCTTGAGCCCCTCCAGCGCACGCCAGGCGGCTGCTGCGTCGGCCACGTCGAGTAACTGATCGATTACCTGTCGCCGCGGCAGCCACTGGGCCTGGGGCAACTCGGCGCAGGCGCGGTGCTGTTCGGCCTTGAGCAGGCTGTTCAGTTGCAGGGTAGTTTGTTCCTGCCAGTTCAGCTGCAGCAGTTCCTCGATCAGCGCCTCTTGCTGGTGCTCACCCAGAAAGCGGTCGGCCAGGCCCAGGTCCAGGGCGTCGTGGGCATTGATCGGCGCGCCTGTCAGGCCGAGGAACAACCCCAGCTTGCCCGGCAGGCGGGCAAGGAACCAGCTGGCGCCCACGTCCGGGTACAGGCCGATGCTGATTTCCGGCATGGCCAGCCGACTGCTGGGGGTGACAATACGCACATTGGCGCCCTGCAGCAGGCCCATGCCACCACCCAGCACATGCCCGTGCCCCCAGCACAGCAACGGCTTGGGATAGGTGTGCAGGGCAAAGTCCAGGCGGTATTCGGCGGCGAAGAAGGTGGCGGCCAGCGGGGGCACGCTACCAGGGTGGTCGCGGCAGGCTTGTACCAGCGCACGCACATCACCGCCGGCACAGAAGGCCTTGGCACCGTTGCCGCGCAGCAGCACGCAGACGATTCCCGGGTCGCGAGCCCAGGCGTGCAACTGTTCGCCCAATACCTCGATCATCGGCAGGCTCAGCGCATTGAGCGCCTTGGGCGCATCCAGGGTGGCGATGCCGATGCGGGCGCCATCGGCGCCGGTGAGTACCTCGCAATGAATGGCCATGGACTACCTCGCGCAAGTCATCGCCCAAGTATGGCTTGCCTGGCCGAACATGCCGGTCGTCGGTCGGATCGTTTGACAAGCGGGAAGGGCTTACCTAGTGTCGCGCCATTGTTTATGGAAGGCCCCATGACTGACGACGATCGCATCAAACTCGAACCCAGCTGGAAGGCCGCCTTGCGCGCGGAATTCGACCAGCCCTACATGCATCAGTTGCGCGAGTTCCTGCGCAGCGAGTACGCCGCCGGCAAAGAGATCTACCCGCCAGGGCCGTTGATCTTCAACGCGCTCAACTCGACGCCGCTGGAGCAGGTGAAGGTGGTCATCCTTGGCCAGGACCCTTACCACGGGCCGGGTCAGGCGCATGGCCTGTGCTTCTCGGTGCAACCGGGCGTGGCCACGCCACCTTCGCTGGTCAACATCTACAAGGAGCTGCAGCGCGACCTGAACATCCCGATTGCCAGTCATGGCTACCTGCAGAGCTGGGCCGAGCAGGGCGTGCTTTTGCTCAACACGACCATGACCGTGGAGCGTGCCAATGCCGCGTCGCATGCCAAGAAGGGCTGGGAGTTCTTTACCGACCGGATCATCCAGGTGGTTAGCGAGCAGTGCCCGAACGTGGTGTTCCTGCTGTGGGGCTCGCATGCGCAAAGCAAGCAGAAGCTGATCGACGGGACCAAGCACCTGGTGCTGAAATCGGTGCATCCATCACCGTTGTCGGCTTACCGTGGGTTCCTGGGGTGCGGGCATTTCAGCCGGGCCAACAGTTTCCTCCAGCAGCGCGGGCTGGCGCCGATCAACTGGGCATTGCCACCGCTGTGATCACCTGAAAGAACGCGTCGCCTGCTTCGCGGGCTTGCCCGCTCCCACAGGGATAGCACCTGCCTTGAGGGCGATGCAGTACCTGTGGGAGCGGGCAAGCCCGCGAAGCAGGCGACGCGATTATTCCGGGTTGGCGTTCCACACCCGGAACAACGGCTCTGCCAGAAACAGCACAAACAACAAGCGCATCACCTGCAGCGCCGTCACCAGCGGCACCGACAGCTGCAGGGTCTCCGCCGTCAGGCTCATCTCGGCAATTCCGCCCGGCATCATCCCCAATGTCAGCGAACGCAGATCCAGCGCGGTCATCATGCTCAGCACCCATGCGGCACTGCCGGCAATCGCCATGCACAACGCCGTGGCCACCAGGGTGCGGCAAAGGAACGACGGTGCGCGGCGGAAGAACGCGCGGTTGAAGTGGCAGGCCAGGCCGCTGCCGATCAACCACTGGCCGATCTGGCTGGCGCCATTGGGCAGGGTTATCTGCAGGTCGCCCGCCAGGCTCACGGTGGCTGCGACCAACAATGGCCCGAACAACCACGGGTTGGGCTGGCGCAAGCGCTGCCACAGCAGGGCGACGGCAACGCCCAGCGGTGCAGTCAGCGCCAGCCAGCCCCAGCTCACACTGCCGGTGTGATTCAGCGGTACCCCGTCACCCAGCAGGAACTTGAACAGCGCCGGCACGCACAGTACCACCGCCAGTACGCGCAGGCTTTGCGCCGCCGCCACCTGGCTGAGCACTGCGCCATTGCGGGCGCCAAGGTTGACCATCTCCCCCGAACCGCCCGGCATGCTGGCGAAGAACGCCGTGGCACGGTCTTCACCGGTGCGCCGCAGCAGCCATACGCTGATCACGCTGGACAAGGTGGTGAACAGCGCGCCGAAGAAGATCAGTGCGAAATGGCTGGCCACCTGCTCGATCACCGCCGGGGTGAAGTGCAGGCCAATGCCGATACCGATGATGCATTGCCCGCATTTGCGGCCATTGGGGATTTCCGGCAGCTGCCAGGGTGTCAGGCAGCGCACCAGGATGATCGCCAGCAACGAGCCGACCATCCACGGCAAAGGCCAGCCGACCTTGCTGGCGGCAAAACCGCCAGCAAGGCCGACCAGCCCGGTCGCGACAAACAACGGCAACGAGCGATCAGGCATCGGCCATCGCCCGGCGCTGCAGGCTGCGTTTGCGCCAGATGCGCAGCAGCGGCAGGGTCAGCATGCAAATGGTCAGTACCCATACCGACATGCTGATCGGGCTCGACCAGAGGATGCCCAGTTCGCCGTTGGAGATCGACAGCGCCCGGCGCAGGTTCTGCTCCATCAACCCACCGAGGATGAAACCGAGCAGGATCGGCGACAGCGGGAAGTCCAGCTTGCGCAGGATATAGCCCATGATGCCGATACCGACCATCAGGAACAGGTCGAAGGTAGTGGCATGCACGGCGTAAACGCCGATCGCGGTGATGATGGCGATCACCGGTACCAGCGCCCAGTTTGGCACGGCGAGGATGCGGGTGAAGATGCGGATCATCGGGATGTTGAGGATCACCAGCATGATGTTGGCGACGAACAGCGAGGCGATCAGGCCCCAGACGATGTCTGGCTGCTGTTCGAACAACAGCGGGCCTGGGGTGATGTTGTACAAGGTCAGCGCGCCGATCATCACCGCGGTGGTGCCCGAGCCAGGTACGCCCAGGGTCAGCATCGGTACCAGGGCGCCACAGCAGGAGGCGCCGATGGCGGTTTCCGGTGCGGCCAGGCCGCGGGCGTCGCCCTTGCCGAACTTGCCCTTGTCGCCCGCCAGGCGTTTTTCGGTCATGTAGGCCACGGCGCTCGCCAGTGTTGCACCGGCACCAGGCAGCACACCCATGATGAAGCCAAGCAAGCCGCAGCGGATATTGACCACGAACACCGAGGCCGCTTCCTTGAAGTTGAACAGCATGCGGCCGGTGGCTTTGACTGCCTGGTGGCCATGGTGGGTCTTTTCCAGCAGCAGGAGGATTTCGCTGATGGAGAACAGGCCCAGCACCAGTACCACGAACTGGATGCCGTCGGCCAGGTGCACGCTGTCGCCGGTGAAGCGGTACACGCCACTGTTGGCATCGATGCCGACTGCCGACAGGAACAGGCCGATCAAAGCGGCAATGAAGGTTTTCAGCGGCTTGTCGCCGGCCATGCCGCCGAGGGCGACGATGGCGAACACCATCAGCACGAAGTACTCCGCCGGGCCGAAGGCGATTGCCCATTTCGCCAGCAGCGGTGCGAACAGCACCATGCCGCAGGTGGCGATCAGCGCACCGATGAACGAACTCCAGGCCGACAGCGACAGCGCTACGCCAGCCAGACCATTGCGGGCCATCGGGTAGCCATCGAGAGTGGTCATCACGGTCGAGGCTTCGCCGGGGATGTTCAGCAGGATCGAACTGATGCGTCCGCCGTACTCGCAGCCCAGGTACACCGCTGCCAGCAGGATCAGCGCCGATTCCGGCGGCAGGCCGAGGGCGAAGGCGATGGGGATCAGCAAGGCCACGCCGTTGATCGGGCCCAGGCCCGGCAGCAGGCCGACCACGGTACCGATCAGCGTGCCGGTGAGGGCGGTGACCAGGTTGTAAGGGGACAGGGCGACGCCGAAGCCCTGGCCCAGGTAGCTCAAGGTATCCATGTGTCAGTTCTCCAGTACGCTCAGCAGGCCAAGGGGCAGGGGCACGTCCATCACGCGGTCGAACAGCCAGTAGAGAAACAGGCTCATGCCCGCCACCACGATGGCGCTGTGCAGCCAGCGGCCGCCGTACAGGCGGGCCATGGGCACGCCGACCAGGATGGCGCTGAGGATGAAGCCCAGGGCTTCGAAGGTGCTGGCGAACACGATCAGCAGGCCGACGCAGGCGGCGATCTTGATCAGGGTCTCGCGGTCCAGTTCCGGTTCGTCGTCCTTGCGCACGATGGGGGTGGGGCGGAACACCAGGTACAGCAGGCCCAGGCCGAGCAGGCCGAGCGTCAACAGCGGGTAGGCGCGCGGGCCCACCGGTTCATAGGAAAACGCCGCCTGGTAAGGCCAGGCCATCACGGCCAGGGCGGCGCACACCGCCAGCAGGGCCAGGGCGAAGATGCGTTGCAGGATCATGAAGGAATCCTCGTTGTTCATCGGCAAGACGCAGATCCTTTGTAGGAGCGGCCTTGTGTCGCGATGGGTCGCAAGGCGGCCCCAGGATTTCAGCATCGCTGCACAAATCGCTGGGGCTGCTTCGCAGCCCTTTCGCGACACAAGGCCGCTCCTACATGGAGCGAACGGCGTTGGCGTGTTACTGGATCAGGCCAAACTCCCTGGCCAGTGTCTTGTAGTCAGCCACTTGCTTCTTCACATAGCCGTCCAGCTCTGCACCGGTCATGGCGAACGGGAACAGTTCGCGCTGGTCACGCAACTTGGCGAAGTCTTCCGAAGCCAGCATCTTGTCGAATGACTGCTTCCACCAGGCGTATTCCTCGTCGCTCACCTTTGGCCCCAGGTAGAAGCCGCGTACCACTGGCCAGACGATGTCGTAACCCTGTTCCTTGGCGGTGGGGATGTCTTTCATCTCGGGCTCGTCCAGGCGCTTTTCCGAGAACACCGCGAGGATGCGCATGTTGCCGCTCTGAATGTGCGGCATGGAGTCGGAGATGTCGGTCGAGCCTACCTGGATATGCCCGCCCAGCAACGCCGTGGCGATCTCGCCGCCACCTTCCAGGGCGACGTAACGCAGGTCACGCGGGTTGATGCCGGCGGCCTTGGCAATCAGGGCGGTCTGCATCCAGTCCTGGCTGCCGACGGTACCGCCGGAGCCGATTACCACCTTGCTCGGGTCTTTCTTCAACGCTGCGACCAGGTCGTCGAGGGTCTTGTAGGGCGAGTCGCTTTTCACTGCGATGGCGCCATAGCTGGTGCCGACGGCGGCCAGCCATTTCACCGCGTTCTCGTCGAAGCGGCCGAACTTGCCCTGGGCCAGGTTCAGCAGCGAACCGCTGGACCAGGCCACCAGGGTGCCGGCATCGGCCGGGCGCTGGGCGACCACGGCGTTGTAGGCCACCGCACCGACACCGCCGGGCATGTAGGTGACGCGCATCGGCTTGGTGAGGATTTTTTCCTGCACCAGGGCGCTCTGCACCAGCTTGCAGGTCAGGTCGAAGCCGCCGCCGGGCGAGGCGGGAGCAATGCATTCGGGGCGTTTCGGTTCGGCAGCGAGGGCGTTGCCGGCCAACAGCAGGCAGCCGGTAGCGAGGACGAGGCGGCGCAGTGAGTAGGTCATCGTCTTTCTCCGTGAGCGTTGTTGTTATCAAGTTATCGCTATGGGGTTACCACAGCGCCACGCTGTAGCTCACCAGCAGCCGCACCTCGTCCGCGTCGCGGGCGAAGTTGGAGCGGAAGGTGGCGTTGCGCAGGCGCACGGCGACGTTCTTCAACGGGCCGCTTTGTACCACGTACTTCATCTCGGTATCGCGTTCCCACTCCTTGCCCTCGCCACCGGCGGCGCGGCTGACGTTGTCGCCGCTGATGTAGCGGGTCATGAAGGTCAGGCCGGGCACGCCGAGCGCGGCGAAGTTGTAGTCGTAGCGCGCCTGCCAGGAGCGTTCGTCGGCGCCTGCGAAGTCGTTGATCTGGACGAAGTTGACCAGGTACGGGTCGGCACCATCGACGTACGGGAAGGCGCTGTCGCCTGACAATTGCTGCCAGGCGGCGCTGACCTTGTGCCCGCCCAGGGCGTAGCTGAGCATGCCATTGAAGGTGGTGTTGTCGATGTTGCCGGCCTTGGCGGCGCCGGCGTCGTCACTCACGGCCAGGCGCAGGTCGGCGCCCAAGGTGCCGGGGCCCCATGGCTGGGTGGCGACCATGCCGATGAAGTGCTGGCGGTAGATATCGTCGAGCTGGGCAAAGTGGTAGCTGCCGGTGATGCGATCGGTGAACTGGTAGTCGAGGCCGGCCAGGTCCAGGTTGTCGGCGCTGAACGAGCCACCGAAGCGGCCGTTCTTGTTGTTCAGGGCCAGGTCTTCCCAGTTGGTGTCGTTGCGGTCCTTGGCCTTGTCCAGTCGGCCTCCGGTGAAGGTCAGGCCCTTGACCTCCTTCGAGGTGAGCAGGCCGCCTTCGAAGGTTTGCGGCAGGATGCGGCCATCGTTGGGCTGCAGGGTCGGCAGTTCGGGGATCAGAGTGCCGATCTTCAGTTCGGTCTGCGACACCTTCACCTTGCCGGTCAGGCCGAGCTTGGAGTACTCGTCGGCGGCCTTGCCGTCATCGTGCGTCGGCAGCAGGCCGGTGTCGGTGCGGTCTGGGCTGGAGTCGAGCTTGATGCCGAGCATGCCCAGCGCATCCAGGCCGAAACCCACGGTGCCATCGGTGTAGCCAGACTCGAAGTTGAGCATGAAGCCCTGGGCCCACTCGTCGCGCTTGGATTGCTGTGCACTGGTGCCGTCGCGGAAATCGCGGTTGAAGTACATGTTGCGGGTTTCGAAGGTGGCCGTGCTGTCTTCGAAGAAGGCGGCCTGGCTCATCGGCGCGACACCGGCAAGCGCAAGGGCACTGACGATGGCGGAAGGGCGTGCGGCAAAGGAACGGGTAGGCGCGAACGCCTGCGGCTGCGATGACAGCATCACTGATGGCTCCGTTTATTGTTCTTATTCGTTGCACCTTGCTGGTGCTTTTTTTCGGCGCGTAGGGCGACCGTGGTGCGATGCTAGGTAACCAACCTTTCGCTAACCTTTCAGCGTGAAAGGTTTGTCGACAGGGCTTCACAGGCCTGCCGACAGCGGTACACTCCGCGCCACCGTCCCACCCGAGCAGGGAGAATCCGATGCGTGTGCTGCTGGTCGAAGACCACCTGCAACTGGCTGAAAGCGTGGCCCAGGCCTTGAAAAGCCATGGCCTGACCGTGGATGTGCTGCATGACGGCGTGGCCGCCGACCTGGCCCTGGCCAGCGAGGAGTACGCCGTGGCCGTGCTGGATGTCGGCTTGCCGCGCATGGACGGCTTCGAGGTGCTGGCGCGTCTGCGCGGCCGTGGCAAGACCCTGCCGGTGCTGATGCTGACCGCGCGCAGCGACGTCAAGGACCGGGTTCATGGGCTGAACCTGGGCGCCGACGACTACCTGGCCAAGCCGTTCGAGCTGACCGAGCTGGAAGCACGGGTCAAGGCCCTGTTGCGGCGCAGCGTGCTCGGTGGCGAGCGCCAGCAACGCTGCGGGCCGTTGGTATACGATCTGGATACCCGGCGCTTCACCTTGGGTGGCGACAACCTGACCCTGACTTCTCGCGAACAAAGCGTACTGGAAGCGCTGATCGCCCGGCCGGGCCGGGTGATGAGCAAGGAGCAACTGGCCGCCCAGGTGTTTGGCCTGGACGAAGAAGCCAGCCCTGATGCCATCGAAATCTACATCCACCGCCTGCGCAAGAAGCTTGACGGCCACCCGGTGGCGATTGTCACCTTCCGTGGCCTGGGCTACCTGCTCGAGCACCGCGATGCGTGACAACGGCAGCCTGCGTGGGCGCTTGCTCGGCAACCTGGCCTTGCTGCTGGTGGTGTTGATGCTGGCCAGCGGCCTGAGCGCCTACTGGAACGGCCGTGAGGCCGCCGACACCGCCTACGATCGGACCCTGCTGGCCTCGGCAAGGACCATTGCCGCAGGCCTGTCCCAGCGTGACGGTTCGCTGAGCGCGGATGTGCCCTACGTGGCCCTGGACACCTTCGCCTACGACAGTGCCGGGCGAATCTACTACCAGGTGCTGGACATCCAGCAGCGGCTGATTTCCGGCTACGAGAACCTGCCAGCGCCGCCGCCGGGCACGCCGCGTACCGACGATTACCCGGCGCTGGCGCGGTTCTACAACGCCACCTACCTGGGCCAGGACGTGCGCGTGGTCAGCCTGTTGAAGCCGGTGAGCGAGCCGAACATGAACGGCATGGCGGAAATCCGTGTGGCCGAGACCGAGGAAGCGCGGGTGCGCATGGCCCGTGGCCTGATGGCCGATACCCTGCTGCGCCTGGGGATGCTGGCGCTGGGCGCGCTGGTGATGGTGTGGTTTGCCGTGAGTGCCGCGTTGCGACCGCTGGAGCGCCTGCGCACGGCGGTGGAAGAGCGCCAGCCGGACGACCTGAGGGCCTTGCCGGTGGTGCAGGTGCAGCGTGAGCTGGGCCCACTGGTGCGGGCTTTGAACCATTTCACTGAGCGTTTGCGCGGCCAGTTCGAGCGCCAAGCGCAGTTCATCGCGGACGCTGCCCACGAGTTGCGCACGCCACTGGCAGCGCTGAAGGCACGTGTCGAGCTGGGCCTGCGCTCGGCCGAGCCGCAGGAGTGGCGGCAGACACTGGAGTCCGCGGCCCAGGGCACCGACCGGCTGACCCATCTGGCCAACCAGCTGCTGTCGCTGGCGCGGGTCGAGAACGGTGCGCGGGCGATTGCAGAAGGCGGCGCGCAGCGCCTGGACCTGAGTCAGTTGGCTCGTGAGCTGGGCATGGCCATGGCACCGCTGGCGCACAAACGCGGGGTGGCGCTGGCCCTGGAGGCCGAGGCGCCGGTGTGGCTGAAGGGGGAGCCGACGCTGCTCAACGAGCTGTTGAGCAACCTGGTGGACAATGCCTTGGCGCATACGCCGACTGGCGGCAACGTGATCTTGCGAGTGCTGACGCCGGCGGTACTGGAGGTGGAGGATGACGGACCGGGGATTCCCGAGGCCGAGCGTGAGCGGGTGTTCGAGCGCTTCTACCGGCGCAGTGCGCAGGGCAGTGGGCTTGGCTTGGCGATTGTCGGCGAGATCTGCCGGGCGCACCTGGCACAGGTGAGCCTGCATGACGGTGCGAAGGGCGGGTTGCGGGTGCGGGTGAGTTTTATCGCGGATTGATGTGTTGCCTGTACCGGCCCTATCGCCGGCAAGCCAGCTCCCACCTCGACTGCATTGACCTCAAGTCATGTGCTATCCCTGTGGGAGCTGGTTTGCCGGCGATAGGGCCGAACAGGCTGACACCGGTCAGCGCAACATGCTCCGCGCCTCGATCAGTTCACCCACTTCAAGCTCGGTGCCGTACGGCAGGCCCAGGTGGCGGTATGCCGGCAGTGCCGCCAGCGGCCGGTGGCGGCCTCGCTGGCTGATGCAGCGGGCGATCTGCACGATGTCGATGTAGTCGATCTTGTCAGTCTGCCGGTCCAGGTCCTGCACCTGGCTCGGCAGGTTGACCAGTTGCTCCGGAAACTCCCAGGCCTTGAGGATCTTGTCGCCCAGCACTGGCTGGATCTGCTCGATCACATAATGCAGGCACACTGGGTCCGACAGCAGTTCGTTGTGCTCTTCGGCGTAGATCAGTACCGGCAGCGCGCCAATCTGGTTGACCAGCCCGCCGAGGGTGGCCTGGTCGGGTTTGAGTTGTGTAAAGCGTCGGCAGATTTCGTAGCTGATGCCCGCCACATCCAGGCTGTTGGCCCAGATATCGCGTAACTTCTGCTCCACAGCCGGCGCCCGTGCGTGGAAAATCTGCTCGATCACCAGGCCAATGGCTAGGTTGCAGCTGTAGTTGATGCCCAGCCGCGTGATGGCGGTGTGCAGGTCGGTGACCTCGACCGCCGCGCGCAGCAGCGGGCTGTTGACGACTTTGATCAGGCGCGCTGAAAGGGCCGCATCGCGACCGATCACCTTGCTCAGGGCCGCTACGCTGATCTCGCTGTCTTCCGCCGCCTCGCGGATGCTCAAGGCAACCTCCGGCAGGGTCGGCAGGACCAGGTCATCCTTTTCGATGGCATCGAGCAACTGTGCTTGAACCATCTCGGCCAGCTTGTTCATGGGCGTGTCTACCGCAGTGGTGGTGCGGCCCCGCCATGTAGGCGGGGCAGGCTGGTCAGCGCTGGATTTCCCGGTCGCGGTCCAGTTCGTAGGGCAGGGTCAACACCTGCAGGCGTGGGCCATCGAGGCTGCCCAGGTGCAGGTTGTCGTCTTCCACCGCTTCGGCGCTGAGCACCGCGAGCAGTTCGCAGCCTGTGCCGTTGCTGGCAGCAATGACCACTTCACCGACCGACGAACCATGGGTGGGCGAGAAAATCTCGACGCCCGGGGCCGGAATGGCCTGCTGGTCCAGTGCCAGGCGGTACTGGCGGCGCTTGAGCTTGCCCAGGTACTGCATGCGGGCAACGATTTCCTGACCGGTGTAGCAGCCTTTCTTGAAGCTGACGCCGTCGACGGCCTGCAGGTTGATCATCTGCGGGATGAACAGCTCGCGGGTCGGCCCCATGACCTGGCCTATACCGGCGCGAATCTGACCCAGCAGCCAGTCGTCCAGGCTGCCTTCGGGCAGCGCGGTGGCCAGCGCCTGGCGAACGCGGTCGGCGTTGTCTGCCGGTACCCACAGTTCCACGCGGTCGGCGGACACGGCGATGGCGATCAACCCGTCGTGGCGCACGGTGCTACCGGCTGCCGCAGGCACATCGAGCCCCAGGGCCTGCAGCGCCGCATCGCCGCCTTGCAGGCCGAAGCGTGCCCAGGCAGCGCTTTCATCGGTCAGCGTGGCCTTGGAGAACACGGCGTACTTCTTGAGGTCGACCAGCTGGGCGTCGAGCAGCTCGCTGGCCATGGCCAGCAGGTAGCCGTTGCCTTCGGGCAGGATGCGGAAACTCGACTGCATGCGCCCCTTGACCATGCAGCGGGCGCCGAGGCTGGCGTGTTCCGGGCTGAGGTAGTTGATGTTGCAGGTCAGCTGGCCTTGCAGGAACTTGCCTGCATCGGAGCCGCGGACGGCGAGGATGCCCTCGTGGGACAGGGGGCAGAAGAAAGCGGAATCGGCCATGGGTCATCGCGGTGGCTAAAGACTGGCGGCCATCATAGAACGCCGGTAACAAAATAGGTAGTTGACTAGACCAACGCCCGGTGTCGCTTCGCTCGCCTGGCTGTATACTGGCGGGCCATTCGAGGAGGGCCCCATGGTCGAACAAACTGAACTCAACCGGCTTTTCTGGCACAGCCGCCGCGGCATGCTGGAACTGGACGTACTGCTGGTGCCTTTCACCCAGGAAGTCTACCCCACGCTCAACGAAACCGACCGCGAACTCTACGTGCGTCTGTTGAGCTGCGAGGATCAGGACATGTTCGGCTGGTTCATGGAGCGCACCGAGTCCGAAGACCCGGAGCTGCAGCGCATGGTCCGCATCATCCTGGATCGTGTCCAGCCCAAGTGAGTGCTTCGAGTGCCGCTGGCAAGGCTCGCGCCTGCTGCTGGCGGTCTACCTGGGTTGCCAGGTACTGGCGTGGTTCGCCGTATGGGCGAGCCCGCTGCCCGGGTGGTCGGCCCTTGCAGTTGTCGCCGCCTGTATTGCCCACGCTGGCTGGGCCATTCCCCGACGTATTCTGCTGACGCATGAGCATGCCGTTGTCGGCCTGCGCCGTGATGTGCGCGGCT
Source organism: Pseudomonas sp. s4 (assembly GCF_046764235.1). Lineage (NCBI taxonomy): Bacteria > Pseudomonadati > Pseudomonadota > Gammaproteobacteria > Pseudomonadales > Pseudomonadaceae > Pseudomonas > Pseudomonas sp. s4. The sequence continues at coordinate 5,084,002 of NZ_CP177209.1, read as the reverse complement.
GGCAGGTGTTCAGCCGTGCCCGTGGCTGGCAGCCGGTGCGCTTGTGCCGGGACAGCGTGGCGTTGCCGGCGCTGGTGGTGTTGCGCTTTGTGCGGGCGGGGCGCTGGTTGGGGGAGAGCCAATGTGTGCCGCGTGATGCGCTGGGGGCTGATGAGCACCGGCGTTTGCGGGTGCGGTTGAAGTTCAGCCGGCGCAGGTGGGCAGGGGTGGGGGCGAGTCAGGGCTGACAGGTGTTCGTCGTGGCAACTTCAGCGCCTGCAAGATCGAGCGCCGCCCGCGCGGCGCTTCGCAGCACAAGGCTGCTCCTACCGTTTGTTTCGGGCCAGTTATTCCTGTGAGCGCGGCACGCGGCCCCTGGCGGTCGCGTGCGCAGGCACAGGCGTTACTGGCCCGAAACAGATGTAGGAGCAGCCTTGTGCTGCGGAGCGCCGCGCGGGCGGCGCTCGATCTCGCAGGCGCTGAAATTGCCGCGCCAGGGGCCGGACTTAGATCGGACTAAGGATGGTGTCCTTGGCCTCGTCCAGCATCCCCGGGTAATCCAGTGTGTAATGCAGTCCGCGGCTTTCCTTGCGCTGCATGGCCGACAGGATCATCAACTCGGCCACCTGCGCCAGGTTGCGCAATTCGATCAGGTCGCGGCTGACCTTGTAGTTGCTGTAGAACTCGTCGATTTCGTCCAGCAGCAGGCGAATGCGATGCTGCGCTCGCTGCAGGCGCTTGCTGGTTCGCACGATGCCTACGTAGTCCCACATGAAGCGCCGCAGTTCGTCCCAGTTGTGCGCAATGATCACGTCCTCGTCCGAGTCGGTGACCTGGCTGGCGTCCCAGCCGGGCAAGGCCTTGGGCATGGTCACCTCATCCAGGTGCGCCTGGATGTCGGCGGCGGCGGCACGGCCATAGACGAAGCATTCCAGCAGCGAGTTGCTGGCCATGCGGTTGGCGCCGTGCAGGCCGGTGAAGCTGGTTTCGCCAATGGCATACAGGCCCGGCACGTCGGTGTGGCCGCGGTCGTCGACCATCACCCCTCCGCAGGTGTAGTGCGCCGCTGGCACCACCGGGATCGGCTGACGGGTGATGTCGATGCCGAAGGCCAGGCAGCGCTCATACACGGTGGGAAAGTGGCTCTTGATGAAGTCGACCGGCTTGTGGGTGATATCCAGGTATACGCAGTCCACGCCCAGGCGCTTCATCTCGTGGTCGATGGCGCGGGCCACGATGTCGCGCGGCGCCAGTTCTTCGCGCGGGTCGAAGCGTGGCATGAAGCGTTCGCCATTGGGCAGGCGCAGCAGGGCACCTTCGCCACGCAGGGCTTCGGTGATCAGGAAGCTCTTGGCCTGTGGGTGGTACAGGCAAGTCGGGTGAAACTGGTTGAACTCCAGGTTCGCCACCCGGCAGCCAGCCCGCCAAGCCATGGCGATGCCGTCGCCGCAGGCACCGTCGGGATTGCTGGTATACAGGTACACCTTGGCCGCACCGCCAGTGGCCAGCACGGTGAAGCGCGCACCGAAGGTGTCCACCTCGCCGGTGTTGCGGTCGAGCACGTAGGCACCCAGGCAGCGCTCGCCGGGCAGGCCGAGGCGGCGTTCGGTGATCAGGTCGACCGCCACGCGTTGCTCCAGCAACTGGATATTCGGGCGTTTGCGGGCCTGCTCCAGCAGCGTGGTGAAGATGGCTGCGCCGGTGGCGTCGGCGGCGTGGATGATGCGCCGGTGGCTATGGCCGCCTTCGCGGGTCAGGTGGAACTCGAAGCCGCCGTCGTCGACGCTGTAGTGCTCGTCGCGGGTAAAGGGCACGCCTTGCTCGATCAGCCACTCGATGGCCTCGCGGCTGTGCTCGACGGTAAAGCGCACGGCGTCTTCATGGCAAAGGCCGCCGCCGGCATTGAGGGTGTCCTCGACATGCGACTGCACGGTATCGGTATTGTCCAGCACCGCCGCGACACCGCCCTGGGCCCAGAAGGTCGAGCCGTTGGCCAGGTCGCCCTTGCTGAGTACGGCGACTCGAAGGTGGCTGGGGAGGTTCAGTGCCAGGCTGAGACCGGCGGCACCGCTGCCGATCACCAGGACATCATGTTGGAATTGTTGGCTCATGTCGGGACACTAGTATTCTTTGGAAGGGGCGCGGCACAATAGTCACGCGCCGATGGCATTGTGAAACTATCGTAAAAGCTGGCCGGGTTGCCTTTATAGCAGCCCCGGGTGGCCAATTTCCATGCCACTTGCCTGGTCGCGACAACCTTTGTGGGAACTTTCCGACATGGCCGGAAATCCTATGAAGGCTGCCCACGCGCCACAACTTGCCGCGGCGACGCAGGGCGGCAGGCCTGTCCGGGCTGTCCCTGCGTACTCGAAACCTGATTATCGACGTAGCCGGCCGTGACCGTGCCGCGTCTTTCGTGCAAGCCGACCAAGGGCTGCAGGAAACTTGCTTGGAGGGGAGAACTTTTGCGCAAAGCCCGAGTCTATGGTTGCAAGCCTGAACGATGGCTGATGCAACGCTCCTTCGAGTTCACTGAGGAGTGTTCATGCTAACCCAGGAAGAGGATCAGCAGCTTGTCGAGCGCGTTCAGCGTGGTGACAGGCGAGCGTTCGATCTGTTGGTGCTGAAGTATCAGCACAAGATTCTCGGGTTGATCGTGCGGTTCGTTCACGACACCCACGAGGCCCAGGATGTAGCACAGGAAGCCTTCATCAAGGCCTACCGTGCGCTTGGCAACTTCCGCGGAGACAGTGCGTTCTATACGTGGCTGTACCGCATCGCCATCAACACGGCGAAGAACTACCTGGTGTCCCGTGGAAGACGGCCGCCAGACAGTGATGTGAGCTCCGAGGATGCGGAGTTTTACGACGGCGATCATGGTCTCAAGGATCTCGAGTCCCCAGAGCGCTCGTTGTTGCGGGATGAAATCGAAGGCACTGTCCATCGCACCATCCAGCAACTGCCTGAAGACCTGCGCACGGCGCTGACCCTGCGCGAGTTCGACGGGCTGAGTTACGAAGACATTGCCAGTGTCATGCAATGTCCGGTGGGTACCGTGCGCTCTCGAATCTTCCGCGCTCGGGAGGCAATAGACAAAGCCCTGCAACCTTTGCTGCAGGAAACCTGAGACAGCGGCGACAGCCAAGAGAGGAACCGCCATGAGTCGTGAAGCTTTGCAGGAATCGCTGTCCGCGGTGATGGATAACGAAGCGGACGAGCTTGAACTGCGTCGTGTGTTGAACGCCGTAGACGATGCTGAAACCCGTGCCACCTGGTCGCGTTACCAGGTAGCCCGCGCAGCCATGCACAAGGAGCTGCTGCTGCCTAACCTGGATATCGCCTCGGCGGTGTCTGCAGCGCTGGCTGACGAAGCCGTGCCGGCCAAGGTCAAGAAAGGGCCATGGCGCAGCATTGGCCGCCTGGCGGTAGCTGCTTCGGTCACCGTAGCGGTGCTGGCCGGTGTGCGCATGTACAACCAGGACGAGATCACTGGCGCCGAGCTTGCTGCCCAGCAACCTGCCCAGCAAGGCCTGAGTGTGCCACAAGCACAAGGCCCTGCCGTTTTGGCAGGCTATAGTGAGAGCAGTGAGCAACCGACCGGGCCGATGGCCAACGGCGTGCTGCAGAACCAGGCCGGCTGGGATCAGCGTCTGCCAGGCTACCTGCGCCAGCATGCCCAGGAATCTGCGCTCAAGGGCACTGAAACCGCATTGCCGTATGCCCGCGCCGCCAGCCTGGAAAACCGTTAAGTAAGGAGGATCATGCGCGCGCTACCTCTCCTGTCGCTGCTGATTGGCAGCTGCGTGACGGTGCCAGCATTGGCGGCCAATTCTTCGCCCGAGGCGAGCGAGTGGCTGAGCAAGCTGGCACAGGCCGAGCAAAAGCAGAGCTACCAAGGCTCTTTTGTCTACGAACGGAACGGCAGTTTCTCTTCCCACGAGATCTGGCACAGGGTCGACGACGGCAAGGTCAGCGAGCGGCTGTTGCAGCTCGATGGTGCCGCTCAGGAGATCGTGCGCGTGGATGGCAAGGTGGAGTGCGTCAGCGGGGCCTTGGTCAGTGGAGTGACGACGCCCCCGAACACTACGCAGCGTGTACTTGATCCGCTGAAACTGATGGGCTGGTATGACTTGAGCGTGGCGGGCAGGTCGCGGGTCGCCGGACGCGATGCCGTGATCGTGACGCTCACCCCGCGCGACCAGCACCGCTATGCCTTCGAATTGCACCTGGACCGCACTACTGGCCTGCCGCTGCGCTCGTTGATGATCAACGACAAGGGGCAGTTGCTGGAGCGCTTCCAGATGACCCGTCTCGATACTGACGCACCCAGCGATGATGACCTGCGCGCCAGTGCTGCATGCAAGCCGGTGCAGCATGTGGCTGCTGCCGCCAATGACACGGTCGCCGGCTGGCGTTCGGACTGGCTGCCGCCCGGCTTCGAGCTGGTCAACAGCTCGGTACGCCGCGACCCCAAGAATGACAGCACGGTCAGCAGCCTGATGTATGACGATGGCCTGGCGCGCTTCTCGGTGTTCCTCGAGCCGGTAAAGGATGAGGGCGGGACCGACATGCGCACCCAGCTTGGCCCGACCTCGGCGGTCTCGCGTCGGCTGAACACGCCCAAAGGCAAGGTCATGGTCACTGTGGTCGGCGAGATTCCGCTGGGTACCGCAGAGCGTGTGGCGCTGTCGATGCGCCCCCAGGATGGCCAGGCGCGCCAGTGATGGCGTGCATTTGCGGGCATGGCGTGCAGGCCATGCCAAGGCGTGCGGACATGCCGCTGAAATGAAATTAAAGCATTGTCATTTGCAATCCATCGGCAAATTTTCTATAGGTCAGGCTTCTAGGAGTCTGGCCTTTCCTGTTTTGTGCAGGGGCCTTTCTAAACTACCGCTCGTTGTGACGGGAGCCGTATGTCAATACCACGCTTGAAATCCTACCTATCGATGTTCGCCGCCGTGCTGATGCTCGGCCAGGTGCTCAGCGCCCAGGCCGAGGAAGCCCTGCCGGACTTCACTACCCTGGTCGAGCAGGCCTCGCCAGCCGTGGTCAACATCAGTACCAAGCAGAAACTGCCGGACCGCCGCATGGCCGCCGGGCAGATGCCCGACCTGGAAGGCCTGCCGCCGATGTTCCGCGAGTTCTTCGAGCGCAACATGCCGCAGCAACCGCGCTCACCGCGTGGCGACCGCCAGCGCGAGGCCCAGTCGCTGGGTTCGGGCTTCATCATTTCCAGTGATGGCTATGTACTGACCAACAACCACGTGGTAGCCGATGCCGACGAGATCATCGTCCGCCTGTCGGACCGCAGCGAGCTGCAGGCCAAACTGGTCGGCACCGACCCGCGCACCGACGTGGCCCTGCTCAAGGTCGAGGGCAAGAACCTGCCGACCGTCAAACTGGGTGATTCCGAGAAGCTCAAGGTGGGCGAGTGGGTACTGGCCATCGGTTCGCCGTTCGGCTTCGACCATTCGGTGACCAAAGGTATCGTCAGCGCCAAGGGTCGCACCCTGCCCAACGACACCTACGTACCGTTCATCCAGACGGACGTTGCCATCAATCCGGGCAACTCCGGCGGCCCGCTGTTCAACATGAATGGCGAAGTGGTGGGTATCAACTCGCAGATCTTCACCCGTTCCGGCGGTTTCATGGGCCTGTCGTTCGCCATCCCGATCGATGTGGCGATCGATGTCTCCAACCAGCTGAAGAAAGACGGCAAGGTCAGCCGCGGCTGGCTGGGCGTGGTGATCCAGGAGGTCAACAAGGACCTGGCTGAATCGTTCGGCCTGGACAAGCCGGCCGGTGCCCTGGTGGCACAGGTGCTGGAAAACGGCCCTGCAGCCAAGGGCGGCCTGCAGGTGGGTGACGTGATCCTGAGCATGAACGGCCAGCCGATCATCATGTCGGCCGACCTGCCGCATCTGGTCGGCAGCCTCAAGGATGGCGAAAAGGCCAAACTGGAGATCATCCGCAACGGCAAGCGCCAGAACCTCGACATCAGCGTTGGCGCACTGCCCGACGAAGATGCCGACATCGGTACCGGCGCCGAAGGCAGCGCCGAGCGTAGCAGCAACCGCCTTGGCGTCTCGGTTGCCGACCTGACCGCCGAACAGAAGAAAGCCCTCGAACTCAAGGGTGGTGTGGTCATCAAGGAAGTTCAGGATGGCCCGGCCGCGATGATCGGCCTGCGTCCGGGTGATGTGATCAGTCACCTGAACAACCAGGCTATCGGTTCGGCCAAGGAATTCACCGAAATCGCCAAGGAACTGCCGAAGAACCGTTCGGTGTCGATGCGCGTACTGCGTCAGGGCCGTGCAAGCTTCATTACTTTCAAGCTGGCTGAATAAGGTGTAGTTGCCTTCGCAGGCATTGTCCGGCTTGACAAGCCCGGTGCGTGAGCGCCGGGCTTTGTCATTCAGGGGGGGCTCAGTTGAAAATGGACATCAACGTGCCGAGGTATCCAGCAACTGCGGTTGAGTTGAAACCGATCACAGTGCGCTGCCCGTTATCCAGGCAAGTCATGGCATCGGGTATGCCGACGAGATCATTGATCGGTCGGAAGGATGTATCAATGGAGCCATCCGCAAGAAAGCGACGGTTTTCCAGGCTCCTGCCCAGGCCGAACGCAAACAGCCGATGTTGCTCATCGATGGCCACTGCACACCAATCTGTCAGACCTGAGTCGTCCAGTATCGGTGCACCGCCGTTAAATGTCGGGTCCTTCGCGCCACTGGCATCGAACTGCCAGAGCAATGCTTGTGATGAATTGTCTCCGGTTGTCGCTTTACCGGCGACCAGCAGCTGTCCTTCCGGCCTGGCTAGCAGCGCGTTGAGTTCGGTAGTGAAACCCGCAGCCCGGAAATACACTGTGCCGCCTTCACCGAAGGCTGAATCCAGTTCGCCGTCGTGGCGGTAGCGAGCGAGAAAGCTTTCTGCGGGCTGCCCCTGCTGCGAGCGGGTTCCGCTGACCACGAACCCGTCAGGCAACTGAACGATTCCGGCGACAGCAATTTGGCCTGCGTCCGGTAGAATATCGATGAATTCCTGAAGCCCTGCTGCTGGCTGGCCGGAGTGTTCCCGCAGGTACACCCTGGCCATCGTGGAACGCGCGCCTTGAGCCTTTTGGAGGTTCAGGGAAACCATGAGGTATGGCCCATCGCTTGTAAGGCGACCGCTACCAATCACCATGCCCATATCCGGCGGCACGCTCAGGAGCTGGTGTTCACCTCCTCGGCCATCGCGGTCGTAACAGGTGAGCCTGGGCTTTGCCAGCAGGTTCGAGGTAGGGGCACTCCATCCCAGCACTGTGAAGCGTTGGTCAGCCAGTACCGTTAGCGCTTCAGTCGATGCATGCTCGTCAAGCACGTAACGGCCAACTATTACGCCGCCCTGTGCAAAGTCGTTGTCAACTGAACCGTTTGCGGTAAAGCGGGTCAGGGCAAAATGACGCCCCCCGGAGGAGTCAAAGGCAAGCGCGCTGACAAGCAGGCTGCTCCCTTGTAGCGCCATGCCAGTCAGGTTTCGGCCTATTGAAGCGCCATGGAACGAAGGGAGCTCGGCCCTGCCATTCATTCCAAATGCAGGGTCGTAATCCCCCGGTGTCATGTGTTGTTCGGGCATGCTGGTCACCTTGGTCGAGAGATTTGCAAGGATGGTCGACTCCCGATGCGGTGAGTACTGGCAGAAATGTCAGGTAGCACCTCTGTCAGGCAACCGTGTTCACCAACGGCCGGATGGCGTGGCGGCCTGCTGCGGCTTAAGGTACAATTCCCGGCTATTTTTCGGCGGGCGTCCGGCTCGCAGCCTTTTCGAGTGTTGACCCGTGAGTGATTTGAGTCATATCCGCAATTTCTCCATCATCGCCCACATCGACCATGGCAAGTCGACGCTGGCCGACCGTTTCATCCAGATGTGCGGTGGCCTGTCGGCACGCGAGATGGAAGCCCAGGTGCTCGATTCCATGGACCTGGAGCGTGAGCGCGGTATCACCATCAAGGCCCACAGCGTCACGCTCAACTACAAGGCGCAGGACGGCAAGGTCTACCAGCTGAACTTCATCGATACTCCTGGCCACGTCGACTTCACCTACGAAGTCTCGCGTTCGCTGGCGGCCTGTGAGGGCGCGCTGCTGGTGGTGGATGCCGGCCAGGGCGTCGAGGCCCAGTCCGTGGCTAACTGCTATACCGCCATCGAGCAGGGCCTTGAGGTCATGCCGGTACTGAACAAGATGGACCTGCCCCAGGCCGATCCGGATCGCGTCAAGGACGAGATCGAGAAGATCATCGGCATCGACGCCACCGACGCCGTGGCCTGCAGTGCCAAGAGTGGCATGGGCGTGGACGAGGTGCTCGAGCGCCTGGTGCAGACCATTCCCGCGCCGGAAGGCGATATCGAGGCGCCGCTGCAGGCGCTGATCATCGACTCCTGGTTCGACAACTACCTGGGTGTGGTCTCGCTGGTGCGCGTGCGACACGGTCGCGTCAAGAAAGGCGACAAGATCCTGGTCAAGTCCACCGGCAAGGTGCACCTGGTCGACAGCGTGGGCGTATTTACCCCGAAGCACACCCAGACCGCCGACCTGAAGGCCGGCGAAGTGGGCTTCATCATCGCCAGCATCAAGGACATCCACGGTGCCCCGGTCGGTGACACCCTGACCCTGTCCGCGACCCCTGAGGTCGAAGTGCTGCCAGGCTTCAAGAAGATTCAGCCGCAGGTCTACGCCGGCCTGTTCCCGGTCAGCTCCGACGACTTCGAGGACTTCCGCGATGCGCTGCAGAAGCTGACCCTGAACGACTCGTCGCTGCAATACATGCCGGAAAGCTCCGACGCCCTTGGCTTCGGCTTCCGTTGCGGCTTCCTCGGCATGCTGCACATGGAGATCATCCAGGAGCGCCTGGAGCGCGAATACGACCTGGACCTGATCACCACCGCGCCAAGCGTGATCTATGAGCTGGAACTGAAAACCGGCGAGACCATCACCGTCGACAACCCGTCGAAGCTGCCAGACGTCTCGGCTGTCGCCGATTTCCGCGAGCCGATCGTCACCGCCACCATCCTGGTGCCGCAGGAGCACCTGGGCAACGTCATCACCCTGTGCATCGAGAAGCGTGGCGTGCAGCGCGACATGCAGTTCCTCGGTAGCCAGGTGCAGGTGCGCTACGACCTGCCGATGAACGAAGTGGTGCTGGACTTCTTCGACCGCCTCAAGTCCACCAGCCGCGGCTATGCTTCGCTGGACTATCATTTCGATCGCTACCAGTCGGCCAATCTGGTCAAGCTGGACGTACTGATCAACGGCGACAAGGTCGATGCCCTGGCATTGATCGTGCACCGCGACAACGCGGCCTACAAGGGCCGTGCGTTGACCGAAAAGATGAAGGAACTGATCCCTCGGCAGATGTTCGACGTGGCGATCCAGGCAGCTATCGGCGGCCAGATCATTGCGCGGACAACCGTCAAGGCGCTCAGAAAGAACGTACTGGCCAAGTGCTACGGTGGCGACGTCAGCCGTAAGAAGAAGCTGCTGGAGAAGCAGAAGGCCGGTAAGAAACGCATGAAACAGGTGGGTAACGTGGAAATTCCACAGGAAGCCTTCCTCGCCGTGCTCAGGTTGGATAGCTAGGTCCTATGTCGCTAAATTTCCCGCTGTTGCTAGTCATCGCCGTCTTCGTCTGCGGCCTGCTGGGCTTGATCGACCTGCTGTTCCTGGCCCCGCGCCGGCGTGCGGCAATCGCCAACTACCAGGGCAGCGTCAGCCAGCCCGAGATGGCGGTGGTCGAGCGCCTGGGCAAAGAGCCGTTGCTGGTCGAGTACGGCAAGTCGTTCTTCCCGGTGCTGTTCATCGTGCTGGTGCTGCGTTCGTTCCTGGTCGAGCCGTTCCAGATCCCTTCGGGGTCGATGAAACCGACCCTGGAAGTGGGCGACTTCATCCTGGTGAACAAGTTCTCGTACGGCATTCGCCTGCCGGTGATCGACAAGAAGGTCATCGAGGTGGGTGACCCGCAACGCGGTGATGTGATGGTGTTCCGCTACCCTAGCGACCCGAACGTCAACTACATCAAGCGTGTGGTCGGCCTGCCGGGCGACCAGGTGCGCTACACCAGCGACAAGCGGTTGTTCGTCAACGGCCAGCCGATTGCCGAGCAACTGGTGGGCACCGAGCCGGGCACTTTGGGCAGCGCCGAGCTGTACAAGGAAAAGCTCGGCGAGGCCGAACACCTGATTCGCAAGGAAATGAGCCGTTATCGCATGCCGCCGGACCAGCAATGGACCGTGCCAGCAGGCCATTACTTCATGATGGGCGACAACCGCGACAACTCCAACGACAGCCGTTACTGGGATGACCCGAACATCCCGAAGGAACTGCACGGCATGGTTCCCGACCGGAACATCGTCGGCAAGGCCTTCGCGGTGTGGATGAGCTGGCCAGAGCCCAAGCTCAGCCACCTGCCCAACCTGTCGCGGGTCGGTCTGATCCATTGATACCCATCGGCGCTGGCCTGCAGGCAGCGCCGAATGCATTTCTGACATAGGCTGTGTTCTCAGGGATCGGGAGATTCGTCGCACATCGCGGCGGGCCACAGCCAAACAGTCTTTCAGGATGTTGATTTGAACAACGCGTTGAACAACGAACGGGTGGCTGCATGAGTGCTCCCCTTGCCCGTCTGGAGCGAAAGCTCGGTTATACCTTCAAGAACCAGGACCAGATGCTCCTGGCACTGACCCATCGCAGCTACGCCGGGCGCAACAATGAGCGCCTGGAGTTTCTCGGTGACGCCATTCTCAACTTCGTCGCCGGCGAAGCGCTGTTCGAGCGCTTCCCGCAGGCCCGCGAAGGCCAGCTGTCGCGCTTGCGCGCGCGCCTGGTCAAGGGTGAGACCCTGGCCCGCCTGGCCCGTGGTTTCGACCTGGGCGATCACCTGCGCCTGGGCTCGGGGGAGCTCAAGAGCGGTGGCTTCCGCCGCGAGTCGATCCTGGCCGACGCCCTGGAGGCGCTGATTGGCGCCATCTACCTGGACGCCGACATGGAAACGGCCCGGGAGCGCGTGCTGGCCTGGCTGGCCGATGAATTCGAAGGCCTGACCCTGGTTGATACCAACAAGGACCCGAAAACCCGCCTGCAGGAGTTCCTGCAGTCGCGCAGCTGTGAGCTGCCGCGTTACGAAGTGGTGGATATCCAGGGCGAACCGCACTGCCGGACCTTCTTCGTCGAATGCGAAGTGGTGCTGCTGAACAACAAGAGCCGTGGCCAGGGCGTTAGCCGGCGTATCGCCGAGCAAGTCGCCGCCGCGTCTGCACTGATCGCCCTGGGCGTGGAGAATGGCAATGACTGATAGCAACCCGACCCGCTGCGGCTACGTGGCCATTGTCGGCCGCCCGAACGTGGGCAAGTCGACCCTGCTCAACCACATCCTCGGCCAGAAGCTGGCGATCACCTCGCGCAAGCCGCAGACCACCCGTCACAACATGCTCGGCATCAAGACCGAGGGTGACGTGCAGGCGATCTACGTCGATACCCCCGGTATGCACAAGGCCAATGACAAGGCCTTGAACCGCTACATGAACCGCAATGCCTCGGCGGCCCTGAAGGACGTCGACGTGGTGATCTTCGTGGTCGACCGCACCAAATGGACCGACGAGGACCAACTGGTGCTGGAGCGCGTGCAGTACGTGACGGGCCCACTGATCATCGCGGTCAACAAGACCGACCGCATGGAAGAGAAGGCCGAACTGATCCCGCACCTGCAATGGCTCCAGGAGCAGTTGCCGAACGCCGAAGTGATGCCTATTTCCGCGCAGCAGGGGCACAACCTGCAGGCGCTGGAAGCACAGATCGCCAAGCACCTGCCCGAGAACGAGCACTTCTTCCCCGAAGATCAGATCACCGACCGCAGCAGCCGCTTCCTGGCCGCCGAACTGGTGCGCGAAAAGATCATGCGCCAGCTGGGTGCGGAATTGCCGTACCAGATCACCGTGGAAATTGAAGAATTCAAGCAGCAGGGCCACGTGCTGCACATCCACGCGCTGATCCTGGTCGAGCGCGATGGCCAGAAGAAGATCATCATTGGCGACAAGGGCGAGCGCATCAAGCGCATCGGCTCCGAGGCGCGCAAGGACATGGAGGTGCTGTTCGACTCCAAGGTCATGCTCAACCTGTGGGTCAAGGTGAAAGGCGGCTGGTCCGATGACGAGCGCGCCCTCCGCTCGCTGGGCTACGGCGACCTCTAAGCAATACTATTGGGGCCGCGGTGCGGCCCATCGCCGGCAAGCCGGCTCCCACCCCGATCGCATCGACTTCAAGCCATGCGCCGTACCTGTGGGAGCTGGCTTGCCGGCGATGGGCTGCAGAGCAGCCCCAATATGCAGTTTACCGAGCCACAGGGAGCCAGTGATCTTCCATGGAACAACCTGTCGGCCAGCCAGCCTACGTGCTGCACAGTCGTGCCTACAAGGAAACCAGCGCGCTGGTGGACTTCTTCACCCCGCAGGGCCGCATGCGTGCCGTGCTGCGCCGTGCGCGTGGCAAGGGTGGCAGCCTGGTGCGGCCGTTCGTGCCGCTGGAACTGGAGCTGCGCGGGCGTGGCGAGCTGAAGAATGTCGGTCGCATGGACAGCGCTGGCATCGCCGCCTGGCTGCATGGCGATGCCCTGTTCAGCGGGTTGTACCTCAACGAACTGCTCATGCGCCTGCTGCCCGCCGAAGCGCCTTTCCCGGCGCTGTTCGAGCACTACACCCTGACCTTGCAGGCCTTGGCCGCCGGTCGCCCGCTGGAGCCGCTGCTGCGCTCCTTCGAATGGCGGCTGCTGGACGAGCTCGGTTACGCGTTTTCGTTGCACCACGACGTCAATGACCAGGCGATCGCGGTCGATGGCCTGTACCGCTTGCGTGTGGATGCCGGCCTGGAGCGGGTCGAGCTGGTGCAACCCGGGCTGTTCCGCGGCACCGAACTGCTGGCCCTGGCCGAAGCCGACTGGGATGCGCCAGGTGCCTTGCTCGCTGCCAAGCGCCTGATGCGCCAGGCACTGGCGGTTCATCTGGGGGCAAAACCGCTGGTCAGCCGGGAACTGTTTCGCAAGCGCTGATCACGACGTATGCTGTGGGGCTCAATCTTCAGGAGAGCCTTTCGTGACTCACAGCAACCGCATGCTTCTCGGCGTAAACATCGACCACGTGGCGACCCTGCGCCAGGCCCGGGGCACGCGTTACCCCGATCCGGTCAAGGCTGCCCTGGATGCCGAGGAAGCGGGCGCCGATGGCATCACCGTGCATCTGCGTGAAGACCGTCGGCACATCCAGGAGCGTGATGTGGTGCTGCTGAAGGACGTGCTGCAGACGCGCATGAACTTCGAGATGGGCGTCACCGAAGAGATGATGGCCTTTGCCGAGAAGATCCGACCGGCGCACATCTGCCTGGTACCCGAAACCCGTCAGGAACTGACCACCGAAGGCGGCCTTGACGTGGCGGGCCAGGAGGCACGGATCAAGGCTGCGGTTGAGCGGCTGTCGCGTACCGGTGCCGAAGTGTCGCTGTTCATCGATGCCGACGAGCGGCAGATCGAGGCGTCGCGTCGCGTTGGTGCGCCTGCCATCGAACTGCACACCGGGCGTTACGCCGATGCCGAAACCCCGACCGAAGTGGCCGAGGAGCTCAAGCGTATCGTCGATGGCGTGGCGTTTGGCGTGGGGCAGGGGTTGATCGTCAATGCTGGCCACGGGCTGCACTACCACAACGTGGAGGCGGTGGCGGCGATCAAGGGCATCAATGAGCTGAATATCGGTCATGCGCTGGTGGCGCATGCGCTGTTCGTCGGCTTCAAGGCCGCTGTGGCCGAGATGAAGGCGCTGATCGTGGCGGCTTCGCGCTAATCTCTGGTCGCCTGTACCGGCCTCTTCGCGGGTAAACCCGCGAAGAGGCCGGCACAAGCGATGTATTACTCGGCAGGAAATACCAGGGTAAACCGGGTCGGCCCCAAGGGCCTGCTGCTGACCTCGACCCGCCCACCATGCAACTGCATGATCGATTTCACGATCGCCAGCCCCAACCCGGTCCCTCCCTCCAGCCGCGAGCGCCCCGAGCCCACCCGGTAAAACCGCTCGAACAAGCGCGACTGGTGCTTTTCAGCAATACCAGGCCCCTGGTTTTCCACCGAAAGCCTGACTTCGCTGCCCACGCGCTCGATGCACAGTTCCACAGGCTTGCCATCCGGACAGTGCCGAATGGCATTGCTCAACAGGTTCGACAGTGCCCGCTGAAACATCAGCCGATCACCCTGCGCCGTCCCCCAGCCTTGCACACGCAACTCAACCCCTTTCAGCTCGGCACTGAACGCAAACAGCTCGACAACCCGCGCCGTCTCGTCGGCCAATGCCATGGGCTTGAGCGCGACCTGGGCCTGGGGTTGGCTGACCTGGGCGAGAAACAGCATGTCATTGATGATGCGGTTGAGCCGGGTCAGTTCTTCGATGCTGTCTTCCAGCACTTCCCGGTAATTCGCGTTGTCCCGTTCGCGGGCCAGCGTCACTTGCGCCTTGCCCATCAGGTTGCTCAACGGTGTGCGCAGTTCATGGGCCAGATCATCGGAAAACTGCGACAGCTGGCTGACGCCCTGATCGAGGCGGTCGAGCATCACGTTGATGCTGCTGGCCAGCTCTGCCAGCTCCAGCGGCAGGCCGGTAGCGGGAAGGCGATGTTGCAGGTCCTGGGCCGACACCCGCCCGGCAATGCGCCGGAAGTGCCGCAGTGGCCTCAGGCCGCGCTGCATCAGCCACCAGGCACCGGCCCCGATCAGCAACAGCAGCAACGGCAGCGCGAGCAAGGTGGAATGCAGATAGGCCTGCAGCAGGGCGTTGTCGTCGGCGCGGTTGAGCGACATCATCACCTTGACCGGGGTGTCGTCGCGCAGGCGCATCAGCCGGGTCGCGGTGAGTATCTGGTTGCCATTGCTGTCGCGCCACGCATGAAAGGCCAGACGGGCATCGGTGCGCAGCTCGCCTACCTGTGATTCCAGCGCCGGCCCGAGGCTGAGCAGGTGCGGGTGGCGGCCTTCGAGAGCCAGCACGCTGAGGCTGAGGTTATCGTGCCCCATCACCAGGTCGAGCAAGGGATGGGCGCGGCTGCCCAGGTCTTCGCTACGCAGGTCGACGCGCAGGTTGTGCTCGACCTGCAGCATCTTGCGCGCCAGGTCCTTGCGTGCGCGGCTGTCCAGTTCGTGATCGAGGGCGAACACGGCCAGGCAGGCCAGCAGCAGTACCAGTGCGGCGCCCATCAGCGTCACGCTCAGGCCCAGGCGCAGTGACAGACTGGCGTTTTTCAAAAGCGTGCCTCGAGCACGTAGCCGACGCCACGCAGGGTATGGATCAGCTTGTTGTCGAACGGGTCGTCGATCTTGGCCCGCAGGCGCCGGATCGAAACCTCGACCACATTGGTGTCGCAGTCGAAATTCATGTCCCACACCAGCGAGATGATCTGGGTGCGCGACAGCACCTCGCCGGGCTGACGCATCAGCAGGTGCAGCAGGGCGAATTCCTTGGCGGTCAGGTCGATACGCTGCCCGGCGCGGTAGGCGCGGTGGCGGCCGGGGTCCAGCTCCAGATCGGCGACGCGCAGGGTGCTGGGCTGCAGTTGCTGGTCGTTGCGGCGCAGCAGGCTGCGGATACGGGCCAGCAGTTCCGGGAACTCGAAAGGTTTGAGCAGGTAATCGTCGGCACCCAGGTCCAGGCCCTTGACTCGGTCGGCCAGGCGGCCATGGGCGGTCAGCATCATGATGCGCGTGGCCGATTCGGCGCGCAGCCGCTGCAGCACGGTCCAGCCATCGAGCTCGGGCAGGTTGACGTCGAGAATGACCAGGTCGTAGGGCTGCTGGCGGGCCAGGTGCAGGCCATCGGTGCCGGTGTGGGCGCAGTCGACCACGTAGCCGTTCTCGCGCAGGCCCTGCTGCAGGTAGTCGGCGGTGCGCAGTTCGTCCTCGATGATCAGTAGACGCATGGATGGGCTCGGTGTGATGAAAGGGGGCGATTCTCGACCCTGTAGTGGCATCAGGGTCAAGGAGCGGGATGTTACGGCATGAGTAAGGGCGCGCGGCGCAGATAACGGATTTGTAATGCTGCCGTTATCTGGCTGTCTGTTAGGGCCCTATCGCCGGCAAGCCAGCTCCCACAGGTACTGCACAGTTTCCAAGACCTGTGGTGATCCTGTGGGAGCTGGCTTGCCGGCGATAGGGCCCGAACAGGCAAAACAAGGCCACATTGCAAGACTGTAATCCCCGCCTCACCTTGCCGTTAGCTGGCCCTCGCTAGGATGGCCGTATCTGATCGGCTATCACGAGGCAACCACGATGAACCTGACCAAATTCCTGCTGTTGGCCACCCTTGCCCTGGGCAGCGCCAGTGTTCACGCCGAGGGCGGTGCGGAACGTTCGAAACAATTCTGGCAAGCGTTCCGCGAAGACCAGCAGCGCCTGTACGGCGACAAGCAACAGGCCGTCGCAGAGCGTGAGCGCAAGGCACAGGAGAAGGCCCGCGAGTTGGCCAAGGATTGAGGTAACAACACCTGCGCCGCGACAGCTCCTCGGCGCGGGTGTATTCAGGCGCCCAACCGGGCGCCTTTTTCATTTGCGTGCCAGCAGGGTGGCGCGGCGTGGAGCCGGCAGGCCTTCGATGGTCTTGCTGTGGTCGTTCGGGTCAAGGAAGTCGCCCAACGACTGGTAGCGCATCCACTCGGTGCTGCGCTGTTCCTCGACGCTGGTCACGCTCACGTCGACGCATCGCACATCGCTGAAACCGGCGCGGCGCAACCAGCGCTCCAAGGCCGGTACCGACGGCAGGTACCAGACGTTGCGCATCTGTGCATAGCGGTCCTCAGGTACCAGCACCTGGTTTTCGTCACCCTCGATCACCAGGGTTTCCAGCACCAGTTCCCCGCCTTTTACCAGGCAGTCCTTCAGCGCCAGCAGGTGCTCGATGGGCGAGCGGCGGTGATAGAACACCCCCATGGAAAACACCGTGTCGAAACCTTCAAGGTTGGCCGGCAGGTCTTCCAGGGCGAACGGCAGGTGCCAGGCGGGCAGCTCTGGCAGGTATTGCTGGACGGCCTGGAACTGGCAGAAGAACAGCCAGTTGGGATCGACGCCAATCACCATGTCGGCACCGGCACCGAGCATGCGCCACTGGTAGTAGCCGTTGCCGCAGCCCACGTCGAGCACGCGCTTGCCCTTGAGGTCCAGGTGCGGGCCAACCCGCGACCATTTCCAGTCTGAACGCCATTCGGTGTCCACATGCACGCCGAACAGGTCGAAGGGGCCTTTGCGCCAGGGCGACAGTCCCATTAGTGCCTGATGCATCTGCGCGCGGGTCGCGTCGTCGCAATCGCAGTCCAGGCGCAGCCCGTTGACCAGGTCGACTTCGCTCGGCTGCAGGGCGGGCAGGGCTTCCAGCGCACCGCGCCAGCGGTCGAGGTCACCGTGGCCCTTCTCCAGCTTGGCTTCCAGTTGCGCTTGCAGGCCTTGCGACCAGGAAGCCAGGGGCGTGCCCGCCAGGCGGCGGACTAGGGGGGACAGATCGATCATGGCAGGGCAATCAACGAGGCGAAGTTAAGGCATTGGAACCAGGGCACCACCTTCGAGAAACCGGCTGCGCGCAGGCGCGCCTGGTGGGCTTCGAGGGTGTCGGGCTTCATCACGTTCTCGATGGCGCTGCGCTTCTGGGCAATTTCCAGTTCGCTGTAGCCATTGGCACGTTTGAAGTCCAGGTGCAGTTCATTGAGCAGGTCCTGCTGTTCCGCATCGGCGAAGCGCAGTTTTTCCGAGAGGATCAGCGCACCACCGGGCAAAAGCGCCTGGCGGATGCGGCCAAGCAGTTCCAGGCGCTGGTCGGGGGCGACGAATTGCAGGGTGAAGTTCATCGCCACCACCGAGGCGGGCTCGAATGGCAGGGCCAGGATGTCGGCTTCCAGCACCTGCACCGGCAGCAGTTCCTGGAACATCGAGTCCTGGGCAGTGAGGTATTGGCGGCAACGCTCGACCATCGCCGCGGAGTTGTCCACGGCAATCACCCGGCAGCCATCACTGCGCACATGGCGGCGCAGCGACTGGGTAACGGCACCCAACGAGGCACCGAGGTCGTACAACGCGGTGTGCGGCTGGGCGAAGCGCGCGGCCAGCACGCCGAGGTTCTCGACGATGGTCGGGTAGCCTGGCACCGAGCGCTTGATCATGTCCGGGAACACGCGCACCACATCCTCGTTGAAGGCGAAGTCGGGCACTTGCTCCAGGGGCTGGGCGAAAAGGCGGTCGGGTTGTTTGCTCACGGGAGGGCTCGATACAGGGTGAAACGGAGACGCATTTTAGCCAAAGGCCGCGATTCTTGCCATGGCGGCGCTCAAGGGGCGGGGCGCCGAGGGGCCTCTGCCCCTAACAAGTGGCCGTTCAGGTTGCCCGGGACGGAGCTGCGGCCTTTAGCGGACGATGATCTTGCAGTCGAAGGTTTGTACGGGCGCAATATCTGCGGCC
Organism: Pseudomonas sp. s4; assembly: GCF_046764235.1. Classification (NCBI taxonomy): domain Bacteria; kingdom Pseudomonadati; phylum Pseudomonadota; class Gammaproteobacteria; order Pseudomonadales; family Pseudomonadaceae; genus Pseudomonas; species Pseudomonas sp. s4. Next base: position 5,065,517 of record NZ_CP177209.1, on the reverse strand, counting down.
CACGGCTGCTGGTACACAAGCACCAACTGGCCATCGCCGGTACCGCTGGCCTGGTAGCGCCAGGTGGAGACACCGGCATTGCCGACCAGGTCTTCCTCCTCGGGAGCGCTGTACACCTCCGGGCCAAGGCTGCGCAGTACATTGGCGGCGGGTTTTTCGACGCGCCAGCGATAGCCGGTGGATGGGTTGCTGGGCAGGGTCAGTGTCAGCACCTGGCCAACCTGCAGGCGTGTCGGGCATTCGCTTTCGGCGTCCAGTTCGACGGGTTGCGTAGGCTGTTGAGCGCAGGCGGAAATCAGGGCGAAGCTCAGGGGAACGAGCAGACGAGGGGCGGTCATGTTGGCTCCGGAGGCTGGCGATGGCCTGAGGATAACCGATGATCGAGGAGATTTGTGTTGCCTGTGCCGGCTCTTTCGCGGGTAAACCCGCCCACGGGGATCTCACTGAGCTCAAGCCCTGCGCTATCCCTGTGGGAGCGGGTTTACCCGCGAAGAGTGGCTAGAACAGGACTTTGGCCACGTCGGCAAAGCGCTTGGCGAAATGCACGGTCAGGCCTTCGCGCAGGTAGTCCGGCAGTTCTTCATAGTCCCCGCGGTTAGGCTCCGGCAAGATCAGCTCGAAGATCTTCTGCCGCCGTGCTGCAATCACCTTCTCGCGCACACCGCCAATCGGCAGTACCTGCCCGGTCAGGGTCAGCTCGCCAGTCATGGCCACCCCTTTCTTCGGCGCCTGGTCACGGGCCAGCGACAGCAGGGCGCTGGCCATGGTGATACCGGCACTTGGGCCGTCCTTGGGCGTGGCGCCTTCGGGCACGTGCAGGTGAATGAACGCTTCGTTGAAGAAACCTGGGTCACCACCAAACTGCTTGAGGTTGGAGCTGACGTAGCTATAGGCGATTTCGGCCGACTCTTTCATCACCTCACCCAGCTTGCCGGTCAGCTTGAAGCCGCGGTTGAGGCTGTGGATGCGGGTGGCTTCGATCGGCAGCGTGGCGCCGCCCATGCTGGTCCAGGCCAGGCCAGTGATCACGCCTTTGCCGGCGAGCACCTGCTCGCTGCGGAACACGGGCATGCCGAGCGCAGCTTCCAGGTCCTTGGTGCCGATCTTCAGCTTGGCTTCGGGGTTGTCCAGCAGCTTGACCACGGCCTTGCGCACCAGCTTGCCCAGTTGTTTCTCCAATTGGCGTACCCCGGCTTCGCGGGCATAGCCTTCGATCACCGCACGCAGGGCGCTGTCGCTGATGCCGAGGCTGGTCTTGGCCACGCCAGCCTTTTCCAGCTGCTTGGGCCACAGGTGGCGCTTGGCGATAGCCAGTTTCTCTTCGGTGATATAGCCGGACAGGCGGATCACTTCCATACGGTCGAGCAATGGCCCGGGGATCGAGTCCAGGGTGTTGGCGGTGCACACGAACAGCACCTTGGACAGGTCCAGGCGCAGGTCGAGGTAGTGGTCGAGGAAGTCGACGTTCTGCTCTGGGTCCAGGGTTTCCAGCAGCGCTGAAGCCGGGTCGCCCTGATAGCTCTGGCCCATCTTGTCGATCTCGTCGAGCATGATCACCGGGTTCATCACTTCGACGTCCTTCAGGGCCTGCACCAGCTTGCCGGGCTGGGCGCCGATGTAGGTGCGGCGATGGCCCTTGATCTCGGCCTCGTCACGCATGCCGCCGACACTGAAGCGGTAGAACGGCCGGCCGAGCGATTCGGCGATGGATTTGCCGATGCTGGTCTTGCCTACCCCAGGCGGGCCCACCAGCAGCACGATCGAGCCGCTGATCTCGCCTTTCCAGGCGCCCACGGCAAGGAACTCGAGAATGCGCTCCTTGATGTCATCGAGGCCGGCGTGGTGCTGGTCGAGGACTTTGCGCGCGTGGTTGAGGTCGAGCTTGTCCTTGCCGTACACACCCCAGGGCAGGGCGGTTGCCCAGTCCAGGTAGTTGCGGGTGACGGCGTATTCGGGCGAGCCGGTTTCGAGGATGGCCAGCTTGCCCATCTCTTCGTCGATGCGCTTGCGCGCCTGGTCCGGCAGGGTCTTGCCCTCGAGGCGCTGCTCGAACTGCTCCAGGTCGGCGCTGCGGTCGTCCTTGGTCAGGCCCAGCTCCTGCTGGATGACCTTGAGCTGTTCCTTGAGGAAGAACTCGCGCTGGTGCTCGCCGATCTGCCGGTTGACTTCGGCCGAGATCTCGTTCTGCAGGCGCGCGACCTCGACCTCTTTGCGCAGCATCGGCAGGACCTTTTCCATGCGTTTGAGCATGGGGACGCAGTCGAGCACTTCCTGCAACTGGTTGCCGGTGGCCGAAGTGAGGGCGGCGGCGAAGTCGGTGAGCGGCGACGGGTCGTTGGGGCTGAAGCGGTTTAGGTAGTTCTTCAGCTCTTCGCTGTACAGCGGGTTGAGTGGCAGCAGTTCCTTGATCGCGTTGATCAGCGCCATGCCGTAGGCCTTGACCTCGTCGGTCGGCTCGGCGTGCTGGCGCGGGTATTCGACCTCTACAAGATACGGCGGGCGGTGGTGCTTGAGCCAGGTACGGATGCGTACCCGGGTCAGGCCCTGGGCGACGAACTGCAGCTTGCCGTTTTCGCGGCTGGCGTGGTGCACCTTTACCAGCGTGCCGTACTGCGGCAGCGCCGAGGTATCGAAGTGGCGGTGGTCTTCTGGCGGGGTATCCATGAAGAACAGGGCCAGGCTGTGGTCTGGCGACTTGGCTACCAGGTCCAGGGTTTCTGCCCAAGGGTCTTCATTGACGATGACCGGCAGCACCTGGGCCGGGAAGAACGGACGGTTGTGGATCGGGATCACGTAGACCTTGTCCGGCAGCTGCTGGCCGGGCAGGGCGAGGGCGTGGCCGGTTTCGGCCTGGGGTGTGGTGTGTTCGACTTCGCTGTGTTCGTCGGGATGTTCCGGGAAATCCTGCTGGTCGCTCATGGGGCACCTGCGTGAATGACTATGGTGCTTAGATGGGGCGCGGGGGGATGGGTTTCAATGGTAGATGATGGCAGTAGGGAGGGGATCGTTGGTGGCCTGTTCTGGCCCTATCGCCGGCAAGCCAGCTCCCACAGGTGGCCCACTGCTTTCAAGGCTAATGGAGTACCTGTGGGAGCTGGCTTGCCGGCGATGAGGCCACTACAACGAGTGAGCCCCGCTGGCGGGGCTCGGCAACTTTACTCAGCCAGTTTGTAGGCGATGATGTAGTCGCCCATCCTGGTGCCCAGCGAGCCATGCCCGCCGGCAGTCACCAGCACGTACTGCTTGCCATCCTTGCCGGTGTAGGTCATCGGCGTGGCCTGGCCACCCGCGGGCAGGCGGGCTTTCCACAGTTCCTTGCCGTTGTTCACGTCATAGGCGCGCAGGTACTGGTCCAGGGTGCCGCTGAGGAAACCGACGCCACCAGCGGTGACGATCGAGCCGCCCATGCTCGGCACGCCAACCGGCAGGCCGATCGGTACCGGGGTGCTGTCGCGGGTGGTGCCGTTCTTGTGCTTCCACACCACCTTGTTGGTGAACAGGTCGATGGCGGCGACATAGCCCCAGGCCGGGGCCTGGCACGGTACGCCCAGGGGCGACATGAACGGGTGCATGGTCACTGCGTACGGTGCGCCGGTGTTCGGCTGCACGCCGCTGGTCTCGCTTTCGCGCTTGCTGCCCTCGGCCACCTGCTCACGCGGGATCATCTTCGACACGAAGGCCATGTAGTTGGGCGAGGTGAACAGCAGTTGGCGCACCGGGTCGACCGACACGCTACCCCAGTTGAACACACCGACGTTGCCCGGGTAGACCAGCGAGCCTTGCTCGGACGGTGGAGTGTATTGGCCTTCGTAACGCAGTTCGCGGAACTGGATGCGGCACAGCATCTGGTCGAACGGCGTGGCGCCCCACATGGCCTGTTCGGTCAGCTCAGGGCCGAGCAGGTTGAGGTCGGAGCGGGCCTGGGTCGGCGAGGTGTGGTCACCCTTCACCGCACCTTGAGGGGTGGGGATCTCGCGGATCGGCACGATCGGCGTACCGTCGCGGCGGTCGAGCACGTACAGGCTGCCTTGCTTGGTCGGCACGATGATTGCCGGCTTCACGCCATCGTCGGTCTTCAGGTGGACCAGGGTCGGCTGGCTGCCGACGTCCATGTCCCACAGGTCGTGGTGGGTGAACTGGTAGTTCCAGCGAGCCTTGCCGGTGGCCAGGTCGAGTGCGACCACGCCGGCGCTGTACTTCTCGGCGCCCGGGGTGCGGTCGGCGCCCCACTGGTCCGGGGTCTGGTTGCCCAGTGGCAGGTAGATCATGCCGAGGTCTTCATCGACGCTGGCGATCGACCACATGTTGGCCGAGTTGCGGCTGTACATCTTGCCGGGGGCCAGTGGCTGGGTGTCGTCCGGGTTGTTGCTGTCCCAGTTCCACACCAGGTGACCATCGTGTACATCGTAAGCGCGGATCACGCCGGATGGCTCGTTGGTCGACTCGTTGTCGGTGACGTGGCCACCGATGATCACCAGGTCACGGGTGATTGCGGCTGGCGAGGTGGAGTAGTAGCCGCCAGCGGTGAACGGGCCGATGCCGGTGGTGAGGTCGATCACGCCCTGGTTGGCGAAGCCTTCGCAGACCTTGCCGTTGTCGGCATTGATGGCGATCAGGCGGGCGTCCGCAGTCGGCAGGTAGAGGCGGCGAGGGCAGGCCTGGGCCACCGCTTGGCCGGCGTCGGTAATTTTCGGTGCCGGGCTGCCGTCGCGGCTGACGTAACGGTTTTCGTCATAGTACGAAACGCCACGGCAGGTCATGTGGGCAAAGCCTTTGAAGGTGCCGACGGGGCTCTTGACCTGTGGATCAAAGCGCCAGATTTCCGCGCCGGTGTCCGGGTCCAGGGCCAGCAAGCGGCTATGCGCGGTGCAGGCATAGAGCATGCCGTTGACCTTCAGTGGGGTGTTCTGGTTGGTCAGCTCCACAGGGTCGTTTTCGGTCGGCAGGTCACCGGTGCGGATGCGCCAGGCTTCTTCGAGGCGGTAGGCGTTCTGCGGGGTGATCTGGCGCAGTGGCGAATAGCGGTCGCCATGCTCGGTGCGGCCGTAGGCCTGCCATTCACCGTCGGGCATGGCCGGGGCGGCGCTGGCCATTTCGCTGCTGTCGCGGCCCAGTTCGCCAAACACTTCACCGGGGTGGGTGAACTGGCTGCCCAGGGCACAAGCGCCAGATGCTACCACTGCAACGCCGAGCAGCGCAGTGTTGGCCTTGCTGGCCGGGCCGACCAGTGGACGACGCGCCCAAGGCAGCAGCAGGACCACGCCGATGGCAAACCAGATGGCCAGGCGTGGCACCAGTTGCCACCAGTCCAGGCCCACTTCGAACAGGGCCCATGCGGTGCTGCCCAGCAGTACCAGGCCGTACAGGCCCAGGGCGATGCGGCGTTGGGCCAGCAGCAGGATACCAGACAGGGCAAAGCCGATTCCGGCGATCAGGTAGTACAGCGATCCGCCCAGCTGGCTCAGCTTGATGCCGCCAGCCAGCAGGGCCAGGCCCATCAGCAACAGCAGCGCGCCGATCAGGCGCGGTAGCCAGCGGCTTCCATTGTTGGCACCTTCAGTGCTCATCGTAGGTTCTCCGTCAGGTCAAGAAAGGGGTTAGAAACTGCTCTGGATCTTCAGGCCGCCGATCAGGGCGCCATCGACTTGCGACACCCCGCCTGGGTGGCGGATGTACTGCAGGTTGGGGCGTACCGTGAGCCAGTCGGCCAAGTGGATGCCGTAATACAGCTCGGCGCTGTACTCGGTGTCCTGTACCGGCAGGAAACCGGGGTTGTCATAGTCGTCGATGCCGGCGGCCTGGTTGACCAGACGCGCGTTCTTGCGATAGGCAGGGTTGACGTGCACGCGGGCGAGGGCGAAACCGATGTCGTCCTTGGCGCGGGCGTCGAATGGCCCTTTGTATACCAGTCCTGCCTGAACATAGTTGTCGATGGCATTGGTCTTCTTGTCGTGCACCGTGGCGTTGGCGAACAGGTTCAGGCCACGCGACTGGTCGGACGCCAGCGAAGTCACCTGCTGCTGGGCGCCGAGCCACAAGCCGTGCTTGCTCGAACTGCTGCGGTAGGCGGCGCCGCTGAGGGCTGCCGGCTGGCCATTGCTGTCCTTGAGAACATCCTGTGCCTTGGCATTACTGTAGTAGTAGCCGGCGCGATATTCCCCTTTCAGGCCATTGACCTGTGGGCTCCATACCAGTTCGATCGGCATTACCGCGCCTTGGGTGCCGCTGCCGCTGAGCTTGAAGCCGTTGCCCGACTCCAGGTTGGAGGGGTTCTGCTCGTACACGCCGACCTGGGCGTAGAGCGCATCGCTGAGGTTGTAGCGGACGCGCAGGGCCCACTGGCTGACCGGCCAGTTGTACCAGATGCCACCTACCCAGTTGCCTACCTGCGAGCCGCAGAAGGCCAGGTTCTGGAAGTCGCAGGGGAAGCTGTTGAAGTCTTCGCCTTCGCCGAAACGGCCGAATTTCACATCCAGTGCGCCATCGAAGTACTTCTGCTTGATCCACATCTGCGTCAGCCGCCAGGTTTCGCCACGGCCCCAGACCTCCTGGGCCGAGGTGAAGCCGCCGACACGCGGGTCGTTGATACGGTCGTTGCTGATGTTGTCGCCGTGGCGCTCGGTAATGGTCAGCTGGAATTCGGTGTCGTTCCAGCCGAGGATCTTCTCCAGGTCCAGGTGGCTGCCGAAGGTGAACTGGTCGCTGTAGCGCGCGGTGCGGTCGTGGTCGTAGCCACCATGCAGGTTGCTGCCCATCTCGCCGGTGTAGCCGAGGGTGAAGTCGTAGCCTTTTTCCAGCAGTTCGCTGCGGGTGCCACCCCAGTCGCCGAGCATCCATGGCGAATCGCTGGCGAACATCTCGCTGGCGCTGCTGGGAGCCGCCAGGGCGCTGAGGGCTAGGCCGATGTAACAGGTTTTGGGCAGTTGGAGCATGAGATAGCGCTATCTTCTGATTGTTGAATAAACGGCAAGCGCATCGAAGGGCGGGCCCTTCAATGGAAATGGCGACAAGATGGTTTCGATGAAGCGATTCAGCTTGCGGCGGGGAGGATATAGGGGAAGTTGTAAGAAAAAAAGACAAATTGTCGCAGTGGATTGTTGTTCGACAGGTAATAATTGGCTGCAGAGGCGGCTGCTTTGCAGCCCAATCGCCGGCAAGCCAGCTCCCACAGGATGGCGTTGCACTTGAGGCAGAAGCAATACCGGTGGGGCTTGCCGGCGAAAGGGGCGCGAAGCGCCCCCGCGATTTCAGAAGGTGGTACGCAGACCCACTTCCACACTACGCCCCGGCGCCGGGGCGATGTCGCGCAGGATCGAGCTGGCATAGCGCACGGTCTGGTCCGTCAGGTTTTCGCCGCGCACAAACGCCAGCCACTGGCTCTGGCCAACTTCGAAGCGGTAACCAACGCTGGCCCCTAGCGTGGTATAGCCATCAGTGCTGGTTTCGTTGGCCGGTTTGCGATGCTGAGACGCAGCGTGTTGCACGTCGACCCGCGCCTGCCAGCGGTCCAGCTCCCAGACCAGGCCGCTGTTCAGGCGCAGCGGGGCGATGCGGGGCAGCGGCTCGCCACTGTCCAGGTTCTTGGCCCGGGTGTAGTCACCAGACACTTCCAACGCGAAGCTGCCGTAGCGGTTCTCGGCCAGCTGCCAGCGATCCTGGGCCTCGATGCCATAGAATCGCGCCCGCACGCCCTGATACTGGTACTCCGGGAAACCGCCGTGGTCATGATCGTGATCATGGTCGTGGTCATCCTCATCATGATCGTGGTCATGCCCCTCGCGGATGTTGCCGGTGCTGATCAGGCCGATGTAGTTGCGGAAGTGGCTGTAGAACACCCCGAAACTGCCCTTGTGGGTGCCGTTGTCGAAACGCAGGGCCAGGTCGGCGGAAACGGCTTTTTCCTTGTTCAGGCTGGCATCGCCGACTTCAAAGGCTCCGGTGGCCACGTGGGCACCATTGGCATACAGCTCGTAGAAGGTCGGGGCGCGCTCGGTGTAGCCGAGGTTGGCGGCCAGCGACCAGACCGGGTCGAGCTGGTACACCGCCCCGGAAGACAGGCTGAAGGTGTTGAAACTGCTGGCGCTGTCGGCGTCGGCGAAGTTCTCGTTGCCTTTGGCATCCGGATCGACCCGGGTGTGCTCCATGCGTGCACCCAGGCTCAGGTTGAGGCGCTCGGTGGCTTGCCACTGCTCCAGCATGAACAGCGCCAGGCTGTCGGTGTCGGTGTGCGGGACGAAGGCTTCCTCGCCCAACGCGGAGAATTCGTTGCGGCTGACCTGGGCGCCGATCACGCCTTCTACCGGCCCGAGCGGTTGGTGGCGAGCTTCGATACGTGCTTCATAGCCCTTGTTCCTGAAGGTGGTGTGGACCTCGCCTTCTTCGATTTCACGATGCTCGTAGTCGGTGTAGCCGGCATCGACCTTGATCGAAGTGAACGGGCCGTCCATGTCACGCAGCTCGGAGGCGAAGGCGTAATGGTCCTGCTTCATGTCCAGGCGCACACCTGGCTCGGCCACCGAGCCATAGTTACTGTCGTAGCGGCTGTACGACAGGCCGGCGTAACCGTGGTCCCAATGGTAGGCGCCACCCAGGGCGCCACCGTCCTGGCGGCCATCGCTGTTTTCCAGGCGGTGCTTGCTGCCGGGTTCGTCGGCATCGCGCACCTTGGAACTGCGCGCGTAACCGGGGATGCGCAGGTCGTTGAACTGGCGGCTGTTGGCATCCAGGTGCAGGGCGAAGGCACCGTTGCCGGCCTCCAGCTTGCCAGCGCTGCTGCGGGTGGTATCGGCGCCGCCGTAGCGCAGTTCACCGGCACCGTGGATGCCCTCGATGGGGGCATCCGGGATGCGGTTGTCGAAGGTATTGACCACGCCGCCGATGGCGTTGCCGCCGTAGAGCAGGGCAGCCGGGCCACGGACGATCTCGACGCGCTCGACGGTCACCGGGTCCAGCGGCACGGCGTGGTCGTAGGACAGTGATGAAGCGTCGAGGGTGCCGACGCCATTGCGCAGGATGCGAATGCGGTCGCCGTCCAGGCCACGAATTACCGGGCGACTGGCGCCAGGGCCGAACCAGGTGGAGGCGACTCCGGGCTGCTTGTTCAGGGTTTCACCAAGGCTGCCGTGCTGCTGTTGCAGCAGGTTGTCGCCTTCGAGCACGGTGCTGGGGGCGGCCAGCTGGCTGTTACCCAAAGGGTTGGCGGTGATGACCTGGGGCTCGAGCTCCACCGCTTGGCTGGGTGGTGTGGCAAGCCAGAGCGCGACGGCGAGGGGAGAGAGGCGAAGCGGTGTGTACAGCATGGGGATGGGGCGTTCCTTGGCAGATGCTTTTGTATTGTTACAATATAACATCTCTATTTCAGCACAGAGGTTTTGCGCCTGGCCAGCGGTTTTTCTGTTGACTCACCTGATCCCACCCACCACTACACTCGTGTAAGGTGCGCATCTTTCCTACGGAGCACTGGCATGAGCACGGCCCAACACAACGCGCTGCACGGCAAGACCCTCGAACAGATCCTCACCGAGCTGGTGGCGCACTACCAATGGCAGGGCCTGGCCGAGCGCATCGATGTGCGCTGCTTCAAAAGCAACCCGACCATCAAGTCGAGCCTGACCTTCCTGCGCAAGACGCCGTGGGCACGGGAAAAGGTCGAGCAGCTGTACGTGAAGCTGCAGCGCCAGGCCTGACATGCCGCGTCGCCCCTGGCTGACCGGCATGGCCGTGCTGGGCTGGTTCGGCCTGACCGTGCAGGTGTATCTGGTGCTGCTGGCGCGTTGGCAGGAGCAGGCCAGCCTGGTGGGTGGCCTGATCAATGTGTTCGGGTATTTCACCGTGTTGACCAACACCCTGGTGGCAACGGTGCTCAGTTATGCGGCGTTTGGCCGGGAAGGCCGTGCCAAACGCTTTTTCCTGTCGCCTTCGGTGAGTTCCGCAGTGGCTGCCAGCATCGTGCTGGTGGCATTGGCCTACAGCGTGCTTTTGCGTCACTTGTGGCAACCGCAGGGCTGGCAATGGCTGGCGGACGAGTTGCTGCACGATGTGATGCCCGTGCTATATGCCTTGTACTGGTGGTGCGAGGTGCCCAAAGGTAGGTTGCGGCTATGGCATCTGCTGGTCTGGGCGGTTTACCCGGCGACATATTTTGCCTACGCGCTGTGGCGTGGGAGCGAGATTGGCGTGTATGCCTACCCGTTCATCGACGTGGCGAGCCTGGGGTATGGGCAGGTAGTGCTCAATGCCCTGGGGGTGTTGGCGGGGTTCTGGGGGATTGGGCTGGTGTTGCTGGGGCTGGATCGGTGGCGGGGGCTGCACAGATTGGCTTGACCTGCACTGGCCCTATCGCCGGCAAGCCACACAGGTACAGCGTTACTCTCGAGGTTGTCGCTGTACCTGTAGGAGCGGCCTTGTGTCGCGATAGGGCCGCAACGCGGCCCCAGGATTGATGCGCGATAGTTGAAATTGCTGGGGCTGCTTTGCAGCCCTTTCGCGACACAAGGCCGCTCCCACAGGGGCTGCGCGATTCCTGTGGCTGGCTTGCCCGATAGGACTAATGCAGGCAATAAACAATCATTCGTCGTCCGCAGTCCCGTCGGCACGCCAGTAGGCCACAGCCTTGAGCGCATCCTCAGGCAAGCCTTTCTCCAGCAACAGTGCCTTGGCCTGCCGGCTCAGGGCTTTTTCCAGTGCCACCCAGCCGTACAACCGGCCCTGCGGCAAGGTCAGGTTCTTCACCAGTGCCAGCAAGTCCTCCTGTTGGCGACGTACCCAGATCACCTCCACCTGTGCCTTGCTCGGCAGTGGCTGGCGTTCCTGCTCGTCTTCGATCTGGATAACCGCCAGCACCTGACGGCCCGCAGGCAACTCCTCCAGGCGGCGGCCAATGGCCGGGATGGCAGTTTCGTCACCGATCAGCAGGTAGCTGTCGAAGATGTCCGGCACCACCATCGAAGCCCGCGGCCCGGCGATGTTCAGGGTTTGCCCGGGTGCCGCCTGGGCGGCCCAGGTGGATGCAGGGCCATCGCCGTGCAGCACGAAGTCGATATCCAGTTCATTGGCCACCAGGTCGATGCGCCGTGGCGTGTATTCGCGCATGGTAGGCCGTGCGCCACCTTCTCGGCCCAGGTTGCGAGCCTCGATGGCTTGCTGTTGCTCCGGCGTTTCGGCGAACAACAGCTTGATATGGTCGTCGCTGCCCACGCTGGTGAAACCTTGCAGCTCGGCACCCCCGAGAGTGATGCGGCGCATGCGCGGGGTCAGTTCGGTGACCCGCAGCACCTGCAGGTGGCGTTGGCGGATTTCGTGGTTGACGCGGTGAATGGTGTCACTCATGGGGTGTCTCCCTGGCAGGTTCAGCCGGCGAGGAGGCGATGGCCTTGGCGGCGTGGTTGAGCAGGTCGCGGACCCGCTCGATTTCTTCCGGTGTCCAGCGGCCGCTGTGCATGTGCAGTGCGTGGCGCAGGTTGCCGACCGCTTCATGAATCTCTGGTGGGCGGTCGTGGCCGCGCAGGGCGCGCTTGCTGACTTCGATGCGCATGCGCACGCCGTCCAGTGCGACGGCCTGTTCGGCCAGGGCGGTGCGGCCGGCTTGTGTGATGGCATAGAGGCGTTTGCTGCCCTGCACCTGGCCGCTGATCAGTTCGGCTTCCTCAAGGAAGTTGAGGGTGGGGTAGATCACCCCGGGGCTTGGGCTGTAGCTACCGTCGAACAGGTTTTCGATCTGGCGGATCAGGTCGTAGCCGTGGCCTGGCTGCTCGGCGAGCAGGGCCAGCATCAGCAGCTTGAGGTCGCCGGGAGCGAAGACGCGCGGGCCGCGTTCGCCACGACCTGGGCGCCGCTCGAAGGGGTCATGGGGGGTATGTTCGCGCATGGGGGCAGGGCTCCGTCGTTTGCGATATATCGTAAGATATTACTCAAGATATATCTAAAGACAAGCCCTTAATTGCAGATGATTATCATCTAGTTGTTCGATGTATCCCCTTGCGGCGCGGCTGTGTGCATGGCCACCTGCGGCGCTTTGCACTCATTCGGATTGCCCGGTTGCAGGTAAGGCATGAGAATCGGAGCCATACCCTTGAGCACCTGCACCGGCAGCGCCGAGGTGAACTTGAAGGCCTCTGCCGAGCGCCCCGGCACGAATGCGGTCAAGGTGCCGAAATGGTTGTCGCCCAGGAAGAACACGAAGGTGGCGGTTCGGTTCAGCGAGCGCGAGCCGATCAGTCGGCCGCCAGCACCAAAGCTTTCGATGCGGTTGTCACCGGTACCGGTTTTGCCGCCCATCACCAGTGGCGTGCCGTCCTGCAGCTTGAAACTGCCGGAAATACGCCGCGCGGTGCCCGCATCCACCACCTGCGACATGGCGCCTTTGAGGGCGCGCGCGACTTCGACCGGCAGAATCCGCACACCCCGGTCCGGGTCGGTGACCAGCTTGGTCTCGTAAGGCGTATTGGCTGCGAAGTGCAGGGTGTCGATCCGCAAGGTCGGCAGGCGCACACCGTCGTTCTGAATGATGCCGACCAGCTCGGAGAGGGCGGCGGGGCGGTCGCCCGAGCTGCCGATGGCGGTGGCCAGCGAGGGTACCAGGTGGTCGAATGGATAGCCCACGCGCTTCCAGCGCTGGTGAATGTCGAGGAACGCTTCGATCTCCACCATGGTGCGAATGCGGCTGTCACGGGCGCCCTGATGGCGGCTCTTGAACAGCCAGCCGTAAACCTCCTGGCGCTCGAAGCGGCTGGCATTGACCATTTCGGTCAAGGTCGAACCGGGGTTCTTCAGCAGGTAACCCAACAGCCACAAGTCCAGCGGGTGGACCTTGGCGATATAGCCCTGGTCGGGTAGGTCGTACTTGCCCGGGCCATAGGCGTCGTACATCTCCGACAGGCGGCCATCGGTCAGTTTGCCCAGGACGATCTTGTCACCCTTGAGGTGGGCGCGGACGAAGGCGTTGAAGGTTTCCTGGCCAGCCTCGGGGAACAGGTAGCGGTGCACGGCCGCCAACCGTTGCGGGGTCACGCGCATGCTGTCGAGGAAGGTGTCCAGGCGCTGCTGCGAGGTCTTGCGCTGGTATTTCTTCCAGAAACGCATCAGGTAGTTGGTGCCTTCCTTGTCGGCGAAACGGGCCAGGTATTCCTGGCGGCGCGGGTCGGAGTCGTCCTTGAGCAGCGGCACGCGGTTATACGGTTGCTGGTAGGTCACGTAGCGCACCAGGTCGCGCATCAGGCGGATGAACGGCAGGTTGATCGATTCGCGCAATGCATCCTTGAGGGTTGGGTTGCGGCTGTTGTCTTCCTTGCGGAAGTTGTTGAACACATGCATGCCGCCGCCGGTGAAGAAGGCTTCGCCGGTGTTGGCCGAATACTTGCGTTCCAGTGCGGCATCGAGCATGGCGTCCAGGCTCTGGTTCTTGCTGTTCTGCGCCAGCCATTCCAGCGACCACTGGCTGATGCGGTCTAGCTCGGCGACTTCGACTTTCTTCAACTCGGCGGCTGGCTTGCCGGCGTATTTGTCGTGCAGTTCGGCGATGATCTCCAGGTAGGTGGTGAGCACCCGCAACTTGGCGGTTGAACCCAGCTCCAGCTTGCTGCCTTCGTTGATATCGAATGGCTGGTCGGTGCTGTCGGTCTGCACCCGCACCCGCGAGCCGTCGGCGGTGCGCTCGAACAAGGTGAAGCTGTAGCTCACCTGATCGGTGGTCTTGGCGGTGAGCAGGCGTTCGCCGATCAGGCCGATCTGCGCCGCGAATTCAGGGTCGGAAAGGTTTTTCAGGTACTGGCTGACCTGCAGTTGCAGGTCGGACTGCAGGGTGCTGGTGGCCGACAGATCCAGCCGGTCGAGATCGTACAGCGGGCGGTTGAGCATGGCTGCCAGGCGGTTGCGTGCCAGGCTGATGCCCTTGTTGGTGACGATCGGCACGATGGTCGGTTGCGCCACCCAGTCGCGGTATACCGCCTTGCTGGCCAGTGCAGCGTCGGCCAGTGGCCGCTCGATGACCTTGTTGGCGGCCAGCACGCGGATGTGCGCGTCGGTCAGTTCGGCCAGTTCGAGCCGCCCCTTGGACAGGTAGTGCGACGGCCGGCGCTGGGCAATCATCAGCGACAGCACCTGGCGCAGGGCCAGGCCGCGTGCGGCCATGCTCTCAGGGTCGCTGGCGGTGGAACTCAGGGCCTGGTTGACCTGGTCGAAATCGGCGCCGTACCACACCCGCAGGCCTTCGGCCATGCCATGCACTTCGCCATGCCCAGGTACTGCCGACAGCGGCACGCTGTTGAGGTAGTCCCGCACGATGCGCTGGCGCGCCTCGGTTGTATCAGGGCCGCCCTGATAGGCACGCACGCTGGCGGAAATCATCTGGCGGATCTTCTCGGCGCCGGAAACGGTCAGGCCGTCCGGTGAATGACGGTACTTTTCAAGCTGCGTGGCCAGGGTGCTACCGCCAGCGGACTGGCCGGGCAGGGCCAGGTACTTGGCCACCTGGCTGTAGGCGGCCTTGGCGAAGCGCGGCCAGTCCACGGCCGGGTTGTTGCGCGGGTCCTTGGTGTCGAGCAGGTCGCGGTTCTCGATGAACAGCAGGCTGTTGACGATAACCGGCGGGATCGCCGCAAAGTCCGGGTACAAGTGTTGCGGGTAGTTGTACTGGTACAGCATGTCGCCACGGCAGTCGGTGATCGACAGGCCAGCCTGGATTTTCTCGATATAGGGGGCGAACAGCCCATGATCGACGTAGTTCATCAACGCCGGCGAGAACTTCACCTGCTCGCTGATCAGGTAGTCGCGCTTGAGCAGGCGTGGCAGGAATTCGCCCAGGGCACTGTAGCCCAGGCGTTTGTCGAACGGCCCTTCGCCGGGGTAGACGATGGCATCGCTGGGGCCTGGTTGCAGCGAATAGGTGAGGGTGCTTGCCAGCTTGCTGAATTCCCGCGACTGCAGGTTGGAGGTGCGGAATTCGTCATATGCAGCGAAGCCGATGGCAACCAGCGCCACCAGCAGCATGAGGATGATCAGCCGCCACCATAGCCGACGCTGACGGGGGGACTTTGGTTGTGGCGTCTCGGCCGGAGGTATCTCGGGTGCTTCCGTTCTGCTTGGTTCCGATTGCCACAGTGCGCCCATAGTCTTCTATCCGGCCAGGTATTTTCGTCTTGCTTGTCTGAAGCTTAGACGTTGAGCGGGTCAGGTGAAAAATTTGTAAGAGACGGAGAAGAGTGGCGTAGGGCTATGCGGCTTTGGTGTGGGTTTCTTCATACGGCGATGTTGCTATGGTGGCCGGGCGATTTGGGGCCGCTTCGCGCCCCATTCGCAGCACAAGGCTGCTCCTACAGGGGAATGCGTATCCATTGTAGGAGCAGCTTTGTGCTGCGAATGGGGTGCGAAGCGGCCCCAGAGATCTAGCTGAATATTCCTGTTTATACAGCGAAAAAACCTGCAAGGGTCTTCCTATACTGCTCGCCCCCTTCGCCTCGCCGGGCGCTCTATTCCGGCACTCGGGCCGGCCCACAAGGCCAGTTCGGCAAGCCAATGCCACGCCTATCGGCCTGGCTGGAGCTGCACGAAGGTCAAATCCAATAACAAAATGAGGTTGTATTGCTATGCCAGTCGGCAACCACTCTGCCCACGGCCAGGCCGCTGAAGGCGGCCCGCTCAAGCGTGAACTGGGCGAACGGCACATCCGCCTGATGGCGCTGGGCGCCTGTATCGGTGTCGGTCTTTTCCTCGGTTCGGCCAAGGCCATCGAAATGGCCGGCCCCGCCATCATGTTGTCCTATATCATCGGCGGCCTGGCCATCCTGGTGATCATGCGCGCCCTTGGCGAAATGGCCGTGCACAACCCTGTCGCTGGCTCGTTCAGCCGTTATGCCCAGGACTATCTAGGCCCGCTGGCGGGCTTCCTTACCGGCTGGAACTACTGGTTCCTGTGGCTGGTGACCTGCGTTGCCGAAATCACCGCGGTGGCCATCTACATGGGTATCTGGTTCCCTGACGTACCACGCTGGATCTGGGCCCTGGCGGCGCTGGGCAGCATGGGGGCGGTCAACCTGGTGGCCGTCAAGGCCTTTGGTGAATTCGAGTTCTGGTTCGCCCTGATCAAGATCGTCACCATCATCGCCATGGTCCTTGGCGGCATCGGCATCATTGCCTTTGGCTTCGGCAATGACGGCGTGGCAGTGGGTATTTCCAACCTTTGGAGCAACGGCGGCTTCATGCCCAATGGCGTGACCGGCGTGCTGATGTCGCTGCAAATGGTCATGTTCGCCTACCTGGGCGTGGAAATGATCGGCCTGACTGCCGGCGAAGCACGCAACCCGCAAAAGACCATCCCGCAGGCCATCGGCTCGGTGTTCTGGCGCATTCTGCTGTTCTATGTCGGTGCGCTGTTCGTGATCCTGTCGATCTACCCTTGGAGCGAAATCGGCAGCCAGGGCAGCCCGTTCGTCATGACCTTCGAGCGCCTGGGCATCAAGACCGCCGCCGGCATCATCAACTTCGTGGTCATCACTGCAGCGCTGTCGTCGTGCAACGGCGGCATCTTCAGCACCGGGCGCATGCTCTACAGCCTGGCGCAGAACGGCCAGGCCCCGGCGGCCTTCGCCCGTACGTCGAAGAACGGCGTGCCGCGCAACGCGCTGCTGCTGTCGATCGGCGCGCTGCTGCTGGGCGTGCTGGCCAACTACCTGGTGCCGGAGAAGGTCTTCGTCTGGGTGACTTCGATCGCCACCTTCGGCGCGATCTGGACCTGGGTGATGATCCTGCTGGCGCAACTGAAGTTCCGCGCCGGCCTGAGCTCCACTGAACGCAAGGCGCTGAAATACCGCATGTGGCTGTGGCCGTTGAGCTCGTATCTGGCACTGGCCTTCCTGGTGCTGGTGGTCGGCCTGATGGCGTACTTCGAGGATACCCGCGTGGCGCTGTACATCGGCCCGGCGTTCCTGGTGCTGCTGACGGTGCTGTACTACGCGTTCCGCCTGGCGCCGAAAGACGCGCAGGGTGTGGCCAGTACTGCTTTCTGATCTGAAATGGCTGGGGCCGCTTTGCGGCCCTTTCGCGACACAAGGCCGCTCCTACAGGCGACCGCAGCCAGCTGCATGGGTCGCGGTCGCCTGTAGGAGCGGCCTTGTGTCGCGATGGGCTGCGTAGCAGCCCCAGGGTTCTATCAGGCCGCCACTTCGCTGTTCGGTTCAAAGCTGTCCGCCCGCGCCAGCTGCCACATGCGCGAATAGAACTGCCCGTTCACCTCGCCAGTCAGCAGTTCACCCGGCTTCAAGAACACATGCATCTGCGAGAACAGTTTGATCTCGGTGGCCGAGATGCGCCGTACCAGGTGCTTGGCTTCCAGCTGCGCCGGGTGCTCCAGGCCCGCTGCCGCAAGCATTTCGGCCAGGGCACGCAAGGTATTGTGGTGGAAGTTCAACACCCGCTGGGCTTTGTCCGGCACCACCAGCGCACGCTGGCGCAGAGGGTCTTGCGTGGCCACACCGGTCGGGCACTTGTTGGTGTGGCAGCTCTGCGACTGAATGCAGCCGATGGCGAACATGAAGCCGCGCGCCGAGTTGGCCCAATCAGCGCCAATGGCCAGCACGCTGGCAATGTCGAACGCGCTGACGATCTTGCCGCTGGCGCCCAGCTTGATCTTGTCGCGCAGGTTCAGGCCAACCAGGGTGTTGTGCACGAACAGCAACCCTTCGCGCAGCGGTACGCCAATGTGGTCGGTGAACTCCACCGGCGCCGCGCCGGTGCCGCCTTCCTTGCCGTCGACGACGATGAAGTCGGGCAGGATGCCGGTTTCCAGCATGGCCTTGGCGATGCCCATGAACTCCCACGGGTGGCCCAGGCAAAACTTGAAACCTACCGGTTTGCCGCCAGACAGCTCACGCAACTGGGCGATGAACTGCATCATCTCGATGGGTGTGGAGAAGGCGCTGTGGCGCGACGGCGATATGCAGTCTTCGCCCATCAGCACACCACGGGTTTCGGCGATTTCCCGGGTCACCTTGTGCTTGGGCAGGATGCCGCCATGGCCGGGCTTGGCGCCTTGGCTCATCTTGATTTCGATCATCCGCACCTGCGGGCTGCGTGCCTGGGCGGCAAAGCGTTCGGGGTCGAAGCGCCCGTCTGGCGTGCGGCACCCGAAGTAGCCGCTGCCCAGTTCCCAGACCAGGTCGCCGCCATGCTCGCGGTGATAGGGGCTGATGCTGCCTTCGCCGGTGTCATGGTGGAAGTTGCCCAGCTTGGCGCCCTGGTTGAGGGCGCGGATGGCGTTGGCGCTGAGCGAGCCAAAGCTCATCGCCGATATGTTGAAGATCGACGCCGAGTATGGCTGGCTGCATTGCGGCCCGCCGACGATGACCCGGAAGCTTGCCGGGTCGGCCAATGGCGCCGGGCGCATGGAGTGGCCGATGAATTCGAAGCCGGACTCGTACACGTCGATCAGGGTGCCGAAGGGTTTGTCCGAGGCTTCGTTCTTCGCCCTTGCGTAAACCAGCGAGCGCTGGGCGCGGGAGAACGGCAGGGCGTCGCTGTCCGCCTCCAGCAGGTACTGGCGAATTTCCGGGCGAATGGCCTCGACCAGATAGCGGATGTTGCCCAGGATCGGATAGTTGCGGCGTACTGCGTGGCGTTGCTGCAACAGGTCGAACAGACCGATGAGGCTGAGGATGCCGGTGCTCAGGGTGAACGGCCACAGCCATTCGTGGTGGGTGAACGGCAGGCTCGCCAGGGTGAACAGCACACAGGTGGCGAAGAAGGCATAGCGACTGAGAAGTGACAGGCTCATACAGGGTCCTTGCGATGGCGCGGTCAGGCTCAGGGCCTGGGGCAAACCCCGACCATAGCCAAGTTGCTCGGCTGTGCAAATTAAAATCGGGGTAGCGAAAATCATTCTCGCAGAGCCTGGCGATAGTCTTCAGGCCAACACGGGCTTTTGTAGGAGCAGCCTTATGCTGCGAAGAGGCCAGTAGGGAAACAGATTGTCTTCGGCAATAATGGCCTCTTCGCAGCACAAGGCTGCTCCTACAGGTGCTGTGCATGCCCTGAAGTCAGCAACAAGGGATTCAGATAGTGTCGCGCAGCAGCTTCTGCCGCCAGCTTTCCTGCTCTTGTGCCGGCGCTTCGACCAGGTACGAATAGTGCCCTGCCACCCGCATCGCCACTGGCACCCCGTCGCGGTACAGCAGGCGGTTGCCACTCACCGCCGGCACTTTCGCCCCCGGCAGCAACGACCCAACCAGGTTCAGCGGGTCACTGGCACTCACCACCACCAGAGTCCCGTCCAATTCACGCCGCCGCACCTGCCGCAGCAGCCCCACCGCCTCCGGCAAGGCGAACTGTTCGCCAGCCAGCCCGGCAATGAAACGCCCGCCACGAATCTCGCCACGCGCTTCCAGACGGTGATAGCAGCGCAGCAATTCGCGCCAGGGCGGCAACACATCGCTTTCGCGCTCCAGCAGGCGCCAGCACACCACGCCATAGCGCCGTAGCAGGGCCCGGGCGATGTGCTCCAGGCGCTGGCTGTCGTCTACAGCGCCCCTGCGCAGCAACGCCCAGCGCCCGGCATGGGACATGCTGCTGGACAGCGGTGGGTGGCCGCGTCGGCTGTTGCGCGATGTGCGTTTCGCCGCCGGGGTGATCAGGCTGCGCAGGCCGGTGAAGCTGTCGGCCCCTACCAGCCCTGCGCCTACCAGCTCCTGCAACGCCGTCTCCAGTTCGCTGGGCAGCAGGTGGGCGTCGTGTGCCAGCTCGTCGAAGAACAGCGCGCCATGTGCGTTCAGCACCTCGTGGACGCGTTGCGCCCGTGCGCCGAGGCTATCCAGGGCGGGTACGGGGGCAAGGCTGCGCCACAACCCAAGATGCTCGCGTGGCAGCAGCACCAGCGGTGTGCTCGACAAGGTGTTGCTCGACACGGTCGCCGCCAGCCGGCTCCAGGCAAACTGCCCGCTACGGCAGGCATCGTCGAGCCAGTGCGGGCTGTAGTCCTTGATACGTGCCGGCAGCAGTTCGGCCTCCCAGGCTCCGGCTGCACTCGGGAACCCTTGCAACTGGCCAAGTACCTCGGCCACGGCTTGCGGGCCGCGCAGGCGCGTGTCGTCAGCCAGGTGCTGCCAGTCGAACAGAAAGCGCACGAAGTCCTGCAGGCTGACCGGCTCGATCTCCCGGCGCAGGCGTTTGACTGTGTAGCGGTGGATGCGCGCCAGCAAATGGCGCTCGCACCACTGCAGTTCGCTTGCGCCGGGGCTGAAATGCCCACGCAGCACATAGCCTTCGGCCTCCAGGCGGGCCAGGGCCTGTTCGATGGCCGGCAGCGGCTTGCCAAGTGCTGCCGCAATCTGCGCACGGGTCAGCGGGCCATGGCCGCTCAGGCGGGCTCGCAACAGTTCGACCAGCGCAATGTCCGGCTCGATGGCCTGATCGAAGCCTGGCAGTACCTGCAACGCAGGTTCCAGCCGGGAGCCGGGATACAGCACCTGCAGCAGACTCAACCGCTCGCGTGCCAGCCACAGTTTTTCATCCACCAGGCGCAAGGCCCGGCCAGCCTTGGCCAATTGTCTGAGCAGCAGCTCCCAGCCGGCATTGCCCTGCACTTCGTCCTGGCTGATGACACCCAGGCCCATCAACGCTTCATGCATTTCGTCGGCGTTGCCCGGTTGCGGCCAGGCCTCGGCCGTCACGGCGGCAATCGCATCGGCGTCCAGCGCGCCCAGGTCGTCGCCGTTCTGCACCTCGTTCCAGCGCCGGTTGAGCACTGCCTGTGTGCGACGCTCTTCCAGTGGCGCGTCATCCAGGAAGGCATATGGCCGTGCATTGAGGATGGCCGCCGCCAACGGCGAAGGGGCGGGCAGATCGCGGCACAGCAGGCGTACCGTGCCGCTTTCCATGCGCCGCAAAAGTGCTAGCCAGCCTTCGCTATCCATCGCCTCGTGCAAGCAGTCGTCGAGGGTTTGCTCGACCAGCGGATGATCGGGAATCTGCCGCTCGCCGACGATGTTCTCCAGGCAGGCGATCTGGTCGGGGAACACGGCGGCAATCAGGTCTTCACTCTTCATCCGCTGGATCTGTGGCGCCACCATGCGACCGCCGACAAAGCGCGGCAAGGCCATGGTCACGCTGGCGTTCCAGCGCCAGCGCACGCCGAACAGCGGCGCATCGAGCAGTGCCTGGACAAGGATCGACTCGGCGTTGCGGCTATTCAGGTAACGCCACACGTCGTCCAGTTCGAAGCTGTGGCTGGAGGACAGCGACAGCACGATGGCGTCCTCGCTGGCCGCCGCCTGCAACTCGAAGTTGAAGGTGCGGCAGAAGCGCTTGCGCAGGGCCAGGCCCCAGGCGCGGTTGATGCGGCTGCCGTAGGGCGAATGGATGATCAACTGGGTACCGCCGGACTCATCGAAGAAGCGCTCCATCACCAGCGTGTCCTGCGAGGGCAGGGCACCAAGCACTTCGCGGGTGCGGGCCAGGTAGTCGAGCAACTGGCCGGCGGCGTCTTCACCCAGTTCGAAGGTGGCCTGCAACCATGCCAGCACCTCGGCCTGGTTGTTGTCAGCCAGCTGTTGGTCGATCTGCGCCTGCAGCCGGGCCACCGCGGCGGACAGCTCGTCGCTGCGCCCCGGCGCCTCGCCCAGCCAGAATGGAATGGTCGGTGGCAGGCCATGGGCATCCTCCACCCGCACCCGGCCCGGCTCGACCCGCAGGATTCGATAGGAGGCATTGCCAAGCTGGAAGATGTCGCCGGCGATGCTTTCCACGGCGAAGTCTTCGTTGACGCTGCCGATGTTCAGCGCCTGCGGTTCGAGCAGCACGGCGTAGTCGGCGTTGTCGGGGATGGTGCCGCCGCTGGTCAGGGCGGTCAGCTGGCTGCCGCGGCGGCCACGCAGGGTGCCGCTCACCGCATCGCGGTGCAGATAGGCACTGCGCACGCCCTGGCGGCCGTTGTAGCCCTCGGCGAGCATGCGCAGCAGGGCCTGGTAATGTTGCTGGTCGAGTTCGGCATAGGGCGTGGCCTGGCGCAGGCAGTCGAACAGGGCTTGTTCGTGCCAGGGCTGGTTGCTGGCTTCGGCGACGATCTGCTGGGCCAGCACGTCCAGCGGCGCCCGTGGAATGTGCAGCTCGTCCAGCTCCCCCCGGCGTATGCAGTCGAGCAGGGCCACGCATTCGATCAGGTCATCGCGCGAGGTCGGGAACAAGCGGCCCTTTGGCACGCCATCGACCTGGTGGCTGGCGCGGCCGACCCGCTGCAGAAAGGCCGCTATCGAACCTGGTGAGGCGATCTGGCAGACCAGATCGATGTCACCGATATCGATGCCCAGCTCCAGCGATGCAGTGGCCACCAGCACCTGCAACTGGCCATTCTTCAGGCGTTGTTCGGCATCCAGGCGTAGTTCCTTGGCCAGGCTGCCGTGGTGCGCGGCAACCGCCTCCTTGCCCAGCCGGTCGCTGAGGTGGCGGGTGATGCGCTCGGCCAGGCGCCGGGTGTTGACGAACACCAGGGTGGTGCGGTGTTCGCGCGCCAGGGTGGCCAGGCGGTCATAGACCAGGCCCCAGACATCGGTGGACATCACTGCACCCAGCGGCACTGGCGGCACCTCGATGGCCAGGTCGCGCTGCCGAGCATGGCCGACATCGACGATTGCGCAGGGGCGGCCGTTGCCGACCAGAAATTGCGCCACCCGCTCGACCGGGCGTTGCGTGGCCGACAGGCCGATGCGCCGCAACGGCCGGTTGCACAGGGCCTGCAGGCGCTCCAGGGTCAGTGCCAGGTGGGCGCCGCGCTTGTTGCCTGCCAGGGCATGGATTTCGTCGACGATTACCGTGTGCACGCTGGCCAGGCCTTTACGGCCAGAAGCCGAGCCCATCAGCACGTAGAGCGATTCGGGGGTGGTCACCAGGATGTGCGGCGCCAGCTTGCGCATGGCGGCACGCTCCTTCTGCGGGGTGTCGCCGCTGCGCACGGCCGTGGTGATGCGCGGGGCGTTCAGGCCCTGGTCCGCGATGGCCTGGCTGATGCCTTCGAGCGGGGTTTGCAGGTTCAGGCGGATATCGTTGGAAAGCGCCTTGAGTGGCGAAACGTAGACCACCTGGGTTTGCGCTGGTAGCTCGCCTTGGTGCTCCAGGCCTTGGCGGAACAGTTCGTCGAGCACGGCCAGGAACGCACTGAGGGTCTTGCCCGAGCCGGTCGGTGCGGCTAGCAGCATCGACTGGCCCGCATGGATCAACGGCCAGGCCTGGGCCTGGGCATCGGTCACCGTAGCGAAGTGGCGACGGAACCAGGTGCGCACGGCGGGGTGGAACAGCTCGAGCACCGGGTGGTGTTTGGCGGGCAGGTTCATGTGTTGGTTATGGAGGGTGTGGGGCGGGTTGGCAAGGGGCCGTTCGTCTGCTGGATCGGCTACGACCTGTGTCGGCCTCTTCGCGGGTACTGCGCCGCTCTCTGGCCTTGTGGTGCACCTGTGGGAGCGGGTTCACCCGCGAAGAGGCCGGCACATGAGACACTGGCCTTGTCAGGGCAAGGACCCCCATGGGATCCTCCCCGGCCATTGTTTCAGGTGAGCCCCCATGCCCAACACCATCCGCATAGCCGCGGCCCTGTTGATCGACTCCCAAGGCCGCACCCTGCTGGTACGCAAGCGCGGCACCCAGGCTTTCATGCAGCCCGGCGGCAAGATCGATGCTGGCGAAACCCCGGTGCAGGCGCTGGTGCGCGAGCTGCATGAGGAACTAGGCCTGCACATCGACCCAGCTCAGGCCGTGCACCTGGGCCGGTTCAGCGCCCCGGCCGCCAACGAGCCGGGCTTCGAGGTACAGGCCGAACTGTTCCGTGTCGACAGCGCCGCAGCCGTGCTGCCGGCCGCGGAGATCGAGGAGGTGGTGTGGCTGGCCGCAGACCAGGCACCCGCCATGCAGCTTGCACCCCTGACCCGCGACCTGATCCTGCCGCTATACCGCCAGGCCGTCAGCGCACCGCGCTGACGCCATCGAGGGTGGCGAACGAGGTGTCCTTGGCCGTGAGCAAGAAGTCGCGCATATATGGCGCATCGAGCATGTCGGTGCGCACGGCGGCATAAAGCGTGGCGAACAGGCCTTTCTCACCCAGGCGCTTGCCCTTCACATACCCGCGCGAACTGTACTCGTGCAGCGCCCAGTGCGGCATGCCGCACACGCCACGGCCACTGGCCACAAGTTGCATCATCATCACCGTCAGCTCCGATGTGCGCACGGCGGCGGGCTCGATGTCGGCTGGCTCCAGGAAGCGGGTGAAGATGTCCAGGCGGTCGCGCTCCACCGGGTAGGTGATGAGGGTCTGGTCGAGCAGGTCCTGCGGCACGATGTAGGGCTTGCTGGCCAACGGATGCTGGTTGGCCACCGCCAGCATTGCCTCGTAGGTGAACAGCGGCACGTAGGTGATGCCCGCCAGGTCCAGCGGGTCGGAGGTCACCACCAGGTCGAGGTCGCCGCGGGCCAGGGCCGGCAGTGGTGCGAAGGCAAAGCCGGAGGCCAGGTCCAGCTCCACCTCCGGCCAGGCATCACGGAACTGGTCGATGGTCGGCATTAGCCACTGGAAGCAGCTGTGGCATTCGATGGCCATGTGCAGACGACCGGCGGTGCCGCCGGCCAGGCGCGCGATGTCACGTTCGGCGCCGCGCAGCAGCGGCAGGGTGGCATCGGCCAGTTGCAGCAGACGCAACCCGGCGCTGGTGAAGCGGATCGGCTTGGTCTTGCGCACGAACAGCGGCAGGCCCAGGCGTTCTTCCAGTTCCTTGAACTGGTGCGACAGCGCCGACTGAGTCAGGTGCAGGCGCTCGGCAGCCTCCACGAGGCTGTCGGCCTCGCGCAGGGCATGAAGGGTTTTCAGGTGACGGATCTCCAGCACAGCTGACTCCGGTGAGTGGACTTGAGGAAACAGGGAATGAGTTGAGTTTCCCTCATGTTGCCGCGCCTGTCGACTGGGCGTACCGCCGCACCGCCTGGCGGGAGTCATCAAACTGTCACTGAACTGTGGCAGCGCGCCCGAACAGAATTCATCAGACTCGCGCTCTACTGGGGATCTGCATTCTGGTGTTTCTTTCATGCGGGCTTTTTGGCTTTTTCTTTTCTTTGTATTCGGCGTACCTGCAAGTTTCGCTGAACAGCGTTGTGACGCCCACGTGCCGGTGCAGCGTGCCGAGCTGGGCGCGGTCAGCCTTGTCTACCAGAGCGTCGGTGCGCCACGCGACCCGGCCTTGCTGCTGGTGATGGGCCTTGGAGGGCAGCTGATCCACTGGCCGGACGACGTGGTCGAAGCGTTGTGCCGCCAGGGCTTTCGGGTGATCCGCTATGACAACCGCGATGTCGGCCTGTCACGCTGGAACCAGTTGCCACCGACGGCCAACCTGACGGTCGAACTGCTGCGCTACAAGCTGGGCCTGTCGGTGGCTGCGCCCTATACGCTGACCGACATGGCGGACGATGGCCTGCGCTTGATGGATGCGTTGGGCGTGCGCCAGTTTCATGTGCTGGGGGTGAGCATGGGCGGCATGATTGCCCAGCACCTGGCTGCCATGGCGCCCGAGCGCGTGCGCAGCCTGACGCTGGTCATGTCCAGTTCAGGGGCGGCGGGGTTGCCGGCGCCGGATCCTGCGCTGGTGCAGTTGCTGGCCCGGCGCAGCGCGCCGAACCGCGAAGTGGCCATCGAGCAGCAGGCTGATCTGCTGGCGGCGCTGGGTAGCCCCGAGGTGCGTGACGACCGTGCGGCCTTGCTGCAGCAAGCGGCCGTGGCCTACGACCGGGCGTTCAACCCTGAAGGGGCCAAGCGCCAGATCATGGCGATACTGGCCGAACCGAGCAGGGTCGAGTTGCTTAACCAGTTGCGGGTGCCGACCCTGGTAGTGCATGGCACGGCCGACCCGTTGCTGCCGGTGATGCATGGCGTGCACCTGGCGGCGCATATCCAGGGCAGCCAGCTGCGTTTGATACCGGGGTTGGCGCACCGCTTCCAGGAGCCGTTCAAGGCGCCGCTGCTGGGGGCGGTGTTGCCCTACCTGCAGGCACATCGGCAGGATGTCACGCATATCGCAGGGCTCTGAATTTCCATGCTTCCAGGCTGATGCTATCCCCTGTAGGAGCGGCCTTGTGTCGCGAAAGGGCCGCAAAGCGGCCCCGGCAATATTCGTTGCGAAGCTGAAATCGGGGGCCGCTACGCGCCCCATCGCGACACAAGGCCGCTCCTACACGGACCGCGTCAGCCGACTGCCTCAGTGCATCCGCACCCACAGGGTCACCAGCACGGTCGCAGCCATCAGCCAGGCCACCGTGGCCAGCGCCAGCGATGCCTCAAGGCGCATGCGGTCGACCAGTACATACAAGGTCGCCAGGTACACGAAGTACGGAATGATCGACCACATGCCGAACAGGATGGTGGTCTTCAGGTCGGCAATGCTGCGCCCCTTGCCGACAATGTAGTGGGCAATCAGGGCGAAGGTGGGGAACAGCGGCACCAGCCCGGCGATGTAGTAATTGCGTGTCTTCGACAGCACCGCCAGCAGCAGCACCACACCAGCACCCAAGGCAGCTTTGAATACCAGGTCCACGTTGTCTTTCCAGGTTGGGTTGAGGTCAGCCGAGGCCGTATTTCTTCACTTTGTCGAACAACGTGGTCTTGGCCATGCCCAGCTCCTGGCTGGCCTGGCTCAGGTTGCCACCAGTACGTTGCAGGGCATCGCTGAGCAGGTTGCGCTCGAACGCTTCCACCGCCTCGGCAAAGCCCAAGCCTTGGCTGGCACCACCGCTGGGGCCTTTCTTGAACGCAGGCAGGCCGAGGGCATAGCGTTCGGCGACGTTGCGCAGCTCACGCACGTTGCCCGGCCAGTCGTGGGCCATCAGGCGCGACAGGGTCTGGCTGTCCAGCGCAGGTGTTTCACGGTCGAAGCGCAGGGCCGACTGCTGCAGGAAGTGTTCGAACAGCTGCAGGATATCTTCGCGGCGCTCGCGTAGCGGCGGCAGCTCCAGTGTCACCACGTTCAGCCGGTAATACAGGTCGCTGCGGAACTGGCCACTCTGGCCCATGGCATCCAGGTCAGACTTGGTGGCGGCGATCACCCGGCAGTCCACCGGAATGCTCTGGTTCGAGCCCAGCCGCTCCAGGGTGCGCTCCTGCAGCACGCGCAACAGCTTGATCTGCAGGTTGATCGGCATGCTCTCCACTTCGTCGAGGAACAGCGTGCCGCCGTTGGCGTGTTCGATCTTGCCGATGCGGCGTTTGCCGGCACCGGTGAAGGCGTTGGCCTCGTGGCCGAAAATCTCGCTTTCGAACAGGTTTTCCGGCAAGCCGCCACAGTTAAGTGCCACGAACGGCTGGCCCTGACGACGGCTGAAGTCGTGCAGGCAGCGGGCGACCAGTTCCTTGCCGGTACCGGTTTCGCCTTCGATCAGCACGTTGGCCGAGGTATCGGCGACGTTGGCGATCAGCTCGCGCAGATGCTCCATGGCCGGCGAACGGCCAATGATGCGCCCCTCCAGGCTGTTTTGCTCGGCCAACTGGCGGCGCAGGGCCACCACTTCGCGCGACAGCCCGCGTTGTTCGAGGGCGCGGCGCACCACGTCGACCAGGCGCTCCGGGGAGAAGGGTTTTTCCATGAAGTCGTAGGCGCCATTGCGCATGGCGCCCACCGCCATGTCGATATCGCCGTGGCCGGTGATCAGTACCACCGGCAGGCTGCGGTCGCGGGCCTTGAGGCGGTTGAGCAGCTCCAGGCCATCGATGCCCGGCAGGCGTATATCGCTGACGACGATGCCGGCGAAGTCGTCGCCGATGCGCTCCAGCGCCTGCTCGGCGCTGCCCACACCTTCACAGGCGATGTCTTCCAGGGCCAGCGCCTGTTGGCAGCCGAGCAGCACATGCGGGTCGTCTTCGACGATCAGGACGGTAAGAGGCGCTTGGTTCATGGGTGCTCTGCCGATTCGCTAGGGGGTGAGACCAGGGGCAGGGCCAGGACGAAGGCCGTACCGCCGCTGGCGGGATGCTCGACGTTGAGGCTGCCCTTGGCGGCGGCGGCAAGGCTCGCCGACAGGGTCAGGCCCAGGCCCAGGCCGTGTTCGCCCGGCTTGGTGGTGAAGAAAGGTTCGAACAGGTGCTTGCGCGCCTCGGCGTCGATGCCGTGGCCATTGTCGCGCACCTGCAAACGGTACTTGTCGCCCTGCAGCTCGCCCTCCAGCCACAGTTGCGGCAGCGGTTGGGCGGCCATGGCATCCAGGGCGTTGCCGATCAGGTTGACCAGGATCTGCTCCAGGCGGGTCTGGTCGATGGCAAGCTGCTGGTCCTCGAACTGATTGTGCAACTGCAGGTGGCAGGCGCTGATGCGGTTGGCCAGCACCTGCAAGGTAGCGTCCACCGCCTTGGCCAGCGAAGCCTGGCCACTGTCGTCGCTGCGTCGGGCGAACGAGCGCAGGCTGGCGGTGATTCGGCCCATGCGGTCGATCAGGTCGTTCATGGTACGCAGGTTGGTGCTGGCGGTTTCCAGCGCCCCGCGTTCGAGGAAGCGCACGGTGTTGCCGGACAACGTACGCAGCGCGGCCAGCGGTTGGTTCAGTTCGTGGGCAATGCTGGTGGACATCTGCCCGATGGCGGCCAGCTTGCCGGCCTGTACCAGTTCGTCCTGGGCGTGGCGCAGGGTCTGCTCGGCATGCCGGCGCTCGCGAATCTGGCCCTTCAGGCGTTCGTTGCTGGCACGCAGGTCGGCCGTGCGTTCGGTAATCCGTCGTTCCAGCTGGCTGTTGGCTTCCTGCAGGGCCTCGCGGGCTGCCAGGCGGGTGGCGATGACCTTGCGCCGTTCGTTCCAGGCGATGCCGAGGATCGCCAACAAGGCGAAGGCCACGCCCACCAGGATGCCCTGTACCATGGATTCGCGGCGCAGGTCCTGCAGTGGGGTCAGCAGGGTGAAATGCCAGGGCGTATCGACCAGGCGCCGGGTCTGGGCCAGGTAGGCCATTTCGCGGGCCTTGCCCTGTGCGGTTTCGCTGTTGGCCGGGAAGGTCAGCTTTTCCACACCATCGGCCAGGGTCTCCCGTGCCAGGGGCTGCAGTTCGTTCAGCGGCCACCAGTAGTACTGCAGGCTGCGAGCCAGGCGCTCCTTGATCTGCGGGGTCAGCGGGCGTACCGACTTCAGGCGCCGGGCAGGGTCGCTGGAGAGGATGATGATGCCGTTCTCGTCGCTGACGAACGCCTCCAGGCGGGCACGCTGCCAGCGCTCCTCGAGGGTGTCCAGGCGCACTTTGATCACCGCCACGCCAATGATCTTGCCATGCTCCTCCAGGCCGTGGGCCAGGTAATAGCCGGCCTCGCCGGTTGTACTGCCGATACCGTAGAAACGCCCGGGTTCGCCGCGCACGGCAGTCTGGAAGTAGGCCCGGAACGACAGGTCCTCGCCGAGGAACGAGTCGGCATCGCGCCAGTTGCTGGTAGCCTGGACACGGCCGTTGGTGTCGAGGACGAAGATGGCCCGGCTGCGGCTGCGCCGGTTCAGGCCTTCGAGGTATTCGTTGACGGTCTGCCGCGAGCCGCCGTCAGGGTCGGTGAGCAGATGCGAGACGCTGTCTTCCAGCTCCAGCAGGCTCGGCAGGTAGGTGTACTTGCTGATTTCGCTCTCGACCGTGCGCGCGTGCAGCTCCAGCTGGCGCTCGCCGTTTTCGCTGAGGGTGCGGATGCCGCTGCTCTCGCTGATCAGGTAGCCAGCCATTCCCAGGCCGACCATCAGCAGGATGATCAGTGGCGGTAACAGCAATTGGCGGAGCAGGCGGGATTTCACGGCAGGCTTGGCAGGGAGAAGAAGCGAAGGATCGCATTTCATCACAGTGGCCTTGTCACGGCCAGCGCCTGCTGCCCGAAGGGCAGCGGCGCCGACCGCTTCAGTGAAGCAAAATCAGTGTTGCAGGATCTTGCTGAGGAAGTGCTGGGTACGTTCGTGGCGGGCACTCGGGTTGCCGAAGAAGTCTTCCTTCTGGCAATCCTCGATGATGTTGCCTTTGTCCATGAAGATCACGCGGTTGGCCACCTTGCGGGCGAAGCCCATTTCGTGGGTCACGCACATCATGGTCATGCCTTCGTGGGCCAGCTCGACCATCACGTCCAGTACTTCGTTGACCATTTCCGGGTCCAGGGCCGAGGTCGGTTCGTCGAACAGCATGACGATCGGGTCCATCGACAGGGCGCGGGCGATGGCCACGCGCTGCTGCTGGCCGCCGGACAGCTGGCCGGGGTGCTTCTTGGCGTGGGCACCGAGGCCGACGCGGTCGAGCAGGGCCAGGCCCTTCTTGGTCGCTTCTGCTTCGCTACGGCCAAGCACCTTGCGCTGGGCAATGGTCAGGTTCTCGGTGATGGTCAGGTGCGGGAACAGCTCGAAGTGCTGGAACACCATGCCAACGCGTGAACGCAGCTTGGGCAGGTTGGTCTTGGGGTCGGCGATGGAGGTGCCGTCGACCACGATGTCACCTTTCTGGAACGGCTCCAGGGCGTTGACGCACTTGATCAGGGTGGACTTGCCCGAGCCCGACGGGCCGCAGACCACCACCACTTCACCCTTCTTGACCTCGGTGCTGCAGTCGGTCAGTACCTGGAAGTCCCCGTACCACTTGTTTACGTTCTTGATGGAAATCATACGGCGATCCTTTTTTGCAGGCGCTTGACCAGCCACGAAGCGGAGAAGCTGATGAGGAAGTACACGACACCGGCGAAGATCAGGAACTCATGGGAGCGCCCGATGATGTCGCCGTTGGAGCGTGCCGAGTTGAGGAAGTCCACCAGGCCCACGGTGTAGACCAGCGAGGTGTCCTGGAACAGGATGATGCTCTGCTGCAAAAGCAGCGGCGTCATCTTGCGGAAGGCCTGGGGCAAGATGATCAGGCGCATGGTCTGGCCGTAGGTCATGCCCAGGGCCTGGGCGGCGCCCATCTGGCCTTTGGAGATCGACTGCACGCCGGCGCGGACGATTTCGCAGAAGTACGCGGCCTCGAACATCATGAATGCCACCACGCAGGAGGTGAAAGCACCTACCGGGGTGTCCTCGCCGGTAATCCAGCGCAGCACGAATGGTACTGCCAGGTAGAACCAGGTGATTACCAGCAGCAGCGGGATCGAGCGGAAGTAGTTGACGTAGGCGCCGGCCACGTTCGACAGCAGCTTGCTCGACGACAGGCGCATCAGGGCCAGGATGGTCCCCAGTACAATCCCGCCAACCACGCCCATTATCATCAGCTGCAGGGTCATGACCATGCCTTCCCAAAGGGCAGGCAGGGCCGGGATGATTTCGCTGAAATCCATGTCCATTTATTTGCCCCCTACGGAAATCAGGCCGGGCACCGAGACTTTTTTCTCGACCATGCGCATCAGCAGCATCAGGCCCATGTTCAGGGTGAAGTAGATCAGCGTGGCCAAGGTGAAGGCCTCGAACAGGTTCGCCGAGAA
Source organism: Pseudomonas sp. s4 (assembly GCF_046764235.1). Classification (NCBI taxonomy): domain Bacteria; kingdom Pseudomonadati; phylum Pseudomonadota; class Gammaproteobacteria; order Pseudomonadales; family Pseudomonadaceae; genus Pseudomonas; species Pseudomonas sp. s4. Next base: position 5,034,103 of record NZ_CP177209.1, on the reverse strand, counting down.
CTCAGCGGTCTGCTTGGTTTGTGCCAGCAGTTCCATCAGGCCGATCAGCGACGCCACCGACGAGTTCTTGAACACGTTCAGGAATTCCGAGGTGAGCGGCGGAATGATGATCCGGTAGGCTTGTGGCAGCAGCACGTTGGTGTAGATCTGCGACAGGCTGAAGCCCATGGCGCGGGCGGCGGCTTCCTGGCCGCGGGGCAGCGCCTGGATGCCGGTACGCACCTGCTCGCACACGCGGGCGGCAGTGAACAGGCCCAGGCAGATGACCACGCTGATCAGCGCCGAGGTGGTCGGGTTGAGGTCCTGCTTGAACCATTCCTGCAGGCCTTCTGGCAGCAGGTCTGGCACCAGGAAGTACCAGATGAACAGCTGCACCAGCAGCGGTACGTTGCGGAACAGCTCCACATAGGCGGTGGCGATACCCGATACCAAACGGTTCGGCACGGTGCGCATGACACCGAGGACCGAGCCCAGCAGCAAGGCGATGACCCAGGCGGAGATGGCGATGGCGATGGTCCAGCCCAGGCCGGTGACGTACCAGTCCAGATAGGTTTCGCTGCCCACGCCGGTGGACTTGAAGAACACGCCCCAGTCCCAGTTGTAATTCATCGGGATTTCCCCTCAGACGGTTGTTTCACGGGCACCTTCCAACATCCGAGGGCATAAGCCCTCGGATGAAAGGTTAGACACTAACGGGTGGCCTGCAGGTTTAATTCGCGCTTTGCAGCGCAACAGGCCATGGGCTGGTGGTCAGGACTTTTTCTCGTCCGCAGCCTTGTCGGTCGGCTCGGCGATCAGTTTCTTCAGCTCGTCGCTCATCGGGAACTGCAGGTTCAGACCCTTCGGCGGGATTGGCTGTTGGAACCATTTATCGTAGCTCTTGTTGACTTCGCCCGACTTGAAGTAGCCGACGATGGCGTCATCGACTGCTTTCTTGAAGGCCGCGTCATCCTTGCGCACCATGCAGCCGTAGATCTCGTAGGACTGCGGGGTACCGGTGATGACCCAGTCCGACGGCTTGCGAGCCTTGGCCATTTCGCCGGCGAGCAGGGCGTCGTCCATCATGAAGGCCACGGCGCGGCCGCTTTCGAGCATGTTGAAGGCTTCACCGTGGTCCTTGGCGGAAATCACGTTCATCTTCATCTGCTTGTCGGCGTTCATCGCCTTGAGGATGCGCTCGGAGGTGGTACCTGCGGTGGTTACCACGTTCTTGCCGGCCAGGTCCGGGAAGTCCTTGTATGCCGGCTGACCGTCCTTGACCTTGGTCAGCAGGCGGGTACCGACTTCGAAGATACCGACCGAGAAGCCGACTTGCTGCTGGCGCTCGACGTTGTTGGTGGTGGAGCCGCACTCGAGGTCTACGGTGCCGTTCTGCACCAGCGGGATGCGGGTCTGGGAGGTGACGAGGTTGTAGCGGACCTTGATGTCCGTGCCCAGCTGCTTCTTCAGGGCGTCGACGACAGCCAGCTGGATGTCATGCGAGTAGCCCACGGGCTCTGGCTTGCCGGCCAGGTAGGAAAACGGGATGGAGGAGTCGCGGTGGCCCAGGGTGATGGTGCCCGACTCCTTGATCTTCTTCAGGGTGCCGGTCAGTTCTTCGGCCATGGCCGGCGAAGCGATCACGGCGGCCGCGATGGCGGCGCCCAGCAATTGACGAACGATGCGCATCAAATTTTCCTCGACGTGTTTGTTTTTTTTATGGAGCCGTTGGCGGACTCTTCGTTCAACGAATACAGAAATAAACGATTGCATTCGGCTACCAAGTGTAGAGCATGAGTCGTGCCAAGCTCTGGCATTGATCATAACGCCTCGAATTCATTGGGAATCAACCTTTCGCACTCATCGTGTGACGGTAAGTTTCATTCGCCATACCGAATGAATAGCGGTTAATCGTTCGGAAATCCGAACGGATTGCCAGCCCTGCATCGCAATGCACGAGCGATCAGGACCGCTGCCATGCTGAGCCTGATCGCAGTGCTGCCAGCCTGGTCAGTGGGGCATGAGCCGCTCTTTCGGCGTCTGGTTCCAGCGCGCCCAGGCCTCGGTAGTGAGGGTGCGTATCAGCACTGACTCCTCGGCGGCAAGTTCGCGCATCAAAACCCTGGCCTGGTCTTCATAGCCCGCTTCCTGGCCGGCCACGGCCCGTGCCTCGAGCGCTTCCATTCGCTCGTGATAAGGCCTTGCGGTCGCCTCGAAACGGTCAGCATAGGTTTCTCGCAGGTAGTTCTGCCAGTAAGGGCGGCCTGCAAGCGCGTCCAGCATCGACAAGGTGCTGTAGCTTTGCAGTACTTCTATTTCTGCTGCATTCAGATCCCGCGTTGTCACGTGGGCGAATGATGCGAAGTGCATCTCATCCGGTGGTGCTGGCAAGTCAAGTGGCCCTGTCAGCCGCAGGCGATAGAAAAGCCGAACTTCGATTTCATCTACTCTGCGTCCTGCTTCGCGCAGGGCCTGGATGTGCCGGTTGGCAATATCGTCAAGCAGGTCCAGGCGGTGCAGCTGGCCGCCCAGATACAGCAGGCGGCTCTCTCTCATTTCCGCTGGTACTCCTTCGATGCCCTGGAAGGCCAGCACGCCCACTTCCATCTGATTGAGCAGCAGCAACAGGCGATCCTCGCAGGTACGCGGCCCGTCGGCCTCGCGAAACAACTGCTCGCGTAACGCTTCATTGTTTTCGCAGGCTTCGAGGATGTGCCAGAGACGGCGTCGAAAATGCCGCGGATGGGCCTCGAAGTCTTCGCTCTGGGCAAAGTCGGCCAGGAATCTGAACAGGCCTCCAGAGCCCGGCTCCTCGCTCAGGCGGTCCCAGGCTGCCTCCCGTTCTGCACGGAGGAGCTCGTTTCTGGACGCTACCCAGGTTGCACGGGTTTCTTCATCTATTGGCTCGTGGGCATACGACGCGCTGCCTCGGGCGCCTGTTTCGCTGGCACCCTGTGCTTCGTCCAGATACTCGATGCTGCCTTCGCTCAATGGATTGTCATGCAGGTTCAGCCTTTGCAGGCGCAGGCGCAAGCCGCGCATCTCGCGCTGCAACTCGCTGATTCTGTTGTCGCGCAAGTCGATATGGGTGCGTAGCGCTACGCTCTGGTGGACCAGGCCAATATCCGCCTGGCCCGTTGCTCGCAGGCGCAGGTCCCGCACATGTGGCAAGGCCGAGAGGTCGGGCATGCCGTTGAGGGGGTTGTAATTGAGTATCAGGGTATCCAGCCGCTGCAACTGAGCCAGGCGGCTGCTACCTGCTGCGTCCATCGCAATCAGGTTGTTGCTCAGGTTCAAGCGCCGTAGCTGGCTGAGGCCCTCGATGCCCTCGGGAACCAATGTCAGCTGGTTGCCGCTCAGGTCCAGGTCCACGACGTTGGGGAACAGCCTTAGGAAGCGCGCATCGATCTGCTGCAGGCGCATGTTGCGTAACGTCAGCCGGCGCACGTGTCGGTATTCCACACCCTCCGGCAGGTCTGGCAAGGCATCGATGTGCTCGCCGTCTATGGTCAGTTCATATTGGTCGTTGCCGTCCACCAGTTTGCGCCGCCAACTGCGGCGAAGGGTATCGGCTACCCGGCGTCTGCGAATGGCGTCGATCGGAGATTGCCAACCGGCCTGCCAGACCCGAAGTGTTTCGCGCAGGTCGGCAAGCTGGCGTTGCAGCGCCTGGTAATGGTCCCACAAGCTCTCCCCGCGCTGGCGGACTGCTTCGAGGTAAGCGTCCAGTTGCAGTTCGGAGAGTGTGGGGAATATTTGATGGATCCCTCGGCGAATAGCGCTTTGGCTGCTTTCACCACCGCCGCTGAGTGTATAGGCCAGCCTGCCGTCGGCGAAACGCCGGGGCGGCCTGATAGTTGCGCGGATGCCGGGCAGGTCGAGCAGGCTAGCCGTGGAGTCGCGATCCTGTTCGGCTGCCATGGCCAGTTTGTCGCGCAGTTCCCTGAGCTGCAGGTTGCGGTTCCCCAACCGGGTTTTCTGCTCGTCGTCCAGGCACCGCAGGAGCGCTGCCAGCAAGGACTTGCCCTGGGTTTCTTCGCCAGCCAAGGCGTAGCCTTGCTCATTTTTGACAATGGTGCGCACCTTCTGCGCGGTCTCGCTCTGGCTGGCGAATATCTGTAATCCCTCCAGGCCCCCGTGGCGTAATTCGACCCGTACTGAGTCTGGCCACGGGGCTTCCCGCTCGATGAGGCGTAGCGCCAGTATTTCGCTATCGGTGTTGGTCAGGTTCTGTAGGCGCAAGCCGAGACAAGCTCGGTCAATACGGCTGGCATGTTCATACCATCGTGCATGTTGCGCCATGCTCAGTGGTATCCGCCCGGAAGCATGCAACTGTTCTATCTGGGCGCTACTGCAATGGTCGATGACTTCCTGGGCGCCCCTTGGCGACAGCCCCCGAAAGGCGCCGATCAGCTTGGCCTGGTCGATGGATAGCGGTGTTTGCCATGCCTGAAGTTTTTGCTCGAAGGCCAGCCCTTTCAGGGTCGGATCCTGCTGGTGCAGCTTGATCCGGTCGTGGATGTCTAGCAGCCGCGCGGGTGGTGGAGCGTTCTCCAGGCAAAGTCGGCGCAGTTGGTCCACGGACAGGCCTGTGACCTGCAGAAGCATCCGGCCATGGTCTGACAACGTGTCGGCAAAGTGCTCCCCTTGCAGGCCTTCCAATAATACCGAGACATTTTCCTCGGCAGGCAGGTAGCGGAGGTTTCTGGTCAGCCTTACGCCGCGGCCGGGCAACACCGTTGGCGCAAGCCTGTCGACAAAAGGTATTCGTCGCAGCGTATGCAGCGCACCTGCAGTCAGGCCTGTGGTCGCCAGGCCCTGGGCTACGTTGAACAAGTGGTCCAGTGCACCTTGGCGATCACCTAGCTGCCAGTCCTGGTAGCCTTCGTAGACTTCATCGAGCAATTGCGCCGCGCTGACGACCAGCAGCAGGTCTCCCAATACCGGTACGACCAGAGCTGCCAGCCCCAGCAGGTCCAACCCGGCGCTGAGCATGCCCTGCAAGCGCTGATGTCTGCTCAGGCGGTCTTCGACGTCCGTGGGCACAGCCAGGTAGGCTGCATCATCGAACATTCGTCCGAGCAAAAGCGCTCGTACATGTGCGAACACATCCCCCTCTATGGGCAGGTTTCGCCCGTCGAGCTGCAGTTTCTTTCCAGGCGACGCTACCAGCCGTTGTGCAAGTTCCTTGTCGAAAGCGCTGGTGTCCCGCGCCTTGATGAAACGCTTGAAAAACCTGCGGAATGGCTGCTGTTTGAGGCGAGTGGCCAGGTCGCTGTACACATCGTTCCAACTGTCGTAAAAGCACAGGCTTTGCCCGGGGGCATCGGGTATCCAGACGATGATCTCGTCGATGTCGGCAGCCAAGGCAGGGCGCCATTCGAGAGTGATGACCCCCGTCACGCACTTGCCGAGCAGATAGAGTTGGCGAGGTGTCAGCGTGCCTTTGCCATAGGGTGTGAGCGCAGGGGTTTCCAGCATCGACCGCAGCCGAAGCAGATCCCGCTCATCCAGTTGCCGCTTGAACCTGGCCTCGTAAACCGCTGCTTGCATGCGCGTTCGTACGCCGGTTTCAAACAGGTGCCTTATTGTCGTGCGCGCCTGATCGCCCGGCTGGCCACGCCCAGCCTTGGGTTCGAGCACTGTCTTGAGCAGCACCTGATACTTGCCGCCCAGATCCAGCGAGCGGCACAGGCGAACGAATTGCTCGAAGGTCATGGCCAGCTTTTCGCCTTTCTCGTTTTCCAGATGCGCTTTACGCAACAGCCACGGTTCAGCTTCGTGTGCTTCGAAGTTATGCAGGGCGGCAGCCAGCAGGGTTTGTCGTGTGCTATGGATTACAGTCGGCTTGTAGAAATGCTCTGCGGCCGAAGGTAGTTGGAACTCTTCGCTCACGACCACGTGACCCCGTCGCGCGTCGATATGCCCCACTCTCTGCTCACGTAGCGCGCGTTCGAGCAGGGGCAGGGCGAAGTCTTCGAGGCGAGGGATTCTTTCGAGCAGATGGCGAAGCCTGTCCGCTGCCTGTTGTTGTGCACCCAAGGCCTTGCCGTAGGCTTGCAGGTGCGTTGTGTCGGCGCCGGTCAACCAGTCTGGCAGTTGCTGGGCGATCAGGGCGTCGACTGAATAGGACGGGTTGTATTCGGTGGGTGGCACGTGATGTTCTCCGGGGTTAGAAAGACCCCAGAGCATCACGCCGATAATGTGGTTTGGCGGTAGTTACTGCTGCGCCGAATGGCCCGCTTGACAGCCAGGCGCTTGCGCCTGGCGCGTGTGGGCGGGCCAGGGAGTCACGCTGCCTGGGTGCGCGCCTGCTGCTCTTGTTGCAGGTAGTCTGCAAGCACCTGTTGTTCGCCCGCGCTGGTGAACAGGCCCAGCTTGGTGCGGCGCCAGAGAATGTCTTCAGCGCTGCAGGCCCATTCGTTGCTGGCGAGGTAGTCCACCTCTCGAGCGAACAACCCACCACCAATTGCCTGGCCCAGGTCTTCCGGCCCTTGCACGCCCTCCAGCAACTGCCATACACGGCTGCCATAGGTCAGCACCCAGCGCCTGGCGATATCGACCGGCAACCAGCCACAGCGCGCCAGCACCGCATCTACCAGAGCCTGCACCGTGGTCATTTGCTCACCACCAGGTAGCGGCGCGCCAGCGGTCCAGCTGCCGCGCATCTGTGGGAAGTGCGGCTTGAGCTCGGCCATCGCCGATTCGGCCAGTTTGCGGTAGGTGGTCAGCTTGCCACCGAATACCGACAGCAACGGCGCTTGCCCTTCACTGGCGGACAGCGCCAGGGTGTAGTCGCGGGTGACCGCGGACGGATTGTCCGATTCGTCGTTGCACAGTGGGCGCACGCCGGAATAGGTGTGCACGATGTCGCTGCGGCTGATCTGGTGGTTGAAATGGGCGTTGACCACTTTGAGCAGATAATCGGTTTCCTGCTCGGTGATCGCGACTTTGGCGGGGTCGCCGCTGTACTCGCGATCGGTGGTGCCGATCAGCGTGAAACGCTCCAGGTACGGGATGCAGAAGACGATACGCTGGTCCTCGTTCTGCAGGATGTAAGCGTGTTCGCCTTCGTACATGCGCGGCACAATGATGTGGCTGCCCTGGATCAGGCGGATGCCGTAGGGGGCATCGAGCTTGAGGTCGTCCTTGATGAAGCTGGCCACCCACGGCCCGGCGGCATTGACCAGGGCACGGGCGCGAATGGTCTGCAGGCGGCCGTCAGCGTGCTGCAACTCCACTTGCCACAGGCCATCCACACGCTCCGCGCGCAGGCAGCGGGTGCGGGTATGGATATGGGCACCTTTTTCCCGTGCGGCCATCGCATTCAGCACTACCAGGCGGGCATCGTCCACCGCGCAGTCGGCGTATTCGAAACCACGGCTGATCGCAGGCTTGAGCGGGTATCCCGGGCCGAAGCGCAGGCTGCGCGAAGCACCCAGGCGCTTGCGCTTGCCCAGGTGATCGTAGAGGAACAGGCCAGCGCGAATCATCCAGGCAGGGCGCAAGTGCGGGCGGTGCGGCAGCACGAAGCGCATCGGCTTGACGATGTGCGGGGCTTTGGCCAGCAGCACTTCGCGCTCGGCCAGCGCTTCACGCACCAGGCGGAACTCGTAGTGCTCCAGGTAGCGCAGGCCGCCGTGGATCAGTTTGCTGCTGGCCGACGAGGTGTGCTGGGCCAGGTCGTCCTTTTCGCAGAGGAATACCTTGAGGCCACGCCCGGCGGCGTCGGCAGCGATGCCCACGCCATTGATGCCGCCGCCGATCACGGCGAGGTCATAGCAGTCGGCGACTTGGGGCTGGGACGAAACGGGCTGGGACACGGGCAAGGCCTCCTGGGGCTGTTCACATCGAATATGAACATTGATGTTCGTTTTCGAAAATACTAGCGCAACAGAAAGCTGGTCGCCAGTCAGTCTTCATAGAAAAAACTGATCAGATGACAATGAAATGAACATTTACGAAAGTTTTGGATGATCGGTTTGAAAGGTATCGCGCCTGTGAGATCGAGCGCGGCGCGGGCGACGCTCGATCTCACAGGCGCGACAAACCTTGCGGCATGCGCCTGTCAGCCCTCAAACCACCTCAAGCCGGATCTTGTACTGGTTCAGCAGCTGGGTGAGGGTGGGAGTTGGCGCCTGGTCGGTCACCAGGCAGTCGACCAGGCTGATCGAGCCCATGCGCACCATGGCGTTGCGCCCGAACTTGCTGGAGTCGGCGGCAAGGATCACTTGTCGGGCATTGGCGATGATTGCCTGGGATACCCGCACTTCCTGGTAATCGAAATCGAGCAGGCTGCCATCTTCGTCGATGCCGCTGATGCCCACCAGGGCGAAGTCGACCTTGAACTGGTTGATGAAGTCGACACTGGCCTGGCCGACGACGCCGCCATCACGGCGAACCGTGCCACCTGCCACCAGCACTTCGAAATCGTCCTTGGCGGCTAGGATCGCGGCCACGTGCAGGTTGTTGGTGATGACTTTCAGGTGGTTGTGGTTGAGCAGTGCCCGGGCGATGGATTCGGTGGTGGTGCCGATGTTGATGAACAGCGAGGCATGGTCGGGAATCTGCCGTGCCACGGCTTCGGCGATGCGTTGCTTTTCGTCGCGCATCTGATCGGCGCGCATGGCGTAGGCGGTGTTCTCGATGCTCGAGTCGTAGGCCGCGCCCCCGTGGTAGCGGCGTAGCAGATTGAGCTCGGCCAGCTGGTTGATATCACGGCGGATGGTTTGCGGTGTGACGACGAACAGCTGCGCCATTTCTTCGATACTGACGTAACCGCGTTCGCGCACCAGTTCGAGGATTTGTTGTTGGCGAGGGGGCAGATTCATGGGCGGTCCTTTGGGGCTGCCGGACAAATGCTGCAATGATGCCGTAGGACGCGGACTACGACCAGTAGACTATCGGGGCGGCGGCGGGGACAAATGCCCTGCATCGATTTTGTGGCCTGCGCTGGCGCTTCTTTGTAGGAGCGGCCTTGTGTCGCGAAAGGGCCGTGAAGCGGCCCCAGGATTTTCGCGTCATAGCAAATGCTGCTGGGGCCGCTTCGCGGCCCTTTCGCGACATAAGGCCGCTCCTACACGTGGTGTAGCGCCTGTCAGGTAGGATCAGGCCTCGTGATCTTCCCAGTCACGGGTACGGTCGACTGCCTTCTTCCAGCCTGCGTACAGCTTCTCTTTCTGCGTTTCATCCAGCTGCGGGCTGAACTCGCGCTCGATGATCGCCTTGTCGCGCAGTTCGTCCAGGCCGCTCCAGAAGCCACAGGCCAGGCCTGCCAGGTAGGCCGCCCCCAGCGCCGTGGTTTCGCGCATCTTCGGCCGCTCCACGCAGGTGCCGAGGATGTCGGCCTGGAACTGCATGAGGAAGTTGTTGGCCACCGCGCCGCCGTCCACGCGCAGCTCGGACAGGCGCTGGCCGCAATCCTGCTGCATTGCGTCAAGCACGTCGCGAGTCTGGTAGGCGATCGATTCCAGCGCGGCGCGGATGATGTGGTCCACCTTCACGCCACGGGTCAGGCCGAACAGTGCGCCACGGGCATACGGGTCCCAGTACGGGGCACCCAGGCCGGTGAAGGCAGGCACCAGGTATACGCCGTTGCTGTCCTTGACCTTGCTGGCGAAGTATTCGGTATCCAGTGCGTCGTTGACGATCTTCAGTTCGTCACGCAGCCACTGCACGGTGGAACCACCATTGAACACTGCACCCTCCAGCGCATAGGCCACTTCACCACGCGGGCCGCAGGCGATGGTGGTTAGCAGGCCATGGGACGACTTCACCGCCTGGTCACCGGTGTTCATCAGCAGGAAGCAGCCGGTGCCATAGGTGTTCTTGGCCTGGCCCGGTTCCACGCACATCTGGCCGAACAGTGCCGATTGCTGATCACCGGCGATACCGGCAATGGCGATACCGCTCTTGGTATGGCCGTAGACCTCGGAGGAAGGGCGTACTTCGGGCAGCATCTGCCGTGGGATGCCGAGGATTTCCAGGAGCTTGTCGTCCCACTGCAGGCTGTGGATGTTGAACATCAGCGTGCGCGAGGCGTTGGTGTAATCAGTGACATGCACCTTGCCGCCGGAGAACTTCCAGATCAGCCAGGTATCGATGGTGCCGAACAGCAGCTCGCCGCGCTCGGCGCGTTCGCGGGCACCCTCGACATTGTCGAGGATCCACTTCAGCTTGGTGCCGGAGAAGTATGGGTCGGTGACCAGGCCAGTGGTTTCGCGAATGTAGTCTTCATGGCCGTCGCGCTTGAGCTGGGCGCAGATCTCGGTGCTGCGGCGGCACTGCCAGACGATGGCGTTGTACACCGGGCGGCCGGTTTCCTTGTCCCACACCACGGTGGTTTCACGTTGGTTGGTGATACCCAGTGCGGCGACCTGGGCGTGGCTGATGCCCGCCTGGGCCAAGGCCTCGACCATGGTCGCGCTCTGCGTGGCAAAGATTTCCATCGGGTCGTGCTCGACCCAGCCCGCCTGCGGGTAGTGCTGGGCGAACTCGCGCTGGGAGGTCCCCACCACATTGGCGTCGCGGTCGAAAATAATGGCCCGCGAACTCGTGGTGCCCTGGTCCAGGGCGATGATGTAGTTCTTATCCTGGGTGTCTGTCATGGTCGTAGGCCTTGCGAAAATAGGGGGTCAGGGCTGGGCGTGATGCCGGCGTCAGTTGACTTGAGTATCGCCCTGGCGATTGTCATTTGTCTCAGGGTTCACGGCGGCTGCCATTGGCAGGTTGCGTGCGATCAGGCCGCGATAGGTCGCGGCACCCAGGCAGGCGCCAAGGATCGGTGCGAACACCGGAACCAGGAAATAAGGCATGTCCCGACCGCCAGTGAAGGCGATTTCGCCCCAACCGGCCAGGAAGGTCATGAGTTTTGGCCCGAAATCGCGGGCCGGGTTCATGGCAAAGCCGGTCAACGGGCCCATGGCGCTGCCGATCACGGCGATCAGCAGGCCGATCAGCAGCGGGGCCATGGCGCCGCGCGGCAGGCCGTTGTTGTCGTCGGTCAGGGCCATGATCACGGCCATCAGGATGGCGGTGATGATCACCTCGACCAGAAACGCCTGGCCGGTGGACAGCGATGGGTGCGGATAGGTGGAGAAGACCGAGGCCAGTTCCAGGCTGGCTTCGCTACCGCGCAACATGGCGTGGGCCTGTTCGAAATCGAAGAACAGGTTGCTGTACAGGGTGTAGACCAACGCTGCGCCACAGAACGCGCCGCATACCTGGGCCAGCATGTAGAAGGGCAGCTTGCGCTTGTCGAAGCCGGCGAACAGTGTGAGGGCGATGCTCACCGCGGGGTTCAGGTGCGCGCCGGAAATACCGGCGGTGAGGTAGATCGCCATGCTGACGCCCACGCCCCAGATGATACTGATTTCCCAAAGGCCGAAGCTTGCGCCCGCGACCTTGAGCGCGGCGACGCAGCCGGTACCGAAAAAGATGAGCAGTGCAGTGCCCAGGAACTCGGCCAGGCATTGGCTGGAAAGCGTGGGTTGGCGTAGAGCAGTCGTCATGTATGACCTCGTTTTTTTTGTTGTGAGGCGCGTGGCGCTCGACAGCAAAGCCCGGAGTCTATCCCCGTTGACCCGGGCAGATGTTGGAAATGCACCTTAAAAGTGCACCATTTTATTCAGAAACGAAAAAATATAGACAAGAAACGCTGATGTCAAAGGTCGAAAGTGAACGGTCGGTCACGATCTGGATGCTGATTTCAGGTGCGGATCCGCGTACTAGAGCCGCGCAATTGCGGTGCGCTGGCTGCGGTGTGGGAATTGTCCTAAAGTAGCCGCCGAGCTGTCCCGACCGGAGCCCCCGCATGACCCCCGCCCTAGACCTGTTGAAGAAACACCGTGCCGAGCATCGTGTGCACAGTTACGAACATGACCCCAAGTCGGCGTCATATGGCCTGGAGGCGGCGGAAAAGCTCGGTCTCGACCCGCAGCAGGTGTTCAAGACCTTGCTGGCGAGCAGTGAGAAGGGTGAATTGCTGGTGGCGGTGGTACCTGTGGTGGGTACGCTCGACCTCAAGGCCCTGGCCCAGGCTGCCGGGGTGAAAAAGTGCGAGATGGCCGACCCGGCGTCGGCGCAGCGAGCCACGGGGTACCTGGTGGGCGGGATCAGCCCGCTGGGGCAGAAGAAGCGCCTGCGCACCTTCATCGATGATTCGGCGCAGAACTTTGCAACCATCCATGTCAGCGCCGGGCGGCGTGGGCTGGAGGTGGAGTTGGCGGCGGTGGTGCTGGCTGAGTACACCCAGGGCAAGTTTGCCGGGATTGGTCGGGGCTGAGATTTCTGGGGCTGCTTTGCAGCCCTTCGCGGCACAAGGCCGCTCCTACAGGGGGAATACGTACCCTTGTAGGAGCGGCCTTGTGTCGCGATGGGCCGCAGAGCGGCCCCAAAATTTCGAATCAGGTCGCCGAGCTGTACCGGCGAACGCCGTTGTCCTGCCGCGGCAACTGCGCCGCCACGCTGCCCGGCACCGGGAACAGCACCAGGTGATCGGCCTTGACCGCAATCCCCACATCCTCACCGACCTGACGGTCGTCATGGCTAGGGAAGATCGCCTCGAGCTGGCTGCCGGTCGGCAATTGCAGGCGGTACAGGGTCGATGCCCCAAGGAAGCTCTTGCCGACGATGTTCGCCTGCAGCGCACTGCCCGGTGCGTGGACGATATCGTCAGGGCGCAGCAGCACATCCACCGAGCTGCCCGGCGCCATGATGTAGGCACGGTTGCCGCGTAATTCACCCAGCTCGGTATTGACCGCCTCGTGGCTGATCATCTGCCCACGGATGAAATACCCCTGGCCAATGAAGCTGGCCACGAACGGCGTCTGCGGCTCGTGGTAAAGGTTGTAGGGCGTGTCCCACTGCTCCAGGCGGCCTTCCTTGAACACGCCAACCTGGTCGCTGACGGCAAAGGCTTCTTCCTGGTCATGGGTCACCAGGATGGCGCTGGTGCCGCGGCTCTTGAGAATGTCGCGAACCTCATGGCTCAGGCGCCGGCGCAGCTCTACGTCGAGGTTGGAAAATGGTTCGTCGAGCAGCAGCAGTTGCGGCTCCGGTGCCAGTGCACGGGCCAGGGCGACCCGTTGCTGCTGGCCGCCGGACAGTTCATGCGGGTAGCGCCCGCCCAGACCGCCCAGCTTGACCAGCTCGAGCATCTCTTCGATGACCTCGGCCTGGCGGGGGTGCTTTGCGATGCCGAAGGCAACGTTCTGCGCCACGGTCAGGTGCGGGAACAGCGCGTAATCCTGGAACACCATGCCGATGCGGCGTTTTTCCGGGGCCAGTGTGAAACCGGCCCGGGAAATGACTTCGCCAGCCAACTGGATCTCGCCATCGTGTATCGGTTCGAAACCGGCGATGGCGCGCAGGGTAGTGGTCTTGCCGCAACCGGATGAACCCAGCAGGCAACCGATGTCGCCTGCGTTCAGGTGCAGATTGAGGTTCTGAACGATGCGCTGGTCGCCATAGCCGCAGGCGAGGTTGCGCAGGTTGAGCAGTAGGGGTTGACTCATGCGTGGTGGTAAGCCGGTTCTACAAGGAATTCGAGAAGGGCCTTCTGTGCATGCAGGCGGTTTTCAGCCTGGTCCCAGGCGACCGAACGTGGGTCGTCGAGCAGGTCATGGCTGATTTCCTCACCACGGTGGGCTGGCAGGCAGTGCATGAACAGGGCGTCGGGTGCCGCCAGGTCGAGCAGTTCGCGGGTGACCTGGTAAGGCGCGAAATGCGCCAGGCGCCGTGCAGTTTCCTCCTCCTGGCCCATGGAAGTCCAGACATCCGTGGTCACCAGATGGGCGCCGCGCACGGCTTCCTTCGGGTCACGTACGATCTGCACGTGGTCACCACCAATGGCCATGAAGCGTGGGTCCGGCTCGTAGCCTTCCGGGCAGGCAATGCGCAGCTGGAAGTCGAACTGCCTGGCTGCCTCGATGTACGAGTTGCACATGTTGAAGCCATCGCCGATCCAGGCGACGGTCTTGCCCTGGATCGAGCCGCGATGTTCGAGGAAGGTCTGCATGTCGGCCAGCAGCTGGCACGGGTGCGACTCGTCGGACAGCGCGTTGATCACCGGCACACGCGAGTTGGCGGCGAATTCGGTCAGGGTGCTGTGGGCGTGGGTACGGATCATCACCACGTCGAGCATGCTCGACAGCACGATGGCGCTATCGCTTATCGGCTCGCCACGGCCCAGCTGGGTGTCGCGCGGGGACAGGAAGATGGCCTGGCCGCCGAGCTGGATCATGCCTGCCTCGAATGACACGCGGGTACGGGTCGAGGACTTTTCGAAGATCATGCCCAGCACGCGGTTCTTCAGGGGCTCGAACAGCACGCCTCGCTTGCGCAGGTCCTTCAGCTCGATGCCGCGGCGGATCACACCGAGCAATTCGTCGGTGGTGAAGTCCAGCAGGGAGAGAAAGTGCCTAGCGCTCATGATTGACTACCTTATCTGCAACGGTATGCAGGTCGACCGTATGGTTTTTTTTGACAACGGGAGTGACCTGCGGCGTAAGCCGCACGGGGGCGGACGAAATAGGGAAAGGCGCAATACTATAAGTAAATGTCGCCTGAAGCCAAGAGGGGAAACAGCTGCCCAGTACCAAAGGGTGTTGCAAAGGGTGTCTTTACCCGACGGGCAGTGCTGTTTTTTATTTGCTACAGAGGTTTGTACACGGCTTGCCAGCAATTTGGCAAATGGCTGTCGCAAATCGTGTGCCTGATGTCGGTGGATTCACACCGCGAAGTGCGCTGGCCGGTGGCGGGGGCTGGGCGCATAGTCGATGTTCGACAACCTTCTACACATCCTCCACAACAACAAGGCAGAGGCGGCCATGACCAAGACCCTGCATCACCGTGCCTGTCACCTGTGCGAAGCGATCTGTGGGCTGAACATTGAAGTCAGCCATGACGACGATGGGCGGGCGCTGATCAGTTCGATCAAGGGCGACCCCCAGGACCCGTTCAGCCGCGGCCATGTCTGCCCAAAGGCCGTGGCCCTGCAGGACATCCAGAACGACCCCGACCGCCTGCGCCAACCGCACAAGCGGGTGGGCGAGCACTGGCAGGCCATCGGCTGGGACGAGGCCTTTGCCCTGGCCGCCGACAGGCTGTGGGCGATCCAGCAGGTCCATGGGCGCAATGCTGTGGCGGTGTACCAAGGCAACCCGAGCGTGCACAACTACGGCCTGATGACCCACAGCAACTACTTCCTGGGCCTGCTGAAAACCCGCAACCGCTTCTCTGCCACCTCGGTGGACCAGTTGCCGCAGCACCTGGTCAGCCACCTGATGTACGGCCATGGCCTGCTGCTGCCGATCCCGGACATCGACCAGACCGGTTTCATGTTGATCCTCGGCGGCAACCCGCTGGCCTCCAACGGCAGCATCATGACCGTGCCGGACGTGGAAAAACGCCTGAAAGCCCTGCAGGCCCGGGGTGGGCGCCTGGTGGTGGTGGACCCGCGGCGCAGCGAAACGGCGGCGATGGCCGACAGTCACCTGTTCATTCGCCCTGGAGGGGATGCGGCCTTGTTGTGTGGCTTGCTCAACACCCTGTTCACTGAAGGCCTGGCGCGCGGCTCGCACTTGCCGGTCATCGGCTTGCAGCAGGTGCGCGAAGCGATCGCGCCGTTCAGCGCGGAGGCCATGAGCGCGCACTGTGGCATTGCCGCGACAGACATTCGCCAGCTGGCAAGGGACTTTGCCGCGGCCGACAGCGCGGTGTGCTACGGCCGCATGGGGGTTTCGACCCAAGCCTACGGCACCCTTTGCCACTGGCTGGTGCAACTGATCAACCTGGTAACCGGCAACCTTGACCGTGAAGGCGGCGCGTTGTGCACCGAGCCTGCCGTCGACCTGGTAGCGACCACCTCGGGTGGCCATTTCAACGCCTGGCAGAGCCGGGTGTCGGGCTTGCCCGAGTACGGCGGCGAACTGCCCGTGGCGGCCTTGGCCGAGGAAATGCTGACGCCAGGCGAAGGGCAGGTGCGTGCGCTGGTGACGGTGGCTGGCAACCCCGTGCTCTCAACGCCCAATGGCCGCCAGCTGGATGTGGCGCTGGAGGGGTTGGAGTTCATGCTCAGCATTGACCTGTACATCAACGAAACCACCCGCCATGCCGACCTGATCCTGCCCTCCACCTCGGCGCTGGAAAACGACCATTACGACAGCACATTCAACTTGCTGGCCGTGCGCAACGTGACCCGCTTCAACCGGGCGATCCTGGCCAAGCCCGAAGGGGCATTGCATGACTGGGAGATTTTTGTCGGGCTGGCACAAGCGTTCGCCAAACGCGCCGAGCTGGAGTTGAAACCGACCTGGGCGCCAGCGCAGATGATCGACCTGGCCCTGCGCAAGGGGCGTTATGGTGAAACGACACCCTGGCAGCTTTCGCTGGCAGCGCTGGACGAGCACCCGCATGGCCTCGACCTGGGGCCATTGCGCGCCAACCTCGCTGCGCGCCTGACGACTGCCAGCAAGGCCGTCGAAGCGGCGCCCCAGGTGCTGCTGGATGACTTGGGGCGACTGGCGCAACAGGCCCCTCCGGTGCCGGGCGAACTGCTGCTGATCGGCCGTCGCCATGTTCGCAGCAACAATTCATGGATGCACAACTTTCATCGACTGGTGAAAGGCAAACCGCGCCATCAGTTGTTAATGCATCCGCAGGACCTGCAGCATCGTCAGTTGCAGGACGGCCAGCGAGTTCGTATCCGCTCGCGTACCGGGGATCTTGAAGTCGAGGTTCAGGCCTGCGAGGACATGATGCCCGGTGTAGTCAGCCTGCCCCATGGCTTCGGTCACTCTCGTCAAGGCGTGCACATGCAGATCGCCAAGGCGCAACCTGGGGTGAGTGCCAACGACCTCACCGATGAGCGCCTGCGTGATCAGGTTTCCGGCAACGCCGCCCTCAATGGCGTACCCGTGCAGGTAGAGGCCGCGTAAGGAATGGTAAGGCCGAGCATGCTGCTCGGCTTTCCGTTACAATGCGTCACCGTGCCGACGACCGCGTCGGAAAGTTCAGCCGAGGTGCTACATGGATATCATCGAAACGATCAAAGAGCAGATTGCCAACAACACCATTCTGCTTTACATGAAAGGCTCGCCGAATGCCCCGCAGTGTGGCTTCTCTGCGCGTGCATCGCAGGCCGTGATGGGTTGTGGCGAGAAGTTCGCCTACGTCGACATCCTGCAGAACCCGGAAATCCGTGCGAACCTGCCAAAATACGCCAACTGGCCGACCTTCCCGCAGCTGTGGGTAGCCGGTGAACTGGTCGGCGGCAGCGACATCATGCTGGAAATGTTCGAGAAGGGTGAGCTGCAGACCCTGATCAAGGAAGCGGCTGCCAAGGCCAAGGCTTCCGAGGCCTGAATTTCCGGCAAGCATGAAAAAACCCGCTGATCGCGGGTTTTTTCATGGGGCGAATATTTATTCTTCGCCCATCTGCGACTGCAGGTAGTTCTCGATACCAATCTTGTCGATCAGCCCCAGCTGGGTTTCCAGCCAGTCGATGTGCTCTTCCTCGGACTCGAGGATATCTTCGAGCATGTCACGCGAGCCAAAGTCGCCAGCGGTTTCGCAATGGGCGATGGCCGCTTTCAGGTCGACCAGGCCTTTCTGTTCGATCTTCAGGTCGCATTCGAGCATCTCTTTGGTGTGCTCGCCAATCAGCAGCTTGCCCAGGTCCTGGACGTTGGGGATGCCTTCGAGGAAGAGAATACGCTTGATCAGTTTGTCAGCGTGCTTCATCTCGTCGATGGATTCCTTGTACTCGTGCTTGCCGAGTTTGTTCAGGCCCCAATCTTCGTACATGCGTGCGTGCAGGAAGTACTGGTTGATCGCGACCAGCTCGTTTCCGAGGATCTTGTTGAGATGCTGGATGACGCTTACGTCGCCTTTCATGTCGGGTTCCTGCCCTGTAGAAGTGTGCCAATACAGTGAAGTTTGAGCCCGATACTTAGGTGTGTCAAACCTAAGTTCTTGAATAATAAGTGAAAATTAATGGAAATAAGAATGTTTGTGAACCGCGTTGGAGCGCTAACTTATTGAATTGCGGGCATAAAAAAACCGGACGCAAGGTCCGGTTCTTCGAATTCTTTGTTATCAGGCTGCGGTAAATTCCACGGGGTAGGGCAGGGCTGCCTGGCTGACCTGAAGCTCGGTCAGGGTCTCGCGGACCACCTGCTTGGCAACGCAGGCACATTTGCCGCACTGGCTGGCGACGTTTGTGGCGGCTCGCACTTCCTTGTAGCTGCAGCATCCTTCATAGATCGCATCGCGGATCTGTCCGTCGGTAACGCCGACACAAAGACACACATACATAAAGGCTGACCATCGTTGGTGGGCTCGATGGAGTGGAGCTTAATGTTAATGAGAATGCTTGTCAAAGGGGTTTCTGAAAGGGCCGTGCTTGAGCGGCCGGCGGTTGCTTCGTCGTTGGAGTCGGCCTGTCACCAGAAGCCGTGTATGATGGACGGCCTTTGTTGGATGTCGGGCAAGCCCGTCTGGCCCGGCAAACGGTTTTTCACCCTCATCAGGAGATTACAATGAGCGTACTCGTTGGTAAGAAAGCCCCCGATTTCACCGTTCCGGCCGTGCTGGGCAACGGCGAGATCGTCGACAGCTTCAACCTGGCTTCGGCCATCAAGGGCAAGTACGGCCTGGTGTTCTTCTACCCGCTGGACTTCACCTTCGTCTGCCCGTCCGAGCTGATCGCCCTGGACAACCGCATCCCTGACTTCCAGGCGCGCAACGTGGAAGTGATCGGCGTGTCGATCGACTCGCACTTCACCCACAACGCCTGGCGTAACACCCCGGTCAACAACGGTGGTATCGGCCAGGTCAAGTACACCCTGGCTGCCGACATGACCCACGAAATCTGCAAGGCCTACGACGTCGAGTCCGAAGGCGGCGTAGCCTTCCGTGGCGCCTTCCTGATCGACACCAACGGTGTTGTTCGTTCGCAGATCGTCAACGACCTGCCACTGGGCCGCAACATGGACGAGCTGCTGCGCCTGGTCGACGCCCTGCAGTTCCACGAAGAGCACGGCGAAGTCTGCCCTGCCAACTGGAAAAAAGGCGACAAAGGCATGAACGCTTCGCCGGAAGGCGTTGCTGCCTACCTGAGCGAGAACGCTGGCAAGCTGTAATTGCCGCGTGCATGAAAAAACCGGCCCTTGTGGCCGGTTTTTTTGTGCCGTCCTGTGCCGGCCTTTTCGCGGGCTTGCCCGCTCCCACAGGAATAGCACAATGGCTGAGGCCACTGCAGTACCGGTGGGAGCGGGAATGCGCGCGAACGCTTTTGCAGATCAATCGTTGAAATCGCGCCAGCCGCCCATCTCTTTCCAGCGGTTGACGATGCCGCAGAACAGCTCGGCCGTCTTCTCGGTGTCATAGCGCGCCGAGTGCGCCTCACGTCCGTCGAAGTCGATGTCGGCGCTCTGGCAGGCCCGCGCCAGTACGGTCTGGCCATAAGCCAGGCCCGCCAGGGTAGCGGTGTCGAAGCTGGAGAACGGGTGGAACGGGTTGCGCTTCAGGTCATTGCGCGTCACCGCCGCATTGAGGAAGCCCAGGTCAAAGCTGCTGTTGTGGCCGACCAGGATCGCCCGCTTGCAACCATTGGCCTTGAGCGCCTTGCGTACGCCACGGAAGATGTCGGTCAGCGCACTTTCTTCGCTGACTGCCATACGCAGCGGGTGGTCCAGCTTGATCCCGGTGAATTCCAGCGCGGCCGCCTCGATGTTGGCGCCCTCGAATGGCTCCACGCGGTGGAAGTAGGTGTGCTCGGGGAACAGGAAGCCCTTTTCGTCCATGCCGATGGTGACTGCGGCAATTTCCAGCAGGGCATCGGTAGCGCTGTTGAAGCCGCCGGTTTCAACGTCTACCACTACCGGCAGATAGCCGCGGAAACGCTCGGCCATCGGATGGCGCGAGCCGCTGCTGCCTTGGGTGTCGAGGTCGTCTTCGTAGAGGTCTTCGCTCACGCGTTTTCCTCCAGCAGGCGCCAGCGCAGTTTTTCGCCGGCGCGCAGCGGGACTACGGTCTGCTCGCCAAACGGCAGGCTATCCGGGGCGGTCCATTCTTCGCGGACCAGGGTAATGGTGTCGGTGTTTGCCGGCAGGCCGTAGAACGCCGGGCCGTGCAGGCTGGCAAAGCCTTCCAGCTTGTCCAGCGCGTTACGCTGCTCGAACGCTTCGGCGTACATCTCGATGGCTGCGTAGGCGGTGTAGCAACCGGCGCAACCGCAGGCGGCTTCCTTGGCGTGTCGGGCGTGTGGGGCCGAGTCGGTACCCAGGAAGAACTTCGGGTTGCCGCTGGTGGCCGCATCCAGCAACGCCACCTGATGGGTGTTGCGCTTGAGGATCGGCAGGCAGTAGAAGTGCGGGCGAATGCCGCCAACCAGCATGTGGTTGCGGTTGTACAGCAGGTGCTGCGCGGTGATGGTCGCGCCGACGTTGGCCGGGGCCTCGGTGACGAACTGCGCGGCATCGCTGGTGGTGATGTGCTCGAACACCACCTTCAGTGTCGGGAAGCGCTCGACCACACGGCGCATATGCTCGTCGATGAAGCGCTTCTCGCGGTCGAACACGTCGATCTCGCTACGGGTCACTTCGCCATGCACCAGTAGCGGCATGCCAACTTCCGCCAGCGCCTCGATGGCCGGGAAGATGTTGTCGATGCTGGTCACGCCCGAGTCTGAATTGGTGGTGGCGCCAGCAGGGTACAGCTTGGCGGCATACACGAAACCGCTGGCCTTGGCCGCGCGGATGTCCTCGGGGCTGGTGCGGTCGGTGAGGTACAACACCATCAGCGGCTCGAAGCGGCTGCCAGCCGGGCGGGCGGCCAGGATGCGCTCACGGTAGGCGCCGGCCTCTACGGCATTGCGTACCGGCGGAACCAGGTTGGGCATGATGATGGCACGGGCGAAAGTACGCGCCACATCGCCAACGGTGTGGGGCAGGACGGCACCATCGCGCAGATGGATGTGCCAGTCGTCGGGACGCAGGAGGGTCAGGCGATCGGACATTGGGGATTCCAGGCGGGTCGAACTCAAGCCCCAATGCTACCGGAAAACCCTGGGTGGAGCACGGCTATCAAGTTTTCCGCCAGGCGTCCGATAGCCTGCAGGTAAGCCGTCAGAATTTGTGGAGCCGCCCGTGCGCCAGCGTTACCTAGCCCTGTTGACCCTGTTCGCCAGCCTGCCGGCCGGTGCGCTGACCTTCCAGACGCGCATGGAAAACATTGCCTGGAAGGTCGAGGGTGACCAGTTCGAATGCCGGCTGATCCAGCCGATCGACGGTTTCGGCAGTGGCGAGTTCGTGCGCCGCGCGGGCGAGCAACCGGTGTTCCAGTTGCGCTCGGACAGCAACGTACTGGGGGCGGGCACGGCCACATTGCTGGCAGCTGCTGCGCCGTGGCAGCCTGGGCGCAGCGACATCAATCTGGGCAGCGTGCGCATGGCCCGTACCGGGGTGTTGTTCAGTTCTTCCCAGGGCCAGGCCAGTCGCCTGATCAACGGCCTGCTCGATGGGCGCAGCACGGTGGTACGCAATTATGCCGGCGAGGCGGGCAGGCCGATGGAAGTGCGTGTGCTGCCGGTCAGCTTCGCCAAGGCCTACAACGACTATCAGGCCTGTGCCGGCAAGCTGCTGCCGATGAACTACGATCAGGTGCGTCAGACCCAGGTGGGCTTCCCCGGGGGAGGCTTCGAGCTGGATGGCGCGGCCAAGGCACGGCTGGACGTGATCCTCGACTACATCAAGGCTGACCCGACAGTTAACCATGTAGAGCTCAACGGCCACTCCGACAACAGTGGCAATCGCCTGACCAATCGCGACATGTCGCGCCGCCGGGCACTGGCGGTAGCCGACTACCTCAAGGCCCATGGCGTTCCGGAAGAGCAGATTACCGTGCGTTTCCATGGCGAGCGTTATCCATTGGCGAAGAACACCAATGCTGCCAACCGGGCGCGTAATCGTCGGGTGAATATCGAACTGGATCGGGTTGCGGTAATCGAGAAGCCGGTTGAGAAGCCTGTCGAAAAGGCCCCTGAGCCAACACCTGCCAAGTCCTGAAGGCTGCTCCCACACGGCATTTCATAATTTCCGACGGTAAGTCGCCCTTCCGAAACTTCTTGTCGCTTTGTCGTCAGAAGCTGTCGCCCCACTGTAAATTTATCCGTAACGTCGTTAGAATCGATCCCTTTCCGTACAACCCCGTGGAGTGATGGCATGGCGGACGTAAAAAAGGTCGTACTGGCGTATTCCGGCGGCCTTGATACTTCGGTGATTCTCAAGTGGCTGCAGGATACCTACAACTGCGAAGTGGTGACCTTCACCGCTGACCTGGGGCAGGGCGAAGAGGTCGAGCCGGCTCGTGCCAAGGCCCAGGCAATGGGCGTTAAAGAGATCTACATCGACGACCTGCGCGAAGAATTCGTGCGTGATTTCGTGTTCCCGATGTTCCGCGCCAACACCGTCTACGAGGGCGAGTACCTGCTGGGTACTTCCATCGCCCGTCCGCTGATCGCCAAGCGCCTGATCGAAATTGCCAACGAAACCGGCGCCGACGCCATTTCCCACGGCGCCACCGGCAAAGGCAACGACCAGGTGCGTTTCGAACTGGGTGCCTACGCGCTGAAGCCAGGCGTCAAGGTAATCGCCCCATGGCGTGAGTGGGACCTGCTGTCCCGCGAGAAGCTGATGGACTACGCCGAGAAGCACGGCATCCCGATCGAGCGCCACGGCAAGAAGAAGTCGCCGTACTCGATGGACGCCAACCTGCTGCACATCTCCTACGAAGGCGGTGTCCTGGAAGATACCTGGACCGAGCACGAAGAAGACATGTGGCGCTGGAGTGTCTCGCCTGAGAACGCCCCGGATCAGGCTACCTACATCGAGCTGACCTACCGCAACGGTGACATCGTTGCCATCGACGGTGTCGAGAAGACTCCGGCCACCGTCCTGGCCGACCTGAACCGTATCGGTGGTGCCAATGGCATCGGCCGTCTGGATATCGTCGAGAACCGTTACGTCGGCATGAAGTCGCGCGGTTGCTACGAGACCCCTGGTGGCACCATCATGCTCAAGGCCCACCGTGCCATCGAGTCGATCACCCTGGACCGCGAAGTCGCTCACCTGAAGGATGAGCTGATGCCGAAGTACGCCAGCCTGATCTACACCGGCTACTGGTGGAGCCCGGAGCGTCTGATGCTGCAACAGATGATCGACGCTTCGCAGGTCAACGTGAACGGCGTGGTACGCCTGAAGCTGTACAAGGGCAACGTCACCGTTGTCGGCCGCAAGTCGGACGACTCGCTGTTCGACGCCAACATCGCTACCTTCGAGGAAGATGGCGGCGCCTACAACCAGGCGGATGCAGCTGGCTTCATCAAGCTCAACGCCCTGCGTATGCGCATTGCTGCCAACAAGGGCCGCTCGCTGCTCTGATTACCGTCATGTGCGGCAAGAACCCCGGCTCAGGCCGGGGTTTTTTTTGTCCGTGGAATCAATGGCCGTCGTTCGCCACCTGTTCATCAAGCGCGCTGATCGATAGTTGCGCGCACTGGCGTCTGTCCAGGTTGCAAAAGCGCCAGGTGCGAGATTGCTGAGGCGGTTGGGCGAGGGCGGACAGCAATTGCTGCTCCATCATGCGATAGGCATCGGGGCCGGAAAACATGAACGTGACAGGCTCGCCCTGCAGCGCTTCGCCGGTACTACCGGGCATTGCATGCTTGGACACATCACTCGGTGTCGATGTGTTGTCGTTTGTCGTCCTGTTTGGCGACGGGTCGTAGAACGACTTGTAATTGAAGTTGAGCGTGAGGAAGAACAGTGCCGTCAGGAAGAATGGGAAGCCCACCAGAAACCAAGTATAGAGCTTTTGACTGGACTCGCTGAGAAACGGCAATGTGGCAAGGGCGGAGGCTTCGATAATCCCTGCGAAGATGGCAATGATCGTCAGCGGGGCGACAGGTTGTACTTGGTGCATATGGGTCGTCTCCAGCGATTTTGCATATCTTTGCCTTACCGCGCTGCTCAACTAAAGACTGGATTGTTTCCCGTGAGAATAATCGCTCGAAATCCTGGTGATGTTGCCTGTTCAGGCATTTGAATTGAACATTTCCCGAGGTATCGGCCGGTTTTCAACTGGTGCACTTTTACAGGCCGGTGATACCGTTCATTCGGTAACAGGGAATTTGATTGTTACAAGTACATCAGTTGAGTGTAGGAAATTTCTGTAAGTGTTGTAGGTTCCATCTGTTCATATATTTCGCCGGTAAATCACCGCGCCAGCAGGCGCTCTGTAGGTTATCTTGGCGGGCCAAAGCAAAAGCAATGAATGGATATCGCATGAATAAAGTGCTTATCGTGGATGATCATCCGGTCATACGCCTGGCCGTACGCATGCTGATGGAGCGGCATGGGTATGACGTCGTGGCGGAAACCGACAACGGAGTGGCTGCGCTGCAACTGACACGGCAACACCTGCCGGATATCGTGGTGCTCGATATCGGCATCCCCAAGCTGGATGGCCTGGAAGTAATCACCCGCATGACGGCCTTCAGCCCGGGCAGCAAGGTGCTGGTGCTGACATCGCAGGCCCCCGGCAACTTCTCGATGCGCTGCATGCAGGCGGGGGCGGCGGGGTATGTGTGCAAGCAGCAGGAACTCACCGAACTGCTGAGCGCCATCAAGGCCGTACTGTCGGGCTACAGCTACTTCCCCAACCAGGCCCTGCACTTATCACGTGGAAGGGGGGGGAGCGAGACGGATATGGTCAACCGCCTCTCGGCAAGGGAGATGACCGTGTTGCAGCAGCTGGCGCGAGGGCGTTCCAACAAGGAAATTGCCGACAGCATGTTCCTCAGCAACAAGACGGTCAGTACCTACAAGTCGCGCCTGTTGCTCAAGCTCAATGCACGGTCGCTGGTCGACTTGATCGAGCTGGCGCAACGGCAAGGGTTAAGCTGATCACCAAGGCCGTAAAGCCTCCAGCCAGGAGGCTTTGCCAAGGTTACAGATCGTAGTCGAAGTCGGCCAACTGCTTCTGCAGGCGCCTTTCCTCCAGCATATTGTCGATGGTGCGGCGCTTGCTCAGGTTGGTCTTTGCGGTTTCCACCTGGGGTTCCGCTTCGTCATCTGCGGCAACAAAATCATCTTCGATCGACAGGTCGTCTTTATCGCTACTCATGAGTCGCTCCAAGCCAAGGGGCCATTGGCCGTCCTTATAACCAGAAAGCAGACGCTGGTAAAAAAGATTTTTTCAATCGCAGTGGGTGGTTTCGAGCTATCGACTCAATCGTCGGAGGTCTTGTGCTTGTACTCGCACAAGTCTTCAATCCGGCAACTGCCGCAGCGTGGCTTGCGTGCCTGGCACACATAGCGCCCGTGCAGGATCAGCCAGTGGTGGGCGTCGAGCAGGTAATCCTTTGGCACGAACTTGATCAGCTTTTTCTCCACTTCCAGCACCGTCTTGCCTGGCGCAATGCCCGTACGGTTGCTGACCCGGAAGATATGGGTATCCACGGCCATGGTCGGCTGGCGGAACGCTGTGTTGAGCACTACGTTGGCGGTCTTGCGGCCAACGCCGGGTAGCGCCTCCAGGGCTTCGCGTGTCTGCGGGACCTGGCTGTCATGGCGTTCGATCAGCAGCCGGCAGGCTTCGATAACGTTTTTCGCCTTGCTGTTGTACAAGCCAATGGTCTTGATGTACTCACTCAGGCCTTCGACGCCCAGCGCATAGATGGCCTCGGGGGTGTTGGCGACCGGGAACAGGCGTGCGGTAGCCTTGTTGACGCCGACATCGGTGGATTGCGCAGACAGTGTCACGGCGACCAGCAACTCGAACGGGGTGGTGTACGCCAGTTCGGTCTTCGGGTCGGGGTTGTCTTCGTGCAGCCTGCGAAAGATCTCCAGGCGTTTGGCGGCATTCATGAAATCAGAGCTTTCCTTGATGACGTGATTGGGCAGGGCCCGGACGCAGACGATTGTACAAGGCCAACAGCAGTCCGAGCAGTAGCAAGGCGCCCGGGGCCAGGCTGGCCAGGTGCAGGCCGATACCGTCGGCCAGCCATTGGCGGCTGGCACCAAGCAGCAGGCATGTGGCAAACAACGCGCAAAGGTGGCCGGCGAGCAGGCGCCAGCGCCCTTGATCGGGCAGCAGGTAGTCAATGGCCAGGCATTGCAGGCACAGCAGTGCGGGATAGTGGCCGAGGGCGAGTGCCAGTGGCAGCAGCCAGGCACGCAGTGCCAGTTGCAAGCAACTGGCCAGGGCCGCCAGAACCAGCAGGCTGGCCAGTACATAGGTCCAGGTGGCGGACCGTCGGCGCAGGGGTGCCATTGATAGCTGGTGAAGGCTGCTCAGCAGCACTGCGCACACGCCTATGGTGGCGCCTTCGCTCAGTGTTCGGGTGGCGCCCAGCAGAGGCACCAGGCTTGCGCCGAGCAGGTAGAGCCTATTCATGCGTGGCGCCCTCCAGCAATACGCTGCGCTGCTCATCGAAGTAGCTCAGCGCTTCCTGTAGCGCGACGATCACTGCACGTGAGGTCACGGTTGCGCCGGCCAACTGGTCAAAGTCGCCCTGGTCGCGCTTCAGCGCCCAGTGGTCGCCCAGCTGACGGTTGGCAAATTGCCCCAGCCAGTTCAGCTGCGCATCACCCAGGCGTGCACCCAGCCCAGGGCTTTCCTGGTGCTCGACCACCTGGCTGCCGATCAGTCGGCCGTCCGCTGCGATGGCCACGCTCAGCACGATAGGCCCGGCATAGCCCTGGGCCTTTGTGACCAGTATGACGGCGGCCGGTTTACCCGCCAGCGTTGCCCGGTAAGCTGCCAGGATGCGGCTGTTTGGCCGCTGTGCGGCGGGCCTGGGCAACGGGCTGTCCAAAGGTTGGTTGTCGTAACTGCCTTCTGGCAACACCGCCAGCCGCTGGCGGCTATTCAGTTGCTTCTCGGCGTCGGCGATGGCTGCGCTGGTCCAGTGCCGCCAGGCCAAAGTGGTCGACAGCGCCAGTGCTCCGGTCAGGAGCAACAAACCCACATCACGTACCAGGCGCTTCATCGGGCAACCTGCTGGCGCTGCAGAGCCAGGCGTTCGAGGCTCGGCGCCATGAGGTTCATGAGCAGGACGGCGAACGCTGTACCGTCCGGGTAGCTACCCCAGGTGCGGATCAGATAGATCAGCAGGCCCGCCCCCAGGCCGAAACCCAGCTTCGCCCACTCCTGCCGGGGCCCGGACACCGGTTCGGTGGCAATGAAGAACGCCGCCATCATTGTCGAGCCGGAGAACAGGTGCACCAGGGGAGAGCCGTTGGAGTCCGAGCCCGAGCCATTCCAGCCCAGCAGGCTGAACAGGAACAACCCAGCCAGCAGACCGGCCGGCGCATGCCAACTGATAACCTTGCGTTGCAGCAGGAACAGGCCGCCCAGCAGGAACGCCAGGTTGACCCATTCGCTGCCCCGTCCACCGATGCTGCCGAAACCCGGGTGACCGGCGAACAGTTCATCGATGGTCAGGCTGTGGTTGTGGCGAAGGCCGTCGAGCAGCGTCGGCCTGGCCCAGGCATCGATCTGCTCGCCGCCGGCGAACACCAGCTGCAGGCTGTCGAGCAGGCCTGGTGCCGGCCCCGGCCAATGGTTCATCTGCAACGGGAAGCTCAGCAGCACGAAGGCGTAGCCGACCATGGCCGGGTTGAACAGGTTGCGCCCAACCCCGCCAAAGGCCTGCTTGCCGATGCCGATGGCAACGCTGGTAGCGACCACCGGCAACCACCAGGGTGCCAAGGTGGGCAGGGCGGCGGCCAGCAGCACGGCGGTCACCAGCGCGCTGCCGTCGTTCAGCGCCGTGCGCAGCGGTTGTGCTCGCAAGGTAAGCAACAGCGCCTCGCACAGCAGCGCGGTGCTGGCGCACAGCAACAGGTTCAGTAGCAAACTCCAGCCATGAAGCCAGAACAGCGCCAGCAGGCCAGGTACGCAGGCCAGCAACACCAGGCCCATGCTGGTGCGTAGCCGCGGGTCGGGCTTGGCGGTCATTGGGCAAACAGCCCGTTGAAGCCGGAAAACGCCATGGCCATTACTCCGGCCCCAAGCAGTTCGATGGGCAGGCCGCGCATTGCCCCGGGGACGTCGGCATGAGCGCTGCGCTGGCGCAGGTCGGCGAACAGCACCAACGCCAGCCAGAAGCCGCCGCCAGCCAGCAGGCCTTGCAGCAAGGTAGCGAGCCATGTGCTTTCGTCGCTTGCCTGTTGCAGGGTCAAGCCCAGTACTACCGCGTTGCTCAACAGCAGCGCGGGCAGTTGCGTCACCGGCCAGCTCGGGCGCCATCTTGTCAGTAGCCATGGTACGCCCCAGGCAAGCACGGCCAGCCAGGGCAACAACAGGAACAGGGCAAGGTCCTGGGCTTGCAGTGGGGCAAGCACCCCGCGCACCAGTAGTTGTGCGCCGATCACGCCCAAGGCAATGCACAGTGCGCAGGCGAGGCCGTGCACGTGGAGGTGCAGCCTTGGGAATGGCTGTTGTTGCAGGCACAGGTGATTGACCAGCGCAGCGCTGATCAGTACCAGGATGTAGTCGCTCATGAGATGACGATAGCCGGGAATCGGGGCGATTGTCCGGGTTTGGCATCAAGGTGCCGGAGTCATTGTGAGAGCGGGCGTGCCCGCGAGCACCGGCAACGCCAGTGCCATGCACCGCGTAGTCAGTTTCGCGGGCACGCCCGCTCCCACAAGGTCCAGCAGGTTTTGTTACTTGATGCGCTGGCCTGGCTTGGCACCGCTGTCCGGGCTCAGCAGGTAGATCTCTTCACCGCCAGGCCCGGCCGCCATGACCATCCCTTCGGACACCCCAAAGCGCATCTTCCGTGGTTTGAGGTTGGCCACCATCATGGTCAGCCGGCCTTCCAGCTGGGACGGGTCGGGGTACGCCGACTTGATGCCGGAAAACACGTTGCGGCGCTCGTCACCGATGTCCAGGGTCAGTTGCAGCAGCTTGTCCGCGCCCGGTACGGCCTCGGCCTTGACGATCAGCGCCACGCGCAGGTCGACGGCAGCGAAGGTGTCGAACTCGATTTCCGCCGACAGTGGGTCCTTGGCCAGCTCGCCATTGCCGGCCGGGGCCTTGGCTTCGGCGGCCAGCAGGTCTTCCTTGCTGGCGGCGACCATGGCTTCGACCTTGGCCGGTTCGATGCGGCTCATCAGCGCCTTGAACGGGTTCAGCTGATGGTTTTCCAGGCGCGACAGGTGGTCGTTCCAGGTCAGTGGTGCCACGTTGAGGAAGGCCTCGGCATCGGCAGCCAGTACCGGCAGCACCGGCTTGAGGAAGATCACCAGCTGACGGAACAAGTTGATGCCTTGGGCGCAGATGGCCTGAACTTCATCCTGCTTGCCTTCCTGTTTGGCCAGCGACCATGGGGCCTTGTCAGCGATCCAGGCGTTGGCGCGATCGGCCAGCGCCATGATTTCGCGCATGGCACGGCCGAAGTCGCGGCCTTCATAGGCGTCGGCGATCGACGGGGCGGCCGCCAGGAAGGCTTCGGTCAGCTCCGGTGCAGCATCGCCAGCCACCATCACGCCTTCATTGCCCTTGTGGATGAAACCGGCGCAGCGGCTGGCGATGTTGACCACCTTGCCGACCAGGTCGGAGTTGACCTTCTGTACGAAGTCTTCCAGGTTCAGGTCCAGGTCATCGACGCCACGGCCCAGCTTGGCGGCGTAGTAGTAGCGCAGGTATTCCGGCTGCAGGTGGTCGAGGTAGGTGCGGGCCTTGATGAAGGTACCGCGCGACTTGGACATCTTGGCGCCGTTCACGGTCAGGTAGCCGTGCACGTTGACCGCGCTCGGCTTGCGGAAGCCCGCGCCTTCGAGCATGGCTGGCCAGAACAGGGCGTGGAAGTTGACGATGTCCTTGCCGATGAAGTGGTACAGCTCGGCCTTGGAGCCTTCGTTCCAGAACGCGTCGAAGTCCAGCTCCGGGCGGCGTGCACAAAGGTTCTTGAAGCTGGCCATGTAGCCGATCGGTGCATCCAGCCACACGTAGAAGTACTTGCCTGGCTCGCCTGGGATCTCGAAGCCGAAGTACGGCGCGTCGCGCGAGATGTCCCACTCCTGCAGGCCCGAGTCCAGCCATTCGGCCAGCTTGTTGGCTACCGCGTCCTGCAGCGTGCCGCTACGGGTCCACTGCTGCAGCATGGCCTGGAAGTCCGGCAGCTTGAAGAAGAAGTGCTGGGAATCACGCAATACCGGGGTGGCACCAGAGATGGCCGACTTGGGGTTCTTCAGCTCGGTGGGCGCGTAGGTGGCGCCGCATTTCTCGCAGTTGTCGCCGTACTGGTCTTCGGCCGCGCACTTGGGGCAGGTGCCCTTGATGAAGCGGTCGGCGAGGAACATGCCCTTTTCCGGGTCGAAATACTGGGTTACCGAACGGGTGGCGATGTGCCCGGCGTCTCGCAGGCGCGCGTAGATCAGGCCCGACAGTTCGCGGTTTTCTTCGCTGTGGGTGGAGTGGAAGTTGTCGAAGTCCACCAGGAAGTCGGCGAAGTCGCTGCTGTGTTCGGCCTGGACGTTGGCGATCAGCTGTTCCGGGGTGATGCCTTCCTTCTCGGCGCGCAGCATGATGGCCGAACCGTGGGCGTCGTCGGCGCAGACGTAGATGCACTGGTTGCCGCGCAGCTTCTGGAAGCGGACCCACATGTCTGTCTGAATGTACTCGAGCATATGGCCAAGGTGGATCGATCCGTTGGCATAGGGCAAGGCGCTGGTGACGAGAATCTGACGTGGCTCGGACATGGTGGCTCGGCTACTTATCTGGCGACGGGGTAAAAATGAGGGTGATCGGCCACTATAAAGGGCTGGCGAAGATATTTCACCCCGCATGCGCATCTGCTGACGATTGACGGGTTAGGATAGGCGTCTGTTTTACATTCAGTTTGCCATTGGGAGTCTCCATGAGTGCCGTCACCCGTGCCGCCGTCGAAGGCGTGCTTCGCCAGTACACCGACCCCTACCTGAACCAGGACCCGATCAGCGCCGGCTGTGTGCGCGCAATCGATATCCAGGGCGGCCAGGTCAGCGTGCAATTGCAACTGGGTTATGCCGCAGGGCTGTTCAAGAACGGCTGGGCCCAGGTGCTGCAGACCGCCATCGGCAACCTGGAGGGCGTCAGCAGTGCCCAGGTGTCGATCGACTGCGTGGTGGCTGCGCACAAGGCCCAGGCTCAGGTGCCGGCAATGGCCAACGTCAAGAACATCATCGCCGTGGCCTCGGGCAAGGGCGGTGTGGGCAAGTCGACCACCGCGGCCAACCTGGCCCTGGCGCTGGCTCGCGAGGGCGCGCGGGTGGGTATTCTCGATGCCGATATCTATGGCCCCAGCCAGGGCGTGATGTTCGGCATCGCCGAAGGCACCCGCCCGCAAATTCGCGAGCAGAAGTGGTTCGTGCCGATCAAGGCCCATGGCGTGGAAGTCATGTCCATGGCGTTCCTTACCGACGACAACACGCCGATGGTATGGCGTGGCCCTATGGTTTCCGGCGCGCTGCTGCAGCTGGTGACCCAGACTGCCTGGGACGACCTGGATTACCTGGTGATCGACATGCCGCCGGGCACCGGTGACATCCAGCTGACCCTGGCGCAGAAGGTACCGGTTGCCGGTTCGGTGATCGTCACCACCCCGCAGGACCTGGCCCTGCTGGATGCCAAGAAGGGCGTGGAGATGTTCCGCAAGGTCAACATCCCGGTGCTGGGCGTGGTGGAGAACATGGCCGTGCACATCTGCTCGAACTGCGGTCATGCCGAGCACCTGTTCGGCGAAGGCGGTGGCGAGAAGCTGGCGAGCCAGTATGGCGTCGACCTGTTGGCGTCGTTGCCGCTGTCGATGCTGATTCGCGAGCAGGCCGATAGTGGCAAGCCGACGGCGATCGCCGAGCCGGAAAGCCAGATTGCGATGGTCTATCAGGAGCTGGCCCGTCAGGTGGGCGCGCGGATCGTGCTGCAGGAAGCTGCTGCGCCGGCGATGCCTAGCATTACCATCAGCGAAGATTGATCTGTCAGATCGCGTCGCTCTCTTCGCGGGCAAGCCCGCGAAGCAGGCGACACGGTCTTTCGGCCAGGCATAAAAAAACCCGCCGGAAGGCGGGTTTTTTGAAAGCTAGGAAGCTTCGATCGACTTAGGCGATCTGAACTTCTTCAGCCTGCATGCCTTTCTGGCCGCGGGTAGCGACGAAAGTAACAGCCTGGCCTTCTTTCAGGGTTTTGAAGCCGTCAGCTTGGATGGCTTTGAAGTGCACGAACAGGTCGTCGCCCGACTGAGGGGTGATGAAGCCGTAGCCTTTCTCATCGTTGAACCACTTAACAACACCGGATTGACGGTTGGACATTTTTCTGTCTCCTTGGACAATTTGATAACGGTCAGGAAAAACCCTGGCCGGGACTGAGCGCAAAGAGAGCAGAAAATTCAGCGATGGGCCGATCAGGATCGTGCATCAAACTAGAGATTCTCGGTGTCACGTGCAGCACAGTGGCGCCACCTTACCCCACTTTCCGCAACCTGCCAATGGTCAGAAGGCGCTTTACGCAAATTCGGATCGACGGCGGCTGAAGCCCCCGCCCGGCGCGGGATGAGGCATGGAACTTTAACCTGGGCGCCGGGACCGGTAAGATGCGCGTCTCGAATTTTCACCTCGCAACTCTTCAGGACACCCCGCCATGAGCATCAAATCGGACAAGTGGATTCGCCGCATGGCGCAGGAACACGGCATGATCGAACCGTTCGTCGAGCGCCAGGTGCGCGGCGAACAGGACAGCCGGGTGATCTCCTTCGGCGTCTCCAGCTACGGCTACGACGTGCGCTGCGCCGACGAATTCAAGGTGTTTACCAATATCAACTCGGCCACCGTCGACCCGAAGAACTTCGATGCAGGCAGTTTCGTCGACATCAAGAGCGACGTGTGCATCATCCCGCCGAACTCCTTCGCCCTGGCGCGTACCGTCGAGTATTTCCGCATTCCGCGTGATGTGTTGACCATTTGCCTGGGCAAGAGCACCTACGCCCGTTGCGGCATCATCGTCAATGTCACCCCGCTCGAGCCCGAGTGGGAAGGCCATGTGACACTGGAGTTCTCCAATACCACCACGCTGCCGGCGAAGATCTACGCCAACGAAGGTGTGGCCCAGATGCTGTTCCTGCAGTCCGACGAAGAATGTGAAGTGTCGTACAAGGACCGTGGCGGCAAGTACCAGGGCCAGCGCGGCGTCACCCTGCCGCGTACCTGAGCCGACAAGCGCGGGGAATTCCCCGCGCCTTTGGCACTCCAACTGGATAACGCCGGTGCGCATGACGCGTAGCGGCCTTGCCAGGAGCAGCCAATGAAACTCCACCCCGCAATCAGTGCCAAGCTGGCAGGCCTGCAGCCCAACCACGTCGGGTTGCTACCATGGTCACTGCTGGCACACCCGCTGCCGATGCAGGCGGGGGGCGTGCCCCACCAGCCTGACCCGGATACCCCGCAACCGCCGGAGCCCGGTGATACACCACCCATGGAGCCGGGCGAGCCGACCCTGCCGGACGAGCCTCCACCGGCACCTGTAGCCTGAGTGATCCGGGCTAGAGCGGCCAGACGCGGTCTGCCCCGGTCAGGAACACCCGGCTGGCGCCCGTGGGGGCGATTTCCCAACCCCCGGTAAACTCACCGAACGCCGGCAGCAGGCTGACCTGTCCATCGATCAGGAAGCAGGGCAATCGCAGGCGTTGCCGAGCCTTGCCGCGCAGGACGAATACCGGGTGTACGTGCCCTGCCAACACCGGTTGGGTCGGGTGGGGGCGGGGTTCGTGCTGTAGCGCAAAGGGTTCCAACAGCCAAGGTTCGCTCACGACTTCGATACCAAGTGACGCGGGCGGGTCACCGGCGTTTCGATCGTGATTGCCGCGGATCAGCACGATTTTCAGGGTTCTGTGGCGCTCTCGCCAGGCCTGCAGCGTTGCCAAAGTTGCCGGCGCCTGCGCTGCGCGCGCATGCAGAAAATCGCCAAGAATGATCAGTTGCTCGCAATCATGCCTTGCCAGCAATGCATCCAGGCGGGAGAGTGTCGCCTCGGTGGTGCCGCGCGGTACCGGTTGGTGCAAGGCGCGATAGCTTGCTGCCTTGCCGATGTGCACGTCGGCCACCAGCAGAGCATGACGGGCTGGCCAGTAGATGGCCTTGTCCGAAAGCAGCCAGAGCACTTGGCCATGGTGTTCGATGGGTAGAAGGTTGGTCATTCCGTAGCGTCCGCCGCACTGTTCAGCTCCGCGACCATCCTCGCAATCCGGTCCGCCAGTCTCTCGGTGCTCAACGTTTCGCGCATGCCTTCCACCAGCAAGGCAAATGCCAACGGTCCGGGCCGTTTGAGTGGTCGCAGTTCCAGCTGTAACTGGCCCATCTTCAGCAATTGCCGGTGCAACCGCTCGATCTCCAGTTCCTCATTCAGCACCTCGTCCCGTGCCTGGGCCAGCAGCAGGTTGCCGGTGTCATGCTTGCGAAATACCTCATAGAACAAGCCGCTGGAGGCCTGGATCTGCCTGAGGCTTTTCTGCGCCGCCGGATACC
This sequence comes from Pseudomonas sp. s4, assembly GCF_046764235.1. Lineage (NCBI taxonomy): Bacteria > Pseudomonadati > Pseudomonadota > Gammaproteobacteria > Pseudomonadales > Pseudomonadaceae > Pseudomonas > Pseudomonas sp. s4. The sequence continues at coordinate 4,999,556 of NZ_CP177209.1, read as the reverse complement.
CGCCAAACACCAACCCGGCAATCTGTGCGATCTCGCGAAAACGACGCAACGCCATTTCTCCTGCGTTGAGGCTGGCCAGCACATCATCCAGCAGGTGTTCGGTACCAAGTGCCTGCGGCAGGTGCGTCGTCCAGTCCACCTTGCCTGGACTGAGCAGTTCGAAACCGTAGTCATTGACCGCAATCGAAACCGAAAGCGGCTGCACGCGGCTCACCCGCCAGGCGATCAGGTTGGCCAGTCCAAGGTTGGCCATGCGCCCGGCGAACGGATACAGGAACAGGTGCCAACCCTGGCGCGACTTGAAGGTTTCTGCCAGCAGCGTTTCGGGGGTGGGCAGCGCCGACCATTGCGCCTGCAAGGCCAGCAGGGGGCGTACTGCACGCATCTCCGGGCTTTGAAAGCGCCCTTGGGATGCTGCGCCGAGCTGCTCGACCAGTGCGTCGGCCAGTTCGCTGGAGAGCGGCATGCGGCCACCATTCCAGCGTGCAACCGCTGCCTTGCGCGCGGTACTGCGGCGTACGTAGGCCGTCATGTTTTCCACGCGCACCAGTTCCAGCACTCGCCCGGCGAACACCAAGGTGTCGCCAGGGCGCAAACGGGCAATGAACGCCTCTTCGACGCTGCCCAGCGCCTTGCCCCCACCACCCTTGCTCCAGTACTTGAGCTGCAGGCTGGCGTCGCTGACGATGGTACCGATACTCATGCGGTGGCGACGTGCCAAACGTTCGCTGGCAACCTTGTAAGTGCCGTCGGGCTGGCGCTCGACGCGCTGGTAGTCTGGGTAGGCGCTGAGTGAGCTGCCGCCATGGCAGACGAAGTCCAGCGCCCATTGCCACTGGCTGTCACGCAATTCGCTGAAGGCCCAGGTACTGCGCACTTCGGCCAGCAACTGCTGCGGGTGAAAGCCGCTGCCCAAAGCCATGCTTACCAAGTGTTGCACCAGCACGTCCATGCACAAGCGCGGCGAATGCCGGGCTTCGATGTGCCCGGCTGCCAGGGCGTGCCTGGCGGCGGCTGCTTCCACCAGTTCCAGGCTGTGGGTGGGCACCAGAGTCACCCGGGAGCGCCGCCCCGGCGCATGGCCGGAGCGCCCGGCCCGTTGCACGAGGCGGGCAATGCCCTTGGCGGAACCGATCTGCAGTACTCGCTCCACGGGCAGGAAGTCCACCCCCAGGTCCAGGCTGGAGGTGCAGATCACTGCCTTCAGGTTGCCTTGCTTGAGGCTGCGCTCGACCCAGTCACGGGTATCGCGGGCCAGTGAGGCATGGTGCAAGGCAATCAGCCCGGCCCACTCGGGGCGTACCTCGAGCAGGGCCTGGTACCAGAGTTCGGCCTGCGCCCGAGTGTTGGTGAAGACAAGGCAACTAGTGCTGGCATCGATCTCCCGGCTGACCTGATCGAGCATCTTCAAACCCATGTGCCCGGCCCAGGGGAAGCGCTCGATGGCCGTTGGCAGCAGGGTATCGACCTGCAACTGCTTGTCCTGTCGGCCTTGTACCAGCAGGCCGCCTTGTGGCAGCAATACGTCCAGCGCATGTTGGAGATTGCCGAGGGTCGCGGACAGGCCCCAGGTCGGCAGGCTCGGGTGCCAGTGGCGCAGGCGGGCCAAAGCCAGTTGCAGTTGTACTCCACGCTTGTTGCCCAGTAGTTCGTGCCATTCGTCCACCACTACCAGGCGCAGTGTGGCGAAGTCTTCGCGAGCTTGTGCCCGGGTCAACAGCAGCGTAAGGCTTTCAGGGGTAGTGACCAGTACGCTGGGCAGGCGCCGTGCTTGCCGGGCACGTTCGGCACTGCCGGTGTCGCCGCTGCGAATGCCCACGCTCCAGGGCAGGCCCAGGTCGTCCAGCGGCATCTGCAGTGCGCGGGCGGTGTCGGCGGCCAAGGCTCGCATGGGGGTAACCCACACCACCTGCAAGGGTGCAGCATGACGTCCTTGGGCTTCGGCCTTGAAGGCCCTCAGTGCGGCGAGCCATACCGCGTAGGTCTTGCCGGCACCGGTACTGGCATGCAGCAAGCCGGATTCGCCCCGTTCCACGGCGGCCCAGACGCGGCGCTGGAAAGCGAAAGGCTTCCAGCCACGCTTGGCGAACCAGGCCTTGGCGAGGTCGGTGGCGGCGGGCATGGGGCATAGGGTCCTTCGGTGGCTGTGTTTCTACAGACAACCAGCCAGGCGCAATGGTTTTACCGGATCAGTTTGCCAGCAGATAGCCGCTGCGGCACACCTGCTCGCCTGCGACGTGGGCGATGACCATGCCTGCGGTAGCCATGCGCCGTACGTTACGTGCATACAGCAGGCCGGGCTGGCTGTTGCGGATGGCCGTCACCCGGTCGCTGAGCGGGTCGATGACTTCAGCGATCAACTGGCCCGCCTCCAGGTGCTGGCCTGGCCGGGCGTGGTACACCAGCAACCCGCCCAGTGGCGTTATCACCGGTTCTACTGCGGCCAGTGGTGTGGCCGGGCAGCGCAAGGCGGGCAGGGCCGGGCTTGCGCCTTCGATGACCCCCGCATGGGTAAGGAAGTCGAGGATCGCCTGGCAGTCCTTGCTGGCCAGGTCGTGGCTGACATCGGCCTGGCCGCGCAACTCGACGGTGACCGAGCAGCAGCCCAGCGGAATCGGGAAACGTTTGCCGAAGCGTTGTTGCAGCTGCCACCAGACCAGGCTGAAGCATTCATCGAACGACTGCCCGCCAGAGTCGGTGGCAAGCAGGCTGGCTTGGGCACCCAGGTAGCGGGCCAGAGGTTCGATCTGCGGCCAGGCGTCTGGCGTGGTGTACAGGTGCTCGACCGCCTCGAAGTCGCAGTGCAGGTCCAGCACCATGTCGGCATCGCAGGCAAGGCGCTGCAATATCAGGCGTTGGGCCTGCAGCGGTGTGCGCGCCGGGTGTGCGTCCAGCCCCCGCCGCAGGTATTCGCGGATCAGCGCGAGGTTGTGTGCCGGGTCTTCGGTCAGGTGTTCTTCGATCTGGTCGCCGATGCTGTCGGAAAGATCGACGAAGTTACGGTTGAAGTTCTCGCCGCTTTGCAGTTCGAATCGTCCCAGCGGCGCGTCCAGCAGCACTTGTTCCAGGCCGACCGGGTTGGCCACCGGCACCAGGATGATCTCGCGCTGCAGGCGGCCTTGCTGTTCCAGTTCACCCAGGCGGCTTTTGAGGTGCCAGGCCACCAGCATGCCGGGCAGCTCGTCGGCATGCAGCGAGGCCTGGATATAGACTTTGCCGCCACCGCGAGGTCCGAAGTGGAAGCTGTGCAACTGGCGGGTGATGCCCGGAACGGGCGAGAGCAGGTCGTGAGTTGAGTGGTGCATGGTGGTCCTGGGTGCGTGGCGAAAACGGTCTGCGACACAGTCGGCACAAAGATGGAAGCACAGTTTTCGGGCTTGCGCCTCCTTCGATTGCGCCCCGATTACCCCGTCGGCTTCTTCGCGGGCGTGCCTGCTCCCACAAGGAACCTCACAATCCTCCCGGCCTGTGATGAACCTGCGGGAGCGGGCGTGCCCGCGAAAAAGCCAACGCCGTATCGAAATGGTTTCAGGCCAGCAGCGCCTGCAATGTAGCCAGGTCATCCGCTTCTTCCACTGGCTTGTCCAGCCGCCAGCGCAGCATCCGCGGAAAGCGCACGGCGATGCCGCTCTTGTGCCTCCTGGACAGGGCGATGCCCTCGAAGCCCAACTCGAACACCAGCGTCGGCGTCACGCTGCGCACCGGCCCGAAGGTTTCAACCGTGGTCTTGCGAATGATGGCGTCGACCTTGCGCATTTCTTCGTCACTGAGCCCTGAATAGGCCTTGGCAAAGGGGACCAGTGCCCGACCCGGCGTACCGGCTGGCGCGTCCCACACGGCGAAGGTGTAGTCGCTGTACAAGCTGGCCCGCCGGCCGTGGCCGCGCTGAGCATAGATCAGCACGGCATCGACGCTGAACGGGTCGATCTTCCACTTCCACCAGGTGCCCATGTCCTTGGTGCGCCCCACGCCATACAACGCCTCTCGCTGTTTCAGCATCAGCCCTTCCACCCCCAGGCTGCGGGACTGTTCGCGCTGGCGGGCAAGGTCGGCCCAGTCCTGGCCTTCGAGCAGAGGCGAGAGCAATACCGGGGCCAATGGGTGCTGCTCAAGTACCTGCTCCAACTGCTGGCGGCGTACATGCTGCGGGCGGCTGCGCCAATCCTCGCCTTGCCATTCCAGCAGGTCGTAGGCCTGCAGCACGACCGGGGCGTCGCTCAGCAGCTTCTTGCCCAAGGTCTTGCGTCCCAGGCGCTGCTGCAACAGGGCAAATGGCTGCACAGCCAGCTCAGCCGCTGAGCCACCAGGTTTCCAAACCAGGATCTCGCCATCGAGCACGACACCGTCGGGTAACGTCTGCGCCAGGCTGTGCAATTCGGGGAAGCGTTCGGTGACCAGTTCCTCACCGCGCGACCAGACCCACAGCTGGCCTTCGCGCTTGACCACCTGGGCGCGAATGCCGTCCCATTTCCACTCGATTTGCCATTCGCTCGGCGGCCCGAGCAGTGTATCGAGCTGTTCGGTTGATACCTGCAGGGGGTGGGCCAGGAAAAACGGGTAGGGCTGGCCGCCACGCAAGCTATGTTCATCGTCTGATTCCGGGGCTATCAGCCGTTGATAGCTGGCTGCCGTCGGGCGGTGGCTGATGTCGGTGTAGCCAACCAGGCGCTGGGCCACGCGTTTGGCATCCAGCCCGGCCAGTTGCGCGAGGGCGCGAGTGACCAACAGCTTCGATACGCCCACGCGAAAGCTGCCAGTGATGAGTTTCAGGCAGAGCATCAGGCTGGGGCGGTCCAGCTGGGCCCAAAGAGGCGGCAGGCGTTGCTGGATCTCCTCGACCGGCAGGTTCCGCAATGGCAGCAGATGGGCTTCGACCCAGCGGGCGAGGCCGTCGTCGCCAGGGTGGCGGCTTTCCGGAACCAGCAGGGAAATGGTTTCGGCCAGGTCGCCAACGGCCTGGTAGCACTCCTCGAAAAGCCAGTCAGGCAGCCCCGCCAACCTGCCGGCCAGCTCCCGCAGCACGCGTGTAGGCACCAGCTGGCGGGGGCGGCCACCTGCCAGGAAGTACACCGCCCAGGCGGCATCCACAGGCGGGGCGGTGTTGAAGTAGTCGCGTAGCGCCTTGAGCTTTGCAGTGCTGGAGGTGGTCGCATCCAGCCTCATGTACAGCTCGGCGAATGCTTTCATGCGCCTGGCTCCGTGGTCACAATGTCATCTTCCTCACCGTACTCGGTCACGAAGGCGCGGGCATCGAGGCCTTGTTCGATGAGGTAGCGCACCAGCACATTGACCGAACCATGGGTGACCATCACGCGTTCTGCGCCGGTCTGGCCGATGGCCCAGAGCAATCCCGGCCAATCGGCATGGTCCGAGAGCACGAAACCTCGGTCTACCCCACGCCGGCGTCGGGTGCCGCGCAACAGCATCCAGCCACTGGCAAAGGCATCGCTGTAGTCGCCGAAACGGCGCATCCAACTGCTGCCACCCGCCGAAGGCGGTGCCAGGACCAGTGCCTGGCGCAGCAGCGGGTCGTTGCGAGGGATATCGCCGACATAGCGGGTTTGCGGAAGGTAGACGCCAGCGTCCCGGTAAACCCGGTTGAGTGGTTCGACAGCACCATGCACGAGGACAGGGCCAATGTTGGCGTCCAGCCCGTGGAGGATTCGCTGGGCCTTGCCGAAGGCATAGCAGAACAGCACGCTGGCTTTGCCCTGTTCGCTATTGGCGCGCCACCAGTTATTAATGCCGGTGAAAATCTCGCCCTGGCTGGGCCAACGGTAGATGGGCAGGCCGAAGGTCGATTCGCTGATGAACGTGTGGCAGCGCACCGGTTCGAACGGCGTGCAGGTGCCGTCGGGTTCCACTTTGTAGTCGCCGGAGGCGACCCAGACCTCGCCCTGGTACTCCAGGCGCACTTGCGCCGAGCCCAGTACATGCCCGGCCGGGTGCAGGCTCAGGGTTACGCCATGGTGCAGCAGGCGTTCGCCGTACGGCAGGGTTTGCAGGTGGATGTCCTGGCCCAGGCGGCTGCGCAGGATGCCGGCGCCTGAGGCGGCGGTGAGGTAATGGCGGTTGCCGACGCGGGCATGGTCGCCGTGACCATGGGTAATAACAGCGCGGTCTACGGGGCGCCACGGGTCGATGTAGAAATCACCGGGCGGGCAGTACAGGCCTTCGGGGCGGGCGATGACGAGGTCCATGGCTCAACGTCTGGAGTAGGGCTTGCTAGGTCAGAGTGGCGAGGCCTGCGACAAGTTCTATGTGTGAGGCAGCCCTCTTGAGGGCTGCCAGACCCGCGTCAGGAAATAGCGACCTTCCAGCCCGATTTTCGGGCTTCTTCGATGCTGATCTTGGCGACGCGGGCGATGTTCAGGCGTTTGCCGTCATGCATCAGATATGGCGAAGCGCGGAAGTGATCCCAAGTGGTATCGACGCTGTCGGGCAGTAGGTCCTCGGAGTCATAAGCGATTTCCAGGGTGACGGGTGAAGAAACCGCAGGGGCGCTGGCATCTCCGTCGCTGATCATGCGGTAGTCGGCGATTGCGGTTCCCAGCCAAAGTTGTGCATTGACGGTAGCGCCAGCTGGAACTTTGAGCGTATCAGGCCAGGAAATTTCAATTTTCAGGGTTTCTGTAGCCATGTTCATCATCCTCTTGATGGAAAGTGTGCCGCACCTGTCCGGGAACAGTGCGGCACCGAGGATGCTAGGTAGCTGGGTGGCTGCCGGTAAGGAGGAAAGGCTCCACTAGCGCCCAGGCACCAACGTCAAACGCTGGTTGCCATACGCCCGCCCGAAGTTCTGCTGCTGCAGTGGCAGGCTCATGAAGCGCCCTTTGAACCAGGCATCCAGCCCATCGCTGTAATGCGTGCTGGCCGGGTTGCCGGACTGCCCGCTGCTGGTCAGCACCTGCAACGGCTCGGCCTGGCCGAAGTCGACGATCATCCGTGCCGAGGCCGGCAGGCGGGTGTCGAAGTCGCTGCCCCAAGCGTATGGCGTCAGGGCCAGGGTGGTAAAGTCGCCACCGGCAGCCAGCGGCGGGCGACCGAGGGCATCGCCCAGGCCATGGTAGGCCGGTGCAGGCCAGCGGTACTGGTGCAGCTTGCCCCACTGCCAGGCGCGGCGGTCGGCTCCCAGTTGAGCGGTGCCGGCATCCACAGCACCAGCCAGGCTGCGGGCGAGAATGGCCGGCTTGTCTTCTTTCTGCGGGGTATTGCGGTCATCCCAGAACGGGCTGTCGTCGCGGCCCAGCAGGTGGTCGGCCTGCGCCGAGAACGACAAGCGGGCATTGCTGACGAACGCCTGCCAGGCCGGGCCGGATTCCGGGCCCAGGTCATCAAGGAAGGTTTGCCGGGCGACTTCCTGGAGGAACAGTTCGTACAGTGCGGCATCGGCCGACACCGGGCTCAGGCGGCCATCGAAGGCCTTGAGCCGGGCCAGCGCGTCGCTGGCCTTGTCGCGCTGTGCGGCGGGCAGGGCGTCGATCGCCTGCTTGAGCGGCTGGGCCATGCCCGGGGCGTCGAACATCTGCTTGAGCTTGTCGGCCAGCAGGGTGGTCTGGTCGTTCTGCAGGGCCATCAGGCTGCGGCTGTCGTGGCGGCCATTGCCGGCCAACTGGGCCAGGCGCTCGGCGCGTTCTGGGTAGTACCAGGTGCTGGACAGCTGCATGCCATAGCCACGCGGAAGGCTGCGCTGGTTGGCGTGGCCGATCCAGCCGGCGGGCGGGTCCTGATCGTAAGGGTGCAGCATCGGGTCGGCATAGCCGTCCCAGTCGTAGCGCCCGTCCCAGCCAGGCGACGGCAGCAGGCCCTGGCCTTCGCGGCGGTTGGGGTAGCGGCCACTGACTTGCCAGCCGATGTGCTCGGGTTCGGCGAAGACGAAGTTGAGGGCGGCGGCGGTCACTTCACGGGTACTGTCGAAGGCACGCTCCACGCTCTTGGCACGGGTCAGGTCGAACAGCGCATCCAGGCTGCGGTCGCCCTTGAACTGTGGCAGGTTCAGCGCCAGGCCCAGGCTGGCATTGCCTGGCTGGGCCAGCAGGGTGCCGTGGCGGGTGTCGTACATCACCTCGCGCAGCGGGCGCTGGCCGCGGACGAAGAAGGTTTCGCTACGGGCGCGGGCCGGCAGCCATTTGCCGTCGGCGAGGTAGCTCAGTTGGCTGCCCTGGTGGCGCAGTTGCTCCAGATACAAGTCCTGGTTGTCGGCCATGACCGCGCTGCTGCTCCAGGCCAGCTTGCCGTTGTAGCCGGCCAGCACGATCGGCAGGCCAGGCAACGACAGGCCGGCGACCTGGTACTTGCCGGTGTGGATCTGCACCGGGCTCAGGGCCCAGGCGGCTCGGCTGTCGCAGGCCAGCAAGCTTTTGCCGCTGCGGCTGCGCTGCGGCGCCAGGGCCAGGTTGGCCGAGCCCGGGCTGCCCAGAAGGTCGAGGTCGGCCAGCTTCTGGCTGGCGGCTGCCAGGGCTGGCAGCCCCGGCAACTGGCTGGCCAGGTTCAGGCCCTTGAGCTTGTCCACTTCGGCTTCGGCCAACGGCTCGTCCGGGGCACCGGGTAGCAGCCAGGCCAGCTTGTCGCTGCCGGCTTTTTGCGCCAGGGTCAGGGCGCTCAGTTCTTCCTGCAGGTTCACCGACTGGCTGAACGCATACAGGCTGAAGATCAGTGCCGAGTCCTCGGGCTTCCAGTATTCGGGGCGGTATCCACTGCTGGCCAGGCCGGCGGGCAGCTTGTCGCGGTAGCGGAACAGGTAGGCGTTGACCCCGCGTGCATACACTTCGAAGAAGCGCTTGAGCCGTGGCGACGCGTCGGCGTACTGCTGGGCGGCGCTTTGCTTGAGGTTGGCCGCGCGCATCAGGCGGTCGATGTCCAGCGCGTCGCTGCCGGCCAGTTCTGCCAGGCGGCCCTGGGCCAGCAGGCGCATGGCGACCATCTGCTCGATGCGGTCGCCGGCATGCACATAGCCCAGGCTGAACAGGGCGTCATGGAAGCTGCTGCTTTCGATCAGTGGTGCGCCCATTGCGTTGCGCCGTACCGAGACGTTCTGCGCCAGGCCCTTGAGCGGCTGCACGCCGCTGGTCGGTGGCACGCTGCCCTGGTAGCCGCCCGTCTGGCAGCCGGCCAGCCCGAGCATGCCGAGCAGCGTGGCAGCGGTTGCGAACCGCGGGCGGAATGGAGGAAAGGCGGAGGCGGCCATGACAAGGGCTCCTGCAAGGCGTGGCGGGTTTCGAAAGGCGCTAAGGTAGTGAGCGCGCAGGCGCCGTGCAAGGTCCCTGGGCGGTTTATTTTTTGTGCTTGGCGTGGGGTGTGTGGTGCCTGTGAGATCGAGCGCCGCCCGCGCGGCGCTTCGCAGCACAAGGCTGCTCCTACATTTGTTTCAGGCCAATTATTCCTGTGAGGTTTGTGCGCGAACGCTTTGGCGCATGGCTCGATATCGCGTTGTACGAACAAGGCGGTCGCGTGCACTGGCATAGGCATTACTGGCCCGAAACAGATGTAGGAGCAGCCTTGTGCTGCGAAGCGCCGCGCGGGCGGCGCTCGATTTGCGCGCCACCTCAAAAATCAAGACATGCACTCAAACCTTGAAATGTTCGGCCACGGCGTCGGAAAAGTGCGTGCAATTGATGCGAGCAAGGCGTTGATAGTCACGGCTGACGGCGAAGGCCGAGCCTGGCATCAATAGCACCTTGTGCTGTTCCAGGCGACGCATGAAGGGCTGCAGGTCGGCCAGTTCGGGGTGGTAGACCCACAGGAACATGCCACCTTGGGGCGTTATGTCGAATTGCCAGCCACGCGCCCGCAACAACTGCTGGGTCTGCGCCTGCTGCCGGATCAGGCGCTGCTGCAGGTCTTGCATGTGCCGGGCATAGGTGCCGTCGGACAAGATGGTGTTGACGAAGCGCTCGCAAAACGCCGGTACCGCCACGCAGGTCAGCAGCTTCAGGCGTGTCAGCGGCTCCATCAGCTCTGCCGAGCAGGCGATGTAGCCCACGCGCAATGAGGCGGACAGGCATTTCGAGAAGCTGCCGATGTAGATGACCCGCTCAAGGTTGTCCAGTTCGGCAAAGGTCTGGCGCACACCCGGGCTGAAGTCGCCGTAGACATCGTCCTCGACCACGAAGAAGTCGTGTTCCACCGCCAGGCGCAGGACGCTGAAGGCATTGTGCGGGCTGATGTTGCCGCCGGTCGGGTTGTGGAAGGTGCTGTTGCAGAAGAGTGCCTTGACCTTGTGCCTGGCCAGGTGCTCCTTCATGTCTTCAACGTTCGGTCCGTCCTGGGTTCGGCGCACCCCGACCACATGGCCGCCGGCCAACTGGATCAGCTTGATCAGGTTGCCATTGCCAGGCTCGTCGACGAACACGTGATCGCCTGGCTTGATCAACAACCGCGCCACCAGGTCCAGCGCTTGTGTGGCGCCCAGCGTAGTCAGCAACTGACTTGGCCGGGCATCCACACGGGTCAGGCGTTTCAGGTGCACGCACAACTGCTTGCGCATGGGCAGGTAGCCCTGGATGTCGCCATATTCTGCCAGCGAACTCTGCTCCAGGCGTGCCGTGCGCCGAATTGCCCTGGCCAGCAGCTCGGTGTCTCGCCAGGCGGGTGGCAGCCAGCCGCTGCCCAGTTTGGTGTAGTGCTGGCCCCCCTGCAGCAACTTGAACAGCGGGTCGTCGGCCATGCCTGCGGGCGTATCCACTGTGCCGGTTTGCCGTGTGTGGCTGGCGACGAAGTAGCCGCGGCCAGGAATGGCGGTCAACACACCTTCGCTTACCAATCGGGCATAGCTGGAGACGACATCGTGGTAGCTGCAGCCAACCGCCGCCGTCAGCTTGCGGATGGACGGCATGCGCTGGCCAGGCAGCCATTCGCCGGCTTCGAGGCGCTGTTTCAACTGATCATGAAGGCTGTGCGGGCGCATGGCGGGTCCAGCAGCTGTTAGAAAAAACAGCCTAACAGTTAACTGGAAAGCGCGTCGACTGTTCGAACTACAGGGCGCGGCAGATGCCACCATGCACCTGTCGGCATCTTTCCAATGCAGAATTCCACCCGTCCACCAACCGTGAGCACACGCCATGTCGAGCCCCCTTCCACGGCGCACGTACCTGTATTTCACCGCGCAATCGATCAACCTGACGACTGCGGTCATGTCCGTGACCATGGCGGCCATTGTCGGGGCGGCGCTGGCGCCTGCTGCCACATGGTCCACTGTGCCCTATGGGTTCCAGTTCCTTTGCCTGATGCTGGCTACCTATCCGGTCTCCAGGCTGATGAGCCGCATTGGCCGCAAGCGCGCCTTCATGCTGGGCTCGGTCCCTTTGGCGGTGTCTGGCATCAGTGGTTACCTGGCGGTGCAGTACCAGCACTTCCCGACGCTGGTGATCAGCCATTCGGCATTGGGCATCTACATTGCGTTTGCCAACTTCAATCGCTTCGCGGCCACCGACAATCTGGCCCAGAACCTGAAGCCCAAGGCGCTTTCCCTGGTGGTGGCCGGTGGGGTGATCGCTGCCGTGGTCGGGCCGGCGCTCACCGAGTGGCTGAGGGACGTTGGTGGGTATCCGCTGTTTTCGCTGTGCTACGCCGCTTTTGTCGGCCTGGCGGTGATGTCGTTGCTGACAGCGGCCTGCCTGCCCGGCGATACCGGCACCGCCAGTAACGACCGTGCAGCGAAACCGGCTGGCACGACCGCCGAGCCGCTGAGCCCGGTGGTTGCCGTGGCCATGGCGGTGGCCGCGCTGGGCTACGGCATCATGAATTTGCTGATGATCCAGGCGTCCATGCACATGAAACACATGCATGAGGACTTTTCCGACGTTCGCTTGGCGATTCAATGGCATGTGATTGCCATGTTTGCGCCGTCGTTCTTCACCGGCGCCATCATCCACAAGCTCGGCATCAGGGCCACCATCTGTCTCGGCCTGTGCCTGCTGATCGGTTGCACGGCCATGAACATGTGGTCGCACAGCTACGCGATGATGACCTTGTCACTGATAGCCCTGGGCCTGGGTTGGAACCTGACCTACGTGGGCGGTGGGGCGCTGTTGGCGCAGACGCTGCAAAACAGCCCGGCAGCGATGCAGATGCAGGGGAAGAACGATCTGGCCATTGCGGTGTTCGCGACCGTTGGTGCATTCAGCCCATCGCTGTTGCTGGGTACGGTCGGCTGGGATGGCACCAATGCCATTTGCATGGCCCTCTGCATCGTGCTGCTCATGGCCACCGCAGGGTTGCTGCAGCGCAAGGTTTCAGGGCCTGCCAGGGCCAGTTAGACCCCGGCTACCCTCCGCGCGGCCCGCAGCAGGGACGCGCGAGTGCTGTTCAGGTCAGGCGCCGTGGCACTTCTTGAACTTTTTCTGGCTACCGCACGGGCATGGGTCGTTACGGCCAACGTCCTTCAGGGCGTTGCGTACCGGCTCCTGGTGGCCGTGGTTGCAGTGCGGGCCGTGTACATGGCCATGATCGTGGTGGTGATCATGATCGTGGTTGCAGTCAGGGCCATGAACGTGGGGTTGCTGGGACATTGCAGGGTCACTCCGGTTTGTAATCGCCGGGGATTATCTCACCACTGCGCGACAAGTGCAGGTCCCGATGGATGAGCAACCCGGTCGCCAGCTCGCCCTGCAGGCTGTAATGCAGTGGTTGTTCGCTTTTCAGCAGCTTGGCCAGCGGTTTCAGGTGCTGCCACAGGTTGGTCCGTGCGGTGATCTTGAAAGTACGCCGGGCATGCCCGCCGACACTGCGCCACACGCTGGTTTCATCCTGCACCAGCAACAGGTCGTTGAGGCGTATGGCATACGACAGGTTGCGGATGAACAGGCGGCTGTCATTGGGGTTGTCGATTCGCAGATGCAGCACGAACTCCTGCTCCAGCAACCTGGCCTTGACCGTCTCCACCTCGACCAGGTGCACCTCGGGTTCGCGCCAGTCGTCACCGCCCCAGCTGGCGCAGCCCGCCAGCAGTGCAAGCCATGCCATCAGGGTGGCGAGCAGCAGCGGGCGGGTGCGGGCGATCATGGTCAGCTACCCACGTAACTGGCGCAGCATTTCTTGAACTTCTGGCCGCTGGCGCAGGGGCAGGGGTCGTTGCGCCCGGCCTTGAGCCCGACCGTGGGGTCGATGAAGTACCAGCGCCCGGCGTGCTGGACGAATGCCGAGCGCTCGCGGTGCTGATGGTCACCCTCCAGGTCGTGCCAGCGTGCAGTGAAGGTGACAAAACCGTGCTCTGGCTGGCCGCCCAGCACCTCTGCGCTTTCCACCTCCAGGCCCAGCCAGGTGCTCTGGGCGCTCCAGGCGGCCATGGCGGCACGGTCCAGGCCGGCTTGCTGGGCCGGCAGGGTGGTGGCCACCAGGTAGTCGACCAGGCCCAGCACGTAGGCACTGTAGCGTGAGCGCATCAGCGCCTGGGCATCCGGCGCCGGGGTGCCGGCATGGTAGTGCCCGCAGCAGGCGTCGAGCAGGTTGCCACTGCCACAAGGGCAGACCGAGACACTCATCATCACCACCAGTACTTGCCGAAGTTTTCAGGGTTGGCCCAGAACTTGGCATTCAGCCAGTCCGGTACCTGCTTGTAGTCATGTAGATCATAGGTGAACAGGCTCAATACCTGCTGGTCACGGCGGAATTTCTCGCTGGCCGACAGGGCAAGGGCAAAGAAATCGGTGTCCTGCCAGCCACAGGCGGCCAGGTCGGCCAGCACAGCGACCCGGCTGGCATTGAGGTTGCGAATGCCACCGAGCAATTCCAGGCCGGTGCGTTTTGGCAGGTGCTCCAGGCAGTCCACCAGTACCGCCAGGTCAAAGCGCTGGGCTGCCAGTTCTGCCGGCAGCGGGCCTGGGGCGGCCGTGGCGATGGTTACCTGTGGGTGCGCCTGGGCGAAGGCGTCCAGCGCCGGGAAGCGCGTGCCCACCAGCAGCAGGCGTTGCGGAGTGAAGCGATCGAGCAGGGCCGCCAAGGCCTGCTGCGGGGTGCGCTGGGAAAAACCGTCGGTCATTGCCAATCCTCGTTGAAGTCATCCAAGACTAGCGGGCCGCAGCGTGCGGGCAAAGAGGCATGTGACTGTGTCGTGGCTTATTGGTGGCAGGGATCAGATGCTCGGTCTTTACTCCCTGAAATCGGCCTTATGCCGATTCCCCCTAGGAGAAGCAATGAAATGAGCATAGTACGCACAGCGATACCCCTGGTTCTGCTCACCAGTGTGTTGACTGGTTGTGCAGGTTTGCAAAAGACCGACTGGCCGAAATGTGCCGCCGTCGGGGGTGTAAGCGGCGCTGCCCTGGGCGCCATCGAGAGCTCCAGCTGGGCTGGTTGGGGCGCGTTGCTGGGCGGTGGCCTGGCGGCGGGCTATTGCTGGGCCCATGGCGATGGCGACGAGGATGGTGACGGTGTGCCGGACAGCCGTGACAAGTGCCCAGGCACCCCGCGCGGTGTGCAGGTCGATGCCAACGGCTGCCCACCGGAGCCGGCCGCGGTGGTCGAGGAAGTGGTGGTGCAGAAGGAAGAAGTCATCGTCATCCGCGATGTGCACTTCGAGTTCGACTCTGCGCGCCTGACCGCCAGCGACAAGGAGCGCCTCAACACCATTGCCACGCGCCTGAAACAGGAGGCGCCGTCCGCCCGCCTGAGCGTCAGCGGCCATACCGATAGCGTCGGCTCCGACAGCTACAACCAGAGACTGTCCGAGCGCCGTGCCCACTCGGTGACCGATTACCTGGTCGAGAGCGGTGTGCCGCGCAGCAGCTTCGTGTCGGTGGTCGGTGCTGGTGAAACCCAGCCGGTGGCAGACAACGCCACGGCCGAGGGGCGTGCCATGAACCGCCGTACCGAGATCAAGATCCAGCGGTAGACCGGCGTGCGCCCGTGCCTTGAGCAGTGGCACGGGCGCGTCTTCACGGCGGTCAGCCGCCCGTGGCCAATGACACAGGAGCATTCAGCATGAGTGTGACGTCGAAGGCGGCGCTGCCGCTGTTGGTGGCTGCCAGCCTGCTAGCGGGCTGCGCCACCCACAGCGATGGCAGCGCGCCGCTCAACCAGAGGACCTGGCCCATCTGCAGCCTGCTCGGCGGCCTGGTCGGTGGTGGCCTGGGCGCCATCGAAAGTTCGAGTTGGGCGGCTGGCGGCGGTGCCCTTGGCGCCATCGCCGGGGGCCTGATCTGTTACGCCCAGGATGGCGACGAAGATGGCGACGGCATTTTCGACCGCCGTGATCGTTGCCCCGATACCCCCACCAACACTGCGGTCGACCACATGGGTTGCCCGTTGAGGGTGTACCCCGCATTGCCGCCTGCCACTGAACCTGAACCCTCGCCGGAGGTGATCATCCTGGATGACAACGGCGCGGTGATGTTCGCCTTCGATTCCGCCGAGCTGACCCCGGCGGCCCAGCAGCGTCTGCAAGGCCTGGTGGCAAAACTCGATTCACCGACGGTGGCCAAGGTAAGCGTGATCGGGCATACCGACAACGTCGGCTCCGACAGCTACAACCAGGCACTTTCCGAACGCCGCGCCAGCAGCGTGGCCGTTTACCTGATCGGCCAGGGGCTGGAGGCGGGCAAGGTCACCAGCCAGGGGCGCGGCGAGAGTGAACCGCTCACCGACAACGAAAGCGAGGAGGGCCGTGCCCGCAACCGACGGGTGGAACTGCACCTCAACTGAGTGGTGCTGGCGCCTGTCCGGGCATTGCAGTTAATGTTGGTCGCACGGCCCGCTCGAACGGGCCGTCTCGACATAACAACAATCCATGGGGGCGGGATATGAAGTTCATCCTGGGCTTGGGCAAGGTCCTGACTGTCGCTTTCTGGGGGGTGGTGCTGTTCAATCAGTTCATGCCACAACCCTTGCCCTTCAACCTGCTGATCAACGCCGCCGGCATCACCTTGCTGGGCCTGCACCTGCTTGAAGTGCTGTTCTTCAATGGCAGCTTGCGCGGCCGCAGCCACCGCTGGTTCGATCGTTTGCAGATCCTGTTGACGGGTATCTTCCATGTCATGTCCATCCCCCGTGTGCAGGAGGCGCCGCGAAATGCGTAATCTGATGTTATTGGCCATGTTGGCCGCTCCCCTGGCCCAGGCCGAAAGCCTGGAGGTCGCTGCCAATTCCATGCTGCGCCTGCCCGACAAGTCTGCCAGCGTGCACCTGGCACAGTTGCGTGTCGCCGATGCCGCAACCCTGCTGCTGCCTGCCACGCTCGCGGAATTGAAGGTCGACCAGCTGGAGCTGGGGCGCGATGCGCGTATCGCCATTGCACCTTCCGATAGCCCGTTGCTGATCGAGGCGCGCAGTGCGCGGCTGGGTGAGGGTAGCGAATTCAGTGCGCCGGGAGCGGCGGGTACTTACCAGCGGGGGGCCCGGTCAGGCCGCAGCCTGGACCTGAAACTGGCTGAAGTGGATGCCGAGCGCCTGGCCATCGATGCCCGTGGCGGTGCCGGTGCGCCGGGGTACGTGGGGCTGGATGGCGCCAACGGCCAGGCCGGTGGCTGCACCTGGGGCCAGGCCAGCCGCGGTGCCAACGGCGATGACGGCGGCAACGGGCACGATGGCGCGCCGGGTGGGCGCATCCGCCTGAGCGTGCCGCAGGGCTTCCCGCAGGAACGCATCGTGGTCCGCCTGGACGGCGGCGCACCGGGCAAGGCCGGGGCTGCTGGCAAGGCCGGCAAGGGCGGCGCTAGCAAGGGTTGCCTGGTTTACCGCACAGACGCCGGCGCCAACGGCCGGCCGGGGCAGCCGGGCCAACCTGGGTTGGCCGGCGCTGTAGGTGAGCTGATTCTGCAGCGCCTCTGAAGCCTTGCCGCGCCCCCCTGTAGGAGCGGCCTTGTGTCGCGATGGGCTGCGCAGCAGCCCCAGGATTTCAGCGCCTTCGCACAAATTGCCGGGGCTGCTGCGCAGCCCATCGCGACACAAGGCCGCTCCTACAGGGGCCGAGCAGATCCTGTCAGAGCATCAGCCGCGAACTGGCCACGGCTACCACCGCCAGACCGAGCAGCAGGTTGATCCCCACCATCCGCCGAATCCGTCCCAGCACTGCCGCACCCGCCGGCCAGTCCTCGGCCTGCACTGCCCCCCTCAATTCCGGCAGCAGCAGCGCCTGGATGCGCATGAACAGGGCAAACATGGCGATGCCCCCACCGATCATCACCTGCACATATTTCGGTGCAGTCTCGAAGCCGCTGAAGCGCATGTGCAACATGCCGATACCACTTATCGCCAAAATCGCCACTGCCAGCCAGACCCAACCGAAGAAGCGTCGGAAAACTTCCACCCACAAGCGCAGCCGGGCAGGCCCTTCAAGGGCTGCAACCGTTGCCGGGCGCAGCACCAGCCAGGCGAAGAACATGCCGCCGACCCACACCAGGGCGGCCAGGACATGCAGTGTGTAGGGCAGGGCAAAGGCAAGCATCCGGATCTCCATGCGGCATAAAGGGCAATAGCGGGGTATGATAGCCGCCCCATGCGAAACACTGAAAATATATCCAGCCCTCCGGGCGCCTGCAGACCATGATCAGCAACGAACTCAAAGCCACCATCCAGGGCGCCTATACGCGTTTTCTCGAAGCCAAGAGCCTCAAGCCGCGCTATGGCCAGCGCCTGATGATCGCCGAAGTGGCCAAGGTGCTCGGCGACATCGCCTGCGACGAAGAAGGCCGCCGTGCCGGCGAGCCTGCCGTGGTGGCAGTGGAGGCGGGCACCGGTACCGGCAAGACGGTGGCCTACAGCCTGGCTGCCATTCCGGCCGCCAAGGCCGCCGGCAAGCGTTTGGTGATCGCCACCGCCACCGTGGCGCTGCAGGAGCAGATTGTCTTCAAGGACCTGCCCGACCTGATGCGCAGCAGCGGGCTGAACTTCAGCTTCGCCCTGGCCAAGGGCCGTGGCCGCTACCTGTGCCTGTCCAAGCTCGACATCCTGCTGCAGGAGGGCCACGCCCAGTCGGCCACCGCCCAGCTGTTCGAGGAAGAAGGCTTCCACATCGAAGTCGACGAGCGCAGCCAGAAGCTGTTCAACAGCATGATCGAGAAGCTTGCCGGCAACCGCTGGGACGGTGACCGCGACAGCTGGCCCGAAGCCCTGGAAGACCAGGACTGGGCACGCCTGACCACCGACCACAGCCAGTGTACCGGCCGTCATTGCCCGAACTTCCAGCAGTGCGTGTTCTACAAGGCCCGTGAAGGCATGGGCAAGGTCGACGTGATCGTCACCAACCACGATATGGTGCTGGCCGACCTGGCCCTGGGCGGCGGCGCGGTATTGCCCGACCCGCGCGACACCATGTACGTGTTCGACGAAGGCCACCACCTGCCGGACAAGGCTATCGGCCATTTCGCCCACTATTCGCGCCTGCGCTCTACTGCCGACTGGCTGGAGCAGACCGCCAAGAACCTGACCAAGCTGCTGGCCCAGCACCCGCTGCCCGGTGACCTGGGCAAGTACATCGAGCAGGTGCCGGAGCTTGCGCGGGAAGTGCGCACCCAGCAGCAGTTCATGTTCACCCTGTGCGAGCAGGTTGCCGACTTCCGCCCCAGCGAGGACAACGAAGGCCGTGAGCGCCCGCGCTACCGCTTTGAAGGCGGCGTGGTGCCGGAGCAGATTCGCGAAGTGGGCATCGAGCTGAAAAAAGGCTTTGCCCGCCTCAACGACCTGTTCACCCGCTTGGCCGACCTGCTCAAGGAAGGCATGGACGGTGAGGTCAACATCGGCATCGCCAGCCACCAGGCCGAGGAGTGGTACCCGCTGTTCGGTAGCCTGGTCACCCGTGCCCAGGGCAACTGGGAACTGTGGACGGCCTTTACCGCCGAAGATCCGGAAGACAGCCCACCCATGGCCCGTTGGCTGACCCTGGCCGAGAGCGGTGCGCTGTTCGACATCGAAGTCAATGCCAGCCCCATCCTGGCCGCCGAAATGCTTCGCCGCAGCCTGTGGAGCGTGGCACATGGCGCACTGGTGACCTCGGCGACGCTGACTGCGCTGGGCAAGTTCGACCGCTTCCGCATGCGCTCGGGGTTGCCCCGTGACGCGGTCACTTGCGTGGTGCCCAGCCCGTTCGTGCATGGCGATGCCGGCCTGCTGCGGGTCCCCGACCTAAAGGCCGACCCGCGCGATGCTGCGGCGCATACCGCAGCGATCATCCGCGAACTGCCGAACATCGTCGAAGATGCCCGTGGCGCGCTGGTGCTGTTCTCCTCGCGCAAGCAGATGCAGGACGTGTTCGATGGCCTGGACCGTGACTGGCGCAAGCTAGTGCTGATCCAAGGCAACCTGTCCAAGCAGGAAACCCTGAACAAGCACAAGGCACGGGTCGACGATGGCCAGCACAGCGTGCTGTTCGGCCTGGCCAGCTTTGCCGAGGGTGTCGACCTGCCGGGTGCCTACTGCGAGCACGTGGTTATCGCCAAGATTCCTTTTGCCGTGCCTGATGATCCGGTCGAAGCGGCGTTGGCCGAGTGGATCGAAGCTCGCGGCGGCAACCCGTTCATGGAAATTGCCGTGCCCGATGCCTCGCTGCGGCTGATCCAGGCCTGCGGCCGCCTGCTGCGAACCGAACAGGACCGCGGTGTTATCACCTTGCTTGACCGGCGCCTGGTCACCCAGCGCTACGGCAAGGCTATTCTCAATGCGCTGCCGCCGTTCCGGCGGGAGATTTCCTGACCGCCGGAGCACACTTGCTCCGGTGCGTTGTCCATTACTCAGTCGTGGGCCATGAGGGCCCTGAAGGAGAGCCCCAGCCTTATGGTCCGCCGTACCCTGCCCGCCGTTTTTGCCCTGTTGTTCAGCTCGCCGTTGCTGGCTGGGCAGCAGACGCTTTTCAGCTTCGTGCGCCCGGCCTCGGTGGTCAATGTGGCGACCGAGGATGCCGGCATGCCGCAGTACAACGCGGAGCAGACGGCCGAAGGTGAAGTGTTGCGGCGCGTGGTGTTCAACCCGGCCGAGCGGCCGACCCTGCGCCTGAGCCCGCAAAGCGGTGTGTGGGACTGGTCCGGCGGTCAGTTCCTGACTTTGCGCCTGCAAAGCGCGATGGATTGGGCGCTGACCGTGGACGTGGTGGTGCAGGGCAGTGATGGGCGCACGTTGACCAGCCGCATCGACCTTCCGGCCGGTCCTGCACAAACCGTGATGGTACCGCTGACGGCCAGTTCGCCATTGAGCCAAGGCATGCGCGCCGGCCCGCCCATGCCCTGGAACCATGGCGGCCAGCGCCTGCTGCTGACCAGCAGCGCGGGTGCGGTCGACCTCAAGCAGGTGACGTCGGTCAGCCTGAGTATCCCCAACCCCAAGGTGGCGCAGAACCTGCTGATCGAGCGGGTGGGCATCCAGGATGACGACCAGGCATACAAGGCGGCCTACCAGGAACTGATCGATGCCTATGGCCAGTCCACCCGCGGCCATTGGCCAGAAAAGGTTACCAATGACGAGCAGCTCAAGGCGGCCGATGTACGCGAGCAGCAACAGCTCAAAGGCTGGCTGGCAGAGCGTGGCAAGCAGCAGCTGGACGCTTACGGAGGCCTGCTGGCCGGGCCGGCGTTCGAGGCCAAAGGCTTCTTCCGCACCGAAAAGCGTGACGGCCGCTGGTACCTGGTAACGCCCGAGGGGCATCCGTTCTATTCCCTGGGGGTGAATGCCGTCGCCGCGGATGGCGGGCGTACCTACGTCGCCGGGCGTGAGGGGATGTTCAAGGGGTTGCCGGTTGAGGGGGATGCACTGGCCGCATTCTATGGTGATGGCAACAACGACGATGGCAACCCCTCGTCGCAAGGTCGCAACTTCAAGCAGGGGCGCTGGTTCGATTTCTATGCCGCCAACCTGCAGCGCACCTATGGCAAACCCTGCCCGCCCGCGGTAGAGGGGCAGCCAGCAAGCTGCCCACCATTGGCGCTGGATACCGCCCGCTGGCAGGCGCATGCGCTCGACCGCCTGCAGGCCTGGGGTTTCAACACGGTCGGCAACTGGAGCGAACCGGCCCTGGGCCAGACCAGGCGCATGCCTTACACCTTGCCGCTATCGATCGTGGGGGATTACGCCAGCATCAGCACTGGCATGGACTGGTGGGGCCGCATGCCCGACCCGTTCGACCCGCGTTTTGCCATGGCCACCGAGCGCGCCGTGGCCATTGCCGCCCGCGATCACCGTGACGACCCCTGGCTGATCGGCTATTTCGCCGACAACGAACTGGCCTGGGCCGCCCCCGGTAGCGACCCAAAGGCGCGTTACGGCCTGGCCTACGGAACCTTGCGCCTGACTACCGACGTACCGGCCAAGCGCGCCTTCCTCAAGCAACTGCGTGACAAGTACCGCAACCAGGAAGGGTTGTCCAAGGCCTGGGGCATCGAGCTGAGCGCCTGGGAACTGATGGAGGACCCGGGTTTCGAGGCACCGTTGCCGAACCCGGAGCACCCGGAAATCGAGCGTGACTACCAGCACTTCCAGCAGGTGTTCGCCGAAACCTACTTCAGGACCATTGCCGACTCGTTGAAGTGGCATGCGCCCAATCACTTGCTGCTGGGTGGCCGCTATGCCGTCAGCACGCCGGAGGCGGTCAAGGCCTGCGCCGAGTTCTGCGATGTGCTCAGCTTCAACTTCTATACCCTCAAGCCGCAGGATGGCTACGACTTCACCCGCCTGGCCGAGCTGGACAAGCCGGTGTTGGTGTCCGAGTTCCAGTTCGGCTCGCGCGATCGCGGGCCGTTCTGGCCGGGGCCGCTGGAAGTGGCGCGGGAAGAGGACCGTGGCCCGGCCTACGGCAACTTCCTCAAGGCGGCCCTGGCGCAGCCGATGATCGTTGGCGCGCACTGGTTCCAGTACCTCGACCAGCCGGCCAGCGGCCGCCTGCTCGATGGCGAGAACGGTCACCTAGGGTTGGTGGCGATCACCGATATGCCATACCCGGGGTTTGTCGATGCCGTGCGCAAGAGCAACTTGCAGGCAATGAGCCAGCTGCGCGTCCAACTGGAAAAACCGGCGCCCTAGCAACCGGCTGACGCGGTCTTGTGTAGGAGCGGCCTTGTGTCGCGATGGGCTGCACAGCAGCCCCAGGATCTCAGCCGCAATGCACAAATTACCGGGGCTGCTGCGCAGCCCATCGCGACGCAAGGCCGCTCCTACAGGGGCACCGTTCGTCCTGGCTGCCATTCGTCGCGACCACTTGGCCCAAGCCAGTTTGCAAAACACGCAACTACTGAAACAATGCACACCATTTTCGGAATTGGTCGTACGGAGAACAGCGGGTGCAGATCCAGGGTCACTATGAGCTGAAGTTCGAAGCAGTGCGCGAAGCCTTCGCCGCGCTGTTCGATGATCCCCAGGAGCGTGGCGCCGCGCTGTGCATCCAGGTTGGTGGCGAAACCGTGGTCGACCTGTGGGCCGGCAGTGCCGACAAGGACGGCCAGCAGGCCTGGCACAGCGATACCATCGCCAACCTGTTTTCCTGCACCAAGACCTTCACCGCTGTCACCGCCCTGCAACTGGTCGGCGAGGGCAAGCTGGCGCTTGATGCGCCGGTGGCCAACTACTGGCCCGAGTTCGCCCAGGCAGGCAAACAGGCGATTACCCTGCGCCAGCTGCTCAGCCACCGCGCCGGCTTGCCGGCCATCCGTGAGCTGCTGCCGGCCGAGGCACTGTATGACTGGCAGGCCATGGTCGATGCGCTGGCTGCCGAAACGCCCTGGTGGACACCCGGCACCGAGCATGGCTATGCCGCAATTACCTACGGCTGGCTGATTGGCGAGCTGATCCGCCGTGCCGACGGCCGTGGCCCCGGCGACTCGATCGTGGCCCGTACCGCTCGGCCGTTGGGGCTGGATTTTCATATCGGCCTGGCGGACGATGAGTTTCATCGCGTAGCGCATATCGCCCGTGGCAAGGGCAACGCCGGGGACGCTGCGGCTCAGCGCCTGCTGCAGGTGACCATGCGCGAGCCCGAGGCTCTGTCGACCCGTGCCTTCACCAACCCGCCGGCGATCCTGACCAGTACCAACAAGCCGGAGTGGCGGCGCATGCAGCAGCCAGCGGCCAATGGCCATGGCAATGCGCGCAGCCTGGCGGGCTTCTATGCCGGGCTGTTGGACGGTAGCCTGCTCGAATCAGAGCTGCTCGACGAACTCACCCGTGAGCACAGCCTCGGCCAGGATCGTACTCTGCTCACCCAGACCCGTTTTGGCCTGGGCTGCATGCTCGACCAGCCAGACGTGGCCAATGCCACGTTCGGCCTCGGGGCCCGCGCCTTCGGCCACCCAGGCGCCGGCGGCTCGGTTGGTTTCGCTGACCCGGAACACGATGTGGCCTTCGGTTTCGTGGTCAATACCCTTGGCCCTTATGTGCTCATGGACCCGCGAGCCCAGAAACTGGTACGCGTCCTTGCCAATTGCCTTTGATCGGGTAATGCGGGTATTGCCCCAGCCCTTTGACTATCCTCAATGCCAACGCCTGAAGGGCGTAAGCAAAATTTCTTTCTATTTCATGGTGTATCGCTGATGTCTTCACACAAAACCTTAGCACTCGCCCTGTGCCTGACCGCCGTTACCGGCTGCGCCAGTCACCCCCAGGACGGCTCGAAGGACAGCGCCTCTAGCTGGTGGCCCTTCGGTTCGGACAAGGTTGCCGAGCAGGAAGTGAAGCAAGCCGTCACGGAAAATGTGGCCAAGGCCGACGCCAAGTCCGACAACGCCAGCCGTTGGTGGTGGCCGTTCGGCGGTGAAGAGAAGCAGGCCAAGGGGCCGGTGGTGCCGAAGGTCGACCAGAAGGCCACCCAGGCCTGGCTGGACGAGTACGAGCCAAAGCTGCGTGAGGCGATCAAGGGCAGCAAGCTGGAGCTGGAGCGTCGTGACAACGTGCTGGCCGTAACCATCCCGGTGGACAGTTCGTACAACCCCGATCGTCCGAACATGCTGCTGCCGATGACCCTGGGCCCGATTACTCGTGTGGCCAAGACTGTCGAAGGCGATGCCAAGACCGCCGTGCTGGTGCTCGGCCATGCCGACAGCAGCGGGGTCGCTGCCGCCAACCAGAAGCTCAGCCTGGAGCGCGCCGCTTCGGTGTCGGCCATCTTCCGCCTCAGCGGCCTGCAGCGTGACCGTCTGAACCTCAAGGGCATGGGCTCGGAAATGCCGCGCGCCGCCAACGACAGCGCCGAGGGCCGTGCCCTGAACCGCCGTGTGGAAATGCTGTTGACCCCGCAGAACACCATGGTCGCCCTGCTGGCCAAGTACCAGCAAGCCGCCCCGGCGCGCGCGCCAATGGTGGCGGTGCAAGATGTCAAAGCACCTGCTGCCAAGCCTGCCGACAGCAAGCCGGCCATCAAGGCTGCGGCGAAGAAGCCTGTGACCAAAGCCAAGGCCAAGGCGCCAGCCAAGACCACGGCCAAGAAAAAAGCTGCACCGGCCAAGCCGGTTGCCAAGAAAGCTACCACTGAAAAGAAAGTAGCTGCCAACAGCCCTGCGAAGACCAACTGATCGTCAAGGAACGCAGCAATGACCCAATCCCTGGCCGATATGCGCCGCGACTACACCCGTGATGGCCTGGCCGAATCCCAGGCCCCGGGAGAGCCGTTCGCCCTGTTCCACCAGTGGTTCGCCGAAGCGGTGAAAACCGAGCAGGTGCCGGTGGAAGCCAACGCCATGACCTTGGCCACTGTCGACGGTGAAGGCCGCCCGCACTGCCGTATCTTGTTGCTGAAGGGGCTCGATGAGCGTGGCTTCACTTTCTTCACCAACTACGATAGTGCCAAGGGCCAGCAACTGCTGGTCAACCCTTTCGCCGCCATGACCTTCTTCTGGCCGGCGCTGGAGCGCCAGGTGCGCATCGAAGGGCGGGTGGAAAAGGTCACCCCCCAGGAGTCTGACGCCTACTACCAGGTGCGCCCGCTGGGTAGCCGCCTAGGTGCTTGGGCTTCGCCACAGAGCCAGGTGATTGCCGGTCGTGAGGAGCTGGAGGGACTGGTCAAGGCCACTGAGGCGCGCTTTTCCGACACCCAGCCGCATTGTCCGGAGCATTGGGGTGGGTATCGTTTGCTACCTGAGCGCATCGAGTTCTGGCAGGGGCGGGCCAGCCGCCTGCATGACCGACTGAACTACCGGCTGGTGGATGGGCAATGGCTGCGGGAGCGGTTGGCGCCCTGAGTTTGTCGGGGCCGCTTTGCGGCCCCGGCGCTCCATCAGGCTACCCCGGATACCCTGTAGCCTGCCGTTCCAACCACCCCGCCAACTGCTTGCGCCCCACCTTCTCCACCCGCGCCTGCTCCAGCCTTTGCAGCATATACGCGCGTTTTTCCGGGTCCGCCCCTGCCAGCGACAACGCCAGGTCACGGTCCATCCAGCGGCGCATGCGCACATACAGCCACCAGTGGAAATACAGCCCCGCAACGGTGGTGACCACGACGATGAAGTAATCCATGGCTATCCTTGGTCTCACTTGAAAGGCCTCGACACAGCCGTGCAGGCTGTCCCTTGGCTGAATGAAAACAATTTTATTACGTTTGTACCGTGACAGCCGTCAACGTGCAGCGTCTAATGAGCACCTGACTTATGGAGACCTTACCCATGCGTAAATCCGCTTTGCTGGTGGCGACCTTTACCACCATGTCGCTGTTGCTGGGTGGCTGTGCCTCGAGCCTGACCGGTGACAGCTACTCCCGTGATGAGGCCCGCCGCGTGCAAACTGTGCGCATGGGCACTATCGAGTCCCTGCGTCCGGTCAAGATCGAAGGCACCAAGACCCCGATCGGTGGCGGTGCTGGCGCCATCGTGGGTGGCGTGGCCGGGAGCGCCGTGGGTGGTGGCCGTGGCAGCATCGTCGCCGCCGTGATCGGTGCCGTTGCCGGTGGCCTGGCCGGTTCCGCCGCCGAAGAGGGCCTGACCCGTACCCAGGGTGTCGAGATCACCGTGCGTGAGGACGATGGCAGCATGCGTGCCTATGTGCAGGCCGTGCAGCAGAACGAGATCTTCCGCGTTGGCGACCGCGTGCGCATCATGACCGTCGATGGCACCAGCCGCGTCACGCACTGACCGTAGCCCAACAAGAAAAAACCCCGACATGGCGCTCGCCAGTCGGGGTTTTTTCATGCTGCGGCCAGGTCAGCCGACGTTGGACTTGCGGCTGGCCATGGCGGTTACTGCATAGCCGAACACGGCGGCGAAGAACGATCCGGTGAGAATACCCATGCGGTCCATCCCGGCGTAATCACTGCTTCCAGGCACAAAGGCGAGCGAGCCGACGAACAGGCTCATGGTGAAGCCGATACCGCAAAGTATCGCCACACCCAGCAATTGCCCCCAACTGGCGCCTGCAGGCAGTGCGGCCAGGCGCAGCTTGACCGCGACCCATGTCAGGCCGAAGACACCCACGGTCTTGCCCAGCAACAGCCCCACGGCGATGCCCAGTGGCACCGGGTGGGTGAAGCTTTCTAAGGTCACGCCTGACAGCGATACACCGGCGTTGGCGAAAGCGAACAGCGGCAGGATGGCGTAGGCAACCCAAGGATGCAGGGCTTGTTCCAGGGCAAGCAGTGGTGAGCGTTCGGCATGGCGCGTGCGCAGCGGGATGCACAGGGCCAGGGCGACGCCGGCCAGGGTGGCATGCACGCCGCTCTTGAGCACGCAGACCCACAGGATCAGGCCAACGACCATGTAGGGCCCAAGCTTGACCACGCCAAGCCGATTCATCGACACCAGCAATACCAGGCAGGCGGCAGCCAGCAGCAGCGACATGCTCGACAGGGTGCCCGAGTAGAACAGGGCAATGACGATGATCGCACCCAGGTCGTCGATGATCGCCAGGGTCATCAGGAACAGTTTCAGCGACACCGGCACGCGCTTGCCCAGCAGGGCCAGTACGCCGAGGGCGAAGGCGATGTCGGTGGCTGTGGGGATAGCCCAGCCGGCTATGGCGGCAGGGTTGTCACGGTTGATGAACCAGTAGATCAGTGCCGGTATCACCATGCCGCCCACGGCGGCGGTGGCTGGCAGGATTACCTGGGAGGGCTTGGACAGGTGGCCGTCGACTACCTCGCGCTTGACCTCCAGGCCGATCAGCAGGAAGAACAGGGCCATCAGGCCGTCGTTGATCCAAAGCAACAGCGGTTTGGCGATGTGCAGCGCACCGACCTGAACGGCGACGGGAACGTCGAGCAGGCCGCTGTACAGGTAGGACAGCGGCGAGTTGTTGATTATCAGGGCCAGGATGGCCGCAGCGATCAGCAACAGGCCACTGGCGGCTTCGAGCTGGAAGAAGCGGGTGAACAGGCTACGCACGGGCTATAGGCTCTCCATGAGCAGTTGACAATGGAACGGGCGTACACCCTAGCCTTTGGCGATATGCTTTCAAACAAAAACCATATTCGTTTTTGTTATATGGTATTGCTGGCTGGGCTGCGGGAAAGCCTAGACGCAGATGGGGAAGGAGTGGGGAGGGGAAGTCTGATGTTTGTTGTGGATTTTTCTGATGTCTGCAGTGGCCCTTTCGCGGTTTTACCCGCGAAGAGGCCCTGGCATGTAAAAGGCTCAGAGGCCGAGCATATCCCGCGCCACCGCCTCAGCGATGCGAATCCCATCGACACCCGCCGACAGGATTCCGCCCGCATACCCGGCCCCTTCACCCGCCGGGAACAGCCCCTTGAGGTTCAGGCTCTGGAAGTCCTCACCGCGGGTAATGCGCAGCGGCGAGGAGGTGCGGGTCTCGATCCCAGTCAGCACTGCATCATGCAGGTTGTAGCCCTTGATCTGCCGGTCGAACGCTGGCAGCGCCTCGCGAATGGCTTCGATGGCGAAGTCCGGCAGGCTCGGCGCCAGGTCGCCCAGGGTCACGCCCGGTTTGTAGGACGGCTCGACACTGCCCAGTGCAGTCGACGGCCGGCCAGCGACGAAGTCACCCACCAGCTGTGCCGGGGCCTGGTAGTTGCTGCCGCCCATCACGTAGGCGTGGGCTTCCAGGCGTTCCTGCAGCTCGATGCCGGCCAGCGGGCCGCCCGGGTAATCGCGCTCGGGGTCGATGCCGACGACGATGCCTGAGTTGGCGTTGCGCTCGTTACGCGAGTACTGGCTCATGCCGTTGGTAACCACCCGGCCTGGCTCGCTGGTTGCTGCGACCACGGTGCCGCCCGGGCACATGCAGAAGCTGTACACAGAGCGGCCATTCTTGGCGTGATACACCAGTTTGTAGTCGGCGGCACCGAGTTTCGGGTGACCGGCGTACTTGCCTAGGCGAGCCTTGTCGATCAGCGTTTGCGGGTGCTCGATACGGAAGCCCACCGAGAACGGCTTGGCTTCCATGTACACGCCTTTGGCGTGCAGCATGCGGAAGGTGTCGCGGGCACTGTGGCCCAGTGCCAGCACCACATGGCGCGAGTGCAGCTGTTCGCCGCTCTCCAGCACCACGCCGGTCAGTTGCCCATCCTCGATCAGCAGGTCGGTGACCTTCTGCTGGAAGCGCACTTCGGCGCCAAGGGCAATCATGTCCTGACGCATCTGCTCGACCATGCCGGTGAGGCGGAAGGTGCCGATGTGCGGTTTGTTGATGTACAGGATCTCGTCCGGTGCACCGGCCTTGACGAACTCTTCCAGCACCTTGCGGCCGTGGTGCTGCGGGTCCTTGATCTGGCTGTACAGCTTGCCGTCGGAGAAGGTACCGGCGCCGCCTTCGCCGAACTGCACGTTGGACTCGGGGTTGAGCACGCTCTTGCGCCACAGGCCCCAGGTGTCCTTGGTGCGCTGGCGTACTTCCTTGCCGCGCTCGAGGATGATCGGCTTGAAGCCCATCTGTGCCAGCAACAGGCCGGCGAAGATGCCGCACGGGCCGAAGCCGACCACGATCGGGCGCTCCTGCAGATCGGCAGGGGCCTTGCCGACGAACTTGTAGGTTACGTCTGGCGCCGGGCCGATATTGCGATCGTCGGCGAACTTGCTGAGCAGCTCGGCTTCGTTGCTGGCTTCCAGGTCGATGGTGTAGATGAACAGCAGTTCGCTGTTCTTCTTGCGCGCATCGTAGCTGCGCTTGAACAGGTTGAAGCTGAGCAGTTGCTCGTCGCGGATGCCCAGGCGCTGGACGATCGCTTCACGCAGGGCTTCGTCGGGATGGTCCAGGGGCAGCTTCAGTTCGGTGATTCGTAGCATGGCAGGGTCCAGTATCCCGGCCATGGGCGGCCGGCGGCTTTACACAAACCGCCAAGTATAAGCTGTTCGCCGCCCCGACTGGCAGGATAAAAGCGCCCGGCGATCAGTTGTCGCGTGCACCGCCATAGTAACCGCAGCCCAGCAGGGTCTTGCCGTCGATGCGCAGTTCGGCACGTAAGTGGTGGATGGCACCGGTGGCGGTGTCTACACAGCGTTGTGGCGCGACCCACAGCTCCACGTGCTGGCCGTTGGCTTCGCTGGTCAGGGTCAGGCCGCCGCCGGGCACTTCTTCTTCCAGAAAGGGCAGGGGCAGGGGATCCTGGCCGACGCGGTTGAGCACCATGCCTTTGCCGCTGGCCTTGATGTCCCATTCCGGCTCATGGCCGTTGGCGCGCAGGGTCAGCTGCTTGAAGTTGGGGTCTTCACAGGCGCGGGTGGAAGGTTCCAGGCGGTACAGGCGGCGAACTTCAAGCTGGCCGTCGTTGTTGGCCTGCCTGCTGCCGGTGAGGCGGCCACGGACGTCGGCGAACAGTTTGTCGTTGGCGTCCTTGGCGAGGTTGGCGGCTTCCTGCAGGATGCCGGTTGCGGCGACGTCGTTGATCACGAAAGTGCGGTTTTCGCTGCACGGCTTGAACAGCAGCTGGCCACCGCCGGCACGCAGCTCGCCCTGCATGCGCGTAGTGCCGATGTTCGGGTCGCTGGGGGTGTCAGCCATGAGCTGGCAGCCTGCGAACAAGGGCAGCAGGGCGGTGAGCAGCAGGGTGGGGGTGAGGCGCATGGGGCGGGCTCCGGGGAAATCTTTGCCATGAAAGCCGGCCACGTTACTCAGGCTGGCGCTGGATCACAAGTTAATGGTTGCCTGTGCTGGCCCTATCGCCGGCAAGCCAGCTCCCACAGGCCCCCACAACTTTCAGGAACTGTGGGGGTACCTGTGGGAGCTGGCTTGCCGGCGATAGGGCCAGTACAGGCAATACATTTCTGACAGGTAGAAAAAAGGGCCAGTAGATGGCCCTTTTCCCGGTCAACCCCCCAGGTACGCGTCGCGCACCTTCGGGTCGGTCAACAGTGCTTCCCCAGTACCCTGCATCACCACCCGGCCGTTCTCCAGCACATACGCCCGGTCAGCGATCTTCAGCGCCTGGTTGGCGTTCTGCTCCACCAGGAACACCGTCACGCCATCACGGCGCAGCTGTTCGATGATGTCGAAGATCTGCTGGATGATGATTGGCGCCAGGCCCAGCGATGGCTCGTCGAGCAGCAGCAGCTTGGGCTTGCTCATCAGCGCCCGGCCAATGGCGAGCATCTGCTGCTCGCCACCGGACATGGTGCCGCCACGCTGGATATAACGCTCCTTCAGGCGCGGGAACAGCTGCAACACCTTGTCCAGCTGCTCCTGGTAATCGCCCTTGTCGGTGAAGAAACCACCCATTGCCAGGTTTTCCTCGACGGTCAGGCGGGAGAACACGCGGCGGCCTTCCGGTACCACCGCGATGCTCTTGCGCATGATGTGCGAAGACGGCTGGCCGACCAGCTCTTCACCCAGGTACTTGATGCTGCCGCTGTGCGCCTGCGGCGAGCCGCACAAGGTCATCAGCAAGGTCGACTTGCCGGCGCCGTTGGCGCCGATCAGGGTGACGATCTCACCCTGGTTGATCTCCACATTGACGCTGTGCAGCGCCTGGATCTTGCCGTAGAAGGTGGAAACGTTCTCGAACTTCAGCATTTACGCTTCCCCCAGGTAGGCTTTGATCACATCAGGGTTGTCGCGGATCTCTTCCGGTGTGCCGTGGGCCAGGGGTGTGCCCTGGTTGATCACCACGATATGGTCGGAAATGCTCATCACCAGCTTCATGTCGTGCTCGATCAGCAGCACGGTGACGTTGTGCGACTCACGCAGGTAGGCGATCAGCGCCTTGAGGTCTTCGGTTTCCTTCGGGTTCAGGCCCGCAGCCGGTTCGTCGAGCATGATGATGCGCGGTTGGGTCATCATGCAGCGGGCGATTTCCAGGCGGCGCTGCTGCCCGTAGGCGAGGGTGCCGGCGGTACGGTTGGCGAACTCGGTCAGGTTGACCTTCTCCAGCCAGTACTGCGCGCGCTCCATGGCCTCCTTCTCGCTGCGGCGGAAGCTTGGGGTCTTGAACAGGCCGGCGAAGAAGTTGGTGTTGAGGTGGCGGTGCTGGGCGATCAGCAGGTTTTCCAGCGCGGTCATTTCCTTGAACAGGCGCACGTTCTGGAATGTCCGCACCACGCCCTTGCGGGCGATCTGATGCCCGGCCAGGCCCTGGATCGGCTGGCCATCGAGCAGGATGGTGCCGCCGCTGGGCTTGTAGAAGCCGGTCAGGCAGTTGAACACGGTGGTCTTGCCGGCGCCGTTCGGGCCGATCAGTGCCACCACCTGTTTTTCCTTGACGGTCAGGCCCACGCCGTTGACCGCCAACAAGCCGCCGAAGCGCATGCTCAGGCCGCTGACTTGCAGAATTTCGCGGCTCATCGACGCAGCTCCATGTGTGGACGTTGCATAGGCAGCAGGCCTTGCGGACGCCAGATCATCATCAACACCATCAGCGCACCGAACATCAGCATCCGGTATTCGCTGAACTCACGCATCAGCTCGGGCAGCAGGATCATCACGATGGCCGCGAGGATCACGCCCAGTTGTGAGCCCATGCCGCCGAGCACGACGATGGCGAGGATGATCGCCGACTCGATGAAGGTGAACGACTCCGGCGTCACCAGGCCTTGGCGCGCAGCGAAGAAGCTGCCGGCGAAACCGGCGAAGCAGGCGCCCAGGGTGAATGCCGACAGCTTGATCACGGTCGGGTTCAGGCCCAGAGCACGGCAGGCGATCTCGTCTTCGCGCAGGGCTTCCCAGGCGCGGCCGATCGGCATGCGCAGCAGGCGGTTGATCACGAACAGCGCCAGCAGAGCCAGCAGCAGGGCCACCAGATAGAGGAAGATGACCTTGTTGATCGAGTTGTATTCCAGCCCGAAGAACTCATGGAACGTCTGCATGCCTTCGGCGGCACGGCGTTCGAAGGTCAGGCCGAAGAACTCCGGCTTGGGAATGTTGCTGATGCCGTTGGGGCCGCCGGTCCAGTCGGTGAGGTTACGCAGGAACAGGCGGATGATCTCGCCGAAGCCGAGGGTCACGATCGCCAGGTAGTCACCGCGCAGGCGCAGCACCGGGAAGCCGAGCAGGAAGCCGAAGGTAGCGGCCATGAGGCCGGCGATCGGCAGGCATACCCAGAAGCTCCAGCCCAGGTAGTGCGAGAGCATGGCGTAGCTGTAGGCACCGACGGCGTAGAAGCCGACGTAACCGAGGTCGAGCAGGCCTGCCAAACCGACCACGATGTTCAGGCCCAGGCCCAGCAACACGTAGATCAGGATCAGCGTGGCAATGTCGACCGCGCCGCGCGAGCCGAAGAACGGCCACACCAGTGCCGCGACGATCAGGCCCATGATCACGTAGCGCTGGGTTTTCGGCAGGGTCAGGTAGTTGCTGACCGCTGGCGGGATCAGCTTGCGATCCGAGCGGCGGCCCATTACCGAGCTCCACTGCTTGTCGAACAGCACGCGCAGGAACATCAACACCGAACACACGGCGATGATGCCGATGGTGAACGAGCCCTGGCTGTGCACCACCAGGCTGATGCCATCGATGCTCAGTTTCAGGCCCAGTACCGGGAAGGCCACGGCCCATACCAGCAAGGCGCTGAAGAACGCCTGTTTGAGATTTCTGTTCATACTTTTTCAACCTCCGGGCGGCCCAGGATGCCGGTCGGCCGGAATAGCAGGACAAGAACCAACAAGCCGAATGCCACAACGTCCTTGTACTGGTCGCCGAAGATATCGGCACCGAACGCTTCGGCCACGCCCAGCACCAGCCCGCCGAGCATGGCGCCCGGAATGCTGCCAATGCCACCCAGCACCGCCGCGGTGAAGGCCTTCAGGCCCACCAGGAAACCGGCGTTGGGGTTGATCACCCCGTACTGCATGCTCAGCAGCACGGCCGCCACCGCCGCCAGGGCGGCACCGATGACGAAGGTGAGGGCGATGATGTTGTTGGTGTTGATGCCCAGCAGGTTGGCCATCTTGATGTCCTCGGCGCAGGCGCGGCAGGCGCGGCCCAGGCGGGAACGGGAGATGAACAGGGTGAGGCAGGTCATGGCCACCAGGGTGACCACGAACACCAGGATCTGCATGTAGCTGATCAGTACTTCCTCCGCGCCGCCTGGCCCGAACGAGAAGCTTCCGGGGATCAGGTTGGGGATGGACTTGTCCTTGGAATCTTGCGACAGCAGGACGGTGTTCTGCAGGAAGATCGACATGCCGATGGCGGAAATCAGCGGGATCAGGCGGTTGCTGTTGCGCAGGGGGCGGTAGGCAACCCGTTCGATGCTGTAGCCATAGGCACTGGTGACGAAGATCGTCGCGACAAAGGCGACGGTCATCAGGACAGGCAGCGAATGGATACCCATCATGGCCAGGCCCGCCAGGGCGATGAAGGCCACGTAGGAACCGATCATGTACACCTCGCCGTGGGCGAAGTTGATCATGCCAATGATGCCGTACACCATCGTGTAGCCGATGGCGATCAAGGCATAGGTGCTGCCGATGGTCAATCCATTAACCAGTTGTTGGAAGAAATGGTAGATCTCAGGCATTACAGCGCTCCTAAAAACCTGATTTGCATTTCGCTGGCGGGGGTAGGCCAGGAAACCGCGGGTGACGGTTTTAAGATTTTCAGGTGAGCCCGCCCCCGGATCGCGGGGATCAGGCCCATGAACCTCGTAAAACAAAGCCCACTGCTCGCACAGTGGGCTTCTACGGTCAGCTATTAGTCACGCAGTTACTGAGGGGAGACTTCGGTCTTCGGCTTGCCGAAGTGCCATTCGTAGACCACGAACTTGAAGTCTTTCAGGTCGCCTTTGTCGTCGAACGACAGGTCACCAGTCGGGGTCTTGAAGGTACCTTCGTGGATGGCGGCTGCCACCTTGTCGGCATCTTCGGACTTGGCTTTCTTGATGCCTTGGGCGATCAGCTCGACAGCCGAGTAGGCCGGGAACACGAACGGGCCGCTTGGGTCCTTGCCGTCAGCCTTGATGGCGTCGACGATCTTCTTGTTCGCAGGGTCCGCATCGAACGACTTCGGCAGGGTCACCAGCAGGCCTTCGGAGGCGTTCTGGGCGATCTGCGAGATGGAGTCGTTGCCCACGCCTTCCGGGCCCATGAACTTGGCTTTCAGGCCCTTTTCCTGAGCCTGGCGCAGGATCAGGCCCAGCTCTGGGTGGTAGCCGCCGTAGTAGACGAAGTCGACGTTGTTCTGCTTGAGCTTCTGGATGATCGAGGAGAAGTCCTTGTCACCGGCGTTCAGGCCTTCGAACACGGCAACCTTGGTGCCTTTGCCTTCCAGGGTCTGCTTGACCGCGGTGGCGATGCCTTCACCGTACTGCTGCTTGTCGTGCAGAACGGCGACAACCTTCGGCTTGACGTGGTCGGCGATGTAGTTGCCGGCAGCCGGGCCCTGGGCGCTGTCCAGACCGATGGTGCGGAAGATCAGCTTGTAGCCACGTGCGGTGATTTCCGGGGAGGTCGCGGCCGGGGTGATCATGATCACGCCTTCGTCTTCGTAGATGTCGGACGCAGGCTGGGTAGAGCTGGAGCACAGGTGACCAATGACGAACTTGACGCCGTCGTTGACCACTTTGTTGGCGACTGCCACGGCCTGTTTAGGATCGCAGGCGTCGTCGTATTCCTTGGCTTCGAGCATCTTGCCATCCACGCCGCCCGCGGCGTTGATATCCTTGATGGCTTGCTTTGCGCCGATGAACTGCATGTCGCCGTACTGGGTCACAGGGCCGGTCTTGGGGCCGGCAATCCCGATCTTGATGGTATCGGCGGCAAACGAATGGCTGGCTACCCCTGCCAGAACCATTGCGGCGAACAGCTTGGAAATCTTGATCATAGTGCTCCACTCATTCTGTTGTAATTCTTATAGTCCTGGCGGCCAGGGCTACAGACCGGGCGGGATTTGCGGCGTGGCCATGCCAACGCGCAAGCCCACCTTCCCCCGGAACATGTCCCGGAACTGTACCGGTACAGTGTAGAGCGCTGTTCGAGCGCTTGAAAAGCGGTCGAAAAGTGCCTGCTTCCTGGGTTGTCGCATGGTCGACACAAAGATACAGAAAGGCGCCATCAAACTGCCTGCATCTGCGACCCCGCCCCACAAGTTCGGGATCAATCGACCAAATTACATATTTGAAACCGGGTTTTTCTGCAAAAATGCCGACCTTTTTTATTGGCCGATTTTTGCGGAAACCACCCATGACTGATCAAACAAGCACCCTCTATGCCAAATTGCTTGGCGAGACGGCAATCATCGAGTGGAAAGCGCTGGAGCGTTTCTGGGCCAAGGGTGACCTGATTTGGGTCGACCCGAGCCTCGACCTGATTGCCGTTGCCGAGGCGATGGCCGAGAATCGCAGCGAGATCTTCGCCAAGTGGCGTAGTGATGGCACTGTTGGTCCGGTAACCGCCGAGCAGGCCCTGGACCTGCAAAGCCGCGATCCAGAGATCTGGGCGGTGGTGGTTTCGCCGTTCATCGTGATTCAGGCAAAGCGCCCGACAGAGGCATGATCGCTTTTGGTGCGCAAAAATGCGCAGCAGCCCCGTTTTGGTGCTTGAAGGCGCTCAAGGCGGGTGGAGGGAAGTAACAATTCGGCGTGGCGGTAACAGTTTACGGGATGCGTAATGCCCCACCGTTCTGCCAGGCAACGCGAAACCTGTAGGAGCGGCCTTGTGTCGCGATGGGCTGCGCAGCAGCCCCGGCATTTTTTGCATCGATGCGGAGATCTGGGGCTGCTGCGCAGCCCATCGCGACACAAGGCCGCTCCTACAGGTTCCTGGCCCGCATGGGTAAAGTTCGAACCAGTCAGGAGTCATTGATGAGCACTGCACTACCTTCGCTTGGATTCGCCGGCATCGGCCTGATGGGCCTGCCCATGTGTCGGCGCCTGCTGGCAGCGGGTTACCCGCTGACGGTATGGAACCGCAGCCCGGACAAGTGCACTGCACTGGTCGCGGCTGGCGCGCGCCTGGCCAGCAGCCCTGCCGAACTGTGCCGCGACAGCGACATGGTGCTGCTGTGCCTGGCCGACACGGCCGTGGTCCGCGAGGTGGTGTTCGGCGAGCAAGGCATTGCCCAGGGCGGACGCAGCGGCCAGTTACTGGTCGATTTCTCCAGCCTGGAGCCAACCGCCACTCGTGAAATGGCCGCTGAACTGGCAGCGCTGTGCGGCATGGCCTGGCTGGACGCGCCAGTGTCCGGGGGCACCCCCGGGGCCGAAGCCGGCACCCTGGCGATCATGGTCGGTGGCGAGGCAGCCGACCTGGCGCGTGCGCGCCCGGTACTGCAGGTACTTGGCCAGCGCGTGACGCATATGGGCGCGGTGGGCGCAGGCCAGGTGACCAAGGCCTGCAACCAGATGATCGTGGCCTGCAATGCTCTGGTAATCGCCGAAGTGGTTGCCTTGGCTGAACAGTCCGGTGTCGACGCGACGCTGATCGCCGAAGCGCTGGCGGGCGGTTTTGCCGACTCCAGACCGTTGCAGATCCTCGCTCCGCAAATGGCCGAGAGCCGCTTCGAGCCGATCAAGTGGCATGTGCGCACGCTGCTCAAGGACCTCGATGGCGCGGTCAAGTTCTCCCGCGAGCAAGGCTCGGCGACGCCGCTCAGTGGCCTTGCCGCACAATTGATGCGCCTGCACGCAAGCCAGGGGTACCTGCAAAAGGATCCGGCGACCCTGGTTGAGCTGTATCGCAGCAAGGGCTGAATACGCCGCCCTTGTGCCGAACCCGCTCCAGTAGCGAGCGTAGTTCGGCAAGCGGCTCCGGGCGGCCCAGCAGGTAGCCCTGCAGGTAGTCGCAGCCGTGGGCTTGGAGAAACGCCAGCTGTTCGGCGGTTTCCACGCCCTCGCTGACCACCTGCAGATGCAGGGTATGCGCCATGACGATGATCGCCTGGACAATTTCGCGATCCTTCTGGCTGCCCGGCACATCCTGCAGGAAGCTGCGGTCGACCTTAAGCACGTCCAGCGGCAGGCGCTTGAGGTAGGCCAGCGACGAGTAGCCGGTGCCGAAGTCATCGATCGACAGCGCCACGCCCAGGGCGCGTATGCGCGTGAGCAGGTTTACCGTGCGCTGGATGTCACCCATCAAGGCGTTCTCGGTCACTTCCAGTTCCAGCTGTCGGGGTGCGAGCCCGGCGTGGAACAGCGCCTTTTCCACTTCGTTGGGCAGTTCGTCGTGACTGAGGGTGACGGCCGAACAATTGACCGTGACCTTGAGGTTTCCATGACCGTGGCGCTGCAGATAGGCCAGGTCGGCGCAGGCGTGGCGCAGCACCCACAGATCGAGGTCGATGATCAGCCCGTTGGCCTCGGCGATGGCGACAAAACGATCGGGCCCGAGCAGGCCGTGTTGCGGGTGTTGCCAGCGCACCAGGGCCTCAAGTTTGGCCACTTGCCTGCTGCGCAGGTCGAAGATCGGCTGGTAGTGCACGCATAGCCCATGTTCCTCGAGCAGCGCCACCCGCAGTTCCTCTTCCAGTTGCAGAGCAATCGAGGCCTGGGTCTTCAGGCTGTCGTTGAAGAAGTTCAGGCTGTTGCGCCCGTTACCCTTGGACTGGTACAGGGCAAGGTCTGCATGCTTGAGCAGCTCTTCGGCGGTGGTGCCGTCGTCGGGGAAGATGCTGATGCCGATGCTGGTGGTCATGACCATGCGCCGGCCGCCCAGGTTTATGGGCTCTTTCATCCTCTGCATGATGCGCTGGGCCAGGTGGCGGGCTTCGTCGCGGTTTGTGAGGCTGGTGACCACGCAGAACTCGTCGCCGCCCAGGCGTGCGACCAGGTCGCGGTTTCGGGTGGCGGCCTTGATGTGTCCGGCGATCACTTTGAGCAGTTCGTCGCCGGCGTCGTGACCGAGGCTGTCGTTTATGCGCTTGAAATGGTCGATGTCGAGGAACATCACCGCCAGGTGGCTTTGCGTGGCCTGGTGCTCGGCCAGGCGTTCGGCGAACACCTGGTTGAAACCGCGGCGGTTGACCAGGTTGGTCAGGGCGTCGTAGTGCGCGGCCTGCTGCAGCGAAGCGCGGGCCTGGTCCAGTTGGCTGAGCAGCACGCTGACCCGGCGCAGGTCGTGCTCCTTGCTTTGCAGCTTCTTGTCGGCCAGTGCGGTACTGATGCTGGCAGCACTGATCAGCATGGTGATGAAGCCGATGCCCAGTGCCAGTTGCAGGCTGTTGTCGCCAGAGGGCAGGCGCAGGGCGGTGTCGGCCGGGATGACCAGGGTCATGGCCGACATCGCGGTAAAGTGGGTGGCAACGATACCACCAGCCATCAGCAGGCTGGCGCCGTACTTCATGGCCTGGTGCAAGGTACCGCTGCCCTGCCGGAAGTAGCGGGCCAGGTATAGCGCGGTCAGGCTGGTGAGCAGGGAAATGGTGGCCGAGGCCAGCAGCAGGCCGGTCTGGTAGTACTGGCGGGCACCGGTTTCCAGGGCGGCCATGCCTACGAAGTGCATCAGGATGATGCCCAGGCCGATCAGTACCGCACTTCGCAGGTAATGGATTGCGCGCATCTGGCTGCGGTCGAGGCTGTGCATGGCCAGCCAGGCGACGGCCAGTGCGATGAGCAGCGAAAGGATGGTCAGGGACGCGTCGTAGTGCACTTCCACTGGTGCCCGGAAGGCCAGCATGCTGATGAAATGCATGGCCCAGATGCCACCTGCCAGGCAGCAGGCACCGAGCATGTTCCATTGTCGGTGGGCGGTGGGGTCTTCGCTGTGGGATTGTCGCTCGGCCATGTCCAGCGTGGCGAAGCAGGCCGCACAGGCGACGAGGTAGGCAAGCAGAACCAGGAACGGTTCATGCCGGCAATCGATGACGATGCGCCCGGTTGCCGGCAGGTCGGCGAACAGTTGCAGCCCCAGCCATTCCATGGAATGCCTCATGATCGAGTTTTCACTCGTCTGCGCTAAACCCTGTGCAGACTGTCCAGAGGCAGTATAGGAAGAGGTGTTTAAGCCTTCCTGACTAATGGCACATTGATTCCTACGATTTGGTTATGGAATCAATCGCCGCCAAGAATATTGGCTCGCATTTGTAGGAGCGGCCTTGTGTCGCGATGGGCTGCGCAGCAGCCCCAGATTTCTGCACTACCGCAAAAATGCTGGGGCTGCTGCGCAGCCCATCGCGACACAAGGCCGCTCCTACACGGGTGCGGGGAAAGACTAGCCAGCCACCAGCACGCGAATGGCTTCCAGGCGCAAGGCGGCCTTTTCCAGCATCGCCAGGCCCTCTTCACGCTGCTTGCGCAGCGCTTCGATCTCGCTGTCGCGCACGCTCGGGTTGACCGCTTGCAGGGCGACCAGACGGGCCAGTTCTTCGTCGGCCTCCGCCTTAAGGCGGCGCTGGGCCTCGGCCACGCGCTCGACGTGGGCCGGCATGACCTTGGCCTCGCCGCTGCCGATGCGCTGGGCCAGCACATCACGCTGGGCCTGGACGAACTTGTTGGCGCTGGCGCGTGGCACGCTTTCCAGCTGGTCGTTGAGGGTTTCGAAGGCCACGCGGGACGCCAGGTCGTTGCCGTTGGCATCGAGCAGGCAGCGCAATGCCGCCGGTGGCAGGTAACGCCCCAGTTGCAGGCTGCGCGGTGCCACCACCTCGCTGACGAACAGCAGTTCAAGCAGCACGGTCCCGGGTTTGAGCGCCTTGTTCTTGATCAGCGCCACAGCGGTGTTGCCCATCGAGCCGGACAGCACCAGATCCATGCCGCCTTGTACCATCGGGTGTTCCCAGGTGAGGAACTGCATGTCCTCGCGCGACAGCGCCTGGCCACGGTCGTAGGTGATGGTCACGCCTTCGTCGTCACCCAGCGGGAAGCTGGCGTCGAGCATCTTTTCGCTCGGCTTGAGGATCAGGGCGTTCTCGGAATGGTCTTCGCTGTCGATGCCGAAGGCGTCGAACAGGGTTTCCATGTAGATCGGCAGGGCGAACTGGTCGTCCTGTTCGAGAATGTCCTCGACCAGCGCCTGGCCTTCGCCGGCACCGCCGGAGTTGAGCTCCAGCAGACGGTCACGGCCGGTATGCAGTTCGGCTTCCAGGCGTTCGCGTTCGCTGCGGGCGTCGGCCACCAGGGCTTCCCAGGCCTTGCTTTCGCCACCTTCAAGCAGTGGCAGCAGGCGCGGGCCGAACTGATGTTGCAGGGCGTTGCCGGTAGGGCAGGTGTTGAGGAAGGCGTTGAGGCCTTCGTGGTACCACTGGAACAGGCGCTCTTGCGGGCTGTCCTGCAGGTACGGGATATGCAGCTGGATGGTGTGCTTCTGGCCGATACGGTCGAGGCGGCCGATGCGCTGTTCGAGCAGGTCGGGGTGCGCTGGCAGGTCGAACATCACCAGATGGTGGGCAAACTGGAAGTTGCGGCCTTCACTGCCGATCTCGGAGCAGATCAGCACCTGCGCGCCGAACTCTTCGTCAGCGAAGTAGGCGGCGGCGCGGTCGCGTTCGAGGATGCTCATGCCCTCATGGAACACCGAGGCCGGGATGCCGGAGCGCACGCGCAGGGCGTCCTCCAGGTCCATCGCGGTTTCGGCATGGGCGCAGATCACCAGCACCTTGGTACGCTTGAGCATCTTCAGGGTGTCGATCAGCCAGTCGACGCGCGGGTCGAAACGCCACCAGCGCTCGTCATCGGCCACCTCGCCCTGGGCCTGGAAGGCGACTTCCGGGTACAGCTCGGCATGTTCGCCGGCTGGCAGGTCGCGGTACTGCTCGGGCGTCGCCAGTGGGTAAGGGTGCAGCTGGCGCTCAGGGAAGCCCTGGATCGCCGCGCGGGTGTTACGGAATAGCACGCGGCCGGTGCCGTGGCGGTCGAGCAGCTCACGGATCAGGCGCGCGCTGGCCTGGGTATCGCCGTCGCTGACCGCAGCCAGCAAGGCTTCGCCTTCGGCACCCAGGAAGCCCTGGATGGTGGCGTGGGCCTTGGGCGACAGGCGGCCTTCGTCGAGCAGTTCCTGTACGGCTTCGGCCACCGGGCGATAGTGCTCGCTCTCGGCGCGGAAGGCGGCCAGGTCGTGGAAACGGTTGGGGTCGAGCAGGCGCAGGCGGGCGAAGTGACTGTCCTGGCCGAGCTGCTCGGGGGTGGCGGTGAGCAGCAGCACGCCCGGGATCACCTGGGCCAGCTGTTCGACCAGGCCGTATTCGGCGCTTACCTGGTCTTCGTGCCAGACAAGGTGGTGGGCTTCGTCCACCACCATCAGGTCCCAGCCAGCGGCGAACAGCGCGTCCTGGGCCTTTTCGTCTTCTACCAGCCACTCCAGGGCCACCAGCGCCAGCTGGGCATCCTCGAACGGGTTGCTGGCATCGCTTTCGATGAAACGCTCAGCGTCGAACAAGGCCACCTGCAGGTTGAAGCGGCGGCGCATTTCCACCAGCCACTGGTGCTGGAGGTTTTCCGGTACCAGGATCAGTACGCGGCTGGCGCGGCCAGACAGCAGCTGGCGGTGGATCACCAGGCCGGCTTCGATGGTTTTGCCCAGGCCTACTTCGTCGGCCAGCAAGACGCGCGGCGCGCTGCGGTCGGCGACTTCGCGGGCGATGTGCAACTGGTGGGCGATGGGTTGGGCACGGCAGCCGCCCAGGCCCCACAGCGCCGACTGCATCTGCTTGCTGGTGTGCTGCAGGGTGTTGTAGCGCAGGCTGAACCACGACAGCGGGTCGATCTGCCCGGCGAACAGGCGGTCGCTGGCCAGGCGGAACTGGATGAAGTTCGACAACTGGGTTTCTGGCAGGGTGCGCGGCTGGTTCTGCCCGTCCAGGCCGTGGTAGACCATCAGCCCGTCGATGTCCTCGACCTCGCGCACGGTCAACTTCCAGCCTTCGAAGTGGGTGATCTGGTCACCTGGCGAGAAGCGCACGCGGGTCAGCGGCGCATTGCGCAGGGAATACTGGCGGGTGTCGCCAGTGGCCGGGTAGAGCACGGTCAACAGGCGGCCATCCTGCGCCAGGATGGTACCCAGGCCGAGCTCGGCTTCGCTGTCGCTGATCCAGCGTTGCCCCGGTTGATACTGCTGCGCCATACTGCCTGAACTCCCGCGATGAAAAAGCCGGTTATGTTAACGGATCGGCCGGTCAGACCAAAGTGCCGAGCGCATCGAAAGGTGCCGAAGTGCGATAGGTAGCAACAGTCTAGCCGCTTCATCGTCCCCCACCGTGCTGCCGACGAGGGCTCCGGATCAACATGTCTGCCAAGCACCGCTGGATCAGCGCTTCGATGGCCGTGGGCAGCCTGTTGCTGCTGGCCGCCTGCGAGCAGAAAAACTTCGAGACCTTGCCCGCCATCCCGATCGAGCAGCTCGAGGTGCTGGGCGTGCAGACGCCGATCAAGAGCGTGCACTTTCTTGACCGCGACGGTGAAGGCCTGCTGGTGTTGAGCCGCAGCGATGGCCAGGCCAGCGACCCGGAAAGCGAGCAGGAAGTTGACAAGGTTGTACTCAAGGCCACGCTGTACGGGCGCAAGGCCGAAAATGACGCTTTCAAGGCGCGCTGGCAGATCGAACAGGAAACCACCTGCCCGGGCCTGGACCTGGATGTGGACTTCTATAACGACGTCAGCGATGTCGGCGACCTGAACAAGGACGGCGTCGCCGAGGTGACGGTTGCCAGCCACGCATTCTGTGGCGGTGGCATCGACCCGCACGACATCGCCATCGAGATGCGCGAAGGGCAGGCCAGCTACAGCATCACCGGCCAGTCGCTGATCACCCCGGCAGGTGAAGAGCCGATCGGCGGTGAGCGTGAGGACAGCGCCTCGCTCAAGGGCGCGCCGCAGGTGCTGCGCGAGCACATGGACGCGGTCTGGCAGCAGGTGTACAAGCGGCCCTGGAGTGAGGCCAGCCCGCCAAGCGACGACAACCCTGACGACGAAGCCGAATAAGTGTTGTGCATGCCATCAAGGTAAACCCGCGCCTGCCGATACAGGGGGCATAGGAGAACGTCCATGCTGCCACCGATCATTCCGCTCAGTGCCGCCCCGGTGACCTCGCAACAGGACCCGGTCAAGCCGACACCCGACATCAAGCCGGTGGTGCCGACCCAGCCTGCATCCGGTGAAAGTGCCATCGACCTCAAGCAGCAGCGTGACCCGCAGGAGCAGGCGCTGCTGCTGCGCGACGAGCAGCGCCGCCAGCAGCAACGTCGGCAGAAGGGCGAGGACGAACGCTACAGTGCAATGCCGGGTGACGAGGTCAACGCCGACAATACCGTGCCGGTGGCGCCGTTGATGGGCGAGCATGTACGCCAGGGGCTGCTGGTGGACATCGAAGTCTGACATGGGGCTGGTCAGCGCCAGCGCCTGGCTTCATCATGCAAGTCTCAGTTGATCGTCGAGCCCACCCATGAGCCAAGACAACCTCATCGATTTCGATGCCGAACGCGCCAAGCGCGTCCACGACCTCAAGGAAAAGCGCCTGAACGAAATGCGCAATGCGTTCGAGCAGGCCCTGCCGTTGAACAGTGCCAAGAAAAAGAAGCCCAAGGGCAAGCCGAAGAAGCGCTGAAACTTGACGCAGGTCAACCCTGCACTCGCCTCGCGTGCCCGGCCCCGGGCACCATTGACACCGATCAATTTTCCCCGCCTCCACATTGGTTAACTTGCACCCATCGGACAACGGCAAACGAATGGGGAGGCCAGCATGTTCTTCGACAACGTGGTTATCGCCGGAGTGGTAACGGTCGGGTTGATGGTCGCATTCTTTGCCGGTCTGGGCATTTTCATCTGGAAGGACTCGAACAAGCGCAAACCGCGCTGACCTTCCGGGTACACGAGCACGCAAGGCATTTAGGGCGACTTCGGTCGCCCATTTTTTTGCCTGCAATTTTTGTGTCGCCTGTCCCGGCCCTTTCGCAGCACAAGGCTGCTCCTACACAGTTTCTGT
The DNA here is from genome assembly GCF_046764235.1 of Pseudomonas sp. s4. Lineage (NCBI taxonomy): Bacteria > Pseudomonadati > Pseudomonadota > Gammaproteobacteria > Pseudomonadales > Pseudomonadaceae > Pseudomonas > Pseudomonas sp. s4. Next base: position 4,955,493 of record NZ_CP177209.1, on the reverse strand, counting down.
AGGAGCAGCCTTGTGCTGCGAAAGGGCCGGGACAGGACCATCTGCACCTCTTATAAAGATGATTAGCTAGCTAATTAATCGTTTCCGCTTTATCCTTCCCACCATTGTCTATCTTTCTACAAGACCATCCCCTCAAGGTCCGTCTCGTGCCCATCACCTTCCAGGCCCTGTTCGCTCCCAGCAGCCTCGCCCTCAAGTTCGCCATCAAGACCCTGCTCGGTGGCGGCCTGGCCCTGTGGCTGGCGATGCGCTGGGGCCTGGAGCAACCGTCCTGGGCCCTGATGACCGCTTTCATCGTCGCCCAGCCGTTGTCAGGCATGGTGGTGCAGAAGGGCCTGGCGCGGCTGGCCGGCACCCTGGTCGGCACATTTATGTCGGTGCTGTTCATCGGTCTGTTTGCCCAGACCCCCGGTCTGTTCCTGCTCACCTTGGCCCTGTGGCTGGCCCTGTGTACCGCCGCCTCCACACAGTTGCGCAGCGCCTGGGCCTATGCCTTCGTGTTGGCAGGCTACACGGCGGCGATCATTGCCCTGCCGGCCATCGATCACCCATTGCAGGTGTTCGACCAGGCCGTGGCGCGCTGCACCGAGATCTGCCTGGGTATCTTCTGTGCCACCGCCAGCAGCGCCTTGCTCTGGCCCATGCGGGTAGAGCAGCAACTGGGCGGGCAGGCCCGTCAGGCCTGGCAGAACGGCCTGCAGGCCGCCAGTGCCATGCTGGGCGGTGAAGACGAGGCGCGCAAAGGCCTGCTGGAGAGCCTGGGGCGTATCGTTGCCATCGACAGCCAACGCGAACACGCCTGGTTCGAAGGCAATCGCGGGCGCCAACGCGCTCGTGCCATTCGCGGCCTGAGCCAGAAACTGATGGTGCTGCTGCGCATTTCCCGTTCGGTGCGCCGCCAGTGGCGGCAACTTGATGAGGGCGAGGCCGAACGCCTGGCGCCCTGGCTGGAGGAGGTGCGCGCACTGTTGGGCAAGCCCGATCAGCCGAGCCTTTTGCTTCTGCGCCAGCGTATCTGGGATGCTGCCCACGATGATCAGATCAGCCCGGCGGAGCACTTTTGCCTGGCACGCATGGCACTGCTGCTGGATTACGCCATGGCTGCCAGCCAGGCGCTGGAGGATGTGGAGGCGGGCAGGGCGCCCAAGGATGTGTCTCAGGGCCTGGCCGCGCACCGCGACTGGTCGCTGGCCTTGCTGTTCGGCTCACGCAGTGCGCTGGCCTTTCTGGTGATGAGTGGTTTCTGGCTGGCCACCGCCTGGCCTTCGGCACCGGGTGGCCTGGTGCTGACCTGTGTGGTCTGCAGCCTGTTCGCCAGCCGCGAGAATGGCGCGCAGATCGGCCTGAGCTTTTTACGAGGGATCCTCCTGGCAATACCGGCGGCGTTTCTGGTCGGGCAAATTCTGCTGCCGCAATGGAGCAGCTTCGCCATGCTCTGCCTGGGCATGGGGGTGCCGCTGTTTCTTGGTGCGCTGGGCATGGCTCACCCGCGGACCGGGGCCACGGCTACTTCTTATTGCCTGCATTTCATCGTGCTGGTGTCGCCGCTCAACGCCATGCAGTTCGGCGTGGCCACCATGCTCAACAGTGCCTTGGCCATGCTGGTGGGTGTGTCGGCGGCGGTGATGGCCTTCCGCTTGTTGGTGTTTCGCCACCCGGCCTGGCTGGGCCAGCGCCTGCGCGCGGCGACCCAGAATGACCTGGTGCGCCTGACCCGGCGCGACCTGCGCGGGGCCGACAGTTGGTTTGGCGGGCGCATGGCCGACCGCCTGATGCAACTGGCGCGGCATGCCGGCGACCTGCCCGAGAGCGAACGCAAGCGCTGGGACGACGGCCTGCACGGCCTGGATATCGGCGACGAACTGGTGCATTTGCGCATGTGCCTGGCGGTCGCCCAGGCCCCGTTGGGACGGGCCGAGCGCGAATACCTGCAGCAGGTAGAGGCAGTGCTGGCCAAAGGGCCGGCGCCAGGGTGTGGGCAGAGCCTGGATGCCGCAAGCGAACAGTTCATTGGCGCCTTGCGCCGTCTACCCTCCAGCGATCCGCTGCGGTTGGCCGAAGGGGCGGTGCTGCAACTGCAAAAAAGCTGGGGCAAGTGGTGCCGTTGGCAGGAGGAATCCCATGGGGTTGCGTGAGTGGGAATTGGGCGGCGTGCTGTTCAGCCCTTTCCTGGTTTATGTGTTGATGGCGCTGGTGCTTACCGGCGTGTTGCGTCTGGTGGTGCAGGCCACGCCGTTGGGGCGCTGGATCTGGCATGAAGCGCTGTTCGATGCGGCGTTGTTCGTTTGTGTGTTGTTCCTGGTAGTGCGACTGCTGGGAGCTTTATAAAGGAGTGTTTCGATGCGTGCGGCCGTACGTACCCTGGTCACCTTGTGTGTGGTGGCCCTTGCCGTCTTCGCCGGCTATCAGCTGTGGCAGTACTACATGCTCACCCCCTGGACCCGCGATGCCCGTGTGCGCGCCGATGTGGTGGTGATCGCCCCCGATGTGTCCGGCTGGGTGCGCGAGCTGAAGGCCCGTGACAATCAGCAGGTCAAGGCCGGCGACCTGCTGATGAGCATCGACCGCGAACGCTTCCAGGCTGCTTTCGACCAAGCCAGCGCGGTGACCGAAACCCGCAGCCAGCAACTGCGCCTGCGCGAGCGTGAAGCGGCCCGGCGTACCGCACTTGGGCCGGAGGCGATCAGTGCCGAATTGCGGGAAAACGCCCAGATCAATGCGGCCATCGCCCGCGGTGAGCTGCATGAGGCCGAGGCACAATTGCAGGTCGCCAAAATCAACCTGGCGCGCAGTGAAGTGCGGGCGCCGCGCAGCGGGCATATCACCAACCTGCGCCTGGCCGAGGGCAACTATGTGAACACCGGGGAGGCGGTGATGGCCCTGGTGGACGATTCAACCTTCTATATCCAGGCCTATTTCGAGGAAACCAAGCTGCCACGCATTCGTGTGGGGGATGCGGTGAAGGTCTGGCTGATGGGCGCGGGCGAACCGATGCAAGGGCATGTGGAAAGCATCAGCCGTGGTATCACCGACCGCAACAGCAACCCCGACAGCCAGTTGCTGCCGGAGGTCGAGCCGACCTTCAACTGGGTGCGATTGGCGCAGCGGATACCGGTAAGGATTCGCCTGGACCAGGTGCCGGAGGGGGTGACCCTGAGTGCGGGAATGACGGCCAGTGTGCAGGTGCATGAGGAGCAGAGTCGGCCGTGAGGGCCAAAGGGGCTGCTAAGCAGCCCCAGATCCTCGATTTCAGAGGAACATCCCGCCCGAAACCTCCAGCCGTTGCCCGTTGATCCAGCCGTTGCCATCTTCCAGCAACAGCGCAATCGCTGCCCCGATATCATCCGGCAAGCCCACCCGCCCCAGCGCCGTGTTGCCGGCAATGTATTCATTAACCTGTCGGTTATCCCGCACCACGCCGCCGCCAAAATCGGTCTCGATCGCCCCCGGCGCCAGAATGTTCACACGGATCCCACGTGCTCCCAGTTCCTTGGCCTGATAGCGGGTCAGCACCTCCATCGCCCCCTTCATCGCGGCATAGGCGGCATACCCCGGTAGCGCAAAGCGCGCCAGGCCAGTGGAAATGTTGACGATGCGGCCATTGTCGACCAGCAACGGCAGCAGGCGCTGGGTAAGGAAGAACGGACCTTTCAGCTGGATTTTCAGCAACTGGTCGAACTGTGCCTCGCTGGTTTCGGTGTATGGCACGTTCAATCCGATCCCGGCATTGTTCACCAGAAAGTCGAAGCGCTCGTGGCCAAAGTGTTGCTGCAGGGTTGCGCCGAGGCATTCGGCGAAGCCGGCAAAGCTGGCGCTGTCGCTGACGTCCAGTTGCAGCATGATGGCCTTGACCCCGGCCTGCTCCAGCCGGGCGGCGACGGCATGGGCTTCCTCCGCCTTGCTGTGGTAAGTGCCGATGACATCGATGCCGCGTGCGGCCAGGTGTTCTGCGGTGTTGCGGCCCAGGCCGCGGCTGGCGCCAGTGATCAGGGCAATCTTGCGGGTCATGGTGAAAACCTCATGGTGGGCTGATGAGCACAGGTTATTGGTCGGTGTGGTGCTGTTAAATCCAGCGAATATGGAAATACTGTTCGGTAAAACCGGATAGACGAGGGCTGAATTGAACAAGCTGGAGTTGTTGCGCACCTTTGTTCGTGTCTGCGAGGTCAGCAGTTTCACCCTGGCTGCCGAGAGCTTGGGGCTGCCCCGTTCGACTGTGTCGGAGCAGGTCAGGGCGCTCGAGCGTTTGCTGGGTACGCAGCTGTTCAACCGCACCACCCGCCGGGTACAGGCGACCCAGGATGGCGCCTTGCTGTACGAGCGCAGCAAGGACCTGCTGTCGGGCATGGACGAAATCGAGGGCTTGTTCCGCGCCGACGATGCCGAGCTGGCCGGGCGCCTGCGCGTCGATCTGCCGACAATGATGGCCCGGCGGGTCATCATCCCGGCGTTGCCGCAGTTTCTGCAGCGCTTCCCGCGCCTGGAGGTGGAGCTCAGTTGTACCGACCGCCAGGTCGACCTGCTGCGTGAAGGCTTCGATTGCGTGATGCGCATTGGTGCCCTGCATGACCTGGATGTGGTGGCGCGCCCGGTCGGCCAACTGAGCATGCGCAACTGTGCCAGCCCTGCCTACCTTGCACGCTACGGCGTGCCGCGCACGCTGCAGGACCTGGCCGAGCATCACTTGGTGCATTACGTGCGCACTCTGGGGGGGCGTAGTGCCGGTTTCGAATTTCTGCAGGACGGTGAACTGCATTTCCAGGCCATGGCCGGCGTGGTCACAGTGAACAATGCCGAGGCCTACTCGGCGGCCTGCCTGGCCGGGCTGGGGCTGATCCAGGTACCGGCGGTGGGCGTGGCCGAGCACCTGCAGCGCGGTGAGCTGGTTTCGGTACTGGAAGGCTGGCAGGCGCCGGCCATGCCCGTATCACTGCTTTATGCCCGGCAACGGCACGTGCCACGCCGGGTGCAGGCCTTCATGCAATGGTTGGGCGAGGTGCTGCATTCACAGGTTGACGGTGGTCGCTGATCGATGAAAACCGTGGCGCCTGTGTGATGGCTTGCGTTAGGCTGCCAGTCACGAGTTGCCCGGCAGAGGCAACCCTTTCCCGCCTGGCGTGCGTATCTTCCGATTTCATTGCGAGGTTACGTCATGGCCATCACTTCACAGGACATCTGCAACGCTGCCGACCAGCTCAAGGGCTTTGTCGGTTTTCATGGCAAGCGCGGCGTGCATATCGTGCGTTTTTCCGAAGACTCTTTCGGCATGGACGTGGCCGATGCCAGCATCACGCCCTGCAGCGAGTTTGTCTGGCGGCCCGAGCAAGGGCAGCGCATGGCTCTTTGCCGCGAACGGCTGGCGCTGTTGCTGGAGCAGCATGTGGATGACCGTTTGAACATCGGTGAACCGCTGCGCACCTACCTGCGCCGGCGCGACCTGCCGGAAATCGTGGCTGAGCGCAGCTTGCGGCAGCTGTGCTGAAAATCCCTGTAGGAGCGGGCTGCGCAAGCTTTCAAACTTACGCTACAGGTAGGGCGCCGAGCGCTGGGATGCCTGCTGCAACAACGCCTCGAGCCCCGCACTGTTCAGAGGCCTGCTCAGGTAATAGCCTTGCACTTCATGGCAACGGTCCTTCTGCAGTGCCCTGAGCTGCTGCTCGCTTTCCACTCCTTCGGCCGTCACCGTCAGCCCCATCGCTTCGCCCAGGTTGATGATGGCCTGGACCACGGCGCGGTCGCTGCCAGCGGTGTTGTTCAGCCCGCCGATAAAGCGTTTGTCGATCTTGATGCTGTCGAACGGGTAGGTGCGCAAGTAGCCCAGCGACGAGTAGCCGGTGCCGAAGTCGTCCATGTTCAGGCGAACGCCGAGCTCCTTGAGCGACAGCATTGTGCCCAGTGCGCCTTCGATGTCATTGAGCATCACGTTCTCGGTAATTTCCAGCTCCAGGCGCTGTGCGGGGAAAGCGGTTTCCAGCAGGATCTCGCGTACATCCGCCACCACATCGCTGCGCTGGAACTGCGCAGGTGACAGGTTCACAGACACCAGAACATCGGCGGGCCAGTCATGGGCAGTGCGGCAGGCTTCGCGCAACACCCAGCGGCCCAGCGCGACAATGATGTCACTCTGTTCGGCCAAGGGGATGAAGGTGTCCGGCCCCAGCAACCCTTCCTGCGGATGCTGCCAGCGCAGCAAGGCCTCGACTGCGACGATGCGCAGGTCGCTGAGGCGGTAGCGCGGCTGGTAGTGCAGCTCGAATTCCTGGTTGCGCAGGGCTCGCCGCATGTCGTTCTCCAGTTGGCGGCGGTACTGGATCTGCTGGTTCATTTCGGCAGCGAAATAGCGCCAGGTGCTCTTGCCGTCGGCCTTGGCCTGGTACAGGGCGATATCGGCGCAGCGGATCAGCTCGCCGGCATCGAAGCCCTGGGTACGGGTCTGGGCGACTCCGATGCTGGCGCCAACGTGCAGGGGCTGGTTATCGAAGATGATCGGTTGTTGCAGCAGGCTGATCAGGCGCGCACAGAAACGGTCGATCTCGCTGCGGTTGTCCATGCCGCCGAGCACCAGGAGGAACTCGTCGCCGCCCAAACGCGCGACCAGGTCGCCGTCGCGGGTAGTGTCGCGCAGGCGGTTCGCTACCTCCTGCAGCACCGCGTCACCGGCGGCATGGCCGAGAGAGTCGTTGATCGGCTTGAAGTTGTCCAGGTCCAGCAGCAGCAAGGTCAGTGGTGGCGAGTCGCTCCCACGTAACAGCGCCTGTTCCAGGTGGCGGGCTAGCTTGTTGCGGTTGGCCAGGCCGGTCAGCGGGTCGTGCAGCGACAGGTGCTGGATGCGTGCATGGGCATCGACTTCGTCGGTGATGTCACTGGCGGTGCCACGGAAACCGACGGGCTTGTCGTCGTACCAGATGGCGCGGGCCGAAATCCGGCAGTAGCGGTTCTGGCCATTCTGGTCGCGGTAGGTGCAGCGCAGGTTGGCCAGTTGTTGCGGGTCGGCCGCGGCCAGGGCATCCAGCCACGGCGAGAGCGGCGTGGTATCGCAGGCCAGTAACTGATTGAGCGGGTGGCCGAGCCAGTCGTCCACCGGGTAACCGGTAACGTTGACAAAACGTTGTGACAGATAGGTGAGGCGTTGCTGCCGATCAGTTTCCCAGATCCAGTCGGATGCCGACTCGGCCACCGCGCGAAAACGCTGCTCGCTGGCCTCCAGGGCCTGGTTGCTCTGCTGCAGATCGGCGAGCGTGAGGTCGATCGCGCGCGAACTGCGCAAGGCATGACGGAACAGGTAGAGCATGACCAGGCCAAGTATCAGCAAGGCTCCCGACAGCGGGGGCAACACAGCACGCAGCAACTGGTGCCCTGGCAGCGGGCTGCTCCAGGACAGGTGGTAGCCGGTATCGCCGAGGTCGATGCGCAGGTGGCCGTGCTCGCCCACATCATCTTTCTCCACGTGCATGCCGGTCAGGCCGGCACCGCTGCTCAGTTGCGCCAGCTTGTCCTCGGTGAGCTGGTCGACAAACAGCATTACCGGCGCCTGGCTGACCTCGCTCTCGGTAACATCCCGGTCCGGGCGCACCGCCGCAGCACTGAGCACGGCCGGCCAACCGTTGAACAGGACGAAACGGGTGATCTGTTCACGTGGGATGGCCGCCGCCCGGGCCTGGTCGATGATTGGCTGCAGCGCTGCATCGATATAGGTATTGGCCGCCGCCTGGGTAGGCTGGCCTCTGAACAAGGCGTAGGTGGTGCGTGCGTCCTCCACCACGAACACTCCCTCATAGCCGCTGGCGCTGTACAGCGACTCGCCCACGTTCTTTTCTTCGTAGGCCCATTTCCAGTCGGCCTGCCCCGCCAGGTGTTCGAAGGCAGCATCCCATACGGCGTAGCTGGACAGGAATTGGCGCGATGCGAGCAACCGTTGCTCCAGCGCCTTGGATGCCTGCGAGGCGCTGCGCTGGCGCTCCTGATGGTCAAGAGTACCCGCGATATTGAACAGGGCGCCGACGATGACCAGGCAAGCCAGGCCGAAAACTGCGCTGAAGCCGGCAATCAAGCGACGCACCTGGAAGCGCGGGGTGGGGCTGGCGGGTGGAGGGTTGGCGGTCCTGGCCATGCGCGAGCGGCTCCTTCAGGCAGCCTCCCGCCAGTTAGTCAGGAAGGAGGTTCAATCAGGATAGGCCAGCCTGAGCGTTGCAGCGTCGCTGCGGGCAAAATTGACCTGGTCGCGCCCGGCATGCTTGGCGGTATACAGCGCCTTGTCCGCCTGTTCGAGCCAGTGCTCGGGTGACTCCAGGTCGGCCTCGAATGCCGAAAGGCCGATGCTCAGGCTGATGCGCAGGTGCGGCAACTGCGGGTTGCGGTAGCTGGCGACCCGCTCGCGCAGGCGCTCCATGGCCAGGCACGCTTCGGCTTCGCTGGTATCCGGCAAGATTACGCAGAATTCGTCACCGCCGTAGCGCCCGGCCTGGTCGCCTTCGCGTAGGTTGTGCCGCAGCTCGGCGCCGAGTTGGCGCAGCACACAGTCGCCGACAACGTGACCGAACGTGTCGTTGATGGTCTTGAAGTGGTCGATGTCGATCAGGGCAATCACCGCGTGCCCCTTTTGCTGCTGGCAGGCCTGGAACTTCAGCAGCAGCAGGTCTTTCCAGGCACCGTGGTTGAGCAGGCCGGTCAGGCTGTCGGTGAGGCTCAGGGTGCTCAGTCGGCGCTTGTGGTCGGCCAGCTTGATCGCCAGCTGGTAGCAGACCCAGCCTAGCGCCAGTGGATAGAGCGTCAGCATCGGCAGGCAGGCATAGACCTGCAGGGGTGTGGCATTCAGTTGCAGGCCGGGGCCCAGCAACAATGTGGCGATGAGCATGCCGGCCAACTGGGCCAGCATCCCGCGAACGACCATGCGTTTGCCGCCGGCGGCGACGTTGTTCATGGTCATCATCGAAAGCACGGTCACACTGGGCAATGGATTGAAATGCATGGCGGCGGTCCAGAACCCACCCATCAGGGAGTCCAGAACCAGGTTGCGCTGTTCTGCCTGGTAGGGCGTGGCCGAACGGGCTGCCCACAGGTAGGCCACATGTGGCCACAACAGGCCGTTGAACAGCACCAGCAGCCATGCCCAGATGGGCGGTGACAGCGGCGCCATGGCGGCCATGACACTGAACAGGCCGATTCCCAGGCCGATGACCCGCGGCAGGTAGATGCGTTTGGCGAATGAAAGTCCTTTGCCGCTGCGTTTATCCATCTTGATCATCGTTCTTCTGCTGAAGCACCGTTTATCGCATAACTCGCATGAATATTGTTGAACAGTGTTTCATCGACGAAAAATGACCTTACAAGCCAATTCATGGTTGATCCGATCACTGTGGGGTAGCATGAAGGCTTTCCTGTTGCTCGGAGTGTTGCTGATGGTCCCTTTGGCCAACCCCGCCGGCGAGCCGGCGCCACAGCGGGAAGGGCGTTTTCACAACCAGGCGTCGTTGCCACAGGATGGCGTATTGAAGAAGCTGCGCATCGGGCTCAAATACCTGTTCCTGCGCAAACCGCCGGAAACCCGGCCGGCCACACCGGTCAGCCTCCAGCCCATGACCCGCCAGCAGGTGCTCGATGCGCCCGACCGCAGCCTGTGGCGCCTGGGCCATTCCACAGTATTGCTCAAGCTGCGTGGGCGCTTCTTTATTACCGACCCGGTATTCGCCGAGCGCGCCTCGCCAGTGCAGTGGGCCGGCCCGCTGCGTTTCCATGCGCCACCCTTGGCACTGGACCAATTGCCGCCATTGGCTGCGGTGGTACTGTCCCACGATCACTTCGATCATCTGGACGAACAGGCGATTCGCCAACTTGCACCGCGAACAAGTGTGTTCCTGGCCCCGCTGGGCGTAGGCAACCTGCTGATTACCTGGGGCGTGGCACCGGCGAAGGTGCGGCAGCTGGACTGGTGGCAGGAAAGCGAGGTCGAGGGCGTAAGCTTTGTCGCCACCCCGGCTCAGCACTTTTCCGGGCGTGGGCTGCTGGACAGCAACCGGACCTTGTGGGCGTCGTGGGTGATCGTCGACGAGGATGTGCGGGTATTCTTCAGTGGCGATACCGGCTACTTCGATGGGTTCAAGCAGATTGGCGAGCGCTTCGGGCCGTTCGACCTGACCTTGATCGAGACCGGGGCCTACAACGTCGCCTGGCCCGATGTGCACATGCAGCCGGAGCAGAGCCTGCAGGCCCATCTGGATTTACGCGGGCGTTGGCTGTTGCCGATTCACAACGGCACTTTCGACCTGTCCATCCATGGTTGGCAGGAACCGTTCGAACGCATCCTGGCGCTGGCCAACCAGGCACAGGTGCGCCTGAGCACCCCGCAGATGGGGGAGCGGGTCAGCCTTGACTCTCCACACGCCGGGCAGAACTGGTGGCAGCCACGGCCCTTGCGTCAGCGGGGCCAACCGAACGAGCGCGTGGTTGCGGCACGCTGAAGTTCATTCGTTGCCGTTTTTGCGGCGCGCTGAGGGTGGCCGGTTCTCTTTCAGTAGCCGCGAGGGCGGTTTGCCGCTGTCGCTGCGCACCTGTGCATGGCTGATCAATCCGAAGATGAAACTGCCGCCGATGATGTTGCCCGCCAGTGTCGGCAGGGCGAACTCCAGCCAGAAACTGCTCCAGGTTTCATCGCCGGCCCAGACCAGATAGGACACCTCGACTGAGCCGACCACTATATGGGTGAAGTCGCCCAGGGCCATCAGATAGGTGATCATCAGGATGATCCAGATCTTGGCATGTTCCATCGACGGGATCATCCAGACCATTGTGGCGATCATCCACCCCGATACGATGCCTTTGGCGAACATCTGGCTGACATCGTTCTTCATGACCTTGCGGCCAACCTCCAGGAAGGCCACGTCGGTCTTGCTGTCGAAGATCGGCAGCTCCAGCATTACCCAGGCCACCAGCAGGGTACCGGCGAGGTTGCCAAGCAGTACCACGCTCCAAAGGCGCAGCAGGCGCCCGAAGTTGGCCAGGGTGGGGGCAGTCATTACCGGCAACACGGCGGTCAGGGTGTTTTCGGTGAACAACTGCTGACGCGCCAGTATCACTGCAAGGAAGCCTGCGCTATAGCCGATGCTGGCGATAACCTGGGCACTGTCCCCCTCCGGCAGGCGTGCGTAGAACAGCCCCATGGCCATGAGCGACAGCCCCATGGACAAGCCTGCGGCCAGTGCCGACCACCACAGTGCGGCGAGTGTTCGTTCCAGTTCCTGATCGCCCTGGTAACGAATGATCTCGTGCAGTACTGCCGCGCGGGGCGGTTGGTTAAGGCTGACTTCCTGCTCCTCGTCCGCCGACAGGCCCGGGGTTTTCTCGCTTTGCGCATCGCTCATGGCCGCTACGCTCCGTTGGGTGGTGTTTCTCTACAGATTCGCGGCGCTTTCATTAGTTGCCGACGAAGGTAAAACGCTGGCAGAAAGTTTTTTCAGATCAAGGTGTTGACTCTGATCTCAAAGCGCGTATTATTCGCCTCCTCGCAGCGTTGAACGCTTCGAGGCAAGCGGTAAGTTGTTGAAGTTGAAAGGTTTCGAAAGAAATCGGTTGTAAAAAACTTCAAAATAAACGCTTGACAGCAAATGAGGAAAGCGTAAAATGCGCGCCTCGGTTGAGACGAAAGGCTCTTAACCAAACGCTCTTTAACAAATCGAATCAAGCAATTCGTGTGGGTGCTTGTGAGTACGGACTGATAGTCACAAAGATTATCAGCATCACAAGTGGCCATGCGAGAAATCACATAGTCATTTGAGATTGCTGAGCCAAGTTTAGGGTTTCTTAAAAACCCAAGCAGCATTGAACTGAAGAGTTTGATCATGGCTCAGATTGAACGCTGGCGGCAGGCCTAACACATGCAAGTCGAGCGGATGACGGGAGCTTGCTCCTTGATTCAGCGGCGGACGGGTGAGTAATGCCTAGGAATCTGCCTGGTAGTGGGGGACAACGTTTCGAAAGGAACGCTAATACCGCATACGTCCTACGGGAGAAAGCAGGGGACCTTCGGGCCTTGCGCTATCAGATGAGCCTAGGTCGGATTAGCTAGTTGGTGAGGTAATGGCTCACCAAGGCGACGATCCGTAACTGGTCTGAGAGGATGATCAGTCACACTGGAACTGAGACACGGTCCAGACTCCTACGGGAGGCAGCAGTGGGGAATATTGGACAATGGGCGAAAGCCTGATCCAGCCATGCCGCGTGTGTGAAGAAGGTCTTCGGATTGTAAAGCACTTTAAGTTGGGAGGAAGGGCAGTAAGCTAATACCTTGCTGTTTTGACGTTACCGACAGAATAAGCACCGGCTAACTCTGTGCCAGCAGCCGCGGTAATACAGAGGGTGCAAGCGTTAATCGGAATTACTGGGCGTAAAGCGCGCGTAGGTGGTTCGTTAAGTTGGATGTGAAAGCCCCGGGCTCAACCTGGGAACTGCATCCAAAACTGGCGAGCTAGAGTACGGTAGAGGGTGGTGGAATTTCCTGTGTAGCGGTGAAATGCGTAGATATAGGAAGGAACACCAGTGGCGAAGGCGACCACCTGGACTGATACTGACACTGAGGTGCGAAAGCGTGGGGAGCAAACAGGATTAGATACCCTGGTAGTCCACGCCGTAAACGATGTCAACTAGCCGTTGGAATCCTTGAGATTTTAGTGGCGCAGCTAACGCATTAAGTTGACCGCCTGGGGAGTACGGCCGCAAGGTTAAAACTCAAATGAATTGACGGGGGCCCGCACAAGCGGTGGAGCATGTGGTTTAATTCGAAGCAACGCGAAGAACCTTACCAGGCCTTGACATGCAGAGAACTTTCCAGAGATGGATTGGTGCCTTCGGGAACTCTGACACAGGTGCTGCATGGCTGTCGTCAGCTCGTGTCGTGAGATGTTGGGTTAAGTCCCGTAACGAGCGCAACCCTTGTCCTTAGTTACCAGCACGTTATGGTGGGCACTCTAAGGAGACTGCCGGTGACAAACCGGAGGAAGGTGGGGATGACGTCAAGTCATCATGGCCCTTACGGCCTGGGCTACACACGTGCTACAATGGTCGGTACAGAGGGTTGCCAAGCCGCGAGGTGGAGCTAATCTCACAAAACCGATCGTAGTCCGGATCGCAGTCTGCAACTCGACTGCGTGAAGTCGGAATCGCTAGTAATCGCGAATCAGAATGTCGCGGTGAATACGTTCCCGGGCCTTGTACACACCGCCCGTCACACCATGGGAGTGGGTTGCACCAGAAGTAGCTAGTCTAACCTTCGGGAGGACGGTTACCACGGTGTGATTCATGACTGGGGTGAAGTCGTAACAAGGTAGCCGTAGGGGAACCTGCGGCTGGATCACCTCCTTAATCGACGACATCAGCCTGCTGATGAGCTCCCACACGAATTGCTTGATTCATGGTTGAAGACGATCAAGATCCTGTATGGATCTTGTGTTGTTGCTGGTCAGAACTTGGAAATGAGCATTCGTTTCGAATGTTGATTTCTGACTTTTGTCAGATCGTTCTTTAAAAATTCGGATATGTGATAGATATAGACTGATGACCAGTTTCACTGCTGGTTAATCAGGCTAAGGTAAAATTTGTGAGTTCTGCTCGAAAGAGCAACATGCGAATTTTCGGCGAATGTCGTCTTCACAGTATAACCAGATTGCTTGGGGTTATATGGTCAAGTGAAGAAGCGCATACGGTGGATGCCTTGGCAGTCAGAGGCGATGAAAGACGTGGTAGCCTGCGATAAGCTTTGGGGAGTCGGCAAACAGACTGTGATCCAGAGATCTCTGAATGGGGGAACCCACTCAGCATAAGCTGAGTATCTTGTACTGAATACATAGGTGCAAGAGGCGAACCAGGGGAACTGAAACATCTAAGTACCCTGAGGAAAAGAAATCAACCGAGATTCCCTTAGTAGTGGCGAGCGAACGGGGACCAGCCCTTAAGTTGATTTGAGATTAGTGGAACGCTCTGGAAAGTGCGGCCATAGTGGGTGATAGCCCCGTACACGAAAATCTCTTATCAATGAAATCGAGTAGGACGGAGCACGAGAAACTTTGTCTGAATATGGGGGGACCATCCTCCAAGGCTAAATACTACTGACTGACCGATAGTGAACCAGTACCGTGAGGGAAAGGCGAAAAGAACCCCGGAGAGGGGAGTGAAATAGAACCTGAAACCGTATGCGTACAAGCAGTGGGAGCCTACTTTGTTAGGTGACTGCGTACCTTTTGTATAATGGGTCAGCGACTTATATTCAGTGGCGAGCTTAACCGAATAGGGGAGGCGTAGCGAAAGCGAGTCTTAATAGGGCGTTTAGTCGCTGGGTATAGACCCGAAACCGGGCGATCTATCCATGGGCAGGTTGAAGGTTAGGTAACACTGACTGGAGGACCGAACCGACTACCGTTGAAAAGTTAGCGGATGACCTGTGGATCGGAGTGAAAGGCTAATCAAGCTCGGAGATAGCTGGTTCTCCTCGAAAGCTATTTAGGTAGCGCCTCATGTATCACTCCAGGGGGTAGAGCACTGTTTCGGCTAGGGGGTCATCCCGACTTACCAAACCGATGCAAACTCCGAATACCTGGAAGTGCCGAGCATGGGAGACACACGGCGGGTGCTAACGTCCGTCGTGAAAAGGGAAACAACCCAGACCGTCAGCTAAGGTCCCAAAGTCATGGTTAAGTGGGAAACGATGTGGGAAGGCTTAGACAGCTAGGAGGTTGGCTTAGAAGCAGCCACCCTTTAAAGAAAGCGTAATAGCTCACTAGTCGAGTCGGCCTGCGCGGAAGATGTAACGGGGCTCAAACCATGCACCGAAGCTACGGGTGTCATCTTTGATGACGCGGTAGAGGAGCGTTCTGTAAGCCTGTGAAGGTGAGTTGAGAAGCTTGCTGGAGGTATCAGAAGTGCGAATGCTGACATGAGTAACGACAATGCGAGTGAAAAACTCGCACGCCGAAAGACCAAGGTTTCCTGCGCAACGTTAATCGACGCAGGGTTAGTCGGTCCCTAAGGCGAGGCTGAAAAGCGTAGTCGATGGAAAACAGGTTAATATTCCTGTACTTCCAGTTATTGCGATGGAGGGACGGAGAAGGTTAGGCCAGCCTGGCGTTGGTTGTCCAGGTTTAAGGTGGTAGGCTGAAATCTTAGGCAAATCCGGGATTTCAAGGCCGAGAGCTGATGACGAGTTGCCTCTAGGCGACGAAGTGGTTGATACCATGCTTCCAAGAAAAGCTCCTAAGCTTCAGATAACTGGGAACCGTACCCCAAACCGACACAGGTGGTTAGGTAGAGAATACCAAGGCGCTTGAGAGAACTCGGGTGAAGGAACTAGGCAAAATGGCACCGTAACTTCGGGAGAAGGTGCGCCGGCGAGGGTGAAGGACTTGCTCCGTAAGCCCATGCCGGTCGAAGATACCAGGCCGCTGCGACTGTTTATTAAAAACACAGCACTCTGCAAACACGAAAGTGGACGTATAGGGTGTGACGCCTGCCCGGTGCCGGAAGGTTAATTGATGGGGTTAGCGCAAGCGAAGCTCTTGATCGAAGCCCCGGTAAACGGCGGCCGTAACTATAACGGTCCTAAGGTAGCGAAATTCCTTGTCGGGTAAGTTCCGACCTGCACGAATGGCGTAACGATGGCGGCGCTGTCTCCACCCGAGACTCAGTGAAATTGAAATCGCTGTGAAGATGCAGTGTATCCGCGGCTAGACGGAAAGACCCCGTGAACCTTTACTATAGCTTTGCACTGGACTTTGAATTTGCTTGTGTAGGATAGGTGGGAGGCTTTGAAGTGGGGACGCCAGTTCTCATGGAGCCATCCTTGAAATACCACCCTGGCAACTTTGAGGTTCTAACTCAGGTCCGTTATCCGGATCGAGGACAGTGTATGGTGGGTAGTTTGACTGGGGCGGTCTCCTCCCAAAGAGTAACGGAGGAGTACGAAGGTGCGCTCAGACCGGTCGGAAATCGGTCGTAGAGTATAAAGGCAAAAGCGCGCTTGACTGCGAGACAAACACGTCGAGCAGGTACGAAAGTAGGTCTTAGTGATCCGGTGGTTCTGTATGGAAGGGCCATCGCTCAACGGATAAAAGGTACTCCGGGGATAACAGGCTGATACCGCCCAAGAGTTCATATCGACGGCGGTGTTTGGCACCTCGATGTCGGCTCATCACATCCTGGGGCTGAAGCCGGTCCCAAGGGTATGGCTGTTCGCCATTTAAAGTGGTACGCGAGCTGGGTTTAGAACGTCGTGAGACAGTTCGGTCCCTATCTGCCGTGGACGTTTGAGATTTGAGAGGGGCTGCTCCTAGTACGAGAGGACCGGAGTGGACGAACCTCTGGTGTTCCGGTTGTCACGCCAGTGGCATTGCCGGGTAGCTATGTTCGGAAGAGATAACCGCTGAAAGCATCTAAGCGGGAAACTTGCCTCAAGATGAGATCTCACTGGGATCTTGAATCCCCTGAAGGGCCGTCGAAGACTACGACGTTGATAGGTTGGGTGTGTAAGCGCTGTGAGGCGTTGAGCTAACCAATACTAATTGCCCGTGAGGCTTGACCATATAACACCCAAGCAATTTGCTAGCGCAGATTGCGGTGGTGAAGACGAAGCAACCGAAAGTTCGCAACATCACAAATATCGCATATCCGAATTCGCTGGGCTGTCCATCTGGACATTCTGGCAACAGAATTTCTTGACGACCATAGAGCATTGGAACCACCTGATCCCATCCCGAACTCAGCAGTGAAACGATGCATCGCCGATGGTAGTGTGGGGTTTCCCCATGTGAGAGTAGGTCATCGTCAAGATTCATTTCGCAAAACCCCTATCTGCGCATGCAGGTAGGGGTTTTGTCTTTCTGGCCAATAAGTCCCAGACCTGCACAACCTTCCTCTGTGGGAGCGGGCGCGCCCGCGAAGCAGGCGACGCGGTGTACGGCACCGGCTTCGCCGGTGTTCGCGGTTCGACGCCTCGACTTGCCCGCACCCACAACTCCTACTCTGAGCGCGCAATACCCAGCTGCGAAAATATTCCCGTCACATTCACGTGACTTTCCCGCGTCCACCCTACGTCAAGACTTTGGTTCGGGGCACTCTTGGCCCCGGGCTGAGCGATGCCAGCGTACCGTGCTGCGCATTTCCGGACTTCCACCGTCCCATCACTTGAGGTAGCAAGCAAGATGGCCAAGGCCGCCGATGTCGTTGTGCAATGCCTGGAAAACGAAGGTGTCGAGTATGTATTCGGTATTCCCGGTGAAGAAAACCTCGATCTGCTGGAATCCCTGCGCAAGTCGAAGATCAAGCTGGTACTTACCCGTCACGAGCAGTCCGCAGGCTTCATGGCTGCCACCTATGGTCGCCTGACCGGTAAGACTGGCGTCAGCCTGTCGACCCTCGGCCCTGGCGCCACCAACCTGGTCACCGCCAGCGCCTACGCCTACCTGGGCGGCATGCCGATGATGATGATCACCGGCCAGAAGCCGATCAAGAAGTCCAAGCAGGGCCGTTTCCAGATCATCGACGTGTGCGGCATGATGGACCCCATCACCAAGTACACCCACCAGTTCGCCTCCGCCGACAACATCCCGGCCCGTATGCGCGAAGCCTTCCGCCTGGCCGAAGAGGAGAAGCCGGGTGCCGTGCACCTGGAGCTGCCGGAAGACATCGCCGCCGAGCAGACCGAAAGCCTGCCGATTCCGCCTAGCCTGAGCCGCCGCCCGCTGGCCGAGCACAAGGCCATCGAAGCCGCCGTGGAAAAACTGCAGAAAGCTCGCAACCCGATCCTGGTGATCGGCGCCGGCGCCAACCGCAAGATGACCGCCAAGGTCCTCAAGCAGCTGATCGACAAGACCGGCATCCCGTTCATCACCACCCAGATGGGCAAAGGTGTGGTCGACGAGCGCCACCCACGCTTCCTGGGCAACGCCGCACTGTCGTCGGGCGACTTCGTGCACCGCGCCGTCGAAGCCGCCGACCTGATCGTCAACATCGGCCACGACGTGATCGAGAAGCCACCGTTCTTCATGGTCCGTGGCGGCACCGAGGTCATCCACATCAACTTCCGCTCCGCCGAAGTTGATGCCGTGTACTTCCCGCAGGTGGAAGTGATCGGTGACATCGCCAACGCCGTGTGGCAGATCAGCGAAGCGCTGACAGAAACCACACACTGGGACTTCACCCGCCTGATGGCGATCCGTGAAGCGAACGAAACGCAGATCGCCGAAGGTGCCGACGACAACCGTTTCCCGGTCTATCCGCAGCGCCTTGTGGCCGACATCCGTCGCGTGCTCCCGTCCGAAGGCATCGTTGCCCTGGACAACGGCATCTACAAGATCTGGTTCGCCCGCAACTACAAGGCGCACAAGCCAAACACCGTACTGCTGGACAACGCCCTGGCGACCATGGGCGCCGGCCTTCCATCGGCCATGGCCGCGCATCTGGTACACCCGGACCGCCCGGTGATCTCGGTTTGCGGCGACGGCGGTTTCATGATGAACAGCCAGGAGCTGGAAACTGCGGTACGCCTGGGCATGCACATCACCGTGGTGATCCTGCGTGACGACGGCTACGGCATGATTCGCTGGAAGCAGGCCAACATGGGCTTCACCGATTTCGGCCTGGACTACGGCAACCCGGACTTCGTCAAGTACGCCGAAGCCTACGGTGCCAACGGCCACCGCGTGGAAAGCGCCGAAGGCCTGCTGCCGCTGCTGGAGCACTGCATCAAGACCCCTGGCGTGCACGTGATCGACTGCCCGGTCGATTACAGCGAGAACGACCGCATCCTCAATAGCGAGCTGCGTGAGCGCGCGCTGGCGGTGTAAGGTGTAACGGCTTTATTGACATCAACCCGGCCACCACAGATATCTCCCGATCCTGTGGTGGCCAGTTGGTGCTAATTAACAACCTCCTCACGCATCTCTTGATTGATCATTCTCATGTTCCCAACTCATTGAGAACACGAGACCATGACCATCGGCTCAACACACAACCATCCTGCTGATCTGGCTATCGAGCCATCCCTGTCCGTAAAGCCGTGGGCTGCGCGTTACCCTAACCCTCCTGATCTTTGCTTTGATTATCGCCGTCTACTCGAACAAGAGGGCGGAGTTGCATACGCCACTCAGCCGGATCACCGGATATGTATTGTCGGTGCTGGTGTTACCGGGCTAACTGCAGCCCGAGAATTGCTACGTTGCGGCTTTACCCGTATCACCTTGATCGAGCAGTCCCGACGTGTGGGTGGGCGTCACCTTACGCTGGTGAATAACGCAGGAAATCACAAGCAACCTGTAACCCCTTTTGAAATGGGGGAGCAACGTGGCTGAACCCATATCGCCTTATATCGATACCTGAAACATTCGCATACAGCGTTGGATGACTGATCGAAACGCGCTTGGCTGCGCAAAGTTGTATCGGGCTGGGACCTATTACGATGCAGTGAGCCTGATGAAGTACAACCGTGATCTGAGTGCCAGTTCAGGGTTGTATCTGGCTGGAGAGTCCTTCTCTGTTGACGCCGGCTGGACCGAGCCGTGTTTACGCACGGCGCTTGATGTGGTCATCAACCTATGCAACAGAACATCGGCATCGTTCAATGGTGGCTTTACCCTGAACCACTACCCACGTTATCAAGCTGGGAAATAGCTGCATCCGGGAGTTTTTGTGGGGAATTTCCTACTGGAACACTTCTCTTGTCCTTCGATCCCATAGGAACTCCCCGACTGTCACTCCCCCGCCCAACCCCGCTTTACTGGCGCCCTTCCAAAACAACCATAAAAGGAAGCCGCCATGTCTGAACACTGCACGCCCGTTAGCCCCGTACGTATCGCTGTCATCCAGTACGACCCTCAGGTCGGGCTGGAGCATTGCGATGGCAACCTGAGCAAGGGCCTGGCATTGGCCCGGTGCGCGGCGCGTGAAGGCGCCAACCTGATCGTGCTACCCGAGCTGGCCAACACCGGCTACACCTTCCACACGCGTGCAGAGGCCTATGCCCATGCCGAAACGCTGGAGGAGGGGCGCAGCCTGAAAGCCTGGGCGGATTTCGCCAAGGAGTACCAGGTATATCTGGCTGCGGGTTTTGCCGAACGCGAGGGACTGAAACTTTTCGACAGTGCCGCACTGTTCGGTCCGCAAGGCTTGCTCGGGCATTACCGCAAGGCGCACCTGTGGAACCAGGAAAAGCTCTGGTTCACCCCTGGTGACCTGGGCTTCCCAGTGTTCGAGACACCGATCGGCCGTATCGGCCTGCTGATCTGCTGGGATATCTGGTTCCCGGAAGTGCCGCGGCTGATGGCCGCGCAAGGCGCCGACATCATCTGCAGCCTGAACAACTGGGTATGGACGCCACCACCGCTGTTCGATGAATCAGGGCGCTGCATGGCGTCCTACCTGACCATGACGGCGGCACACGCCAACAACGTCTACATCGCTGCCGCCAATCGCATAGGTAGCGAGCGGGGCGGTCGCTTCCTGGGCTGTTCACTGATTGCCGGTACCAATGGCTGGCCCATCGGCGAGGTGGCCAGTGCAGAGGAGGAGGGCATTCTCTACGCCGATGTCGACCTCAGCAGCGCCCGCTCGGCGCCGATCTGGAACAGCCTCAACGACCTGCCGCGAGACAGGCGTACCGACCTTTACGATGCGACGCTTGGCTATCGCCTTCATGCACCTATGCCCCGCTGAGGAGTTGCATATGAAAACGCAACTCTTCCCCAACCGGCAGCGTTCGTCGGTGTTGATCCTTGCCTGCCTGGTGGTGCTGCTGGCCGCCAGCCTCGTACAGGGCCAATGGCCGGACTACACGCAATTGGCAGCGACGCTTGATCAGCCGCTAAGCCGCTTGCGTTGGATAGTTGGTGATATCAGCGAAGTGGCCTTCTATAAGCACGAGTTGCCCGCCCTGGGCTTGCTACTCGGAGCTTGCCTGGCGCATTGGGCCCATGTGCATGGGTATCGCTGGCACGGCTTTGCCATCTGCTACGGCAGCGGACTATGGCCGTGGGTGTTCACCAGTTCGCTGCTGGGCTTGTTGCTCAGTCACGCGTTGTGGGGATGGACCTTGGCCAGTGGCACCTGGCAACCAACCTTCGTTGCTTTCGTATCGTTGCCAGCAGCCATGGTGCTGTTGTTTGGTGCGGGTTGGCAGGTGACCATCACCGGCGCACTGCTGGGAGCGCTGTTGGTAACGCCAGCCAGCCTGTTCATGGTCAATTACCTGTGCTACCCCCTGCAGTTGCCGGTGGTAGTCGGCAACGTAAGCGGCATGGCGCTGGCAAGCGTGGTGGCGTTCATGCTGTGCTGGCGCTTTCCATCATGGGTACGGCCCAGTCAACCGCCCGCCGCACCTGAGCCCGTTGCGGCCCAACCCGATTACGGTGTGGCCTGGACCTTGCGGCGTGTACTGGCCGATTTCAGCGAAGCGCCATTCTTTGGTAATGAACTGGCCAGCCTCGGGCTGCTGCTGGGGGTATTCCTGGCATACATGCTGGCCCCCGCTGCGCCAGTCTACGGTTCGCTGCTGCTGATACCGATGGTTGCCGGGCAGACGCTGGCATCACTGGTGGGAGTCGTGTTCTGGCGTCGCCAATGGCAGGCGCGAGGCTGGTACCCCACTTACATTCCCATCGTCTCTATCGTACCTGCCGCTGTGCTCACCCACGGAGGAGGCTGGCAAGTGGTCGTAGCCAGTGCAGTGCTCGGCGCGTTGGTAGCGCCACCGTTGGCAGTGGCCATCAGTCAGCGCTTGCCGGCCTACATGCATGGTTACATCGGCAATGTAGTGTCGATGGCCATCAGCACACTGGCGATCGTTCCGCTGGTCGGGCTGCTTGCTGGAGGTGGCGTATGAAAGCGCATGCAAAACTGCCCAAATTGTCGATTGCCAGCCTTGGAGGGACGGTGAGCATGCGGGCAAGTGCGAGCGAATGGGGGGTGATGCCCAAGCTTGACTGCGATGAACAACTGGCCAAGTTGCCGCAACTGCGTGAGATGGCCCAGCTTGAAGCTGCCACTCTGGGTCTGCTCCCCAGTGCCTCGCTGGGCTTTGCGGCGATGCTCGAGGTGCTGGCCTGGGCCCGGGGCGAGGTGGCTCGCGGAGCACACGCGGTGATACTGACACAAGGTACCGACAGCCTCGAGGAAACGGCGTATTTCCTCGATCTGCTCTGGCCGTTCGATGCGCCATTGGTAATGACCGGTGCCATGCGCGCGGCCAGCCAGCCGGGCAACGACGGCCCGGCCAACCTGCTGGCTGCGGCGCAGGTTGCACTGGCGCCGGGCAGCCGTGGACGCGGCGTTCTGGTACTGATGAATGATCAGGTCCACTGTGCTGCAAGGGTTCGCAAGACGGCAAGCCTCGCGATGGCTGCATTCGAATCGCCCGGGTGTGGAGCGCTGGGCGATGTTGTGGAAGGTGCCGTGGTATATCGTCAGCCACCTGGCCCACGAGAGGTGCTGCCGTTACCGCATCGCACCGAGCACCGGGTTGCAATGCTGGAAGCGTGCCTGGACGCAGATACGGCGTTGTTGAAGGCTACAGCGGCACTGGGCTACGAGGGGCTGGTCATCGCCGGTTTTGGTGCCGGCCACGTTTCCAGTAGCTGGTCCGAAGTGCTTGGCCATCTCGCGCCTACCTTGCCAGTGATTGTTGCTACCCGCACAGGCAGTGGCCCAACAGCCACGGCCTCTTACGGTTTTGCCGGTGCCGAGATCGATCTGCAGAGCAAGGGGGTACATATGGCGGGGCAGTTGTGTCCGCGCAAGTGTCGCATTCTGCTATGGCTGTTGATCGGAACTGGCAGGCAGCAGCTGCTGCATGGCTGGTTGCCACGTTAAGCAATCTGCCCGCAAAGCTGTAAGCGCGGGCAGCCCTTCGGGCGTTGCTGTGCTAGGGTGCACACACTTTTGCTTCCCAGGATGTTCACCCATGCTCCCCGCACTCAGCGAAAAAGAACTCGACCGCCTCGAAGACCTGCTGATCACCTACGGCAATGACTACTCGGTACTCAACCTGGCCGAGCTCAATGGCTTTTTCACTGCACTGGCCAGCTCACCGACCACTGTCACCCCGGAACAGTGGCTGCCCGCGGTGGCTGGTGGCAAGGTGCCGAAATTCAAGAAGCCGGCGCATGAGGAGGCGTATACGGCATTGATGCTGCGCTATGCCAGCCAGGTGGCGGAGGAGTTGGGGGACGACGTCGATCACTTCGAGCCGCTGTTCGAGGAAAGTGAAGGCGAGGCAGGCACGGTGGTCGTGATGGAGGAATGGTGCTTCGGCTATATGCGCGGCACCCAGGTCGCTGGCTGGGCCGAGCTGCCGCCGGAGCAGGACCAACTGCTCAAGGCCATTTCGCTGCATGGGCTGGAGGACAACTTCGAGTTGCTGGACCAGATGAGCGAAGCGGATATCCAGTCCTGCGTGCCTCAGGTGACCGAGGCAGCACGCAGGCTTTACCGTTACCACCGGCTGCAGGATTGACCTCTATGAGTAACCCCATCACCGACCAGGAGTTGGACGAGCTGGGAGAGCTGCTTTTCAAGTATGGCAATGATGACGCGATACTTGATGTCAGTGAACTCGATGGCTTTGTGAATGCCCTATGCAGCTCGCCGCATATGCTGCCACCAAGTGAGTGGCTGCCGGAGGTTTCCGGCGGCAAATTGCCTCGGTTCAAAAGCAAGGCCCAGGCTCAGCGCTACACGGATTTGATCATCAAGTTTTACAACACCGTCGCGATCATGCTCAGCGAAGCCACGGATGAGCTGAATCTGTTCTTTGAGGTCAGAGATACTGCGCAGGGCGAAATTGTAGTGCTTGAAGAGTGGTGCTTCGGGTACATGCGGGGTGTTCGTTTGGGACGATGGACAGAATTACCTGCCCATCTTCAAAAATATCTCGACGCTATTGCCTTGCACGGTTCGGAGGAAAATTTTTCCGTCCTGGACAAGATGAGCCTCGAAGAACACCAAGCCACTGTGCCGTTGGTGGTAGATGCTGTGCATGTTCTTTACCTCTACCAACGGCAGCAGCGATTGGGCTGATTTCTCTGATTTAGCAGGGACCTGTGGGAGCGACTTTAGCCGCGAACACCGGCGCAGCCGGTGCCAGGCACCGCGTTGGATTCTTCGCGGCTAAAGCCGTTCCCACGGGAGGGTGTAGTGCTTTTGGAGCGGGCTTGCCCGCGAGGAGGCCAGAAGCCTGAGTGCATTATTCCGCTCCGCGAAATTATGGTTTCCCCGCCACACGGATTCTGCTGCCAGCCGAACCGGTGCAGCATGTGCTCCACCAGCCCACCCCGGTGCTGATCAGGAGCCAAGCCAATGTCGAACCCGATCAAGCTTTACAACTTCCCCAAGTCCGGCCACGCCCATCGCATCGAGCTGATGCTTTCGCTGCTGAACCTGCCCACCGAGCTGGTGTTCGTCGACCTGGCCAAAGGCGCGCACAAGCAGCCGGACTTCCTGGCCCTCAACCCGTTCGGCCAGGTCCCGGTCATAGACGACAACGGCACGGTGATCGCCGACTCCAATGCCATCCTGGTGTACCTGGCCAAGAAGTACGACAACGGCACTTGGCTCCCCGAGGAGCCCGCTGCCGCCGCCCGCGTCCAGCGCTGGCTGTCGGTCGCTGCCGGTCCGTTGGCCTTCGGCCCTGCTGCTGCGCGTCTGGTCACGGTGTTCGGAGCCTCGTTCAACACCGACGAAGTGATTACCCGCGCCCATACCCTGCTGAAGGTGATCGACGCCGAGCTGGCCAAAACGCCCTTCCTGGCCGGTAGCACACCCACCATCGCCGATATCGCCAACTACTCCTACATCGCCCACGCACCGGAGGGCAATGTGTCGCTGGAGCCCTATGCCAACGTACGCAGCTGGCTGGCGCGGATCGAGGCGCTGCCGCGCTTCGTGCCCATGCCACGCACCGTGATCGGCCTGCAGACCAGCGCCTGATATCCCGCCACTGCGAGGAACGCCGCCATGCAACAGAACCCGGACCACCACTCCTCGCCCTGGCATGCGGGGGAGAAGACCCTGCAGGAAAAAGCCGGTGTCTCGGAGCGCATGGAGGCGTTCGGGCAGAAGGTCATTCGTGACTACATGCCCGACCAGCATCGTATTTTCTATCACCAGTTGCCGTTCATGGTCGCCGCCAGCGTGGACGCACTGGGGCGGCCCTGGGCAACGCTGCTGGAAGGGCCGGAAGGTTTCGTCAGCTCGCCGGACCCGCGCCAGCTGACGATCGACACTCAACTGCCAGCAGACGATCCCGCCACCCCGGGGCTGGCTGCCGGGCAGGCGGTCGGCCTGCTGGGGATCGAATTGCACACCCGCCGGCGCAACCGCCTCAACGGCCAGATCCACCAGGCCGGCGACGGGCAACTGCAGGTGACTGTGGAGCAGTCGTTCGGCAACTGCCCGCAGTACATCCAGCTGCGTGACTACACCCGTGTCGCGGAACCCGCCCAAGGGCGTGTCGATGCGACGACACTCGATGCCTCGGCTGTCAGCATGATCCAGGCAGCCGACACCTTCTTTGTCGCCAGCTATGTCGAGCATGTCGACGGCCAGCGTTCGGTGGATGTCTCTCACCGTGGCGGGCGGCCCGGGTTCATCAAGGTCGAAGGCAATCGCCTGACCATCCCCGACTATGCTGGCAACCTGCACTTCAACACCTTGGGCAACCTGCTGGTGAACCCGCAAGCAGGGTTGCTATTCATCGATTTCAGCAACGGCAACGTGTTGCAGCTATACGGGCATGTCGAGTTGCTGCTGGACAGCCCCGCCATCCAGGCGTTCGAAGGCGCCGAGCGCTTGTGGACGCTGGAGGTCGAGCAGGTGGTGCGGCGCCCGGCTGCCGTTTCCCTGCGTTGGGCCTTCAAGGAGTACGCCCCGACCAGCCTGATGACCGGCACCTGGGCCGAGGCCGACATACGTCTGCAGCAACGCCAGCGGCAGCGCCAATGGCAGGCCTGGCGTGTGCTGCGGGTGGAGCAGGAAAGCCGTGAGATCCGCTCGTTCTACCTTGAGCCTCCTGCTGGCAGTGCGATGGCCTTTGCGCCCGGGCAGCATGTTCCGGTGCAAGTCCAGCTCGACGGTGAGGCGGCGCTGATCCGCACCTACAGCCTGTCCAGCGCGCCTTCCGACGGTTACCTGCGCATCAGCGTCAAAGCCCAGGGTCGGGCCTCGCGGCACCTGCATGAGCACGTCGTGGCAGGCGATGTGCTGAACGTGCGCTCGCCGATGGGCAGCTTCACGCTGGACCAGCAGAGTACGCGGCCGCTGGTGCTGATCGGCGCGGGTGTGGGTATCACGCCGTTA
This sequence comes from Pseudomonas sp. s4, assembly GCF_046764235.1. Taxonomy (NCBI): domain Bacteria; kingdom Pseudomonadati; phylum Pseudomonadota; class Gammaproteobacteria; order Pseudomonadales; family Pseudomonadaceae; genus Pseudomonas; species Pseudomonas sp. s4. Next base: position 4,929,171 of record NZ_CP177209.1, on the reverse strand, counting down.
CTGGCCATGCTGCGCGAGCAGTTGAGCAAGGGGCAGGCACGGCGCATTCATCTGTTCCATGGTGCGCGCAGCCTGGCCGACCTGCCGTTCCGTGAGGAGCTGGCAAGTTTGCGGCAACAGGCCGGCGGCCTGCTGCACGTGTACTGCGCCCTGAGCCAGCCGGAAGAGCATGCGCTGGCGGGGCGTGATTACGAGTTTGCCGGTCGGCTGGGTATCGAGCAGGTCAAGGCGACGCTGGCGCTGGACGACTACGATTTCTACCTGTGCGGCCCAGGCAGTTTTACCCAGGACCTGTATGAAGGGCTGCGTGGGCTGCATGTGCCGGATGCGCGGATTCATGCCGAAGCCTTTGGCCCGTCAACGCTCCGGCGGCACACCGACGATGACCAGCCCACCCTGCAACAGCCGCCCGCGGCCAGCGAGCCGGTGCCGGTGTACTTTGCGGCTTCGGCCAAGGAGGCGCGCTGGGCGCCTGGTAGCGGGACGCTGCTGGAGCTGGCCGAGGCTCGCGGATTGTCGCCGGAGTTCAGTTGCCGAGGTGGGTCGTGTGGTACCTGCAAGACACGGTTGGTCAGTGGCCGGGTGCATTACCCGAATCCGCCGGCGGAAATGCCGGAAAGTGGGACTGCGCTAATCTGTTGCGCGATACCGGCGCGGGTGGAGGAGGGAGGGCAGGCGTTGGTACTGGATATCTGATATGCCTTTACCGACTCATCGCCGGCAAGCCAGCTCTCATAGAACAACACATGACTCATTGGTTCGGCGAGGTTCTGTAGGAGCAGCCTTGTGCTGCGAAGAGGCCGGGGCTGACAAAGCCTGTCTACTGGCTGTACCGGCCTCTTCGCAGCACAAGGCTGCTCCTACAAAGGACGCGTCAGACGAGCGATATTGGTTCTCTGCGCGAAAGCGCAGCCCAAAGGGCTGGGCAATCTCCCACAGGTACTCCACCGTTGCCGAAACCTGTGGAGTACCTGTGAGAGCTGGCTTGCCGGCGATGAGGTCAGAACAGGCAACACAAAACGCCCAGATGAAAGATAATCCCGGCACTTCATAGCCTCCCAGGAACCCGCATGGACCAGATCCACCTGATGAAGGTGTTCGTCGCCGTAGGCGAGCTGGAAAGCTTCGCCGCCGCTGCCCGCCGTCTGGACATCTCCCCTGCCGCAGTCACCCGCGCCGTCAGCGCCCTGGAGGATCAGCTGGGGGTCAAACTGCTGCTGCGCACCACCCGCAGCGTACGCCTGACCGAAGCCGGTGGCCGCTATCTGGAAGACACCCGCCATATCCTCGCCAGCATCAACGAGGCCAACGAAGCCGCCGCCGGCATCAACGCCACGCCCAAGGGCGACCTGGCCGTCACCGCGCCCATCCTGTTCGGCAAGAAGTTCGTCATGCCGTGCATCGTCCACTACCTGCAGCAGTACCCCGAGGTTGACGTTTCCGCCTACTTCCTCGACCGCATCGTCAACATGGTCGAAGAGGGCATGGATGTGGCCGTTCGTATCGGCCCCTTGCCCGACTCCGGGCTCAAAGCACTGCGGGTGGGCAGGGTACGGCGCATGCTGTGCGCCTCTCCCGAGTACCTGGCGCGCCACGGCGTGCCGAAGCACCCGTCCGACCTGGCGGGGCATGCGGTGATCGGCACCACCAACCTGTCGCCGCGAGCCGGCTGGCGTTTCGGAGTAACCGATGAACCAACGTTGGTGCGCATGAAGCCTCGCTTGACGGTGACCAGCAATGACGGGGCAATCGCTGCCGCCAGCGGCGGGTTGGGCATTGCCCGCCTGCTGTCGTATCAGGTAGCGGATGAGGTGGCCAGTGGGCAGTTGCAGGTGATCCTTGCCGAATACGAAGAGGCGCCGTGGCCAATCCATATACTGCACCGGGAGAGCAAGTACGGTTCGGCCAAGGTCCGCGCCTTCATTGACATGCTGGCGCAGGCGCTGAGGGCTCGGCAGCTGGACTGATTCAACCGAGCAGGGTGAATGTAAAGCAACCTGGGCACTGCTGTTCCAGCCACTCCTTGGCGCGTTCGCTCAGGAAATACCCACGATAGACATCCCCTTTGAATAAATCGGCTTGCTCGTCGGCCTTGAGCACCTTGAGATACTGGCCGAGGTCGGCAGGGTCATGCTGCGGGTCCTTGAGCAGGTAGAGCTTGCCCACCACGAATGCCTGCCAGTACTCCGGCATACGTGCGGCAAGCTCAGGGTCATGGGGCAGGGAATCGATGATCCAGGTCGGCTCGCCTTCCAGATCGAGGTATTCGGTAATGGGTTTGCTGGTATCCCAGTGCAGCCAGTCGATGTGCACGATATGGGTCTTCTCCAGGTGCTCGTAACGCCCGACCCCCTTCAGCCCGCTTTTTTCCAGGGCTTCCTTGACCGGCTGGGTGAGCACCAGAGAACCCGAACGTATGTAGGCGGCCGGGGTATACGGGCCGGCGCGCTTGATGCTGTCTACATCGGTATCTTCGTCCCAGGCGATCATGCCCTGGACCAGTGCCGCGCCCCAGTCTCCCCAAGGCGTTGGCGCGTTGTCTAAATGGTAGATATTCATACCAGGCCCCGAGATCTTGCCGTTCGTGCCGTAGCTATGTTCATGGGCGGACCTTGATCCTGGCTGGTCATTCAGGCGAACTGAATGAAGAAGAAACCGGCGTCGTCGCCTTGCTTGCCACGGCGTGCCTGCATGTCCACGAACAGATAGCCGTTACCTTCGCCGAACAGCCCCGCATGCTGAGGGCTGGCTTCGGCCACGTCAGCATCTATCAGTTGCATCATGAACATGTAGCGCGTTGGTTCGTAGATCGGGTCCTGCAGCCAGCAGGGCCTACCGCTGGGTTTGCTCAGGCCGATCCCGCTGTCCTCATCCTGATGTTCCTCGTCATGCTCTTCGTCAGTCATTTCTTCGAAATCTATGAACGCTCGCTCCAGCAGCAAAGGGGGATTGGCGGGTTCCAGTGGCTGGCTGGCGAGTTCATGCAGGATGACCCGGGCAAAGCCGCTACTGAGGACGTTCAGCAGTTCGGCTTGTTGATTGACCGTATAGCGACGCTGGAGAGGGCGGCTGAAACTGCCATCCTGATGTTGCTCGACGGCGAGGAAAACCGTGATGGCCATGCCGGGTGGGACAAACATGGCCGGTTGGAAACGCTCGCTCAGGGTCAGGATGGGCGTCATCAACATGCCGGTTTCCGGGTTTTTCGGCCACAAGGAGAGGTCCTTGAGCAAAGCCGCGCCACCGATCTGGCCGAAGCCGCGATCTTGTTGGGACAAGAGGATTTTCTTCATGGCTGGTAACACCCTTTGCGCTTGCGGACGACTTGGCGTAGCGACTGGTAGTCCGCGATTTCGGTTACCACTCGAACAGCCCTACGAAGTTTTTCTGGTCCACAGGGCCGCTTGAGCAACTGGCGCCACGTGCCAGGATGGAAGGCTCGAGGCGGTTGCCCATCTGGCGAACAGCCTGGTACTGGCTATCGCAACGTCCGGGCAGCGACAGGGCTGGCTGCACATGGCTGACAATGATGATCTGCACACCATTGAACTGTTCCACGCGAGGCTTGCCTCCATCCCTATCCGGGCTGAATTGGCAGGGCCAGGGCATGTCCAGCTCTAGCAGTGATGCATCGGAGCTGCGCAGTGCGCAACGACCTTCGTGGTTCACAAGTGCAAGCTTGTGCCCGGCAAGGATAACTTCAGGCCCCGCATTCGATGACGGGGCGGGCGCATGCGCGCATGCATTCAGGGCGATTGCAGCCAGCAGCGTCGGCAGGGCTTTGGACACACGCTTCATTTCAGTTCCCCAGAACCGGCCTGCGGGAACAGCGGTGAGAGTAACGGCGATTCATTCACCAGAATTCGATCTCCTATCGGCCCTGGGGAGGGCGTGTGCCTGTGCGGAGTTGTTAATGTGCACAGGTGCGAAACTTACATAAAGTGCCAAAGTGATATCGCGCTGGCAGGCACTTCGAAGTCGGGTTTTATGGTTTATTCATTCGCAATTGTCAAGGTAAGCTAGCCGCGCTCTACGGTTTTCAAGGACGACAGTGCTCACTCATATGAATGGATCGAAGTTTCAAAAGGGTCAGGAACTGCAAAGATTTCTTTCCCGCTATTTCGGCGTTTTCATCGCCGAGTTCCAGCTGTCCTGCTTTGCCATTGGTGGCAGTGTTTCACTGGTGTTCTCCACCTGGCTGCGCAGCCCGGACCAGTCGCTGTCGGTGCTGGCCCTGGCGCTGGCATGCACGGTGAGCGCCGCTTCGCATATCGCGCTGGTGCGTGGATACGCCTGGGGCCTGCGGGGGCTGATCGGCCTGAACGGGCTGGCCGTGTTGGCCGCGCTGCCGAGCTACGCTTACCGGCCGCACATGGGCGGCTACGTCTCGGTTTTGCTGTTCGGGCTGCTGGCCTTGCTGGTCATCAATACCCAGCGTTACCGGGAAATGCGCGTGCGCCTGGTCGGCTACCGGGACATTCGCAGGGCCAACCGGCAGGCGGCGAAAGCTGCCAAGTAACATTTTTGCTGGTGTAGCGAGGCTTCTGTATGAATGTGCGCCGCGCGGTGTATGGCACCGGCTGCGCCGGTGTTCGCGGCCACGGCCGCTCCCACAGGTACAGCGTAAGCCCGGAGCCAGCGCAGTACCTGTGGGAGCGGGCAAGCCCGCGAAACAGGCGACGCGGTGGATGGCACCGGCTGTGCCGGTGTTCGCGGACCCGGCCGCTCCTACAGGTACAGCATTAACCTGAAGCCAGCGCAGTACCTGTGGGAGCGGGCAAGCCCGCGAAACAGGCGACGCGGTGGATGGCACCGGCTGTGCCGGTGTTCGCGGCCACGGCCGCTCCCACAGGTACAGCATTAACCTGAAGCCACCGCAGTACCTGTGGGAGCGGTTCACCCGCGAAGAGGCCCGCCCAGGCAAACCCGCCGCTTAAACCCCATGCAATCGCAGCGCCCGCTGCGCACACTCCCGCCAACTCAACTTCGGCTGCTCTACTGGCGGCAGCTGTTGCACTTCCCCAGCCAGCACCACCGGCATATCCCGCATCCTCACCCAAGGCTCACTCTGCCAATACAACAACGTCGCGCTCTGTCCCCCAGGCCAGCACATCTGCCCCAGTCGCGGGACATCTTCCACCCCGTCTTCCTGCCGATCACGCAACACCGCCACCACCTCATGCGTCAGCCACCAACGCAGATGCCGGTTCTCCGGCACATGGTGATGCGCCAACAAGGTATAGGCCCCGGATTCGCTGACCATCGTGGTTTCCTGGTACTTGCCATAGCGCAGCAACTGCACGGAGCGGTACTGATCCGGGTCGAGTTTGCGCATGCAGTGTTCGTCGTAGAAGTGACCACTCAGCCGGCCGAGTTCGTGGGCGCAAAACCAGGCTTGGGATTCGAGCCAGAGGGTGTGGAGGGGGCGGTTGTGGCGGGTGAAGAGGGTGGGTGTTTGAAGGTCAGTCATGACTGGCCTCCTTGATCCTGAGCGCTATGAGCGGGTAGTGCGTGAATGCGAGCGCTCTTTGAATAGATGCTTTAGCAGGCATAGCCGTTACCTCAATCTGTTGTCAGCTTTCTTAGGGCTGGGTGTCGGGAGCTAAGAAACCTCACACAGCAGGCCGGACGTATTCCCCTTTCGGGTCTTGTATTAGCCCACTCCCGACGTAACAGAGTGTTTCGTGCGTGCAGTAGTAGACCACAGGCATGAAAAAGCCGCATCTGTCGGGAGCGGGTTCGCCGCTGTGTGGAGGCGTTTCCTAGGCGCCAGATTGGAAATCTATGCGCAGCGTTTCAGACCGTCAACTAAAAGGAGGGTAGGAAATTTCGGAAACTTCGCGGTTTGAGGGGTAGACAGCAAGCGCTATGAAAAATTAACCTAATGGCATAGTGATGGCTGTGGTATGAAAGTAATTAAAATTATGAGGTTGATCTTTGATTTATAGGTAAAGGGGTATGAGGGAATGTGAGAGAGGTATATATTAGATCTTTAGTATTTTCTTTGGGAGAGGGCAATGTCGGGCTTTCTACATGATTCGATTGAAAAGTGGCTTTCGCGTAAAGTTCCCTTGAGGGGTAGTCAGAATTGCTTTGATTATCCAGTTGTTTTGAGTACTGATATTGGGCTCAAAAGATCTCAAAATCAAGACAGGGTTGCAATGCTCAAGATCGGAGCTCCGAGTGGTAGTCCTGATTCTGCTTTAGTTGCTGTCGTAGTTGCAGACGGTATGGGTGGTATGTTAGATGGTGACAAGTGTGCTGATGTCGCTGTATCTACGTTTTTTAGTTCGCTTGTAAGATATAATTTATATAATTTCGGCTCACGGATAAGGATGTCTTTTCTCGAGGCTAACGATCGCGTTAATGCTTATGCGAAAGGAAGTGGTGGGGCAACTTTTACAGCATTTATAATAAATGCTGAGGGGCGCTCAATTATAGCGCATGTGGGGGACTCAAGAGTCTATGAGTTTGGTGGTGGAGAGAAAACTAAACGACTCACGGTCGATGATTCCCTCGAAGAAGCTGTTGGCGGGCATGGCCGAGATCTTCTCCAATTCATGGGGATGGGAGAGGGTATTTCTCCGCATATAATTGAGGTTTCTCCTAGTGTGCGCAGCTTGGCGATAACTAGCGATGGCGTGCATTATGTTGACTCTAAAACATTTGAAGATGTACTTTTTTTTGCACCTGATATTAAGTCGGCGGTTGAGCGAGTGTCTGCATTGTCACGCTGGTGTGGTGGCCCTGACAATGCGTCAGTAGCGATGATTGACGTTTTATCTCTTATGTCTAAGGTTTGCGAACCTACCGATGACAGTGTTCAGGTGTGGGATGCATTCGGACAGGCATTTTTCGATAATCCTTCAGTTGCTTTAGGATCTCTTGCAAATCTAAAGACACAGTTGAAAGCCTATGAAAAAAATAGGGGAGTTGAAAGCGAGCGCAGTCAAGGTACAGCAAAATCAAAGCGCCCTCGTCGCATCAGGGACTTGAAGACGGATTCTAACTCAGAAGCTAAGGTCGATATTGAAATCAAGACCGGCACAGTCTCGGGAGATAAAGATGTTGGTGGCCAATAGGTATGAAGTTTCACCGAGTTCTGCTGCTGGAGGCATGGGGGAGGTATTTACTTGTCTCGATACTCACCTGCAAAGACTTGTGGTGATAAAGCGGCTTCAGGCAGGAGTAGAATCAAGACGGATTCTGGATGAGCAAAGAGCGCTAGTGGGGTTGCGTTCAAAAAACGTTGTGCAATTGTATGATGTAGTGAATTTGACTGATCGCGGCATGTCGGAAACGGGTATTGTACTCGAGTATATTTCCGGTGAAGACCTATGTGCCGGCGAGTTTGCGATTGGTCGTGAGTATATTTATGCGCTTTGGCAAATTGCATCAGGGCTTTCTGATATACACGAAGCTGGAATAATTCATCGTGATATAAAGCCGGAAAATGTTCGGTTGGACTCTGAGGGTGTTTTCAAAATATTTGACTTCGGATTGTCTAGGTTTAACGATGATGCGAAGACGAATAGTATTGTTGGAACTCTTGCTTATATGGCTCCAGAATTATGGGGTAGTAAACCTATAAGCTTTAGTAGCGCGGTGGATGTATATGCCTTTGGTATCATGTGCGTTTCTTTGATTCACAAAGACTACGTTTCTTTTTCCAAAATCCGGGGCCGAAAAACGGATCGGGCTACAGTTGAAGGGCTTCTTGTAGGGCTTCATGCTGAAATCGTAGAGGTGTTTGTAAGATGTCTCAAAGATAAGCCAGAAGATCGACCTAGCATGAGGGAAGTCGTGAATGTGTTATCACGGCACTTACTAAAGGACCGTCATAAGGCTTTGGTCGTAATGGGGCGCGAGGTCCATCACCTCGATAGTAATAACTCGAAGATAGAACTTACTGCAAAAGATATTGGCGGTATTGCCATTGCATATGATGGTTTCGAATTTAAGGTTCTATCATGTAGTGGGGCTGTATACTTAAATAATACTCCAGTGAAAGAAGGGAGCTTGGTTCCGGGCTGTTGTGTTATTACCTTTGGTGTGCCGGGAAATAGAAGATTTGTCACATTTGATGTTTCGAATCCGGAGGTATCTGTATGACATCGTTAGTAGCGGATCGCTACGAAGTTATTAGGGCGATCGGAAAGGGAGGGATGCAGGACGTTTTCTTGGCGAAGGATAAAGTCCTTGATAGTGAAGTTGCTCTTAAAACACCTCAGGCAGGGCAGGCGGTAAAGAGGTTCAGCAAAAGTGCAGTGATTGCTGCAAAGGTTAATCACCATAATGTAGCTAAGACATTAGATTATATTGAGGAGGGTGGGAAGTTTTATCTAATTGAGGAGTATGTTCCTGGGCGAACACTTGAGCAAGTTCTTAATGAGTTTGGCGTCATTGATCCACATTTGGGAGCTCGAGTATTCTTTCATTTGGCTAAGGGCGTTGCAGCGTCTCATCATGTGGAAGTAATTCATCGGGATTTGAAGCCTAGCAATGTGATTGTGGAGCCAGGTGTGAATTTGCACCAGCTTAAAATTACAGACTTTGGAATTGCTACGCTTACTAAAGAAGTTTTTGATGAGGCAGCAAAGGATGGTGATCTAACGAACTCTACATCAGGCACTATTCGCGGGGCCTTACCTTACATGGCTCCTGAAATGATGTTTCGTAAACCAGGCGATCATCCGGGTAAAGAGGTCGATATTTGGTCGCTCGGGGCTTTAATGTTTAGGGTTTTAACAGGGCTATATCCGTTTGGTGTCTACCTTGAGGCGGCGGTGAACGTAAAAACAGGTAATCGCACTGCGTGGCCGAGCTTTATGACAAGTAATCCACAATATAAAATCTTAGCTGAGCAACTTCAGGGGTTGGTAGAGAAGTGTCTATGTAATGAGGCTTCTAAACGTCCTACCGCAGATGATCTCGTGGCGGAACTGTCCGATTTGTGCTTTATTTGTGGCGATAGATTTGAGGGTGAACTTGTTAATTTAATTCAAAATGGGTATAGCGGATTTTTGATGGGTAGTGATGGTCTTCAAACTTTCTTTAGTATGGAAAGTGTGTATGGGGCTAAAAAACCATCTAATGGCAATAAAAAGGTTTGTTATTCTAAATTCCCCGGGTCGCCTTATCATCGTAGTCATCCAATCATGGTGATAAATTGATTTGGTGAAATTTATGAGGTGGCAGTTCTAATTTTTAGAGAAGCTGCATCTCTAGTTTAGATTTAGGCGTGGTGCCTAACTGTTTGGCCTTGGTAGTATTTGGTGTTATGGGTTCTACCATCCGCAGAAAAAAGGCCACCAAATGGCGGCCTTTTCTATAAGCGTGGGTTCAATCCCAGCTCAACGCCCCGCCAGTCTGATACTCGATCACACGCGTCTCAAAGAAGTTCTTCTCTTTCTTCAAGTCCATGATCTCGCTCATCCACGGGAACGGGTTGGTAGTCCCTGGGTACTCTTCCTTCAGGCCAATCTGGGTCAGGCGACGGTTGGCGATGAACTTGAGGTAGTCTTCCATCATCGCTGCGTTCATGCCCAGCACGCCGCGTGGCATGGTGTCACGGGCGTATTCGATCTCCAGCTGGGTCCCTTGCAGGATCATCTGGGTCGCTTCTTCCTTCATCGCCGCGTCCCACAGGTGCGGGTTCTCGATCTTGATCTGGTTGATCACGTCGATACCGAAGTTCAGGTGCATCGACTCGTCACGCAGGATGTACTGGAACTGCTCGGCCACGCCGGTCATCTTGTTGCGGCGGCCCATGGACAGGATCTGGGTGAAGCCGCAGTAGAAGAAGATGCCTTCCAGTACGCAGTAGTAGGCGATCAGGTTGCGCAGCAGCTCTTTGTCGGTTTCGACGGTGCCGGTGTTGAATTCCGGGTCGGAGATGGCGCGGGTGTACTTCAGGCCCCAGGCGGCTTTCTTCGCTACCGACGGGATCTCGTGGTACATGTTGAAGATCTCGCCTTCATCCATGCCCAGCGACTCGATGCAGTACTGGTAGGCGTGGGTGTGGATCGCCTCTTCGAAGGCCTGGCGCAGGATGTACTGGCGGCACTCCGGGTTGGTGATCAGGCGGTACACGGCCAGGGCCAGGTTGTTGGCTACCAGCGAGTCGGCAGTGGAGAAGAAGCCGAGGTTGCGCATGACGATGCGACGCTCGTCTTCGGTCAGGCCGTCCATGCTCTTCCACAGGGCGATGTCGGCGGTCATGTTGACCTCTTGCGGCATCCAGTGGTTGGCGCAGCCGTCCAGGTACTTCTGCCAGGCCCAGTCGTACTTGAACGGTACCAGCTGGTTGAGGTCGGCGCGGCAGTTGATCATGCGCTTTTCGTCAACACGCACGCGGGCGCTGGAGCCTTCCAGCTCGGCCAGGCCTTCGGCGATGTCGAGGTCGTTCAGGGCAGCCTTGGCGCGCTTGACGGCGTCGGAGTCGTCGGCGGTGGCGGCACGGGCTTCCAGGGCGGCGGCACCACCGGCGCTGTCGAGCTTGTCGAGGGTGGCGGCGGCAGCGGCCTGCGCAGGGGTGTTGCCTTTGGCGGCTACTTCGCCGTCTTCTTTATCGAATTCGTCCCAACTCAGCATGGTGAGATGCTCCTGCTTGAGGGCCATCTATCAAGTATGGCCGGTGGATCTTGGTTGCGGTGCGGTGCACGCAAATCTGAGGTGCCCGAAAAGGGCTGGCCGCGGCTTTGCAGCCACGGCTTGTTGTGTCTTGCTGTGGAGAGGCGGCGGGAGTGCCGGCCTCATCGCGGGTGAACCCGCTCCCACAGGGTCCGCAGTGGTGCGGAAAACGCGTTGAGGCTTCCCGCAGGAAGCCTCGGCCTGGCCTTACTGGCAGGCTTCGCAATCCGGCTCGTCGATCGCGCAGGCCTTCGGCACTGGCGCAGGGCCGGCTGCCTGGACCGGGGCGCTGTCGCCACCGCTGGAAACGGCGTTGAGCTTGCCGGTGTTGATGGTCGACTTCTCGGTGCTGGTCGCGGCCAGGGCACGGAGGTAGTAGGTGGTCTTCAGACCACGGTACCAGGCCATGCGGTAGGTCACGTCCAGCTTCTTGCCCGAGGCGCCGGCGATGTATAGGTTCAGCGACTGGGCCTGGTCGATCCACTTCTGGCGACGCGAGGCGGCATCGACGATCCACTTGGTCTCGACTTCGAACGCGGTGGCGTACAGGTCCTTCAGCTCTTGCGGAATACGCTCGATCTGCTGCACCGAACCGTCGTAGTACTTCAGGTCGTTGATCATTACCGAGTCCCACAGGCCACGGGCCTTCAGGTCGCGGACCAGGTACGGGTTGATCACGGTGAACTCGCCCGACAGGTTCGATTTCACGTACAGGTTCTGGTAGGTCGGCTCGATGGACTGCGACACGCCGGTGATGTTGGCGATGGTCGCGGTCGGCGCGATGGCCATGATGTTCGAGTTACGAATACCTTTCTTGACGCGCTCGCGCACCGGGGCCCAGTCCAGGGACTCTTCCAGGTTGACGTCGATGTACTTGGCGCCACGGGCCTCGATCAGGATCTGTTGCGAATCCAGCGGCAGGATGCCCTTGGACCACAGCGAACCCTGGAAGGTCTCGTACGCACCGCGCTCGTCGGCCAGGTCGCAGGACGCCTGGATGGCGTAGAAGCTGACCGCTTCCATCGACTTGTCGGCGAACTCGACGGCAGCATCGGAGCCGTACGGAATGTGCTGCAGGTACAGCGCATCCTGGAAGCCCATGATGCCCAGGCCGACCGGGCGGTGCTTGAAGTTCGAGTTACGCGCTTGCGGCACCGAGTAGTAGTTGATGTCGATCACGTTGTCGAGCATGCGCACGGCGGTGTTCACGGTGCGTTGCAGCTTGGCGGTATCCAGCTTGCCGTCGACGATGTGGTTCGGCAGGTTGATCGAGCCCAGGTTGCAGACCGCGATCTCGTCCTTGTTGGTGTTCAGGGTGATCTCGGTGCACAGGTTCGAGCTGTGGACCACGCCCACGTGCTGCTGCGGCGAACGCAGGTTGCACGGGTCCTTGAAGGTCAGCCACGGGTGGCCGGTCTCGAACAGCATCGACAGCATCTTGCGCCACAGGTCTTTGGCCTGGATGGTCTTGAACACCTTGATCTTGTTGTACTCGGTCAGGGCTTCGTAGTACTCGTAGCGCTCTTCGAAGGCCTTGCCGGTCAGGTCGTGCAGGTCTGGCACTTCCGAAGGCGAGAACAGGGTCCACTTGCCGTCATCGAAGACACGCTTCATGAACAGGTCAGGGATCCAGTTGGCGGTGTTCATGTCGTGGGTACGACGACGGTCATCACCGGTGTTCTTGCGCAGCTCGATGAATTCTTCGATGTCCAGGTGCCAGGTTTCCAGGTAGGCACACACGGCGCCCTTGCGCTTGCCACCCTGGTTGACGGCAACGGCGGTGTCGTTGACCACTTTCAGGAACGGAACCACGCCCTGGGATTTGCCGTTGGTGCCCTTGATGTAGGAGCCCAGTGCACGCACAGGGGTCCAGTCGTTGCCCAGGCCACCGGCGAATTTCGACAGCATCGCGTTGTCGTGGATCGCGTGGTAGATGCCCGACAGGTCGTCCGGCACGGTGGTCAGGTAGCAGCTGGACAGCTGCGGGCGCAGGGTGCCGGCGTTGAACAGGGTCGGGGTCGAGGCCATGTAGTCGAAGGACGACAACAGGTTGTAGAACTCGATGGCACGGGCTTCTTTGTCTTTCTCTTCCAGCGCCAGGCCCATGGCCACACGCATGAAGAACACCTGTGGCAGCTCGAAGCGCACGCCATCCTTGTGGATGAAGTAGCGGTCGTACAGAGTCTGCAGGCCCAGGTAGGTGAATTGCTGGTCACGCTCGTGGTCGATGGCCTTGCCCAGGCGCTCCAGGTCGTAGCCTTTCAGGGCCGGGTCCAGCAGCTCGAACTCGACGCCTTTCTCGACATAGGCCGGCAGGGCCTTGGCGTACAGGTCGGCCATTTCGTGGTGGGTGGCGCTCTCGGCCACGTTCAGGAAGCCCAGGCCTTCGGCACGCAGGGTGTCCATCAGCAGGCGGGCGGTCACGAACGAGTAGTTCGGCTCGCGCTCTACCAGGGTACGGGCGGTCATCACCAGGGCAGTGTTGACGTCCTTGATGGCCACGCCGTCGTACAGGTTCTTCAGGGTATCGCGCTGGATCAGGTCGCCATCGACTTCGGCCAGGCCTTCGCAGGCTTCGCTGATGATGGTGTTCAGGCGGGCCATGTCGAGCGGCGCCAGGCTGCCGTCGGCCAGGGTGATGCGAATGCTCGGGTGCGGCTCGACCACGGACTCGGCGTTCACGCGGGTGGCACGCTCCTTGGCGCGCTGCTCACGGTAGATCACGTAGTCACGGGCGACCTTCTGCTCGCCGGCGCGCATCAGGGCCAGTTCGACCTGGTCCTGGATTTCTTCGATGTGGATGGTGCCACCCGATGGCATGCGACGCTTGAACGTGGCGGTGACCTGCTCGGTCAGGCGCGCGACGGTGTCGTGGATGCGCGACGAAGCGGCGGCGGTGCCGCCTTCAACTGCGAGGAACGCCTTGGTGATGGCCACGGTGATCTTGTCGTCGGTGTAGGGGACGACAGTGCCGTTACGCTTGATCACGCGCAGTTGGCCGGGAGCGGTGGCGGCCAGATCCTGGTTGGAATCGGCGGCCTGCGGCACCTTGGCCTGCGGGTTCTCGCGAGTTGTGTCGGTTTGCATGGGTGGGTGTCTCCACAGTTTCTATATTGTTCAGGCGCCTTTTGGGCGCCCACCGTTCCGTCCACTTGCTCGATGGCCTGGCGGGGATGGGCAATGCATGCGCATCCGCCCGCGCGGGCGTACCAACTTCGGGACAGACTCAGGAAAAAGGGGCAATGGCTCGCCGCTCCCTGGCCGAAGTCAAAGGTTCTGGGCCGGGCCCAAAAACTGTTGCTGATGGATGCCAGGCCTGGCCTGCAACACCCATACCCGAACAAGGCCCTGGAGGGGCTTGCCTCGGTCGCCTCCGCAGGAGCGGTTTGGCTGCTGGAATCACTTGAAGTTCACCCGATAAATCGCTTGATTTTGCGGGTTGACTTTTGTGTGTGATTTTGCACGAAACCCTATATCTAGTGGTTCGCTGCGATCGGGATACAAGATAATGCGGTATCGGGGGCTTTGCAAGGCGAGCGCCTGTGGATAACTTGTGCGTACTTTGTGAGTGAATGGTGGGTATTCGCTGTAGGCCTTGTGCCAAGTGGTTTGCAGTATTTTTCTGCGTCTTGCAGCCCCGGGGCAGAATTTTTCGGGCGCGAACCCTATCACAAAAAACGGTTCAGTCGAGGGGCTGCGAGGCGGCTTGGCAGTGCCGGGGGTGGGACGTAGTATCCGAAGCAGATGTTGCCTTTTGGTTAAAGGGTTATGTTGCCTGCACCGACCCCTTCGCAGCACAAGGCTGCTCCTACCGGGGAGCGCCATACCTTGTAGGAGCAGCCTTGTGCTGCGAAGGGGCCGGTACAGGCAACAGAAGAACAACAAGATAAGGCACAAGCCATGGACCACCCCGCACCCCGCATCCTCATCGTCGAAGACGACCAGCGCCTGGCCGAGCTCACCGCCGAGTACCTGCAGGCCAACGGCTACGAAATCAGCGTCGAGGGCGATGGCGCCCGCGCCGCGCGGCGCATCGTCGACAGCCAGCCCGACCTGGTCATTCTCGACCTGATGCTGCCCGGCGAGGACGGCCTGAGCATCTGTCGCCGGGTGCGCAGCCAGTACCCCGGCCCAATCCTCATGCTGACCGCCCGCAGCGATGAACTCGACCAAGTCCAGGGCCTGGACCTTGGGGCCGATGACTATGTCTGCAAACCCGTACGCCCACGGCTCCTCCTTGCGCGTATCCAGGCACTGCTGCGCCGCAGCGAAGCACCGGACAGCAAGCGCCAGGACCTGGCCTTCGGCGCGCTGCGCATCGACAATCGCCTGCGCGAGGCGCGCCTGGGCGAACAGCTGATAGAGCTGACCGGCGCCGAATTCGACCTGCTCTGGCTGCTGGCCAGCAATGCCGGCCGGGTGCTGACGCGCGAGCAGATCTTCACCGCGCTACGGGGGGTCGGCTACGACGGGCAGGACCGCTCCATCGACATACGCATTTCCAAGATCCGCCCAAAGATCGGCGACGACCCGCTCCAGCCAAGGCTGATCAAGACACTTCGCAGCAAGGGCTACCTGTTCGTCGGCGAGGCCCCATGAACAATTCGATCTTCCTGCGTATCTATGGCGGCATGCTGGCCGTGCTGGTGCTGGTGGCCCTGCTCGGTGTACTCAGCCTGCACCTGGTCAACGAAGTGCGTGCCGCCCAGCACCGAGAAGGCCTGGCCCAGGGCACCTTCAGCCTGATGGCCGACAACCTGGCGCTGCAGAACGATACCGAGCGCAAGCGCTCGCTGCTGATCTGGGAGCGCCTGCTCGGCGTGCCACTGGCGCTGCAGCCCATGACCGCGCGCACACTCGATGGCGGTCAGCGGGCGCGCCTGTACCGCGGGCTGGTGGTGGTCGAGAAGACCGGCCCGCATGCGGCCGAGGTGCTACGCAAGGTCGGCCAGGAAGACCTGATGCTTGTGGCGCAGATCAAACAGATCAGCGAGCAACTGGCGCGGGCCACCCTCTATCTGCTGGCCGACGAACTGGTGCGCTACCCGGTGACCGAACAGCAGCAGCGCCTGGCACAGATCAAGAAAGAAAAGGGCTTCGGCTTTGGCGTGGCCTTGCAGCGCATCGAGCGGGTGAGCCTGGACGATGACCAGCGGCGCCGGGTCGAGGAGGGCGATACGGTCATGGCCCTAGGCAAGGATGGCGACTCGATCCGTGTGTTCGCCGGGCTGGCGGGTTCGCCCTGGGTGCTGGAAATCGGCCCGCTGTACCAGCTCAACCCCTATCCGCCGCAGTTGCTGATCCTGATAACCTTTCTTGGTCTGTGCCTGATCGGCCTGGTGGTCTACCTGCTGGTACGCCAACTGGAGCGGCGCGTGTCGGGCCTGGAGATTGCCGCCACGCGCATCGCCCAAGGCAGCCTGGACACCCGCGTGCCGGCCGGCGGCGCCGACTCGGTGGGGCGTCTGGCCGCGGCCTTCAACGGCATGGCCGAGCACCTGCAGCGCTCGCTGACCATGCAGCGCGAACTGGTGCGGGCGGTTTCCCACGAGCTGCGCACGCCAGTGGCACGTCTGCGCTTTGGCCTGGAGATGATCGAAAGTGCCACCACCGAGCAGGCCCGGGCCAAGCACCTGGCGGGCATGGATGGCGATATCCAGGACCTCGACAAGTTGGTCGACGAGATGCTCACCTACGCCCGCCTGGAGCAGGGCGCGCCGGCGCTGAAGTTCGAGCGGGTAGACCTGGATGCCTTGCTCGACCGGGTGATCGAAGAACTCGCGCCGTTGCGTGCCGAGGTAAGGGTGGTGCGCGGTGAGTGCCAGGGCGCCGCTGGCGAAGGCGCCTGGGTCGAAGCTGAACCGCGCTACCTGCACCGGGCGCTGCAGAACCTGGTGGGCAACGCCATGCGTCACGCCGAGGCCGAGGTGCGCCTGAGCTACCAGTTGGGGCAGCAACGCTGCCGCATCGATGTGGAGGATGACGGCCCGGGGATCCCCGAGGGCGTCTGGGACCGTATCTTCACACCGTTCACCCGCCTCGACGACAGCCGTACCCGCGCTTCGGGCGGGCATGGCCTGGGCTTGTCGATCGTGCGGCGGATCATCTACTGGCACGCGGGCCGAGCCACGGTGGGGCGCAGCGCCGCGCTGGGTGGCGCCTGCTTCAGCCTGAACTGGCCACGGCAGCAGGCACCGCTGTGACGGTCAGACGCTGACCAGGCTGAGCAGGTGGCCGTCCTGCAGGCAGAACTGGCCCTGCAGTTCGGCGCCATGCCGCCACTGCGGCGACAGGTCGGTGAGCAGTCGCAGGCGGGCCAGGCCTTCGGCGGACCAGTCCAGTACTTCGGCATGCTCGAAGTAGAAGCGCTGGCGGGTCAGCGGATAGAGCGTCTTGAACAGGCTTTCCTTCAGCGAGAAGGTCAGGGTGACTGCAAGGCCTGGCTGGCGGCGGTCGAGGCGTTCGAGCTCGGGCGGGGTGAGGATTTCGCCCATCAGTCGCTCGGCACGCTGGTCATCCAGCAACGCTTCCTGATCCAGGCCCAGGCCCTGGCAACTGCCCTCGGCAGCAACCACGGCAGCAGCCCAGCCTTTACCGTGGGTGATCGAGCCGTGGATGCCGGCGGGCCAGATGGGTGAGCGGTCCTCGTGGGTGCCGGGCACGTAGTCACGGCCGTCCAGGCGCTGCAGCGCGGCGCGGGCACATACCCGGCCAGCCAGGTACTCGGCCTGACGCTTGGCCACCGAGCGCTGCAGGCTGGCGCCTGGCACGACGCCGGCGCGCTGGAAGTCGTCGGGTGCCAGGCGGGTGGGGTCGAAGTAGCAACTGACCAGCACTGCGCCGGGTAGGGGGCGGGGCAGGGGCCAGTGGTGCTGGAGCGGGGCGCAGCAGGCGGGGAGTGTGTTCATGGGGGGGTATTGTGCCAGCCGAGGCGACGGTGTGGGAGATCGGATCGCAGGGGCTGCTTTGCAGCCCAATCGCCGGCAAGCCAGCTCCCACAGGTACAGGGCACGGCCCAAGCTTTGCGCGGCCCCTGTGGGAACTGGCTTGCCGGCGATTGGGCCGCAAAGCGGCCCCTCGCGTTGTTTACTTGAACACCTTCTTGAAGAACGCCTGCATATCCGCCCACGATCTTTCATCCGCCGCCTTGTTGTAGCCGATATCCGGCCCGCCATGCTCGCCATGGCTCAGCCGGTCTGCATCCGGGTTGGTAAACCCATGCTTGGCCCCTTCGATACTGACAAACTCATAGTTGACCTTGGCTGCATCCATCTCGGCCTTGAATGCCTCCACCTGCTGCTGAGTAACCATGCTGTCTGCCGCGCCGTGCTCGACCAGGATCTCCGCGCGTACCACCCCAGGCCTGGCCGGGGTCTGGGTGGCCAGTGCGCCATGGAAGCTCACCACGCCGTCCAGCTTTTCGCCGCGGCGTGCGGCATCCAGTACCACCTTGCCGCCGAAGCAATAACCGACCGCCCCCAACTGGTGCTTGTTGGTGTTCGGCTGCAGTTTCAGTAGTTCAAGGCCGGCATCGAAGCGCCGCTCCGCGGCCTTGGGGTCTTTCATCGCTGCTGTCATGAATGCCTTGGCGTCGGCAGGGTGCTCGGTTTGCTTGCCGTCGCCATACATGTCGATGGCCAGGGCGTTGTAGCCCAGTGCTGCCAGGTCGCGGGCGCGGCGCTTGGCATAGTCGTTCAGCCCCCACCATTCATGCACCACGACAATGCCGGGGCGCTTGCCTTCGATGGCGTCGTCATAGGCGTAGTAGCCGACCAGGCGATTGCCGTCGGCGTCCTGGTAGGGGATCTCGCGGGTTTGTACCGCCGCTTGGGCGAGGGCGGCGCTGCACATCAGGGTCAAGGCCAGCAGGGCGCGCATGGTCACTACTCCTTGTTCTTCAAACGGTTCGTTCAGCCGGGGTTCAGCCAGGGTTCAGTCGCGGTTCAGGGTGCCCTGCTTACTCTAGCTTCCAGACCGAAACAGCGCACTCAACTGGAGTATCCAGCCATGAAAACCTTCAACACCCTGCTTGCCGCCATGGCCGTCTGCGCCGCTGGCATTACCACCGCACAGGCCGCTGACGACAACTTCGCCAGCCTGACCTACGGCCAGACCAGCGACAAGGTTCGCAAGTCCGGCCTGCTGCAGCGCAACACCGACCACCTCAACGCCGACGGCATCATCGGCAAGGACGACACCTGGGGCGTGCGAGTGGGCAAGATCAATGACCAGGGCCGCTACTACATGACTTACGACAATGTCTCGGGCGACCACAGCGGCCTGAAGCTGCGCCAGGAAAACCTGCTGGGCAGCTACGACCTGTTCCTGCCGGTGGGAGATACCACCAAGCTGTTCGGCGGCGGCAGCCTGGGCGTGACCAAGCTGACCCAGGACTCGCCGGGGGCCAGCCGGGATACCGACTACGGTTACGCCTATGGCCTGCAGGCCGGCGTGATCCAGGACATCACCGACAAGGCTTCGGTGGAACTGGGCTACCGTTACCTGCGTACCAATGCTGCTACCGAAGTGGGTGCGCACGGCGGGCCGAAGGACGGCACCCTGCGCCTGACCAGCAGCGCGCAGACCTACCTGGCTGCAAGCTACAAGTTCTGACGGGCGAGCCGGGTTATCCTGTACCGGCCCTTTCGCGGGCACGCCCGCTCCCACAGGTACTGCACGAGCCTTGGAGCCTGTGCGATCCCTGTGGGAGCGGGCGTGCCCGCGAAGAGGCCGGTACAGGCAATACATATCAAGGAGCTGCACATGAAACTGCTGGTGGTCGAGGACGAAGCCCTGCTTCGCCATCACCTCTACACCCGCCTGGGCGAAGGCGGCCATGTGGTCGAGGCGGTCGCCGATGCCGAGGAGGCGCTTTACCAGGCCGGGCAATACCACTTCGACCTGGCCATCATCGACCTGGGCCTGCCCGGCATCAGCGGGCTGGAACTGATCACGCGCCTGCGCAGCCAGGACAAGACCTTCCCCATTCTCATCCTCACCGCCCGCGGCAACTGGCAGGACAAGGTCGAGGGCCTGGCCGCCGGTGCCGACGACTACCTGGTCAAGCCGTTCCAGTTCGAAGAACTCGAGGCACGCCTGAACGCCCTGCTGCGCCGCTCCAGCGGCTTCACCCAGTCGACCATTGCCGCCGGCCCGCTGGTGCTCGACCTCAACCGCAAGCAGGCGACGCTGGACGAGCAGCCCCTGGCCCTGACCGCCTACGAATACCGCATCCTCGAATACCTCATGCGCCATCACCAGCAGGTGGTGGCCAAGGACCGCCTGATGGAGCAGCTGTACCCAGGTGACGAGGAACGCGACCCCAATGTCATCGAAGTGCTGGTCGGCCGCTTGCGGCGCAAGCTCGAGGGCGAGCACGGCTTCAAACCGATCGACACTGTGCGCGGCCTGGGCTACCTGTTCACCGAGCGCTGCCGATGATCCGTTCGCTGCGGGTGCGCCTGATGCTGGCGGCCGCGGTGCTGGCGCTGCTGTTCATGCTGGCGTTGCTGCCGGCCTTGCAGAAGGCCTTCAGCCTGGCCCTGCAGGAGTCGATCGAACAACGCCTGGCCTCGGATGTGACCACGCTAATTTCCGCAGCGCGTATCGAACACGGCCAATTGCAGATGCCGACGCTGCTGCCGGACGAGCGCTACAACCTGCCGTACACCGGCTTGCTCGGCTATATCTTCGACCGCGACGGCAAGCTGGTCTGGCAGTCGCGGGCAACCGCCGCGCAAAACATCAACTACCGCCCACGCTACGACGGCCGCGGCAACGAATTCGCCCGCATTCACCAGGCCGACGGCGAAGAGTTCTTTGTGTACGACGTCGAGATCAAGCTGCTAGGTGGCCAGAGCGCCGCCTATAGCATCGTTGCCTTGCAACCTGTGCGCGAGTACCAGCACACCCTTGATGGCCTGCGCGAAAAGCTCTACCTGGGCTTTGGCGCGGCCTTGCTGGCGCTGCTGGTGCTGCTGTGGGCCGGTTTGACCTGGGGCTTGCGGTCGTTGCGCCGGCTCAGTCGCGAGCTGGACGACGTGGAGTCGGGAGTGCGGGATGGCCTGAGCGGCGAACACCCACGGGAGCTGCTGCGTCTGACCGGCTCGCTGAACCGCCTGTTGCGCAGCGAGCGCGAGCAGCGTCAGCGCTACCGTGATTCGCTCGATGACCTGGCGCACAGCCTGAAGACGCCGCTGGCGGTGTTGCAAGGGGTGGGCGAAAGCCTGCAGCAGCGTAGCGGCGAGCGCGAGCAGGCGCGCGTGCTGCAGAGCCAGATCGAGCGCATGAGCCAGCAGATCGACTACCAGTTGCAACGCGCCAGTCTGCGCAAGAGCGGCCTGGTACGCCACAGCGTGTTGCTGCGGCCGTTGCTCGAAAGCCTGTGCAGCACCTTGGCCAAGGTGTACCGGGACAAGCGGGTGGAGGTGACGCTGCAACTGCCCGATGCGGCGCAGGTGCCGATGGAGCAGGGCGCGTTGCTGGAGCTGCTGGGCAACCTGCTGGAGAACGCCTACCGCCTGAGCTTGCGCCAGGTGCGCGTGAGCCTGGAGCAGGCGCCTGGGCAGTTGACCTTGTGCATCGAGGACGACGGGCCGGGGGTGCCGGCGGACCAGCGTGAGCGGATTCTGGAGCGTGGGGAGCGGCTGGACAGCCAGCACCCGGGGCAGGGGATCGGGCTGGCGGTGGTCAAGGATATCGTCGACAGCTATGACGCCGAGCTGAGCCTGGGGGATTCTCCTCTGGGGGGCGCTGCGTTCAGGATTACCTTCAACCTCGAGTGATTTGCTGGCTTGGCCGGCCTCTTCGCGGGTTTACCCGCGCCGGAACAGGCAAACCACAATGGGCGGATTCCCGCCAATGCCCATGTACAAATCCCGCCACCGGGCGGAAATCCGCCAGCCTTCCTCAGGCAATTCGCCCCGTCGTTGGGCGTTTATCCCTCGCAAATACGGCACTTGCACCCTTCGTGGGCATTTTGGCACCACCCTTGCTATTGATCCTCGCAGAGGCCTGCCCAGGCAGCTCGAACACAACGACAAATCCCTCCGGGTGCAGGAGGGTTAGCGATTCAGGTGCCCCATCGCCCTGGGAAGGGTGAACCGGCACACTTGAGGAAAATTAGCCATGACGACACGTCAGCCGCTGTACAAATCCCTGTATGTCCAGGTGTTGGTCGCCATCACCATCGGTATCCTGCTCGGCCACTACTATCCGGAGACGGGCGTCGCCCTCAAACCCTTGGGGGACGGCTTCGTCAAACTGATCAAGATGGTCATCGCCCCGATCATCTTCTGCACCGTGGTCAGCGGCATCGCCGGCATGCAGAGCATGAAGTCGGTCGGCAAGACTGGCGGCTACGCGCTGCTGTACTTCGAAATCGTCTCCACGGTCGCCCTGATCATCGGCCTCGTCGTTGTCAACGTGGTCAAGCCGGGCGCTGGCATGCACATCGATGTCAGCACCTTGAACGCCAGCAGCGTGGCTGCCTACGCCGCCGCCGGCGCGCAGCAGACCACTGTCGGCTTCCTGCTCAACGTCATCCCGAACACCGTGGTCGGCGCCTTCGCCAACGGCGACATCCTGCAAGTGCTGATGTTTTCCGTGCTGTTCGGCTTCGCCCTGCACCGCCTGGGCAGCTATGGCAAGCCGGTGCTGGACATGATCGACCGCTTCGCCCATGTCATGTTCAACATCATCAACATGATCATGAAACTGGCCCCGGTCGGTGCCTTCGGTGCAATGGCCTTCACCATCGGCCAGTACGGCGTTGGCTCGCTGGTGCAACTGGGCTACCTGATGGCCTGCTTCTACATCACCTGCCTGCTGTTCGTGCTGGTGGTGCTGGGCGGTATCTGCCGCGCCCACGGCTTCAGTGTCCTCAAGCTGATCCGCTACATCCGTGAAGAACTGCTGATCGTGCTGGGTACTTCGTCCTCGGAGTCGGCCCTGCCACGCATGCTAGCCAAGATGGAGCGCCTGGGTGCGAAGAAGTCGGTGGTTGGCCTGGTGATCCCGACCGGTTACTCGTTCAACCTCGATGGCACCTCGATCTACCTGACCATGGCTGCGGTGTTCATCGCCCAGGCCACTGACACCACCATGGACATCACTCACCAGATCACCTTGCTGCTGGTGCTGTTGGTGGCTTCCAAAGGTGCTGCCGGTGTTACCGGTTCGGGCTTCATCGTCCTGGCCGCCACCCTGTCGGCCGTTGGCCACCTGCCGGTTGCCGGCCTGGCGCTGATCCTCGGCATCGACCGCTTCATGTCCGAAGCCCGCGCGCTGACCAACCTGGTTGGCAACGCCGTTGCCACCGTGGTCGTGGCCAAGTGGGTGAAGGAAATGGACGACGACAAGCTGGCATCGGAGCTGGCCTCCGGTGGTGCGCCGCTGGTCGATACCCGTCCGACCGACGACCTGGGCGTGGCTGAAGGCCCGGCTCGTTGATCGCGGGATGGTGAAAAGAAAAAGGCGACCTCAGGGTCGCCTTTTTTGTGGGTGATTATTGTGCTTTCAGGCCCGGCCCTATCGCCGGCAAGCCAGCTCCCACAGGGCCACCACAGGCGTGAGCATTGTGAGGTCCCTGTGGGAGCTGGCTTGCCGGCGATAGGGCCGGGCCTGTGATCTTCAATCTTTCACCACCTCCAGCACCCGGATCACGTCCGGCTGCGGGTAATGCCACCTTACTTGCACATCCCAAAACTTCACCCCATACACCCGCTCGGCCGGTGGCACCTGGTAGGCCGGCCGTGGGTCCTGCGCCAGGCACTGCTCGATCAGCTCCACTAGCGGTTCACCCAGGCGCAGTGCATGTTCGCGGGCCTGGGGCAGGGCGTTGTCGCCCCACTGCACGGCGATCGCGGCAGGCGCTTGGCTGGCCATCTGGTTGCTGGCGCCAGGGATGCTATCGGCGTACGGCACATACGGTTTGATGTCCAGCACCGGCGTACCGTCGAGCAGGTCGATACCAGACAGCAGCAGGCGCCCTGGCTCCACGCCTTCCAGGCGCACCACCGACTGGCCGATGCCATTGGGCCGGTGAGTGGCGCGGGTGGCGAACACACCCATGCTCTTGTTGCCACCCAGGCGCGGTGGCCGCACCTTCAGGCGAGGTTTGTCTTCCAGTGCCTGGTGGAACAGGAACAGCAGCCAGACATGGCTGACCTGTTCCAGCCCCTCGACCGCATCGCCCTGGTCGAACGGCGGCAGCAGCTCGAGCACACCGCGTGCGGCGGGCGCCAGTTGCGGCTGGCGCGGGATGGCGAACTTCTCCTTGAAACAGGAGCGGATGATGCCGACCGGGGTAACCGAATGCTGCATGGCCAATCAGCCGCGCACGCGCAGGGTCAGGCCCTTGAGGAAGTTGCGCAGCAACTGGTCGCCGCACGGGCGGTAGTTGTCATGGCCGGCCTTGCGGAACAGTGCGCTGAGCTCGGGCTTGCTGACCGGGAAGTTGACCGACTTGAGGATGGCATGCAGGTCGTCTTCCTTGAGCTCGAAGGCCACCCGCAGCTTCTTGAGGATGAGGTTGTTGGTCACCGGCAGCTCGATCGGCTGCGGCGGGCGGCTGTCATCCTTGCCGCGGCGGTAGATCACCAGGCCGTCGAGAAAGTGCGCCATGACCCGTTCCGGGCAACGCACGAAGCCTTCCTCGTCTTCCTTCTTCAGGTAGGTGGCCAGCACCAGGGGATGCACGTCGAGGCCGGATAGCCCGATGATTTCGGCCATCTTGGCGTCATTCACCTTGAGCATGTAGCGCAGGCTGCGCAGGACGTCGTTGTGGTTCATTGTTGCAGAATCCTGTTCAGGTGCCGCACCTGTGGCGCGGCGTATTGCTTAGAAACGTTCGGTAGTGGCCAGGTAGCGCCACTGGCCCAGGGGCAGCTTGCCCATAGACACGCCGCCCAGGCGAATGCGGCGCATGCCTACCAGCTCCAGGCGCAGGTAGGCGCACAGCTCGGCGATCTGCCCGGGCTGCGGGTTTTTCAGGGCCATGCGCAGGTGGGTCTCGTTCTGCCAGCTGGCCTTGGCTTTAGGCAGCTCGCGGTCATTGCGGGTGGCACCGCGTGCCAGGCGTTCCAGCGCCTGGGGTGTGGTCTCGCCGCGCACTTCAACGATGAATTCCTGTTCCAGGCGGCGCAGGTCGGCTTCGATCTTGCGGGTTACCCGCCAGTCCTGGGTGAATACCTGCAGGCCGCTGGCACCGCGCTCCAGCGGCGCCACGCAGGCCTGCCGGGCAAAATGCCCGTGCAGTGCGCGCACGCCTTCGCGGTGGGTTTCGCTGAGGTTGCCCATGTTCATGCTGGCGCGGGCGGTTTCGCTGTCCACGTTGGCCGCCTGGTTCAGCAGCAGGGTTACTGGTTCCAGCGTTTCGGCACGGGCACCCGGCAGCAGTTCGACGCGCTGCTGCTCGACCTTGAACTGCGGTTGCTCGACCACCACGCCATCGACCGTGACCCAGCCGCCTTCGATATACAACTCGGCCTCGCGGCGGGAGCAGCCAAGCTGCTCGATAAGGCGTTTGGACAGGCGGACGGGTTCGGACATGACGGTAATTCGCAAAGGCAGGGAAAGACCTGCATTGTACCTGCCCGCGCGGCAGAGGGGCTGGGAATCTGTGTCATTTACGCCGTTTTGCGCAGGCGCATGTGCAGCAGCGGGTAGGGTTGCCCCAGGCCGTCGGTTTCCGAACGGCCGATCACCTCGAAGCCCTCATGCAGGTAGAAGCCCAGGGCTTGCGGGTTTTGTTCATTGACGTCCAGGCGCTCGGCATTCAGTTCGTCGATCGCATAGTGCAGCAGGCGCTTGCCAACCCCTTTGCCACGGTAGTCCGGTGCGACGAACAGCATGTCCACGCGCCCGTTGGCAACGCCGGCGAAACCACAGATGCGTTGGCGGTCCTTGCAGCAGATCAGCATCACTGCGTCGAGGTAGCGAAGCAGCACATGGTCGCGCAGCAAGGCAATATAGCTATCCGGCAAGAAGTCGTGGGTGGCGCGTACCGATTCTTCCCACACCTGTACCAGTTCGCCGTAGTCACTCAAGCGCGGGGTTTGCAGCGTCAGTACCGAATGCATGCCGGTGTTCCTCCATGACGATAAGGCAAACATAGCAGGTCAACCACCGGTCGGCTTCTCCGTGCGCTGCTTGAATCTCGGGGTTTGGCGGTCTATTAATTTCCTGTGGGAAAAATTCCCACAAAATGAAAAGCAAGAACCTGACACAGGATTCCCGGCTTGATTTGGCGTTCTCACGGCGACGACCTGGAGACGAAATATGCAAATCCATGTGCTGTTCAAAAAAGCGATATTGGCGGCTGCCGTTGCTGGCGTGCTGTCGACTTCCATCGTTCTGGTCCCTGACTCGATTTCCAATGGCTCCAGCGCCTACGCCAAGGATGGTGGTGGTGGAGGCGGTCACGGAGGTGGTGGTGGTGGTGGTGGTGGCCATGGTGGTGGTGGTGGCCATGGTGGCGGCGGCGGTGGTCACGGTGGCGGCGGTGGAGGCCACGGTGGTGGCGGTGGTGGTCACGGCGGTGGTGGTGGCGGCCATGGCGGTGGCGGTGGTGGTCACGGCGGTGGTGGTGGCGGCCATGGCGGTGAGGGCGGCGGCCACGGCGCTGGTGGGGATGGAGATGGCCATGCCGGCAACAGTGGGCGCGGCCATGACGGCTCCTCGAACTCTGGGCGCAGCGGCAACCACGCTGAAGCGGGTGACGATCATGGCAATCACGTTGGCGGTGAGCCTGGGGACGATCACGGCAATCACGTTGGCGGTGAGCCCGGTGACGATCATGGCAATCACGTTGGCGGTGAGCCCGGGGACGATCATGGCAATCATGTTGGCGGTGAGCCTGGCGATGACCACGGCAATCACGTTGGTGGTGAACCTGGTGATGATCGTGGCGACCATCTGGGTGGCGAACCGGGTGATGACAACAGCAGGAGCTGACTGGCTCTGAACGGTCTCATGCAGCGCCCACGGGGCGGGCCTGTATGAGGCCAGGTTCGGATACACGGCAGCCCCACTGAACGCGAATGCAATGAGCGCCGACGACTATCCCTTATCTCGTCAGGGATATGGTCACAGTTGGTGTGGGATCTTTTCCCGCGTCGTATACTGGGTTCATCCGTCAAGGAATGCGCTCAATGCAATCGCCTACCATCCCCCCTTCGATGTTAAGCGCACTGCGGCGTGTCATGCGTCCTCTGGTGCGCCTGATGCTGCGCAAAGGGGTCACCTACACGATGTTCGCCGACCTGCTCAAGGAAGTGTTCGTCGATGTGGCCCATCGCGAGTTTCGCCTGGAAGGTACAGTGCCGACCGACAGCCGCATCAGCCTGCTCACGGGCGTGCATCGCAAGGATGTCCGGCGTTTGCGTAGCGAGGGGGGCACATCGCTCGCCGCGCTGCCGGCAAACATTACGTTAGGTGCACAGTTGGTCAATATGTGGACCACTGGCAAGCCGTTCTGCTCGGAGCCTGGCCAGGCGCTGCCGTTGCCGCGTCTGGCGAGCGTTGGCGGCGATCGTTCCTTCGATGCGCTGGTGGCGAAGATCAGCACCGACATCCGCGGGCGGGTGGTGCTGGATGAGTGGTTGCGCCTGGGTATCGTCCGGCTCGACGAGCAGGACTGTGTCCACCTGGAAGCCCAGGCATTCTTGCCGCAGAAGGGCTTCGACGAAAAGGCCGCGTACTTTGGCCACAACCTGCATGACCATGCCTGCGCAGCAGTGCACAACCTGAGTGGGGACGGCCAGCCGTTCTTTGAACGCAGTGTGCACTACGACGCCTTGAGCCCGGCCAGCGTCGACCATTTGCGTGCAGCGGTGGACAAGGACGGCATGCAGATGCTGCTTGCCTTCAGCCGGCTCGCATCAGGCCTGGAAGATGCCAATGTGCCCAGCGCCGAGCAACGTCAGCGCATCACGGTAGGGCTTTATTTCTACACTGAAGCTACCGACCCCGATTTGTCGAAGACATCCGACCCATGACTTCCCTCGCGCGCTGCCTCAGTGTGGTCACACTGGTCCTGGGTTTCGGGCTGAACCTGGTGGCGCCTGCCGAAGTGGCCGCAGCACCGGTATGTGTCAGCCGTGACGAAGTGGGTATGGCGGGGGCGGCGGGCTTGCAGTTTCCCGGCGGTATTGGTGGTACCGGGGCCAGGACGGGCGGTGTCGGTGGTACCGGTGTACGCAGCGAAAACGGCGAAGTGGGTGGCACCGGTGCGCCGCTGCCGCAGCGTCCCGGCGGCACGGGCGGGACCGGTGCGGTGGCCGACGGTGTGGACGGTACCTTCATCGATCACGGTGGGGCAGGTGGTACCGGCGCACCGATCCTGCGCCCGGGTGGTACCGGTGGCACGGGCATCGTCGGCACCATTACCGGGTTCGCCTCGATCTGCGTCAATGGCCTGGAAGTGCACTTTGGCAAGGACGTACCGGTGAGTGAAAACGGTGCGCCTGCCAGTACCGCTCACCTGGCAATCGGCCAGGTTGTCGCGGTTGAGGCATTTGCCGGCAAACGCGGCCTGCAAGCAGGGCGCATCTCGATCCTCAACGTTTACGAAGGGCCGCTGACGGCACTGCCCAATGCATCGGCCCCCCTGCGGGTCATGGGCCAACCTGTGCGGCTAGCTGCAGGGGCGCGGGTGGCTGAAGGGTTGCGCCCGGGCGATCCGGTCAGGGTCAGTGGCCTGCGCGATGCTAGGGGCGAAGTGGTAGCCAGCCGTATCGAACGGGCGCCGGGGCTCAGGGAAGCCAGTGCCATCGGTGCGGTAGACCGTGCCGGCAGCCTCCAGGGGCTGAAGCTGGGAACCCGTGTGGCACCTGCGAGGGAAGTGCTGGTACGTGGGCAGTGGACCGGACGCCAGCTGGAAGTGGCGCAAACCCGCCCAGACCCGAGCCTGCCTTTTGCTGGCCGTGTGCAGACGGCGGTGATCGAGGGGCTGGTACAGCGCAGCCACGCTCAACAACTGGTGGTGGCAGGCATCAAGGTGACGCTGGGGCAGGGTACCGTGATCGTCGGCAAGCAGCCCGCGGCATTGGCGCTCGATCAACGTGTGCGGGTGAGCGGGGTCTTCAATGGCAAGCACGAGCTGCGGGCAACCCGCGTGGAGTTCGATGACGGCCGTGCCGACAACTCGGACAGGGGGCATTCGGGGCGTGGCAGCGGGCACGGCACCCGTGACGCTGAAGGTTCCAGCAATAGCGGGCACGGCGGACGAGATGCGACCAGTGATCGCATTGAAAGCAGTGATGACCACAGCGGGCACGGCGGTGTTGACGATTCCAGTGGTCGGGACGGTACTGAACGCGTGGACAAGTCCGGAAAGTCGGAACATGTCGACACCATGGAGCGACCCGAGAGCAGCAATAGCGGAAGCTCTGACCGGGTAGAGAAGGTCGAGCTCGAAAAGGTGGAAAAAATTGAAAAAGCAGAGAAGGTTGAAAAGGTAGAGAAAGTAGAAAAAGTAGAGAAGATCGAGAAAGCCGAGAAGCCCGAAAAGGTCGAGAAGATCGAAAAGCCTGAGAAAGTCGAGAAGGTCGAGAAAGTAGAGAAGGTCGAAAAGGTCGAAAGACCCGAGACAGTAGAGAAAGCCGAAAAAGTGGAGCATCCAGAGCGATCCAGGCATTAGGCAACTAGGCTGGGTAAGTGCGATCACCCTTCCCGTCCGGGATACCGAGGTGCAGATGAGACCCACGCTCCCTCTTTTCGCCTGCTTGCTGTCATGCGCCAGCGCGTCGGTCCTGGGCGATACCTTCAGCGCCGCCATAGGTATGGACTATTCAAGTGGCGACTATGGCACGGGTACAACCTCGGAAATCTGGTACATCCCCGTGGTCGGCAAGTATGAAACCGGCCCAATGACCTACAAGGTCACTGTGCCCTGGCTGCGCATCACCAACCCTGAAGTGGGCCCGAATGGTGACCCCTTGCCCGGTGGCTGCCGGGATGTGGAAAGCGGGCTGGGAGACACGGTTGCCAGCGCCGGTTACGCCCTGCTCGACGGCAGTGACGGTGGCCTGATGCTGGACCTGATCGGCAAGGTCAAATTCCCCACTGCCGATGAAGACCAGTGCCTGGGCACCGGTGAATACGACTACACCGGCCAGGTCGACATCGCCAAGGCCTTTGGCCCGGTGACCGGTTTCGCGACCTTGGGCTGGAAGAAGTTCGGCGACCCGCCCGACAGTGATTTCGACGACCCGATATTTGCCAGTCTCGGCTTTGCCATGCCCGTGGCTGCAGGTACTTCGGCGGGTGCCTCCTACGACTGGCGGCAGAAAGTCGTTTCGACGGGGGCGCAGATCAAGGAACTTACCCTGTTCCTGACACACAAGCTCAACCAGCAGTGGAAAGTGCAACTCTATGCAGTCAAAGGCTTCTCGGATGCCAGCCCGGATGCAGAGGGCGGCCTGATGCTTTTTCACGCGTTCTGACGAAAAAGCCCCTGGCCCGGGAGTTCCTTGTGGGGAATGGCGGGGCAGGGGCTTTTCAGTTTGCTGCTGCGTTAGATGGGTTCAGCCCACATGTCGTATTCGTCGGCATCCACCACGCGGCAACGTACCTTGTCACCCGGCTTGAAGCCGTGGTCGCCATCGATGAACACGCTGCCGTCGATTTCCGGGGCATCGAAGAAGCTGCGGCCAACCGAACCTTGCTCTTCCACTTCATCGATCAACACGTCGATTTCCTTGCCGATACGCAGTTGCAGGCGGGCGGCGCTGATGGCCTGCTGGTGGGCCATGAAGCGGTCCCAGCGGTCCTGCTTGACGTCGTCCGGCACTTCTTCAAGGCCCAGGTCGTTGGCCGGGGCGCCTTCCACCGGCGAGTACTGGAAGCAGCCCACGCGGTCCAGCTGGGCTTCGGTCAGCCAGTCCAGCAGGTACTGGAAGTCTTCCTCGGTCTCGCCCGGGAAGCCGACGATGAAGGTGGAGCGAATCACCAGCTCCGGGCACTGCTCGCGCCAGTTCTTGATACGTGCCAGGGTGCGGTCTTCAAAGGCCGGGCGCTTCATGGCCTTGAGCACTTTCGGGCTGGCGTGCTGGAACGGGATATCCAGGTACGGCAGGATCTTGCCGGCGGCCATCAGCGGGATCACGTCGTCGACGTTCGGGTACGGGTACACGTAGTGCAGACGTACCCAGGCACCCAGGCTGCTCAGGGCTTCGCACAGCTCGAGCATGCGGGTCTTGACCGGGCGGCCGTTCCAGAAGTCGGTCTTGTACTTGACGTCGACGCCGTAGGCGCTGGTGTCCTGGGAAATCACCAGGATCTCCTTGACCCCGGCCTTGACCAGGCGCTCGGCCTCGCTCAGCACTTCGCCGACCGGGCGGCTGACCAGTTTGCCGCGCATCGACGGGATGATGCAGAAACTGCAGCTGTGGTTGCAGCCTTCGGAAATCTTCAGGTACGCATAATGGCGCGGGGTCAGCTTGACGCCCTGCGGCGGCACCAGGTCGATCAGCGGGTTGTGATCCTGGCGTGGCGGCACCACTTCGTGCACGGCGTTGACCACCTGCTCGTACTGCTGCGGGCCGGTGACCGACAGCACGCTGGGGTGCACGTCACGGATGCTGCCTTCCTCGACACCCATGCAGCCGGTGACGATGACCTTGCCGTTTTCCTTGATCGCTTCGCCGATCACTTCCAACGACTCGGCCTTGGCGCTGTCGATGAAGCCGCAGGTGTTGACCACCACTACGTCGGCGTCCTCGTAGGTGGGCACGACTTCATAGCCTTCCATGCGCAGCTGGGTCAGGATGCGCTCGGAATCGACCAGGGCTTTTGGGCAACCCAGGCTTACGAAACCTACCTTGGGGGTGGCGGGCGTGGTGGACATGACTAACCTCGGTATTGAATGCAGGTCGCCCGGCCGGAATCGGGGGCGATCTTGACGGGCGCTTTTGGCGCCTCTGATCAAAAAGTGCGCAATTCTAGCGAGCGCAGGGTCGCTTGACCAGCAGAAATGCGACGAACGCTGCGCTATGCTTCGCGCCATTGCGCCGGGGGTATCAGTATCACCTGGCGCATCGGGAATTTTACTGGCCTTGCAAGGCCGTCTGCGGGAGTGGTCGATGGTTCAGGCAAGCAGTCACGCCGAGGGCGGGCACGAGGGGAAGCATGGGGCGACGCGGTCGTTGAGCCTGCTCGTGGCGGCGGTCGGGGTGGTTTATGGCGATATCGGCACCAGCCCGTTGTATACCCTCAAGGAGGTCTTCAGCGGCGGGTACGGAGTGCCGGTCAACCATGACGGCGTGCTGGGGATCCTGTCGCTGATCCTGTGGTCGCTGCTATGGGTAGTGTCGTTCAAGTACGTGATGTTCATCCTGCGCGCCGACAACCAGGGCGAGGGCGGCACCATGGCGCTGACCGCGCTGGCGCGGCGGGCCACGGCGGCCTACCCGAGGTTGCGTACGTTGATGGTGGTGTGCGGGTTGATCGGCGCTTCGCTGTTCTATGGCGACAGCATGATCACGCCGGCGGTGTCGGTGCTGTCGGCGGTGGAAGGCATGGGCCTGGCGTTTGATGGTATCGATCACTGGGTTGTACCGATTTCGCTGGTGATCCTGGTGGCGCTGTTCCTGGTGCAGAAGCACGGCACCGAGAAGATCGGCAAGCTGTTCGGCCCGATCATGGTCACCTGGTTCCTGGCGCTGGGCTCGCTGGGCGTGTACGGCATATCGCAGAGCCCGGAAGTGCTCAAGGCCTTCAACCCGGCCTGGGCGGTCAACTTCTTCGTGGTTCACCCCGGCATGGGCGTTGCCATTCTCGGTGCGGTGGTCCTGGCGCTGACCGGTGCCGAGGCGCTGTACGCCGACATGGGCCACTTTGGCCGCAAGCCGATCGCTCGGGCTTGGTTTGCCCTGGTGCTGCCGGCGCTGGTGCTCAACTACTTTGGCCAGGGCGCGTTGCTGCTGCAGGACCCGGATGCTGCACGTAACCCGTTCTACCTGCTGGCGCCGGGCTGGGCACTGCTGCCGATGGTCGGCCTGGCTACCATGGCCACGGTGATCGCTTCGCAGGCGGTGATCTCGGGGGCGTTCTCCCTGACCCGCCAGGCCATCCAGCTGGGCTACATCCCACGCATGCAGATCCAGCACACTTCCAGCGATGAACAGGGGCAGATCTATATCGGTGCGATCAACTGGACACTGATGGTCGGCGTGGTACTGCTGGTGCTCGGTTTCGAGTCATCCGGTGCCCTGGCGGCGGCATACGGCGTGGCTGTGACTGGTACCATGCTGATGACCACCATCCTGGTTTCGGCGGTGATGCTGCTGCTTTGGAAGTGGCCACCGGTGCTGGCGGTGCCGATCCTGATGGGTTTCCTGTTGGTGGATGGGCTGTTCTTTGCCGCCAACGTGCCGAAGATCATCCAGGGCGGGGCCTTCCCGGTCTTGGCCGGCGCTGTGCTGTTCCTGTTGATGAGCACCTGGAAGCGTGGCAAGCAGATCCTGATGGAGCGCATCGACGAAGGCGCGCTGCCGCTGCAGCTGTTCATCAGCAGTATCCGCATTCAGCCACCGCACCGGGTCGAAGGCACGGCGGTGTTCCTCACGGCACGCTCCGATGCGGTGCCCCATGCGCTGTTGCACAACATGCTGCATAACCAGGTGCTGCACAGCCAGGTGGTGCTGTTGACGGTGGTCAGCGAGGACCGGCCACGCGTGCCGGAACAGGAGCGCTTTGAAGTGGAGGCCTATGGCGATGGGTTCTTCCGCGTGTTGCTGCACTTCGGCTTCATGGACGAACCGGACGTGCCTGCGGCGTTGAAGCTGTGCCACCTGGAAGACCTGGACTTCAGCCCGATGCGCACCACCTTCTTCCTCAGCCGCGAGACCGTGATCGCCTCACGGCTGGAGGGGATGTCGCGCTGGCGGGGCAACCTGTTCGCGTTCCTGCTGAAGAATGCCAACGGCAACTTGCGCTTCTTCAACCTGCCGCTGAACCGGGTGATCGAGCTGGGGACCCAGGTCGAGATCTGAGGGGCAACACAGATTTCAAGGCAGTACCCGCTCCCATATGCGCATAGCTTTCAAAGCTTGCGCTGTACCTGTGGAAGCGGGTTTACCCGCGAATGGGCCGCAACCTTATCAGTTCTGCTCAGCCACACTCGACTTGCCCTGGCGCGTCTCGATCTCACCGATCAGGCGCTTGGCCAGTGCCGGGTAGTTTTCGTCGAAGTGGTGCCCCCCCGGCAGCTTCAGGCGTTCACCCACCGCAGTCTTGTCGGTGCAACCGCTCTCGTCGGTTTCTTCCACGCCATACACACACACCACCTTGGACGCCGGCAGTTTGGCCATTTCCGGCCCGGTTGGCGCTTCCTGGCCTTCCTTGCCCAGCCAGCCCTCGACTTCGATCTCGAAGCTGCCGCTGCGGGCAAAGGCCAGCAGCATCACCGCGTCGATACGCTGCTGGTCCTCGGCCGGCAGGCGGTTGTAGATCGCCGGCAGGACGTCGGCACCGAACGAATAACCGGTCAGCACGAAGCGCTTGGTGCCCCACTTCTGTCTGTAGTGCTGCATCAGCTCGGACAGGTCGGCGGCGCTTTGTTCCGGGGTCTTGTGTTGCCAGTAGTAGCGCAGCGTGTCGATGCCGACCACCGGGTAACCAAGCTTGGCCATTTCCCCGGCCACGTCGCGGTCCAGGTCTCGCCAGCCGCCATCACCGGAAAGGAACAGGGTGACCGTGTCGGTGGTCTGCCCGGCTGGCACCTCGACTACCGGAATGGCCAGGGCGTTGCCGTCGTGGCCGACCAGGGCCTGGGTCAGTTGGGCCTTGAGCACTTGTGGCAGGTGGATGTCGTAGTCACTGATGCTGGTTTCGGCATTGGCCTGGTCGCGCACGAAGGCGGCGCTGGCGTCATCCGGGTTGTCGTTCCAGGCGACGTTCCAGTGGCCGTGGGCGGCCGACTTCGGCAGCGCTGTCTGGCAGCCCGGCTGTTCCAGGCTGAAGCCCACGGAAATCGCCCGCGCCTTGTCGTTGTTCTGGCTGGCCAGCCAGCGCCAGGCCTGGGCGGCGCCAGGGCCGATACCGGCAACCAGGGTCGGCTTCTCCGGTAACTGGCCCAAGGCCTGGTCCAGGGCCTGTTGTTGTTTGCTGCAGTCATTGGGCGGCAGGATCACCTGCACCAGTTGCGCTTCGCCAGCCTGGGCCAGGTCCAGCAGCTGCCTGTCGGTCAGCGCCTGGTCCTGGGGTACGCCGATGGCCACCCGGGCCTTGGGGTGCACGGCTGGGGTCACACGGGTGATGCGGGTGTCATTGATGCTCAGTTGTTCCAGGCGTGCCTCGGGAGCCGGGCGCGTCCATAACCAGAATGCCAGCGCGCCTCCCAGGGCAGCCAACAGCAGGGGAACCAGCAGGTACAGCCAAAAGCGTCGGGTCATCAACGTTTCACCAATCCAGTCAGGCCGCCTGCGATCAGGGCGGCGGTGTCGGCCAGTGCCACCAGCGGGTCGAGCCCGGCCGGCACGGCCATGTAACGGGGTTCCCAGTCCGGTTGGAACTTGTCCTTGAAGCGTCGAAGCCCCTGGAAGTTGTACAACTGCTCGCCACGGCGGAACACCATCGAGCCCAGGCGCTGGGTCAAGGGCGCCCCACGCCGTGGCTGCAGGCCGGAAAGCGGCACCATGCCCAGGCTGAAGCGAGCGTAGTCATGGCTTTTGTAGTGCAAGATCAGCCCGATCATCATGAATTCCATGGTCAGCTTCGGGGCCTCGGGGTGCGCACGCATAAGGTCGAGGCTGGCCAGTTCCTTGCCATGGGTTTCCAGCAGGTTGGCGAAAGCCACCGGGCGGCCTTGGAAGCGGATCAGGGCAATGCGAAAATGCTGCAGGTATTCAGGGCTGAAGCGCCCCAGCGAGAAGCCTTTCTCGCGCACGTTCTTGCCGCCAAGCCAGGCGTCGGAAATTTCCTTCAGCTCTGCCAGCGGGGCATGCCCGGGTTCATGGATTTCCAGGCTCAGGCCGTCACGGCCGCCACGGTTCCAGGTGTAGCGCAGGTCCTTCATCTCCTTGCCCTTGGCTTCGAGGTCGAAGCGGCGCAAGTCGACCCGGGCTTCTTCACCCAGCTTCAGCGCGGTCAGGCCGATGTCCATGTAGAACGGCAGGTTCTCGGCGCGCACCTGATAGAACACCGGACGGGCATGGTGCAGGTCGCACAGGTCGCGGAACTGCCAGATCATCTCGGCGCGCTCCTGGGCCGGGCCGATCGGGTCGTACAGGGCCACCAAGCTGCGACCGCGACGGGCGTACATGAGGAAGGCGTTGTTGCCAGGGTGGAACAGCAGCGCCTTGTCACCGGTCAGCGCCAGGCCGCCATCTGGCTGGTCGGATGCCAGCAGAATGCGGTTGGCACGCAGCAGCTCTTCTTCGTCAGGCAAGTGGATCACCGGTGGTGCGGTACGCAGCAGCCAGGTCAGGGCCACGGCCGCCAGCAGCAAGGCGCTGCCCATGGCGGCGCGCAGGCCACGCGGGGCATCGGCATCGAGGGTGAACTGCCACCACAACTGATGGCTGTAGGGAACATCCTGGTAGGCGAACAGCAACAACCAAACCGATGCGCCGACCACACAGGCGCTGGCTACCAGAAACACCGGCGAGAACGGCAACTCGAGCAGGCGGCTGGGACGGTAGAAGGAACGGCGGAACAGAGCGAGCAGGGCGGCAGTGAGGGTCAGCAAGCAGGCCTCTTCCCAATCGAAGCCCTTGAGCAGCGACAGCAGGGCACCGACCAGCAACAGCACGGTGGTCAGCAGCCAGGCGGCGGACAGGCGCCGGCGCAGGCCTTGGGCCAGCAGCAGGCACAGCACGCCGATCAGGCTGGCGCCAAAATGCGAAGCATCGATCAGGCGGTGCGGAACCAGGAAACCCATGTGCTCCAGGCGGGTGTCGATTTCGGGCGTGGCACCGGAGAACAGCAGCACCACCCCGGACAGGAATACCAGGATCGAAAGGATCGGTGCAGCCAGCCCGGAAGCGGCCTTGATAGCCTGTTGCGCGAACAGCAGGCGCCGGGCCTCGTTGGCCAGTAGCAGCGCGCAGGCCAGCAGCAGCGGCAGCACCACGTAGATCAGCCGATACAGCAGCAGTGCCGCTGCCAGCGGCGCCGCGCCAAGTTGGTCGGCAAAAGCCGCCAGTAGTATGGCTTCGAATACCCCGACGCCGCCCGGGACGTGGCTGAGCACACCTGCGGCCAAGGCCAGCAGGTACACCAGGACAAAGGCACCGAACGGCGGTGCTTCGGGCAGCAGCAGATACAGCACGGTGGCGGCAGCGGCGACATCCAGTGCGGTGATCAGCAATTGCAGGGCAGCCAGGCGTGCGCCCGGCAGGCGCAGCGTGCGGCGGCCCAGTTGTACCAGCAGGTTGTTGGCCAGTGGTTGTTCAGCCAGGCGTCGGCGGTACAGGCCGAACATCAGCACGCTGCACACCAGCAACACCGCTATGGCGATACCCGCCAGCAAGCCTGGCGCCAAACCCAGTGCGGCCGAGGCCGCCGGCAGGTCGCTCAAGGTCGCCAAGGCGGCCAGGGGCGGTAGCGCGCAGCCCAGTGACAGGCTGGCAAAAACGGTCATCCGTGCAACTTCACCTGCGCCAACCCCTTGGCGCGCATACAGGCGATAGCGCACCGAACCGCCCGAAAGCATCGACAGGCCGATGGCGTTACCTATGGCAAAAGCGCTGAAGCCGCCCAGCACCAGGCTGCTCGCGGGCAGTTTCACGCCGGCATAGCGGCTGGCCGACCACTCGTAACCAAGCAGGATCACGAAACCGAGCACAGTTGCCAGCAAGGCGCCAAGTAACGACTGGGTAGGCACGCTGAGCATGGCATCGTGCAAGGCATAGATGTCCAACTCGCTCAACAGGTGGCGACAGGCGACCAAGGCCATGGTGAACAACACCAGTGTCACTACCAGGCCGATGGGCTGGCGGTAACGGCTCATGCGCTCCAGCAAGGGCAAACGTTGCGCGGCGCCAGGCAGCGTTGTGGCAAGCGGCACCGGGGATTCGGGGTTGTGCGAAGTCATGGATTGCCCCGGGCATGCAGCGCGAGGTGAGGGAAAAGTGTGGCCAAGTGAAAGTCCCTTAGGAAAAACGTATCCAATGTTACTCCGGCCTCGAGCGCTTTCAGCGGCCTTGCAGGGTTAAAGATAGTTCATCCTGGGCACGACCTCTCAAGCCTGCGGGTTGGCTGGAGGACGGGAGAATCGGGGGCGACGAAAAGCAGGAGGGGAGAAACAACAAACCCCGCGCTGCTGTTACACAGGCGGGGTTTGTTCTGACGAATATGGTTGCGGGAGCCGGATTTGAACCGACGACCTTCGGGTTATGAGCCCGACGAGCTACCAGGCTGCTCCATCCCGCGTCAGTGGGGCGCATTCTACAGTTTTCAGAATGGGTGTCAAGCGCTAGTCGTTGATTTTTTTGAAATTTCTATCAGCGCATTATTTGACGCAAAGAAAAAGGCCACTGCGTGAACAGTGGCCTTTTCTCGAATCTGGTTGCGGGAGCCGGATTTGAACCGACGACCTTCGGGTTATGAGCCCGACGAGCTACCAGGCTGCTCCATCCCGCGCCTGTGAGATCGAATTCTACGGATTTACCCGTGGGTGTCAAGCTTTTTTCTGAAAAAACCTTTCCTGTTCAAACTCTTAGCGTCTGTATATGGCCCGCAGCTCAGGCGCGACGGGGCTTTCAGGCCGATTATCGAGCAATGTCGCGCACAGGCTGCATACCCGAGGGCGCATGCGATACTATCTGTATGAATTTACAGTGCTGACGGTCATCCATGTCCTTGCGCAAGATCATCCACGTCGACTGCGATTGCTTCTATGCCGCGATCGAAATGCGTGACGACCCGCGCCTGGCCGGGCGGCCCATGGCGGTGGGGGGCTCGGCCGACCGCCGTGGGGTGATCGCCACCTGCAACTATGAAGCGCGTGCCTACGGCGTGCGTTCGGCCATGTCGTCGCGGCACGCGCTGAAGCTGTGCCCGGACCTGCTGATCGTCAAGCCGCGCTTCGAGGCCTACCGTGAAGCCTCGCGGGAAATCCACACGATCTTCCGTGACTACACCGAACTGATCGAGCCGCTGTCGCTGGACGAGGCCTACCTGGATGTAAGTGACAGCCAGTGGTACTCGGGCAGCGCCACGCGCATTGCCGAGGATATCCGCCGCCGTGTCGCCCGCACCCTGCATATCACTGTCTCGGCCGGTGTGGCGCCAAACAAGTTCCTGGCCAAGATCGCCAGTGACTGGCGCAAGCCCAATGGCCTGTTCGTGATTACCCCGGGCGAAGTGGAGGCATTCGTCGCCGCCCTGCCGGTGGCCAGGTTGCACGGGGTGGGCAAGGTAACGGCAGACAAGCTGGCGCGGTTGGGTATCGAAACCTGCCTGGAGCTGCGCGAATGGTCGCGTCTGGCGCTGGTGCGCGAGTTCGGCAGCTTTGGCGAGCGTTTGTGGGGGCTGGCACGGGGTGTCGATGAGCGTGCCGTGCACAATGACAGTCGCCGGCAGTCGGTCAGCGTGGAAAACACCTACGACACCGACCTGCCGGACCTGGCCAGTTGCCTGGCACGGCTGCCCGAACTTCTGGAGAGCCTGAACGAGCGTATCGCCCGCATGGACAGCAGTTACCGGCCGGAAAAACCCTTCGTCAAGGTCAAGTTCCATGACTTCAGCCAGACCACCATGGAGCAGGCGGGGGCGGGCAGGGACCTGGAGAGTTATCGCCAGTTGCTGGGTCAGGCGTTTGCCCGTGGTGGCAAGCCGGTGCGCTTGCTTGGGGTAGGCGTGAGGTTGCGCGACTTGCGCGGGGCGCATGAGCAGCTGGAGCTGTTCCCGCCTCAGTAAATGGCCCGCCAATTTAACGCGGTCCCTGTAGGAGCGGCCTTGTGTCGCGATGGGCTGCGAAGCAGCCCCGGCAATTCATGCATCAAGGCTGAAATCATGGGGCTGCTTCGCAGCCCATCGCGACACAAGGCCGCTCCTACAAGGTATTGCGTGATGCGGGTTACTTCGCGCCCGGGTCGGCCACCAACCGGCCAGTGGCCTTGGTCAGCGACTGCAGAAACTCCTGCTGCAACTCCGGATCGTTGCGGGTCAGTTCGATCAGGCTCTGTTCCATTTCACTGGCTTCTTCTTCCAGGCCGAGTTCGGACAAGCGCTTGACCCGGTGAACCCATTGGCCGACATCGTCATCTTCGAGGTCATCGAAGATCAGTTCATGGGCTTCGAGCAGTTTGTTGCGCAGGGTGGCGCTGACCAGCAGGCTGGCATCGCCACGTACCGCGTTGTCCTCATCCAGCACCTGCAGGTGCAGGGTACCGATGTGGTTGAGGTTCTGCTCGGAGAACGGGCTGTCGAGCAGGTTCAGGCGCAGCACGCCGTTCCTGTCGGTGGTCAGCTCGTGGGTCATCTTGCCGGCTTTGACCTCGACCAGGCGTTCGCTCCAGGGCACGCTGGTAGATTCCTCGCGCTTGCCTTTCTGCACTTCGCTGATTCCGGCCAGGTTCTGCTGGGCACGGCCGTTGGACGGCACGTTCATGAACGGGTTGAGCCCGTCCACGCCGTAGCTGAGCCAGTCGTGGGTGATGCTTTCCGGGAGGTTGCCCAGGGCGAAGACATTGACCACGTTGGCACCCACGCCTGCCACCACGGCCACCGCACCCAGCGGGATCTCGTAGATCTCCCGCCAGGGTTGGTAAGGCGTGTAGCGGTCATAGCTGCGGGTGACTTCGAATTCGGTGACTTCGAAGCGCTTCTGCTCATGCACGCGCACACGTCGTTGCGGAAGCTCCATCACCTTCGGCTCGCCGACATCGATCTGCAGGGTGTGCTCGAGCAGTTTGCGCTCGACGCGCTCCTCATGGTCGCTGCGCTGGGACATCTGGTTGGCGCAGCCGCTGACGAGCAGAGCGCCGCACAGTGCGGCGCCCCCCAGGGGAAAGGTACTTCGCTTGAACATGATCACTCGTGCATTGGTTATCAGCGGCGAACGCGGGCCTGCAGGAAGGTCAGCACTTCATTGAGCGGCAACGCCTGGGCGTCCTGCTCGGTGCGGTGCTTGTACTCCAGGTTGCCTTCGGCCAGGCCGCGATCGCTGACGACGATGCGGTGCGGGATGCCGATCAGCTCCATGTCGGCAAACTTGATGCCTGGGCTGGTCTTCTTGTCACGGTCGTCCAGCAGCACTTCGTAACCGGCAGCAGTCAGCTCGGCGTACAGCTTGTCGGTCGCCTCGCGAACCACCTCGGTTTCGTAGCGCAGCGGTACCAGGGCGATCTGGAACGGGGCCAGGGCGTCGTTCCAGATGATGCCCTTTTCGTCGTAGCTCTGCTCGATGGCAGCTGCGACCACGCGGGACACACCGATGCCGTAGCAGCCCATGGACAGGGTTACCGGCTTGCCGTTCTCGCCCAGTACCTGGCACTTCAGCGCCTCGCTGTACTTGGTGCCGAGCTGGAAGATGTGGCCCACTTCGATGCCGCGCTTGATCACCAGGGTACCCTGGCCGTCCGGGCTCGGGTCGCCTTCGACCACGTTACGCAGGTCGGCGACCTGTGGAACCGGCAGGTCACGCTCCCAGTTCACGCCGAAGTAGTGCTTGTCGTCGATGTTGGCGCCAATGCCGAAGTCGCTCATCAGGGCAACCGAGCGGTCAATGACGATTTCCAGCGGCAGGTTCAGCGGGCCGAGCGAGCCGGCGCCGGCACCAATGGCCTCGCGCAGTTCGGCGTCGGTGGCCATGACCAGCGGGTCGGCAACCTGTTCCAGCTTGGCCGCCTTGATTTCGTTGAGCTCATGGTCGCCACGCACGATCAGTGCTACCAGCTTGCCTTCTTCGGCACCGCGCACGATCAGGGTCTTGACGGTCTTCTCGATCGGCAGGCCGAAGTTTTCCACCAGCTGGGCGATGGTCTTGGCGTTTGGCGTGTCGACCAGGCGCAGCTCCTCGGTAGGGGCTGGGCGCACGGTTTCACGCGGGATGGCCTCTGCCTTCTCGATGTTGGCGGCGTAGTCGGAGCTGTCGCTGAAGATCACGTCGTCTTCGCCGGACTCGGCCAGTACGTGGAACTCGTGCGAATAGCTGCCACCGATGGAGCCGGTGTCGGCCTGCACCGGGCGGAAGTCCAGGCCCAGGCGGGTGAACACGTTGCTATACGCCTGGTGCATGCGGTCGTAGGTTTCCTGCAGGGAAGCCTGGTCGGCATGGAACGAGTAGGCGTCCTTCATGATGAACTCGCGACCGCGCATCAGGCCGAAGCGCGGGCGGATCTCGTCACGGAACTTGGTCTGGATCTGGTACATGTTGAGCGGCAGCTGTTTATAGCTGGACAGCTCGTTGCGGGCCAGGTCGGTGATCACTTCCTCGTGGGTCGGGCCGACGCAGAAGTCGCGCTGGTGCCGGTCCTTCAGGCGCAGCAGCTCGGGGCCATACTGTTCCCAGCGGCCGGATTCCTGCCACAGTTCGGCGGGCTGGATGCTGGGCATCAGCACTTCCAGGGCGCCGGCGGCGTTCATTTCCTCACGCACCACGGCCTCGACCTTGCGCATAACCCGCAAGCCCATCGGCAGCCAGGTGTACAGGCCAGAGGCCAGTTTGCGAATCATGCCGGCACGCAGCATGAGCTGATGGCTGATGACCACTGCGTCGGCAGGGGTTTCTTTCTGGGTGGCGAGCAAATATTGACTGGTGCGCATGGTGAGCCGTGTCGATTGCCTAAGACATTGAAATGACCCCGCATTGTACGGGGGCGAAACGAAGGCGTACAGGATGCCCCAGGGCGTGACGCTTGTCAGCCAAGAAAAAGCCCGGCGTGATCGCCGGGCTTTTTCAAGTGCGGGGCACTGCAAGCCAGGCTTACAGGATGCTCAGCGGGTACTCTACGATCAGGCGCAGTTCGTCGATCGATGGGGAATCGTAGTAGACGCCATCGGAAGAGCGATAGGTGGCTTGACGCACGCGGAAGCTCAGGTCTTTTGCCGGGCCGCTCTGCAGCACGTACTTGATGTCGACGTCGCGTTCCCATTCCTTGCCGTTGCTGGTGCCGGCGACGTTGGCGTCGGTACCGCGTACATAACGGGTCATGAAGGTCAGGCCCGGGATGCCGTATTCGGCGAAGTTCAGGTCGTAGCGAGCCTGCCAGGACTTCTCGTCTTCGGCGTTGAAGTCGGAACGGGCCACGGAGTTGGCCAGGAAGATGGTGCCGCCACCGTCGATGCCATAGCCGTAGTCGCCGTCGCCGGTGACTTTCTGGTAGGCCAGTGTGAAGGTGTGAGCGCCAATGTTGTAGGCGCCCGACAGGCTGAACGCGCGGTTGTCCAGCTTGTCGCCATCGAATGCGCGGTACTCGGCCGAGCCTTCGCTCTTGGTGTCATAGATGTTGAAGTCGAACACCAGGCCTTGTTTGTCCGAGATCGGCAGAGCCCAGTTGACGTTGGCGTAGTATTTGCGCCAGTAGTCTTCAACCTTCGAGTAGTACAGGCTGGTGCTGAGGTTGTCGGTGAAGGCGTAGGTACCACCTACCACGTTGGCTTCCTTCAGGCCGAAGCTGTCGCGGTTGGTCTGCTCCTGGGCGGTCAGGCTGGTGAAATGACCAGCGTGCAGGGTCAGGCCCTCGATCTCGTTGCTGGTGATCAGGGTGCCCTGGGCGATTTCAGGCAGCAGGCGGCTGTCGTCGGTGGCGAAGACCGGCAGAGCGGTGAACTGGTCA
This sequence comes from Pseudomonas sp. s4, assembly GCF_046764235.1. Classification (NCBI taxonomy): domain Bacteria; kingdom Pseudomonadati; phylum Pseudomonadota; class Gammaproteobacteria; order Pseudomonadales; family Pseudomonadaceae; genus Pseudomonas; species Pseudomonas sp. s4. The sequence goes on along the minus strand of NZ_CP177209.1, from coordinate 4,885,813 downwards.
CCCACTTTCAGCACGGTGTCGGAGATGCGGAATTTAACCGCGCCGCCGGCCTTGGAGTAGTCATCTTGCGAACGGCCGTCAGAGCCGGTAGGGAACAGGCCGGTACCGGCGCGGCCCTTGCCGCTGTCCAGTTTCAGGCCGAGCATGCCGATGGCATCGACACCCACACCCACGGTGCCCTGGGTGAAGCCGGACTCGAAGGTGCCGAGGAAGCCCAGGCCGGTTTCTTCACGACGGCTCTGGGTGCCGGCTGGGTTGTTACGGAAGTCACGGCTGAAGTACAGCATGCGGGTCTTGACGTTCAGCTTGCTGTCTTCGATGAAACCTTTGGACTCGTCCTGGGAAGAGGCCAATGCCAACTGCGAGGTCCCTGCCGCAACGGCCAGGGCGATCATGCTCCACTTCATCACGCGCATCGTGATTTGCTCCTTTGGTTTTTAGGAAGAGTACCGCTGCGTCCAAGTGTTCTAGTTATATGGGGCAGCTCTTTCTTGTTATGTCGGCGAAAATGTATAGCACGCTGACTGTTCTTGGCGATATGGGTATAAGCATCCTTTTCGGAACTTTTTCTCCATGTCGCTTTTAGGTAGTTCCATGTCGCAAATCACGCCCCGGTTTAAGGGTCGTCAACACCAGCGCTGCTTCTTTCACCGTAAAGAACCTGTAACTACCGATTCCGGTTGGGAAACTCCCTGGTAACCACTGTCGCTGTTGTTATTTGTCGCGTTCACCCGCCGATGCAGATGTCGTGCCGACTTGGCGTGAAAGGAATGCAACAAGCGTGCTCAAAATTCACAACGCTTCATGAAATTTTCACAAAACCTGCTACCGGGGGTCGGAAAGTGCCGTAAACACGGGGCGGGAGCCGCCTGATGCGGTAGCGCAGTCAAGAATCGTTAAAATTTGAAAAGCTGTCATGAAAGTCAATGTGTTACCGCAACTTGTTCATGCCGCGTCACCCGCGGGGTGACAAGTGTGGTGCGAGGGGTATCGGTAGCCTCATTTTGGTGCGAAAAGTAGCGCTGTGTTACCGGGAACGTGCAGGGTATCCTTGCAGGCCTGTTTTCCGCGTGAAGCGGGTTGGTTCTGCCTGAAGGAGATTTGCCGTGTTCGTCCTCGATTCGCGTTTGCAGCAGGATTCGCTGGTGCTGGGGGAGTTTGCGCTGTGCCAGTTGCTGCTGAGCAAGGATGCCAACTATCCATGGTTCATCCTGGTGCCCAAGCGCGCTGGCATCAGCGAAGTGTTCGAGCTCGATGCTGCAGAGCAGCAGCAGTTGTGGCAGGAAACCATCGGCCTGGCCGAAGCGCTGAAAGCCAGCTACAGCGCCGACAAGATGAACGTGGCTACCTTGGGTAATGTGGTCAGCCAGTTGCACATGCACGTGATCGTGCGCCAGCGCGACGACGCCGCCTGGCCGGCACCGGTGTGGGGCAAGTGCCCGGTGGCGGCCTACACCGACGACCAGGTGCAAGCCATCCGCCAGCGCCTGCGCGGGCTGCATCTCGCCGGTTACCAGGAGGCCTGATATGCCGCTTGAATCACGAGTGGTCGAACTGGAAACCCGCCTGGCGTTTCAGGATGACACCATCCAGGCATTGAATGACGTGGTGGTCGAGCAGGGCCGGGTGATCGAGCGGCTGCAGTTGCAGATGGCCGAGCTGATCAAACGCTACGAAGAGATGGTTGGCCAGTATGGCAGCGAAGGGGACGAGGCGCCGCCGCCTCATTATTGATACCTGAACCTGCTACACATATTCCGCTGGATGCACACAAACCTTGTGGGCGCGGCATGCTCGCTCCCACAAGGGATGGTTTCTGCAAACAGGATCAGCGGCGGGTTACCGCGACCACATCCTCGGCCTGCAGGCCCTTGTCGCGGTGCATCACGGAAAACTCCACGCGCTGGCCTTCCACCAGGATGCGGTGGCCTTCGCCACGAATGGCGCGAAAGTGCACGAAGATATCATCGCCCGAGTCGCGGGAGATGAAGCCGAAGCCTTTGGACGTGTTGAACCATTTCACGGTGCCGGTATCACGATTGCCGGCATCCTGCGCCGCGTGCTGGCTGGTGCGTGCCTTGCGGGGGCTGCGGGCAAAGCCCACGGCCAGGTGCACGGCCACGGCCAGCGCTGCGCAGACCAGTGCGGCCAGGTTGCCCATTTCCGGGCGGGCCAGCAGTGTCAGGGTCTGCAGCACCACAGCCACCACCAGCAGGGCGCAGGCCAGATGCTGCAGTTGCTGCCGCGCGCCGCGGTAGTACAGTGGCACGACGGGGGCCAGTACGAGGTTGAGCAGGCCGAGCAGGGCGAGGTAGACCGCGTCGGGTTGTTGCAGGAAGGGTAACGCATCGGTTTTCAGGCTGGGCATGAGCGATAGCAGCAAGGCTGCCACGCCCGTCACCAGATGGACGATTTTGAACATGGGGTTGGCTCACAGTTGATAAGGCCGATCACAGGAAGAGCTGGTAGCACGGTGCGCATGAGGTGTAGAGCGCGAACACGCGGCAGGCCAGCCTATGCACCCGGCAAATGGCAATCCGCACGGGTGGCACCATGCCTATTTAACAGTAAAGCCGCAGGCTACTCAAACCGCTGTCCCCGAGGGGCGATGTGTTGCGCCATGTCACATGCGGTGCAAACCAAGTGTTGCTACAGTGGTCGGCACCCGCTTGGGTCTCACGCCTTATGGAAAGGGGAACTTCATGGCAATTGATATCGGTATCAGTGAAGAAGATCGCAAGTCCATCGTCGATGGGCTGTCCCGCCTGTTGTCGGATACCTATGTGTTGTATCTGAAAACCCATAACTTCCACTGGAACGTCACCGGTCCGTCGTTCCGCACCCTGCACCTGATGTTCGAAGAGCAGTACAACGAACTGGCGCTGGCGGTCGACTCGATTGCCGAGCGCATCCGCGCCCTGGGCTTCCCGGCACCGGGGTCCTATGCATTTTATGCGCGGCACTCCTCGATCAAGGAGGAGGAAGGGGTGCCGCATGCCGACGAGATGATCCGCCAGCTGGTGCAGGGCCAGGAAGCCGTGGTGCGTACCGCGCGCAGCATCTTCCCGGTGGTGGACAAGGTCAGTGACGAGCCGACCGCCGACCTGCTGACCCAGCGCATGCAGGTGCACGAGAAGACCGCCTGGATGCTGCGGGTACTGCTCGACGGCAAGTAGATACCCAGCGCTGTACCGGCCCTTGTAGGAGCGGCCTTGTGTCGCGATGGGCTGCGAAGCAGCCCCACGGTTTGAGCGCATTGCACAAATTTCCGGGGCTGCTTCGCAGCCCATCGCGACACAAGGCCGCTCCTGCAGGTCCTGCGCAATTTTGTGCAGGAAGATTTTGCCGCTGCTTTAAGCTCGCCCAACAGCGCTTCATAGGCCACCTGGTACCTGTGACGAGGAAGTGTGGCGCATGACGCAAGCAAGCAAGCGTGTGGCTGGCCAGGGGCGTTGGCCGGGTAAACAGTGCATCGACCCGTTCAAGGCGGATTTCGACATGTTGCAGACCCAGCCCGTGTCACGCTCGGTGCGGCTCAACGGTTTTTCCACCTGCCTGCGGCTGGAGGCCGTCTACTGGGGTATCCTGGAGCGCATCGCCGCGGCCAACCGCTGCTCGGTCAGTGCGGTCCTGTCCTATGTGGACCGTGAGGTGCACCTGCGACAAGGCGGGGTGCGCAACTTCAGCGGGCTGATCCGGGTGATCTGCGTCGCCTGGCTGCTGGACCCGCCAAGTGTGCGCTGATCGCCTGGCGGGCTGCGCAGTGCTTGTTAACCATATATAATCCCGCTTTTTGCTGCCCCGGCAGCCAGCGTTGTGGTTGACGAGAGACACCCATGCCCCTTTATGACTATCAATGTGCATCCTGCGAGCACCGCATGGAAGTGCTGCAGAAGATCAGCGCCGCGCCGCTGACCGATTGCCCGGCCTGCCAGGCGCCGGCGCTGAAGAAGCTGCTGTCGGTGCCAGGCTTCCGCCTGAGCGGTAACGGTTGGTACGAAACCGACTTCAAGACCGGGGCGAAAAAGAATCTGGCAGGCGGCGACAAGGCCGACTGAGTTGAATGCTGTGACCGGGTCTTGCAGTATTAGCCCTCTCCGGGCGGCCAAGGCCTCCACCGAATACACGAATCACGAGAAGCGAAACCACCATCATGATGCGCAGCCATTATTGCGGCCAACTGAACGAGAGCCTGGACGGCCAGGAAGTCACCCTTTGCGGCTGGGTCCATCGTCGCCGCGACCACGGCGGGGTGATCTTCCTCGACATCCGTGACCGCGAAGGCATGGCCCAGGTCGTGTTCGACCCGGATCGCGCCGAAACCTTCGCCGCTGCCGACCGCGTGCGCAGCGAATACGTCGTGCAGATCACCGGCAAGGTCCGCAAGCGCCCTGAAGGTGCGGTGAATGCCAACATGGCTTCCGGTGCCATCGAGATCCTCGGCTACCAGCTGAACGTGCTCAACGAAGCGGAAACCCCACCGTTCCCGCTGAACGAATACTCCGACGTCGGCGAAGAAACCCGCCTGCGCTACCGTTTCATCGACCTGCGTCGCCCGGAAATGGCCGACAAGCTGCGCCTGCGTTCGCGTATCACCAGCAGCATCCGTCGCTTCCTCGACGAAAACGGCTTCCTTGACGTCGAGACGCCGATCCTGACCCGTGCCACCCCGGAAGGCGCGCGTGACTACCTGGTGCCTAGCCGTACTCATGCCGGCAGCTTCTTTGCCCTGCCGCAGTCGCCGCAGCTGTTCAAGCAGTTGCTGATGGTCGCTGGCTTCGATCGCTACTACCAGATCGCCAAGTGCTTCCGTGACGAAGACCTGCGTGCCGACCGCCAGCCGGAATTCACCCAGATCGACATCGAGACCAGCTTCCTCGATGAAAGCGAGATCATGGGCCTGACCGAAAGCATGATCCGCAAGCTGTTCAAGGAAGTGCTGGACCTGGAATTCGGCGAATTCCCGCACATGACCTTCGAAGAAGCCATGCGCCGCTACGGCTCTGACAAACCGGACCTGCGTATCCCGCTGGAACTGGTCGACGTTGCCGACCAGCTCAAGGATGTCGACTTCAAGGTGTTCGCCGGCCCGGCCAACGATCCGAAGTGCCGCGTTACCGCCCTGCGCCTGCCTGGCGGCGCCAGCATGCCGCGCAGCAAGATCGACGAGTACACCAAGTTCGTCGGTATCTACGGTGCCAAGGGCCTGGCCTACATCAAGGTCAACGAGCGTGCCAAGGGCGTCGAAGGCCTGCAGTCGCCGATCGTCAAGAACATCCCCGAGGCCAACCTCAACACCATCCTCGACCGCGTTGGCGCCGTTGACGGTGACATCGTGTTCTTCGGTGCCGACAAGTTCAAGGTGGTCAGCGAAGCCTTGGGCGCGCTGCGTATCCGCCTGGGCCATGACTTCGAGTTGCTGACCTGCGAGTGGGCACCGATGTGGGTGGTCGACTTCCCGATGTTCGAAGAGAACGAGGACGGCAGCTTCACCGCGCTGCACCACCCGTTCACCGCGCCGAAGTGCACCCCGGAAGAGCTCGAGGCCAACCCGGCCGCGGCCCTGTCCCGTGCCTACGACATGGTTCTGAACGGTACCGAGCTGGGTGGCGGTTCGATCCGTATCCACCGTAAAGAGATGCAGCAGGCCGTGTTCCGCCTGCTGGGCATCGAAGCGGCAGAACAGGAAGAGAAGTTCGGCTTCCTGCTCGACGCCCTGAAGTTCGGTGCACCGCCTCACGGTGGTCTGGCCTTCGGCCTGGACCGTCTGGTCATGCTGATGACCGGCGCCCAGTCGATCCGTGAAGTGATCGCCTTCCCGAAAACCCAGAGCGCCGCGTGCGTCATGACCCAGGCTCCTGGCATGGTCGACGCCAAGGCCCTGCGCGAGCTGCACATCCGACTGCGCGAACAGACCAAGGTCGAGTAAGCAGTCCCCGGGCGCATCCACATGGATGCGCCTTTGCGTTTCGGCGCAGGCAATTTCCCGTCCCGCCCCGTACAGGGGCGGGGCTGTTTGTGATTCAAAGGATTCGGAGTCGTTATGGCTGGTCATTCCAAGTGGGCGAACATCAAGCACCGCAAAGAGCGCCAGGATGCCAAAAGAGGCAAGATCTTCACCAAGTGGATCCGTGAGCTGACGGTCGCCGCCAAGCAGGGCGGTGCTGACCCGGCATCCAACCCGCGCCTGCGCCTGGCGCTGGACAAGGCCTTGGGCGCCAACATGAGCCGCGACATCATCGATCGTGCCGTGGCCCGTGGTGCCGGCACCAACGAAAGCGATAACGTCGAAGAGCTCAGCTACGAAGGTTACGGTCCGGGTGGCGTGGCGATCATGGTCGAGGCCATGACCGACAATCGCAACCGTACCGCCGCTGCGGTGCGTCACGCCTTCACCAAGTGTGGTGGCAACCTGGGTACCGACGGTTCGGTGGCCTACCTGTTCGAGCGCAAGGGGCAGATCAGCTTTGCCCCGGGCGTGGAAGAAGACGCGTTGATGGAAGCGGCGATGGAAGCCGATGCCGATGACGTGGTGGCCAACGACGACGGCTCGTTCGACGTGTTCACCTCGTTCAACAGCTTCTACGCCGTGCGCAATGCCCTGGAAGAGGCTGGCTTCAAGGCCGCTGACGCGGAAATCGTCATGCAGCCGACCACCAGCGCCGAACTCGACCAGGACGGTGCCGAGAAAGTACTCAAGCTGATCGACATGCTCGAAGACCTGGATGACGTGCAGAACGTCTACTCCAATGCCCAGATTTCCGACGAGATCATGGAAAACCTCGGCTAAGGTGTCCTGGCTATCCATGCCAGTTCTTCAAGTTTGTCAGCGCCTGTACCGGCCCTTTCGCGGGTAAACCCGCTCCCACAGGTACTGCACCACATTCAGAGTCGGTGCAGTACCTGTGGGAGCGGGTTTACCCGCGAAAGGGCCGGTACAGTTTGCAGAGATGCATCAATTTTTCGACAGGCACTATGACTCTGATTCTTGGTATCGACCCCGGCTCGCGCATCACCGGCTATGGCGTGGTACGCCAGACCGCCCGTGGTTGCGAGTACGTGGCGTCGGGCTGCATTCGCACCGGCAGCGGCGAGCTGCACGAACGGTTGCAGATCGTTTTTCGTGGCGTGGGTGAAATCATCGCCCAGCACGGCCCGGTAACCATGGGCATCGAGCGGGTGTTCATGGCCCGTAACGCCGACTCGGCGCTCAAACTCGGCCAGGCCCGTGGCGCGGCCATCGTCGCAGCCGCCGAAGCCGGCCTGGAAATCGCCGAGTACAGCGCCACCCAGGTCAAGCAGGCGGTAGCCGGTACCGGTGGGGCGAACAAGGAGCAGGTGATGATGATGGTCATGCACCTGCTGAAACTGACGCAGAAGCCGCAGATCGACGCTTCCGACGCCCTGGCTATCGCCCTGTGCCACGCCCACACCCGTTCCAGCCTGGTGCCGCATGGCCTGGCCACGGCACGGCGGCGCGGCGGGCGCTTGCGTCTGTAGGCGCTTCATGCGCTGATACACATTTTGTTCGGGTGATGCGTTCACCCGCTGCATTTGCTGATAGGGTTGAGCGGTCTTTGACCGGCTCCCCGAGAGGAAGGATCGGAACGTGATTGGACGTTTGCGCGGCACCCTGGCGGAAAAACAGCCGCCGCACCTGATTATCGACGTCAACGGCGTAGGTTACGAACTGGAAGTTCCCATGACCACGCTGTACCGTCTGCCCAAGGTGGGCGAACCCGTAACCGTGCACACCCACCTGGTGGTGCGCGAGGATGCTCACCTGCTCTACGGTTTTGCCGAAAAGCGTGAGCGCGAGCTGTTCCGCGAGCTCATCCGCCTGAACGGCGTAGGGCCGAAGCTGGCCCTGGCGCTCATGTCCGGGCTGGAAGTGGACGAGCTGGTGCGCTGCGTGCAGGCCCAGGATACTTCGGCCCTGGTGCGCGTGCCCGGTGTCGGCAAGAAGACCGCCGAACGCCTGCTGGTCGAGCTCAAGGACCGCTTCAAGGCTTGGGAAACCTCCCCGGCCATGTTTACCCTGGTCTCCGACGGGCCGCTGCCGGTCGCCAGCGCATCCACAGCCGAAGCCGATGCCGTCAGCGCCCTGGTTTCGCTGGGCTACAAGCCGCAGGAAGCCAGCAAGGCAATCGCCGCGATCAAGGACAAGGCCGGCCTGAGCAGTGAGGAACTGATTCGTCGCAGCCTGAAAGGGATGATTACCAAGTGATCGAAGCCGACCGCCTGATCGCCGCCAGTGGCCGCGACCGTGAAGAAGTCCAGGACCGTGCGATTCGCCCGCTGCGGCTGGACGAGTACATCGGCCAGCCGGTGGTGCGCGAGCAGATGGCGCTGTTCATCCAGGCCGCCCGTGGCCGCAGCGAGTCGCTCGACCACACGCTGATCTTCGGCCCGCCCGGCCTGGGCAAGACCACCCTGGCCAACATCATCGCCCAGGAAATGGGCGTGTCGGTCAAGAGCACTTCGGGGCCTATCCTCGAGCGCCCGGGCGACCTCGCGGCCATGCTGACCAACCTCGAACCGCACGACGTGCTGTTCATCGACGAGATCCACCGGTTGTCACCGGTCGTCGAAGAGGTGCTGTACCCGGCGATGGAGGATTTCCAGCTCGACATCATGATCGGCGAAGGGCCTGCGGCCCGCTCGATCAAGCTGGACCTGCCGCCGTTTACCCTGGTCGGTGCCACCACCCGTGCCGGCATGCTCACCAACCCGCTGCGGGACCGCTTCGGTATCGTCCAGCGCCTGGAGTTCTACAGCGACAAGGACCTGGCCACCATCGTCAGCCGTTCGGCCGGCATCCTCGGCCTGGCCATCGAAGACCAGGGTGCCTACGAGATCGCCCGCCGGGCCCGCGGCACGCCACGTATTGCCAACCGCCTGCTGCGCCGCGTGCGCGACTACGCCGAAGTGCGCGGCAAGGGCCAGATCACCAAGGCCGTGGCCGACATGGCGCTCAACCTGCTGGACGTGGACGAGCGCGGCTTTGACCACTCCGACCGCCGCCTGCTGCTGACCATGATCGAGAAGTTCGACGGTGGCCCGGTCGGCGTGGACAACCTGGCGGCAGCCATCAGTGAAGAGCGCCACACCATCGAGGACGTGCTCGAGCCGTACCTCATCCAGCAAGGCTACATCATGCGCACGCCGCGCGGCCGCGTGGTCACCCGGCATGCCTACCTGCACTTTGGCCTGAACGTGCCCGGGCGCCTGGGGGAGGGTGGTGATTTTTCCGAAACGGGCGATGAGTGACAGATCGAAAACGGCTTTTCGTGGTCCTACCGCTGGCATGCCGAGGGTGCGCTGGCAATAAGACATTAATGAAGAAAAAACAGTTGCCATAGCGGATTGGCAAGCTGAGGAGTAAGCACTAGAGTATGCGCGCGCAAAATGGCCTGGAACCGTTCGCACACCGTTGTCGTGTCTATTACGAAGATACCGATGCCGGTGGCGTGGTGTATTACGTCAATTACCTGAAATTCATGGAGCGCGCGCGTACCGAGCGGCTGCGGCACCTGGGCTTTTCCCAGGCGCAGTTGGCCGAAGACAACCTGCTGTTCGTAGTCCACTCCAGCGAAGCGCGCTATCACGCGCCGGCGCGGCTGGACGACGAGCTGCGGGTCACCGCGCAAGTACTTGAACTCAATCGCGCCAGCCTGCGCTTCGTGCAGCAGGTCTGGCGGGAAAAGGATGAAACGCTGCTCTGTGAAGGGCAGTTCCTGGTGGCCGCCGTGCGCGCCGACACTTTCAAACCCCGAGCCATACCCCCGGAGCTGCGTGACGCCTTTGCGGCGGACGGCTCGGGTACTCAATCGAATGCAGGAGAATAAGCGTGGAAGCTAACGTCGTCGACCATACCTCCATGTGGAGTCTGGTCAGCAATGCCAGCGTGTTGGTACAGCTGGTAATGCTGACCCTGGTGGCCGCCTCGGTCACCTCATGGGTCATGATCTTCCAGCGCAGCACCATGCTGCGCGCCGGTCGTCGTGCGCTGGATGCCTTCGAGGAGCGCTTCTGGTCGGGCATCGACCTGTCCAAGCTGTACCGCCAGGCAGGCAGTAACCCAGACCCGGATTCTGGTGTCGAGCAGGTATTTCGTGCCGGCTTCAAGGAATTCTCGCGCCTGCGCCAGCAGCCAGGTGTTGACCCGGACGCGGTCATGGAGGGCGTTGCCCGTGCCATGCGCGTAGCCATCTCGCGCGAGGAAGAAAAGCTCGAGCAGAGCCTGCCGTTCCTGGCCACCGTCGGTTCGACCAGCCCGTACATCGGCCTGTTCGGTACCGTATGGGGCATCATGAACTCCTTCCGCGGCCTGGCCAGCGCCCAGCAGGCCACCCTGGCCACGGTCGCCCCGGGTATTGCCGAAGCGCTGATCGCCACCGCCATCGGCCTGTTCGCGGCAATTCCGGCGGTCATCGCCTACAACCGCTTCTCGGCGCGCAGCGAAGTGCTGATCGGCCGTTACTACACCTTCGCCGACGAGTTCCAGGCGATCCTGCACCGCAAAGTGCACACCAGCGAAGAGTAATCAGGTAGAAGCCCATGGCCCGAGTTCGCCACAAACGCAAGCCCGTCGCCGAGATGAACGTGGTGCCCTACATCGACGTGATGCTGGTACTGCTGGTCATCTTCATGGTGACGGCGCCCATGCTCAACCAGGGCGTCAAGGTAGACCTGCCCAAGGTTTCCAGTGAAGCCTTGCCGCAGGACAACAACGTCCAGATCCTCACCATCTCCATCAAGGCCGACAAGACCTACTACTGGAACCTCGGCAGCGAAGTCGATACCGACAAGCAGATGGACAAGGCCATGACCTTGCCAGCCATGACCGACGCGGTGACCAAGATCATTGCCGCCGGCCGTGACCAGGGCAAGCAGACCCAGGTGTTCATTCGTGGCGACAAGGCTGTCGACTATGGCGCGGTCATGGGTGCCATGGGCGGGTTGCAGAAGGCCGGTGTCGGTAACGTTGGCCTGATTACCGAGGCGCCCTGATGCAACAGCGAGAGCCATCCGCCTCGGAAAGCTACTTCTGGCCCAGTATCTGGGCCATCGGCCTGCATGTGCTGGTGTTCGCCCTGCTGTTCGTCAGTTTTGCCATGACGCCTGAGCTGCCGCCATCCAAGCCGATCGTCCAGGCTACCCTGTACCAGCTCAAGTCCAAGAGCCAGGCGACCACCCAGACCAATCAGAAGATTGCCGGGGAAGCGAAGAAAACCGCTTCGCGCCAGACCGAAGTCGAGCAGCTGGAACAGAAGAAGGTCGAGCAGGAGGCCGTGAAGGCCGCGGAACAAAAGAAAGCCGACGCTGCTCAAAAGGCCGAGGAGGCCCGCGAGGCCGCCGAAGCCAAGAAAGCCGAGGCAGCTGCCGAGGCCGCCAAGGCCGCCGAGGCCAAGAAGGCCGCCGAAGCCAAGAAGGCCGAAGAGGCGAAGAAGGCTGCCGAGAAGCAGCAGGCCGACATCGCCAAGAAGAAGGCCGAGGAAGAAAAGAAAAAAGCCGAAGAAGAGGCCAAGAAAGAGGCCGCTGAAGAGGCGAAGAAACAAGCCGCCGAGGACGCCAAGAAAAAGGCGGCCGAAGAGGCCAAGAAGAAAGCAGCCGAGGACGCCAAGAAGAAAGCGGTAGCCGAGGAAGCGAAGAAGAAGGCAGCTGAAGAGGCCAAGAAAAAGGCCGCTGCAGATGCCCAGAAGAAAAAGGCACAGGAAGCGGCCCGCAAGGCGGCGGAAGACAAGAAAGCCCAGGCCCTGGCCGAGCTGTTGTCCGACACCACCGAACGGCAGCAGGCGCTGGCCGACGAGCAGGGTGACCAGGTGGCCGGCGACTTCGACGACCTGATCCGCATGCGCGCGGCCGAGGGCTGGGCTCGTCCGCCTTCCGCGCGCAAGGGCATGACGGTGGTCCTGCAGATCAACATGTTGCCGGACGGTACCATCACCAGCGTCAGCGTGGCCCGGTCCAGTGGTGACGGCCCGTACGACAGCTCGGCGGTGGCAGCAGTGAAGAACATCGGTCGTCTGACCGAGATGCAGGGTATGAAGCCGAGCGATTTCAACCAATATCGTTCGTTCAAGATGACATTTACACCTGAGGATCTAGCGTTGTGATTAAACGTCTGAGAGGACTGCTGGTCATGCTGTGCTGCGTGGCAGGCATGGCCGTTGCAGAGGAAAAGAACATCCTGGTCACCAGCGGCAGCGACCGGGCCACGCCCATCGCGGTAGTGCCGTTCGGTCTGCAGGGCGGCAGCGTGCTGCCGGAAGACATGGCCGACATCATCGGCAACGACCTGCGCAACTCCGGCTACTACTCGCCGATTCCGCGGCAGAACATGATCAGCCAGCCGTCGCAGGCCAGCGAAGTGATCTTCCGTGACTGGAAAGCGCTGGGCGCGCAGTACGTGATGGTCGGCAGCATCGTGCCGTCGGGCGGTCGCCTGCAGGTGCAGTACGCACTGTTCAACGTCGCCACCGAGCAGCAAGTGCTGACCGGCAGCGTGGCGGGCAGCGTCGATCAGCTGCGCGACATGGCGCACTACATTTCCGACCAGTCGTTCGAGAAGCTCACCGGCATCAAGGGGGCGTTCTCCACCCGCATGCTGTACGTGACGGCCGAGCGCTTCTCTACCAACAACACCCGCTATACCCTGCAGCGCTCGGACTACGACGGTGCACGTGCGGTCACCCTGCTGCAATCGCGTGAACCGATCCTGTCGCCACGCTTTGCGCCGGATGGCAAGCGTATCGCCTATGTCTCCTTCGAGCAGAAGCGCCCACGCATCTTTGTCCAGCACATCGATACCGGTCGCCGTGAGCAGGTCACCAACTTCGAAGGCCTGAACGGCGCGCCAGCCTGGTCGCCGGACGGCTCGCGCCTGGCGTTCGTGCTGTCGAAGGACGGCAACCCGGACATCTACGTGATGAACGTGGCTTCGCGCCAGATCACCCGCGTCACCGCTGGCCCGGGCATCAACACCGAGCCGTTCTGGGGCAAGGATGGCAACACCCTTTACTTCACCTCCGACCGTGGCGGCAAGCCGCAAATCTACAAGCAGTCGATCGGTGGCGGTGGTGCCGAGCGTGTAACTTTCGTGGGTAACTACAACGCCAACCCGAAACTGTCGGCGGACGAAAAGACCCTGGTGATGATCCATCGCCAGCAGGGCTTCACCAACTTCAAAGTTGCGGCCCAGGATTTGCAACGCGGAAGTGTAAAGATTCTCTCGGAAACGAGTCTTGATGAGTCTCCCACTGTTGCGCCAAACGGCACCATGCTAATCTACGCCACCCGCCAGCAGGGCCGGGGAGTCTTGATGCTCGTGTCGCTTAATGGCCGCGTGAGGCTCCCACTTCCTACCGCTCAAGGCGAAGTCAGAGAACCGTCCTGGTCCCCTTACCTGAACTGATTGCGGCGTAATAATTTTTTGCTTAACACACTGGGGTTTCATTAGGAGTTTCACGATGGAAATGCTGAAGTTTGGTAAATTTGCTGCGCTGGCTCTGGCCATGGCCGTAGCTGTAGGTTGCTCCTCGAAGGGCGGTGACAACGCAGGCGAAGGCGCTGCTGTAGATCCGAATGCTGGCTACGGTGCCAACACTGGCGCTGTTGACGGCTCCCTGAGCGAAGAAGCTGCCCTGCGCGCAATCACCACCTTCTACTTCGAATACGACAGCTCGGACCTGAAGCCAGAAGCCATGCGCGCCCTGGACGTTCACGCCAAGGACCTGAAAGCCAACGGCAACCGCGTTGTCCTGGAAGGCAACACCGACGAGCGCGGCACCCGCGAGTACAACATGGCTCTGGGTGAGCGTCGTGCCAAGGCCGTTCAGCGTTACCTGGTTCTGCAGGGCGTTTCCCCTGCTCAGCTGGAACTGGTCTCCTACGGTGAAGAGCGTCCGGTTGCCACTGGCAACGACGAGCAGTCCTGGGCTCAGAACCGTCGCGTAGAACTGCGTAAGTAAGTTCTCATGCGTATGTGCCGTCGTGTAGTAACCGTCCTCGCACTCAGCCTGCCGCTCGCGGCCTGGGCTGAGGTTCCTGTAGTTGATGACAACGCAGGCAGCTATCCGCCTGCGGGTTATGGCACGAGCGGCGCCTATGCCGGGTCAGGGGCTTCGGCCCCTGCCTCTGCACAGGGCCAGCTGTTCATGCAGCTGCAACAGATGCAGGATCAGCTTTCCCGCCAGCAAGGCATCATCGAAGAGCTGCAGAACGATGTGTCGCGCATGAAGCAGGAAAACCTGGAGCGTTACCAGGACCTGGACCGTCGCATCAACAGTGGCGCCGCACCTGCCGCGACCCCTGACAATTCCTCCGGTGGTGGTGCATCCAGTACCTCCCCCGATGCAGCAGCAGGTGCTGCTGCTCAACAACCGGCCGCCAGTAGCGAGCCCGGTGATCCGGCGAAAGAAAAGCTCTACTACGATGCCGCTTTCGACCTGATCAAGCAGAAAGACTTCGACAAGGCCAGCCAGGCGTTCAACGCCTTCCTGCGCAAGTACCCCAACAGCCAGTACGCCGGCAATGCCCAGTACTGGTTGGGGGAAGTGAACCTGGCCAAGGGCGACCTGCCGGCTGCCAGCCAGGCCTTCGCCCAAGTCAGCCAGAAGTATCCGAAGCACAGCAAGGTGCCGGATTCGCTGTACAAGCTGGCCGACGTCGAGCGCCGCATGGGCCACACCGACAAGGTCAAGGGTATCCTGCAGCAGGTCATTACCCAGTACCCTGGCACCTCGGCCGCGCAACTGGCCCAGCGTGACCTGCAAAAGCTCTAGGCAGTTACGTTTGAAAGAAACCCGCGCTTGTCGCGGGTTTTTTCGTTAGAATCAATGCCCTTTTTTCGTAAACACGCTGCTGCGGATAACGCTATGTCGAGTCCGCGACAGTGCCTGACGGAGGCGGGCAGCCTGTTTAGCTGTCACGCCCGTGGCGAGCATGCAAGACACATTACGCATCACCGAAGTCTTTTACTCCTTGCAGGGTGAAACGCGAACGGCTGGGTTGCCCACGGTATTCGTGCGCCTCACCGGTTGCCCCCTGCGCTGCCAGTACTGTGACAGTGCCTATGCCTTCAGTGGCGGCACCGTTCGCACCCTCGATTCGATCCTTGAGCAGGTCGCCGGCTTCAAGCCGCGCTACGTTTGCGTCACCGGCGGCGAGCCATTGGCCCAGCCCAACGCCTTGCCGCTGTTGCAGCGCCTGTGTGACGCCGGTTACGAAGTGTCGCTGGAAACCAGCGGCGCGCTGGATATTGCCGGCACCGACACCCGCGTCAGCCGCGTGGTCGACCTGAAGACCCCAGGCTCCGAAGAGTCGCACCGTAACCGCTACGAGAACATCGAGCAGCTGACCCGCAACGACCAGGTCAAGTTCGTCATCTGTTCCCGTGAGGACTATGACTGGGCGGTCTCCAAGCTGATCCAGTACAACCTGGCCGAGCGTGCCGGCGAGGTGTTGTTCTCGCCCAGCCACCACCAGGTGAACGCCAGCGAGCTGGCGGACTGGATCGTCGCCGACAACCTGCCCGTACGCTTCCAGCTGCAGCTGCACAAGCTGCTGTGGAACGACGAACCCGGACGTTGATTGAGGAGCAAGTACACATGACCGACAAACGCGCAGTAATCCTGCTGTCCGGCGGCCTGGACTCGGCCACCGTGGTCGCCATGGCCAAGGCCGAAGGCTACAGCTGCTACACCATGAGTTTCGACTACGGCCAGCGCCACCGCGCCGAACTGAACGCCGCCGCCCGCGTTGCCCGTGACTTGGGCGTGGTCGAGCACAAGGTGATTGGCCTGAACCTTGACGGCATCGGTGGCTCGGCATTGACCGACAGCAGCATCGACGTACCGGAAACCCCGGGTGAAGGCATCCCGGTCACCTACGTGCCGGCGCGCAACACTGTGTTCCTGTCCCTGGCCCTGGGCTGGGCAGAGGTGCTGGAAGCCCGCGACATCTTCATTGGTGTGAACGCCGTGGATTACTCCGGCTACCCCGATTGCCGCCCCGAGTTCGTCGAAGCCTTCGAACGCATGGCCAACCTGGCGACCAAAGCCGGCGTCGAAGGGCAGGGCTTCCGTATCCAGGCGCCCCTGCAGAACCTGAGCAAGGCGCAGATCGTGCAGGCCGGCATTGCTCGCGGTGTGGATTACAGCCTGACCGTTTCCTGCTACCAGGCTGATGATGACGGCCGTGCCTGCGGCAAATGCGACAGCTGCCGCCTGCGTGCCGACGGCTTCAAGGCAGCTGGTGTCGAAGACCCGACGCGGTACTTTTGAAAAAAGTTTGATGGGGTGTTGATTTCCCGTTAGAAATCAGTATTATACGCGCCATCCAACGGGTCGTTAGCTCAGTTGGTAGAGCAGTTGGCTTTTAACCAATTGGTCGTAGGTTCGAATCCTACACGACCCACCATATGCAGTACGTCAAAGCCCGCTACCGGCAACGGTGGCGGGCTTTTTCGTTTTCCGTTGGCCGAGTTTTATTGCTCGGTTTACGCGATTGCTTGTAGGAGCGGCCTTGCGTCGCGATCGGGCTGCGTAGCAGCCCCAGCAATTTGTGCGTTTTTGCTGAAGCCCTGGGGCTGCTGCGCAGCCCGATCGCGGCGCAAGGCCGCTCCTACAGGGGGCTGTGAAGACTCCAGATGTCTTACTCTGCCCACTCCGGATCCCCGGTAAACACCACCGTCAGCCAGCGGTCCGGCCCTTCACCACCCACGGCATCACCGATCTCGTTGCGCCACGCATCCCATTCATCGATGGTTTTCGCGGCCATGGCCTTCGGCACGATGAAATACAGTTCGATCTCCCGCGAGCGCCCGACCTTGGCCACATAGGCGCGGTACGACTGCAACCCATGGCGTGCGACGAAGGCCTTGGCGACTTCATCCACGTGCAGCTTGAGGTCGCCAGGGGTCACCAGGAAAATTTCCGACAGGGCCTGGCGCACCACCGACATCGGCAACGGCACGATCACCAGGCAGACCAGCGCCAGCACCGCCGGGTCGATATACGGCGACACCCACTCCAGCGATGTGCCTTGCACCGCATAGCCAAAGCAGAAGGCGATCAGCAGCGCGGCGGTGATGCTGGCCGACATCACCCAGCCCTTGACGTCCATGCGCACGAAGTCCGAGCCCAGCTTGCGGTTGGCGCGGGCCTCGACAACAGCGATGGTCACGCAGGCGATCACGGTCAGCACCGCGTAGACCATGGCGATGCCGAACTCCAGGTGGCGCCCGCCTTGCAGCAGGCTGCTGACGGCGTTGATCAGCGCATAGATGGCCACGCCGCTGAGCAGGATGCCGTTGAGCGCCAGCACCATCGGCTCCAGGTGCCAGAAGCCCATGGTGAAGCGCTCGCGCAACTTGCGTGACATCTGCACGCTGGTGGTATGCGCGGTAATCAGCCTGACCACCACCAGCGACAGCCCGCTCATGCTGGCATCGACCAGCGAATAGACGCCGTCGAACACGATGGAGAACGAGCCGGAGGCCAGGCCGAAGGCGATGCCGATCACGGCGATGAACAGGGTGACGGCGATCGAGGTGCGTAACAGGCCCTGTTCGCTGCTGATGTCGAAGAAGGTGGGGCGAGTCGGGTTTTGCATAGGTTGTGCTCGATAAAATCAATAATGCTGTATTGCCTGTTGGGGCCTCTTCGCGGGCTCGCCCGATCCCACAGGGTATGGCGCCACCCCGAAGGGCTGGGCATTTCCTGTGGGAGCGGGCATGCCCGCGAAGAAGGCGCACTGGCCCTGACAGGTTAGACGCGGAACTGCTCCATCAGCGCCTGCTGCTGGTTGGCCAGCCGGTTCAGGGCCTGGCTGATCCGCGCTGACTCATCGGCCTGGCCTGCCAGCGATTCGGTCACATCGCGAATGCCAGCCACATTGCGGTTCACCTCTTCGGCTACTGCGCTCTGCTCTTCAGCCGCCGAGGCAATCTGCAGGTTCATGTCGCTGATCACTGCCACTGCCTCGCCAATACGTTGTAGCGCCGGCAGCGCCTGTTCCATCCGCGCGGCGCTGTCCTGGGCCTGGCGCTGGCCTTCGTGCATGGCGCCCACCACATCCTGGGTGCCTTGCTGCAAGCCTTCGATGACCTGGCGAATTTCCTCCACCGACAACTGGGTACGCTGGGCCAGACCACGCACTTCATCTGCCACCACGGCAAAACCACGCCCGGCTTCGCCTGCACGGGCGGCTTCGATGGCGGCGTTGAGCGCCAGCAGGTTGGTCTGCTCGGCAATGGTGCGGATCACTTCCAGCACCGATCCGATCTGCCCGCTGCGGCCTTCCAGCGCGCGCGCCTCGTCCATGGCGGTGTTCATGCCAGCGGCCAGGCGGTCGATGCCCTGCCGGGTGCTGTCGATCAGCTGCAGGCCCTCGCGGCTGGCTTGGTCGGCAGCGCGTGCGGCCTGGGCCGCCTGCGAGGCGTTATGGGCGACATCCAGGGCGGTGGCGCTCATTTCATTGGCGGCGGTGGCCACCTGTTCGATTTCGCGGTGCTGTTGCTGCATGCCGGTGCTGGTCTGGCTGGCGATGGCTGCCGACTGGTCGGCGGTTCCGCGGGCTTCCTGCAGTGAGCCTTTGACCTGGGCTATGACTGGCTGCAGCTTGTCGAGAAAGCGGTTGAACCAACCGGTAAGCTGGCCCAGTTCGTCCTGGCGGGCATACTCCAGGCGGCGGGTAAGGTCGCCTTCGCCGCTGGCGATGTCTTCCAGGCGCGCGGCCACGGCCAGGATTGGCCGGGTCACCCCGCGTGCGGTCAGCCACACCAGCAGCAAACCGACTACCGCAGCGCCCAGACCAACCAGCAGGCTGGTGAGGTTGGCGCTGTGGTTGTGCGCATCCAGGCGCTGGTTGAGGGCGACGGCAGGCGCCTGCAGCACGCTTTCCGGCAGTTCCAGCAATACCTGCCAAGGGGCTGCATCAGGGATTGGCGTGAACGGGTGGGCAACACGCAGCAGGCCGTCGGCTACCGCCTTGTCCATCGGCTCGCCGAGCTTGCTGTCGTCGCGGCTGTTGCCGGCCAGCAAACCGGCCGCGCTGGCGATACTGACCTGGCCCTGGCCGTCGAACAGCTCCCGGCGGCCATCCACGCTCAACTGCTGCAGGTTGGCCAGGCCGATGTCCAGACCGACCACGCCGACCACCTTGCCGTGCTCCTGCAGCGGCAGGGCGATGCTGGTCATCAGTACCTGGCGGCCATTCACCTCGTCGAGATATGGCTCGAGCATGCAGGTTCTGGCGGTGTCCTGCGGGCAGGTCAGCCAGCGGTTCTTCGCCACGCCGTTGCTGCCGATGCTGGCGTCTCCGAGCATCGACTCCGGCATGGCTTCAAGCTCCAGGGTGCCGGGGCGGGGTTGTGACCAGTACAGCGAGAAGCGCCCGCTCTCATTGCTGCCCAATGCATCCTGGCCGAGGTACTGGCTGTCCGGGTCCAGGGCGTTGGGCTGGAACACCAGGTACAGGCCGATCACATCCGGGTTGCCCGCCAGGCTGGCACGGGCCTGGCGCGTCAGTTCGGCGCGCAGGTCGTTGCCGCCACGGGCCTTGAGCACCTGCACCAGGCGGGCAAAGCCATTGCCGTACTGGTAGGCGTCCATGAAATAGCGCTGGATGCGCAGGGCCTGGGTTTCGGCATGGGCCTGCAGGCGCAGGCGTGCGCTGCTGTCGAGCATTTCGGTATTGGCCTGGTTGACCAAAGCCGCGCTGCGCCGCGCCTGGGCCAGCGATGTGGTTACCAGCAGGGCGACGATGGCCAGCAGGCAGAGGCCGGCGAGCAGGGTGATCTTCCACTGGATGGAGAGGCGACGCAGCGGCATGAGGGCTTTCCTTTTCGAGCAAATGCAACGCCCGCGATCAGGCGCGGGCGTTGTCGGCAGCATGGGTCATTCAGCGATGTAGTTGGGTGGGGAGTCCCTGAAGGCTTTGGTCAGCCAGGCCAGGTACAGCAGGCCGAGCAGTGCCCAGACGCCACCGAACAGCAGCGAGTGTGCGTTCAGGTCCAGCCACAGCGAGACGATGATGCAGAAGCCGATGGTGGGTGCCACCAGGTATGTCAGCTGGTTGGCCAGGCCCTGGCGCTTGCCTTCGCGCAGGTAGCAGTGGTTGATCACCGACAGGTTGACGAAGCTGAACGCGACCAGCGCACCGAAGTTGATGATCGAGGTGGCGGTAACCAGGTCGAAGAAGATCGCCGACAGTGAAATCAGCCCCACCACCGCAATATTCAGCACTGGCGTCTTGTAACGCGAGTGCAGGCGGGCGAACAGGCTGGCCGGGATCACATTGTCGCGGCCCATCACGTACAGCAGGCGCGACACGCTGGTCTGCGAGGCCAGGCCCGAGGCGATGGTGTTGATCACGGTGCAGGCGATGAAGATCGACTGGAACAGCTTGCCGCCGACGTACAGGGCGATTTCCGGCAGTGCTGCTTCCTGGTCGTGGAAACGGGACATGGTCGGGAAGTAGGCCTGGATGAAGTACGACACGGTGATGAACACCAGGCCGCCAATCAGGGCGGTGAGGAAGATCGCGCGAGGGATGGTCTTGCCCGGGTCGCGGGTTTCTTCGGACAGGCAGGTCACCGCGTCGAAGCCGAGGAACGAGAAGCACAGGATGGTCGCACCGGCGGCCAGGGCGCTGAGCTGGGTCTGATTGTCGGCGAACGGCAGCAGGCTCCAGGCGGTACCTAGCCCTTCACCCTGGTCCAGGCCGCGCACGCACAGGTAGATGAACACGGCGATGATCGCCACCTGCACGGCCACGAACAGCAGGTTGAAGTGCGCCACCAGGTTAACGCTGCGCATGTTGATCAGGCTGATCAGGGTTACGAAGCCGGCCACCCACATCCACTCCGGTACTTCCGGGAACATGGCCGAAAGGTACAGCTTGGCCAGCAACGCATTGACCATTGGCAGCAGCAGGTAGTCCAGCAACGACGACCAGCCGACCAGAAAGCCGACGTGCGGGTTGATCGCGCGCTGGGTGTAGGTGTAGGCCGAGCCCGACTGCGGGAAGCGCCTTACCAGGGTGCCGTAGCTCACGGCGGTGAACAGGATCCCCGCCAGTGCCAGGATGTAGGCGCTGGGTACGTGGCCGGCAGTTATACCGGAAACGATGCCGAAGGTGTCGAACACGGTCATCGGGGTCAGGTAGGCCAGACCGATGATGATAACGTGCCAGAGACGCAGGGTTTTACGGAGTTGGCCGTTGCCGGAAGCGCTGTGGTCAGGCTGCATGCTGGCATGGCTCCTGCGGCTGGGCGTAAACGGCGGGCACGGTGTACTGCGCATGCGGCAAGGGCGAGCGGGTGGGCTCCATGTTGTTCACCTTTATTGTTGGAGCAGCGGGGGCGCGGGGGAGCGCGCAAAGTGGTGAAAATAAAAAACGATGGGTAGCTTAGTGTCAAGTTAAACATGACAAGATGTTGCTGGATTGAAATATTTATCGATTAAAGTGGGGTTTTGTTCGGTTTTTGCGCGTTTTTTTGCGGTTGTGATCAATTTTGGTGTTCGCAAAAATTAACGAATGCCCGTCTCCCTTGGCAGGTCTGTCAGGCGTTTCCCAAAAACCGGATTTCTCGAGCCTGGCCAGCGCCAGGGCTGGGCGGCAGTGGTACTCTTGGCGTCCTGTGTGGCCCTTGGCCGCCTACGAAGCCCATATGGACAGCAATCGGTTCTATTCATGAAGAAATCAGTTGGCATCCTTTCCGGCCTGGCTATCGCCATCGCCGTCGCAACCACCGCTGGCGCCTGGTACACCGGCAAGCAGCTGCCTGCGGAGCTGGACAACGCCCTGGTCCGCAGCAACGCGGAACTCAAGAAGGCCCTGGTGAGTACCGGTGGCAGCATGAGCATCGAACGGGTATCGCTGGAGCAGCATTTCTTCAGCAGTACCGCCCAGTACCGGCTCAAGGCCCGCGATATCAACCTGGGCGAAGGCGAAGTGGTGAGTTTCGACGTTGGCGTGACCGACCAGATCGAGCACGGCCCGTTCCCCTGGTCGCGGGTAAAGGCACTGAAGCTGATGCCGGTGCTGGCAGTCAGCAACAGCACGCTGCAGAAGGACGACGCCACCGCGCCGTGGTTCGCCGCAGCGGGCGAGCAGGCCCCGGTCAGCGCACAGACCAGCCTGGGCTACGACGGCAATGTGGTCAGCCAGGTGCACCTGGCTCCGGTCAAGCTCGACGAAGCGGATGGCAACAGCCTCGACTTCTCGGGCATGCAACTGCAAGTCAGTGGTGATCAGGAAGGCAAGGCTTCGAGCTTCCACGGCCAGGCCGATCGGTTCGTGATGAAACTGGTACGCGATGACCAGCCGCCTGCCACCTTCGAGCTCAATGGGCTGAAGGTCGGCGGCCAACTGGCGGCCACCGCGCACGAGGCCATCTACGTTGGCAACGTCGACCTGGCACTGGCGGAAACCAAGGTCACCCTGGGGCCGAAACAGCAGGTGCTGGTGGTCAAGGGGCTGGAGCAGAACGCCCTGCAAACCCTTGAGGGCCCGGATACCGTGGGTGGCCGCGTGGAGTACAAGGTCGGGGATATCACCTGGGATGGCCGTGCGGTGGGCAAGGCGCAGATGGCGGTGAGCATCACGTCGGTCAACGCGCCGGCGCTACAGGCGTTGTCGACGTGGTACCAGGCGCATCTGCCGGAATTCGAGGCCGCAGCTGCCGCTGGCCAGCCGGTGCCGGAAATCCAGATGGACGATGAGGAGAAGGCAAGGTTCCAGGGCGAGCTGCAGAAACTGCTGGCTGCCAAGCCCCGGGTGGCGGTGGAAAACCTGTCGTTCAGGACTGCCAATGGTGAAAGCCGCTTCGACCTGTCGATGGGCTTCGCCGCCCCGGCCAGCTTCGACCTGCCGCCTGACCAGTTGAGCAAGCAACTGATCACCGAGGTGAAGAGCAAGCTGTCGTTGTCCAAGCCGATGATCGGTGACCTGGCAACCTTGCAGGCACTGCTGGATGGCCAGACCGACGCCCAGGCCATCGCCATGCAATCGAGCCAGGCCGGGGAAATGGTCGGCATGATGGCGCTGCAGAGCGGCATGGCCACCGTGCAGGGCAATGATGTGGTGAGCAGCCTGCACTATGCCGACGGCATGGTCGACTTCAACGGCAAGAAGATGACCGTGGAAGAGTTTGCCATGCTCATGGCGGCGCAGCTGGCGGCCCTGTCGCCGCAGGGCTGATCGGCTAGGCCTGTACCGGCCCTATCGCCGGCAAGCCGGCTCCCACAGGGATTGCACAAATGTTGCTGGCAGTAGTGATCCTGTGGGAGCTGGCTTGCCGGCGATAGGGCCAGCACAGGCAACACAAAAACCACTTTAGAATTCGCTGGATTGTCTGTAGCCTTCGGCCTCCGATAATAATCCGCGCCCGCAGAGGGCCGTGGCGGCCTTTGTGCCGTCCGGCACCCTTAGCCGATCTGTCAGGGCCGGGTGATACACTCGATTTGACGCGCGCACGCGCCTGCAGGTCCAGCGATCATGACCCAGATTTCCGAACGCCTGTTGGTTCAGGCCCACCTCGACGCCAAGCAGCCAAACCCGCTGACAGCCGAGCAGGAGGCCGAATACCGTGCGGCCATCGCTGCCGAGCTCAAGGCCCAGAACGCCGTGCTGGTCGCCCACTATTACTGCGACCCGGTCATCCAGGCGCTGGCCGAAGAAACCGGCGGCTGCGTGTCCGACTCGCTGGAAATGGCCCGTTTCGGCAAGAACCACCCGGCCGAAACCGTGATCGTTGCCGGTGTGCGCTTCATGGGCGAGACGGCGAAAATCCTAACCCCGGAAAAGCGCGTGCTGATGCCCACCCTGGAGGCCACCTGTTCGCTCGATCTGGGCTGCCCGGTGGAAGAGTTCTCGGCCTTCTGTGACCAGCACCCCGAGCGCACCGTGGTGGTTTACGCCAACACTTCCGCAGCCGTGAAGGCCCGTGCCGACTGGGTGGTGACCTCGAGCTGCGCGCTGGAAATCGTCGAAAGCCTGATGGACAACGGCGAAACCATCATCTGGGGCCCGGACCAGCACCTGGGGCGCTACATCCAGAAGCAAACCGGTGCCGACATGCTGCTGTGGGACGGTGCCTGCATCGTTCACGAAGAGTTCAAGTCGCGCCAGTTGGCCGACATGAAGGCGCTGTATCCGGATGCGGCGATTCTGGTGCACCCCGAGTCGCCTGAAGCGGTGATCGAGCTGGCCGACGCGGTGGGCTCCACCAGCCAGCTGATCAAGGCTGCCCAGACCCTGCCGAACAAGACCTTCATCGTCGCCACCGACCGCGGCATCTTCTACAAGATGCAGCAGCTGTGCCCGGACAAGGAGTTCGTCGAAGCCCCCACCGCCGGTAACGGCGCGGCATGCCGCAGTTGCGCGCACTGCCCGTGGATGGCGATGAACACCCTGGAGCGTGTGCTGGATTGCCTGCGTAATGGCACGAACGAGATCTTTGTCGACCCGGCGCTGGTGCCGAAGGCGATCAAGCCGTTGAACCGGATGCTGGACTTTACCCAGGCAGCGCGCCTGAAGTTGTCCGGTAACGCCTGAGATTGCTGGGGCCGCTCTGCGGCCCATTCGCAGCACAAGGCTGCTCCTACAAGAGATCACATTCCCTTGTAGGAGCAGCCTTGTGCTGCGAATGGAGCGCGAAGCGCTCCCTCAATATTCAGCGCCCCATCATTTCCTGAACCATGCGCTGCTGCTCCATGATCTCGCGCTGGCGCTGGTCAATCTGTGCTGCCAGCGGGAAGTTTGCGCCCGACCTGCGCTTGGCGTAATCCAGCTGCTGGATCGCCTGGTCGAAATCGCCCACCAGGGTGAAGTACTCTGCCCGCGCCCGGTGCAAGCCAATGGTATTTCCCGAAAGGCCCCGCACTTCGGCCATGTCGTACCACACGTCCGGGTCATCCGGCCGGCTCTTCACCAGTTCGTTCAGCACCTTTTCCGCCTCGGCGGGCTTGTTCAGTTTCACCAGCAGATCGGCACGCACCTGCTTCAGCGGGTAGTTGCCCGGGTACAGCCCCTGCATGCGTTCAGCACGCTGCTGCGCATCCGCCAGGCGGTTGTTGGTGATGTCCAGGTCGATCTGCGCCAGGTTGTAGGTAATGTCGTTGGGCGCCTTGGCCAGCAGCGGCTTTAGCAGCTCGCGCGCCTCGTTCAGCTGGCCACCTTTGATCTGCGCCAGGGCCAGGCCGTAACGCGCGGCGTCCAGCTTGGGGTCTTCGTCCAGCTGGGCGCGGAAGCGTTTGGCCGCCAGCCCCGGGGTGCCTTCGTAGGTAAGCGCCACCCGGGCACGGATCAACTGGTAGCGCATGCTGTCCTCGACGCCGCCCTTGGGGGCCTGCTCGGCACGGTTGCGGGTGTCGGCGATACGCGACTCGGTTACCGGGTGAGTCAGCAGGAATTCCGGCGGCTTGGCGTCGTAGCGGTACTGCCGGGCCAGGCGCTCGAACATGGTCGGCATGTTGCGTGGGTCGTAGCCGGCCTTTTCCAAGTTCTGGATGCCGATACGGTCGGCTTCCTGTTCGTTCTGCCGCGAGAAGCGCCGCTGTTCCTGGATCGCCGCCGCCTGGGTGCCGGCGATCACACCGATACCGGCATCACCGCCGCCACCGGCCGCCAGCACGATACCGGCCAGCAGCGCCGCCATCATCGGCAGTTGCATGCGCTGCTGGGCCTCGACGCCGCGGGCGAAGTGGCGCTGCGACAAGTGCGCCAGTTCGTGGGCCAGTACCGAGGCGTACTCGCCTTCCGTCTGGGCGTTGAGGAACAGCCCGCCGTTTACCCCGACGATGCCGCCCGGGGCGGCAAAGGCGTTGAGCTCGCGGCTATCGATGAGGATGAATTCCAGGCGGCGGTCCTGCAGCTGGCTGGTTTCGGCCAGGCGATACACGCTGGTCTCGACGTAGTCCTTCAGCTGCGGGTCGTTGAGCTGGTTGACCTGGCCGCGCAGCAGGCTCAGCCAGGCACGGCCGAGCTGGTGCTCCTGTTGCGGCGAGACGATCGCGGAACTGGCATCACCCAGTGATGGCAGGTCGTCAGCATGGCCAGGAAGGGCCAACAGGCAGGCCAGCGTCAGCAGGGTAGGGCGCAGTAGATTCATGCATGAAGCTCGCGTCGGTCAAAGATACCTACTGTAGCGGGCTCACACGTTGGCGACCAGTGGCGCTATCCTAGCCGGCCAAATCCAGATACAGCCTGGCAATGCCTTTGGAGAGCCCCGCAATGAGTGAAACCCTGACCTGTGACGCCGAACTGGACGCCAGCGGGCTGAATTGCCCTTTGCCGCTGCTGAAGGCCAAGATGGAACTCAACCGCCTGGCCAGCGGCGCGGTGCTCAAGGTAATCGCCACCGACGCCGGCTCCCAGCGCGACTTCCGCACTTTTGCCCAGTTGGCCGGTCATACCCTGCTGCGGGAAACGGCCGAGGCCGGTACCTACACTTACTGGCTACGCAAGGCCTGAGTCTTTCCAAGGATCGTCAATGTTCAAAGTGCTTCGCGACTGGATGCAGCGCTACTTCTCCGATGAGGAAGCGGTGGTGCTGGCGGTCCTGTTGTTCCTGGCTTTTACTGCGGTACTCACCCTCGGTGGCATGCTTGCGCCGGTGCTGGCGGGCATGGTGCTGGCGTTTCTGATGCAGGGGCTGGTCAATGCCCTGGAGCGCTTGCGGGTACCCACCCGGTTGGCGGTGATGCTGGTGTTCGCCCTGTTCATGGGCGCGTTGGCGGTGTTCATGCTGGTGCTGGTGCCGCTGCTGTGGCACCAGTTGATCACCCTGTTCAACGAACTGCCGGGCATGCTCGGCAAGTGGCAGTCGCTGTTGTTGCTGTTGCCCGAGCGCTACCCGCACCTGGTGTCGGACGAGCAGGTGCTGCATGCCATCGAGTCGGTGCGCGGGGAAATCGGCAAGTTCGGCCAGTGGGCGCTGACCTTCTCGCTATCGAGTCTGCCGCTACTGGTCAACGCCATGATCTACCTGGTGCTGGTGCCGATCCTGGTGTTTTTCTTTCTCAAGGACCGCGAACTGATCGGCCGTTGGGTCAGCGGCTACCTGCCGCGTCAGCGCAGCCTGCTGAACCGGGTGGGCAGCGAGATGAACCGGCAGATCGCCAACTACATCCGCGGCAAGGGCATCGAGATCCTGATCTGCGGCATTGCCACCTACATCGCCTTCATCAGCCTGGGGCTCAACTACGCCGCGTTGCTGGCGCTGCTGGTGGGGCTGTCGGTGGTGGTGCCTTACGTGGGCGCGGTTGTGGTGACCGTGCCGGTGACGTTGATCGCATTGTTCCAGTGGGGCTGGGGTGACCAGTTCATCTACCTGATGACGGTGTACGCGATCATCCAGGCGCTGGACGGCAACGTGCTGGTGCCGCTGCTGTTCTCCGAGGCGGTGAGCCTGCACCCGGTGGCGATCATCTGCGCGGTGTTGCTGTTTGGCGGGTTGTGGGGGTTCTGGGGGATTTTCTTTGCCATCCCGCTGGCGACCTTGATCAAGGCCGTGCTGGATGCCTGGCCGCGGCAGGAGCCTAGTGTGTCACCGATGCTGTAATTTTGGGGCTGCTTTGCAGCCCATCGCGACACAAGGCCGCTCCTACAGGGATACGCGATTTCCTGTAGGATCGGCCTTGTGTCGCGAAAGGGGCGCAAAGCGCCCCCAACGATCTCAAGCCTTGTTCAGGGCCTGGGCAGCAGCCAGTACTGCATCCACATGCCCGGGCACCTTCACCCCGCGCCATTCGTGGCGCAGCACACCGTCCTTGTCGATCAGGAAGGTGCTGCGGTCAACGCCCATATATTCCTTGCCATACAGCTTCTTCAGCTTGATCACATCGAACAGCTGGCACAGGGCTTCGTCCTTGTCGCTGATCAGCTCGAACGGGAAGCCTTGCTTGGCCTTGAAGTTCTCGTGCGACTTGATGCCATCGCGCGACACGCCGAACACCACGGTGTTGGCTGCGGCAAAGGCATCGTGCTGGTCACGAAAACCCTGGCCCTCGGTGGTGCAGCCCGGGGTACTGTCCTTCGGGTAGAAGTACACCACCACCTGCCGGCCCTTGAGCTCGGCCAGGCTGACGGTTTGCCCGCTGGTGGCCTGGGCCTGGAAGTCGGCAACGGGTTGGTCGAGTGCTACGGCCATGGTCGGTTTCCTTACATTGGGTTCTGTGGACGCCATGGCTCGATCAGCGCATCGAGGTTCAGGGCATCGGCAAAGTCCAGGAACTGGTCACGCAGCCAGCTGATCTGGGTGCCGGCCGGCAGAATCACGGTGAACTGGGCGTTGAGCATGCTGCTGCCGGTCTGCGGTGCCAGGTAGGTATCGCAGGTCATGGCTTCCAGCTCGACGCGGTGGTCGAGGAAGAACTGGCACAGCTCGTTGATGATGTCCGGCCGGTAGGCGGCGCTGACGTAGGCGACGTAGGGCAGGGCCTGCGGGCGCACTTCCTGGTCGGCGCTGCGCACCACGTCCAGGGTCAGGCCGTGCTTCTTGCCCAGGCCCGGCAGCATGGCTTCGAGGCGTGCCAGGGCGTCCCAGCTGCCACCAACCTGCAGTACCAGGGCGCTGGTCTCGCCGTGGCGGCTCAGGCGCGAGGTGACCACCGCGCAGCGGTTCTCGAACGCAGCGCGGCTGAGGACGTTGGCCAGTTCCATGGGGTTCGGGCCCAGGGCACTGATGACAAGGAATTGTTCGCGGACGGTGGGGGTGGACATGCAGCATTCCTAAAGCGATGAGCGGTCGGCACAGGACGGGCGAAAGCCTCCTGTCGGCAGGGCCCGGGGCTCGCATGCGAGGTCGTGGACGCTGGCGGGGAGCAAGGTCGACGGCCCGGCGGGCCGCGCTGCACCGATCAAAGCATCAAGGGTAGCGAAATAAGGCGCCGAGGGGAATGCTCCGCCCGCCTGCTTCGCTTGTGCAAGGCCGATGCCCCCAGTACCATTACCGCTCTCTTTTTCCGGCAGGAGCAGTTACATGATTGCGGGCAGTATGGTGGCATTGGTCACTCCCATGGATGCACAAGGGCGTCTTGACTGGGACAGCCTCGACAAACTTGTAGACTTCCACCTGGAAAACGGCACCCATGCGATCGTCGCTGTCGGCACCACCGGTGAGTCCGCCACGCTGGATGTCGAAGAACATATCCTGGTCATCAAGCACGTGGTTGAGCGCGTCAAGCGCAGCAGCCG
Organism: Pseudomonas sp. s4; assembly: GCF_046764235.1. NCBI lineage: Bacteria > Pseudomonadati > Pseudomonadota > Gammaproteobacteria > Pseudomonadales > Pseudomonadaceae > Pseudomonas > Pseudomonas sp. s4. The sequence continues at coordinate 4,856,608 of NZ_CP177209.1, read as the reverse complement.
CCGCATCCCGGTCATCGCCGGCACCGGTGCCAACTCCACTGCCGAAGCCGTGCACCTGACCCAGAACGCCAAGAGCGCTGGTGCCGACGCCTGCCTGCTGGTGGTTCCGTACTACAACAAGCCGACGCAAGAAGGCCTGTACCAGCACTTCAAGCACATCGCCGAAGCCGTCGACATCCCGCAGATTCTCTACAACGTACCCGGCCGCACCTCCTGCGACATGCAGGCCGATACCGTGATCCGCCTGTCGAAGGTCAAGAACATCATCGGCATCAAGGAAGCCACCGGCGACCTGGTACGCGCCAAGGCCATCCTCGATGGCGTCGACAAAGACTTCATCGTCATGTCCGGCGACGACCCGACCGCCGTCGAGCTGATCCTGATGGGCGGCAAGGGCAACATCTCCGTCACCGCCAACGTCGCCCCGCGCGAAATGGCCGACCTGTGCGAGGCCGCCCTTGAGGGCAATGCCGAGAAGGCCCGCGCAATCAACGAAAAACTCATGCCGCTGCACAAAGACCTGTTCTGCGAGTCCAACCCGATCCCGGTGAAATGGGCGCTCGTCGAAATGGGCCTGATGCACAAAGGCATTCGCCTGCCGCTGACCTGGCTGAGCGAAGGCTGCCACGAAAAAGTCCGTACTGCCTTGCGCCAGTCCGGCGTACTGGTTTAAGAGGAAGTACACCGCATGAAGCGACTGGCTGGTCTTTCCGCCCTTGCCCTGATCATTTCCAGCACCAGTGGGTGTGGCTGGCTGTGGGGCGAGGATGGCTATTTCCGCGACCGCGGCAGCGATTACCTGCAGGCGCGCCCGACTGCGCCGATGCAGCTGCCGCCGGACGCCAGCAACGTCAAGCGCCTTGACCCGCTGCTGCCGATCCCACGCAACGTCGCCGACGACAGCGCCACCGGCGAATTCGAGGTGCCTCGCCCGCAACCGATGACCGGTGGCGCCGCCCAGGTTACCGACTACAGCCTGCAGCGCAGCGGCAGCAGCCGTTGGGTGCTGGCCCAGCATTCGCCGGCCGAGGTATGGCCGGTGGCTCGCCAGTTCTTCGAGGACAATGGCTTCCGCATCGCCGAAGAGCGCCCGCAGACCGGTGAATTCAACACCACCTGGCAGCGTTTCGACGAACTGTCGGCTTCGCTCGGCCAGCGCCTGGCCAGCACTGCCAGCAGCGCTGACAGCGAAGTGCGCGTGCGTGTACGCATGGAGCCTGGCGTGCAGCGCAACACCTCCGAGGTGTATGTGGTCAGCGTCGAGCGCCCGGCTGGCAGCACTGCCGAGCCCGATTTCCCGTCCACCTCCAGCAACACCGGTGCCGATGCCCTGCTGGTCGACGAAATGCTTGCCAGCATGAATCGCAGCGCCGAGAAGGGCGGTTCGGTATCGCTGCTGGCCGCGCGCGATTTCGACGCGCCAAGCCGCGTCAGCCTGAGCGAAGACGGCAGTGGCAACCCGGTGCTGTACCTGGGCGCCGACCTGGACCGCGCCTGGTCCAGCGTGGGTCGTGCCCTGGAGCAGGGTGGCGAGTGGCGTGTCGAGGACATCAACCGCAGCCTTGGCCTGTACTACATCAACCTGTCTGAAAAGCCTGAAGACAAGCAGAACCAGCCTGGCTTCTTCGGCCGCATGTTCGGCAGCGAACCGACCAAGGAAGAGCGTGAAGCCCGTGCCGAGCGCTACCAGGTTCGCCTGAGCAAGGTGGGTGAGAGCGTGCAGGTCACGGTCGAGAAGAACATCAACACCGTGGCCCCGGCCGATGTCGCCCGCCGCGTGCTGAGCGCCATTCAGGACCACCTGGGCTAAGTGCGCTTCGCGGTACTCGGAAGCGGCAGCCAGGGAAACGGCACGCTGATCGCCAGTGGTGACACGTTCATCCTGGTCGATTGCGGGTTCTCCCTGCGCGAGACCGAGCGGCGCCTGGCGCTGCTCGGCGTGTCGGCAGCCCAGCTCAGTGCGGTACTGGTCACCCACGAACATGCCGACCACGTGCATGGGGTCGGCTTGCTGTCACGGCGCTACAATGTACCGGTCTACCTCAGCCAGGGGACCTTGCGCGGCATGCGCAAGCCGGTGGAGGTGGCCGGTTTTCTCGCTTGTGGCCAAAGCCTGCGTATCGGCAGCCTGGAAGTGACCGCGGCGCGGGTCGAGCACGACGCCTACGAGCCGCTGCAGTATGTGGTCAGTGACGGCCAGCGGCGCTTCGGCATGCTGACCGACCTGGGCTCGTACGACGCGCTGCTGCTGGAGCGTTACCAGGGCCTGGATGCGCTGCTGATCGAGGCCAACCACTGCCGCGACCTGCTGGCACGCGGTCACTACCCGGCCTTCCTGAAGCAGCGGGTGGGTGGCATGCAAGGACATTTGAACAATCACCAGGCCGCGCGCCTGGTGCACGAGTTGGGCTGGAGCAACCTGCAACACCTGGTGCTGGCCCACCTCAGCAGCAAGAACAACCTGCCACACTTGGCTCGCCAGTGCTTCGTCGATACCCTTGGGTGCGACCCGGACTGGCTCCAGGTGGCGAATCAGGAACACGGGCTCGACTGGCGCGAAATCGCCTAGCCCAACACCTCAAGCAAGCGGAGCCCAATCATGGAAAAACGCGACGAACTCTACCGCGGCAAGGCCAAATCGGTTTACAAGACCGACGACGCCGACCGCTTGATCCTGCTGTTCCGTAACGACACTTCGGCGTTCGACGGCAAGCGCATCGAACAGCTCGACCGCAAAGGCATGGTGAACAACAAGTTCAACGCCTTCATCATGCAGAAACTGGAAGAAGCCGGCGTGCCGACCCAGTTCGACAAACTGCTGGGCGACAATGAGTGCCTGGTGAAGAAGCTGGACATGATTCCGGTCGAGTGCGTGGTGCGCAACTACGCCGCCGGCAGCCTGGTCAAGCGCTTGGGCGTGGAGGAGGGCATCAAGCTGGAGCCGTCCACCTTCGAACTGTTCCTGAAGAACGACGAGAAGGGCGACCCCTTCATCAACGAATCCCACGTTGTCGCGTTTGGCTGGGGCACTGCCGAGCAGCTGGCCGAAATGAAAAAGCTGTCGCTGAAAGTCAACGAAGTGCTGAGCAAGCTGTTCGATGATGCCGGCCTGCTGCTGGTCGACTTCAAGCTGGAATTCGGCGTATTCCATGGCCAGATCGTGCTGGGCGACGAGTTCAGCCCGGACGGCTGCCGCCTGTGGGACAAAGAGACCCGCAAGAAGATGGACAAGGACCGCTTCCGTCAGGGCCTGGGCGACGTTATCGAAGCCTACGAAGAAGTTGCCAAGCGCCTGGGCGTGCCGCTGTAAGCGGCGCGTTCACGCAAGCGCCTGATACCACGCGATTTTTTTTAAAAAAAGGTTTGCGTTTTAAAAGAACGCTGGTATGATGCGCGGCATTGGAGAGATGCCGGAGTGGTCGAACGGGACGGATTCGAAATCCGTTGTACTGGCAACAGTACCTAGGGTTCAAATCCCTATCTCTCCGCCATATTAAAGGCCCCGAGCGCTGTATAGCCCTCGGGGCTTTTTTCGTTTGGGGGAATTTTGGGGGAATGGGGGAGCGTGTAATTCCCCCATGCGTTCGCTATCATTTCCCCCATGGCCTACTACGAGAAGCGCGGGGACGCCTGGCGCGCCCAGATCCGCCGCAAAGGATATCCAACACTTTCCGCCACCTTTGACACAAAGGCAGAAGCCCAGCGATGGGCCGCCGAGATCGAAGGCGATATGTCGCGTGCTCGATTCGTCGACATGCGCGAGGCCGAGAGCACCACGCTGGCCGAGGCCCTGGACCGCTACCTGTCAGAGGTAACTTCCACCAAGAAGGGCGCCAAGCAGGAACAGGTCCGCATCAAGAAGTGGAAAGATCACAAGCTGGCCAGCAAGGGCCTCGCAGCGATCCGCTCGAGCGACATGGCCGCGTACCGCGATGCTGAGCTCAAAGAGGGCAAGTCAACGGCGACGGTCCGCCTCAACCTGGCGGTGATCAGCCATCTCTACACGGTGGCCACCAAGGAATGGGGAATTGAAGGGTTGACCAACCCTTGCCGGGCGATCCGTATGCCGAAGGGCAGCAAGGAGAGGGATCGGCGCCCGACGCCTGCAGAGCTGACCGCGCTGTACAAGGCAGCCGGGCAGATGAATGCCCAACTTCCGGTGTTCATTGAGCTGGCGGTGGAGACGGCGATGCGTCGGTCTGAGCTGTTGATGCTGCGCCGCGACCAAGTGCGCGGCAAGGTGGCCTATCTGGAAGACACCAAGAACGGCGAGCGGCGCGCTGTGCCGTTGTCCTCCCGGGCAATCGCCTTGTTGGAGGGGCTGCCCACGCCGATCGGTGGCGGCCGGTACTTTAGCCTGGCGCTCAACACGATCAGCAACTACTTCCCGCGGGCCTGTGTCGCCGCAGGGATTGAAGGCCTACGCCTTCACGATCTGCGCCATGAGGCAACCAGTCGTTTCTTCGAGCGAGGCTTCACCATGATGGAGGTCGCGAGTATCACGGGGCACAAGACCCTGGCGATGCTCAAGCGCTACACGCACCTCAGCCCGCAAGACCTCGCCGAAAAGTTAGGGTGAGGTTATCATGCCGGCTCTTCAAGCAAGATTGATCAAGGAAGCTAAATGAGGCCGCTGCCCGAAGGTTTGCGCAGGATATGTGTCGTTTTAGGCATGTCGCTTTCAATCGGTTGGGTTTTACTTCTGGCAATAGGAACTCGCTTTTTCACTAGAGAGTGGCCGATTGCATTTGTCGTGACGATAGCAGTGACCCCCTTCCTATACGTAGCGCCGTTCCTGCTTTCCCATATTGCATGTTGGGTGAAAGAAGGCTTCAGCGAGGGGCGAAACAGTAATCAATAGGCCTATCTCATGCGACGCCGCGTAGGGTCGGCGGCGTTTGTCTTTGCCTACCCACCTTGGGCTTCTGGTGGGCGCCGTCCCGAACCTCTCGCAGGAACTTACGCACGTCCTCTTTCAGCCAGCAGTGCCGGTTGCCCATCTTAAAGCTCTTGGGCAGCCACGGCACGCCGCGGCGAATCCCTTCCCTGATTGACGCCTCGGTGCGGCCCAGCAGTTTGGCCAGGCCCTCGACCGTCAGCACCTCAGTTTCTTCACTCATACCTTACTCCCGGCCTGACGCGTCAGGTTCTCTTCTTCAGCCTGACCTGTCGCGTCAGCACTTTTCAATTCATCCACCACAGACTCGATACCGGCCGCGTAGCTGCCTGGCCTGCCCGCTGCTGCACCGGTCAAGCGCTCGATCACCAGATCGACAGGAGCGGCCCGGAGAGAAGCGACCATTTCGATCGCCCACTCGCGCCCCTGAAGGAACATGTACCGGTTTATCGGCCCGGTGAAGACCGCGTCCTTTGTCACTGGCGCACTGTGTGACGCCAAAGCTGGTGTTGCCGGGCTTCCAGCTGATCGGGATTGAACGGAGTTCAGCTGCCCGCGTGCTCGCCGTAGCGCCATGGATGCGAGGATGTTCATGGCCGATCCTCCCAGTCCCAACTCAACTTCGGATCAATCGGTGGGTGAGCCTGCAGGGTGTGCAGGTCCAGCAGCGTGAAGTGGCCATCCATCCAGCCGCCGGTGTCGAGGTGGTAAACGTTGCCAAGCGCCGCCAGGCGCCGGACTGGGGTGTGGCCCACCACTACCGCGTGAACGCCATCAACGCCGGATGCGTCTTCGGCAGTGATCCGCCTGCGAGACCATTGCGCCATTGCTGCAACGTGTTCGCTCTCGGCAGGCCCGCCATCCTTTGCCGCCCAAGTGAACTCACCCCAGGCTTTGTAGGGGCAGTCTGCGTGAACGATGCCCACCACCCCTTGTGGCGTTTCCACTTCGAGAATCAGCGGCAGATCGGCCAGCAGTTCAACATAACAGGCCTGCTCGACACTGGATCTGCCGTATAGCCAAGCCCCGCCGTTGGATTGATGCACATCGCCAAAGCGGCCTGAGGGATCAAAGCGGTACGCCTCGATCGCCATCTGCTCGTGGTTGCCGCGTACGGCGTGGAACCATGGCTTGGCCAGCCAGGCATCTACTTGGTCAGACTCAGGTCCTCGGTCGATCAAGTCGCCCACCGAGAACAGCCGATCAGCAGCAGGATCGAAGCCGACCGCGTCCAGTGCTCGCTGCAGGCGGGTGAAGTGCCCGTGAATGTCGCCGACGGCGAAGTCGCGGCCGGCGGTATTGATGCTGAATCGTTGCAAGATACTCACGACAGCACCCCCGTAGCCCGCGCCGCCGCTGCGACGATGAAGAAGGACGCAAGGAAGCAGGAAACAGCCAACATAGGATGGCCACTGCTGATCAGGGCATACAGTTGAAACCCAGTGCTGGGCACACTGATCCACCAGTAGCGCAGAATCCGCTCGGCAACTTCACCGGTCACGGTTCCGGATGCCCAGCCGATCCATGCCATCACGTTGAAAGCCACTGTGACGTAAAAGGCGAAGCGGTGGAGCTGAGCACCGCCGAATAGCAGCACCAGGCTGATAACGGCGCTGATCGCGGTGGAAATAAGGGTCTGGATCATTGATTTCCCGCCTTTTGATCGAATGCATGGAGCGCTTTGTCCAGGGCCACCACGGCCTGGTGTCGGGTAGCGCACGTGCACTCGGCGTAGATTCCGGGGCGGGAGCCTCGGGCCGTCCAGCTCCCGTTCTTGTTCTGCGTGACTTCGATTACGGCGCTCATGGCTGGCCTCCCGCCAGCGCGGCCAGCTCAGCCACCAAGGCCTCGGTGCGCCCGTAGAACTTCCCGGTGTCCTCGTTCACGAACCGCTCGAGCACGGTGGCTACCGCCTGCTGGTTGGCCAGGCCGCGCAGATCGGCGCTGGGCACGGCCGCGTCGGTCGATGGCTCGTGCACGAAAGCCTCCTGGCTGATCAGCAAGGTGCGCACCGGCCTGATGCCCTTGCACTTGCTCACCCAGTTGGTATCAGGCACGCACCAAGGCAGCATGTGCATGCACCAGGCAGTCGCTGCGTTCGATTTCTGGCTGCTGGTCCAGTACTCGCTAAGGCCGAACGCCTGGGTCGCGCCCCTGACTGTGTACGACCCGTCGTGACCCCATTCTGGAAGCTGCAAGAGATTGCAGCGCAGTACCTGCAGCTCCTCGATGGAAGGGATGTGCCAGCCCCAGGTGCCACGGATGTTCATGCCCAGCACCTTGCGGGCGATAGCACTGCCCTCGGCGGCCATGGCCTGGGTGTTGGCCAGGCCATCGAAACGCGACGTGGCGCCACGGATGCGTGGGCGCGGGCCTTCCTCCTGCCACCAATGGGCGGCGACCTCGAACTCTCGGCCGGCGTCGATGACAGCGTGCTCGGCGCCGTCGAAGAAGATCCGGCCGGCGAAGAAGCCACCACCAAGGAGCTGGCCCACGGCGGGCAGGGCGGCGGGGTTGATTTCGCGGCGCTTGATCATTTTGCAGTCCTCGGTTTTCCGGTGACGACGTGGCTGCCATGGCTGTCATGCACTGTCACAGTGGGCGCGTTGCGCACCATGGTGCCGTCGGGCATCTGCGTGTAGGTCGGGATTCCGTAGAGTGGTCCACCGGGCGCGCACGGATCTGGCATGGCGCCCGGGTTGTCCAGCATCATCTGCTCGAACTGACGCATGAGTGCGTTGAACAGCGGTCCATCCTTGAAGTCATGCTGGTTTCGCCCGGATCGAGCGCTGGCGCTGTCCTCCAGGCCGGCCACGAACGCGACCCCGGAGAGCGTGCCTCTGGCTTCGGCAGCATATTCGGCAGCCTCAGCTCGATGCACCGCGTTGACCGCCAAGACATCAAGGATGGTGTCGAGGCCGTGCACGATGGTCAGGTAGTCATCGGCCCGCAGAAGCCAGTCGGCGATAGCCAGGAAGTTTTTCCGGCGACCTTTACGGCGCGCCTCACGCTCGTCCTCCAGAGCTTTCACCTTGCTGGCGGTGAACGGCAGGCCCGCCTTCGCGGCCTTGATATGCGCGCCATAGTACGCGTAATCGTGCTCGCGCTCGGCGCACAAATGGCGGGAAGCGCGCCGGGCGATGATGAGGGAGATCAGCGGCTCGACGTTGCCACGGTTGGCTAGCTCGGTCAGCCGACGCACGTGCTCAGGTTTCATTAGCATGGCAACCCCCGGAAGTGGTCGGCCAGCACCTGACGCCCATCCAGGCCGCAAGCGGCAGACAGGTCGAGCACTTGGCCAAAGGTGGTTTGACGGTGCTGCAGGGCTTCCCACAGCAACAGGAGCATGCAGGCCTGAGTCATGGAAGCTGCTCCTGCACCACCTGCTGCTCCAAGGCTTCCAGGCGCAGGGCGGTATCGATCTCCTGATCCAGTTCTTCGCCGGATAGCCAGTTATCGCCGCGCACCACCAGCAGGTCTTCGTCGGGATCTTCGATTCGCTCTCGGTCACGCAACCAGCGGTACCTGCGAGCATCGGCCACCAGCTTGACGTGGTCGTCGATGTTGAACCCCGGCGCATCCTGGGCGGTGCCTTCGGCAACCCGGCGGTGATGGATCTCCTCGCGGTCAACGATCACACCACGCGGAGCCTCGATCCCCAGGCGGACCTGGCAGCCGTTAACCTGGGCCACGCTGACCCGGATGTTGCCGCCGATGATGACGGCCTTGCCGATGTTGCGACTGAGCATAAGCATGTGAATCTCCTTATTTCGAGCAAACCGGTGGCCTGCCGCGGTTGTTGGCTTTCGAGTGAAGCTGGGGGTGGTACTTGTTAGTTAGCGCAAACCATGTACATCCAGCAATTCGCACAATTCGTCGAACTTGCTTTCGTAAATATGAACTTGAACTTCAAGTTGGTTCTTCGGGTTCGTGACATTCTTGCCATACTTCAATCCAGCATCGGTCAGCGCCCAAAACTCTTTGACACCCCTCGTCTTGCTCGGGCGCTCTTTACGCTCGACTAGGCCGGCAGATTGCATACACAGGTACGCCTTGCGAGCGGTAGCCGGCAGGCCGGTCTTCTTGATCAGCGTGGCCAGGGCAGCAGTTGTGTGGCTGCTGGTGTCGCCATCCGGAGCGTCAATAGCATAGACAGGAAGCAAGTCAGCCTGACCGATCTTGGCGGCGTAGCGCTGATACATGCCGAGCGTGGCCGAAGCCGGCAGGTTCATGGTTCGCGCCATCGACTCGATCAGGATCGTCGCATCGTTCGCGCTTGGGAGTTGTTGCTGCTGGGCCATCGAATAACTACCGGTGCGGCGGATGGTTGGCAGCACTTCGTGGGTCACCCAGCGCTTGAACGGCTTGGCTTCCGGCTTGCTGCTCGTGAGGATCGCCGAGTACAGGCCAGACTCGTTGATCGTCGAAACCCCGCGCCCGCCAGTTGCGGTACCCAAACCGGCGATTTGCCGGTTTGACTTCTCGTCGTCATCCAGCTTTTTGGTCATCTCGTAGGCATCGCTGTAGCCAAGCACCTCAGCCACCTCCATCGCGATGAACCACGGTTCTCCATTCTCATCCAGGATCACCTGGATCGAGTGGCCATTGAAGCTGCGTTGAATCAAGTTCATCTGGTATCTCCGAAAGGATGGGGGTCGCGTTTCGCTACCCCCTTCGCTCAGGCTTGGTCACCGCACAGCCACCTCAACATCGAAGTGGCTGTACGCTGTTGTCAGCCCTCGCCGCGCCGTAGCCCGCCACGCCTTAACACGCCGTACCCGACCGCTGCTCGCCTAGCCAAGTGATGCCTTCGCACCGGACAGCGCCCTCACTGAAGGCGCTCGCCGCTGCTATGCCACCAATTGTTGCTCAACCCGCCGCGCCGCAACGCGAAGCTCAACACGCTTCTCGCCACTCCCTCGACGAACCCGAAGTGCAACGTCATCAGCCATCAGGCCGTGGATCACCAAAACCAGAGCCAGGGCGGTTGCGGCAGGGCTGATGACGCCGCGCTTGAATGCCTCAGCAACCAGAGCAGCGCGGCGGGTTACGCCCCACTTTGTGCCCAGGGCGATCAGGCGTTTCTTCACTCCGTCTTCGCTGATGCCTAGGGTGCGGGCAGCCTCTTTCCCGGAGGCGCCACCAGCAATCGCCAGCAGGCACTCCAGCTCACGAGGGGCTGCGCCACGGCCGAGAAGGCCTTGCCAGTTGCCGAGAGTTATCGAGGTTGCGGTGGTCATGGTGGCGCTCCTTGCGGTGAGTGATGGAAGAAATATGTACTAAAGGTTCAATTAATGCAAGAACCAAAAGTACATATTTTTCCGGCGCGCACAAAAAAGCCCGCGTTTTGCGGGCTTGGGTGCAGCTAGACAGAACCCTAGAGTACAGACCTTGGCCACTTCGCATCAACGACTCGGCCTACGAGCACCCACTCACCATCCATTTCGACAGTTGGGAACGATGGATTTAGAGGCTTAAGGAAGGCCCGACCGGAATCCCAAATGAACTGCTTGAAGGTGGCCTCGTTGGTGTCGATCATCTTGGCTACCACAAATTGGCTGCTCTCAACGTCGAAGCCTGGAGCCACCAGGATCACCATGCCCTCAGGGAATGACATCCCGCTTGGCGAGGTCATTGAGGGGCCTTTTACCTTGAGCCAAAACCCGTTTGGTCCGGCCCAGGCGTCCGATGGGTGAACCTCGCACAAGGCGACGTTCGAAATCTCTACCGCTTCCATTGGCATCCCGGCCTGAACCCAGCTTATTTCCGGGTATTCGTAATACCTGACAGGGCCGGGAGTCGGCTCGACGTTAGCGTCAAAGCCTGACGTTTCATCCGTCATTCCACCCTTGCCGTATTCCAGCCATTCCACCCGAACTTTAAGCGCAGTAGCTAATGCCAGCATTTTCGCGCCGCCAGGCATTGACTCTCCGTTCAGCCACTTGCTGGCTGCCTTTGGGGTAACGCCGATCATTTTGGAGATGCGCGCCCCTGAACCCCAAGACGGAATGTCTCGGGCGGTGAGGGCTTGCTTGAGTCTGGCAGCGAATGCGCTGCGCAATTCTTCTATCTGAACCATTCGTTCAATATTGCATGGGGTTGCATGTACTTTCAGTTCCGACATAGTATGTACTCAAGGTTCATATTTTCGCCGGAGACCCCCATGCAATCCCTAAAGAAGGCCATTGATGCGGCAGGCGGTGTCGTAGCGGTAGCGCAAGCTTGCGAGAAGTCCCCGCGCGCCGTGTACAAGTGGCTTTCTGCAGGTCGATTGCCCCGGACCGAATACACCGGAGAGACCATTTACGCTCAGCGGATCTGCGATCTGGCGACGGCGAACGGCACTCCCATTGAGATTACCGTCTTACTGGCAAGTGCGCTCCCTACCCTGACGCAAACGATACCCTCAAGTGCCACTCCGCGCAGCTCCACTGCGGTGGCTGTGAATTCATCCAGTACCGCGCAGGCCACCCAATGAAGCCGCGTGCATTGCTGGCGTTAGCTGCGCGCCAATCGGCGTTGTCGACCGAGCTATTCGTCCAGGCGGAGTACGACCTGGACGAAGTGTTCGTTGAGCTTTGGGGTAGCGGCGCGCTGATCGGCTACGCCCGCCTAGTACGGCGGGAAAGCGCCACTGAGTTCAGGGCTGGCCGCCCTGTAGCAACGTTTGAATTAGTGGAATTGCTTTCGGCGCATTCTCCATGCCCAGGTCCACTAGTTTCGTTATCAGCTGTTTTGTGGTCTCGCCGGGAGCTTCGCGCAGAGCTTTCAGAATGCCGCTTTTCTGCTCCTCGGGAAGGTTCGATGCCTGGACTTTCGCTTCAATCAACTGGCGGAGGGTGTCCTCGTGAAGCTTGACCGTTACCGTCCCAAGGATCGCTCCAAGACCGCCATCGTCTTCAAGGAAATCGATACCCCTGGCTGTGATGGTGGCGTGGTGAATCGCCCTGGTGCCACCGAGATACTGACTGTCGAGAAGGGTAACCAGCCCGTGCTCCCTCAGGTAGTAGAGATTGCTCTGGCAATCCTCTTCATTCCCAAGGCTCGTGACCTCGTCCGATTCGTTCGGATAGCAGTCCCTAAGATGCTCCAGCAGCTCGCGCTGCAATGTACGACTTATCTTCATTTGCCGGGCCTCCGTGGCCTTCGTTTCGAGTGGAGTCAGAACGATATCACGGATTGGCCCGGCACCCTTTTGCGGCCTGGGTAAACCCCAGACAGCAAAAAGCCAGCTCGCGAGGCTGGCTCTTTTAACACCGTCCCCGGCAAGGGACTTTTTGAATCTTCGTTCGAGGAGAACGATATGTCACGTCCAAAAAATACCACCGCGCCATCACCGGCGCAACCCATCCTCACCGCCGAGACCGGCTTTCTGGATACACCGATTGATAATCGGGGTGTGTATCTGCTCAACGTAGCGCCTGGCACGAACGCCGAAGACGCACTGCGGGCAGCTCGCACGCTTTCCTCGGGTTTGAGCCAGCTTTGCCACCACCTGCACGACAGCCTGAACTTGGGCGAGTCGGCGTATTGCGATGGCGCGGCGACTCTCGCGTTTCTGGGCGAGACCGTCAGCGCGCTGATCTGGTCGGTAGAAAAGAGCGTTGCCCGCGCAGCTGCCGGCGGGGTGAGCAATGACTAATCAGCCCACAACGATTGCTCATCCTTTCGCTTCCAGTGGCGCCAGCGAAGTCTTTGAGGCGGTGGCGGGTGTTCCACTTCACGAGTCCTTGGATGCTGCCACTGATCGCCTGGAAGCGGTTCTAGCTGGTCTCCGCGACCTTATGACTGAACCGACCGTTTCCAACCAAGCCACCTTGATTTACTTCGCCGCCGACGCAGCGCTCGCGCTTTGCTACGCCGCCCATGCCGGTGTCGCTCCAGAGCAGGGAGGTGCTGCATGAGCGCTGACCAGCTTGAGACCATCGCCCAGGACGCTACCTTCCAGGTTCAGTGCGCCATGTGCCAGATCGACTGGCTGCGGGGCGTCTTACATGTGCTTGAAGACCGCCTCAAAACTGCTGGTGATTCGCACGGCGCCAACGTGGCCAACCTGGCGATCTACAACGCTGATGACTGGCACAGCGGCTTGGACGACCAAGTGGGGACTCTGGAGAAGCGCATCGAGTCGGCAGGCGCGGCGCCACAAAATGCCGTCGATCCACTTCGTGGCGCCACCAACCCTGAGCGCTTGCCGTTGGCTGAATTTGCGCGCGGACGACAGCATGAGGCGGCGAGGGATCTTGGTGTTCAGCAAGCGGCTATCAGCAAGGCAATCCGCGTTGGGCGGGCTGTTTTCGTAACGCGCATGGCTGACGGCTCGTACAGCGCGATTGAAGAGAAGCCATTTCCGTCCCCGCGTTTCGGAGGTGCGGTATGAGCCAGATCACCATCCACAACACTCGGCTGCCCGTCGTCGAGTACCGCGGCCAGCGGGTTGCGTCCACCCAGATGATTGATCAGGTGCATGAGCGCCCCGATGGCACGACTCGTCGGAACTTTAATGAGAACCGTGGCCGCTTCGTTGAGGGGGAGGATTACTTCAAAGTTAGTGCCGAAGAAATCCGTTCGCACAAAATCATGCCTATCTCCAACAGGGCGCATGAGGATTTCACCCTGTTCACAGAGCAGGGTTATTTGATGATCGTCAAGTCGTTGACCGACGACCTGGCCTGGACCGTCCAGCGCCAGCTGGTCAACAACTACTTCAGGCCGGCCCCCGCGCTGCCCACCGACTACATCACGGCGCTGGAGCACCTGCTGGCCTCGAAGCGTTCTGAGCAGCTGGCGCTGGAGCAGCGTGACCAAGCGATTGCCACCAAGGCGGAGATCGGCAGCCGGCGAGAAGCCACGGCCATGGCCACCGCCTCAGCCGCTGTACGCAAGGTCATGCACTTGGAGAACGAGCTTGGCAGGGGCTGTCAGCACGCCACTGTGACGGCGGTGGAGAAGGCCGCCCGCCGAAGCTTCGGTAACCAGGGCTTCCGCCCGCTCAAGAACTGGTGCGACAGCCACGGGGTGTCCGCCCCGAAAGTCCAAGACTCTCGATTCGGCTGGGTTCGTTCCTGGCCTGCTGCTGCCTGGGCGGCCGTCTATCAAATTGACCTAGCCGATCTGTTCGGCGCTGCTGGAGAACAACCATGCTGAAACTGAACGCTGCGAAAGTCCGCAAGATGGCGGAGATCTGCGAGAAGCCTGGGGTTTCCGAGAAGGTGAAGTTCATCTTGATCCAGCACGTAGCTCGCAACGCCGGCCAGCACCGCAAGGAAATTTGGGCCGAGCGTCGTACGTTCAGTCGTCAGGCCGGGATCTTCGAAGTCGAAATGCCCGGCGCCCCGTTGCAGATCGCGGAGCTCAAGCAGCGCGCTAACGACCATCGTCGGCAAGAGCTTGATCAGGTCGAGAACCTTCTGGCTGGCATTGGAAATATGCTTCTGCATGACCGCGGCGAGGCCTTTGAAAAGGTTGGCCTTGACACCCTGCTAGATCTCCTCGGCGTGAACCCTGTTCATCGACAAGGAATAGAAGTCAGCGGTTTGGATCGCGGCCTCGCAGATCTGATTTACGTCGAGCGTCTTGAAAACAGCGCAGATCGGAGCTCTGACCGTTGGGGGGAGGGCGGCCCACTGTTCGAGGCATGCTTTGCCGCTGTATCCAATTGGCTGAGAACGGCGCCCAAGGAAGATCTGCCGGATTTGTTCGGCCCGGGCTCACCGTTCGCTGGCGTCCAGCTCGTTCAGATCGATCCGTTGACGGATAGCACCGGTCCCTCATCGGAGACTCTCCAATGACCACGACCCCAAACCATGCCCAGGAGCTCCATCAGCGCGCTGGCGCGTCGATCGTGCCGAGTGGATGGCCTTGCTGCGATCTGTTCAAGCTATTCCCAGAGGGTGCCCGCTGGCAGTTCTACGAATGGGCAAAACAGCAGCGGGCTTTTCTTGAGCAGCGCGGCTGGATTTTCGAGGAGTCGCACGACCAGTACGTGCGCCGCGCTTGTGAGGAGTTGCAGCTGTGAGCAAGCCTGTGAACGTGGAAAAAGCAACGCCCACGACCTTCTACGCCAAGAAAGCGCCGTATAGCTCGCTGAGCAATGACGTGGTGGCCATGATCATCAACCCTGATGCTCTGGCCATCTGGACCTACCTGCAGACGCGCTCCAGCGACTGGAAGGTCATTGGCTCACACCTGCAGGACAGGTTCGCAATCGGTCGTGAGCGCTACTCGAAGGCAATGGCCTGCCTCAAAGACTTGGGACTGGTCAGTCATGAGGTAGTGCGCGAAGAGGGCACCGGCAAGGTGCTCGGTCGTCGCGTGATCGTCCACTACGAACCGAACCTACAGGTTTCCGAATATTCGGTTAACCGAAGTGTGGGTTTACCGAACTGTGGGCAAACCGACAACTACTTAATAAAGGATTCTATTACTCAATCAATAGAGAAAAAACCAACGGTCGCTGACGCTCCCTGTCTGGTCGAGTTCGATAGTTTCTGGAAGCTCTACCCGCGCAAGGTGGGCAAGGTCAAAGCCGAGAAGGCCTGGGCGAAGCTCAAGGTGGACGCTGACCTGTTCAACCGCATTGGCATCGCTCTGGCTGCCTGGAGCAGGTCTCACGACTGGACCAAGGATGGCGGCCAGTTCATCCCGCACGCAGCCACTTGGCTGAACGGCAAGCGCTGGGAGGACGAATTGCCTGCCCCTGGCTTCGCCGCCCACGGCAGCGCATTCAACAACCTCCCGCAGCACACCGATGACATGTACGAGGAGAGCCACGATGGCCGAGCGAATTTCTGATCTGTTCCACCGCCGCCCAGCCATGCGGATCTACTCAGGCGAGTGTGCCGTACATGGCCAGGTCGACATGAGCGAGATTGAGCAACTGGACGGCTCCATGCTGGCGCGTGGCTGCAAGCGCTGTCACTGGGAGGCCCTGCACACGGCTCCGCGCGATTCTGAGGTGCACACCCAGGCCAACGCCCAGCGTAAGGCGGAAAACGTCATGGCGGCGCTGATAGGGGCTGGAATCACCCCGCGCTTTGCTGGCGCCACGTTCGACAGCTACCAAGCCGAGACTGATCCCCAGCGCAAGGCCCTGGCCAAGTGCCGGACCTATGCCGAGCAATTCCCCGAAAACTTCCGGGCCGGTCGCTCGCTGTTGCTGACCGGCAACGTCGGCTGCGGCAAGACGCACCTGGCTAGCGCGATTGTGCGCACCGTGGTGGCTGACGGCGCTGCCGCCCTGATCGTCCCGGCTGGGGAAATTGTGAGCATCGCCCGCGCCTCGATGGTTCCAGGCTCTGGTTACACCGACCGCGACGTGGTGGTCCACCTGGGAGGCCTGAACCTGCTGGTGATCGATGAGGTTGGTTGCCAGAAGGGCAGCGAGTACGAGCTGGGCCTGCTGCACAGTATCATCGACCGCCGGTACCAGGCGGTACTGCCCACCGTGCTGATCAGCAACCTGAGCGCCGAAAGCCTGAAGTCCTACATCGGCGACCGCGCCCTTGATCGCTTGCGGCAGAACGGCGGGCAACAGGTTGGCTTTACCTGGTCCTCGATGAGGGCAGCGGCATGACCGAGTTCTTCAGCATTCCCGCCGAGCAGGGCGTACTGGGCTCGATCATGCTGGCCAGCCTGCAGCAGGATGCCGGTCTGGTCGAGGACATCATGGGCCAGCTATCTTCGGTTGACTTCCACCATCCCGACCATGCTGCGCTCTTTGAGGCAATGAACGACTGCAAGGAACGCAGCATGCCCATCGACCCGGTTACCGTTGATGCAGTGCAGCGCCGTCTGCCAAGCGGCAACAACACATTGGCCTATGCCGCTGACCTGACCAAGAACACCCCGTCGCTGGCCAGCTGGAAGACTTACGTCAAGCACGTCAAGGACTGGAGTGTGCTGCGGCGCATTCTGGCCGTGCACGACGTTGCGGTTGAGATGGTAAGCGCCGGTGAGCCGACCGCCGATGTGATCGCCGCCGCCCAGCAGGCCATGGCCGACCTGCGGAACCTCGATGGCGAGCACAAGGAGTTCAAGCGCCTGGATCAGTGGATGGGTGATGCCGCTGACCTGATTGACCAGAAGCACCAAGGCGTGGCACCGAAGTGGCCCTCCACAGGCCTCGAAAGCCTGGACAAGCTAGTACGTGGCATTCGTCCGAAGAAGGTGACTGTGATTGCCGGCCTGCCAGGGAGCGGCAAGACCACCCTGGCCCTGCAGGTCGCCCAGTACAACGCTGTGAAGGAGCGGAAGCCTTGGCTGGTGTTCTCCATCGAAATGCCTGGTGAAGAACTGGGGCTGCGTGCCATCGCATCGCTGGGTGGCATCGACTTGGCCAAGCTGGACGAGCCGGATCGCATGCGAGAAGAGGATTGGGCGAAGTTGTCTGGCTCTGTAGCCATCGCTCTGGATGCGCCGCTGTTTGTCTGCGATGACCCAGTGCAAACCCCGGCGACCATTCGGGCCACAGCCAGGCGCTGCCAGCGTGAGCACGGCCTGGCCGGGATCGTGGTCGATTACCTGACCTTGGTGCGTAGCGAGCGTGGCGGCCGATCTCGCACCGAGGAGGTGGGCAAGATCAGCAAGGCCCTGCTGCAGCTAGCCAAGGAAATGGGTATCCCGGTCATCGAGTTGGCCCAGCTGAACCGAGACTCGACCAAGCGCCCCGGGAAGAAGCCCCAGTCCAGCGACCTGCGCGACTCGGGCGAGATCGAGGCCGACGCCAGCTGCATTCTGATGGTCCACCGCGACATGGATACCGAGCACGGCAAGAACGGCTTGACCGAGATCCTGATGACCAAGTGCCGCCATGCGAAGGTCGGCAGCTGCGTTCTGCAGCAGGAGGGCCAGTACAGCCGATTCGCAAACTTCGAAGGCTCTATGCCGACTGACGATGATGTCGAAATGGGGCGAGAGAGCTATGCCCAGCGCCATAAGGGGAGCAAACGCCATGAAACTTTCTGATCTGTGGCCAGGCCGCAAGCCGCCAGCCCGCACGCCTGCAAAGCCGGTCGTCTCGGTGATCGTGACCAAGCGTGCTGGTGCCGGGCAGCCTGTTGCCACTGGCAATGCCCAGGCACCCAACGCCGGCCTGCGCGGCCCTATCGAGCTGCCCGCCACCCTTGCCGAGTGTGAAGCCCTGCATGAGCAGTTGGTTACCGACGCCATCCGGCTGGAGCTGGCGCTGGCTCAGGCTCAGGAGGGCGCTGCTCAGGGAATCCCCTACAACCGCAGCTGGTACAACCGGGCCAAGGCAGCGCTCAAGCATATCAACCACGACCGCACCCGGGCGCTGTACCGCTGCGGGCAACTGCGCAAGGAGGCCAAGCAGCAAGCCCAGCAGGGCCTGGACCGGATGATCCTCGACGTGATCAAGGAATCCATGCCGGCCGACCAGTTCCTGGGGTATGTGCGAATTGCTGAGGCCCGAGTGGCTGCGGAGGTGGCTCGATGAACCCGCTCAAGTTGATTGCTCGGGTGCTGGCACCTATGCATGAGCAGGCAGGGTATCAGCCAGTTGTCACTGACGGGGTTGCCGTGCTCCCGCCAGGTTCTCAGGTAGTCAAGGTGAAGCAATACCCTGAAGCAGAACGCATTGCCGCCTCGCTGCGCGAGTATCCGGGCGATTGGGCTTGGGAGTACAAAGGTCACACTCTCAAGCACGGCCCGACTGGTTTCGTGCTCTGGGTCGCCAACGAAGACTGGGGGCTTGGTGAGCGCGCGAGCGGTGTAACTGCACGGTTCTGCAAGGAGGAGCAGGCAATTGTATGGCCTGCTGTGGAAGCCTGGCTGGCCTCCCACAAGATCGGCTTCACCGGTCGCCTGCCCAAGGTGAGCATCACTTGCCGGAAGGGAACCTGGTGGTGCGTCAGCGAGGAGCATCCATGGGCCGGCGCCGGCGGATCACCAGCTGAGGCTTACCGGTCTTGGTCCCGCGCCGTATCAATCGAGGCGCGCGCCGACCAGCGCCCAAATGAAATCCTGCACGTATGGAGTGCCGCACTATGAGCAACGTCACTGCGGCACTGCCGCGCAAAAGCCTGACCGCCGTGGAGTGCAAGTTCCTCAAGGTGGGCAACCGTATGCTGCTGGAGCAGAACAATGGCCGGATCGCCTCGGCAGCACTGATGGATATCGTGGCTGACTGGCACGCCGCGCGCGCCAATGTGGGCTTCGAGCAATTCGCCAAGGGCTGGATCACCGAAGGCAACGCCAAGAACAAACACGCTGACAAGCTGCTGCGCGAGCTGTTCGGCCTGGACACCGACCCAACGCCCCGGAGGGCTGCATGAAGAAAAGAACCTACGTGGACAAGATGCTGGGCGATACCGAGTACTTGCTCGAGCAGTGGGGCTGGTGGCGGATGTGCGAGATGGGCGTGCCACGGTACGTCTCACCCCTGTATGCGCTCATGCGGGACAACGTCCCATCCGAGGGTGGTGCGCGCCAGCATGTGATCACGGACGATCTGGCGCTGGTCGTGGATGGTGCTGTTGCAAGGCTTGTGAAGCGCAACCAGCAGATGGGGGACTTCGTGTGGGCGTACTACGGCTACAAGCAACCGGCTATGCGGGTAGGTCGGGAGGCTGGAATGTCCGAGCGCAAGGCCCGAGAGATCATCAAGGCTGGCGTTGCATGGATCGACTGCGCCCTCGAAGAAATTCGAGAAGCTGCGTAAAAAGTTCTATGCGGGCGGATAAACACCTGTTTTCATAGCAGCGTGTCCAGCTTGCAACGTTACGCGACACAGACAAACCCCGGCCATCGTGTCGGGGTTTTGTGTTTTTGAGGGGCTTCGATTCAGGTAGCCCTCCAGAAAAAGCATTTTTCTTGTATGAGGGAACGATTTGATAGCGCTATGATTCTGATAGGTTGCTACTCAATAACATGGAAGACCGTGAGTATGAAAAACGTTCTCGCCGTTGTGGCGCTTTCCCTTTTCGCTGCGTCCGCCGGAGCGGCTGAGCTATCCGGAGCGCTTGGCGCGACAGGCCAAGGTGGTCTTACAGCGCGCGTCGGCATTGGCTTTAACTGGGGCAAAAGCTGGTTTGAATCCAGTACTGGCCGTCTCACCGGTTATTGGGATGCTGGCTACACCTACTGGGAAGCAGGCGATGCTTCAGGTGGGGCTCACTCGCTGTCCTTTGCGCCAGTTTTCGTTTACGAGTTCGGCAGCGGTAACGTGAAGCCATTCGTTGAGGCTGGCATCGGCCTGGCGGTCTTCTCTGGTACGTCCGCAGGTGACCAGGACTTTGGTTCGGCCTTCAACTTTGAAGACCGCATCGGTGCGGGCTTGAAGATCGGCGAGACGCAGAAGGTTGGCATCCGAGCGATTCACTACTCCAACGCTGGCATTAAGCAGCCCAACGACGGTATCGAGTCGTACTCGCTGTTCTACAGCCACCAGATTTAAAAAAGCACGATCCCTCTTTGCCCGCCCTGTGCGGGCTTTTTTATGCGGATGACACGCTCAGGCAGCTGGGCTAAGTCGGTAGTGGCGTCGATCAAAGCCGTGCGCTCCCTGATCGGCTACGCGATGAGAGTCTGGGGTATGTGACCCAGCGATCCAGGCCAACAAGCCGGGTAAGCACCGGCCCTCCGCACCCATTCCAAGCCTCGGTATCTGCCGGGGCTTTTTCGTATCTGGAGGTTGTATGGAAAAGCTACAGCTCGACGTTGAGGTTGAGGGCGCCGCTGACTTCCTGCGCCCTCTGAGCGAAACGCTCAAGTCACTTGAACAGTTTCCCGAGCTGCCGCTCCAGGTCTTTCGTGACCTTGTCACCCACAGCCTTCATGAGCTTTCCGTAAGTCTCGATAGCGCCGCACTTGCCGCAGGTGACCTTCGAGTTGTTGTTCGGCCTAGCCGGAACCTCGAACTTGTCACTGCCGCACTTGGCGCACTTGAGGGTTACCTTCATCGTTTTTCGCTCCGTGAAACGTCTTGTGTGGAAACTCGACGATAGCACGGAGCCACCTTTCTACCCATTCCAAGGGCTCGCCATTTCGGCGGGCCTTTTTCGTTTCAGGAGCCTGCCTTGGACGTCAACGTTATTCAGAGTGCCGATTATGTTCCCGGCATGTCCGGCTACCGCCTGGATCTCAAGGCGGGCGCCATGGAGATCAATAGCGGTCATATGGCTGTCGGATCTTTGCCCAGCGACCCGCAGATGATCACCGTCACCGCCAGCGAGTGGCCAGAAAGCGAAGTCCCGGCAGGGGCTAAGGCCCGCCTGGCGTTCTTGCAGGAGCAGATCGGCAAGGTGCCGGTCGAGTTCCGCGCTGATGCCGAGTTCTCGACCGAGGATATTTCGTTCGATCACGACGGATCGGACATCCGCACCACCCTGACGTACCGGCGCCTCGAAACCGAGCAGGAGGCCTTGGCGCGAACCTCGTTGCGGTCTGGCTCAGGCGTCACCATCAATGCCGACGGGTTGACCATTACCTGCAGCGGCAAGGTCATGGCGCGCCTTGGCTGCCCGAAAAGCGATGAACCATCGGTTGATCAGCCGTTCGTGATTGAGGGTGACCAGGTCTTCATCAGCCAGGCCTTCGTTGATCAGTTCGCAACCAAAGCGCAGATCGTTGACGAAGCCAGCACCCGCGCATCAGCGGATGAGGCTTTGGCCGGGCGCATTGGTGCGCTGGAGAAAGCGATTTACCGAGGCGATGAGAGCGAAGGTGCACTGCGTGATGCGCTGACGGACTGGAAGCCCGGAGGGACAGCTTTGCTTTCCCAAGCCCTGGTGAGATCCGATAAGTTCGTAGTGACGATGTTCAGGAACTCCCATGGCCAATACGTCTGCACTGGCATCGGTCTTGGCATCGACCAGGCCCGCGGCGAGACCAAAGATGATCGGACCGACATGGAACGCGCCATCGAGAAGGGCAATGCCGCTGAGATCCTAAGCCTGATCGTTGGCCAGATCGCCGGGACTGAGCTTAGCCAGGCCCTGTGCGACGAGATTGCCAAGGCTGCTGATCCTGCTGAAACCGTGCGCCAGGCGATCCGCGAAGAGCTTCGCCCAGGCGGTCTGCTGCATCGACGCTGATCCAGTACCCGCCTTGAGCGGGTTTGTTTTTCTGCTCCCCGCAACGGGAGGAATCGAGATGGCCCATATGCCCGAGAAAGACCCATCCTTCTGGGTGATGGTGCTTACCGCCCTGAGAGAGAACGGCCTTGCAATGGGCCTGACATTCGCCCTGACCTGGTTGCGCATTCAGTACGACGGCAAGGAAACGCGCCCCGTCCGCCAGCTGATTGAGGCAACGCTTGGCGCGCTGATCGTGATGGTGGTTGGCCTGACCGTGAAAGAGTTCGGTCTTAGCATCGCCTGGTCATTCGCCACCGCCGGCTTCGTTGGTGTGCTTGGCGTTGAGCAGGCGCGCCAGCTCGGCAGGCGCTGGGCAGAGCGAAAGGTCGATGGGCCGTGAGCCGCGCCACAACATCAAGATGCGCCGTTTCGTGGCGCGAGGTAGCCAATGATCACCCTGACCGACATCAACCGCCGCCAACACTTCCTGGCGCCGAGCGCGATTGCCCGCGTGCAGGAGGCTGGCACCAGCTCCCAGTGGCACGGCGTCTGTTCCATCGTCCATACGTTCGACGGCCAGGTGCTGGAGGTGCGTGAGCGAGCTGTTGAGATTGCCAACGAGGTGCGGATGATGACACGCAAGGTCCAAGACTGATGCCCAAGCTGCCAACGCTGAAGTCGAGGCTAAAGCCTGTAGAAGGCCGCAAGCTCTCGACCACCAACACCTCGGAGCGCCGGATGACAGGTAGCAGGCTTCAGGCCCGTCGATTGCGGTTGTGGGCGGAATCGCCGACGTGCGTCGAATGCGGCCGAGTTGTTGCCTACCCGAATGGCTTCGAGCTCGACCACCGCGTGCCGTTGCATCAAGGCGGCGCCGACACCGACGAGAATTGCCAGATCCTGTGCTGTGGTCCTGACGGTTGCCACATGAAGAAGACGGCGGCCGATGCAGCCGAGCTGGGCGTGCACCGATCTGATGCGAAACAGGGGGATTGACGTGCTTCATCGGGGCTATGACGTGCTTCAAGGGGGAGGGTGGGGTAAGAGTGCATACCTTTCCTTCTCGGAAACCACGCCCCCTCCCATTCGCAGTTTTTTTCCCCTTTCACGGAAAAGTTAACCATGGCTTTAACCGACAAGAAGCGACGGTTTGCTGACGCTTTGCTGTCGGGAGCGTCAAACCGAGACGCGGCCATCGCCGCCGGCTATTCAGAGAAAACCGCGTCGCAAGCGGGCTCCAAGCTCGCAAAGGACCCGGATGTCATCGCCGCAATTGGTCGGCATCTGCGCGACCGGCAGGCAGCGTCCACGGAAGTTAAACCAGGCCGGAAAGTTAAAGCTCCTCCGCCAGAGGATGGCGCCGTCGGGGAGCTCGAGCTGGGCGATTTCGACGACCCGATGGACTTCCTGAAGGCCGTCATGAATGAGCAGGCTGCTGAGCCCAAGTTGCGCGTCGATGCCGCCAAGGCACTACTGCCCTACAAGCACGGCAAGGTCGCCGACCAGGGCAAGAAGGAACAGAAGGCCGCAGCGGCCGATCAGGTCAGCAAGGGGCGTTTCGGCGCCCGTCCGCCACCGAAGCTGGTGGTTAACAACAAGGGGTGATGCATGGAGTGGACGACAGCCTGCCCAGACTGGGAGGCTCGGATCGTTGCTGGCCAATCGCTGATTCCCTTCAAGCCGCTGTTTCCCGATGAAGCCGAGGCCGCGCTTGAAGTGTTCAAGGCGCTCAAGGTCGTCGATTTGCCTGGCCAGCCGACTTTCGGCGAGTGCTGCGATGAATGGGTGTTCGACTTCGTTGCCGCCATCTTTGGGGCCTACGATGCCGAGCACGGTAAGCAGCTGATCCGGGAGTTCTTCCTGTTGATCAGCAAGAAGAACACGAAATCAACGATCGCCGCCGGCATCATGTTGACGGCGCTGATCTTGAACTGGCGGCACGATGAGGAGCTGCTGATCATCGCGCCGACGATCGAAGTAGCGGCGAACAGCTACAAGCCAGCCGCCGGCATGGTGCGGGCCGATCCGGAGCTCAGCGAACTGCTGCACGTCCAGGATCACATCCGCACCATCACCCACCGGGTGAACAATGCGGCGCTGAAGGTGGTCGCGGCCGACACCGACACGGTATCGGGTAAGAAGTCCGGCAAGATCCTGATCGACGAGGTGTGGGTGTTCGGCAAGCGCGCGAACGCCGACGCCATGCTGATGGAGGCCACCGGTGGCCAGATCTCCCGAGACGAAGGTTTCGTAATCCTGCTGTCGACGCAGAGCGACGAGCCGCCGGCCGGGGTCTTCGAAGAGAAGCTGAGCTACTACCGTGATGTTCGCGACGGGGTAGTCAATGATCGCAAGTCGCTGGGCGTCCTGTACGAGTTCCCAGAGGCCATGGTGAAGAGCAAGGCCTACCTTCAGCCGGACAACTTCTACGTCACCAACCCCAACATGGGGCGGTCGGTAAGCCGGGAGTGGCTGGAAGACGAGCTGGCGAAGAACCTGCGCAAGGATGAGGGCAGCCAGCGGAAGTTCCTGGCCAAGCACCTGAACATCCAGATCGGCATGAACCTGCGGGCGAACCGCTGGGCGGGCGCCGACCACTGGGAAGGCCGGGGCGACAAGCAGCTCACCCTCGAGGAGCTGCTGCGCAGAAGCGAAGTGGTAGTGGCCGGGATCGACGGCGGAGGCCTGGACGACCTGTTGGGTCTGAGCCTGATCGGGAGAGAGCGCGGCACCCGGAAGTGGCTGCACTGGGCTCATGCCTGGGCGCACAAGATCGTGCTGGAGCGCCGGAAGGACATCGTCAGCGTGTTGAACGACTTCTCGGCGGACGGCGACCTGACCATTGTTCAGCTTCCCGGGGAGGATGTTCGGGATGTCGCTGACATCATCTGCCAGGTGCGCGATGCTGGGCTGCTGCCAGAGAAACAGGCCATCGGCGTGGACGCGGCTGGCATTGGCGACATCATCGACGAACTCACCACCGAGGAGCGCGGCATCGCCATGGAGCGGATCGCCTCCGTATCCCAGGGGTGGCGCCTGAATGGCGCGATCAAGACCACAGAGCGAAAGGTTGCCGGTGGCGAGTTCATTCACGGCGACTCCCGGCTGATGGCCTGGTGTGTGGGCAACGCCAAGACCGTGCAGGTCGGCAACGCAATCGCGATCAACAAGCAGGTCAGCGGCACTGCCAAGATCGACCCGCTGATGGCGACCTTTGATGCGGCAACGCTGATGGCGTTGAACCCGGAAGGCTCTGGCGATCTCCAGGGCTTCTTTGATAACCCGATCATGGTAGGAATCTGATGGCCGAGAAGAAACCGGGCCGTGTGAAGGCTGCGTTGCAAAACTGGCTCGGGGTGCCCATCGGCCTGAAGGATGGTGCATTTTGGCAAGAATGGTTCGGCAGCTCCGCATCTGGAAAGCACGTATCTGTCGACAAGGCCATGCAGTTGTCCACGGTATGGGCGTGCGTGAGGCTGCTGTCCGAATCCGTTTCCACGCTGCCACTCAAGCTGTATCGGCGCCTTCCCGACGGATCACGCGAGATCGCTAAAGACCATCCGCTGTTCCGCGTGCTTTGCCGCATCCCGAACGCCGAGATGACCCCGCAGCGCTTCATGCTGCTGGTGGTGGCGAGCATCTGTCTTCGAGGCAATGCGTTCGTCGAGAAGAAGATGATCGGCAGCAGGATCATCGCCCTGGTGCCGCTTCTGCCCCAGTGCATGAAGGTCAAGCGGCAGGAAAACGGGCGCCTGAAGTACACCTACAACGAGAATGGCGTGGACCGCGACATTCCCGAGAAGAACCTGATGCACATTCGTGGTTTCGGCCTGGATGGAGTGTGCGGGATGCTCCCCGTCACCACCGGTCGCGAGATCTTCGGCTCAGCCATGGCGATCGAGGAGGCTGCGGCGAAGGTGTTTGCACAGGGTATGCAGGCCTCCGGCATCCTGAGCAGCGACGCCAAGATCACGCCACAGCAGCGCGAGCAGCTTCGGGCCAGCATGCAGGCATTCATGGGTTCGAAAAACGCCGGCAAGATCATGGTGGCGGAGGCGGGCTTCAAGTACCAGGGCATCACGATGAACCCTGAAGCCGCGCAAATGCTGGAATCGAGGTCTTTCGGGATCGAGGAGATGTGCCGCTGGTTCCGAGTGCCGCCCTTCATGGTCGGCCACATGGACAAGCAGTCCAGCTGGGCTGCTTCGGTTGAGGCGCAGAACCTGCACTTCCTCACCAACAGCCTGCGGCCGCTACTGGTCAACATTGAGCAGGAGATCACTCGCTGCCTGATCGGCGAGGCCGATGCCGACGACTACTTCGCCGAGTTCGCTGTGGAAGGCCTGCTGCGGGCAGACAGCGCCGGCCGAGGGGCCTGGTACAACACGGCGCTGCAAAACGGCTGGATGTCGCGCAACGAGGTACGCCGGCTGGAGAACCTGCCACCGATCCCGGGCGGAGACACGTACACGGTCCAATCCGCATTGGTGCCATTGGACCAGCTCGGGAAGCCGAGCGCAGGCGTCTCGCCGGCTGCCTCGGCATTCATGCTTCGGCTGGTCTCGGCACGCAACAACGACGACCAAGAGGCCATCAACAAGGCCGTCGAACTGGCTTCCCAGGCCCTGGAATCCGGAAACCCGGACGGCCCCATGATGGCCCACGCGCTGATATCGATGCCGCTGCTCAAAGCGGCCTGACCTGGAGTAACCCATGACTCTCAAGACACTACCGGCAGCGCCGGCGGTGCGGCCGCACGCGCGCGTCGAATCCGATCTCCTGCCGAAGGCCATGGAGCGCTGGAATCCAGCGATCAAGGCTGCAGCCGGTGATGACTCCACCACCATCACCATGTACGACCCGATCGGCATGGACTGGTGGACGGGGGAGGGCGTTACTGCCAAGCGTGTCAGTGCCGCACTTCGCAGCATCGGCGACAAAGACATCACTGTGAAGATCAACAGCCCAGGCGGCGATGTCTTCGAGGGCCTGGCGATTTACAACCTGCTGCGCGAGCACAAGGGCAAGGTAACCGTTCAGGTGCTTGGCCTGGCCGCCTCGGCTGCATCGTTCATCGCCATGGCCGGTGATGAAATCCAGATCGCTCGAGCCGGTTTCATGATGATCCACAACGCCTGGACCATCGCCGCGGGTGACCGAAACGACTTCACCGAAGTTGCCGACTTCCTCGACCAGATCGACGGCACCCTGGCCGACATCTACTCGGTCAGAACCGGCGATGAGGTCGCCGCGATGCGCGCCCTTATGGACGTCGAGACCTGGATGGGGGGAAGTGCGGCTGTTGAGGCCGGCTTCGCTGATGGGCTTCTCCCATCGGACGCTGCGCAGGAAGACCCGCAGGCCAAGGCGCCGCACCAGATCGCAGCTCGCCGACTGGACGCGATTCTGGCCAAACAGGGCATGCCCCGCTCCGAGCGGCGCTCCCTTATTCAAGAACTCAAGGGTGGTACGCCTGGCGCTGCCCCCTCCGGTACGCGAAGCGCTGCCGAACCCCCGGCCGACCTGGCCACCCACTTTGCCGATTTACAGGCCGCAATGTCGCGGTTCTCGGCAGCAGCCCTCAAGTAACCGGAGAAGATCCCATGGCAGACAACACCGCCGACCTGCTTAAGCAGGTCTCCAACGAGCTCAAGCAGGCCACCAGCGATTTCAGCAAGCAGGCCGAAAACGCCCTGGCCGAGGCAAAGAAGGCCGGCAGCCTTTCCGAAGAAACCAAGAACGCTGTCGACGAACTGGCGACCAAGTTCAACAGCTTGACCGAAGCCGAGAAGCAGCTGAAAGCCCAGTTGGGCGAGCTCGAGCAGGAGTTCGCACGCCTGCCTTCGGCGAGCGCCCCGCAAACCCGCGACAGTCTCGGTGGCGTGGTGATCAAAAGCGAGGCGCTGAAGCAGTTCGCGGCCAGTGTCGAAGGCAATAAGCGCGTGAGCATCCCGGTGAGCGCAGCATTGCTGTCCACCGACATTCCTGCCGGCGTCGTCGAGCCCCAGCGGCTTCCTGGCATCGACACTGCGCCGAAGCAGCGCCTGTTCATCCGCGACCTGATCGCCCCGGGCCGCACGACCGCGCCGGCCATCTTCTGGGTGCAGCAGACCGGCTTCACCAACGCCGCCAAGGTCGTGGCTGAGGGCACTGCCAAACCGTACTCGAACATCAGCTTCGCGCCGAAGCTGACTGCTGTATCCACCATCGCGCACATGTTCAAGGCCTCCAAGCAGATCTTGGATGACTTCGCGCAGCTGGGCTCCACTATCGATGTCGAAATGCGCTACGGCCTGAAATACGTCGAAGAGCAGGAGATCCTGTTCGGTGACGGTACCGGCGTACATCTGCATGGCATCGTCCCGCAAGCCTCGGTTTTCGACCCTGCATTCGAGGTCGAGCATCAGTCGGGCATCGATGACCTGCGCTTGGCCATGCTCCAGGC
This sequence comes from Pseudomonas sp. s4, assembly GCF_046764235.1. NCBI lineage: Bacteria > Pseudomonadati > Pseudomonadota > Gammaproteobacteria > Pseudomonadales > Pseudomonadaceae > Pseudomonas > Pseudomonas sp. s4. Next base: position 4,828,230 of record NZ_CP177209.1, on the reverse strand, counting down.
TCAGCTGGCGCGCCTGCCGGCTTCCGGCCACGTCCTGCACTTCATGGACTGGGCGAAGATCGAGCTGACCAAGGACACCCTGGGTCGCTACATCCTCGCCAACCCGTTGGGCCTGGCTGGCCCTGTCCTGTGGGGTTTGCCGGTCGTGGCCACCGAGGCTGCCGGCTTCCAAGGCAAGTTCCTGACCGGTGCTTTCCAGACTGGTGCTCAGCTGTTCGATCGCGAAGACGCCAACGTGGTGATCTCCACCGAAAACGCAGACGACTTCGAGAAGAACCTGATCTCGATCCGCTGCGAGGAGCGTGCCGCCCTGGCGGTCAAGCGCCCAGAGGCGTTCATCTACGGCAACTTCACCGCGCCGACCACTCCATAACCCTGTATGAGGGCCGCCCGGGTGGCGGCCCCTGGAGGCATTCATGAAGCTGAAAACCCTGAAACCTCTGTACCTGGGCGGCCAAACGCTGGTGGAAGGCACGTCTTTCGAGACCATCGAGCAGCACGGCCGCGAGCTGGTCCAGAAGGGCTATGCCGAGCCGGACGACTCCGAAGGCGAGGTGGTGGTGACCATCTCGCAGGAAGATGCAGTTGGCGCGGGCGTGCTGACCACCGGCAGCCTGGGCGCCGTCACCTTGCCGATTGCCCAGCCAGTCGCCGGCTTCAAGGCTAAGCACAAGGGCGCTGGCAAGTACATCGTGGTGGACGCTGAAGGCAACCAGGTTGGCGAGTTCTCCGGTAACCAGGAAGAAGCCAATGCGGAAGCTGAGCGACTGATCGCCGGTGGCGAGCCGGCGCAGGCCGAGGAGTAACCCATGTCCGTGATCGCAATCGAGGTGGCCATGCATCACCTCAGGGCGGAGTCTGAAGACCAGGCGTTGGTCCAGACGCAACTTGATGCAGCGGAAGAGACGGCGATGCAGTTCCTCAATCGGCGCTTCTATTTGGATCAGGTCACGCTCGACGAGGCCCGAGCCGGCGTTCAGGCGATCATGCAGCAGGCCAAGGCTGCGAATGTCGAGGCTGTCGTGGCCGCTGAGGCGGTGCAGGACCTCACCCTGCGTTGCCGCCTGCTCGAGCACGCCCGCCAGGCGCTGGCCAATGCTTATGACCAAGCCGACGCCATTGCCTACGGCATGGTGCTCAACCCTGCAATACAGGCTGCCTGCCTGCTCAAGTTGGGCCATCTATTCGCCAACCGTGAGGAAGTGGTCACAGGCACCATCACCACCGAGCTGCCGCTGGCGTCCCAGCACCTGCTGATGCCATATCGCATCCGGATGGGTGTGTGATGCGAGCCGGGCCGTTACGACATCGCTGCATGCGCCGTGGGTACATCGAGGAGAAAGATGCCCTGGGTCAGCCATCGAAGGTGTGGGGTGACCTCGGCCCTCTCTGGGCAGAGATAAACATTCCCTCGGGCCGCATGTATGAGGCTGCGTCACAGATGCAGGTCACGGTGAGCGCTGAGATCAACATCCGTTACCGCAAGGACGTTGTCGCCGGTCAGCACATGGTGCATGACGGCGTTGCCTACGAAATCATCGCTCAGCTGCCTACCAATCAGCGCGACATGCTCAAACTCATGTGCAAGACGGTGAAGCCGAAATGAGCAATGGATCATTGACTGTCGTCGGCCTGGGTGATTTACAGGCCGACTTCGAGCGCTTGGCTAAAGCCACGGGCAACAAGATCGTGCGTGATGCCGTAATGGCTGGCGCCCGAGTTGCCAGGGACAAGGCTCGTGCCACGACGCCGGTTCGTACTGGCAAGCTCAAGAAGAATATCGCAGCCGTGCGCCTGAAGCAGTCCGAGACGCCTGGGGGCGCCACAGCTGGCTTGCGCGTGAAGAAGCCCAACGGCAAGCAGTCCAAGGCCCTCAAGCGTCGCGGTAAGAAGGGCCGGACCTCCGCGACGGAATGGGAGGCACCGTTCTACTGGAAGTTCCTGGAACTTGGCACCTCCAAGATGCAGGCCCATCCGTTCATTCGGCCGGCCTGGGACGGGAGCCTGCCGGAAATCGAAGCGGCCGTGAGTGACAAGCTGGCCGAAGGCATCGACAACGCCACCGCGCGGTAATCCCATGATCGAGAAATCCCTGATCGACAGGCTGTCGCCTCTTGTCGATGGCCGCGTGTTTTTCGGCGTTGCCCCTGAGGGGGCGGCTCAGCCGCGCCTGGTGATCCAAACGGTCAGTGGCTCCACCGGATTCACCCTGGCCGGTTGGGACGGCTCCAGTGACGTAACCATTCAGCTCGCCGCATGGGGTGAAAGCTATTTGCAGGCGCTGACACTGGCCGGTGAAGCATTCAATGCCATGACCATCGACGGCGAAGATTTCACCACTGGCGGCGCCGATCGCCTGCCGGACGAATTCGAAGATGACACCAAACTCTTCAGCGTGAGCTGGGAGTACACCCTGCAACCATAGGAGGCCCCATGGCCGCGCAGAACCCAACCAAAGCCAAGTTCGTGAAAACGCAGGGTACCCAGCTCAGCGTTTCCAAGACCACCACGCTAGACCCGGCCGCCGACGGCCTGGAGTACGCCGACCTGTCGGTAACGATCAAGCAGCCTCAGTTCCAGGGCGGCCAGTCGGACGAAATTGAGGTAACCACCCTGGCCAGCGAGGCCAAGGAGTTCACTGTTGGTCTGGCCGACAACGGTACCTTCAGCATGTCCGGCAACTGGAAAGCGGATGACGAAGCTCAGACCGTGCTGCGAACCGCACGCGACGACGGCGAGCCGCGGGCATTCAAGTCGGTATTCAAGGATGGTACGTCCTCGACGTTCCTCGGCCTGGTCACCCAGTTCACCTGGGATGCTGCGCCCAACGGCACCGTTAACGGTACCTTCAACGTGCGCATCACCGGCAGCGTCACCTTCACCGTCCCGCCGGTGACCCCGTAATGGCCCGCGCAAAGACTGCAGGCGCACAGGGCCTGCGAGCGATGGCGCTCGACCCGATCCGGAACTTCAAGCATGAATCGCTTGAGGTACCGGAATGGGATGGCGCGAAGGTCGTGGTGATGGCGTTGAGCGCTGGCGACTGGGCTGAGTACCGGCGCCGTGCGGCAGCGGCAGTGGCTACTGCCCGCGCCGCTGTCGGCCTGAGCGAGCAACCGGAGGAGGGTGACGAAGAAACCTCGGCCGCCCGCCTGGTCGATATCGACTCCTCGCCGCTGTACGCCTTCGTGCTGGCGCGCACCCTGCTTGACGAATCTCATTCCCGCATTTTTGAAGATGAGGATGTGTCGGTCGTGGCCAAGGCCTTCAGCCCTGTTCACGACCGGCTGGTGGGCAAGGCGTTCGAGCTGAGTGGTGTCGAGGCAGGCGCTGGCGCCCAGGACCCGGTTGACGCGGCGGGAAACGGCTAACGGAGGAGCCAGAGTTGGCCTTTATGCTGACTCTGGCCCTCCGGCTGGGCATGACTCTGCAGGATCTCAAGCAGTGCATGAGCGCCGAGGAGCTGTTCCTCTGGCAGGCCTACAACGAGGAGTCGCCGCTGAGTGACGCGCGCGGTGACATCCAGGCTGCGATCGTTGCTGCTTCGACACTGCAGGCCCAGGGCGCCAAGGTGACTCCGATGGACCTGCTTCCTCAATGGAAGACGGAAAAGCCAGCTTTTGAGCAGGCCCCGGAGGAAGGGGAAGAGCTGTTCAAGGCCTTCCTGATGACGAAAGCAGTAGAAAGCTAGAGCGGTGAGTTTTTTTCGTCATGGTGCATCATGGTAGATTCCCCGGTTTCCAAGGAGGAAGCATGAAGCGACTACTGTTTATTTTACCGCTGGCAATCTACGGCTGTGGAAATTCTGAGAGGCCTGACTCTGAGGTTGTTGTTGACGAGTCTGTTCTTTCTATCTACACGCGAGAAAGCTACCCACGAACTTATCAGCTGTGGGGCGACTCTGGCATTGAACGAATCAAGAGCGTTGAGCGATCTGCTTTGTTTAAGGCCGGTAAACAAACTCGATGCGACCAGGTGGAGTACGTTGGACTTTCGGAGAAGCTGAGCCGAGCGCCAGATAAAATCGTCGTGTATGCAGATTGTCGGAATCGATGGAGATATTACATCGATGAGGACAACGAGATTGTACAAAGTGAAAGAACCAAATAGCCCGCTTCGGCGGGCTTTTTAATGTCTGGAGAAAGGCATGGCAGGGCAAACTCTTCGCTCTCTGATCGTTAGTGTGTCCGCTGAGACCAGCGCTTATCAGCGCGAGATGGCCAAGGCCGGGCGAATGGGACAGAGCTATCTGCGGACCATAACGTCAGGAAATCGGGAATCAGTCAGTTCTTGGAGGTCTCAAGAAGCTGCGGTTCGCGCACAAAGTACGGCCATGCAGTCCCTGACATCGTCTGTCGGTGGCTATGCAAGTGCGATGGCAGGGGCGCTTGCAGTCGGAAATTTGATCCACCAGGCAGACAGTTGGAACCAGGTTAACGCAAGGCTTAAGCAGGCATCCACAAGTACCGAAGACTTTACTGTAAGCCAGAAAGCCTTGTTTGAGGTCAGCCAAAGAACTGGTACCGCCTTTGCCGACAACGCAAACCTGTTCAGCAGATCTTCCGCATCCATGCGCGAGTTCGGCTATTCCTCAAGCGACGTGCTCGGCGTAACAGAAGCCTTAGCGCTTGGCCTGCAGCTATCTGGAGCAGGCGCCGCAGAATCCTCCTCTGTGATTACCCAGTTTTCTCAAGCACTTGGCCAGGGAGTGCTGAGAGGCGAGGAATTCAACTCGGTCAACGAAAACGGCGATCGAGTGATACGAGCGCTGGCAACTGGGATGGGGGTTGCTCGGAAAGATTTGAAGGCGATGGCAGATCAAGGTCTGCTTACGATTGATAAAGTCGTCCCTGCTCTGATCAGCCAGCTAGGTGCGCTTCAGGGAGAGTTCAAGGATCTTCCTGGCTCGGTTGGCGGGGCCATAACAACAGTCAACAACTCCTTCCAGGCGTGGGCTGGCGGGTTGGATGGCACAACCGGTAGTACGAAAGTTTTAGCGGCAGCTATTACGTTAGTTGCTGAGAACATGGACGTTCTAGCCGCCTCGGCGCTCACTCTTGGAGCAGCATACGGCGGTAGGAAGATTCTCGACTTCACCAAGGATCTCTGGGATCAAATAACTGCAATTCGCAGCGCTCAATCCGCAGAAATTGGGCGTACCGCGGCTCAGCTTGACGCTGCTTCGATGGCAGTACGTCGCGCTGCTGCAGAGACGATTGCGGCGGAGGCGCAGGTTGCCGCTACCAGGTTCACCGATGCTCATGCGGCTGCACTTAGTCGGCTTAGGATCGCACGTCTAGCGGACGCTCAAGCGGCCGCCGCGCAAACGGCCGCCCAAGCGGCAAACAATTCTGCAACCTCGCTTGCTGCTCGCGCAGGCAGAGGCCTCTTCGCTGCCCTGGGGGGGCTCCCCGGGCTTGGCCTGACCATCGGCGCCGTCGCGGCGAGTTACCTGCTGTTTAGTGACAACAGCGAGAAGGCCAGGAAGGCCACCGTCGACCTCAAGCGTCCGGTTGAAGAGCTCCGCAAGGAGTTTGCAGAGCTCGGCAAAGAGCAGGCTCGCTACAAGCTGGACGGCGTCCTGCAGCAGCAAGCTGACGCCCAGGTGGCGGCACAGAAGGCGCTGCGGGAGATTCGCGCGTCGTCCCAGGCCAATGACAAATGGGGCGACACCTACGGGGCAAACCCATTCCAGCGCGACCACGCTGTCGCTCAGTTCAATCGACGTATTGCCGGTGGCCAGGACATTGATTCAGCCACCCAGCAGCTTGTCGCTGCCATCCGCCCGAACGAGGAGATGACGAAGGCCATCAACGCCTCCGCGGCTGCGTATGGGGAGGCAATCAAGGCCTCGGGCGATTACGGTGATGTGGCCAACATGCTGCGCGGTCGGCTGGATGACGTTGCCGCTGCTGCGGCTGGCGCAAACGCTGGGTTGAAGAACATGCCCGGCCCGGATCAGAAGACGGTCGACGGCTGGAACAGTTACACCAAGAACCTGGTGGAGCGCCTGCAATCTGTTCGCGACGGCGGCGATCTTCTGGGCGAAATCAACCGGCGGATCGAGCGCGAAGGGGTTGACCCGGGTACAGCTGAGGGCTGGCGAATCCTCGCTACTGCCATTCAAGGTTCGGAGGCGGCGGCCAAAGCATCCGAGGAGGCACAGCAGCGGGCCAAAAAAGCCTCCGAGGATATCCAGCGACAAGCCGAGCGTCTGAACGACGCCTACAAGCAGACCCTGGCCAACCTCACTCAACAGGTTGCGCTTTACGGCGAGACGACTGAGTTAGGTCGCCTTCGTTACGACCTGGCCAACGGCGAGTTGTCGCAGTTGAGCCAGCAGAACAAGCTGCGCCTGGAGGGCAAGGCGATAGAGCTGGATGCGTTGAATGCTCGCAAAGAATACGACGCGCTCATGAGCAGCTTGCAGTCGCAGGAGCAGGCACTGCTAGCGACTACCCGCGAGCGGATGAAGGTGCTGGAGACGGCCAACCGCGCCGGCACGCTCAATTCCGACCAGTACCGTGCGGGCGCCGACGCCATTTCGAAAGCGACGATTACCCAGGCGCCTGAGTATGGCGGGCTCGACGCGTCGGTTGCCGGTGCTTCTGGTGAACTGATCAAGATCGCCGAGGCCGAAGCGGCGCTGAAGAAATGGCACGATAAACAGCTATCACTCCAGGCCGAACTGCGTGACCAGATCCTTGCGGACCAGCAAAGCACCAACGAGCAGCGGCTGGCGGCCGAGCAGCAATACTTGGACCGAGTTGCCGACATCACTAGGACCAACAACGAGCGCCTGTCTGCCATTCAGGACTCGTACAAGGTCGCTGTCGTCAGCACCTTCAGCGAACTCTCGGGGCAGGCAGCGGATATGGTCGGCAAGATCGCTGGCGAGCAGTCTGGGGCTTACAAGGCTCTGTTCATCGCTCAGAAGGCCTTCGCTGTCGCCTCCATCATCATGAACGCGCAGATCGCTGCAGCGAAAGCGCCTGCCGAGTTGACTGTGCTCGGCGGTATTCCAGTGGGGGCCGCGCTGCTGGCTGCGGGCTACGCGAACGCCGGCATGGTGGCCGGTATGTCTCTGGCAGGGTTTTCGGAGGGTGGGTTCACCGGCCCGGGCGGCAAGTTTGAGCCCAAGGGGGTGGTGCACGGCGGCGAAGTGGTGATTCGAAAGGAGGTCGTCGACCAGCCAGGGATGAAGGATTACCTGATCGGTTTGAACCGAACCGGCAAGCCTGGTTTTGCCAGCGGCGGATACGTCGGTAGCTCAGTATCGCCGGCGCTGGCGTCCTTTTCGCCATCTGGCGTGATTGGGGGTGGCGCCGCTGCCCCCCAAATCAACATCCACATCAAAGGCGATGGATCTGGTGGGTCGGTATCTGCGCCCGAGGGTTACGAGGCTATGGGCCAGGCGCTGCTCAATACTGTCCGCGAGGAAATGCCCAAGGTAGCGCGAGGCGTGATCATCCAGGAGAAAGGGCAAAACGGTCTGCTCGATCCAAGCAATCGGAGGAATGGGTAATGCCGGAAGTCTTCACCTGGTCGCCGCGCGTGGGTTCTAGCGGCGACGTGCAGCCCAATGTGCTGACGTCTCAGTACAACAACGGATACAGCCAGCGGCTTTCGGTTGGCATCAACAACCTGGCCGGGTCGTACCAGGTCTCATTTACCGGCACCGAAGCCTACCTGGCGCCGATCCTGGCATTTTTTTCCCGCCACAAGGGGGCTGTCAGCTTCCTGTGGAAGCCGCCTATGCAGGAGCAAGGGCGGTACATCACCACCGGAGGGTGGCAAACGGCAAGCCACGGCAAGGGCCGTTATACCCTGAGCACGACTTTCCAACAGGTATTCAGTCCATGAGGTGCGCATGATCACTGCTGATGACCAGAAGCTTGAGCCCGGCGACCTGATCCAGCTCTTGGAACTGGATGGCGAAGCCCGGGGCATGGGCATTCTGCGCTACCACGCGCACCAATTGAACGGCCCCATCTTTTGGAAGGGACAGATCTACCAGCCTCGGCCGTTTGAGGTCGGTGGCTTCGGGCGCGGCACCGAGGGCAACACCAGCACTCCGATGCTCAAGCTTGGGAACCTGGACGGCGTCATCACCGCTCTGTGTGTCCAGTTTCAGCACCTGGTGGGCATCAAGGTAACTGTCCGCGAGACTTACGCCAGGTATCTGGATGCGGCCAACTTCCCCGGAGGAAACCCGAACGCAGGGGATCAGGAGCGTCTGAACATTTCCTATATCAACGTGCCCACCAGTATCGGCCGGCAGGAGATTGTGTTTGGCCTTGCTCCGCCTACCTCGGTGAAAGGACAGATGCTGCCAGGCGGGCTGATCATGAATCGTTGTGAGTGGTGCCTGTGGGGCGAGTACCGCGGGCCCGACTGCAACTACACCGGCTCGGCGATGTTCGATGCTGACGGCAACCCGGTGGACGATCCAGCGCTTGATCGATGCGGTGGCCGGTTGAGCGATTGCAAGAAGCGCTTCGGCGAAAATAATCCACTGCCTTTTGGCGGCGTCCCTGGCGCTGGCCTGGTATGACCATGAACAAGACTTTGCTGAAAAAGGTCCAGGCACACGCTGAGGCCGAATTCCCGCGCGAGTGTTGCGGTGTTGTTATCCGCGAGAACGGAAGGCGCGTCTATGTGCCATGCCGAAATGATGCCCAGACGCCCAGCGAGCACTTCATCATCAACCCAGAGGACCAGTGCGCCGCCGAGGACCGGGGCGAAGTCGTCGAGATCGTGCACAGCCACCCGAACGCACTGGCAACCCCAAGCATGGCCGATCGCGTCAGTTGCGAGCTGCACGGCGTGCCATGGTTCATCCTGGGTTGGCCTGGCGGCGATACCGCAACTATCAAGCCTGAGGGCTATGAGGCACCACTACTGGAGCGTGAGTTTCACCACGGCATCCTCGATTGCTATGCCCTGGTACGCGACTGGTACGCCCGGGAATGGGGCATCGATCTGCCGAACTTCCCGCGGCGCGACGGCTGGTGGAACGATGGCGAAAGCCTCTACGAGCGGTATTGCGAGGAGGCTGGGTTCTACAGGGTAGGCGATTTGCGCAAGGGCGACCTGGTCGTCATGCAGATCGCCGCTCAAGGGGGCAGCATGCCGGCAGCCCCTAACCATGCCGGCGTCTACCTGGGTGATGGCTTACTTTCGAGCGTGCCCGGCCTACATGCCGCGCCCGGGACATTCCTGCACCACCGCTACGGCAAGAAATCTTCCCGCGACGTTTATGGCGGAATGTGGGCTGAGCGCACCGTGATGATTCTTCGCCACCAACGAGCACCGGAGGAAACCTGATGTCCATGCAAGTAGGCGCCCCGGCTTTGCCGGCCGTCGTATCAGTCCGGCTCTATGGTGTGCTGGGTGCCCGCTTCGGTCGGATTCACCACCTGGCGGTTGCTTCCTGCAGCGAAGCGATCCACGCGCTGTGTGTGATGGTACCGGGCTTCCGGCGGTTTCTGCGCTTAGGGCACGAGCGCGGCCTGGAGTTCGCTGTGTTCCGCGGTAAGCATAACGTCGCGGAAAACGAGCTTGAGATGCGCTCGAACCGCACCGATGACATCCGTATCGCTCCCATCGTAGTCGGCAGCAAGTCTGGCGGACTGTTCGCAACAATTGCTGGCGCTGCGCTGATCGTCATCGGCGCGATCACACAGCAGTATTGGCTGGCCGCAATCGGCGCCGGCTTGATGCTGGGTGGGGTGGCCATGAACATGGCTCCGTCGACAGCGGGCTTGCTGGGCGATGAGGGCGACGGCAACAAGTCGTCCTATGCATTTGGGGGCGCAGTGACTACCACGGCTCAAGGACGATGCAAGCCTCTGCTTTACGGCGAGCGCGACGTAGGTGGAGCCCTGGCCTCGGCCGGTATCTATGCCGAAGACCAGACTTGATTGAGTTGTTTGAACGAACCGCCTCCGGGCGGTTTTTTATTGCTCGGAGGAAAGCATGGGTTCAGCACTGAAGATTGGCGGAGCAAAGGGTGGCGAGAGCAAACCCCGGCAGCCATACAAGGCGCCCGATAGCGCGTTGTCGATCGCCACCGCCAAGATGCTCTACATCATCAGTGAAGGTGAGATTGCCGGGCCGGCCGACGATGCGCGTTCATTCAAGCTGGATGGCACGCCCTTGATCGCTCCGGACGGCTCCGAAGCGTTTCCCGGGACCACCTGGGAGTTTCGCTCGGGCTCGGTTGATCAAGAGCACATCGCGGGCTTTCCTGCCGCCGAATACGAACAATCGGCTGGCTTGCCGGTTGAGTTGCGATCGGACGTGGCATGGACGCGGGCGATCACCAACCGTGATCTGTCCGCTGTCCGGGTGCGTCTTTCGTGGCCGCAGATCTGGGAGGTGAAGACCAACGGTGACCAGGTCGGCTACCGCATCGATTACGCCATCGAGCTTTCCGTCGACGGAGGCGCTTTCAACACCGTACTGTCTGCCACCCTCGACGACAAGGGCACGACCGAATACGAGCGCAGCCACCGCGTCGATCTGCCCCAGGGCTTCAATACCGCCGTGCTGCGGGTGCGCCGGCTGACTCCAAACCGCAACGACAGCAATTTCGCCGATGTCATGCGGGTGAAGGCGCTCACGGAGGTTATCGACGCCAAGCTGCGCTACCCAAATCTCGCCCTGGCTGCGTTGCAATTCGATGCTTCCCAATTTTCCAACATCCCAAAATTCAGCCTTCTTTGCCGTGGCCGCATTATCAAGGTGCCGAACAACTACGACCCGGTCACACGCACCTATACCGGCAGCTGGGACGGCACGTTCAAGCTGGCGTATTCGAACAATCCGGCCTGGGTCTGGTACGACCTGCTGCTGCACCGCCGGTACGGCCTTGGCCGCCGAATCACGGCTGACATGGTGGACCGTTGGTCTCTGTATGAGATCGGCCGTTACTGCGACGTAATGGTGCCGGACGGGAAGGGCGGCATGCAGCCACGCATGACCACCAACGTCTACATCCAGGACCAAGTTGAGGGCTATGCCTTGCTGTCCGACCTGGCCAGCGTTTTCCGCGGTAGCAGCTGCTGGAACGGCTCGAAGGTCACCGTGATCGCCGATATTCCGGGAAATGACGACGGCTACGTGTTCACTCGTTCGAACATTGTCGGCGAGTTCGAATATGGCGCAATCGCGCTTCCCGACCGTCATACGCGAGCCAAGATCAGCTGGGACAACCCCGCCAACGAGTTCAAAACCGAGCCCACGGCCGTCACCAACGACGACATGATTGGCGTCCTGGGTCACCGCATGCTTGACGTGGCGCGGTTCGCTTGCACCGTTGAAGGCGAAGCGATTCGGCACGGCATATGGGCCTTGAAGTCCGAACAGTACGAGACGTGGACCGTCAGGTTCACCACCGGCATGGAAGGTCGGAACATCGAGCCAGGCCAAATCATCGGCGTCGCGGATGAGCTGCTGTCTGGACGGGCCAACGGCGGGCGTATCTCCGCCGCCACTGCGCGGGTCATCACGCTTGACTTCGACGCTCAGGTGCAACCAGAGGACCGACTCATAGTTAACCTGCCTAGCGGGAAGGCAGAAGGACGGATCGTGAAATCGGTCGCCGGGCGCCAAGTCACCGTCATGGCGGACTACTCGGAACTGCCAGAGCCTGAAAGCGCTTGGTCGATTGAGAGCGCTGACCTTGGCGTCATGCGCTTCCGGGTGAACACCATTGAGCCGAAAGGTATGCACCAGTGGGAAATCACCGGCGTGCAACACGAGCCAGACAAGTTCGATGCAATTGACCACGGAGCGCGAGTTGACCCTCAACCGATTACCGTCTTGCCACCTGGTGTCATTGAGCCGCCAGAGAGCGTCGCAATCACCTCGCGCAGCGTTGTCTCGCAGGGCATTGCGGTTACCACGATGCGGATTTCCTGGCCGGCGGTGAAGGGCGCTGTTGCGTACGACGTAGAGTGGAGGAAGGATAACGGCAGCTGGCTGCGCCTGCCGCGCACAGGCACGCTGGGCGCCGAGGTCGAAGGGATCTATTCCGGGGTTTACCAGGCAAGAGTGAGTGCTGTCAGCGTGATGGACGTGTCGTCTGTCTTCGCCATGAGCGCCCTGGTCGATTTGAAGGGCAAAGAAGGTCTGCCGCCCGCAGTTGCATTCCTCACTACCACGCCACTGGTTTACGGCACAGGTCTCGCCTGGGGCTTTCCTGCTGGCGCCGAGGACACCGAGCGCACCGAGATCTGGCAGAGCGCAACCACCAACCGCGACGACGCTATCAAGCTGGGTGACTTCGCCTACCCGCAGGCAGAGCACGAAATTCATGGCCTTGCCGCGGGTGTGTCGTTCTTCTACTGGGCACGCTTGGTGGATCGCTCCGGGAACATCGGCCCCTGGTACCCGACAGGTGTTGGCGTAAACGGACAGTCCAGCAGCAACCAATCCGAATACGAGGAGTACTTCAAGGACAAGATCAGCAATGGCGCTCTGTATCCCGCGCTGAGACAAGAGATCGAACTGATCTCGGGCCCGCCCACACTGGAAGGTTCTGTGGCTCAGCGAGTTGCAGCCGAAGCGACGGCGCGCACCCAGGCGATCGACGCAGAGGCGGCGGCACGCGCTCAGGGCCTGCTGGCCGAGGCCCAAGCGCGTGGCACCGCCATCACCAGCGAGGCGCAGACCCGCCAATCGGCCGATGCCGCCCTGGGTCAGCGCATTGACACCGTCACTGCATCGGCGGGGGGGAACGCTGCTGCCATCCAGTCGGAGATCACCGCGCGCACCAATGCGGACACGGCTCTGGGGCAGCGGATCGACACCGTGGCGGCCAGCAGCGCGGCCAACTCGTCGGCAATCAGCAACGAGACCACGGCGCGAACCAACGCGGATGCGGCCCTGGCTTCGCAAATTGCAACAATCCGGGCCGAGTCTGGCGGGTTCGATTCGGCGCTCAACTATGGCTTTGCTTCGACGGTTGAAGGCTGGACGGGCTCACGCTGCACGCTCACTGTAGAAAACGGCCGCCTGGTTGCCGCAAATGACGGTACCGGCACTGCATATCTGAGCTCGCCAACGGTGTCGGTCAAGGGCAGAGACCACGACCGCGTCCGCTGCCGGATCACCCGGCGCGCGGGTTCTGGGTGGACTGGTCAGGTCACCTACGCTACCGCCAATCATGCTTCCTCTACGTCCTACCGCAAGGTGATCCCGGATCCGGGGTTGGCGGTTGGGCAGACCATGGTGCTTGAGTGGGACATGTCGCAGTTGACCAATGGTGGCAGCGACTGGTCGGACAGCACGATCACCAGGTTCTACCTGTGGCTCAGTCCCGGCGCTACCGATGTATTCGAGATCGACTGGATTGCCGTAGGCCAGATCGCACCGTCGGCTTCGGTGGCCTCGGTTGTGGATGAACGCACTGCCCGAATCAGTGGTGATGAGGCGAATGCCTCGGCCATCCTGGGCCTGAGCAGCAGCTTGCAGACCACAAACGGTAACGTGACGGCTGCGCAGCAGGCTGCCCAGGCGGCATCCGACAAGGCCGGTGGCAAAGGCGAGGTGATCTACAGTAGCACCGAGCCGGCAACGGACAAGCGCCTGGCGCAGAACCTGTGGATCGATACCGCTGGGGCGGCGAACACGCCAAAGCGCTGGACCGGGTCCGCCTGGGTTGCAGTGACCGACAAGGTGGCCACCGATGCAGCAGCAGCTGCCGCTAGCGCGCTCGCTCAAGTCGCGGCCAAAGCTGATGCCTCTGCCCTTCAGACGTTGCAAACCACCGTCACCAACCAAGGCAACACGCTGACCGCTCAGGGCACCTCGATCACTCAGATCAAGGCGTCTATCGGCCAGCAACCTGACAATCTGCTACGGCGTGGGAGTTTTGAAGATGGCCTGCTTGATCCTTGGGTGCCGGTCACGGGCGGTATTGATCCAACGATCACGGCTGTTGCCGCGCATCCTTCCGCAGGTAAGGCCATCACATTCTACAGCAACAGCTTCTGCGGCAACGCCTATTCCGTGCTCACAAAGGCTGGAGAGCAGTTCGATGTGTCGGCGGATATCTTCCGGAATTACATGACGGCAGGCCAAGCGGGCCACTTCCAAATGCAGTTTATCGACAAGGCGGGGGCTAGCCTTGGCTACTTCACAGCGTTTTCCTTCACTGCAGGGGGGCAGTTCCAGACATACACCGGACGCATTACCGCTCCAGCTGGCGCTGTTGCGGGGCGCTTCCTGACATTGATCACGCCGTCTGATGGCTCTGGGCGGACACTCTGGTGCAACATCGTGGCGAGGCGCGTCACCGCTGCAGATGCGGCAAACGCCGATGCAATCAGCACGCTTAGCAGCACGGTTACCCAGCAGGGCACAACGCTGACCAGCCAAGGGCAATCGCTGTTAAGCCTCACAAACCGCATGAGCGACGCCGAGGGCGTGAATAGCGCGCAGGCGTCGGCCATCAGCCAGATGGACACGACGGTCAAGCAGCAGGGTACTGCGATCACCGCGCAGGCCAGTCGCCTGGACGGGCTGTATGTCCAGGTGAATCCGGAAATGGAAGGGGACAGCTCCGGTCTGGCAGGCGCCACGGGTGGCCTGGTGGGTGTCTGGACTGAGCAGTCGGCCCGGGTCGAGGACGGCATTGCGATGGGGCGCCAGGTCGAAACGGTCCAAGCGCAGATGGGCCAGACCAATGCCTCTGTACAGCAGGTCAGCGAAGTCGTAGCTGGTGTCGATGGCAAGGTGTCGGCCATTTCTTCCTGGAAAACCGAGACGAATGCCAGCGGCAAAAAGGTGGCCACCGGCATCATTCAAGGAAGTGATGGGTCCGTTGGCGAGATTCTGCTGTCGGCCGACCGCGTGGCGATCATCAACGGCCTGAACGGGCAAGAGGCAAGCCTGTTCGTTTTCCAGAATGGTCAGCTGTTCTTGAACTCGGCATTGATCAACCAAGCCTTCATCCAGGAGCTGATCATGGGTATGAGTATTCGTTCTCAAGCACTCAACTCACAGGGCCTGCCACTGCTGGAAATCAACTTCGCTGCGGGCACGTTCACGCTGCGAGGCCAGGATGCCAACGGTTCGACACTGCTCAACAACGGAGGCCTCTATGTGTATGACGCCAATGGCACCGAGCGTACGGCAGTGGGGAGACTTACCTGATGGCTGACCTGTATGGACTCCGGGCGCGCGATGCGTCCGGGGTTATCACCTTGGACACCACCATCACCTCGGTGCGGTCGCTGAAAATGATGCAGGTCGCTGGCAATGGAGCGTTCGACCAGTACATCTCAATTCCCGAGATTCAGGCGCAGTCGTTCGTGGTGGTTGATGCGCTGTATAACGGGTCAGATCTCACTTACACCCCGCCGGCCTGGGCCACTCCGGGTCAGCTGCAGCTACGGCAGCCCGGGACTCTGACTTGGCAGGTAATGATCTTGTCGCAGGGCGGTGAGCCGTTCGCCGCCCCGGGCAGTTATGGTATCCGGGCTTCCAATAACAGCATCCGCACCCAGATTGACTCAGTCAACCAGGTGTTGACGGTTCGCTACAGCGGAGGCTTGAACATCGGCTTTCAGGGGCCGGGAAGTGCGAATCAGATCCAGTATGGAACTGTGACCTTTCCGCAGCCGATTACCACCTATGAGCGGCCGCTGATCTTCCTGAATGCCGAAAATTACATGATGGTTGGCAACTTCTTTATGACAGGGGCGCCGGGCAATTGGACTGGCTTCCGCATCAAGGCATACAACAATCAGGCGGCGCACGGCGACACTGCGCTTTACCCGATGATGATCAAGTGGTTCTGTGCGAGCTACATGACGCCAAACACCGCAGTCGATATGTACGGCGCCTCTGTTCGTGATGCCTCTGGTAATCGCACGTTCGTAACGACAGCCAATCTTGCATTGCTGAACAGTCAGCCAGCGAACAATTCGTTCGTCAACGCTGGCGCGCCCATTACCGGGGTGAGCTACTACGCCTCGTCAGCCCAGATGGGGTGGACGGGAAATTACAGCGACTATGTCCTGGCCAATGCGCTGTTCTCCTGCACCAGCATTGGTCAAACCACTCAGCCTATTCGGGCAAATTATGGCGGCTTCCTTCCTGGTAGGCGTGATGTGCTCCAAATGTATTGCGAGAATTTCGATGGCGTTAACCCGCTGAGCGTGAATGGTCGAACGCTATTCGCGTCTCGCCCAATGAAGCCTATTTAAGGAAGCGACATGGCAAAACAAGTAATTAACCTCGGAACGGCTCCTAGCGGCGCCGGTGGAGACGACCGCCGGAGCGCCTGGCTGAAGGCAATCGCAAACTTCGATGAGCTGTACAACTTCCTTGCGGGATCTGCCAACGCTGCCGGGCTGCCAGCTAGCTTGGCGGCGGCTATCACTGCAGCTGGGGGGTATGCAAAATCGAACATTGTAGGGGCGGTCGGCCAGGCGGGAGGCGTGCCCAGTGGTGCCGTCATTGAGCGGGGATCTAACTCCAATGGCAACTACGTCAGATACGCGGATGGCACGCAAATTTGCTGGCACTCGGTTAACGTTGGAGCTGTTGATCACCCCAGCTTGATTGGGCCGCTGTACTACTCAGCGATCACGGGGGCGAGACCTTTCCCGATAGCATTCTCGGCGGTTCCAATCTGTGAGATGAGCTTGCGCTCTGTCTCTGGAGGCACGGTGATGATGACCGAAGCTGCGGCTGCAACGGCCTCAGCCTCAAAGACGCTGTACAGCATCGCGCCCACCGCGGGATCCCGCACCCTGGTAATTGAATATATCGCTATAGGACGGTGGTATTGATGATCATCAAGCTTTCTCCTGTCCGCTCTGACTTGGAGCTGACCGTGTACAAGCAAGGCGACAGCCTCACTATCAACGGGCTGACCCTGGACCTCTCGCCGCTCCCTGACGGCGCGACCATTCCTGCCGCTGCAACGGGTTGCGAATGGATCATCGATCAAGTTGCTCGGATCAATGGTCAGCTGACGTTCAGCCTGAGCCTGCCACATGGGCCCGACGCCCCAGAGGCTGCCCGTTTCCCGGCTGACATTGCCGACCCGGCAAATGGCAAGGTCGCGCTGCCAATCCCTGACGCCCTGCTGCCATCGCCGAGCCGAGGCTATGCAGCCATTGATTGGGGGCAGGTGGTGACTGCCGAGGATCAGGCCCAAGCAGCGATTCAGCAAAAGCGCGATGTCGCCATCGCTGAAGTTGCTCAGCGGCGGATGGTGGCAGACGCGGCTATCGCGCCGCTGCAGGATGCTGTTGATCTGGAGGACGCCACCGCAGAAGAAGCCGAGACGCTCAAGGCCTGGAAGCGGTACCGAATTGCCCTGAGCCGGTTGCCTGAGCAGGCCGGCTACCCCGACGAGATCGATTGGCCCGCATTGCCGGCCTGACCAAACACTGCAGCTCACCCAACCGCCACCTGGCGGTATTTTTTTGCCTGGAGAAAACCCATGCCGTTCATCGTCATCAACAACAGTAACAACTTCGATCCCATCCACCAGATCGAATACGCCACGGAACAGGAAGCGGATGCCGCGGCCCGCAAACTGCTGGAGGAGCAGCCGGCTGCAATCGTCCGTACTGCCCAGGTGCTCAAGCGCTACTGGGCGCAGGTGACCGTGTCCGTGGAGGAAGCTGCAGGTCAACCAGTACAGGAGGTCACTGAATGACTACTCCCCGCGGTGTGCGCAATAACAACCCCGGCAACATCGATTTCAACCCGCGTAATGCTTGGCAGGGCCAGCTCGGCCTGGAGGAGGGCGTTGCCAAGCCACGCTTTGCCCGCTTCGACCAAGCAGAGAATGGCATCCGGGCCTTGGGCAAGCTGCTGCTGAACTACCGGGGCAAGGACGGTATGCCCGGCGTCGGCCGGCCTGGCATCGACACCCCGCTGGAATTCATCAGCCGCTGGGCGCCGTCCAGCGAGAACAATACCCAGGCCTACGCCCAGGCCATCGCCAAGCGCCTGGGTGTTGGCGTGCGCGACTCCATCGACATCTCCAGGCCGCAGGTGCTGCGCGAGGCGGTGGTGGGCATCATCGTTCACGAGAACGGTGGCAACCCCTACAAGGCCGGAGTGATCGATGAGGGTATCCGGCGGGCCTTGGCATGATGCCGCTACCCGTGGAGGGCGGCCGCTTGGTCGCCGTACTGATGGGGGCAGTGCTGCTATTAGGTGCGGGCGGTGTCGGCGGCACCTGGCTGACGTCCGGCCATTACCGGCCGCTGCTGGATCAGGCCAATAAGCAGGCGGCGACCTGTGTTGCTGCCCGGGACAACCTCAGCGGGCTGGCAGCAGAGCAGGGCAAGGCGCTGGGTGACTTGGCACTTGCTGCCAATGAGCGACAGGCCGGCGCTGAGAAGGCAGTGGGCGAAGCCAAGGCCAGTGCAGACCTCGACTACGCAGCAGCGAACCGCTTGCAGCAGGAGCGCACCGGTGGCGACCAGTGTGCTGCCGCCACCTCAATCATCGACAAGGAGCTTGGTTTATGAGGATGCCGTTGATCGTATGCGCGCTGGCGCTGGCTGGGTGCGGCGGCCGGGTTGAACCGCAGGTGCAGTACGTGCGCATCGAGGTGCCGGTGCAGGTGCCGTGTCTGGCGCCGGAGGTTGCGGTACCGCCATGGGCCGCCGCCGGCCTGCGCAAGAGTGATAGCTTGGAAGTGAAGGTCCGGGCGCTCCTAGCTGAGAGGAGGCAGAGGATCGGGTACGAGAGGGAGCTGGAAGCGGCAGCCGATAGCTGTCGTTGATGGAGCGCGGTAAGATGAGCCACCCCCTGCCCGCCAGCAGGGGGTGTGGCTCCAGCCTTAGGCTCTTACTTTGGCCAGCACGAAGCTAGCACAGAGCACCAGTACTGTAGCGGTTACTGGACCGACACCAGCAGCACAGAGTGCCGCTGCTGCTGCACCGAACGCATAAATGCGCTGGGCGAGAGCCTCTGAACCGTTCAGATCGGCAATACTCATCGTATTTCCTCCCAGAACTGCCACCCCAGTCCCTTACAGCGGTTGGTAGGGAGGTGGCTGGCTCAGACTGCGCCGCTATCTTTGTGTTTACCAGACACAGGGCACGGCACCCAACCGGTTCAAGGGCGCCGCCGGTGAATGCCGAGGGCGTCGAGATGTGGCGCATCATGCCCAAGATACGTGGTGCCGTCTAGTGGCGTTTTGCCTGGCTGGCTCTGGGGGAATTATGGGGGAATTGATACCCCCAATTGTGTGGAGTCCTGCTGTGTCGTGCTGTGTTGAAGTGGTTGATTTTATTGGGTTTTACAAAAATCGCTCAAAAAAATATGAGATCGAAAACGGATTCGAAATCCGTTGTACTGGCAACAGTACCTAGGGTTCAAATCCCTATCTCTCCGCCATACACGAAGTAAACAAAGCCCCCGAAAACGTTAAAGTTTTCGGGGGTTTTGTCGTTTCTGGCCATTGGGTTAGGGCAAATTCAGGGCAGAAATTGAACATGCGAGGCCGTGTCCGGCACAGCTTTCGGCAAAGAGCACCGGCGTTGCTCGAACGTGCGGCTTGGTTACTCAATGGCAAACACCATACCGGCCAGAGGCGCGTTTAAGGCCGCCGCAATGCCCGCTGCGCCCCCGGCAAGTATCGAACCCCACTTGCGTGATAGAAGTGGGTCGCCAGTCAGATTTTCTAGGTCATCGAACTTGCTTTGGTCATGGCAGATGCTTTACGGATGCTGTATGCACCCCAGGCCAGGCCAAGCAATGCTGCAATCACCGATGCCGAAAGCACGCCAAGTTTCGCCGCCCCCAGCGCGCCAGGATCGACGAAGGCGAGATTGGCAATGAAGATCGACATGGTGAAACCGATGCCGGCCAGCAGCCCGACCAAGGTGATGCTGCGCCAGCTCACCTCGGCGGGAAGCGCGCACCAGCCCAAGCGGACCATCAGCCAACTGACGCTGACGATGCCCAAGGGTTTGCCAACTACCAGAGCGACAGCGACGGCGATCATCACCCACTGCGGGGCCTCGGCTGACAAATCGACACCCGAAAGATTTACCCCGGCATTGGCCAAGGCAAACACCGGCATGATGCCGAAGGCTACCCAAGGGTGCAGGGTGCCTTGCATGCGCACCACTGGCGGCACCAGTTCGCGCTGGGCCAGGCGCAGGCGCTTCAACGGGTCCATGAGGTCGCTGGCATCGCGCTCGGGCGCCCTGGCGCGTCCCAGCAGCTCTCCGGTGAATCGGCTGATTGCATCCAGTGGTCGCTCGCGCATCGGCATTGCGACCACTGGCGTCATCAGGCCCAGCACAACGCCTGCGAGGGTGGGGTGGGCTCCGGTCAACAGGATGCCCAGCCAGGTGACAAAGCCGGGAATGATGTACGCGTAGGCCGAACCCACTCCGATCTTCTGCAGCCCGATCACCATCAGCAGGCCGATCAGCGCAACCCCGAAACCGCTGTAATCGAGGCCGCCCGAGTAGAAGAACGCGATAATCAGTACTGCGATGATGTCATCGATGATGGCCAGGGCCAGCAGAAACACGCGGACGTTGGACGGGATCGACTTGCCGAGCAGCGCCAGGACACCTACCGCAAAGGCGATATCCGTAGCCGTCGGTACGGCCCAGCCTTGTTGTTCCGCCGCAGCGTGACCAAAACCCAGGTAGAAGAGCGCGGGTACGGCTACACCGCCAATGGCGGCTGCCATGGGCAGCATGGCCTGCCGAAGGCTGGACAGTGCGCCCTCGTGGATCTCGCGACGGATCTCCATGCCCACGACAAGGAAGAAGATGGTCATCAAGCCATCATTGATCCAGAAATGCAGCGACTGTGAATAGATCAGCGAACCCACGCCGATCGTCAACGGTGTGTGCCAAAGGGCGTCGTAGCTTTCGGCAGCCGGGGAGTTGGCCCAGATAAGCGCAGCAATAGCTGCAACCAGTAGAACGATGCCGCTGACCGCTTCAATGTGCAGAAAGCGTTCAAGGTTGGCGAAGGCACGCTCGGCCAATTCCTGGGCGCGAGACAATTCCTTTTTTTGCATAGGCGCAAGTACTCCCGCATGGCGGCCCGACCTGCGCTGTTCTTTAACCTGCCCCACTGCACCGTGCAGCTGGCACCCGTTCGGTAGTCTACCGAACAACCGCTACTCAAGGCTATGACGTGACCGTGAATGAGCGCGAAGATGGGCGGGTAACCTCTGGCCTAGAATCGCCAGAAAGCTGGAGAGACGAGTACCAGTACGGTCAGGATTTCGAGCCGTCCAAGCAGCATGCCGACAGTCAGCAGCCATTTGGCAGCGTCCGATAACGAGGCGAAATTACCTGCAGGACCGATAAGCGCTCCCAGCCCCGGGCCGACGTTGCACACGGCGGTAGCGGCCCCGCTCAATGCCGTTGTCCAGTCGAGCCCTAGCAGCGAGAGGCCAAGGGCGATGACCGCGATGGTGACTGAGAAGAAGAACGAAAACGTCAGCAGTGAGCGCACGATCTCTTCATCGATCGGGTGCCCATTGTATTTCTTCGAGATTGTTGCCCTTGGATGGATCAACTGTTTCAGGCTGCTGACAAGCAAGGCCGCGGCCACCTGGAAACGGAATATCTTCAGGCCTCCAGCGGTAGACCCCGAGCAGCCACCGACGAACGTCAGGTAAAAGAACAGCATGATGGCGAAGCTGCCCCAGAGCGTGTAGTCGCCCACGGCAATGCCCGTGGTGGTCACCACGGAGGTGACGTTGACCGCCACGATACGGAACGCATCCCACCATGACAGATCGCTGTGCAAGCAGAGCCAGGTTCCGACCGTGAGCCAGATGAAGACGAGAAAGCCAATGAAACCGCGGACTTGATGGTCATCGAGCAGGATGCGCCGATGGCCACGCAGCGTGGCCACATACAGGGTGAAAGGGAGGCTGCCGAGGATCATGATGACAACGGCTACCCAATGCACCGCAGGCTGCACCCAGTGGCCCAGCGAGGCATCGGAGGTAGGGAAAACACCGGTTGAAATCAGTGCCATCGAATGATTGATGGCTTCGAACGGGGTCATGCCGGCAGCCCACAACGCCCATGTTCCCAAGACTGTCAGGCCCACATAGATGATCAGGATCATCTTGGCCGCAACATGCGAGCGGGGTGTCACTTTGTCTGACCAATCCGAAGATTCGGTCTGGAACAGGCGCATGCCACCTACGCGCAGCAGGGGCAGGATCGCGACAGCCATGCCGATAAAGCCGATGCCTCCCAGCCAGTGCAGCAAAGACCGCCAGACAAGCAACCCGGGCGATGCATTGTCCAGCCCGGTTAGTACCGTCGAGCCGGTGGTGGTGATCCCTGACATGGTTTCGAAGAACGCGTCCGTGTAACTGATGTGCCGGATGAACACCATCGGCAAGGCCGCAAATGCGCAAACGATGACCCAGCTTGCCGTTGTGAGCAGGTACATGTCCCTGGCGCGCAGTTGCGGTGCGCCGGGAGCGCCTCGGGCCACCATGACCAGGCCTGCGCAGAGCACGATAAGGCTTGACCAGACGAAAGCGCCGAGATCATCGCTGCGGTCGTACAGCAGCAGTGTCAGCATCGGGATTACCATGCTGACGGCCAAGGTGATCAGGAATACACCAATAATGAAGGCTATGAAGCGCAACGCTGGAAGCGGCATTAGTTGAGCTCGTGCGGACAATGCCGGCAGTATTGCCTGCCGTACAGCAATGTCGAGTAAAAAGCCGTAATGTCTTAGGACAGTTCATACAGAGCCACTCGATTGTTGCACAGGTGCAACTAGCCAGTGCACCTTGCTGCTTGGATCCAATGCCAGGGTTCTGTATCATCCCGCCGCCATCAGACGATGGCCGAAGATGATTCATTTAAAGGACTTAGTATGAAAAAGCTGTTCAAGGCTACTGTAGCCGTTGCTGTCGTTTCGGGTGTTGCCCTGCTGTCGGGTTGCACTGGCCAGGTTTACAACCAGCCAAAAAACTGCACCTACGACTACCTGTTCCACCCTTCGGTTTCCATCTCCAAGATCATCGGTGGCTGCGGCCCGATCGATAAACTGCCTCAGCAGCAGTAATCTTGGCGGTACCCTGATCGCGACGCTTGCGGCGTGATCCAAGGCCCCCGGTCATGTACATGGCCGGGGGTTTTTGTTTGTGGCCACTTCAGATGCAGGTCTTGCCAGAAGGCCCGGCTCGCGGATACCAGTGCATTGAACGCTGCCTGGGCTCAGGCCCAGATATCACCGATGGTAAAGCCTTCGGGGAACGGGTCGTCGTGGTCGAGCACGAAGGTGTTCAGGCCGTAGATCCAGCTTTTGCCGGTGATGGTTGGTACCACGGCCTCGTTGCCGCCGATGCTGGTTTCATCGATCAGGCGGCCGGTGTAGATGTTGCCGAGCAGGCCCTGATGGCGGAAGTCCTGGAGCAATGGCAGCTCACCCTTGGCGTGCAGGGTGGCCATCTTCGCCGAGGTGCCGGTACCGCACGGGGAGCGGTCCAGCGCCCCGGTCCAGGTGGCCGGGTCGTCCCACGAGAACTCGCCGCAGGTCATGGTCACCGCGTTCTTCCAGTCGGCGTTGGGGTCTTCGCTGGGGCCGGACAGCTGCGAGATGGTGATGCCGATGCCGGGGTAGTCGGGGTGTGCCACCGGCAGTTGCTCGATAGCCGCCTGGCGGATCATCGACGATACCCGGGCGATTTCGGCGCCGTGCTGCGGGATCAGTTGCAGGCCTTTGAACTGGCGCACGTCGGCGATTACATAGAACATGCCGCCCCAGCCCACGTCCACGCGCACCTTGCCCAGGTGCGGTACGTCGATTTCGGCATCCAAGTGTGCGGCGAACGCTGGTACGTTCTGGAAGGTGACGGCCTTGACCTTGCCGCCCTCGCATCGGGCCTTGATGCGGATCAGCCCGGCCGGGGCCTCCAGCACCAGCTCGGTGAGCGGCTCCTGCATCGGCAGCATGCCCATCTCCAAAAGCACGGTGGCCACCGAGATGGTATTGCTGCCGGACATCACCGGGTACTCGATCTGCTCCATGATGATGTAGCCGGCGTCGGCCTCGGGGTGGCTTGGCGGGACGATGATGTTGCAGCAGTGCGCCGGATAGCCGCGCGGTTCACGCAGCATCAGCTTGCGCAACTGATCGTCGTTGGTTTCGAGCCATTTCATCTTGGCGTGTACGCTGTCACCGGGGATGTGCGGTACGCCGCCTGTGATGACGCGCATGGGGATGCCGGCGTGGGTGTCGACGGCGTGGATGGTGCGTTTGAATGACATATGGGCGGCCCTGTTCTGATCGGATTGAGGCGGGGTCTGGGGCGCAGGATAAAGCGGTGGGGCGGGGCTGTAAGTCGAATAAATCCGATCGGGTGACCGGTTTTTTGAATGGCATTTGCGCAGGCCTGTGCCGGCCCTTTCGCGGGCAAGCCCGCTCCCACACGGGCGCACAGGCCTGAGACAACCCGCCACCTTGACTCCCGGGCCGGCAATTTGTTTGTGCTGGCATTTAAGTTACAATCGGAAAAACGATTCAGCCTTGTCGGTCAATTCGACAAAAGGCCGAGTCGTTTTCTGGTTCTCTGGCTGCTGAACAATGATCAACAACAAGCCTGCGCTGCAGAACATGCTTTACCTGGGCCAGCCACAGGCCCGCCCTCTGTTCTCCTGACTGGAATCGATCAATGTTCAAGAAAGCTGGCAAGACCTTGCTGGGTCTGGCTGTCGCTGCAAGCGTCATGCAAGCGCACGCCGCAGAAACCAAGAAAGTAGATGTGCTGCTGGTCGGCGGCGGCATCATGAGCTCGACCCTGGCCGTGTGGCTGCACGAGCTGGAGCCAAGCTGGTCGATGGAAATGGTCGAACGCCTGGATGGCGTGGCCGAAGAAAGCTCCAACGGCTGGAACAACGCCGGTACCGGCCACTCCGCGCTGGCCGAGCTGAACTACACCCCGGAAGACAAGGACGGCAACGTCAACATCGCCAAGGCCATCGAAATCAACGAGGCCTTCCAGATCTCCCGCCAGTTCTGGTCGTGGCAGGTCCGCCAGGGCGTGCTGAAGAACCCGCACTCGTTCATCAACACCACTCCGCACATGAGCTTCGTGTGGGGCGATGACAACATCAAGTTCCTGAAAAAGCGTTATGACGCGCTGCAGGCCAGCCCGCTGTTCCGCCCGATGCAGTACTCCGAGGACCACGCGCAGATCGCCAAGTGGGTCCCGCTGATGATGGAAGGTCGCGACCCGAACCAGAAGCTGGCCGTGACCTGGACGCCAATCGGTACGGACGTCAACTTCGGCGAGATCACCCGCCAGTTCGTCGGCCACCTGAAAACCCAGGAAAACTTCGACCTGAAGCTGTCCAGCGAAGTGCAGGACATCACCCGCAACAAGGACGGCTCGTGGCACGTTGAGTACAAGAACCTGAAGGACGGTAGCGAATCGGCTACCGACGCCAAGTTCCTGTTCATCGGTGCTGGTGGCGGCGCGCTGAAGCTGCTGCAGAAGTCGGGCATTCCTGAAGCCAAGGAATACGCAGGCTTCCCGGTGGGCGGCTCGTTCCTGGTGACCGAGAACCCGACCGTGGCCATGCAGCACATGGCCAAGGCCTACGGCATCGCCTCGACCGGTGCGCCACCCATGTCGGTTCCGCACCTGGACACCCGCGTGCTGGATGGCAAGCGCGTGATCCTGTTTGGCCCATTTGCCACCTTCTCGACCAAGTTCCTGAAGAACGGCTCGTACCTGGACCTGCTGAGCAGCACCACCACCCACAACGTGTGGCCGATGACCAAGGTCGGCATCGATCAGTACCCGCTGGTGGAATACCTCGCTGGCCAGTTGATGCTGTCTGACGACGACCGCTTCGAAGCCCTGCGTACCTACTTCCCGAACGCCAAGAAGGAAGACTGGCGCTTGTGGCAGGCCGGCCAGCGCGTGCAGATCATCAAGCGTGATGCCGAGAAGGGTGGCGTGCTGAAGCTGGGCACCGAGGTGGTCGCTTCGCAAGACCGCACCATTGCCGGCCTGCTGGGTGCATCGCCAGGTGCTTCGACTGCTGCACCGATCATGCTGAACGTGCTGGAAACCGTGTTCAAGGAGAAGGTCGCTACCCCAGAGTGGCAGGCCAAGATCAAGCAGATCGTGCCAAGCTACGGCACCAAGCTGAACGACTCGGCGGCGGCCACCCAGAAAGAGTGGAACTACACCGCTGAAGTGCTGCAGCTGGAGAAACCACCGGTGATCGACGAGAGCGTCGGCACTACGGTTGCACCTAGCCAGCCGGTTGAAAGCAAGCCTGAGAATGACATGGCACTGTAATCGGCCATTGTTGTGACAGAAGCCACGGGGGAGACCTCGTGGCTTTTTTGTTTCCTGTGTCCGGCCCCTTCGCAGCACAAGGCTGCTCCTACAGGCACGGCGCCGTATCTGTAGGAGCAGCCTTGTGCTGCGAAGGGGCCAGCTCAGGAAACCACTGATCGGAAACCCAGCTCAGCCCCAATAAAAACATATTTTGATGCTTAAATTAATCTTGTCAGTCGATCCCCTCCAGGAGGGTGCCGTCATGAACATCAAGATTGCCGCCTTACTGCTGCTAGCCCTGTGCGCCCAGCCGGCATGGAGCCAAAGCTACTCCTACTCCAGCGAAACCCCTGCCGCCAAACCTGCCGAATCTGCTGCAATGACCACACGCATGGCCCTGCGCGACCTGTGGGTCGAGCACATCTTCTGGGTGCGCAACTATGCCGTGGCCAATCAAGCCGGCAATGCCAAGGAGGCCGAAGTCGCTGCCAAGGAAGTGGTCACCGACGCCACCAGGATCGCCAACAGTATTGCCCCGCTGTACGGCCAGCCTGCCGCCGATCAGTTGCTGAAGCTGCTGGCCGGCCACTGGGGCGCCATAAAGCACTACAGCGACGCCACCGTGGCCAAGGACAAAAAAGGCCAGCAAGCCGCGGTCAACGAGCTGAACAGCAATGCCAAGGCCATCGCCGCGTTTCTGGCCAAGGCCAACCCGAACCTGCCCGAGCCGACCCTGCTGACGCTGCTCAGCGCCCACGGTGGGCACCACGTGGCCCAGATCGACCAGTTGGCGGCCGCTGACTACGTAGGCGAGGCGCGCACCTGGGCGATGATGCGCGAGCATATCCTGACCCTTTCCGACGCTCTGGCTGCGGCGTTGGTCAAGCAGTTCCCGGAAAAATTCTGATGCTCGAAGGCCTGGGCCGTACCCAACAGGACCTGCTCCATGCGTTGCTGCTCCAGCCGGCCGGCATGAGCATCGACGACCTGGCGCAGGCCCTGACAATCACCCGCACGGCGGTGCGCCAGCACCTGGCAGCGCTGGAGCGCGACGGCCTGGTCAAGCGTGGCGCTACCCGGCCCACCGGGCGACGCCCGGAGCAGCTGCACGAGCTGACCGAACAGGCCCGCGAACTGTTCCCGCGGCAGTACCCGTTGCTGGCCAACCTGCTGATTGCGGAAGTGGCCGGCTTGCTGGGGCAGGAGGCGTTGCTGGCGCTGATGCGCCAGCTGGGGCGCAAGCTGGCGGCGGACCTGGAGCACCAAGTGGTGGATGAGGCACGCATCGTCGAGCACATGAACAATGCCGGGTACGAGGCACAGGTGTTCTTCCGCTCGGGGGGCGAGCCGCAGATCGTTGCGCACAATTGCGTGTTCCATCACCTGGCCAAGGCGCACCCGGTGGTGTGCGAGCTGGACCTGGCGCTGATCGGGGCCTTGGGTGGGGCCGAGGTGAGCCATGAGGAGTGCATGCTCAGGGGAGGGCAGGTATGCCGGTTTGCCCTGGGCAAGAAAGAAGATTGATTTTGCCTGTTCTGGCCCTTTCGCGGGTAAACCCGCTCCCACAGAAACCGCACAGGTCTTGAAGACAGTGATTATCCTGTAGGAGCGGGTTTACCCGCGAAGAGGCCGGCACAGGAAAATCACTGCTGCCGCAGAATGCAGTCCAGCAGCCCGGGAAACCGCTCCCCCAGCATCTCGCTACGCAACGAATTCATGTGGGTAGTCCCCACATTGCGGGTATGCACCAACCCTGCATCACGCAGCACGCGAAAATGGTGGGACATGCTCGACTTCGGCCGGCCGCCGTCCAGCTCGCCACAGCTGGCTTCGGCCACGCCCGCCAGGTGGCGCACGATACCCAGGCGCACCGGGTCGCTCAGGGCATAGAGCAGGCGTTCCAGGGTGAGGTCTTCAGAATTGGGATGTTGATAGGCTCGCATGGTCGTCATGATAACGGGGCTATCATTAATTGCCATAGTTCGATTATGATCGAACTATCGTAATCAGATAGCCCGGGAGCTTGCCCATGTCCGCTTTGTTCGAACCGTATACCCTCAAGGACGTCACCCTGCGCAACCGCATTGCCATTCCACCGATGTGCCAATACATGGCCGAGGACGGCATGATCAACGACTGGCACCACGTGCACCTGGCCGGCCTGGCCCGTGGTGGTGCCGGCCTGCTGGTGGTCGAGGCCACTGCCGTGGCACCGGAAGGGCGCATCACCCCCGGTTGCGCCGGCATCTGGAGCGATGCCCACGCCCAGGCTTTCGTGCCGGTGGTGCAGGCAATCAAGGCCGCCGGTTCCGTGCCAGGTATCCAGATTGCCCACGCCGGGCGCAAGGCCAGCGCCAACCGCCCGTGGGAAGGTGACGACCACATTGCCGCCGACGACGCCCGCGGCTGGGAAACCATTGCCCCGTCCGCCATCGCCTTCGGCGCGCACCTGCCACAAGTGCCGCGCGAGATGACCCTGGACGACATTGCCCGGGTCAAACAGGACTTCGTCGATGCCGCCCGCCGTGCGCGCGATGCCGGTTTCGAGTGGATCGAGCTGCACTTTGCCCATGGTTACCTGGGCCAGAGTTTCTTCTCCGAGCACTCCAACAAGCGTACCGACGCCTACGGTGGCAGCTTCGACAACCGCAGCCGCTTCCTGCTGGAAACCCTGGCAGCGGTACGTGAGGTATGGCCAGAGAACCTGCCCCTGACCGCGCGTTTTGGTGTGCTGGAGTACGACGGCCGGGATGAGCAGACGCTGGAAGAGTCGATCGAACTGGCGCGCCGTTTCAAGGCTGGCGGCCTCGACCTGCTGAGCGTGAGTGTCGGCTTCACCATTCCCGACACCAATATCCCGTGGGGCCCGGCGTTCATGGGGCCGATTGCCGAGCGCGTGCGCCGTGAGGCGAAGCTGCCGGTGACCTCGGCGTGGGGTTTTGGTACGCCGCAACTGGCGGAAGCAGCGCTGCAAGCCAATCAGCTGGACCTGGTATCGGTAGGGCGTGCGCACCTGGCAGACCCGCACTGGGCTTACTTTGCGGCCAAGGAGTTGGGGGTGGAGAAAGCCTCCTGGACCTTGCCTGCACCGTATGCGCACTGGCTCGAGCGTTATCGCTGAGTGATACCGGGGCTGCTGCGCAGCCCTTTCGCGACACAAGGCCGCTCCTACAAGCGTACGCGGTCCCCTGTAGGAGCGGCCTTGTGTCGCGAAAGGGCCGCACAGCGGCCCCCGAATCTAGAACCGATCCAACCGGTAAGCCCCCATCTCCGGTCCACCGGCCCGCTCGGCCAACCGCCCCACCCATTCCGCTGTCACCGCCGCCTGGGTCAAACCCAGGTGCTGATGCCCGAACGCCAACAGCACCCGCTCATCACACACCCGGTCGATCACCGGTAACGAATCTGGCAACGAAGGCCGGAAGCCCATCCACGGCGTCGCTCCCTCAACACTCAGGTCCCTCCGGAACAACCCCTTGCTCAAGCGGTGCAACTGCCAAGCCCGCTGCATGCTCGGCGGCGCGTCCAGCCCGGCGAACTCCACCGTGCCGGCCAGGCGCAGGCCCTCGGCCATGGGCGTCATGATGAACTTGCGCTCCAGCGATGTGACTGCAAACGGCAAACGCTGATGCTCGCCAGGCAACATCAGGTGGTAGCCGCGCTCGGTGTCCAGTGGCACCCGCTTGCCGGTCAGTGCGGCGGTCAACCGCGCGGAATGCGCACCACAACTGATCAGCACCTGGCGGGCATCGAGCGTGCCCTGATCGCTGGCCAGGCTGACCCCGCCGCTGTGCAGCCGCCCGCCATCGACTTGTGCCTGGACAAAACGCACGCCATTGGCCTTGGCCGCTTCGAACAGTTCGCACACCACCCGGTAGGGGTCGATGAAGTGTCCGGTACGCGGGAAGAACAGCCCTCCCAGCAACGACGGGCTCAGTTGCGGCGCCGCCTCGCGCACAGTGTCGGCCGACCAGAAGTCCACCGCCACCGCTTGCTGTTGCATGCGCGTCCGCAAGGCCTCCAGGGCCTGGCGCGACTCCGGCCGCTCGAACACCAGCAGCGAGCCATCTTCCTGAAACAGTTCGCCGCGCCCGATCGAGCCTAGCAGCCGCTGCCAGGCACCCAGGCTGCCTTCGTTCAACGAGCGGATGCCGGCCACGCTGCGCTGGAACGGGCCAGGGCGCAGGTTGAGCAACAGGCGGATGAACCACGGCATGGCCTTGGGCAGGTACTTCCAGTCCAGGCGCAACGGGCCCATCGGGTCCAGCAACATGCGCGGCAGGCGTTTGAGAATCGACAGGTCGGCAATCGGGAATACCTGCTCGGTGGCCAGGTGCCCGGCGTTGCCGTAGGACGCGCCTCGACCGGGTGCCTGGCGGTCGACCAGGGTTACCCGGCGGCCTTTGCGGGCCAGTTGCAGGGCACAGGCGACGCCGACAATGCCGGCGCCGACCACGGCGATATCGGTTTCAGCGGATTCGACCATGCTCAGCCTTCCCGTTTACCGTCGAGCAGGCGCCGAAGCTGCAGCGGGTTGCCGTGTTTCAGTGCCTGCGGCAGCAGGGCATCGGGGAAGTCCTGGTAGCACACCGGGCGCAGGAAGCGCAGGATCGCCGCCGTGCCCACCGAAGTGGTGCGGGCATCGGAGGTGGCCGGGAACGGCCCGCCGTGGACCATCGCGTCGCATACCTCTACACCGGTCGGCCAGCCATTGACCAGGATGCGGCCGGCCTTGCGCTCAAGGGTCGGCAGCAGGGCGCGGGCGCTGTCGATGTCGGCATCGTCCAGTTGCAGGGTGGCGGTCAGTTGGCCTTCCAGATGCTCGGCCACCTGGCGCACTTGCTCATCGTTGGCGCAGGCCACCACCAGCGACGCCGCGCCGAAGACTTCGGCCTGCAAAGCCGGGTCGGCGAGGAACGCTTCGGCCTGGGTCACGAACAGCTGCGCCTGGCACTGGTTGGGGCCTTGCCCGGCCTGGCCACTGGCGGCGGCCTGGGCATTGACGTTTGCGGCCAGGGCGCCGACACCGGCCTGGTAGGCACTGAAGATGCCCGGGGTGAGCATGGTCTGCGCCGCAGCCTTGCGCACGTGTTCGCTGGCGGCGTCGATGAAGCGCTGCAACGCCGGCCCCTGGCGGGCAATCACCAGGCCGGGGTTGGTGCAGAACTGGCCGGCACCCTGGGTCAGCGAGGCGACGAAGCCTTGTGCCAGTGCCTCGGCGCGGGTCTGCAGGGCGGTGTCGAACAGGAACACCGGGTTGATCGAGCTCATTTCGGCGTACACCGGGATCGGCTCGGGGCGGGCCTGGGCCGCCTGGCACAGCGCAATGCCACCGCTGCGCGAGCCGGTAAAGCCAACGGCCTTGATGCGCGGGTCGCTGACCAGCGCAATGCCCACTTCACGACCGGAGCCGTACAACAGCGAAAACACACCGGCCGGCAAGCCGCACTGCTTCACGGCCTTTGCCACTGCCTGGCCGACCAGCTCGCTGGTGCCCGGGTGGGCGCCGTGGGCCTTGACCACCACCGGGCAACCGGCGGCCAGGGCCGAGGCGGTGTCGCCACCGGCCACCGAGAAGGCCAATGGGAAATTGCTGGCGCCGAATACCGCCACTGGCCCCAGGGCCACCTGGCGCTGGCGCAGGTCGGCACGCGGCAGGGGCTGGCGCTCAGGCAGGGCATTGTCGACCCGCACGTCCAGCCATTCGCCAGCCCGCACCACACGGGCGAAGGTGCGCAACTGGGTGCAGGTGCGGCCACGTTCGCCCTGGATGCGCGCCTTTGGCAGGCCGCTTTCGGCCACGGCGCGATCGATCAGGGCATCACCCAGCGCTTCGATCTGCGTGGCGATGGTTTCGAGGAATTGTGCCCGTTGCTCGAGCGAGGTTTCGCGGTAGGCGTCGAACGCCGCCCAGGCCAGGGCGCAGGCCTGGGCCACGTGTTCGCCGGTGCCGCCGAGGTAGGCCGGTTCCAGTGTCTGGCCGGTGGCCGGGTCGATGCCACGGATGGCTTCGCGGCTGCCGGTTACCGGCGTCTGGCCGATCAGCAGGTTGCCTGTGAGGGTCATGGAGCCTCCTTTGGAATCAATATCAAGAGAGAGCGCGGCCTTTGTAGGAGCGGGTTTACCCGCGAAGCAGGCGACTCGGTGCCTGGCACCGGCTTCGCCGGTGTTCGCGGGTGAACCCGCTCCCACAGGGCTGCGGCTCGGCCTGGAATCAGGTGATCAGGCCAGGTTCTGCTCAGCCGACCAGCTGGCGTACCAGCTGCGGAACAGCGCGTACTGCTGCTCGGCATAGTTGCGCTGGGCGTCGGTCAGCACGTCGGTCTCGTTGAAGTGCAGGCTGTATTCGCTGTCACCGTTCAGCACCATCAGGTGCTTGTAGTAGAGCACCAGGTCGCAGCCTTCATCGAACGACGACAGCACCGCCAGCGCCGCCTCCAGTTCACGCGCCAGGCGGCGGGCCTTGGCATCACCTTTGGCCGCCTGTTTGCTCAGGCTCACCAGGTGCAGCACCTCACGCGGCAGGGCGTTGCCGATGCCGGTGATGGCACCGGTGGCGTTGCAGTTGACGAAACCATGTACCACCTGGGTGTCGACGCCGACCATCAGGGTCACGTCGTCATCCTTGGAGGTGATGTGCTCGGCGGCGTAGCGCAGGTCGGCGCCACCGCCGAACTCCTTGAAGCCGATCAGGTTGGGGAACTCGCTGCGCAGTTCGAAGAACAGGTCGGCGCGGGTGGCGAAGCCATAGTAGGGGCTGTTGTAGATCACCGCCGGCAGCTTCGGTGCGGCTGCCAGGATGGCCGAGAAGTGGTGCTTCTGGGCAATCAGCGAGGCGCCGCGGCTGAGCACGCGAGGGATGACCATGAGGCCGGCGGCACCAACCTTGGCCGCGTGGGCGGCGTGGGATACTGCTTCACGGGTGTTCACCGCGCCGGTGCCGACGATGGTCGGGATGCCGGCGGCCACCAGGCGCGCCACGCCTTCCTGGCGCTCTGCTTCGGTCAGCAGCGGCCAGTCGCCCATCGAGCCGCAGTACACCACGGCGCTCATACCGGCCTCGATCAGTTCGCGGCCCTTGCGCACCAGGGCGTCGAAGTCCGGCTTGCGCTCGGCGGTGCAGGGGGTCATCAGGGCGGGCATGGTGCCGGTGAAGATGTTGTTGGTCATTGTTGTCACTCCTCGCGATATTCGTTTTTTTGGAAAAAGCCGGGGTCAGATGCCCCAGGCGAACGGGTCCTGTTCGTCGATCAGCAGGGTGCTGTCGGCGGTCATGTAGGCGCGGCCGGTGATGAACGGGCGAATGCGTTCGCCGTCGCGCTCGTAGCGGCCCTGGAACTGGCTGCCGGTGATACTGGCCTGTACCCAGGTCTGGCCTTCGTCGAGCTTGCCGTCGGCGGCCAGGCAGGCCAGCTTGGCGCTGGTGCCCGTGCCGCAGGGCGAGCGGTCGTAGGCCTTGCCCGGGCACATCACGAAGTTGCGGCTGTCGGCGTTGGCGTCGTCGGCGAACAGTTCGACGTGGTCGATGGGGGCACCGTTTTCACCTGTGATGCCCTGGGCTTCGAGGGCCTTGAGCATCGCCCAGGTGTATTCGGTCAGCGCCTCGCGGTTGCCCAGCTCGATGCGCTGGCCGTGTTCGGAGACGAGGAAAAACCAGTTGCCACCCCAGGCGATGTCGCCGCGCACCGGACCATGGCCGGGCACGTCCACCAGCACTTGCTGGCGGTAGCGGTAGGACGGCACGTTGCCGACGGTGACGGCACCGTCTTCATGCAGGGTGGCGCTGACCTGGCCGACCGGGGTGTCGATCTTGTGCACGCCCGGTGCGATCAGGCCCAGGTGCTGCAACGAGGCGACCAGGCCGATGGTGCCGTGGCCGCACATGTTCAGGTAGCCAGCGTTGTTGAAGAAGATCACCCCGCACGTGGCGTCGGCCGATACCGGTGGGCAGTACAGTGCACCGACCAGCACATCGTTGCCGCGAGGCTCCAGTAGGCAGGCGCGGCGCCACTGGTCGTGCAGCTCGCGCAGTTCATCGCGCTGCTCGGCCATGCTGCGGCCATGCAGTTGCGGGAAGCCTTTCATCACCAGGCGGGTTGGTTCCCCGCCGGTGTGCGAGTCGATGACGTGAATCTGTTTCATGAGCTTGTCCATTCTTTGATCAGCCAAGTCTTGTGCTGTTTGTGCGGGCCTCATCGCCGGCAAGCCAGCTCCCACAGGTATTGCATCGGCCTCTTGGGCAGCGCGGCCCCTGTGGGAGCCGGCTTGCCGGCGATAGGGCAGTAGCCGTTACGGAGCCAGTGCAGCCGGGCGCTGGCCTACCAGAGGTTCATGGCTGGCTTCGCTTTCGTCCTCACCTTCCAGGCGCACCAGGTGGGCAGGCACGCCGGTGGCCGCGCCCCAGTAGTAGATGCCCAGCGCACAAGCGGCCACGACCACGGTGTCGAACGGGTGGCCGAGTACTCCCAGGCCGCCGAAGCTGCCCAGCCACGAAAGCAGGATGGTCACCGCGTAGAAGCCGATCAGCCATGCCGACGAGCGCACTTGCTGGGCTAGCGACAGGTGCTGGGTCGGCACGAAGCGGCCGCACAGCAGGTAAAGCACGAACATCACGATCTGCAGGGCCAGCAGCCACGACACGGTCTTCCAGCCCGACCAGTACACGATCAGCGCGGCGATGATGAATGACAGCGGGCCGAGCACGCCCATGCCCTTGACCCGGAACGGGCGCGGCATGTCAGGGGCGTTGCGGCGCAGGGCGGCGACGGTGACCGGGGCCACGGCGTAGCTCAGTACCAGGGCGGCGGAAACCACGTTGATCAGCGCTTCCCAGGACGGGAACGGCAGGGTCCAGAACACCGACAGGCCAAAGGTCAGCCACAGCGCCGGGCGCGGGATGCCGGACTCGGCGTCGATACGGGTGAAGTACTTGAAGAAGGTGCCGGTCTGCGCCCAGCCATAGACCACGCGCGGGGTGGCGTTCATGTAGATGTTGCCGCAGCCGCTGGGCGAGATCACCGCGTCGGCCACCACCAGATAGGCCAGCCAGCCCACACCCAGGGCCAGGGCGATGTCGCGATAGGGCAGGGCCAGTTCCTTGGTCACCGCGGCCCAGCCGTTGCTCAGCATTTCGGTCGGCACGCTGCCGAGGAAGGCCAGTTGCAGCAGGGCGTAGATCGCGGTGGACAGCAGTACCGAGAGGATCAGCGCGATGGGGATGGTGCGTTGCGGGTTCTTCACCTCGCTGGCCACCGAAATGATCGGCGTCAGGCCCAGGTAGGCGAAGATGATGCCACCGGCCGATACCGCCATTTCAACGCCGGACAGACCGAACGGGGCAAAGCCCTGGACCTCGAAGTTTTCCGGCTTGAAGAAGGTGAACAGCACGCCGATGACCAGCAGCGGCACGATGAACTTGAACACGCTGACCAGGTTGTTGGCCTTGGCGAAGGTTTTCACGCTGCGGTAGTTGAGGAAGAAGAACAGCCCCAGCAGGGCGAACTGCACCAGCCAGCCAAGCACGGTCGGGTCGCTGGAGCCGGCCTTGGTCAGCCCGGGGAACCAGGCGGCGGCGTATTGACGCGAAGCGACCACTTCGATGGCGATCAGGCTGGAAAAGGCGATCAGGGTGATAAAGCCCATCAAGTAGCCCAGCAGCGGGCCGTGGGAGTACACCGGGTAGCGCACCACGCCCCCGGCACGCGGCAGGGCAGCACCCAGTTCGCAATAAACGATGCCCAGCAACAGCACGGCGAAGCCGCCAAGGAACCAGGACAGGATGCCGGCCGGGCCGGCGATGGCCGAGACGTGGCTGGCGGCGAACAGCCAGCCGGAGCCGAAGATGGCACCTAGGCCGATGAAGGTGAGGTCCAGCAATGACAACTGTTTTTTGAATTTGCCTGACATGGGTTCGCCTTTTTGTTGGTTATTGGATAGGCAGGTCTGATGTCACGAGATGCGGCTTTTTGGGCCGCGCTCTTGTAGGACTTGGGGCGGCTTGCGTGGGGCATAGAGTGGACCGATCGGGGCGGCGGTTCTTGATGGTTTTCTGCAGGGGGGATGACGAAATCGGCACAGTTGCAAAAAAGCAGTAGCTAGGTGCAGGGGGGTGGAATACGCTCTAGGCCATACTGGGCAAGGGTTTGAGAGATGCAGTGCTGGTGCCTGGCTCTTCGCAGCACAAGGCTGCTCCTACAGAGTCCGCACAAGTCTCGAAGGCAGCGCGCCCCTTGTAGGAGCAGCCTTGCGCTGCGAAGAGGCAGGCACAGCCAACAGAGAACCGACAGATGATCGACACCCCCCTGGCAACCCTGTACCAGTCCCTCGACCAGCACCGCCCCGCCAACCTCGAGGCCCTGCTCGCTGGTGTGTCCCTGCTGCTGCCGATCCTCGACGCCATCCCCAACGCCGCGATCTTCATCAAGGACCCGGCCGCCCGCTATGTGCTGGCCAACAACACCCTGGTCCAGCGCTGTGGCCTCAAGCGCCTGCAACCGCTGCTGGGCAAGACCAGCGCCGAAGTGTTCCCGGCACAGCTGGGCCCCGGCTACACCGAGCAGGACCGTCGCGTTCTCAAGGAGGGTTTGGTGCTGGAAGACCAGCTGGAGCTGCACCTGTATGGCAGCCGAGAGCCTGGCTGGTGCCTGACCCACAAGCGCCCGCTGTACAACCAGGCTGGCGAGATCATCGGCCTGGTCGGCATCTCGGTCGACTTGCAGTCAGCCGCCGACAGCCATCCCGCCTACCAGCGCCTGGCAGCGGTGGACGAGCATATCCGGCGGCATTTCCACCAGCCGATCAGCATGGGCGAGCTGACCCGTATCGCTGGCATTTCCGTGGCCCAGCTGGAGCGCTACTGCAAGCGGGTGTTCCACCTCACGCCACGGCAGATGATCCACAAGGCACGCCTGGAGCACGCCCACCGTTTGCTGCATTCGGAACTGCCGATCACTGAAGTGGCGATGTGCTGCGGCTATACCGACCACAGCGCCTTCAGCCGCCAGTTCAAGCAACTGACCGGCTTCACCCCGCGCCAGTACCGCCAGGCAACCAGCGCTCAGTTGGCCTGAAACAGCGCCCGCGCCTCATCGAAGCACTGCTCGGCAATTGCCGAACGCGGTTCGCTGCGGCGCAGCAGCAGGCCGACCGGGCTGTGGATAGCGGCGTCGGCCACCGGCAGGATGCGCAGGTGCTCGCTCAGGTCTTCCAGGCCGCAGTCCAGCGGCATGACCGCACAGCACATGCCGGTGTTGATGGCTTGGATCAGCTGGAAGCTCGAGTCGCTTTCCAGTACCGCATTCGGCTCCAGGCCACGGCTGCGAAAACTCAGGTCCAGCGACTGGCGGTAGTGCATGCCTTTGCTCAGCAGGCCCAGCGGAATGTCGCCCAGCTCGTCCCAGCGCAGGGTGTCGCTGGCGAACTGGAAGTGCCGGGTATCGTGCAGCAGGCCCATGGTGGTGGTGCCCAGTTCGATCAATTCGAAGAAGCTGGTGTTGACCTGGTCCAGGTAGCAGATGCCCAGGTCGAGCTGGTTGCGGCTGAGTCCGTCGATAACCTGTTCCGAGCTGAGCGAGCTGATCTGGAAGTGCAGTTCGGGGTATTTTTCACGTAGCGGCAGCAGCAGGAGCATGGGGTTGAAGCTGGCCAGCGGCACCGTGCCCAGGCGCAGGCTGCCGACCACCTGGCCGCGGCAACTGGCGGCTTCGGCCTGCAAGCCATCGTGCGCGGCGAGCAGGGTACGGGCCCAGGCCAGGATTCGCTCGCCCGCTTCGGTGAAACCTTCGAAGCGCTGGCCGCGCTTGACCAGTACCAGGTCCAGCTCGTCCTCCAGGTTGCGCAGGCGCATGGACAGCGTCGGCTGGGTGATATGGCACAGCGCCGCCGCCTGGCCGAAGTGGCGGGTCTGGTCGAGGGCGATGAGGAATTTGAGCTGCTTGATGTCCATGGAGGTGCCTGGTATCGGGTTATGCAGACCTTAACCCACGTCTGCGATAGATGTCATTGATGAGTCGGTACGCCATATCGATTGGACGCCCCCGGGCCATGCCTCTAGCGTGGCGGCAATGCCACTCGAGGAGCCGAACCGTGCGCGTCCAACCCGATGCGGTCTTCGTACCGCTCAACATCGCCGTGCTGACAGTCAGCGATACCCGTACCTACGACAACGACACTTCCGGTGAGCTGCTGGCCAGCCGCTCGGTGGAGATCGGCCACCGCCTGGTGGCGCGGGCGTTGCTCAAGGACGACCTTTACAAGATCCGCGCCCAGGTCGCCACCTGGATTGCCGACGAACAGGTGCAGGTGGTGCTGATCACCGGCGGTACCGGTTTTACCGGGCGTGACAGCACGCCGGAAGCGGTCGAGTGCTTGCTGGACAAGCGCATCGATGGCTTTGGCGAACTGTTCCGGGCCCTGTCGATTCTCGATATCGGCACCTCGACCGTGCAGAGCCGGGCGCTGGCCGGGCTGTCCAACCGCACGTTGGTGTGCTGCCTGCCGGGCTCCACCGGGGCCTGCCGTACGGCGTGGGAGGGCATCCTGGCGGAGCAGCTGGATGCGCGGCACCGGCCGTGCAACTTCGTCAAGCACCTGAAACCGATCGAGGCCTGTGCAAGCCGGGGCTGATCTTTCGTCTGTCCTGGCCTCTTCGCGGGCTTGCCCGCTCCCACAGGTACTCCACAGGTCTTGAGGGCAGTGGTGACCCTGTGGGAGCGGGCAAGCCCGCGAAGAGGCCAGGACAGGCAACAACAATTGCTCAGCTCAATACATGGTCCACCGGCAACAAAACCGGCGGTAGCTGTTGTTCCCCCAACCCCGCCAGCACATCGCGCTCCACGGTCCGCACCATGGCATCGGTCGGCAGGTCGTTCTCATCGCGCCCGAACGGGTCTTCCAGTTCGTTGCCAATCGCATCCAGCCCGAAGAACGTGTACCCCACGATGGTGGTGAACAGCGGCGCCAGCCAGCCCAGCGGCTCGGCCAGGGCAAACGGCAGCAGCAGGCAGAAGATGTAGATGGTGCGGTGCAGCAACAGCGTGTAGGGGAACGGCAACGGCGTGCCCTTGATCCGCTCGCAGGTAGCCTGCACTTCGGTCAGCCCCACCAGCCGCTGCTCCAGCAGGCTGTAGCGCCAGTCACTGATCTGCTGCTGTGTTGCCAGCCGCGAGCAGTGCCCGCCGATTTCGCGCAGGATGGCGTCGCACACGTTGTGCGGGCTGATCGCATCGGGCCGGGCCAGCCAGGGCCGGGCGGCGGCCAGTTCGTCCTCGCTGCGCAGCCGAGCATTCAGCGCATGGGCAAAGCCGCACAGGCTGCGCAACAGTTCGGCACGCAGGGTTTCGTCGGTAATCACCAGGCTTTCGCGCACGAACGAACGGGTTTCGATGATCAGCTTGCCCCAGGCCTTGCGCCCCTCCCACCAGCGGTCATAGCAGGCGTTGTTGCGAAAACTCATGAAAATCGACAGTGACAGGCCCAGCAAGGTGAACGGGGTGGCGCTGACCGGGTAGAAAAACGCCGGGAAATGCCGCTCGACCAACACGATCAGCGCGGCCAGCAGGGTGATCGTCAGGCAACGCAGGGCGATGCGCTTGACGATCGAACCCTTGAGGGTGAACAGCACACGCAGCACATCGGGGGTGGGGTGGACGATCATGGAAATCCAGAGACGGCTGCCTAGCCGCCGGTCATGTTCATGAAACGCAGGATCTGCACGTCGCCACCGACTTCGAAATGATGGCGGTAGGGCTTGAGGTGCAAGGAATCACGAATGGCCTTTTCCAGGCGTTCGGGGTTGCCGGGGTGGGCGCGCAGCACCTGCTTCAGGTCCACCGAGTGTTCATTGCCCAGGCACAGCAGCAGGCGGCCTTCGACGGTGAGTCGCACGCGGTTGCAGGTGGCGCAGAAGTTGTGGCTGTGTGGCGAAATGAAGCCGACCCGAGTATTGGCGGCTTCGGCCAGGCGCCAGTAGCGGGCGGGGCCCTGGGACGACTCGGTCGATTCGACCAATGTGAACTGCTCGGCCAGCAGCACACGTACTTCGTCACTGGAGCAGAACGACTCGCCGCGTTCATGTTCGCTGATCACGCCCAAGGGCATTTCTTCGATGAAGGTGATGTCCAGTTCGCGGTCGATGGCAAAGCGCACCAGGTCGACCAGTTCGTGGTCGTTGCGGCCTTTGAGGACTACGCAGTTGAGCTTGGTGCGCTTGAAACCGGCCTGGCGGGCGGCGTCGATGCCGGCGATCACCTGGTGCAGGTCGCCGGTGCGGGTCAGTTGCTTGAAGCGCTCGGCGTCCAGGCTGTCGAGGCTGATGTTCAGGCGCGTGACACCTGCGTCGAGCAGCGGCTGGGCCAGGCGCCCGAGTTGCGAGCCGTTGCTGGTCAGGCACAACTCGCGCAGGCCGGGCAGGGCGGCGATCCGCCCGCACAGGTCGACGATGCCCTGGCGCACCAGCGGCTCGCCGCCGGTCAGGCGGATCTTGCGGGTACCAAGGGCGACGAAGCGCTCGGCCACCTGGAGCAGTTCCTCGAGGCTGAGGATTTGTTGGCGCGGCAGGAACTGCATGTCTTCGGCCATGCAGTACACGCAACGGAAGTCGCAGCGGTCGGTGACCGACATCCGCAGGTAGTCGATTTTCCGGTTGAAGCCGTCGATCAGGGCCCGGCTGTTCTGTTCCACGTTCGCGCTCGAATGGATTGGGACTCGATCCAAGCTATAACTTGGGCGCAGGGCCGTCAAATTGCTTTGTCCGACCGATTGATCGATGGCCTCTATCATGGCTGCAGGTCACGCATTTCAAAATGTTGACCGCGTCGCACCGTTCGCGGGCATGCCCGCTCCCACAGGGTTATCGCTGCTCTCGGGAACTGCACTGAACCTGTGGGAGCGGGCGCGCCCGCGAACGGGCTAACACCATTTCCGGCCCATGATCGAAACCGCCTATCACCCCGTAAGATCTTTCGATTGGACGGCTCTACCCCACGCTCCATAGGCTGAAAAAAAGCATCGAAGCGTGAGGATTCACCGCATGAGCCAGGACCAACATATCAGGGACTACAAAGGCGCCGCCGCCGGCTGGGGGGCGCTCAAGAGCGTGACCAAGAGCTGGCTGGGCAGCGACAATGCCTTCAAGAACCTGCGGGCCATGCTCAAGACCAACCAGAACGGCGGCTTCGACTGCCCCGGCTGCGCCTGGGGCGAGTCGCCGGAAAACGACATGGTCAAGTTCTGCGAGAACGGCGCCAAGGCGGTCAATTGGGAAGCCACCGGCCGCTCGGTGGACCCGGCATTCTTCGCCAGGTACAGCGTCAGTGCGCTGGCCGAGCAGACTGACTACTGGCTGGAGTACCAGGGCCGCCTGACCCACCCGATGCGCTACGACGCGGCCACCGACCACTATGTCGAAACCAGCTGGGAAGAAGCCTTTGCGCTGGTTGCCCAACACTTGCGCGCACTCGAATCGCCCGACCAGGCCGAGTTCTACACCTCGGGCCGGGCCAGCAACGAGGCGGCGTTCCTCTACCAGCTGTTCGTCCGCGCCTACGGCACCAACAACTTCCCCGACTGCTCGAACATGTGCCATGAAGCCAGCGGCGTGGGCATGTCTGAAACCCTCGGCGTGGGCAAGGGCACCGTGGTGTTCCACGATCTGGAACTGGCCGATGCCATCTTCGTCATCGGCCAGAACCCCGGCACCAACCACCCGCGCATGCTCGAACCGCTGCGTGAAGCGGTGAAGCGTGGTGCCCAGGTGGTCTGCTTCAACCCGCTCAAGGAGCGCGGCCTGGAGCGCTTCCAGCACCCGCAGCACCCGTTCGAAATGCTCAGCAATGGCTCCGAACCAACCAACACGGCCTACTTCCGCCCGGCCCTGGGCGGCGACATGGCAGTGATGCGTGGCATTGCCAAGTACCTGCTGCAGTGGGAACGCGAAGCCCAGGCCAATGGCGAACCGGCGGTGTTCGACCATGCCTTCATCGCCGAGCACACCAGTGGCATCGACGCATACCTGGAAACCGTGGATGCCACGCCTTGGGCGCACATCGTCGAGCAATCGGGCCTGACCCAGGCCGAGATCGAACTGGCCGCGCGCATGTACCGCAAGGCCGAACGGGTGATCATGTGCTGGGCCATGGGCGTCACCCAGCATCGCCACTCGGTGCCGACCGTTCAGGAAATCGTCAACCTGCAGCTGCTGCGCGGCAACGTCGGCAAGCCCGGCGCCGGCCTGTCACCGGTGCGTGGCCACAGCAACGTGCAGGGCGACCGCACCATGGGCATCGACGAGAAGCCCGGGGCGGCGCTGCTCGATGCCATCGAAAAACGCTTCCAGTTCCGCGTGCCGCGTGCCCACGGGCACAACGCGGTGCTGGCGATCAAGGCCATGGAAGAGGGGCGGGCCAAGGTGTTCATCGGCCTGGGTGGTAACTTTGCCCAGGCCACGCCGGATACGCCGCGCACCCATGCGGCCATGCGCAATTGCGCGCTGACCGTGCAGATTTCCACCAAGCTCAACCGCTCGCACCTGGTCACCGGCCGCGATGCGTTGATCCTGCCGTGCCTGGGCCGTACCGAAATCGACATGCAGGCCAGCGGGCCGCAAGGCGTGACCGTGGAGGACACCTTCAGCATGGTGCACATCTCCCACGGCCAGCTGCGCCCGCGCTCGCCGCACCTGCGCTCGGAGCCGTGGATCATCGCCGGCATGGCCCAGGCGACCCTGGGCAAGCAGCCGATCGACTGGGAGTACGCTGTTGCCGACTACGGCCGCATCCGCAGCATGATTGCCGATGTGATCCCCGGCTTTGCCGCTTTCAACGAGCGCCTGCAGCACCCGGGCGGCTTCCACCTGGGCAACAATGCCGCCGACCGTACCTGGCGCACGGCCACAGGTAAGGCGTGCTTCA
Organism: Pseudomonas sp. s4; assembly: GCF_046764235.1. Taxonomy (NCBI): domain Bacteria; kingdom Pseudomonadati; phylum Pseudomonadota; class Gammaproteobacteria; order Pseudomonadales; family Pseudomonadaceae; genus Pseudomonas; species Pseudomonas sp. s4. The sequence goes on along the minus strand of NZ_CP177209.1, from coordinate 4,785,039 downwards.
GCCCGCACCGGCTGCCGGAGCAACTGGTGAATGCCAAGGTGCTGGCGCGCGGCGACAAGCCCGACCTGATCCTGCAGACCCTGCGCTCGCACGATCAGTACAACACCACCCTGTATGGCCTGGACGACCGTTATCGCGGGGTGTTCGGCCTGCGTGAAGTGGTGTTCGTCAACGAGGTGGACATCCGCCGTATGGGCTTCGAGCCGGGCGAGCATGTGGACCTGGTGTCGCTGTGGGAGGATGGCGTGGAGCGGCGGGTGTCGGGCTTCCGCCTGGTGGCGTATGACGTGCCCGAGGGGCAGGCGGCGGCGTACTACCCTGAGACCAACCCGCTGGTGCCGCTGGAAAGCTATGGCGAGGGGACCTATACCCCGACCTCGAAGTTCGTGGCGATCAAGGTCGAGAAAGCCAAGGCCGGCAACCGGATTGCGGCGGTGCTGGCCGCGGATTGACAGGTAGCCTGCAAGGGCCCTATCGCCGGCAAGCCAGCTCCCACAGGGACCGCACAGATTTCAGAACCTGTGACGTACCTGTGGGAGCTGGCTTGCCGGCGATAGGGCCGGTACTGCCATACAGGAATCAGGAACGGTTCACCGGGTAAGCCGTGGTGTATTTCATCTGCTCCATGGCAAAACTGGAAGTGATGTTCGACAGCCCATCAGTACTGGTGATCAGCTTTTTGTAAAACCGGTCATACGCCGCAATGTCCCCCACCACCACCCGCAGCATGTAATCCCAATCCCCCGACATGCGGTAGAACTCCATCACTTCCTCGAACCCGGTCACGGTCGCGGCAAACTGCTCCAGCCAGGCGCTGTCGTGGCGCTGGGTCTTGAGCTGGACGAACACCGTCAGCCCCAACCCCAGCCGTTCCGGGTCGAGCAGGGCGACACGGCCGACAATGTAGCCGTCTTCCTCCAGGCGCTTGACCCGCTTCCAGCACGGCGTGGTGGAGAGGTTGACGGCCTCGGCCAGGTCCTTGAGCGAGATCGAGGCGTCGCGCTGAAGCAGGGTGAGAATGTGCTGGTCGAAGCTGTCCATATCGCGCGTGGGCCGTGGAGAAAAATATTTCACAGATTACCCCAAGGCTAGAAGATTTGGGTTGTGCGATAGTTGCAGCTTTCACTCTGCCAATGGGCCTGACCATGTCCGACAAGCCGCGCAATTTCGCCACCCGTACCATTCACGCCGGTGAGCAGTTCAGCGTCGCCGATAACGCTATTTTCCCGGCGATCGTCACCGCCAGCTCGTTCACCAAGCGCAGCCTGGACGACAAACCGGAATACTCCTACAGCCGCGTCGGCAACCCCACCCGGCATGCCTATGAAACCTGTGTCGCCGCCCTGGAAGAGGGCGTTGGCGCGGTCGCCTGCGCCTCGGGTGTGAACGCCACCGCCACCGTGCTGGAGCTGCTGCCCAAGGATGCCCACGTGGTGGTGATGAACGGCGTGTACGGCGGCACCTTCCGCATCATGGAAGACTACCGCAGCCGCACCTCGGGCCTGACCACCACCTACGTCGACCTCAACGACCTCGAGGCGGTGGCCGCCGCCATCAAGCCGGAAACCCAGCTGATCTGGATCGAATCGCCGACCAACCCGTTGCTGCACCTGGTCGACATCAAGGCGGTGTGCGACCTGGCCAAGGCGCGGGGCATCCTCACCTGTATCGACAACACCTTCTGCTCGCCGTGGAACCAGCGCCCGATCACCCTGGGCGTGGACCTGGTGATGCACTCGGCCAGCAAGTACATCGGCGGCCACTCCGACCTCACCGGTGGCGTGGTGGTAGCTGCCAACGATGCGCTGTTGGCGCGCCTGCGCCGCATCAGCATGGCGATTGGCGCGGTGCAGGGGCCGTTCGACTGCTACCTGGCCCTGCGCGGTCTGAAGACCCTGGATGTGCGCATGGAGCGCCAGTGTGCCAATGCCCTGCAAGTGGCACGCTTCCTCGAAAGCCACGCGCAGATCGATCAGGTGTATTACCCGGGGCTGGAAAGCCACCCGCAACATGAGTTGTGCAAACGGCAGATGCGCAGTGGCGGGGCGGTGGTGGCGATGAAGGTCAAGGGCGACCGGGCTGCGCTAAACCGCCTGGTGGAGGCGCTGCAGATCTTTGTGCTGGCCGACTCGCTGGGCGGGGTGGAAAGCATGATCAACCACTCCTGGAGCATGTCGCACTGCTCGCTGAGCCCGGAGCAGAAGGGCGTGATGGGGATCAGCGAGAACCTGCTGCGGTTGTCGGTGGGGATCGAGGATTACCGGGACCTGGTCGAGGACCTGGATGGGGCGTTGAAGGCTGCGGCTGCTGGCTCGTGATGATGCGGTTGTAGGAGCGGCCTTGTGTCGCGATGGGCTGCGCAGCAGCCCCAGAATCTATGTCTCTGTCGAGATTTTCGGGGCTGCTGCGCAGCCCATCGCGACACAAGGCCGCTCCTACAGGGGGCCGTGCAGGCCTGTGGTATCTATCTGGATTTGGGCGGATGAATGATCCGTTCGATCTTGTCCTTGATCAGCAAGCGCTCCTTGCGCAGGCGGTTGACGGTTTCGTCGTTGGTGCCGTTGCCTTCGGCAGCGACCACCTCTTTGTCTTTTGCGTTGTATTCCTTGTGCAGTGAGTGCAGCGTCTGGTCCTTGTCCATGAGCGCCTGGAATGCATCAGCGGTAACGTGCAGGTCAGCGAGCAGATCATGCGGAACTGGCATTTCTTCACCTCTGTCGGGGGTTGGCGGATGGTTCTGACCTTTGAGGATAGTCGTCTTTGCGCAGGTAGGGGACTGGGGTAGGCTGTCGCATCTCCCCCGTGACCCGGAACCTGCGCCATGCCTCACCTGAACCTGGAATACAGCGACAACCTGCGTGAGCTGAATGTCGACGTCCTGCTGCTGCGCCTGAACCATGCCCTGGTCGGCAGTGGCCAGTTCGCCGACGAGGCCGATATCAAAAGCCGCGCCGAAGCCTTCAAGCACTATCGGGTGGGCACCGCGCCCGGCGAGCGTGCCTTTGCCCATGTGCGCCTGGCCATCCTCAGCGGGCGCTCGCCCGAGGTGAAGACGCAACTGTCCACCAGCCTGCTCGACGTGTTGCGTGACGCCATCCCCGAGCAACCCGGGCTTGATATCCAGCTGTGCGTGGAAGTGCTGGACATCGACCGCGAGCCGTATGCCAAGGCACGCCTGCCAGGCTGAACAAGCGCTGAATGAACTTCTTTTAATGTAGAAAAGGCGCCTGCTCACGAATTTGTTGGCGTCTTTTTCACAAAATATTGATGGCACGCTTTCTAGAGTTCAGCCAAGTTTCCCCGGTGCCGCGCAGGCCCTCGGGCTGATAATCACTCTTGATTGCGAACACTGATGCTCAACTTCAAATCCCTGCGGACTGAATGGGTCACGCTGCTGGCCAGCCTTTACCTGCTGATAGGCTTCAATGTCTTCCTCTGGCAGCATCTCGAACAGGTCGTGCCGCCCGGTTTGCCGGGGCTTTGGCTGAGCCTGGCGTTTGCCGTGCTGATGCTGTTCGCGTTCAACCTTATCCTTACGTTGTTCGCCTTCCGTTATGTATTGAAGCCAATACTTATCGTGTTGTTCATGAGTGGCGCGGGTGTGGCTTACTTCATGAACCAGTACGGCGTACTCATTGACGCGGGCATGTTCCGCAATATTGCGGAAACCAACGTGGCGGAAGTGCGTGACCTGCTTTCGTTGAAGTTTGCCTTGTATATCCTGGGCCTCGGTGTGGTGCCTTCGCTGCTGTTGTGGAAGGCGCCGATCGCCTATCGCGCCTGGCACCGTGAACTGCTCGGCAAGCTGGTGGTTGGCAGTGCCTGCGTGGTGGCCCTGGGCTCGGTGGCACTGGTCAACTACCAGGGCCTTTCGTCGCTGTTTCGCAACCACCACGAACTGCGCCTGATGCTCACCCCCAGCAATATCGTGGGTGCCTCCATCGGTTATGTCAGCGAGCGCGTCGGTACCGCATCACGGCCCTTCCAGCATTACGGCGAAGATGCCAAGCGTGACGCTGCCTGGCAAAAGCATGAACGCAAGTCGCTGACTGTACTGGTGGTGGGTGAAAGTGCGCGGGCAGATCACTTCGGCGTGCTCGGCTACAACCGCGATACCACACCGAACCTTGCCAGGGAGCAGGGCCTGCTGGCGTTCTCCGATGTTCACTCCTGCGGCACGGAAACCGCCGTTTCGGTGCCCTGCATGTTCTCTGGCATGAAGCGCAAGGACTACGATGCCCGCGTGGCGAAGAACCGCGAAGGGTTGCTGGACATCCTCCAGCGGACCGGCCTGGCGGTGCAGTGGCGTGACAATCAATCGGGCTGCAAGGGTACCTGCGACCGCGTGCAATTCATCGATGTCAGCAAACTCAAGGACCCGCAGTTGTGCGCTGATGGTGAATGCCATGACCAGATCCTGCTGCAGGGCCTGGGTGAGCTGATCGACAACCTCGACAAGGACACCGTGCTGGTGCTGCACCAGATGGGCAGCCACGGGCCTGAATACTTCAAGCGCTACCCCGGCGCCGACCAGCGCTTTGCCCCGGTGTGCCAGAGCAACGCGCTGGACCAGTGCAGCGAACAGGAAATCGTCAACGGTTACGACAACACCCTGGCCTATACCGACAAGGTGCTGGCCTCGCTGATCGATACCCTGCGCAGCAAGCAGGACAAGGTCGACACGGCGATGATCTACCTGTCCGACCATGGCGAGTCGCTGGGTGAGTACAACCTGTTCCTGCACGGCACGCCTTACGCTATCGCCCCCGAGCAGCAGAAGCACGTGCCGCTGCTGACCTGGTTCTCCGACAGCTACAAGGAGGACTTCGGCGTCGACACCGACTGCCTGGCCAAGCTCAGCGATGCGCCGCTGTCGCAGGACAACCTGTTCCACTCGATGCTCGGCCTGTTGCAGGTGCGTACCGAGGTCTACCAGCAATCGCTGGACATGTTCGCCAGCTGCCGGCCGTGGCTGGCGGCCAAGCGCTGAGTCTGACTGCACACGGGCACTGTAGGAGCAGCCTTGTGCTGCGAAGGGGCCGGTACAGCCAATACAGCACCATGATCAGTGCACCGGCTCTTTCGCAGCACAAGGCTGCTCCTACAAAAAGGCGCCGGTGCAGCACCGTTTATCTATTCCAGGGATGGCGCAGGTTTCACCAGCAGTGCCCGCGCCGTATATACTGCGCGCCAATGTTAGTGGGAGAGCCTCGTGGCCATCGAAATACACTGGATCCGTGACGACCAGAGCCTGGCCGAACACTGCCGCGACTGGCACCAGCTGCCCTTTGTCGCCGTCGATACCGAATTCATGCGGGTCGACACCTTCTACCCGAAAGCCGGGCTGATCCAGATCGGCGATGGCCAGCGTGCCTTCCTGATCGACCCGTTGCTGATCGGCAACTGGCAACCCCTGGCCGAACTGCTGGATGACAGCGGTGTGGTCAAGGTACTGCACGCCTGCAGCGAAGACCTCGAAGTGCTGTTGCGCCTGACCGGCAAGCTGCCACAGCCGCTGTTCGACACCCAACTGGCGGCCGGTTATCTGAACCTGGGGTTCTCCATGGGTTATTCGCGCCTGGTGCAGGATGTGCTGGGTATTGACTTGCCCAAGGGCGAAACCCGCTCCGACTGGCTGCAGCGTCCGCTCTCGGAAACCCAGGTCAGCTATGCCGCCGAGGATGCCGTGCACTTGGCCGAGCTGTTCACCGTGTTGCGCCCGCGCCTGAGTGACGACAAGTACGCCTGGGTGCTGGAGGACGGCGCCGAGCTGGTGGCCGCATTGCGCCGCGAAGTCGAGCCCGAAAGCCTGTACCGCGACGTCAAGCTGGCCTGGAAGCTGGCCCCCCAGCAACTGGCAGTGCTGCGTGAGCTGTGTGCCTGGCGCGAGCGTGAAGCGCGCAACCGCGACGTACCGCGCAATCGCATCCTCAAGGAGCACTCGCTGTGGCCCATGGCCAAGAGCCAGCCGAGCAACCTGTCGGCGCTGGCCAAGATCGACGAGATGCATCCGCGCACCATTCGTCAGGACGGTGAGTTCCTCATCCAGCTGATCAAGCGTGCCGCCAGCCTGCCAGCCGAGCAATGGCCACAGGCCTTGCCCGAGCCCTTGCCGATCGAGGCCGCAGGTATCCTCAAGCAGCTGCGTGCCATCGGCCAGGCCGAAGGTGAGCGCCTGGGCATTGCCCCCGAGCTGATGCTGCGCAAAAAAGCCCTGGAAGCGCTGCTCAAGAGCGGCTACCCCAATGGCCCCTATCAATTGCCCGATTCGCTGCGCGGCTGGCGCCGTGAGCGCATGGGCCAGGCCCTGCTGGACAGCCTCGCAGGCGCCGGAGAGACCCGATGAAACGCATTTGCTCTATCTACAAGAGCCCCCGCAAGAACGAAATGTACCTGTACGTGCTCAAGGCCGACGGCCTGGAGCGCGTGCCCGAAGGCCTGCTGCCGTTCTTCGGCACCCCCGTGCACGCCTTCGACCTGGTGCTGACTCCCGAGCGCAAGCTGGCCCGCGAGGACATCGCCAAGGTGCTGGAAAACCTCGACAACCAGGGTTACCACCTGCAGATGCCGCCGCCGGAAGACGACTACATCGAGCACCTGCCCGAAGAGTTGCTGCGCCGTAACGACCCTGCCTGATCATGCGAGTACTGATTGCTGAGCATGATCATGCTCGATACGCCGAGATTTTGCGTGCAGCCGCGCCTGAGCTGGAAGTCCTGACCAGCGGCGACTCCGCCGAACTGGCACGCCAGGCGCCACAGTGCCCGGTGTGGCTGGGCCAGCCGGACCTGCTGGCAAGCCTGTTGCGCCAAGGCCACAAGCCGGGCTGGATGCAGTCCACCTGGGCCGGTATCACCCCGCTGCTGGCCGAGGGCCTGCCGCGCGACTATCGCCTGACCCGCGCCGTGGGCATCTTTGGCCAGGTGATGGCCGAGTACATGCTCACCTACATGCTCGGCCATGAGCGCGAGGTGCTGTCGCGGCTGGTCAGCCAGGTCGAGCGTCGTTGGGACGACCGCCCGGGGCGGACCCTGGAAGGGCGCAAGGTGCTGATCGTCGGCACTGGCGACATTGGCCAGCGGGTGGCCGAGTTCCTGCAGGCGTTTGGCGTGGTGCTGTATGGCGTTGCCAGCAGCGCCCGCGAGCAGGCGCCGTTCGTCGAGGTAGCGGCGCTGGCCGACCTGCCGCGCCTGGTGGGTCAGGTCGATTACGTACTCAACCTGCTGCCGGATACCCCGGCAACCCACGACCTGTATGATGCGGCACTGTTCAAGCGCTTCCAGCCCACGGCGCTGTTCATCAATGCCGGGCGCGGCGCTGCGGTGGTCGACGCTGACCTGGTCGAGGCACTGAAGGAAGGGCACCTGGCGGGGGCGGTGATCGATGTCTGCCGGCAGGAGCCGTTGCCCAGGCAACACCCGTTCTGGACGGCGTGGGGCTTGCTGCTGACCGGGCACAGCTCGGCACCCACCTCGCCGGCGGCGATGGTGCGGTTGTTTGTCGAGAATGTGCGGGCGTATGCGGCGGGGCAGGGGTTGCGAGGTGAAGTGGACTTCGCCCGGGGCTATTGATTTTGTAATGCCTGTACCGGCCTCTTCGCGGGCTTGCCCGCTCCCACAGGTATTGCGCCGCCCTCGAAGGGTGTGTTGTACCTGTGGGAGCGGGCGAGCCCGCGAAAAGGCCAGTACAGCCAATGCAAGGCTTACAGGCTGAAATCACCCTCGGCAGCCAGCTCGCTCAGTGGCTTGCGCGGGCTCGGGACTTCACGCGCCTGCAGCGCTTCGTTCAGGCTGGCCTTGTCGCCCAGCTTGCCGATTGCCACCATGGCATGCAGCACGTAGCCTTCAGGAACCTTCAACTCCTGACGCGCCAGCTCCTGGTCGAAACCGGCCATGCCATGGGTATGCCAGCCGCTGATGCTGGCTTGCAGGGCCAGGTGCCCCCAGGCGGAGCCGGTGTCGAAGGTGTGCCACAGCGCCGGTCTTTCTTCCGTGGCGCCCGGGGCGGCGTAGGTGGTCTTGGAAATCACCAGCACCAGCGCCGATGCCTGTTGCGCCCAGCTGCGGTTGGCCGGCACCAGCAGGTTCAGGTAACGCTCCCAGTTCGGCGTGTCACGGCGGGCATAGAGGAAGCGCCAAGGTTGCGAGTTGTTCGCCGACGGCGCCCAGCGTGCAGCTTCGAGGAAGCTCAGCAAGGTTTCTTCGCTGATCGGCTCGGCGGTGAAGGCACGTGGCGACCAGCGGTTGATGAACTGCTCGTTGATGGCGTAATCGGCAATGCGGGGGTTGGCGCTCATGGCGGCTCCTGCAAAAGGGCGGTAAACGCGCACGCTACTGCGTCGCGTCGCGACTGACAAGCGGTCTGGCTTTGCCGAAGGCCAGGCTCTAGACTGGCGCCGCCGCGCGCCGTGGCCCCAAGATGAATGCAGGAAACCCGTGTCATGATCGCTGAAAACGCGCCGTTCTGGCAGCGCAAGACCCTCGAGCAACTCAGCCCGCAAGAGTGGGAGTCGCTGTGTGATGGTTGCGGCCTGTGCTGCCTGCAAAAGCTCGAGGACGAGGACGACAACAGCGTCTATTACACGCGTATCGCCTGCAAACTGCTGGATCTTCACACCTGTCAGTGCAGCGATTACCCCAACCGCTTCGCCCAGGTACCTGACTGCATCCAGCTCACCCCGGGCAAGGCCGACCAGTTCAAGTGGCTGCCGAGTACCTGCGGCTACCGCCTGGTCAGTGAGGGCAAGGACCTGCCGGCCTGGCACCACCTGGTCTGCGGTGATCGCCAGCAGGTCCATGAACAGCGCATTTCCCAGTCGGGGCGCATGCTCAGTGAACACGATGTGCACGAAGACGACTGGGAAGACCACCTGATCTTCCGCGCCAGCTGACCGGCGCGGCCCGCTGCCACGGGGAAACAAGGAGTTTCTGTATGCGTTGCCAGCTGTTGTTGCTGTTGGGCCTGATGGCCAGTTCGCCGGCCTGGGCGAAAAAGGTCGACCTCGACTATCAGGTGCGCCTGTTGCCAGCCAGTGGCCAGGCGGAGGTCCGCCTAACCTTGGCCGAAGGCAGTGCCGTGCGCAGTCTGGATTTCGACCTGGGCAAGGCCGGGGCCTACAGCGGCTTCCAGGCTGATGGCCAATGGCAGTTGCAGGGCCAGCGCGGCGTGTGGCAACCGGCGGCCGGCAAGACCAGCCTCAGCTACCGCGTGCAGCTGGACCAGAAACGCGGCAGCGGCGCCTATTCATCGCGCATCACCCCGCACTGGGCGCTGTTCCTGGGCGACCAGCTGGTGCCGCCTGCGCGCCTCGACCAGCAGGATGGCACCGAACTGGTGGCGCGGCTGGCGTTCGACCTGCCGGAGGGCTGGAAGAGCATTGAGACCTCCTGGCCGCGCATCGGCAAGGACAAGTTCCGCATCGACAACGTTTCGCGCCTGTTCGACCGCCCCACAGGCTGGATGCTCGCTGGCGACCTGGGCAGCCGCCGCGCCCGCCTGGGCGAAACCGAGGTCACCGTGGCCGCACCGGTGGGGCAGGGTATGCGGCGCATGGACAACCTGACCATGCTGACCTTTGTCTGGCCGCAATTGCAGGCGGTTTTCCCGCGCAACCCGCCGAAGCTGCTGTTGGTCGGCGCTCGCGACGGCATGTGGCGTGGGGCGACCGCCGCGCAGGGCTCGTTGTACCTGCACAGTGCCCGGCCGATGGTCAGCGAGAATGGCAGCAGCCCGTTGCTGCGCGAAGTGGTGCAACTGTTTGCGCAGATCCATGGGCGTGATGGCAGTGACTGGCTGGTGGAAAGCCTGAACGACTACTATGCCAGCGAGTTGCTGCGCCGCGCGGGCGGGGTGAGTGACGACCGTTACGAGGCTTGGCAGGCGCGCCTGAGTAAGCAGGGCGCCAAGGTCACCCGGCTCAAGGGCGAGCATGCCACCCCGGCGCAGGTGGCGCGCGGGGTGATGCTGTTGCAAGCGCTGGACAAGGAAATCCGCATCCACACTCAGGCCAAACGCTCGCTGGACGATGTGGCACGCGGGTTGATGCGCCTGCCCAGCGTCAGCACCGAAGACTTCGTGCAGATCAGCGAGAACGTGCTGGGGCGGCGCTCCGAGGTGTTGCAGAGCAAGGCGTTGCGCTAGGCCTCTCTATTGCCAGTGCTGACTCTTTCGCGGGCACGCCCCCACAGGTGCCGCGCAAGTTTCGAAGAGGTCGGCACAGGCCAGTGATGTTCCGACAGCCATGAGGTCCCTGTGGGAGCGGGCGTGCCCGCGAAAGGGCCGGCACAGGCAGTGCAAAACTCAACTGCCAGCCAACGGATCCTTCCCGGTTACCGTCACCCCCCGCGTCGCCGCCTCGGCACTGGCCTTCAACGCCTCCAGTTCCGCAGCACTGCGCTCGATGTCCGAACGCAAGCGGTGATACTCCTGCCGGTGCCGCTGCCACCAGGCCTTGGTCGCACAATGCCCGCTGAAGCCCCGAGCCAGTGCCAGGCCGCCAACTGCGATCTGCAACAACCCGACCAGGCCGCCGTGGCGTAGCCCCTTGCTGACCATCAACGCGCCGCCAGCCAGCGAGCTGGCGCGCTCCAGGCCATGAACGTTCTTGTCTTGCGATGTCGCTGCCGAATGGATATCAAGCATGGCAAGGTCTCCGTCTGAAGTGTATGCAGGTGACCTGTTGGCCGCCGCCATCGTTCAGTCGGCTATTTGAACCTGGGCCCCGAACGGGTATTCAGCCCCTTGGCCATGCGGTCATACAGGACCACATTCACCGTCGCTGCGAGGTTCATGCAGCCCTCAGTCGGAATGTAGATGGTCTCTTCGCACCATGCCCGCACATCGGCACTGAGGCTGCCGTCTTCCGGCCCGAAGATGTAGATGGCCCGGTCCGGGTGGGTGTATTCCGGCAATGGCCGCGCGCCCTCCACCAACTCCACGGCCACCGGCGTGCAGCCCAGCGGGATGATGCGCTGCAGGTCATCGATGCCGATCAGCGGGATGTCGTAGTGCACGCGCTTGGTGTCGGTGACGAAGTCACGCGCACGCTCGTAGCGTTTGCCGGTGTAGAACACCGAATTGACACCGTAGCAACCCGCGGCGCGCATCACCGAGCCGACGTTTTCTGCCGACTTGGGGTTGAACAGGCCAATGCAGCTGTATCGTTTGTTTGCCACGTACCGGGGCCCTTCGCGAAAAAAAGCGCGATTATACGGGCTGCCCGGTAGCAGCGGGGTGGTGAATCGATGGTCAGTCTTTCTTCAGCATGCCCGCCAGCCCGGCGAACGGGTTGTGGGTGGCCTTGGCGATGCTCGGGGTGCTGGTGGAGCCTTCGCTGAAGTACTGCTGGTCGGTATAGCGCGAGTGCTCGTTGTCGTGGCAGTACAGGCACAGTAACTCCCAGTTGGAGCCGTCCTGCGGGTTGTTGTCGTGGTTGTGGTCGCGGTGGTGCACGGTCAGCTCGCTCAGGCGCTTGCCGGAGAACTCGCGGGCGCAGCGGCCGCAGACGTGCGGGTACATTTTCAGGGCCTTGTCGCGGTAGCCCATTTCCTTGTCGCGCTTGGCATCGGCCAGGATGCGGTCCAGGCGCGCGGTGGCGGCGGCGGAAGAGGTGGAGCTCATGGTGTTTCCTTTGTTCTGATCAGGCAAATGACGGTTATGCACTGAGTCTAGCGCGCTTGCGGGGCAGGCGGACAGGCGAAAGCTTTGATTTAGGCGTAGCCTGTAGGAAGGTTCCCGACAGGAGGTTGCTGATGTTTCGCGCGATCCTCGTTGTGCTGTTGTTGGCCGGCCTGCCCATGGCCGAAGCTGCCAGCACGCCACCCCGGTTGAGCACGCCGGTGCCCGGTGCACCGGGTACGCCTACGCCTACGCCATATCCGCAGATTACCCCGAGTACGCCGCCCAAGGCCTATGACAGCCAGCCGGGGGCGCCACTGTTACCGCCGATGCCGGTGCCCGGGCCACCGAAGGACCAGCCATTGCCGGGGTTGCGCCAAGACCCGCCGAAGCCGGCGGTGCAGGATGATTGAATTCAGCCGGCTGCCCCGGTTTTCTGTGGGAGCGGGTTTACCCGCGAAGCAGGCGCCGCGGTGGATGGCACGGGCTTCGCCCGTGTTCGCGGGTAAACCCGCTCCTACAGGGATCGCGCAGGATTCAGGGCATGCACGGTACCTGTAGGAGCGGCCTTGTGTCGCGAAAGGGGCGCAAAGCGCCCCCAGCTTTCTCAAACGATACCTAGCTCGCCGAAGACGAACGCGTACTCAAGGGCCACATCCTTGAGCCCCTGATACCGCCCGCTCATCCCGCCATGCCCAGCCCCCATCTCGGTCTTGAGCAGCAGCAGGTTGTCGTCGGTCTTGCGCGTGCGCAGCCGCGCCACCCACTTGGCCGCTTCCCAGTACTGCACGCGGCTGTCGTTGTAGCCCGCCACCACCAGCATCGCCGGGTAGGCCTGTTCCTTCACGTTCTCGTACGGTGCATAGGCCTTGATCCGCTCATACACCTCCGGCTCCTCAGGGTTGCCCCATTCGTCGTACTCGGTCACGGTCAGCGGCAGCTCGGGGTCGAGCATGGTGTTGAGCACGTCGACGAACGGCACTTCGGCAATCGCACAGCGGAACAGCTCGGGGCGCAGGTTGAGCACCGCGCCCATCAGCAGGCCACCGGCGCTGCCGCCACTGATGGCCAGGCGGTCGGCAGCCGTAACACCCTCGGCGATCAGGTGCTCGGCACAGGCGATGAAGTCGCTGAAGGTGTTGTGCTTGTGCTCCTGCTTGCCGGCGCGGTACCAGGCTTCGCCCAGTTCGCCACCACCACGCACATGGGCGATGGCAAAGGCCACGCCGCGCTCCAGCAGGCTCAGGCGCGCGTGCGAGAACCACGGGTCAAGGCTTTCGCCATAGGCGCCGTAGCCATACAGGTACAGCGGCACGGTCCGGCCCAGGTCCTGGCGGCGGCGCACCAGGCTGATCGGCACCCGGGTGCCGTCCGCTGCGGTAGCCCACAGGCGCTCGCTGACATAGTCGTCGGCATCGAACGGCCCCAGCACCGGGGTTTGCTTGAGCACCGCCTGGGCACCGCTGGCCAGCTCCAGCTGGCGTACCTGGGCCGGGCGGTTGAGTGCTTCGTAGCGCAGGCGCAAGCGTGGGCTGGCGAATTCCAGGCTGTCCTGCACGTACAGGCTGTAGGCCGCGTCGGGCAGTTCGACGCGGTAGGGGGCCAGGCCCTGCGGGCGTACCTCGATGATCGGCAGGCCGCCTTCGCGCAGGCTCAGGGTCAGCGCGCCGGCATTCAGGCTGAGGCCTTCGAGCATGATCGCGTCGCGGTGCGCTACCAGTACCTGCCATTGCTCACGGCTGGGCACTGGTGCGACCGGGGCGTGGTACAGGGCGAAGTTGATGCCGTCCTGGTTGGTGCGGATGAACCAGCGCCACTGGCCGTCGAGCTGGCCGTGGTCGGGGAAGTACTCGTGGCCCTCTACGCGTGGCGCCAGGCAGGTGAACGGAGCCTGCGGTGTCTCTGCATCCAGCACCCAGGCTTCGCTGGTGGTCTTGCTGTTGAGCAGCAGCACCAGCTGGCGTTCGGAGCTGGTGCGGTAGCAGTGCAGGAAGAAGCGCCCGTCGGGCTCCTCGAACACGGTCTGCGCGCCGTCGTTGCCCAGGGTGTGGCGACGCAGGCGCCACGGGCGGTGGGTCTCGTCCAGTTCGGCGAAGAACAGCGTCTGGCTGTCGTTGGCCCAGGTCAGGCTGCCGTCGCAGTCGTCGAAGGGCAGAGTGGTGACGCTGCCACTGGCCAGGTCCTTCACGTACAGGGTGAAGATTTCGTCGCCACTGGTGTCCAGGCTGTAGGCCAGCAGGCGGTGGTCGGGGCTGACGTTGAACGCGCCGAGGGACAGGAAACCGCCATTGGCCAGGGCGTTGGGGTCGAGCAGCAGTTGCTCCTGGCTTTCATCGACCGTGTTGGAGTCGTCGGCCGGGCGCGGGCAGCGGTAGTGGCGCGGGTACTCGTCGCCCGCGGTGGTACGGGTGTAGTACAGGTAGGGGCCCCAGGGCGCCGGCAGCGACAGGTCGGTTTCCAGGATGCGGCCCTTGATCTCTTCGAACAGTTGTTCGCGCAGCGGCGCCTGGTCGGCCAGGCAGGCTTCCTGGTAGGCGTTTTCGGCCTGCAGGTAGGCAAGCACCTCGGGGGTGTCACGCTGTTGCAGCCAGGCGTACGGGTCGGCGGCCTGGGCCTGGCGGGCAATCGGGGGTTGGGGCTTGGTTGGCATTGAGGATCTCTTGATTGGGGGTGCCTGTACCGGCCTCTTCGCGGGCAGCCCGCGAAGAGGCCGGTACAGGCAAACACTGTCTGCGCCCGGAAAAGTGTTTATCATAGGCATCTCTTTGCCTGGCTTGCACGAACACCATGACCGAGAACGACTACACCCTCGCCTGGGGCCTTTACGCCGTTGCCGCCCTGGGCTGCCTGATGGTGGGCTTCAAGCTCACCGGCTGGATGTGGCGCTGGCTGCGCGAACCGCTGCGGGTGGTGCTGGCGGTGCTGCTGCTGACCCCGACCATCGTCGACCCGGTCAAGGACAGCTTCGCCCCGGCGATTGCCATCACCGCCCTCGACGTCGCCTTCAAGGTCGGCAACAACGCCTGGCGCGCGGTTTCCGACTTCGCCATGTACGGCATGGGCGCGTTTTCCCTGTATTTCCTCTTCGTGCTGCTGCGCTTTCCGCTGGAGAAACGCGCCCGCGAGCGCCGCGCGCAGGCCGAGGCCGCTGCCCAGCGCCAGGCTGCCGAAGATGACCAGCTCGGCGCCCAGGCCCCGCTGGCCGCAGAGCGCCGCGACCGTTACCGTGATGCGCCACCCCCTGTCGCCCCAGCCGTCTCCCGCGGCAGCGGCCGGGTCGAGCCCCGTCTGTAAGCGGAGACACGCCTATGTGCGAACTGCTGGGCATGAGTGCCAACGTCCCCACCGATATCGTCTTCAGCTTCACCGGCCTGATGCAGCGCGGCGGTCGTACCGGCCCGCACCGTGACGGCTGGGGCATCGGCTTCTACGAAGGCCGTGGCCTGCGCCTTTTCCAGGACCCGGCTGCCAGCAGCGAGTCGGAAGTGGCCAACCTGGTGCAGCGTTACCCGATCAAGAGCGAAGTGGTCATTGGCCACATACGCCAGGCCAACGTCGGCAAGGTATGCCTGTCCAACACCCACCCGTTCGTGCGAGAGATGTGGGGCCGCAACTGGTGCTTCGCGCACAATGGCCAGCTGGGCGACTTCAAGGGCCAGGCCAGTTTCTACCGGCCGGTGGGCGATACCGACAGCGAGGCGGCCTTCTGCGACCTGCTCAACCGCATCCGCAGCGCCTTCCCCGAGCCCGTTCCGGTGGAACAGCTGCTGCCGGTGCTGGTCGAAGCCTGTGCCGGCTACCGCGGCCAAGGCGTGTTCAACTGCATGCTCAGCGACGGCGACTGGCTGTTCTGCTTCTGTTCGACCAAGCTGGTGCACATTACCCGGCGTGCACCCTTTGGTGCGGCACGGTTGAAGGATGTCGACCTGATCGTCGATTTTCACACCGAAACCACCCCTAACGACGTGGTCACGGTGATCGCCACCGAGGCCTTGACCGAGAACGAGACCTGGCAGCGCTACGAGCCGGGTCAGTGGGCCCTGTGGCGGCACGGCGAGTGCGTGGCGCACGGCCAGAGCTAAGGACGCGGCATGTTCAGAAGTTACCTGCGGTTGCTGCTGTTCACCTTCGGCCTGCTGGCCGGTATCCAGGTCCCGGGGCTGGTGAAGGACTACAGCCAGCGGGTCGAGGCGCACCTGTTCGAATCACGCGAGGCGCTCGACGGCTTCCGGCAGACCGCCGAACGCTTCTTCAATGGTGACCTGCAGGCGCTGCTGCGACATTATCGCAGCAGCGACGACCCAGTGTTCAACAGTGATGCCAACAGCATCGAAAGCCTGATGATCCGCAACGAACTGCTGGAAAACGAATGGCAGGCGCTGCAAGCGCCATGGGCGCAACGTACCTGGCACGTGCTGGTGCAGGCCGACCCGCAGTTGCGTGAAGAAACCCTCAATGGCTACAGCTACCAGATCCTGCTGGTGCCCGAGGCGGTTGGCTGGGGGCTTGGTGCAGGGTTTGTGCTGGCATTCGTGATCGAGAGCCTGTTGCTGGCGATTGGCTGGGTGATCCTGGGCGGGCGGCGTGGGGCGGTGAAAGAGAGCTGGCGCTGATTTTTGCAGTGCCTGTGCCGGCCCTTTCGCGGGCTTGCCCGCTCCCACATGATCATCACAGGCCTTGAGAGCCGTGCAGTACCTGTGGGAGCGGGCAAGCCCGCGAAGAGGCCAGCACAGACAAAGCCAATCAGTCAGACCAACACAATCCGCTGCTCACCCACATCCCGCGCATACCTCTCCAGCACCTGCCGGCAAACCCCGACCACTTCATCCACCAAGGCCACCCCGGTCTGCCAGGCCACTACCAGCTCCAGGCTCGGCGGCGGTTGCAGCCCCTGCAGCAATACCAGCTCACCCCGGCTCAACTCGGCATCCACCAGCGCCGGCGGCAACGCACCAATGCCAAAACCGTCACGCAACAGCCGGGTAATCGCCGCCACCGAGTTCACGCAGTTCAGCCGTGGCGTTTCGGCCCCCGCGCCCTGCAGCAGGCTCAGCACTTCCTGGTGCGGCCGCGAGTTCTTCGAGAAGGTGATGATGCGTTCCCGCCCAAGCTCGGCCAGCGAAGCATAGTCGCGGTGCTGGTGCGAGCCGGCGGCCACCACCCAACCCATGGGGTAGCGCGCCAGGTCCAGGCTGCGGATCGATTGCTCGCGCAGCAGGTCGGTCTGCAGGATCACGTCGAGAAAGCCCTTCTGCAATTGCTCGCGAAGGTTCAGCGCAGTGTCCGCCACCAGTTCGATCTCCACCTGCGGGTAACGCTCGGTCAGCTCCGCCACCAGTGCGCTCATCCAGGTGTGGATCACCGTGTCCATCACCCCGATACGGATGCGCCCGACCTTGGCCCGGTCGCTGTCCAGCGACTGCTTCATGGCCTTGGCGGTTTCCAGCATGCGCTCGGCATATTCCAGCACCTTGCCGCCTTCCGGGGTCAGGCTGACGCCACGTGAGTCGCGCAACAGCAGCTTCACGCCAAGGTCGGCCTCCAACGCGGCGATGCGGCTGGAAACCGAGGCCTGGGTAGTGAACAGCTTTTCCGCGGTCAGGCGGAAGCTCTTGAGCCGGGCGACCCAGACGAAGGTTTCGAGGAAGCGAAGGTTCATGATCAGTTTTTCTTGTTCCAGACCGGCGGTTTTTCTCGTTGGACGCAGGTGGCGCGGCCTCTGAACAATGGCAGCCAGGCCGCGACTCATTGTCGCCCATAAAACAATACCAACAAGCCGAGGCAAGCATGAACCCCACCGGCGTGCAGCAGCAGGTCAGTTCCCCATCTTCGTCCGGGCCTTTCGCCTGGTATCGCGACATCGACTCACAGCAGCGCCGCACCTTCTGGAGCTGCAAGATCGGCTATGGCCTGGACGGCATGGACACGCAGATGCTCAGCTTCGTCATCCCCACGCTGATCATGCTGTGGGGCATCACCACCACCGAAGCCGGGTTGATCCACACCAGTACCTTGATCGCCTCGGCCGTGGGTGGCTGGGTGGCCGGCATTCTCTCCGACCGCATTGGCCGCGTGCGCACCCTGCAACTGACGGTGCTGTGGTTTGCCTTCTTCACCTTCCTCTGCGGCTTCGCCCAGAACTACGAACAATTGCTGATCGCCCGTACCCTGATGGGCTTCGGCTTTGGCGGTGAGTGGACCGCCGGCGCGGTGCTGATCGGCGAGGTGATCCGCGCCCAGGACCGTGGCAAGGCGGTGGGCATGGTGCAGTCCGGCTGGGCGCTTGGCTGGGGCCTCACCGCCATCCTCTACGCGCTGCTGTTCTCCTGGCTGCCGGCAGAGCAGGCCTGGCGCGCGCTGTTCCTGCTGGGCCTGGTACCGGCGATCTTCGTGATCTTCGTCCGCCGCCTGGTCAAGGACCCCGAGGTATATCGCGAGGCCAAGGCGGTGGAAAACGCCGAGGCACCTGCGCAGTTCTACGAAATCTTTGCCCCGGGGATGCTCTGGACCACCGTGCGGGCTTCCCTGCTGACCACCGGCGCACTGGGCGGCTACTACGCCATTACCTCGTGGCTGCCGACCTTCCTCAAGAACGAGCGCGGCCTGAGCGTGCTGGGTACCGGTGGCTATCTGGCCATGGTGATCGTCGGCTCATATGTCGGCTATGTGGTCAGTGCGTACCTGTCCGACCTGCTGGGGCGCAAGAAAAACTTCATCCTGTTCGCCGTGGGCTCGTTCGTCATCGTACTGCTGTACACGCAAATGCAGGTCAGCGACGGCGTGATGCTGTGGCTGGGCTTCCCGCTGGGCTTCTTCGCCTCGGGTATCTTCAGCGGCATGGGCGCGTTCCTCACCGAACTGTTCCCCACGCGTATCCGTGGTTCGGGGCAGGGCTTCTGCTACAACATCGGCAAGGTCATCGCGGCACTGTTCCCGCTGCTGATCGGCGTGCTCGGCCAGAAAGTACCGCTGGGCCTGGGTATCGGCGTGTTCTCCGCCGTGTCCTACGGGGTGGTGATCGTGGCGGCGCTGAGCCTGCCGGAAACCCGCGGCAAACAGCTGCAGGCGCGTTAAGGTAGGCATATGAACAACGACAACGGAGGCCGTGCAGTGGAACGCCTGCTACTCAATTGCGACATGGGCGAGAGTTTCGGCAGCTGGCGCATGGGCCTGGATGCCGACGTCATGCCCTACATCGATTGCGCCAACATCGCCTGCGGCTACCACGCCGGCGACCCCGGCATCATGCGCCGCACCGTGGCCCTGGCGCTGGAGCACGGGGTGACCATCGGCGCGCACCCGGCCTACCCGGACCTGGTCGGCTTCGGCCGCCGCTCCATGGCCTGCAGCCCGGAGGAAATCCGCGACCTGCTGCACTACCAGATCGGTGCGCTGGACGGCATCTGCAAAGTGTTGGGCGGCCGCGTGGCCTACGTGAAACCCCATGGTGCGCTGTACAACGACATGATGGCCGACCCGCTCAAGCTGCGAACCGTACTGGAGGCTGTGGCGGCCTATGGCGCAGACCTGCCGCTGATGCTGATGGCCACCGCCGACAACCGCGCCGCCCAGGCCCTGGGTGATGAGATTGGCGTGCCGCTGTGGTTCGAAGCATTCGCCGATCGCGCCTACACCGCCAGCGGCCATCTGGTGTCGCGTCGCCTGCCCGGCGCTGTGCACCACGACCCGGCGCTGGTGGTGGAGCAGGCCGTGCGCCTGGCCCGCGGCGATACGCTCGTCGCGGACGATGGCAGTGCACTGAGGCTTGCAGCCAGTACCCTGTGCGTACACGGTGACAACGACAGTTCGGTGGCGGCTGTGCGGCAGATTCGCCAGGCTCTCGATGCCCTGGAGTCGCGATGAAACCCCGTATTGAAGTCGTGGCCATCGACAGCCTGATGGTGCGCCTGTTCGATGGTATCGACGAGGGCAACATGCCGTGGATGCTTGCCGCCAGCCAGCGCTTGCACGCGACGTTCGGCAAGCACTTGCTGGACCTGGTGCCGTCCTACACCACGCTGATGGTGCAGTTCGACCTGCCACCGGGTGAGGCGAGGGCACTGATCATCCGTGCGCTGGAGGGCTTGCAGCCAGACACGGGCAGCGGTGGCCGCCGCCATGAGATCCCGGTGTGGTACGACGCCAGCGTCGGCCCGGAGCTGCCGGTGTTGGCGGCCCGCAGTGGCTTGAGTGAAGCAGAGGTGGTCCGCTTGCACAGCGAGCGCGAGTACCCGGTGTTCGCCCTGGGTTTCGCCCCCGGTTTCGGCTTCATGGGCCTGGTGGACGAACGCCTGGCCAGCCCGCGCCTGAGCACCCCGCGCAAGCGCGTGGCGGCCGGCAGCGTCGGCATTGCCGAGCGCCAGACGGCGGCCTATCCGGCGGTATCGCCGGGGGGCTGGAACCTGATCGGGCGTACCCCGGTGCGCCTGTTCGACCGTGAACGGGAGGGCTACAGCCTGTTGCAACCCGGTGACCGGGTGCGCTTCGTGCCGGTTTCGCGCAGCGAGTTCGTGGCGTTGGGCGGTGATGTGGAGGCACAAGCATGAAGCAGTTGAAGATCGAGGCCAGTACGCCGCTGTGCCAGTTGCAGGATGCCGGGCGCTTCGGCGTACGCCACCTGGGCGTGACCCAGGGCGGGGCGCTGGACTGGGTGGCGATGCACTGGGCCAACTGGCTGCTGGGCAACCCGTTGGCGGCGCCGGTGGTCGAGGTGGCGCTAGGTGGTTTCTGTGTGGTCGCCGAGCAGGATTGTGTGCTGGCCCTGGCCGGTGCCGACCTGGATGCGCGTGTCGATGATCAGCCGCTGGCGCCCTGGCGCAGCTTTGCGTTGGTCAAGGGCCAGCGGTTGACCCTGAAGCAGCCGAAGCAGGGCGTACGAGCGTATCTGGCGGCGCCTGGCGGGTTCCTCGGCGAGGATGTGCTGGGCAGTTGTGCCACCGTTGTGCGGGAAGAACTTGGCGGTATCGATGGTCAGGGTTCTGCGCTTGGCAAAGGCCACGTTCTGGCATTCTCAGGCACTTCGCCGACCCTGCGGGAGGTACCCGAAGCGCTGCGGCCACAGTACCCACAAAAGCCTGTGCTTGACCTGGTGATCGGCGCACAGATCGGTGACTTCAGCGGTACCAGCCTGTTCGAGGCGTTCAACCGCGAGTGGACGCTGGACAGCCGTGCCGACCGCATGGGCATCCGCCTGCTGGGGCCGCAGCTGGTCTACCAGGGCGCGCCGATGATTTCCGAGGGGATTCCGCTGGGGGCGGTGCAGGTGCCGCCGGATGGGCAGCCGATCGTGTTGCTCAATGACCGGCAGACCATTGGCGGTTATCCGCGGCTGGGGGCATTGACGCCGCTGGCGCTGGCGCAACTGGCGCAGTGCATGCCGGGCGCGGTGGTGCGGTTCCGGGCGGTGGTGCAGGATGAGGCGTGGCGGGAGCAGCAGGCTTACCTGGACCGTTGGCGATAAGGCAGCCGGCCTCTTCGCGGGTAAACCCGCTCCTACAGGTACGGCGCAAGCCGGGAGGCCTGTGCGGGACCTGTAGGAGCGGGTTTACCCGCGAAAGAGCCGGCACTGGCAAAATCACTTGGACAAGTAACGCATCCCTTCCTCCAACCCCTGCAAGGTCAGCGGGTACATCTTGTCCTCGATCAAGTCCCGCACCAGGTGGGTCGATGCGGTGTAGTCCCAGGCCTGCTTCGGGTATGGGTTGATCCAGATGATCTTCCTGAATTTTTCCATGAAACGCTGCATCCACACATAACCGGCCTCTTCGTTCCAGTGCTCCACGCTGCCACCCGGCTGGGTAATCTCGTAGGGCGCCATGGCCGCATCGCCAACGAACACAACCTTGTAGTCATCGCCGTACTTGTGCAGCAGGTCGAAAGTGGAATAGCGCTCCGAGGTGCGGCGCAGGTTGTTTTTCCACACCGACTCGTACACGAAGTTGTGGAAGTAGTAGTACTCCAGGTGCTTGAACTCGGTCTTGCACGCCGAGAACAGTTCTTCGCAGACCTTGACGTGGGCGTCCATCGAGCCACCGATGTCGAACAGCAACAGCAGCTTCACCGTGTTGCGCCGCTCGGGGCGCATCTGGATGTTCAGCAGCCCGGCATCCCGCGCGGTGTGGTCGATGGTGCCGTCGATGTCCAGCTCTTCGGCGGCGCCTTCACGGGCGAACTTGCGCAGCCGGCGCAAAGCCAGCTTGATGTTGCGCGTGCCCAGCTCCACCTGGTCGTCCAGGTTCTTGTATTCGCGCTGGTCCCAAACCTTCACCGCCTTGCCCTGGCGTTTGCCGGCCTCGCCCACGCGGATGCCCTCGGGGTTGAAGCCACCGGAGCCGAAGGGGCTGGTGCCGCCGGTGCCGATCCACTTGTTGCCGCCGGCGTGACGCTCCTTCTGCTCTTCGAGGCGCTTCTTGAACTCCTCGATCAGCTTGTCCAGGCCACCCAGCGACTGGATCTGCGCGCGTTCCTCGTCGGTCAGCGAACGCTCGAATTCCTTGCGCAGCCAGTCTTCGGGGATCAACGCTTCGATGTGCCGGTCGAGGTTCTCCAGGCCCTTGAAGTAGGCGGCGAAGGCGCGGTCGAACTTGTCGAAGTGGCGCTCGTCCTTCACCAGGATGGCGCGGGCGAGGTAGTAGAACTCGTCCATGTCGGCGAACACCACGCGCTTTTGCAGGGCCTGGTGCAGGTCGAGCAGTTCGCGTACCGACACCGGCACCTTGGCCGCGCGCATTTCATTGAACAGGTTGAGCAGCATGGCCCGGCTCCTGTCAGCGGTTGCCGCGCCGGCTCATGAAGGCCAGGCGCTCGAGCAGTTGTACGTCCTGCTCGTTCTTCACCAGCGCGCCGGCCAGCGGTGGAATGGCCTTGGTCGGGTCGCGTTCGCGCAGCACCGCTTCACCGATGTTGTCGGCCATCAGCAGCTTGAGCCAATCGACCAGTTCGGAGGTGGACGGCTTTTTCTTCAGGCCTGGTACCTTGCGCACGTCGAAGAACACGTCCAGCGCCTCGCTGACCAGCGACTGGCTGATGTTCGGGTAGTGCACGTCGACGATCTGCTGCAGGGTGGCGCGGTCGGGGAAGGCGATGTAGTGGAAGAAGCAGCGGCGCAGGAATGCGTCCGGCAGCTCCTTTTCGTTGTTGGAGGTGATGATGATGATCGGGCGCTGTCTGGCCTTGATGGTCTCGTCGATTTCGTAGACGTAGAACTCCATCTTGTCGAGCTCTTGCAACAGGTCGTTGGGGAACTCGATGTCGGCCTTGTCGATTTCGTCGATCAGCAGAATGACCCGTTCCTCGGCCTCGAAGGCCTCCCACAACTTGCCCTTCTTCAGGTAATTGCGCACATCGTGGACCTTGTCCACGCCCAGCTGCGAGTCCCGCAGGCGGCTGACCGCGTCGTACTCGTAGAGGCCCTGGTGGGCCTTGGTGGTGGACTTGATGTGCCAGGTGATCAGGCGCGCACCGAACGAGGCCGCCAACTGCTCGGCAAGCATGGTCTTGCCGGTGCCGGGTTCGCCCTTGACCAGCAAGGGGCGTTCGAGGGTGATGGCCGCGTTTACCGCCAGTTTCAGGTCGTCTGTGGCGACGTAGTCGCGGGTGCCTTCGAACTTCATGGGTCTGTCCTCTGAGGGTAGCTTGCTCTGGCCCTATCGCCGGCAAGCCAGCTCCCACAGGTACAGCACAGGTCTTGAGAACTGTGGGGATCATGTGGGAGCTGGCTTGCCGGCGATAGGGCCGGAACAGGCAGCACATATTTTGATTTGTCACCGACTATAACGCGGGGTTCGCCGACTGGAAACGCAGACCAGGTATTCAGTCCCTGAATGCCCCGTCACTCGATCCTAGTCGGAATCCGGCGCATCACGCTCATACCGCGCATTGAACGCCTCGATGAACCCGTTGCGCAGTATCTGCAGAAACGCCTCGAAGGCGCTGATATCCTGTTTGTGCACGCTGCCGCTGAGCTCTACCCGGGTCGCGAACTGGTTCTTCGGCTGGTTCTTCAATACCGTCTCGGTCGCACCTACCAGCGCTTCCCAGACCGAGCGGAAGAAGCCTTTGTCCTTCTCCTGCACATCCTGCTGCCAGTCGAACACATCCACATCCCGCAACAGTGGCTTGATGTACCCGTTCAATCGCCCGTTGGTCGCCTCGGCCTCTATCACCACATCGCCGTGCCCGGCATTGAAATCGAACTTGCCGTAGGCGCTGGCGAAGTCATTGAGCTTGCGCAGCTCGATACCCGTGGCGCGCAGGCGGAACTCGAAGTCGTCGAAATCGCTGAACGGGTCGAAGGTAGCGCGACTTTCCACCTTGGCGTCGCCTACGATCAGCGCCGTGCCATCAAAGCTGGCATCACGTCGGCCCTTTTCGTCACGAATATTGGTGAGGTTGCGAATACTGGCATCGAGCTGAGTGGCCTTGAGGTTGACTGGTGGTTTGGAGTTGAAGTTGCGGAAAGTCAGCACGCCGTTGTCGATGCGAACCTCGTTCAGGGTGATCGGCAGCAGTTTTTCCAGTTGCTGGCGCCAGTCGGTGCCCTGACCGGTCTGCGAGTTCTGTTTGTTGCCGCCATCGACGAAGTTGAGTTCCGGCCGGTCGAATATGACTTCGGCAACCACTGCGCGGTCGTTCCAAAGGGCGTGCCAGCTCACCGACAGGTCGATCAGCGGTGCATCGAGAAACGGTACCGGCACCTTGCCGGTGGTCTTGACGATCTTCAGCCCGTTGATCTGGTATGCACCGCGCCACCAGGCCAGGTCCACATCGGCCACCTGGCCACGGTAGTCGCCCATGTCGGCCAGTTTGTCATTGAGGTAGTCGCGCACCAGATAGGGCAGGGCCAGGTGCAGCGCCAGCAACAGCACGATCAGGCTGGCCAGGCCGATCAACGGCCAGCGATAACGGGCTCTCATCGAAGTGTCTCCAACGCAGGATATGCGGTTGACCGCAACGAGTCCGCGTGAGTTCGAACAGGCTTTACGGGCCACCGGTGCGGGCTTACCCTTGAGGTCTTTCCCTGCTTTTTTTCATGCCAAGGACTCCTGCCATGAGCCGTATCTTTGCAGACAACGCCCATTCCATCGGTAACACGCCGCTGGTGCAGATCAACCGCATTGCCCCGCGCGGCGTGACCATCCTGGCCAAGATCGAAGGGCGTAACCCGGGCTATTCGGTCAAATGCCGCATCGGCGCGAACATGGTCTGGGACGCCGAAAGCAGCGGCAAGCTCAAGCCGGGCATGACCATCGTCGAACCGACCTCGGGCAACACCGGCATCGGCCTGGCCTTCGTCGCCGCAGCCCGTGGCTACAAACTGATGCTGACCATGCCCGCATCCATGAGCCTGGAGCGCCGCAAGGTGCTGAAGGCTCTGGGCGCCGAGCTGGTGCTGACCGACCCGGCCAAGGGCATGAAGGGCGCCATCGAGAAGGCCAACGAAATCGTCGCCTCAGACCCGGCCCAGTACTTCCTGCCGGGCCAGTTCGAAAACCCGGCCAACCCGGCGATCCACGAAAAAACCACCGGCCCGGAAATCTGGAACGACACCGACGGCGCGGTCGACGTGCTGGTGGCAGGGGTCGGCACCGGCGGCACCATCACCGGTGTTTCGCGCTACATCAAGCATACGCAGGGCAAGGCGATCCTGTCGGTGGCAGTGGAGCCAGTGGCCTCGCCGCTTATCAGCCAGACTCTGGCCGGCGAAGAGCTCAAGCCCAGCCCGCACAAGATCCAGGGCATCGGCGCCGGCTTCGTGCCGAAGAACCTCGACCTGTCGATCGTCGACCAGGTGGAAACGGTGACCGACGAAGAGTCCAAGGCCATGGCCATCCGCCTGATGCAGGAAGAGGGCATCCTCTGTGGCATTTCCTGTGGTGCGGCGATGGCAGCGGCCGTGCGCCTGGCCGAAAAGCCGGAAATGCAGGGCAAGACCATCGTCGTGATTCTGCCGGACTCCGGCGAGCGCTACCTGTCGAGCATGCTGTTCAGCGACATGTTCAGCGAGCAGGAAAACCAGCAGTAAGGTGTGGGGCTGCTTTGCAGCCCATCGCGACACAAGGCCGCTCCTTGTATCTCGACTTTCGCCTCCCAAGAGGCGAAAGTTCTCGACTGATCATCGAGGGAAGGTCTTGAAGCGGAGCCGCTCCAAGGGCATCGAGCCCGCACTGTAGATAACGCTCTGGCCTTTCAACCCCACTCGACGAGTTCGAACGGTATCTAGTGCCCGCCCCCGGCGTGAGCACGCATTAACAAGGTTGAACTGAGTGTAGGGTGATCGACTTTCGTAGTTTGAAGGAGAAGATCATGTCCGCCTTTGTTGGCGTTGATGTCGCCAAAAAATCTTTCGACATTGCCACCCCACTTCCCAACGGCAAGACGCGCACCAAAGCCAAGCTGTCCAATGATCCTGGAGGGTTCAAGCAGTTCAGCGATTGGCTTGAGCGCCATGCCGAACCAGGCGCCTGGATCGTTATGGAGGCCACAGGCACCTATCACGAAGCGTTAGCCGAGCACTGTCACAACCAAGGTTATCGGGTGTGTATTCTGAACCCGGCGGTGATCGCGAAATTCGCTGACGTGGAGCTTCGGCGCGTCAAAACCGATAAAGCTGACGCCAAAGTCATTGCTGCTTATGGCCAGCAGAAGGCGGCCTCGCTTCGCCAGTGGGAGCCGGAGCCACCTGCACAGCGCCGTTTGCGTGCTCTGGTGCGGCGACTGGACGACCTCAAGGAAATGCGCCAGATGGAGCAGAATCGTTTGGATGTCGCACAGGATGCGGTGCAGCAGTCGATTCAAGACGTCATCGGGCACATCACCGAAGAACTGGAAAAGACCAGGAAGGCCATCGAACAGACGATCGATGATGATCCAGACCTGCGCAAGCGACGTGATCTGATTACTTCGATAGATGGTTTGGGTGACACCACTGCTACGTTGCTGCTCGCCGAACTGGGCGATCCACTGAAATACCAAAGCTCTTCTGCGATCGTCGCGTTCTCAGGCCTGAACCCGGTAGTGCAGCAATCGGGAGAGTTCATAGGTCAGAGCACTATCTCGCGTACAGGCGCCTCAAGGCTGCGGGCGGGCTTGTGGATGTCAGGCACTGTCTCGATCAGGTACAACCCTGTCGTGAAGGCACTGGCAGAGCGGTTGAACAGCCGACACAAAGCCTATAAACAGATCGTTTGCGCGGCGATGCGCAAGCTGCTGCACCTGGTTTATGGGGTGGTGAAGTCGGGGATACCGTTTGACCCCAAAATCCCTCTTGCAGGGTGAGGGTCAAGACGGTATCTACAAGGGAATGCGACCTGTTGTAGGAGCGGCCTTGTGTCGCGAACGGGGCGCAAGGCGCCCCCAGGTTTCATGCCCTGCTGCTGACCCGCAGCAATGCTCGCCAGCGTGGTTTATTGCAAAATCTTCATGATTGAGTTGCTGCCCGGGCTGTTTTTACCCTGGCGGCATCAGTTTATGATGGCAGGATGATTTATCGGAGTGCAGGGCGCGCAGCCCTGTTTCTTCCTCAAGGAGTGAAAGCATGACCTTTTCCTTTGCAGCCAAGGCGGGTGTCTTGCTGGTGTTTTTTGGCAGCGTGCTGTTCGTGCACCTGCGCGGCAAGGCTCGCTTGCCGGTGTTGCGCCAGTTCGTCAACCATTCGGCGCTGTTCGCCCCTTATAACAGCCTGATGTACCTGTTTTCCGGCGTACCGTCCAAGCCCTACCTGGACCGCCAGCGCTTCCCCGAGCTGGATGTGCTGAAGGACAACTGGCAGGAAATCCGCGAAGAGGCCATGCGCCTGTTCGACGAAGGTTACATCCGCGCCGCCGAGAAGGATAACGACGCAGGCTTCGGTTCGTTCTTCAAGAAAGGCTGGAAGCGCTTTTACCTGAAGTGGTACGACAAACCGTTGCCTTCTGCCGAAACCCTGTGCCCGCGCACTGTCGAGTTGGTCAGCAGCATCCCCAACGTCAAGGGCGCGATGTTCGCCCTGTTGCCCGGCGGCAGCCACCTGAACCCGCACCGCGACCCGTTCGCCGGTTCCCTGCGCTACCACCTGGGCCTGTCCACCCCCAACTCCGATGCTTGCCGCATCTACGTCGATGGCGAGGAATATGCCTGGCGTGACGGTGAGGACGTGATGTTCGATGAAACCTACGTGCACTGGGTCAAGAACGAGACCGACGTTACCCGGGTGATCCTGTTCTGCGACATCGAACGCCCGCTGAGCAGCCCACTGATGACCCGCATCAACCGCCAGGTCAGCGCCTTCCTCGGCCGTGCCACCGCGCCGCAGAACACCGACGACGAGCGTGTGGGCGGGATCAACCAGGCCTACGCCTGGAGCAAGCGCTTCAGCAACCGGATCAGTAGCCAGGTCAAGCAGTTCAAGCGCGCCAACCCCAAGGCCTACCGCGTGCTGCGGCCGGTGCTGGCGGCGGTGGTGGTGTACCTGTTGTATCACTGGTTGTTCTGATTTCTGCCTGTTGGGGCTGCCTTGCAGCCCATCGCGACACAAGGCCGCTCCTACAGGTGATTGCGTACTCCTGTAGGAGCGGCCTTGTGTCGCGATAGGGGCGCAAAGCGCCCCCGGCGTCCTATCAGAAAACCACTCAGGCAAGACCTTCCAGCAAACCGTCCGCTCGCACGATATCGACTATCACCTGTTCATCTACCGCGTACACCCCCCGCGATGCTTTCCACACCAGGTTCTTGTCCTGCAAGGCGATAAGCGCTTGCTGCACCCCCGGTACCTCGGCCTTCACTTCGCTCGCATCCACGCCAGCCTGTTCCATCGCTTTGGCGTACAGTGCCAGGGTCGGGGCCTCGAACGGCGCGTAGTCGTTCCCCTTTGCGCACATGACACGTAGAACCGCAGCCTGGATAGGCGTGAGGCTGTGGATCACCTTTTTCAGGTTTGCGTTCAAGTCATTGGCTTGTGCCTGGACAAGCTCTCTGAACCGTGCCGGAATGGCCTCGGGTTCAATGCCGAAGTCGAAGCGGATTTCATCCGCGGCCGCACCCAATAGCTCTGGGCGATAGCCGCTTTCCTTGAAGAGCTGAAACACCTCCGTTGAATCGAGTGCGCATGGCAGGTCGATATTGGCGCACAGCCAGTCGATGAAGTCCTGGTCCAGGGTCGGGAACTGCACCATGGAGGCGCCGAAGAACGCCTGGTCCTTGCTGCTGCGCAGCATGGCCAGCTTGTCCCGGTTTGAACCGGTGCAGACGATGCGCAAGCCATGGTGCTTCGAACTGTTGAGTTCGTCTCTGGCTGCCTTGAGGGCGAACAGCGCCGCTATTCCTTGCTCGGTCGTGATTGCATGCTGTGCTTCGTCGATGATCAGCACGATGATCTTGCGGGACTCATCGGAGAGCGCCGCCAGGGCGGTGGTCAGGTCGACATCTTGCCCCAGCCCGATCTTGTCCACGCTGAAATTCAGGCCGCCGACAGTGACCTTCTCCATGCCAGATGACTTTGCCAGCCGCGTGATGAAGCCTTCGTTACGCCCGACCGCCTCACGCACCGCTTCTACGATGACTTGCCCGGGATCCTTGGTCAGGTCTTTCCACAGATCGGCATACAGCACAATGGCCCCGGCTGTTTCGAGGGCCGGGCGCAGGTCTTCGCGGGCAAAGGTGGATTTCCCGGTACGTCGTGGCGCAGCGAGAAACACACCAGAGCTTGCTGCGCTGCCCACGGCGACTTGCAGGATCAATTTCGACAGGCGGGACGCAAGCGCCGGGCGGTGATAGACAGTTTCAGGCATCTCGGCCCCTCCGTTTCAATTTATAGTCGATTATAGATGGATTATAGAGGCATTATAGATCTGAGAGGCGCGGTGTTTATAGGGAATTATAGACAGACTATAGAACGATTATAGATTGTGGTGGATGAGGGGCGCGCAGCCCCCCTTTGCTGCCTCAAGCCGGCTCCAACGCCTCCACCACTTTCCCCCGGCTAAGGTGCACCACCTTGTCCGCCGTATCGAAATACCGGTCATCATGCGAAATCACGATGATGGTCTTGCCCAAACGCTTCAGGTCCGGCAGCAGCTCGGTGTAGAACACCCGGCGGAAGGTCGGGTCCTGGTCCGCCGCCCATTCGTCGAACACCAGCACCGGTCGCCCGTCCAGCCAGGCATTGACCAGTGCCAGGCGCTTGCGCTGGCCGGTCGACAGGTCGGTGGTGGTAAAGGCACCGTCGCGTACGCTCACCTTGTGGGCGATCTCCAGCCGCTCGAGGTAGCGCGTGGCATCACTGGGCAGGCTGTGTTCATGCTCGGGCAGGTCGTCGAACAGGTAGTAGTCGGCGAACACCGTGGTGAACAGCTGGCGATAGTCATCCAGCCCCTCCGGGCCGACGGCCTTGCCGTTCAGGCGCACTTCGCCGCGTTGCGGGGTGTATAGGCCGAGCAGCAGCTTGATCAGCGAAGTCTTGCCGCAGCCGTTCTCGCCGACGATGAACAGGATCTCGCCCGGTTCGATGCTCAGGTTCACCGGCCCCACGCGGAACGGCTCGTTGCCGTCCACCGGCGGGTAGGCGTACTCGACGTTGTGCAGTTCCAGGTGCGCGCTGGCCGGGGCGGTGCGCTTGACCGGCGGCTCCAGCAGCAGGTGCGGCTCGGGCGAGGAGAAGCGCTCGGACAGGTCGGCAATGCGGCGGAACGCCACCTGGGCGCGGCCGAGGATCGGCAGGTTGCCGATCAAGGTTTCCAGCGGGCCTTTCATGTACAGCAGCACCAGCACGAAGCCGCTCATCACCGCCGGGTCGTTGCTCGGCCATAGCGATTGCAGGGCCAGGGTCAGGCCGATGACCACGAAGAACAGCATCGACCCCAGGCTCTTGGCCGCGACGAAGATGTTGATGGCGCGGATATGGGTGTTGGCGATGAAGTCGGCGGTGCCCTGGATGTTACGGGTCAGCATGGCGTGGCGGCGGCGGCGGTCGATGCGCAGCTCCTTGGCGCCCTCGGCGATGGCCGAGTAGTGCTTCTGCAGGTTGTCTTCGGCATCGCGGGCGGCGTTGAAGCCGGCCACGCCTTTCTGCCTGGCCACGTACTGGATGCCACTGCCAATGCCGATGGCCGCCAGGGTGATGAGGAAGATCGGCCACGACAGCCAGGCCAGGTAGGCCATGCAGCCAGTCACGGTGGTGAGCGAGATGGCCAGCGGGGCGAAGGCGAAGGCAAAGTCGCTGATGGTGTCGACGTCGCGGGTCAGCACCGGGATCAGGCGATGGGTGCGGTAGCGCTCGATCTGCTCGATCGGCGCTGACAGCACCTTGGCGCCGAGGTCCTTGCGCAGCCTGGCGATGACTTTCTGCCCAACGTAGTTGGTACCGCTGTCGGCCGCCACGCTGCTGACCAAGGCCAGCACGCACAGGCCGGCGAAGGCCAGGATCACGCCCTGGCTCATGCCGCCAGCGGCATGCAGGCCCTGGTTGACGGTGGCCAGCAGGGCGGTCACGGCCAGACCGCCGAGCATGCCCAGCAGCACCGAGACGATTACCGCCGGGCGGTAGGGTTTCAGCAGGCCCAGCAATTCGCGGATGGCCCCGGGGGAGGAGGTTTTCATGAAGCGTGATCTCGCTGGTGAGGTGGGCGGGGTCAGCTGCCGAGGGTCAGGGTGCCCTTCATCAAGGTGCTGTGGAACGGGAACGAGCAGTAGAAGCTGTAGGCGGTACCGGCCTTGAGCGACCGGGTGTCGAGGGTGACGCTGTCTGTTTCACCGCCGCCGATCAGGCGGGTGTGGGCGATGACCCGGGTGTCGCCGGGCTTCACGTAGTCCTGCGCTTCGCCGGCTTTCAGGCCGTCGTCGAGCACGCCCTGCATGTCGGCCTGGGTGCTCAGCACCCAGTTGTGGCCCATCACGTTCTTCGGCATGGCGCCGGGGTGGGTGAGGGTGACGGTGAACGCGGTGCAGGCCTTGGGCACGCTGATGGCGGCCTTGTCGAAGGTCATCTGGTCGGTGCCATGGATTTCCACGGCGCATGGCTCTGCCGACCAGGCGGCAGGGGCCGCGGCGAGCAGGGCGAGGAGCAGAAGCTGGCGAGTCATGTACGGTTCCTGGGCGATAAACGGGTGCACATCGTTCAGACGAACCGGCGCGTGCCAGCTTTACCTGTGTGTGCGGCCCTGGTGAATTTCCCCATGCCCCGCTCGTTCATCTAGTCAGGCGCCGACATGGCGCGCATCCCGATTTCGCCGCCTATGCGGCCCTGGCTTGAGGTGACCGGACATGAGTGAACTGCTGAGCTTTGCGATCGAACCCTTGGACGCCGCGCGCGGCAACCTGCCGCTGCTGGTACGCGCGCCGGAGCCGGGTATCGACCTGCTGGAAGCCTTTGCCGAATTGCAGCCGCTGGTGGACCGGCACCTGCTGCAGGCCGGCGGCATCCTGTTTCGCGGGTTCGAGGTGGGTGGTGCCGAAGCTTTCCGCCAGTTCGCCGCTTCTTTCGGCCACCCGTTGCTCAATTACGAATTTGGCTCCACCCCGCGCAGCAACGTGACCAAGGGGGTGTACACCTCCACCGAGTACCCGGCGCACCAGAGCATCCCCCTGCACAACGAGCAGGCCTATACCCTGGAATGGCCGATGAAGATCTGGTTCTACAGCGTGATCCCCGCCGAGACCGGTGGCCAGACGCCGATTGCCGACAGCCGCGAGGTTTACCGGCGCATGCCGGTGCGTATTCGTGAGCGGCTGGTGGAGAAGGGGCTGATGTACGTGCGCAACTACGGCAACGGCCTTGATGTGGAATGGTCGCAGGTGTTCAACACTGAGGACCCGCGCCAGGTCGAGGCCTATTGCCGGGCGCATGCCATCGAGTGCATCTGGAAGGATGACGGCGAATTGCGCACCCGTCAGCGCTGCCAGGTGGTGGCGCGTCACCCGGTGACCGGGGAGGACGTGTGGTTCAACCAGGCGCACCTGTTCCATGTGTCGAACCTGCAGCCAGAAGTGCGCGAGTCGTTGATGGACATCGTCGAGGAAGAGGACCTGCCGCGTAACGTGTATTACGGCGACGGTACGACCATCGAGGATTCGCTGCTCGATGAAGTGCGTGGGGTGCTGGATGAATGCACCATTAGCTTCCCTTGGCTGGAGAACGATGTGCTGATGCTGGATAACATGCTCGCGGCGCATGCGCGGTCGCCGTTTACCGGCAAGCGCAAGGTAGTGGTGGCGATGGCGCAGGGGCATAGGGAGGTGTTGGGCTGACAGGTGTTCGCCATGACAGGTTCAGCGCCTATGAGATCGAGCGCCGCCCGCGCGGCGCATCGCGAGCGAAGCTCGCTCCTACATTTGTTTCGGGCCAGTATTGCCTGTGCCAGCGCGCGCGGCCGCCTTGTTTGTCCCACACGATATCCAGTCGAACGCCAAGGGGCCGCGCGCCAATGCCTCAGGAATAATTGGCCCGAAACAGATGTAGGAGCGAGCTTCGCTCGCGATGCGCCGCGCGGGCGGCGCTCGATCTCATAGGCGCTGAACCTGTCATGGCGAACACCTGTCAGCCCTGACGCATTCTCAAGACATGCCCCCAGCAACCTACAAAAATCCCAGACTCTTCCTACGCCTCGGGACTGGCAACTCCACCCCCTGCGAAATACCCTACAACCTCTGTCGACACGCGTCTGATTGTTCCTGCAAATCCCGCACTCTAGGCTTTGCCTGTCGCTGACGGTTCAGCGATCGGGTGTGGAAACCTGGCAAGACATATGATGATTGTTGACACGACAGCTGTACGCGGGAGGCTTTCGGGCCTACCGGGTTCATCATATGCCTGGTTTTCCACCCCGTGTGCAGCTGTCACCCCAATGTGTGGAAACGGACGGGTGGCACATAACTCATATGATGACCATTCCATGACCGACGAAACCAAAACCACCCCCGGTGTCACCTACTTCTACCAAGGCGAAGGCCAAACCCATCCGCTGTTCCGTATCGCTGAGGGCATCCCCTGCCGCAGCGCCCGGGAGCAAGCCTCGGAGTTGATGGGCTATGCACGCGACTTGTCACTGACCGGTTTGATGGACGGCGATCAGCAGATGCTCTGGGCTTCGCATTACTTTGCAGCCATGGCCAAGGCGCTGCTGGATGATGCCGAGTTGGGTTTGCTGCGCTGATCCTTGTATTGACTGGGCTGGCCCTTTCGCGGCTAAAGCCGCTCCTACAGGGATTGTGCATGCCTCAGGTTAAGCAGAATGCCGCAGGGTATGCACAACTCCTGTGGGAGCGGGCGTGCCCGCGAACACCGGCGCAGCCGGTGCCATACAATCAGTGGCAAACCGACCTTTACGTCATTTAGTGGTTGGCATAATGAGAAATTAGTGCAAGTAGAGCGGCGGAGGGCGACCAGCTGATAATTATCCATAGCCCGTTTGCCCAAGTAATTTGAGCGTTCCGCAGACCTGTTGGGTCACCTTCATAAGCGTTGGCTGCTTGCTGAATTTGCACCAGCGCTACCAAGGTTAAAGTCACAGACGTGACCAGAAGCGCGAGCGGCAGCATGAACATGTTATAGAGCGATTGGCTTTCCTCCGGCTGGTCGGGTGCCCAGAATTGCCAGCTCACGAAGAGCAGGTAAGGTACCCAATATCTCAATGTCACTCCAAGCGCTGTACCTTCGACGGTCAGATCCAATTCTTTGCTATAGGTGATTGCTCTTTTCATTAGGGGGTAAATCAAGAAAGAGCCAAACACGCCGCAGAGCAACGGGATTAGAGCGAACCCGCTTTGTCCTCGGATAAGTCTCCAGTGGCAATAGCTCCAATAGGGTATATAAAGGCCCCAGGTTAAGCAGGTCATGGTGATCAGCTTCGATGTAGAGACTACGTGAAGTCGGTGTTTTTGAATGCGCCGGTTTGCTTGAGGTTCGGTGTTATATGAAAGATTTGAGTTCATCTGTTTTGTCTCTCAGTCTAGCAGTTTCATCAGGTAATAGATGGCTATCCAAGCGATGCCGATGGTGTTTAGTGATGATGCAATAAGAATTTTTCTTCTTAACTTCTCAGGGAATTGTAAATGGTCTTGCTCATCCAATAGCCCGCTGCGAATGCTTGAGGCGGGGGACCCAATGGCGCCAGCGATTACAGAAATAACTAGAATTCTGGAACCTATTTTTTTCTCTCCCCACATGCCGGTCGCAAATGGAAGGCACGCGCTCCGTTGGAGTGCTGAAGTCATTTCTTTATATTGGCGAGAGCACGCAATGTGAAGGTCAGATACAAGCCCGATTAAGGCGAGGCAGATAGGAGTGCCTAACAGAAATAGTCTTAGTTTTACGTCAAGGTAATCAATCATCTCCAAAGACCTCGAAGACTAATTCTCCGAACTCCTCACCCGCTTCCATACCACCGATGCTGCCGGCCAAGGCGCCTCCACCAGTGATCACTATTCCGCATGCTACGGCGTAGGGTCCGACTCTCCAGCAAACCTTCGCAGAGATTCTGCCCGCAATTTTTCCTGCCAACCAGCCACCAGCTAAGCCACCGGAGAAATTACCTGCCTCAGAAACGCTGACTTTTTTACAGGCATTTGTGTTGCCCTCTTTGCACACCTCTGAAATTTTCAGGGCAGATCCGCCACCGCCAATAGTAATGCCAACACGCCCTCCGGCTTTTAAATATTTAGCCAGCTTGGCCAGCTTGTCTAAGTGTGTCGAGTAGCCAGGGATATGTGTCGGTCCTCCCGCTTTGCTCCAGTGGTGCACCAAGCTTCTCGAAGAAATTCCCAAGTCCCGGCGCAGACTTTCATAGTTTCCGAGATTGAGGTGTTTTTTTAGAAGGGTCGCATTCAAGTTTGCACTCAATTGCGTGAACAGCTTTTGACGTTCTGCAAAGAACTCAGGGTGCCGAAGATGTCCGTGCTTGACGAATTGGACTTTATGGAGCTCTTCGATTTTTTTCAAAATGGTGCTGAGTTCATCCAGCGACTTGGCAACCATCGCCTCGCTCACCCCCATCGCCAGGCTCACATCGCTGAGCAACGCAGCAATCTCGGCTTGATGGCGCATCATGAATTCCGCCTCTTCGGGCGTCAGTTCCGCCAGTGCTTCACGAGCTTGTTTTGCTGCACTCATCGCAGACAGTTCTTCCCGAGTGCACACCGGGCGCCTCAAACCATCGCCAATGACAAAGATCTCGCCCGCCTTGAACCCCTGCTGATAGGTCGGGTTCAGCCGCTCCAGAATCGACCGAGGCAGGTTGGCCTGCGGCGCGCCCAGTTCTGCCAGGATTTCCTGATACGTCATGCAGCGCGGAACGATGTAGAAACCGGGCTCCATGCCTTGAGGGGTGGGCGAGGGCTGAACCACCTCAGGCTGATAGGTACTTCTTGCCGGGTTACCCGTCCGGGCCTGTGCTGGTGCCTCACGAACAGGCTCAGGTGCGGGTGCCCTGCGCGAAGCCGGAGGTGCGTACCCACTTGCAACCAGGCGATTGCTGCCCTGTGGGCACCCGCATTGCACCAGTGCTCCGTCCAGAGCCGTGGGAATACCATCCTGCCGCCAGCGGACTTCGCCCTCGACGATGGTGCCCGCTTGTCCACATAGCGGGCAGGGTGTGGTCGGGTCGCCTTGAAGTAGCCAGTTGCGGCCATGCACACGGCCCCTGGCTTGGCTGGCAATGCAAATGGCGCCTGTGCTGGTTTCGTCGCCGTCCAGGCCTTGGTATCGGCCGAAGATGTTCATGCGCATGCTCATGGCTCGCCTCTTTTTCAGGTGGAAGCCAGGAACCTAGCAGGCTGTGGGCGGGTATTTTCGGGGTGGGGAGGGTTTAGGAAGGGTCCTACAAGGAATAGAGATTTGGACTACGTGATTTTATTGATGGCAATGCCGGCCTCTTCGCGGGCATGCCCGCTCCCACAGGTAGTGCACAAGCCTCGATAGCTGTGGTGTACCTGTGGGTTTTACCCGCGAAGAGGCCGACAAGGCCACCGCCACAGCCCTGCAGTCCCGCCACTAAATCAACCCCCCACACCTTCGTCTGACAGTTACCGCTCGACTGCCAGGACACCGCTCGACATGAATGCCGACCAAACGCTCAAGCTCGCCCGCCGCTTCATCGAACTCAGCCCCGACAAGCGCCGCCTGTTCCTCAAGGCGCTGCAGGGCGAGGGCATGGATTTTTCCGTGCTGCCGATTGCGCCCGGGGTAGAGGTGGCCGAGCGTGACCAGCTGTCGTACGCCCAGCGGCGCATGTGGTTCCTCTGGCAGCTCGACCCGCAAGGCGCGGCGTATAACCTGCCCATGGCCGTGCGCCTGAATGGCTCGCTGGATCTGGCCGCCCTGCAGCACGCCTTCGATGCCCTGGTGGCCCGCCACGAAACCCTGCGCACCCGCTTCGTCGCCGACGGCGATGACGTGCGCCAGCAGGTCGAGGCCAGCGCCGCCCCGTTGCAGCTGCACCAGGATGCCCTGGCCGGCCTGGACGAGGGCGCCCGTCAGGCCGCCATCGAAACCATCGCCGAAGCCGAAGCCCTGGCCCCCTTCGACCTGGCCAGCGGCCCGCTGCTGCGTGTGCGCCTGCTGCAACTGGCGGCAGAGGAGCACATACTGCTGCTCACCCTGCACCACATCGTCGCCGACGGCTGGTCGATGAACGTGCTGATCGACGAATTCCTGCACCTGTACGACGCCGCCGTGGCCGGCAGCGAAGCCCGCCTGGAACCGCTGCCGATCCAGTACCGCGACTACGCCCTGTGGCAGCGCAGCTGGCTCCAGGCCGGTGAGCAGGAGCGCCAGCTGGCCTACTGGCAGGCGCGCCTGGGCGATGACCATTCGCCGCTGGAGCTGCCACTGGACCGCAGCCGCGAGGGCCGCCCCAGCTATCGTGGCGCGCGTCACGAGTTCCCCATCGCCGCAGATGTCGTCGAACGGCTGCGCGGCCTGGCACGCAAGCATAACGTCACCCTGTTCATGGTCCTGCTGGCCGCCTTCAAGCTGCTACTGCAGCGCTACAGCGGCCAGTCGGCGATCCGTGTCGGCGTGCCCATCGCCAACCGCAACCGCGCCGAAAGCCAAGGGCTGATCGGCTGCTTCATCAATACCCAGGTATTGCACACCGAAATCGACCCACTGCTGGACATCACCGGCCTGCTCCAGCGCGTGCGCGAAACCGCCCTAGGCGCGCAAAGCCACCAGGACCTGCCGTTCGAGCAACTGGTAGAAGCCCTGGACCTGCCGCGCAGCAGCGAGAGCCCGCTGTTCCGTGTGCTGTTCAACCACCAGGCGCAGGTGGCGGATGTGCAGGCCATCGAGACCCGCTCCGGTTTGCACCTGGCGCCGGTCAACCTGGCAAAGCACAGCGCCCGCTTCGACCTGGCGCTGGACACCCATGAGCGAGCGGGGCAACTGCACGCAGCGTTCACCTATGCGACCGACGTGTTCGATACGGCCACCGTCGAAGCCCTTGGCGAGCAGTGGCTGGCCCTGGTGCAGGCATTGGCCGACGAAGCGGGTGGCGCAGTCGGCGAGCTGCCATTGCCAGGCCTGGCCCCTGCCATTGGCGCGCCTGCGCAGGCTGACGCAACGCTGCTGGTTCACCAGCGTTTTGCCTCGGCCGCCAGCCGCCACCCCGAACGCACGGCGGTGATGGCTGCGGGCGAGCAGGCCAGCTTCGCCGAACTCGATGCCCGCGCCGAAGCAATTGCAGGCCGGCTGGTGGAAGCCGGAGCAGGGCCGGACACACTGGTCGGCGTGCTGGCCGACCGCAGTGTCGGCATGCTCGCCAGTATCCTCGGCGTGCTCAAGGCCGGTGGCGCCTACCTGCCACTGGAGCCCGAGCAGCCGGCCGAACGCTTGGCCTACATGCTCGCCGACAGCGCTACGCGCCTTGTACTGGCGCCCGGTAACTGGCAGGCCGAACTGCCCGAGGGCGTGCAGCGCCTGGACTGGGCGCAAACCGGCAGCGGCAGCGCCGCCCGCATCGCCCCGGCGCCGGCCAACCTGGCCTACGTGATCTACACCTCCGGCACCACCGGCCAGCCCAAGGGCGTGGCGATCAGCCATGGCGGCCTGGCCAACTACGTCGAAGGCATCGCCGCACGTTTGCCGCTCGAGCGCATCCGTAGCATGGCCCAGGTCTCGACCCCGGCTGCCGACCTCGGCCACACCATGCTGTTCGGCGCCTTGTGCGGCAGCCACACCCTGCATTTGCTGCTACGCGAGCAGGTGCTGGATGCCGAAGGCTTCGCCGCCTACCTGAACGAACACCAGGTAGACGCGCTGAAGATCGTACCGTCGCACCTGGAAGCCATGTTGGTGGCTGGCCGCTCGGCGCTGCCGGCACAGTGCCTGGTGCTCGGCGGCGAGGCCATCAGCCCGAGCCTGCTGGGCAAGGTCCGCAACCTGGCCCCGACGCTCAAGGTGTTCAACCACTACGGCCCGACCGAGACCACCGTCGGTGTGCTGGTCGCCGAACTGAACGGGCAGGCCAGCCTCGGCCAGCCACTGGCCAACACCCGCGTCGCGGTGCTCGACCGCTGCCTGCAACCCCTGCCGGCCAAAGCCAAGGGCGAGCTGTACATCGGTGGCGCCGGCCTGGCCCGCGGCTACCTGAACCGCCCGGCACTCACCGCCGAGCGCTTCGTTCCCGACCCGAACGGCCACGGCCAGCGCCTGTACCGCAGCGGTGACTGGGTTCGCCAAGGCAGCGACCTGCAGTTCGCCGGTCGCATGGATGGCCAGGTCAAGGTCCGTGGCTATCGCGTGGAACTGGCCGAAATCGAAAACCAGCTGCGTGCCCTGGGCGGTGTCGCCAATGCCCTGGTGCGTGTGCATGGCCAGGGGCCGCAACTGCAACTGGCTGCCTGGCTGGTGCCCAGCCAGATGCCGGCCGACAGCCTGGCCTGGCAGGAATCGATCCGCGCCAGCCTCAAGAGCCTGCTGCCCGAGCACATGGTGCCGACCCACCTGATGGTGCTGGAGCACCTGCCGGTCACGGTCAACGGTAAGGTCGATGTCAAGGCACTGCCGGAACCCGCCGCCACCCAGGTGGCCTATCAAGCGCCGCAGACCCCGCTGCAAACGCAATTGGCACAGATCTGGGCGCAAGTCCTGCAAGTACCGCAGGTAGGCCTGGGCGACAACTTCTTTGCCCTTGGCGGCCATTCGCTGCTGGCCACCCAGGCGGTATCGCGGATACGCAAGCAATTGGGGGTGGATATTCCGCTGCGCAGCCTGTTCGACACCGTCGACCTGCAGGCCTTTGCCCAGGCAGTGGCCGAAGGCGAGCAGGGCGCAGGCCTGGACATCGAGATCCTCGATCGCCAGCAACCCCTGCCGGTGTCCCGCTCGCAAAACCGCCAGTGGCTGTTCTGGAAGCTCAACCCCGAAAGCCTGGCCTACAACACGCCGATGGCCGTGCGCATGCAGGGCCACCTCGACCACTGCGCCGTGCAGGCTGCGCTGGATGCCTTGGTAACCCGCCACGAATCGTTGCGCACTGTTTTCGTCGAGGCCGACGGCCTGCCTTGGCAGCGCATCCTGCCGGCTGCCACGGTACCGATCGGTTTCGAAGACCTCAGCGGCCAGGACCACGCCGCGCAGATGCGCAAGCTGGAAGCTGAAGCCTTCGTCCCGTTCGACCTGGAGCACGGCCCGCTGCTGCGCGCACGCTTGTTCAGGGTGCATGCGCAGGAGCACCTGCTGTCGCTGACCTTGCACCATATCGTCTCCGATGGCTGGTCGATGAGCCTGCTGGTGCGCGAGTTCGCCGCCGCCTACAACGCCGCCGCCACGGGCCAGGCGCAAGCCGTCGAGCCGCTGCCGGTGCAGTACGCCGACTTCGCCGCCTGGCAGCGCAAGTGGCTGGCCGAGGGGCAGATGCAGGCGCAGATCGACTACTGGAAGGCCCGCCTGGAAGACGACTTCGAAGTGCTGGAACTGCCTGCCGACCGCATTCGCCCGCAGGTCAAAAGCTACCAGGGCAGCCGCTTCGACGTGCGCCTGCCACAGGCCCTCACCGAGCGCCTGCGGGCACTGGCGGTGGCATCCAACGCCACATTGTTCCATGTGTTCCTGGCGGCCTATGCCATCGTGCTGTCGCGCTACAGCCGCAAGGGCACGCTCAACATTGGCGTGCCGGTCACCAACCGCAACCGCCTGGAGCTTGAGGGGCTGATCGGCTTCTTCATCAACGTGGTCGTGGCTCGTATCCGTGTCGATGGCAGCCAGCCGTTCTCGCAGCTGCTGGCGGCGATCAAGGAGACCACCCTGCAGGCCCAGGCCAACAAGGATGTGCCGTTCCTCGAAGTAGCCGAGGCGCTGTATCCGGAGCGTGACCAGGGTGTGAACCCGATCTTCCAGGTGCTGTACAACCACCTGCGCGACCTCGGCGAGCAGGTGTCCAGCGATGCCCTGCACGGCCTGCAGGTCAAGGAAGTGGACCTGTTGGAGCCGGGCGCGCAGTACGACATATCGCTCAACACCCTGGAGCGCTCCGATGGCGTGACGGCCTCGTTCAACTATTGCACCGACCTGTTCGATGCCGCGCGTATCGAGCGCATGGCCGGGCATTGGCAAGCACTGCTGGAAGCCATCTGCGCCGAACCACAATGCTGCATTGCCGAGCTGGACTTCCTTGGCAGTAGCGAACGCCAGCAGCTGACCCACGGCTGGAACCCGGCGCCCCAGGCTGGCAGCGGCTTGTGTGCGCACCAGCTGCTGGCGCGACAGGCCCACGAGCGGCCGGATGCGCTGGCGCTGATCTTCGACGACCAGCAGATGACCTACGCCGAACTGGACCGCAGCAGCAACCAGCTGGCTCACCGCCTTCGGGCGCTGGGTGTGGGGCCGGACTGCCTGGTTGGCGTGGCTGTCGAGCGCGGCCTGGGCATGGCCCTGGCGCTGATCGCCATTCACAAGGCGGGTGGCGCCTATGTGCCGCTGGACCC
This sequence comes from Pseudomonas sp. s4, assembly GCF_046764235.1. Taxonomy (NCBI): domain Bacteria; kingdom Pseudomonadati; phylum Pseudomonadota; class Gammaproteobacteria; order Pseudomonadales; family Pseudomonadaceae; genus Pseudomonas; species Pseudomonas sp. s4. Next base: position 4,743,531 of record NZ_CP177209.1, on the reverse strand, counting down.
GGACTACCCGCAAGAACGCCTGGCCTACATGGTCGAGGACAGCAATATCGGCCTGCTGCTGGCCGATGCGCCCTCGCGTGAGCGCCTGCAATTGGGCAAGCAACTGCCCTGCGTGGTACTGGAGCCGGGCACCGAGTGGCTGCAAGCCTGGCCCGCCGAACCGCTGGCCAACCTGGCGGCACCGCACAACCTCGCCTACGTCATCTACACCTCCGGCTCCACCGGCATGCCCAAGGGCGTGGCCATCGACCACCAGGCCCTGTCGCTGTTCTGCCAGGTGGCCGGCGACTATTCGCGCCTCACCCCGAGCGATCGCGTGCTGCAGTTCGCCACCATCAGCTTCGATGGCTTCATCGAGCAGTTCTTCCCGCCGCTGGCCCAGGGCGCCTGTGTGGTGCTGCGCGACCTGCGGCTGTGGGACACCGCCACCCTGCTGGACGAGATCAACCGCCACGGCGTGACTGTGGCCGACCTGCCGGCGGCCTACTGGCGCCTGCTGGCGCTGGAGCGCCGCGCCCCCGAGGCCTATGGCCGGCTGAAGCAGATTCACGTGGGGGGAGAAGCGGTGCCGGAAGATGCCCTGCGCGCCTGGCTGGCCGATGGCCCGCCAGCAGTGCGCCTGCTGAACACCTACGGCCCGACCGAAGCCACCGTGGTCGCCACCACCTACGATTGTTCGCAGATGACCGTGGAGCAGATCAGCCTGGGCGGCGTACCGATCGGCCGTGCCTTGCCGGGGCGTACCCTGCATGCTCTGGACGATGGCCTGGCGCCGACACCGGTGGGCGTGCCCGGCGAGCTGTTCATCGGCGGGGCAGGGTGCCTGGCGCGCGGTTATCACCAGCGGCCGTCACTCACCGCCGAGCGTTTCATCCCCGACCCGTTCGACCCGGTTGGCGGTGGCCGCCTGTACCGCACCGGCGACCTCGGGTGCTACGACGAAAACGGCCAGCTGGCCTATCGCGGCCGGGTCGACCACCAGGTGAAGGTGCGCGGCTTCCGTATCGAGCTGGGCGAGATCGAGCAGTACCTGCGGGCGCACCCGGACGTTCGCGAAGCCACCGTGCTGGCCATCGACCTGCCCGGTGGCAAGCAGCTATGCGCCTATGCGGTGCCGGCCGAAGGCTACCGCGGCGATCTGCGCCAGGCCCTGAAGCAGTACCTCAAGGCCAGCCTGCCGGACTACATGATCCCGGCCTACCTGGTGACCCTGCCGAGCATGCCGCTGACCCCCAGCGGCAAACTCGACCGCAAGGCGCTGCCGCTGCCCGACCCGAACCAGCCACAGCATGACTACCAGGCGCCGCAGACCGAGCGGCAGCAGCAGCTCGCGAACATCTGGGCGCAGTTGCTTAACGTTGCCCGGGTCGGCCTGAGCGACAACTTCTTCGAACTGGGCGGCCACTCCTTGCTGGCGGCCCAGGCAGTGTCGCGGATCAACGTCGAGCTGGGGCTGGACATACCCCTGCGGCTGATCTTCAGCCACCCCGAACTACGCGCGTTCGCCCAGGCACTGGACGAGCAGGGCCTGTCGCTCTCCGACGATGGCCTGAGCGATATCGAACACATGATGAATGCATTCACAGAGGCCTGACATGGAACTCACTGCCGCACAACGTATCGCCCAACGTTTCGTTGGCCTCCCTGTGGAGCAACGCCAGCAGATCCTGGAAAAGATGCAGGCCACCGGCCAGAGCTTCCGCCTGCTGCCCATCGTGCCCGCGCGCCAGGGCCTGGCGCGTATTCCGCTGTCGTACGCCCAGCAACGCCTGCTGTTTCTCTGGCAGCTGGAGCCCGACAGCCCAGCCTACAACGTGCCGATGGCGGTACGCCTGAAGGGCGCGCTGGACCAGGCAGTGCTGCAGCAGGCGCTGGATGCGCTGGTGCAACGCCACGAATCGCTGCGCACGCGCTTTGCCTCGGAGGAGGGCGAGTTCTACCAGGAAATCCTCGAGCACTGCCCGCTGGCGCTGGAATTGCTGATGCTCGACGGTGCCGTCGATGAGACAGCGCTGAGCGTGGCCGTGGACGCCGCCCTCAAGCAGCCCTTCGACCTGCTGAGTGGCCCGCTGCTGCGGGTGACCCTGCTGCGCGTGGCCGCCGATCACCACGTGCTGGCGCTGAGCATGCACCACATCATCTCGGACGGCTGGTCCAGCGATGTGCTGGTGCAGGAATTCATCCAGCTGTACAGCGCCCTGGCCGAAGGCCGGCAGGCCGAGTTGCCGGCCTTGCCGATCCAGTACGCCGACTACGCCATCTGGCAGCGCGCCTGGCTCGAGGCAGGTGAAGCGCAGCGCCAACTGGCCTACTGGCAGGCCCAGTTGGGCGGCGAGCAGCCGGTGCTGAGCCTGCCGCTGGACTTCGAGCGCCCGGCCACGCCCAGCCAGCGTGGCGCGGTGGTGCGTGTGGACATCGGCGCCGAACAGGCCGAGGCCCTGCGCAGCCAGGCGCGCAAGGGTGGCCACACGTTGTTCGTGTTGGTACTGGCGGCCATGGCGGTGGTGCTGTCGCGCTACAGCGGCCAGGCCGACATCCGCATCGGCGCCCCGAACGCCGGGCGCAACCGCAAGGAGCTGGAAGGCCTGATCGGCTTCTTCATCAACACCCAGGTGCTGCGCGTGCAGGTGGACGAGCGCGCCACCTTCGCCGCACTGCTGGAGCAGGTAAAAGACGTGATCGGCGGCGCCCAGTCGCATCAGGAGCTGCCGTTCGAGCACCTGGTCGATGCCTTGCTGCCCGAGCGCAACCTGGCCCACAACCCGCTGTTCCAGTTCAAGATCAACCAGCACGTGGCCGCCAGCGATGCAGGGCGCAAGCGCCTGGGCGCGCTGGAGGTGGAAGGCTTTGCCCGTGACGGCGGCGATGCCCGCTTCGACCTGGCGTTCGACTTCTCGGACAAGGCCGACGGCATCGAAGGCTATTTCACCTACGCCACCGACCTGTTCGAGCAGGCCACCATCGAACGCATGGCCGCTTCGCTGCGCCAGGTGCTGGATGCGCTGATCCGTGACCCGCAGCAGGCGATCGTCGACAGCCCGCAAGTGGCGACGCTGCTGCCGGCGGCCACGCAGGCCTACCCGCACGGCAACTTCCTCGCTTTGTGGCGCCAGGCAATGGCGCAAGGCCAGGCCCACGGCGGTGTGCGTGCTGGTGACCGGTTCATGACCCAGGCCGGGCTGGAGGCGGCGTCCAACCGCCTGGCCGACTACCTGCGCCAGCACGGCGTCGGTGCCGGCAGCATCGTTGCCCTGTGCCTGCCGCGCTCCATCGAGTGGGTCGGCGCCTTGCTCGCAGTGCTCAAGACCGGCGCCGCCTACCTGCCGCTGGACGCCCAGCAACCGCCGGAGCGCCTGCAGCAACTGATTGCCAACAGTGGCGCCGCCGTACTCCTGCATGAGCCGGGCGACCAGCGCTTCGCCGGCCTGGACGGCGTGCAGCGGATTGCCTGCGATCACACCGCCTGGGCAACCTGCAGCGACAGCCCGGTCGAGGTGGCCATTGCCGCCGAGCAACCGGCCTATCTGATCTACACCTCGGGCTCGACCGGCCAGCCGAAAGGCGTGGTGGTCAGCCACGGGGCGCTGGCCAGCTACACCCAGGCGGTGCTGGAGCGCCTGCAACTGCCGGCCGCGGCGAGCATGGCGATGGTGTCCACCACCGCGGCCGACCTGGGCCACACCGTGCTGTTCGGTGCCTTGGCCTCGGGCCGCCTGCTGCACTTGTTGCCACAGGAACTGGCGTTCGACCCGGATGGCTTCGCCAGCTACATGGCGCAGCACCAGGTCGGCGTGCTCAAACTGGTGCCGAGCCACCTGCAAGGCTTGCTGCAAGCGGCCCGCGCCGCCGATGTGCTGCCCGCCGAGGCATTGATCCTGGGTGGTGAGGCATGCAGCTGGGGCCTGTTGGAAAAAATCCGCGAACTGCGCCCGGCCTGCCGGGTCATCAACCACTACGGCCCGACCGAAACCACTGTCGGCGTGCTCACCTTCGAGCCGGGGCAGCCGCTGCCAGGTTGCCGCACGGTGCCGGTCGGGCGCCCGCTGGGCAACGCCTGCGCCCAGGTGCTGGATGGCTACCTCAACCCGTTGGCGGCGCAGGTGCCCGGTGAGCTTTACCTGGGCGGGCAGGGTGTCGCTCAGGGCTACCTGGGCCAGCCCGCATTGACCGCCGAACGCTTCGTGCCGACCGAGGGTGGTGCCCGCCTGTACCGCACCGGCGACCGCGCGCGGCTGACTGCCGATGGCCTGGTCGAGTTCATCGGCCGTGCCGACGACCAGGTGAAGATCCGCGGCTATCGCGTGGAGCCAGGTGAAGTCGGCCGGGTGCTGGCCGGCCTGCCTGGTGTCAACGAGGCCGTGGTACTGGCCTTGCCACTGGAGGGCGATGCCGAGCGCTTGCAGCTGGTGGCCTACGGGGTGGCCGACGCAGGCGTGACCGTGCAGCAACTGCAGGCGCAATTGCAGGCACGCCTGCCGGACTACATGGTGCCGGCGCAGATACTGCTGCTGGAGCGCCTGCCACTGACCGCCAATGGCAAGCTCGACAAGCGCGCCTTGCCGGCACCGGGCGCGGTCAGCCGTGGCTATGTGGCGCCGCAAGGCGATATCGAGGAGAAGCTGGCTGCAGTGTGGGCCGATGTGCTCAAGCTGGAGCAGGTCGGCAGCACCGACAATTTCTTCGAACTGGGCGGGGACTCGATCCTCAGCCTGCAGATCATCGCCCGGGCCAAACGCCAGGGCATCAGGATCACCCCCAAGCAGTTGTTCGAACAACAGACCATCGCCCAGCTGGCCCAGGTAGCCAAGCGCATCGAGGCCAAGCAAGCGGTTGCGACCGCAGCCATGGACACCGCCACCAGCGGCGAGGTGGCGTTGCTGCCGGCCCAGGCGCGTTTCTTCGAGATGGAGATCGCCCAGCCGGCGCATTGGAACCAGTCGGTGCTGCTCAAGCCGGCCAGCCCGGTGCAGGTGCAACACCTGGAGGCAGCCCTGCGCGCCGTGGTCGAGCAGCACGATGCCCTGCGCCTGCGCTTCAGCCGTGGCGAAAGCCAGTGGCAGGCGCGCTTCCAGCCGCTGGACAATGCACCACTGCTGCGCCAGCGCAACCTGGCCGCACTGAGTGAGCTGGACGCCGCCGGTAACCAGGTGCAGGCCAGCCTGAACCTGGAGCACGGGCCGCTGCTGCGTGCCGAACTGTTCGATTTCGCCGATGGCCAGCAGCGCCTGCTGCTGGTGGTCCATCACCTGGTGGTCGACGGTGTGTCGTGGCGGGTGTTGCTGGAAGACCTGCAAGCGGCCTACCGGCAATTGCTGAACGGCCAGGCCGTGAGCCTGCCCGCCAAGACCACCTCGGTGAAGACCTGGGCCGAGCGCCTGGCCAGCCATGCCGGCAGCCCCGCATTGCAAGCACAGCGCGACTACTGGCTGCAGGCGCTGGCCGGCGACCACGCCGAACTGCCGCGTGACAACCCGCTGGGCAGCCTGGCCAACACCCATGCCCGTACCGCCGCCACACGGCTGGATGCCGAGCGCACCGCCAAGCTGCTGAAACAGGCCCCGGCGTCCTACCGCACGCAGATCAACGACCTGCTGCTGACCGCGCTGGCCCGCACCCTGTGCCAGTGGAGCGCACAGGACAACGTGCAGGTACTGCTGGAGGGCCATGGCCGCGAAGACCTGTTCGACGACCTCGACCTCAGCCGCACCGTGGGCTGGTTCACCAGCCTGTTCCCGGTGCGTCTCACACCCGGCCAGGACCTTGGCCAGTCGATCAAGGCGATCAAGGAACAACTGCGCGGCGTGCCGGACAAAGGCCTCGGCTACGGCCTGCTGCGTTACTTCGGCGATGCTGAAGTGCGTGACCAGCTCGAGCGTGCCGCCCAGGCTCGTGTCACCTTCAACTACCTGGGCCAGTTCGATGCCAGCTTCGATGCCGAGGCCGGCGCCCTGTTCACCCCGAGTGGGGAAAGCGCAGGCCGTACCCAATGTGCCGGCGCGCAGCTGGGCAACTGGCTGAGCATCACCGGCCAGGTGTACGGCGGCGAGCTGTTCCTGGAGTGGACCTACAGCGCCGACGTTCATCACCCGGCCACCATCGAGAAGCTGGCCCAGGCCTACGGGCAGGCCTTGGCAGAGCTGGTCGAGCACTGCTGCGATGCGCGGCACCAGGGCGTGACGCCGTCGGACTTCCCGCTGGCCGCGCTGACCCAGGCGCAACTGGACAGCCTGCCGCTGGAGGCCGGGCAGATCGCCGATGTGTACCCGCTGTCACCCATGCAGCAGGGCATGTTGTTCCACACCCTTTACGACCAGCAGGCCGGTAACTACATCAACCAGCTGCGCGTGGATGTGGAGGGGCTGGATGTGCAGCGGTTCCGCCAGGCCTGGCAGGCCACGCTCGATGCCCACGACATCCTGCGCAGCGGTTTCATCCTGCAAGGCGAACTGGAGCAAGCCGTACAGGTGGTTCGCAAGGCCGTCGAACTGCCATGCAGCGAGCATGACTGGCGTGGCCAGCCGGCGTTGGAGCAGGCATTGCAGGCCCTGGCCGAGGGTGAACGCCAGCGCGGTTTCGACCTTGCTGCCGCGCCGCTGCTGCGCCTGGTACTGGTACGCACGGGCGATACCCGCCACCACCTGATCTACACCAACCACCACATCCTGATGGACGGCTGGAGCACCTCGCGCCTGTTGGGCGAAGTGCTCCAGCGCTATGCCGGCCTGGCGCCGCAGGCCCAGGCCACGCACTACCGCGACTACATCGCCTGGCTGCAGGGCCAGGACGCGGCCGTTGCCGAAGCCTTCTGGAAAGCCCAGCTTGCAGCCCTGAATGAGCCAACCCGCCTGGCCCAGGCCATCGCCGGCAGTGCAGGCACAAGCGGTAGCGGTCATGGCGACCACCGCCTGGCCTTCGACCCTGAGCAGACCGCACGCATCGAAGCCTTCGCCCGGGCCAACCGGGTCACGGTCAACACCCTGGTGCAATCGGCCTGGCTGCTGCTGTTGCAGCGCTGCACCGGCCAGGCCAGCGTGTGCTTCGGTGCCACTGTCGCCGGCCGCCCGGCAGACCTGCCGGGGGTAGAGGAACAGATCGGCCTGTTCATCAACACCTTGCCAGTGATCGGCGCCCCGCGTACCGAGCAGACCGTGGCCGAGTGGATCGGCCTGGTGCAGGCCGGCAACCTGGCCGTGCGCGAGTTCGAGCACACCCCGCTGTACGATGTTCAGCGCTGGGCGGGGCAGGGCGGTGACGCCTTGTTCGACAGCATCCTGGTGTTCGAGAACTACCCGGTGGCCGAGGCGCTGCAACAGGGCGCGCCCGGTGGCCTGCGCTTCGGCGATGTGGCCGTGCAGGAGCAGACCAACTACCCGCTGACCCTGGTGGTGGAACTGGGCACCACGCTGTCGATGCAGTACAGCCATGACCGTGCGCTGTGGAGCGACGAGAGCATTGGCCGCCTGGCTGGCTACTTTGCCAACCTGCTGCAGGCGCTGGTGGAGAATGCTGACGCGGTGGTTGGCGAGCTGCCAATGCTGGGCCTGCCAGAACAGCGACAGATGGTCGAAGGCTGGAACGAAACCCAGGCGACCTACCCGGACGAGCGCAGCATTCACCAGCTGATCGAAGCCCAGGTGTTCGCCACCCCGGATGCCCCGGCGCTGACCTTTGGCCAGCAGACCCTGAGCTATGCCGAGCTCAACCGTCGTAGCAACCAGCTGGCGCACAAGCTGCGCGAGCAGGGCGTGGGCCCGGACGTGCTGGTGGGCATCGCCATGGAGCGCAGCCTGGAGATGGTCATCGGTTTGCTCGGCATCGTGAAGGCCGGCGGCGCGTATGTGCCGCTGGACCCGGAATACCCCCAGGATCGCCTGAGCTACATGTTCGAGGACAGCGGCATCGCCTTGCTGCTGACCCAGTCGCACCTGCATGAAGCCCTGCCGATCCCGGCCGGCCTGCGCAGCCTGGACCTGGATACCGAGAACTTCGACGGCTACAGCGATGCCAACCCGAATGTCGACGTGGCCCCGCTGAACCTCGCCTACGTGATCTACACCTCCGGCTCCACCGGTCGCCCGAAAGGTGCTGGCAACAGCCATCAGGCGCTGGTCAACCGCCTGTGGTGGATGCAGAAGGCGTACGGCCTGGACGCCGGCGACAGCGTGCTGCAGAAAACCCCGTTCAGCTTCGACGTGTCGGTGTGGGAGTTCTTCTGGCCGCTGCTGACCGGGGCACGCCTGGTCATGGCCCAGCCGGGCGCGCACCGCGACCCGCAGCTGCTGGTCGAAACCATCAACCACCACGGCATCAGCACGCTGCACTTCGTGCCGTCGATGTTGCAGGCGTTCATGACCCACGAAGCGGTCGAAAGCTGCGTCAGCCTCAAGCGCGTGGTGTGCAGCGGTGAAGCGTTGCCGGCCGAACTGGCCCGCCAAACCCTGCAACGCCTGCCGGCGGCGGGCCTGTACAACCTGTACGGCCCGACCGAGGCGGCGATCGACGTGACCCACCGGACCTGCCAGCCGGACGAAAGCATCAGCGTGCCGATCGGCCAGCCGATCGACAACCTCAAGACCCACATCCTCGAAGGCAGCCTGCAACCGGCGGTGCGCGGCAGTGCCGGCGAGCTGTACCTCGGTGGTGTCGGCCTGGCCCGTGGTTACCACCAACGCCCGGCGCTGACCGCCGAACGCTTCGTGCCGGACCCGTTCAGCGACAACGGCGGTCGCCTGTACCGCACCGGCGACCTGGCGCGCTACCGCGTCGATGGCGTGATCGACTACGCCGGGCGCATCGACCACCAGGTGAAGATCCGCGGCCTGCGCATCGAGCTGGGCGAGATCGAGGCGCGTCTATTGGAGCTGCCGAGTGTGCAGGAAGCCGTGGTGCTGGCCCAGGACGGGCCAAGCGGCAAGCAGCTGGTGGGCTATGTGGTGCCTGCCGACAGCACGCAAGACGAAGGCGCGTTGCGCGACAGCCTGCGCGAGGCGCTGAAGGCCGGCCTGCCGGACTACATGGTGCCGGCGCACCTGCTGCTGCTCGGCAAGCTGCCGGTGACGCCGAACGGCAAGCTGGACCGCAAGGCCCTGCCGCAGGCGGATGCCAGCCAGTCTCAGGGTGAATACATCGCCCCGCAGAGCGCGCTGGAGCAGCAGATCGCGGCGATCTGGGCGGATGTGCTGAAGCTGGAGACGGTCGGCCTGGGTGACAACTTCTTCGAGATTGGCGGGCACTCCTTGCTGGCCACCTCGGTGATCGTGCGCATCCAGGAGCAGGTGGGGGTAGTGGCCGAATTGAAAGAACTATTCGAGTTCCCGGTGCTGGCTGACTTCAGTCGTCAACTGGAAGCCAGGACGCCCCTGGTCGATTCCACCCAGGACCAGTTGGCCAGATCCCTGGCGCTGCTCGATAGCCTGAGCATGGAAGAGCTCGATGAACTGATTTCCTGACCTGATGTGATCTGTGCATGTGGGTAAACCCTTTCCCATAGATATGAGGCATTCCTTCAGCTGGTGGGGTCCCTGTGGGAGTGGGCATGCCCGCGAAGCAGGCGACGCGGTGGATGGCACCGGCTGCGCCGGTGTTCGCGGGCGCGCCCGCTCCCACAGGTATGGCGCAGGTTTCCGGGTCCCACAGGGGCCCTGCCAATTATTTATGTGCTGTGCCATGGGAAGTGGGTTCGGTGCAGGTTTCAGGGTCACGCTGTACCTGCACCGGGCGCTGCCTCCACCGAATTTCCATCTAAATCCATGCCACCACTCAACCGTCTAACTACGGAGGAAATTGATGAGCTGATTTCTTAGGAGATTCCCTGTGCAAGAGCTGCTCGATACGGTCGTATCGTTGTCCACCCAAAAACGTAAGGCGTTGGCAGCCTTGCTCAAGAAACAAGGCGTGAACCTGTACGGTGTCACGCCGATCTTCCCGAGGGATCCTGCAGAGCCGGTGCTGCTTTCCTACGCTCAGCAGCGCCTGTGGATACTGTCGCAATTGGGCGAGGTGGGCAGCGCGTACAACCTCTCGTCCGTCTTGCGTTTCAAAGGCCACCTGGATACCCAAGCCCTGCAGCGCAGTTTCGAGGCCCTGATCAAGCGCCACGAAACGCTGCGTACCACCTTCCGCCTGGAACGGGAACAGGCGGTTCAGGTGATCCACCCACATGTCCCTTTCGAACTGGCCGTTGAAGTGCTGGTGCAGGCCGATGACAGCTACCTGCGTCAGCGTGTCGAGGCCGAAGCCCACCTGCCTTTCGACCTGCAGCAGGGCCCGCTGTTGCGTGTGCGCCTGTTGCGCCTGGCAGCAGACGAACATGTGCTGGTGCTGACCCTGCACCACATCGTCTCCGACGGTTGGTCGATGCCGGTAATGGTCAACGAGCTGGTGCAGCTCTACCACGGCTACAGCCAGGGCCAACCCGTGGAGTTGCCGACACTGCCGGTGCAGTACGCCGATTACGCCACCTGGCAGCGCAACTGGATGGAGGCCGGCGAGCAGGAAAAGCAACTGGCCTACTGGACCGCGCAACTGGGAGAGGAGCATCCCGTGCTGGCGCTGCCCACCGACCGCCCGCGGCCCGCCGTGAGCAGTCATCAGGGCGCACGGATAAAGGTCGCGTTGGACCAGCAACTGGCCGGGGCGCTCAAGCAGCTGGCCCAGCAGCAGGGCGTGACGCCGTTCATGCTGTTGCTGGCCAGCTTCCAGACGCTGCTGCACCGCTACAGCGGCCAGCCAGATATCCGCGTCGGTGTACCGGTTGCCAACCGCAACCGGGTCGAGACCGAGCGCCTGATCGGCTTTTTCGTCAACACCCAGGTGCTACGGGCCGAGTTCGACCTGCAGATGACCTTCATTGACCTGCTGCAGCAGGTGAAGCAACGCGCACTGGGCGCCCAGGCCCATCAGGATCTGCCGTTCGAGCAGTTGGTCGAGGCCTTGCAGGTCGAGCGTAACCTGGGCCACAGCCCGCTGTTCCAGGTGATGTTCAACCACCAGACCCAGGCCAAGGGTGAACGTGTTGGTTTGCAAGGGCTGCAGATGGAAGAGCTGGTCTGGGACAACCATACCGCCAAGTTCGACCTGGCCCTGGATACCTTCGAGCACGAGCAAGGCATTGGCGCGGCACTGACCTACGCCACCGACCTGTTCGACGCCGCGACGATCGAGGGCATGGCCCGGCATTGGCTGAACCTGCTGCAGGGGATCGTATGTGAACCTGGGCAGCGGGTTGCCGACCTGCCGCTGCTGGACGAGCCTGAACGGCACATCATCATGCGCGGCTGGAACGCCACCGAAGCGGACTACCCGGCAGGGCAAAGCATCCATCAGCTCATCGAAGCCCAGGTCCTCGCCACCCCGGACGCCCCGGCGCTGGCCTTTGGCGAGCAGACCCTGAGCTATGCCGAGCTCAACCGCCGTAGCAACCAGCTGGCGCACAAGCTGCGCGAGCAGGGCGTGGGGCCGGATGTGCTGGTGGGCATCGCCATGGAGCGCAGCCTGGAGATGGTCATCGGTTTGCTCGGCATCGTGAAGGCCGGCGGCGCGTATGTGCCGCTGGACCCGGAATACCCCCAGGATCGCCTGAGCTACATGTTCGAGGACAGCGGCATCGCCTTGCTGCTGACCCAGTCGCACCTGCATGAAGCCCTGCCGATCCCGGCCGGCCTGCGCAGCCTGGACCTGGACACCGAGAACTTAGATGGCTACAGCGATGCCAACGCGAACATCGACGTGGCCCCGCTGAACCTCGCCTACGTGATCTACACCTCCGGCTCCACCGGTCGCCCGAAAGGTGCTGGCAACAGCCATCAGGCGCTGGTCAACCGCCTGTGCTGGATGCAGAAGGCCTACGGCCTGGACGCCAGCGACAGCGTGCTGCAGAAAACCCCGTTCAGCTTCGACGTGTCGGTGTGGGAGTTCTTCTGGCCGCTGATGACCGGCGCGCGCCTGGTCATGGCCCAGCCCGGCGCGCACCGCGACCCGCAGTTGTTGGTCGAAACCATCAACCACCACGGCATCAGCACGCTGCACTTCGTGCCGTCGATGCTGCAGGCGTTCATGACCCACGAAGCGGTCGAAAGCTGCGTCAGCCTCAAGCGCGTGGTGTGCAGCGGTGAAGCGTTGCCGGCCGAGTTGGCCCGCCAAACCCTGCAACGCCTGCCGGCGGCGGGCCTGTACAACCTGTACGGCCCGACCGAGGCGGCGATCGACGTGACCCACTGGACCTGCCAGCCGGACGAAAGCATCAGCGTGCCGATCGGCCAGCCGATCGACAACCTCAAGACCCATATCCTCGAAGGCAGCCTGCAACCGGCGGTGCGCGGCAGTGCCGGCGAGCTGTACCTCGGCGGTGTCGGCCTGGCCCGTGGTTACCACCAACGCCCGGCGCTGACCGCCGAACGCTTCGTGCCGGACCCGTTCAGCGACAATGGCGGGCGCCTGTACCGCACCGGCGACCTGGCGCGCTACCGCGCCGATGGGGTGATCGACTACGCCGGGCGCATCGACCATCAGGTGAAGATCCGCGGCCTGCGCATCGAACTGGGCGAGATCGAGGCGCGTCTATTGGAGCTGCCGAGTGTGCAGGAAGCCGTGGTGCTGGCCCAGGACGGGCCAAGCGGCAAGCAGCTGGTGGGCTATGTGGTGCCTGCCGACAGCACGCAAGACGAAGGCGCGTTGCGCGACAGCCTGCGCGAGGCGCTGAAGGCCGGCCTGCCGGACTACATGGTGCCGGCGCACCTGCTGCTGCTCGGCAAGCTGCCGGTGACGCCGAACGGCAAGCTGGACCGCAAGGCCCTGCCGCAGGCGGATGCCAGCCAGTCTCAGGGTGAATACATCGCCCCGCAGAGCGCGCTGGAGCAGCAGATCGCGGCGATCTGGGCCGATGTGCTGAAGCTGGAGAGGGTTGGCCTCGACGACCATTTCTTCATGCAGGGAGGGCACTCTCTGCTGGCAGTTTCGGTGATTGCCCGCATTCGTCAGCACCTGGGGCTGGACGTGCAGTTGCTTACCCTGTTCGAGGCTCCGGTGTTGAGGGACTTTGCCAAACGTGTCGAGCACGGTGAACGGGCACAGGCTGCTGTCATCGAATGCGTGAGCAGGGCTCAGCCACTAGCGCTTTCCTACGCCCAGCAACGGCAGTGGTTCTTGTGGCAATGGGCACCGCACAGCGCCACCTACAACATTCCGGCCGCACTGAAGCTGGCCGGGGCACTGGATGTCGCCGCCCTGCAACAGGCTTTCGGCGCCTTGATCGAGCGTCACGAAACCCTGCGTACCACCTTCCGCCTGGATGGCGAGCACGCAGTGCAGGTCATTCATGATCAAGTGCCGTTCGAGCTGGCCATCGAGGAGCAGGCGCACGCCGACGAGGCCGCTGTGCGGGCCTGGGTCGAAGCCGAAGCAGGGAAACCGTTCGACCTCGAGCAGGGGCCGCTGCTGCGGGCCAGGCTGCTGGGCCTGGCGGCGGACCAGCATGTATTGGTGCTGACCCTGCACCATATCGTCGCTGACGGCTGGTCGATGCCGGTGCTGGTCGAAGAGCTGGTGCAACTGTATGCGGGCTACAGCCAAGGCCAGGTGCCGACGCTGCCGGTCCTGCCGATTCAGTACGCGGACTTTGCCGTTTGGCAGCGCAACTGGATGGAGGCCGGCGAGCAGGCGCGGCAGCTGGCCTACTGGACCGAACAATTGGGTGATGAGCAACCGGTGCTGGAGTTGCCGTTGGACCATCCGCGCCCGGCTGTACCGAGCCACCAAGGCGCGCGTTGGCCGATTGAGTTGGGCGATGAGCTGGCGGCCAACCTCAAGCGCGTTGCCCAGCAGCAGGGCGTGACGCCGTTCATGCTGCTGCTGGCCAGCTTCCAGACCCTGCTGCATCGCTACTCGGGCCAGGCCGACATCCGTGTTGGTGTGCCCACGGCCAACCGCAACCGGGTCGAGACCGAGCGCCTGATCGGCTTCTTCGTCAACACCCAGGTACTGCGGGCCGAGTTCGATGTGCAACTGACGTTCAGCGAGCTGCTGCAACAGGTACGCCAGCGCACGTTGGGCGCGCAGGCCCACCAGGACCTGCCATTCGAGCAACTGGTCGAAGCCTTGCAGCCTGAGCGCAACCTTGGGCACAACCCGTTGTTCCAGGTGCTGTACAACCACCAGACCGAGCTCAAGGGCAGCCAGCACCGCTTGCCGGGCCTGGAAATGTCCGGCTTGGAGTGGAGCACGAATACAGCCAAGTTCGACCTGTCTCTGGACACATTCGAGCACGAAAAGGGCATCGGGGCTTCGTTGACGTACGCCACCGACCTGTTCGACGCCAGCACCATCGAGCGCATGGCGCGGCATTGGCTCAACCTGCTGGAAGCTATCGTGCGCCAACCGGGCCAGCGCATCAGCGAGCTGCCGTTGCTGGGCGAGGACGAGCAGCAGGCCGTGCTGCGTGACTGGAACCGCAACACCGCCGCCTTCCCGGATGAACGCAGCATCCATGAGCTCATCGAGGCCCAGGTGGCCACCGCCCCCGACGCCCCGGCAGTTACCTTCGGCGAGCAGACCCTGAGCTACGACGAACTGAACCGCCGGGCCAACCAGCTGGCGCACAAGCTGATCGAGCGCGGCGTTGGCCCGGATGTGCTGGTGGGCATCGCCATGGAGCGCAGCCTGGACATGGTGGTCGGCCTGCTGGGCATTCTCAAGGCCGGTGGTGCCTATGTGCCGCTGGACCCGGACTACCCGGAGGACCGCCTCAGCTACATGTTCGCCGACAGCGGCATTGCCTTGCTGCTGACCCAGTCGCACCTGCGTGAAGCCCTGCCGATCCCGCTTGGCCTGCACAGCCTGGATCTGGATGTCGAAGACCTGACCGGCTACAGCGATGCCAATCCGAATATCGACGTAGCCCCGCAGAACCTGGCCTACGTGATCTACACCTCCGGCTCCACCGGCAAGCCCAAGGGCACGCTGCTGCCGCACCAGAACGTGGTCCGGTTGTTCGCGGCGACCCAGGACTGGTTCCGCTTCGATGCCAGTGACGTGTGGACGGTGTTCCACTCCTACGCCTTCGACTTCTCGGTATGGGAGCTGTTCGGCGCGCTGTTGTATGGCGGCCGGGCGGTGATGGTGGCCAAGGACGTGGCGCGTTCCACCGAGGACTTCCATGCGCTGCTGCAGCGCGAGCAGGTGACGGTGCTGAACCAGACGCCG
This sequence comes from Pseudomonas sp. s4, assembly GCF_046764235.1. Lineage (NCBI taxonomy): Bacteria > Pseudomonadati > Pseudomonadota > Gammaproteobacteria > Pseudomonadales > Pseudomonadaceae > Pseudomonas > Pseudomonas sp. s4. The sequence goes on along the minus strand of NZ_CP177209.1, from coordinate 4,728,333 downwards.
TCGGCGTTCCGCCAGTTGATCCCGGTGGCCTGCGCGGCAGCGCGGCAGGGGCAGGGCCTGGCCTTGCGGCATGTGGTGTTCGGCGGCGAAGCGCTGGACGTGAGCAGCCTCGAGCCCTGGTTCGAGGTGTTCGGCGACCGGCAGCCACGGCTGATCAACATGTACGGCATCACCGAAACCACGGTGCATGTGACCTACCGGCCGATCACCCAGGCCGATTTGGCCAAGGGCGCGAGCAGCCCGATCGGCGAGGTGATCCCGGACTTGTCGTGGTACCTGCTGGATGCCGCGCTGAACCCGGTGGCCCCGGGCAGCCATGGCGAACTGGTGATCGGCCAGGCCGGCCTGGCGCGGGGTTATCACGGGCGCCCGGGACTGACTGCCGAGCGCTTCGTGCCGAACCCGTTCGACAGCCAGGGTGGTCGCCTGTACCGCTCGGGCGACCTGGCCCGCTACGGCGGCGCGGGGGTGGTGGAGTACCTGGGGCGGATCGACCATCAGGTGAAGATTCGAGGTTTTCGCATCGAACTGGGCGAGATCGAGGCGCGGTTGCAGGCGCAAGCCAGCGTGGCCCAGGGCGTGGTGCTGGCCCAGGACGGCCCGGGCGGCAAGCAGCTGGTGGGTTATGTGGTGCCTGCCGATGCGGCTGTGATGGCCAGCACCGAGGCCCAGGCTGCCGAGCGGGATGCGCTGCGCACTGCGTTGAAGGCGAGCCTGCCGGACTACATGGTGCCGGCCCACCTGCTGTTCCTGGCCAGGCTGCCGTTGACCGCCAACGGCAAGCTGGACCGCCGTGCATTGCCGCAACCGGACGCCAGTCTGCTGCAAGCGGCATACGTGGCCCCGCAGAGTGAACTGGAACAACAGATCGCGGCAATCTGGGCCGATGTGCTGAAGCTTGAGCGGGTGGGCCTGGGCGACAACTTCTTTGAACTGGGTGGGCATTCCTTGCTTGCCGTCCAGGTGATCTCCCGGGTACGTCAGAGCCTGGGCGTGGAGCTGCAGTTGCGTGCGCTGTTCGAAACGTCGAGCCTGGCCGACTTCGCCAGGCTTGCAGCGCAAGGTGAGCAGGCTTGCTCTGCCGTCATTGCACGGGTTTCCCGGAAGCAGCCGCTGGCGCTTTCCTACGCCCAGCAACGGCAGTGGTTCCTGTGGCAATGGGCACCGCACACCGCCACCTACAACATTCCGGCCGCACTGAAGCTGGCCGGGGCGCTGGATGTCGCCGCCCTGCAACAGGCTTTCGGCGCCTTGATCGAGCGTCACGAAACCCTGCGTACCACCTTCCGCCTGGATGGCGAGCAGGCAGTGCAGGTCATTCATGATCAAGTGCCGTTCGAGCTGGCCATCGAGGAGCAGGCGCACGCCGACGAGGCCGCTGTGCGGGCCTGGGTCGAAGCCGAAGCAGGGAAACCGTTCGACCTGGAGCAGGGGCCGCTGCTACGGGCCCGGCTGCTGTGCCTGGCGGCGGACCAGCACGTGCTGGTGCTGACCCTGCACCATATCGTCGCCGATGGCTGGTCGATGCCGGTGCTGGTCGAAGAGCTGGTGCAACTGTATGCGGGCTACAGCCAAGGCCAGGCGCCGACGCTGCCGGTCCTGCCGATTCAGTACGCGGACTTTGCCGTTTGGCAGCGCAACTGGATGGAGGCCGGCGAGCAGGCGCGGCAGCTGGCCTACTGGACCGAACAATTGGGTGATGAGCAACCGGTGCTGGAGCTGCCGTTGGATCATCCGCGCCCGGCTGTACCGAGCCATCAAGGCGCGCGTTGGCCGATTGAGTTGGGCAATGAGCTGGCGGCCAACCTCAAGCGCGTTGCCCAGCAGCAGAACGTGACGCCGTTCATGCTGTTGCTGGCCAGCTTCCAGACCTTGCTGCATCGCTACTCGGGCCAGGCCGACATCCGTGTTGGTGTGCCCACGGCCAACCGCAACCGGGTCGAGACCGAGCGCCTGATCGGCTTCTTCGTCAACACCCAGGTGCTGCGTGCCGAGTTCGATATGCAGCTGACGTTCGGCGAGCTGCTGCAACAGGTCAAGCAACGTGTTCTGGGCGCGCAGGCCCACCAGGACCTGCCATTCGAGCAACTGGTCGAAGCCTTGCAGCCTGAGCGCAACCTTGGGCACAACCCGTTGTTCCAGGTGCTGTACAACCACCAGACCGAGCTCAAGGGCAGCCAGCACCGCTTGCCGGGCCTGGAAATGTCCGGCCTGGACTGGAGCACTCACACCGCCAAGTTCGACCTGAGCCTGGATACCTACGAAGACGGGCAGGGGATCGGTGCGGCACTGATCTATGCCACCGACCTGTTCGATGCCAGCACCATCGAGCGCATGGCGCGGCACTGGGTCAACCTGCTCGAAGCCATTGTGCACCAACCGGGCCAGCGCATCAGCGAGCTGCCGTTGCTGGGCGAGGACGAGCAGCAGGCTGTGCTGCGTGACTGGAACCGCAACACCGTCGCCTTCCCGGATGAGCGAACCATTCATGAGCTGATCGAGGCCAAGGTGGTCGCCGCCCCCGAAGCCCCGGCAGTCACCTTCGGCGAGCAGACCCTGAGCTACGGCGAACTGAACCGCCGGGCCAACCGGCTGGCGCACAAGCTGATCGAGCGTGGCGTTGGCCCGGATGTGCTGGTGGGCATCGCCATGGAGCGCAGCCTGGAAATGGTGGTCGGCCTGCTGGGCATTCTCAAGGCCGGCGGTGCCTATGTGCCGCTGGACCCGGAATACCCGGAAGATCGCCTCAGCTACATGTTCGCCGACAGCGGCATCACTTTATTACTGACCCAGGCACACCTGCGTGAGGTGCTGCCAATTCCAGTCGCCATCGAGTGCCTGGAGCTGGATGAGCTAGCTCTGGCCAGCTACAGCGGCGCCAACCCCGGGGTTACGGTAGCCCCGCAGAACCTGGCCTACGTGATCTACACCTCCGGCTCCACCGGCAAGCCCAAGGGCACGCTGCTGCCGCACCAGAACGTGGTCCGCCTGTTCGCGGCGACGCAGGCGTGGTTCCGCTTCGATGCCAGTGACGTGTGGACGGTGTTCCACTCCTACGCCTTCGACTTCTCGGTATGGGAGCTGTTCGGCGCGCTGTTGTATGGCGGCCGGGCGGTGATGGTGGCCAAGGACGTGGCGCGCTCCACCGAGGACTTCCATGCGCTGCTGCAGCGCGAGCAGGTGACGGTGCTGAACCAGACGCCGTCGGCGTTCCGCCAGTTGATCCCGGTGGCCTGCGCGTCAGCGCGGCAGGGGCAGGGCCTGGCCTTGCGGCACGTGGTGTTCGGCGGTGAAGCGCTGGACGTGAGCAGCCTCGCCCCCTGGTTCGAAGCGTTTGGTGACCAGCAGCCACGGCTGATCAACATGTACGGCATCACCGAAACCACGGTGCATGTGACCTACCGGCCGATCACCCAGGCCGATTTGGCCAAGGGCGCGAGCAGCCCGATCGGCGAGGTGATCCCGGACTTGTCGTGGTACCTGCTGGATGCCGCGCTGAACCCGGTGGCCCCGGGCAGCCATGGCGAACTGGTGATCGGCCAGGCCGGCCTGGCGCGGGGTTATCACGGGCGCCCGGGACTGACTGCCGAGCGCTTCGTGCCGAACCCGTTCGACAGCCAGGGTGGTCGCCTGTACCGCTCGGGCGACCTGGCCCGCTACGGCGGCGCGGGGGTGGTGGAGTACCTGGGGCGGATCGACCATCAGGTGAAGATTCGAGGTTTTCGCATCGAACTGGGCGAGATCGAGGCGCGGTTGCAGGCGCAGGCCAGCGTGGCCCAGGGCGTGGTTCTGGCCCAGGACGGTCCCGGCGGCAAGCAGCTGGTGGGTTATGTGGTGCCTGCCGATGCGGCCGTGATGGCCAGCACCGAGGCCCAGGCTGCCGAGCGCGAGGTGCTGCGCACTGCGCTGAAGGCGAGCTTGCCGGACTACATGGTGCCGGCCCACCTGCTGTTCCTGGCCAAACTGCCGTTGACCGCCAACGGCAAGCTGGACCGCCGTGCGCTGCCGCAACCAGATGCCAGCCAGTTGCAGCGCGCGTACCTCGCGCCGCAAAGCGAACTGGAGCAACGGATCGCGGCGATCTGGGCCGATGTGCTGAAGCTGGAGCGGGTAGGCCTGGGCGACAACTTCTTCGAACTGGGTGGGCACTCCTTGCTGGCTACCCAGGTCATGGCACGGCTACAGGTCGAGCTTGGCACGAGCCTGCCCCTGGCGTTGTTGTTCCAGGCGCAAACGCTGCAGGACTACGCAGCAATGATCAATAGCTTGAATACCCATAGCGATGCAGACCTGGATGAACTCCAGGACTTCATGAGCGAGCTTGAGGCAGTCTGAAATGCAAACGGATAACAGAAACATGGCCCTGGTGCAGCGCTTCATCGGCCTGCCGCTGCCACAGCGCAAACTCTTCCTCGAGAAACTGGCGGCGAAAGGCATGAGCCTGGCCCAGTTGCCGATCCCCGAGGTGCGCGGCGAACATCCGTTGCCGGCGCTTTCATACGCCCAGCAACGGCAGTGGTTCCTGTGGCAATGGGAGCCTGCCAGTGCCACCTACAACATCCCGGCTGCCTTGAAGTTCAAGGGGAATCTGGACACCACAGCTCTGCAACTGGCCTTCGAGGCCTTGATCGAGCGACATGAAACCCTGCGTACCACGTTCCGTCGCGACGGTGAGCAGGCGGTGCAGGTCATTCATGGCCAGCTGCCGTTCGAGCTGGTCATCGAAGAGCAGGCAAACGCCGACGAGGCCGCTGTGCGGGCCTGGGTCGAGACCGAGGCAGGGCAACCGTTCGACCTGGAGCAGGGGCCGCTGCTGCGGGCCCGGTTGCTGCGCCTGGCGGCGGACCAGCACGTGCTGGTGCTGACCCTGCACCATATCGTCGCCGACGGCTGGTCGATGCCAGTGATGGTCAATGAGCTGGTGCAGTTCTATCAAGGTTTCAGCCAGGGCCAGGTAACGCAACTGCCGGCCCTGCCGATCCAGTATGCCGACTATGCCATTTGGCAGCGTAGCTGGATGGAAGCCGGCGAGCAGGCGCGGCAGCTGGCCTACTGGACCGAACAATTGGGTGATGAGCAACCGGTGCTGGAGCTGCCGCTGGACCATCCGCGCCCGGCCATGCCGAGCCACAGAGGGGCACGGTTGCCGATCGTGCTGGGCGATGGGCTGGCCAACAACCTGAAAAGGGTTGCCCAGCAGCAGGGCGTGACGCCGTTCATGCTGCTGCTGGCCAGCTTCCAGACCCTGCTGCATCGCTACTCGGGCCAGGCTGATATCCGCGTTGGGGTACCGATTGCCAACCGTAACCGGGTCGAGACCGAGCGCTTGATCGGCTTCTTCGTCAACACCCAGGTGCTGCGTGCCGAGTTCGATGTGCAACTGACGTTCAGCGAGCTGCTGCAACAGGTCAGGCAACGTGCCCTGGGTGCCCAGGCCCATCAGGACCTGCCGTTCGAACAGCTGGTCGATGCGCTGCAACCGGAGCGCAACCTGAGCCACAATCCGCTGTTCCAGGTGTTGTACAACCATCAGACCCAGGCCAAGGGCGAGCCCCGACGTATAGCGGGGCTGGAGATGGAGGAGTTGGCCTGGGACAACCACACCGCCAAGTTCGACCTGGCTTTGGACACCTCCGAGCATGAAAAGGGCATCGGGGCTTCGTTGACGTACGCCACCGACCTGTTCGACGCCAGCACCATCGAGCGCATGGCGCGGCATTGGCTCAACCTGCTGGAAGCTATCGTGCGCCAGCCCGGGCAACGCATCAGTGAGCTGCCATTGCTGGGCGAGGACGAGCAGCAGGCCGTGCTGCGTGACTGGAACCGCAACACCGTCGCCTTCCCGGATGAGCGAACCATTCATGAGCTGATCGAGGCCCAAGTGGTCGCCGCCCCCGAAGCCCCGGCAGTCACCTTCGGCGAGCAGACCCTGAGCTATGGCGAACTGAACCGCCGGGCCAACCAGCTGGCGCACAAGCTGATCGAGCGCGGCGTTGGCCCTGATGTGCTGGTAGGCATCGCCATGGAGCGCAGCCTGGACATGGTGGTCGGCCTGCTGGGCATTCTCAAGGCCGGTGGTGCCTATGTGCCGCTGGACCCGGAGTACCCGGAAGACCGCCTCAGCTACATGTTTGCCGACAGTGGCATCGCCTTGCTGCTGACCCAGTCGCACCTGCGCAAAGCCCTGCCGATCCCGGTTGGCCTGCACAGCCTGGATCTGGATGTCGAAGACCTGACCGGCTACAGCGATGCCAACCCGAATATCGAAGTAGCCCCGCAGAACCTGGCCTACGTGATCTACACCTCCGGCTCCACCGGCAAGCCCAAGGGTACGCTGCTGCCGCACCAGAACGTGGTCCGGCTGTTCGCGGCGACCCAGGACTGGTTCCGTTTCGATGCCAGTGACGTGTGGACGGTGTTCCACTCCTATGCCTTCGACTTCTCGGTATGGGAGCTGTTCGGCGCGCTGTTGTATGGCGGCCGGGCGGTGATGGTGGCCAAGGACGTGGCACGTTCCACCGAGGACTTCCATGCGCTGCTGCAGCGCGAGCGGGTAACGGTGCTGAACCAGACGCCGTCGGCGTTCCGCCAGTTGATCCCGGTGGCCTGCGCGGCAGCGCGTCAGGGGCAGGGCCTGGCCCTGCGGCATGTGGTGTTCGGCGGCGAAGCGCTGGATGTGAGCAGCCTCGAGCCCTGGTTCGAGGTGTTCGGCGACCAGCAGCCACGGCTGATCAACATGTACGGCATCACCGAAACCACGGTGCACGTGACCTACCGGCCGATCACCCAGGCCGACCTGGCCAAGGGCGCGAGCAGCCCGATCGGCGAGGTGATCCCGGACCTGTCGTGGTACCTGCTGGATGCCGCGCTGAACCCGGTGGTCCCGGGCAGCCACGGCGAGCTGGTGATCGGCCAGGCGGGCCTGGCGCGGGGGTATCACGGGCGCCCGGGGCTGACCGCCGAGCGCTTCGTGCCCAACCCGTTCGACAGCCAGGGTGGCCGCCTGTACCGCTCGGGCGACCTGGCCCGCTACGGCGGCGCGGGGGCGGTGGAGTACCTGGGGCGGATCGACCATCAAGTGAAGATTCGAGGTTTTCGCATCGAACTGGGCGAAATCGAGGCGCGGCTGCAGGCGCAGGCCAGCGTGGCCCAGGGCGTGGTACTGGCCCAGGACGGCCCGGGCGGCAAGCAGCTGGTGGGTTATGTGGTGCCTGCCGATGCGGTCGTGATGGCCAGCACCGAGGCCCAGGCTGCCGAGCGCGAGGCGCTGCGCACTGCGCTGAAGGCGAGCCTGCCGGACTACATGGTGCCGGCCCACCTGCTATTCCTGGCCAAACTGCCCTTGACCGCCAACGGCAAGCTGGACCGCCGTGCGCTGCCGCAACCGGACGCCAGCCTGCTGCAAGCGGCATATGTGGCCCCGCAGAGCGAACTGGAACAACAGATCGCGGCGATCTGGGCCGATGTGCTGAAACTGGAGCGCGTAGGCCTGGACGACAACTTCTTCGAACTGGGTGGCGATTCCATCGTTTCCCTGCAGGTCGTGGGCAAGGCCCGCCAGGCCGGCGTGCAGTTCACCCCCAAGCAACTGTTCCAGCATCAGACCGTACAAGGCCTGGCCACGGTGGCGCGGCGTGTTGTCGAAGGTATTGGCGAGCAAGGGCCGATCACGGGCAGCACACCGCTGACACCGATTCAGCAATGGTTCTTCGAGGCCGACATTGGCGAGCGTGGGCATTGGAACCAGTCGATTCTGCTGACACCCAGCGAACCCCTGCAAGCGGACCGCCTGCACGATGCGTTGCTGGCACTGGTCGCCCATCATGATGCACTGCGCCTGGGCTTCGAGCAGCAGGAGGGGGTCTGGCAAGCCGAGTACAAGCCACAGCGGCAGGCGCGGATACTCTGGGAGCATGCGTGCGCGGACGAGGAGGCGTTGGCCGCACTTGCTGAACAGGCCCAACGCAGCCTGAACCTGCAGCAAGGCTTGCTGGTCCGTGCGCTGCTGGCCAGCCTGCCCGATGGCAGCCAGCGTCTGCTGCTGGTCATTCATCACCTGGCGGTAGATGGCGTGTCGTGGCGCCTGTTGCTGGAGGACCTGCAACAGGCCTATCAGGCCCTGGGCAACCGACAGCCGCTGCAATTGCCAGCCAAGACCAGCGCCTACAAGACCTGGGCGCAGCACCTGCAGGCCTATGCCCAGAGCGAGGCGCTGCAAGCGGAACTTGCCTACTGGCAAGCGCAGTTGCAAGGCACCAGCGACCACCTGCCGTGCGCCAATGCGCTGGGCGGCAACCAGCAGCAGCACGCTGCGTCGGTCAGTACGAGGCTGGGCCGCGAAGCCACCTGGCAGTTGTTGCACGATGCCCCTGCGGCCTATCGCACGCAGATCAATGACCTGTTGCTGACAGCCCTGGCTCGGGTGATCGCCCGCTGGACCGAGCGGCCGGAGGTGCTGGTCAGGCTGGAAGGCCATGGGCGGGAAGACCTGTTCGATGACATTGACCTGAGCCGCACGGTGGGCTGGTTCACCAGCATGTACCCAGTGAAGCTGAGCCCGCTGGGCGGGATCGCCGAATCGATCAAGGCGGTCAAGGAGCAGCTGCGGGCTGTGCCGAACAAAGGCCTTGGCTATGGCGCGCTGAAGTACATGGGGCCGGCTGGTGCGCGTGAGGCCCTGGCTGCGTTGCCTCAGGGCGAGATCGTGTTCAACTACCTCGGGCAGTTCGACGGTAGCTTCGACGAGCAGTCGGGCTTGTTCGCACCCGCGCGCGAATACGGCGGTGCGGCCAAACCAGCCGATGCGCCACTCGATAGCCAGATCGCCCTGAACGGCCAGGTATACGGCGGCGAGCTGAAACTTGGCTGGACCTTCAGTGCGCAGCGCTACGACACAGCGGTCATGCAAAAGTTGGCAGATGACTATGCCGCAGAGCTTGGCGCGCTGATCGCTCATTGCTGCGAGCCGGGCAACCGTGGTGTTACGCCTTCGGACTTCCCACTGGCCGCGCTGCGCCAACAACAGCTGGATGAGCTGCCGGCAGTTGCACGGCAGGTTGCCGATATCTACCCGCTGTCGCCGATGCAGCAGGGCATGCTGTTCCATTCGCTGCAGGGGCCTGAAGGCGCGCTTTACATAAACCAGACTTCGGTGGAAGTCAAAGGCCTGGAAATCGAACGGTTCGTGGCAGCCTGGCAGCAGGTGATCGACTGCCACGATATCCTGCGCAGTGCCTTCTGGTCGGCGCCCCACTTGGCCGAACCTTTGCAGCTTGTCTACCGCAAGGTCGAATTGCCGGTGGTCGTGCATGACTGGCGCGATCGTCCGGTAAGTGCGCAGATGCTGCAGGCGCTGGCCGAGGCCGATGCCGCACAAGGCCTGGACCTGAGTGTCGCACCGTTGATGCGCCTGACCCTGGTGCGGCTGGACGACGAACGTTTGCACCTGCTGTGGACCCGTCATCACATACTGATGGACGGCTGGAGTACCTCGCGGCTGCTTGGCGAGGTGTTGCAGACTTACCATGGCCACCCTGCGCGAGCGCCGGCAGGGCGGTTTGGCGATTACATCCGCTGGCTTGCCGGGCAGCCCAAGGCGGCGCTGGAGCAGTTCTGGCGCGGCAAGCTGCAAGAGCTGGAAAGCCCCACCTGGCTGGCGGACAGCCTGGCGGCTCGCCCCGCGGCAGACCTGCAGGGGCACGCCGCGCTGTACCTGCGTTGGGATGCCTCGCGTACCCGGCAACTGCGCGAGCAGGCCCAGCGCTTGCGCATCACCCCAAACACCTTGATCCAAGCGACCTGGCTGCTGCTGCTTCAGCGCTATACCGGGCAAGCCACGGTGTGCTTCGGCGCCACCGTGGCGGGCCGGCCAGCCGGCTTGCCCGGTGCCGACGAAATGCTGGGTTTGTTCATCAACACCTTGCCGGTGGTGCAGACGCCCCAACCGCAGCAGCGGATTGTCGACTGGCTGCAGCAACTGCAGGCCTGCAACCTGGAACTGCGCGACCACGAACATGCAGCCTTGGCCGATGTGCAACGCTGGGCAGGGCAGGCAGGGCAAGCGTTGTTCGACAGCATCGTGGTGTTCGAGAACTACCCGGTGGACGAGCGCCTGCAGGAAGGTGGTGGTGGCTCGCTGCAGTTCGGTGAGGTGAGCAACCGCGACGTGACCAACTACGCCATGGACCTGGCGGTGCATCTGGGCGAGACGCTCTCTGTCGAGTTCCTCTACTTGCGCAACCGCTTCACGGAGCAAGCCACCGACAGCATTCGTGGCAGTTTCGAACGGCTGCTCGAGGGCATGCTCGACAACCCTCACGCCACCGTGGGCAGCCTGGACATGCTGACCCCGGCGCAAGCGCAGCAGGCCCAGGCTCGCAACGGCTTGCAGCCATGCGAGCAGGCCATGCCAAGGCTGGCCGAGCTGATTGCCAGGCATGCCCAGGCGCGGCCAGAGGCAATTGCGGTGGCCTGTGGCGAGCGACAGTTGAGCTATGCCCAACTGGATGAGCGTGCCAACCGCCTGGCACACCACCTGATTGCCTTGGGGGCGCGCCCGGAGGTTACGGTCGGCATCGCCCTGGAACGCTCGGTGGAGGTGATCGTGGCATTCCTGGCGGTGATGAAAACCGGCGCCGCCTATGTGCCGCTGGATATCGACTACCCGCAGGATCGCTTGCAGTGGATTGTCGAGGATTCGGCCATGCACCTGCTGGTGACCAGCAGCGGCTTGCGCCAGCGTTTTGCCGGGGTGGAGCACTGCGTGGAGCTGGACCTTCTGGCTATCACCAGCTTGCCGTCCGATGCCCCTCAGGTGATGGTGCACGACACCAACCTGGCGTACCTGATCTATACCTCTGGCTCTACCGGCAAGCCCAAGGGCGTGGCGGTCAGCCACGGGCAGATCGGCATGCACTGCCAGGCAATCGCCCGCCTTTACGAAATGGATGAAAGCACTCGCGAGCTGTTGTTCATGTCGTTCGCTTTCGACGGTGCCCAGGAGCGTTGGCTGTCGACCTTGTCGTCAGGCGGCTGCCTGGTGGTGCGCGGTAGCCAGCTGTGGACTGCCGAGCAAACCTGGCAGGTACTGCATGCCGAGCGCATCGACATTGCCTGCTTCCCACCGGCGTATCTGCAGCAACTGGCCGAGTTCGCGCAATCCCGGCAGGAAGCCGCACCGCCGGTGCGCATCTATTGCTTTGGCGGTGACGCGGTGCCCGATGCACTGTTCGAACTGGTCAAGCGGACCTTGCGCCCGCAGTTCCTGACCAATGGCTACGGGCCTACCGAAACGGTCGTGACCCCCCTGTTGTGGAAAGTATCGGCACAGCAGTCATGCCAGGCGGTGTATGCGCCGATCGGTGAGCGGGTTGGCCAGCGCACGCTGCATGTGCTGGACCAGGGCCTGAACCCGGTGCCCGATGGCGTGGCCGGGGAGCTCTACATTGGTGGCGAGGGTGTGGCGCGCGGGTATCACCAGCGTCCGTCCCTGACCGCCGAGCGCTTTGTCGCCGACCCGTTTGCCCAGGGCGGGCGGCTGTACCGCACCGGTGACCGGGTGCGTCGTCGGGCGGATGGCGTGATCGATTTCATCGGCCGCCTGGACAACCAGTTGAAGGTTCGCGGTTTCCGTATCGAACCTGGGGAAGTCGAAGCACGGCTGCGTAATCTGGCGGATGTGCGGGATGCTGTGGTGATGGCCAGGGAGGGCGCTACCGGCAAGCAATTGGTGGCGTATCTGGTCACCGGCAATGGGGTGACTTCCGCTACGCCATTGCGTGACGCCTTGCGTGCCGACCTGCCGGACTACATGGTGCCGACCCAGTGGGTATTGCTGCCGGCGTTTCCACTCACGCCCAATGGCAAGATCGATCGCAATGCGCTGCCGGCCCCGGAGTTGGCCGGGCGCCCGGTGCGGGTGGCTCCGCGCGATGACACGGAGAAGGCGCTGGCGGCCATCTGGCGGGAAGTGCTGGAGGTGGATGAAGTTGGTGTCGATGACAACTTCTTCGAGTTGGGGGGCGATTCGCTGCGCGTGCTGAAGATGCTGTCGAAGGTACGAGCACGGCCCGACCTGTCGATCGAGCTGAAACTGCGCGATGTCATGGCCAGGCCCACCATTGGCGAGCTTTCCGGATATACCGATGGCGACGTCGCCCTTGATCCGCTGCTGCTGCTCAACAGCCGGGTAGCCGGGGCCAAGCCTCTGTTCTGCCTGCATGCAGGCTTTGGCACGGTGTTCGACTACGAGCCGCTGGCGCGCCGGCTGGAAGGGCATTGCAGCGTCTACGGCGTGCAATGCCGCATGCTGCTCGATCGCAACTGGCAGGATGATTCGTTGCAGGCCATGGCGATCGACTATGCCCAGTACATTCGCCAGAAGCAGCCCGAAGGGCCATACCAGCTTGCCGGCTGGTCGCTGGGTGGCACGCTGGCGGTGCTGGTGGCCCAGGAGCTGGAAGCCCAGGGCCAGCAAGTATCGTTGCTTGGCCTGGTCGACAGTTTTATCCCAACCGGTGCGCCGGCGACGCCGGCAGCGGACTGGAGTGCCGACCTTGGCAGCTTCCTGAGTGTGCTGCTGGGGCTGGCAAAAGAGCAGTTGGTACTGCCTGCGGTTGCGGCGGGCAGTGGTGTGCCGCTGCTTGAGCGGCTGATCGAAGAGGCACGCTCGGGGCTGCAGGTAGCGTCGGTCTTCGCCAGTGTCGAAAGCGCTGAACTGGCCCACACCTTTGCCGTGGCGATGCGGCTCAAGGCGTTGTCGGAACGGTTGCCGGCATTGCCGGCAACCCGCGCCGCTGCCTTGTGCTGGTGGGCAGGTGACCATGGCCAACGCTTCGCGGTTCACGGGAGCGGTGAGAACCACGCGGTTGCAGCGGGTCACTATGACATCCTCAAGCATCGGGAAGTGATCGAGGGGCTCGCGGCCAGGCTGGTGGCGGAGCCGGTCATGGGTTGACCCGGCAGGGCCGGCTGAATGACCTGTGGGGCCCACGTTCAACGTGGGCCCCACAGGTTTTTTCATGTCGGCAGTGTCGCCACCGAGACGAAAAAAAGCGGCGTCATCCTGTGTGGATGACGCCGCTTCGATTACAACGGTACAGGTGGCTGTCGGCCTAGAAGTCGTAGCGCAGGCTCATGGTGGCATTACGCGGGTCACCGTAATGGCCAACACTGCCGCCGATACCCGAGTAGTACTTCTCGTCGAAGATATTGTTCAGGTTCAAGGTGGCGGCCAGATGGTCGGTGACCTGATAGCGCGCCATCAGGCTGGCAACCGTGTAGTCATCCTGGGTGGCTCGGGCTTTGAGGCTGTTGTAGTAGAGCGACATGCTGGAGTTCCAGGACACCCCGCCACCCACGGTCAGCCTGTTCCAGTCACCCTGGAAGCGATAGGTGTTCCAGAAGCGGAAGGTGTCCATGGAATATTGCGTCAGCTGGCGCACGCCATCGGCGTCTTCCGTGCGGGCATGGCTGTAACTGGTCATGACTTGCCAACCAGGCAAGACCTCACCCGACAACTCCAGGTCGATACCCTTGGTCTCGGTACCCTTTGCGCCCTTGTAGGCTTGTTGGTCGAGCGTGCCTTGCACGATCTCACCGCTGTCCTCCACCGCCAGGTTGTCACGCTTGACCAGGAACAGTGCCGTACTGGCGTTCAGACGCCCGTCGTAGAACGCCCCTTTCCAGCCCACTTCGTAGTTGCTGCCTATGACAGGGCCAATGACCGAACCGTTACGATCGAGGTTGGACTGTGGCTTGAAGATATCGGTATAGCTGGCATACACCGATTGCTCGGGGGTCAGGTCATAGATGATGCCCGCGTACGGTGTTACTTCACCCCGCTCGTGCATCTTCACGTCCGGCGATCCGAACGAGGTAGGCCAGTAGTAATAGTCGTAGTCATAGTCGGAGGTGCGCGCGCCTACGATTACGTTCAGGTCATCCATCAGGTTGAACTTGAATGCCGCGTAGGTGCCGCGCTGGCTGCTCTTGATGTTGAGAATTTCCCCAAGTGCGCCAGTCTCGGTTGGCCGAGGCAGGTAGTTGTCCCAGTAATAGAAGTTGACGGTTGTGGTGCCGACGTCATAACCGGTGTGATCGTTCTTGTAATCCTGGTAGTTGAAGCCGGTGATGAACTCGTGAGTACGCCCGAACAGGGAAAAAGGCCCTTGCAGTGTCAGGTCCAGGCCACGCTGGGTCTGGTCGGCTTCAGCGTTGTAACGCAGCATTCGCGCAGCGCCGGTTTCTTCATTGATCCACGCTCGGCCCGAAGAGGTCTGATAAGAGCCGTTGTAGTTATCGCGATTGGAATCCATGTAGTTCGCGGCCAGCTTGATTTGCCAGTCATTGGCGAAGGTATGCTCGGCGGCCATGAAATAGTTGGTGGTTTCCAGCTCGTCGTACATCCAGCGGGCGCCGGAACTGGTAGAGCGGGAAAAGTTGGTCTGCTTGCCGTTGGTGAACAACAGCGGTACACCCGGTGAACCGGTGGCTTTGAACTTCTGGTAGTCGACGCCGAAACGTACCAAGGTGTCGTCGTTCAGGTCCGCTTCGAGAACGCCGTAGAGGATGTCTTTGTCTTCCTTGTACCAGTCGCGAAAGCTGCCGCTTTTCTGCTTGGCCGCCACCATGCGCCCGCGCAGGTTGCCACCCTCGGTCAAGGGGCCGGAAACATCGACTTCGCTGCGGTAGGAGTCCCAGGAGCCGACAGTGCCCTGGATATGCGACTGGAATTCGCGGGTCGGGCGTTTGCGAATGAGGTTGACCACGCCGCCGGGTTCACCCGCGCCGGTCATCAGGCCGGTGGCGCCGCGGACGATTTCGACGCGGTCGTAAAGGGTCATGTCCAGCAACGTGCTGGGCATGTTGCGGGTCTGGTTTTCCTGGGTGGTGGTCACGCCGTCAAGCTGGTAGATGTTGATGGCACTGCCGCGGGAATAGATGTTGTAGCGCAGGCCACCGTCCTGGGACATGGTGATGCCGGGGGTCTGGTTGAGCACCTGGGTCACGCTGTTGAGCTGCTGGTCGTCCATGCGCTGGCGGGTGATCACGCTGATCGACTGGGGCGTTTCACGGATCGACAGGTTCATCTTGGTGGCGGTGTTGGTCACACCGGTGGTGTAGGAGCCCGTGCCTTCGGTAGTGGCACCAAGGCCCACGCTATTGACGTTGGTCGCCGAAAGCTCGACCTGGCCGGCCTGTGCGCCCGAACTGGCCGTCACCGTCACGGTGTTGCCATCGATCTGGTAACGCAGCCCGGTGCCTTGCAGCAATGTTCGCAACGAAGACTGCAGGTCATGCCGGCCCTTGAGGGCCGTGGAGCGCAGCCCACTGATGTCCTCCGGGCTGTACAGCAACTGGGTATCGGTCTGCCTGGCCAGTGCCTGCAACGCCGAGTTCATCGACTGCGCAGGAATATCCAGGGTCCACTCCTGTGCCTGCACCTGGGTAACCATCGCAGCGGATATCGCCAGGCCCAGGCTGATGCGTGTGAGCGCGCGCTGGGGACGAAGGGAATGACGGATCAGTAATGCTTTGGCAAGCGGGTTGAGCGGGCCGGGGAGGGACTTGGACATCTATTGCGGTCTCGTTGGCAGAGGGTTTTTTTCTATGTCAGCTATATGACGCAGCACCTGTGAAAAACCGGAACGATTCTTATTGGCGATTTTTTTGGGCGATGCTGCGTTAACCGCGTCACAACTTCACAGTTCGCGTGCTACGCGAAAGCCGAGGAAGTCACCGCGGGTGGTCTTGAGGCGGTCGTTGCGGTTGGCCGAGCGGGAGAAGATCGGGGGCTCGCCCCAGTCGTTGCCGCGCATGTGCGCGCGGATGCACTTGGGGTCCTGGATCCAGGCACTGCCGTCGGTGGGGGCGCCTTCGTAGCTGTCGTGGTAGCAGTCGGCGACCCATTCGTAGACGTTGCCGTGCATGTCGTACAGGCCGAAGGCATTGGGCGGGTAGCTGCCCACCGGGGCGGTGAAGGTGTAACCGTCCTTGGGTCCATAGGTATTGGCGTGTTTGCTGATCTCGTATTTGCCCGGTTCGTCGAAGGGGAAGGGGAACGGGCCGCTGGAACCGGCACGGGCGGCATATTCGCGTTCGGCTTCGCTGACCATGCGGTATGGCTTGCCGGTGGTTTCAGCCAGCCATCGGGTGTAGGCCTGTACTTCGTCGTAGTCGATGCATACCGCCGGCTGGCGGGGACCTTGCTTGTAGCTGGGCTTGCTGGCTTCGCACCAGCGGTCGGGGCGGTCGTCGCCGCTCTTGATGACGGTGCCGGTGGCCTTGATATAGGCGTCCAGTTCGCCGGCGGTGACCTGATAGCGGCTCATCGCGAAGGGCTTGGCGAAGGTCACGGTGTGCAGCGGGCCCTCGTCGGGCTGGCGGCCGACTTCGTCGTCAGGGGCCCCCATCACGTAGCTGCCGGCGGGCAGCACGACCATTTCGGGGCAGTCCTTGCAGTCTTTGAACACGTCGCCGGGCTTGGCGGCGTGGGCGTAGGCGCTGACCAGCAGCAGGCAGGTGATCTGGGCTGGCCGGTAGAGCCAGGCGGATACGTTCATCGGTGGTCCTCGAAACGGGTGAATGCGGGCTGCGTTTCGCATTCAGACGAATCGGGGTGGTGAGAAATTAACCAATACACACGCGCCCCCTTACCAGCCAGTTAACGTCACTGGGGCTGCTGCGCAGCCCATCGCCGGCAAGCCAGGCTCCCACAAGGACTGCGAAAATCTTGAGTTCTGCGCCGTACTTGTGGGAGCCCGGCTTGCCGGCGATGGGCCGCAAAGCGGCCCCGGCAATATCGGCGTGGATGCAAAGAACTGGGGCCGCTTCGCGCCCCCTCGCGACACAAGGCCGCTCCTACACGGGATTGTGGCCGGCGGGGTAGTTGCCAGCCAGGAAACACCGGGCTATAGTCCAGCCCACTGTTCTTTTCCCGAAGACCTGTTCATGCCAGCCAGCCCATCCACCACAAGCTTTGCCATCGCGCCAGTCGCGGGCATGGTCGTGCGTGGCTGCCAGCAGCCGGCGATGATCAGTCACTATCCACCACCACCTGTCAGTGGCGTTGTAGGCGGCGTAGCTCCGCCTCCTTGCGTGGTCGTGCTGGGCTGATCGGCTTCTGGCCGCATCCCTTCGCACACGCAACCTACTGAACACGGTCGGCGACTTCCCACGCTGAAGCGCACGCCGTCCGTCTGGCTTATTCGCCTTGAATCAGGTGGCAATACATGTCTGTCTTTAGCAAAGCATCCGTGGCCTCGGCGGCCACTACCAGCCTGTTCGTCCTGCTGTGGAGCAGCGGGGCGATCGTCTCCAAGCTCGGCCTGGCGCATGCCAGCCCGTTTGCCTTCCTGCTGTTGCGCTCGGCGCTGGCCCTGGCCGGGCTGCTGCTGATCGGCCCGTTGCTGGGGCTGCGCTGGCCGCGTAGTCGCGGGGCCATCCTGCGGGCCCTGGGCACCGGCTGTGTGCTGCTCGGCGCCTACCAGATCTTCTACCTGCTGGCGCTCGATACCCATGTCACCCCCGGCATCATGGCCACGGTGATGGGGGTACAACCGATCCTGACCGTGGTGCTGATGGAGCGCCAGCGCTCCTGGAGCCGCTTGTTCGGCCTCGGGTTGGGGCTTGGCGGGTTGATCATGGTGGTCTACCAGGGCATCAACCTGGGCGGGGTATCGTTGGCGGGGATGTTGTTCGCCTTGCTGGCGCTGGCCAGCATGACCTTCGGCTCGATCCTGCAGAAGCGCATCACCGACAACCCCATGGGCACGCTGCCGCTGCAGTACCTGGCCGGCTTTGCCATGTGCGCGCTGTTCGCGCCGCTGCAGCCGCTGCATGTGGAGTGGACTGGCGGTTTCGTCGGCGCGCTGCTGTGGATGGGGCTGGTGGTCTCGCTGCTGGCGACCCTGCTGCTTTACCGGCTGATCGCCAAGGGTAACCTGGTCAATGTCACCAGCCTGTTCTACCTGGTGCCGGCAGTGACCGCGGTGATGGACCTGCTGATCTTCGGTAACCGCCTGGCGCCGCTCAGCCTGCTGGGCATGGGGCTGATCGTGGTGGGCCTGCTGTTCGTGTTCCGCAAGCCCGCCGCGCGCCTGGCCGAGGCGTAGGCCCTAGCGGAACTCTTCGGGGATGGCGTGGCGCAGTACGCCTTCCTCGAAGTCCAGCAGGCCGGCTTCGCGCTGGGTGAGCAGGTAGTAGAGCAAGGTGTCGAGCGAGCGCTGCGGCGGGACCTCGACCGCCAGCATCTTCACCGCCTGCTCGGTTTCGCAGTTGCAGCCGAAGTCGTGCAAGGCCGCGCATACCTGGTCCAGGGTTTCCGGGGGCTTGACGATCACCCGGAACACCGAGCTGCCGCTGCTGCGGCGTAGTTCGGCGAACCAGGTTTCGCCGGCTTCCTCACGGGTGCCGATCACGTCGCCCGGGGCGATGCCGTAGACATGGAAGGGAATGTTGTCGACGGCATAGCCGCCTTCCACGGCCTTGGCCCACAGGCCCTCGACCGAGGCGGGCGGGTAGCCGTTTTCGTC
Source organism: Pseudomonas sp. s4 (assembly GCF_046764235.1). NCBI lineage: Bacteria > Pseudomonadati > Pseudomonadota > Gammaproteobacteria > Pseudomonadales > Pseudomonadaceae > Pseudomonas > Pseudomonas sp. s4. The sequence continues at coordinate 4,709,800 of NZ_CP177209.1, read as the reverse complement.
CTGCTCCAGGCGGAACAGGACCTTCTTGTACGCGTCGTTCATTGTGTACCCCGCTTCAGCTGCGGGCCGGACGCAGCACCAGCCACAATGCCACGCCAATCAGCAGACCGCCGTACAGGTGCGCCATCGACAGCGGCTCGTCCAGCAGCCATGCCCCCCACAATACGCCGAATACCGGGATCAGGAAGGTCACGGTACTGGCCTTGACCGGGCCGATCTCCTCCAGCAGGCGGAAGTACAGGATGTAGGCGAACGCTGTGCACAGCAGGCCCAGGCCGAGCAGCGACAGCCACACCTGCCAGCCGCCCCAGCTGGCGGGTGGCTGGCTCAGCGCGCTCCAGGCGAACAGCGGGCTCAGCATCAGGGTGGCGCCGAGCATGCTGCCCAGTGCCGACAGGCGGCTGTCCAGGCCGCTGACCCAGCGGCGGGCGAGGAAGCCGGCAAAGCCGTAGCAGGTGGTGGCCGCCAGGCAGGCGAGGGCGCCTTGCAGCAGGGCCAGGTCCAGGGCCACCGGGCCGGCACCGCTGAGGATGCCGACGCCGAACAGGCCGAGGAAGATGCCGCAGAGCTTGGCCAGGGTCATCGGTTCGCGGAAGAACAGCACGCCGACCAGCACACCCATCAGCGGCGTGGTGGCGTTGAAGATTGCCGAGTAGCCGGCGGGCAGCACCTGGGCGGCCACGGAGTAGAACGTGGCGGGAATACCGGAATTGATCATGCCCAGCACCAGGCAGGCCCCGAGCTTGCCCTGGAAGTCCCAGCGCACGCGGGCGGCAGCGAGCAGTGCAACCAGGCCCAGGCAGGCGATGGACACGCGGAAGAACGCCGTCGGCACCGTGCCCAGTTCGGGAGCGATGATGCGCATGAACAGGAAGCTCGCCCCCCAGACGGCGGCAAGGGTCAGCAGGCGGGCTAGGGCGATGGGGCTCACAACGGTCTCCGGAGGCAGGGCAGGGGCGCGAGTGTACGCCAGGGGGGCTGGGGATTCTTGTGCTTTCTTGCGGTGTAAACCTGTGCCGGCCTCTTCGCGGGCACGCCCGCTCCCACAGGTTCTCTGCAATGCTCGGCCCTGTGGTAATCCTGTGGGAGCGGGCGAGCCCGCGAAGAGGCCGGCACAGGCTCCACAAAAACCAAGAGGCGACTAAGCTCTGTAACTCAACACCGCACCGAGGTCCTCGCATGCCCCAGCCCTGGCCCGCTGTCGAAATCGCCCGGACGATCCTTGCCGGCTTCGACGACTACCGCGACCACTTCCAGCGCATCACCCTCGGTGCCCGCCAGCGCTTCGAGCAGGCGCGCTGGCAGGATATCCAGCGTGCCGCCGCCGCCCGTATCAATCTCTATGAAGAGAAGGTCGCCGAGGTCAACGGCTGGCTGCGCCAGAGCTTTGCCGAGGACGTGCTGCTGGATGTGGAGCAATGGCCGTTGGTGAAGAACGCCTATATCCACCTGATCGACCCAAGGCTGGACGACGAGCTGTCCGAGACCTGGTACAACTCGCTGTTCTGCAGCCTGTTCAGCCACGACCTGATCAGCGACGGCTGCATGTTCATCCACACCACCCGACCGTCCATGCGCAGCCGTGAGCGCGCCGCGCAAACCCGTACCTATCGGCCTGACGGTGGGCTCAAGGGCCTGCTGCGGGCGGTGTTCAGCGATTACCCGTTCGATGTGCCGTACGGCGACCTGGAGGGCGACCTGGTGCGCCTGGAGGATCAGTTGCGCGACTGCCTGCCGGACTGGGTATGCAAGGATCCGACCTTGGCGTTGGAGCTGTTTGTGCCGGTGCTTTACCGCAACAAGGGTGCATACCTGGTCGGCCGTCTGTTCAACAGCGATGAGCAATGGCCGCTGGTAATCCCGCTGCTGCACCGCGAAGGGCACGGTATCGAGGCCGATGCGCTGATCACCGACGAGGCCGAGGTGTCGATCATCTTTTCCTTCACCCGCTCGTACTTCATGGTCGATGTGCCGGTGCCTGCGGAGTTCGTCAACTTCCTCAAACGCATCTTGCCGGGCAAGCACATTGCCGAGCTGTATACCTCCATCGGTTTCTACAAGCATGGCAAGTCGGAGTTCTACCGGGCGCTGATCAACCACCTGGCCAGCAGCGACGACCGCTTCGTCATGGCGCCCGGGGTGCGCGGCATGGTCATGAGCGTGTTCACCCTGCCGGGCTTCAACACCGTGTTCAAGATCATCAAGGACCGTTTTTCACCGTCGAAGACGGTCGACCGTGCCACGGTGATAGACAAGTACCGGCTGGTGAAAAGCGTCGACCGCGTCGGGCGCATGGCCGATACCCAGGAGTTCGCCGATTTTCGATTCCCGCGTAGCAAGTTCGAGCCGGAGTGCCTGGCCGAACTGCTGGAGGTGGCGCCATCGACCGTGGCGCTCGAGGGTGACACGGTGCTGATCCGCCACTGCTGGACCGAGCGGCGCATGACGCCGCTGAACCTGTACCTGGAACACGCCAGCGAGGGCCAGGTGCTGGAGGCCCTGGAGGATTACGGCCTGGCCATCAAGCAGCTGGCGGCGGCGAATATCTTCCCTGGCGACATGCTGCTGAAGAACTTTGGCGTAACCCGCCATGGCCGGGTGGTGTTCTATGACTATGACGAGATCAGCTTCCTGACCGAGGTGAACTTCCGCCATATCCCGCCGCCGCGTTACCCGGAGGACGAGATGTCGGGCGAGCCGTGGTACTCGATCGGGCCGCATGACGTGTTCCCCGAGGAGTTTCCGCCGTTCCTGTTTGCCGATATCGGCCAGCGGCGCTTGTTCAGCCGCCTGCATGGGGAGTTGTACGACGCGGATTACTGGAAGGGGCTGCAGGCGGCGATTCGTGACGGGAAGGTGATCGATGTGTTTCCGTATAGGCGCAAGGGGCGGTGACTGTGCTTTAGCAGGCCCGGCCTCTTCGCGGGCTTGCCCGCTCCCACAGGTACATCACAGCTCTCGAGGGCAGTGGGTTCCTGTGGGAGCGGGCAAGCCCGCGAAGAGGCCGGGCCTGCTTTTCCCAATTACCCCTTCAAACACTTCAATTCACTGAAATCGGTACGCACCTTGCTCAACCGTTCCAGCAGGTACCGCCGCTGCTGCGGGGTACTCTGGTGCACCAGGTCCACCAGCAAGCTGCGCGCCTGCTGCTCGGTATTCTGATACGCCGCCCGGTACTCCGGCGTCCACAAACTCTCCTTGCGCTGCAACAGCGTTGCCAGGCGCGGCTCGAAGCTGGCGTCGTTGCGCTGGTTCATCGCCAGCAGCAATTGCTGCTGCCAGTGCGCGCGGTTGGCGATCCATTCGCGGTTCTGGTCGCCCAGCGCCTGGGACCAGGCCTGCACGCGCTGCTTCTGTACCGCGGTCAGCTCGCCAAACCACGGCGTCAGGCGTTTCTCCATGCGTTCGGTACGGCGGGCGATCTGCTTGTCCAACGGCGTATCCACATACTTCTTCTGCCGTTCGCTGATGTCTTCGCGGAACGCCTCGCGCATCTCCGCCACCTGGGCATCGCTCATGCCGCGCAGCAGCTCGGTGGCCGAAGGGGTGATTTCCTCGGCTACCCGGCCAATCGCCTCGCGGGCTTCGCGGGTACGCTGCTGCAGGGATTGGTCGGTCACCTGGTCGTCGGCGACCATGCCGCGTACCCGGTCCAGCCAGTCGAGGTAACCAGGCAGCTGGGTCTTGCAATGCCAGGCCAGGTGCTCCCGCAGGCGGTCGTCAAGCATGGCCTTCTGCTCGCTGTTCATGGCCAGGTAGTCGCCCAGCGACCACGGCACCAGGCGGTCGAGGTTGCGGTAGGCCAGGTCGATACGGCTGCAGGCGGCCAGGGCCAGGGCGCAGCCGATGGCGACGAGCAGGGCTTTGGACAGGCGTAGCGGCATGGGCTGCTCCTTGCGGGTGCTTGCCCGTCGGTAGACGCAAGAGGAACGCTGACGGTTCCACTGCATCAGCGGTCGGGCGGCGCGCTGGCTTCAGGTGTAGAATAGCCGCCTTGTCTTGAGGAACATCGGAAATGGCTCTGCTTGGGCGTTACAACAGTTTGCAAATCGTGAAACACGTGGACTTCGGCCTGTACCTGGACGGCGGCGCCGACGGCGAGATCCTGCTGCCCGGGCGCTACATCCCGAAAAACGCCGAAACCGAAGTGGATGACTGGCTGAACGTGTTCATCTACCTGGACAGCGAAGACCAGCTGATCGCCACCACCGAGAAGCCCAAGGTGCAGGTTGGCGAGTTCGCCAGCCTCAAGGTCAAGGATATCAACGGTGCCGGCATCTTCCTCGACTGGGGCCTGTCCAAGGACCTGCTGATGCCGTACTCGGAAGAGGCGCGGCCGCTGAAAATCGGCGACTACTGCGTGGTACACGTGTATCTCGACAAGCGCACCCGCCGCATCACCGCCACCTCACGCCTGGACCGCTACCTGGACCGTACCCCGGCGGACTACCAGGTGGGCCAGCCGGTCGAGCTGCTGGTGGCCGGCGAGACACCGATGGGCTTCAAGGCGATCATCAACAACCGCCACTGGGGCCTGATCCACAAGAACGAGGTGTTCAAGTTCCTGCGCTCGGGCATGCACGAGAAGGGCTTTATCAAGGAAGTGCGCGCGGACGGCAAGATCGCCTTGAGCCTGCAACCGGTGGGTGCTGCCCTGGCCGACAGCCTGCAGGAGCAGATCATGGCGCGCCTGGAGGCCGAAGGTGGGGTGCTGGGGGTGTGCGACAAGAGCGACCCGGCGCTGATCAGCAAGCTGTTCAACGTCAGCAAGGGCAACTTCAAGAAGGCCATTGGCGGGCTGTTCAAGCAGGGCCGCATCGTCATCCATGACGATCGCATCGAAAAGGCCTGATCAGGCCTGCACGAAGGTACGGAAGTCCAGCTGCTCGCCACCCGGTCGGGTGTCGCGCAGCAGCGAGTCGCGGTCGGCGCTGAGGGCCAGGCTGATGGTCGAGCGGCGCTTGCCGGGGTTGCGCACTTCCATCTGTTCCTGGTGAGCGCGCAGGAAGTTGGTCGGCACCTTCAGGTGCTGCAGCTCGTCGCTTTCCGGGGTGTGCAGCAGCAGGTTGACCCAGTCGGGCTGGCCCTTGCGCAGCAGCGCCACCGGCACCTCGAACCACCACAGGTTGCGCTTGCGGTCGAGGATGGCGAACAGGGTGTTGCTGCTGGTCAGCACCGGGCGGGCCAGTGCTTCGTTACGCCGGGCGATGGCGGCGGGTTTGTCGAGTTTCATGCAGGTTCCTGCGGGTTGACGCTATGAAGGCCTGCATTGTGAGGGGTGGCGGGTAGCGGAGCAAGGTTTGCCAACCGCCTTGCCGCTCGGTTCGAAGGCGAAAAAACTGTTGGAACGCTTGGCGAAGGCGTCGGGTCCACCGACTGTCGGCACGGTCCACGTGCCCCCAATTGCAGGAGTTTTGCCATGAGCGGTACCAAAGACAAAGCGAAAGGCTTGGCCAACGAAGCGATCGGCAACGTCAAGCAGGGTGTCGGCAAAGTGACCGACAACGAGCGGCTGCGGGCCGAGGGTGAAGCGCAGGAGCTCAAGGGCGAGGGGCAACAGATCAAGGGCAATGTGAAGGACGCGGTGAAAAAACCTTGATGTGACTGGCCTGTCCCGGCCTTTTCGCGGGCGTGCCCGCGAAGAGGCCGCTACTGGCGTAAGCAAATTCTTGCAGCATGGCCGGGATCAGCACAGCAGCGGCATGGTCTATTAGACTTACCCGTGGTACCCACGAATCAAGCGGCGAAAGGAGACGCTATGATTTTCCCCGACCTGCGCGGCCTGCCCCTGCACCGCGTGTTGGTACGCACCGTCAAGGAATTCCTCGACGACGAGATGTCGACCTACGCTTCCGCATTGGCCTACCAGATGCTGTTCTCGTTGTTCCCGTTCCTGCTGTTCCTGATCGCCCTGATCGGTTTCCTGCACCTGCCGGACTTCTTCTCCTGGCTGCGCCTGCAATCGGAACTGGTGCTGCCACCCCAGGCGCTGGAGCAGGTCAACCCGGTGATCGACCAGTTGCAGCAGTCCAAGGGCGGGCTGCTGTCAGTAGGTATCGTAATTGCCTTGTGGACCGCATCGGCTGGTGTGCGCCTGATGATGAGCGCGATGAACGCCGCCTACGATGTGCCCGAGGGCCGCCCGGTGTGGAAGCGCATTCCGTTGTCGATCATCTATACCGTGGGCATTGCCGGCATGTTGCTGGTGGCAGCGGCGCTGATGGTGCTGGGCCCGCAGGTGATGGAGTGGATTGCCGCCCAGGTAGGCATGCAGGAGGTGATCGTCACGGTGTGGACCATCCTGCGCTGGCCGGCGATCATCATCCTGATGATGGTGGCGGTGGCGCTGATCTACTACGTGATGCCCGATGTGAAGCAGCAGTTCCGCTTCATCACCCCGGGTTCGGTGCTGGCGGTGGTGGTGTGGATCTTGGCGTCGCTGGGCTTTGCCTACTACGTGAAGACCTTTGCCGACTACAACGCGATGTACGGCAGTATCGGTGCAATCATCGTGCTATTGCTGTATTTCTATATCTCCGCTGCCGTTTTGCTGCTGGGCGCGGAGATGAACGCAGTGATCGAGCACATGTCGAGCGAGGGCAAGAACCCTGGCGAAAAGGACGTCGATGAGCACAAACCCCGCGAAACCATTACCGTGCTGGGCCATGAGCACCCCGTTCCGAGCGAGCACCAATCTTCAGAGCCGAACCCCAGATGATCCGTGACATTCTCAAGATGGGCGACGAACGCCTGCTGCGCATCGCCCCGCCAGTGCCCGAGCACATGATCGGCAGCGCCGAACTGCAGCAACTGATCGACGACATGTTCGAAACCATGCGCCATGTGGGCGGTGTCGGCCTGGCCGCACCGCAGATCGGCATAGACCTGCAACTGGTGATCTTCGGCTTCGAGCGCAGCGAGCGTTACCCGGATGCCGAACCGGTGCCGCAGACTATCCTGCTCAACCCGGTCATCACGCCCACATCCAGCGAGATCGAGGACGGTTGGGAAGGCTGCCTGTCGGTGCCCGGCCTGCGCGGTGTGGTACCGCGTTTCAAGCACATCTGCTATGAAGGCATCGACCCCCAGGGCAACCCGATCAACCGTTTTGCCGACGGCTTCCATGCGCGGGTGGTGCAGCATGAATGCGACCACTTGATCGGCCGGCTTTACCCGTCACGCATCCAGGACTTTTCCCGGTTCGGCTACACCGAGGTGCTGTTCCCCGGGCTCGACGCCAGCGACGACTGACCTCGTTGCAGTGCCACCAGGCGTTTGCTGCGCTGGTAGCGCTGCAGGCGGCCAGCCAGGGTTTCCGGCAGTTGCAGAGCCATGTCGAAGCCCAGGCGCTGGTAGAAGGGCGCAAGGTCCGGGTGGCAGAACAGCCAGGTGGGCCCGCCAGCCTGCGCCAGCGCCGCCTCGACCAACCGCCCGGCCACGCCCTGGCTGCGCCGCTGCGGGTCGACGAACAACCCGGTCAGCCACAAGCCATCGCCCACCGGGCTCAGGCTCAAGCCTGCGATGATGCCGGGGCCCCGCGCCACCCACAGCTCAGCATCGCCCGCAGCACGCATGCGTGAGCCGTGCTGGCGGTAAAAGTGGTCCAGCAGCCGGCGTTCCGGGGCCGAAAGTTTCGAACAGTACAAATTTTCAGAAATTGCGCGCCCTGCCCTGAAAGGTGGCCAGAGGCTCTGGCCCGATGTTTTGCGGTGAACTTGTCGCAGATTGTTGCATATCTGGCAAGGGTGAATGTCCGAGTTCGGGGTTCAACTATTCCAGGCCGGGAGTAGACTTTTAGCCATCCCCACTGGCAGTACGAAGCGGGATCGGTACTTCGTGCCATCTTCACCGCAGATGGCAACTTCTCCGCGCCGGGCACGGCTATAGAAGTCAATCGATCAGCTTGAATGCTCAAAAGGCAAACTCACATGAAACCATTACTGATTCTTGCATTGGTCGGTATGTCCTCGTTCGCCCTCGCCGATGAGGCCAGACCCGTCTCCAGCGAGCCCGTCGCCCAGCAGTACGACTACTCCATGAACCTGGACATCAAGCGGGTGATCAACCTGTCGACCATCCCCAACGTCTGCGAAGTGGTACCTGCGACCATGACCTACGAAGACCACCAGGGCCAGGTGCACACCATCCAGTACCGGGCGATGGGTGAGGGGTGCCAGCAGGGTTGATCGGGCTCTTGCCTGGTGTTGATGGCCCTTTCGCCGGCTTGCTGGTGACGGGGCCATCAACCGTCTTGCAGTTCGAGCAACAGAAAAATCCTGAATGAATATCGAGGAAAAAGTGCTATCTTAATTTGATAGCATTTTTCGATGAACACTCGATACCGCAAAGTCCTCGACGCAATTTTCCGAACGCCGACCACGGCGTCGTTGGCTTTCTCCGAGATCGAGGCATTGGTACTCCATCTGGGCGGTGAGGTGCTGGAGCGGCAAGGCTCCAGGGTCAAGCTGGTGCTGGGTGGCCAATGCTGGAGATGCCATCGGCCTCATCCAGGCAAGGAAGCCAAGCGGTATCAGATTGAAGAAGCCCGTGAATTCCTCTCGCGGGCAGGAGTCAGGATATGAGTTGCATGCGCTACAAAGGCTACGCCGCCCGTATCGAGTACGACGCGCGTGACGATATCTTCGTCGGCCGTGTGCTTGGTATGCGTGACATCATCAGTTTTCACGCAAGCTCGGTGCCCGAGCTGCATGAGGCGTTTCGCGATGCGCTGGAAGATTACCTGGCCGATTGTGCAGAGCAGGGCATTGCGCCGGAAAAGCCTGCCTCGGGCAAAGTAATGCTGCGTATCCGGCCCGAAGTTCATGCTGCCGCGAGTGTTGCTGCCCGTGCCGCCGGCAAAAGCCTCAACCAGTGGGCCGACGAGGTCTTCGAACAAGCCGCAATGGCCTGACCAAGCCTGCTTTCGTTACTCGCGGGTATTCTGCAATTACTCATGCAGAATAGTTTCCGTTGCCTGTCGATTCCTCCAGTTCCCGTTCGACCAATAGGTGAGAGCACGTTGCCCCCCGTGCCCAATCACCCATGACCTGTCGGAGGAACCCCCGATGAGCACCGCAGCCGAAACCGAGATACGCCAATTGATCGAGCGCTGGATGCAGGCCGTGCGCGATCGCGACATCCCCAACATCATCGCTCCCTATGCCGACGACATCGTCGCCTTCGATGCCATCCAGGCCCTGCAGTTCAAGGGCAAGGCAACCTACCAGGCGCACTGGGAAATGTGCATGGGCATGTGCCCCGGCCCCATGGTTTTCGAATACGCCGAACTCACCGTGCATGCCGCTGGCGACCTGGCCCTGGCCCACTGGCTTAACCGCTGCGGCCCCGCGGACAACGAAAGCCAGTGCGGCTTCATGCGCGCCACCGTGGGCTATCGTCGTCAAGGTGGCCAGTGGCAGGTAATCCACGAACACTGGTCGGCGCCATTCGACATGGAAACCCAGAAAGCCCTGTTCGATCTCAAGCCCTGAGCCGTTATCGCCAAACGCACTTTGCCAATGCCCTGGAGGCGACCATGAAATACCTGTGCCTGGTCTATTGTGACGAGGGGCTGCTGCACAGCCTGCCCGACAGCCCGGAAGACGCCGAATGCATGGCGTATGCCGAATCCATCCAAGGCTCCGGGCGAATGCTGGCGGCCGAGGCGCTGAAGCCGGTGCAGACCGCCACCACAGTGCGCATGCGCAACGGGCACATGAGCCTGACCGACGGCCCGTTCGCCGAGACCAAGGAGCAGTTGGCGGGCTTCTACCTGGTGGAAGCCCGCGACCTGAACGAGGCGCTGAACATCGCCGAGGGCATCCCCGCCGCGCGGGTCGGCAGTGTCGAGGTGCGACCGGTGCGCGAACTGCAACCCTGACAGCAATGGAGACTTCCCAGCATGAGCCTGGCACACCCCGCGCAAGTGCAGCACGAGCTGTCCATCAGTCGCCTGATCGACGCACCGCCGTCCAAGGTGTTCCGCGCCTGGACCGACCCTCAGTGGCTGATGCAATGGTGGGGGCCGCACGGCATGACCACCCCGGAATGTGAGATGCAGTTGTGGATCGGTGGCCTGTTCCGCACCGTGATGCGGGCGCCGGATGGCAGCGATTACCCGAACCAGGGCGTATTCCTGGAGATTGCTGCTCCGCGACGGCTGGTGTTCACCGATGCCTTCGGCCCAGGCTGGGTGCCTTCGGACAAGGCGTTCATGACTGCCGTGATCAGTTTTGACGAGGAGCAAGGCAAAACTCGCTACACCGCCCGCGCCTGGCACTGGAATGCCGCCGACTGCCGCGCCCATGAGGAAATGGGCTTCCACCAGGGCTGGGGAGAAAGCCTGGACCGCCTGGTGGAGGTAGTGACCCAGCGGATGCCCGACTGATGACGGCACTGGCGCAGGTGCGCGCCGAGGTCGAGGCGGTCTACCGAAACGAGTCACGGCGCATCCTGGCGACGCTGATCCGCCTGTTGGGTGATTTCGACCTGGCCGAGGAGGCCATGCACGATGCCTTCTTCATCGCAGTCGAACGCTGGCAGCGCGACGGTATTCCCGATAACCCGCGGGCGTGGCTGGTGTCCACTGGCCGCTTCAAGGCCATCGATGTGCTGCGTCGGCACGCCCGGTTCGACCGTTCCCAGGCGGACCTGAGCATGCTGCTCGACGGCCAGGCGCAGGACCCCAGCGAAGAAGAGCTGCTGGCCGACGACCGCTTGCGGCTGATCTTCACCTGCTGCCACCCGGCCTTGTCCGCCGATGCCCAGGTGCCGCTGACCCTGCGTGAAGTCTGCGACCTGACCACCGAGCAGATCGCCCGTGCTTTCCTGCAGAGCCCGGCCACCATCGCACAGCGTATCGTGCGCGCCAAGGCCAAGATCCGCGATGCCGGCATCCCTTACCAGGTGCCGGAGCTGAACGAACTGCCCGAGCGCCTGGAGAGTGTGCTGCGGGTGATCTACCTGGTGTTCAACGAGGGCTATTCGGCGTCGTCGGGCGAGGCGCTGTTGCAGCAGGAGCTGAGCGATGAAGCCATTCGCCTGGCGCGCCTGTTGGTGCAGTTGCTGCCCGACCCGGAGGCGGTCGGCCTGCTGGCCTTGATGTTGCTGCAGGCATCCCGGCAGCGGGCGCGTACCGATGGCCGGGGCAATCTGGTATTGCTCGAGCAGCAGGATCGTAGCCTGTGGGACCGGCAACGCATTGCCGAAGGTTGCGAACTGGTGCGCCAGGCCCTGCAAAGCCGGGCGTTCGGTGCTTATACCGTGCAGGCGGCGATTGCCGCGGTGCATGCCGAAGCGGCGACAGCCGAAGCGACCGACTGGGCGGAGATCGTCGGGCTGTATGACGTGCTGCAGCGGCATTGGCCGTCAGCTGTGGTTGAACTGAACAGGGCCGTGGCGCTGGCGAAGCGGGATGGGCCTGAGGTTGGCCTGCGGGAGGTCGAAGGGATTCTGGCGCGGGGAGAGTTGCTGGACTATCACCTGGCGCATGCGACGCGGGGTGAGCTGCATTACCAGCTGGGGCATGTAGAAGAGGCCCGGGCGGCCTGGCTGCAGGCGCTGGCGTTGACCCGGCAGGAGCCGGAGCGCAGGCATATCGAGCGGCGGTTGCAAGCGATTGAATGATGTTGGCTGGACTGGCCTCTTCGCGGGCACGCCCGCTCCCACAGGTTTTCCACTGGGTTGAAGGCTATGCAATCCCTGTGGGAGCGGGCGTGCCCGCGAAGAGGCCGGTACTGCCTACATCACTTTTCAGCTAGCCACAAAATTCGGCGGCGACACCAGCTCGACGGTCTGCTGCTTGCGCGGTGCCAGGATCTCGGCCTCGCCCTGAACCACCAGCTCATCGTTCTGGTTGTAGACATTGGTGGCGATACGTACCTTGAACTTGGGCAGCTTCTCCAGGATTTCCAGGCGCACGGTCAGGGTATCGCCAATTTTCACCGGCTTCTGGAAGCTCATCTGCTGGCCCAGGTAGATGGTGCCAGGGCCAGGCAGGGTGCAGGCCACGGCAGCACTGATCAGCGCGCCGCTGAACATGCCGTGGGCAATGCGCTCGCGGAACATGCTCTTGGCAGCGAACTCGGCGTCCAGGTGTACCGGGTTGTGGTCACCGGACATCGCGGCGAACAACTGGATGTCGCGTTCTTCGACGGACTTCTTGTACTCGGCCTTCTGGCCGACTTCGAGGGCTTCGTAAGGCGTGTTGGTGACCTGGGACATCGGGGCTTCCTTAAGCGGTAGGCGAGGGCGGCTATCATTCACTGCGCACAGGGCGGCCAAGAGCCAGCGCCTGTTCAAGCCAGACGAGAATATCGGCGGTGACCTCGTTACGGTTGGTTTCGTTGAGTACTTCGTGCCGCGCCTCAGGATAGACGCGCAGCTGTACATGTCGATTGCCGGTCGCGCGCAGGGCGTCGGCCAGATGGGTGAGACGCTTGCCGGCACTGACCGGATCACATTCACCACCGATCACCAGCAGCGGCAGGTTCGGATCGATCTGCGCGAGGTTACTCGGCTGGCTGATCTGCGCCAAGCCTTGCAGCAGGTCAAGCCACAATTGGTTGCTGCAGCGAAAGCCGCAGAGCGGGTCGTTGACATACAGGTCGACCTGCGCCGGGTCGCGGCTGAGCCAGTCGAACGCCGTGCGGTTGGGCTTGAAGGCCTTGTTGAACGAGCCGAACGACAACCATTCTATGAGCGCGCTCTTTCCCAGCGGCCCTTGGCGCCAGGCCTCCAGCCGGGCAATCAGGCGCGCCACACGGTAGAGCGCTGCCGGCTGGTAGTTGGAGCCACTGAGGATCGCCCCATGCAGGCTGCCACTGTGGTGCAGCAGGTAGGCCTGGGCGATGTAGCTGCCCATGCTGTGGCCGAACAGGAACAGCGGTGTGCACGGGAATTGCTGACCGATGTGCTGGGCCAGCAGCCCGATGTCGTTGACCACGGCATTCCAGCCATGATGGCGGGCGAACAGGCCGAGGCTGCCCAGCTCGGCCGTGCGTCCATGGCCGCGCTGGTCGGGGGCGAACAGGGCGAAACCGGCCTCGCTCAAGGCATGGCCCAGGTGCTGGTAGCGCCCGGCGTGCTCGGCCATGCCGTGGGCCAGCAGCACCACGGCTTTTACCGGTGTGGCCGGCAACCATTGGTGCACATACAGGCTGCAGTGCTCGCTGGCGGGTAACCAGAAGGCGTCGTGAGGCATGGCGGGTCCTTGTGCGCACAGGTACCCGAACAGTGTATGCACAACCGACCGGATTGCAGGAAGGGCACAAATAAGATTCACAATGTTAATGGCGGCACTTGGCGTATATGCCACCTTGGGCTTACCTGCTAACGTCGGATCAACGCCTTTTCGCTTTCGGGCGGGCAGGTGAAAGGATTACAGGACTCACAGCAGGTCCAGGCAGAGGAACAATAATAAATGCAAGCCGACTTCTGGAATGACAAGCGCCCGGCGGGCGTGCCTTCCACCATCGACATCAATGCCTACACCTCGGTCGTCGAGGTGTTCGAGCGCTCCTGCAAACGCTTCGCCGACCGCCCGGCCTTCAGCAATTTGGGCGTAACCCTGACCTACGCGGACCTGGAACGCCATTCGGCGGCCTTCGCCGCCTGGCTACAGCAGCACACCGACCTCAAGCCGGGCGACCGCATCGCGGTGCAGATGCCCAATGTGCTGCAATACCCCATCGCTGTGTTCGGTGCCCTGCGCGCTGGCCTGATCGTGGTCAACACCAACCCGCTGTACACAGAGCGCGAGATGCGCCATCAGTTCAAGGACAGCGGCGCGCGTGCGCTGGTGTACCTGAACATGTTCGGCAAGCGCGTGCAGGAGGTATTGCCCGATACCGGCATCGAGTACCTGATCGAGGCGAGGATGGGCGACCTGCTGCCCACCGCCAAGGGCTGGCTGGTCAACACCGTGGTCGACAAGGTCAAGAAGATGGTGCCGGCCTACCAGCTGCCCCAGGCGGTGTCGTTCAAGCAGGTGCTGCGCCAGGGCCGCGAGCTGCCTCACAAGCCGGTGCCGCTCAGCCTGGACGACACTGCCGTGCTGCAATACACCGGTGGCACCACCGGCCTGGCCAAGGGCGCCATGCTCACCCACGGCAACCTGGTGGCCAACATGCTGCAGGTGCTGGCCTGCTTCTCGCAGCACGGGCCGGACGGGCAGAAGCTGATCAAGGACGGCCAGGAAGTGATGATCGCGCCGCTGCCGCTGTACCACATCTATGCCTTTACCGCGAACTGCATGTGCATGATGGTCACCGGCAACCACAACGTGCTGATCACCAACCCGCGGGATATTTCCGGCTTCATCAAGGAGCTGGGCAAATGGCGTTTCTCCGCCTTGCTGGGCCTGAACACGCTGTTCGTCGCACTGATGGACCACCCGGGCTTCCGCCAGCTCGACTTTTCGGCGCTGAAGGTCACCAACTCCGGCGGTACCGCACTGGTGAAGGCCACCGCCGAGCGCTGGGAGGCGCTTACCGGTTGCCGCATCGTCGAAGGCTACGGCCTGACCGAAACCTCGCCGGTGGCCAGCACCAACCCCTATGGCCAGCTGGCGCGTCTGGGTACGGTGGGCATCCCGGTGGCGGGCACCGCCTTCAAGGTGATCGACGATGACGGCAACGAGCTGCCGCTGGGCGAGCGGGGCGAGCTGTGCATCAAGGGCCCGCAGGTGATGAAAGGCTACTGGCAGCAGCCCGAGGCCACGGCCCAGGCCCTGGATGCGGAGGGCTGGTTCAAGACCGGCGACATCGCGGTGATCGACCCGGACGGCTTCACCCGAATCGTCGACCGCAAGAAGGACATGATCATCGTATCGGGTTTCAACGTGTACCCCAACGAGATCGAGGATGTGGTGATGGGCCATCCCAAGGTCGCCAACTGCGCGGCCATCGGCGTACCGGACGAGCGCTCCGGCGAGGCGGTGAAGCTGTTCGTTGTGCCGCGCGAGGGCGGGCTGAGCGTGGATGAGCTGAAGGCCTACTGCAAGGCCAACTTCACCGGCTACAAGGTGCCCAAGCACATCGTGCTGCGCGAGTCGTTGCCGATGACGCCGGTGGGCAAGATCCTGCGGCGGGAGCTGCGCGACATAGCTTGATACCGGGGTTGGCTTCTTCGCGGGCTTGCCCGCTCCCACAGGTACTGCACAGCATTCGAGAACTGTGAGGTCCCTGTGGGAGCGGGCAAGCCCGCGAATGCCGTGAAACCGCTCTAACAGGCTATTTATAGCCCGATGTGCGACATTTTGGATAATTACTCTAAAAATGACCTGTATTGTTCATTGAGTCATTTTTGTGACCGTGAGGCCTGTTTTGGCCTCTAGGCGACCCCAGGCAAAGCTGTTACTCTCGGCCCGCTTTCAGATGATCCGGTTTGCAACGAGCCGTCATCCCATATCAATAATAAGCGCATCGACGCGTGAATCGAACTTCGCTGTTGCTGAAGGAGTGGGCTTCCATGATCGAAAATTTTTGGAAGGATAAGTACCCAGCCGGGATTACGGCGGAAATCAATCCTGACGAATTCCCCAATATCCAGGCGGTACTCAAGCAATCCTGCCAACGCTTTGCCGACAAACCGGCCTTTAGCAACCTGGGCAAGACTATCACTTATGGCGAGCTGTATGCGCTGTCGGGAGCGTTTGCCGCCTGGTTGCAGCAGCATACCGACCTCAAGCCGGGTGACCGCATTGCCGTGCAGCTGCCCAACGTACTGCAATACCCGGTGGCGGTATTCGGTGCCATGCGTGCCGGGCTGATCGTGGTCAACACCAACCCGCTGTACACCGCACGGGAAATGGAACACCAGTTCAACGACTCCGGCGCCAAGGCTTTGGTGTGCCTGGCCAACATGGCCCACCTGGCCGAGAAGGTGGTGCCCAAGACCCAGGTCAGGCACGTCATCGTCACCGAAGTGGCCGACCTGCTGACGCCGCTCAAGCGCCTGCTGATCAACAGCGTGATCAAGTACGTGAAGAAGATGGTGCCGGCCTACAACCTGCCGCGTGCCGTACGCTTCAACGACGCTCTGGCGCAGGGCAAGGGCCAGCCGGTGACCGAGGCCAACCCGCAGGCTAACGACGTGGCGGTGCTGCAGTACACCGGTGGCACCACCGGCGTGGCCAAGGGCGCGATGCTTACCCACCGCAACCTTGTGGCCAACATGCTGCAGTGCCGGGCGCTGATGGGCTCCAACCTGCACGAAGGCTGCGAAATCCTCATCACCCCGCTGCCGCTGTACCACATCTACGCCTTTACCTTCCATTGCATGGCAATGATGCTGATCGGCAACCACAACGTGCTGATCAGCAACCCGCGTGACCTGCCAGCCATGGTCAAGGAACTGGGCAAGTGGAAGTTCAGCGGCTTCGTCGGCCTCAACACTCTGTTCGTTGCCTTGTGCAACAACGAGGCGTTCCGTGCCCTGGACTTCTCGGCGCTGAAGATCACCCTCTCCGGTGGCATGGCCCTGCAACTGAGCGTGGCCGAGCGCTGGAAGGCCGTGACCGGCTGCGCCATCTGCGAAGGCTATGGCATGACCGAGACCAGCCCGGTGGCTGCGGTGAACCCGGCGGAGGCCAACCAGGTCGGCACCATCGGTATTCCGGTGCCGTCCACCCTGTGCAAGGTCATCGACGACAACGGCAACGAGCTGCCGCTGGGCGAGGTGGGCGAGTTGTGCGTCAAGGGCCCGCAGGTGATGAAGGGCTACTGGCAGCGTGAGGAGGCCACTGCCGAGATTCTCGACAGCGATGGCTGGCTGAAGACCGGCGACATCGCCGTGATCCAGCCAGATGGTTACATGCGCATCGTCGACCGCAAGAAGGACATGATCCTGGTCTCGGGCTTCAACGTTTACCCCAACGAGCTGGAAGATGTGCTGGCGGCCCTGCCGGGCGTGCTGCAGTGCGCGGCCATCGGCGTGCCGGACGAGAAGTCCGGTGAAGTGATCAAGGTGTTCATCGTGGTCAAGCCGGGCATGACCCTGACCAAGGAACAGGTGATGGAGCACATGCGCGCCAACGTCACCGGCTACAAGGTCCCGCGCCAGATCGAGTTCCGCGACGCGCTGCCGACCACCAACGTTGGCAAGATCCTGCGCCGCGAACTGCGCGATGAAGAGCTGAAGAAACAGGGCTTGAAGAAGATCGCCTGACGCCCAGCCAGCGCGGTCTGTGTAGGAGCGGCCTTGTGTCGCGATCGGGTCGCGAAGCGGCCCCAGGTTTTCAGCCGTGATGCTGAAATTGCTGGGGCCGCTTCGCGGCCCGATCGCGACACGAGGCCGCTCCTACAGAGGTTGCGCAGGCCTCAGGTTCAGCGCAGTTTCTCCAGCATCTGGTAGTACCACATCCCCGCCGCCAGCAGCGGATTGCCCAGCAAATCCCCCATCGGCACCCGCACATGCTTGCACTGGGCGAAGGTGTCGAACTTCTCCAGCGTCCCGGTCAACGCCTCGGCCATGATCTCGCCCATAATGTGGCTGGTGGCAATGCCGTGCCCCGAATAACCCTGGCAATACCAAACGTTGTCCGACAGCTTGCCCAGCTGCGGGATGCGGTTGACCACGATGCCCATGGCGCAGCTCCACTGGAACTCGATCGGCACGCCTTTCAACGCCGGGAAGGTGCGCTCGATGCACGGGCGCAGTTCGCCTTCGATATCCCGTGAATCACGGCCGGAATAGTTGGCGCCACCGCCGAACAGCAGGCGCTTGTCGGCGGTCAGGCGGTAGTAATCGAGCACGAAGCGGCAGTCGTATACCGCCAGGTCCTGCGGGTTGATCTGTTCGGCCAGCTCCCCCAGCGGTGCGGTGGTGACGATGCCGCCCATGGCCGGGAAGATCTTGCCCTTGAGCTGGCGCTTTTCCAGTTTGTGGTACACATCGCCGGCCAGCATCACCTGGCGCGCCTCGACCCGCCCGTGGGCGGTGACTACCGCCGGGCGCGGGCCGTGGACGATGTCCAGCACTTCGGAGTTTTCGAAAATCAGCGCCCCCAGGCCATGGGCAGCACGGGCCTCGCCCAGGCACAGGTTGAGCGGGTGCAGGTGCAGGTTGCGCAGGTTTTTCAGCGCGCCCAGGTACAGCGGGCTTTGCAGGTGCTCGGCCACGCCATCGCGGTCCAGCAGTTGTACCTGCTCGCCCATGCCGCGCCGCCGGGCCTCGGCTTCGAATGCGCGCAGCTCGTCCATGTGCGAGGGCTTCATGGCCGCGTGCAGGTGGCCGCGCTTGAGGTCGCAGTCGATGTTGTAGCGTGCCACGCGCTGCTCGATCACCTGGTGCCCGCGCCAACGCAAGTGCCAGATGAAGTCATCGACCTCGGTACCGAGGCGGTTGCGCATCTGCGAGCGCATGGCTTCGTCGCCCGACAGGCTGCCGGTGACCTGGCCGCCGTTGCGCCCGCTGGCACCCCAGCCGATGCGGTTGGTTTCGACGATGGCCACCTTCAGGCCACGCTCGGCCAGCTCCACCGCCGTGGCCACGCCGGTGAAGCCGCCGCCGATGATCGCCACATCCACCTGTACCGTGCCCTTGAGCTGCGGGTACTCGGTGTGGTCGTTGAGGGTGGCGCTGTAGTAGGACGGCGCGCGTTGCGCCGGCCCTTTGTTCAATGCTGCATTCATGGGTGTTCCTTGTTATCCGGGGATCAGGCCTGGTGCAGATACCAGCGCCAGTCCTGCTCACTGACTTCGGCCATGAACTGGCGGTACTCGGCGCGCTTGACCTTCAGGTATACGCCAAGGAAGTCCTCGCCCAGTGCTTCGCGAGCCCAGCTCGAATGCTGCAGGGCGTCGAGGGCAGTCAGCCAGTCGGTGGGCAGGTGTTCGGTGGCCTGGGCATAGCCATTGCCTTCCACCGGTGCCCCCGGGTCCAGCTGTTGGCGAATGCCCCAGTGGCTGGCGGCAAGGATCGCCGCAGCGGCCAGGTAGGGGTTGGCATCGGCGCCGCAGATGCGGTGCTCCACGTGCCGGCTGTTGGCCGGACCGCCCGGTATGCGCAGGCTCACGGTGCGGTTGTCGACGCCCCAGGTTGGCGCCAGCGGGGCATAGCTGTTGGCCTGGAAGCGGCGGAACGAGTTGGCGTTGGGGCAGAACAGCAGCAGCGAGTCGCGCAGGTGTCGCAACATGCCTGCCACGGCCTGGCGCAGCAGCGGGGTACCGGCCTTGTCCTCACTGGCGAACAGGTTGTTGCCGGCGCTGTCGGCCAGGCTCAGGTGCATGTGCATGCCGGTGCCGGCCAGTTGCGCGAACGGCTTGGCCATGAAACAGGCCTGCATGCCATGGGCGTGGGCAATGCCTTTGACTAGGCGCTTGTAGCGCACGGCCTGGTCCATCGCCTGCAAGGCGTCGCCGTGCTCGAGGGTGATCTCCACCTGGCCGGGGGCGTATTCCGAAATCGCCGTGCGTGCCGGGATGCCCTGGGCCTTGCAGGCGGCGTAAAGGTCGGCAAGGAACGGCTCGATCTGCTCCAGTTCGCGCAGGCCATACACCTGGGTGGTGCGTGGGCGGCCGCCGTCATTGTCCAGTGCCGGTTGCGGGCGGCCCTGGGCATCAGGTTGCTGGTCCAGCAGGTAGAACTCCAGCTCGCAGGCCATCACCGGGTGGTAGCCGTCGGCCTTCAACGCCTCGATGGTACGCAGCAGCACATGGCGCGGGTCGGCGATGCTGGCCGGCAGGCCCTCGTTCGGGTGCATGCTCACCTGCACCGCGGCGGTCGGCACCCGGCGCCAGGGCAGGCGCACCAGGCTGCCTTCAAGCGGGTAGGCGCGGCAGTCGATATCGCCCACGTCCCACACCAGGCCGGAGTTTTCCACGTCGTCGCCGTTCAGGGTCAGGCCGAGAATGGTGCTGGGCAGCGGCCGGCCGGCCTGGTACACGGCCAGCAGTTCGTCGCGGTGCAGCAGCTTGCCGCGCGGCACGCCATTGGCGTCGAGGATGAACAGTTCGAACAGTTCGATATCGGGGTTGTCGGCCAGAAAACGGCTGGCCTGCTCTACAGGTGCAAAGTGCATGATGGATTCGCTCACGGGGCGCACAGGCCGCCGCGCATGCAGGCGGCCCGGCTGAGTCAAGCGGCCAGACGACGGCCGGGTTTGGTCACAAAGGCGTGAGCGAGAAATCCGGTGGGCGTGCGTGACGGCAGTGCCACAGGGCCCAGAAGGCGAGGATGATGTGGACCAGCGGATTCTCACCGGCACGGCGCCGGGCCTTCGCTTGCGAAGGGCGGGACGACGGTGGGGCGATGGGCTGGACGGGAGTCATGCCTTTGATACTCACATGCGGCGTAAGGTTGATTAAAGCAGTGAATGGCAACCTTTACATAAGCCCTTGCTAAACTTTCCGCCGCCGTGCGATCCCTGTAGGAGCGGCCTTGTGTCGCGATGGGCTGCGGCAGCAGCCCCAGGATCTTCGCTCCAGCACAAATTGCCGGGGCTGCTGCCGCAGCCCATCGCGACACAAGGCCGCTCCTACAGGGGCAGCGCCAGCCTGGACAGCAAAGCAGGCCCAAATCTGCGACAATCGCGCATCCTTCGAATGCCGATCATGAAAAAGCAGGCCCACCTGCATCACTAAAAAGCCCCATGACTGACCACGCCATCGACAAACTGCTGCAAAACCTCGACCACGCCATGATCGCCGACCGCCATCGCCTGCGCCGGCAATTGCACGAACTGCGCAAGCGCCCCGACGAGGCGAAGCTGGCGCAGTGGGTGGAAAAGGTCCAGGCGTCCTGCGCCCAGGTCACCGCGCGCCAGCAGAGCGTGCCGACCGTGCGCTACGACGACAGCCTGCCAATCGCTGCCAAGCGTGACGAAATCAAGAAGGCCCTGGCCGAGCACCAGGTGCTGGTGATCGCCGGCGAAACCGGCTCGGGCAAGACCACCCAGTTGCCGAAGATCTGTCTCGAACTGGGCCGTGGCAGCCATGGCCTGATCGCCCACACCCAGCCTCGCCGGATCGCCGCCCGCAGCGTTGCCGCGCGGGTCGCCGAAGAGCTGGGCACGCCGCTGGGCGGGCTGGTCGGCTACCAGGTGCGCTTCGAGGACCAGAGCGACGCCAACACCCTGGTCAAGCTGATGACCGACGGCATTCTGCTGGCCGAAACCCAGCACGACCGTTTCCTCGAGCGCTACGACACGATCATCGTCGACGAGGCCCACGAGCGCAGCCTGAACATCGACTTCCTGCTCGGCTACCTGAAGACCCTGCTGCACCGCCGCCCGGACCTGAAGCTGATCATCACCTCGGCGACCATCGACCTGGAGCGCTTCTCCAAACACTTCGACGGCGCGCCGATCATCGAGGTGTCCGGGCGTACCTTCCCGGTGGAAACTTGGTACCGCCCGCTGACCAGCGAGCAGGACGAGGAGGGCAACCAGATCGAGGACGACCTCACCGTCGACCAGGCCATCCTCGCCACGCTGGATGAGTTGGCGCACCACGAGCGGAGTGAGGGCAAGGGCCCCGGCGATGTGCTGATCTTTCTGCCGGGCGAGCGCGAGATCCGTGATGCCGCCGAGATCTTGCGCAAGGCGCAACTGCGCCACACCGAGATCCTGCCGTTGTACGCGCGCCTGTCGCCGGCCGAGCAGCAGCGCATCTTCCAGCCACACACCGGGCGCCGTGTGGTGCTGGCCACCAACGTTGCGGAAACCTCGCTGACCGTGCCGGGCATCCGCTATGTGATCGACACCGGTACCGCGCGCATCAGCCGCTACAGCTACCGCGCCAAGGTGCAGCGCCTGCCCATCGAGGCCGTGTCGCAGGCCAGTGCCAACCAGCGCAAGGGCCGCTGCGGCCGGGTCGAACCGGGCATCTGCGTGCGCCTGTACAGCGAAGAGGATTTCAACAGCCGGCCGGCGTTCACCGACCCGGAGATCCTGCGCACCAACCTGGCGGCTGTGATCCTGCAGATGCTGCACCTGCGCCTGGGCGCTATTGACGCCTTCCCGTTCATCGAGCCGCCGGATGGCAAGGCCATCAGCGATGGTTTCAACCTGCTGCAGGAGCTGTCGGCGGTCAACCGCGAAAACCAGCTGACGCCGATCGGCCGCCAGCTGGCGCGCCTGCCGATCGACCCGCGGCTGGGCCGCATGCTGCTCGAAGGCGCCCGCCTGGGCAGCCTGCAGGAAGTGCTGATCGTCACCAGTGCGCTGTCGGTGCAAGACCCGCGCGAACGCCCGCCGGAGCGCCAGCAGGCCGCCGATCAGGCGCACGCGCAATGGAAGGATGTGGATTCCGACTTCGCCGCGCTGGTCAACCTGTGGCGTGGCTTCGAGGAACAGCGCCAGGCGCTGACCGCCAACCCGCTGCGCAACTGGTGCCGCAAAAACTTCCTGAACTACCTGCGCCTGCGCGAATGGCGCGATGCCCATCGCCAGCTGGCGCTGATCTGCCGTGACCTGCAGTTGACGGTAAACAAGGACCCGTCCGACTACCCGAAAATGCACAAGGCCATTCTCAGTGGCCTGCTCAGCCAGATCGGCCAGAAGACCGAAGAGGGCGACTACCAGGGCGCCCGTCAGCGGCGCTTCTGGGTGCACCCGTCGTCGGGCCTGGGGCGCAAGCGCCCGCAGTGGGTGATGGCGGCCGAACTGGTCGAAACCACCAAGCTGTACGCACGCATGGTGGCCAGGATCGAGCCGGACTGGATCGAGCCGTTGGCCGGCCACCTGGTCAAGAAGAACCACTTCGAACCGCATTGGGAGAAGAAGCGCGGGCAGGTGGTGGCCTACGAGCAGATCACTCTGTACGGCCTGATCCTGGTCGGCCGTCGGCCGGTGCATTTCGGCCCGATCGACCCGGTCACATCGCGCGAGCTGTTCATCCGCGAAGGCCTGGTGGGTGGCGAAATCCAGTCGCGGGCCAAGTGCCTGGCGGCCAACAAGCGCCTGCTGGAGGAGCTCGACGAGCTGGAGGCCAAGGCCCGCCGCCGTGACATCCTGGCCGACGAAGAGACGCTGTATGCCTTCTACGAAGCGCGTCTGCCGGCGGAAATCCACCAGACGGCGACCTTCGACAGCTGGTACCGCATGGGCAGCCAGAAGGACGCCAACCTGCTGATCATGCGCGAGGAAGACGTGCTGGCCCGCGAGGCCAGCGAAGTCACCGCCGCGCAGTACCCCGACAGCATGCAGGTGGGCGAGCTGCGCCTGCCGCTGAGTTACCACTTCGAGCCCGGCCACCCCCGCGATGGCGTGACCGTGCGGGTGCCGGCACCGCTGTTGCCGAGCCTGCCGGGCGAGCGCCTGGAGTGGCTGGTGCCCGGCCTGCTGGAAGCCAAGTGCGTGGCGCTGGTGCGCAACCTGCCCAAGGCCCTGCGCAAGAACTTCGTGCCGGTGCCGGACTTCGTCAAGGCCTCGCTGGCGCGCATGACCTTCGGCCAGGGCGCATTGCCGCAGGCCCTGGGCCAGGAACTGCTGCGCATGACCGGCGCCCGTGTGCCCGACGAGGCATGGGACGAGTCGGTCAACCTGGTCGAAGGCCACCTGCGCATGAACATCGAGGTTGTCGATGGCCAGGGCAAGTTTCTGGGTGAAGGCCGCGACCTGGCCGAGCTGACCGCACGCTTTGCTGCAGCCAGCCAGGCAGCGTTGGCCGTGCCGCGTGACGCCAAGAGCGAGCAGCCGGTGCAGGCCAAGGCTTTCAGCGAGGTTAAGCAGACCGCGCAGCAGAAAATTGCCGGCCTGTCGATGACCGTGTACCCGGCACTGGTGGAAGAGGGCGGCACCGTGCGCGAAGGGCGTTTCTCGACCCAGGCCGAGGCCGAGTTCCAGCACCGCCGCGCTTTGCAGCGCCTGTTGCTGCAGCAGTTGGCCGAACCGGCCAAGTACCTGCGCGGCAAGCTGCCGGGGCTGACC
The DNA here is from genome assembly GCF_046764235.1 of Pseudomonas sp. s4. Taxonomy (NCBI): domain Bacteria; kingdom Pseudomonadati; phylum Pseudomonadota; class Gammaproteobacteria; order Pseudomonadales; family Pseudomonadaceae; genus Pseudomonas; species Pseudomonas sp. s4. Next base: position 4,685,931 of record NZ_CP177209.1, on the reverse strand, counting down.
GAGCTGGGCCTGCTGTACCGTGAAATGGGCCGGGTCGAGGCGCTGGTCGAGGACATTCTGCTGGCCAGCCTGGACAGCTGCATCCTTGAAGGCGAACAGCCGCTGCCACGCGATGGTGCGGCCCTGGCTGGCCTGGCCGAGCGCAAGCGCGGCAGCTGGGCCGAGCATGCCGAGCGCCTGGCACGGCAGACCCTGGAAGTGCTGAAGCTGTGGCATGGGCTGCAGAAGCGCTTCAAGGGCAAGATCGACCTGAGCCAGGCAGTGGCGCTTAACGACATCAAGCAACAGCTCGGAAACCTGGTGTACCCAGGCTTCGTGCGTGAAACCCCCGGGGCCTGGTTCAAGGAGCTGCCGCGTTACCTCAAGGCGGTGGAGCTGCGCCTGGAGAAGCTGGGTTCGCAGGTGCAGAAGGACCGGGTGTGGAGCGGTGAGCTGGCCAACCTGTGGGCGCAGTACAAGGCACGTGCCGACAAGCATGCCCAGGAAGGCAAGCGTGATGAGCAACTGACGGTGTACCGCTGGTGGCTGGAGGAATATCGGGTTTCGCTGTTTGCCCAGCAGTTGGGGACCAAGGTGCCGATTTCCGACAAGCGATTGAGCAAGCAATGGAGCCAGGTGGAAGGCTAAACTTCCACAGTTGTGGCAATATTGATGCAATTTGGGGCCGCTTTGCGGCCCTTCGCGGGCGCAGCCCTCGCCTTTAAATTGGCACTAAAGTGCCATTAACCTGTCATGTTTCCCAGCCAGCGCCCCGTGGCGATGGCCTTTGACCAGAGGAACGACCGTGCATAACGTCGTGATCAGCGGCACCGGCCTGTACACCCCGGCCCAGAGCATTTCCAACGAAGAACTGGTGGCGTCCTTCAACACCTGGTCGCAGCAGTTCAACCAGGACAACGCCGCCGCCATCGAGCGCGGTGAAGTCGAGGCGGCGCCGCTGTCCGATGGGGCGTTCATCGAAAAGGCCTCGGGCATCAAGAGCCGCTTCGTCATGGACAAGGCCGGCATTCTCGACCCGCAGCGCATGAAACCGCGTCTGCCCGAGCGCTCCAACGACGAACCTTCGGTGCTCTGCGAAATGGCCGTGGCCGCCGCCCGCCAGGCCCTGGAGCGCGCCGGTCGCACGGCGGCCGATGTCGACGGGGTGATCGTCGCCTGCTCCAACCTGCAGCGCCCGTACCCGGCCATTGCCATCGAAGTGCAGCAGGCGCTGGGCATCCAGGGCTTTGCCTTCGACATGAACGTGGCCTGCTCGTCGGCCACTTTCGGCATCCAGACCGCCGCCAACAGCGTGGCCCTGGGCCAGGCGCGCGCGGTGCTGATGGTCAACCCGGAGGTGTGCACTGGCCACCTGAACTTCCGTGACCGCGACAGCCATTTCATCTTTGGTGATGCTGCCACTGCGGTATTGCTCGAGCGTGCCGACAAGGCCACCTCGGCGCACCAGTTCGACATCGTCAGCAGCAAGCTGTGGACCGAGTTCTCCAACAACATCCGTAACAACTTCGGCTTCCTCAACCGCGCGGCGGAAGAGGGCGAGGGCGCGGCGGACAAGCTGTTCATCCAGGAAGGCCGCAAGGTGTTCCGCGAGGTGTGCCCGAAGGTGGCCGAGCTGATCGGTGAGCACCTGCAGGAAAACGGGCTGCAACCAAGCGATGTGAAACGCTTCTGGCTGCACCAGGCCAACCTCAGCATGAACCACCTGATCGTCAAGAAGCTGCTGGGGCGTGAAGTGGCCGAAGAGGATGCACCGGTGATTCTCGATCGCTATGCCAACACCAGTTCGGCGGGGTCGGTGATTGCCTTCCACCTGTACCAGGACGACTTGGCCAAGGGCTCGCTGGGGGTGTTGAGCTCGTTTGGTGCGGGGTATTCGATTGGTAGCGTGATCCTGCGCAAGCGCTGATTGCTTCGAAATATCGGGGCCGCTTTGCGGCCCATTCGCAGCACAAGGCTGCTCCTACAGGAGAACGCGCCGGTTGCAGGGTTCGCATTCCCCTGTAGGAGCAGCCTTGTGCTGCGAATGGGCTGCATGGCAGCCCCCTGCAATTTCACAGACAAAAAAAGCGGGAAACGCCGGATGGGGTCGGCATTTCCCGCTTCAGGTGAAGCAGTGCAGGGTTTCGCTTAGAACTTGGCTTCCAGGTCTACCTGCAGGGTATCTACATCGGCATCGCTGTTGGGCAACTGCGACAGGTCGGTCTTGGCCATCAGGTAGGCAGCGCCCAGGGAGAAGTTCTTGTCGATTTCATATCCGACCTTGAACTTGTGCCCGCGCGAACCGGTAAAGCCGTTGCCAAAGTCAGAGTCGGTGAACAGGCTGACCACGGCGTTACGCTGCACGTCGCGGTAGTTGTAGTCCAGGCTCCAGGCGCCGACCTTGGTTTTCAGGCCCGCCAACCAGGCCTGGTCTTCGCCATCGGTGCTCTCGGTGTTTTTCACATACTGACCGTAAGCAGAGAGCGGGATGGCAAAGCCGGTGAAGTCCAGCTGGCCGAAGCCTTCCACGAGGTTGAACTCGTTGGTGGTGTTGCCGAACGACTGCAGGATGGTGGCTTCCTTGTCGTTGTCGTAGCCATAGATACTGGCACCTACGGTCAGCTTGAGCACGTCTGCCGGGGCGAATTTGGCGCCCAACTGGCCGTGATAGACCTGTGCGTCATGCTTGTATTGCACGCCGTCGCCATCGACGTTGTCCTTGAGGGTGTACTGACCGGCGCTGGCGAACACCTCGGCCCCGCCCAGGTCGGTCTTGTAGGTGGCTGCCACGCCTTCCGGGTTGATGTCGCTGTCCCAGATGATGTCGCCCATGCTCACCCATGGCTGCGCCATCTTGCCGCCAATCAGGTGCAGGTTGGGAACTGCAGTCGGGTGCCAGTCGAGGTAGGCCTGGTCGACCCACAGCGACTTCTTGTCGAAGTAGTTGTCGAAGCTCTGGTTGGTCGAACGGCGGTCGGCACTGCTGCCGGTGGCGATACGGATGCCCGCGTCGACCTGCGGGTTGATTTCGCTGTAGAAGCCGACACGGGCACGCACGCGCTGGCGGTCCTGGTTGCCGCTGCTGCTGTTCGGGTCGTCGACGTTGACGTCTTCGTAACGCAGGCGCACATCACCCTTGACCTGGGTCTTGGCGGCCCATGCCACTTTCTGTTCAAAGGAGCTCATCCGTTCGGACTGAGCTTTCTGAGCGGCCTTTTCCTTGGTTTCTTGAGCCAGGTCCGCCTGCAGTTCGTTGTACTGCGCCTGGTTGATCGAGCCATTGGCGCGGAGCATTTCGAGCAGCTTGGCGTCGACAGCTGCACTGGCCGGAGTACTCAGAGCCAGCATCATGCCGGTGAGGCTCACTCCGGTAAGTGTAGAAACAAGACGCATAAGGTTCTCCCTGTTGAATAAGATGGGGAGGCTCAAGCGCCCGCCCCTGTGTTGGCATGTCTTCGGAAAGGGCCTGAATAGACAGGTTCTGGGGTTCCGGAAAACAGGCGCAAGTATTGCGGGGGCGAATGACAGATTAATGTCGAATTGGTGGCACTGCGGTTAAGTAATTGAGAATAAAAGGATCTGTCCCGGCTATCGTGATTTGAGTGGCGGGCCTTCCTTGGGGATACTGGGTACCTTGAAACAGCGAGCCGAAACCGTGACCAGCCTGTACAGCCTTGCTCATTTGCGTGATCTTCCGGCGGCCACCTGGGATGCCCTGGTGCCCGCTGGCCAACCGTTTCTACGCCATGCGTTTCTCAGCGCCATGGAGGACAGCGGCAGCGTGGCGCGCAACACCGGCTGGGCCGCCGAGCACCTGGTGCTGGAACGTGACGGGCGGGTACGGGCGCTGCTGCCGGCGTACCGCAAATGGCACTCGTTTGGCGAGTACGTGTTCGACCATGGCTGGGCCGATGCCTGTGAGCGGGCCGGCATTGCCTACTACCCCAAGCTGCTCGGTGCCGTGCCGTTCAGCCCGGTCAGCGGCCCGCGCCTGCTCGCCGCCGACCCAGCCGATGGCCTGCTGGTGCTGCAGGCTTTGCCGGAGTACCTGGCCAAGGGCGGGCTGTCTGGCGCGCACATCAATTTCACCGAGCCGGCGCTGGACGAGCAGCTGGCCGGCCTGCCGGGCTGGATGGAGCGCCTGGGCTGCCAGTTTCATTGGCGCAACCATGGCTATCGTGACTTTCAGGATTTTCTCGACAGCCTGAGTTCGCGCAAGCGCAAGCAGATGCGCAAGGAGCGTGAACAGGTGGCCGGGCACGGTATCGAGTTCCGCTGGTACCGTGGAGATGAACTGGATGAGGCGCAGTGGGATTTCGTCTATCGCTGCTACGCCAATACCTACGCGGTGCGCCGCCGTGCGCCCTACCTGACACGCGAGTTCTTCAGCCTGCTTGCCGAGCGCATGCCCGAAGCGTTGCGCGTGGTGATGGCGCGGCAGGGTGGCCGTGATGTGGCCATGGCCCTGAGCCTGGTGGGGGGCGACAGCCTGTTTGGCCGTTATTGGGGGTGCCTGGACGAGTTCGACCGGCTGCACTTCGAAACCTGTTTCTACCAGGGCATGGACTTTGCCATTGCCGAAGGGCTGCAGCGTTTCGATGCCGGGGCACAGGGGGAGCACAAGCTGATTCGAGGGTTCGAGCCGGTGCTGACGCGGTCGTGGCACTACCTGCTGCACCCGGGGCTGCGGCGGGCGGTGGAGGATTTTCTGGCGCAGGAACGGGAAGGGGTGCGGGCGTATGCCGAGGAGGCCAGGGGGATGTTGCCCTATCGTCGGGACTGATCCATTCATATTGCCTGTGCCGGCCTCTTCGCGGGCTTGCCCGCTCCCACAGGTACGGCACAGTTTTCAAGGCATGTGGTGATCCTGTGGGAGCGGGCGAGCCCGCGAAGAGGCCGGCACAGGAAATCAGTCGACCCCGACAAACCCCCCGGTCTGGTGATGCCACAACCGGGCATACAAGCCTTGCTGCTCCAGCAGTTCACTGTGGCTGCCACTCTCGACAATCCGCCCTTTGTCCAGCACTACCAGCCGGTCCATCCGGGCGATGGTGGAAAGCCGGTGGGCAATCGCGATCACCGTCTTGCCCTGCATCAGCGTCTCCAGGCTTTCCTGGATTGCTGCCTCTACCTCCGAGTCCAGCGCCGAAGTGGCCTCGTCCATGATCAGGATCGGTGCATTCTTCAGCAGCACCCGGGCAATGGCGATGCGCTGGCGCTGGCCACCCGACAGCTTGACTCCGCGCTCGCCCACATGGGCATCGAAACCGGTGCGCCCCTGAGCGTCCGACAGCTGCGGGATGAACTCGTCGGCGCGGGCCCGGCGCACCGCTTCATGAAGCGCGGCCTCGCTGGCATCGGGGCGGCCATACAGCAGGTTGTCACGGATCGAGCGGTGCAGCAGCGAGGTGTCCTGGGTGATCATGCCGATCTGCGCGCGCAGGCTGGCCTGGCTTACCTCGGCAATGTCCTGGCCGTCGATGAGAATGCGCCCGCCCTGCACGTCATACAGCCGCAGCAGCAGGTTGACCAGGGTCGACTTGCCTGCCCCCGACGGGCCGATCAGGCCGATCTTCTCGCCCGGGCGTATGTCCAGGCTGAGCCCTTCGATCACGTTGGCGGCCTTGCCGTAATGGAAGTCCACATCATCGAAACGCACCGCACCGCGGCTGACCTTGAGCGCCGGTGCGTTGGGCCGGTCGGTGACGGTGACCGGCTGGGCGATGGTCTGCAGGCCGTCCTGGACCATGCCGATGTTCTCGAAGATGCCGTTGACCACCCACATGATCCAGCCCGACATGTTGACGATGCGGATCACCAGGCCGGTGGCCAGGGCGATGGCGCCGACGGTGATCAGCGACTGGCTCCACAGCCACAGCGCCAGGCCTGTGGTGGCGACCACCAGCAGGCCATTTAGGGTGGTGATGACCACGTCCATGCTGGTGACCACGCGCGCGGCCAGCTGGGTTTTCTCTGTCTGTTCGCGGATCGCTTCGCGCGCGTACTGCTGCTCGAAGTCGGTGTGGGCGAACAGCTTGAGGGTGGCGATGTTGGTGTAGCCGTCGACGATGCGGCCCATCAGCTTGGAGCGGGCATCGGAGGAAATCACCGAACGCTCCTTCACCCGGGGGACGAAGTAGAACAGCGCGGCGATGTAGCCGGCGATCCATAGCAGCAGCGGCAGCATCAGGCGCCAGTCGGCCTCGGCGAACAGCACCAGCGAGGTGATGGCGTAGATCAGCACGTGCCATAGCGCATCCACCGCCTGCACCGCAGAGTCTCGCAGTGAGTTGCCGGTCTGCATGATGCGCTGGGCGATGCGCCCGGCGAAGTCGCTCTGGAAGAAGTTCAGGCTCTGCTTGAGTACATAGGTGTGGTTCTGCCAGCGGATCAGGCTGGTCATGCCGGGGTTGATGGTCTGGTGCACCAGCAGGTCGTGCAGGCCGAAGAACACCGGGCGCAGCAGCAGGATCACCACCAGCATCCAGATCAGTTCGCCGCTGTGTTCGCTGAAGAAACTGGCATTGGGCGTGCCCTGTGCCAGGTCGATGATGCGGCTGAGGTAGCTGAACATCGCCACCTCGATCAGCGAGGCGACCAGGCCCACCACCAGCAGGGCGACAAAACTTGGCCACACCTGGCGCAGGTAGTACAGGTAGAACGGCCAGACCTGGCCGGGTGGCGACTCGCTGGGCGCGTCGCGGAAGATATCGATCAACTGCTCGAAACGGCGGTACAGCATGGGTGACGACACTCCTGTTTCATCCGACCCTCAGGCGGTTTCACGTCCCTGTGAAGCCTGCGGTCAGTCGATGCGTTTGGCCGACTTGATGTAGACCGGATCGGCCGGTACATCGCGCATGCCTTTCTTGATGGTGGTCGGCGAATTGACGATCTGGTCGACCACTTCCATGCCCTTGGTCACCTTGCCGAATACGGCATAGCCACGGTCACGCCCAGGGTTGAGGAAGTCGTTGTCGGCCACGTTGATGAAGAACTGGCTGGTGGCCGAGTCCGGGTCCTGGGTACGGGCCATGGACAGCGTGCCACGGGTGTTCTGCAGGCCGTTGCCGGCTTCGTTGGTGATCGGGGCTCGGGTGTTCTTCTGCACCATCTGGTCGGTGAAGCCGCCGCCCTGGACCATGAAGCCCGGGATTACACGGTGGAAGATGGTGTTGTTGTAGAAGCCGCTGTCGACGTATTCGAGGAAGTTCTTGGTACTGATCGGTGCCTTCTCGGCATTCAGCTCGATTTCGACCTGGCCGAAGCTGGTGTCCAGCAGTACGTGCGGGGTCTTGTCGGAGGCCATGACGCTGGTGGCGAAGGCGACCGAGCAGGCGGTGAGCAGGAGTTTTTTCAGCATGGGCTCAAAGATCCTTGAGAGGTGGAAGCGGCTGCAAGGAACTGCAGCAGGGTCTGGTTGAAGACCTCGGGTTGGTCGAGGGGTGTAGCGTGCCGGGAATCGTCGATGACCACCAGCCTGGCGTGAGGCATCAGGGCGACGTAGCGTTCTTTCAGTTGTATCGGGGTGTAATCCTGGTCGGCGGCGATCACCAGGGTAGGACAGTGAACCTGGCCGATGCGTTCCTGCACGCCCCAGTCGACGATGGCGTCGAAACTCTTGAGGTACGCACGCTTGTCGTTGCGTGCCCAGCGCTGGGCCATCTTGTGCCGCAGTTCGGCCTGCTGCGGTTTGGGAAACAGCCGCTCGGCCAGGCCCTTGCCGACCGTTTCGACACTGAGCAGGCGCGCCAGGCCCCAGCGCTTGAGCCACCATACCCAGTCACTGCGAGTGCGGCGCTTGACCTCGGGGGCGCTGTTGACGATGCAAAGGCTGCGCAGCCACTGCGGGTGGTCGACAGCGAACTGGAAGGCGACCATGCCACCCATGGACAGGCCGACGATGTGCACGGGGCCGGTGTGCAGGTGTTCGAGCAGGGCCAGCAGGTCGGCACTGAAGGTGGCGATCTGGTAGCCGTCGCGTGGCTTGTCGGAGCGGCCGTGGCCGCGGATGTCCATGAGGATTACCCGGTAGTGGCGGCTGAGCACCGGCACCTGCAGCTCCCAGTCCTGGCAGCTGGAGCCCAGGCCATGGAGCAATACCAGGGGTTCGCCCTGGCCGTATTCCTCGTAATGCAGTGTGCATCCTTCGTGTTCGAAATAGGCCATGGGCGCGGTCCTCTCAGGCTTGCGGGGGGGCAGCGAAGGGCACGTCCAGTGGCGCGGTGTCGAAATTGCGCAGCAGGTCGATGAGAATCTGCGTAGCCGGGCCCAAGGTCTTCTCTTTGCTCGAATAAAGGTAGAACAGTGGGTGGCGGCTGCCACCCTGATCCAGCGGCAACGGCTTGAGCACGCCTTCGCGTAGCTCACGCTCGATCATGTGGCGGGGCAGCCAGGCAAAGCCCAGGCCGCTGCTGACGAAGGTAGCAGCAGTGCCCAGGCTACCGACGGTCCAGCGTTGCTCGGCACCCAGCCAGCCGACATCGCGCGGCTGGGCGCGGCCGGAGTCGCGGATTACCACCTGCAACTGGCTTTCCAGGTCCTGGAAGGTAAGTTCGCGGCCCAGGCGGTGCAGGCTGTGTTCGGGGTGGGCGACAGCGACGAACTCTACCGCGCTCAGTTCGGCGCCCAGGTAGCCGCCGATGCTGTAGCTGCTGATGGCCAGGTCGGCGATGCCTTCGTGCATCACTTCCTCGACGCCAGACAGCACTTCTTCACGCAGGCGCACCCGGCAGCCACGGCTCTGCGGCATGAACGCGGCCAGGGCGCGGACCAGGCGGGCACTGGGGTAGGCGGCATCGACCACCAGGCGTACCTCGGCTTCCCAGCCCTGCTCCATGTGGTGGGCAAGGTCTTCGAGCTGGCTGGCCTGTTTGACCAGGTGGCGCGAACGGCGCAGCAGCACATTGCCGGCCTCGGTGAGCACCGCCTTGCGGCCGTCGATACGCAGCAGCGGCACGCCCAGTTGCTCCTGCATGCGGGCCACGGTGTAACTGACCGATGACTGCGAGCGGTGCAGTGCCTCGGCGGCCTGGGCAAACCCGCCGTGATCGACCACTGCCTGCAGGGTTCGCCACTGGTCAAGGGTTACGCGCGGCGCTTTCATCTTTCGCTCCTGTTGTCCTAAGCTGCGCTCTTTCAAGGAGAGCGGCCCATGAAGAAATGTTGTGCGGCAATACTGATGTGCCTGCCCCTCGGGGCCATGGCTTATCCCATCGACGTTGAGAAGGAACTGACCGGGGTAAAGCTCGACTACACCGCCTATGACACGGCTTATGACATTGGCGCCATCACCCTCAACAACTATGGGCAGGTACCGGCCGCGTGCAAGGTGACCTTCCGCAATGGCCCCGAGGCACCAAGGGTGCGCCGGGTGAACGTACCGGCCGGTAAAAGCGTCGATGTCACTGCCAAGTTCAACCGACAGATCATCAAACTTCGGATCGCCTTGAACTGCAGTGCAGAATAAACTGATAAATCGATAGATTGAACCCATTTTTTACGCTTTTTTATCGATAGGTCAACCCGTAATCTCACCTCCATCGAATCGCAACCCTTTTTGCCGATGGAGGCACCCCAATGTCCCGCGTACTGATCATCGAAAGCAGCGCCCGCCAGCAGGATTCCGTTTCCCGTCAGCTGACCCGTGATTTCATCCAGCAGTGGCAGGCCGCCCACCCGGCCGATCAGATCAGTGTGCGCGACCTGGCCGTGAACCCGGTGCCGCACCTGGACGCCAACCTTCTGGGTGGCTGGATGAAGCCCGAAGAACAGCGCAGTGCGGCGGAACTGGACGCCTTGGCCCGCTCCAACGAACTGACCGATGAACTGCTCGCCGCCGACGTGCTGGTGATGGCCGCGCCGATGTACAACTTCACCATCCCCAGCACCCTGAAGGCCTGGCTGGACCATGTGCTGCGTGCCGGCATCACCTTCAAGTACACCCCCACCGGCCCGCAGGGCTTGCTGACCGGCAAGCGCGCCATCGTCCTGACTGCCCGTGGCGGCATCCACGCCGGTGCCACCAGCGACCACCAGGAACCGTACCTGCGCCAGGTAATGGCCTTCATCGGCATCCACGATGTCGACTTCATCCATGCCGAAGGCCTGAACATGAGCGCTGACTTCCACGAGAAGGGCGTCAACCAGGCCAAGGCCAAGCTGGCGGCGGTGGCCTGAGGCTTAGCGAATTCCCAACCCTGACACCTGTTGTTGCTCCTTTGGGTGTACCTGCCCGGCCTGCATGGCCGGGCTTTTTTATGCCAGAAATTTTGTAGGTGCCTGTGCCGGCCTCTTCGCGGGCTTGCCCGCTCCCACATGTACACCGCAGGTCTCAGGTACTGTGATATCCCTGTGGGAGCGGGCAAGCCCGCGAAGAGGCCGGCACAGCCCTTACATTCCTCATGGTTGAACTCATTTGCCGCAACCCGCTAAGGTCGCGGCCTTGATCCACGAGAGGCAACCATGGGCTACCTGATAATCGTCGCGCTGATCCAGGCGTTTTCCTTCAGCCTGATCGGCGAGTACCTGGCCGGGCACGTCGACAGCTACTTTGCCGTGCTCGCGCGCGTGGTGCTGGCTGGCCTGGTGTTCCTGCCGCTGACCCGCTGGCGCCAGGTCGAGCCGCGCTTCATGCGCTCGATGCTGCTGATCGGCGCGCTGCAGTACGGCATCACCTACGTCTGCCTGTACCTGAGCTTTCGCGTGCTCACCGTGCCGGAGGTGCTGCTGTTCACCATTCTCACGCCGTTGCACGTGACGCTGATCGAAGACGCCATGAACCGGCGCTTCAACCCCTGGGCCCTGGTGGCAGCGCTAGTGGCGGTGGCCGGTGCTGCAGTGATCCGCTTCGATACCATCAGCGGCGAGTTCTTCATCGGCTTCCTGCTGCTGCAACTGGCCAACTTCACCTATGCCGCCGGGCAGGTGCTTTATCGCCACCTGGTCGCACGCCACCCCAGCGACCTGCCGCACTACAAGCGCTTTGGCTACTTCTACCTGGGCGCGTTGATCGTGGTATTGCCGGCCTTCCTGCTGTTTGGCAACGCCCAGCACCTGCCGACCACCGATGTGCAGTGGCTGGTGCTGCTGTTCCTGGGCCTGTGCCCGACGGCGCTGGGGCTGTACTGGTGGAACAAGGGCGCATGCATGGTTTCGGGCGGGACGCTGGCGGTGATGAACAACCTGCATGTGCCGGTAGGGTTGCTGCTCAATCTGCTGATCTGGAACCAGGACGAGCCATTGGGCAGGCTGTTCATCGGCGCGGCGGTGATCCTGGCGTCGGTGTGGATGAGCCGCCTGGGTACCCTGACGTTATCAAGCAAGCCATGGCGCAGTCAGCTATGACGCGTTCGTTACTGAACCCAAATTCCGCCGGTCCCTACCCGATAATCAGGGAAACAAAATCGGGAGACCGGCGTGAAGCTAGAAACGCGAAGTATCGAATTTGTCCCACACGCAGAGCGTTATGGCACGCCTAAACGATTGTTCACTATCTGGTTCAGCTCCAACTTCCAGATAACCGCGCTGATGGTCGGCACCCTGGGCATTGCATCGGGGCTAAGCCTTGGCTGGACCTTGTTGGGCCTGCTGGTCGGCAACCTCATCGGTACCGTGTTCATGGCCGCGCACTCTGCCCAGGGGCCTCACCTGGGCGTGCCACAGATGATCCAGAGCCGGGCCCAGTTCGGTGTCCATGGTGCCGCGCTCCCTCTGCTGGTGATGGTCATGGCCGCAGTCCTGTTCCTCGCCGCCAGCGGCGTGCTGATGCGCAATGCCTTGCAGGCGCTGGTGCCCATGAGCGATGACCAGGCGATCGTGGTGGTCGGCTTGCTGACCTTTGTCATCGGCTTTGTCGGCTACGAGCTGATCCACCGCCTGGGCGCGTGGATGAGCCTGTTGTCCACACTGGTTTTTGCCGGCGCCCTGGTGCTGATCCTGCTGCACCCCGGCGACATGGCAACCACGACGGCAGTGAGTACCGGCTTCTCGTTCACCGCCTTCAACCTGATCGTGGCCCAGTCGGCCTCCTGGACGCTGGGGTATGGCCCCTATGTAGCCGATTACTCGCGCTACCTGCCGGCCAACGTCAACCCACGCGCCACGTTCTGGGCCACCTATTGCGGTTGTGCGCTGGGCTCCTTCGCCATGATGGCACTGGGCGCGCTGGTGGCAGTGGCATTGCCGTCGGCACTGGGGCATGACCCGGCCACAGCCATTGCCGCGTTGTTCGGCCCGTGGGCGCCGTTGGCGCTGGCGGTGATAGCGCTGGGGGTGATCCAGTACAACGTGCTGTGTCTGTACAGCGCCTACATGTCGTCGGTCACGATCTTTGGTGCCTTCAAGACCATCCGGCGCGTGACCGCGACGGCCAAGGCCTTGGTAATGGCTGGCCTGACCGCAGCGGCAACGCTGATCGCCATCGCCACCCAATACAATTTCGATACGTTCTTTGCCGACATCCTGATCGGCCAGCTGTACCTGTTGATCCCATGGAGCGCCATCAACCTGGTGGATTACTACTGGGTATGCCGAGGCCACTATGATGTGGGGGCGCTGTATGACTCCAAGGGGCGTTATGGCTGCTTCAATCGTCGAAGCCTGGCGGTGTACGCCGTGTCGATCATCGGTACCATCCCGTTCATGAAGCTGTCGTTCTACACGGGCTTCGTGGCCGAGTGGCTGGGGGCGGACATCAGTTGGGCGATGGGGTTGATCCTGGCCGGTGCGCTGTACTGCATGGTCCATGGGCGCGAGAGCAACCGGCTTTCGACAACCATGAATGCGCACCCCTGACTCGGCCCTGACACGGAAAGGGGCCGCTTTGCGGCCCATCGCCGGCAAGCCAGCTCCCACAGGCACCGCGCAAAATTCGAGACGTGTGCAGTACCTGTGGGAGCTGGCTTGCCGGCGATGGGCTGCGAAGCAGCCCAGGCAATCTCAAGCCTCGCTCATGTCTTCCAGCCGACGCGGCACAGGCTCTTGCGATACACGCCCGCTCAACCCCACCCGCATGTCGTTGCCACTTGGCTGCTGATACAGGCTCAAGCCAAACTCCGGCAACACCGCCAGCAGATAATCGAAGATATCCCCCTGAATCCGCTCGTAATCGGCCCACACGGTGGTGGTGGTAAAGCAGTAGATCTCCAGCGGCACGCCCTCGGCGGTGGTCTGCATCTGCCGCACCATGCAGGTCATGTTCGGGTGCACGTTGGGGTGGTTCTTCAGGTAGGCCAGGGCGAACGCCCGGAAGGTGCCGATGTTGGTCAGCTTGCGGCGGTTGGCCGACAGCTCGGCCACTGGCCCCAGGGCTTCGTTCCAGCTTTGCAGTTCCTGGCGCTTGCCCGCCAGATAGTCGCGCAGAAGGCTGACCTGGCTCAGGCGCTGTTCTTCCTCGCGAGTCAGGAACCGCACGCCAGCCGCGTCGATGAACAGGCTGCGCTTGATGCGTCGGCCACCGGACTGCTGCATGCCGCGGTAGTTGCGGAACGACTCGCTCATCAGGCGCCAGGTGGGGATGGAGACAATGGTCTTGTCGAAGTTCTGCACCTTCACCGTGTGCAGGGTGATGTCCACCACATCGCCATCGGCACCCACCTGGGGCATTTCGATCCAGTCGCCCACGTGCAGCATGTCGTTGCTGGTCAGCTGCACACTGGCGACGAACGACAGCAGGGTGTCCTTGTACACCAACAGCAGCACCGCCGACATGGCGCCCAGGCCCGACAGCAGCAACAGCGGCGAGCGGTCGATCAGGGTGGCGACGATGACGATGGAGGCGAAGATCCACAGCATCATCTTGGCCAGTTGCACGTAACCCTTGATCGAGCGGGTGCGGGCGTGTTCGGTGCGGGCGTAGATGTCGAGCAGGGCATCCAGCAGGCACGACAGCGCCATGGTCATGAACAGCAGGGTAAAGGCCAGGGCGACATTGCCGAGGAAGTGCTGGGCAGTGTCGGACAGCTCGGGCACCAGTTTCAGGCCGAACTGCAGCACCAGTGACGGCGTGGTCTGTGCCAGGCGGTGGAAAACCTTGTTGTTGCGCAGGTCGTCCAGCCACTTCAGCGCTGGCTGGCGGGCCAGCAGGCGGGCGCCGTGCAACACCAGGAAGCGTGCCAGGCGGCCGATGACCAGGGAAATGAGCAGCAGCACCGCCAGGCCGATGGCCGCGTGCAGCATCGGATGTTGGTCAAGGGTGCCCCACAGGTCGAGGGAGTCGCGCCAGATTCGTTGGATATCCATGGGCTTGCGTACAGTCTTTGTTGCCAAACGAAGCGCCATTAGAGCGCGGATGGCGACAAAGTTGCCAAAAGAAATTCGGCTAAGGCGGCAGAAAACGTTACCCTATGCAACTGAATTTTCCGCACTTGCCTGAGGTTACCTCCGTGTTCTCCCAATTCGCCCTGCACGAACGCCTGCTTAAAGCCGTGGCCGAGCTTAACTTTGTCGAGCCAACCCCGGTGCAGGCCGCGGCCATCCCCCTGGCCCTGCAAGGGCGTGACCTGCGCGTGACCGCGCAGACCGGCAGCGGCAAGACCGCGGCCTTCGTGCTGCCGTTGCTCAACCGCCTGGTCGACCTGCGCGAACGCCGCGTCGAGATCCGCGCGCTGATCCTGCTGCCGACCCGTGAGCTGGCCCAGCAGACCCTCAAGCAGGTACAGCTGTTCTCGCAGTTCACCTACATCAAGTCGGGCCTGGTTACCGGCGGTGAAGACTTCAAGGAACAGGCCGCCATGCTGCGCAAGGTGCCGGACGTGCTGATCGGCACCCCGGGCCGCCTGCTCGAGCAGCTCAATGCCGGCAACCTCGACCTGTCCCACGTACAGGTGCTGATCCTCGACGAAGCCGACCGCATGCTCGACATGGGCTTCGCCGAGGACATGGAGCGCCTGTGCAAGGAGTGCGAGAACCGCCAGCAGACCCTGCTGTTCTCCGCCACCACCGGTGGTGCGGCCCTGCGCGACATCATCGGCAAGGTGCTGAAAGACCCAGAGCACCTGATGCTCAACAGCGTCTCGCAGCTGGCCGAAGGCACCCGCCAGCAGATCATCACCGCCGACCACGACCAGCACAAAGAGCAGATCGTGCAGTGGCTGCTGGCCAACGAAACCTTCGACAAGGCGATCATCTTCACCAACACCCGCGCCTTGGCCGACCGCATCTACGGCCACCTGGTGGCCAAGGACGTGAAGGCCTTCGTGCTGCACGGCGAGAAGGACCAGAAGGACCGCAAGCTGGCCCTGGACCGCTTCAAGCAGGGCAGCTCCAAGGTGCTGGTGGCTACCGACGTTGCGGCCCGTGGCCTGGACATCGACGGCCTGGACCTGGTGATCAACTTCGACATGCCGCGCAGCGGTGACGAGTACGTGCACCGCGTGGGCCGTACCGGCCGTGCCGGTGGCGAAGGCCTGGCGATCTCGCTGATCACCCACAACGACTGGAACCTGATGTCGAGCATCGAGCGCTACCTCAAGCAGCAGTTCGAGCGCCGGGTGATCAAGGAAGTGAAGGGCACCTACAACGGGCCTAAGAAGGTCAAGGCCTCGGGCAAGGCGGCTGGCAGCAAGAAGAAAAAGGTCGAGAAGAAGACCGGTGACAAGAAGGCGGCCGCCAAGCGCAAGCCAACCGCAAAGCCGAAGGCCAATGCACCGCTGGCCAGCGCCGACGGCCTGGCGCCGCTGAAAAAGCGCAAGCCTGCGGCTGAGTAACCTTCAGTAGCGCTGTTGGTTTCTTCGCGGGCACGCCTGCTCCCACAGGATAATCACAGATATCGAAGGCTGTGTTATCCCTGTGGGAGCGGGCGTGCCCGCGAAGGGGCCAGCACAGGCGACCTCTATTCAGCCTTTTTCTCCGCCTCTTTCAACTCCTTGATCCGCTTGTCGATCAGCTGACACTTGTCGGGCAAATCCTTGCTAGCCGTGCCCAGCTCCATCCCTTGAAGCTCGTCATTGATCTCCTTGGCCTTCTGCGGGTTCTGCTCGGTCAACTGGGTGACCAACCCGGCCAGCTCTTCGCGTTTCTGCGTTGCTTCTTCCGGTGTGCAGGCCCAGGCGGGCAGGGCGCAGGACAGGGCAGTGGCACAGGCAATGGGCAGCAGCAGTTTCATCCTTCTACCTCCGGCGGTGGTGATGCCCGGTGGAGGCATGTGCCTGGCCGTTAGTTCAGCGCCTTCGACCGGTGGCACTTCATGGTCAGCCTGTCCCCAGTTGGGCAACTGACCTGGCCTTGTGAGCCAGTTGCTGCGCCAGTACATGCAAGCACATCAACGCCAGCGCTGAGATATTTCGGAACGCCGGGCAACCTCGGCAGGTCCCAACCTGTGTACACCTTCCGTCCACAGCAGGAGCCCGTAGCCATGAGCATCGCCTACGACTGGGACCTGATCGAGCGTTTGCTGCACGAGGTGCAGAACGGCGCCGGTCACAGCTTCACGCCACGCCCCTATGCCGAGCAACACGCTGCGGCACTGGCTGCCAAGGGGGAGCCGGTGGGCGACCTGGACCACCTGAAAACCCGTGCCTGCGAGTACGAGAGGCTGTTGTTCGAGCGTGGCTTCATCGAAACCCGACCCGAAGAAGATGGCGGTAATGGCGAGAATTTCGTGCTGACCGAACGTGGCTCGCGGTTGATGAGCCTGATCGACAGCAGCATCCCCGGCTTCGAGCACCCGCGCCAGGTGCTGGACGAGCAAGAGGATGCGCTGGATGAAACCACCTTCGAGCAGGTGTCGGCGAAGGCACAGATCGCCTGAGGTCGTTTTGAGGCTGGCAAGGGCGGCCATGGAAACCCGATAATCGGTAGTTCCTGAATAACTGCCGAGCCCTCGCCCATGCCAATGACCACCGCAGAGGCCCGCTCATGAGCGCGGCCCGCAAGAACCCTGATGCCTTTGCCTTTCAGGTGATGCTGGGGCTGTGCCTGATCTGGGGCTGCCAGCAGGTCCTGATCAAGACTGCTGCCATCGATATCGCGCCGGTGATGCAGGCGGCCCTGCGCAACGGCATCGCCGCCGTGCTGGTGGGCCTGATGCTGTGCTGGCGCGGGGGCTGGGAGCAGGTCGGCAGCACCTGGCGTGCCGGGGTGGTGGCGGGCGGGTTGTTCGGCCTGGAGTTCCTGTTCATTGCCGAGGGGCTGAAGCTGACCTCGGCGGCGCACATGTCGGTGTTCCTCTATACCGCGCCGGTGTTCACCGCGTTGGGCCTGCATTTCAGGCTGCCCAGCGAACGCCTGCGGCTGCTGCAATGGCTAGGGATCCTGCTGGCCTTCGGCGGCATCGCCATGGCATTTGCCGGCGGCATGTCGTTCAAACACATGGATGGCCGCACCTTGCTGGGGGATGCCTTTGGCGTGATCGCCGGGCTGGCCTGGGGGGCGACAACGGTGGTGGTGCGTTGCTCGCGGCTGTCGGAAGCACCGGCGACCCTGACCCTGTTCTATCAGCTGGCGGTGGGCTTTGCCGGGTTGCTGCTGATTGCCTTGCTCAGCGGCCAGATCGGCGCGGTGACGCTGACGCCGCTGGCGATGGGCAGCGTGCTGTTCCAGGGGATTGTGGTGTCGTTCATCAGCTACCTGACCTGGTTCTGGTTGCTGCGCAAATACCTGGCGTCGAACCTGGCAGTGTTCTCGTTCATCACCCCGCTGTTCGGGGTGACCTTTGGCGTTTTGTTGCTGGATGAGCCGCTTAGCCTGAACTTTGTGGTTGGTGCGTTGATGGTGCTGCTGGGGGTGGTCCTGGTGAGTGCCGAGCCTTGGGTTAAGCAGCAGTTGCGTAAGATTGTGGGGTGAGGTTCAGCCTGTGCTGGCCTCTTCGCAGCACAAGGCTGCTCCTACAAGGAACGCGTCGGACGAGCGATATTTGTTCTCTGCCCGACAGCGCAGCCCGAAAGGGCTGGGCAATCTTACACAGGTACTGCACAGGTCTTGAAGATTTTGCGGCCCCTGTGGGAGCGGGCGAGCCCGCGAAGAGGCCGGCACAGGCAACCACGATTCAGGATGTCGCCTTGGCCTGACAGGCGTTGCCCTGCTGTGCAGAGCTGCCAAACAGCACCAGCCCCCCAGCCACCACCAACCCACCCGCAGCCACCATCAGCGCAGGCTGCAACCCGCCGCTGTAATGGCTGCTGACCGCCGCCAGCAGCGGCCCGCTCAACTGCCCCAAGGCAAAGCAGGCTGTCAGTAGCCCGGCATTGCGCTGCGTGGCATGCGGCGCCAGCTCCCGCGAACGTTGCATCACCAGTTGCATGCAGGCCAGGAATGGCCCGCCACACAGCACCACGCCCAACGCCAGCCCGACACCTCCGCCCATCAGGCAGGCCAGCACACCCAGCCCCTGCAGCCACAGGGTGGCGGTGAGCCAGGTCGCGGTTCGGCCGCCACGCCGCAGGCTCACGAGCAGAACCCCCAGCGCCGCCGCCATGCCGAATGCCGGCCAGAACAGGTCTGCGAGCCACTGCCCGTGGAACTGCTGGTTGGCCATCTGCGACAGGAAGGTGGCCGGCAGGATGTAACCTACGCCATACAGCGCATATACCAGCCCCAGGCGGCCGATGCCGACACGGCGGGTCGGGCCTAGGTGTGCAGCGGGCGATACCGGCGCGGCTTGCAGCGCCCTGGGCAGCCAAGGCCGCACCGCCAGCAGCATCACCAGCGCGGCCACGGCATAGATCAGCCACAGTGCTGCCGAGCCAAGCCCCCACAAATGCGCCACCAGCGCCAGCAAACCAGTCAGCGCAATGCCCAGGCCGGGTCCCGCGAACACCAGGGCACCCAGGCGCTGGCGGTTGTCGGCATTGGCCACCTGTTGGCTGAGGCTGGTGATCATCACCAGCACCCAGGCGCTGGCCACGCCGGTGCCGAAGCGCAGCAGCAGGTGGCTCCAGAACCCGTCTGCGGCCCATGAGGCCAGGGTCAGCAGCACGCACAGCCACAGCCCGCCGTGCAGGCGCAGGCGCACCTGGCCCGGCGAGCGGGCGAACATGGCATCTACCGCGCCGATGAGGTAACCCAGGTAGTTGGCCGCTGCCACCAGCCCGGCGACCGTCAGGTCGAACTGGCCTTCGGCGATCAGTTGCGGCAGCTGCGGGGTCAGGGCGAAACGGCCGATGCCCATGGCCATCATCAGCGCCACGGCGCTGGCCAGCAGTTGAATGAGTGGCGACATGACAAGTCTCCTGCACGGATGTAAGCGATGGCTGGCAGGTTAGGGCGGTTTCTTTTTCAATAAAATTGAATAATGATGATCAAGTTGTTCTGTTTTGGAGAATGCCGTGGAATTCAGCCAACTGCGTATCTTCCAGGCCGTGGCCGAGGAAGGTTCGGTCACCCGCGCCGCAGAGCGCCTGCATCGGGTGCCGTCGAACCTGTCGACGCGCTTGCGCCAGCTTGAAGAGCAACTGGGTGTCGAGCTGTTCCTGCGCGAGCGCCAGCGCCTGCAGCTGTCGCCCGCGGGCAAGGTGCTGCTGGATTACGCCAACCGCATGTCAGCCTTGCGCGACGAGGCGCTGGCCGCCGTGCGGGGCGGCCAACCGGCCGGGGACTTCGTGCTGGGGACCATGTACAGCACGGCGGCGACCCATTTGCCGGGGTTGCTGGCGCGTTATCACCAGGCCTACCCGGCGGTTAACTTGCAGGTGCGTGCGGCGCCCAGTGGCGAGTTGCTGGAAGGCCTGCTCAACCACACCTTGGACGCGGCCCTGGTGGACGGGCCACCGAGCCTGGCCGGGCTGGATGGCGTGCCGCTTTGCGATGAGCAGTTGGTGCTGATCACAAGCCCCGAGCACCCTGCGGTACACACTGCCAAGGATGTGGCCGGCAAGGCGGTGTTCACCTTCCGCCAGGGCTGCTCGTACCGTATGCGCCTGGAGGCCTGGTATGCCCATGCCCATACGCCCATGGGCAGGGTGATGGAGATCGAGTCGTACCAGAGTATGCTGGCCTGCGTGATCGCTGGCGCGGGTGTGGCGATGATGGCCAGGTCGATGCTCGACAGCCTGCCCGGGCGCGACCGGGTGCGGGTGCACCAGCTGCAGGCACCGTTCGATCAGGCGGTCACTTGGTTGATGTGGCGCCAGGGCATGCGCGGGGCAAATTTGCAGGCCTGGATCGACCTGCAACAAAGCGAAACGATTAACCAGTCGTCGGAATGCGCCGTTACGGCTTGATCCGTATCAAAATGGCCCGTATCTGTAGCTTTAGAGGCATGCGTAATACAGGACATAGGGCTATGATCTGTATGAAACATCGCAGGATTGAATTGCCGTGAGGCTGACCCGTCAAGGGGGCATTATGAATAAACCACTGTCCAACTGGCTCCATGACCTGGCTGTCGCCTTGGGGCTGATTCCACCACCCTTGCAGCCGGTGCCGATCCCGACTGATGAAGAGCAGCGCAAACGCCAACCGCGTCGTCGCTGATACAGACAAAGGCCGCTGCACCTGGGTGGGTGCAGCGGCCTTTTAGTGTCTGCCAGTTGTGTGTTGCCTGTACCGGCCTCTTCGCCGGCTTGCCCGCTCCCACAGGTACCCCACAGCACTCGAGGCCTGTGATATTCCTGTAGGAGCGGGTTTACCCGCGAAAGGGCCAGTAAAGGCAGCCGGGACCTATCAGGCCAGCTTAACCGCCGCCACCGATTTACGCGATATCAGGCTGACCACCACAAAGCTCACCAGACCAACCGCCAGGCTGTAGTAGATCGGCGTATTGGCCTCCAGCCCATCCTTGAACATGAACAGCAGCGCGGTGGCAAAGCCCAGCGACATGCTGGCGATAGCCCCGGCGGTGGTAGCGCGCTTCCAGAAAATCGCCCCGATCAGCGGGATCAGCATACCGCCGACCAGCAGGTTGTAGGCCAGGGTCAGGGCGTTGATCACATCGTTCACCACCAGGGCAATGCCCAGCACCACCAGGCCGGTGAGCAGGGTGAACAGGCGGCTGACGCCCAGGCTCGACGCCTTGCCGCCACGCAGTTTGGGCAGCAGGTCTTCGGTCAGGGTGGTGGACGCAGCCAGCAGGCCGGCGCTGGCGGTGGACATCATGGCGGCTAGCGCCGCTGCCATCAGCAGGCCACGGATGCCATCGGGCAGCGTGGTCTTGATCATCTCGGCAAAGGCATTGTTCGGGTTGGCCAGGTCGGGCATCAGCACATGCGCAGCCATGCCGATCGCGGCGCAGGCCAGGCCGTACAGTATGCAGTACACACCGGCGGTGGTGCCGGCACGCTGGCAGACCTTCTCGTCACGGGCAGTGAACACCCGCTGCCAGATGTCCTGGCCGATGAGGATGCCGAAGAAGTAGATCAGGAAGTAGGTGATGATGGTGTCCCAGCCAATGGTGGTCAGCTGGAAGCTGGCCGCCGGCAGCTTGGCCACCAGGGTGTCCCAGCCACCGGCCTTGTACAGGCACACAGGCAGCAGGATGAACATCAGGCCGACGGTCTTGATCACGAACTGGACGATGTCGGTCAGCGTCAGCGACCACATGCCGCCAATGGTCGAGTACAGCACCACCACACCACCGCCCAGCAGCAGCGAGGCCCAGAACGGCAGGTCGAGCAGCACCTGCAATACGGTGGCCATGGCCAGGGTCGAGGTAACGCCGATCATCAGTGCGTAGGCCAGCATGATCACGGCGCTGGCCTGGCGTGCGGCCGGGTTGTAGCGCTGTTCCAGCACCTGGGTCA
Organism: Pseudomonas sp. s4; assembly: GCF_046764235.1. Classification (NCBI taxonomy): domain Bacteria; kingdom Pseudomonadati; phylum Pseudomonadota; class Gammaproteobacteria; order Pseudomonadales; family Pseudomonadaceae; genus Pseudomonas; species Pseudomonas sp. s4. The sequence goes on along the minus strand of NZ_CP177209.1, from coordinate 4,664,275 downwards.
CGGTGAAGATGCGCAGGCGCAGCAAGGGTTTGGCCAGCAACAGGTTGAGGGCGATGATGCCCAGGCCCAGGGCTGCGCACAGCCAGAAGCCGGAGATGCCGTGGACGTAGCCCAGGCGTACGGTGCCGACGGTGGAAGCGCCACCGAGTACGGTGGTGGCCATGGTGCCCATGTACAGGACCGGGCCGAGGTTGCGCCCGGCCACCAGGTAGTCCTCATGGGTTTTCGCGCGCCGCATGCCGTACCAGCCAAGCCCGAGCATGCCGGCGGTATAGATCATTACAACAATGATGTCCAAGGCCATTGGGGGTCTCCCGATTATCTTTATTATGGCGAGATCGACCACGCGGGCGGGTTCACGGCGCCCGGCGGTCTTGTCGTGTTGTTGGCGGGCCTCTGTGGCCCTCCCTCATGGCTCCTGCCGGGGTATAGCGGTATTAACGACGCACTACGCCCGGTAGCACGCAGAGCATCTCGAACAGCAGGTTGGCACCGAGCAGCGAGGTGTTGCCGGTGGTGTCGTAAGGCGGGGAGACTTCGACGAGGTCACAGCCGATCAGGTCCAGGCCGTGGCAGCCGCGAATGATCTCCATCGCCTGGATGGTGGTCAAGCCGCCGATTTCCGGGGTACCGGTGCCGGGAGCCCAGGCCGGGTCGATGCCATCGATGTCGAACGACAGGTACACCGGGCCACCGCCGACCTTTTCGCGCACTTCGGCCATCAGCGGTTCCAGCGACTTGTGCCAGCACTCTTCGGCCTGGACTACACGGAAGCCCTGGCGGCGGCTCCAGTTGAAGTCATCGGCGGTGTAGCCCTGGGCGCGCAGGCCGATCTGCACCACGCGCTCGCAATCGAGCAGGCCTTCTTCCACGGCACGGCGGAAGGTGGTGCCGTGGGCAATCTTCTCGCCGAACATGTGGTCGTTGACGTCGGCGTGGGCATCGATGTGCACCAGGCCGATCTTGCCGTGCTTCTTGTGCAGCGCGCGCAGGATCGGCAGGGTGATGGTGTGGTCGCCACCCAGGGTCAGCGGGATGATGTTGTGCTCGAGGATCTCGTCATACGCTTCTTCGATGATGCGCACGGCGTCCAGTAGGTTGAAGGTGTTGATCGCCACGTCACCGATGTCGGCCACCGAGAGCGAGTCGAACGGTGCAGCTCCCGTGGCCATGTTGTACGGGCGGATCATCACCGATTCGGCGCGGATCTGACGCGGGCCGAAACGGGTGCCGGAGCGCAGCGAAGTACCGATGTCCAGTGGCACGCCGATGAAGGCGGCGTCCAGGCCTTGGGCACTTTGCAGGTGGGGGAGACGGAGCATGGTGGCGATGCCGCCGAAACGCGGCATTTCGTTGCCGCCCAGTGGTTGGTGGAGGATCTTGTCCACGGTGGGCCTCATCAGTCGGTCGATTGTTCTGTTTGTTCGAACCTGTGCCGCCGCGCGCCTTCCAGGTGTGGTCTTGCCGGCGGGCAGGGACATTTCGGCCAAGTCTGCTGAAGGTAGTGCCGGGGAAAAATCGGTACCGGCAAATACTTAGTTCAGGAATTTCTGAACTAAAGGCGGCAGAGCGGTTAGACTGCGCGCTAATACCCCCTGCGGAACCGTTGCACCATGGCCTCGACCTTGCCCGACCTGAAACTGCTGCGCATCTTCGTCAGCGTGGTGCGCCACCAGGGCTTTGCCAATGCCCAGCGCGAGCTGAACCTGTCGACCTCGGCCATCAGCACCTACATGAGCCAGCTGGAAGGTGCCCTGGGGATCGTGCTGTGCCACCGTGGCCGTGGCGGCTTCAGCCTGACCAGCAAGGGCGAGCTGTTCCACCAGGAAACCCTGCGCCTGCTGGCCGAGCTGGACGGCTTCGAACAGTACGCCGCCGCCCTCAAGGGCGAGTTGCGTGGCACCCTCAACCTGGGGGTGATCGATTCCACGGTCGGTGACAGGGCCTTGCCGCTGGCCGAAGCCATTGGCGCCTACAGCCAGGAACACCCGGCGGTGCACCTGCACTTGTCGGTATCCAGCCCTTACGAGCTGCAACTGGGCGTGCAGGACAACCGTCTGGACCTGGCGATCGGGGCGTTCTCCTCGCGCATGAGCGGGCTGCTCTACCAGCCGCTGTACCGTGAGCAGCACTGGCTGTACTGCAGCAGCCGCCACCCGTTGTATGCCGAACGGCGCATCCCCGAGCAGGTGGTGACCCAGCAGCGCATGGTCGGGCGTGGCTACTGGAGCCAGGCCGAACTGGCCCGGCATGGCTTCAAGCACAGCGCGGCGACGGTGGAGAGCATGGAGGCGCAGTTGATCCTGATCCTGTCCGGGGCCTACATCGGCTACCTGCCCGAGCACTATGCCCAGGCCTGGGTCGACAAGGGCGACTTGCGCGTGCTGTCGCCGTCGACCTTCGGCTACCAGGCACCGTTCTCGCTGATCATTCGCCGCGGGCGCAGCCGTGAGCCATTGATCCAGACCTTCCGCGACCTCCTCAAAAGCCAGCTCAACGTGGGCTGAAGCCCGGCATATGCTGTATTTCGTCGGCACCCGTTAAATTGTTGGTGCTGTCGACCGACAACATAATGGCGTCCTGCTATATATCAAATTTGCGTGTGCTGCTGTCTACCTCCCTTTCATCCTGCAAGGATTGCCCAAGATGCGCATGAATTTGCCCGTCACTGAGCACGAAAGAACCTTTCCCAACGATCAACGCCTGATTTCCACCACTGACCTCAACAGCCGCATCACTTACTGCAACGACGCTTTCGTGGCGATCAGCGGGTTCACCTACGACGAGCTGGTCGGCCAACCCCACAACCTGGTGCGCCACCCGGACATGCCGCCGGCAGTGTTCGGCCACATGTGGGAAACCATCAAGCAAGGCAAACCGTGGATGGGGGTCGTCAAGAACCGGGCGAAGAACGGTGATTACTACTGGGTCAGCGCCTACGTCACGGCCATCTACGAGCAGGGCCGCATCAGTGGCTACGAGTCGGTGCGCTCGGTGCCCACTCGCGAGCAGATCCGTCGCGCCGAGGCGTTGTATGCGCGCCTGCGGGCCGGCCGCACACCGGTGCCGTGGGCGGCCCGCCTGCTGCATGGCCTGGGCCACGGTTGGCCATTGATAGGTGCGGGACTGCTGTCGGCGGCGGGCTACCTGTGGCTACCGCCCTACGCGGCGCTCGGGGTGCTGATGGCCAGCCTGCTGCTGGCCTGGTATCTGGTCGAGCACCGGCAGAACCAGGCGGTCCGGCGCACGCTGGCCGAGCATCCCAAGGCCTTCACCAGCCCACTGGTGGCACTGACCTACAGTGATAACCCAGGCCTGCAGGGCCAGCTGGATCTTGCCATCATCAGTGAAGAAGCACGCCTGCAAACGGCCTTGACCCGCCTGGTGGATGCCGGGGTCGGGGTGAAGTCGCGGGCAGCGCAGTCGTCCGATTTGTCCGATGCCCAGGCACAGATGCTCGACCGCCAGCGCAACGAGACCGACCAGTCCGCCGCCGCCATCGCGCAGATGGCGGCGACCATCCAGCAGGTTACCCACAACGTGCAGAGCACGGCGCACGCAGCGGGCGATGCCGACCAGCTGGCGCAACAGGGCAGCGAGCTGGCGATGCAGAGCCTGCAAGCCATGGGCAGCATGAGCAATGCGGTCAACGACATCGGCCAGGCGGTCAATGCCCTGGCTGAGCAGACCCAGTCGATCGGCAGCGTGGTCGATGTGATTACCTCGATCGCCGAGCAGACCAACCTGCTGGCGCTCAACGCAGCCATCGAGGCGGCGCGTGCCGGCGAACAGGGGCGCGGGTTTGCCGTGGTGGCCGACGAGGTGCGTTCGCTGGCCCAGCGCACCCGTGCCTCGACCGAGGAGATCCACCAGATCATCGCCTCGTTGCGCGCCGGGGCAGCGCGCGCGGTCAGCACCGCCAGCCGCGGCGAGCAGATCTCGCGGGACAGCGTGCACAGCGTCGAGGCGGTGCAGGCAGCGTTGAGCGGGATTGCCCAGGCGGTCAGCCGCATCACCGGCATGAGCCAGCAGATGGCGACGGCGTCGGAGCAGCAGAGCCATGTGGCCGAGGACATCAACCAGCAGATCGTGCGCATAGCCCACCTATGCGACCAGAGTGCCGGGCAGGCCAGGCAGGGCGCGGAAATCAGCCAGGACCTGGAGCGCATGGCGGAATACCTGCATAGCCTGGCAGAGCGGTTCAACCGTTGAGATCGCCGGGGCCGCTTTGCGGCCCTTTCGCCGGCAAGCCAGCTCCCACAGGTATCGCACAAGGCTCAGGCCTGTGGTGATCCTGTGGGAGCTGGCCTGCCGGAGAAAGGCCCGCAAAGCGGGCCCCGGTTCTGTGGCAAACTGTTCCCGCCAAGGAGAACCCCATGCCCAGACCCCGCTGCGAGCGCTGCCAGCGCCCGCTCGACCATTGCCTCTGCCCACTGATCCCCGCGCTCGACAGCCGTACCCGCGTCATCCTGCTGCAGCACCCCAGTGAAACCGCCCATGCCCTGAATACCGCCCGCCTGGCCGCCCTTGGCCTGAACAACGCCGAGTTGCGGGTAGGCGAGGTATTCGATGACCTGAACGAATTGCTGGCGACCCCCGGTTACCGGCCGGCCCTGCTGTTCCCGGGCGACGACGCCCAGAGGTTGGTGGCCTATGGCAAGACGGACGACAAACCCTTGCTGTTGATCGTACCCGACGGCACCTGGCGCAAGGCACGCAAGCTGTTGTACCTGAACCCATTGCTGGAGGCGTTGCCGCGAGTGACGCTGGGGGCTGTCGCGCCTTCACGCTACCGCTTGCGCAAGGCGCCGGAGGCGGGGGCGTTGTCGACTATCGAGGCGGTGGTGGGGGCGCTCAATGCGCTTGAGCAACCGGCCTGTTTCGATGCATTGCTGGCGCCGTTCGAGGCATTGATCGAAGGGCAGATCAGGGCCATGGGCGAGGAGACGTTCCGGCGCAACCATGGCAGCGAGTAGGGGCTGGGGGCTGCCTTGCAGCCCATTCGCAGCACAAGGCTGCTCCTACAGGAAAGCGCGCAACATCTGTAGGAGCAGCCTTGAGCTGCGAATGGGCCGCAAAGCGGCCCCGGCTATCTCGAACCCGATCAACGCATATCAGGCAAACGTGCCTCGGTGCGTACTTCGGTGGTAGCCAGCGCTTCCGGTGGCAGCGAAATACGTTGCTTGGTCAACAGCTCGCCCATGGTCGCCAGCACGCGGTAGCGCGAGAACTCCTCGGTATAACGCACCTCGGTGTAGCGGCGGTCGGCGTTGTACAGCTCGTTTTCACTGTCGAGCACGTCGAGCAGGGTACGTTGGCCCAGGCCGAACTGGTCCTGGTAGGCGGCACGCACGCGCTTGGTGGTCTCGGCGTATTCACGCGCAGTCGGCAGCTGCTTGCTGGCGTTGTTCATGGCGTTCCACGCCAGGCTCAGGTTTTCGGTCAGCTCACGCAGGGCGTTATTGCGGATGTCCAGGGCCTGGTTGATCTTGTGCGCGTCGGACTGCAGGCGAGCCTTGTCGCTGCCGCCGCGGAACAGGTTGTAGTTCATCTCCACGCCGGCTTGCCAGTCGTTGTTGTTGTGGCCTTTCTCGCCACCGGTGTTGTTGTTGGCACCGGTAGCCAGAATGGCGTCGAAGCGTGGGTAGAAGGTCGACTTGGCCACTTCGTATTGCTGCTCGGCAGCATTGACGTCAGCCTGGGCAGACTTGATGTACGGGTTGTTCTGACGCATGCCGTCGCGGGCTTCATCGAGGGTGCCAGGCACCTCGCCCTTGATGGACTGCGGGCTTTCCAGCTCGTCCGGCATGCGGCCGACGACGCTGAAGAAGTTGGCTTCGGCATCGGCCAGGTCGACTTCGGCGGTGTCCAGGTTGTTTTCCGCCAGGGCGCGACGTGCGCGGGACTGGTCAAGGTCGGCGGTGCTGCCGACGCCGCGCTCGTTGCGCAGGCCGATCTGGTCGTTGACGCGCAGGTGGGCTTGCAGGTTGTTCCTGGCCAGGGTCACCAGTTCACGGCGTTTGAGCACTTCCAGGTACACCTCGACTGCACGCAGAGCGACATCCTGGGCAACGGCCTGGGTGTAGTAGGCGCGGGAGGTGGAGACCGCTTCGGTGCGGCCCACTTCATTCGAGGTGTTGAAGCCGTCGAAGATCATCTGCCGCAGGCGCAGCTCGGACTGGGTGTAGTTGAGGGTTTCCTTGTTGTGGTTGCCCTCGGCACGCGTCGTGGTGTTGTCAGAACGCTGGCGGCCATAGCCTGCGACCAGATCCACGGAAGGGTAATAGCCACCACGCGCAAACTTAACATCTTCATCGGCAGACAGCTTGCTGTTGCGGTTGGAGCTGACCTGCGGGTGGTAGTCCACGGCGCTCTGGACAGCCTCGGTGATCGACATCGCCTGTACGTTGGCACTCGCCAGGGCCAACAGTAATGCACTGGTGATGGGGTTCAAAACGCGCATGGTACATCTCCCTGATCCTGGAATTGATCCTGCTATTCGCCAAAAAAATGACGATAAAGTTATTTCATATAGTGTTGCAGGTTTTTAATAACACAGCTAAGTACATTCAACGCGATAGACAAGAAGATTTATTCATATCAAATTGCCATAACCTAATTAAATAATCTAACAGGCTCGCAGGTGAACCTTGGAAATGGCGGCGTAAAACTCCATTAAGGCCAATGAATACAGGGCTTTAACCGACTTCCAGAATCATTTCGGATAAGGGAAGCACGAATTAGGCGAAAGTGATATTTGGCGACAGAATATTGTCACTTTGGCTTGTGCAGGGTTTTCTGGCTGAGGATATACAGGCTTACCAGGACGGCACTGGACAACATGAAGATGCGTGCCCAGAACAGGGGCACCAGATAGCACGACAGGCCGATGCTGGCCCACATCAGGCCGATGGCGTAGACCTTGCCCTTGAGGGGGATACCTTCACCACTGAGGTAGTCACGGATCCATGGCCCGAGCTTGGGGTGATGAACCAGCCAGTGGTGAAAGCGCGGCGAACTGCGGGCAAAGCAGGCAGCCGCCAATAGCAGGAACGGGGTGGTGGGCAATACCGGCAGGAATATCCCCAACACCCCCAACGCGACGCTGAGCCAGCCGGTGGCCAGCAGCAGGTAGCGCACAGGCGACTTAGTGGTGACGTGGCTTGAGCAGTGCCGGCTTTTCGTCAGGGGCATGCAGCAGCAGGAACAGCGCCGTCAGTGCTTCGGGGATCTGTACGATCATGTCGTCCTGCAGGTTGGCGTTGCTGGCGATGTCGGCGAACTCCGGCTGCTCGTCGAACAGGCCCGAGCCGACCATGATCGGCAGCAGCATCTCGCTGACTTCTTCCTCGGCGTTTTCGAACCAGGCCTCTTCACGCAGGAATACGCCTTCCATGAAGCCGATGCACCAGCCGCGCAGGTCGGAATCGTCCGGCTCTTCGGTCAGGTCGAGGTCGCACGGCAGCTCGAATTCATCGTCGCTGGCCAGCTGGCGGGCGATGTGTGCCTTGAGCGCTACCAGGGTGGCCTCGATCTCGGTGCGCTGAGCGTCGCTGGCGTAGTGCGGCTCTTCGGCGAACAGGGCGTCGATCCATTCGCGCTCGGGCACTTCCTCGGCATTGATCGACAGGGCGGTGAGGTAGCCGTGGGCGGCGACATAGTCCAGCGCTTCTTCGTGCAGCTCGTCGGCGTCGAGGAAGGCTTGCAGGCGGGTCAGTTGCTCGGCGAAGGACATTACAGGGCTACCTTGGGGAATAAACGATAACGAATTCTAGCACCTTGCGACGGCAGCGGGGTAAAGGGAACGTCTATCGCCGTGGTGCCCTGCGCGGGGCGGTGCTGCGGTATACTCCGCGATTTTTCATCCAGGGGCAGGATTTGCCGGCCGCCTGGCAAAAACCGCTTACGCATTTGGCGTGTGCGGGGCGGGTTTTTCGTCCAGCCTGTATCCGGGATGGTACGGCGATTTGTGGAGTTGCACATGCTCGAACAGGCTCAGCGCGTTCTCAAGGACGTCTTTGGCTACGACAGTTTCCGCGGGCGCCAGGCAGCGATCATCGACTGCGTGGCTAATGGCGGCGATGCCCTGGTGCTGATGCCCACCGGCGGCGGCAAGTCGTTGTGTTTCCAGGTGCCGGGGCTGCTGCGTCCGGGCCTGACAGTGGTGGTCTCGCCACTGATCGCGCTGATGGACGACCAGGTCGCCACGCTCGACGAACTGGGTGTGCCGGCTGCCGCGCTGAACTCCACGCTGACCCCCGAGCAGCAGCGTGACCTGGCCGGGCGCCTGCGCCGTGGCGAAGTGAAGATGCTGTACCTGGCACCGGAACGCCTGGTGCAGCCGCGCATGCTCGACTTCCTGCGTGATCTGGATATCTCGCTGTTCGCCATCGACGAGGCCCACTGCGTGTCGCAATGGGGCCACGATTTCCGCCCCGAATACCTGCAACTGGGCCAGTTGGCCGAGCTGTTCCCGCATGTGCCGCGCATAGCGCTGACCGCCACCGCCGACATGCGCACCCGTGAAGAGATCGTCCAGCGCCTGCACCTGCAAGGCGCCGAACGCTTCCTGTCGAGTTTCGACCGGCCCAACATCTTCTACCGCATCGTGCCCAAGGAGGCGCCGCGCAAGCAGCTGATGGCCTTCCTCGGCGAACGCCGCGGCAACGCCGGTATCGTTTATTGCCTGTCACGCAAGAAGGTCGACGAAACCGCTGCCTTCCTCTGTGACCAGGGCTTCCCGGCGCTGCCGTATCATGCCGGCCTGGCAGCCGAGACGCGCGCGGCCAACCAGCACCGTTTCCTCAACGAGGAAGGCCTGATCATGGTCGCCACCATTGCCTTCGGCATGGGCATCGACAAGCCGAACGTGCGTTTTGTTGCCCACCTTGACCTGCCCAAGTCGCTCGAGGCGTACTACCAGGAGACCGGCCGTGCCGGCCGTGACGGGCTGCCGTCCGATGCCTGGATGGCCTACGGGCTGCAGGACATGGTCATGCTCAAGCAGATGCTGCAGAACTCCGAAGGGGACGAGCGCCACAAGCGCATCGAGCAGCACAAGCTCGATGCCATGCTGGCCCTGTGCGAAGAAACCCGCTGCCGCCGCCAGTCACTGCTGGCCTATTTCGACGAAACCCTCGAGCAACCGTGCGGGCACTGTGACAACTGTGTCGACCAGGTGCAGACCTGGGATGCCACCGAGCCTGCCCGCCAGGCGCTGTCGGCGGTGTTCCGCACCGGCCAGCGCTACGGCGTCGGGCACCTGGTCGACGTGCTGCTGGGCAAGGACACCGAAAAGGTGCGCAATTTCGGCCACGAAAAACTCTCGGTTTTTGGCGTCGGCAAGGGGCTGGCCGAGGTCGAGTGGCGTTCGCTGTTCCGTCAGCTGGTGGCGCGCGGCCTGGTCGACATCGACCTGGAAGGCTACGGTGGCCTGCGCCTGTCCGACAGCTGCCGGCCGCTGCTGCGGGGCGAGGTGACCTTGCAGCTGCGCCGTGACCTCAAGCCGCAGACCACCGCCAGGACGTCGTCGTCCAGTGGCGGCAGCCCGGCCAGCCAGCTGGTGCGTGCCGAAGAGCGCGAGCTGTGGGAAGCACTGCGTACCCTGCGGCGCAAGCTGGCCGAGGAGCACAGCGTGCCGCCCTATGTCATCTTCCCCGACTCGACGCTGCTGGAGATGCTGCGCAGCCAGCCGGTCAGCCTCAGCGACATGGCCCAGGTCAGCGGCGTGGGTGCGCGCAAGCTGGAGCGTTATGGCCAGGCCTTCCTCGAGGTGCTGAACAATAGCGGTGGCACCGACGAAGCACCGAAAGTGGTGCTCGACCTGCGCCACGAACTGGTCAGCCTGGCACGCGCCGGCATGACCCCGGCGCAGATCGCCGGCCAGCTCAACTGCAGCGAGAAGAACGTCTACAGCCTGCTGGCCGAGGCGCTGGGCCGCCAGGAACTGAGCCTCGAGCAGGCCCTGGACCTGCCGGAAGACCTGTTGATGGAAGTGCAGGATGCCTTCCTCGATGGCGAGGGCGAGCTGCCACCGGTGCCTGCGATCGTGCCGCTGTTCGGGGGGCGGGTGCCGGAGGGCGTGCTGTACTGCGTGCGGGCTGCGCTGGCGGCCGAGTTCGAGCTGTAAGTGGTGACAGGATCGGAGGCAGAACTGCCATCTGCTGACCTTTGTCATGTTTTTTGACGATTATCGAATATTCCAGGGTGCCCGAGCCTTGCCTCGTGGGGCGGGCCATGGTTAGCTGCCTAATAATTAGATCTATTCAATGAGTTGCTTATGCCCCTGACCGACAACCAACACCGCTTCGGCATGCAGCTGGCCCAGATGTCCCGGGGTTGGCGTGCCGAGCTGGACCGCCGCCTGGCCGGGCTCAACCTGTCACAGGCACGTTGGCTGGTGTTGCTGCACCTGGCCCGTTTCGAAGAGGCCCCGACCCAGCGTGAGCTGGCCCAGAGCGTGGGCGTCGAAGGCCCGACCCTGGCGCGCCTGCTCGATAGCCTGGAAGCGCAGGGGCTGGTACGCCGGCAGGCGGTGCTGGAGGACCGACGGGCGAAGAAAATTGTGCTGTGCCCGCCGGCCAAGCCGCTGATCGACCAGATCGAGACCATTGCCAATCAACTGCGGGTAGAGCTGTTCACCGGGGTGGATGAGGCGGAGCTGCAGGTGTGCATGCGGGTGCATGCCAAGATCCTGGCCAACCTGGAGAAATCCTGATCAACCTGCACCCGCGATCGTTGTAGGAGCAGCCTTGTGCTGCGAAGAGGTCATTCCAGGCACAGAACATCTTCTGTCAAACCTGCCTCTTCGCAGCACAAGGCTGCTCCTACAGGTTCAGTGCAGGCCCTAGAAGGTATGCCCAAGGTTCAGGTACACCGCCTGCTCATGCGCACTGTTGGCACCATAAGTGAAGTTCAAGGGCCCCAGCGGCGTCTCCAGCCCCAGGAAGATGCTCGCCGCATTGATGTACCCACTGTCGAACTCGTTGTCGTTGTTCCACGCCCGCCCTCGCTCCAGCGACCCGCCGATGTACAGCGGGAAGTCCAGCGGTACGTAGGCCCGTGGCGTCAGGCGGCGGTAGTAGACCATGCGCATCAGGCTCACGTTCTGCCCCGACACCGAGTCCTGGCGAAAGCCTGACAGCTCCCGCGCGCCACCCAGCACGAAGCTCGACGTCACCACCTCGGTATCATCCAGCGTGCGCCCGTAGCGCCCGCCCAGAACGAAGGTGTTCGGCCCGCTGCTGATGGCCTTGTCCAGGTTGAACATCCACTGCCGGTAATCCTGGTCAGAATCCAGAGACTGGTCATACTTGCGCAAGGTCAGGCCGATATCCTCGCCGCTGTGCGGGAAGTACACATTGTCCAGGGTGTCGAACGAGTACTTCAGCTCGTAGAAACCTTCGTTGAAACTGACCTTGGGCAGGTCCTGGTCGCCGATGCGCACCTCGGCCTCGCCCCAGGCCTTGCCCACGCCCAGGCGCACTTCACCGTTGGTACCGATCTGCCGCCCCACGTTAAGGCCAAAACCGTAACGCTCCAGGCGGTACTCGGCTACCGGGTCGTTGTCCAGGGTGGCTTCGATGTTCTGCGAGCTGAAGTCCAGGTACGGTGCGATGAAATAGCGCGAGCCCACGTCCAGCGGCTGGTAGAACTCGCTGTACAACTCCTGCTGGTCGCCGATCTGGCCACGGGTCAGCCATTCGGCGCCGAGGCTGTTGATGCCGTTTACCCGGTAGCTGGCGCCCAGATTGAAGGCGCTGTCGCCGCGCAGGTCGTCCGACAGGTTCAGGCCCAGGCGCAGGTAGTCGGTGCCACCGCGTCGGCCCCGGGCGTTGATCACCAGGGTGTTGTCGTCGCCCTTGTGCACCACGCGGTACTGCACCCGGTCGAAGTAGTCCAGTCCGTACAGCGTGCCCATGTCGGTCTGCAGGCGGCCTAGCTCCAGCGGCGCACCGATCGGCTGGCGGATGTACGAGCGGATGACCTCGTCGCTGACCTTGGAGTCGTTCTCGATCCTGATCGCGGTTATCGTTGGCGTGCGCTGGCGTGGCGAGCGGGCCACGGCCAGGCTGCTGTCACCTTCGGGCTGGCGCAGGGCGACAAGGCGCGGGTCGAGCAGGCGGGTGGCGCGGTAGCCGGCCTCGATCATTTCCTTGGCGCGGCCAAAGTCGGTGACGCCAAAGGCGGTCAGCGGTGGCTGGATGAGAATGTCGTCGCGGTGCAGGCTGGCCAGTTGTTCTTCCGAGTTGCGCCGGGTCATCAGGGTGATCGACTGATTGAGCACGTCGACCACCGTGGCCAGCTGCTTGCGGTCACGCAGCGGCGTGCCGATGTCGACCACGATGGCCAGGTCCACACCCATTTCGCGGGCGACGTCCACCGGGATGTTGTCGACCATGCCGCCGTCCACCAGCAGCCGGCCGTCCAGCTCGACCGGGGCGAACACCGCCGGGATCGACATGCTGGCGCGGATCACCTGGGGCAGGTGGCCACGGCGGAACACCACCTTTTCGCCACTGGCAATGTCGGTGGCCACGGCGCGGAAGGGGATTGGCAGCTTGTCGAAGTCACGGGTGTCGGCGGTGTGCGCCAGCTTGCTTTCCAGCAGCAGCGCCAGGTTCTGGCCCTGGATCACCCCCAGCGGCAGGCCCAGGCTGCCGTCGTCGCGAAAGCTGAGCTTCTGTTTGACCAGAAAGTCGCGGTCATCCTGCTTGCGCCGGAACGGCACGTCCTTGCGCGGCGGGGCATCGGACAGCGCCTGTTGCCAGTCGAGGGTGGTGGCAAGCTTTTCCAGCTCTTCGACGCTGTAGCCAGAGGCATACAGGCCGCCTATCACCGCCCCCATGCTGGTGCCTGCGATAGCGTCGATGCGTACCCCCTGTTCCTCCAGGGCCTTGAGCACACCGATATGGGTCAGGCCGCGGGCCGCGCCCCCCGACAGCACCAGGCCAACCTTGGGCCTGGCCGGTTCGGCGGCGAATGCTGTGAAGGAGGAGAGGGTGAGCAGGAAACAGAACAGCAAACGGCGCATCGTGAGTCTCAAACCGTGGGCTAAAGACGGCTAGTATAAGCGGCCCCTCATCTGGAGATGCCTCACCATGGCCGACAGCAAACCGGAAATTGTCATCACGTATTGCACCCAGTGCCAATGGCTGCTGAGGGCCGCCTGGTTGGCCCAGGAACTGCTCAGCACCTTTGCCGACGACCTCGGCCGAGTGGCCCTGGAGCCTGGCACCGGCGGTATCTTCCGCATTACCTGCAATGGCGTGCAGATCTGGGAGCGCAAAGCCGACGGTGGCTTCCCCGAAGCCAAGGTGCTGAAGCAGCGGGTGCGCGACCAGATCGACCCGCAGCGTGACCTGGGTCACAACGACCGCTGAATCAGGCGCTTTCGGCCAGTGGCCGCTGCCTGGGCGGTTGTTCGGCGGCCAGGCGGCTGGAAAGCACGATGGCGAAGATGATCAGTGCACCGCCCAGCAGCATGCGCAGGGTGGGGGTTTCGGCGAACACCACCCAGGCCACGGCGATGCCGTAGACCGGCTCCATGCCGAACACCACGGCGGCGGTGCGCGCCTTGATCACCGACAGGCTGGCGACGAACAGGCTGTGCGCCACGCCGGTGCAGAAGATGCCGAGCAGGGCGATCCACAGCCAGTCCATGGTAGTTACGCCGGCCAGGTCCGGCGCCGCGAACGGCAGCAGGCACAGGCCCACTACCAGGTTCTGCCACAGCGCCGCCTGCACTGCAGGCAGGCGGCCGGAGCCTGCGCGGTTGGTGAGTGACAGCAGGGAGAACAGCAGCCCCGACAGCAATGACCAGAGCAGGCCACCGGTGGCTTCACTCGCCAGGTCGAATGCCGGCGTGACCAGTACCAGGCCGATGCTGACCAGCAGTACCAGCAAAGCCTCATTGCGGCGGATGCGTTCGCGGAACAGCAGGCCCTCGAGGATCACGGTAAAGGCCGGGAAGCTGGCGAAACCGAGGGTGGCGATGGCCACGCCGGCAACCTTTACCGCGATGAAGAAGCTGACCCAGTGGCCGGCCAGCAGCACGCCACCGAGCAGCAGGCGGCGAGTGTCCTGGCCGCTCAGGCGTTGCCAGCCCGGGCCGGCCAGGCTGGCGAACAGGGCCAGGGCGAGCACGGCGAAGGCGGCGCGGCCGAAGACGATGATCGCCGGGCTGGCGCTGGTGGCCAGTTTGCCGAAGACGCCGGTGAGGCCGAAGAACAGCGCGCCGATGTGCAGGGCGCCGAGGGCGGTGCGGTGGTTCATGGGTGGTCCTTGCTCAAGATCTCTACTGGCTGTGCCGGCCTCTTCGCGGGTAAACCCGCACAGCTACTGCACCGCTTTCGAAGCCTTTGCAGCACCTGTGGGAGCGGGTTTACCCGCGAAAGGGCCGGCACAGGCCAAGTGTATAGGCTCAGGAGAATGCATTCTGTCGCAAGGCTAGTGTGGTTTGTCGCCAGACTCTCGCCGCAAAGCTAGCGGCGTACACCCGAACGCCCGCAACATCGCCGCCGAAAACGCACTTTGCGAGCTGTACCCCACCTGCGCCGCAATCTCCCCCATCGGTAGCAAGGTCTGCATCACCAGCCGTCGCGCCTTGAGCAAGCGCCGCTGGCGAATGTAGTCCATCGGCGTCATACCGCATTCCGCAGTAAAGCGCGCATGCAGGCGGGCGCTGGACAACCCGGCGATGCGCGCCAGGTCAGCCACTTGCAGCGGGTAGGCGGCATGCCGCTCGATATGTGCGTCGAAGGCGGCGTAGGGCAGACGCTGGCTGGCTGTGACGCTGGCGGCCGCCGTGGGGTTGAGGCTGGCCAGCAGCAGCGCTGCCCCTTGTCGGGCAATCAGCGGGTCGTGCATGGGGCTGGTCGCCAGCCAGTCCACCAACTGTTGCTGGCGCTCATCCAGGCCCAGGGCGGCGGGGCGGTCGAGCAGGCGGCGGCTGGCATCTGCATGTTCGCCCAGTTGCTCGCGCAACCAATGGTCCCCTGGTACATCCAGCACCAGGCAATCGCTGCCGCCATCGCTGGCGCAGGTGTGATGGGCGCCCGCCGGTACCACGATCAACCCCTGTCGATCGATCCCGGCGCCATGTCCCTGCACCTCGAAGTCCAGACGACCGCGCAGGCCGAACACCAGTTGCGGGTGTTCGTGGCTGTGGGCGATCAGGCTGTCGCGGTAATGGCGCAGCGAGAGGATCGGGCCGGCGGTCATGGGGAGAGGCGTCCTCGCAGGGCAGAGGCGCATTGTGCCTCATTCCTCGCGGTCCATCACTCGTAACGGTTTTGCCACCGATCTGTCATTCGCGCCTGCCAGTCTCCAGCAAACTGCGTCGGAGCCTGCCCATGACCCATGCCGAACTGTCACGTCCCTCGCGCAAGCAACGCGTGCGTACCCTGTGGATTTCCGATGTGCACCTGGGCACCCGCGACTGCCAGGCCGAACACCTGTCGCAGTTCCTCAAGGGCTACCAGGCCAACCGTATCTACCTGGTGGGCGATATCATCGATGGCTGGAAGCTGCGCGGTGGTATCTACTGGCCTCAAGCCCACACCAACGTGATTCGCCGCCTGTTGACCATGAGCAAGCGGGGCACCGAGGTGATCTACGTCACCGGCAACCATGACGAATTCCTGCGCCGTTACTCCAGGCTGATACTCGGCAACATCCAACTGGTGGACGAGGCCGAGCACCTTACCGCCGATGGCCGCCGCCTGCTGGTGATCCATGGCGACCAGTTCGACGTGATTACCCGTTACCACCGCTGGCTGGCGTTCCTCGGTGACCGTGCCTACGAATTCACCCTGGTGCTCAACCGCTGGCTCAACCGCTGGCGTGCCCGCTATGGATACGGCTATTGGTCGCTGTCGGCGTACCTGAAGCACAAGGTCAAAGGCGCGGTGAACTTCATCAGCGACTTCGAGGATGCCATTGCCCACGAGTGCACCCGTCGCGGTTTTCATGGGGTGGTGTGCGGGCATATCCACCATGCCGAGATTCGCCAGGTGGGGGAAGTGGAGTACCTCAATTGCGGGGATTGGGTGGAGTCGTGCACGGCGCTGATCGAGCATTGGGATGGCACGATCGAGCTGTACCGGTTGGCCGAGGCACAGGCGCGGGAGGCGCAAGCAGCGGCGGCGGTGCGCGAACCGGCGTAGGGCTTGAGGGCCCTGGGGGCCGCAAAGCAGCCCCAAAAGATCTACAGGCTGATCTTGCCCAGCAGGATATCCCTGAACATCACGAAATCCCCGATCAGGCTATACAGCGGATGGGTAAAGGTTGCAGGCCGGTTCTTTTCGAAAAAGAAATGCCCGACCCAGGCAAAGCCGTAGCCGAACACGGGCAAGGCCAGCAGCAACAACCATTTGCCACTGCCGATGGTGTAGGCCAGCAGGGCTATCACCAGGCTGGTGCCGACGAAGTGCAGGCGGCGGCAGGTGGGGTTGCTGTGCTCCCCCAGGTAGTAAGGGTAGAACTCGGCAAAACTGCGAAACTGCGCTGTGCGGTTCATGACAGTGCTCCGGGATTAACACTTCTGGACAAGATGCACGGCGTGGAGCCTGATTCGAGTCTAGAGTGACTGGCGAAGCCTATCAGTGACAATAGGCGCCAATTGAATATCCTTGGGGTTCACCGCAGGAGCGGTCAGCATAAGAAGCCTGTCATGAGCGAAAGAACCACGTCAGCCAGCTGGGCATCAGGGATCGTGAAGGCACTCGAACTGGAAGGGCTGGACTGCCGGGCCATGTTCAAGCAGCTGGGGCTGGATTTCGCTGCCCTCGACGACCCCGACGCGCGCTTCCCCCAGGACTCCATGACCCGGCTGTGGCAACTGGCGGTAGAGCTGTCGGGCAACGAGGCCATAGGCCTGAACATGGCGCGGGTGGTGCGCCCGGCATCGTTCCATGTGGTGGGTTATGCGTTGATGTCCAGCCGCACCCTGGCCGAAGGCTTCGAGCGCCTGGTGCGTTACCAGCGCATCATTGCCGAAAGCTCCGACCTCAGCTTCGTCCTCGGCCCCGAGGGCTATTCGCTGATCCTGACCGTACACGGCGACCACTTGCCACCGACCCGGCACAGCGCCGAAGCATCGCTGGCCTGTGCGCTGGCGCTGTGCAGCTGGCTGAGCGGTCGCCCGGTGCAACCGCGCCGGGTGCTGGTGCAAGGGCCGCAGCCAAAGAATATCGAACCCTACAAGGTGGCGTTCCATTCGCCGCTGGTGTTCGGTGCGCCGCACGATGCGTTGGTGTTCGAGCGCGCCGACATGGAGGCACCGCTGCCCACCGCCAATGAAGCCATGGCGATACTGCATGACCGTTTTGCCGGCGAATACCTGGCGCGTTTCTCGGAAAGCCGGGTCACCCACCGGGTGCGCCAGGTACTGTGCCGCATCCTGCCGCAGGGCGAGCCCAAGCGCGAAACCCTGGCCCAGGCCCTGCACCTGTCGCAGCGCACCTTGCAGCGGCGGCTGCAGGAGGAGGGCACCAGCTTCCAGACCCTGCTTGACGACACCCGCCGCGAACTGGCCGAACAGTACCTGGCGCAGCCGGGCATGACCCTGCTGGAAACCGCTTACCTGCTGGGTTTTGCCGACCCCAGCAATTTCTACCGTGCGTTTCGCCGCTGGTTCCATGTCACGCCCAGTGAGTACCGCGCCCGCCTGGGCGCCGAGCCGGAGGTGGTCAATGGCGCCAGAACGCCGGCATGCACAACACTAGCACGGTGATGATTTCCAATCGGCCGAGCAACATGCCGCTGGCGAGAATCCACTTGGCAGCATCCGGCAGCGTGGCGTAGTTGCCCGATGGGCCGATCACTTCACCCAGGCCCGGCCCCACACCCGAAACCGTACCCGCAGCGCCGGTCAGGGCGGTCATCCAGTCCACGCCAAGCAAAGACAGCAGCAGCGCCATGACGCAGATGGTGATGGCGAAGAAGAACGAGAAGGTCAGGATCGAACGCACGATTTCTTCGTCAAGGCGGTGGCCGTTGTACTTCTGCTTGATCACCGCACGTGGGTGGATCAGCTGATTGAGGCTGGCCTTGAGCAGGATGTAGGCGACCTGGAAGCGGAAGATCTTGATACCACCAGCCGTCGAGCCGGAGCAGCCACCGACGAAGCCCAGGTAGAAGAACAGCATCAGCGAGAAGTTGCCCCACAGGCTGTAGTCACCCAGGGCGAAGCCGGTGGTGGTGACCACCGAAGTCACATTCAGCGCCACGTGGCGCAGGGCGTCGAGCCAGTGCAGGTTGGTGGTGGCCCAGTACCAGGTGCCGAGCACCAGCCAGGTAACCACCAGCAAGCCCAGCAAACCCTGCACCTGCTGGTCGCGGATCAGTGCCTTGCGGTTGCCGCGCAGGGTCGCCACGTAAAGGGTGAAGGGCAGGCTGCCGAGGATCATCACCACCACCGCGACCCAGTGCACGGCCGGGATATCCCACTTGGCCAGCGACTGGTCGGAGGTGGAAAACCCGCCAGTGGAAATCGCCGACATGGCGTGGTTGATCGCATCGAACGGGCTCATGCCGGCCCACCAGAAGCCCAGCGCGCCCAGGATCGAGAAGCCGACGTATACCCCCACGATCGACTTGGCGACCATGTGCGAGCGCGGCATTACCTTCTCCGAACGGTCGGATGATTCGGTCTGGAACAGGCGCATGCCACCGATGCGCAGCAGCGGCAGGATCGCTACCGCCATGCCGATGAAGCCGATGCCGCCGAGCCAGTGCAGCATCGACCGCCACATCAGGATGCCCGGTGACATGTTGTCCAGCCCGCTGAGTACGGTGGCACCGGTGGCGGTGATGCCCGACATGCTCTCGAAGAAGGCGTCGGTGTAGCTGATGTGCTGGGTCAGCAGGAAAGGCAGGGCGGCGAACACGCACACCACCAGCCAGCTGCTGACGGTCAGCAGGTACATGTCGCGCGGGCGCAGGTGCACATGCTCGGGGCGACCCTGAAGCACCAGGGCCAGGCCGGCGATGAAGGTGATCAGGCTCGACCAGAGGAACGACGGCATGTCACGGGTGCGTTCGAAGATCACCAGGGTCGCCATGGGCACGGCCATGCTGACGGCGAGGGTAATCAGGAAGATGCCGATGATGAAACCAATGATCCTTAAGGTCGGCAACGCCATGTGATCTGCTCTGACTCTAAACGGAAGGGCGCCATTCTACCTATGGGTCTGGTGATGTAAACGCTAGAATGGCCGCACATTTACCTGCCAGGAGGGTAGCCGATGGAGGCTCTCGACGCATTGCTCAACCGTGTTTCCGTGCCACGCCTGACCGACCCGGCGCCCAATGCCGCCCAGCGCGAGGCGCTGTTCCAGGCCGCCCTGCGCGCCCCGGACCACGGCCAGCTGCGGCCGTGGCGCTTTCTCACCATCGAAGGCCAGGGCCGCGAGAAGCTGGGTGAGCTGTTCGCCGAAGCGCTGCAGCACAAGGGGGATGCCACCCAGGC
Source organism: Pseudomonas sp. s4 (assembly GCF_046764235.1). NCBI lineage: Bacteria > Pseudomonadati > Pseudomonadota > Gammaproteobacteria > Pseudomonadales > Pseudomonadaceae > Pseudomonas > Pseudomonas sp. s4. Next base: position 4,644,804 of record NZ_CP177209.1, on the reverse strand, counting down.
TGCCCTGGACAAGGCCCGCGCCATGCCGCTGCGGGCGCCGTTGCTGATCGTGGTGATTGCCAAGCTGCAGGACCACTTCAAGGTGCCCAAGTCCGAGCAGCGGCTGGCGGCGGGCTGTGCCGCGCACGGCATCCTGATTGCGGCGCATGCGCAAGGTATCGGTGCGGTATGGCGCACCGGGGACATGGCTTTCGATGCCCATGTGCACAAGGGCCTGGGGCTGGCTGCGAACGAGGAGCTGATCGGTTACCTGTATGTGGGTACGCCGCTGACCGAGCCGCGCACCGCGCCGATTCTGGAAACTGCTGATTTCGTCAGTGCCTGGGGTGAATAGCGCGGCCTGGGGCTGATTGCCGTATCAAGGCATCCGGCCCTTTCGCGGGTAAACCCGCTCTCACAGGTGTGGCGCAAGTTTCAGGCCTTGCACGGTTACCTGTGGGAGCGGGTTTACCCGCGAAGAGGCCGGGAGCATTTACATCAAATCAACTGCCTGTCGCTTCAGTCACAGGCAACTCCAGCCGCGCCACGAAGCCCCCCTGTGGATGGTTCTCCAGTACCAGGCTGCCACCGTGTCGCTCCGCCGCCTTGCGTGCAATCGCCAGCCCCAGCCCATGTCCCGGCGCATCCTGCCCCGGCGCACGGAAGAACGGTTCCCCCAACTGCGCAAGGTGCTCCGCCGCCGCCCCCGGCCCATGGTCACGCACGCTGATCAGGATACGGTCCTGCTCGCGCGCGGCGCTGACTTCGATCGGCTGGCCCTGCGGGTTGAAGCGCAGGGCATTGCGCAGCAGGTTGTCCACGGCACGCTCGATCAGCGTTGGCCAACCTTGCAAGGTCAACCCCGGCTGAGCCTCCAGGCGCACATCCTGCTCTGGTGCGCTGAGCTGGGCATCCTTGCGCACGCTGCCGAGCAGGGCGTTGAGGTCCACCGGCTCGGCATGGGCCTGTTCGGCATCGACCCGCGCCAAGGCGAGAATTTCGCTTATCAGGTCTTCCAGGCGGTCGCATTCGCGGGTCAGGCGTGGCCACAGCGCTTCACGCTGCTCAGGTTCGGCGCGCTCGGCCAAGGCCAGGGCAATACGCAGCCTGGCCAGCGGTGAACGCAATTCATGGGACACATCGCGCAGCAACTGGCGCTGGCTGCCGATGGTGCTTTGCAGGCGCGCGCCCATCTTGTTGAAGTCCTTGGCCAGCACGCCGAATTCGTCACGCCGCGCCGCCAGCTGCGCCAGGCTGTTCTGCTGGTAGGTGGTCTGGCCCAGGTCATGCACGGCGCTGCGCAGACGGCTGAGCGGGCGGGTGATGGACAGGGTCACCAGCAGGCTGAACAGGGTCAGCACCACCAGGGCAATGCCCAGCGCACTGAGCGGCCACAGCAGGCTTTCGCGGTGCCAGGCATCCAGCGCCGGGTGGGGGATGCGGTAGATCAGCAGGTACGTCTGGCCGGTGTCGGGGCTGGTGTATTCCTCGGTCAACCGGCGCCACGGCAGGCGCCGCTGGTCATTGTGCTGGCGTGCCTCGAAGGCCGCCGCACGGCGCGGGAAGGTGCCGGGCACCACGGCTTCGCCACTGTCGTCGAGCACCTGCACGTCGATCTTGTAGCGGTCCTTGCGCCGTTCCAGGAAATGCTGTGCCGAAGCCAGGCCTTCCTGTTCGTAATGCTTGGCCCACTTGCTGGCCAGGGTATTCAGGCCCGGGTGGCGGCTGAGGATCCAGGCGTCCTGGTTGAGCATGTGGCCCAGCAGGATCGACAGGCCCGCAACCAGGGTGATGGCCAGCCAGAAACTGGCCAGGATGCGCCAGAACAGTGAACGCAAGTGCACCTCCTGCAAACAAGAAAAGCCCGGCTCGCACTGAGGCGGGCCGGGCATCGGGCGGACAGCTTACTGGGCCTTGTTGCCTTTTTCAGCTTTCCAGGCCTGGAACTCCTGCCACTCGGCTTTCTGTGCGGCGCGTTCCTTCTGCAGTTCGTCGAACTTCTTCTGCTGCTCAGGCTTGAGCAGGGCGCGGACCGCGCTGTCGGTCTTGTCGCGGTTGGCCTGCAGTTCGTCCTTCATCGCCTTCTGGTCGGCGGCCGGCAGTTTGGACAGGTAGCGCTCGGTAATGTCGCGGCGCTGTTTCATCTGCTCGCCCATCAGCTTGCCGATCTGCTGGCGCTGGTCACGGCTCAGGTCCAGCTGGTGGAAGGGCGCATCACCGCGATGATGTGGGCCGTCGTGGCGCATGCCGCCTTCAGGCATGGCCATGGCCACGGTCGGCAGGGCGGCGGCGAACATCAGGGCGATAAGGGTCTTGCGCATGGTGTCTCTCCTTTCATGGGCCGGTGGTTACCGGATGAGCACAGTCTAGGGAGATCACCGTCAAGCGCGGTCAGCGGATGGTAAAGGCTCGGTAAAGATGTTCAGAGGCAGTAGTAATAGCCACGGCTGCGCAGGGCGACGATGCGTGGCCGGCCATCGGCGTGGGGGCCGATCTTCTTGCGCAGGTTACTGACGTGCATGTCCAGGCTGCGGTCGTACAGGGTCAGCTTGCGGCCCAGGCTGATCTGCGCCAGTTCCTGCTTGTCCAGCGGCTCGCCGGGTTGGCGCAGCAGCGCTTCCAGAATGCGGCTTTCGGACAGGGTCAGGGTCATTTCACGGCCATCGATGCTGGCCACGCCACGGGCAGGGCTGTAGACCAGGTCGCCCAGCTCCACCTGGCTGGTGGTGGCGGTGGGGTGGCTGCGGCGCAGCACGGCACGCAGGCGAGCGGTGAGTTCACGCGGGTCGCAAGGTTTGGCCAGGTAGTCGTCGGCGCCCAGTTCCAGGCCGAGAATGCGGTCCAGCGGCTCGCCGCGGGCCGAGAGCATCAGTACCGGCAGTTCGGCATGCTCGCTGCGCAACTGCTTGAGCAGTTCCAGGCCACTGCCGTCGGGCAGCATCACGTCCAGCACCACGGCCGCCGGGGCATGCGTGGCCAAGGCCTGGCGTGCGCTCTGGCCATCGTGGCAGGCGCGCACGGTAAACCCTTCCTGGGTCAGCCAGCTGCCGAGCAGCTCGCACAGCTCCTGGTCATCATCTATCAGTAACAGCTCGCTCATGACTCACTCAATTCAACCATTGACGGCGGCTATTCGGCCCGCCAGTGGCAAAGATACCGCAGACTGATGGCAACAGTATAACTGGTGGTACCGCGTGGCCTTCTTCGCGGGTAAACCCGCTCCTACAGGAGCAGTGCAAGCTTGAAGCCTGCGCCGTCTCTGTGGGTTTATCCGCGAAGAAGCACACGCGGTCTCAGATCAAGGCAGCACTTGCTTGAACGGCTTGACCACCACCTTGTCGTACACGCCCGCGGCAATGTAGGGGTCGGCATCGGCCCAGGCTTGCGCCGCGGCGAGGGAGTCGAACTCGGCAACGATCAGGCTACCGCTGAAACCCGCTTCGCCAGGGTCGTTGCTGTCGATGGCCGGGTGCGGGCCGGCCAGTACCACGCGGCCCTCGGCCTTCAGCTGCTGCAGGCGTTCGATGTGCGCCGGGCGGGCAGCCAGGCGCTTTTCCAGGGAGTTTGCGACGTCGCTGGCGATGATGGCGTAGAGCATGTCAATCCTTGGGTTTGGAGGTAGAAGGGTCGTCGTGCAGGTGGCGCGACAGGTACACGCCCTGCGCTACCAGGAACATCACGGTCATGCCCAGGCTGCCGAACACCTTGAAGTCGACCCAGAAGTCCTGGAAGGTGAAGGCGACGAACAGGTTGGCCGCGCCACAGAACAGGAAGAAGCCGATCCAGGCCAGGTTCAGGCGGGTCCAGATGGCATCGGGCAGGCTCAGGGCGTGGCCCATGATGCGCTTGATCAGCACCCGGTCGCCGATGAAGTGGCTGCCGGCGAAGCCCAGGGCGAACAGCCAGTTCACCACCGGTGCCTTCCACTTGAGGAAGGTTTCGCTGTGGAAGGTCAGGGTCAGGCCGCCGAACACCAGGCAGGCCACCAGGGTGAGCCACTGGCCCTTTTCCAGCTTGCGCTGGCGCAGGAACAGCGCGCCGTAGACCACCAGCGAGCTGATGATCAGCATGGCCGTGGCGCTGTAGATGCCGCCGAATTCGAAGCTGTGGCCGGCGACTTCCATGGGGCGCGGGTCGAGCTTGTAGACGATGAAGAACAGCAGCAGCGGGATGAAATCGATGAATTGTTTCACAATGGCAGCCAGAATCGGGATGTGACGGCATAATAACAAACATCGATTCCAGCGAAAGCGCTCCTCCATGAATGTTGATCTGCACTGTCACAGCACGGCCTCCGACGGCGCCCTGTCGCCTTCGACACTGGTCGCCCGGGCCCATGAGCATGGGGTGCAAACGCTGGCACTGACCGACCATGACACCATCGAAGGCCTGCCCGAGGCGCGCCAGGCGTGCCGCGACAAGGGCATGCACTGGGTCAGCGGGGTGGAGCTGTCGTGCACCTGGGGTGGCGCGACCATCCATGTGCTGGGCTATGACTTCCCGCTCGACGCACCGCCCCTGCTGGCGGCGATCGAAGCGCTGCACCGTGGCCGCTGGCTGCGCGCCGAAGAAATCGACAAACGGCTGGCGGCCAAGGGCATGCCCGGTACCCTCGACGGCGCTCGCGCCGTGCAGCACGAACTGGGCGATAGCGGCAACGCCCCGGCGCGCCCGCATTTTGCCGAGTACCTGGTGCGTGCCGGGCACGTCAAGGATCGCAGCGAGGCGTTTCGCAAATGGCTGGGCGCCGGCAAGCTGGGGGACGTCAAGCAGCACTGGCCGACCCTTGATGAAACCGTCGCGACCCTGCGCCAGTCCAACGCTTGGGTGAGCCTGGCGCATCCCATGCACTACGATCTGACCCGCAGCAAGCGCAGAAGACTGATTGCCGACTATATTCAGGCAGGCGGGCAGGCGCTTGAAGTGGTCAACGGGATGATGCCTGCCGAGCAGGTGGGCACCATGTCCATCCTCACCCGTGAGTTCGGCCTGCTGGCAAGCGCTGGCAGTGACTTCCACGGCCCCGGCACCTGGGGCGAGATCGGTGCCTACCGGCCTTTGCCCGAGGACCTGCCACCTCTGTGGCGCCGATTCAGCCATGAACAGCCTTTGGCGGTATGAACAGGACGACTACGTGAGCCAATTTTTCCAGATTCATCCGGAGAACCCGCAGCAGCGCCTGATCAAGCAGGCCGTCGAGATTATCCGCAAGGGCGGTGTGGTGGTGTACCCGACGGATTCGGCCTATGCACTGGGTTGCCAGATGGGTGACAAGGCGGCCATCGAACGGGTGCGGCGCCTGCGCGGGCTGGACAAGACGCACAACTTCACTCTGATGTGCTGCGACATGTCGCAGCTGGGTTTGTACGCCAAGGTCGACACCGGCACCTTCCGGCTGCTCAAGGCACATGTGCCGGGGCCTTACACGTTCATCCTCAACGGCACGCGCGAAGTGCCGCGCCTGCTGTTGCACGATAAACGGCGCACCATCGGGCTACGGGTGCCGGCCCATGCCATTACCCTGGCCCTGCTGGCCGAACTGGGCGAGCCGTTGATGAGTGTGAGCCTGATCCTGCCAGGCGACACCGAGCCGATGACCGACCCTTACGAGATCCGCGAGCGCCTGGAGCACCATGTCGACCTTGTGATCGACGGCGGTTTCGGTGACCTCAAGGCATCGACCATCATCGACCTGTCCGGTGATGAACCGGAACTGGTCCGTGAAGGCTGCGGCGACCCCACGCCGTTCCTGGTCAACGCGTGAGCCAGGTGGAAACGCCCGAGGCACCGGCCGAGCAGGCCGAAACGCCTCGGCAGCTGCAGTTGGCACTGGTCTATGGCGAAGCCCTGACCGAACTGCCACTGGACCTGTACATCCCGCCGGACGCTCTGGAAGTCATCCTCGAAGCCTTCGAAGGCCCGCTGGACCTGTTGCTGTACCTGATCCGCAAGCAGAACATCGACATCCTCGACATTCCGGTGGCGGAAATCACCCGCCAGTACATGGGCTACGTGGAGCTGATGAAGAGCGTGCGCCTGGAGCTGGCCGCCGAATACCTGGTGATGGCTGCCATGCTCGCCGAGATCAAGTCGCGCATGTTGCTGCCGCGCTCGGCCGAGGTCGAGGAGGAGGAGGGTGACCCGCGCGCCGAACTGATTCGCCGGCTGCAGGAGTACGAGCGCTTCAAGGCTGCCGCCGAAGGTATCGATGAATTGCCACGGGTCGGCCGCGAGGTGGTGGTGCCGCGCCTGGAGGCGCCACAGGCCAAGGTGCGCAAGCTGCTGCCCCAGGTCAGTCTGGAAGAGCTGCTGGTGTCGATGGCCGAGGTGATGCGCCGCAACGACCTGTTCGAAAGCCATCAGATCACCCGCGAGACCTTGTCCACCCGCGAACGCATGAGCCAGGTGCTGGAACGCCTGAAGGGTGGCGGTTTCGTGCCGTTCGTCGAGCTGTTCGCCGCCGAGGAGGGCAAGCTGGGCGTAGTGGTGACGTTCATGGCGATTCTCGAGCTGGTGAAGGAATCGCTGATCGAACTGGTGCAGAATGAACCCTTCGCCGCCATCCACGTGCGGCTTCGCCCGGCGCTTGTTGAAGACCCTGATGAACCTGAATGAACCCCGCGACCTCGCGTCGCTGATCGAGGCTTTCCTGCTGGCTTCGGGCAAGCCGCAATCCCTGGAGCGTCTGTACGAACTGTTCGAGGAAGCCGAGCGACCGGAGCCCAAGGTCTTCAGGCTGGCGCTGGAGCTGCTGGGCAAATCGTGCAACGGCCGCGCCTTCGAGCTCAAGGAGGTGGCCAGCGGTTACCGCCTGCAGATTCGCGAGGACTTTGCGCCGTGGGTCGGGCGCCTGTGGGAAGAACGCCCGCAGCGCTACTCGCGCGCGCTGCTGGAAACCCTGGCCCTGATCGCCTACCGCCAGCCCATCACCCGTGGCGAAATCGAAGATGTGCGCGGCGTGGCGGTGAACAGCAACATCATCAAGACCCTGATGGAGCGCGAGTGGATCCGCGTGGTCGGCTACCGCGAAGTGCCCGGGCGGCCGGCGATGTTCGCCACTACCAAGGGGTTTCTCGACCATTTCAACCTCAAGAGCCTGGACGAGCTGCCGGCCTTGGCCGAGCTGCGGGAGATGGAGCCCGAGCCGCTGCTCGACCCGGATGATGCGCCAGTGCCGGCGCACCTGCAGGCATTGGCGGATGCCAGCCTTGGGGAAGAGGAAGAGGTTGCCGAGCCGAAGGAGGAGACCAGCTTCCGTAGCCTGCTGGTGGAGCTGGATGCCATGGAAGAGGGGCTGAAGACCGATTTCGATGATTTGCGCGAGGAAGAGCCTGAGGCCTCGGTGGAAGAAGAGGGCAAGTCACTGCCCTGATTCCTTTGTTGCCTGTACCGGCCCTTTCGCGGGCGTGCCCGCGAAAGGGCCGGCCATGCCAATACATAACCATTAGGCAGAAACCCCTCGCAAAGCCCACAAAACCCTCTACCCTCCAGTGCGTTCCCACGCCGAACCGCGTATGATGCGCGGCCTTTTGGCGCGTTCGTCGCCAGAACCCTTATTTCATTCCTACACCGGGAGGTGCCCAGATGAGTGAGCAAGACCTGCAAGATACCGAGATCACCCCTCCATCCGGCGAAAAGCTGCAGAAAGTGCTGGCGCGCATTGGCGTTGGCTCGCGCCGTGACGTCGAGGCCTGGATCAGCCAGGGCCGCATCAAGGTCAACGGCGTCGAGGCCACCCTCGGCCAGCGCGTCGACCTGCACGACGCCATTGCCGTGGATGGCAAGCTGATCAAGCGCGAAGAGGCCGCCGAGGCCACCCGCCGGGTGATCATGTACAACAAGCCCGATGGCGAAATCTGCACCCGTGACGACCCGGAGGGCCGCCCGACTGTGTTCGACCGCCTGCCACGTCCGAAAGAAGGCCGCTGGATCAACATCGGCCGCCTCGATATCAACACCACCGGCCTGCTGCTGTTCACCACCGACGGTGAACTGGCCAACCGCCTGATGCACCCGTCCTACGAGATGGACCGTGAGTACGCGGTACGTGTGCGTGGTGAGGTCGACGACGAGATGATCGAGCGCCTGAAGGCCGGCGTGATGCTGGAAGATGGCCCGGCCAAGTTCACCGACATCCAGAAGGCACCCGGTGGCGAAGGCTTCAACCACTGGTACCACTGCGTGGTGATGGAAGGCCGTAACCGTGAAGTGCGTCGCCTGTGGGAGTCCCAGGGCATGGTGGTCAGCCGCCTGAAGCGCGTGCGTTTCGGCCCGGTGTTCCTCAACTCCGACCTGCCGATGGGCCGCTGGCGTGAAATGACCCAGGGCGAAATCGACATCCTCGCTGCTGAAGTGGGCCTGCAGCCGGTGGCGCTGCCAGCCATGAAGCTCAAGGCCAAGGACAAGATGGAGCGCCTGCAGCGCAAATCGACCCGCCCGCTGGGCCGTGGCGAGCGCGTGCGCAGCCTGCGCCCGGCCCACGAAGGTGCTGCTGCCGGCGAACGCCCGGCGCGCCAGGCGCGTGAAGAGGCCCCGCGCAAGACCGGCCGTGGCAGCACCGTGGCCGAACGCCCGAGCGAGATGCGCAAGCGTCCGGCCAAGCCTGAAGGTGACAAGCCGGCAGGGCGTGGCCGCGGCAAACCGCGTGGCTGATTGGCCTTTGCGTTGAAATAGAACCAGCCTTCGGGCTGGTTTTTTTATGGCTGTGAGAATTTGCGGCTGCTGCGCAGCCCATCGCGACACAAGGCCGCTCCTACAGGGCCGCGCAATATTTGAAATTGACGCGGTCCATGTAGGAGCGGCCTTGTGTCGCGATGGGCCGCAAAGCGGCCCCAAGATATTGAACAAAAAGAATTTTCGGACGACTGGCAAGTTCCCGAACCACCCTGTAAAGAAAATTGTACGAATGTAGTCGGTTTCAGCCCGGATTTCAGATTAGGTCGAATCGTGTAAACAAACCTTGCCGCCGACTCCCCATCAAAACAGCCAGCCAAGCCCCGCCCACCCTTGCCCAAAGCCCCGCCCCACGGTGTTATAGCCGCCATTGCCGTGTGCAAAAGCCTGTCCACAGAGCCAGGCTGACAAAACAACAAATGGAGGCGCCATGTACGCCGATCACTTCGCCTTTCAAGGCCCACACCACAGGATCGCTGCGTTTTTTCCCGAGGAAACGATGCAACGCGTTGACGCCTGCGCGTTTGCAGGGGTATACAGTGCGCCGCGTTTTACCTGTGACTCCTTTGCGTACCGCGCACTCTTGATCACGCCTGGTTGACCCGCTCCGGCGGCCCCTGAGGTCAGGAAACCCAAGGTAACCACCTTGCCCATTCCGCTGCGCCACGAGCGCGGTGGGTCCGATTCCGTCACAGATAAAAACAATGCAGGTGACTTCGTTCATGAGTGGACAAAACATGCATTCAGGCGAGCTCAAGCGGGGCCTGAAGAACCGCCATATCCAGTTGATCGCCCTCGGCGGTGCGATTGGTACCGGCCTGTTCCTCGGCTCGGCAGGCGTGATGAAATCCGCTGGCCCGTCGATGATCCTTGGCTACGCCATCTGCGGCTTCATCGCCTTCATGATCATGCGCCAGCTCGGCGAAATGATCGTCGAAGAGCCGGTGGCCGGCTCGTTCAGCCATTTCGCCCACACCTACTGGGGTGGTTTCGCCGGCTTCCTGTCGGGCTGGAACTGCTGGGTGCTGTACATCCTGGTGGGCATGTCGGAGCTTTCGGCGGTCGGCAAGTATGTCCACTACTGGTGGCCGGAGATCCCCACCTGGGTCACAGCGGCAGCGTTCTTCGTGCTGATCAACGCCATCAACCTGATGAACGTGAAGTTCTTCGGTGAGGCCGAATTCTGGTTTGCCATCATCAAGGTGGTGGCCATCGTCAGCATGATCGGCCTGGGTGCCTACCTGCTGACCAGCGGCAGCGGCGGCCCGGAAGCAACCGTGGCCAACCTGTGGTCGCACGGCGGCTTCTTCCCGAACGGTGTCAGCGGGCTGGTGATGGCCCTGGCCTTCATCATGTTCTCCTTCGGTGGCCTGGAAATGCTCGGCTTCACCGCAGCCGAGGCCGACAAGCCGAAGACCGTGATCCCCAAGGCGATCAACCAGGTCATCTACCGTATCCTGATCTTCTATGTCGGTGCCCTGGTGGTGCTGCTGTCGCTGACCCCATGGGACAACCTGGTCGCCAGCATCGATGCCTCCGGTGGCAGCTATGGCAGCAGCCCATTCGTGCAGGTGTTCTCGCTGCTGGGCAGTGACGTGGCCGCGCACCTGCTGAACTTCGTGGTCCTGACTGCAGCGCTGTCGGTGTACAACAGCGGCACCTACTGCAACGCCCGCATGCTGCTGGGCATGGCCGAACAAGGTGACGCTCCGGCGTCGCTGGCCAAGGTCGACAGCCGCGGTGTGCCGGTGCGCTCGATCCTGGCGTCGGCAGGCGTGACGCTGATCGCGGTGCTGCTCAACTACCTGATGCCGCAAAACGCGCTGGAGCTGCTGATGTCGCTGGTGGTGGCTACCCTGGTGATCAACTGGGCGATGATCAGTTACTCGCACCTGAAGTTCCGCCAGCACCTGGACCGCACTGGCCAGAAGCCGCTGTTCAAGGCGCTGTGGTACCCCTATGGCAACTACATCTGCCTGGCGTTCGTGGTGCTGATTCTGGGCATCATGGCGATGATCCCGGGTATCCAGGTTTCCGTGTATGCGATCCCGGTGTGGCTGTTCGCCATGTTCGTGGTCTACATGGTCAAGCCGCGTCGCAAGGCGCAGGCCCTTGGGGCTGCTGGTAGCGTGGCCAAGTAAGGCGCTGCAGGTAGCGTACAAAAGACCCGAAGTCAGGAACTGGCTTCGGGTTTTTTATTGCCTGTAACGGCCTCTTCGCGGGTAAACCCGCTCCCGCAGGGACATCACCTGACCTGAAAGCAGCGCTATACCTGTGGGAGCGGGTTTACCCGCGAAGAGGCCGGCACAGGCAAGAATCAGATCTGCTCCAGCAACCAACTGCGAAACGCCCGCAGCGACGGCAACGCCTCATTGCGCGGCGGGTAGATCAGGTAATAACTGCGCTGGCTGGCAAATGCCACCCCTGGGCTGTAGAGCTCACCCTTGGCCAGTTCTTCCTCCACCAGTATGCGCGGCACCAGGCCGATGCCGATCCCGGCCCGTACCGCCTGGATCAGGTGCGAGGTCAGCTCGAAGCTCGGCCCCAGGCGCATCGCCCGGTGCGCCAGGCCATGGTGCGAGAACCACTCGCCCCAGGCATGCGGGTTGTTGGCCACATTCAGCAGCACCTCTTCAGTGATGCGTGCAGGGCTCCAGCCTTGGCTGTCCGCACCAGCCTCAGGCGGCAATATCACCACCAGTTCCTCGGCATGCAGGCGATGGCAGATCAACCCCGGCAGGTCGTGGCTGGCCACGCCGATGGCGGCATCGATCTCGCTGGTGTCGAAGTTGATGGCTTCGATGCGTGAATGTATGTGCACCAGCATGCCCGGGTGTGCGCTGTAGAAGGCATGCAACCGCGGCAGCAGCCATTTCGAACCGAAGGTGGGCAGGGTGGCCAGGCGCAAGGTGCCTACCCCCGACTGGTAGGCCAACGCCTGCAAGGTGGCGCTGCGGATGCGCCCCAGTGCTTCGCTGAGCTCGCGCTGGTACAGGCGGCCGACATCGGTCAGCTGCACCTGGCGCCCCTCGCGGCGGAACAGGGTCAGGCCCAGTTGCTGCTCCAGCGCCTGCACCTGGCGGCTGACCGCGCTCTGGGTGAGCGACAGCTCGGCGGCGGCTCGGGTGTAGCTTTCATGCCGGGCGGCAGCCTCAAAAGCCAGTAGCAGCGACATGGACGGGGTGAGATGGCGGTAATTCATTCATGAAAGTCATTAATAGCGGCAGGATTATCCGTTTGCCCCTGAAGCGAAACTACAGGAACATTGGCCTGCACGTCACCTCCGCATGTCATCACCCATGCCGGAACGACAGGAATCCCGTGAATTAGCCAATATCAAGAGGCCATCCTTCGATGATCGCCCAGCTGCCGACCGTTGCCCCGAGCGCCAACTACCCCGAATTCCTCGAAGCCCTGCGCAACAGCGGCTTCCGTGGCCAGATCAGTGCCGACTACGGCACCCGCACGGTGCTGGCCACCGACAACTCGATCTACCAGCGCTTGCCACAGGCGGCGGTGTTCCCGCTGGACGCCGACGATGTGGCGCGGGTCGCCACGCTGATGGCCGAGGGGCGCTTCCAGCAGGTCAAGCTGACCCCACGCGGTGGTGGTACCGGCACCAACGGGCAGTCGCTGACCGACGGTATCGTCGTCGACCTGTCGCGGCACATGAACAAGATCCTCGAAATCAACGTCGAGGAACGCTGGGTGCGGGTGCAGGCCGGTACTGTCAAGGACCAGCTCAACGCTGCGCTCAAGCCGCACGGGCTGTTCTTCGCCCCCGAGCTGTCCACCTCCAACCGTGCCACTGTCGGCGGCATGATCAACACCGATGCCAGTGGCCAGGGCAGTTGCACCTATGGCAAGACCCGCGACCACGTACTGGAGCTGCACAGCGTGCTGCTCGGTGGCGAGCGCCTGCACAGCCTGCCGATCGACGATGCTGCGCTGGAACAGGCCTGTGCCGCGCCCGGCCGGGTCGGCGAGGTGTACCGCATGGCGCGGGAGATCCAGGAAACCCAGGCCGATCTCATCGAAGCCACTTTCCCCAAGCTCAACCGTTGCCTGACCGGTTATGACCTGGCCCACCTGCGCGACGAGCAGGGCCGCTTCAACCTCAACAGCGTGCTGTGCGGTGCCGAGGGCTCGCTGGGCTATGTGGTCGAAGCCAAGCTCAATGTGCTGCCGATCCCCAAGTACGCCGTGCTGGTCAACGTGCGCTACACCAGCTTCATGGATGCACTGCGTGATGCCAACGCGCTGATGGCGCACAAGCCGCTGTCGATCGAGACCGTCGACTCCAAGGTGCTGATGCTGGCGATGAAGGATATCGTCTGGCACAGCGTCGCCGAATACTTTCCGGCAGACCCCGAGCGCCCGACCCTGGGCATCAACCTGGTGGAGTTCTGCGGCGACGAGCCGGCCGAGGTCAATGCCAAGGTGCAAGCGTTCATCCAGCACCTGCAGAGCGACACCAGCGTCGAGCGCCTGGGCCATACCCTGGCCGAGGGTGCCGAGGCGGTGACCCGCGTCTACACCATGCGTAAACGTTCGGTGGGCCTGCTGGGCAACGTCGAGGGCGAAGTACGCCCGCAACCGTTCGTGGAAGACACCGCGGTACCGCCGGAGCAACTGGCCGACTACATCGCCGACTTCCGTGCACTGCTCGATGGCTACGGCCTGGCCTATGGCATGTTCGGCCACGTCGATGCCGGCGTGCTGCACGTGCGCCCGGCGCTGGACATGAAGGACCCGGCCCAGGCCGCATTGGTCAAGCCGATTTCCGACGCCGTGGCGGCGCTGACCAAAAGCTATGGCGGCTTGCTGTGGGGCGAGCACGGCAAGGGCCTGCGTTCTGAATACGTGCCGGAGTACTTCGGCGAGCTGTACCCGGCGCTGCAGCGCCTGAAAGGCGCCTTCGACCCACACAACCAGCTCAACCCGGGCAAGATCTGCACCCCGTTGGGCAGTGCCGAAGGCCTGACCCCGGTCGATGGCGTAACCCTGCGCGGCGATCTCGACCGCACCATCGACGAACGCGTGTGGCAGGACTTCCCTAGCGCCGTGCACTGCAACGGCAACGGCGCCTGCTACAACTACGACCCCAACGACGCCATGTGCCCGTCGTGGAAGGCCACCCGCGAGCGCCAGCACTCACCCAAGGGCCGTGCCTCGCTGATGCGCGAATGGCTGCGCCTGCAGGGCGAGGCCAACATCGACGTGCTGGCGGCGGCACGCAACAAGGTGTCGTGGCTCAAGGGCCTGCCGGCACGCCTGCGCAACAACCGCGCGCGCAGCCAGGGCCAGGAAGACTTCTCTCATGAGGTGTACGACGCCATGGCCGGCTGCCTGGCGTGCAAGTCGTGCGCCGGTCAGTGCCCGATCAAGGTCAACGTGCCGGACTTTCGCTCGCGCTTCCTCGAGCTGTACCACGGCCGCTACCAGCGCCCGCTGCGTGACTACCTGATCGGTTCGCTGGAGTTCACCATCCCGTACCTGGCCCACGCGCCAGGGCTGTACAACGCGGTGATGGGCTCGAAGTGGGTGAGCAAGCTGCTGGCCGACAAGGTCGGCATGGTCGACAGCCCGCTGATCAGTCGCTTCAACTTCCAGGCTACCCTGACCCGCTGTCGCGTCGGCGTGGCCAGCGTGCCGGCACTGCGTGAGCTGACCCCGGCCCAGCGCGAGCGCAGCATCGTGCTGGTGCAGGATGCATTTACCCGTTACTTCGAGACACCGCTGCTGTCGGCCTTCATCGACCTGGCGCACCGCCTGGGCCACCGGGTGTTCCTGGCGCCGTACAGTGCAAACGGCAAGCCACTCCACGTTCAGGGCTTCCTCGGTGCGTTTGCCAAGGCGGCTGTCCGTAATGCGACCCAGCTCAAGGCCCTGGCTGACTGCGGCGTGCCGCTGGTGGGCCTGGACCCGGCGATGACCCTGGTGTATCGCCAGGAGTACCAGAAAGTGCCGGGCCTGGATGGCTGCCCGCAGGTGCTGTTGCCGCAGGAGTGGTTGATGGACGTGCTGCCGGAGCAGGCACCGACTGCGCCGGGCAATTTCCGCCTGATGGCGCACTGCACCGAGAAGACCAACGTGCCGGCCAGCACCAAGCAGTGGGAGCAGGTGTTCGCCCGTCTGGGCCTGAAGCTGGTGACCGAGGCGACTGGTTGCTGCGGTATGTCTGGTACCTATGGGCACGAGGCGCGCAATCAGGATACCTCGCGGACCATCTTCGAGCAGTCGTGGGCGACCAAGCTGGACAAGGAAGGCGAGCCGCTGGCGACAGGCTACTCGTGCCGCAGCCAGGTCAAGCGCATGACCGAGCGGCAGATGCGCCACCCGCTGGAAGTGGTGCTGCAGTACGCCAAGCGCTGACCATCAGGGCCTCGGGGCTGCCTTGCAGCCCCCTGGTTTACGCCGTCCCTGTAGGAGCAGCCTTGCGCTGCGAAGAGGCTGGTAGAGCCAATAGGTTTTCTTCGGCAGTAATGGCCTCTTCGCAGCACAAGGCTGCTCCTACAAGTCCCGTGCATGCCTTGAAGATGATGCCTGCCGATACAGATACAGGCTCAATACCAGCCCGCAAGCCGCCGCTGCTGCCGCAAACAGGAACATCGAAGCAAACCCGAACCCCGCCGCCACCGCGCCCACCAGCGGCCCGGTCACCCCCAGCGACAAATCGATGAACAGCGAATAAGCCCCCACCGCCGCCCCGCGGTTGGCCGCCGACACCTGGTTCACCGCCTCCACCCCCAGTGCCGGGAACACCAGCGAGAAGCCGAACCCGCTCAGTGCGGACCCCGCCAACGCCAGTTCGGCGCTGGGCGCCAGCCACAGCATCAGCAGCCCGAGTGTTTCCACCGACAGGCAGGCGATCGCCACCCGGAACCCGCCAAGCCGGTTGATCAGGTTGCCGAACAGTAGTCGCGCACTGATGAAGCTGGCGCCGAACAGGCTCAGCGTCAGTGCCGCATTGGCCCAGCCACGGCTGGCGTAATACAAGGTGATGAAGGTGGCGATGGTGCCAAAGCCGATCGAGCCCAGGGCAAGTCCCGAGCCGTGCGGGAACACCTTGCCCAGCACCCGCAGGAACGGCAGGCGCACGCCACTGACGATCGGTGCGGCCTGTTTGGGCCAGGCCAGCAGCAACCCGAGCGCACACAGCAGGATGATGCTCACGCCCATGCTCCACAGGCCCAGGCTCTTGACCATCAGCACGCCCAACGGAGCGCCGATGGCCAGCGCGCCATAGCTGGCGATGCCGTTCCAGGAAATGACCTTGGCCGTGTTTTCAGCACCTACGCGGCCAATGCCCCAGCCAATGGAACCGGAGCCCACCAGGCTTTCCGCACTGCCGAGTACCAGGCGGCCGACCAGCAGGCAGGCGAGGCTCAGCCAGGGGAGGTGGGTGAGGAAGGCGCAGGCCAGCATGAAAACCCCGCTGAGGCCGCAGCCGGCCAGGCCATACATGACCGCCTTCTTGCTGCCGTGGTTGTCGATGATGCGGCTGGCGGTGGGGCGGCTGAGCAGGGTGGCCAGGTACTGCACGCTGATCACCAGGCCCGCGACCACGGCACTGAAGCCCAGGTCGTTGTGCACATAGCCGGGCAATACGGCCAGCGGGATGCCGATGTTCAGGTAGCCGATGAAGGTGAAGAGGACGATGGAGACGACTTGCAGGGTGACCGCAAGGGGGCGCGGTGAGTGGGGCATGAGGGCCTACGTGGGTTCTGGACGGTGTGAAAACGTGATGACGGGGGTAGCCCGCAGGTCAGCCGTTTTCACACAGTCGGGGGATGCGCGGTTATTCCTGGTCAGCGCTTGATTGATCGTCACCATCCTGCTCGACGGCAGCTGCCGGTTCGGCGTGAACGGTCACGGTTGGCTCTTCTGGGTTCAGGCTTGGGAAGGGAAGATTCGGGATTTCATGCATCTCGTCGTTCCTCGCAAGTGTGAGTGAAAAGTCTGCGCCAGGCGCGTTTGAAGCTTCGCAAAGCTGGGGCAGGATACACAAGTCTGGATGACAGTTTGGATTTTTTGGCGGTCGCTTGTCGGTTTTGCGGGCGAACAGCGGACATGTTTTCCATAAAAAATGGGGCCATCGGGCCCCATTCTTTCAGTGCTTACTTGCGGCCTTCAGCCGTCTCCGCCACCTTGTCGGTGCGTGCGCACATGATGAAGTCATTGCGGTGCAGGCCTTTGATCGAGTGGCTCCACCAGGTCACGGTGACCTTGCCCCACTCGGTCAGCAGGCCCGGGTGGTGGCCTTCGGCCTCGGCGATCTCGCCCACGGCATTGGTGAACGCCAGGGCGTGCTTGAAGTTCTTGAACAGGAACACGCGTTCCAGCTCCATGTGGCCGTCACGTACTTCGATGTTCCAGTCCGGGATTTCGCGAATCAGCTCGGCCAGCTCTTCGTCGGTGACCTTTGGTGCGTCGGCGCGGCAGGCTTCGCAATGGGCTTGGTTCAAGGCATTCATGTGGTGTTTTCCGGTTCGAGTTGTTATCGGCAAGGTCGCTCAGGCAGCGACCTTGGGTGGAAACTTCGGTGCGTGCAGGCCCAGCTGCATGGCTTTGTGAACCATGCCCATGATGTCTTCGTGGGCCAGGTCGAACAGACGCTTCATGTTCGGTAGCACGAAATACAACGGCTGCAGGATGTCGATGCGGTACGGTGTGCGCATGGCCTCGATCGGGTCGAAGGCCTGGTGCTCGGGCTCGCCAGACAGACTGTAGACGGTCTCCTTTGGCGACGAGAGGATGCCGCCGCCATAGATCTTGCGGCCCTGCGCGGTTTCCATCAGGCCGAACTCGATAGTCATCCAGTACAGGCGCGCCAGGTACACACGTTGTTCCTTGGTCGCGGCCAGGCCGAGCTTGCCGTAGGTATGGGTGAATTCGGCGAACCAAGGGTTGGTCAGCAGCGGGCAGTGGCCGAAGATCTCGTGGAAGATATCGGGCTCTTGCAGGTAGTCCAGCTCTTCCGGGGTACGGATGAAGGTGGCTACCGGGAAGCGCTTGCTGGCCAGCAGTTCGAAGAAGGTCTGGAAGGGGATCAGCGCCGGGACCCGAGCAACCTGCCAACCGGTGGTGGCGCCCAGCACCTTGTTGATCTCGCCCAGTTGCGGAATACGGTCATGGGGCAGCTTGAGCTGGTCGATGCCGTCCAGGTATTCCTGGCACGCGCGGCCTTCGATCACTTTCAGCTGACGGGTGATCAGGGTGTTCCATACCGCATGCTCTTGCTGCGGGTAATCGATAAAACCATGCGCATCGGGCTCGCGTGCCACGTATTGCGTCTGTTTCATGTGGCTCTCCTGGTGAGGGCTTTTCTTGTTATGTGCAGGACATGCCTAATGAATATCCCTTCGCTGGCCACTTTGCACGGGGTGGGCCAGTGAGCGGGACCGGCATTCGGCGATGTTTTCGTAACGATAATTTTACAAAAAGGCGTAGGTGTCGGAAAATCCGAGGCATCTGGCTGAAGCTTCGGCTGTTTTTGTCAGCTTATCTTTACGACTTTTCCGCGCGATGTTGAAAAACATTGGCGCTTCGAGAGCCCTCATGCGTATCAAAGTGCATTGCCAGAACCGTATTGGCATCCTGCGCGACATCCTCAACCTGCTGGTGGAGTACGGCATCAACGTGCTGCGCGGCGAGGTGGGCGGTGACCATGGCAACGCCATCTACCTGCATTGCCCGAACCTGATCAATCTGCAGTTCCAGGCGCTGCGGCCGAAGTTCGAGGCGATTGCCGGGGTATTCGGTGTCAAGCGCGTGGGGCTGATGCCCAGCGAGCGCCGACACATGGAGCTGAATGCGTTGCTGGGTGCGCTGGACTTTCCGGTACTGTCGATCGACATGGGCGGCAGCATCGTCGCCGCCAACCGTGCCGCTGCGCAGCTGCTGGGGGTTCGGGTGGACGAGGTGCCGGGCATGCCGCTGGCGCGCTATGTGGAGGACTTCGACCTGCCAGAGCTAGTGCGCGCCAACAAGTCGCGCATCAACGGCCTGCGCATCAAGGTCAAGGGCGATGTGTTCCTGGCCGATATCGCGCCGCTGCAGTCCGAGCACGACGACAGCGAGGCGCTGGCCGGCGCGGTGCTGACCCTGCACCGCGCCGACCGTATCGGTGAGCGCATCTATAACGTGCGCAAGCAGGAGCTGCGCGGTTTCGACAGTATCTTCCAGAGCTCGCGGGTAATGGCTGCGGTGGTGCGCGAGGCGCGGCGCATGGCGCCGCTGGACGCGCCTTTGCTGATCGAGGGCGAGACCGGCACCGGCAAGGAGTTGCTGGCGCGTGCCTGCCACCTGGCAAGCCCGCGCGGCCAGTCGCCGTTGATGGCGCTCAACTGCGCCGGGTTGCCCGAGTCGATGGCCGAGACCGAGCTGTTCGGCTACGGCCCTGGGGCATTCGAAGGGGCGCGGGCCGAGGGCAAGCTGGGGCTGCTGGAGCTGACCGCCGGTGGCACGCTGTTTCTCGACGGGGTAGGGGAGATGAGCCCACGCTTGCAGGTGAAGCTGCTGCGTTTTCTGCAAGATGGCTGCTTCCGCCGCGTAGGCAGCGATGAAGAGGTGTACCTGGATGTGCGAGTGATCTGCGCGACCCAGGTGGATTTGTCCGAATTGTGTGCCCGGGGCGAGTTTCGTCAGGACCTGTATCACCGGCTCAATGTGTTGTCGCTGCACATTCCACCATTGCGCGAATGCATGGATGGCCTGGAAGGGCTGGTGCAGCACTTTCTCGACCAGGCCAGCCGGCAGATCGGCTGCGCCATGCCGCGCCTGGCGCCAGCGGCGATGGATAAACTCGGCCAGTACCATTGGCCGGGTAATGTAAGGCAGTTGGAAAACGTGTTGTTCCAGGCGGTTTCGTTATGCGAAGGCGGCGTGGTCAAAAGTGAACATATACGTTTGCCGGATTACGGCGTGCGCCAACCGCTGGGTGAATTTTCGCTGGATGGGGATCTTTCGCAGATTGTCGGACGTTTTGAAAAAGCGGTACTGGAAAGTTTGATGGGGGAATTCCCGAGTAGTCGGGCTTTAGGTAAAAGACTGGGTGTTTCGCATACGACTATTGCCAACAAGTTGAGGGATTATTCACTTGGCAAGTCTGCAGAATAATCCGCCTTTATAAAAGGCGGGACTGCTGCGCAGTCCTTTCGCGACACAAGGCCGCTCCTACAGGTACTGCGCAATGTTTGAAGCCTGCGCAGTACCTGTAGGAGCGGCCTTGTGTCGCGAAAGGGGCCCGCAGGGCCCCAATTCACAAGGTATCAGCCGTTCGAGCAGCCGTTCCCCATCACGCGGTATTCGAGAATGTGCTTCTGGCCCTTGGAGTCCTCGTAGGTCATGCGGGCTGGCACGACTTCGCACACATTGGGCACTTCGCTCATGGAAATGACGCGGGCAATGTCCAGGTGCTGCGAGTAACTGTACTGTTCAACCGGAATCTGCTCGGCATCTTTGGCTTCGCCGGCCATCGCCGCGCCGCAAAGACTGCCAAGTACCAATACCAGTAAAGCTTTCATTTTCAATTTACCTGTCTAAGGTCGTGAGGGGGCACGCGGCGCTTATGGCGCCGCGAGTATTGCTAGTTTTAACTATCAGGTTTGGAGGGGGATTAACGCTTGCCTTCGTGGGGGCTGTTACCAGTTGTTAATCGCCTTGCCGTTGCTGGCGAGGTGAATTTTATGGCTGGGGCCAAGGCCGAAACAGTGGGTCTTTTGATAAAGTGTTTTGACAGAATCTGTAACAATCCTATGGTAAACCGCGCCCGTAATTTCTCGCCTGGGCTGTAAGGTGCGTGCCAGAGCGCTTTGTCTGAACGGGCGTACCAAATTACTACCAACGTCGAATGGCTTTTGTCGCTCTGGTACAGTTACAAACGGTTCCATACAAAAACAACTATTACACCGAGGTAACACAGATGAGTGCGGCTCCACTGTATCCCGTTCGTCCCGAGGTTGCGGCCACCACCCTGACCGACGAGGCCACCTACAAGGCCATGTACCAGCAATCGGTGATCAACCCGGACGGCTTCTGGCGCGAGCAGGCCCAGCGCATCGACTGGATCAAGCCGTTCACCAAGGTCAAGCAGACCTCCTTCGACGACCATCACGTCGATATCAAATGGTTCGCCGACGGCACTCTGAACGTTTCCTCCAACTGCCTGGACCGCCACCTCGAAGAGCGCGGTGACCAGTTGGCCATCATCTGGGAAGGCGACGACCCTTCCGAACACCGCAACATCACCTACCGCGAACTGCACGAGCAGGTCTGCAAGTTCGCCAACGCCCTGCGTGGCCAGGATGTGCACCGGGGTGACGTGGTCACCATCTACATGCCGATGATCCCCGAAGCCGTGGTCGCCATGCTGGCCTGTGCCCGTATCGGTGCGATTCACTCGGTGGTGTTCGGCGGCTTCTCGCCCGAGGCGCTGGCCGGTCGTATCATCGACTGCAAGTCCAAGGTCGTGATTACCGCCGACGAAGGCGTACGCGGTGGCCGGCGTACCCCGCTCAAGGCCAACGTCGACCTGGCGCTGACCAACCCTGAAACCAACAGCGTGCAGAAGATCATCGTGTGCAAGCGCACCGGTGGCGACATTGCCTGGCACCAGCACCGCGACATCTGGTACGAAGACCTGATGAAAGTCGCCTCCAGCCATTGCGCGCCGAAAGAGATGGGTGCCGAGGAAGCGCTGTTCATCCTTTATACCTCCGGCTCCACCGGCAAGCCGAAGGGCGTGCTGCACACCACCGGTGGCTACCTGGTGTACGCCGCGCTCACCCATGAGCGCGTGTTCGACTATCGCCCGGGCGAGGTGTACTGGTGCACCGCCGACGTGGGTTGGGTCACCGGCCACAGCTACATCGTCTACGGCCCGCTGGCCAACGGCGCTACTACCTTGCTGTTCGAAGGCGTGCCGAACTACCCCGACATCACGCGCGTGTCGAAGATCGTCGACAAGCACAAGGTCAACATCCTGTACACCGCACCAACCGCCATCCGCGCGATGATGGCCGAAGGGCAGGCTGCAGTCGAAGGTGCCGATGGCTCCAGCCTGCGCCTGCTGGGCTCGGTGGGTGAGCCGATCAACCCCGAAGCCTGGAACTGGTACTACAAGACCGTGGGCAAGGAGCGTTGCCCGATCGTCGACACCTGGTGGCAGACCGAGACCGGCGGCATCCTGATCAGCCCGCTGCCGGGCGCCACCGGCCTCAAGCCGGGCTCGGCAACCCGCCCATTCTTCGGCGTGGTGCCGGCGCTGGTGGACAACCTGGGCAACCTGATCGAGGGCGCTGCCGAAGGCAACCTGGTGATCCTCGATTCCTGGCCGGGCCAGTCGCGTTCGCTGTACGGAGACCACGACCGTTTCGTCGATACCTACTTCAAGACCTTCCGTGGCATGTACTTCACCGGCGACGGTGCGCGCCGCGACGAGGATGGCTACTACTGGATCACCGGTCGCGTGGATGACGTGCTGAACGTCTCCGGTCACCGCATGGGTACTGCCGAGATCGAAAGTGCCATGGTGGCGCATGCGAAAGTGGCCGAGGCCGCGGTGGTAGGTGTGCCACACGACATCAAGGGGCAGGGCATCTATGTGTATGTCACCCTCAATGCCGGTATCGAGGCCAGCGAGCAGTTGCGCCTGGAGCTGAAGAACTGGGTGCGCAAGGAAATCGGCCCGATCGCCTCGCCGGATGTGATCCAGTGGGCGCCGGGGCTGCCGAAGACCCGGTCGGGCAAGATCATGCGCCGCATCCTGCGCAAGATTGCCACGGGTGAGTACGATGCCCTGGGCGATATCTCGACCCTGGCCGACCCGGGTGTGGTGCAACACCTGATCGATACCCACAAGGCCATGAGCTTGGCTTCGGCCTGATAGCCGCGTCGCACATTTTGTAGGGGGCTGTGGGAGCGCCTACAGGAGCTGTGCCGCCAACAAGAACCCCGCCCGGGCAACCGGCGGGGTTTTTGCTTTACTGTTACCCGACATTCATCGGTAACTGTTCTGTCACCGGCGTCGCACAATATCGGGGCGCCAGGAAACAAATCCGGCCTGTTTCGGTGCGTTTTCGCAGCCTTTTTTGCGACACGGCACGCTGCACTTGCCGTAATACAAGGCTTTGCCAATAATAGGCCCGGGAATTGCTAGTACTATAGGTTCTATTTCTTGCGCTCTTGCATATTTTGCAATGGCTGTCAACATCGCCCGTTGCCGTTTCAAGCGCTTCTGTAAGTAGTTGTCGCTTTGAAGAAATATCGACTACCGGGCTGTCGTTAAAATGCCACTCACTCGCTCGTGGTCTGCGGCCTTGGTCGAACCCTGCGCGGCTCGCGTTGTACCCATTCGCATATCGGGCAGCCGTTACCTGCCTTGTATTGCCCTGTACCGATGGAGTTACCTGATGAAGAAGCTCGCACTGCTTGGCGCCCTGGCGCTGTCCGTGTTTTCCCTGGTGTCGCAGGCCGATGAAAAACCGCTGAAAATCGGCATCGAAGCCGCCTACCCACCCTTCGCCTTCAAGCAGCCAGACGGCAGCATTGCCGGTTTTGACTACGACATCGGCAACGCTCTGTGCGAAGAGATGAAGACCAAGTGCACCTGGGTCGAGCAGGAGTTCGACGGCCTGATCCCGGCGCTGAAAGTGCGCAAGATCGACGCCATCCTGTCGTCCATGTCGATCACCGAAGACCGCAAGAAATCGGTCGACTTCACCAAGCGCTACTACCTGACCCCGGCGCGCCTGGTGATGAAGGAAGGTACCGCCGTCAGCGACAGCCTGGATGAGCTCAAGGGCAAGAAGATTGGTGTGCAGCGCGGTTCGATCCACGACCGCTTCGCCAAGGAAGTACTGGGCGCCAAAGGTGCCACCGTGGTTCCTTACGGCACCCAGAACGAAATCTACCTGGACGTGGCGGCTGGCCGCCTCGATGGCACCGTGGCCGACGCCACCCTGCTGGAAGATGGCTTCCTCAAGACCGGCGCCGGCAAGGGCTTCGCCTTCGTAGGGCCGTCCTTCACCGACGCCAAGTACTTCGGCGACGGCATCGGCATTGCCGTGCGCAAAGGTGACAAGGCCAACGTCGACCGCATCAACGCGGCCATCGACGCCATTCGTGCCAACGGCAAGTACAAAGAAATCGAGAAGAAGTACTTCAACTTCGATATCTACGGTCCAGACTCGAAATAAGACGTCGAGTTTCACCTGTGCAATGGTGCAAACAGCAGAGGCTCTGAGGTTTGCACCATTTTTCATTCTCTAGGTCGAGGACCTCATCATGTTGAAAGGCTACGGGGCAGTCATCCTCGACGGGGCGTGGCTGACGCTTCAGCTCGCCCTGTCGTCGATGGCCCTGGCCATCGTGCTCGGCCTGATCGGTGTGGCACTGCGCTTGTCGCCGGTGCGCTGGCTGGCCTGGCTGGGCGATCTGTATTCCACGGTGATTCGTGGTATTCCGGACCTGGTACTGATCCTGCTGATCTTCTACGGCGGGCAGGACATCATCAACCGGGTTGCGCCGCTGCTCGGTTATGAAGACTACATCGACCTGAATCCGCTGATCGCGGGTATCGGTACCCTGGGCTTCATCTTTGGTGCCTACCTGTCGGAAACCTTCCGCGGTGCGTTCCTTGGTATTCCGAAAGGCCAGGCCGAAGCCGGCGTGGCGTATGGCATGAGCAACCGCCAGGTGTTCTTCCGCATCCAGGTGCCGCAAATGATTCGCCTGGCGATCCCGGGCTTCACCAACAACTGGCTGGTGCTGACCAAGGCCACCGCGCTGATTTCGGTAGTGGGCCTGCAGGACATGATGTTCAAGGCCAAGCAGGCGGCCGATGCCACCCGCGAGCCTTTCACCTTCTTCCTGGCGGTGGCGGCCCTGTACCTGGTGCTGACCAGCATCTCGCTGCTGGCCCTGAAGTATCTCGAGGGCCGCTACTCGGTTGGCGTCAAGGTGGCTGAACTATGATCTTCGACTACAACGTCGTCTGGGAGGCACTGCCGATGTATTTCGGCGGCCTGCTGACCACCCTCAAGCTGCTGGCGATTTCGCTGTTCTTCGGGCTGCTGGCGGCCATTCCGCTGGGCCTGATGCGGGTGTCCAAGCAGCCAGCGGTCAATCTCGTGGCGTGGCTTTACACCTACGTGATCCGCGGCACGCCGATGCTGGTGCAGCTGTTCCTGATCTACTACGGCCTGGCGCAGTTCGAGGCGGTGCGCGAAAGCTTCCTGTGGCCGCTGTTGTCCAGCGCTACCTTCTGCGCCTGCCTGGCGTTCGGCATCAACACCAGTGCCTACACCGCCGAAATCATCGCCGGCAGCCTCAAGGCCACGCCGCATGGCGAAATCGAGGCGGCCAAGGCCATGGGCATGTCGCGCATGAAGATGTACCGGCGCATCCTGCTGCCGTCGGCCCTGC
Organism: Pseudomonas sp. s4; assembly: GCF_046764235.1. NCBI lineage: Bacteria > Pseudomonadati > Pseudomonadota > Gammaproteobacteria > Pseudomonadales > Pseudomonadaceae > Pseudomonas > Pseudomonas sp. s4. The sequence goes on along the minus strand of NZ_CP177209.1, from coordinate 4,619,724 downwards.
GCCGGGCGCTGCCGCAGTACAGCAACGAAGTGATCATGATGCTGCAGACCACCAGCCTGGCGTCGATCGTTACCCTGATCGACATCACTGGCGCTGCGCGCACGGTCAATGCCCAGTACTACCTGCCTTTCGAGGCCTATATCACGGCGGGCGTGTTCTACCTGTGCCTGACCTTCATCCTGGTGCGCCTGTTCAAGGTGGCCGAACGCCGCTGGCTCGGCTACCTGGCGCCGCGCAAGCACTGACCGCTTTGTGAGAATCGACAGCATGTACAAACTCGAAGTCCAAGACCTGCACAAGCGCTACGGCAGCCATGAAGTGCTCAAGGGCGTGTCCCTGTCAGCCAAGGCAGGCGATGTCATCAGCATCATCGGCTCCAGCGGTTCGGGCAAGTCGACCTTCCTGCGCTGCATCAACCTGCTGGAGCAACCGCACGCCGGCAAGATCCTGCTCAACAACGAAGAGTTGAAGCTGGTACCGGGCAAGGATGGTGCGCTCAAGGCAGCCGACCCGCGTCAGCTGCAGCGCATGCGCTCGCGCCTGTCGATGGTTTTCCAGCACTTCAACCTGTGGTCGCACATGACCGCGCTGGAAAACATCATCGAAGCGCCGGTGCATGTGCTGGGCGTGAACCGCAAGGAAGCCCTGGAAAAGGCCGAGCACTACCTGGCCAAGGTCGGAGTCGCCCACCGCAAGGACGCCTTCCCGGGGCACATGTCCGGCGGCGAGCAGCAGCGTGTGGCAATTGCCCGGGCGCTGGCCATGGAGCCGGAGGTCATGCTGTTCGACGAGCCGACCTCGGCGCTGGACCCGGAACTGGTGGGCGATGTGCTCAAGGTGATGCAGTCGCTGGCCCAGGAAGGCCGCACCATGGTGGTGGTGACCCACGAAATGGGCTTTGCCCGTGAGGTTTCCAACCAGCTGGTGTTCCTGCACAAGGGCCTGGTGGAAGAAACCGGCTGCCCGCGCGAAGTGCTGGCCAACCCGCAGTCGGAGCGCCTGAAGCAGTTCCTCTCCGGCAGCCTGAAGTAAAAGCTGCATTTTTGCACCAGAATAGGGCATGCTGCGCGGCGAGCGCAGCCTGACCCGGCGCACAGACTCGAACGACCTCAGGTTTCGGACCGCACCCTATGACCACCCAGCGAATCGGTTTTCTCATTTGGCCCAGCACCCGGCCCTTGACCCTGGCGCTGGCCGAGGAAGTGTTGCAGGTGGCGCAGCGGGTGCACCCGGAGGTGGTCTACGATCTGGTCTTTCTGCAGGCGGAGCCGGCGCAAGAGGGTAGCTGGCGTTTGCCGGGCGAGCCGTGGAACGGTCGCCTGGAGGGGTGTCACAAGCTGTTCCTGTTGGCTGACGAGCAGCCGCCGGCGGTGGGGGCTGCGTTGTCTACGGCGCTCAAGCAGTTGGCGCGCAGTGGCTGCATGATTGGCGGCCTGTCGGCCGGGGTCTACCCTCTGGCGATGCTGGGCCTGCTCGACGGTTACCGGGCTGCGGTGCACTGGCGCTGGCAGGATGATTTTGCCGAGCGCTTCCCCAAGGTTATCGCCACCAGTCACCTGTTCGACTGGGACCGCGATCGCCTGACCGCTTGTGGCGGCATGGCCGTGACCGACCTGCTGCTGGCAGTGTTGGCCCGTGATCACGGGGCGGAGCTGGCCGGGGCGGTGTCGGAGGAACTGGTGGTCGAGCGCATTCGCGAGGGTGGCGAGCGCCAGCGTATTCCGCTGCAGAACCGCCTGGGCTCCAGCCACCCCAAGCTGACCCAGGCGGTGCTGCTGATGGAAGCCAACATCGAAGAGCCGCTGACCACCGACGAAATTGCCCAGCACGTGTGCGTGTCGCGCCGGCAGCTGGAGCGCATCTTCAAGCAGTACCTGAACCGTGTGCCGAGCCAGTATTACCTGGAGCTGCGGCTGAACAAGGCGCGGCAGATGCTGATGCAGACCAGCAAGTCGATCATCCAGATCGGGCTGTCCTGCGGCTTCTCCTCGGGGCCGCATTTTTCCAGCGCCTACCGCAACTTCTTTGGCGCAACGCCGCGGGAGGATCGCAACCAGCGGCGTAGCAGCAGCCCGTTCGAACTGAGCTCGGCGCCTGCCGAAAAAGGCTGATATTTCGAGGGGGTTTGGGGCGTATGCCTTGGTTTTGATGGTGCGGCGGAAATCGAGCGCCGCCCACGCGGCGCTTCGCGGGACAAGCCCGCTCCCACATTTGTTGCAACGTGCCGAACCTGTCAGGCCATTGTTGTCAGCCTTGTTGCCTTGACGCGGTTTCCCGGCTGGCGCTACCGCCGTCTCGCCAGTCTCAAACTCTCCGCCAAAGCTGGCAACGCCTTTCCCACAGGCATGGCCACGTTGCAACAAATGTGGGGCTTGTCCCGCGAAGCGCCGCGCGGGCGGCGCTCGGTCTCACAGGCGCCGCCCCCGTTTCGCCGAACCTCCCTGGCCCCTCACAAACCTTCGTGTACACCCGTTCACCCAGCCCCCTCTCTCCCGTACACTGCGCGATTGCGACAGTGTTTGTCGCATTGCCGAAAGCCTTGTCAAAACTGGGTTTTGCGCTGTAACAAGTTGTCGCTTGGCCGCAAGGACAGGCGCGGATCAGTCCTTACAATCCCCCCCATCGCTCGCCACTTCCAGGCCAGCGTTCCTCTTCAGGAGACTCAGATGTCCGTTGAGCAAGCCCCGGTGCAACGTGCCGATTTCGACCAGGTCATGGTCCCCAACTATTCTCCGGCGGCCTTCATTCCTGTGCGAGGCGAGGGCTCCCGTGTCTGGGACCAGTCGGGTCGCGAATTGATCGATTTTGCCGGTGGCATCGCGGTCAACGCCCTGGGCCACTGCCACCCGGCACTGGTCAAGGCCCTGACCGAGCAGGCCAATACCCTCTGGCACGTATCCAACGTGTTCACCAACGAGCCGGCCCTGCGCCTGGCCCGCAAGCTGGTGGACGCCACCTTTGCCGACCGTGCGTTCTTCTGCAACTCCGGCGCTGAGTCCAACGAGGCCGCCTTCAAGCTGGCCCGTCGTGTTGCCCACGACCGCTTCGGCCCGGAAAAGCACGAAATCATCGCCACCGTGAACAGCTTCCACGGCCGTACCCTGTTCACCGTAAGCGTCGGTGGCCAGCCGAAGTACTCCGATGGTTTCGGCCCGAAGATCACCGGCATCAGCCATGTGCCGTACAACGACCTGGAAGCGCTGAAGGCACAGATTTCCGACAAGACCTGCGCCGTGGTGATCGAGCCGATCCAGGGCGAGAGCGGCGTGGTGCCGGCCGACAAGGCCTACCTGGAAGGCGCGCGCAAACTGTGTGACGAGCACAACGCCCTGCTGATCTTCGACGAAGTGCAGACCGGCGTTGGCCGTACCGGTTCGCTGTATGCCTACCAGCACTACGGCGTTACCCCGGACATCCTGACCAGCGCCAAGAGCCTGGGCGGTGGTTTCCCGATCGGTGCCATGCTGACCACCACCGAACTGGCCAAGCACTTGGCCGTCGGCACCCACGGCACCACCTACGGCGGCAACCCGCTGGGCTGCGCCGTCGCCTGCGCGGTGCTGGACGTGGTCAACACCCCGGAAACCCTGGCCGGTATCAAGGCCAAGCATGAGCGCTTCAAGGGCCGCCTGGAGCAGATCGGCCAGAAGTACAACCTGTTCAGCCAGGTGCGTGGCGTTGGCCTGCTGCTGGGCTGCGTGCTGACCGAGGCCTGGAAAGGCAAGGCCAAGGACGTGCTCAACGCCGCCGAGAAAGAAGGCGTGATGGTGCTGCAGGCCGGCCCGGATGTGGTCCGCTTCGCGCCAAGCCTGGTAGTTGAAGACGCCGACATCGACGAAGGCCTGGACCGCTTCGAGCGCGCCGTGGCCACCCTGACCAAGGGCTGATCCGCCCGCGGTCCCTTTGCCGGCCACGGTGCAGGCTCAGCCCGAGTCTGTACCGGGCCGGTGATACCCGATCCCAGTGCAGGTGCCAGTGCATCTGCCGTTTTTCCGTGCCGCCGTGAGCGGCCCGTATTCCAAAGGAGTGACACCATGCTGGTGATGCGCCCCGCGCAAATGGCTGATCTGAACGAAGTGCAGCGCATGGCTGCAGACAGCCCCATTGGTGTCACCTCGCTGCCGGACGACACCGCTCGCCTGGGCGACAAGATCGCCGCATCCGAGACTTCCTTCGCCGCCGAGGTCAGCTTCAACGGTGAAGAAAGCTACTTCTTCGTGCTCGAGGACAGCGAAACCGGCAAGCTGGCCGGTTGCTCGGCCATCGTCGCTTCAGCGGGCTACTCCGAGCCGTTCTACAGCTTTCGTAACGAGACCTTCGTGCACGCCTCGCGCGAGCTGAAGATCCACAACAAGATCCATGTGCTGTCGCTGTGCCATGACCTGACCGGCAACAGCCTGCTGACCAGCTTCTATGTGCTGCCGGAACTGGTGAACAGTGGCTGGGCCGAGCTCAATTCGCGTGGCCGCCTGCTGTTCATGGCCGCTCACCCGGAGCGTTTCGCCGACTCGGTGGTGACCGAGATCGTCGGCTACAGCGACGAGCAGGGCGAATCGCCGTTCTGGGATGCCATCGGTCGCAACTTCTTCGACCTCAACTACGCCGACGCCGAGCGCCTGTGCGGCCTGAAGAGCCGCACCTTCCTCGCCGAACTGATGCCGCACTACCCGATCTACGTGCCGCTGCTGCCTGACCTGGCTCAGGAAGCCATGGGCCAGGTGCACCCGCGGGCGCAGATTACCTTCGACATCCTCATGCGCGAAGGCTTCGAGACCGAGCACTACATCGACATCTTCGACGGTGGCCCGACCCTGCATGCGCGTACCTCGGGTATCCGCTCGATCGCCCAGAGCCGGGTTGTGCCGGTGAGGCTCGAGGAAGCCCCGGTCAAGGGCGGGCGCCCGTACCTGGTGTGCAACGGCCAGTTGCAGGACTACCGCGCGGTGCTGCTGGACCTGGACTGGGTGCCCGGCAAGCCGGTCAGCCTGAGCCCGGCAGCCGCCGAGGCGCTGGGGGTGGGCGAGGGTGCCAGCGTGCGCCTGGTTGCGGTCTGAGGTCTGGCAACAGACGTTTCGGGATTGATGCGTTAGAAGAGTTTCGCGCCGGCCGCCGCCGCCGCAAAAGGAGATAGCATGATCGTTCGTCCTGTACGCAGCAGCGATTTGCCTGCGTTGATCGAATTGGCACGCAGCACCGGTACCACCGGGCTGACCACGCTGCCGGCCAACGAAGAGCGCCTGGGGCATCGCGTTGGCTGGGCGGAGAAGAGCTTCCGCGGCGAAGCCGAGCGTGGCGACACCGACTACCTGTTCGTGCTGGAAAACGACGAAGGCATGGTGGTGGGCATCAGTGCCATCGCCGGTGCCGTCGGCCTGCGCGAGCCCTGGTACAACTATCGGGTCGGGCTGACCGTCAGCGCCTCGCAGGAGCTGAAGATTTACCGCGAAATCCCCACCTTGTTCCTGGCCAACGACCTGACCGGCAACTCCGAGCTGTGCTCGCTGTTCCTGCGCAGCGACTACCGCTCCGGCCTCAACGGCCGCCTGCTGTCGCGGGCGCGCATGCTGTTCATCGCCGAGTTCCCCGAGCTGTTCGGCAAGAAGATCATCGCCGAAATGCGCGGCATGTCCGACGAGCAGGGCCGCTCGCCGTTCTGGGAAAGCCTGGGCCGGCACTTCTTCAAGATGGAGTTCAGCCAGGCCGACTACCTCACCGGCGTGGGCAACAAGTCGTTCATTGCCGAACTCATGCCGAAGTTCCCGCTGTACACCTGCTTCCTGTCCGAGGCGGCGCGCAACGTGATCGGCCGCGTGCACAAGGACACCGAGCCGGCGCTGGCCATGCTCAAGCAGGAAGGCTTCAACTACCAGGGCTACGTCGACATCTTCGACGCCGGCCCCGCCATCGAGTGCGACACCTCCAGGATCCGCGCCGTGCGCGAGAGCCAGACCCTGGTGCTGGCGGTGGGCACGCCGGGCGATGACGCGACGCCTTACATCATCCACAACCGCAAGCGCGACGACTGCCGCATCACGGCCGCACCTGCGCGGCTGGCTGCCGGTACCCTGGTGGTCGACCCCTTGACCGCCAAGCGCCTGCGCATGGGCGCCGGCGACAACGTGCGCGCCGTGCCGCTGTCGGCAAGCCGGGAGGCCCAGTAAATGACCACGCATTACATCGCAGGCAATTGGCAGGTTGGCCAGGGCGAAACCCTGCAGTCGCTCAACCCGGTGACGCAAGCCGTCGTCTGGCAGGGGCAGGGCGCTGACGCCAGCCAGGTGGGTGCCGCCGTGCAGGCTGCGCGTCAGGCCTTCCCGGCCTGGGCGCAATTGAGCCTGGAGGCGCGTATCGATGTGCTGGAGAAGTTCGCCGCGCAACTGAAAGCGCATGCCGAAGCCATGGCCCAGTGCATCGGCGAGGAAACCGGCAAGCCCCTGTGGGAGTCGGCGACCGAAGTCACCAGCATGATCAACAAGGTCGCGATCTCGGTGCAGAGCTACCGCGAGCGCACCGGCGAGAAGAGCGGCCCGCTGGCCGATGCCACGGCCGTGCTGCGGCACAAGCCCCATGGCGTGGTGGCGGTGTTCGGCCCGTACAACTTCCCTGGTCACCTGCCCAACGGCCATATCGTGCCAGCGCTGCTGGCTGGCAACTGCGTGGTGTTCAAGCCCAGTGAGCTGACGCCCAAGGTGGCCGAACTGACCGTCAATTGCTGGATTGCCGCCGGGCTGCCGGCGGGTGTGCTCAACCTGGTGCAGGGTGCGCGCGAAACGGGTGTGGCGCTGGCCGCCAACCCAGGTATCGATGGCTTGTTCTTCACTGGCTCCAGCCGCACCGGGAACCTGCTGCACCAGCAGTTCGCCGGCCGCCCGGACAAGATCCTGGCCCTGGAAATGGGCGGTAACAACCCGCTGGTGGTGGACGAGGTCAAGGACCTCGATGCGGCGGTGTACACCATTATCCAGTCGGCGTTCATTTCCGCCGGCCAGCGCTGCACCTGCGCCCGTCGTCTGCTGGTGCCGCAAGGCGCTTGGGGTGATGCGCTGATCGCGCGCCTGGTCGAGGTGAGCAGATCCATCACGGTCGGGGCGTTCGACCAGCAGCCGGCGCCGTTCATGGGTTCGGTGATCTCGCTGCAGGCGGCGCGGGCGCTGATTGCGGCCCAGGCCGAATTGGTCGCCAAGGGCGCCGTGAAGCTGCTGGAAATGACCCAGCCACAGGCCGATGCCGCACTGCTGACCCCGGGCATTGTCGATGTCACCGCTGTGGCCGAGCGCCCGGACGAAGAGTTCTTCGGCCCGCTGCTACAGGTGATCCGCTATGCCGACTTCGATGCCGCCATCGATGAGGCCAACAACACCCAGTACGGCCTGGCCGCCGGCTTGCTGTCCGACTCCCACGCCCGTTACCAGTACTTCTGGCTGCGCAGCCGCGCCGGCATCGTCAACTGGAACAAGCAACTGACCGGTGCCGCCAGCAGTGCGCCGTTCGGCGGCGTGGGTGCCAGTGGCAACCACCGCGCCAGCGCCTACTACGCAGCGGACTACTGCGCTTACCCCGTGGCTTCGCTGGAGACCGCCAGCCTTGCCTTGCCGGCAACCTTGACGCCGGGCGTCACCCTATAACAACAGGTCACGGAGCCTAGCCGATGAAATCCTACGAAGTGAATTTTGATGGCCTGGTGGGGCCTACCCACAACTATGGCGGCCTGTCCTACGGCAACGTGGCTTCGCAGAGCAACAGCCAGCAGGGTTCCAACCCGCGCGAAGCCGCGCGCCAGGGCCTGGCGAAGATGAAAGCGCTGGCCGACATGGGCTTCAAGCAGGGCGTGCTGGCGCCGCAGGAGCGCCCGGACGTGGCTGCACTGCGCCGCCTGGGCTTCAGCGGCAGCGATGCCGAAGTGATCCAGCGTGCCGCCAAGGAGGCCATGCCATTGCTGGTGGCCAGTTGCTCGGCTTCGAGCATGTGGGTGGCCAACGCCGCCACGGTCAGCCCCAGTGCCGACACTGCCGATGGCCGCGTGCATTTCACTGCTGCCAACCTCAACTGCAAGTACCACCGCAGCATCGAGCACCCGACCACCAGCCGCGTGCTGGGGGCCATGTTCAGCAACGACAAGCACTTTGCCCACCACGCGGCACTGCCTGCCGTGGCACAGTTCGGTGACGAGGGGGCGGCCAACCACACGCGCTTCTGCCGTACCTATGGCGAGGCCGGCGTGGAGTTCTTCGTCTACGGCCGCAGCGCCTTCGACAGCCGCTACCCGGCGCCGCAGAAGTACCCGGCCCGGCAGACCCTGGAAGCCTCCCAGGCCGTGGCCCGGCTGCATGGTCTGGGCGATGACGGCGTGGTCTACGCTCAACAGAACCCGGCGGTGATCGACCAGGGCGTGTTCCACAACGATGTGATTGCGGTGGGCAACGGCGAGGTGCTGTTCTACCACGAGGACGCTTTCCTTGAGACGGACGCGGTACTTGGCCAGCTGCGAGCTAAACTGGCCAGCAAGGGTGGCAACTTCCAGGCCATCTGCGTGCCGCGGGCGGCGGTGACGGTAGAGGACGCAGTGCGTTCATACCTGTTCAACAGCCAGTTGCTCAGCCGCGACGACGGCTCCATGCTGCTGGTGGTGCCGGAAGAGTGCCGCAACAACGAGCGGGTCTGGGCCTATCTGGGCCAGTTGACCAGCCAGGGCGGCCCGGTGCGGGAGGTGAAAGTGTTCGACCTCAAGCAGAGCATGCAGAACGGCGGTGGGCCGGCTTGCCTGCGTTTGCGCGTGGCGTTGAAGGAAACGGAACTGGCAGCGGTCAACCAAGGCGTTATCATGACCGCCTCGCTGTACGACACCCTGTTGCAGTGGGTCGACAAGCATTACCGCGATCGCCTTTGCGAGGCGGACCTGGCCGACCCGCAATTGCTGGTGGAATGCCGTACGGCACTGGACGAATTGACCCAGATCCTGAAGTTGGGCTCGGTGTATCCGTTCCAACGCCAACCTTGAAGAGAGACTTTGCAATGACCGACGCCCTGCGCCTTATCCTGGAAGATGAAGACGGCACTCAGCTGGAAACTTCCTGCACCCGCTTTGCCGTGGTCTGGCAAGGCAAGGAAGTGTGGATTCAGCAGGATGGTCGTGGCCAGCTGCTGATCGGCGTGGATGTCGAGGAAGACGACACCGAGTACGCCAACCTGCTGCTGCGCCCGATGGCCACCAACCTGGTCAGCCTGCAGCTGGAAATGGAACCGGCGGAGGTCGGCGAAGACGACGATCACGTCCATGGCCCCGATTGCGGCCACCACCACTAAGGAAGTACCTATGCTCGCCCTTGGCAAATTGCTTGAGCTGACCCTCACCGATCACGAACCGGCCGAGAAGACCCAAGTGACACCCAAGGGCGCGCGTTTGCGCTGGCTGGGGGAGGGCGCGCTCGAAGTGCGCCCGGCCGAAAACGAGGATTGCGGGCTGGACCTGCTGCTGTCCGCCGGCATCCACGGCAACGAAACGGCACCGATCGAGTTGCTCGAGCGGCTGCTGCATGGCGTGGCCAACGGCAAGATCAAACCCAAGGCCCGGGTGCTTTTCCTGTTTGGCAACCCCGCAGCGATCCGCAAGGGCGAGCGCTTCATCGAGCAGGACATCAACCGCCTGTTCAACGGCCGCCACGAGCTGTCCAGTGGCTTCGAGGCATTGCGTGCCGCCGAGCTGGAACAGTTCGCCCGGGTGTTCTTCAGCAAGGCGGGGCGCAGCCGCCTGCACTACGACCTGCATACCGCCATCCGCGGCTCGAAGATCGAGCAGTTCGCCTTGTACCCTTATAAAGAGGGGCGCAAGCATTCCCGTCGCGAGCTGGCACGCCTGGCGGCGGCGGGCATGGAGGCGGTGTTGTTGCAGAGCAAGTCTTCCATCACTTTCAGCGCCTTCACCTATGAGCAGTTGGAGGCCGAAGCCTTCACCCTGGAGTTGGGCAAGGCCCGCCCGTTCGGCCAGAACGAGGAGGTCAACCTCGACAAGCTGGAGGAGCGGCTGATCAGCATCATCGAAAACACCGAGCCCGAAGGCGAAGGCTCGCTGGATGGCCTGCAGCTGTTCAGCGTTTCCCGCGAGATCATCAAGCACAGCGACAGCTTCCACCTGCACCTGCCTGCAGACATCGAGAACTTCTCCGAGCTGAGCAAGGGCTACTTGCTGGCCGAGGACCTGGCCGAGACGCGTTGGGTGGTCGAGGAGGAGGGCGCGCGCATCATCTTCCCCAACCCCAAGGTCAAGAATGGCCTCAGGGCGGGGATTCTGATCGTTCCCGACTCCGGCCAGCGATTAGGCTGAGCTGGCCCCGATAGCCTGGGTTCACGGCTGTGTGCGCAGCTCCAGTTGCAAAGCCTGACGCAGCCCGTTTTCAGTGAAGGCGGGTGGGTTGGTGTTCAGGGCGGTGCTGCCGCCGAATGTGAACCTGCAATCGGTGGGCAAGCCGATGCTCTGTAGCAGCAGGTTGTCCACCGGATAGGCGCCGTTTTTGCCTTGAACCTCGGTCTGGCCCGGAAAGACGGTGCCTGACATCGAGTTCCAGCCTTGGCACAGGCAGCGGTACAGGTCGAGCAGTGGCAGTTGCGCAGCGGTCGACCAGCCTGGGTTGTATGCCAGTGTGCCGCCGCTGTATCCCCAGCTACTCTGGTTTTCGTCGATGATGAAGTGGCCTTCGTCTTCATCTTCTTCGTGGTCGCTGGGTGTATAGGTCGTGAATTGGTGTCTGGCTGCTTCGATCACGCTGATCGGGGCTCCGGACTGCCCGGCCTTTTTATCCAGGGCCGCCAGTAGCGCCTGGCCACAGGGTAGTTTGCGCAGCAGTTCCAGCGCATCCTCTGCCGCTTGGCTGAATTGGTCGCTACCCGTCACTCGCACGCCGATATTGCCCAGGGCCTGATGTTCGGCCATCACGGGCCGGGCCAGTCGTGCATCGTTTTCGGCATTGCGGTAGAACTCGACCCTGGATGACTCGCGGCCAAGCAGGCGGTGCCCCGTGGCGTTGACAACCGCGTCGCCCTTGTCGATGAGTACCGGGCCGCTACCGACCACAATCTGGTGCGTGCCGGTATGGGCGTCGATGTGGACGATACCTGCGCCGGTCTCGATCCTGTTGCCGGTCCCTATCATGTCGATCAGCACCGTCTTCTTCACCTCCGGGGCTATGACCACGTGGTGATTGCCATCGGTGAGGCGAATGGCAATGGCTTGGGCGGTATGCGCGGGGACCATGAATACCGCATCGTTGATGGTCACTTCCAGCAGGCATTCGCGCGGGGCGATACGTACGCGCTTTTGCTGTTCATTCGCGCGCAGCGCACGCGGGGCCACGTTGAAGACCAGCAACTCGCTGTTCGGGGTGCTGCGGCGATAGCGCCGCCCCAATGGATAGGCGCGTTCGAGGGTGATTCGCACATTTTCGTCGGCCTGGATGTACTTGACCTCGGTCTGCTGCCGAGGGTTGTCTTCGTTATTGTCGAAGGCGGTTTGCGAGTGGCCGGGTTCCCGGGCGTCGATGTAGTAGATCGGTCTCGGGTTGGCCTGCATGATGCCGTGGGGTAGCGGATGCGGGTCCGAGTGGAGTTTGGATATGTTCAGCTCAGGCATGGAGTGCTCCGGCAGCGAGGGTGGGCCGGCAGGATCCCGTTCCACTGCCCGGGTCAGGTGTTGCTTATGTACCGCATGGGTGGGCCCGCAGGTCTGCTTTTCCGCCCTGGTCGTGCTAATGAACGGCTTTTCATCCGCCGATTGCTGTTCTGGTGTACAAACACACTGTATCTCCCGTTCAGGCTGGATATAATGGCGCCCTTTGCCGTCGTTTCGTCGATTCGACGTATTAGCCCAAACGGCCGCCGTTTCCGTGGAAGAACCTATGAAAAGCGCAGAAATCCGTGAAGCCTTCCTTCGCTTCTTCGAAGAGCAGGGACATACCCGAGTCGCCTCCAGTTCGCTGATCCCGAACAACGACCCGACCCTGCTGTTCACCAATGCCGGCATGAACCAGTTCAAGGACTGCTTCCTCGGTGCGGAGAAGCGTGCCTACACGCGTGCCGTCAGTAGCCAGAAGTGCGTGCGCGCAGGTGGCAAGCACAACGACCTGGAAAACGTCGGTTACACCGCGCGTCACCACACCTTCTTCGAAATGCTGGGCAACTTCAGCTTCGGTGACTACTTCAAGCGCGACGCGATCACTTTCGCCTGGACCTTCCTGACTTCGGAAAAATGGCTGAACCTGCCCAAGGAAAAGCTCTGGGTCACCGTCTACGCCACTGACGACGAAGCCTACGATATCTGGACCAAGGAAGTCGGCGTGCCGGCCGAGCGCATGGTGCGCATCGGCGACAACAAGGGCGCCCCGTACGCTTCCGACAACTTCTGGACCATGGGCGACACCGGCCCATGCGGCCCGTGCACCGAGATCTTCTACGACCACGGCCCGGACATCTGGGGCGGCCCACCCGGCTCGCCGGAAGAAGACGGCGATCGCTACATCGAGATCTGGAACAACGTCTTCATGCAGTTCAACCGCACCGCCGACGGCGTGCTGCACCCGCTGCCAGCGCCGTCTGTGGACACCGGCATGGGCCTGGAGCGCGTCAGCGCCGTGCTGCAGCACGTGCACTCGAACTACGAGATCGACCTGTTCCAGAACCTGCTGTCGGCCGCGGCCAAGGCCATCGGTTGCAGCAATGAGGGCCAGGCCTCGCTGAAAGTGGTCGCCGACCACATCCGTTCGTGCGGCTTCCTGATCGCCGACGGCGTGCTGCCGTCCAACGAAGGCCGTGGCTACGTGCTGCGCCGCATCATTCGCCGCGCCTGCCGCCACGGTAACAAGCTGGGCGCCAAAGGCAGCTTCTTCTACCAGATCGTTGCCGCGCTGGTCGCTGAAATGGGCGAGGCCTTCCCGGAACTGAACATCCAGCAGGCGCACATCGAGCGCGTGCTCAAGGCTGAAGAAGAACAGTTCGCCAAGACCCTGGAGCAGGGCCTGCGCATCCTTGAGCAGGACCTGGCCCAGCTCGAGGGTGATGTGGTGCCGGGCGACGTGGTGTTCAAGCTGTACGACACCTACGGCTTCCCGATGGACCTGACCGCCGACATCGCCCGTGAGCGCGAGCTGACCATCGACGAAGCCGGTTTCGAGCGCGAGATGGACGCCCAGCGTGAACGTGCCCGTTCCGCCAGCGCCTTCGGCATGGACTACAACAGCCTGGTCAAGGTCGACAGCGCCACCGAGTTCCTCGGCTACGAGGCCACCGAAGGCCAGGGCAAGATCATCGCCCTGTACAAGGACGGCCAGGCCGTCGACCAGCTGGGTGAAGGCGAGCAGGGCGTGGTCGTGCTCGACCGCACGCCGTTCTACGCCGAATCCGGTGGCCAGGTGGGCGACACCGGCTACCTGCAGGCTGGCGCTGCGCGCTTCGACGTGCGCGACACCACCAAGACCGGTGGTGCCTTCCTGCACCACGGCGTGGTTGCCAGCGGTGCGCTGGTGATCGGCTCCCCGGTCGAGGCCAAGGTCGATGCCGACGTGCAGCACGCCACCTCGCTGAACCACTCCGCCACCCACCTGCTGCACGAAGCGCTGCGCCAGGTACTGGGCGAACACGTACAGCAGAAAGGCTCGCTGGTCGACAGCCAGCGCCTGCGTTTTGACTTCAGCCACTTCGAGGCGGTGAAACCGGAGCAGATCAAGGCCCTGGAAGACATCGTCAACCGTGAAGTGCGCAAGAACACTGCGGTGGAAACCGAACTGACCGACATCGAAACCGCCAAGGCCAAGGGTGCCATGGCGCTGTTCGGCGAGAAGTACGGCGACACCGTGCGTGTGCTGAGCATGGGCGGCGATTTCTCGGTGGAGCTGTGCGGCGGTATCCACGCCAAGCGCACCGGTGACATCAGCCTGTTCAAGATCATCAGCGAAGGCGGCGTGGCCTCTGGCGTGCGCCGTATCGAAGCGGTCACCGGCGCTGCTGCGCTGGCCTACCTGAACGCTGCCGAAGAGCAGGTCAAGGAAGCCGCGCAGCTGGTGAAGGGTAACCGCGACAACCTGATCGACAAGCTGTCGGCTGTGCTCGAGCGCAACCGCCAGCTGGAGAAGCAGCTGGAACAGCTGCAGGCCAAGGCCGCCAGCGCCGCCGGGGATGATCTCTCCAACGCGGCCGTTGAGGTCAAGGGCGCCAAGGTGCTCGCCGCCCGCCTGGATGGACAGGACGGCAAGGCACTGCTGGCGCTGGTCGATCAGCTGAAGAACAAGCTCGGCCACGCAGTGATCCTGCTGGGCAGCGAGCATGAGGGCAAGGTTGTGCTGGTGGCCGGCGTGACCAAGGACCTCTCCAGCCAACTCAAGGCTGGCGATCTGATGAAACAAGCCGCTGCGGCGGTGGGTGGCAAGGGCGGTGGTCGTCCGGACATGGCTCAGGGTGGCGGCGTCGACGTCGCCGCACTGGACCAGGCCCTGGCGCTGGCCGTGCCATTCGCAGAGCAGGGACTTTGAGATGAGGGGGCCGGCGGTCTAGTCGCCGGCCTCTTCATGTTGGATTGTTTTTTGGGGCCCTGTATGGGCTGAGGCACCATTGAAATGGCGTTGATCGTACAGAAATTTGGCGGCACCTCTGTCGGTTCCATCGAGCGGATCGAGCAGGTAGCCGATAAGGTCAAGAAACACCGTGAAGCGGGCGACGACCTGGTGGTTGTGCTGTCGGCAATGAGCGGTGAAACCAATCGCCTGATCGACCTGGCCAAGCAGATCACCGATCAGCCGGTTCCGCGTGAGCTGGACGTGATCGTGTCGACCGGTGAGCAGGTCACCATTGCCTTGCTGACCATGGCCTTGATCAAGCGCGGTGTGCCAGCGGTGTCCTACACCGGCAACCAGGTGCGCATTCTCACCGACAGCGCACACAACAAGGCGCGCATCCTGCAGATCGACGACCAGAAGATTCGTGCCGACCTCAAGGAAGGCCGCGTGGTCGTGGTAGCAGGCTTCCAGGGCGTCGACGAGCACGGCAGCATCACCACGCTTGGCCGTGGCGGCTCCGACACCACGGGTGTGGCCCTGGCGGCTGCGCTGAAGGCTGACGAGTGCCAGATCTACACCGACGTCGATGGCGTCTACACCACCGACCCGCGTGTTGTGCCGCAGGCCCAGCGCCTGGAGAAGATCACCTTCGAAGAGATGCTGGAAATGGCCAGCCTCGGTTCCAAGGTGCTGCAGATCCGTTCGGTGGAGTTCGCCGGCAAGTACAACGTTCCGCTGCGCGTGCTGCACAGCTTCAAGGAGGGTCCGGGTACCCTCATTACCATTGATGAAGAGGAATCCATGGAACAGCCGATCATTTCCGGTATCGCCTTCAACCGTGATGAAGCCAAGCTGACCATTCGCGGCGTGCCGGACACCCCGGGCGTGGCCTTCAAGATCCTCGGCCCGATCAGTGCCTCGAACATCGAGGTCGACATGATCGTGCAGAACGTTGCCCACGATAACACCACCGACTTCACCTTCACCGTGCACCGCAACGAGTACGAGAAGGCGCAGAGCGTGCTGGAAAACACTGCCCGCGAAATCGGTGCCCGTGAAGTGATCGGCGACACCAAGATCGCCAAGGTCTCGATCGTCGGCGTCGGCATGCGTTCGCACGCCGGTGTTGCCAGCCGCATGTTCGAAGCCCTGGCCAAGGAGAGCATCAACATCCAGATGATCTCCACCTCCGAGATCAAGGTTTCGGTCGTGATCGAAGAGAAGTACCTGGAGCTGGCCGTACGCGCGCTGCACACCGCGTTCGAGCTCGACGCCCCGGCACGACAGAGCGAGTAATACGCTGCCTGGAAGGGCGCGGCTTGCCGCGCCCTTCGCGTTTCTGCTCGCCACGCAGGCCCGTCCTGCCCTGTGTGGCGATCAACCAGGCCCAGGTCGTCGTCCACGACCAGGCCGCGACACCCAAGACTGTTACCCCCTGAATGTTTTGCGTAAGGAGAAAGCTATGTTGATTCTGACTCGTCGGTGCGCCGAGAGCCTGATCATTGGAGACGGCGAGATCACCGTGACGGTGCTCGGCGTAAAAGGCAACCAGGTGCGTATTGGCGTCAGCGCCCCGAAAGAAGTGGCTGTACACCGCGAGGAAATCTACCTGCGGATCAAGAAAGAGAAGGACGAGGAGCCAAGCCTTTAATTTTTTTGAAGTTTTTTTCAAAAAAAGGGTTGCAAACGAGGAAGAGCCTGTTTAATATTCGCCTCGTGTTGCGGTGAGGTGGCCGAGTGGCCGAAGGCGCTCCCCTGCTAAGGGAGTATACCTCATAAGGGTATCGGGGGTTCGAATCCCCCCTTCACCGCCATTATTCGCTTAGAGCGCTGCAAACGGTAAGAACGCTAAGTAGTTGATTTTAAACGAAAAAGTTCTTGCAAAAATGTTTCAGCGACCTATAATGCGCGGCAAGACACGGACTCATAGCTCAGCTGGATAGAGTACTCGGCTACGAACCGAGCGGTCGGAGGTTCGAATCCTCCTGAGTCCGCCACTTTTGAAGTGGCTTTGCTTGCAAGGCTGCTTCAATCAACCAGTGGTAATCTGGTCTAAAACTACCATCGCGGACTCATAGCTCAGCTGGATAGAGTACTCGGCTACGAACCGAGCGGTCGCAGGTTCGAATCCTGCTGAGTCCGCCACTTTTTGAAGTGGCTCTGCTTGCAAAGGCACTTCAACCAACCAGTGGTAATCTGGTCTAAAAATACCACCACGGACTCATAGCTCAGCTGGATAGAGTACTCGGCTACGAACCGAGCGGTCGGAGGTTCGAATCCTCCTGAGTCCGCCACACCAAATCAAGAAGCCCGCTCAGTTGAGCGGGCTTTTTGTTTTTCTACGCCAATGAATTGTTGCTGATGTCGATCTACGCTCTTCTGTAATGATTGTGGTGTAGCTTGGGGTCGCCATGCGGCCCATCGCCGGCAAGCCAGCTCCCACAGGTATCGCGCTGCTCTCTGGACTGTGTTGTCCCTGTGGGAGCTGGCTTGCCGGCGAAAGGGCTGCAAAGCAGCCCCGAATTCGATCAGGTATCGCATACACATCCAGGCACACAACAAATGTGCTTTAACCGCCAGACCCACCGTCGCACTGATAGCTTCGAGCGTTGTCCCAGCTTTATCACGCAAACGATTGTTCTGGCCAAAAATTTTAAGCGATCTGACAGCTTTAGCAGTGTATGATTGCGCCCGTCAGCCCCGCCGGGGCTTGTGGAAAACCACCATGGACTTACCCAGTAGTTACTCGCTAACAAGATTCATACAGAAAGATCTGACCGATTGATTCTCCCGGCGTGCTCCGCTGCTGGGAGTGGAGTTCGCCTATGACTGAAGTAGAAGTAAAAAAAGCGCAGGAAAGCCTGCAGGACCGCCTGGCCCAGGTGGTCGAACTGCTGCAGCGCCAGCGCGTGGTAGAAGACCTGACCCACCGTCAGGAAGGCGCCCACCACGACCTGGTGGAAAACCTGGTCCACCGCCAGAACCTCGTCGAGCTGCAGCGCAAACTCGACGACCTGCACCCCGCCGACATCGCCTACATACTCGAAGCATTGCCCCTGGAAGACCGCCTGACGGTCTGGCAGCTGGTGCGCTCGGATCGCGATGGCGACATCCTGCTGGAAGTGTCCGACGCCGTGCGGCAATCGCTGATCGCCGACATGGACGATCACGAGCTGCTCGCCGCCGCCAAGGAAATGGACGCCGACGAGCTGGCCGACCTGGCTCCAGAGCTGCCGCGTGACGTTGTTCACGAGCTGATGGAAACCCTCGATGCACAGCAACGCGAGCGCGTGCGTTCGGCGCTTAGCTACGACGAGGAGCAGGTTGGTGCGCTGATGGACTTCGAGATGGTCACCATCCGCGAAGACGTCAGCCTGGAAGTGGTGTTGCGCTACCTTCGCCGCCTGAAAGAGCTGCCGAACCACACCGACAAACTCTTCGTGGTCGACTATGACGGCATTCTCAAGGGCGTATTGCCGATCAAGCGCCTGCTGGTCAACGACCCGGAGAAGAAGGTGGCGGAGGTCATGGCGACCGATCCGGTCTCCTTCCACCCCGAGGAAGATGCCTATGATGCGGCGCAGGCCTTCGAGCGTTACGACCTGGTATCTGCGCCAGTTGTGGACAAGAACGAACGCCTGATCGGCCGCTTGACCATCGACGAAATGGTCGACCTGATTCGTGAGGAAAGCGAAAGCGAAGTGCTGAACATGGCCGGTTTGCGCGAGGAAGAAGACATCTTCGCCTCGGTCTGGCGTTCGCTGCGCAACCGCTGGGCCTGGTTGGCCATCAACCTGATTACCGCTTTCGTTGCCTCGCGAGTGATCGGCCTGTTCGAAGGTTCGATCGAGAAACTGGTGGCCCTGGCCGCACTGATGCCGATCGTGGCAGGCATTGGCGGCAACTCCGGTAACCAGACCATCACCATGATCGTGCGTGCCATGGCGCTGGACCAGGTGTCACCGGGCAACACCAGCCGCCTGATGCGCAAGGAGCTGGCGGTATCGCTGCTCAACGGCCTGATCTGGGGCGGGGTGATCGGTGCGGTGGCGTTCTGGTTGTATGGCAGCTGGTCGTTGGGCCTGGTGATGACTGCGGCGATGACCTTGAACCTGCTGTTGGCGGCCTTGATGGGGGTGTTGATTCCGATGACCCTGACACGCCTGGGGCGCGACCCGGCGATGGGCTCCAGCGTGATGATTACCGCGGTGACCGACAGTGGTGGGTTCTTCATCTTCCTCGGGCTGGCGACAGTGTTTCTGCTGTAACCCGCGGATCGCGTCTCTTGCAGGGACACCACCTACAAAAAAGCCAGCTTACGCTGGCTTTTTTGTGTTCGGCTGCAAACCTCAGGAGGCGTCGGCAGCCATTTCCACATCGTGAGCGATGAGGGCCACCAGCGCGTTCTGCTGGCGGTGCGACAGTTGGCGGAAGCGTTGCAGCAACTCGCGTTCATGCAGGGACAGTTCGGGGCTGTCCAGGCGCATGCTCAAATCGTCACCCAGCGCACCTTCCTGGATAAGGCTCTGTTCCAGGCGCGCGATGATTTCGGAGTTCATGCTGCGGTGATGGTTGCGCGCTACCTCGGCAATGCGCTCACGCATCCCGTCGGGCAGGCGGACGACGAACTTGTCAGCGGTGCGGCTCGAATAAATAGCCTGTTTCATTGGGCGCATATAAATTGACCGGATTTTGGTTCAGGGGAAGCGGTTCTCAAATTGGCCGCACGGGGTGGTAGTACGACCGTGGCGACGACGAAATGTTCAACCGTCTGTGAAAAATGGATGCTCATCTTGCCTCATGGTCGCCGTTTCCTTGGCGTCAATTCTGTGACAAATAGTGAGCCGGATAAAGGCTTTGTGCCAGTACCAATTATCAGAAATGAGTACTGGTTTGAAAAGTTTTACATGCACCGGCTTGCCCAATCGTCAGACTCTTGCCGTCAAAAACTGGTAAAACGCAGCAAAAGGCTGGGAATATCCCTAGAATGTGCGGGTTTTCCTCCATAGAGCATAGTGGCTATGCAACATGATGCAAGCGACCGCCAATCAGGCACAGGCCGGTTGATATATCTGGTAGGACCGTCGGGTTCCGGGAAAGATTCCCTGATTGACGCTTCCCGTCAGCGGCTTTCAGCCGCCGGGGTGGAAATCGCTCGTCGCGTCATTACCCGTTCGGCTGAAGCCAAGGGCGAAGCCGCCCATGGCGTAACGGCCGAACAGTTCGAAGCAATGCGAGCACAGGGCGCGTTCGCCATGCATTGGCGCGCCAATGGCCTGGATTACGGCATTCCACTGCAGGTGGATCAGTGGCTGGCGGCGGGCAGGTCGGTGCTGGTGAATGGTTCGCGGGCTTATCTCGCCGAGGCGCGCCGGCGCTACCCGAACTTGTTGGCAGTGCTGGTGGAGGTCAGGCACGGAGTGCTGCGCGAGCGCCTGTTGGCCCGCGGCCGGGAAAGCGCAGAGGAAATCGAGCAGCGCCTGGCACGTAATGCACGCTTGCAGGCGCTGGCTGATCCGTCGCTGCATGTGCTGGACAACTCCACCACTTTGGAAACCGCAGTCGCGGCATTGTTCACGCTGCTGCATGATGAAGGTGTGCTGCCGCAGGTGTAGCATTGGCAGAAAAGGATTACGCGAAAAAGCCCGCTTTAGGCATGACAAACGCCAGCATGCTGGTTAACATGCTGGCCGTCCTGCTATGCAGCGTTCGCTGCCGGCACTTGCGTCTCAGTAGCTCAATTGGATAGAGCATCCCCCTCCTAAGGGGAAGGTTGCAGGTTCTTATCTGGGGTAGGACGTAGACTCCTATTGAGCCTACCAGTCCTCTCGCTTTGAGCAAGCGATCAAAGGGTGGGATGCCCATGGGGAGTGGAGAGAGGGTAAGCTTTCCTAAGTCCCTGGTTTTACGTAAGATACGCCGCTTGATGTCTCCTTAGTTTAACGGATAGAACAAGCCCCTCCTAAGGGCTAGATGCTGGTTCGATTCCAGCAGGGGACGCATCACCTCAAGCACTGGAGCGTCATGACCCATGCTTGTAGCTGACCGGTTGAGACATCCAATCACCATTCCTGATTTCGCCGCGAGGCAGAACAAAAAAGCCACCCAAGGGTGGCTTTTTTGTTGGTTGGCGATACTCAAGACACCCGAGTGGGGGTCACGTTTTCGGATCTTCGGAGGCAATTCGCTTCCAGTGGCGATTCACTATCGTGGGTGACAGTCCAAGCTCATCCGCAATTCTTGCTTGGCTCAACCCTGCTTCCTTCAACCGCCTTACGGCGTTCAAATTCTCAGTGTTCGCTGGCTTCCCACGAGGGCGCTGTACTAGCTCTTCATTAGCAAATTGCTCAGCTAGCAACTCGATGCCTCCCTCCGCCTCAAAGGCCCTCAGCTGCTCGTAGGCATTATTTATCAGGGACGAGTAGGGGATGCCCTGCTGAGCGGACATCGATAGCGCAAGCAGCGCTAGAGAGTCGATCTTCAGGGCCTCTGAGAGGGCTTCAAACTTCTCAAGGGTGATGCTGGTTTCACCACGTTCGAGGGCGCTGATTTTCGATTTAGCACTGGCCTCGTAAAGGTGCTCGTACCGGAGGCCACGTTTCAGGCGAAGAGCCCGAATGGCGCCTGCTATGGCAATTCTTAGCTGCATGGCTTGGCCAAAAGTCAGGATATAGCCACACCACGGGGTTTTCGATAAACATCAATATCAGGTATTATTGTGTATAAAAGGTTCCTGGCTAACCCCTCGAACCCTGAAGATGACCTTCGCTGTGGGTCTGGCGCTCACCTGAGTGCCTGAACATTATTTCGATATTGCTGTGGTGAGGTAAGGCTTGTGGATACACCCATCGATGACGGCCTATTTGGAAGTGTGGCTGAACTGATGGGGGCTGAGAGCTCCCTCAGCGAAATTTTGGAGTCAGCTCGGCACCGTTACAAACGTATGCCGCTCTGCGTTGTTGAAGAGTGGGTGATCCTAGATGCCATCCTCACGGATGAAGAACGAGCAAAGGTGAAAGCAGCTGGGTGCTTGCCCATGTTCGTGTTTGCACACAGGGTCGTTCATGACGAGCAGAGGCGCTTTGAGCCTGGCAACTGGGTCAGGTCAACTATCGCCAGGGCGTTCACGGATGGATACCTCTTCGAGACGAGAAATACGGTTTACGTATTGAAGGGGCCTGGCCATCGCAAGTCTTCTTCCTTGCAAGGCATCTTCTCAATCTTTTAGGCGTCAAGACCTCGCTCGTGACGACTCGACTGTTTCAGAGATCAAAATATGTTCCGTTCGAACCAAGCTGACATGGCTGGCATCCCGGGAATGTTCGGTGATGGTCTGATGCATTTCCATGGCGTTTCCCGAGCCCTAGCAACCCATTGGTACCACGTCAGCGTTAAGCGACGTCACGAAGACCGCTTTGTAGCTTACGAGGAGATGCTCAATGATGAGACAAGGCTCGTTGAGTTACTGCTTGCGCAGGATGAGAGCCTGATTGTTCAGGAAGTCCAGGCGGTCACCCCGCATTGGATGAACAAGGGGGCCGGCTGGCAGATGGAAACTTTGACTTCACTGTCGGTGGGATACAGCAAGACGGAGGTGCCCGTCTGTGTCCTAGAAGTTGAAGGTGGCGCGATTTACGTAGACGCACACGAGCCCAGTCTCGATGTTGAATCCCTAACTGGAATGAAGGAACTGTACCGGCGCCGAGCTACAAGAACCGGTTTAGCGCCTGAGCACCGGAGGGCATAGATATGGCTGAGATCAATACAGTGGTGGTTGATTACCACGTGAAGCGGTACTCGGATTTTGATCTCTTGAGGATTGCCCGGGCGGTGAGCCAGGGTTACGCGGCCCAAGTCACTGCGTTTCTGGTGAACGTCCAGATTCACGCATGCAGTGCTGTCGGTGTTGTTTTTGGCCATTTACTTAAGCACCCGACTGGTAGGTTCGCAGACGGACATTTGATCCGTACATCTGACATTCGATCTGTGGCGAAAGAGGGTAGATTCTGGGTAATTACGACCACGAACTCTCGCTACGTAGTTGCGTCGTTTCGCCGAGGTTCCGGGCGCAGAAGCCTTCGAGAGTTTCAGAGTCTCGCTGGTGATCGGTATATACCCACTCCCAATCACCTCCACTGATTTATGAGATAGACCCTGGGCACGCCAGCTGTGCTCAAGGTCACCCCCTGCCTGAAATGCAGGTCAAGCAAGGAGCTGTAAGTGATAAAATTTGAGTACCTGAAATTCTCTGGCCACCTTGACGACATCCGGGTCTTCGAAAGTTTTTCCGATAATGTCCAAGTCATTATCAAACTGGATGATGTGCTAATTCCGAACTTTCGCATGCCTACAAAAATATTTGAGGGGCTGGAGAAGGGCGAGCATTACGAATTCTATGGCATGGTACAGAACTCCAAAACTAAAACAAAAAATAAGGGCTTCGTATATGCTGTAAAGACTGCTAGTGGTGACGTCATCGAGGTGCCGAGCCTGCGGTATACCGCGCAATTTGGCATTTGGGCGAACGCAGCGGTAATTTCCGCAGTAGCTTTTGTTTTGGCTTGGATCGCGTTTTTCTTTGGCCTGGGCTCGATTGTCGATGATTATCATTATAGCTCTGTGAATGGGTTCGCAGAATATGCGGGAGATGTAACGCGTTGCGCATTTACTCTTGCCTGTTTAATTGCGGCATTTTTTGTAGGGATGGGGATTAATCTTTTCTATAAAACTACCGTGCTTGAAACGTGGCAGTCGATTGCTCCTGCAAGGCTAGTAGAGCGATTCAGTAAGTTGCATCGCTGATTTGGGTGACCCTTCGGGTACGGCTGTCGTAAACCGAGCCCAGTTAAACTGGGCTCGGCCCTTCGGGCTTCCATCCTCACCTCTACGGCCATCGTGGCCTGCGCGCTCCGCTTGCCTGCGGCAGTGTGAGGTTTCTGCCTAATACACGTTTACGACATTCTTGGCTGCGTGTTGTGCTTGTTACTTTCCTGTAGGCTTAGTGTCTGACTAAATACAATGTTAATACGAGCCAGACAGTTACCGCTATTGTAATTGCAGATGCGATTGCTAATACCTTTCTCTCAATGTCTCGTTCGGCTAAGCCGGTGCCTACTCTTGTATTCGACTCTTCATCAATTTTTTTGAAAAAACTGCGGCTGCCTTTGTTTTCGTTGAAAATGCTATGGTAAATATGGTTTCCAGTAAGCGTGTATAGAAATACTCCAGACACCAACAAGGTTACAGCGAAATACTGCTCATTGTATATGCCGTTTGCTGCAATGAATCCAGCAGCACCCATTGCTGTGTCCGAAAACAACCTGGATACTGAGTAAAAAATTTTTAAGGAAGGTCTGAAGTAGCCCTGTATTTCCGGTCGACTTCAGCCCTCGCTGCTTTTGAAAGCGGGCCGTCGATCAAATTCGACCAGGTAACCCGCTCAGTTCTCCGTTTTTGGCCGCCGCGAGCACCTCGCAGCAGCCATTTTCCGCATTACAGGTGCACCTTTCCTGCGGTAGTCAGCAAATGTCGGCGCGCCATCCATAGGTTCGACAGCGCGAACAGCGTCACCAGCTGAGCGGTGTTCTTGGCCAGGCCACGGAAGCGCACCTTCACGTAACCGAACTGGCGCTTGATCACTCGAAACGGGTGCTCGACCTTCGCTCGCACTTGTGCCTTGGCCTTCTCGATCTTGCGCTTGGCTTTGTACAGGGCGCTGCGTTTATCGAGCTTCTTGTAGGTGCTGCGGCGTGCTGCGACCTGCCAGATCACTTCGCGGCCAGCATGTTCGGGGCGCTTTTCGACGCCGGTGTAGCCGGCATCGGCGCAGACGACGTTCTCGTCACCGTGCAGCAGTTTTTCGACCTGGGTGATATCCGCCACGTTGGCTGCCGTGCCTACCACGCTGTGTACCAGCCCCGACTCATCATCCACGCCGATGTGCGCCTTCATGCCAAAGTAATACTGGTTCCCTTTCTTGCTCTGGTGCATTTCCGGGTCGCGCTTGCCGTCCTGGTTCTTGGTCGAGCTGGGCGCGTGGATCAGTGTGGCATCGACGATAGTGCCCTGGCGCAGCGACAGGCCGCGATCCCCCAGGTAGCCATTGATTACGCCGAGGATGCCGGCTGCCAGCTCATGTTTCTCCAGCAAGCGACGGAACTTGAGGATGGTGGTTTCGTCGGGAATACGCTCGAGGCTCAGCCCGGCGAACTGACGCAGGATGGTCGTCTCGTAGAGCGCTTCTTCCATGGCCGGGTCGCTGTAGCCGAACCAGTTCTGCATCAGATGGATACGTAACATGGCCATCAGCGGATAGGCTGGACGACCACCTTCACCCTTTGGGTAGTGTGGCTCGATCAGGGCAATCAATCCCTTCCACGGCACCACCTGATCCATCTCGATCAGGAACAATTCCTTACGGGTCTGCTTGCGCTTGCCGGCGTACTCGGCGTCGGCGAAGGTCATCTGCTTCATGGAAAAACTCGGCTGGCGGGATCGGCGTATTTCACCAGATTCAGGAAGTCTTTTTCAGACCTTCCTTAAAGGCTTTTCTTTGAGTCGTGTATATCCGATAAGTATGCAGCAAATTAGCATGATTAGGGTGCTGATTACTGCGCCGTATGTAATGTTAAGGTAGGTTGAGTTTGCTTTTACAAACTCTATTGTTAGTTCGGAAGGAGATAGGAAAATGAATGTAATACTTACAATGAGCCAGGCAAAAAATGGATGCGGGCTGACGCGGTCGAAGTGATCTTCTATGAATTTCATGGATGATTTTATAATTTTAAACATGTGGATGCAGAGTGGCCTGGTTTATTTTGGTTGCAGTTGTCATTTTCCGTTGTCTGTGCCGTTACTTGAATGGGCATAGCAGTCGGTTCGAACTCTCGATCCCATCTGAGATGTCTGACTGCTTTTGCCATGTAAGTCGCGCAGACTCTGGCTGGGGTATAAAATCTAAACGGAAGAAAATATTTCTTTTCTCCGCAGTAAATAGGTTTTCTACGACAGGCACATATTTGTCGTGCGTAAGTTTGTTGTCTTTGTAGTCATAGTCGGCAAATGTGCCAGCGAGCAAGTCCGGAATTCTGATGAGTGAGTCGTACCACATTTTGCCTTCAGTCTCTGGCACTCCGAACGTGATTTCGCCACGGTAATCATTTTGGGAGTTAAGAGTGATGGTGTAGTGGAGGTGTTCTGTGCAAGTGAATAGGTAGTTGCCAATTTTGTCGTGTTTGAAGCTCAGCATTGCGTCTCTATCCGAAAACCATCCAATTAATTTTGTGTTAATGCGGGAGGTTATCTTTGCCATGAAATAGGCGGCAAGTGTTGATACTACTTCGATGTCTCTGAATAGTTTATAGTTTGGTGCGGGGGAGTTAATTATTTTTTGTACGGCTTTGAATTTTTTGATGGACTGTATGTAGTCGGATTGGCGCTCGGGCGTAGTTCTACACCAAATTTCAAGTTGTGCAATAATCGAATTAATTTTTGCATTGTGGTATGAGCGCTCGTCGCTGTGTAGCTTCCTGTTTTTGTTGAGCTTTATGCATATATTGAAGATTGGCCCATTGGAAAGAAACTCTAAGAATTCACCGCTGACTTCTCTTGTTTTTTTTTATATCGACAGGGGCCATTCTATCAATTGTTGAGAAGATTTTTTCTATATCGGCATCGCCAGGGATTATGGAAAAGACCACGGTGTCATTCGGCTTTTTTTTATCGCCTATTACATAGTCGGAAACAATAATCCATTTTCTTACGTCAGAGTAGCTCTCCAGGTAGTCAGCTAGCAGCTTGTCGCTGCTTTTGGAAAATGTTTCGTCAAGGTGGAATAGAAAGTAATTGATGGGGATGCCCACCTGTTCATTTCGGTCGCCGAGATGATCGTATTGCTTTTTTATTTCGTTTAGGTTCATAAGTTGGTATTAGTTATTTGCAGAAATAATAGCTCATTTGAGAGAAGAAGGCCGGTTGCCTTCTTCAGGATCAATTTGATAGACCTATACCCAGGTGGAAGGGATCAACCCATCACCTTTCTTGCTCCAGGATGCGGCAGAGTGGGTGTGTGGTATTCCGCTCCAGATGTCCTTGCCAGCGTGCTCCAGCACGATGATCTGGAGGCCGGCATTTGTTCGTTTGATCGCTTCCCCCAGCACTTCAAAGATTCGTCGAGTGGCGATCAGATCCTCAGTTCGGTGTTCTCGAAGCGTAGCGATGTCTGAGTCCAAGGCGTTGGCTCCTTGATCGCTGCTCGGGAAATAGACCTGGCTGGGCTGGTCTATTACTAGGAAGCTGAGAGGCGGCAGATGCTGATTTTCCTCTTCGAGAAGGTACTCGTGGATGCCTAGGAACGCGGCAATGTGGTAGCCCATCCAGTTCGCGCCGCTCCCGACTTCCCAAAGATAGTCGAATTGCCTGAATTCTTTGTCGAATCGAATGGTCAGTTCCTTCCGATCCAGCTTGAGGACAGAGTTCGCCGCTCCTTCAAGGTTGCCGAAGGTATCTGCGTAGTGCTCTATAAGTTCTCCGACTTTCTGATCGACGTAATTTTCTCGGGCTTGACGATTTGTCTTGCTCATGACCCTGTCGAGGTCATTGATCTTGCTGCTTACGACCTTCATGCGTTCAGTGATGGCTTCATCAGCAGAAGTCTGTCCGATCTTTTTCAGGACTTCAGAGATCGTCCCCGCCAGGTAATAAATTTCACCAACGGCATTTCGCAGCTTCTCGTCCTCTGCCAGGATCGCATTCTTATCTGTGCGGATGCCATGGAGCTTCTTTTCCTCTGCAGCAAGGTTTCTCTTAAGTGACGAGAGCTTGTTGTCGAAGGCTGGGTTCTGCTCAAGGATATCGGCTACCCGAGTGATCTGATTTACTTTCGTCTCCAGATTATTGATCACCAAACTCATGCTGTCAGAGGGAGAACCGCAGGCAACACACTGTCCTCCTGGTTCGAAGCTTTTTTTCAACCAATTCAAGCCGACCACGTGATTTTTTTCTAGGTTTACAGCTTTGACGAACTGCTGACCGCTTTGGGCGAGGCTGGTGTAGCCGCTTATTTCTTCACCAAGGTCGTCGACAACGCGCTGCTGTTCAGTTTCCTTCGCTACTGCTGCATTAAAACGCTCGTTGATGTGAAGGCGTTTGGGTTCGACAAGGGTCTGTTCAAGGCGCCTGTCCTTATACGCCTGTACTACCGATCTAAGCTTGGCAATTTTGGAGTCAAGGATATCTGGAATGTCTGCATCCAACAGGCCGATCTCGATGCACTTGTCCAAGTTGCGGTCGACTTCGGTTTTCCAGTGAGCCTTAGATTTCTCAACGACTATGAGTTCCTTTTTGAGGCTCTCGAGCTCCTTGTTTGCCTCATCACGTCGACGTTCATTCATCACGTACTGAGCATCTACGATGCCCAGAGCATATGGCATCGCTCGAATCAGTTTTTCGCGGTGAGTCCAGGTGTCAGCCTTGAAGAAAAGGGTGTTGGGGTTGGCAACGATGTGCTGTGGCAGAAAATTGAAGGCAGCCAAGTCCCTGAACGATGTACGAGCATCGAGTGGGCTGGGTTTCTCAGCGTCTGAATGAGGTAGGTCACTCACCCGAGTCAGGTTGTTGAACTTGTCTTTGAAAATTGCCCTGGTGGTCTTGGTGGGCACGATTTCTGGGAGTACCCCGGTAAACGGCTCAAAGTAGTAGTCGTTGGATGGGGTACCATCTTTTGGCCCCTTCCGAGCGATCAGCCAGGTTTCACCTCGTAAGGTAACCTTGAGGCCGAACCACATGACCTTGTTCCGGATGACGCCAATCGGGATCTGACACTTTGTCGACCCCAAGGCGTAATCGATAACGTGCAGGATCGACGATTTACCGGTGCGGCTGAGGCCGTGAATGATGTTGATCTTTGACTTTTCAAATGAGATCTCTTGGATCTCGTTATCCTGGTTTCTGGGCCAAAGAACTACTGAGTCAATGTGAAATTTCATTGGAAATACCGAAGAAAAGCTTAATAAGGGTCGGGGTGTCGACCCCGGCGTACCAATTGGCCAAGCGGTTGACAGTCGACACCATCTCCTTAGGGAGGGCTGACTTTGTGCCTTTTGGCCAGCGGTCGCTGAGGTTGCTGAAGACTGGGAGATCATTTTCACGCTGGGTGACGGCCAGCAGTTTCGTGGATACGGCGAGGTTCAATCCCTGAACAGTCACTGCTGCTCGAGATGCCACCCGCTGCTCCAGGTCAACCTTCAATTCAGGCGCCTCGCGTAGAACGGCGTCCAGCTTGGATCTGGCATTACGGCTACATAGCGATCCTCGCGATGCCTCGTCCCAGACAAATGGGAGAACGAGCTTCAGTTTCATGAGGTCGAGAGGATGCTCTGAAGCCTCCAGTTCGTATTGCTGAACGAAGAGCACCAGTAAGAAGCATGAGAGAGAGCTGTTGTGGACGATGTATCTGTCCAAATAGGGCCGGTTCAAGGTTTCTTGCCTTCCGTTGGGTGCCAGTGAACTGGGTGATTGGTACCGTCGTCGTTGACCTGATGGTGGTAGGTGCCTAGATACAGGTAGCGATGGTTCGATTTGAGCCGGCCTAGCTCGATTGTGAATTTCTCCGGAGAGGTGGTCGCCAGATAAATCTTTTTGTGATCAGCCTTGGAAAAGTCTTCGAGTGGGATCTCCGCATCGTTCGAATAGACCTCCCGGAGGTTGTCCCAGCGGTCACGCAGCATTTCTTCAAGATCGTCAAAGTGCTGAGGGAGAATCTTCCCTTTGAGCAGCAGCCTGGAGCGTTCTGCGTACCCGCCCCAATAGTGACCCAGCTCTTTTTCGATGGATCGCTCCATGATCCCCAGCTCTTTGAGCTGAGCAATAAAGGGCAATTGAAGCTCGCGGTTGAGCTCAATCAGCTCCCTATAGCCAGTATCCTCCAGCTTTCTCGCCGTCCAGGGTTCGCTGAGGAATTTGTCAAAGAGAATCTGCTTGCGGTTGAAATAAGGCTGTGCCGTCGT
The DNA here is from genome assembly GCF_046764235.1 of Pseudomonas sp. s4. Taxonomy (NCBI): domain Bacteria; kingdom Pseudomonadati; phylum Pseudomonadota; class Gammaproteobacteria; order Pseudomonadales; family Pseudomonadaceae; genus Pseudomonas; species Pseudomonas sp. s4. The sequence continues at coordinate 4,590,182 of NZ_CP177209.1, read as the reverse complement.
CCAGAACGGTTCTTTACGCCGCCACGACTCAAGTGCCGCGTTGAACAGATGTCCTGAAAGGCTATCCAGAATGATCTTCTTATGATCATCCAGCCCGTCTGGGAGCTGGAGGGCTGTGTACATCGCCTCAGTGATAGAGTCTGACCCTAGCCTGTGAATCAACTCGAAACGAGTGATGACGTAGGCTAACGACTTGTCATCAAAAGCCGTCACTTTGTCTGCGATCTCCGCGACAGCGCCGGTCATAGTCAGGGCTTGGGCACGAAGGTGAGAGATTGCTTCGGCCACACTTTCAGTGCTCGAGGCGGCTGAGAGTCTATGAGCTAGGCTGCCTTCGCTAACTGAACCATTAGTAACGAGCATGAAAAGGAGCTCTTGATGGCTCCATTGCGATTGCTCAAGCTTGTCCAGCCAGTTCTTGAGGGTGTTCCACAAGTTCCGGCTGCTGTCCTGCAGCGGATTCTTGGCTGCGAGGGTTAGCTTGTCCTGCTCCTGAATGGAAATTGTTCCTGTCGCAGTAGGGATGATCTCTTCAACATCATCAGCTGTTTCGATTCCGAACAGAGCGTCCCGATGGCTGCTATGAAAAATTCTGTAAAGCGCACGCTCGAACTGATAGCCGAATCCGGCAATGCTTGCGCTGGCTTCTGTGTTGTCCATGGTTCCTTCTCTTGGAAAATCGCACTGGGCGTCCTGTAGCGCGGTGGCGAAGCCTTAACCAGCGCCAGCGAAGGAATCTACAATTATTAGTGGCATTGAGCCACCTTTCGGGCTGGATTGAGATGCCTCGGACTGGATATTTAACGTAATAGATAGGTTTACTGTATCTATATACAGTTCCGGGCGATTGCCAATTGTGACTACTACGTTCCAGTTCACCGAGTTCATTTTCTTCGTCACTCGGCAGGGGCTGCCGGCGTAGGAGGAGGTAATACGATGTTTAGTTTGCATTGCAATGCCATGGAGTATGCAGTGGTCAAATGCGTGGTAAGCGAGCCCCCCATCTCAGCGTGTTGCGACAGCACCGTCTGGTGGTCGGCATCTGTTAGGGTGTTGTTGAAGATGAGCCAGGAGTGCAGATGCGGCGTGGTCTGAGTGATTGAATTCGCAAGGCTTTCGGACAGAGCTCGCGCCTTGAGGTCGTCAGTTATGAAGGCTTGGCGGATTCTGCTGGCGAAGGCGATTGATGACAGTTCGCCCTTCCCCAGCCTTCGGCGACTTTCGAGATCAGCAATGGCCTGAAGATCGTCAATGCTGCAGGAGTGAGAGGCGAACTTGCCCCTTGTTTGCTCACGTTTAAGACGCTCCCTGAGCTCAAGATCAGCATCCGTTGGAGATGTCCGTGGCTTGACCAAGCATTCGTACAATACAAAGCCTGTGATGCAGAATTCGCACCTGGCCTCCTGAGCTCCAGCATACAGCCTACGTGATGACAAAATATTCCAAACCGAGCAGGTGTCGGCGACGTTGATCTTGTGGAACCGGGATGGATCAATGGCCATGAATTTTCCTTCCATACAGGGACGCAAGTGCGTTCAACTCTCCATAGCTGCAGAGGAGTGCTTCAGCCAAGCGGCCAAGGCTGATGACGCCTTGACTATGTGCATCTAGGCAGAGCGTCACGTAGTGATGGGACAGCCCTCGCTCGAGCAAGGCTGCCTTTCTCTCTCGTTGTTGCTGCGTCAGGCTTTCCGGCAACTCAGGATCTATTTTTGCTTCCCTCGGAACGCGGTAGCCGCGAATGCGTCGACTGGTCTCTTTGTCGGTTCGCTTAGCCGCTATCAAGGCAACCCCGAGGGCGTCACAACTGACTCGGAACTTATTGGCCCAAGATTGGGCATCATCCTGAGTCCAAGCGCTGGGGTCAGGAAGCTTGCTGATCGTTTCGGGTGGCATCAGATAGCAGGAGGCAAATCTATTGGCGCGCACCTCCCTGATATCCCTGTCTCCAGGGATGGTCACACTGGGGCCGTCGGCGCTATCAAAAATGCAGTGAGCCATCTCGTGAGCCGCACTGAAACGCTGTCGGTACACATCCTCGTTGTAGTTGACCAAAATGCACTTGCCTGCGATTGGGTGCATCACGAATACGCCAGAAATTTTGGAGTTTTCCAGCCTACGACGAAACACATGCACACCGACCGAGCGGAACTCTGTATAGATATCTCGGGGCACCTCCCGATCTGAGTGCCCCATGAACTGCCGAAATGCCTTAGCGGCCTCTTCAGCATGCCCCACGTAATAGTTTCCCTGTGGACTGAAAGCGAATGGTCGTGGGCTTGCTCGAAGCTCTTGGGTAAGAAACTCTTCGGTCTCACAGAGATACAAGAATTCTTGAATCGCCGCACGATCTTCCTTAGAGAACTCACTCCCGTGGGCCCGGTAGAGCGTCTCCGTTTGCTCAAATGGGGCGAGCTCCTCGTTCGAGATGAAAAATTTAAAATCGCAGCGGTAGTAATCGGCGAGAATGAGTACCTCATCCCCAGTGGGCTCTTGAGCTCCCAACTCGATTCTTTTGAGGCGTTCGACGTCGATGGCCACGGCCTTAGCGACCTCGTCCACAGAGCGTTGGAGCTGATTTCGGTACCGCTGAAATTTATCGCCTAATGCCTGGAGATTCATGCGCTGGCTCACTTCCTAGTGGCAGTATTCGAAGTGATCATAGCTCGGTTAGCCGGTAAGCGAGACGGCTGTGGGGAGGTGTAACCAGATTCGCGGCATGAGAGCAGTAACATTGATCACAGTCACTCCAATAGCATATACGCAGCCTGAACACCTTGAGGGCTGTCCTCAAAAACCAGGCACTGTCGCGGCTCGACCCAAGCTCCTGTGCTGCTCGCGGGAACAGATCAAGGATACCTTCATCAGCAAATTCGCTATCGACTCCTGTAATCGCTCCATATCTCTAATATCCATGGTTTACATGTAAACTATTAAATAGGTGCAGCCAAAAAAGGTGGTGTTTATTCGGGATTTTAGTTTGTGTGACGTTTTATATGTTGTGCGTCAAATCTCATTGGTTTCGTTAATAAGTCAATATTAGAGAAATTGTTTCTCGATACTATTAGTTTGGGCTTTGGGTGGTGTTTTTTCTTCGTTGTGAACTTGCGTGGCTCATCTATCAGGTCTATGTTTGATTTGCGCTATTTGACTAAAAATCCCTACTCCCAGGGCGGGGACTTCCATGTCCAAAGAAAGGTAATCGGAGATGCGTAAAAAAATCGACTCTCGCACTACGCCTCGGATAGCCCATTATTTTCGTGATGTTGACCTGCTTGGTAACTCGTGTCCTGAGTTCATCCCAGAGGCTTTTTCATCGAACTGTTGGTATGACGGTGAGCAGTGGCCGGCCCATTTTCTTCAGCGGGTAGCGGTACGCCTCAACTACATCTGGGCGACCTACGGGGTACGAGATGGCGAACGGACGGTACATGGCTCTCATCCAGCGGTTTGCTGCTCCAGCTTCCAAATAGCTGACATCATTGCAGTCAAGGAAGGTGAGCCGCCCCAAGCAGGGGCCGCAACGCAGTACGCCCTGACTTTCCCGTTGGCGGTGGCCGAAAATGGCGGCTTTAAAAGGGTTGCTCATTGGTCTCAAGGCCAAGCGTATCTGCAGGACGGCACGCCACTTGAGCTCAATGGTCGGGAGGTTGTCGAAAATCAGTTCAGGTATGTCAGTGCCCAGCAGAATCTGCCCAACCAGTGCTCAGAATGGCGCTGGCCGTATCCTCATAATTACCGGCGGGCCATTGCGAAGATCAACGCAAAGGGCTTAGTAGGAACAACGATCCCTGGTCTTCAATTGACCCACAAGAAATGGTCGGGGATTGGGGTAGTGGTTCCCACCATGGTGGAGGCGCGGAGGCTGCAATACGATATCCTCTCGTTGATCGACCGCGAGGTCGTTTCCGACACTCATTTCGATCACATCCTGGTATGCGAAAAGCTCCCATCGAATGTGGGCGGATTTGACACCGAACAGCTACAGGCAGTCTTTTCCTCGGCGTGCTTCGATTTCAAGTCGTGTCTCAAGGTGTCTGATCTCATGGCCAAGAGCATGCAACTCGATTTCTCGAGTCGTGTCTTGATTCTCGAAGGTACCACTCCCAAAGGGCCCACCCACGAGGTTGGAGGGTGCTGGCTCTGTTTCCAAGACAATACCCACCCCTACGTCCGGGCTTTGGTCAAAGCTGGCCGGGTCAAGGTCAATAAGCAGGGACGATATATGGCCTCATTGGATGAACTGGACACCCGCAGGGATCTTCGTGAGCGGCAAGGAATCGCCCAACAGCTCGCCAAGGAGCTGCGAGAGCAGCATGGCATTGAGAGCTCATTCTTCAGTGTTTTGAACTCGCAACGACCAGACGATCTACCGTTTTTCTCCGGTAGGCCATGGGGAGGCTCATATTTCATCACGGATTCACCAGATGGCGATGATGAGTAAGCACACCTTATGCAGCGGGTTAATTTGACTGGCACTCCATATACTGAGCTATATTGATCGCCTTATCGTAATGCAACCACAGGATAACCCATGTCTCGTCTCGCTGAATTCCGTCGTCTGGAACAACAGTTGGCTCAGCAGCTCGCTGAGCTTGAAGCCATGAAAGGCGATTCTGCAATCAAAGCCGAAATGGAGTTTGAGGAAAAGCTGCGAGCTTTGCTCGGCGAGTATGGTTACAGCTTGCGAGAGGTGATCAACATCTTGGATCCGCAAGCTAGCAGTCGTCGTCATGCTCCTCAGGTTCATGAAAAATCGACTCGCAAGCCTCGGGAAGTCAAGGTCTACAAAAATCCACACAGCGGTGAGGTGGTGCAGACCAAAGGCGGCAACCACGCCGTGCTGAAAAACTGGAAAGCTGAACACGGTGCTGAGGTTGTGGAATCTTGGCGCCAGTGATCGTAGTGTAGGCCTCGATTGAGGCCTACACTGGCACACCTCTATCCCACTCTTTCAGGTTCACCGATGCTTTTTAGTAGCGAATTGTACTGTTCGGGATCGGCTGCGTAAATTTTATCAAGAACATAGTTGGCCAGTTTAGGTATTTCAGGTATTTCAACTGGCTTTATGCTCCTATCAAAAATTGATTCAAGATGAGATAGCTCATTGTTCAGGCGGTTGGCAAGTGCAACAGCTGTATCATCGTTTCCAAAGAATTTAGAGATTCGCTCCAGGGAATTGTTCTGGTCATCGTGATGAGGGTATTTGTAGAACAAGAACGCCTCGAGGAATTTTCTTAAATTATTGCCGAAGGAGTAAAAAGGCTCATGCTCAGTATGAGCAAGGTCTTGGTTTCGACATTTGTAGATTTGATGGAATAGGTAATTGAACTCGGTGATGTAGTTTTTTAGATACGATGGCATCAGCAGTATGTTGCTGCCGACACCGCTGCGTTCGATAATGAAGTGCTGGTTCCCACCGTTTTTATCGTTTGGGATAGATATCTTTTTCAGGTACTTAAGGAAGTCTAGATTGTGCGTGGATATGAACAGTTGCTTATATCGATATTTGTTTGATCCGTCTTCGTTTTTCTCTGGGCGAGCAATGAGGCTTTCAATAAGGCTGTATACGAAGAATATATGGTTTCCGTCTAGGCTAGATATTGGGTCGTCAATGTAGACGATTAGTTCTTTGCCCTTGGTGTTGGTCTCTTCAAGCTTTGCAACGAAATAGCAGAAAGCGATTAGGCTGCATTCTCCTTCGCTTAGATTGTAAGCGGATTTGCCGTCCCTGGTTATTTCAAATTTAATGGCTTTGCTTTCAGTGTTGTCTACGGCCTCTAGCTTAATCCCATCATGCCCAAAAAAATGACTAAGTATGGCGTTAACTCGCTCGGCACCTTTTCGTTCATCTTTTAGCTTGCTTTTGAGGTCGTCGATTTCCTTTTCGATCTGTGCTATTTCAGTCTTCAGGCTGTTCAGTTCTGTTGAGCATGTGTCTGCCGTAGTCTTTAGCTGGCTAACTCGGTCTAGCCCTTTCTGGTATTCAATGATTCCTATGAAGGAATAAACGTCGGACAGGCGAAGCTGCGTTATTGCCTCGGACTTCGCCTTGTCAAGGGTTGTTGTACTCTTGTTATTTTCTTTAATGGTCTCATTGATCGACTGAAGGAGTAGGGGGATGGTCTCTGGATTGTGGGCCGGCTCAGGGGGGAGTACGGGCTTAAACAAATTTTTCTTGCGTTCTCCCAGCGCAGTTTTCAACAGTTCAAGGTCTATGGTGTAGATTTTAAGCGCGCTTTTGAGACTGTCCAAAGATTGTTCATAGCTGGCTCTTTGTATTGAATAGAAATCTTCCGGCGCGGGGAGAATGATACGAGCTGTAGCGGCTATCTCAATTTCAATAGAAGCTATCGACTGGTTTAGCTTGGTCTCCAGGGCCTCAGACTCTTCATTAAAGTGAGCAGCCAGGACGTCCCAGATGTCATGAGGTAAATCTTGCCGGCAGAAAGCACAGGACTCACGTGAGCCTTTATGTAGATCGACACCTTGCTTTACCCAGCTTTGCAGAGAATTGTTGTCTAAAAGCTCTTTAATAGGGCTGGTTGGAGTGACCTTACTGATGAGGAGCTCTCGACATGAATCCAGTATTTTTTTGTATTTCAGCTGGGGTGCTTGTAGCTCAGGTATGTCTGCAAGAGCTTCTTGTTTTAACAGTCCGATTTTAGAAGTCCATGCGTCTGGATTCAATGGTGTGAATCCGACCTTTTGGACAGCCGTAATGTCCTTTCGGATGCTTTCCATGTTGTAGTTCGCAGAGCCATAGGTGCGATTCTTCTTGATTTTATCATTCGCATGTGTTCGCAACTTGCTTTCAAGGTCATCTTTGGCCGTGCTAAATGCCAAGGAAGCCTTGCCTGACTCAACCTGTTTGACGGCCTTAGAGTGGTGAAGGCCAGTATTGGTTTCCGGTTTGCCTAGCTGCGCTTCGAGAGCAGCGATTTTTTCATCAATCTCTTTGTTCAATTCGCCAACGATTGCAAAGGTTTTAATTTCGCCATTTGCTTGGTCGATCAAGAAGCTCAGATTTTCGCTCACGAAGTCTCGGTTGTATACTCGGACTTCATAGCTGTGGGACGCCAGGGCTGTGTGAGCGACGTTTCCTGAATCACCGTAAAGGGTAAAGGAGGGGGACGCGTAATTTGTTGGTAGCTTTCCTGTTTCCAGTGTTCGAAAAATGCGGGAAAGAGTTGTTTTTCCAGAATAGTTCCTGCCGTAAATTATATTAAGTCGCTTAAAGTTCTGAACATTTCGACCTGTATCCCTCATTGCTGTTCGCCAGACCAGCCCGTTGAAACTTCCGAAACTATTAACGTCGATTTGAGTGATCATTCATTCGGCTCCTTTCCGTCTGCTTTATCAACGCTCGACAACGCCGTTCGAGTGTAGCGCAGTGCCATCATCACGGATCGGAATCGGCCTTCTGGGCGAGGTAGCTGCTTGGCATACCCCTAGTGCAGCTCCCCTAGATGGTTGCAGCTCCACCAAATCTGATCACTTGAACGAGTCGATGACCTCCTGCGCAGCCCGGAAAGCCTCAGCGGACGCAGGAACGCCGGCATAGACCGCGCAGTGCAGAAGCACCTCCCGAATCTCCTCCTCCGTGCACCCATTGTTCAAAGCGCCCCGGACGTGACCTGCCAGTTCGTGAGGCGCCCTCAGTGCCGTCAATGCGGCCAAGGTGATCAGGCTTCGAACCTTCAAGGGCAGCCCATCTCTGGCCCACACGCTGCCCCAGGCGTGCTCGTTGATGAACTCCTGCAGAGGTTCTGTGAATGGCGTGGCGTTGGCCATGGCCCGCTCGACGAATGGCTCGCCCATGACTGTTGTTCTGATCTCAATACCCTTCTTGTTTTCGGTGTTCATCGCGACATCCACGCCTTTATCGAGGAGGGCTCCCGCTGGAAGCCCCGGATTCTGGGGACTTGAGAATACCACTTGACCGAATTAATCCAAGGGGATTAATGTTCCGTAATCGGATTACGAATAGAGAAACTGGTTCCCTTGGCCGACCTGGCCAGGGGCTCGCACAACAAGATGAGTTCGTCTGGAGGATCCATGAGCGTCGATCTGCAGTACCAATCAGGCTTTGGCAATGAGTTCAGCAGTGAGGCGCTGCCCGGCGCGCTGCCGGTAGGGCAGAACTCTCCACAGAAAGCGCCTTACGCTCTCTATGCAGAGCTGTTCTCGGGTACGGCTTTCACGATGCCACGATCCGAATTGCGCCGTACTTGGATGTACCGAATTCAACCGTCGGCCAACCATCCAGAGTTTGCTCGTTTGCCTCGCCAGATTGCAGGGGGCGGCCTGGGCGCTGTTACTCCGAACCGTCTGCGCTGGAACCCACTGCCGTCGACCGACGTTCCTGTAGATTTCGTCGATGGTTTGGTATGCATGGTTGCTAACTCGGCCCCCGAGAAGCCGGCAGGCATCACGGTCTACAGCTATTTTGCGAACCGCTCGATGGAGCGTGTGTTCTTCAACGCTGACGGCGAGCTCCTGGTAGTGCCTCAAGCTGGTCGGCTGTTGATCACCACTGAGCTCGGCAAGCTTCAGGTTGAGCCTCAGGAGATTGTTGTCCTGCCACGTGGTCTGAAATTCCGTGTAGAGCTCCTGGATAGCACCGCGCGCGGTTACATCGCCGAAAACCACGGCGCGCCTTTGCGCATTCCAGATTTGGGGCCTATCGGCAGCAACGGCTTGGCCAACCCACGCGATTTCCTGGCTCCTGTAGCGGCCTATGAGCAAGCGAATGGCCCAGTCACGCTGGTACAAAAATTCTTGGGCGAGCTGTGGGGTTGCACGTTGCAGCACTCACCGCTGGATGTGGTGGCCTGGCATGGCAATAACGTGCCTTACAAATACGACCTTCGTCGCTTCAACACCATCGGCACCGTCAGCTTCGACCACCCCGATCCATCGATCTTCACTGTTCTGACTTCGCCGACCAGCGTTCATGGTATGGCCAACCTGGACTTCGTGATCTTCCCGCCACGCTGGATGGTGGCCGAGAAAACCTTCCGTCCACCATGGTTCCACCGAAACCTCATGAACGAGTACATGGGGCTCATCACCGGTGAGTACGACGCTAAAGCAGATGGTTTCCTTCCAGGCGGCTCGTCGCTTCACAGCTGCATGAGTGCCCATGGCCCAGATGGCCCGACCTGCACTCAAGCAATTGCTGCCGAGCTGAAGCCGGCCAAAATCACCGACACCATGGCCTTCATGTTCGAAACCAGCCAAGTGTTCCGACCTAGTCGCTATGCGCTGGAAACGTCGCAGCTGCAGGCTGACTACGACTCCTGCTGGGCCTCTATCCCTACTACCTTCAACCCGGAGAAACGCTAAGCAATGTCAGCTCAAACAACCATTCAACGAAGCTGGGTTGAGTCCGCAAACGGCCACTCTGATTTCCCACTAGAAAACCTTCCGCTTGGCGTATTCAGCCATGGAGATGATCGAAAACGAGTCGGTGTGGCAATCGGTGATCTCATCCTGGATCTGCAGGCACTGAAGTCGACGGGCCTGGTGGCCGGAGATGCCCTGCGAGCGATAGACGCTGCAGAATCTGGCGAACTGAATGCGTTGTTTGAGCTTGGGCGCGGTGTGCGTGTGGCCTTGCGTGAGGTGCTTCAATCGTTGCTGGTTGAAGGGGCGGAGCATCGGCATGTGGTTGAAAAATGCCTGGTCGTCTCGGCGGAATGTGTCATGCACCTGCCGGCCCGTATCAACGACTATACCGACTTCTACGTAGGGATTGAGCATGCGAAGAACGTCGGCAAACTATTCCGTCCCGATAATCCATTGCTCCCGAACTACAAGTACGTGCCCATCGGTTATCACGGTCGGGCGTCGACTATTCGTCCATCAGGCGTAGAGGTGCAGCGGCCAAATGGACAGACCCTTCCTGCAGGTGAGTCGAAACCTGTGTTTGGGCCGTCGAGCCGTTTGGATTATGAGCTAGAGATTGGCGTCTGGGTTTCTAAAGGCAATCGCCTTGGTGAGCCCGTATCGATTTCAAACGCTTCAGAGCACATAGCTGGCCTGTGCCTTTTGAACGATTGGTCTGCGCGTGATGTTCAGGCATGGGAGTACCAGCCTCTTGGGCCGTTCCTGTCCAAGAGCTTCATCACCACGATTTCTCCTTGGGTGGTCACCCTGGAGGCTCTGGAGCCGTTCCGTCGCCCGCAGCCCAAACGTCCTTCGGGAGATCCGGAGCCACTGGCTTACCTCTTGGGTGAAGCTGATCAGGCCCAAGGTGCATTTGATATCGAGCTTGAAGTCCTGATCCAGAGTGAGCGGATGCGTAGCGAAGGTCTTGAGCCTCAGCGCCTGACCCTCAGCAACACGCTCAGCATGTACTGGACTATCGCTCAAATGCTGACGCATCACACCGTCAATGGCTGCCAACTGCAGGCCGGTGACCTCATGGGGTCTGGGACATTGTCGGGTGCTGAGCCTGGACAGTTCGGAAGCCTGCTGGAAATTACCGAAGGGGGTAAAAAGCCCGTCGTGTTGAGCTCTGGTGAGGAGCGTCGCTTCCTTGAAGATGGTGATGAGATCTTCCTCAAGGCCCGGTGCACCCGGCCTGGTATGGCGTCCATTGGCTTCGGCGAATGCCGAGGCAAGATCATCAAAGCGTGCTGAGAAACTGACGTGAAGCTCTACGGATACTACAGGTCGACATCCTCATATCGGGTGCGAATCGCACTTGCTTTGAAAGGTCTGGACTACGAATACGTTCCGGTCAACCTCTTGCGGGCTGAGCATAAGGAACCGGCTTTCGTTTCCAAAAACCCACAGGGTCGTGTGCCTCTGTTGGTGGATAACGGGCAGGAAATTATTCAGTCGCCAGCAATCATCGAATTCCTGGAGGAGCGATATCCAGAGGTATCCCTGCTCTCGGACGATGCGGAACTGCGTGCCAGGCAGCGTGGTGTAGCCGCCCTCATCGCATGCGACATCCATCCTCTGCACAACGTAGCGGTACTTAACCGGCTGCGTGAGATGGGGCACGAGGAGGAGGCGATCAAGAACTGGATCGCTCACTGGATCAGTCAGGGGCTGGCTGCTGTTGAAGAGATGATTGGGGATGAGAGCTTCTGCTTCGGGCAGCTCCCGAGCCTGGCCGATGTCTACCTGAACCCACAGTTGTACGCAGCAGAAAGGTTCGGGGTTTCGCTTGAGCCGTACCCGAGGATTCGTCGAGTGCAGACGTTCGCAGCAGCAACGCATGCTTTCTGGATCGCGCACCCTGATCAACAGCCAGATCATCCGTCGAAAATTTTGTAACGACATTCGCGCTCCTGCGAATGCCTAGTAGGTAGCACACATGCGGTATCTAGGTTTTCAACTCATACATGGAGATTTTTTGTCCCGGACTGTCCGGGGCATTCCATGCTCGCCGCCTCATCAATCGCGGTTTGAACAACACCAAAACTAATAGTTTGACGAGGATAAGAAGATGGCTGATTTGTTTGAAAACCCGATGGAACTGATGGGCTTCGAGTTCATTGAGCTGGCCTCCCCAGAGCCAGGCATCCTGGAGCCGGTACTGCAAGGTATGGGCTTCACTCATGTGGCAAACCACCGTTCCAAAAACGTTGCGCTGTTCCGTCAGGGCGGGATCAACGCCATTGTGAACAACGAGAAGACTGGCCAGGCTGCCCATTTCGCAGCTGAGCACGGCCCTTCAATCTGCGGCATGGCTTTCCGCACTCGTAACGCTCAAAAGGCTTACGCACGTGCCCTGGAGCTGGGTGCTCAGCCAGTCGAAATTCCAACTGGCCCGATGGAACTGAAGCTGCCAGCGATTAAAGGTATCGGCGGCGCTCCGCTGTACCTCATCGACCGTTTTGAGGAAGGCAGCTCTATCTATGACATCGACTTCGTGTTCCTGGAAGGCGTAGATCGCAATCCCGTCGGCGCCGGTCTCAAGCTGATCGATCACCTGACCCACAACGTCTATCGTGGGCGCATGGCCTACTGGGCCGGCTTCTACGAGAAACTGTTCAACTTCCGCGAGATTCGCTACTTCGACATCAAAGGTGAGTACACCGGCCTTACTTCGAAGGCCATGACTGCTCCCGATGGTATGGTTCGCATCCCGTTGAACGAGGAGTCGTCCAAAGGCTCCGGTCAGATCGAAGAGTTCCTGATGCAGTTCAACGGGGAGGGCATCCAGCACGTTGCGTTCCTGACCGACGACTTGCTGAAGACCTGGGATGCTCTGAAGGCCTGCGGCACCAAGTTCATGACCGCTCCTCCGGAGACCTACTACGAGATGCTCGAGGGCCGTCTGCCTAACCATGGTGAGCCGACCGAAGAGCTTCGCAAGCGTGGCATTCTTCTGGATGGTGCATCGGAGAATGGTGACCGCCGTCTCCTGCTGCAGATTTTCTCCGAGACCTCCCTCGGCCCGGTCTTCTTCGAGTTCATCCAGCGCAAAGGCGACAGCGGCTTCGGCGAGGGCAACTTCAAGGCCCTGTTCGAATCCATCGAGCGTGATCAAATCAAGCGCGGTGTTCTTGAAGCCAACTAAGCTTGCTGTGCAGTAATAGAAAACGCCGCGTTTATCGCGGCGTTTTCTTTTGTGTCTGATGAAGGTTTCGATCTTTGAAAGTGTTGGTGGCCCTTAGGCCAGATAACGGTCTGCACGATGATTCAATGCGACAATCATATTGAGTGTTACTGCTCCGATCACTGAGAACACCCACACTGGAAAGGTCAAGAGGGTTAGGGAAATGCAGACGATGATCACATCTGTACCCATTTGCAGCCAACCCGCTCTCCAACCGAATTTGTCTTGCAAATACAGCATGAGAATGCCGAAGCCGCCCAAGCTCGCACGGTGTCGAAACAAGACGAGGTAACCAATGCCCATCAGCATGTTTCCGATCAGTGCGGCATACCAAGTATCAATGCGTTCGAGAGTGATAAAGTTCTGGCTGTGAGCAGACATTAAGGAAACCATCGCAATTGCAGCAAAGGTCTTGAGAGAGAAGCTCCAGCTCATGCGTCGCACAGCTAGGTAGTAAAATGGCATGTTCACCAAGAAGAAAGTAGGGCCGAAAGCGTAGCCTAGGGAAGGTCTGAAGTAGCCCTGTATTTCCGGTCGACTTCAGCCCTCGCTGCTTTTGAAAGCGGGCCGTCGATCAAATTCGACCAGGTAACCCGCTCAGTTCTCCGTTTTTGGCCGCCGCGAGCACCTCGCAGCAGCCATTTTCCGCATTACAGGTGCACCTTTCCTGCGGTAGTCAGCAAATGTCGGCGCGCCATCCATAGGTTCGACAGCGCGAACAGCGTCACCAGCTGAGCGGTGTTCTTGGCCAGGCCACGGAAGCGCACCTTCACGTAACCGAACTGGCGCTTGATCACTCGAAACGGGTGCTCGACCTTCGCTCGCACTTGTGCCTTGGCCTTCTCGATCTTGCGCTTGGCTTTGTACAGGGCGCTGCGTTTATCGAGCTTCTTGTAGGTGCTGCGGCGTGCTGCGACCTGCCAGATCACTTCGCGGCCAGCATGTTCGGGGCGCTTTTCGACGCCGGTGTAGCCGGCATCGGCGCAGACGACGTTCTCGTCACCGTGCAGCAGTTTTTCGACCTGGGTGATATCCGCCACGTTGGCTGCCGTGCCTACCACGCTGTGTACCAGCCCCGACTCATCATCCACGCCGATGTGCGCCTTCATGCCAAAGTAATACTGGTTCCCTTTCTTGCTCTGGTGCATTTCCGGGTCGCGCTTGCCGTCCTGGTTCTTGGTCGAGCTGGGCGCGTGGATCAGTGTGGCATCGACGATAGTGCCCTGGCGCAGCGACAGGCCGCGATCCCCCAGGTAGCCATTGATTACGCCGAGGATGCCGGCTGCCAGCTCATGTTTCTCCAGCAAGCGACGGAACTTGAGGATGGTGGTTTCGTCGGGAATACGCTCGAGGCTCAGCCCGGCGAACTGACGCAGGATGGTCGTCTCGTAGAGCGCTTCTTCCATGGCCGGGTCGCTGTAGCCGAACCAGTTCTGCATCAGATGGATACGTAACATGGCCATCAGCGGATAGGCTGGACGACCACCTTCACCCTTTGGGTAGTGTGGCTCGATCAGGGCAATCAATCCCTTCCACGGCACCACCTGATCCATCTCGATCAGGAACAATTCCTTACGGGTCTGCTTGCGCTTGCCGGCGTACTCGGCGTCGGCGAAGGTCATCTGCTTCATGGAAAAACTCGGCTGGCGGGATCGGCGTATTTCACCAGATTCAGGAAGTCTTTTTCAGACCTTCCCTAGGGCGTAATGTATATACAGAGCTACCCCGGCTGTCCCTCCAGTGGCAACGCCTGCTTGTTTAGCCAGTAGCAAACCAAAAGCAATAAGTGCACTTCCGACGATCAGTGCTAACCCGTCTTCGATACGGGAATGGGGAAGGGTTGAAGTGGCCGTAGTCATGAGCGAACGTTCTGAGTGTGGGATGACCATAAAAAAGCTCCTGAGTTACCTCAGGAGCTACCAAAGTCCAGGTGCCGAGCTTTTGGTGACCAAACCAATAGACAGTGACCAGGTGAGTAGTGGGCTGCTGATCTCTCGAGTCCTGGGTTAGGTAAGGGCTACTCCAGCCGACCTGGAAAGCCGGAGCGCCTGAATGTCTGGCCGTGCCTCGAGCCGATGACTCCAGGATGGCCAGCACCGAGACTGATTCAGAGGACGGATGCCATCGCGTTAGCTACTCGACGGAGATTGCGTCGGCTCAGGCCAGAAAGGCAGATCCGGCCAGAGGAGAGCATGTAGATGGCCCGTTCGGAGCGGAGCTGGTCTACCTGGTCATGGCTGAGCCCTGTGTAGCTGAACATCCCTTGCTGACGAGTAAGGTAGGCACTCGCTGCGTGCGGCACTCGGCTCTCCAAGAGGCTTCGCAGCTCGGTGCGCATGGTCAGGATGCGCTCACGCATCTCAGCCACTTCTGCTACCCACATTTCATAGAGCTCTGGAGTGTTGAGCACCTCTGCTACAACCAGCGAACCCGAACGAGGAGGGCTGGAGTAGTTTTTGCGGATCGTGGCTTTCAGTTGGCCAGTAACAAGCGCTGCTTCATCTGCGCTTTCGCACACCACCGAAAGCGCGCCTACGCGCTCACCGTAGAGCGAAAAGATCTTGGAGAAAGAGTTGCTGACGAAGCCAGTCATGCCGGCTGCTACCATCGCACGAATTGCATAGGCATCTTCTTCGATACCTGCAGCGAAACCTTGGTACGCGATGTCCATGAACGGGATCAGTTGCCGTTCCTTGATCACCGGGAGGAGGGTGTCCCACTGTCCATTCGTTAGATCCGCACCGGTGGGGTTGTGACAGCAGGGGTGCAGCAGGACGATAGAGTGAGCCGGAAGGGTACTGATCGCGGCAAGCATCGCATCGAAGTCAACATTACGTTGCTCATCGTTGTAATACGGGTAGGTGTTGACCTGGAACCCGGCGCCGGCGAACAGACCTATGTGGTTCTCCCAGGTGGGATTGCTAACCCATACCTGCGATTCCGGATAGCTCAGCTTGAGGAAGTCGGCGCCTACTTTCAGAGCGCCTGAGCCGCCCACAGTCTGAACAGTCGCAATGCGGTTCTGAGCAAGTGCTGGACTGTCGTTCCCGAATAGCAAGCGCTGAACGGCCTGGCGATATGGCGCGCTGCCATCCATTGGCAGATAGGTGCAAGCGTTGTTGCGTTTGGCGATGGCATCGGCTGCAAGGGTGACGCTACGAAGCGTTGGAACCAGCCCATCCTCGTCGTAGTACAGGCCGATGCTCAGATTGACTTTGTCTGGGCGGCAGTCGGCTTCGTACTTTTCCATGAGCGAAAGGATGGGGTCTCCAGCGTAAGGCTTGAGATGCAGAAACATGGAATGAGCTCCCGTTGGGCCACCTCATGAGGTGGCCCTTCTTGGATTATTCGAAGGGAATGTTCAGGTTGTTCTGATTGCAGGCAGCAACGATGGTGTTTTTGAGCAGGCACGCAATCGTCATCGGGCCAACGCCGCCAGGGACAGGAGTGATGTGGGCTGCGATAGGCGCAACGTCTTCGAAGTCGACGTCACCTACCAGGCGGCTACGGCCTTCACCTACGTCGATACGGTTAATCCCTACATCGATAACCGTTGCTCCCGGTTTGACCCAGCTAGCTTTGACCATGTTGGCTCGGCCTACAGCAACGAAGAGAATGTCAGCTTGCTTGCAGATCTCTTCGATATTGCGGGTGTGGGAGTGCACGATGGTGACTGAGCAATTCTCACGAAGGAGCAGCATGCCCAGTGGTTTGCCGACGATGTTCGAGCGACCGATAACGACGGCATGCATACCGCGCAGATCTGTACCCAAGGCCTTCTTGGCCAAGATTACACAGCCTTGCGGAGTGCATGGAACCAGAGCGCGCTTGTCACCATTCAGCAGGCGCCCGCTGTTGATTTCGTGGAATCCGTCGACGTCCTTCTCGGCGGCGATTGCCTCGATGATCAGTGACTCTTCGATCTGCTTGGGCAGCGGCAGTTGAACCAGGATGCCGTTAATCGAGGGGTCGTTGTTCAGTTCGTTCACCACAGCGAGCAACTGCTCGGTAGTCGTGTCAGCGCTCATCTTCCGCTCGATGCTGACCATACCTACGGATTCAGCCTGCATGACCTTGTTGCGAACGTAGACCTGGCTTGCTGGATCTTGGCCAACGAGCACGACAGCAAGAGCAGGGGTGATGCCATGCTGGGAGCGGATCAGATCTACCTTCTCTTTGGTCTCAAGGTTCAGAGCAACAGCGCTTTGCTTTCCATCAATGTTCATTGCTTATTCAACTCGATCAGATTGGTTACGCTGACTGGGTGAGGAACTCTTCGGATGCATCCAGCACCCACGCCGAAACGTAGGCCGCGTAGGACACATCGAAGTACAAGCGGTAGGAGCCCGACTCCCTGTGTACGAGGAGCGCCGGCATCCCCATGAACCGAGTTGTTGTGGCGCTGCTCGGTGGGAACTCTGCAGGGTCTGTATTCAGTCCGGTGCCTTTGGAAAGGAATGCCAGAGCACTCGAGCCGCTGATGTCCAGAGCGAAGCGGCTGTCGGACATCAAGGCTGCAGTGGCGAACGTTCCTGCGAAGGCTTCATTCAGTGCGGCCAAATACTCGTATTCTTTCGCCAGCGGGACGAACAGGATCCACTCCCTTGGCCCTACCCAGGCGAACTCGTATTGATTCGTCCGGACGTACTGGCCCACAGCCGGTGGCTGTACACCGATGGCTTTGGCCACTGCTTCGCGAAATGCAGCAGACTCGGCAACACCCTGAACTCGGATAATGCCATCCAGGTGGTGCTCAGAAATCTGGAGGTGTTCGCCGTGCAGTGGGAACTTGCCTGGTGCCCAGTACGAGGTGAGTGTTTCTCGGGCTTTGAGATTAAGCATTGAGCTTCTCCCCCTTTGGATCGTAGTGAGAAGGGGACACAATGCGTGCGGCATGTGTTTTACCCCGAGCGAAGACATAGACCTCTTCGCCGATACGCGATGCGCCATTGGTGACGATGCCCAGGCCTACCGATCTTCCGAGCGTTGGGCTCAGGCAAGCAGCGGTGACATAGCCGCGACTTTTCGCAGGAATGGAAGGCGTCAAGCTATCGACCACATGGCCACCTACCGGCAGCAGTTGGGAAGGGTCGACAGCTTCCAAGCCGACAAACTGGAAACGGCTGGATTCGTTGTCGGCTTCACGCTGCAGCGACCGACGACCAATGAAATCACCCTGCTTCTTCTCGATGATCTTGGCGAAGCCAACATCGATAGGGT
Source organism: Pseudomonas sp. s4 (assembly GCF_046764235.1). Lineage (NCBI taxonomy): Bacteria > Pseudomonadati > Pseudomonadota > Gammaproteobacteria > Pseudomonadales > Pseudomonadaceae > Pseudomonas > Pseudomonas sp. s4. The sequence goes on along the minus strand of NZ_CP177209.1, from coordinate 4,572,382 downwards.
TGGTGGAACCATCGGTATCGCCGCCGATATGCAGGTATCCCTTTTCGGTACGCATCATCTCGAGAGCTTCGATCCCGTATGGTGTGATGCCGAAGGGTTGACCTGCCTCAAACACGGCCTCGAACAGCGACTCCACATATCGCACCGGAATCGAGATTTCGTAAGTGGCTTCGCCAGTGAAGCTTGCACGAAGCACACGTACCGGAATTCCCTGGATAGTGCCCGCACGGAAATGCATGTGAGGGAATGCTTCGGCACCGAAATCGATATCGGACTCAAGCTGCTGGACGACGGCTCGTGCCTGCGGGCCGGATACGGTGACGTTGCCCCACTGGGTGGTGACGTTGTTCACGAAGACCTGCAGATCTGGCCAGTGATTCTGCAAGCACTCCTCCATGGCCAGGAAGACGCGTGGAGCTGCACCGCTTGTGGCGTGAACGAGGAAGCGATCTTGTTCGAGTCGAACGATGACGCCGTCATCGATCAAGATCCCGTTTTCATTGGTCATCAATGCATAGCGGGCGAAGCCAACCTTCAGGCTCTCGATGTTGTTGACGTACATGCGGTTCAGGAATACGCCTGCATCGGGCCCAAACACCTCGATCTTACCGAGGGGGGAGCCGTCGAAAACACCTACCGATTTACGAACGGTATTGACCTCTCGAAGCGTCGCTTCAAGCTTGTTTTCGCTGCCGCGAGGATAGTATTCCGGACGCTTCCAGCCATAGTCCGCGAAGTGCGCGCCACGTTTCACATGCCAGGCATGTGCGGGCAGTTCTTGCCACGCAGAGTAAGCCTTGCCGAGCGTAGGGCCGGCAAAGGTACCCATCGTCACAGGCTGGTATGGAGGACGGAAGCGAGTGGTGCCGACGTTCGGCAGTGGCTTGCCACAGAGCTCAGCCAGGATGGCCAGAATGTTGAAGTTGCTGGTCTTACCCTGGTCGACACTCATGCCGCCCGTGGTGTAGCGCTTCACGTGCTCAACGGAGACAAAGTTCTCGCGAACTGCCAGCTCGATGTCTGCGACTTTCACGTCGTACTGGAAATCCAGCCACTGCTTGTCGGTACGGCGATTCTTTGTGTACCAATAGGGTTCGATGCTGAAGCCCAGATCTTCGCCGGCAACGATACCGACTGCATTGGTGGAAGCAGGCTCGATCTTCAATTGCTTCAGTGTCGCGAGAGCAGTTTTTTGCCCTTCAGCAATGCAATCAGCTAGTGCCCAGGTTCCGTTTGCAGAGCCGACGACCGCGAGGTTCTGGCTGCAGCTTTCGGGTACCAACGCTGCTGAGGGTTGGTCATAGCGAAGCTTGCCGCCTGCCTGGCTGAACAGGTGAATGGTAGGTGTCCACCCGCTGGAAATTGCCAGCAGGTCACATGCAACCGTCAGATGCTCGTTGTCCAGCAAGCCTTCACCAGCATGTCGAGCAATCTGGATGCTGGAGAGTTTCTTGCTGCCAGCGGCATCGCTGATGCCATACCCCTGATAGAGCTTGATGTTGCGCTTGGACAGCTCGTTGCTGATGCTTCCGGAGATCTTCAGTCGAGTGTCCACGACGGTGATGCCCTTGATACCCAGATCATGGAGATCAAAGACAGTCCGGTAGGCATTGTCGTTGTTGGTTGCGACAACCACCTGCTGCCCTGGCACGATGCCGAAGCGGTTTGCGTAAGAGCGTACCGCAGAGGCGAGCATGATCCCTGGACGATCATTGTTCGGGAAGACCAAAGGCCGCTCTATCGAGCCAGTTGCAAGGATCACTTGCTCTGCACGAATACGCCACAGTCTTTCACGTGGCTGATTCAACGGTGCTTTAGGGCCCAAGTGCTGGGTGACCCTTTCGACAGCAGAGACGAAGTTATTCTCGTAGTAACCGCTGACCGTGGTGCGAGGGAGGAGGGTAACGTTGGGGAGCAGAGACAGATGGTTTACTGCTCGGGTAGCCCATGCGTTTGCTGACTCACCATCAATGAGGTAAGTCTCACTTTTCAGTGCGCCGCCAAAGGATTCTTGGTCGTCAACCAGGACGACTTTCGCACCGCTGCGACCAGCTTCCAGTGCGGCACTGAGGCCGGCAGGCCCGCCGCCGCAAATGAGGATGTCGCAATGGATGTTGCGCTTTTGATAGCGCTGCGCATCGTTGCCTTCTGGAGCCTTGCCCAGGCCGGCAATTGGACGCACGAATTTCTCGTAGAAGCCCCAGTTCGGCCACATCATCGACTTGTAGTAGAACGATGCGGGGAAGAGCTTGTGTGCGTAGTCCAGAGCACCTAGGCAATCGAACTGGACGCTCGGCCAAGCATTCTGCGAAAAGGCCTGCAGGCCTTCGTAAAGCGGTACCAGCGTGGCACGCACGTTCGGCTCGGCAAAGCGACCGGTCTCCAGGCGAACCAGGCCATTCGGCTCCTCGAGGCCTGATCCCATGAGGCCACGTGGACGGTGAAGCTTGAAGCTCCGGCCTACGATGCCAACGCCATTCGCCAACAGAGCGGAGGCGAGCGTGTCGCCTTCTTTGCCGACGAACTCTTTGCCGTCAAAGCGGAAGCGGACGGGGCGACCCAGCGACTGGTTGGCGCCTGGCAGTCTGTTTACTGAGTTCATACTGATGCCCTCACCTGAACCTCTGGACTCGCCTGATCGCTGGGGCCGGTAGCCGGTACAGGTACTTCGTTAAGTCGATAAATATTGCTGATAGCGTGGGTGACGCTGTCTCGCTCGCAGACAAACCATTGGCGGCAGCCAAATGTGTGCCTCCAACGCTCCAGCGCTACACCCCGCACGTTGTCGCGGGTGAACAGGTAATCGGCCCATTCTTCATCAGTCAGCACCAGCGGATTTGCGGGGCGAGGTTTATTCCACGGGCCGCCGTAGCTGAATTCTTCTTCGTCGCGTTTGCCGCAGTACGGGCAGTGAATTTTTAACATGACGACCTCCGATTAATGGTCGACGCCAGCGGCAGCGGCTTCGTTGATGAACCGGCCTTTGGCAAAGCGATCAAGACCGAAAGGAGCGATGAGGTCGTGTGGCTTGTCATTGGCAATGGTGTACGCCAGCGTGTCGCCACCGGCTGGAATCGCCTTGAAGCCACCGGTGCCCCAGCCGCAGCTGATGTAGAGACCGGTTACTCGGGTCTTGCCCAAGATCGGGCTGGTGTCTGGGGAGAGATCCACGATGCCGGCCCACTGACGCATGAGCTTCAAACGGCTAAACGATGGGAACATGTTCAGCACGGCGCTGATGACGTCTTCCAGGGCAGGAAGGCTTCCACGTTGACCGTAGGAGGGGTAAGCATCTGCGCGCCCTCCCATGAGGATCTCACCCCGGTCGGACTGGCTGATGTAAGCGTGTACGGTCGGCGAGACCACAAGCCCATCCAGTACCGGTTTGATCGGTTCGCTGACCATTGCTTGCAAGGCGGCGCTCACAATTGGCAATTTGATGCCTGCCATTGCGCCCATGACAGACGTGTTGCCTGCCACTGCGATTGCGACTTTGTCAGCCTGGATTGTCCCCAGGTTGGTTTTGACACCCTGTACTCGTCCAGAGGACTGCAGGATGTCTGTCACTTCGCAGTTCTGAATGATGTCGACGCCCAGATTGTCAGCGGCACGAGCGTAACCCCAGGCCACGGCATCGTGGCGTGCTACGCCTGCACGACCTTGGACAAAACCACCAAGGATCGGATAGCGAGCTTCGCGGCTGGTGTCGAGCAGCGGCAGTCGAGCACTGATCTGATCCACCGTCATCATTTCAGCATCCACACCTTGGAGTTGGAGCGAGTTCGACCAACGCTCCAACATGTCCATCTGGTGGGGCGTGTGAGCCAAGGTAAGGGCACCGCCCTGGCTGAACATGATGTTGTAGTTCAGCTCCAGGCTCAGACCCTCGTACAAGCGCAACGAGTGGTCAAAGAAATTGGTGCTTTCTGGATAGAAGTAGTTCGAGCGAATAGCGGTGGTGTTGCGACCGGTATTGCCGCCACCCAGCCAACCTTTCTCGAGCACGGCCACATTGGTGATGCCGTGCTTCTTCGCCAAGTAATAAGCGGTCGCCAGACCTTGTCCGCCACCGCCTATGATCACTACGTCATAGCGCTTTTTCGGAGGCGTGTTACGCCATGCGGGCGTCCAGCCTTTGTGGCCAGCGAGCGCGTGCTTGGCAAGCGACCAAAGAGAGTATTTTTCCACGCCTCTTACCTCGCTTACAGGATTACTGTCCGGCTGCCATTCATGAACACGCGGCCTTCTGCATGCATACGTACAGCGCTGGACAGGGCAGTGGATTCGGTGTCATGGCCAATCAGAACCATGTGGTCGACTGTTGCTACGTGAGTGACGCTCTTCACCTCTTGGACAATGATCGGGCCCTCGTCCAGGTCGCTGGTCACGTAGTGCGCAGTTGCACCGATGATTTTGACGCCACGTTCATGGGCCTGGTGGTAGGGCTTGGCGCCTTTGAAGCCTGGAAGGAACGAGTGGTGGATGTTGATGGCCCGGCCATCCAGGGAGCGGCACAGATCGTCGGACAGAATCTGCATGTAGCGAGCCAGTACCAGGAGTTCTGCCTTGTACTCATCCATAAAACCAAGGATCTGAGCCTCCTGTTGTGGCTTGGTGTCCTTGGTGATCGGCAGGTAGTGGTAGGGAATGCCATACCACTCGACGAGACCACGGCAATCATCGTGGTTGGACACGACGCCCACGATCTCAACTGGCAATGCTCCGGAGCGCCATTTGGTCAGCAGCACGTTCAGGCAATGGTCGTATTTGGAGACGGCCAGCAAAATTTTTGGCTTGTACGCCTGTGGACGGATCTTGAACTCCATTTCGAGCTCGGCTGCCAGGTCGGTCACCTTCGATTCGATCTGCTCGACTGGAGAGGTCGTCGCTTTGAAGACCATGCGAGCGAAGAAGGTCTTGGTCTCAGGATCACCGTAGTGCTGCGAATCGGTCACAAAGCATCCCTGCTCCCACAGCAAGGTCGTCACCTTGGCGAGTATCCCCAGGCGATCTGGGCATTTGAAGGTGAAGATGTAATCAACGTCTGGGGAGGAAGTGCTTGTCATTGTGAGGTTCCTGCATCAGGTAAGTGAGAAGCGCCGACAGCTTGCGGGCAAGCCGTACCTCGGCATGGCTCAATTAATCCATGCGGATTGATTTAAGTCAAGGGGATTAATTTAGCTTTAAGGTATGACTGTCGAGCCAGAAAAAACAAAATTTCTCCTTATTTATCATTGGTTTAAGGATTGATCTGAGGAGGGCGGTTCAGAAGTCAGTCCCCGCGAGAACATAGAAAGTCATGCGAAATGCCTCTTGACGTCACGTTAAGTCAGGAGGATTATCGGCCTCAATTTAAGCCAGTGGGATTAATCGACCCTCCTGAACCATCCATTTGATTCATCCGGGGATGACAGCCGCCAGGTCAAAAGCCTGAGAAAACGCCTGCACCCCACGACCTCTTCGCTTGCGTGCGGAGGTTGCTGATAACAAGAACAATTTCTAGAACTGCCCGTTCTTCGACAATAAGTGGTACTAACAATGGAAAGAATCGGTTGGGTGAAGACGCTCGGTTTCGCCGGCGCAATCATGGCTTACTGCATGGGAGCGGGCTTCGCTACTGGGCAAGAGGCGTTACAGTTTTTCGCATCACATGGATACACAGGGCTAGCAGGTGTTGTGCTCGCAGGCGCAATATTTGTCTTCTACTGTGCCTATCTTATGAAGACTGGAAGTCAGCTTAAGCTCGCTGACCCACAGGATATCTTCCAGCATTTTTGTGGCCCTGTATTGGGTAAAGCAATCCGCTGGTTTTCACTCGTGCTGCTGTTCTGCATTTATATCGTAATGCTATCGGCAGCAGGTGCAGTTACCGAGGATCACACGGGATCTGATGCTTGGATCGGAAACCTGGGGATGGCTACAGCATGCGTGGTTTCCATGTTTGTTGGCTTCAATGGTCTCGTCAAAGTTCTGAAAGTCAAAGGGCCACTGATCATCCTGGTGTGTGTGTCGGTGTCTCTGCTCGTCACCGCGCAGAATATAGATTCGTTTGATGCTAATGCTCATAAGATCGTGACATTAGAGCTCCCACGGGTCTCAGGATATTGGTGGTTGGCTGCCATTCTCTATCCGTGCTTCATCACCATTCCTATGAGCACCTTTCTCATTCGGTTGAGTAACAGAGCTAAAGGTGCCCGACAGGCGATGATTGGTGGAGGGCTAGGTGCTGCAATCTTCTTTATTTGCATGTTTGCCGTGGCGCTGGGCTTGATCTCGGATTTGGAATCGCTACATAAAGAAGTTCCTGTCTTGTTCCTGGCAAGCAATATGAGTGCATGGGTAGGCAATACATTTGCTATCTTGCTATTCGTCGGGATCTATACGACTGCTGCTTCGATTCTCTGGGCTGTATGTCTCAACTTTGATCCCACTGAAGCTGCCCGCTTCAAGCGCATGTCGATTCTTCTCTCGATTGTCGCATTCGGCTGTTCCTTGTTCCCATTTGGTAAGCTAGTAGGCTTTATTTTCCCTGTCTCTGGCTGGTTGGGTATGGGGTATGTGTTCTTTATCGCTGTTAAAGCGTTGAGAAATAAGCGGGGCGACGCAACAGGCGTGAAAATACACGCTGCGCCCGCTAAGTGCTGGAAAGCTACTCGCTGAAAGCATGTTTTGAGGCGGCTAGTTGCCGCCTGTACCTAAGACAACCATAAAACAATATCGACTTGCGGTAAGTCTATGACTTTCTTCGTCTTGAAGAAGGCTATCTTGATCTAGGAATCGCGGGGAATAAGTATGTCTAGCAAATATTGTGGGGCAATTGCATTGGCCGGTTTCTCTACGCTGGCGTCGGCGGCGTCAGATGAAACTGCTGCAGGTTTTGTTGAGGATAGCCATCTGACGGTCACGGCCAGAAATTTCTATTTCTTGCGTGACTATCACAACGCTCCAAACCGTTCTAACAATGGCGAAGAGTGGGCTCAAGGCTTTATTGCCGACTTCGCCTCCGGGTACACACCTGGGGTCATTGGTTTTGGCATTGATGCCCAGGCCACGCTTGGCATTAAACTAGACAGTGGGCCTGGGCGCTCTGGGCGTGGCCTTTTGGCTGTGGACGAAGACAGTGAGCCGCGAGACGAGTTCTCAAAGATTAATGGCGCAGTCAAAGCCAAGATTGGTGAGACTGTCGTTAAGTACGGATCCCAGATGCCAACGGCTCCAGTGTTTGCCACCGGCACGGCGCGTTTGCTGCCCTCGACTGCAGAAGGCTGGTCTATCCTCAGTAATGATATTAAGAACCTTACTATTGACGCTGGTCACTTCACCCGAGGTACTGGTGGGGCCTCCACAAACCGTGATGGGACATTCTTCACTTCCTATGGCGGAACAGAATTTAACGCGGCGACGTTCGCTGGCTTTACGTATAAGCCGATTACCGACTTGAGTCTGACCCTTTACGGCGCCAAGTACGAAAACCTGTGGAAGCAGGCCTATGTAAATGCCAACTACAACCTGGTGCTGTCTGATCAGCAGGCGTTAAACTTTGACTTCAATGCCTACGACACAAAAGAGACCGGTAGCGCCAAAGCTGGCAAGATCGACGTGCTGGCCTGGTCGTTCGCAACTAGCTATAGTGTCAGTGCTCATAAATTCACACTGGCGTACCAGCAAATTGACGGTGACGAGCCCTACGATTATCTGCTGCAGGACGGAGGTAATGCGGGTAACTCGGTATGGCTGAACAACTCTGTACAGTATTCTGATTTCAACGGGCCTAACGAAAAGTCCGTCCAGGCTCGATATGACTTGAACATGGCCTCTTATGGTGTCCCAGGGCTGAGCTTCATGGTTCGCTATGTTAAAGGCTTCGACATTGACGGTTCCAAGGCTGACCCGAATGGGGCATATGCCGGCTTGTATGGTTCGGATGAGAAGCATTGGGAGCGAAATATTGAGGTCAAATATGTGGTGCAGTCGGGCCCGGCTAAAGATCTCAGCTTCAGGGTGCGTCAAGCGACTCATCGAGCCAGTTCGTTCGATAATGACCTTGATGAGGTTCGGGTTATCACAGAATATCCGCTCAACATTTTCTAAGTTTTAGTTCTTAGGAAGCATTGGAGGAAGCGTTTTATCGTCTGCGGTTTACCTCGGCGCGGTTCCCTGTTTAGCAGGGGTCGCGCTTTTTTTTTGCCATGTGGCTACTGGTCGACTTATTTCTGAGGGAGGGCTGAATGACCATCAAGCACCGTTTGGTTATGTTGTTTGCATCAATGGCTGGCGTACCACTTTTGGTATTGGCTACCTGGTTGATCATTCAGGCGAGGTCGGAGGCCGTAAACGCTTTTTACGTAAATAACGCTCGGGAAGTGCAGCAGATCGAGCATTCGATTGACAATTTCTTCGCCGCTATAACCGGCAATGTTGACTTTCTCGCAAGCCTGCCTCAGATCGAAAGCGCTAATGGCCTACTGCAATCTTATATAGGTAACAATGATCATCTTTCCTCTACACCAGAGAGCATGGTGATAGCGGGTATTTTTTCGCGTCTTGGTAGCGCACACAAGGGATATTCATTCATGACGTTCGGAACAGAAGATTCCGGTGTCGTCGGTTGGCCGGAGGCTGATCTCGCGGGATATGACCCCAGGAGTCGGCCATGGTACCAACTGGGAAAATCTGCAAATGGACAGACAGTACGTACCTCAGCTTATCAGTGGGAGCAGGGTAACGTAGCCTTAATAAGTACAGTGAAAGCAGTGAAGAATGCTACCGGGGAAATTATCGGGGTTGTAGATATCGAGGTTTCGCTCTCTGAAATTACGGAGATGGCATCATCCATCAAATTTGGAGAGAGTGGCTACCTCATTCTGGTTCAAGAAGATGGGACTATTTTGGCGGACGGTTCTGGTCGTGCAAAGGCATTCAGCTCTTTAAAAGGTGCCGGCCATGGTTACGAAGCTCTGAAATCAAGCGGTACAGGTTTTTATGAGGTCAAGCTGGATGGAACTACCTACCTGATTAGTATCGTGAAATCCGAAGGTCTAGGGTGGAAGTTCATTAGTGTTATAAAAAAGGAAGAGGTGTTAGCTAGCAGTTGGAGGATGGCCTGGAATATTCTAGGGCTGGCTGTGGTGTTAATTGTCATGTTTGGTCTGATAGGAGCTTATATTTCAACCAGAATCGTTACGCCCATCGAGAAGGTTTCTAGTGGGTTGGAAAATATCGCCACGGGTGAGGGAGATTTAACCCAATCTCTGGAAGTGGTCGGTCAAGACGAGACCGGGACTCTTGCGCGCTGGTTTAATCACTTTCTTCACTCCATCCGTGATCTAGTGAGTCGAGTCATGGCAAGTGCCCAGCGCTTGGATGGTTCCGCTGCTTCCGTCACAGATGTTGCAGATCGTCTTCAACATGCGGCTCAAAGGCAGCATCAGTCCCTCGAGTTGGTGTCCACCGCCTTCAATGAAATGGTGTCGACAGCTGGAGAGGTTGCCAAGACTTGTGCGGAAGCATCTACCTTCGCACAGACTGGGCAGGATGAGGCCTCACTCGGTCAAGCCGTAATCGAAAAGGCTACGTCACGTGTTCAAGAGCTCGGCCTGAGTATCGAGGAGTCTGCACGTGCGTTAGGCGTGCTCAAGCAGGACAGCATCAACATCAACAAGATTTTGGACACGATTCGTTCGATAGCAGACCAGACAAATCTACTCGCCCTCAATGCTGCCATCGAAGCCGCCAGGGCAGGTGAACAGGGCAGGGGATTTTCTGTGGTTGCGGACGAAGTACGAGCACTGGCACAGCGAACTGCTGATTCGACCAGAGAGATCGATGATCTACTAGGGACACTTCAAAAGCGGACAGCTTCAGTCGCCTCTCAGATGCATTCCAGCCTGGCGCTATCGAATGACAGTGTTGAAAGCATTGAGAGTGCTCGAGAAAGCTTTCTGAATATTCAGACCATTGTTACCAGTATTCGCGATGGAAATGTTCAGATTGCAACTGCTGCCGAAGAGCAACATCAAGTGTCCGAAGGGATCAATAGGCACATTATTGATGTGTATGAAGAGGCGCGCTCAATTTTGTCATTGGCAAATAGCTCGCATGAAGAATCGCTTCAAATGACTCGACTCTCTACAGAGTTGGCAGCCCTTGTGAGGGGGTATAAAGCATAGGCTGTAGAATAGCTATTTTCTTGACAGTGAATGGCGGTCGTGATAAACCTTTCTGATTGGCTCAGGTAGAGTCATATTCGAATGAGCCGAAAGTAGGTTTACAGCGCACCATGCAACCGTCCTTGTCTATTAATGACACCAAAAAGCAAATCATCATGACGGCACTGAAGCTATTCGCTGAGAATGGGATAGCTTCGGTCTCTATGCGCAATGTAAACCGTGAGGTTGGGGCTAAGAATAATTCGGCTGCTCATTACCATTTTGGCGACAAAGATGGGCTTATTGAGTCGATACTTTTGTTTGTCCAGGAGTGGTTTGAGAATTCCCGAGAGGAAGATCTTAAGCAACTGGAAATCAGGTCAGCCTCAGAACACGTCACAATTCGTGAGATTATGGAGGTCTGGGCCGCTCCCTATCTCAAGGTCATACAGACCGAAGCCTGGGGTTTTGATGCAGTTCGCTTTCTGGCCAGGATCCAACTTGAGCAAGATAGCTCGAGCCAAGACCTCCATGGTCGTATTGCTGAGAAAGTGCTCAAGCGTCTCAAAACGATGGTGCTGCGGAGCATGCCCGATCAGCCAGAAGCTGTTCTGGTACAACGCTTGAGCTATTGCATCTATGCCTTCGTTCAAGGCTTGGCCGTGTCAGGCCACATCGTTAATTCCCACCAGTCCTCACCCGCAGGATCTCTGGAAGCGATCACCAGGATTTCCCTGGACTTCTGCATTGGTGGGATGCAGGCAGAGAACACCATTCCGGTTGACTCCAAGGACTACCAGGTTCTGACGGATCTTCACCTGCTGTTCTAAAGGAAAGCTCGTTCATGCCTGAACGAGCTTTGGCCTTTTTTGATGCTAGTGGCCGCCGAGGTACGCGTTTCGTACCTCATCGTTGCTCAACAGCTCTTGCCCGCTACCTGTGAGGCGGATCTCCCCGTTCACCATCACGTAGGCCCGATCCGACAGCTTCAGCGCGTGGTTGGCGTTCTGCTCGACCAGAAAAATTGTCATACCGCTTTTCGCGAGCTCCCTGAGCGTCGAGAAGATCTGCTTCACCACAATTGGCGCCAGGCCCAGTGAAGGCTCGTCCAAAAGCAGAAGCTTCGGTCTGCTCATCAATGCTCGTGCGATTGCGAGCATCTGTTGCTCGCCCCCTGACATCGTCATAGCGCGTTGATTACGGCGCTCCTTCAATCTCGGGAACAACTCGAACATACGCCGAACGTCCTCATCTGCATGCTTCTCTCCGATAGGAATGGTGCCCATCATGAGGTTTTCTTCCACCGTCATGTCGGGAAAGACACGGCGTCCCTCCGGTGACTGGGCGATGCCGTTGGAGGCGATGTAGTGAGAGCTCTTCTGGGTGATATCGATACCTTGATAGAGGATCTGGCCGGCGCTCACCCTTGGTTGTCCGAAGATGGACATGAGGAGAGTGGATTTCCCTGCGCCGTTCGATCCGATCAGGCTAATGGTTTCGCCTTCATGGATGGAAAGCGAGACTTTCCGCAGGGCTTGGATTGGGCCGTAGTGCACGTCGATTCCGCGCAGTTCAAGAATAGGTTGGCTCATACCAGCTCCTCCTCATCAGCACCCAGGTAGGCCGCAATTACCTTTGGGTCATTACGAATCTGGTCTGGCTTGCCAGTGGCGATAACGACGCCATGATCGAGCACCACAATGTCGTCGGATATGCCCATCACCATCCCCATGTCATGCTCGATCAGAACTACCGTCATGTCGTGCTCATCTCGCAGAACCTTGATCATGCTGCTCAGGGCCTCGGTTTCTTGCGGGTTCAGGCCTGCAGCTGGTTCATCGAGGCAAATCACCTGTGGACGCGTACACATGGCGCGGGCTATCTCTAGCCGGCGCTGCTGTCCATACGAGAGTTCGCCGGCCAACCTGTTTGCGGAGCCAGCCAGATCGACAACCTCCAGCCAATAGAAGGCGGTGTTGATAGCGTTTTCTTCAGCCGCTCTATAGCCCCTGGTGTTCAGGATCCCGGCTATCAGATTCCGGTTGACCCACATGTGCTGTGCAATCAAAAGGTTCTCGATAACCGACATCTCCTTGAAGAGTCGGATGTTCTGGAACGTGCGGGCCAGGCCAGCCCGGTTGACGAGATGGGTGCCGCCGAACATCTTGTACCAGAGCCTGCTACCGAAGCTCTTTGGGGATACTAAGTCGGCTGGCTTGAAAGACTCACCAAGGAGCTTGATGACGTTGGTGCTTTTATCTCGGGTGTTGAGTTCGATGCTTCCGCCCGTGGCCTTGTAGAAGCCAGTGAGGCAGTTGAATACGGTAGTTTTGCCAGCACCGTTGGGGCCAATCAGGGCGAAGATTGAGTTGCGGCGTACTTTCAGGCTCACATCACTCAATGCCTTGATGCCACCGAAGTGCATCATCAGGTTGTCGACCGACAGAACGATATCGTCTTTCATCGTGCGGCTCCTTCAGCCCAACCCACTGCACCCTTACGCGGCTTTACTCCAACCCTGCTGATGCGGATTAGGCCTCGTGGTCGCCAGATCATCATCAGCACCATCAGAACTCCAAATAGCAGAACGCGGTATTCGGAGAAGCTTCGCAGCAACTCAGGAGCGACAGTCAGCACAAAGGCAGCGATGACCACCCCCACCGTTGATCCCATCCCTCCCAATACCACGATGGCCAGGATCAACGCGGACTCAAAGAAGGTGAACGACGTGGGATTCACGAAGCCCTGGTAGCTGGCAAAGAAAACGCCTGCCAAGCCGGCAGTGGATGCGCCGATGGTGAAGGCGGAGAGCTTCACAAGGACGTGATTCAAGCCCATGGAGCGGCAAGCAATCTCATCCTCTCGAAGCGCTTCCCAGGCCCGGCCGATTGGCATCCTGGTCAACCGATGCTTGATATACAGCACAGCGAGCACGACCAAGACGAGCATCGAGTAGATGAAAATGAACTTCAGGTCAGGGTTGTACGTGATGCCGAAGAACTCATGAATTGGAACGCCGCCGTCCTTGGCCCTCCGACCAAACTCAAGGCCAAAGATCGTCGGGGAGGGCACCGACAGTCCGTTAGGGCCTCCCGTGAAGGCAAGCCAATTGTTCAACACCAGTCGAATGATCTCGCCAAAGCCCAGCGTGACGATTGCTAGATAGTCTCCGTGCATACGTAAGACTGGGAACCCGAGTATGCACCCCGCGACAGCTGCGGCGATTGCTGCCAAGGGAAGTGCCGACCAGAAACCGAGACCAAGATACTGATACCCCAGAGCAAGCCCATAAGCACCAATTGCGTAGAAAGCCACATAGCCGAGATCTAGCAGCCCCGCCAGGCCGACAACGATGTTAAGGCCAAGGCCCAGTAACACGTAAATTAGCCCTAGGATCACAACGGTTAGAATGTACTTGTTCGAGATCATTGGGAGCGCGACAGCGGCCAAGATCAGGATGGGCACTATGATTCGAAGTCGTGACTTATGCTCAGGGGCAAGGACGTGGACGCCTGCGCCCGGTGATTCAAAGCTCTGAGCAAATTGGGCACCCTTTGCAGTTTGAAGGAATAGGCTAAGCGCAAATCTCCCAGCCATCACAGCGGCTACGATCATGGCTACCCTGGTGGGCTGCAGGTTGAAGGAGTAGCCGTCCAGTACCACTCCGACGATGGGGCCAAATACGATGAGGGCAAGCAGACCCGCAATCACAGAATCGATGACACTCTGTTTTAGGTTGAGCTTTTTAACTGAGTGCATGATTTTTATACCTTCGTTACAAGTGGGCGACCCAGAAGGCCTTGTGGTCTGAAAATCAGAATTACCACCAGCAACCCAAAGCTGAAGACGTCCTTGTAGTCCGAGTTGATCATTCCGGAGAACTGCGATTCAGCGACCCCCAATACCAGCCCACCTAGCATGGCCCCAGGAAGCGATCCGATGCCTCCTAGTACGGCTGCAGTGAAGGCTTTGATGCCAATGATGAACCCGGCATAAAAATCGAAGGTTCCGTAGTTCATGGTGATGAGAACACCGGCCAGCGCGGCCATCGCAGCGCCGATGATGAAGACGTAGGAAATCACGCGGTCAGTATTGATGCCCAGGATCGAGGCCATTTTCCGATCTTGTTGGGTAGCTCGACACATACGGCCAAGCTTCGTGAACTTGATGATGTAAGTCAGGAACGCCATACCTGTGAAGGCGGCGAGTAGAATGAAGATCTTGGTATAGGTGATCTGGATAAAGCTATCACCCATTTCGACCCGCCAGGCACCTTCCAGGAGTGTTGGGACACCTTGCTGCCTGGCACCTTGGCTTATCTGAGTGTAGTTTTGAAGAATCAGCGAAATTCCGATTGCGCTGATCAAGGGTGCCAAGCGGGTTGAGTTCCTCAGCGGCTTGTAGGCAATGCGCTCGATGACGAATCCGTAGAAGCTTGTGACCACAATGGTGAAGACCAGTGTTCCAAGTATCAGGAGGGGGAAGGAGTGAAGGCCAAAAAATGAAAGTAGTGCGAGGCTGATAGCAGCAAGGTAAGCACTGATCATGTACACGTCGCCGTGGGCGAAGTTGATCATGCCGATAATGCCGTAGACCATGGTGTAGCCAATTGCAATGAGCCCATAGACTGAACCAAGGGTCAGGCCATTTATCATTTGCTGAAGGAATATAGGATCCATACTCATAACTCTCTAGCGCAAGGCGAGGAATGCTCCGCACAATGGCGGACTTTTAAGCGCACGACGAATCGTCGAAAGTAGGGCGGGGCGGGGCCCTACCTTCAAACGGCAGTAGTTATATTTTGAGCTTTAGTGAGGCTATTACAGTTGCTTGTAAGTGCCGTCAGCAGCCCATTGGTACATGACGTAGTCCGACTTTTTCAGGTCGCCCTTATCATCGAACTCTTTTACGCCCATGACGGTATGAACTGGATTCTCTTTCAGCCATTTGCTGGCCTTGTCACTGTCCAGGCTACCCACGGCATTGAATGCAGCAGCCAGCGCCTGGACGGCAGAGTACGAATAGAGGGTGAAACCTTCAGGCTCGTAGCCGTGTGCACGGAAGTTGTCGATGACCTGCTTGCCGTCGGGGCTCAAGCGCGGGTCGGCACCGAACGTCATGTACATCCCGTTGACATACTTGGCCCCACCAGCAGTGCTGACCATTTCTTCACTGGCTAGCGCATCGCCCGACACGAATGTGGTGGTGAGACCTTGCTCGCGCATCTGGCGGATCATCGGGCCCGCTTCTGGGTGCAAGCCGCCGAAATAGACGACGTCAGCGCCACTGGACTTGATCTTGGTTACGAGCGAGTTGAAATCTTTTTCGCCGCGAGTGATGCCTTCATACAGGACTTCACTTACTCCGCGCTTTTTGAGCTCCGCCAGGGTGGCGTCGGCCAAGCCTTGGCCATAGGTGTCCTTGTCGTGAATGATGGCGACTTTCTTCGCGTGCAGCTTATCAACGATGAAGTCACCGGCGATGACGCCCTGTTGATCATCGCGTCCGCACATCCGGTACACGTAGGACAGCCCGCGCTCAGTGATCTTGGGGTTGGTAGAGCCGGGTGTCATGGAAATGATGCCGGCTTCGTCGTAAACCTCGGACGCCGGCATGGTGGATGAGGAGCAGAAGTGGCCGACCACCGCGTTCACTTTGTCAGCGTCTACCAGGCGGTTTGCCACGGCCACTGCCTGTTTGGGTTCGCAGGCGTCATCAGCCTTGATCAGCCTGATTTTCTCTCCGTTGATACCCCCCTTGGCATTGATGTCCTGAGCGGCTTGCTCGGCACCTCGCCACATCTGATCGCCGAATGCTGCTGCTAAGCCTGTCATTGGGCCAGCAACGCCAATGACGACGTCTGCTGCAGCGATCTGGGAGAGGGTCATAGCGGTACAGGCGACGAGCGCCAAATGGATTTTGGAAGGCTTAAACATCTACTTGCTCCTGCTGGGGTGATAAAGCGCGGGACAGATTCATAAGTAGGCGACTCGTTATTTTTGTTGGATCAGCGGTCAGGGCCGCTGTGGTCGTAATGTCTAAGCTCGATCACCCGCATGGCGTGCGCCATAGCGTGGCTGGGCTGGGCTCCCTTTCGGGATTTGATATGATTAATCCATCGGGATTAAAATAAGTCAAGAGGATTAATTTTCTATTTGCCCCTCATCGAAAAGCGCTTAGGTGACCTTACCCTCGGGTGGCGAGATAGACACATTCCCTGTGTTCGCATTCCGGGGAAGGCTTTGAACAGGAGAGATAGCTAAGCGATGCTGCAGTGGCAGGTGCTCGGCCTGCGCCTCTATACCTAAGTACAACGGCTGCGTGCCGCTAATCCGGTATGTGAGCAAGAGCTCCAGCCTGGGTGGCTCCGGTGTCAAGTAGCATGGAGCGTTTCATGAGTGCTGATGCAGAGCTCATGGTGTCTCGGATGGACTGTCCTCGGCTATGGGAGGCAATTTGCCCTGACCCAGGTGCCGTATGATTAAGCTGCGCCCCCCGATTGGAGATGTATGTGTTCAGGTTTCTAGTCATTGTGTTTCCCTATTTCAATGCTGCGGCTACCTCCGCATTTGTCGATCCATTTCGAGCAGCCGACTACCTGAGCGGCGAGACCCATTTCCATTGGGAGTTCGCTTCGCTCGATGGCGGGGGCATCCGGGCATCGAATGGCATGGACTTGTTTACTCAGTCCATTGCAAAGGTGCGGGATCAAAACTGGGATCTGGTTGTGGTGTCTTGCAGCTGGACGCCTGAAAAATTCCACAGCGCTCGCTTGCAGAGCTTACTCAGAAGCTGGGCCAGCAAGGGATGTATGCTCGGAGCACTTGATACCGGGACATTTCTACTTGCAGAGGCAGGTTTGCTTTCGGGGCGACGTGCAACTGGCCATTACGAGCACATAGATGCGCTGATCGAACTGTACCCTGACGTCACCGTCGTCGAGGACTTGTATGTCTTTGATGACAATCGGTTCACCTGCTGTGGCGGTTCAGCGGCAACCGACACGGCCCTGCAGCTCATTCGCAATATGCACGGTGAGACTGTTTCCAACGAGGCAGCCCGTTATGTGTTCCATCAGCAATTTCGTCCCGGCAGTACCCAACAGAACCCTCAAGACCATCAGCCCTTGGGGCACACAATCCCGCCGGCAGTTATGCATGCAATCAAGCTCATGGAGACCCATCTGGAGGAAGTCATCAGCATTCCAGAGATCAGCGAGCGGGTGGGTATCTCGCAGCGTCAACTCGACCGTCTGTTTCGTGATGTGACCCATAAAACGCCAGCTCTCTATTACCGCGATATTCGACTGGATCGAGCGCGTGGGCTGGTTACCCAGACCAGCATGGCATTGACCAAGATTGGAGTAGCCTCTGGTTTTCCAAACCAATCTCACTTCTGCAAAATTTATCGTGAGCGCTTTGGCCTGACGCCTCGCCAAGATAGGCAGGAGGGAAGAGTGCCATTCAATTACCGTGCCTGGCCGATGCATCAGGCAGGTAAAGACCGGTAGATCTGTCGTGAATTGCAAACACATACCTAAAAACGACGCTGACGAAATAAGCATATAAATCGGCGAATTTTGAAAGTTTTCAGCTATCCAACCAGATCACTATCAACGCCACAGAACGGGCAAAACCCCATGCCCGTCATAATAAAAGGGCCGTTGATATGTCTGAGTTGCTGCATCCTCGCCAGTTTGAATCTATCAAGCAGGGCTACGACCCGGATCCTCTGGTTTCCCAGTCGCTGCGTGCTGAGGCTTACGTCGAACCTGAGTGGTTCCGCCATGATCAGCAGGCCATCATCGCGAAAACTTGGCAGTGGGTTTGCCACGTTGAGAAGGTTCGTGAGCCCGGTAGCTACACGACTGTAGACATCGCTGGCAGCCCCATCGCCGTGGTACGGGATCAGGACGGCACCCTGCGTGCTTTCTACAACGTCTGCAAGCACCGAGCGCATCCAGTGCTGCAGGGCGAAGGCAAAACGCGTCGCATTGTTTGCCCTTACCACTCCTGGTGCTACGGCCTGAACGGCAGTTTGGTCGCTGCACCGCATGTGGGTGGCCTGAAAGACTTCAACAAAGAAGAGATTCACCTTACTCCCGTTCAGGTCGAAGAGTTCTGTGGCTTCGTCTATGTCAATCTCGACCCTCAAGCCGCGCCGCTACGCGAGCAGTCCGGCGATCTGGCGAAGGAAATTCTGAACTGGGCGCCAGATATTGAAAAGCTTACCTTTGCCCATCGGTTGACCTATGAGATCAAGTCGAACTGGAAGAATGTGGTCGACAACTTCCTCGAGTGCTACCACTGCCCAACGGCTCACAAGGACTTCTGCACACTGGTAGACATGGACACCTACAAGGTGGAGACCCATGGCATCTACTCCAGCCACATGGCTGAGGCCGGTAAAGGTCAGAACTCCGCCTACGATGTGTCCAAGGCCAGCGTGCGCACCCATGCGGTCTGGTGGCTCTGGCCTAACACCTGCCTGATGCGCTACCCAGGCCGTAGCTCGATGATCGTCCTGAACATCGTGCCTATGGGGCCTGACCGTACCTTCGAAACCTATGACTTCTTCCTGGAAACGCCCGAGCCGGACGACATGGAAAAAGAAGCCATTCGCTACCTGGATGAAGTGCTGCAAGTGGAAGACATCTCGTTGGTAGAGAACGTCCAGCGCGGTATGCAAACCCCGGCATTCGATCAGGGGCGAATCGTCACTGACCCGAACGGTTCAGGCAAATCTGAGCATGCGCTGCACCACTTCCATGGATTGGTACTTGAAGCTTACGCACGACGTGTGAAGCCATGAGCGGGGGCGGCCTGAAGGGGAAGGTCGCCTTGGTTACCGGAGGCACAGGCGGCATTGGCAGGGCTGTGTGCGAGCGATTGCTCAAGGAGGGGGCTGTGGTTTATGCCGCCGATCTATCGCAGCAGCAGCCCGTGCAGGGCGCAATACCTGTGGAGCTGAATGTCAGCGATGAGGTGCAGGTACAAGCGGCGATGCGTCAAGTGGCTCAGGAGCAAGGACGGCTTGATGTACTGGTGAACGCTGCCGGTATTGAAGTGGAGCACACCATTGAGCACACAACCCTGGAGGTTTGGAATCGCGTCTTCGCGGTCAATGTCACCGGCACCTTCTTGGTCAGCAAGTACGCCTTGCCGTTGCTGCGCGAAAGCAGCGGAGCCAGTGTGATTAATTTTGGCTCCTACGACGGATTCATTGCGGATCCTGGTCTGGCGGCTTACTGCGCAAGCAAGGGAGCGGTACATGCGCTGACTCGTGCCATGGCGTGCGATCACGGCCCTGAAGGTATCCGGGTCAATGCGGTATGCCCCGGCTATATCGATACGCCGATGCTCCGTAGCTTTTTTCAGGATCACGGTGATATCGCCAGTCTCGAAAACGCGGTGCGCGATGTGCACCCAACCCGGCGCTACGGCACGCCAGCCGATGTCGCCAACCTCGTTTACTGGCTGGCCAGTGATGAGGCCCGCTATGCCAGCGGCCAGTTGTGGATTCTCGATGGTGGCCTGACCGCCCAAGTACAACAAATGAAATTGTGAGCCTTGCCATGCCAAAATCAGTGATTATTACCTGCGCCACTACCGGTGGCGTACACACCCCGACCATGTCGGAATACCTGCCAATCACCCCGCAGGAAATTGCCGATTCGTCCATCGAGGCTGCCAACGCCGGCGCGTCGATTATCCACTTGCATGCCCGAAACCCAGAAACCGGCAAGCCGGATCCACGTCCAGAGCTGTTCCAAGACTTCATGGGGCAGATCCACCGCCAGAGCGATGCAGTGCTGAACGTGTCCACAGGTGGTGGCCTCGGGATGACCCGTGAAGAGCGTCTCCGTGCGGCGCTGGCGGTCAGCCCGGAAATGGCATCGTTGAACGTAGGTTCGATGAACTTCGGCATCTTCCCAATGAAGGCCAAGTATTCGAACTGGAAGCATGACTGGGAACCGGCCTTCCTCGACAGCACCCGCGATTTCATCTTCCGCAACACCTTCGCCGACATCGAGTACATCGTCAAAGAGCTGGGTGATGGTCACGGTACCAAGTTTGAATTCGAGTGTTACGACTTGGGCCATCTGTACAACCTGGCGTGGGTGATCGACCAGGGCTGGGTCAAGCCGCCGTTCCTGATTCAGATTGTGTTCGGCGTTCTCGGTGGCGTGGGCGCTGACCTCGACAACCTGATGCACATGCACACCGTGGCGCAAAAGCTGTTCGGGAAGGACTACGAATGGTCGGTGCTTGCCGCAGGTAAGAACCAGATGAGCTTTGCCACTCAGGCTGCAATGCTCGGCGGCAACGTGCGGGTGGGTCTGGAAGACAGCCTCTTCATCGGTGCGGGCGAGAAGGCAAAAAGCAATGCCGAGCAAGTGCTGAAGATTCGTTCAATTGTCGAAAACCTCGGGCTCAAGGTAGCCACACCTGAAGAAGCTCGAGCGCGTCTTGGATTGAAAGGTCGCGACAAGATCACCTTGTGATTCGTGATTGGGGAAACGCCATGCATACCAAAATGTTGATCAACGGCGAGCTCGTTGAAGGCGGCGCTGCGCCCCTGGCTGTCATCGATCCGGCCACGGGCGAGGAGATCGTCAGTGTTCGCCAGGCGGATGATGCTCAGCTGGATAGTGCTGTGCGTAGCGCGCATGAAGCGTTCGAGTCCTATTCGAAAACTACCCCGGCGCAGCGTGCTGCTCTCCTGCAAGACATTGCCGGGGTGATCGAGCAGAACGCCGAAGAACTGGCCTCGTTGGAGAGTCAGAACGTCGGCAAACCGTGGCCATCGGCGCTCGACGATGAAATGCCGTTGACCCTCGATACCTTTCGCTTCTTCGCAGGAGCTGCACGCACCATGGCCGGTGTGGCTGCCGGAGAATACGTGCCGGGCCATACAAGCCTAATTCGTCGCGATCCGATCGGCCCAGTTGCGGCTATCGCACCGTGGAACTATCCGCTGATGATGGCGGCTTGGAAGTTGGCGGCGCCGTTAGCAGCAGGCTGCAGCGTGGTACTCAAACCCTCGGAGGTCACACCGCTATCGACTTTGCGCCTGGGGCAGTTGCTGGCGGATGTGGTACCTAAGGGTGTCATCAACATCGTGCACGGGATTGGCACTTCGACCGGGGCTCGCCTTATCAATGCTGAAGGTATCGAAGCTGTAAGCATCACCGGTTCGCCGGCAACAGGAAGTGCGGCCATGCGAGCGGCTGCGCAGCAGATGCGCCAGGTTCACGTCGAACTCGGCGGCAAGGCACCCGTAATCGTTTATGAGGATGCCGACGTCGATAAGCTGGTCGCGACCCTGCGTGCCACGGCATTTTTCAATGCGGGTCAGGACTGCGCGCAGCCTTGCAGGGTGCTGGTCGCCAGCAAGATCTATGACCGCGTCGTCAGTGCCCTGGCCGAAGCTGCGGCGACGATCAAAGTGGGCGCACCGAGGGCTAACGGAACAGAGATGGGGCCGCTCGTGACCGAAGTGCACCGTCAACGGGTAGCCGGGTTCGTAGACCGCGCTCGGGTTTACGCTGAGGTGGTAACAGGAGGATTGATCGAGCCTGGCGGTGGCTTCTTCTACAGCCCAACTGTGGTTGCTGATGTCGACCATCATGCTGAAATCGCAACCCAGGAACTGTTCGGGCCGGTGATTTCGGTATCCCGGTTCACCCCGGATCAAGACCCCGTCGCTATCGCCAACGCAACCCGTTATGGCCTGGCATCGTCGCTGTGGACGCGTGACAGTGGGCGTGCAATGGAGGCCAGCAGTCGCCTGCGTTATGGCTTTACCTGGGTCAATACGCATGGCGTGGCCACGCCAGAAATGCCATGGGCTGCCATGAAGGGATCAGGCCACGGTTGTGACATGTCGGTGTTTGCACTGGACGCGTACACCAGTATTCGTCACGTCATGCTTGCCCACGGGTGATGACCATGGATAGAGCAGCAGTGATCGTGACGGGTGGCAGTCGAGGCATTGGCCTGGCAATCGTCGAAAAGTTCGTCGCTCAAGGCCGTCAAGTCGTGAGCTGCGGTCGCGGCGCCAGGCCAAGGCATCTGGACACGGCAGTTGAGTGGGTGCAGGCAGACGTCTCCAAGCCTGAAGACGCCCGCTACATTGTCGAGCGTGCTGAACACCGCTTTGGCCGAGTGGGCGTCCTCGTTAACAACGCGGGTGTGCAAATCGAGAAGACAGTTCTAGAGAGCACTGACGCTGATTGGGACGAGGTCATGGGTATCAATGCTCGGGGCACCTTCAACCTCTGTCGGGCGGTGTTGCCAGGCATGGTTCAGTGCGGTGGCACGATCATCAACATGGGCTCTATCTCTGGACAAACCGCAGACCCGTCCATGGCGATTTACAACGCTTCAAAAGCCTTCGTGCATGGACTGACCCGATCCATTGCAGTGGATCACGGGCCACGCGTTCGCTGTAACGCCGTATGCCCCGGCTGGATCATGACAGCCATGGCCGAAGATGCGTTCGCCATGTCCAAGAACCCAGAAAAAGCCAAAGCGGACGCGTTGGCTCGCCACCCAGCGGGCCGGTTTGGGCAACCCGACGATATCGCCGAAACGGTGGTGTGGTTGGCATCCGATGCGGCGCGTTTTATTACCGGGCAGTGTTTTGTCGTTGATGGCGGCCTGACCAGTGCTTCTCCCTTACAACCGAGGTTCTTCTGATGAGTGAATTCCAAAATGTCGCGGTGATTGGCGCGGGTGTCATCGGTGCCAGCTGGGCTGCACTGTTCCTGGCATCTGGGCGTAACGTTGCCGTTTATGATCCCTCCCCGACCATGGAGGCCGATGTACGCGCCTACATCGACAATGCCTGGCCAACGCTCCGCGAGCTTGGCCTGGCAAATGCCGAGCCGGGACAACTCAGCTTCCATGATGATGTTGCCAGCGCAGTTCAGAAGGCTGATTTCGTCCAGGAAAGCGTGCCAGAGCGGATCGCCATCAAGCATGAGCTGTTCGCCAAACTGGAAGCTGCCCTCAAACCCGGTGCCATCGTGGCCTCGTCCGCATCTGGTCTGCGTCTGAGTGAAATGCAGGCGGGTTGGAAGAACCCGTCGCATTTCATCCTGGGCCATCCCTTCAACCCGCCACACCTGATCCCTCTGGTCGAGGTCATGGGCAACGACAAGACCGCTTCCGACGTAGTTGAGCAGGCAGAGCGGTTCTATCAACTGGTTGGGAAAGTGACCATTCGGGTCAACCGTGAAGTGAAAGGGCATGTCGCCAACCGCCTGCAGGCCGCGCTTTGGCGTGAAGCCATTCACCTGGTGAAAAGTGGCGTCGCTAGCGTAGAAGACGTCGACAAGGCCGTTTGGGCGGGGCCGGGGCTGCGCTGGGCCGCAATGGGGCCAACCATGTTGTTCCATCTCGGTGGTGGCTCGGAAGGTTTGAGCTCCTTCTGCGAGAAATTTACCGAGAGCTTCCATGGCTGGTGGGATGACCTGGGCGATCCTCGCCTTGATGTAGAGACGGCTTCGATGCTCGTAGAGGGCGTTCTTCATGAAGCCGGGGATAACAGCTGGGCATCACTCGCGACAAATCGGGATGAATTGATTACTCACATGTTGAAGGCAACCGCGCCACTGCGGCGCCGTTGAGTTTGGGCCCGAGGCGTAAACCGTCTCGGGCCAGTTTGCCGTTGCGTGAGGTTTGCCATGCCTGATGAATTTTTGACCCTACAGATAACTGACCTGATTGCCGAAGCCAAAGGCGTCATGGTCATCGAGCTGCGATCACCTTCAGGGGAAGCGCTGCCGTCATTTAAATCCGGCGCCCATATTGAACTGCATTTGCCTGGGGATATTGTGCGCCAATATTCCTTGTGCAACGACTCACGAGAGAATCACCGCTATTGCGTGGGCGTTGGCCTGTCGCCAACCAGTCGTGGTGGCTCCCGGCATGTTCACCAATCCCTTCGCGTGGGCGACACGCTGAAGATCAGTCCGCCACGCAACCATTTTCCACTGGAAGAAGACGCGTCGGGTTTCGTGTTTTTCGCCGGAGGTATTGGCATCACGCCGATCTGGTCGATGATCCAGTGGTGTGAAGCCCAACAGCGTCCTTGGCACCTCTATTACTTGGTGCGCAGCCGCCAGCGAGCAGCTTTTCTGGAGGAGCTTCGTGCCTTTGGCGATCAAGTCACCTTGCACGCTGATGATGAGGCCGGCGGTTTGTTTGATGTCGCTTCCGCGATAAACCAGCAGCCGTCCAACGTTCACTTCTATACCTGCGGGCCCAACCCGCTAATGCTTGCCGTTGAAGCTGCAGCGTGCGGCTTCCCTGAGGAGCAGGTGCATTTTGAATGGTTTACGCCGAAGGCGCCCAAAAGCCCAGTAACTGACAAGGCTTTCACTGTTCAGCTTGCTAGAAGCGGCAAGTCTTTTGAAGTGCCAGCGGACAAAAGCATTCTCCAGGTGCTTGAGGCGAACGGTCTACGAGTGGAAAGTTCTTGCCGTGAGGGGACGTGCGCCTCATGCGAAATCTGTGTGTTGGACGGTATCCCGGATCATCGCGACAGCGTGCTGACAGCAGCCGAACGCAAGAAGAACGACGTGATGATGATCTGCGTTTCCCGGTCGCTTTCAGAAAACCTCGTTCTCGATCTCTGAAACGTACCCACGACTTCTGGAAGGATTTACTTGTGAACAATCTGTTGCTGATTCACCAAGCCACGATCGTCGAAGACTGGATTGATTACAACGGGCACCTGCGTGATGCCTTCTACTTTTTGCTTTTCAGTCACGCGACCGATGCATTGATGGATCGCATAGGTCTCGACGCGGATGCGCGAGCCATCTATGGCCATACGCTGTACACGCTGGAAGCCCACATCAACTATCTCAGTGAAACCAAATTAGGGGAGGACGTACAGGTCTATACCCAGATAATTGACTATGACACCAAACGGTTGCACATCGTGCATCACCTGTATCGACCCAAGGATGGAGAACTGTTGGCGGTGAGTGAGCAGATGCTCATGAACATTGCTAGCGAGGCTGGGCGTGCCGCGAAATTTGCGACGTCCGTTGAGACGAGCATCAGCCAGATCTTTGGATCTCATCGATTGTTGCCACGGCCCGGATACTGCGGTCGCGTGATCGGGATTCGTCGCTAACCCCTCAATTGCTTTACCCAAAGAACAACAAGACTGCGTCGCCTCTGAAATAACAAAAAACTGCCGCTTTCCATAGCTGCCACAGAGAGGATTTTGCGTCATGAAAAATGCACTTCGCGTTATGTTCTGTTCCGCCCTGGTACTGTCCGCAAACAGCTATGCGGCAGAGCCTTCCCAATGCCGTCTGGTACGGATGTCCGATCCTGGTTGGACTGACATCCAGACCACTACCGCCATCGCCACCACACTGCTCAAAAGCCTCGGATATGAAACCAAGTCCACCCTCGTGGGCGTGCCGCTGACATTCAAGGCCTTGTCTGAGGGCAAGAGCATGGATGTGTTTCTGGGCACCTGGTTGCCCACCATGGAGCCTGACCTCAAACCATACCGTGACTCAGGCATGATCGACATCGTGCGGGTCAATCTGCAACATGCCAAGTACACACTGGCTGTACCGCAGACTTTGTGGGATCAAGGGCTGAAAGATTTTGCTGACATCGCGAAATTCAAAAAGGAATTGGGCGGCAAAATTTATGGCCTGGAGCCGGGCGATGGCGGGAATAATGCTGTGCTCAAAGCAATCAGCGAAAACGCGTTCGGCCTGAAAGATGCTGGATTCTCGGTGGTCGCATCGAGCGAGTCGGGAATGCTTACTCAGGTTGAGCGCGCGCAGCGACGCAATCAGGCAATCGTGTACCTAGGGTGGGAGCCTCACCCGATGAACACGCGATTCAAGATGAAATTCCTGACGGGTGGAGACAACTATTTCGGCCCTGACTTCGGCGATGCCACGGTCTACACAAGCACTCGTAAAGGCTATGCAGATGAGTGTCCGAATGTGGGGCAGTTGCTGAAAAATCTTAGCTTTACCTTGGATATGGAGAACCACATCATGGGCTCCATTCTTTACGAGAAGATGGAGCCGGAGGCTGCCGCCAGAGCCTGGCTAAAGAAAAACCCACAGGTACTTGATGGTTGGCTGGCAGGCGTGACGACATGGGATGGTCAACCGGGTCTGGCGAAAGTCAAGGCGGAGGTGGCGCCATGATGAACAATGTTCAAGGGATCAAGGCGCGATCACGTGTGGCATCTTGGATTGCAATGAGCCTTGCAGGGGCAGTGTGTGCCCTGTCGAGTGGAGGAAGTTGGGCGTCTGATCCTGCCGAGTGCAAGATGGTGAAACTCGGATCGACCAATTGGTCGGATACTGTGGCGACGTCTGCGATGGCTCAGCTCGCGATGGAGTCGCTGGGATATCAGGTGAAGCTCACAACAGCTTCCCAGCAGATCATCCTCGCCGGCCTGGCTGACAAAAAGCTGGATACGTTCTTGGGTTATTGGCAGCCAACCATGCAACCGGTTGCTACTCCCTATATCCAAAAACAGCAGATCCAGGTACTCGCCCCCGCTGCGTTGCCCGATGCACAGTCCACCTTCGCTGTACCGCGTTACGCGTTCGATGCGGGACTACGTACTTTCGGCGACATCGCGAAATTCAAAGACAAGCTCGACTCCAAAATCTACGTCATCGAGCCTGGCAGTGGCTCAAACCGCATCACCGCGAAAATGATCGAGAGCGATCAGTTTGGTCTCAAAGGTTTCACTCTGATGGAGTCGAGTGAGGCGGGGATGTTGACGGCGGTGAAGCGCGCCGTGAGCAGGCAAGAGTGGGTAGTGTTTTTCGGTTGGAAACCACATCCCATGAACCTTCAACTGGACATGGTCTATCTAACCGGAAGCGATGATGTATTCGGCCCGGGCGAAGGTGCGGCGACAGTTTCGGTGATGACAGCCAATGGGTATGAACAGCGTTGTCCGAACTCTGGCCGGCTACTACAAAACCTGTCCTTCAAAAGCGATCAGGTAAGCCACCTGATGGTGCCAATCCTGGAACGAGTTTCTCCAAGGGACGCGGCGTTTGCTTGGCTCAAAGCCAACTCCGAACAGGTAAAGCCTTGGTTTGATGGGGTGACGACTCTTGATGGAAAACCCGGCTTCGACGCGTTCCAGCATTTTCTGAATAAGTAACCCTGCCCCGAAAGGGGCACTTTGAAAGGGTTGTCTGAACGGCCAGGCCATGCCTGTCTGGGGAAAGGCTCGCCTGAAAATAAGGACAATAAAATGAAAGTCGAGAAGCGAAGTATCGAGTTCGTACCGCACAACGAGCGCTATGGTCGGCCACGACGGTTGTTCACTGTGTGGTTCAGTTCTAACCTGCAGGTGACAGCATTGATGGTCGGTACATTGGGTGTGGCCTCAGGGCTGAGCCTGATGTGGACGCTCGCAGGTTTACTGATTGGCTGCATGCTGGGCACCATCTTCATGGCAGCTCATTCGGCGCAAGGGCCGCACCTGGGTGTGCCTCAAATGATCCAAAGCCGAGCCCAGTTCGGCGTCTTTGGAGCTTCTATCCCGCTGTTGGTGATGGTGACTGCCGCAGTGCTGTTCATGGCGGCCAGCGGCGTCTTGATGCGAGATCCGCTCAAGGCACTGATCCCAGTCTCGGACAACCAAGCAATCTTGATTGTCGGCATCATGACGTTCCTGATCGGAGTCGTTGGCTATGAGCTCATCCATCGCATGGGGGCGTGGATGACTTTGCTGTCATCTGTTGTGTTCGGTGCTGCCTTGGTACTGATTTTGATCCGAGCAAGCTCTGCTGAGGCCATTCATGTTGATGCAGGTGGTTTTTCGATGCCGGTGTTCAATCTGGTGATCGCACAAGCTGCATCCTGGACGCTGGGCTATGGCCCCTATGTGGCAGATTACTCCCGCTACTTGCCAGCGGACGTCCGAACCAAAGACACGTTCTGGACGACCTATTTTGGCTGCGCCCTAGGCTCCCTGGGGATGATGGCGTTAGGGGCTACCCTGGCTGCAGTGGTGCCATCCGCTCTTAATGTCGACCCAGGGACTGCGATCTCCAACCTGTTTGGCCCTTGGGCGAAAGCCGCATTGTTGGTAGTCGCGCTCGGCGTCATTCAGTACAACGTTTTGTGCCTCTACAGTGCCTACATGTCTACCACGACGATTTTCAGTGGCTTCGCCAAGCTGCAGCATGTGCGGCATGGCACCAAGACATTGCTGATGGCGGTTCTCTCGGTACTGGCCTGTGTCATCGCTATCCAAACCCAGTTCCACTTCGACACGTTCTTCGCTGACATTTTGATTGGCCAGCTCTACCTGTTGATTCCCTGGAGCGCGATTAACCTGGTGGATTACTACGTGGTTCAGCGAGGTAGCTACAGCATCGATGATCTTTACGATGCTCAAGGTCGATATGGCCGTTGGAACCGAAAAACCATGATCGTTTATGGCGTATCGATCATCGGAACCGTTCCTTTCATGAAGCTCTCTTTCTTCGAAGGCTACTTTGCGAAGCTGATTGGGGCAGACGTTAGCTGGATCGCTGGATTGGTCTTGGCGGGCTTCCTTTACTTCATCTTCAACTGGAGTCGAACTTCGTCAGCCGCCACTCAACCAAATAGAGATCGGCGAGGTGTCAGTGCCTTTGCCAATGCAGAGGAATAGTTAGGAAATGGATAGGTAGCAGTCTCGCTGAAATGGCAGCTCCTGGTTGCTCGTGGCTCGCCTTGAATTGGCGCTTGAGTCGAAAGCTGCTGGACGGCCAGAGGCTGCTACCGACCGAATGGGGACGTTGTCAAACCCTCACATTTTTCGTCACAGAAGCCCATCTCACAAGCGATAGTAAACTCAGGCTTTTACCTCAATGCTGCCGCGAATGCTTCGGGCGTCGGGCTCTCCTTCCAGGTGCGACTTTTACCGGCAGCACCAGCCATGGCTGCGTCCGTCGTATCCGAATATGCGCATACGACCCGAATTGTTCAGAGAATTCCAAGATTCCTGCCCGAAACCACACGCATACCATGCGCTGCTGTGGACTCGTTGAACACGTAGGTAGCCTCGGCGCAATGCGTTATGCGTTCTCATCACCCGAACGGACAAACGAGTAGCGGTCGATATCAGACCTGAGCTGCCAACCTTGGGCCTGCCAATAGCCTGCAGCCGTGGGATTGGTCTTCAGCACATCGACATGAAACTTCCGTATTCCTTGGGCCTCAAGCGCTAAAAGGCAGTGCTCGACTAAAGCGTTTGCGATACCTTGCCGCCGATACTCAGACAGGACAATCAGGTGCTGCAGGTACCCTTTGCGGCCATCGTGCCCGCCCATGATGCAGCCGACGACCATTGCCCCTGACTCGGCCACGAGGCTCATGGACGGATTTCGCTCTAGGTATCTTGAGGTCGACTCGCGTGAGTCGGCATCACGGACGGATATGCCAGGCGTCTGTTTCATGAGATCAATAACGGCATCGTAATCA
The DNA here is from genome assembly GCF_046764235.1 of Pseudomonas sp. s4. Classification (NCBI taxonomy): domain Bacteria; kingdom Pseudomonadati; phylum Pseudomonadota; class Gammaproteobacteria; order Pseudomonadales; family Pseudomonadaceae; genus Pseudomonas; species Pseudomonas sp. s4. The sequence continues at coordinate 4,542,741 of NZ_CP177209.1, read as the reverse complement.
TCGATGGTCATTATGCGGATAGTGAGCATTTATTGAGCGCTTACGTGATAACAATGGGGTCGTCAGACTAGCACACGCGTCGCGATCGCGAAGTCTTTGTACAGACGGTTATACCTGTGATCGGCAGGCCGAATATCCCACTTGATCATGCAAAAGCATCGTCTTGCGCACTCGCCTTGACATCGCGCTAGGTGGCAGGCATTCCTGAACAGCTTAGGCTTTGACCAGTTTCGGATCAGATCGCAGTGCAAAATCAACTGCGCAGAGTTAAATGGATTGGCCAGACATTCGAAGCTTTGAGTGAGCAGCTGTATCAATGACTACGATCGGATAATCAGTAAGCCTTGTAGCCGCAAACACCTACTCCATAGCCTTGTTGGTTACGCTCATGCCACAACCATGCAGGTGCGTGGCCTGGTGGCGATGACATGAACGTAAAGTCTAGGGTAAGAAGCTGTGATTCTTCAGCTGAAGATACCCAGCAGTACGGTGGCCCCGATCACGGTGGCTGCACCGCCAATACGAGTCGAGATCTGAGCGAAAGGCATCAGTTGCATGCGGTTGCAAGCGGACAGGATAGCCACGTCACCTGTGCCACCCAAGCCACTGTGACAGCAGGTAACGATGGCAGACTCAACGGGGAACATTTTCAGCATATTGCCGATGAGGAAACCTGCTGCGGTCATCGCGATTACTACCGAGGCACATACCATCACGTAGCCAATCGAGAATACGCTTGCAACACTATCGAGAGGTACGTAGAGCATTCCCAGGCCGATCATTACTGGCCAGATGAAAGCAGTGGAGATGAGCTTGTAGAACTTTTTGCTGCCTTTTTCCAGCTTCTCAGGCAACACGCGAACGTATTTGAAGATAACTGCTACCAAGATCATCATCACCGGGCCTGGGATATGCACGACTTTCTCGAGCAGGCCACCCAGGACGAAGAAGGCGCAGATGAGCAGAACACCAGCTCCCATATAGCGGAAGTCGATTGCGCTATCATCCTCAGCTTCTTCCTTGAACGCGTCATTCTCTTCTCGGGCGCGAATAAGTTGGCCATCACCATTCAGGTTGGGCTTACGAGCTGCCCAACGAGCCAAGGTACCGGCACAGATGATTGCGACGATGTTGCCTACGACTGCGGCAGGAACTAGCTGAGCAACGTATTGTTCCGGGGTTCCGCCAAGGATGTGTGAATACGCAAGCGAGAGGGGAAGGATGCCCTCACCGATGCCACCGCCGATGATTGGCACAATAATGTAGAAGAATGTGTGATGCACGGTGTAGCCGAAGCTAACGCCCACAGCCAAACCCGCTGCCACCGCCGCCAGAGTGCCGATTACAAGTGGAACGAACATCCGGATCATGCCTTGGACAAGAATTGTCCGGTTCATCCCCAGGATGCTACCTACCACCAGACTTGCGATCACGAAATAAAGGAAGTTTGCGTCCTTCATCAGCATTTTGGTGGCATCAATCGTGGTGCTGCCGAAGAAGCCGTAGTACACCAAGACGGAGGGGAGCAACAGGCACAAGATCGCTCCGCCACCAATGTCGCGGAGAAGAGGCAATCGTTGACCCACCTGGCCGAGCAGCATACCCATGGTCATGATGACCGCGAGGCCACCAATCATTGTCTTGGGCAGATAGCCTAGATGAGCTGAAAGGAAAACGATCAGGGCGATACCGAGAAAATACGGCAGCGGGATTACGCCAATCTCATATTCCATGAACGCGCTGAACCGACGCCGTGCCGGCAGTGCTTGGGTTGCGAGGGTCATTTTTGAATTCCTCTGTTTATTTTTGTGTGAGGAGGCTTGATGCCAGGAGTCACGGGAATTTCCTTCCTGATAAGGATGCTATCCTTAGCGGAATCGTAAAGAAACGGCCCTTCTATGCACGCTATGAACACGAATCATGAAGTGACGCCGCTACCAGATGACCTGCGGGTTTTTCTCGCAGTGATACGTGTGGGTAGCTTTTCAGGTGCGGCTTTGGAGCTAGACCAGTCGCCTGCATATGTGACCAAGCGCATCAAGATTTTGGAAGAAACACTTGGAACACGGCTGCTTCATCGAAGCCCTCGCAGGATTGCCCTCACGGAATCTGGCGAAAGAGCTCAGCAGTGGGCCGTGAGGATCTTGGATAACCTTGACGAGTTCATGGGAGAGCTGAGCCAGGTGCGGAAAGCACCCAGGGGGCTGCTGCATATATGTAGCAGCTTTGGATTTGGCCGAAATTATGTAGCTCCAGCGATTGCTGAACTTTCGAGTGCATACCCTGACTTGGAGGTTAAGCTTGATGTATTTGATAGGGTTGTTGATATCGTTGGGGAAGGATTTGATTTAGAAATAAGAGTAGGGGATGATATTCCCGAGAATCATATAAGCCGTCTGCTCGTTGCCAATAAGCGAGTGATATGCGCCACGCCTGAATATCTCGCGCAGCGAGGAACCCCAGAAAGGCTAAGTGATTTGGCAGAACATGACTGCTTAGTGCTCAAGGAACGAAACAATCCCTACGGTGTTTGGCGGCTGCTCAAAGCACAGAAAGAAGAAACCGTTAGGGTCAATGGCCGGCTTTCGTCCAACAATGGCGAAATTGTTCTCCAGTGGGCGCTAAACCACCGTGGCTTATTATTGAGGTCGATGTGGGATGTTAAGCCACTTTTAGAACAAGGGCTGTTAGTTCAAGTGCTTCACAAATACAGCCAGAGTGCTAACGTTTGGGCTGTTTACCCAACACGCTTGGCGGACTCCGCCAAGCTGCGGGTATGTGTGGAATTCCTTGAAGCGAGCTTCAGTCGTCTAAGAGCAGATTGAGAGCGCAAGCCAGCCCTTGAAGAGAACAGCCTTTACCATGTAGCTACTCACGAAAGCATTCCAGATTTGCAGTGGCCGACCCTACTTGGGGTCGGCTAACGACTACGGGTCAGGCCAGCCAGGGGTTGGCTTGCAGATGGCGCTCCTCAAAGCTACGGATCTGCTCACTTCGAACGAGTGTGCTACCGATTGCGTCAAGTCCCTGGAGAAGAGCATCTTTGCGCAGAGCGTCGATCTTGAATTCGATGCGGCGACCATCTGACAAGAAGATCCGCTGCTCGTCCAAATCAACAGCGATCTTTGCGGTCTCTGGCTGACTCACCATAGTTCCCAGCTCTTTGAGCTCTGCTGGGGATAACTGGATGGTGAGTACGCCATTGCGCTGGCAGTTGTCGTAGAAGATGCCGGCGAAGCTGGTACCAATCAATGCTCGGATCCCTAGCTGTTTCATCCCCCAAACCGCATGTTCGCGGCTTGATCCACAACCGAAGTTGGGGCCCACGACCAGGAATTTGCTCGCGTTCCAAGGCGCTTGGTTGAGCACAAACTCAGGATTTGGAGAACCATCGTCCAAGAAGCGCAAATCGAAGAACGCTCCACGGTCGAGGCCGCTACGATCAATGCCTTTCAGGAACTGTTTAGGCATGATTACGTCGGTATCGACGTTCGCCGCCAGGATGGGCGCTGCGATGCCTTCTACTTTATTGAATGGTTGCATCTCAGGCCTCCAGTACCAGGGAACGAACATCGACCAAATGGCCAGTTACCGCAGCGGCTGCAACCATGGCTGGGCTCATGAGGTGGGTGCGAGCCCCTTGGCCTTGGCGCCCTTCAAAGTTGCGGTTGGTGCTCGATGCGCAACGATCACCTGGGCTCAGCACATCATCATTCATGGCAAGACACATCGAACAACCCGACTGCCGCCATTCGAAGCCTGCGTCGCGGAAGATCTGGGCGATCCCCTCGGCTTCTGCATTGTCACGTACCAGCGTGGAGCCTGGCACGATCATGGCGCGAACACCTTCGGCAACTTTTCGCCCTTTAACGACCCGTGCAGCATCGCGAAGATCCTCGATTCGAGCATTGGTACAAGAACCAATGAACGCATGGCTAATTTTGATGCTACTGAGTGCGGTACCTGGCTGTAGATCCATGTAGCGGAGTGCCCGCTCCAAATCCCTGCGTAAGATCAAGTCCGGTTGTTCCATGGGGTCGGGCACTGTGTCAGAGATCGCAGCCGCCTGATCAGGGCTAGTGCCCCAGGTCACCATTGGTTGGAGATCTCCAACATCCATCCGAACTTCCAGGTCGAATTCGGCGCCAGGGTCGGTGTACAGCGACTTCCAGCTTTCGACGGCCTGATTCCATGTTGCGCCTTTAGGCGCGCGCGGCTTATCGGTGAGGTACGCAAATACTTTTTCATCCGGCGCCATAAACGCGCCACGAGCGCCGGCCTCGACTGCCATGTTGCAAATGGTCATCCGGGCTTCGACGCTGAGGGCAGTGATCGCAGGCCCAGTAAACTCGATGGCATAGCCAGTTGCACCCGAGGCGCCGATCTGGCGAATCAGTTCCATGATGATGTCCTTGGAGACCAGACCAGGCCCAGGAATGCCATCGACAGTAACTCGCATGCTTTTTAGGCGCTTGTACACCAGCGTTTGGGTTGCCAAGAGATGCTCGATCTCGGATGTGCCGATGCCGAAGCCAAATGCACCCAAAGCACCGTATGTTGTGGTGTGGCTGTCACCTGCTGCTACCACCATGCCTGGGAGGATGAACCCTTGCTCTGGCGCGACCACATGTTCGATGCCTTGACGTTTGTCCAGGACATCGAACAGTTCAATACCGAAGTCTCGGCAGTTTTCCTCGAAGTAGTTGACCTGCAGGGCTCCACCAGCATCTGGCATGGCAGAGATGCGATCAGGTGCGGTCGGGTTGACGTGATCGACTACACAGAGGGTTGCCGACGGGCGCCAAACCTTGCGACCCGCTTCCCGCAAACCGCTGAAAGCCTGAGGGCTGGTGTATTCGTTCGCAACCTGGCGATCGATGTAAAGCAGCACATGCCCTTGATCATCCAGCTCACAAACGGTGTGGGAATCGATGTGTTTTTGATAAAGCGTCTTTGGGGTATTCATGGCGAATTGGCACCCGATATTGTTATTGATACAGCCCGCAGGCATCACGAACACTGGCGAGCAGTGGTGGTATCAGCTTATCGAGTCAAATTTCTAAATAAAGATGCCAAGTAAAGACCTTTGGTTCACGATTCGTAAATTGGCTGCTTTAACCTTTGATGAGCAGCATGGTTGCTGATACAACCAGAAATATGGCAAACAAAATCCTGAGGTGACGCTCGTGCACCCGGTAGGCCCACTTCACTCCCCAACCAACGCTTAACAACCCACCTGTAGCCATGGCGAGGCCCATAGTCCAGTCCACATGGCCATTCCAACAGTAGGTCGCCAAGGTGATCACGGTGCTTGGGAGCGCGAGCGTCAACGCCATGCCTTGGGCTGCCAGTTGGCTGAGTCCGAACACACCAGTGAGGACAGGAACTGCCACCACGGAGGCACCCACTCCGAAAAAGCCCCCTAGAACCCCACAACCCGATCCAAGTGCCCCTAATCGGAGGGGGGATGGTTGGGCTTTGGGTGTACTGTCTCGATGAGAGATGCGGTTCCTGAACAGGGTGAGGACTGCCAGGCCAAGCATCAGAACGGCGAAGCCCGTGCGGATGTGCAGAGGATCAACGTGCACCGCTGCTCGTGCACCAAAACCTGCGGTGATAAAGCCCATGGTGGCGAGGGGGAGCGCTAGCGACCAGCTAATGGGGCTTCTCTGCTGGTACCTCCAGAGTGCTAGTGCGACGTTCGGAACCATCATGACCAACGCTGTGCCCTGGGCCATGGTTTGGCTTAAGCCCAAGATTAGGGTCATCAGCGGGATGGCAACGAGGCCTCCCCCTATACCGAAGAAACCGCCCAGTGCGCCCATCAAAATGCCAAAAAAGAAATCTAACGCGAGGTTGAGCATGCTGGTGCCATATGTCGACTGCCAGGAGAAAAGCTGCTGGCTCAATGTCGGTCAGAATGCAGTCATAAAGCTATGTGTTGAACGGTCATTTCGTAAACTTTACATGCACGATTCGAGAATCAGGTTGCAGTATTTGAAGGAAGCGGTCTTCTGTGGTGGGCGTATCGATAGCGTCTGTGCCGAACCATTTTTCGGGGCTGAAATTTGAAACCCCTGAGCCACCGGGACTTCAGAGCGCAGTTGATCGTTACGCGAAAGGCTTCAAGCCTGGTCGTAGTATTTGATGTAATGCATTTTCAGGCGCGGATCCGGTGGGTAGTGTTGTGAAGGTAGCGCCCGTGCAATCCCTCATTGCGGTCGCGCAAAGAACGCTTCAAAGGTCACTGGGTGTAGACTTCGCGCAGGGCCATTCAGAAGGCCTTGACCTGTGTGTGCTGGGTGTAATACCCATTGCCAGGGACGGAAATCTGTTTCTGGTTTCTATAAGAACAACTTGGAATCCAACATGCCGAATCATGATTACGGCAGGAAAGCTGATGCTAGCAATCCTGCGCTTCGTCGAGTTCTCGGGCTACCGGCTCTTGTGTTTTTCGGGCTCGTTTATATGGTGCCGCTTACCATATTTACGACGTATGGTATAGTCACTCAGATTACAGGCGGACGGGCGGCTGCCGCGTACCTCGTAACGCTAGGTGCAATGTCCTTCACGGCAGCTTCTTATAGCTTCATGGTTAAGCGCTATCCGATTGCGGGATCTGCCTACTCCTACACTAATAGCGCATTTGGCCCTAATATCGGTTTTTTAACCGGATGGTCATTGTTACTTGACTATCTCTTTATTCCGATGATCAATTACTTGCTGATTGGTATTTTCGTTAATTTAGCGTTCCCTCAGATTCCGATTTGGCTAATTATTGTTTTGGCAATTGGTGTTGTTACAGTTCTTAATGTTGTGGGTATCACCACTGTGGCCAAAGCCAGTAATGTGATAGTCGCAGCACAGCTTGCTTTCATAGTTTTATTTGTTTCCATGTCTTATAAGACTATGGCTGGTGGTGAGCCTGTAAATCTCTTGTTGCCTTTTTTGGGGGATGGAGGTGAACATTCGGCTGGTATCACGCCACTGATGGCTGGTGCAGCGATTTTGTGTCTCTCTTTTCTCGGTTTTGATGCGGTATCAACCCTAGCGGAGGAAACTCGGGATCCACAGCGCACGCTTCCAAGAGCTATCATGCTTACCACCATTGGAGCCGGGATTCTCTTTGCTGTTCTCGCCTATCTTAGCCAATTGGCGCACTCTGAAACGACGTTTGATAACGTCGACACAGCAGCCAACGAGGTGATGCTGAAGGTCGGTGGGCAGTGGTTTGCGAACTTGTTTACTGCTGCCTTTGTAGCTGGGAGCCTCGGTTCTGCAATTGCATCTCAAGCAGCGGTCTCGCGTATCATTTACACCATGGCTCGTGATAATTACCTCCCGCGTAGATGGCTGGGTGGTCTTTCTCCGCGATTCGGTACTCCAGTAGCCGCTACTTTGCTTGTGACATCCTTGTCGTTCCTCACGCTGCTTATTGATTTGACCACCATGGCATCCTTAATCAGCTTTGGCGCGTTGGTTGCGTTTTCGTCCGTGAATTTGGCGGTAATACGAGACTTTTTGATCAACGACTCCTCCAATCGCGATCTGGGTGGGTTGGTGCGATATGGCATCATCCCTGGTGTTGGGTTGTGCCTGACCATGTGGCTTTGGACTAGCTTGTCAGGCTTAACCCTCTCCATTGGAGTGACTTGGTTCACGATAGGTGTCATCTACCTTGCTGTGCTCACGTCAGGTTTCAAATCGAATGTGAAGGCGATTTCAATTCACTAGGATTCAGGCCAGGCCAGTGCCATCAGGCGACCATGGTCGTTCAGCAACAGGCCGCACTCTACTCAGGTGAGTAAGGCTGGAACTCCGAATTTGAGATCCAGCCTGCGAGCGTTGCTGGATCGCAGAGCAGGGCGGCTAGGTGGTGGGATCATTTTTCGTCGTTCGGCACGATGAGAACACTGCCAAGCTGAGGATGTTGTACGTCGACGCTCGTGCGAGAGGCCTGGGTATTGGTAAGCGCCTGGTTGATGAGACACTACGATTCGCTCGTCAGGCTGGTTACAAAGGATGATCCTCTGGACGACCAGCAATCTCACGACCGCTCGTAAACTCTATCAGGGTGCCGGTTTTGAGTTGATTGAGGAGGAGAAGGTCAACAGCTTCGGCAAAGATTTGGTTAGCCAGACCTGGGCTCGCGATCTCTAGCTATCTTCAGCTTGTCCGGGCTGCATTGACCAACTGACGGAAAAACGCTTAACTGTACGAATATACAGTATAGGCGTTTTCGTCATGGTCACCATCATCGGCCCCCTCGAACCAAGCGGTGCGGAACTCCCGCTCTTTGCCTTTCATGTCCCGGCAGGTTTTCCTTCGCCAGCAGCTGACCATCTCGAAAAACGCATTTCCTTGGATGAGCTGCTCGACGTCCGGGCGCCACATATTTACCTGGTGCGTGTTGAGGGCGACTCTATGATCGGTGCCGGCATTTACCCGGGCGACCTCGTGATAGTGGATCGCTCCATCGAGGCTGAGCCAGGCCACATTGTCATCGCCGCAGTGAACTGCGAACCGCTCTGCAAACGCCTTGCCCGTGACGGTAGTCAAGTGGTGCTTAAATCGGAGAATCCGCGCTACCCATCAAGGTATCTACTGGAGGGTGAAGAGCTTCAGGTATGGGGTGTTGTCACCTTTAGCGTGCGCAGTCATGACAAAGCCTGAGCGAGTCTTCGCCCTCATCGACTGCAATTCCTTCTACGCCAGCTGTGAGCGCGTTTTTCGCCTGGATATCCGCAGCAAGCCCGTCGTCGTTTTGAGCAACAACGACGGCTGTGTGATAGCTCGCTCGGCGGATGCCAAGCCTTTCGTGAAGATGGGTGAGCCGTACTTCCAGATCAAGGACAAGCTTCGTAAGCATGGCATCGTGGCGTGCTCGTCGAACTATGAGCTCTACGGCGATATGAGTGAGCGCGTCATGACTGTCATTGAGTCCATGGTGCCGGCAGCTGAGGTTTACAGTATCGACGAGGCCTTCGCTGAGCTCTCGGGTATGTCTGGAGATCTAGAGCGGCTTGGCAGGCAGATTCGAGCCGAGGTATACCGGCGCACGGGCATCCCAGTCGGCGTCGGTATTGCCTCGACGAAGACCTTGGCGAAGCTAGCCAATCATGCTGCCAAAAAATGGCAGAGCCATACCGGTGGCGTTGTAGATCTGCGCGATGAAGTGAAGCGCAACTGGGTGCTCAAGAAATGCGATGCAGGAGATGTTTGGGGCATTGGCCGTCGTCTCTCCGCCCACCTGGCGGCTATGGATATCCGTACTGCGTGGGAGCTTGCACATGCCGACGCCTGGTCGCTCAGAAAGCAGTTCAGCGTTGTGCTGGAGAAGACTGTACGCGAGCTTGGTGGTACCACCTGCCTGGAGCTAGACGAGCCCGATCCCCCCAAGAAAGAAATTTGCTGTAGCCGCATGTTCGGTACCCGGCTCACTGAGCTGGCCCCTATCAAGGAGGCAGTGGCGACCTACACGTCCAGGGCTGCCGAGAAGCTTCGTGCGCAGCAGTCGCTCTGCAAGCGTCTACGCGTCAGCATCCGCACCGGCATGTTCAATTCCGATGAGGCGAAGTATGCCAACGGCGTTCTTGTCGAACTGCCTTACCCAACGGATGACACGCGCTTCCTGACAAAGGCTGCGCAGGAGGGAGTAGAGAGGGTTTACCGGGAGGGCTACCGCTACAGCAAGGCTGAAGTCCTTCTGCTCGACCTCAGCCAGCGTAACGAGATCACAGGTGATCTGTTTGCGGTTGCACAGCCAGTCGCCAGTGAGAGGCTTATGGGCGTGCTTGACGCGGTGAATGGCCGGTGGGGTAGGGGAACGATGCGGTTGGCGAGTGTGCCTGTCGATCCCGCTTGGGGAATGCGCCGGGAGATGATGAGCCAAAGCTTCACGACACGGGTTAATGAGCTCTGGACTGTTTACTGCAAATAGAGCGGGGGCATGAGCAAGGCAGGGCTTCCAGTTCCCTCGCCATAAGCAACTTATCGGTTGTCTTCAGTCATGCCGCTGTCTTCGTCCTGCACTGCTTGCAAACCTTCATGGTTGTCGCTGTGATCATTAGAAATAGTTTCCGAGAATCGAGCACACGGTCAAATGATCATTCTCTTCACATGCTGAACCACAGAGCGCGGTGGCTAATCGAATGAGAATCCAGCTACCAGCCTCGGCCAACTGATCCTTCCTGCACCGAGGGCTGCCCATTGCAATGGGCGGTTTGGACTGTAGCGTCGCGGCGCCGGCTTCCAGCAGCTGGGTTTTAGCAGACTCGGGCCTGCCTGGTGTCTCCACAGGAGACTTCGTTTCGGGAGCGGAGCAGGCCCACAGCAGAGTGCAGGCGAGGGGAAGGTTTATCGTCTGGAATAGCTGTCGCATGAGGAAGGCTCTGGCTGGTGTCCTTAGAGGACAGCCTTGGCCGATGAAGCGGACAGCCCAACGGACGGATGGCCAGCGTGGATGAGGAATTGCGGGCAAAAGAAAGCCCGCTGCCAGGCGGGTTCTCTCAAACGATGGTCGCAATGATGGCATTTGGCCTATTTGCGGGATAAGCTCAATGCTTACAAATCAAGGAAGACAAATGAAAAGATTCCTGGCTGCTGTAGGTATCTGCTTTGTACTCGGGGGGTGTGCGACCTCCCACTACACTGCAGGGCGCGACTTCCCATCGGCAAGTGTGGCGAGCATCACCAAAGGAAAGACCACGACGACTGAGCTAAAGGCGCTTTTTGGAGAGCCTTACGCGAAAAGCGCCGTGAGCGAGACCGATGAGAAATGGGTGTACACGTACACGAATGCCTCTGCCCATGCTCAGAGCTATGTGGTGACTATGAAGGTGACCACCACTGGCACGCAGAAGACCCTAGATGTCCTGATCCGCGATGATGTGGTCATCAATTACACCTTCAGTGAAGGCCCCGCACCAGGTAGCAGCACTGCCACCTACTGATGAGGGGGAACTCCTGATTGGACAGAACGTATGCCTATGTTGATGAGTCGGGCAACTCCGATCTAGACACATCCAAGGCTGGGAGCTCTGGCTTCTTCGTGGTTTGCTCCATCCTTGTGGCTGAGAAAGACCTGCAGGACGCCTACCAGCGTGGCGAGGAGCTTCGTCGGCAGCACTTCCAGACAGGTGAAATCAAGTCCAGTAAGGTGCGAGTGAAGGATGCTGACCGACGTGTTCGCATCCTAACCGACCTGGCGAAGCTTCCGATCAAGCTCTATTTCGTGGTCGTAGACAAGGAGCGCATCTACAAGGATGGAGGCCTGCAATTCAAGACCTCGTTTGTAAAGCATATCAACGGATTGCTCTACGGTCGGCTTTTCAGGAACTGCCGCAATCTGCAGATGACGGTGGATGAGCATGGTGGGGTTGAGTTTCAGGAGAGCCTGAAGGCCTACGTCCAAGATCGCTATGTCGATGATCTTTTCGGGGACGACCATGCGTTTCAGACAAAATCTAGCAAGAATGATGTACTGATTCAGGTGGCTGATTTCTTCGCAGGATCCGTTGCCCAGATCTATGAGCAAAAGGCGGGTGGCGATATTGCTGAGGTCTACAAAAAGATTCTCCGCGAGCAGACCCTTGGCCTTCTGGAATGGCCACCCAAGTTCAACTCGTTGCTATCTCCGCCAATGGACGAGTCCAGCTACGCTGATTACCAGGTGCATCAGGAAGCTCTTCGACAAGCAGATCGCTTCATTGAAAAAGCCGGCCAGTACCCAGACGAGGATGAGCGTTTACAGGTCAGCATCCTGGATTACCTGAGGTTTCAGAGCGAATTCGTCACGAAAGATTACATTCCTACAGCCGAAATTTTGGCCCATCTTGGTGACAAGGGCTTTGGTGATCTCTCAGAGCAGCGGGTTAGGTCAAGTGGCATTGCGAAGCTACGGGACTCTGATGTCATCATCACCAGCACGTCCAAAGGCTACAAAATCCCTCAAACAAGAGCCGACATAAATGACTTTTTGGAGATGGCATCTGGTGTGGTCGTGCCATTGCTTGAGCGAGTCAAAAAGGCCCGCGAGGTCTATAAGCTGAGTAGTCGCGGTGAATATGACATCATCAAGGCGTCGAGGCTTATGGATCTAGAAAAGCTCCTATCCTCCCTGGACGCCTTCGCTCCAGACAGGTGATTGAAAAAAGCGAGGCTAATGACTTGGTCTTGAGAAGTTTTAAGGCTAGTTAAACCGAACGAAGATCTGGCATGGACGTCCGATTTAAAGGACATCGTTAGTGGGATGCTTTAGCATGGTAACCGTCTGGCCAACTCACCCCTCAGCACACAGACCAGCTCGGACAAGAACGGGTGGAAAACAAAGCCTTGCCCGCAGGTATACCCATTGAATAAGCCTGTATCTGACGTAGGTCATGCAGAGCCTGCCAGCGGGTCGCAATCGACGATGGCTTCATTGTATACTTCGGCTCCGCATACCCCTTGAGCTACAGGAACATCAGCATGACTGTACTCCAAACGATCTACTGGCAGCCTACGCCGCCTTAGCGCTACGCCCCCTCGCAACAACCTGCTTCCGCTAGCCTCGCTCGCGGGTGCTCACTGCTGTACGCCTGGTTTTACACCTTAAGCACACAGCAAAAAATCCTCAAAATTTGAATTTGTATCGATTCGCTCGCCACTCCCTTGGCGTGCGCGATGCTTTGCCTTGGATATTTATATGCTGCAAAAACTTAGACAAACGTGGTTTTCCAACGTCCGTGCCGACGTGCTCGCGGGGCTGGTGGTCGCACTCGCGCTGATCCCGGAAGCCATCGCCTTTTCCATCATCGCCGGGGTAGATCCCAAAGTCGGTCTCTACGCCTCCTTCTGTATCTGTGCTGTCATCGCCTTTGTCGGCGGGCGCCCCGGAATGATCTCGGCGGCGACAGGCGCCATGGCACTGCTGATGGTTACGCTGGTAAAAGAGCATGGACTCCAGTACCTGCTGGCCGCGACGCTACTATGTGGCGTACTTCAAATCCTTGCCGGCTACCTGAAGCTCGGCTCGTTGATGCGCTTTGTTTCACGCTCGGTAGTCACCGGCTTCGTAAACGCATTAGCGATTCTGATTTTTATGGCGCAATTGCCTGAGCTGACCAATGTCACCTGGCATGTCTATGCCATGACCGCTGCGGGCCTGGGAATCATCTACCTGTTCCCGTATGTACCGAAAATCGGCAAGGTGATTCCCTCTCCATTGGTGTGCATTCTGACGCTGACTGCCATCGCCATTTACCTCGGTTTGGATATCCGCACCGTCGGTGACATGGGCCAACTGCCTGATACGCTCCCGATCTTCCTCTGGCCTGAAGTTCCGCTGAATTTTGAAACCCTGCGCATCATTTTCCCGTACTCGGCTGCGTTGGCAGTAGTGGGTCTACTCGAATCAATGATGACCGCGACCATCGTCGACGACCTTACCGACACCACCAGCAACAAAAACCGCGAGTGCAAAGGCCAGGGTGTGGCCAACATCGCTGCCGGCATGCTTGGCGGCATGGCAGGTTGCGCCATGATCGGCCAGTCGATCATCAACGTGAAATCTGGTGGCCGCACCCGTCTCTCGACATTGTGTGCCGGCGTTTTCCTGCTGCTGATGGTGGTATTTCTTGGCGAGTGGCTCTCCAAAATCCCTATGGCGGCACTCGTGGCTGTGATGATCATGGTGTCCATCGGCACCTTTAGCTGGGATTCCTTGCGTAATCTGAAAGAGCATCCGCTGTCGACCAACCTCGTCATGGTGGCGACCGTCGTGGTCGTCGTGGCCACTCACAATCTGGCTTACGGCGTACTGGTAGGTGTGCTGCTGGCCTCCCTGTTCTTCGCAAACAAGGTCGGGCACTACCTGGATATCAAGAGCACTCTTGAAGAGACGAAATCGCATCGGACTTACCGCGTCGTGGGCCAGGTGTTCTTTAGCTCTGCGGACAAGTTCACTGAGGTTTTTGACTTCAAGGAGGCGCTCAACAAGGTCACCATCGATCTCACACAGGCGCATTTCTGGGATATCACCGCCGTCGCAGCGCTGGATAAGGTCGTGATCAAGTTCCGACGCGAAGGCGCTGAGGTTGAAGTGCTCGGTCTCAATGAAGCCAGCGCGACAATCGTTGACCGCTTCGGCGTGCATGACAAACCCGGTGCCATCGACAAGCTCATGAGCCACTAAGGAGAACGACAATGACCCGCGTAATGGCATGCATTGATAACTCACAATCCTCATTGGCGGTCTGCGATTACGCAGCATGGGCCTCGCAACGACTCAGCGCTCCCCTGACCTTGCTTCATGTGCTGGATAAGGAGAAATATCCTGCATCCGCTGACCTCAGCGGCAATATCGGTCTCGGTAGCAGAGAACATCTGCTGGAAGAGTTGGCCATGCTGGATGCGCAGCGGGCAAAACTGGCGTTGGAGCATGGGCAGCACATGCTTGAAAAAGCTCGCGAGCGAACAGTTCACTCTGGCGCCATGTCACCTGATATGAAGCAGCGCCATGGCCATCTCGTCGAGAGCCTGAGCGATCTCCAAGACGATATTCGGTTACTGGTGATTGGAAGAGTCGGTGAGGACAGCACGCGCAGTGCCCAAAGTCTTGGCAGCCAGATTGAAGCGATAGTCCGAACTATCCACCGCCCCACCCTGATTACAACCAGCCATTTCAGGAAACCTGAAACGGTCATGGTGGCATTTGACGGCAGCGCAACAGGCCACAAGACCTTACAGATGCTTGCTTCAAGCCCGCTGTGCGAAGGCCTGCCAATTCATATCGTCATGGTTGGAACGGATTCTGAAGACAACCAGAACGCGCTGGAGAAGGCACGAACCACGCTTGCGTCTTCCGGCTCGCTGGTGCATTCCGAGATCCGCCCAGGCGAAGTAGAGTCCACACTGCATGCGTATCAGGCAGAGCACGGCATTGACCTCTTGGTCATGGGGGCGTACGGGCACTCACGCATCAGGCAGTTTCTGATAGGCAGCACGACCACGACGATGCTGCGTACATCCACTGTACCCTTATTGCTGCTTCGCTGAGCCAGTTCCACTGGCCACAGTATTTCCAGAACTGAGGAAATACCGTGGCCACCCTGGACGATGACTAACTGATCTTGCCGCTACGAGACCACATGCAACTCATAACTGAAATTGTTCACCCCGAGCTGAAATCCAAGCAGGGCAGAGTATTCCGTCGACATGCAGCTCGCGGCATCGTGATGCGGGGTGAACAGATCCTGTTGCTGTTCACCGAGCGCTATAACGATTTCAGCTTTCCTGGAGGCGGCCTTGATGGTGACGAGGACATTGTCGCAGGCCTGAAGCGTGAGCTTGAGGAAGAGACTGGTGCTCGTGAAATACAGGTGCTCCAGCACTACGGTTACATCGAGGAGTACCGGCCCTACCAAAAGCCACAGTACGATCTGATGCACATGACCTCGCATTTTTATCAATGCGAAGTAGCGCCCCAGCTAGAGCCGGTGAGAATGGAAAGCCACGAAATCGCTAATGGTATGCGGCCTGTCTGGATCAACCTGCATGAAGCCATCGCACACAATGAAGCCGTCATGCAGCGTCACGAGTCTTCGATGGGGCAGTCAATTCTGCGCGAAACCTACATGCTGAGAAAAGTCGCTTCCGAATTGTTGATGCCAATCAGCCTTTGAGCTGACTATTTGGCGAAGTCCACTTAGCCTGCCTCAGGCAAGCATCCAATGCTGCGGGAGTAATTGCGTGATTTCGCTCGCCCGCTGTGTCGGAAGCCGCATCAGTACATCCTTGAGATAGGCATACGGATCGTGCCCATTCATACGCGCCGACTGGATCAGGCTCATGATTGCCGCCGCCCTTTTTCCACTGCGCAGCGACCCGGCAAATAACCAGTTCGAGCGCCCAAGCGCCCACGGCCGGATCAAATTCTCGATCTGGTTATTGTCGATGGGCACAGCACCATCTTCCAGGTAGCGCGTCAGCGCTACCCAGCGTTTAAGGCTGTAATCCAGGGCCTTGGCCGTGGCCGAACCCTCGGGCACAAGTTCGCGTTGGGCCAACATCCACTCATGCAGTTTTTCAGCGATGGGCACCGCTGTTTCCTGACGTAATCGCCAGCGGGCTTCGTCGCTCATTTCCTTGGCGTGTCGCTCGACTTCATACAACCCGCCAATCGAGTGAAGCGCCTGCTCCGCCAACTGGCTTTTATTGGCTGCATGCAGGTCGAAGAATTTGCGGCGTGCATGGGCCATGCAGCCGATTTCGGTGATGCCCAGCTCGAAGCTGGCCTTGTAGCCGGCGAAGTCATCGCAGACCAGCTTACCGTTCCACGTGCCCAGGAAGTTACGCGCATGTTCGCCGGCACGGCTGGGGCTGAAGTCGTAGACCACGGCCTTTAGGGCCGAGAAAGGCGTGGTGCTATAGGCCCACACGTAAGCGCGGTGGGTTTTCTTTTCGCCTGGTGCGAGCATCTGAACCGGGGTCTCATCGGCGTGGATCACGCCCTGGGCCAACACATGCTCACGCAGCGCATCGACCAGAGGCTGGAGCTGCACACCGGTCTGTCCGATCCATTGCGCCAGTGTCGAACGGGCGATGGGCAGTCCGGCCCGACCAAAAATCTTCTCCTGCCGGTACAGCGGTAAATGGTCGGCGAACTTCGCCACCATCACGTGGGCCAAAAGGCCTGCGGTCGGGATGCCCTTGTCGATCACTTGGGCCGGTACAGGCGCCTGGATCAGTGTTTCACACTGACGGCACGTCCATTTTCCACGCACATGCCGCTCAACTGTGAACACGCCCGGAGTGTAATCGAGCTTCTCGCTGACGTCTTCGCCGATTCGCTGAAGCTGGCAGCCGCACACGCACTGAGTATTCTCTGGTTCGTGACGGATCACGGTTCGCGGAAACTGCGGCGGCAGTGGTGCACGCTTGGGCTTATGACGTGGCTCGGCCGGTGCGGCCGGCGGATTGGCTGCCTTCAGCTCGGCTTCGATAGCTGCGATATCGGTATCGAGCAGATCATCAAGCAGACTGCCTTGGTCGGGGCTCAGTTGCTCGCTGCGCTTGGCGAACTTGTGTCGCTTGAGGATGGCGATTTCATGAGCCAGTTGCTCGTTGACCGTTTCGAGGCGTTGGATTTTCTGGCTCATGGAGTCGACCTGGGACAGCAACTGCATAGCCTGTTCGGCCAAGCCGCGCAGCTGTTCCGGTGTCATCTGGTCGAGATTGGGCGAGGAAGTCATGCCGCTGATTGTGTCAGAGCAGGTCGTCAACAGCGATAAACCGATGGGCTAATGGCAGGGGCTAAAGCACTGTGATCGCGCTGCCTGCGCCGACCCGCTGCCACGGCAAACCCAGTACCAAGGCTTGAAGTTGCTCGTTATCGAGTTCGACTTCCGATCCGTGACGGATGCCGGGCCAATGAAACTTGCCTTGGTTCAATCGTCGCGCTGCCAGCCAAATGCCCACACCGTCATGCACCAAGACTTTCATTCGGTTGGCACGGCGATTAGCGAAGAGGTATGCGCAGTGCGGCTTCGCCACACCGAACACCGCGATCACCCTGGCCAGCGCGGTCTCGGTACCGGCGCGCATGTCCATAGGCTCGGTGGCAAGCCAGATGGCATCGATCCGAATCATTCCAACAGGTCTCGCAGAAAGGTGGCACAGGCGACAGCGCTTTCGGTCGGCCAGTTCACTTTGACGGTGCCACGCGGGTGCTGGATTTCAATGCAGATACTTGATGAAGCTGCCTGCGAATGTCCTCCGGCTAGCGGCAAGGGCACTGGAATGAAAGCAGGTTGCAGCGCCATAGTTTTGTTCGTGAGTACCCTAATCCATTTATGTACGAGGTTCGCGTTAAGGCTGTGCTTCTGCGCGACGCTGGCAATCGATGCGCCGGGCTGGGCGCACTCTTGGACAACTTGGGCCTTGAAGGATTTTGAATAGGAACGGCGTTGTGACTGCATGGAAAGACCCGCTTAAAAGGCTAGAAATGGTGTCCACTTAAATTAGGTGGACACCATCGCCTTTGGCGTCGGGGTCAGGAAGGTGAGTTGGCCGGACGGTTACTTAGCATGTCCCGTCTGTTTCCCTTAGCTTTGAGGATCGAACATGTCCCGTCTCGCAGAATTTCGTCAGCTTGAACAGCAGCTCGCCGCTCAACTGGCAGAACTGGAAGCGCTTAAAGGTAGCTCCGAACTGCAGAAAGAAATCGAATTTGAAACCAATCTTCGTGACCTGCTAGCCAAATACGGCTACAGCTTGCGCGACATTATCAACATTCTCGATCCACAGGCCAGCCGCCGTGCTGCTCCTGCTGAAGTTGAAAAGACACCGCGCCGCGCCCGCCAGGTGAAGCAGTACAAGAATCCGCATAACGGCGAGATCATCGAGACCAAGGGCGGCAACCACAAGCTGCTGAAGGAATGGAAAGCCGAGTACGGCTCCGATGTGGTGGAAGGCTGGCTCGCCCAGTAACACGCTCCACTTACGGTTTGCTAAAGCCCCCTGATGGGGGCTTTTTCTATGGCGATGCTGGCAGGTGCGGTTGCTGACCAGCTTGATGCTGATCAGCACCGGTACTGTGTGCATAGGACTCTGTTTTGTAGGGATTTTCTGCCGGTTGTCTGAATTAGGGCAGCCAATCTCATGGAGGGTTGAAACGTCATCATCCCGCGCTATGGTTGATGGACTATAAGACTAAAGTCGTAGGAGAGCGGCATGCGTATACGCGGTGAAGTTTTTTGGGCGTGGGCCGATTCTGTGCTTCATCACCGGAGCCATGACGAGGAGCTGGATGACGGCACCTCGATTGATGTCCAGGTGAGGCTTTCCCGAACTGGCCAGACACAGATGTTCATCGGCGTGTATGCGGGCTGTGGCATGGCTCTCCACGAAGAGGCATTCGACTCTCGGCCAGGCGAGTCGATGACTCGGGCCTTGGCCTGGGGAGTGGGGCGTGCAAGACGACTCGCGACCGATCAGCGGCCTGCTGTGCAGCAGGTGGCATAGACTTCAAAATCAGCTTCTGGTGGTCGCTGTGCATAGATGCCAGCGATCACACATTCTTGGGCCGCCCTGCAATGAGGGTAATTGCGGGAAAAAGAAAGCCCGCTGCTAGGCGGGCAAGATCTATCACACGTAGGGATAGCTAACGCTCCCATACTGCATGTGAAAATGCCGTGAAGATTATTGGAAGCGACGGGCTATCACCCACCGTTTGAGTGAATCCAAGATGTGTAAGCTGAAACCAGGCTCTGCGGAATGCTTGGTAAACCCTGCTCAAGCTCAGCCAATCTTGACGGACTACCTACCCAGTCGGTGATCCAGGTTACCAACCTCAACCGGGATGCTGGGCACGGAGCTACTTGCTGCTCAAGCTCATCCGCGATACGAGCCAAACGCTCGATGCTGTCGTCGAGTTGGGTAATCTGATCCATTGTTCCGCTCCTTGGGTGATAGCCACAACATAACACGTAGAAATCGGGCGGCATCGAAGCGTGACAAATCTCGACCCCACACTCCTTCATTACAGCGTGGCGTTGCATCACCTGGAACAATCTCTCCATCTGGGCGAGGCATCGGCACTCCCAGTGAAGACGTGGCTTATTCCCGCCACTGATCTGTTCTCATCGCGGGCGCATTTCGTCCGCACTGCCTATGCAGCAGGGTATTTTCCGAATACTGTATATAAATACAGTAATAGAGGATGCCGCCATGACAGGCACCAATCTGCCCGTAATGTCGATCCAAGAGTGGCGGCAGTTGCTCAACGACACCCAAGCGCTGCTCCTCGCACCTAAGAAACATCACAGGGAGCTTCTGCATCACGCATATGCGCTACGTGATACCCATGCCGTTGACTCAGGAACCTTGGCTGACATGCTGGAGCTCGCCGACGAAGCATTGATGTACGCCCATTCCGTCCGGGCTGATCAGCAGTGGTAGGCTAAACACAAGCCTTGATGGCATCGCGTCGTGTGGGATCGCTATGGCGAAAGGGAGGGATCGTGAAAAGAGATCTGAGCAAGGTGCTCATGCCCGACCACCCTCTGTACACCGAGGCTGTGGAAGCTCTGAAGATCTACCATCAAGCCCAGGCTGAAGGGGTAATTGGAGCGGAGCTGGAGCGCCTTCGGTTGATGGCTGAGCATCGTTTTCAAGCCGTCACTGATTACCAGCTTCGAGCCCTTGGTGGCCCGGCAGAGCAAGGCCATTAGGAAATGGTTTCCGAACTGGTCGAGCTCTAGTCAAGTGTTGGACTGGAGAACATGCCGGCGATGATCCTGGCATCGAGAAGAGCATGATGCGGCAGCTCTTCTCCATCGGTTGTCGGAGGCAGTGTGGTCGCATCTATTGGACTATTTCGGACGTTCTGTGGCCAACGCCCAGCGTCGTAAGCAAGTTCACAAAACAGCTCCCAGTCGTAGACAGGTGCATCAGTGACAACCTCGAGTTCTACGTCGTATTTTGCCAGGAACCGTAGGAGCGCCGACCGCGCCTCGATTATCGGCATGGCGTACTCACCGCCCCAGAGCTGCGGCAGTACGATCTCCTTCACGAACTCACTGCAGTCTTCTTCTCGCCACGCGTCGATCACTTCCACGTAGAATTCCCGGCCATCCTCGGCGACTAACGCCAGGGAGATGAGCTTGGCCTGCTGGCTGAGCTCGGTGAATTCGCAGTCCAGAAAGAGTCTCACAGTCGAATATCCTCTATGCCTAGCAAACGCCTATCCCTCGATCAGGAGCGCCTGCTTTGGGAGATTGCCCTCGAACACTTTGGCCATGAGCCACTGCTCCAGATCGTCGTGGAGCTGTGGGGCACTTTTGATTACCCGGAGCACGCCACGGTTGATCATCTGTCCACGGGCACGTTGGGCCACCAGGTGTTGAATATACTGAAAATTGCCCAAGGCAGAGTCGGAGCATTCGTACCGCTACGTGATGCAGTACCTGGCACTGTCACGCTGTATTCACGACACGCCAGTGATTTGGCTGATGGCCTCATGGCTCGACTGCCGATGAGCCAGCTCACTCACAGGATGAAGGGAGATCGCATCGGTGATGAAATGGGCATATGAGGTGATGCCGGCTACAGACCGATGGGGGGCATGATGACGACTGATCAGCTGCGCAAACTCGAAGTTGCGAAGCGTAGAGCCTTGTGGGCCCTTGCGAAATTGCAGCCAGGCAATCCCGTCGCTGAGAAGGTGTTGGTAGAGCTCGATGAGATTGACCAGGCTCTCGACGGCTTGGTGACGGGTCGTGACCTCTCGAGCCAGGAGCTCATGGCAGCCGTCACAACTCAGTACCACAACGGAATTCGCCTAGTCGTTGATGACAGTATTCCAGAGCCATGGCGTCAGCGCTTTTGGGCAGCGAGTGTGGGATCCACTCGCCTGGCTGCGGGGGCGTACTTCCTCGACTTCGAGAAATTTGTTCTGACCTGGCAGAGGGAGCTTGAGCACCTGAAAGCACACCGTTCCAGCCGGCAGCATAAGTGCTCGAAGTGAAGAGAACGATTCTGGGAATGACCGAGGCGGGAGAGCCGCTACTACGGCAAGCTCTCCACGCGATCCGTGACCACCAGCAAGCCGTGAACGACGGGAAGCCAGCCGATGTGGTGGAGCGGCTTCGTATCGAGGCGGATCATCTTTATCAAACCGTCATCGACTACCAGTTGCACAAGGCCGGCGCGCTTGGTGAGGCCCTGCACTAAACGGCGAACGACGCAGGATGATGCCCGTGCCTTAATCCTGCTGCAGTGGCCAATTTAACGATTTTGAACATGGTTCAGTCGGCGAACCGTTGCCTTCGCACGCTCGTAGGGCCGTTGCCATGCCACACATGGTCTGTATGACAGCGGCCAAGCGGTTTGCCGTTTTGAATTTACCGTTGCAGGTAGCGAATCTCGGCTGTGGTAGCTCTGGGAGTTGAAGTGGCCGGGAACATTATTGATGCAACCCGGATTTGCTGAGGTGTCACCGAACCGCTCCTCACATTCGCTTTCTCTGCCCAAGAAGCACAGATTTTACGGAGTGCGAGATCAGACATTGGCCGGTCACGGGAAGACCTCGAAGGGAAGAGAAAATCCTCGGCTTTCAGTCCCCGCATCATCACGTAATCGGAGACAGCTATTGAACGGAGGAAGAAGGTGCGATCAGATTTTGTTGTAAAAAAGAACTCGCCTCGGTTTGACGAGTGACTGACCTTGATTGGCAGGCATTCATTTCCACGGAGTCCTCCTGCAAGGCAAGCCAAAAGTGCCACATCCCTTAGGTTGCCGGAGCTCGCGACGACAGTCTCTATGCGTTGCAACTCCTCCTGGCTGAGCAATGGAGGGCGCTCAGTATCCGACCGATGGCTGAGATCGGTTCCTCGAGCATCAACTCCTTGAGTCGATCTTGGCGAAGCTTGCTCAAGCTGATCTCTAAAGCGATACGCAGACAACGACTTGATGGGCAGTTCGTTGACGAGCTTGATCAGACTGCCCTCATCCGTGAACGGCTCCTGATCAAACGCGATAGCGTTCTTAATGGCAGCCAGCACACCCATTCTCACATCTGCTTCGGACGGCGTAGCCTGACCTGATTTTGAAGTTTTTGCGAGCTCTTGGAGGTCGTACAAACTGCTATACCCAAATCCCTGTGCCAAGGTTTCTTGAGCAAACGCCAGGGTGATTGGAGACGTACCGCACCAATTCGCCTTGAGCTTCTTCGCAATGCTTTTGAAGCCATGACTGTGAGTGAGGTCGCATGGAGAGATAGGTACACGCATGGCAAATCTCCGGTAGCGTCGTGGTGTCGGCTCCCCACTGACTATCGTCGAGATGCGTGCGAGGAAGATGGTGCTGTTACCTGTGGCATTCGCCTTCACGAGCCGACCGCGCGGGACAGTAACTCCGCACTAATGACACTAGCAGCAGATTGAGTAAGCATCCCCAAAAGTTGATCAAAGGTGTTTAGTACATTTGTACTCCTAGTGGCATTTAGGAAAATGACGCTCGATCATGAGTGGTGGGATGCCCGGATTTGCTGATTTGATGAAACCTTACAGCCCTTGCCGCACCTGGCCTGCAGGCAAGATCTCATCCAAATTGTTCGGATTTTTTTTCGGATTTGAGCTTAAGCATGAAAGCCTGAGATAGGTGCTCTGAGTATCTTCCAAGCGTTGCCGGCGTGAAATGTGTCCAGATTCGTTGTAGGAGACTTTTCCGCCCACCGAAATCCTGGTGCTGCCTGGCGAGAGGAGATTTTTCGAGAGTGCCTATGCAAAAACCTTGGAACGGGTGTTGAACAGCATCTTCCCGTCCCGCATCGGAGGCTCTTTGCAGAGGTGCGGCTGTACGACCATGCAGCGGGAAGAAAAAAACCGCCAAAGGGCGGTTACAGGGGGTGTAGCTCGGGGTATCTGGCTCTCCCGGGCGGGCTTTCGGCGTGCCAATGAAGAGTTCTTGTCCTCAGGGCTGAGGCTTTGGTGCCAGACGCATACGCTGTTACCCTATCCGTAAAGAGACTTCGTATCAACCTTGGCTAGGCGTCCGATATCGGTCTCAAGGGCTGACGAACTCGCAGTAGCGATGGAGTACAGATGTACTCTTATGCTTACTCCGGTGGACAAACCTTACATACCGGCTTGCCTAGCCTGGTGATCACAAACATCTCGCCGTGCTGGACAAGCTTCATGATCCTACGCCAGCGGCGCCGAGCTTGACTCATGCTAAAGACCTTCTCCATACAGCCTCCCCAGCGACAGTCGACCACCAAATTTATAGTCTGATTGCCGGCGGTCTAGCGGCAAAGCACTTCCGCATTTGGGCGAAGGTACAACGTCTCACATAATGTTCCCAAAATGGATCATTAATGGCGTTTTGATGGGCTAATGTCCCCAAAAGGGATCCTTATGAGTAGCGGTGATCTGCCATTTCTTTAAGAGGGCAGTTCTCACCGACCAGTTCAACCGCTTGGCAGGTGGGCCATCGGAACAAACGTAAGCGCCTCAACGCCAGCCGAGGCCGACATGGCAACGTACACCTGTCTACCGTCAACAACAGCGATGTCACATGTGTGTGAGACAGTTTCGCTTGTAGTGGAGATCTCACTCATCAATGTGAGCATGCGCGAGATCACCAACTGCCTAGCCTGTTCGGGAGGACGGGACTTGAGAGATTTGGTCACCGCATCCTGAAGCTTGACCTGCAGCTCTTGCGCCTGTTCCAGGGAGAAACCACCGGGGAAGCACATTACCCTGCCCGCATCCAATCGCCTCAACGATTCAGCTCCGTGCTGCTGGTGGAAGTAGACGAACCGAGTAACCGCTTGATCATTTACCAGCGTCGGGTACGTGAACATCCAGGACGTCTCTGCTAGATCGGCATGCAGGCGAGGGTTGTCGGCGTGGATCTCTGAAAACGAGTCGCGCACGCGCAGGATCAAATCCAGCACGTCATCAGGGCTATTGAAACCGTGGTCTCTAACAAGCGATTTGACAGGCTCCAGCATCGCCAGTGAGCCAGCGCCCGTGATGACGCCAACCTCGGTTCTTACAATTTTTTCCTCGGTGTCACCGCAAGGTGTTTTCACGCCGTCCTCAGCGATGTGGGTGACACGCTTGTCTGCGGCGATTATGACTTCGTTGCCCAGATGAGCAACCAGAATACAGGTCATGACATCCCTCTCGTGAACCTACCTATGTAACGCGGTTTCTGGAATGTAACATTATCAATGTTACATTCCAGAAAGTACGTTACAAAGGCCACTGCTAGGCAATCTAGTGCAAGCGAGCGCCTGCCTCCTCGTGTGTTTTGCCCCAGTTCGCTGGCCACCGATCTATTGAAGGAGTAGTGATAGGCTTAGACATTTCGAACTGCCCAGCACCGGCAAGCGGAGCGCGCAGCCAGGAAGGCGGAGGCGCGAGGATGGAAGCCCGTAAGGGCCAAGACGCCGCCATGCGGCGAGCGGCTTGGTTCACGACAGCCGGCCCGAAGGGCGCGCCCAGGACGCTTTTGCAGCACTGGCCTACCTAGAAGAGTCCCCCGTTTGGAGGTGGTGGTTCATCGTCTGAATCCTGCTGCTGCCCAGAGCCAAACATTTCATCCTCTGTCCAGTCATCCGCAAACAAGAAATCTTCTTCCGTGTAAAACGACATTCCCAGATAATCGCTAGCCATAATTTCGGGGGCATACTTGCGGAACAGTCGCCCACCATACAGCAAGTGGCCTACTAGAATTTCTTCGATCACTTCAACAGTCCAATATTCCAACTGTACGCCAGAAACGATGTCTTCCCACGCCTCTTTGAACGCATCAATGTCGAGCGCTTCGCCTTGATGCTCATAGACGACGGTGAGCGTACCCTCATGCGCATGTAGGAGCCTGACTGGCGCCATAACGTCACGGACGATTGCTTGCTCGGCCAGATAGATGACCCTGGTATCAGGTTCTCCATCCCACAAGACAGCGAAGTTAAGAAAGCCTACGCGCTGTTCGTCCGTTGCGTTGGCACCCAATGACTGCGGAGTGCTAAAAATCGTAAAGCCGCCTTCACCGTCATCGTCATGAGGCTGCTCGAACTCGGTATACAGGAATCTAGAGTAGATCATGGCTGGCCCTCATCGATAGAAGGGAGAAAACTCAGGCTGTCGTCGGTGTAGTCTTCCAGGTCATTTTCGCCATAGCAGGGGAGCTCATACGGACTGATGCCCAGAGCGGTTGACTCCATAATCTCTTTGACCACAGGCCAGAATGCGTAGTCAGAACGGCCTGAGTAGATCTCGTCTTCGCTCGCGAAAGCTACGGTGTAATGCCGACCCGAATAAAGATGGGTATCGATTTTCCAAATTGCCTCGATGGCCGGGATGCTGCTGCCAGATACCTTGCTGTCCAGAAAGATATCCAAATCCTGCTCATGGATAGCGATCAGCTTCACCGGAGCCATTGCTCCCCGGAGATAAGCACGCTCCAAGGCCGTGATGAAGCGATCATCGATGTAGTCGCCGTGCATCACGCAGAACGTCTGTATGGCGGGCTGGGCCATTACCCGGAGATCTTGGTCTTGCCACTGCAGACAGCTGTAGATGACGTAGTCGGGCCCGCCGAGCACCGTCACGGGATCACACTCAGGGTGGAACAGCACGGGTGTCGACATACGCATTCCTCCTTGTGATATGAGGAATGAAGACTGGAGGGCAGGAAGGGTCAAGGCGAGGAGGGTGCTTTTTCAAAAAATCCGACGAGATATCAGTATGTTATGCGCATACCTTTACGTGTGGGTAAGCTGTCGAGCTCCCATCTGAGGGCATTGGTGATGGTGCAGTATGGGGTCAAAGGGCTGTCCGTACCTTGCGGGAGCGCAGGGAGGAGGTGCTTGAAGACATGTCTGGCCCATTAATGGATTGAGCAATCAGAAGGATAGATGAGTTCGGTCTGGATGAGGCAGGTAGTGATCGGTATGAAGGTGATTATCCATTCTAAATATCCATTAATACAAGCTGTTCCTCCACTTCAAGTATGCAGCGAATAAATGGCTAGGAACGATTGTTGGGCGGCCTGGTGATGGCTCTACCAGTGCTCCCTCATGTATTTCACAAAACTCGTAAAAGTGCTCGATAACCATCTGGGCAATAGTCATTCCATCGTTGCGGTCTGTAGTTATTTGATAAGTATCAACCTTGCGCCCATGGAGTTCCTGAAGCATCCGAAGGTCGTCCTTCACAATCGCGTGTTCGTTGCTGAGCTTTAATAATTTGAACCGCAACTCGGTTAGCTCAGCGCTCTCCTTGATGTTATTACCACCATTCCTCAAGAACCACATATCAAGACGTGGACGATAGGTGTTACTCTTGAGAAGGGTGCTAGCCCTGCACGTTTTCTTCGTAGAAACCTTTATGCCAAGATTCTTGATATCCAAAAGCGCTTTACGTTCGGCGGATGAAATCGCTTCCGCTAGATGCTTAGCTAGATATGTAATAAATTTGAAATTTGCCTTCCGCTCATCGAGCTCGCGTAATGCGGTTTCGATAATTTCCAGGCGGTTTTGAATGCGATCCTGCTGCCATCTATAGCAGTTACTTGAGTCCATTGTTTCACCCCTTAGGTGCTACGCCGTCACGTCTCGTTTCCTGAATTTTTAGAGGGGCGGTATGACAGCAATGCCTGTGTCCATTGCTTGTCCTCTAGGTTGATCAAACGAACAAATTGATCAAGGTCGATATCTTTGAATTCAAGAGTGGAGCGAAGCATGCCTGCCAGTTTTACCGCGCTGGGAAAGCTGGAGGACATCGTAGCGGCCTCCAGGGTTTTGCCATCGTTAATCATCAGTAAGCGAGTTGCACGGTCTATCTTGTATTCGAAGCTCCGGGAGAGAGACTCTGGATGCGTGCAGGCGCTATTAAGTCGTGAGAGGAAGCCTTCAACCGAGTCTAGTTTGTACTCTGAACGTGATAATTGATTGAGGACGGCTTCGCCGTCAGTAACCACTAAGTCTCTATCTAGTGAGTCTTCATCTTCGTGCTGCTGCATTTCAATTTTAGCCCACAAGAACTCTTCTACCCACATCCAGCTCATCACATCTTTGGCTGCGCTCTTGATCTCTTCCTGAAGGCGGCTGACTTCTGCAGTAGAAACCTCTTTACTGGCGCTGTGTTGTACAACGACCTCAACGGTGCTGAGGTAGTCCTCGGCCACTTTTTGGCGGTGAGCTTCGATTGCCGGTAGGTTATGAGTCGAAAAAACTGCGAAAGGGCATTGAGAGCATCTCTTCTGCCCTCCGAACTTGATTAATATAGACTCCGGGCAGATGAAGTTGTATGGGCAAATGTGTGTGTAGCAAGCTCCCAGGCGTAGAGACCTATCAGTCGCAATGAGTTTTAAGCCTGTCATTTCGCGAGGGCTTGAAGAGGTTGGGAAAGAGTTCAGCCCAAGCTTCTCTACAGCCGTCGGAAGATGGCCTTGCCGTACTGCTTCTTCAAGATTGTCTCTTGCATCCATCATCGAAAATGATGGGTTGAAAAGATTTGTCAGATACCATGAGGCATCTTTGTTATTGAATGCGCCCTGTAGTTTATTTATAAGCAGGTGATGCCCTTTGTTATATCTGATAATGGTGCTGAGGCTTTGCCCCGTCAGTAGCGAAACTGCCTCTGGAGGCAGATTGGTAGACATGTCGGTTATGAAAGATGCTCGTGCGGCGTGAGGAGTTGCGAACGCACGGAGAGCTATGGGGCAATAATCGCCCTGGTAGATATGATTAGCATCTGAGCCCTCTATGACTAACACATTCGAGGGGTTGATTCCGTTTGCCCACTCTTCCCAAGTAAAATATGAGTTTTTTGGCGTTTTTTTAAGAGGAAGGTAGCCGATGATAGGCTTTGTTTCTTGTGTGTTTTCCTTGAGCCAAATTTGAAAATTAAGGCAGTGAGAGTTCCAAAGGGTGGTGTATTGCCCATCAGTGAAGGGGTCGCCGGTAACGGGGTTGGCCACAAAAAGTGGAAGAATTTTGCCCCAGTGAGATTTAGGCTCATGGTCATAGTACACCTTTTTAGTGAAGCCGCTTACGTTGATGTCGTCAATCATGTATTGACGCCAACGGCGCTGATCGTCAAGAAGCATAAGATTGCCCATTGTCGTCAAAATAATCAGCGGCATCTTGTGGATTTTGTCGGTGTTTAGCCATAGGCTCGTGAGTTGCAAAGAGTCTTTTGACAGGCGGTGTGATACTCGGTCGTATGTATTAGCATCCAGCCATTGCAATGTTTGCCCTCTTACGCCGCACTCTAGCATGAATAAGCTGAAACGGATTGAACCGGGATGGTAGTGGAAGTGGTAATCGTGTTCTACGAAAAAGAAAGTATCCGGATGCAGTCGTCGTATGGGGCTGCATTTTCCATCATGATACATGACTGGAATAAACCCTAGGTCATTGGTGTCTACAAAGGTGTTGTTTTTTCTGGCTTCGTCGACTACTGCCTTTATTTGGTTTGAATGTTCGGAGAAATAGTCGGAGGCTGCGTTAATTGAGTTGTGGTATGCAATGAACTGACGAAGTTGTTCGCCAGTGAAAACGTTTTTGGTTACATTGGTGTATTTCTTGCTGGCTGGAAGTTTTCGAACAGGTTGTTTGACTCCAGTGCAACCTTCAAGATCGTCTCCAAGCTCCATCAAGTAGCTGAAGAAGCTTCGGAAGTCCGTTTGACTTCCATAGCTTTCAGAGTATCCCATTATGCGAAATAGCTCACAGAGGGATAAAGGCCTGTCCTCGGTGAGGTCGGATTGGCAATCGTAATGCACGCTGCTAGTAAATTTTTCTGGGGTGTCGGGGTATTTAAATTTAGAGAGTGGGTTCTGTAATACCCAGAGTGGCAGATAAATAAACAAGTAGAGGTTAAGCTTTCCAAATGTCGAACGCATTTTTCTTGGTTTTTCAAGTTTCTTGTAGTTTAAATAAGCCTGCTCTGCGGCGAGCCAAGTTCTCATGGCTGTTTTGAACATCTCCCATCCCTGATGGATATGAACATCTGCTTGGTAGTAATGTAGGTTTTCATTTGAAAAGCTACTAACTCCGTGCTTTCGGGATTTTGCAAGTTGTAGGGTGATATCCAGCGGCGAGCTATACCTCTTCAGTGTGTCAGTCAATAGTTCTTCACACGTCCCATACATCACGCTAATGGAGTTTTTTAAATTGAGTGATTGTTCAACCCAATTTTTTAGTTCCTGCGGAACGCGAGAGGGGAATCTGCTGCATATGACTTTGAATATCTGTGTTGTGGGGATTGGTATTATTATGTTTCTCTTGCCTCTAATTTGTGCGACTCGTAACTCTTGTACATCGGTTACGCTTATGTCTTCGGGGCGCAATGATGATGATATAAGAAGAACTTTAATGCCGGTCTGCCAGACTCTTTGGGTTTCTGTATAAATTCTCTTCCCATCCCCCGGGTTGTGGCTAGAGTTTGTTTCCAAATCTAAAAATGGATGAATGGTCTCAGCATAAAATAATTTTTGGGACTCAGGCAGTAACGTTATTGAGCCAATGGGGCGAGTAAAATTTTGAGGCAGTAAAAGCGAGCTTGTTTTGTGCAGGTAAACAAGTGTAAGTTTAATAATCGTTTTTGTTGGGTCTACATCGGTCTTTGTCAGCGATGAGAAATATGATCGCTCAATCCTTGTGTATGTGTGATGGTTCTTTGTGCTGTCGTTGGCCACATATTCAAAGCAATCGTTTAAAAATTTTTCAATGGTGTTAATGTCTTGGAGGTAGCATATTGCGCGGAATTTATTTAGCGCTGTGTGAAAATTTTTATTGTTTGTGGCGAATATTTTGATGATAAGTTCAATTGCTGCTTTTGTATGGCTAATCAGATTCTCGCTGTTCATGAGGAGTATGACTTTCTTCGTAAGATTTATCATATTGAATCCTCGGTTTTTCTCTGTTTTTTTAGCTCGTTCTTGAAAATTTCGAGCCTTTCTTCTAAATATTTTACCTGGAACTCGATGCTTGATTTTATATTGCCGTTTTTTCGCATGTGATTTGCAAGAAAGATTTTTTCCAGCAACATTTCTCGGTCTGCTTTGGCATATTTTTGCAAGCTTCGAATATCGCTATGGCCTGTGAGTAGTATCAGTTCACTGTCACTCAGACCTTGTCCTTGGCTGTGCTCAAGGTAGTTTTTAAAAAAATAAATGTTGCTATGACGAAGGCTATGCAAACCAAGTCTTCTAGCTAAGTGTGGTTGGTCTGAAAGTGCTTTGGCGGCGGCCTGCTTGAACTGATGGAGGATGACGGTGGAGTAGTCACAGAGAAAGAGCGGTTTCCCATACTTATCATGAAAGACGAAGTTATGGCCGCAGCTCGGTTTGTATTCATATCGGAGGTAGTCTTCCAGCTTTTTGAAGAAAAGCGTCCCATACGGCTCTAGTAATACTGTCAGCTCCGTGCCTCGGCCTTTCCACTCAAGCCTATTCCTATCAATCTCGCTTATCCCGCGATAGGCCTCACTTGGGTGGCTTCGGGTGTTCGGGTTTCTTAGGAGCACTTCTCGTGTTGAAAAATTTATATCCTGCCAGAGGATCTGATCAGCCTCTGAGTCTCGAGCGTTAGTAGCCGCTATTAAGGCGTACAGGCAGGCATTGCGAAAACTGCTCGCATTATTAATCAGGTCTGTTATTCGATCTAATGGGAAGAATTGATGCTCTTCGATGGTTTTGGCGAAACTTTCCTCGTAGGGAATATGGCCTGTATAGCTGGCTCTACGTTGTTTTTTGCATGACCCGGCAGTCATTGGAGTAATATGATGCGCCATGGCTGCTTTTTCGTACTTGCTGATCTTGCTCATGGAAGGAGTGATTTTCATCAAGCTATCAATGAGCTGAGATGTTTCAGGCTGGTCTGCAGTTAGGCCGTTCTCAATATATTCTTCATAAGTTTGATAAATATTTTTCAGGTCTTTCAAAAACGGTATGATCTGCATGTGATAGTTGAATGACGAGGAGTTCTCAACTTTAGGGGAGGGCTTGGTCTCGCAGACCTTTCGGACGGTCTCGGAGAAGCTGTCCTCACCTGCTGTCAGGTAAGAGTGATACTCGCGAAAGACGGTATTTATAGCGGACTTTGTTGGTGTGATGTATTTGGATGCGATGTGAAAGTAGTCGATGAAGTTGGCGACGCAAGGGCCGGACTTTCTTACGCTTTGCTGGTGGCTGCCTGATTCAATCAAATCTCGGAGATGAATCGAAAGTGGAGTAAACTCTTTTCCGAAATTATCTTGATCGGAACTGCGGAGAACATGGTACCGTTTTCCGAGGTGGATTGATGTCGTGTAAAAGAAGTTAACCAACATTTCCATCTCCCACGAGCATGCACTCGCCAGTTTCCTGTGGCGATGTCATAGACTATGTTAGATTTCTCTTAGCACCTTAGATAAGACGAGTTGATGCTGTCAAGTGGTGGATTTTATGTATATAAATAAGTTTGGTGGCTTTCTTTTTGGTTGTATTATCTTTTTATATTGTCAATTTCTCAATATTGGTTTTTTGTAAGTGGCTGATTTTATTCGAGCTTTCTTGTTATTATGTTTTTATATGTTTTTGATGCGTCGTAACGTCATGTTTTTTAAGCTTTTTAAGCTTCCTTGGCTTGGCTTAATTTGACTATATATATATTCCAGTAGGGCTAGATGGAGTTTGCGACACAATAAAGAGTTGCTATTGGCTAGACTGGCTTCGCGACGAACGGTCATGTTCGTGGGGCTCGGAATGCTTGAGGCCCACACAGATTGACAAAGATATGCCTGGCCCCACGACGCTCAGATGATCCGTATGCTTTGAAGCCGCCATGTGAGGCGGGAAACGGAGTGATCGTAAAGCCCGATTTAAGCCCAAGCCGATGGGTGGGTTTTTGAGTCGCGAGGCTCCCAAGCGCGGCCAATCAGGCTAGTCAATAGGAGTCTGAACTCCTATTGACGGCGGGCTTTTTTTTATGGAGATTTCATCATTAAATCAATAACATAAAGCTTTAGGTAATGCTGCTGGGCGACGTAGGTACCCCAGATAATGGTTCAATTCCTGCCTGGGACGCCATTTCCTTTCGTTCCCTTACCGCGTTCACCCGGTGTTGGTGACGCGAAATCGGGAAGCCTTGAAGCTGCGTATTCCTACATCCCCAGATGCTTCAAGGCCCACAGCACTCCCATGCCTACAATCAGCGTCAGCATCGTGCTGCGCGTACGCCACGCCACCAGCGCGGCAAGTATCGCCGCTGGTATCTGTGGGTTCATCCAGTCGAACCCCGCCTGCCGGTCCGGGAATACCACGGCCGGCAGTACCAATGCGGCCAACACGCTGGCTGGCACATACGCCAGGGCGCGGCGAAACAGTGGGGGGATGCGCAACACCGTGTGCAACTCGATGAACGACAGGCGGATGGCGAAGGTGCCCAGGCCGATCAGAATGAAGGTCATCCACTGGGTCGTTTCGCTCATGATGCTTCCTGCTCGGTATTGGCTTCTGCCGCAGTTTGCTGTTTTTGCCAGTTCTCGATGGCCAGCCCGGCGATGATGCCGCCCAGCGCGCCAGCCAGCAGGCCGAGGTTGTAGGGCAGGTCGACGGCCAGTACGGCGAGCACACCGCCGGTCAGCGCTGCGCCAAGCGTGGCTGCATTGCGAATGCCGGGTATCAACAGGGCCAGGAACGACAAGGGAATGGCAAAGCCGAGCGACCAGTCTTCAGGAATGCTCGCGCCCAGGTACATGCCCGCCAGCACCGAGAGGTTCCAGCCAAAGAACATGGTGATTGCCGTACCGGCATAGTAGGGGTAGGCATACTGTCCCAGCCCGCCCGTGCCCATCTTCAGCATGCACAGGGCGAAGGACTGGTCCGACAGCATGTACGCCATCGGCCACTTGCGGCGGCGGGGCAACTGGCCCAGGTGCGGGGCCAGGCTGGCGCTGTACATCAGGAAGCGCAGGTTGATCACCAGCGCGGTGACTACCATGGTCACCGGCAGGGCGGCGCTTTGCATCAACTGCATCACCACCATCTGCGCCGAACCGGAGTAGAACAGCAAGGTCATGCCGATGGCATCGGTTGGCGACAGGCCCATGCCGATCGCCGTGACCCCGGTGATCAGGCCGAAGGGCACTATGCCGGAGGTCAATGGCAGGGCGCTGTGGGCACCTTGCCTGAACGCTTGGGGCGCGCTTGGATACGGCATTTGAAATCCTTGAAAGTGTGCAGGCGGTACAAGGGCGGCACGTCCACGTTAATGCGCGCGACAGTTGGCCACAACGTCAGATTTCTGAAATAGTAGGCCTAAAAAAAATAGGCCTGAAACCGTGTACCTCGACACCCCTACCCGGCACTCGCTGCAGCTCAATGCCTTGCGTGCCTTCGAAGCGTCAGCCCGCCTGGGCGGTTTTGCCCGTGCCGCACTCGAACTGAAGGTGACACCGGGGGCCATCGCCGCCCTGGTCAAGACCCTGGAGAACGAATACGGCGCGGCCTTGTTCGAGCGCCATGCCAAAGGCGTACGGCTGACGCCCTTGGGCGAAAGCGTGAAAGGCCAGTTCACCGAGGCATTCGACGCCGTGGAAGCCGCTGCGCGCGCACTGCGCCGCCTGGCGGCACCGCAGCGGGTGCATATCGTCACATCGCCTGCTCTGGCGCAGTTGTGGATCGGGCCACGCCTGCCGGAACTGACCCGCTTGCTGGCACCCATCGAGATCTCGGTGACTGCGGTGGATGAGCCGCCCAACCTGAAGCGCAGCCCGTTCGACCTGTGCCTGTTCTACACCGAAAAGCCCGAGCGCTGGCAACGCAGGATAGCCACGGAAGAAATCCTGCCCGTGTGCGTGCCGGCCCTGGCCACCAGCATCACCAAGCCCGAGGACCTTGCCGACGCCCGTTGCATCGCTGACGTGGGCTGGAACGACTGGGCGGTGTGGACGGGGGCGGTGATGCCCGGGCACAAGTTCGTTGCCCGTGGGCCGGGTTTTTCCCTGTACTCGATCGCCCTGCAGCAAGCCTTGCTGGCCGCCGGGGTGCTGATAGGGCGCAAAAGCCTGGTGCAGCGCTATCTGGACAGCGGTGAACTGGTCGCCCCCATCGACCGCGCTGTGCCACTGGGTGTGACCATCGCCGCATGGCGGCTGCCGGGTGCCAAGGGCAACCAGGTGGTTGCCGCGGTGGAGGAGGCGCTGTTGCATCTGGCTTGAGCGTCCTCGATCCATGCCTGCTTTCACAGCGCCGCAAAAACAGGGCGTCGGGGCTATTCTGTTCGGGTGCGCCAGCCGTCAGGGAGAGCGTCAATGAGTCAGGAAACCCGGCCGGTACCTGCCGGCTTCAGTGAGCAGCAGTTGCGTACGTTGTTCGATCTTATCAGCGATGGTATCTGGGACTGGAATGCCAATACCGGCTACGTCTATCGCAACCCGGGCTGGTACGCCATGCTTGGCTACCCCAGCCACTCCATGGCCAACTCGGTGCTCACCTGGGAAAGCGTGATCCACCCGGAGGACTACCCACGGGTGATGGCGCATTTCGAGGCGTACATCAACCAGCGTAACGAGCACTATCTGGTCGAATACCGCTGCCGTTGCCAGGATGGCAGCTATCTGTGGATAGAAGACAGCGGTTACATCATCGCCCATAACGAGGACGGCTCGGTGGCGCGCATGCTTGGTGCCCACCGCAACATTGACGCCAACAAGCGCCTGGTGGCGCAACTGCAGCAGAGGAACCAGTCGCTGGAAAGCCAGGTGGCCGAACGCACTCGCGAGCTGTCCTGGGTGAACCAGCAGTTGCAGCGGCAGCTGGACGAAAACCGCGAGCTGGCCGAGCGTGATGCGTTGACCCGCATTGCCAATCGCTATCGGCTGGAGAAGGCGTTACAACTGGAGTGCGAGCGTGCCCAGCGCTTTCGCCAGCCGTTGTCGCTGATAGCCATGGACCTGGATGACTTCAAACCGATCAATGACCGCTATGGCCATGCCCATGGCGATGCGGCGCTGTTGCGGGTGGTCGACGTCCTGCGTGCCTGCCTGCGGGAGCAGGACCTGCTGGCGCGCTGGGGTGGGGACGAGTTCGTCATCGTATTGCCGCAGGAGTCGCTGGGCGAGGCACTGGAGGTGGCTGCACGCTTGCGCCAGGCGATGGCGCAGATAGAGCCGGTGGGCGATTGCCGGCTGACCATGAGCTACGGTGTGGTGCAACGGGAGGAAGGGGAGGACCAGCATGCACTGCTGGCGCGTGCCGACAAGGCGCTGTACCGGGCCAAGGGGAGCGGCAAGAACGCCATTGCCGAGTAGCCTGTGCCGGCCTCTTCGCGGGTAAACCCGCTCCCACAGGTGCGCCACTGCTCTCACGGGCAGTGATGTCCCTGTGGGAGCGGGTTTACCCGCGAAGAGGCCGGCACTGACTCGCCCCTGAAAAAAGACCCGCAACGCCAGGGGCGCTGCGGGCCAAATCGGCCTCGGCCGCTTCAGTGTCAGATATGCAGGGCGTGGCCCAGCGCGCGCAGCGCCGCTTCCTGTACCGCCTCACCCAGTGTCGGGTGGGCATGAATGGTGCCGGCCACATCTTCCAGGCACGCGCCCATTTCCAGCGACTGGGCAAACGCCGTCGACAACTCGGAAACCGCCACGCCAACCGCCTGCCAACCCAGGATCAGGTGGTTGTCACGGCGCGCCACCACCCGCACGAAACCGCTTTTCGATTCCAGGCTCATGGCCCGGCCATTGGCGGCGAACGGGAACTGCGCGACGATGCAGTCCAGCCCTTGCTGGCTGGCTTGCTCCGGGGTCTTGCCGACCACCACCACTTCCGGGTCGGTGAAACACACCGCGGCGATCGCGCTGGGTTCGAAACGGCGCGCCTTGCCGGCGATGATCTCGGCGACCATCTCGCCCTGGGCCATGGCCCGGTGCGCCAGCATCGGTTCGCCGGCCACGTCGCCGATGGCCCAGACGTTGCGCATGCTGGTCTGGCAGCGCTCGTCGATGGCGACGGCGGCGCCGTTCATCTTCAGGTCCAGGCACTCCAGGTTGAAACCTTGCGTGCGTGGCCGGCGGCCCACGGCCACCAGCACCTGGTCGGCTTCCAGGCGCAGTTGGCCGCCCTGGCCATCACGGGCCAGCAGGCAGCCGCCTTCGTAACCTTCGACGCTATGCCCCAGGTGCAGGGTGATGCCCAGCTTCTTCAGCGATTCGGCCACCGGGGCGGTCAGCTCGCTGTCGTAGGTTGGCAGGATGCGCTCGCGCGCCTCCACCACGCTGACCCGGGCGCCCAGCTTGCGGTAGGCGATGCCGAGCTCGAGGCCGATGTAGCCGCCGCCCACCACTACCAGGTGCTGCGGCAGGGTTTTCGGCGCCAGGGCTTCGGTCGAGGAAATGATCGGCCCGCCCAGCGGCAGCATTGGCAGTTCGATGCTGCTGGAGCCAGTGGCCAGCAACAGGTGCTCGCACTGGATACGCTGGCCATCGACCTCGACCTGCTTGCCGTCGAGCACCTTCGCCCAGCCATGGATCACCTTGACTCCGTGCTTTTTCAGCAGGGCTGCGACGCCGGTGGTCAGGCGGTCGACGATGCCGTCCTTCCAGGCCACGCTCTGGCCGATGTCCAGGCGCGGCGAGGCGACACTGATGCCCAGCTCCGACGGGCCGGCAAAGCGCGAGGTCTGGTGGAACTGCTCGGCCACGTGGATCAGCGCCTTGGACGGGATGCAGCCGATGTTCAGGCAGGTACCGCCCAGTGCCTGGCCTTCCACCAGCACGGTGGGGATGCCCAGTTGCCCGGCGCGGATGGCAGCCACGTAGCCGCCAGGGCCACCGCCGATGATCAACAGGGTAGTCTGGATAGTCTGTTGCATGCTCACTCCACGAACAGGCAGGCGGGTTGTTCGAGCAGGCCGCGCACGGCCTGGATGAACAGCGCGGCGTCCATGCCATCGACCACGCGGTGGTCGAACGAGCTGGACAGGTTCATCATCTTGCGCACGACGATCTGGCCGTCGATCACCACAGGCCGCTCGACCATGCGGTTGACGCCGACGATCGCCACTTCCGGGGTGTTGACCACCGGCGTGCTGACGATGCCTCCCAGTGCGCCCAGGCTGGTCAGGGTGATGGTCGAACCGGACAGCTCATCGCGGCTTGCCTTGTTGTTGCGAGCAGCGTTGGCCAGGCGCGAGATCTCGCCGGCATTGCTCCACAGGCTGCCAGCTTCGGCATGGCGCAGTACCGGTACCATCAGGCCGTTGTCACCCTGGGTGGCGATGCCCACATGCACCGCGCCATGGCGGGTGATGACCTGGGCTTCGTCGTCATAGGTGGCGTTGATCTGCGGGAAGTCGCGCAGTGCCACGACCAGGGCGCGCACCAGGAACGGCAGCAGGGTCAGCTTGCCGCGGCTGTCGCCGTGCTTGCTGTTGAGCTGCTGGCGCAAGGCTTCCAGGGCGGTGACGTCGATTTCTTCCACATAGCTGAAGTGCGCGACGCGGCGCTTGGCGTCCTGCATGCGCTGGGCGATCTTGCGGCGCAGGCCTATCACCGGTACCTGCTCGCTGTCGGTGCGCTTGGCATAGCCGCTCGGCGCTTGCCCGCCAGCGCTGTGCGGCTTGCTCATGAAGGCGTCGAGGTCTTCGTGCAGGATGCGCCCGGCCGGGCCGCTGCCATGCACGTAACGCAGTTCGATACCGGCATCCAGGGCACGCTTGCGCACCGCCGGCGAGGCCAGCGGCTTGTCGCCTGGCTGGCGCGGCACGATCGGGGCTGCTTCGTGGTTGACAGGCGCCTGGCAAGCGGCCGGTCTTGCTTCCTTCTGCGGCTCTGGCTTGGCGGCTACCGGGGCCGCGGGGGCCTCGACCTGTTCGGGCTTTTGCACATCCTTGGTGGGCACATCCACATGGTTGCCGCTGCCTTCCACTTCGATGCGGATCAGCTCGCTGCCGACCGCCATCACTTCACCGGGCTGCCCACCCAGGGCAAGCACCTTGCCGCTGACCGGCGAAGGGATTTCCACGGTGGCCTTGTCGGTCATGACGTCGGCCACCACCTGGTCTTCGGCGATCATGTCGCCGACCTTGACGAACCACTCGACCAACTCGACCTGCGCGATGCCTTCGCCAATGTCAGGCATCTTGATGACGTGCGTGCCCATTCAGACCTCCATGACCTTTTTCAATGCCGCACCTACCCGCGAAGGCCCTGGGAAGTAAGCCCATTCCTGTGCGTGGGGGTAGGGGGTGTCCCAACCGGTGACGCGCTCGATCGGCGCCTCCAGGTGGTGGAAGCAGTGTTCCTGTACCAGCGACACCAGTTCGGCGCCGAAGCCGCAGGTGCGGGTAGCTTCGTGTACCACCACGCAGCGGCCGGTCTTTTTCACCGACTCGACGATGGTCTCCAGGTCCAGCGGCCACAGGCTGCGCAGGTCGATCACCTCGGCGTCGACGCCGGTTTCTTCGGCGGCCACCTGGGCCACGTACACCGTGGTGCCGTAGGTCAGCACGGTCACGTCATTGCCGGGGCGGGTAATGGCTGCCTTGTCCAGCGGCACGCTGTAGTAGCCATCGGGTACGGCGCTTTGCGGGTGCTTCGACCAGGGGGTGACAGGGCGGTCGTGGTGGCCGTCGAACGGGCCGTTGTACAGGCGCTTGGGTTCCAGGAAGATCACCGGGTCATCGCATTCGATCGAGGCGATCAGCAGGCCCTTGGCGTCATACGGGTTGGACGGCATGACAGTGCGCAGGCCGCACACCTGGGTGAACATCGCTTCCGGGCTCTGGCTGTGGGTCTGGCCACCATAGATCCCGCCACCGCAGGGCATGCGCAGGGTCAACGGGGCGATGAACTCGCCGGCCGAGCGGTAACGCAGGCGCGCCATCTCGGAAACGATCTGGTCGGAGGCCGGGTAGAAGTAGTCGGCGAACTGGATTTCCACCACCGGGCGCAGGCCATAGGCACCCATGCCCACGGCGGTGCCGACGATGCCGCTCTCGGAGATCGGCGCGTCGAACACACGGGACTTGCCGTACTTGTTCTGCAGGCCTTCGGTGCAGCGGAACACGCCGCCGAAGTAACCGACGTCCTGGCCGTAGATCACCACATTGTCGTCGCGCTCGAGCATGACATCCATGGCCGAGCGCAGGGCCTGGATCATGGTCATGGTAGTGGTGGCCATGGCGGTTTCCGGGTTGATGCTGTTGTTGTGGTCGTTCATCTCAAACCCCCAGTTCCTGGCGTTGACGGCGCAGGTGGTCGGGCATTTCCTTGTACACGTCCTCGAACATCGAGGCTGCACTCGGGATGTGACCGTTGGCCAGCGTGCCGTACTGCTCGGCTTCCTTCTGCGCGGCGATCACCGCGGCTTCCAGTTCGGCAGTGGTGGCCTGGTGTTCTTCCTCGGACCAGTGGCCGATCTTGATCAGGTGCTGCTTCAGGCGGGCGATCGGGTCGCCAAGCGGGAAGTGGCTCCAGTCATCGGCCGGGCGGTACTTGGACGGGTCGTCCGAGGTCGAGTGCGGGCCTGCACGGTAGGTGACCCACTCGATCAGGCTCGGGCCCAGGCCACGGCGGGCGCGTTCGGCGGCCCAGCGCGAGGCAGCGTACACGGCGACGAAGTCGTTGCCATCGACCCGCAGCGAGGCAATGCCGCAACCCACGCCACGGCCGGCGAAGGTGGTCGACTCGCCACCGGCGATGGCCTGGAAGGTGGAGATCGCCCACTGGTTGTTGACCACGTTGAGGATCACCGGGGCGCGGTACACGTGGGCAAAGGTGAGGGCGGTGTGGAAGTCCGACTCGGCGGTTGCGCCGTCGCCGATCCACGCCGAGGCGATCTTGGTATCGCCCTTGATCGCCGAGGCCATGGCCCAGCCGACCGCCTGCACGAACTGGGTCGCCAGGTTACCGCTGATGGTGAAGAAACCGGCCTCGCGCACCGAATACATGATCGGCAACTGGCGGCCCTTGAGCGGGTCGCGCTCGTTGGACAGCAACTGGCAGATCATCTCGACCAGCGACACGTCGCGGGCCATCAGGATGCTTTGCTGGCGGTAGGTGGGGAAGCACATGTCGGTGCGGTTCAGCGCCAGGGCCTGGCCGCTGCCGATGGCTTCTTCACCCAGGCTCTGCATGTAGAAGGACATCTTCTTCTGGCGCTGGGCGACCACCATGCGGCTGTCGAAAATCCGCGTCTTGAGCATGGCGCGCATGCCCTGGCGGAGAACCTGCGGGTCGATGTCTTCGGCCCACGGGCCTTGTGCATCGCCTTGCTCGTCGAGCACGCGGATAAGGCTGTAGGACAGGTCGGCGGTGTCGGCAGCGTCGACATCGACTGGGGGTTTACGGGCTTGACCTGCATCGTTCAGGCGCAGGTAGGAGAAATCGGTCTGGCAGCCTGGCCGGCCGGTAGGCTCGGGCACATGCAAACGCAGGGGGGCGTACTCGTTCATGCTTTTTACGCTCGCTCGGGTATTTGTTTTTGTGAGCTCTGAAGCGGCCGCCGCTGAGTACCGGCTTGTGACTGGTAGGTCAGCGTCCCCTACATCTTAGTGGTCCGGCAGGAGAATTTTTCTCTCAAGTTGGTTGCCTTTGCCGAGCAGGGCAGATAAACATTCCGCATAAACACAAAAAACCGGTGATTTTGTCTCATGCGCAAACTCGATCGTACCGATATCGGCATTCTCAACAGCCTGCAGGAAAATGCCCGCATCACCAACGCCGAACTGGCCCGCTCGGTGAACCTGTCTCCCACGCCCTGCTTCAACCGGGTTCGGGCCATGGAGGAGTTGGGGGTGATCCGCCAGCAGGTGACCTTGCTGTCACCCGAGGCGTTGGGGCTGGATGTGAACGTGTTCATCCATGTGAGCCTGGAAAAACAGGTCGAGCAGTCGTTGCATCGATTCGAGGAAGAGATTGCCGAACGGCCCGAGGTGATGGAGTGCTACCTGATGACCGGCGATCCGGACTACCTGTTGCGGGTACTGCTGCCCAGCATCCAGGCGCTGGAACGGTTCCTGGATTACCTGACGCGGTTGCCAGGGGTGGCCAACATCCGTTCCAGTTTTGCCTTGAAGCAGGTGCGCTACAAGACGGCCTTGCCGCTGCCGGCCAATGGCATGACCTTGCGGGAGTAGCCGTCCGAGTACTGCACTTGCTGGTCAGGTCAGCTGAATATCGCGCAGGAAGAATTCGAGCACGTCACCGGTACGCTCGCCGGCGTTGAGGTAGTACTGGCGGCCCAGGTCAAGTACCGGGACATTGTCCGAGAGCGACTCCGCAACACGGTAGCCGTTCATGTCCCGCAGGTAGAAGGGAACCAAGCCGGCGCTTTCCACTGTGCCGTCCCATGGCTGGAGCGTTTCGATTTTCCAGTAGGGCCGGGTACGTAGCAGGTTGTACGGATGTGGGGCGTTGAGCACATCCCGGACCCGCCCGGCCACATGCGTACCATACAGGCCTAGCCAGCCATTGGAACTGCTTTCAAGCCTGGCGCCAATATAGGCCCAGTGTTCTGCGCAGGTAATGTAGTAGTGCGTGCGGTCTTCACGGTGCTCGATGAATTCGAAATGGAATGCAAGTCGTTGGAATTCATCCGCACTGCGTGGCACGCTCCTGCGCGCGGCAGTCGTGCACAGCCAGCCGTCTTCATCCAGGCCAAGCACTGGGTGTACGTTGTTGTCTGCAACAACGATCTGGCCACGGTGGACGTTATGAAGTGTAGCGGTGAAATTGGCCCTTATCATGTAAGTCTCCGATGATTGTTGAGGCGGTAGCCCAGGCTAAGGCACTGCCTGTCGACTTGGGACATGGATGCGTTTCAGCCAACGGAAGAGGGTGCCTGTCAGCCTGCTGTACAGGCCTGATCGCGACATGACCTGCACCGGACGCGCCCCGGCAACAGCATTTTAATCGCCACCGCACTCATTCCCTGGCATTTGCCCTTATGCTTGTCTGCAACCCATCGCCACCTGACCCGGGAGCCGCAAGGGACTTATGCGAAATATCTGGAAGCCGTTTCAGTCGTTGTATTTCGCCGCGCTGATGATGTTGATCGGCTCGGGCCTGCTCAGTACCTACCTGGCCCTGCGCCTGGCAGCCGATCATGTCGACAGCCTGTGGGTGGGTGCCTTGATGGCGGCCAACTACTTTGGCCTGGCGGTCGGCGGCAAGGTCGGCCACCGGTTGATTGGTCGGGTAGGGCACATTCGCGCCTACGCCACTTGCGCTGGCATCGTCGGTGCGGCGGTGCTCGGCCATGGTTTGACCAGCTGGTTGCCGGCCTGG
Organism: Pseudomonas sp. s4; assembly: GCF_046764235.1. NCBI lineage: Bacteria > Pseudomonadati > Pseudomonadota > Gammaproteobacteria > Pseudomonadales > Pseudomonadaceae > Pseudomonas > Pseudomonas sp. s4. The sequence continues at coordinate 4,499,977 of NZ_CP177209.1, read as the reverse complement.
GTCGGGCTGCGGATGATCGTCGGCCTGGGGATGATGTGCCAGTACATGGTCATCGAAAGCTGGCTGAACGAGCAGGCCGATGTGAAGCACCGCGGCGCGGTGTTCAGCGGCTACATGATCGCCTCTTACCTGGGCCTGGTGCTCGGCCAGCTGATCCTGGTGGTGCACCCACAGCTTGGCCTGGAGCTGCTGATGCTGGTGGCCATGTGTTTCACCCTGTGCCTGGTGCCGGTGGCCATGACCCGGCGCATTCACCCCGCACCGTTGCGCCCGGCACCGATGGAGCCGAAGTTCTTCATCAAGCGGGTGCCGCAGTCGCTCAGCACGGTGCTGGGTTCGGGGCTTATCGTCGGCTCGTTCTATGGTCTGGCGCCTTTGTATGCCTCCAGTCAGGGCATGACTACCGAGCAGGTCGGTCTGTTCATGGGTAGCTGCATTTTTGCCGGCCTGCTGGTGCAGTGGCCGCTGGGCTGGTTGTCTGATCGCTACGATCGGGCGGTGCTGATCCGCAGCGTGGCCGTGGGGCTTGCGCTGGCCTCGGCGCCACTGGCGATGCTGCCCAGCGTTCCGCTGGAGTTGCTGTTCGGCATAGGCTTCGTGATTTCGTTGCTGCAGTTCTGCCTGTACCCGCTGGCGGTGGCGTTTTCCAACGACCATGTGGAAAGCGAGCGGCGGGTGTCGCTGACCGCGATGCTGCTGGTGACCTACGGTGTGGGCGCGTGTATCGGGCCGCTGGCGGCAGGCGTGCTGATGAAGGTGCTGGGCCCGCAGATGCTGTATGCCTTCTTCGTGTTCTTTGCCCTGGTGCTGGTGTGGCGCATTCGGCCGAAGGCGGTCACCGGGCTGCACCAGGTGCAGGATGCGCCTTTGGGCCACGTTGCGATGCCGGCTGCCGGTTCGCCACTGTCGGCGGCGCTGGACCCACGGGTGGATGAGCAGACGGTACAGGAGGTGATGCAGGCACCGGTGGCGGCGGAGGATACCGAAGACGAGCCCCGCCAGAATGAGGAGCAGGGCAAGCCCCAGGCCGAGATCAACTCTGCGGTCTGACGGCCTGTTGGCCTGCCCCTCGAAGGGTGCCGGTCATGTCCGGTGCCCCTGGCGAGTCAGGCTGGCTTTATGTTCTTCAGGTTGAAGACCAGTATCTCGCCCTCTTTGGTACTGGCATTGAGGAACCAGTAATGGCGCTTGACCTTGTCCCGGGTATAGGTGGACCTGGCCAGCGCCACCCGGTAACCGTTCAGGTCACGCAGGTAGAAGGGCACTTCTTCGGCTGTTTCCAGGCGGCCGTCCCAGGGGCTGAGCGTTTCGATCTTCCATTGCCCTTTGCCCTCTATGGCCTCATAGAAAGCCTCTGCGAGATTGGCGTTGCCGATGATCCGGCCAACGATATGCGTCGCATAAAAGCCTACCCAGCCATTGCGGTTGCGCTCCAGGCTCGAACCAAAATATTCCCAGGTCTCGGCGCCGTTGATCGCATAGTGCGTTCGCTCGCCCTGGTGCTTCAGGAAACGGAACGCGAAAGTGATGGGCTTGAAGCTCGGGCTGTCCCCGCGCTGGTGCTCTGTGCATAGCCAGCCATCCTGATCGAGGGAGAATAGGGGGTGAACGTACAGCGGGGTGTCGACCACTCCCACCTGGCCATGCTGGCAGTGGAGTTCGGCGGTGAAATTGGCTTGGATCATTGTGGGCTCCTCGGCGGTCGCTTGGGTACAAGTACACTAAGCAGCCGCGGAGCCATAGGTAACCTGGAAGCGCACCACGCCCAGGTGCTGTGCGCTACACCCGCACAGTGGGCCTGCACTCAATAATCGTCTTTGTCGAAGCGCCGTGCCTCACGCTGCAGCTGGTAGACAAAGCTCTCGACCTTGCGCTGCGCCTGCCCGGTAAGGTTATGGAAGCGCACGCCGGCAAAGGTGGTGTTGATCCGCTCTTCATAGTGCAGGTGGCGCAGCTCGACCATGGTATCGACCAGGCCCAGCGGGTTGGCCGCCTTGAACCGCTCGTACACCTGGCCCAGTTGCAGGCGATCCTCGACATTGCCCTCGAACCGCAGTTTGCAGCCGGTGGCTGAGATGTCCAGCAGCTTGCCACGCAGGGCGCCGTTGCCCTTGAGGTGGGTGCCATCGAGGATGATATCGACCAGCTGCGACAGCTTCAGCGCGGCGCGGAAGGCATTGCGGCGCTGGTGGTAGGTCATTTCCAGGGGCATGGCGCCGCGGTAGCAGCGGTGACCGTCGACTTCGCTGATCTTCAACTCGTGGTTGCAGTCCCAGGCGATGCGCACACCATCGTGGAAGCCTTCGACGCGGAAGTGTTCGCCGTTCTCGATGAACTTCTCACCGTCGCGCGGGATCATTTCGTCCAGCGCCAGGGTATTGCTTTCACGGTCCACGTGCACCACGTAGCTCTGGAAGCGCTGGCTGCGGTCGTGGAAGGTGATGATCAGGGGGTCGTGGCTTTCCTGCAGCTGCCGCAAGTTGGCCGCAATCTCCAAAGGGGTGTTCAGCACCTTTGGCGGCTGCGGGGCATCGGATTCATTGAACACGGCTTATCGTTCTCCAGGCAAAAGCGACACACGCAATTAACGGCATTTTGCCAGTATGTTCCGTGCCTTGATAGAAAAATCACACTTGGCTGAGCGCCCGTGGCTTGGCCAGCGGCGAGGTGCTGCCGCGGCTGTCGTAGAGCGACGGAGAATCGCCGCCCATGAGGATCCGGATCTGGTTGTTGGTGACGTGCTGCTGCACCTGGATGATCCGGCCATTGGTCTCGTTGAGCTGCTGGCAGGCTTGCATCAGCTGGCTGATCACATCGAGTTGCTGCAGCAGCAGTTCACCGTTCGGCGATTGTGCCGCCACGGCCTCCACTCCGGCGCGATCAGGGCTCAGGCCAAGGCTGGCAAGCAGGTTGTTGCGCCGCAGGCCTTGCTGCTCCAGCAGCACAATCAAAGACTGCTTGCGGGCCAGGATATTCTCCAGTGGCGCCATGTCGCGGCCATGCAGGGCGACCGCTTCCTTTTGCAGAAGGTCCAGCAGTTCCTGCATAGGGGCAATGTCATCTTCGATCAGTTGCAGCAAGGTGGTGTCGTGCATGGCTAACTCTTGGCTTTTCTAGCGTCCGTGAAGTCAGCGCGCCGAACGGTCAGCGCTGGGCTTCGAAATCGAGCAGTTTGCTGGCGACCCGGCCGGCATCGACCTGGTAGCTGCCGTCGGCGATCGCCTGTTTCAACTGGGCCACACGGGCACTGTTGACCACCGGCTCGTCGCGCAGCTTGTCGCTGATCTTCTGCAACTGCTGGGCCTCTTGGCTGAGGTGTACCGCTTCTCCGCTGGCGCTGGTGGCGGTTGCCGCTTCCTGGCTGGCTGCCGGTTTTTCGGCGCTGCCGGACGCGTTGTTGCCGCGCACGCCGCCCGTGACGGACGGAGAGTTATTCAAACGACTGAAGTCGATGACCATGATCAGAAACCTCTGGGTATTTGGACGCTTGCCTTGTTTTCGGCCAACCCGAAAGAAACTTTAGGCACAAATGCATAGCCGCCTGTCAGCAAGCTCGCGAACCCGTTTTCTGACACAGTTTAGGAAAAGCGGTTCCTCACCGCCAGCGCAAATCAGTGGGCTGGCTACATACTTACCTCGACCTGCCCAGGGCCGGTCACCCTGGCCTTGATCACCCGTTTGGAATTGAGGTTGCGCACCCGGATCTGTTCGCTCAGGCCACCCTTGCTCAGGGCTTCTCCGGGCATGCGCACACTCAGGCTGCCACTGCGGGCGATGATCACCACGTGGTCACCCTTGCGCACCACCTCGGCCTGTTCCAAGTGTTGCGGGGTGAGTACCTGGTCGATCACCGTGGGGCGCAGCATCTTCATGCCCACCGCCTGTTCCAGTTCGGTCAGGAAGCCTTGGCCCAGGGTGCCGACATCCCGCTCGCGCAGGGCCACATCGCCTTCGTCCACCACGTTGTCGCGCTTGAGCGGCCGGGTCACCACCACCACGTCGCGGAACAGCCGCACGGTGGCCGGCACGAACACGGTCCAGGGCGCTGAGCCTTCGCAGCGTACCTTCACCGTGACGCGGCCCAACGGCTGAGCCGGGCTTTCCAGCGAGGCGTCCAGCTGCTGGCTGCACAGCGGCATACGCAGGCGCGGGTCCAGCGGATTGACCTGGATCTCGTAACGGCCGGCGGTCTGGGTGGTGGCCAGATAATCTTCGACGCTGAATTCAAGAAACCCTTGAGTGACACCGATAAGCTGTTCAGGCAAGGTAAACGCGTCCGCTACCGTGCGAACGCCGGGCACCAGAAGGCACAGCATGGCCAGCGAGCCAGTCAGCAGGCGCGTCAATCGTCGGAAAAATGTCGTTTTCGTGTACATGGCGCTCAAAAAAGCAAAGCCCGTGCCGACTCGCTACCTGAGTTGCAACGAAAGGCTGAAACATAAAGGAGTCTGGCATGGCAGGTGTTATGGATTCGGTCAACCAGCGCACGCAGCTGGTGGGGCAGAATCGCCTGGAATTGCTGCTGTTCCGCCTCAATGGCGAGCAGCTTTACGGCATCAACGTATTCAAGGTCAGGGAAGTGCTGCAATGCCCTGCGCTGACCCTGCTGCCCAAGGCGCACCCGGTGGTGCGTGGTGTTGCCAATATTCGCGGGGCGACCATCCCGATCCTCGACCTGTCGATGGCCACCGGGTTGCGGCCGCTGCAGGAAGACACGCGCAACAGTTTCGTGATCATCACCGAGTACAACACCAAGACCCAAGGCTTCCTGGTGCATTCGGTGGAGCGGATCGTCAACATGAACTGGGAAGAGATCCATCCGCCACCCAAGGGCACCGGCCGCGACCACTACCTGACCGCGGTCACCCGGGTGGACAACCGCATGGTCGAGATCATCGATGTGGAGAAGGTGCTGGCCGAAGTGGCGCCGTCCTCCGAGTCGGTGTCGGCCGGTGTGATTGATGCCGAGGTGCAGGACAAGGCCGTGCTGCTTCGGGTGCTCACCGTCGACGATTCGTCGGTGGCGCGCAAGCAGGTCAGCCGCTGCCTGCAGACCGTGGGGGTCGAGGTGGTGGCGCTCAATGACGGTCGTCAGGCCCTGAACTACCTGCGCCAGCTGGTGGATGAGGGCAAGAAGCCGGAAGAAGAGTTCCTGATGATGATCTCGGACATTGAAATGCCGGAAATGGACGGCTATACGCTAACGGCGGAGATCCGCAGCGATCCGCGCATGCAAAAATTGCACATCTGCCTGCATACTTCGCTTTCCGGGGTGTTCAACCAGGCGATGGTCAAGAAGGTCGGTGCCGATGACTTCCTGGCCAAGTTCAAGCCGGACGACCTGGCCCAGCGGGTGGTCGACCGGATCAAGGCAACGCATTGAAGCAGCCGGGGGCAGGCCCCCGGCACCAGTGATTTAAAAGAGGCGGCAGTAGTGTCTACGGGTAATTTGGATTTCGAACAGTTCCGGGTCTTCCTGGAGAAAGCCTGTGGCATCCTGCTGGGCGAGAATAAGCAGTACCTGGTCTCCAGCCGTCTCAACAAGCTGATGGAGCAACAGGGCATCAAGAGCCTGGGCGAGCTGGTGCAGCGCATCCAGGCCCAGCCGCGCGGCGGCTTGCGCGAGCAGGTGGTCGATGCCATGACCACCAACGAGACCCTGTGGTTTCGCGATACCTATCCGTTCGAGGTGCTGAAGAACAAGGTCATCCCCGAGTTCATCCGCAACAACCCCGGCCAGCGCCTGCGCATGTGGTCGGCGGCCTGTTCGTCGGGGCAGGAACCGTATTCCATCTCGATGGCCATCGACGAGTTCGAGCGTAGCAACCTCGGCCAGTTGAAGATGGGCGCGCAGATCGTTGCCACCGACCTGTCCGGCACCATGCTGACCAACTGCAAGACCGGCGAGTACGACAGCCTGGCGATTGCCCGAGGCTTGTCCCAGGAGCGCCTGCAGCGCTACTTCGACACCAAGGGGCCGGGGCGCTGGGCGGTCAAGCCGGCGATTCGCAGCCGCGTCGAGTTCCGCTCGTTCAACCTGCTCGACAGCTATGCCAGCCTGGGCAAGTTCGATGTGGTGTTCTGCCGTAACGTGCTGATCTATTTCTCGGCGCAGGTGAAGAAGGACATCCTGTTGCGTATCCACAGTACCTTGAAACCGGGTGGGTATCTGTTCCTCGGGGCTTCCGAGGCGCTGAACGGGTTGCCGGACCATTATCAGATGGTGCAGTGCAGTCCGGGGATCATCTACCAGGCGAAGTAGGGGCGGGGTCAAGGTTTGTTGCGTCTGTGAGATCGAGCGCCGCCCGCGCGGCGCTTCGCGGGACAAGCCCGCTCCCACATTTGTTGCAGCGTGCCAAACCTGTCAGGCCATGGTTGTCAGCCTTGTTGCCTTGACGCGGTTTCCGGGCTGGCGCTACAGCCGTCTCGCCAGTCTCAAACACTTCACCAAGGCGGGCAACGCCGATCTCACAGGCATGGCCACGTTGCAACAAATGTGGGAGCGGGCTTGTCCCGCGAAGCGCCGCGCGGGCGGCGCTCGATCTCATAGGCGCAACACCTCTATCGCAAAACACTGACGTCAATTTTTTGTTTTGCCGCTTTTGCCGCCCGGCAATTGCCGCTTTCGCGCCCGAAGGCGGAAGGCCTTTGCCGCTTTTCTGGCATCACTCTGACAGCACCTTGCCCTGCAAGCCCGTATTTCCGGGCTTTCTATTGGTTGGCACAGCCCTTGCTATACCTTGCCCAACGATATTCCGGTCAACCTCCGAAGGTTTCCCCGACATGAGCATCAGCTTCGACAAGGCGCTTGGTATTCACGAAAAGGCCCTGGGCTTCCGCGCCCAGCGCGCCGAAGTGCTGGCCAACAACATCGCCAACGCCGACACGCCCAACTACAAGGCGCGCGACATGGATTTCGCATCGGTGCTCGCTGCCGAGAGCGACAAGCAGCAGAGCGGCGGCCGTTTCAGCCTCGATCGTACCAACAGCCGCCATATCGAGGCCGAGGGCCTGGCCATGGCCGACGATACCCTCAAGTACCGTACGCCAACGCAGCCGTCGATCGACCAGAACACCGTGGACGCGCAGATCGAGCAATCGAACTACACCGAAAACGCCGTCGGCTTCCAGGCCAGCTTCACCTTGCTCAACAGTAAATTCAAAGGGCTGGTTTCGGCCCTGCGGGGAGAATGATCATGTCCCTTTCCAGCGTCTTCAACATTGCCGGTAGCGGCATGAGTGCGCAGAACACGCGCCTGAACACCGTTGCTTCCAACATCGCCAACGCCGAGACCGTATCTTCGAGCATCGATCAGACCTACCGCGCCCGCCACCCGGTGTTCGCCACCACCTTCCAGGACGCACAGGCCGGCGGCAGCCAGTCGCTGTTCGAAGACCAGGGCGAAGCAGGGCAGGGCGTGCAGGTAAAAGGCATCGTCGAGGATCAGAGCAATCTGGAGGCCCGTTACGAGCCCAACCACCCGGCGGCGAACAAGGACGGCTACGTCTACTACCCGAACGTCAACGTGGTTGAAGAGATGGCTGACATGATCTCCGCCAGCCGCGCGTTCCAGACCAACGCCGAGCTGATGAATACGGCCAAGGCCATGATGCAGAAGGTCCTGACCCTCGGTCAGTGATAAGGAAACCAGAGCATGGCAATCGATACCAACGGTGTGAACCTCAACGACGTGCTCGCGGCGTCGGGTGTAGGCACCAGCACCAAGAAGACCACGGACACCGCATCCAAGACCGGCAACGACTCGCTCGGCAAGGACGCGTTCCTGCAGTTGCTGGTCACCCAGATGCAGCACCAGAACCCGCTGGACCCACAGGACAACGGTGAGTTCGTTGCCCAGTTGGCGCAGTTCAGCAGCCTGGAAGGCATTACCTCGCTGAACGAATCGGTCAACTCCATCACCAGCGCCATGGCCTCGTCCCAGGCCCTGCAGGCGTCGTCGCTGGTCGGGCGTTCGGTGGTAGTGCAGAACGACAAGGCCGTGGTCGACACCGCAGAAAGCTTCAATGCGCAGTTCGTCGTGCCGCAAGCCATCGGCGAAGCGAAGATCACCATCAAGGACAAGGACGGCAATACCGTCAAGACCATCGAGCTGGGCGAGCAGAAAGCCGGTTACGCCGATTTCATCTGGGACGGTACCAACAGCAGTGGTGAGAAAGTCGATCCTGGTACTTACACCTTCACTGCCACCACCACGGTGGATGGCAAGTCGGTGCAGATGAACACGCTGTTGCCAGCCAAGGTGACCAGCGTCAGTTTCAGTGCCGCCGGCGAAATGGTGCTCAACCTCGCCGGTGTTGGCAAAGTGTCCCTCTCCGACGTGCAAACCATCGGTATCTAAGGCCCGCTAGAGCGGCAAAAGGAGCGAATTCATGTCTTTCAATATCGGCCTTAGCGGTCTGTACGCAGCAAACAAGCAACTGGATGTCACCGGCAACAACATCGCCAACGTCAACACCAATGGCTTCAAGTCGTCGCGTGCCGAGTTCGCCGATGTCTATGCAGGTTCCAACCGCCTGGGTGTTGGCAAGAACCAGGTGGGTAACGGCGTGCGCCTGGCAGCGGTTTCCCAGCAGTTCACCCAGGGTGACGTCAACACCACCGGCAACGTGCTGGATATGGGGATCCAGGGGCAGGGCTTCTTCGTGCTGTCCGATAACGGCTCGCGCGTGTACACCCGTGCGGGTGCTTTCCAGGCCAGCAAGGACAACTTCGTGGTTACCTCGGACGGCCTGCGCCTGCAGGGCTATGCCGCCGACTCGACTGGCAAGATCCAGAAGGGCGTGCTGACCGATTTGCAGATCGATACGTCGGCGCTGCAGCCAAAGGCAACATCGCTGATCGACCAGGGCATCAACCTGAATTCTTCGGCCGCCGACATCCCGTTGGAAGTGGACGATGGCACTGGCGTGATGGTGCCGAACCTGCCGTTCGATCCTTCCGATCAGACGACTTACACCAAGTCTTTCCCGACCAAGGTGTACGACAGCCAGGGTAACGAGCACACCATGGAGCAGTTCTATCGCAAGACTGGCACCAATGAGTGGACCATGTACACCCTGGTCGATGGGCGCAACCCGTTTTCCCCATCCTCCACCGTGCCGCTGACTGGCACCATCAGCTTCAATAGCGATGGCTCGGTCAAGAGCATGACTGCGGACAATACCGGGCACCCGGCGGGCTCGTCGTTCACCGTGACCAACAATACCTTCACCATGACTGGCTGGGTGCCGGCGGTGGAGGATTCTGCGGGTAACTGGATCTCCAATGGCGCGGTAGGCAATGCCGATGGCATGCGCCTGGCGATGAACAGCACCACTTCCTACAACACCGAGACCGCGCGCATGTCGCAGTCTCAGGACGGCTACGCGACCGGTATCCTGTCGAGCCTGAGCATCGACTCGACGGGTGTGCTGTTCGCCAGCTTCAGCAACCAGCAATCCCGCGCCATTGGCCAGGTGGCCCTGGCCAGCTTCGCCAACGAGCAGGGCCTGCAGCAGATTGGTGGTACCCGCTGGACCGAAACCTACACCTCCGGCATCCCAGGCATCGATGCACCGAAGACAGGTACCCTGGGCAGCGTCGAGTCCAACGCGCTGGAAGGCTCGAACGTGAACCTGACTCAGGAATTGGTCGAGCTGATCAAGGCGCAGAGCAACTACCAGGCGAACGCCAAGACTATCTCCACTGAAAGCACCATCATGCAGACCGTCATCCAGATGGCCTGATGGTTGCTGGCTGAGTGTATGTGGGCGAACCCCTTTGTCATGAAGGGGTTCGTCGTCTTTGCCGGAGGGGTCATGAAAAGGCTGGTTGTCACATTGGTTGCTGCTTTCTGCCTGTACCAGGCCCAGGCCGGTACCGCGCCCTGGTGGCGCTGGGAAAGCCAGGTGGACGGGCGCCTGGTCTGCTCGCAATGGCCGCCGGGGGATGGCTGGAAGAAGTTCGCCGGCCCCTACAGCAACGGCGCTTGCCGCGAGCCTTGAATAAACCTGTACTGGCCTTTTCGCGGGTAAACCCGCTCCACAGGTGTCGCGCTGTGCCTGTGGGAGCGGGTTCACCCGCGAAGAGGCCGGTACAGGTTTGCCGTCATCGGCAACCAAGCGCCGGATAACCGGCGTCCAACACGTCGACTGCCCCCTCGAAAGCCCGTATCCACGGGCTTTTTCATGATTTCGCAAAGTTGGTTCGGAACTTGCTTTCTAGCTCGCATAGCAACGGCGAGCGGCAAACGACCGCCAGTGCAATGGAGGATGACTGTGGACAAGATGCTTTACGTGGCCATGACCGGCGCGAGCCAGAATGCGCTGGCCCAGAAGGCGCACGCCAACAACCTGGCGAACATTTCCACCAACGGTTTCCAGCGAGACCTGGAGCAGGCCCGCTCGATGCCGGTGTTCGGCGACAGCTTTCCGTCGCGCGCCTTTGCCATGACCGAGCGCCCGGCCACCGACTTCAGCGAAGGTCCGATGGTGGAAACCGGCCGCGATCTGGATGTGACGGTGACCGGCAAGGGCTTCATCGCCGTGCAGGCGCCCGATGGTAGTGAAGCCTACGTACGCACCGGCAGCCTGAACATCGATGCCCTTGGTGTGCTGCGTGCCGGCAACGGCATGCCGGTAATCGGCAACGGCGGCCCGATTGCGATTCCGCCAGAGCAGAAGGTCGAAGTCGGCGCCGATGGCACCATCAGCATCCGCTCCATGGGGGAAGACCCGCGCGTGATGGCCGAAGTCGACCGCATCAAGCTGGTCAACCCCGATACCAAAGGCCTGACCAAGGGCCTGGATGGCCTGATCCATACCCGCGACGGCCAGCCGGCAGACGCCGACGTCAACGTGCGGGTGGTGTCGGGCTTCCTGGAAGGCAGCAATGTCAACGCCGTGGAAGAAATGACCTCGGTGCTGGCGCTGTCCCGTCAATTCGAACTGCACGTGAAGATGATGAACGCGGCCAAGGAAGGCGACGAAGCCATGGCGCGTGTTTTGCAAATCGGCTAATCACTTTTGAACGAGTGCCGTAAAACAGGCGCACGAGGAGAACTTACATGCTTCCGGCTCTTTGGGTCGCTAAAACCGGCCTGTCCGCCCAGGACACCAACCTGACGGTCATCTCCAACAACCTGGCCAACGTCTCGACCACCGGCTTCAAGCGTGATCGCGCCGAGTTCCAGGACTTGCTGTACCAGATCAAACGCCAGCCGGGCGCGCAGTCCACCCAGGACAGCGAGCTGCCTTCCGGCCTGCAGGTCGGTACTGGTGTGCGCATCGTCGGCACCCAGAAGAACTTCCAGACCGGCAGCCTGCAAACCACGGAAAACCCGCTGGACATGGCGGTCAACGGCCGTGGTTTCTTCCAGGTATTGCAGCCGGACGGCACCGTTTCGTATACCCGTGACGGTACCTTCCACCTGAACTCCGACGGCCAGATCGTCACCGCCAACGGTTTCGCCCTGGAACCTGCCATCGTCGTGCCGAACGACGCGCAGACCTTCACCGTCGGCCAGGACGGCACCGTGTCGATCACCACCGCCGGCAACCCGGCTGCGCAGGTGATCGGCAACATCCAGACCGCCGACTTCATCAACCCGGCCGGCCTGCAGGCGATTGGCGACAACCTGTTCCTCGAAACCGCCGCCAGTGGCGCGCCGCAAGTCGGCACCCCGGGCCTGAACGGTTTCGGCACCACCCTGCAGCAGACCCTGGAAAACTCCAACGTCAGCACCGTGGAAGAGCTGGTGAACATGATCACTACCCAGCGTGCCTACGAGATGAACTCCAAGGTCATTTCCACGGCTGACCAGATGCTGTCGTTCGTTACTCAACAGCTCTGAAGCAGGCAGCTCTAACCCCGTCACTCCGTTGCACCCGTGAGGTAAGCGTCATGAATCGTCTGTTGTCCGTTTTCGCCCTGGGGGGGGCGGTGTTGCTGGCAGGTTGCGTCGCGCCGACGCCCAAGCCCAACGACCCGTACTACGCGCCGGTACTGCCGCGCACCCCGTTGCCGGCAGCGGCCAACAACGGTTCGATCTACCAGGCCGGCTTCGAGCAGAACCTGTACAGCGACCGCAAGGCGTTCCGGGTGGGTGACATCATCACCATCACCCTCAACGAGCGCACATCGGCCAGCAAGAACGCCGGCTCGCAGATCCAGAAAAACAGCAACGCCAACATCGGCCTGACATCGTTGTTCGGCACTACGCCGAACACCAACAACCCGTTCGGCAGTGGTGACCTGTCGCTGGAGGCCGGCTACAGCGGCGAGCGCGCCACCAAGGGCGACAGCAAGGCCACTCAGGGCAACACCCTGACCGGTTCCATCACCGTGACCGTGGCCGAAGTGCTGCCCAACGGCATCATCGCCGTGCGCGGCGAGAAATGGCTGACCCTGAACACCGGCGAAGAGCTGGTGCGCATCGCCGGCATGATCCGCGCCGACGACATCGCCACCGACAACACCGTGCCGTCCACTCGCGTGGCCGACGCGCGCATCACCTATTCCGGTACCGGCTCGTTCGCCGATGCCAGCCAGCCCGGGTGGCTGGACCGCTTCTTCATCAGCCCGCTTTGGCCTTTCTGAGTACGGATGACCATGTTCAACGTGAGGCAGCTGATTGCCGCAACCCTGCTCCTGTCCTGTGCCTTCGGCGCCCAGGCCGAGCGCCTGAAGGACATCGCCAGCATTTCTGGCGTGCGCTCCAACCAGCTGATCGGTTACGGCCTGGTGGTGGGGCTCAATGGCACGGGTGACCAGACCACCCAGACGCCGTTCACCCTGCAGACCTTCAACAACATGCTGTCGCAGTTCGGCATCAAGGTGCCGGCCGGCTCCGGCAACGTGCAGTTGAAAAACGTTGCGGCAGTGTCGGTGCATGCCGACCTGCCGGCGTTCGCCAAGCCAGGCCAGGTGGTGGACATTACCGTGTCCTCGATCGGTAACTCCAAGAGCCTGCGCGGCGGCAGCCTGCTGATGACCCCGCTCAAGGGTATCGACGGCAACGTCTATGCCGTGGCCCAGGGTAACCTGGTGGTGGGCGGCTTCGATGCCGAGGGCCGTGACGGTTCGAAGATCACCGTCAACGTTCCGTCGGCCGGTCGTATCCCTGGCGGTGCTACCGTCGAGCGTGCAGTGCCGAGCGGCTTCAACCAGGGCAACAGCCTGACCCTGAACCTCAACCGCCCCGACTTCACCACTGCCAAGCGCATCGTCGACAAGGTCAACGACCTGCTCGGCCCGGGCGTGGCCCAGGCCGTGGACGGCGGTTCGGTACGGGTCACTGCGCCGATGGACCCGAGCCAGCGCGTGGACTACCTGTCGATCCTCGAGAACCTCGAGATCGACCCGGGCCAGGCGGTCGCCAAGGTCATCATCAACTCGCGCACCGGCACCATCGTCATTGGCCAGAACGTCAAGGTGTCGCCGGCCGCGGTGACCCACGGCAGCCTGACCGTGACCATTACCGAAGACCCGATCGTCAGCCAGCCGGGGCCGTTCTCCAATGGGCAGACCGCCGTGGTGCCGCGCTCGCGGGTCAACGCCGAGCAGGAAGCCAAGCCGATGTTCAAGTTCGGCCCGGGCACCACGCTGGATGAAATCGTCCGTGCGGTGAACCAGGTGGGCGCAGCGCCCAGCGACCTGATGGCCATCCTCGAAGCCCTGAAACAGGCCGGCGCCCTGCAGGCCGACCTGATCGTGATCTGAGGACGGCGCGGATGAACAGCAAAAGCCTGGTTTCCGGCAGCGCCGACAGCGGCGCCTACACCGACCTCAACCGCCTGAGCTCGCTCAAGCATGGCGATCGCGACAGCGACGCCAACGTGCGCAAGGTGGCCCAGGAGTTCGAGTCGCTGTTCATCAGCGAAATGCTCAAGGCCTCGCGCAAGGCCAGCGACGTGCTGGCCGACGACAACCCGATGAACACCGAAACGGTGAAGCAGTACCGCGACATGTACGACCAGCAACTGGCCGTGAGCATGTCTCGCGAAGGCGGCGGTATCGGGCTGCAGGACGTACTGGTGCGCCAGCTGTCGAAGAACAAGGGCACGCCGGCCAACACCAGCCCGTTTCCGCGCATCGAGGGCAATGCCCCGACGCTGTGGGGCAACAAGGTGGCCGAGCCCGTGCATGCCGCCCAGTCGACCGCCACCCGCAACGACGTCGCCGCGCTCAATTCGCGACGCCTGGCGCTGCCGAGCAAGCTCACCGACCGCCTGATGGCCGGCATCGTGCCGTCGGCGGCCAGCACCAATACCGCAGCCGTGCAGGCCCGTGACGGCCAGCAAGTGGCCAAGGCCTTCGCCGTGCCGGACAACGGCCTGCGCATCCTCGGGCGCGCCGTGGCCCAGCCACCGCTGGCACCGAAAAAGGCCTTTGCCGACAGCGACGAGTTCGTCGCCACCATGCTGCCGATGGCCGAGCAGGCGGCCAAGCGCATCGGTATCGACCCACGCTACCTGGTGGCGCAGGCCGCCCTGGAAACCGGCTGGGGCAAATCGGTCATGCGCAACACCGATGGCAGCAGCAGCCACAACCTGTTCGGCATCAAGGCAACCGGCAACTGGGAAGGTGGCGAGGCGCGGGCGATCACCAGCGAGTTCCGCGATGGCCAGTTCGTCAAGGAGACGGCGGCGTTCCGCTCCTACGATTCCTACCAGGACAGCTTCCACGACCTGGTCAGCCTGCTGCAGAACAATTCGCGCTATCAAGATGCGGTGAAGGCCGCCGATAAACCAGAGCAGTTCGTGCAAGAGTTGCAAAAGGCCGGGTACGCCACCGACCCGAATTACGCCAGCAAGATCTCGCAGATCGCAAGACAGATGAAGTCGTACGAGCACTACGCAATGCTCGGTACCGCAACGAAACTTTAAGGGCATGGAACCATGGCGAGTCTGATCAACATTGGTATGTCGGGGCTTGGCGCCGCGCAATCGGGGATGTACACCCTCGGTAACAACATCGCCAACGCCGATGTCGAAAGCTACTCGCGCCAGCAGAACGTGCAGAAGACCAAGGGCGGGCAGCAAGTCGGCCAGGTGTTCATCGGCAGCGGTACTACCCTGGCGGATGTGCGCCGGGTCTATAACGCGTTCCTCGAGAACCAGCTGCGCAGCACCACC
This sequence comes from Pseudomonas sp. s4, assembly GCF_046764235.1. NCBI lineage: Bacteria > Pseudomonadati > Pseudomonadota > Gammaproteobacteria > Pseudomonadales > Pseudomonadaceae > Pseudomonas > Pseudomonas sp. s4. Next base: position 4,484,842 of record NZ_CP177209.1, on the reverse strand, counting down.
TCGCTGAGCAGCGATGCCACCTCGTACCTGAACCAGATCACGCCGCTGGATACCGCCCTGTCGAGCAGCGACACCGGTATCACCGCTGCACTGAAAAGCTTCTTCAGTGCGATGCAGGATGCTGCGGCCAAGCCGAGCGAGGACGCCTCGCGCCAACTGCTGCTGACCAGCGCGCAGTCCCTGGCCAAGCGCTTCAATACCCTGTCGGCGCAGCTCAACCAGCAGAACAGCGACATCAATGCCAACATGGCGTCGATCGCTGACAAGGTCAACGCCCTGACCCAGTCGATTGCCGACCTCAACGGCCAGATCTCCAAGATGACGGCCGTCAATGGCCAGCCCAACGACCTGCTCGACCAGCGCGACGGTGCGGTGCGCGAATTGTCGGCGCTGATCGGTGCCGACGTTGTAGAGCAGAAGAACGGCAACTACGACATCTACCTGAAGAACGGCCAGGCCCTGGTGCTGGGCAACACCACCCAGACCATCGGCGTGCAGCCGAGCGCCACCGACCCGACCCGCATGAGCCTGATCCTCAATCGCGGCTCGACCAAGATGGACATCACCAGCACCACTACCGGTGGTGAACTTGGCGGCCTGATCCGCTACCGCAAGGATACCCTCGACCCGGCGCTCAACGAGCTCGGTCGCGTGGCCCTGGTAGTAGCCGATGCGATCAACAGCCAGCTGGCCCAGGGCATCGACAAGAACGGTGACTTCGGTGCCACCCTGTTCGGCGATATCAACAGCGCCGCTGCCATCAGCCAGCGCAGTGTCGCCAAGACCGGCAACAGCACCGGCTCCGGCAACCTCGATGTGACCATCAAGGACACCGGCAAGCTGAGCACCAGCGATTACCAGGTGACCTTCACCAGCGCCACTGGCTACAGCGTGCGCAAGTTGCCGGAAGGCACCGACATGGGCAGTTTCGACCTCACCGACACGCCGCCTCCGGTGATCGACGGGTTCACCCTGTCGCTCAATGGTGGCGGCCTGAGTGCTGGCGACAGCTTCAAGATCACCCCGACCCGCAATGCCGCCGCAGGCATCGACACTGTCCTGACCGACCCGAAGCGCCTGGCCTTGGCTTCGCCGCTGACCGCCACCAGTGGATCGGGCAACAAAGGTACCGGCGTCATCACCCAGCCGACGCTGACCTCGGAAATGGACATCTACGATGCCGCCCAGCGTTCGCAATTGCAGACTGGCCTGAAGTATTCGACCCCGGTCAAGCTGGTGTTCGGCGATGACACCAGTTCGCCCCAGGCCTACAAGATGTACGACGCCAAGGGCACCGAAATCGGCAGTGGCACCATCGTGCCGGGGCAGGAGAACAAGTTGCAGCTGTCGGTGCCGATGGTCGATGGCAGCGGCAATTCGCTGGGTGGCAATTTCACCTTCGAGATGAGCGTTTCCGGCGCGCCGAAGAACGGCGACAGCTATACCGTGGCGCTGAGCGGCGCAGGTTCGGCGGACAACCGCAACGCCTTGTCGGTGATCGACCTGCAGACCAAGTCCACGGTCGAGGTTGGCGCCAACGGCAAGGGCATCAGCTTCACCGATGCCTACGCCAAGCTGGTCTCCAATGTTGGCGGCAAGGCCGGCCAGGCGCAGATGGACAGCGATGCCACCACTGCCCTGCATGCCTCGGCAGTGGAAAGCCGCAACGGCCTGTCGGGTGTGTCGATCGATGAAGAGACCGGCAACCTGGTCAAGTTCCAGCAGTACTACACCGCGTCGTCGCAGATCATCAAGGCGGCCCAGGAAACCTTCGCCACCCTGATCAACAGTCTTTAAGGAGCCGTAGATCGTGAGCGTACGCATCTCTACTTCGCAGTTCTACAACACCAACCAGGCCAACTACCAGAGCAACTTCGCCAAGACGGTGAAGAGCCAGCAGGAGGCAAGCGATGGCATTCGCGTGCGTTCGGCCAAGGATGACCCGGTGGGTGCGGCGCGTCTGCTGCAACTGGAACAACAGCAGAACATGCTGAAGCAGTACAGCGGCAACATCGTCAACGTACGTAACGCCCTGGGCACTGCCGAAAGCACCCTGAACTCCATCGGCACCATCCTGCAGCGGGTCAACGAGCTGGCGGTGAGCTCTGGCAACGGTACGTTCACCGATGCCGACCGCAAGGCCAACGCCGACGAACTGGCGTCGCTGGAAGACCAGCTGTTCTCGTTGATGAACAGCAAGGACGAGAACGGCAAGTACATCTTCTCCGGTTCCAAGGGCGATACCCCGCCTTACGCGCGCAATGCCGATGGCACCTACAGCTACCAGGGCGACCAGGGCAAGCTCAACCTGCAGGTGGGTGACATGCTCAGCCTGGCGGCCAATGAAACCGGCTACGACGCCTTCGAGCAGGCGCTCAACACCAGCCGTAGCCAGACCAGCCTGACCGCGCCGGCCACCGACGATGGCCGCGTCAGCCTGTCCAACGGCCAGGTCTCCGGCAACAGCCTGTACAACGATCGCTTCCGCAGTGGCGAGCCATACACCATCGAATTCCTCAGCAGCACCGAATACAAGATCACCGATGTCGACGGCAATGACGTCACGCTCGAGGCCAGCCAGGGCGGCAAGTTCGACCCCAATGGCGACAACACCAGCATCAGCTTCCGCGGTGTCGATCTGCGCCTGGACATCACCTTCAAGGATGGCGACAAGGGTAATGAAGATGCTGCTATCGCAGGGCATACGTTCAACCTGAGCTCCAAGGCCGATGAGGTTTCCGGCACCCGCAGCCCTGGCAATACCTCCTCCGAGCAGGTGACGGGCGCGACCATCACCGATCAGGCTGCCTACAAGGCCGCTTTCCCGTCAGGGGGGGGCGTGCTCAAGTTCACCAGCAGCTCGACGTTCGAGCTGTATGCAACTCCGGTTACTGCCAATAGCCGCCCTATAGCGTCTGGGGCGCTCGGCGGGGCGAGTGGCACTACCGCGACAGCGGCTGGCGTCAGTTTCGAATTGTCGGGCGCGCCAAGTGCGGGCGATTTGTTTGCGGTCAAGGTCGATACCCACCAGACCCAGAACCCGCTGGACACCATCAGCAAGCTGCGTACCGCATTGACCACGCCGATGGATAATGATCCGGTTGCTCGACAGAACTTCCTGGCTTCGCTGGATTCGGCCGTGGGTAACATTACCAGCGCTATCAATCAGGTTTCGTCGTCCGTCAGCGCCATCGGTGGCCGTGGACAGGCGCTGGACGTTCAGTCGGAGACCAACGAGGCGCTGAGTACCGAGAACATCAAGACTCAGAGCTCGATCCGTGAAAGCGACCCGGCAGAAGTGATGCTGCGCCTGCAGATGCAGACCAACATGCTGCAAGCTTCGCTGCAAGCGTATGCGAAAGTCGCCGGGCTTTCGCTGGTCAACTACATCTGATTCTTTCCCCTCCTGTTTCAACTTCGCTGTGTCAGTGTGCCCGCTCTGACGCAGCCCCTTTTCTCAAGGCTCCAACGTGAACGAACAACCCCTCGTCAGCATCCTCATTCCTGCCTACAGCGCGCGCTTTTTCGCCGTGGCGTTGCAGAGCGCGGTGGGGCAATCCTACGAGAACCTCGAGGTCCTGGTCTGTGATGACAGTGAAGGGGATGAGATCGAAACGATCGTGCGTTGCGTTGAAGAGCAGAGCGGTAGGGCGGTGCGTTATGTTCGTAACGAGCGTCGCCTCGGGTTTGTCGGCAATCTGGTCCAAGCTGTGCAGATGGCATCTGGCGAGCTGGTCAAGGTGTTGTGTGACGATGACCGGCTGATGCCGCTATGCGTGGCGCGCCAGGCAAAGTGTCTGGCAGATGATAGCGAGGTCAGCTTGGTTCTCGCTCAGCGCATGTTCGTCGACGAGAACAGCTATGTGCTGCCGATGCGCTTGGCCAATGCCCGGTTTGTTGACACCGACAGCCTGTTCAATGGCAACGACATATTGTCGATCCTGAACGATAGCCCGGCTAATTTCCTCGGCAACTTCTCCTCAGCGATGATGCGGCGTGAGCAGGTCTTGAGCTTCTTGTGCGCATTGACGCAGGATGAGCAGGGGTTCGTGGCATTGCTGGATATGGTGCTCTTCTGCTGTTTGATGCGCACCGGGCAGTTGATGCTGCTCGGCGATGTCCTGGTGATTGAACGCCTGCATGCCCAGCGCTTGAGCAAACAGTCAGCGGTGAGGGCATCGCTCGTGCGCGAATGGGGCTGGCTGCGTCAGATGCTGGAGCAGCGTGGTGGCGAGCAAGCCCCGGCGCAAGGGTGGGTACGTTATCGGGCACTGTCGGACACCTCGCTCATGCCGGGTCAATGGCGCGAGATGAATCTGGTGTTGCTGTTGGGCAACTGGCAGCAGACCATGCGTTGCCGTATCGGTAGTGACAGTGAAAGTTACGCCGAGCTTTACCAGGCCTGGGTGGATGAGCGTCAACTGAGTGCTGCACAGCTCAAGCAGCTGCCCCGTACCTTCGAGTCCTGGCCCCGCAAACCCCGAGTTGCCGTAGTGATACTGGATCTGGCCGGTAGCCTGGATGAGCTCAGTCAGACTGTGTACAGCGTTCAGGCGCAGTGCTACGTAGCCCAGGATTGCGTTGTGTTATCTGATGTCAAAGGCTGTGTGTGGTCGGGGGTTGCTCAGCATGCGCTGGAGGGGGACTGGGTCGGCCAGATCAATCGAGTCGTAGCCGCTTTGCCTGAAAGCGATTGGGTCTACCTGTTGCATGCGGGTGACAGGCTTGTCGACACCGCGTTGCTGTTGCTGGCGGAGCGCATCGCCGTCATGCCGGGGTTGGGCTGTATCTACAGCGATGAAGATACTTGGGTGGATGGCGCGCTCTGCGAGCCGATTTTCAAACCTGCTTTCAACATCGACCTGATGCGTAGCTATCCGTACGTCGGGCGTACTCTAGCTTTCGATCGAGCAGCGTTCGCTACGCTGGGCGGCCTAGATTCACGTTTTGCAGACCTGGCGGCGCATGATCTGCTCTGGCGGTTGGTGGAGGCCAAAGGCCCTCAGGCAGTTGAGCATATTGCCGAGATTCAGGTGCATTCGACCCTCGGATTTGCGCAGTGGCTGTCGCAAGATTCGGTAATTGCCCAGAGCGAGCCCGTGCTTCACGAGCACTTGAATCGTCTGGGTGTCGCTCACCAGATACGCCACGATGAAGTGCCTGTACTTAACCGAGTCGACTATCTGCACACCGAGCAGCCACTCGTCACGCTTGTGCTGCCCTGTAACCAGCCGTTTCAGATCGTTCAGCGCTGCGTCATGTCGGTGCTGGAGCAGACCACGTATTCGCGCTATGAATTGGTACTGGTCGCGGCTGATGATATCGAGCCCGCTGCAGGCAACTGGCTTCATGCAATGGCCGAGGTGGGCGGCGCGATACTTCGGGTATTGCGTTTGAGTGGGGCTGCCGATGTCGGGCGGATGATCAACGAAGCCGCTAAGACAGCGCGCGGCGATTACCTGCTGATGCTTTCATCGGGGCTGCAAGTCCGCGAGAGCCAATGGCTAGGTGAGTTGCTCAACCATGCTCAGCGTCCAGAGGTGGCAATCGTGGGCGCCAAAGTGGTGGATGTGCATGACAGAGTCGTTCACGCAGGCCTGGTTCTAGGCGGCAGTGGTGGCGTAGGGCTGGTATGTGCGGGTGAAGAAGGACAAAGTCGAGGCTATTTGCAACGTCTGCAGGTCACTCAGAACTGGAGTGCGGTGGCAGGTGACTGTCTGATTGTGCGCAAGTCAGTTTTTGACGCATTAGATGCTCTGGATCTCACCCAGTTTTCCGCAGGGTTGGGTGAAGTCGATCTGTGCCTGCGCGCGAGAAGCCTGGGTTATCTGGTCGTCTGGACGCCCTATGCGTGTTTGTATGCGATTGGAGCAGCCTCTGGCGAGCCTCACGCAAACGCGACGTTCGAGCAGCAGTCGGTCTTTTTCGAGCGTTGGCGTTCGTTGGTCGTGCGCGATCCCGCATATAATCCTAACCTGGGGCTGGGGCGTGTCAATTTCGACCTGGATGCCAGCCAGCAAGGCAGTTGGGACCCGTTCTGCGCGCGGACGCTGCCTTCGGTGCTCGCTTTACCTGTGAACGCCTCGGCAGTTGGCGCGTATAGGGTCACCGAACCGTTCGCCCGTCTGGAGGCTGGCGGGCGTATTGTCGGACGGGTTTCGTACGAGTCCCCGGATACCGTCCAACTCGCCCGCATGAATCCCGATATCATCGTGGTGCAGTTGCGGCATAACGAAAACTCGGTCAGCGACCTTGAACGGCTGGCCAGGTTTTCCAGTGCGCGGCGTATCTACGAGATCGACGACTATGTGCTCAAGGCGCCGAAGAAGAACAAGCATGCCCGTAACAAGCCGGCAGATATCGAGCAGCACCTGCGCCGCGCAATCGGGTTGTGTGATCGTGTCGTCGTTACCACCCAGGCGCTGGCAGATGCGCTGGGCTCGATGCACAGTGATTTCCGCGTAGTCCCGAACATGCTCGACCCGGAGGTCTGGTGCGCTTTCAAGTGCGAGAGGGCAACGGCCTCGAAACCACGTGTGGGTTGGGGTGGCGGCACCAGTCATTCGGGTGACCTGGAAATCATTGCTGAAACAGTTCGGCTTTTGGCGGATGAGGTTCATTGGGTGTTCTTCGGCATGTGCCCAGATGAGCTTCGCCCGTACGTGCATGAGTTTCATCCACCGGTAGCCTTGGCCAACTATCCGGCCAAGCTTGCCAGCCTGAATCTGGATCTGGCCCTGGCCCCGCTGGAGTTCCATATCTTCAACGACTGCAAGAGCAACCTGCGCTTGCTGGAATACGGCGCCTGTGGTTACCCGGTTATCTGTACCGATACCGAGGCGTACCGCGGTTATTTGCCTTGCACGCGGGTGTATGGCAACAGCACCAAGGAATGGGTCGAAGCGATTCGCTCGCATCTCGCAGACCCGGCCTCCAGTTATCGCATGGGGGATGAGTTGCGCGAGGCGGTGATGCGTGATTTCGTTTTGCGCGATGACAACCTGCGCCATTGGGAGTGGGGCTGGTTGGCGGATTGATACGGCTTTCTGGTCACCGTGATAGCGCTCTGTGTATTGTGATAAGGCTGCCTTATGGCCCTTTCGGTTTGCTGCTCTGTTAAACGTCAGTGTGTCGTTGCGGGCAGTCATCTTTCATGGCCGGCGCCGCTGCCGGAAAGGCCTGCGTTGTCTACCACATCGGATTAAAAAACTGTTGGCCCTTTAAGCGGGTTGGCGCATTTCCTGCAAATACCCATCGATATCGCCATAAATCCTTCACCCGGGCGGACCTGGGGCGCGAAGCACATGAGGAAATCGATGAAGGCAGTCATTCTGGCGGGTGGGCTCGGCACGCGTATCAGCGAAGAGTCACACCTCAAGCCCAAACCGATGATCGAGATCGGTGGCAAGCCAATTCTTTGGCACATCATGAAGCAGTATTCGGCGCACGGCATCCACGACTTCGTGATCTGCCTCGGCTACAAGGGGTACGCGATCAAGGACTTCTTCGCCAACTACTTCCTGCATACCTCCGACGTCACATTCGACATGCGTGCCAACCGTATGGATGTGCATCAGAACTACAGCGAGCCATGGCGTGTGACGTTGGTGGATACTGGTGACGATACCATGACCGGTGGCCGCTTGCGTCGTGTTGCCAGATACCTGGAAGACGAGGAGTCGTTTTGCTTCACCTATGGTGATGGCGTCTCTGATCTGAACATCGGTGCGTTGGTTGACTTCCATCTCGGTCACGGCAAACTCGCCACTGTCACAGCGGTACAGCCGCCAGGTCGATACGGAGCACTGGAGCGCGAGGGCGACCGGGTGCGAGGTTTCAGCGAGAAACCGCGCGGTGATGGAGGTTGGATCAATGGTGGCTTCTTCGTGCTCTCTCCCAAGGTCATCCCCTATATTGTCGGTGATGCTATGCCGTGGGAGGCCGAACCGTTGGCCACCCTGGCCCAGCAAGGCCAGCTGATGTCGTTCGAGCACGACGGCTTCTGGCACCCCATGGATACCTTGCGCGACAAGAACCACCTCGAACAGTTGTGGAGCAGCGGGGAGGCGCCATGGAAACAGTGGGCTTGAGTCCCGCGTTCTGGGCCGGTAAGCGCGTCCTGGTCACTGGTCACACTGGTTTCAAGGGCAGCTGGCTGGTGCTCTGGCTGCAGAGCCTGGGCGCTCAGGTCACCGGTTTCGCCCTCGACCCATCGACCGAGCCGAACCTGTTCGATCTGGCACGGGTTGGCGAGGGCATCGATGATCGCCGTGGTGATGTGCGTGATCTTGGCGTTCTGCTGGAACTGGTCGCCGAAGTGCAGCCGGAAATTGTCTTGCACCTGGCAGCCCAGCCGCTGGTGCGTGAAGGGTACCGCGACCCGTTGGGCACCTATTCGAGCAATGTCATGGGGACCCTCAATCTGCTAGAGGCCGTGCGGCAGGTAGGCGGCGTGCGCGCCTGCGTGGTGGTGACCACCGACAAGGTCTACGCCAACCAGGAGTGGGTCTGGTCGTACCGCGAGAACGAAGCGCTCGGTGGTCATGATCCGTACAGCAGCAGCAAGGCCTGCTGCGAGATTCTTGCACAGTCCTACGCGGCGTCATTCTTCCCTGCCGAGCGGTACGCCGACCATGGCCTGAGCCTGGCAACCGCACGCGCCGGCAATGTGCTGGGCGGAGGAGACTTCTCGCCCGATCGGCTGATCCCCGACGTGCTCAAGGCGTGGTCTGCTGACGAGCAGGTGACGCTGCGTTTCCCCCAGGCGGTGCGCCCTTGGCAGCATGCCCTGGAGCCGCTGGCCGGATACCTGCTGCTGGCCGCCAGCCTATACGAGCAGGGCCAGCGCTATGCAGGTGCATGGAACTTCGGCCCGGGTGACGACGACATGCGCAGTGTCGGTGAGGTGGTCCAGTTGCTGGCTGGGCAGTGGCCTCTGGCCCCAGGGGTCAAGGTCGAGACGAGCGACCTGCACGAAGCCGGGCTGCTACGCCTGGACAGCTCTCGAGCCCGCCAGCTGCTTGGCTGGCGACCACGCTGGACGCTCAACGAATGCCTGGAGCGAACCCTAGGCTGGCACCTGGCCTGGCGTAAGGGTATGGACATGCGTGCAGTCTGTCTGACCCAGTTGAGCTTGTATCAGGAGTCGTTGTGAGCGAGTACACCTTGCACCCCTTGCCATTGCAGGGCCTAGCCCGCGTCGATCATCGCCGCCATGAGGATGCCCGTGGTGCATTCTCGCGGCTTTACTGCGAAGGCAGCCTGGAGCGTTTCGGAGCGCCGTTCCACATCCGCCAGATCAACTGCTCGCTGACTCGCGGGCGCGGTAGCGTGCGCGGTTTGCATTATCAGGTCGGGCCGCAGCCGGAGAGCAAGTACATCACCTGCCTGCAGGGTGAAGTGTGGGACGTGGTGGTTGACCTGCGTGCCGATTCGCCGACCTTCCTGCAATGGCATGCCGAGCACCTCAAGGCCGGTGAGGGCAATAGCTTGCTGGTACCTGCCGGTTTCGCCCACGGTTTCCAGGCGCTGAGCGACGATGCCGAGCTGCTTTACCTGCACAGCGCCGACTATGCCCCGGAGCATGAGGGTGGTCTGTCGGTGCTTGACCCGCGCTTGGCCATCGCCTGGCCGTTGCCCGTGATCAACCTCTCGGCCCGGGATGAAATGCATCCTTGGCTGGACAGCCGCTTTACCGGAGTGACCGTATGAATTGCCGTGGTTGTGGCAGCGCCCTGCACCTGCCGTTGATCGATCTGGGCACAGCGCCGCCTTCCAACGCCTACCTGCGTGCCGAGCAACTGGCCGGGGCTGAACAGTGGGTACCGTTGAAGGTGTCAGTGTGCGAGCAATGCTGGCTGGTACAGACCGAGGATTATACCCGCGCCGAGCAGCTGTTCGATGCGGACTATGCCTACTTCAGTTCCTATTCCAGTTCCTGGCTGGGCCATGCCGAAGCCTATGTGGCTGGTATGGCCGAGCGCTTCGCGCTGAGCGCCGACAGCCGTGTGGTGGAGATCGCTGCCAACGATGGCTACTTGTTGCAGTACGTCGCCCGGCGCGGTATTCCCTGCCTGGGGGTCGAGCCGACCCGCAGCACTGCCGATGCGGCGCGTGCCAAAGGACTGGAGATCCGCGAAGTGTTCTTCGGTCGCGACGTGGCGACGCAACTGGTGGCCGAAGGCTGGAGTGCCGACCTGATGGCGGCCAACAACGTGCTCGCCCATGTGCCGGACATCAATGACTTCCTCGGTGGCTTCGCCACCTTGCTTAAGCCGACCGGCGTGGCCACGTTCGAATTCCCGCATTTGCTGTCGCTGATCGCCGAGCACCAGTTCGATACGCTTTATCACGAGCACTATTCCTATTTGTCGCTTACGGCGGTGCAGATCCTCTGCCAGCGCAACGGCCTGGAAATATTCGACGTGCAGGAGCTGCCGACTCACGGTGGTTCACTGCGGGTGTTCGTGCAACGCACTGATGGCCAGCGCCGTACGGTGGAGCCGGCCGTCACCGGCCTGCTGGCGCTGGAGAACGACGTGGGCGTGCGCAGCGCTGGCTTCTACTCCACCTTGGCGCCTGCCGCCGAGCGTATCAAGCTGCAGCTGCTGCGTTTCCTGCTCGACGCCAAGGCTGCTGGCAAGCGCGTGGTGGGTTACGGCGCTGCCGCCAAGGGCAACACCTTACTCAACTATGCCGGGGTCAAGGCTGACCTGTTGGCCTGGGTGGCCGACACCAGCCCGCACAAGCAGGGCAAGTTCCTGCCTGGTAGCCGCATTCCGATAGTGGCGCCCGAGCGCCTGGCCGAGGAACAGCCGGACTATGTGCTGGTGCTGCCGTGGAATCTGCTGCACGAAATCAGCGAGCAGCAGGCCGGCATCCGTGAGTGGGGCGGGCAGTTCGTCATCGCCGTCCCCGAGTTGACCGTGCTATGACCGCATTGCATGTACTGGTAACCGGCGCCACTGGTTTCGTTGGCCGCCATCTGGTGGCCGAACTGCTGGCCCGCGGTTGTCGCGTGCGCGCCTTGGCGCGTGACGTCGAGCGCGCACGGGGCATGGCGTGGTTCGACCAAGTGGAGTTCGTTGCCGGTGACCTGCAGTTGGCCGACGCCGCAGCGGTGGCCAGTTGGGTCGATGGTATCGACGCCCTTGCTCACCTGGCCTGGCCGGGACTGCCCAACTACCAGGCGCTGTTCCATCTGGAGCAGAACCTGATGGCCGACTACCGCTTCATCAAGCACGCGGTCGAGGCTGGTGTACGACAGGTGCTGGTCACCGGCACCTGCTTCGAGTACGGGATGCAGAGCGGCCCGCTGGACGAACAATGTCCGGCGCGCCCGACCAACCCCTATGGCTTGGCTAAGCACAGCCTGCACCAGTTCCTCCAGGCATTGCAGTTGCATCGGCCATTCACTCTGCAATGGGCGCGACTGTTCTACCTGTATGGTCAGGGGCAGAACCCCAACAGCCTGCTGGCAGGGCTCGATCGAGCCATTGATAGCAGCGAGGCATCGTTCGCCATGTCCGGTGGCGAGCAGTTGCGCGACTTTCAGCCGATTACCGATGCCGCCCGCCAGCTGGCTGGTGTGTTGCACTGTCGCGAATTCTCAGGGGTGGTCAATTGCGCCAGTGGTCAGCCGGTTGCAGTGCGCAGTCTGGTCGAGCAGCGTCTGCGTGAGCGAGGAGCCAGCCTGAGCCTGAATCTTGGTTATTACCCTTATCCAACCCATGAGCCGATGGCGTTCTGGGCGGTGACCGATCGTTTGCAGCGCATGCTGCAATCCACTATCGAGCCCTTGCACCGCTGACGCTGTCGGGCCAACACTTTTCAAGAGGCTGCAAATGAGCGACAAAACGCCACTACAGGTATTCGCCGAAGAATGCCAGGCCGAGATCCGTGCCCAAGGCAACGATGCGGCGCTGGGCGAACTGGCCCAGGTCTTCTACAACGAATCGGCCAAGCACAAATACACCTACCACTTCAGCTGGATGGGCCGCCCGATCATCCAGCTGCCCCAGGACATGGTTGCCATGCAGGAGCTGATCTGGAAACTCAAGCCTGACTTGATCATCGAATGTGGCATCGCTCATGGCGGTTCGATCATCTATTACGCGTCGATGATGGAGTTGGTGGGGCATGGTGAGGTCCTTGGCATCGATCGCGATATCCGTCCACATAATCGCGAAGCCATCGAAAGTCACCCAATGTTCAAGCGTATCAGCATGATCGAAGGCTCCAGCATCGACCCGGCCGTTGTCGAGCGGGTGCGGATGCTGGCCGAGGGCAAGAAGGTCATCGTCGTGCTCGATTCCAACCACACCCACGACCACGTGCTGGCCGAACTGCGCGCCTACGCGCCGTTAGTGTCGCAAGACTGCTACTGCGTGGTGATGGATACGGTGGTCGAGGACATGCCTGCCGATGCCTTCCCTGATCGGCCATGGGGTGTTGGCGACAACCCGCGCACTGCTGTGTGGGCTTACCTGAAGGAAACCGAGGACTTCGTCATCGATGCCGAAATCCACGACAAGCTGCTGATCACCGTGGCGCGTGATGGCTACCTGCGCCGAGTGCGCTGAACCAACCAACAGGCAGAAGCAGATATGCAAGCACATGTACAGCACCGGGGCGACGCATCGCTCAAGGATCGCCTCACATTGGTGTTGCTTACCCACAACCGCCCAGATTTTTTGCGCCGGGCCTTGTGCTACTACCGCAACTACCCGGCCAGCATCCTGGTGCTGGATTCGTCGCTGAAGGCTGACGATGAAATTGCTCGCGATTACCCAGATGTCGATTACCGCCATCTACCGCAGTTTTCTTACACTGCATTGCTGGAAAAGCTGGCTTTCGGGGTCAAGCAGGTCGTCACGCCGTTCATGCTCTTCATTGCGGTCGACGACTTCCTGCTGCATGACAGCATAACCCGCTCGGTGGAGTTCCTTGAGCAGCACTCTGATTACGGTCTTTGCCATGGTTACGGGATGATGTATGTGCCCGGTGGCGCGCAGGTCGAGTACTACAAACGTGATAATCGGGTGCAGGAAGACTACTGTTCGCAAGATCCAGAGCAGCGCTTGCTGGAGTTCATGGGCCAGTTCCTCCCGCCTTTTTACGCCGTTACCCGCACTGACCTGTTGCAGCAGTGGTATGAGCTGCTGCCGTTGGGCACCAGCTTCGAATGGCAGGAAATCGGCCACGCTTTCTACCTGCTGGCCAATGCCAAGGCTCGAATTCTGCCGATTCCCTTTGCGGTTCGAGAGGGCAACTATGGCGGTTCTGAGCATGGCACCAACGTACTCACGGTGCTTGCCTTGCAGGACGAGAAGTCACGCCAGGGGCGTGAAGTCTTTGCAGAGTTTCTTGCATCGATTCCTACCGAGTTGAGCAGCAGGGGCGCCGCTGCGGTCAAGCAGATCGCCCTCGAAAGCTTCAAGAGCATGGCCGACGGGTTGCTGACGGGGCGTGCGCTACAAGCTTGCCCGATTGTTCGCTCCGAATGGCAGCGACCGATGTACGAACCTAAACGAATCTTTGGCGAGCAGCAGTTCGTGGAACTTCCGTTCTACAACAAGGCGTTCTTCGACTTGCTGACCGAGATCGAATTCCATATCCATGCCATGCCGGCCGGGCGTCATCAGCTCACCGAACTGGAATCGATCCTGCAAAGGCAATGGCGTTTGCTCCAGGCGCGTGCCAGTGATGATACCACTGCCCTGCGCACTCGCCTCTGGGAGGCGCTTGTCATCAACCCGTTCAACCGGACGGTGGTCGAGCGCCTGTTGATGCAACTGGAGCAGGACGACCAAGCCCAGGCCGAAGCGGAGCAATTACGTGACTGGTTGTGCCGGTTGGAGTCGCTTCCTGGCTTCGACAACGAGGTGTTGTTAAGCAGTATGTCCTCGGGGCGGCTGCTTAATTGGCTCAAGGCTCGTGAGCCAGGCGACGAGTTGGTACGCCAGGCTGCCAAGCGTCTGGACAAGCATCATGGCGGTCCGAGCTTTGGCATTTTATTGCTCGATCTGCAAGCCGACATCGTCAAGCTCCAGGCTACCTTCGACAGTCTCATGAACGGCTACTCGCGCGCCTTCAAGGTGGTTGTATTGACCACCGGAGAGCTGCCGTCGGTGACAAAGCCGCAGCAGACTGTGCATTTCATCAAGGTTACCGAGCAGGATCATGTTCAACGCATGAACGAGGCGGCCAGGCAACTGGGCACTGACTGGATCATGCTGGCCGAAAGTGGTGATCAGTTCACCGCCGGCGGCCTGATGCGTGCTGGGCTCGAGTTGCTAGGCGTCGAAGGGGTGCGTGCCGTGGCGATGGACGAATTGCAGGAACAGGCCAACGGCTTGCTGAGCGATGTCATGCGTCCAGGCATCAACTTGGATCTGCTGCAGAGCGTGCCTGGGCTGATGGCTCGGCACTGGCTGGTGCGTCGCGACCTGTGGTTGGAGGCAGGTGGGTTCGACGCGCGTTACCCGCAGGCGCTGGAGTTCGATCTGTTACTGCGCTTGATCGGCAAAGGAGGTATGGCGGGCCTTGCCCACCTGGCGGAGCCACTGTTGCTCTGCTCTGCGCCTGACAATAGCCGGCACGATCAAGAGCGTGCCGTGCTGGTACAGCATGTGGCCCAGCGGGGGTATGCGGTGTCGGTCGGGTCGGTCCGTCCGGGAACGTTGGCCGTTGACTATCGGCATGAGGCGCGGCCGATGGTTTCGATCATCGTGCACTGCCAGGACAACTTCACAGCGTTGCAAGCGTGCCTGCTCAGCCTGTTGCAGCGCACCCGCTATCAGCAGCATGAAATTCTCGTTGCTGACAATGCCAGCCAGTCGCCCGAGCTGTGCGATTGGCTGGCTAGCTTGCAGTTAGGAGGGAGCCGGTTGCGGGTGGTCCGTAGCGAGCGCGCCCTAGCGCCGGTTGCGATGCTCAATCTGGCCATTCAGCAGGCGCAGGGCGAGTATCTGGTGCTGCTGGACAGCGAGCTCGAGGTGCTTAACGCCAACTGGCTGGAAGGTATGCTCAATCACGCCCAGCGTCCGGAAGTGGGTGTAGTGGGTGGCAAGTTGCTGAACCCCGAGGGACGGGTGGTCGAGGCTGGGCTTGTGCTGGCAGGGCAGGCGGGTGTACGTGCCGCGTTCGTCGGCGAATCCAGGGATTCGCCTGGTTACATGCAGCGCCTTCAGGTGGAACACGGTGTTTCGGCGGTGTCGGGTTGTATCATGCTACGTGCGGAACTGTTGCACGCTGTCGGTGGGCTCGAAGAGCAGTCACCGAATCTGCGCGCCGCGCACGTCGACCTGTGCCTGCAAGCAGTGGCGGCGGGCCTATTGATAGTGTGGACACCACAGGCCCAGGCCGTACGGCATGTTCTGGTGGGCGACGATGCGATGGCCTGCCCACACATGCGTGAGCGCTGGGCGCACGCATTGGCTCAGGACACTTGCTATAACGCCAACCATAGTCTGGACGGCAAGCTATTCAGCCTTGATCTGGATGGCCGGGTTGATTGGCAGGCGTTGATCGCCTGACATCTGTTGCGGAACTACGCCAAGCCATGACCGCCTCGCGGCGGTTATGGCTTTTTTGTGGGCGCAGCCGCACCGGTTTGTCGATTCGACAAAAAGAGCGTGACTTGAGAGTCAGAACGCGCATCTTCACTGTATATTGTCGAAACCGGGAACCGCCGCGCCGCTCCGAACAAATTGTCAGGGATCGGAAACCACCGCATCGCCTGGCGTTTTGCCGTTTGGTTCCGTGGCGGGTATTTCGCTGTTACTGAATTGGGAAGCCATATGATTGGCATTAAAAGTATCGCCAGTTACGTGCCGACTGACGGCGTGGACAACTACGCCCAGGGCGCGAAATTCGGCAAGGACCAGGATTTTATCTTCGGCAAGATCGGTTCGACCTTTTTGCCGCGCAAGGATGCTGCCCAGGAAACGTCCGACCTCTGCGTAGAGGCCGCGAAAAACCTGTTCGCTGTCAATCCATCCCTGGACCCGGCATCCATCGATGTGGTGATCGTGGTCACTCAGAACGGTGATGCCGAAGGTTTGCCGCATACGGCGGCGATCGTACAGCACAAGCTCGGCCTGTCGACAGCGGTTGCCGCTTTTGACATCTCGCTGGGCTGTTCGGGTTATGTCTACGGCCTTTATGCGATGAAAGGCTTCATGGAGGCCGCAGGCCTGAGAAACGGCTTGTTGATCACCGCCGACCCCTATTCGAAGATCGTCGACCCGGAGGATCGCAACACCACCATGTTGTTTGGTGATGCCGCCACGGCCACTTGGATGGGTGAGGGTGCCGCCTGGCAGTTGGGCAGGTCGTTGTTCGGCAGCGATGGTGCCGGTGCCGAGCACCTACGTACCACCGACGGCAAGTTCTTCATGAATGGTCGCCAGGTTTACAACTTCGCCTTGGTCAAGGTGCCTGCACACCTGCAGCAGTTGCTCGAAGCCAGCAAGTTGCAGGCTGACGATATCGATCTGTACTGCTTGCATCAGGGGAGCGCCGCGATCGTCGACGCGGTGTCGTCGCGCTTTGTCGAGGGCGAATATAAGCAGAAGTTCGTCAAGGATATGGTGGAAACCGGCAACACGGTGTCGTCAAGCATTCCACTACTGCTCGAAAAGCACGTGCTCGGTTCGCAGCACAGGCGCGTGGCGCTCAGCGGCTTTGGTGTGGGGCTGTCTTGGGGGTCGGCGATCCTCGAAAGGGCGCCTGAGTAAGATTGTGCCGATGGATCGTCCGATGCCACTGCAAGGCATCGGACGATTGTTGCGGTATCAGACGCGGAAATAGCCCACGGTTGAATCGAACGGGAGACGCTTGAGTTCGATTTTGTTCAGATCCAGCACGTCGCGCAATGCGGCGGTCTCGCCGGGGAAGTTACGGTAGGCGACTTCGTCGAGTACTACGATCGCACCTTTTGGCATGTAAGGCAGGAAGGTTTCCAAGGCTACTTTGGTCGAAGCATACAGGTCGGTGTCAAGAATCAGCATCGCCACCACGAGGTCGGGGCGGGTCTTGACGAAGGCAGGTACGGTCTCGAGGATGTCGCCTTTGATGATCTCGCAGCGCGGAATGCGATTGACCGGGCGCACCAGGTCATTAGTGTCGATCATTTCCTGAAGAATCGAGTCATCGGTGTCGGAGAACATCGTTTCGTTGATGTCCGTCGGATCATTCTCTTTGTCGATGCTGGCAAATCCTTGGAAAGTATCGAAACCAATGATCGAGCGATTGATTGCATACGGTTCCAGAATCATTGACAGGTGCATGTAGAGCATCAATGAGTTGCCCTTGTAGACGCCGCATTCGACGATTGCGCCGGGTACGTCCTGCACCATCTTGAACAGCTCCATGCGCGATAGCGCGGCTGTCACGGTGATTCGGTTGGCAAACACGAACGGTGCATCGGCAACGTACTGCGCGTCTACCTTGCTCAGCACGGTGGCGCGTTTTTCGTTGTACTCAACTTCCGCAGCAGTCAGGCGGCGCTTTGTCATGGGTTGACTCCCTGGAATCTGGAAAAATCTTTGGCGTGGAAAAGGTCTTTAAAACCGGCGTGGGCGTCGATGCAACCATTGTCTACGTTGGGTGCGCCGCGCTTGTTGATCAGATCTTGCAAGTGAATCAGGCGGAAATCGACACTGAAACGCACTTGATCGGTGGTGTTGGCCACGGTGCCATGCAAGTGGGAGCCACTGAATATCAGCATCTCGCCGCTGTTGCTGGCAATGCGCAGCTCCGAGCGGTCATCAATTTCTTCCAAGGGAACCGGGTGCACGCGGTTTTCCTGCGTGATGTTTTCCTTGGCTTTGAAGCGTTGTTCGGTGATCCAGTGCTCCAGGCTCCAGCCGTCGGATGAGTTGTTCACCGGGCGGTTGAAGTAGGCAGGGTTGATCATCATGGTTTGCTCGGGCTTGAGCGAGTACAGCGGCATCCAGGTATTGATCTGGCAGTCGACATTGCCGTACCAGGTGTCCCGGTGGGGTTTGTAGGCATAACTGACGCCTGCATGCAGGTAATCGTAATGTGGCACTACCCGTACGCGTGGCACATCGAACAAGTATTCGCCTGGATCGGCCCCGATTTCCAGAATGAACGCCTGGATCAGCGCCTTGGCTTCTCCGCCATTGGTGAAATGGCGTTTGAGGGCGGTTACCCGCTCAACGAAACTTTCCACCGGCATCATTTTATGCAGCGATTGGTGATCGGTTTCTCCATCGAACGCTTGAGTGATAGAGGCCCGGGCAAGGGCGCACAGGTCGTATGCACTGCGCAGGGATGTGTCGAGAAAAATGTCGCCCTGGTAAATGTCATCTCGCAGCGCCGGCCTGTTCTTCGTCTGGTTTACGTATAAATTCATGGCTGATCAGCTCTTGGAGGGGGCCAGAAGGTATCGAGCCTTTATTGCGCGGCTCTATTTGGGTCCTGGCTGCCAGGCGCGGGCTTTCGCGTGCTGACAGCGGAGAGTGAAATTGGGATCGGCCGCGTGGCGGGCAACTTTAGAGTATGTTGACCATTTTCACAGGGAGGTGGAGTGAGGCGTCAATTGTCACGGTTGATGCTATCTCTGAGGTGATGCTCCACGCGTGCGAAGATTTTTTGGCGTCAACGTATTGATTTTCTTGGGCTGGCAGGTGGCCAGTAAAATTTTTTAAAAAAAACCTCAAGCAACGCGCCCTGACGACGATAACCATGACGAAGGTTCTCTGTGCCACACCCGGCGAATTGCCAAGGCCGGAAGCCGTAGTACCCAATCCAACGAGGAATTCGTCATGGCTTTGACCGTTAACACCAACACCACCTCTCTGGGTGTTCAGAAAAACCTGAACCGTGCTACCGATGCACTGAGCACCTCGATGACCCGCCTGTCTTCCGGCCTGAAAATCAACAGCGCCAAGGACGACGCCGCCGGCCTGCAAATTGCCACTCGTATGACCTCGCAGATTCGCGGTCAGACCATGGCTATCAAGAACGCCAACGACGGTATCTCCATCGCCCAGACCGCTGAAGGTGCGATGCAAGAGCAGACCAACATCCTGCAGCGCATGCGTGAACTGGCCATCCAGGCCAACAACGCTTCGAACAGCGACAAGGACCGTGATGCTCTGAACACTGAGTTCGCCTCGATGTCCGACGAGCTGACTCGTATCGCCAACAGCACCCAGCTGAACGGCAAGAACCTGCTCAACACCACTGCCACCTTGAGCTTCCAGGTTGGTTCCAACACTGGTACTGAAAACCAGATCTCCATCAAGCTGGCTAACCTGACTGCTTCCGCCCTGGGTGTTAACTCGGGTGCTATCGCGATTTCTGGTGCTGACAGCACCATCAGTGCTAACTTCAGCGCTGCTGTGAACGCTATCGACTCCGCTCTGCAAACCATCAACAGCACCCGTGCTGATCTGGGTGCTGCCCAGAACCGTCTGACCAGCACCATCAACAACCTGCAGAACATCAACGAGAACGCCGAAGCCGCTCGTGGCCGTGTACAGGACACCGACTTTGCTGCTGAAACTGCCCAGCTGACCAAGCAGCAGACTCTGCAGCAAGCTTCGACCTCGGTTCTGGCTCAGGCCAACCAGCTGCCGTCGGCAGTACTGAAGCTGCTGGGCTAATCTGCCTAGTCGCTGGCGGGGAAGTGCATGCGTGGCGCTTCCCCGCCTTTTCATCGTGAGGTGGTGGGCATGGACATGAGTGCCAAGCTGAACCTGAGTTACCCGGTCGCACGTTCGGTTGAGCAGGTTGCCGAAAAGCCGGTTACCCGGGCAGTTGAAGCTGCAGTACCCAGTGAAGACGACAAGAAAGACTCGCTGGCGGCGAAGGATGCCGAAAAGGTCAAGAATGCCGTCTCTGAAATCGAAAAATTTTTGAAAGCGTCACAGCGCAATCTGGAGTTCTCCACGGACGAAGAATCCGGCAAGATCGTGGTCAAAGTCATCGCCAGCGACAGTGGTGAGTTGATTCGCCAATTGCCCTCGGAAGAGGCGTTGCGAATTGCCCGCAGCCTGAGTGATGCCAACAGTGTTCTGTTCGACGCCAAGGTTTGACTGGCGGCGAGTACCAATGAAGTAAAGCATGTCGGCCCCGCAGGAGTGGGCTGGCGGTTAACGAGAGGGAGAACAGCATGGCAAGCCCAATCGCCTCCAGTACTGGCCTCGGGTCCGGTCTGGACATCGGTTCGATCGTCAAGGTCCTGGTCCAGTCCGACACTGCCGCCAAGCAGGCGCAGATTACCCGGCAGACCAGTAACAACAGTGCGATGATCTCCGGAATCGGGTCGCTGCGTAGTGCCCTCACGGCCTTCCAGACTGCCATGACCAAGCTCAACGACAAGACCGCGCCGTCGTTCAATGCCTATGCGGCTACTTCGGCCAATGACAAGGTCGTCAAGGTCACCTCGGGCAACACCGCAGTCGCCGGTAGTTACGACATTCAGGTAGCAAAGCTGGCAACGGGTTCGAAAGTGGCTAGCCAGGCGTTTGTCGAAGGTGCCTCCAAAGCGATTGCCGCGGGAACCCTGACGATCGAACAAGGTGATCCCGCAGTTGGCGGCACGGCCTACACGATCGAGGTCGGCGCTGGCGCCACGCTGCAAAGCGTGCGCGACCAGATCAACAAGGAAATGAGTGCCAACGGCATCAGTGCCAACATCATTACAGGTGAGGATGGCGCTCGTCTGGTGTTGACGTCCTCAAAGACTGGCGCGGGCAATGATCTCTCATTGAAGGGGGATGTCGATCAGACTGAGCTGAATATTGTCGGCACCCAGAAGATGGTAGGGACGGGGGCAGGCTATATTACCGATATAGCTCAGGACGCCGAGCTGACGATCGATGGCCTGAAGATCACCAGCGCCACCAATACCATTAGTGATTCGATCAGTGGTTTGAGCCTGGAGTTGATCAGTGAGAGCGCGGCGGCAACCAAGGTCACCGTAGCGGCCAACAATGATGGCCTGAAGACCTCCATCCAAAGTTTTGTCGATGCCTACAACACGCTGCAGAAGGCTATTACGTCGCTGACTTCGACCAGCCGTGATGACGATGACAACCTGGTGCTGGGACCTCTGACCAACGACCCTACCACCCGGTCGCTGTTGGGTGATATTCGTAAGGTGCTTTCCGAAGTGGGGGCAGGCGATCAGCTGACCACTCTGAGTCAGTTAGGTATCAACACACAAAAAGACGGCACTCTGGAGTTCAACAGCACCAAATTCGCCGCAGCGATGAATGACAAGAAGTTGGGAGCGGAAGTGCAGGAGTTGTTCACCGGCACGAATGGCATTTTCGAGCGGATGAACAAGGCCATTGACCCGTACAATGCCACTGATGGTAGTTTGGCTAGCCGTAATAGCGCATTGAGCAACGTTGCCAAGAACTTGAGTGAGCAGCAGGCTGCCCTCGATCGGCGCACCGACTCGTTGACCGAATCACTGACCAAGAAATACGTGGCCTTGGACACTGCCCTAGGCAAGATGAAAGCCCAGGCCGACCAGATCACGTCGATCTTCGAGGCGATCAACGCGCAGGCCAAGAAGTCCTGATTCTTTCCGTGTGACAAAAGCCCGGCAGCGTTTGCCAGACGCGCCGGGCTTTTCGTTTTAACCCTAAAGTTTTTTGACGTGGCGGCGATACACAGGGTAGACGCAACCTTTTTCGCAGCAACGAGGCAGATCCATGAACCCGATGTTGGCCCTTCGGCAATACCAGAAAGTCAACGGCGTGGCACAGACATCCGAAGCCAGTCCGCACCGCCTGGTGCAGATGCTCATGCAGGGCGGCCTTGATCGCATGGCGCAGGCGAAGGGCGCGATCGCGCGCAATGATATAGCCCAGAAGGGTATCCTCATCGGCAAGGCCATCGACATCATCGGCGGCCTGCGTGAAGGCCTGGATCTGGAAAACCATGCCGACACCCTGGCCGATCTGGACAACCTGTATACCTACATGAGTCGTCGCTTGATCGAAGCCAATGCAAAAAATGACCCGGAGATCATCGACGAAGTGGCGCGCCTGCTGATCACCATCAAGGAAGGTTGGGACGCGATCGGCGACCCGTCGGCGGCTTCCTAAGCCAGGAGGATGACATGAGCGAGGTTATCGCCCGTATAGAGCACACCCGAGAAGCCTTGCTGGCGGCGCTGGCTGATCGCGACTGGGGTACAGTTGGCGAGCTCGACCTGGAATGCCGGCTGTGTGTCGACGATGTGCTTGCCGAGGCTCATGAAAACGAAGCGGAAGTACGTGGTAGCCTTGAGCAGTTGTTGGCCGTATACCGTCAACTAATCGATGTTGCAAGTGGCGAACGTCAATCCTTGGTGGATGAAATGACGAAAATCCGTCAGGCGAAGAACGCGGCAAAGGTATACCATTTGTTCACCTGACCACAGATGTTGCCAAAAGCCATGCGCCATTAATTTGACTGGCTGGTGTTTTTTGACTTTACTAGTGGCTGTTTTCGAATTTCAGACGTCCGAACACTGACCATTCAGTCGGAATGATGTCGAGCACGCCCTCGGGCGCCGATATGACTAGGGAAGTTGCTATTGCATGTGGCGTGAAACCAAGATTCTGCTGATCGACGACGACAGCGCACGCCGCCGCGACCTGGCGGTGGTGCTTAACTTCCTCGGCGAAGAAAACCTCGCTTGCTCCAGCCAGGACTGGCAGCAAGTGGTCGAGCCGTTGTCTTCGAGTCGCGAAGTGCTGTGCGTGCTTATTGGCACTGTAAATGCCCCGGGCAGTGTGCTTGGGCTCGTTAAGACAGTGACTGGGTGGGATGAGTTCCTTCCGGTTCTGCTTTTAGGTGAAATTTCTTCTGCGGAGTTCCCGGAAGACCTTCGCCGCCGGGTGCTTTCCAACCTGGAAATGCCGCCAAGCTACAGCCAGCTGCTGGATTCGCTGCACCGTGCCCAGGTCTATCGCGAGATGTACGACCAGGCGCGCGAGCGTGGTCGCCAGCGCGAACCCAACCTGTTCCGCAGCCTGGTCGGCACCAGCCGTGCCATTCAGCACGTGCGGCAGATGATGCAGCAAGTGGCCGATACCGATGCCAGCGTGCTGATCCTGGGTGAGTCCGGCACCGGCAAGGAAGTGGTCGCGCGCAACCTGCACTACCATTCCAAACGCCGCGAGGCGCCGTTCGTGCCGGTCAACTGCGGCGCGATCCCGGCCGAGTTGCTGGAAAGCGAACTGTTCGGCCACGAGAAGGGCGCCTTTACCGGGGCGATCACCAGCCGTGCCGGGCGCTTCGAGCTGGCCAACGGCGGTACCCTGTTCCTTGACGAAATCGGCGACATGCCGTTGCCGATGCAGGTCAAGCTGTTGCGCGTGTTGCAGGAGCGTACCTTCGAGCGCGTGGGCAGCAACAAGACCCAGAGCATCGATGTGCGCATCATTGCCGCGACCCACAAGAACCTCGAGACCATGATCGAGGAGGGTACGTTCCGCGAAGACCTGTACTACCGCCTGAACGTGTTCCCTATCGAGATGGCGCCGCTGCGTGAGCGGGTGGAAGACATCCCGCTGCTGATGAACGAGCTGATCTCGCGTATGGAGCACGAGAAGCGCGGGTCCATCCGCTTCAACTCCGCGTCGATCATGTCGCTGTGTCGCCACGGCTGGCCGGGTAACGTGCGCGAGCTGGCCAGCCTGGTCGAGCGTATGGCGATCATGCACCCGTACGGGGTGATTGGCGTTTCCGAGCTGCCGAAGAAATTCCGTTACGTCGATGACGAAGACGAGCAGATGGTCGACAGCCTGCGCAGCGACCTGGAAGAGCGCGTGGCGATTAATGGCCATACGCCGAACTTCAGCAACCACGCCATGCTGCCACCTGAAGGCCTGGACCTGAAGGACTATCTGGGCAGCCTGGAGCAGGGCCTGATCCAGCAGGCGCTGGACGATGCCAACGGTATCGTTGCGCGTGCGGCTGAACGTTTGCGCATTCGCCGCACCACCTTGGTCGAGAAGATGCGCAAGTATGGCATGAGCCGCCAGGGCGGCGAGGAACAGGCGGAGGATTGACGGCTGGGGCGGGGTGTTCGGCTTGGCGTTGATGGTGTCTGTTAGGTCGAGCGCCGCCCGCGCGGCGCTTCGCGGGACAAGCCCGCTCCCACATTTGTTGCAACGTGCCGAACCTGTCAGGCCATGGTTGTCAGCCTTGTTGCCTTGACGCGGTTTCCCGGCTGGCGCTACCGCCGTCTCTCCAGTCTCAAACTCTCCGCCAAAGCGGGCAACGCCTCTCCCACAGGCATGGCCACGTTGCAACAAATGTGGGAGCGGGCTTGTCCCGCGAAGCGCCGCGCGGGCGGCGCTCGGTCTCACAGGCGCAGAAAGTGTCAAGGCGAATACCCGCGAAGCGCCGCGCGGGCGGCGCTCGATTTCACAGGCGCAGAAAGTGTCAAGGCGTATATACCCGCGGCGGCGCACGATATGCGCCCCACCAAAATCTCAAACCCTGCATTAAACCCCATCTCCGGCACGGCTATTGCTACACCGCTGGCAACACACCGTTTTTATGACGGTCAGCCATGCGAGAGAGCAACATGCCCCAGGCCGCCCACATAACCCTAGCCCCCGATCCGCAGGGGCAGCCCCCGATCGAGCAGGACAGCCGCCAGGGTGTCGAGCAGGCCTTCGCCCTGTTCAATCAGGTCTCGAGCCAGCTGAGCCAGTCCTATAGCCTGCTGGAAGCCCGGGTCAGCGAACTCAAGGGCGAGCTGGCGGTGGTCAGCGCCCAGCGCATCGATGAACTGAGCGAAAAGGAACGCCTGGCCAACCGCCTGCAGAACCTGCTGGACCTGCTGCCCGGCGGGGTGATCGTGATCGATGGCCAGGGCCTGGTACGCGAAGCCAACCCGGCCGCCTGCGAATTGCTCGGCGAGCCGCTGGTCGGCCAGCTGTGGCGCCAGGTGATCGCTCGCAGCTTTGCCCCGCGCAAGGATGACGGTCACGAAGTCTCGCTGCGCGACGGCCGCCGTCTGTCCATTGCCACTCGCTCGCTGGATGCCGAACCTGGCCAGTTGGTGTTGCTCAACGACCTGACCGAAACCCGTCGCCTGCAAGACCAGCTGGCTCGCCACGAGCGCCTGTCTTCGCTGGGGCGCATGGTCGCCTCGCTGGCGCACCAGATCCGCACGCCACTGTCGGCGGCGATGCTCTACGCCAGCCACCTGGCTGATCCCGAACAAGACCTGAGCGCGGAAACCCGCCAGCGCTTTGCCGGGACCCTGAAAGAGCGCCTGCACGAATTGGAACACCAGGTGCGCGACATGCTGGTATTCGCTCGGGGCGAGCTGCCGCTGAATGATCGAGTCACGCCAAAAGCCTTGTTCCAGGCCCTGCAGCAGGCTGCCCAGGCGCATGTGCAAGGGCACGCCGTGCGCTGGCAGTGCGACAGCCACCTGGGTGAGCTGCTGTGCAACCGCGACACCCTGGTTGGTGCATTGCTCAACCTGATCGAAAATGCGCTGCAAGCCAGCGACGGCCCGGCGCGACTGAAGGTGCACCTGTTCCGTCGCGAGCGCAGCCTGCACCTGTGTGTAAGCGACGCCGGCAGTGGCATCGATGGCGACCTGCTCGGCCGCCTGGGCGAGCCGTTCCTGACCACCAAGGCCACTGGCACCGGCCTGGGCCTGGCCGTGGTCAAGGCCGTGGTGCGCGCGCACCAAGGTGCGCTGCGCCTGCGCTCCAGGGTTGGCCGTGGCACCTGTGTGCGGGTGGAGCTGCCGTTGATCGACGGGCAGCTGGCGGAGGGCATGTAATGACGATCAAGGTGCTGCTGGTCGAGGACGACCGCGTATTGCGCCAGGCGCTGGGCGATACCCTGGAAATCGGCGGCTTCGCCTATCAGGCGGTGGGCAGTGCCGAAGAAGCGCTGGAAGCGGTGCTGGAGGAGGCCTTCAGCCTGGTAGTCAGCGATGTGAACATGCCAGGCATGGATGGGCACCAACTGCTGGCCCAGCTGCGCCGCCAGCAACCGCAACTGCCCGTGTTGCTGATGACTGCGCATGCCGCGGTGGAGCGTGCCGTCGAGGCGATGCGCCAAGGCGCCGCCGACTATCTGGTCAAGCCGTTCGAGCCCAAGGCGTTGCTCAGCCTGGTCGAGCGGCATGCCGCCGGGCGCGTGGCTGAAGAAGAAGGCCCGGTGGCCTGCGAACCAGCCAGTCGACAGTTGCTGGAGCTGGCCGCGCGGGTGGCGCGCAGTGACTCGACCGTGCTGATTTCGGGCGAGTCCGGCACCGGCAAGGAAGTGCTGGCGCGCTTCATTCATCAGCAATCGTCGCGGGCGGCGCAGCCCTTCGTGGCGATCAATTGTGCTGCCATCCCCGACAACATGCTCGAGGCCACGCTGTTCGGCCACGAAAAGGGTGCCTTCACTGGCGCCATTGCCGCCCAGGCCGGCAAGTTCGAGCAGGCCGAGGGTGGCACCTTGCTGCTTGATGAGATCTCGGAGATGCCGATGGCCTTGCAGGCCAAGCTGCTGCGGGTGTTGCAGGAGCGCGAGGTGGAGCGGGTGGGTGGGCGCAAGCCGATCAGCCTGGATATCCGTGTGCTGGCTACTACCAACCGTGACCTGGCTGGCGAAGTGGCGGCCGGGCGTTTCCGTGAAGACCTCTACTACCGCCTTTCGGTGTTCCCCCTGGCCTGGCGCCCACTGCGCGAACGCCCGGGTGACATCCTGCAACTGGCCGAGCGCCTGTTGGCGCGTCACGTGGCCAAGATGAAGCACGCCCCGGTGCACCTGTCGCCCCAGGCCCGGGCCTGCCTGCAGGCGTATGCCTGGCCGGGCAACGTACGCGAACTGGACAACGCCCTGCAGCGGGCGCTGATCCTGCAGCAGGGCGGGGTGATCGAGGCGGCGGATTTTTGTCTGGCAGGCGCCATTCCATTGTCAGCCGGCATCGAGCCATCACCCGAGGTGGTGGCCGAGCCTGGCGGGCTGGGCGATGACATGCGTCGTCATGAGTACCAGATGATCATCGACACCCTGCGCGCCGAGCGCGGCCGCCGCAAAGAGGCGGCCGAACGCCTGGGGATCAGCCCGCGTACCTTGCGCTACAAGCTGGCGCAGATGCGCGATGCCGGGTTTGACGTCGAGGCCAGCCTGTTCGGCTGACAAAAACCTCAGAGCTTGCGCAGCCTTTGTAGGAGCAGCCTTGTGCTGCGAAGAGGCCAGCAAGGCAGAAGGTGGTCTGTTGCATCAAAGGCCCCTTTCGCAGCACAAGGCTGCTCCTACAGTGAACCAAGGTGCGCGTGCCAAGGCTGGCACCTTTGTTGCTTTAGGTTGGCTATCCGCCGCATCACTGTCAAAAAAATGCGGCCGCAGGAGAGAGAAGGGTCATGAGCCAAGGTGTTGAATTCAATCGTCTGATGCTGGACATGCGGGCCATGCAGGCCGATGCCATGTCGCTGCCCAAGGTGGCCGCCGCTCCCGAGCTGGCACCGGGGCAGAGTACCTTTGCCGACATGCTCGGCCAGGCCATCGGCAAGGTGCATGAGACTCAGCAGGCTTCGACCCAGCTGGCCAACGCCTTCGAGATCGGCAAGAGTGGTGTCGACCTGACCGATGTGATGATCGCTTCGCAAAAGGCCAGCGTGTCGATGCAGGCCCTGACCCAGGTACGCAACAAGCTGGTCCAGGCGTACCAGGACATCATGCAGATGCCGGTTTGAGGACGGACGTAAACCATGGCTGAAGCAGTCGTCGACAACGCCCCTGCCAAGAGCGGCCCGCCCGCGGCCAAGCCGCCGCTGTTCGGCATGGCGTTTCTGGAAAATATCGCGCAGATGCCCATGCTGCGTCAGATCGGCCTTCTGGTCGGCCTGGCCGCCAGCGTGGCGATCGGCTTTGCCGTGGTACTGTGGTCGCAACAACCTGATTACCGTCCGCTGTACGGCAGCCTGGCGGGCATGGACACCAAGCAGGTCATGGATACCCTGGCCGCTGCCGACATCCCCTACAACGTCGAGCCCAACTCCGGGGCTCTGCTGGTCAAGGCCGACGACCTCTCCCGTGCGCGCCTGAAACTGGCGGCCGCCGGCGTGGCGCCAAGCGATGGCAACGTCGGTTTCGAATTGCTCGACAAGGAGCAGGGCCTGGGCACCAGCCAGTTCATGGAAGCCACCCGTTACCGTCGCAGCCTGGAAGGCGAGCTGGCGCGTACCGTGTCCAGCCTGAACAACGTCAAGGGCGCGCGCGTGCACCTGGCCATCCCGAAAAGCTCGGTGTTCGTGCGTGACGAACGCAAGCCCAGCGCCTCGGTACTGGTCGAGTTGTACCCGGGCCGTGCCCTGGAAGCCGGGCAGGTGATGGCCATCGTCAACCTGGTCGCCACCAGCGTGCCGGAACTGGACAAGTCCCAGGTCACCGTGGTCGATCAGAAGGGCAACCTGCTGTCCGAGCAGATCCAGGACACCGCCCTGACCCAGGCAGGCAAGCAGTTCGACTACAGCCGCCGGGTAGAAAGCATGCTCACCCAGCGGGTACACAACATCCTGCAGCCGGTGCTGGGCAATGACCGCTACAAGGCCGAAGTGTCTGCCGACCTCGACTTCAGTGCGGTCGAGTCCACCTCCGAGCAGTTCAACCCCGACCAGCCGGCACTGCGCAGCGAGCAGTCGGTCGACGAACAGCGTGCCAGCAGCCAGGGGCCGCAAGGTGTCCCCGGCGCACTGAGCAACCAGCCGCCAGGCCCGGCCTCGGCACCGCAGACCACCGGTGGTGCCGCTACCCCGGCCGCGGCCATCCAGCCTGGCCAGCCGCTGGTGGATGCCAACGGCCAGCAGATCATGGACCCGGCCACCGGCCAGCCGATGCTCGCGCCGTACCCGTCGGACAAGCGCCAGCAAAGTACCAAGAACTTCGAGCTGGACCGCTCCATCAGCCACACCCGCCAGCAGCAGGGGCGCATGACCCGCCTGTCGGTGGCGGTGGTGGTGGACGACCAGGTCAAGATCGACCCGGCCACCGGCGACGCCACCCGTGCGCCATGGGGCGCCGAGGACCTGGCACGCTTCACTCGCCTGGTACAGGACGCGGTCGGCTTCGATGCCAGCCGTGGCGACAGTGTGACGGTGATCAACGTGCCGTTCGCCGCCGACCGTGGCGAAGAGATCGCCGATATCGCCTTCTACCAGCAGCCGTGGTTCTGGGACATCGTCAAGCAAGTGCTGGGCGTGGTGTTCATCCTGGTGCTGGTGTTCGGTGTGCTGCGCCCGGTGCTGAACAACATTACAGGGGGCGGCAAGCAGGCTGCCTCGGATAGCGACATGGAGCTGGGCGGCATGATGGGTCTGGATGGCGAACTGGCCAACGACCGCGTCACTCTGGGTGGCCCGACAAGCATTCTGCTGCCTAGCCCGAACGAGGGTTACGAGGCACAGCTCAACGCAATCAAAGGCCTGGTGGCCGAAGACCCGGGCCGCGTTGCCCAGGTCGTGAAAGAGTGGATCAACGCCGATGAGTGATAACCGAGCCGTTACCGCCAAGCTGAGCCGCGTCGACAAGGCGGCGATCCTCCTGCTTTCGCTGGGCGAGACCGATGCCGCCCAGGTGCTGCGGCACATGGGGCCCAAGGAAGTGCAGCGTGTGGGTGTGGCCATGGCGCAGATGGGCAATGTGCACCGTGAACAGGTCGAACAGGTGATGAGCGAGTTCGTCGAAATCGTCGGCGACCAGACCAGCCTGGGCGTGGGCTCCGATGCCTATATCCGCAAGATGCTCAATCAGGCCCTGGGCGAGGACAAGGCCAACGGCCTGGTCGACCGCATCCTGCTCGGTGGCAACACCAGCGGCCTGGACAGCCTGAAGTGGATGGAGCCGCGCGCCGTTGCCGACGTGATCCGCTACGAGCACCCGCAGATCCAGGCCATCGTGGTTGCCTACCTCGACCCCGACCAGGCTGGCGAAGTGCTGAGCAACTTCGACCATAAGGTGCGCCTGGACATCGTCCTGCGCGTGTCGTCGCTGAACACCGTGCAGCCGGCGGCGCTGAAGGAGCTGAACCAGATCCTCGAGAAGCAGTTCTCGGGCAACTCCAACGCGGCGCGTACCACCTTGGGTGGCATCAAGCGCGCCGCCGACATCATGAACTTCCTCGACAGCTCGGTGGAAGGTGCACTGATGGACGCGATCCGCGAAATCGACAGCGACCTGTCGGAGCAGATCGAAGACCTGATGTTCGTCTTCAACAACCTGGCCGATGTCGACGACCGTGGCATCCAGGCACTGCTGCGCGAAGTCTCGTCCGATGTGCTGGTGGTGTCGCTCAAGGGCGCCGACGAGCGGGTCAAGGACAAGATCTTCAAGAACATGTCCAAACGTGCCTCGGAGCTGTTGCGCGACGACCTGGAGGCCAAGGGGCCGGTACGGGTCAGCGATGTGGAAACGGCGCAGAAGGAAATCCTCACCATCGCCCGCCGCATGGCCGAGGCCGGCGAGATCGTGCTCGGCGGCAAGGGCGCCGAGGAAATGATCTGAGGTATTCGCGATCTGAAGGCCGACGCCGCCCCTTGTGGGAGCGGGTAAACCCGCTTCCATAAGGACCGTGTCGGCTGAACATGGTTTGAGAACATGACAGCATGCCCACCAAAGAACATCACCCCAGCGACCTGATCCGCGCCCGCGACCTCGAGGGCGTGGACGTATGGGCGCTGCCCAGCTTCGACCCGGAACCCGAGCCTGAGCCCGAACCGGAGCCGGAACCCGAGGTAGTCGAGGAAGAAGTCGAGGAAGTGCCGCTGGAAGAAGTCCAGCCGCTGACCCTGGAAGAACTCGAGGCCATCCGCCAGGAAGCCTACAACGAAGGCTTTGCCACCGGTGAGCGCGAGGGCTTCCATAGCACCCAGCTCAAGGTCCGCCAGGAAGCCGAAGAGGCCCTGAAGACCAAGCTGGAAAGCCTCGACCGGCTGATGACCAACCTGATGGAACCGATCGCCGAGCAGGACACGCAGATCGAGAAGGCACTGGTCCACCTGGTCGCTCACATGACCCGCCAGGTAATCGGTCGCGAACTGCGGAGTGATTCCAGCCAGATCACCCAGGTACTGCGCGAAGCGCTCAAGCTGCTGCCCATGGGCGCTGACAATATCCGCATCCATCTCAACCCGCAGGATTTCGAGCTGGCCAAGGCCCTGCGCGAGCGCCATGAGGAAAGCTGGCGGCTGCTAGAAGACAGCGCGCTGCTGCCGGGCGGCTGCCGTATCGAGACCGCGCACAGCCGCATCGACGCGACCATGGAAACCCGCATCGAGAAAGCCGTGGCGCAACTGTTCGATCAGTTGCACGACCATTCGCTGCACCCGGCAGCGCCGGACATGTCGGTAGACCTGGACAGCCTGCCAGAGCGTGCCGTGGGTAGCCCGGATGCATCTTGAACGCACCAGCTTCGGCAAACGCCTGGGCAGTTATGCCGAGGCCATCGAACTGCCGGCCCAGCCCATCGTCGAAGGCCGCCTGCTGCGCATGGTTGGCCTCACCCTGGAAGCCGAAGGCCTGCGCGCTGCAGTCGGCAGCCGCTGCCTGGTAATCAACGACGACAGCTACCACCCGGTGCAGGTGGAGGCCGAAGTCATGGGCTTTGCCGGGCCCAAGGTATTCCTCATGCCGGTCGGCAGCATTGTCGGCATCGCCCCCGGCGCGCGGGTGGTGCCGCTGGATGACAGCGGCCGCCTGCCCATGGGCATGAGCATGCTCGGCAGGGTGCTCGACGGCGCCGGTCGCGCGCTGGATGGCAAGGGCGGGATGAAGGCCGAGGACTGGGTGCCGATGGACGGCCCGGTGATCAACCCGTTGAACCGCGACCCCATCAGCAAGCCGCTGGACGTGGGAATTCGCAGCATCAATGGCCTGCTCACGGTCGGTCGCGGCCAGCGCTTGGGCCTGTTCGCCGGTACCGGTGTGGGCAAGTCGGTGTTGCTGGGCATGATGACCCGCTTCACCGAAGCCGAAATCATCGTCGTCGGCCTGATCGGCGAGCGGGGTCGCGAGGTCAAGGAATTCATCGAGCATATCCTGGGTGAGGAAGGCCTCAAGCGCTCGGTGGTGGTCGCTTCGCCCGCCGACGATGCGCCGCTGATGCGTCTGCGCGCCGCCATGTACTGCACACGTATTGCTGAGTACTTCCGCGACAAGGGCAAGAACGTGCTGTTGCTGATGGACTCGCTGACCCGTTTCGCCCAGGCCCAGCGTGAAATCGCCCTGGCCATCGGCGAGCCGCCGGCCACCCGGGGTTACCCGCCGTCGGTGTTCGCCAAGCTGCCCAAGCTGGTGGAGCGGGCCGGCAACGGCGAGCCAGGTGGTGGTTCGATCACCGCGTTCTATACCGTGTTGTCCGAGGGCGACGACCAGCAGGACCCGATTGCCGACGCGGCGCGTGGTGTGCTCGATGGCCACTTCGTGCTGTCGCGGCGGTTGGCCGAGGAAGGCCATTACCCGGCTATCGACATCGAAGCCTCGATCAGTCGGGTCATGCCTCAGGTGGTCGATGCCGACCATTTGCGCCAGGCGCAAAAGTTCAAGCAGCTGTGGTCGCGCCTGTCGCAAAGCCGTGACCTGATCAGTGTGGGGGCCTACGTGGCGGGTGGCGACCCGGAAACCGATCTGGCCATTGCCCTGCAGTCGAAGCTGGTGGAGTTTTTGCGCCAGGGCCTGCGCGAGAGCGTGGGCATGGCGCAAAGCCGCGAACAGTTGGGGGCGATCTTTGCGCCCCCGGCGGGCGGTTGATAGGCCATGGCGCTGCCCGGACGTGCCGCGCGCCTGGCGCCGGTGGTGGACATGGCCGAAGAGGCCGAGCGCCAGGCGGCCCAGCGCCTTGGGCAGTTCCAGCAGCAGGTGGCCGCGGCCCAGGCCAAGCTTGCCGAGCTCGAGCGGTTTCGCGAGGATTACCAGTTGCAGTGGATCAACCGCGGCGGGCAGGGGGTAAACGGTAGCTGGCTGGTCAATTACCAGCGCTTCCTCGGGCAGCTGGAAACGGCCATGACCCAGCAGCGCCAGAGCCTGGTCTGGCACCAGAACAACCTCAACAACGCCCGAGGCACCTGGCAGCAGGCCTATGCCCGGGTGGAAGGCCTGCGCAAGCTGGTACAGCGCTATCTGGAGGAAGCCCGGCGGGCCGAAGACAAGCGCGAGCAGCGCTTGCTTGACGAGCTGTCACAACGCCTGCCGCGGCAGAATCACCTTTAAGCTGCCCATTGGGCTTGCGCGGTACCCTGTAGGAGCGGCCTTGTGTCGCGAAAGGGGCGCGCAGCGGCCCCAGGATTTCAGCTTCGCAGCAAATATCGCCGGGGCCGCTCTGCGGCCCTTTCGCGACACAAGGCCGCTCCTACACTGGGTGCACCGCATATGGGAATGGCATGCTTGCCACCCCCGGCATCGCCTGCTAAACCTTTAAGGAGTTGCATCCGCCATCATCGAAGGAATCGCTAGCATGGCAGTCGAGACGGATTTTTCGCAGGACGGGAAAAAGCTGACAATAAAGATCAAGGGGCGCTTCGATTTCGGCAAGCACCAGGAATTTCGCGACGCCTACGAACGCCAGCCCAACCGGCCAGATTCGGTGGTCGTCGACCTGAAGGACACTACCTACCTCGACAGTTCCGCGCTCGGCATGCTGCTGTTGCTACGTGACCATGCGGGCGGCGATGAGTCGGATGTGCGTGTGGTGCATGCCAGCTCCGACGTGCGCAAGATCCTCGCCATCTCCAATTTCGAAAAGCTCTTCGATATCAGTTGAGCGCCGACATGCCGGCCGAACAGGCGTTGACCGTGCTGGTGGCTGAAGACGGTGCCGCCGACCTCCTGCTGCTGGCGCAGATCGTGCGCCGTCAAGGTCATCAGGTACTTACCGCGGAAAACGGCGAGCAGGCGGTGGCGTTGTTCGTCGAGCGGCGCCCGCAACTGGTGCTGCTGGATGCGCTGATGCCGGTGATGGACGGCTTCGAGGCGGCGCGGCAGATCAAGGCCCTGGCCGGCGAAGCGCTGGTGCCGATCATTTTCCTGACTTCATTGAACGAGGAGGAAGGCCTGGTGCGCTGCCTGGAGGCAGGGGGCGACGACTTCATGGCCAAGCCCTACAGTGCGGTGATTCTCGGCGCCAAGATCCGCGCCATGGACCGCCTGCGCCGGCTGCAGGCCACCGTGATGGAGCAGCGTGACCAGATTGCCCGGCACCACCACCACCTGCTCAACGAGCAGCGGGTTGCCAAGGCGGTGTTCGACAAGGTGGCCCATTCCGGCTGCCTTGCCGCGCCCAACATCCGCTACCTGCAATCGCCGTATGCGCTGTTCAATGGCGACCTGATGCTGGCCGCGTTCACTCCGTCCGGTGACATGCGAGTGCTTCTCGGCGATTTTACCGGCCACGGCCTGCCAGCGGCGGTAGGGGCGATGCCGCTGGCTGAAGTGTTCTACGGCATGACTGCCAAGGGCTACGGCATGGCGCAGGTCCTGCGCGAGATGAACGCCAAGCTCAAGCGCATCCTGCCGGTGGACATGTTCTGTTGTGCGCTGCTGCTCAACCTGAGCATGCAGCGCGGTTCGGTGGAGGTGTGGAATGGCGGCATGCCTGATGGCTATCGCCTGGCAGTAGATGGCCAGGTGCTGTCGGCGCTGGGTTCGCGGCACCTGCCGCTGGGCATCCTGAACGCCGAGCGTTTCGATGACAGTACCGAAGTGTTGCCGATGGCGCCGGGTGAACGCCTGCTGCTGCTGTCG
This sequence comes from Pseudomonas sp. s4, assembly GCF_046764235.1. Taxonomy (NCBI): domain Bacteria; kingdom Pseudomonadati; phylum Pseudomonadota; class Gammaproteobacteria; order Pseudomonadales; family Pseudomonadaceae; genus Pseudomonas; species Pseudomonas sp. s4. Next base: position 4,450,105 of record NZ_CP177209.1, on the reverse strand, counting down.
GACGGCGTGCTCGACACGGCCGACGACCAGGAGCGCCTGTTCGGTGTGCAGCGCCTGCACAGGGTGCTGGCCGACAACCGTGACCCGGCGCGGCTGTTCGACGAAGTGATGCAGGCTCTGGAGCGCTTTGGCGGGCGCCCGCGCGATGACATCAGTCTGTGCGACATTCGTATGTTCAGTGCCGAGGAGCGGGTGCCGGCGCCGATGATCTACTCTGATAGCGGTCGTTCCAGCCCGCTGGACTGGTCGCTGGGGTTCGAAGTGCGGGGCGAGAGCCTCAAGCGCTTCAACCCGGTGCCGTATCTGGTGCAGTTGTTGCAAGAGATTCACGGCCTGCGTGCGCGCACCGGCAACCTGCACAGTGTGCTCAGCGAGCTGTATTCAAACGCCCTGGAGCATGGCGTGCTGGGTCTGGACTCGCAGCTCAAGCGCGATAGACAAGGCTTTGCCGACTATTATCAGGAACGCGCCCGGCGCCTTGGGGTGCTGACCGACGGTTACGTGCGCATCGATTTCAAGGTTGAACCGCATGCCGACGGCGGGCGTCTGATGATCGAGGTCCGTGACAGTGGTGCCGGGTTCGATGTGCAGCGCGTGCTGTCGCGGCCCACGCTGGAGCAGGGGCTGAGTGGGCGTGGCCTGAATTTGGTAAGGCGGCTGGCCAGCAGCGCTTGCTGGAGTGAGGGCGGGCGTTGCGCGCATGTGGAGTTCGTCTGGTGAGCCACGGGTTGGCTCGGGCATAATCTGGCTTGATCAAGGAGTGAACAAGTGACTGACATGCATATTGACCATAAGGTACTCAGCGACCTGCGTGAGGTCATGGAAGATGGCTACCTGCAGTTGGTGCAAACCTTTCTTGACGACTCCGAACGGCGCCTGGGCCAGCTGCATGCGGCCAAAAGTGCCGAAGAGCTCGGTTCTGCGGCCCACAGTTTCAAGGGCAGCAGCAGCAACATGGGCGCGATTGCATTGGCCAGCCTGTGTCAGCAACTGGAGGAGCGCGCGCGGCGGCCTCCGCTGTATGGCATCGAGGACCTGATCAACCGCATCGACCTGGAGTTCGTCGAGGTGCAGCGCTTCTACCGAGGTGAGCAGCAACGCATTTCGGCGGGTTGATACACGACTTGGCGCGAGTCTTGCCTGTCTCTGGCTGGATGATTTTTTTGTTTCTGGCGCGGAGACCGCTCGATGCCTGTCGCACCCAACCCATTGTTGCAAGGCAACGCCATTGCCAACACCTCGCGTTCTGCCGCCGCACAGGCCGACAAGCCGCTGCAGGCGCCGGGCGACAAGGGCGACGGCTTTGGCCAGGTGATGGCCCGGCAGGGCCGCGACAAGGCCGCGGGGCAGGACGACAAGGTCGCTCAGGCCAAGCCCAAGGACAAGCTTGAAGCGGCACAGGGCGGCAAGAAAGGCGCTGCCGACAAACCCGCGGTTGCCGATGACGGCAAACAATTGCCAGCCGACGACCAGGCCCAGGCCGACACCGGCTTGCGCGATGCCAGCCTGGTGGCCGGCCAGGTAACCGACGCCCAGCCTGGCGCTCAGCTGATCCAGGCGCAGGCCGAGGCGGTGGCGCCGGTGTTGCAGGCCGCCGCAGCGCAGGTCACCGCCGAGCTGCCCGAGGAGCCGGCCGCCGAGGAAGCCTTCGATCCCGACGCCGACCCTCTGGCCAACCTGCCGACCTTGCGCCTGGCGCTGGAGCAAAGTGCCCAGGCCAAGGGGGCGACCTCGGCACATGCCCTGGATCCTTCGCAGGCTCAGGGCGAGGAGGGTCAGGCCGCCGTCAATACCTTGGCGAATCTGGTCGAGAATGCCGAGGGTGAAACGGGCGAGCCTGGCGACAAGGCCTTTGCTGCCTTGCTCGAAGATGGTCTGAAGGACACCAAGGGCGCCGGCAGCGATACGCGCATCGACGATTTCGCCAACCGCCTGGCCAGCCTGACCCAGGCCGCGACGGCCAAGACCGCCAATGCCGTGCCGGCCAACGCCAGCCCGTTGCACCAACCGCTGCCGATGAACCAGAACGCTTGGGCCGAGGGCCTGGTCAACCGGGTCATGTACCTGTCCAGCCAGAACCTCAAGTCGGCGGATATCCAGCTGGAGCCAGCGGAACTGGGCCGTCTGGACATTCGCGTCAATGTTGCGACGGACCAGTCGACCCAGGTCACCTTCATCAGCGGCCACGCCGGCGTGCGTGACGCCCTCGACAGCCAGGTGCACCGGCTGCGCGAGCTGTTCGCCCAGCAGGGGCTGGCACAGCCGGATGTCAACGTGGCCGACCAGTCGCGCGGGCAGCAGCAACAGCAGCAGGGGCAGGCGCAGGGCAGCAACCTGTCCGGGGTGGCGGCGCGCCGGGCCGAGCAGGGCGGGGCAGAGGCAGTCGATAGCGCCCGGCCTGTGGAGCAGCAGGTGGTTGTTGGCGACAGTGCGGTCGATTATTACGCCTGATGTTTCTTTTTTCCGAACCGACCTCTTCGCAGCACAAGGCTGCTCCTACAAAGGAATGCGTTCCCTGTAGGAGCAGCCTTGTGCTGCGAAGAGGTCGGTTCAGGCATTCCAGTTCCATTCTGGCATAACACTTGCTAAAGCCAAGCCATCCTCCCTTGAACCCCCGATGGACGACGGATTATTGGCATGGCGAAGAGCGAAGCAGTCAAAGACCCCGCCACTAAAGGCAAACTCAAGCTGATCCTGCTGGCAGTAGTGGGCCTGTTGCTGGCGATCGGCCTTTCGGTGGGCGCTACCTGGTTCATCATGCACAAGAGCGAGCCAGCCCCAGCCGCCGACCCTGCAGCCAGCAACGTCAAGCCAGCGGCCATCTACGAAGCATTGGCCCCGGCCTTCGTGGTCAACTTCAACCAGAACGGTCGCCAGCGCTACATGCAGGTGAGCATCACCCTGCAAGCGCGCAACCAGGCCGACCTGGATGCGCTCAAGGTGCACATGCCGGTCATCCGCAACAACCTGGTGATGATGTTCTCCGGGCAAGGCTTCGACACCCTGGCCGGTAGCCCGGTGGGACAGGAAATGCTGCGCCAGAAGGCCACTGCAGTGGTCCAGGAAGTGGCGCAGAAGGAAGTCGGCAAGCCGGTCGTCGACCAGTTGCTGTTCACCAATTTCGTATTGCAGTAGGAGTCCGCAATGGCCGTACAGGACCTGCTGTCCCAGGATGAAATCGATGCCCTGTTGCATGGCGTCGACGACGGGCTGGTGCAGACCGAGAGTGCATCCGAGCCTGGCAGCATCAAAAGCTACGACCTGACCAGTCAGGACCGTATCGTGCGGGGTCGCATGCCGACCCTGGAAATGATCAACGAGCGCTTCGCCCGTTACACCCGTATCAGCATGTTCAACCTGCTGCGCCGCTCCGCCGACGTGGCGGTGGGTGGCGTGCAGGTGATGAAGTTCGGTGAATACGTGCACTCGCTGTACGTGCCGACCAGCCTCAACCTGGTCAAGATCAAGCCGCTGCGCGGCACTTCGCTGTTCATCCTCGATGCCAAGCTGGTGTTCAAGCTGGTGGACAACTTCTTCGGCGGCGATGGCCGCCATGCCAAGATCGAAGGCCGCGAGTTCACCCCCACTGAATTGCGCGTGGTGCGCATGGTGCTGGACCAGTGCTTCGTCGACCTCAAGGAAGCCTGGCAGGCAATCATGCCGGTCACCTTCGAGTACATGAACTCCGAGGTCAACCCGGCCATGGCCAACATCGTCGGCCCCAGCGAGGCGGTGGTGGTGTCCACCTTCCACATCGAGCTGGACGGCGGTGGCGGCGACCTGCACGTGACCATGCCGTACTCGATGATCGAGCCGGTGCGGGAAATGCTCGACGCCGGTTTCCAGTCCGACCTGGACGACCAGGACGAGCGCTGGGTCAAGGCCCTGCGCGAGGACGTGCTGGACGTGGCCGTGCCGCTGACCGCCACCGTAGCCCGGCGCCAGCTGAAGCTGCGCGACATCCTGCATATGCAGCCTGGCGACGTGATCCCGGTGGAGCTGCCCGAGCACCTGGTGCTGCGTGCCAACGGCGTGCCGTCGTTCAAGGCGCGCCTGGGTTCGCACAAGGGCAACCTGGCGCTGCAGATCATCGACCCGATCGAACGCCGCTGACGGCGTGCCGGTCGCACATAACGAATTGAATGCCTGTCGAGGAAACCATGGCTAACGAAAACGAGATCACCTCCGCAGAGGACCAGGCACTGGCCGATGAATGGGCTGCGGCACTGGAAGAAACCGGTGCGGCCGGCCAGGCCGATATCGATGCACTGCTGGGTGGTGACACCGGAAGCAGCACCGGCGGCGCGGGCCGCCTGCCGATGGAGGAGTTCGCCAGCTCGCCGAAGCCGAACGAAAACGTCAGCCTCGAAGGCCCTAACCTGGACGTGATCCTGGATATCCCGGTGAACATTTCCATGGAAGTGGGCAGCACCGAGATCAACATCCGCAACCTGCTGCAGCTCAACCAGGGCTCGGTGATCGAGCTCGACCGCCTGGCCGGCGAACCGCTTGACGTGCTGGTCAACGGCACGCTGATCGCCCATGGCGAGGTGGTGGTGGTCAACGAGAAGTTCGGCATCCGCCTGACCGACGTGATCAGCCCCAGCGAACGTATCAAGAAGCTGCGCTGAGTGAAGGGCACGATGCGCGCCATCGCGGCGGCTGCCGCGCTGCTCGCCAGCCAGGCTTGCCTGGCAGCGGCCACGCCGGCGGCAACCCCGGCAACCGCGCCTGGCAGCCTGGGTGGGCAGCTGGCGCAGATGGTCTTCGGCCTGCTGCTGGTGGTCGGCCTGATCTTCTTCCTGGCCTGGTTGCTGCGGCGCATGCAAAGCACGGCGGTAAAGGGCGGGCAGGTGATCGAGATCGTCGGCAGCCGGGCCATCGGCCCGCGTGATCGGCTGCTGCTGGTGCAAGTGGGCAAGGAGCAGATCCTGATTGGCCATACCCCTGGCAGCATCGAGGCCCTGCATGTGCTGGCCGAACCCGTGGAAGTGCCTGAAAACGCCCGCCAGGCGACGCCGGAGTTTGCCCAGCGGCTGATGGAGCTGATGGGCAAGGACCCTAAGGACAAGAAGTGATGAGTGGCGCGCTGCGTGTGTTGTTGACTCTGGCGCTGCTGCTGGCTGCGCCGCTGGCCCTGGGTGCCGACCCGCTGTCGATCCCGGCCATTACCCTGTCCAATACCGCGGACGGGCAGCAGGAGTATTCGGTCAGCCTGCAGATCCTGCTGATCATGACAGCGCTCAGCTTCATCCCGGCGTTCGTCATCCTGATGACCAGCTTCACCCGCATCATCATCGTGTTCTCGATCCTGCGTCAGGCCCTGGGCCTGCAGCAGACGCCGTCGAACCAGCTGCTGACCGGCATGGCGCTGTTCCTGACCATGTTCATCATGGCGCCGGTGTTCGACCGGGTGAACCAGGACGCCCTGCAGCCGTACTTGAAGGAGCAGATGACCGCCCAGCAGGCCATCGACAAGGCCCAAGGGCCGCTCAAGGACTTCATGCTGGCACAAACCCGGCAAAGCGACCTCGACCTGTTCATGCGCCTGTCCAAGCGTACCGACATCGCCGGCCCGGACCAGGTGCCGCTGACGATCCTGGTGCCGGCGTTCGTGACATCCGAGCTGAAGACCGCGTTCCAGATCGGTTTCATGATCTTCATCCCGTTCCTGATCATCGACATGGTGGTAGCCAGCGTGCTGATGGCCATGGGCATGATGATGCTGTCGCCGCTGATCATCTCGCTGCCGTTCAAGATCATGCTGTTCGTGCTGGTCGATGGCTGGGCGCTGATCATGGGTACCCTGGCCAGCAGTTTCGGCGGCGTCTGACGCCGTCAAGGAGAGCCGCCGATGACACCTGAAGTCGCTGTCGACCTGTTCCGTGATGCCTTGTGGCTGACCACCCTGATGGTCGCCATACTGGTGGTGCCCAGCCTGCTGGTGGGCCTGGTGGTGGCCATGTTCCAGGCCGCCACCCAGATCAACGAACAGACCTTGAGTTTCCTGCCGCGCCTGCTTGTAATGCTGGTCACGCTGATCATCGCCGGGCCGTGGCTGGTGCAGAAGTTCATGGAGTACTTCACCAGTCTCTATACCAACATTCCTCAGCTGATCGGTTGACGCGCCGATGCTGGAGCTGACCGACACGCAGATCGGCACCTGGGTCGCGACCTTCATCCTGCCGTTGTTCCGGGTGACGGCGGTGCTGATGACCATGCCGATCTTCGGCACCCGTATGCTGCCGGCGCGGGTGCGCCTGTACGTGGCAGTGGCCATCACGGTGGTGATCGTCCCGGCCCTGCCGCCCTTGCCCGAGTTCGACCCGTTGAGCCTGCGCGGCCTGCTGCTGTGTGCCGAGCAGGTCATCGTCGGGGCGTTGTTCGGGTTGTCGTTGCAGTTGCTGTTCCAGGCTTTCGTGATCGCAGGCCAGATCGTCGCGGTGCAGATGGGTATGGCCTTCGCATCGATGGTCGACCCGGCCAACGGCGTCAACGTCGCGGTGATCAGCCAGTTCATGACCATGCTGGTGAGTGTGCTGTTCCTGCTGATGAACGGCCATCTGGTGGCGTTCGAGGTACTGACCGAAAGCTTCACCACCTTGCCGGTAGGCAACGCGCTGGTGGTCAATCAGTTCTGGGAGCTGGCGGGGCGCCTGGGTTGGGTGTTCGGTGCCGGCCTGCTGCTGATCCTGCCGGCTATCGCCGCGCTGCTGGTGGTGAACATCGCTTTTGGCGTAATGACGCGTGCCGCGCCGCAGTTGAACATTTTCTCCATCGGTTTTCCGCTGACCCTGGTCATGGGCATGTTCATTTTCTGGGTCGGCCTGGCCGACATACTTTCCCATTACCAGGCATTGGCCAGCGAAGCGCTGCAATGGCTGCGTGATCTGGCAAGGGCGCGCTGAGCATGGCGGAAAGCGAAAGCGGTCAGGACAAGACAGAAGAACCCACCGACAAGCGCAAGCGCGATGCCCGCGAGAAAGGCGAGATCGCGCGTTCCAAGGAGCTGAACACGGTGGCGGTGACCTTGGCCGGCGCCGGTGGCCTGCTGGCGTTCGGCGGCCACCTGGCCGAGACACTGCTGGCGATCATGCGCATGAACTTCAGCCTGACCCGCGACTTCATCGTCGATGAACGTGCCATGGGTGCCTTCCTGCTGGCCTCGGGCAAGATGGCCATCTGGGCGGTGCAGCCGATCTTGATCCTGTTGTTCGTGATTTCCTTCGTCGCGCCGATAGTCCTGGGCGGTTTCCTGTTCTCCGGTAGCCTGCTGCAGCCGAAATTCAGCCGCATGAATCCCCTGTCGGGGATCAAGCGCATGTTCTCGATGAACGCCTTGACCGAGCTATTGAAGGCGCTCGCCAAGTTTTTCGTGATCCTGGTCGTGGCGGTGGTGGTGCTGGTCAACGACCGCCAGGCGCTGCTTGCGATCGCCAATGAGCCGTTGGAGCAGGCGATCATCCATAGCCTGCAGGTGGTGGGCTGGAGCGCGTTGTGGATGTCGGCCGGGCTGCTGTTGATTGCGGCGGCGGACGTGCCGTTCCAGCTGTGGCAGACGCACAACAAGCTGAAGATGACCAAGCAGGAAATCAAGGACGAATACAAGGACAGCGAAGGCAAGCCCGAGGTCAAGCAGCGTATCCGCCAGCTTCAGCGTGAGGCTTCGCAGCGGCGCATGATGGCGGCTGTCCCCGAAGCCGACGTGATCATCACCAACCCGACGCATTATGCGGTGGCCTTGCAATACGACCCTGAGAAAGGCGGGGCAGCGCCGTTGCTGCTGGCCAAGGGGACGGATTTCATTGCCCTTAAGATTCGCGAGATTGGGGTGGAGCACAAGGTCCAGATCCTCGAATCGCCGGCGTTGGCGCGGGCGATCTACTACTCCACCGAGCTCGAGCAGGAAATCCCTGCCGGGCTTTACCTGGCGGTGGCGCAGGTGCTGGCCTATGTGTTCCAGATCCGCCAGTACAGGGCTGGCAAGGGCAAGCGGCCAGAGCCGCTGAAGGACGACCTGCCGATTCCGCCGGACCTGCGTCGCGATAGTTGACCGGTGTTCGCCATGCCATTTCAGCGCCTGTGAAATCGAGCGCCGCCCACGCGGCGCTTCGCGGGGCAAGCCCGCTCCCACATTTGTTGCAACGTGCCAAACCTGTCAGGCCATGGTTGCCTGCCTTGGTGGGATGACTGGATTTCTGAGTTGGCATTGCTGCTGCATCACCTATCTCAAGCCCTGCACCCCGGCTGACAACACCTCTCCCACAGGCATGGCCACGTTGCAACAAATGTGGGAGCGGGCTTGTCCCGCGAAGCGCCGCGCGGGCGGCGCTCGATTTCATAGGCGCAGAAAGCGTCAAGGCGAACACCCGCGAAGCGCCGCGCGGGCGGCGCTCGATCTCGCAGGCGATAAAACCCTCAGGGTGAACACCATCGAGCAAAGTTGGAAAGCTTCTTGCAATGCCAGCGCCAGGCGCCCCCTGTGCGTCAAAGTTTTGCATCAAGAGGACTCGCGGTGGATCGCACTCAGTTAATCAGCAACGCCCGTAACAACCTGGCCGGGCTCGGTCGGGGCAACCTGGGTGTGCCGCTGTTGCTGCTGGTGATGTTGGCAATGATGATGTTGCCGATACCGCCGTTCCTGCTCGATGTGTTCTTCACTTTCAACATCGCCCTGTCGATCGTGGTCCTGCTGGTCTGCGTCTACGCCCTGCGCCCGCTCGACTTCGCCGCGTTCCCCACCATCCTGCTGGTGGCCACGCTGTTGCGCCTGGCCCTGAACGTGGCCTCCACCCGGGTTGTGATGCTGCATGGCCAGGAGGGGCACGGCGCCGCCGGCAAGGTGATCCAGGCCTTCGGCGAGGTGGTGATCGGCGGTAACTACGTGGTCGGTGCCGTGGTGTTCGCCATCCTCATGATCATCAACTTCGTGGTGGTGACCAAGGGTGCCGGGCGTATCTCGGAAGTGAGCGCGCGTTTCACCCTCGACGCCATGCCCGGCAAGCAGATGGCCATCGACGCCGACCTCAACGCCGGCCTGATCGACCAGGCCCAGGCCAAGCACCGTCGTGCCGAAGTGGCGCAGGAGGCGGAGTTCTACGGTTCGATGGACGGTGCCAGCAAGTTCGTCCGCGGTGACGCCATCGCCGGCCTGCTGATCCTGTTCATCAACCTGATCGGCGGCATGCTGATCGGCATGCTGCAGCACGGCATGAGCTTTGGCGATGCCGGCAAGGTGTACGCCTTGCTGACCATCGGTGACGGTTTGGTGGCGCAATTGCCATCACTGCTGCTGTCGACCGCTGCCGCGATCATGGTTACCCGCGCCTCGGGCTCCGAGGACATGGGCAAGCTGATCAACCGGCAGATGTTCGATTCGCCCAAGGCCCTGGCGGTGTCCGGCGCGCTGATGATCGTTATGGGCCTGGTGCCGGGCATGCCGCACGTGGCCTTCCTCAGCCTTGGCCTGCTGGCCGGGGGTGGCGCGTACCTGGTGTGGAAGAAACAGCAGAAGGCCAAAGCGCAGGCGCTGCAGGAAGCGCAGCGCCAGCAGGACCTGCTGCCATCGCCACAACGCGCGCTGGAAACCAAGGAGCTGGGCTGGGACGACGTCACACCGATCGACATGATTGGCCTGGAGGTCGGCTACCGGCTGATCCCGCTGGTCGATCGCAACCAGGGTGGCCAGTTGCTGGCGCGGATCAAGGGTGTGCGCAAGAAGCTGTCGCAAGACCTGGGCTTCCTCATGCCCACCGTGCACATCCGCGACAACCTTGACCTGCAGCCCAGCGCCTATCGCCTGACCCTGATGGGGGTGATCCTGGCCGAAGCCGAGATCTACCCGGATCGCGAACTGGCAATCAACCCGGGGCAGGTGTTCGGTACCCTCAACGGCATTGCCGCGCGTGACCCGGCGTTTGGCCTTGAAGCCGTGTGGATCGATGTCGGCCAGCGCTCCCAGGCGCAGTCGCTGGGCTACACCGTGGTCGACGCCAGTACCGTGGTGGCCACCCACCTGAACCAGATTCTGCAGAAGCACTGCCACGAGCTGATCGGCCATGAAGAGGTCCAGCAACTGCTGCAGGTGTTGGCCAAGGCATCGCCTAAACTTGCAGAAGAGCTGGTGCCGGGTGTCATTTCGTTGTCGGGCCTGCTCAAGGTGCTGCAGGCGCTGTTATCGGAACAGGTACCCGTACGCGATATCCGCAGTATCGCCGAGGCGATCGCGAACAACGCCGGCAAGAGTCAAGATACCGCCGCGCTGGTGGCGGCGGTGCGCGTCGGATTGTGTCGCGCCATCGTGCAAAGCATTGTCGGCGTTGAGTCGGAGCTGCCAGTGATTACCCTGGAGCCAAGGTTGGAACAGATTTTGCTCAATAGTCTGCAAAGGGCCGGGCAAGGTCAGGAAGACGGTGTTCTTCTGGAGCCGAGCATGGCCGAGAAGCTGCAGCGTTCGCTGATCGAGGCGGCCCAGCGCCAGGAAATGCAGGGCCAGCCGGCCATCCTCCTGGTCGCCGGCCCGATCCGCGCCATGCTGTCGCGTTTCGGCCGCCTGGCTGTACCGAATTTGCATGTTCTGGCGTATCAGGAAATACCGGACAACAAGCAAGTCACCATCATTGCCACCGTGGGCCCTAACGGCTGAGGTAGGGGATAATGCAAGTTAAGCGATTTTTCGCCGCCGATATGCGTCAGGCCATGAAACTGGTCCGTGATGAGCTGGGCGCCGATGCCGCCATCATCGGCAACCGTCGCATCGCCGGCGGTGTCGAGCTGACGGCCGCGCTGGACTACAAGCTGTCCGCCCTGGCCCCCCGTGTGCCCAACGCCGAACTGGAAGAAGAGCTGCGCAAGACCCATACGCGCATCGCCACTGCCCAGGCCGAGCTGGGCCACCGCCAGGATAGCAGCGACAACAACCGCCAATTGTTCGCCGGGCAGTCGCTGACCGCCGCCGAGCCGTTGATCGAACCGCATGTCGATGTTCCCGAGGCTGCTGCAGCGCCTGCGTCGGCGCCGGTCGACCCGCGCCTGTTCGATGCCATGCGCTCCGAGCTGTCGGGCCTGCGCGAGCTGCTGGAAGTGCAGCTCGGCTCGCTGGCCTGGAACCAGCTGCAAGGCAGCAAGCCGCAGCAGGCCACCGTCTGGCGCCGGCTGCAGCGTATCGGCCTGTCCGGGCCGATCGCCCGTGAGCTGCTGGACCTGACTGCCGAGATCGACGAGCCACGCCAGGCCTGGCGCATGTTGCTTGCGCATCTGGCGCGGATGATCGAAATCCCCGAGGTCGAGCCGATCGAAGAGGGTGGGGTGATTGCCATGGTCGGCCCGGCCGGCATGGGCAAGACCACCACCCTGGCCAAGCTGGCCGCCCGCTACGTGCTCAAGTACGGCGCGCAGAACCTGGCGCTGGTGAGCATGGACAGCTTCCGCATTGGCGCCCAGGAGCAGCTCAAGACCCTGGGCCGCATCCTCAACGTGCCGGTGACCTACGTCGACCCGGGCCAGTCGCTTGCTGCGGCGCTGGAGCCGCTGCTGCGCAAGCGCGTGGTGCTGATCGATACCGCCGGCCTGCAGGCCAGCGACCCGGCCCTGCGCATGCAACTGGATACCCTGGCCGGGCGTGGCATTGCCGCGAAGAACTACCTGGTGCTGGCCACCACCAGCCAGAAGCAGGTGCTGACCGCCGCCTACCACAGCTACAAGCGCTGCGGCCTGGCCGGTTGCATCCTGACCAAACTCGATGAAACGGCGAGCCTTGGCGATGTGCTGAGCCTTGCCATCAGTCATGAACTGCCAGTGGCCTACCTGACCGACGGGCCGCGCATTCCTGACGACCTGCACCTGCCTCGGGGGCACCAGTTGGTCTCCCGCGCGGTCAATGTGCAGCAGCAGGACGAGCCCAGCGAAGAGGCCATGGCCGATATGTTCGCTGATCTCTATCACAACCCACGGCGAGCGGGTTGATGATGAAATGTGTGCAAGGTAGCTATGCCAAGGGGTACGCAGAATTGCCCTACGTGTGGCCTGAGTCCCAGCGAGACAAGGTAAAGAACAGACATGGGTAGCATGCATCCCGTACAGGTGATCGCCGTGACCGGTGGCAAAGGTGGCGTCGGCAAGACTAACGTTTCAGTGAACCTGTCCCTGGCGCTGGCCGAGCTTGGCCGCAGGGTCATGCTGCTCGACGCCGACCTGGGCCTGGCCAATGTCGACGTGCTGCTGGGCCTTACCCCCAAGCGGACCCTGGCCGATGTCATCGAAGGGCGCTGCGAGCTGCGCGACGTGATGTTGCAGGGCCCCGGTGGTGTGCGCATCGTGCCGGCTGCCTCGGGCACGCAGAGCATGGTGCACCTGGCCCCGGCCCAGCATGCCGGGCTGATCCAGGCGTTCAGCGAAATCGGCGACAACCTCGACGTGCTGGTGATCGACACTGCGGCCGGTATCGGTGATTCGGTGGTCAGCTTCGTCCGCGCCGCCCAGGAAGTGCTGCTGGTGGTATGCGATGAACCCACCTCGATCACCGATGCCTACGCCCTGATCAAGCTGCTCAATCGCGACTACGGCATGAACCGTTTCCGCGTGCTGGCCAACATGGCGCAGAGCCCGCAGGAAGGCCGTAACCTGTTCGCCAAGCTGACCAAGGTCACCGACCGTTTCCTCGACGTTGCCCTGCAGTATGTGGGCGCTGTGCCGTATGACGAGTGTGTGCGCAAGGCGGTGCAGAAGCAGCGTGCCGTGTACGAAGCCTTCCCACGCTCCAAATGCGCGCTGGCCTTCAAGGCGATAGCCCAGAAGGTCGACAGCTGGCCGCTGCCGGCCAACCCGCGTGGCCATCTGGAGTTCTTTGTCGAGCGTCTGGTGCAACCCACCAGCGCGGGTCCAGTGCTATGAACGCCAGCGGTTTCAAGATGTACAGCCGAGCGTCGAAAGACGCCCAGTACGAGCTGATCGAACGCTACGCCCCGCTGGTCAAGCGCATCGCCTACCACCTGCTGGCGCGGCTGCCGGCCAACGTGCAGGTCGAGGACCTGATCCAGGCCGGCATGATCGGCCTGCTGGAAGTGGCCAACAAGTACGACGCCAGCAAGGGCGCCAGCTTTGAAACCTACGCCGGCATCCGCATCCGCGGGGCCATGCTGGACGAAGTGCGCAAGGGCGACTGGGCACCGCGTTCGGTGCACCGCAACACCCGCATGGTCAGCGACGCGATGCGTGCGGTTGAAGCCAGAACCGGCCGTGACGCTAAAGATCATGAAGTTGCTGCCGAACTCCAATTGAGTCTCGATGATTACTACGGGATCTTGAACGATACCCTGGGCAGCCGCCTGTTCAGCTTCGACGACCTGTTGCAGGACGGCGAGCACGAAGGGCTGCATGAGGATGGCGCCAGTGGCCAGGTAGAACCTGCGCGCGGCCTGGAGGACGAGCGCTTCCAGGCCGCCCTGACCGAGGCCATCTCCAACCTGCCGGAGCGTGAGCGCCTGGTGCTGGCGCTGTACTACGACGAAGAGCTGAACCTCAAGGAAATCGGTGAGGTGCTGGGGGTCAGCGAGTCGCGGGTCAGCCAGTTGCACAGCCAGTGTGCCGCGCGCCTGCGCAGCCGCCTGGGGGAATGGCGGGCGCGTTGAGCCCGCTGTCGTTGCAGTCGTTTTCTACGTTGTACCGAATTGTGAATGCGCGCTCGGGGCCGAGCGCGTTTGAGACTGCTTGGAGGTCTACTTGAACAAAGACATGAAAATCCTCATCGTTGACGACTTTTCGACGATGCGGCGGATCATCAAGAACCTGTTGCGTGACCTGGGCTTCACCAACACCGAAGAAGCCGATGACGGCACCACGGCGCTGCCGATGCTGGAGAACGGCCACTACGACTTCCTGGTGACCGACTGGAACATGCCTGGCATGTCCGGCATCGACCTGCTGCGCAAGGTGCGTGCCCACGATCGCCTGAAAACCATGCCGGTGCTGATGGTGACCGCCGAAGCCAAGCGCGACCAGATCATCGAAGCGGCCCAGGCCGGCGTCAATGGCTACGTGGTCAAGCCGTTCACCGCCCAGGTGCTCAAAGAAAAGATCGAGAAGATCTTCGAACGCGTCAACGGCTGAGTCACGTCAGGGGGCGCGCCATGGATTCATCACAAACGTCTTTGGGCGAGTTCGAATCGACCCTGAAGAAGCATGCCCAGGAGCTGGTCGAAAGCCTGGAGCGGGGCCGTTTCGGCGAGGCGGTGCAGCTGATTCACGAGCTAAACCAGACCCGCGACCGCGGCCTGTACCAGGAAGTCGGCAAGCTGACCCGCGAGCTGCACAGTGCCATTGTCAGTTTCCAGATCGACCCGACCATGCCGCAGGCCGAGGAGGTGTCGCAGATAACCGACGCCACCGAGCGCCTGTCGTACGTCGTCAGGCTCACCGAGGGCGCGGCCAATCGCACCATGGACCTGGTCGAGGAAAGCACCCCGGTGCTCAACGACCTGGCCAGCGAGGCCCAGGCACTGAGCACCGACTGGCAGCGTTTCATGCGCCGCGAAGTGGCTGCGCCGGAGTTCCGTGACCTGGTCAAGCGCGTCGACAGTTTCCTGACGCACAGCGCCGAAGGTAACCGCAAGGTCGCCGGCCACCTCAACGACATTCTGCTGGCCCAGGACTATCAGGACCTGACCGGCCAGGTGATCAAGCGCGTCACCACGTTGGTCACCGAGGTGGAAAGCAACCTGCTCAAACTGGTGCTGATGGCCAGCCAGGTCGACCGCTTTGCGGGCATCCAGCATGACCACGATCAACTGCGTGCAGAAAAAGATCGAGAAAAACATCCGACTCGGGGTGAAGGTCCGCAGATTCATGCCGATAAGCGTGAAGACGTCGTGTCCGGTCAGGACGATGTCGATGATCTGCTGTCCAGCCTGGGTTTTTAAGGAGCACGTTTGATGAGCTTCGGCGCCGATGAAGAAATCCTCCAGGATTTCCTGGTAGAAGCCGGCGAAATTCTTGAGCAACTGTCCGAGCAACTGGTCGAGCTGGAAAGCCGGCCCGACGATGCCGACCTGCTCAATGCGATCTTTCGCGGTTTCCACACTGTAAAAGGGGGCGCCGGCTTCCTTCAGCTGAACGAGCTGGTGGAGTGCTGCCATATCGCCGAGAACGTGTTCGACGTCCTGCGCAAAGGTGAGCGCCGGGTCGACGCGGAACTGATGGATGTGGTGCTCGAGGCACTGGACACGGTCAACAGCATGTTTGGCCAGGTGCGCGAGCGCGCCGAAGTGACCCCGGCTACCCCCGAGCTTTTGGCGGCGCTGTCGCGCCTGGCCGAGCCGGGGGGCGCCGTGGCCGTTGAAGCGCCTGCCGCCGCGGCACCGGCACCGGTTGCCGAAGCGCCTGCCGAGGAGCAGGACATCACCGACAGCGAGTTCGAACAGCTGCTCGATTCGCTCGATGCGGTCAAGGCGCAAGCTGCGGCCGACGAGCAGATGCAGGGCGAGACCGTGAGCGGTGAAGGTGACGAAATCACCGACGCCGAGTTCGAGTCGCTGCTCGACCAGTTGCACGGCAAAGGCCAGTTCAGCGCCGAAGTTGCCGCGCAGCCGGTTGCCGGCGCGCCGGAACCGGCCAGCGACGAAATTACCGACGCCGAATTCGAATCGCTGCTGGACCAGTTGCATGGCAAGGGCACCTTCCAGGCCGATGCCTTGCCCGCTGCCAAGGCGCTGGCGCCTGCTGCAACTGACACCAGTGCAGCCAGCGATGAAATCAGCGAGCACGAGTTCGAGGCGCTGCTGGACCAGTTGCACGGCAAAGGCAAGTTCGGCGGCGACGTGGCCGCCGTCGAAGCCCCGGCTGCAACCAAGGTGCAAGCGCCAGCTGCGGCCAAGGCCGACAGCCAGCCTGTGGCCAAGCCAGCAGCAGCTACTACTCCGGCACCGGCGCCGGCGCCTGCCAGCAAACCTGCCGCAGCACCCCGCGCCCCGGCCCCGGCCGCCGACAAGCATGGCGCCAGCGAAGCGGAAACCACCGTGCGGGTCGATACCGCGCGCCTGGACGAGATCATGAACATGGTCGGCGAGCTGGTGCTGGTGCGTAACCGTCTGGTGCGCCTGGGCCTTAACAGCGGTGACGAGGCCATGTCCAAGGCCGTGTCCAACCTCGACGTGGTTACCGCCGACCTGCAGACCGCGGTGATGAAAACCCGCATGCAGCCGATCAAGAAAGTCTTCGGCCGCTTCCCGCGCCTGGTGCGTGACCTGGCCCGCCAGCTCAAGAAAGAAATCAACCTGGAGCTGGTCGGCGAAGAGACCGACCTCGACAAGAACCTGGTCGAGGCCCTGGCCGACCCGTTGGTGCACCTGGTGCGCAACGCCGTCGACCATGGCGTGGAGATGCCCGAGGAGCGTGAAGCCTCCGGCAAGGCGCGTACCGGCCGCGTGGTGCTGTCGGCCGAGCAGGAAGGCGACCACATCCTGCTGTCGATCTCCGACGACGGCAAGGGCATGGACCCCAACATCCTGCGCGCCAAGGCCGTGGAAAAGGGCCTGATGGACAAGGATGCCGCCGATCGCCTGAGCGAGTCGGACTGCTACAACCTGATCTTCGCCCCAGGCTTCTCGACCAAGACCGAGATTTCCGACGTGTCCGGCCGCGGTGTGGGCATGGACGTGGTGAAGACCAAGATCTCCCAGCTCAACGGCTCGATCAACATCTTCTCGGCCAAGGGCCAGGGTTCGAAGATCGTCATCAAGGTGCCGCTGACCCTGGCGATCATGCCCACCTTGATGGTGATGCTGGGCAACCAGGCGTTTGCCTTCCCGCTGGTCAACGTCAACGAGATCTTCCACCTCGACCTGTCGCGCACCAACGTGGTCGACGGCCAGGAAGTGGTGATCGTACGCGACAAGGCGCTGCCGTTGTTCTACCTCAAGCGCTGGCTGGTCCAGGGCCAGGTGCACGAAGAGCAGCACGAGGGCCACGTGGTGATCCTGTCGGTCGGCACCCAGCGCATCGGCTTTGTCGTCGATCAACTGGTTGGCCAGGAAGAAGTGGTAATCAAGCCGCTGGGCAAGATGCTGCAGGGCACCCCGGGCATGTCCGGGGCCACCATCACCGGCGACGGTCGCATCGCGTTGATTCTCGACGTCCCGAGCATGCTCAAGCGTTACGCCGCGCGGCGTATTTGATTTCGGTGGCGCACCCTGGCGGGTTGCGCCGCCTAATGGAGTGTTTATGGCAGTCAAGGTCCTGGTGGTGGATGATTCCGGTTTCTTCCGCCGCCGCGTCTCGGAAATCCTCTCGGCGGATCCGACGATCCAGGTAGTGGGTACCGCGACCAACGGCAAGGAAGCAATCGACCAGGCGCTGGCGCTGAAGCCCGATGTCATCACCATGGACTACGAAATGCCCATGATGGACGGCATCACCGCGGTGCGGCACATCATGCAGCGCTGCCCGACGCCGGTGTTGATGTTCTCGTCGCTGACCCATGAAGGCGCCCGTGTCACCCTCGATGCGCTGGATGCCGGTGCGGTGGATTACCTGCCGAAGAACTTCGAGGACATCTCGCGCAACCCCGACAAGGTCAAGCAACTGCTGTGCGAGAAGGTGCATACCATTTCCCGCAGCAACCGCCGTTTTGGCAGCTACGCCAGCCATGCGCCGGTTGCCGCACCCGTACCCGCGCCGGCAGGCAGCGGTCACGCTGCTGCCAGCAGTTTCGCCAGCCTGGCAGCGGTGCGCACGCCTGCGCCTGCCCGTGCAGCGGCCCCGGCAGCGGCGCCAGCGCATTCGCCGGCACCCAAGCGCAAGCCATACAAACTGGTGGCCATCGGTACCTCCACGGGCGGCCCGGTCGCCCTGCAGCGGGTGCTGACCCAGCTGCCGGCCAACTTCCCGGCGCCGATCGTACTGATCCAGCACATGCCGGCGGCATTCACCAAGGCCTTTGCCGAGCGCCTGGACAAGCTGTGCCGCATCAGCGTCAAGGAAGCCGAGGACGGCGACATGCTGCGCCCGGGCCTGGCCCTGCTGGCCCCAGGTGGCAAGCAGATGATGATCGACGGCCGTGGCACAGTGAAGATCCTGCCCGGTGACGAGCGCCTGAACTACAAGCCGTGCGTGGACATCACCTTCGGCTCGGCGGCCAAGTCGTATGGCGACAAGGTGCTGTCGGTGGTGCTTACCGGCATGGGCGCCGATGGTCGTGAAGGGGCGCGCCTGCTCAAGCAGGGCGGCAGCACGGTCTGGGCCCAGGATGAAGCCAGCTGCGTGATCTATGGCATGCCCATGGCTATCGTCAAGGCCAACCTGGCCGACGCGGTGTACAGCCTGGACGAAATCGGCAAGCACCTGGTGGAGGCGTGCGTCTGATGGACGTGCTCAGCCTGATCGGCCTGATCCTCGCGTTTGTCGCCATCGTCGGTGGCAACTTCCTCGAAGGCGGCCATGTCGGCGCCCTGGTCAATGGCCCGGCGGCACTGATCGTGCTGGGCGGCACCCTGGCGGCGGCCTTGCTGCAGTCGCCGCTGTCGTCGTTCAAGCGTGCCTTGCAGATTTTGCGCTGGATCCTGTTTCCGCCACGGGTCGACCTGGCGGGCGGGGTAGACCGCGTCGTCAACTGGAGCCTGACCGCGCGCAAGGAAGGCCTGCTGGGCCTGGAAGGGGTGGCCGACAGCGAGCCAGACCCTTATGCGCGCAAGGGCCTGCAACTGCTGGTGGATGGTGCCGAGCCGGAGGCCATCCGCAGCATCCTCGAAGTCGACTTCCTGACCCAGGAAAGCCGTGATATCCAGGCCGCCAAGGTGTTCGAGAGCATGGGCGGCTACGCGCCGACCATCGGCATCATCGGTGCGGTGATGGGCCTGATTCACGTGATGGGCAACCTGGCCGACCCGTCGCAGTTGGGCAACGGCATTGCCGTGGCCTTCGTCGCGACCATCTACGGGGTGGCCAGCGCCAACCTGGTGCTGCTGCCGGTCGCCAACAAGCTCAAGGCCATCGTCATGCGCCAGTCGCGCTACCGCGAGATGCTGCTAGAGGGCCTGCTGTCGATTGCCGAGGGTGAGAACCCGCGCTCGATCGAGCTGAAGCTGCAAGGCTTCATGGAGTAACCCATGCGTCGCCGTCGTCATACCGAGGAGCACGAAAACCACGAACGCTGGCTGGTGTCGTACGCCGACTTCATTACCCTGCTGTTCGCCTTTTTCGTGGTGATGTACTCGATTTCCTCGATCAACGAGGGCAAGTACAAGGTCATTTCCCAGGCCTTGCTCGGGGTGTTCAACGACCCCGAGCGCAGCATGAAGCCGATCCCCATCGGTGAAGAGCGGCCGCTGAGCGTGCGCCCGGCCGAGCCGTTGGTGAAGGACAGCGAGCAGACCGATGCGGGCCTTGGGGCGACCAGTATCGACCCACTGAAAACCATCAGCGATGACGTGCGCGATGCCTTTGGCGACCTGATCAAAAGCGACCAGATGACTGTGCGCGGCAATGAGCTGTGGATCGAGATCGAGCTCAATTCCTCGTTGCTGTTCGGCAGTGGCGATGCCATGCCCAGCGACAAGGCATTTGCGATCATCGAGAAGGTGGCCGGCATTCTCAAGCCGTTCGCCAACCCGGTGCACGTCGAAGGCTTTACCGACAACCTGCCAATCCGCACTGCGCAGTACCCGACCAACTGGGAGCTGTCTTCGGCTCGGGCGGCAAGCATCGTGCGCCTGCTGGCCATGGAGGGGGTCAACCCGGCACGCATGGCCTCGGTCGGCTATGGCGAGTACCAGCCGGTTGCCAGCAACGACACTGCCGAAGGCCGTGCGCGCAATCGCCGCGTGGTGCTGGTGATTTCGCGCAACCTCGAAGTGCGCCGCAGCCTGACTGGCTCGGGCAGTGCCAATGCCACGCCGGATGCTGCATTGCGCCGGGCTGGCACACAAAGTGCACCGGCAACGCCAGCAACGGTGGCGGGGCAGTGATTCGTCAATTCCCCGACGCTGCCAAGTAGTTGAATGTAGCGCGGTCCTCTGTGGGAGCGGGTTCACCCGCGAAGAAGGTGACACGGTGCATGGCACCGGCTGCGCCGGTGTTCGCGGGTAAACCCGCTCCCACAGGGATCGCGCCAGCTTTCCGATGTTGAGCAAGACAGTTGCCCCAGCAGTGTCCCTGCCAAATCAATAGATAGAGTTTGCTTGATGAGAGTCTGGGCAGTAGCCAATCAAAAAGGTGGCGTCGGCAAGACCACCACTACCATCGCCCTGGCCGGCCTGCTGGCCGAGGCCGGCAAGCGTGTGGTCGTCGTCGACCTCGACCCGCACGGCTCGATGACCAGCTATTTCGGGCACAACCCCGATGCCCTGGAGCACAGCTGCTACGACCTGTTCCTGCACAAGGGCGCGGTGCCCGAGGGCCTGCCCGGGCAACTGCTGCTGCCCACCAGTGACGAACGCATCTCGCTGTTGCCGTCGAGTACCGCGCTGGCGGTGCTGGAGCGCCAGTCACCGGGGCAGAACGGCCTGGGCCTGGTGATCGCCAAGAGTCTGGCGCAGCTGTGGCAGGATTTCGACTATGCCCTGATCGACAGCCCACCCTTGCTCGGTGTGCTGATGGTCAATGCCCTGGCAGCCAGCCAGCAGCTGGTGATTCCGGTGCAAACCGAATTTCTCGCGGTAAAGGGCCTGGAGCGCATGGTCGGGACCCTGGCCATGGTCAACCGCTCGCGCAAGCAGGCGCTGCCGTACCAGATCGTGCCGACCTTGTTCGACCGCCGCACCCAGGCCTCGCTGGCCACGCTCAAGCTGCTGCGTGACACCTACGGCCAGCATGTGTGGCAGGGCTACATCCCGGTGGATACGCGCCTGCGCGATGCCAGCCGCAAGGGCGTCACGCCCTCGCAATTCGACAGCAAGAGCCGCGGGCTGGTTGCCTACAGGGCGCTGCTCAAGCACCTGCTGACCTACAAGACTGCGGCGCAGGTGGCCTGATGACCCAGACCCGGCAAACCAGTACCCGGCCACAGATGGCCCTGCAGTCGTACCTCGACGGCCTGCTGCAGGACGCCACCGAAGCCGAAGACCTGTTCGAGGCGCCAGCGGCGGCGGACGAGTTCGCCGAAGCGGTGCGCGAAGAGCAGGTGCGTGATGCCTTGCAGCAAGCCAGGCCGGCGTCAGCCGAAGCAACCGTCAGCCCCGCACCACGGCCGTTCGCCGAGCCCAGGCTGGCGGTGCTGCCACAGGTGATGCCGGTGGAGGCACCGGTAGTGACGGTGGTCGAGCGGGCGGTGGTGGCCGAGGCCAGCATCCCGGTGCTGGTCGAGGAGCAGACCGTGGAGCCGGCAGTGCCGCTGGTGGACGTACACCTGCCGGCGCCGCAGGTACCCGTGCCCCCGGCCACGGTCGATGGCCGCCCGGCCTGGGCCGCCGAGCCGTTCGAATGCCTGCTGTTCGACGTGGCGGGCCTGACCCTGGCGGTGCCGCTGGTGTGCCTGGGCTCGATCTACACCCTGGCCGGCCAGGAACTGACACCACTATTCGGCCAGCCGGATTGGTTTCTCGGCATCCTGACCTGCCAGGCCGGCAACCTGAAGGTGTTGGACACCGCGCGCTGGGTGATGCCCGATCGCTACCGCGATGATTTTCGCCAGGGCCTGCAGTACGTGATTTCCGTGCAGGGCTACGAATGGGGGCTGGCCGTACACCAGGTCAGCCGCTCGCTGCGCCTGGACCCGTCCGAGATCAAGTGGCGCAGCCAGCGTGGCCAGCGCCCGTGGCTGGCCGGCACGGTTATTGAACACATGTGTGCGCTGCTCGACGTCGCTGCACTGGCCGAGCTGATCGCCAGTGGTGCGGTCAAGCAGATGCACGCCAAACAGAAATGACACCGAACACACCGCCTGTGGCGGATTTTGAGGGTAGGGGAATGAAAAAGTCGTCTGCACAAGGTTCCGAAGATCCGATCCTGCAATGGGTTACCTTCCGTCTGGACAATGAGTCCTACGGCATCAACGTGATGCAGGTGCAGGAAGTGTTGCGCTACACCGAGATCGCCCCGGTGCCGGGTGCACCAAGCTACGTGCTGGGCATCATCAACCTGCGCGGCAACGTGGTGACCGTGATCGACACTCGCCAGCGCTTTGGCCTTATGCCGACTGAAGTCACCGACAACACCCGTATCGTCATCATCGAGGCCGACAAGCAAGTGGTCGGTATCCTGGTCGACAGCGTGGCCGAGGTGGTCTACCTGCGCCAGTCCGAGATCGAGACTGCACCGAACGTGGGTAACGAAGAGTCGGCCAAGTTCATCCAGGGCGTGTGCAACAAGAACGGCGAACTGCTGATCCTGGTCGAACTGGACAAGATGATGACCGAGGAAGAGTGGTCCGAGCTGGAGAACATCTGAGTTGATCCTAGAGGTTGCTGTCATCTTCCTGGCGCTGGTCTGGGCGCTGAGCCTGTGGTTTTTCCTCAACTACAGCAAGCGCCAGCGCGAGCTGGCTGCGCAGCAGGCAGCGGGTGACGCGCTGCGTGACCAGCGCATCAAGGACCTGGCCAAGCGCCTGGACGATTACCAGAACGGTACCGTGCGCATGGGCGAGGCGCTGCATGACTTGCGCGTGGCGGTTGCGCCGCTGCCCGACAAGATCCAGCAACTGGAGCAGCGCGACCCGCACAACGTCACCTTCACCCAAGCGGCCAAGCTGGTGGGCATGGGCGCCAGCGTGGCCGAGCTGACCGAAAGCTGCGGCCTGACCCAGGCCGAGGCAGAACTGATGAGCAAGCTGCATCGCGGCAACTGATTGCCATGAGTCTTGTGCGGCCCCAGGCACAGCGGCCGCGCAAGCCCGACCGGCCGTCAGTAACCCTGAGCGTTCCCTGCCATTGCGACCTCTTCCAGGGGTAGCAACCGCAGCTCTGCACGCCGTTGTGCTGCTTCATCCAGCAGCGCGTCGTAGTTCAGGGTGTGCATGTTTGCCAGGTCCGCCACCTGCCTGAAGGTGTAGAGCTCAGGTAGACGTTGGTCGATTACATGGTTGAGCACCGCGGGCCCGGTCAGCGTGTTGAGCCTTTCGGTATAGGCCTGGAATGCCGCCGCATGCTGCCGCGGCGGTTTGGGAGCCTCGTAGAACGCCTGGCCCTCCGGGGTGAGGTAACGGCCCAGGATCTCGTCCGAAATGGCGTTCAGCACCGGATTGCCAGCACGGCTGCCAATCATGCTGGTGTTGTAGCTGGTATACATGCCCAATTGCGCATTGCACACCGGGCTCCTCAACAGCAGCCCGTCGAGGGGCGTGGTGAGCGGTACGCTGTCGATCTTTGCCCGTAACTGCCCGGTTGCGTCCGGCTCGACCAACAGATGGTCGTCAATATCCAGGTAGATGCCGCCTTCGCTATGCAGGATGCGGTAGCGCAAAATATCGGAGGCCGAGGAGAAGTTGCTGGCCACACCGCCATTTCCTTCCAGCGCAGCCTGGTACTGGTCGAAGTATTCACTTGCCGCGAATTGATGATAGAAAGTCTGCTGCTCCAGTACTGCAACCTTCAATCCCCTGTCGATGCGGGGCTGCAGCAGGGTCATGTTACGTTCGAATGCCTGAGGGTTGGCGTTGGAGAGGTAGAGTTTGAGCGTGAAATCGCTGTTGCGTAGTGCCTGCACGTTGTTGTCGAGCGCGGCCAGGTAATCACCGGCGATCGTCCTGTCACCCAGCCAGATGTGAAATACCTGCCTGGGGACGGGTATGCCTGGTGCAGTCCCCAGCGCATCGAGGTCGATGGGCAGCTGCAGATCGATACCCAGTGCCCGCAGCGTGCGCGAGCGCGATGCCGGGCTGATTTCCCGCAACGGGTCCGTATCGGGCAGCAGTCGGCTGATCGAGGGCTGCAGCGGATCGGCGCTGGCCACATAGTGCTGGGCGCCGCGTGTGCCGTTGGGGTACTTGAGCACGAAACTGTCCTGTCGGGCGTCGTAGTACAGCGGGTGTGGGCCATTCCCCGCATCGCCGATCAGTTCGTCACCTGTGCCGAATGCCTTGCGCCGCGTTACGCAGCGGGCAACGTGTGAGTCTGCGCCGGGCAAGGTGGTGGCTACTTGGTCACCCGCTACTGCCAAGTCCTGGAAATAGGGTGTCATCGCAGGCCCGGGCCAGCGTGGCGGCGAGACCGGGCTCAGCGGGTAGCCTATGCGGCCATTGAGCCTCACCGGTTTGATGAAGCCAATGGGGCGTTGGCCGAACAGCGCCTTGCTCGCCTTGACCCCGCGCGCCAGCCCCGGGGCTGCGTTCAGCAGGCCGAACACGGCCTGCTCCGCGCCTTCGAGCTGTTGGTTCACATCCTTGCCGTGCAGCGCCTGGTCCAGGCCTACTGTAAATTGGGCCACCCCGGCCACGGCAGCCAGGGGTAGCAGTCCGGGAACCACCAGCAGAAACGGTGTGGCCAGGTTCATGGTCAGGTAGAAATAGCTGCGCCATGCGGCCTTGGTCACTTCACTGTCGCGCGTGATCAGGAAGTCGGCGTCGGATTGGCTGCGTTGACGTTGTGCCACCGTCAATGCCTCGAACAGGTTGTATTCGATGCGTGGGCTGGAGGTGTCTGCCTTGTAGTTGATCAGGGTGTGCGGGTTCCAAACCCTGGCCAGGCGATACACGCTGGTTGCAGGCAGGATGATCTGGCGGGGCGGGAAATCGGCCATGCCCTGAAGTACCCGACGCAACCCCGAGCGGCCAATCCTGTCCGGAATATCGCAGGCCCTGAAGTGGGCAAGCAGGGCTGCCCGTTTGTCGGCGTCGCGGCACTGCCTGGCAAGCCACGCACGCATGGCGCCTGGGTTGGCGAACTCATGCAACGGCGCCGCATTGCCCGGTATGTACAGCAAGGTCAGGCGGCTGCGCATATCGCTCAGGCAGAGGATGTCGCTCGATGGGTAGCCATTGATGTTCAGCAGCCTGGCCTCTACCCCGTTGTCACTGAGGTTGGCGCCGTGGTGCCAGCGTTCCACGCCTGCCGCCCGCCACGCCAGGCTGCGCCCCTGTTCACTGAGGTTGCCCCGCAATGCCTGCCTGTTGCAGGCAGCGAGGAATGCGATGCACGCGCTGACGCTGTACTGGCTGGCGGCATGGGCCCAGAAGTCATCGAGCTGGCGTTTGAATACGCCCTGGAAGTCGAGTTGCCAGATGAAGGACTGGAAGGTCGTGGCGTCGAACTGCACATAAGTGCTGGCGTCGTAGCGCATGGGTGCGGTCTGGCGGAAAAGGCCATGGAATTCGGTGTGCACATCGATGTCGTGGTCCAGGCCACTTCCTGGCAATTCATCGACGATCGTCACCTGACCATTGCTGAAGGCCTGGGCCCAGGGCGCTCGACCGTGTGGCAGGGAAAGCTCTGGCAGTACACCTAGCAGGTCGACGGTGGCCGTCCCGCCTCTTAGCAGCAGCTGCGCGGTTTGCTCGGCAACCTTGGAGTAGCCGCTTTGCTGCCAGTTGCCAAGCAGCGCTTCGGTCAGGCTCATTTGTTGGACGATCTTGGCCAGCCAGCCCCGCTTGGGAACGAATTTGCAATGCAAGGTCACTGCAAGCGTGTTGTCGGGTTCCACGTCCAGCCGCTGCTGGCTGGCCCATTCGCGGATGGCTGCACTGGCACTGCAGTCAGGGCGAGGCACGGAACCCAGCATTGCCTTGACGTAGTCTTGGCCGGCTGCGCCGACCACAGGTTGGCGCGGGTTCATGTTCGGCTCCAGGAATGGTTGCCACCGACAGTGGCGAAGCGGTTCAGAGGCAGGAGTGTACGCACCGAATCGCGCATGCGTGGCAGATCGACGAACCGGTAGGCATTGATGCGCGGCATCCCATAGAGATTGGTGAGCTGGCGCAGGATGCGCAGGCTCGGCAGTTGCCGATCGACCACGTCGCTGAGCAGGGCAGGGCCGGTGAGGTAGCTCAGGCGGCTGGCATACTCATAGAAATTCCCCGGGTCTTCAGCCAGGCTGGGCTTGCTGTCGTAGAAGTCGCGATTGAGCTGGTAGCGTGCGTACATCTCTTCGGAAATGGCCTCCAGGGTGGGGTTGCCGGGGTGGCTGCCGATGAGGCTGGAGTTGTAGAGGCTGTTCATGCCCATCTTTTCATTGGACATGGGCGGTACCAGCAGCAGCCCATTGGCGTCCGTGCTCAAATCGACCTGATCGATGGGTTCACCGGCGGCACCTACCGGTTGGCCGTCGATGATCAATGAGTATTCGCCTGGCGCGAGCAAGGTGTCATCGACATCCATGTACAGGCCACCTTCGTGGTGCAGCATCGGGTAGCGCAGCACATCGCATGCCGATGCATAGTTGCGGGCAACGCCGCCGTTGCCATCCAGGGCAGCGTCGTACTGCGCGTAGTACCTGCTTTGGCGGAAAGCCCTGAAGAAGGCCTGCTCTTCCAAGGGCAGCACCTGCAAGCCCGGGGCATGACTGGCCAGCAGCTCCAGGTTTTCGGCATAGGCCTGCCGGGCAGTGCTGGAAAGGAACAACCGCATGCTGTATTCGCTACCTTGCAACCGCGCTGCGTTCTGGCCCAAGTTGGCCAGCAGCTCCGGGCCGATGATCTGGTCACCGACCCACAGGCAGGAGATGTGCTTGGGTATTGGCCAACTGCCTGGCGCTCTGGCCGGCACCTGTAGCGGCAATGGCAGGTCCACGCCCAGCGCCCGCAGGGTACGACTGCGCATCGCATGGGTAACCACGCGCCCTTGTGGCGCGGGGCGCAGGTTCCGGCTGCCGGGTACCGCCACGAAGCCGACAGGGTCGACCTGGTTCAGGTCTTCGGCCCGAATGAATACGTCCCGCTCCATGTCGTAGATCACCCTGGCGTTGTAGCCATCGATGTTCGCTGCCAGGGTGTCTGGCTCACCATCGTACTGGGGTGTACGAATGACGGCGTCGGCAACTGCCTGGTCAGCGTCCTCCAGTGGCTCTATCGGGTCGGTGATATGGAAGTAGCTTGCGCCCTCGGGCTCCGGGAAGCGCGGTGGCGAGAGCGGGCTCAGGGGGTAGCCGATCTGTTCATTCAGCCGCGTCGGCGGCGCGAAACCTTCGACCTTGAATTCGAACAACGCCTGGGCCCTTGCGGCAGCGCCTGCCGCCAGGGGCAAGGCGTTGAACAGGCCCCAGGTGATGTTGCCGATGCCTTCCTGCTGCTGCTGAAGTGACTTGCCGTTGATTGCCTGGTCGAGCCCCAGGCCAAGCTGGGCGATACCGCCGACGGCCAGCAGCGGCCCCAGGCCGGGTACTACCAGGCACAGTGGCGCCAGCAGGTTGAGCGTAGTGGCCAGGTAGCCACGCCACCTGGCCTTGATGACTTCGCTGTCAGCCGTGATCAGAAACGCGGCATCGTCGTAGCTGCGCTGACGCTGGCGCTCGGCCAGTGCCTGGAACAGGTCGCCCTTGATTTTGGGGTTGTACTTGGCTGGTCGATAATTGACATAGGTCTGCGGCGGCCAGGTGCCGTCGTCGTTGAAATAGCCGTGTTCGGGCGGCAGCAGGTGCCGTTCAGGGTAGGCGCCCAGCCCCTCCATGGCAGTGTCCAGGCCGCTGAAGTCGAGGCCTTGCGGACAATCTGCCAGGCGAAAGTGCTGTTTCAGGGCCTGGCGCCTGGTCGGGTCTTTGCATTGTTCACCGACCCAGGCCTTCAATTCTCGTTCGCTGCTGAACGTCAGCAACGGTGAGCTGTTGCCAGGTACGTACAGCACCGTCAGGTCGGTGGCGGGGTCGTTCAGGTACAGCAGGTCGGTCGCTGCATAGCCGTAGATGCTCAACGTGCTGCGTCGCAGCCTGTTGCGCCGTGGCATCAGCCCGGCCGCTTGCCAGACCAGTTGCCGTGCAGGTTCGCTGAGGCTGCCCTCGCTGACCTGTCTGTTGCAGGCTGCGATGAAGTTGAGCTTCAGCGCCAGCCTGTGACTGTGCAGATGGTCACGCCAGTAGACATCCAGCGCCGCCTTGAAAGGCTGCTGGAAGTCCAGGTTGTTGATGAACTGCTGGAAGGCTTCGGCGCTTACCGGCAAATGGGTGGAAGCGTCGTAGCGTTGCGCGGTAGTGCGCCGGAACAGTCCGTTGAATACCTCGAAGGGTGCCCCGTAGTGATTGAAGGCGGGGGCCGGGAGGGTGTCCACCAACCGTATCGGACCTGCGGGTAACGCACCGGCCCATGGTGCTTGCAGCAGCTTGCCGAACACGTCACTGGCCGACTCGCCCTGCCAGTTGCCCAGCAGTGCCTGGGTCAGGCTGGTGCGCTGGCTGATCGCGGCCAGCTGGCCACCTGCGCCATCCGAACAGTAGTGGAGGGTAATGACGTCGAGCTGGTCCGGGTCCAGGTCATGGCCTTGCTGCGCAAGCCATTGGCGGATGGCGCGGTTGGCCTCACGATCGGGGCGGGGCACATGGCCAAGGTGGTCTATAACGTAATGCGTGCCCATCACGTTGATGCGGGTCGAATGCATGGGGGGTATACCTTGCGCTGAGATGAGGTCGGCAAGGTTGAAACAGGGGCGCGGGAAAACGGTGGTAGATATTTCGGTACAGGACCTGACCGGTCTCATCGCACCTGGCCTCGGTCGCTGATGGCATTTTGCATGTATGTCACTATCCTTCCGTTTCCTGTCCGGTTCCCTTCTTACCCGGGGTCTTACTTAAACGTTTAAATCCCTGCCTGTACGCACAAGGGATTTACGCAATGAACACCCTCTCTTCAAAGCAGTTGGCCCCCGGCGAACCACAGTTGCAGTGGTTGCGCCAGGCTGACAGCCATACCGCGCCAGCCATCATGCAACTCATCAACAGCACGGTTGGCGATGGCGGTGTTCTGGGTTACGAGCACGAGATGTCTGCCGGGCAGAGCGTCGAATTCACGGCCTCGCTGCAAGAGCGCATCCGTGGCGGCGATACCCACGTCCTGCTCGGCCAGGCAATGGCAGGGCCGGCATGCCTGGTCATCCTTTCGCGCAGCAGCATGCCGAACTGCCGGCATATTGCCGACCTTAGCAAGGGCGTGGTGCATCCGGCCTATCGCGGGTCCGGCCTGGTGGCACGGGCTTTCTGCGAAGTCGTGCGCTTGTGCCAGGCCCAAGGTATCGAGCTGTTGACCCTGGATGTGCGCGAGGGCACTCGTGCACACCGGTTATGGCTATCCTTCGGGTTTCAGACCTACGGCGTGCTTGACGACTACGCGCGGGTCGATGGCGTGAAGCATCGCGGCCATTACATGGCCCAGACCGTGGAAAGCCTTGCGCTGCGACTCAACCTGCACTGAATTGCCCTTCATTGACCCCGCCTGCGGTCATCCCCGTCAACGGCAACTGCTCATTCACCCAAGGAACGCCCCAATGGCCTTATCTACTGCAGATTTTCGCGATCAGTTGGAGCAGAAGCTGCACCACCATCTGACCTTGTCCCACCCGATATTCGAGGAATTGCTTGCGCCTGAGGGCAACCGGCTGCTGCTGCGCAAGGTCGCGCTGCAAGGCTACCAGCTCACCAAGTATTTCCTGACTTATGTCGAGCACTTGTTCTTTCATTGCCCGCTGCCCGCCCACAAGCGGGCATTGATCACCAATTGCTTCGAAGAAGAAACCGGCCGGCTTTCGCGCACCGATAACCATGTCGTGCTCATGCAGAACTTCCTGCGGGCGCTCGGTATCACCGATGCCGAGCGTGATGCCGAGCAACCGCTGCCAGCCACCCGGGAGTTGATCGATTTCCGCCTGCAGGCGGTACGGGACCCGGCGCGTTATCACATTGGTGCAGCAGCAGTGATGATCGCCAGCGAGGGGCAGAACCTCGAGACCGTCGCTGGAGATGCACGGCACGTGTTGCTGGGGCGAGCCTATGGCCTGACCGAACAGGACCTGCTGTTCTTCTCGGTGCACCAGAAGGAAGACGTGGGCCACGTCAATGAAGGCTTGGACCTTGTCTCGCAGTTGTGCACCACCGCGCAGATGCAGGAAGAGGCGTTGCAGGCGGTAGACCACACCTGCCGGCTGTTCTACGCAATGTACGAAAACATGTACCAAGCCTATTGCCGAGCTCCGCAAGCCGAGGCGGTGTAATGCCCACACGATAAGGATTGGCCATGAAACAGAAATTCAGCTCTACCTTGATCGTCTCGGTGCTGGTAGTCGGCTTCGTGGTGATGTTTCTGTCCAGCGCATTGAAAGGGTTGTACCAAGTCTACTTCGTCGACCTGGCCTCGCACTTTGGCGAGGGGCGCGCAGCCTTGGCCACCGCAGGATCGCTGTTCGTCCTGACCATTGGCCTGGTGTCGCCCGTGGTGGGGTGGCTGAGCGACCGGGTTGGCCCCTTGAGCACGGTGGCCCTTGGCAGTCTCAGCGGCGGGGTGGTGCTGCTGGGCGTGACCTTCGCCGGCACGCACCTGCTGGTGTTCACCCTGGTGTATGGCCTGCTTGGAGCCTTTGCCCTTGCGGCGATGACCTATGTACCCATGGGTATTCTGGTCGATCGCCTGGTCGCCGAACGGTTCAAGGCCTTCGCTTTCGCATTCGTCACCAACGGCACGTCCATCGGCTTCATCGTGCTGTCGCCGTTGTGGATCATGCTGCAGCAGAGCGTGCCCTGGCAGTCGGTGTTCTCTTGGGTTGGCCTGATCTTCCTGGTGCCTTTGAGCCTGGCGCTGTATTGGGTATCCCGCACCGTGCCGCTGAAGCCCGACCCGCAGGCGGCAAAGGTCAGGCATCCGGTGATGTTTCTGCTGCGTGACCCGCGCTTCTTCGTGCTGGCGCTCAGTTTCGCCAGTTGTGGTGCCACCATGGCGTTCATCGATGTTCATCTGGTGTCGTTCTGGCAGGGTGAGGCGCTGCCCAGTTCGGTGCAGGCCAGCGGCCTGAGCCTGCTGGGTGTGCTGGAACTGGTCAGCGGCCTGCTGGCGGGTTGGTTGGCCACCCGCTACAACAAGGGCCTGCTGCTGATGATGTTCTACCTGCTGCGAACCGCTGCGGTCATCGTGCTGCTGACCACGCCCGGGCCCCTCGGAACGTACGTGTTCGCTGTGCTGTTTGGCGCCAGTTACCTCGGAACGGTGGTGCTCACGTCTGCCTTCTGCTTCGCGCTGTATGGCGCCGAAATCAAAGGCAAGGTGTTTGGGATGCTGTTCCTGGTACACCAACTTGGCGCTTTGGTAGCCACGCAGCTGGGCGCACTGGATTTCGACCGGCATCAAAGCTACCAGCTGACCTTGGCCGGCCTGGCCACGGCCACGGCGGTGGCTGCCCTGGCGTCCTTGTGGCTGGTAGCGGTTCGCCCTTCAAGCGAAACCCTGGCCACTCAACTCGCCGAACCTGAATAGTCCACCGATCAATTGCGCATTGTTCAATGCAAACAAGGAGGCGCATAACCATGCAATCGACCGTGATTGGCCTGGATGATTTCAACGCAACTGATTTCAATGCAACCAGGGCGTTGCATGCTCACCGGGCCAGCGACCTGTCCGATGTGTTCTGTGAGCCGTTGGCCATGACGTCCGCCTATACCTTCGCTTCAGCCAAAGAGGCATGCGAGCGCTTCAGCGGCCAGCAGCAAGGCAATGTATACAGCCGGTTCACCAACCCGACCGTCCAAGCGTTTGAAAGCCGTGTGGCAGCGCTCGAACGCGCTGAAAGCGCAGTGGCGTTCGCTTCTGGTATGGGCGCTTTCACCGCGCTTTGTCACGCCTTTCTCCAGCAAGGCGACAACATCGTCTGCAGCCGGGACGTGTTCGGCACTACGGTCAATGCCTTCAGCTACTACATGGCCCGCTTCGGGATCGAGGCCCGATTCGTCGATTTGACAGACCTGGCGCAGTGGAAGTCAGCAATTGACGGCAGGACCCGCCTGGTGGTGTTGGAGTCGCCATCCAACCCGCTGCTGAAAATCGGTGATATCCGCGCCATAAGCATGCTGGCACATGAAAAAGGGGCATTGCTGGTGGTGGACAACACCTTGCTGACCCCTGTTTTTCAGCGGCCACACACACTGGGAGCGGACCTGGTCATCCACTCCGCTGGCAAGTACATGGATGGCCAGGGGCGTGCATTGGCGGGCGTCGTGACCGGTTCGCAAAGCCTCCTGCAGGTGTTGCGGGGTGTTCTGCGTACCTTGGGCATTTCTTGCAGCCCGTTCAACGCCTGGCTGCTGCTCAAAAGCCTGGAAACCCTCGAAGTCAGAATGATGCGGGCGCAGGAGAGCGCCTTTGAGCTGGCACGCTGGCTTATGGATCAGGACCTGGTGACTGAAGTCCATTACACCGGCCTTGAACACCACCCCCAGCATGCATTGGCATGCCGCCAGCAGGACGGCCATGGCGGGCTATTGGCTTTCGAGATCGTCGGGGGCCAGGCCGCAGCCTGGCAATGGATTGACGAACTGCGTTGTGTGGCGCGCTGTACCAACATCGGCGACACCCGCAGCATGGTCACGCATCCGGCCACAACCACACACGGGCGGTTGGACGCACAGGCACGCCAACAGGCGGGTATCACGGATGGTTTGATCAGGTTGTGTGTCGGCCTGGAGCGTGTTGACGATATCAAGGCCGACCTGCAACAGGCCTTCCGGGCCGTGTCCTCGCAAAGGTCCATGGCAGCGACGGCCGGCCGTCCCTGGAACGCGGTGTTCAATGGCTGAACTGCTCGCTTCAGGATTCGGCATCGGCGTGTTCGCCGTGGGGGTGCAGATCCTTGCATTGATCGCGGTATATGGCACGGCCTGCGCGAAGGAAGTGCGTTTTTATGCCGTGGCTTTTGTCCTGGCGAGTTGCGTGATGACAGGCATGGCGATGCTCGACCCGTTGGCATTCACCCAATGGCATGTCGATGGCCTGGCAGTAATGACGATGTGCGGCTGATGCCAGGCGCCGCCAATTTTCGATAACGGGTGCCGGTTCAACACCCGCTCATGACGTTCAGGGGTAACCAGATGTTCAAAGTAATGGCCATCAGCTTGGTGCTGGGCTGTGCGCTTCCGTTCGCAACGGCCCGGGCTGAGGTCGCCGCCACCGATAGCGGCACCGTTGCCACTGTCAGCAAACGATTGGTTTCTTTCTATAGTCAGCCCCTGCCATCCGCCGGCAAGGCGATACCAATTCGGGTTCCGGCTGTATTGTCGCTGCCGGCCAACGGTGCGGGCCCGGTACCGGCGGTGATCATCCTGCATGGCTCGGCGGGCATGGATTCGCGCGGCCCGTTGCATGGCGGCGACCTCAATGCCCGCGGCATCGCTACGCTGGAGTTGGATATGTGGGGCGCGCGCAGGCTTGCGGGCGGTGCACAAGGGCGGCCACCACGTGTGCACGATACCCTGCCGGACCTGGCAGGCGCCCTGGCTTACCTGGCCAAGCAACCCGGTGTCGATGACAAACGCGTGGGCGTGCTCGGGTTTTCCTGGGGTGGCGTACAGGCCATGCTCGCCGCCTCTGCTCCCATCAATGACGAACTGGAGAAAGCCTCAGGTGTTCGTCCCATCTCGATGGCCGCGTTCTACCCCGTGTGTTGGGGTTACAACCGTGTGCCAGGTTATACCTTCAAGCATCTGGCCCCGGCGCGCTTGCTGGTGCTGGTGGGCGAAAACGACCAGTACGACGATGACCCGCGTGCCTGTTCGTCGTTGATTTCAAACCTGCCCAGCGAAGACCAGGCGCGGGCGCAGGTGCTGGTGTACCCCGGCGCAGAGCACGGCTTCAATGGGTTGGAGGCTGCACAGGAGTATCAGGACCCGTTCCTGCACCGTGGCCAGGGAGGCGTGGGGCGTTCGGCACCTGACCCGGCAGCGCGCGACGCTTCGCGCCGGGCCGTGGTGGAGTTCTTCACCGAAAGCTTCGCCCCGACTGCGATAAGCGAGCGGTAGCAGCACAAAGATCTAGGCGCCCTCGTTAGCCAGAGCATGGCGAAACTGCAGTGGCGGCTGCGGCATTTCCTGGCGCCATGCCAGGCGAAAGGCATGGCTGCTGCCGTAGCCGCAACGCTCGGCGATCTGTTCCACGTTGAGATGGCTGCCGCGCAAAAGCTCACGGGCCAGGTCGATGCGTTGGGCGCGCAGGTAGTTCTGCAGCGTTTGGCCGGTATTATCGCGGAACAGCCGCGCCAGGTGCCGGTAGCTCACATTGAACTGGCTGGCCAGTTGTTCGAAGCTGAAGTTGGTACCCAGGTGTGCATCCATGTAGTCCTGGGCTGCATGCACCAACGGGTGGATGTGGTTGCGCGCCAGGTCTGCCGCGCGCAGTTGCACATCTTCGCCGGCGCGGCGACGGTAGATGACCAGTTCCTGCGCCACCTGGTTGGCTACTACCTTGCCAAATTGCAGGCTGACGATGTGCAGCGCCAGGTCGGTTCCGCTGGACACGCCTGCCGAGGTGAACACGCCATCATCCTCGACGAACAGGCGGTTCTCCAGCACCTTGGCTGCTGGGTAGCGCGTTCGCAGCAAGTCGACGTAACGATGGTGCGTGGTGCATTGCCGGCCATCCAGCAAGCCAGCTTCGCCCAGCAGAAACGCACCGGTGCATATGGAGCACAGTTGTATATCCGGCGTTTGCCTGACCACCTGCGCCAGCCACCGGGCTGTGGCGGTCAATATCGCGGTATCGGCGGGTGTCGCAGAGAGCTTGTTGCCCACCACGAACAGCAAGTCCTGCGGTGCCAGCCGGTCAGGCAACTGGTGCAGGCCACTCAGTGTCACGCCCTGAAAACTGCTGACTTGTTGTCTGGCGGCTATGCAACGTACGTTGACCGGAGCCAGCTGGAGTTCTTCAAGGCTCGCCATGATTTGTAACGGGCCGCCGAGATCAAGGATGTGGGTGCCCGGAAGCAGCAAGAACCAGATGGTACGCATTACAGTATTCCTTACATCGCCAAGCGCCTGACCTTGAGCGGCACGTTACCAATATGGCGCAAAAAGGCAATTTGCATGAATACCAGGTGGTCAGGTGCCTTCGCCTTCTGGCAGCAGCCTTCCCAGGAGCGGTGGCACAGGCCCTGGGGCGGCAGGTTCGTCATCGAAGCCCGCGGGCACCTTGCCCCGCAGGTGCCAGGCAAAGGCGATGATTTCGGCGATGGTCAGATACAGCGCCTCCGGTATCTGGTCCCCCAGCTCCAGGCGCGCCAGCAGACGCACCAGCTCGGCATTTTCGTAGATCGGCACCTCGTGTTCCCGGGCCAATGCCAGGATGGCCTCGGCCAGCGCATCGTCACCCTTGGCGGTGAGGGTCGGAGCTTGCTGCCCGTCGTAGAACAGGGCAATCGCCTGGCGTGCAGGTTGGTGCGTCATGCGTTCTCATCCACCCAACGTTGTTCTACCCGCGTACGCGGGCCTTGTGGTGGGATACCAGGATGGCATTCCAGATCACCCACATCCAGGCCCCGCGCCAACAGGCGTTCGCGCAAGCTGCCGAGCTGGCTGTCGATCAGCCGGGCTGTCGCCTCGCGTTCCGCCCAAAGCTGGCCACCCAGGCGGCCTTGGCTCAGTTGTGCCTGGACCTGCACCGGGCCAAGGGGCGAGAGGTCGAAAGCCAGCTCGATACGCCACAGGGCTTGCAGCGGGTCGGCTGACTCCTGCTGGCGGTCGGCCTGCTGTTGTGGCGTTTCCTCGCGCTGCAGCTTGACCTGCAACGGGATGAACTCCTGGCCGTGACGGATCGGCACTTCGGTTTGCCAGGTGGTCTGCAGGTTGCCGTTTTCCAGGGTACCGGTTTGTTGCAGGCTGCTCATGGCATGGCTTTGCAGGCGCGATACGGCAGCGGCGGCCAGGCGTAGCAATTGTTGCAGGTCGCCTTCGTCCTCCATGGCCTTGAGCAGGCGCGACGGCAGCGGGAATGCGCCCGGCTGCGGCTTGGGGCTGACCCGTTCGAGCATGCCCAGCGCGCTGCGGGCCAGGACCGGCATGGTAACGGCCAGGCTGGCGGGCGCCAGGTTGGGCGCCCCGGGTACGCTTGCCGGCGTGATGGTGATCAGCCGCAGCAAGTGGGCCTTGAGGTCGGTGGCGACGCTGGCCGGGAAACCGCCCAGCAGTTTGGCTTCGAGAAAGGCACCGCTGTTGTTCAGGGCCTGCGCCACTGCCTTGGCATCACCCAGTTGCCGGGCTTCTGGCAGGCTCGCCAGCAGGCGTTCGGCGCTGGCTCGCAATTCGCCATCGGCGCCCGGGGCGCGGGCCACCTGTTGCAGGGCATTGAGCAGGCCGGGCAGCGAAGCCTGGCGGTTTTGTTGGGTCAGCAGCTGCTGGGCAATGCTGAGCTGGTCCTGGCGGCCGCTGAGCGGTACGAAACGCAGCGACTGGTCGCCTTGCACCAGCGCGCTGAGCAGGCTGCCAACGGCCAGCGGGCGCGGGCTGTCCACGCTCAGGGTAGCGCCGGCCTGGGCGCTGTTGAGCAGGCTGACCAGCGCCCGGTAGACGGCTGGCTGGCCGGGCGCCTGGGCCAGCGCCTGGTTGGTCAGGACCTTGCCCTGCAGCAGGGTGCCGACCGACACTTTGCTGGTGTCCAGGCGGGTGAGGGTGGCGACCTGGCTGGCGCTGGCCTGCTGCAACATGATCGCCAGGCGGTTGCTTTCGGTCTGGCTGACCGTGACCTGGCTGCCCTGGGGCAGGGGCTCGCTGGCGCTGGCTTGCAGCTGGGTCTGGGTGCCGTTGGCCTGCATCAGCCGCAGCACCAGCTGAAAATCCTGGCCCACCTGGCGCAACGACATGACTTCGGCCTGGGCGGTCTCGCCGGGGGCCATCAAGCCGGGTTGCGGTTGTGTCAGGCGCAGCAGTTCGCCGGTCATGCCCGCCTTGATGGCCTGGGGGCTGATTGCGGTTTGTGCGCCGAGACTATTGATTTCAGTCATGATTGTATACAACCTGTCGAACCCGCCCTCTTGGCAGCGTGGCGGCGCGTGTAATAATGCCGGCCGTCCGTCGTTGCCAGTATAACGGCAGCGAGGGGGGCGACTTGAGATACAGGGCTCCAGGGCCGTGTCGCCTGCTTCGCGGGTGAACCCGCTCCTACAAGGGGTTGCGCAGCTTTCAAGCCTTGCGTGAAACCTTGTGGGAGCGGGCGTGCCCGCGAAGCAGGCGACACCGCTCCGGAGCCCTACAAAGATAAGGCGAAACCGTGACCCTTCACCTCCAAGCCGCGGGCCTGGCCTGCGAGCGCGACTGGCGCCTGCTGTTCGAGCACCTCGCTTTCGAGCTGCGGCCCGGCGACATGTTGCAGATCAGCGGCCCCAACGGCAGCGGCAAGACCAGCCTGCTGCGCTTGCTGGCCGGCCTGATGCAGCCGACGGCCGGGCAGATCCTGCTGGGTGGCAAGCCACTGGCCGAGCAGCGCCACGCCCTGGCCAGCATCCTGTTGTGGATCGGCCATGCAGCGGGCATCAAGGACCTGCTCACCGCCGAGGAGAACCTCACCTGGCTGTGCGCCCTGCACCAGCCGGCCAGCCGCGAGGCGATCTGGGCGGCACTGGCGGCCGTCGGCCTGCGTGGTTTCGAAGACGTGCCCTGCCACACCCTGTCTGCCGGCCAGCAGCGCCGCGTGGCCCTGGCCCGGCTGTACCTGGCCAGCCCGCCGCTGTGGATCCTCGACGAACCCTTCACCGCCCTCGACAAGCAGGGCGTGGCGCAGCTCGAGGCGCACCTGGCGGCCCACTGCGAGCAGGGCGGCACGGTAGTGCTGACCACCCACCACACGCTGGAACGCAAGCCCTCCGGTTACCGTGAACTGAACCTGGGGCAATGGGCGGCATGAGCGTATTCATCCTGTTGTTGCGCCGCGAAGCGCGCCTGCTGTTCCGCCGCCCGGCCGAGCTGGCCAACCCGTTGGTATTCTTCGCCATCGTGGTTGCGCTGTTCCCGCTGGCAGTCGGCCCGGAAAGCCAATTGTTGCAAACCTTGTCGCCAGGCTTGGTCTGGGTGGCGGCACTGCTGGCGGTGCTGTTGTCGCTGGACGGCCTGTTCCGCAGCGATTTCGAGGACGGCTCGCTGGAACAGTGGGTGCTGTCGCCGCACCCGTTGGCGCTGCTGGTGCTGGCCAAGGTGCTGGCACACTGGATCTTTTCCGGGCTGGCGCTGGTATTGTTGGCGCCGCTGCTGGCGCTGATGCTGGGGCTGCCTAGCCATTGCCTGCCGGTGCTGCTCGGCTCGCTGCTGCTGGGTACGCCGGTGCTGAGCCTTTTGGGCGCGGTGGGCGCGGCGCTGACAGTCGGTCTGAAACGCGGCGGTTTGCTGCTGGCATTGCTGATTCTGCCGTTGTATATCCCTGTATTGATCCTGGGCAGTGGTGCGTTGCAAGCGGCGTTGCAGAATATGCCGGCAACCGGCCACCTGCTCTGGCTCGCCAGCCTGACGGCCCTGGCCGTGACCCTGGCACCCTTTGCGATAGCGGCCGGCCTGAAGATCAGCGTCGGCGAATAACGAGTCCCGGGCTTTCAAGCCCGGCCAATACCCTGGATGTACCCTGATGAAAATAAGCTGGACGTGGTTCCACAAGCTGGGCTCCCCCAAATGGTTCTATGCCATCAGCGGCCGCATGCTGCCGTGGCTTGCCGGCGCTGCCGTGCTCCTGCTGCTGGTCGGCATCACCTGGGGCCTGGCCTTCGCCCCCCAGGACTACCAGCAAGGCAACAGCTTCCGCATCATCTACATCCACGTACCGGCGGCGATGCTGGCGCAGTCCTGCTACGTGCTGCTGGCAGTGGCCGGGGTGGTGGGGCTGGTGTGGAAGATGAAACTGGCCGACGTCGCCTTGCAATGCGCCGCCCCCATTGGCGCCTGGATGACCGCCGTGGCGCTGGTCACCGGGGCCATCTGGGGCAAGCCCACCTGGGGAAGCTGGTGGGTCTGGGATGCCCGGCTGACGTCCATGCTCATCCTGTTGTTCCTGTACTTCGGCATTATTGCGCTGGGCCAGGCAATCAGTAATCGTGACAGTGCAGCCAAGGCCTGTGCGGTACTGGCGATCGTCGGCGTGGTGAACATCCCGATCATCAAGTACTCGGTGGAGTGGTGGAACACCCTGCACCAGGGCGCCACCTTCACCCTCACCGAAAAGCCGGCGATGCCCGCAGAAATGTGGTTGCCGCTGCTGTGCACGGCGCTGGGCTTCTACTGCTTCTTCGGCGCGGTGCTGTTGCTGCGCATGCGCCTTGAAGTACTCAAGCGCGAAGCGCGCGCCAGTTGGGTCAAGGATGAAGTATTGAACAGCCTGGGGCGGAGGGCCGCACAATGAGTTTTGCCACCTTCGGTGACTTTCTCGCCATGGGCCACCATGGCCTGTACGTGTGGACGGCCTATGGCATCTGCCTGGCGGTGCTGGCGCTGAATGTCGCCACGCCCGTGCTGGCCCGCCGTCGCTACCTGCAAGATGAGGCGCGCCGTTTGCGCCGGGAGAACAACCAGTGAATCCGCAGCGCAAGAAACGCCTGTTGCTCATCGTCGGCCTGCTGGTCGGCGTCGGGGTTGCCGTCGGCTTTGCCTTGAGCGCATTGCAGCAGAACATCAACCTGTTCTACACACCGACCCAGATCGCCAACGGCGAAGCGCCGCTGGACACCCGCATCCGCGCCGGCGGCATGGTCGAGAAAGGTTCGGTACAGCGTTCGTCCGATTCGCTGGACGTGCGCTTCGTGGTCACCGACTTCAACAAGTCGGTGCCGATCACCTACCGTGGCATCCTCCCCGACCTGTTCCGCGAAGGGCAGGGCATCGTCGCCCTCGGCAAGCTCAACGCCGATGGCGTGGTGGTGGCCGATGAAGTACTGGCCAAGCACGACGAGAAGTACATGCCGCCCGAGGTTACCAAGGCCCTGAAGGAAAGCGGCCAGGCCGCCACCGGCGGGGAGGCCAGGCCATGAACGCGGCGCTGGTGATCCCCGAACTCGGCCAGCTGGCGATGATCCTGGCCATCTGCTTTGCTGCCGTGCAGGCCAGCGTGCCGCTGCTCGGCGCCTGGCGTGGCGACAGCCTGTGGATGAGCCTGGCGCGACCGGCTGCCTGGGGGCAGTTCGCCTTTCTGGCCTTTGCCTTCGCCTGCCTGACCCATGCCTTCATGACCGACAACTTCTCGGTCGCCTATGTGGCCAGCAACTCCAACAGCGCCTTGCCCTGGTACTACAAGTTCAGTGCCGTGTGGGGGGCGCACGAAGGTTCGCTGCTGCTGTGGGCGCTGATCCTCGGCGGCTGGACCTTCGCCGTGTCGGTGTTCTCGCGGCAGTTGCCGCAGGTGATGCTGGCCCGCGTGCTTGCGGTAATGGGCATGATCAGCGTGGGCTTCCTGAGCTTCCTGATCATCACTTCCAACCCCTTCCAGCGCCTGCTGCCGCAGGTGCCGACCGATGGCCGCGACCTCAACCCGCTGTTGCAGGACTTTGGCCTGATCGTCCACCCGCCGATGCTGTACATGGGCTACGTCGGGTTCTCGGTGGCCTTCGCCTTCGCCATCGCCGCCTTGCTCGGTGGCCGCCTGGACGCCGCCTGGGCGCGCTGGTCGCGGCCCTGGACCATCGTTGCCTGGGCCTTCCTCGGTGTCGGCATTACCCTGGGTTCGTGGTGGGCCTACTATGAACTTGGCTGGGGTGGCTGGTGGTTCTGGGACCCGGTGGAAAACGCCTCGTTCATGCCTTGGCTGGTGGGTACGGCGCTGATCCACTCGCTGGCGGTGACCGAAAAGCGCGGGGTATTCAAGAGCTGGACCGTGCTGCTGGCGATTGCCGCGTTCTCGCTGAGCCTGCTGGGTACCTTCCTGGTGCGCTCCGGTGTCCTGACCTCGGTGCATGCGTTTGCCGCCGACCCGTCGCGGGGCATTTTCATCCTGATCTTCCTGCTGTTCGTGGTCGGTGGTTCGCTCACTCTGTTCGCCCTGCGCGCACCGGTGGTCAAGAGCCAGGTCGGCTTTGCCCTGTGGTCGCGCGAGACGCTGCTGCTGGCCAACAACCTGGTGCTGGTAGTGGCGGCCTCGATGATTCTGCTCGGCACCCTCTACCCGCTGGTGCTCGATGCGTTGACCGGTGCCAAGCTGTCGGTCGGCCCACCGTATTTCGACGCCTTGTTCCTGCCGCTGATGGCACTGCTGATGGTGGTGCTGGGCGTGGGCGTGGTGGTGCGCTGGAAAGACACCCCCGGTAAATGGCTGGCCAGCATGATGACCCCGGTGCTGCTCGGCAGCGCCATCCTCGCGCCGGTGGCAGGCTTTATCGTCGACGACTTCGACTGGCCGACCCTGACCGCCTTCGCCCTGGCCGCCTGGGTGGTGCTTGGCGGGCTGCGCGACATTCTCGACAAGACCCGTCACAAAGGCCTGCTCAAGGGCCTGCCTGGCCTGGGTCGCAGCTACTGGGGCATGCAGCTGGCGCACCTGGGCCTGGCGGTGTGCGCGCTGGGCGTGGTGCTGTCGAGCAACAACAGCGCTGAACGCGACCTGCGCATGGCACCGGGCGAGAGCGTGGAGCTGGGCGGTTACCACTTCCTGTTCCAGGGGGCCCGGCACTTCGAAGGGCCGAACTTCATCTCCGACAAGGGCACCGTGGTGGTCAGCCGCGATGGCCGTGAAGTGACCACCCTGCACCCGGAGAAGCGCCTGTACACCGTGCAGCAGTCGATGATGACCGAAGCCGGCATCGACGCCGGCTTTACCCGCGACCTGTACGTCGCCCTCGGCGAGCCGCTGGAGAACGGCGCCTGGGCAGTACGCGTGCATATCAAGCCTTACGTCCGCTGGATCTGGCTGGGCGGTCTGCTGACCGGCCTGGGCGGGTTGCTGGCGGCCCTCGACCGGCGCTATCGCGTCAAGGTCAAGACCCGGGTGCGTGATGCCCTGGGCGTGTCTGGAGCAGCTGCATGAAGCGTTGGATCATGGTAGTCCCCCTGGCGGTATTCCTGCTGGTGGCGGTGTTCCTCTACAAAGGGCTGTTCCTCAAGCCCGACGAGCTGCCCTCGGCAATGATCGGCAAGCCGTTCCCGGCGTTTTCCCTGGCCTCGACCCAGGGCGACCGTACCCTGACCGAGGCCGACTTGCGTGGCCGCCCGGCACTGGTCAACGTGTGGGCCACCTGGTGCCCGTCGTGCAAGGTCGAGCA
This sequence comes from Pseudomonas sp. s4, assembly GCF_046764235.1. NCBI lineage: Bacteria > Pseudomonadati > Pseudomonadota > Gammaproteobacteria > Pseudomonadales > Pseudomonadaceae > Pseudomonas > Pseudomonas sp. s4. The sequence goes on along the minus strand of NZ_CP177209.1, from coordinate 4,408,076 downwards.
CCCGTACCTGAACCAGCTGGCCCAGCAGGGCGTGGTGATCCACGGCGTCAACTACAAGGACGACAATGCGGCGGCCCTGAAGTGGCTGGCCGAGTTCCACAACCCGTACCAGTTGGACATTCGTGACGAGCAGGGCAGCCTGGGCCTGGACCTGGGCGTGTATGGCGCGCCGGAAACCTTCCTGATCGATGCCAAGGGCATCATCCGCTACAAGCACGTGGGCGTGGTCGATGCCACGGTCTGGCGTGAGCAGCTGGCGCCGCTGTACCAGGGCCTGGTCGACGAGGCCAGGCCATGAAGAGGGGGCTGGCAGCTGCCGTGCTGGGGCTCTTCATGGGGTTGAGCCTGGCAGGCGTGGCCAAGGCGGCCATCGACACCTACCAGTTCCGCGACGATGCCGAGCGTGAGCGCTACCAGCAGCTGACCAAAGAGCTGCGCTGCCCCAAGTGCCAGAACCAGGACATCGCCGACTCCAACGCGCCGATTGCCGCCGACCTGCGTCGGGAAATCTTCCGCATGCTCGGCGAGGGCAAGAGCAACCAGCAGATCGTCGACTTCATGGTCGACCGCTATGGCGACTTCGTGCGCTACAAGCCGGCGCTCAGCGGGCGTACCTGGCTGCTGTGGTTCGGCCCGGGGATTTTGCTGGCTGGTGGTTTCGTGGTGCTGGCGCTGATCGTGCGCCGGCGCCGCAGTGCGGCCGTGCAGGGCGCCAACGAGTTGTCCGCCGAAGAACGCGAGCGTCTCGCCAAATTGCTGGAAAAAGAACAGACCCATGATTGAATTCTGGCTTAGCGCGGGCCTGCTGCTGCTCGCTGCCCTCAGCTTCCTGCTGATCCCGATCCTGCGTGGCCGTGGCCGCCAGCAGGAAGAAGACCGCACCGCCCTGAACGTGGCCCTGTACCAGGAACGCGTCGCCGAACTGGCTGCCCAGCAGGCCGCCGGCGTGCTCGATGAGGCGCAAATGGCCAAAGGCCGTGACGAGGCCGCCCGTGAGCTGCTGGCGGATACCGAAGGTGCCGAGGCCCCGCGTCAGGGCCACTTGGGCAAGGCCCTGCCGTTGCTGGCGGCGCTGCTGGTGCCGCTGCTGGCATTGGGGCTGTACCTGCATTTCGGCGCGGCCGACAAGGTTGAGCTGACCCAGGAGTTTGCCGAAGCGCCCAAATCGATGGAAGAAATGACTGCCCGCCTGGAGCGGGTGGTGCAGGCCCAGCCGGATTCGGCCGAGGCCGTGTACTTCCTGGGCCGAGCCTACATGGCCGAGCAGCGCCCCGCCGATGCCGCGCGTACATTCGAGCGCGCCGTGGCCCTGGCCGGTCGCCAGCCCGAATTGCTCGGGCAATGGGCACAGGCGCTGTACTTCGCTGCCGACAAGAAATGGAGCCCGCAGCTGCAGGCGCTGACTGACGAGGCGCTGAAAGCCGACCCCAACGAAGTGACCAGCCTGGGCCTGCGTGGTATCGCTGCCTTCGAGGGCGAGCGTTACCAGGAAGCCATCGATTACTGGAAGCGCCTGCTGGCGCAACTGCCGGAAGGTGATACCTCGCGTGCGGCGCTACAGGGCGGTATCGACCGCGCTGCCGAGCGCCTGGGCGGTTCGCCGGGGCAGGCTGCGGCGCCCGTGGCGGCTCGCTTGAAGGTGCGCGTGGAACTGGCTGCGGCGTTGAAGGACAAGGTCAAGCCGGACGACACGGTATTCATCTTCGCCCGCGCCAGCAATGGCCCACCCATGCCGCTGGCGGCCAAGCGGGTGACTGTGGCGCAGTTGCCGATCGAGGTGGAACTGTCCGATGCTGACGCCATGATGCCGCAGATGAAACTGTCGGACTTTGCCGAAGTCCAACTCGTTGCACGTGTATCACGCGCTGGCCAGCCAACCCATGGCGAGTGGATTGGCCAGGGCACGCCATTGCCCAGCGCCACCCAGGCCATCCAGCACCTGACCATCGACAGCCCCGACCCGTAAGAGAGCAATGCCATGCACAGCATCGTCCGCCTGACCCTGATCACCCTGGCCCTGGGTTTGTCTGCGTGTACGGTGCATGAGCCGTACGAGCAGCCCGAACCACCGATCGAGCGCCTGCCGCCGCCGGGGCCGGCGGTCAAGCCCTTGCCGGACAGGCAGCCGGCCCCCGCGCCGAGCAAGCCTGCGGCCACGCCCAAGCCGATGCCTCGCACCTCGGCCAGCTTCGCGCCGCCGCCTGGCGGGGCGAGCCATTGGGACCCGAAGCTGGGTGTGTATGTGCTGGAGAAGAAGCCCAATACCTTCTACCGCCAGCGGACCTACTACCGCTTCAACAACGGCTGGAGCTGGTCGCTGAGCCCGGATGGGCCGTGGCAGGAGACTGACAGCAGCGGTGTGCCGGGTGGTCTGGGGCGTGCGTTCGCCCAATAATTGCAAGGTTGCCGTTGCCGTTGCCGTTGCCGTTGCCGTTGCTTTTGCTTTTGCTTTTAAGCGCGCGGTAGTCCAGGCGCCACCGATTGCGACTTCAGGAGGCCGAGCGAAGGGACTGCGGAGGGAGGTGACGGGCATGGATGCCCGTCAAGCGCTGAGGCCCCATGGATGGGGCCTGCAGCGCGTACTCCCGGGAGCAGGCCCGTAGCGAGGGAACCCCGGAGCGCAGCGTAGGGGCCGGATGATAGGAGCCAGCGTTTTTTGGTTACTTTTTGTCGCGTTTGACAAAAAGTGACCCGCCGTAAGGGCGGAAAGGTGAATAAGCGCCACCTTCGAAAATGAATGTTAACCTTGTTGTTGATGCCCACGCTTGAAAGCGGCGAGCGAAGAGCGAAGAGCGGAAAAGTACTGGTCTTGATCTCGCGCATAGTCCATTTACGATGGCGACGCATACTCACCTTTTCGCCCTTACGGCGAGTCACTTTTTGCCAAACGCGGCAAAAAGTAACCAAAAAACGCTGCGCTCCCATCATCCGGCCCCTCCGCTGCGCTCCGGGGTTCCCTCGCGCCGGTCTTGCTCCCGGGAGTACGCGCTGCAGGCCCCATCCATGGGGCCTCAGCGCTTGACGGGCATCCATGCCCGTCACCTCCCTCCGCAAGACCTCTGCTCGGCCTCCTGAAGTCGCGAAGATCAAGATCAAGATCAAGATCAAGAGCAAGAGCAGAGCAGAGCAGAGCAGAGCAGAGCAGAGCTAAGCAGAACAGTGCAGTTTCACCTCTTTATTTCGGTTGACTGTACTGGCCGGTGACTCCGCATAATGTCGCCTCGAACTGACCCGGAGGTGGCATGCACAAGACAGTCCTGGTGCTGGTGGAAACCGTCGATGATTACCTGCCCATGCTGGAGCAGGCCGGCTACCGTTTGATCCGTGCCCCTTCGCCGCAACTGCGGGCCGAGGCCATCCAGCGCCATGCCCATGAAGTAGATGCTGTGCTCACCCGCGGCCCGCTGGGCCTGACTGCCAGCGAAATCGACACGCTGTCCAAACTGCAGATCATCTGCGTGATCGGTGCTGGCTACGAACAGGTTGACCTGGCCGCGGCCGCTGCGCGCGGCATCACTGTCACCAACGGCGCCGGGGCCAATGCCGAAGCGGTCGCCGACCACACCCTCGCCCTGCTGCTGGCGCTGTTGCGCGACATTCCCCGCGCCGATGCCAGTACCCGCCGGGGCGAATGGAACCGGGTGATCAGCCCCTCGGTGAGTGGCAAGCGCCTTGGCATTCTCGGCCTTGGTGCGGTGGGCCTGGCCATCGCCAGGCGCGCCCATCTGGGCTTCGCCATGCCCGTCAGCTACCACAGCCGCACGCCGCGCCAGGATGTGCCCTACACCTGGTACGACAGCCCGCAGCACCTGGCCGACGCCGTCGACATCCTGGTGGTGGCAACCCCCGGGGGAGCCAACACTCGTCACCTGGTCGATGCACAGGTGCTCGAGGCCCTGGGGGCCGAGGGCTACCTGGTGAATATCGCCCGAGCCAGCGTGGTCGACACCCAGGCCCTGGTGGCCGCGCTGCAGCATGGCCAGCTGGCTGGTGCGGCACTGGATGTGTTCGACGACGAGCCGGCTGTACCCGATGCTCTCAAGGCCCTTGGCAACACCGTGCTCACCCCCCACGTGGCCGGCCAGTCGCCGGAGGCGGCGCGCGACACGGTGACCCTGGTGCTGCGCAACCTGCAGGCGTTCTTTGCCGGCGAAGCCGTGTTGACTCCGGTACGCCAGTAACCCTTTTCATACATCTGCCTGGCAGCGATCGGGCAACAAGGAGTGTGTGCATGCAACTTGAAATCTTCCAGGTCGATGCGTTTTCCGCCGAGCCGTTCGGGGGCAACCCGGCGGCAGTGATCCCACTGCAAAGCTGGCTGCCGGACGACGTGCTGCAGCGCATTGCCGAAGAGAACAACCTCTCGGAAACCGCCTACTTCGTGCGCAACGGCGAAACCTTCGACCTGCGCTGGTTCACCCCGACCGTGGAAGTCGACCTGTGCGGCCATGCCACCCTGGCCTCGGCCTATGTGCTGTTCGAACAGCTGGGCGAGCAGGCGCAGGTGCTGCGTTTCAACACCCGCAGTGGCGAGCTGCGGGTCAGCCGCAACGCTGACGGGCTGCTGGCCATGGACTTCCCGGCCAAGCAGCCGGTCGCCGTGGACATGCTGCCGGGCCTGTTGCAGGCGCTGGGCCTGGGCCAGGCACAGGCGCTGTACCGCAGTGACGACTATGTGGTGGTGATCGATGACGCCCTGTTGCTCGACACCCTGAAGCCGGATTTCGTTGCGCTGTTGGCCTTCGATGTGCGCGGTATCGCCGTTACCGCGGCAGGCCGTGGCTTTGATTTCGTCACCCGCTGGTTCGGCCCGCGGGTCGGCGTGAACGAAGACCCGGTGACTGGCTCGGCGCACACCTCGCTGGCGCCGATATGGGCCGAGCGTCTGGGTAGGAACGTGCTGAGCTGCGAGCAGGGTGGGGTGCGCAAAGGGCAGCTGCAGTGCGAAGTGCCGGGTAACGGCCGGGTGATCATCAGCGGGCGGGCGGCGTTGTACCTGCGCGGTACGGTGTACATCTGACCTTGGGCAACTGTCTTTTGCTGCCTGTGCCTGCCTCATCGCCGGCAAGCCAGCTCCAACAGGTACTGCACTGGCCTTAGAACGGCGCGGTCGGGGTGGGAGCCGGCTTGCCGGCGATGAGACCGGTACAGGCATCTATACTTGCTGGCCCATCTTCCGCTCAAGGAGCCAGCCATGGCCCTGGAAAAACACGGCACCTGCCTGTGCGGCGCCACCCGGCTCAAGGTCACCGTCGACAATACCCATATCAGCGCCTGCCACTGCAGCATGTGCCGCAAATGGACCGGCGGCCCATTGCTGGTGGTGCATTGCAGCCAGCCACCGGTGATCGAAGGGCGCGCGCCCAGCATCTATGAGTCTTCCGATTGGGCCCAGCGCGGCTTCTGCGGCCAGTGCGGCACGCACCTGTACTACCGGCTCAAGGCCAATGACTTCCACGCCGTGCCGGTCGGCCTGCTCGACGGCGACCAGGAATGGCATTTTGACTTGCAGATCTTCGTCGAACAGAAACCCGCCTGGTATTGCTTCGCCAACCAGACCAAGGAACTGACTGGCCAGGAAGCCTTCGAGCAGCTCGGCTGATTCAGGCGGCGTGCTGTGATCGATGCGCCAGCACGAAACGCCACGCGAACTTGCCAAACCGTTGCATTCCTGAGAAAAGGGCGGCTTTGTTTCCAGCGTTGGAGTATGCCCCGTGAGCCAAGAACTGCAGATCATCGACCTTGTGGAGGGGGATGGCAAAGCCGCCGTCAAAGGCGCCCTGATCACCACCCAGTACACCGGCTGGCTGGCCGACGGCAGCGAGTTCGACTCGTCCTGGTCGCGCGGCAAGCCGTTCCAGTGCGTGATCGGCACTGGTCGGGTAATCAAGGGGTGGGATCAAGGCCTGATGGGTATGCGCGTTGGCGGCAAGCGCAAGTTGCTGGTACCGGCGCACCTGGGCTATGGCGAACGCAGCGTGGGGGCGATTCCGCCGAATTCGGATTTGACCTTCGAGATCGAATTGCTGGAAGTGCTGACACGGGATGATTGAGGAAAAGGACTACACGCGCTGTCGGCCAGTGTCTGATTGAGGTGCCTCCCGGGTACGGCTAACCTTGCAGACTCACTGAGTGAAGAGGGTAGCCTATCCATGAAATCGCATTTTTCCTCACGGGTGGTACGCAAAGCGAACGCGCTGTTGGTGGCATCAGGCGCGCGAATGGAAATCTCGTTACCACGCGAACTGGCGAGTGTGGTTACCAACTCCCGAAAGACCCGTTCGGAACTGAAGGCAGCATTCGAGGCTGCGTATTCCCGCCTGCGCAAAGGGTAAGAGCCATATGGTCGGGTGTGGCACAAAGTCTCGTGGGCTCGATTCTCTTCGTGTTCTTGCGGGGCTTTCTGGTGTTCTTCACCTGGAGTCTGAATCAAGGCCCAAAGCAGGTTATCGAGCAGGTATTTGATGTAACCATTCTCGACTCTGTCTCTATGGAACAAGCAGCCGGGCCACCGTAACGGTAATCAGCGAGAGCAACGAGTAACGAACGGACACATTTCAGCAACACCCATCCTCTAATCTAAGCCTTGCCTAGGGAACGGCATCCACCTCCAGGGAGGAACCAAACGGGTTCAGGGCACTCTCACCCTCACTCGTTGCCAAGGATGGCATTCACTACAAGGATGCCCCGCGGTGCTGTTGGCGGGGTGATGTGGCGGGTCTACCCGATTCTTTCTGCCACATGGGCCTGTTTTGATGAAGTTGCCAACATTCTTCCGCCGTCGTCGTCACTGGTTGCTGAGCCTGACGCTTACAGCCATAGCCGTACCGCTGGCGCTGGAAGCAGTCGAAAGCCGGGCGCAACCGGTGGATGGCACCCAGACCCTTGTGTTCCTGCGCCACGCCGAGAAGCCGGGCGAGGGGCTGGGCCAGTTGAACTGCCAGGGCCTCAACCGTGCGCTGGACCTGGCTACCCTGCTCCCCGAGCGCTTTGGCAAGGCCGACTACGTGTTCGCTGCCAACCCCTCGCGGCATGTCGAGGAAGGCAGCAAGGACCAAAGCTACAGCTACATTCGCCCGCTGATGACCATCAGCCCCAGCGCCATTCGCCTGGGCCTGCCGGTAAACATCGACTATGGCGCCAACGACACCGACGCGCTGGCCGAAGAGCTGCTGCGCGACAAGTACCGTAACGCGACCGTGTACACCGCCTGGTCGCATGGCTACCTCCCTGACCTGATCAATGCCGTGGCTGGCAAGGCCCTCGGTGAAAAGCGGGTGATCACCGAGGACTGGAGCGGCGACGACTTCGACACCCTCTACGTCCTGACCCTGACCTGGCACGACGGCAAGGCCAGCCTGCTCAGCCGCAACGTGCGTCAGGGCCTGAATGATGGTGCGCATAGTTGCCCGACCTGATCCGCTGGTGATGGTTTGCCTATACCGGCCTCTTCGCGGGCAAGCCCGCGAAAGGGCCTGCGCAGGCAAATAGAAGGTTAGCGCCCGAACCGCACCGGCCAACCCACCACTTTCTTCACCCGTGGCGTGGCATAGGTACGGACCTTGGAGGTACTCAAGCCCATGCGCACCAGCGATTCGGCCATGGTCACCGCCGCACTCACACCATCCACCACCGGCACGCCGGTGCGCTGGCGGATCTGCTCGTCCAAACCGGCCATGCCGCCGCAACCCAGGCAGATCACCTCGGCCTTGTCGTCACGCACGGCGCGTTCTGCCTGCTCGACAATCGCCTCCACCGCGCGCTGCGGGTCGGCTTCCAGCTCCAGCACTGCCAGCCCGCTGGCGCGTACAGATGCGCAGCGGTCATACAGGCCGGAGAGCTTCAGGCGGTCTTCGATCAGCGGCACGGTGCGGTCCAGGGTGGTCACCACCGAGTAGGCATGGCCCAGGTACATCGCCGTGCTGGCGGCTGCATCGGTGATGTCCACCACCGGTACGTTCAGCAGTTCCTGCAAGCCTTCGCGGCCATGTTCGCCGTAACCCGCCTGTATCACGGCATCATAAGGGCCTTCGTAGGCCAGCACTCGGTCCATCACCGCGATGGCGGCCAGGTAGCTTTCGAAGTTGCCCTCCACCGACTCGGCACCGAACCATGGGGTGAGGCCGATGATTTCCGTGCCGGGCGCTGCCACCGCACGGGCCTGTTCGGCAATGGCTTCGGTGATGGCTTCGGTGGTGTTGACGTTGGCGATCAGAATGCGCATGGGTAGTCCTCCCTGGTCAATGGCTGCTGTGGTCCACGGCGATGCATTCGCCGCTGACGTCCTGGTATTGGTGTTTGCGTGGGGCGATCAGCAGGTAAAGTGCGGCGGCGATGCCGGCACCGATCAGCCAGGAGAATGGCGCCACGCCATGGAAGTTGGGCACCAGGGCCAGGACGATGGCCAGCAGGGCGGCCGGCACGAAGGCGGCCACGGCGCGCAGGTTGATGCCCTTGGTGTAGTGGTAGGCGCCAGCCGGGTCTTCGCTGTACAGCTGCGGCACGTTGATGCAGCCTTTGCGCAGCAACCAGTAGTCGGACATGATCACCCCGTACAGCGGGCCGAGCAGGGCACCCAGGCCGGACAGGAAGTACACGATCACCAGTGGGCTGTTGTACAGGTTCCACGGCAGGATCAGCACCGCCAGGGTGGCGCTGATCAGCCCGGCGCGGCGGAAGTTCAGGTGACGCGGTGCCAGGTTGCTGAGGACGAAGGCCGGGGCGACGAAGTTGGCCATGATGTTCACCGCCACCGTCACGATCAGGAAGGCCAGGCAGCCCAGTACCAGGAACGCTGTACTTGGGATGGCCGCGACGATCTGGGTCGGGCTGTCGATGATCTGGCCGTTGATCTGGAACTGCGCGCCGCACAGCACCACGGTGATCACGGCGAACACCAGGATGTTCACCGGCAGGCCCCAGAAGTTGCCGACGCGGATGGTCTTGCGGCATGGCGAGGAGCGGGCGAAGTCACAGAAGTTCAGCACCAGGGTGCCGTAGATCGCCAGCCACAGCGCGCCGCCGGCAAATATGTTGCGCCACATCTCGTAGCCGGTCAGCGGTTCGGCCACCGACCAGGCGATGCGGGCGTCGGCCTTGAAGTACATGAACACCGCCAGGGCGGCGACGGTCAGCAGTATCACCGGGCCGGCAAAGGCCTCGTAGCGGCGCACCATCTCCATGCCATAGGCCAGGATCACCAGCTGCACCAGCCATATCGACACGAAACACACCCAGCCCAGGCTCGACAGGCCGAGGATGCTGTCGTGGTCGTAGGCTGCCATTTGCGGCCATACAGCGGTGAGCAGCACGCGCAGCACCACCGAAGCCAGGTAGGTCTGGATGCCGAACCAGGCGATGGCGATGACCGCACGAATCAACGCCGGAATCTGCGCACCATGGATGCCGAAGGCGATGCGGCTGATGACCGGGAATGGTACGCCGGTCTTCTGCCCCATGTAGCCGGACAGGTTCATGAAGAAGTACACCAGCGCCGCGCCGATGGCCAGCGACAGCAGGATCTGCCAGCCACCCAGGCCGAGGGCGAACAAGCCCATGGCGAACGAGTAGTTGGCGATGTTGTGCACATCATTGGTCCACAGCGCAAAGATGCTGTAGCCGCCCCAGCGGCGACCTTCGATGCGCGTCGGCGCGAGGTCGCGGTTATGCAGGCGCGGGCTCAGGGCGAGTTCCGGCTGGCTGCCGGCGAGAGTGGACGCGGGGTGGGTGCTGGCGACGGATAGTTCAGGGGCAAGGTCGAAGCTGGTACTCATTCCGGCGGGCTCCTGATGCACGTGGACTGCGATGAGCGGGCATGCGCACGGGCTCGCCATCTCGTCGGTGCAGCGTTGGCATCTCAGGGTTTGGGGCGCGGCGGCCGATGTTGAGTCGGCGTCGCGGGTTCTTGTGTATTTATGTTTTGCTTGGTTTGTATACAAAACACGAACACACAAAAGCGAGTTCCATGCCAAGGAAAAAGCAAACTTCAGTTGGCCATCATTTTGAACTTACCTTGTTGAGTTGTAAGTTCATGAAATGAAGAGAGTATAAGTTGACCAAATGAACAGATTTAAATTTCCCGAAGGTAATTTTGTTGATCGTTTGGTCAGAATAATTTGTGGGAAGTGTGTAACCTATTGGGGCGCAATCTTGAAAAGTGCACACAAAAACGGCACTTAAGGTGACATTCTTGTGTACAAAAATTGGTCAACTTTTTCCTGTGCTGGCCTCTTCGCGGGTAAACCCGCACACAAGTACCCCGTAGCATTCAGGTCGGTCGAAATCCTGTGGGAGCGGGTTTACCCGCGAAGAGGCCCGCACAGGCAGATTCAATCCATCGGCGGCAACCGCCGCTTGACCGGTGTCTTCTTGATGATCGCCGTATTGGTTTCGGCCACCGTATAGAGGCGGTCGAGCAGGGTGTCCAGTTGCTCCATCGAGCGAACATGCAGGCGGGCAATGAAGCAGTCTTCGCCAATTACCTTGTCGCACTCGGTGAATTCGGGAATGGCGATGATCTGCCGTTCCACCTCCTGCAGCTTCCCGGGTAGCGGGCGGATGCGCACGATGGCCTGCAGTTGGTAGCCAAAGGCGCGTGGGTCGACCTCTACGGTGTAACCGCGCAACACGCCGCGTTCCTCCAGGCGACGCAGGCGTTCGCTGACGCTGGGTGAAGACAGCCCGCTGATCTGCGCCAGGGCCTTGAGCGAGCGGCGCGAGTCTTCCATCAGCGCGTTGATCAGCAGTTGGTCGATGGCATCGGTCATGGTCACCTCAATCAGGTTATTCGCGTTATTTGCCTTGATAGTAAAGGCAAACTGGCCAATCTTCCTTCGTTATGCGCTGGAAGGCTCGCCGACAACCTTTGCATACTGTTGCCATCGTCAACAGGAGGTTTGAGATGGACAGTTCATTGCGTCGTGGCTCGCTGGAAATGGTTGCCGCCATGCTGATTTCCGGGACCATCGGCTGGTTCGTGCTGGTATCTGGCCAGCCGGTGCTGGAGGTGGTGTTCTGGCGTTGCGTGTTCGGTGCCGTGACCTTGCTGGCGATTTGCGCGGGGTTCGGCTTTCTGCGGCCTGGCGCGATAAGCCGTACGGCGTTCCTGTTGGCGATTGCCAGCGGTGTGGCCATTGTCGGCAACTGGGTGTTGCTGTTCGCCTCCTACTCGCGGGCATCGATTGCCATCGGCACGGCGGTGTACAACGTGCAGCCGTTCATGCTGGTGGGGCTGGCGGCGGTGTTCCTGGGCGAGAAGATCACCCTGGCCAAGGTCACCTGGCTGAGCGTGGCGTTCCTCGGCATGCTGGCCATCGTCAGTGCCCATGGCGCGGGGCAGGGTGGCGGCGAGGACTATTTGCTGGGCATTGCGCTGGCGCTGGGGGCGGCCTTCCTGTATGCCATTGCGGCGTTGATCATCAAACGCCTGAGTGGCACGCCACCGCACCTGATCGCGCTGATCCAGGTGGCCACGGGTGCGCTGTTGCTGGCGCCGTGGGTCAAGCTTGGCGGGTTGCCGGGTGAAGTGCCGGCGCTGGCCAGCCTGGTGACCTTGGGCATGGTGCACACCGGCTTGATGTATGTGTTGCTGTACAGCGCCATCCAGCGCTTGCCCACGGCGTTGACCGGGGCGCTGTCGTTCATCTACCCGATTGCGGCGATTCTGGTGGACTGGGTGGCGTTCGGGCACCGGCTGGCACCGTTGCAGTGGCTGGGGGTGGCGTTGATCCTGCTGGCGGCGGCGGGGATGCAGCAGGGGTGGTGGTTCCGGCCCAGGACGATAGCGGTCAAGGGCCATTGAGGCCGCTTTGCGGCCTATCGCCGGCAAGCCAGCTCCCACTTCGACCGCATCGGGCTCAAGCCATGCGCAGTACCTATAGGAGCCTGGCTTGTCGGCGATGAGGCCAGTACAGGCAGTACAAGTTGCTCCCAGGTAATGCACAGTTCTCAAAGCTTGCGCAGGACCTGTGGGAGCTGGCTTGCCGGCGATAGGGCGCGAAGCGCCCTCTGGAGGTAGAATGCCGCTTTTGCCAGCTTGCGACCCATGATGACTTCGCCGATCCAGACTCTGGAGCAACACCTGCTCGCCGCCCTCGACCCTGCCCCGCAGGAAACCCGCCGCCTGTTCCACGGCCGCGGCCGCTGCTGGGCGGGCCTGGAGCAGGTCACCGTGGACTGGCTGCAAGGCGTGCTGTCGGTCGCCCTGTTCCGTGAGCCGCCTGACGGCCAGCTAGCCGAACTGGAATCCATGCTGCTCACGCTCGCCGAGCGTCCACAGTGGACTGGTCAAGCCATCCTTCTCCAGCATCGCTACCTGCCCGACAGCCCGGGCCAGTGGCTGCTGGGCGAACCGTGCCAGCAGCGCGAGGTGGTCGAGGATGGGCTGGCCTACCTGCTGGACCTGGGCGTGCGGCAGAACAATGGCCTGTTCCTCGACATGCGCTATGGTCGGCGCTGGGTTCGCGAGCAGGCGGCGGGCAAGCGCGTGCTGAACCTGTTTGCCTACACCTGCGGTTTCTCGGTGGCGGCGATTGCCGGTGGCGCCCAGCAGGTGGTTAACCTGGACATGGCCAAGTCGGCGTTGTCCCGGGGCCGCGACAACCACCGCCTCAATGGCCACGATGCGTCGCGGGTGGCCTACCTGGGGCACGAGCTGTTCAAGTCGTGGGGCAAGGTGCGCAAGTACGGGCCTTACGACCTGATCATCATCGACCCACCGACCTTCCAGCGCGGCAGTTTTGTGCTGACCCAGGATTACGCGAAGATTCTGCGGCGCTTGCCGGAGTTGTTGAGCGAGGGCGGGACGGTGCTGGCATGCGTGAACGACCCGGGCATCGGGCCAGAGTTTCTGATCGAGGGGATGGCGGAGCAGGCGCCGTCGCTGGCATTTGTCGAGCGGCTGCAGAACCCGCCGGAGTTTCCTGACGTGGACCCGGCGGGGGGCTTGAAGGCCCTGGTATTCCGCCAGGTCTGATGTTGCCTGTACCGGCCCTATCGCCGGCAAGCCAGCTCCCACAGGTACTGCACAGGTCTTGAGTACTGTGGAGTCCCTGTGGGAGCTGGCTTGCCGGCGATAGGGCCGGACCTGCATGCATCAATTACTGATTGTTGGTGTAGATCTGGTCAAACACCCCACCATCATTGAAGTGGGTCTTCTGCACGGTGCGCCAGTCACCAAAGGTCTTCTCCACCGACAGGAAGTCCACTTTCGGGAAGCGGTCGGTGTACTTGGCCAGTACCGTCGCATCACGCGGGCGCAGGTAGTTCTGTGCGGCGATTTCCTGTGCGGCTGGCGACCACAGGTACTTCAGGTATTCCTCGGCCGCTGCCTGGGTGCCTTTCTTCGCCACCACCTTGTCGACCACGCTGACCGGCGGCTCGGCTTCGGCCGACACGCTCGGGTAGACCACTTCGAACTGGTCGCGGCCGAACTCGCGGGCGATCATCTCGGCTTCGTTCTCGAAGGTCACCAGCACGTCGCCGATCTGGTTGGTCATGAAGGTGGTGGTGGCGGCGCGGCCACCGGTGTCCAATACCGGCGCCTGCTTGAACAGCTTGCCGACAAAGTCCTTGGCCTTGTTTTCATCACCGCCTTGCTTGAGCACATAGCCCCAGGCCGACAGGTAGGTGTAGCGGCCGTTACCCGAGGTCTTGGGGTTGGGTACGATCACCTGTACGCCATCCTTGAGCAGGTCGGGCCAGTCTTTCAGCGCCTTGGGGTTACCCTTGCGCACGATGAATACAGTGGCCGAGGTGAACGGCGCGCTGTTGTTCGGCAGGCGGGTTACCCAGTTGTCCGGCACCAGCTTGCCGTTGTCGGCCAGGGCGTTGATGTCGGTGGCCATGTTCATGGTGATGACATCGGCCGGCAGGCCATCGATCACCGCTCGCGCCTGCTTGCTCGAGCCGCCGAAGGACATCTGCACGTTGACCTTCTCGTTGTGCTCGGCTTCCCAGTGCTTCTGGAAGGCCGGGTTGTAGTCCTTGTAGAAGTCGCGCATCACGTCGTAGGAAACGTTGAGCAGGGTGGGGGCAGCCTGGGCGAAATTGCCCAGGGCAAGGCCTGCGGCGAGCAGCGAGGCGGTGAAGAGTTTTTTCACGTTGCTTCCTTGTTATCGAGAAGGTGTTGGCAGTTTGCCTGCGACTATAGCGGGTGGGTTTGTGGGGGTTAAAGAACAAAAAACACTTTGGTTATGCTTCTGCCTGTGCCGGCCCTTTCGCGGGTAAACCCGCTCCTACAGAGACAGCGCAGGGTTCGGGCCTGTGGTGATCCTGTGCGGGCGGGCTTGCCGGCGACAGGGCCGGAACAGGCGGAATCATTGTTTGGGAAACAGCACATTCCCGCACCGCGAACAGAACGCCGCGCCATGCTCATGGCTTTTCTTGCTGCAAGTCGGGCAATCATGCTGCAGCTGCTCCCCGCGCATGGCATTGGCCAGCTCGGCGGTAAAGATCCCGGTCGGCACGGCAATGATCGAATAACCGGTAATCATCACCAGCGACGACAGCACCTGCCCCAGCGGGGTCTTCGGCACGATGTCGCCAAAGCCTACCGTGGTCAGGGTAACGATGGCCCAGTAGATACCCTTGGGAATGCTGGTAAAGCCATGCTCAGGCCCTTCGATCACATACATCAAGGTGCCGAACACCGTCACCAGGGTCGATACCGTCACCAGGAACACGATGATCTTCTGCTTGCTGCCGCGCAGCGCCTCCATCAGGTAATGGGCCTGCTTGAGGTACGGGCTGAGCTTGAGCACGCGGAAGATCCGCAGCATCCGTATCACGCGGATGATCAGCAGGTACTGCGCGTCGCTGTAGTACAGCGCGATGATCCCCGGCACGATCGCCAGCAGATCGACCAGGCCATAAAAGCTGAATGCGTAGCGCAAAGGCTTGGGCGAGCAGTACAGGCGGGTGAGGTACTCGGCCAGGAAGATCGCGGTAAAGCCCCACTCGACACCCGCCAGCAGGCCGGCGTAACCCTGGTGCACTTCGTCGATGCTGTCGAGGATGACGGTAACCAGGCTGGCCAGGATGATCAGCAGGAGGATCTTGTCGAAGCGCCGGCCGGCTACGGTGTCGGTCTGGAAGACCATTATGTAGAGGCGTTCACGCAGGGATTGTGGGGTGGACATGGGCTCGGGTTCCGCGGGTAAAAAATGCCAAGCCTAGAGGGTCTTGGTAAGTAACGGGAGTGGGGGCACATGGCAGACCTGATAGAACTGATAGTTTTCCTCAGTTACGCCAGTGGGCATCATTGGGCGCAAAATCGATCGAGTATGGAGCGAACACTATGTCCGATGTCCCGCTTTCGCTGCTGAGTCCGGGCAAGACAACTCTGCTGCAGGTTGATGAGGTTGGTAGTATCGTCGCCGAGCGAGGCTCGCGCCAAGGGGAATGGTCTTTTCTGCCCTATGGACAGCTTTCCACGCAGCAGGCTGTCGGCGCACTGCGGTTCGTGGGGCAGTGGTTCGACCCAGTAGTACAGGGTTACTTCCTGGGCAACGGGCTCAGGTTGTATATCCCGGCCATCATGCGGTTCCTGAGCCCTGACAGCCTGAGCCCATTCGCTGCGGGCGGAGTCAATTGCTATGTGTACTGTTCTGGCGATCCCGTTAATTTTCGCGACCCTTCTGGCCGTGCCAGGACTGGCCTTACCAAGCTGTTGAAAGATTTAAAGCTGCCGAAGCGGCCGCTACGGGGCTATCTTAAACCGCTGGGTCGACCCGAGAATTTCGAGCAGAAACGTATCGTATTTCGAGCCACGAAGAATGCCGATTTCGAACAATTCGTGTTCAAAGGGGCGGCGAAGATCACCGGTGAAAAACTAGACGCCAATTATTCCGGCATGAACAGTTTCCTGGGCACCGAGCATTTTTATCGCTTCGGCGAGTTGTATATCCCGGAGCGGACTGTTCCCCCCGAAGCAGTCAAGGGGCTCAAGAGGGCTGGTTTTGAATTGATCCGGTTCGATCTTGACGGCTACTTGAGCACCTTTTACACAGGAGCATCGAGCGACGAATCCGAGGGCGAAGACAATCCCCATCCCCCTCGGAACAGCAACCTTTACGTCGCCGACCCGGTCGCAGCAGGGGCCGGGATCAGACGCTCGTAGCAGAATGAGTAAACTTCAGCTATGTAGCGTCAAGTCTTGATTCGATGAATGTTGTTTCAACCGAGCCAGTCCGACGCCAAGGATCCAGCAGGCGACGACGAAGGGCGCGGTCAGGCCGGGCACCGGTAGCAGCTTGAACAGCGGTTGCAGCAGCAGGGCCAGGGCGATGGCCAGCAGCGTCACCCACGGCTTCTCACCTTGCCTGCTGAACGCCAGTGCTGCCAGTGCAGCGTTGAAACCGTACAGGCCCAGCCAGGCGGCTTGCGCCTGGTCGGCGAACAGTGCCACGCCGCCGCCGATGGCCGAACCGATCACCGCCCACATTGCGGCATAGGGGTTGGCGATGAACATGCCAATGCTGATCAGCAGGCCGGCCAGGGGCTGGTCGAGCAGGAAGATCTGGCCCACGCCGCGCGCCAACGCGTACAGCGGGTCGGCTTCGACGAAGCCGCTGGGCGAGGGGCTGGCGATCAGCAATACGGCCCAGCCAAGCAGGACGAAGGGTGCGGTGTAGGCGATCAGCAGCTTGCCGCCGCGCTTGCGCCACTGGTGGGTGATGATGCTGGACAGGCCGCCAGCGGCGATGATCAGTGGCGGCAGGATGACCGACCAGGGCAGCACGGCGCTGATCAGGATGCCGATCAGTACGCCGTTGTAGCTGTACAGGCCTGCCTGGCGGTCGGCACGGTCGTAGCCACGAGCCTGGGCGGTGAGCAGGCCGGCCAGGGCGCCGAGCAGGGCGCCACCGACCAGGCCGGGGGCGGTCAGCAGGATGGCCAGCAGGCAGCACAGGCCGCACAGAGGGTTGCGCAGCAGCAGCACCTGGCTGAAGCCGTTGAGTAACGCCGTGGCCCAGTCAGGGCACGGGTTGACGAAATTTTTGGTGTACATCGGGGCAGTCAGTGAGGTTGATGGGGCGCGGTGGGCCTCTTTGGGCCTCGGGTTTTCCGCAGTTGTGGTGTTTCTGTGTACGAGGAGGGCTTTGCCCTCCATTCGCAGCACAAGGCTGCTCCTACAAAGGGACCGCGCAGCGGGAGGTTTTCGCGGTCCCTTTGTAGGAGCAGCCTTGTGCTGCGAATGGGGCGCAAGGCGCCCCCGAAATCTCAGATCAAGGTCTCGATCCGCAGCGTGTTAGTCGACCCTGGTTTGCCGAAAGGCACACCGGCGGTGATCAGTAGCGTGTCGCCACGGCTGGCCATGCCTTGTGCCTGGGCAATCTCCAGTGCGGTGGATACAACCTCGTCCACCTGGCGCAGGCGGTCGTTGACTACCGAGTGCACGCCCCACGCCACGCTCAGGCGACGCGCGGTGGCCAGGTTCGGGGTGAGGTTGAGGATCGGTGCCCGTGGCCGCTCGCGTGCCGCGCGCAGGGTCGAGGCGCCCGACTCGCTGTAGTTGACCAGCACCGCCACCGGCAGAATGCCGCTGATACGGCGGATGGCGCAGCTGATGGCGTCCGATACGGTGGCCTCGGCCTTCGGCCGGCCAACGTCGAGCTGGGCCTGGTAGTCCGGGCCGTTCTCCACCTGGCGGATGATCTTGCTCATCATCTGCACGGCTTCCAGCGGGTACTCACCCGAGGCAGTCTCGGCCGACAGCATCACCGCATCGGCACCTTCGGCCACGGCGTTGGCCACGTCGGTGACTTCGGCGCGGGTCGGCGCTGGCGAGAAGCGCATGGATTCGAGCATCTGGGTGGCCACCACCACCGGTTTGCCCAGTTGGCGGCAGGTGCCGATGATGCGTTTCTGGATTTGCGGCACGCTTTCGGCCGGCACTTCCACGCCCAGGTCGCCACGGGCCACCATGATCGCATCCGCAAGCTCCGCGATGGCTTGCAGCTGTTCGACTGCCGATGGCTTTTCGATCTTCGCCATCAGGTAGGCACGGTCACCGATCAGCTGGCGTGCTTCGGTGATGTCTTCGGGGCGCTGTACGAACGACAGGGCCACCCAGTCCACGCCCAGCTCCAGGCCGAAGGCCAGGTCGCGGCGGTCTTTCTCGGTGAGCGGGGAGAGGTCGAGCACCGCTTGCGGCACGTTGACACCCTTGCGATCGGACAGCTCTCCACCGGCCAGCACTTCGGTGTCGATGGCGTCGCTGTGCTTGGCGGTGACGCGCAGGCGCAGCTTGCCGTCGTCCAGCAGCAGGTCCATGCCCGGCTCGAGGGCGGCGATGATCTCGGGGTGCGGCAGGTTGACCCGGCGGCTGTCGCCCGGGGTGTTGTCCAGGTCCAGGCGCAGGGCCTGGCCGCGTTGCAGCTGCACCTTGCCGTCGGCAAAGCGGCCGACGCGCAGCTTCGGCCCTTGCAGGTCCATGAGGATACCCAGTGGGTAGTTCAGTTGCTGCTCGACTTCGCGGATCCACTGGTAGCGCAGGGCGTGGTCGGCATGCTCGCCGTGGCTGAAGTTGAGGCGGAAGATATTCACCCCGGCTTCTACCAGTTGGCGGATGTCGTCGATGCCTTTGATCGCAGGGCCGAGGGTGGCGAGGATCTTTACTTTTTTATCAGGCGTCATGATTGGGCAGTCTCGAGGATCAGGATGGCGCGGAAGTCGTTGACGTTGGTGCGGGTCGGCTCGGTGACGATCAGCGCATCCAGGGCGGCGAAATAGCCGTAGCCGTTGTTGTTGTCCAGCTCGTCGCTGGCCGACAGGCCCAAGGCTTCGGCGCGGGCGTAGCTGGCCGGGGTCATGAAGGCGCCGGCGTTTTCTTCCGAGCCATCGATACCGTCGGTGTCACCGGCCAGGGCGTACACGCCCGGCAGGCCTTTCAGGCTTTCGGTGAGGCTGAGCAGGAACTCGGCATTGCGCCCGCCACGGCCATTGCCGCGCACGGTCACGGTGGTTTCGCCGCCGGACAGGATCACGCAGGGCGCTTTCAGCGGCTGGCCGTGCTGGACGATCTGCCGGGCGATACCGGCGTGCACCTTGGCCACTTCGCGTGATTCGCCTTCCAGGTCGCCGAGGATCAGCGGGCTGAACCCGGCCTGGCGGGCTTTGACCGCGGCGGCTTCGAGCGACTGCTGGGGCTTGGCGATCAGCTGGAAGTGGCTGCGGGCCAGGGCCGGGTCGTCGGCCTTGACGGTTTCCGAGGCGGGGTTGTTGAGCCAGTCGATAACGGCCTTGGGCGCTTCGATGTTGTAGCGCTTGAGGATGGCCAGGGCATCGGCCGAGGTGCTCGGGTCGGCCACGGTAGGGCCGGAGGCGATCACCGTGGCGAGGTCGCCCGGGACATCGGAAATGGCATAGGTGTACACCGTGGCCGGCCAGCAGGCCTTGGCCAGGCGGCCGCCCTTGATCGCCGAGAGGTGCTTGCGCACGCAGTTCATCTCGCCGATGGTGGCGCCGGATTTCAGCAGTGCCTTGTTGATCTGCTGCTTGTCGGCCAGGGTCAGGCCTTCGGCGGGCAGGGCCAGCAGTGCTGAGCCACCGCCGGACAGCAGGAAGATGACGCGGTCGTCTTCACTGAGGTTGCTGACCAGTTCCAGCACGCGTTTTGCCACAGCCAGGCCGGCGGCATCGGGGACCGGGTGGGCGGCTTCGACCACCTCGATCTTTTGGCAGTTGGCACCGTGACCGTACCGTGTGACAACAAGCCCGGAGACTTCGCCCTGCCAGCACTTCTCGACCACTTCGGCCATGGCGGCTGCGGCCTTGCCGGCACCGATGACGATGACCCGGCCGCTGCGGTCGGCGGGCAGGTAGGGTTCGAGGACTTGACGAGGGTGGGCGGCGGCGATGGCTGTGTCGAACAGCTCGCGGAGAAGTTTTTGCGGATCGACCGACATGGCAGGCTCCCAATTATTGTTGTTCTGCAGAATCAAAAACGCCCCTGGAACTGCCTCCGTGCAGGCCGAACCAGGGGCGGGTGTTGCTCGGTGCCACCCTTGAAGCTGTGGTCGCAGGTTCAAAGGTGTTGGATCTGAGATTTTGGGGGCGCTTTGCGCCCCTTTCGCGACACAAGGCCGCTCCTACAGGGGACCGCGATCCGTTGTAGGAGCGGCCTTGCGTCGCGAAAGGGCTGCGCAGCAGCCCCCGGATCTAGATCATTTGTCGTCGCGGATCGAGAAGTTGGCCATGTGCTCCAGGCCTTTGATCAGCGCCGAGTGGTCCCAGTTGCCGCCGCCCAGGGCCTGGCAGGTGTTGAACACTTGCTGTGCATTGGAGGTGTTGGGCAGGTTGATGCCCAGTTCCTTGGCGCCTTGCAGGGCCAGGTTCAGGTCCTTCTGGTGCAGGTTGATGCGGAAACCTGGGTCGAAGGTGCCCTTGATCATGCGCTCGGCGTGCACTTCGAGGATCTTCGACGAGGCGAAGCCGCCCATCAGGGCTTCACGTACCTTGGCCGGGTCGGCACCATTCTTGGCGGCGAACAGCAGGGCTTCGGCAACGGCCTGGATGTTCAGGGCAACGATGATCTGGTTGGCCACCTTGGCGGTCTGGCCGTCGCCATTGCCACCGACGCGGGTGATGTTCTTGCCCATGGCTTCGAACAGCGGCAGGGTGCGCTCGAAGGCTTTCGGGCAGCCACCGACCATGATGCTCAGGGTCGCGGCCTTGGCACCGACTTCGCCGCCGGACACCGGGGCATCCAGGTAGGCAGCGCCGGTAGCCTTGATCTTCTCGGCGAAGGCTTTGGTAGCGGTAGGGGAGATCGAGCTCATGTCGATCACGACCTTGTTCGGGCCCACGCCTTCGGCCACGCCGTTGTCACCGAACAGGACGCTCTCGACCTGCGGGGTGTCGGGGACCATGACGATGATGAACTCGGCTTCCTGGGCAACTTCCTTCGGGTTGGCCAGGGCCACGGCACCGGCGGCGATCAGGTCGGCCGGGGCAGCGTCGTGGTGGGTGGAAATGAAGATGCTGTGACCTGCTTTCTGCAGGTTCTGAGCCATGGGCTTGCCCATGATGCCGGTGCCGATGAAACCGATTTTAGCCATGAGAGATTACCTCGTTGTATTTGTTGAATCTCGATGGAGCAGACAACGCGGCCCCGTGTAGGAGCGTGTGGTCCTTAAATAGCGTTATGGGTCTTCAGCCAGCCCAGGCCCGCTTCGGTGGTGGTCAGTGGCTTGTACTCCGCGCCCACCCAGCCCTGGTAGCCGATGCGGTCCAGGTGTTCGAACAGGAAGCGGTAGTTGATCTCGCCGGTGCCTGGCTCGTTGCGGCCGGGGTTGTCGGCCAACTGGATGTGGTTGATCAGTTTCAGGTTGGCTTCCATGGTGCGAGCCAGGTCACCTTCCATGATCTGCATGTGGTAGATGTCGTACTGCAGGAACAGGTTGTCGCTGCCAACCTCGGCCTGGATTTCCAGGGCCTGTTTGGTGGTGTTCAGGTAGAAGCCAGGGATGTCGCGGGTGTTGATCATTTCCATGACCAGGCGGATCCCGGCGGCTTTCAGCTTGTCGGCGGCGTAGCGCAGGTTTTCCACGAAGGTCTTGCGCACGGTGGCGCAGTCCGGGCCTTGTGGGCGAATGCCGGCCAGGGCATTGACCTGGGTGTTGCCCAGCACCTTGGCGTACTCGATGGCCTTGTCGACACCGGCGCGGAACTCCTCGACGCGGTCAGGGTGGCAGGTGATACCGCGCTCACCCTTGGCCCAATCGCCCGCCGGCAGGTTGAACAGCACCTGGGTCAGGCCGTTGGCGTCCAGCTGCTGCTTGATCTCGGCAGCGCTGAAGTCGTACGGGAAGAGGTATTCGACGCCGCTGAAACCAGCATCGGCGGCAGCCTTGAAGCGGGCCAGGAAGTCCTGTTCGGTGAACAGCATGGACAGGTTGGCAGCGAAGCGAGGCATGTTGTGTCTCCTTGCGATGAAGGCCCCCGGCGCCCTCAGGTAGGGGCCGGCACGGGGGCGTCAGGCGATCAGTCCAGCAGCGAGATGGCGGTTGGCGCGTCGTTGCCGACCAGGGCCAGGTCTTCGAACTCGTTGACCGCGTTGATCTCGGTGCCCATGGAAATGTTGGTCACACGTTCGAGAATCACTTCGACCACCACCGGCACGCGGAACTCTTCGGCCATCTTCTGTGCCTTGAGCAGGGCAGGGGCGATCTCGGCCGGCTCGAATACACGGATGGCCTTGCAGCCCAGACCTTCGACCACGGCGACATGGTCGACACCGTAGGTGGCGGCGTCGGTCGAGTTGATGTTCTCGAACGCCAGTTGTACACAGTAATCCATGTCGAAGCCACGTTGCGCCTGACGGATCAGGCCCAGGTAGGCGTTGTTCACCAGTACGTGCACGTACGGCAGGTTGAACTGTGCGCCCACCGCCAGCTCTTCGATCATGAACTGGAAGTCGTAGTCACCCGACAGCGCGACCACCTTGCGCTTCGGATCGGCCTTGACCACACCGAGGGCGGCAGGGATGGTCCAGCCCAGCGGGCCGGCCTGGCCGCAGTTGATCCAGTGGCGTGGCTTGTACACGTGCAGGAACTGCGCACCGGCGATCTGCGACAGACCGATGGTGCTGACGTAGCAGGTGTCCTTGCCGAATACCTGGTTCATTTCTTCGTAGACGCGCTGCGGCTTGACCGGCACGTTGTCGAAGTGGGTCTTGCGCTGCAGGGTTGCCTTGCGCTCCTGGCAGTCTTCCAGCCAGGCCTTGCGGCACTTCAGCTTGCCAGCGGCTTTCCACTCGCGGGCCACTTCGAGGAATACGTCCAGTGCCTTGCCGGCGTCGGAAACGATACCCAGGTCCGGGGTGAACACGCGGCCGATCTGGGTCGGCTCGATGTCCACGTGCACGAACTTGCGGCCTTCGGTGTAGACGTCGACGGAACCAGTGTGGCGGTTGGCCCAGCGGTTACCGATACCGAACACCAGGTCGGATTTCAGCAGGGTGGCGTTGCCGTAGCGGTGCGAAGTCTGCAGGCCGACCATGCCGACCATCTGTGCGTGGTCGTCCGGGATGGTGCCCCAGCCCATCAGGGTCGGGATTACCGGTACACCGGTCAGTTCGGCAAACTCGACCAGCTTGTCGCTGGCGTCGGCGTTGATGATGCCGCCACCGGCTACCAGCAGCGGGCGCTCGGCGTCATTGAGCAGGGCCAGGGCTTTTTCGGCCTGTACGCGGGTGGCGGACGGCTTGTGCACTGGCAGCGGTTCGTAGGCGTCGATGTCGAATTCGATTTCGGCCATCTGCACGTCGAACGGCAGGTCGATCAGTACCGGGCCTGGGCGGCCGGTGCGCATTTCATAGAAGGCCTTCTGGAAGGCGTAAGGCACCTGGCCTGGCTCCAGAACGGTGGTGGCCCACTTGGTGACCGGCTTGACGATGTTGGTGATGTCGACAGCCTGGAAATCTTCCTTGTGCAGGCGGGCACGTGGGGCCTGGCCGGTGATGCAGAGGATCGGGATGGAGTCGGCGGAGGCACTGTACAGGCCGGTGACCATGTCGGTGCCGGCTGGGCCGGAGGTGCCGATGCACACGCCGATGTTGCCCGGGTTGGCACGGGTGTAACCCTCGGCCATGTGCGAGGCGCCTTCGACGTGACGAGCGAGGACGTGATCGATGCCACCGACTTTCTTCAGGGCCGAGTACAACGGGTTGATGGCAGCCCCCGGGATGCCGAACGCGGTATCTACACCTTCACGGCGCATGACCAGAACGGCTGCATCGATTGCTCTCATTTTGCTCATGGTTTGTGCCTCATCGATTTTGTAATTGTATACAACTTGCTTTGTGCCAGAGTGTATTCACGGCTGGCCGCTCAGGTCAACGGGTTTTCGTCGGACGAGGCCGCTTTCGTTCAAGCGCCCGTGAAAACGGGCGCTTGCAATCTCGCATACGATCGTTTCAATTTATTGTATACAAAAAAAGATTCAGTTGTGTTCTATTGGCTTATCGGTTTTTCACCTGCCCTCAGGGCTTCTCACAACAAGAAGAGGACCTTTCCATGAACGCTTTGAACCTGAAAGTCGCGGTCAGCCTGGTGAATGCCGCGCTGGCGGCGGGCCGCAAGATCAACGCCGCGCCACTGACCGTGGCGGTGCTGGATGCCGGCGGCCACTTGCTGGCGCTGCAGCGCGAGGATGGCGCCAGCCTGATCCGGCCGGAGGTGGCTACCGGCAAGGCCTGGGGGGCGATTGCCCTGGGCAAGGGGTCGCGCCTGCTGGCGCTGGACGCGCAGCAGCGGCCGGCATTTTTTGCCGCGCTGAACGGGTTGGGCGAGCGACCGGTGGTGCCGGCGCCGGGTGGTGTGCTGGTGCGTGATCAGGACGGCAAGGTGTTGGGTGCGGTAGGGATCAGCGGGGATACGTCGGATATCGACGAGCAGTGCGCGATCAGTGCGATCGAGGAGGTGGGGTTGAAGGCGGATGCCGGGGTAGCGGCGTAAGGCTGAAGATGGCTGGGGCCGCTTTGCGGCCCTTTCGCGACACAAGGCCGCTCCTACAAGGGATCGCAGGTAGTACGCGATCCCTTGTAGGAGCGGCCTTGTGTCGCGAAAGGGCTGCAAGGCAGCCCCACTGGCCCTGTCAGGCTAGCTCAGGCTCACACCCCTTGAGCACCATGCGGATGATGGTCTCCGCCGCCGCGTCATAGTCGCTGTCGGCCAGCTTGGCCTTGCCGGTCACGGCAGAGATCTGCCAGTCGAAATCGGCATAGGTCTGGGTCGCTGCCCAGATGCTGAACATCAGGTGATGCGCATCCACATGGGCGATTTGCCCGCGGTCGATCCAGCGCTGGATGCACTCGATGTTATGTCGCGCCTGCTCGTTCAGCTGCGCTACCTGGTTCGGCGACAGGTGCGGGGCACCGTGCATGATCTCGCTGGCGAACACCTTGGACGCATGCGGCAGGTCGCGCGAAATGCGGATCTTCGAGCGGATGTACGCACTCAGCACTTCCTTCGGGTCACCGTCGGCATTGAACGGGGTCGACGCCTGCATGATCGGCGCGATGATACTTTCCAGGACCTCGCGGTAGAGGTTGTCCTTGGATTTGAAGTAGTAATACACGTTCGGCTTGGGCAGGCCGGCCTTGGCCGCGATATCGCTGGTCTTGGTGGCGGCGAAGCCCTTGTCGGCGAATTCCTCGCTGGCCGCGCGCAGGATCAGTTCCTTGTTGCGCTCGCGAATGGTGCTCATGGTCAGGGATCTTCCTCGTGTCTGGCCACCTCTAAGAGGGATCGGGCATGGTAGCACCGGGCTCGACGGGCGCTCAAGGCAGCGGCTTTGGGCTAGAATCCTGGGCACTCACTCTTCTGGATGCAGGCAAACATGGCAGGAAGCAGTCTACTGGTACTGATCGACGACATCGCCACTGTGCTCGATGACGTCTCGGTGATGACCAAGGTGGCGGCGAAAAAGACCGCAGGCGTGCTGGGCGATGACCTGGCGCTGAATGCCCAGCAGGTCACCGGGGTACGTGCCGAGCGCGAGATCCCTGTGGTGTGGGCAGTAGCCAAGGGCTCGATGGTGAACAAGGCCATCCTGGTGCCGGCGGCGCTGCTGATCAGTGCGTTCATTCCCTGGGCGGTGACGCCGTTGCTGATGCTGGGCGGTGCCTACCTTTGCTTCGAGGGCTTCGAGAAGCTGGCGCACAAGTTCCTGCACAGCAAGGCCGAGACTGACGCCGAGCACGAAGCGCTCAAGGAGGCGGTGGCCGATGCCAATGTCGACCTGGTGGCGTTCGAGAAAGCCAAGATCAAGGGCGCTGTACGTACCGACTTCATCCTGTCGGCAGAAATCATCGCCATCACCCTGGGCATCGTTGCCGACTCGCCGTTGACCCAGCAGATCGTCGTGCTGTCGGGTATTGCGGTGGTCATGACCATCGGCGTGTACGGGCTGGTGGGCGGTATCGTCAAGCTCGATGACCTGGGGCTGTGGATGACCCGCAAGGCATCACGCCTGGCCAGGGCGGTGGGTAACGGCATTCTGCGTGCCGCGCCATACATGATGAAGAGCCTGTCGGTGATCGGCACGGCGGCCATGTTCCTGGTTGGTGGCGGGATCCTGGTGCATGGCATCGCACCTCTGCATCATGCGATCGAGGCATTTAGCGAAGGGCGTGGCGGGGCGTTGACCGTGGCACTGCTGAACGGCGGTGTTGGGGTTGTGGCCGGTGCGGTGGTGCTGGCCGTGGTGGGCATTGCGGGGAAATTGTGGCGTGCGGTTCGGCCGGCCACCTGATTTGCATGGCCGGGGCTTTGCCCCGGTTCGCGGGCAAGCCCGCTCCCACAGGGAATACACAGTTTCCGAAACCTGTGCCGTACCTGTAGGAGCGGCCTTGTGCCGCGAGGGGCTGTGCAGCAGCCCCTATGCTCCGATCAGAAGTGAACCTTGAGCAGGAAGCTCATGGTGTTCTGGTCGGTGGTGAAGGCATCGGAATCCTTGATGCCGTACTTGTTCTTCCAGTAGTCGTACTCCACACCCACATACAGCTGCTTCTCGCCCAGGTGCAAGGCCTTGCCCAGGTCATACTTGATCTGCGGGTTGAAGTGCAGGTTGGCCTGGTAGGTGCCGCGGCGGTTCTCGTCGTTGTCCACCACCCAGTCCATGAAGCCGTCGATCAGCACATCGGACGAACCGACCGGAATGGTGTACGACCACACCGGGGTGATCTGCCACACGTTGTCGCCGGCGCGGCTGCCGTCGGTGGTGCGGTTGTAGAAGTTCAGCTGGAAGTAGTCGAAGCCTGGGATGTCCAGGTCGAAGCCAGGGCCGATCAGGTAAGACTCGGTATCACCTTCACCGAACTCGTAGGTCATCGCCAGCAGTACGTCCTTGACCGGGCCAAACCCGATCTTCTGGTCGAAGATCTTGCCGAACGACAGGCGCGGGCTGATTTCGCCGTAGTAGGTGTTCGGGCCGTTGCCCTCATCTTTCTGGCCTTGGTAGAAGATCTTGTCGACAAAGATGAAGTTATCGCCGTACTTCCAGCCATCAGCGTGCTCGAAGGTCACGGTTTGCTGGATCGACGGGTTGACCTTGAAGTTCTTGCCCCACAGGTAGGTCAGGCTGTTGTTCTGCCATTGCAGCAGGTCGCCGCCGAAGGTGGTGCCACAGGCCAGCAGGCCGCCGGCGAGGATCAGGCTGTTGATGGTACGCATTGCGAATGTCGCTCCCTTGATTGATCTGTTGTCAGCGCTCGTTATTGGCGCTTTTTGTCTTTTGAGTCAGCTTTTTTCGATAGGCCACAGCTGTTTGGCAAGGGTTGAGCCAACTTTCCTGGGCTGGCAAAACCTTCCTGCTCGACTTCGTTCTGAACGGATGAAAAGGGTCTTTCAGGCTGGCAACACGTTGGCCAACCGCCCGTATTCATTGACTGAGCGGTCAGTAAACGCAGGCAGAATCCGTTCTGCCCTGATCGAGGGGGCGCGCAGATTACTGGCTTGCGCGCCTTGCCTCAAGTGCTCCGTCCTGGAGCAGAGTGGAACAAACTTGTGCGTTTGGTCAGTTTTCTAGAAGTGCACTTTGATCAGCGCACTGGCGACACTCTGGTTGCTTTCCAGATTGCCGCGGCTGTCGATGCCGTACTTGTCCTTCCAGTAGCTGTACTCAAAGCCCACGTACAGCTGCTTGGCGCCCAGGTTCAGCGCTTTGCCCAGGTCGTACTTCACCTGCGGGTTGAAGTGCAGGTTGGCGTGGTAGGTGCCACGGCGGGTCTGGTCATTGTCGGTGACCCAGTCCATGTAGCCGTCGATCAGAATGTCGGACCTGCCCACGGGGATGGTGTAGGACCAGCCGGGGGTGATCTGCCAGACGTTGTCACCCGGGCGGCTGCCCTCGGTGTTGCGCACGTAGAAATTCAGGGTGAAATAGTTGAAGCCGGGGACGTTCAGGTCGAAACCTGGGCCGATCAGGTAGGCCTCGTTGTCGCCTTCGCCGCGCTCGTAGGTCATTGCCAGCAGTACGTCCTTGATCGGGCCGAAGGCCAGCTTCTTGTCAAAGATCTTGCCGAATGACAGGCGTGGGCTGAACTCGCCGTAGTAGGTGGTGACGCCTTTGCTGGCGTCGGCCTTGCCGTTGTAGAAGATCTTGTCGACGAACATGAAGGTGTCGCCGTACTTCCATTTGTTGGCGTGCTCGAACGTGATGGTCTGCTGGATATCAGGGTTGACCTTGAAGTCCTTGCCGTACAGGTAGGTCAGGCTTTCGCCGTGCCATTGCAGCCATTCGCCTGCATGCGAGGGGAGGGTGGCCAGCAGGCTGCTGCCCAGCAACAGGGACGTGGTGATGCGCTTCATGTTGTGATTCCCGGACTTATTGTTTTTGTTGGCGGTTTATTTGGCGCGCAGGCGCCCCGGGCGGCCCATTCCGGCGGGCCGACGGTGTTGCGTTTACTGCCTGTGTGAATGCGGGGCGGCCATGCGCCGCCCCGTCTGGCTCAATGTTGGTGACAGGCTTCGTTGTGCACCGCGCGGTCGGCACCACCAAGGATGTTGAACAGCACGTTCAACACCAGGGCACTAACCGTGGCCATGGCGATGCCACTGTGGGTGATGGGCTCCATCCACTGGGGCATCTGGGCGAAGAACTCCGGACGTACCACGGGGATCAACCCGAAGCCGACGCTCACTGCAACCAGCAGCTGGTTGCGACGGTCGCCGATGTCCGCCTCCTGGAGAATCTTGATCCCGGTGGCGGTGACCATGCCGAACATGGCGATGGACGCGCCGCCCAGTACCGCAGGCGGGATCGAGGCGATCAGGAAGGCCGCCTTGGGCAGCAGGCTGAGCAGGATCAGCAGTGCACCGGCCACGATGGTGACATAGCGGCAGCGCACCCCGGTCATCTGCACCAGGCCGATGTTCTGGGCGAACGAGGAGTGGGTGAAGGTGTTGAAGAAGCCGGCGATGAACGACGCACCGGCATCGCACAGCAGGCCGCGACGCAGCATCCCTGGGGTAACTTCACGATCGGTCACCTTGCCCAGGGCCAGGAACATGCCGGTGGACTCGACGAAGATGATCACCACCACCAGGCACATGGACAGGATCGGCGCCAGGCTGAAGGTCGGCATGCCGAAGTGCAGTGGGGTCACCACTTGCAGCCACGGTGCGTCGTTCAGGCCCGACAGGTCGACCATGCCGATGGAGCCGGCCAGGATGTAGCCCAGGCCCATGCCCACCAGCACCGACACGTTGACCCAGAAACCGCGCATGAAGCGGTTGATCAGCAGGATTACCGCCAGTACCAGGCCGGCCACCAGCAGGTAGATCGGCGAGCCGAAGGTATCTGCCTGTTGGCCACCACCGGCCCAGTTGACTGCCACCGGGAACAGCGACAGGCCAATCGAGGTGATCACCGTGCCGGTAACCAGGGGTGGGAAGAAGCGTACGACCTTGGACATGAACGGCGCGATCAGCATGCCGAAGAACCCGGCGGCAATGGTCGCGCCGAAGATCCCCTGCAGGCCCACCCCTGGCATGCCGGCCATGGCCACCATGCTGCCGACGGCAGCGAAACTGGCACCCATCATCACCGGCATGCGGATGCCCACCGGGCCGATACCGAAGGACTGGATGATGGTGGCGACGCCAGCGACCAGCAGGTCGGCGTTGATCAGGAAAGCGACTTCTTCACGGGACAACCCGGCGGCCTGGCCGATGATCAACGGCACGGCGATCGCGCCGCCGTACATCAGCAGAACGTGTTGCAGGCCAACCAGGATCAGTTGGAACAGGGGCAAGGGCTCGCGCGGCGGCGCAACAGGGATGTACGCCTTGCGTGACTCGGACATGCAGCACCTCGAGTTTTGTTTTTATTCTCGGATCCAAGCGCCGGGCTCAGGCGGCAGGCCCGGTGGAGGCAGCCTGGGGTTCCCGCTAGAGGTCGAACGCTCGATGCTTGCTTGTTGCGTAATACATGAAGCCTGAGGCTGGCTTTGCCGGCCTCTTCGCGGGCACGCCCGCTCCCACAGGGGGAGGTGATCCCCCTTGGGAACGGGTTGCCTGGCGAGGTGCTATCAGTTGACCGGGGCGCCTTTGGCGATCCAGTCACCGACCAGCTTGCGCTCTTCGGTGGTCATCTGGGTGATGTTGCCCAGCGGCATGATCTGGCTGGCGACCGCTTGCGCCTGGATGCGCGCGGCCTGGGCCTGGATCTGCTGCGGGGTGTCGAACATCACGCCGGCAGGGGCGGCGCTGAACAGTGGGCTGGTCGGCTTGGACGAGTGGCACACGGTGCAGCGTTCCTGGATGACATTGTGGATCTTGTCGAAGCTCTCGCCGCCAGCCTGGGCGTTGGCCTGGGCAGGGGCTTCGGCCGGCGCGGCCGGCGCTGCGGCAGCCTTGGCGGCGTCTTCGGCGCGTTGCTCGGCGGCGGTCTTGCCACCTACAGCGGTCGCGGGCAGTGGCTGGTACTCGACCTTCGCCGCGGCTTGCTCAGGGCTGACGGCCATCGGTTTCGGACCGGTGACATAGGCCAGGCAGATCATCGCCAGGGCGCCGACCGGCAGGGTCCAGGCGTACTTGTTGCTGTCGTGGCGGGTGTTGAAGTAGTGGCGGATCAGGACCGCGGCTACTGCGATACCGGCCAGGATCAGCCAGTTGTACTGGCTACCGTAGGTGCTCGGGAAGTGGTTGCTGATCATGATGAACAGCACCGGCAGGGTGAAGTAGTTGTTGTGTCGCGAGCGCAGGAGGCCCTTGGCCGGCAGTACCGGGTCTGGGGTCTGGTTGTTCTCGATCGCCGCAACCAGCTGGCGCTGGGCCGGCATGATGATGCGGAACACGTTGCCGACCATGATGGTGCCGATGATCGCGCCGGTGTGCAGGTACGCACCACGGCCGCTGAACACCAGGCTGAAGCCCCAGCATGCCGCGATGATCAGCACGAACAGTACTGCACCGAGCAGCGCTGGCTTCTTGCCCAGGGGCGAGTCGCACAGGAAGTCGTAGATGAACCAGCCGGCGATCAGCGAGCCGATACCGATGGCCACGCCTTCGGCACCGCTCAAGGTGCTGCCGGGGGCCAGCAGGTACAGGGTCGGGTTCCAGTAGAACACCACGCACAGCAGCGCAATACCGGACATCCAGGTGAAGTAGGCCTCCCATTTGAACCAGTGCAGGTTCTCGGGCATTTTCGGGGGGGCGAGCTTGTATTTCTCCAGGTGGTAAATACCACCGCCGTGAATTGCCCAGAGATCACCCGACAACCCATCGCGCGGGTTGCTTCGGTTCAGGTGGTTCTCCAGCCAGACGAAGTAGAACGATGCACCGATCCAGGCGACACCGGTGATCATGTGAACCCAGCGAATGCTCAGGTTCAGCCATTCGTGAAGGTGTGCTTCCACAGTATGTACCTCTTGCCGGTCACCCGCTCGGGCAATGCCCTTGAATGACCGACCTTTTCTTATTGGTGGGGATTGAGGACCAGCATCTGTTCCTCGGTGAAGTAATGCTCGTCGCAGTTGTTGCCGGAACCACTGCGATCAACCACCAGGAAGTCATCCCGCTTTTCGATCGTCAGCACCGGGTGGTGCCAGACGCCGCGATGGTAATTAACGCCCTGCCTGCCATTACTGCGGAAGGCTCGGACCAAACCTGATACAGGTGCATCGCCAACTGGCGCGACCACGATCAGAAAGGGGTTGCCGAGCAGCGGGATGAAAGCCTGGCTGCCCAGCGGATGGCGTTCCAGCATGCGCACGGTCAGCGGCATGTCCAGCGCGTCGGCGCGGAAGATGCTGATGATCGCCTTGTCTTCAGGCTCGGCGGTTTCGACCGTGGCGAGCTTGTGGAAGCGCATGGTCGAGCCGTTGTTGATCATGAAGTGGTCGCTGCCGTCGGTTTCGATCACGTCTCCGAAGGGGGCGAAGGCTTCTTTGGTCAGGGGCTCGATCATCAGGGTGCGCATGCGGATATCTCTTCTATGTTCGTTGTTCTGGATAAGGCTCAAGCGTTGCGGCGGCTTTACAGCTGCAGCAGGCGGAACAGGGCGATCAGGTTGATCTGCGCCAGGGCTTCCTTGAATTCGGCATCGGCATCGTTGTGGATGCGTTTTTCGAAGGAGGCGAGGATCTGGTGCCGGTTGCTGCCTTTTACCGCCATGATGAACGGGAACTGGAACTTGGCCTTGTAGGCGTCGTTCAGTTCGGTGAAACGGGCGAACTCTTCGGCGGTGCACTGGTGAATACCGGCGCCGGCCTGCTCGTTGGTGCTCGATTCGGTCAGCTCGCCCTGGATGGCGGCCTTGCCGGCCAGGTCCGGGTGAGCGTTGATCAGCGCCAACTGGTCGGCGTGGTTGGCGCTGAGCAGGATGTCGCTCATGCGCTGGTGCAGCGCCTCGATCTCGTCCAGTTCGCCCAGTTGGCCCAGGTCATAGGCTTTTTCGGCTACCCACGGCGAGTGCTCGTAGATGTCGGCGAAGGCCTTGACGAAGGCGTCGCGGTCCAGGGCGGATGGCTTGAGGGTCTTGAAGGCGGTCATCAGGCGTTCTCTTTCTTGTACGGGTGGGTGGCGTGCCAGTGGCGGGCGATGTCCACGCGACGGGCGAACCAGACCTGGTCATGGCTTTTTGCGTAATCGACGAAGCGCTTCAGTGCGGCCAGGCGCGCCGGGCGGCCGACCAGGCGGCAGTGCAGGCCGATGGACAGCATTTTCGGTGCTTCGGCGCCCTCGGCGTACAGCACATCGAAGGCGTCCTTCAGGTACTGGAAGAACTGCTCGCCGCAGTTGAAGCCCTGTACCTGGGTGAAGCGCATGTCGTTGGTGTCGAGGGTGTAGGGGATCACCAGGTGCGGCTTGCCGGTAGGGTTGTTCGGCTCCCAGTAGGGCAGGTCGTCGTCGTAGGTGTCGCTGTCATACAGGAAGCCGCCTTCCTCCATCACCAGGCGACGGGTGTTCGGGCCGGTGCGGCCGGTGTACCAGCCCAGCGGGCGCTCGCCGGTGATTTCGGTGAGGATGCGGATGGCTTCGAGCATGTGCTCGCGCTCCTGGGCCTCGTCCATGTACTGGTAGTCGATCCAGCGGTAGCCGTGGCTGCAGATTTCATGACCGGCCTCGGCCATCGCACGGATCACGTCGGGGTGGCGCTGGGCGGCCATGGCCACGGCGAAGATGGTCAACGGCACGCCGCTGTCCTTGAACAGCTTCAGCAGGCGCCACACGCCGGCACGGCTGCCGTACTCGTACAGCGATTCCATGCTCATGTTGCGCACGCCCTGCAGTGGCTGGGCGGCGACCATTTCCGAGAGGAACGCTTCGGACTCCTTGTCACCGTGCAGGATGTTGCGTTCGCCACCTTCCTCGTAGTTGAGGACGAAAGACAGCGCGATGCGAGCGTTGCCCGGCCATTGCGGGTGAGGAGGGTTGTTGCCGTAACCGATCAGGTCGCGAGGGTAGTCAGCGCTCACTGCAGTCTTCCTTCTTGTGCGTTTGTGCGGGGGTGGGCGGACCGCGTCGGGATGTCGCACCACCGGATGGGCTGATTGTATACAACTTCTGAAATCTTTTGTAAGCCTGTTTTTCCGCATTTCTTCCCTTTTGTCGCCTCGCAGCGACCTGGAAAAACAGTGCAAGAAACCTGCCTGATTGGTCAGCTAATGACGTTGGTGTCGTTACCAGGCCTGTCTTTGCGATCGGTGGGTCGCTCAGGGGCAAGATTCGCTGCGGGCGACAGATGGATTGAAAAAATTGTGTACAATCTTTGTTCGGAATGTCTTAATGACGTCATTCCCGCCTGCCGCAGGCGCTATGCTGGTGCGACGGCTGAGTATTTTTTGCCCACAGATTGAACAAGAGGCGACAAGCAATGGGACGTTTGACCACACACGTACTGGATGCCGCGCATGGCTGCCCGGGCAGCTCGATCAAGGTCGAGCTGTACCGTGTCGAAGGCCAGCAGCTTGAGCTGGTGAACACCGCCCTGACCAACAGCGATGGCCGCGTCGATGCGCCGCTGCTGCAGGGTGACGACTACCGTACCGGCGTCTACCAGCTGCAGTTCAGCGCTGGTGACTACTACCGCGCTCGCGGTGTACAGCTGCCGGCCCAGGCGTTCCTGGACGTTGTCGTGCTGCGCTTTGGCATCGACGAGCAGCAGGAGCACTACCACGTGCCGCTGCTGATCTCGCCGTACAGCTATTCGACCTATCGTGGAAGCTAGTTGGTCGCTAGAAGAATCTTCGTAGGTCCTTTGGCCCGCTCTCACACTGGCGGGCTTTTTTTCGTCTGCGTTTTTTATATCAGGTCAAATCACTCACATTTCTGCCAGTACTCTCTTTTTGGTTCATCTGGGATGATCAGCTACCAAGTTGAGGAGCCAGCCTGATGGACACAAAAAATGCGTATGCGCCCTATGGCTACCATCTGCCTGATCAGGGTGTACTCGGCTTCAACGGTGAACAACTGGACCCAGTCACCGAGCATTACCACTTGGGTAATGGTTATCGAGCATTCATTCCCTCTTTGATGCGGTTCAACAGCCCGGACAGCTTGAGTCCGTTCGATCAAGGTGGTTTGAACGCGTATGCCTACTGCCAGGGCGACCCAGTGAATTACCAGGATCCAAGCGGTCATAGCCTTTGGAAAAGGCTGATGGGGGTTGCAAAGCCGCCCAAGCGAGTAGAGGTTCTGGCTGCAGTTGCTAACAAGGGGGTATTTACAAAACTGGTAGGCTGGCACGGGACGAGCCGAAAAAATATTCCTTCATTGGCTAAGGGGCTATCGCCAGTGTATTCAGAGCCTCATAGGCAAGCCCAAGGGCAAGGCTTCTATGTCGCGCCAACCCCTGAACACGCCAAAACATACGCTAATGCCTACGACGATGGTGTTGTCCTGCCGGTACTCGTGCGCAAGGATCTTAATCTGGTCCCCGGTGTAGGTTATAAAAAGGATGTATTTGATGTAGTAGCGATCTTGCCGGCGGCATTTGAGGTTGTAAGCGTGCGGGAAACCGTTCCTTCAGGCGTGACGCCAGCTGAACTCCCTCGAACGGGCATCTTCGCGAAAAAACCAGCACCGGCTAAATAAAAGAGAAGGGCGCCGGAGCGCCCTTTTTGGATGTGGAGGGTTCAGAGGAACACGAACTTGGCAATGAAGATTGCGCACAGCACCCACAGGCTGGCGGAGATTTCCTTGTACTTGCCGGTACCTGCCTTCAATGCCACATAGCTGATGAAGCCCAGGGCAATACCATCAGCGACCGAGAAAGTCAGCGGCATCATGATCACCGTGACGATCGCCGGAATGCTGTCGGTGGCCTCGTCCCAGTGGATATGCGCCATGCTGCCCATCATCAGCATTGCCACGTAGATCAGTGCGCCCGCGGTGGCATAGGCCGGAATCATTCCGGCCAATGGCGCGAAGAACATGGCGGCAATGAACAGCAGGCCGACCACCACCGCCGTCAGGCCGGTACGGCCACCAGCGGCCACACCGGCAGCACTTTCCACATAACTGGTCACCGGCGGCACACCGACCACGGCACCGAACACACTCGAAGCGCTGTCAGCCTTCAGCGCCTTCGACAAGTTCTCGATACGCCCGTCCGGTGCCACCAGGTTGGCTCGCTGCGCCACGCCCATTAGCGTGCCGGCGGTGTCGAACATGTGCACGAACAGGAACGCCAGCACCACGCTGATCATGCTGACGTTGAACACGCCAGCCACGTCCATGGCCATCCAGGTCGGCGCCAGGCTCGGCGGCATCGACATCACCCCGCCAAACTTGACCAGCCCTAGACCCCAGCCGGCCAGGGTGACACCGATGATGCTGATCAGGATCGCGCCGAACACCCGCTTGTAGCTGAGGATGGCGATCAGCAGGAAGCACACCGCCGCCAGCAGCGGCCCTGGCTCATGCAGCGAGCCCAGCTTGATCAGCGTGGCGGGGCTGTCGACGATGATGCCTGCCGTCTTCAGGCCGATCAGCCCGAGAAACAATCCGACGCCGGCCCCCATGGCATGGCGCAGGCTGACCGGGATGCTGTTGAGCAACCATTCGCGCACTTTCGACAAGGTCAGGAACATGAACAGCACACCCGAGACGAATACTGCGCCCAGTGCCGTTTCCCAGTTGTAGCCCATGGTGCCGACCACGGTGTAGGTGAAGAAGGCGTTGAGCCCCATGCCCGGCGCCAGGCCCACCGGCCAGTTGGCGTACAGGCCCATCAGCAGGCAGCCCAGCGCGGCGGCGATGCAGGTGGCGACGAAGGCGGCACCGTGGTCGATGCCTGCGTCGGCCATGATGTTGGGGTTGACGAAGATGATGTAGGCCATGGTGATGAAGGTGGTCACGCCGGCGATCATTTCGGTTCTGACGGTGCTGCCGTGTTGCTTGAGTTTGAAAATCCGCTCCAGCCAGCTCGTTTCGAGCGGTGGAGCAAGATCCAGCGTAGGGGCTTCGGATTTGCGGCTTTCCACAGCGAGTACTCCTCAAGTCTTTCTTGTTGTTCTGGAACCATGGGCCTGCGCAATGCACTTGGCGGCTCCGCGAGGGAAGGCAGACGTCTGACCGGTTTGTTGACTTATGGGTCAAGAAGTTGCTCGGTGGATTATGCTTTTGTGTACAAATAAAGCAAATAATGTTTTATCTTTTGTGTGCGCAATACGTCGTACAACGGCTATATAGGTAAAAGGCCACCTGCAGAAACGGCTCAGCCTGTGTACAATGGCGCCATACTTTCCTTCGTGCCTCGAGAGCCCATGAACGAACAGCTGCAACCTCTGAAGAAACCTGCGCGTACCGGCAAGGCTGGCCGCAGTGGTACCCAGGACGACATCGTCTACGCGCATATTTTCGAGGCGATCCTCGAGCAGCGTCTGGCACCGGGTACCAAGTTGAGCGAGGAAGCGCTGGGCGAGATCTTCGGCGTCAGCCGCACCATCATTCGCCGCGCGTTGTCGCGGCTGGCCCATGAAAGCGTGGTGCTGTTGCGGCCGAACCGCGGCGCAGTGGTGGCCAGCCCTACGGTGGAAG
Organism: Pseudomonas sp. s4; assembly: GCF_046764235.1. Classification (NCBI taxonomy): domain Bacteria; kingdom Pseudomonadati; phylum Pseudomonadota; class Gammaproteobacteria; order Pseudomonadales; family Pseudomonadaceae; genus Pseudomonas; species Pseudomonas sp. s4. The sequence goes on along the minus strand of NZ_CP177209.1, from coordinate 4,371,087 downwards.
AAGCCCGTCAGGTGTTCTTCTCCAGGCGCATGGTCGAACGGGCCATTACCGAACTGGCCGTGCAGCACGCTACCCTCGAGCAGCTCAACGAGCTGCGGCAGATGGTGCGGGAGGAGCGCGACAGCTTCTCGCGTGGTGACCGTGGTGCCGGCATTCGTCTTTCCGGCGAATTCCACCTCAAGCTGGCCGAGGCTGCGGGCAATGCGCCGCTGGTCAGCTTCCAGCGCAGCCTGGTGTCGCAGACTTCGTTGATCATCGCCCAGTACGAAAGCGGCAACCGCTCGCATTGCTCGTATGACGAGCACATGCAGCTGATCGATGCCATCGAGGCGCGCGATGCCGAGCAGGCGGTGAGCCTGATGATGCACCACATGGACCACATCGACAGCAAGCTGAACCTGGACGAGGAGAGTGCCTCGGACGACCTGCACGCGGTGTTCTCGCACTTGCTGAAAAAGCCCAAGGTTTCTGCCAAGGGTTGATCGTTTGCCTGGTTGACTGAAGGGGGCTGCTTTGCAGCCCATTCGCAGCACAAGGGGCGCGAAGCGGCCCAGCCATTTCTGGCCATTAGCCTGGTGTCTGCTAAATTCTTGTGAGCAAACCTTCATCAAGCAGTTGGGCTTGCGCATTCGTTGCGTTCAACTTCTTGAGGAATGGACTCATGAGCATGTCCCTCGGTAAACGCATGGGGGCCGAGCTGGTCGGCACCTTCTGGCTGGTGCTTGGCGGCTGTGGCAGTGCGGTACTCGCCGCCAGCTCCCCCATCGGCATCGGTGTACTTGGCGTCGCCTTCGCCTTCGGCCTCACCGTGCTGACCATGGCCTTCGCCATCGGCCATATCTCCGGCTGTCACCTCAACCCCGCGGTGTCGTTCGGGCTGGTGGTGGGCGGGCGCTTTCCGGCCAAAGAGCTGCTGCCCTACGTGATCGCCCAGGTGATCGGCGCCATTCTGGCGGCAGGTGTGATCTACCTCATCGCCAGCGGCAAGTCAGGTTTCGAGCTGTCTGCGGGATTGGCTTCGAACGGCTACGCCGACCACTCGCCTGGCGGCTACACGCTCGGGGCGGGCTTTGTCAGTGAAGTGGTGATGACGGCGATGTTCCTGGTGGTGATCATGGGCGCTACCGACGCCCGGGCGCCGGCGGGGTTTGCGCCGATCGCCATCGGTTTGGCTTTGACCCTGATCCACCTGATCTCGATCCCGGTGACCAATACCTCGGTCAACCCCGCGCGTAGCACGGGGCCGGCCTTGTTCGTCGGTGGCTGGGCCCTGCAACAGCTGTGGCTGTTCTGGGTGGCGCCGCTGATTGGTGCTGCGATCGGCGGCGCACTGTACCGGGGTCTGGCAAAAGAACCTTAGCGCTGGTGCACGCAACGCCCAGCGGCGTAGGTTTCACGCACGGTGCGGTCGTCGCCGAGGGTGGTCAGCACGAACAGGGTTTCCTCGATGCTGTTGGACTGCTGAATGCGGTAGTCCAGCAGTGGCGTGGCCTTGTAGTCCAGTACCACGAAGTCGGCATCGTTGCCCGGGCGCAGGCTGCCGATGCGGTCGTCCAGGCGCAGCGCGCGGGCGCCGCCGAGGGTGGCCAGGTACAGTGACTTGTACGGGTGCAGGCGTGCGCCCTGCAGTTGCATCACCTTGTACGCTTCGTTCAGGGTGTTGAGCAGCGAGAAGCTGGTGCCGGCGCCAACGTCAGTGCCCAGGCCCACATTGACCTTGAAGCGCTCGGCCTGGGGCAGGTTGAACAGGCCGCTGCCGAGGAACAGGTTGGAGGTGGGGCAGAAGGCCACCGCCGAGCCGGTTTCGGCCAGGCGCTGGCATTCGTCATCGCACAGGTGCACGCCATGGGCGAATACCGAGCGTTCGCCCAGCAGCTCGAAGTGGTCGTATACGTCCAGGTAACCCTTCTGCTCGGGGAACAGCGACTTGACCCAATCGATTTCCTTGAGGTTTTCCGACAGGTGCGTGTGCATGTACACGCCCGGGTGTTCCTTGAGCAGTTGGCCCGCCAGCGCCAGCTGTTCAGGCGTACTGGTCGGGGCGAAGCGCGGGGTGACTGCATAATGCAGGCGGCCCTTGCCGTGCCAGCGCTCGATCAGTGCCTTGCTTTCGGTATAGCCGGACTCTGCGGTATCGGTCAGGTAGTCCGGGGCGTTGCGGTCCATCATCACCTTGCCGGCGATCAGGCGCAGGTCCAGGCGTTCGGCTTCTTCGAACAGGGCATTGACCGATTCCGGGTGCACACTGCCGAACACCAGGGCGGTGGTGGTGCCGTTGCGCAGCAGTTCCTTGAGGAAGATCTTGGCCACCTGGTCGGCGTGGCCCTTGTCGGCGAACTGCTTTTCGCAGGGGAAGGTGTAGGTGTTCAGCCAGTCCAGCAGCTGCTCGCCGTAGGAGCCGATCATGCCGGTCTGCGGGAAATGGATATGGGTGTCGATGAAGCCTGGGGTGATCAATGCGTCCTGGTAGTGCTCGACCGGGATATCGGCGTCCAGGGTCGGCAACAGTTCGGCGGCGTGGCCTACGGCGCTGATGCGGCCATTGTCGACCACCAGCAGGCCGTCCTCGAAGTATTCATGGGAAGCCTCCAGGCCCACCTCGGCCGGGTCGGCGATGCTGTGCAGGATGGCGGCACGGTAGGCTTTGCGGGTAACGGTCATAACACACTCGTCAAATGGCTTGGCTGCGCCGGGAGGGCGGCAGCAACTGGGCAATGGGGCCGGCATTGGCGGCAGCGTCGTGCTGGCCGAAGCAGGCGTTGTAGGTGGCGATGATTTCACCGGCGATGGACACGGCGATCTCGATGGGCAGCTTGCCCTTGACCTCGGCCAGGCCCATCGGGCAGCGCATGCGCGCCATCACGGCCTCGTCATAGCCGCGCTCGCGCAGGCGGTGTTCGAACTTGACCCGTTTGGTCTTCGAGCCGATCAGGCCGAACCAGGTGAAGTCGTTGCGCTTGAGAATGGCGGCGGTCAATTCCAGGTCGAGCTGGTGGTTGTGGGTCATGACGATGCAGTAGCAGCCTGGCGGCAGCTCTGCCACTTCGTCGACCGGATCCTCGCTGACCACCTTGGTCACCCCGTCGGGGATCAGGGCGGGGAATTCCTGCTCGCGCGAATCGATCCAGCGCACCCGGCAGGGCAGCGCGGCGAGCAAGGGTACCAGAGCCCGGCCGACATGGCCCGCGCCGAACACCGCGATCTGCGCCTGCACCGCGGCCATGGGCTCGAACAGCAGCACAGTGACGCCGCCGCAGCACTGGCCAAGGCTGGCACCGAGGCTGAAGCGCTCCAGATGCGGGGTGGTGCGGTGCTCTTCGAGCATTTGCCGGGCGATGTGCAGGGCCTTGTATTCCAGGTGGCCGCCGCCGATGGTGTCGAACAGGCCGCTGGCGCTGACGACCATTTTCGAGCCGGCATTGCGCGGGGTCGAGCCGCGCTCCTCGATGATGGTAACCAGCACGCAGGCTTCGCCACGGGACTGGTGGTCGGCGAGGGCGTTGATCCATTGGTGCATGATGCAGATCCTCTTCAGGACAACGCGGTCCGCTTTGTGTAGGAGCGGCCTTGTGTCGCGAAAGGGCTGCGCAGCAGCCCCAGAAATCCATGTTGCTGTACAGTTTTTTGGGGCCGCTGCGCGGCCCTTTCGCGACACAAGGCCGCTCCTACAAAAAGCGGGCCGGCGGAGTTACTGGGTGACGGTTTCCAGCTCCGGCTCGGCAGGTTGCGCTGCAGCCACCGCCTTGCGCATCTGCTCGCAACCCCACAACACCCGCTCCGGCGTCGCCGGTGCATCCACCTGTGGCTGCACGCGGTAGTCGGCGATGCTGGCCACGGCGTCCTTGATCGCGCACCAGGCGGCGATGCCGAGCATGAACGGCGGTTCGCCCACGGCCTTGGAGTGGAACACGGTGTCCTCAGGGTTCTTGCGGTTTTCCACCAGCTTTACCCGCAAATCCAGCGGCATGTCCGCCACTGCCGGGATCTTGTAGCTGGCCGGGCCGTTGGTCATCAGCTTGCCCTTGGCGTTCCACACCAGTTCTTCGGTGGTCAGCCAGCCCATGCCCTGGATGAAGCCGCCTTCCACCTGGCCGATGTCGATGGCCGGGTTCAGCGAATCACCCACATCGTGCAGGATGTCGGCGCGCAGCATCTTGTATTCGCCGGTCAGGGTGTCGACCACCACCTCCACGCAGGCGGCGCCGAAGGCGAAGTAGTAGAACGGCCGGCCACGTGCCTGGCTGCGGTCGTAGTAGATCTTCGGCGTGCGGTAGAAACCGGTGCTGGACAGCGACACTTGGGCAAAATAGGCCTGCTGCACCAGCTGCTCGAAGCTGACGATCTGGTCGCGCACGCGCACATGGCCGTTGCGGAACTCGACGTCTTCCTCGGTCACCTGGTAGTGCCGCGCGGCGAACTCGGTCAGGCGCTTCTTGAGGATCTCCGCAGCGTTCTGCGCTGCCTTGCCGTTCAGGTCGGCACCACTGGAGGCAGCGGTCGGTGAGGTGTTGGGCACCTTGTCAGTATTGGTGGCGGTGATCTGGATACGGCTGAAATCGACCTGGAAGATCTGCGCCACCACCTGTGCCACCTTGGTGTTCAGGCCCTGGCCCATCTCGGTGCCACCGTGGTTCAGGTGGATGCTGCCGTCGGTGTAGATATGGATCAGCGCACCGGCCTGGTTGAGGAAGGTGGCGGTGAACGAAATACCGAACTTGACCGGGGTCAGCGCCAGGCCCTTCTTCAGGATCGGGCTGTTGGCGTTGAAGCGGCGGATCGACTCGCGGCGCTCGGCATAGTCACTGCTGGCTTCCAGTTCGGCGGTCATCTCTTCGAGCATGTTGTGCTCGACGGTCTGGTAGTAGTGGGTGACGTTGCGCTCGGTCTTGCCGTAGTAGTTGGCCTTGCGCACCGCCAGCGGGTCGCGGCCCAGGTGGCGGGCGATGTGGTCCATCACCTGCTCGATGGCGACCATCCCCTGCGGGCCGCCGAAGCCGCGGTAGGCGGTGTTGGAGGCGGTGTTGGTCTTGCAGCGGTGGCCGTGCACGGTGGCATCGCCCAGGTAGTAGGCATTGTCGGAGTGGAACATGGCGCGGTCGACGATCGAACCGGACAGGTCGGGCGAGTAGCCGCAGTTGCCGGCCAGGTCGAAGTTGATGCCGTGCAGGCGCCCGTCGTCGTCGAAGCCCACGTCGTACTCGACGTAGAACGGGTGGCGTTTGCCGGTCATGGTCATGTCTTCGACCCGTGGCAGGCGCATCTTGGTCGGCTGGCCGGTCAGGCGCGCCACCACGGCGCACAGGCACGCCGGGCTGGCGGCCTGGGTTTCCTTGCCACCAAAACCGCCACCCATGCGGCGCATGTCCAGCACCACCTTGTTCATTGGCACGTCGAGTACTTCGGCGACCAGTTTCTGCACTTCGGTGGGGTTTTGCGTGGAGCAGTAGACGATCATGCCGCCGTCTTCGGTGGGCATCACCGAGGAAATCTGCGTTTCCAGGTAGAAGTGCTCCTGGCCACCGATGTGCAGGGTGCCCTGGATGCGGTGCGGTGCACTGGCCAGGGCAGCGGCGGAATCGCCACGCTGGTGGGTGTGGCTGTCGAGCACGAAGTGCTTCTTGCGCAATGCCTCGACCACATCCAGCACCGGTTCCAGGTCTTCATACTCGACGATGGCGGCCATGGCCGCACGGCGTGCGGTGTCGAGGTCGCGGGCGGCCACGGCGAGCACCGGCTGGCCGAAGAACTCGACCTTGTCGATGGCCAGCAGCGGGTCGCCGGCCACCACCGGGCCGATGTCCTTGAGGCCAGGGATGTCTTCGTGGGTGATGGCGATACGCACGCCCTCGAAGGCATAGCACGGCGTGGTGTCGATGCGCAGGATGCGCGCGTGGGCGCGGTCGGCGGTGCGCGCATAGACGTGCAGCTGGTTGGGGAATTCCAGGCGGTCGTCGATATACACCGCCTCGCCGGACACATGCTTGTCGGCGCTGTCATGCTTGACGCTGCGGCCGACCCCGGTGGTCAGGTCTTGGCTGAACAGTTCGGCCATCTCGGCCTGGCTCTTGGCTACGTGATGGTTAGACATAAGCGGTCACCCGGGTTTCGATGTACGGCGTTTGCTGTTCGATGAAGTACTTGCGCAGCAGGTTCTGGGCGGTCAGCAGGCGGTATTCCTTGCTGGCGCGGAAGTCGCTGAGCGGGGTGAAGTCTTCCGCCAGGGCCTGGCAGGCGCGCTCGATGGCAGCCTGGTTCCACGGCTTGCCGCGTAGCGCTGCTTCGCAGGCACGGGCCCGTTTGGGGATTGCCGCCATGCCGCCGAAGGCGATGCGCACACCGCTGACCACGCCGTCTTCGATGCTCAGGTTGAAGGCGCCGCACACGGCAGAAATGTCATCGTCCAGGCGCTTGGACACTTTATAGGCGCGGAACGCCCAATCGCTGGTGGCGCGCGGCACGATGATTTTCTCGATGAACTCGCTGTCCTGGCGGGCGGTGATGCGGTAGTCGATGAAGTAGTCTTCCAGTGGCATCACCCGCTGGCGATCGCCCTGGCGCAGGACGATCTGCGCATCCAGGGCAATCAGCAGGGGTGGCGAGTCACCGATTGGCGAAGCGTTGCCGATATTGCCGCCCAGGGTGCCCTGGTTGCGGATCTGCAGCGAGGCGAAGCGGTGCAGCAGGGCACCGAAGTCCGGGTATTCCTCGTTCAGCGCACCGTAGCAGTCGGTGAGCGGTGTGGCGGCGCCGATTTCCAGGTGGCTGGCGGTTTTCTCGATGCGCTTGAGCTCGGCCACATGGCCTACGTAGATCATCACCGGCAAGGTCTTGTGAAACTGGGTGACTTCCAGTGCCAGGTCGGTACCGCCGGCCAGCAGCCGCGCTTCGGGGTGCGAGCTGTACAGGTCGGCCAGGTCGGCCACGGTCAGTGGCACCAGGCAGCGCTTGTCGCCACTGTTCAGTTCGCCGGTCTGGGTTGGGGCAATGGCCTTGAGGCGGCTGATGGTCTGTGCCTGCTGGGCATCGAACTGGTCGCGGCAGGGCTGGCGGCAGCTCTGCTCGGCGGCGTCGAGGATCGGTCGGTAGCCGGTGCAGCGGCACAGGTTGCCGGCCAGGGCTTCCTGGGCCTGGTGCAGGTCGGGGCCGCTGCTGTTCTTCTGCAGGGCGAACAGCGACATGACGAAGCCGGGTGTACAGAAGCCGCACTGCGAGCCATGGCAATCGGCCATGGCCTGTTGCACGCTGTGCAGCTGGCCCTGGTGCTTGAGACCCTCGACGCTGATCAGTTGCTTGCCGTGCAGCGACGAGACGAAGGTCAGGCACGAGTTGAGGCTACGGTAGCGGATGCTGTCGTTGCCTTGGTCGTCCTGGGTCAGTTCGCCGACCACCACGGTGCAGGCACCGCAGTCACCACTGGCGCAGCCCTCCTTGGTGCCAGGTTTGCCCAGGTGCTCGCGCAGGTACTGCAGCACCGTCATGTTCGGGTCCAGGGCATGCTCACTACGCAGCTCCTGGTTTACGAGAAACTGGATCACGGGGATGGCCTCGCAATGGTTTTATTGTTGTTGGGCGGACTCTAAGCAAGAGCTGTCCAGCTGGTCAATATTTTTCTGACTCAAAGGTCAAGAAATTGCTCATGTCCAAGCCCGGCCGCACACATTGCCCATATTCCAAGCATAGAACGCGCCGGGCGTGTGGTTGCCTTGCAGGTCAAATAAACCGCCAGGCCCCTCTGCGCGATCAGCGGCCAAGTACGCTACAATCCGCTCCTTGTGCCCAGTTCAATGATTTTGAAGGAAAACCATGACGTTCAAGGCCCCGGACAGCCTCTCCGAGCAGATTGCCGATTACCTGGCCGAACGCATCATCCGTGGCGAGCTGGCGCCAGGCGAGCGTATCCAGGAGCAGAAGGTCACCCAGGCACTCAACGTCAGCCGCGGCTCGGTGCGCGAGGCGCTGCTGATCCTCGAACGCCGCCACCTGGTGGCGATCCTGCCGCGCCGGGGTGCCCATGTGACCGAGCTCGACGAGCGCAGTGTGCGCAGCCTGTGTGCACTGATGGGCGAGTTCTACATCCTGCTGGGTAACGCGGTTGCGCAAAAATGGCGCACCGATGCCGACCTGCGCCCGTTCCTGGAGATCCAGCAGCGCCTGCAGCGAGCCCATGACCAGCTGGACATCAAGGCCTTCGTCGCCGACAGCTTCGCGGTCATGCGGGCGGCCTATCCGTTCGCTGACAACCCTTTCCTGCAGGAAACCGTGGAAAACCTGCAGCCGGCGATGAGCCGTGCCTACTACCTGTCGCTGGACCAGCGCCAGGCCAACATGATCGATTACCTGGACCTGTTCGCCCGCCTGCTCGACGCCGTGATCGCCCGTGACCTGCCGCGCATTCGCGAGGTGCTCACCGCCTATGGCCAGCGCAGCTGCGAACTGGTGCTGGCGGCGTTGGCCCGAGGCTGACCGATGCGCCTGAAGTGCATTCGCCTGGCCGGGTTCAAGTCGTTCGTCGACCCGACCACGGTCAACTTCCCCAGCAACATGGCGGCCGTGGTCGGCCCCAACGGCTGTGGCAAGTCCAACATCATCGATGCCGTGCGCTGGGTGATGGGCGAAAGTTCGGCGAAGAACCTGCGCGGCGAGTCGATGACCGATGTCATCTTCAACGGCTCCAGTGGCCGCAAGCCGGTCAGCCAGGCCAGCATCGAGCTGGTGTTCGACAACAGCGAAACCACCCTGGTCGGCGAATACGCCGCCTACGCCGAGATCTCGATCCGCCGCAAGGTCACCCGCGACGGGCAGAACAGCTACTACCTCAACGGTACCAAGTGCCGCCGGCGCGATATCACCGACATCTTCCTCGGCACCGGCCTGGGGCCTCGCAGCTACTCGATCATCGAGCAAGGCATGATCTCCAAGCTGATCGAGGCCAAGCCCGAGGAGCTGCGCAACTTCATCGAGGAAGCCGCCGGTATTTCCAAGTACAAGGAACGCCGCCGGGAAACCGAGAGCCGCATCCGCCGCACCCAGGAAAACCTGGCGCGCCTGACCGACCTGCGCGAAGAGCTGGAACGCCAGCTGGAGCGCCTGCACCGCCAGGCCCAGGCAGCCGAGAAGTACCGGGAATACAAAGCCCAGGAACGCCAGTTGAAGGCGCGCCTGTCGGCCTTGCGCTGGCGTGATCTGGACGAACGGGTGCGCCAGCGCGAGGCGGTGATCGGCGACCAGGATGTGTCCCATGAGGCGCTGGTGGCCGAGCAGCGCAATGCCGATGCCAGCATCGAGCGCTTGCGCGATGGCCATCACGAATTGTCCGAGCGCTTCAACCAGGTGCAGGGCCGCTTCTACTCGGTGGCCGGTGACATCGCCCGGGTCGAGCAGAGCATCCAGCACGGCCAGCAGCGCCTGCGCCAGTTGCAGGATGACTTCAAGGAAGCCGAGCGCACGCGCCTGGAGACCGAGTCGCACCTCGGGCACGACCGCACCCTGCTGGCTACCTTGGGCGAAGAGCTGGCAATGCTCGAACCCGAGCAGGAAATGACCCTGGCCGCTGCCGAAGAAGCCGCCGCTGCCCTTGAAGAGGCCGAGCTGGGCATGCACGGCTGGCAGGAACAGTGGGACAGCTTCAACAGCCGTTCCGCCGAGCCGCGCCGCCAGGCCGAAGTGCAGCAGGCGCGTCTGCAGCAGCTGGAAGCCAGCCTGGAACGCCAGGCCGAGCGCCAACGCAAGCTGGGCGAGGAGCGCGAGCTGCTGGGCAGCGACCCGCAGGATGCGGCCATGCTCGAACTGGCCGAGCAGCTGGCCAGTAGCGAAATGTTGCTGGAAGAGTTGCAGTTGTCCGAAGAGCAGGTGGTCGAGCGCCTGGAAGGCGCGCGTGAACAACTGCAGCAGGCCACCCAGGCCCAACAGCAGGCGCAGGGCGACCTGCAACGCCTGGGAGGCCGCCTGGCCTCGCTCGAAGCCTTGCAGCAGGCTACCCTGGAGCCGGGTGCAGGTGCTGCGGACTGGCTGCAGGGCCAAGGCCTGGCGCAACGGCCGCGGCTGGCTGAAGGGTTGCGGGTTGAGCCGGGCTGGGAGCTTGCGGTAGAAACCGTGCTTGGCGCCGACCTGCAGGCTGTACTGGTGGACGACCTCGGTAACCTCGATTTTGCCGGCCTGGAGCAGGGCGAGTTGCGCTTGCTGCTGGCGAGCGGTACCGGCTCGTCGCTGCCTGGTAGCCTGCTGGAAAAGGTCGAAGGCCGTGTCGACCTGTCGCCCTGGCTAGGCCACGTCAAACCCGTGGAAGACCTTGCCCAGGCGCTGGCACAGCGCGCGTCGCTCGGTGAAGGCCAGAGCCTGGTCAGCCGCGATGGCTACTGGGTTGGCCGACACTTCCTGCGGGTGCGCCGTGGCGGCGAAGCCGAAGGCGGCGTGCTGGCACGCGGCCAGGAGATCGAGCGCCTCGGCCAGGAGCAACTGGAGCAGGAAGCGGCGCTGGAGCAGTTGGAACAGCAACTGCAGGCCCTGCGCGAGCAGCAGCTGGACCTTGAAGAACAGCGTGAACAACTGCGCCGTCGCACCCAGGAAGAAAGCCGCCTGCATGGCGAGCTGAAGGCCAACCTGTCGGCTGGCCGCGCACGTGCCGAGCAGGTCGAACTGCGCCGCCGGCGCCTGCAGGAAGAGCTGGCCGAACTGGAAGAACAGCGCGCTCTGGAACATGAGCAACTGGGCGAAGCCCGCCTGCTGCTGCAGGAGGCCCTGGAGCTGATGGCCCAGGACACCGAGCAGCGCGAGCAGTTGATGGCCCGCCGCGACACTTTGCGCGAAAGCCTCGATCGCGTGCGCCAGGAGGCCCGCCAGCACAAGGATCACGCCCACCAGCTGGCTGTCCGCCTGGGCTCGCTGCGTGCCCAGCACGACTCCACCCGGCAGGCACTGGAGCGCCTGGAGCAGCAGGCCGCGCGCCTGATCGAGCGCCAGGAGCAACTGAGCCTGAACCTGGAAGAGGGCGAGGCCCCGCAGGAAGAACTGCGCCTGAAGCTGGAAGAGCTGTTGGAGCAGCGCATGAGCGTCGACGAGGAAATGCGCCAGGCCCGCCTGCACATGGACGAAGCCGACCGCGAACTGCGTAACGCCGAAAAGCGTCGTACCCAGGCCGAGCAGCAGGCCCAATTGCTGCGTGGCCAGCTGGAGCAGCTGCGCCTGGAGTGCCAAGGCCTGGATGTGCGGCGCAAGACCTTGCAGGAGCAGTTGCTGGCCGATGGCTACGACCTGCAAGGTGTGCTCGCCACTCTCGAGGCCGAGGCCAGCGAGCAGGGTACCGAACAGGAGCTGGAGCAGCTCGAGGCGCGTATCCAGCGCCTGGGGGCGATCAACCTGGCGGCCATCGAAGAGTACGAGCAGCAGTCCGAGCGCAAGCGCTACCTGGACGCCCAGGACGCCGACCTGGTCGAAGCCCTGGAGACCCTGGAAAACGTCATTCGCAAGATCGACAAGGAAACCCGCAACCGCTTCAAGGATACCTTTGATCAGATAAATGCCGGATTACAGGCACTTTTCCCAAAAGTTTTCGGTGGTGGCAGCGCTTATCTGGAACTGACGGGCGAAGATCTACTCGATACAGGGGTAACGATCATGGCGCGGCCACCGGGCAAGAAGAACAGCACCATCCATCTGCTGTCCGGCGGCGAGAAGGCACTGACCGCATTGGCGCTGGTGTTTGCCATCTTCAAGTTGAACCCCGCACCGTTCTGCATGCTCGACGAAGTCGACGCGCCGCTGGACGATGCCAACGTCGGGCGCTACGCCCGTCTGGTCAAGGAAATGAGTGAAAGCGTGCAGTTCATTTACATCACCCATAACAAGATTGCCATGGAGATGGCGGATCAGTTGATGGGGGTGACCATGCATGAACCGGGCTGTTCACGTCTGGTTGCCGTCGACGTGGAGGAGGCCATGGCCATGGTCGATGCCTGATGCTCGACGATAAGGGCATATTCCGTAGCGAAATGCCCCCGCCATGTGCGACAGACGGTGTAAAGTTGTCTTTGGTCGTGCTAGCTTAATGTCACTCGTTTTTTGCGTGGGTAAAACGCCTGTCAGAACATAGAGTTGGCGCCACGTGTTAAAGGGCTTTGAACCCTTTGTTTTCAAGCATATTTTTATAGAGGCACGGGATTACATGGAAATCGGTCTGCGCGAGTGGCTGATCGTCATCGGCATCATTGTCATTGCCGGGATTCTTTTCGACGGCTGGCGCCGCATGCGCGGCGGGAAAGGCAAGTTGAAATTCCGTCTGGATCGCAGTTATTCCAACCTGCCGGACGAAGAGGGCAATGCCGAAGTGCTTGGCCCGTCGCGGGTGCTGGATACCCACAAGGAGCCTGAGCTGGACGAAAGCGACCTGCCGTCGCTCAGTGCTTCTGCGCGTGATCGCGAGCGCGAGCCCAAGCCGGCCAAGGCTGCCAAGCGCGGCAAGCGCGCCACCGCTGCTGCGGATGCACAGCAGGGCGACCTGAACCTCAGCGCCGAGCCACGCGAGCCCGACCTGTTTGCCGACAGCGATGACGACTTTGCCGCGGAAAATACCCGCAGCAACGGTGCTGCGCCTGCCAGCAGCAGCGTCAAGGAGCTGCCGCCGGCCGAGGAAGTGCTGGTGATCAGTGTCATCTCCCGCGACGAGGGTGGCTTCAAGGGCCCGGCGCTGCTGCAGAACATTCTGGAAAGCGGCCTGCGCTTCGGCGAAATGGACATCTTCCACCGTCACGAGAGCATGGCCGGTCACGGCGAGGTGCTGTTCTCCATGGCCAACGCCGTCAAGCCCGGCGTGTTCGACCTGGACGACATCGACCACTTCAGCACCCGCGCGGTGAGCTTCTTCCTCGGCCTGCCGGGCCCGCGTCATCCGAAGCAGGCCTTCGACGTGATGGTGGCTGCGGCACGCAAGCTGGCGCACGAACTGAACGGTGAGCTCAAGGACGACCAGCGCAGCGTGCTGACCGCCCAGACCATCGAGCACTATCGCCAGCGCATCGTCGAGTTCGAGCGCCGTGCGCTGACCCAGAAGCGCTGACAGATCCAGACGAAAGAGCAGCCTCAGGGCGTGCTGGTCGGTTCGGGTGTTGTTATCGCCTGTTCCGGCCTCTTCGCGGGTAAACCCGCTCCTACAGGGACACCACAGCCCTTGAGGTTTGTGGTGTCCCTGTAGGAGCGGGTTTACCCGCGAAGAGGCCGGCACAGGCAATAAATACCTCAAACCCCCGGCACCACCCCCAGGCTGCTCTTTTGCTTTGCAAGAGAAGACAAATTCCATGACCGCCGAAACCCGTATCCACGAACTGCGTGCCGAGCTCGACCAGCACAACTACCGCTACTACGTGCTCGATGAGCCCAGTGTGCCCGATGCCGAATACGACCGCCTGTTCAACGAGCTCAAGGCGCTTGAAGCCGAATGCCCGCACCTGGTAACCCCCGACTCGCCCACCCAGCGCGTCGGTGGCGCAGCCCTGGCCGCGTTCAGCCAGGTCCGCCACGAAGTGCCCATGCTCAGCCTGGGCAACGCTTTCGAAGAAGCCGACCTGCGTGAGTTCGGCCGCCGCGTGGTAGACGGCCTCGACCAGCCCGGTGCGGTCGACTACAGCTGCGAGCCCAAGCTCGACGGCCTGGCCGTGAGCTTGCTGTACCGCGACGGTCTGCTCGTACAGGGCGCCACCCGTGGCGACGGCACCACCGGCGAAGACATCAGTGCCAACGTACGCACCGTGCGCAACATCCCGCTCAGGCTGCAAGGCGAGGGATGGCCTGCGGTGCTGGAGGTGCGCGGCGAGGTGTACATGAGCAAGGCCGGTTTCGACCGGCTCAACGCCGCCCAGGCCGAAGCCGGTGGCAAGACTTTCGCCAACCCGCGCAACGCCGCAGCCGGCAGCCTGCGTCAGCTGGACTCGAAAATCACCGCCAGCCGGCCGTTGGAGTTCTGTTGCTATGGCGTCGGCCAGGTGTCTGCGAGCATTGGCGACAGCCACATCGGCATCCTCGAACAGCTCAAGGCGTGGGGGTTGCCGATCAGCCGCGAACTCAAGCATGCCGCCGGTATCGAAGAATGCCTGGCCTACTACCGCGACATCGGCGAGCGACGCAACAGCCTGCCCTACGAAATCGACGGCGTGGTGTTCAAGGTCAACAGCCTGGCCGCCCAGCGCGAACTGGGCTTCCGTGCTCGTGAGCCGCGCTGGGCGATTGCCCACAAGTTCCCGGCCATGGAGGAGCTGACCGAGGTGCTGGATGTCGAGTTCCAGGTCGGCCGCACCGGCGCGGTAACGCCTGTGGCGCGCCTTAAGCCGGTCAAGGTGGCCGGTGTGACCGTGTCCAACGCCACCCTGCACAACATGGACGAAATCGCCCGCCTGGGCCTGCGCATTGGCGACACGGTGATCATCCGCCGCGCCGGTGACGTGATTCCGCAGGTGATGCAGGTGGTGCTGGAGCGCCGCCCGGAAGATGCGCGCCCGGTGCAGGTGCCGAGTGAGTGCCCGGTATGCGGCTCGCAGGTCGAGCGTACCCAGTTGGTCAAGCGTAGCAAGGGCAAGGAAACAACCAGCGAGGGGGCGGTGTACCGCTGCGTCGGTCGCCTGGCCTGTGGCGCCCAGCTCAAGCAGGCAATCATCCACTACGTGTCGCGCCGCGCCATGGACATCGACGGCCTGGGCGAGAAGAGCGTCGAGCAACTGGTGGACGAAGGCCTGATCGGCTCGCCGGCCGACCTGTACAAGCTGGAATTCGACCAGGTCGTCGGCCTGGAAGGCTTTGCCGAAGTGTCCAGCAAGAAGCTGCTGGATGCCATCGAAGCCAGCAAGCGCCCGGGCCTGGCGCGCTTCATCTACGCCCTGGGTATCCCGGACGTAGGCGAGGAGACCGCCAAGGTGCTGGCCCGCTCGCTGGGCAGCCTGGCGCGCGTGCAGCAAGCGCTGCCGCAGGTGCTCACCTACCTGCCGGACATCGGCCTGGAGGTGGCGTACGAGATCCACAACTTCTTCGAGGACGAGCACAACCGCAAGGTCATCAAGCAGCTGCTCGACAGCGGCATGCAACTGCAGGACGAAGGCGAGCTGGCTGCCGAATTCGCCGCCAGCACCACCCTGGCCGGCATGATCGCCAAACTCGACATCGCCTCCGTTGGCCCGACCGGTGCCGAGAAGCTGGTGGCCAAGCTAGACAGCCTGGACAAGATCATCGCCGCCGACGGTATCGACCTGCGTCAGGCCCTGGCGGCCAAGCAGGCCGAAGCCGTGCGCGAGTTCTTCAAGGATGAAGCCAACCAGAAGCTGGCCCGGGACATCGAGGCACAGTTGCTGGCGTTCGGCATGCACTGGAGCAGCGAGAAGAAAGTGGCCGAAGGCTTGCCGCTGGCTGGCCAGACCTGGGTGCTGACCGGCACCCTGGAGCGCATGAGCCGCGACATCGCCAAGGAAAAGCTGGAAAGCCTGGGGGCCAAGGTGGCGGGTTCGGTATCCGGCAAGACCCACTGCGTGGTGGCGGGGCCGGGGGCGGGGTCCAAGCTGGCCAAGGCCAGTGAGTTGGGCGTGAAGGTGCTTGATGAAGATGCCTTCGTCACCTTCCTGGGCGAGCAGGGCATCGCTGTCTAGCAGGCCAATGGCAGATGTTGCTGCTTGCACAGTCCTTGTGGGAGCGGGCATGCCCGCGAACACGGGCGAAGCCCGTGCCATCCACCGCGGCGCCTGCTTCGCGGCGGTTCGACGCCTCGGCACGCCCGCTCCCACAAGTCCTGCGCTGGTCTTGCTGTCAGCGCTAACCCTGTAGGAGCGGGTTCACCCGCGAATTGGCAGCTCCAGGCCACCCCGGCCCGGACAAGTCATTGAGAAATGATGACTTTTTCTCCTCCAGAGGTTGTATCTGCCCCCAAGACCGGTACAATGGCGCCACTCGCTGTTCAGCGAGCCTTGTAGTGGTGGCCCCATCGGTCCCCCCGCATTGATTACCCGTTAACCTGGTCAGGCCCGGAAGGGAGCAGCCATAGCGGGAACATCGAGTGCCGGGGTGTGGCTGGTGGGGCCGCCTCCATTTCAGGTCCTTGAATTCTCAAGGATTTCTCGCTTTACCCAACTTCGCTCTGGTTTGGCCGCCAGTCCTGCCGCGACCGCGCCGATGCAGCGGAGTAGGCGCTGTCGTCCTACCCGCATCGAAAGCCGCTATCAGCAGGCGTTCATTACTTCAAAGAAACCTGTCTGGTCTCAAGTTTGAGTTCCTTCAGGCGCTTCAGCAGCGTGTTGATATTTGTGCGTGCCGAACCTTCATTGGCCAGGCGCAGGCGCTTGATCGCGATAACGGAGTCGCCAACGCCAGCGGTAAAGGGCGTCCTGATGATCTCTCGGAAAATTACGGTGTTTGTAGCGGACTCGGTCAACGTATATTCAGCCTCGCAGGTAACTTCGAAGTCCAGGCCAAAAATGGGTTGGTCGACGCGTAGCAGGTTGGCGCGCAGGGTGTAGGCGGCTGGTGCTTCGCCAAGCAGGTCAGCACTGGCAAGTGATTGTTTGAGTGCAGCGCCAAAGTCCGGGCCGTCGATTTCCGAAGTCCAGAGCGGGTTGGTGGCGTCTCCGCCATTTACTTCGGTTACCTGAATATTGCGATGCAGGCGTTGATCGTAAAACTGCGCATCGGTCTGGTCGGATGCCACGGACATTCCGGAGATTTGAGCAGGCGAAGCGCACCCTGTGCAAAGGGCAATAAATACCGAGACCAGAAACACACGGAAGTAGGTCACTTTAATAATCCTTGAGTGAGATGCCGGTAGTGCAAGACGAAAGCCATACATCGTGTATGGCTTCAACTATTGAAAGGCCGAGCGTCGCGCTGTGCGGCAGATGCCTTTACAGGTTGTATTTCTCATCGATTCTGCGTTTGTCGAGCGTGTAGCGCTTGAGGTCGATCGAGTCGGATTCCAGCTTGGCATCGAGTTCGTCCATGTCGTGCTTTTTCAGCGTTGCAACATGGGCTTTGGTGGCTTGGTAGTTGATCATCTCTGCAGCGTCATGCCCACTCACCGGGTCCCACAGAATGGAAAGCGGCCAGAACAGCAGGTTCACCACGCCAAAGCCATATGCACGACCATAGAACGAGCCGCCACCTGGAAGCAGGCCAAGGCCGGCAGCAAGCCCTGGGCTTTTTTCTTCAACCGCGAGGTTTCTGGCGCGATAGCTGGCAAGTTCCGACTCTTGGGCCGAATTGAGGCCGGTAGCACAACCAGTGGTCAGCGCTATCAGTGCGGCAGCGGTCAGATTTCGAATTGTGGACATGCAACATTTCCTGAGTGTGAGTACTGTTCTCGGCGCACGGCTGGGCGCGGAGGCGCGTAACTCTACACTGAGTAGTGGCGTATTGATATCGTATTGCCATTACTCTATTCAGATGATGATGCATCCAGATGGTGGTTTTATCCTGGCCGCTTAAAGGCAACTGTTGAACTGCCCTGTTTTTTCCCATGCCCTGCCGCCGACAGCTTCATCAGCCGCTGGAATTTCGGGCATTCCAGGTGATCTTCCTCAGGGCACTGCGCCGCATGCCGCAGGCCCTTGCTCATCGCCTGCAAGCGCCTGATCCGTGCATCCAGTTCGTCGGCCTTGGCGATCAGCATCTGCCGGTCGACCTGCAGGTCCACCAGCATCGCCCCCACTTCATCCAGCGAAAACCCCGCAGCCTGGCCCAGGGCGATCAGCGCCAGCCGGTCTGCAACATCGGCTGCGAACTGCCGCCGCTGGCCAGGCCCGGCGAGTGACTTGAGCAGGCCTTTCTTCTCGTAGTAGCGCAGCGTCGAGGCGGGTACGCCTGTGCGCTTGGCGACGTCGGCAATGTCCATTTCGGGCCCTTGACTTGAAGTTGACTTCAACTTCTATGCTGCGCGGCATGGTGATGACCGTCAATCTTGGAGGGCTTGTTCAATGACCTTTACTGCGATGTTTTCCGCTGCCTTGCCGATTGGTATCGGTGCCACGATGGTGATGGACTTGTGGGGGCTGCTGCTTAGGCGAATGGGTGTCGCCACGCTGAACTTCGCCATGGTCGGGCGTTGGGCGGGGCATTTGCTGCACGGGCGTGTGCGGCACCAGGCGATTGCCAAGGCGGAACCGGTGCGGCATGAGCTGGCGTTGGGGTGGGGGATTCATTACGCCATCGGCGTGCTGTTCGCGATGCTGCTGGTCATGATCGTGGGGGAGGGCTGGTTGCTGGCACCGACATTGTTGCCCGCGCTGGTTGTCGGTGTGGTGACGGTCGTGGCGCCTTTGTGCTTCATGCAGCCGGCGATGGGCGCGGGGTTCTTTGCGTCGAGGACGCCGACGCCTGCGCGCAACTGCTTGAAGAGCCTGGCCACGCATTCTGTGTTTGGCGTTGGGATGTTCTTGAGTGCGGGTTTGGTTGCGGCTGTGTGAGAGCGACATTCCTCAAGACGAGCAATCGGTAGCAGGAATGCGATCTGCTTTCAGGATGCTTCCTACAACGGTCAGGGCAATTTCCCGCTTTTTCTGTAGGAGGTGTCGAAATATCCTACGCACTCCGTCGACTCCCGTCTGATTGTCCCGGGAATCACCGCCCACTAGGCTTTTGCGGTCGCTGTCGGTTCAGCGATCGGGTGTGGAAGCCTGGGCAGTACACGGGACGGTTGTCATTTATGGCGGCTGTGCGCGGGAGGTATTCGTACCTGCCGGGTCTACCGTGTACCTGGTCTTCCACCCCGCGTACAGTTGCCACCCTAATGCGTGGAAGCGGAAGGGGACAACACAGCCAACACGGAGCTGTCATGAAAAAACTGATCCCCGATCCACCCCACGTTTTCGAGCTTCCCCAAGGTAAATCCCTTTCCCGCGCGATCAGCGAAGGCATCGTGCCGATGGAGTTCGCGTTGATGAATGTCACCCACTATCTGATGTTTGCCTATAGCGACAGCCGGCGGGCGCTGGAGCGTATCCAGGACGAGGAGACGCGGCAGTTGCTGGAGCACGGGTTACGGGCCATGCAGATTGCCTGGGGGCAGGCGGATGCTGTGGCACTGGCAGTTGAGCGTAGAAGCCAGTGAAGTCGGCCTTGGAGTAAGTAGAGATAGCAGGGATATCAATTAACCCTGTGGGAGCGGGTTTACCCGCGAAGAACGCGACGCGATGGATGGCACCGGCTTTGCCGGTGTTCGCGGGTGAACCCGCTCCCACAGCGGGCGTGCAATTTTCGGGCGGGTTTGTCTTTCATCAGGTATGCGTGGCTCAGGGGCGAGCCACAGACATGGGTTCTTGGTTGCCCGTCCCCCCATACCGCTGCACAATCCGCTCGATCTCCCCCGACTGCTTCATTCGCACCAGCGCCCGCAGCAGCCTTTGGGTCGGTATCGACGGGTCATTGCGTACCATGCACCCCAGGTCCTGTTCTTCCAGTACTGCCAGCGCTTGCAATTGCTGTTCGGTGGGCAGGCCCTGGTTGAACCACTGCAACGACAGCTGGTTGCTTACCGCATGCCGATAGCGCCCGGCTTGCAGCTTCTGCAGTACCAGCAACTGGCTGCGGCTGTCCTCGCGGTGCAGGCGACCCTGGGCGAGCAGCGGTTGCAAGGTCGAATAGGTGTAGCCAAGCACCGTACCGATGGCCTGGGCAGGCAATTGCTCCGGGGGCAGCGGAGTACTATCGCCAGCGCGCCCTACCAGCAGGTCTCGCTGGTGCAGCAGTGGAATGCTCCAGACAAAATCCCCTGGCCGGTCATTGAACCACTGGGTGCTGACATAGCAGCGCACATCGATATCACCGCTGTTCATCGCCTCCTGCAGGCGCAGGCGGGCCATGACGTGGTATTCAGGGCGGATGCCCACTTCCTTGGCCAAGGCCTGCATCAGGTCGTACAGCATGCCTTCCACCGGCTGGTCGCCTTCGATGCGCACCAGCGGCATGCTCCAGCTCTCGGCGACAGAAAAACGCACCACGGGCTGTTCAGCCTGGTTGTAGGTGCTCCACAGCAGCAACAGGGCCAGCAGTCTTCGCAAAGGCGATCCTCCCTGGATGGCGCGCCAGTTTCAAAGTTTAGACGACTTGCGCAGGGTGCAATTTTGCCCCCGCTCCGCTAGCATTAGCGATCTTCCGCTCGATCAGGCTGCGATGGTTTTTCGATGAGTTATCAGGTTCTTGCACGTAAATGGCGTCCGCGCTCGTTCCGCGAAATGGTCGGCCAGACCCATGTGCTCAAGGCCTTGATCAATGCCTTGGACAACCAGCGCCTGCACCATGCCTATCTGTTCACTGGTACCCGGGGTGTGGGCAAGACCACCATTGCCCGTATCATCGCCAAGTGCCTGAACTGCGAAACCGGCATCACCTCCACGCCCTGCGGCACCTGCTCGGTGTGCCGGGAGATCGACGAAGGCCGTTTCGTCGACCTGATCGAGATCGACGCCGCCAGCCGCACCAAGGTCGAGGACACCCGCGAACTGCTCGATAACGTGCAGTACGCGCCGAGCCGTGGGCGCTTCAAGGTCTACCTGATCGACGAAGTGCACATGCTCTCGACTCACTCGTTCAACGCCTTGCTCAAGACGCTGGAAGAGCCACCGCCCTACGTCAAGTTCATCCTCGCCACCACTGACCCGCAGAAACTGCCGGCCACCATCCTGTCGCGCTGTCTGCAGTTCTCGCTGAAGAACATGAGCCCGGAGCGGGTGGTCGAGCACCTCAGCCATGTTCTGGCCGCCGAGAACGTGCCGTTCGAGCCGGATGCCCTGTGGCTGCTGGGGCGCGCGGCCGATGGTTCGATGCGCGACGCCATGAGCCTGACCGACCAGGCCATCGCCTTTGGCGAAGGCAAGGTGCTGGCCGCCGATGTGCGGGCCATGCTCGGCAGCCTTGATCATGGCCAAGTCTACGGGGTGCTGCAGGCGCTGCTCGAAGGCGATGCCCGGGCCTTGCTCGAGGCCGTGCGCAACCTGGCCGAGCAGGGGCCGGACTGGGGTGGCGTGCTGGCCGAGATGCTCAATGTGCTGCACCGCGTGGCCATTGCCCAGGCGCTGCCGGAAGCGGTGGACAACGGCCAGGGCGACCGTGAGCGGGTGCTGGCACTGGCCTCGGCATTGCCAGCCGAGGACGTGCAGTTCTATTACCAGATGGGCCTGATCGGCCGCCGTGACCTGCCACTTGCGCCGGACCCGCGCGGCGGTTTCGAAATGGTCCTGCTGCGCATGCTGGCGTTCCGCCCCGCCGACACCGACGACGCGCCGAAGCCGGTACTAAAGCCAATGGGGATCAGCCAGGCCACAGCTGATCCTGCAACACCGGTGGCAGCGCCGGCGGTTGCCGTGGCGCCGCCGGCCGCTGCTGTCGTGGCGCCGGTTGCACCGGTTGCCGAGCAACAAGTGCAGGCGCCCGCACCGGTCGAACCAGCGCCACAGCCGGTTGTCGAGCCTGTGGTGGCAGCTGAGCCTGCCCCGGTCAGTGAACCTGAGCCAGCACCAGAACCCGTGGCAGAGGTGGTTGACCTGCCATGGGAAGAGCCTGCGCCAACGCCCGCACCGGTAGTGGCCGAGCCTGCGCCGGCTCCTGCACCGGCCGCTGCGCCCACGCCGGCACCTGCCGCCCCGGCGCACGACGACGAGCCACCCTTCGACCCGTCCGCCTATGCCGCCGTGGGCATGGATCGCGACGACGAACCGCCCCTGGACGAGGACTATTACGGCGGCGAAAGCGACCCGGTCGGCTTCAGCTACCTGGACGAACTGGCCGAACACGTCCAGGAAGAAGCACCCAAGCCGGCAGCCGAACCGCTGCCCGCAGCCAAGCCGGCCACCGGCCTGGCCCTGCAATGGCTGGAATTATTCCCACAGTTGCCTGTATCCGGGATGACAGGCAACATCGCGGCAAACTGTACGTTGATTGCCGTCGATGGCGACGACTGGCTGCTGCACCTGGACCCTGGCCAGGGGGCGCTGTTCAACGCCACCCAGCAACGGCGCCTTAACGAAGCGCTCAACCAGCACCTGGGGCGCACGCTGAACCTGCGCATCGAGTTGATCCTGCCCGAGCAGGAAACCCCGGCCCAGGCGGCGGCGCGCAAACGCGCCGAGCGCCAGCAGGACGCAGTCACCTCGATCGAGCAGGATCCGTTGATCCAGCAGATGATCAAGTTGTTCGGCGCCAAGGTGCGGCAGGATACTATTGAGCCTGTAGAAGCCCTGGTTAATCAGGGCCAGTAACGGATAACCATGCGGCCGGCCCGGTGCCGGGCCGCATCACATGACCCAATCGAGGTATACCCCCATGATGAAAGGTGGCATGGCCGGCCTGATGAAGCAGGCCCAGCAGATGCAGGAAAAGATGCAGAAGATGCAGGAAGAGCTGGCCAACGCCGAAGTCACCGGCCAGTCCGGTGGTGGCCTGGTGAGCGTGGTGATGACCGGTCGTCACGACGTCAAGCGTGTCAGCATCGACCAGAGCCTGATGTCGACTGATGAAGACGACAAGGAAGTGCTGGAAGACCTGATCGCCGCGGCACTGAACGACGCGGTGCGCAAGGTCGAGCAGAACAGCCAGGACAAGATGGGCAGCATGACCGCCGGCATGCAGCTGCCGCCGGGCTTCAAGATGCCGTTCTAAGGGTATTTGCGTTACCGAAAACCGCCGCTGATGACAGCGGCGGTTTTTTTGTGCGTTCCTTCAGCCTGCGCGGTCTTTGTAGGAGCGGCCTTGTGTCGCGAAAGGGCTGCGCAGCAGCCCCGGCAATCCATGCTGCGAAGCTGATAACCTGGGGCCGCTTCGCGCCCCATCGCGACACAAGGCCGCTCCTACAGGGACCGCGCAAGCCTTGCGATGTGCGCATGGCTGATTTGACGCCACTGCCCCCGCTGGGTATAAACCGCCTCTTATTGATTTGTCAGGCCTTTCCCATGAGCTTCAGCCCTCTCATCCGCCAACTGATCGATGCCCTGCGTATTCTCCCGGGTGTCGGCCAGAAAACCGCCCAGCGCATGGCCCTGCAATTGCTCGAACGTGACCGCAGCGGCGGCCTGCGCCTGGCACAGGCCTTGACCCAGGCCATGGAAGGGGTTGGGCATTGCCGTCAGTGCCGTACCCTGACCGAGCAGGAGCTGTGCCCGCAATGCGCCGACACGCGCCGTGACGATACCCAGTTGTGTGTAGTCGAAGGGCCGACCGATGTGTATGCAGTGGAGCAGACCGGCTACCGTGGTCGCTACTTCGTGCTCAAGGGCCACTTGTCGCCGCTGGACGGGCTGGGGCCCGAGGCGATCGGGATTCCGCAGCTGATGGCGCGGATCGAGGAGCAGGGCACCTTCACCGAGGTGATCCTGGCGACCAACCCGACGGTGGAAGGGGAGGCGACGGCGCATTACATTGCCCAGTTGCTGAGCGAGAAGGGCCTGGTGGCGTCG
The DNA here is from genome assembly GCF_046764235.1 of Pseudomonas sp. s4. Classification (NCBI taxonomy): domain Bacteria; kingdom Pseudomonadati; phylum Pseudomonadota; class Gammaproteobacteria; order Pseudomonadales; family Pseudomonadaceae; genus Pseudomonas; species Pseudomonas sp. s4. The sequence continues at coordinate 4,347,682 of NZ_CP177209.1, read as the reverse complement.
CGGATTGCCCATGGCGTGCCGCTGGGCGGCGAGCTGGAGCTGGTGGATGGTGGGACCTTGGCCCATGCGTTTGCGGGGCGTCGGCCGATTTCGCTCTGATCCAGAATTGTTGGGGCCGCTTTGCGGCCCATTCGCGGCACAAGGCCGCTCCTACAGGCACCGCGCAATATCCAGGTGTTCGCGGTCCCTGTAGGAGCGGCCTTGTGCCGCGAATGGGCTGCAAAGCAGCCCAAAACCCAACTCAGTACTCGCTGAGCGAAAACTCGGTCAGGCAGAAGGTCGGCACACCCGCAGCCTGCAAGCGGCGCGACCCCTCCAGCTCCGGCAGATCGATGATCGCCGCCGCCTCGAACACCTGCGCACCGGTCCGGCGCACCAGGTTGGCCGCTGCCAGCAGCGTACCGCCCGTAGCAATCAAGTCATCGAAGATCAACACCGAATCCCCTTCGCACAGGCTGTCGGCATGCACTTCCAGGAAGGCTTCGCCGTACTCGGTCTGGTAACCCTCGCTCAGCACATCAGCCGGCAGCTTGCCCTGCTTGCGGAACAGGATCAGCGGCTTGTTCAGTTGGTGCGCGATGATCGAGCCGATCAGAAAGCCCCGGGCATCCATGGCACCGATGTGGCTGAACTCGGCTTCGACGTAGCGCTCGATGAACTGGTCGGCTACATAGCGCAGCCCGCGCGGCGACTGGAACAGCGGGGTGATATCGCGGAAGATCACGCCCGGTTTGGGGAAGTCCACTACCGGGCGGATCAGGGCTTTGAGGTCGAAGGCGTCGCTGTGCATTGTTGCGGGTATCCTGGGAAAACGAATGCCCAAGTATACCCGCTAAACGCCGGCCTCAGGCCTCCATTGCGCCGCCGGCCAGCGCGCACAGCTGGATCGGGTCGAGAATGTGCACTTCCTTGCCTTCGGCACGGATCAGGCCATTCTGCTGGAAGCGGGTGAACACCCGTGACACGGTTTCCACCGCCAGGCCCAGGTAGTTGCCGATTTCGTTGCGCGACATGCTCAGGCGGAACTGGTTGGCCGAATAGCCGCGGGCGCGGAAGCGTGCCGACAGGTTGACCAGGAAGGTGGCAATGCGCTCGTCGGCGGTCTTTTTCGACAGCAGCAGCATCATCTGCTGGTCGTCGCGGATTTCCCGGCTCATTACCCGCATCAGTTGGCGGCGTAGCTGCGGTAGCTGCACCGACAGCTCGTCGAGGCGTTCGAACGGGATTTCGCACACCGAGGTAGTTTCCTGGGCCTGGGCCGACACCGGGTAGGCTTCGGTGTCCATGCCCGACAGGCCGACCAGCTCGCTGGGCAGGTGGAAGCCGGTGATCTGCTCTTCGCCGCTGTCGCTGAGGCTGAAGGTTTTCAGCGCGCCGGAACGTACCGCGTAGACCGAGCCGAAATTGTCGCCCTGGCGGAACAGAAACTCGCCTTTTTTCAACGGCCGCCCACGTTTGACGATTTCATCCAGTGCATCCATGTCTTCCAGGTTGAGCGACAGAGGCAGGCACAGGGGGGCCAGGCTGCAGTCCTTGCAATGGGCCTGGTTGTGTGGGCGCAGTTTGACTGGCTCGGACATTTTCATTCGATCCTTGTGGGAAAGCACACATAAGACGTAAGGGTAACTCACGGCATAGGTTGTAGGCCAGCGTGCGCTGTTGTGGTGCGAGCTGGCCCGGCCCCGGCGGGTGTGCGCCGGGGCCTTCGCTGTGCCCATGGTGTGCCTGGCAAGGAACTTTGTCCATGCGGTTGAACGACTCGGTTCAGATCACCCGCGAGAAGCGCTGGCGGTTGTGCATCGCCAGGTAGGCGTCGAACACCATGCATACCGAGCGCGCCAGCAGGCGGCCGGCCGGCAGGATGCGGATGCCTTTGTCATCCAGGCGGATCAGGCCGTCGCGCTGCAAGGTCAGCAGTTCTGGCCAGAGGTCGTTGAAGTAGCCGCGAAAATCAATGGTGAATGCCTGTTCGATCGGCTCGAAATCGAGCTCGAAATGGCAGATCAGTTGCTGGATCACTGCACGGCGGATGCGGTCGTCGTGGTTGCACAGCAGGCCGCGCTGGGTGGCCAACTGGGCGTTGGACAGGCTGTCCTGGTAGGTGTTGAGGTCGCTGCTGTTCTGGCAGTACAGGTCGCCGATCTGGCTGATGGCCGACACGCCCAGGCCGATCAGGTCGCAGTGCCCATGGGTGGTGTAGCCCTGGAAGTTGCGCTGCAGGGTGCCTTCTTCCTGGGCGATGGCCAGCTCGTCGTCGGGCAGGGCGAAGTGGTCCATGCCGATGTAGCGGTAGCCGGCGGCGGTCAGCTGGTCGATGGTGGCGTGCAGCATCTCCAGCTTGGCGGCCGCGCTGGGCAGGTCATTGCTGTCGATGCGCCGTTGCGGCATGAAGCGTTCGGGCAGGTGGGCGTAGTTGAACACCGACAGGCGGTCGGGTTGCAGGCGGATCACTTCTTCGACAGTGCGGGCAAAGCCTTCCGGGGTTTGCTTGGGCAGGCCGTAGATCAGGTCGAGGTTGATCGAGCGGAACTGCAGGGTGCGCGCGGCTTCGATCAGGGTGCGGGTCTGCTCCAGGCTCTGCAGGCGGTTGACCGCGCGCTGCACGGCTGGGTCGAGGTCCTGCACGCCCAGGCTGACGCGGTTGAAGCCCAGTTCGCGGAGCAGGCCCATGGTCGACCAGTCGGCTTCGCGCGGGTCGATCTCGATGCCGTAGTCACCGGAGTCGTCGTCCAGCAGGTGGAAGTGCTGGCGCAGGGTGGCCATCAGCTGGCGCAGTTCCACATGGCTGAGGAAGGTTGGCGTGCCGCCGCCGAAGTGCAACTGCTCGACACGCTGCTTGGGATCGAGGTGGCAGGCGATCAGCTGGATTTCCTGCTCCAGGCGCTGCAGGTAGGGCGCAGCGCGGGCGCGGTCCTTGGTGATGACCTTGTTGCAGGCGCAGTAGTAGCAGATGTTGGCGCAGAACGGCACGTGCACGTACAGCGACAGCGGGCGCACGGCCCGACGGCTCTCGCGCAGGGCGTGGAGCAGGTCGAACGAGCCCACTTCGCTGTGCAGTTGCACGGCGGTCGGGTAGGAGGTGTAGCGTGGCCCGGCCAGGTCGTAGCGGCGGATCAGGTCGGTATCCCAACGTAGGTCGTCGAGCATGAGGGTGGTCCCCGGAAAGAGCAGCAGTGCCCCGGAGTCTATGGCCGTCTGTAGGAATCTGTGTTGATTTGTATCAAGAGCATAGGGGCTGCTCTGCAGCCCTTCGCGGGCTTGCCCGCTCCCACAGGGGTACACATGATCCTGTGGGAGCGGGCAAGCCCGCGAAGGGCCGCAAAGCGGCCCCCTCAATGCCCCATCAACCAGTGCTGATGCGGCCCCGGCATGGTCCAGATACCAAACAGCATCACCAGCACCCCGCCAGCCACCCGCACACTGCGCCGTTTCAACAACCTGTTTACTCGCTCAGCCGCCAGCCCCGTGGCCAGTAGCACCGGCCAGGTCCCCACGCCGAACACCAGCATCAGCGCCGCGCTGTACCCGGCATTGCCCTGACTGGCCGCCCACAGCAGGGTGCTGTATACCAGGCCGCATGGTAGCCACCCCCATAGCGCCCCCAGCAACAACGCCCGAGGCACGCTGGACACCGGCAGCAAGCGCGACGCCGCTGGCTGAATATGCCGCCACAGTCCCCGGCCCAGCGCCTCGATGCGGGTCAGCCCGCTCCACCAGCCTGCCAGGTACAGCCCCATGGCGATCAACAGCAGCGCCGCCACCACCCGCAGTGCCAGCGCCGCCGGGCTGCTGGCCACGGCCCAGCCGGCCAGGCCCAGCAGCAGGCCGGCACAGGCATAACTGAGAATGCGGCCAAGGTTGTACGCGAGCAGCAGGCGCATGCGCCGCCCACGTTGTTCAGGCGGGATGGCAAGGGTCAGCGCGCCCATCAGGCCGCCGCACATGCCCAGGCAGTGGCCGCCGCCGAGCAAACCGAGGATCAACGCCGAGCCCAGCAGGGGCAGCAGGTCAGGCACGGGGCGGGTTTTCCTTGTCGGTGTCGGCCTTGCTGTCGTCAGGTTTCACCGCCGCCTGATGGCGCGGGTCCTGGTCGTCGAACAGGATGCTGTGGGCAGGGCTTTCCAGGTCGTCGTACTGGCCGCTGTCCACCGCCCAGAAGAAGATGTACACGGCCACGCCGACCAGCAGCAGGGCCGCCGGGATCATGACATAGAGGGCGGGCATGGCGACTTCCTCCCAGGCAGGGGCGCTTCGGTCGATGGCAAACCCGATGCCGGGGGCAGGCGGGTCAGGCGCAGGGCATTGAGCACCACGATCAGCGAACTGACCGACATGCCGATGGCTGCCCATACCGGGGTGATCCAGCCGAGCGCGGCGAACGGCAACATCAGGCCATTATACAGGGTCGCCCACAGCAGGTTCTCGAGGATGTTGCGGCGGGTGCGGCGGGATAGCTCGAAGGCCTGTACCAGCGCCTGCAAACGATTGGACAGAAGCACGGCGTCGGCGCTGGTCTTGGCCAGGTCGGTGGCGCTGCCCATGGCGATGCTGATGTCCGCGGCGGCCAGTACCGGCACGTCGTTGACCCCGTCACCCAGCATCAGCACCTTGCGCCCGGCCGCCTGCAGCGCCTTCAGCCGGTCCAGTTTGTCGTCCGGGCGCAGCCCGCCGATGGCCTGGTCGATGCCCAGCTGCGCGGCCACTTCGGCAACCATCGGCGAGCTGTCGCCCGACAGCAGCAGCGTGCGCCAGCCACGGGCCTTGCAGGCCGCCAGCAGGGCAGGGGCATCGTCGCGCAGGCGGTCGTCCAGGCCGAACCAGGCCAGCGGGCCCTGGCGGTCGCCCAGCAGCAGCCACTGGCCGCGCGGCTCTGGCACTCCGGGGATTTCCGCGCCGCTCAGGGCGCAGACGAAGGTGGCCTGGCCAATGCGCAGGCGCTGGCCTTCGACCAACCCTTCCAGGCCCAGGCCCGGTACGGTCTGCACCTCGTCAGCAGGCGTGGCGGTGCGGCCGAAGGCACGGGCGATGGGGTGTTCGGAGCGGTTCTCCAGCGCTGCGGCCAGGGCCAGGCAGCGGTCGGCGGGCAGGCTGCCGAGCGGTCGAATGCTGCGCAAGGTCAGGCGGCCTTCGGTCAGCGTGCCGGTCTTGTCGAAAATCACCGTGTCGATCTGGTTCAGGCCTTCCAGCACATGGCCACGGGTCACCAGCAGGCCGAGCTTGTGCAACGTGCCAGTGGCTGCGGTAAGCGCCGTTGGCGTGGCCAGGGACAGCGCGCAGGGGCAGGTCGCTACCAGCATGGCCAGCACGATCCAGAACGCCCGCGCCGGGTCCAGGTGCCACCACCACAGGCCGATGGCCGCGGCGGCCAGCAGCGAGAACAGCAGGAACCACTGCGAGGCCCGGTCGGCGATTTCGGCCAGGCGTGGTTTTTCGGTCTGGGCGCGTTCCAGCAGGCGGACGATGGCCGACAACCGCGAGTCGTGGCCGAGGGCTTCGACTTCCACGTTCAGGGTGCTTTCGACGTTCAGGGTACCGCCGGTGACCCGCTCGCCGACCCGCCGTGGTTGCGGCAGGTATTCACCGGTCAGCAACGATTCATCGACGCTGGAGCGGCCTTCGACGATGCGCCCGTCGGCGGGGATTACCGCGCCTGGCAGCACCTGCACTGTGTCACCGCGCTGCAGTTCGCTGAGCAGGATGCGTTCGCTGCGGCCGACGGCGTCCAGGCGCAGGCACGAGGCCGGCAGCAGGTTGACCAGCTGCGCGGTGGCCGCGGCGGTGCGTTCGCGGGCGCGGCGCTCCAGGTAACGGCCAGTTAGCAGGAACAGCGCGAACATGCCCACGGTGTCGAAATACAGCTCGCCGCTGCCGGTGATGGCGGTCCAGATACCGGCGCCGAACGCCAGGCCAATGGCCAGCGACACCGAAACGTCCATGGTCAGGTGGCGGGTACGCAGGTCGCGTGCCGCGCCTTTGAAGAACGGTGCGCAGCTGTAGAACACGATGGGGATGGTGAGAAACAGCGCCACCCAGCGCAGAATGGTGTGCAGCTCGGGCGACAGGTCGATGTTGAATTCCGGCCAGGTGGCCATGGTTGCCATCATCGCCTGGAACCACAGCAGCCCGGCCACGCCCAGGCGGCGCAGGGCGCTGCGGTTCTCGCGGGCCAGTTGCTCGGCGGCCTGGTCGGGCTGATAGGGGTGGGCGGCGTAGCCGATCTGGCGCAGCTCTGCGAGCAGGCGCGAGAGCGGCAGTTGCTTGTCATCCCAGTTCAGCAGCAGGCGGTGGTTGGACAGGTTCAGGCGCGCCTCGGCGACGCCGGGCAGGTTGCGCAGGTGCTTTTCGATCAGCCAGCCGCAGGCGGCGCAGCTGATGCCTTCGACCAGCAGGGTGGTCTCGGCCAGGTCGCCAGCATGGCGAACGAAGGTTTGCTGAACGTCGCTGCGGTCGTAGAGGGCCAGTTCGTCCTGTAGCTGCCTGGGCAGGGCCTCGGGGTTGGCGCTGTTGTCGCTGCGGTGCTGGTAGTAGTGTTCCAGGCCACCGGCGACGATCGACTCGGCCACTGCCTGGCAGCCGGGGCAGCAGAACTGCCGGGACTCACCGAGGACCACGGCGTTGAAGCGGCTGCCGGCGGGGACGGGCATTGCGCAGTGGTAGCAGGGGGTGGGCTGGGTCATCACATCATTGCCTTACACAAATCGGCCGGCTGGCGCGCATCCCTGTAGGAGCGGCCTTGTGTCGCGAAAGGGCCGCGAAGCGGCCCCGGGACTTCAGCAGCGGTGCATGAATCGCTGGGGCTGCGCTGCAGCCCTTTCGCGACACAAGGCCGCTCCTACAGGTGCTCGGCGCCTTGAATGGCTTCGTCACCCAGTTGCAAAGTGACACCATGCTCCACTTTCTCTTCCTCGAACAAGCGCCAAACCTGGCCACCTTCGCTACCCAGCAGCTCAACGAAGCGCCGCCCGTCAACCTTGTCCTCCAGCTGCCCCACATAGCGCCCAGCCTCGACCCGGCTCAACAGCACCTTGCGGTCTTTCTCCGGCTGGGTTGGCGAGATCAGGTTCAGCTCCAGGCTCTGCGGGTCGCTGTTGCCGGCCAGGCGCACGTCCACTTCGCCGGTCAGCTCGTCCAGGTGCACGCCGGCCTTCAGGCCCAGCGTCTGCGCCAGCAGTTCTCGGTCCAGCGAGCGGTTGATGCCCTTGCCAGCCTCGTAGTAGTTGTCGTTCACCAGGTTGTCCGGGTTGTGCACGGCGATGCTGACCATGGTCAGGCTCAGGCACACCGAGGTGGCGAGAATGCCGATGATGATCCAGGGCCAGAGGTGCTTGTACCAGGGGCTGGCGGCGGTGGCAGGCATTGTGGGTTATCTCTCTTAGCGGATCTGTGGGCCGATGAAGCGGCTCTTGGCTTCAACCTGGGCGTCGCTGTCATCGGCGCTCTTGAGGATGAAGGTAATTTCGTTGGTGGTCGATGGCAGTTTCTCGGGCGCGATCGACAGCTGCACCGGCAGGCTGACGATATCACCAGCGTCCACGCGGATCTCGCGCTGGCCTTCAAGCTTCAGGTCCGGCAGGCCGGTGGCGTCCAGCACGTAGACGTGGTCACGCTGGTCCTTGTTCATCACCTTCAGGCTATACACGTTCTCGATCCGGCCCTGGGCGTTCTCGCGGTACAGCACGCGGTCCTTGCTGACGTCGAAACCGACCAGCGAACGGGTGGCGAAGGCGGTGGCCAGGCCGACCATCATCACCAGCAGTACCACGGCATAGCCGATCAGGCGCGGGCGCAGCATGTGGGTCTTCTGCCCGGACAGGTTGTGCTCGGTGGTGTAGCTGATCAGCCCCCTTGGGTAATTCATCTTGTCCATGATGTTGTCACAGGCATCGATGCACGCGGCGCAGCCGATGCACTCGATCTGCAGGCCGTCACGGATATCGATGCCGGTGGGGCAGACCTGCACGCACATGGTGCAGTCGATGCAGTCGCCCAGGCCGGCGGCCTTGTAGTCCAGGTCCTTTTTGCGCGGGCCGCGGGTTTCGCCACGACGCGGGTCGTAGGAAACGATCAGCGTGTCCTTGTCGAACATCACACTCTGGAAGCGCGCGTAGGGGCACATGTACACGCACACCTGCTCGCGCAGCCAGCCGGCGTTGCCGTAGGTGGCGAGGGTGAAGAAGCCGACCCAGAAGTAGGCCCAGCCGTCGGCCTGGCCGGTAAAGAATTCGATGGCCAGTTCACGGATCGGCGAGAAATAGCCGACGAAGGTCATGCCGGTGACGAAACCGATCAGCAGCCACAGGCTGTGCTTGGCGAACTTGCGCAGGAACTTGTTGCCGCTCATGGGGGCTTTGTCGAGCTTCATGCGCTGGTTGCGGTCGCCCTCGGTGACCTTCTCGCACCACATGAAAATCCATGTCCACACGCTTTGCGGGCAGGTGTAGCCGCACCACACCCGGCCGGCGAACACGGTGATGAAGAACAGGCCGAAGGCGGCAACGATGAGGATGCCCGAGAGCAATATGAAGTCTTGCGGCCAGATGGTGGCGCCGAAGATGTAGAACTTGCGTTCGGGCAGGTTCCACCACACGGCCTGGTGGCCGCCCCAGTTCAACCACACCGTGCCGAAGTACAGCATGAACAGCACAGCCCCGCCGACCATGCGCAGGCGTCGGAACAGGCCGGTGAAAGCGCGGGTGTAGATCTTTTCCCGGGAGGCGTAGAGGTCGACGGAATCCTTCCCTTTGTTGGCAGGCGGGGTGACATCATGTACCGGAATTTGCTTGCTCATCATCAAGTCCCACGGCAGTGGAGAAGTGCCGCAGCCAGTGCATGCCGGCCGCAGTCTCGCGCAATCTGCTAGCGCTCTGCGGCCCATGATACGCCGCTGATGGCAGTATGGGGCTGCACTGCGACCTTTAGTCGCGTTGGGTTCGTGGTATGAGTCGTGTTATGGCAGGTGTCAATTGATCCAGGTCATGGGGCCTGCAACAAATGTGTTTTCAGTACCGGCCTCTTCGCGGGTTTACCCGCGAAGAGGCCAGGCCTGCTTACTCTGCCTTGGCCGGTGCCTGGTCCTGCTGCGACAGGCTATACACATAAGCCGCCAGCAAGTGCACCTTGTCATTCCCTTGCAGCTGCTCCTGGGCCGGCATCTGCCCCTGGCGACCGTAGCGGATGGTCTGTTGCAACTGGGCAAAGCTCGAGCCGTAGATGAACGCCTGCGGATGGGTCAGGTTCGGCGCGCCCATGGCTGGCGTGCCCTTGCCCTCGGGGCCGTGGCAGGCCACGCAGTTGGCGGCGAAGATCTTCTGACCGTTTTCGGCATCGGCTTTCACGCCCTCTGGCAGGGTGCGGCCATCGAGCTTGCTGACCACGAACGCAGCCACGTCGGCCACGCCCTGCTCGCCGATCACTTCGGCCCAGGCCGGCATCACGCCGTGGCGGCCGCCCATGATGGTTGCCTTGATGGTGTCCGGCTCGCCGCCCCAGCGCCAGTCGTTGTCGGTAAGATTGGGGAAACCATAGGCACCCTTGGCGTCGGAGCCGTGGCATACCGAGCAGTTGGAGGCGAACAGCCGCGCGCCCATCTTCAGGGCCTGCGGGTCCTTGGCCACCTCGGTGATGGGCATGGCGGCGAACTTGGCGAAGATCGGCCCGAAGCGGGCGTCGGCCTTGGCCATTTCCTTTTCCCACTCGTGCACGCCGGTCCAGCCCGGCTGGCCGTTGGAAAACTCGGTCTGCTTGTCGTTATCCAGGTATGAGTAGCCCGGCAGGACGCCTTTCCAGTTGCCCAGGCCCGGGTACAGCACCAGGTAGCCGAGGGCGAAGATGATGGTGCCGACGAACAGCCAGAACCACCATTTCGGCAGCGGGTTGTCGTACTCCTCGATGCCATCGAAGGCATGCCCGACGGTTTCGTCGGTGACCTCTTCGCGCTGGCCCTTGCGGGTCGACAGCAGCAGCCAGGTCAACGAGAAGATGGTGCCCAGGGTCAGGACGGTAACGTACAGACTCCAGAAGGTTGTCATTGTTTTTTGCTCCCAGAAGCTTTTGCGTGCTCTTGCTCGACGTGGCGGCAGGCCTCGGGGTCATCCGCGAAGGGCAGTTGGGTCGCTTCGTCGAAGTCCTTCTTGCGCCGTGGGTTGAACACCCACAGCGCCAGGCCCACGAATGCCACCATCACCACGACGGTGCCCAGGCCGCGAATCATCCCGATATCCATCAGCGTCACCGTTTGCTCTTGATGATGGTGCCAAGACCCTGCAGGTACGCGACGATGGCGTCCATTTCGGTCTTGCCCTTGACCGCGTCGCGGGCCCCGGCGATGTCGGCGTCGGTGTATGGCACGCCGAGGGTGCGCAGCACTTCCATCTTCTTCGCGGTGTCCTTGCCGTCGAGCTTGTGCTCGACCAGCCACGGGTACGACGGCATCTTCGATTCCGGTACCACGTTGCGCGGGTTGTACAGGTGCGCACGGTGCCAGTCGTCCGAGTAGCGGCCACCGACCCGGGCCAGGTCCGGCCCGGTACGCTTGGAGCCCCACAGGAACGGGTGGTCCCACACGCTCTCGCCGGCCACCGAGTAATGGCCGTAGCGCTCGGTTTCGGCACGGAACGGGCGGATCATCTGCGAGTGGCAGCCCACGCAGCCTTCGCGGATGTAGATATCGCGGCCTTCAAGCTCCAGCGCGGTGCGCGGCTTCATGCCTTCCACGGGTTTGTTGGTGACGTCCTGGAAAAACAGCGGGACGATCTGGGTCAGGCCACCGACGCTCACGGCGATGACCATGAAGAAGGCCAGCAGGCCTATGTTCTTCTCGACGGCTTCATGCTTCATCAGTGCGCTCCCACGACGACGATCTTGGCGGCTTCCTCAGCCTGTGCCGGGTTGGCGGCACGTACGGTACGGAACACGTTGTAGGCCATCAGCAGCATGCCGGTGGCGAAGAACGCACCGCCCAGGGCGCGGACGATATAGCCAGGGTGGCTGGCCTGCAGTGCTTCGACGAAGGAGTAGGTGAGGGTGCCGTCATCGTTGATGGCGCGCCACATCAGGCCCTGGGTGATGCCGTTTACCCACATCGAGGCGATGTACAGCACGGTACCGATGGTAGCCAGCCAGAAGTGCGCGTTGATCAGGCCGACGCTGTGCATCTGCTCGCGGCCATACAGGCGCGGGATCATGTGGTACACGGCGCCGATCGAGATCATCGCTACCCAGCCGAGGGCGCCGGCGTGAACGTGGCCGATGGTCCAGTCGGTGTAGTGCGACAGCGAGTTCACGGTCTTGATGGCCATCATCGGGCCTTCGAAGGTGGACATGCCGTAGAACGCCAGCGACACCACCAGGAAGCGCAGGATCGGGTCGGTGCGCAGTTTGTGCCAGGCACCGGACAGGGTCATCATGCCGTTGATCATGCCGCCCCAGCTTGGCGCCAGCAGGATGATCGACATCACCATGCCCAGCGACTGCGCCCAGTCTGGCAGGGCGGTGTAGTGCAGGTGGTGCGGGCCGGCCCAGATGTACAGGGTGATCAGCGCCCAGAAGTGCACGATAGACAGACGATACGAGTAGATCGGGCGTTCGGCCTGCTTCGGTACAAAGTAGTACATCATCCCCAGGAAGCCGGTGGTGAGGAAGAAGCCCACGGCGTTGTGGCCGTACCACCACTGGATCATCGCGTCGGTGGCGCCGGAGTAGGCCGAGTACGACTTGAACAGGCTTACCGGCAGCGAGATGTGGTTGACGATGTGCAGCATCGCGGTAACCACGATGAAGGCGCCGTAGAACCAGTTGCCGACATAGATGTGCTTGGTCTTGCGCTTGACGATGGTGCCGAAGAACACCAACCCGTAGGTGACCCAGACGATGGCCAGCAGGATCGCCAGCGGCCACTCGAGCTCGGCGTACTCCTTGGTGGTGGTGTAGCCCATCGGCAGGGTGATCAGCGCCCCGACGATCACCGCCTGCCAACCCCAGAAGGTGAAGGCGGCCATGCTGTCGGAGATCAGCCGGGTCTGGCAGGTGCGCTGCACCACGTAGTAGCTCGTGCCGAACAGCGCACAGCCCCCGAAGGCGAAGATCACCAGGTTGGTGTGCAGCGGGCGCAGGCGGCCGAAGCTGGTCCAGGGCAGGTCCAGGTTCAGTTGCGGCCATACCAGCTGCGAGGCGATGAAGACGCCGAGGCCCATGCCAAGGATCCCCCAGACCACCGTCATGATGGCGAACTGGCGGACGACCTTATAGTTATAAGCAGTCGGACTGATTGCTGTGCTCATTGCTAAGGTTCCACGGTTTTGATGTTCTTGTTGGTCGAAAAATCGGCGCCAGTATTGATAACCACCGGGGTTACTGCAACGCAACTTTGGTACGCCGACCCGTGCCCGAGCCCGTTCACTGATGTCCCGCAGCGATCGGGTCTGGACGATTGTACACAAATAAATATTTGTAATGTGTACCGTTTTTCGCCTTTTTCTGATCGATCGGTCAAGCTTTTTATCGGGACGGCGACAGGCTACGCGCCGCGTCTGCTTCGGTCCTTTCGGAGCGAGGCCCACTGAGGCAACAAGCTTAGTTCTGTTCGGAGGGGGTGCAAGGGAGGGTAGAGCGGGGGCAAGGTGGGAATGGGGCTGCTTTGCAGCCCGTCGCGACACAAGGCCGCTCCTACAGGAAGTACGCAATCCCTTGTAGGAGCGGCCTTGTGTCGCGATAGGGCCGCAAAGCGGCCCCTGGGCGGTATTACTTGGCAGTCACGGTTTCAGCAGCACCATCCTGCGACAGGCTATACACATACGCCGCCAGCAGGTGCACCTTGTCGTTGCCCTGGATCTCCGCCTGCGCCGGCATCTGACCCTGGCGACCATAGCGAATGGTCTGCTGCAGCTGGGCAAAGCTCGAACCGTAGATGAACGCCTGCGGGTGAGTCAGGTCTGGCGCGCCCATGGCCGGGGTGCCTTTGCCTTCAGGTCCGTGGCAGGCCACGCAGTTGCCGGCAAAGATCTCCTTGCCCTTGGCGGCGTCAGCCTTGACCCCTTCCGGCAGGCTGCGGCCATCGAGGTTGGTGAGCACGAACGCGGCCACATCCGCCACGCCCTGCTCGCCGATCACTTCGGCCCAGGCCGGCATCACGCCGTGACGACCGTTCATGATCGACGCCTTGATGGTTTCCGCTTCGCCGCCCCAGCGCCAGTCCTTGTCGGTGAGGTTGGGGAAGCCATAGGCACCCTTGGCGTCCGAGCCGTGGCACACCGAGCAGTTGGAGGCGAACAGGCGGCTGCCCATTTTCAGCGCCTGCGGGTCCTTGGCCACTTCTTCCACGGGCATGGCGGCGTACTTGGCAAAGATCGGGCCGAATCTTGCGTCAGCCTTCTCCATCTCCTTCTGCCATTCGTTGGCGCCAGTCCAGCCATTTTCATAGCCCGGCAGAATGCCCTTCCAGTTGCCCAGGCCCGGATAGAGGATCAGGTAGCCGACTGAGAACACCAGGGTGCCGACGAACAGCCAGAACCACCACTTGGGCAGCGGGTTGTCGTATTCCTCGATGCCGTCGAAGCTGTGGCCCATGGTCTGGTCGGTGGTGTTGTTGCTCTGGCCCTTGCGGGTGGCGAGCAGCAGCCAGGTCAGGCCAATCAGGCTACCGATGGTCAGTACGCAGATGTACGTACTCCAGAAGGTGGTCATTGCCCGTTACTCCTTTTTGCAGCAGGTTTCTGTCCGGCAGAGGGCAGGCGGTCGTCGACGAAGGGCAGCAGGCGCGCTTCGGCGAAATCACGGTCGCGGCGGCGGTTGAATACCCACAGGGTGAGGCCGATGAAGGCGATCATCACCACCAGTGTGCCCAGGCCGCGGATCATGCCGATGTCCATTCCCATCGCATTCACCTCTTGTTCTTGATCGCGGTGCCTAGCACCTGCAGGTAGGCGACCAGGGCATCCATTTCGGTCTTGCCCTTGACCGCGTCGCGAGCCCCGGCGATGTCATCGTCGGTGTACGGCACGCCCAGGGTGCGCAGGGTGCGCATCTTGGTGTCGGTATGGCTGTTGTCGACCTGCTGGGCGACCAGCCATGGGTACGACGGCATCTTCGACTCCGGTACCACGTTGCGCGGGTTGTACAGGTGCGCACGGTGCCAGTCGTCCGAGTAGCGGCCACCGACCCGGGCCAGGTCCGGCCCGGTGCGCTTGGAGCCCCACAGGAACGGATGGTCCCACACGCTTTCACCAGCCACCGAGTAGTGGCCATAGCGCTCGGTTTCGGCGCGGAACGGGCGGATCATCTGCGAATGGCAGCCCACGCAGCCTTCGCGGATGTAGATATCGCGGCCTTCCAGCTGCAGTGCGGTGTAGGGCTTCATGCCTTCCACCGGCTTGTTGGTGACGTCCTGGAAGAACAACGGGACGATCTGGGTCAGGCCGCCGATGCTGACGGCGAACACCATCAGCAGGGCCAGCAGGCCGACGTTTTTCTCGATGACTTCATGTTTCATCAGGCAGGTCTCCTCAAGCCAGCTGGGCGTTCGCAGGGGCGACATCGAGCGCCGGCGAACGCACGGTGCGCCAGGTGTTCCAGGCCATCAGGAACATGCCGCTGAGGAAGATCGCACCGCCGACGAAGCGCACGATGAAGCCTGGGTGGCTGGCCACCAGGGTTTCCACGAACGAGTAGGTGAGCGTGCCGTCGCTGTTGACCGCGCGCCACATCAGGCCTTGGGCGATGCCGTTGACCCACATCGAGGCGATGTACAGCACGGTGCCGATGGTGGCCAGCCAGAAGTGCGCGTTGATCAGGCCGATGCTGTACATGCGCTCCTTGCCGAACACTTTCGGGATGGTGTGGTACAGCGCGCCGATCGAGATCATCGCCACCCAGCCGAGGGCGCCGGCGTGCACGTGGCCGATGGTCCAGTCGGTGTAGTGGGACAGGGCGTTGACCGTCTTGATGGCCATCATCGGGCCTTCGAAGGTGGACATGCCGTAGAACGCCAGCGACACCACCAGGAAACGCAGGATCGGGTCGCTGCGCAGTTTGTGCCAGGCGCCGGACAGGGTCATCATGCCGTTGATCATGCCGCCCCAGCTTGGTGCCAGCAGGATCAGCGACATCACCATGCCCAGCGACTGCGCCCAGTCGGGCAGGGCGGTGTAGTGCAGGTGGTGCGGGCCGGCCCAGATGTACAGGGTGATCAGCGCCCAGAAGTGCACGATCGACAGGCGATAGGAATACACCGGGCGTTCGGCCTGCTTGGGCACGTAGTAGTACATCATCCCCAGGAAGCCTGCGGTCAGGAAGAAGCCCACGGCGTTGTGGCCATACCACCACTGCACCATGGCATCGGTGGCACCGGCATAGACCGAGTAGGACTTGGTCAGGCTGACCGGCAGTTCCAGGTTGTTGACGACGTGCAGCATCGCCACGGTGAGGATGAAGCCGCCGAAGAACCAGTTACCGACGTAGATGTGCTTGGTGTTGCGCTTCATCAGCGTGCCGAAGAACACGATGGCGTAGCTCACCCAGACGATGGTGATCAGGATGTCGATCGGCCATTCCAGTTCGGCGTATTCCTTGGAGCTGGTGTAACCCAGCGGCAGGCTGATGGCCGCCAGCAGGATCACCAGTTGCCAGCCCCAGAAGGTGAACGCGGCCAGGCCCGGTGCGAACAGGGTGGTCTGGCAGGTACGTTGCACCGAATAATAGGAGGTGGCGAACAGCGCACAGCCGCCGAAGGCGAAGATCACCGCATTGGTATGCAGGGGGCGCAGGCGGCCGAAGCTGGTCCAGGGGAGGTCGAAGTTGAGGGAGGGCCAGGCGAGCTGGGCGGCGATGAAGACGCCGAGCCCCATCCCGACGATTCCCCACACCACCGTCATGATGGCGAATTGGCGGACCACCTTGTAGTTATAGGCGGTACTGCTGGTTGTGTTCATGTATGGGTTCCCATCCACGGTTATTTGGCAGGCTTTACAGCGAGGCAAGCATGATTAATGGGCAAAGTGCCGGTATTGACGGGGATCAATGGGCGAAGGTCGGAAATGTCCCAGGCTTGCGCTGCGATCCCCCGCACGTTCGGGGCAAGGACGGCTACAAGGGCTGCCTGATCCTGGCTCATGGCGCAGGTGCGCCGATGGACAGCGGGTTCATGGACGAAATGGCGCAAAGGCTTGCGGCGCTTGGGGTAGCGGTAGTGCGCTTCGAGTTCCCGTACATGGCCGAGCGCAGGGTTGCCGGCGGCAAGCGGCCGCCGAACCCGCAGAGGGTGTTGCTGGAATGCTGGCGCGAGGTGTACCGGCAGGTGCGACCTTTGGTCGCGGGCAAATTGGCAGTGGGTGGCAAATCCATGGGCGGGCGCATGGCCAGCCTGCTGGCCGATGAACTGGAAGCGGATGCACTGGTGTGCCTGGGCTATCCGTTCTATGCGGTGGGCAAACCGGAAAAGCCACGGGTCGAGCACCTGGCCGAATTGAAGACGCCGACGTTGATCGTGCAGGGCGAGCGGGATGCACTGGGTAACCGCGAGGCGGTGGCAGGGTATGCGTTATCGCCGGCGATCGAGGTGAGCTGGCTGGTGGCGGGGGACCATGACCTGAAGCCGCTGAAGGCCTCGGGGTTCAGCCATGAGCAGCACTTGCAGGCGGCGGCTGAGAAGGTTGCGGCATTCCTGTCGCAATAGTGCTGGATTCTTCGCGGGCTTGCCCGCTCCCACGGGTTCACTACAGGTCTGAAACTTGTGCAGCACCTGTGGGAGCGGGTTTACCCGCGAAGAGGCCGGACCAGGCTGACGCTTAGTCGCGGTACTCGCACAGGTAGGCGGTATCCACCTTCACCTGCAGCTGGAACTTGCTGTCAGCCGGCACGTTGAACTTGTCGCCCGCCTTGAAGGTTTCCCAGTTGTCGCTACCTGGCAGCTTCACGGTCAGCGCACCCGAAACCACGTGCATGATCTCGCGCTTGGCAGTGCCGAACTCGTATTCGCCCGGGGCCATCACACCGACAGTGGCCGGGCCTTCTTCGCCCGCGAATGCGATCGACTTGACGGTGCCGTTGAAGTACTCGTTGACCTGGAACATGGGCGACTCCTGAAAAGGGGGGATGAAAAAGGGCTGGCCAGTATGCCCAAGCCCACCGGCTCCGTCATCTGCTTTCAGGTAGCGTCTGCCGGCAGGCTCAACGGCAGCAGCCGCGCGGTATTGCGCGCATCTTCCAGGGCCCGGTGCTGCTGCCCGCAAAAGTGCATGCCGGCCAGCTGCAGTGCACCGTTCAGCCCAGCGGGGCGCTGCAGGTGGCGGGCCTTGGCGAAGCGTTGCTTGAGGTTGATGTGCGGCAGGGTCCGCAGCAGGCTGTCCAGCCCATGCTGCTGCCACTCCTGGTGCAACTGCTGGCGGTCGTAGTCGCCCCAGCTGACCCAGGCCTGAAGCTGCCCGCGGTGGTGCCCGAGCCAGCGCTCGAAGCTTGCCCATACCTCGCGGAACGACGCGGCACTGTCCACGCTGGCCTGGCTGATGTGGGTCAGCTCACGGCAGAACGGGGTCAGCTGCGGCCGCCGCCGAGGCTTCACGAAGCGCTGGAAGTGGTCGACCTCGCGGCCATCGCGGGTAACCAGGCTTGCGCCGATTTCAATGACTTCCATCTCTGTGACCGGCCACCCACCATCGTCGGTGGTGGCTTCCAGGTCGATCACCAACCAGTGGCCCATACCAGGCTCCCTTGCAGATCCTGCTAGAGCGTAGCGAAACTCCGGGCATCCGGCATCCCCTGGCAGTTTGCCCGCAGCTTTGGCGCAAAGGGCCACTAACCGGCAGTTGTGTCCGGCCCGGAAAACGCCTAGCTTAGGCGGACCCCGGCATGAACCGTGATGAGTGTCCGTCTTGACTCCAGCGACCGGCCTGAAGGCCCTGTCTTCCCTGATGCTGCTGGCCGTGTTCTGGCTGGCGGTGCCGGCATGGGCGGCAAGTACCGTTGAAGTGAAGATTGGCGCGGCGCATTTTCCGCCCTACACCGTGCGCCCGGAGCAGGGTGCCGACACCGGTCTTCTGCCGCAGTTGGTCGACGCGCTCAACCGCGCGCAGCAGCACTACCGCTTCGTTCTGGTACCCACGTCCATTCAGAGGCGTTTCGGCGACTTCCAGCAAGGCCGTACCGACATGGCCATTTTCGAGAACCCGCAATGGGGCTGGCAGCAGATTCCCCACAAGACCGTGGACATGGGCCTGGAAGACGCCGAGGTGTTCGTCGCTCGCCAAGCCAATGGCGGTGACCCGCATTACTTCGACGACTTGAACGGCAAGCGCCTGGCGTTGTTCAATGGCTATCACTATGCGTTCGCCGGCTTCAACTCCGACCCCGAATACCTGCGCACCGCCTACAACGCGACCCTGACCTACTCCCACGACAGCAACCTGCTGATGGTGCAGGCAGGCCGCGCCGACATCGCCCTGGTCACGCGTTCCTACCTCAGCGATTTCCTGGCACGCAACCCGGCCAGCCGGGAGCGGTTGGTGCCCTCGCAACGCATTGACCAGGTCTACCATCACTACGCCTTGTTGCGCCCGGGGGCGCCCATCGGCGAGCAGTCGTTCGCGGCGCTGCTGCGGGCCCTGCGCGACAGTGGCGAGCTGGCGCGCATCTTCGAGCCCTACCGCATCACGGTAGCGGCCCCGCGCGACTAAATTCCCGTGATGCGGCAACGTTCTCAGCAGTGAGCCTTTCTTTCATTGCCGCGAGTCAAGCCCATGCCGTTCGATGCCGCATCACAGCCCCAGTCAGCGCCACGCTGGCGCAGCCTCAGTGCCGAGGAGGGGGACAGCTGGCTGAGCCTGTCCCTCGAAGGCCGCGCGTTGATCCAGTTGCGCCTGGAGATGGGTGCTACTCTGCATGTCCACCTCGAGCGGCTGTGCCCCGAGCGCCCCTATGTGGCCTTGTGGGCCGCCTGTTATTGGCTGCTGGCCCGCGATGCGGCCTGCCAGCGTCTTGCCTGGCACCTGCCCGAGCCGTTGCCTCAGGCATTGACCAGTGGCCTGCTGCTGGCCGGCGAGCAGCCTGGCCAATACCTGTGCGAGCGGGCGCTGTTCTGGCAGCTGCCACAGCCGTGGCTGGGCGAGTCGGCCAGCGTGGCCTACCCACAGCAGATGCAGATCAGCAACGGCAAGCGCCACCCACGCCGCGCGCCCAAGCCTCGTGGCGAGGTGTACCGGCGCTTCGATACGCGCCTGGGCAGTTGGGTATCGCTGCGTACCTTGGAGATCGAGCATGACCTGGAGCGCTTCAACCGCTGGCAGAACAACCCGCGGGTGGAGGCGTTCTGGCAGGAGGGTGGCACCCTTGCGCAGCATCGCGAATACCTGGGCAAGCTCGAGGCCGATCCGCATGCCCTGACGCTGATCGGTTGCTTCGATGACCAGCCGTTTGCCTACTTCGAGGCGTACTGGGCCAAGGAAGACCGCATTGCGCCGTTCTACCCGGCCGATGACTACGACCGTGGCATCCATATGCTGGTGGGGGAGGAGAGCCACCGCGGGCCGCACAAGGTGGCCAGCTGGCTATCGGCGCTGGTGCACTACCTGTTCCTGGATGACCCGCGCACCCAGCGGGTGGTGGCCGAGCCGCGTGCCGACAACGGCAAGATGATCGGCTACATGCACGACCAGTGCTTCCATTGCGACAAGGAGTTCGACTTCCCGCACAAGCGTGCGGCGTTGATGATTCTGGGGCGGGAACGGTTTTTCGATCGTTGCAAACTGGCTTGATATCGGGGTGGCTTCTTCGCGGGCGTGCCCGCGAAGAAGCAGACTCTGCCTGATCAGGCCTGCCGACTGGCCGTCTTGCGGCAATGCACCAGCGCATCGCGGATCATGAAGTTGACCAGCGTCGGCGACACTCCCAGCTCCTTGGCAATGTCCTTCTGCGGCACGCCATGCAGGCGGTACATCTCGAAGGCATAGCGGGTGCGCTGGGGCAGTTCGTTCAGCGCCTCGGCAATGTCATCCAGCGCGGCAAGGTTGATGTGGGTGGCTTCGGGGGAGGCGTTTTGCACGACTACGTTAAGGCCTTCCTCCTCGCTGCCGGAGTACTTCAACTCCATCGCCTGCTTGCGATAGTGGTCGATGGCCAGGTTGCGCACGATCTGGAACAGGTAGCTCAGCTGCGCCTTGAACGACGATGTGATCTGCGGGGCGGCGCTGAGCCGGAAAAAGGCGTCCTGCACCACATCTTCGGCGCGCGATCGACAGCCGGTAATGCGGGCAGCGATCTTGACCAGAATGCTGCGGTTGTCGACGAAGGCCTGCAGTAATGGTGAATCGCACTTACTTGTGGATAGTTGTTCCGCCATGGAAATCACCTTGTCACAGAGGGGAAAGGACGCACCCAAATTTGGGAAGCTTCCTACGACGGGCGACAAGCTATTCAGAATGATAATGATTGTCAAATGCGAAATGTAATTAGTTTCATGTGATTTCAGTTCTAAGGTGTGAGGGTGGCTAGGTGCATGTCAGGGCATTTTCAGCGCCTGTGAGATCGAGCGCCGCCCGCGCGGCGCTTCGCGGGGCAAGCCCGCTCCCACATTTGTTGCAACGTGCCGAACCTGACAGGCCATGGTTGCCAGCCTTGTTGGGCTGGCTGGATTCCTGAGTTGGCATTGCTGTCGCCCCACTTGTCTCAAGCCTTGTACCAAAGCTGACAACGCCTCTCCCACAGGCATGGCCACGTTGCAACAAATGTGGGAGCGGGCTTGTCCCGCGAAGCGCCGCGCGGGCGGCGCTCGATCTCACAGGCGCAGAAAGTGTCAAGGTGAATACTCGCGAAGCGCCGCGCGGGCGGCGCTCGATCTCCCAGGCGCAACATCTCTCAAGGCAAACCCCCGGCAACCCTCACGCCCCCCCCAAAGCCTCACCGCCGCTAATTTCTCCCCCCGCCCATCCGTTCCCCTGTGTACACCTCAGGCCGCCACATGCCGCCGCGCCCACGTTCGCGCAGCAGCCGGCCCGACCCAACCAGACACTGGCAGGAACACCCCATGACGGACGCCTTCGAACTCCCGCTCTCGCTGGTCCAGGCCCTGGCGCAACGCGCCGCGCAGACCCCGGACAAAGTCGCCTTGCGCTTTCTGGCCGACGCTCCCGGCGAGCAGGCCGTGCTCAGCTACCGGGACCTCGATCAGCGTGCGCGCACCATCGCCGCTGCCTTGCAAACCCGGGCCAGCTTCGGCGACCGCGCGGTGCTGTTGTTCCCCAGCGGGCCAGACTATGTTGCGGCGTTCTTCGGCTGCCTGTATGCCGGTGTGATTGCGGTGCCGGCCTACCCGCCGGAGTCCGCGCGCCAGCACCACCAGCAGCGCTTGCTGTCGATCATCGACGACGCAGAGCCGCGCCTGCTGCTGACCGTCGCGGCCCTGCGCGACAGCCTGCAGGGCCTGGAGGCCCTGACAGCGGCCAACGCCCCCGAGCTGCTGGCGGTGGATGGCCTGGACCCGGCACTGGCTGCAAACTGGCGCGAACCCGCGCTCAAGGGTGATGACATCGCCTTCCTGCAATACACCTCCGGCTCCACAGCACTGCCCAAGGGCGTGCAGGTCAGCCATGGCAACCTGGTGGCCAACGAACAACTGATCCGCCAAGGCTTTGGCATCGACCTCAACCCAGACGATGTGATCGTCAGCTGGCTGCCGCTGTACCACGACATGGGCCTGATCGGCGGCCTGCTGCAGCCGATCTTCAGCGGCGTGCCCTGTGTGCTGATGTCGCCGGGCTACTTCCTGGCCCGGCCGCTGCGCTGGTTGCAGGCCATCAGCGAATACGGCGGCACCATCAGCGGCGGCCCCGACTTTGCCTACCGGTTGTGCAGCGAGCGGGTCAGCGAGGCCTCCCTGGCCGGGCTCGACCTAAGCCGCTGGCGGGTGGCCTATTCTGGCTCCGAGCCGATCCGCCAGGACAGCCTGGCGGCCTTTGCCGACAAGTTCCAGGCCTGCGGCTTCGACCCGCAGAGATTCTTCGCCAGCTACGGCCTGGCCGAGGCGACCCTGTTCGTCAGCGGTAGTCGCCGTGGCCAGGGCATCGCCGCGCTGGAGCTGGACGCCGAAGCCTTCGCCGCCAACCGTGCGGAGCCTGGCAAGGGCAGTGTGCTGATGAGCTGTGGCTACCCGCAGCCCGGGCATGCCGTGCGCATTGTCGAACCACAACGCCTGCAGGTGCTGGACGACAACCAGGTGGGCGAGATCTGGGCCGCCGGCCCGAGCATCGCCCTGGGCTACTGGCGCAACCCCGAGGCCAGCGCCCGCACCTTCGTCGACATGGACGGCCAGACCTGGCTGCGTACCGGTGACCTGGGCTTCATGCGCGAAGGCGAAGTGTTCGTCACCGGCCGCCTGAAGGACATGCTCATCGTGCGCGGGCAGAACCTGTACCCGCAGGACCTGGAAAAAACCCTCGAGCGCGAAGTGGATGTGCTGCGAAAAGGCCGGGTGGCAGTGTTCGCCGTCGAGCAGCAAGGCGAGGAGGGCATTGGCGTGGCGGTGGAAATCAGCCGCAACGTGCAGAAGGCGATCAAGCCCCAGGAGCTGATCAAGACCCTGCGCCAGGTGATCGCCGACGCCTGCCGCCAGGCACCGGCCGTGGTCCTGCTGCTGAACCCGGGTGCGCTGCCCAAGACCTCCAGCGGCAAGCTGCAGCGTTCGGCCTGCCGCCTGCGCATGGACGATGGCAGCCTGGACTGCTACGCCCGCTTCCCTGAGGTGAACGAGCCCGTTGCTTCAGTGGGCGCAGGCGATGAACTGCAGGCGCGCATCGCCGATGTGTGGCGCGACATTCTCAAGGTCGAGGCGGTGGCGGCAGACGACCACTTCCTGCTGCTGGGCGGCAACTCCATCGCCGCCACCCATGCCACCGCACGCCTGGCCGATGAACTGGCCATCGACCTGGGCCTGCGCACCCTGTTCGAGGCGCCGATACTGGCTGACTACGCCAAGGCCGTGGCCGCGATCATCTCCGAAGGCGGTGGCCGGGTCGGTGCCATCGCTACACTGGAACGCACCCAGGCGCTGCCCCAGTCGCTGGCGCAAAACCGCCTGTGGTTGCTGTGGCAGTTGGACCCGCAGTCGGCGGCCTACAACATTCCGGCCGGCCTGCAGTTGCGCGGTGAACTGGACGAAAACGCCCTGGAAACAGCCTTCCAGGCGCTGGTTGCGCGCCATGAATCGCTGCGCACCCTGTTTGCCGAAGAGAACGGCCAGGCCCTGCAGCGCATCCAGGCGCAGCAGCCGTTCGACCTTCGCCGCCTGGACCTCGAAGGCCAGGCCGCCGAACAGGTCGCCGCCCAACGTGAAACCGAAGCTCGCCAGCCGTTCGATCTGACCCGGGGGCCGTTGCTGCGGGTGACCCTGGCGCGCCTGGACGATGAACACCATCAACTATGGGTGACCCTGCACCATATCGTCGCCGACGGCTGGTCGCTGAACATCCTGCTCGACGAATTCGCCAAACTGTACGCCGCCCACTGCCAGGGCCTTGAGGCCAACCTGGCACCGCTGACCCTGGGTTATGCCGACTACGGCACCTGGCAGCGACAGTGGCTGGCCGCAGGCGAAGCCGAGCGTCAGCTGCAGTACTGGCAGGCGCGTCTGGGGGATGATCTGCCGGTGCTCGACCTGTGCACCGACCACCCGCGCACCAGCCAGCGCGGCCACCGCGCCGCCCGCTTCAACCTCAAGGTACCGGCCAGGCTCACCGAAGCGCTCAAGGGCCTGGCCCGCGAACAGCAGGCCAGCCTGTTCATGGTACTGCTGGCCGGCTGGCAGGCGCTGTTGCACCGCTACAGTGGCCAGGCCGATATCCGTGTCGGCGTGCCCAACGCCAACCGCCCGCGCCTGGAAACCCAAGGCATGGTCGGCTTCTTCATCAACACCCAGGTGCTGCGTGCGCAGCTCGACGGCCGCCTGCCGTTCGACCAGTTGCTGGCCCAGGTGCGCCAGGCCACCCTGGATGCCCAGGCCAACCAGGACCTGCCGTTCGAGCAACTGCTCGAAGCCCTGCCCGAGGCTCGCGAGCAAGGCCTGTTCCAGGTCATGTTCAACCACCAGCAACGTGACCTGTCTGCGCTGCGCCGCCTGCCGGGCCTGCTGGCCGAAGAGCTGCCGTGGCACAGTCGCGAAGCCAAGTTCGACTTGCAGCTGCACAGTGAAGAAGACCACCAGGGCCGCCTGAGCCTGGCCTTCGACTATGCCGCCGAATTGTTCGATGCCAGTACCGTCAAGCGCCTGGCCCAGCACCTGTTGGCCCTGCTCGAGCAGGTGTGTGCCGGGCCGCAGCGGGCGCTGGGCGAGGTGCAACTGCTCGACGAGCCTGGCCGCGCGCAACTGCTGAGCTGGGGCGAGGCACCCGCTGCGCCGCCGCAGCGCCTGCTGGTCGAGCAGCTCAATGAACAGGCACGCCTGACCCCGCAGCGCACCGCCCTGGTGTGGGACGGTGGCAGCCTGGATTACGCAGAGTTGCACCAGCAAGCCAACCGTCTGGCCCACTACCTGCGTGACAAAGGCGTGGGCCCAGACACTTGCGTGGCCATCGCCATCGAGCGTTCGCCGCAGCTGCTGGTGGGCCTGCTGGCCATTCTCAAGGCCGGTGGTGCCTATGTGCCGCTGGACATCGATTACCCGGCCGAGCGCCTGGCCTACATGCTCGCCGACTGCAACGCTGGCCTGTTGCTGAGCCACAGCAGCCTGCTGGGCAAGCTGCCACAGGTTGATGGCGTCAGCGCCATCGCCCTCGACCAGCTGCACCTGGACAGCTGGCCAAGCCATGCCCCCGGGTTGCATCTGCATGGCGACAACCTGGCCTATGTGATCTACACCTCCGGCTCCACCGGCCAGCCCAAGGGCGTGGGCAATACCCACGCGGCACTGGCCGAGCGCCTGCAATGGATGCAGGCCAGTTATGTGCTGGACGACAGCGACGTGCTGATGCAGAAGGCGCCGATCAGCTTCGACGTTTCGGTGTGGGAATGCTTCTGGCCACTGGTGACCGGTTGCAAGCTGGTGCTCGCCGGCCCTGGCGAGCACCGCGACCCGCAGCGCATCGCCGCGTTGGTGCAGGCCCATGGCGTGACCACGCTGCACTTCGTGCCGCCGCTGTTGCAGGTGTTCGTCCAGGAGCCGCAGGCGGGTGCCTGCGGCAGCCTGCGCCGGCTGTTCTCCGGTGGCGAAGCGCTGTCCGCGGCACTGCGTGACCGCGTGCTGCAGGTGCTGCCACAGGTGCAGTTGCACAACCGCTATGGCCCGACCGAAACCGCCATCAACGTCACCCACTGGCACTGCCAGGCCACCGATGGCGAACGCTCGCCGATCGGCCGCCCGCTGGGCAATGTGCTGTGCCGTGTGCTGGACGACGAGCTGGAACTGTCCGCCCCCGGTGTGCCGGGCGAGCTGTACCTCGGCGGTGCAGGCCTGGCCCGTGGCTACCTGGGCCGCCCGGGCCTCACCGCCGAGCGCTTCGTGCCCCGGGCCGACGGCAATGGCGAGCGCCTGTACCGCAGTGGCGACCGCGCCCGCTGGCAGGTGCAGACCGCGGCGCTGGAATACCTTGGCCGCCTCGACCAGCAGGTCAAGGTGCGTGGCTTCCGTGTCGAACCCGAGGAAGTCCAGGCCTGCCTGCTGGCGCAAGCGGGGGTCGAACAGGCGCTGGTGCTGATTCACAAGGATGCCGTAGGTGCGCAACTGGTCGGCTACTACAGTGGCAGCGCCCAGCCTGATGCATTGCTGACGGTGCTGGCTGAACAACTACCGGCCTACATGGTGCCGGCACAACTCATCCCGCTGGCGCAGATGCCACTGGGCCCCAGCGGCAAGGTCGACCGCAAGGCATTGCCGGCCCCGGTGTGGCAGCAGCGGCAGCACGTCAAGCCGCAAACCGAGTTGCAGCAGCAGGTCGCCGCCATCTGGCGCGAGGTGCTGAACTTGCCGCGCATCGGCCTGCAGGACGACTTCTTCGCCCTCGGCGGCCATTCGCTGCTGGCCACTCAAATTGTCTCGCGCACGCGCCAGGCCTGCGATGTCGAGCTGCCGCTCAAGGCCCTGTTCGACGCCAGCGAGCTGGGCGCCTTCTGTGCCGAGATCACGCGTATTCGTGCTGCCGGTGAGCGCAACCTGCAAGGTTCAATCGCCCGCGTCGACCGCCGCCAGGCGGTGCCGCTGTCGTACTCGCAGCAGCGCATGTGGTTCCTCTGGCAAATGGAGCCGGGCAGCCCGGCGTACAACGTCGGCGGCATGGCGCGCTTGCGCGGCACCCTGCATGTGGATGCCTTCGAGCGAGCGCTGCAGGCGCTGGTGGTGCGCCACGAAACCCTGCGCACCACCTTCCCCAGCATCGATGGCGTGCCGTATCAGTGCGTGGCCGAAGACAGCAGCCTGCACCTCGACTGGCAGGACTTCAGCGCCTTGCCCGCCGATGCCCGCCAACAACGCCTGCAACAACTGGCCGACGACCAGGCGCACCAGCCGTTCGACCTGGAGCGCGGCCCGCTGCTGCGTGCCTGCCTGGTCAAAGCCGAAGAGCGCGAGCACTTCTTCGTGCTGACCCTGCACCATATCGTCACCGAAGGCTGGGCCATGGACATCTTCGCCCGCGAACTGGGCGAGCTGTACGAGGCCTTCGTCGATGACCGCGAATCGCCGCTGGCGCCGCTGCCGGTGCAGTACCTGGACTACAGCGTGTGGCAACGGCAATGGCTGGAAAGCGGCGAGGGCGCCCGCCAGCTGGCCTACTGGCAGGCCCGCCTGGGCGATGAACACCCGGTACTGGCGCTGCCTGCCGACCGCCCGCGCCCGGCAGTGCAGAGCCACCGTGGCGAGCTGTACCGCTTCGAGCTCGACCCGGCGCTGGTCTCCCGCGTGCATGCCTTCAACAGCCAGCGCGGCCTGACCCTGTTCATGACCATGACTGCCACCCTGGCCGCCTTGCTGCACCGCTACAGCGGCCAGCGTGACTTGCGCATTGGCGCGCCGGTGGCCAACCGCATCCGCCCGGAAAGCGAAGGGCTGATTGGCGCGTTCCTCAACACCCAGGTGCTGCGTTGCGAGCTGGACGGCCAGATGAGCGCCGCACAGTTGCTGGAGCAGGTACGCCAGGTTGCCATCGAAGGCCAGTCGCACCAGGACCTGCCGTTCGATCAGCTGGTGGAAGCCCTGCAGCCACCGCGCAGCAGCGCCTACAACCCGCTGTTCCAGGTGATGTGCAACGTTCAGCGCTGGGCCTTCCAGCAAAGCCGTCAGCTTGCCGGCATGCAGGTGGATTACCTGGTCAACGACGCCAGCGCCACCAAGTTCGACCTGTACTTGGAGGTGACCGACCTCGACGGCCGCCTGGGTTGCTGCCTGACCTACAGCCGTGACCTGTTCGACGAACCACGCATCGCGCGCATGGCCGAGCATTGGCAGCAATTGCTGGTGGGCCTGCTCGACAACCCGCAACAGCGCCTGTGCGAGCTGCCGATGCTGAGCAGCGCCGAGCAGCAGTTGCTGGCTGGCCGGTTGCAGGGCGAGCAGGGTCTCGCTCTCGACCAGACCGTGCACGGCCTGTTCGCCGCCCAGGCTGCGCGTACGCCACACGCTGGCGCGTTGACGTTTGCCGGCCGGCACATGACCTATGCCGAACTCGACCAGCAGGCCAACCGCCTGGCCCGCGCCCTGCGCGAGCGTGGCGTCGGCCCGCAGGTGCGCGTGGGCCTGGCACTGGAGCGTTCGTTGGAAATGGTCATCGGCTTGCTGGCCATCCTCAAGGCCGGTGGCGCCTGCGTGCCGCTCGACCCCGAATACCCGCTCGACCGCCTGCGCTACATGATCGAAGACAGCCGCATCGGCCTGCTGCTAAGCCAGCGCGCGCTGCTGCAAACCCTGGGGCAGCTGCCCGAAGGCGTGGCGCACTGGAGCCTGGAGGACGACAGCGCCAGCCTGTCAGCCTACAGCTATGCGCCGCTGGACAACCTCAACCTGCCGCAGCACCAGGCCTACCTGATCTACACCTCCGGTTCCACCGGCAAGCCCAAGGGCGTGGTAGTCAGCCACGGCGAGTTCGCCATGCATTGCCAGGCGGTGATCGACGCGTTCGGTATGCGCGGCGATGACTGCGAGCTGCACTTCTATTCGATCAATTTCGACGCCGCCAGCGAACGCCTGTGGGTGCCGCTGCTGTGTGGCGCCCGCGTGGTACTGCGTGCCCAGGGGCAGTGGGGCGCCGAAGACATCTGCCAGCTGGTGCGTGAGCAGCAGGTGAGCATTCTTGGCTTCACGCCAAGCTACGGCAGCCAGTTGGCGCAGTACCTGGCCGGGCAGGGCGAGCAGTTGCCAGTGCGCCTGGTCATTACCGGTGGTGAAGCGCTGACCGGCGAACACCTGCAGCGCATCCGCCAGTCCTTCGCGCCGCAGCAGTTCTTCAACGCCTACGGGCCGACCGAAACCGTGGTCATGCCGCTGGCCTGCCTGGCACCACAGACGCTGCCGGCGGAGCTGGGCAGCGTACCGATCGGTCGCGTCATCGGTAGCCGCACGGCCTACATCCTCGATGAAGACCTTGCCCTGTTGCCGCAAGGCGGTGTTGGCGAGCTGTATGTCGGCGGTGCCGGCCTGGCCCAGGGTTACCACGACCGCCCGGGCCTAAGCGCCGAGCGCTTCGTCGCCGACCCGTTCGGCAGCGAAGGCGGGCGCCTGTATCGCACCGGTGACCTGGTGCGCCTGGGCAGCGATGGCCTTGTCGAGTACGTCGGTCGCGCCGACCAGCAGGTGAAGATTCGCGGTTTCCGTAT
Source organism: Pseudomonas sp. s4 (assembly GCF_046764235.1). NCBI lineage: Bacteria > Pseudomonadati > Pseudomonadota > Gammaproteobacteria > Pseudomonadales > Pseudomonadaceae > Pseudomonas > Pseudomonas sp. s4. The sequence goes on along the minus strand of NZ_CP177209.1, from coordinate 4,318,906 downwards.
CGAGCTGGGCGAAATCGAAAGCCGCCTGCAGGCGCATGCCGATGTCGACGAAGCTGTGGTGCTGGCCCTCGACCTGCCGGGCGGCAAGCAACTGGTGGGTTACCTGGTGTGCAGGCAGGCCGCTGCCGACAGCGAGGTCCAGGGCATGCTGCGCGACGCGGTGAAAGCCGATGCCCGCCAGCACCTGCCGGATTACATGGTGCCGGCGCACCTGGTGCTGCTCGACAGCCTGCCGCTGATGGGCAACGGCAAGCTCGACCGCCGTGCGCTGCCGCTGCCGGACCTGGAACAGGCACGCCAGCAGTACCAGGCGCCTGGCAACGAGGTGGAAGCGCAACTGGCGCAGATCTGGCGCGACGTGCTCAACGTTGCCCGGGTCGGCGTGCAGGACAACTTCTTCGAGCTGGGCGGCGACTCGATCCTGTCGATCCAGGTAGTCAGCCGGGCCCGCCAGGCCGGCTTGCAGTTCACTCCGCGCGACCTGTTCCAGCATCAGACCATCCAGACCCTGGCCGCCATCGTTCAGCGCAGCGAAGCCGCCAGCAGCATCGAACAGGGCCTGCGCCAGGGCCAGGCCGGCCTCACGCCGATCCAGCACTGGTTCTTCGACAGTAAAGTGCCACAGCCGCAGCACTGGAACCAGGCTGTTCTGCTGGAGGCACGCAAGCCGCTGGATGAGGGGGTACTGAAGCGAGCCTTGGCCGACCTGGTGCAGCACCACGACAGCCTGCGCCTGCGCTTCAGTCAGGCCCAGGGCCGCTGGCAGGCCGAATATGCTTCGCTTGCCACCGGGCAATTGCTGTGGACAGCCACGGTCGCCGACTTCGCCGATTGCCAACCGCTGTACACCGATTTGCAACGCAGCCTCGACCTGGAACAGGGCCCACTGTTGCGCGCCTTGCTGGTTAATGACGGGCAGGGCGGCCAGCGCCTGTTGCTGGCTATCCATCACCTGGTGGTCGATGGCGTGTCGTGGCGCGTGCTGCTGGAAGACCTTCAGGCGCTGTACCGAGGCCAGCCGCTGCCGGCCAAGACCCACGCCATGGGCGACTGGGCCGCACGCCTGGCCATCTATGCCGGCAGTGATTCGCTGCGCGACGAGCTGGGCTGGTGGCAAGGCCAGTTGGGCGGCGTGCGCCGCGAACTGCCATGCGATCACCCGCAGGGCGGCAACCTGCACTGCCATGCCCGTACCCTGGCCATCGGCCTGGATGTGGAGCAGACCCGGCAGTTGCTGCAGCAGGCCCCGGCGGCCTATCACACCCAGGTCAACGACCTGCTGCTGACCGCGCTGGCGCGTGCCCTGTGCCGCTGGAGCGGCGACGAAGAAGTGCTGGTACAGCTTGAAGGCCATGGCCGTGACGGGCTGTTCGAAGATATGGACCTGACCCGCAGCGTCGGCTGGTTCACCAACGCCTACCCGCTGAGCCTGCGCCCGCTGCCAGGCGAGGACGATGCAGCGCGGGCAGGCTCGATCAAGCGCATCAAGGAGCAACTGCGCCAGGTGCCGCATAAAGGGCTGGGTTATGGCGTGCTGCGCTACCTGGCCGATACGGCAGTGCGTGAGCAGATGGCGGCCCTGCCGCAGGCACGCATCACCTTCAACTACCTGGGCCAGTTCGACCAGCAGTTCGACAGCACAGCCCTGTTCCAGCCGCTGGACGCCGCGGCCGGCCTGGCCCACGACCTCGATGCACCGCTGCCCAACTGGCTGAGTGTCGATGGCCAGGTGTATGGCGGTGCCCTGCAACTGCGCTGGACCTTCAGTGCCGAACGCTACGACGAGCGGACCATCGCCTGCCTGGCCGAGGCCTATCGTCAGGAGCTGCTGGCGCTGGTCGAGCATTGCCTGGCTGATGGCAACGGCAGTTTCACGCCATCGGACTTCCCGCTGGCGCACCTGACCCAGGCGCAGATCGACGCGCTGCCGGTACCGGCAGCGCAGATCGAGGATGTCTATCCCCTGACGCCGATGCAGGAGGGCATGCTGTTGCACACCCTGCTGGAGCCGGGCACCGGCCTTTACTACATGCAGGACCGCTACCGCATCAACAGCGCGCTCGACCCCGAACGCTTCGCCCAGGCGTGGCAGGCGGTGGTGGCACGCCACGAGGCGCTACGCGCATCGTTCAGCTGGAACACCGGCGAGGCGATGCTGCAGATCATCCACAAACCGGGCAACATGCCGGTGGACTATCAGGACTGGCGTGGCCTCGACGACGACGCCCAGGAACAGCGCCTGCAGGCCCTGCACAAGCAGGAACGCGAGGCTGGTTTCGCCCTGCTCAGCGAGGCGCCGTTCCACCTGCGCCTGGTGCGTGTGGCCGACGAGCGCTACTGGTTCATGATGAGCAACCACCACATCCTCATCGATGCCTGGTGCCGTTCGCTGCTGATGAACGATTTCTTCGAGATCTACCAGGCCCTCGGCGAGGGGCGCCAGGCCCGCTTGCCGGTGCCACCGCGCTACCGCGACTACATCGGCTGGCTGCAACGCCAGGGCCTGGACGACGCGCGAGCCTGGTGGCAGGCCAACCTGGCCGGCTTCGAACGCGCTACCACCATCCCCAGCGACCGCCCGCTGCGCCACGACCATGCCGGTAGCGGCATGATCGTCGGCGACTGTTACACCCGCCTGGCGGTGAGCGACGGTGTGCGCCTGCGCGAACTGGCCCAGGCCCACCAGCTCACCGTCAACACCTTCGCCCAGGCGGCCTGGGCACTGGTGCTGGCGCGCTACAGTGGCGACCGCGACGTGGCCTTTGGCGTGACCGTGGCCGGGCGCCCGGTGAGCATGCCGCAGATGCAGCGTACCGTCGGCCTGTTCATCAACAGCGTCGCCCTGCGCGTGCAATTGCCGGTGGCGGGTGAGCGCTGCAGCGTGCGGCAGTGGCTGCAAGGCCTGCTGGAGCACAACATGGAGCTGCGCGAGCATGAGTACCTGCCGCTGGTGGCCATCCAGGAATGCAGCGAACTGCCCAAGGGCCAGCCGCTGTTCGACAGCCTGTTCGTGTTCGAGAACGCGCCGGTGGAAACCGCCGTGCTCGACCACGCCCAGCACCTGAATGCCAGTTCCGACTCGGGTCGTACCCACACCAACTTCCCGCTGACCGCAGTGTGCTACCCGGGCGATGACCTTGGCCTGCACCTGTCGTTCGACCAGCGCTATTTCGACTACCCGACCGTCGAGCGCCTGCTGGCCGAGTTCAAGCGCCTGCTGCTGGCGCTGGTGCAAGGCTTTGAAGGGGAGATGAGCGCACTGCCGTTGCTGGGTGCGGAAGAGCAGCGCTTCCTGCTGGAAGACTGCAACCGCACCGCGCGCGCCTATCCGTTGGAACAGAGTTACATCGCGCAGTTCGAGGCGCAGGTGGCCGCGCATCCGCAACGTACCGTGGCCCGCTGCCTGGACGCATCCTACGACTACGCCGGCTTGAACCTGGCGGCCAACCGTCTGGGCCATGCCTTGATCGCGGCGGGTGTGAACGTGGACCAGCCGGTGGCACTGCTGGCCGAGCGTGGGCTACCGCTGCTGGGCATGATCGTCGGCAGCTTCAAGGCCGGCGCCGGCTACCTGCCACTGGACCCGGGCCTGCCGGCGGCGCGTCTGCAAAGCATCATCCAGCTCAGCCGTACACCCGTGCTGGTGTGCAGCGCGGCCTGTGCCGGGCAAGGGCGGCAGTTGCTGGACCAGCTTGCGTTGGCGGCACGGCCGCAGCTGCTGGTCTGGGAAGACATCCAGGCCAGCCCGGTGGCCAGCCACAACCCCGGCATTCTCAGCGGGCCGGATAACCTCGCCTATGTGATCTACACCTCAGGCTCCACCGGCCTGCCGAAGGGGGTGATGGTCGAGCAGCGCGGCATGCTCAACAACCAGTTGAGCAAGGTGCCGTACCTGGCGCTCGGCGAGCAGGACGTGATCGCCCAGACGGCCTCGCAGAGCTTCGACATTTCGGTGTGGCAGTTCCTTGCCGCGCCGCTGTTCGGCGCCAGGGTGGAGATCGTGCCGAATGCCATCGCCCATGACCCGCAGGGCCTGCTGGCGCATGTGCAGGCCACCGGCATCAGCGTGCTGGAGAGCGTGCCGTCGCTGATCCAGGGTATGTTGGCCAACGACCACCAGGCCCTCGATGGCCTGCGCTGGATGCTGCCGACCGGCGAGGCCATGCCTCCGGAGCTGGCGGCGCAGTGGTTGCAGCGCTACCCGCAGATCGGCCTGGTCAACGCCTACGGCCCGGCGGAGTGCTCCGATGACGTGGCGTTCTTCCGCGTCGATGCCGCCTCGACCCGTGGCAGTTACTTGCCGATCGGCACGCCGACCGACAACAACCGCCTGTACCTGTACGGCGAGGACCAGGCACTGGTGCCACTGGGTGCGACAGGTGAGTTGTGCGTGGCCGGCACCGGCGTGGGCCGTGGCTATGTCGGCGACCCGGTGCGCACAGCGCTGGCGTTCATTCCCCATCCTCATGGTGCACCGGGCGAACGCCTGTATCGCACTGGCGACCTGGCGCGGCAGCGCCTGGACGGGGTGCTGGAGTATGTCGGGCGCATCGACCATCAGGTGAAGATTCGCGGCTACCGCATCGAACTGGGCGAAATCGAATCCCGCCTGCACGAACAGCCGGAAATCCGCGACGCTGCCGTTGGCGTGCAGGAGGGCGTCAATGGCAAGCACCTGGTGGGTTACCTGGTGGCGCATCAGGGCGTTGCAGCCGACGCTGCGTTGCTGGAACAGCTCAAGCAGCGCCTGCGTGCCGAGTTGCCGGAGTACATGGTGCCACTGCACTGGGGCTGGTTCGACAGCCTGCCGCACAACGCCAACGGCAAGCTCGACCGCAAGGCCCTGCCAGCCATCGACGTCGGTGGCCAGCACAGCCAGGCCTACCAGGCGCCGCGCAATGAGCTGGAAGAGGTACTGGCCGGTATCTGGGCGGATGTGCTCAAGGCCGAGCGGGTCGGGGTGCACGACAACTTCTTCGAGCTGGGCGGGCATTCGCTGCTGGCCACGCAAATCGCCTCGCGGGTGCAGAAGCAGCTGCAACTGAACGTGCCGCTGCGGGCGATGTTCGAGTGCAGCACGGTGGAGGAACTGGCGGTGTATGTGCGGGGGCTGCAGGGCAGTGTGCTGGATGACGATAAAGTCGACCGGCTCAGTGACCTTATGGCTGAGCTGGAGGGGTTGTGACCTGAGCAGGTGAGGCCTGCACCGCCCCTGGATTGGTGCACAAAAGTTGAAATTGCTGGGGCCGCTATGCGGCCCTTTCGCGACACAAGGCCGCTCCTACAGATACGGCGTTGTTCTCGAGGTTTGGCGCTGCACCTGTGAGCGGGCATGCCCGCGAACACCGGCGCAGCCGGTGCCATACCTGCAACCCCACCTTTCCCATGGTTCTTCGCCGTCATGATGCGGCCCCGATTTTTTCCTGCGACATCGACGCATTGATGAATGCTTCATCATAAGAGTTCGCATGGTAGCGAGCGAGAAACTCATGAGCATTCTCAAATGGCTCGAGGTGTTGATGAGCGAGCATGTAGAAACGATGGCAGTTTGTGGCAATTTCCTCGGTATAGTGAGATGAAATCAAAACACTAGCCCCGTTTTTGCACGCGTTTTTTATACCTAGCCATATGTGGTGTCTGAATTCTGGGTCTACCCCCGCAGTAGGCTCGTCGAGGATGATCAGGTCACTGCCCATGAGCAGTAGCGTCAGTGTGACAAAGCTCCGGACTTCGCCATAGCTGCAAGTAGATGCCTTCTTCTTGTAGATTTCAGCATACCGTTTCGACAGGGAATGTGACCATTCAGAGAGGCGTGAAAGCACCTCGCAGTGATCCGGTGCTGATCTGGAGTTTAACTGTGTAATCAGTTGGTAGACTTCGCTCATCCTGAGCAAGGGCGGTGGTGTCAGTACTTGAGTCAGATAAGCCTGCTGTCTGGATGAATTTATGATTGTGCCGTTGCTTGGTTTTCTGATGTTGCAGATCAGGTCGAAAAGCGTGGTCTTTCCTGCTCCGTTACTGCCCAGTACGCCTACGGCCTCTCCTTTTTTCAACTGTAACGTGATGTTTTGTAAAAGAGGGCTGCTGTTGTATGAGAAGTCCAGGTTTTTGATGGTGAGAAGGTGCATTTTAATAGCGGCTCCATATAGGGTGGATTCTGAATAGCTTTCCTGTTGCATAGAGCCCCGCTGTTGAAATGGCAAAAGCTGTCAGAAAACTAATAGTGAGTGGTATCTCTCCGGTAATTATTCTTGTGCTCAGGTGCAAGGGGTTGATCAACGTTGACCAGTGGGTCAGTTCGTCTTGTGTGGTGCCCAAATAGCCGGAAAGTAACATCAGGAATGAAAGTAGCGAAAATAGCGTCCCGGCTGTGCTGAATTTGATGGGCATCGCTGCAATTGCCAAGCCGATGCAGGCGAATATCAGGTAACTCGTATAGAACGCGGCTGTAAGGTACAGGAATTCTGATGGCGAGTAGGATCCGTATAGAGGCTTGGAGATGAAGTAGAAAAAGCTGGAGTACACGACACTGACCAATGTGTAGCTGACGGCGTGCGATGTGAGGAAAAGTGCAATTGCCTCGCGTTGGTAAATGAATGACCGGACGAAGCCACTTTCTCGTCGTCCGATTAGATAAAAGCCGAGGCCGAAGAAGGCAACGTTTGCAGCGATGTAGGCGTAGAACCACGCAGCAGAGGATATATAGAGAGTGTCTGGTGGCGCTGCAAGGGAACGGCTTTGCCTCAGTAGTATGAACATCAAGCAAGGCGCCGCCGCTGTCCACAGCAACGCAGTGGGTTCTCGCAGGTGTTCCAGGATCAACACCTTGGTGATCATGAGGATCTGTTTTCTTCGCGTTATGGGGTATGGCTTTTTGTTCATTTTTCTCGCCTTTAGTGTCTTCGCGAATGCAGGGGGTAAGGGTTTTATATTCAGGCTGCATGTACGTCAAGTTTGATGGGGCAATGTGTTGGCTGGGGTGTAATCTAGTTGTTTGAATTGCAGTTGGTATTGTGAGATGTATCTGAGGGGTATGTCTGATCGCGATCTGTTCACTGGTCATGGGAGTGAAAAAGACGTCTGTTTTTTGTAAGGCGGATCTGAAATTGTTGTGGGATTGTTATATGTTTTATCGCCGGGCGTTGTTTTCCGATGATCGGTTCGGAAAAGTGTTTGTCGCCTTAGGTGGTATAACTTAGTGTTGCCAAATGTGAACTTGGCCATTGGCTGGCATCTGGGCCGATGTGCTCGAGGACGAGCTGGAGGGGTTGTGACCAGAACAAGTGAGGTCTGCATCGCCCCTTGTAGGAGCGGCCTTGTGTCGCGAAAGGGCTGCACAGCAGCCCCAGCAATTTCAGCTTTTATGCAGCAATTTGGGGGCCGCTATGCGGCCCTTTCGCGACACAAGGCCGCTCCTACAGATACGGCGTTGTTTTCGAGGTTTGGCGCTGTACCTGTGGGAGCGGGCATGCCCGCGAACACCGGCGCAGCCGGTGACATAACACCGCGTTGAGTTCTTCGCGGGCTTGCCCGCTCCCACAGGGCCGCCACAGCCTTGTGCTACGAATGGGCTGCAAGGCAGCCCCGGCGATTTCACATCAGCGCTTGCCGAGAATCTTCCCAAGCAACTCCGGCCGCGGCGCGCCTTGCTGGCTCTGCAGGTTGCCCTGCTCATCCTGATAGAAGATCGCCGGGGTCGCCTGCAAGCCCATTTCTTCCATCAGCGCCATGTTCGCCGCCAGCTTTTGCTGCACCGCCTCCGGCACCTGCTCCAGTGCCTTCAACTTGCTGGCCTTGCCGGCCTTTTCATGTTCCTGTAGTGCCTTGGCCGGGTCTTTCGCCGCCAGCAGCGCCGCCGACTTGCCCGGGCTGTCCTCGCGGATGATGCCGACCATGATATGGCGCAACTGCACCTTGCCCGACTCCACCCATGGCCGCGCCTGTTCCCAGAACATGTTGCAGTACGGGCAGTTGGGGTCGCTGAACAGGTACACCTTGCGCGGTGCATCGTCCTTGCCGTCGGCGATCCAGGAGGTTTTCTCCATCTTCGCCCAGATTTCCTTGCTCATCGGCGCATACACCAGCTTTTTCAGCGGCTCGGCACTGAGGTCGTTGCCCTGTTCGTCGAACAGGCTGCCGACCAGTACATGCTTGCCGTCAGGGGTGAGGTACAGCGCCAGGCCGTTGTTCTGGTACTCGGCGGCATACCCGCGCAGGCCGTTGGGGGCGTCGAAGCTGCCTTTGATCACGGCGCCCTTGGCTTGTAGTTGCGCAATCGCCTTGGGCAGCTCTTCGGCCTGCAGGGTGGGGGCAGCCAGCAGGGCCAGGGACAGGGGCAGCAGTGCAGTCAGTCGCATGTCAGTTTCCTTGTGCGGCAGGGGCGGGCGCGGTGGCCCGGTCGAAAGGCTCCAGGGCGTGGCGCAGGCTGGCCCGGGACAGCTCGCCCAGATGGCTGCCGACCAGGCGCCCGTCGGCGTCGTAGAACAGGGTGGTGGGCAGCGCCATGGAGCCGACGCGCTGGGCCAGCAGACCGGTGCCGTCGAACAGCACGTGGGTCAGGCTCAGGCCGGTGGTGGCGAGGAAGGTGCTGACGTTTTCCGGGGTCTCGCCCTGGTTGACGAACAGGAAGGTCACGTGCGGGTAAGCGCTTTGCGCCTGTTGCAGCACCGGCATTTCGCGTCGGCAGGGTGGGCACCAGGTGGCCCAGATGTTGATGACCAGCGGATTGCCGCGGTAGCTGTGCAACGCCACGGATTGGCCGTTGGCCTTGCGCAGGCTCAAATCGGGCAGTTCGGTGCCCTTGCTGTACAGGTGGCCCCCGAGGCTGGCCAGGCCCCAGAACAGCGCACCGCTGAACAGCGCCCAGCCCAGCGGGCGGCGCAGGCCCGGATGGCGCCAGCCCTGCCACAGGGCGCCGAGCACGATGCCGGCAAGGCCCGACCAGAACAGGAAGCCGCCATCACGGATATCGATGATCTGCAGCAGATCGTCCTGGTACATCGTCCAGTAGGCCAGCACGAAGCCGGCGCGTGCGCACAGCAGGCCGATCAGGAACAGGTTGAACAGTGCCGATTCCGGGCTCTCGCCGCCACGCCGGGCGACCCACCAGCCGACCATGCTGGCGATCACCAGGGCGGTGAGCATCAGCAGGTGGTTGAGGGCCATGGTCAGTGGCCCGAGGGTTACGGTCAGCATCAGCCTTGGCTCCTGGTCTGGGTCCAGTGTTGCAGGAAGGCGGCTGCATCCACCTCACCAGTGATGCGCCGCGCGCGGCGTTCGTCGCCTTCCGGGCCGACCCAGATGATGCTGGGCGGGCCGGGTACCTGGTAGCGCTGCAGCAAGGCCTGGCTGGCCGGGGTGTCGGCGGTCACGTCCAGGCGCAGCAGGTGCACACCGGCCAGGCCGGCCTGCACGTCGCTGCGGGCGAACACCTGTTTTTCCATGACCTTGCACGACACGCACCAATCGGCATAGTAGTCGAGCATCACCCACTGGCCACGGGCCTTAGCCGCATCCAGTTCGCGTTGCAGGTCTTCGGGGCGGCTGACGGTGACGAAAGCGTCCTCGATGTGCTGGCCGGTGGCCGGCGCAGCGCCGCCACCGGCGAACGGGCGCAGCGGCTGCCAGAGGTCGTCGCCACCAGCCGCCGCACCCACCAGCAGCAGGCCGCCCCACAGGGCTCCCAGCAGTGGCAAGGCGCGCAACGCCGGCAACCGCTGCAGGGCCGGCCAGGCAGCCCAGGCCAGGGCAATCAGCAAGGCGCCGCTCAGGGCCAGCAGCAATGCTGCGGGCAGCAGGCTGCGCAAGGTGTATAGCGCCATGCCCAGGAACACGAAGCCGAACACGCCCTTGACCCGGTTCATCCAGGCGCCCGGGCGGGGCAGGTAGCGGTTGCCCAGGGTTACCAGCAACAGCAGCGGCACGCCCATGCCCAGGCCGAGGCTGAACAGCACCAGCGCCCCCTGCAGCACGTCGCCGCTCTGGGCGATGTACAGCAGCGCGCCGGCCAACGGCGCGGTCATGCACGGGCCCATCAGCAGGCCGGACAGCGCGCCCAGCAGCGCCGCGCCATACAGGTTGCCACCACGGGTGCCTTGCCCGGCGCGGTCGAGGCGGTCACGCACGGCGGCGGGCAGTTGCAGTTCGAAGGCGCCGAACATCGGCAGGGCCAGCAGCACGAACAGCCCCGCCAGGCTGCCCAGCAGCCAGGGTTGCTGCAGCCAGGCCTGCAGGCTGGCACCCAGCAGTGCGGCGACCACGCCCAGGGCGGCATACACCAGGGCCATGCTCAGTACATAGACCCCGGCCAGTATCCAGCCGCGCCGGGCGCTGGCGCCATTGCCCAGCACCAGCCCGGCGAGGATCGGCAGCATCGGCAGCGAGCAGGGGGTAAAGGCCAGCAACAGGCCCAGGCCGAAGAACGCGAGCAGGCTCCAGGCCAGGTGGCCTTTTTGCAGGTCGCTGGCCAGGGCCTGGTCACTGGCTTGTTCGACCGCCGGCGCCACACTGCCACCCAGGTCGACCAACGTGGTTTGCGGGGGGTAGCACAGGCCGGCGTCGGCACAGCCCTGCCAGCCCAGGCGCAGCTGGCCCTGGGCATCGGCCGGGAGCAGCAGTTCGAGCTGGTCGCGGTACACCGCACTGTCGCCGAAGAACTCGTCGTGGTGGTTGAGAGCGGCCGGCAGTTGCGGGTGCTGTTCGGCAGGCAGGCCGTCGAACTTCAGCCGTTTCTGATACAGGTAGTAGCCAGGCTGGATCTGGAAGAACAGGCGCATCTGGCCGTCGGCCTGGCGGTCGTGGGTAAGCACGAAGGCCTGGTTGACCGGCAGGAAGTCCGGTTTGACATCGAACGGGTTGGCCTGCAATGGGCCGGCCAGCAGTAGTGTCAGGAAGAGCAGGAGGACGCGCATGTCTTCGCCTTGGCAGTACGTTGAAAGGGGTCATGCTGGCTTGGGTCGATTAACCCAAGGTTAACTCTGGTTTTTGGTCAGGGGGGGCGCATCAGGGCTTGCAGGTGTTTGCCGTGGGATTGTCTGCGCCTGGGGGATCGAGCGCCGCCCGCGCGGCGCTTCGCAGCACAAGGCTGCTCCTACATCTGTTTCGGGCCAATTATTCCTATGAGGTCTGTGCGCGAACGCTTTGGCGCATGTCTCGATATCGCGTTGTACGAACAAGGCGGTCGCGTGCACTGGCACAGGCGTTACTGGCCCGAAACAGATGTAGGAGCAGCCTTGTGCTGCGAAGCGCCGCGCGGGCGGCGCTCGGTCTCCCAAGCGCCGAAGATCCTAAGACGAACGCCTACCAGCCCCAGAGCAAATTCCGCCCCAGATCCCAGACATGTCGCGACATATTGTCGGCTTGACTTTGCCTGCGCCAACACAATTGCTGTAAAGTTGACGTACAGGTCAGCTTTTCAGGCTAGTACCAGAATCAAAAAAAGGGCAGACCCCCTGCTGCCCAGAGGATCAAGCATGTCCAACCGTGATATTTCCCGGCGCGCCTTCCTGCAAGGCGGCCTGATCGCTGGTGTCGGCGTGACCATGGCGCCGCTTGGCAGCCAGGCATTCGCCGCGCTGATGGAGGAACGCGTCACCACCTCGCCGCAGAAGTGGATGAACCATGATGGCAAGGCACGTTTCCGTAACGATGCCTTGTCCAAGGTGTGCGGCGACAAGGTGTTCGCTCGCGACATCCGTGCCAAGGACATGCCCGGCTGGCCCGCACAGCAGGGCCATGCGCTGCTGCTCAAGGCGACCAAGGCCGATCGTATCTATGCCGGCCATGACCTCAGCCTGCTTGGCGCCGACCTGCAGCCGGACCGCATCGTCACCGCTGCCGACCTGGAAAAGGACGGCATCGCCTGGCCCGAGGCCCACTCGCCCGACCCGCTGCTGCCGCCCGGCAAGGTGCCTATGTTCATCGGCCACCCGGTGGCGATCCTGATCTGGCACGACTTCGAGCGCTTCCGTCAGGCCAAGCGCAAGCTGCAGTTCAATGACCAGGCGATCCGCTATGGCGCCCAGGCGCCGCTGTACCAGCGCGACCCCTACGGCAGCTTCCGCTTCGTGCGCGTGGGCGGTGCCACACCGTTCGACGACGATGAATTCTCCAGCCTGAAGAATTCCATGCTGTTCCCTACCATCCTCAACCGCAAGCCGGTGTGGTCGAAGCAGCCCAACCAGCATGGCGACCTGACCGAGCAGGGCCTGTTCTACGCCAAGCGCATGGCCGAGCAGCTGGACAACCCGCCCGAGGACTGGCTGGTGTTCGACGAGCGCTACAAGACGCCGTCCATCGAGCCGGCCGCCCTGGAGCCGGACAACGGCAACGGCTGGTACGACCCGGCCAGCGGCACGCTGCACTTTGTGGTGGCGACCCAGTGCCCGTTCGAAGTGGCGCAGGAATGCGTGCACATGATCAAGCCGTCGCGCTTCGCCCTGAACACGCTGAACATGCACCCGGGCTATACCGTGGGCTACGGCTCGAAAGACAACAACATCTTCGTCTTCTACGCCGCCGTGGCCGCGCTGTATGGCGCCGGTGTGCCGATCCGCCTGGCCAACGACCGCTACGAGCAGTTTCAGAGCGGTATCAAGCGCCATGCCTTCGATATCCGCTACCAGTTGGCGGTGGACAAGAAGGACAACAGCTTCAGGATCTTCCGCGCCGACATGACTTGTGACGGCGGCGGGCGTATCAACTACAGCCCCTCGGTGGCGGCGGTCGGCGCCACGGCGGCGCAGTCGATCTACTACATGCCGCAGAATGATCTGTCGGTCACTGCCTATCATTCCCGTGGCGTCGAGGCCGGCTCCATGCGTGGCTACGGCACCCTGCAGACCATGGCCGCCACCGAAATGATGGTGGATGAGATCGCCGGGCGCCTGGGCGTCGATGCCATCGACCTGCGCCGCGCCAACGCGCTGAAGTCGGGCATGAAGAACACCCAGGGCGCGGTCCCGGCCGGCGCCCTGCGCCTGTACGAGATTCTCGACAAGGCCGCCGTGCACGACTGGTGGCGCAACCGCGACACGCGCAAGCAGCAGATGGATGCCAAGGACCCGGACCACTGGTATGGCGTGGGCTTTGCCATCTGCCAGAAAGACTTCGGCACCGGCTCCGAAGCCCCCATGGCCAGCATCGAGTTCAGCCGCGACGGGCGCATCAGCCTGCGCCACATCGGCACCGAGCTGGGTACCGGCATGTCCACCTCCCAGGCCCTGGTTGTCAGCGATTTCCTCGGCCGCTCGGCCGACGAGGTGAAGACCGCGGTCACCGAATGGCCGGAGCTGCAGCTGACCACCAGCGGCAACCCGTACCTGATCAGCCAGCCCGAGCAGGACGCCGCGCTGCGCAACCCGCGCTGGGTCGGCAAGCTTGCTTCGCCGTCGTCGGCGACCAACTCGGCCTTCTACTTCAGCCATGCCACCCGCGAAGCGGCACGCGTGCTGTTCAACCACGGTCTGTGGCCGGCGGCCATGGCCATCTGGCGCCAGGGCCCGTACGGCGGCCAGGCCAACCCGCTGGTGGTGCGCCGCGAGAATGCGGTATGGGTCAACGGCGAGCTGACCGGCAACGGCCTGTCACCTATCCCGTTCGCCCAGCTGGCCCAAAAGGCCCATGAAATGGGCCTGGTCACCGGCGTCAGCGTGCACGGCTTCAACCGCTGGAGCTGGGCCGAGGCCGACTTCGTCATCGATGGCGTGCGCGAACGCTTCCCGCTCGATGCGGTGGCAGTCAAATACGGCGATGGCGCGGTGAGCGCCAAGAAGGCGCAGATGAGCAGCCACGGCTACCACCTGCTCGACCGGCAGAACGCCGCCTACCCCGACACCCAGCTGAACAACGCCATGGTCACCTACTACAGCCCGGTGGCGACCATTGTCGAAGTCAAGGTGAACAAGGGCACTCACGAAGTGCAGGTACTCAACCATCACAGCTGGGTCGAGTGCGGCCGGGTGCTTGTGCCGGAACTGGTCAAGGGCCAGCTCGAGGGCGGTATCGCCATGGGCATCGGCCATGCCTTGACCGAAGAAATGCCGTTGTACGAGGGCGGGCCCGGGGAGGGCGACTGGAACTTCAACCGCTACCGCCTGCCGCATGCGCGCGACGTGGCGGTCTGGCAGCAGACCAGTGAAATCCTACCGCCGCTGTCACCGACCGACCCGTCCAAGGGCATTGCCGAGGTGGTGATGATCCCGGTCGTGGGGGCCATCGGCAATGCTGTCGCGCATGCCATCGGCAAGCGCGTTCGCGATCTTCCCATCACCCCAGCCCGTATCAAGGAGGCCCTCAATGGCTAACCGTCCACTGCAACTGACCCTCAATGGTCAACCGGTCGGCCCGGTCGAGGTCCCCGACGACCTGGCGATGATCGACTACCTGCACGAACACCAGAACCTCACCGGCTCGCGCCTGGGCTGCGGCCAGGGCATCTGCCACGCCTGCGTGGTGATCGTCGACAACCCCGACGGCACCAGCGAGGAGGTGCGTACTTGCATTACCGGCGCGCATTACTTCGAGGGCAAGAAGGTCCGCACCATCGAGGGCCATGCCAAACAGGACGAGGCCGGCAACCTCACGCTGAACCCGATCCAGCAGAAGTTCGTCGACCTGTTCGCCTTCCAGTGCAGCTACTGCGCGCCGGGCTTCGTCAATGCCGCCACGGTGCTGGTGGAAACCGCCCAGCGCCAGCCGCTGAAGAAGAGCGAGGTGGAGGATCGCATCGAGGCGAGCCTGGGCCACCACATCTGCCGTTGCACCGGCTACGTGCGTTACTACGACGCCACCCGTACGGTGCTCAACGACCTCGGCCTGGTCAAGGAGGGTTGAGCATGGGTCTTGTTCGTAGCGCAATGGCGCTGGCTCTCGGGCTTGCCGTTACCTCGCTTGCCCAGGCAGCCGACCAGGCGCAGGTCAAGCGCGGTGAATACCTGGCCCGCGCGGCTGACTGCATGGCCTGCCACACCGCTGAAGGCGGTGCGCCGTATGCTGGCGGCCTGCCGATCCATTCGCCGTTCGGCACCATTTACGGCAGCAACATCACCCCGGACAAGCAGTACGGCATCGGCAACTACAGCGCCGACGAATTCTTCGCCGCGGTAACCGAGGGCAAGCGCAAGGACGGCGCCAACCTCTACCCGGCGATGCCGTACACCTCGTACCACCTGATCAAGCGCGAAGATTCGGACGCGATCCTCGCCTACCTGATGACCGTGCCGCCAATCAACCGCCCGGCACCGCAGACTGCGTTGCGCTTTCCGTTCAACGTGCGCCAGGGGCTGAGCGGCTGGAACATGCTGTACGGTAAAAGCGTGCAGTTGCAGCCGACCGAGGGCAAAAGCCCGGCCTGGCAGCGTGGGCAGTACATGGTCGAAGTCATGGGCCATTGCGGCGAGTGCCATACCCCGCGCAACCCGATCGGTGCGTTGCAGCAAGACCAGCGCCTGAGCGGCGGCCTGCTGGGTGGCTACCTGGCCCCGAGCCTGCTGGCCCAGGACCTGGCCGAGCGCGGCTGGACCCAGCCGGACCTGACCACCTTCCTCAAGCACGGCATCAGTGCTCAGGGCAGCATGTTCAACGAAATGTTCCCGGTGGTGCACCACAGCACCCAGCACCTGGAGGATGCCGACCTGGCGGCCATGGCCACCTACCTGCTGGGCGACCAGCCACCGTCGGCCAAGGCCATTCAGGCGGTGGCACTGGAGCAGATGAGCGACAGCGCCAGGCGCGGCCGCCAGCAGTACCTGAACGTCTGCGCCGGCTGCCATGGGGTGGACGGCGAGGGCAAGCCGCACATCGCCGTGGCCATGCGCGGCAACACGGTGCTACGCCAGGCCGACTCGCGCAACCTGGTCAAGGTGGTCCTCGAAGGCATTCGTGAACAGCAGTTCACCGGCTTCGAGCGCATGCAGCCGATGCCGGGCTTTGCCGACAAGCTCGATGACCAGCAGGTGGCGGATATGGTCAACTACCTGCGCCAGGCCTGGGGTGGATTGCCCGGTGACCTGAGCGTACAGCAGCTCGCCGAGCTGAAGGCGGAGTAAAGGGTGCAGCATCTCGATCTACAGGTGGTCCGCCAGGCGTTGCAGTGGTCGTGCGGCGGCCAGCGGGTGTGGTTGTGCACGGTACTCGCCACCTACGGCTCGGCGCCCCGTGCGCCGGGTTCGCTGCTGGCGGTGAACACCAGCGGGCAGTGGCTGGGTTCGCTGTCCGGTGGTTGCGTCGAGGACGACTTTCTCGAGCGCGTGGGCCGGGGGGAGTTTCCCGAGCCGGTGGCCATCGTGCGTTATGGCGATGGCAGCGACTCGCGTTCGAGTATCCGCCTGCCGTGTGGCGGCGTGCTGGAAGTGCTGGTGGAGAACCTGCCGGCCGAATGCGAGGTACAGGCGCACCTGCGTGAGCTGGAAAGCGCATTGCAGGGCCAGCGCCGTGTGCTGCGTGAAGTGAGCCTGCCCGAGGGCAGGCGCCTGCTTGCCGATGACCACAGCCAGGGGCCGCGTGTGCAGCGTGAAAGTGCCTGTGTACGCTTGCGTGTGGGGGCCGCCCAGCGCCTGCTGCTGGCCGGGTACTCCAGCGTCGCGCATTTCTGTGCCGAGTTCGGCAAGGGCATGGGCTTTGAAGTCATCCTCTGCGAGCCGCGTGACGAAGTGCTCGACGGCGTGCGGCTGGATGGCATCGAGGTGCGTCGCGAGCTGCCATCGGAGTTCATCGCCCATGGCGGTTGCCATGCCGACACCGCGGTGGTGGCGCTGACCCACGACCCGAAGATCGATGACCTGGCCATGCTCGAAGCGGTGCGCACCGAGGCGTTCTATATCGGTGTGATGGGCTCCCGGGTGACCTCCGACAAGCGCCGCGAACGCCTGCGGCGGATCGGTGGCCTGGGCGAGGTCGAACTGGGCCGCATCCACGCCCCGATCGGCCTCAACCTGGGCAGCAAGACCCCGGCCGAGATCGCTTTGGCGGTGCTGGCCGATATCCTTCGCGTGCGCAATGGTATCGAGCGGGTGGCGCTGTGAGTGTGGTTGCACTGATATTGGCTGCTGGCAGCAGCGTGCGTTTCGGGGCTGACAAGCGTCGGGCGCTGTTGGTTGATGGTCGCAGCTTGCTGGTGCACAGCGTGGAGCGGGCCTGTGCAGTGTTCGACGATGTGCGGGTGGTGTTGCGCGAGGGGGAGCGGGGCGTGGATCTGGGGCTGCCTGCGGGGTGCCGGGTCATCTCCAGCCCGGACTTCGCATTGGGCATGGGCCATAGCCTGGCGGCCGGCGCCGCCTCGCTGGCCGACAGTGAGGCGCAGGCAGTAGCGATTCTGTTGGGTGACATGCCCTGGCTGGAGCAGGCAACCCTTGCCCGGCTGGCTTCCAGGGCCAGCGCGTCGACCATCGTGTTGCCTTGCCATGAAGGGCAGCAAGGGCACCCTGTGCTGTTCGGGCGCGATTTCTGGCCGGCGCTTGCGCGCCTGACCGGCGATGAAGGGGCGCGTTCGGTGGTCAAGGCCAACCCGGCGAGTTGTGTCAGGGTAGAAGTGCCGGATACCGGTGTGCTGCTGGATGTCGACAAGCCTGATGCGGTGCACCGGTGAACGCACTTGTCAGGGCCTATTCATCTTCTTCGTCAGCCAGCTCATAGGGTTGAAGCTCGCTCAGTTGGGCGAGCAGTACCAGATGCTCGACTGCTTTGAGCTTTTCAAGCCGCTCGAGGCTGTCTGACCCTCCCAGCATCAAGGCAGGAACAAAGCCATACATTTCGTCTGCGGCCAACGTGCCGAGCCGTTCCCTGGCGGGTTCGAACAGGTCGTCGAAATAGATGCATTCGGTCATCAGCCACATGAGCAGGCCGTGGATCTTGTTGTCCCGCTCTTCGTCGCCTGAGCTGTGGGCGCCATCGAGGTAACGGGAATGGTACGCCGCAATGGTCAGCACCGAGCCGGTGTTCTCACCCCACAGGTACAGGTCGCCAAAAGCGCTACGGGCGATGAGGTGATAAGTGTCGCGTGCTTCGAAGTGCGTGCCTGACAGCCAATACGCTACTACGTCTTCGTAATCCTGAGGGTTTACCAGCCAGAACAGACCACCGCCGTAGCCGCACCAGCCGTGCTCTTGCCAGTAATCCAGGAGACGATTGGGGAGTTTGCCTTGGTAATGATCGAGGGCAGAGGGCGGTACTGGTTGGTGGCCGACGGGGTCGCCGAAGGTTTCGAGGAAGATGCTGAAGATGACGTCCATTTGATTAAGTCCGTTTTAGTGTTTAGAAGTCGGAGAAGCTGTAGGGTACCAGTGCCGAAAGTTGTGAAAGCATGGCGGTTGCAGAAGCTGAGTGCAACACGGTTATTGGATTGAAGTGGGCGCATCGTGCCGCATAGCCATGGCCTTTTGCATCACCTCACTCATCATTTCGATCGGACATTTGAAATCGAAGCGCTTACGGGGACGCATATTCAGTTGCAAGGCAATGGCGTCCAGCTCCTCCTGGCTATGTACCGACAGGTCTGTGCCCTTGGGCAAGTACTGGCGAATCAGGCCGTTGATGTTTTCGTTGCTGCCGCGCTGCCAGGGGCTGTGCGGGTCGCAGAAGTAAATTGCCACCCCGGTCTGCTGGGTGATTTCAGCATGCCGCGCCATTTCTCGGCCCTGGTCGTAGGTCATGCTCTTGCGCATCGCCAGCGGCATGCCATTGAGCGCTGCACTGAAGCCTTCCATCGCCGAGGTCGCCGTCGCGTCGTTCATCTTTACCAGCATCAGGTAGCCACTGGTTCGCTCCACCAGCGTGCCTACACACGAGGCGTTGGCCTTGCCCTTGATGAGGTCGCCTTCCCAATGCCCCGGCATCAGCCTGTCTTCAATCTCCGGCGGGCGCACATGAATACTGACCATCTCGGGGATCTGGCCGCGCCGATCCACGCCACCAGAGCGCGGTCGGCGCGTCGTCTTGCCTTGGCGCAGACAGATGATCAGCTCCTTACGCAGCTCACCCACTGGCAGGGCATAGATCGCGTTGTAGATCGTCTCGCGACAGACGTAGGCTTCTCTGAGGCTGGGAATGTTCATGCTGCGCAGCTTGCCGGCAATCTGCTCGGGAGACAAACGCTCGCGCAGCATATGGGCCACCAACTGGAAGCGCTCACTACTCGGCAAGAGCTTTCGTTTCGGTCGACAGCGTTGGCGGCGGGCCTGCATTTGCTGCTGGGCCAGGCGGGCCGAGTAGCCACCGCAAGCACCTCGGTTACGGCGCAGCTCACGGCTGATGGTCGAAGGGGATCGGTTGATCAAGCAGGCAATCCTGCGCAGGCTGAAGCCTTGGGTACGACCGATTTGAATGGTGGCGCGTTCTTCAACGCTGAGTTCGGAATAAGACATAGGGGCAGCACCGTACCGGAAAGGTCAGGTGTTGCACTCAGTTTTTGCCGCCGCCCATAATCAAGTGTTCAATTGTTTTTACTTTTTTAATTCGCTCCAGTCTTGCTTTTCCGCCGAAGACGAGTGCGGGGACGAAACCATACATTTCATCGTGATTGAGTGGGCCTAGATTGTTTCTTGACGGTTCGAATAAATCCTCGAAGTCATTGCTGTCCTTTTTAACCTGTAGAAAGAAAGATTGAACGTGCCTGTCAATGTTTGCTATTCGGCGGTTGTTGCCGCAATAGTGTGAGATATGGCTCGCAATGCATAGTGAGAAACCGGTTCTCTCTCCGTATAAGTAGAGGTCGCCAAACGCCCCGCGCGCGATCACATGGTAGGTGTCATGTTCGGCCAGGGACGTACCGTCAATCCAAGATGCAACGACGCCTTCATACTCTTGGGGGTCGACGGTCCAAAAAATACCATCACCATATCCACACCAGCCATGTGTCGTCCAATGTTCCAATAATTTCTTCGGCAGCTTTCTCCTGTAACGCTCGATGGTTGAAGGAGGAACCTCTTGCTTGTGAATAGGTGGTCCAATTGTATCGATAAAGACGGAATAGACGTCATCCATCATTTGGCTCCATATCAATCTAGCACTTGACCAGTTTGATGTTCATGAAGGAGGCATCTCCGCCTGATTTCAATGCTTCTTCGGCAGCTTGCTGTATACCCTTGATCTTGCTTTTCCACTGTGGGCCAATGGTGGAGTTGACTTGTTTGTCACCGAAATCGGCAATGACATCTCTTCCTCCAGCGGTCAGGTCCGGGTTGTGCAATGCCGCGAGCGTTGCCATCGTCTCCTTCGCTAATTTTGCAGCCGTCCTTTGGGCTTCACGTGGGCTCAAATCGTCTGGCAAGTCGTCCAGTATCCGTTGCTCTAACTTGTCTTGCATCTGTTTACGAGCTTTGCGCGCTACAATTGGGTTTCGCTTTACGGGATTGGCAACGTTTTCTAAAAACTCCTCAACCGTCAGCCGATTCAACCCATCCTGCTGCCCCTTCAACTGCCGTTCAAACTCGCCATGCTTGGCGGGTGGCAATTTGTCGGCCTTGAAGCACGCCACGGTATGCAACGGCATGCTACCGGGCTTCCCTGTCGAGGGCTCCTTGTCTTTCCCTGCCGGCCGATCAGGCTGCATCGGTTGCGGCTCACCCACCGCCCCCTTGCGCCGCTCCGGCACCTGCAGGTCCGGCCGTTTCTTCAACCCCTCTTCATGCTTGAGCATCCATTGCCCCAGCCGCGCACCTTTGCGGCTGGCCGCCATCTCCTGCGCGAGCACCCGGGCATCACCGCGGCCGCGGGTGAGGTACGACACGATCGCCCCCAACAACAGCAGCACGACTTCCACGTGGGCTTGGGCAATCTGATGCGTCGCCCGGGATATCGCATAGGGGTCGTCCCGGCAGAGCGGGCCCGTGCCTTCATTGCCGCAGGTGCCTTCCCAGGCGAAGCGAATGCCGTCGACGTAGTACTCGCCGATACGCGGCAAGCCCTCGATGAAGAACTCGGCGATGGAAGCCAGCCCTAGCGCGCCGAGGATCCAGCCACTGACCTTGAGGCCCATGGCCGCGCCCGCGCCGGCAAACGGAATGGTTCCGGCGCCGCCGGCGAATGCGCCAACCCCCGCGCCAAGCAGGCCACCGGTAATGGTGCTGCCGGCGACGATCATCGCCATCTGCCGCACGACCATCAGCAGTTCGTCGACGATGCTGTTGATGTCGAGGTCGGCGAAGCGCTGGCGCAGCATGTGCGCCGCCTGCCATTCGGCGTGGTAGAAGGCGGTGCGGACGGCTTCTATCCGGCGCAGGTTGAGGCCTAGCGAGGCGACCTCTTCATTGAGGCTGGTGCGGAACTGGCCACCGCTTTGGTAGCCCACCATGGCGATGACACGTGACTCGATCTCGTGCCAGGAGGGCACGAGGTAATCCAGGTACATGAGGTGTCTCCCTGACAGCGTGTGCAGGGGGAAATCCCATCATGGATTCGGATCCGAAGTTTCTGAGCCAGTTGTAGGAAAATGCGACTTCGTTTCCGGCGTGTTCGGCGGAGTTAGGCTGTCGGGGTGGGCCTTGGGTGGGGCTTTAAATGTTTGTCGCTCCCGGGAGCGTGTGGCAGTTGCGCGGTGCTCGTTGCCGCAGGCGCCATACATCCCCAATCCCCCACAAAAGGTCCATAATCCCCCCTTAATCCGCCCAAGGTGCAATGCCAGCTACACCATTCCGGGAGCCCCACCATGCACGTTCTGCTCTGCGAGGACGACGACCTGATCGCCGCCGGCATCTGCGCCGGCCTTACCGCCCAGGGCCTGACCGTGGACCGTGTGGGCAACGCCGCCGATGCACGGGCGATGCTGCAGGCCGCGCAGTTCGACGTGATGATCCTCGACCTTGGCCTGCCCGACGAAGACGGCCTGAAGCTGTTGCGCCGCCTGCGCGAGAAAGGCGAGACGCTGCCAGTGCTGGTGCTCACTGCCCGAGATGCGGTCACCGACCGGGTCGATGGCCTGCAGGCCGGCGCCGACGATTACCTGCTCAAGCCGTTCGACCTGCGCGAGCTGGCTGCTCGCCTGCACACCCTGCTGCGGAGGGTGGCCGGGCGGGCGGTGAATGTGATCGAACACGGCCCGCTGCGCTATGACCCGAGCAGCTGCGAGGCAACCCTGGCCGGCCAGCCGGTCGACCTGTCCCGGCGTGAACAGGCATTGCTCCAGGCGCTGCTGCAGAACCCCGGGCGGGTGCTGTCCAGCGAGCAGCTCAAAGACTGCGTGTACGGCTTCAGCGACGAAGTCGAGAGCAATGCCCTGAACGTGCATATCCACCATCTGCGGCGCAAGCTGGGCAACGGCATCGTCGAGACCGTGCGCGGCCTGGGCTACCGGCTGGGCCCGGCGCAGGCGCCGGAGCAGGCCGCATCATGAGCCTGCGGGTACGCCTGAGCCTGATCCTGGGCAGCGCCTTCGTGATCATCTGGGCGCTGGCCGCCGCGTGGATGCTGCGCGACCTGCGCCAGCAGATGATGTTCTCCCTCGACCAGCGCCTGGTGGCTTCGGCGCGCATGGTCGCCGGGCTGATCGACCAGCTGCCGCAGCCGCTGACTGCCAAGGGTGGGGAGGCGCACTTTTCCGCCGACCAGTTCAGCGTGCCGGACGGCATGGCTTGCCAGGTCAGCTCGCTGCGTGGCGAGATTCTCGCCAGCAACCACAAGCACGATGGCGTCATGGACGATGAACGCAGTGGTTTCCGAGACCAGACTATCGACGACGCGCTGTGGCGCACCTTTACCTACAACCATGGCGATGTGCGCATTACTACCGCCGACCGGCACATGGAGCGCGAGGCACTGAACCAGTCTATCCTGCTGGCGGCCTCGGCGCCGGTGCTGATGGCCCTGCTTGGCAGCCTGGGGTTGTTGTGGATCGGCCTGGGCAAGGGCCTGGAGCCGCTCAACCGCATGCGCGATGCCCTGCGCCGCCGGCGCGCGGACAGCGTCGAGCCGCTGCAGGTGGCGGGCATGCCCAGCGAACTGCAACCGTTGCTGGAAACCCAGAACCAGCTGTTCCTGCGCATTGCCCAGACCATCGAGCGTGAGCGGCGCCTGACCGACGATGCCGCGCATGAACTGCGCAGCCCGCTGACGGCGATCAAGACCCACCTGCAGGTGGCACGGATGACCGATGGCGCCGTGCGCGAGCAGGCGCTGGAGCATGCCGAGCAGGGCGCCGACCGCATGCACCGCACGCTGGAGCAGTTGCTGATGCTGGCGCGGGTGGAAGGCAGCCTGTCGTTCGAGGATGGCGTGCAGTGCAGCGCCGAGCAGGTGGCCCGGCAGGCGGTGCAGGATGCCGGCGGCGGTGACAACCGGCGCATCGTGTTGCGTTTGCCTGACGCCGCTACGCAGATCTACCTGGGCATGCCTGCGCCGTTGGCGGTGGCGGCGCTGCGCAACCTGCTGGACAACGCCTTGCGCCATGGCGGCGACGAGGCGGTGGAGCTTGAGGTGCAGATGGCTGACGGCCAGGTGGGCTTCATGGTGCGGGACCATGGGCCGGGGATTGCCGAGGCGGACCTTGAGCACCTGACCGAGCGCTTCTGGCGTAACGGGCAGAGTGGTGGATGCGGGCTGGGGCTGGCGATCGTACAGGCGATCGTGCAGCGTTGTGCCGGTAGCCTGAAGTTCGACAGCCGCAGTGATGGGTTGCGGGTGTTGTTGCAGGTGCCGGCGCGCTCGGGGAATTGATTTTTATTGCCTGTGCCGGCCTCTTCGCGGGTAAACCCGCTTCCACAGGTACTGCATCAACCCTGAGATCTGTGCCAATCCTGTGGGAGCGGGTTTACCCGCGAAGAGGCCGGGCCTGCTTTCAAAAATCCCACAGCAACCGCTAAATCCTCCCCGCACTCAAGCGTTTTCCAAGCGACGAACACCAGCACTTTCGCTTGCTTGCGAGGATTCACCCATGTCCACCGCTTCCTGCCTTGCCCAGGTCCCGCCGGCCAGCGCGCCGCGTGCCTTGTACGAGTTCACCGATTCACCCTTGCTGCAACGCCAGCAACAACAGGAGTCCAACGCCCGCAGCTACCCGCGGCGCATCCCCCTGGCACTCAAGCGCGCCCGTGGCATCCATGTGGAGGATGTCGAAGGCCGCCAGTTCATCGACTGCCTGGCCGGCGCCGGCACTCTGGCGCTGGGCCACAACCACCCGGTGGTGGTCGAGGCGATCCAGCGGGTACTGGCCGATGAACTGCCACTGCACACCCTGGACCTGACCACGCCGGTCAAGGACCGCTTCGTCCAGGACCTGTTCGGCGTGCTGCCCGAGGCGTTACGCCGTGAAGCCAAGGTCCAGTTCTGCGGCCCGACCGGTACCGATGCGGTGGAAGCAGCGCTGAAGCTGGTGCGCAGCGCCACCGGCCGCAGCACCGTGCTGGCCTTCCAGGGCGCCTACCATGGCATGAGCCAGGGGGCGCTGAGCCTGATGGGCAGCCATGGGCCGAAGCAGCCGTTGGGGGCCTTGCTCGGCAACGGTGTGCAGTTCATGCCGTACCCCTACGACTACCGTTGCCCGTTCGGCTTGGGCGGCGAAGCCGGGGTCAGGGCCAACCTGCATTACCTGGAAACCCTGCTGCTCGACCCGGAAAGCGGCGTGCCGCTGCCAGCGGCGGTGATCCTCGAGGTGGTGCAGGGCGAGGGCGGGGTGATTCCGGCCGATATCGAGTGGCTCAAGGGTGTACGCCGTATCACCGAGCAGGCCGGCGTGGCGTTGATCGTCGATGAGATCCAGAGCGGTTTCGCCCGTACCGGGCGCATGTTCGCCTTCGAGCATGCCGGCATCATCCCGGACGTGGTCACCTTGTCCAAGGCCATTGGCGGCAGCCTGCCGCTGGCGGTGGTGGTGTACCGCGAATGGCTGGACACCTGGAAACCGGGCGCCCACGCCGGCACTTTCCGTGGTAACCAGATGGCCATGGCGGCGGGTTCGGCGGTGATCGATTACCTGGTCGAGCATCGCCTGGCAGAGCATGCCGAGGCCATGGGGCAGCGCCTGCGCCAGCACCTGCAGCAGTTGCAGCGGGACTATCCGCAGTTGGGTGATATTCGCGGGCGTGGCCTGATGCTTGGGGTGGAACTGGTGGATCCGCAAGGCCACAGGGATGCGCTTGGGCATCCGGCGGCCAACCGTGAGTTGGCGGCGAAGGTGCAGCGCGAGTGCCTCAAGCGCGGGCTGATCCTGGAGCTCGGTGGGCGGCATGGGGCGGTGGTGCGCTTCCTGCCGCCGTTGATCATCAGTGGCGAGCAGATCGATGAGGTCGCGCAGCGCTTTGCCGAGGCGTTGATCGCGGCGGTCTGATCGATTGCCGGGGCCGCTGCGCGGCCCTATCGCCGGCAAGCCGGCTCCCACAGGGACTGCGCCGACCGAAAGGCTTGCGCTGTACCTGTGGGAGCCGGCTTGCCGGCGATAGGGGGGGCAAAGCGCCCCCTGGCAATCCCGGCTACCAGCCGCGCCCGGAATTCACCCAGAAGTTCACCGACAGCGAGGTGGTCACAGACTCCACCTGGTGGAACCACCCTTCGGGCAGGAACAACAGGTCACCGGCCTGCAGCACCACGCGCAGGAACGGCACCTCGCGCGCCGCCGGGAAGCGCTGGTAGTCCGGGGCGTCGGGGTTGAAGTCGCAGCCGTCCAGGCCGCCCTTGGGGCTGGTCGACCAGGTACCCAGGGCCGGGCGATGGTGCGGTGCGGCAAGGATGAACGACTTTTGCCCCCATACCTGTGCGAACAGGTTGTCGGTGTCGTCGCGGTGCAATGGCGTCAGTGTGCCCTTGGGACCGATCCAGATGCGCGGCGCAATGAACTTCTCGCGGGCGAAGTACTGCGGGTAGCGAATCAGCGTCAGCAGCTTTTCCGGCACGATGTTGTTGCCCATGTAGGCCGGGGTTTCGCCGGGTTTGGCAGGGGTGTCCAGCGAGGCGATGAAGTCGGCCATGGAAGTGGAACGGAAGTCGCGGTCGGTGGAGAAGGTCTTCTTCACGTAGTCGCCGTGCCGGGTGATGCCCTGCAGTTCGGCGAAATGCTCTAGCGAAGCTTCGCGGCCCATGGTGAACAGCGGCCAGTCCTGCAGGGCATCGCTGATGACCACCGGCGTGCCGTGCGCCAGGTATTCGCCCTGGAAGCGCGCCAGCGGCATGTCGGCGCGGGCAATGCGTGCCACCTCGCGCTGCACCGGTTGCGCGGCCGACACCCGTTCGCTGAGGCGTGCCGGTGTCGGGTAGCGTTGGTTCATCGACACCTTGGTCGCCGGCGCGCCGCGCCGGACGTTGCTGATGATCTGCGGCAGCAGGGTGGCCAGGCCCATGTTGCCGCTGATCTTCAGCCGGGCGCTGGCGAACAACTCTTCGACGTTGGCGGTGCCACCCATGATGCAGATGAAGTCACGCTCGGCCACTTCGATGGTAACGTCCGGGGCGCTGTGCCGGCCGGCACCGGTGCGGCTGCTGTCGCGCACCTCCGACCAGAAGGCCCGGTCCTGGCCGAAGACGAACTGGAAAACGCCTTCGATGCCGACGGCATGGGCGTTGGCGAACAGTTTGCTGAGGATGCTCTGAAGGTCCACGGTATGCCTCTGGCGGTCTTTCGTTGTGCAGGGATAACGAGTGCTTGCACCAACGATTTAGCCGTGTGGGCGGGTAATTTTTCGGTGTGCTGCTACGTCCCGTAGGGAGGCTCGAGTCACATTGTTCACCCAAGGAACCCACATGGCACTGCACCCTGATCTGGCGGCATTTCTGGAACTGGTCGAATTTGGCCGGCTGACGGGCAGGAGCCTGCCCATGCACGCGATGGACGTGGCCCAGGCCCGTGCCGAGTTCGAAGGCAGCTCGCAGTTACTCGACCCGAGCCCGCCCGGCAACGTCAGGGTCAGCGAGTTGCAGATTACCGCGCGCGACGGTGCCCGCCTGGCTGCTCGCCTGTACCGCCAGGGCGATGCTGGTGCTGCCTTGCAGCCAGTGATCCTGTACCTGCATGGCGGCGGCTATGTGGTCGGCAGCCTCGATTCGCATGACTCGGTGTGCCGTCGCCTGGCGGCCCTGGGCGAGTTCGCGGTGCTGGCGGCGGACTACCGGCTGGCACCGGAGCAGCAGTTCCCGAAAGCCCTGCACGATGTGCTGGACGCCGCCAACTGGCTGGCGGAGCAGGCGGCGTCGCTGGGCCTGGACAACCGCCGGGTGGTGCTGGCAGGGGACAGCGTGGGTGCCAGCCTGGCGGCGGTGCTGGCCACTACGGCAGTGGAGCAGCCCGAGGCGCTGGCGTTCAAGCCGCTGGCACAGTTGCTGTTCTACCCGGTGACCGATATCTCCTGCTGGCGTGAGTCCCATCGCGAGCATGCCGAGGGCTACCTGCTGGAGACGCCTACCCTGGAGTGGTTCTACCAGCACTATGCGCCGCAGCGCGAGCAGCGCCTTGACTGGCGGGTATCGCCGTTGCTGTCGACGCTGCGCCAGCCGTTGGCACCAGCTTACCTGTTCGTGGCCGAATATGACCCCTTGCATGATGAGGGCATGGCCTATCGTGACTGGCTGGTAGCGGGGGGGACGGCGGTGACCTTTGCCCGGGTGGAGGGGTTGACCCATGACTTCTTGCGCATGTCGGGGATTGTGGGGCAGGTGGAGGGGATTTACCGGGATGTCGGGGAGTGGTTGAAGCGGGTCGGTGGCCAGTCCTGACTTGAGCTCGCCGGGGGCGCGTTGCGCCCCTATCGCCGGCAAGCCGGCTCCCACAGGCACCGCACATGACTTGAAGTCGGTGCGGTCGGGGTGGGAGCTGGCTTGCCGGCGATAGGGCCGGTACTGGCAACCATCAAGCGCGCAGGTAGCGCTTCAGAATATCCACCAATCGCTCGATCTCCGCCTCGGTATTCAACAGCCCAGGCGCCGTCCGCACCACCGGCCCGACATCCCGGGACACCGCATCGACCACGATGCGCTGGCTGTTGAGATACCGGGCCACCTCGTCAGCATCCTGCCCCGTGACCCGGAAGAAGGTGAACCCCGCCGAATACTGCGTGCTGCGCGGTGTCACCAACTCGACCCCCGGCAGCGCCTCAAGCCGCTGCCTGAGATAGCCATTAAGCCCATGAATCCGCGCCTGCACCGCCGCCTTGCCCAGCTGCAGGTGCAGCTCGAACGCCTTGCCCAAGGCCCAGCGGTGCTCGAACGCGTGGTAACCCCCGGGCGTCATCACCGTGGCAAAGTCCTCGTTTTCGGAAAACGTGGCAATGGTCGGGTTCAGTTGCTTCAGTTCGGTGGACGCCGCGCAGATGATCCCCGTACCTCTCGGCCCGAACATCCACTTGTGCGTGCCGGCGATGAAGTAGTCGCAGTTGAGATCTGCAAAGCGCATGTCTTCGACGCCAAAGCCATGCACACCGTCGATCACGTAGATGATCTGGTCCTGCTCGTCACGCTGGCGATTGACCTCGCGCACCAGCGCGCCGATCTCGCCCACGGGCAGTTTGACGCCACTGCCCGAGTGCACCCAGGTCATGCCCAGTACTCGTGTTTTCGGCCCGATGGCTGCGGCGATGGTGGTCAGTACCTGGTCGCTGTTGACCTTGGCGGGGTCGTCGAACAGGCGCAACCGGTGCACCGGTGTGCCATCGCGCGTGGTGCGAAAGCCCATGGTATGGCGGGCGGCCGAATGCTCGTGCACGGTGGTGAGAATTTCCTGCCCCGGGGCAATCTTCAGCCCGCCATAGATCAGCCCCAGGCCTTCGGTGGTGCTGCCGGTCAGGGCAATTTGCCGGGGCGTCACTTCGAGGTAGCGGGCTGCCCATTCACGCACGGCGGCCTCGTGCTTCCACTCCGATTGGCTGTCCCAGTCGACCATGCGGGCCGGGTGGTGGTCGAAGCGGGCGCGTAGCGCCTCGATGTCTTCGCGCACGGGCCGTGGGTGCGAGGTGATCAGGAAGTTGGCAAAGTGCGCGTACGCCGGGTCCAGCTCGAACAGGTTGCGAAACCCGGCCCAGTCGCTGGCGGTTGCAGGCTGCGCAGCCGCCGCTTGGGCGGCAGGCAGCAGTGGGCCTGTGAGGGGCAGGGCGGCCGCAAGCAGGCCGGCCTGCTTGAGAAAGGTGCGACGATCGTTCATCAAATGGCTCGCAAGGGTCAGGGGGATGAGGTGGCGACAGGATGCGCGGCGCGCTGCACCTGCTCCCACACCCGCAGGAAGTTGCCGCCCCAGAGCTTGGCGATATCTGCTTCGGAGTAGCCGCGGCTGATCAGTTCGGCGGTGACGTTGTGTGCTTCACTGGCGTTTTGCCAACCGTCGATGCCACCGCCTTCGTTGAAGTCCGAGCTCAGGCCGACATGATCGATGCCGATCTTGCGCACGGTGTAGTCGATGGCGTCGCCATAGTCCTTGAGCGTGGCCGGCGGCTCCTCTTCGAGAATGCCGTACAGCGCGTTGGCGTACTGGCCGACCTTCTGCTCGGGCCAGCCGGCGATCACCGGGTCACCTGGCATCAGTGCGTAGTCGAGGTTGGCCAATGGCGGCAGGTCGTAGCGGGCGCGCAGGGCGTTGAGTTTGTCCTGGGTCTTGCTGCTCAAGGGCTTGAGGTAGGTGGAGAAGGCCACCAGCTGGACCACGCCGCCGCTGTCCTTGATCAGTTGCAGCTCCTTGTCGGAAAGGTTGCGCCTGATGTCGACCATCGCCCGTGGCACCGAGTGCGAGGCCACCACCGGCGCGCGGCTGAGGGCAACGGCCTGGGCCAGCGCCTTGCTGGACATTTGCGACACATCGATGATCACGCCCAGGTCGTTCAGCCGCTGCACGGCGCGCTTGCCGACCGGCGACAGGCCGTCCAGGGCATCGGCGGTGTCATTGAAGAACGGCAGCGGACGCGAGGAGTCGGCCCAGCTGTTGTTGCCCACATAGCTGAACCCGAACATGCGCACGCCGCGCGCGGCCCAGCGGTCGAGCTGGTCGATGTCATCGCCCAGCGCATAGGCGTTGAGCATGCTGAGGAACACCGCGAACTTGCCTTCGCCGTGCAGGCGCCGCATGTCTTGCGGGGTATAGGCAATACCCACCTGCTGCGGGAAGTCGCGGACCATGGCGGTGATGGCGTTGTAGCGCACCTCCTGGGTGTGGCGGGCGGCTTCGACGAAACCTGGGGTCGGGCGGTGCGGGCCGCCGTCTCCGGTCCAGGACTCTGGCCAGGCGAAGATGGTCAGGGCCGCGCCGGACAAACGCCCGCGTGCGGCCTTGGCCAGGTCGAAGCGGCCATCGCCATCCTTGTCGGCCTCACTGCCTTCGGTGCCGAAGGTCAGCGGCAGGGTGACGTGGCTGTCGAACGAGATGATGCGTTCCTGCAGGTCGTTGGCCTGGCGGGTCACCTCCCTGGAATAGCCAGCGGGTGTGGCGAAGTAGTGCCAGGCGGCAAACCCGGCACCAGCGGCAACCGCCGCGGCCAGGCTGATAAACAGGGCTTTCTTCCAGCGTGGAGTCGTCATCTTGGTCTCAGTAGGTTCACCGTCGAGGGATGGGCACAGAGGCCGCCGCTACCTGCAGTGAACGAGCTTGCACCCGGGAAATTTAGCCGCTATCAGGTCGCTGGCGCAGGGCCCTGTAGGAGCGGCCTTGTGTCGCGATAGGGGTGCGCAGCGCCCCCAGGATCTTCGCACCTCTGCAAAATTGCCGGGGCCGCCTTGCGGCCCTTTCGCGACACAAGGCCGCTCCTACATTGACCGAGTTGCCCTCAGGGGCGGGGGTGGCAAGCCGCTAAATTTCGCCTGCCGTGCAACGTTCTAGCCTTGGACGGGCCGTGCTCCATGGCCGCAATGAATGCACAGGTATGCAATGACGATTTCTCGACGCGGTTTCATCGCCGGTGTGGCACTGACGGGTGTGGTGGTGCCCGGTGCGCTGGGGGCGCTGTATGTGCAGCGCCAGCGTGCCGCCGAGGAATTCCCGGAAACCCCTGGCGAGGCCGTCGTCGAGTTGGCCGATACCCGCCTGCAGCAGTTGGGCGATACCCTGCGCGGCATCTGGCGCTGGACGCTGCTGGGCAAGGATGCGGTGCTGGACGGCCTACCCACGAGTGAACTGGAGCTGTTCCTGGATGTGGCAACCAGCGGACGCGCCCTGCGCGGCTACCTGGATACTCCCGAGCGCCTGCGTGGGCAGGATGAGCCGCGCTACCGCGTGATAGGCGACCTGCTGGCGGACAAACCGGGCACCCTGCGCTGGCGCCTGTTTTCGGCCCAGGCCCGCTATGAATGCCATATCGTGCTTGACGAGGTCTGGGGCCGGTTCGGCAACGCCGGGCCGGCGACCCTAAACGGGCGCATTGCACGCCTGGACCGCGCTCTGACATTGCCCGTGGAGGACAACCAGTTCCTGGCCTTGAAGCGCACCTTCCCCGAGGCGCGCGAGCGTACCCCGCTGAACCCGCAGTTGTTGGCCTGGCTGACCACCCCGGAGCATCGCCTGTTCCACCAGCTGTGGCACTCGTCGCGGGACAAATGGCACAAGCTGGGCAAGGACAAGCAGGGCGCCCTTCGTGGCCTGGGCTGGCAGCCCGGGCCACGTGATCGCGAGCGTGACGCGCGGGGCCGGCACAAGGACCGCAACGGCTCGGGAGAAGACTTTTTATTCATGCACCGGCACATGCTTGGCAGAGCCCGTGCCTTGCAGGACTTACCGTCATGGACGCGCTTCCCGCTGCCGCAGCCGGAACTGGAGCGCGACCGGGCCGGATTCGCCCGCTACTTCGACAACCATGACGGCAATGCCCTGCCGCCCACCTGGCTGGCCAGCGGTGATGCGGAATACACCCAGTGGGTGCGCGACATCAAGACGCCGGATACCTTCCATGGCAACTTCCAGGTCTGGGAGTCGCGCTACACCGATCCGGAGTACCTCAGCACCTTGACCCTGGGCCAGTTCGGTTCGGAAGTGGAACTGGGCCTGCACGACTGGCTGCACATGCGCTGGGCGTCGGTACCGCGCGACCCGTCAAACGGTATGCCGGTGCCGACGGCGCGTACGCCGGATGATTTTGCCGAACGCTGGTTCGCAGAACAGAACGATTTTCTCGGTGACCCGTTTTCATCCCATGTGAACCCGGTGTTCTGGCACTTTCATGGCTGGATCGACGACCGCATCGAGGACTGGTTCCACGCCCATGAGCGGCTGCACCCAGGCGAGGTACGGCGCCTGGAAGTCAATGGCGTACCATGGTTTGCGCCAGGGCGCTGGGTGGAGGTGGCCGACCCGTGGCTGGGGCCGGATACCCATGGTTGCTCGACGGTGCCGGGTTTGCGGCCCGGGCGCAGTGTAGAGATGGACCCGGAGACCATGAAGCTGGCGTTGCGCATCATCTACAGCGATGACGACCTGCTCGACAAGCTGCGGCCCAAGGTACCGCAGCGGCCGTGGTATGCGCGCAACCTGAAGGTGGCGCAGCGCTCGCGTTGAAGCCCCCGAGGCTTGCGCCGCCTTTTTGTAGGAGCGGCCTTGTGTCGCGATGGGCTGCGCAGCAGCCCCCGGATTTCAGCGTTGATGCGGATAATGCCGGGGCCGCCTTGCGGCCCATCGCGACACAAGGCCGCTCCTACAACGGGGCGCGCAGGTGTTCTAGTTGCCAGCCACCCCCCAATGCCTTGTACAACGCCACGCTACCCTGCAACCGGGCCAGGCGCAGTTGGGCCTGCTGGTCCTGCGCCGCATACAAGGTGCGCTGAGTCTCCAGCACGCTCAACAGCGTCTCCGCTCCTGCGCCATAACGCTGCTGCGCCAGGTCGAATGCCAGGCGCGCCTGCGCCACTTCTTCATCCTGCCACTGCCGCTGGCGGTCCACGCCCTGGATCGCATTGAGCGCCTTTTCGACATCGGCAAAACCGGCCAGGATGCTGCTGCGGTAGGTCTCCAGCAACTCTGCCTGTTCAGCCTCGGCCAGTTCACGCGCGGCGCGCAGGCGGCCGTTGTTGAAGACCGGCGCGACCAGGCCGCTGGTGAGGGTGTAGTAGGAGCTGTCGAACAAATGGGCAAAGGTATTGGCGCCAGCTCCCAGGTTGGCCCCGAGGGTGAGCTTGGGCAGCATGGCGGCGCGGGCGACCTGCACATTGGCGCTGGCGGCGGCGAGCCGAGCTTCTGCTGCGGCAATGTCCGGGCGGCGGGTGAGCAGCTCGCTGGGCACGCCGCTGCCAATGGCGGGCCATTGCAGGGTGTTGATCGCGTCCTGGCTAGTGGGCAGCGACTGCACCGGGTCGCCGAGCAGGGTTGCCAGGGTGACCCGGCTGTCTTGCCACTTCTGTTCCAGTAACGGCAACTGACGTTGCTGCGCGGCCACCAGACTGCGCTGCTGGGCCAGTTCCAGGCGCGTGGCGGAACCGCTGCGCTGGCGTGCTTCGACCAGGCCCAGCACGTCCTTGGCATTGCGCAGGTTGAGGCGGGCAATGCGCAACTGTTCCTGCAAAGCCAGGCCCTGCAGGTAACTGTCGGCCACCGCGCTGACCAGGGTCAGCTCCACGGTCTGGCGGTCGAAGCGGCTGGCACCCAGGCTGCGCAGGGCGCTGTCACGGGTCGCTCGCAGGCCACCCCAGAAGTCGATTTCGTAGCTGGCGCTGAGCTGCATGTCGAACGAGGTGCTGGTGGGTTCGCCGCGGCTGACATCCAGCTGGTCGTAGCCGTCACCGTGCAGCAGGCGTTGGCGGCTACCATCCAGGCCCAGCTTCAGCTCCGGTAGCAGCGGCGCGCCGGCGATGACTGCGCGGGCCTGGGCCTGGCGTACCCGTGCCGTGGCAGCAGCCAGGTCGTGGGCATTGTGCAGGGCGTGCTGCACCAGGCGGTCGAGTTCGCGGCTGGCGAAGGCTTGCCACCACTGCGTCGTTGGCAGTTGGGCCGAGGGTGATGCGGCCTCGCCTTGCCAGGCAGATGGCGCGGCAATACCGCTGGCGGGTGTTTGCGGCGTGCTGCAGGCGGCGAGGCATACGCACAGGGGCAACAGGCTGATGCGGCTAGGCAGAGTCATGGGTTATTCGCTGGTAAGGGCTTTGACCGGGTCGAGGCGAGCGGCCTTGCGCGCTGGCATGAAGCCGAACACGATGCCGGTGACGACAGCACAGGCGAAGGCGCCGAGCATGGCAGGCAGGGCAAAGGCCACCGCCACTTCGGCCAGCATCAGGCCGCCACCTATGGCCAGGGCCAGGACGATGCCGGCCAGGCCGCCGACCATCGACAGCATCACCGCCTCGCTGAGGAATTGCCGCAGGATGTCGCGCTGGCGCGCGCCGGTGGCCATGCGGATACCGATTTCACGGGTGCGCTCGCGCACGGTCATCAACATGATGTTCATCACGCCGATGCCGCCCACCAGCAGCGAGATCGCGGCGATCGCCCCCAGCATCAGCGACAGGCTGTTCTGCGTGCGCGCTTCGGCCTGGATCAGCGCCGCGTCATTGGCCAGCTCGAAGTCCTGGCGGCCGTTGTGGCGCTGGCGCAGCAGCTTGTCGATGGCCGCTTCGGCCTCGTTGACACGCGTGGAGTCCAGGGCGGCAACGGCGATGTAGTCCGGGTCACGCTGGCCGAACAGGCGGATGGCTGCGGCGGAGTAGGGCACCACGATGCGCCCGTCGCTGTCCTGGTCGCCAGAGCTGGCGCCCTTGCCGGCCAGGATACCGACCACCTGGAACGGCACATTGCCGATCAACAGGTACTGCCCCAGCGGGTCGCGCCCAGGGTCGAGCATCTTTTCCCGCACTTTCTGGCCGATCACCGCCACCGCGGCAGCGTTGGCTTCATCGGCATCGCTGTAGAAGCTGCCTTGCACCGCCGGCCAGTTGAAAATTTCGGGGAACCCGGTGTTGTTGCCACCCACATAGAACCGCTGGCTGTTGTTGCCGTGGCGCACCATCATCTTTTCGCCGATCACCGGCATCACGTGCTTGACCTGTGGCAGTTGGCCGATGGCGGCGACATCGTCGAGGGTGATGGTGCCAGCCTGCTCGCCCAGGCTCGCCGGCTTGCCGTTCAGGTAGAGGATGTTCGAGCCGAAGGCTGCCATCTGCGCCATGACCTGGCGCTTGCTGCCTTCGCCCACTGCCAGCATCACCACCACCGAGGCCACGCCGATGACGATCCCCAGCAGGGTCAGGGCGGTGCGGAAGCGGTTGACCCACATCACCCGCCAGGCCGCCTGCAGGGCTTCGAACAATTCACCTTTCCATGCCCCGTGCAAGGTTGCGCCATGGTCCAGGCGCTGGCGCAGCTGGTCGGCCTGTAGCCCGCGACTGTTTTCGACCATGGGCTTGTCGGCGGCCGAATCGCTGATGATCAGGCCGTCGCGAATTTCGATCACGCGCTGCGCCCGCGCCGCGACATTGCGGTCATGGGTGATCAGGATGATCACGTGGCCCTGGCTGGCCAGCTCGTCGAGCAACGCCATCACTTCGGTGCCGCTGTGGCTGTCGAGGGCGCCGGTGGGTTCGTCGGCGAGGATGATATGGCCACCGTTCATCAACGCCCGGGCAATCGACACCCGTTGTTGCTGGCCGCCAGACAACTGGTGCGGGCGGTTGCCAGTGCGGCTGGCCAGGCCCAGGCGGCCGAGCAGGGCGCTGGCACGGGCGTGGCGTTCGTTGGCGGCGATGCCGGCATAGGTGGCCGGCATTTCGACGTTTTCCTGGGCCGAGCCCGAGGGGATCAGGTGGTAGCCCTGGAACACGAAGCCGAACGCCTCGCGGCGCAGCCAGGCCAGTTCATCGCTGCCCAGTTCGGCCACATCCTTGCCGGCGAAGCGGTAGCTGCCGGAAGTGGGGCGGTCGAGGCAGCCGAGGATATTCATCAAGGTCGATTTGCCGGAGCCAGAGGCGCCGACGATGGCGACGAACTCGCCGGGATGGATGCGCAAGCTGATGCCATGAAGGATATCGACCTTGGGCGTTTCGATGCCGCCGTAGGATTTACGGATGTCGACCAGCTCGATCAGGGGTGTGCTCATTCAACCTCCGCTGACGCCAGGGGCGCCTATCACCAGGCGTTCGCCTTCGTTGAGGCCGTCCAGCACCTGCACGCGCAGGCGGTCGCTTAGGCCGGTGCGTACCTGGCGCTGTTCCACCTTGCCGTCGCGGGTCAGCACATGCGCCAGGCGCAGGCCATCGCCGTCGTCCAGCGCGGCCAGTGGTACGGTCAGCACCTGGCTGGCTTTGCCGGCGACAAAGAACACCTGCGTGGTCATCTCGGCCATCAGGGCGCCGTCCGGGTTGTCGACATCCAGCAGCACGCTGTACTGCACCACCTGGCTGCCGGCACTGCCATTGCTGACGCTGGCCGGGCTGCCGCCGCCCTGGCTGGCCTGCTCCAGTGGCTTGGGCGGGATCGGCAGCACTTGCCGCACGGTGCTGGTCCAGCGGCGCTTGCCGCCGGCCAGGGTGGTGAAGTAGGCGGTCATGCCCGGGGTGACCTTGCCGATGTCGGCCTCCGACACCTGGGCCCACACGGTCATCGGCGAGAGCTTGGCGATGCGCAGGATCAACGGGGTTTGTTGTTGGGCATTGAGGGTTTGCCCCTCACGGGCGTCCACCGCCACTACCGTGCCGTCCATCGGCGCGTAGATGCGCGTGTAGCCCAGCTCGGCCTCGTCGCTGCGCAGGCTGGCCTGGGCCTGGCGGATCTGCGCCTGGAACATGTCGATGCGCGCCTGGGTGACCTTCAGCTGTGCGGCGGCCGTTTGCACGTCCTCGTCACGGGTGGCACCAGCGGTGGCCAGCTCCCGTTGGCGTTTGAGCTGCTGCCGGGCCAGTTGGAACTGAGCGCGTTGTTCGGCCAGCTGGGCCTTGAGGTTGTCGATCGAGTAGCGGCCGGCATCCAGCCGGGCCTGCTGGGTAGAAGGGTCGATCTCGACCAGCAGCTGGCCTTTGCGCACCGTGTCGCCGACCTCCACATGCAGGGTGTGGATCTGCCCCGATGCCTGGGCACCGACGTCCACGTAGCGCCTTGGTTGCAGGGTGCCCAGTGCGGTAACGCTGCTTTCGATGTCGGCGCGGGTCACGGCAACCGTGCTGATTGGCTGTGCACCGTAGGGCAGGGCCTTCCAGGCCAGCAGGCTGCCCAGGCCGAGCAGGCCCAGGCCGCTGAGCAGGAGCCGGCGACGGGTGTTGGTTAAAGGTCTCATGCAGACATCCAGGCGAGTGGGTGCCAGATAGACGAAAGCAGCAGGAGGGGATTTAGCGAATATTGAGTAGGGGCTGACAGGTGTATGGCGACGGGCGCTAGATCGCCCATGACATACCCTTGTTGCTGAGAATAATTATAATTTGTAAGATCGCACGTTGACATCACTCGGTCCCGCGTTGCTGCCTGAAAGGGCTTTCTGGCATAGGCTGGCAGGACGATCTCAGGTAACGTCGTGGAACATTACTATCGCGAACTGGTGGGTTTCCTTTCTTCGCGCCTGGGCAGTCGTCAGGCCGCCGAAGACGTAGCGCATGATGCCTACCTGCGAGTGCTGGAGCGCACCGACGCCGAGCGCATCGAGCACCCGCGTGCTTTCCTTTACCGCACCGCGCTCAACCTGGTTGTCGACCGCCACCGCCGGCACCAGGTGCGCCAGGCCGAGCCACTGGAGGTGCTGGACAACGACGAGCGCTGGCACACCCCGGCGCCGACCCATGACATGCAGCTCGACCAGCGCCTGGCGCTTATGCAGCGTGCCCTGGATGAGCTGAGCAAGGTCTGCCGCGACTGCTTCCTGCTGCGCAAGCTCGAAGGCTTGTCACACCACCAGATTGCCGAGCACCTGGGTATTTCCCGCAGCCTGGTGGAAAAGCACATCGTCAACGCCATGAAGCACTGTCGTGTGCGCATGCGCGAGTGGGAATCCTGATCGCCGGGTTGAAGGCGGATGAAAATTCCGTCAGTCGATCACTTGATTTCCACGGTTTTCCCGACTTCTATCAAAGAAGACCCTTGCCAGGCGTAGCCTAGGCAGCAGCCGTTACTGGCGCAGTATGGTCATGGAGCCTAACCATTTCCCAACTGCCCAGGTCCCACCATGGCCAACAAGACCCTGCGCATCCTCATCGCCGATGCACACCCCTGCCAGCGCCTGCAACTGGAGCGGCTGCTCAACGGCCTGGGCTACTACCGGATAGCGCCAGTGGAAAGCTTCGAGGAGCTGCAGCGCCTGGTGCTGAGTGCCTTGCAGCCTTTCCACCTGTTATTGGGCAATATCGAGCTGGCCAGCCATGTCGGGGTCGATCTGGCGCGCTTCTGTCGCGTCAGCACGCAGATCCAGCATGCCCTGCTTTATCACTCCAACCAGTTGCAAGTGCCGTTGGTGCCGCAGACCGAGCGCCAGGCCGTCAGCATGAGCTTGCCCCAGGTGCCCGACAACGAGGCACTGGAGGCATTCATGGCGATCATCGATTCGCCGCTGCAGGTCGGCAGGCTACCGCTGCCGGGCGCCATGCCGGCTGCCACGGCGCGGCCACGGCCGAAGGCCAATTTCGTCAATACCATGTTCAACCGCTAAAGCCGCAGCGGGCGGGGCAAGGGGGCAGCTATTTGCTATCCTCTTGCCCTTTGCCGATTTGCGGACCCTGCCATGACTGCCATCGATACCGCTCGCCCGCCACGGTTCAGCCGCGGCGACCACCGGACCCTGGGCCTGGCGGCGTTGGGCGGCGCGCTGGAGATCTACGATTTCATCATCTTCGTATTCTTTGCGCTGACCCTAAGCCAGTTGTTCTTCCCGCCCGAGATGCCCGAGTGGCTGCGCCTGCTGCAAAGCTTCGGAATCTTTGTCACCGGCTACCTGGCGCGGCCGCTGGGCGGCATCCTTATGGCGCACTTCGCCGACCACCTGGGACGCAAGCGGGTCTTCAGCCTGAGCATCCTGATGATGGCCCTGCCGTGCCTGTTGATCGGGGTGATGCCGACCTACGCCGACATCGGCTACGCTGCACCGCTGATCCTGCTGGCACTGCGTATTTTGCAGGGCGCGGCGGTGGGCGGCGAGGTGCCGAGTGCCTGGACCTTCGTCGCCGAGCACGCGCCAGCCGGGCGGCGCGGTTATGCCCTGGGCTTCCTGCAGGCCGGCTTGACCTTTGGCTATCTGCTGGGGGCACTGACCGCGACCTTGCTGGCGCAAGTGTTCACCCCGCAAGAAATCCTCGACTACGCCTGGCGCTACCCGTTCCTGCTCGGCGGGGTATTCGGCGTGATCGGCGTGTGGCTGCGTCGTTGGCTCAGCGAAACACCGGTGTTCCTTGCCCTGCGCGCGCGCCAGGAGCAGCCGGTGAGCTTCCCGCTGCGGCGGGTGCTGGGCGAACACCGCCGGGCGTTGATCCCGGCGGCGCTGCTGACCTGCGTGCTGACTTCCGCCGTGGTGGTGCTGGTGGTGATTACCCCGACAGTGATGCAGCAGCGCTTCGGCATGAGTGCCGGGCACACCTTTGCCCTTAGCAGCGTGGGCATCGTCTTCCTCAACATCGGCTGCGTGCTGGCCGGGCTGCTGGTCGACCGTGCAGGCGCCTGGCGCGCACTGATGCTCTACAGCCTGTTGCTGCCGGTGGGCATCGGCGCGTTGTATGCCAGCCTTGTGGGACAGTGGGGCGTGACCTGGCTGGCCTATGCGCTGGCGGGCCTGTCCTGCGGTGTGGTGGGCGTGGTGCCGTCAGTGATGGTCGGGTTGTTCCCGGCCGAGATCCGCGTGTCGGGCATCTCCTTCACCTATAACGTGGCCTACGCGCTTTGGGCCAGCACCACGCCGCTGGCGCTGATTGCGCTGATGCCGTGGAGCCCGTGGGTGTGTGTCGGCTTTTGTCTTGCCATGGGCACGGTGGGGTTGCTGACGGCCTTGTACTTTGGGCGTCGGGAACCATTGGCGTTCGCGGCAGAGCCGATGCCGGTAATGTGTGGTGAAAAATAGTTTTCTGTTGTTTGTTCTGGCCTCATCGCCGGCAAGCCGGCTCCCACAGGGATAGCGCATGGCTCGAGGTCGATGCGGTCGAGGTGGGAGCTGGCTTGCCGGCGATGAGGCCGGTACAGGTAAAACAAAAAGCCCCCGGCTCGTGAGAACCGGGGGCTTTTTGTTAGTGCAGGTCAGGGGCCTTACATGTTCGGGTAGTTCGGCCCGCCAGCGCCTTCAGGGGTGACCCAGGTGATGTTCTGGGCCGGGTCCTTGATGTCGCAGGTCTTGCAATGCACGCAGTTCTGCGCGTTGATCTGGAAGCGCTTGCTGCCGTCTTCCTGGGTGACAACCTCGTACACGCCTGCCGGGCAGTAGCGCTGGGCCGGCTCGTCATACAGCGGCAGGTTGCTGGCGATCGGCACGTTCGGGTCGGTCAGCTTCAGGTGGCAGGGCTGTTCCTCTTCGTGGTTGGTGCTGGAGAGGAATACCGAGCTGAGCTTGTCGAAGCTGAGCTTGCCGTCCGGTTTCGGGTAATCGATCTTCTGCGACTCCGCCGCCAGCTTCAGGCAGGCGTAGTCCGGCTTGGTGTCGTGCAGGGTGAACGGCAGCTTGCCGCCGAACCAGTTCTGGTCCACATAGTTGAATGCCGCGCCCAGCAGCGGGCCGAACTTGTGCATGGCCGGGCCGAAGTTGCGGCTGGCGAACAGCTCCTCGTACAGCCAGCTGGCCTTGAAGGCGCTGACGTAACCGTTGAGCTGGTCACCGCCTTCGCTGCCGGCGATCAGTGCATCAGCCACCGCTTCGGCGGCGAGCATGCCGGACTTCATTGCGGTGTGGCTGCCCTTGATCTTGGCGAAGTTCAGGGTGCCCAGGTCGCAGCCGATCAGCGCGCCGCCGTTGAAGACCATTTTCGGCAGCGAGTTGAAACCGCCCTTGCAGATGGCACGGGCACCGTAGCTGATGCGCTTGCCGCCTTCGAGGTATTGCGCCATCACCGGGTGGTGCTTGAGACGCTGGAACTCGTCGAACGGCGACAGGTACGGGTTGGCGTAGGACAGGTCGACGATCAGGCCGACCACCACCTGGTTGTTTTCCAGGTGATAGAGGAACGAACCACCAGTGTTGTCCTTGGCCATGACGTCCAGCGGCCAGCCAGCGGTGTGCACCACCAGGCCCTGCTCGTGCTTGGCCGGGGCGATTTCCCAGATTTCCTTCAGGCCGATGCCGTAGTGCTGGACGTCGGCTTCGCTATCCAGGTTGAAGCGCTTGATCAGCTGCTTGCCGATGTGGCCACGGCAACCTTCGGCGAACAGGGTGTACTTGCCACGCAGCTCCATGCCAGGGGTGTACATGCCGTCTTTCGGGTTGCCTTCACGGTCCACACCCATGTCGCCGGTGACAATGCCGCGCACCACTCCGTTTTCATCGAACAGCGCTTCCTGGGCGGCGAAGCCCGGGTAGACTTCCACGCCCAGGTTCTCGGCCTGCTGGGCCAGCCAGCGGCACAGGTTGCCCAGGGAGATGATGTAGTTACCCTGGTTGTGCATGGTCTTGGGCACGAACAGGTCAGGCACCTTGGTCGAACTGCCTGCATCCTTGAGTACGTAGATGTCGTCACGCTTCACTTCGGTGTTCAGCGGCGCGCCGAGCTCTTTCCAGTCGGGGAACAGCTCGTTCAGGGCGCGGGGTTCGAACACCGCGCCGGAGAGGATGTGGGCGCCGACTTCAGAGCCTTTTTCCACCACGCAGACGCTGATTTCGCTACCGGCTTCGGCGGCCTTCTGCTTCAGGCGGCAGGCGGCGGACAGGCCCGCCGGGCCGGCGCCGACGATGACCACGTCGAATTCCATGTATTCGCGTTCCACTGGTTCTCTCCTACTCATCAAGGCTCGTGCTGTTGCTTTGTCTTATTGGGTGCGCGGGGCATTCGCAGCGGTTCTACGCAACGGCGGAACTGTAGCTGGGCAAATGACGGACTACACCGTTTTGTCTTGGCCGCGCATTATATCTACACCACTTGGCGGGTCCAATACAAACGTTTGTTTGAATTTGCCGCAGGCCAGTAAAATCACAGGAACGCGGCTGGAGGGTGACCGATTTGCCGTATTGACCGGATTGGGTGTTACGGTCAAGATACGAGCGGTTTTACGTTCGCCGTAGGCTTGCAGCCGGGCGCAGGTACACCTCTAAAGACCAGGTGTGGAGCAGGGTTTTGCGGCCTTTGGCCGGTTTGTAGTGGAGTTTACACGCCACGACAGAAAATGACCCGTGAGTATTTGTCGCAAGAGTCCGGACAAGACTGTTCGGTCACTGTGAAGTTACCGCCTCCCGGTACGTTTTTAGAGGTGCCCTTGTACCCACGCGCATCGCAGGGCTCTGCCCCTGGCGACTATCTATTCACCGGAGAGTAACGAGGAATCCATGAAGGTTCTTGTAGCTGTCAAACGAGTGGTCGACTACAACGTCAAGGTTCGCGTCAAGGCGGACAACTCCGGCGTCGACCTTGCTAACGTCAAGATGTCCATGAACCCCTTCTGCGAAATCGCCGTGGAAGAAGCCGTACGCCTGAAGGAAAAGGGCGTCGCGTCCGAGATCGTCGTCGTTTCCGTCGGCCCGACCACTGCCCAGGAGCAACTGCGTACTGCCCTGGCCCTGGGTGCCGACAGTGCCATCCTGGTCGAAGCCGCTGACGAACTGAATTCCCTGGCCGTGGCCAAGGCGCTGAAAGCCGTTGTCGACAAAGAGCAGCCGCAGCTGGTCATCCTCGGCAAGCAGGCCATCGACAGTGACAACAACCAGACCGGCCAGATGCTGGCTGCGCTGACCGGCTTCGCCCAGGGCACTTTCGCCTCCAAGGTCGAAGTGGCTGGCGACAAGCTGAACGTCACCCGTGAAATCGACGGCGGCCTGCAGACCGTTGCACTGAACCTGCCAGCCATCGTCACTACCGACCTGCGCCTGAACGAACCGCGCTACGCGTCGCTGCCGAACATCATGAAGGCCAAGAAGAAGCCGCTGGAGACTGTTACTCCAGACGCGCTGGGCGTTTCCCTCGCCTCCACCAACAAGACCCTGAAGGTTGAAGCCCCGGCTGCCCGCAGCGCTGGCATCAAGGTCAAATCGGTGGCCGAACTGGTCGAGAAGCTGAAGAACGAAGCGAAGGTAATCTAAATGACTATCCTGGTTGTCGCTGAATACGAGAACGGTGCCGTAGCCCCGGCCACCCTGAACACTGTTGCTGCTGCCGCCAAGATCGGTGGTGATGTGCACGTGCTGGTCGCTGGCCAGAACGTGGGCGGCGTTGCCGAGTCCGCAGCCAAGATCGCTGGCGTGGCCAAGGTGCTGGTTGCCGATAACGCTGCCTACGCCCACGTCCTGCCAGAAAACGTTGCGCCGCTGATCGTCGAGCTGGCCAAGGGTTACAGCCACGTGCTGGCGCCGGCCACCACCAACGGCAAGAACATCCTGCCGCGCGTTGCCGCGCTGCTGGACGTGGACCAGATCTCCGAGATCATCTCGGTCGAGTCCGCCGACACCTTCAAGCGCCCGATCTATGCTGGTAACGCCATTGCCACCGTGCAATCGAGCGCTGCCATCAAGGTCATCACCGTGCGTACCACCGGCTTCGACGCCGTGGCCGCCGAAGGTGGTTCGGCTGCCATCGAAGCCGTTGGCGCTGCGCACAACGCCGGCATCTCGGCCTTCGTTGGCGAAGAGCTGGCCAAGTCCGACCGCCCAGAGCTGACCGCTGCCAAGATCGTCGTTTCCGGCGGCCGTGGCATGGGCAACGGTGACAACTTCAAGCACCTGTACAGCCTGGCCGACAAGCTCGGCGCTGCCGTCGGTGCTTCGCGCGCCGCGGTCGACGCCGGCTTCGTGCCGAACGACATGCAGGTCGGTCAGACCGGCAAGATCGTCGCGCCGCAGCTGTACATCGCCGTCGGTATCTCCGGCGCGATCCAGCACCTGGCCGGCATGAAGGACTCCAAGGTGATCGTGGCGATCAACAAGGACGAAGAAGCGCCGATCTTCCAGGTAGCCGACTACGGCCTGGTCGCTGACCTGTTCGAAGCGGTTCCGGAGCTGGAAAAGCTGGTCTGATCCGCCTGCTTCACTTATAAAGAACCCGGCCCTTGTACAGGGGCCGGGTTTTTTTTGGTCTGTACAAGGAGTGAGCAATGGTGCTGCGTAAAGCAGGCGGGGTGCTGGCATGCCTGGCGGTGCTGGTTTCGCCGCTGGCCATGGCGGCGGGCAAGTGTGAACGCCTGGTGGCAACCGGCAGCCCTGATTCACCGCCCTATTCATGGCAGGACCCCAACGACCCGAAACACCTGATCGGCGCCAACGTCGACCTGCTGCGCCAGGTGGCTGGCGAGCTGGGTGTGAAAGTGGAGGTGCTGAGCGCCGGCCGTCGTGACCAGGCGCTGGAAGAAGTACGTAGCGGG
Source organism: Pseudomonas sp. s4 (assembly GCF_046764235.1). Lineage (NCBI taxonomy): Bacteria > Pseudomonadati > Pseudomonadota > Gammaproteobacteria > Pseudomonadales > Pseudomonadaceae > Pseudomonas > Pseudomonas sp. s4. The sequence goes on along the minus strand of NZ_CP177209.1, from coordinate 4,274,649 downwards.
CGGATAGACCTGCTGCTCGACACCCCCATGCAGGTGGAGCAACTGACCGCGCTGGACTACATCCATCCACCCCTGCAGCTCAACGAATACCTGGTGTGGACGCGCCACGACGCCACACTGACCTTCGAGGGCCCGGCTGACCTGGCCCAGTACCAAGGCAGTTTGTCCGAGCGCGCGCGGCTGACCCCGGCCTTTACCGCTTTCGCCAAGGCCCAGCTGAAGCTGGTGCCGGCACAGAACCTGACCCAGGCATTCCAGAAGCTGGTGCTCGGCCAGGTGGATTATGTGCTCGCTGGCCGCTATTCGGGCATCGCCATGGCCCAGAGCCTGGGCATGAGCAATGACCTGATCACCCGCGGCCTGCCGGTGGATCGGCCGGGCCTGTACCTGGCGCTGTCGCACAATTCGGCCTGCAATGACAGCTGGCTGCGTGGGCAATTGGCGAAAAAACTGACAGAATTGCCGATCTCCGGAGCATCCGAGGCCGTGCTGCAACGTAATGTCGAGCGCTGGAAAGCGCAGCTGCAGGTGCCGTCGGACGCCCCCAAACACTAGGAAGATTGCGTGAGAACCCAACCACTAATCCTTGCCCTGGCCGTGCTCGGCCTGGCTGGCTGCGCCAACGATCCGGCCCCTAACGAGCAGATGCGCATCTCCGAACAGGCACTGGAGCAGGCCAGGGCCGTCGGTGCCACCGAGCAGGTCGATGCGCTCAAGCTGGCTGAAGACAAGCTGGCCCGGGCCAAGACCAACATGCTCACCGAAGACTACCGCGATGCGCGCATGCGTGCCGAGCAGGCCGAGCTGGATGCGCGCCTGGCCGAGGCCCAGGTACTGAACCAGAAGAGCGAAGAGCAACTGCAACTGCTGCAGTCGCGGGTCCAGCGCCTGCGCAAACAGTTGGAGGTGCAGCCATGATCCGTCGCATGCCATTGGCCGCGCTGGCAGTGCTGGCGCTGGCGGCAGGTTTGCAAGGTTGCGCCAGCCAGCGCAGCAGCGCAGCGCTGGATGATGCCACTGCAGCTTTCCAGAAGGTCAAGGATGATTCCAATGTGCTGCGCAGCGCGCCGCGCGACGTGATTCGCGCAGGCGAGTCGCTGGCCCGTGCCGAGCGCCTGTCCAGCTACATCGGCACCGGTGCCGACGTGCGCCATTACGCCTACCTGAGCCAGCGCTACAGCGAAATTGCCAGTGAGCATGCCAAGCTGGCGTTGAACCAGGAGCGCCAGGCCAAGCTCGACCTGGAGCGCCAGCGCCTGCAGCTGGCCCTGCGCGAGGCCAAGCTGGCCAGTGTTCAGCAGCAGGGCAAGTGGGTCGAATCGCAGATCGCCGCGCTGGCCTCGGAGCAGGCCGACCGTGGTCTGGTGATGACCCTGGGGGACGTGCTGTTCGACACCGGCCGCGCCGACCTGAAGAACTCAGCCAGCCGTACCGTGCTCAAGCTGGTGCAGTTCCTCCAGCTCAACCCGCGCCGGGTGGTTCGGATCGAGGGCTATACCGACAGCACCGGCCCGGCCGAGGACAACCTGAAGCTGTCCCGTGACCGGGCGCAAGCCGTGGCCGACATGCTGGTAGACCTGGGTATCGACGAGAAGCGCCTGCAGGTCGAGGGGTATGGCGACCAGTACCCGATCGAGGCCAATGCCTCGGAGCGCGGCAGGGCGCAGAACCGTCGGGTGGAGATCGTGTTCTCCGATGACAAAGGCAAGCTGGCGCCAGCACGCTGAATCATGTGAAAGGGGCCGCTTTGCGGCCCATCGCAGGCAAGCCAGCTCCCACAGGTGATGAACAGGGCTTGAGGTCAATGCATCAAGGTGGGAGCTGGCTTGCCGGCGATGGGCTGCGAAGCGGCCCCGCTTTTCGTCGGGCTACCCGGGCTTGATCGTTTCCATGGCTGTCACGCAACTGTATTGTTGACTATCCTGCGATCTGTCCCAGTACACTTTGCAACTGTTACGGTATCCTCTACCGTCAGACACAAGAACAACGAGCCCGTCCGCGCGTCGAGAGCCAGCCATGACCAACCTGCTGTTGTACCAGCGTATCGCCCAGCAACTGGCCGATGACATCCGTCGTGGTGTCTACCAGCCAGGCGAGCGGGTGCCCTCCGTGCGCAAGATGAGCGCCCAGCTCAATGTCAGCCATGCCACGGTGCTGCAGGCCTATGCCAATCTCGAGGACCAGGGGCTGATTCGTGCGCGGCCGCAGTCCGGCTACTACGTGCACCAGACCCCGGCCCTGACCGCGCAGACCCCGGACATCGCCCGCGTGGAGCGCCCCGGCCTGGTCACCCGCGCCAGTATCATCCAGCAGGTACTGACCGAGGCTCGCCGTGATGGCGTGTTCCCGTTCGGCGCCGCTGTGCCGCATGTCGACTACCTGCCGGTCCGTGCATTGCACCAGCAGATTGCCAAGGTGACGCGCTTCCACAGCCCGCGTGCCTTCAGCTACATGTTCAGCCCCGGCTTCGAGCCGCTGCGCCGGCAGATCGCCATTCGCATGCGTGATGCCGGCGTCCTGGTCGACCCGCGTGAAGTGATCGTGACCCATGGCTGTGTCGATGCGCTGCAGATGTCGCTGCGCGTGCTGACTCGTCCAGGCGACCTGATCGCGGCCGAATCGCCCACCTATTACGGTCTGCTGCAACTGGCCGACCTGCTGGGCCTGAAGGTGATCGAGATCCCCAGCGACCCGTCCACCGGCATCAGCCTCGAGGCGCTGCAACTGGCGGCCAACCAGTGGTCGATCAAGGCCCTGGTCCTGACCGCGCGCCTCAGCAATCCGCTGGGTGGCACTGTGCCGGAAGAGCGGCAGAAACAGTTGCTGCGCCTGGCGTCGGACTTCGATATCCAGATCGTCGAGGATGACATCTATGGCGAGCTGATGTTCGAGCAGGGCAAGACCAAGGCGCTCAAGGCATTCGACCGGCTGGACAGGGTGATCTATTGCTCGAGTTTTTCCAAGACCCTGTCCCCCGGCGTGCGCGTTGGCTGGATGATCGCCGGGCGCTATCAGGACGAGATCCAGCGCCTGCAAACCTTCACCACCCACTCGGCCTGCAGCGTGACGCAGATGGGTGTGGCGGCCTACCTGGAGAATGGCGGCTACGACCGGCACCTGCGTTACATCCGCCAGGAGTACCGCAAGAACCTCAGTGCCTACCAGCTGGCGGTGCAGCAACACTTCCCCGAGGGTACCCAGATGACCCGGCCGACGGGCGGTTTCATCCTTTGGGTGAGCCTGCCGGGGCGGGTCAACACCCAGGAGCTGCATGTGCGTGCGCTGGAGCAGGGCATCAGTATTGCGCCGGGGCTGATCTTCAGTAACACCGAGCAATTCAACCACTGCATCCGCCTTAATTGCGGTATACCGTGGAACAAGGAAGCCGAGCGCGCGGTGATCACCCTCGGTTTGCTGGCCCAGCAATTGTGCCGGGAGCCAGCGGCAGCATTTTTATAGGCTTGCCACGCGCCTGTGGAACAGGGAGCATACGCACTTTTCCTGCCAGTCTGTCCATTTGCCATGAATGCTCTGCGCCGTTTTGCCCTGATCTTGTGCCTTGTACCGCTCTGCAGCCTGGCTGGTGTTGCCCAGGCTGCGCAGCCGGCAGGCCAGGCGCAGGCGGCCAAGCCAGTGCAGAAAGCCAAGCCGGTGCAGAAGGCCGGAGCCAGGCCAGCGCACAAGCAACCAGCAAAAAAAGCCGGTAACAGCAAGGCCAGGCCGGCGCGCAAGCAGGTGAGCAAGGAGGTTGCCAAGCCGCTACCCAAGGCAAAGCTCGACCTCAGCCTGCCGGCCGAGATGGTCGATAACCTTGAGCCAAATGTGGGCAGCCTGTCGCCGATACAGCGTCGCAAACCTCTACTGCCCCCCATGTTCACTGAAAAGCCGGAGACCAGCGACAGCCCGTTCCAGCTCAATGGCCGGTTGATCAGCAATGAAATGCAGCTGCAGCTACGCAATGACAGCCGTCGGGAAGTGGAAGGGGCGGCCATCGATTTCGAGTACCGCCAGTAGCTGGCGAACTGACTGCCGGGTCACAGCAGATTTCATCGTGCCAGCAATTTCAAACGCCTGTTTGAGCGGTTACTATCCAGGGACGTTCGTCCCGTTTTGTTTCAGGGAGTCCTTATTTTGGTGAATAGCCATGAACTGTCGTGAGGGCTGTGGTGCCTGCTGCATCGCCCCGTCCATCACCTCCGCGATGCCGCGCATGCCCAATGGCAAGCCGGCTGGCGAGCGCTGCCTGCACCTGACTGTCGACAACCTCTGCGACTTGTTCGGCAAGCCCGAACGGCCTGCGGTGTGTGGTGGTTTCAAGGCGGATGTCGAGGTGTGTGGCAGTGATCGTGATGAGGCCATAAGGATTCTCGGCTGGTGGGAACAGATAACGGCGGCGTGACAGGCTGGATCTTCGAAAACAAGGATAAACATGATGAGATCGTTCAAGCGTATTGCTCTGCTGTGTGGCATGGGTGTTCTGCTGTCGCCTGCGGCCTGGGCCGAAAACTGGCAGGTGGCCAAGGACGAGGAGGGGATCAAGGTTTCCCTTAGCGAAGTGGCCGGTTCCAAGTACAAGGCCTATCAAGGTGTCACGGTGATCAAGGCGCCGCTGGCCAAAGTGCAGGCGTTGCAGGAGGACGTGGTCGGGGCTTGTGCATGGATTCACGAGTGCAAGTCGCAGAAGCTGCTCAAGCACGAAGGTGACCAAAGCTGGACCTACACCCAGTTCAATACGCCATGGCCGGTGACGCCGCGGGACTCGGTGTTGCATGTGACTACTGTGAAGAAGGCTGATGGCAGCCTGGTGCGCAACCTGAAGGAAGAGCCGACCTATATCCCGGAAGAGAAGGGCTTTGTGCGGGTGGCGAAGGTCGAAGGCTTCTGGAAGCTGGTGCCAAAGGGCGACAGCACGGAAGTGACCTATCAGGTGCACACCGAGCCGGGTGGCAGCGTGCCGGCGATGGTGGCCAACAAGTTCGTGGTGGACGCGCCGTTCAATACTCTGAAAGCGCTGCGTGAGCGGGCGGAGAAGAACTAAGGCTTTGTGTCGCTCGTGCTGGACTCTTCGCGGGTTTGCCTGCGAAGAGGCCAGCACAGGATGAATAAAAAAAGGCTGCCCGAGGGCAGCCTTTTTGCGTTCGGCTAGGGAAGCTTACTTGCGGTCCTGCAGCGCAACGATGTCGCGCTTCTGCTCGCCGGTGTACAGCTGGCGCGGGCGGCCGATCTTGTACGGGCTGGAGAGCATTTCTTTCCAGTGCGAGATCCAGCCCACGGTACGTGCCAGGGCGAAGATCACGGTGAACATGCTGGTCGGAATGCCGATTGCCTTGAGGATGATCCCCGAGTAGAAGTCGACGTTCGGGTACAGCGAGCGCTCGATGAAGTACGGATCGGTCAGGGCGATCTCTTCCAGGCGCATGGCCAGTTCCAGCTGCGGGTCGTTCTTGATGCCCAGCTCGCGCAGGACTTCGTCGCAGGTCTGCTTCATCACGGTGGCGCGCGGGTCGCGGTTTTTGTACACGCGGTGACCGAAGCCCATGAGCTTGAACGGGTCGTTCTTGTCCTTGGCCTTGGCGATGAACTTGTCGATGTTCGAGACATCGCCGATTTCATCGAGCATGGTCAGTACCGCTTCGTTCGCACCGCCATGGGCCGGGCCCCAAAGTGCGGCGATACCGGCGGCGATACAGGCGAACGGGTTGGCACCCGACGAACCGGCCAGACGAACGGTGGAAGTGGAGGCGTTCTGCTCGTGGTCGGCGTGGAGGATGAAGATCCGGTCCATCGCCTTGGCCAGCACCGGGCTGATCGGTTTGATCTCGCACGGGGTGTTGAACATCATGTGCAGGAAGTTTTCCGCGTACGACAGGTCGTTGCGCGGGTACATCATCGGCTGGCCCATGGAGTACTTGTAAACCATCGCGGCCAGGGTCGGCATCTTGGCGACCAGGCGCACCGCGGAAATTTCGCGGTGTTGCGGGTTATTGATGTCCAGGGAGTCGTGATAGAACGCCGACAGGGCGCCGACCACGCCGCACATCACCGCCATCGGGTGGGCGTCGCGGCGGAAGCCGTTGAAGAAGGACTTCAGCTGCTCGTGAACCATGGTGTGGTTCTTCACGGTGCTGACGAACTGAGCCTTCTGCTCGGCATTCGGCAGTTCTCCGTTGAGCAGCAGGTAGCAGGTTTCGAGGTAGTCGGACTTTTCGGCGAGCTGCTCGATCGGGTAGCCGCGGTGCAGCAGGATACCTTTGTCGCCGTCAATGTAGGTGATCTTCGACTCGCACGAGGCAGTCGCCATGAAACCAGGGTCGAAGGTGAAGTGACCAGTGGCCCCCAACCCGCGGACGTCGATTACATCAGGACCAACGGTGCCGGTTAAAATGGGCAGCTCGACGGGGGCAGCGCCCTCGATGACCAACTGCGCTTTTTTGTCAGCCATGTGGCCTCCTATTAATGCTTGAAATCATCAGACAGACCCCCCACGCAGGGCCCGCACCACTATAGAGGGATAAATTCAGATGTCAATTTGCCTAAAGGCTTGTTGAAACAGGCATTGAGGCCTGATTTTTCGCGAAATTCTCGCCCATTTACGCCTTTTGTGCGCTAAAGGCAATGCGCTATTTGGGCTACCCCGTCACGTTGTCATAAGCAGCCTAACTGTCTATACTCGCAACCCGACCGCCAGGGGCTTGCAAGCCCGAACTGCTGGGGGTCGCCGTTCCCTGGGTGGTGGGTACCTGACCAGTACACTTACCAACAACTTTGCCCTGATTCGCTAGGGGCTCTTCAGTGTGAAAAAAGCCGTGAAAAGCCAACGACCTGTAAACCTAGACCTAAGGACCATCAAGCTCCCCGTCACTGCGTACACGTCCATCCTGCATCGTATCTCCGGCGTCATCCTGTTCCTCGGCCTTGCCATCATGCTTTATGCACTGGGCAAGTCGCTGGGTTCCGAGGAAGGCTTTGGTGAGGTGAAGGCGTGTCTGACCAGCCCGCTGGCCAAATTCGTGACCTGGGGCCTGCTGTCCGCCCTGCTTTATCACCTCGTGGCAGGTGTTCGTCACCTGATCATGGACATGGGCATCGGTGAGACGCTGGAAGGCGGCAAGCTGGGCTCGAAAATCGTGATCGTCATCTCCGTGGTGCTGATCGTTCTGGTGGGAGTTTGGGTATGGTAACCAATGTCACGAACCTGTCGCGTTCGGGCCTCTATGACTGGATGGCGCAGCGCGTTTCTGCGGTCGTTCTCGCGGCTTACTTCCTCTTCCTGATCGGCTACGTGGTCGCCCACCCAGGCATCGACTACACCCAGTGGCATGGTCTGTTCTCCAACAACGCGATGCGGATCTTCAGTCTGCTGGCCCTCGTTGCCCTGGGCGCTCACGCCTGGGTCGGCATGTGGACCATTGCGACCGACTACCTGACGCCTATGTCGTTCGGCAAGTCGGCTACTGCGATTCGTTTCCTGTTCCAGGCGGTATGCGGCGTTGCGATGTTCGCTTACTTCGTCTGGGGTGTGCAGATTCTCTGGGGTATCTGATCCATGGCTAGCATTCCAACCATTTCCTTCGACGCCATCATCATCGGTGGCGGCGGCGCCGGCATGCGCGCTGCGCTGCAGCTGGCTCAAGGCGGCCACAAGACTGCCGTAGTCACCAAGGTCTTCCCGACCCGTTCGCACACTGTATCCGCCCAGGGCGGCATCACCTGCGCCATCGCTTCGGCCGACCCGAACGACGACTGGCGCTGGCACATGTACGATACCGTCAAGGGCTCCGACTACATCGGTGACCAGGACGCTATCGAATACATGTGTCAGGAAGGCCCGGCTGCGGTCTTCGAGCTGGACCACATGGGCCTGCCGTTCTCGCGTACCGAAACCGGTCGCATCTACCAGCGTCCGTTCGGTGGCCAGTCCAAGGACTTCGGCAAGGGTGGCCAGGCTGCCCGTACCTGCGCCGCTTCCGACCGTACCGGTCACGCGCTGCTGCACACCCTGTACCAGGGCAACCTGAAAGCCGGCACCACCTTCCTCAACGAGTACTACGCAGTTGACCTGGTGAAGAACCAGGACGGCGCATTCGTTGGCGTGATCGCGATCTGCATCGAAACCGGCGAGACCCTGTACATCAAGTCCAAGGCCACCGTGCTGGCAACTGGCGGTGCCGGCCGTATCTACGCCTCCACCACCAACGCACTGATCAACACCGGTGACGGCGTGGGCATGGCCCTGCGTGCCGGCGTGCCGGTGCAGGACATCGAAATGTGGCAGTTCCACCCGACCGGCATCGCCGGCGCCGGTGTACTGGTTACCGAAGGTTGCCGCGGTGAGGGTGGCTACCTGATCAACGCCCACGGCGAGCGCTTCATGGAGCGTTACGCGCCGAACGCGAAAGACCTGGCCGGCCGCGACGTGGTCGCCCGTTCCATGGTCAAGGAAATCATCGCCGGCAACGGCGTGGGCCCGAACAAGGACCACGTACTGCTGAAGCTGGACCACCTGGGCGAGGAAGTGCTGCACAGCCGCCTGCCAGGTATCTGCGAGCTGTCCAAGACCTTCGCCCACGTCGACCCTGTGGTCGCGCCGGTACCGGTCATCCCGACCTGCCACTACATGATGGGCGGCGTTGCCACCAACATTCATGGCCAGGCCATTACCATGGACGCCGAAGGCAACGATCACATCATCCCGGGCCTGTTCGCCGTAGGTGAAGTGGCGTGCGTATCTGTTCACGGTGCCAACCGCCTGGGCGGCAACTCGCTGCTCGACCTGGTGGTGTTCGGCCGTGCTGCCGGCCTGCACCTGGAGAAGGCGCTGACCGAAGGCGTGGAATACCGCGACGCCAGCGACACCGACGTCGATGTTGCCCTGAACCGCCTGAACAAGCTGAACGAGCGCACCACCGGTGAAGACGTTGCCAGCCTGAAGCGCGAGCTGCAGAGCTGCATGCAGAACTACTTCGGTGTATTCCGTACTGGCGAATACATGCAGAAGGGTATCGAGCAGCTGGCCGGTCTGCGTGACCGTATCGCCAACGTCAAGATCAACGACAAGTCCCAGGCCTTCAACACCGCGCGTATCGAAGCGCTGGAGCTGCAGAACCTGCTGGAAGTCGCCGAAGCTACCGCCATCGCGGCAGAAGCCCGTAAAGAGTCCCGCGGCGCTCACGCCCGTGAAGATTACGAAGACCGTGACGACGAAAACTGGCTGTGCCACACCCTGTACTACCCGGGTGAGAAGCGCGTCGCCAAGCGTGGCGTCAACTTTGCGCCGAAGACTGTTCCAGCCTTCGAACCAAAAGTCCGGACTTACTAAGGGTAGCCGCTATGTTGCAAGTCGAAGTTTATCGTTACAACCCGGACACCGATTCGGCGCCGAAAATGCAGACCTTCCAGGTCGATACCGGCGGCAAGGATCTGATGGTTCTGGACGTGCTGGCACTGATCAAGGAACAGGACGAAGGTTTCTCCTATCGTCGCTCGTGCCGTGAAGGCGTTTGCGGTTCCGATGGCATGAACATCAACGGCAAGAACGGCCTGGCCTGCATCACCCCGTTGTCGGCGGTGGTGAAGGGCAACAAGCTGATTCTGCGTCCGCTGCCGGGCCTGCCGGTCATTCGTGACCTGGTCGTCGACATGAGCATCTTCTACAAGCAGTACGAGAAGGTGAAGCCGTTCCTGCAGAACGACACCCCGGCACCGGCCATCGAGCGCCTGCAGTCGCCGGAAGACCGCGACAAGCTGGACGGCCTGTACGAGTGCATCCTGTGCGCTTGCTGCTCGACCTCCTGCCCGTCGTTCTGGTGGAACCCGGACAAGTTCCTGGGCCCCGCCGCACTGCTGCAGGCCTATCGCTTCCTGGCCGACAGCCGTGACACCAAGACCCAGGAGCGCCTGGCGTCCCTGGATGACCCGTTCAGCGTATTCCGCTGCCGCGGGATCATGAACTGCGTCAACGTTTGCCCGAAAGGTCTGAACCCGACCAAGGCAATCGGCCACGTACGTAACATGCTGCTGCAAAGCGGCACCTGATACAAAGAGTTGTACCTGCAGTAAGCCGAGGTGCGGGTGGTGAGCCCGCACTGAGGTAAAACCCGAACAAGGGCCCACAAAGCCTGCGTTCATTACCTATGAAGATATGAGACCAGCAGGGGCTTCCGGGCTGGTACCCGGAAAATCAGCAGGATCCAAGTGGCGTGGTTCAGTCGCTGTATTCGGACTTTTCCAGGTTTGCTGTGGCTCTCGCCGATCAGTCCCCTAACCGAGGGTGACCAAGCATGCAAGAAAGCGTGATGCAGCGCATGTGGGAAAGCGCCCACCTTTCAGGTGGTAACGCTGCATATGTGGAAGAGCTTTATGAGCTCTACCTGCACGACCCTAACGCTGTGCCAGAAGAGTGGCGCACCTACTTCCAGAAGTTGCCCGCCGACGGCAGCACCGCTACCGATGTATCGCACTCGACAATCCGCGACCATTTCGTACTGCTGGCAAAGAACCAGCGCCGCGCCCAACCGGTATCCGCCGGGAGCGTGAGCAGTGAACACGAGAAGAAGCAGGTTGAAGTTCTGCGACTGATCCAGGCCTATCGTATGCGCGGCCATCAGGCTGCCAAGCTCGACCCGTTGGGGTTGTGGCAGCGTCCTGCGCCCGTAGACCTGTCGATCAATCACTACGGCTTGACCAATGCCGATCTTGATACGACCTTCCGTGCCGGCGACCTGTTCATCGGCAAAGAGGAGGCGAGCCTACGCGAGATCTTCGAGGCGCTCCAGAAGACATATTGTCGCACCATTGGCGCCGAGTTCACCCATATCGTCGATTCCGAGCAGCGCAGCTGGTTCCAGCAGCGTCTGGAAAGCGTGCGCGGCCGTCCGGAGTTTTCCGCTGACGTGCAGGCCCACCTGCTCGAGCGCGTGACCGCCGGTGAAGGCCTTGAGAAATATCTGGGCACCAAGTACCCGGGCACCAAGCGTTTCGGCCTCGAGGGCGGCGAAAGCCTGATCCCGATGCTGGACGAGATGATCCAGCGCTCCGGTTCCTACGGCACCAAGGAAGTCGTGATCGGCATGGCCCACCGTGGCCGCCTGAACGTTCTGGTCAACACCTTCGGCAAGAACCCGCGCGAGCTGTTCGACGAGTTCGAAGGCAAGAAGATGAACGAGCTGGGCTCCGGTGACGTCAAGTACCACCAGGGCTTCTCCTCGAACGTGATGACCCCGGGTGGCGAAGTGCACCTGGCCATGGCGTTCAACCCGTCCCACCTGGAAATCGTCTCGCCAGTGGTCGAGGGTTCGGTGCGCGCCCGTCAGGACCGCCGCAACGACACCGTTGGCGACAAGGTACTGCCGATCTCGATCCACGGCGACGCAGCATTCGCCGGCCAGGGCGTGGTCATGGAAACCTTCCAGATGTCGCAGACCCGCGGTTTCAAGACCGGTGGCACCGTGCACATCGTGATCAACAACCAGGTTGGTTTCACCATCAGCAACCCGCTGGACGCGCGCTCCACCGAGTACGCCACCGACGTTGCCAAGATGATCCAGGCACCGATCCTGCACGTGAACGGCGACGACCCGGAAGCCGTGCTGTTCGTGACCCAGCTGGCCATCGACTACCGCATGCAGTTCAAGCGTGACGTGGTCATCGACCTGGTCTGCTACCGCCGCCGCGGCCACAACGAGGCCGACGAGCCGAACGGCACCCAGCCTTTGATGTACCAGCAGATCAGCAAGCAGCGCACCACGCGTGAACTTTACGCTGAGGCACTGATCCAGGCCGGCCGCATCGATGCCGAGCGCGCCCAGGCCAAGATCGACGAGTACCGCAACGCGCTGGACAACGGCCTGCACGTGGTGAAGAGCCTGGTCAAGGAGCCGAACCGCGAGCTGTTCGTCGACTGGCGTCCGTACCTGGGCCATGCCTGGACCGCGCGTCACGACACCCGCTTCGACCTCAAGACCCTGCAGGAACTGTCGGCCAAGCTGCTGGAGATCCCGGAAGGTTTCGTCGTCCAGCGCCAGGTCGCCAAGATCTACGAAGACCGCCAGAAGATGCAGGCCGGTGGCTTGCCGATCAACTGGGGTTATGCAGAGACCATGGCCTACGCCACCCTGCAGTTCGAAGGTCACCCGATCCGCATGACCGGCCAGGACATCGGCCGTGGCACCTTCTCGCACCGTCACGCGGTGCTGCACAACCAGAAGGACGCCAGCACCTACGTACCGCTGAAGAACCTGTTCCCGGGCCAGCCTCAGTTCGAACTGTACGACTCCTTCCTGTCGGAAGAAGCGGTACTGGCCTTCGAATACGGCTACTCGACCACCACGCCGAACGCGCTGGTGATCTGGGAAGCCCAGTTCGGTGACTTCGCCAACGGTGCGCAAGTGGTGATCGACCAGTTCATCACCAGCGGCGAGCACAAGTGGGGCCGTCTGTGCGGCCTGACCATGCTGCTGCCACACGGTTATGAAGGGCAGGGCCCGGAGCACTCCTCCGCGCGCCTGGAGCGTTACCTGCAGCTGTGCGCCGAGCACAACATCCAGGTCTGCGTACCGACCACCCCGGCCCAGATCTACCACCTGCTGCGTCGCCAGGTCATCCGTCCGCTGCGCAAGCCGCTGATCGTGCTGACGCCGAAGTCGCTGCTGCGCCACAAGCTGGCCATCTCGACCTTGGAAGACCTGGCAGAAGGCTCGTTCCAGACCGTTATCCCGGAAATCGACAACCTCGATCCGGCCAAGGTCGAACGCCTGGTCCTGTGCGGCGGCAAGGTTTACTACGACCTGCTGGAAAAACGCCGTGCCGAAGGCCGCGAAGACATCGCCATCGTGCGTATCGAGCAGCTGTATCCGTTCCCTGAGGACGACCTGGTCGAAATCCTGGCGCCTTACACCAACCTCAAGCATGCGGTCTGGTGTCAGGAAGAGCCGATGAACCAGGGCGCCTGGTACAGCAGCCAGCACCACATGCGCCGTATCCTGGGCCGCCACAACAAGGCACTGGTCCTGGAATACGCCGGCCGCGACGCTTCCGCCGCGCCAGCCTGTGGTTACGCATCGAAGCACGCCGAACAGCAGGAAAAACTGCTGCAAGACGCCTTCACTGTTTAATGCCTTCGCGCACCTGAAACCGAATTTAAGGAAACACAGATAATGGCTATCGAGATCAAAGCCCCAACCTTCCCGGAATCGGTTGCCGATGGCACCGTTGCCACCTGGCACAAGCAGCCGGGCGATGCCGTCAAGCGTGACGAGCTGATCGTCGACATCGAGACCGACAAGGTCGTCCTGGAAGTACTGGCCACCGCCGACGGCGTGCTGGGCGCAATCGTCAAGGGCGAGGGCGACACCGTCCTGTCCGACGAAGTACTGGGTTCGATCGTTGAAGGCGGTGCTGCCGCCGCTGCACCAGCTGCCGCCCCGGCCGCTGCTGCCCCGGCTGCCGCTGCTGCCGACGCTGGCGAAGAAGACCCGGTTGCCGCCCCGGCCGCGCGCAAGCTGGCTGAAGAGAACGGCATCGACCTGGCTGCCGTTGCCGGCACCGGCAAAGGTGGTCGCATCACCAAGGAAGACGTCGTCGCTGCCGTCGCCAACAAGAAGTCGGCGCCTGCTGCAGCTGCCAAGCCTGCCGCCGCTGCCGCTGCTGCCCCGGTTGTCGTTGCCGCTGGCGACCGCACCGAGAAGCGCGTGCCAATGACCCGCCTGCGCGCCAAGATCGCCGAGCGTCTGGTCGAAGCCCAGTCGAGCATGGCCATGCTGACCACCTTCAACGAAGTCGACATGACCGAAGTCATGGCCCTGCGTTCGAAGTACAAGGACCTGTTCGAGAAGACCCACAACGGCGTGCGCCTGGGCTTCATGTCGTTCTTCGTCAAGGCTGCCACCGAAGCCCTGAAGCGCTTCCCGGCTGTCAACGCCTCGATCGATGGCAACGACATCGTCTACCACGGCTACGCCGACGTCGGCGTTGCCGTGTCCAGCGACCGTGGCCTGGTGGTACCGGTACTGCGTAACGCCGAGTCGATGAGCCTGGCGGAAATCGAGAACGGCATCGCCACCTTCGGCAAGAAGGCTCGTGATGGCAAGCTGGCCATCGAAGAGATGACTGGCGGCACCTTCACCATCACCAACGGTGGTACCTTCGGTTCGATGATGTCGACCCCGATCGTCAACCCGCCGCAGGCCGCCATTCTCGGCATGCACAACATCATCCAGCGCCCGATGGCCATCAATGGTCAGGTTGTGATTCGCCCGATGATGTACCTGGCGCTGTCGTACGATCACCGCCTGATCGACGGCAAGGAAGCGGTAACCTTCCTGGTCACCATCAAGAACCTGCTGGAAGATCCGTCTCGCCTGCTGCTGGACATCTAACCCTCTGGCTGCGTACCGTGCCGGCCCTGGCTTCGCAGGAAGCCATGCCGCGCGGTCCGCGGCTTGTAGCTTGTAGCTGATAAGGAATCTTTTATGACCCAGAAATTCGACGTAGTGGTGATTGGTGCAGGTCCTGGCGGCTATGTTGCTGCCATCAAGGCCGCACAACTTGGTCTGAAGACTGCCTGTATCGAGAAGTACACCGACGCCGAGGGCAAGCTGGCCCTGGGCGGCACCTGCCTGAACGTAGGTTGCATTCCTTCCAAGGCGCTGCTGGACAGCTCCTGGAAGTACAAGGAAGCCAAAGAGAGCTTCAACGTCCACGGTATCTCCACTGGCGAAGTGAAGATGGACGTCGCCGCGATGGTTGGCCGCAAGGCTGGCATCGTCAAGAACCTGACCGGTGGCGTTGCCACCCTGTTCAAGGCCAATGGCGTTACTTCCATCCAGGGCCACGGCAAGCTGCTGGCCGGCAAGAAAGTCGAAGTCACCAAGGCTGACGGCACCACCGAAGTCATCGAAGCCGAGAACGTGATCCTGGCTTCCGGCTCGCGCCCGATCGACATTCCACCGGCTCCGGTCGACCAGAACGTCATCGTCGACTCCACCGGCGCCCTGGAATTCCAGGCCGTGCCGAAGCGCCTGGGCGTTATCGGAGCTGGCGTGATCGGCCTGGAACTGGGCTCGGTATGGGCTCGCCTGGGTGCTGAAGTCACCGTTCTGGAAGCCTTGGACACCTTCCTGATGGCTGCCGACACCGCCGTGTCGAAAGAAGCCCAGAAGACCCTGACCAAGCAAGGCCTGGACATCAAGCTGGGTGCGCGCGTCACCGGCTCGAAAGTCAACGGCAACGAAGTCGAAGTGACCTACACCGACGCCAACGGCGAGCAGAAGATCACCTTCGACAAGCTGATCGTCGCGGTTGGCCGTCGCCCGGTGACCACCGACCTGCTGGCTGCCGACAGCGGTGTGACCATCGATGAGCGTGGCTACATCTTCGTCGACGACTACTGCGCTACCAGCGTGCCTGGCGTGTACGCCATCGGTGACGTGGTGCGCGGCATGATGCTGGCCCACAAGGCCTCGGAAGAGGGCATCATGGTGGTCGAGCGCATCAAGGGCCACAAGGCCCAGATGAACTACGACCTGATTCCGTCGGTCATCTACACCCACCCGGAAATCGCGTGGGTCGGCAAGACCGAACAGGCCTTGAAGGCCGAGGGCGTTGAGGTTAACGTGGGCACCTTCCCGTTCGCGGCCAGCGGCCGTGCGATGGCTGCCAACGACACCGGTGGTTTCGTCAAGGTCATCGCCGATGCCAAGACCGACCGCGTCCTGGGTGTGCACGTGATTGGCCCATCGGCTGCCGAACTGGTGCAGCAGGGCGCAATCGCAATGGAATTCGGCACCAGTGCCGAGGATCTGGGCATGATGGTCTTCAGCCATCCGACCCTGTCCGAAGCGTTGCATGAAGCAGCGCTGGCAGTGAATGGCGGCGCCATTCACGTGGCCAACCGTAAGAAGCGTTAATTATAAGAAACCACGGCGGGCTGCCCGTCGTGAGTCTTGCGTGCATGACTCACCGCGGAAAGTCCGCCGGACCGGATCACACGGGAAAACCCGGGGTCAACGGTCACAGGTGGTGCGGCGCCAGTGATGGCGCAGCGCCGAAGCGCAGTACCTAACGAAGACGGTAAAAAGCATGAATCTTCACGAGTATCAGGGTAAGCAGCTGTTCGCTGAGTACGGCCTGCCAGTTTCCAAGGGTTTCGCTGTCGATACCCCTGAGCAAGCTGCAGAAGCCTGCGACAAGATCGGCGGGAACGAGTGGGTGGTAAAAGCCCAGGTTCACGCGGGTGGTCGCGGTAAGGCGGGCGGCGTCAAGCTGGTTCGCAGCAAAGAAGACGCCAAGGCGTTCGCTGCACAGTGGTTGGGCAAGAATCTGGTTACCTACCAGACCGATGCCAACGGTCAACCCGTCTCCAAGATTCTGGTCGAATCCTGCACTGACATCGCCAAAGAGCTGTACCTGGGCGCTGTAGTCGATCGTTCGAGCCGCCGTATCGTGTTCATGGCTTCCACCGAAGGTGGCGTGGACATCGAGAAAGTCGCTCACGAAACGCCTGAGAAGATCCTCAAGGCCACCATCGACCCGCTGGTCGGCGCTCAGCCGTTCCAGGGTCGCGAGCTGGCATTCCAGCTGGGCCTGGAAGGCAAGCAAGTTCAACAGTTCGCCAAGATCTTCGTTGGTCTGGCCAAGCTGTTCAAGGATCACGACCTGGCCCTGCTGGAAGTGAACCCGCTGGTGATCAAGGCCGACGGCGACCTGCACTGCCTCGATGCCAAGATCAACATCGACGCCAACGCCATGTACCGTCAGCCGAAGCTGAAAACCTTCCACGACCCGTCGCAGGACGACGCCCGTGAAGCCCACGCTGCCAAGTTCGAACTGAACTACGTTGCCCTCGAAGGCAACATCGGCTGCATGGTCAACGGTGCCGGCCTGGCCATGGGTACCATGGACATCGTCAACCTGCACGGCGGCAAGCCGGCCAACTTCCTCGACGTTGGCGGTGGTGCTACCAAAGAGCGCGTTACCGAAGCGTTCAAGATCATTCTGTCCGACAGCAATGTCGCGGCCGTTCTGGTCAACATCTTCGGCGGCATCGTTCGCTGCGACATGATTGCCGAAGGCATCATCGGTGCAGTGAAAGAAGTCGGCGTGAAAGTTCCGGTTGTCGTTCGCCTTGAAGGCAACAACGCCGAACTGGGCGCTAAAGTACTGGCAGAAAGCGGTTTGAACATCATTGCGGCAACCAGCCTGACCGACGCTGCTCAACAAGTTGTCAAAGCTGCGGAGGGCAAGTAATGAGCGTCCTGATCAATAAAGACACCAAAGTCATCTGCCAGGGCTTCACTGGCTCGCAGGGTACTTTCCACTCCGAACAGGCCATCGCCTACGGCACCAAGATGGTCGGCGGCGTAACCCCAGGCAAGGGTGGCACCACCCACCTGGGCCTGCCAGTGTTCAACACTGTGAAAGAAGCTGTGGAAGCTACCGGCGCCGACGCTTCGGTGATCTACGTTCCGGCTCCTTTCTGCAAGGACTCGATCCTGGAAGCTGCCTTCGGCGGCATCAAGCTGATCGTGTGCATCACCGAAGGCATTCCTACCCTGGACATGCTGGATGCCAAGGTCAAGTGCGACGAGCTGGGCGTGACCCTGATCGGCCCTAACTGCCCAGGTGTCATCACCCCGGGCGAGTGCAAGATCGGCATCATGCCTGGCCACATCCACCTGCCAGGCAAGGTCGGTATCGTTTCGCGTTCCGGCACCCTGACCTACGAAGCTGTGAAGCAGACCACCGACGCCGGCTTCGGCCAGTCGACCTGCGTCGGCATCGGCGGTGACCCGATCCCGGGCTCCAACTTCATCGACATCCTGAAGCTGTTCCAGGAAGACCCGAAGACCGAAGCGATCGTCATGATCGGTGAGATCGGCGGTTCGGCTGAAGAAGAAGCTGCGGCCTACATCAAGGCCAACGTCACCAAGCCTGTCGTTTCCTACATCGCTGGTGTTACCGCACCTGCGGGCAAGCGCATGGGCCACGCTGGCGCCATCATCTCCGGCGGCAAGGGTACTGCGGACGAGAAGTTCGCGGCCCTGCAGGACGCTGGTGTGAAGACCGTGCGTTCCCTGGCTGACATCGGCAAGGCCCTGGTCGAGCTGACTGGCTGGGAAGTCAAGAAGTAATACTGCTACACCCCCCACGCGCACAGAGGCCACCTTCGGGTGGCCTTTGTCGTTTCTGGGGGGAATTCCTGTGCCGGCCTCTTCGCGGGCTTGCCCGCTCCCACATGAGATCTCCACTTTCCGGGGCTGTGGTGATCCCCTGTGGGAGCGGGCAAGCCCGCGAAGAGGCCGGTACAGGCAACATGGATTTTTCGATGGGTTTGATAGGAATTTTCACGCAGACGAATGTTTCAATTCGAGGATAATTCTCGCTGTCCTCGGTTGCACAGACGACAAACATGTACGCACATCGGACAAGCAGCACTGTGCCAGTGCGTTTGACTGACAAAACAGTTACATTACGCGCTCACTCTGTGCCCGTACCCCAAAAGGGAACGACACGCTAAACGGGTCTGGCCTATCAAGCCGGGCAGCATTTCCCCTCATCCAAAGGGAAATCCCCTCTCGAATCCCGATTTCAGCAGTGTGGTACTACCTTAAATGAAAGTTCTCAAAGGCCAGGATATCCTGGCGCTTGGCTTTATGACGTTTGCGCTTTTCGTGGGCGCTGGCAACATCATCTTCCCGCCTATCGTCGGTCTGCAGTCTGGCCCGCACGTATGGATGGCGGCCCTTGGCTTCCTGGTTACCGCCGTGGGCCTGCCGGTCATCACCGTGGTCGCCCTGGCCAAGGTCGGCGGCGGCATGGATGCCCTGAGCAGCCCGATCGGCAAGTTCTTCGGTGGCCTGCTGGCGGCCGTGTGCTACCTGTCGGTCGGCCCGCTGTTCGCCACCCCGCGCACCGCGACCGTATCGTTCGAAGTGGGCGTTGCGCCGCTGACCGGCGAAAGCCCGCTGGCGCTGTTCATCTACAGCCTGGTGTACTTCCTCGTGGTACTGGCCGTGTCGATGTACCCGGGCAAGCTGCTCGACACCGTGGGCCGCTTCCTGGCGCCGCTGAAGATCATCGCCCTGGCGGTGCTGGGCATCGCCGCCTTCGCGCTGCCTGCCGGCACCATTGGTGAAGCGCAGCCGGCCTATGCCGCCGCAGCGTTCTCCAAGGGCTTCTCCGATGGTTACCTGACCATGGACACCCTGGGTGCCCTGGTGTTCGGTATCGTCATCGTCAACGCCATCCGCTCGCGCGGTGTCGAGTCGCCGAAACTGATCACCCGCTATGCCATCATTGCCGGCCTGATCGCAGGCGTCGGTCTGGCCCTGGTGTATATCAGCCTGTTCCGACTGGGTGCAACCAGCCACGAGATCGCGGCTGACGCTACCAACGGTGCGGCGGTACTGCATGCCTACGTGCAGCATACCTTCGGTTCGCTGGGCAGCGGTTTCCTCGCCGTGCTGATCGCGCTGGCCTGCCTGGTGACCGCCGTTGGCCTGACCTGTGCTTGCGCCGAGTACTTCAGCCAGATCCTTCCGCTGTCGTACCGCGCTCTGGTGGTGATTCTGGCGGGCTTCTCGCTGTTGATCTCCAATCTCGGCCTGACCAAGCTGATCATGTTCTCGATCCCGGTGCTTACGGCGATCTACCCGCCGTGCATCGTGGTGGTCGGGCTGAGCTTCGTGAAGGACCTGTGGAACTCGCCGACCCGCATCCTGGCACCAGTGATGCTGGTATCGCTGCTGTTCGGCATGGTCGATGCGATCAAGGGCAGCAGCATTGCCCACGTGCTGCCGGACTTCATGGCTCACCTGCCGCTGAGCGACCAGGGCCTGGCCTGGCTGGTGCCTTCGGTGGTGACCCTGGTTGGCGCCGTGGCCTGCGACCGCATGCTCGGCAAGCCGCGCGAAGCGCTGGCCTGATAGTCGAAGCCTGAGGGCGGCACCGGCCACAAGCCGAAGGGTGCTCGCCAAGGGTGGAAACTCAAGAGCCCCGTATCCGAAAGGATGCGGGGCTTTTTCTTTGCCTGCACTGGCCTCTTCGCAGCACAAGGCTGCTCCTACAAGTGCAGTGCCGTACCTGTAGGAGCAGCCTTGTGCTGCGAAGAGGCCAGAACAGGCAGTGCGGATTTCTGGGTGGATGTGTGCCTTTTACCGCTTGCCAGCGTCGAAATCCGGTCCCTATCCTTCAGGTATCTGGCCCTCCCGGGAACCGTGCATGAACTTCATCCAAAGCAACTTCAACAATCTTTTGGCCATCATCTGGTTCGCCCTGTGCTGGGGCGGTTACACCCGTTATGCCATCTGGAAGGGCCGCGACACCGCGTGCCTGGCCAGCGTGCTGCACCTGTACCGCGAAGACTGGATGCGCCGCATGCTGCTGCGCGACAACCGCATTGCCGATGCGAGCGTGATCGGCAACCTCGAGCGCAACGCCTCGTTCTTCGCCTCCAGCACCCTGATCATCCTCGCCGGTATCCTCACCGTGCTCGGGGCTTCCGACCGGGCGCTGTCGCTGCTGGCCGATCTGCCGCTGGTGCAGCAGACCTCCCAGGGCATGTCGGAGATCAAGCTGCTGTGCCTGGCCATGGTCTTCGTCTATGCCTTTTTCACCTTCAGCTGGTGCATGCGCCAATACAACTTCGCGGCAGTACTGGTGGGGTCGGCGCCGATGATCGGTGAACGGCTGGTCAATGAGCTTGAACGCAAGGCATTCGCCTCGCGGGCGGCGCGGGTGCTGTCGCTTGCCGCCAACCAGTTCAACCTGGGCCTGCGTTCCTATTACTTCGGCATGGCCATGTTGAGCTGGTTCATCAGCCCATGGTTATTCATGGTCATGAGTGTCGGGGTGGTGCTGATTCTGTACCGCCGCGAGTTCCATTCGGATGTATTGGATGTGATGGTGTTCACACCTACCGAAAGTGTTTCGATCGAACCCGCCAAGGAAAACACCGCTCCTGGTACCTGAAACGTTTAATCCATAAGTTTCAGGCACAAAAAAACCCGACAATGTCGGGTTTTTTTGTTTTAGCCGATTACTGCTTGGCAGGTTCGGCTGGAGCAGCTGGGGTAGCTGGAGCGGCTTCCGGAGCCGGAGTAGCCGGAGCGGCTTCTTCGGCGGCCTTCTGCTCGGCTTCGGCCTGATCTTTGGCGGCTTCGGCGTTTTCCTTGGCAGCCTCGTTCATTTTATCCTGAGCTTCGCCCGCTTTTTCCTGGGCTTGCTCGGCGTGTTGCTGTGCGTCCTGGGCTTTGTCTTCGCTCGCTTTATCGCAAGCGGCCAGGCCCATGGCAGCGGCCAGCATCAGAGCAAAAGCAAAAGGTTTACGCATGGGGGTGTTTCTCCTTGGTGGAATAAGTGACTTGTTCCTTCGAGTGCAACTACGCGGAATAAGTTCCGCGAAGATTACACATATATAACGTCCCGTTCTATATAGACTTTTTAACGATTTTATGCCGCTGCGGCAATGCGCAGGGAAACAGCCAATGAGTGATTCAACCTTGATGGCCATGGCCGAGCGTTTTCTCTCGGCCCTGAAACATTGTCAGTTGTTGCAAATGCGTGTGGTGCAAACCAATGCCGATGGCATGACCCTGGTGCTGCCCTGGTCTGCGGCCATTGTCGGCAACCCGCAGACCGGCGCCGTGCATGGCGGCGCGCTGACCACGCTGATGGACACCACCTGCGGCATGGCCACGCTGTGCGTGCTGCCGCGCTTCGAAGTGTGCCCGACACTGGACCTGCGCATCGACTATATGCATCCGGCCAAGGCCGGCAAAGACATCTACGGCCATGCCCAATGCTACCGGGTCACCCGCGATGTGATCTTCACCCGTGGCACGGCCTACCAGGATGACCCCGCTCAGCCTATCTGCCAGGTGGTGGGCACGTTCATGCGCCTGGGCCAGGAGATCAAGGGTGGCATCCGCTTCGGCAACAGCCTGAAGGAGGGCGGAGCATGATTCCGCACAATGTTCGCCAACAGCTCAACGCTGCTCATGCGGTGGGAGACTATCGGCCCTTGCTGGCGCTGATCCCCTATGGCGGCCTGATCGGCATTGAATGCGAGCGTCAGGGCGATGACCTGCTGTTCCGCCTGCCGGCCAGCCAGGACAACATCGGCAACCCGCTGCTGCCGGCCATCCACGGCGGGGTGATCGCGGGCTTCATGGAACTGTCGGCAGCGCTGTACCTGCTGATCTTCAGCGAGAGCGCAAGCATTCCGAAGATCATCGACTTTTCCATCGATTACCTGCGCGCCGGGCACTTTCGCGATACCTACGCCCAATGCCAGCTTTGGCGCCAGGGCCGGCGGGTGACCAATGTGGCCATCACCGCCTGGCAGGGGGACAGGCAGTCGCCGATCGCCACGGCTCGGGCCCATTTCAAGATCGAACCGGAAAAGCCCTTGAAATCATCCGGGCAGCCCCCATCTGCATGACATCCGCCGCTAAACGCTGGCCAACCTGGCCGCCAGGCGTCAACTGCCATCAGATCGGAGTTTTGAAGACCATGAGTGTGGAGACTCAAAAAGAAACGCTGGGCTTCCAGACCGAGGTAAAGCAGCTGCTGCACCTCATGATCCATTCCCTGTATTCGAACAAGGAGATCTTCCTGCGTGAATTGATCTCCAACGCCTCCGACGCCGCCGACAAGCTGCGTTTCGAGGCCCTGGCCAAGCCAGAGCTGTTCGAAGGCGACGCCGACCTGAAGATTCGCCTGAGCTTCGACAAGGACGCCGGTACCGTGACCCTCGAGGACAACGGCATCGGCATGAGCCGCGAAGACGTCATCGCCCACCTGGGTACCATCGCCAAGTCCGGCACTGCCGACTTCATGAAGAACCTCACCGGTGACCAGAAGAAGGACTCGCACCTGATCGGTCAGTTCGGTGTGGGCTTCTACTCCGCGTTCATCGTTGCCGACAAGGTCGACGTGTACAGCCGCCGTGCCGGCCAGCCGGCCGCTGAAGGCGTGCACTGGTCGTCGAAGGGCGAAGGTGAGTTTGAAGTCGCCACCATCGACAAGCCACAGCGCGGCACCCGCATCGTCCTGCACCTGAAGAAGGGCGAGCAGGAGTTCGCCGATGGCTGGCGCCTGCGCAATGTGGTCAAGAAGTACTCCGACCACATCGCCATGCCGATCCAGCTGCTGAAAGAGCAAGCTACCGCCGAAGGCGAAGAGCAGCCGGCCGAAGAGTGGGAAACCGTCAACCGTGCCAGCGCCCTGTGGACCCGTCCGCGTACCGAAATCAAGGACGAGGAATATCAGGAGTTCTACAAGCACATCGGCCATGACTTCGAAAACCCGCTGGCCTGGAGCCACAACAAGGTAGAAGGCAAGCTCGAATACAACTCGCTGCTGTACGTGCCCGCCCGCGCGCCGTTCGACCTGTACCAGCGCGAAGCGCCACGCGGCCTGAAGCTGTACGTGCAGCGCGTGTTCATCATGGACCAGGCCGAATCGTTCCTGCCGCTGTACCTGCGCTTCATCAAGGGTGTGGTCGACTCCAACGACCTGTCGCTGAACGTGTCGCGTGAAATCCTGCAGAAAGACCCGATCATCGACTCGATGAAGACCGCGCTGACCAAGCGCGTGCTGGACATGCTGGAGAAGCTGGCGAAGAACGAGCCCGAGCAGTACAAGGGCTTCTGGAAGAACTTCGGTCAGGTGCTGAAGGAAGGCCCGGCCGAAGACTTCGCCAACAAGGAAAAGATCGCCGGCCTGCTGCGCTTCGCTTCCACCCAGGACGACAGCGGCGAGCAGAGCGTCGCCCTGGCCGACTACCTGGCTCGCGTCAAGGAAGGCCAGGACAAGATCTACTACCTCACCGGCGAGTCGTACGCGCAGGTCAAGAACAGCCCGCACCTGGAAGTCTTCCGCAAGAAAGGCATCGAAGTGCTGCTGCTGACCGACCGTATCGACGAGTGGCTGATGAGCTACCTGAACGAGTTCGACGGCAAGGCCTTTGTCGACGTCGCCCGTGGCGACCTGGACCTGGGCAAGCTGGACTCGGAAGAAGACAAGAAGGCCCAGGAAGAAGTCGCCAAGGACAAGGAAGGCCTGGTCGAGCGCCTGAAGGGCGCGCTGGGTGACAGCGTGGCCGAAGTGCGCGTATCGCACCGCCTGACCGACTCGCCGGCGATCCTGGCCATCGGTGAGCAGGACCTGGGCCTGCAGATGCGCCAGATCCTCGAAGCCAGCGGGCAGAAGGTGCCGGAGTCCAAGCCGATCTTCGAGTTCAACCCGACCCACCCGCTGATCGAGAAGCTGGACAACGAGCAGAGCGAAGACCGCTTCGCCGAGCTGTCGCACATCCTGTTCGATCAGGCAGCCCTCGCGGCCGGTGACAGCTTGAAGGACCCGGCGGCTTACGTTCGTCGCCTGAACAAGCTGCTGGTCGAACTGTCTGCTTGAGTTGATGCATAGGAAAGCCCGCTTCGGCGGGCTTTTTTCATGGCGAGCATATTGATGACGAGTGCCAAAGGAGTGCTTGATGAGCAAAGTAATCGTCGAATCGCTGGTCTATCACCTGTCCGGCAAGGCGTATGAAAGCCGCCTGGTATACGAGCCGGGCGCGCTGGGGCGGCCAGGTCTGGTGATGGCGCCGAACTGGATGGGTATAGGCGAAGGTGCCGAGCGCATCGCCAAGGAAGTGGCCGAGAAGGGCTATGTAGTGCTGATTG
The DNA here is from genome assembly GCF_046764235.1 of Pseudomonas sp. s4. Lineage (NCBI taxonomy): Bacteria > Pseudomonadati > Pseudomonadota > Gammaproteobacteria > Pseudomonadales > Pseudomonadaceae > Pseudomonas > Pseudomonas sp. s4. The sequence goes on along the minus strand of NZ_CP177209.1, from coordinate 4,249,966 downwards.
CCGACCTGTACGGGCAATCGGTGCGTCCGTCCAATGCCGACGAGGCCGGCGCGGCGATGATGCCGTTGAAGAATGACCGAGGCGAGCTGCGCAAGCGCATGCAGGAAGCCCTGGCGCAACTGTTGGGGCAGTCGAAGGCGCTGCTGGAACCGGGCAAGGTCGGCACGTTTGGTTTCTGCTTTGGTGGCTGCTGTGCACTGGAGCTGGCCCGTACTGGCGCCGATTTGCGTGCGGCGGTGTCGTTCCATGGCACCCTGGATACCCCGAACCCGGAAGATGCCAAGCGCATCAAGGGCTCGGTGCTGGTGCTGCACGGCGCTTCCGATCCACTGGTGCCGAAGGAGCAGTTGCCGGCGTTCGAGGAGGAGATGAACGCGGCCAAGGTTGACTGGCAATTGCTGAGCTATGGCGGCGCGGTGCACTCGTTTACCGACCCGAGTGCCAATGTGCCGGGCAAGATGCAGTATGATCGGCGTACCTCGGAGCGGGCGTTCCGCTCGATGCATAACCTGCTGACCGAAGTGTTCCAGCGCTGATGGCGCATTGGGGCTGCTGCGCAGCCCTTCGCGGGCTTGCCCGCTCCCACAGGTACGGAACTGCCCGTAAGTGCAACGCCGTCCCAGTGGGAGCGGGCAAGCCCGCGAAGGGTCGCAAAGCGGCCCCAATTACCGCGGCAACTCGATTCTGGAGGTTTCCCCCGGCACCACCGGCCATTCCCCAGCAGCCCACTTGGCCCGGGCCTGTTCGATCAGCTCCACATCACTGGCGACAAAGTTCCAGTTCATCCGCCGCGGCCCATCCAGTGGTGCGCCACCAATCAGCACCAGCTGGCACTCACCCTCCGCATACAGCGTCACCTCTTTACCCTCGGGCAGGACCACCAGGCTGCAGGGTTCCACATCCTCATCGTTCATCACCAGCTCACCATCGAGCAGGTACAGCGCCCGCTGCGCATGCTCGTTCGGCACCAATAGCGTGGTTGCCGGTTGCATCTGTACATGCGCGTACAGGGTAGGGGAGAGCACCGGCACCGGCGATTCCAGGCAGAACCCGCTGCCGGCGATCATGCAGATGCGTACTCCCAGGCTGTCGCTGACCGGCAGGCTCGCCGCCGGGTGATGGCTGTAGCTTGCCGGGCCTTGTTCCTGCTCGCGTGGCGATGCCAGCCATACCTGCAGCCCGTGCAGGCGTGAGCCATGGGCCAGGGCATCTTCAGGAGTACGCTCGACATGGGCCACACCGCTGCCTGCGGTCATCCAGCTGACGTCGCCCGGCAGCACCCGCTGCACCGAGCCGAGGCTGTCCTTGTGCAGGATTGCCCCTTCGAACAGGTAGGTAAGGGTCGACAGGCCGATATGCGGGTGCTGGCGGATGTCCATACCATGCCCCGGGGCATAGTCGGTTTCGAGCATGTGGTCGAAAAACACGAACGGGCCGACGCTGCGACACTGGGCCGATGGCAGCGGGCGCAGGATCGGCTGGCCCTCGACCGATTCGGCACGTGGGCGGATGACCAGGGGGCTGCTCATGGGAAGGCTCCAGGCAAGGTGGAAATGCCCCAAGCATAGCGGTTTGCCCGCCCCGGCTGAACCGTCTCGTAGGCCGGCCGGTCTAGAGATCTGATACCCGGAAAAGGAAGCTTCATCATGATCGTGAGAGCGTTGGCCTGCGTGCTGTTATCCACCTGGCTGTGCCAAGCGGCGCAGGCACGCGACTACCGCTACAGTGATGCCCACCTGCACTACGTCGACTTCTTCCAGGAAAGCGAAGGCATGCCTGCGCTGATCAAGGCCATGGATGCCGCCGGTATCGAGCAGTCGATGATTTCCGGCGTCCCGGTGGCCAAGAAGTGGCATGAAGACGAGCCCAAGCGCCCACGCTATTACGCTGGGGATGACGCCGAAGCCTACTGGTACAGCGCCACCGATACCTACGTGGCGGCGGCGCTACAGCAACTGCCCGACGAGCAGCGCAAGCGCTTTCATCCGTTCCTGGCCGGCTTCAATCCGGTGGACAAGAACGCCGCCAGCCATATCGAGCGCATGCTCGATCTGCATCCGGGGCTGTGGCAGGGCATTGGCGAGGTGTTCACCCGCCACGATGACCTGACTGCTCTGACCAGCGGTGACACGCCGCGCGCCAACAACGAAGCCATGGCGCGTATCTACCACCTGGCGGCCGAGCGCGACCTGCCGGTGCTGCTGCATTCCAACATCACCTCCAAGCGCGAGCGCAACCCGCTGTACCTGGCGGAGATCGAACAGCCGCTGCGCAATCACCCGCACACGCGGTTCATCTGGGCGCATGCAGGCAGCAGCATGGAGATTCACCGGCACCAGACGCAGATGGACTTTCTGCTGCCGGTGCTGACGCGGTTGCTGGAGGATTACCCGAACCTGTATGTCGATTTGTCGTGGAGCGTGCTGAAACCCTATCTGCTGGATGACCGGGGTGTGCCGCGCAAGGCGTGGCTGGCACTGGTCGAGAGGTTCCCGGAACGGTTCATGCTGGGTTCGGATGTGGTGGGGCGGTTTGGCAGCCTTGGGGAGCAGATGCATGGGTTCAGGCCGTTTCTGGACGCATTGCCGGAACAAGTTGCCAACAAGGTGGCCAGGGAGAATTTTCTGGCTGTACTGCCCAGGCGGAAATAAGGGTTTTCCTGTGCCGGCGATAGGGCCGGTACAGGCAATACAAATGAAAACGCCCCGAATCAGTCGGGGCGTTTTCGTTTACCGCAGCAGCGTCTTACTTGCCTTCCCAGCGCTTGAGCACCAGGGTGGCGTTGGTGCCGCCGAAGCCGAAGCTGTTGCTCATGACCGTGTCGATCTTGGCGTTTTCTTCGGTCTTGCGCAGGATCGGCAGGTCGGCGACTTCCGGGTCCAGCTCGTCGATGTTGGCGGAGCCGGCGATGAAGTTGTTTTCCATCATCAGCAGGCAGTAGATCGCCTCGTGTACGCCGGCAGCGCCCAGCGAGTGGCCCGACAGGCTCTTGGTCGAGCTGATCTTCGGCGCCTTGTCGCCGAACACGGCGCGAACGCCCTTGATCTCGGCAACGTCACCGACCGGGGTCGAGGTGCCGTGGGTGTTCAGGTAATCGATCGGAGTGTCGACGGTCGACAGCGCCTGCTGCATGCAGCGGATAGCACCTTCGCCGCTCGGGGCAACCATGTCGTAGCCGTCGGAAGTGGCGCCGTAGCCGACGATTTCCGCGTAGATCTTGGCGCCACGGGCCAGGGCGTGTTCCAGCTCCTCGACCACCACCATGCCGCCACCGCCAGCGATGACGAAGCCATCACGGTCGGCGTCGTAGGCGCGCGAGGCCTGTTCCGGGGTTTCGTTGCGCTTGGTCGACAGGGCGCCCATGGCATCGAACAGGAACGACTGGCTCCAGTGCTCTTCTTCACCGCCACCGGCGAAGACGATGTCCTGCTTGCCCCACTGGATCTGCTCCAGGGCGGTGCCGATGCAGTGTGCCGAAGTGGCGCAGGCCGAGGAGATCGAGTAGTTGATGCCCTTGATCTTGAACGGGGTGGCCAGGCACGCCGAAACGGTGCTGCCCATGGTGCGGGTAACGCGGTACGGGCCGACGCGCTTGACGCCTTTCTCACGCAGGGTGTCCAGCGCTTCCATCTGGTTCAGGGTCGAGGCGCCGCCGGAGCCCGCCACCAGGCCGGTACGCGGGTTGGAAACCTGCTCTTCGGTCAGGCCGGCGTCCTTGATCGCATCCTGCATCGCCAGGTAGGCGTAGGCAGCAGCGTGGCCGACGAAGCGGTAGACCTTGCGGTCGATCAGTTCTTCGAGGTTGAGGTCGATGGACCCGGAAACCTGGCTACGCAGCCCCATTTCCTTGTATTCCGGGTTGTAACGGATACCCGGACGGCTGTTGCGCAGGTTTTCGGTGACGGTAGCTTTGTCATTGCCCAGGCACGATACGATGCCCAGACCAGTGATAACGACGCGGCGCATGCGAATAACCCTTAGAAATTGTCAGTGGAGGTGAACACGCCGACCCGCAGGCCTTCGGCAGTGTAGATCTCGCGGCCGTCGACGCTGACCGAGCCATCGGCGATGGCCATGTTCAGCTTGCCCTTCAGGACGCGCTTGATGTGAATGTTGTAAGTGACTTTCTTGGCTTCCGGCAGTACCTGGCCGAAGAACTTCACCTCGCCCGAACCCAGGGCGCGCCCGCGGCCTGGCAGGCCCTGCCAGCCGAGGAAGAAACCTACCAGCTGCCACATGGCATCAAGCCCCAGGCAGCCCGGCATTACCGGGTCGCCTTCGAAGTGGCAGGCGAAGAACCACAGGTCCGGATTGATATCCAGCTCGGCGACCAATTCACCTTTGCCGTACTTGCCGCCTTCTTCGCTGATATGGGTGATGCGATCGACCATCAGCATGTTCGGCGCGGGCAGTTGCGCATTACCTGGGCCGAACAGCTCACCGCGACTGCAGCGCAGCAGGTCTTCCCGAGTAAAGGCGTGTTGTTTGGTCATGCGAGCTCCTCAATAACCCCCTGCGGCAGGGGATGAATCTTCCCGGCCGGCCCGATACGCATCGCGTTCGGGGCGGCAGCCTACAGGTAGACTATTGCGTTGTGGTGAAAGTCACAGTGCACCCGGTGAAAGAAGTACAGGTGTGCACTGAAACGTCTATTTTCAGGTCCGATGAAGGTCCTGTCCAGTGTTTAAGACTGCCGCACTTTAGCATTTATCGCCAGTCGCGGTTGTCTGACCGGGTAGCCAGCGCTGCAGCACGCGCTGCAGTTCAGTGCGGCGCAAGGGTTTGCTCAGGTAGTCGTCCATGCCGGCCGCCATGCAACGCTCGCGGTCGCCCTGCAAGGCGTTGGCGGTCAGGGCGATGATCGGTAGCCTGGCGCCGTTGGGCAGCTGGCGGATACGCCGGGTGGCTTCATAGCCGTCCAGGTGCGGCAGGCGGCAGTCCATCAGCACGGCGGCAAAACGCTGCTGGCTGACCCGTTCGACCGCCTCCAGGCCGTCCTCGGCCGTGCATACCGCCAGCCCCAGGCTACGCAGCATGGCCTCGATGACACTTTGGTTGACCGGATTGTCCTCTACCAGCAGCACCTGATCATTGTCGGCCACCGCCGGTGGCGCAGCGCTTGGTTGCGTCAGCGAGAGCGGGGCAGGGCTGGCCAGGGCCAGAGGCATCTCCAGGGTAAAGGTCGAGCCCAGGCCCTCACGGCTTTCGCCACGCAGCTTGCCGCCCATGCGTTCGGCCAGGGTGCGGGCGATCGACAGTCCCAGCCCGGTGCCGCCATAGCGGCGGGAAATCGAGCTGTCGGCCTGCTGGAAGGCGACGAACATCATTTCCAGGCGTTCGTTGTCGATGCCGATACCGGTGTCGCGCACACTGCAGGTCAGCCAGATCAGTTGGCGGTCCAGCACCTGCCAGCGCGCCTCGACCTGAACCTGGCCGCGTTCGGTGAATTTCAGCGCGTTGCCGACCAGGTTCAGCAGGATCTGGCGGATGCGCGTGGGGTCGCCGTTCACCTGCAGCTGCTCGATACCCGCCGGCATTTGCAGGTGCAGGGCAAGGCCGCGCTGTTGGGCGCTGTGCTGGAACGACTGGACGCTGCTGGTGATCAGTTCGCCCAGGTTGAAGTCGATGTGTTCCAGTTGCAGCGCGGCGCGTTCGATGCGCGAGAAGTCGAGGATGTCATTGATGACCTTGAGCAGGTGCCCGGTGGATTCGCTGGCCACCGCGGTGTACTCGGCCTGCTCGCTGTTCAGCTGCGTGGTTTCCAGCAACTGCAGCATGCCCAGTACGCCATTCATCGGCGTGCGCAGTTCGTGGCTCATCATCGCCAGGAAATCCGATTTGGTGCGGTTGGCCTGTTCGGCCTCCTCGCGGGCCTGGATAAGCTCGGCAATCGCCTGCTTCTGTTCATTGCTGGCCTGCGCCAGGCCATGGGCCAGGTTATTGATGTGGCGTGCCAGATGGCCCAGTTCGCTGTCATCGACCACCGGCAACAGGGTGTGGTACTCGCCCTGCTGGATGGCCTTGACCGCGTGCCCCATGTCGCTGATCGGCTTGGCGAGGCTAAGGGCCAGGCGGCGCGCCAGCAGGAAAGTGAACAGCAGGGCGAACAGCGCGAGGATACCGGCCTTGATCACGATTTCCTGCTGGCGCTGGCTGAAGGCGTCATCGGACATGCCGACGATGACCCTGCCCAGGTAATCGTCGCCAATGGCCGGGCTGGTGGCCTTGCCCTGTTGCAGGAAGTCGCTGTCCAGGCGGATCTGCTGCAGGCGGATGGGCGCCTGGAACACTTCGACGCGCTGCGCGCGGTTGGCGCTTTCGTCGGACTGCTCCACATAAACCAGTATGTGGTTGCGGCTGTCCTGCACCTCGAGGAAGCGCACGTGGGGGATGCTGAGCGTGGCGCGCATCAGGCCCTCGAGCACTTCGTTGTTGCCCGAGATCACCCCGTATTCCGAGGCTGGCGCCAACTGGTTGGCGATCAGTTGCCCGGTGTGGTTCAGTTCCTGGCGCAGGTCCTGGATACGCACGAAGGTGAAGAAGCTGATCAGCAGCAAGGTCAGCAGCAGGGCAGGGCCGAGGCTGATGATCTGGGTGCGGGTGTGAATGTCCCAGCTCAGGCGCTTGCTCATGGGGTGGGTTCTCCTTCGGCCAGGGCCTTGGCGGCGGCGTTCGGATCGATCGGTTCAAGGCCCAGGGCGCGCGCCACCTGCTGGTTGCCGCTGACGCCGAAGCGTACCGGGTACAGGCTGCGTGGCCAGCGCGCCGGTGGCTGGTCGAGCAACTGGTCGAGCACAGCCAGCCAATCGTCCTGGTCGCTGAAGGTGCTGGCCAGGGCGCCGGCGCGGACGAACCCGGCGTTCGGGCCGATCAGCGCCATCTGCCGGCCATAGCTGCTCAACAGCAGGTTTTTCGCAGTCTTGGAGTTGTACAGGTCGGCATCGTCCAGGCCCAGCAGCACGTCACTGTTGGCCAACAAGTGTTGCAAAGGGCGGCTGTCGCGCGGGTCGGGCCAGTCCTGGGCAATGATCTCCAGGCCCAGCGGGCGGGCGGCGTGGCGCAGCTCTTCGAGCAGAAAGCTGCTGTGCTCACCGTACAGCACACCAATGCGCTGGGCCTGCGGCAGCAGGTAGCGCGCCAGGCGCAACTGCCGGCCCAGCGGCGGATCGCTCCACAGCAGCGTGAGGAACGCGGGCCGCGACTTTCCCAGGCGCTGTTCAGCCTGCACCCGGCTGACCCTCATGGCCAGTGCCGGCGGGCCGGCAGTTTCCCCGAGGCGCCATTCCAGTGCGGCGTTGTCCAGCAGGATCAGGCGCTGGTCAGCCTTGAGCTTGCCCGGGGGTGGCAGGTCGGCGGTGGTCTGGAAATGTACATGGTCGTGCGGCCGGCGGCTTTCCAGCGCGGCGACGAAACTGCGAATGCCAGGCTGGTCTTCCGCGCCTACCAACAGGATTTCGCTGGCGAACAGTGGCCCCATCGGCCACAGGCACAACAGCAACAGGCGCAGCAGCAGGGCCATCAGAACTCCAGCTCCGCGCTGATGCTCAGGCGGTGGCGGCTGTCGTAGCGGTTCTGAATTGCCGTGGTCGGCTCATCGTCCAGGCGCTGTTGCCACAGCGCCGCCAGCTCCAGGTTGCTGCCATGCACCCGGAAACGTTTGGCCAGGCGCAGGTCCAGGCGCTCGTAGCGATACTGGTTGAGTGCATCGTCACCGTAATAGAACAGCGCGCTCGACCAACCGGCACCCCACTCGCGCATCCATCCGGCCGAGCCGCTGTTGCGCGCGCTGAGGCGGCGGTCGGCGGGGTTGCTGGCCCAGGCATCCACGTAGGCGTAGGTCACCCGCAGGCGGTCGCGCAGGGTCGGGCGCCAGTCCAGTTGCGCCTCGCTGCCGCTGAAACGGGCCTTGTTGGCATTGCTGGCGATGTACTGGTTGTTCTTCAGGGGCTCGCTGATCATGCCGGTGATCTCGTCATAGAACAGCTTCACATCCATGTTCAGGTCGATGTCGCTGAAGTAGCCGTTGTAGCCGAGTTCGCGCGAGCGCATGCGTTCCTGGTCGAGGTCGCCCGGGCCGCGGGTCTTGACGAAGTATTCGCCGTTTTGCAGGCCAAAAGCGTTGGGGGTCAGGTTCTTGACCGTGTAGCTCCAGTTGACGTTGTTCTCGAACATGTCTGGCGAGCGCACTGCCTCGGAATACACTGCACGCAGGCCATGGCGCGGGGTGATCAGGTAGTTGACCGCCACGCGTGGGGTCAGCGAGCTGCCGGACAGGCGCGAGTCCTCGAACATGGCACCACCCTGCAGGATCCAGTGTTCGTCGGCGCGCCACTCCAGCTGGCCGAACAGGCGCCAGGTCTGGTCGTCGATGCTGCCATTGAAGTAGGTCTGCGAGTCGGCACGATCATAGCGGTAGTTCATGCCGCTGAGCAGGCGCAGGCTGTCGGTCAGGCTCAGGGTGTCCTGGATTTCCAGGTCGTAGCGGGTTTCGCGGGTGCTCTGGTCGACGTCGCCGCAGACCTGCTGGTTGCCACCGTTCGCCCATTGCTGCTGGACCTTCTCCAGAAGCCCTCTCATGACGGGATCGTTGGTCGAAAGTGGCGCGCCGGTAGCAATGCCGCGTGCCACTTTTTCGGCGAAATCGGGGTTCATTTGCCAGAGCTGGGTCAATTCCGGGCTGAACGACTGCAAAGCGTCACAGGCACGCCACACCTGCTGACGGTCGAAATGTTGGGCAGAGCCTTGGATATACAGGCTGTGCTCAGAACTGAAGTCCTTGGTCCAGCGCAATGAGCCGGCGTAGTCCTTGGCACTGACGTCAGCGTTGTTACCGGCTTCGTATTTGGCGAACACCGGCTGGTAGGTATAAGGCCGCTGGTTGCTGCCTTCCTTCGCAGCAAGTTGCCATTCCAGGGTCTGGTCGTGTGCCAGGCTGTGGCTGGCGTTGATATTGAAGCGGGTCAGCCGGCGGCTGTCGCGGTAGTCCTGGCCGAACTGGTTCTCGTCGAAGCCATCGTCCTGCTGGCCTGACAGCGACAGGCGCATGTCGCCACTCTCCCAACCGAAGCCGTGGCTGGCGTAGAAATCGTTGATGCCGTCCTGGCCGCGGGTCATCTTCAGCCGCGTGCCATGGCTGTCGGCAGGGTTGCGGGTAAGGATGTTGACCACCGCCATCAGCGCGTTGGCGCCATAGCTGACCGTGTTGGGGCCGCGGAACACCTCGATGCGCTCGATATCCTCCATGGCCAGGGGGATGTCGCTCCAGTCCACCGTGGCCAGGCCGGCGCGGTACACCGAACGGCCATCGATCAGCACCTGCATGCGTCGGGCATCGTTGACGTTGCTGCCGTGGTAGTTGACCGTGGGTTGGTTGCCGGCGTTGTAGCCCACCATCATGCCCGGCACCAGGCGCAGCAGCTCGGGGATGTCACGGGCACCGCTGGCCCGGATCAGCTCGCTGTCGAGCACGGTCATGCTGCCCGGTACTGCGGCGGGGGATTGTTTCAGGCGCGTGGCGGTCAGAACCTGCGGCAGGTCCGTGTTGTCGATGAACAGGTCATCGGCCACGGCCGGGCCGCCGAGCAGGGCAGTCAGTATGAGCAGGCGCGGGTACGAGGGCGTGCCAGGGAACACAAAGCGGCCTTGTATCAGGATTGAAACAGGCATGGTAACTGACCGTGGGGGTTTTGCCAGTGATCTGCTTGCCAGTGAAGCCCGATCTAAGGACATGCACGGTACCTGTAGGAGCAGCCTTGCGCTGCGAAAGGGCCGGTACTGAGACTGGTTCTGTAGCAGGCGAGCCGTATAATGGCTGGGTCGCCACTTAACTTTTGGCTTTAACGGATTGGATATGACTGAACAGCAACCTGTTGCAGTTCTGGGAGGCGGCAGCTTCGGCACCGCCGTGGCGAACCTGCTGGCAGAAAACGGTGTGCCGGTGCGCCAATGGATGCGCGATCCGGAACAGGCCGAGGCCATGCGGGTCAATCGCGAGAATCCCCGCTACCTCAAGGGCATCCGCTTGCACGACGGCGTCGAGCCGGTCAGCGACCTGCTGGCCACACTGCAGGCCAGCGAGCTGATTTTCGTCGCCCTGCCATCGAGCGCCTTGCGTAGCGTGCTGGCTCCGCATGCCGAGTTGCTGCGCGGCAAGGGCCTGGTCAGCCTGACCAAGGGCATCGAAGCGCAAAGCTTCAAGCTGATGAGCCAGATCCTCGAGGAAATCGCCCCCGAGGCGCGCATCGGCGTGCTGTCCGGCCCCAACCTGGCCCGTGAAATCGCCGAACATGCGCTGACCGCCACGGTGGTCGCCAGCGAGGACGAAAAACTGTGCCAGCAGGTGCAGGCCGTGCTGCATGGGCGTACCTTCCGCGTCTACGCCAGTGCCGACCGCTTTGGCGTCGAGCTGGGCGGGGCGCTGAAGAACGTCTACGCCATCATTGCTGGCATGGCGGTGGCCCTGGGCATGGGCGAGAACACCAAGAGCATGCTGATTACCCGCGCCCTGGCCGAGATGACCCGCTTCGCCGTCAGCCAGGGGGCCAACCCCATGACTTTCCTCGGCCTGGCCGGTGTCGGTGACCTGATCGTCACCTGCTCCTCGCCAAAGAGCCGCAACTACCAGGTCGGCCACGCGCTGGGCCAGGGCCTGAGCCTGGAGCAGGCGGTCAGCCGCCTGGGCGAAGTAGCCGAAGGCGTCAACACCCTCAAGGTGCTCAAGGCCAAGGCGCAGGAAGTGCAGGTATACATGCCGCTGGTGGCAGGCCTGCATGCCATCCTGTTCGAAGGCCGCACGCTGAACCAGGTGATCGAGCACCTGATGCGTGCCGAGCCGAAGACCGATGTCGATTTCATTTCCATCAGCGGTTTCAACTGAGCCTTCAGCGGCTCTGACAACAGCAAGGAGCAACACATGAACGATACGCCCGAACGCGCCCAGCGCGAGTCGATCATCCTGCGGGCCCTGTGGATGCTGGTGTTCCTGGTGGTCTGGCAGCTGGCCGAGCTGCTGCTCGGTGGCCTGGTGCTGGTACAATTGATCTACCGCCTGGTGTACGGCGCCCCCAGCGCCAGCCTGATGAACTTCGGTGACAGCCTGAGCCAGTACCTGGCGCAGATCGGCCGCTTCGGCAGCTTCCACAGCGACCAGAAGCCCTGGCCGTTCGCCGACTGGCCGGCACCGCGTGCCCCGGAAGGCGAGGCGCCGCATGCGGTGGCCCCGGCCCCGCACCCGGTGCGTGACGAGGAGCCCAAACTGTGAAGCTGTGGGTTCTGCGCCACGGCGAAGCGGAGCCGCGCGCCAACAGCGATGCCGAGCGCCGGCTGACCGCCCATGGTCGCGAACAGGTGCTGCATAGCGCCGCCCGCCTGCTGGGCCAGCCGCTGCAGGCGATCATCGCCAGCCCTTACGTACGCGCCCAGCAAACGGCTGCCCTGGTGCATGACACCCTGGGCTTCGCCGAACCGGTGCGCACCGTGCCCTGGCTGACGCCTGACAGTGATGTGCAGCAGGTTATCGGTGAAATCGAGCGCCTGGGCCTGGAGCATGTGCTGCTGGTCAGCCACCAGCCGCTGGTGGGTACCTTGGTAGGGGCGTTGCAGCATGGCCACCAGCAGCAACCAGCGGGCATGAGCACTGCAAGCCTGGCGGAGCTGGAAGGGGACTGGCCGCTGGCTGGGTTGATGACCCTTCGGGCGATCAACTCGCCGGCCTGAGTTCTCAGGCTATCTAGGTTTCCTGTAGGAGCAGCCTTGTGCTGCGAAGAGGCCAGTAGGGCAATAGCTCTTCTCCGGCAGTTATGGCCTCTTCGCAGCACAAGGCTGCTCCTGCAGGCAGTGCCCGCGCCCACAAGCCTGACCTGATAGCCCTCGCCGATGACCTTTCCGGACGTTGCCGAACCGCCCCGCGATACCGACAATGGGCCATCATCTCGCATCCGGACCCGGCGCCATGTCGCAGCAGATCTTCTTCGCCCATGCCAACGGTTTCCCGTCGGCCACCTACGGCAAGCTGTTCGCCGCCCTGGCACCGGACTACCAGGTGCAGCACCTGGCCCAGCACGGCCACGATCCGCGTTTTCCGGTGGACGACAACTGGCAGAGCCTGGTCGATGAACTGCTGCACCACCTGGCTCGGCAAGACCAGCCAGTATGGGGCGTCGGCCATTCGCTGGGCGGCGTGTTGCACCTGCACGCAGCCTTGCGCTGCCCCGAGTATTATCGCGGCGTGGTGATGCTCGACTCTCCGGTGCTCACCCGCGCCGACCAGTGGCTGCTGCGCACCGCCAAGCGCTTCGGCTTCATTGACCGTATCACCCCGGCTGGCCGCACCCTGGGGCGCCGCGAAACCTTCAATGACCGCGACAGTGCCCGGGACTATTTCGCCGGCAAGTCACTGTTCCGCCATTTCGACCCCGACTGCCTCGATGCCTACATAGAGCACGGCCTGCAGGCGATGGAGCAGGGGCTGCAGTTGCGCTTCGACCCGGCCACGGAAATCAGCATCTACCGCAGCATCCCGCATACCAGCCCTGCGCCCGCGCGGCAATTGCAGGTGCCGCTGGCCATGGTCCGCGGCGAGCGCAGCAACGTCATTCGCCGCCACCACACGCTGGCCGTGCGTGGCATGCCCAGGGGCGAATACCACAGCGTGCCGGGTGGGCACATGTTCCCGCTGGAGCGGCCAACCGACACCGCCAGCCTGATCAAGGGCCTGTTCGACCGCTGGAGCCAGGCATGAGCGCGCAGGTCGAGGAAATCCGACTGAGTCTGGGCCATATCGAACTGGCGGCGCACCTGTTCGGCCCGGAGCAGGGGCTGCCGGTGATCGCCCTGCATGGCTGGCTGGATAACGCCAACAGCTTCGCCCGCCTGGCGCCGCAGCTGAAAGGCCTGCGCATCGTCGCCCTGGACCTGGCCGGGCATGGTTACTCCGAGCACCGGCCGCTCGGTGCCGGCTATGCTCTGGCCGACTACGCCCATGACGTGCTGCGGGTGGCCGAGCAGCTGGGTTGGCAACGTTTTGCTCTGCTGGGCCATTCGCTGGGGGCAATCATTTCCGTGCAACTGGCTGGCGCGCTGCCGGATCGGGTCAGCCATCTGGCCCTGATTGACGGCGTCATCCCGCCGACCGGCGCCGAGCAGGATGCCGGTGAGCGGCTGGGCATGGCACTGCAGGCCCAGTTGCGCCTGGATGGCAAGCGCAAGTCGGTATACACCACACTGGAGCAGGGCGTGCAGGCACGCATGAAAGGCATGGTCGCAGTCAGCCGTGAGGCGGCCGAGCTGTTGGCCCAGCGTGGCCTGATGCCGGTGCCCGGCGGTTACAGCTGGCGCAGCGACAGCCGCCTGACCCTGCCTTCGCCAGTGCGCCTGAGCGAGGCCCAGGCCATGGCCTATGTGCACCGGGTGAGTTGCCCGACGCGCCTGGTCGTGGCCGCCGACGGCATGCTGGCGCGCCACACCGGGTTGCTGGAGCAGCTACCCTTTGAGCAGGTGACGCTGCCCGGTGGCCATCACCTGCACCTGAACGATGAGCAGGGCGCGGCCCTTGTCGCAGACTGTTTCAATCGCTTCTTTGGCTTTGCTTGACTTGCATCGGACAAGTGTCGAGGCTTGGCGGGTTGAACAGGGAGACAACCATGCAACTGCCAGACATCCTGGAGCTTCATCTCGGCGCTGAGCGCCGTCTGGTTCGCCAATGAGCGCGCCTGTTGCCATCCGTAATGCCTTCGCGGCCTGCCTGGTGTTCGCCAGCCCCGTTTTGTGGGCCGGCAGCCTGCCGGTACCGGTGGACGCCAAGGTGGTCGACCAGCGCCCGGCCGTGGAGCAGGAGCGCGTCTACCCCATGGGCCCACTGCGCAAGATCAGCGGCCGCCTGAGGGTCGAGGACAAGGTCGAAAGCCGTGGCCAGGTCAGCTCGGTAACCTACGAACTGCCGGTCGAGCGTACTGCTCGCGAAGTCTTCACCAGCGCTCGCGAAGCACTGCAGCGCGACGGCGGCTACCCGCTGTTCTGGTGCCAGGGCCGCGATTGCGGCGAGGCCAGCCTGTGGGCCAATGATGTGTTCGGCAATGCCCGCCTCAACGGCGGCGACGAGCAGCAGGCGTTCATCCTGCTGCGCCGCTCGGCGGAGCAGGCCGACACCCTGGTCGCGCTGTACAGTGTCACCCGCGGCAACCGCCGCGCCTACTTGCACGTGGAAGAGTTCGTCGCCGGCAGCCCGCTGGGCGAACTGCTGCCGACCGCCGCCACGGTGCTGCGCGAAATGCGCGACACCGGCAAGCTCGACTACCCTGACCTGGCCGCGCCGCAAGACGCCTGGGCGAACCTGCTGGCCCGCAGCCTGAACCTCGACAGCACCCTGCGTGCCAGCCTCAGTGGGGCCCAGGCTGAAGCCTGGCGCGAGGCGCTGGTCAAGGCGGGCGTGCGCAATGGCCGCCTCGAAGTCGGTAGTGCACCTACCGACGGCCTGCACCTTGAACTGATCCGTTGAACGGGCACCACCATGGCTAACAATGACCGCTTGCTGGTCCAGATTCTGCTACTGGCGCTGCTGGGTGCCGGCCTGTGGGTAATGGCACCTTTCATTTCAGCGCTGTTGTGGGGAGCCATCCTGGCCTTTGCCAGCTGGCCCTTGATGCGCTTGCTGACGCGAGCGCTGGGCGGGCGCGAAACCCTGGCGGCAAGCCTGCTGACCACTGCCTGGATCCTGATCGTGGCGCTGCCGCTGGTGTGGCTGGGGTTCAACCTGGCCGATCATATTCGCGACGCGACGGCGTTCGTGCGTGACGTGCAGGTGGACGGCCTGCCCGACGCTCCGGCGTGGCTGGGTGGCATCCCGGTGGTTGGCGAGCGCCTGGTCAGCTGGTGGCAATCGCTGGACCAGCAGGGCGCGGCCTTGCTGGCCTCGGTCAAGCCGCACCTGGGGCAGGTGGGCAACTGGTTGCTGGCGCGCAGCGCGCAGATCGGCAGCGGCGTGCTGGAACTGACCCTTAGCCTGGTGTTCGTGTTCTTCTTCTACCGCGATGGCCCGCGCTTGTCGGCGTTCGTCCTGCGCTTGCTGCACCGCCTGATGGGCGACCGTGCCGAGTACTACCTGGAGCTGGTGGCCGGTACGGTGCAGCGGGTGGTCAACGGGGTGATCGGTACGGCCGCAGCGCAGGGCGTGCTGGCGTTGATCGGCTTCCTGATTGCCGGTGTGCCCGGGGCCATTGTGCTGGGCCTGGTGACCTTCATGCTCAGCCTGATCCCCATGGGCCCGCCACTGGCATGGATTCCGGCCACCGGCTGGCTGGTATGGAAAGGCGAATACGGCATGGCGGTGTTCCTGGGAGCCTGGGGCACCTTCATCATCAGTGGCGTGGACAACGTACTCAAACCGTACCTGATCAGCCGTGGCGGCAACCTGCCGTTGGTGATCGTGCTTCTGGGCGTGTTCGGCGGCCTGATCGCCTTTGGCTTCATTGGCCTGTTCATCGGGCCGACCTTGCTGGCGGTCGGCTACAGCCTGCTGCTGGACTGGAGCCGCAACGCCGTCCCGCAGCCGCCTCAGCAGTAAACCTGTACTGGCCTCTTCGCGGGTGAACCCGCTCCCACAAGGATCTCCACAGCCCGGGAGAGCGGTGCGGTCCCTGTAGTAGCGGGTTTACCCGCGAAGAGGCCGGTTCAGGCAACCTCAACTCCCGATCTTTACGCCTTCTTTATCGCCATCCCCACCTCCCAGTCTCGCCCCTTTACGCCCCTCGCTCGGACAATTTCCCCAAAGCGGCCCAAGCCGCACCACGGGGAGAACCACACATGAACATGCTCGACGGGCTGTCACTGCTGCTGGCAGTGGCATTGGCGTTTTATCTGCTGGTGGCGCTGCTGCGCGCCGATCGCAGCTAGGGAGTGGCCATGCACAGTTACGATTTCGCCTTGCTGTTGGCATTTTTCGCCATCGTGCTGCTACCGGCACCCTGGCTCGGGCGGTTCTACTTCAAGGTCATGGAAGGCCAGCGGACCTGGCTGTCGCCCGTGCTGGGCCCGGTCGAGCAAGCCTGCTACCGGCTGGCGGGCGTGCGCGCCAGCCAGGAACAGAACTGGCAGCAGTACACCCTGGCCCTGCTGGCCTTCAACCTGGCCGGGTTCCTGCTGCTGTTCGCCGTGCTGCTGTTGCAGGGCTACCTGCCATTCAACCCGCAGCATCTGCCCGGCCAGGAATGGTCGCTGGCGTTCAACACCGCGGTCAGCTTCGTCACCAACACCAACTGGCAGGCCTACAGTGGTGAAGCGTCGGTCAGCTACCTGAGCCAGATGCTCGGCCTGACCGTGCAGAACTTCGTCAGCGCCGCCACCGGCCTGGCCGTGCTGGTCGCCCTGTGCCGCGGCATCGCACGGCGCAGCGCCACGACGCTGGGCAACTTCTGGGTCGACATGACCCGCGCCACCCTCTACGGCCTGCTGCCGCTGTGCCTGCTGCTGGCGTTGCTGCTGGTATGGCAGGGCGTACCGCAAACCTTGGCCGACTACGCTCATGCGCTCACCCTGCAGGGCACCGAGCAGACCATCCCGCTGGGCCCGGCCGCCAGCCAGATCGCCATCAAGCAATTGGGTACCAACGGCGGTGGCTTCTTCGGAGTCAACTCGGCGCACCCGTTCGAAAACCCCACGGCCTGGAGCAACCTGTTCGAGGTGGCTTCGATCATCCTCATTCCGGTGGCGCTGGTGTTCACCTTTGGCCACTACGTGAAGGACCTGCGCCAGAGCCGCGCCATCCTCGCCTGCATGCTTGCGCTGTTCCTGATCGGCGGCAGCACGGCGTTGTGGTCCGAGTACCAGCCCAACCCGGCCCTCGAGAGCGCGCAGGTACAGCAAAGCGCCCCGATGGAGGGCAAGGAAACCCGCTTCGGCACCACCGGTTCGGTGCTGTGGACAGTGACTACCACCTCTGCCTCCAACGGTTCGGTCAATGCCATGCACGACAGCCTCAACCCGCTGACCGGCATGGTGGCAATGGTCAACATGATGGTCGGTGAGGTGATCTTCGGCGGCGTCGGTGCAGGGCTTTACGGCATGCTGCTGTTCGTGCTGATCGCGGTGTTCCTGGCCGGGCTGATGATCGGCCGCACCCCGGAATACCTGGGCAAGAAACTGCAGGCCCGCGAGGTGCAGTTGCTGGTGGCGACCCTGCTGGTGATGCCGGTCGGCGTGTTGGTGCTCGGCGCCATTGCCGCCAGCCTGCCAGGCCCGGCAGGTGCAGTCAGCAACCCGGGTGCGCATGGCTTCAGCCAGCTGCTGTATGCCTACACCTCGGGCACGGCCAACAACGGCTCGGCCTTTGCCGGCTTTGGTGCCAACACGGTGTACCACAACCTGATGATCGGCCTGGCCATGCTCATCGGCCGCTTCGGCTACATCCTGCCGGTACTGGCGCTGGCTGGCAGCCTGGCGGCGAAGAAAAGCGCGCCCCAGGGGCTTAACAGCTTCCCCACCCATGGCCCGCTGTTCACCAGCCTGCTGCTGGTCACCATCCTGCTGGTCGGTGGCCTGACCTTCCTGCCGACCCTGGCCCTTGGGCCGATCGCCGAACATTTGAGTCTGGGTTTTTGAGGACCGACCATGAACATGCCCATTGCTGAAGTAAAAGCCCGGCAAAGTGCCAAGGATCAGACCCGTTTCGCCGCATTGTGGCGCCCGGCGCTGGTGCAGGCATTCGTCAAGCTCGACCCGCGCCAACTCAAGCGCTCGCCGGTGATGCTGGTGGTCGCCCTGACTGCGGTACTGACCACCGTCCTGTGTTTCGCTCCCGGCAGCGGTGTGAGCACCGGTGTGGCCGTGCAGATCGCCCTGTGGCTGTGGTTCACCGTGCTGTTCGCCAACTTTGCCGAGGCCCTGGCCGAAGGCCGTGGCAAGGCCCGCGCCGACAGCCTCAAGGCTGGCAGCCAAGGGCTTACCGCGCAGCGTCGCAAGCGCGATGGCAGCTACGAAACCGTAGCGGCCAGCGCGCTGCGCAAGGACGATGTGGTGCGCGTGGTAGCTGGTGAAATGATTCCCGGTGACGGCGAGGTGCTTGAAGGTATCGCTGCGGTCAACGAGGCCGCCATTACCGGCGAGTCCGCACCGGTGATCCGCGAGTCCGGCGGCGATCGCTCAGCGGTGACCGGCAATACCCGGCTGGTCTCAGACTGGTTGTTGATCCGCATCACCAGCAACCCGGGCGAATCGACCCTCGACCGCATGATTGCCCTGGTCGAGGGCGCCAAGCGGCAGAAGACGCCCAACGAGATCGCCCTCGACATCCTGCTGATCGGCCTGACCCTGATCTTCCTGATCGTGGTGGTGACCCTGCAGCCGTTCGCCCACTTTGTCGGTGGCAGCCTGCCGCTGATCTTTCTCGCCGCATTACTGGTAACGCTGATCCCCACCACCATCGGCGGCCTGCTGTCGGCCATCGGCATTGCCGGCATGGACCGGCTGGTGCGGCTGAACGTCATCGCCCGCTCGGGCCGGGCGGTGGAGGCGGCCGGTGACGTGCATACGCTGATGCTCGACAAGACTGGCACCATTACCTTCGGCAACCGCCGCTGCAGTGCGCTGCACGCGGCACCGGGCATCACCGCCCGCGAGCTGGGGGAGGGCGCCTTGCTGGCCTCGCTGGCGGACGACACCGCCGAGGGCAAGTCGATCGTCGAATATCTGCGCCAGCTGCATGATTTTGTCGAACCGTCCGCCGGCCAGTTCGAGGCCGTGGCTTTCAGCGCCGAGACGCGCCTGTCGGGGATCGACTTTCAGCAAAACCGCTACCGCAAGGGCGCTGTCGATGCCGTACTGGCGTTCGTCGGCATGCAACGCCTGGAAATGCCACCAGCACTGGCCCGTGAAGTGGAGCGTATTGCCCAGAGCGGCGGTACACCGCTGCTGGTGTGCCTGGACAAGCGCCTGCTTGGCGTGATCCACCTCAAGGATGTGGTCAAACCCGGCATTCGCGAGCGCTTTGCCGAGCTGCGCAAGCTCGGCATTCGCACGGTGATGGTGACCGGCGACAACCCGCTGACCGCCGCCGCCATCGCTGCCGAGGCCGGCGTGGATGACGTGCTGGCCGAGGCCACGCCAGAGAAGAAGCTGGCGCGCATCCGCCAGGAGCAGAACGACGGCCGCCTGGTGGCCATGTGCGGCGATGGCGCCAACGACGCCCCGGCACTGGCCCAGGCTGACGTGGGCATGGCCATGAACGACGGTACCCAGGCCGCGCGCGAGGCGGCCAACATGGTCGACCTGGACAGCGACCCGACCAAGTTGCTGGATGTGGTGCAGGTCGGCAAGGAGCTGCTGGTGACCCGTGGCGCGTTGACCACTTTCTCCATCGCCAACGATGTGGCCAAGTACTTCGCCATCCTGCCGGCGCTGTTCGCCGCCATCTACCCGCAGCTGGGCGTGCTCAACCTGATGCACCTGGCCAGCCCGCAGAGTGCGATTCTGTCGGCCATCGTATTCAACGCGCTGATCATCATCGTGCTGATCCCGCTGGCGCTGCGCGGCGTGCGGGTGCAGGCGGCCAGTGCGGCGCACCTGCTGCGGCGCAACCTGCTGATCTACGGGCTGGGTGGCATTGTCGTGCCGTTTGCCGGGATCAAGCTGATCGACCTGCTGCTCAATGCTCTGCACCTGGTCTGAGGAGGCCACCATGAATGCTTATGTACGCCCGGCATTGAGCCTGGCCCTGTTGATGACCTTGGTGACCGGCGCGCTGTATCCGCTGGCGGTGACCGGTATTGCCCAGGTGATTTTCCCCAGCCAGGCCAATGGCAGCCTGGTGCGCGATGATCAGGGCCAGGTACGTGGCTCGGCGCTGATCGCCCAGGATTTCCAGGGCGATGGCTGGTTCCACGCGCGGCCATCGGCAGGCGCCTACGCCACCGTGGCCAGCAGCGCCAGCAACCTGTCGCCGAGCAACCCGGCGCTGGCCGAGCGGGTCAAGGGCGATGCGGCTGCGTTGTACCAGGCGCAGCAGGGGCCGGTGCCCCAGGCGCTGCTCACCACCTCGGGCAGCGGCCTCGACCCGCACCTGCCTCCGGAGGCCGTGGCCTACCAGATCCCTCGGGTGGCCGCGGCACGGCAGTTGCCGGTGGAGCGCTTGCAAGGCTTGCTGGAAGAGGCCACCCTCCACCCATTGATCGGCCCGCCGGTGGTCAATGTGCTGGCCTTGAACCAGGCACTTGAGCATCTGGGCCACTGATATGGGGGCCGCTTTGCGGCCCTTCGCGGGCTTGCCCGCTCCCACAGGTACAGCGCAGCTTCCGAGTATTGCGATCACCCTGTGGGAGCGGGCAAGCCCGCGAAGGCCTGCGAAGCAGGCCCAAAAGAGGCTGCAGGACGCCGCCACACCAAAGGATGAAAGATGAGTGACTCCGCCCGCGCAGACGCGCTGTTGGCTACCCTCCCGCGAAGCGGCCGGGGGCGGTTGAAGGTGTTCCTTGGCGCCGCCCCCGGCGTCGGCAAGACCTTCGCCATGCTCCAGGCCGCCCACGCCCAGCAACGCCAGGGCGTGCAGGTGCTGGCCGGGGTGGTCGAAACCCATGGCCGTGCCGAAACCGAGGTATTGCTCGCTGGCCTTCAGCAGCAGCCCCTGCTGCGCAGCCAGTACCGCGGCGTAACGCTCGAGGAAATGGACCTCGACGGCCTTCTCAAGACCGCGCCGGCCCTGGTGCTGGTCGACGAACTGGCCCACACCAATGCGCCCGGCAGCCGCCACGCCAAACGCTGGCAGGACGTACAGGAACTGCTGGCCGCCGGCATCGATGTGTACACCACGGTCAACGTCCAGCACCTGGAAAGCCTCAACGACAAGGTCCGCGACATTACTGGCGTGCAAGTGCGCGAAACCCTTCCGGACTGGGTGCTGCAGGAAGCCTTCGAGCTGGTGCTGATCGACCTGCCACCCCGCGAGCTGCTCGAACGTCTGCGCGAAGGCAAGGTGTACGTGCCCGAGCAGGCGCGGGCCGCCATTGATGCGTTCTTCTCGCAAACCAACCTTACCGCCCTGCGCGAGCTGGCCATGCAGACCGCTGCCGCCCAGGTGGATGCCGACCTTGCCCACGGCTATCGCCAGCGCGGCCAGGAAGCCCCGGCCCTGCGTGGGCGCTTGCTGGTGGGCGTGGATGGCGACGACCAGGCGGAACGTTTGGTGCGCCATGCCAGCCGCGTGGCGCAACGCCGCCACCTGCCCTGGAGCCTGGTGCACGTGGACAACGGCCGCCTGCGCGACGAAACCGCACGCCAGCGCCTGCAAGCTGCCCAGCAACTGGCCGAACGCCTGGGTGGAGAGGTGGTACTGCTGCGTGCCGGCGAAGTGGTGCGCACACTGATCCAGCATGCCGCCGAACGGCGGGCCAGCCTGGTGCTGGTCGGGCAGTCCCGCGACCGCCTGCGCCGGCGCCTGTTCGGTGCCGGTGTGGCCGCGCGGCTGCTGCGCGAAAGCCACGGCCTGGAAATCAACGTGCTGGACCGCGACGCGCAGCCGCAAGCGCCGCGTTCGGCGGTACGGCGGGTGTGGGTCTGGCGCCATTACCTGCTGGCGCTGCTGGCCACGGTCATGGCCGCAGGCCTGGCCTGGGCGGTGTCGAGTGTGCTGGCGCTGCCCAACATATCGCTGGTGTTCCTGGCCGCGGTGTTGCTGGTGGCAGTGCGCAGCAGCCTGGGGCCTGCGCTGGCCTGCGCGTTGCTGTCGTTCCTGACCTACGACTTCCTGTTCATCCCGCCCAACCTGTCGTTCAGGATCCAGCGCGAAGAAGACGTGCTGACCCTGGTGTTCTTCCTGTTGATGGCCGCGCTCACCGGCAACCTGGCCGCCCGCCAGCGCCGCCAGTTGCAGGCGCTGCGCGAGACCCAGGCGCAGACCAGCCAGTTGCTCGACCTGTCGCGCCGGCTGACCGTGGCCACCGACCGCCAGGCGGTGTTCAACGCCGCCGGCCAGCACCTGGACGGTTGGCAGGACATGCAGGTGTGCCTGCTGGAGCGCAATGTCGAA
Source organism: Pseudomonas sp. s4 (assembly GCF_046764235.1). Lineage (NCBI taxonomy): Bacteria > Pseudomonadati > Pseudomonadota > Gammaproteobacteria > Pseudomonadales > Pseudomonadaceae > Pseudomonas > Pseudomonas sp. s4. The sequence continues at coordinate 4,227,957 of NZ_CP177209.1, read as the reverse complement.
GGCCAGTTGCAGGTGGTCAGCGGCGAAGCCCATGCTTTCAGCGATAACGAACGCGCCGCTGCAGAATGGGCCTGGCAGCACGGCCAGGCCGCCGGTCATGGCAGCGACACCCTGCCCAATGGCCGCTGGTGGTGGTGGCCACTGGCGGTGGATGAGCAGCCCCTGGCATTGCTTGGTGTGCGCTCACGCTCCGGCCAGCCTCTCAGCGACCCGCGCCGGCGCCTGCTCACCGCCCTTGGCCAACCACTGGCCCAGGCCCTGGCCCGCGCCCGGCTGGCCGAACAACTGGAGGCCGCGCGGCTGCATGGCGAAACCGAGCAGCTGCGCAGCGCCTTGCTGGCGTCCGTTTCCCATGACTTGCGTACCCCGCTGACCGCCATGCGCGGTAGCATCGACAGCCTGCTGGCGCTGGGCGAGGCGATCCCCGCTGCCGACCGCCGCGAACTGCTGGAGGGCACCCGCAACGAGGCCGAACGCCTCGACCGCTACATCCAGAACCTGCTCGACATGACCCGCCTGGGCCACGGCGGCCTCAAGCTGGCCCGCGACTGGGTGGCGCCTGCCGACATCGTCGGCAGTGCACTCAACCGCCTGCGCGCGGTGCTGGCGCCGCTGCGGGTACACACCGACGTGCCGGCCGAGCTGCCGTTGCTGTTCGTGCATGCGGCGTTGATCGAGCAGGCGCTGGTCAACGTGCTGGAAAATGCCGCGCGCTTCTCGCCAGCCAATGGCCGGCTGGAGCTGCAGGTGTCGGTGCAGGACGCCCGGTTGTGCTTTGCCGTCAGCGACCAGGGCCCCGGTATTCCCGTGGAAGACCGCGAGAAGATCTTCGACATGTTCTACACCGCCGCTCGCGGTGACCGCGGCGGGCAGGGCACCGGCCTGGGCCTGGCGATCTGCCAGGGCATGATCGGCGCCCATGGCGGCCAGATCCTCGTGGGCGAAGGCATCGATGGCCAGGGCACCAGCATCACTTTATGCTTGCCGCTGCCCCCTCAACCTGAAACCGAAAGCGAAACCCCATGAGTCAGTCCGCCACCCTCCTGGTCATCGACGATGAACCGCAGATCCGCAAGTTCCTGCGCATCAGCCTGGCCTCGCAAGGCTACAAGGTGCTCGAGGCCGCCACCGGCGCGGAAGGGCTCGCCCAGGCGGCGCTGGGCAAGCCGGACCTGGTGGTACTCGACCTGGGCCTGCCGGACATGGACGGCCAGCAGGTACTGCGTGACCTGCGCGAATGGAGCGCGGTGCCGGTGCTGGTGTTGTCGGTGCGCGCGAGTGAAGTGCAGAAGGTCGATGCGCTGGATGGTGGAGCCAACGACTATGTGACCAAGCCGTTCGGCATCCAGGAGTTTCTGGCGCGGGTGCGTGCCTTGCTGCGCCAGGTGCCGCAGGCCGGTGGCTCGGAAGTGGCGGCCAGCTTTGGGCCGCTGATGGTGGACTTTGCCTTTCGCCGGGTGACCCTGGATGGCGTGGAAGTGGCGCTGACCCGCAAGGAGTATGCGTTGCTGGCGCAACTGGCCGGGCACCCGGGGCGGGTGATTACCCAGCAGCAACTGCTCAAGGATATCTGGGGGCCTACCCATGTGGATGACACCCATTACCTGCGGATAGTGGTCGGGCATCTGCGGCAGAAGTTGGGAGATGACCCCACGGCGCCGCGGTTCATCATCACCGAGCCAGGGGTGGGATACAGGTTGGTGGCGCCCACCATGTAATCCCTGTGGGAGCGGGCGTGCCCGCTCCCACAGGGTCCCTGCTAATTCAATGAGTTATGTGCAGTTCTATGAGAGCTGGCATGCCGGCGATGGGGCCAACGCAAGCAGCGCAACACAGTAAGTTCAGGGGGCGGTTCTCGACTCCAGATCCATTTCCGCTGGCCACTCTACTCGGGGTGCCAGGCGCAGGGCGAACTCACACCAGAGCACATCGTTGTGATCCTTGGGTTCCCCGGGTGGTGGCAGGGCTGAGGGGCCTTCCTGCATGTAGGTGCAGATGTAGGCCCAGGCATGCTGGTCGGCACCCATCGTAACCAGAGGAAAACGGTCGATGACATTGTTTGTGCCTGGTGCAACGATGGAGAGTGTGACACCCCATTTGAAAATTAACCCACCGTTTGGCAGTGCGCCGGCCTGGGACCAGCGCTCGGCGCGGACTTGGGACCAGTCGTAGCAAACTGTTTCTACTTTCCAGTTCGTGAAGGGGTTCCACCAGCAGTACTTGAAATTGTATGCATACAATTTTTTACGTACTCGGTTGAAGCGAAGGGGTTCATCTCGGGGTGGGGATATGCTTACTCGAAGGCAAAATACGGATGCCCATACTCCGCATGCAAGTATTAATATATCAATTAGCACGGATTCGAAGTCTCTCCGTTCTAAGTTGGAGTTTATGAAACTGAACAGAGGGGTGGTGATGGCGATAGTTGGAAGCGAAAGGAAAGCCATTACTTCTCTTGCCCAACCGAGGGGTCTGGGTACTTCAAGGTAGATAAGATCCTGATGGTTAGGGGATTGATTGCCCAGGCTGGCTTCGATCGCAATGGGAATGTCAGGATGGGGTAGGTCCTCTATCCATCCTGTACATGGCGGGTTAAGGTGCGGGCGGGCCATTAGAATAGACTCCTTAGCGAGGATAGATTGTTTTCTCTCATTGTCACTTTTGCATAACCTGACATGTCATGCTTGTTGGGCCAATAAGTGAGCGTTAGCTCAATAGCTTTTGTACAATGGTTTTCCAGTAGTGGAATTGAAGTGCTGATGTGCAGGGTCTTATCGGTGGTTTTAAAAATTATTCGTTCGCTGACGCTTTCAGGGCTAGCAAAGATTTTTTTGGTTTCTTCGGGCACGTATTCGACTACTTTTGGATGTGAACTATTACCAGAGAGATAAAAAGGCAGTCGATTTTGCCCTGCTGGGTATACAGTCAGTTGCCATTTGTACTGTGCGTCTTCAGTACTGAAATTTGGCAAGCTTATGTACAAATCGAGATAAAAGCCTGCCGCGACAGCAGCGTCATCGCTGATGAAGGCTTTTGTTTGGTCTGGCGTGTGCGTACTGTGAGTTGGTTGAAATCTTGTCTCAATTGAAGCCTGCGCTTGAACTCCCAAGGCTGCCGCGTTCAGTGAGCCAATTGCGGTATCCAGATCTTGTGGATTCATCCAGCGCCGATGTTCCTCTGGTGTTCCCCATCTACTATGTCGGGACCAAAGCTCTAATAGTGAAGATTCTTGATTTTTGGCATCCATCGCCAGCGTATAGGCTGCCAGACCAAGGATGATCGTAAAGCCTAAGGGGCCGAGTAGCGAACTTGCGAATAATGCCGAGTAAATACCAGAGACAGTGGAAACTGTAGCAAGCACGGCCGCGCGAGCGTACTGGTTTGCAGAGGTGCTGTCCCCTTGGTTATTAGTTCTGGCGAGCGCATTCACGTATTGCACTGCATCCATGGCATTGGCGAGTGCAGTGATGGCGCCGCCATACTTGGCTAGGTTCTTTCCTAGTGAAGCTATGGTTACCGTTCCGGGCCACGGTATCTTCGGTCGTACAAGTGTGACAGCAAGGCCTGCCACTTCGACACTCACTCCCAACAACCCAAGCGATGAAGACCAGATCGCCGCAAGCGCCTCTGGATTGTTCTGATGTGTTTCTTGCAACGCCCGATAGTTCTTGCCCAGACTATCCTGCTGGAACCATATGCCCCCCAAGGCAAGCATCAGCTTCACACTTCCACTGCTCGCTGCAGCATCCCGCAGGCTGCGCATCGCATCGCTTGCCACGCTTTGCGCGGCCGTAGAACTGATCTTCAAACCACCCGTAACCTGCGCACGCAGCGTACCCGCACCAATCGCAACATTGCGTACCAGCGCCCCGACGCCGCCGGCTGCACCCTCGCGCAACTGCACCAGCCGCGCCTGCAGGCTCTCGGCGCTTTCGAGCGTCCAGAGCATCACCTCGATCATCTGGCTGCGGTTACCCGCTGCCGCAATATTGATCGCCCCACTCAGCACCATGGCCCGCACCTTGCGGCCCAGTGGGTCACGGAACTGCTTGTCTACCTGCTGCAGAAACGCATCGGTCCGCGCTTCCAGGGCTTCATTGAGCAGGCTCATGTATTCGCCCACTGTCAGCGACACCCGCAGCGGCGTTACCTGCTGCCCGGCGAACAGTGCAAACGCCGAGCGATGCACATGACCGATCAGGGTCTTGGTCCGTTCACTCAGGTGCTGGCTGAGCGCATTCCCTGCGCTGTTGGTCGCGGCCAGCAACTGGCCAACGGCATCCTGTATCGGCTTGATCATCAGCAGTTGGCCATCGGCGGTACCGGCGATGCCCTTGATGATGTCGTACACCTTGCCGAAGTCGTCCCCGGACAGCGCCCTGGCCACCTGCTGCATCAGCTTCTGATTCTTGGCCAGCAGTGCCTGGTACAACAGGCTGCGGTCGTCTTCCAGCAGCTGCTGCCAGATATGCTGGGTGATCCCGAGCGGCTGACCCTCCTGCGGCAAGGTTTCAGTGGGCCCGCCGGCCAGGCAGGCGGCCATCATCTGGATGAAGTACTCCACCGAAACGGGGGAGGTCGCGTCATAGTCGTAGTAGCCGATCTGCTGAAACGCCCGCTTGGCATAGTGCCGCGCATACAGATCGCCAACCTGGTCGATCATCGACTGCCAGTTTTTCAGTTCGCGGTCGTAATCGGCCTGGAACGCGGCGCGGGCGCTTTCGTCGTAACGCTCTTCCAGCCGCTCGCGGGCGTCCTGCTGCTTGCGCGCGGTGTTGCGTTCGGTCTGCGCGTCGATGTCCACCGGCGGCAGATACGCCTTGGCCGCGATCGGGCTGTCGTTCCACTGCTCGATCTGCCGGGCTTCCCGCTGCGCGTCCTCGGCACCTTGCACGGCAGCCATGGCCGCGTGCAATTCGCGGATGCCCAGTAGTGCTTGCGAGGTGAAGTATTCGAAGTGCCGCTGCGGCTGCGCCCGCCATTCCTGCAGGGCCTGCACCCAGCCAGTGCGTTGCGCGTTGAGCTCCATGACCATGCCGACCGGGTCGGGCAGTGTCAGCGCCAGCACGCCATTGGGCAGTTGTTCCTGCTGGATGACATTGCGCACATGCGTGCGGGTTTCATGCCAGCGGCCCAGGCGGCTGTAAAAGCCATGAACGCTGGTAAACCTGGCAGAGGAAAAGGTGGAAAACTCCAGCACCTGTTCCAGGCCGAAGCGGAAGCTATCGGTCATGGCGATGCCGAGGCTGGCAGGGTCGTTGCGTGCGGTGTTCAGGTCCACCTCGACGAAGCGGGCGAGGGTGCCCGGGTCACTGTCGGCGATGCCTTGCCGATAGCGGTCGAGTACCGAACGGGGCCAGGGGTCGTTGGCGAAGGCGATCCAGGCCTTACGGTAGAGCAGGGTATCGATGTTGATGAACGAGGCAATCACATCGTGGCCTTCGGTGGCGCATACCTTGGGTAACGACCTGGGTGGCCCGAAGGGCATCTGAGAGACCGGAAAGCGCCGCAAGGTACCTTCCGCCGCCACCTCGTAGGCCTGCCAGATTTCCTGGTCGAGCAGTACGTAGACATAACCTTGGCGCAGGAGGCGCAATTGGTCGGTGTGCATCGGGTGGAAGATGATTTCGCTGTCGTCTGCCAGGCGATAGGGGCGCCCTGTGTCCGGGCGTGGGGCGTAGGCCTCGCGCAGCAGTAGAATCGGCAGGCCGGAGCGTTCGCAGGCATTGCAGGTGCCGTAGGTGTTGGGGATCTCTTCCTGCATGGCGATGTGGATGGCTTTGCTGATGCTCATGGGTAACTCCTTGCCTTCGGCAGGCCGGCGACGATGTGCGACCAGGTGCAGTCGTCGTAGCTGGCGAAGCGGTCCGCCAGGCGCTGCTCGCCGGCCGCGGCCCTTTCCACCTCGTGCTGGATGGTCGGGTGCTGAAGGAGCAGTGGGTGAATCATGAGCATGTGCAGGCACATGCACTGGATATCGGCACGGTCGCGCAGGCCTTGCCTGAAGGCCTTGAGGATCAGGTTCATGGCATGGGTGGGTGCGTTTTCCGGCAGGCCTGATGAACCTGGGAAGTGCCAGGGTGCATGGGGATGCTGCACGGCACTCAGGCGATGCCAGGCACCGAGCAGTTGAATGATCTGCGGTGCGACGTGCTGGGTCGCCCTTACGGCCTCGGGGACGGCCAGTTCGCCAGCCATGGGTTCTCGCTCGAATACCTCGCAACTGCCAGAACCATCGGGATGTAGCCAGCTGCGAACAGGCCCGAGGACTTCGCCTGCGTTTTTCAGGGTCGCGCGTAGCAGCGCCAGCCGCACGGGTTCGAACCAGGCGGTGATACCGTGCGGTTCTGGTTGGTGCAGCACCTGACACTGTTGGCTGATGTGCTGGGCGATGAGGTCGGCGGGTTGATCGCTGATCAGCCAGCCACACACGTGGTGCCAGGTAGCTGCCGATTCACGAGCGGCGCAGGTCGCGCTTAATGGGGCAAGGGCTGTGGGCGCATCGCCGGGTTCGGCGAGCCGCACCAGAGCTGGCCAGCACTCGGGATCCTGCACCAGGCGGCTGCAGTCGATGCGCGTTACGGCATCACTACCCAGCGCTTCGCTGAGGGCAGCGATGGCCAGCGGGTGCTCAGGCGGGCAGCCGGCGAATGGGTCCAGTAAAAGGTAGAGGGCTTCTTCTGGTTGGCGCTGCTGGTTGGCGAAGTGATCGACCGACTGCACGTAGCCCTGCGTGGACTGGCTCGACATGAGAAGTTCCTTTTCTTCTTGATGGCGAGCAGAAACCTAACGGGGAATCAATGCTGCAGGTAGTTATCGGCTTCCTAACCAGCTGTAGGATTTTTCGCTGTCGGACGAGGCAGTCGTATCGCTCAGGACCTCGGGGATTCTGTTTCAAAGCATTGGCGCATCACGTCAAGGTAACGCCGCGCGCCCAGGCCCAACGGGCGCGACTTGACCCAGATGATGTCCACCCACAAGCGCAATCGGCTGGCCATGTTGTCGAAACGCACCTCCGCCAGCGCGCCCGAAGCAATCAACGGCTCGACCAAAGGCTGCGGCAGGTAGGCCCAACCAAGGCCCGATTGCACCAGGTCCAGCGTGGCCAGGTAGCTGTCGGTCAGCCAGATGCGCCGCGACAGCACCATGCGTGGGTCCGACCCGGTAGCCTTGCCCGATGCCACAATGATCTGCCGCTGTTCGGCGAAAGTCTCTTCCGGCAGCGGCGTGCCGCTGTTCTGCCCGGCCGGATGGCGGGGGGAGGCGACGGCCACCAGCAACTGGCTGCCGGCCTCCAGGAATGACTCGCGCTCGTCGATGCCAGGCCTTTCGAAGACCAGTGCCAGTTGCACGCTACCGTCATGCAGCAGGCGGATGGCTTCGGCCTGGGTGGCCGAGCGTACTTCGATTTCCAGGCTGGGAAATTCCTGGGCGAGGGTTTCCAGCGGCTGGCTCCAGCGGCCGGTCTGCAGCTCGGGGGCCATGGCGATAGTCAGGCGCTTTTCCAGCCCCTTGTGCAGTTGCAGGGCTTGGGCATCGAGCAGGTTGAGCTGGCAGATCACCTGCCTGGCCTGGGGCTCCAGGGCCAGGGCGGCGCTGGTTGGCAAGGCTTTGCGCGTGGCCCGGTCGAACAGCACCAGGTCCAGCTCCGCCTCCAGCTGGGCGATGGCCATGCTCACGGCCGAAGGCACACGCCCCAGCTTGCGCGCGGCGGCAGAGAACGAGCCTGCCTCCAGCACCGCGAGGAAGATTGCCAGGGAGTCGCTGGTAAAGGCCATTGTCAGTAAACCTGATGACGGGGAATTTCTATGGAAGAAAATTATGGGGCTTTTGTTTGAGAATGCGCCAGGGCGCAGAGTGGTTCGCCGGGGGATTGTCAGCGCCTGTGAGATCGAGCGCCGCCCGCGCGGCGCTTCGCAGCACAATGCTGCTCCTACATTTGTTTCGGGCCAATAAATCCTGAGGCGAGGGCGCGCGGCCCCTTGGTGTCCACCTCGATATCGTGTCGGGCAAACAAGGCGGTCGCGTGCACTGGTACAGGCGTTACTGGCCCGAAACAGATGTAGGAGCAGCCTTGTGCTGCGAAGCGCCGCGCGGGCGGCGCTCGATCTCACGGTCGCTGAAAAACCAAAGCCAAGCACCTACAGCCCTTCACCCAGCACCCGATCAATGCTGTCGACAAAGTAGTCCACGCTCGCCCGGGTGGTGCACATCGGCGGCTTGATCTTGAGGATGTTCAGGTAATCACCGGTCGGCTGCATGAAGATGCCCAGGTCACGCAGGCGGTTGCACAGGGCCATGGTTTCCTCGGTTGCCGGTTCCAGCGTTGCGCGGTCGCGCACCAGTTCCAGCCCCAGGTAGAAGCCCGAACCATGCGCCGCGCCGGCCAGCGGGTGCTTGTCGACCAGTGCCTGCAGGCGCGCCTTGAAATAGCGCCCGGTATCGCGCGCGTTGTCCCACAGGCCTTCTTCCTGCATCACATCCAGCACCGCCATGCCGATGCGGCAGCTGACCGGGCTGCCGCCGGCCGAGGAGAAGAAGTAGCCCTCGGCCTCCAGCGCTTCGGCGATCTCGCGACGGGTGATGACTACGCCCAGTGGCTGGCCGTTGCCCATGCCCTTGGCCATGGTGATGATGTCGGGCACCACGCCCTGTTCCTCGAAGCCCCAGAAGTACTCGCCCAGGCGGCCATAGCCGACCTGCACCTCGTCGGCGATGCACACACCGCCCCGGGCGCGGACCTTGGCATAGGCCTCGCGCAGGTAACCGGCCGGCAACGAAATACCACCGGCATTGCCGTACACCGGTTCGCAGATGATGCCCGCCAACTGGCGGCCACGGGCGTCGAGGTCGGCCAGCTTGGCGTCGACGTCACGCAGGTAGTGGGTGGCGCTGTCGGCGCCACGGAAGCGGCCGCGGAAGGTGTTCGGCGCCTCGACCGGGTGCACCCAGTCCGGGCGGGTTTCCAGGGCCTGCGGGTTGTCGGCGATGGAAGTGGAGATGGCATCGGTGGCCACCGACCAGCCGTGGTAGGCCTCCAGCACGCTGAGCAGGTCGCGCCCGCCGCTGTAGGCCCAGGCCAGGCGAATCGCCAGGTCGTTGGCTTCGGTACCGCTGTTGACCATGAACACCCGGTCGAAGCCTTCGGGTGCCAACTCCAGCAGGCGTTCGGAGAACTCGGTGATGGCCGCATAGTGGAAGCGCGAGTTGGTGTTCAGCAGCGACCACTGCCGTGCCGACTCGGCGACCATGCGCGGGTGGCCGTGGCCCAGCACTGCGACGTTGTTGAGCATGTCGAGGTACGAGCGGCCCTGCATGTCGATCAGGTAGTTGCGCCAACCGCGTTCGATGTGAGGCGGTTGCGCGTAGTAGTGCTTCTGCGAGCGGGCGAAGCTGGCGTCGCGGCGGGCCAGCAGGGCCTGCGGGTCGGGCAGCGGCTCGGCATTGCAGTCGAAGCCCAGCAACGCAGCTGGCGACGGGCACAGGGCCAGCCAGGCGGTTGCCTGGGATGGGGTGGCGAAGAACGGCGGCTGGATGCCGCTATCCAGGCACAGTTGCACGCTGAGGAAGCCACAACTGCTGCCCAGCGACTGGCCTTTTTCCACGGCCTGGCCATCTGCAGGCGCGTCTTCCAGGCCTTGCAGCCACAACGCCCAGTGCGCGCTGCGCAGGCAGCCACGGCCGTCGCCATGGCGCTGCCAGGTGCCGGCATCTGGCGCTTGCACCAGGCTGCCGTTGGGTACATGCAGCTCGACGCCCAGGGCACAGGTGGCAGGCTCTTCGGGGCGATCGATATGGGTTTGCGACAGGCGATACTGCCCGTGCAGGCTGCAGGCCGGGGCCTGTTGCGTGGTCAGCAGGTGCTGGTCGAAGCCCGGTTGCTCCCAGTTGCCCGCCTCGCAATGCACGCTGAGCACGCCCAGATCGACGCGCGTCACTGCCTGCCGACCCAGTTCAGGGAGCAGAAGGGCGCAGCCGCTCAGGTCCGGCGTGGCTGGCTGCAGGCCCGCAGCTTGCAGGATGGCCGCTTCCATCAACGCGAAAGGTACGGCGGTGGCAGTGTCGAAGATTTCCCATTCATGGGCGATGTTGTCGCGGGTGTACTGGTTGCCGGGGTCGACGGTGAGTTGCTGTTCGCTGCTCAGCACCAGCACGGCAGCGCGGTTGAGCACCAGTGGCCACAGCGCCCGCAGTTCGGCTTCGCTCAGCGGGTTGAGCGCCTGGTAGGCACGCACGGCCGGCAGGATGCGCAGCGGGTCGCCCTCGGCGTGGTGCAACAATGCGGCGCAGGTCACCGACAGGTCGGCGATGCGCCATGTGCGCAACAGGTCGCCGAAATCGATCACCCCTTGCAACTGCCACTGGCGCTCGACATCGCGGGCCCAGACGGCATTGTCGTCGGTGATGTCCAGGTGCACGGCCTGGCTTGGCAGCTGGTCGACCAGCGGCGCCAGGTGCTCGGCGGCCAGCTGGGTGGCCCGTTCGATACGGGCGCGTTGCTCGGCGTTGCCCAGCACGGGCAGCAGGTGCTGGATCAGTGCCTGGGCATGTTGCGGGTCCCATTGCAGGGTGCGCTTCAGGCCCGGGTGGTCGAAAGTGGCCAGGGCCTTGTCCAGCCGCGCGCAGAGCCCGCCGAGTTCGGCCATCAGGCGTGGCTCCATGTACTTGAGGCGGGTCAGTGGCTGGCCTTCGATGTAGTCGAGCAGGCGCATGCGCAGCGGTTGCCCGTCTATTTCCAACGCCAGCAGCATCTGGCCATCGCTAGCCGGGCGCACGGCGGGCACAGGCAAGCCCTGTTCGCGCAGGTAGGCCAGGGCGGCGTGCTGGGCCTCCAGTTCCACCTGGGCGTAGCTGCCGTGGCAGGCCTTGAGCACGAAACGGCCTTGTGGAGCGTCTACTCGGAAGTTCAGGTCCTGTTGGCTGCCCAATGCCGAGAGGTTGCCGGCAATGCCGTAGTGCGTTTGCAGCACGGCATGTGCCTGGGCTTCGCCGAGCGCAGGGCTGGGCAGGCCGGAGCGCTGGATCAGCGTGGTCAGGGCAGGGGAGGCGGGCTGGTGTTGTGGGCTGGACATGGGGCTCTACCGTTGCTGCTGGGGTTGACGGTGGAGAATTTATGTCCGATCTGGCTGATGATGGAAGACGATTGTTGTCAGAAAATTTGATAATTGGATTCGCTGCCCGGAGCAGTGGTTGCCAGCTATCACCTGTCTAGCGGGCGTATGCTTCCACTGTGGGAGCGGTCTTACCAAACACCCTTCAGACCAAGAAAGCGTCTGAGTAGCATGTTCAGAGGAGGAATTTGAATTCTGAAAGCAACTTCACCGACTCGGGAAGCTTTTGCTGAAGCAGTCTGTCGAGATACTGCTGCACGCTGTGAGGTGGGTTTTTCAAGGACATTCGCTGCCGCTGGGCAGCCTCAAGTACTGCTGCCTTGTCCAGGTCCCACAGGTCGGCGATGAAGTCATCCGGGTGTAAGGGCTCGATATCGAAAACGTCGAGAGCCGTTTCGGGGAAATCCTTCAGGTTGAAGGTGACGATGACGGAAGCGTTGCACTTGATTGCAGCAGCGAGGACATGTCGATCATCCTTATCTGGCAAGTCCAGCCCTTCTACCAGCGACTCGTAGTCAGTTACGAGTGCGTCAGGTACAGCAGCGTCCATTCGCCGTGACGTCCGATCTACTTGCTCGAGGGTGAGGTCAGGCCGGTTGAGCAATAAATTGCGTTTCCACTCGTCATGAATCTTCGTTGACCAACGTGCTCGGTAAATACCTGTCAATGCAAGGTTCATCAGGAAATCACGGAGTGGGGCAGGATAAAGAACGTTCGCGTCGTAAATGGCCGTGAAGGGCGAGTGCTTCATTCGTACCCCATCCGTAACTCCTGGGCTTCGGCTGCCAGCGCGTCCATTGCGGCACGGCTTACCTCGTCACGTTTGTCCTTGTAGGCAACCAGGTCGGAGAATTTGACCCGACGATGGCGACCCGTTTTTGTGTGAGGAATCACAGATTCGTCTAGCAGTTTTACCAAGTACGGCCGAGAGACGTTGAGTAGGTCTGCTGCCTCTTGGGTAGTCAATTCGGCGTGGATTGGAACGACTTTGACCGAGTTCCCCAGAGCCAGCTCGCTGAGAATCTCGCCAAACAGACGCAGCGCGAAGGTAGGTACTTCAACAACCTGGCGCTGATTCTCTTCATTGAGCAGCTCAATCCGTTGGGTATCTGATTTTGTCGAGAGGAAGGCTGCTAGCGTTCGGCTCGATTCGACTGCCACGGCAATCTCTTTCTCATCGGGAAGCATCTTGCGAGAGAGGTCGGCGGTGGTCATGGGCATCTCCAGTGGGATATCGATCGTGGCGCTGCTGCGACGGTGCAACAGCCTAACCGAGTTATATTCGAAATATTCGAAAATCGCAATAAACGAAACGATACCTCATGATGGCTGGGTGCCTGGGTAGCGTGACTTTCCTTCGAGGCGTCACAACATTCGGTCCCAGGCATTCCCGGCATCAGCGCATCATGCCCAGCTCGGCGTCATCCATGAGGGCCTTGGCCATCGCACTCAGGTAGTGGGCAGCCCAGATCATCATCGGTTTTTCATCCATCAGGCCGGTGATGGTCAGTTCGCGTACATAGCCCATCAGCTCCGAAGATTGCTCGCGGGCATCGCGACAGGGAATGCCGGGCTCTATGCGGAACAGTGGGTGGGTGCCGTGTTCGCCTTGGTAGAACGTGGTTTTACCGACAGTGAATTGGGTGTCTTCTTTGGTCATTTTTGAATTCCCTCAAAATTCTCGACTGCCCGGACGGGCCCTTTCGCGGGTGAACCCGCTCCCACAGGTACTGCATCTACCTCAAGGCCTGTGGAGATACTGTGGGAGCGGGTTTACCCGCGAAGAGGCCAGCCCAGACAACGCAACACTAAAGCCTCAGTGCAAAGTCCGAGGCTCAGCGGGCATCTGCACCTTAACCAGTGCCGACTCAAGCAAAGTCCGAAGAGCCTCCAGCTCATGCATCGAGGTCATCATCAGGATCGAAGCCGGCGATTTGGGCTGCAGTAGCAAGGCCTGATGCACCACAGTGGCCGCGCATAGCGCGTAGTCGGTGGCCTGGATCAGGGTGTCTTCGAGGGAATGGGTGTTGTGGGGTGGATCGGGGACAATGTTCAGCATCGTGATTAACCATTGGCTGTGCGGCCACCTGTCTGCTGTCAAACAGTCGGGTGGCAGCTGTACGTGGGTTGACAGACCGGCGGTAAATCACGCAAAAGTTCCGGCGCACGCAAGCGTGCCCACACGCACAGCCACCATGAAGCGGAGACTGCCTGCGTGAATTAACCGTCACAGCCTGTCAAAGCTGTATCGCTGATCTTCAGCGACCAACCGAGACTAGAGCTCAGCCAGAGCAGCCGCAACGGAAAACACGCGGCAGGAGTATGTTTGGGAAATGGCCTACAGGGAAGGGGTTAAATCTGACATGGCAGGTGTTCTGCGCCCGATTGCGTCAGGGCGGGAGGTGACCGGTTTGATTTCTGTGGTGGCGCGAAAATCGAGCGCCGCCCGCGCGGCGCTTCGCGGGACAAGCCCGCTCCCACATTTGTTGCAACGTGCCGAACCTGTCAGGCCATGGTGGCCAACTTTGGTGGGCTGCCTGGATTTCTGAGTTGGCACTGCTGCCGCCCCACTTACCTCAAGCCTTGCACCAAGGCTAACAACGCCTCTTTCACAGGCATGGCCACGTTGCAACAAATGTGGGAGCGGGCTTGTCCCGCGAAGCGCCGCGCGGGCGGCGCTCGATCTTGAGGACTCTACAAAACTTAAGGCGAACCTGCCTCAACTTCCAAGAACGCCGCCTCCAGCAACTGCCGGGTATACGGATGCTGCGGCGCATGGAAGATCGCCTGTGCATCCCCTTGCTCCACCACATGCCCATGCTTGATCACCATCAACTGGTGGCTCAACGCCTTGACCACCGCCAGGTCATGGCTGATGAACAGGTAGGTCAGGTTGTATTTCTGCTGCAGATTGCGCAGCAATTCCACTACCTGCCGCTGCACCGTGCGGTCCAGCGCCGACGTAGGTTCATCCAGCAGGATCAGCGCCGGCTTCAATACCAACGCCCGGGCAATGGCAATGCGCTGGCGCTGCCCACCGGAAAACTCGTGCGGATAGCGATGCCGTGTGCGTGGGTCCAGCCCGACTTCCTCCAGGGCCGCAATAATCGCTGCTTCCTGTTCCTGCGCCGTGCCAATGCGGTGAATGCGCAACCCTTCACCGACGATATCCTCCACGCACATGCGTGGGCTCAGGCTGCCGAACGGGTCCTGGAACACTACCTGCATCTCGCGCCGCAACGGGCGCACGGCCTTCTGGTTCAGCCCTTCTAGGTTCTGCCCATGAAAGCGAATGCCGCCCTGGCTGGAGATCAGCCGCAAGATCGCCAGGCCCAAAGTCGACTTGCCCGACCCGGACTCGCCGACAATCCCCAGCGTCTGCCCTTGCGGCAAGCTGAAGTTGATCCCGTCCACCGCCTTCACATGGTCGACCGTGCGCCGTAGCAGGCCCTTCTTGATCGGGAACCACACCTTGAGGTCATCCACCTCCAGCAATGGCGCGCCCACCGGGTTGTGCGCCGGCAGCCCGCTGGGTTCGGCATTGATCAGCATCTGCGTGTAGTGGTGCTGCGGTGCGCTGAACAACCTGGCGCATTCGGCCTGCTCGACAATCTGCCCGTGCTGCATCACGCACACACGGTGGGCGATGCGTCGCACCAGGTTCAGGTCATGGCTGATCAGCAGCAGGGCCATGCCCAGACGCGCCTGCAGTTCCTTGAGCAGTTCGAGAATCTTCAACTGCACAGTCACGTCCAGCGCCGTGGTTGGCTCATCCGCAATCAGCAGTTCCGGCTCGTTGGCCAGGGCCATGGCGATCATCACCCGCTGGCGCTGCCCGCCCGACAGCTCATGGGGCAAGGCCTTCAGGCGCTTGCGTGGCTCGGGAATGCCGACCATCTCCAACAGCTCCAGGGTGCGCGCCGTGGCCTCCTTGCCGGTCAGGCCCTTGTGCAGCAGGAGGATTTCGTTGATCTGCTTCTCGATGCAGTGCAACGGGTTCAGCGAGGTCATCGGCTCCTGGAAGATCATTGCAATGCGGTTGCCGCGAATGCGCTGCATGGTCTTCTCGTTCTGCTGCAGCAGGTCCTTGCCCTCGTAGCGGATGCTGCCGCTGGGGTGGCGGGCCAGGGGGTAGGGCAGCAGGCGCAGGAGCGAGTGCGCGGTGACCGATTTGCCCGAGCCACTCTCGCCCACCAGTGCCAGCGTCTCACCCTTGCGGATGTCGAAGCTGATGCCGTTCACAACGCGGTGGGCCTGGTCACCGGTGACGAACTCCACCGCCAGGTCGCGCACTTCGATCAGGTTCTGTTCACTCATGTCACTTCCTCGGGTCGAAGGCATCGCGGGCGGATTCGCCGATGAATACCAGCAGGCTCAGCATCAGCGCCAGCACGGCGAAGGCGCTGATGCCCAGCCATGGGGCCTGCAGGTTGGACTTGCCCTGGGCCACCAGTTCGCCCAGCGATGGTGCGCCCGGCGGCAGGCCGAAACCGAGGAAGTCCAGGGCGGTGAGGGTGCCGATGGCGCCGGTGAGAATGAATGGCATGAAGGTCATGGTCGAGATCATGGCGTTGGGCAGGATGTGCCGGTACATGATCGCGCCGTTGCGCATCCCCAACGCGCGAGCAGCGCGTACGTATTCCAGGTTGCGCCCGCGCAGGAACTCGGCGCGTACCACATCCACCAGGCTCATCCACGAGAACAGCAGCATGATGCCCAGCAACCACCAGAAGTTGGGTTGCACGAAACTGGCGAGGATGATCAGCAGGTACAGCACCGGCAGGCCCGACCAGACTTCCAGGAAACGTTGCCCGGCCAGGTCGACCCAGCCGCCATAGAAGCCCTGCAAGGCGCCGGCGATCACGCCGACGATGGAGCTGAGCAGGGTCAGCGTCAGGGCGAACAGCACGGAAATGCGGAAGCCGTAGATCACCCGTGCCAGCACGTCGCGGCCCTGGTCATCGGTGCCCAGCCAGTTGTCCGCCGACGGTGGGGCCGGGGCGGGTACGCGCAGGTCGTAGTTGATGCTCTGGTAGCTGAACGGGATCGGTGCCCACAGCACGAAGCTGTCTTTCTTCTCCAGCAGTTCGCGGATGTACGGGCTCTTGTAGTTGGCTTCCAGCGGGAATTCGCCGCCGAAGGTGGTTTCCGGGTAGCGCTTGAATGCAGGGAAGTACCATTCGCCGTCGTAGCGCACGGCAATCGGCTTGTCGTTGGCGATCAGTTCGGCGCCCAGGCTCAGGCCGAACAGGATCAGGAACAGCCACAGCGACCACCAGCCACGGCGGTTGGCCTTGAAGCGCTCGAAGCGCCGGCGGTTGAGGGGGGACAAGGCCATGTCAGTGCTCCCGGCTGGCGAAGTCGATGCGTGGATCGACCAGGGTGTAGGTCAGGTCGCCGATCAGTTTCACCACCAGCCCCAGCAGGGTGAAGATGAACAGGGTGCCGAAGACCACCGGGTAGTCACGGTTGATGGCCGCCTCGAAACTCATCAGGCCGAGGCCGTCGAGGCTGAAGATCACTTCGATCAGCAAGGAACCGGTGAAGAAGATGCCGATGAACGCCGAAGGGAAACCGGCAATCACCAGCAGCATGGCATTACGGAACACATGGCCGTAGAGCACCCGTGGTCGGCTCAGGCCCTTGGCCTTGGCGGTGACCACGTATTGCTTGTTGATCTCGTCGAGGAAGCTGTTCTTGGTCAGCAAGGTCATGGTGGCGAAGTTGCCGATGACCAGCGCGGTGATCGGCAGCACCAGGTGCCAGAAGTAGTCCAGCACCTTGCCGGTGGTGCTCAGCTCGTCGAAGTTGTTGGAGGTGAGGCCGCGCAGCGGGAACCAGTCGAAGTAGCTGCCGCCGGCGAACAGCACGATCAGCAGGATGGCGAACAGGAACGCCGGGATGGCATAGCCGACGATGATCGCCGAACTGGTCCACACGTCGAAATGGCTGCCGTGGCGCACGGCCTTGGCGATGCCCAGCGGGATCGACACCAGGTACATGATCAGCGTGCTCCACAGCCCCAGCGAAATTGACACAGGCATCTTCTCGATGATCAGGTCGATGACCTTGGCATCGCGGAAGAAGCTGTCGCCGAAGTCCAGCCGGGCGTAGTTCTTGATCATGATCCACAGGCGCTCGGGCGGCGACTTGTCGAAGCCGTACATGCGTTCGATCTCGGCGATCAGTGCCGGGTCCAGGCCCTGGGCTCCACGGTAGTTGGAGCCGGCCACGGACACTTCGGCACCGCCACCGGCAATGCGGCTGGTGGCGCCTTCGAAACCTTCGAGCTTGGCGATCATCTGCTCGACCGGGCCGCCGGGGGCGGCCTGGACGATGATGAAGTTGATGATCAGGATGCCGAACAGGGTCGGGATGATCAGCAGCAGGCGGCGCAGGATGTAGGCCAGCATGTTATTCGGCCTCGTCCGCAGCGGCTGCGTTGGCGGCCGGGGTTACGCCGGGCTTGATCCACCAGGTGTCGATGCCGATGTCGTACTTGGGCGAGACGTCCGGGTGGCCGATGTGGTTCCAGTAGGCCACGCGCCAGGTCTTGATGTGCCAGTTGGGGATCACGTAGTAGCCCCACAGCAGCACGCGGTCGAGGGCCCGGCAGTGGTCGATCAGGCTCTGCCGCGAATCGGCATTGATCAGCTGTTCCACCAGTTGGTCGATGGCAGGGTCGCGCAAGCCGATGAAGTTGCGGCTGCCGGGGTTGTCGGCGGCGGCACTGGACCAGAACTCGCGCTGCTCGTTACCCGGCGAGTTGGACTGCGGGTAGCCACCGACGATCATGTCGTAGTCGCGCGAGCGCAGGCGGGTGATGTACTGGGACACGTCGACCCGGCGGATGTTCAGGTCGATGCCAAGGTCGGCGAGGTTGCGCTTGAACGGCAGCAGGATGCGTTCGAACTCGGTCTGTGCCAGCAGGAACTCGATGCTCACCGGCTTGCCCTGGGCGTCGACCATCTTGTCGTCGACGATTTTCCAGCCGGCTTCCTGCAGCAGCTTGTAGGCCTGGCGCTGCTGCTCGCGGATCATGCCGCTGCCGTCACTGACCGGGTTGCGGAAGGCTTCGCTGAATACCTGCTCGGGGACCTTGCCACGTAGCGGTTCGAGGATTTTCAGTTCGCTGGGGCTGGGCAGGCCGCGGGCGGCCATTTCCGAGTTTTCGAAGTAGCTGCCGGTGCGGGTGTAGGCGCCGTTGAACAGCTGCTTGTTGGTCCACTCGTAGTCCAGCAGCAGGCTCAGCGCCTGGCGCACGCGCACGTCCTGGAACACCGGTCGGCGGATGTTGAAGATGAAGCCCTGCATGCCCGTGGGGTTGCCGTTGGGCAACTCTTCCTTGATCAGGCGGCCATCGCGCACGGCGGGTACGTTGTAGGCGGTGGCCCAGTTCTTCGCGCTGACTTCCAGCGCATAGTCGAACGCACCGGCCTTGAGTGCTTCCAGGGCGACAGTGGTGTCGCGGTAGGAGTCGAAGGTCATCACGTCGAAGTTGTAGAAGCCGCGGTTGATCGGCAGGTCCTTGGCCCAGTAGTCCTTGACCCGCTCGTAGCGCACCGAGCGCCCGGCCTTGACCTCGGCAACCTTGTAAGGGCCGCTGCCCAGCGGGATTTCCAGGTTGCCGCGGTTGAACTCGCGGCTTTCGTACCAGTGCTTGGGCAGTACCGGCAGCTGGCCGAGAATCAGCGGCAGCTCGCGGTTGTTCTTGTGCTTGAAGGTGAACAGCACCGTCAGCGGGTCTTCGGCGACTACTTCAGCGACGTCGGCATAGTACTGGCGGTACAGCGGCGCGCCGTCCTTGATCAGGGCATTGAAGGTGAACACCACGTCGTCGGCGCGCATCGGGTGGCCGTCGTGGAAGCGTGCCTCGGGGCGCAGGTAGAAGCGCACCCAGCTGTTGTCCGGAGCCTTTTCGATCTTGCCGGCCACCAGGCCGTACTCGGTGAACGGCTCGTCCTGGCTCTGGCGCATCAGGGTGTCGTAGATGCTGCCGATGTTCTCGGCCGGAACGCCCTTGTTGATGAACGGGTTGAGGCTGTCGAAACCGCCGAAGCTGGACTGGCGGAAGGTGCCACCCTTGGGTGCGTCAGGGTTGACGTAGGCAAAGTGCTTGAAGTCGGCGGGGTATTTTGGGGGCTCGTCGTACAGGGTGAGCGCGTGTTGCGGTGCGGCCAGGGCGGGAAGGCTCAGGCAGGCAAGCAACAGGCTGCCGGCCAACCGGCGCAGTCGGTGCGTTGGCGTCATTGGGCTTTCTCCGAAGTCTTGATCCACCAGCTGTTCAGCCCAAGGGTGTAGGGCGGCGTGGTGACGAAGGCGAACCGGTTGCGGTAGGCCAGGCGATGATTGTCGAGGTACCAGTTGGGGATCATGTAGTACTGCCATGAGAGCACGCGGTCCAGGGCGCGGGCGGCGGCGACCTGGTCATCGCGGGTGCGGGCGGCCAGCAGGGTGTCGAGCAGATGGTCGACCACCGGGTCCTTGACCCCAGCATAGTTCTTGCTGCCCTTGGTGGTTGCCTGGCTGGAGTGGAAGTACAGCCACTGTTCGAGGCCCGGGCTCAGGGTCTGGTTCAGGGTCATCAGAATCATGTCGAAATCGAACTGGTCCAGGCGTTGTTTGTACTGGGCGCGGTCCACGGTACGCAAGCGCGCATCGATGCCGATGCTGGCCAGGTTTTCGACATAAGGTTGCAGGATGCGTTCAAGGTTGGGGTTTACCAGCAGCAGTTCCATGCGCAGCTGCTGGCCCTTGCTGTCGACCAGACGTTGGCCGTTCAGCTTCCAGCCGGCCTCGGCGAGCAGGCCGAGGGCCTGGCGCAGGGTCTGGCGGTTGATGCCACGGCCATCGGTATGGCTGACCTTGTAAGGTTCGCTGAACAGGCTGGCCGGCAACTGGTCACGAAACGGTGCCAGCAACAGCCATTCCTTGCCGGTGGGCAGGCCGGTGGCGGCGAATTCGCTGTTGGGATAGTAGCTGGTCGAGCGGCGGTAGGCGCCGCTGAACAGCGCGCGGTTGGTCCACTCGAAGTCGAGCATCAGCCCCAGCGCCTGGCGTACCCGTGGGTCGCTGAAGGTGGCCCGGCGGCTGTTCATGAACAGGCCCTGGGTTTGCGTGGGGATGCGGTGCGGGATCTGCGCCTTGATCACCTCGCCCCGGCGCACGGCCGGGAAGTTGTAGCCGTTGGCCCAGTTCTTCGCCTGGTGCTCGATATAGATGTCGAACTCGCCGGCCTTGAATGCTTCGAAGGCGACCGTGGCGTCGCGGTAGAACTCGTATTCCACGCGGTTGAAGTTGTACTTGCCACGGTTCACCGCCAGGTCCTTGCCCCAGTAGTTCTTTACCCGTTCGAACACCAACCGGCGCCCAGGCTGGACCTGGGTGATGCGGTAGGGGCCGCTGCCCAGTGGAGGCTCGAAGGTGGTGGCCTTGAAGTCACGCTTTTGCCAGTAGTGCTTGGGCAGCACCGGCATTTCGCCCAGGCGCAGGATCAGCAGCGGGTTGCCGGCGCGCTTGAACACGAAGCGGATGCGCAGCGGGCCAAGGATGTCCACCCGCTGCACTTCCTGCAGGTTGGTGCGGTAGATCGGGTGGCCATCCTTGAGCAGCGTGCGGTAAGAGAAGGCCACGTCTGCCGAGGTGATCGGCTTGCCGTCATGCCAGCGGGCCTCCGGGCGCAGGTTGAACACCACCCAGCTGCGGTCCTCGCTGTACTCCACCGAGCGGGCGATCAGGCCGTAGCTGGAGGTCGGTTCGTCGCCGGACGGGTCGTACTGGCCGGTGCCGACCATCAGCGGCTCGTTCAGCTCGCTGATGCCGTACTGCTGGAAATTGGGCGTGGTAATCGGGCTCGACCCCTTGAAGGTGTAGGGGTTGAGGGTGTCGAAGGTTCCGAAAGCCATCGCCCGCAAGGTGCCGCCCTTGGGCGCTTGCGGGTTGACCCAGTCGAAATGGGTGAATGTGGCTGGGTACTTGAGCGTGCCGAACTGCGCGTATCCGTGGCTTTCGCTCACCATCGCGGCTGCGGGAAAGCTCAAGGCCAGGCTGAGAGACAGCAGGAGGGGACGTATCAAGTCGGCATCCGATCCAGAGGCGTTGGGCTTTGATCGGGGTACAGTAACAGCTTGGTGGGGTTGGAAAAAGAGAGGTTTTGAAGGTGGGGTTGGCGGGCGTGCCTGCTTCTGTCCAATGGGAATGACGCGGTAGCTGTAGGAGCGGCCCTGTGTCGCGATCGGGCTGCGTAGCAGCCCCAGCGATATCGGCATCACCTCCAATAATCTGGGGCTGCTGCGCAGCCCTATCGCGACACAAGGCCGCTCCTACAGCCACCGCGTCAATGCGGTAGGCGGGGATCAATGCGAGAGGTAGACGGTCAGGGTCTGGCCTGGCTTCAGGGCATGGCCGCTGCGCGGGTTCCAGCGCTTGAGGTGTTTCATTTCCACGTTGAAGCGCTTGGCCACCAGGTACAGCGAATCGCCTTTGCGTACCTTGTACTGCGTGGAGCGCTGCCCGGAGGCGGCTACCCGATTGCCAGCAGCGCTCGGCGCGCTGCCGCCGCGCAGGGCCAGGACCTGGCCAGCGCGCACGTTGTTGCCGGAGAGACGGTTCCAGCGCTTGATGTCCTTGACCGAAACGCGGTTGGCCTTGGCGATGGCGCCCAGGTTGTCGCCGCGCTTGACCCGGTAGCTGCGCGCCGCCACTGGGGCCTTGGCTTCGGCCACGGCGCGGGCGAACACGGCCTTGTTCGGCTGCAGGCTGACCAGCTGCTCGGGTTTGAGGTTGGACAGGCTGTCGCTCAGCAGCTGCGCCTTGGCAGTGGGTACCAGCAGCTGCTGCGGGCCGTCCACGGTCATGCGCTTCTTGAATGCCGGGTTGAGCTGGATCAGCTCGTCCTCGTCGATGTTGGCGAAGGCCGCTACCCGTGACAGGTCCAGGCGGTCGTTGACGGCCACCGCCTCGAAGTAGGGTTCGTTGGCGATCGGGTTCAGGTTCACGCCATAGGCTTGCGGCGTGAGTACCACCTGCGACAGGGCCAACAGCTTGGGCACGTAGTCGCGGGTTTCCTGCGGCAGCGGCAGGTTCCAGTAGTCGGTGGGCAGGCCGAGCCGCTCGTTGCGCTCGATGGCTCGGCTGACCGTGCCTTCGCCGGCGTTGTAGGCAGCCAGGGCCAGCAACCAGTCGCCGTTGAACATGTCGTGCAGGCGGCTGAGGTAGTCCAGTGCGGCGTTGGTCGAGGCGGTCACGTCGCGACGGCCATCGTAGAAGTTGGTCTGGCGCAGGTTGAAGTGACGACCGGTGGACGGAATGAACTGCCACATGCCCGCGGCATGGGCGCGCGAGTAGGCCATCGGGTTGTAGGCGCTTTCGATGGCTGGCAGCAGGGCCAGCTCCAGCGGCATGTCGCGTTCTTCGAGGCGCTCGACGATGTAGTGCAGGTAGAGGCTGCCACGCTCACCGGCGCTTTCGATGAAGCTTGGATTGCTGGCGAACCACAGGCGCTGCTGCTCGATGCGCGGGTTGACGTCGATGTTGTCCTGCAGGGCGAAGCCCTGGCGCATGCGTTCCCACACGTCCTGTGGTGCCTGTTCGGCCGGCTTTACCAGCAGCGGTGAAGGCTTGTGCTTGATCCGCGCCTGGTAGTTGTGCGCGCGAACGCTATCGGATTCGTCGAGCTGACGGGTGCTCTGGCAGCCCACCAAGGTGGCGGCCAGGGCCAGCGCACTGATTTGGGCCAGGCGCGTCAGGGCGACGGAATGAGAGGTTCTGCGGCTACGTGAAGACATCGGCTGACACAGGTTTCCGGGCGAAAAATTTCGGCGATTCTAGGAACCGCTCCGGGCCTGGTCAACCTTTGACCATCGCTTGCGATATATCTTGAGGTTATCAGAAGGTGTCCTTCCAAGACCTCAAGGCAGCAAAAACAGCGACATGCGAGGGGTTTGAATGTCCCTTCCATTCGTCTGCTTTTTGTTTAACTAATGTTTCAGAGGTGCGCAGGAAGGGGTTGGTCAGGCGCTCCAGACCGATCGTTGATGGCAATGTGATGCGATTTTCGGCACGCAAACGGGTAACGTCCTCGAACCGCTGCTGAACGTGCGGGTTCTCGGGTTCCACCGCCTTGGCGAAACGCAGGTTGCTCATGGTGTATTCGTGGGCGCAGTACACCTCGGTCTGCTCTGGCAGGGCTGCCAGGCGGGCGAGGGCTGGCTGCATCTGTTCGGGAGTGCCTTCGAACATGCGCCCGCAACCGGCGGCGAACAGCGTGTCGCCACTGAACAGCACCGGCGTTGCCGGCTGGTCGCTGAACAAGGCGATATGCCCCAGCGTATGGCCGGGCACGGCCAGCACCTGGAAGGTCACGTCCAGCACGGTCACCTGGTCACCTTCGTCCAGCGCCAGGTCACGGCAGGGAATGCGCTCGTGGGCCGGGCCACAGACCCGGGCGCCGGTCAGCTGCTTGAGCCTTTCCACGCCGCCGACGTGGTCGTTGTGGTGGTGGGTGACCAGGATGTCACTCAGCACCCAGCCGGTGTTGGCCGACAGCCAGCGTTCCACTGGGCCGGCGTCACCCGGATCGACCACCGCGCAGCGGCGTTTGGCAGTATCCTGTAACAACCAGATGTAGTTGTCGGAGAAAGCGGGGAGAGCATCGATCTGTATCATGGTGCGGATCCGATTCGCCTAGCGTGGCACATGAAGGCATCTTATCCGCGATGGCGCGGTGCGAGAACCTTCGAGGGAGAGCGCAATGACCGACCAAGCCTTTGCCCAGGCCGACCCGGACTGGGTCAAGCTGATCAGCCTGGCCCGTGAGTGGTTCAACGGCCCACTCGGCCAACTGATGCTCAGGGAGGAGGAAAAACTGCTGGAAGAAGAGCTCGGGCGCTTCTTCGGGGGTTACCTTGTGCACTACGGGCCCTGCGCCGAGCCACCGCCCAGCGCGCCCCAGGTGCAGCGCAACGTGCGCCTCGGTGCACCGCTGCCGGGGGTGGAGATTGTTTGCGAGGAGCAGGCCTGGCCGCTGAGCGAGCACGCCGCCGACGTGGTGGTGCTGCAGCATGGCCTGGATTTCTGCCTTTCGCCTCACGGCCTGCTGCGCGAGGCGGCCAGCGCGGTGCGCCCTGGCGGGCACCTGCTGATCGTCGGGATCAACCCCTGGAGCAGCTGGGGCATGCGCCATTTCTTCAGCCACGGCGCCCTGCGCAAGGCCCGTTGCATCTCGCCGTCACGGGTGGGCGACTGGCTCAACCTGCTGGGCTTCGCGCTGGAGAAACGCCGCTTCGGGTGCTATCGTCCGCCGCTTGCCTCACCGGCCTGGCAGCAGCGCCTGGCGGGCTGGGAACGGGTGGCTGGCGGCTGGCAGAGTTCCGGTGGCGGGGTGTACCTGCTGGTAGCGCGCAAGATGGTGGTGGGCCTGCGGCCGTTGCGCCAGGAGCGTCGCGAGCCGATGGGCAAGCTGCTGCCGCTGCCACTTGCCAAGGTCAACCGCACGGCGGCCAACCCGGATACTGAAAAGCACTGAACATGAGTGGTACATGAGCGAAAGCGTCGAGATGTTTACCGATGGTGCCTGCAAGGGCAACCCTGGCCCTGGCGGCTGGGGCGTCCTTATGATCTACAAGGGCGTCGAGAAGGAACTGTGGGGCGGCGAACGCGAAACCACCAACAACCGCATGGAACTGATGGCCGCGATCCAGGGCTTGATGGCGCTGAAGCGCGAATGCGAAGTGGTGCTGACCACCGACTCGCAGTACGTGATGAAGGGCATCAACGAATGGATGACCAACTGGAAGAAGCGCGGCTGGAAAACCGCGGCCAAGGAGCCGGTGAAGAACGCCGACCTGTGGCAGCAGCTGGATGAGCAGGTCAACCGCCACAAGGTGACCTGGAAGTGGGTGCGCGGGCATATCGGCCACCCCGGCAACGAACGCGCCGACCAGCTGGCCAACCGTGGGGTCGATGAGGTGCGCGCCAAGCGTTGAGCTGGGGTACAATTCCGGCCTTTGTAACTGATGCAAGTTGGAGCGCCCCGCGTGGAGCAGCAGCAAGATAAACGGTTCGTCATTCTCGATACCGAAACCACGGGTATGCCGGTCAGCGAAGGCCACCGGATCATCGAGATCGGCTGTGTCGAGGTCATCGGCCGGCGCCTGACCGGGCGGCACTTCCACGTCTACCTGCAGCCAGACCGCGAGAGTGACGAGGGCGCCATCAACGTCCACGGCATCACCGATGCCTTCCTGGTCGGCAAGCCACGCTTTGGCGATGTCGCAGAGGAGTTCTTCGAGTTCATCCAGGGCGCCACGCTGGTCATCCACAACGCGGCGTTCGACGTTGGCTTCATCAACAACGAATTTGCCTTGCTGGGCCAGCAGGACCGCGCGGACATTTCGCAGCACTGCACCATCCTCGACACCCTGCTGCTGGCGCGCGCGCGCCACCCGGGGCAGCGCAACAGCCTGGATGCCCTGTGCAAACGCTACGATATCGACAACTCGGGCCGTGAGCTGCACGGCGCATTGCTCGACTCGGAATTGCTGGCTGACGTCTACCTGGCAATGACCGGTGGCCAGACCAGCCTGTCGCTGGCCGCGCATGGGGCAGAAGCCGAGGATGAAGGGTCGGGTGCTGGTGGCAGCGAGATTCGCCGTATTAGCGGGCGTGTGCCAGGGCGAGTGATCATGGCCAGTGCCGAAGAGCTGGAAGCGCATGCCGAGCGCCTGGCGGCCATTGCCAAGTCGGCGGGTGGGCCATCCATGTGGCAGGCTCTGACCGAGACACCTGCTGGCTGATCTTTCGCCTGCTCCGGCCCTTTCGCGGGTGAACCCGCTCCCACAGGTTCATCACAAGTTCCGAAGCCGGTGATGTACCTGTAGGAGCAGCCTTGTGCTGCGAAGAGGCCGTTAGGGCAACAGATCTTCTTCAGCAGAAATGGCCTCTTCGCAGCACAAGGCTGCTCCTACAGATCCTGCGCATGTCTTGAAGGCGATACCGGTCCTGATCACACAGGTTCTACTACCCTGAAATAGACGCCATGTCCTTCGGAGGTAGCCACCTGATGTACAAGGACCTCAAGTTCCCCATCCTCATTGTGCACCGCGCCATCAAGGTTGACAGCGTCGCTGGCGAGCGTGTGCGGGGCATCGCCGAGGAACTGCGCCAGGACGGCTTTGCCGTCCTCGCCGCCGCCGACCATGCCGAGGCCTGCCTGGTCGCTGCCACCCACCATGGCCTGGCCTGCATGCTGATTGCCGCCGAGGGCGTCGGCGAGAATACCCACCTGCTGCAGAACATGGCCGAGCTGATCCGCCTGGCCCGCCTGCGCGCCCCCAGCCTGCCGATTTTCGCCCTGGGCGAACAAGTAACCCTGGAAAACGCCCCCGCCGAAGCCATGAGCGAGCTCAACCAGTTGCGGGGCATCCTCTACCTGTTCGAAGACACCGTGCCGTTTCTTGCGCGCCAGGTGGCGCGTGCCGCACATATCTACCTGGACGGCCTGCTGCCGCCGTTCTTCAAGGCCCTGGTGCAGCACACCGCGCAGTCCAATTATTCCTGGCACACCCCGGGCCACGGCGGCGGCGTGGCCTATCGCAAAAGCCCAGTGGGCCAGGCCTTTCACCAGTTCTTCGGGGAAAACACCCTACGCTCGGACCTGTCCGTTTCCGTGCCGGAGCTGGGCTCGCTGCTCGATCACACCGGCCCCTTGGCCGAAGCCGAAGCCAGGGCTGCGCGCAACTTTGGCGCCGACCACACCTTTTTCGTCATCAACGGCACCTCCACGGCCAACAAGATCGTCTGGCACGCCATGGTCGGCCGCGACGACCTGGTGCTGGTGGACCGCAACTGCCACAAGTCGGTGGTGCATGCGATCATCATGACCGGTGCCATTCCCCTCTATCTGTGCCCCGAGCGCAACGAACTCGGGATCATCGGCCCGATCCCGCTCAGCGAGTTCAGCCCCGAGGCGATCCAGGCGAAGATCCAGGCCAACCCTCTTGCTCGCGATCGCGGGCAGCGCATCAAGCTGGCGGTGGTGACCAACTCCACCTACGACGGCCTGTGCTACCACGCCGGGCTGATCAAGCAGACCCTGGGCGCCAGTGTCGAGGTGCTGCACTTTGACGAGGCCTGGTTCGCCTATGCGGCATTCCACGAGTTCTTTACCGGGCGCTATGCCATGGGCACGGCCTGCGCGGCAGACAGCCCGCTGGTGATCAGCACCCATTCCACCCACAAGCTGCTGGCCGCGTTCAGCCAGGCCTCGATGATTCATGTGCAGGACGGGGCCAGGCGCCAGCTGGACCGTGACCGCTTCAACGAAGCGTTCATGATGCACATCTCGACCTCGCCGCAGTACAGCATCCTCGCTTCGCTGGACGTGGCATCGACCATGATGGAAGGGCCGGCCGGGCGTTCGCTGCTGCAAGAAATGTTCGACGAGGCGCTGAGCTTTCGCCGTGCCCTGGCCAACCTGCGCGAGCACATCGCCGCCGACGACTGGTGGTTCAGCATCTGGCAGCCGCCGAGCGCCGAAGGCATCCACCGCCTGGCCGCGCAGGACTGGCTGCTGCAGCCGGGGGCGGAGTGGCATGGCTTTGGCGAAGTGGCGGATGACTATGTGCTGCTCGACCCGCTGAAGGTGACCCTTGTGATGCCGGGCCTGAGCGCGGGCGGTGCACTGGGCGAGCATGGCATCCCGGCGGCAGTGGTCAGCAAGTTTCTCTGGGAGCGGGGGCTGGTGGTGGAAAAAACCGGCCTGTACAGCTTCCTGGTGCTGTTCTCCATGGGCATTACCAAGGGCAAGTGGAGCACCTTGCTCACCGAATTGCTGGAATTCAAGCGCCACTATGACGGCAATACCGCCCTGAGCAACTGCCTGCCGAGTGTGGTGGCTGCCGATGCCTCACGCTACCAGGGCATGGGCCTGCGCGACCTGTGCGACCAGTTGCATGGCTGCTACCGCGCCAATGCTACGGCCAAGCAATTGAAGCGGCTGTTCACGCGCTTGCCGGAGGTGGCCGTGAGCCCGGCCCGGGCCTATGACCAGATGGTGCGCGGTGAGGTGGAGGCAGTGCCGATCGAGGCGCTGCTGGGGCGGGTGGCAGCGGTGATGCTGGTGCCGTACCCGCCTGGTATTCCGTTGATCATGCCGGGGGAGCGGTTTACCGAGGCGACCCGCTCGATAGTCGATTACCTGGCCTTCGCCCGGGCGTTCAACCAGGGCTTCCCAGGTTTCGTCGCCGACGTGCACGGCCTGCAGAATGAAAGCGGCCGCTACACGGTGGACTGCATCAAGGAATGCGAATGATCTCGACGCCGCTGCGCGCCAGTTCGAAGCGATTTTCACCCAGATGGTTGACCTTGTCGCCGATGGCCAGGCGATAGGTGGTGATGGGCGCGCCCAGCGTGCTGCCGTCGGTTTGCAGGGTCGACTCCTGGAACTCGTGCACAGGGTAGATGCGGCCTTCGGCGTCACGGGCGTGGAATTGGTCGACCATTACTGCTGCCATTTGGGTGGAAACCTCTGAATTACGTGGGAAATGTCTGCAGGCATAGACCGTGTAACAGCGTCGGAAGTTTTCGCCCCGTGGAAAAAAAACCAAGGCGCCGAGGAACGGTCATCTATAACTACAACGTCCCTTTACCCAGCAGAGGTTGGAAATTGCCATGAGCCAGGTGTATTCGGTAGCGGTGGTCGTCGGTAGCTTGCGCAAGGACTCCTACAACCGCAAGGTCGCCCGCGCACTCTCGGAGCTGGCGCCGTCCAGCCTTGCCCTGAAGATCGTGGAGATTGGTGATCTGCCGTTGTACAACGAGGATATCGAGGCCGACGCGCCGGACGCGTGGAAGCGTTTTCGCGACGAGATCCGCCGCAGTGATGCGGTGTTGTTCGTTACCCCGGAGTACAACCGCTCGGTGCCTGGCGGCCTGAAGAATGCCATCGATGTAGGCTCGCGGCCCTACGGGCAAAGCGCCTGGAGTGGCAAGCCGGCGGCGGTGGCCAGTGTGTCGCCGGGGGCCATTGGTGGCTTCGGCGCCAACCATGCCGTGCGCCAGTCGCTGGTGTTTCTGGACATGCCGTGCATGCAGATGCCCGAGGCCTACATTGGCGGCGCGGCTAGCCTGTTCGAGGATTCGGGCAAGCTCAATGACAAGACCCGGCCGTTCTTGCAGGCGTTTATCGACAAGTTCGCTTCCTGGGTGAAGTTGAACAGGGCGGTTTGATTCGCGATCGTTGAATGGACGGTCTCTTTGTAGGAGCAGCCTTGTGCTGCGAAGAGG
Organism: Pseudomonas sp. s4; assembly: GCF_046764235.1. Taxonomy (NCBI): domain Bacteria; kingdom Pseudomonadati; phylum Pseudomonadota; class Gammaproteobacteria; order Pseudomonadales; family Pseudomonadaceae; genus Pseudomonas; species Pseudomonas sp. s4. The sequence goes on along the minus strand of NZ_CP177209.1, from coordinate 4,198,561 downwards.
CCGGTACAAATCACACATCAATAGGATCTGTACCGGCCTCTTCGCAGCACAAGGCTGCTCCTACAGAAGCGGAGCGCGGCATGTTCTAGCGGAAGCTGTAGGAAACCCCGGCATACACGCCAAAGCCTTCGCCTGGCGTCGAACGGGCCTCATCCTTTCCGGCATCGTTGTAGCCAGGTGTCACCGTCGCCGCATAACGCTTGTTGGTCAGGTTGCGCAGGTCCAGCCAGGTCTGCCAGTCCTGCTTCGGTGAATCCCAGCCCAGGCGTGCGCCGAGCAAGGCATATTCATCGGCGTGGTAACTGTTGGCGTAGTCCACCTGCACCTTCGACGCCATCTGCGTGTTCACCCCGGCGTAGAAACCGCTCGGCCAGTCATAGCGCAACTCGGCCTGGTAGTAGTGCATGGGGATGCCCGGCAGGCGGTTATCGCCGAACTTGTCGTCATCGCGGTAGTGGAAGTCACTGAAGGTGTAGGCCTGGCGCAAACTCAGCCTGCCAGTACCGGCGCGTTCCCACAGGGTACTGTCGAGGCCGGCTTCCACGCCCTGATGCACGGTGGCGCTGGCGTTGAATTCCTTGGCCGGAGCGCCTTGCACGATCTCCACCGCCAGCAATTCATGGCGAACCTGCGAGTAGTACCACGCCAGGTCCCAATGCCCCAATGCCGATTCGCCGCGTGCACCCATTTCCAGTGTGGTGGCCGTCTGGTTTTGCATCTCGATCGGTTGGTTGGCTGTGGGCGCACTCCAGATCAGGGCCCAGGGATGGGGTGGTTCGACCGAGCGGCTCAGGTTGCCGTACACCTGCAAGTCCGGGCTGATGTCATAGCGCAGCCCCAGGCGTGGTGCATAGTCCCAGTCATGCTGGCTCACTTTGCCGCCCCCGGCAGGGTGGTAAGTGACATCACTTTCACGGCGGGTATAGATCATCGCCAGGCCAGTGGTCAGCCACAGGTTCGGTACCAGCTCCAGGTCATTGCCCACATGCAGCACGGTGTCCGAGCCCTGGTAGGTGAAGTCACGGATGCGCTCACCGAACACGTCGCCATTACGGGTGAACTGTGAAGCACCGCTGTTGGGCAGGTGTTTGGTGGTGCGCCAGCCGACAGTGGTCTTGCTCTCGTGGCCGAACAAAGTGTCACGGCGGAAGTAGTTCAAGGTGCCGCTCACATCGGTATAGGCCACCTTCAGGCGCATCGGGCCTTCGCGCAGGTCCATCGGGTAGTCGTGGTAGACCAGGCCGGCTTCCAGGCGCGCATCGTCGTCGAGGTAGAAGGTGGTCTTGTTGCCCACCCAGGTGCTGCCCGGTTGCGGGCGGCTGTCGTCGCGGGCCAGGTAGGCCGGGTTGGCCGCGCGTGGGTGATGCTTGATCTGCTCCTTGGTCAGGCGCCCGGCCAACTCGTTCTCGGTTTCCCGGTAGCGCAGGTAGAAGCGGGTTTCCAGGTTCGGGTTGAAGCGGTAGCCGGCATTGGCCGCCACACCCTTGGCACTGCCGCTGCTGTGCGCCTGGTAGCCGTCATATTCCGAATCGGTCAGGGCCACGTAGTAGTCGAGGTTGCCCAGTACCTGCCCCGAGCTGATGTGCCGATGCCGGTAGCCGCGGCTGCCGACTTCGTAGCGCACCTGCAGCGGCGCGGCGTCGTAGCCGGTGTGGGTGACGTAGTTGATCGCACCGCCCAGGGCGAGGGAACCCTGGTCGAAGCCGTTGGCGCCGCGCAGCACTTCGGCACGGCTAAGCCACAGCGGCTCGAACAGCTCGTAGGGCGTGCCGCCCGGGCCGGTCAGGGGCAGGCCATCGAACATCGTGTACACCCCGGAACCGTGGGCCCCCGGTGCGCGGTTGATGCCCGAACCGCGGATCGACAGTTTGATGCCATCGTTGCCCGCCGATTGGGCGAATACCCCGGGCTGGTAGGCCAGTACATCCTGGTTGCTGGCAACCCGGCCTTGTCCCACGCGCTGCATGTCCACCAGGTTGCTTGCGCCCGGCACTTCGTGCAGGCGTTCGCTGGCTGCAGTCAGGTCGTTCTGCTCCTCATCGGTGATCAGCACCTGGCCCAACTCGACCGGAGGTGCCGCCAGGGCGGGCTGGGAGGCAGCGAAAGCAGCCAGCAGGCCGAGGCAGGATGGTGGGGGCAAAACGCAACGCATTGTACGACTCCAGGCGAAAGGCGAATGGACAACGGCGTTGAGACGAGCGAAATGCCGCTTGGAGCACGAGGAAAGTCGACAAATATCGCGCAACCTTCGTCAGACGGTTTTGTACGAAAGTTCTTTACAAGCCGCAGCGATGGAGCTGGGCGACCCGCGCTTCGTAAGGTGATTGCAGACCGGCAGCGATGCCTCGCTCAATCACCCGTGGAGTTCAAACATGACTGACAACGCACGACATTCGCAGCAACCCCTGGCGGACGCCCCGGTTCGCCTGACGCCACGTGAACGGCAAGTGCTGTTGTGGTGTGCCTACGGAAAGAGCTCGTGGGAGATTGGCCAGATCCTGGAATGCAAGGAATCGACGGTGAACTTCCATGTGTCGAACATCCTGCGCAAATTCGATGTGCCCACACGGGTGGCTGCAGTGATCAAGGCCATTCGTTACGGCATGCTGGCCGAGCAGTGAGGGGGTGAAGCATGGGCAACGATCCTCGGTTACGGCGTTATGCTGATTGCCATGACCCCTTCTGGCCACGGGTAGACCTGGACAGGCTGCGTGAGCGCCTGAACCTGAAGCGGCCTGTCAGTGAGGCTGTGCTGGAAGTGGCCGCACGCTGCGCTGCCATCGACGCGGCACGCGAATTCGCGCGCTGGCGCGCGGTGTTGCGAGAGCGGGGCTACAAGCGCCTCGAGGATGTGGCCGGGCATGACCACGGGCGTGCATTGCAGGTGTGCTACATCCGCTTTGTCGAAGCCGCGGTCATGCGTAACCTGGGCTCGACCGCCTACCTGCCCGCCGCACACCGAGGGGCTGCCCATGACTGAAAAATCTGTTGTCGACAGCCTGGCCCCGGCGCTGGTGGAGTTGCTGGGCGTGGATGGCAATGTCCTGTTCGCCGCGCTGCCGTGGTGGTGATCCCCATCAGCCTCAAGGTGATGGTCTGGCTGGATACGCTGGACCCGCGCGAACTCATCCAGCGCTGGCGCCGCCGGGGCTAGCCGCTGGCGGCATTGGGCGAGCGACTGGTCAGCGCGCTCAATTGCCGCTCCAGCTGCTGGATGCGTTGCTTGTCCTGAACCAGCAGGAGAACGGCTTGGCGATCGGCAAGCGACAGGGTGCGCAGGCGCGTGAGCATGTCCTGTTCCCAGCCTTCGTCGTCCAGGCCTGCGCGATGTCGTTCGGGTTCACCCAGCAGAAGCCAGTCCAGTGAGCATGCATACTGCCTGGCGATGTCTATGCAAAGTGAGTAAGGAATGCTGTCGCGCACCTTCCAGCTGCTCAATGTCTGCGGGCTGATCGAGAGCGCTCTGGACAGCTCGGCGTCAGATTCCGTAGCGGTCAGAAGCTTCAGCCTGGTCAGCACCGAAGCAAGTACGTGGGTACTCATAACTAATATCCATGACTGGTTTAATGATATTCCATGGGCTTAAACTACTCGTTATGAATACAGCCCTGCGTTTTAAGGAGCATTCCTGCAATGAGAAGCATCAAACTGAAGAATACACCTATATATGCAGCCAATACTGACAAAACCGGACGACTATTCTCACAGAAGGTAAGCCCGAACAATGCTTGCAGGTACTTGCCGTGAGTACATACAAGCTGGTTTGCCCGCATTGCCACAGCCGGATGCGTATACGCACCAGTGAAGGGCGTCATATTTTCCTGCGGATCGCCTATTTGCAATGCACCAACGAGGCCTGTGGCTGGTCGGTGCGTGCCGAGTTCGAGATGACCCATGAGCTCTCGCCCAGCGGCATGCCCAACCCGGAAGTGTACCTGCCTTCGGCCAACGGTGATTTACGCAAGGCAGCGCTGCCGGGGGCCGTCCAGGACAATCCTGGTGAATAAGCCTTCATGCTCACGGATAAAAGCGTGCAGATAAAAAAACACCCCGCATAAGCGGGGTGTCTTGTTTTGCCGGGGCGATCAGCCGATCAGTTGCAGGCCGGCTTGCTGGACCATTTCCAGCAGCGGTTGCGGGTACACACCCAGCACGAAGGCGAGAATGGCGATGGCCAGCAGCATGACGCCGCCGGTGCGCTGTTCCCATTTCAGCGGGGCGTCGTGGCGACGCAGGTTCGGCTCGACCAGGTACAGGGTGACCATGACGCGCAGGTAGTAGTAGACGCCGATGGCGCTACCGATCACCAGGGCACCGACCAGCCACCACAGGTGCGACTCGACGCCAGTGGCAATGATGTAGAACTTGCCGATGAAGCCGGCGGTCAGCGGGATACCCGCCAGCGACAGCATCATCACGGTCAGTACCGCAGTCAGGTACGGACGGCGCCAGAACAGGCCGCGGTACTCGTACAGTGCATCGGCGTCACGGCCGCCGTAAGGCGAGGACATCAGGGTGATGACACCGAAGGCGCCCAGGCTGGTGATCACGTAGGTGACCAGGTACACGCCCATGGCTTCCAGGGCCAGGCCCTTGCTGGCGACCAGGGCGATGACCAGGTAACCGAAGTGGGCGATGGACGAGTAACCGAGCAGGCGCTTGAGGTTGCTCTGGGTCAGTGCCAGCAGGTTGCCGATCAGGATCGAGGCCACGGCAATCACCGCCAGTACGGTGCTCAGCGCGCCGCTGCTGGCAGCAGGGGAGAGCATGAACAGACGCACGACAACGGCGAACACCGCAACCTTGCTGGCGGTTGCCAGGAAGGCGGCGACCGGTGCCGGGGCGCCTTCGTACACGTCCGGGGTCCACAGGTGGAACGGTACCAGCGACAGTTTGAAGGCCAGGCCGACCAGCATCATGCCCAGGCCCAGCTGGGCCACCAGGCTTGGCATGCTGGTGGCGGCCAGGGCCTTGCCGATCTGGTCGAAGCTCAGGCTGCCGGCGTCGGCGTACAGCAAGGCCATGCCGAACAGCAGGAAGGCCGAGCCTGCGGCCGACAGCACCATGTACTTGATGCCGGCTTCCAGCGAGCGCTTGTTGAAGAAGGCATACGCCACCAGGCCATAGACCGGTACCGACAGCAGCTCCAGGCCGATGAACAGGCCGGCCAGGTGGTTGGCGCTGACCAGCACCAGGCCACCGAGGGCCGACATCAGCAGCAGCAGGTACAGTTCTTCACGGTTGCCCGGGAAACCCTTGGAGCCTTCGCCGAGGTAGGCGTGGGCAAGGGTGACGCAGGCCAGCGTCGCCACCAGGATGATCGCCATGTACAGGCAGGCGAACTTGTCGATGGTGATCAGCGGGGTGACCGCCAGCGGCGCAACCTTCAGCGCCGGCAGGATCGACAGCAGGGCCAGGTTGAGGCCCACGGTGGACAGCAGGAAGGTCTGCGAGTGGTTGCGCTTCCAGGCGATCGCCAGCATCACCACCACCGTGGTGATGGTGGTGATCAGCATCGGCGCCAATGCGATGAAGTGTTGAGTGGTGAATTCCATAGCGCTCTTACCGGGCCGAAGCGAGTTGAGTGAAAGCGGAACCGAGCCACTGCTGCACACCACTCATGGTGGCGGCAGAGGTGTCGAGGAACGGCTGCGGATACACGCCCAGCAGGATCAGCAGTACCGCCAGACCCAGGACCATGATCAGTTCGCGTCCGTCCATGCCGGCCAGCACGGTGTCGGTCTTGGCCGGGCCGAAGTAGGCGCGGTGGATCATGATCAGCGAGTACACCGAACCGAACACCAGGCCAGTGGTGGCGATCACGGTGATCCAAGGCACGCTGGCGAAGCTGCCGATCAGGATCAGGAACTCGCCGACGAAGTTGCCTGTACCGGGCAGGCCCAGGGAGGCGGCGGCGAAGAACAGGCTGATGGCCGGCAGGTAGGCGATGCGGTGCCACAGGCCACCCATCTGGCGCATGTCACGGGTGTGCAAGCGCTCGTACAGCTGGCCGGCCAGGATGAACAGCGCGGCAGCGGACAGGCCGTGGGCCAGCATCTGGATCACCGCGCCTTGCAGGGCCTGCTGGCTGCCGGAATAGATACCGATCAGCACGAAGCCCATGTGCGAGACGCTGGAGAAGGCGACCAGGCGCTTGATGTCGGTTTGCGCAAAGGCCAGGAAGGCACCGTAGAAGATACCGATCAGGCCCAGGGTCATGGCGATTGGCGCAAACTCGGCCGAAGCGTTCGGGAACAGCGGCAGGGCGAAGCGCAGCAGGCCGTAGGCCGCAGTCTTCAGCAAGATACCGGCCAGGTCCACGGAACCTGCGGTCGGTGCCTGGGCGTGAGCGTCAGGCAGCCAGGAGTGGAACGGCACCACCGGCAGCTTCACCGCGAAGGCGATGAAGAAGCCCAGCATCAGCAGGTATTCGGTACCGGCTGGCAGTTCGGCCTTGAGCAGGTCGCTGTAGTTGAAGGTGATCACGCCGGTGTTGGTGTAGTTGACCAGCACCAGGCCGAGGATCGCCACCAGCATGATCAGGCCGCTGGCCTGGGTGAAGATGAAGAACTTGGTCGCCGCGTAGATCCGGGTCTTCTTGCCGTCCGACGAGCTGTGACCCCAGAGCGCGATGAGGAAGTACATCGGCACCAGCATCATTTCCCAGAAGAAGAAGAACAGGAACAGGTCCAGGGCCAGGAACACACCGACCACGCCGCCAAGGATCCACATCAGGTTGAGGTGGAAGAAGCCGACGTGACGCTGGATCTCTTTCCAGGAACACAGTACCGACAGCACACCGAGCAGGCCGGTGAGCAGGATCATCAGCAGCGACAGGCCGTCGAGGGCCAGGTGGATGCTGATGCCGAAACGCTGGATCCACTGGACTTTGTATTCCAGGGCCCAGGCAGGCTCGGCGCCCGGAGCGGGTGCCAGGGTGTAGTCGCCGTTACCCCACAGCCACAGGCCGATGCCGAGCAGAAGGGACATGGTCAGCAGCGCGATCCAGCGCGGCAGGGTGGCGCCGAAGCGCTCACCCAGCCAGCACAGGAAGCCGCCGATGAAGGGGATCAGGATCAGCCAAGGCAAAATCATGACGGGTTCGTTTCCTTTTGCAGGGTCGCAAGGTTCGCAAGGTTCATGGTCATACCGCGGCCACTACCACAGCGCCGAGTACCAGCACTGCGCCAACGGCGATCGAAGCGGTGTACCAGCGCAGCTGGCCGGTCTCGGTCTTGCTCATGGCGACGTGGCCGCCGCGAGCCAGGCGAGGAATCAGGCCTATGCTGCGGTCAACCGGATCCTTGCGCAGGATGTGGCTGATCAGCAGGTAAGGTTTGACGAACAGCTTGTCGTAGATCCAGTCGAAGCCCCAGGCGGCGAACCACCAGGCCGACAGGACACGACCGATACCGCTGTTGGCGACGGCGCTGACGAAGCGGCGCTTGCCCAGGAACAGCAGGGCCGACAGCAGGATACCGGCGATGGCGATGGCGCCCGAAGTGATCTCCAGCGCGTGCTTGGCTTCGCCACCGGCGTGGCCGGCGCTTTCAGGCAGCACACCTGCCAGCGGCGGGGTGATCCAGGCGCCGACGAAGGTCGACAGCACGATCAGCACGCCCAGCGGCAGCCAGTGGCTGATGCCGTGGCCAGCGTGGGCTTCGGTCTTGGCTTCGCCGTGGAAGGCGATGAAGATCAGGCGGAAGGTGTACAGCGAGGTCATGAACGCACCGACCAGGCCGGCGTACAGCAGGCCGGTGTTGCCGCTGGCGAAGGCTTCCCAGAGGATCTCGTCCTTGGAGTAGAAGCCCACGGTCACGATCGGCAGGGCAGCCAGGGCAGCGCCACCGACCACGAAGCTGGCGTAGGCCAGCGGCAGTTTCTTCCACAGGCCGCCCATCTTGAAGATGTCCTGCTCGTGGTGGCAGGCAACGATCACCGCACCGGAGGCAAGGAACAGCAGGGCCTTGAAGAAGGCGTGGGTCATCAGGTGGAAGATCGCCGCGTCCCAGGCGCCAACGCCCAGGGCCAGGAACATGTAGCCGATCTGGCTCATGGTCGAGTAGGCGAGGATACGCTTGATGTCGGTCTGCACCAGCGCGGCGAAGCCGGCCAGTACCAGGGTCACGCCACCGACCACCCCTACCAGGTGCAGGATGTCCGGCGCCAGCAGGAACAGGCCGTTGGTACGGGCGATCAGGTACACGCCCGCGGTCACCATGGTTGCCGCGTGGATCAGCGCGGAGACCGGAGTAGGGCCGGCCATCGCGTCGGCCAGCCAGGTCTGCAGTGGCAGCTGGGCCGATTTACCGACCGCACCACCCAGCAGCATCAGGGTTGCCAGCACCATCCAGGTGTCGCCAGCCTGGAACTTCTGCGGTGCCAGCACCAGCAGTTCCTGCACGTTCAGGGTACCCAGCTGGACGAACAGGATGAACAGGCCGATGGCCATGAACACGTCGCCGATACGGGTGACGATGAATGCCTTGAGTGCCGCGTTACCGTTGTTGCGGTTGCTGTAGTAGAAACCGATCAACAGGTACGAGCACAGGCCCACGCCTTCCCAGCCGAAGTAGATGAACAGCAGGTTGTCGCCCAGCACCAGGAACAGCATGCTGGCGATGAACAGGTTGGTGTACGCGAAGAAGCGCGAGTAACCGGCTTCGCCACGCATGTACCAGGAAGCGAACAGGTGGATCAGGAAGCCGACACCGGTGACAACGCCGAGCATGGTGACCGACAGGCCGTCCAGGTACAGGGTGAAGTTCGGCGCGAAGCCGTCCACCGACATCCACTGCCACAGCAGCTGGCTGTACGCGCCGCCTTCAGGCGGGGCGACATTGAATTGCCAGATGACGTAGGCGGCGGTGGCGGCCGAAAGGCCTACCGAGCCGACGCCGATCAGGGCGGACAGGTTCTCCGAGAACCGCCCGCGCGAGAACGACAGCAGCAGGAAGCCGACGAGGGGGAAGACGAAAGTCAGGAAGAGAAGGTTCATCCGCGCATCTCACTGGCAGCATCGATGTCGAGAGTGTGGAAGCGGCGATACAGCTGCAGCAGGATGGCCAGGCCAATACTGGCCTCGGCGGCTGCCAGGCTGATCACCAGAATGAACATCACCTGGCCATCGGGCTGGACCCAACGGGCACCGGCGACGACGAACGCCAGGGCAGAGGCGTTCATCATGACTTCCAGGCTCATGAGCACGAAGAGGATGTTGCGGCGGACCATCAGGCCAACCAGACCTAAGCAGAACAGGATGCCGGCGACCGCCAGACCATGCTCGAGAGGGATAGCACCCATGATTTACTCCTTCGCCTCGTTGCGGCCCAGGTGGAAGGCGGTGACGGCCGCGGCCAGCAGCAGCATCGAAGCCAGTTCGACCACCAGCAGGTAAGGGCCGAACAGGCTGATGCCGACTTCTTTCGGGCCCACGGTGGTACCGCTGATGCCGGCGCCGCTCGGGGTGACGAACAGCACGTACAGCAGCTCCAGCAGCAGCAGGGCGGCGAGGATCACCGGCCCGGCCCAGATACCGGGCTTGAGCCAGCCCCGTTCCTGGGCGACCGAAGCCGGCCCGAGGTTGAGCATCATCACCACGAACACGAACAGCACCATGATGGCGCCGGCGTAGGCGATCACTTCCAGGGCGCCGGCGAACGGCGCACCCAGGGCGAAGAAGATCATGGCCACGGAAATCAGCGAAATGATCAGGTAAAGCAAGGCGTGCACGGGGTTGGTGCCGGTCACCACCCGAAGGGTGGAGACCACGGCGATCCCGGATGCGAAGTAGAAAGCGAATTCCATCTTTCTGTCCTTATGGGAGCAAGCTCTTCACGTTGATCGGCTCGGCTTCGTTCTGTGCAGAGCCCTTCGGCTTGCCAGCGATTGCCATGCCGGCAACACGGTAGAAGTTGTAGTCAGGGTTCTTGCCGGGGCCGGAGATCAGCAGATCTTCTTTCTCGTACACCAGGTCCTGACGCTTGAACTCGGCCATTTCGAAATCCGGAGTCAGCTGGATCGCGGTGGTCGGGCACGCTTCTTCACACAGGCCACAGAAGATGCAGCGCGAGAAGTTGATGCGGAAGAACTCCGGATACCAGCGGCCGTCCTCGGTCTCGGCCTTCTGCAGCGAGATGCAGCCGACCGGGCAGGCCACCGCGCAGAGGTTGCACGCTACGCAGCGCTCCTCGCCATCGGGGTCGCGGGTAAGGACGATGCGGCCGCGGTAGCGCGGCGGCAGGTACACGGGTTCTTCGGGGTACTGCAGGGTGTCGCGCTTGCGGAACCCGTGGGAGAACACCATTGCCAGGCTGCGCAGCTGGGTGCCGGTGCCCTTAACGATGTCGCCGATATACTTGAACATGGGTCAAATCCTCACTGGGCCGCGACGGCTGGCGTGTTGTAGAGCACGATCGCAGCGGTCACCAGCAAATTGATCAGGGTCAGCGGCAGGCAGAACTTCCAGCTGAAGTCCATCACCTGGTCATAGCGTGGGCGCGGGATCGATGCGCGCAGCAGGATGAACAGCATGATGAAGAACGCGGTCTTCAGCGCGAACCACAGGAACGACAGTTGCGGCAGGATGCCGAACGGGCCGTGCCAGCCGCCGAAGAACAGGGTTACCAGCAGCGCCGAGATGAGGATGATGCCGATGTACTCACCGACGAAGAACATGCCCCATTTCATGCCGGCATACTCGATGTGGTAGCCGTCGGCCAGTTCCTGTTCCGCTTCGGGTTGGTCGAACGGGTGACGGTGAGTCACGGCGACGCCAGCGATGAAGAAGGTACAGAAGCCGAAGAACTGCGGAATGATGAACCACAGGTTCTGGGCCTGGTATTCAACGATGTCGCGCATGTTGAACGAACCCACCTGCACCACCACGCCCATCAGCGCCAGGCCCAGGAACACTTCGTACGACACGGTCTGTGCCGAGGCGCGCAAGCTGCCCAGCAGGGCGTACTTGTTGTTCGACGACCAGCCGGCGAACAGCACCGCGTAGACCGACAGGCCGGCCATGGCGAAGAAGAACAGCAGGCCGATGTTCAGGTCGGCGACGCCCCAGGTCGGGGTGATCGGGATGACCACGAAGGCGATCAGCAGGGCGCTCATGGCCACTACCGGTGCCAGGGTGAAGATCACGCGGTCGACGAAGGGCGGGTTCCAGTCTTCCTTGAAGAACATCTTCAGCATGTCGGCAGCGATCTGGAACATGCCGAACGGGCCGACGCGGTTCGGACCGTAACGGTCCTGCCACCAGCCCAGCAGGCGGCGCTCGACGAAGCTGAGCAGCGCGCCGCAGACCACCACCGCCAGCAGGACCACGATGGCCCGCAGCACGGTCAGGATCACATCGATCACTTCGGGGGTGAACCAGCTCATTGTGCTGCCTCCTGCAGACCTTCGACGGATGCACCGAAGATGGCAGGCGGAATGCCGGCCAGGCCTTTCGGCAACGCGACCAGGCCAGCGCCCAGCTCTTCATTGATACGCAGCGGCAGGCGCAGAGCCACACCGGCAACGTTCAGGCTCAGCAGGGCACCGTCGTTGACGCCCAGGCGGTCGGCTTCGGACTTGGCCAGGGCCACGTAGGCTGCCGGGATGCGCTCTTGTACCGGTGCGGCGCGCGAGGAGCTTTCTTCGCTGCCGAACAGGTGGAAGAACGGCACGGCAGTCCAGGTACCACGGGCCGGGTTGAAGGCGCCCGGAATGGTATTGAACCAGTGCAGGCGGTCGCCTTGCGGTTCGATCAGGCGTACGCCCGGGTCACCTGCACGCAGGTGGCCACCGACCTCGTCCTGGAACTTGTTCCAGGCTTGCGGCGAGTTCCAGCCCGGCGACCAGGCGAACGGCACTTGCTGACGCGGTTCGGCCGAACCCGAGTAGCCTTCCATGGAGAAGGCGAACGCGGTGTCCTTGTCTTGCGGAGTACGCGGCTCGTGCACGCTGATGTTGGCGCGCATGGCGGTACGGCCGGAGTAGCGCAGCGGCTCACGGGCCAGTTTCATGCCCTTGATGCGGAACGCGGCGCTTGGCGCGGCGTTGACGATACCGGCCAGTTGCGGGGCGGCTTCGGCGCAGGCGCTGGTGACGTGATCCAGCTGGGTCCAGTCGACCGGCTTGTTCAGCAGGGTGGCACGCAGGGCGTGCATCCAGCGCCAGCCTTCGTGGATCTGGATGCTGCTGTCCAGGTATTGTGGGTCGAAGACCTGGAAGAAGCGCTGGGCGCGGCCTTCCTGGCTGACCAGGGTACCGTCGCCTTCGGCGAACGAGGCGGCCGGCAGCACCAGGTGGGCGCGGTCGACAGTCGGGGTTTTCGAGTGGTCGGCAACGATCACTACCTTGGCCGCGGCCAGGGCTGCATCGACCTTGGCGGCCGGTACGCGGGCGTACAGGTCGTTTTCCAGCACGACGATGGCGTCGGCCTTGCCGCTGATGACCGCGTCCAGCGCGGCATCGACCGACTCGCCACCGAGCATGGCCAGGCCGAGGCTGTTGGCTTCAGGCACCACCAGGCTCAGCGAGCCGTTCTTCTCGCGCAGCTTCAGCGCCTTGGCGATGTTGGCGGCGGCTTCGATCAGCGCGGGGTCGGCCAGCGAGGTACCGGCTACGACCAGTGGGCGCTTGGCCGCGACCAGGGCGTCGGCGATGCGCTGGGCCAGGGCTTTCGCTTCGGCGTCCAGGCCTTCGACGGCAGGGGCGCTCGGGTCGATGGCGTGGGCCACGGCGAAACCGATGCGGGCCAGGTCGGCCGGGGCGGCGTGCACGCATTCTTCGGCGACGTCGTCCAGCTTGGTTTCAGCCAGCGAAGCGATGAACAGCGGGTACAGCGCGTGCTGGCCGATATTCTTCACGGCGGCGTCGAGCCACGGCTGCACCTTCATCGCTTCGGCCATGGCCTCGGCCTTGCCCTTGGTGGCCTGGCGCACGGCCAGGGCGACGCGGGCAGCGGTCTGGGTCAGGTCTTCACCGAGCACGAACACGGCGTCGTGGTCTTCGATGTCGCGCAGGGTCGGGACCGGCAGCGGGCTGTTGTTCAGCACGTTCAGGGCCAGGCGTACGCGGGCCAGTTCGCCGGCTTCCATACCCGAGTAGAAGTACTCGGCACCGACCAGCTCACGCAGGCCGTAGTTGCTTTCCAGGCTGGCGCGTGGCGAGCCGATACCGACGATGGTACGTCCGCGCAGCAGGTCGGCGGCCTTGTCCAGGGCGGCGTCCAGGCCAAGCTTGGTGCCGTCGGCCAGGTGTGGCTGGCGTGGGCGATCCTTGCGGTTGACGTAGCCATAGCCGAAGCGGCCACGGTCGCACAGGAAGTACTGGTTTACCGAGCCGTTGAAGCGGTTTTCCACCCGACGCAGTTCGCCGTAGCGCTCGCCCGGGCTGATGTTGCAGCCGCTGGAGCAGCCGTGGCAGATGCTCGGGGCAAACTGCATGTCCCACTTGCGGTTGTAGCGCTCGGAGTGGGTCTTGTCGGTGAACACGCCGGTCGGGCAGACCTCGGTCAGGTTGCCGGAGAATTCGCTTTCCAGCACGCCGTCTTCGACGCGGCCGAAGTACACGTTGTCGTGGGCGCCGTAAACGCCCAGGTCGGTACCACCGGCATAGTCCTTGTAGTAGCGCACGCAGCGGTAGCAGGCGATGCAGCGGTTCATCTCATGGGCGATGAACGGGCCGAGGTCCTGGTTCTGGTGGGTACGCTTGGTGAAACGGTAGCGGCGCTCGTTGTGGCCGGTCATTACCGTCATGTCCTGCAGGTGGCAGTGACCGCCTTCCTCGCACACCGGGCAGTCGTGCGGGTGGTTGGTCATCAGCCATTCGACGACGCTGGCGCGGAACGCCTTGGACTCTTCATCGTCGATGGAGATCCAGGTGCCGTCGGAGGCAGGGGTCATGCAGGACATGACGATACGACCGCGGGTGTCGTTCTCGTCGGTGTACTGCTTGACCGCGCACTGCCGGCAGGCGCCAACGCTACCAAGCGCCGGGTGCCAGCAGAAATAAGGGATGTCGAGGCCGAGCGACAGACAGGCCTGTAACAGGTTGTCTGCACCGTTGACTTCGAGCGCTTTGCCGTCTACGTGGATAGTGGCCATTGTTCAAAGTTCTTCGTTGGCCCGCGTGAGCGGGCGTGGCTAATGGAAATCGGTGAGCTTGCGACACGCCACGATTTCTCGGGCCTGCCGGCAAGCTGGCGAGTGGCACGGACCACCCGCCTAATCATCTTGTTATGCGCCGACCACGATCGGCCCGGCCTGGATTGGCTTGGCCAGGTCGGGGCGCAGGGCATCGCCAGCCGCAGCTGGAGCGACACCGGCCTCGAACTCGGACCGGAAGTATTTGATGGCACTGCCCAGCGGCTCGACGGCACCTGGTGCGTGAGCACAGAAGGTACGGCCAGGGCCGAGGAAGTTGACCAGGCCCAGCAGCGTCTCGATGTCTTCGGCGCGGCCCTGGCCTTTCTCCAGTGCGCGCAGCATCTTCACGCTCCATGGCAGGCCGTCACGGCATGGGGTGCACCAGCCGCACGATTCGCGGGCGAAGAACTCTTCCATGTTGCGCAGCAGCGAAACCATGTTGATGCTGTCGTCCACCGCCATTGCCAGACCGGTACCCATACGGGTGCCGACCTTGGCGATGCCGCCGGCGTACATCTGCGCGTCGAGGTGCTCGGGCAGCAGGAAGCCGGTACCGGCGCCACCTGGCTGCCAGCACTTGAGCTTGAAGCCGTCGCGCATGCCGCCGGCGTAGTCTTCGAACAGTTCGCGGGCGGTGACGCCGAAAGGCAGTTCCCACAGGCCCGGGTTCTTCACCTTGCCGGAGAAGCCCATCAGCTTGGTGCCGTGGTCTTCGCTGCCTTCACGGGCCAGCGACTTGTACCAGTCGTTGCCGTTGGCGACGATGGCCGGGACGTTGCACAGGGTTTCGACGTTGTTCACGCAAGTCGGCTTGCCCCACACGCCCACGGCGGCAGGGAAGGGCGGCTTGGAGCGCGGGTTGGCGCGGCGGCCTTCCAGCGAGTTGATCAGTGCGGTTTCTTCACCGCAGATGTAGCGGCCGGCACCGGTGTGCACGAACAGCTCGAAATCGAAACCGCTGCCGAGGATGTTCTTGCCCAGCAGGCCGGCGGCCTTGGCTTCCTCGATGGCGCGGTTCAGGTTCTTCGCTGCGGTGGTGTATTCGCCACGCAGGAAGATGTAGCCACGGTAGGCCTTCAGGGCGCGGGCGCTGATCAGCATGCCCTCTACCAGCAGATGGGGCTGTTGCTCCATCAGCATGCGGTCTTTCCAGGTGTTCGGCTCCATTTCGTCCGCGTTGCACAGCAGGTAGCGGATGTTCATGGATTCGTCTTTGGGCATCAGGCCCCACTTCACGCCAGTGGGGAAGCCTGCACCACCGCGCCCCTTGAGGCCGGAGTCCTTGACGCTTTGCACGATGTCGTCGGCCGACATCTGCGCCAGCGCCTTGCGGGCGGCAGCGTAGCCGTTCTTCGATTCGTACTCGGCAAGCCAGACCGGCTCGCCGTCGTCACGCAGGCGCCAGGTCAGCGGGTGGGTTTCGGCCGTGCGCGCGATGCGGTTGGCCGGGCCGAAGGAAGTAATGGTCATACGTAACCCTCCAGCAATTTGGAAACACCAGCCGGCTGCACGTCACCGAAGGTGTCGTCGTCGATCATCAGCGCCGGGGCCTTGTCGCAGTTGCCCAGGCAGCATACCGGCAGCAGGGTGAAGCGGCCGTCGGCGGTGGTCTGGCCCAGGCCGATGCCCAGTTCGCTTTGAATCTGGCTGACCACGGATTCATGGCCGCCGATGTAGCAGACCATGCTGTCGCACACGCGGATGATGTGGCGGCCGACCGGCTGACGGAAGATCTGGCTGTAGAAGGTGGCGACACCTTCGACGTCGCTGGCCGGGATGCCCAGTACTTCGCCGATGGCGTGGATGGCGCCGTCCGGCACCCAGCCACGTTCCTTCTGGACGATCTTCAGGGCTTCGATGGACGCCGCGCGCGGGTCCTCGTAGTGATGCATTTCGTGCTCGATGGCCGAGCGCTCGGTTTCGCTCAGGGCGAAACGGTCTGTCTGGATAAGCGTGCTGTTCATGCTTAGCGGTCCACGTCAGCCATAACGAAGTCGATACTGCCCAGGTACGCAATGAGGTCGGCGACCATGCTGCCTTTGATCACCGAAGGGATCTGCTGCAGGTGCGGGTAGCTCGGGGTACGGATCCGGGTGCGGTAGCTCATGGTGCCGCCATCGCTCGTCAGGTAGTAACTGTTGATGCCCTTGGTCGCCTCGATCATCTGGAACGACTCGTTGGCCGGCATGACCGGGCCCCACGAGACTTGCAGGAAGTGCGTGATCAGGGTTTCGATGTGCTGCAGGGTGCGCTCTTTCGGCGGCGGCGTGGTCAGCGGGTGATCCGCCTTGTACGGGCCTTCCGGCATGTTGCGCAGGCACTGGTCGATGATGCGGATACTCTGGCGCATCTCCTCGACACGGACCATGCAGCGATCGTAGGCATCGCCGTTGTGGGCCAGCGGTACTTCGAACTCGAAGTTCTCGTAGCCGGAGTAGGGGCGGGCTTTACGCAGGTCGAAGTCGCAACCGGTGGCACGCAGGCCGGCACCGGTGGTACCCCAGGCCAGGGCTTCCTTGGTGTTGTACGCGGCAACGCCGATGGTACGGCCCTTGAGGATGCTGTTCTGCAGGGCGGCCTTTTCGTACTCGTCGAGGCGCTTGGGCAGCCATTCGACGAAGTCCTTGACCAGCTTGTCCCAGCCGCGCGGCAGGTCGTGGGCAACGCCACCGATGCGGTACCAGGCCGGGTGCAGGCGGAAACCGGTGATCGCTTCGATCACGGTGTACGCGCGCTGGCGGTCGGTGAAGGTGAAGAACACCGGGGTCATGGCGCCGACGTCCTGGATGTAGGTACCCAGGAACAGCAGGTGGCTGGTGATACGGAAGAACTCGGCCAGCATCACGCGGATGGTGTCGACCTTCTGTGGCACCTTGATGCCGGCCAGCTTCTCGACCGCGAGCACGTACGGCAGGTTGTTCATTACCCCGCCGAGGTAGTCGATACGGTCGGTGTAGGGGATGAAGCTGTGCCAGGACTGGCGTTCGGCCATTTTTTCGGCGCCACGGTGGTGGTAGCCAATGTCCGGTACGCAGTCGACGATCTCTTCACCGTCCAGCTGCAGGACGATACGGAAGGCACCGTGCGCGGAAGGGTGGTTGGGGCCGAGGTTGAGGAACATGTAGTCCTCGTTGGCGCCCTGGCGCTTCATGCCCCAGGCTTCAGGGTTGAAGCGTGCCGATTCCTCTTCAAGCTGCTGCTTGGCCAGGGTCAGGCTGTAGGGATCGAACTCGGTAGCGCGGGCCGGGTAGTCCTTGCGCAGCGGGTGGCCTTCCCAGGTGGGCGGCATCATGATGCGGCTGAGGTGCGGGTGGCCGGCAAAGTCGATGCCGAACATGTCCCAGACTTCGCGCTCGTACCAGTTGGCGTTCGGCCAGATACCGGTCACGGTCGGCAGGTTCAGGTCGCCTTCGCTGAGCGACACCTTGATCATCACATCGCTGTTACGCTCGATCGACAGCAGGTGGTAGAACACGCTGAAGTCGGCGGCTGGCAGGCCGCGGCGCTGGGTGCGCAGGCGCTCGTCGACGCCGTGCAGGTCGTACAGCATGCTGTACGGTTTGGCTACGCCGCGCAGGAAGCTCAGCACTTCCTTGAGCTGCTCGCGCTTGACCCACAGCACGGGCATGCCGGTGCGGGTTTCCTGGGCGACGAATGCTTCGGCGCCAAAACGGTTGTGCAGTTCGACGACCACATCCTGGTCGTCAGCCTTGTAGGGCGGAATGAAAATAGCGTTGTCCGCTGTCATGGTCTCGGTCGCTTTGGGTCAACGTTAAGAATGAAGCCAGGCCGCCGGCTCCAGGGGAGCGGGCGGCAGGTCGCTGGATCAGACTTCGTCGGGGCTGCGCAGGTTGGTTACTGCAATGCGCTGCTCACGACGCAGGTCTTTCTGGGCTGGCATCTCGGCACGGTAAATACCTTGATCACCAACAACCCAGGAAAGCGGGCGTCGTTCTTGGCCGATCGACTCCTGCAGCAGCATCAAGCCTTGCAGGAAAGCCTCAGGGCGTGGCGGGCAGCCGGGCACATAGACGTCCACGGGGAGGAACTTGTCGACCCCCTGAACGACCGAGTAGATGTCGTACATGCCGCCGGAGTTGGCGCACGAACCCATGGAAATTACCCATTTCGGCTCGAGCATCTGCTCGTACAGGCGCTGGATGATCGGCGCCATTTTGACGAAGCAGGTACCGGCGATGACCATGAAGTCGGCCTGACGCGGCGATGCCCGGATGACTTCGGCGCCGAAGCGGGCGATGTCGTGGGGTGCCGTGAAGGCCGTGGTCATTTCCACGTAGCAGCAGGACAGGCCGAAGTTGTACGGCCAGAGGGAGTTCTTGCGACCCCAGTTGACCGCGCCACGCAGCACATCTTCAAGCTTGCCCATGAAGATGTTCTTGTGGACCTGGTCCTCCAGCAGTTGATCGGTGACGGTTTCCCGTTCACCGACCGGGTACTGCTCGTTGGGCGCATCCGGATCGATTCTGGTGAGATTGTATTGCATGCCAAAGCCTCATTGTTTCAGCTTCGCTTGCCGCTTGCGGCGACCTTCGGGAGCCCAATCAAGTGCCCCGACGCGCCATAGGTAGACAAGACCAGCCAACAGAATTGCTATGAAAACGAGTGCTTCGACGAATCCGGTCCAGCCGCTTTCGCGGACGGACACAGACCATGCAAAGAGAAAGAGGGCTTCGATATCGAAGATCACGAACAGCATCGCGACCAGATAGAATTTGGCGGACAGGCGCAGGCGGGCGCTGCCGACGGGCAGCATGCCGGATTCGAAGGGTTCGTTCTTGGCGCGGCCCCAGGCCTTGCTACCGAGCAGGCTGGAAAGGCCGAGCATGAAGGCGCACAGGCCGACGACACCCAGGAGGAAGATGGCAAAGCCCCAGTTGTGGGCGATGAGTCCTGCCGAATCGGACATGCTAGAGATCCTTATACAGAGACCCAGCTCTGCAGTCTGAAATAAGTGTAGAGCGGCGACCTGGTGTCGCACATGCAGTGACCAAATGTCGCAGCTGAATCAATCGCGCTGATTTTATGGGTAAACCCCGTGCAAGTAAAATTTCTGTAGCAAATTTATTCGTAGGATTAAGTACAAAAGCCGCTTGTAACTGGCTGAAAGCCTTGAGATTCGGGCATTGCGTGCGGTTTTGTTAATTATGTTTCCTGCGAATGGTAACGAATTGCAAGTTTCGAAATGATAATTAATATCATTTGATCTGATGTCTGATATTTCCGTTGTTCTGTGTCTTGTAAAGTTCATCTGGCGATTCCCCCTACTTGCAAATGCAAAAAACGCCTGTTCTAGCAGCTTCTGACGCCGCTTGCCCCGCCCTGGGTCAATACTTTACCGATTGAGCGATGACTGGCTGATGAAGCGATCGCCCATTGGCCGAGCCAGTAGGTGAGGATGATCAGGTACGGCGCGGCGGCGAACGGGCTGACGAAGCGGTCGATACCGATCAGGCTGTCGGAAAGCACGAACAGGCAGGCGCCGAGCGCGGCGAGCCCGCCACAGGCCAGGGCGCGCCAGAGCATGGCGCTGATGGCCAAGGCGTAGAGCACGACCGGGATCAGTAGTGGGCCGAGGCCGCGGCTGGCCAGTACGCCGAGCAGAGTGATGCCGGTGATGCCGCTCAGCAGCAGTGCGGGCAGGGCTGGGCGCAGGGTCTGGCTGCAATAGGCGCGCAGGTAGGCCAGGTGGGCGCAGAGGAAGGCAGCAAGGCCGAACACGAACAGGTCGGCGGGGATGGCCAGCAGGATGTCGCCGAGTACCGAGAGTGCCAGGCCTAGGGTGATCCACTGGCGATAAGGTGTGGCAGGGGTGCTGCGCAGCCAGGCGATCAGGGTCAGTACCGGGATCGGTTTGGCCAGGAGGGCGAGCAAGGTGTTGTCGCTGGCCAGTGCATATATATAGAGGGTGGCGGCGGCCAAGGCGAGAATCATCAGGTGGCTTGGGCGAGGCATGGGCGGTCCTTGCGGCTGGGCTGCCTCAAGCATAGACCTGATCGTGGGTTTTGCCGGTGATGCCTTTGGATTGTGTTGGGGCTGCCATGGGCTTGATGAAAGGAATGTGGCGCCTGTGAGACCGAGCGCCGCCCGCGCGGCGCTTCGCGGGACAAGCCCGCTCCCACATTTGTTGCAACGTGCCGAACCTGTCAGGCCATGGTTGTCAGCCTGGTTGCCCTGGCCTGATTTCTCGACTGGAACTGCTGCCGTCCCATCTGTCTCAAGTCATGCGCCAAGGCGGACAACGCCTCTCCCACAGGCATGGCCACGTTGCAACAAATGTGGGAGCGGGCTTGTCCCGCGAAGCGCCGCGCGGGCGGCGCTCGATCTATGCAACACCGCAAAAACCAAGGCAGGCACCTCGCCGCCCTGACGCAACCGGGCGCAGAACACCTGAGATGTCGGATTTAACCCCTTCCATGTAGGCCATTTCCCAAACATACTCTTGCCGCCTTTTTTCCGTTGCGGCTGCTGTGGCAGCGCTCTAGTCTCGGCGTGCCGTTGCACATCAACGACACGGCTTTGACAGGCCGGAATTGAAAGAAGGTGCACTCGCTTTGCCTCAATGGCGGCTGTGCGTGTGGGCACGCTCGCGTGCGCCGGTCTTTCTTTCTTTCCACCGGTCTGTCAACCCGCGCATAGCTGCCACCCAACCGTTTGACAGCGGGCGGATGGTAGCCAAACAGGAAAGAAAGGAGCGAGTCATGCTGAAAGTTGTCCCCGATCCACCCCACAACCCCCATTCCCTCGAAGACACCCTGATCCAGGCCACCGACTACGCACTGTGCGCGGCGACCGTGGTGCATCAGGCCTTGCTGGTGCAGCCCAAATCACCGGCGTCGATCCTGATGATGACCTCGATGCATGAGCTTGAGGCGCTGCGGGCTTTGCTTGAGTCGGCATTGATCCAGGTGCAGATGCCCGCTGAGCCTCGGACTTTGCACTGAGGCTTGAGTGATGTGTTGTCTGGGCGGGCCTCTTCGCGGGTGAACCCGCTCCCACAGGATCACCACAGTCTTCAAGGCTTGCACAGTCCCTGTGGGAGCGGGTTTACCCGCGAAAGGGCCCGTCCAGGCAGTCGAGAATTTTCAGGGGATTCAAAAATGACCACAGAAGACACCCAATTCACTGTCGGCAAGACCACGTTCTACCAAGGCGAAAACGGCACCCACCCACTGTTCCGCATCGAGTCAGGCATTCCCTGTCGTGACGCCCGCGAGCAGTCTTCGGAATTGATGGGTTACGTGCGCGAACTGACCATCACCGGCCTGATGGATGAGAAACCGATGATGATCTGGGCCGCCCACTATCTGAGCGCGATGGCCAAGGCGCTGATGGATGATGCGGAGCTGGGCATGAAGCACTGAGGTATTGCAGGGCTTCGCGATTGCTTTGTAGGAGCGGCCTTGTGTCGCGAAAGGGCCGCAGAGCGGCCCCAGGATTTAAGCATCGAGGCAAAAAATGCTGGGGCTGCTTTGCAGCCCTTTCGCGACACAAGGCCGCTCCTACAGGTTCCGTGTATTTCTGGGTACAGACCCAAAAGAAAGGCCCGGGGCTTTAACAAGCCTCGGGCCTTTCTTCAACAGCAACCCACTATCAGTGGAACTGCTCTTCCTCGGTCGAACCGGTCAGTGCAGTCACCGACGATGCGCCACCCTGAATCACGGTGGTCATGTCGTCGAAGTAGCCAGTGCCCACTTCCTGCTGGTGCGCCACGAAGGTGTAGCCTTTGTTGGCGTCAGCGAATTCCTGCTCCTGCAGCTTCACGTAGGCGGTCATGTCGTTGCGGGCGTAGTCGTGCGCCAGGTTGAACATGCCGTGCCACATGTTGTGGATGCCGGCCAGGGTGATGAACTGGTGCTTGTAGCCCATTGCCGACAGCTCGCGCTGGAACTTGGCGATGGTCGCGTCGTCCAGGTTCTTCTTCCAGTTGAAGGAAGGCGAGCAGTTGTACGACAGGATCTGGTCCGGATACTCCTTCTTGATCGCTTCGGCGAAGCGGCGGGCTTCGTCCAGGTCCGGCTTGGCGGTTTCGCACCAGATCAGGTCGGCGTACGGCGCGTAGGCCAGGCCGCGGGCGATGGCCTGGTCGAGGCCGGCGCGTACCTTGTAGAAGCCTTCACGGGTGCGCTCGCCAATCACGAACGGCTGGTCGTACGGGTCGCAGTCGCTGGTCAGCAGGTCGGCGGCGTTGGCGTCGGTACGGGCCAGGATGATGGTCGGCACGCCCGATACGTCAGCTGCCAGGCGCGCTGCCACCAGCTTTTGCACGGCTTCCTGGGTCGGTACCAGTACCTTGCCACCCATGTGGCCGCATTTTTTCACCGAGGCCAGCTGGTCTTCGAAGTGCACACCGGCGGCGCCTGCTTCGATCATGTTCTTCATCAGCTCGTAGGCGTTCAGTACGCCACCGAAACCGGCTTCGGCGTCGGCCACGATCGGTGCGAAGTAGTCGATGTAGCCATCGTCACCCGGGTTCTTGCCGGCTTTCCACTGGATCTGGTCGGCGCGGCGGAAGGCGTTGTTGATGCGCTTGACCACGGTCGGTACCGAGTCGACCGGGTACAGCGACTGGTCAGGGTACATGGACTCGGCCGAGTTGTTGTCGGCGGCAACCTGCCAGCCGGACAGATAGATGGCCTGGATGCCGGCCTTGACCTGCTGCACTGCCTGGCCGCCGGTCAGGGCGCCCATGCAGTTGACGAAATCTTTTTCTGGGCGGAAGGACGGGTGGGCACCTTCGGTGACCAACTTCCACAGTTTTTCTGCACCCAGGCGGGCCAGGGTGTGCTCCGGCTGCAGGGAGCCACGCAGGCGAACGACATCAGCGGCGGTGTAGGTACGGGTCACGCCTTTCCAGCGCGGGTTCTCGGCCCAGTCTTTCTCGAGGGCTGCAATTTGCTGTTCGCGTGTCAGTGCCATGGAAATAAACCTCGTCGCATCGATCTTGGGGTAATTGTGCTGATGCTCGGAGCAGATCAGGAGCTGGCGGCTGTCCTGTTCGCAGGAGTGCGGCGGCGAACGCGAAGGCTCGAAGGGGAAGGGTGTGCAGGCCAGGCGAAAGGATGCTCCGGCAGGTTGGCTCGTGGTTGCCTTGCTGCGGTGCTACGCGATTGCCAGTACTGCGGTGATGCGCTTCCGTCCCTCGGGACAACTTCTTCGTTGCAGTCGCAATCCCGTCGAACCGCCTTGTGGGCCGTATAGACACGAGACGCCTCCAGGGGTGGGAGGAGCGCGCCTCGAAGGCCCTTGCCAGGGCCCCTGATTAGCGGGAGCGAGGCCATCATGCCCTTGGGAAAAAGACCCTGTCAAATGTTTTGTAGTGGTTTTTTTCACTTACTACATCTTTGGTCTAATGCGACTTGGCAGTCAGTTTCAAGGCCTTTGGTCGAGGCCTTGAATTGCCTGGGATCAGTCGAGAAGGTCGACTTTGACGCGCAAAGTCATGTTTTCACCCCGTTGGGTGCTGTAACTGTGGCTTGAGGCGCTACGGTCGGCTTGGCTCTGCTGGTTGTAGCCGGCCAGGGTGATCCATTCTCCGAGCTTGCCGGTGATTGTCGTGTCGGTGCTTTGCACTTTCACTACATCAGCACGTTCCTGGCTGATACGGTCATTATTGGTGCTTATTTGCAGACGAACCGTATCGCCACTCAAGCTGGGGGTGACGTAGAAACCCTGGGTCACGTTGCGGTATTCGGTGTTGCTCTGGATGCGCCCGTAGCCGTCGGTGCTGGTACTGGTGATCGGGATGCTCTGGCCAATCTGGATCAGCGCCGGCTGGCCTTCGCTGGCCTGAATCTGCTGCATGCCGCCGTCACGGTTGCTGGTGCCATAGTGGATGACGCGCGCGTTGCCACGGTTGTCCTGGAAGTTGCTGTCGTTGTTGTCGACGCTGATCAGCAGGCGCTTGGGTGCGGTATCCAGTTGTTGCAGCAGGGTGCGCAGGTCGTCGATGCGTTCGGGGCTGGCGTTGACGATCAGCTTGTTCTCGAAGGCGCTGACTGTGCCGTCCTTGCCGATGAATGCCTGGGCGGCGGGCAGCAGTTCGGCGCTGCTGCGGTGTTGTAGCGGCAATACCTCGGTGGCAGCTTGGGCAGTGAGGCTGGCGGCCAGCAGCAAGGCGGCGAATAGGGGGCGTAGCGGCATGTCCATGATCTCCGCAGGTGGAATGTTCATGATGGCAAATTTGCCCGGCTTCTGCTGGTTTCACGTTACAGAACCCCTTGAGCGGTGGCCGCTGTCAGACAAATTCCGTAACATCGCGCCCCTTGTTTTTGTACCGTCCGCCCGGACCGCCTCACAGGATGCCCATGAAACCCGCCCGACTTCGCGCCGACGTGCTCGCCGGCCTGACCACCTCGTTCGCCTTGGTGCCCGAGTGCATCGCCTTTGCCCTGGTGGCTCACCTGAACCCGCTGATGGGCCTGTATGGCGCCTTCATCATCTGCACCCTGACGGCGCTTTTCGGTGGTCGACCGGGGATGATTTCCGGGGCCGCCGGCTCGATGGCGGTGGTGATCGTTGCGCTGGTGGTGCAGCACGGTGCGCAGTACCTGCTGGCCACGGTTTTGCTGGGCGGCGTAGTGATGATGCTGTTCGGCTTGCTGCGCCTGGGCAAGCTGGTGCGGTTGGTGCCGTACCCGGTGATGCTCGGTTTCGTCAACGGCCTGGCGATCGTTATCGCCTTGGCCCAACTGGAACACTTCAAGGAGGGCGGGCACTGGCTCAGCGGTACGCCGCTGTACCTGATGATTGGACTGGTGGCGCTGACCATGGCGGTGGTCTACGTGCTGCCGAAGTTGACCCGTACGATGCCGCCAGCGCTGGTGGCGATCCTTGGCGTTGGTTTGCTGGTGTACCTGCTTGGCCTGCCCACACGCACCCTGGGCGATATGGCGCGCATCGCCGGTGGCCTGCCGCAGCTGGCCCTGCCGGACGTGCCGTGGAACCTCGAGACCCTCAAGATCATCGCCCCCTATGCGGTGCTGATGGCCATGGTCGGCCTGCTGGAGACCCTGCTTACGCTCAACCTGACCGATGAAATCACCGAGAGCCGTGGCTACCCGGACCGCGAGTGCGTGGCGCTGGGCGCGGCCAACATGGTTTCCGGCCTGTGCGGTGGCATGGGTGGTTGCGCGATGATCGGCCAGACCATGATCAACCTCAGCTCCAATGGCCGTGGTCGGCTATCGGGGGTGGTGGCCGGGGTTATGGTCTTGTTGTTCGTGTTGTTCCTGTCGCCGTTGATCGAGCGTATTCCGCTGGCGGCGCTGGTCGGGGTGATGTTCGTGGTGGCGCAGCAGACCTTTGCCTGGGCGTCTTTGCGGGTGCTGCACAAAGTGCCGCTGAGCGATGTGCTGGCGATCATTGCGGTGACCGTGGTCACGGTGTTCACCGACCTGGCCGTGGCGGTGCTGTTCGGCATCGTCATCGCGGCGGTGAACTTTGCCTGGCAGCATGCGCGGGAGCTGTATGCCGACAGCCATGAGGATGCAGAGGAGGGCAAGCATTACCAGGTGCATGGCACGCTGTTCTTTGCCTCTACTACGGTGTTCCTGAACCAGTTCGACCCGGCTAACGACCCGGACAAGGTGACCCTGGATTGCCAGCATTTGAGCTTTGTCGATTATTCGGCGATTGCGGCGTTGAAAACCTTGCGGGAGCGGTATGCGAGGGCGGGCAAGCAGTTGCGGGTGGTGCATTTGTCCGAGCGCTGCAAGAAGCTGCTGAAGCGGGCTGGGGAGCAGCACTGAGAAGGGTTGTTGCCTGTGCTGGCCTCTTCGCGGTTAAAGCCGCTCCTACAGGGGGTATGCATTCCCTGTGGGAGATTACCCAGCCCTTTTGGGCTGCGCTGTCGCGCAGAGAACAAATATCGCTCGTCTGACGCGTCCTTTGTAGGAGCAGCCTTGTGCTGCGAAGAGGCTGGTACAAGCAACAGACAGGCTTTGTCAGTACCGGCCTCTTCGCAGCACAAGGCTGCTCCTACAGAACCTCGCCGAACCAATGAGTCATGTGTTGTTCTATGAGAGCGGCTATAGCCGCGAAGAGGCCAGCACAGGCGAACGAATCACTCCCCGCGGTTCTTCTTGACGATGGCATCGGCAATGCTCGCCGGTGCCTCGGCATAACGGGTGAACTCCATCGAGAAGCTGGCCCGGCCCTGGGTCATGGAGCGCATCGAGGTGGCATAGCCGAACATCTCGCCCAGCGGCACCTCGGCACGGATCACCTTGCCGGCCGGTGTTTCGTCACCGTCCTGGATCATCCCGCGGCGCCGGCTCAGGTCACCGAGGATGTCACCCTGGTACTCCTCCGGGGTCACCACTTCCACCTTCATCACCGGCTCCAGCAACACCGCCCCACCTTTCTGCGACAGCTGCTTGGTGGCCATCGAGGCGGCGATCTTGTAGGCCATTTCGTTCGAATCGACATCGTGGTACGAGCCGTCGTACACCGCCGCCTTCAGGTTGATCAGCGGGTAGCCGGCCAGCACGCCGTTCTTCATCTGCTCCTCGATGCCTTTCTGGATAGCCGGGATGTATTCGCGTGGGACCACGCCGCCAACGATCTCGTTGATGAACTCCAGGCCTTCCTTGCCCTCGTCGCCGGGGGCGAAGCGGATCCAGCAGTGGCCGTACTGGCCCCGGCCGCCGGACTGGCGGACGAAGCGGCCCTCGATCTCGCAGGTGTTGCGGATTTTCTCTCGGTAGGCCACCTGTGGCTTGCCGATGTTGGCCTCGACGTTGAACTCGCGGCGCATGCGGTCGACGATGATGTCCAGGTGCAACTCGCCCATGCCCGAGATGATGGTCTGGCCGGTCTCCTCGTCGGTGCGCACGCGGAATGACGGGTCCTCCTGGGCGAGCTTGCCCAGGGCGATGCCCATTTTTTCCTGATCGGCCTTGGTCTTTGGCTCCACCGCCACGGAAATTACCGGGTCGGGGAAGTCCATGCGCTCGAGGATGATCGGCTTGTCCATGTCGCACAGGGTGTCGCCGGTGGTCACGTCCTTCATGCCGATGAGCGCGGCGATGTCGCCGGCGCACACATCCTTGATTTCAGCCCGCTGGTTGGCATGCATCTGCACCATGCGGCCGATGCGTTCCTTCTTGCCCTTTACCGAGTTGAGCACCGCGTTGCCGGAGCTGAGCACGCCGGAGTAGACCCGGGCGAAGGTCAGGGTGCCGACGAACGGGTCGGTGGCAATCTTGAATGCCAGGGCCGAGAACGGCTCGCTGTCGTCGGCGTGTCGCTCCAGGTGCTTTTCTTCGTCATCCGGGTCGGTGCCCTTGATGGCCGGGATCTCCGACGGGGCGGGCAGGTAGTCGATGACCGCGTCGAGCATCAGCGGCACGCCCTTGTTCTTGAACGACGAGCCGAGGATGGTCGGCACGATTTCGTTGGCGATGGTGCGTTGGCGCAGTGCGGCCTTGATTTCGTCGACGCTCAGTTCCTGACCTTCGAGAAACTTCATGGTGAGCTCGTCATTGGCCTCGGCCGCTGCCTCGACCATGTGCGCGCGCCACTCGTCGGCCAGTGCCTGCAGCTCGGCAGGGATGTCTTCTTCGCGGTAGCTGGTGCCCTGGTCGGCATCGTTCCAGTAGATGGCCTTCATCTTCACCAGGTCGATCTGGCCGATGAAGTTCTCTTCACTGCCGATGGCCAGCTGGATCGGCACCGGGTGGTGGCCCAGGCGCTGGTCGATCTGCTTGACCACGCGCAGGAAGTCGGCGCCCTGGCGGTCCATCTTGTTGATGTAGGCCAGGCGGGGCACGTGGTACTTGTTGGCCTGGCGCCATACGGTCTCGGACTGCGGTTCGACCCCGTCCGCGCCGCTGAACACCACTACCGCGCCATCGAGCACGCGCAGCGAGCGCTCCACCTCGATGGTGAAGTCGACGTGGCCCGGGGTGTCAATGATGTTGAAGCGATACTTGTGGGCGAACTGCTTGGTCGAGCCCTGCCAGAAGGCAGTGGTCGCCGCCGAGGTGATGGTGATACCGCGCTCCTGCTCCTGGGCCATCCAGTCCATGGTCGCGGCACCATCGTGCACTTCGCCCATCTTGTGGTTGACCCCGGTGTAGAACAGGATCCGCTCGGTGGTCGTGGTCTTGCCGGCGTCCACGTGGGCGACGATACCGATATTGCGGTACAGCTCGATGGGCGTTGTACGGGCCATGGCGGACTACCTGCGGATGAGCGGATTCTCCCACGGTAGCAGAACGGGAGAATCCTGCTTTACCGCCGGGCCGTCAGTCGGCCTGGGCTTGCAGCTGCCACTGGCCATCCACTTCGCGGGCCAGGCCGCTGGCTGGCAGCAGGGCCAGCAGGCGCGTGTGCAGGGCGGCTTCGGTGAAGGTCTTGAGAGTGGCCAGGTCCAGTGCGCCGACCAGGTTGAGATCGGCCTTGGTGTACGAAAGCCAGGCCTTTTTCAGGGCCTGGGCGACGTCGCTGCCGGAGGTGCTGGCAAAGCGGCGGTGCCATTGGCGACCGTCGAAGGTGAAGGTGTGGGCGTGGCTGTAGGTGCCTTGGTCGCCACCTTCGGTGCAGCGATGGCAACGGCACGGGCCTTCGCCGAAGGCGTTGCGCAGGTAGCTGTTGAAGTCCACCACGGGCTTGAGGGACAGGCGTTTGTCGACTTCGAACAGGTCGGCGATCAGGGGTTCTTCGGCGCTCACTCGGGATCCTCGTGTGGTGTGGCGTGCATCGGCGGGCACCCTAACAGATCGGGGCATTCAGATCACCTTTTGCAGGCCCGGCCTCTTCGCGGGCTCGCCCGCTCCCACAGGTGCTGTGCACAACCTGAGCAACATGCGATCCCTGTGGGAGCGGGCGTGCCCGCGAAGAGGCCAGTAGAGACAATGGAGATCACCTGCCGTACTCTACGCGCCCATACGCCTACACACCCACAGAGGTAACCCGCTTGAGCACCAAGTACCCGTACATCGCCACCATCACCGTCAGCGCCGAAGACCGTGGCGGCGACGCCGAGGCCTCGGAAAACCCCAATATGCGCGTTTGCCTGGAAGCGGTGACCGAAACGCTGAAGAAGGTGCATTTCGTCGGTACGCTCGCAGCCCCCGAAAAGAACGCCACGCACATCTGCGTGACCCTGGAGAACGGCCTGACCTACTACGGCCCGATCGTCAACGGGCACGCCGAACTCGAAGGCGGCTGGATTGCCTTCGAGTCCGACATGCTCACTCCCGCAGAGCTGGGCTTGTAAGTATCAGTTCAGCTCGGCCAGGCACTGCTCGAGGATATCCAGGCCTTCCTCGAGCACTTCGGCCTCGATGGTCAGCGGTGCCAGCAGGCGGATGATGTGCCGCGCCTTGCCGCTGGGCATCAGCAACAGGCCCTTGGCCCGCGCCGCGTCCATCACCTTGGCCAGTTGCGCCGGTGCCGGGCTGCCGTCGGCATTGACGAACTCGATCCCGCGCATGGCGCCGACGCCGGTGAGGCGGCCGATGAACGGGCTCAGGCCCGAGGCCTTCCAATGCTCGAAGCGGCGCACGATTGCCTGCTCCTGGCGCTCACCCCAGGTAGCGACGTTCTCGTCGGTCATCTGCGCCAGGCTGGCCAGGGCCGCTGCGCAGGCGATCGGATTGCCTGAGTAGGTGCCACCCAGGCCGCCCTTGGGCAGCGCTGCCATCAACTCCTTGCGCCCGACCACCGCACCCAGCGGCATGCCGCCAGCAATGCTCTTGGCCAACAGCAGCAGGTCGGGCTCGAGCCCTAAGCGCGGGAAGGCGAAGCGCTGGCCGGTGCGGCCGAAACCTGACTGGATCTCGTCGATGATGATCAGGATGCCGTGCTCGTCGCAGAAGCGGCGCAGGGCCTGGGCGAAGGCTGGGTCAAGGGCGAGGAAGCCGCCTTCGCCCTGCACCGGCTCGAAGATGAACGCCGCCACGTCTTCCACTGCCAGCTCGACGCTGAACAGGCGGTCCATGGCCTTGAGGGCCTGTTCGCAGGTAACCCCGGTGTCGGCGCTGGGGTAGGGCAGGTGGTACACCGGCCCCGGCAATTCACCGACCCGCTGCTTGTACGGGGCGACCTTGCCGTTGAGGTTCAGGGTGGCCAGGGTGCGACCGTGGAAGCCGCCGTCGAAGGCGATGATGGCGCGTTTGCCGGTGGCACCGCGGGCCACTTTCAGGGCGTTTTCCGCAGCTTCCGCGCCGCTGTTGGTGAGCATGCCGGCCAATGGGTAGCTGACCGGTACGAATTGGCTCAGTTGTTCCATCAGCGCCAGGTATGGGCCGTGGGGGGCTGCGTTGAAGGCGTAGTGGGTCAGGCGAGCGGCCTGGGCCTGGATCGCCTCGACCACGGCCGGGTTGCAGTGGCCCAGGTTGAGTACACCGATACCGCCGACGAAGTCGATGTAACGTTTGCCGTCGGTGTCCCAGACTTCGGCATTGCGGCCATGGGAAAGTGTGATCGGGTGAACGATGGCAATGGATTGGCTGATACTTTCCTGATTCATGGGCACGCGGACCTTTGTTCGAATTTCTTATTATCCAAGCGTGTTGGCAGGTTATTCCGCAAACGAATTATTCGATTGCGGTCATTCCCTGGATTCTTGAACTAGCTGGTTTTTGTATCTGCCATTCCGGCCCTATCGCCGGCAAGCCAGCTCCCACAGGTACGGCACAGGTCTTGATGGCTGTGGAGTACTTGTGGGAGCTGGCTTGCCGGCGATAGGGCCAGTGCAGGAAGTAATCAATCCCCCTCGGCCACCCGCTCCCGAATCCACTGCACGAAGGCCCTGACCTTGGGCACTTCGGCCGCATGCTCGGCATGGGCGATGAAGTGCCGGCCATTGCTCGCCACCGGGTGGTCCCAGGCCACCACCAGCTTGCCCTCGCTCAACTCTTCGGCCACCAGGTAGCGCGGGATCAGGGCGATGCCGCAGCCGGCAATGGCTGCGCGGATGCACAGGTAGAACGTGTCGAAGCGGGGGCCGTGGTAGCTGTTCTGGCTATGCAGCCCCAGCCCCAGGAACCATTCATGCCAGGCCTCCGGGCGCGACACGCACTGCAACAGGCGGTGTTCGGTCAGCGCCTGGGCGCTGTCGAACCGGTGGTTGGCCAGCAGCTGCGGGCTGCACACCGGCACCACTTCCTCGCTGAACAGTTCGATGCAGGTTGCCCCGGGCCAGGTGCCCTGGCCGAAGAAAAACGCAATGTCGGCCTTGGCCTGCACCAGGTCGAACGGCTCCAGCTCATTGCGGATATCCAGGTGAATGCGCGGGTAGCGGTCGCCAAAACCCTTCAGCCGGGGTACCAGCCAGCGCGCGCCGAAGGTGGGCTGGGTGGCGATGCGCAGCACTTCGGTCTCGTCGCCGTAGCTGAGGATGTAGCGGCTGGAAATGTCGATCTGGGTGAGGATCTTGTTCACTTCGGTGAGGTATAGCGCGCCAGCCGGGGTCAGGTGCAGGCGCCGGCGAATGCGCTGGAACAGCGAGTGCGACAGCATGTCCTCAAGCTGCGCCACCTGCTTGCTGACGGCGCTCTGGGTCAGGTGCAGTTCCTGGGCCGCGCGGGTGAAACTCAGGTGGCGGGCGGCCGCTTCGAAGCACTGAAGGGCGGTGGTCGAAGGCATCAGGCGTTTGGACATGACGGGCAAATACCGAGCAAAAAAGGAAGGAGTTCATTCCATAACGGAATCATGTGTTTCGAAAAGGTCGTTTGTTGACCTCGGCCTATAGATTAATACTGACCTGGATCAACGATTACAACCGGTCGTGCGAAGAGGAGGTCAGTACCCGCTTCCGGCATCTGCAAAACAACAAAAACGAACATCAGAAATTTATAAGAATTCTGCTCCAGTCTTCAGCCGCCCCGCTGCGGCCGACCCATTCGAGGGTTCTTCATGGCTTCGCCAAACAACAACAAACAGCGCTCCCTGCAGCACGGCCTGACGTCCCGTCAGGTATCCATGATCTCCATCGCCGGCATCATCGGCGCCGGCCTGTTCATCGGTTCCTCCAACGCCATCGCCACCGCCGGCCCGGCCATCCTCATCTCCTACGCCATGACTGGCCTGCTGGTCTTGCTGGTGATGCGCATGCTGGGTGAAATGGCCATCGCCAACCCCAACAGCGGCTCGTTTTCCACCTATGCCTCCGAAGCCATCGGCCCTTGGGCGGGCTTTACCATCGGCTGGCTGTACTGGTGGTTCTGGGTACTGATCATTCCGGTCGAGGCCATTGCCGGCGCCGACATCCTGCATGCCTACTTCCCTGGCGTGCCGTCGTGGCTGTTCGCCTTCCTGATCATGCTGGTGCTGTCGGGTACCAACCTGATCAGCGTGAAGAACTTCGGTGCCTTCGAGTACTGGTTCGCGCTGGTCAAGGTGGTGGCGATCATCGCCTTCATCGTGGTCTGCAGCCTGGCGGTATTCGGCGTCTGGCCGCTGGCCGAGGTGTCCGGGGTCAGCCGGTTGTGGGACAACGGCGGCTTCATGCCCAACGGTTTCGGCACCGTGCTCGGTGGCGTGCTGATCACCATCTTCTCGTTCTTCGGCGCCGAAATCGTCACCATTGCCGCTGACGAAACCGCCAACCCGAAAGACAAGATCCGCCGCGCTACCAACCTTGTTGTGTACCGCATCGCCATCTTCTACCTGGCGTCGATCTTCCTTGTGGTGTCGCTTGTGGCGTGGAACGACCCGGGCCTCAAAGCGGTAGGTTCGTTCCAGCGCGTGCTGGAAGTGCTGAACGTGCCGGGCGCCAAGCTGCTGGTGGATATCGTGGTGCTGGTGGCCGTGACCAGCTGCATGAACTCGGGCCTGTACACTGCGTCGCGCATGCTCTATTCGCTGGGCGCCCGTGGCCAGGCGCTGAGCGTTACCAAGCGTATCTCCGGCTCGGGCGTACCGACCGTGGCGGTCATCTTCTCGACCCTGGCCGGCTTTGCCGGGTGCTTCGTCAACTATGTGTTCCCGGGCAAGGTATTCGGCTTCCTGCTGTCCACCACCGGCGCCATCGCCTTGCTGGTGTACCTGGTGATTGCCGTTTCGCAGCTGCGCATGCGGGCCCGTGCCGAGCGCGAAGGGCGGCCGCTGGAGCTGAAGATGTGGCTGTTCCCATGGCTGACCTGGCTGGTGATCGGCACCATCGTCATGGTGCTGGGCTACATGCTGTTCAGCGATGCCTACCGCTACGAGACGCTGATGACCGCCGGGGTGACCGCGTTCATCCTGCTGGTTTCGCTGACCCAGCGGCGCGCCAGGGTGGTTGCCCAGACGGCCTGATGTTTCTGTTTTAATGTGGGGGCGTTGCGCGCCCCCCCATATCAATAAGCACAGGAAGCGTATGAACGACCACTCCCTTTCCCTCCAGGCCCTCGCCGCACCCGACGGCACTTGCTACGGCTGCGGTTGTTCCCACCCCAGCGGCCTGCACCTGCAAAGCCATTGGGACGCCGACGGCATCCACCTGGTGTGCCGGCACGCGCCCGACAGCACCTTCATCGGCTGGCCCGGCCTGGTCTATGGCGGGCTGCTGGCGATGCTGGTCGACTGCCACTCCAACTGGACGGCAATGGCTTACCACTACCGCAACGAAGGTCGCGAAGCGGGCAGCCTGCCGCGCATCGACTGTGTCACTGGCAGCCTTGGCCTGAACTACCTCAAGCCCACGCCCATGGGTGTCGAATTGTTGCTCAAGGCGCGTGTGGAAGGTGAGGTAGGGCGCAAGACCCGGGTGCTCTGCGAAGTCTGGGCCGACGATGTGCTGACAGTGACTGCCGACTCGGTGTTCGTTCGCGTCGATACCGAAAAGCTCAAGCTCAAGGCCCACGGCCAGGCCTGAGCCGCTGGTGCTGATGAGTGGTCGGTGATGGTCAGCGGCCGGGGATGTCTCTAGAGTGAGAGGTTCATTCCCCAGGCCAGGTTGATCATGACCGATCTCAGTGCTTTTCCCATTACCCGCAAGTGGCCCGCCAGACACCCCGAGCGCCTGCAGCTGTATTCGTTGCCGACGCCCAACGGCGTCAAGGTGTCGATCATGCTCGAAGAGATCGGCCTGGCCTATGAGCCGCACAAGGTCAGCTTCGACAACGATGACCAGCTGAGCCCCGAGTTCATCTCGCTCAGCGCCAACAACAAGATCCCCGCCATCCTCGACCCCAATGGCCCTGGCGGCCGGCCGCTGCCGCTGTTCGAGTCGGGGGCGATCCTGCAGTACCTGGCAGAGAAGAGCGGCCAGTTGCTCAGCCAGGACCCGGCCCAGCGTTACCAGACCTTGCAGTGGCTGATGTTCCAGATGGGTGGCATCGGGCCGATGTTTGGCCAGGTCGGATTCTTCCATTTCTTTGCTGGCAAGGAATACGAGGACAAGCGCCCGCGGGACCGTTATGTCAACGAGTCCAAGCGCCTGCTCGGTGTTCTGGACCGGCATCTGAAAGGCCGGGAATGGATGGTCGACGAGTACAGCATTGCCGATATCGCGATTTTCCCGTGGGTGCGTAACCTGGTTGAGCGTTACAACGCCAGAGATTTGGTAGGCTTCGATCAGTTCAAGGAAGTGCAGCGGGTGCTGGCGGCGTTCCTCGAGCGGCCGGCCGTGCAACGCGGGCTGAAAATTCCAGGTTGAGGTTGGCTGTAAGGGCCCTATCGCCGGCAAGCCGGCTCCCACAGGTAATGAATGCACAGGGCTTGAGGTCTGTGGTGTTCCTGTGGGAGCTGGCTTGCCGGCGATAGGG
Source organism: Pseudomonas sp. s4 (assembly GCF_046764235.1). NCBI lineage: Bacteria > Pseudomonadati > Pseudomonadota > Gammaproteobacteria > Pseudomonadales > Pseudomonadaceae > Pseudomonas > Pseudomonas sp. s4. Next base: position 4,163,706 of record NZ_CP177209.1, on the reverse strand, counting down.
CCAGTGAAGGCGAAACTGTTTTCAGGCTCAGAAAATGTGGTGCAGCAGCCAGTACAGGCTGCCGGCCAACAGCATTGCTGCCGGCAAGGTCAGCACCCAGGCCATCAGCAGGTTGACCAGCGTGCGCTTCTGAATCCCCGACCCGTTGGCCACCATGGTCCCGGCCACCCCGGAACTCAGCACATGGGTAGTCGACACCGGCAACCCGAACATGTCCGCCGCACCAATGGTACACATTGCCACCACTTCGGCCGAAGCCCCCTGGGCATAGCTGAGGTGGGTCTTGCCGATCTTCTCGCCTACCGTCACCACGATGCGCCGCCAGCCGACCATGGTGCCCAGCCCCAGTGCGATGGCCACGGCCACTTTCACCCACAGCGGGATGTAGCGGGTGGCATCATCCAGCTGGGTCTTGAACAGCAGCACCTGGCTGCGTGTACCTGCATCGAATACCACCAGCTGGTTCTTCTCGATCAGGCGGATGGCTTCGCTGGTCAGGTACATGTCGTTGCGCACGTTGGCCATGGCTTCGGCCGGTACCCGCTTGAGCGAGCCATAACCTTTGACCTCTTCGCCGATCATGCCGGTCAGCGCCGCCAGCGCCGGTATCAGTTGCGGGTTGGCCCTGGGCTCGGCAATGAACGTGGTCAGCACCTGGCGTGGGTCGGCCGGTGCTGCTTGCGGGGCGCCGCGCACCAGTGCCTGGCGGGTTACCTCGGCGACCGCGGAAAACTGCAGGGCCTGTTCATTGGGCATGGTCTTGTTCAATGCGTAAGCCATCGGCAGGGTGCCAACCAGGATCAGCATGATCAGGCCCATGCCTTTCTGGCCGTCGTTGGAGCCGTGAGCAAAGGACACCCCGGTGCAGGTCAGGATCAGTACGCCGCGGATCCACCACGGTGGCGGTCTCTGGCCTTCCGGCGCCTGGTACAGCGCCTTGCGCTTGACCAGCGCGCGCAGTGCCAGCAGCAAGAGGGCGGCACAGGCAAAGCCGAGCAGTGGCGAGAACAGCAGGGCATAACCGACCTTGCTGGCCTGGGCCCAGTCCACGCCACTGGTGCCGTCGCGCCCATGCATCAGGGCATTGGCCACGCCCACGCCGATGATCGAACCGATCAGGGTGTGCGAGGATGAGGCCGGCAGGCCCAGCCACCAGGTGCCGAGGTTCCAGATGATCGCTGCCAGCAGCAGGGCGAAGACCATGGCGAAACCGGCCGAGGAGCCGACCTGCAGAATCAGCTCCACCGGCAGCAGGGCGATGATGCCGAACGCCACCGCGCCACTGGAAAGCAGCACGCCGAGGAAGTTGCACAGCCCGGACCAGACCACGGCGACGGGGGCAGGCAACGAGTGGGTGTAGATGACGGTGGCCACTGCGTTGGCGGTGTCATGGAAGCCATTGACGAACTCGAAGCCCAGGGCAATCAGCAACGCCAGGCCCAGCAGCAGGAATGGTGTGACTGTGGTGATTACCGTGCCGCTGGCCGTCACATCCTGTTTAAGGCTCCAGGCGGTGTAGGCAATGCCGGCCAGCAACAGGCCGAAGAACAACACCAGGGTGGCACGCCCGGGCTTGTGGGCAAGTTGCGGGCGGGCATCGCGTTCGGCCAGTTGCGGCAGACTGGCCAGTGAAGGGGTTGCCATGATGGCTCCGGTTGGGGTGTGGCAAGGGTGCCGAAGGCCTTGAGCATAGAAACAATTCGTAACCCGGCCGTGACCTCGATCAATGATTTATCTAGGCTCAAGACGGACGGTAGTGGCAGGAGAAACCCATGATTCGCTGCAAGCGTGTCTACGATGCGGTTGAGCAAGACGACGGTCAGCGCGTGCTGGTCGATCGTCTGTGGCCGCGTAACAAGCGCAAGGAAGACCTGCACGGGCAGTGGTTGCGCGAAGTTGCACCCTCGGATGAGTTGCGCAAGGCGTTTCACCAGGGTGAAGTTGATTTCGCGGGCTTCACCCAGCGTTACCAGCAAGAGCTGGCGGCCCACCCCGAGCACTGGTACCCGCTGCTGGACCTGGCCGGAAAGGGCACGCTGACATTGCTTTATGCGGGCAAGGATACCGAGCACAACAATGCCCGGGTGTTGGCTGAATGGCTGGAGGACGAACTGGACCGGCGTGGGCCCGGCAGTTCGCCCGTGTGCTACGCCCAATGATTGGTGTTCGTTGTACTGGCCCTATCGCCGGCAAGCCAGCTCCCACAGGTACTGCGCTGCCTTCAAGGCTATCGCTGTACCTGTGGGAGCTGGCTTGCCGGCGATAGGGCCGGGCCTGGCAAACCGAAGAGTATGAAATGTGATGTCACTGAAACTGACCCCCGCCAACGACACCCACCGCACCTTCGCCCGCGACCTCACGCGCCGCGCCATGCTGCCGTACTACCGCGAATATGACCTGCTGTGGCTAGAGGAAGCCTTCGACGAAGCCTGGGGCTGGCGCGAGCAGTGGCTGGTGACCGAAGGCGACGCGGTACTCGGCTTCTGCAGCCTCAGCCAGGACCGCCAGGCGCTGTTCATCCGCGAGTTGCACCTGTTACCCGAGCACCGTCGGCGTGGAGTCGGCAGCTGGGTGCTGGAGCAGTTGGCACTGTGGGCCCGCCAGCGGCACCTGCCGCTGCTGCGGCTGATGGTGTTTCGCAGCAACCCGGCGCGCGTGCTCTACCAGCGCCACGGCTTCGTCGAAATGGGTGAGGACGAATGCTTTGTGCGCATGCAGCGCACGATCGACTAATAGCTCAATGATGGCTTGTCGCGACTGGTGAGCATCGGCATAGTGAACTCAGGCGTTCACGGCTGCCTGCAGGTGGGTAGGCCGTACATGAGTGTGATCAGGGATAAGGAGCCCCCCATGAATGGAATCGGTCCGCGGCTGCGGGAAGAGCGTGAGCGTCTGGGGATGACCCAGCGCGTGTTTGGCGATATCGGTGGGGTCGAACCCAATGCCCAGGGCAAATACGAGAGTGGTGAACGCTCGCCGCGGGTCGATTACCTGGCGGCATTGGCAACCCGGGGCGTGGATGCACTCTATGTGCTCAGCGGTATCCGCACCCCGGCACCGCTCGAGGGGCTGAGCGCCGATGAGTCCGGTTTGCTGGGGGCTTTCCGGCAGTTGTCGTTCGACGATCAGGCGGCACTCTGGCACTTGTTGCGGCGTTTGACCAACAACGACAAATCCCGGCAGACAGTGAGGCCGCTTACGGTTGAACGTCAGGGGTTTCTTACGGAAGGAATGCGTTAGGTCCGCCGTGAAAAATTTTGTTAAGGTGGCGGGATCCAATCGCCCTGCTGACGAGGTGTGTGCTTGATTAGGGTCTTAGTGGTCGACGATCACGATCTGGTACGAACCGGTATTACACGCATGCTGGCCGACATCGATGGCCTGCAGGTGGTGGGTGAGGGCGATTCGGGCGAGTCGGCACTCAGGCTGGCCCGTGAACTGAAGCCGGATGTGGTGCTGATGGATGTGAAAATGCCCGGCATCGGCGGCCTGGAGGCCACCCGCAAGCTGCTGCGCAGCCACCCGGACATCAAGGTGGTTGCCGTGACCGTGTGCGAGGAAGACCCGTTCCCCACGCGCCTGTTGCAGGCCGGCGCTGCTGGCTACCTGACCAAGGGCGCCGGCCTTGACGAAATGGTCCAGGCCATCCGCCTGGCCTTCGCCGGCCAGCGCTACATCAGCCCGCAGATTGCCCAGCAGATGGCGCTGAAGCCATTCCAGCCACAGGGCTCGCCGTTCGATGCCTTGTCGGAGCGGGAAATCCAGATTGCCCTGATGATCGTCGGCTGCCAGAAAGTGCAGATCATCTCCGACAAGTTGTGCCTCTCGCCCAAGACCGTCAATACTTACCGTTATCGGATCTTTGAAAAACTCTCGGTCACCAGCGACGTCGAACTGACCTTGCTGGCCGTTCGCCACGGCATGGTCGACGCAAGCCTGTAAAACCTCATGTCCCAAGTTTTCGATGCCAGCGCATTCCTGGCTACCTGCAGTGGTCGCCCGGGCGTCTACCGGATGTTCGACGGCGAAGCCCGGCTGCTTTATGTGGGCAAGGCCAAGAACCTCAAGAAGCGCCTGGCCAGCTATTTCCGCAAGACCGGCCTGGCGCCCAAGACCGCCGCGCTGGTGGCCCGCATCGCCCAGGTCGAAACCACCATCACCGCCAACGAAACCGAGGCGCTGCTGCTGGAGCAGAACCTGATCAAGGAGTGGCGGCCGCCGTACAACATCCTGCTGCGCGATGACAAATCCTACCCCTACGTGTTCCTTTCCGACGGCGAGTTTCCGCGGCTGGGCATTCACCGTGGGGCAAAGAAGGCCAAGGGCCGCTACTTTGGCCCGTACCCCAGCGCAGGCGCCATTCGCGAAAGCCTCAGCCTGCTGCAAAAGGCCTTTTCGGTGCGCCAGTGCGAAGACAGCTACTACGCCAACCGCACCCGGCCATGCCTGCAGTACCAGATCAAACGCTGCAAAGGGCCCTGCACGGGCCTGGTGACCGCCGAGGAATATGCCGAGGACGTGCGCCACTCGGTGATGTTCCTCGAAGGGCGTAGCCAGCAACTGGGCAACGAGCTCAATGCCGAGATGGAGAAGGCCGCCATGGCCCTCAATTTCGAGAAGGCCGCCGAGCTGCGCGATCAGATCGCCTTGCTGCGCCGCGTCCAGGACCAGCAGTACATCGAAGGCGGCAGCGGCGACGTCGACGTTATCGCCGCCTTCGTCAACCCCGGTGGCGCCTGCGTGCACCTGATCAGCGTGCGTGGCGGGCGGGTGCTGGGCAGCAAGAACTTCTTCCCGCAGGTGGGCATCGAGGAGGAGGTGGCCGAAGTGATGGCCGCTTTCCTCTCCCAGTATTACCTGGGCAATGCCGAGCGCGAATTGCCGGGCGAACTGATCGTCAACGTGGTGCACGAAGACTTCGCCGCCATCAGCGAAGCCCTGCAGACCCTGCGCGGCCGCGAGTTGACCATCAGCCACCGGGTACGCGGTACCCGCGCCCGCTGGCAGCAGCTGGCGGTGACCAACGCCGAGCAGGCGCTCAATGCGCGCCTGGCCAACCGCCAGCACATGGCCGCACGTTTCGAGGCCCTGGCCGAGGTGCTGGGCCTGGACGAGGTGCCGCAGCGCCTGGAGTGCTACGACATCAGCCATTCCAGCGGCGAAGCCACCGTGGCCAGCTGCGTGGTGTTCGGCCCCGAAGGCCCGCTCAAGTCCGACTACCGCCGCTTCAACATCGAAGGCGTCACCGCTGGTGACGACTACGCCGCCATGCACCAGGCCCTGACCCGCCGATACGGGCGCATCAAGGATGGCGAGGGCAAGCTGCCCGACGTGCTGCTGGTGGACGGCGGCAAAGGCCAGCTGAACATGGCCCGTGACGTGATGCAGGAGCTTGGCTTCAGCGACCTGACCCTGCTTGGCGTGGCCAAGGGCGTGACGCGCAAGGCCGGTTTCGAAACCCTGTACCTGAACGACGTGCACCATGAGTTCACCCTCAAGGGCGACTCACCGGCCTTGCACCTGATCCAGCAGATCCGCGACGAGGCCCACCGTTTCGCCATCACCGGCCACCGCGCCCGCCGCGGCAAGGCCCGCCGGGTGTCCAGCCTGGAGGATGTGGCCGGGGTAGGGCCCAAGCGCCGGCGCGACCTGCTGAAACATTTCGGCGGCCTGCAGGAGCTCAACCGCGCCAGTGTCGATGAAATCGCCAAAGCACCCGGCATCAGTAAAAAGCTTGCCGAGTCGATTTATGCCAGCCTGCATAGCGAGTAGAATGCGGGCTCAACTTGCGGCCAGTCGTACCGATGAATATTCCAAACCTGCTCACCGTTCTACGCGTCCTGCTCATCCCGATCTTCATCCTGCTGTTCTATATGCCCTACCACTGGAGCTACATGGCCGCCAGCAGTGTGTTCGCCGTTGCCGCCGCCACTGACTGGCTGGATGGCTACCTGGCGCGTCGTCTTCAGCAGAGCACGCCGTTCGGTGCCTTCCTCGACCCAGTGGCCGACAAGCTGATGGTGGCGGTGGCCCTGGTGCTGCTGGTGCAGACCCACGCCAACTTCTGGCTGACCCTGCCGGCCGCGGTGATCATCGGCCGCGAGATCGTGGTTTCGGCGCTGCGCGAGTGGATGGCCGAGCTGGGCGCGCGCGCGCATGTGGCGGTGTCCAACCTTGGCAAGTGGAAAACCGCGGCGCAGATGCTGGCGCTGGTGATCCTGCTGGGCAACCCGCCAGCGGTGACCTTCTGGGTAATCCTCGGCTACGCGCTGCTGCTGGTGGCGGCGGGGCTGACACTGTGGTCGATGGTGCACTACCTGCTGGCCGCCTGGCCGCACCTGCGCGAAGGCTCTGAGCAGAAATAAAAGTTTTTTTGAATCAAGGGGTTGACGCTGTTTTAGAAATCGCTAGAATGGCACCCATCACGACGCGGGAATAGCTCAGTTGGTAGAGCACGACCTTGCCAAGGTCGGGGTCGCGAGTTCGAGTCTCGTTTCCCGCTCCAAATATAGATTTACAGGGTTCTTTGGAAGTCTGTAAATCATTGAAAAAAGACGCTTCGGCGTCTTTTTTCGTTTCAGTCAGATCCATCAGGATCCATGGGCATTCGGGCCTTTCCAGGCTTTGTACGAAATCCCAAATAACCCAATCACCGCCCCGAACGCTGAAACTTTGCAGAATTCCCCGGCATCGACGGAAAGGCATTCTGTGATGGCTAAGGAAGGTCTGAAAAAGACTTCCTGAATCTGGTGAAATACGCCGATCCCGCCAGCCGAGTTTTTCCATGAAGCAGATGACCTTCGCCGACGCCGAGTACGCCGGCAAGCGCAAGCAGACCCGTAAGGAATTGTTCCTGATCGAGATGGATCAGGTGGTGCCGTGGAAGGGATTGATTGCCCTGATCGAGCCACACTACCCAAAGGGTGAAGGTGGTCGTCCAGCCTATCCGCTGATGGCCATGTTACGTATCCATCTGATGCAGAACTGGTTCGGCTACAGCGACCCGGCCATGGAAGAAGCGCTCTACGAGACGACCATCCTGCGTCAGTTCGCCGGGCTGAGCCTCGAGCGTATTCCCGACGAAACCACCATCCTCAAGTTCCGTCGCTTGCTGGAGAAACATGAGCTGGCAGCCGGCATCCTCGGCGTAATCAATGGCTACCTGGGGGATCGCGGCCTGTCGCTGCGCCAGGGCACTATCGTCGATGCCACACTGATCCACGCGCCCAGCTCGACCAAGAACCAGGACGGCAAGCGCGACCCGGAAATGCACCAGAGCAAGAAAGGGAACCAGTATTACTTTGGCATGAAGGCGCACATCGGCGTGGATGATGAGTCGGGGCTGGTACACAGCGTGGTAGGCACGGCAGCCAACGTGGCGGATATCACCCAGGTCGAAAAACTGCTGCACGGTGACGAGAACGTCGTCTGCGCCGATGCCGGCTACACCGGCGTCGAAAAGCGCCCCGAACATGCTGGCCGCGAAGTGATCTGGCAGGTCGCAGCACGCCGCAGCACCTACAAGAAGCTCGATAAACGCAGCGCCCTGTACAAAGCCAAGCGCAAGATCGAGAAGGCCAAGGCACAAGTGCGAGCGAAGGTCGAGCACCCGTTTCGAGTGATCAAGCGCCAGTTCGGTTACGTGAAGGTGCGCTTCCGTGGCCTGGCCAAGAACACCGCTCAGCTGGTGACGCTGTTCGCGCTGTCGAACCTATGGATGGCGCGCCGACATTTGCTGACTACCGCAGGAAAGGTGCACCTGTAATGCGGAAAATGGCTGCTGCGAGGTGCTCGCGGCGGCCAAAAACGGAGAACTGAGCGGGTTACCTGGTCGAATTTGATCGACGGCCCGCTTTCAAAAGCAGCGAGGGCTGAAGTCGACCGGAAATACAGGGCTACTTCAGACCTTCCCTAAGCGTTACGAATACTCGGACGAGGTGTGGGGTGTGGTCTCCGAGCTCTTCATCAAGCCCTAGCAGCTACCGGCCTAGCCTTAGGATACCCGCCCCAACAGGAGCTAAACTCGTTGTTCTGGCTTTCACGGTCCCAGGGAAAGCTGACCTTTACTCGGCCCCACTCATCGCAATAGATCTCTTCTCCCTTCGGGCCGACCACGGTAGCTATGTGCGGACCGTCAACGCGTAGTTTTGGCAGTGGGGCAGGGCGCCATTCGGTCCGGCCGGGGACCAGCACGGCCGTCTGTTAGTAGCGCGTGCTTACATCTGCGCCGGCGGCTTCTTCCTGCAGGCTGGTGAGTTGTTTGCCTTTGTGTGCAACCGGGTTCACCCGCCAATACGTTGAGGTCGTCACTTGGTAGCCTGTCGCCGCTTTGCTATGAAACCTAGAGTTGACCGTCGCTATCTTCGTAGAACCCTTCGTCGTCATACTCGGTCTCGCTATCGCCGCTTGGCCAAGAATACGACGCAACTGACGACATTGTTTGCGCTGTCGAATCTGTCGATGGCGCGTCGGCAGTTATTGAGCGCTGTAGGGTGAGGTGCGCCTGTGGTACCCGCGAACCAGGGCAAAGCCTTGGCTTTGAGGCAATTGACGTCAGAGAAATCGGCGCTAAGGCGTCAATATATTGCTCATTGAGCGCTCGGGCTAACTTGTTCGGAGTTTTCATAGGGGTGACCAATGTATATGATTTCCGACGACGATCTTCTCGAGATTTTCTACGGTGTTATAAATAAAATCATAATCTAATTGATGATGCCAAGTTGCGGCCATGATCGTGCTTCTATGTATTTTGTCTTGTTTGATTAGGTTTGTTCTAATGCTCCAGTTGTGTGGTGGGTTTATAGTTATATAGTATTGTATGTTTTCTTGGTGAATTATTTTGGTGATAGATGAGAGTCTATCCTTTTTGTGGTCTACTGGAAAGATTTGACAGTTTAATATCAGGTCGTCATATTTGAATCTCACAATTTCGCCAAATTTATCAATATTCTTGTCCAGGCGGCCTATTGATAGGATAGGTTCTCCGGTAGCGTCAAGCCCGTACTTCATTAGGTTCTTTGATCTCAAGTCTGATTTTGTGGGTTTGCTAATTGCTCGAAATTTTGTATTAAGTATGCTGGGGATTATAAGTTCAAACGGTATTAATTCTAGGGATTTGCCAAGTGAGAGTCGCCATTCGGTAACGTGTAGTTTGCATGCTTCAAGTGTAGGTCTGACCATTGTGGTGTATTGATCAAATTCGTCTTTTAGGGTTAATATTTGGCTCTGTAGGAAGGGGGCTGTAATTTTCATTATCCACCGCATGCGTAAAAGTTTTTCCATCGCCCTGTCTCCATGCGTCTTGTGATGTCGCATCAAGATGCGGATAGAGTTGATTCCTTTCTTTTTTGCGTTTCGTAAAATTTGGTATATTTGTTTGTCGTTGTATTTCCCATGTATATGTTTTCCAGCATGGTAATTGCCATCTGTTTCCGCTAGAGTTTTTCCTGGGTTGTCAGGTTGAGCTAGTTTTGTTGGCTGCATTCCCCAAAGTCGTGCGCCATTTTCGGCGATGTCTGGGGTCGCACCGCCTTGAGCCAAAATTCCGCGTGAGCCATTCGCATATACACTATTCGTGTTTAAAAGTTCTCTATGAAGTACTGCCTTGTCCCCGAACTTGTCCGTGTGTGAGATTGCTAGTTGTGCTTGCTATAATGATTGGTAGAGCTTTATTCTCGAGTCATCCAGCGGGAAAAAATCTTCTGATAACTCATAGAGGCGCATGACCCAAAAGTTATTCTCATCAGCCATGGCTCTCCTGTCTATCTCGGAATAAAGCTTTTCAAGTGTGGCGATCTGCTTGTCGGTATCTAATATTTCAATGCTAATTATTCTAGTTATTAGGTTTATAAATAGGTTGTGAAAGGTTATGAAGAGATTTATTGTGGAGTTGCAATATGCAGTGTTGGTCAGCTCGTCGTTTTCAAACATGTATCCGATGGATGAGTCCTCTTTGTTGACAAAGAAACATCCGGTGAAGTCGTGCCCAAAGAAAGCAAAGTGCTTATTCAGTGCTGGGATGTGGTATAGCGTATTATAGAACTCTGTTTTGTTGTTTTTGTAGGGTGGCAATAGACAGGCTTTGCTCCGTACGTCGGAAAGTACGACGGAATTATCAATTGCACCATTTTCCATGTTGGTGTATTGGGCTTGAAATTTCACGAAAGGAAGCTCCATGTTTTTCTCCTACGGGCAAGTGGTTTTCTTTATGCTGTTCAAGGCTTGCTGCAATAGGCTTCTGCCAGAGCTGCTGTATTGGAAGCTGTATGTGTTTTTAGCGGAGTAGCGATTCACAAGAGAATTGCAGCCGGTACAGGGTCGTCTTTCAGAGTATATTTCAATAATTTTCACCTCTTTCCTGTTGGCGTATTTTGAGATGAGTCTTTCTTCTGAGTGGAGTGGTCCGTGATTTCTCATTACTTCTACGTACTCCTTGTCGTTAATAGTGTATCTGATGGCTGCATAATTTGTCTTTGCTGCGGTGTGGTTTCCGTCGATAGCTCTTTGGTTGATTACATTTTGACTTAATCCGCTTCCGTATGGAATTTGCTCTACGGCCAGCCCTAGCGGGTCGATATGGGTTAGTGTGTTAGGGGCGTATATATTAAGATTTATGCCGCCAGCCAAACCTATGGGGTCTACCTGCGTAAACCTGCCTATATCCGGATCATAGAATCTAAAAGTGTTGTAGTGAAGCCCCGTCTCTCGGTCAAGGTATTGCCCTTGGTATCTCAGATTCTGCTCACGCTCTTGTCGTGGACTGTGCCATTCATCCCGTATGGCGCCCGAACCCTGATAGTCACTGCGCCAGAGTGTATGGCCCTGTTCATCCGTCAACTGCTCGGGCAACTCGGCCAAGTTGGTGTGGAAATACTGTATGTCTTCCTGACCCGGTTTCCCGTCTATGCGTACCAACGGCCCATAGCCGTACAAACTCGCATGGACAAAAAGGCTGGGCAGCCCGCTTTGCACCTCCTGCAGTAACCGCAACCCCTGCCAGTGAAACAGCGTATGGCGTACCGGCTCGGCTTCGCCGTGCCTGTACACCGCCTTGCTGATCCGCCGCCCCAGAGGGTCGTAGCCGAACACAATGCGTTCGGTCTCCTCGTATCGCGCTTGCTCCACGCATACCAACCGCTGCTCGGCGTCATACTCGAAGCGCTGCACTAGATGGCTGCCGATTCGTTTTTCACACATACGCCCAAATCGGTCATAGCGGTAGCGCTTGTCCTGATAGACCAGCACACGGTTGTGCTTGATCAGGCCGTGGAGCTTCGGTCCGTCGAATAGGTTGCCAGCCTTGTCGTACTTGAAATCCTCAACCTGTGTCGCTCGCCAGTTGGGGCGAGACTGGTGAGTACTCTGTAGCTGCTCGTTCGGGTCGTAGCCATAACGGTTGCTACCGGTGTAGCTCTTGCCTGTGTTAGGTGAACGATGAAAATGGCCAATAATCTGCTCAAGATGCGCGATGTCATCAGCTGCAATGTCGCCAAAGCTACTACGTTGGGTCTGGGTCAATACCTCAGCAATCAGGTTGTCTCTGTTGTCATAGCGGTAACTCTTCTCCAGCAACGGCAGCACTTCAACCGAAGCATCGCGATAGTGAATGGCCTTGCTGCTCAGTCGCCCGCTCTGGTCATAGCGGGTACGTGTGATCAGGCTTCCCTGGGTGCGCAATACTTCGTCGTGCGCCGCATCGCGCTCGAAGTCACTGATGACCCGGCCGTTCAGGTTGATCTGATGAAGGTGCCCACTGCCGTAGTGCAGGTAGTTCAGTTGACGCTGGTCAGGCAGTGTCAACGTCTGCAGATTGCCCAGTTCGTCATAGCGGTATTGCAGCAGCCCGGCACTGTTGGTTTCGCTGAGCAACTGCCCGTTCGCGTCATAGGTGTAATCAAGCTGCTGTTGCTCACCCTGGTTGTCCGTGAACGTGATGGACAACAGGTTGTCGGCGGTGTCGTAGCTGTAGTCGGTGATGCCATCCTCGGTGCGTTTGCTCAGCAGACGGCCAACGGCATCACGTTGGAAATCATGGCGAATCGAAGTGGCCCGTGTCGGCGGGGCGTTGCCGGAGAGGGGTGGCTGTTCGTATGAAGAGGGGACATGGGTTAGGCTGGTGACACCGTCGAGTGTGTCGTACTCGTATATCCGGCCACTTCCATCCAGATCTTGTTGTGCCACCAGGCGGTCAAGTTTGTCCCAGCCAAACGTGTAGGACTCTTCATTCTCGTTGGTGAGTTGCAGCAGGCGACCATACGCGGGTAACACGTCCTTCCGGGTTGTATTGATACTGTGTGCTCCGGCCCAGTGGGTCCTGCTCCCACAGCAAATTGCCATGAGCATCGTAGCCGTAGCGCCGGGTACGTCCTGCTCCGTCTGTGACCTGAACGGGCAAAGCCCAGTGGCGCAGATAGCTTATGCGTTCGCTTCGCCCAAGCGGGTCACGTGTCTCGATCAGACGCCCGATATCGTCATAGCTGTATCCCCACTCGCCGCCCTGCGGATCAGTTCGTTTGACCAACTGGCCGGCGACGATCTCTGCTTGCCAGCAGTTCCCAAGTGCATCGACATGCTTGTAAACGTCGTACAGCGGGCCCCAGAAATAGCGGTCTATACGTCCCAGTCCGTCTGTTACGAGGGTTTCGCCTTCTTCGAGGTTGTACTCGAACTTGTACTCCTCCCCATCGCTACCCCAGTGACGAACCACCCGCCATTCGTGGTCAGGTTGCGGCTCAAGCAAAGGCGGCAGGCGATAGGGTGTTCCGTCCGCCCGTCTTGGTGTAGGACGTTTTTCAGGAATGGTGTCGCGACAGTACCGACAACGGCCAGGCTGATAGCGGCAGCCACGGCGGCGGTGGCTGCGGCATAAATGACGGCCTCTGCAACTGCACTGACCATTTCGGCGATCAGGGACGGATGCAATATTTCATCGCCCATGCGGGCGGCGTGAACGATCTGCGCCATGGCTTACAAGCTCCAAAAGTTCTGAATGAGGTTGACCTGGGTGGTGAAGGGGTCAGGTGAACCGGAGCTTTTGTTTGATTGCGCGCCAGTGCTCGATGTCGTCGCTGCTCAAAGGGCTTGGCTTGCTGTAGTTGATCACCAGCAGCCGGTGCTGACCTGGAATCATGCAGGCGGCCTGGAGCTGGAAATTGGGCTTGTCCCCCACCTTGAATTCAATGGCCATTTCGCGGGCTTCGACGGAGTGTTCACCGCCCCCCAAACGCGCGATCTTCGTGGGTGTGATGGTCATTGCCCCGGACTTTTTTCGCAGCATCCGCAGTTGGTCATCGATGGCTTGGTCCAGGGTCTTGTCATTGGCGACGGGGCTGCGCGCCATTACCAACGTGGTGTCTCGGGCACGAAAGCGCAGCATGTTGAGCGTGAGGTCTTCAGGTGCTTCCTCGCCTAGATTGAGGATCAGGTCGTGAGTCAGGTATTCCGTCATTGCGGGAGTCCTTTCAGGAGGTCTTTACGTACGGGCAAGTGCAAGCAGCTACTTGAAATGCCCATCCACATCGGCTTTCAGTGCACTGCTATCGCGTCCATCCGCTGCGGCACCCGCCGCTCCGCCCTCAGGGTTGAGGTCGAGCTTCGCTGCGGGCGTGTTGATCTGTCCGGTCTGTTGCCCGGTGAGGTTGAAGGTCTCGCAGGTGATATTGAGCGTGCCGTTGGCCTGCATCTCGATCAGTGTCTTGCCGCACTTGAGTCGCAGGGTGTTGCCTGCTTCGATCTCGTAGTCGCCGGCGATGAGGTCGTTTTTGCCGCCGCCGACTTTCAGGGTGTCATTGGCTTTCACCACGCGCAGGCGATTGCGGCCGATGGCAACGGACTCGTCCTGGCCAATGCTCTGGGTGCGATCAACACCGACGGTGAGAGACTGGTTGTTGTTGACCTGGGTGTTCTGGTCCTTCTGGGCATGGATGAACACCTCTTCCTTGCCCAGTTCGTCCTCAAAGCGCAGTTCATTGAAACCATCACCCTTGTGGGTCTGGCTCTTGATGGTCATGCGGGTCTTGTGGTCGGGCAGATCGTAGGGCGGGAGCTGATCACCACAGTAGGTACGCCCGGTAATCATCGGCTGGTCGGGGTCACCGTTGACGTACTGGATGATCACGTCCTGGCCGATGCGCGGGATCGCCATCGCGCCCCAGCTGCCACCGGCCCAGCCTTGCGACACACGCACCCAGCAGGAGCTGAACTCGTTGTTCTGGCTTTCACGGTCCCAGGGAAAGCTGACCTTCACCCGGCCCCACTCATCGCAATAGATCTCTTCTCCCTTCGGGCCGACCACGGTCGCCATGTGCGGGCCATCAACGCGTGGTTTTGATAGTGGGGCAGGGCGCCATTCGGTCCGACCGGGGACCAGCACGGCGGTCTGCTCGTAGTGCGTGCTTACATCTGCGCCAGCGGCTTCTTCCTGCAGGCTGGTGAATTGTTTGCCTTTGTGGGTAACCGTGTTCACCCGCCAATGCGCGTTGAGGTCGTCACGTGGGTGACCTGTCAGGGTGAAGCTCAGGCCCGGTTGCAGGCGAACATCGTCACCCTCAACCTCGGCAATACGCACATCGTGGCGCAGCGCAGTGATGCGGTTTTCAGTGAACGGCTTGCCTACCGCATCGCGTTTGTAACGGCCTGGGTAGTCGAAGAATTCGTACTCTTTGGACTGATGCTCCAGGAAGGGCCCGGCAGCTCTGTGTTCCTGGCGGTAGGCCGGGTTGGTAAAGGTGTAGTCGCGCTGAACCTGGCGAGCGGTGCGCACCTGTTCGCTGTAGCGCAAGCGGCGAAGGCACGGCATGGCTTGATCGCCACCGCCGGTGGCTTGATACAGCACGCTGTCAGGGTCTACAGGTTCGTCGGCATCAAAGAAGCCCTCGTCGTCATCCTCGGCCTTGATGGTCCCATGGCTGATCAACCCGAATGATTGCAGCTGATCGGTAATGATCAGCTTGTGCAGCTTTTCACTGTGCGCAAAGCGGTAGACGAAGCCTTCTTCAGCAGCCAGGCGGGCGATGAACGCCAGGTCCGTCTCACCGGCCTGAACGCAGAACTCGCGGACCTGATGGTCCATGCTGGCGCGCAGTTCGTACTGGTTGATGCCCTGGCGCTGGAGCATCAGCTCGAGAATTTGTGGGACAGTCTTTTGCTGGAAGATGCGCCAGTTCGAGCGCAGGTCGGGTGGCGTGGCCATCGGGAACGATGGGCTTGTCAACGAAGCAAACGCTTCGCTAATTCCTTGAAATCAGGTGAGCCGTGTGTGGGCTCGCTACTGCTGCAAGATGCCGTTCAGCGACTCCAGCACCTCGGTGGTAATGAGGTGCAGCCGGTAGCTGTAGATGCCGTAGGCCACCGCCATGGCGAGGGCGGAAATGACCAACGGACTCCACCACGGCCATTGCCGGTTCATGCGGAAGTTGCTTGGGGCGACGTTGGTGTATGGGTCGCAGACGGTCTCCGGAGTCGGGCCGCGCAGTTCTCGGATAATCCCGTGGAGTTGGTGTATCAGTGCGTTGAGGGATTCTTCGCCCTTCGGGGCGATGGCGTACTTGCCTTTCAAACCAAGGCACAGCGCGAAGTACATGAACTCCAGCACGTCCTGATAACGTATGGGTTCCTGCATGAGGCGCGACAGTACGGTGAAGACTTTCTCTCCACCCCAAGTTTCGTCGTGGAAAATGCTGAGCAGGGGTTCCTGGCTCCAGCAGCTGGTTTTACCCCAAGGCCTGTCCATGACAGCTTCATCGATGAAAAGGCAAAGACCGTATGAGTACGCCAGCAACTGAGCGGGCTCGTAGCCGTGCTGGCGCATCTCTTCACGCACGTTTTCGATCTGGTTACGCACTTGCTGATGCACGTCCTTGATGTTGGGCAAGGCATCTAGGGTACGCAGGCGTATCACCAGGCCGAATAGAGGGGCGGCGGCATCCAGCATCAGGTTGTCGTAGCCGCCACGTAGCTGGAAGTCTGGGTCTGCCGGGTAGCCTTCATACACCGGCTCTGCCTTTGGCGTTCGCTCAGGGCCATCAGCCGCTGTTGGTGCGGGTGAGTCGTTGGACAATGACGCCTCGAGCATCGCGTGCAGTTGCTCGCTTTCGACCTGTTCGGCATCAGTTGGGGGGCTGTTTTCTTGTTTCATTTCATTCGCTCCTGATCGCCCAGAACTGCAGTTCCAGCCCCGGGAACTCCCCCGCGACGTGGATACCGAAGCCACTGGATGCCTCCATGCCCGCCCAAGCCGGGGAACGACGGTCCAGCTCGAAGTAGGTGAAGCCTGCATGGAAGGGCAGATCCCGAGGTGCCACGGGCAGCGGCACCAGTGGAATCCCCGGAAGCTGCAGCGGCACTACCTCGTTCAACGACTCCAGCGAGACGACCTTTGCCTTCTGCACGAACATTCGACGCAATGTCTGAGGCGGCATGTGGGCTCGCACTGCCAGAATGAAGTCGGCTTCGTCGATCAGGCGGCGATCCTCCAGCGTGGTTGTCAGCAAGCCGTACTCCAGCGTCTCCAGCGGCAGCGAAACGGCGCGAGGTTGCAGCACCGTGCTCAGTGCCCGGCGTAGCGTGTCCTCCAGCGGCTTGAAGGAGGTGCGTAGCGCGGTATGGTGATAGGCGGGGTATTCCTGCGGCAGCCGGCTCTCGTCGGTAAACGTCACGAACTCGCCACAGGCCTGGCTCATGCACAGGTACAACTGTTCGGGGTGGGTCTGCCCTTGCCTGGCCAGATGCTGGAAGCATGGCCACCAGCGGTTCATGGCCTGCAGCAGGTTGAAGTCACGAATGTCGGCGATGCCGGACTGCCCTGAGGCGCCAATGCGGGCGGCGAGGTTGCGCGCACGTTCGCGCAGGGAGTTGGTGATTTCTTCCAGGTACCGTTGCAGCGCGGGTACGGCGCGCACTGAAACGCTGGTGGGATAGAAGCCTTCATCCAGTTGCAGGCTGCCATCGGGGCGCCGCTCCAGAATGCGCGTCACGGCCAGGCGGGTGTAGGCGCTGCTGTCGTCGGCCTTGCGTTTGAGCTGCAGGTTGGGCACCGCCAGGTCAACCTGCACCAGGTCACCGTCGGCGCTGTGCGTGTCCTTGATTTCCAGGGACTGGGCGCTGTAACGGAAGTTGGCGGGGTTATCGGGCCAGCTCACCTCACGGCCACCTTCGGTGCGCAGCGGCAGGCACAGGTAGATCTCGCTGTCCTTCGCGCCGTCGTCTTCGATTTCCAGCGGTGGCGGTGGTGGCAGGTCTGCAGGGATATCGAACACCGTGCCGTCCGGCATGATGCCCCGTGCACGGGTGATGGCGACCTTGCCCAGGCTCAGATACTCGTCGTTCAACTGCAATTCGCTGAAGCCATAGAAGGCTGCGTTCAGGCTGCCAAGACGTTGATGCAGGGCCGCTTCGGCGGCACGGGCGGCCTGTTGGAAATGCTGCGGTTTGACGAACAGGCCTTCCGGCCACAGGACAGGGTTACGTGAACTCATGAGCGCTCCATGTCAGCGTGAGTAAGCGAGAAGGGCGGGGTTACAGGCGCCATCAGTCTTCCTCCTTGAGCAGGAGCTGCGTGTCGTTGAGCAACACCGACAGGATGATCTGGTGCCCGCGGGGCGGAATGCGCAGCACCTGGCTCCAGGTGGCGTTTTCCTGGTTCCGGTAGTCGGCGATCACCGCGACGAAGCGCGTTTCGGCCTCGATGGGCGCAAAGGGGATGAACTTGAACTGGCCAGGGCGCAGCAGGTAATCGTCATCGCGTATGTAGGTGCTGCGCAGTGCCTGGGCAGGGTCCTTGTCCAGCAGTTCGTAAACGCTGTTGCGCAAGAGAGAGTCGTCGCGCAGTTGCAGGATCTTCACGGCCATGGGCGTAGCGACGGGTTCGGTGGCCACGGTGGTGGTGCGCGGCAAGGTCAGCACCACGGTCGGGTCGTCGTAGCTGCCCGGGGTACTTTCTTCCATGGGGGAGCGCGCCGGATCCTCGCCATCGTCAACTGGCGAATCGACGGGCGACATGGCCGGGAACTGTTCCAGCAGATACTCGAACAAGGCCCCGACTTTCTCGGTCAGCACGTAGGGGTCGCCTGCGCTCAGGCTGACCGCGTAAGGGCTGGGCTCCACAACCGGCCCGGGCTCGGGCGCGACCTCAAGGCTGTTCGGGTTGCCATTGAGCGTTGGGCTGGCGTTGATGCTGAACGCGACCTGGGTGGGGTGTTCCCCGGGCGGTCCGACGGGCAATGACGGGTCCATCACCACCTGGCCAATCTTGCTCAGGGACGTGCAACCCGAGAGCCCGATCAGCGCCGTCAGCAGGCCGGCCACGAATGTCGGACGCATCATGGGCGTTCTCCTGCAATCAGGCGTTCCAGTGGGCTCTGCTGCGCCGGCCCTGCCTCTGTGTCCAGTGCCGCCAAGGGGTCGTTGCCCATGCCCGGTTCGAATGCCGAGCAGATGTCCGCGACAGTCTGGGGGGCGGCTGCAGCGGCATGACAAGCCTCGGGTGGAACATCCAGCAACCAGTGATCAAGGGTTCTCTGTTCAGGGCTGAACAGGTCCTCCAGTGAGCGTGCATCGGCCTGCGCAAGCTGGGCCTGCAGCCGATAGGCGCCAATACGCAACTGGTCACCCTCGAGCAGCCGCCTGGCGGTAAGCGACCCCAGGCTGTGGAGGCTGTCGTTCAGGTAGGTACGCTGACAGCGATCGATGACGCAGAAGCTGCCCTCGATCCAGCGGATCTCGCAATGGATCGGTGCAACGGTCTGCTCACGATCGTTGATCCGCCAGGTGGCCTTCGCGCTGCCGATGGTGCCGCCTGTGCAGTCGAACTGATGTCGGGCAGTGACGTTGTGTTGCAACTGATCCAGGTTGGTGATGCTCAAGGTCAAAGTGCTCATGAGCGCCCCCGGAACCGCACCACAGGGCTGCTCTGGCCGTGACGGTCATCGACGAAGCTGGTCCAGCCCAGGTAGGCACCCAGGCTACGGTGCAGGCAGAAGGGCGGCAGTGCGTTCTGCTTCAGGCGCAGCTCCAGGTCATAGGCCAGGCCATCCCGCAGCAGGAAGTCGATCAGTGCCCGTAACCGGCCGAAGTTGATGCCGCTGGGCAGCAGGTCACGCAATTGCGCTGGGTCGAGTTCGCTGATCACGATGGTGAACTTGCTGCTGCGTGTTCGCGTGCGGCTGCCCACCATGAAGGTGCTGCCCAGCTCGCCGTTGCTGCGGCCAAGGCTGACCAGTTGCTTGGCGGCAGTGGGGACCGAGCGGGTTTCGAACTCGCGGATCTGTACCTGCTTCAAGTCGAAGCAGTGGGCGATGATGCCGGCGACCGTGCCCGGCGCACGGCTGCGGCTGGCAATGACGCCGGCGAAACTGAGCAGCCGGCTCCACGGCAGTGCCGTGTCCCCGCGCAACTGCCTGTCATTCAACCCGAGCAGGGCAAAGATGTACTGGGAGAACCCATCGGTAGCTCCCGGCTGAAAGCGGATGTAGTAGCGATATTTACGCCAGATGCGATGCAGCAGGCTGAGCAGGTAGTGGTTGAAGAAATCGAAGAACGCCGGCCGCACACCGATGCCCTGTGCATGCTCGTATGCCACCTGCTCCAGGTAATAGGTGGGCAACGGCGAGTCGGTGCCATGCAAGCCCATGAAGGTGGTGCACACGCGATAGCGGTCAGCTTCCCCGGGCATGCGTTCGACCTTGTATATGTCGGAAACCGGGAAACTCAGCCGCGGGTCACTGGCAAGCCGCACCCTCAGCCGGGTGGCCTGATCTGGCCAGCGTGGTTCCAGGTCATCCCCGTGCAAGCCGTGCAGGCGTTCCAGCAACTGGAAGTAGTTGTACTGGTGCGCCTCGGCGAACAGCTTGTCGGCTAGATCAGCGGTTGCTTGCCGGTCTGGATTGGCCATGTGTAGTGCTCGTTGTTGGTGGTGTTGATCACTTCCAGTTGGTGGAAGGAATTGATGCTGGCGTACAGGGCGAAGAAGTGCGCGAGCACGCAACCGAACAGGTACAGGTCGCCTTCGCAGAGGAATGCGCTTTGGTCCAGCTTCAGCCGCGTGCGCAAGCCACGAATGGGCTGGCCCTTGATCAGCCAGTCCAGCGGCTCTGTTTGCACATCACGGATGCCATCGAGGCGTTTGCGGGTGGTGCGTGTCTGCTGGATGTCGTGCAAGGCCGCGAAGTCGTAAGCGCGGATGACCGCTTTCAGCGGCTCGGCCGAGAGCAGCGACAGGTAGTTGAGCGACATGTTGGAGATCAGGGCCCACTGCAACTGGCCATCCAGCACCGGCCGGTAGGGGCGGGTGGGAGCACAAATGTTGGTATAGGTGGCCAGGGGCGGCGTGATCTCGGTGAGCACGTTGATGTCATCGATACCCAACGCCAGCGGCAGGTCGCGGTTGGTGCAGGTCAGGTCGATGGACGCTGTTTCCAGCTCGCCAATGTAGGCGTTGGCATCGGCGCGCACGAAAGCGATGCGGTGGGTGACGCCATCACCGCGCAGGGAGTCCTCGAGTGTATAGCGGTAGTACAGCGCCGTGCGCCCTTGCACATGCTCGATCTCATGGGCGAACGACTCGAAGGGGCGGAAGGTTCTCAGGTGTTCGCCGGTACTTCCGTCTGTCGTGGTGCGGGTGCTGATGACCCGATCGACACTGAAGATTTCATAGGCGTGCAGCTCCTTGCCTCTGGGCACAAGCTCGACCTGGGCGCGCCGGTTGGACAGGTCGATGGGCTCGGCGCTGTGGCTGAGCAGGTTCACTGCCGGGGTGCAGAACAGGCTGAAGTCTGCTTTGCCGACACGCAGCGAATCCGGCAACTGTCGGGTGAAGTGAAACTCGAGGCCTACCCGCTGAGTCGCTTGATCAGGCCAGATTTTCTCCAGGCCGGTGATGCTGACGAAGTGGAAACGCTCGGGAAATACGAAGTACTCCTGCAGGATCCGGTAACCGTCAAAGACGTTCTGTGGGTAAGGCAGCAGCGCTTCGTCCGGGCTGAAGCCTGGGAACACGATGCTGCTGGCCGGCAGCCGGCGTACCCCACCATTGACTGTCACGCAGACATGCTTGAGGTATTGAGCGATCCACAGGTACAGCGTGCGGGCAGTTTGGGTGTCACCGCTCAGATGAAAGTCGAGGCTGGCGCAGCCCAGGGTGTTCAACGGCCGCTCGACCAAGGTTTGCAGGCCGATGCGAACAACCGAACTGTCGAGTGTCTGGGTTGCGTTCACCGACTCGATCTCGAACGGGTGAATGTCCACCGCCGTGCAGGTGCGGAATTCGCAGGGCACCCCATCCACGGGGCTGGAGAACAACCGCGAGCCTTTGGCGATGGCTTGCGACTGGCTGAGCGCTTGCTTGCGCGGCGTGAACTGGATGATCGTGGCGCTCGGCAGGGGCCGCAGGTAGTTGGGCCACAGCAACTGCAGCATGGGGTGCGTCAGTTCGGGCAGGTCGTCCTCCAGCTTGAGCCGCAGTTTGGCCGTGAGGAATGCAAAGGCTTCCATCAGGCGTTCGACATCCGGGTCGCTGCCACCCTTGCCGAGCAGGCGGGCAAGTTGTGGGTTGTCCTGGGCGAAGTCGTTCCCCAGTTCATGGAGGTAACGCAACTCTTCGCTGAATCGGTCCTTGAGTGACATAGGTCACCTCACTCGGGTGTGGCGGTTATGGCCATTGACCAGCAGCTCCAGTTGCAGCTGTTCCGTGTGGTTGTTGACCTGCACGTGGCAGTCCAGCCTGAAATGCAGTTCCAGCGGGGCATGGCAATCGGGGACGGCCTTGAGCGCGCGCACGTGCACACGCGGCTCAAAGCGCTGAATGGTGCGGCGGATGTCCGCGCTCACCTGTTTCAGCAGGTCGCCGCTGCTTGCGTCGTGCCCGTTGAAGTCACTCAGGCCCAGCTCAGGGCTGCTTTGCGAGCAACCCTGGCGAGCATTGAGCAGCGTTTCCAGGTGGCGCTTGATGGCGGCGAACTTCTGGGTAGCGTTCTCTTGCCTGGACGGCACCCGGCTTGCGAGTTGATCCGTCACCAAACGGTCGAAAAATCCACTCATTGGGTATCAAGCCGGCCGACCAGGGAGATCTCGAAATTCGCCCCCATGTACTTGAAGTGCGGGCGCACGGCGAGCGAGACCTGATACCAACCCGGGTCACCGGCAACGTCCGACACCTCGACCCTTGCAGCACGCAACGGGCGGCGGCTGCGCACATCGGCTGACGGGTTCTCCTGGTCGGCCACGTACTGCCTGATCCATTTGTTCAGTTCGGACTCAAGGTCCTTGCGCTCTTTCCAGCTACCGATCTGTTCGCGCTGCAGCACCTTGATGTAGTGGGCCAGCCGGTTGACGATGAACAGGTAGGGCAGCTGGGTGCCGAGCTTGTAGTTGGTTTGCGCTTGCAGGCCTTCCGGGGTCTTGGGGAAGTTCTTCGGCTTCTGTACCGAGTTGGCCGAGAAGAACGCGGCGTTGTCGCTGTCCTTGCGCATGGTCAGGGCGATGAAGCCCTCTTCGGCCAGCTCGAACTCCTTGCGGTCGGAGATCAGGACTTCGGTCGGAATCTTGGCCTGCAGCTGACCCAGTGACTCGTACAGGTGCACCGGCAGGTCCTCGACGGCACCACCCGACTGCGGGCCGATGATGTTCGGGCACCAGCGGTAGCGGGCAAAGCTGTCATTGATGCAGCTGGCCAGCAGGAAGGCGGAGTTGCCCCACAGATAGTTGTCGTGCTGCCCGGCGATGTCCTCGTCGTAGGTGAAGCTCTGGACCGGGTTTTCTTGCGGGTGATAGGCAGAGCGGAGCATGAATCGCGGCCCGGTCAGCCCGGTATGACGGGCATCCTCGCTTTCGCGGAACGCACGCCACTTGGCATGCCGGGGGCCGGCGAAAATGTCCTTGATCTCCTTCAGATTGGGCAGTTCTTCAAAGCTGCTCAGATTGAAGAACTCAGGAGAGGGCGCCGCGAGAAAAGGTGCGTGTGCCATGGCACCGACCGAGGCCATGTAACTCAGCAGTTTTATATCGGGAGAAGAGGGGCCGAAGCTGTAGTTGCCAACCATCGCAGCAACGGGTTCACCACCAAATTGGCCATAACCTGCGGTGTAAACATGCTTGTATATGCCGCTGCAAGTGATGTCGGCGGCATTCTCGAAGTCATCGAGCAAGTCATCTTTGCTGACATGCAAGACTTCAAGCTTGATGTTCTCACGAAAGTCGGTTCGGTCGACCAAAAGTTTGAGGCTGCGCCACGCGGATTCAAGTTGCTGAAACTTGGGTTGATGCAGGATGGCATCCATCTGCTTGCTGAGCACTCGATCCAGTTCAGCGATCATCTGGTCGACACGATGTTTGTTGATGAGTTGATCAGGGTCATGGCTTTTAAGGATCTCGGCAATAAAAGCAGATACACCCTGGCGAGCGACTTGATAGCCCTCTTGAGTAGGTGCCAACTTGGTTTCTGCCATGATCTGGTCGAGCAGGGTGGCGTTGCTCAGTGGTTCGGTTGTTGTTTCAACCGCGACGGTCGTGCTGTTTTGCTTTGGCATGGGGACGCTCCATTGTCTCAGTCTTCTTTTGGCGCCTCGAGCACCAGGTCAAGTTCTTCAGCCAGTTGTTTGCGTGCCTGTTCGTTATTCAGCAGGTGCTGCAGTTGCTTGCGGAACGTGGGCACGTTGCCCAGTGGGCCTTTCAGCGCGACCAATGCCTCGCGAAGCTCCAGCAGCTTGTTCAGCTCCGGTACCTGGCGGGCGATGCTGTCTGGCCCGAAATCGTTGATGGACTTGAACTGCAGGTTGACCGCCAGCTCTGCGTCGGGGGCAGTGCTGAGCATGGATGGCACGGACATGGCGAGGCTGACATCGGCGTCGTTCAACACATTGTTGAAACTGTGTTTGTCGATTCGCATGATCGAACGGTCTTCCAGCGCGCGGGCATCATCCAGGCCGAAATCGCCTAGTACCAACATCTTGTGCGGCAGCTCTACCTCGGCTTGTTCGCCGTCGGTGGCCGGTACGTACTTGATGTTTATGCGTTCTTTGGGTGCAACGGAGCCTGAGCTTTTATTCATGGATGTCAGCCTTCGTGAAGTTTGGATATATGTAGGAAGCGTCCTACAAAGTTATGTTTAAATTTAAACGTAATTGGAGTCTCGCTATGTGCGTGTAAAAAACCATGCACCGAAAAAATATTGTGCGTCGAGTGTGAAAGTGTAAGGAAATATTTGGTTGTGAATATGATTTTTTCTGTACTAGCCTTTGTTTCGTTTCGGTGCTCCACTATTCGGTAGTTGTGTGGATGACTGCTATTAAACCGTGACTGGCCAGTCGGGTGGCACTGTTGCAATATTTTACGAGTGAGTAAAGCCAATATGATTCTTCGCTATGCATATGGCGTTGGCCTTTCGATGTTGCTCTCCCTGGCGCCAAGTTTGGCAAGCCAGACCAGGGACTGCCCGCAGATCGTCTCCAACGTCGAGCGCTTGGCTTGTTTCGATCAGGCCGCTGGCACCCCGGCACATGTGACGAAACTGCAATGGTCCGCGCCGGAGCAGGATTCGCCCACGCTGCGTCGTGTGATGACCCATGAGGCGGGGCGGTCGCCGGAGGAGCTGACGTTTCGCCTCGAAAAAGGGGATGACGGGCTGATGATCTCGGCGCCCGCAATCGCTTCGGTCGCACCGCACCCCTACCTGGTGATCAGTTGTGTGCAGAACATTTCCAGGTTGCAACTGGTTACCGCACAACCCGTCGATACCGGCCGGGTGATGGTGCGATTGCAGGGGGAGCGTGGCTCCACCCTCGCTACACCCTGGCAGGTGACGGAGAACGGCCAGGTGCTTGACGCTGGCAGGGGCTTGCCGGGCATCGAGCAGATCAAGCCACTGATCGGGGCCCATCGCATTCAGGTCGAGAGCGACAACCCAGCCGTTGATGGGCTGGTTTTCGACGCTCAGGGGCTGGACCCACTCATCGATGAGGCGCGCAAGGCATGTCGCTGGTAGCAGAGGTCACC
This sequence comes from Pseudomonas sp. s4, assembly GCF_046764235.1. Taxonomy (NCBI): domain Bacteria; kingdom Pseudomonadati; phylum Pseudomonadota; class Gammaproteobacteria; order Pseudomonadales; family Pseudomonadaceae; genus Pseudomonas; species Pseudomonas sp. s4. The sequence goes on along the minus strand of NZ_CP177209.1, from coordinate 4,138,722 downwards.
GCACAGGAAATTGCCCGGTTGCTTGCCCCCATCGACGCGCAGAACCGTGCCGGCCTGTTCGATGTGGAGAACGAAACCTACCAGGCCATTGACCAGGAAATGGTCAAGCTGGGTGGGCTGCAGGAGCCTTCCATCGACTGGGCCTATATCGAAGAAGCGTCCCGCCAGTACCTGGGCCAGGAGTGCAAGCACCTGCGCATTGTCGCGCACCTGGGTGTCGCTTGGCTGCGCAGCCAATGCTGGGAGCGCTGGGGTTTGACCCTCGCACTGCTGGCCGGCATGGTCGAAGCCTATTGGGAAAGCGCATACCCGAAACCGGGCCCCAAAGGGTTCCTCGGCAAGCGCAAGCTGGTTGGCATGATGCTCAACCGTTTGCTCGTGGCGTTGCCGCGCCTGGACCGCTTCACGTTCAGCCCCGCGCACGCCGCGGCGGCTCAGGGCGCGCTGCAACGCCTGCAACAGCAGCGGGAAGCAGCGCAGCTCGATGAAGCGGCCCTTGGCGAACTGGAGCGCCTGCTACGCAAGCACACGGAACTTTCAAACGGCCTTGCCGAGCCCACCACGGACAAGCCCCCTGCAAAGGGCATCAAGTCTGCGCCACTGGCCGAGGTCATTGCCACGCCGACGCCCCGTGTGTCGTTGGGCAACGAGCGCGAATCACGAAGGGCCATGCTGACCATGGCCGAGCTGATCAATCAACAGGACCCTTACGATCCTGCTGGCTACCAGTTGCGTCGGTTCGGCTTGTGGGCGCACATCCAGACGCCGCCTCAAACCAGGCAGGGCAACCGCACGGAGCTGATGGCGGTGCCGCAGGACATTGCCGGGGACTATGAAGATGCCATTGCCGCTACTGCAATCGACGCGGCCCTGCTGCAGCGGATCGAAAAGAGCGTGACGGCTTGCCCCTACTGGATTCGCGGCAGCTTTCTGGCAGCGAGCGCTGCCACGCGGCTGGCGATGGGCGAGGTGGCTGAGGCCATTCGCGCTGCGACCGCGCGGTTTGTGCAGCGCATGCCCGCGCTGCAGCAGTTGTGCTTCAGCGACGGCAAGGTATTTGTCGATGACCAATGTCTGGCGTGGCTCAGGGGGGCGCAAGGGCAATCCGATTCGGACGCAGCCTCTCAGGAATTCGCCACGTTGCGAGAGGAGTTGGCCTGCCAACTGGAAACCAGCGGCGTGGAAGCGGTGTTGCTCAGGCTGCAGGGCATGCAGGCGGACTTCCGCAGCCTGCGTGAGCGCTGCCATACCACGGTGATCGCGGCTGATCTGCTGGCTGCTCGGGGCGTGTCCTGGTTGGCCCAGGACTTGTGCGCAGGCGTTGCCCGAACGATGCAGGAAACCACCGCCAGCGCCTGGGAGCCTGCGGTGTTTCAACGCCTTCAGCAGTACGCGTGCACGGTCCATCAAGGGCTGATTGGAACAAGGAACGGGAGTCAGGATGAATCAACTGTGGAAGCATCTTAAACGTTGGGGCTTGCCCCTGGTGGCCCGTATCGGCCTGGCCATGCCGCTGCTGCTCGGGTTGGGTGCCGCATTGATGCTGGTTGCAATCTGGTGGCTCGGCCCGCAATGGGTCTGGCGCGGGCAGCAGCCGCTGGCTAGCGTGGCGCATCGCGGTTTGGCCAGCCTGGCGCTGGTGTTGGTGCCGCTACTCTGCTGGCTTGTGGTGCTGCGCAGGCGTTTTCGCCGTTTGCAGGCCGAACGCAAGCAGGCGGTGGACGCTGAACTGGACAACGTGTTGCCTTTCGTCCAGGCACAGGAGAAAGCCTTGGACCAAGGGCTGGCACGCTATCTGGACAATGCGGGTGGCAGGCGTGCCTTGTACCGACTGCCGTGGTATCTGGTGGTGGGCGACCAACAGGCCGGCAAGACCAGCTTCATCGACCGTACCGAACAGAGTTTTTCCCTGACCCGCATCGACAAGGCACAAGCGCGAGGCAGGCAAGCGCAGGTGCTGGCTTATCCGATAGGCTGGTGGGTCAGTAACGATGCGGTGATCATCGACCCGCCGGGCGCTTTCGTCCGTCAGGAATCGTTGGCAGGTTCATCAGCCGAGGAGTCAGACACGTCGAAAGCGCCACCCGCCACCTCGGCCAGGTTGTGGGAACACATGCTGGGCTGGCTGGTACGTAACCGAAGCCAGAGAGCACTAAATGGCTTGCTGTTGGTCGTTGACCTGCCTGCGCTACTGCATGGCACGCCTGAGCAACGTGTCGCCTTGGCGCATGTGCTACGCACGCGGCTGTATGAAGTGAGCAGTCAGTCGGGCTCGCGCCTGCCGCTGTATGTGGTACTGGCCAAATTCGATCTGCTGGACGGTTTCGACCAGCTGTACGCTGGGCTTCCTGCCGCCATGCGGGAAAACATGCTGGGCTTCACCTTCAAACTGGATGCGGTCGGCACGTTCGATGCCTGGCTGGATGAATATGGCGATCATTACGATCGGTTGATAAGGCAATTGTTTGAACAGGTAGTGGACCGGCTCGATGTATTGGCCGGTGCGCCGTTGCGAGTTCGCTTGTTTTCGTTGCATGCCCAGTTGATCGGGCTGCGTCCGATACTGTTGGCCTTCCTGAAAGAAACCCTCGCAAGTGACCGTTTCACCACGCCTGCCTTGGTACGTGGCGTGTACTGGTCTTCGGTCTTGCAGCAGGGCGACATGCTCAATGCGTTCGTGCGTGAGGCGGCACAGCCGTACAAGACCGAGTTTCCGCTGCGTGAAGGCAAGGCGCAGGGGCAGGCGCTGGTCTACTTCATTCAGCACGCCTTCCGGCGAGTCATCTACCAGGAGGCCGGCCTTGCCGGGGACAATATCAAGGTAGCGCGCAGCAAACGTCGGTTGCTCTGGGTGGGGTCTGCAGTAGGCGTGCTGGCCTTCAGTGTCGCCATCGCCAGTTGGCAACGCTACTTTGACATCAATGGCGCCAAGGCCGCCAACGTGCTCGCCAAGAGCAGAGAGTACAGTCATCACGAAGTGGACCAGCGTCTGGACCCCACCGGGCGCAACCTGCTGGAACCGCTGGACCAGATACGCGATGCCGTGTCGGTGTTTGGCAACTATCGTGCCGCGTGGCCAGGTGTTTCCGACCTTGGCTTGTATCAGGGGCGCGCCATTGGCCCTCGCGTCGATGAGGCCTACCTGAGCTTGCTCTCCAGGCGCTTCCTGCCAGCCTTGGCCAGCGGTGTGATCGATGCCATGGACGCTGCGCCGCCGGGCAGTGAACAGCAGATGGCTGCGCTTCGGGTTTATCGAATGCTGGAGGACCGCCAGAGCCGCCGCCCCGAATGGGTCGAGGACTGGATGGCCCGCCAGTGGCAACAGAAGTTCCCCGGGCAGGGGCAATTGCAAGGCGACCTCATGCGGCACCTGCAGTATGCCTTGGCCTATGCCGATACCGATCTGCCGCAGTATCGCCAGCGTATTGCAGAGGTGCAGCAGGTCCTGCGCAAGGTACCTTTGCCAGAGCGGGTGTACGCGAGCCTGAAACAGCAGGCTGGAGAGCAGTTGAATGCCGGCCTGGACCTGCGTCATCAGGTGGGGCCAGCGTTCGATGTGGTGTATCAGTCCTCACCCGGCTTCAGGCAGGGGGAGGGTGTCCTGATAGCGCCAATGCTCACCGCCAAGGGCTTCAAAGAGTACTTCGAACCACGTAGTCAGCGGTTTGCAGATATGGCCATGATCGACCAGTGGGCACTTGGAGAGCGTGGCCAGCTCGATTACTCGGATGCCGACCGGGAGGCGCTGGGCGAACGGCTGCGTAACTTGTACAGCGCCGATTTCATTGACAGTTGGCGTCGTGCCTTGAATGCCTTTTCGGTGGCTGACTTCCGCGACCTGGATCATGGCGTAGCGATCCTGGGGCAGTTGACCGGGCCAGCAGCGCCCCTGCATCGGTTGCTGGACACAGTGAGGGACAACACTTCGCTTTCATCAGCCGTTGTCGCTGAGGCACCCGGGGAGCTTGAAGCGTTGCGACCGACAAGTGGCAGGCCTGATCAACAACAGGCCTGGGCCATTCAGCGGGCCTTTGCCGGGCTGAGTGCCATGCTGCAGGCAACCGGTGAGAAACCCAGCTACTACGATGAAACTCTTGGTGCCATCGCGGCCGTGCACGACTATGCCAAGGCGGTGCAAGACAGCCCCGACCGAGGCAAGGCCGCGCTGCAGGCCGTGCATCAGCGATTCTCGATGACAGGGCAAGACCCCATCGGCACCCTGCAGCGGGTGGCCACCGGCTTACCGGAACCGATCAACCAACAGGTCAGAAAGATGGCCGATCAAGCAGCACAGGTGCTGAATGTCGAAGCCCTGCGCGAATTGGAGCGACGCTGGGACGCCGAGGTATACAGCTTCTTCCAGCAGCGCCTGGCAGGGCGCTACCCCTTTGTCGTGAAGGCTCCCGACGCCTCGCTGGACGACTTTGAGGCCTTCTTCGGGCCGAAGGGGCGGCTGCAGCAGTTCCATGATCAATACCTGAAGGTCTTCCTGAGGGATAACCTCGAAGCCCTGCAGGCCGGCCAGCAGGGGCAGTCGCTGATCCGCAGTGATGTGCTCGAACAGCTGGAGCGGGCAGATCGTATCCGCGAGACCTTCTTTGATCAGCGCGGCAACCTGAGTGTGCAGTTCAGCATCGAGCCGTTGGGCCTGAGTGCCAACCAGCGTACAAGCTTGCTGGACCTGGACGGCCAATTGATTCCCTACACCCATGGCCCGAGCCAGATCACCGGTATCGTCTGGCCCAATACCTTGGGGCAGCAGGTGCGTAGTAACCTGACCTTGCTCCGGCAGAACGGGAACAGCAGCAGCCTTGAGTACCGTGGCCCCTGGTCGATGTTCCGCTTGCTCAGCCGTGGCTCGCTCAATGGGCGCACGGCGACCAGCGTGGACCTGAGCTTCAGGACCGGCGATGGCGTGATGCGCTACAGGCTTAACGCGCAGAAAGCCTTCAACCCTATAACCCAAGAGCCTTTCAAAGGTTTCCAGTTGCCACGAGGGTTGTTGCAGAAGTCGCCCAAGCTGGGGCCGACCACGCAGGCCGGCTTGTGAGGGTTGGCTTGGGAGTACGGTGCGAACCGGTCACCCATTGCGCTGGCGCCCCCAAAGTTGCGCCGACAGCAGTTGAAGGCGCTCGGCCAGCTTGGCGACATGGGCTGCTGTGGTTCGACTCTGGTTGCTGGCGAGCACGCTTTTCTGGGTGGTTTGACTGATATCGGCCAGGTTGCACTGGATGCTGTCACCCACCGCGCTCTGCTCCTCTACGGCGGCAGCGATCTGCACGCTCATGCCGCTTATTTCATCTACGCGCTGGGTGATCCCGTCCAGCGCCCGGGCAGCCAGCAGTGCCTGTTCGACACTGACACCGGCCTTGCTGTGACTGCGCTGCATCGCAAGCACGGCATCCCCCGTGGAACGCCGCAGGGTGTCGATGGTGCCCTGGATGTGAGCAGTGGATTGCTGAGTCCGCGAAGCCAACCCGCGCACCTCGTCGGCGACCACCGCAAAACCCCGGCCCGCCTCTCCAGCGCGGGCAGCCTCGATGGCGGCGTTGAGGGCAAGCAGGTTGGTCTGTTCGGCGATGCTTTGAATGACCTCGAGTACGCGGTCAATTTCATTGCCATGCTGTTCCAGTTGATGAATCACCATGCTGGTCTGTTGCACTTCGCTGGCGAGGCTATCAATGTGCTGGCGGGTCTGCTCAACCAGTTGGTGGCCGCGGTCGGATTCCTGGTTGGCCAGGTTCGCGGCGCTGGCGGTGAGCTGAGCGTTGCGCGCCACTTCCTGCACACTGCTGGCCATCTGGGTTACTGCGCTGGCAACCTGGGCAGTTTCCCCCTGCTGGCGGAGGGTCGCGCAATTGTTGTTGTCCACTGCAGACAGAAGCTCTTCGGCTTCCTTGCTCAACTGGCGGGACGAATCGGCAATGCGTCCGACTATTGCCCGGGTCTCGGCTTCGAGCATTTGCAGGGTGAAATCGATCTGGCCAAACTGGTCGCGGCGGCCGCTGTAGAGAATCTGGCTCAGCGGATTGTCGGCGATATTCCTGGCTTTTCGGGCAAGGGCGTCGAGGGGGCGCAGGCTGAAGCGCAACACGCCGCCAAGCAGCAAGCTCGATAGCGTCATGGAGAAAGCGGCATGGCTCCAGGACAACGCACCCAGCAAGCCCAAGGCAGCAAAGCACAGCAGGTTCACGCCAGTGCTGGCAAGTGCCAGGCGCATGCCGACGGACAGCCGTGACATACGCAGGCAGTTGGTCTTTTTACCACTACGCAACTGTGCATAGAGATGTTCAGCAGCCTCCACCAGCGCTTTGGCCGGTAGCGTGCGAACCGATTGGTATTCCACTGTTTCGCCATTGCGCTGCATCGGCGTGACATAGGCGCTGACCCAGTAGTGGTCACCGTTCTTGCAGCGATTTTTTACCAGCCCCATCCACGAGCGCCCATCCTTGAGTGTCTGCCACATATGCGCAAAAGCTTCTGGCGGCATGTCCGGGTGGCGCACGATGTTGTGATTGACGCCGAGCAATTCGGCTTCACTGAATCCGCTGATGTTGATGAAGTCGGGATTGACGTAAGTGATGGCGCCCTTTGGGTTGGTTGTTGAAAGAATGTTCGCGTTTGCGCTGAATTCGACGGCACGACCACTGACCGGAAGATTGGTTTTCATTGTTTTTCTCCTGAACTGACAGGTACGCGCCGCGTAACTGCGCTTCCTTCGAAACGGTCTTCTGTGCTGAGCAGGTGTTGTATCTGAGCGGCGGGTTGTGGCCGGCTGAACCAGTAGCCTTGGGCGTAGTGGCAGCCTTCACCGACCACGAATTCGAGTTGCGCCGAACTCTCGATGCCTTCGGCCACTACTTCCAGGCCGAGGCTACGGCCGAGAACGATGATCGCCTGGCTGATCGCGCTCTGTTTGTTCTCGTAAGGAACGCCGGTGATGAAGCTCTTGTCGAGCTTGAGGATGTGCAGCGGAAAGCGCGTGAGGTAGCCGAGCGAGGAGTAACCCGTGCCAAAATCGTCCAGCGCCAGCAGAACACCAAGGCTGGTCAGCTCATGCAGACAGGCCAGCGTGTCCATGTCGTCATGCATCAGTTGGCTTTCGGTGATCTCCAGGATCAGGCTGGCGGGAGGCAGGCCGCTTTCTTGCAGGATATCGATCAGCCGGAGGGTGAAGTCGGCTTGTTGCAATTGCGTGCTGGAAATGTTCACCGAGCAGCGCAGGCGCTCATGCCCGGCCAGTTGCCAGGCCCGGGCCTGCTGACAGGCCTGGCGCAGTACCCATTCGCCGACGCGGATGATCTCTCCCGATTCCTCCAGCGCAGGGATGAACTCCAGTGGCGAGATCAGACGTTCGCCATGGCGCCACCGCAACAGCGCTTCGACCCCGGTCACCAGAGGTGTCCCTTGGTCCAGGTGATAGATCGGTTGGTAGTACAGTTCGAATTCATTCTGTTGCAGTGCCTGGCCTAGCGCGGATTCCAGTTCCAGATGCTGCTGCGCGGTATCTTGCAATGTTTCGTCGTAGTGGGCGTACCGCGCCTTGCCGGCAGACTTGGCTCGGTAGAGGGCAAGGTCGGCAGCCTGCAGCACATCCAGGGCTTTGCCATTGTCGTGCAACGGAGCGATGCCGATGCTGGCGCTGACCACCAGGGTTCGACCGTCCATGTGCAGCGGTTGGTGCAGGTTGTCGAGGATGCGTTGGGATATCTGCTCGGCGTCGCGGTCGCAGGTGAGGTCGTGAAGCAAAACGATGAATTCGTCTCCGCCGAAGCGGAACAGTTGGTCAGTGGGGCGCAGCGACTCTTTCAAGCGCCTTGCCACTTCCACCAGCACGCGATCACCGACGTTGTGGCCGAGGCTATCGTTGATCAACTTGAAGCGGTCCAGATCGATGAACAGCAGCGCTTCGTAGTCACCGCCCTTGCGCTGCTTCCTGAAGGTCTTCTGCATTTGCTCGTCAAGCCGGATGCGGTTGGCCAGGCCGGTCAACGGGTCATGCTGGGCGGTATGCTGGAGGCGCTGCTCGGCATCCTTGCGTGCACTGATATCAGACTGCGAGCCAGCCATGCGTAGCTCGCCAGGGTTGGTCATTTCGGCGACCCCCCGCACGAGGACCCAGATGTAGTCGCCGTTGTGCTTGCGGATACGGTACTCGTGGTGAACGGATGATGTCTGCCCTTGAAGATGGGCATCGATGGCATGGCGAAAATCCGGCAGGTCGTCCGGGTGCACGCGACCGAACCAACTGGAACTGCTCTCGCCGATGCTGTCGCGGCTGAGACCGAGCATGCTGGCCCAACGCTCTGAAACGTAAAGCCGGTCCTGATCGACATGCCAGTCCCACAGCCCGTCGTTGGCACCGCGCAGCGCGCGGGCGAAGCGAGCCTCACTATCTTCCAGCGCCTTGTGCTGAGCCGCACTGTAGGTATCGATGGCCAGCGTCATGTCGAAGAACACCGCCTTCAACAGGCTTGAATAGAGCGTGGCATCCGGGCTGTCGCCGAACACGCTTTCAAGCATGTCGTCGAGGTAAAGCCGATAGCTGCCGAGATACCACTTCAGCTCCAGCCCGATCTGCTGATGGATTACACCGATGCGCAGGCGGCCGTTGACGTAGGTTTCATCGTAGGGGCCGCTCCACAAGCGCTGGTAATACTCAGCCTGGCTCTGCTTCAAACGGGCGGTGACTTCCGGCGTGCGAAGCAACGCGGACGGCGTGGAAAATTCCGCCAGGTGACGGTACAGATGGTCGACGAAAGCTTGCTGGGACGGGGCCATGTACTGAGCTGCTACGCCTAGTCGTCTGGCATCTTCGGCGCTCCAGTCGAGAAAGCGAAAGCGTTCGACAATCTCCGCATGGTCGAGACGGATACGCTTGAGTAATTCCTCGAGGTCTTTTGTCACCTTCATTCACATCCCCCGGTGTTGGAGAAGATTCCTTTTTGCTGAACAAAAAAAAGCGCCGTGGCAACAAGTTCTGCTCAAGAACTTGTTGCCACGGCGCTTCGTCTTTCAGGCCTATTATCCTGCTCGGCAAAGCCGGTTCCCGCAGGGCGGAACCTGGTGATGGCACATTCACATCACTGGGGATCTTCCGACAATTTATCCAGCAATGCAACCAGGCGTCGCCGCAGCAGCCCCAGTTCGCGGGATTTGAAGGCGTGTCGGGTCTGTTCGAGAACCTCGGTGGCATCCAGCAAGGCAGCCTGTATCTGCCCAGCCGAGCCCAACTGGGTTTCACCGAGCCAGCGGCAAAGCGGGGCGACGCTGCAATTGCCAGGCGTACTCAGCACCTCGCAATCGGGTGCTACAGGCGCCAACAACTGGCGCAATTGATCGGCCAGTTCAAGATTGTTGCAGATAATTCTGGTTGCCGGGTTGGACTCGCTCATCAAACTGCATTCCCATATGTTTGGTGTGCTGTTTACAACACCGCCTATGGCGTTTGATTGATTCAGGTCAATGCTGAAACCTTTCCACTTACCCTGTGAGCGTGATGTTGCTGTGTGCTGTCATGCACGGCAGGCCTGGTATTCCGGTGTTTGGCGGACTAGTCAACATGGGAACACCACGTTCGTGCGCGATGCCGCGTTGCGGATATGCTCCTGCATTGCACGCTGTGCTCCGGCCTGGTTGCCACGGGCAAGCTGGCGCAGGATCTTGCGGTGTTCCTGCCAGGTCTCCATGGCGCGTTCAGGGCGAATGAAAGGCAGCTTCTGGCTCTCCAGGAAAATGTCCTGGCTGGTGGTGATCACCTGCAGCATGGCGTGGTTGCCACTCGCTTCCAGCAGGCGGCGGTGAAAGGCGAAGTCCAGGCGCGCTGCGGCCTCGAAATTGCCGGCGCGCAGCTCCTGGCGCATCGACTCGACATTGGCTTCGAGCGCATCGATGTCCGCTGCCGTCAGGTACAGCGCCGCCAAGCCGGCGGCGAACCCTTCGAGTGCATAGCGCAGTTGGAAGGTATCGACGGCGGATACCTGTTCGGCATAGGGCCAGGAGAAGCCGGTGGCGGATGGCGGCGCCTGGACGAATACCCCCTTGCCCGGTTGTACGCTCACCAGCCCCAAGGCGCTCAAGGAGGACAGCGCCTCGCGCAGGGAGGCGCGGCTTACACCCAACTGCTCTGCCAGGTCACGTTGGGAGGGCAGGGCATCACCGGGCTGGTAGTCGCCTTCCTGGATCAGTTTGCGGATAGCCTGCAAGGCGATTTCCGGAACTGCGCGGGGGAGTGTGTCGAGCATCTGTTCAGACCAGCTGGCAAGGGGTCTGCGCTTTTTAAAGGCTTTACCGGTTGCCTGGCAAGTATCGCCCCATGCTGACGCAGCGGGGCAGGTGGCTGCACGAAAGGGGGGCGATGGCAGAGGGTAGGCGCTAGCTGTTCAGACCAGTAAGACCGCGCGATGCCAAGGGGCGAAAGCGTATTCCGGGGTTGCCGGGCAACACTGGCACGGCCTGTGCTTTTCGGGCTAGGCAACTTCTTCGCATGCACCCGAGGCATTTTCCATGAAAAACATCCGTTCCTTGCTTCTGGCCGCCCTGGTTTGTGGCGGCGTCATGAGCGTTTCCCACGCCCAGGCCGATGCGCTGGCCGACATCACTGCCCGGGGCGTGCTCAAGGTAGCCGTACCCCAGGACTTCCCTCCCTTCGGCTCGGTGGGGCCGGACCTCAAACCTCGCGGCCTGGACATCGACACCGCGCAGCTACTGGCTGACAGGCTCGGCGTCAAGCTGGCGCTGACCCCGGTCAACAGCACCAACCGCATTCCGTTCCTCACTACCGGCAAGGTCGACCTGGTGATTTCCAGCCTGGGCAAGAACCCGGAGCGGGAAGCGGTGATCGATTTTTCCCGCCCCTACGCACCGTTCTACCTGGCAGTGTTCGGGCCGGCCGAGACGTCGATCGACAATATCGGTGCCGTTGCCGGCAAGACCATCAGTGTCACGCGTGGCTCGATCGAGGACATGGAGTTATCCGCGGTCGCCCCTCAGGGTGCGGTCATCAAGCGCTTCGAGGACAACAACTCGACCATCGCCGCCTACCTGTCGGGCCAGGTCGAGCTGATCGCCAGCGGCAGCGTGGTAATGGCTGTCATTGCCGAGAAGAACCCGAACAAGGTGCCGGTCATGAAGGTCAAGCTCAAGGACTCGCCAGTGTACGTGGGGCTGGCCAAGCAGGAGCCGGCCTTGCTCGAGAAGGTCAACGCCACTCTGAATGCGGCCAAGGCCGACGGCAGCCTCGACCGCAATGCCGAAAAGTGGCTGAAGCAGCCATTGCCGGCCGACCTTTGAACGGCCCTGGAGTCGCCGACCCATGGCCTATCAATTTGACTTTTCCCCTGTGCTGGCCCAAGGCGGCCTGCTGCTCGAAGGGGCTGTGTTCACGCTAGAGCTGACGTTGATCGGCACCCTGTTCGGGGTGGCTATCGGTGTGCTTGGTGCGGTGGTGCGCGCCTGGCGACTACGGCCGTTCGATGCGCTGTTCGGCCTTTACGTGGAACTGATCCGCAACACGCCCTTCATCGTCCAGTTGTTCTTCATCTTCTTCGGCCTGCCCTCGCTTGGCGTTCGGTTGACGGAATGGCAGGCGGCGGTACTGGCCATGGTGATCAACCTTGGGGCCTATTCCACCGAAATCATTCGGGCGGGTATCCAGGCCATTCCCAGAGGGCAACTGGAGGCTGCGGCGGCATTGGCCATGAGTCGTTTCGAGGCTTTTCGCCATGTGGTGCTGCAACCTGCACTGGCCAAGGTCTGGCCGGCCCTGTCGAGCCAGATCGTGATCGTAATGCTCGGGTCGGCGGTGTGCTCGCAGATCGCCACAGAAGAACTGTCGTTCGCCGCCAACTTCATCCAGTCGCGCAACTTCCGGGCTTTCGAGACATACCTGCTGACCACGGCTCTGTACCTGGTCATGGCTATCCTGGTGCGCCAACTGCTGGCATGGATCGGCCGGCGCGCTTTGACGGGGAGACGCTGAATGGATTTCACCTTGTGGGACATCGTGCGCAACCTGCTCGCAGGTTTGCAATGGACCTTGCTGCTGTCGCTGGTGGCGTTCGTCTGCGGTGGTATTGCCGGGCTGTTGCTGCTGTTGGCGCGAATCTCCGATAGCCGGATGCTGCGTGGCGCGGCCAGGAGCTACATCGAGCTGTTCCAGGGGACGCCGCTGCTGATGCAGCTGTTCATGGTGTTTTTCGGCATCGCCCTGTTCGGCATCGATGTTTCGGCCTGGATGGCGGCGGCCATCGCCTTGACGTTGTTCACCAGTGCCTTTCTCGCCGAGATCTGGCGAGGCTGCGTCGAGTCCATACCACATGGCCAGTGGGAGGCCTCCGGCAGCCTGGCCATGAGCCGTCTGGAGCAGTTGCGCCACGTGATCCTGCCCCAGGCCCTGCGCATTGCCGTCGCGCCGACCGTCGGGTTCTCGGTGCAGGTGGTCAAGGGCACGGCGGTGACCTCGATCATCGGTTTCACCGAGCTGACCAAGACCGGCGGCATGTTGGCCAACGCCACTTTCGAACCGTTCCTGATCTACGGTCTGGTGGCCGTGGGTTACTTCGTCCTTTGCTACCCGCTCTCGCTGAGCGCCCGTTACCTGGAGAGGAGGCTGCATGCCCCTGCTTAGAGTGTCCGCATTGCACAAGTACTACGGCGACAATCATGTGCTCAAGGGTGTCGACCTGGCGATCGAGGAGGGCGAGGTGGTCGCCATCATCGGCCGTAGCGGTTCCGGCAAGAGTACCTTCCTGCGTACCCTCAACGGCCTGGAGTCGATCAGCGATGGGGTGATCGAGGTGGATGGCGAATACCTGGATGCCGGCCGCGCCGACTTGCGCTCGCTGCGGCAGAAGGTTGGCATGGTGTTCCAGCAGTTCAACCTCTTCCCTCACCTGACAGTGGGCCAGAACGTGATGCTTGCACCCCAGGTGGTGAAGAAGGCCGGCAAGGCCGAGGCCCGCCAGTTGGCCGAGCAGATGCTCGCCAGGGTTGGACTGGGTGACAAGTTCGACGCCTACCCGGACCGCCTTTCCGGCGGCCAGCAGCAGCGGGTGGCGATTGCCCGGGCGCTTGCCATGTCGCCAAAGGTGTTGCTGTGCGACGAGATCACCTCGGCGCTCGACCCCGAGTTGGTCAACGAAGTGCTCGGTGTGGTGCGCCAACTGGCCAGTGAAGGCATGACCCTGATCATGGTCACCCACGAAATGCGTTTTGCCCGGGAAGTCGGTGACAAGCTGGTCTTCATGCATCAAGGCAAGGTCCACGAGACTGGCCATCCACGCGAGGTTTTTGCGGCGCCCCGAACAGCTGAGCTGGCGAATTTCATCGGTAGCGTGGCAGGAGGTTAGGTAGCGTCTGCAGGTTTCGTCGCCCCAAGAAAAATGCTCCGTATCGAATGTTACGGAGCATTTCTCATCATTGCCTGGATCCCAAGGGCTGCGGTGTGCCTCTGCCATGGGCCAGGTATCCATCACGCTTGCATCCGCCGCGCTTCAGGTTTGACCCACGGCTACGGTCAAAGCCATGCCTTGATCTGCCTCGACACAGCGTCAGTGGAGATCCCGTATCGGTCATGCAAAGTCGGCAGTGCCCCTGCATCAAGAAACGCATCCGGTAGCGCGATCTGGCGGAAGGTTGGTGTGACCCCGTTGCGCAGCAGTACGCCGGCCACAGCTTCCCCCAGGCCCCCTATGATCGAGTGGTTTTCCGCAGTGACCACCAGGCGACCAGGCTTGCGTGCCTCGGCGAGGATGGTCTGCTCATCGAGCGGTTTGATGGTGGGTACATGCAGCACCGATACATCCACACCGTCCTTTTGCAACTGCTCGGCAGCCTCCAGCGCGCGCATGGTCATGAGGCCGCTGGCAATCAATAGCACATCCCGGCCACCGCGCAGCACCTGTGCCTTGCCCAGCTGGAACTGGTAATCGTAGCGATCGAGCACCAAGGGTACGTTGCCGCGCAGCAGCCTCATGTAGACCGGCCCCTGATGGGCGGCGATCGCTGGCACAGCCTGCTCGATCTCCAGCGCATCACAGGGGTCGACGATCATCAGGTTGGGCATCGCCCGGAAGATGGCCAGGTCATCCGTGGCCTGGTGGCTAGGACCATAACCGGTGGTCAGGCCAGGCAGCCCGCAGACGATCTTGACGTTGAGGTTCTCTTCTGCGATTGCCATGCAGATGAAGTCGTAGGCCCGACGGGAAGCGAACACCGCATAGGTGGTGGCAAAGGGGGTCATGCCTTCCCGTGCCATGCCGGCAGCGGCGCTCATTAGCAACTGTTCGGCCATGCCCATTTGATAGAAGCGCTCGGGGTGGGCTTTGGCGAAGATGTGCAGGTCGGTGTACTTGGACAGGTCGGCACTTAGGCCAACTATATCCTGACGTTGCTCGGCAAGGCTTGCCAGGGCATGGCCGAACGGGGCAGGGCGGGTCGGCTGGCCGTCGGCGGCAATCGAGGCGATCATGGCCGAGGTGGTCAGGCGTTTCTTGGGTGAGTTCACAGTGCTCATGCTTGGCTCCCGGCGTCCAGCGCTTTCAGGGCGAGGTCCCATTCGTTTTCATCGACGCGAATGAAGTGCGTCTTGTCGCGGTTTTCCAGGAAAGGCACGCCTTTGCCCATGCGGGTATCGCAGATGATCACGCGCGGTTGCGCCCCGGCGTGGGCACGGGCCTGGTCGAAGGCGCCGACCAGCGCATCCAGGTCATTGCCGTCCACGCGTTGAACGAACCAGCCAAAGGCTTGCCAGCGGTCGACGATTGGCTCGAAGGCCAGTACTTCGCTGGAATGGCCATCCGCCTGCTGGTTGTTCACATCGATGATGGCGATCAGGTTGTCCAGGCGCCAATGGCTGGCCGACATGGCCGCCTCCCAGGTCGAGCCCTCGTTGAGCTCGCCATCGGACAGCAGGTTGTACACCCAGCTGTCCGACCCCTTGCGTTTGAGCCCGAGGCAGGCGCCGACGGCGATGCCCAAGCCGTGGCCGAGCGAGCCACCGGTGATCTCCATGCCTGGGGTATAGGCAGCCATACCAGACATGGGCAAGCGGCTATCGTCGCTACCGTAGGTTTCAAGCTCATACTCTGGGATTACGCCGGCCTCGATCAGTGCGGCATAGAGGGCAATCGCGTAGTGCCCGATGGACAGGTAGAAACGGTCGCGCTGCTCCCATTCGGGGTTGCCGGGGTCGAGGCGCAGCGCATGGAAATACGCGACCGCCAGCAGGTCGGCGGCGCCCAGCGCCTGGCCGACATAGCCCTGGCCCTGGACTTGCCCCATGCGCAATGCGTGGCGGCGGATATTGCGAGCGCGCACAGCCAGCGGCAGCGCCTCGGTGTAGGTAGGCACAGCAGTCATTGAAGTGACTCCTTTTTATCGAATCAACGATTGACCAGATGGGCCGGTACTCGCGACACCAGGAAGGCGCCAAACATGAGTACCGCCGTGATGAGATACATGCCGATGGCATTGCTGCCCAAGGTGGTAGTGACCCAGCCGATCAGGTAGGGCGAGCAGAAGCCGGCGAGGTTGGCGAAACTGTTCACCGCCGCGATGCCTGCCGCCGCCGATACACCTCCCAACAGCGTGGTGGGCAGCATCCAGAACAGTGAAGAGGCGGATAGCACTCCAGCCGCAGCGAGGCACAGGCTGAGGATCGACAACGTCAGGTTGCTGCCCAGTGCTGCGGCGAGACTCAGGCCCAGTGCACCGATCAACATGGGGATCGCCAGGTGCCAGCGGCGTTCACGGTGACGGTCGCCGCTGCGCCCGGCCCACAGCATCGCGACGATGGCACACAGGTACGGCAGGCTGGTCAGCAGGCCGATGTGCAAAGGTTCGCTGACGCCGGCATTGCGTACCAGTGTGGGTAGCCAGAACGTGATTGCGTACTGGCCCATCACTACGCAGAAGTAGATGCCCGCCAGCAACCAGAGCCGACGGTCGCGGATGAAGTCGGCCACCGAGCCGTGGTTTACCTTGTGTTGTTCGTCTTCAGCCAGCTCCTTGCGCACCAGGGCTTTTTCTTCGTCGCTCAACCAGTGAGCCTGATCGACGCCATCCTTCAGGTAGCTCAGCACCAGAACGCCCACCAGTACCGTGGGGATGGCTTCGAGCAGGAACATCCACTGCCAGCCCGCCCAGCCGTGAACGCCGGCAAAGCGCTCCATGATCCAACCCGACAAGGGGCCGCCGATCATGCCCGACAGTGGAATCGCGATGAACCACAGCGCGGTCATCTTCGCTCGGCGGTAAGACGGGAACCAATAGGTCAGGTACAGCAGAAGCCCTGGTGCCAGGCCTGCTTCGGCGATCCCCAGCAAAAACCGCAGGGTATAGAATTGCCAGGCTGTCTCCACCAGGGCGAACATCGCCGAGATGATGCCCCAGGTGATCATGATGCGAGCGATCCAGCGTCGAGCGCCCACTTTGTGCAGAATGATGTTGCTGGGCACCTCGCAGAGAAAGTAGCCAATGAAGAACATGCCGGCGCCCAGCCCGTAGACCGCTTCGGAAAGGGCCAGGTCGTCCATCATCTGCAGCTTCGCAAAGCCGACATTGACCCTGTCCAGATAGGCGCACAGGTAGCAGAGCATGAGAAAAGGCATCAGTCGCCAGGCCGTTTTACGGTAGGCACTGCTGCGTGCGGCGGATACCGCATCGAGCGCTAATGTGGTCATTCGTTCTGATCTCTTGTTGTTATCGAACGCGTGGCCTGCGCCGGGCTCGGGTGCAGGTCACGATGCACCGGGTGCTCAGTGGATCAGCATCCCGCCGTTGACATCCAGGGTAATGCCCGTCAAGTAGCTGGACAGGTCACTGGCCAGGAACAAAGCTGCATTGGCGACATCGCGCGCCTCGCCCAGGCGGCCCAAGGGGATGCCTTCGATGATGGCGTGACGGCGCTCATCCTGCATGAGGCCACCGGTGATGTCAGTGTGAATCAGGCCTGGCGTGATCGAGTTGACGCGAATATTGTCCGGCCCCAGCTCGCGGGCCATCGCCTTGCCCAATCCAAGCACGCCAGCCTTCGCTGCGCTGTAGTGAGGGCCACCGAAAATGCCGCCACCACGCTGGGCAGAAACCGAAGACATACAGATGATGCTGCCGGCGCGTTGCGCCCGCATGGTTGGGATCACCGCCTGGGACATCAACAATGTGCCACGCAGGTTCACGTTGAGAATCCGGTCATAGTCAGCCCCGGTGATTTCCAGGGTTTTCACCGGCTGAGTGATGCCGGCATTGTTTACCAGCACGTCGATCCGACCGAATTGCGCGAGCACTTGAGCGATGGCATCACGCACTTGTGCTTCATCGGCAACGTTGGCAGCCACGCCGAGGTGGCCTTCGCCCAGTGAAGCGGCAGCCTCGGTCGCGGCGGAGGCGTCCAGGTCCAGGATCGCGACTTTGGCGCCCTGAGCGGCAAACGCCTGGGCTGTTGCGCGGCCGATGCCGCGGGCAGAGGCCGCGCCAGTGATCACGGCAAATTTTCCTGTTAACAGCATCGAAGGTGCTCCAGATGGTTGTTGTTGTGAGCGGCGGTTCCAGGCAGAACCGATAGGCACAGCTTCGTCCCGGACAGCAACCCGAGCAACGCTGCCTCCTTCACCCGGTGCTGAAAAAAATTCAGCCCTCGACTTGTGCCTTGGGCTTACAGGAAGGTAAAAGCCTTGGTATCGCTTCGAATCCTTCAGGAAATGGTCATGAGCCTGGACATCCTCAGAAAATCGCCTCAGATCCCTTCCCTGAAAGCAATTCAGGCCTTCGAGCAAGTCGCTCGCTTCGCCAACGTTGCACGGGCCGCAGAGCAGTTGAACCTCACGCCCTCTGCGGTGAGCCACCAGATCGCTAACCTGGAAGCCTTGATCGGTCGTCCATTGTTCATTCGCGAGGCGCGCGGTGTTGCATTGACCCCGGCCGGAGAGCAGTACCTGCGCGAGGTATCAGGCATATTGCAAAGCCTGGCTACGGCCACCGAACGCGCCGGCAACTCGGTGGGCTTCGATTGCTTGCGGCTTCATTCCGCGCCCAGCTTCGGCCTGCTCTGGTTGCTGCCGCGCCTGGACCATTTTCGTAACAGTCATCCGCAGATCCAGATCAACCTGTCGTGCTCCTACGAGTCGCTGCACTTCGGCCGCCATCAGATCGATCTGGATATCCGTCATGGCTACCCCAACTGGCCCAGCCTGGAAGTGCGTACCATCCGGCATGAACGTGCAACTGTGCTGGCCTCGCCACAGCTTCTCGAGCGTACGCCTATCAAGCAGCCGGGCGATCTGCTGGGGCAGAACCTGATCCTGTCGGAAGCCGCATTGGTGCAATGGCCCCAATGGTTCGCACAGCAAGGCGTGGCGTTGCCACAAACCCCCTACGCCCTGAGCTTCGATCGCTCCTACATGAGCCTGGAGGCCGCCAGCCATGGGTATGGGTTGGCCTTGGAGAGTTCCCTGCTGGCGCAGGACTATATCGCCCGGGGCGAGTTGGTACCGGTATTTGCGGAAGACTTGGCGACGCCCGTCAGTGCCCACCACCTGGTATTTCCGCGAGGCCATGCTGAAGCTCCCAGGGTTCGCCAGTTCCTTGAATGGGTGCAGGGCCAGCTCGGTCATGACTTCAATTACTGAGAGCAGTTTGCACAACAGATCAACTGCGCTAGGGGCCGGCTATCGAGTCAGCAGAAGGCTGGATAGCACCAGAACTCAACGGTAATAAGCAACAAGGGAAAAGCCCTACAACGCTATCGGAAGTTTCGCTGCCCGGTTCGGGTTGTACATCTTCAGGGTGTCGCTACCATCAGGGCTCGGCGCTTTCATGGAGTTTCCAGTGACTACTTCCGGCAATACAAGAAGGCGAGGTTGGTAGCGTGAATCAGCCCTTGGGTTCGCTCAGTAGCTTTGTGCGCTCGGCCTTGCTGATTCTATTGTGTCTATTGGGCGTATTCCCTCTGGATGTGATCCTGCCGTCATTCCCGGCGCTCGCAGGCGAGTTTCACGTCGAGCCACAGCAGATAGCTTACTCGGTGAGCTTCTTTGCGTTTGGTGTCGCCTTGGCGCAAATCGTGATCGGGCCATTGTCGGATGGCATGGGGCGCAAGCGGTTGTTGCTCGCTGGGTTGGGAGTGTCCATTGCAGGGGCAATGGGTTGTGTACTTTCAACCCGCTATGAGACGTTCATGGCGTTCCGTTTGCTGCAGGCCTTGGGTTGCGGGAGTTTCGTGCTGGGCCAGGCGCTCGTGCAGGATCTGTACAGTGGTAGGCAGCGCAATGCCATGCGTATCCTGCTGACCAGCGCAAGTGGGCTGTTCATCTCGTTGTCACCGGTCGCAGGCGCTTTTCTCCAACAATCCTTTGGCTGGAAGGGCAGCTTTACGGTATTCGCTTTCATCGCCGTGATCGTTTCATGCCTGTCATATGCATTGCTGCAGGATACGCCTGCATCGCGAGGCCGTACTTCGGGCATGCGCAGCTATTGGGTCATGCTGCGTGATACGACCTATCTTGCGCACTCCCTGCTGGCCAGCCTGGCGTTTGCCTGCCATTTTTCCTTCATCGTTGTCGCGCCATTGGCGTTGTTGGACAGCCTGGGGCTGACGCCATATCAATTCTCGGTGGTATTTATCGCCTATGGGCTTGAGTATATCGCTGGCGGAGCAACCGCGACCTACTTGAACAATCGCGTAACCCCGCAGTTTCAGATCAAGACGGGATTCCTGCTGATTGCTGCCGGGGGCATCACACTGGTGATCTGGGAACAGGTAGCGGGATTGACGGTGGCGGGGCTGCTGCTGCCGATGATCATTTGCACGACCGGGACAACGCTGGTGCGTCCGGCTGCAACGACCCAGGCCTTGGCGCGTTACCCGCAGCAGGCCGGTGCGGCAGCGTCGCTGAATACGACATTGTTGTTCGCAGGTGGTGGTTTGGCCGGCAGTCTTGTTGCTGGCGTCGAAAGCGAGCTGCCGGTGAGCCTGGGGCTTCTGTTCCTGGGTGTCAGTTTGTGCGGATGGCTACTGCTTGCCCGCCTGACGGAAACGCTGACCAGCACTCGAACTTGATAACAAACGAGCCATCCGCGGTGAAAACGATAACGGTGTCGCGCAGGTGTTGATCAGGCCCAGAAACCAAGCAGCACCAACGCCGCCACGCCAAGCCCGACCGCAACTGAACAGCCGCCCAACGACAGCGCCGCCCGACCTTGCCGGTACCAACCATCCTGGCCCAGTTGCCGTGCCGGTGCCAACAGGCTGCGCCAGTGCATTTCCGTGTCATGAAACGCCTGCAAGTTCGCCATGTCCGCATCCAGCCAACGGCGAAAATCGATCCGCTCGCACGCCGTCACCTGTGGGCTCTGCAAGCGCACATACCATTGCCCGGCAACACTCGCCAGCACATCCCGGCGCGAGCGACCGGCCTGCAGTGCCTGGTCCATGTGCCGCTCGATGCTCGCCAATGGCAGGTCGAGGCGGGCGGCGATGCTGGCGAAGTCCAGTTGGTCGAGGCGGTTGAGCAGGAATACTTGTTGGACACGCCGTGGCAGGCGTTTCAGGGCGTGCAGCAGGGCGTCGTCGGCATGATATTCGGCAGCAGAGGTTGGGTGTTCAAGGGGCAGCAGCAGACGGCTCATGGACAGCTCCTTGCTCTATGGAGGGGGGAGGGATGGGGGCACCTTCCGTGATGTGTGATCAGCGTAGGTGAAACGAGATTGATTCTCAAGTGCTGATTCCGCAAAGTTTTGTAATGAGCGTTCACGCCCTGAAACACCTTTGCTATCATGCGCGCCATCACGATCTTCATTAGCCTGAAGAGCCAAAAAAAAGACCCAGCAAAAAGCTGGGTCAAAAACCGTGATTAGCCTGATGAGGAGATAATCTGAGAGCGACCTAAGCTCCAGGTTATCCAGCAGATCTCGCGATCAGCTGAGTGCAATAATAATCGTTATCATTTGCCAGTCAAATGAATTTTCGGTAATCCGGTAAAAAAGTTTTACCGGTGCGCTTCCTTGTCCCGGCAATCGGGGCCTTCGCCGTTACCCGGCCATCACGTTCTCTCCCTTCTTTCTTGCTTACAAACCCGATTCCACGGTGCGTTTGTGCTCGAGCAGTGCGCGCGCCATGTCCATCATGTGCATCAGGGCAAAGGTCAGTTCGCGCTGGCTACCGTGCTGGTGGGTGGCGGTTTCCTGCGCGGTGGCGGCGGCGCAGCGCAGCAGGGCGATGGCGTGTTCCTGGGCCTGGTCGGTGGTTACGCCCTCGTGCAGGGTCCAGATCCTGTTCTCCAGGGTGGGGCGCGGCGGGTTGGGGTTGAGGTAGTAGTCGAGGGCGCGGCGGGCGGCTTCGCTGTCGAGATCTGTTTCGTCGTTTTTCGGTGGTTTCATCCTGATACCTGCTAACACCAGTAGGGAAAGGGTTCAGGTCGATACTAATACCTAAAGTATTTTTGTGCTTTCCGATAAATAATACTGAATGTTTATTGAGCGCTAGAAGGCAGTCCGTATCGTGCCAGCGATGAATATGGATAAATGGATTGCCCTCGTCCGTGACCGGATGGAGGAGCTAGGGCTCACTCAAGAGCAGCTTGCCGAGCGCGTTGGCGTGTCTCAAGGCAGCGTGGGGCATTGGGTGAACAAGCGGCGGCAGCCGAAGATCGAGTCGATGAACCGCACGTTCGTCGAGATTGGCATGCCCCATTACAACGTCAGCCTACAGTTGCGCATTGTTGGTCAGGTTGGCGAGGAGCGCGGCATTTACGAGGTCGATGACTCCGATGATGACCTGGACCTCATGCAATACATCGTGTGCTTCCGCTACCCGGTGCTGGGCTGGGATGAGCTAGGTATCGCAGAGGGGGAGGAGCCAGGTGTGTTCGAGCAGACGGACTACCTGGCCCAGGGCAAGGCGTTCTGGCTGACTGTCGAGAATGATGCGATGAGTGCCGCCAGTGGCCGCAGTGTGCCGCAGGGCATGCGGATGTTGGTGGACCCTGGGCTAGATGCCGAGCCAGGGCGTCTGGTTATCGCTCGTCAGCCGGGCAAACCGGCGATTTTCCGTGAGTTGGCAGAGGAAGGTGGGCAACGGTACCTGAAGGCACTCAACAGCAACTACCCGGCGCTGTTGTGTGAGGAAGGCTGCGAGTTTCTGGGGGTGGTAGTGCGAGTGCATGGCTCCTTCTAGATTGCCGGGGCTGCTGCGCAGCCCTTTCGCGACACAAGGCCGCTCCTACAGGGATGGCGCAAGTCTTGGAGCCGCAGTATCCGCTCATGGAAAACTGGATCGCATTTCTCAAGCGCTACAAGCGTGAACACAACCTCAGCCAGCTCAAGCTGGCCGAACGCCTGGGGATGACACAGGGCGGCGTAGGGCATTGGTTGCGCGGTACACGACGGCCGACACTGGAGACCATCAACGAAAAGCTCGAGAAGCTTGGGTTGGTGTCTCTTGAGGCCCAAGTCATGGTGGTCGAGCGTGGCATTGCGTCTGAAGCCTCAGGGTGTAGTGCGAGCTATCGTTTCCCCGTGCTGAGCTGGGCCGATTTGCAGGGGCCTTTGCCTGAGGCGAGCAAATCCCATGAGCAGACAGACTATATGCCCGCCGGCAATGCCTTCTGGCTGGTGGTGGAAAACGACTCGATGAATGCCGCCAGTGGCAGGAGCGTGCCTGAGGGTATGCGTGTGCTGGTGGATACTGGCCTGCCGGCAGAGCCAGGCCGGTTGGTGATTGCGCGGCAGCCCTGGCGGCCAGCAGTGTTGCGGCAGTTGGTCGAGGAGGGCGGAGACAGGATGCTCAAACCGCTGAATACCCGCTATCCGACAGTCCTGTGTGAAGACGGCTGCGAATTTCTGGGTGTGGTCGTGCGGGGGCACGGGGTCTTTTGATCGGGGTTGGCGGGTGCAAGGCATGGGTGTTGCGGCGCCCTGTCGATCGAGCGCCGCCCGCGTGGCGCTTCGCGGGTATTCGCCTTGACACATTCTGCGCCTGTGAGATCGAGCGCCGCCCGCGCGGCGCTTCGCGGGGCAAGCCCGCTCCCACATTTGTTGCAACGTGGCCATGCCTGTGGGAGAGGCGTTGCCAGCCTTGGTGCAAGGCTTGAGACAAGTGGAGCGGCAGTAGTGCCAACCCAGAACTACAGCCATGCCACCAAGGCTGACAACCATGGCCTGTCAGGTTCGGCACGTTGCAACAAATGTGGGAGCGGGCTTGCCCCGCGAAGCGCCGCGCGGGCGGCGCTCGATCTCACAGGCGCAAAAAAGCCCAAGCCAAGCGCCCCAAACTCACTCCGCCAGTTCGACCAGCACCGTCCCTTCGCTGACCATATCCCCTTCCTGGCAGAACAACGCCTTCACAGTGCCGCCATGCGGCGCGCGAATGCTGTGCTCCATCTTCATGGCCTCCAGCACTACCAGCGCCGTACCTGCTTCCACCACCTGCCCAGGCTCCACCAGCACCCGCACGATGCTGCCGTTCATGGGCGCGCCCAGGCCGCCTTGGTGGCTGTGGCTGGCCTCGGCCTCGGCGATCGGGTCGAAGGCTTCGATGGCATGCATCTCGCCGTCCCAGTGCAAGTACAGCGTGCCACCGCGGCGGATCGCCAGATGCTGGCGACGCACGCCAGCCTGGTCATGTACCAACTGCTCGCCCAGCAACTGCCAGGTAGACGCAGCGCTGCGCTCCAAGGCAACTGCCTGGTCCTGCCCGCCACTCACCAGATGCAGGCTGCTGCGCGCCGGCAAGCCAAGGCGCAGGCCGTTGCGCTCGGCCCATGGCGAACTGTGGTCGTCCTCCCGCTGATGTGCGGCCTGACCCTGCAGCCAGGCCTCGGCCGCTGCTTCCCAGAAGCCTGCCGGCAGCGCTTGCGGCGCGGGCAGCAAAACTTCCTGGTGACGCGGAATGAAGCCGGTATCCAGTTCCGCTGCAGCAAACGCCGGGTGGGCGAGAATGCGCCGCAGGAAGGCGATGTTGGTCTTCAACCCGCCAATGGCAAACTCGTCGAGCATGGCCAGCAAGCGCAGGCGCGCCTGCTCGCGGTCTTCGCCCCAGGCGATCAGCTTGCCCAGCATCGGGTCGTAGAACGGCGACACTACATCACCTTCGCTGACCCCGCTGTCCACCCGTCGCCCTTCGCCGGCTGCCGACTCGCGGTACAGCGCCAGCTTGCCGGTCGCGGGCAGGAATTCGTTGGCCGGGTCCTCGGCATACAGGCGCACTTCGATGGCATGGCCGATCAGCGGCACCTGTTCCTGAGTGATCGGCAGGGCCTCGCCGCAGGCCACGCGAATCTGCCAGGCCACCAGGTCGAGCCCGGTAATGGCCTCGGTGACCGGGTGCTCCACCTGCAGGCGGGTGTTCATCTCCATGAAGAAGAACTCGCCACGGGCATCGAGCAGGAACTCCACGGTGCCGGCACCCACGTAGCCGATGGCCTGGGCCGCGCGTACCGCCGCTTCACCCATGGCCCGGCGCAATTCGGCTGACAGGCCTGGCGCAGGGGCTTCTTCCACCACCTTCTGGTGACGGCGCTGGATCGAGCAGTCACGCTCGTTGAGGTACAGGCAGTTGCCGTGCTGGTCGGCGAATACCTGGATTTCTACGTGGCGTGGCTTGAGCACGTACTTTTCCACCAGCATGCGCGCATCGCCGAACGACGACTGCGCCTCACGCTGGGCCGAGGCCAGGGCGTCGGCCAGCTGGCTTTCTTCCTCGACCACTTTCATGCCCTTGCCACCGCCGCCGGCGCTGGCCTTGAGCAGCACCGGGTAGCCGATGCGTTCGGCTGCGGCGCGGAAGGTGTCCAGGTCCTGGGCTTCGCCGTGGTAGCCCGGCACCAGTGGCACGCCAGCGGCTTCCATCAGTGCCTTGGCCGCCGACTTGCTGCCCATGGCGTCGATGGCGCTGGCCGGTGGGCCGAGGAAGATCAACCCGGCCTCTTCGATGGCACGGGCGAAGCCTGCGTTCTCGGACAGGAAGCCATAGCCCGGGTGGATGGCCTGGGCGCCGCTGGCCTTGGCGGCGGCCAGCAGCTTGTCGACCAGCAGGTAGCTTTCGGCAGCCTTGGTGCCGCCGAGGTCGACGCGGATATCGGCTTCGCGGCTGTGCCGGGCATCACGGTCGGTGGCACTGTGCACGGCCACGGTGGTCAGGCCCATGGCCTTGGCGGTGCGCATCACCCGGCAGGCGATTTCGCCGCGGTTGGCGACCAGCAGGGTGGTCAAAGCGGGGCGGCTCATGGGCGCGGCTCCTTCTTGTCGTCGGTTTGCCAGGCGGGGCGGCGTTTTTCCAGGAAGGCGCGCAGGCCCTCCTGGCCTTCGGCGCTGACGCGGATGCGGGCGATGGTGTTTTCGCAGTAGCGGCGCAGGGCCGGGCTGAGTTCACCGTCGTCCACTTCACGCAGCAGGTCCTTGGTGGCGCGCAGCGCTTGCGGGCTGTTCTGCAGCAGGTTGCTCACCCAGGCTTCGACCTGGGCGTCCAGTTCGCTGGCCGGGTAGACCTCGGCCAGCAGGCCCAGCTCGCGGGCCCGCACGCCGCTGAAACGCTCGGCGGTGAGGGCATAGCGGCGCGCGGCACGCTCGCCGATGGCCTTGACCACGAACGGGCTGATCACTGCCGGGGCCAGGCCGATGCGCACTTCCGACAGGCACAGCTGGGCGTCTTCGGTACCGATGGCCATGTCGCAGCAACTGATCAGGCCCAGCGCGCCGCCAAAGGCCGCGCCTTGCACCACGGCCAGGGTCGGCGCCTTGAGGCGGTGCAGGGCGTACATCAGCTCGCCCAGCTCGCGGGCATCATCCAGGTTGGTGTTGAAGTCCAGCTGCGCCGACTGCTGCATCCAGGCCAGATCGGCGCCGGCGCTGAAGTGCCGGCCGCGGCCGCGCAGCAGCACGAAGCGCAGGCTGGCGTCCTCGGCCAACTGGTCGAGGGCGACGATCAGCTCGCGGATCATCAAGGCGTTGAAGGCGTTGTTCTTGTCCTCGCGGCTCAGCCAAAGGGTGGCGAAGCCGCGCGGGTCGCGGATCACTTCGAGGGTGCTGAAATCGCTCATGGGTCACATCCGGAAAATGCCGAAGCGGCTCTGTTCGATCGGTGCGTTCAGCGCGGCGGACAACGCCAGGCCGAGCACGTCGCGGGTCTGTGCCGGGTCGATGACACCGTCGTCCCACAGGCGGGCGCTGGAGTAGTAGGGGTGGCCCTGGTGCTCGTACTGGTCAAGGATCGGCTGCTTGAGCCGGGCTTCGTCTTCGGCGCTGAACGGGTGGCCACTGCGCTCGCTCTGTTCGCGCTTGACCTGGGCCAGCACGCCGGCGGCCTGTTCGGCCCCCATCACGCCGATCCGCGCATTGGGCCACATCCACAGGAAGCGCGGGTCGTAGGCACGGCCGCACATGCCGTAGTTGCCGGCGCCAAAGCTGCCGCCAATGATCACCGTGAACTTCGGCACCTGGGCGCAGGCCACGGCAGTGACCAGCTTGGCGCCGTGCTTGGCGATGCCGCCTTCTTCGTACTTCTTGCCGACCATGAAGCCGGTGATGTTCTGCAGGAACAGCAGCGGAATGCCGCGCTGGCAGGCCAGTTCGATGAAGTGCGCGCCTTTTTGCGCCGCTTCGGCGAACAGGATGCCGTTGTTGGCGAGGATCGCCACCGGGTAGCCGTGCAGGTGGGCGAAGCCGCACACCAGGGTGGTACCGAACAGCGCCTTGAACTCGTCGAACACCGAGCCATCGACCAGGCGCGCGATAACCTCGCGCACGTCGAACGGTTGCTTGGCATCGGCCGGCACCACGCCATACAGCTCATCGGCGGCGTACAGCGGTGCCACCGGGGCCAGGCGCTGCAGCTTGCCCAGCTTGCGCCAGTTGAGGTTGGCCACGCTGCGTCGGGCCAGGGCCAGGGCGTGTTCGTCGTTGTCGGCATAGTGGTCGGCCACGCCGCTGGTGCGGCAGTGCACATCGGCGCCGCCGAGGTCTTCGGCGCTCACCACTTCACCGGTGGCCGCCTTCACCAGTGGCGGGCCGGCGAGGAAGATGGTCGCCTGCTGGCGCACCATGATCGCTTCGTCGGCCATCGCGGGCACGTAGGCACCGCCGGCGGTGCACGAACCCATCACCACGGCGATCTGCGGAATGCCCAGTGCGCTCATGTTGGCCTGGTTGAAGAAGATCCGCCCAAAGTGCTCACGGTCGGGGAACACTTCGTCCTGGCGTGGCAGGTTGGCGCCGCCGGAGTCCACCAGGTAGATGCACGGCAGGCGGTTCTGCAGGGCGATGGTCTGCGCACGCAGGTGCTTCTTCACCGTCAGCGGGTAGTAGGAACCGCCTTTGACCGTGGCGTCATTGGCCACGATCATGCATTCCACGCCTTCGACGCGGCCGATGCCGGCGATCACGCCCGCAGCGGGCACGTCTTCGCCATACACCTCATGGGCAGCCAGTTGGCCGATTTCGAGGAACGGCGAGCCCGGGTCCAGCAGGCGGTCGATACGCTCGCGTGGCAGCAGCTTGCCACGTGAAGTGTGCCGCTCCTGAGCCTTGGGCCCACCGCCCTGGGCCACTTGGGCGAGCAGGCCGCGCAGGGCCTGGACCTGTTCGAGCATGGCCGCGCTGTTGCCGGCGAACTCCGCCGAACGCGGGTTGATCTGGGTGTGCAAGGTAGCCATGTGCGCCCGTCCCTTGTGCTCAGCGGGTTTCGTTGAACAGTTCGCGGCCGATCAGCATCCGGCGGATTTCGCTGGTGCCGGCACCGATCTCGTACAGCTTGGCGTCGCGCAGCAGGCGGCCTGCCGGGAATTCGTTGATATAGCCGTTGCCGCCGAGAATCTGGATCGCCTCCAGGGCCATTTGCGTGGCGCGCTCGGCGGTGTACAGGATCACCCCGGCGGCGTCCTTGCGGGTGGTCTCGCCACGGTCGCAGGCTTGGGCCACGGCATACAGGTAGGCGCGGCTGGCGTTGAGCTGGGTGTACATGTCGGCGATCTTGCCCTGGATCAGCTGGAACTCGCCGATGCTCTGGCCGAACTGCTTGCGGTCGTGAATGTAGGGCACTACCAGGTCCATGCAGCTTTGCATGATGCCGGTCGGGCCGCCGGACAGCACCACGCGCTCGTAGTCCAGGCCGCTCATCAGCACGCGCACGCCACCGTTGAGCTGGCCGAGGATGTTTTCTTCCGGCACTTCGACGCCGTCGAAGAACAGCTCGCAGGTGTTGGAGCCACGCATGCCCAGCTTGTCGAACTTGTTGCTGCGGCTGAAGCCTTTCCAGTCACGCTCGACGATGAACGCGGTGATGCCGTGCGCGCCCTTTTCCAGGTCGGTCTTGGCGTAGATCACGTAGGTGTTGGCGTCCGGGCCGTTGGTGATCCAGGTCTTGCTGCCGTTGAGCACGTAGTGGTCGCCGCGCTTTTCCGCGCGCAGCTTCATCGACACCACGTCGGAACCGGCGTTGGGCTCGCTCATGGCCAGGGCGCCGATGTGCTCGCCGCTGATCAGCTTGGGCAGGTACTTGAGCTTCTGCTCGTGGCTGCCGTTGCGGTTGATCTGGTTGACGCAGAGGTTGGAGTGGGCACCGTAGGACAGGGCCACCGAGGCCGAGCCACGGCTGATTTCTTCCATCGAAACCACGTGGGCCAGGTAGCCCAGGCCGGCACCGCCGTATTCTTCCGGCACGGTGATGCCCAGCAGGCCCATGTCGCCGAACTTGCGCCACATGTCGGCAGGGAACAGGTTGTCGTGGTCGATTTGCGCGGCGCGTGGGGCCAGTTCGGCGGCGACGAAGGTGCGCACCTGGTCGCGGAGCATGTCGATGGTTTCGCCCAGGGCGAAGTTCAGGGTGGGGTAATGCATGCTGGGGCACCTTGTTGTTCTTGAAATATGGGAAACACTCTGGCTCAAGGATCTGGCGCCGGACCCTGTGGGAGCGGGCTTGCCCGCGAATGCGTCAGCAGGACCACCGTCATTGCCTGAGTGATCGCATTCGCGGGCACGCCCGCTCCCACAGGGTTCGGCGTCATGCCTGAGGGGCGGTGTCGTTCATCACCTTTACGTTAACGTAAACCTGCATGCGCTCACTGTCAATCGACTCATCACCTTTACGTAAACGTAAATCTGCGCCAGAGTATTCCCGCTTGCTTCAGTCGTGCCCAGAACAACCACAAGAAGGGACACCCATGAGTCAACCAAGCTATACCCGCGGTCGCCAGGACCAAGCCTTGCTGACCCAGACCATCGGCCAGGCCTTCGACGCCACCGTGGCCCGTTGTGCCGACGGCGAGGCCCTGGTGTCGCGCCATCAGGGCCTGCGCTACAGCTGGCGGCAACTGGCCGAGCAGGTCGAGGTGCATGCTCGTGCCCTGATGGCCCTGGGCGTGAACACCGGCGATCGGGTCGGCATCTGGTCGCCCAACTGCGCCCAGTGGTGCATCCTGCAGCTGGCCAGCGCCAAGGTCGGTGCCATCCTGGTCAACATCAACCCGGCCTACCGCGTGGGCGAGCTGGAATACGTGCTGCGCCAGTCCGGTTGCCGCTGGCTGGTGTGTGCCGATGCCTTCAAGACGTCCGACTATCACGCCATGGTCCAGGAGCTGGCACCGGAGCTGGCCAGCGCCGTCCCCGGTGAAATGGCCAGTGAACGCCTGCCGGACCTGCGCGGTGTGGTCAGCCTGGCTGCCAAGCCGCCCGCTGGCTTCCTGCCTTGGCAAGCGCTGGCCGAACGGGCAGGGCATACCTCGACCGAGGCCTATGCGGCGCGCCAGCAAGGCCTGCAGTTCGACCAGCCGGTGAACATCCAGTACACCTCTGGCACCACAGGCGCTCCCAAGGGTGCCACGCTCAGCCACTACAACATCCTCAACAACGGCTTCATGGTCGGCGAAAGCCTGGGCCTGACCGCACGCGACCGCATGGTGATCCCGGTGCCGCTGTACCACTGCTTCGGCATGGTCATGGCCAACCTCGGCTGCATCACCCATGGCAGCACCATGATCTACCCCAACGACGCCTTCGACGCCGAGCTCACCCTGCGCGCCGTGGCCGAAGAGCGCGCCAGCATTCTCTATGGCGTGCCGACCATGTTCATCGCCATGCTCGACCACCCCGCGCGCGGGCAAATGGACCTGTCGACCTTGCGCAGCGGCATCATGGCCGGCGCTACCTGCCCGATCGAGGTGATGCGCCGGGTCATCGACCAGATGCACATGGCCGAAGTACAGATCGCCTACGGCATGACCGAAACCAGCCCGGTGTCACTGCAGACCGGCCCGGACGACGACCTGGAGCTACGCGTGACCACCGTCGGCCGCACCCAGCCGCAGCTGGAGAACAAGCTGGTGGACGCCGACGGCTGCATCGTCCCGCGCGGCGAGATCGGCGAGCTGTGCACCCGCGGCTACAGCGTGATGCTCGGCTACTGGGACAACCCCCAGGCCACGGCAGATGCCATCGACCCGGCCGGCTGGATGCATTCTGGCGACCTGGCGGTGATGGACGAGCACGGCTACGTGCGCATTGTCGGGCGCAACAAGGACATGATCATTCGCGGCGGCGAGAACATCTACCCGCGTGAACTGGAAGAGTTCTTCTACACCCACCCGGCGGTGGCCGATGCGCAGGTGATCGGCATCCCGTGCAACCGGTATGGCGAGGAGATCGTCGCCTGGATCAAGCTGCACCCGGGGCACAGTGCCACGGTCGAAGAGTTACAGGGCTGGTGCAAGGCGCGCATCGCACACTTCAAGGTGCCACGGCATATCCGGTTCGTTGACGAATACCCGATGACGGTGACGGGCAAGGTGCAGAAGTTCCGCATGCGGGAGATCAGTGTGGCGGAGATATCGGCTTTAACTGCTGGTTGATGTATTGATGCTGCCGGCCCTTTCGCGGGTAAACCCGCTCCTGCAGGTACAGCGCCGCGTTCGAAATCGGCGCGGTCCCTGTGGGAGATTGCCCAGTCCTTTGGGCTGCGCTTTCGCGCAGAGAACCAATATCGCTCGTCTGACGCGTCCTTTGTAGGAGCAGCCTTGTGCTGCGAAGAGGCCGGTACAGCCAATAGACAGGCTTTGTCAGCCCCGGCCTCTTCGCAGCACAAGGCTGCTCCTACAGGACCTCGCCGAACCAGTGAGTCATGTGTTGTTCTATGGGAGCGGGTTCACCCGCGAAAGGGCCGGTCCTGCCTGCGTAGATCCTGGTCTACCCTTAAGCCTTCACCGGTGGTTCCTGGCTCGGCGGGTCGCCCACTGTCGGCGGCACGGTCGGTTTGATCGGCAGCTCGTCCGGCTCTTCCTCCGGCACGGGCGGCGGCAGGCTCGGGTCGTCGATGTTGGGATCGGGAGTCTCCGGTGGAATGGGAATGTTCATGGCCTGACCTCGCTTGGGTAATTGAAGAGGTGCTGCAGACTTCGACCCCTCGCAGCTGCCGTTCGCTCAATTTTTTTGAACCCCACGCCTGTGCCCGGCTCTGAACCCTTATCGCCACCAGCCTGAGGGAGCAAGGTCCGATGTCACGAAACGAGCCCTTCGAAAGCGTGCCCATGGCCAACGATCACCCGGACCAGGCCATCAGCCTGTCCCAGGCGCTGCTGGCGCCGCGCATCGTGATCGAAGACACCCAACCCGTGCTCGAGGCCGGCACTTTCGCCGCCAAGGCCATCAGTGGCCAGCCGGTGGCGGTCAGCAGCAAGGTCTACAGCGACGGCCACGACCGCCTGGCCGTGATGCTCAACTGGCGCCAGGCCCACAGCCGGCGCTGGCATTGCGTGCCCATGCACTCGCCGGGCAACGACCTGTGGCTGGCTGAATTCACCCCCACTGAACTGGGCCCGCACCTGTTCAGCATCGAGGCCTGGATCGACCCGTTCGCTACCTACTGCCACGACCTGGAGAAGAAGTACCACGCCGGTGTCGAGGTCAGGTTGGAGCTGGAGGAAGGCCGATTGATGCTGGGCAAGGGCGTCGAGCTGTGCAACGGCGCCCTGCGCGAGGAGCTCCAGGCGTTGCAGCAGCGCCTGCCCACGCTGAATGCCGACGATCAGGTGGCACTGTTTCTCGACCCCGCTACCGCCCGCCTGATGAGCGACGCCGAGCACCGCAGCTACCTGGCCCGCAGCCGCGAATTCCCCGTTGATGTCGACCGCCCGGCCGCGCAGTTCGCCAGCTGGTACGAGCTGTTCCCGCGTTCGGTCACCGACAGCCCCGAACGCCACGGCACGTTCAACGATGTGCACGAGCGCCTGCCGATGATCCGCGACATGGGCTTCGACGTACTGTATTTTCCGCCGATCCATCCCATCGGCATGCAGCACCGCAAGGGCCGCAACAACGCCCTCACCGCTGAGCCCGGCGACCCGGGCAGCCCGTATGCCATCGGCAGCGCGGAAGGTGGTCACGAGGCGATTCACCCACAACTGGGCAGCCGCGACGACTTCCGCCGCCTGGTGGCCGCGGCGGCCGAGCATGGCCTGGAAATCGCCCTCGACTTCGCGATCCAGTGCTCCCAGGACCACCCCTGGCTCAAGGAGCACCCCGGCTGGTTCAGCTGGCGACCGGATGGCACCATCCGCTATGCCGAGAACCCGCCGAAGAAATACCAGGACATCGTCAACGTCGATTTTTACGCGCCCGAGGCCGTACCCTCGCTGTGGCTGGCTTTGCGTGACGTAGTGGTCGGCTGGGTCGAGGAGGGTGTCAAGACCTTCCGCGTCGACAACCCGCACACCAAACCACTGCCATTCTGGCAATGGCTGATCGCCAATGTGCGCAGCCGGCACCCGGAGGTCATCTTCCTCGCCGAAGCCTTCACCAAACCGGCGATGATGGCCCGCCTGGGCAAGGTCGGGTACGCGCAGAGCTATACCTACTTCACCTGGCGCAATCACAAACAGGAACTGCGCGAGTACTTCGAGCAGCTCAACCAGCCGCCATGGAGCCAGTGCTACCGGCCCAACTTCTTCGTCAACACGCCCGACATCAACCCGTACTTCCTGCATACCTCCGGCCGTGCCGGCTTCCTCATACGCGCTGCACTGGCCACCATGGGGTCGGGGCTGTGGGGCATGTATTCGGGCTTCGAACTGTGCGAAGGCACACCGCTGCCGGGCAAGGAGGAGTATCTGGATTCGGAGAAGTACGAAATCCGCCCACGCGATTTCAGCCAACCCGGCAACATCATTGCCGAGATCGCCCAGCTCAACCGCATCCGCCGGCAGAACCGCGCCTTGCAGACCCACCTGGGCGTGGCGTTCTTCAACTGCTGGAACGACAACATCCTGTACTTCGCCAAGCGCACGCCCGAGCGCGACAACTACATTCTGGTGGCAATCAGCCTCGACCCGCACAACGCCCAGGAGGCGCATTTCGAGCTGCCGCTGTGGGAGCTGGGGCTGGATGACAACGCCGAAACCCATGGTGAGGACTTGATGACCGGACATCGCTGGTCGTGGTACGGCAAGACCCAATGGATGCGCATCGAACCCTGGCATCTGCCTTTCGGTATCTGGCGCATCGAAAAGGCCCGCTAACGGTGGTTCGCGCTCCTACAGGGGCCAGAGCAACCAGAAATTGAAAGGAGTCGCACATGGCCAAGCGTTCCCGCCCGGCAGCCTTCATTGACGACCCGCTGTGGTACAAGGACGCCGTCATCTACCAGCTGCACATCAAGTCGTTTTTCGATTCGAACAACGACGGCATCGGCGACTTCGCCGGCCTGATCAGCAAGCTCGACTACATTGCCGAGCTGGGCGTCAATACCCTGTGGCTGCTGCCTTTCTATCCCTCGCCACGCCGCGACGACGGCTACGACATCGCCGAATACAAGGCCGTGCACCCCGACTACGGCAACCTGGCCGATGCCCGCCGCTTCATCGCCGAGGCGCACAAACGCGGCCTGCGGGTAATCACCGAGTTGGTCATCAACCACACCAGCGACCAGCACCCCTGGTTCCAGCGCGCCCGCCATGCCAAGCGCGGCAGCAAGGCACGGGACTTCTACGTGTGGTCGGATGATGACCAGAAGTACGACGGCACGCGCATCATCTTCCTCGACACCGAGAAGTCCAACTGGACCTGGGACCCGGTCGCCGGCCAGTACTTCTGGCACCGCTTCTACTCGCACCAGCCCGACCTCAACTTCGACAACCCGCAAGTGCTCAAGGCTGTGATCAAGGTGATGCGCTTCTGGCTCGACCTGGGTGTGGATGGCCTGCGCCTGGACGCCATCCCCTACCTGATCGAGCGCGACGGCACCAACAACGAGAACCTTGCCGAAACCCACGACGTGCTCAAGGCGATCCGCGCCGAAATCGACGCCAACTACCCCGACCGCATGTTGCTTGCCGAGGCCAACCAATGGCCCGAGGACACCCGCCCGTACTTCGGCGAAGGCGAGGGCGACGAATGCCACATGGCCTTCCACTTCCCGTTGATGCCGCGCATGTACATGGCCCTGGCCATGGAAGACCGTTTCCCGATCACCGACATCCTGCGCCAGACTCCGGAAATCCCCGCCAACTGCCAATGGGCGATCTTCCTGCGCAACCACGATGAGCTGACCCTGGAAATGGTTACCGACCGCGAGCGCGACTACTTGTGGAACTACTACGCCGAAGACCGCCGCGCCCGCATCAACCTGGGCATCCGCCGCCGCCTCGCGCCGCTGCTGCAGCGCGACCGCCGGCGCATCGAACTGCTCACCAGCCTGCTGCTGTCGATGCCCGGCACGCCCACCCTGTATTACGGCGACGAACTGGGCATGGGCGACAACATCTACCTGGGCGACCGCGACGGCGTGCGCACGCCCATGCAATGGTCGCCGGACCGCAACGGCGGTTTCTCCCGTGCAGACCCGCAGCGCCTGGTACTGCCGCCGATCATGGACCCGCTGTATGGTTACCAGACCGTCAACGTCGAAGCCCAGGCCAACGACCCGCATTCGCTGCTGAACTGGACCCGGCGCATGCTGGCGGTGCGCAAGCAGCAGAAGGCCTTCGGCCGCGGCAGCCTGCGCACCCTCACGCCGAACAACCGGCGCATCCTCGCCTACTTGCGCGAGTACACCGACGCCGATGGCAACACTGAAGTCATCCTGTGCGTGGCCAACGTTTCCCGCGCCGCCCAGGCAGCTGAACTGGAATTGTCACAATACGCCGACAAAGTACCGGTGGAGATGCTCGGCGGCAGCGCCTTCCCGCCAATCGGGCAACTGCCGTTCCTGCTGACATTGCCACCCTACGCCTTCTACTGGTTCCTGCTGGCCAGCCACGACCGCATGCCCAGCTGGCACATCCAGGCCACCGAGGGGTTACCCGAATTGACCACACTGGTATTGCGCAAGCGCATGGAAGAACTGCTGGAGGCCCCCTCCAGCGATACCCTGCAAAGCGCCATCCTGCCGCAGTACCTGCCCAAGCGGCGCTGGTTCGCCGGCAAGGAAGGGCCGATCGACCAGGTGCGCCTGTGCTACGGCGTGCGTTTCGGCACTACCACCACGCCGGTGCTGCTCGGTGAAATCGAAGTGCTCAGCGAGGGTATGGCTACCCGCTACCAGCTGCCGTTCGGCCTGCTGCCTGAAGAGCAGATCAGTACCGCACTGCCGCAGCAGCTGGCCCTGGCGCGGGTGCGCCGTGCCCATCAGGTTGGCCTGATCACCGATGCCTTCGTCCTCGAGCCATTCATCCGCGCGGTGCTGCGTGCCTGTGAGGGCGGCATGCATCTGCCTTGTGGCAACGGCGAGGGCGAGCTGCGCTTCGAAAGCACGCAGCAGTTGGCGAGCCTGGCGTTGAACGACGAAAGCAGCGTGCGCTACCTCAGCGCCGAGCAGTCCAACAGCTCGGTGGTGATTGGCGACCAGGTGGTGCTCAAGCTGATTCGCCGGGTCAACCCGGGTGTGCACCCCGAGCTGGAAATGAGTGCCTACCTGACCGCCGCAGGCTTTGCCAACATTTCGCCGCTGCTGGCCTGGGTCAGCCGGGTGGACGAGCAGGGCGCGCCACACCTGCTGATGATCGCCCAGGGCTACCTGAGCAACCAGGGTGACGCCTGGGCCTGGACCCAGAACACCCTGGAACGGGCCATCCGCGACCAGATGGAGCCTTCCAGCCTCGACGCCGATGCGCACACCGATGCACTGGCCGAACTCACCGGCTTTGCCGCCTTGCTCGGCCAGCGCCTGGGCGAGATGCACCTGCTGCTGGCCGCACCGACCAACGACGAGGCCTTCCAGCCGCGCCCGAGCGATGCCGACGACAGCGAACGCTGGAGTGCGCAGATCAGCGCCGAACTCACCCATGCCCTCGACCTGCTGGCCCAGTACCGCGACAGCCTCGACAGCGAAAGCCAGGCGCTGGTCGACGACTTGCAGCAACAGCGCGACGGCCTGGCCCAGCACATCGCCAACCTGACCCGCCAGGCCCAGGGCGGCCTGTTGATGCGCGTGCACGGCGACCTGCACCTGGGCCAGGTGCTGGTGGTCCAGGGCGACGCCTACCTCATCGATTTCGAAGGTGAACCGGCCCGGCCGCTGCAAGAGCGTCGGGCAAGACACAGCCCGTACAAGGATGTCAGCGGCGTGCTGCGATCCTTCGACTATGCTGCTGCCATGATCTTGCGCAGCGCGTCTGCGGTCGACCTTTCCGACCCGGCGCGCCAAGCCCGGCAACGGGTTGCCAGGCAGTACCTGCACCAGTCGCGGCATGCCTTTGTCGAAGCCTATGGCCTGGCCACCGCGGCCATGCCTCACGCCTGGCAACAGGCCGAGGGCGAGCGTGCTGCACTGGAGCTGTTCTGCCTGGAAAAAGCCGCCTACGAAATTACATACGAAGCCGAGAACCGTCCGAGCTGGCTGGCCGTGCCTTTGCATGGCCTGCATGGACTGATCAGTACCTGGGGAGAGTCATAGATGAATGCAACCACGCGTGAAAACGGCGGCCTTCGGCAACGGGACCTCGACGCCCTGGCCCGCGCCGAGCACGCCGATCCATTTGCGGTACTCGGCCCCCATGGCGACGGCGCCGGCGGGCAGGTAGTCCGCGCCTTCCTGCCCAACGCCCTGAATGTGCGCATCCTGGCCCGGCATGACGGGCGCATCCTCGCCGAAATGGAGCAGGGCAGCCTGCCGGGGCTGTTCATCGCGCACCTCGATGAGGCACACCCGTACCTGCTGCAGATCGGCTGGGCCGGTGGCGAGCAGATTACCGAAGACCCCTACAGCTTCGGCCCGCAACTGGGCGACATGGACCTGTACCTGTTCGCCGAAGGCAACCATCGCGACCTGTCCGGGCGCTTCGGCGCCCAACCCATCCAGGTCGATGGCGTCGATGGCGTGTGTTTCTCGGTGTGGGCACCGAACGCCCGGCGGGTGTCGGTGGTGGGTGACTTCAACAACTGGGATGGCCGCCGCCACCCCATGCGCCTGCGCCACAGCGCCGGGGTGTGGGAGCTGTTCGTGCCGCGCCTGGGCGTGGGCGAAACCTACAAGTTCGAGGTGCTTGGCAAGGACGGCATACTGCCCCTGAAGGCCGACCCGCTGGCGCGCGCCACCGAACTGCCGCCGAGCACCGCATCCAAGGTGGCAGGGGCGCTCAGCCACGACTGGCAAGACCACGACTGGATGGCGCAACGCGCGCAACGCCATGCCTACAGCGCGCCGCTGTCGATCTACGAACTGCACCCGGGGTCGTGGCGCTGCGAGCTGGATGAGGCGGGTGAGGTCGGGCGCTATTACAACTGGCGCGAGCTGGCCGAGCGCCTGGTGCCGTACGTTCAGGAGCTGGGCTTCACCCACATCGAACTGCTGCCGATCATGGAGCACCCGTTCGGCGGCTCCTGGGGTTACCAGCCGTTGTCGCTGTTCGCGCCCACATCGCGCTACGGCAGCGCCGAGGACTTCGCCGCCTTCATCGACGCCTGCCATCAAGGGGGCATTGGTGTACTGCTGGACTGGGTACCGGCGCATTTCCCCACCGACGAACACGGCCTGGCGCGTTTCGACGGCACCGCCCTGTACGAATACGACAACCCCCTGGAGGGCTACCACCAGGACTGGAACACGCTGATCTACAACCTTGGCCGCAACGAAGTGCGCGGCTTCATGATGGCTTCGGCGCTGCACTGGCTGAAGCACTTCCACATCGATGGCCTGCGTGTCGATGCAGTGGCCTCGATGCTGTACCGCGACTATTCGCGCAAGGCCGGCGAATGGGTGCCCAACCGCCACGGCGGGCGCGAGAACCTGGAAGCCATCGACTTCATCCGCCACCTCAATGGCGTGGCGGCCCATGAGGCCCCGGGCGCGCTGATCATCGCCGAGGAGTCCACCGCCTGGCCCGGCGTCAGCCAGCCGACCCAGCAGGGCGGCCTGGGCTTTGCCTACAAGTGGAACATGGGCTGGATGCACGACACCTTGCATTACATTCAGAACGACCCGGTGCACCGCACTTATCATCACAACGAGATGAGCTTCGGGCTGATCTATGCCTATTCCGAGCACTTCATCCTGCCCATCTCCCACGACGAAGTGGTGCACGGCAAGCATTCGCTGATCGACAAGATGCCCGGCGACCGCTGGCAGAAGTTCGCCAACCTGCGTGCCTACCTCACCTTCATGTGGGCGCATCCGGGCAAGAAGCTGCTGTTCATGGGCTGCGAGTTCGGCCAGTGGCGTGAGTGGGACCACGATGGCGAGCTGGACTGGTACCTGCTGCAGTACCCTGAGCACCAGGGTGTACAGCGCCTGGTAGGTGACCTCAACCGCCTGTACCGCGAGGTGCCGGCGTTGCACGAGCAGGATTGCCAGCCGCAGGGGTTCCAGTGGCTGATTGGTGACGATGCGCAGAACAGCGTGTATGCCTGGCTGCGCTGGAGCAGCAGTGGCGAGCCAGTGCTGGTGGTGGCCAACTTCACGCCGGTGCCGCGCGAGGGGTATCGCATTGGCGTGCCGTTCGGCGAACGCTGGCAGGAGCTGTTGAACAGTGATGCAGAACTGTATGCCGGGTCCAATGTCGGTAACCTGGGGGGCGTGCAAAGTGACGAGATTGCCAGCCATGGGCAGCCGCAGTCGCTGGTCCTGAACCTGCCGCCGCTGGGTGTGCTGGTGATGAAGCCGGTCTGATCTTCTGCCTGTACTGGCCTCTTCGCGGGCATGCCCGCTCCCACAGGTACGGCGCCCGCCTCTGGCCCTGTGCTATCCCTGTGGGAGCGGGCGTGCCCGCGAAAGGGCCGACCCTGCCTACCACCGCATCCGCACCCCAAGGCTGCCAATCAACCCGTTCAGATCATTGTCGTCGACGTCACTGCTGTAATCGGCACTGACAAACAGCGCCACCGTGGGTGTCACCCGCGCCACCAGCCCCAACCCCAGTTCCACCGTGGTCGAGTAGCGCGAGCTGGAGATCTTGTCGACCTGGTCCAGCTTCACCTCATCGGCATTGCTGAAGTCATACCACACGTTGGTCCGCACATAGGGTTCGATCGGCATGCCGCGTACTTCATAACGCCCGGACAGCCTGGCACCGACCCGACCGCTCCAGCTCGGCTGGCTGTCGAAGGCCTGCAAGGTCTCTTCCTGCGCCCGGCTGCCGGGGAAGAACTGCTGGTTGATCAACTGCGCCTGCGGCTCGATCACCCAGCCGCCACCCAGGCCGATGGGGATGCCGCCTTCCAGCGAGAAGGTCATCGCGTGGCCGCTGTCGTCCAGTCGCTGGCCGTTCTCGCCACGGCCATTGACGTCGATGCGCGAACCCATGGCCACGGCATCCAGGTGCCAGCCCTGTTCATGGGTCATGCTCCAGTACACCCCCAGGCTTTCACCGCTGAGGTTCACGGCGTTGCGTTGCTTGTCGCCCAACAGCTGACGCATGCCGTTGAAGTTGGTCTGCAGGTTGTTTTGCCCCACGAAGATCCCCGCGCGGTGCACATTGCCCGCTGCAGTTTCACGCACGAACAGGTCCGGGCCGATCATCAGTTGCTGGCTGGGGGCCTCCAGCTGGTCCGGAGGCTGCACGCCACTGCGCGCGGTGGTGGGGAAGAACTGCGCCCACTGGCTGGCGACCAGGTCTGGTGCAGGCTGCCCATGGCGTTCGCTCATCTTTTGCGAGAACGCGTTCAAGGTACCGATACTCAAGCCACTGGCGCTGACCGGGTCGAGCGTAAGCTGTGGTACTGCCGGTTGTTGCAGGAAGCCGGGCGAGGTCGGGTCGTCCTGCAGTTCATACGCGATAGTTTCCACCGGGGTTGCCAGAAGCAGCGACGTGGAAACCGCGTAGAAAATGCTTTCGAAGCGCAAGGGGCTCGAGGTGCTTTTCATGGCGGATCTCCTCTGTTTTTGTGTTACAGCCCTAGGACCTGGCCTGTTGTCACGAGCTGTACGGCAAAAACAGTGGGCGACCCAAACCAGCACGCCTGGCTTTCTGCAGCGCGCACGAAGGCGCGAGCTAGAGGCCCTGCGCGAGATCATTACTGCTTGATATGTTCAGCTAAGGAGAAGGCGCCGCTTGCGTCAAGAAAGCGTGAAGGAAGTGTTCAGGTTCCGTGGCTTTGTTCAACTTGTTGAATCACAAGATAATTCGGCTAGGTATAGCCAGGTTCGCTATTTGCCGTGCTGCGGCTATGAAGAATGATTGCTAAGCCTGACTTCGACCGACAACGGCAGGTGGTCCGACAGGTGCGACCAAGGTTTGTGCCCCAGAATTCGCGGCCCATGGCTTTCGGCGTTGCGCAGGTAGACACGGTCCAGGCGCAACAGCGGCAGCCGCGCAGGATAGGTGCGGGCCAGGTGGCCATGGTGGCGTTCGAAGGCCTCGTGCAGGTCACGCTGCAGGCCCAAGGTGCGGTTGCCGTGGGATTTCCAGTCGTTGAAGTCGCCAGCGATGATCACCGGGGCGTCGGCGGGCAAGGATTCGAGCAGCTTGCGCAGCAGTTGCAGCTGCTTCTGGCGGTGGCTTTCCAGTAACGACAGATGCACGCAGATGGCATGCACCTGATGCTGGCCAGGCACGTCGAGGACGCAGTGCAGCAGGCCACGTCGTTCGGGGCCGGTGATCGACACGTCGAGGTTGCGATGTTCGATGATCGGGTATTTGGACAGCAGCGCGTTGCCGTGGTGGCCGTCAGGATAGACCGCGTTGCGCCCGTAGGCGAAGTCGCTCCACATGCTGTCGGCGAGGAACTCGTACTGCGAGGTCTGCGGCCAGCCGGGGTAGCGCGCGGCGTGGCGGTCGTGGCTGCCGAGCACCTCCTGGAGAAAGACGATGTCGGCCTGGGTGCTGCGCACCGCCTCGCGCAGTTCCGGCAGGATGAAGCGCCGGTTGAAGGCGGTGAAGCCCTTGTGGGTATTCACCGTCAGCACCCGCAACCGCTTCACGGCTGGGGCCTGGTTGACACTGGCGAAACCTTTACTGCCGGCTTCGGGGTTCACGGTTACTCCTCGGTCAACGGGTTTGCGCGGATCCTTGTAGATACCGTCTTGACCCTCACCCTGCAAGAGGGATTTTGGGGTCAAACGGTATCCCCGACTTCACCACCCCATAAACCAGGTGCAGCAGCTTGCGCATCGCCGCGCAAACGATCTGTTTATAGGCTTTGTGTCGGCTGTTCAACCGCTCTGCCAGTGCCTTCACGACAGGGTTGTACCTGATCGAGACAGTGCCTGACATCCACAAGCCCGCCCGCAGCCTTGAGGCGCCTGTACGCGAGATAGTGCTCTGACCTATGAACTCTCCCGATTGCTGCACTACCGGGTTCAGGCCTGAGAACGCGACGATCGCAGAAGAGCTTTGGTATTTCAGTGGATCGCCCAGTTCGGCGAGCAGCAACGTAGCAGTGGTGTCACCCAAACCATCTATCGAAGTAATCAGATCACGTCGCTTGCGCAGGTCTGGATCATCATCGATCGTCTGTTCGATGGCCTTCCTGGTCTTTTCCAGTTCTTCGGTGATGTGCCCGATGACGTCTTGAATCGACTGCTGCACCGCATCTTGTGCGACATCCAAACGATTCTGCTCCATCTGGCGCATTTCCTTGAGGTCGTCCAGTCGCCGCACCAGAGCACGCAAACGGCGCTGTGCAGGTGGCTCCGGCTCCCACTGGCGAAGCGAGGCCGCCTTCTGCTGGCCATAAGCAGCAATGACTTTGGCGTCAGCTTTATCGGTTTTGACGCGCCGAAGCTCCACGTCAGCGAATTTCGCGATCACCGCCGGGTTCAGAATACACACCCGATAACCTTGGTTGTGACAGTGCTCGGCTAACGCTTCGTGATAGGTGCCTGTGGCCTCCATAACGATCCAGGCGCTTGGTTCGGCATGGCGCTCAAGCCAATCGCTGAACTGCTTGAACCCTCCAGGATCATTGGACAGCTTGGCTTTGGTGCGCGTCTTGCCGTTGGGAAGTGGGGTGGCAATGTCGAAAGATTTTTTGGCGACATCAACGCCAACAAAGGCGGACATGATCTTCTCCTTCAAACTACGAAAGTCGATCACCCTACACTCAGTTCAACCTTGTTAATGCGTGCTCACGCCGGGGGCGGGCACTAGATACCGTTCGAACTCGTCGAGTGGGGTTGAAAGGCCAGAGCGTTATCTACAGTGCGGGCTCGATGCCCTTGGAGCGGCTCCGCTTCAAGACCTTCCCTCGATGATCAGTCGAGAACTTTCGCCTCTTGGGAGGCGAAAGTCGAGATACAAGGAGCGGCCTTGTGTCGCGATCGGGCCGCGCTGCGGCCCCGTTTGTCAGCACCAAGGCAAGAATAGCTGGGGCCGCTGTGCGGCCCGATCGCGACACAAGGCCGCTCCTACACAAGGGACACATACCAGCGTTTCAGGTTCACTCCTCATCACGCTGCAACACCATCAGCAGCAACGACCGCCCCTTCACCTCGAAGGTGCTGTCGAAGTGCAGATGCTGCCCCTTGCGCAGCTCTGGCCGGTCGGTGTCGACCAGGCAGCTCCAGTAATCCCCCTCGGGCACGGTCGGCAGCTTGAACGGCACGATGTCATGGTGGGCATTGACGATCAGCAGCACGGTGGCCTCGGCGCCTGGCCTGGCAATGCCGCTGACCTGGGCACGGCCATCGATCAGCATGCCCAGGCAACGCCCGTGCGGGTCTTCCCATTGCTCCACGCTCATCTCGTTGCCATCCGGTGCCAGCCAAGTCACATCCTTGACGCCGATCGCTTCATTGTAGTCGCCCACCAGGAAGCGCGAGCGGCGCAGTACCGGGTAGGCCAGGCGCAGGCGGGTCAGGCGCTTGACGAAGGCCAGCAGCTCTTCGCCCTCCTGGTCCAGGTCCCAGTTCACCCAGCCGATTTCGCTGTCCTGGCAATAGGCATTGTTGTTGCCGTGCTGGGTACGGCTGAACTCATCGCCGGCGACGATCATCGGCGTGCCCTGGGCCAGCAGCAGGGTAGCGAAGTAGTTGCGCATCTGGCGCATGCGCAGGGCATTCACGGCCGGGTCGTCGGTTGGCCCCTCGACACCGCAGTTCCATGACAGGTTGTTATCGGTGCCGTCCTGGTTGTTCTCGTCGTTGTCCTCGTTGTGCTTGTGGTTGTACGACACCAGGTCGCGCAAGGTGAAACCATCGTGGGCGGTGACGAAGTTGACCGAGGCATAGGGACGCCGGCCACGGTTGTTGAACATGTCCCCCGAGGCTGTCATGCGCGAGGCAAAGTCGGCCAGTTGGCCTTCGTCGCCTTTCCAGAAGGCGCGCACGGTGTCGCGGAAGCGGTCGTTCCACTCTGCCCAGCCCGGGGCAAAGTTGCCCACCTGGTAGCCGCCCGGGCCGCAGTCCCAGGGCTCGGCAATCAGCTTCACCTGGCTCAGCATCGGGTCCTGGCGGCAGGCGACGAGGAAGCCGTGGCGTTCGCTGTAGCCGTCGTGGTAGCGGCCAAGGATGGTCGCCAGGTCGAAGCGGAAGCCGTCCACGTGCATTTCGCCGGCCCAGTAGCGCAGCGAGTCGGTGACCAGCTGCAGCACGCAGGGGTGGCTCAGGTCCAGGGTGTTGCCGGTGCCGGAATCGTTGATGTAATAGCGCTTGTCGTCCGGCATCAGGCGGTAGTAGGAGGCGTTGTCGATACCGCGCATCGACAGCGTGGGGCCGCGCTCGTTGCCTTCGGCGGTGTGGTTGTAGACCACATCCAGGATCACCTCCAGCCCGGCGTCGTGCAGGTGTGCGACCATTTCCTTGAACTCGGCGATCTTGCCGCTGGCCAGGTAACGCGGGTGGGGCGCGAAGAAGGCGATGCTGTTGTAGCCCCAGTAGTTGTTCAGGCCCTTGTCCAGCAGGTGTTGGTCGTTGACGAAAGCGTGAATCGGCAGCAACTCGATGCTGGAAACGCCCAGCTCCTTGATGTGCTTGAGCAACTCGTCATTGGCCAGGCCGGCGAAGGTGCCGCGCAGTTTTTCCGGCACTGCCGGGTGGCGCATGCTGATGCCCCGGGTGTGGGCCTCATAAATGATCGTGCGCTCCCAGGGGATCTGCACGCGCTGGTCGCGGCCCCAGGTGAA
Source organism: Pseudomonas sp. s4 (assembly GCF_046764235.1). NCBI lineage: Bacteria > Pseudomonadati > Pseudomonadota > Gammaproteobacteria > Pseudomonadales > Pseudomonadaceae > Pseudomonas > Pseudomonas sp. s4. Next base: position 4,094,253 of record NZ_CP177209.1, on the reverse strand, counting down.
TGCAGGGTCGATCACCTTGCACTTGGGCACGAAGGGCGCGCTGTCGCGCTCGTCGAACGACAGGTCACCGTCGGGGTGGCCGATGGTGTAGCCGAACAGTGCTTCGGACCATTGCAGGCTGCCGACCAGTTGCTTGGCATACGGGTCGATCAGCAGTTTATTGGGGTTGAAGCGGTGGCCGTTCTCCGGCTCGTAGGGGCCGTGCACGCGGTAGCCGTAGACCAGCCCTGGGTGAGCGTCAGGCAGGTAGCCGTGGTAGATCTCGTCGGTGTATTCGGGGAGCTCGATGCGTTCGATTTCGTGCTCGCCGGTGGAGTCGAACAGGCACAGCTCGACCTTGGTGGCATTGGCCGAGAACAGGGCAAAGTTGACCCCAAGGCCATCCCAGGTGGCGCCGAGGGGGAAGGGCAGGCCTTCGCGGATACGCGACGGGGCTACCGAGCGGGTTTTCTTCGGGGTGCGGGGGCTCATGGCGGTCCTCTGTGGCCGTGGTGGGGGAGGGAGCTGCGTAGGCCTGTACCGGCCTCTTCGCGGGTGAACCCGCTCCCACAGGTACACCGTCATCCTCAGGCCTGGCGCTATCCCTGTAGGAGCGGGGTCACCCGCTAAGAGGCCAGTACAGGCTCAACCGGCAGCCGGCTTTTTTACCGCCCGGGTTTTCTTCACTGCCACGGCCTTCTCGACCGGTTCAGCCGCTACCTTGGGCTTGGCCGGGGCCCGTTTGCGCGGCGCCACCTTGGGTGCCAGTGCCTCGGCTTCGGCCAGCTTGCGAGCCATGTCCCAATGGCGGTCTTCCTGGCCGACGGGCTTACCCTCGGACTCCCAGATCTGGTAGGCAAATTCGCGGATACGTTTTTCATCAACACTCATCATGACGCTCCTGATGTTCAAGATTGTTGTATCAGCAGGTTGACCGGAAACTCCGCCAGCACGGCGCTCAACATCAGCTCCCTGCAAGAGCTGACCGCAGCACTGGGGAAAAGTCCCGTCGAGTTGGCAGGCGACAAGGCAAACGGCAGGTTTACCCGGGTGTCGTCCCAGTTCTGTGCCGGGATCAGGGGTATCGGTGCACCTGCAAGCAAGGTACTGGCCAGGCGTGGCGCGATGATGACGGCCCGTTCGCCCTCGCCAAGGCGAGCGAACGCGATCACCTTGTCGGAATGCCGACCCTGCACGGTCAGGGGCAGGTAGGCGCCACGTCGGAACAGCTCGGCATGGGCCTGGCGGCAGTCCAGCACCCGGGCGATCAGCGCCTGCTTGAGGCGGCCATCGCGCCAGTGTTCCAGCAGCTCGGCAACCGGCGTTGCATCGTCCAGGGTGCGACGCCGGCACGCGTAGTCCACGGCGCGCCGGTTATCCGGGTCGACCAGGCTGAAATCCCAGTATTCGTTGCCCTGGTACAGGTCCGGTACGCCCGGCGTGGTCATGCGCAGCAGGGCCTGGACCAGGCCGTTGAGGGCACCGGGGCAGGCCAGCAGGTGCGCGGCGTCGGCCAGCGACTTGCGCAGCTGCTGGTTCTCGCCGTCCAGCAGCAGGCCATCGATGTAGCGGGCACAGGCGCTTTCGTAGGCTTCGTTCGGCGCGCTCCAGCTGCTGCGCAGCTTGGCCTCGCGCAGGGCTTTCTGCTGCCACTGGCGAATGCGTTCGGCGTACTGGCCAAGGGTGTTGTCATCGTGCAGGTCGAGGTCCAGCGGCCAGCTGCCCAGCAACGTCTGCAACAGCATCAGCTCGTCGCCGGGGCTGGGCGCCGGGCCGTCATCCAGTTGCGTGCGCAATGGCGTGGCCAGTTCGCGCCAGTGTTCCATGCGGCTGGCCAGCCACGGGCCGCGCTCGCTGAGCACGGCCAGGCGCGCACGGGTGTCTTCGCCGCGCTTGTGGTCATGGGTGGCGCTTGCCAGCAGGTTGTCGGGGAAGTCGCGCAGGCGCCGCTGGGCCTCGTTGTGGAAGTGCTCGAGCGGGGCGCTGAAACGCTCGGCGTCGAAGCCCACATCGTTGCGCGACAGCAGCCGCGCGCTGCGGTAGAAGGCGGTGTCTTCCACGGCCTTGGCGGCGCTGGGCGCGGTCAGTTGCTGGAAGCGCACGCAGGCGTGGCGCAGCTGCTTGCGCGCCCGGCCTGCTGGCAGGCGGCGCCAGGCTTGCCCGCCCAGCCATTGCTGCAGGTGCTCGAGCAGTGGCCAGTCGGCTTCGCCGAGGTCGAGGCGGGCGTTGGCCAGGGCCTGCTGGAAAAACCCTTCGTCTTCTGCCGGGCGCCCGCAGGCATTGAAGTAGGTGCGGTACACCGGGTAATGCGCCACCAGCGCCTGCAAGGCACGGCGGATCGCGCCCAGGGTCAGGTCGCGGGTCATCAGGTCGTTGCGCGCCACCTGCAACAGTGCCTGGGCCACCGACTCGCAGTCGCCGGCCAGGCTGGCATTGAGTACCAGGTGGCGGGCCTGACGCACTTCTTCGGGGAAGTCGGGGCGTTCGCTCACATTGGCCCACAGCTCGGTCAGCGCTGCTTCGCCCGCCGGGTCGTGCTGCAGCAGCGAAACCTGGTTCATGAATTCATAGCCGGTAGTGCCGTCGGTAAGCCAGTCGCGGTGCAGGTGCTCGTTGGCGCCGAGGATCTTCTCCACGTAGATCGGGAAATGCCCCAGGGCGGCGTTCAACGGCCGCCGTGCCAGCAGGCCATCTACCCGCCGGCGCAGCTTGCGGCAGTAACCGCGCGGGTCGGCCAGGCCGTCGATATGGTCGATGCGCAGGCCGTCCACCAGGCCGCGCTCGATCAGTTCGAACAGCTTGGCGTGGGTGGCCTCGAACACCACCGCGCGTTCCACCCGCAGGCCGCCCAGCTCGTTGATGTCGAAGAAGCGCCGCCAGTTGATGTCGTCGGCGGCTGTACGCCAGCTGGCCAGGCGGTAGGTCTGGCGTTCCAGCAGCAGGTGCAGGCGCTTGAAGCCATTCTCGCTGCGGCTGTCGAACGCCACCAGAGCCGATTCGAGGTCAGCGCCTTCGCCCGCCAGGCGCGCCAGTTCAGCTTGCAGGGGCAGGGCGTCGGCCAGCGGCGTGGCCGATGCGTTCAACGCGGTGAAGCGTTCGGCCAGGGCCTTGAGCGCCGGCTCCGGGCTGAGGGCGAGAATCCAGCCATAGTCGACCGGGCAGATCGGGAAGCGATGTTGGTAATGGGCGACCTGCAGCAGCCCATGGTGCTTGTCGAACTCGAGCGGTATCTCGCCATTTTTCAGCGCCACGCCATAGTCGCTGGCGAGGAACGGCAACAGCAACTGGCCGGCCAGCAGTGGGTCGCTGGAGTGCCACTGGATGTCGAAGAACTCTGCATACGGGCTGCGCCGACCCCAGGCCAGCAGGCTCTGCCACCAGGGGTTGTCGGCACCGCCCACGGCCATGTGGTTGGACACCGTGTCGAGGATCAGCCCCATGCCGTGCTGACGCAGGGCGGCGACCAGCCGTTGCAGCGCCGCTTCGCCGCCCAGCTCGGGGTTGACGCAGGTCGGGTCGACCACGTCGTAGCCATGGCGCGAGCCGGCGCGGGCCTTGAGGATGGGCGAGGCATACAGGTGGCTGATGCCCAACTGGGCGAAGTACGGCACCAACGGCACGGCGTGATCGAGGGTGAAGTCACTGTGAAACTGCAGGCGCAGGGTCGCGGTCAGCGCTTTCATCGGTCACGCTCCCAAGCCTGTTCGCGGGCCTGGGCCAGCAGTTCCAGGCGCCGCGCAGCGTCTTCGTCGTCGAGCAGTTCACGTACCGGCCGGGCAAAGCGTCGGCGCCAGTTGGGGTGGCCGGCGGTGGTGCCCGGCAGGTTGGGTTGCTCGTCGCAACCCAGCAGGTCTTCCAGCGGCACCAGCACCAGCGGTGCGCGGGTGTGGCCAACGTAACGGATGGCAGCGTCGATCAGCGCGTCGTTGTTCGGCAGCGTGCCGTAGTTGGCCTCCAGGGTGCGGCGCAAACCATCGTGCTCCTTCTGCCGCTCGTGGCGCCAGTGCAGTTCGGTGGCAGCATCGATCAGTTGCAGGCGGTGGCTCCAGTCGATGTCGCGGTTTTCCAGCCAGCCGGCCAGCGGCGCCAGGTCATGGGTGCCGGTGGTGGCCAGGGCGTTATCCGGCCAGTCGAGAATCGGCTTGAAATGGCCGGGCTGGGTCTGCTCGAAGGGCAGCACGCGCATGCCCAGCACGGCCTTGGCCGCCAGTTGCTCGCGCAGGCCGTCCGGCACGGTGCCCAGGTCTTCGCCGAGGATGATTGCCTGGTGGCGCACCGACTCCAGGGCCAGCAGGCGTAACAGATCTTCCAGCGGGTAGTTGAGGTAGGCGCCTTCGCTGGGCTTGGCCCCCTGCGGGATCAGCCACAGCCGGCGCAGGCCCATGACATGGTCGATGCGCAGGCCGCCGGCGTGGGCGAGGTTGGCCCGGAGCATTTCGATGAAAGCGCGGTAGCCGTTGCGCTTGAGCCCTTCAGGCGAGAAGGCGCAGATGCCCCAGTCCTGGCCGGCACGGTTGAGGATGTCAGGCGGTGCACCCACCTTCAGGCCTGCCAGCAGCTCGTCCTGGCGGCTCCAGGCCTGGCTGCCGGCACCGTCGGCGCCCACCGCCAGGTCAGCGATCAGGCCGACCGCCATGCCGTTGCCGCGCGCTGCTTCCTGGGCGCGTTGCAGGCCCCGTTCGGTCAGCCATTGGCAGAAGGCATGGAACTCGACCTTGGCCGGGTAGGCGTTGGCGAAGGCCTCCACTTCCGGGTGGTATGGGTCGTGCCAGGCCTTGGGCCAGTGGCGCCAGTCGGCGCCCAGGCCATGCTCCACGGCTTGCGCCTGCAGCACTTCGAAGCGGCAATGGTGTTCCAGCGCCTGGCCACCGGCTTTGCGGAAGCTGTCGAAGTCCTTGCGTAGCGGGTGGTCGCCCTGGCTGAAGCCCTGGTACAGGGCTTCGAGCAGGCGCTGTCGGGCGCTGGCGGCACGCGGCCAGTCTACCAGCGGGCCTTGCTCAAGGTCTTCGAGCTGTTGCTCCAGGCCGCAGGCTTCGATGGCCACGCGCACCTCCCGCTCGCCCAGCAGCGCGGCTGGGCTGGCGTACAGGGTATTGAGCAGCAGGCGGCTGGAGGGCGAGTAGGGGCTGTAGTGCGTCTGGTCGATGGCCAACAGGGCGTGGATCGGGCTGATGGCCAAGGCATCGGCGCCGCGTTCGGCAGCCGCGCGGGCCAGTTGTTCCAGGGCCAGGCAGTCGCCATAGCCGCCATCGCCGGGGCGGCGCAAGCTGTACAGCTGCACCGCCAGGCCCCAGCAGCGCGGTGGCGGCTGTTGCACCCGGTCTTCAAGGCTGTGGCAGCGCAGCGGGGCCACGGCCACGGTGAAGCGGCGGCTGTCGATTTCCACCTGGTGGTAGCCGATGGGCAGCGCACCGGGCAGGCGGGCCTGGTCGTCAAGGCTGAGGGTGAGGGCGCTGTGGTCCTCCAGTGTGCAGTGCGCAACGCTGGCGGCGCTGAAGTAGCGCGCCAGTGCCAATGGCTGGCCTAGGTCGGCGGTCAGCAGCGGCGGCAGGTGCTCACTGTCTTCGGCAGCGTCCACGGCGCGCAGGCTGGCGGCGATGGCGGCGTCATCGTTGGCAGGGTGGCCAAGACCTTCAAGTATGTTGCGCAGTACCTCGTCGCTGACACGCTGGGGCCGGGCATTGGCGTCGATCCAGTCGCGGCTCAGCCCGACGCGGCTCGCCAGACGGTGCAGGGCGGTTTCGCTCATGGGCGCTCCTGGGCAGGGGGAAGCAGGCTGACCACGCAGCTGTATGCGGCCAGATGGGTATCGGGGTGCCGGGTGTCGCTGCTGTCGAACAGGCGGTTGGCCGGCGCGGGCAACTCGACCACCTGCGGGGTGGCGGCCAGGTTCAGGTCGATGCGCAGGGTGGTGCCATTGCCCAGGCACCAGCGTGCGGTCAGGGCCTTGTCGCCGTGTACTTCGGCACCCAGCGCGCGGCTGCCGGGCAGGTGCGGGATCACATGGCGGCGGCGCAGTTCGAGCAGGTGCTGGTACAGGCCGTGCCAGCCGGCGATCACTTCCCCGGCTTGCGGGCGGGAGGCCTCGAAGGTCTGTTCGGCGTTGGGGTCGGGGATGCGTTGGCGCTGCTCGGGGTCGGCGAAGGCGGCGAAATGGGCGAACTCGCCGCGCCGGCCTTCGCGCACGGCGTCGGCCAGCTGGTCATGGAAGTCGGTGAAGAACAGGAACGGCCGGCAGCTGCCATCGTCGTCGCCCATGAACAGCAGCGGAATCATCGGCGCCAGCAGCAACAGCCCGGTGGCCGCCCGCAGCGCCTGCGGTGGGCACAGACGGGTCAGGCGCTCGCCCAGGGCGCGGTTGCCGACCTGGTCATGGTTCTGCAGGAACAGCACGAAAGCGCTGGGTGGCAGGTGCGCGCTGGGCTCGCCGCGGGGCGTGCCATGGCGGTTGGCCTGGCCCTGGAACACGAAACCTTCGGCAAGGCAGCGGGCCAGCTGGTCGATGGGGCGCTGCTGGTAGTCGGCGTAGTAGCCTTCGGTTTCGCCGGTCAGCAGCACATGCAGGGCATTGTGGCCGTCGTCGTTCCACTGGGCATCGAAGCCTTGCTCCAGCAGGAAGGCCTGGTTGTGTTCGTTCTCCAGTACCAGCCATACGTGGCGGCCCGGTTCCACCGCAGCGCGTACCCTTTGCGCCAGCTCGACCAGAAAGTCGGGCTGGTCGATGGCGTGCACGGCATCCAGGCGCAGGCCGTCAAAGCGGTAGTCGCACAGCCACATCAGGGCGTTCTGGATGAAGAACTCGCGCACCTGCGGGCGACGGAAGTCGATGGCTGCGCCCCAGGGGGTCTGCCGGTCTTCGCGGAAGAACGGGCTGGCGTACTGGTGCAGGTAATTGCCGTCAGGGCCGAAGTGGTTGTACACCACATCGACCAGCACCATCAGCCCGTGGCCATGTGCCTGGTCGACCAGCGCACACAGCTGCTCGGGGCTGCCATAGGTGTTTTGCGGCGCATAGGGCAACACGCCGTCGTAACCCCAGTTGCGCTCGCCGGGGAACTGCCCCAGCGGCATCAGTTCGACGGCACTGATGCCCAGTTCGGCCAGCCGCGGCAGTTGCCGGGCGACCCCGGCGTAGCCGTCGAGCAGGCCGACATGCAGCTCCTGTATGACCGCCTCGTGCCAGGGCCGGCCTTGCCAGGGGTGTCGCCAGGCATAGCTGGCCACATTCACCACCTGACTCGGCCCCTGCACGCCATCGGGCTGATAGCGCGAGGCCGGGTCGGCCACCTTCAGTGCACCGTCGATACGGTAGTGGTAACGGTCACCGGCCTGGCACGGGGCCACGCCGGTGAACCAGCCATCATCGTCGGGCAACAGCTCGATGGCCGGCTGCTGCTCCAGTTCCACGCTCACGCTGCGCGCATCCGGGGCCCAGAGGGCGAAGCGCGCCGACGTGGCGTCCAGCAGGTGTGCGCCATGCCTGTGCATCTTCAACTCCCCGTTCAGTAGTGGCTGTGCTGCGCCTGCTTGACCAGGTCCTCGTACAGACGTGCATAGGGCTCCACGGCCTGGCACCAGTTGAACGGTTGGGTCATCGACAGGCAGCGCATGGCATTCAGCAGGTCCTTCTTGCCATATACATAGAAGGCGCGGCTGAGTGCCTCGCGATAGCTCTCGACGGTGGACTCGTTGAACAGGAAGCCGGTAACGCCGCACTCGATGGTGTCGGCCAGGCCACCGGTCTTGCGCGCTACCGGCAGCGAGCCGAAGCGCTGTGCGTACATCTGGCTGAGGCCGCATGGCTCGTAGCGAGACGGCATCAGCAGGAAGTCGCTGCCGGCGAACATGCGCCGGGCATCGGTTTCGTTGAAGCCGATGCGCACGCCGATACGGCCCGGGTGGCGTAGCGCCAGTTCGCGCATGGCCTGCTCTTCTTCCGGCTCGCCGCGGCCGATGATCGCGATCTGCCCGCCTTGCTCGACGATGTAGTCGGCCACACCCAGGGTCAGGTCCAGGCCTTTCTGGTAGACCAGGCGCGAAACTACTGCGAACAAGGGCCCTTCGGAGGGCTGCAGTTCGAACAGCGCGCGCACTTCCTGGGCATTGCGCGCCTTGCCTTCCCAGTCGTTGATGCTGAAGTTGTGCTGCAGGTGCTTGTCGGTGGCCGAGTCCCAGCTTTCGTCGATGCCGTTGGGAATGCCGCCGAGCAGGCCTTGCTGGGCCTTGCTGGCGAGGAAACCGTCCAGGCCGCAGCCAAATTCCGGGGTAGTGATTTCCCGGGCATAGGTGGCGCTGACCGTGGTGATGTGGCTGGCGTAGGCCAGGCCCGCCTTGAGGAACGACAGCTTGCCGTAGAACTCCATGCCTTCCTGCTGCATGGCGTGTTCGGGGATTGCCAGTTCCGGGCTGCAGCCGCGGCTGTACACACCTTGGTAGGCCAGGTTGTGGATGGTGAACAGGGTTGGCGTGCTCAGCCCGCGCCAGTGCATGTAGGCCGGTGCCAGGCCGGCGGGCCAGTCGTGGGCGTGCACCACTTCGGGCTTCCAGTGGATCCTGCCTTCGCCGGCGGCGATTTCGGCGGCGGCCAGGCCCAGGCGGGCGAAGCGGATGTGGTTGTCGGGCCAGTCGCGGCCGTTGTTGGCACCATAGGGAGTGCCGTCACGCTGGTACAGCTCGGGGCAGATCAGCACATAGATGACCAGGCCGTCGGCCATGTCCATGCGCCCGATCTTGCACGGCGGCAGTGCGGCGTGGCCACCCAGTTCACCGACGATGTGGATGGGGTTGTCGCTTTCCATCACCTGCCGGTAGCCGGGGATCAGCACCCGCACATCGTGCAGGTGCGCCAGGGCACGGGGCAGGGCTGCGGACACGTCTCCCAGGCCACCGGTTTTCACCAGGTCGGCGATTTCCGAGGTCACGAACAAAATCTTGCGCTTGTTGCGGTTGTGCTGGCGCTGGGCGCCGGGTGCCTTGCCTGTCGTGGCGAAGTCCGGGGTGAGCGGTTCGCGGTTGTCCGGGTTGAATGAATCTACGTGAGGCTCGACAGCGGCACTGATCATACTTCTCTCCGTCCCTATGCTTGGCCGGGTGCTGGCACCCGTGGCGATGTTTCGTGTTGGTTCTCTCTGATTCTGGATTCTGCGTAGTGCGTTCCATGCCCCAGGGTCGTGCACGCAGGCACGGCGCGATCGGCATTCCGGCCGAAGGCGATTGGGCTGGTGGGGTATGTGGGCCGATGCAGGGAAGTCCCTTTGCGTTTGGCCTACTTAGTTCCTGACCTGCCCGCGTTCCGGAAAGTTCGACTTTTTTTCGTCACTCTTCCGTTGAGCAAATGGCGGGCCGAAACCCGAGTGTAGGAGAGAAATAGATGAAAAGGTGACCCGCTGGTCACTATTGTCATGCCGCGGAATAGACGCAAACGTTGGCGTTTGTGACCGGATGTGAAAAGGTGCGGGCGGGGGTATGGGGATGGTGCGCCAAATTGTGGCTTTCAGGTGCTGATGCACCAGAGTGGGGCGCAAGGCAGATGTTGGATTCTTTCGCAGTCTTCGTGGGAGCGGGCGTGCCCGCGAAGAGGCCGGGCCTGGAAAAGAGGAATCAGAGAGAGACAAGCAGGGTGGGAGCCGTTCAGCTCCCACGAGAAGAAGGTACAATCAGAGGCTGACAGCTTTGTCTTCAGCGCGTTGTTGCGCCAGCAGCAGGTTCAGTTGGGCGACCTGCTGGCGCAGCTGGTCACGTTCGTCCTTCAGTTTACGCAGCTCATCACGGCGCACGGAGACATAGAGGGTCTGGGTTGGGGTTGCAGGCATCAAAGTACCCATGGACACACCTCGCGGTTTTGGCTGGTGACAAGTTAAAGCGTAGACGCTTCACGCGGGCGCATTCTGAATTCTTTCGCAGGTCTTGGGAACTTTTTTGTTTATCGTGGTCCCGCCGTTCGTCGCTGAACCCTCGAGCGGTACGCTGGACTAATCTGAAAAGCTGGATTGTGTTGTCATTTATTTCGAAAGGGGAGCATCGGCTCATGCAACTGGGAATCATCGGGCTGGGCCGCATGGGCGGCAATATCGCAAGGCGCCTGATGCGCGCAGGCCACCGTACTGTGGTGCATGACCGCAACCGTGAGGCCATCACCGGTCTGGAGGGCGAGGGCGCCCAGGGTGCGCACGACCTCGGTGCGCTGGTACAGAAGCTGAAAGCGCCGCGCGCGGTGTGGGTCATGTTGCCCGCCGGCGAGCCCACCGAGCAGACCATCGCCCAACTGGCCGAACTGCTGGAGCCGGGCGATGCGATCATCGACGGCGGCAACACCTTCTACAAGGACGACATGCGCCGCGCCGCCGAACTGGCCAAGCGCGGGCTGCATTACCTGGATGTCGGCACCTCGGGCGGTGTGTGGGGCCTGGACCGTGGCTACTGCATGATGATCGGTGGCGAAAAGGAAGTGTTCGAGCGCCTGGAGCCGCTGTTCAAGGCGCTGGCCCCGGGCGTGGGTGACATCCCGCGTACCCATGGCCGCAGCGGCGAGCACCAGCGTGCCGAGCACGGCTACATCCATGCCGGCCCACCCGGTGCCGGGCACTACGTGAAAATGGTGCACAACGGCATCGAATACGGCCTGATGCAGGCATACGCCGAAGGCTTCGACCTGCTGCGCAGCAAGGGCGGCAACGAACTGCCGGAAGACCAGCGTTTCGACCTGAACGTGGCCGAAATCGCCGAAGTGTGGCGGCGTGGCAGCGTGGTTACCTCGTGGCTGCTCGACCTCACGGCCGATGCGCTGGTGGCCGACCCGCAGCTGTCGCAATTCAGTGGCTCGGTGTCCGACAGTGGTGAGGGCCGCTGGACCATCGACGCCGCCGTCGAGCAGGCGGTGCCGGTGCCGGTGCTGTCCAGCGCGCTGTTCGCCCGCTTCCGCTCGCGCCAGCAGCAAGGCACCTATGGTGACAAGATTCTCTCGGCCATGCGCCTGGGCTTCGGTGGCCACGTCGAGAAAAAAGCCGAATGACCAAACAGAGCATTCCGGCTGCTCCGCCATGCACCCTGTTCCTGTTCGGCGCCAATGGCGACCTGGTAAAGCGCCTGCTGATGCCGGCGCTTTACAACCTCAGCCGTGACGGTCTGCTGGACCGCAACCTGCGCATTGTTGGCGTCGACCATAACCCGGCCACTGCCGAGGAATTCGCCGAACGCCTGCACGCGTTCATGGTCGAGCGTGACAAAGGCGGCGAGGGCACGGCCAAGTGCCTGGATGAGAAGCTCTGGGCACGCCTGGCCAAGCGCCTGGATTACCAGACCGGCGATTTCCTCGACCCGGCCACCTACCAGGCCCTCGCCAAGCGCATCGACACGACCCGCCATGGCAACGCCATCTTCTACCTGGCGACCTCGCCGCGGTTCTTCCCCGAGGTGGCGCAGCGCCTGGGGCAGGCCGGGCTGCTCGACGAATCGGCCGGCGGCTTTCGCCGGGTCGTGGTGGAAAAGCCCTTTGGCACCGACCTGGCCAGCGCCGAGGCGCTCAACGCCTGCCTGCTGAAGGTGATGGGCGAGCGGCAGATCTACCGCATCGACCATTACCTGGGCAAAGAGACGGTGCAGAACATCCTGGTCAGCCGGTTCTCCAACGGCTTGTTCGAATCGTTCTGGAACAACCACTACATCGACCATGTGCAGATCACCGCCGCGGAAACCGTCGGCGTCGAGACCCGTGGTGCGTTCTATGACAGCACCGGGGCGCTGCGCGACATGGTGCCCAACCACCTGTTCCAGTTGCTGGCGATGGTGGCCATGGAACCCCCGGCCGCGTTCGCCGCCGATGCCGTGCGCAGCGAAAAGGCCAAGGTGGTCGGCGCCATCCGCCCATGGTCGGCAAAGATGGCCCTGAAAAATTCCGTGCGTGGCCAGTACGGTGCCGGCAAACAGGGGCGCAAGCAGTTGCCTGGCTACCGCCACGAGCCCAACGTCGCGGCGGATAGCCAGACCGAGACCTATGTGGCGCTCAAGGTGATGATCGACAACTGGCGCTGGGCCGGCGTGCCGTTCTACCTGCGTACTGGCAAGCGCATGAGCGTGCGTGATACCGAAATCGCCATCTGCTTCAAGCCTGCGCCCTATGCGCAGTTCCGCGAGTCGGAGCTGGAGCGGCCCAAGCCCAATTACCTGAAGATCCAGATCCAGCCCAACGAAGGCATGTGGTTCGACCTGCAGGCCAAGCGCCCCGGGCCGGAGCTGGTGATGGAGAATGTCGAGCTGGGCTTTGCCTACAAGGACTTCTTCAAGATGACCCCGGCGACCGGCTACGAAACGCTGATCTACGATTGCCTGACCGGTGACCAGACCTTGTTCCAGCGGGCTGACAACATCGAGAACGGCTGGCGCGCGGTGCAGCCGTTCCTCGATGCCTGGGCCCAGGGCGGCGAGGTGCATGAGTACCCGGCCGGTGAAGACGGGCCCGAGGCCGGCAATGAATTGCTGGCGCGGGACAAGCGCGAGTGGCATCGCTTGGGGTGAGTTTTTTGTAGAGCCTGTGCCGGCCCTTTCGCGGGCACGCCCGCTCCCACAGGTATTGCACCGCCTTCACGGGCTGTGGTGCACCTGTGGGAGCGGGCGTGCCCGCGAAGAGGCCGTCACAGGCAAACACACAAAGGAGCCCCAATGCCTGCCCACATCGAAGACTATGCCCTGCTGGGCAACTGCCGCAGCGCCGCCCTGGTCAGCCGCGATGGCTCGCTCGACTGGCTGTGCCTGCCACGCTTCGACGCCCCCGCGGTATTCGCCGCCCTGCTGGGCAACGAAGAAAACGGCCGCTGGCGCCTGGCCCCCTGCGACCCGGTCGAATACAGTAGCCGCCAATACCTGGACGATACCCTGGTGCTGGAAACCACCTGGGTCACCGCCACCGGCCGCGCCCGTGTGCTCGACTTCATGCCGCTGGGCGAGGTTAACGCGCTGGTGCGCATCGTCGAGGGCCTCGCAGGCGAAACCAACTTCGAGATGGACCTGGTGATGCGCCTCGACTATGGCCGCAGCGTGCCCTGGGTAGAACGGCTGGACCCGCTGACCCTCAGCGCCGTCGCCGGCCCCGACCGGCTGATCCTGTGCAGCACCGTCCCCCCGCATGCCCGTGACCAGCACACGGTCGCCCGCTTTCGCGTTGGCGCGGGCGAACGCCAGGTGTTCAGCCTGCGCCACCAGCCCTCGCACCTGCCGGTGCAGCCCGGCTGTGATATCGACCAAGCGCTGGCGCAGACCATCGACCAATGGCAGGCCTTCGCCGCCCGCTGCCCACAGGTGAGCCCATATTCCGCCCTGGTGCGCCGTTCGCTGCTGACCCTCAAGGCCATGACCTACGCGCCCACCGGCGGCATCGTTGCCGCCGTCACCACCTCGCTGCCCGAGCGCATCGGCCACGAGCGCAACTGGGACTACCGCTTCTGTTGGCTGCGCGACGCGACCATGACCCTGCTGGCCTTCATGAACCTCGGCTACTTCGACGAAGCCCAGGCCTGGCGGGAATGGCTGTTGCGCTCGGTGGCCGGCAACCCCGAGCAGATGCAGATCATGTACGGCCTGGCCGGTGAGCGCGACCTGCAGGAATACACCTTGCCGTGGCTGGCCGGCTACGAGCACTCGCAACCGGTGCGGGTGGGCAACGCAGCGTCAGGGCAGATGCAACTGGACATCTACGGCGAACTCGCCGATGCCATGACCCAGGCAATAAAGGGGGGCTTGCCCCGCCATCCACGTAGCGCCGCCATCTCACGACTGATCCTGCCTTACGTCGAGCGCATCTGGCGCCAGCCGGACGAGGGCATCTGGGAAGTGCGCGGCGGCCGGCAGCAGTTCGTGCACTCCAAGGTCATGGCCTGGGTTGCCTTCGACCGTGCCGCAGGGCTGGCCGACACCACCGAGGAAGGCCGCGAGCGTGGGCAGCACTACCGCCAGGTGGCTGACGAGATTCGTCGTGAAGTATGCGCGCGGGGTCTGGACCCCAGCGGCCGTTTTTTCGTCCAGGCCTATGGCTCGACCGAGATGGACGCCAGTTTGTTGCAGATTGCCCTGACCGGCTTCCTGCCGGCTGATGACCCACGCTTTTTGCGCACGCTTGAACAGGTCGAACAGCGCCTGATGAAAAACGGTCTTCTGCTGCGCTATGACAGCGACAGCTGTAGCGATGGCCTGACTCCAGGGGAGGGCACCTTACTGGTGTGTTCGTTCTGGCTGGCCGACGTATATGTTCTGCTAGGTCGCCAGGCAGAAGCGCAGGCACTGTACGAACGCCTGACCGGCCTGTGCAACGACGTTGGCCTGCTGGCCGAACAGTACGACCCGGCGGGCCAGCGCATGCTTGGCAACTTCCCCCAGGCATTCAGCCATATCGGCATCATCAACACCGCACTGAACCTGCACCGCGCACAGTGCCCGGTGCGTGATCGGGCGAGTTGTGGCTAAGGTGGCGGTCTCGCCGGCAGCCCCGGCAATTCATGCAGTGAGGCTGAAATCCCGGGGGCGCTACGCACCCCTTTCGCGACACAAGGCCGCTCCTACAGGGATTGCGCTGGCTTGGAGTAAGCGGAGTAGACTAGGGCATACCCCTTCGGCACGGAGCACACATGGGCATTCGCGGTACTGATCGGCAGATCGACAACATCGAGTTCAATTTCATCTACCCAGACGGTTATGAGCTGGCGGTGTGGACGGCCCAAGCCTGATGGCCAATCACAAGATCGAAATCCGCCGGCGCAATATCGAGAAGATCCTGCAGGCGGCGGAAAAGGTGTTCGCCGAGAAGGGCTACGGCGCCACGTCGATGGGTGATATCGCCGAGCAGGCCGAGCTGCCGCGTTCCAACCTGCATTATTACTTCAGCACCAAGGACGATCTGTTCCGCGCAGTGCTGCAGGACCTGCTGGATGTGTGGAAGCAGGACGCGCTGTGCTTCGAGAACTTCGACGACCCGCGCGTGGTGCTGACCAGTTACATCCGGGCGAAGATGGGCCACTCGCGCTCGCGGCCGCTGGGCTCGAAGATCTGGGCCGAAGAGATGCTGCATGGGGCGCCGGTGCTGGGGGTGAACCTGGATGAAAGCCTGGTGCCCTGGGCCAAGTTGAAGGAAGCCAAGATCCGCCGCTGGGTGGAGGAGGGGCGCATCCTGCCGGTGGAGCCGTCGGCACTTTTGTACATGATCTGGGCCTCGACCCAGCACTATGCCGACTTTGGTTACCAGGTGACGTTGCTCAATGGCGGGGAGGCGTTGTCGGACATGGCCTTTGAAAATGCCGTGCAGACGGTGACCAGCGTGATCTTGCGGGGGATCGGGCTGGAGCCTTGAGGTCGGTGTACGCTGAGCGATTGGGGCCGCTTTGCGGCCCTTCGCGGGCACGCCCGCTCCCACAGGTGTTTCGCTGCCCTCCCAAGCGGCGCGATCCCTGTGGGAGCGGGCGTGCCCGCGAAGGGCTGCAAGGCAGCCCCAATTGCCTCAACTGGCCTCGCGGTAGGGATTACGCGGGTCCTGCGTCCAGTTCAGGTACGGCTTGCCGGTATCCTGGGCCACCATCTCGATGCAGCTCTCCACCGGGCAGGTGATCTGGCACAGGTTGCAGCCCACGCATTCCTCTTCGATCACGCTGTAGATATGCGTCCCGTCAGCCTGCAACGTACTGGCAATCGCCTGGTGCGAAGTGTCCTCACAGGCAATGTGGCAGCGCCCGCAGCCTATGCATGCTTGCTGGTCGATGTGCGCCACCGACTTGTAGTTCATGTCCAGGTACTTCCAGTCGGTGGTATGCCCCACCGCCTGGCCGCGGAACGCTTCGATGTTGGGGTGCCCGTGCTGGTCCATCCAGCGCGCCAGGCCGTCCTTCATGTCCTCGACGATGCGGAAGCCGTGCAGCATCGCTGCCGTGCACACCTGTACAGCGCCACTGCCCAGGGCCATGAACTCGGCTGCGTCACGCCAACTGCCGATGCCGCCAATGCCACAGATGGGCAAGCCGAGCGTTTGCGGGTCGCGGGCGATTTCCGCGACCATGTTCAGGGCAATCGGCTTCACCGCTGAACCGCAATAACCACCATGGGTGCTCTGGTCGCCAACGATGGGGTGGGCGACCATGCGATCGAGGTCGACGCTGGTGATCGAGTTGATGGTATTGATCAACGACACCGCATCCGCCCCGCCACGGTGCGCGGCGCGGGCCGACTGGCGGATATCGGTGATGTTCGGCGTGAGTTTGACGATCACCGGCAGCGAGCAGTACGTCTTGCACCAGCGGGTGACCATCTCCACGTACTCCGGCACCTGGCCGACCGCCGCGCCCATGCCGCGCTCCGGCATGCCGTGCGGGCAGCCGAAATTCAGTTCGATGCCATCGGCCCCGGTGGCTTCCACCAGCGGCAGTATGAACTTCCACGAGTCTTCCACGCACGGCACCATCAGCGACACGATCAGTGCGCGGTCGGGCCAGTCCTTCTTCACCTGGGTGATTTCGCGCAGGTTGATGTCCAGTGAGCGGTCGGTGATGAGCTCGATGTTGTTGATGCCCTGCACCTGGCGGTTGGGGCCGTAATGCGCCGAGTAGCGCGACGACACGTTGACTGCCGCCGGGTCTTCACCGAGTGTTTTCCACACTACGCCACCCCAGCCGGCCTCGAAGGCGCGGACCACGTTGTAGGCCTTGTCGGTTGGCGGAGCGGAGGCCAGCCAGAAGGGGTTGGGTGCCTTGATGCCGGCAAATTCGATGGACAGGTCGGCCATTTACGCAGCCTCCACGTTGAGCATGAGTTGGGCATGGATGGCTTCGGCGGCCAGCTTGCCGTGTTGCACGGCCTGGACGGTAAGGTCCTGGCCCAGGGCGGTGCAGTCGCCGCCGGCATAGACGCCCGGCAGGCTGGTCTGCATCGTTTCGTCGACGCGGATGCGCTCGCCGTCGCGCGCCAGTTGTGCGGCCACCGGGTCGACGAGGCTGGCGTCGTCGAAGCGTTGGCCGATGGCCTTGAAGATGGCATCGGCAGCCAGTTCGAAGGTTTCGCCGGTGTCGCGCAGGCGGCCGTCTGCCAGCTCGGTGCGGGCAAAGCGCATACCGCGCACCTTGCCGCTGTCGTCCAGCAACACGGCATCGGGGCGGGCCCAGGTATGCAGGCGCACCTGGTTGGCCTTGGCGATATCCTGCTCGTGGCCGGTGGCGCCCATGTCGGCATGGCCACGGCGGTACACCAGGTTGACGTCGCGGGCACCCAGGCGGCTCATCTGCACGGCCATGTCGATGGCGGTGTTACCGGCGCCGATCACCAGGCAGCGGTCGGCGAGGGGCAACTGGCTCAGGTCGTCGGCCTGGCGCAGTTCGCGTATGTATGCGGTGGCGGCGAGCAGGCCGGGGGCTTCTTCATCAGGCAGGCCGAGTTGGCGCACGGCATTCAGGCCCAGGCCGAGGAACACTGCGTCGAATTGGTCGCGCAGCTCGCCCAGGCCAAAGTTGCTGCCCAGGCGCTGGCCATGGCGGATCTCGATGCCGCCGATGCCGAGCAGGAATTCCACTTCACGCTGGGCATAGTCGTCCACCAGCTTGTAGCGGGCGATTCCGTACTCGTTGAGGCCACCGGCCTTGTCGCTGGCCTCGAACACCACCACATCATGCCCGTGCATGGCCAGGCGGTGGGCACACGACAGCCCGGCAGGGCCGGCACCGACCACGGCGATGCGCTTGCCGGTGGCCGGCGAGCGTTGGAACGGGTGCTCGGTGAAGTGGGCGTTGTCCAGAGCATAGCGCTGCAGCTGGCCGATCAGCACCGGTGCGCATTCCTGCGCGTTGTTGCGCACGCAGGCTTGCTGGCAAAGGATTTCGGTGGGGCAGACGCGGGCGCAACTGCCGCCGAGGATGTTGGCCGAGAGGATGCGCTCGGCGGCGCCTTGCAGGTTTTCGTCGCTGATGCGGTGGATGAACGACGGGATGTCGATGTCACTGGGGCAAGCGTTGACGCAGGGGGCGTCATAGCAATACAGGCAGCGTGCGCTTTCGACGGCGGCCTGGCGGGCGGTGAGGGGTGGGGCCAGGTCGCTGAAGCGCTCGGCCAGCTGGTCGGCGCCGGCCCGTGGGCGCGGCAAGTGGTTCAGGGCGTCGATCACGGTTGTAGCCTCTCTATTTTTTATGGATGCAGGCGACAAGCATTGCGGTGGTTTCTGGGGCCGCTGCGCGCCCCATCGCGACACAAGGCCGCTCCTACAAGGAACCGCGCACTCCTGTAGGAGCGGCCTTGTGTCGCGATGGGCTGCGCAGCAGCCCCAATGGCTTCAGCGCTGTACGGGCGTCGGCCGCTGCACTTCGGCCCTGCGCCCCAGCACCTCGTACACCGACGGATACGCCGGCCGTTCCACATACCGCCCCGCGCCTTTTTCCGCACGCAGGTCGCCATCGGCCCAGAGCACCTTGCCCTGGCTGATGGTATGGCTGGGGATGCCGCGCACGGTACGGCCTTCGAAGATGTTGAAGTCCACCTGCTGGTGGTGGGTCTTGGCCGAGATGGTGCGCGTGCCTTGCGGGTCCCACAGCACCAGGTCGGCGTCGGCACCAACACGAATGGCACCCTTGCGAGGGAAGAGGTTGAAGATTTTCGCGGTGTTGGTGGAGGTCAGCGCAACGAACTCATGCATCGACAGGCGCCCGTTGTTGACCCCTGCATCCCACAGCACCGCCAAGCGGTCCTCGATGCCGGCAGTGCCGTTGGGGATACGGCTGAAATCGTCGCGCCCCATGGCTTTCTGCTCGGCGCAGAAGCAGCAGTGGTCGGTGGCGGTGGTGTGCAGGTTGCCCGATTGCAGCCCACGCCACAGCGCCTCCTGGTGTTCACGCGGACGGAACGGGGGACTCATCACGTAGCCTGCGGCGGTGGCCCAGTCAGGGTCACGGTAGACGCTGTCATCCAGCAGCAGATGGCCGGGCAGGACTTCGCCGTAGACCGGCTGGCCCTTGCCTCTGGCATAGGCGATTTCATCCAGCGCTTCGCGGCTGGAAACGTGCACCAGATACAGTGGTGTGCCCAGCGTCTCGGCAATGCGGATGGCTCGGCTGGCCGCTTCACCCTCGACCTGGGATGGGCGTGACAGCGGGTGGGCTTCCGGCCCGGTCAGGCCCTGGGCCAGCAGTTTTTTCTGCAGGTGGTACACCAGCTCGCCGTTCTCGGCATGCACGGTGGGCACTGCACCCAGTTGCAGGCAGCGCTCGAAGCTGGCCACCAGGGTGTCGTCGGCGGCCATGATCGCATTCTTGTAGGCCATGAAGTGCTTGAAGCTGTTCACCCCATGTTTGGCCACCAGTTCGCCCATCTCTTCGGCTACCTGCTCGCTCCACCAGGTAATGGCGACATGGAAGCCGTAGTCGCTGGCGCTTTTCTGCGCCCAGCCGCGCCAGGTGTGGAAGGCCTCAAGCAACGACTGCTGCGGGTTGGGGATGACGAAGTCGATGATCGAAGTGGTGCCACCGGCCAGGCCCGCGGCGGTGCCGCTGAAGAAATCCTCGCTGGCCACCGTGCCCATGAACGGCAGCTGCATGTGGGTGTGCGGGTCGATGCCGCCGGGCATCAGGTACTGGCCACTGCCGTCGAGGATCTGGCAGTCGGTGGGCGGTTCGAGGTTTTGCCCAATGGCACGGATCAGGCCATCGGCACACAGGACATCAGCGGGGTAACTCTCTTCGTGGGTGACCACGGTGGCGCCACGGATCAACAGGGACATGCCGTTTTCCTCGCAGGCTGACCGGTCTGGGCCGGTTCTTGGAGTTTTCTTGATGCAGGGCGGGCAGGGCGGTTAATCCTGTCAGGCCTGACAAGATTCGAGGCTAGATGCTGATCCGGGATTCAGCAAGAAAATTTTCCCATTAATTTTGTGGTTTTTAAGTGATTGAAATTAATGGGTTAATTTAATTATTGGTGCTGACTGCGTAGCTTTCTGATGCTTTGACTTACTTGACAAGATGAAAATCTGGTCGAGATTTTCAAGCACATGAACCGTGAGTACTCCGGCCATCGCATCAGCCCGATGGGCAACAACTAGAAGAAAATCTGGAGAAAGCCCCCCATGCAGCAGAGCAGATCGGAAGTGGTCGAGCGCGATGGCCTGTTCGAGCTGTCCGAAGGTAGCGATGTCCTCGACAGCCCGCGCTACAACCACGACATCGCCCCGACCAAGGTGCACCAGCGCACCTGGAACAAATGGCACATCACCGCCCTGTGGGTGGGCATGTCCATCTGCGTGCCCACCTACACCCTCGGCGGCGTGCTCACTGCCTACTTCGGCCTCAGCGTGGGCGAGGCCTTGCTGGCTATTCTGCTGGCCAACCTGATCGTGCTGATCCCGCTCACCCTCAACGCCTTCCCTGGCACCAAGTATGGCATTCCGTTCCCGGTGCTGCTGCGTTCGTCGTTCGGCATACTCGGCTCAAACGTGCCATGCCTGATCCGGGCGGTGGTCGCCTGTGGCTGGTTCGGCATCCAGACCATGTTCGGTGGCCTGGCCATCCACCTGTTCCTTGGCTCGGTGTTCGACGGCTGGAAGGCCCTGGGCGGCACCGGCGAGGTGATCGGCTTCATGATCTTCTGGTGCCTGAACCTGTGGGTGGTGCTGCGTGGCGCCGAGTCGATCAAGTGGCTCGAAACGCTGTCGGCACCGCTGCTGGTGGCCGTGGGTGTCGGCCTGCTGTTCTGGGCCTTGCCGCACATGTCGATGACCGAATTGCTGGCCCAGCCGCCCAAGCGCCCGGAAGGGGCGAACATGCTCGGCTACTTCTGCGCCGGGCTTACCGCCATGGTCGGTTTCTGGGCCACGCTATCGCTGAACATCCCCGACTTCAGCCGCTATGCCCGCAGCCAGAAGGACCAGATTCTCGGGCAGATCTTCGGCTTGCCGCTGACCATGTTCCTGTTTGCTGCGCTGGGCGTGGTGCTGACCGCAGCCTCGGCATCGCTGGTTGGCGAGACCGTGTCCGACCCGGTCAGCCTGATCGGCAAGATCCACAGCCCGTTCTGGGTGGCCCTGGCCATGGCGCTGATCGTGATCGCCACGCTGTCGACCAACACCGCGGCGAACATCGTGTCGCCGACCAACGACTTCCAGAACATCGCCCCACGCCTGATCGGGCGCAGCCGCGCGGTGTGGCTGACCGGCTTCATCGGCCTGGCGCTGATGGGCCATGAGCTGCTGAAGAAGCTGGGCTGGATCGTTTCCGACCTGAGCCTGGAGAGCGTGTATTCCAACTGGCTGCTGGGCTATTCGAGCCTGCTGGGGCCGATCGCCGGGATCATGGTGGTGGACTACTTCCTGATCCGCCGGCAGGAGCTGGACCTGGCCGGGCTGTACCGTGACGACGTGTACCCGGCATGGAACTGGGCCGGTTTTGCCGCCTTTGCGTTGCCGGTGGCGCTGACCGTCATGGCGATTGGCAACAGCAGTTTCAGCTGGTTCTACGACTACGGTTGGTTCACCGGTTCGCTGCTGGGTGGGGCGCTGTATTACCTCTTGGCCCGTGTGGTCGCGCGCAGCCCGGCGCGGGTGGCCAAGCCCTTGCCGTGAGACCGCGCTGGCTTCTTCGCGGGCTCGCCCGCTCCCACAGGTACTGCACGGTTTTCCAGACCTGTGGTGATCCTGTGGGAGCGGGCATGCCCGCGAAGAGGCGGCACAGACAACAAAAAGCCTGAAGGAGAAACCCGTGACCCCAGTCAAAGAGATCCTGAAGACCACCGCCCACCACATCGACAGCACCCGCCTGTGGCAGTCCCTGATGGACCTGGCCCGCCTCGGTGCCACCGCCAAGGGCGGCGTGTGCCGCCTGGCCCTGACCGACCTCGACCGTCAGGCCCGCGACCTGTTCGTGCAGTGGTGCGAGGCCGCCGGTTGCACGGTCACCATCGACGCCGTCGGCAACATCTTCGCCCGTCGCCCTGGGCGTAACCCCAAGCTGCCCCCGGTGATGACCGGCAGCCATATCGACACCCAGCCCACCGGTGGCAAGTTCGACGGTTGCTTCGGGGTGATGGCCGGGCTGGAGGTAATTCGTACCCTCAACGATCTCGGCGTGGAAACCGAAGCACCGCTGGAAGTGGTGGTGTGGACCAACGAGGAAGGCTCGCGCTTTGCGCCGTGCATGATGGGCTCCGGGGTGTTCGCCGGCAAGTTCACGCTGGAGGAAACCCTGGCCAAGCGCGACGCCCAGGGTGTCAGTGTTGGTGAGGCGTTGAACGCCATCGGCTACGCCGGCCCGCGCGCCGTATCAGGCCACCCGGTGGGTGCCTACTTCGAAGCGCATATCGAGCAGGGCCCGATCCTCGAAGATCAGGCCAAGACCATCGGCGTGGTGCTGGGTGCGCTGGGCCAGAAGTGGTTCGACCTGACCTTGCGCGGTGTCGAGGCCCACGCCGGCCCTACGCCCATGCACCTGCGCAAGGACGCCCTGGTCGGCGCGGCGGCAGTGGTGGAGGCAGTCAACCGCACCGCCCTCGGCCACCAGCCCCATGCCTGTGGGACGGTGGGGTGCCTGCAGGCCTACCCGGGCTCGCGCAACGTGATCCCGGGCGAAGTGCGCATGACCCTGGATTTCCGCCACCTGGAGGGTGAGCAGCTGAATGCGATGATTGCCGATGTGCGTGCGGTGATCGAGGCGACCTGTGCCAGGCATGGCCTGAGCCACGAATTGGTGCCTACGGCTGATTTCCCGGCGTTGTACTTCGACAATGCCTGTGTCGATGCCGTGCGCAAATCGGCGCAGGCGCTGGGCCTGCCGCACATGGACATCGTCAGCGGCGCGGGGCACGACGCGATCTTCCTGGCCGAACTGGGGCCGGCGGGGATGATATTCGTGCCGTGCGAGAACGGTATCAGCCATAACGAGATCGAGAACGCCACGCCCGAGGACCTGGCTGCGGGCTGCGCAGTGTTGCTGCGCGCGATGCTGGCGGCGTCGGAGGCGATTGCCAGTGGCCGATTGGCGGCCTAGCGCCGTCAGTATCAGGAGTACGCGCTTTTTGTAGGAGCGGCCTTGTGTCGCGATCGGGCTGCGCAGCAGCCCCAGGATCTTGAAGTAGACGCGGACATCGCCGGGGCCGCTTTGCGGCCCTTTCGCGACACAAGGCCGCTCCTACAGGGGCCGCGCTGCCGGGGCGGGTTGGGTAAGATCTGCCAGACACGCCGCAATCTGCCGTTCACCTCGCAAATGCACCACCGGCACTTGCGGCCCTGTGGCCTGGCGGCTCGCCTCGATCCCCGGCCGATACCCCCGATCGAACGTCCATACGAACTTCAAAAAGGTCAGAAACGCCCGGTCCAGCCGCTCGGTACATCCCGCCGGCAGGTCCGGTCGGGGCTTGTTCAGCACACTGCGCAGGATCACCCGCTTGAGGCAGGTCAGTCTCGGCGTATCCAGCCAGATGACAAGGTCGGCCCGCGGCAGACGCAGGTCGAACGTGCGGCGGGCATAATTGCCCTCGCATACCCAAGCCTCCCCAGCCACCGCATTGCGCACGCGGGTACGGAAGGTCTCGGCATCCGGCTCGACCCAGCCGGTCTCCCAGAACAACGTATCGAGGTGCACCACCGGCACGCCCAAGCGTGCGCCTATCTGCCGGGCCAGGGTCGATTTGCCACTGCCGGCGTTGCCCAGAATCACGATGCGTTGCATGGCCAAGTCCTTTTGGAAAACCGGCCATGCTAAATCATCCGGCCGGTTCGAGACAGCCATCGCGCCCGATGTGATAGCGCTGCAGGTCCTGCGCCAGGGTAAGCTGCCCGCTGTAGTGGGCGAGGGCTTCGTCGCGCACGTTGTCGATGCTCGGGCTGCGCCGTGGGTCGTTCTGGTAGCGGGCGCTGAAGTGCGTCAGCACCAGGTTGCGCACGCCCGCCGCTTCGGCAAAGCGCGCCACCGCAGCCGCGGTGCTGTGGCCGAAGGTGACTCCCGTGCGCTCAACCACCGCCTGGGTGAACGTGGCTTCGTGCACCAGCACGTCCGCGCCCCTGGCGGCGTCGGCCAATAGCTCGGGGTTGTCGTTGTCGCCGCACACGATCACCCGCCGCGGCGGGCGCGAAGGGCGCAGGTAATCCTTGCCGTGCAGCCGCCGCCCGCCATGCTGCACCGTCAAACCCTTGGCCAGCTCGCCCCACAGCGGGCCGCGGGGGATACCTTCGGCTTCCAGGCGCGGTATGTCCAGGCGCGGTTCGGGGTTGAGCTCGGTGAACACGAAGCCGACGCTCGGCACCCGGTGCGACAAATGCACGCTGGTCACTTCCAGGGCGTCACTGCGCCATTCCACCAGCTCTTCCACGGCCAGCAGGCGCAGTTCGAACGGCAGGAAGGTATCGCTGGCCACCAGCCCCTGGCGCACCCAGTCGTGCAGGGCGGCGGGCAGGACAAGGTCCAGCGGCTGGGTGCGCCCGCTCATGCCGGCGCTGGCCAGCAGGCCCGGCAGGCCGAAGCAATGGTCGCCGTGCACGTGGGTAATGAAGATGGCGCGCAGGTCGCGGATCGACAGCGGTGTGTGCAGCAGCCGGTGCTGGGTGCCTTCGCCACAGTCGACCAGGTACCAGTGGCTGCCACTGGCCTCGATTACTGCGGTACCGCTCACATTGCGTGTCTTGGTCGGCACGCCGGCGGAGGTGCCCAGGAACAGCAGGTCCATGGTCTGGCTCCTTGTTTCAGCCCAGCAGCGACAGGTCGCGCAGCAACGTCTGCAGCCCTTGCGGTACCAGCGCGCCGATGCGCGCCAGGTCGGCGCTGTCGCACCAGCGGGCACGGAATGGGCTGCTGTCGGACTCCTGGCCGTCCAGCCAGGCTTGCTGGTACAGGCTGGCGTCGTCGAAGCGTGCATCGTACACCTGCACAATCTCATGCCTTGGCTTGCCGGCATAGGTGAACAGGCTCTCCAGGGTGCCGAGCAGGCGCACGTCGCTGATCGGCTGGCGCAGTTCTTCGTCGATTTCCCGGGCGATGGCATCGCGGCCCAGTTCACCGAACTCTATGCCGCCACCCAGCGGCCGGCACAGGGTCTGGCCGGTGGCCGGGTCGTTGAACACGTTCACCAGGATCTTGCCTTGGTGATGGAACACGCAGAGGGCGAGAAAACGGATACGGTGTGCTGGCAGCGGCTTGGTACTCAACGGGCTCGTTCCTTCGAGGTGACATGGGGCGCACACCTTAGCCGGATTGCCGCATGTCGTCGATGGCCCCCAGGTCTTGCCTACTCGGCCTGCCGCCAGATGAGCTTACTGGTGTCATAGCCTTGCTCCCGGGCAATTGTCAGCAGTTGCTCGCGTAGCTGGTCGGTGACCGCGGGCGTGCGCGAAAGCAGCCACAGGTATTCGCGATTCGGGTGGCCGACCAAGGCTACGCGGTAGTCCTGGTCGTGGTACAGCACCCAGTACTCGCCCTTGGTAAGGCCAGGCGCGAGGCGGCTGAACCAGTTGTCGAAGCGCACCCAGAGCTTGTCGGTGCTGCCCGGTTGCTGGGCTTCGGCGATGCCCTTGGCCTGGTTCCACTGGCCGTCCTTTTCCTGGCAGCGGTTGGTCACGTCGAGGCGACCATCCTCTCGCAGGCCATACTGCGCCTCGGACTGCACGCAGTTGCGCTGGAAGAACATCGGCAGCCGGGCGAGTTCGTACCAGGTGCCCTGGTAACGTTGCAGGTCGACCTGCTGGGTACGCGGCGGTGCCGGGTGATCGTTGCCGGCGCAGCCGAGCAGGGCCAAGGTCATGCAGGAAAGCAGCAACGTGGTGCGTAGCGCCATGGTGAACCTCCTTGATACGGACGGGGCTTACTTGGGTTTCGATGCGAGCGAGAGGCAAAAGTTGTACAGGATTATGCCTTTCAGAACGAACCGGTCTGCACTTCACCTGCACGCACGTAACGGGCGATGAGCACGCCCGTGGGCGAAACCTGCGAATGCTGCAGTGTGAAGGCCGCCGCTGCTGCATCATCGCCGAACAGGCGCTTGCCGTGGCCGAGCAGCAACGGGTGGATCAGCAGTTGCAGTTCATCGACCAGGCCCGCCGCCAGCAGTTGCTGCACCAGATCGCTGCTGCCCTGGGTCAGCAGGTTGGCGCCGTCCTGTTGTTTCAGCGCGTGGACCGCTGCGGTGATGTCTGCGCCCAGTGCATGGCTGTTGTGCCAGTCGAGGGTTGCGGGCGTGTGGGTGGCCACGTGCTTGGGCACGTTGTTGAACAGGTTGGCGATGGAGAAGTCTTCCGAGCTGCCTTTTAGCTTTGGCCAGTAGTCGGCGAAGATGTCGTAGGTGCGCCGGCCCAACAGCAGTTCGAAAGGCTGGCTGAACAGGGCTTGCATGGCTTGGCCGAAGACTTCCTCGGCGTAAGGTACGATCCAGCCGCCGTAAGTGAAGCCGCCGCTGGTGTCTTCCTGCGGACCACCTGGGGCCTGCATGACACCGTCGAGGCTGATGAAGGCGGCTACGATGAGTTTGCGCATGGGGACTCTCCTGTTGGCAGCCTGGGTGGCTGGGGGCATGGGATAGTCGAATGGCGGCGGACAGAATCGACAACGCAAACCTGTGCCGGCCCTTTCGCGGGCATGCCCGCTCCCACAGGATCACCACAGCTCCAGAAAGCGGTGCAGTGCCTGTAGGAGCAGCCTTGTGCTGCGAAGAGGCCGATGCAGGCTACCTCAAAGCCAGTAGGTCACCGCCCACCACCCCAGCCCACCCATCACTACGGTATAGGGCAAGGCCATCCACACCATTCGCCCATACGACAGCCGGATCAGCGGCGCAATCGCCGAAGTCAGCAGGAACAGGAACGCCGCCTGCCCATTCGGCGTCGCCACGCTCGGCAGGTTGGTGCCGGTGTTGATCGCCACCGCCAGCGTCTCGAAATGCTCACGGCTCATGCTGCCATTGAGGAACGCCTGCTTCACCTCGGTGATGTAGATGGTGGCAACGAACACGTTGTCGCTGATCGCCGACAGCAGGCCGTTGGCCAGGTACAGCATGCCCGGTTGCTGCTCGGCCGGCAGCGCCAGCACCCAGGCAATCAACGGGCTGAACAGTTGCTGTTGATGAATCACCGCCACCACCGCGAAGAACACCACCAGCAAAGCGGTGAACGGCATGGCGTCCTGGAAGGCGCGGCCCAGGCGGTGTTCGTCGGTAATGCCGGTGAATGCCGTGATCAGCACGATCACCATCAGGCCGATCAGGCCGACCTCGGCAACGTGCAGCCCCAGGCAGAAGATCAGGATCAGTGCAGCGAACCCTTGCACCCACAGCGCGATGCGCTGGGCAGTCGTGCGTGCAGCATCGTCCTCGGCGGCATAGGCGGCCAACACCTGGTGCACTGGCTCGGGCATCAGCGTGCCATAGCCGAACAGACGCAGCTTCTCCAGCAGCACGCAGGTCAGCAGGCCGGCGCCCAGCACCGGCACCGACACCGGTGCCACCTTCAGGAAGAAATCGGCAAAGTGCCAGCCCATTTCGTGGCCGATCAGCAGGTTCTGTGGTTCGCCCACCAGCGTGCACACGCCGCCCAGGGCGGTGCCCACCGCACCATGCATCAGCAGGCTGCGCAGGAATGCGCGGAACTGGTCGAGGTCTTCACGATGCAACTGTGCGACCTGCTGGTCGCTGTCCAGAGCACTGTCTTCGCGCGGATTGGCCCCGGAGGCGACGCGGTGGTACACCGCATAGAAACCGACCGCGGCGCTGATGATCACGGCGGTCACGGTCAGTGCATCGAGAAACGCCGAGAGGAATGCCGACAGCACGCAGAACAGCAACGCCAGGATCGCCTTCGAACGCACCCCCAGCAGGATGCGCGAGAACAGGAACAGCAGCAGTTCCTTCATGAAGTGGATGCCCGCGACCATGAACATCAGCAGCAGGATCACCGGGAAGTTGTGCTGCAGCTCTTCGTACAGGGCTTGCGGGGTGGTCATCTGCAACAGCAGGGCTTCGACCAGCAGCAGGCCGCCAGGCATGAGCGGGTAGCACTTCAGGGCCATGCCCAGGGTGAAGATGAATTCGAGCACCAGTGCCCAGCCGGCAGCGACCGGGCCGACGGCCATCAGCAGCAGTGGGTTGAGCACCAGGAACAGGCAGATGACTGCCTTGTACCAAAGCGGCGACTGGCCCAGAAAGCTGTGGGCGAGGGCGCCGGTCAGGGAGCGCGACATGAATTTGTATCCTTATGATTCGGCGATGGCGCACGGTGCCGGATCAGCGCCTCTTAGGCAAGGCGTATAGTCCCGTTTTTGGCACAAGTGCGGTCATCGGGCTGGGTTAACATCCGTGCCATGAACCCTTTATCCGCAGGAGTGCCGCCCGTGACCGAGTACAGCGCATTCAAGGTCGAACTGACCAACAGCATCGCCCACGTTCAGATCAACCGCCCGGACAAGCGCAATGCGATGAACGCTGCCTTCTGGGAGGAGATCATCGACATCTTCCAGTGGGTCGACGACACCGATGCAGTGCGAGCGGTAGTGATCAGCGGTGCCGGCAAGCATTTTTCCGCCGGTATCGACCTGATGATGCTGGCTTCGCTGGCCGGGCAGATGGGCAAGGACGTGGGTCGTAACGCGCGCTTCCTGCGCAGTACCATCCTGCGCCTGCAGGCGTCGTTCAATGCCGTGGACAAATGCCGCAAGCCGGTACTGGCCGCGGTGCAGGGTTACTGCATTGGCGGCGCCATCGACCTCATCTCGGCTTGCGACATGCGCTACTGCAGCAGCGACGCGCAGTTCTCGATCAAGGAAATCGACATGGGCATGGCCGCCGATGTCGGCACACTGCAACGTTTGCCTCGTATCATCGGTGACGGCATGATGCGTGAGCTGGCTTACACGGGGCGCAATGTCGAGGCAGAAGAGGCGCTGCGCATCGGCTTGGTCAACCGGGTTTATGATGATCAGGCTGCGCTGATGGACGGGGTCTTTGCCATCGCTGGCGAGATTGCCGCAAAATCGCCGATCGCCGTGGCCGGCACCAAGGAAATGCTCAGCTACATGCGTGACCATCGCATCGATGATGGCCTGGAGTACATCGCCACCTGGAACGCCGCGATGCTGCAGTCCGAAGACCTGCGCGTGGCGGTGGCGGCGCACATGAGCAAACAGAAACCGACGTTCGCCGACTGATCAGGCCGGGGGACGCGAAGTAAGGGAACCCCCGACATGTCAGCACGCTGGACTACCGCAGTACTCGACCCGCAGATCACCGGGGGGCTGGCCGTGGCCCGCAGCCCGGAAGGGTTCCTGGTGGACGACAACGGCGCGCTGTTCCCTCGCGACTGGCTCAAGCGCCAGGACCTCGACGTACTGTGCGAGCACGGCATCGGCCACTTCGACGGCCAGCCGGTCTTCCTGCTGGAGCTGCGCAGCGCTACCGAGGTGCCCGGCTGCGCCTGGCGCGGCCTGCGTGCATTCATGCTCGAGGGTGATTTCGACACCTACAAAGTGCTGGGCTATGCCGCGCAGATCGGCACCTGGGCCCGCGAGCACCGCTTCTGCGGCAGCTGCGGCCAGGCAATGACGCAGATTCGCTGGGAGCGGGCGATGTACTGCCAGCCTTGCGACCTGCGCAGCTACCCGCGCATTTCACCGAGCATGATCGTACTGGTGACACGTGGCGACGAAATCCTGCTGGCGCGTTCGCCACGCTTCGTCACCGGGGTGTACAGCACCCTGGCAGGCTTCGCCGAGCCGGGCGAGTCGGCCGAGGACTGCCTGGTGCGCGAAGTGCGTGAGGAGGTAGCGGTGGAAGTAAGGAACATCCAGTACGTCGGCAGCCAGTGCTGGCCGTTCCCGCACTCGATGATGCTGGGCTTCCATGCCGAGTATGCCAGCGGCGATATCGTCATGCAGCCGGACGAGATCGAGGATGCCAAGTGGTTCAGCGTCCACGACCTGCCGCCGCTGCCGGCCGGGCGGTCGATTGCCCGGTATCTGATCGACCTGTATGTTGCGCGCCGTTTAGGCTTGGCCGAACCAGTGCTGCCACGCTAGACGCACGGTCAGTGCCAGCACCACGGTGATGAACACTGGGCGGATGAACTTGCTGCCGCCACTGATCGCCGTGCGTGCGCCGAAGAAGGCGCCAACCATCACCGACATGCCCATGCACAGGCCGACGATGTAGTCCACCTGCCCGGAAATGATGAACACCGTCAGCGCTGCGATGTTGCTGACGAAATTCATGCTGCGCGCCACGCCGCTGGCACGGACCAGGTCGATGGGGTACAGCAGCAGGGTGCTGACCGTCCAGAACGCCCCGGTGCCCGGGCCGGCCACGCCGTCATAGAAACCCAAGGTAAAGCCTTGCGGCATTTGCCATTTCTTCTTGATGGGTGCATCGGCATCGAGCGGCGCCTTGGGCGTGCCACCGAACAGCAGATAGACGCCACAGGCGAAGACAATCACCGGCAGCATCTTGTTCAGCCATTCGGCCGGCATGTAGTGGGCGATCACTGCACCGAGCAAAGCGCCGACCAAGGTGGCGAACAATGCCGGGCGCCACTGCGCCGGGTGGAACAGTTTGCGCCTGTAGTAGGTGAAGCTGGCGGTGGCCGAGCCGAAGGTAGAGCTGAGCTTGTTGGTGCCCAGTACCAGGTGCGGCGGCATGCCCGCGGTGAGTAACGCCGGGGTGGTGAGCAGGCCGCCACCGCCGGCGATGGCATCGATGAAACCGGCGACGAAGGCGACCAGGGCCAGGATCAGCAGGGTGAGGGGTTCTACGGTGAGTTCGAAGGGCATGGGAGGCTTCAGGCTGGAGGGTCGGTTTGCGGCTAATGGAGAAATAAACGGGCATGATAATCCCACGTCCCCAAGGCTGACAGTGTTTCCGGCCGCTTACTTGTTTCAAACCGACCCTGCAGGGGTATCTAGGTACCACGTATCGCTGATCTGGCAGTTGTAGGGCGTGATGCCTCAGGTGACGCAGGTGACAACTGACTGCTCGAATTCATTGTAGTGGTTTCATGTGACGCCAAGTTGCTCAGTAGGGTTCTGTACTCAAGGATTTTTGCCTCTAGGGAAGGTCTGAAAAAGACTTCCTGAATCTGGTGAAATACGCCGATCCCGCCAGCCGAGTTTTTCCATGAAGCAGATGACCTTCGCCGACGCCGAGTACGCCGGCAAGCGCAAGCAGACCCGTAAGGAATTGTTCCTGATCGAGATGGATCAGGTGGTGCCGTGGAAGGGATTGATTGCCCTGATCGAGCCACACTACCCAAAGGGTGAAGGTGGTCGTCCAGCCTATCCGCTGATGGCCATGTTACGTATCCATCTGATGCAGAACTGGTTCGGCTACAGCGACCCGGCCATGGAAGAAGCGCTCTACGAGACGACCATCCTGCGTCAGTTCGCCGGGCTGAGCCTCGAGCGTATTCCCGACGAAACCACCATCCTCAAGTTCCGTCGCTTGCTGGAGAAACATGAGCTGGCAGCCGGCATCCTCGGCGTAATCAATGGCTACCTGGGGGATCGCGGCCTGTCGCTGCGCCAGGGCACTATCGTCGATGCCACACTGATCCACGCGCCCAGCTCGACCAAGAACCAGGACGGCAAGCGCGACCCGGAAATGCACCAGAGCAAGAAAGGGAACCAGTATTACTTTGGCATGAAGGCGCACATCGGCGTGGATGATGAGTCGGGGCTGGTACACAGCGTGGTAGGCACGGCAGCCAACGTGGCGGATATCACCCAGGTCGAAAAACTGCTGCACGGTGACGAGAACGTCGTCTGCGCCGATGCCGGCTACACCGGCGTCGAAAAGCGCCCCGAACATGCTGGCCGCGAAGTGATCTGGCAGGTCGCAGCACGCCGCAGCACCTACAAGAAGCTCGATAAACGCAGCGCCCTGTACAAAGCCAAGCGCAAGATCGAGAAGGCCAAGGCACAAGTGCGAGCGAAGGTCGAGCACCCGTTTCGAGTGATCAAGCGCCAGTTCGGTTACGTGAAGGTGCGCTTCCGTGGCCTGGCCAAGAACACCGCTCAGCTGGTGACGCTGTTCGCGCTGTCGAACCTATGGATGGCGCGCCGACATTTGCTGACTACCGCAGGAAAGGTGCACCTGTAATGCGGAAAATGGCTGCTGCGAGGTGCTCGCGGCGGCCAAAAACGGAGAACTGAGCGGGTTACCTGGTCGAATTTGATCGACGGCCCGCTTTCAAAAGCAGCGAGGGCTGAAGTCGACCGGAAATACAGGGCTACTTCAGACCTTCCCTAGGGCTATGTAATTAAGCTGCTCGTCCATGTATAGGTATTTTTCGTAGTTAAAGTCATGAGTGATGGGGCCTTCAATGTTGCCATGCTTTAAGCGCCAGTTGCGGACTGCTGTATCCTTGAGATCGCTGAGCATGGCATCACCCTTCGGAAGCTTGTAAATCGCCTTGAGGGTTTTTATGGTTACGTTCTCGTCATCAATGACAGCGGAATACTTTTCGAGATTCGGATTCTCGGTAATTGCTTCCCTTGCTTTATTGATGTAATGGATTCTGGGTTTTACAAACTTATCCTTTACGTTATTCCACATTGTCCTGGCGCGACGCAACATATGCCCTGAAGGGTCGCGATGGTTCACGGGGTCTCCCAAGCAATAGGCGTAGGCGTTATGTGTGTGTTTCTTAAACGGGCTGAGGCTGTCCGCTGAGTAAAATCGCGCCAGTCTAGTACTAAAGGCACGATAGCCGTTTCCAAGGAGGTAGCAGTTTGTGACGCTATCGTAGCGTTGTCCGGTGAAGCCCATCATATGAGCTGTGGAGCTGTATCCGTAAGCGGTGTAGGCCAGGTTGTGAATGCCTTCGCGATGAGAACGGTTGATTATGGAACTCTGAGAGTCTGCCGCCAGTAGTAGTGTCTCGGTCGAGCGTTGCGCTAGAGAAAGGTTTGAGATTGAAAAGACTGTGACGGAACGATCGCTGCCGATCTCCAAGGACAGTTGGCCATTCTTGTAGAATAAACGCTGCTTCCAGTTCTGTGCCATGGTCAGCCTGCTGGTGCGAGAAGTACTGAATTTAAATTACCTTCATGCAAAATAGACAGGCGCGCAACTGGCAGTTTTGCCAGTTGCATACACTCATGAAATAGGTATGTTGACAGTGCCGGCCCTTTCGCGGGCTCGCCCGCTCCCACAGGTTATATGTATATCTCAAGATGCAGTACCTGTGGGAGCGGGCGTGCCCGCGAAGAGGCCGGTGCAGGCGACTACATCAGCTACGTATGAACGCCAGCAAATCCGCATTGATCACATCGGCATGGGTGGTCGGCATGCCATGCGGGTAGCCTTTGTAAGTCTTCAACGCGCCATTGGGCAGCAGCTTCGCCGACAGCACTCCGGAGTTCTCATACGGCACGATCTGGTCATCATCGCCGTGCATCACCAGCACAGGTTGCTGGATGCCCTTCAGGTCCTCGGTAAAATCGGTCTGGGAAAATGCCACGATGCCATCGTAATGGGCCTTGGCGCTGCCGATCATGCCCTGGCGCCACCAGTTACCAATGATGCCCTCACTCGCTTCTACACCAGGGCGGTTGTAGCCGTAGAACGGCCCGGCCGGCACATCGCGGTAGAACTGCGCACGGTTGCTGGCGACCTGGGCCTGGAAACCG
Source organism: Pseudomonas sp. s4 (assembly GCF_046764235.1). NCBI lineage: Bacteria > Pseudomonadati > Pseudomonadota > Gammaproteobacteria > Pseudomonadales > Pseudomonadaceae > Pseudomonas > Pseudomonas sp. s4. The sequence goes on along the minus strand of NZ_CP177209.1, from coordinate 4,060,687 downwards.
TCGAACACCGATTTGGGCAGGCCACCGGGGTTACCGGGAGTCTGCACCATCAATGGCGGTACGGCGGCAATCAACACGGCCTTGAGCACCTTGTCTTCAGGGTGCCGGGCCATGTAGCGCACCACTTCACCGCCACCGGTCGAGTGGCCGACATGCACGGCGCCCTGGATGCCCAGGTGAGCGACTACCGCCGCCACATCGTCGGCGTAATGGTCCATGTCGTGGCCGTCCCATACCTGGCTGGAGCGGCCATGGCCGCGGCGGTCGTGGGCGACCACGCGATAACCCTGGGCGAGGAAGAACAACATCTGCGCATCCCAGTCGTCGGCGCTGAGAGGCCAGCCGTGATGGAAGTGGATAACCGGTGCATCGCGCGGGCCCCAGTCCTTGTAGAAGATCTGTACGCCGTCCTTTGTAGTTACATAGCTCATGGTCGGGTCTCCTGTGTGCAGGAAGCGAAGGGAGCTATTGAGAATAGGAGAGATTTCTGCGCAGTAAGCGCCGGCCGTCTTCAGATACGATCGCGCATCCTGTACCAGGCCTTGGCGGCGGCTTCCAGCGGTGCGGCCAGCAGGTCGCCGCCGGGGAAGCGGCCGTTGTCGATGCCTTGGTACAGCGTCAGCAGGTCGTCGTCACCGAGGATGGCGTCGCTCACGGCCCGGGCTGCGGCCAGGGTCGGCAGCACGCCATGGCCGGAGAAGCCCTGCAGCCAGTAGCGCTGGCCCTCGCGGCCGACATCCGGGGTGCGCTGGATGCTGCAGTCGATATGGCCGCCCCAGGCATAGTCGATGACCACCCCGGCCAGCTGCGGGAACACCCGCTCCAGGTAGGGGCGGGTGGCGCTGGCGACATCTTTGGGAATACCGCCCAGGTAGGTGCAGCCGCCGCCGAACAGCAGGCGATGGTCCGGGGTAATGCGGAAATAGTCGGGCACGAACTGGTTGTCGATCACGCAGCTATTGCGCGGCAGCAATGATCGGGCGAAATCGGCGTCGAGCGGCGCGGTGGCGACCTGGTAGGAACCGACCGGCAACAGGCGACGCGACAGGTTACGGTCGAGGCGGTCGATGTAGGCGTTGCAGGCTAGCACTAACACCTGGCAGCGTACTTCGCCGCGGTCGGTACGGGCGACATAGCCGTCGCCAGCTCGCTGGTAGCTGAGCACCTGGCTCTGTTCGTAGATACGCCCACCGGCCGCCTCGATGGTACTGGCCAGGCCCTGGGCCAGCTTCAGCGGGTTGAGGTGGGCGCCTTTGGCGTCGTATAGCGCGGCCTGGTAGCGCGGGCTGTCGATCCATTGAGGCAGCTCGTCGCGGCCGATCAGGCGCAGGGCGTCGTAGCCCCATTTGTGTTCGGCCTCATGCAGGGCTTCTTCCAGCATCTTCACCCGGCGCGGCAGCACGGCGGTCCACAGGCTGCCCAGCCGGTAGTCGATGTCGAAGCCATGGCGCTCGGGCAGTTTGCGCATTTCATCGGCGGCCCAGCACATGCTGGCCCACAGGCGTTGGGTGCGTTCGGTGCCCAAGGCCTTTTCCAGCGGCGGCATGTCGCACGACCAGCCGAGCAGTGCCTGGCCGCCGTTGCGGCCGGACGCGGCCCAGGCCACGCGGCTGGCTTCCAGCAGCGTTACACGCTTGCCGGCCTGGGTCAGGCGCAAGGCGGTGTGCAGGCCGCTGAAGCCGGCGCCAATGATCAGGACTTCGGTGTCGTGGCTGCCTTGCAGGGTAGGGTGCAGGGGAATGCTGGCGGGGTAGGTCTGGGCGTAGTAGCTGGCGACGTGCTGGGCGGATTGTTTGAACATGCAGGGGTCTCATGAAATTTGCTTTAATTATTTTCATGAAAATTTAGCATTAAAAATTCATGGCGCCAGTATGTTGGTCAGGTTTTGTGGTTTGTCTGAATTCTCTGTATTCCTGGCCTGGCCCTATCGCCGGCAAGCCAGCTCCCACAAGTCCTACGCAGGTTTTGAAAGCTGTGTGGTACCTGTGGGAGCTGGCTTGCCAGCGATAGGGCTGTAATGACAGTGCAAAAGCCTCAGGTTGAAGCTTTTCTCTTGGGCTGCCGCGGCTTGCTGGCAGCCTTGCTTCCAGCCGCTTTACTCTTCCCACTCCCTCTACGCTTTTTCTTCCACGGCGGCGCAGCCCCGGCTGCCGGCCCGCTGATGGTCATGCGCATGCCGCTGCACCGTTCGACCAGCTTGCCCATCCATGCCGACTGCCGGGCGACGAACTCTTCCAGCGTCATCTCGCCACTCTGCACCATGTCCAGCGCCTGCTCCCAGATAGCTGTGGTACCAGGGTCGGCAATGGCGCGAGGTACGGCGTCGATCAGGCTGAAGGCCGCAGGGGTGGCGGACAGCGCCTTGCCGTTCTTCACCAGGTAGCCGCGGTCAAGCAGGCCCTGGATGATGCTGGCGCGGGTGGCTTCGGTGCCGATACCGGTGGTTTCCTTCAGCTTCTGCTTCAACCGCGGGTCGTCCACCAGCTTGGCCACGTTCTTCATTGCCTTGATCAGGTCGCCTTCGGTAAACGGCTTGGGCGGCTGGGTCCACAGGTCTTTCAGTTGCAGGCCCTGCACCGTGCAGTCCTGGCCTTCGCGCAGCGCCGGCAGCACCTGGGCCGGTGGTGCCTCGCGGCCCTTGGCCGGGGTCAGCGCCTCGGGCAGCGCACGGCGCCAGCCTGGTTCGACTATCTGCTTGCCTACGGCACGCAGGGCATGGCCAGCGCAGTCGAAGTCGGCCTGGGTACGGTCGTACTCGTGGTTGGGCAGGAACTGCGCCAGGTAGCGGGCGCGGATCAGGGTGTACACCGCCTTGTGCTTGGCTGGCAGGCGCGACGGGTCGCTGGCAGCGGCAGTGGGGATGATGCCGTGGTGGGCGCTGACCTTGGCGTCGTTCCACGCCCGTGAGCGGCGTTGCGGCTCCAGGTAGGGCTGCAGCGGCGCCAGGCTGGCATCGGAACGTTGCAGGGCGGCGAGGATGGCTGGCGCTTCGGCGTGCTGGCTTTGCGGCAGGTAGCCGCAGTCGCTGCGCGGGTAGGTGATCAGCTTGTGGGTTTCGTACAGGGCCTGGGCGATGTCGAGGGTTTCCTGGGCGCCGAGGCCGAACTTTTTCGAGCACAGCTCCTGCAGGGTGCCAAGGTCGAAGGGCAGGGGTGCCGCTTCACGCACGCGTTCGGTGGTCACCTTCACGGCCCGGGCAGTACCCGCATTGCCGATGTCGGCGGCAGCCTGCTGCGCCAGGGCCTGGTTCAGGCAGCGGCCCTGGTCGTCGCAGGCGTCATCGGGGGCGCGCCACTGGGCGTTGAAGCCAAAGCCTGCGTGTTCGAGCTGCACGTCGATGGCCCAGAACGGTACCGGCACAAAGTCGGCGATGCTGCGGTCGCGGTCGACCACCAGGCGCAGGGTGGGCGTTTGCACCCGGCCCACCGGCAGCACGCCCTGATAGCCCGACTGGCGGCCCAGCAGGGTGAACAGCCGGCTCATGTTCATGCCGATCAGCCAGTCTGCGCGCGAACGGCCCAACGCCGAGTGGTACAGGTTGAAGGTTTCGTGGCCCGGCAGCAGCCGCGCCAGGGCCTTGCGAATGGAGGCGTCGTCCAGTGCCGACAGCCACAGGCGCTGCACCGGGCCGCGGTAGCGGCAATGCTCGACCAGTTCGCGGGCGATCATTTCGCCTTCGCGGTCGGCGTCGGTGGCGATCACCAGTTCGCGTGCTTCGCCGAGCAGGCGCTTGACTGCCTTGAACTGGCTGGCGGTCTTGGGCTTGACCAGCATTTTCCACTTTTCCGGGATGATCGGCAGGTCGGCCAGGTTCCAGCGCTTGTAGCGTTCGTCGTAGCTGTCGGGCGGGGCGGTTTCCAGCAGGTGGCCGATGCACCAGGTCACGCAGACGTCGGTGCCTTGCCAGCAGCCATCGCCCTTGCGGTTGGCGCCGAGCACTTTGGCGATGTCTTTTGCCTGGGAGGGTTTTTCGCAGAGGAACAGGCGCATGGCCGGAGACGCTTCATCGGGGGTGATGGGCGATAGGATGCGCAAGCGAGGGCGCGGAGGCAAGTTTTATCTGGATGGATGTACAGCTTTTTGTCAGGGGAGATGTATTTTGCTGTGCCGGCCTCTTCGCGGGCAAAACCGCGAAGAGGCCGGTACAGGGATCAGGCGCGCGAGTCGCGCACCATGTCCACGTGCGGGATGCCGGCTTCGAGGAACTCTTCGCTGACTACGCGAAAGCCCAGCCGCTCGTAGAACGGCGTGGCGTGCACCTGGGCGCTGAGCATCTGCTGTTTAAGGTCGCGGTTCTGTGCTTCGACAATCACCGCGTTCATCAGCGCGTCACCCACTTTCAGCCCGCGCCAGTCCTTCAGCACCGAGACCCGGCCGATGGTGCCGTCAGGCAGCAGGCGCGCTGTGCCGATCGGGTAGTCGCCTTCCAGGGCCAGGAAGTGCGCGGCGGTCGGGTCATCCGAATCCCACTCCAGTTCTGGTGGAACGTGCTGTTCGGCAATGAACACCGCTTCGCGGATGCGGCGGATGTCGGCGTTGTCCTTGTGCCAGTCGGCGAGGCGCACACGAATCTTATTCATTGGCGAATCCCAGGCTTCCTTGTTTGACCAGCTGCTGTACCAGCATAAGGCCATCTTCATCCTGCAGCCATTCGCCCAGGTTGTCGATGTGCAGGGCGTCGGCCGCGCAAACCAGCTTCAGCAGCTCGCGCAGTTTGCCCGGTAGCGGGCAGCTGCGGCCGCTGGCGAACAGAAGCAGGTCTTCTTCGAATTCCGACCAGGCCAGACGCGCGCTCGGGTTGCGGATCAGGATGGCGCCTTGTTCCAGGGCATCGATCAGTTCTTCCTCGGACAGCTCTTCACCGACGATCTGCTCGGGGTAGCGCGGCTCGGTCATGAACTGGCCGAACCAGGTCAGCAGCAGGTCCTTGTCGCCCATGTGCTTGTCGAGCAGCGCCTTGAGGCGGTCGAGGGCATCGTGCTGGATCTGGTGCGGGTCACTGACCGGCTGGGCGTCGGCGTCGCTGTAGCGTTCTTCATCGGGCAGGAACTGGCCGAGGAAATCGGTGAAGTGGGTCAGCACTTCGGCGGCGCTTGGCGCGCGGAAGCCTACCGAGTAGGTCAGGCAGTCGTCCACGGCCACGCCGTAGTGGGCCAGGCGTGGTGGCAGGTAGAGCATGTCGCCCGGCTCCAGGGTCCACTCATCGCTCTGCTCGAAATCGGCGAGGATGCGCAGGTCGGCGTGCTCCAGCAGCGAGCTGTCGCTGCTGCACATCTGGCCGATTTTCCAGTTGCGCTGGCCGTGGCCCTGCAGCAGGAAAACGTCGTAGTTGTCAAAGTGCGGGCCGACGCTGCCACCAGGGGCGGCGAAGCTGATCATCACGTCATCGATGCGCCAGCTGGGCAGGAAGCGGAAGTTTTCCAGCAGTTCGGCTACTTCCGGGACGAACTGGTCCACGGCCTGCACCAGCAGGGTCCAGTCCTTTTCCGGCAGCTCGGCGAAGGTGTCTTCGGTGAACGGGCCGCGGCGCAGCTCCCACGGGTGCGCGCCGTGCTCGAGCACGATACGCGACTCTACTTCCTCTTCCAGGGCCAGGCCGGCCAGCTCGTCGGGGTCGATCGGGCTGATGAAGTCCGGGAATGCCTGGCGCACCAGCAGCGGCTTCTTCTGCCAGTAGTCGCGCATGAATTCGCGGGCCGAGATGCCGCCGAGCAGCTGCAGTGGAGTATCAGGATTCATGTTCAACCTATTGAAAAAATGTAATTTTCGTCCGGGAATAAAAACGCCCGGCCAGGCCGGGCGTTGAACGCGACGGTCAGCTTAGATGCGTTTGGCCTGTGCTGCCGCGTTGCCGATGTAGGTAGCAGGGGTCAGCTGCTTGAGCTCGGCCTTGGCTTCGGCTGGCATGTCCAGGCTGTCGATGAAGGTCAGCAGCGCTTCCGGGGTGATGCCCTTGCCACGGGTCAGCTCCTTGAGCTTCTCGTAGGGGTTTTCGATGTTGAAGCGGCGCATCACGGTCTGGATCGGCTCGGCCAGCACTTCCCAGCAGGCGTCCAGATCGGCGGCAATGCGGGCTTCGTTGACTTCCAGCTTGCCGATGCCTTTCAGGCTGGCTTCGTAGGCGATGACGCTGTGGGCAAAGCCCACGCCCAGGTTGCGCAGCACGGTAGAGTCGGTCAGGTCACGCTGCCAGCGCGAGATCGGCAGCTTGCTGGCCAGGTGCTGGAACAGCGCGTTGGCGATACCCAGGTTGCCTTCGGAGTTTTCGAAGTCGATCGGGTTGACCTTGTGCGGCATGGTCGACGAGCCGATTTCGCCGGCAACGGTCTTCTGCTTGAAGTAGCCCAGCGAGATGTAGCCCCACACATCGCGATCGAAGTCGATCAGGATGGTGTTGAAGCGGGCGATGGCGTCGAACAGCTCGGCGATGTAGTCGTGCGGCTCGATCTGGGTGGTGTACGGGTTGAACTGCAGGCCCAGCTCGTCTTCGATGAAGGCGCGGGCGTTCTGCTCCCAGTCGATCTGCGAGTAGGCCGACAGGTGGGCGTTGTAGTTGCCCACGGCGCCGTTGATCTTGCCCAGCAACGGCACGGCGGCAACCTGGGCGATCTGGCGCTCCAGGCGGTACACGACGTTGGCCAGTTCTTTACCCAGGGTGGTCGGCGAAGCCGGCTGGCCGTGGGTGCGCGACAGCATGGGCACGTCGGCGTGGGCGTGAGCCAGGGCGCGGATGGCGTCGGCGATCTGGCGCATCAGCGGCAGCAGCACTTCGTCACGGCCGGCGCGCAGCATCAGGGCGTGGGACAGGTTGTTGATGTCCTCGCTGGTGCAGGCGAAGTGGATGAACTCGCTGACCTTGGCCAGCTCAGGCAGCTTGGCGGCCTGCTCCTTGAGGAGGTATTCGATCGCCTTGACGTCGTGGTTGGTGGTGCGCTCGATTTCCTTGACGCGTTCGGCGTGCTCGAGCTTGAAGTCGGTGGCCAGGCTGTCCAGCAGGGCGTTGGCTTCGGCGGAGAACGCCGGCACTTCGCCGATCTGCGGGTGGGCGGCCAGGCGCTGCAGCCAGCGCACTTCGACCAGGGCGCGGAAACGGATCAGGCCGAATTCGCTGAAAATGGGGCGCAAGGCCTGGGTTTTGCCGGCATAACGGCCGTCTACAGGGGAAACCGCAGTGAGCGAAGAAAGCTGCATGGGGTGTTCTCGGACAGTCAGGCTTTTGGAAGGGCGCATATCATACATGAATTTCGCGCCCGAGTCGGGTGGCTGACCAAAGGTCGGGCCATAAATCAGCTGTGGCATTGTGCATTGCCTGTTCTGGCCCTATCGCCGGCAAGCCAGCTCCCACAGGTACTGCACCGGTCTTGAGCACAGTGCATATCCTGTGGGAGCTGGCTGGCCGGCGATGAGGCCGGAACTGTCAAACCCCTGTCAGGAGGGGCTGCGCATCATGTCGTACAGTTCGTTCAACAGCTTGCGCCGGCTGAATACCAGCTGCCAGCGGTGCCCGCCCAGCTGGCGCCACAGGCGTGCGGCGCGGATGCCGGCCAGCAACAGGGCGCGGATTTTCGAGGCATTGCTGGCCTGCTGCAGGAAGCGCATGTCGCCATGCACCTGGATGCGCTGGCGCAAGGTGCTCAGGGTGTCCTGGTACAAGGCTCCGCTGGAAGCGATGACGTTTTCATGAACCAGGCCAAAATGCTCGGCCTGGGACTGGATTTGCGGCAGGCGGTTGCCGATGGTGTCGAGCAGGTCGCCGCGCTTGTTCAACTGGCGTTCAAGGCCCAGCATCGACAGGGCGTAGCGCAGTGGCTCGCGCTGCAGGCTGCTGGGGTCGCGCTCCAGCGCACCGACCAGCGCGCGATAGCCGTCGCGCAGGTTCAGGTCGTCCCCGCCGAACACCTCCAGGGTGTCCTTGGGGTCACGGACCAGCAGGCTGCCCAGCATGCAGCCGATGTTGGCCTCGCTGGCCTGGCCGGTGCGGGCGATGCGGTCGACCAGTACGGCGGCCTGGAACACACCGCCCAACGCAATCAGCTGCTCCTGCAGGTTGCTCATGCGCGCGGGCTCCACGGCTCGGCGGCTTCGATCACGCCGCCGCCCAGGCACACTTCGCCGTCGTAGAACACCACCGACTGGCCCGGGGTAACGGCGCGTTGCGGTTCGTCGAACACTGCGCGGTAGCCGCTTTCGGTCAGCTCCAGGGTGCACTGCTGGTCGCTCTGGCGGTATCGCACCTTGGCGGTGAGCTGGCGCGGGCTGCTGAGGTCGACCGGGTTGACCCAGAAAATTTCCGAAGCGAGCAGGGCGCGGGAGAACAACCACGGGTGTTCATTGCCCTGGCCGACCACCAGCACGTTGCGGGTCAGGTCCTTGTGCAGCACGTACCACGGCTCGTCACCGGCGTCCTTCAGGCCGCCAATGCCCAGGCCCTGGCGCTGGCCGATGGTGTGGTACATCAGGCCGTGGTGGAGGCCGATCACTTCACCGTCGGTTGTCTCGATGTTGCCCGGCTGGGCCGGCAGGTATTGCTTGAGGAAGTCGCTGAAGCGGCGCTCGCCGATGAAGCAGATGCCGGTGGAATCCTTTTTCTTGGCGGTGGCCAGGCCGTGCTTTTCGGCAATGGCGCGTACTTCGGGCTTTTCCAGCTCGCCAACCGGGAACAGGGTGCGGGCGATTTCCTTGCCGCCGACGGCGTGCAGGAAGTAGCTCTGGTCCTTGTTCGGGTCCAGGCCCTTGAGCAGCTCGGTGAGTTCACCGGTGTCGCGGCGGCGCACGTAGTGGCCGGTGGCGATCAGGTCGGCACCCAGCGACAGGGCGTAGTCGAGGAACGCCTTGAACTTGATTTCGCGGTTGCAGAGGATGTCCGGGTTGGGCGTGCGGCCGGCCTTGTACTCTTCGAGGAAGTGCTCGAACACGTTGTCCCAGTATTCGGCGGCGAAGTTGGCGGTGTGCAGCTTGATGCCGATGCGGTCGCACACGGCCTGGGCGTCGGCCAGGTCTTCACGGGCGGTGCAGTATTCGGTGCCGTCGTCTTCTTCCCAGTTCTTCATGAACAGCCCTTCCACCTGGTAGCCCTGCTCCATGAGCAGAAGGGCGGAGACGGAAGAGTCCACGCCGCCGGACATGCCGACGATGACGCGGGTCTTGGCGGGGTCTTTGAGTGCTGGGCTGGTCATGGGTACCGGTGTGTATCAAAGGGGGAAAAACGCCAATTCTATCAAACCTGCGGCGGCGCGTCAGTCGCGCAGCAGGTCGAGGCTGTGCAAGGGGCCTTTGAGGTAATCGTCGAGGCAGCGTGGCACCAGTTCGCTGCGCCAGCGGGCGGGGTTGGCCAGCAGTTCGTCGCGGGTCAGCCACACGGCGCGGGCGGCGAAGCAGATGCGCTGGTAGGTCACGCCGTTGCTTGGGGCGGTGTACAGGTAGATGCCGACCACGCCGGTGAGCTCGACTTCCCAGGCGGTTTCTTCGAGGGTTTCGCGCAGGGCAGCCTGGGGCAGGGTCTCGTTGGGTTCGAGGTGGCCGGCGGGCTGGTTGAAGACGTGCTGGTTGGCTTTGAACTCTTCGACGAAAAGGAACTTGCCTTCGTGTTCGACGATGGTGGCGACGGTGATGTGGGGTTGCCAGGTCATTTGTATGTCCCTTCAGATTGGTGGGGCCGCTTTGCGGCCCATCGCCGGCAAGCCAGCTCCCACAGGTGCAGTGCAAGCTTGAGGCATTCACAATACCTGTGGGAGCTGGCTTGCCGGCGATGGGTTGCAGAGCAACCCCATTTCCCAGAAAGCACAAACCCCGGTGCGTGGCCGGGGTTTGTGCTGTTACTTCAAGCGAACCTTACAGGGCGGCAATGGCGCTGTTCAGGGTCTGGCTTGGGCGCATCACCTTGGCGGTCAGCTCGGCATCCGGAGCGTAGTAGCCACCGATGTCGGCCGGCTTGCCCTGGACGGCGTTGAGCTCGGCGACGATGGTCTCCTCGTTCTCGGTCAGGGTCTTGGCCAGTGGTGCGAAGCGTGCCTGCAGGGCAGCGTCGTCGTTCTGCGCAGCCAGGGCCTGGGCCCAGTACAGGGTCAGGTAGAAGTGGCTGCCGCGGTTGTCGATACCGCCAACTTTGCGCGAAGGCGACTTGTTGGTGTCGAGGAACTTGCCGGTGGCCTGGTCCAGGGTATTGGCCAGCACTTTGGCGCGCGGGTTGTCGTAGGTGTTGCCCAGGTGCTCCAGGGAAGCGGCCAGGGCCAGGAATTCACCCAGCGAGTCCCAACGCAGGAAGTTCTCTTCCACCAGCTGCTGCACGTGCTTCGGTGCCGAACCGCCGGCGCCGGTTTCGAACAGGCCACCGCCGTTCATCAGTGGCACGATCGACAGCATCTTGGCGCTGGTGCCCAGTTCCATGATCGGGAACAGGTCGGTCAGGTAGTCGCGCAGCACGTTGCCGGTCACCGAGATGGTGTCCTTGCCTTCGCGGATGCGGGCCAGGGAGAACTTGATGGCGTCGACCGGTGCCAGGATGCGGATGTCCAGGCCGGTGGTGTCGTGATCCTTCAGGTACTTCTGCACCTTCTCGATCATCACGCCGTCGTGGGCGCGGGCCGGGTCCAGCCAGAACACTGCAGGGGTGTTGCTCAGGCGGGCACGGTTGACGGCCAGCTTGACCCAGTCCTGGATCGGCGCGTCCTTGACCTGGCACATGCGGAAGATGTCACCGGCTTCGACGTTCTGCTCGAGAACGACCTGGCCTTTGCTGTCGACCACGCGCACGACGCCGTCAGCCTTGATCTGGAAGGTCTTGTCGTGGGAACCGTATTCTTCGGCCTTCTGCGCCATCAGGCCGACGTTCGGTACGCTGCCCATGGTGGTCGGGTCGAAGGCGCCGTTGGCCTTGCAGTCTTCGATGGTGGCCTGGTAGATGCCGGCGTAGCAGCGGTCCGGGATGATCGCCTTGGCATCCTGCAGTTCGCCGGCGGCGTTCCACATCTTGCCCGAGTCACGGATCATGGCCGGCATCGAGGCGTCGACGATGACGTCGCTCGGCACGTGCAGGTTGGTGATGCCTTTGTCGGAGTTGACCATGGCCAGAGCCGGACGCTGGGCGTACAGGGCCTGGATGTCGGCTTCGATCTCGGCCTGCTTCTCGGCTGGCAGGTCCTTGATGCGGGCATACAGGTCGCCGATGCCGTTGTTGGCGTTGAAGCCAACTTCAGCCAGGGCGGCGGCATGCTTGGCCAGCACGTCGTTGTAGAACTCTTCGACGATGACGCCGAACATGATCGGGTCGGAGACCTTCATCATGGTGGCTTTCAGGTGTACCGACAGCAGCACGCCGGAGGCCTTGGCATCGGCGATCTGCTCGGCAATGAAGGCTTTCAGGGCCTTGCGGCTCATGGTGGCGCAGTCGATGACTTCGGCAGCTTTTACCGCAGTCTTTTCTTTCAGTACGGTGGTGTTGCCGTCTTTGCCGACCAGCTCGATGCGCAGGCTGTCGTCAGCTTCGATCAATGCGGCTTTCTCGCTGCCGTAGAAGTCGCCCTGGGTCATGTGGGCAACGTGCGACTTGGAGTCGGCAGCCCAGGCGCCCATCTTGTGTGGGTGCTTGCGGGCGTAGTTCTTGACCGACAGCGGCGCGCGGCGGTCGGAGTTGCCTTCGCGCAGGACCGGGTTCACGGCGGAACCTTTGATGCGGTCGTAGCGGGCGCGGGATTCTTTCTCTTCCGCGGTGGCCGGCTCGTCGGCGTAGTCAGGGATGTTGAAGCCCTTGCCTTGCAGTTCCTTGATCGCGGCTTTCAGCTGCGGTACCGAGGCGCTGATGTTCGGCAGCTTGATGATGTTGGCTTCAGGGGTGGTAGCCAGCTGGCCCAGTTCCGCCAGGTGATCGCCTACTTGCTTCTCTGCGCCCAGTTGCTCCGGGAAGGCGGCGAGGATGCGGCCAGCCAGGGAGATGTCGCGGGTTTCGACGGCGATGTCAGCCGAAGCGGTGAAGGCTTCGATGATTGGCAGCAGCGAGTAAGTGGCGAGGGCGGGGGCTTCGTCGGTGAAGGTATAGATGATCTTGGAACGGGTGGGCATGCGGGTTAACTCTCTGTGTGCTGAGCGTGCTCGAGTCTCGTGGTGCGCAGGGTAGGCGCATCGCCCTGGCAGCGCCATGAGCGGAAAGTCGAGAGGCTGCGAGCGGTGATGGTGGATGCATCAGTCGAGCGTCAAGTGCTGAGCTGCGGTAACAACCCAGGCTTTATGGCCAGGCTTTGTGTCCATTCATGGCCAAGGGCGGTCCGCATTTTTCCAAGGGATCGCCCCGATGACCCTTCGGTCGCGGCGGAGTATACCAAACCATTCGGGCTAATCAGCAAGGCCAAGTGATATCGGCCCATTTATAAGACCAAAGACTAAGCGGCAATGTGGCGGGTTGTCGCATGCCTTGCAGGTCGGCAGATGTGGTTTAGGCTCAGTGGATCGCATGATGTCCAATCACACCCGACAGCGGAGTAGTGCAAGCATGGGATACCAGAAAATCAAGGTTCCGACCGACGGCACCAAGATCACCGTCAATGCCGACCATTCGCTCAACGTTCCTGACAATCCGATCATTCCTTATATCGAGGGCGACGGGATTGGCGTCGATGTCTCGCCGGTAATGATCAAGGTGGTCGACGCCGCCGTGCAGAAGGCCTACGGCGGCAAACGCAAGATCGCCTGGATGGAAGTGTACGCCGGCGAGAAAGCCACCCAGGTGTACGACCAGGACACCTGGCTCCCCCAGGAAACCCTCGATGCCGTACGTGATTACGTGGTGTCGATCAAAGGGCCGCTGACCACCCCGGTGGGCGGTGGCATCCGGTCGCTCAACGTGGCCTTGCGCCAGCAGCTGGACTTGTACGTGTGCCTGCGCCCGGTGCTGTGGTTCCAGGGCGTGCCCAGCCCGGTGAAGAAGCCAGGCGATGTGGACATGGTGATCTTCCGTGAGAACTCCGAGGACATCTATGCCGGCATCGAGTGGAAGGCCGGTTCGCCCGAGGCGAACAAGGTGATCAAGTTCCTCAAGGAGGAAATGGGCGTTACCAAGATCCGCTTCGACCAGGACTGCGGCATTGGCGTCAAGCCGGTGTCGCGCGAGGGCACCAAGCGCTTGGTGCGCAAGGCCCTGCAGTACGTGGTGGATAACGACCGCGAGTCGCTGACCCTGGTGCACAAGGGCAACATCATGAAGTTCACCGAGGGTGCCTTCAAGGACTGGGGTTATGAAGTGGCGCGCGACGAGTTCGGGGCCGAGTTGCTCGATGGTGGCCCGTGGATGAAGTTCAAGAACCCCAAGAGTGGGCGCGAGGTCATCGTCAAGGACGCCATCGCCGACGCCATGCTGCAGCAGATCCTGCTGCGCCCGGCCGAGTACGACGTGATCGCCACCCTCAACCTCAACGGTGACTACCTGTCCGATGCCCTGGCGGCGGAAGTGGGTGGTATCGGCATTGCGCCGGGTGCCAACCTGTCCGACACCGTGGCCATGTTCGAGGCCACCCACGGCACCGCGCCCAAGTATGCCGGGCAGGACAAGGTCAACCCGGGTTCGGTGATCCTGTCGGCGGAGATGATGCTGCGGCACATGGGCTGGACCGAGGCGGCAGACCTGATCATCAAGGGTACCAACGGCGCGATTGCCGCCAAGACCGTGACCTATGACTTCGAGCGCCTGATGGACGGCGCCACACTGGTGAGCAGTTCAGGCTTTGGCGATGAAATGATCAAGCATATGTAGGGCAATGGAAAACCGGCCGCTTCCATTAAAGAAGCGGCCGGCTTTGTTCGTATACCGGCAGGCGGCTCAGCAGATCAGGCGTCGGCAGTGCTGCCGGCTGGCCGTGCGCTGGTCGGCGCAGGCGCGGCAGTGGAAGCGCTGCAGATCTTGACTGCGTGCAGGCCTTTGGGGCCTTGGATAATCTCGAAACTCACGGCCTGGCCGGCCTTGAGCGTCTTGTATCCGTCCATCTGGATGGCTGAGTAATGAGCGAACAAGTCTTCATCCTTGCCCTCTTCATTGATGAATCCGTAGCCCTTGGCATTGTTGAACCACTTGACTTTACCGCTTGCCATCCCTATGTCCCTCTGCAAAGGACTCCATCACTGGAGTATCATCCACTCATCCGCATACGAACCATGCGAAAAATCTGGTTGACTGCGCGGATCTTTATCGACCACGGTGGGTTCTTATTGGTTGTAACACCGTTTTGCCGATAGTCAAGGTCGCCCGGCGCCTGCGCTGGCCGTGCCCTTCGCAGTCAACCCACAACCTTAACCTGTCGCTCATGATGAAATTCTTTCCATGCATGCACCTAGTGAGATTCGACTAACATTCAATCAGGATCGCCCGCAATCGAATGAGGACGACGGCTCAGGTCTTGCAGTTCAGGAAGCCAAGCCGATCCTGCAGGCGCCACCTATGTACAAGGTGGTTTTGTTCAACGATGACTACACGCCGATGGATTTCGTCGTCGAAGTGCTCGAGACGTTCTTCAATCTGAACCGCGAGCTGGCGACCAAGATCATGCTGACCGTCCATACCGAAGGGCGGGCAGTGTGCGGATTGTTTACCCGTGACATCGCCGAAACAAAGGCTATGCAGGTCAACCAATACGCCAGGGAAAGCCAGCATCCGCTACTCTGTGAAATCGAGAAGGACGGTTAATCGCCGACCACTTGGGTATGAGGTGAAGCTATGTTAAACCGCGAGCTCGAAGTCACCCTCAATCTTGCCTTCAAGGAGGCTCGTTCGAAGCGTCATGAGTTCATGACCGTCGAACATCTGCTGCTGGCACTCCTTGACAATGAGGCTGCCGCGACCGTTCTGCGCGCCTGTGGCGCCAATCTCGACAAACTCAAGCACGACCTGCAAGAGTTCATCGATTCCACCACACCCCTGATTCCGGTAAACGACGAAGATCGTGAAACCCAGCCGACCCTGGGCTTCCAGCGTGTACTGCAGCGTGCCGTGTTCCACGTGCAAAGCTCCGGCAAGCGTGAAGTCACTGGCGCCAACGTGCTGGTTGCGATCTTCAGCGAACAGGAAAGCCAGGCCGTGTTCCTGCTCAAGCAGCAGAGCGTGGCCCGCATCGACGTGGTCAACTACATCGCCCATGGCATCTCCAAGGTGCCGGGCCATGGTTCGCATTCCGAAAGCGACCAGGAAATGCAGGACGAAGAGGGCGGCGATACCGCCTCTTCGAGCAACCCGCTGGATGCCTATGCCAGCAACCTGAACGAGCTGGCCCGTGCCGGCCGTATCGACCCGCTGGTAGGCCGCGAGCAGGAAGTGGAGCGCGTGGCGCAAATCCTTGCCCGTCGGCGCAAGAACAACCCGCTGCTGGTGGGTGAGGCAGGCGTGGGCAAGACCGCCATCGCCGAAGGCCTGGCCAAGCGCATCGTCGATGGCCAGGTGCCCGACCTGCTGGCGCAGAGCGTGGTGTATTCCCTCGATCTCGGCGCACTGCTGGCTGGTACCAAATACCGTGGCGATTTCGAGAAGCGTTTCAAGGCGCTGCTCGGCGAACTGCGCAAACGCCCGCAGGCGATCCTGTTCATCGATGAAATCCACACCATCATTGGTGCTGGCGCGGCGTCGGGCGGGGTGATGGATGCGTCCAACTTGCTCAAGCCACTGCTGTCGTCGGGTGAAATTCGTTGCATCGGTTCGACCACCTTCCAGGAGTTCCGTGGCATCTTCGAGAAGGACCGTGCCCTGGCACGGCGCTTCCAGAAGGTTGATGTCAGCGAGCCGTCGGTCGAAGACACCGTGGGCATCCTGCGTGGCTTGAAAGGGCGCTTCGAAAGCCACCACAACATCGAGTACAGCGACGAAGCCTTGCGCGCCGCCGCTGAACTGGCCTCGCGCTACATCAATGACCGGCACATGCCGGACAAGGCCATCGACGTGATCGACGAAGCCGGTGCCTACCAGCGCCTGCAGCCGGAGGCCAACCGCGTCAAGCGCATCGACGTGCCGCAGGTCGAAGACATCGTCGCCAAGATTGCGCGCATTCCGCCGAAGCACGTCACCAGTTCCGACAAGGAACTGCTGCGCAACCTCGAGCGTGACCTGAAGTTGACCGTATTTGGTCAGGACCAGGCGATCGATTCGCTGGCCACCGCTATCAAGCTGTCCCGCGCCGGCCTCAAGTCGCCGGACAAGCCTGTCGGTTCGTTCCTGTTCGCCGGCCCGACCGGCGTCGGCAAGACCGAAGCAGCACGGCAGCTGGCCAAGGCGCTGGGGGTTGAGCTGGTGCGCTTCGACATGTCCGAGTACATGGAGCGCCACACCGTGTCGCGCCTGATCGGTGCGCCTCCTGGCTATGTTGGCTTCGATCAGGGTGGTTTGCTGACCGAGGCGATCACCAAGCAACCGCACTGCGTATTGCTGCTCGACGAAATCGAGAAGGCCCACCCGGAAGTCTTCAACCTGCTGCTGCAGGTGATGGACCACGGCACCCTGACCGACAACAACGGGCGCAAGGCCGACTTCCGCAACGTGATCCTGATCATGACCACCAACGCTGGCGCTGAAACCGCCGCGCGGGCCTCGATCGGCTTTACCCATCAGGACCATGCGTCCGATGCCATGGAAGTCATCCGCAAGAGCTTCACGCCGGAGTTCCGCAACCGCCTGGACACCATCATCCAGTTCGGCCGCCTGAGCCACGAGACGATCAAGAGCATCGTCGACAAGTTCCTTATCGAACTGCAGGCGCAGCTGGAAGACAAGCGTGTGTTGCTGGAGGTCAGCGATGATGCGCGCGGTTGGCTGGCGGCCTCGGGTTACGACGTGCAGATGGGTGCGCGGCCGATGGCGCGGTTGATCCAGGACAAGATCAAGCGGCCGCTGGCCGAGGAGATCCTGTTTGGCGAACTGGCCGAGCATGGTGGCGTGGTGCACGTCGACCTGCGCGATGGCGAGCTGGTGTTCGACTTCGAGACCACGGCTGAGGTTGCGTGACAGCGGGGGCCGCCTTGCGGCCCATTCGCAGCACAAGGCTGCTCCTACAGGGAATGCATGCTCCCCTTGTAGGAGCGGCCTTGTGCTGCGAGCGGGCTGCAAAGCAGCCCCCTGCAATCTGACAGGCACAAAAAAGCCCGGCACATGGCCGGGCTTTTTCATGGCTAGAGCTTAGCGCGCACGGTAGGTGATGCGGCCCTTGCTCAGGTCGTAGGGCGTCAGTTCGACGCGGACCTTGTCGCCAGTGAGAATACGGATGTAGTTCTTGCGCATCTTTCCGGAGATGTGCGCGGTTACGACGTGCCCGTTTTCCAACTCCACGCGGAACATGGTGTTGGGCAGGGTGTCGACGACAGTACCTTCCATTTCGAAGCTGTCTTCTTTCGACATGCAGTAGAGCCCTCGGATCCAGTGTTGGCCCGACGCATAACCGCACCGGGCAAAAAAGTGGCGTGGATTATGCCCGAAAACTGTGTGTCAAGCCAATGCCTTTCAGTTGAGGGTGACCCAGCGCTGGTTTATCAGCAATTCGATAGGTCGATACTGTGTCTTGTAGTTCATTTTCTTGCAGTTCTTGATCCAGTAACCCAGGTAAACCGCTTCCAGGTCCTGGCGCAGGGCTTCGGTAATCTGCCAGAGAATGGCAAAGCGGCCCAGGCTCCGGCGCTCTTCGTCCGGCTCGTAGAAGGTGTACACAGCCGACAGGCCGTTGGGCAGCAGGTCGCACACCGCCACCGCCATCAAGCGGCCTTCCAGGCGGAACTCATAGAACCAGCAGAACGGCAGGTCGCGCACCAGGAAGGTGGAGAACTGATCGCGGCTGGGCGGGTACATGTCACCGTCGGCATGGCGCGTTTCGATATAGCGCCGGTACAGCTCGAAGTACTCTTCCTTGAACGCCGGGCGTGCGGCGGTCACGGTCAGGTCGGCGTTGCGCTTGAGGATGCGCCGTTGCTGGCGGTTTGGGATGAAGCGCGCCGCCGGGATGCGTGCCGGCACGCAGGCATTGCAGTTCTGGCAGTGCGGGCGGTACAGGTGGTCGCCACTGCGGCGGAAGCCCATTTCCGACAAATCGGCGTACACGTGCACGTCCATCGGCTGGCTGGGGTCGAGGAACAGCGTGGTTGCCTGTTCGTCGGGCAGGTAGCTGCAGGAGTGGGGTTGAGTGGCATAGAACTTCAACCGCGCCAACTCTGTCATGATCAACCCCCTCGGTGAGACTTTGTTTAAGTGTAAGCCAGCTACGGGAACTCGCCTAGGGAAGCCATGTGGCGCTGTTGGGCTGGTCGAGGTGGCGTGCCAGGTAGTCGGCAAACTCGGCGCGGCTGATGGCGTGGGCTCCCAGGCTGTGCAAATGGTTGGTTGGCATCTGGCAGTCGATGAGGACGAAACCGGCCTGGCGCAGGTGGTTGACCAAAGTCACGAAGCCGACCTTGGAAGCGTTGTCGGCGCGGCTGAACATCGATTCACCGAAGAACAGCTGGCCCATGGCCAAGCCATACAGACCACCGACCAGCTCGCCGTCCTGGCGCACCTCCACCGAATGGGCGATGCCGCGTCGGTGCAGCTCGCAGTAGGCGGCACGCATGGTGTCGGTGATCCAGGTGCCGTCGGCGTAGTCACGTGGCGCGGCGCAGGCGGCGATCACCGCGGGGAAGTCTGTGTCGAAGCTGACCTGGTAACGGCCCTGGCGCATCAGCTTGGCCAGCGAGCGCGACACGTGCAGCTGGTCCGGGAGCAGCACCGTGCGCGGGTCGGGTGACCACCAGAGGATCGGCTGGCCGTCCTGATACCACGGGAAGCAGCCATGGCGGTAGGCCTGCACCAGACGCTCGGGGCTCAGGTCGCCGCCGGCAGCGAGCAGGCCGTTGGGATCATGCAGGGCCTTTTCCAGAGGCGGGAAGGTCAGCGAGTCGCGGGTCAGCCAGGTGAGCATGGTCTATCGTGCGGTGGGGGAGGGGAGAGGGCAGCATGGCGCGGGTGAAAAGCAGGGTCAATCTCTTTGGCTTCTTCGCGGGCGCGCCCGCTCCCACAGGCCATGTGCAGGCTCTGAAGCCTGCGGGGTACCTGTGGGGGCGGGCAAGCCCGCGAAGAGGCCGGCACAGGTGATGAAAATAGGCAATTTCCTACACATTCATGAAACCGCAGGCACCATCCGCTACATTTGCTGTCACACCTGTGCAAAAACACAGCATAAGCCTTTGTCACAAAAGAAAATGCATGCTCAAATTGCAGCTATATGAAAGTCGCCCCCGGCCAAACTCCCATCTGGCGTGCCGCCATGGCGGCTGGCGGGCAGTAATGTTAAAAGTAGTGGTTCATTGGCCGCACCGTCGGCCGATCACTATTGGACGCGCAGCACGCGCAGGAATAGACGCGTTTTGAAGAAATCCACCGCAACTCCAGCTCCCTTGCCCGTCCCTCTGTGGCGGCAGCAGCTGCATTATCGCCTCAAGGAAGGTGCGTTGATCGCTGTCGGCGCCCTGTGCCTGTACCTGTGGATGGCGCTGCTGACCTACGATACGTCGGACCCGGGCTTCAGCCACACCAGCAACGTCGACCAGGTGCAGAACGCCGCCGGGCGTGCCGGTGCCTACTTCGCCGACATCCTGTTCATGGTACTGGGGTACTTCGCCTACATCTTCCCGCTGCTGCTGGCGATAAAGACTTGGCAGATCTTCCGCGAACGCCACCAGCCCTGGGACTGGAGCGGCTGGCTGTTCTCCTGGCGGCTGATCGGCCTGGTGTTTCTGGTGCTGTCTGGTGCGGCGCTGGCCCATATCCATTTCCACCCGCCTGCGAGCATGCCGTTCTCCGCCGGTGGTGCATTGGGCGAGAGCCTCGGCGACCTGGCGCGCAACCTGCTGAACGTGCAGGGCAGCACGCTGATGTTCATTGCCCTGTTCCTGTTCGGCCTGACCGTGTTCACCGACCTGTCGTGGTTCAAGGTGATGGACCTGACCGGCAAGATCACCCTCGACCTGTTCGAGCTGGTGCAGGGCGCCGCCAACCGTTGGTGGGAAGCGCGCAACGAGCGCAAGCGCCTGGAGGCGCAGCTGCGTGAGGATGAACCGGTGGTCAAGGCCGCGCCAATGACCGCCGACAAGCGCGAACCGGCCAAGCCGGCGCTGCGCGAGCGCATTTTCAAGCGTGAAGAAGCACCTGCCCAGCCGGTCGAACCACGTGAGCCAACCCTGTCGCGCGAGCCTGTGGTGCCACGTGAGTCGCCGGCACCTCGTGAGCCGGTAATCTCTCGCGAACCACCTGCCGCGGCCCCGATGATCGTGCCGCCGACACCCGCCAGGGCGCCGGAGCCGAGCAAGCGGGTGATGAAGGAGAGGCAGGCGCCGCTGTTCGTCGACAGCGCGGTGGAAGGCACCTTGCCGTCGATCTCCATCCTCGACCCGGCCGAACAGAAGAAGATCGAGTACTCGCCGGAATCCCTGGCCGGTGTCGGCCAGCTGCTGGAAATCAAACTCAAGGAATTCGGCGTGGAAGTGGCGGTGGACTCGATCCACCCGGGCCCGGTGATTACCCGTTACGAAATCCAGCCGGCCGCCGGTGTGAAGGTCAGCCGTATCGCCAACCTGGCCAAGGACCTGGCGCGTTCGCTGGCAGTGACCAGTGTGCGTGTGGTCGAGGTCATCCCCGGCAAGACCACCGTGGGTATCGAGATCCCCAACGAGAACCGGCAGATGGTGCGTTTCTCCGAAGTGCTGGCCACGCCGCAGTACGACGAGCAGAAATCGCCGGTCACCCTGGCCCTGGGCCACGACATCGGCGGCAAGCCGGTGATCACCGACCTGGCCAAGATGCCGCACTTGCTGGTGGCCGGTACTACCGGTTCCGGTAAGTCGGTGGGTGTGAACGCGATGATCCTGTCGATCCTGTTCAAGTCCAGCCCGGAAGACGCGCGGCTGATCATGATCGACCCGAAAATGCTCGAACTGTCGATCTACGAGGGCATCCCGCACCTGCTGTGCCCGGTGGTCACCGACATGAAGGACGCCGCCAACGCCTTGCGCTGGAGCGTGGCCGAGATGGAGCGGCGCTACAAGCTGATGGCGGCCATGGGCGTGCGTAACCTGGCCGGCTTCAACCGCAAGATCAAGGACGCCCAGGAAGCCGGCGAGATCATCCATGACCCGCTGTACCGCCGCGAGAGCATGGACGACGAGCCGCCTGCGCTGAAAACCCTGCCGACCATCGTGGTGGTGGTCGACGAATTCGCCGACATGATGATGATCGTCGGCAAGAAGGTCGAAGAGCTGATCGCCCGTATCGCCCAGAAGGCGCGGGCCGCCGGTATCCACCTGATCCTCGCCACCCAGCGCCCGTCGGTGGACGTGATTACCGGCCTGATCAAGGCCAACATCCCGACCCGCATGGCGTTCCAGGTGTCGAGCAAGATCGACTCGCGGACCATCATCGACCAGGGTGGTGCCGAGCAGCTGCTGGGCCACGGTGACATGCTGTACATGCCGCCGGGCACCAGCCTGCCGATTCGCGTGCACGGCGCGTTCGTCTCCGACGACGAGGTGCACCGCGTGGTCGAAGCGTGGAAGCTGCGCGGCGCCCCGGACTACAACGACGACATCCTCAACGGCGTCGAGGAGGCCGGCAGCGGCTTCGAAGGCGGCGGTGGTGGTGGCGATGGCGAAGATTCGGAAAGCGACGCCCTGTATGATGAGGCCGTGCAGTTCGTGCTGGAAAGCCGCCGCGCGTCCATCTCGGCCGTGCAGCGCAAACTGAAGATCGGCTACAACCGCGCCGCCCGCATGATCGAAGCCATGGAAATGGCCGGCGTGGTCACCCCCATGAACAGCAACGGCTCGCGGGAAGTGATAGCCCCGGGCGGCCCGCGCGACTGACGAACACCTTGCCGTGCGCCAACGGTGGCGCCCGGCCTTTTCAATGCTCGATGAGGACTCCCATGCGCGCGATTCGCATGCTGTTGGTTTCTGCCCTGGCCGCGGCTTCTGTGTCGGCCACCGTATCGGCTTATGCCGGTGAGCAAGACGTACAACGCCTGACCCAATTGCTGGAAAAGTCGCAGACCATCGAGGCCAACTTCTCCCAGCTGACCCTGGACGCCGGCGGCACCAGCCTGCAGGAAACCTCCGGCAAGATGACCGTCAAGCGCCCTGGCCTGTTCTACTGGCACACCGATGCGCCGCAGGAGCAGGTGGTGGTATCCGACGGCAAGAACGTCACCCTGTGGGACCCGGACCTGGAGCAGGCAACCATCAAGAAACTCGACCAGCGCCTGAACCAGACCCCGGCGCTGCTGCTGTCCGGTGACGTGTCGAAGATCAGCCAGAGCTTCGACATCAGCTCGAAGGAGCAGGGCGAAGTGATGGACTTCACC
Organism: Pseudomonas sp. s4; assembly: GCF_046764235.1. NCBI lineage: Bacteria > Pseudomonadati > Pseudomonadota > Gammaproteobacteria > Pseudomonadales > Pseudomonadaceae > Pseudomonas > Pseudomonas sp. s4. The sequence continues at coordinate 4,038,350 of NZ_CP177209.1, read as the reverse complement.
CTCAAGCCGAAGACCAAGGACACCCTGTTCGACTCGCTGCGCGTGTCGTTCCGCAAGGGCCTGATCAACGACATGCAACTGATCGACAGTGTCGGCCAGCGCACCAACATCCTGTTCAATGGCGTGAAAGCCAACCAGGCTGTGCCGGACAGCAAGTTCAAGTTCGACATCCCCAAAGGCGCGGACGTCATCAAGGAGTAACCAGAGCTCGCCATGGACCTGTTTCGAAGCGAACCCGTCGCCCAGCCCCTGGCTGCTCGTCTGCGCCCGTCCAACCTGGACGAGTACGTCGGCCAGGAGCACCTGCTGGCGCGCGGCAAACCGCTGCGCGAAGCGCTGGAGCAGGGTGCGCTGCACTCGATGATCTTCTGGGGGCCGCCGGGCGTGGGCAAGACCACCCTCGCGCGGCTGCTGGCGCAGTTCTGCGATGCGCACTTCGAAACGGTGTCGGCGGTATTGGCCGGGGTGAAGGAGATTCGCCAGGCGGTCGAGGTGGCCAAGCAGCAGGCTGGCCAGTACGGCCGCCGAACCATCCTGTTCGTCGACGAAGTGCACCGCTTCAACAAGTCGCAGCAGGATGCCTTCCTGCCCTATGTGGAAGACGGCACCCTGCTGTTCATTGGCGCCACCACCGAAAACCCGTCGTTCGAGCTGAACAACGCATTGTTGTCGCGGGCGCGGGTGTATGTGCTCAAGAGCCTGGACGAGGCGGCGCTGCGCAAGCTGGTCAACCGCGCGTTGACTGAAGAGCGCGGCCTGGGCAAGCGCAACCTGCGGGTTGGCGACGACGCCTTCAAGATGCTGATGGCCGCCGCCGACGGCGATGGCCGGCGCATGCTCAACTTCCTGGAAAACGCCTCGGACCTGGCTGAAGACGGCAGCGAGATCGATGTCGAGATGTTGCAGAGCCTGCTCGGCGACAGCCGCCGCCGCTTCGACAAGGGTGGCGAGGCGTTCTACGACCAGATTTCCGCGCTGCACAAGTCAGTGCGTGGCTCCAACCCCGATGGCGCCCTGTACTGGTTCGCGCGCATGCTCGATGGCGGCTGCGATCCGCTGTACATTGCCCGCCGCGTGGTGCGCATGGCCAGCGAAGACATCGGCAACGCCGACCCGCGCGCGCTCAGCCTGTGCCTGGCGGCTTGGGATGTGCAAGAGCGTCTGGGCAGCCCCGAGGGCGAACTGGCGGTAGCCCAGGCCATCACCTACCTTGCCTGTGCGCCGAAGAGCAACGCGGTGTACATGGGCTTCAAGACCGCCCTGCGCGAGGCCGCCGAGCATGGCTCGCTGGAAGTGCCGTTGCACCTGCGCAACGCCCCGACCAAGCTGATGAAGCAACTGGGCTACGGCGACGAGTACCGCTATGCCCACGATGAACCCGACGCCTATGCCGCCGGCGAAGACTACTTCCCCGAGGAACTCGAGCCGCGCCAGTACTACCAGCCGGTGCCCCGTGGCCTGGAACTGAAGATTGGCGAGAAGCTGCGCCACCTGGCCGACCTTGACCGCAACAGCCCCCGCCAGCGGAGAAAGCCGTGATTGCACTGATTGCCGCCGTCAGCGCTGGCGGTATTGCCGGTACCTTGTTGCGCTTTGCCACCACCAACTGGGTGTCTGCCCACTGGCCACGGCACTTCTATCTCGGTACGCTGGCGGTCAACCTGGTTGGCTGCCTGCTGATCGGCCTGCTTTATGGTCTGTTCCTGCACAAGCCGATCGTGCCGGTCGAGCTGCGCGCCGGGCTGATCGTCGGCTTCCTCGGCGGCCTGACGACTTTTTCCTCCTTTTCGCTGGATACCGTACGCCTGCTGGAAAGCGGGCAAGTGCCCCTGGCTTTGGGCTATACCGGTATCAGCGTGGTGGGCGGGCTGCTCGCGACCTGGGCCGGCCTGTCCCTGACCCGATTCTGAACCAACACCTACACATAACGAGAGAACGATATGCTCGATTCCAAACTGTTACGCGGCCAACTTCAGGAAGTGGCGGATCGCCTGGCCTCCCGTGGCTTCAGCCTGGATGTCGCGCGCATCGAATCACTGGAAGAGCGCCGCAAGGCGGTGCAGACCCGCACCGAGCAGCTGCAGGCCGAGCGTAACGCCCGTTCCAAGTCCATCGGCCAGGCCAAGGCCAAGGGCGAAGATATTGCGCCGCTGATGGCTGACGTCGAGCGCATGGCCAACGAACTGGCTGCCGGCAAGACTGAACTGGACGGCATCCAGGCCGAACTGGATGGCATCCTGCTGACCATCCCCAACCTGCCGGACGCCAGCGTACCGGTTGGTGCCAGCGAAGACGACAACGTCGAGGTGCGCCGTTGGGGTACGCCGAAGGCTTTCGACTTCGAAATCAAGGACCATGTCGCGCTCGGCGAAGTCAGCGGTGGCCTGGACTTCGAAGCTGCCGCCAAGCTGTCTGGCGCGCGTTTTGCCGTGCTGCGTGGTCCAGTTGCCCGCCTGCACCGCGCCCTGGCGCAGTTCATGATCAACCTGCACACCGGCGAGCACGGTTACGAGGAGCACTACACCCCGTACCTGGTCCAGGCCCCGGCCCTGCAGGGTACCGGCCAGCTGCCGAAGTTCGAGGAAGACCTGTTCAAGATCAGCCGCGAAGGCGAGGCCGACTTCTACCTTATCCCGACCGCCGAAGTGTCGCTGACCAACCTGGTGGCCGGTGAAATCCTCGATGCCAAGCAGCTGCCACTGAAGCTGGTTGCCCACACCCCGTGCTTCCGCAGCGAAGCCGGTGCTTCCGGCCGTGACACCCGCGGCATGATCCGCCAGCACCAGTTCGACAAGGTCGAGATGGTGCAGGTGGTCGAGCCGTCCAAGTCGATGGAAGCCCTGGAAGGCCTGACTGCCAACGCCGAGCGCGTGCTGCAGCTGCTGGAGCTGCCGTACCGCGTGCTGGCCCTGTGCACCGGCGACATGGGCTTTGGCGCGGTGAAGACCTACGACCTGGAAGTGTGGGTACCAAGCCAGGACAAGTACCGCGAAATCAGCTCGTGTTCCAACTGCGGCGATTTCCAGGCGCGCCGCATGCAGGCCCGCTGGCGCAACCCGGAAACCGGCAAGCCAGAGCTGGTGCATACCCTCAACGGGTCCGGCCTGGCCGTAGGCCGTACCTTGGTTGCCGTACTGGAAAACTACCAGCAGGCCGACGGTTCCATCCGTGTGCCGGAAGTGCTGAAGCCTTACATGGGCGGCGTCGAGGTCATCCGCTAAATGGATTACCTGCCGCTGTTCCACAAGCTGCAGGGCGGCCGCGTGCTGGTCGTTGGCGGCGGTGAGATCGCTTTGCGCAAAGCGCGCCTGCTGGCCGACGCCGGCGCCGCGCTGCGCGTGGTTGCACCGGATGTCGACGGCCAGTTGGCCGCGCTGGCCCGGGAAGGTGGCGGCGAGGTGCTGGTGCGCGGCTATCAGGCAGCCGACCTGGTCGGTTGCCGGCTGGTGATTGCGGCCACCGACGACCCGGGGCTCAATGCCCAGGTGTCGGCGGATGCGCAGGCACTCAGCCTGCCGGTCAACGTGGTGGATGCGCCGGCCCTGTGCACGGTGATCTTCCCGGCGATCGTCGACCGTTCGCCGTTGGTGGTTGCGGTGTCCAGTGGCGGTGATGCTCCGGTGCTGGCGCGTTTGATTCGCGCCAAGCTGGAGGCCTGGATCCCGTCCGCCTACGGCGAACTGGCCGGCCTGGCCGCACGCTTCCGCGACAAGGTCAAGGCCTTGTACCCGGACGTCAACCAGCGCCGAGGCTTCTGGGAAACCGTGTTCCAAGGGCCTATTGCCGAGCGTCAGCTGGCCGGGCAGGGCGCCGAGGCCGAGCGCCTGTTGCAGGCGATGGTCGACGGTGCACCGGTGCAGCAGGGCGGTGAGGTGTACCTGGTGGGGGCTGGCCCGGGCGATCCGGACTTGCTGACCTTCCGCGCCTTGCGCCTGATGCAGCAGGCCGACGTGGTGCTGTACGACCGCCTGGTGGCACCGGCGATTATCGAGATGTGCCGACGTGATGCCGAGCGTATCTACGTGGGCAAGCGTCGCGCCGACCATGCCGTGCCACAGGACCAGATCAACCGCCTTCTGGTCGACCTGGCCCGGCAGGGCAAGCGTGTGTTGCGCCTGAAGGGCGGCGACCCGTTCATCTTCGGGCGGGGCGGCGAAGAGATCGAAGAGCTGGCCGAGCACGGCATCCCGTTCCAGGTGGTGCCGGGCATTACCGCAGCCAGCGGTTGTTCCGCCTATGGCGGGATTCCGCTGACTCACCGCGACTATGCCCAATCGGTGCGTTTCGTGACCGGGCACCTGAAGGATGGCACCAGCAATCTGCCGTGGCATGACCTGGTAGCGCCGGCGCAGACCCTGGTGTTCTACATGGGCTTGGTGGGGTTGCCGACCATCTGTGCCGAGCTGATTCGCCATGGCCGCGCGGCCAGTACCCCTGCGGCGCTGGTGCAGCAGGGGACTACGCGTAATCAGCGGGTGTTCACCGGCACCCTGGCGGACTTGCCGGACCTGGTGGCGCAGCATGAAGTGCATGCGCCGACCCTGGTGATTGTCGGGGAAGTGGTGCAGTTGCGTGACAAGCTGGCCTGGTTCGAAGGTTCGCAGAATAGCTGAAATCGTTGGGGCCGCTTTGCGGCCCGTTCGCAGCACAAGGCTGCTCCTACAGGGGGCCGCGTTTCCTGTAGGAGCAGCCTTGTGCTGCGAACGGGCTGCAAAGCAGCCCCGACAGCCTCAAACCTGCCAAATCCCCTTGCCTGCCAACTGCTCCCGATCATGCGGCAGGTTGAAGTCCTGCAGCGGCCCCTTGGGCACGATCCCGTTCGGGTTGATGGTCTTGTGGCTCATGTAGTAGTGCTTCTGGATATGCTCCATGTCCACTGTGCCCGCCACCCCCGGCCACTGGTACAGTTCACGCAGCCAGTTCGACAGGTTGTGATAGTCGCTCAGGCGGCGCAGGTTGCACTTGAAGTGCCCGTGGTACACGGCATCGAAGCGCACCAGGGTGGTGAACAGGCGCACATCGGCCTCGGTCAGGTATTCCCCGGCCAGGTAGCGGTTGCGGCTCAGCAAGTCTTCCAGGTAGTCCAGTTCGTTGAACACTTCGTCAAACGCAGCCTCGTAGGCTTCCTGCGTAGTGGCAAAGCCTGCGCGATATACGCCATTGTTCACCGCCGGGTAGATGCGCTCGTTCAGCGCCTCGATGGTCGGGCGCAGCGGCTCTGGGTACAGGTCCAGTGTATTGCCGGTCAGTTCGTTGAACGCGCTGTTGAAGATGCGGATGATCTCCGACGACTCATTGTTGACGATGCGTTTCTCTTTCTTGTCCCACAGCACCGGTACAGTCACGCGGCCAGTGTAGTGCGGGTCATCCTGGGTGTAGCGCTGGTGCAGGTACTGCAGCGCGTCGAGGTGGTCGCCGCTGGAACCTTGCTGCTGGTCGAAAGTCCAGCCATGGTCCTGCATCAGCCAGCTGACCACCGACACGTCGATCAGTGGCTCCAGGCCCTTGAGGGCACGGAAGATCAGGGTGCGGTGTGCCCATGGGCAGGCCAGCGAGACGTACAGGTGGTAACGGCCAGCTTCGGGAGCGGGCAGCTGATTGCGGCGTTGGGCGTTTTCGCGTTTGAACGTGCCGTCCTTGCCGTTTTCATACCACTGGTCATGCCAGCGGCCGTCGATCAAAAGGCCCATGGTGAGCTCCTCGGAACAAAGTTGTTTGTTGTTGGAGCCCAGTCTAGGGGAAATCGTTCGAATAACTAGCGCAAAGAATGCCCCGTTAGTATCTAGTTATTCGATTGGTTCCGTGCGGTCCAGTAACCACGTGCGGTGGCGAAAGCCTGCTCACGGTCCTGGCCAAGGCCGCGCAGGGCCAAGGCCATGGTCGCGACCACGGCCATTTCACCGTAGCTGTCCTCGGCCTCGCCGCGCCAGACCACCAGCAATTGCTCGGGCTGCAGGCTTGGCGGCTTCACGTGGCGGCGTTCGCTCAGCGCTGGCCATTCCTCGTCCCAGGCTTCGCCGGTGGTGGTGCCGTATAGATGGCTGATGACATCGGGGTTGACCTCAATCTCGCCGCCATCACCCTTGATTACCACGGCATGGTCGCCCAGCAGGCGGCTGGCCTCGCGGTGCACTGCCTGGTAGCCGGGGTGGAAGATGCTCTGCAGGCCACAACGCGCAGCCAGCGGGTTGAGCACCCGGGCCAGCGAATGGATGGGCGAACGCAGGCCCAGGGTGTTGCGCAGGTCGATCATGCGCTGCAACTGCGGCGCCCAGTCCTGCAGCGGGAAGAAGGCCAGGCGTTGCTGGTCCAGGGTCCGGCTGACCGCAGCCCAGTCACGGCACAACGGAATTTCCAGCAAGGACAGCAACTGCTCGGTGTACATGCGCCCGGCGGTATGCGCACCGCCACCGTGCATCAGGATGCGCACGCCATTGTTGGCCAGGCATTTGGCAGCCAGCAGGTACCAGGGTAGGTGGCGCTTCTTGCCGGCGTAGGTGGGCCAGTCCAGGTCCACGGCGATGCGCGGCGACTGCAAGTGGGCGCGCAGGGCCTCGGTGAAGCCGGCCAGTTCTTCGGCGCTTTCTTCCTTGTGCCGCAGCAGCATGAGGAAGGCACCGAGCTGGGCATCTTCGACCTTGCCTTCCAGCAGCAGAGTCATGGCCGTGCGGGCTTCTTCACGGGTCAGGCCACGCGCGCCGCGCTTGCCTTTGCCAAGAATGCGCACGAACTCGGCGAACGGGTGTTCGGCAGGGGTTTCCAGGGTAAGCGGGCGAGGTTCTGTCATATGCAGTTGGTCGGCTTGGGCAGGCCCGCCAGCTTGGCGGCCAGTTTGGCGGGAGTGCCGTTGAACAGGCGGTTGAGGTGCGGGCTGTTGCCCTTGTCCGGGCCCAGTTTGAGGGCCGTGTACTTGATCAGCGGGCGCGTGGCCGGGGACAGCTGGTATTCCTGGTAGAACTGGCGCAGCAGTTCGAGGATTTCCCAGTGGTCCTCCGTCAAAGGGATGCCCTCGCGCGCGGCCAAAGCCTCGGCGGCGGCATGCGACCAGTCTTGCAGGTCGACCAGGAAGCCGTCCTTGTCCAGGGCGATCGCCTGATCGCCAACGTTGAGGGTATTCATAGCCAGCTATTGACCTTGTCGTAATGCAGCGATAGTTCGACGAACCCGGCGTAGTCCACGGCCTTGGCCAGTTCGTTGGCGACCGCGCGGGCCTGCACGTCTTCTTCCAGGGCGAACAGGCGCTGGGCCAGGCCGGCGGCTTGCAGCCGGCGGTGCGGTTCGCTGCCGCTGTGCAGGGCATATACAGCATCGCCGCACAGCAGCAGGGCGTCGTCGGCGCCGAGCAGGCGAAGGCAACTGGCCAGGCGTTCGTCGCCAAACGGGGAGTGGGCAATTACATGCAGGGTCGTCATCAGAGCGTTACCACCTGGTCGAAACGGGCGATCAGTGCGGTCAGGGCCGCGTCGTCCAGCACTTGCACCGGCAGCGTCAGGGTGTCGGCTGCCAGGCCGCGGCGAGTGAGGCTGTGGCTACAGGCGAACAGGTCCTCGACGCCGAACATTGGCAGCGCCTGCAAGTTGGCGGCCAGGTTCCTCTGTTGCACGGCGGTGGGCTGCTGCTCCGCAGCGAGCTGGAACACGCCGTCATCGAGGAACAGCATGCCCAGCGGCAGATCGAACGCGCCGCCAGCCAGGGCGATGTCCAGTGCTTCACGGGCCGATGGGCCGTTCCAGGGCGCCTGGCGGCTGATGATCAACAAGGATTTGGCCATTTCAGTCGCCTCCGAAGCAGACAAGGCGATCGGCAACTTGCGCCGCCTCATGCAGCTGGCCAAGCCCCGACAGCTCCCAAGGCTTGGGCAGGTTCACGGCCGGGCGCTGGTAGCGGTTGGCCTCGGCCTCGTCGAGCACGCCACGGCGCAGGGCGGCGGCGATGCACACCACTGCGTCCAGCTGGTTGGCTGCAATGAAGGCGTGCCATTGGCCGGCAACATCCAGCTCATCCTGGGGGGTGACCACGTTGGCAGAGGCACTGTGTACCCCGTCCTGGTAGAAGAACAGCCGGGCAATCTCATGCCCGCCGGCCAGCACCGCCTCGGCGTAGCGCAGGGCACGCCGCGAGGAGGGCGCATGGGCCGGGGAGAACACCGCGATAGCGAATTTCATGGATAACTCATGCAAAAGGAATGGTGCCATGATAAAGCAAAAAAGCCCGCGCCCGCTTGTGCATGGCGGGGCGGGCTTTCTGTCTTGAACCAATCTGAAGGCCGGCGCTATCCCGGTAGGGGCAACTGCCTTGTGTTGTCTGTACTGGCCTCATCGCTGGCAAGCCAGGCTCCTACAGGGACTGCGCATGGCTTCAGATCAATGCGGTCGAGGTGGGAGCTGGCTTGCCTGCGAGGGGCTGCGCAGCAGCCCCATGGCCCTGACAGTCGAACACCAGGCTCAAGCCTGTTCCTTGCTCTCCGGCAAGAACCAGTTCAACACCAGGGCACAGATACCCCCGGTAGCCACGCCCGACTCCAGCACATTGCGAATCGCCGCCGGCATGTGCGCCAGGAACTCCGGCACCTGCGCCACACCCAGGCCCAGGGCCAGGGATACAGCGATGATCAGCAGGGCACGACGGTCCAGGCGAGTGCTGGCCAGGATATTGATCCCCGAAGCCGCAACCGCCCCGAACATGACCATGGCCGCACCGCCCAGCACCGGCTCCGGCACCGCCTGGATCACCCCGGCAACGCTCGGGAACAGCCCCAGCAGCACCAGCATCACGGCAATCCACATGCCGATATGGCGGCTGGCGATCCCTGTCAGCTGAATCACGCCATTGTTCTGGGCAAAGATCGAGCTCGGGAAGGTGTTGAACAAACCGGCCAGCAGCGAGTTGGCCCCGTTCACCAGCACACCGCCCTTGATCCGCTGCATCCACACCGGCCCTTCGACCGGCTGGCGCGACACCTTGCTGGTGGCGGTGACGTCACCGATGGCTTCCAGCGAAGTTACCAGGTAGATCACCAGCATCGGGATGAACAGTGCCCAGGAGAAGCCCAGGCCGAAGTGCAGCGGCGTCGGCACCTGGAACAGCGCGGCTTCGTGCATGCCGGTGAAATCCAGGCGGCCCAGGTAGCCGGCCAGCGCATAACCGACCGCCAGGGCGATAACGATGGCGCAGCTGCGCATCCACACCACCGGGATGCGGTTGAGGATGACGATGATCGCCAGCACCACGCCTGACAGCAGCAGGTTCTCGCCATTGGCGAAGGTGCCATTGGCCATGGCGCCGAAGCCGCCACCCATGCTGATCAGGCCGACCTTGATCAGGGTCAGGCCGATCATCAACACCACGATGCCGGTTACCAGCGGGGTGATCAGGCGTTTGACGAAGGGCAGGATGCGCGACACGCCCATCTCGACGAACGAGCCGGCGATTACTACGCCAAAGATGGCTGCCATGACGCCTTCCACCGGGGTGCCTTGCTTGACCATGAGCGCTCCGCCGGCGATCAGCGGGCCGACGAAGTTGAAGCTGGTGCCCTGGACGATCAGCAGCCCGGCACCGAATGGCCCGAAGCGCTTGCACTGGACGAAAGTGGCGATACCCGAGATGACCAGCGACATGGAGACGATCAGGTTGGTATCACGTGCCGAAACACCCAGAGCCTGGCAAATCAGCAGGCCAGGGGTGACGATCGGCACGATGATCGCCAATAGGTGCTGCAGTGCTGCCAGCAGGCCGATCAACAGCCGTGGCTTGTCCTCCAGACCAAGCACCAGTTCATTGGCAGGCGCCGCCGCGCCTGGGCTGTGTTCGTGTGAGCTCATTGCGAAAAGCTGCCCCGGAAGAAAAAAGGAGCGCATTCTACGAGGTGATGGCGAATTGGGGTAGAGAAAAGCACGATGGCGGCATGATCGACGACCATTCGCCCGGTTATCTGACTTTATGGTCAATTATTGGGCGCTTTTTCCCAGGAGTCGAACCTGTGGGAGCGGGCGTGCCCGCGAAGAATGCGACTCGGTATATGGCACCGGCTTCGCCGGTGTTCGCGGGCTCGCCCGCTCCCACAAGGCTCCAGCTAAATCGATGAGTTGAGCGCCCATAAAAAAGCCCGCCGAAGCGGGCTTTCTCTTGCCGATATCAATCAGTCATCACGACCCATGATGCCAAACAGCTGCAGCAGGCTGACAAACAGGTTGTAGATCGACACATACAGGCTGATGGTCGCCATGATGTAGTTACGCTCGCCACCGTGAATGATCGCGCTGGTCTGGAACAGGATGCAGACCGACGAGAACAGCACGAAGCCAGCGCTGATCGCCAGTTGCAGGCCGCTGATCTGGAAGAAGAAGCTGGCCACGACAGCACCCAGCAGGACAAAGAAGCCCGCAGTGATGAAGCCGCTGAGGAAGCTCATGTCCTTGCGGGTAATCAGCACATAAGCCGACAGGCCGCCGAACACCAGGGCAGTCATGGCAAATGCCGAGCTGACCACCTCGGCGCCACCGGCCATGCCCAGGTAGCGGTTGAGGATAGGGCCGAGGATAAAGCCCATGAAGCCGGTGAGCGCGAAGGTGGATACCAGACCCCAGGCCGAATCACGCAGTTTGTTGGTAAGGAAGAACAGCCCGTAGAAGCCGATCAGTACCACGAACACGTTCGGGTAGCCGACGCGCATCTGCTGGGCCACGAAGGCCATGACACCGCTGAAGGCGAGCGTGAGCGCCAGCAGGCTGTACGTGTTGCGCAGGACCTTGCTGATCTCCTGCTGCTCGACCTGCTGGCCGTGGTGTACGGCGTAATCCTGTTCGCGCATGGCGACACTCCTTGGTAAACCTGTGGTTTTCAAACGTTCAGATGCTAGGAGTCTATCAGAGCTCCCGCAACCCGCGACACAGAGAGTTTGACAGCTTGTTTCATTACGGTATTATGGCGGCCGCAAAACGAGCTGGAAGCGTGGCCGAGTGGTTTAAGGCAACGGTCTTGAAAACCGTCGATGGGCAACTATCCTAGAGTTCGAATCTCTACGCTTCCGCCATACAAGTGCTTGATTTCATTGATGTTCGCCACCGCTTGACCCTCAAATGGGAGCGTTTTGGGAACACTTTGGGAATGACAGGCAGAAGAAAGGGGCCCTTGCGGCCCCTTTTTTTGTGCGTTCAGGTCAACCTGAGCGCCTGATTCAACAATCCCACCACATCAGGGCCGTCCTCGCTGATCCACTTCGCGTAGTGCTTGAAGATCATCGCCGTCGAGGTGTGCCCCATCTGATCCGCGATCCACTCCGGCGTGGCGATACCACTGCTCAGCATCTGACTGGCGAAGGTGTGCCGGCAGGTGTTCGGCCCACGCTGGCGTACGCCAGCTTTTTCCAGGTGCGTGATCCACCAGCCATGCCGCAGAACATCAGAAGAGCGGTACGGCTCACCAGTGGCACTGTTGTGGAATACAAAGCGCACGCGCTGTTCCCGCACCGTCCGATTGTCGCGGTCGACGACCTCGATCAGTTCCGGCGCAATGTGCTGGGTGAACTTGGCTTGCGCCTGCAGAGCGCGCAGGGCTGGAGCGAGCAGTTTGACCTTGCGTGTAGAGCGCCGGGTTTTGGTCACTTTGTACTGCCCGGCCACCCGCGCGCGGCGAATCTCCACGGTACCCGCCACCAGGTCGACGTCTTCCCAGGCCAGGGCAATCGCTTCGCTGACGCGCGGGCCAGTCCAGATCATGAATTCCGTCAGGTTGATTTCTTGTTGCCGTTCAGTCTGCTGCTCCAGGATCGCGTTGATTTCTTCCCGGGTGAATGGGTCTGGGTCGTCAGCGTCTGGCAGCGAGATAGTGATCCCATCGGTTGGGTCGAACGCGAAGCGGTTCCGGGTACGGTACAGCTGGAAGATCTGGCGCAGGTGGCTGACGATCTCGCGTACGGTCTTGTTGTGCAGCTTGGGCATCAGCACGCTTTGCACCCAGTGTTGAATGTCCAGATGATCGATGCGATCTGCCTGCTGATCGCCCCAGCGTGGGCGAATGTGCTTCTCGGTGCGGCTGCGGTACATGGCGAAGCCGCTGGCTGCCATCTGGTTGCCCTTTATCTCTAGCCACAGGTCGATGTAGTGGCCGAGGGTGTTGGTCTTGACTCGCGGCGAGTCGGGAAAGTGCCGGGCATAGTTGAACGTGCCGGCCTCAATCTCGTAGTTGATAATCCCGACCAGACGCTCGGCATTGGCCAGGTTTGCGGGCGAGGCGTCCCCGGGAATGGTTTCCCGGCAAAGCTCGCCCTGGTAACGGAAATACACGCGGACATGATTGCCGCGTACTTCGACTCCAGCTGCCATTATTTTTCACTCGAAAACGAAGATACGGCCCAGTGTATGGGCCGTGATGACATCAAGGCCTGTTTCCAGGCCTAGAAGTTCGGGGCTTCAGTTCTTGGTAGGCAAGTTCATCGCACTCACCCGGCGATTTCTCTATGCGCAACGCTTAGGCCAACTGCCACAGGGCGTACCCATATCGGCATGCTGCTGAGCATGAAGGTTTCGCCCTGGGCAGCCAGGAGCAGGGTGGTGCCCATCACATGGGCGATTGCCTCTGCTGCTGCCGGCGGGACCGCGTTGCCGATCCGTTCCCGCCAGGCCTGGTCGCTCAGACCGTCGAGCTCCAGCTGTTCCTCAGGCTCAACCAGGCTTTGTATAGCGGCCAACTCAAGGGTGGTGAAGGGCCGGTGCCAAGTGCCGTCGAGCGATTCGATGACGCAGGTAAGGCGGTCATTCGCCTCCGGCAAGCGTGGGTCTGCGATGCTCCAGCGCCCGTTGTCGTGCATTGCGCTGGCTGAAACGGCACCGGCTTGGCCGGTCCAAGGCACCACGCCGTAGTGGCCGCCGGTCAGATAGGCATCGCCCTTGGTTCGGCGCATGCCCGGGCGCGGGTCCTGAACAGCAAAAGCGCCCTGTCCTGTAGTGCTGCCGGCGATGACTGTTCCCGCCGGATTGCCATACGGCGTGACCAAGTACTTGCCGAACCCTCCACCGGCGCGTCGGGGGTCCGCGACGCTGAATGTGCCTTGCCCGGGGCTCTTCACCCCAATCACTGCACCGCTTGTGTCCTGCCAGCGCCGAACACCGTACTGCTGATATTGCAGTGCACCGGCTTTGGCACGCGGGTCGGCGACAGAGAACTTGCCATTTGTTGGCCCGCTGCGGGCCGCTACGGTACCGGCCGACTCGGCCCAATCGTTCACTCCGAGGAAGCCGTCACGAAACTGAGGAACGATGATCAGGTCGCGCAGGTAGCCATCCTCGATCGCCAGATCGTTCAAGCTTCGCCAGTCCTTGCCTGCCTCGACCAGGGCCAGACGAACCCATGTCTTCCACTGCAGGGCTGGCACCCGGTGCATGGGGCCGGCCTGCTCGATATCCCCAGCCAGCGGCATGCGGCCGAGGATGTCTCCCACGGCCCGCAGGCTCTTCTTCTCCGGCTCATACAGGAACGGCGGCACCTTCTCGACATGGCGGGCCACCAGCAGGAAGCGCTTGCGGCTCTGTGCCAGGCCTCCGATGACGCCGCAGTCGTGGGTGGTTTCGGCAACCGCATAGCCGAAGTGGCTGAGCAGGGCTCCGATCTGGTCCAGCAGGTGCCGGCCGCGGCTGGCCAGGCGGGGGACGTTCTCGAACACCAGCAGCGGTACCGGGTCATCGCGCCAGGCCTCGCCGAACAGCCAGATGCAGCGCAGCGTAAGCTCGTTCAGGGCCTGGTACTTCGGGGTCATGCTCATGGTTTCGGACAGCAGACCGCTGGCGCCCTTGCATGGAGAGCTGATGAACACCGCATCAGGGCGCCTGCCGCCGGCAGCACGCCGGATATCTTCCGGCGTTGCTTCGCGCCAACCTGGTGGTGGCTCTTTGCCGTGGAAGCGGATGTACTGGTCGCGGGTGAACAGATCAATCAGCGTACCTTTCACGCCGCTCAGTCGTTCGAAGTCGGCCAGGCCGGCCGGGTCAACATCCACGCCGCCGATGCATTCCCACTCGGCCTGCATGTTGCCGACGATGGGCTTGGCCCGGTTGAAGCCCTTGGCGCCGCCACCCAGGCCGCAGCAGAAGTGGAAGTGATACAGCTTTCGCTTAGCGAGCATGACGGCGCCCCTTTTGTGCCTTCTTGGCCTCGACATTGGCCATATAGGCCTCCCACTCCACCGACATACGTTGCTGGCGGATCTTGCTGCAGCGCTGATGCTTCCTGGTCGAGCGAGCTTTGTTGTAGATATCGCAGTGGTTGGGCAGGTCCAGCGAGTGGCTGGCCAGGCGAGGACGGATTTGTTGGGTCACGCCGAGGCCTCCCCGAGCAAGGCGCGGGTCAGCGCATTGCGCTGCCCTGCCGGGGTCAGCTCCGATACCTGGATGGCTACGTTGTGGCCGTTGCGGTACTTGACGATGGCTGTGGTGCCGAGGATGCGTACGATGGTGGCCTCCTTGGAGGTCATACGGATTGTCTTTGCACCACGCCGGATCTCAGTGAAGGTCACCTTGTCGCCTGGCTTGAAAGCGGGTGTGGTAGCCTGCTCAGCGCCAACTTCGGGGGTTTCTACTTGCATGTCGTTTCTCCTTGGGGTTGGTCGGCGCCGGGGAGTTGCAGCTCCTCGGCGCCACCTGGTTATTTCAGGCGGTACTGCTTGCCGTCATCGATGATGTAGAACTCGATGTCACGAATCGGGTAAACGCCGCCTGGTCCGCCGTGGACAGCAAAGTTTCCGTAGGGTGGTTTGCCTACTCGAATGGGGAACAACTTGTCGCTCTGGTGTGCGTATTCGCTGGTTCTTTTGATCCGCGCATAGAGCTGCTGGCCAGATGGGCGGCAGCCGGCGGGGCCGTGTGCGGCCTCGAACCCGAGCCAGGCCGCACGGGTTTCCACGTTGGTCGGGTTTCCATTGGCATCAGCGCTCAGGTCATAGCCGTGTTCTTCGGCCCACACCGTGAACCCCAGCATTAAGTTCAGCTTGTCCAGCGAGCTCATGCCGCACCCCCGACTTTCGCCAGGCGGGCTGCCTCATACTCACTGGGCAGGAGCTCGATGGCCCCACTGATCCAGCCAGATGTGGGTTTGCCCGCAGCGACCTTCTCTTCGTGGTCGGCCTTATTGATCTCGAAGCCAAGGGCGAAATAGGCGATGTTCTGGTGCACAAAGAAGGCGCCGCCGCAGAGCAAGAGGTTGCCGGTGTTCACGCTCAGTCGGTCCCAGTAATCAAGGCGGTCCAGAGGAGGCGGGCAATTCGCTTTCCACTGCTCGCACAGACGATCGTGCTCACCCCGGATCGCAGCGCGCTGCTCCTTTGTAATGCCCTTTGGCGGTACAGCCTTATGACGCAGGCTCCGGTAGCCATACTCGTCAGGGCGGCGCCAGTGGACGTCCAGTTCAGGACTGGCGGAGAGTTTCACGCCACCGGCGAAGTGCGAGGTAACGTCGTGCATCGGGGCGACAGCGCCCCCAAATATTTTGCCCAACTCGGCCAGGCGCTCATTCAGCTGGTCTTTCGCCTGATAGAACTCCTGGACTGTGGCCACCACCTCGGGAGCCTCGGATTTGTAGTAGTGATGCATGTCGTTTCTCCTTGGGGTGATCGCCGACCAGTTGCAGCTGGCCGGCGTTCTGGTTATTCGCTGGCCGCGCTGGCCTGCATGTCTGTCGTGATGACCTGGACAACCTCTTCACGGCTGTCGGCATAGGCGAATGGCAGGGAGGAGCCTGGACGGGTCACCGGGTACCGCGAGTGCGGAAGCCGGCACTCGGCCACGGTGTAGCCGCTGTCGGTTACCCAGCAACGCGGGATGACCTGGCCGTCCTGGTTGCGCTTCGCCTGCCACTTCATCCCCAGTACTCGCGCAGTTGGTTGAAGATCATCCGGCCCTTCGGCAGGTACTCGTGGACTTCCAACTCGGGCACGTTGTCGAGGCGTAGCACGGCGATGCAGTCGTCGAAGAGACCAGAGTCAAGGCTGCGTAGATCGGTAAGGTTGAAGGGGAAGTCCTGGCCGTTGTACAGGCCGAGCAGGAAGCGGCCGACTGGGCGGCTCTGGCCTGTTTCGCGCAATGCAACAGGGACAAGTCGGGCAAGCGCTTGGATACCCGCATCACGGATTGCTGGACGTTCTTGGTCGTACTGCACCAGGGCGTCAAAAAAGGCATTACGGTCGGCTGAGTGAGCTTTTTGCATGACGTTCTCCAATAGGGCCATCAATTCGCGACAACGACGTGAACGGTGACGCTGTTGCAAATGAGGTCCTTGACTCGGCGGAGGAAGGCGAGCTGTTCCTCACGGCATTCGTCGATGCAGATCACCTTGAGTCCGCGTAGGGCGAGCTGCAGCACCTTCGCCTCAAGCTCCCGGTCCGGGTAACTGGTGCCAATCAGGATGTTCTTTTCCTTGATTCCCGCTTTCATGGCCGTTTGCCGAAGGCGGACGGTTTTGCCAGTGGCTTTAGGGCCTCGGGAAATGTTCAGTTGCATGTCGTTTCTCCTTGGTGTTGTTCCGGCGTTGCAGCGCCAGATCTGTTCAGCCGGCCTTGAAGGTCCAGCACTTGACGGTGGTTGGTCGTGTGTTCGCGCTGGTGGTACGGCTGTTGAACGCCGCTCGCACGGCGCTATCGACTGCTCGGTTGGCGTCGATAAAGGGGCGCGATTTGCTGTTGCGCAGTAGATTGCGCAGGGTTGTTGCGTCGGCGAGCTTCTGTTTGTGCTCGGCAGCCCGTTCGCAGAACTCGTTGAGGTGAACAGCGATCAGTTCGGTGTTCTTGCTGTGGTCGACCACTGGCTCGTCGCTGAGCGACTCCAGGTAGTCGAACACTTCCCAGAATTCGGCCACTTCCTTCGGGTCAGAGTTAACGGCCAGCTGACGGCCAGCAGCCATGGCGCGCAGTTCGCGAAGGGTGCCTTCGTGCTGGCTGTCAGTCATTGGCACGACCGATCGCAGCGCGTCTACCAGGGCCATCATCTGGGCGTGGTTCTTGATGATCCGCTCGATGCGGATCTCGCGCATTTCGCGCAGCGCCTGCTCATGCACCTTTACCTGGGCACGGAAAGTTTCCATGACCTTCTGCTCAGCCTTGGCTGCCATCAGCAGGAAGTGGCTCACTTCGCTGGCTTGCAGGTGGTTCAGGTTGTCAGCGGCCGCACGGCTGTCGCTGGTGACCTCCGGGCGCACGAAGTGCAGCTTGACGATACGAGTGAGGATGGCCTCAGACGCAACGACTGAGGCGTTCTGGCTGAATACCAGCGTTGCGCGGAAGGGCGGGGCGTTGGTGTCGTTGCCACCGTTCTTCACACCGGTCAGGCCCAGGCCGCGGCCGTTGAACAACGGCTTGAACTGGTCAAAGTCAAAGGACTTGGCTGCGCCTGTCTCGGCGTCACTGCGGTCGGCCTCGAGCATTACCACGGGCATGCCCGAGGTTTGGCTCAGCCAGCGACGCAGACCCGCTTTGGTCATCTTGATAGGGTCGTCGCCTTCCTCATCTTGGCGCCCCATGAGCTTCCACAGGAACATCAGCAGGGTGGACTTACCGGCGCCGGCCTCGCCGGTCACCTCCAGAAACGGGAACGACTGGAACTCGGCGCGGATCTGCTCGGCGAACAACGAGCCGAACCAGAAGGCGAGGGCGATTACGCCTTGGGTGTTGAAACAGGTCCACAACCACTTGAACCACTCGGGGCGGTAGGCCGAGACGTCCCGGTTTATTTCGAGCTTGATCGACTTCTGCAGCGACTTTAGGCGTAGGCCTTTGAATTCGAAGTAGTCCTCGGCATTGGCCTGCTCGAGCACACCACCGCGCACCGCCAGGTCGCCGAACACATAGCAGCCGTATTCTTTGCTGTAACCGACGTAGTCGATGGTCTTGACGGTCTTCAGGGCGAACAGCTGCTGCTGCATGATCCGATCGAGCTGGGAGGCGCTGCCGGTGAAGTAGGCGCCGGCTGCCATGCCGACCAGGCGCTTCTTGAATTCGCTGGGAGTGGTGACCTGCCCACCGGTGAAGGTGTTCAGCACGCTCGGCTCGTCGTGCGGGAAATCGACGCGGAAGTAGTACCAGGACTCGTCCGTTACCTCGTTGCGTTGGAAATACAACGCTTGCGGGTAGCAGTTGGCGATCTCGATCACCGCGCCGCACTGGCGCAGCGCCTTGTCGCGGCGCTGGCGATCAGTCAGGACCAGGTCTTCCTGCCGCTCGGACTCGTCCAGTTGCTGGAGCGCCTTGTTGAACTTCTCCACATCCATCTTGAACCAGTAGAGGCGGTTCTCGTAGGAGAAGTGAAATTCCTGGCGCTCGCGCCAGTCGTACATCAGCACGCCTTTCTCGGCCGCGCTGTCGGCCAGCAGCAAGCTGCCGTGATAACGCGCCTCGCGCAGGTCTCGATCAATCCGCTCTTGGCGCTTGTCAGCGTCGATAAAGTTCCAGCGCTGGTGCAGGTCGTTCCAGTCCACCTTGCGGCCATTCTGTGGAATCTGGGCTGCCTCGCAGGTGAATCCCAGCTCGCGGGCCAGGGCTGCATGCTTACGTGTGTAGCGATGGGCGCCTGGTTCGTTGTCCAAGGCCCATACCAGGCGTGGGAGTTTCTTGCCATGCCCACGACGCAGCTCGGCCAACGCCTTGAGCGATTCAAACGGGAATGCGCCCGAGCTCATGGCCGATACGGCGTCCAGGTCGTGATGCAGCAGGCCGATGGCGTCGAAAATGCCCTCGACGATCCACAATTCGTCTACTTCCAACAGGTCAACCGTGGGCGGGCACCACCAGTAGCCTTTGGGTGATTGGCCGGGCGCAAAACGCGCTTTTTTCTTGCCAAACCGGTGCGGTTGGTCAATCAGGCGCTCCCAATAGCCGCCGTGCTCCAAGTTGAAACGGACAGTGGCGCTACCAATCGCGAGATTGCGATCCCAGTAGTTTTCCTGCGTGTACCAGCCTTTTACGAGGTCCAGGTCAAAGCCGCGGGCGTTCTGCAAATAGGCGTTTGCCGATGCCCGGGGAGATTCCTGCGTGGCGGGGTAGCGCTTGCTGTAGTCATCGAAAAGGTCATCGAACAGCTCTTTGACATGCCACTGCTCGCCACATTTGCTCTCTCGGCCGCATTTGATGAACCACGGCTCGTCTTGGCGCGAGTACAGCTCTTTTTTGCCGCAGTTTGGGCAGGTCCCCTTGCGCAGATATTGAGTGCCGGTCATTGGCTTGAGGCCGTACTGATCCTGCAGGCGCCGAAGTACTTCGGCACGCAGGCTGTGTTCCATGGGCTTGCGATTCACTGCGCACGCTCCGGGCTAGTGGCTGCGAGCTGTTGCTCAAGCGCTTTGCGGGTGCGGCAGATGCCGGAGAGGTGGGGCACATCCGCCAGAACCTTCGGGCCGCGCTTACCGACCGGTACATTGCGGTAGCGATCGGAATACCAGACGTCGGCCATGGTCAGGTTGAACTGACTGGTGAGCCATTGCAGGTAGTGCTTGGCCTGCTGCTCGTCCAGCTCAATTTGGAGGTTGATCTTGCTCATATGCCACCAATGGAATGCAGTTTCCCCTTACCCACGCAGAACGGGGCATCGGGAAGGGGGTTGTTCGGGTTACTTCGAGGTGTTGCAGGCCTGCCGCATACGTCGGGGCAGATAGCGCGCCGGCACCAGGTGCCGCTGCTGAGTCGTGGTATCCAGCAGGATCAGCTGTGCCCTGAAAATCCCGCTGGTCGGGCATACGCCCAGGAGCTTCAAGCGCCCGGTGGTCTTGCTCTCGAACTCAGCGACGGCCAGTTCAGCGATGCGCTGCACCAGGTGTGCTGGTACTTCCAGCGACTGCGCCAGGAAGCGGCGGCAGTTCTCCAGCACCTGGTGGTCGCCGGCAAGGTGAAGACCCTCCCGGCGGAACAGGAAGGCCACTGCGGCCTGCTGCATCGCAGCGCGGTAATCGGTTTCGTGGTTGGTGGTCAGGGCGATGGCGTTCATGCGGTGGCTTCCTCCATGTCCAACTGGTCCAGCAGGTCGGGTTGATCGTCAGCAGCAGCGGTTTGCATCGCTTGGCGGCGCATAGCCACCGGGGCGACCGGCAGGCGAACCGTGGGGTTCGGCATACCGCTCGGGCTCATTTCGTGGGTCATTTCGAACTGCGCCCGTACGGACCAGCCGCAACCCTCGTTCGCGCATTGCAGGTAAGCGATCCGCAGGAAGATGTGTTTGCCTTCGCTGGTACGGATGCGCATGCGGCTGGAGCAGTGGGGGCAAACGAGCTTGTAGGTGCTCAATGCGAATCCCCCTTCGTGTGCAGCTGGATAGTCGCTGTGACCTCGGCCGTGCGTGCCGAGAGGTACTGGTGGTGCGCATCCATGATGAATTTGGCTTCGTCTTCCTCGATGACGCCGTCTTCCAGGGACTTGGCAATGATCTGGTCGACTACCCCACGCTTGGCAGCAGCCCGCACTGAGCGCTGGTAGAGCTCGACGTTGTCCAAGTCTTCGGTCTGGACGAGCGGCACGAACATGCCGCCGTACATCTTGGCGATGAACTCAGGCAGATGCGTGGTACCGGCGTCGGTCTCCAGCAGGTGGATCTGGTCGTAAGTCAGTGGGCGGCTACCGGCGTTCTCATAGACGCGGTTGTCGAACTGCTTGAGTTCGTAACCGAGACGGGCAGCTGCGCATTCACGACCGCCGGGGTAGGCGCATACCACTGCGCTCACCACCTGGCGAAGGGTTTCTAGAACTGGGCGCTTCATGTTCTGGTTTCCTCCTTGAGCCAGGGGGCTTAATTTTCAGGACCGGGCTTGATGCCGAGCAGTACTGCTGCACGGTGTGCTTCACCCCGGAGGCACTTTTTCTGGCCGTTCAGGACCGCGTACACGGTGGACGGGTTGAGGTCATGCCTCTCAGCCCACTCTTTCGCTGAAATTCCTTGTTGCGCGAGGCGAGCGCGCGCTTCCCGGCATGCTTGCTCGGTGGGGTAGGTGTTCGGCATAGTCTCGTTTCGTGTGATTTCGTGTGATTGCAGGGTCAGATTATTCAACATTTGTTGAATGGTCAAGGATTGGAGTTCCGTTTTGTTGAATATCGGCGAAAGGCTGAGAGAGGAGCGTGTCCGCCTTGGCTACAACCAGGCTGACTTCGCCGCCATTGCTGGTGTGGCGAAAACCTCACAGTTCAATTACGAGAAGGGCGAGAGAAGCCCGGACGCGGCCTACCTCGCAGCAGTCGCTGAGAAGGGGGTAGATGTGTTGTATGTCGTGACAGGTGTTCGATCACCACAGCCGACAGACAGCATTACCGCTGACGAGGCGGGCTTTGTGCACCTGTTGCGCGCCATGGACGAAAGCGATCGAGCGATCTTGGCCAGGACCGCCCAGGCGTTCGCTAAGCCTCAGCAAAGGTAATCAGTGAAGTTCTCCGGCGATCAGCCGAAGGAGAAATAAGCCGACCCATGGTGGGCCGGTGTTTCATAGGACGAGTAAAGGGACACTGTTAGATGGCATTGACACCATGTAAGTCTTGTAAACACAAGGTGGATACAAGCGCGAAAGTTTGTCCGAATTGTGGCGTGGCCAATCCAGGTGTTACCGCTGGGCAATATCTGATTGGGCTCCTGGTCGTGGTTGGTCTCATTTTCGTCGGGGTCAAGACATGCGGCGGTGGGGGCGATGACAAACCTCAAGCCGCGGCTGCGCAGGCTGTAGATGACGCCACCTGCAAGCAAGATCTGCAATGCTGGGGGGACAAGTATTCTATTTCCGCTTCGGTCTACTGCAAGGAGCCTGTAACGAAACTGGGGAAATACAGTTCACGCTGGACTGATAGCACGTTCGAAACTAAGTTCAGCCGGTTCAGATGGCTAAACAAAGACGCCGGCACATTGACGTATATTGGTGACAAGATCGAGTTCCAGAACGGATTCGGCGCATTTCAGAAGCACATCTATGAATGTGACTTCAATCCTGAGGGCAACTTGGTCCTGTCGGTTAGGGCTGAGCCAGGTCAGTTGCCGCAATAAGGCGGATTCCTGTGGGGGGTTGCGGTTTCCAGAACATGCGTAGCTTAGGGAGTGGCCGCCTGGCGGCTGCCCGCAAAGCAGCCTCCGGGTGCATTGCGCTGTGCCGATTGCATGGCGCCAGTCACATGTACACGGAGTACCATACGATGGAAAACCTTACCCAGTTGGAACGTTTCTTCCTTGAGCTGCTGCGCGGGCTGAATGACCAGCAACGTGCCGATATCTTGAGGATTATGGAGGCGCTTCAGCAGTCTGCAGAGTAAGGCGGCGAACAAAGGACCCGGCGTAGTGCCGGGTTTTTTGTATCCTGATCAAGCTTTTTCGGCCTGCAGGCGCTTCCACTCACGGTCAACGGCCCGACGAGCGTTCTTCTCGCTCACATACACATGCCGCAGCCGTTTCGGCCTGGTCTGGTCGCCGGCCGTGACCGACTTCTCTTGCCCGGTGGCAGTGTCTCGGTAGAACGCGATGATGCCGGTGTATTCGATTTTGCCTTTCACCCCGTCCTCGAGGAGGCCATCAACGCTGTCCTCCGGCAGCTTGCTCTCCAGCTCCAGGCTGACTGTATAGCCGGAACTGTCCGTCAGGCTGTGCTGCACGTTGCCGCCGTACCAGATGATCTCGTCGATTTCGGCCTTTACCCCCTGCAGCGTGTACGTAAGTTCGGGGATCAGGTCTGGCAGGCCCTTGGCCAGCGTATAGCTGAGCGTTGCGCTACCCCGCTGCAGGCGATTCAGCTCAGCCCTGGCGGCTCGCAAGGCGGACTGACGGTCGCTATATGTGTGCCGCAGATCCTTGAGGTTTTCTCCGCCCCCGGCGATCGCTTCCTGCTTTTTCGTGCTGTTGACGTCGTAGAAATAGGCTCGCACACCGTCGTAACTGTTGCGATCTGCCTGGAGGAAACGGTGCTGGTCGCCGTCACGGCGGGTGAGGGTGATATGTGGCAGGCTCAGGCCGCTGACGGTCTTGCCGCCACCCGCCGGCATGCACACCAGGCAACCAGCTTTCACGGTGGCCACCGCATCGAAGTCCTCGCCGAGACGGGTCAGCAGGTTGGCATCTGACTCGTTGGCCTGGTCCAGTTGGTGGATCGTTTGACTGTCCAACGTGCCGGCGATCTTCGCGGTGAGTCCGTTTCCCAGGGCAACGTCGCGTAGGACCTTGCCGAGCGTTGTTGTGCTCCAGCTGCGCTCGCGCTTGGTCTTGAGGCCCTTGCGCAGATCTGCCGATCGGGCACGGATGCTCAGGACATCTGGCGCGCCACTGTGCTCTGTCTCGTCGACAACGTAGCTGCCCTTGTCGACAAGGCCGGTGTCGCTCCAACCGAGCCAGAGGCGTATCACGGCTCCACGGGGCGGGATCTTCAGCAGGCCGTCATGGTCGCTGAGTGTGATGCTCAGCTGATCCGCTTCAAGCCCCCGGTTATCGGTCAGTTGCAGGCTCATGAGGCGTGGAGCGATCCGCATGGCGATATCGTTCCCGTCCACGGTGACGCGAAATGCCGGTACCGGATATGCAGCGTCGCGCTGCAATCCATCGATAGCATCGCGCAGGTAGCCGGTAACTTTCGAAATGGCCGCGTCGATCACACCAAACCTCGCAGAACGTTCAGGCCACCGCTCAAGCCGGAACCGAGCAGGTCGATGCGACCGTCGTCGATGCGCTTGAGGCTGATGGTGAAGTCGATGCGCCGGGCAGCGCCATCCCGGAAGAAAATGGTTCGGTTATCGCTCAGGCTTTCGATCACCCAGAGACCGAGCAATCGGCCCGTCCCTTCAACCAGTGGCCAGGCCTTGCCCGTGTCGGCCATCTGGCGCAAGGCATCAAGGCTGACGGTGGTGCCCGCCAATTCGGGCAGCAGCAGTCCTGGAAGCGTAATGGCATCTTCGCCGCGGCCGAGGAACTGCCGTGCCGGCTGCGCTCCGACACGGTTGTTCGCAGCATGCCGCCAATCGGTTTGTCGCTGCATTTCCTGGTAGGCCAGGGTGTGCAGGCTGAATACGAACATGCCCAGGGCGAGCATCATGACGGGTTACTCCTGGTCAGAAAGGCGGCTGCGCTGACGGGCGGATTTCTCGCTGTTGCGGCGATCCAGTTCAGCGCTGACAGCACGGGCAATGGCTTGAGGGTCCATACCAGGTGCCGGGTGAATGTTGATGTTGATGACGTCGTGGCTGTCGCTGATGCTGGGCGCAGCGCCCGCGATAGGAGGCCGGCTGTCCAGGGTGATACCTGGTGCAGCGTTCGCCGCCAGGGATTGGCCGGTACCGAGCTGCGGAGCAACAGTCTGCAGATCCTGTTGGCCCAAGTTGGCCAACTGTTTGCCCAGGCTGATGACCTCGGCAGTTGGTCGGTTGGCATTGACCTGTGGCACCAATGCCTGGACGTCAGGCGATGCGACGTTGGCCAGTCGCTTGCCCAGGCTGACGACCTCGGCAGTTGGTCGGCTGGCGTCGACCTTTGGCACCAATGCCTGGATATCAGGCAATGCGACGTTGGCCAGCTGCTTGCTCAGGCTGACGACGTCGGCAGCTGGCCGGCTGGCGTCGACCTTTGGCACCAATGCCTGGACGTCAGGTGATGGGACGTTGGCCAACTGCTTACTCAAGCTGAGCACTTCGGCAGGGCGCTGCTGGCCGGGTCCGGCCGGTGACACTGTACCCTGGGTGTCCAGGCGCCCGACCTTTGCCAACTGGTTATTCAGCTCGGCAATATTCGCGGGAATAGCCTGATCAACGCCTGGTGGTGCAAAGTTTTTGTCCAGCGCCCCGGCTTGGGCCAGCTGAGCGCCTAAACTGCTTGCGCTCGTAACCAGGCCCTTACTGGCTGCGACTTCTGGCGCATTGGCCTGCAGGTCGAACTGGCCGGCCTTCGTCAGGTCTTGCCCCATGCGAGCGACTGCATCGAGCGGAGCTTTCGCGCCGGCATTGACGCCGACGGCCAGGCCCTCGGTCGTGAAGCCACCCAGCTCGGCAAATACCCGTGACGGGCTGTGGATGCCGAGCTTCTCCTTGAACCAGCCAATTGCTGAATCGCCGAGATTGCCAATGGCGCTCTTGATCTGTCCCAGGCCTGCCAACAGGCCATTAACCAGGCCGTTGACGATCATGCTGCCGAACTCGGTGAAGCGGGTCGGCAGTTCGATGCCCAGGTAGTTCAACACTCCCGCGAAGGCCTGGTAGATCAGGCCGATCGGGCTGAAGTTGGCCAGAACGGTGAGAATGCCGCCGATGCCAGCACTGAAGCCAGCGCGAATTTCGGCCCAGGAATTGGCGAAATACGCTTTGACCTGGTCCCAGTTTTGATAGAGCAGGTACGCACCGCCGGCCAGAACGGCGACGACAGCAGCAATGGCCAGCGCGACAGGGTTCATGGCCAAACCCCACAAGGCGATGCTGACAGCGCGAATTGCCGTCAGCAGGCCACCGCCGAGCACACTGACCAGCTTCCCGACTACCGGCAGCACGCCGGCGCCCTTCACGCTGAACAGCGTCAAGCCATAGCGCACCATGGCGAAGGGGCCGAGCAGGCTGGCCATGGTGATCGCTAGGGCCCCGAAGCCTGCGGCGAGCACCGCGACGGCCGCAACAACCTTGACCAGGCCGCCCGCCAGCCCAGGGTTCTCTCGGGCCCAGGCGCCGACGCTGGCTGCCGTTTCACCCAAGGTAGAGATCAGCCCCTTGAGTTCGGGGGCAACTGCCGCTCCAAACTCGGCCATAGCGTTGGTGAAGCTGCCCTCGGCCGCTTCCATGATGTTGCTCAGCGTTCCCAGTTGCTCGTTGACGCGAGTACGCAGGTCGGCCTGGTCCTGGAGCTTTTGCTGCACCTCCTGATACCCAGCCAGGCCCTTGTTCATCATGGTGTTGACCACCTGCAGGGTTTCGGCATCGTCACCGAAAAGCTCCTTCAGCACGCTTCCGCGCTGAGTGCTGTTGAGTGATTTCAGCTTTTCAAGCTGTGCGTAGAGCTGCTCTATACCGCCGAATTCGCCTTTGCCATCGCTGAAGTCCAGATTCAGGCCGAGGTCCTTGAGCAAGTCGTTGGCTTTTCCGAGTTTTTTGGTATCCAGGCTGGACTGGAATACTTTGCGAAGCGCGTTCCCTGCAGACTCACCAGCCATGCTGGCCTGATCCATCATCACCAGGAGCGGAGCAAAAGTGTTGACCGCATCCAGGCCTTCTTTGCGCAGAATGGCCATTGCCGGGCTGACTTTGCTGAAGCCTTGAAGCATGTCGCTATCGTCCATGCCGAGATAGGAGACCCGCTGGATGGTGTCCATCAGGCCCATCATGTCCTTCTCGCCGGTACGAGTAGCGTCCTGCATTTTGGCCGCAAAATCGGCAGATGCTTCAACCGGCATCTTCAGCAGCACGCCGAGGTAGGCGGCAGCTTCGCCGGTCCCCCCCAGGATCGATTGGGCGCTGATGCCTTGTTTGCGCAGCACGGTCATCATGTTCTGGAAGTCGGCAGTGGTGCCGGGCAGGCGATCGCCCAGGCGTGTGGCGAGGTCGGTGATCTTCTGGAAGTCTTCGGCCACCTGGCCGTTGCTGCCCATCATCGAGACCTTCAGCTGTGTGGCCGAATCCTCGTTGGGTGCAAAGGCTTGAATCGCAGCCTTCACCGGCTGCGCTGCGGCGTAACCGGTGGCCAGGCCGGCCGCGCCGGTACCGGCCATGCTCGCTCCCAGGCGTTGTGCTTTTTCCAGCTCGCTACGGGCCTTGGCCAGCTTCGCCTGCTTGGCCGCCAGCTGGTCCATGCGCTTGGTCTGGGCGCTGATGGCTTCGTTGGTGGCGCTGATCTGGTCGCGCAGCTTGCGCTCATGGCTTGCCAGGTCGCGAGTACTGATCCCCGCGGCCGACAGCTTGGCGCGCAGAGCCTGGAGGCCCTGCTCTTGTGAGGAATGCTGGGATTTCAGGGCCCGCGCCTCGCGCAGGGCGGTGCGGAACTCCTGGTTGAGCCCCTGCATTGGTGCACGGGCTTCCTGCAGTTCGTTGCCAAGCGCCGACAGGCGCTCGCGATGCTCACGGGCTTCGGCCGCGCTGGCACGGTGTTGCTGCTGTAATTCCTTCTGGCTACCGCTGAGCTGGCGCACCAGCGTCAATTGCGCCTGCTGCTGGGTAACAAGGGCCGCATATTCGTTGCGCAGTTGCTCTGTGGGCTGGTTGGTCCTGCCGATTTGCTCGCCCAGGTCCCTTATGCGCTTGCGGTTTTCTTGCCATACCTGGTTGGCCGCTCGTGCCTGTTCGCGGGTTTGCTTCAGCTGCGCGGTAAGGGATTTGTGGCGATCGTTCAGGGCAGAGGTTTCGCCCTGGAGCTTGTCATAGCTGGCCTGGAGCGGCTGGACTGCACGCTCCTGGTCACGCAGAGCGCCGGCCAGCTCCTGGACACGGCTCTTGGTCGCGTTCAGGGCTTCGGCGGTCTTGCGGGCTTCGGCCATCTGGGAACGCCAAGCACTCACATCCTTCTGCTGGGCGTTCAGTTCCTTGAGCCTGTCCCGGGCAGCCTTGAGCGCTTGCGCGGTCTCTTGGCTGCCCTGGCTGATCTGGCGAAGCGGCGCGGTGGCTTTGTTGATCGCGCTCAGCACCACTTCTAGGCGCAGGTCATTGGCCATTGTTGCTACTCCTTAACCGCGCCCGCTCGCGCCAGTCCATCAGGTCCTTCACGCCGAGCCCGTCCATGTCGCTCGGCGTCCAGTGGAAAACCACGGCCACATCGGCCATGGCATCTTCTACGCAACGAGGGACGCGTCCGTCTTCATCCGCTTCTGCAGCAAAAAACCGGACACTTTCACGCCCACAGCGACCAGGTCGGCTGGGTCCAGGCGGCTGGCCTCGTACTCATTGAGCTCGCTGATGCGTGGGATCAGCTTGATCAGGCTCGCCACATCCATCTGCAGCAGCTCGGACAGATGGATACCGCGCAGCTCGCCTGCGGTGGGCTTGCGCAGCGTAATGACGGCAATTTCGGTCTTGCCGCGCTGGATCGGGGTGTCCAGCTCGACCTGGTTGTCGTTCAGCTGTTTGGCTTCGGCAGTGGCTGCGGCGGTGGTGGCTTCGGTAATTTCCATGGTGGCTCCAGTGTTCTGTCAGGGGGCGGGATCAAATGCCCAGGTTTTTGCGTTGTTCGGCGAGCATGTCGACGCCGTCGATGATCTCGATGAAGTTCAGGAGGTCGACCTCCACCAGGACTTCGCCGTCGACCGTCAGCTTGTAGTAGCTGCAGGTGGTGGTGACGCTCTTCTCGGTGTCTTCACCGGCCTGGGCTTCGCCTGCCTCGATGGTTTCGTGACGGCCGCGGACAACGATCTCGACGGCGGTGTGCACGCCGGTATCGTCCTGCTGGTAGGTGCCGGTGTAGCGCAGCAGCACGCCATCGGCCTTGATGGCGCCGAACTGGCGAATGACCTGGTCGTCAAAGCCGCCGAGCTTCCATTCCAGCTGGATGCCGTCATCGCTCCAGCCCAGGTCTGCCTTGACCGGGCCGTTCATGCCGCCGCCGCGATAGCCTTCCATCTTGCGGCTGAGCGGGGGCAGGGTGACGGTCTTACAGACGCCGAGATAGCTGCCGCCATCGTTGAACAGGTTGAGGTTCTTGAGCTTGCGTGGCATGGCCATGGGTATGGTCTCCGTCAGCTGTTGATGCGGCTGGCGAAGTCAGCCAGGTAGCGGTCGGTGATGCGCTGGCGCAGCGAGAGGTCCTCCAGCGGCGGCACAGGCGTGTAGTCGTAGTCGATGAAGAGCTTGCCGGCCTTGAGGGTTGTCTCGGTGTTGGCCTGCTCGTCGTACCAGGCGCTGCCGCCGATGATGTAGCCGCCGGCGATCAGCTCGCGGAACTTGGCGTTGATGCCTTCCAGCATGTCCCGGATCAGGGAAGGGTGCATCGGCTTGTCGATCGCCCACATGTGCGCCTCGGCCATGGTGTCGGCCAGGACCTGGGCAGTTCGGGTGTAGTTCTCGAACGCGAACAGGGGATCTTCGGTGCAGGTGCGCGAGCCCCAGAAGCGGAAGCCGTCGGCATTGATGAGGGTGGTTACCTCGTTGCTGTTGAGGTAGTTCGCGTCGGTTGCCGGGTTCTGCAGGTCCCAGAACACATCGGCGGTGATGCCGGTTACGCCGTTGACCGGGACGTTGGACAGAGTTTTGTGCCAGCCGACCTCCTGGTCGATCTTGGCGCGAAGGCCAAGGGCACGGGCCACTGCCGGCGCTGGGACGGTGCCATTGGTGACGGTGCTCCACTGTTCGAAGTCCGGCCAGATGACCATGACTTCACGGGCGCCGAAGTTCTCGCGGTAGGCCACAGCTTCTTCCTTGGTCTTGCAGCCCGAGGCGGCGACGTAGGCAAAAGCGCGCAGCTGCTGGGCGATCGAGACCAGGGCGGTGGCCACCGGCAGGGAGTCGAGGCCTGGCACGCCCAGAATGCGTGGGGTGACCTTGAGCCGGGTCTTGGCCGCCAGCAGCGCCTTCATGCCGGTGTATTTGCCGGTTTCGGTAGTGGTGCCGATCAGGTTGCTGGTGGTTTCCTCGGGGGTCGCACCGGTTGCCACCCGCACCACGACAGTCACGGGCTTGGTCTGGTCGGCGATCGCCTGCAGGCTGGCGGCCAGGGTGCCGGTGGTACCGGCTTTGCCGATGGCAGCCTGTACGTTGGTCAGCAGGACAGGGGTATCGAGCGGGAAAACCGTGGCGTCTGCGTCGTCTGCAGTGCAGACCATGCCGACGACGGCAGTAGAAACGGTTCGGATTGGGCGGGTGCCCTCGCTGATTTCGAGGACCCGGACGCCGTGATGGTATTCGTCGGCCATGGTGTGTGCCTGTGCAGGTGGATGACACTGCACAGGCTGCCGCGCGCGCGGGCTTGGGGCGAGCTGCTGGGGTTGTAGAACTCGCCTTTACAGGGCCTGCCCTGTCAGCCAAATTGGTGCTGACGGGCGTTCGTCGATCGACGGGAAGGCACCAACTGACGGCCAATCACGCAGCGCCCGACGATAGGCCTGCAGCTCCGCGTATTGCTCATCGGTCAGCGTGGTGGTCACGCCTGCCTCCAGCTCGTCGCGGTGCCGGGAAACGATGCCGTCAGTTGCCAGCAGTTGCGCATCCCGCCATTGCCGCTCGATGGTGGCCAACACCTCGGGGTCAGCCGGAGGCGGAGGTGTCAGTACCGGATCGCCATAGGTATCAGCCACCACCCGGCGACCCTCAGTCTCTTGAGCCAGCAAAGAATCACGCAGGTCGGCAGTGATTTCACGAACATCATCCGGAATCACGCTATTGATCTGATCATCGTAAAAGAAGCCCGTGCTTGGGCTGAAAAACACTGTCATACCCGCCCCCTTACCACCCAAAAGAACGATGCTGGCCCTGAGTGCAGGTTGCGCACCGTAATGTTTCCTGGTGTAGCGTTCCTGGCTTGTAGAACTGGTGCCGCACCGACGTTTTCGCCATTCGTATAGTTGGCAAAGGTAAGGTCTACGAGTGTCGGGGCTGCAAGCATCGCCACCGGCAAGGTGATTACCGTGTCAGACCCCGAGGGGGCGGCGACATACAACCCCCACTGCTCGATATCGCCGCTCGGAAGCTTCTGGTAGCAAGTGGGGCCATTGAGCAAAGACCCAAAGCCACCGGAGAACTGGTTGGCGGCGGTACCGCCGACGACAAACCACAGATTGGAGCCAGCGATAAGCATGAGAGAGTCACCTGGCTGCATCACCAGCGACGTAACCCCGCCACCACCGCCCGACCCTATCGCGTCCCCGCCCTGCCTGGCGATGCTGACCGGTACCGTCGCGAAGTTGAACAGCAAAATGGCATCAGCATTCCGCACATCAGACGACAACGGTAGCGTCAGCGTCTGCCCCGAGGCATTACCATAAAACTCAACCGCCGAGCCCGCGACGCCCTTGAGCAGCGATGTGCTGGCCGTGTAAGCGTTGAACCTGGACAGCGTCAGGCCGGACTGCTTCAAGAACTCGGTGGTGGCCAGCTTACGGGTACTATCGAATTGCGGCGGGGTAGTCCAGAACGCACCCTGCATGACCGCTGCGTACTTGAGCAATACCGAGCCGCCAATTAGACGCCATAAGGTGCCGTTGCGGATGAATTCGGCAGTGTCGCCCTGGGCCATCGCGATGTTCCCTGGCACATTGACCGCATCAATCGTGTCACCAGCGGCGGCCGTTACCGTCAATGTGCCCAGGGTGCACAGTAGCGTCACGGACGCACCTGCCGGAATCTGTGCCCCAGTAGGTAGCTGGGCAACCAGCGGGTTTGTCGCATGTCCGAAGGCTAACAGCTTGCCGCAATCGGTCTGGGCCAGGTTCGCAGACGCCACGAAGTTCGTGTACCCGCCATACTCCACCCCCATGCGCTTCACAAACGCCGCGTTGATGATCAGCTGCGAAGCATCGAACTGCGCCGGTGTTGGAGTCGTCGGCGTGCCAGCAAGAGTCGGCGACAACAGGCGGGCGAATCCATCGGTAACGTCGCGGAAGGTCAGTGCGGTGACACCCAGCACGATCGCGCCATCTGTGATCAACTGCCAGATGGTGTCGGCCTGGGTAGCTCCCTGCTCGACCGCCACAACCAGTGCCGGCGTCACTTCGGTGCTGGAATCTGCATCTGCTGTACGAGGCCAAGTACCGACGGCCGCTAAATACAAGCCGTTTTCCTTGGCAGCTGCCTGGTTCTTGACCAGAACTCGGTCGCCTGCCGCCAGCTGCACTCCGTCCACCACCTGCAGGCCTGACAACGCGATATTCGCCGTTGTCGCCACCCGCACCGACTGCTTGTTGTCGAGCTTGTTGATTTCCTCTGTGATTCGACTGTCGACGTACTCGCGAGTCGCCAGCACCACGGCAGGGTCAATCTTCAGTTCAACGTTTGAGGCGCTGGTTACCAACAGGTTCATGCGTACAACTTGGGTGCGCCCTGACCCCTGGTTAAGCAGCGGCTTGAACGTGGGCGGGCAGTTTGCGACCGCGACCATATCGCCATCGGCGTCGTACAGCGCGATTTCGCGAATCCACTTTCCACCAACCTCGGCTGGGATGATCTGCTCGGCCACGATAACGGCACTGTTCTTCTCGTCGACCCTGAGCTGATTCAGTGGTGCTCGGCGCCATTCGTTGATCAGGCGGGTCTGCGTGGCGTTCGGCGTAGGCTCAGTACCGTTGCCGTCGCCCACGCCCATCTGGGTGATCTTCCATGCGATGCCCAAGGCATCCGCGTTAGCTTGTTTCGCCGCTCCCACGTTTGTGAGGATGGCGTAGAACTGTGTGTTCTGATCAGCCATGTGCAATTTCCATTGTGTCTATCGTGTGATCGCGACCGCCACGGCCGATCGATCCGGTCACATCGATGTCGCGTGGGGCAGGTGGGTAAACGTCTAATTCGTCGCCTTCGTGCAGGCGAGCGGCGAAGGCCATCGATCCGCTGGTTTCGAGGCTGATGGCCAGGCCAGTCAGGTGGCGGCTCACCGGGCGGGCATCATCAATGAGCCATGTCAGTTCCTGATAGGTCTCCTCGCTGATCCCTGCATCGGAAACACCCACCTTGAGCGCGAACGTACCGCGCACGCCGTTGGGTTCGGTCTGAAACCATTCGACTACCTCAATGAGGTATCCCAGAGGCTCGACCACACGCCTGAGCGCGCCAATAGTTCCTTTTCGCGAGTGGATGAAGAACGACGACCGGATAGAGGCGCGCTTGGCCGCTTCGGGCCAGCGACTGTCCCAGCGGTCCACCGAGAAAGCCCAGGCAAGGAACGGGAGCAGGGCCACCGGGCAACGGTCCGGGTTAATGAGGTCACGGATCGGCACGGGTACCCGCCCGATCTGGGTGAGCGCCTCGGCGGCCTGTCGCTCCAGGTCGGTAGCATTGCCAGGCAGGAGGCTCATGGGTCAATGCCCTGGGTCAGGGTGATGCTGGTGCAGTAGGGAGCCTGGCTGAGCGTGGCGTTGATATCGGCCCAGCCCTGCAGCTCAACCTTGCGCACTCCCTCAACGTGAATCGCGGCGTGGATAGCGGACTCCGATACCTGCATCCCCAGTCGGCGGCGCTGAGCCACGAAGGCCTGCAACTTCTGCTCTGCGGCCGCAAGGATGGGCTCAGCCTCTGGTCCCAACGTCTTGAGATACAGGCTGGCGTTGACCTGGTACGGCAAGATCTGGGCGCCTTGGACCGTCAGGCGATCGGCCACCGGCCGGCGATCCTCGTCATTGAGGTAGGTACGGACGATCGCGAGCAGCTCCTCGCTGGCTGCGCCGTTGTCCAGGACTGACTGGATCGTGACCACCACTTCAGCGGGGTAGGGACTCTCGACAGTAGCGTCGGCTACCTGGCCGTTGGCTGCTCGAGCATGGAACACGTACGAGTTGCGTGGCCCAGCAGTGCTTAGTCCCTCAAACGCCATCTGAGCACGCTCGCGCAGGGCATCGTCCCCCTCCAGGACTTCCGGCACCGGTGGAATAGCCTGTGGCTGTGCCACCTGGATAACCAGGCGCTTGACGTTGAAGTTGGCCGCGAGCTGATCCAGGTCGTTGCCGCCGGCGGAGCTGAGCATCACGGCGAGAGAGGCCTCGTTCACCCGCTGCCGCCAGATCATTTCGCGATAGGCATTCTCCTGCAGCAGTTTGGTGATGGGCTCGGACTCAAGCTCAAGCCGGCCAGCAATTTCAGCCTGCTGGTCTGCTGGCCACAGGGAAACGGCATAGGCCTTGCGTTCGGCGAGGATCCGCTCGTAGTCGATCTGTTCAACCACTTGCGGTGCTGGAAGCTGACTGAGGTCGATCGGCAGGAACGTATTCATGCGGCACCCCCGAATTGCAGCGGCATGCGCATGCTGAACGGCTCGTTGTTGTCGACCAGGGCCCCGGTGAGTTCCAGCTCAGCTCTACCACTCAGACCGACGGTGTCCATTTGCACTTGGGACAGCCGGATGCGCGGCTCCCAGCGCATCAGGGCCATGGCGGTGGCTGCGTAAAGGCGCAGGCGCGTGGCGTCATTCTGGGGATGGTCGATCAGCTCAGGCAGTAGACTGCCGTACTCGCGACGCGCAATCCGCGTGCCCAGGCGAGTAGTGAGGATGTCTTCGATCGACTGCTTGATGTGCTCCATCGTAGTGATGGTTGACCCGTTCAAGCGGTTCATTTCACGGGTACTCCGGTAGTGCCCGGCCCCGACATTACGCCGCCGTGCTTGTGGGTCACCAGGCTGATGCCGGCCGCGACAACGTCGATAGAGACGGTCATCGTGCCGGTCTGGTTGTAGTCACCGATGTGGGTGATGGGGCCCTCGATGTGGATCCCGCCCTTGCTGATCAGGTTGGTGGTGCCCCCGGCCGGAAGCGTGGCGTTCAGGTGGTGAGCCTCGCTGTCGTACTCGATGACGGCGCCGTCGGCGTAGGTGCGACGGTGCAGGCCCGGGCGTTCGCCATTGGCCGGAATGAGGTCGCTGAAAAGTCCGGTGATGGCCACGCCATTGGCAAGCTGGCCACTCGGCGAAAGGAGAATGACCTGTTCGTCGACGGTGGGTGGGTCCCACTCTCGATCGGCGCCGGCGCGGATGGCGAGCCACGGCAACCAGGTGGTCAGCAACTCGCCAGTGCGCACCCGCACGCGAGGCGGCTTGTGCTGCACCTCGGCAATGGTGCCAAAGCGGACGAGGTTTTCGATGAGGCGGGCAAGTTCGGCGAGGCTGTTCATGCCGGCGATGGTCGCGCCGCCTACGCGTGCGCGCATCACCGGGGCCTTGTAGGGCGGGTTGT
Source organism: Pseudomonas sp. s4 (assembly GCF_046764235.1). Taxonomy (NCBI): domain Bacteria; kingdom Pseudomonadati; phylum Pseudomonadota; class Gammaproteobacteria; order Pseudomonadales; family Pseudomonadaceae; genus Pseudomonas; species Pseudomonas sp. s4. The sequence continues at coordinate 4,003,599 of NZ_CP177209.1, read as the reverse complement.
TACAGGGTCAGATGGGCGAGCAAGGTGTCTCGAACCTGGTCGAGTTCGGTATCCGTGAGACCGAGAAGCTCCCGCTGGTCGTATTGGACAGCAGGCGCGTTGCGGGCTGCACGGTCGCGCAGCCCTTCCTGGTGCACCCGCGCAATCCTGGCGATCCGGCCGGTGAAACCAACGGTGGCAGCAGACGCATCACCACGGGCCTTCATGAAGGTCGCGGTGCGCAGCTTCTGGAACATCTTGACCTTGGCCCGAATCCGCCCTTGCTTCCCGCGTAGCTGTCGCGGCTTGCGAGGCGCATATGCCGAACCGTCCGGGTTCTGTTGCGCTGTGATGCGCTGCTGCTGGCTGCGCCTGAGTTGGTGGGCGATCGAGCGTGCCAGCTTGGAGCGCTCAGCCGGCTCGATGCGCTGTAGGAGCGGACTTACCCAGTCCTCCAGGGCTTCGAGATCAGCCATGGTCTGGCCGCCTTGGGTGCGGTACCGACAGTGCCATACCTTCCGGCGCCGGCGGTGGCTGCCAGGACGCAAGCGGCTCGCCATCCGCGTAGATAGTCACTTCGCCGTAGTCCTGGTACGGCTCGTACTGCGGTTCGCCGGGGTGGGTGACGTCATAGGTCCCGTCAGCCTGGCGCTTCACCACGACACGTTCGGTCAGCGGCAGGGTAATGCTCATGTCGACCTTGCTCCGGTCGATGATATCGACCTCGAAGTTGATGCTGTTGGCGGCCTTTTCCAGGTTCACCAGCAGCTCCGATTGGTTGACTCTGAGCCAGCCCAGTATCGGCAGCATCACGCTGTCAGGGTGGCCCGCGAAGTCGGTCAGGATGATTTGCAGCGTGTAGCTGTATTCGAACGACAGGGTGGGAGCCGCAGTGCAGCGCACCTTGCCGGCGTCGATAAACATCAGCAGCGCGTCGGGGTTCGGCTTGAGACCTGGGACGGCCGCGAGCAGGTGGTCGCGGAGGCTATTGGGCTTGTTCATGGTTCACCTGGTGCTGATAAACACGGTCGACTTGGGCGGCACACTCGGCCCAGGCCTGTTCAACAACGTCCTGGTCACTGAGAAGGTCCCCGTTGGCCTTCGGCGCTGTCGCCGGCAGGACGCACGGGACCACCACCGGACAGCCATTGACGGTAAGCGTCGGCGCCGGTGAGGGCGGGACGCTCCCGCAGCCGGCGAGCAGCATCAGGCAGAAGCTGGCGAGCCCAGTCCTGAAGTTGGTCATTTTCATGCTTGAGTGCCTCGATTGTGCGTTGACGGGTGGCCAAGCCCTGGCGCAGCTCGCCCTGGATCTTCAGGAGTTGGGCTTGGCCGTCGCGCTCGCGCTCCAGGGTGGATTTCAGTGCGGTGGCCGTGTCCAGGTTGCGCCGGGCATCGGCCTTGACCGTTTCGACCTGCTCTTCCAGTCCCTTGGTCTTGGTCTTCTCCGTCCCGAGCAGCCTCTGTTGGTCCCAGCCCCACAGACCGGTGGCCAGAGCGATCAGCAGCGCTCCGGCCAGCAACCCGTTTCGCAGTCCGATCATTTTCGGTACCAGCCGGCGGCGTTCATTTCGGCTTCATCTAGGGCATGGACGTCACCAAGCACGATCAAGCAACCGTAGCCAAGTTTGGCTTTGCGAAGGTTCGCTGCAAATTCGATGACCACCTCGTGAGGGGTGTCGGCGGGTAAGCAAATGACTTCACGGTCGCGCAGCCCCAGACGGCGAACTTGCTCGACGAGGCTCACGCTCCCAGAGTTGGTTGGCGGTTGTGGGGGTAGGAGGGCGTTCTTGTTAAGTGGTTGATAGCCCGAGCTCATGCTGCCTCCTGTCCGCAGCCGCAGTCCTGGTGCCGCTCAAAGGCGCGTTGCAGCTTCACGTCGTATAGGTTCCGCTTGTAGTCCGGGCCGTTGTACAGCTCGGCCACCTTGGCCCACTTGAGCGACTTGATGGCCTTGAGTAGGGTAGGGTCGGCCTCGATGTAGCGGACGAAGGCCTCCAGTTGGTCCGATTCGCTGCGGCTCATGGCCTCGACGAAGGCCTGGACGCTGGCGTAGCCCAGGAGCTCCCAGTGGAAGCCCATCACCTGGAAAGCGCCCCAGCTGCACGACTCCAGGGCGGCCTGATCATCGATCAAACGGGCCTGCGCCAGACGCTGGTGCTCTGCGGTACCACCGACATAGCCGCCGAACTTCGGATTGACCAGGGCCGGGAACTGCTTGGCCAGCTCGTCGGCACGCTGCTGAAGTTGATCGGTAAGCCGCTCCAGCTCGTCCTGGTCATCGCAGTGCCGGCGGATCTTCTGCAGGCGGACGTACATGATGTGACGCTCGTACAGGATCACCGGCTTGCCGTTGTCCAAGAAGCCACGGCCTTTGGATTCGACCTCATTGAGCGCATACACGGCGGCCAGGGGTACGCCGAGGCGGTCGGCAGCCCGGACCATGTCGGAATTTTTCAGCAGATGGGCGCAATCAGCGCCCTGCAGGCTGGCCAAGGTTTTCGGGCCGGCGATGCCGTCCGCGACCAGGCCTGCCCGATGCTGGTAGGTGCGGACAGCGGCCTCGGTGGCGTCACCGTACACGCCGTCGGCGCCGATCTTGGCGCCGCGGTCAATGAGTTTGCGCTGCAGGTCGCGCACCGCTTGGGAGCGGTCGCCGTGGCGAAGGGTCATAGGGTCCTCTCCTTACGAGTGAAGGTTTTCTTCGCGGCCGCCCGGACAAATTCAATGCCCAGCAGGCCGATCAGGCCGCCGAAGAAGGGCGCGGCTGTCAGTGGGATGCCGATCAGCGACAGGCCGTGGCTGGCCGAGAGGGCAACGAACCCGCACAGCGGTGCTTCGATGACCAGTTGACGGAGCTTCCCGCCGCCGTAGACAACCCGCAGCGCGGCAATGAGGGCCGCCAGTAGGCCGGCGTACAGCCCGGGCCAGTTGTTTTCGAGCCAGGTGGCCAGGAAGGCCCAGGTTTCAGGACGGTCAGGCATGGGAGTCCTTCCATGGTTTCGGGTGGTTTTGGTCATGGGCAATCACTCCCACAGGTTCACCATCTGGCGCTCAGGCGCAGAGGTTTGGATTTCGGGCAGGTTGACCAGCACGCCGGCCTGCAGCACGGCGCCACGGTCGGCCAGGCCGGGGTTGGCATCGAGGACGGCCTCGACGACCCCCGCAGTGCGGCCATAGTGCCGCCAGCACAGGGCGTCGACGGTGTCGTTTTGCAGGGTACGGAGCTGGGCGGTCATCGCTTTTCGCCCTTCGATAAGTCGTTTCCGTGTGGCGCTTGGCCTGCGTCTTCGGCGTACGCGAAGGGCCCGTCATCGCTCACGACTGCACCAGGCGACAGGCCTGTTTCTGGATCGCGGCATACCGCTAGGCCCATCGGATGCAGGATCTCGCGATTGATTCGAACCAGGAGCCCACGGCGGGACAGCTCGTTCCAGTCGATAATCATGCTGGCCATCACAACAGCTCCACGGTGGTGCGAGAGGTACCCAGGATGTCCCGGACGGCCCAGCGCTGGTCGCGGCGGTAGTCATCGATCGTGGGTTCAGTCTCGTCGGCCTTTTTATTGCCGCTGGCGGTGGTGTCATAGCCTCGGTACCGCTCACTGACCTCGGCGCCGGCCGCGCACTCGACGGCGCGCTTGTAGAGGTAAACCAGCTGGGACTGGTCCTGGATCTTTTCGCTTGGAACTGCCTCAAGCGAGGTGTGGCCCGCAACCTGCTGGGCCTCACGCCATGCAGCCAGGTCTCGGTTGACGCTAATGACAGCCGCGATGATGGCGGTTTCGAGCCGGGCGGTAGTGACGCTGGAGTCGATGCGCAGGGTCTCGCGCAACTTGTCCAGGTCGATCGACGGCCAGAAGGCCTCGCTATTGATGTGCACGCCGGGTACGGGAGGACTGGGCGGTAGGCCGCCAGGAATGAATCCACTCATGATCGCGGTGCTCTGAATAGGTCGGCGGTGGTCGGGGCTTCACAGCTGGGCCAAGGAGAAAGCCGCTGATCCGCCCCGAGCCGCCGGGTTGCGTGGGACGCTCGGTTAGCTGGCAGGGCCAGCGAGTTTCTTGAGGAGGCGCTCGGCGCGCTCCAGGTCTTTCTTTCCGCCGCAGTTGTTGTCGAGCTTGATGGCGTGTTGCAGGAGCTCGACGCCCGCTTCCACTTGGCCAGGCGAGCCCGGATTGGTCTCGTCGAGGCCTTGCAGCGTTGCGCGTGCCAGAGCAAGTTTGAGCTTGGCTCGGGCTTCGTCAGGCATGTCCTGCTCTTCAGTGAGCAACGCCGTGCGGAGCAGATCGTCTACCGGGAAAGTGCCGCCGGCCTTCTGAGCGTTGAGCGCCGCAGTAGCAATTTCTTCGGCGATCAGGCAGCCAGTGGTACGAGAGAATCGGTTCGGGGTTGGCAGATTGTGCTTCAGGGCATACTCGGCAATGTCCAGGCCGCCGGCAAAATCACCGGCATCGAAGCGCCAGATCATCACGGTGGTCAGCACGTCGTCATATGCGCCATTGCCAGCTTCAAGAATGCCGTCGACATACGGGACGTACTCTGGCAACAGAATGCTTTTCAGCCTGGCCTTGGCCTGCTTCGACTGCACCTGCTTGAGGCGCAGCTGGTCCTGCTGCAGCTTGGCGAGCATCAGCTCATAGCTGGTCAGGCCTTCCATCATGGCTGCCGGGGCAGTGGCGGCTGCGTCCTTGGCCGCCAGCTTGCGCAGCCGGGTACGTTGGGCGAGGGTCAGAGTCATGGTTAGACCTTCTCGATGTTCTCGACCATGGCGCAGGCGCCGAAGTCTTCCACGACATAGGCCTCGTTCGACGACTGGTAGTCGGCGACCCGGTCGGCTTCCGGCTCGTCACGCACATGGCGACGGCGCTTTTCGTTCTGGTAGTAGATCGACAGGTTGGAAAGTGGACCGACCCATACACCGCCTTCGATGAAGTACGGCGCGTCGTACTCGATCGGCAAACCACCGAGGCGGGTCTTGGTGAGGATCTCGTCCGCCGCGTTGGCTTCCTGGTTGGAGCTAGCACCATTTTCCAGCGCCTTGAGCTGCTTCTCGTGCAGCAGAGCTGGGTCAACGATCACGACCAGGTCGGAGCGTTTGCGGTGCCATGGGTCGAGCAGCTGGATGGCGTCGAACACCAGGGAATCGAGAGTCTTGTAGTCACCGGTGGCGCCCACGGTCACCTTTCCGGCAACTTTGGTGCCTTCATCGATAACGCGCTCTGGAGCACGCTCGCGCATCTTCTGCAACCAACCGACGTTGACGTCCTGCAGCATCGGGTTGGCGGTCAGATCGGTGTCAGCGGCAGCGCTGGTACCGTTGAAACCGATCATGATGCGGTCCAGGCCTTGTCGCTCAGCAATCGAGCCAGACAAGCGGGTCTGGAAGTCCGGGAACTTTGCCCAGGCGTCAAGCCGTGCGTAAGGGGTGGCGGTGTCGAAGTTGGTCTTCTTGCAGGCGTAGCTGTCAGCCGTCAGCGAGGCAACGTCACGAGGCTCACGACGTTTGCCCGGGCCAGTGGCGGTGCGGCTGGCAGTTGGGCCATTGACGCCCAGCAGGATGGCTTCGCCTTCCGCTTCGTCAACGCCGATGATGTTGATCTTTTTCAGGAACGCGCTGGATTCCTGGATGGCGGTTTCCAGCTTCTGTGCTGGTTTGGGCGCCACGGTGTAGGTCTCGGTAACCGAGTCGACATCGTTGATTTTGGCCTGGTTGGCCAGGTAGCCGTTGAAGGCGATCCGGGTTGCTTTCTGCATGGTGATTCTCCGAACTGGTGGTCTGTGGGGCTGCGGGGATCAGTACTCGGCCAAGATCTGCCCGTCGCCACCGGTCACTGGTGGGCGTTGCGTCTGGGAGTGGTCTTCGGTTTCGCCCAGGCGCTTGACCAGCTCGTTGAAGTCCTTGGAAAGCTTGTCGTGATCGGCCTGGAGCTTTTCGCGCGCGGCTTTTTCCGCGCTGAAGGCTTCGGCCTGCTCGGCGCCATGGGTGGCGATCTGTTCGATCATCTCGCCCAGGGCGGCAAAGCTGGCGGCGTCCTTGCCTTCCTTATCCTTGCTCTTGCCGAGGAGATCACTGACCTTCTTGCCCAGCGAGGCAAACACGCTAGGGGTGTCGGTGATCTCTTCGAATTCGAGGGAGGTCTCTTCCGCCGCGGAGAACAGGTTGTCCTTGTCCTTTTTGCGGCTGGTCAGCGAACCGTGCTGGGCACTGAACGACAGCGCCTCGGTGCCCAGGCTGGCTGGGGTGTCGGTTACAGCGAGGCCAACCAGGTAGGCTTTTCCACTGTCGGCAAACTTCGGCTGTACCTCGATCGAGGTGTAAACCTTCTGGCCCGCCTTGTTGAGGGCCAGCAGCGCTTCGTTCGGTTCCAACTGGGCAAAGAGGCCCAGCTTCTTCACACCAGCGACTTCGACTTCTTCGGCTTTCAGCGCTACGACGTCGCCATACGCGCCGAACTCACCACCAGGCCAGGCCCACTTGATGTGCTCGCAGTTGATGCGGGCACCGTAGGTGTTGGGGCTGTAGGTGCTGGCCATGTCCTCGATCCAGCTGCGCTCGATGTTGCGGCCATCGGTGGTCGCGCCTTCGACGGCGATGCGGGTCCATTTGGAGCGGAACTTCTTGGCTGGGGCTTTGGTGCTGTCGGACATGCAGGGAATCCTCATGGCGGTGGCGTTGTGCCTTGCGATGAGGGGCATGGTCCGCAGCCGGCGGAGTCACGGCAACGCGCTGGACTTGTAGGCCTGGAGGCTACAGTGGGTGCCAGTGGGTGAACGCGCGCGCGAGCGGCAGCATCGGCGCCATGAACACTACCGCCCAACCCACAATGGATCCGCGCCGCCAAGCCAAGTTCATGTATTGGACCGGTTGGCGCATCACCGATATTGCCGATTATCTCGACGAAAAAGAGAAGACCGTCCACAGCTGGAAGGCTCGAGACGAATGGGATCGGGCCGACAACGTCGAGCGCATCGGCGGCGCCCTGGAGGCGCGACTGGTGCAGCTGATCCTCAAGGACGGCAAGACCAGCGGCGACTTCAAGGAGATCGATCTGCTCCATCGCCAGCTGGAGCGGCAGTCGCGCATTCAGCGCTACCAGGGCGGCGGTACCGAAACCGACCTCAACCCGAACATTGCCAAGCGCAACGAAGGGCCGAAGAAACAACCCAAGCGCAACGAGCTGGACGAGGACCAGATCGAGCAGCTGGTCGATGCTTTCCGCGACAGCTGTTTCGATTACCAGCTCGACTGGTACCGGGCGGGTAACCAACGCACCCGGATGATCCTCAAGAGCCGGCAGATCGGAGCCACGTTCTACTTTGCCCGGGAAGCGCTGATCGACGCCATCACGACCGGCCGAAACCAGATCTTCCTGTCGGCAAGCAAGGCCCAGGCCCACCAGTTCAAGACCTACATGCAGGCGTTCCTCAATGAGGTGCTGGGTATCAAGCTGACCGGTGACCCCATCGTGCTCTGGAACAACGCCGAGCTGCACTTTCTGGGTACCAACTTCCGCACCGCCCAAGGCCGGTCCGGAAATTTCTACTTTGACGAATTCTTCTGGGTGCACGGCTTCGCCGAGATCAACAAGGTGGCCTCGGGCATGGCGCTGCACAAAAAGTGGCGCAAGACCTACTTCTCGACCCCGAGCAGCATGGCGCACCCGGCCTACACCTGGTGGACTGGCGAGCGGGTCAACAAGGGCAAGCCTACCGCCCAGCACATCCAGCTGGATGTGACCCATGAGGCTTTGCAGCAGGGCCGGCTGTGCGAGGACAAGATCTGGCGGCAGATCGTCACGATCATGGACGCCGAGGCCAGGGGCTGCGACCTGTTCGATCTGGATGAGCTGCGACTGGAGTACGACGCGGCAGCATTCCAGAACCTGCTCATGTGTCAGTTCGTGGACGACGGCGCGAGCATCTTCCCTCTGAGCATGTTGCAGCCCTGCATGGTGGAAAGCTGGGACTGGCCTGGATACAGCCCATTCGCTGCCCGGCCATACGGTGAACGGCCGGTGTGGGTGGGTTACGATCCGGCGGAAACCGGCGACTCGGCCGGTCTGGTGGTGGTGGCGCCGCCGCTGGTACCGGGCGGGAAGTTCTTCGTCCTGGAGAAGCATCAGTTCCGCGGGATGGACTTCAACTCCCAGGCTGAGACCATTCGGCAAATCACCAAGCGCTACAACGTGGCCTACATCGGGATCGATACCACGGGCATGGGCAGCGCCGTCGCGCAGCTGGTGCGCCAGTTCTTCCCGGCGCTGCGCACCTTCAGCTACAACCCCGAAGTCAAGACACGCTTGGTCATGAAGGCCTGGGACGTTATCAGCAAGGGCCGCCTGCAGTTCGATGCAGGCGCGACCGACATTGCCCAGTCGCTTATGGCCATCCGCAAGACCGTCACCCCAGGCGGTCGCCAATTCACATACACCGCGGGCCGGAATGAGGCCACCGGCCATGCCGACCTGGCCTGGGCGCTCTTCCACGCGCTGCACAATGAGCCGCTCGAAGGCCAGACCGCAACCAACACACGCATCATGGAGATCTTCTGATGGGCAACATCGTTCAGGCCGGCGCGGTGCCGGCGCCCGCTGGGGAGCTGCTGGCCAGCCCTGGCGCCCGAGCCGAGGCGTTCACCTTTGGTGATCCGGTACCAGTCCTGGATGGGCGGGAGATCCTCGATTACCTGGAGTGCTACGACAATGGCCGCTGGTATGAGCCGCCGGTATCGCTGGATGGCTTGGCCCGTTCCTCGAAGGCCAGCGTCTACCTACAGTCGGGCCTGATCTTCAAGCGCAACGCCCTGGCCCGGACGTTCATACCCCACAAGTTGCTGAGCCGTCAGGCCTTCGAGCAGATCGTCATGGACCTGGGCTGGTCGGGCAACCTGTACCTGGAGAAGCGCGACAACATGCTGCGCGACACCCTCGGACTTCGACCATGCCTGGCAAAGTACATGCGCCGCGGGTCCGATCTGCAGACCTACTACCAGGTGCGCGGCTGGCGGGACGAGCACGAATTCCGAGCGGGCAGCATCTGCCATCTGCGGGTGGCCGATATCAACCAGGAGGTCTACGGCCTGCCCGAGTGGTTGCCGGCGCTCCAGGCCGCGCTGCTCAACGAATCGGCAACACTTTTCCGGCGGAAGTACTACCAGAACGGCAGCCACGCCGGATTCATCCTGTACATGACCGATGCGGCCCAGAATGAAGACTTCGTCGACGACCTGCGCAAGGCAATGAAGAGCAGCAAGGGGCCAGGCAACTTCCGAAACCTCTTCATGTACGCGCCCAACGGCAAGAAGGACGGCATCCAGCTGATCCCGATCAGCGAAGTGGCGGCAAAGGACGACTTCGGCGCGATCAAGAACATCAGCCGCGACGATCAGCTGGCCATGCTTCGTATACCGCCGCAACTGATGGGAGTGGTGCCGCAGAACGCGGGCGGGTTCGGTTCAGTCCGAGACGCCACAGAGGTTTGGGCCATCAACGAACTGGAGCCCGAGCAGGCCAGGCTGCTTCAGATTAACGAGTGGTTAGGGGAAGAGGTGATCCGCTTCAAGCCCTACGAGCTGCCAACCGACAAAGTGAACTGAGGTAAATGAAACAGAAAAGCCGCCCATCAAGGCGGCTTTTTTGTGTCCCGAGGGACCGGAAATGTGTGGGGCTTCGGTATGCAAAACCCCAGCAAATCTTACCACTTGGGCACCTTTCAAGCCACTGATTTAGTCGACTTGGCCCAATGTTTCCGGGGGTCACAGCACTGGGTAGATTGCTGGTGGCGGGCGATTCTGGTTTGGGGCCTGGCCGCCCCATGTGGAGAAGCCACCCTGTCGATGGAGGTTCGCTTCCATGCACGCCTGTGCCCGGGCAACCTTGAGGTCTTGAAGCAGAGCGATGACCTGCTGGTTCAGCGCCCAATTGATGTCAATCAACTTCTGCATGTCCTCGCGCGCTTTGGCGAGCTGCTGCCACGCCTGCTCACTTTCATGCCTGAGCAGCACGACCTGGTGCGCAGCCATTTCTTCGTGGCTGGGCATCCCCTGCTCGAACCCATCGTCATCAATCAGCACCGTGTCATCCTCTCGCCGAGCACTGTATGTGCATACAGTATCAGGTGCGCCCCTGCCTGGCGAGGGGGTAGTCGGCCAGTGCGACCAGAACCCGGCGCGCGCCCTCGTCCCCACGCCACGCCTGCGGGCTAAACGTGTCGGAATTTCTGCGCACCTGCACGACCGCCAGCTCAGCGCAGTTCCTGGGCGGCCGGGTAGGTATGGGGGAGGGCGCGCTTCTGCGAATCCCTGCAGCAAGGCCCATTTTGGCGGGGATAGGAGTCGCTTCCTTCCATTTTTAGGGAGACCCATCAAAAAAAGGTAATTTCGGTTAGGAGGGGGGTGTAACACCCCTGCAAGCCTTATGGGACAAGGGTTTGAGCGATTACCAAAAAAGGTAATTTAAGGTAAGGAGAAAGGTAATTTTTCCGTAAGTGCTTGATTTTAAAGGGTATGGTTTTTCCCTTACACAACCAGGCATGGAGGTAATCCAATTACCTTTCAATTACCAAAAAATTACCTTTTTCAAAATCCCTGTGGCCCTTGATTTACGTGGCCTCCAGAGCATTTCCAGATCTCAATTACCAAAATTACCTTTTTTTGAGGGGTCAACCTTAAACGGCGGCTCCCTATGGGGAAGCACCCTGGCAGGGTGGCGTGCACACCCACCTTGGGAACACTCTGGGAACAAAAACGCTCACAAACGCTCTCTCCTGCCCACAGAAATCAAGGCCTCCAGCCTATCTGCCGCCATTTCGTTGAGTTCGAATCTCTACGCTTCCGCCATATTCAAAGCCCTGATTATTCAGGGCTTTTTGCGTTTCTGGGGCATAGGAAACCATCCACGGGACCATCCGTGGGAATGGTTTGTTTCGGCGCTTCCGATACTTCTTGCTTGGTCGGTTTCGCCAAGGCTCCAACTTACCTGGCTTCATCCCATTCTTACAGGCACGAAAAAGCCCGCCGAGGCGGGCTCCTCGCTTGCTACTGAGCGCTAGCCGCAGCCTCTCAAGCCAAATTGCATTACTGACAACTGCGCGGAAATCGGATCCGTAGGCTGGACCCAACCTTGCTCCACATCAGTAGCCTGCAGGCGTTTGATGCAGGCGTGGTCATGCCCGCTCCCGCAGGTTTTATTGCAGGGTCACTGGCTTCATGTCATCCGGTAATTGACGAATAGCTGCCTCTATCCGCTCGATCGGTGCCGCAAGTTCGTCCGCCTCCTTGTCCTTGCCCTCCCTTCTCAGGCGGTCACGCTCAAGGCGCAGGTTAAGCAAATTCTTCTGTAGTTTCAGGGCCGAGGTATTGAACGGATCCATGCTTTTCTCATGCTGTAGGCTTCCGTGCCGCTGTAGGAAAACTGGACCGTAGCAGTTCGAATTTGCTGGAGAAACTGATGTTTCATACAGGCAAATCCCACTACATAGATTCTTCCTACATTGCGCGGTAAAAGATCCTACAGTCAGCGTTTCAAATCATGTCTTTCAAACCCTCCTGAGCCCGCATGGTAGGTGGCGATGATAGGTGTTTGGCAATGCAGGCCCTCAAGGCGGATTGATCCAGAGGCTGCAGTGCTTTTCGAAACCTTATGTAGCAATTGCCGCCCCGCGCGCTACAGGTGGTCCGCATCCATCACCGCCTAGGTGAATGTCTGAGGCGCTTCCTGCGGCAAGTTGTTAAGCGGGTCGAAGTCATCCGCCGCTGTAGCGGCTGGCTGGGGCTGCTGTGCTGCAGCCGTGGTGATGTCCGCCGTCAGCAGGCCAGGTGGCAGCAGGGTACAGGCGAGCAGTGTACGGCTGAAACGGTGTGGCAGGGTGGTGGTCGAGTGGCGGGTAGACATCGGGCATCTGCGCCCATCCGCTTCGCCAAGAGCAGGTGTAGATGGTGCGCCCGCTCAATGGCTGGGTCTGGTGTCGCCGCCATGGCAATGACGAGTTGGCTGGTTGCCTGCGCAGAAGCTTCAGCGGTTGACCTGAAGCGAGTCACCGATCAGAACCTGCTCCGTGCGCAGGATGCGCGCGTAATCCAGAGCCAGGTTGCTCAACGACAGCGCATGTACATCCTCCGCCGGCCAAAGCCGGCCTTGCAGGTCGTGCTGGTCAAAGGTGAAGCAGGCATCTTCCACCACCACCACATCGAAACCGAGATTGCCCGCCGAGCGTGCGGTGGATTCCACGGAGTTGTTGGTAATTACCCCGGCGATGACCAGTGCGTTGATGCTGCGCGCATGCAGCCAGCGCTCCAGGCCGGAGTTGGCGAAGGCATCGGGCACATGTTTGTCGAACACGGTTTCGCTGGCCAGTGGGGTAAATGCGGGCTGGAATTCGCAACCGGACTGGCCCGGCCAGAACACCGAGTCTACCGAGCGGGACAGGTGGCGCACATGGATCACCGGGCGTCCTGACCGACGCCACGCAGCCAGCAGATCGCCTATACGCAGTTCGGCCTCAGGGTTGTTGCGCCGGCCCAGGCGCGGGTGGTGGATACCAATCTGAAGGTCGATCAACAACAAGGCAGCGTTGGTCGCGAAAGCGGTCATGAAGGGATGGCACTCCTGGCAGGTTCGAGCGCTTGACCCTAGCACAGCGTGGATGACTGCAAAAATTGCTGTCACGCGTAAGGGCCAGATGCGCCGCTCTTGTGGGAGATGGCCCAGCTCTTTGGGCTGCGCTGTCGCGTAGATAACTGAAATTGCAAGCAATCCGCGTACCCGGTGGGAGCGGCTTTAGCCGCGAAGAATCCAACGCGGTGCATGGCACCGGCTGCGCCGGTGTTCGCGGCTGAAGCCGCTCCCACAGGGCCCCTGCTAATTCAATGAGTTATGTGCAGTTCTATGGGAGCGGCGCCTTGTGTCGCGAAAGGGGTGCGCAACGGCCTCAGGTTTTCGATGCATCCCTCAAGATTGCCGGGGCCGCCCTGCGGCCCTTTCGCGACGCAAAGCCGCTCCCACAAAAGAACCGGTGCCTCACATCTGATCCGCTTTTTTTCCATAAAGCTGAATCTGTAACGGTATCAGCCCAAGCCCGACAATATGCCCATTCCCGCATCACACTTGTAGAGGTTCCAATGGGCAAGCTCGCGCTATTCCTGGGTGGTTTTCTGCTGCTGACCATTCTGATCGGTATCCTTGGCACCATTCCGCCAAGCTGACGTTCACCACACCTATCCCTCGCGGCCTGCCTGTCCTTCGGGCGGGCCCATTCCTCTTCATTGTTGGCCGATTCACCCTACCGATTTGTACGATAAGTCATTCTTTGCACTGGGAAAACTGTCCACAAAAAACGTGGGTAGGTCTGTGGATAAAGTTCTGCAAGCCAAGCCTGTGGCGGGCTCTGTCAAATTGAGCAGAAATTGAACAGCCGTTTCAGGGCGTTGTTTCAGTAGGCCAGGCCGGCGCGGCGCAGGGCTGCCAGCAGGTCGCGTACCCGCGCCGGCAGCTCGCCGGCGGGGTACACGGCATGCATCTGCGGGTCCCGGCCGTTGCTGGAGGTCAGGCGGTACTGCGGGCATACCCGCACCAGCCGCCCGGCCTTGACCTGCGCTTCGCCGACCCAGGCGGCCAGGCGGGCGATACCGGCGCCGGCCAAGGTGCTGTGGTACACCGCGTCACCTGAGTCCAGGCGCAGCCTGGGCCTGGGGCGCAGGCTGGTGATCTGGCCGTCGCGGCAGAAGTGCCAGGCCTTGAGGATGCGCGGGGCGGTGTGCAGGATCAGCGCGTGGCCCTCGAGGTCCTCGGGTTGTTGTGGCGTGCCGGCCAGTGCCAGGTATTCAGGGCTTGCATACAGGTGACGCTGGTAATCCCACAGCGGGTAGCCGATCAGCTCGCTCGACTGTGGGAAGGCACCGCGCACCACGAAGTCGAACTTGCCTTGCAGCGGGTCCAAGGCCCCGTCGCTGTACTGCACGTCCAGGGTTACCTGGGGGTGGCAGCGGGAAAACTCGGCAAGCACCTGGGGCAGGACATGTTCGCCCAGTACCTGCGGCACGGCGAAGCGGATCCAGCCTTGTGCACTGCCGCTGAGCGCGGCCAGTTCGTCGGCGGCATCACGTTGCACATCCAGCAAGCGTTCGGCGTGTGGCAGCAGGCGCTCGCCGGCTTCGGTCAGGGTCACGGCATTGGCGTTGCGGTTGAGCAGTTTGCTCCCGGCGTTGTCTTCCAGGGTTTGTACCGCGCGGGTTACCGCGCTGGGGGAGCGCCCCAGGGCGCGGGCGGCGGCGACGAAGCTGCGCTTGTGCGCCACGCTGACGAACGCCTGGATTTCCCGCAGCATGTCCAATGCCATTGCTTGCTCCTCGTTGCAGTTTTCGCAATATGGCATTTCAACACAAGCGCGGCACTTTGATTAGCCTTGCAGGCGTCTTCACTGCCTGGAACCGCGTCATGATGGATATCGCTGTGCTTTCCGTGTTCGCCTTCGCCGCTGGGCTGATCGACGCCGCCGTGGGTGGCGGTGGGCTGATCCAGATTCCGGCCTTGTTCAACGTGCTGCCCACCGCGCAACCGGCGGCATTGCTCGGAAGCAACAAGCTGGCGTCGGTGTGTGGCACGGCCTTCGCTGCGCGTTCGTTCATCCGCAGGGTGACGCTGGACTGGGGGTTGATCGTGCCGGCAGCGCTCAGTGCGTTCGTAATGTCGTTCGCCGGTGCCGCCACGGTGTCGCTGGTGCCGCCCAGCGTGATGCGCCCGGCGGTGCTGGTGCTGATCGTGCTGATGGCCATCTACACCTTCTGCAAGAAGGACTTCGGCACGCTGCACAAACCCACAAGGATCGGCCGCAAGGAGCAGTGCCTGGCGGTGCTGATCGGTGGCGCGATCGGTTTTTACGACGGCCTGTTCGGTCCGGGTACTGGCAGCTTCCTGATCTTCCTGTTCATCCGCTTCTTCGCTTTGGACTTTCTGCACGCCTCGGCGTCGGCCAAGGTGGTGAACATCGCCACCAACCTGGCGGCGCTGGTGTTCTTCGTGCCATCAGGCAATGTGCTGTACGCCATCGCCTTGCCCATGGCGGCTTGCAACATCCTCGGCGCGCTGACCGGTACCTGGCTGGCGGTGCGCAAGGGCGCGGGCTTTGTGCGTGGGTTATTCCTGGTGCTCTTGTGCGTGCTGATCGCCAAGTTGACGTGGGACCTGCTGGGTGGCTAGTTCACATCGCCTGGCGTTGTGGCTCGGCCTGTTCGACGCGATTGCGGCCATGGGCCTTGGCGCGGTACAGCGCCTGATCGGCGCGTGCCAGCAGTTCATCGAGGGTGGGGGCCGGCATGTCGGCGGCACAACCGGCCAGGCCGATACTGACGGTAATCTGCAGGGACTGGCCGGCCTGCATCACATGCAGGTCCTGCACCGCACGGCGCAGGCGCTCGGCAGTGAACTTGGCCCGATCTGGCGCCAGGCCCGGTAGGACCACGACAAATTCCTCGCCGCCCAGGCGAGCGAACAGTTCACCATCGTGCAACTGGTCCTGCAGGGTGCTGGCGAACTGGCGCAGCACCTGGTCACCGACCGCATGGCCATGGACATCATTGATCGACTTGAAGTGGTCGATGTCCAGCATCATCAGGGTCAGCGGCAGCGCCTGGGCGTGTTGCTGGCGGCTTTCCAGCAGCGCGTTGGCGCGGCGGGTGAAGGCGCTGCGGGTGAGCACACCGGTGAGGTGGTCGATGCTGGCCTGATGCGCCAGGCGGGCCATCAGGCTGCGGTTTGCCTGGCTGACGCAGGCCACCACCAGCGGCCCGAGCACCAGCATGGCGATGCCCAGGCGCGCCGACATCAGTGTGGTCACTCCGGGCTCGCTTTGCGGCACGCTGAAATGCATGAGGTTTTGCGCCACCGCCACGATCAGCGTGCTGCCAGCGGTGAGTGTCAGCAGAGAAACCAGGAACGGTGAGTAAGTCCAGGCGCACCACAGCAGCGCGGCAATCGGGAAGGCAATGGCCCCGGGGCCGCCGAAGGCAATGCTGAACGCCAGCGAGGCCAGCAGCACCAGCAACGGCGCCAGGCGGATGGCCTGGGCGCCACCGCGCACCAGCGCTCGTGCCGTAGGGGCTGTCAGCAGCACTGGCAGCACCAGCACGCTGGTCGAGAACTGTTCACTGAACCAGGCCAGCCAGGTGGCGCGCAACGACTGTTCGAACCACGGCGCGGCCACTGCCGCCGCCATGCTGGCAGCCACTATTGCCCCGGCGGCACTGGCGCCGAACACGCTGAGGACGCCGTGGGGAGTACGCATCCGTCGGTGCAGGCGTGGCAAGCGCGAGAGCATCAGCCAGAGGGTGACCACCACGCCCAGGTTGCACAGGTTGAACCACAGGGCAGGCACCCAGGCGCTGCCGCACAGCAGGTCGGCGCCGACCATGGCCAGCCAGACCAGGGTAAACCCCGTCAGCGTGGCTTGGCGGGGGTAGCGCAGTAGCACCCCAGCCAGGACCGCATTGACCGGCCAGAACAGCGACAGGGATTCGATCGGGCGGGCCAGGATGCCGCCCAGGGTCAGGGCGAAGGTCAGGCCGAGTAGAACGACGTAGTGCAACAAGCGCGATTGGGCTGGAAAAACCATGGGCTCGACCGGCAAGGCGGGAACGAAATCCAGGACAACGGCTTGAAGCACCTGGGGCAATTGCGCATAAGTGTGTTTCGTCAGGGGACTTGATGTCAATCTGCCGCGATCGGTCGAGATAATGCCAAATTGCCTTCATTCGTAGCCAAACCCTACAGCCCAAAGAACCACGGCACCATCAACACGGTCACCAGCATCACCAGTATGGTGAACGGCACGCCAACTTTGACAAAGTCAGCGAAGCGGTATTGCCCCGGGCCAAGTACCAGGGTGTTCACCGGCGATGACACCGGCGTCATGAAGGCCGCCGAGGCAGCCAGCGCCACGGTCATGGCAAACGGGTAGGGCGAAATGCCCAGCTGCGTGGCGGTGCTGACGGCCACGGGTGCCATCAGTACCGCAGTGGCCGTGTTGGAGATGAACAGGCCGATCACCGCCGTGACCGCGAACAGGCAGGCGAGGATGGCGCTGGGGCCGGCACCGCCCAGCACGCTGACCAGGCCGCCCACTGCCAGGTCGATGCCGCCGGTTTTCTGCAGTGCCTGGGCAAAGGGCAGCATACCGACGATCAGCACCAGGCTTTGCCAGTGGATGGCCCGGTAGGCGCTGTTCATGTCGATGCAGCGGCCTGCGCCCATCAGCAGGCAGCCGATCAGCGCGGCAATGACATTGGGGACCGCGCCGCTGACCATCAGCCCGACCATCACCGCCAGGCTCAGCAACGCCTGTGGTGCGCGGGTGCGGGCGGGCGCGACCAGGTCGATTTCTGCGGGCAGGCTCAGTACCAGGAAGTCCTTGGGCTTGCTTTGCAACTGGCGCACGGCTTTCCACGGGCCGACTACCAGCAGGGTGTCGCCCAGGCGCAGCTTTTCTTCCACCAGCTGTTCTTCGATCGCCACCTGCTCGCGGCGCAAGCCGACAACGTTGAGGTCGAAGCGAGTGCGAAAGGCCAGTTCGAGGATGCTCTTGCCGAGCAGTTTCGAACCTGGTGGCAGCAATACCTCGGCCATGCCCAGCTCCTGGGACTGGTCAATGAAGTAGGCGGCCTTGAAGTGCAGCGGCTCCAGCTGCATGGTCTGGCACAGGCTGCGCAGGTCGTCGCGGTTGGCGAACAGGTCGAGCAGCAGCACATCGCCCTGGTGCAGCACGGTGCTGGAGTCGGCGGCGATCACCCGCGTGGTGAACTTGTGCTGGCGCTCGATACCGATCACGTTGGCGCCATGCCGGGTGCGCAGCTCCAGCTCGCCCAGGGTATGACCGATCAGCGGTGAATGGGGGCGGATGCGCAGGCGCCGTTCACGGCCATTGAGCTTGTAGTCCAGCACCAGGTCCAGCAGGGTGCGGCGGCTTTCCACGCGGCCGTCCTTGCGCACTTCGCCATTCAGCCAGTGCCGGGTCAGCAGCATGTAGCCGATGCCCAGCACCAGCACCACCAGGCCGAACGGGGTGAAGCTGAAGAAGCTGAAGCCCGCTTCGCCATGGCGTACCAGCTCGCTGTGTACCACCACGTTGGGCGGTGTGGCCACCAGGCTGAGCATGCCGCTGATCAGGCCGGCGAAAGCCAGCGGCATCATCAGGCGGGCGGGCGAAAGCTGCAGGCGTGCAGCGATGCTCAGCACCACCGGAATGAAAATGGCCACCACGCCGGTGGAGCTCATCATCGAACCCAGCCCCGCCACGGCTACCATCAGCAACACCAGCAGGCGTGCCTCGCTGTTGCCGGCCCGCTCGCTCATCCATTCGCCGATACGGTAGGCAATGCCGGTGCGCACCAGGCCTTCACCGATCACGAACAAGGCGGCGATCAACACCACGTTGGGGTCACTGAAACCGGCCAGCGCCTGCTCCACGGTGAGGATGCCCGACAGCGGCAGGGCGAGGATCACCAGTAGCGCGACCACGTCCATGCGTGGGCGGTTGATGACGAACAGGGTGATGACGATGGCCAGCAGGCCGAGGACCCATAGCAGCTCTTGGTTCATGGGGAGGGGGTGTTCCTTCACACGGGGGCACGATAGACAGTAGCAGCCAGTGTGCCGGATTGTGCTGAAGGGGGTGTTGATGTACTGCAGGGTTTGCAAAACAAAAGGGGCCGCATTGCGGCCCCTTTGTCACTGGAATCAGTGACGGTGACGGTGGTGCTTGCCGTTGTTGTCGCCCAGGTGGTTGCCGATGGCACCACCGGCCGCACCACCCAGGCCGGCACCCACGGTGGAGCCGGTCTTGCCGCCCACCGCGCCGCCCAGCAGCGAACCGCCCGCCGAGCCCAGGCCACCGCCAATGGCGGCTTCGGTACGGTTGCCCTTGCGTGCACCTACCGCACTGCCGGCTGCGCCGCCGAGGCCGGCGCCGATGGCCGCCCCCGTTTTGCCGCCGATCTGTTGACCGACAACGTTACCCAGAACACCACCCAGGCCACCGCCAATGGCGGCGGTACCGTCACCGGCGAAAGCGCCCTGGCACAGCAGCAGGCCGAGGGCAAGGGAAGGCAGAGTCAGACGCATGATACGAACCTCAAAGGAATCATCAGGTTAAGGTGCCGCGCAATGGGCGGCGGGCCAGGGTTGAAAAAGACGTTTCAGCGGTAGTAGCGGTCACCACGATATCGACGATAGTCATCATCATCGTCGTCGCGGTCATGCCGATGGTGGTGGCGATGGTCACGGTCACGGTCACGCCAGCCATCGTCGTCGTCATGGTAGCGATGGCTATGGCACCCGGCAGTCAGCAGGACAACAGCAATCAGCGAAAGGCTTGCAAGACGGGTCATCACGATATAGGTCCTTGATCCGCAATGGTTTACGGCACACCTCCTGAGACTGGAAAGGATCCATTTGGTTTCGCTGGCAGGCAAAAAATTGTCGTGCCAGCGAGAGCGGCGGGAGTGAAGAGTGTTGAATCAGCGGGCTGGCTGGATCGCCAGCACCACACCGTTGGTGATCTGCACCAGCACGTAGCGCCCACCCATGTTTACCCAGTGGCTTTCCTTTTCCGGTGCTGGCAGGCCCTTGGCTTTCCAGTCCTTGATAGCCTGGTCATCGCGTTTGTACTGGTCGGGTGCCTTGTCGCCGACCTTGAGCTCTCGGTTGTGGGTTTCTGGTGTGGTGACGCTTTCTTCGTTGGAGGGGGCTGCGGTGGCAGCCAGGGGCAGGCTGGCAAGGACGGCGAACAGCAGGTGGTGCAGTTTCATGGTTATCTCCTTGTGACGGAATGCCTTATCTGCGACAGCCACCTGAGCGCGACAATTCACTCGCGATGCTTGCCAGTGCTAGAGTCGCCTTCTTTTTTATCCTGAGGATGGAACATGCGTGCGATTCTGCCGATGGCCGCGGCGTTGATGCTGGTCGGTTGTGCTTCTGCGACCATGGAAACGGCCCGAGGCGGCAAGCCGACCGCGCAGCTCGACTCGCACAAGGCGCCAGAGCTGGTGGCCCAGTGCATCCAGTTCAGCTGGCAGGAAGAGAAGGTATTCGGCGACGACGCCAGTGGTTATCTGGAACCACGCAAGCAAGGTGGCTTCACCGTGTATACCCGTGAGGCCGAGGCGTTCGTGGACGTGTACCCGCAGATGGGTGGGGCGCGGGTGGATTACTACGCGCAGAAGAACGACGGTGTGGCCCTGCAGCGCCGGGCGGCGGCGGCGACCTGCCTGTAACGGCTGGCGACTTCACATGGCTGGTTGACTTGGCAGGGGCTCTGTGGGGTCGGGTGGGAGCGGGCGCGCCCGCTCCCACAGTGACCGCGCCAGCTTTACAATTTTTAGCAAGGCAGTCCTGTCGCAGGGAGATTGGTGGGGGCTAGCATGAGCCCCCACGAATCAAGGAAGACACCATGGACCGCTCACTGCAACTCAACCGCGCCAGCTGGGACGAACGTGCCCCGCTGCACGCTGCTTCCAACGACTACGAAGTCGAACGGCTCGTCCAGCATCCCGAGTACCTTTCCGAAACCGTACGCTTCGACCTGCCATTGCTTGGCAATATCGACGGGCTCAACGCCGTCCACCTGCAGTGCCACATCGGTACCGATACCCTCTCGCTGGCGCGCCTTGGTGCCAAGGTCTGTGGCCTGGACTATTCCGCGGCTTCGCTGGCCGAGGCGCGTGCGTTGGCCCAGCGCTGTGCGGCACCCATCGCGTATGTCGAGTCCGACGTCTACGCCGCCGACAAGGTGTTGCCGGCCGGCACGTTCGACCTGGTCTACACCGGCATCGGCGCGCTCTGCTGGCTGCCTCGCATCGAGCCGTGGGCGCGTACTGTCGCGGCCCTGCTGAAGCCGGGTGGTCGGTTGTTCCTGCGCGACGGGCACCCGATGCTGATGGCAGTCAACGAAGACCACCAGGACCGCCTGCAACTCGAATACCCGTATTTCGAACACGAAGAGCCGACGGTGTGGCACAACGACCAAACCTACGTCGAAACCGAGCAGCGCCTTTCCCACACCGAAACCCACGAGTGGAACCACGGCCTGGGCGAGGTGATCAGCGCCTTGCTGGCCCACGGCCTGCAACTGACCGCCCTGGTCGAGCACCAGAGCATCCCCTGGGAGGCGCTGCCGGGGCAGATGGTCAAGGGCGACGACGGTGAATATCGCCTGCGCGAGCAGCCCGCACGCCTGCCCCTGAGCTACACCCTGGTTGCAGTAAAAGCCTGATCAGGACAGGTAGCCACCGTCGACATTGAGTGCGGTACCGGTGGTGTAGCTGGAGGCATCGCTGGCCAGGTACAACACGGCACCGGCCATTTCCTTGGGGTCGGCCACGCGCTTGAGCGGGATCTGCTGCAGCGCGGCGTTGAGGATGGCGTCGTTCTTCACCAGTGCCGAGGCGAACTTGGTGTCGGTCAGGCCTGGCAGCAGGGCGTTGCAGCGGATCCCGAACTGCGCGCACTCCTTGGCGAAGACCTTGGTCATGTTGATGACTGCCGCCTTGGTCACCGAGTAGATGCCCTGGAACAGGCCGGGTGAAACCCCGTTGATAGACGCCACGTTGATGATGCTGCCGCCACCATGCTCGCGCATCAGCTTGCCGGCCTCGACCGACATGAAGAAGTAGCCCCGGATGTTCACGTCCACGGTCTTCTGGAAAGCACCCGGGTCGGTATCCAGCACGTTGCAGAACTGCGGGTTGGTAGCGGCATTGTTGACCAGGATGTCCAGCCGCCCGAATTGTTCGCGGATGCTGGCAAACACCTGCTGGATCTGCTCCAGTTCACCGATGTGGCAGGCTACCGCCGTTGCCTTGCCACCGGCGGCGATGATGGCGTCAGCCACCTGCTGGCAACCGTCGAGCTTGCGGCTGGACACGATCACATGGGCACCTTGCTGGGCCAACAGGTGGGCGATGGCCTCGCCGATACCACGGCTGGCGCCGGAAACGAAGGCAATCTTGCCGTCGAGGTCGAACAGGTGGGTCTTGGACATGCTGTTTTCCTTGTTATCCGTCGTCGAGGTCGGGGCTCAGAGGCTGGACTTGGCGATGACCTGCAAGGTCATCTGCTCCAGCAAGCGGTTCATGTGGATGAACTGGGCAAAGCGCTTGTCCTGGGTCTGGCCGTGGTAATAGCGGTAGTAGATCTGCTGGACGATGCCGGCCAGGCGGAACAGGCCATAGCAATAGTAGTAATCGAAGTTGTCCAGGCGGATACCGGCGCGCTCGGCGTAGTAATCGACGAACTGGCGGCGGGTGAGCATGCCCGGTGCGTTGCTCGGCTGGCGACGCATCAGCTGCACCGGCGCAGGGTCATCGGCCTCGATCCAGTAGGCCAGGCTGTTGCCCAGGTCCATCAGCGGGTCGCCCAGGGTGGCCATTTCCCAGTCCAGCACACCGATGATGCGCATGGGGTTGTCGGCATCGAGGATCACGTTGTCGAAACGGTAGTCGTTGTGCACGATGCCGGGCCGCGGGTGGTCGGCGGGCATTTTCTCATGCAGCCAGGCGGTCACCTGTTCCCAGCGCGGGGCGTCAGGGGTCAGGGCCTTTTCATAGCGGCTGGTCCAGCCCTCGATCTGGCGCTGCACATAGCCTTCCGGTTTGCCCAGGTCGGCCAGGCCGCAGGCGTTGTAGTCCACCTGGTGCAGTTCCACCAGGCGGTCGATGAAGCTCTTGCACAGGGCCTCGGTGCGGTTGGCGTCGAGGCACAGTTCGGCCGGGATGTCCGAGCGCAGGATAACGCCCTTGACCCGCTCCATCACATAGAACTCTCCGCCGATCAGGCTGCTGTCGGTGCAGTGCACATAGGCCTTGGGGCAGTAGGGGAAGCCGCTGTTGAGCTGGTTGAGGATGCGAAACTCGCGGCCCATGTCGTGGGCCGACTTGGCCTTCTGCCCGAACGGTGGACGGCGCAGCACGAAGTCGCGGCCCGGGTAGCTGACCAGGTAGGTAAGGTTGGAGGCGCCGCCAGGGAACTGGCTGATGCTCGGCAGGCCATCCAGGCCGGGGATGTTGGCTTTGAGGTAAGGGTCGATGACAGCCGCGTCGAGTTCTTCGCCGGGGCGTACCTGGGTGGACTGGTCGGTGAGCGTCATGCGTTTTCCTTATTCTCGATCGCAAGGACTATTGGCTAATCTAATGGTCCGCCGGGGATGGGACAAGCGTGCCAGATGCCATATAGGTGAGGGTGTTGCTGTTTGATCAACTGCCTTGATAGCGCTCACTTGTTTTTGTGGAAGTGCCCACAAGCCAGGCGGCCTTGTGCGGGCTGTTGGGCACGGGCAAAAAAAAACCGAAGCCGGTCAGGCTTCGGTTTTTCGATCATCCGCTATTTCCAACCCTCAGGACGGGAACAGCTCGCTGAGCTTCATCGACAGCATCATGTCGCCTTCAACGCGCAGCTTGCCGCCCATGAATGCCTGCATGCCGTCGGTTTCGCCGCTGACGATACCCTTCAGGGTTTCGCTATCCATCACCAGGGTGCAGTTGGCATCCGGGTTTTCGCCTTCCTGCAGGTCGCAGGTGCCGTCCTTGACGATCAGCGCGTAGTGCTTGTCTTCGTCGGTGATGTTGAAGCCGAACACCAGGTCCAGGCCGGCGGCAGCGGATGGGTTGAACTTCTCTTGCATCTTTTTGACGGCATCAGCTACGGAGGTCATGGCGCATTCCTTATAGAGTGATTTACACGTCCCCGCAGGGACACAACAAGCCGGGCTCATCGATAGGTGACAAGCTCCGGCGCCCTCAACAGCTGCACATGGGCCTGGCTGTTGAAGGAAGCCAGTGCCACGTCGCGGCCGCGGAACTTCAGCTGGCTGAGCGACGTGTTGATGATCTGCCAGTTCAGCGCGAACGCCTGTCCGGGGGTAATACGGGTAACCAGGTGGAGCAGGGCGGCAATGGTACCGCCCGAGGTGAAGATGGCGATATTGTCGCCGCTACCGGCAGCATCCAGTACGCGCTGCAGGCCGCCTTGCACGCGGGCGGTGAACGCCTGCCAGGTCTCCAGGTCATCGTCGGCATGTTCGCCATCGTGCCAGCGCTGCACCATCAGTGCGAACAGGCGCTGGAACTCGCTGCGGTGCTGCGCGCCATTGCGCAGGATGTGCAGGGCGTCGGGCTCCTGAGGCAGCAGCCGGGGCAACAAGGCGCGGATCACACCATCGGCATCGAACTCATTGAATGCTGTATCGGTCTCAACAGCCGGCACCGGGCAGCCATTGGCGTGCAATGCATCCAGGGCTAGGCGCGCGGTATCCTGCTGGCGGCGCAGGTCGCCTGCCACGCAGCGGTCCAGCCTTACACCGAGCTGGGCCAGGTGCTCACCCAGAGCCTGGCTCTGGCGCACGCCCACGGGCGAGAGGACATCGTAGTCATCGGCGCCGAAGGAGGCTTGGCCATGTCGGATCAGGTAGAGGTTGCCCACGAAAGGTTCCGGCCTGTTGGAGGTTGCTGCGAGGTTAGGATGCGGCACACGGGCTGTCAACGAAAAAACATACAAGCGTTTGAAAAGGTTGTTTGAAAGGTGTTGCCAGCGTTTGCCACGGCTGGCAGCACCTCAGGCGCAACGGTATGCTTGCTACAGTTACGCGCCGTAGTGGCGCAAGTCTTTAAGGAGTCAACGTGGAGTTTCTTGCTGAATACGCAAGCTTTCTCGCCAAAACCGCCACCCTGGTCATCGCCATCCTGATAGTGCTGTCGGCCATCGCCGGGCTGCGCGGCAAGGGGCGGCGCAAATCGGGTGGGCAATTGCAGGTCACCCGCCTGAACGAGTTCTACAAGGACCTGCGCGAGCGCCTGGAATCCGGCCTGCTCGACAAGGCCCAGCTCAAGGCCCTACGCAAGCAGCAGGCCAAGGCGGAAAAGCGGCAGAAGAAGGGCAAGGCCGAGGAAAAGGGCCGGGTCTTCGTGCTGGATTTCGATGGCGACATCAAAGCTTCTGCCACCGAAAGCCTGCGCAACGAAATCACCGCGCTGCTCACCCTCGCCACCCCGCGCGACGAGGTGGTGCTACGCCTTGAAAGCGGTGGTGGCCTGGTGCACAGCTATGGCCTGGCCGCATCGCAGCTGGCGCGCATTCGCCAGGCCGGCATCCCGTTGACCGTGTGCATCGACAAGGTAGCCGCCAGTGGCGGGTACATGATGGCCTGCATTGGCGAGAAGATCGTCAGCGCACCGTTCGCCGTACTGGGTTCCATTGGCGTGGTGGCGCAGCTGCCCAACGTCAACCGCCTGCTGAAGAAGCACGACATCGATTTCGAAGTGCTTACCGCCGGTGAATACAAGCGCACCCTGACCGTGTTCGGCGAGAACACCGAGAAAGGCCGGGAGAAGTTCCAGGAAGACCTGGACATCACCCACCAGCTGTTCAAGGACTTCGTTTCCCGCTATCGCCCGCAGCTGCACATCGACGAAGTGGCCACCGGCGAAGTCTGGCTGGGCGTCGCGGCACTCAACCGCAAGCTGGTGGACGAGTTGCAGACCAGCGACGAGTACCTCAGCGAACGCGCGCGCAACGCCAACCTGTTCCACCTGCACTACGCCGAACGCAAGAGCCTGCAGGAGCGAATCGGCATGGCTGCCAGTGGCACCGTGGAGAACACAGTGGTGGGCTTGTGGAGTAAACTCGGCCGCCTGCGCTAACACCTTGAACCCGTTGAAATTTTTTTTCGTTCAGGGGGTTGCAAGGTTAAAGGAATGAAGACATAATGGCGCCCATCGAAACGCAGCAAACTTTGAAAAAGGTTCAGTGTTTCAAGGAGATAGCGAAGCGCAAGCTGCTAGATCCGACCTTTGAGGCCGAGTAGCAAAGTGGTTATGCTCCGGATTGCAAATCCGTCTACGCCGGTTCGATTCCGACCTCGGCCTCCACCATTCGAAAGCCCCGCAACCATTGAGGTTGCGGGGCTTTTTTAATGCCTGCGGATTTTGTTGACCCCGGCCATTTGGGACAATCCTGGGGCTCACGGCTGATACCTCTCATCAATCCAGCGCCCAGGCGCCAGAGCGGGTGTAGGTTCGGGTTGGGTTTCGTGCGGGGAAAGCTGGAACTGGTTGCCGGCCTGCAGCTGGCTGTCGGGGATGCAACTTATGCCGTCGCGCCAGTCGAAACCGAAGGTCCAGCAGGTTGCGCCGCGCTCGTCGTCGTGGAAGACGTCAACACCTTTGGGCAATTCGCCTGCGCTGGCGCCGGTGGCCAGCAGCAGGAGGCAGAGGGCGAGGCGGGTCATTAATAGTCATCCCAGTTCAGTTCTTTGATGAAGTCGCCACCCGAGCACAGTCGCTCGTCTGCAATCGCGTCCACGCCATTGAGATCTTCCAGATCAGTCTTGGCACGCTCCATGGCGAGCTGGGCATGTCCGAGCTGGTGCCGCTTCCTCACTTTGTAGGAATGAAGGGCCTTCGCTTTATCCGGGTACGCAAACCGGCGCTTATCCCGTCAGGGCTAATCTCGTCGATATAGCGGAAGTGGTCCGGCCAAGCCGGTTGCTGTCTTCAGGCATGACTTCGTCCTTGGCCGCCATATCGCGGCAGTTGGCGAAAAAAGTTTAAGTTCTGGTGACTTTAATCTGTGGCGGGGTGTCCACCGGTCACGAGGAGTGCTTCGCTCCTCATCAGCGGTGGATCACATGAGCTCTATTAGCAAGGATCAACAGTTTCATGCGTACGAACTGCTTCGAAAGCTCGATACCTACACGGCTCAAACGATGAGTCAGGTTGTGTATGGTGTGACGTCCTCCTCCAGCTGGCGATCGGATTGCGACCAGCACCGACGCATTTTTGAAGAATGGATGGCTTTTGCTGCAACGATGCACCTGCCTGAGCCGCCGGACGAAGGCTGATCGCCGCTTGTCCGATTCAGTTTTCAGTATCTCCCGCTGCGGTTGATAACCGCTTCGTGTTCGCTATTGTGAACGTTCACCTATCGCATACAACTAAAGTCGTAGGAGATCGACATGAGGATACGCGGTGAAGTTTTCTGGCAATGGGCTGATCCTTCGCTTCACCACCGCACTCATGACGAGACCCTTGGCGATGGAACGCACATAGATGTCCAGGTGCGACTGTCGCGCGCAGGTAACACGCAAATGTTCATTGGAGTCTATGCCTCGACGGGCATGGCCCTTCACGAGGAGGCGTTCGATTCCCGTCCCGGTGAATCAATGACCAGGGCTTTAGCCTGGGGCGTCGGACGGGCTCGCCGCATTGCCACAGAAACTCTCCCAAAATCCGACCAGGTAGCCTGCTCGTGATAGGGGAGAGGGGTTGCTGGTGCGTTTCGCGGTAGCCAGCCAGGAACAGCAGGTAGTCGCTGTGGGTGCGCTGGTCTTCGAAGCCATTACTGTCCTTGCGCAGTTCTTGCTCGCTCAGGCCTAGCGGGTTGAGCCTGATGAGCACATCGCGTGGGTCGGTGTTGCTGGATCGGTTTTCTGTGGGCTGGGAAAGCCTCAATTATAAGATGCGCGCCTGTCGCACGGAGGACGCGCAATGTCGGGAACTGATAGCTTTAAGAATCTGTACAAGAAGATGGATGCCACGTCGAAAACTAGGTTTCATGCCTCTCGGCGCCTGCGCCTGCATGCGAAGCTTTCGACCTATACGGTCGTCATCCTGTCTCTGGTTCTGATCCTGGTATCTCTAATGCAGGCCTACGATCTAGGCGCAAATATCAAAAGGAAGGAGGTAGTCCTTCTTCAGGTTTTTGCATCGATCGCGGTGCTTGTGTATTCGCTGCTGATCGAGAAGAACGACTTTTCCAACAGGTCAGAGAAGATGTATTCCTACGCCTCTAAGCTAGGCGAGCTGAAGCAGGAGGCTCACCCACATAAAACTGCAGGTACCTTCGACCAGAAGAAATATGACGAGAGCTGGAAGGGGTACCACGACGTCCTGAAGCTTTACGAGACCCACTCGAACAACGATTTTCGAGGCGATTACCTCCGGGCAAAGCTTGAAATGCCTGAGGACTACCCTATGGATGGGTGGCAGAAATTTACGATGTCGGCAAAGGTTTGGGGCTCTTACGTCTTGAATTTCGCAACCTACCCCATGGTTGCTGCTGTTTTGGTTCTTGCTCTTTATTGGGTCTGGGTTGGATTTGGGCCTGCAACTGGTGAGTCTGTAGCGACACTTCAGTCCCCACAGAAGCAGTCGATGTCTTCGGCTAAGTAGTCGAAATCAAAATCCGTCTGCCTGGCGCGTTGGTCCGCTGACCAGGCAAGCGACCGGTAATTAGGGCGGTCCTGTCTGAACACCTGGCCGAACCGTTCTTCGGTGCCGGACCACCAGATCACCCGGGAAGGATCTTCCTGGATGGTCCTAATCAGCTTGGCCTCGTTCTTCTTCCAGCAAAGGTCGCAGTTGCCGTAGTCCGAGTCCATGCCAAGGTCAAAAGGTTGCTCGGCCCAGAAAGCTGCCACGTCCACCTTGATGACGCCGGCGACGTAGGATGGGCATACGCATCGGCGCTGAAGCCCAGCATGGACAGGGCTTTCTTGATGGCGTCGGTCAACGACTTCTTCGGCGCCTCACCATCAGAGGTCATGCCGTACTTGGTCTTGTACTGGTGCCGGGTGCACCCGTACTGCTCGACCTCGCCGCGCTGGCCGTCCTGCATGAACCAGAGCTGGATTTTGACGGTGTGGCCGATCTCCCGGCCCAAGCAGATTCGCTTGTCGCCTTCGCCGGAAAACACCTCGTGACCGTCGTCGAATCGCTCCTCAAGCACCTTCCAGCCCCAACCGATACCGACCGGGCCGAACATTTCGGTCGCCTTCATGACCATCGCGGTGCCGTTCAGGTTGGTGATCTTCTGGCCGCCGACCTCGGCGTTCTTGGTGCAGCGGGTATCGGTGGTCTGCACCTGCTCCCAGATGCGCATGTTGGTTGTGGGCATTGGAAAACCTCGCGCCAGGCCGGCGCCGTCAGTTGAAATAGGGGAAATGCCAGGTCAAGCCCTGATGTAGGCCAAGCGGCCTGTGCGTCGGCTATGGTTGTGCGCTATGGCGGGCATTTGCGCCTCACCGGGACGCGAAGAAAAGCGGCGATAAATGCTTGCAGATGCTGCGCTATAGCGGCGGCGGATGGTTTGGTTTACGGATTTCTAAACAAAACTTGCAGGATTTTGCGTTTATTATGTCGGCATTTTTCAGTATCTTGCTCTAATTCCCACGGGTGCTTCAAATTCCCTGTATAGTGACTGCGTAGCCGTTTTCTGCGGCTTCTCACTTAAGAGGTAGCTTTTATGCACCAGGCCATATCCCCAGAGACGCAGCGTGCCCATGAGCGCTTGAATGAACAGACTGACTTGTTCATCAAGCAGGGAGGCCAAATTGAAAGCGTTCCTTCTGGAGTCAGCGGCGTGCTAGCGAGCAAGCCGAAGGTCGTTTGGACGAACCCTCACACGGCCAAGCCGATTCACAAACGATAGCGCGCCCAGATGCACTGCTTGCTCGCTCCATGGTGAACGTGAGGGCACAACCTTGTTTGATGCGCCAAGTGATTCAGATATTGCCGTGCGGATTGGAGTGAGCGAGGCGGATGTAGCTCTTTACCGGGGTGATACATTTCGATTGAAAGATGGTTCGTGGCTCATCCATTTTTCCTTCGCAATGCCCCAAGAGCTACGGCAAAGCCTTACCGGCAGTTTCACCCTCCTTTTCAAAATGAAAGAAACAGGCGACAGGCGTATGAGTGAGCTGGATTGAGCATACGATCTGGATGCCAACTCAGCCCAAGCCCTGTCCCAGTGGTCCGCTTTATCTCTTCTGGAAGAGTGGGAAGCGCATACTCAAATAGCTCAGGACTTCTGAGCATTGAGAGGTGTGTATGTCCAGAGATAGGTATGGCGTAGATAGTGACAGACAGGTCAGTCAGCCAGCCGATAATGAGGGGCGGCTACAGAGATCAGTCGATCAGAGTGAGAGCGCTTTCCAAGAGAACTGTGACGACAATTTCGACAGCCCTCCCTTTCGAAGAGGGCAGAAGCAGGGCCCGCCGGACCCATCGAGGGTATCCCATGCAGAGCGTTATAGTTATCACAAGCGCCCATTGGAATAACGTTCAGCTGTAGATGGGCCTAAATGTAAAAGCCTGGCCCGGTGCCGGGCTCTTTGGGTGTTGATTTCGCGCCAAATGACCAAGTGGCGGGCCCGCTGGTAGGAGTTCACACCCGAACCTCGTAGCCCAAGGTCGACTCTCCGCAGATGCAGGCCCGGCAGTTCCAGGCCTGCGGATTTTCGATACTGGCCAGTTCGGCCTGGTGCATCGCGGCCGCGAAGGTTGGACCCTTGAACAACATCAGCACCCGGTCGCCGGGCATTGCCTGACTCTCGGGCAGTTCAGCGACCTGCTCATCAATGAGCGTGGTGATCAGTGGCGTTGTCATGCAGCCTCCTTGCGCCGAACGGCAATACGCCGAATGCGCTCGCAGTAATGTTTGAACTCGTTGGAGTCGATGACGAGGATCGAGGATGGAGAAGTAGGCGACGACCATCGTCTCCGCCTTCGCATCCTCCACCGGGCCAGACCCGGTAGAAGCATCGTCTCGATTGCTGCCTCGATGGCGCTCACCGCCACGCTGTGGGGATTCATTCCGCGTCCTCGGCCTGGGCCAGCACCGCTTCCTTGGCAAAAGGAGTGCGTAGCTGCCGAGCTATCTCTTCAAGCTGGCCCATCGCGAACTCATCCACCGCTTGGGCGAAGCGCTCGTAGGTCACGCCACGCTGGTGGAAGTTGCGCTGGAAGACTACGTTACGGCGCGCCAACAGCATCCGCGATGCCATCGTCGAACCAGCGCGCCTCAGCTTCCTCAGCCGCGCTCTCGCTCACCGGAGGCGGCAACTGGTTGTCGTACTGCCATTGTGCTGCTCGAAGTGCGCCCATGGCGGTCCTCCTACACAGATGGGGTGGATGGTAGGTTTGTTTGTGGGCGGGGTAAGTCGTGAATAGCGCTCGGATAAAGTCGCGTAGTGCGCTGATGTATGCAATTGCCTTAGAATGCTCGCCTTTCACCCCTCAAAGGAATGAATACGTGGTGAGCAATAACGCAATCTGCTGCCCGCAATGCCAAGGTCAAAACGTCCAGCTTCTGTCTATCATCCATGCTGCTGGCACTTCTCACATACAAGCAACCCACCAAGCGCAGTCCCAATCCGGATTCGGACCAAGCGTGACCGTTGAAACTTCAGGTCGGCATCAGACCAATTTGGCGGCAAGCGTCGGTCCACCTCCAGGTAAGCGCTTGCTTGGCCCGGTCATCCTTACGGGGGTTGGTGCAATCATCTTGTACGATGGCCTCAAGCTTATGAACACCTTCTGGGGCGTTGATTGGTCAAGGTTCTTCATAGGCGCGATATTTATCACCGTCGGTGTAATTGGATTCGTTCGCCACTGGAAATTCAACGTCGCACAGTACGACAAATTGGAAGAGTGGCGCCGCACTTGGATGTGCCACGCTTGTGGCACTCGATTCATTCCGTAAACGGTATTGAGAGGGCACCTGCGGGTGCCTTTTCTTTTGGCAGATCTGTTCAGTATTGCGCTGGAGGAGAGGAACAATGCCGGACGCTATCGTCCCATGGCATCCGTATCAGCGAACCCTTGATCAGCCTAAATCCCCCTCAACGATAAGCAACTCACGACGATAGGCGCGTAATGCCATCGCCTTTGCTTGCGAATAGGCGGGATCGGCATAGCACGCCTGGGCCTGGGCATAACTGTCGAACTCGACCGCCAGCGCCCGTGTGCTGGTATGCGACTCGACCAGCGCTGTCGAATCGAGAGCCTTGAGCCTGGCGCCATAATGCTCGGCGATTGGCGCCCACAACCGGCCATATTCCTGCTGCGCCTGCGTGTCGGTAACAGCAGTCCCCAGAATGATCCAGTAACCTTTCATCAATTACTCCTGTTTGCATGTTCTGTACGAGAAGCCTGCCTCAGGGAGCCAGCCAGCAGGATTGCCACAATCCTTCATGGCGCAGGAAGCGCGCCCGTTGCTGAACGGGTCGTGTGAGATCCAGCCACTCCAGCGCTCGCGGCTCGATGCATAGGATTGCGAAGTGCTCGAAACGTAACCGTCTGGCCAACTCACCCCTCAGCACACAGACCAGCTCGGACAAGAACGGGTGGAAAACAAAGCCTTGCCCGCAGGTATACCCATTGAATAAGCCTGTATCTGACGTAGGTCATGCAGAGCCTGCCAGCGGGTCGCAATCGACGATGGCTTCATTGTATACTTCGGCTCCGCATACCCCTTGAGCTACAGGAACATCAGCATGACTGTACTCCAAACGATCTACTGGCAGCCTACGCCGCCTTAGCGCTACGCCCCCTCGCAACAACCTGCTTCCGCTAGCCTCGCTCGCGGGTGCTCACTGCTGTACGCCTGGTTTTACACCTTAAGCACACAGCAAAAAATCCTCAAAATTTGAATTTGTATCGATTCGCTCGCCACTCCCTTGGCGTGCGCGATGCTTTGCCTTGGATATTTATATGCTGCAAAAACTTAGACAAACGTGGTTTTCCAACGTCCGTGCCGACGTGCTCGCGGGGCTGGTGGTCGCACTCGCGCTGATCCCGGAAGCCATCGCCTTTTCCATCATCGCCGGGGTAGATCCCAAAGTCGGTCTCTACGCCTCCTTCTGTATCTGTGCTGTCATCGCCTTTGTCGGCGGGCGCCCCGGAATGATCTCGGCGGCGACAGGCGCCATGGCACTGCTGATGGTTACGCTGGTAAAAGAGCATGGACTCCAGTACCTGCTGGCCGCGACGCTACTATGTGGCGTACTTCAAATCCTTGCCGGCTACCTGAAGCTCGGCTCGTTGATGCGCTTTGTTTCACGCTCGGTAGTCACCGGCTTCGTAAACGCATTAGCGATTCTGATTTTTATGGCGCAATTGCCTGAGCTGACCAATGTCACCTGGCATGTCTATGCCATGACCGCTGCGGGCCTGGGAATCATCTACCTGTTCCCGTATGTACCGAAAATCGGCAAGGTGATTCCCTCTCCATTGGTGTGCATTCTGACGCTGACTGCCATCGCCATTTACCTCGGTTTGGATATCCGCACCGTCGGTGACATGGGCCAACTGCCTGATACGCTCCCGATCTTCCTCTGGCCTGAAGTTCCGCTGAATTTTGAAACCCTGCGCATCATTTTCCCGTACTCGGCTGCGTTGGCAGTAGTGGGTCTACTCGAATCAATGATGACCGCGACCATCGTCGACGACCTTACCGACACCACCAGCAACAAAAACCGCGAGTGCAAAGGCCAGGGTGTGGCCAACATCGCTGCCGGCATGCTTGGCGGCATGGCAGGTTGCGCCATGATCGGCCAGTCGATCATCAACGTGAAATCTGGTGGCCGCACCCGTCTCTCGACATTGTGTGCCGGCGTTTTCCTGCTGCTGATGGTGGTATTTCTTGGCGAGTGGCTCTCCAAAATCCCTATGGCGGCACTCGTGGCTGTGATGATCATGGTGTCCATCGGCACCTTTAGCTGGGATTCCTTGCGTAATCTGAAAGAGCATCCGCTGTCGACCAACCTCGTCATGGTGGCGACCGTCGTGGTCGTCGTGGCCACTCACAATCTGGCTTACGGCGTACTGGTAGGTGTGCTGCTGGCCTCCCTGTTCTTCGCAAACAAGGTCGGGCACTACCTGGATATCAAGAGCACTCTTGAAGAGACGAAATCGCATCGGACTTACCGCGTCGTGGGCCAGGTGTTCTTTAGCTCTGCGGACAAGTTCACTGAGGTTTTTGACTTCAAGGAGGCGCTCAACAAGGTCACCATCGATCTCACACAGGCGCATTTCTGGGATATCACCGCCGTCGCAGCGCTGGATAAGGTCGTGATCAAGTTCCGACGCGAAGGCGCTGAGGTTGAAGTGCTCGGTCTCAATGAAGCCAGCGCGACAATCGTTGACCGCTTCGGCGTGCATGACAAACCCGGTGCCATCGACAAGCTCATGAGCCACTAAGGAGAACGACAATGACCCGCGTAATGGCATGCATTGATAACTCACAATCCTCATTGGCGGTCTGCGATTACGCAGCATGGGCCTCGCAACGACTCAGCGCTCCCCTGACCTTGCTTCATGTGCTGGATAAGGAGAAATATCCTGCATCCGCTGACCTCAGCGGCAATATCGGTCTCGGTAGCAGAGAACATCTGCTGGAAGAGTTGGCCATGCTGGATGCGCAGCGGGCAAAACTGGCGTTGGAGCATGGGCAGCACATGCTTGAAAAAGCTCGCGAGCGAACAGTTCACTCTGGCGCCATGTCACCTGATATGAAGCAGCGCCATGGCCATCTCGTCGAGAGCCTGAGCGATCTCCAAGACGATATTCGGTTACTGGTGATTGGAAGAGTCGGTGAGGACAGCACGCGCAGTGCCCAAAGTCTTGGCAGCCAGATTGAAGCGATAGTCCGAACTATCCACCGCCCCACCCTGATTACAACCAGCCATTTCAGGAAACCTGAAACGGTCATGGTGGCATTTGACGGCAGCGCAACAGGCCACAAGACCTTACAGATGCTTGCTTCAAGCCCGCTGTGCGAAGGCCTGCCAATTCATATCGTCATGGTTGGAACGGATTCTGAAGACAACCAGAACGCGCTGGAGAAGGCACGAACCACGCTTGCGTCTTCCGGCTCGCTGGTGCATTCCGAGATCCGCCCAGGCGAAGTAGAGTCCACACTGCATGCGTATCAGGCAGAGCACGGCATTGACCTCTTGGTCATGGGGGCGTACGGGCACTCACGCATCAGGCAGTTTCTGATAGGCAGCACGACCACGACGATGCTGCGTACATCCACTGTACCCTTATTGCTGCTTCGCTGAGCCAGTTCCACTGGCCACAGTATTTCCAGAACTGAGGAAATACCGTGGCCACCCTGGACGATGACTAACTGATCTTGCCGCTACGAGACCACATGCAACTCATAACTGAAATTGTTCACCCCGAGCTGAAATCCAAGCAGGGCAGAGTATTCCGTCGACATGCAGCTCGCGGCATCGTGATGCGGGGTGAACAGATCCTGTTGCTGTTCACCGAGCGCTATAACGATTTCAGCTTTCCTGGAGGCGGCCTTGATGGTGACGAGGACATTGTCGCAGGCCTGAAGCGTGAGCTTGAGGAAGAGACTGGTGCTCGTGAAATACAGGTGCTCCAGCACTACGGTTACATCGAGGAGTACCGGCCCTACCAAAAGCCACAGTACGATCTGATGCACATGACCTCGCATTTTTATCAATGCGAAGTAGCGCCCCAGCTAGAGCCGGTGAGAATGGAAAGCCACGAAATCGCTAATGGTATGCGGCCTGTCTGGATCAACCTGCATGAAGCCATCGCACACAATGAAGCCGTCATGCAGCGTCACGAGTCTTCGATGGGGCAGTCAATTCTGCGCGAAACCTACATGCTGAGAAAAGTCGCTTCCGAATTGTTGATGCCAATCAGCCTTTGAGCTGACTATTTGGCGAAGTCCACTTAGCCTGCCTCAGGCAAGCATCCAATGCTGCGGGAGTAATTGCGTGATTTCGCTCGCCCGCTGTGTCGGAAGCCGCATCAGTACATCCTTGAGATAGGCATACGGATCGTGCCCATTCATACGCGCCGACTGGATCAGGCTCATGATTGCCGCCGCCCTTTTTCCACTGCGCAGCGACCCGGCAAATAACCAGTTCGAGCGCCCAAGCGCCCACGGCCGGATCAAATTCTCGATCTGGTTATTGTCGATGGGCACAGCACCATCTTCCAGGTAGCGCGTCAGCGCTACCCAGCGTTTAAGGCTGTAATCCAGGGCCTTGGCCGTGGCCGAACCCTCGGGCACAAGTTCGCGTTGGGCCAACATCCACTCATGCAGTTTTTCAGCGATGGGCACCGCTGTTTCCTGACGTAATCGCCAGCGGGCTTCGTCGCTCATTTCCTTGGCGTGTCGCTCGACTTCATACAACCCGCCAATCGAGTGAAGCGCCTGCTCCGCCAACTGGCTTTTATTGGCTGCATGCAGGTCGAAGAATTTGCGGCGTGCATGGGCCATGCAGCCGATTTCGGTGATGCCCAGCTCGAAGCTGGCCTTGTAGCCGGCGAAGTCATCGCAGACCAGCTTACCGTTCCACGTGCCCAGGAAGTTACGCGCATGTTCGCCGGCACGGCTGGGGCTGAAGTCGTAGACCACGGCCTTTAGGGCCGAGAAAGGCGTGGTGCTATAGGCCCACACGTAAGCGCGGTGGGTTTTCTTTTCGCCTGGTGCGAGCATCTGAACCGGGGTCTCATCGGCGTGGATCACGCCCTGGGCCAACACATGCTCACGCAGCGCATCGACCAGAGGCTGGAGCTGCACACCGGTCTGTCCGATCCATTGCGCCAGTGTCGAACGGGCGATGGGCAGTCCGGCCCGACCAAAAATCTTCTCCTGCCGGTACAGCGGTAAATGGTCGGCGAACTTCGCCACCATCACGTGGGCCAAAAGGCCTGCGGTCGGGATGCCCTTGTCGATCACTTGGGCCGGTACAGGCGCCTGGATCAGTGTTTCACACTGACGGCACGTCCATTTTCCACGCACATGCCGCTCAACTGTGAACACGCCCGGAGTGTAATCGAGCTTCTCGCTGACGTCTTCGCCGATTCGCTGAAGCTGGCAGCCGCACACGCACTGAGTATTCTCTGGTTCGTGACGGATCACGGTTCGCGGAAACTGCGGCGGCAGTGGTGCACGCTTGGGCTTATGACGTGGCTCGGCCGGTGCGGCCGGCGGATTGGCTGCCTTCAGCTCGGCTTCGATAGCTGCGATATCGGTATCGAGCAGATCATCAAGCAGACTGCCTTGGTCGGGGCTCAGTTGCTCGCTGCGCTTGGCGAACTTGTGTCGCTTGAGGATGGCGATTTCATGAGCCAGTTGCTCGTTGACCGTTTCGAGGCGTTGGATTTTCTGGCTCATGGAGTCGACCTGGGACAGCAACTGCATAGCCTGTTCGGCCAAGCCGCGCAGCTGTTCCGGTGTCATCTGGTCGAGATTGGGCGAGGAAGTCATGCCGCTGATTGTGTCAGAGCAGGTCGTCAACAGCGATAAACCGATGGGCTAATGGCAGGGGCTAAAGCACTGTGATCGCGCTGCCTGCGCCGACCCGCTGCCACGGCAAACCCAGTACCAAGGCTTGAAGTTGCTCGTTATCGAGTTCGACTTCCGATCCGTGACGGATGCCGGGCCAATGAAACTTGCCTTGGTTCAATCGTCGCGCTGCCAGCCAAATGCCCACACCGTCATGCACCAAGACTTTCATTCGGTTGGCACGGCGATTAGCGAAGAGGTATGCGCAGTGCGGCTTCGCCACACCGAACACCGCGATCACCCTGGCCAGCGCGGTCTCGGTACCGGCGCGCATGTCCATAGGCTCGGTGGCAAGCCAGATGGCATCGATCCGAATCATTCCAACAGGTCTCGCAGAAAGGTGGCACAGGCGACAGCGCTTTCGGTCGGCCAGTTCACTTTGACGGTGCCACGCGGGTGCTGGATTTCAATGCAGATACTTGATGAAGCTGCCTGCGAATGTCCTCCGGCTAGCGGCAAGGGCACTGGAATGAAAGCAGGTTGCAGCGCCATAGTTTTGTTCGTGAGTACCCTAATCCATTTATGTACGAGGTTCGCGTTAAGGCTGTGCTTCTGCGCGACGCTGGCAATCGATGCGCCGGGCTGGGCGCACTCTTGGACAACTTGGGCCTTGAAGGATTTTGAATAGGAACGGCGTTGTGACTGCATGGAAAGACCCGCTTAAAAGGCTAGAAATGGTGTCCACTTAAATTAGGTGGACACCATCGCCTTTGGCGTCGGGGTCAGGAAGGTGAGTTGGCCGGACGGTTACCTCGAAACCGCCCTGGATGCGTTCGTAGGCGACTTCAGGGCTTTCAATCACCTGCCCCGGCACAGCGCCATGACGGAACAATGCCTGTGTCTTGTCACGCGCCGCCGACCAGCAGCGTCGTCGATACTCGATGTCCTCGATCAGGGTGGCAAGCCCCTCCATGCGCACCTGGGTCAGGCCGCAAGGGCTCAGTGCCGTTAGTGCAACGCGTGGATCAACGGCAATCTGCGTGCATTTTGCCGAGCGCCTGTCCGCGTAAAAGTACAGCGCGCCTGCACGGGCATCGGCATCTCGCAGTACAACTGTCCTGGAGACGGGCCATCCTTGCTCGTCCAGGGTGGACAGTTGCATGAGCCGATAAGGGTTGCGCACCGGGCCGACCGGGATCGCCAGTTGCGCCCATATGCTCTGAAACAGATCGTCCAGCATGAAAAAACCAGGCTCCATGAAACGAGGGCCGCAGCAATGCTGCGGCCACGGACGATCAAATGCTGCGTGTTACGCCGCCATCGACCCTGATGTTCTGCCCAGTGATGTAGGCCGCGCCTTCGCTAGCAAGGAACGCAATGGTCGCAGCGATTTCTTCGCTGGTGCCGTAGCGCTTGAGCGGCACGCTGTCGCGGCGTTGCTCGGTGCTCGGCAAGCTGTCGATCCAGCCCGGGAGGACGTTGTTGATGCGCACATTATCGCCGGCGAAATTGTCGGCGAAGATCTTGGTGAACGCGGCAAGGCCCGAGCGGAATACAGCAGAAGTCGGGAACAGCTCGCTGGGTTCGAACGCCCAGGCAGTGGAGATGTTGATGATCACTCCGCTCTTCTGACGCTGCATGTAAGGCGTCACCAGGCGAGTCGGGCGAATGACATTGAGCAGGTAAGTATCCATGCCCTTGTGCCAATCCTCGTCGCTGATTTCCAGGATTGGCGCGCGCGGACCATGGCCGGCGCTATTGACCAGCACATCGATACGGCCCCACTTCTCCACGACAGCATCGACCAGGCGTTGCAGGTCTTCAACCGACTGGTTGCTACCGGTTACACCAATACCGCCGAGCTCGGCAGCCAACGCCTCGCCCTTGCCCGAAGAGGAAAGAACCCCAACCTTGAAGCCTTCGGCGGCCAGGCGTCGCGCTGCTGCGGCGCCCATGCCGCTGCCACCTGCCGTGATAATCGCAACTTTTTCTACTGACATGCTGCCTCCAATCTCCCAATGCTGATTTTTCAGGTGCATTCACCTTAGCAGCAGCCCCATTGGTGAGGGAGACAGCTAAACTTCACTATTACGATAGATTAACTATCGGCAGCTTGTTGCTTGAGCCAGCGTTGGACCACGCTCAACGAGTCCGGCTGTTTCATCTTGCGTGGCCAGACCAGATAAAACGACTTGTCGATCCTGAGTTGCTGGGTAAAAACCTGCATCAGCCGGCCTGCGGCAATGTCATCACCGACGAACGCAGGGCTGGCCAGGGCAATGCCCTGACCGCTGATTGCCGCTTCAATGGCCAATGAGGTCTGATTGAAACGCAGGTTTCTGGCTGTGGGCTGCATGTGTTGTGGGAACAGCTCTGCAAGGAACTGAGGCCAGAAATTATGGGCATCGTGCAACATGACGAAATCCTGCAATTGCGCAAAGCTTGCAGGTATTTCGCTGCCTTCGAACAGCTTTGGGCTGGCCACCGCAACGATTAGCTGCTCCATCAGCAGTTCGCTATTCAAGCCCGCTCCGAACTCGGGCTTGCCATAACGGACAGCGATATCCACACCATCGGTGCTGAAGTGCGACAGCCGATCGGTTGCCAGCACACGCAAATCGATGTCTGGATGACTCTGCGCAAAATTGCCGAGCCTGGGAATCAGCCATTTTGAGGCGAAGGTAGGTGTAACGCTGACTGTCAGGTGAGAAGTCTGTGGCCGAAGCAGGCGTGTTGCCTCGTCGATCATGGCCAGTGCACTTCGAATGCTCCCGCTATAGCCCAGGCCTGCATCAGTCAACGCCAAACCGCGGGGTAGGCGTTCAAACAAACGCAGATCCAGGCTCGCTTCCAGCCCGCGTATCTGCTGGGCAACTGCCGCCTGGGTCACACCCAGTTCCTCGGCAGCCACACGGAAGTTCAAGCGGCGAGCCACCACTTCAAAAACACGCAACGCGTTCAGTGAGGGCAAATCAGGGAAACCGTCTGGCATGGCAATGAAAATTCTATCGAGTTGTGCAGTTTTTCTGTTTCTCTGATGCCTTCACAAGGTTGATAACCTGATCGGGCTCGAAAGATTCACTGTGCCGAGGCTACTCCCCGAAAATAGCTAAAGAAACCCGTGCCAATCGAAAGCATCGCTTGGCTAGCTTGCTGAAACGTTTCTTCGAGTCTATAAAAGGGAACAACTCCAAGAAAGGCAACCTGCCATGCCCCTCCTCAAACTCTTCGTTGCGCTTGGCGCCCTGACTGCGGCTTCCAACACCCTGGCCTGGGATTACGTTCTGCTCGACACCGACAAAGCCGCCCAGAACTGGCAGATCACCAGCCAGCAACTTGGCGTAAAAACCGACAAGCCCTTCAGCGTTACCTTGCGCACCTTGCACGGCGGTCGGCAAGAGGGTGTCAGCATCGTCGACATCGATAACGGTACGATGAAACTTTCGGTCGTGCCGACCCGTGGAATGAACGTCTTGCAGGCGTCGGTCGGCAATGTGCGCATGGGCTGGGATTCGCCGGTCAAGGAAGTGGTCAACCCGTCCTTCATCGACCTCAACGGGCGCAATGGCCTGGGCTGGCTGGAAGGTTTCAATGAACTGGTCACCCGCTGCGGTTACGAATGGGTCGGCCACCCTGGCGTCGACAACGGCGAACTGCTGACCCTGCACGGTCGGGCTGCCAACACTCCTGCGAACCAAGTCACCCTGCACATTGATGAGAAGCCCCCTTACGCCATTACCTTGCGTGGTGTAATGAAAGAGCAGGCATTCAAGAAAGTCGACTTCTCCGTCGTGACCGAACTGGTCACCGAACCCGGCAGCGTGAAGTTCGCCCTCAACGACACCTTGACCAACAACGGTGACTATCCGAAGGAATACCAGGCGCTTTATCACAGTAACTTCAGCACCCCGTTTCTGGAGCAGGGCGCTCGTTTTGCCGCGCCAGTGAAGCAAGTGTCGCCATTCAACGACAAGGCAAGGGCAGATCTGCCCGACTGGCAAACCTACCGAGCGCCGACCAAGGACTATGACGAAACGGTTTACAACGTGGTGCCGTATGCCGATGACCAGGGCAATACGTTGACCGTGTTGCATGACAAGGCTGGCAATCTGGGCGTTTCGGTCGGCTTCAATACGCGGACACTGCCTGTATTCTCCCTGTGGAAAAATACCGATACACAAGGCCAGGGTTATGTGACCGGGCTCGAGCCGGGG
Source organism: Pseudomonas sp. s4 (assembly GCF_046764235.1). Classification (NCBI taxonomy): domain Bacteria; kingdom Pseudomonadati; phylum Pseudomonadota; class Gammaproteobacteria; order Pseudomonadales; family Pseudomonadaceae; genus Pseudomonas; species Pseudomonas sp. s4. Next base: position 3,962,313 of record NZ_CP177209.1, on the reverse strand, counting down.
ACGAGTTTTTCCTACAACCGCCGTTACCAGCGGCCACTGAACCTGGTGCCGACAATCGGGCCGAAGGAACACAGGCAGTTCCACATCAGCTACAGCTTGTTGGCGGACAAGGTGGCAGTGGACAAGGCCTTGAAGCAGGTTGGCGAGATACAAGGTGGGCGCGAAACCGAGGTGCGGCAGACGCCATTGGTTGATCTGACCAAGGGGTAACGCCGACCAGGGCATGTCGGCCCTGTCGACTAGTCAGATCTATCAAGTTGTTGGGTTCATACCTTTGCTGAAAGGCTGCTTTCGACCCACGGCGGACACTGATCCAAAGCTCTGTAGTCAGTACCGGCCTCATCGCCGGCAAGCTGGCTCCCACAGGAATATCACCAGCCGTCAGGCATGCGCTGTACCTGTGGGAGTCGCGCTTGCCGGCGATGGGCCGCGAAGCGGCCCTGGTTACAGATTTCCGCTATGGGTCGATAGCTGTCTGTCGACTACGGCCCTAGGATCCATCGCCCGCCGCTCCGCCCATTCAAACGCTAGCCTTCAGGCGGGGATATCCCACAAACGAATTCATCCGATCCCAGGCGGTGCGAGCCGAACTCCACAACATAGCCTGCCCCGCGGCGCACCGCCTCGGCCCTGGCGGTCCTCTGGTCGGCAAACACATCGACGAAATGCCAGGGATGCCGGTCTCTCAGTACGCCCCATCCAAGTACCCAGCCGTCATTGTCCGGGTCGGGTGGCAGGTTTTTCGCCAAGCTGCGGATGCCCATACGTTCACTCCGATGTGCTAGCCAGTCTTCTGCTTGCGAACCGACTACAAACCACGACTTGGATAAAATCGTGTATCAAGCATAGCGCTTACCTGAAACCAGGACCTAAGGCGCGCCCATTTCAGGGTAGTGTGCGCTGCACCAACAGCCAGCGCACATGGGTCATCACCCCTCGAACTGAATCACCATCCGCCCTTTGATCTTGCCCTCCAGCATCTCATCGAAGATCTGGTTGATATCCTCGATCGGTCGCAGAGTCACCTTCGGCACCACTTTCCCTTCCGCCGCAAACTGGAAAGCTTCCTGCAGGTCCTGGCGGGTACCGACCAGCGAGCCGATCACTTCGATACCGTCCAGCACCAGGCGAGGGATGTTCAGGTTCATGGCTTCCGACGGCAGGCCGACCGCAACCAGGCGGCCACCCGCACGCAGGGCGTCAACGGCCGAGTTGAAGGCAGCCTTGGCAACGGCGGTAACCACGGCGGCATGGGCGCCACCGGTCTTGGCCTGGATGACCTTGGCGGCATCTTCGGTGCGTGAGTTGATGACCAGGTCAGCGCCCATCTCGCTGGCGAAGCGCAGTTGCTCTTCGTTGACGTCGATGGCGATCACTTTGGCGTTGAAGACGTTCTTGGCATATTGCAGGGCAAGGTTGCCCAGGCCGCCGAGGCCGTAGATGGCGATCCATTGGCCGGGGCGGATGTTGGAGATCTTCACCGCCTTGTAGGTGGTGACGCCGGCGCAGGTAATACTGCTGGCGGCAGCGGAGTCGAGCCCGTCGGGCACTTTGACCGAGTAGTCGGCCTTGACGATGCAGGCTTCGGCCATGCCGCCGTCCACGGTGTAGCCGGAGTTCTTCACTTCGCGGCACAGGGTTTCGTTGCCGCTGTTGCAATACTCGCAATGCCCGCAGCCCTGGTAGAACCAGGCCACGCTGGCGCGGTCGCCCGGTTTGAGCGAGGTGACGCCTGGCCCTACTGCCTGGACCACGCCGATGCCTTCGTGACCTAGCACCACACCGGTCTTGTCACCGAAGTCGCCATTTTTCACATGCAGGTCGGTGTGGCACACACCGCAGCATTGCATCTTCAGCAGCGCTTCACCGTGCTCGAGGGGGCGCAGGGTTTTCTCCACCACTTCCACGCGACGGCCTGGTGCAACAACAGCAGCTTTCATACGAGCCTCCGTATCCTGTTCCGAATGGGCTTGCTTATCGCCGGCTAAGCATAGCCCTGGGCCGATACGGTAAAACTGCCTCAGGTCATGGTCAGAGGCACTGTGCATGCCACAAAAAGAAAAGCCCGCGGCAACGATGCGGCGGGCTGTAAGAACATAGGGAGCAGGGTTAGTGTGCCCAGCGGGATGTCAGCATTTTGTGAAGCTCAGGTGATGGACTTGTCATGCATGGCTCAGCTCGAGTGTGGTCAGCATGGGCCGGGTTCCATGTGATTTCACTGCACTGGACGCAGGGGGAGTGGCAGCAATAAAAAAGCCCGCCGGGTATGGCGGGCAAGCAACGTTTGAAGGGAGAGCCTGCAGCTTGGGTCCGGCCGGTTAACCCAGCATTAAGCGGTAATGCATTGACCTGTGCAGCCGATCCGCCTATACAGGCCTGCCACCAGCCCAGGAGTCAGCATGCGCGACGAAGATGACCTGCACGAACCCGAACATGATCACCTGCTTGATCACGAATTCCTCTACGACGACACTGAGGCAGAAGCCGATGCCCGAGGCGTCGAGGATGACATCGAGGAAGACGAAGAAACGCTGGATGACCTTGATGAAGAAGAGCGTGGTCACCCAGCCTGGTTCGACGACTGCGAAGACGACTGAGTCAGCGCCCGTCCACCGAAAAACGCCCGGGGCCGCTTACCGCCAGTAACAACATGCCGCCCATGATGCTGAGGTTTTTCAGGAACTGGGTCATGTTGGCGCTGCGCTCAGGGTCGACCATGTTCCAGAACGGGTGGCCCAGCAGCGCCGTGCCCAGCACGAACAACGCAAACAGGAAGGCCAGCGGCCGGGTGTAGAATCCGAGGATCAGCAGGATGCCAACGGCGAATTCCATGAGCACGGCTACTGCCGCTGCCAGCATGGGGGCAGGAGCGCCCAGTGAAGTCATGTAGCCGACCGTGCCTTCGAACCCGGTCAGCTTGCCCCAGCCAGACAAGACGAACAGGATCATCAGCAGCACACGGGCAATCAGGATAATGATGTCGCGTTGACCATCGAACAGGGAGTAGCGCATGGCGGCGTTCCAGTGGACGGGTTCAAGCTCCACTCTAGCAGCTGCGCAACACCTTGCAGGCGGGCAGCAAAAAGGCGCCGCGAGGGCGCCTTTTGCGAAGAAATTTGGTGCGAGTGGCGGGACTCGAACCCGCAAGGCTCACGCCGACAGATTTTAAGTCTGCTGTGTATACCAATTCCACCACACTCGCACGCTTGAAGGGGCCGTAACGACCAGCTCACTTCTAAGCAGAAGGGCTTCGCAATCAAGCGCGCTTTATAACCCATTGTTATAGTTGAGTCAACCACAGCGCCTATGATCAACAGAATGAAGGTCGATCGAATGGGCAATTGACACCTTGCTATCATTACGCCACTGTTGCCCTTTTATTGGATCCAAAGAGTGTGCGGTGATGACTCTGTCCGATACTCCCGAGCGTATAGTGCACCCACGGCTATTGTGGCGACTTTTGTTCGTGCTGGTCGTCGTGCTGGCGGCATTTCTCTACCTGAGCCTGATCAGCCTGGGCGGTTATCTGCTGATGCTTGGGTTCGATGCCGAACACTCTCAACCGCAGCGGCTGATGGCCCTGGCCGGTGGAGGGCTTATCCTGCTGGTCGGCTTGTGGCTGCTGAAAGTGGCGATGCCTCGGCGCATCAGCCTTGTGCTGGTTGAGCCTGGGCGTTGAACCTCGCAATATTTTCCCTCCTGCTGTGCCGGTGGAGTTCGCATGGTTTCAGCTGACTGTCTCGATCACCCTGTCATGACTGCCCAACGCTATGAACAGCTGGTTCAGTCGGTGGTGGATTACGCCATTTACATGCTTGATCCTTCCGGCCATGTGGTGTCGTGGAACGCAGGCGCGCAACGTATCAAGGGGTACCGTGCCGATGAAGTGATCGGCCAGCATTTCTCGTTGTTCTTCACTCCGCAGGATTGCACCGAGGGCCGCCCGGAGCGCTTGCTGCGCCAGGCGCTGGAGCAGGGCGAGGCGCAGGATGAGGGCTGGCGCGTACGCAAGGATGGCACGCAGTTCTGGGCGCTGGCCGCCCTGGATGTGATTCGCGATGACCAGGGCCAGATTGTCGGCCTGGCCAAGGTGACCCGGGACATCACCGACCGCCGCGAGTCGGCGCTGCAACTGGACGCGGTGCGCGCCCAGCTGTTCCAGGCACAGAAGCTGGAGGCCCTCGGCCAGTTGACCGGTGGCCTGGCGCATGACTTCAACAACATGCTGACCATCATCATCAGCTCGGCGCGCTTGGCGCTGGCCACCCAGGACCCGGCACGCGCCCAGCGCATGTTGCAGCACATTCTCGATGCCGGGCAGCGGGGCACCGAGCTGACCCAGCAGTTGCTCAGCTTTGCCCGCCACCGCAAGCTTGATGTGGCTTGCGTCGCCCCGGCGAACCTTGTTGCCGCCACCCGTGGTCTACTGGAGCATGCGCTGCCTGGATCGATTGACCTGGAGGTGGTGCTGCAACCGGACCTGCCCCTGATCGAGGTGGATGCCGGGCAATTGCAGATGGTACTGCTCAACCTGTTGTTCAATGCCCGCGATGCCATCACGGGGCAGGGCCGGATCGGCTTGACAGTCGAGGTGGTCGAGCTGACCGGTGAGGTGGAGGGCCTGCACGGCGGGTTTGTGCGTTTCGAGGTCGAAGACAGCGGCGAGGGCATCGCGCCAGCGGTACTGCCGCGGATCTTCGAACCGTTTTTCACTACCAAGCCCTTTGGCAAGGGGACTGGCCTGGGCCTCAGCCAGGTGTATGGTTTTGCCAGGCAGAGCGGTGGTGCCATTTGCGTCGACAGCGAGCCCGGCCGGGGAACTTGCATGCAGCTTTACTTGCCAATCTATCAGCACACGGACAGCCAACTCGACAGGTAGAACACCATGGCACAGGCACTCAGGCGGCTGGTGACGGGGATCGATGGGCTCGATGCGTTGCTCCAGGGTGGCCTGGTGGCTGGCGCGTCCTACATCATTCAGGGCCCGCCGGGGGCGGGCAAGACCATCCTCGCCAATCAGCTGGCCTGCGGGCATGTGCGCGGTGGTGGCCGGGTGCTGGTGGCCACCTTGCTCAGCGAGTCGCACGAGCGGCTGTTCCAGTACCTGGCGACCCTGGAGTTCTTCGACCCGGCGCTGGTAGGTGATCCGATCCAGTTCGTCAGTGCCTTCGATACCCTGGAGCAGGAAGGCCTGGACGCCGTGGTACGGCTGCTGCGCCAGGAAATCGCCCGCCAGCAGGCCAGCCTGCTGATCGTCGATGGCGTGCTAAATGCCCGGGTGCGTGCGGAAACCGCGCTGGATACCAAGAAATTCGTCTCTGAACTACAGGGCCATGCGGCCTTTGCGGGCTGCACCGTGCTGCTGCTGACCAGCGCCCGGCTGGACGAGGGCAGCCCGGAGCACACGATGGTCGACGGGGTGATCGAACTGGGCGAGCAACTGTTTGGCAGCCGCGCCGTGCGTCATATCCAGCTGCGCAAGACGCGGGGCAGTGCGGCGTTGTCGGGGCGCCATGAATGCCTCATCGATGAAACCGGCATGCATGTATACCCGCGCCTGGAGTCACTGTTCAGCCACCCCAGCCAGGCGGGCAGCGCCACCTTGGAGCGCATCCGCAGCGGGGTGGCGACCCTGGATGAAATGCTCGGTGGCGGCCTGGCCACGGGCTCGGTCAGCCTGCTGATCGGGCCCTCGGGTATTGGCAAGACGTCATTGGGCCTGGCATTTCTCGGTGCCAGCAGCCCGCAGGCGCCGGGGCTGCATTTCGGCTTTTACGAAACGCCGGAGCGCCTGCGTATCAAGGCCGCGTCGCTGGGTTACGATTTTGCAGCCATGGAGCAGGCAGGCATCCTGCAGCTTTGCTGGCAGCCGACTACCGAGGGCCTGCTGGACCAGGTCGGGGCGCGCCTGCTCGAGCGGGTCGAAGCGCAAGGCAGCAAGCGCGTGCTGATCGACAGCCTGGGGGCGTTCAGCCGCCTGGCCATCGACCCGGCGCGGCTCAATGCGTTTTTCCGCGCCTTGGTCGGCGAACTGCGCGCGCGCGATGTCAGCGTGATGCTGACCTGGGAAATGCGCGACATTTTCGGCGCGGAAATCAGCGCCCCGGCCCCGGACCTGTCAAGCATCGTCGACAACTTGATGCTGATGCGCTTCGTCGAGCTGGATTCGCAGCTGCGGCGCATGCTGTCGATCCTCAAGGTGCGTGACAGCCACCATGACCCTGCCTTGCACGAGCTGCTGATCGGGCCGCAGGGCATTACCCTGCGCAAGGCGTTCGAAGGCGCTTGCGGTGTGCTTTCGGGAACGCCGGTGCCGCAGGGGAGCGGGTGACGAGGCGGGCGATGAACACCATCCTGATCGTCGATGACGAGTACCTGATTGCCGACATCCTCGGTTTTGCCCTGGAGGACGAGGGTTTTCTGGTGGAAAAGGCGAGCAACGGCTACAAGGCGCTGGAGGCACTGAAGGAAAAGCGCGTTCAGCTGGTCATCACCGACTACATGATGCCACTGCTCAACGGTGAGGAGCTTGTGCGCTCGATGCGTGAAGACCCGGCCTTGAGCGAGTTGCCGGTCATCCTCATGAGTGGCGCGCAGGCCAACCAGGGATGCCCGGAACTGTTCGCCGCGGTGTTCGACAAACCGTTCGACATGGACTGTATGATCGCCAAGGTGCGCGAACTGCTGGGCACCTGAGGCGCGGCGCGATCAAGCGCGTCCGTGCGGCTTGAGGCAGGTCGCTCAGTGCGAGTCGTCGTGCTTTTCCGGGGCCGGGCTGCCGGCCTGAATACGCTTGAAGATCTCTTCTCGATGGACCTGGACGTCTTTCGGTGCATCGATACCGATCCTCACCTGCATCCCTTTGACGCCCAGAATGGTGACTTTGATGTCATCGTTGATGACGATGCTTTCGCCAACCTTGCGGGTGAGTATCAGCATGTAGTTCTCCTTGGTGATGTAAAAGTCCGTCGGGCTAGTTGCCACGGCGGCGGGAGCTTGTCCCTCTTCCTTCTCATTAAAGACGCTTTCGGCGGATAGTAATTCCCCGACAGACAAATTCTGTTGCGTGTCTTCAGTCGCAGGTGCCGAAGCAAACCGCCAGCGGTTTGTCGGCCAAGGTGCTCGGTGGCAAGAATAGGGGGCTTGGCGGCCAATGGGAAATTTCTTCGCATCATGGTGTGAATAGACCGGGTTAATGGTCATCCTGTTCCTCGAGTGCCTGAAGAAATAACAGCAAGGCTACTTCTTCACGGTCCAGGCCTTTGCGCACACGGTTCTTCGGCAAGTTGGCCAGGCGCCCCAGGGCATAGTGTTCAAGTACAGCCGGGTGAATGTAACAGCGCCTGCACACTGCCGGTGTATTGCCCAGGCGTGATGCTACCTGACGGACGATGGCGGCGACCTGGCGCTTGGCTTCGCTCTCGGGCTCCCAGGCCAAGGGCCTCAGCAGGTCCAGGGCGAGGCTGCTACCGGCCCAGGTGCGGTAGTCCTTGGCGGTGAAGTCGGCACCGGTCAGCTGCTGCAGAAACTGGTTGACCTCGCTGGAGCCGACGCTATGGCGCTGGCCGTCGTCGTCCAGGTACTGGAACAACGCTTGGCCGGGCAGTTCCATGCAGCGCTTGAGCAGGTTGGCCAGGCGCCGATCGTTGAGGCTGACGTTGTGCTCGACGCCGCGCTTGCCGCGGAACTGGAAGCGGATGCTGCTGCCCTTCACCTCGACATGGCGGTTGCGCAGGGTGGTCAGTCCATAGGACTGGTTGTCACGCAGGTAGCGCTGGTTGCCGATGCGGATCAGGGTGTGGTCCAGCAGGCTGATCACCAGCGCCATCACCTTTTCCCGGTCCAGGCCTGGCCGGGCAAGGTGGTCGTGCAGCTGTGCGCGCAATTTCGGCAGGGCCTGGGCAAACGCCAGCATGCGCCCGTACTTGTGCTGGTCGCGTATTTCGCGCCACTGCGCGTGGTAGCGGTATTGCTTGCGGCCACGGGCATCGCGACCTGTGGCTTGCAGGTGGCCTTGCGGGTCGGCGCAGATCCACACCTCGGTATAGGCCGGTGGGATTGCCAGTGCAGCGATGCGGGCAAGGGTATCGCTGTCGCGCACTCGTTGGCCGTCGGCATCCAGGTAGATGAAGCGCTCTCTCCAGCGCCGCCGGGTCAGGCCCGGCTGGCTGTCGTCGACGTAGTGCAGGGTGCGCGGCAGGGGGCAGTCAAGCATGGTTGGCAGGCCTCGATCAGGTCACTGATCAATGGACACCAGCGACGGGGCCGATGCTCAGCCCAGCAGCGCCACCGACTTGATCTGGGCAAACAGCACCTGGCCCGGGTGCAGGCCGAGCTGGTCTGCCGAGAAGCGGGTGATGCGCGCGAGCAAGGCGTTGCCGCCAGCATCCAGGCTGACCAATACATGGGCCGGGTTGGCGGCCGGGCGGCTTTCGCGCACGCGCACCGGCAAGCGGTTGAGAATGCTCGAAGTGCTGTCAGCTGCCAGGGCCAGGCTGACGTCACGCGCCTGCACCTTGACCCGCAAGGTGCTGCCCATCACCTGGGCAGGGTGGGTGATACGCAACAGCGGCCCGTCGTTGCCGGGCAGGCGCAGGTCGAGCAGGTCGTAGTGCGCGTCATGTGCCACCACCAGGCCTTCAAACACCACGCCGGCATCCTCGCCCTCGGCCAGCGACAGGTCGAGACGGGCCAGGGTTTCGCCGATCGGGCCGCTGGCCACTGTCTGGCCTTGCTCCAGCAACACCAGGTGGTCGGCCAGCTGCGCCACTTCTTCCTGGGCATGGCTGACATACACCAGCGGGATGTCCAGTTCGTCGTGCAGGCGTTCCAGGTAGGGCAGGATTTCGCGTTTGCGCGGCCCGTCGAGGGCAGCCAGTGGCTCGTCCATCAACAGCAGGCGCGGGCTGCTGAGCAGGGCGCGGGCAATGCCCACCCGCTGCGCCTCGCCACCGGACAAGGTCGCCGGCCGGCGTGCCAGCAAGTGGCCGATACCCAGCAGCTGGCAGGCCAGGTCTAGGCTGACCTTGCGCTCGGCAGCGGCCACCCGGCGCCAGCCGAACTCCAGGTTGCCGCGTACCGACAGGTGCGGGAACAGGCTGGCCTCCTGGAACACGTAGCCTACCGGGCGCAGGTGTGGTGCCAGAAAGAATCCGCGGGCGCTGTCTTCCCAGACTTCGCCGTTGACCTCGATGTAGGCGCTGGCGGCCCGTTCCAGCCCCGCCAGGCAACGCAGGCAGCTGGTCTTGCCAGAACCGGAGTGGCCGAACAACGCACTGATGCCGCGGCCGGGCAGGTGCAGGTCTACGTCCAGGGTGAAGTCGTCGCGTGCCAGTTGCAGGCGCGCCACAATCGATGCGCTCATTTCAGCTCCAGCCAGCCTTGCCGCGGCGTCCTGCGTAAAGCAGGAGCAGCACCAGGAACGAGAACACCAGCATGGCACCGGCCAGCCAGTGCGCTTGCGAATAGGCCATGGCCTCGACATGGTCGAAGATCTGCACCGAGACCACGCGTGTCTTGTCGGGGATGTTGCCGCCAATCATCAACACCACGCCGAACTCGCCCACCGTGTGGGCGAAACCGAGGATGCTGGCGGTGATGAAGCCCGGACGGGCCAACGGCAGCACCACGTGGACGAAGGTGTCCCAGGGGCTGGCGCGCAGCGTCGCGGCCACTTCCAGCGGGCGCTGGCCAATGGCGCCGAAGGCATTCTGCAGCGGCTGGACCACGAACGGCATGGAGTAGATCACCGAGCCTATTACCAGGCCGGTAAAACTGAACACCACGCTGCCCAGGCCCAGCGCCTGGGTCGCCTGGCCCAGCCAGCCATGTGGGCCGAGGGCGATCAGCAGGTAGAAACCGATCACTGTGGGTGGCAGTACCAGCGGCAAGGCCACCACCGCGCCCACCGGCCCGCGCAACCACGAGCGCGTGCGCGCCAGCCACCAGGCGATGGGCGTGCCGACGATCAGCAGGATGAGGGTGGTCATGCTGGCCAGTTTCACGGTCAGCCAGATGGCACCCAGGTCACTGGCATCCAGTGGCATCAGATTTCATAACCGTAGGATTTGATCACTGCCGCGGCTTTCGGGCCTTTCAGGTAGTCGACCAGGGCCTTGGCGGCGGGGTTGTCCTTGCCTTTTTCGAGGATTACCGCGTCCTGGCGGATGGGTTCGTGCAGGGACGAGGGAACGATCCAGGCCGAACCGCTTTCGACCTTGCCGTCCTTGTAGATTTGCGAAAGGGCGACAAAGCCCAGCTCGGCGTTGCCGGTGGATACGAACTGGAACGCCTGGGTAATGTTCTGCCCTTCGACCAGCTTGGGCCGGGTGGCTTCGGTCAGCTTCAGCTTGTCCAGCACCTGTGTGGCGGCCAGGCCGTAGGGCGCGGTTTTCGGGTTGGCAATGGACAGGTGCTTGAACTGGTTGTTCTTCAGCACTTCGCCGTTGGCGTCGACATAGCCGGGTTTGGCCGACCACAGCGCCAGGGTGCCGATGGCGTAGGTGAAGCGTGAGCCCGGGGCAATCGCGTTTTCCTGCTCGAGCTTGGCTGGGGTGCTGTCGTCGGCAGCGAGAAATACCTCGAACGGCGCGCCATTCTTGATTTGTGCGTAGAACTGGCCGGTGGCGCCATAGGCAGCGACCAGCTTGTGGCCAGTGTCTTTCTCGAAGTCCTTGGCAATGGCCTGGATAGGGGCTGTGAAGTTCGCTGCGACCGCGACCTGGACTTCATCGGCCCAGGCAGTGTTGAAGGCAAGCAGGCTGGTCAGGGCGGTGGCAGCCAAGTGGGGTGGGCGGATACGCATGAAGACAGCTCCTTGGGGCTTATCGTTATATCCTTAACTATATAGCGGTAGGCCATGGGCCGGGAAGGGGCCAGACCTGCTTATGCAGACGCCTGGCGGCCGATCATGGCCAGCGCCTTTTCGGCAATCTCCCGGGTCAACTCACCCGCCGGCATATGCCTGCCCAGCCGCAACGCCTGCCCCGACCAGAGGTTGCTGAAATCGCTATTGCCCTGCGGATCCGTAATCGCCCGCAAAGGCATCAAGGCCCCGCCGGCCAGCGGGAAGTGCGGGGCCAAATCGCTCATCGGCCCCAGCTCGCGCATGATGCGGTTGTTGATGCCACGCGCCGGTCGGCCAGTGAACAGGTTGGTCAGCGCCGTGTCGCTGGCAGGTGCGCTGTCCAGGGCCTGGCGATGCGCCGGCGACACCTTGGCCTCGGGGCAGAACAGGTACGCCGTTCCGATCTGCACTGCCGAAGCACCCAAGGCCAATGCCGCCAACAGGCCGCGGTGGTCAGCAATGCCGCCAGCGGCAATCACCGGGACGCTGACCGCATCGGCCACCTGCGGCACCAGCGCGAAGGTGCCGATCTGGCTGGTGATATCGTCGCTGAGGAACATGCCGCGATGGCCGCCCGCCTCATAGCCCATGGCAATGATCGCATCACAGCCGTGATGCTCCAGCCACACGGCTTCCTCTACTGTAGTGGCGCTGGACAGCACCTTGGCACCACTGGCCTTTACCCGTTGCAGCAGGTCGGCATGTGGCAGGCCGAAGTGGAAGCTCACCACCTCCGGGCGCAGTTGCTCGACCAGCTGGCAGCTATGTTCGTCGAAAGGCGCCCGGTTGGACACCGGCGTGGGCGCCGTGAAGTCGGCTCCCACTTCGCTGTAATAGGGCTGTAGCGCCTGCTTCCAGCGTGCATCGCGCTCGGCATCGGGCGCTGGCGGCTGGTGGCAGAAGAAGTTCAGGTTCAACGGGCGGCCCGGGCAGCCGGCGCGGAAGGCAGCGATCTCGGTGCGCACCTGGTCGCCCGTGAGCATGGCGCAGGGCAGGGCGCCCAAACCGCCCGCCAGGCCCACGGCAATGGCCATGCCCGAGCCCGTCGCACCGGCCATGGGGGCCTGCAGAATGGGCAACTCGATGCCCAGCAGGTCGAGGATGCGGCGGTCGGGCCAGTGGCTCATGCGATTCTCCTTGCGCGGGCGGGCGGTACGGTGGGGCGGGTATTTACAAGGCTTTGCTGACCTGGATGTCGCTGATCTTCTCGGCGTCTTCGCCGTGAATCTTGCGCAGGGCTTCCAGGGCTTGTTCGAGGGAGGCGTCGGGCATCAGCGCGAAGTCCCAGCGGCGCTGGCCGTCGAGCTTGTACTTGATGACGTACTTGGTGGTCTGGGTCATGGTGGCCTTATCTGAGTTTCGACGATGAACGACGGACGATCTTGATCTTGTGGGTCAAGGTTGGCTTGCGGGTAACCGAGATCGGGCGGGTGGTCACGGTATCGATGGTGATGTTCCAGAAACCGGTGCTTGGCACGGTGATCTTCGCCGGGAACTTGTCGAAATGGCCACCGTGGTAGGTATGACGGCCGCCGTTCTTGAAGCTGCGGAAGTTGGCGTCGTTCATCAGGCGGATATTGCAGCGCTGGGAGCACTCGATGACGACGATATCGTCCTCGTTCAGGTGCTCGCGCTGGTGTACGAATTTCATGTGATGCTCCGCAAGGATTGGTTCTGCAAAGGCAAAAGATACCACGATGTCGGGTTACACTGCCGCGCTGTTCCGCCAGGCATAGATAAATCTGCCAAAGCAGGGAGCAAAACAGCCTGGCTGTGGTCAAAGCGGATTCTTGAAGGCAGAGGTGCTGCAAATGAAGTGGATGGTGGCGGCGTTGGCGATGACGCTGGGTGGCTGTGTGAGTGTTACGGAACTGGAACAGTCGCATGAAACGCTGGATGTAATCTCGGGCAAGTCCCCACGCGCGTATGCCGATTGCGTCAAGCAGAAGCTGGCCGATACCCGGGACCCGCTTGTGGAAGAGCAGCGTGGCGATGGCCTGCGGCTGATCGTGCCGCAAAAAATCAGCTCGGGCGTGGGCCCGGCGGCGCTGGTGGATATCGACAAGCGTGGCAGCGGCAGCAGCATCAAGTTGCACGAGCGGCTGAACAATTTCCCGCTGCGCCTGGGCGACGTGCGCACCGCAGCCACCCAATGCATTTCCGGTAGTTGATCCAGGGCAACTGATCACGCTCCTTTTACTTATATGTTTTAAGCCTAAGCTTATAACAATAGAAAGGGAGATTCGTGATGACACCGTTGAGTCGCGCCTTGGTCGGCAGCCTGCTGATCCTGGCCTGGCCCACGGCGCATGCCGCCGATGGCCAGAAAGTCTTCACCCAGGGTGGGGCCAACCCCGCCGCCATGGCTTGCCTGGGTTGCCATGGCCCGGACGGCAAAGGCATTGCCGCTGCCGGCTTCCCACGCCTGGCCGGGCTGCCGGCCGCTTACCTCAGCAAGCAATTGCATGATTGGCGCAACGGCAGCCGCAAGCAGCCGGTGATGGAGCCGCTTGCCAATGCCCTGAGCGAGGATGAGATCGAGGCGGTCAGCACCTATCTGGCCAGCCTGCCGGCAGACCCTGCAGGCGACCTGCGTCGCCAGCAGATCGCCGATGACCCCACCACCCGCATGGCCCTGTACGGTGACTGGAGCCGGCAGATTCCTGGTTGCGTGCAATGCCATGGCCCGGGCGGTGGCGGGGTTGGCGAACACTTCCCGCCCTTGGCCGGCCAGCCCGCCAGTTACCTGGTGGCGCAGCTCAATGCCTGGCGTGACGGCACGCGCAGCAATGACCCCAACCAGCTGATGGTCGGCGTGGCCAAGGCCATGACCGATGACGAGATCAAGGCCGTTGCCGAGTTCTTCGCCCGCCCCGCCAGCCAGGAGGTCAAGCCATGAAACCGATGATTCCAGCCCTGCTGCTGCTGGCCATGGGCAGCGCACACGCCGCCCAGATTGCCATGGAAGACCAGTCGCAGTTGAAAGTGCCTGGCGTGCAGGCCGCGCCGCAGTTCGTGCCACCAGCGGAAAGCGAGTTGCCTGACAATGCCTTTGGCAAGATGGTACGCGAGGGGCATGCCTTGTTCGTCGACACCCGCAGGTTGATGCCCGAGGCTGTGGGCAACGGCATGAACTGCAGCAACTGCCACCTTGACCAGGGGCGGCTGGCGCATTCCGCGCCGATGTGGGGGGCGTACCCGATGTACCCCGCCTACCGCAAGAAAAATGACAAGGTCAACACCTATGCCGAGCGCATCCAGGGCTGCTTCCAGTTCAGCATGAACGGCAAGCCGCCTGCGGCCGATAGCCCGCAGATGACGGCGCTGGCGGTGTATTCGTACTGGCTGTCGACCAAGGCGCCGACCGGCGTCGAGATTGCCGGGCGCGGGTACCCGGAGGTGCCGCAGCCAAAGGGCGGATACGACTTCAAGCGCGGTCAGCAGGTTTATCGTGAGCAGTGTGCGATTTGTCACGGCGACAATGGCGAAGGGCAGAAGGTGGCGGGCGAGTACGTGATGCCGCCGTTGTGGGGCAAGGACTCCTACAACTGGGGCGCCGGCATGCACCGGATCAATACCGCGGCGTCGTTCATCAAGTACAACATGCCGCTGGGCAAGCCGGGCAGCCTTAGCGATCAGCAGGCCTGGGATGTGGCGGCCTGGGTCAATCGCCATGAACGGCCGCAGGACCCGCGGCTGGTGGAGGGCTCCATCGAGAAAACGCGGGTGAAGTTCCATGCCAATGACGGGGTGAACCTGTATGGGCAAAGGGTCGATGGTGTGCTCATAGGGCAGGGCACCGGTAGCTGATGTATTGCCTGTACTGGCCTCCTCGCGGGCTTGTCCGCGAAGAGGCCAGTACAGGAAACCCCGATTTCCTGTCATCCAACGGGCATGGATGACAGCAATATTTACGATCCACCGGAACTATCTACACTAGGTTATCTCTATCTTCCCATCGATCGGCCACAGGTAGGGCATTGTAAGGTGACTGCCGCCTGATTAGACTGCGCCGAATTCCACTGGCCTAGCCTTTTGTAAGGACGTATATGATCAAAAAATGCTTGTTCCCGGCAGCCGGTTACGGCACCCGCTTCCTGCCCGCTACCAAAGCCATGCCCAAGGAAATGCTGCCGGTGGTCAACAAGCCACTGATCCAGTATGGCGTTGAAGAGGCACTGGATGCCGGTCTGAACGAGATCTCCATCGTCACCGGGCGCGGCAAGCGTGCTTTGGAAGACCACTTCGACATCAGCTACGAGCTGGAAAACCAGATCAAGGGCACCGACAAGGAAAAATACCTGGTTGGTATCCGTCGCCTGCTCGACGAGTGCTCGTTCTCCTACACCCGCCAGACCGAAATGAAAGGCCTGGGCCACGCCATCCTGACTGGCCGCCCGCTGATCGGCGACGAGCCGTTCGCCGTGGTGCTGGCGGACGACCTGTGCGTGAACCCGGAAGGTGACGGCGTACTGACCCAGATGGTCAAGCTGTACAACCAGTTCCGTTGCTCGATCGTCGCCATCCAGGAAGTCGATCCGCAGGAAACCAACAAGTACGGCGTGATCGCCGGCGACATGATCCGTGACGACATTTTCCGTGTCACCAACATGGTCGAGAAGCCAAAGCCGGAAGACGCCCCGTCGAACCTGGCGATCATTGGTCGCTACATCCTGACCCCGGACATCTTCGACATCATCGCCAACACCGAGCCGGGCAAAGGTGGCGAGATCCAGATCACCGACGCCCTGATGCAACAGGCGCAGAACGGCTGCGTGATCGCCTACAAGTTCAAAGGCAAGCGTTTCGACTGCGGTGGCGCTGAGGGTTACATCGACGCGACCAACTTCTGCTTCGAGAACTACTACAAGACTGGCAAGGCTTACTGATAAGCCGCTACTTGTATCAAAGCTGATAACTGGGGCTGCTTTGCAGCCCTTCGCGGGCACGCCCGCTCCTACAGGTATTGTGCAGGCCTTTAAGGTTGCGCCGGTACTGTGGGAGCGGGCGGGCCCGCGAAGGGTCGCAAAGCGGCCCCAGTGCGTTATGCTGGGCGCCTGCCTAGGAGAGTGAATACATGGCCTACGATTTTGATCTGTTCGTGATTGGTGCCGGGTCCGGCGGTGTGCGCGCGGCGCGGTTTGCCGCCGGCTTCGGGGCAAAGGTGGCAGTGGCAGAGAGCCGCTACCTGGGCGGCACCTGCGTCAACGTCGGCTGCGTGCCGAAAAAGCTGCTGGTGTACGGCGCACACGTCGCCGACGAACTGGAGCAGGCCGCAGGCTTCGGCTGGACCTTGGAAGAAGGGCACTTCGACTGGGGCACCCTGATTGCCAACAAGAACCGGGAAATCGAGCGCCTCAACGGCATCTACCGCAACCTGCTGGTCAACAGCGGGGTTACCTTGCTGCAGGGGCATGCGCGCTTGACCGGTGCCAATGAAGTGGAAGTGGAAGGCCAGCGCTACACCGCCGAGCACATCCTCATCGCCACCGGTGGCTGGCCACAGGTGCCGGACATTCCGGGCAAGGAACTGGCCATCACCTCCAACGAAGCCTTCTACCTCAAGGACCTGCCACGCCGGGTGCTGGTGGTGGGCGGTGGCTACATTGCCGTCGAGTTCGCCGGCATCTTCCAGGGCCTGGGGTCGGCTACCACACTGCTGTACCGTGGCGACCTGTTCCTGCGTGGCTTCGACGGTTCGGTGCGCACGCACCTGAAGGAAGAACTGGAAAAGCGCGGCCTCGACCTGCAGTTCAATGCCGACATCCAGCGCATCGACAAGCTCGAGGACGGCAGCCTCAAGGCCACCCTCAAGGATGGCCGCGAGCTGGTCACCGATTGCGTGTTCTATGCCACCGGCCGGCGCCCGATGCTGGACAACCTGGGCCTGGAAAACACCGGCGTCGAGCTGGATGCACGCGGTTACATTCGCGTTGACCAGCAGTACCAGACGACCGCGCCGTCGATCCTGGCCATTGGCGACGTGATTGGCCGCGTGCAACTGACCCCGGTGGCTCTGGCCGAGGGCATGGCCGTGGCCCGGCGCCTGTTCAAGCCTGAGCAATACCGCCCGGTGGACTACCAGAACATCCCCACCGCAGTCTTCAGCCAGCCTCCCATCGGTACCGTGGGCCTGACCGAGGAGCAGGCGCTGGAGGCCGGGCACAAGGTGCAGGTATTCGAGAGCCGCTTCCGTGCGATGAAACTGACCCTGACCGACATCCAGGAAAAGACCCTGATGAAGCTGGTGGTCGATGCCGAGACCGACAAGGTGCTGGGCTGCCACATGGTTGGCCCCG
Source organism: Pseudomonas sp. s4 (assembly GCF_046764235.1). Classification (NCBI taxonomy): domain Bacteria; kingdom Pseudomonadati; phylum Pseudomonadota; class Gammaproteobacteria; order Pseudomonadales; family Pseudomonadaceae; genus Pseudomonas; species Pseudomonas sp. s4. Next base: position 3,945,168 of record NZ_CP177209.1, on the reverse strand, counting down.
ACGCCGGCGAGATCATCCAGGGCCTGGGCATTGCCCTGAAGGCCGGTGCGACCAAGCAACAGTTCGACGAAACCATCGGCGTGCACCCGACGGCGGCCGAAGAGTTCGTGACCATGCGCACCGCGACGCGCTGACTCAACGGAACGCATACCGTTGTAGGAGCGGCCTTGTGTCGCGATGGGCTGCGAAGCAGCCCCCAGTATTTCTGCAATCGTGAGATACACAGGGGCTGCTTCGCAGCCCATCGCGACACAAGGCCGCTCCTACAGGAGTGACACGACCATGGAGTCAGGGGCATGACCCCGCAATCCTTTGCTCAGCCCATTCCCTTCTATTAGTTACTACCGGTTATAGCCAAAACCAATCAAAAGCATGAGCTTTGCCAATGAGCCTTTATCGGGACCAGCGGTTAGGATTCTCTCCATCAACTGATTCCAACCCCATGAAGGAGCGTCTCTCATGCCAATTATCAACAGCCAGGTCAAACCGTTCAACGCCACCGCCTACCACAAAGGCGAGTTCGTCCAGGTCAGCGAAGCCGACCTGAAAGGCAAGTGGTCTGTCGTGTTCTTCTACCCGGCCGACTTCACCTTCGTCTGCCCGACCGAGCTGGGTGACCTTGCTGACAACTACGCCGAGTTCCAGAAGCTGGGCGTGGAAATCTACGGTGTGTCCACTGACACCCACTTCACCCACAAAGCCTGGCACGACACTTCGGACACCATCGGCAAGATCCAGTACCCACTGATCGGTGACCCGACCCACGTCATCTCGCGCAACTTCGACGTGCTGATCGAAGAAGCCGGCCTGGCCGATCGCGGTACCTTCGTGATCAACCCGGAAGGTCAGATCAAGATCGTCGAACTGAACGACGGTGGTGTAGGTCGCGATGCTGCCGAACTGCTGCGCAAGGTGAAGGCTGCCCAGTACGTTGCCGCTCACCCAGGCGAAGTTTGCCCGGCCAAGTGGAAAGAAGGCGAAGCCACCCTGGCCCCGTCGCTGGACCTCGTCGGCAAGATCTAAGCCGATGTGTATGTCGCGGGCGGTAGCCAGCCGCCAAAGCTGAAGTACCTACCGCCCCGTAAAGCGCCCGGGCGAGTTCGCCTGGGCGTTTTTGTATCCGAGTTTTGAAAAAGGAATCGCCCGTATGTTGGACGCCACGCTTAAATCGCAACTGAAAACCTACCTGGAGCGGGTCACCCAGCCGATCGAGATCGTTGCCTCCCTCGACGACGGCGCGAAATCCCGCGAATTGCACGACCTGCTGGTGGAAATTGCCAGCCTGTCGAACCTTATTACCTTCAGCGCGGACGGCAGCGATGCCCGTCGTCCATCGTTCTCGCTGAACCGCCCGGGAGCCGACATAAACCTGCGCTTCGCCGGCATCCCCATGGGCCACGAATTTACCTCGCTGGTGCTGGCACTGCTGCAGGTCGGGGGCCACCCGTCCAAGGCCAGTGCCGAAGTGATCGAACAGATCCAGGCGCTGGAAGGCGAGTTCACCTTCGAAACCTACTTCTCGCTGTCGTGCCAGAACTGCCCGGACGTGGTCCAGGCGCTGAACCTGATGGCGGTCCTCAACCCCAACGTACGCCACGTGGCCATCGATGGCGCGCTGTTCCAGGCGGAAGTGGAATCGCGCAAGATCATGGCGGTGCCGAGCATTTACCTGAACGGCGAAGTGTTTGGCCAGGGCCGCATGGGCCTGGAAGAAATCCTCGGCAAGATCGACACCAACGCAGGCAGCCGTCAGGCCGAAAAGATCAACGCCAAGGACGCCTTCGATGTGCTGGTGGTCGGTGGTGGCCCGGCCGGCGCCTCGGCAGCCATCTATGCCGCGCGTAAAGGCATCCGCACCGGTATTGCGGCCGAGCGTTTCGGCGGCCAGGTGCTCGATACCCTGGCCATCGAGAACTTCATCTCGATACAGGAAACCGAAGGGCCGAAGCTGGCCACGGCGCTGGAAGAGCACGTCAAGCAGTACGACGTGGACATCATGAACCTGCAGCGCGGTGAAGCGCTGATCCCGGCCACCGATGGCGGCCTGCACGAAGTACGTCTGGCCGGCGGTGCCTCGCTCAAGGCCAAGACCGTGATCCTGGCTACCGGTGCCCGCTGGCGTGAGATGAACGTGCCGGGCGAACAGGAATACCGCGCCCGTGGCGTGGCTTACTGCCCGCACTGTGACGGCCCACTGTTCAAGGGCAAGCGCGTGGCGGTGATCGGTGGAGGCAACTCGGGTGTGGAAGCGGCCATCGACCTGGCGGGTATCGTCGCCCAGGTAACGCTGATCGAGTTCGACAGCCAGCTGCGTGCCGATGCGGTACTGCAGCGCAAGTTGCACAGCCTGCCGAACGTGAAGGTGATCACCAGTGCGTTGACCACCGAAGTGCTTGGCAATGGCGAAAAGGTGACTGGCCTGCGCTACAAGGACCGCACCACCGACCAGCAGCATGAAGTGGCGCTGGAGGGCATCTTCGTGCAGATCGGCCTGCTGCCGAACACCGACTGGCTGAAAGGCACCGTCGAGCTGTCGCCACGTGGCGAGATCATCGTCGATGCCAAGGGCCAGACCAGCATCCCTGGTGTGTTTGCGGCGGGTGACGTGACGACTGTGCCGTACAAGCAGATCGTGATTGCGGTAGGTGAGGGGGCCAAGGCATCGCTGGCGGCCTTTGACCACCTGATCCGCACTTCGGTACCGGCATAAGCCTGTACCGGCCCTTTCGCGGGCATGCCCGCTCCCACAGGTTCTGCACAGGTCTTGAGATTTGTGAGGAACCCTGTAGGAGCGGGCATGCCCGCGAATGCGTCAGAACTGACAAAGCTGAATCTGAGGATGTCTATGATTACTGCAGACACCCTCAGGAATCACACCCATGACCCTGATCAGCCGCGAACCCTGGTGGCTAGTCCCCCCGAAGCCCGGGCAGCAAGAGCAGGACCTGCACTGGGGCTACCTGGAAATCTATGCCGACGGCCGCACCGTGTTCGTCGACCAGCGCCCCAGTGACCGGGAGCTGGCCGAGCGCAAGAGCTGCCGCAACTTCCCCGACCCCGAGCCGTGACGGCTCAGCCTTCCAGTTCGGCCAGGCGTGCTTCCAGCGCCGCGATGCGCGCTTCGAGGGCTTCGATGCGTTCTTCCGACACATTGCCGCCGCTGCTGCGTGCCCCACCTTCTTGTTGCCGGGCAGCCAGGATTGCCTCGATTTCGGCCGGGTCGCCCAAAGCATGGGTGTAACGGTCTTCGCGCTGGCCGGCCTGACGCGGCAGGTGCAAGGCCAGGCCGCGCGATATCAGGCGCTCCAGCTGGTGCTGGATCTGCTCGGTGTCGTCGAAGTCGTGCAGGCGGTTGCTGCGGGTCAGCAGTTCGTTGAGGGTTTGCGGCCCGCGCAGGAACATCAGGCCCATCAGCACCAGTTGCGCCGGCACCAGCTCAAGCGCCTTGTCCACCCGTTGTTCCCAACGGTCGGCGCGGCTGCCCATCTGCAGGCGGGTCATGTCCTGCCCTTCGAGGGCGCGCAGGGCTTGGCCGACCTGGCCTTGGGTGAGGTTCATGACCGGCTCGCGACTGGTCTTCTGGTTGCAGGCCAGGACCAGGGCGTTGAGGGTCAGCGGGTAGCTTTCCGGGCTGGTGGCCTGCTTCTCGATCAGCGAGCCGAGAATACGGATCTCGATGCTGTTGAAGCGGCCTTCGCCGGCGGTTTCGTGTTCTGACATGGCCCTGTCTCATTGCTGGGGAAAGGCCACTAGCCTAGGTAAAGCGCCAGGCTTAAGCAATCACTGGGATCATCGCCGGCAAGCCAGCTCCCACAGGTACAGCACAAGCCGTAAGGCCGGCACTATCCCTGTGGGGGCTGGCTTGCCTGCGAAAGGGCCGCAAAGCGGCCCCGGCAAACTCAAGCGTTGCGCCGCTCTTCAGCCTGGCACGCCGCCGCGGTAAACAGCACATCGGTCGAAGAATTCAGCGCCGTCTCGGCCGAATCCTGCAGCACGCCGATGATGAAGCCAACCGCCACCACTTGCATGGCAATTTCGCTAGGGATACCAAACAGGCTGCACGCCAGTGGAATCAGCAGGAGCGAGCCACCGGCCACGCCCGAGGCGCCGCAGGCACAGACCGCCGCCACCACGCTGAGCAGCACGGCGGTCGGCAGGTCCACCATAATACCCAGAGTATGCACCGCCGCCAGGGTCAGCACGGTAATGGTGATGGCGGCGCCGGCCATGTTGATGGTCGCACCCAGCGGGATCGACACCGAATAGGTGTCCTCATGCAGGCCAAGGCGCTCCGACAGGGCCAGGTTGACCGGGATGTTGGCTGCCGAGCTGCGAGTGAAGAACGCGGTGATACCGCTTTCGCGCAGGCAGAGCAGGGTCAGCGGGTAGGGGTTGCGGCGGATTTTCCAATATACGATCAGCGGGTTCATCACCAGCGCCACGAACAGCATGCAGCCGATCAGCACCGCCAGCAGGTGCAGGTAGCCGAGCAGGGCGCCCAGGCCCGATTGGGCCAGCGTGGCGCTGACCAGGCCAAAGATGCCCACCGGGGCGAAGCGGATGACCACGCGTACGATCAGGGTCACGCCATTGGACAGGTCCTCTACCACGGTGCGGGTGGTTTCGCCGGCATGGCGCAGGGCTACGCCCAGGCCGATGGCCCAGGTCAGTACGCCGATGAAGTTGGCGTTGAGCAGGGCGTTGATCGGGTTGTCGACCGCACTCAGCAGCAGGTTCTGCAGCACCTCGGTAATGCCCCCCGGCGCGCTCAGCGCAGCGTCGCTGGTAGTCAGCACCAGGTTGGACGGGAACAGCATGCTGGCGACCACGGCGACTACCGCAGCGCTGAAGGTGCCCAGCAGGTACAGCCAGAGAATCGGGCGAATATGGGTTTCCTGGCCGTGACGGTGGTTGGCGATCGATGCCATGACCAGAATGAACACCAGCACGGGCGCCACCGCCTTGAGGGCGCTGACGAAGACTTTCCCGAGGAAGGCCATGTCGCGGGCGATGGCGGGCGCAAGCAGGGCCAGGGCGATGCCGGCGATCAGGCCGATGACGATCTGCGTCACCAGGCTGGTTCGGTTGAGGAAGCGGAGGACGGGGGTCATGTGCAACGATATCCCAGCATGTTCAAAAAGGGCGCGACTTTACCATAGACCTTCGTCGAGCAGGGCGGCCTGAAGAAGTCAGCGCCCGCGCCGCCGCGACACCCGCGCCTCGATGTTCTTGCGCCCGATCAGCAGTGGCGGCTTCTCCACTACCGGCTCGTCCGCCAGCCATTTGTACATCACCAGGCAGTCCACCAGCCCCAGGCGGGCATGGCGGTAGGCCTTGGGCAAGCGGCCAACGGTTTCGAAGCCCAGCTTGTGCCACAGCGCCACTGCCACCTCGTTGGTGGCCACCACCGAGTTGAACTGCAGGGCCAGAAAGCCCTCCTGGCGTGCCTGTTTCTGTGAGTGCTCGCACATCAAGCGCGCGACGCCGCGGCCGCGTGCCGTTTCACAGACCATGTAGCCGCAATTGCCCACGTGCCCACCGGGCCCGGCGGCATTGGCCTTGAGGTAATACGACCCCAGCATCGCGCCGTCTTCCTCGGCCACGAATGTGCGCATGGGCAGTTCCAGCCACAGCTGGCGGGCCTGTTCAAAGCTGAGGGCCGGGTCGAATGCGTAGGTTTCACGGGCTTGTACGACGGCCTGGAAGGTGGGCCAGAAGCGCTCGAAGTCTTCCGGCGTCATGGGGCGGATGTGGATCATGCGGGTTCCTGCAAGGGCTGGGCCGCCCAGTCTGGGTGGCGCGGCGCCGTCGCGCAAGGGCGGCGACGCCATTTGCGCTCAGCTGTTGGCCTTGCCCACTGCATCCATGGCACGTGCCGAGTAGACCAGCGCGGCGCCGGCATTCATCGCCACGGCCACGCCCAGGGCCTCGGCGATTTCCTCGCGGCTGGCGCCGTGTTTGACGGCCTGCTGTGAATGCACGGCGATGCAGCCATCGCAGCGGGTGGTCACGGCCACGGCAAGGGAGATCAGCTCGCGGGTCTTGGCGTCCAGGTGGTTGGTCTTGGCCCCTGCGCCGCTGGCGGTCATGTAGCCAGCCACGGTGTCAGGGGATAGCTGCTTGAGATCGCCGATGCCGGCCATCAACTGCTTACGGTAGGCGTCCCAGTCCATCATGCTCATCGTCTTCACCTTGGGGAGGTTGCGAGTGGAGCTTTCAGGCTAGTCGAAGAGTGGAAAGTGTGAGGCTTGTACTTTGGTTGTTTGCGCGCAGGCCTTTGGACTGCGCGCAACCATATCGATCAGATATAGATGAACACCAGCACCAACGCCGCGACGAACGCCCACTTCTCCAGATAGTAGCGCGTGCGGTTGCGCTTCTTCAGCGCCTTGCCACGTTCGCGGATCTTGTAGATGCGGGTGAACAGCCGGTTGATGCCACCGGTCTTGTCGCCGGCATCGTTGGGGGCGGCGGCAGCGGCCATGACGTTGCGGCTGAACCAGCGGTTGAACGCGGTTGCCCAGCGGTACTTGAGCGGGCGTTCCACGTCGCAGAACAGGATGATGCGGTTGTGCTCGGTGGTATTGGCCGCGTAGTGGATGTAGGTCTCGTCGAAGACCACGCCCTCGCCATCGCGCCAGGAATATTTCTCACCGTCCACATCGATGTAGCAGCCATCGTCGTTCGGCGTGTCCAGGCCCAGGTGGTAGCGGTACGAGCCGGCATACGGGTCGCGGTGGCGCACCAGCTTGGCGCCCGGTGGCAGGGTGGCGAACATGGCGGCCTTGACCGTGCCGATGCCTTTGAGCAACTCGGTGGTGCGTGGGCACAGGGTCATCGCCGACGGGTGGCTTTCGCCGTACCACTTCAGGTAGAAGCGCTTCCAGCCGGTCTTGAAGAATGAGTTGAAACCGACATCATCGTAATTGTCGGACTTCTTGATTTCGCCCACATGCAGCAGTTGCTGGGCTTCCTGGCGGATTTCCTGCCAATGGTCCTGCAGCGTCTGCAGTTCGGGGAAGGCCTCCACCGGCAGGTACGGCTTTGCAGGGTGCCGGGAAAACAGGTACAGGAAGCTGTTGATCGGCGCCAGGAAGCTGGAGTGGTCGCCCAGCTGACGGGTCAGCTTGTGGCGGACGCGACCGCGCAGGTGAACATAGGCGATCGAGAGGATGAAGATGAGGACTAAGGCGATTTTCATGGGCGGATACGTCAAGTAATGGCCATGCGTGATGGCTAAGCCCGCCAGCATAAACAATCGAGCCGATGCTTTGTAGGAGAATGTTACGCAGCGATGGCAGACCTTGGTACAAGCGTCACCGCTGTACCAAGGTCTGCATGGCGATGCATCAGGCCAGAGTGACCTCGATGCGGCCATCCGTGATGCGATGGTCCCTGCCTTGGTAACTGACTACATAATCAGTAAAGTCGGCGGTCAGGGTCTTTTTATCCACGTTCCACTCATGCTGCAGGCGGCCCCCGCTCAAGAGATAGTGCATACCGCCAATCGAGAAGAACAGGCGTGCATGTTGTTCACTGAGCAGCATCATGATGCCTTGGATTGCGTTGTCCACTTGCTGTCTGGCGATGAGTTGGATGCGGCCGTCCTGAAGTATCTTGGATTCGATGGTTTGAGCGTCAAGGTTACCCAGCGAGGGGAAAATGGCGGGGTCGAGGTTGGCGGTGACCCGGCCGGTGCCGTTGGTCCTTGCATCTTTGGCCAGTGACAAGGACAACGAGCCATCCACGATCTCGACCATGCCCATGGTGTGTTCAATGGTGTAGTGGAACGTTGCGGCAAATGCCTTGGAAGCCTCATCCATCTCGGTAATATCGATTGAGCCCCCGGTCGCCCAACCTGAGCGACCAATCGAAGTCGAACCGAAATAGGCGTTGATCTCGGCTTTCTCGCCTGCACCGATCTTGAGGGATGCGCCCGCCACCAGGTAACGTTCCGGGATATTCAGGAATATATAGCTATAAGCGGTATCTGATCCCTCCGTGTACTGAATGGCGAAAAATGAGCGGTTGCCATTACTGACATCTGTATCTATGACATCAGTCGTGAACTCGCGCTCACGCTGGTTGCCCCACTTCAGTTTCGCTTGCATGGCAGGCTGGGTATTCCGTGTTTGCTGTTGCTGTTTCATGGCCGTATCTATGTGATTGAATTGAGGCCTCAGCGTATGGTTTGGGTGCCTGCCCGCGAAACTGACAGACCTGCGGGTTTCCCAACGCATCAGTACGTGCTTTGCCATCTTGAGGAGCGGCACGATGACACCGGTCAGCGGACGTATCGAAAAACCATTCAAGCGCCTGTTCTTCGCCTTGCCGGTCAGCGATGCCCAGCGCCGCGCCCTGGCCCAGTGGCGACGTGGCCTGAACCTGCGCAGCGGCAAGCCGGTGCCGGCCGCCAACTTCCATGTGACACTGCTGTTTCTCGGCGATGTGGATACCGCCCATGTGCCTGCTATTTGCGCGGTGGTCGACCAGCTGGCGCTACCGGCCACGGCACCACGGTTGTTGCTGGACCGCCTGCAGGTATGGCAGCGGGCCAGTGCACTGGTGCTGGAGGCGCAGCAGACCCCACCGGCCCTGTTGCAACTGGTGTACAGCTTGCAGCAGGCGCTGCTGCCGTTGGGGGTGGAAGCGGCCGACCGCGAGTATCGCCCGCACCTGACGCTGGCCAGGGATTACCGCGGCCAGCCGCCAGAAGCCAGCAGCGCGCCGGATTTCTACCTCGCCGCCCGCCATTTCACACTGTACGAGTCGCGCAAGGGCGCTTACTGGCCATTGGCGCAATGGCCGCTTTCAGGCTGATTCAGGCCATGGCCTCGCAGTCTGCGAACATCTGCTCGCCCAGCGTGCGTGCAGTGTGCAGGTGCAGTGCCGGGGCTGCGCCTTCGCTGTCGTCCAGCAGGGTGGAGCTGAGCACCTCGGCGCCGCAGTAGTCGAAGATGCCGTGCTCGATCTGCACGCGCATCGCCTCGCCATAGCCGTGACGTTCGAAAGTGCCGCTGTCGGCACCGGCGACACCGACCAGGTGCACCTTCATGCCGCGCAGCTTCTTGACGGTGATGCCCCCTTCATAATCGAAGGCCCAGCCATTGCTGAACACCCGCTCGACCCAGCCTTTGAGCAAGGCCGGCAGCGACCACCAATAGATGGGGTAGACCAGCACCAGCGCATCGGCGCGTTCAATACGCGCCTGCTCCCTGAGTACATCCGCCGGCGGGGCTGCCAGCCTGCGGTGCACCGCATGGTCGGCCAGGCCGAAGCGCGGGTCGAAACCTTCACTGGCCAGGTCGGCGATTTCGCTGCCGTGGCCGGCGTTGGCCAGGCCGGCGGCGATCTGTCGGGCCAGGGCATGGGTGAGGGATTGCGGGTCGTGATGACCGACGACGATCAGGGCATGCATGGTGGGCTCTCCAAGATTGGGATGCAGGGTTACCCAGAGCGCTATATACTCAAGGTAAGTTACGTTTAGTAAGTTACTTTTGGTAGGTAAACGATGTCAAGCGATGATCAAGGCCGCTCGCGCAAGCGCCTGAGCCGCGAAGAGCGCCGTCTGCAGTTGCTCGATGTGGCCTGGCAGCTGGTACGGGAGGAGGGCACCGATGCCTTGAGCCTGGGGCGTTTGGCCGAGCAGGCGGGGGTGACCAAGCCGGTGGTCTATGACCATTTCGAAACCCGGACCGGGTTGTTGGTGGCGCTGTACCAGCAATACGATGCACGGCAGTCGCGGATGCTGGAGCAGGCGCTGGCGCGTTGTGACGCTAGCCTGGCCAGCCGCGCCGGAGTGATTGCCGAGGCGTATGTGGACTGTGTGATGAGCCAGGGGCTGGAGATACCCGGAGTGTCGGCGGCATTGGCCGGCTCGCCGGAAATGGAAGCGCTGAAGCGGGCCTATGAGCAGCCGTTTCTGGACAAATGCCGTGAGGCGTTGGCCGGGTTTTCGCCCAGTGGCAACATCGGGGTGGCGGGCATGCGCTTGCTGGTGGGGGCGGCGGATGCCTTGTCGCAGGCGGCTGCTGCGGGGGAACTGGAGGTGGGGCAGGCCAAGGCCGAATTGCAGGCAGCAATAGTGGCGATGGTCGAGCGGCAATGAAGCCTTGAGAGTGCCTCGGCTGCTCTGCAGCCCATCGCCGGCAAGCACCACCTCCACTGCATCGACCTCAAGCCTTGTGCAGTATCTGCGGGAGATTGCCCAGCCCTTTTGGGCTGCGCTGTCGCGCAGAGAACAACTATCGCTCGTTTGCCGCGTCCTTTGTAGGAGCAGCCTTGTGCTGCGAAGTGGCCGGCACAAGCAATAGACAGGCTTTGGCAGTATCGGCCTCTTCGCAGCACAAGGCTGCTCCTACAGAACCTTGCTGAACCAATAAATCATGTGTTGTTCCATGAGAGCCGGCTTGCCGGCGATGGGGCCAGGGCAGGCGATTACACCGGCAGGCTCTGGTACGGCAATTCATCCCCCGGGCTGCGGGCGAACTGGCGCTTGTACTCGCGGCTGAACTGCGAGGTGCTCTGGTACCCCACCCGGTGCGCGGTCTGCGCCACCCCCAGGCCTTCGCCGATCAGCATCTGCTGCGCCTTCAGCAGCCGCAGGCGCTTGAGGTACTGCATCGGCGCCATGTCGGTGCAGCGCTTGAAGTGCTCGTGGAAGGTCGAAACGCTCATGTTGGCGCGTGCGGCCAGCGCTTCAACGCTCAGCGGCTCGGTGTAGTGTTCGCGCAGGTGGGCAAGGGCGGCGCCGATGCGGGCGAAGTGCCCTTGTTGCTCCACCAGCGCCCGCAACACGCCCGCTTGTGGGCCGCGCAAGGCGGTGTACAGCACCTCGCGTACCCGCGCCGGGCCCAGCACCTTGGCGTCCACCGGGTCCTGCAGGCAGCGCAGCAGCCGTTCCACGCATTCGCGCATCGGCGCATCGAGTGCAGCCGAGGTCATTGAATGCGGGGTTTGCGCCTGCACCGCGGCATTCGGCGCCAGGGCCATGCTTTGCACCAGTTCACCCAGCACGCCGCGGTCGATGTCCACCGCCACGCCCAGCAACGGTGCTTCGGGGGTGGCAAAGGTTTCGCACATGAACGGCACCGACAATGCCTGCACCAGATAATGCCCGGCGCCATATTCCAGGGTACGCGGCCCCAGGCGCGCCAGCTTGCTGCCCTGGGCCAGGATCATCAGGCTGGGTTCGTAGATCTGCGGGCTGCTGGCCACATAGTGGTCCCAGCTCAGCACCTGCACCTGGGGCAGGTGCGTGGGCACGAAGCCCGGCCCCATATTTCAAAGCGATCAAAAAAATCGCCTTGGATTTTAAAAGGTTTTTTCAGAATGACTGCAAACGGAATGTCATAAACAGTTAGCTTCTAGTAATTTTCATCAGAATGATTGGTTTTTTGCACGCCGGTAATGCAAATCACTAGCCGTGGGGTAGATGCTGATAGAGGGGGTGTGGAAGAAGGGTAAAGTATTTTTAACAGTATTGGACCCGCTTACAAATCGGTTTTTGAGGCAATGTATGCGAGCAAGGTGGCTCGATCTATCATTGGTAGGTTGGACTGTGGCAAAAGGGGGTGCGATGGCTTCAGTTTATTCTGATGCACTAAGCATTTGGTAAGGCCGTAGTGACCAAAAAGCTTATCGGCTTGGCGGAAAGTTAGATATTTATCTAGAATTCTAGAGATTTTCCGAGCATTACTTTTTGTGAAGTGATAACCCTTGGGACCCTGTCTCGGTAATTCCAAGTATGGGGCGAATCCCGAATAGGTGAAGAATTGAGAAAACTGTGGTGTAGATATGTTGTATTTTTCCATGAGTGCAGATGCACTGACCAGATGGCTGCTAGGTTTTTTTTTGTTTGTCCTAATCAAGGTTTCAACCAAAGGGTATACCTCCCTAATGGCGCTTATCTCATAAATGTGTTGGCCAAGTCCCTTTTGCTGAGTTCCCGCGATCGGGCTTATTCCTTTTTTATTCAATTCTTGCCGGAGGCAGGGTGTCGAGATATTCAGCGCTTTTGCAATAGTGTTTGCGGTGGAGTATGTTGCGAAGAAATTATCAATGCTAGTCTTGTCAAACGCAATGTCCTGTCCTCCAGTGAAGTTGCACAAGGGTAGGGCCCCAGCTTCTATAAGCGTTGCTAGTGTTTTTTTTGAAAGTCTCATTTTTTTACACGCGTCTTCGATATTGTAATATTGTGTTTTTTTGTTGTTAAGGGTATTGAGTTTTTTTGCATGAGCCGTAACGACCTTTCGCAAAAAAAAGTTTCTCTCGCCGCCGTCTATGTCTGGCCCAGTGATTGGCAGGATGCCTGAGGCTTTTAGTATTCTAGATGTAGCATGTAGGTTGCACTTGAGAAGACCACAGGATTCCGTTGTGCCAATATATGTTTTCTTGAACTGCAGGAGTTGTGCTTTGTTAAGTGCGTATCCGTTGCCTCTTAGTTCTCGATAGTCGCATGGCAACAATCCTTTTCTGATAAGGTCCTTCAGGGTAATAGGTGCTACGCCTATTTCCACTGACGCTTCCCTGGCTGATAGCCAAGTACCTTTCTCTTTGCCTGTTAAGTGCGGGAGTACGTGGTGGGGTTGTTTGGAATGAAGAACTCGAATTTCCGTGCGGCTAAGCCATTCCATAACAGCATCTTTCTGTTGCTTACTGATAACGTAACGACGAAAAGCTGGCTTGCGAACGCCAACATCCAAATTGCGGAAGCGTTTTAACGCCTTTCGTATGGTCTTTGGCGGCAGTGCTAGTTGAATCGATAGCAGTTGAATGGAAATAAACTTGTTAGAGAATTGCTCAGCGTCTTCTGTTGAGAAAAACCACTGATGGCGCGGGCCTAAATAAGGTGAGAGGAGTTTCTCTGACACAGCTTCTTGGATGCATATTGCCGATACTGCAAACTTTTCCTGCAAGGTTTTTACAGTGTGTCGATTAACAGGTTGTTTGATGTTTCGCTCATCTCCTGTTCGAAATTCTAGTACCCTTTGCTCCATTATTTCAATTTTACTAATTGGGTATTTAGCGTTGAGTGCAGAGAAGTGCTTTTCATTACTCAGCAGTCTGCGCTCTTTGTGATTTACTGAGAGCCATGCATATATTTGCGATCGATTTAAGTGGAAGCTTGATTTTAGGGGTAGGCTACCATGATCGGATTCAGGGCAGAAGTTGTGTTGTTGGGTCAAAAAAACTTTAGTGCAGTGCTCCGTTTCCTTGGTTCGGATTCTTGCGAGTTTTGCGCAGATAATGCGCCTTGGAATTTCAGGGTACAAATAGTTTAGATGATTTAACTGCTTTAGAATGGGCGGTTGCAGAAGCTGAGTGCAACACGGTTATTGGATTGAAGTGGGCGCATCGTGCCGCATAGCCATGGCCTTTTGCATCACCTCACTCATCATTTCGATCGGACATTTGAAATCGAAGCGCTTACGGGGACGCATATTCAGTTGCAAGGCAATGGCGTCCAGCTCCTCCTGGCTATGTACCGACAGGTCTGTGCCCTTGGGCAAGTACTGGCGAATCAGGCCGTTGATGTTTTCGTTGCTGCCGCGCTGCCAGGGGCTGTGCGGGTCGCAGAAGTAAATTGCCACCCCGGTCTGCTGGGTGATTTCAGCATGCCGCGCCATTTCTCGGCCCTGGTCGTAGGTCATGCTCTTGCGCATCGCCAGCGGCATGCCATTGAGCGCTGCACTGAAGCCTTCCATCGCCGAGGTCGCCGTCGCGTCGTTCATCTTTACCAGCATCAGGTAGCCACTGGTTCGCTCCACCAGCGTGCCTACACACGAGGCGTTGGCCTTGCCCTTGATGAGGTCGCCTTCCCAATGCCCCGGCATCAGCCTGTCTTCAATCTCCGGCGGGCGCACATGAATACTGACCATCTCGGGGATCTGGCCGCGCCGATCCACGCCACCAGAGCGCGGTCGGCGCGTCGTCTTGCCTTGGCGCAGACAGATGATCAGCTCCTTACGCAGCTCACCCACTGGCAGGGCATAGATCGCGTTGTAGATCGTCTCGCGACAGACGTAGGCTTCTCTGAGGCTGGGAATGTTCATGCTGCGCAGCTTGCCGGCAATCTGCTCGGGAGACAAACGCTCGCGCAGCATATGGGCCACCAACTGGAAGCGCTCACTACTCGGCAAGAGCTTTCGTTTCGGTCGACAGCGTTGGCGGCGGGCCTGCATTTGCTGCTGGGCCAGGCGGGCCGAGTAGCCACCGCAAGCACCTCGGTTACGGCGCAGCTCACGGCTGATGGTCGAAGGGGATCGGTTGATCAAGCAGGCAATCCTGCGCAGGCTGAAGCCTTGGGTACGACCGATTTGAATGGTGGCGCGTTCTTCAACGCTGAGTTCGGAATAAGACATAGGGGCAGCACCGTACCGGAAAGGTCAGGTGTTGCACTCAGTTTTTGCCGCCGCCATGTTATATTCGTCACGATCCATTATCGCTAAGGCTAATAGAGTAATAGCTCTTGTTGCAGAGCATTGGCTTTCGTCAGTGCGGCGGTAGCCCAGCAAGTTTAAGTATTTGAATAATTCCTTGAGGCTCTCTGTTTCTCTATTCTTAAAAATACTGAGAAGTCGTTGCTCGAATGTAAATTCTTCGACGCTACAGAGATCGGACTCAGGAAGTTCTGGGCAGCGGCAGTGGTCATCAAGAATCCAGTGCCAGGCTAAATTGTATCCGCATTGAGGGCACTTGCGTAGGTATTTGCGGGAGTGGTACGGGCAATAAAGCGTTAAAGTAAGATCCTTGATAAAATATTCGTGATCGCTAGCTCTGCATTCGGAGCAATATGCGGTTTCCGAGGTTCGGATAAATTCTGCAGGTACCTCCATGCCCGAGAGAATAACTTTAGGTTTTTTTAGCAGGGCAGAAATAGGGTGGTAAAATCCGCTGAGAAAGCTTTCTCGGTCTTCAGGAGTCGAAATCGACTTTGCAATTTCTTGGGGGATTGGGTGGTTTCTGTAAAGCAACGGACCGATGTAGGTGGGGGGAATAGACATCAGAGAAAGGTCAGATTTTTTAACTAAACCATGGCGTTTCGCCATGCGCCTCAGTATGCTACTAGGGCTTTCATCTGGGAGAGGTTTAGGGATAAACAGAAATTTATTCATTAGTTTTTCTCCGCGGAGCTGCTAATTGTCAGCAGATTTTCATTCAGATCAAGGGCGAATGGATTTTCATCGGTAAGCCTGTCTGGAAGGGAGAGGCATTCGCATGCCATGTAAAAATCTTCAAGCTTCAATTCATTCGCCCCCTCTCGCTGTAAACAAGACTTTAGCGCGTCGCTGATGATCAAGCGCATGATCTTGAAGTTTCCAGAAGTTGCAACGAATATCGCCGCTGCAATGGACGGGTCATTCAGGTGGACGCCACTTTGGATTGAGGCGATGGAGTACATTGCTGAGTCGAGCTGCTTCAAAACTGTGAGGTAGTCACTGTCGATGTGACTTTCGTAACTGAAATTAGTGAGCTCGGCAACGTAAGGGTAACGTTTAGCAAAGGTATCAAGGCTGTTGCGGATGTCGCGACATAGCTCGGTTCCAGATAAGATAATCGGAATTCCGGATTTATTCAGCAACGTGACGATCCAGTTCAAAGTGTCGAGCTTCACCTTTTGGCTTATGGTTGTCACGCAGAGTAGTTGAATTTCATCTAAGAAAATCACCTTTACACCTGCTGTATGTAGGCAGGTCGAGAGTTGTTGGGTTAATTTCACAATAGTCCCCTTGGGTTCCTGGCCTATCAATGTGGTTAGCATGTTTCCTATCAGGCCTCGTACAGTGGTGGGAGCAGGAACTTCGCAGTAAAAGATTGGGAGTTGTACGTAGGTTCCATCATCCCGTCGGATAACAGGGTCGCTGCTGTGATATTTTTCGAAGTATTTACAGAGTGTGGATTTGCCAGAGCCACTTACTCCATAGAGTATGGCGCATAACGGCTCTCCCAGTGTTTCGGTATTCTCAATTGCATTCTCGATCTGGGAGAAAGCGAACTTGTACTGACGGTGGAATACTACCTGGCGTTTAAATCGAGCTAGGATTTGTCTAGTTTGAGAGTCCATTTGAGGGCCTCCGCTTTTATTTTCACAACGAATGCTACGGTGAAATTTCGTAATTTTGCATTTGTACAAGAACGGCCTAGGAGTTGAAGGGCGCGGGGGTGTATGCCGGGTTGAAGTCCGCACCTCTCGGGGCGCTCTGCGTTGCAAAGCGCCGGATTACGCCGAAAATAGCCGCGGGACGAGTGGTTGTTGAACTAGCTACAAATATCGTTCAGACTTCCACTGGAGCATCGTCTCCAGGTGTCTTGCCATGAAAACGATAGTTTTGGACTTTTTGAGGTTTATTCGGCCTAGGTAGCCTGAGCTTCTGCGGTCGCTCCAAGGAAATGCGTTCCTTGGTTTGGTGATATTTCCGACGTTTGGCTGAATTTTTGAGCTCCGCCAATTCTCGCAGTATTGCAATACGAGCCTGTCGGGCACGGCCGGAATCAAAGTTCTGATTATTCGTCCGCAAACGTTTCACCGTCTCTTGATGCAGATCGAGCGTCAGACCTTCCTGATAATCAGGATCTACGGCCTGCAGTTCCATCAGCTCATCTGGATAGCTGGGATGACTTGCCCACGCTTTCCCTAGGTCGCTTGGGTCATAAAAAACGACCAGTTTTTCGACCTTAGGCTCCCGATTGGCGAGGTAAGCCACAGCCGGCCCAGTCCAAAACAACGACTTGTGGCGAAGTCGGCCCTGCTGTGCGGATGCGGTAAATGCCCTGAGAAAATGGTGATGCAATTCTGAGAGAGAGTGCCGTCTAGGCGGAAACATTGGGTTTTGAGCTGCTTCCCATGCCATTCTTGGCGAAGTATTCAGGCTGCTGTGAGTGCGCTCGCAGTACACCTCTTTTACCCAGCGGCTAAAGATATCGTCCAGTGCCTTGAGGGTCAAACAGGCGTGATCTTCGGAATGGTAGTCACCGCGAGAGACTATGTTTGAGAACGTAGTGCCAGGCATCACATGGGCGATCTCTTTCGACCAGACCCCAAAAAAAGCCTCAATATGTGGCTTTTGATTGCCAGTACCTGGCTCGCAATAACAAACTTCTCCGCCAAGCATGCCTATGATTCGGCGCAGGTTATCCCCAATGAATTCGGCGCCACTGTCGAATACATAGCGTTCCGCCACGCCTCCGAATGGGTTATCCGACGACATTGATAACTTCAGGGCTTTCAAGGTCGTATCGAGCGATGGCGGATTAAAGCCGATGGTCCAAGCGATCGGCATCCGCGTCGATATTTCAAGAAAGGCGGTAAGATAAGGCCGGCCAATGACCTGATTGTCTTCATCCACAAGCAAAACATGCATCTGTTGAGTGTCACCCTCCACCAACGAAAACAATCGAGTGGGCCGGGGCCGCTTGCGCGTCCATCCGTGTTGCTTCTGAGCGTACTTGCTACCCTTCTGAGCAACTGTGCGTTCATATGCATCATGCTCGAGGAGAATGCGGTTGAGCGTCGAGGGTGATGGGACTTTCAGCCTGTCGTGAGAGGGGCGGTTGTCGTTGGCTTCATTCAACGCCAGAGTAATGGCATCTATTACCTCAGTCTTAGAGGCAGGTTCCGGCACTAGGTAAAGCACGTCCATCTGTTGCTGGATGATCTGTTGGACCTCCCGAGGCTGACGTTCAAGGCGATGCTTGGACTTTTGGCGCTTGCGCGGAATGAGCGCGGTTGGCATCAGACCGGAGGTACAAAAGGCTTGGATCCAGCGGCGCGCCGTGCTGAAACTGGGAATGCTGATGTCGTTGATACGTTTCGCCAGCTCATTGATTTCTAATGTGGCACGACCTTTGGGCATATGCCCGTGGAAGCGCGCCATCAATCCTTGTACATAGTGCAGGCGACGATCAAAATCCAAGAGGTAGCGCTTGGGCAAGCCGGCCAGGATTTTTTGTGGGTCAGCAATAAGTGCTGCTTCCTGGCTCTTAACCAAATCTCCGCGTTTCATTGCTCTGGCCAAGATATCAACTGTCTGACGAAGCACAACCCTTTGTCCTTCTGTCGCCCGCAGTTGTATCGTGTCTTGTCGGACATCCAGCACTTGGAATCGCTGACCGCGATAGCGGTAATGCTCGCCGATCTTGAAATCAGAACCGTTCATACCGACCTCCCGTACACCATTGATTGTGGTGAGAGTTTTTGGTCGAGGCGCACATGCAGGCCACCCGAGAAAATGGCTTGATAGATGTTCGCCGTGCAAGCGCCGTTGGCGAGAAGCGTTTCTATTGTTGCCCGTTGGTCTTTCAGGCCCATGACATACTTGCAAACTCTTTGCGCCAGCCGCCGGTTTGCTCCAAAACTGTAGTAGTAGAGGCTGCGCAGATTTGACGTCAGCAGGGGGCTGGGCAGGTCTTCAGGTGCGAGCCAGACGACAGTGTTGCCCTCATCTAGCAGGCGAAGTTTGAGCTTTTGCCAGTCGCCTTCTTGCTCATGGTGCTGAATATCATATGGAATGACTTTCAAATACGATGAGGATCCATCATCGAGTTTGACCAGGAAATCTGCCTTGAAGTGCATGCCGTCAGATTGCAAGATTGGCGGCCGACATTCATAAAACCTTACATGATGGCTGTATTCGAGATGGATACAAAGGTCCGCTTGTATCAGATTGCCGCAAGCGATCGGGTGGCCAAGCTTTCGAGAGGGGAAGAACGTAACACGGCTGCCCGGGCGCCCTTTATTGAGAGCTTGGCGAGGCACTTTCTGAACTTGAGATGAACTTGATACGAGCATGATGACGCCTCCTTTTTTGGAAACGTGGTGATGGGGTCAAATCGAATAGGCTCAGCATGCAGTACGGCGTCGTAGGTGTCTTCGATACGACTGGGTATCTGAAGCCGAGCCTGATCAATCCGTGGGCTTGTAGAAGAGCGAAGCCCTATACACTCAGAATCAGTGGAAAGTGTATCGACTGGGGTGGTGATACCACATCGGCGTCAGATCGGGTTTACGATCCGGGACGCTGAAAAATACAATTTTCTGGCTTCCCCTTGCTCCCCTGATTCGGATCATGCGTTGCAGATTTGGGAAGGGCGAAAGCCGTTCATCAGCTTCTTGAAGTTTGTTGGCCTCGAACAACCTCATTGAAAGAGTCCTACAAATCGCCACGTCAACGGAGGGGAGAGCAGCTACCGACCAACTGCCTCCTCGAACTCGGCAGCGCGCCATCAAAGTCTTGGATTTCGACGTAAAAAACCACTCCAGGGTTAACGGCGAGTTCAGCCCTTTTTGAAGTGAATAATCTCTATAGGTTGGAAGGTACCATCCGCCAAGTTGCATGGATGGCCTTGATGAGAACCCTCGGTAAAAGGAGCGCATAAGCGGAACCTCCAATTGGACCTAGCAGGGTGGGGAGGGAGGCTAGGCCGGAGAGCAAGAATGCGCCCATACGTAATAAAAATCTTGAATCGTTTCGTGGCAGCTTAGGCGGAAGGTAATAAAAATACTCAGGATAATCATGGGGTTATAGGTAGCAGTTTTCGCATCGGGTGCTGAGGGCCCCATCCTGTCCCGGGAGGGTACTGATCACCCGCCGGCAATAACGATTGATAAAAGCTATTTTCAAGAAAATCATATGCTTGCAACAGAGCAGATTTCGCATTGCTCGCTGATGACTTGGGCGCGTTTGTTCCTATGGATGCGTTGTTATGTAATAGGGCCTAGACTCTCAAACGGGGGATTGTGGAGTGGAGGTGACAAGTGTCGACACTTTCGATTACCGCCATCAAGCGCTGCCGCATGCGGTTTATGGGTGCATATCTTTACGATCTTTTGCGCGCAAAAGATCGGAAAGACTTCGCCTACCAGTGTGATCGTCTCTATCGTCCTGATTTTTACGCGGGGTTGCGCCCCGACGAAGCTAAGGCTGTTCACCTCAATCCGAAGTGGCTTAAGTTGCTGGATGACGGAATTCAGTTGCGGGAATGCTGTGTCAAGAGATTGGTAGAGGCTAAGCCGGAACTGGATCGAGTACTCAAGAATCCGCTTTGGGAGGTACTCGAATGGGATGATTGCGATCCCTGTGCCTCCATCCATTACCTCGCGTCTTTGAAGACTCTCACCCGAGCATTGGAGGGTTCCACTTATAGTGACCGAATGAACGCAAGGATGAGGTGGGCGATGGGAATCCCCGACTGGGAGCGGCTCGCTTTTCCATTGGCCCTGTTAGATACAGTGAAGTATTCCTCGCAGAGGAGTTGGCTTAATAAGCATTTTTGCAATTACCTGGCTTTAGCAACTCTCCACCCTGCCTATCATGGGTGCTATCGGGACCTGTGGAAGCTGATTGATGAGTGGTTGTCTGCAAGAAAGCCACTGCGGGGGGCGACACCCGCACTGAATTGGCCCGTTGACATTTTGGCTTTTAACAAACGTCGAGAAGTACTCAAACAGGGGCGCGATTTTTTAGTCGAAAGCGGCTGGCTGCCTCCAGAAGACGGTTCGTATCACATTCATGCTGCAATGCTCTGGTGTATCTGTCTGGGTGGCAAGCCCCTCATGGACAGGTTCATGAAGAGCATTCTGAGAGGCGTTAGGCGTTGCCCTGACTGGTTGCGCCGAATGATGCGAGAATTGGACTCTCGTCTGAACGTTAAGTGTTCTTAGCTTGCCGGCTGGAAGGCATCTCCCAGATGCAAAAAACCGCCTTCATAGGCGGTTTTTTGCTGACCTAGGTTTTAGAGCCTTGGTCAGCAGCATTACTGGATGCAACCACGCAGTGGAAGCGTAAATAGCGGTTTAGCAATCGTCAATCTGACAGCGCTCGCACTTCGCGGAGCGACAATGCGAACATCGGCCTGCGTTCTGTGGGATTATCGGTCTTTATTAAAAGGCAATACTACACCGCTTACATGGTGCGTGGAGGCTTGTCGGTTCACCGTACTCTTGAGCCTGGCTAAGTGTTTCACTGTTGCTTTGTTGGACAGGTAGTTGCGAGGAAGACCGGTCAGATTCTCCACGTCGTGGGCGGCCAAACCTACGTAGCCCGCTACCGATTCCAGTGGCAAAACGCCAGAGGATGCAAGAAGCTCAATGGTGCGTTTGAGGAGGCGAACTTGTTCAGGTGCACGGCCATCGTCACCTGGCTCAGCTTTCACGCCCCATCGCGCGGAGCGACGCTTGAACAACAGCGATTTGGCATCGTCATCAATGACCTTAAGTGCCCACAGTCGCATCACCATAGCCGCAACCGAGACCCCCCATCGCTGCTTGTGCAGTAGGAGGCTGTCCAGGGTAACCGGTGTTTTTACATCGGCTGCAAAGGTTTCTGCTGGTAGCAAGAACGCGCCGGCGAACCGATGCGCTTGATCTTCCATGAGTTTGTAGCGATGGGGGTCCGTTGAGCGCTCAATCCCTTTGTGGAGGATGAGGTGGCCAAGTTCATGCGCCAGGTCGAAGCGGCTGCGAAAGCCATTGCCTTTGTCGGCCGACAGCAAAACAAATGGACGGCCAAGCGCATGACTCCAGGCCGAGAGGCCTTCGATTGTGGCCACACCAGTTTCTTCGCGCACGACGATCACACCGGCACCTTCAACGGCCAGAGCAAGATCTGGGATCGCACGACGGCCAAGGCCCCAAAGATCTCGACACTCAATAGCCGCTTCTTCAATGTCACTGCTACTGATCTGTTCGGGGTCAGTGAACGATCGGGTTGGCAGATTCACTTCAGGAAAATCCACAAACTCACCCAGGGACAACACCACGTCCTGAGCCCATTCTAGTCGGGCTTCCAGCATCGTACGTGCAGAGGCATGAGCGGACGCGTTACTGCGAAACAGTGGCAGCGAGCACTTCTCAGGCAACGGACGCGTGAACCACTCCGGGCTCACACCCACAGCTGCAGAAAGGTTCGCGAGCGCTTCCGCCTCAGGAGCCTGCAAGCCGTTTTTCCATTTGCTGACCGTAGCAGGGGAAACCCCGACCATGGATGCGAGCTGTACTTGAGACAGTGCACGCGCAGCGAGCGCCTGTAACAGGCGCTCGGGTTTGAAGTCGATGATTCCACGGCTCATGATGCTGTTTGCCGTTCCGTGTTGAGCAGCTTCGTCTTGAGTCTGGGTTGAGCCAAATCCACTTGTTTCGGTGCCTCATCATAACGAGAGAGAAAGAGCCCCAGTTTCTCGCGGAAAAGCCAGCCTTCCATTTTTTCGTCAGGCACTGCGATGTAGATCTGGGTCGGTTTCTCAGGATGGATCTGTAGCGAGCCGCTGAAGCACGCCACGATAAAAAGGGTACCGGCGTTTACTTCCACTGGGTCAAAGAGAGAAGGGAGCAACAGATGCTTCATTCCCTTGTTAGCCTCAGCAAGCTTGCGGCGGGTCACGCTGCGGTTGCTGTTGTTCCAGGCCGACTCCGAAATATTGAGACGGCTCAGTTGGAGAACACCAGACTTACCCACCACCACTCCGTTGCCTCTCAACGGAACCATCTCGGCATTCGCGGCGAGCAATGCTTCGTTGAACGTTTCGTTCATCTGGAAGTGGCGCATCTGGCCCAGCGCACTCTTCCGATGCCCTTTTGCCAGATCCTTGGTCTTTGAGAAGGCTCGCATAGCGCCCGCCTCAAGAGCGTCCTCGATACCCATAAGCAGGTCGCGCGGAATGTTGGCCATGATCAGGTCGGGGATGGTATGAGCTGGGTTTTGAGTCATTCTTTGTGGGCTCTGGTTTCGATGTGCGGGATTTTACCTTAAAAAAATTTCGTGTAAATGGGTCTTATGCTTTTAGGCTTTCTTATGGGCGTGACTGGGGCGGAATCTATTGACGGGGGAGCAGCTGACAACAAAATCAGGCCTGTTGGTCCCAAACACCTTCATTCTGGTGGTTCTGTTGACCATCGGGTAGTGTTTGCTGGGTCTTGAGATGGCTCTCGGCTAACAATTGTTTCTGCTCCCTATAAAGCCCAATCAGTTCTCGTTGGGTTTGCAGGAGCGACGCTTTGAGGCTCTGTTGCTCCTCCTTCAGCTGTTTAATCTGCTGCTCGTCATGCTGGTGATTGGGCACGGCCGGTAAATGCGGCTGATCGCGCTCCTGGTCCAGTAACGCTTCTAGGTGGCCGTTGCGCTCACTGAGGGCATGGTTGGTGATTTCCTTCTGACTAAGCATTTGCTGTAGGGCTGTGCATTGGTGCTCCAGGCTGATCTTCTGCCTGTTAACGTTTTCCAGCGCAGTGCGCTGATCAGCAAGTTGTTTTTGCAGGTTGGCAATCAGCTCCTGACTTTGAGCTTCGGTCGGGGTGAGTTGTCGCCCTGCCTCGTCCGCTTGGGGGAGCTCGGTAGCGTTCAGCAGCCGAGTTTCCTCGAGGAGGCGCTTGGCCACGATCTCCACGTAGTGAACGAGTTCGTCGCTGAGCGCAGAGACGGCCGTCGGTAGGTCTGCCGTAGTAAGCTCTTTGAGGTAACGCTGGATGGTTGTCTTGGAGCCGGTGTTGCCCAACTCGACACGAATAGCATCAACACTGGGATGCACGCCGCGGGCGAGGAGCGCTTCGCGAGCGATTTGAACGACTGCTTTGTTAACTCCTGCGCGGGGCATGGCCGCTACTCCTGTGCTTTCCGCCTGTCTTAAGAGTATGGATTTGTCGAGGTAAAAGCGCTCGTGTGAGCTTGAAGGCAGCAGCGTCAGCGACGCAGTAAAGTAGTCCCCAACGTGACAAACGGTTTTCATTGCGAGCCAGAGGAGCGTCGCAGCTGCCAGCATCGCAAGAGAATGGAAGGCGACTGCAGTACGGGATGTTGTTGAGGTACTGGCAAGCGTCCATCGGCAATTAATGAACGGGCAGGAGAGGCGCTTGTCAATCACGGGGAGCTGATGGCGAAGCGCGGGCTACTGTCAAAGTCAGTGATCTCTTAACCGTTCACTTTCAGGTGTGCGTCCGGCGAGTGTGCGCGTGGGGAGTCATGCCAGAGTGCGTTGGCCATTCCGCTTGCTCCCGTCGTGTTGTTCAGAGCCCTGATGACTAGGGCCGGCTGGAGCGGAAGAGCTAGCTGCTAGCCGCTTGGCGGTTCAAGCCCGTAGTGTGGTCATTTAGGATGCCATTATGAGTCAAATGTTGCAGTGCGCAGCCGAAGCCTCGTCGGTCGCCGCGAGCAACACCCCCCCCTCGATGACTGCAGGGCAAATGTGCACATTTTTTTGCACAGATTCCCAGCGGCTCTAATGCAACGGGGGCGGGGCCTGCGTCGCTATCCCACAGACGTATTGTGAGAAATTTCTACACATTTTTTTTGCGGATTTAATGTGTGTTTGCGCGGGGCATTCCAGGGGGAGTCGAGAACTGGCTGAACCATGATGCGATCACCATTTTGGCTCCGATTTCCTAAATTCTCGCATCTATGGCAATAGCCGCTATTAGAAGTGTCATCTCGGCCCGCTGATCACGGTACAGTACACGGCACAGAATTTGCGGGCGCTTATCTGGCGCGGCAGGCCAAGAATCAGGATCGGGTAGATGAGTGGGAAATTCGGGGACGGGGTAAGACGCTATTGGTGGGCACTGGTAGCCGGTTACCGGGCGACACAGCGATCCTTTGCAGCGTGGGGAAGCAAAGACGATCGCTTTTTCGAGCCGTTGACGCCCGTGTTGGTCGAAAAAGACCGGGTTGCCCGATACGAACGCGAGCTTCTGAGGGCGCTTCACAATGATGAGGTGCTTAACATCGCCGTCACCGGTGGTTATGGCGCAGGCAAAAGTAGCGTCCTAAAGACATTTTTCGAACACCATCCCGGCTTCAAGCACACCTTTGTATCGCTAGCCACATTTACCAAGGCGAACACACCCGCTGCGACCGGCTCCATGGCGCCTGATGCCGCGGATGGAGCATTTAGCACAGCGTCAACGGTAACGGCGACCATCGAGGGCGCGGCCAGCGCTGATTTGCTGAATCGTATCGAGGAGACGATCGTTCAGCAGTTACTGTATGCGGTGAAAGCCGATCAGTTGCCCAAGACAAGGCTCAAACGCATCACTCATGCCTCAACGGCGCGAGTATGGTGGCGAACGATATGTGTTGCCGCTATTGGCATCTGCACCCTGCGATTGGGCGCGCCGAAGCTGCAGACACTTTCTGAGGTTGCCAAGGAATGGGCGTTGAA
The DNA here is from genome assembly GCF_046764235.1 of Pseudomonas sp. s4. NCBI lineage: Bacteria > Pseudomonadati > Pseudomonadota > Gammaproteobacteria > Pseudomonadales > Pseudomonadaceae > Pseudomonas > Pseudomonas sp. s4. The sequence goes on along the minus strand of NZ_CP177209.1, from coordinate 3,920,019 downwards.
GGGGGTGATGTGGATACCCGAGCCTGCTGCGCTGCTTGTCGTAACTGCTGGCTGCGTGTGGCTGTTGTACTCAGCTCTGAAACTGTTTTCCCTGTTCAGCATCGACGGTCTGACGCTCAAAGGCGGCAAGCTTGAGGCTACCCATCACGGGTCGGTGCTGCACAAGAATGTCGATGAGATCATCTACTGCTTCGAGCGCAGTGACATCGAAGTGGTGGTGATTGAAGACCTGGACAGGTTTGACATCCAGGAGATTTTCTTCAGGTTGCGCGAGATCAACTTCATCATCAGCCAGTCACCGCAGGTCACTCGTTCGATTCATTTCATCTACGCGTTGCGGGATGAGATGTTCGCTGCCACTGACAAGACGAAGTTTTTTGACCTGATTATCCCGATCATCCCGGTCGTACACTCGGAGAACTCGCGGGAGAAGCTTGTCGAGCTGCTGGGCCAGCGAAAGGTAGGGGATCAGCTGCTGAGTGCCGGCTTGTCGCCCAAGCTGATCGAGACGGTGGGATACCACATCGACGAGATGCGGCTGATCAAGAATATCGTGAACGAATTCGATCTCTACGCGAACCTTCTTGCCGCCGACGGCCTAGTGCTCGATCCCAATAAGTTGTTCGGGATGGTTGCGCTAAGGAACCTGCACCCTGAGGCCTACTCCGACCTCCTGAAGCGCAAGGGTACGATTTACCAGGTGATTGAGGGTTATTCGGCGTGGGTGGTAACCGAGACTGACCGTCTTCAGGCGGAGATTGCAGATCTGAGGCAAAGTCGAGCCAAGCGCGAGGCGGAAGTCGCCACGGATTTGGCCAGTCTGCGTGCCTGCGTGTGGTTTGAGATTTTCCGCAAGGGCGGACTTCAGCAGGCTACCACGCTGACCTTTCAGGACGGCACCTCCGTATCGCTGCTGGCATTTGTCGAGGAAGAGGTGTTCAATCGGGCGCTCAACCAGCGGCAGGTTACGCCTCAGGTTAATGTTAGGCATTACGGCACTCAGACCGGGGAAGCAGTCAATCCCAAAGCTGTGCTGCAGGGTCTGAAATATGACGAGCGAGTCACAGCACTACAAATGCCGCTGGGTGACATCGACGACGAAACCATCGAGCTTCAAAGGAAAATTGCAAGGCTCAAGACCATGCCATTCCGCCTCGCATGTAGCGTGGGCTACGGGGAGTCGTTTGCTCCGAAACTCACGGGCTACGAGCTGATCATCTTTCTGCTTCACCGGGGCTACCTGGATACCGACTACACCGACTACCTGGGATATTTCTACGAAGGCTCGTTGTCCCAGGCGGACAAGATGCTCACCATGGCCTTGGCCCGCGGCGAAACACTAGAGGTCGGCACACCAATCCGAAATCCGGAGCGCGTGGCGAGTAAGCTAGACTTGGACTCCGTCGACAAAGGCAAGGGCTTGCTGGTTTACCTGGTCGCTGAACTGGCTCAGTCTCGTCAGGATGAAGTCCAAGCCCGAAAAGAAAAGCTGTCAGTGATCCTCAAGAGCGGCCACCAGCACATGGGACGACTATCCGAAGTGGTTGTCCTACTGCCAGTCGAGGCAAGAGCTGCTTTCATCAACGCGCTGTTCGAGAACGATCCAAACCTCATCAACCAGCTCCTTTCCTACGAGAAAGCAACCTTCGCGCGCGAAGACCTCGTGGTCATGGTGCTTGACAGCCTGGCTGCAGAGCAGGTTGAGCAATTGCATGGCCGCAAGGGGACACTGCTCAGGATCATCAACGAACTGAGAGACGTCAGCAAATTGGTATCTGGACTCGCCACTAATGAGATGGGCTGGGCTTGGCTGCGGAGCAAACCTGCACAGTTCGTTAACGCAAATGATGTCATCACTGCCGAGGAGCTCAAACAGCTGGTCGAGTGGGGCTGCATCAGCCCAGGATTACCGATGTTGAAGTTGCTCTGCAGATCTCGGGAGCCAGGCAGCGAGGTAGGTACTGTGTCTCACGCCCGCCTCGATGCTCTAGGCCTTACAGGTTTCGGTGACATTGTTGCTAAAGCACCGACGAAGTATGTGGACGAACTGCTGAGCCAAGAGGGCGCTCTGGAGGAAACGGAGCAATCGCTGTTAGGCTTGCTTGCGCTCATAAAAGGCGAGGATGATCTTCAGCTAGCGCTTTTTGAACGTACTCACTGCATTGTGGATGACTTAGACAACCTGCCGGTAGCGCTGTGGTTGCCGGCCCTGGAGTCTGAGCGAATCAGTGCGAAGGGCGACAACGTCTGGACGTTCTTTGACAGCGTTGTCATGACGGCTGACGACACCAAGTTGTCTGGTCAGGAGGTGCGTTACGACCTTGGACAAACGGCGGTGCCGACGTTCATCGATTTTATCGCCCGAAACGCTTCAGGGTTGGCGCAAGATCTGTGGGGCAAGGAGAAGGAGGAGGAATTACAATCTTTCCTCATTGAAAATGAGCGCGTCACGAATGCTACGCTCCACGCGTTATTCTCCAAGATTATCCTGGAGCCTTCCGCATTGGTGAAAAGCACCGTGCCCATCGGACGATGGGTCGCGTTCTACAACGCGCCATACGTAGGGTACAGCTTAGAAATCAGAGAGTTGATTTCGAAGTATGACCCTGCGATCGAAGCTCGATACATAGCTCACCACTGGAAGGCAGCTCGAGACACACTGGACTTGACGACGCTGTCGATCGTGCTGGTGGTTTTGCTGAGCCGTTCGAGTGCCGTGTCCCTGACAGACGCCATGATGATGTGGCAGGGCATCACCATAGAGGCGCTGAGCACAAGACAAGGGGCGATCGACGATTTGGCTTACACGTGCGCGCGAGCTAACGATGTCCAGGCTGTCTTCCCAACCAGCTACTTGCCAGTGCTCGTCCAGTGTAGTGTTGACGCTTCATTGAACGCTCAACTGCGGACAGCGCTACTGATCCAGATGCTGCAGATGAACTGCAGCTGGCAGAACGTGGCTGCGGTGCTTCCTCTTCTTGGCGAGGATCACGCACAGCTCATCAACAAGGCCCGTGCGCACTTTTCCACCTCCGAGGATGACATCAGACTTGCGGAGGCTTTGAAGCGGCGGGGCTATGTGGGGACTGTCAAATGCGAAGCAAAGCGCACTGTCGTTTATGGCAAGCGCAAGCAGATGATCTCCTGATCCCAGCGAGCAGAGGTGACCAGTAGTCACCCTTGCTCGCCATCCAAAGGCCAATCATGGAGTAACAGCGTTAAGCGAGACTTTGTGAAAATGTATGTCGTGAGCCAACCGCTAGCCCAGCAGGCCGTGGATACCTTGAGACGTTACCTTGAAGCCTTGGCCGCTGGCATCCCAGATTAGGACGTTGTGTCGTCACTGCGTTAGCGGTTTAATGGCGTTGTAGGAATTTAGAGATTAGCGATCAAAATTTGCCCCAGAGCTCCGGTGTTGCAACGCTTGTTTACTACTTTTGTTATGCAACTGTGCTCAAAGCGGCGGATGTGCGATACGACGTCCGTGGCTATCTATTATCGGAGCTAGTCAGCCTTTGCTTAGGCAATCGCGCTACCGTGCCTCTGGCCTATCGCGCCCGTTACGAACGCTACGTGCAAAGCGAGGCTATTGCGTTCGTGGAGTCGTTCACCGCTGAGTTGCTATTTGGCTCGGGACGATTCTCTCCCCATGAATACCGTTACAGGGTAAAGGACCGGCAGCCCCTGTGAGACATCACCATCGCAAATCAGACCTCCCCGACGCAGTTCGGGTTTACCACTCGGGCGTTATGCAGCATGACTGTATTTAGGATCCTCGTACTCAGCTCGCCATTTCCTGACAGGTGTTGGAGCCTAAAACACCGCTGCTTCATGAGACGTCGCGAACAAATTTCGATGACAGCTGAGCAAGTGTTGGGCAATCCTGAACTGGCTGAAGCATGGCTCACCAAGCAGGCGATCGGACTTAACCGACGTCTGCCATGCATGCTCTTGGAAACTGATCAGGGGTACATGGAGGTTGCGGATTTCCTGGTACGGCTCGATTACGGTGTCTATTGATCGCCACGTATACTCTAGGTAGCAGTTGCTGCCTGCCCCGATGCTGCCCCATTCGAGTACGAGGCGACGAAGCGCTTGGGCAGGGTCGCTGAGCGTAATACTATCCACCTAAATGTCATGACACGCGGGGTGCCCATGAAGCAGATCAAACACGAATCCAAGCCTCTGATGACCGCCCGTTTGCAAGTAGAAGCCCGCCAAGCACTGGCCAAGCGCAGCAGCCAAAGTCGCTTTCTCGACATTGCTGCCTCCAAAGACCGGAGTTGGGAGCCAGTAGGACGTCTGGCAGGTTAAGTCTACCTGCGAAAAAGCGCTCTGCCGGGTCCAGTGCTGAGCTTGTTGTGTCAGCTGCTTCGCTTACGCTGTTATGCGTTTTTTGGTCTGGTGTGCCTACGAATTGGGCTAGTCAAACCGTTGGGCGCCGATCAACCCTGTAGCGCCCCGTACCCCTCGCTTCGGGCTGCATCCAGTACCCGCGCCGGGTCGCTCACCATCACATCCTTCGGCATCTGGCCCCCCAGGTAGCTATTGGATGAGCCGAACCAGAGCGCCACAGCCCTGTCAGGCTTGCTGGAACAGAGCGTCGTGATGATAGCTGCCAACGACGAAAATGGGCGGAAACTCGAAGCGGGATCAAAGGCATAGAGGGGAAAGTATTCCTTGTCCTCATGAACTAGCGAGAAGATGTTGCCCGCGCGTTTCCACTTCTCGAGTTCAGCTCTGGATTGCTCTGTGCCCAGCTGAGCCAGCACTGCGAACGCTTCGGCGGTCAAGAAATCACCGCTTCTTAGGAGGCGTACTTTGCGCCTCTCCAACATGGCCGTTTCACGGGAAAGGGTAGGGCGCATAGACATGGATATCCGTCTGTTGATCAGTGGCCGCCTACTACCCAATTTAACGATGTGATCCGTAAGCCCACAATCCGGCCTGTGCGGGCAGGCCTCTGCGTCGTGAGTAGGGACCGCCAGGTCGCTGTAGATGGCTAAACTAGTGCTTGAGTGGTATGAGGCTATCCGGGAATTTTCTGTTCAGAAAGACTCGGGCGTCAGATTTTTCTTAAGCGGCCCCTGAAAATCTTCAGTTTTGGAGTTTTGCTGCATTTTTTCTTAACTTCCCTGCCCCAGCGTGCGCTGACGCACACACCGACGCTTGCGTGAGGTGTGGACGACTCCGCGCCAAAGCTCGATTCCTCATTGAGTTGGGCTGTCGGATGATCCCGGCTCGACCAAGCCTTGCAGGCGTGCCAGTTGTTGCACCTGCGCCCGTAGGAGGCGCTGGTCATGTCGGTGGGCCAAGAGGTAAGACCTGGACTTCTCGCGTAGCAAGGTGATCTCGCCCGCCATTATTTCTTCCTGCTGATGCGCCTGGTTCATGAGCCGCTTCTCGGCCGCCAAGTGCTGCTGCGCGGCGTTCAGCTCACGCTCGAGCTGACGGAGCTGTTGCTGCTGGTAGCCCTGCGTGCTGGTAGCGCGTTCCAAATCCCGGTAGAGCTGTGTCAGCTCTTCCTGGCGGACGGCGAGCTGTTCACGCAATCCCCGCACCTCGGCTTGTAACTGACTCAACTGCTGATCATGCCGTTGCAGTTCTTCCTGGCGTTGTAACTGATGCTGCTGGCGAAAGTGCTCCAGCGATTCACGCGCCTGCTGGTGTTTGGACTCGAGCGAGTGAATCGTCGTCGCACGCTCTTCGAGCAGCTGCAGCTGTTGCCGGCAAGCCTCTTCAAGACGCCGTCGCTCGCCTTCGGCCAGTTGCAGTTGGCCCGTCAGCTGCACTTCACGTAGACGCAACTGCCGGTGGGCCTCCATCTCTGCGGTATGTGCCACCTGCAATTGCTCGAACCGCGCCGCCTCCACCGCGCGCTGCTGCTGATAGGCCGCTTGTTGCCGTTCCAGGCGGGCGCGATCGGCGGCGACCGTGGCCTGCGCTTCGTTGGCCAAACGCTCAGCTAGACTCTGCAGCAGTGCCTGTAATTCTTCCGACAGATTCACCTGTGGTGGATGGGGTTCAGCCACGTCCAGCTCACGCAGGTAGCGAAGGATGGTGGTCTTTGAACCCGTGTGACCGAGCTCTGCTCGCACGGCCTCAATGCTGGGTGACAAACCACGGGCGAGGAGGGCATCCCGTGCGCGCTGCACGAGGGCTTTGTTGATACCAGCGCGGGCCATGGTTCTGCTCCCACTTTTTCGTACTGTTCAGTCAGTATGGAAGTACACGTGTACAAGCGCCTGATCCGATACCAATAATCGGACAGACTGACGTTTGAGAAGCCAAGTTTCTCGAACGTGATCGCGGTTTTCAGCGTTTTTTGCAGTGAACGGGGTACAGCGGGAGGAGAGCGTGGACACTTTGCCCGATCGCTATCTCCGGGCCGCGCGTCGAGCCAGTACCGAGCAGCGCTATGCCCAGGCCATTGCACACTTCGAAGCGGAGTGGGGCGGGTTGCTGCCCGCGTCCAGTGAAAGCGTGGTGCGCTACCTCACACACTACGGCGATCAACTCACCAGCAGCACGTTGCGGGTGCACCTGGCCGCCTTAGCGCGCTGGCATCAGCAACTCGGTTTTGCCGATCCCACCAAATCGCCGCGGGTGCGCGATACGCTGCGTGGCATTCGCGCGTTGCACCCGCAGCCGGTAAAGCAAGCCGAGGCCTTGGCCTTGAACGAGCTGGAAAGCTGCATCATTCGACTCGGTGAAGAATTGGCCGAGTCGACGCCGGCAGTGAGACTGCGCGCTGCGCGCGACCAGGCGCTGATCTTGCTCGGCTTCTGGCGGGCGTTTCGCAGCGATGAGTTGAGCCGGCTGCGCATCGAGCATATCCAGTTGCGCCCAGCGCAAGGCCTGGAGCTGTTTTTGCCGAGTAGCAAAGCCGATCGCAGCAACCGCGGTCGGGTGGTCAAGGTTCCAGCCCTCAAGCGCCTGTGCCCGGTCGCTGCTTACGAGGTGTGGTTGAATGAAAGTGGGCTCAGCGAGGGCGCGCTGTTTCGCGCCATCGATCGCTGGGGGCATGTCGGGGTGCATGCTCTCAACGCCAACAGTCTCTCGCGGTTGTTGCGTCAGGTTTTTTTGCGCAGCGGCGTCGACCCTGAAGGGTATTCGGCACACTCGCTACGCCGTGGCTTCGCTACCTGGGCAAGCGAAAATCAATGGAGCAGTAAAGCCTTGATGGACTATGTTGGATGGCGGGATGTGCAGTCGGCCGCGCGTTACATCGACGGCGATGCGCCGTTCGGAGAGTGGGCCCGCTGAACCAACGGGCGTGCTCAACACGGAGCAAACGAGGATCGTTGTAAGGCGGGCGTATTTGCAAATGCCCTATAAATGCGAAGCCTACTGATCATTTTTCTTGCCTCAGATGGTGGTGATGTATGCTCTGATGCTGCCTTGGGTATGCATCAAGAGAAAAGAGTGGCAAAGCATCCGAACAACATCATTTCCAAGTCCAGCCAAGGCGGAGCCAGGGTCGAGGGCGGGATTTGGCGCAAGCACTTAGCCAAACTGTGGTTACTCGCCGATATCGATCAGATAATTCGTAGAGTAAGCGTAAAAAGCTGGGCCGCCTGGAGCAGCGGTCTAGCGTGCTTGAGGATCTGTCAGCGATAGGCGTTTCGGTAGCATTTCGGCCAAAGCTTCTTCATCGAGTGCCTCAAGATACTCACGCACGGCGCGAGAGCTCAGGGCCGGATCGCTCCAGTCGTTCCTACTACCTGGATATGTCGGCTGGTAGATCTCGCGCGCACGGAAGCCTTGCCGGTGCGCATTATCGTCACCGAAGGGTCGCTCGATGGCGATTTGCGAGTACGGGCTGCAGGCATGTGCGCGCTCGCGCAGAGGAAGTGTGTCAACACGCTATTACCCTCTGCGCGTGACTATCAACAATGTTAACCGGTGACGATGTTGGGCCCCGAGGCTGAGTTCGTCGCGAGCGATTTTTGAGTCTTGGGACTTCCGATAGCGTTGGCGGCCAATGAAAGACCGTAAGCGCTCCATGAACCCCACCTAACCAACGATGGGGCAGAGCACTCAGCTATGTATTTGAGGTGTGCATTTCCACGGCAGCAGCGCTTCGTAGTCTTTCAACGAGGACGCCCGCGGCAGGCGTTTACCTGCGTTTTTACACCGCCTGGGTCGATAGCTTCCTGTCGCAGATGAGCGTTATCGACCCTTGCGTACAAGTAAGATCAGTCGATCTGAGGGGCCATCAGTGCGTTCAACTCGCCGTAGGTATGGGCCTTTAAGGTATGGGTGTCGAGTTGCCCACTGTCCAGAAAGCTGCGGGCCAATCCGTCCATGGCACCATACAAGAACTCTGCGATGCTCGAGCCGGCACTCAGACGCCTGACACCAAGGCGTTGCAGCTCGTCGGGGGCAGCTAGGCCTGTGCGCCAAAGCAGGTTGACCGGCAAACTTGACTCCCGGCACACGGCGGCGATCTCACGAGGTTCAACGACGCCTGCGGCGAACAATCCGTCCGCGCCCGCGCTGGCATACTGTGCGCCGCGCTTGAGAAGCTCTTCCAGGCGTTGCTCAGCGGGCACCAGGTTTTTCAGGTAGACGTCGCAGCGCACATTCACGAACAGGTTGACCCCGTGCTGATTGGCCACCCTCCTGGCGGCGTCGATCTTGTGCACGAGCAGCTCGGGGGAGGCCACGCCGTCTTCGATATTGACTCCAACCGCGCCCGCGGTGATGACGGCCTCGACGACTTTGGCGACCTGTTCGGGATCGTCTGAATAGCCCCCCTCGATATCCACCGTCAGTGGTACACCGAGTACCCGCGTCATCGAACCGATGGTGGAGCTTAGCAGCGGCAGCGGAAGCTTGTTACCGTCCTGGTAGCCGTGGGACCAGGCCATCGCCGCGCTGCTGGTGGCTACTGCCTTACTGCCCAGACGCTCGACGAGGCGCGCGCCGCCAGCATCAGCCACGTTGGCCAGGATCAGCAAGCCTTGCTGGTGGAGGCCATGAAAAACGTTATCCAGTGCTGCCATGAAATCCTGCTCCTTTGAACATCCTGTTGATAGATCACTGCTGAAGTCAGACCGCGACCATCGTTCGCGGCATCGGAAAATGCACTGTAGTCAATCGTCACGGGGTTCGCTCAAGGCGCAAGTCACGCGCGTGCTGATAAAGGCAGCAGCCGGGAATCGTAAACTTCCCGAAGTGTGATGGATGTCTTGATTTGAGTAATGCAAGGAATCTTGCGAAGTGTCTTTTCAATGAACTCTGTGTATAGGGAGATGCTTTTACAGACGATCTTTATCAAGAAGTCATAGTCCCCTGTCACATTGTAAAGAGCGACGACTTCCTGGCACGAAGTAATCTTCTGCTCCAGCTTTCGGGTGACGTCTTCCGTATGTGAGTCGACGGAGAGATGAACGAAGGCGGTGACTTCGAAGCCCAGGGCTTCTTTGTTCAGGATCGCCTGGTAGCCCTGGATAAAGCCTTCTTCCTCAAGGCGTTTGAGTCTGCGCCAGCAAGGCGTTTCACTCATGGATAGAACTTCCGCGATTTTTGAAGTGGTCGTCAGGCAGTCGGCCTGCATGATGTTCAGGATCTTCAGATCGATCGCATCGAGCACCGTAGAGTTCTTTTTCAAATTAGAGTCCTTTCTGGTGCACCATAAGCAAGTGCAGTCCTTAAAACTTTGCCATGGTGCCAGCAACGGATAGGGCGCGCAATATTTTTTCAATGGGTACAGGCAATCATCCCGTGGCTTATATTGAATGTCACGGGATGGTTACATATTGCGCCAGAACAACAGGTCAACTAATGAGCTGTTTGGATAGGGCGTCCTTTAATGGCCGGTTGGTCAGCGTCGTGTGTCAGGCCTCCGCGCCTTGGGTCCGCAGGTCATCGCTCCGCGATCCTGCGCGCTGGCGGCTGGCGGCGCGGGCCAGGAGGGGAGTGGCGATGCCGGCCAGCGCAAACACTATCCCCAGGCCGATCCATCCGGCGGCCCCGCGCTCCACCACGGCGATCGGCAAGATCGCGGGGAAGACCACGGTCATCAGGTTCGCCCCCAAGGCATACACGCTCAGGTAGTAGGCCCGGTTCTCGGCCGGCGCCAGGTAATAGGAGATCCCCCAGGCGCCCGCGCATTGCCACAGTTCGCCGAAGGTCATCACCACACAACCCAACAGCAGGATGCCCGCCGCGAGGTAGGGCGACTGATCGGCCGTGGTCATGGCGACCATGGCGCAGGAGAGCGCCAAGGTAATCCCGGCGTAAAGGTGCTTGCGCGCGGCATGCACCACTTCGTTGCCGCGTTTGCTGAACATCAGTTGCAGGGTGATGGCCATGATGCCGTTGACCACCAGGATGAGGCCGATCAGGGCCTTGGGCGCCTGGGTCTTGGTCAGCAGCCACAGAGGCACGGCGATGGTCATCACAGCTTGGTGCAGAGAAAGGATGCCGTTGCACAGCGACAGCGAGAGGAAGTTGAGGTTCTTCAGCGGATGCGCAGCGACGGCCGCCGGCGCGCTCTCGACCTGTTCCCGGGCAGCAGCCTGAGGCAATTTGGCCACTACGAGGAGCACGGCCGAGATGAGGAACGCCAGGGCATTGGCGATCAGCAGGCCGATCACGGCGTTGGGGCTGCTGGCGACGCCGACGACGATGGCGAACACGCCTGCGGCGATCATGTAGGCGACGTTCCTGACGATGGCCACCTTGGACATGGTCTTGACGTAGGCATCGGACTTGACCGCCGCTCCCACCAGGGTCTGGATGATCGGCCATACCGCCTGTTCCACGCAGCCGATGAAGCAGGCGATGAGCAGGAACGCGTAGAAATCGTTGACGAACGGGTAGATCAGGAAGCCCAGCATCCGCCAGACCTGCAGCACCGCCAGCACCCGGGCAGCGCCGAGGCGGTCGGCGATCCGGCCGATGGGCACCGTGCAGACGAGCCCGCAAAGCCCCGCCAGGCCCAGGCCGATGCCCACCTGGACGCTGCTCAGGCCGACCACCTGGGTATAGAAGAACGTGGCGCCTGCGAGGAAGAGGCCGCGCCCGGAAGCATCGACGAAGGCAATGAGCAATAGCAGGAGAGAGGCACGCTCGTGCGAGACCGGTGCCTTGTTGGAGAAGCGACTGCGTACAGACATCAGGCTATTCCTTTAGAGAGAGAAGCAGCGCCTGCCGGTGGCTCGGGCCCGCCCGGACGACGCGTAAGGCGCCGCCCGGGTGAGCCCGAGCCTTGTCCGGCACTAGGGTTGCAGGCGCTGGCGCAGGCTGAGCGGGCGCATGTCGGTCCAGGTTTCCTTGATGTAGGCCAGGCACTGCGAGCGGTTGCCCTGTTGCCCTGTCGCGTGCCAGCCGCCGGGCAGGGGGCTCTCGGCCGCCCAGAGGGAGTACTGCTCTTCGTCGTTGATCACGACGAGATAGAGGCCGGTGTCTTGTTCTTCGGTGGTCATGGTTGAACGTCCTGAAAATGTTGAAGGCTAGCGTTTTTCCGATTGGCCGGGCGGCTTAGGTCTTGCGGATGATCAACATGTACATCTGGCCGTGCAGGCTCGGGAATTTGGCCTTCAGCGCAAGATCCATGTCCAGCAGGTTGCGGATCCTGGCGGGCCCGTCCTGCTGCAGGTCGAGCTCGTAACCCAGCGATTCGGGGAGCAGGCCCAGCGGACGGATTTCCTCGACCGCGAAGCCCTGAGCCCGGGCGATCTCACTGGCCTCGCCACGGCTGATGGCGTTCTGTCGCATCAGTTCCTTCTGCTCGTGGGAGTAGATCGAAAGGTAGGTCAGGTGCGGACACTCGATGTCCCAGGTCGAGATCACGCAGAACCCGCCCGGCACCAGGCAGCGATGGATTTCCGACATGACCCTGGAGAAGTCTTGCCTTGGGAAGTGCGCCGCCGTGCCCATCATGCAGGTAATGAGGTCGAACTGAGTGCTTTCGAACGGCAGCGCCCTGGCGTCGCCCTGGTGGAAGTCCGGATTGAGCGCGCCGCCGGTCTTCTGCCGGGCATACTCGACCGCCCTGGGTTCCAGGTCGACGCCAAAGGCCTGGATGCCTTGTCGGGCCAGCAGGGTCGGGTAGCGGCCGGTCGCGGCACCGATGTCCAGGCTCCTGCGGAACGGGCCGTAATGCTTGAGGCAGTCGAGCATGTTGACCAGCTCGAGGGATTTCTTGGCTTCGTCCTCAGGCACGGAGCAGTCGTAGCGCATGTAGGCCGCCACGTCATAGTCCAGTGCGGCATCGGCGGCCTTGTCGGCCTTGTCTAGCGCGAATTCGGCGATCACCGTGAGTAGCCGCCCGCGCTGTTCGGCAACGCCCGCCAGTTGGGTGGCCCGTGCGGTGCCTGGGGTAAAGCCGCGTTGCGCGGCGGGGTCGAGCAGTTCCAGGATCAGGCTGGCGTACCAGTCCTTGTCGTCGCTTGGGCGCAGTCCTTCAGGTTGCGTGCCCTGGCGGCGGAGGTGCTGCAGCCGGGCGTCGACGTCGAGGTAGTCGGGGCTGAGGGTAAACACCACTTCGTAGTATTTCTGGGCCTCGGCGAAGGATCCCTGCTCCTGATGGATGCGCCCCAGGGTGTAGAGGGTTTTCTTGGCTTCTTCGCTGACGGTCAGTTCGCGGGCGCGGCGGAAGGCCGATTTCGCGGCGAAATGATGGCCGGCCATGAGGAAGCTCTCGCCGGCCAGGGTGAAGCTCTTGAGCTTCATCCGGTCATCCTGGCCCGCCCAGGTGAAGTGCCGCGCCGCCAGATGCCACTCCTGACGCTTCTGGTAGGCCTGCGCCAACAGGAAATGGCTGGTGCAGTGGCTGGGGAACAGGCGGACATCCTCGGCCAGCAGTTTGATCGCCAGCGCCTCCCGGTCGGCCTGGCTCAGTCGCAGCGATCCGCCGTTCAACCAGTCCACGGCATATTCGATCAGCCCCGTCTGCCCGAGCTGGGCGAGCAGCGCTTCGGCCGCGTCGCGGTGTTCGGCCTCGTCGGCCAGCTGTTCTGCGTTCATCTGCAGCAGGTCGATGTGCTGGTTGTAGCTGTCGTGGGCATGGTTGACCAGCAGCTTGACTGTGCCGTCGGTGCAGCCTGAAACGACGATCGAGCCGTCTTGCGAAATGCCGGCGGCCCAGACCTCACCGCCGGCCCGGCAGGCCCAGAGCGGTTTGCCTTGGCGATTGAGCAGGCGAAGGGTGCCGTCGGGCGAACCGATGACGGCCGTGCCGCCCCCAGAGACCGCGACGCTGGAGATGCCCGGCGCGGCCACCACGGCGGTGGTTTCGCATTGCCGCAGGCTGTCGCCTTCAAGCAGCAGGGCCGAGCCGTCTTCCAGGGCGACGATGCCCGCAAAGCCTGTGTGGGACACCGCGCATTTGACCGCTGTGCGCGGCAGCTCGTGCAGCGCCACGATCCCGGCGTCCTGGTTCAGCACGCTGAGCAGGCGCTCTCGGATCTTCAGCAGGCTGGCGCTGTGGCTCGAAGCCGCCGATGAGGCGGCCGGCTCAAGGTGGCGGGCCTCGACCTGCCGGAGCTCGTAGCCGCTGCCGCTGCGGTTGGCGATGTGCTGTGTCTGGTCCTGGCAGAGGACGACCAGTCGTTCGCTGTCGGCCGAGAGACTGATGTCGTAGGGCGCCGACGCCAGGGGGACGCTGAACAGCGCTTGGCCGTCGGCATCGAAGAGGCTGACCGTACCGCTGCCGTCTGACGCCCGTTGCGTACCCGCTGCCACGCAAGGCGTGGTGCTGATCGCCACGCACGTGAGTTCATCCGCGAAATGCTGCGACCAGCACGGTCGGCAATCGCGGGTCAGCACCGTAAGGGTGCGGTTGCGGCAGGCGACGGCAAGCAACGCGGCATCCGCCGTGAGGCAGAGGCCGGTGACGGGGGCGCCGAAGTTGCGGCTCCAGAGCTCGCTGTGAGGCGCCTCCATGAACAGGGCGCCCGAATAGGCCGGGTTTGCACGCAGGTCGCAAGGCTGCTGTGGCTCGGCTGCTTTTGCCTGGAGATAGGCATCATTGTTGAAGTTGGTCATGGACACTCCTTATCGAACCGATCTTGATCATTTTTTTATCCGAGCAGCTTGTAGATGCAGGGGGTGGCGGCCTCGAGAATGCTGTAGTGGTCGGCCTGCAGTGCCTGACTGGCGAACGACTGTCCGCACCATCGGCGCCAACACGCCTCGCTGGCCGTGTTGTCCTGGGTGTGCAGAAGGCTCACGGGGCTGTTGACCCCGTTCCGAGGGGCATATGCGCTCAGTGCCTGTTGGTTGGCCGCAAAGACCGCCAGGCGACGCTCCAGCTGGGCGTCGTCCAGGCTGTCCGGGATCAGGCCGGTGCGGCGGGCCGCCGCGACGGTCGCCGCGTCCCGGTCCGGTTGCGTCATGAGCTGGCTCAGGCGCTCGGCCGAGAACGGCAGATCCACCGACAGCGAACGGGCCAGATCCACCAGGTAGGCGCCCAGCGGCCACGCCAGGGTCGGCGACGCCAGGCCAGGGGCGGTCGCGTCGATCAGCAGCAGCCGGCGCACGGGCTGGTCGTGCGTTTCGAGCTGGCGAGCCATTTCGAAGGCGATCACACCGCCCATCGACCAACCGCCTAGGTAGTACGGCCCGGTCGGCTGCACCCGGCGCATCTGTTCGATGTAGGCCGCGGCCAGCGCTTCGATGCTGTCGCCGGGCGAGGTGCCTTCTTCGAGCCCGGCGGACTGGAACGCATGCACGTTGAAGTCGTCGGGCAACAGGTGCGCCAGCCGGACGTAGGGCGACACGGTTCCGCCCACGGCATGCACCAGAAACAGGTGCTTGCTCCCGCCCTCCCTGAGCTGCATGCGTGTCGAGCTGCGTTCGGCATCGCCCTGGCTGATCTTGCGGACAAAGGCCCCCAGGTCCGCCGACTCGAATACCTGGCGCACCTCGGCGGCGAGGCCGAGTTCCCGGTTGACCTGATCGACCATCTTCATGGCCAGCAGCGAATGGCCGCCTTTTTCGAAGAAGTTGTCGTTCAGCCCGATCGCGTCGAGCTTGAGGGTCGATTTCCAGATGTGCGCCACGCTCTTTTCAAGTGCCGTGGTCGGCGCCTGCGTCGCTAGATCGCTCTGCCGGGGCGTGTCCGCCAGGGCGGACAGCGCTTGCCGGTTGACCTTGCCGTTGTGCAGCAGCGGCAGTCGCTCAAGAAAGCTGAAGCTCATGTCCGCCATGTGGCCAGGCAGGGTGCGCGACAGGAAGTCCCGCAGTTCGGCGGCGCTCGGTTGCGCGCCGGCGACGCACACCAGGTAAGCGGTGAGGCCGCAGGCGTCGCCAGCGTGGGTTTGCACGCCGACCACGGCCTGGCTGACGAGCGGGTGCGCGCACAGCTGCATTTCGATTTCGCCCAGCTCGATCCGCATGCCGCGCAGTTTGATCTGCTGGTCGTTGCGACCGAGGTATTCGATATTGCCGCTGGCGAGGTAACGGGCCTTGTCGCCGGTCAGGTACATGCGGCTGCCCGGTGCGCCGTAAGGGTCGGGAATGAATCGTTCAGCGGTCAGTTCCGGCCGGTTGAGGTAGCCGCGCGAGAGCTGCACGCCGGCGATGTACAGGTCGCCGGTCACGCCGACGGGCACCGGTTGCAGACGGGCATCGAGCAGGTAGGTGCGGGTATTGGCCACAGGCCGGCCGATCGGCACGGCATGGCGGCTTTCGTCGGGGCTGCATGGCCAATAGGTGACGTCGATCGCTGCCTCGGTCGGCCCGTACAGGTTGTGCAGCGCGGTCGCCGCAAAGCGCGCGAAGAAGTCATTCTGCACCGCCGTGGACAAGGCCTCGCCACTGCTGAAGACCCTTCGCAGCGAGCGGCAATGGCCGGCCTGGGTATACGCGATGTAGGCACTGAGCATCGAAGGCACGAAGTGCGCCGTGGTCACCCCATGCCGTTCGATGAACGCTTCGAGGTAGCGCGGATCCTTGTGCCCATCGGGGCGGGCCACCAGCAGTCGGGCACCGACGCTCAGCGGCCAGAAGAATTCCCAGACCGAGACATCGAACGAGAACGGCGTCTTTTGCAGAACCCTGTCCGCAGCGTCCAGCGGGTACTGGGCCTGCATCCACTGAATGCGGTTGATGATCGCCTGATGGGTGTTCAGCGAGCCTTTAGGCTTGCCGGTGGAGCCGGAGGTATAGATGCAGTAGGCCAGGCCCAGCGGATCGACCGTTCGTTGCGGATTGCTGCGCGACAGGTCGGCCAGGTGCGCGGCGTCTGCGTCCAGGCACACATGCCGGTAGGCACGCAGCGGCGCGCGCGCCTGCAAGGCCTGCTGGGTCAGGACCATCACCGGCGCCGCATCGGCCAGCATGTAGGCGAGCCGCTCGTCGGGGTAGTCCGGGTCGATCGGCACGTAGGCAGCGCCGGCCTTCAGGATACCCAGCAAGCCGATGGTCATTTCCAGGCTTCTGTGGGCATGCACCGCGACCAGGTCATCGTTTTTCACGCCCTGGTCGATCAGGTAGCGGGCCAGCTGGTTGGCCCGCTCGTTGAGCTGCCGGTAGCTGAGCGACTGGGTTTCGAAGGTGAGCGCTATGGCATCGGGCGTACGCTCGACCTGGCGCTCGAACAACTGATGCAGCGCGGCCACGGGCTCGTAACGCACTTCGGTGGCGTTCCACTGCTCGAGCATCTCGTGCCTTTGCGCCGCAGACAGCAACGGGAAATCGGCGATCGCCTGTCCCGGATTGTCCACCGCAGCGCCGGCCAGGTTGATCAAATGGCTGGCCATGCGTTCCACGGTCGCGGCGTCGAAGAGGTCGCGGTTGTATTCCCAGCGCATCTGGTAGCCCTGATCCGATGGCGTCAGTTCCAGGCTCAGGTCGAACTTGGCGGTCGTCGTCCCGATGTCGAACGGTGCGACTTCCACGCCGGGCAGTTGCAGGGCCTGCGGGACGGTGTTCTGCAGCACGAACAGCACCTGGAACAACGGCGGGCGGCTCATGTCCCGAGGCAGCTCCAGGGCCTCGACGACCTTCTCGAACGGCAGATCCTGGTTGGCGTAGGCGCCGAGGGTGGTCTGGCGGACCTGTTCGAGCAACGCGCTGAAACTCGGGTTGCCTTCCAACCGGGTGCGCAGGGCCAGGGTGTTGACGAACAGGCCGATCAGCGGCTCGACCTCGGCCCGGGTGCGGTTGGCGATCGGGGTGCCGACGACGATGTCGTGCTGGCCGCTGTAGCGGGCAAGCAGCAGGTTGAACAGGGCCAGCAGGGTCATGAACGGCGTGGCGCCGTGCCGCTGGCCCAAGGCGTCGATCTGCCCGGACAGCTGACGGCCCAGCGACAGGCTGAGCGCCTGTCCGCGGTAGGTCTGGAGCGCCGGACGCGGCCGGTCGGTCGGCAGGTCAAGACTGGCGTGGGCGTGGGCCAGCTGTGCGCGCCAATAGTCCGCCTGCGCCGCGAACACGCGGGGCGCCTGCCACTGGCGCTGCCAGGCGGCGTAGTCGGCGTACTGGATCTCCAGCGGCGGCAAGGACGCGGGCTGTCCTTGGGCGAGGGCCTGATAGAGCGCCATGACCTCGCGGCTGAGTACGGCGATGGACCAGCCGTCGCTGATGATGTGGTGCAGGGTGAACAGCAAGACATGCCGTTGCTCGCCGAGCTCCAGCAGGGTGGTGCGCAGCAACGGGCCCTGTTCGAGGGAGAACAGTTGCCCGGCCTCGGCCTCGGCCAGATGGCGGGCCTGCTCGAGCGGTTGCCCATGGCCGCGCAGATCGAGGCAGGTCAGCGCGGCGGGGGCAGCCGGATGAACCTTCGCCAGCACCTGTCCGTCGCTGTCCAGGGCGAAGGTGGTGCGCAGCGGTTCGTGACGCGCGGTCAGCTCGGTCAGGCAGCTTTGCAGCAACGTCCGGTCCAGCGCTCCGTTGAGCTCCAGGGCCAGTGCGATGTTGTAGGCGGCGCTGGAGCGCTCGAGCCGGTTCAGGAAGAACAGGCGTTCTTGCGCGAAAGACGCACTCCTCGCGCCGGGGCCGGCGTTGGCCGCGCGAATCGGCTGGCCGCTGGCCGCCGGGCTTTTGCCCAGCCGCGGCAGCAGTTGTTCGATGGTCGGGGCCTCGAACAGCGTGCGCAGGGCCAGGTCCACTTGCAGTTGCCGGCGGATGCGCGACACCACTTGGGTCGCCAGCAGCGAGTGTCCGCCGAGGGCGAAGAAGTCATCGGTGACACCGACCCGCGGCAGGTTGAGGACATCGGCCCATATCTGCGCCAGTTGGCGCTCGCCGTCGTTGCGCGGGGCGACGAGGTCGTCTTCCAGCGCATCGTTCTGAGGGCGCGGCAAGGAGCGCTTGTCGACTTTGCCGCTGGGGGTCAGCGGCAACGTGTCGAGGCAGACGAAGGCGCTGGGCACCATGTAGTCCGGCAGGCGTTGCTTGAGCTGCTCTCGGATCGCGCCGATGTCCAGCGTATCGCCACCCTTGGCGACCAGATAGCCCACCAGTTTCTTCAGGCCCGGACGATCCTCCCTGACCGTCGCCGCTGCGGCGGCCACGCCCTCAAGGGTCATCAGGGCCTGTTCCACTTCGGCCAGCTCGATGCGGAAACCGCGGATCTTGACCTGGTGGTCGGAGCGTCCCAGGTACTCGATGTTGCCGTCCGGCAGATAGCGTGCGACGTCGCCGGTCTTGTACATCCGCGCGCCCGGCACCGGGCTGTGGGGGTTGGGGATGAAGCGTTCGGCGGTGATGTCCGTGCGCTCCCAGTAGCAGCGCGCCAGGTGGATGCCGGCGATGTAGAGGTCACCGCGCACACCCACGGGCACCGGCTCCAGGTCGGCGTCGAGCACATACATCTGTGAGTTGAACAGCGGTTTGCCGATCGGCGGCAACGCCGGCCACTGCGTCGGGTCGCCGGTGAGGCGATAGCCGGTGACGAAATGCGACTCGGTGGGGCCGTACTGGTTGTGCAGCAACGCAGCGGGCAGTTTCTGGAACAGCTCGACGACTTCCTGGGTGACCTGCAATTGCTCGCCGCCGCAGACAATTTCCCTGAGGCAGGCCAGCTGATCGAGGTCGGCGGCGGCGTCGGCGATCCCTTGCAAGGCCACGAACGGGATGAACAGGCGAGCGATGCGTTGCCGTTCTATGAGTTCGAGCAGCAGCACCGGATCCTTGCGGGTTTCTTCACTGACTATCACCAGCGTGCCGCCGCTGGCCCAGGTGGAAAAGAACTCGTCGAAGCTGACGTCGAAGCTCAGGGGCGAGAATTGCAGCGTGTTGTCGCCCTGGCCCAGTTGCGATTCGGTGAGTTGCCATTGCACCAGGTTGGTCAGCATCTCGTGGGTCAGCGCGGCGCCCTTGGGCTGGCCGGTGGAGCCCGAGGTGTAGATCACGTAGCACAGGCTCAGCAGGTGCTGCGGCTGGCTCGGGTTGACCGGTGACTCGTTCCAGGCGTCGTCGCAGCGGTCCATGCAGACCAGGGTTTCGCAGCAGCCTTCGACGCGGGGGAGCAGGCTGGTGAGGGTGACGATCAGGTCGGCGCGGGCATCCTGGGCCATGAAGCGCAGGCGCTCGGTCGGATAGCTCGGGTCCATGGGCACGCACACGGCGCCGGCCTTGAGGATGCCGAGAATCGCGACCGGAACGTGCAGCGAGCGCTCCAGGCAAATGCCCACCAGGGTGTCAGGCACCACACCGGCGCGTTGCAGGTAGCGGGCGAACTGGTTGGAACGCGCTTCCAGTTGGCGGTAGCTCAGTGATTCGTCGCCGAAGACCGCCGCCGGCAGGTCGGCGCAACGCTCGGCCATTTCCGTGAACAAACGGTGCACCGGCAGCGGACGGAATGCCTGCTGCGTCGCGTTCCAGCCGTGGAGCAGTTGCTGTTTGTCCGCCTCGGTGATCATCGCGATCCGCCGCAGCGGCTGGTCTGGCGCCGCCATGGCCGAACGGGCCAGTGTCTCGAAGTGGCTTGCCAGGCGTTCCACGGTCGCGGCGTCGAAGAGGTCGCAGTTGTATTCCCAGCGCATCCGGTAGCCCTGATCCGAGGGCGTCAGCTCCAGCGTCAGGTCGAACTTGGCGGTGGTCGCCTCGACCGCCAGCTGCACGATCTCAAGGCCCGGCAGGGTGAACGCCTCGGTCGGCGCGTTCTGCAGCACGAACATCACCTGGAACAACGGCGAGCGGCTCATGTCCCGAGGCAGTTCCAGGGCCTCGACGACCTTCTCGAACGGCACGTCCTGGTTGGCGTAGGCGCCGAGGGTGGTCTGGCGAACCTGTTCGAGCAACGCGCTGAAGCTCGGATTGCCTTCCAGCCGGGTGCGCAGGGCCAGGGTGTTGACGAACAGGCCGATCAGCGGCTCGACCTCGGCCCGGGTGCGGTTGGCGATCGGGGTGCCGACGACGATGTCGTGCTGGCCGCTGTAGCGGGCAAGCAGCAGGTTGAACAGGGCCAGCAGGGTCATGAACGGCGTGGTGCCGTGCTGCTGGCCCAAGGCGTCGATCTGCCCGGACAATGGCGCGTCCAGCGACCGCTGGATTACCTGCCCGCGGTAGGTCTGGATCGCCGGGCGCACGTGATCGGTGGGCAGCTCCAAGGTGGTGGGGGCGTTGGCCAGGTGCTCGCGCCAGAAGGCGGTCTGGGACTCGAACTCGATGGGGGCCTGCCACTGTCGCTGCCAGAAGGCGTAGTCGCTGTACTGGATCTCCAGCGCCGGCAGCGGGCAGGGCAGGCCCTGGGCGAAGGCCCGGTACAGGGCCATGACTTCGCGGGCCAGCAGGGCGATGGACCAGCCGTCGCCGACGATGTGATGCAAGGTGAACAGCAAGGCATGCCGTTGCTCGCCGAGCTGCAGCAGGGTGGTGCGCAGCAACGGCCCTTGTTCGAGCGAGAACAGTTGCCGGGCCTCGGCCTCTGCCAGGCGGCGGGCCTGCTCGAGCGGTTCCCCATGGCCGCGCAAGTCAAGGCAGGCCAGCGCGGCGGGAGCGGCCGGATGAACCTGCGCCTGGGCCTTGCCGTTTTCGTCGAGGATGAACGTGGTGCGCAGGCTGGCGTGGCGCTCAATAAGCGTATCGAGACAGCGCTTCAGTACCGCTACGTCCAGCGGGCCGTTCAGTTCCAGGGCCAGCGCGATGTTGTAGGCCGCGCTGTCGGGTTCGAAATGGCTGAGGAAGAACAGGCGTTCCTGGGCGAAGGACAGCGGCTGAAGCGTTTGCGGCAGCGTGTAGGCGAGGATCGGCGGGCTCTCTCGGCCCGTCTGTGCGTCGAGGTTGTCGACCAGTTGGGCGATGGTCGGCGTTTCGAACAGGCTGCGGACCGGGATGTCGATCTTCAGGTGCTTGCGCATCCGGGAGATGACCTGGGTCGCGAGCAGCGAGTGGCCGCCCAGCTCGAAGAAGTTGTCGGTGACGGCGATGTCCTGCCGCTTGAGGACCTGTTGCCAGATCTCGGCGATGGCCTTTTCCAGGGGGGTGACGGGCGGCCGGCCGGGTGCCGTCCGGGCGACCGGCTCCGGTGCGGGCAGGCGCTTGCGGTCGATCTTGCCGTTGGGGGTCAACGGCAGTTGTTCGAGCACCACGAAATGATTGGGGATCATGTAACCGGGCAAGGTCAGCCCCAGGTGCTGGCGCATGGTCGCCGGTTCCAGCGCGTGGTCCTCGGCAAGCCGCAGGTAGGCCACGATCTGCCGCTCGCCAGGCAGGTCCTCGCGGACGGCGACCACGGCCTGGAGCACGGCGGGGTGGCGATCGAGTTGCTGCTCGATTTCCCCCAGCTCGATGCGGAAACCGCGCACCTTGACCTGGTTGTCGATCCGCCCGAGGAACTCGATTTCACCGTTGGCCAGCCAGCGAACCAGATCGCCGGTCTTGTACAGCCGTGCGCCCGGCTCGCTGGCGTACGGATCGGGGACGAACTTCTGTGCGGTCAGTTCGGCGCGGTTCAGGTAGCCGCGGCTGACCCCCTCACCACCGATGTGCAGTTCGCCCGGGCTGCCGATGGCGCACAGGTGGCCGTTTTCATCGAGCACGCGCAGCACCGTATTGGCGATCGGTTCGCCGATGGGGCAGTGGGTCGAGGTCACCCGGCCGACCGCCGACCAGATGGTGGTTTCGGTCGGCCCGTACATGTTCCACAACGACTCGGTGCGTTGCAGCAGTTTGTCCGCCAGCTCCGGCGCCAGGGCCTCGCCGCCGCACAGGGCCTTAAGCTTGAGCGTGCTCGGCCAACCAGCTTCGAGCATCAGCCAGTAGGTCGAGGGCGTGGCCTGGATGACCGTCGCGTCATGGGCCATGGCCAGCTTGATCAGCGCATGCCCGTCAGCTGCCGCCTCGCGCTCGGCCAGAACGATGCTGGCGCCGCTCACCAGCGGCAGGAACAGCTCCAGGACGCTGATATCGAATGAAATGGAGGTCACCGCCAGCAAGCGGTCCGTTGCGCCGATGCCGGGCTTCGCCATCATCGAGCGGAGGAAATTGACCACCGCGCGATGGGGCACCTGAACGCCTTTGGGCAGGCCGGTGGAGCCCGAGGTGTAGATCACGTAAGCGGTGTTCAGGGCAGCGACGGGAGGACGGGTGACGACGGCGGCCCGGTCCGGTTCGAGGTCCTCCAGCGTCACGACGGCGGGCGCGTGCCCGGCGAAGGCCTCGGCGTATTGGCGCTCGGTCAGCAAGACGGGCGCCTGCGAGTCCTGGAGCATGTGCAGCAATCGGGCGTGCGGGTAGGCCGGATCCATGGGGACGTAGGCAGCCCCGGCCATCCAGGTGCCGAGCAAGGCCGCCACCATGCTGATGGAGCGGTCCAGGCACACGGCCACGCAACTGTCCGGCCCGGCGCCCAGGTCCAGCAGGTACGCGGCGATGGCTTGGGCCTGCTGTTCGAGCTGGCGATAGCTCACGTGCCGCCCGGCGCAGACGATGGCCGTGGCGTCGGGTGTCAGCCGAGCCTGATCGAGGAACAGGTCGTGTACGCAGCGCTCGGCCGACAGGGCGAAACCGGCGTCGGGCTGGGGTGCCAGCCGGGACAGGCGCTCCGCCGGCGGCAACAGTTCCAGGTCGCCGATGGGGCGGCCCGGATCGGCGACGATGGACGCCAGCAAGACGTGCAGGTAGCCGCACAGGCGCTCGATGCTGTCCCGGTCGTACAGCGCAGTACGGTATTCGAAGAAGCCGCCCAGTACGCCGTCGCGCATGTGCATTTCCAGCGACAGGTCGAACTTGGCGAAGCGGCTGTTCTGGGGCAGCACGCTCGCGGTGGTGGCGTCGAGCGTCAGCGCTTGGGCGACGTCCTGGTTGAAGAAGGAGAACATTACCTGGAACAGCGGCGAGTGGTTGAGCTCGCGGGTAGGGCACAAGGCTTCCACCAGCCGCTCGAAGGGCACGTCCTGATGCTCGTCGGCATCGAGCAGGCGCGATTGGGCCTGTTTCAGGTAGTCGGCGAAGGGTTGCCCGGCACCGACCTGGCTGCGGAACACCAGGGTGTTGACGAAGAAGCCGATCAGCGTCTGAGTCTGCGCGTCTTTACGGTTGGCGACCGGATAACCGACGCTGATGTCGGCTTGGTTGCTCAAGCGGTACAGCAGGCTGTTGAACGCACAGAGCAGCGTGGCGAACAGGGTCGCCTGGTGGCGCTGGCTGAGCTGCTGGAGGCGTTCCGTCAGGTCGCGGGGCAGTTCGAAATGCACCCGCTCGCCGGCGTGATCCAGGCGAGGGGGGCGGGGGCGGTTGCTCGGCAGCTCCAGCACGCCCGGCGCCCCTTCGAGCCGGCTTGCCCAGTAGTCCAGCTGGGTCTGGAGTGTTTCGCCCTGCAGCCAGTCCCGTTGCCAGTGGGCGTAGTCGGCGTAGTGCACCTCGAGTTCCGGCAGGACGGGATCGTCGCCGCGCACCCGAGCGTTGTAGAGCGCGCTCAACTCATTGAGCAGCAGCGTCATGGACCATCCGTCGGAGACGATGTGGTGCAGGGTCAGCAGCAGGATGTGCTCCTGGGGGCCGACCCTGATCGCGCTGGCGCGGATAAGCGGGGCCTGGGTCAGGTCGAAGGGCCTGGCCGCTTCTTCATCGATGTACTGCTGCAGCGTGAGGTGCCGGTCTGGCAACGCTTGCAGGTCGATGCACGCGATCTGCAGCGGTGCGTAGTGTTCGATGACCTGCACCGGCAAATCGTCGGCCACGTCAAAGCGGGTGCGCAATGTCTCGTGGCGCGCGATGACCGCATTCAGGCTGTGCTCGAGCGCGTCTAGCCGCAGCGCGCCCTCGATCCGGCAGGCCGCCGGTATGTTGTACAGGCCAGTGCCCGGCTCATATTGCTCAAGAAACCACAAACGCTGTTGAGCGAAGGAGGTACTGAATTGATCTGACGACATGACTCACACTCTCATCTAGTTTCTTGTGCAGGGCGTTTGCGGTGCATCGGGCACATCCGGGCCTTGGCGGGCGAGGCCAAGGTCCCGGCCGGCGTTCAAGGCATTGCTCAGTCGACGGCCTGGTTGCGCGCCAGGCGCTTGATCGGCGGTGCCGATGCGTGTGGCGTGCGTTTCTGTGCGTCGAGCCAGGCCGCCATGGCCGCGACCGTCGGCGACTCGAAGAGCACCTTCAGCGGCGGGCTCAGCGCGTACAAAGCCTGGGTTCTGGCAAGGATCTGCGTGGCCAGCAACGAATGCCCGCCCAACTCGAAGAAGCTGTCGTGGACCCCGATCCGGGGAACCCTCAGCACGTCTTGCCAGATATCGGCCAGTGCCGTTTCAGTGGCCGTGCCGGGCGCGACGTAGTGTTCGTCCGAGGTGGCCAGACGCACGTCCGTGGCCGGCAGCGCCTGGCGGTCGATCTTGCCGTTGGCGTTCAGCGGCAGGGCATCGAGCACCACGAAGAAGCTCGGTAGCATGTAGTCGGGCAAGGTCCTGGCCAGGTGCTGGCGCAAGCGGGCGCTGTCGGCCTCGCTGGCGCTGGCGGCGACGAACGCCACCAGACAGGGGGCGCCGCTGGCATCGTCGCGTGGCACGACCACGGCCTCGCGCACGGCGGGGAAGTCGAGCAAGGCATTTTCGATCTCCCCCAGTTCGATGCGGAAACCGCGGATCTTGATCTGATGGTCGCTGCGGCCCAGGTACTGGATATCGCCCGAAGGCAGGTAGCGCCCGCGGTCCCCGGTGAGGTACATGCGTCCGCCGTCGGCACTGTGCGGGTCGGGCAGGAAGCGTTCGGCGGTCAGGTCGGGACGTCCCAGGTAGCCGCGGGCGAGCTGCGCGCCGGCAATGTAGAGATCGCCGATGACCCCGACCGGCGCGGGCGCCAGGGCTTCGTCCAGGATGTACATCCGCGTGTTGGCCACCGGCCGGCCGATCGGCACCAGCGCGTGGCGATAGTCGGGCTGGCATTGCCAGTAGGTGACGTCCACCGCCGCTTCGGTGGGGCCGTACAGGTTGTGCAATTGGGTTTGCGGGTAGCGTGCGAGAAACTGGTTGGCCACCGTGACGGGCAGCGCCTCGCCGCTGCTGAACACCCGCCGCAGCGGGCTGGCGTGCGGGGCGGTCTGGGCGGCGAGAAAGGCCTGCAGCATCGAGGGCACGAAGTGCAGGGTGGTCACGCCCTGGGTCTGGATGAGCTCCATCAGGTAGGCCGGATCCTTGTGCCCCTCGGGCTTGGCTATGACCAGCCGGGCTCCCTGCAGCAGCGTCCAGAAGAACTCCCAGACCGAGACATCGAAGGCGAACGGGGTCTTCTGCAAAACCCGGTCATCGCTCGACAGGCCGTACTGTTCCTGCATCCACAGCAACCGGTTGACCACGGCGGCATGGGTGTTCATCGCCCCTTTCGGACGGCCCGTCGACCCCGAGGTGTAGATGCAGTAGGCCAGGCATTGGGCATCCCCGTGCTGGAGGTTGCCGGTGGGCTGGCCGGCGATCAGCGCCTGCTCGGTGTCCAGCCACAGAGTCGGCAGTGAATGCCCGGGCAGGCAGTGCCGCAGGCTTTCCTCGGAGAGCAGCACGACAGGCTTGGCGTCTTCGAGCATGTAGGCCAGGCGTTCGGCCGGGTAGTGCGGGTCGAGGGGGACATAAGCGCCGCCGGCCTTGAGGATCGCCAGCAGGCCGATGACCATCTGTGGGCCGCGCTCCAGGCACAGGGCCACCAGCGAGTCGGGCGTGACCCCGCAGCCGACCAGGTGGTGGGCCAACTGGTTGGCCGAGGCGTTGAGCCGGGCGTAGCTCAGCGGCTGCCCCTCGAAGACCAGGGCAATGGCGTCGGGGCTGCGTTCGGCCTGTTCTTCGAACAGGGCGTGCAGGGTTTTCGTCGTCGGGTAGTCCCTGTCGGTGTCGTTCCATTGCTGCGTCAACCGTTGCCTTTCGCTGTCGCGCAGCAAGGGCAGATGTCCGACCGGCACCTGGGGCCGGGTGGTGGCACCGTCGAGCAGCAGGAGGTAGTGATCCAGCAGACGCTGAACGCTCTGCGCACTGTAGAGCCCAGTGTTGTACTCGCACGCGAGCTCCAGGCGGCCGCCTGCGTTGTGCACTTCCACCTTCAGCTCGAAGGGCGCGTGGTGGATGCTGCCAGCGTGGTGTCCGGCGATGCTAATGCGGCGGTCTTCCGGGCCCGCCTGGCGTGGCGGGGTCTGGGCCAGTTCGCTGTGGAAATTCATCACCACCTGGGCATAGGGCGTGCCGGTCGCTTGCCGGGAAGGGGCCAGATGCTTGAGGATCAGCTCGAAGGGAATCTGCTGGTCGTAGGTGCTCAGCAAGCGCTGCGCGGTGCTCGCGAGCAGGGCGGCGAAGCTCATGTCGGCCCGAACATGGCTGCGCAGGGGTACCACGTTGATGAAGTTGCCCACCAGCCCTTCGGTGCCTTGCGGACGGTTCGCGGACATCACCCCGAGGCACAGGTCATCCTGGCCGGTCATGCGGTGCAGCAGTACCGTCATCGCACTGAGCAGGACCATGAATAGCGTCGCGTCATGGCGTTGCGCGAAGGTTTCGAGCTGGCGGGCGAGCGCCGGCGGCACCTCGACCGTTTTCACCGCACCTTCCTGGGCATGGCCGTCCTGACGCGCAAATTCGGTCGGCAGATCCAGCGCGGTCGGGGCGCCCGACAGGTGCTCGCGCCAGAACGCCAGGCGTTGCTCGAGCCACTGACCGGTCAGGTACTGCTGCTCCCAGACGGCGTAGTCGGCATAGTCGATGGCCAGCGGCGGCAGCGCGACGGCATGGCCGCGCGCGAGCGCGTCGTAGATCGCCAGGAACTCCGTCTCCAGCACTTGGCTCGACCAGCCATCGCAAATGATGTGGTGCAGGGTCAGCAGCAACACATGCCGCTGCGGCGCACTGCGCAGCAGGCACGCGCGGATCAGCGGCCCCAGGGAGAGACTGAAGGGGCGCTGCGCTTCGCGGCGGATGGCGTCGTTGATGTCGGCCGGTAGGCTCAGGTCGATCTGCTCCAGGGGGATGCGCAGCGCGGGCAGGATCCGTTGCCGCAGGACACCGCCTTCGCTGTCGAACAGGGTGCGCAGTGGCATGTGGCGCTCCACCAGTGTGTCCAGTACCTGCTGGACGACCTGCGGATCCACCGGACCCTCGATGCCCAACGCCAGAGGCAATGAGTAGAACGGGTTTTCCGGCTGGTATTGGTCGAGGAACCAGAAGCGCTGCTGGGCATAGGACAACGGCAACGGATCGTTGCCCGTTGCGCGGACGATGGCGGGCAGGGCGGGGGCCGAATTCGCCGATGTGTTGGCGATGGCGCGGGCCATGGCACGCAGGGTCGGCGAGTGGAAGAGCGTGCTCAGCGGCAGCTCGACGTCAAACCGCTTGCGCACCTCCAGCATCATTTGCGTGGCCAGCAGGGAGTGTCCGCCCAGCTGAAAGAAGCTTTCGTGGCTAGCGATGTCGGGCCGATCCAGCGTGGCTTGCCAGATCGCCGACAGCGCCGCCTCGATGTGGGCCAGCGCCGGATCGTCCTGGGCCTCCTGGTCGTCGGCGTGATCTTGCCGGTGCCAGGCCCAAACGGTCTTGATGGCCGCGTCCTGGAACAGCTGCCGGCAGCGGGTGCGCTGGATCTTGCCGCTGGATGTGCGGGGAATGGCGCCGGCCCTGACAAGCAGCAGCGCTGACAGGTCGAAGACCTCATGCCGCTCGGCCAACTCGGCCTGCAAGCGGGCCACAAGTGTGTTGGTGTCGGGCTGATGCCGCGCCTCCAGCTCCTGCACCACCACCAGCTGGGTGGACTCGCCGTCTTCGATGGAGAAGGCTGCGCATCCGTTGGCGCGGAATGCCGGATCCAGGGCTTCGATCGTGATTTCGATGTCCTGGGGGTAGATGTTGCGGCCGCTGAAGATCATCACTTCCTTCAGGCGACCGGTGATGTACAGCTCGCCCTTGCTGACGAAACCCAGGTCGCCGGTGCGGAACCAGCGCGCATCGTCATCGGTGGCGCGGGTGTGGAACACGCGGCTTTCTTCTTCGCGGCGCCAGTAGCCCCGGGCGGTCGATGGCCCGCTGATCCAGACTTCACCCACCTGTTCCGGGCCGAGCCGGACGGCGGTCTGCGGATGGAAGATCGCCAGTTGGTGGTCGGCTGTCACCACGGTGCCGGTGGCGACGACTTCCACGGCGTCCGCGGCGTGCGGCTGGGGCTCCACCCGACCGCTTTCCAGGGCGCTCTTGCTGATGCTGCGGATCTTCGGCAGTTGCCCGGCGGCAGTGCCGGTGTTGGCGCTCACCAGCAACACCGATTCCGCCATGCCGTAGGCAGGAACCATCGACTGCGGTTGCAGCCCGCACTCGGCAAACGCCTCCACGAACGACCGCAAGGTCGCCGGGCGGATACGTTCGGCGCCGTTGACCGCGATGTCC
Organism: Pseudomonas sp. s4; assembly: GCF_046764235.1. Taxonomy (NCBI): domain Bacteria; kingdom Pseudomonadati; phylum Pseudomonadota; class Gammaproteobacteria; order Pseudomonadales; family Pseudomonadaceae; genus Pseudomonas; species Pseudomonas sp. s4. Next base: position 3,891,268 of record NZ_CP177209.1, on the reverse strand, counting down.
AGGCAACTCAAGTCGATGGACTGCTTCTGCTCTGCGCTGATGCGCTGCACGCACAGCTGGAAGGCGAAGTTGGGCCCGCCAGTGACCCGGGCACGGTAGTCGGCGATCAGTTTCAGCCAGCGGAACGGGCGCATCACGAACGCCGCCGGAGGGAACTGCACGCAATGTCCGGCCAGGTAGACCGGCAGGATGATGGCGCCGATCAGGCCGAAGTCGTGATGTGGGGGCAGCCAGGAAACGAAGACGTCTTGCTCGTGGATCCCGTAGGTGCGCTTCGACAGCTCGACGTTCGCCAACAGGTTCGCGTTGCTGACCATCACGCCTTTCGGGGCGCCGGTCGAACCGGAAGTGTATTGCAGGAACACGATGTCGCTCGCCTCGGTCGGCGGGCGCTGCCAGTGTTCGCTGGCTTCGTCCAGGGTGTCGCTGGCCAGCCACGTGAGGCCGGTCAGCGGGCTGTCCGCCGTCATGCGGTCAAGGGCGCCGGACACCTTGTCGAGGGTCAGGGCGAGGGCGGGTTGCGAGTCGATCGCCAGCAGTTGCAGGCGCGGCAGGGTCTTGGCGTTGGCCGGCGACAGGGCCGGCACCGCGATGACTCCGGCATAGACGCAGGCATAGAACGCGATGATGTATTCCAAGCACGGCGGATACACCAGCAGCACCCGGTCACCCGGGCGGGTCAGGCGCTGCAGGTGGGCCGCCAGGCTGCGGGCCTTGCGGTCCAGTTGGGCGTAGGTCAGCGAGCCGCTGACCGAATCGCCGTCATCCAGGTAGGTGAACGCCAGGTGTTCGGCGCTCTGCTCGCCTGGCGAGGCTCTGAACCGGACGACATCGAGGAGGGTGGCGAAGGTGTGCATCGGGGACTTGTCCATGTCACGGCTCTGAAGAATTCGCGGTTTCGTTGAGGAGCGTGGTGCGGCGGCGCACGGCCGCCTTCAGCTCATTGAGGCGCCTGGGCGGCGCGCTCTGCCCTCAGCTGGGCCGAGCGTTGCGGAAACATCAACGGTGCATTCAGGTAGTGCGAATACGGCACGGTGTGGCGGTCGCTGGGCAGGTCCTTGGTCAGTTCGGGAAGCTTCAGCCAATGCACGCCCGGCTTGTAGTGATGTTCCTGGTGGTAACCGAGATTGAAGGTCAGCCAGTTGTAGAGCTTGCCGTAGCAGCTGACCGAGTCGCGTTTGGGGTCGAAGGGGTCGGTGGCGCCCCAGTGCTGGAAGTAGTTTTCGCCCTGGCGCAGGCTGTCGATCAGGTAGGTGACCGGGATGAAGTAAAAGAAGAAGAACTGCCAGTCGGTCAGGCACAGCACCAGACGGAACAGGAACCAGGCCGCCAGGTCGTATTTCGCCGCTTTCAGCTTCGACGGCTCCAGCAGTTTCTTCAGTGCCCGGACACCCAGTGCAGGGTCGTCGGGCGAGGCCAGCGCCGCGACGCGCTCCAGTGGCCAGTGCTTGAGCAGGATCAGCAGGACGAAATACTTCAGCCCCACCGATTCGAAAACGAACAGGCCGAAGTTGACCAGTTGCCTGGACAACGTGCGCTTGAGGCCGAGGATGCGCAGGATGGACGTGTCGTTCCAGGACTGGTGGGTGACATGGTGAATGCCGTGCCCGATGTTGTAGGGCGTCTTGGGCGCTTCCGTCATAGAAAAGCCCATCCGCGCCAGGGTGTTCATCCAGCGGATGCGAAAGAACGGGGTGTGGTAGTGGTTATGGTTGGCGCCGGCATTCTGCAAGGACAAGGCAAACAGCACGGGCACCATGGCCAGCAGCGCGATCAGGGAAAGGTGTTCGTAGTTCAGCGCCAGCAGCCAATAGACGGCGATCTGGAACGGAATCACCAGGCAGCATGCAAGATCCCAGTACGAGTACCTGAAGACTTTACTTTGAAGCATGTCCACTCCTTGTGTGGCGCCTTTTCGCAAGACAACGTTGCCCGATGCCGTTCGCTGATGAGGCAACGGCATGATCGAAAAAGGGCAGAGGTTGCGGGAAGAGGTTCCATCCTGACAGGGGCACGGTCTGATAAGGCGAGCCCTGAGTATTTAAGAGCCGCCGACATGTGAACCGATGTCGGCTACAAGTGTTGTAGCTCTATTATCTGAATCCGCGTGAGAGGTTTTTTGCTTTTTTTGCCGTCCGAACAAAGTCTTCGAGATTTTTATTTCTCTTTCGGCGGGTAAAAAAGAGAAAAAAATCACTTCGGATTTTCCGCCCAACAAACACGGGCATTTGCCTGTTGCTCAGCGTTCGCCCGGCAGGTCCGCCTGGTATTTGTGCCGGCCGGTTTTTCCCATATTCTTGCGCACGCCCGCCCCATCTGGCCCGCCGTGTGGGCGCCATGGCGGCGGACATGGCCGCACCAGCGATTCCCGCCGCACCCTTCAAACAGTGTTATTACGGAAGCCATTCATGACGGACTTTGACGCGCTGAGTATTGCCCAGATGGCACGGGCCATTCGTGAGGGAGATGTCACTAGCCGACAGCTTGTAGAGTTCTATCTGCGCCGCATCGCCGAGCGCAACGGATCGATCAACGCCATTGTCCAGCCGGCCGATCCGGCCCGGTTGCTCGAACAGGCGCAGGCGGCGGACCGCATGGTCGCGGCGGGAGAGGCGCTGGGGCCGTTGCATGGCGTGCCCATCACCATCAAGGACGTCTGTCATGTCGAGGGTTTCAAGATGTCCTGCGGCATGCCCGAATGGCACGGCGCGCCGAGCCCGGCCGACGCCACCGTGGTGCGGCGGCTACGCGAGGCCGGCGCGCTGATCCTGGGGATCACCAATGTCCCGGAGTTGTGCATGTCCTTCGAGACGGAAAACTTCCTGTACGGGCGTACCCTCAACCCCTTTGACCTTTCCAGAAGCCCCGGCGGTAGCAGCGGCGGGGAAGCCGCCGGCATCGCCGCAGGTTGCAGCCCGGCAGGGTTGGGTTCGGATGCCGGGGGCAGCCTGCGCATACCCGCGCATTTCAACGGCGTGTGCGGGTTCAAGCTGACCCAGGGCCGTGTCCCCCTGACCGGGCAATACCCGGTGGAGCGAACCGGGCTGATCCACATGACATCGGCCTATGGCGTGATGGGGCGTTACGTGGATGACATTAAGCTGCTGGGGCAACTGATCGCAGGGGGGGACGGCCATGACCCGGACACCGTCGACGTACCGTTCGAGGATGACCTGCCCCTCGCCCAGGCCCGGGTAGCGCTGTTCCATGAGCTGTCGGGGGTGACGGTGCGGGCTTCGGTGCGCGACGCCCTGCAACGGGTCGCCGGCCTGTTGGAGCCGCGGGTGCGGCAAGTGAGCCAGGTTGCGCCGCCGGGCATGGAGCAGGCGAGCGACAGCCTGTGGAACATTTTCCTTTCCGGTGGTGATGCCGCCCGGGCCTGGGACAAGTTCCTGCCCAGCCTTGGGCGCGACAAATTCTCGGCGTGCCTGGAAGGCCTGGTGCAGGCGAGCAGGGAGACAGAATTGAGCGTCGATCAGTTCAAGGTCGACCTTGCCTACATCAATACCTTCCGCCGCGGCCTGAGCAGTTTCTTCCGCAGCCATGACGTGCTGATCTGCCCAGTATTCCCGGATGTCGCGTTCAAACCGGGCGAATCGCTGGACGGCCGCTCACGGTATGGCTACGTGTTCCCCTTCAGTCTCTCCGGTTCGCCCGTGGTGGTGCTGCCGGTGGGGCTCGACCCGGAGTTGGGCCTGCCAATCGGCCTCCAGATCATCGGCCCTCACTGGAAGGAACATCGTATCCTGGCTCTGGCCGCGTTGCTCGAACGCCAGCTTGAGCGGTGGCAGCCGGCGATTTCCGGTCGGAAAAGCGCGCAACGGGCGGGCTGAGCCGGTAGAAGGGACACAGGTGCTAAGAGGCTGCCTGGGTCTTCCGAAGAACATTTGGACAGGGCTCTAGCTAGGGTTTTCTGGTTCGCGGAAGTCGAAATGTACCCCCAGAAATACCCGTCGATACTCCCATCAGAATGCGCGATCGAGAATGGCGATTTCTGACCGGGCACGTCCCTGTGCGATGGCTTGTTGCAGCTGATGCATACGCGTCGACCTGCTTGGTGGAAAGCCCAGTGTGCCGCCACCTCAAAACGCCGCCGCGTTCAGAAACCGATAATAAAACCTGCCGCAACAGCACACTGACGTCAGCGCTCAGGCTGAATCAATAACCGTCACAACGCTTTTAAAGCGGACTACAGCGCGACCCGTTTTCAATTCAGCTGCCTATGGGGAGAAGGCCTTATGGCCTGTTAATTTTTCTAAAGGCCGGGTAGGCGCATTGATGAATTTTCAACAATGTAAATCTAGGTGACAAGACAAGTAAGCGTAATGCGTTGATTGATAAGAATTTTATTTTTGGTATGAGGCTTGCTAAGAGGCAGTGGGCGCAAGGCCTGTCTCTCTAAGCGTGGTCTTGCTTTGGCACATTCCAAGTAATCGATTTTTCCATGCGGAAATGAACGTGAGTCAGGGATGTGCGCCCCTGTGAGTGTCCTTATAACAAAAACAATTCGGAGTCATTATGAAGGCTATTCAGTCTCGCTTGCTGCTGAGCGCTGTCGTTTGTTTGCTTGCGTATGATGCCGCTGCCACTGAAGGCGGCGCTGATAATTATCCACTGGGTGCTGAAGGTGTAATGGCCGGGGTACTGCCTCCCCCAGGCGTTTATCTTCTTGGTTATTATCAAAACTATCACGCCTCGCGCTTTGTCGATAAGCATGGAAAATCCTCGGTGCCCGGCTTTGGTGTCAATGTCAATGCCTTCATTCCTCGCTTGGTATGGATGACAGACAAGCAGCTGCTTGGAGGGCAACTCGGATTCTATGCGGCTTTGCCCCTTGTCGATCTTCGAGTCGGAATGCTGGGGCAGCGCGATGACCGTAGCGCAATGGGCGATACCTACCTGGCATCTATGCTGGGTTGGCACAGCGGTGCGCATCACTGGGCGGTCGCGGTCGAGACGGTATTGCCGACCGGCGATTATGACCGGGACCATATGGCCAATGTTGGAAAAAACTACTACACGGTCAGGCCGATGTTTGGCTATAGCTATAGCGATCCTGAGGGGTGGGATATCTCAACTAAAATTTCCTACAGTTTCAACTCCAGGAATGACGACACGGATTACAAGTCGGGTCAGTATTTTGCGGGTGACTACAGTGTTGGCTATCGGGTGAAACCGAACCTGACGCTGGCGTTGGAGGGCTACGCTTTCAAACAGATGAAATCTGACAACGTAGGGGGCGAAGATATTGGTTTTCGTGGTCAGGTGTTTGCGTATGGCCCGGGTATCCATTATCAGGCAAACGGCTGGAGCGTGGAGGCAAAGTACCTGAGAGAGACCGCAGTGGAAAACCGGCCTCAGGGAAACACTACGTTCGTCAAGGTGGCATGGGCTTTCTAGCGTCGAGAGCCAAAGGTTGTTTCGAGCGTCATATTGAAGAGGTATGAGTGCTGGCATTGGGGGCACCCCAATGCCAGGTGCTCTTGGTACTTTTACAAACCCCGCTTCCTCTGTTTGTAGCCAATCTGGAAGCGACTGATACCCAAGAGCCGCGCCGCAGCGCTCAGATTGCCTTGGCAGCGCTCTATGGCGGCTTTGACCATGACCGCCTCAAGGTCCTCCAGCGGAATGCGCTCATTCAGTAAATGTTCCAGGAACGCATTGACCACGGTGTCCTGCGTGTCGCTGTCGACACGGCCCGACTGGGTCAAGCCCGTGGTGTGTTCTTCATCCTGGGTCAAGGCAGAGGGCAGGAACAGGGCGCTGGTATCAATCTGATTATCCTGCTGGGCCAAAATGATGCCGCGCTCGATGACGTTTTCCAGTTCGCGGACGTTGCCCGGCCAGTCGTGGTTCAACAAGGCAAGACGTGCTTTATCGGTCAGGCCTCGAATGCGCTTTCCTTCCCTGGCGGAAAACTTGTCCAGAAAGCGTTCAGCCAGCAGCAAGATATCTTCCCTTCGATCCCTTAGCGGAGGGATGGAAACCGGAAAGACGTTCAGTCGGTAGTACAGGTCTTTTCGGAACGATCCTTTTGCCACGGCGTTAGCCAAGTCGACGTTGGTGGCAGCAATGACACGTACGTCCACCTTTCGCGTTGTGGTGTCACCCAGTCTGTCAATCTCTCCGGATTGCAGGGCGCGTAACAGGCGTGTTTGTGCGGCCAGGCTCAATTCGCCCACTTCGTCCAGGAACAGGGTGCCACCGTCCGCCCGTTCGAAGCGTCCCGCACGAGAGTTCTGCGCCCCAGTGAAGGCGCCTCGCTCGATACCGAAAAGCTCTGACTCGATCAGGTCGTTAGGCAGCGCGCCACAGTTGACTGCAATGAAGGGCTTGCTGGCGCGAGGACTCGAGTTGTGAACGGCTCGGGCGAAAACATCCTTACCAACCCCCGTCTCCCCGAGCAACAGGACGGTCACAGGGCTCCCGGCGGCCTTCTCGGCGAGAGACCATGCAGCCTTGAAACTTGCCGCTTCGCCAACCAGGTCGGACGGAAGCACACGTTCGGCAATGGCTGAACGAAGGTTCTCGACCTGATCCTGAAGGCTCATTATCTGATCGATCACGGAGTCGCTCTGGTAGTAGCGCAGGTCCTCTGAAATGTCATCCCATTCATCGACGGGTTGGCCGATGAAGCGGCAACCCCGCGGGCCGCACTCAACTTCCTTGTGCACGATGAATTTGCCCATGATGCCACTGGCATAACCGCTCGCATGGCCCATTTCACTCCAGCACACCGGCCCTTCATGGGTGCCGTACAGTGCGTGATGAACGTGGCTCTCGATAGAGTTCAGCCACAGGGCATCAACGAAGTAGTGGCCCTTGCCGATATCAATCTCGACGGTCTGCACTTGCACTTTGACGATGCCTTCAAGTGCACGGAGCAGCGGTCCTTTTTGAAGGAGCTCGGTGTCCGACAGATCCTGGTAGCTCTTGCGTACGATTTCGGCATCGCGCAGGCCCGCGGCATAGCCGATTCTGGTCAGCAGACCGCGTGCTCGTTCGAGGCCCAGGGAGTCGATCAATTCCTTGCGCAAGGCCGCGAGTGCGGACGAGTGCATCAACACCATGCGTTCTTCATCGAGCCAGATCTGTCCCTTTTGAAAGGCAAAGCGCAGCCGTGATGCGACCTCCGCAATATCAAGGGATGTGTCCTCCCAGCCGCTGGGAACAGTTTTCATGGGGAGCCCTTCTTATTGTTGTGAGGATTGCCAGCTCTGTGTTCTGTCCTGCGTCGCTGCAGTCATGTCAGATCCAGAGCGGCTTGCCGAATTGTGTTTTCACTGCCCATTGCAGCCATTCCTCCTTTGGCTTGTCAAGCGAGCATGGGGAATTCATCGCTGATTGGCTGCGCGCTTGTCGGCGCTTGTTTTGGACCTGATGTCAGCCGTTGCGAAAAAGCAAAAGGGCAGGCGCTGGGGGGCGGGACTTTTGTAGAAATTTCAACATTCCAAGCGCTGGTAATTGCGTGGCTCATTGAACTTCTTAAGAAAATAAATACTTATAAATCAATATGAAGCAGCATTTTTTGCCTGCTTGAAAGTGTATGGCATGGCCGTTGCTCTCCTCGTTCGTAGATGCGAACTGCATCCACGATTTCTCCATAAAACAAGAAATCTGGAAGCCACCTGAACTCGGTGTGCAGCCAGATAAAGGAGGGCAAATGATGGCCGAGATATCCAATCTCGCATATGTGGTTTTGAATGCCAGTGACCTGGATGCCTGGGAGACGTTCGCCACGCGCGTCCTGGGTCTGCAAGTGGGTAGCCGTGACGAGCGGACATTGCGCCTTCGCATGGATGAACGCATGCACCGGGTGATCGTCGAACAGGGCGAGGCCGATGACTTGACGGCGCTGGGTTGGGAGTTCGACACCCGCGCCGACCTGGACAGCTACGTCGAGCAACTGCGTCAGCGCGACGTCCAGGTGAACGAGGCCGAGGAGAGCCTGCGCCAGGCCCGCAAGGTGGAGCGCCTGTACTACTGCGCCGATCCCATTGGCGTGCGTCATGAGTTCAGTTTCGGTCCGCAACAGGCACCGCTTTCCTCGCCGTTCCACTCGCCGCTATTGGTGGGCGGTGGTTTCCAGACCGGCGAGCTGGGCGTCGGCCACGTATTCGTTGTCGCGCTGGACGCCGAAGCCTCGGTGCGGTTCTACACCGAGCAACTGGGGCTGCGCATTTCCGATTACATCCGCGATTCCCACAGCATCCCCGGCGTAGCCATTGACGGAGTGTTCATGCACACCCGCAGCGGGCGTCACCACTCCCTGGCCACTGCGGCGATGCCTTCGGCGAAGAAGCTCAATCACCTGATGATCGAAGTGAAGTCCCTCGATGACGTGGGTCTGGCCTTCGACCGTGTTCGCGCGGCCCAGGTGCCGGTGATCATGGACATCGGCCACCATCCGAACGACCGCATGCTGTCCTTCTACATGGTCACGCCTTCGGGCTTCGGTCTCGAATACGGGTGGGGCGGCGTGGTGATCGACGACGCCAACTGGTCCGTCAGCAACTACAGCCAACTGAGCGACTGGGGGCACCGCTTCGCGCTGCCTGCGGTGCAATGACGCCTTGCCATACACCCACCTATTGAGGAGTACATCGACATGAGCCTGTGGCTTGATTTTCTTGGCGCAGAAATTCGCTTCATCAACACCCCGAGTTATGGCCGCGTGCGTATTGCCGAAGCTGGCCAAGGCAACCCTGAGGCGCTGGTGCTTTTGCACGGTATCGGCGGGCACATCGAGGCCTATGCAAAGAACGTCGTTGCCCTGGCCGACAGCTACCACGTGGTGGCCCTGGACTTTGTCGGGCATGGTTTGTCGGCCAAGCGTACCGATATCGAGTACCTGCCGTCGACCTACGTCGCCATGGTCGCCGAAGTTATGGATGTGCTGGGCATCGCCAGCGCCCATATTTCTGGTGAGTCCCTCGGCGGCTGGGTCTCGGGGATGTTCGCCGCGCGCCATCCGACGCGGGTCAAACGCCTGGTGCTCAATACGGCCGCCGGCATTCCGGTGGTCAGCGAGCAGGGTTTTCAGGACCTGCGCAACCTCGACGAACTGAACAAGAAGAACTTCGGCAAGGCGCCTTCCGTGGAGACGGTGCGCCAGCGCATGCAGTGGCTGATGCATGAGTCCAACTGGCACTTGCTGGACGACGAGCTGATTGGCAGCCGCCTGGCCCTCTACACCCGGCCGGACTTCCAGAAGTCCGCACCGCTGATGTTCGGCATGCTCGAGCGCATGGACGAACTGGTGCAGCGCGGCGAAATGATCCCGATGGAGCAGTTGCAGTGCGACACCTTGTTCTTCTGGACCCGGCACAACCCCATCCATGACTTGGCCGCCGCCGAGGCAGCCTGCGCGCGCAACGCCAAGGCGCAGTTGTATGTGATGCACGCCGAAGCCGCGCACTGGCCGCAGTACGAGGCGCCGGATGAATTCAACCAGGTGATGCGCAAATTCCTGCGCACAGGAACGGTGTGACATGGCCAGTCTTGCGATGAAAACCGCCGAGGTCACGAACATGTCCAGCGTCGATGCCAACGCCTTTCGCAATGGCATGCGTCGTCTGGCCGGCGCGGTGTGCGTGCTGACCCTGCGCAAGGGGGAACTGCGTGCCGGCCTGACCGCCACGGCGGTGGTGTCGGTATCTGCGGAGCCTGCGCGGCTGATGGTCTGCATCAACCGCAATGTCTTCGCCCACCGCTTGCTGGAGGTCGGCGCGTCGCTGTGCGTGAACGTACTGGCCCAGGGCAACCTGCAGGTGGCGCACAGCTTCGCCGGAATGCTTGAAGGCGTCGATGGCGAGAAACGCTTCGAGCACGGCCGCTGGGTCGATGGCGCGTCGGAGGATGCGCCGTACCTTGCCGATGCCATGGTCGCCTTCCAGTGCCAGGTCGTCGAGCTGATCGATGCATCCAGTCACAGCATGGTCCTTTGCGAGGTCCGCCAGGTGCAGCTACCGGTCGATGCCGAGCAAGACCCGTTGCTGTATTTCGGGGGGCGCTTCGCGACCCTCGACAACCGTATTTGAATATCGACCAGGAGAACAAAAAAATGGGTCAGATCGAACAGGCAATTACTCATCCAACTGCCGAAGAACTGGTAGCCCGCGCCCAAGCCATGGTGCCTTGGCTGCGTGAGCAAGCCGAAGCCGTGGAGGAGACGCGCAGCGTTCCTGCCAGCACCATCGAGGCCTTCAGGGATGCCGGTTTCTTCCGCATTCTTCAACCGACTCGCTGGGGCGGCTATGCCATGTCCCCCGAGGTGCTCTACCGGGTGCTCATGGAACTGGGCCGAGGCTGCCCGTCCAGTGCCTGGAACATGATGATCCTGGGTATCCACCAGTGGGAGTTCGGCAGTCTCGATGTACGCGCCGGTGATGAACTCTGGGCCGAGGACAGCACTATCCTGGTCGCGTCGTCCTATGCGCCTTGCGCCAAAGTGCGTAAAGTCGAGGGTGGCTGGATGATTTCCGGCCAGTGGCCGACTTCCAGTGGCTCCGAGCATGCCGCTGGGGGGGCCTTCCTCGGCGGACGGGTGCTGGACGAGCAGGGCAAACCTGTCGACATGCGCGCCTTCCTGGTCCGTCGTGAAGATTACGAGCTGATCGACGACTGGTACGCCGTGGGTCTTGCCGGTACCGGAAGCCGCTCGCTGCGCCTGCTAGGTGACACCTTTGTGCCGGAGCATCGTTCCCACAGCATTGTCGATTACCAGCTCGGCGACGGCGTTGCCAGTTACCGCCTGCCGTTCAACCAGATTTTCTTCGGCGCGGTGTCCTCGGTGATCGTTGGTTTTGCCAACGGCATGGTGGATTTGTTCGTCGAACACATGGTGCCGCGGCAGAACATCTTCGTGCCGGGGGCTCCGGCGCAGAACCCCTTCGTCCAGGAAAAGCTCGGCAACGCCGTGCTGCTGATTCGTTCGGCGCGGGCGCGGATACTGCAGGATATCCAGGAATCCATGGGCTATGCCGAGCGCGGTCAGGCCGTGCCGCTCAACCAGCGTGTGCATTACTTCCTTGACGGCCAGGGTGTTGCCCGCGACTGCTTCAGTGCCGGGCACATGATCTTCAAGAAGAGCAGCGCCCGTGGGGTCTTCCTCAAGAACCCCCTGCAACGCCAGCTGCGGGCCTTGCTGGTGGGCGCCAACCACATCACCCAGAACGAAGATGACACCAGTGCCATGCTCGGCGCCTTCCTGCTGGGTCAGGGGCTGCCGCCGGGGGTCTTCGAGCTGCCTGCTATCCCTTGAGCCTCGCGCGCCGGCGTTGCGAGGCCGGCGTCACGACCTTCAACCGACCGTTGCCGGATGATCTCCGGCACGGTACCGAGGTGTTTCATGAGCGTTTCCCAACAGACCCTTGAACGCTTGGCCGCTGACCTGCGTCGTGCCGAAGAGCAGGGCGAGGCCATTGCACCGTTACGCGATGTCATCGGCGCGGAAAACGGCGAGGCGGCCTATGCCATCCAGCGCCTGAACGTTGCCCACGCCCTGGCCAGTGGCCGGCGGCTGGTCGGTCGCAAGATCGGCCTGACCAACTCTAAAGTGCAGGTGCAACTGGGCGTCGATCAGCCGGATTTCGGTTGCCTGTTCGCCGACATGGCCTATGGCGACAACGAAGTGGTGCCGTTCGGCCGCGTGCTGCAACCGAAGATCGAGGCCGAGATTGCCCTGGTGCTGGCGCATGACCTGCCCAGTGCCGACACCACCTTTGCCGACCTGTTGAACGCGACGGGTTGGGTGCTCCCGGCCCTGGAAATCGTCGGCAGTCGCATCGCCGACTGGAAAATCCGCTTCGCCGACACCGTGGCCGACAACGCCTCCAGCGGCTGCTTCGTGCTGGGTGGCCCGGCCCGTCGTCTCGATGGCCTGGACCTGCGTGGCGCAGCCATGCGCATGACCCGCAACGGCGAGGAAGCCTCTGCCGGCAGCGGTGCCGAATGCCTGGGGCATCCACTCAATGCCGCAGTGTGGTTGGCCCGCACCATGGCGCGCCTGGGCGCCCCCCTGCGTGCCGGCGACATCATCCTCACCGGTGCCCTCGGGCCGATGGTGGCGGTAGCGCCCGGTGATCGTTTCGACGCCGAGATCGACGGCCTGGGCCGTGTCGGTGTGACCTTTAGCGGCGAACAAGTAGAGAGCATTCCATGACCAGCAAAAAACGCAAAGTCGCCATCATCGGTTCCGGCAACATCGGCACCGACCTGATGATCAAGATCCTGCGCAACGCCAAGCACCTGGAAATGGCGGCGATGGTCGGTATCGACTCGACCTCCGACGGGCTGGCCCGCGCAGCGCGGATGGGCGTTGCCACCACCCACGAAGGCGTGGAGGGGCTGGCCCGGCTGCCGGTGTTCCAGGATATCGATTTCGTCTTCGACGCCACCAGCGCCGGCGCCCATGTGAAGAACGACGCCTTTTTGCGCCAACGCAAGGACGACCTGCGCATGATCGACCTGACCCCGGCGGCCATCGGCCCCTATTGCGTGCCGGTGGTCAACCTCGAGCAGCACCTGCAGGCGACCAACGTCAACATGGTCACCTGCGGTGGCCAGGCCACCATCCCGATGGTCGCGGCGGTGTCGCGCGTGGCCAAGGTGCACTACGCCGAGATCGTCGCCTCGATCGCCAGCAAATCCGCAGGCCCAGGCACTCGCGCCAATATCGACGAATTCACCGAGACCACCAGCAAGGCCATCGAAGTGATCGGCGGCGCGACCAAGGGCAAGGCGATCATCATCATGAACCCAGCCGAGCCGCCGCTGATGATGCGCGATACGGTGTACGTGCTGAGCGAGGCGGTCGACCCACGGCACGTGGCGGCCAGTATCGAAGAAATGGCCGCCGCGGTGCAGGCCTATGTGCCGGGCTACCGGCTCAAGCAGCAGGTGCAGTTCGAAGAGGTGCGTGACCTGAAGCTGCCAGGGCAGGGGACCTTCACCGGGCTCAAGACTTCAGTGTTCTTGGAGGTCGAAGGCGCTGCCCACTATCTGCCGGCCTACGCCGGCAACCTCGACATCATGACCTCGGCCGCGCTGGCCGCCGCCGAGCGTATGGCGCAAGCAATGGAGGCTTCGGCATGAACGGCAAGAAACTCTACATCTCCGACGTGACCCTGCGCGATGGCATGCATGCCATCCGCCATCAATATTCGCTGGATGACGTGCACGCCATCGCCACGGCGCTGGACCGGGCCAAGGTCGACTCCATCGAAGTCGCCCATGGCGATGGCCTGCAGGGGTCGAGCTTCAACTATGGCTTCGGTGCCCACACCGACCTCGAATGGATCGAAGCAGCGGCCGACGCGGTCAACCACGCCAAGATCGCTACGCTGCTGTTGCCAGGGATCGGCACTATCCACGACCTGAAGAACGCCTACGATGCCGGCGCGCGCGTTGTCCGCGTGGCCACCCACTGCACCGAGGCGGACGTCTCGCGCCAGCACATCGAGTATGCCCGTGAGCTGGGCATGGACACCGTGGGCTTCCTGATGATGAGCCACATGCAAACGCCTGCAGGGCTGGCGCAGCAGGCCAAGCTGATGGAGGGCTACGGCGCCACCTGCATCTATGTGGTCGACTCGGGCGGTGCGATGAATATGGACGATATCCGCGCGCGTTTTCGCGCGGTGAAGGGCGTGCTCGATCCAGCCACCCACACCGGTATCCATGCCCACCATAACCTCAGCCTGGGCGTGGCCAACTCCATCGCCGCGGTGGAGGAGGGCTGCGATCGCGTCGATGCCAGCCTGGCCGGCATGGGCGCCGGTGCCGGCAACGCACCGCTGGAGGTGTTCATCGCCGCTGCCGACAAGCTTGGTTGGCACCACGGCACTGACCTGTATGCGTTGATGGATGCCGCCGACGACCTGGTGCGTCCGCTGCAGGATCGGCCGGTGCGGGTTGACCGTGAAACCTTGGCGCTGGGTTATGCCGGGGTCTACTCGAGCTTCCTGCGCCATGCCGAGGTCGCGGCTGCGCGCTACGGCATCAAGGCGGTGGACATCCTCGTCGAGCTGGGTAAGCGGCGCATGGTCGGTGGTCAGGAAGACATGATCGTCGATGTGGCGCTCGATCTGCTCAATACCTCGAGCGCTGGAAGATAAGCGTAAGGGTGAATATGCGCTTTGGCGGCAAGGGGCGGGATTTTGGTTGAGCCTGCCAGAGTTTGGATCGGATGACGCCCCTTGCAGGGCGTCACACTTCGGGGTGTGTCAGCGACCGTTGGCCAGACGAGGGAAGAGGGCCAATGCGTTGTTGCGGTCGAGCGCATGGTGCAGCTCAGGGCTCAGGTAGGTGCTGGTGTCCTGGTAGGCGGTGAACGTCGCGGCAACCTTGGCCGAGGCATAAGGGAAGTCGCTGCCGAACAACAGGCGGTCTGGTCTGGCGAACGCCACCAGGCTTGGCAATGCCGATGGCGAAGACAGCGCGGTGTCGAAGTAGAAGCTTTTCAGTTGCTCGAGCACCGATTCAGGTGTCACGTCCTGGTGCATCATGGCTGACACTTCCGCTACCCGTTGCGCTGCGTAAGGCACGAAGCCACCCGCATGGGAGAGGATGATGCGCACGTTCGGGTAGCGCGAGAGCACGCCGTTGAGCAGCATGTGCACCGCGGTGCGGGTAGTGTCGAACGGATAGTCGATCATCGGCCCTGGTACGCCCGCCAGCGGGTCCATTGGTGGCTGGGTCGGGTGGATGAACACTACCGCTTTGCGGCGGTCCAGCTCGGCCCAGACCTGGTCGAACGCCGAGTCGCCGAGGTAGGTGCCGTTGTAGTTGCTGAGAATGACCACGCCATCGGCCTTCAATACGTCGAGGGCGTAGTTGATTTCCGCCAGGCTGCCGTCCACGTCGGGCAGCGGCAGCGTGGCGAAGTTGCCGAAGCGGGTCGGATGATGTGCGACTACATTGGCCGTGTATTCGTTGACCTTGCGCGCCATGTCGAGCTTGGCCTGACCATTCCATCCTTTGATGCTCGGCGCGGTGAGCGACAGGATGCCGGTTTCGATCTGCACAGAGTCCATGTAGGCCAATGCGCTGTCCTCGCTCCAGGCCGGGCAGCTCCAACCAGACGGGTCACCGCCATGGCTTGGGAGTGCGTCAGCCCAGAAGGACGGGACGATGTGCTGGTGGACATCGATGCGTTTGTGCTTGGACATGATTGGATTCCTGAAAGTGAACGTTGAGGCGTTGCGTCACCATCATGTAGGCGGTTGATTTTTTCATCCAATACTCTAAATTTCGCCATTAATAGTTTTAGGTGATCAATGGCGCGTATGGATCTCAGGCATTTACGTTACTTTCTCGCTGTCGCCGAGGAGGGGCATTTCGGTCGTGCGGCGCAACGCCTGCATATCGTGCAGCCGGCGCTGAGCGTGCAGATTCGCGCACTCGAGGAAGAGTTGGGCGCGGCGTTGTTCGAGCGCAGCACCCGGCGGGTGGCCTTGACCGATGCCGGGCGCTTGTTACTGGGCGAGGCGCAGCGCACGATCGAGCAGGCTGAACGTACCAAGCGCTTGATCCAGCGCGCGGCGAGGGGCGAAACCGGGATAGTGAGGATCGGTTTCGTCGGCAACGCGTTGGCCTCGGCACGGCTATCGGAGGACCTTGGAACCTTCCATGAAGCATGGCCGAATGTCGTGCTCGATCTGCATGAAATGATGCCGGCCGAGCAGCAGGAGGCCATCCTGGCTGGACGTCTGGATATCGGTTACTGCTCGACTTTTGGCGTGCCTTTCGATGCGCGCCTGGCCGTGCGCACGCTGGGCCGCTGGCCCTGGTACGTGGCGCTCGGTGCCCGTCATCCTCTGGCTCGGCAGCCATCCCTGGACGTTAATGCGCTGATGGACGAGGCATTCATCGTCTATGCCGCCGAAGGCGATGACGAAGGCCAGTTGGCAATCCTGCGGCAGATCCTGGGCAAGGAGCCACGGATCGCGCATCGGATGAGCAGTATGCTGTCGATGCTTGCCGTGACGGCGGCCGGCCTCGGGGTGACGCTGGCCCCCGAACCGATCAGTCACATGACCCCGCCGAATGTGGTGTTCCGCGAGCTCCTGGGTGATGTGCCGAAGTCAGACTTGGTGGTGATCACGCGTGCTGGCGCAGAGTGGGGGCCGATCCAGCGTTACCTGGAAATGCTCGACGAAGGGAATCAGGCCTGAGTGGAAATGGCCAGCGACATTGTCGCCCTGAAGCAGGGCGATAATGTCACTGGCAGTGCGTCTCAGAACGCCGTAACGGGCAAGGCCATGATACTGCTGGCGCCATTGATGATCGCGTCACGTTGGCCGGGAATACGCGTAAGAATGTGCTCTGCATAGAAGCGAGCGGTGGTGATCTTGGCTTGCATGAAAGGCACGTCCTCACCCTTGGCCGCCAGTTTCTCGGCTGCAAGCAGCGACCGGGCGAGTTGCCAACCGGCCAGGAGATTACCGGCCAGCATCAGATAGGGCACACTGCCGGAAAACACATCGTTGGGTGCTCCCTTCGCGTTCTGAGTAACGAATGTCACGGTTTCCTGGAAGGCCTGCCGCGCAGAGGCCAATCGCGCGTTGACCACCTTGGCGGCGGCCGTGCCGCTGGCCGTCAGTTCGGCTTCGGTTTTCTCGATCCGCGCGGCGATGGCCAATGCGGTACGGCCGCCGTCACGCAGGGTTTTGCGGCCCACCAGGTCGTTGGCCTGGATGGCGGTGGTGCCTTCGTAGATCGGCAGGATACGGGCGTCACGGTAGTGCTGGGCCGCGCCGGTTTCCTCGATGAAGCCCATGCCGCCATGCACTTGCACACCCAGTGACGTGACCTCGAGGCTCATTTCGGTGCTGTAGCCCTTGACCAGCGGCACAAGGAACTCATAGAAGGCCTGACTTTCCTGGCGCGTATCGGCATCCGGGTGCTTGTGCGCGGTGTCATAGGCCGCGGCAGCCGCGGTCGCCATCGCGCGACAGCCTTGCGTGAGCGCGCGCATGGTCATCAACATCCGACGCACGTCAGGGTGGTGGATGATCGGTGCGCTGGCGGCCATGGAACCATCGACTGGACGGCTTTGCACGCGCTCCTTGGCATAGCCCGCGGCGAGCTGGTAGGCGCGTTCGGCGACCGCGATACCCTGCACGCCAACCGCGTAGCGAGCGGAGTTCATCATGATGAACATGTACTCGAGCCCGCGGTTTTCCTCTCCGACCAGATAGCCTGTGGCGCCACCGTTGTCGCCGAACTGCAGCACGGCCGTCGGGCTCGCCTTGATGCCGAGCTTGTGCTCGATGCTGACACAGTGCACGTCGTTGCGCTTACCCAGCGAGCCGTCGGTGTTGAGCAGAACCTTTGGGCAGACGAACAGGCTGATGCCTTTGACACCTTCAGGTGCGCCGGCAACGCGGGCCAGCACCAGGTGGACGATGTTGTCCGCCATGTCGTGCTCGCCATAGGTGATGAAGATCTTGGTGCCGAAGACTTTGTAGGTGCCGTCATCCTGGCGCTCGGCTCTGCTGCGCACCAAGGCGAGGTCCGAACCGGCCTGGGGCTCGGTGAGGTTCATGGTGCCGGTCCACTCACCGGTGACCAGCTTCTCGAGGTAGGTGGCCTTGAGTGCCTCGCTGCCAGCCGTCAGCAGCGCCTCGATGGCACCATCGGTCAACAGTGGGCACAATGCGAAGCTCAGGTTGGCGCTGTGGAACATTTCTGCGCACAGCGCGCCAATGGTCTTGGGCAGGCCCTGTCCGCCAAACTCCAGCGGATGTTGCAGGCCTTGCCAGCCGCCGGCCGCATACTGCGCGAACGCTTCCTTGAAACCGGGCGTGGTCTTGACCTCTGCATCCTTGAACGTCGAAGGGTACTGATCACCCTGCGCGTTGAGCGGAGCGATAACGCCCTGGGCCAGCTTCGCGCACTCTTCGAGCACTGCCTGGGTCGTTTCCAGGTCAGCGTCCTCGAACCCCGGCAGCTTGGCAATTGCGTCGACGTTTGCCAGGTGTTCGATATCGAAGAGCATATCCTTGATGGGAGCAACGTAAGTCATAGCGATCTCTTTATTCTTGTAGCGAAGACAGGGAGGGCCGCTCGTGCTGAGCGGGCCTCCCCCTATGGCATGCATGCAGATCCTTCAGCGCAGATGCGTGCCTACGCCTTGATGGGATGGGCAACCCTCTAGCAGTCGGACTACCAGCGTGAAGCGTCGACCTGAGTCGAATGGAACAGCTCCAACTGCCAGCGGTCATCACTGTGTGTCCATACCTGGGAAGCGAACGACACCGAGGAAAACGGCTTGCCGCTCTGCAGCAGCCTCCCCTCTATACGCAGTAGCCCGGTCATCCAGGCAACGTTGCCACCCGTGCTGACGACATTCAGCTCACGTCGATCCACAACGTCCAGGCGAATCTCGTCTCGAATGAAACGAAGGTATCCGTCACGGTCGTGAATAATGCCAACTGAGTGAACGTAGATCAGCCCGGGGGACATCAGCGAGGCAACCTTGCCGAGGTCGCCTCTGGTGAGGGCGAAGCACCGTTCTCGCTCCAAAGCAAGCAGTGGTTGAGGTTGGTGTGTTTCGCTCGTGTCCCATGGGAATCCTTTCATTTCTAAGCCTTTCAGCTCAATCGGGTCTGATCGCGCCCTTTGAGGCCCAGCATTTCACGGGCTTCCTGAGGGGTTGCAATGTCCAAGCCCAAGGTTTCCAGCACGTCCCGGATCAGCCGTACCTGTTCGGCGTTGGACGTCGCGAGTACTCCGGAGCTGATTGAAAGGGAATCCTCGAGCCCTACGCGAACATTGCCGCCCATGAGCGCCGCTTGGGTGATCAACGGGATCTGATGCTTGCCCGCGCCCAGGACCGACCACTGGTAGCTGTCGCCGAATAGCTTGTCGGCGATGCGTTTCATGTGGACCAGGTTTTCGGGATCGGCGCCGATCCCACCCAGCACGCCCAGCACGAACTGCAGGAATATCGGCCCTTGGACCAATCCGCGGTCAACGAAGTGCTTGAGTGTGTACAGGTGGCCTACGTCATAGCATTCGAACTCGAAGCGTGTGCCATGGCCGCGCCCGAGACGCTCGAAGACCTGTTCGATATCAGCGAAGGTGTTGCGGAAGATGTTGCTGCGCGTACCTTCGATGTAGTCCCGTTCCCACGCGTACTTGAAGGTCTTGAGCTTTTCCAGGACAGGGAAGGAGCCGAAGTTCATCGAACCCATGTTGCACGAGGCCATCTCGGTCGACACATCGATCGCGGCGGCCAGGCGCTGATCCAGCGTCATGGTGATCGAGCCGCCGGTGGTGATGTTGATGACCGCGTCAGTGGCGGCATGAATGCGTGGCAGGAACTGGCGGTAAATGGCCGGATCGAACGATGGACTGCCGTCCTCAGGGTTGCGGGCATGCAGATGCAGGATGGCGGCACCTGCCTCGGCCGCTTCGATCGCCTGTACGGCGATCTCGTCGGGGGTGATCGGCAGGTGGGGTGACATGCTGGGGGTATGGATGGAGCCGGTAATGGCGCAGGTTATGATGACTTTGCGTGCCACGATAGGTGCTCCCTCAATTAGGCTCGACGACAACTACGTTCTCGATGTGACCGATGCCATCGATTTCCACTCGCATGACATCGCCGACCTTGCGGAACTGAGGCGGCTTGAGCGCGACGCCCACGCCAGACGGCGTACCCGTGGCGAGCACATCACCCGGTTCCAGCGTCATCACGGTGGAGAGGTGTGCGATCTGCTCCCACACGTTGTAGATCAGCTCGGCGGTGTTGACTTCCTGACGCACTTCGCCGTTGACCAGCATGCGCATTTGCAGGTCGTGCGGATCAGCGACTTCATCCGCTGTCACGATCCATGGGCCAAATGGGCCGTGCGTATTGAAACTCTTGCCGAGGGTCATGGTGGGCGAGGCCAGTTGCCAGTCACGAACCGACACGTCGTTGATGACTACGTAGCCCGCGATGACCGAAGGGGCGTCGGCCACGCTGACATGGCGGCAGCGGCGACCGATGACGACACCGAGTTCGGCTTCGTAGTCGAGCTTGTCCGACGCGCGCGGCATGTGCACGGGGTCAAAGGGGCCATTGACGCAGCTCACCTGCTTGTTGAACCAGATCTGGGTGTCCGGCACCTGCAGGCCGGCATCGAGTGCTTCCTGCTTGTGCTTCTTGTAGTTCATACCGATGGCCAGGAACTTTTCCGGGTTCGGCACTGGCGCTTCCAGCCTCACGTCGGACAATGGCCAGCTCGGTGCGTTGCGAACGTCAATGGCCCGGGCTTTGTCGAGGGCGCGCGGGCCCGCCTGGAGGAATTCGCGCATGGTGCCTGGGAGGGTCGGGTCGCTGGCTGGCAGGTCGATGACACGATTGTCGACGACGATGCCGATCGAGGTGGTGCCACGGGCAGAAAAGGTAACGAGTTTCATGAGGATCTCCGGTTATTGCCGGTTGACGTAAGGGTGACGGCTGCGGTTGCGTTCAGGCGTCGGCTTCTGAATTGACGAAAAAGACGGCAGGCTCAGGGGGCGGGCCCCAGAGGAAGAAAGCATCCTCGGGTGGATTGTCCTTGCCTTCCCAGTCGATTTCGGCCGGGATGTAATCCATGGTGGCCGACAGCTCGGACCAACTGCCCCATGGATCCTGGGCGTAGTAGAAATAGTTGGAGCCCAGCACATGCCGGCCAACCCCCCAGCCCACCTTGTAACCGGCCGCCTGCAGGCGAGCCATGCCCAGCCCGCAGTCGTCAACGGTTGGCACGTCCCAGCTCAGATGGTGCAGCGCGGCGCCCGGGCCACCGGCGAGGGCGATCAAGTGATGGTCGCTGCCATGGGGCGCATGCAGAAAGGCAACGCCGTCGCCGGAGCGGTCGGAGAGCCGCAGTCCCAGTACGCGGGTGTAGAAGTCGTACATGTGAGTGAAGTTGGCGGTCATGCGGGCAATGTGTGACAGCCGTTGCGGCAAGGTGGCCTGCGCCTCGCTGTTGTAGGGCGCGCAGCGAACACCATCGACAGGCAGTGCGGGGCTGGCATGCTGGGCCGCATTCAATGTGGTCTTGGCGCCGGGGCGCACTTGCAAGGCCACGCCGTCCGGATCCCGGAACCAGAAACCGCTGGCATCGGCACCAGGCGGAGCCGGCATCAGTTCGACACCTTGGGCCACGATGTGGGTCCGTAGCTTTTCAAGCTCGTCGGCAAAGCAGTGAAAGGTCAAGCGATCGAATTTTTTCTTGGCACCCTTGGAGAGGCGCCCCCAGATGTGCTCACTTGCCACGGTTCGCAGTACAAGCCCTTCACCTTCGTACGTGACACGCAGGCCAAAGGCACTGTAGAAGCGCTCCGCTTCTTCCAGGCAAGGGACGGTCATGTGGAACTCGCCGATCGAGTGGATACCAAGACGATCGTGACGACGGGATTCAGTCATGCGCTGCCTCCAGGGTGGAGCTAGTCGAGGGTGCCTCATGGCGGGATAGCGGGCAGTGCCACATCATCGCGCCGTAGTCCGCAATAACCACAGCCGTTGCATTCGAGGGGAAATGATTCACGGGAATGTCTCCGTAGCGGGACCTCGGTAGGGTCCTCGTTGTTGTAGTGGGGACATTGTTGTTAACTTGGACTTATTCGTCAATATGACATTTGAGTCAATTTTGAATGTGTCTGAAGCACGTCTCTTCCTTGGTTGGAGGGTGTTTCGGTACGGATTCTTGAACGTGTGCCCGCTCTGCTGGGCCGTGGAATGGACATCCCATCACTTGAGAAATGCAGGTTTTGGTGCGGCGATGCCATGCAAAGTGGCGAAAGAAAAATCGGGGGAATGAGCGCAGGAGGGCGCTTGCACAGCCAAGGGGCTGGCCGTACTGGATACGCGCGCAGATGTAGAGATGGCGTTTGGAAGGGGTATTGAACTATCGCGAGGCGCTAGGAAGGCCCGAGTGAAGACTGCGGGCTGAACAGTATCGTGGTTTCCCTCGCCGCAAGGGGCATCTGGCTGTGCCCCTCGGGGAGTGCCTCACTGGCAGGCTTTGGTGATTCAGGCGCCATCCGGTTCCAATTGAAAATCAGGCAGCTGTACGCAGGGCAGGGACAGTTGGCTCATTTTCCTGGCGCGAGCGGCTGTCACGCCGATGCCCTGCAGCCCCAATGCCAGCATTTCCCGCAGGTGTTCACGTGGGGCATCGCCATTGATGACGGTAAAGATAGCCTGGGCGATGCAGCCGAACATCAGGTCGCGCGCGGCACGCAGCGATGGGTATTTCAACACGCCGGCTTCGTGGGCGAGCTTCAGGTCGCGGGTGAGATACACATCCACCAGCTTGCCGATGGAACTGGTGCGGAAGCCTGTGCGCATCACGAAGGCGCCCCAGCTGGGAATTTCAACGCCAAAGTGCAGGTAGAGAAGCGAGCCGGTGGCCAGTCGCTCCAGCGGGTCGTCGAGGGTCAGTACCACCTCGTCGATACTGGCCAGGATGGAGTCGCTGAGTTCGGACGTTACCGCATCCAGCAGTTCCTGCGTGGTGCTGAAGTAGTTGTAGAAGGTGCCACGCGCCACGCCGGCGGCGGTGATGAAGTCATCGATCGATGGTGTATCCAACCCCTTTTCCGCGAACACACTCATCGCTGCGGAAAGCAGCTTGTGGCGCATGCGCTTTCGGCGGAGCACGCCGTTGCGAACCCTGTGGTCTTCCAGCTCCGCCTGGGTGTCCAACTCTGCATTGGGTTCGCAGACGAGGGCGGTGCTGCGGCGTTTTGATGCGGTGCGCGGGCTCTTCTGAGCAGGTGGCATTAGCGAAGCTCCTGGTAACTGTATTCGAACCGTAGGCGACATCGGCTTGCGGTGGCTGATCATGGCCACCTCTCTGGCATGGCGGTATTTTCTCCGATGACGCCTCCGACGGCTAGTTTTGCGTCGTGCGCTTGTGCGTAGCCCCTGTGAAATGGCGGGTAAGGCCCTTGAGCTTTGCAGCAGCGCCTTGTCAGGGCGCGGCGGGAGGCCTGCCTGCCCAGGCTTCATCCTGAGTCGCCACGATTGTTGAGACCATGGTATCGCCATAGGTGACAAGCAAGGCATTGATTTCTAATCAATTATCTTGAGATTGGCGTTTCAGTGCGTCCACTGGGCCCAGCCTCAAGAAGATGATTTATATTTGTACGTAAATGTCATATTGACGAACCGGTCTAATTTCACAAGAATGACTCCACTACAACAACGGGGACCCTACCGAGGTCCTGCTACGGAGACATTCCTGTGAATCATTGCCTCTCGAATGAAGCGGATGTGGCCATCGTTGGCTACGGACCAACCGGCCAGCTGCTGGCATTACTGCTAGGGCGCATGGGGCACCGCGTGACGGTGATCGACCGGTGGCCCGATCTGTACCAGCTGCCACGCGCAGTGCATTTCGATCATGAGGTGGCGCGTATCCTGCAGGCCGCCGGTGTGATCGAAGATGTCAATCAAATCTCTGAAATCATCGATACCTATCAGTGGCGCAATGCGGATCACGAGCTGCTGCTGGAGTTGGATTGGCGCGGCATGGGCCCGAGCGGCTGGCCGATCTCCAACATGTTCGCGCAGCCCGAGCTGGAACGGGTCATCGATGTCCACGTCAAACGACAGCCATCCGTCACCGTGTATCAAGGTTGGAGCGCCACGACGCTCACCCAGGATGCTCAGGGTGTGCATATCGCAATGGAGCGTGGAGAGCTGAGCGATGGACAGTGGACCGGTACTGGCGAGCGTGGTGAGGTTCGTGCGCGCTGGGTGATTGGCGCTGATGGCGCCAACTCGTTCGTGCGGCGCACGCTGGGTATCCAGATGCACGACCTGGGCTTCGCCTTCAACTGGCTGGTGGTGGATGTCAAACCGCATGCCGAGCGCGAGTGGACGCCCAAGACCTGGCAGCTTTGCGATCCCAAACGCCCCACCACGATTGTGCCTGGGGGGCCTGGGCGGCGGCGTTGGGAATTCATGTTGCATCCAGGCGAAACCCTGGCGGACATGAACCGTGCGGACGTCTCATGGGCACTGCTGGCGCCATGGGATGTTACACCGGCCAATGCCGCGCTGGAGCGCCATGCGGTCTATACCTTCCGCGGCCAGTGGGCGCAGGAGTGGCGACAGGGGCGTGTACTGCTCGCGGGCGATGCCGTGCACCTGACGCCACCCTTCGCTGGCCAGGGCATGTGCAGTGGCCTGCGCGACAGCATGGCGTTGGCCTGGCGGCTCGATGCGGTTCTGCGAGGGCGCCTTGGCGATCAGGTACTCGACAGCTACGGCCCCGAACGTTCCGAGCATGTTCAGCAACTGATCGGCTTTGCCATCGAACTGGGCAAGGTGATCTGCATCACCGATCCCGCCATCGCCGCACAGCGTGACCGCGAGATGATCACGGCGCAGCAGCAGCCAGGTTATGCGCCGCCTCCGCCGCCACGCCCGCAACTGGGCCAGGGGCTATGGCTTGACGGTGCGCCAGGCGCGGGTCTGCTGGGCATTCAGGGGCGCATCCAGGCACAAGGTCGCGAGGGGCTGTTCGACGATGTGCTGGGTGTGAACTTTGCGGTCATCGCGCGTAACGCCGAAGCGCTGCAGGCGATCTCTGCCCAGAACCGGGCGGCCCTGCAGGCACAGCATGCCGTGCTGGTGCACCTGGGAGAGGGCGGCATCAAGGATGTGGATGGCCGCTATCAGGCCTGGCTGGACGAACTGGGTTGTGTCGCCGTGCTGTGTCGTCCGGACTTCTATGTCTACGGCGGTGCTCGTGATGACGTTGAATTGAATACCTTGATCGATGATTGGCGCAACGCCATGAACATCAGTAAGTAGTTGCCGTCACGATTTCCTGTTTAGCCGTACAAGTTTCATTTTCTGTTCTTGCAACAATGTTCTGATAACAACAACAAGAGACAGATCCATGTACAACATCAAGATCAAAACGCTTGGTGCGGCCTTTGTCGCCCTGGCCATTTTGGATTGCTATGCTGTCGAGGCGCCAGCGCGGGGGGAGGGTATGTTATTCAGAGAACTCTTCGGCGATACCCTTGAACGTGATTACGGTATTACCGTGTCCAACATGTTGGATATCGGTTATACGCGCAACAACCGTTCAACCCATGATGAGCGCAACGATGGCATGAGCAATATGCCCATTACCGGGTTCTCGGACGAGGGCCTGGAGTTGGGTGGGCTGCACCTGTTCGTGGACAGGCCATTGCAAGGCGTTGTCGTGCCGCGCATGACCCCGCTGCCCGGGCCCAAGCCCGAGCAGTTCGACATCGGTTTCACTTTCGAGGCCTTTTACGGGCGCAATGCGCAGTTCGGTCGCACCTTCGGTTGGGACATGAACTGGAATATGAACGAGGACGACAACGACAAGGCCCGGCGAGACAAAAAGCGCTTTCTGGCCATCCCCAACTTCGCTGCCACGGCCTATGTGCCTTATGGCCCAGGGTTCAACTTGATGGCGGGGGTATTCGGCCCGGCATTGGGTTATGAGATCCCGCCGAACATTCGAATAGCCCGCAACCCGTTTGCCAGCAAGACGTATGCGTTCGTCAGTGAGCCGGGCACGGTTTCCGGCGTGCTGGCGGGAACCCGCCTGCTCGATGGCGACCCGGGTATCCTCGGCCTGGAACTTGGGGTGGTGCAGGGCTGGTACAACCTTCGCGACAACAACGATAACAAATCGGTCCTGGGTGCGCTGCGCTGGCGCACGCCAGACATGAACACCTGGATCGACTACGAGTTCATCGTCGGGAATGAACAGAACGACAGTGTCAGCGATGTTCAGGCACCCGTTTCGCGGTTGATCGCCGACAGCGGCCAGCTCAAGCAGCAACATTCCTTGAACGGCTGGCACAATTTCAACGCGCGCTGGTCGATGGGCGCCGAAGTGGTTTACGGCCACCAGGCAGGCGACGGCAAGCTATCGACGGTGGACGTGGTGACTGGCCCGGCCTTCGACGGGGCGCACTGGTGGGGGGCGAATGCCGTGCTGACCTACCAGTACCGTCAGGACCTTTCGTTTTCAGTGCGTGGGGAGCACTTCAGTGACCCGGACGGTTTCATCCTGTTTCCAACCAGCACCAGTGGTGGCGACTTCAATGCGCTCACCGCAGGGCTGCGCTGGGATGTCAACGGCAATCTTACGCTGCGACCGGAGCTGCGCTACGACTGGTTCGACGCTCGCGAGCATGATCGCCCCTATGGCAACGGCCGTGACCGTACACAACTGACGGCGATGGTCGAGGCGCTGTTCTATTTCTGATCGAGCGCTTTGGCCATGAGCGGTCTGGTCACACCCAAGAATTGCTGACTGGATGTCGGCATGACCCAGCCAGATTCATCACCTGGCGCGGTCGTCGTCATGCGCAGGATGCGCATGCCGTTGAGGGTGCTACCCGTGCCCTGGACGCCATTCCCCCACGCGGAGCTCGGCGGCGCCGGTCAAAAGCTGGTGCCGTCCGGACTTCATCTCACACTCCAGGGACTTTCCAGATGCTATTTCTGCGCAATCTCAATCTTGGTGCGCGCTCGGCGTTGGGCTTTGGCTTGATCGGCGGGCTTGTCGTCTTGCTGGGCGTTTTCGCGCTCCTGATGATCCAGCGAATGGAGCGGCAATCGGCGCTTGTCACCGAGCGTTGGGTGCCGGCGATTCTTGAGCTGGATGCGCTCGACGCGGTGGTCCAGCGTGCAGGTGTGATGTCCTTTCGCCTGGTGGTCTTGCGTGATGCCGCCCTGCTTGCCGACAACCGCAAGGGGCTGGCCCAGGCGTTGAGGGACATAGGCGAACGGCAGCAGGCTTTTGCCCAACGCCGGGACGGCGCCGAGGCCCAGGGATTGTTCGATCGGTACATGCTGGCTTACAAGCGTTACCATGAAGGACAACTGGAAATCATCCGCCTGGCCGAGGCTGGCCAGATGGAGCAGGTTCTGCGGGCGCTTGGCGGCGCGATTGATCGCCATGCGCTTGAACAGGCCCAAGCGGCCCAACAGCTACGGACCTTCTATGTGCAGCGTTATCAGCACGCCGCCAAGGCGGTGGTGCAGACGCGGGAGCAGGCGCGTGAAGGTGTGGCCATCACCTTGCTGCTGGTTGCGCTGTGTGTCTGTCTTTTGGCCTGGCTTTACACGAGAAGCCTGCTTCAGCCTCTGGCCCAGGCGGTCAGTATTGCGCAGGCGATTGCCCGTGGTGAACTCGATGGGCGGATCGAGACGCAGGGATGCGACGAGCCAGCTCAACTGATTCGCGCGCTGAGTGACATGCGGGCAAACCTGGCCACCACGCTGCAGCGTATTGGTGATGCGTCGGCCCAACTGGGAGACGCCGCCGAGCAGTTGCACGGCATCACGCAAACCTCGACCCAGCAATTGCGGCGCCAGGACGGTGAGATCGACCAGGCGGCAACCGCTGTCAACCAGTTGACCACGGCAGTCGACGAGGTGGCCCGCAACGCGGCTGCCAGCGCAAGTGAGTCCTCGCGGGGCGAGCATGCCGCGCGCTCAGGGCGGTCGGAGGTGCAGGGCAGTCTGGATTCGATCGCTCGGCTGGTCGAGGACGTCGGGCTCGCGGCGCATCAGGTGCAGGCATTGGCTGCGGGTGTGCAGAACATCGCGCGAGTGCTCGAGGTGATCCGTGCCGTCGCCGAGCAAACCAACCTGCTGGCACTCAACGCCGCGATCGAGGCAGCCCGCGCCGGAGATGCCGGGCGAGGCTTCGCGGTGGTCGCCGACGAAGTCAGAGGCTTGGCCTTGCGCACACAGCAGTCGACCGGTGAAATCGAAGGCATCATCGGCGAACTGCATGGGGCAGCCACACAGGCGGTAGCCAGCATGCAGCAGAACCGCGAGCGGGCGCGCTCGACACTGGATACCGCCCACAGCGCCGCTGAAGCCCTGTTGCAGCTCGGCGATACCGTCGAGGCAATCAGCCAGCGTACCTTGCTCATTGCCGGTGCCGCCGAACAGCAGGTTCAGGTGGCCCGGGAGATCGACAGCAATCTGCTGAACATCCGCGCTTTGTCCTTGCGCACCACGGCGGATGCCGAACAGACCCGTGCTGCCAGCGAGGCGTTGACGCGGCTGGCGAACGGTCTTCGCGAGGTGGTGCGCACCTTCCGGGTTTGACGTGCACTAAATGGAGAGGTCATTGAATGGGCTCCTTCTTCAGCAAGCCGTTTTTAGTTTGGCGTGATAGCACACAACAGGAGTCAGCATGCTGCGAGAGACAAAGAACCGGCAGGTCATACTACGCTCGAGGCCGTCAGGTATTCCCGACGCGGAACATTTCGAGATTGTCGAGACACCGCTGCCTGATCTCGCGGACGGTCAGGTTCTGATTCGCAATATCTACCTGTCGGTCGAGCCGGCAATGCGCGGATGGGTCAGTGCGGTCGCCAACTATTCCGACTCCGTGGCGCTTGGCGATGTGATGCGCGCCTTTGCTGCCGGGCGGGTAGAGGGTTCACGGCATCCTGATTTCCATCCGGGCGAATTCGTCACCGGAATGTTCGGCTGGCAGGACTATGCGGTCGTTGACGCCAAGGCGATCGAGCGCAAGGTTCACCAGGCTGGGCTGCCGCTCTCCACTTCGCTCGGTGTTTTGGGGCTGAACGGGCTTACAGCCTATTTCGCCCTGCTCGATGTCGGCCAACCGCGGCCTGGAGAGACCGTCGTCGTGTCCACCGCCGCCGGGGCAGTGGGTTCGTGTGCCGGCCAGATTGCCAAAATCAAAGGCTGCCATACCGTAGGCCTTACCGGTGGTCCGGACAAAGTGAAACTCTGTCGAGAGATGTTCGGTTACGCGTCGGCCGTTGACTACAAGGCCGAGGATTTCGAGCTGGCGTTGGATGCCGCGTGCCCTCGGGGCGTGGACGTCTACTTCGACAACACCGCTGGGCGCATCAGCGATGCGGTCATGCGCCGCCTCAACCCCGGCGCCCGAGTGATCATCTGCGGCACGGCGTCGGTCTCCAGTTGGGACCCGATACCTCTCGGGCCGCGCGTCGAGCGTCACCTTCTGGTCAAGCGTGCAAGAATGCAGGGCTTTCTGGTCTTCGACTACGCCCAACGATTTCCCGAGGCATTGCGAGAAATTGAAGCCTGGGTCCGTGCCGGACAGGTTCGTTATCTGGAGGACGTACTTGAGGGGATCGAGCATGCTCCTGGCTCAATCGCGGGTGTTTATCGGGGCGAGAATCGCGGTAAGCGGCTGATTCGGATTGCCACAGAGTAGACAAGTTCACCTTGTTGCCAGGAAAGGTGGCGTGCCTACGCCTGCGACGATGCCCGTGGGGCTGCTGTGCTGCGTTTATTTCTCGATCGCTATTTTGGGTGCCCAACTCAGCCATTGCTCCTCGGGCTTGTCGAACAGCGCGAACGTCTGCTGTGGCCGTGCCGGGTTACCCATCAGCTCGCCTTCGGGAGTGGCGAAGGCGATGCCACCCGCGATCAACGTTTCCACTGATTCGGTATGGACGGTGGCGCCCTTGAACAGCCCCCAGTCGAAACCGAAGCCACTGCTGTTCCAGAACCGGCTGCCGCTGCGCACCAGCGCCGCATAGCGTGGTTCGATGAGAATGTGGATCAGCACCCGATCACCGGACTGGCCCAGTTCGTAGTGGGTGACCTTGCCAACCGTCACTTCACGGTAGGTAACCGGGACCCCCGGCTTGATCGAGCCACGGCGTGGCGCACTCAGGGTCAACGGTAGGCCGACTTCCTCGCCTTTGAGCGTCGGCGGCTCGTCCAGGGCGACGAACTCATGCTGCGGACCTCTGTCCTTCAGTGCCGGCAGCACCTCCAGGTATTGCCCGCCGACCAGGGTGTCGAGGTTCTCGGTGCGCACCAGGCCAAGGGCCGGCTTGACCACCCAGAACTGCGTGCCGGCGCGGGCGATGCGGGCCTGGGCTTGGGTGATCCGCGCCTTGAGCAGGACCGCTTGCAGGTCGGCGGTGAAATCGACGCTTTCAACACTGCCCACGTCAAGGCCGCGGAATCGAATCGCAGTGCCGGGCTTGAGGCCATCGGCGCGGTCTATCCGAATGCTTACCAAGGTCCCCGCGCGGTCCGCGGCTTCCTGGTTTTCGTGCAGGCGGAAGCGTGGAATCTGGCGTTTGATGGGTACATCCTGTTGCGGGGTATCGAAAGCGATGCCGCCGGCCATGAGCGTTTGCAGTGATTCGCTTTTGACTTTGATGCCCGAGAGCCCGCCCGACAGGGTGATGCCGCTGGCATTCCAGAAGCGCGAGGAGCCGTTGACGAGCTTGGCGTATTCCGGGCTGATATGAACGCCGATGAGGATTTGCTTGTTGTCCCGGCTGAATTGATAGCTCTGCACACTGCCCACTTTCACCTGGCGATACAGCACGGGGCTGCCGACTTCCAGGGAGCCAAGGCTAGTGGTCGATAGCACCATGTGCAGCCCTGGCGCCTTCAGATCAAGAGGCGGTGCCTTGGCGCGCGCCTCGAACTCCCGCAGGGGCTTGCCACCCACTTCACCGGGTCGGATGGCAATGTAATTGCCCTTCACCAGCGCCTCCAGGCCGGTAATCCCCGCCAGGGAAATGGAAGGCTTCACCACCCAGAACTGAGTACCTTCCACGAGGTAGTTTTCCGTCATCGGATCCAGGGTCAGCTCGGCGCTGGCACTGACCAGGTCATCCGCCACTTTGAGGCTCTTGAGCGAGCCGACAGGTATGCCTTTGTACATGACGGGAGTGCGCCCCGCCTGCAAGCCTTCATAGTCAGTCAGCTTGACCTTGATGCGAACACCCGCCTGGGCGGCATCGAAGTCATCGTACAGGCGGAAGGAGGGGTGGGTGTCGGCGGGAGGGCTGTCCGTGCGATAGTCCGGAGTGGCAAAGGCGATGCCCCCCGCAACGATGCTGGAAAGCGATTCACTGCGTATTTTCACACCTGAAAGGTCGGCATCCACACTGATACCGCTGGCATTCCAGAAACGCGTGTGTTTGCGAACCAGCGCGGTGTAGGCGGGCTCGATGAAGACCTTGATCTCGACCGCGTCTTGCCCATCGGACAACCGGTAGCTTTTCACTCGGCCGACCTGGATCTGTTTGTAGAATACCGGACTGTCTCGATGCAGCGATCCGAGTCGATCCGCCTTGAGCGTCAGATGCAGGCCGGGTTCGCTATCGGACAGGGGCGGAGCATCCGCCAGGGCATTGAAGTGTGTGGCTTTCTCTCCGTCACCGGGGCTGACGGCGATGTAATTACCCGACACGAGTGTCTCCAGCCCGGTAATGCCCGCAAGGCTGACATTGGGCTTGACCAGCCAGAAGCGTGTCCCTGTGGTGAGGTGGGGCGCGGCTTCCTGCTTGATCTCAATGGTGGCGATGACACCAGCATCGCCTTGCGCGTTGTCGAGTACCAGCGCCTTGACCTTGCCAACCGACATGCCTTTGTAAATAACCTCGGTTTTATTGGCGACAATGCCTTCGCCGGAAAGGAAGCGGACCTGGATATCGATGCCTGCATCTCGATAAGCTTGCCACGCCAACCAGCCGCCAATCGCCAATGCGATGACAGGCAGAATCCAGATTGCTGACCAGCTTGATGCTGGCCGGGTGTTCGCCGATGGTCGATTACTCATTGTCGTCATCCGATTCCGTGTTGTCCCAGATCAGCCTGGGGTCGAACGTTAAAGCGGCGAGCATCGTCAGTATCACCACGGTGGCGAATGCGATGGCGCCAGGATTGGCTTCGATGCTGGCGATGTGCCCGAAATTGACGACGGCCACCAGAATGGCAATGACGAAAATATCGAGCATGGACCAACGGCCGATGAATTCGATAAAGCGATACATCAATATTCGTTGGCGCGCCGAGAGTGGCTGGTGCCGTTGTACCGAGTACAACAGCAGGCCGATGCCCACCAACTTGAATGTGGGCACGAGAATGCTGGCAATAAACACGACCGCGGCAATTGGCAACATGTCGTGTTGTATCAAGGCAACAACACCCGACATGATGGTTGCTGGGCTGCCTTGGCCCAATGTATTGACGGTCATGATCGGCAGCACATTGGCAGGGATGTAAAGGATGGTGGCTGTGATCAACAAGGCCCAGGTACGCACGATACTGTTGGGTCTGCGCGGGTGGACAGTAGCGCCACAACGTGAACAGGGTATTGACTGACGGTCTGGGTCTTCACGGTTCAAGGCGTGGCATGTATCGCATACCAGAATGCCTGCATCAATCGCGCGCATGTTCGTTCTCCTCTGACAAGATGCTCCAAATCTGCTGTGGCGACATTTCGATCTCCAGCCAAACCTGTATGAAT
This sequence comes from Pseudomonas sp. s4, assembly GCF_046764235.1. NCBI lineage: Bacteria > Pseudomonadati > Pseudomonadota > Gammaproteobacteria > Pseudomonadales > Pseudomonadaceae > Pseudomonas > Pseudomonas sp. s4. The sequence continues at coordinate 3,858,989 of NZ_CP177209.1, read as the reverse complement.
AACAATGAAATAAAACAGAAAAGACCGACGCCCAGGGTGAGTTCAGCCAGGTCGACCAACTTGACGATGGCGACGAGAATGCCCATGAAGTAAACTTCCAACATGCCCCACTCACGCAAATGCTGGTAGGCGCGATAGCAGGCTATTGCGTGTTTCTTTCGGGTGTTCAGGCGAAGGCTTGCAAGAACCACAAGTTGAAAGGTCAGCTTGAGCAGTGGAATCGCCATGCTGCATAGAAACACCACCACGGCAACGCCGCGCATGCCGGTGTTGAACAGGCCTGTCACCCCGCTCCAGACCGTATCGCTGCTCGTCTGGCCGAGCAGGTGCAATTGCATGATCGGCAGGCAGTTGGCCGGTATGTAGAGCAGCAGCGCCGTCAGTACCAATGCCAGGCCGCGGTCAACGACGTCGGGGCGATCAGCGCAAAGCTCATGGTCACAGCGCGGACAATGCGCTTTTTCTTTTTTTCGCAACATGGGTTTGCGTAGCAGCAGGTCACACTCGAGGCAGGCCGTGAGTGCGCCAAGTTGCATGTTGTTCCGAGCGGCTGGAGTGGCTGGGATTGGCATGTGTTAGTTCTGACTATGTCGAGGGTTTCAATGCGGCCGGGTTTGAAAGTCCTGGTTCAACTGACAGCAACGCCTATGAGGCACGAGGCGTACTTCATGAGTACATGATGCATAGAGGGTTGTGTGCAATAAGTTGCTTAGGGCAATCGAGAATCAGATTGCACCTGATCGGGCGGCTTCTATTTCTTGTGAAACGGAAGCCGCCCGTAATGGCTGATCATTTTCGTGATGAAGGCCGACGCCGGCGAACAGGTTATTCAGTCCTGGCCGGCCGCGCCGATTGTGCTTTCCACCTTTGGCTTGCTCGATTGAAGCGCGGCGATAATTTCCGCGGCTCGGTTTGCGCGTGCACTCGGCACAACCACGGTGAGCGCGTAGAGGCCCATGTAGGTGTGGAGTGTCACTGAGAATGAACTCACGCCCAGGATGTATTCGTCGTAATCGATGTTGTAACCGTCGCGCCGAGCGGATTGCAGTTGCACTTGCAATGCCGCCAGGTCGGGGGTCTTGTCGGTGAACTGTGGCAGTGGCTCTTGATACAACTGGCCAATGGTGTGCTCATCCTTACCTGCGAGCAGCATGCGTCCTGCCGATGAGGCAAACGCCGGCGCCTGGGTGCCAATGGGGAACACCACGCGCAGTTCACGCTCGGCAATATGCCGATTGATCACCGAAATCTTGTCACCCACCAGATGGCTGAGGCAGGTCGATTCCTGGAGTTGTTCCGACAGCTCGATCATGAAGGGCTGGACCAGGCTGATGATATCGCTCTTGCTGTGATTGATCAGTTGCCCAAGTGCGGGCCCCAGGCGATAGCCGCCATTCGGGCCTACGGCCTCGACCAGCTGTTCTTCCAATAGCGCATTGATGATCCGTTGCACTGTCGAGCGGGGCAGGTCAACGGCCTGCGCGATGGCCGCCAAGCTCAAGCCCCGTGGATTGTTGCCAAGCGCTCGCATGATCGATCCGGCGCGGGCGATCACCTGGATGCCGGAGTGCCGAGCGTTCTGTTCGTCTGAGGTGTTCATTTTGTCCTCTCTGTGATGGGCAGGCCAGTGTATCGGCTACGCATCGATAAATGCCCTCGTTGCCTTCACCGCCAGGATGAAAAGGAGGTTGCCACCGTTGTGGGAGGGGCTCATGTTGCCATGCTGAATCGTATTGTGGTTCACTGTACCACATAGGGGTACTTCCCTCCACTCATCAAAACACTCTTCAGGAGAATCGCTCGGTGGCTCTTAACTCATCCATACGCGCCTCCCAGGCCTTGGTGCCTTTGACATTGGCTGCGCTACTGGTTGGTTGTGGCAAGCAGGAAGCAGCCCAACCCCCCGCCGCACCGCAGGTCGGGGTGTATCAGGTGCATGCTCAGCGGCTATTGCTGTCCAGCGACCTGCCAGGCCGAACCTCGGCCTATCGGGTGGCGGAAGTTCGGCCGCAAGTGTCGGGAGTCATTCAGAAGCGCACCTTCGTTGAAGGCAGTGAGGTCAAGCAGGGGCAGGCGCTGTATCAGATCGATCCGCGTACCTACAACGCCCAGCAGGCTCGCGCCGAGGCCAACCTGCGGACCACGGGCAATCTGGCTCAGCGCTACCAACGCTTGCTGCAGACCAATGCCATCAGCCAACAACAGTTCGACGATGCACAGGCTGCCTGGCTGCAGGCGCAGGCCGATGCACAGGTGGCACGTATCAATGTGCAATACACCCAGGTGCTTTCGCCGATTTCCGGGCGTATCGGGCGTTCGTCGGTCACCGAAGGGGCGCTGGTCACCAACGGCCAGGCCCAGGAACTGGCGACGGTGACCCAGCTGGATCCGATCTACGTCGACGTGACGCAGCCGATCACCAAGCTGCTTGGCCTGCAGCGCGCGTTGGCGGCTGGGCACCTGCAGAACGGTGAGAGCCAGACGGAGGTGGGGCTGTCCCTTGATGATGGCAGTGCGTATCCACTCAAGGGAACGCTGAAGTTCTCGGAAGTGCGGGTTGACCCAACCACCGGGTCCGTGACCCTGCGTGCCGAATTCCCGAACCCCCAGCGCACCCTGTTGCCGGGCATGTTCGTGCGGGCGCAAATCAATGAGGGCGTGGACGAGGCAGCCTTGCTCGTGCCGCAGCAGGCAGTGGTCCGCGATACGCGCGGTCAGTCACTGGTGTGGTTGGTCACTGCCGGCAATCAGGTTGAACAGCGTGAGGTACAAACCGTGCGCACCGTCGGCAATGCCTGGTTGATCGGCAAGGGCCTGAATGACGGTGATCGAGTCGTCACCGAAGGTCTGCAGCGCCTGAGCAAGGGGATCCAGGTCGAGCCGGTAGAGGCCAGCAACGTCCAATTGGTCTCTGACTTCACCGGCAAAGCCCAAGCGGCAAACTGAGGAGCGCTGAGTTCATGTCACGCTTTTTTATTGATCGGCCGATTTTCGCCTGGGTACTTGCCATTGTCGCCATGTTGGCGGGCACGTTGTCGTTGTTGAACATGCCCGTCAGCCAGTACCCGAACATTGCCGCTCCGGCGGTATCGATTCAAGTGACTTATCCAGGGGCTTCGGCGCAGACCGTGCAGGACACTGTCGTCCAGGTCATCGAGCAACAGATGAGTGGCCTGGATGGTTTCCGCTACATGTCCGCCGAAAGCAATGGTGATGGGAGCATGACCATCATTGTTACCTTCGAACAGGGCGTGAACCCGGATATCGCGCAGGTGCAGGTGCAGAACAAGCTGCAACTCGCCACGCCACGCTTGCCGGAGGAAGTCCAACGCCAGGGCTTGAAAGTGGTGAAGTATCAGCAGAACTTCTTCCTGGTGGTCGGCCTGGTGGACACCGCTGGCAAGCTCAACAGTGCGGATCTCAGCAACATTGTCGCATCCGACTTGCAAGACCCGATCTCGCGGGTCACCGGTGTTGGCGACGTGATGCTGTTCGGCGCGCCTTATGCGATGCGGATCTGGCTTGATCCCAGCAAGCTCAACAGCTACCAACTGACTCCGAACGATGTCGCCTCTGCGATCCGCGAGCAGAACGTCCAAGTATCGTCTGGCCAATTGGGAGGCTTGCCGACACGGGCCGGCGTGCAATTGAACGCCACCGTTATCGGTAAAACGCGTATGACCAGCGTCCACGAGTTCGAGGACGTGCTGATCAAGGTCAACGACGATGGTTCTCAGGTGCGGGTCAAGGACGTAGCTGAAGTCAAACTGGGTGCGGATGATGCATCAATCACTGTTCGCTATGACGGTAAGGAAGCATCGGGTCTAGCCCTTCGCCTGGCGCCAGGCGGCAACCTTCTGGAGGCTGCCAAGTCCGTGCGTGCAGTCTTGGACAAGCAGACCAAGAACTTACCGGAAGGGGTCGAGATCGTTTTCCCGTATGACACCACGCCAGTGGTTGAAGCGTCGATCGAATCGGTCGTCCACACCATTTTCGAAGCTGTCATCCTGGTGTTTGTGGTGATGTATCTGTTCCTGCAGAGCTTCCGTGCCACGTTGATCCCGACGTTGGCGATTCCGGTCGTGCTGCTGGCTGCCTTTGCCGTGTTGCCAATGTTCGGCATTACCATCAATGCCCTGGGCATGTACGCCATGGTGCTGGCCATTGGTCTGTTGGTCGATGATGCCATTGTCGTGGTGGAGAACGTCGAACGATTGATGCATGACGAAGGGTTGTCACCCGTGGAGGCCACACGCAAATCCATGGAGCAGATTTCGGGTGCCTTGATCGGTATCGGTACCGTGCTGTCGGCGGTGTTTGTGCCGATGGCGTTCTTCGGCGGTTCGGCAGGCATCATCTACAAGCAGTTCGCCGTCACCGTGGTGGCCTGTATGGGTATCTCCGTTCTGGTGGCCCTGGTCTTTACTCCGGCATTGTGCGCGACCATCCTCAAGGCGCCGCAAGGCCATGGCCATACCGAGAAGAAAGGCTTCTTTGGCTGGTTCAACCGCACCTTTGACCGCGGCACCCAGCGTTTCGAGCGTGGTGTGCAGCACATGCTCGGGCGCCGTGGTCGTTATCTGCTGATCTTCTTGCTGATTACCGTGGGTACCGGTTTCCTGTTTACGCGCATCCCTGGCGCCTTCCTGCCCAACGAAGACCAGGGTCTGTTGATTATCGAGGCCCGTGCGCCGTCGAACGGTTCGGCGCAGCGTACCGAAGCGATCCTGAGCCAGGTATCTGATTACCTGTTGAAGAATGAAACCGATACCGTGGCCTCGGTGTTGACGGTCAACGGCTTCAACTTTGCAGGTCGCGGCCAGAACTCTGGTTCGGCGTTTGTCATGCTCAAGGACTGGAGCGAGCGTCATGGCAAGGGGCAAGACATTTTCAGCCTCGCGCAGCGTGCCAACGGCCACTTTGCCGGCATCAAGGATGCCACAGTCATGGCCTTCGTCCCGCCCGCGATCCTGGAAATGGGCAACGCGATGGGCTTCGACTTCTACCTGCAGGACAACGCCGGTCTCGGGCATGAAGCCTTGATGGCTGCGCGTAATCAGTTCCTTGGCCTGGCTGCGCAGAGCCCCGTTCTGGCGGCGGTGCGTCCGAATGGCAAGGATGATGAACCCCAGTACAAGATCGTTATCGACGACGAGAAAGCGCGCGCTTTGCAAGTCAGCATCCAGTCGATCAATGACACGATGTCGGCGGCCTGGGGTTCGATGTATGTCAATGACTTCATCGATCGTGGACGGATCAAGCGGGTGTATCTGCAGGGTGACGACACCTCGCGGATCGGGCCGGAAGACTTCGACAAGTGGTTCGTTCGCAACAACCTTGGGCAGATGGTGCCGTTCTCGGCGTTTGCCAGCGGGCAGTGGATCTATGGTTCGCCGAAGCTGGAGCGCTATGGCGGGATTTCGGCTGTGAATATCCTGGGCCAGCCGGCGCCTGGTTACAGCACTGGGGATGCGATGATCGCCATTGCCGAGATCATGAAGCAGATGCCGAAAGGGATTGGCCTGAGTTACAACGGCTTGTCCTACGAGGAGATCAAAACCGGCAACCAGGCGCCGATGCTCTACGCCCTGACCGTGATGATCGTGTTCCTGTGCTTGGCGGCGCTGTATGAAAGCTGGTCGGTGCCGGTGGCGGTCATTGCCATCGTGCCGGTAGGTATTCTCGGCGCGGTGCTGGCGACCCTGTGGCGTGACCTGGGCGCGGATGTGTATTTCCAAGTTGGCCTGATGACCACGATTGGCCTGACCGCGAAGAACGCGATCCTGATCATCGAGTTCGCCAAGGAACTGTATGAGCGTGAAGGCGTGCCGTTGGTCAAGGCGGCGGTAGAGGCGGCCCGTCTGCGTCTGCGACCGATCTTGATGACCTCCCTGGCATTTACCTTTGGTGTACTGCCGATGGCTCGCGCCGCGGGCGCAGGCTCCGGCAGCCAGCATTCGCTGGCGACCGGCGTGGTTGGCGGGATGATCACCGCAACCCTGCTCGCGCTGTTCTTCGTGCCGCTGTTCTATGTGGCGGTAGTGGCATTGTTCGAGCGGGGCAAAAAACGCCAAGTCGTTGCACAAGGAGAACAGGCATGAAGCTCAAGACCTTGAGCCTGGCGTTGGCCCTTGCACTGGCTGGCTGCAGCCTGATTCCCGAGTACCAGCGTCCGCAGGCGGATATCCCTGCTACCTGGCCCGAAGGCGCGGCGTATGCCGCGCCTGAGAGGGCCACTGACAAGGCGCTCATGGCCTGGCAGTCGGTGTTTCGCGATCCAGCATTGCAGCGCCTGGTGAACCAGGCGTTGGACAGTAATACCGATCTGCGTCAGGCCGCCTTGAATGTCGAGGCCTACCGGGCATTGCACCGCATCCAGCGGGCAGAGGAGTTTCCCAGCGTCGACCTGGGCGCCAGTGGCAGTCGCCAGCGAGTGCCGAGCGACCTCTCGACGACAGGTGATGCAAACATCCAGAGCCAGTACCAGGTGGCCCTCGGCGTGTCCTATGAACTGGACCTGTTCGGCCGTTTGCGCAGCCTGAGCAGGTCCGCCGCCGAGCAGTACCTGGCTTCGGATGCCGCGCGCTACAGCGTGCAGGTCTCGTTGGTGGCTGATGTGGCCACCGCTTATCTGACGTGGCGCAGTGATCAGGATCAGCTGGTACTGGCCCGTTCCACCCTCAAGACCCACCGCGACAGTCTCGGGCTGATTGAAGATCGGTTCAACAGTGGTACCGCATCTCAGCTTGATGTGCGCCAGGCGCGAACCTTGGTTTCCCAGGCCGAGGTGCAGGAGACACTGTACACGCGCCAGGTGGCCCAGGACCTCAATGCGCTGGAGCGCCTGATCGGTGCGCGTCTACCGGGTGATTTGCCACCAGGGCTGCCATTGGCCGAACCAGTGTTGGCCCAGTTTCCCATGGGGCTCAGCTCGGAAGTGTTGTTGCGCCGACCTGACATTCAGGCCGCCGAGCATCGCCTGCAGGCCGCCAATGCTGATATTGGCGCGGCGCGTGCGGCGTTCTTCCCGAGCATCACCCTGACTGGTGCGGCTGGTACGTCGAGTGCCGAGCTCGACGGCTTGTTCAACGGCGGCTCGGGCATGTGGCAGTTTGTGCCGCAGATCAGCCTGCCTATCTTCAATGCAGGGCGTCTGCAGGCCAATCTGGATTACGCGAAGATTCGCCGTGACATCAACGTCAGTGAATACGAAGGCGCGATTCAGAAGGCATTCCAGGAAGTCGCGGATGGATTGGCGGCCCGCGGAACCTACGGCAAGCAATTGCAGAGCCAGCAGGGCAGGGTAGATGACAACCAGGCTTACTACGACTTGGCCAGGCAGCGCTATGACGAAGGCGTTGACAGCTACATGAGCGTGCTTGATGCCCAGCGCGAACTGTTCAGTGCGCGTCAGCAACTGATTCAGGATCGGCTGGCGCAACTGGTTGCAGAAGTGAACTTGTTCAAGGCTGCCGGGGGTGGCTGGCACAGCACAGGACCGGCTCAGGGCAAGCAGCAAGGTTAGGTAGTCCGTGGCACTGCAATCGAGGTGTGATTGCAGTGCCCATTTTGAAACAAGGGGAAGTCCATGAAGGTCCGTCCAGCTTTTGCAATGCTGGTGCTACTGAGTTTTCCATTGATGGCTGCAGAGAGTTCGTCTCCGCCCAGTGGAAAGGAAGTCATGAAGCAGCATCAGGCACAAATTCAAAACCGATTGGCTGATGTTGATTACAACCGTAAACGTGTGGTGGAACTCAACATGGCGCTGGAGAGTGAGGAGGCCGAGCGTTTCTGGCCAATTTACAACACCTACCGCGCGGAAGCTGCAAAGATCAGTCGGCAGACGCTGGAAATAATGATCGATTACTCGGGGGCGTACAGCACCGGCAATGTGACCGATGAGTTGGCGAGTTCGTTGCTGCAGCGTGTCAATGATTTGCAACAGCGTCAGCTCGACCTTCGTCAGAAATATATCCAGCGCATTGCAAAAGACGTATCGCCTAAACGCGCCATGCGTTTCCTGCAAATCGAGACGCAGTTGGACTCGATCAATAATCTTGATATCGGCCGGGAGCTGCCCTTGGTGGAGTGACGCGGTCGTCATCAGTCAAGGTGGCAGGCGCTACCATCAAGACGATGTGGGATTTACCTGAGGGAAAGCATTTCAAGTGCTTTCCCTTTTTTGCGCATGAGATAAAGGCCCGTGGTGACAGGCTGTCTTTTGGGCTGCGAGGATTGGAAGTGTTGATGCCTTGAGGGGGCTGAAGTGCGTGTGCCGCCTTCAGGGTCGGGAGGCGCTATGTCAGAAGGGGATGCTGAAAGGCCTTGGCTGAAGCTGATGAGCGTTCAGCGCAAGGCCATGTATCGCGTTGCAGGGCAAGTCAGTTGCGCGGAGGGGAAAGCGTCTCCAGGAGTTTGCTTTCCAGTAGTTTCTTATATTTAAGGGCGTCGGACTCACTGTGGTACACCCCAACGAGAACGTCACCCTGATAGACATCCCAGATGTCGCCCACCTGGTCCGCGGTCTCGTGGGACATGTTGGAAGTGTCACGCTGCTTGATAGTGATTTTCATCTTTAGTACTCCGGGTTTTAGTGTGAAATGCGAACTTGCCAATGGGGAGGTGACTGCTCATTGGTGCTGGCTGACTGAAGTAACATGAAATGCTTCTTGAAGGTTTTCAATGCGCTGCGATATTCCGTGCGGCGCCGTTTGAATCGCACGGCTGGCGCTATGACCGATACGGCATGCGAGCCCATCAGCGTCGGAATGAGGATACTCATCGCATTCACATTCAGCGTGTGCTCTTCAATGTCCACGGCAATGCCTTCGCGGCGAATGTCCGGCATCTGCTTGAGCAGCGCAGACAGGCTCAGTGTGTGGGTGGTCAACTTTTCCGGGGTCGACGTCAGCCACTGCTTGATCTGCTCATCGCTCAGCGTGGACAGCAACACCTTGCCATCCGCGGTGGTGTGCATGGGCACTGACTGACCCAACGGAATCACCACCTGGAGTTCATGCTTGCTGATCACACGACTGATGACTGTGCTTTGCTGACCTCGTATGCAGGACAGCGCCACGGTTTCCCCTAACTGGTCGCCCAACTGCTGCAATGCTGTTTGGGCGATCGAAATGATATCGCCATGCGCCTGGTGAACCAGTTGGTGAAAGCCCGGGCCCAGACGATAGCCGCTGCCGGTCAGTGCTTCGATCATGTCTTCGGCCTCCAGGGCGGCGATGATGCGTTGCACGGTCGAGCGTGGCAGCCCCACCACGTGAGCAATGGTGGTCAGGCTCAAGCCCCTGGGCTGGGCGGCCAGGCAGCGCATGATGGCGCTCGCGCGTGCGATGACCTGAATCCCCCCGCAACGAGGTTCTTGGATCGATTGTGCTCTGTCGGCGTTCATAAAATCCTTATGGGCGAAGGTGTGGCCACCTCGCAGGTTTGCACGAGTCGGATCATTCTGAGTCGCTTGTTGTACCATAATGCGCTACAGTCTATCACATTGCGGTACAATGTGTGCCATGCCATCGGTCAGCGACCGTCGCGACCACGAGGAACCAGTGGGCGCCGTCAGGCCGAGGAGAAAAAGTGATCATCACCATTCAGACCCAACCACGGAGGAGTTCTCGATGAAAAGAAGCAAGGCGGAGATGGAGCGAACTCGCTTGCGATTATTGGATGCCGCCGAGTGGGTCTTCAGTGACCAGGGTTATGCAGCTGCCAATCTGGAGGAGATTGCCGATACTGCCGGACTGAGTAGGGGCGCCATTTACTGGCATTTCAAAGGTAAGCCTGAGCTTCTGGATGCTGTCGTCGCACGTGCTTGGTTTCCCTGGGATCAATTGCCAATCGAGAAGAGCGATTTCGATCGGCCACCCAGCATTCAGGAAATGGCCCATGAGCTGGGGCAGGGAGTCCAGCGCACGTTGCTTGAACCGCACCTGCGCAGAAGCGCGCTGATTTTGCTGCAGGGGCGGGAGTTGCGGAACGTAAGCGAACGTCTGCTGCTGCGTTTGCGGAGCATGCAGCAGCGAGTCGCCCTGTATGTGTCATTGGTCATCGAGCAGGCACGAGAGCGTATTGCGTCATGTTGTGATTCGAGCGCACAGGCCAAGGTGGTTCAGACTTTCATGTTTGGCGCCCTAAGTGAGGCCTTGATGTTAGGTAGGCCGGGTGAGCAAAGCCTCGTTGGTCAAGAAGTAGAGCGCTTCGTCTTGGAGTTGCTTCTGCCTGTAAGACTACCGAGCAAGACGCTCTGACCTGCTGTGATCTGACTGACCCGCCCACATTGAGATCCATCCCTTTTGGCGTTCAACTGGGGCGGGGGCTATATCGCTGAATTTTATTGACTTAACAGATGATGCGGGCACGGTCTGGCAGGGGCGCAATATGTTCTGGGTAATGGTCCAGTAGATGGCGAAAACAGCAGGCGCGGTGACTTTGTTCTTGTGTCTGAAAGACATGTCTAGAGACTTTCAGGGCTGCCGAAGAACATTTGGATAGGGCTCTGGGACGGTGTTTTTGGTTATCAGAATCCCAAATGTACCTCCAGAAATGCCCTTGGATACCCCCAGCGGAATGCGCGACCGAGAATGGCGATTCTTCGAGAAGGTTGAGTGATTGGGTACTTCGTCTTCCAGACCCAGCCGGCAGAACCAGCGATAGGCCAGGTTTAGGTGAACCTCTTCGCACAATCGCCGCTCGGAACGAATGCCATAGCAGTAGCCGACGACCGGCATGCGCACCATTAACTCCGGGTCAATCGAGGGACGCCCGATGGGGCTATAGAAATCCGCCAGGTAGGCACGCAGATCACTGAGATCCGGGCACTGGTCGATGCTGCGTAGGAGATGTTAGGCCGGGACGTGATCTTCCAGATTGAATGGGTAGAACAGGCGCTGCTGTCCTCTTGGTAACTGTCCCATCATGCTGTTCGCCCCCACGCTCGCTGACAAAGCAATTCTGCCAACGGCATGGGGAGGCAGCTACTTTTTCAACAGAATCGACCCAAAGCGATCATCTGGCCGGAACCATCTTGGCTCTCTGCAAGCGTCGGACTTCGAATATGTGAGATTAAATCATCTGTTATGGCATGATGCACCGCCCTGCAACCTGCATAAGTTTGTCAGTGATGAGGCTGGATTTGAGCGCGGGGTTTTGACGTGCATTGCCACCCATGCATATCTGGATGTGGAATCGCTAGGCGGCGCTAAGGCCGCTAAGCAGTTGCTCTCGTCATTTCCGGATTCAGAATAGTGAACCCTGGCGTTTTGAATTGAATGCCTCGACTGGGATGTTGTACAGCGCGCTCATGCCGTTGCGGAAATCCTTGATGCCGCCATAACTCGGGTGGCGGATTGCAATTACTTCGACATCAAAGCGGCTAGCGTAGCTGTAGGCATCGCCACCAATGGCAACAACCCGACGTATGCCTAGCCATTTGATCAAGGTCTCATTGAGCAGATCGACCGTCTGGAGCTCACGCGAGGTGAATTTGCGATTGGTGAAGGGATTGCCAGGCTCGTGGGGATGAAACGGAAAGACATTCCATAGCATTGGCGGGAGGGTGAGTACCCTTAGCACCGACCAAATCTCCGACGCCGTTCGCTCGACCAATGCAGGGCCGACCGTTGCCTGCTTGAAGCTGGAGCCGGGGTAGCGTTGCATCATTTCCGGGAGATGGTATTCGTCGGTGAGAGCCAGTCCGGTCCGCCGACCGCCGCGATACCCTAGATCACGTCCCATCCAGATGGTGTCGACACCGATATCCGTCGCGGCTTTGAGATAGCCGCGCAGATTGCGGCGGCGTGCGGCGACAGCATCGCTTCGATCATGCACTGGGCACTTGTCAGCATAGGGATTGAATACGTTGTCCAGCTTTAGCTCAGACAGGGCATTCACAAAGGCGGTAGGGTTCATGGCTGCTCTTTATGTTCCAAAGGTTCAAAGTGCATGGTGTGCTCAAGTACGTTGACATGGACGGTCCCTCGCCGGTGTCTCTGCAATTCGCGAAAGGCCTCAAAACCGGTAAGGATTGCTTTTTCCCACGGCCAGAGTTTGCACGCTTCAACCTCATAGCCTTCGACCATGCTCTCGATCTGTTTAAGCACGCTGTAATCCAGCGCGCCTGGCTTGGCATCGATATAAAACCTACGGCTCTTGGCATGGTTGAAAATCCAGGTTGCGATGCCTTCCTCAATGATCATAGCTCTGGCACCGTCTTCGTTTTCATCCTTCTTGGGATCCGACTTACGCTTGCGTTTGAGCAGTGCGCGCAGAACTGGCGACCAGCCCAAAAACGCAACGTAGGCCAGATGAAAAACGTCGTGGAAGCGGTAGTCGTCCGGCTCGTTGCTGTTGTCTGTGAGCCTATCCCCAATGAACACGCCCTTCAGGCTCTGAACAACGTAACCGTCCTCGCGGGTGCCTCGCTCATTGAACTCCATGGCCAATTCGGCGGGGAATTGTTCATGATCAGGGCACTTGAGATCAAATGGTGGGGGATAAACGGCTTCGTCATCTGGCCACCTGCTGAGGATCTTGCCGATGTTGCTACGCGCCACGTCTTCGAACCTCAGATCGAAGCTGGCACAAGCGATGGCCAGTTCTGCCAGATGAATCCCCAGATTCTGGCTTCGCGCTTGCGGAGACAATGCTTGCATGGCGGAATACGAAATCTCGGCCAATACGCCTGCCCGATTCGCAAGTCTAGCAAGCTGGGCTGAGCGGTCGACGTTGTCTGGGCTCCTCCGCATTTCCATGAGGCTGTCGATGTGCCGGAAAGTCACGGGGAGTATCGGAGGCTTCTCGCTTTCCCCGAATTGTGAACGGAGAAAGGCGATGCAGTTGGCACCGACTTCATCCGGGCCGACACCAACCGATGCCGCGATGTTGATCAAATACCACAAGGCATCCCCGAGCTCCTCGGCAGCCAAGTCGTTGACGGATGCCGCTAGGCGGTCGCGACCGACTTTTTTGACTGCGGACAGTAGCCCTCCGACTTCGCCAAAATAGCCGAACTTCAGTTTCTGATAGCCGGCTTCATTCGTCTGAAATTGATTGGTGCCGCCGGCTTTCAGTCGGTATTGGGGGATCGACAGCGAAGGTGGTTGCGGTGTCGGTACCGGCATGGAACATCCCTTTCCATAGTCAGATGCCAGAGAGGGCATCTCGATGAGCTTGAATCATCTCGGATCGCATCTGCCTTGCGCAACTGACAATTTTTTTCCGATCTGCGCCGTGCGCCCCCATTGCAAGTGCCCGCGCTCTGACTGACGTGGTTACATCGTAGTGCGGATAGAGCGTGTTGGACTGAAACCAGCTGCGCCTTAAGCCGAGCTTGTGGGCAAAGGTGTGTAACTCATCCAGAGAATCTGCAACCAGATGGCTCCATTCGCGGCCGCGCCACTTTATTCCTTCCGCGTCAACATAGACTGCCATGGTGCTCGCCTCGCACAGGAAAATGTGCAAGTATTTTCTGCAAAATTTGCAAAAAAAATCAATCAAATGAATGCATCAGAGCTTGGTAAAAATATCAAAACTGTGCGGATTCAGCGGGGATTAACCCTTAAAAATCTGCAAGATAGCACAGGAGTGCACTATACACAGATCTCCAAAATGGAGCGAGGTGGCTGCAAGCTGTTGAGTAAAAATTTGCTAATTATTTGCAATTTTTTGCACATGTCAGCCACCCCTGGTAATCAGGTTGTTCCCTCCGATGAGCTGGCCCAGAGAGTGCAGGCGCTGGTGCGCTCATGGCCGCAAAGCGAAGGCGTGATTCGTCATTTCCTGGAAGTGGTTGAAATGACGCTTAAAGGGGGTCATGTATCCTAGTTGTCAGCCTTTCACCGTGTTGCCAGTCGGATTCATTGACGATGTCGCTGGGCTATCGCTGATCATGTCAGTGCTCGAGAAAAGCGGCTCATCTCTCTAGACAACGATAAGCAGCAGGTCGTAAGCTACCGGCAATTTGAGTTTAGGGATGGCTATTTGCCATCATTCAGAGCTGCCGAGGCAATTGCAAGGACATCAAATGCGTCGTGGTTACGTCTACACTGTCTCTCACCAGGCGAACAGATTGCGGCATTTGGCGTCCTAGAGTCAGGCCCAGCGACAACGCTGGAATGAAGCTCTCCTGCGCGAAGCAGGGTTATGTGAACGGACTCGCTCGACCATGGATCAAACATCGTCAATGTTGTGTAAATTCCCCCAAGCCTCAGTCACTCCGCTTCCTAACGGACTGTTTCATGCCGTAGAACGTTTGAGCATGGGCTTTGACTGGGTCTCGCCACTGGACCCTCAGATCATGAGCAAACTCGCTTCGTTGGGCGACGGTATTGCGAAATGGTTGCCCCGAAAATTTGAAGTAAGTACTTCAGAAGTTAAGGCGAGTGTCGGTCCTGTCATTCCAGGTCAGTCATCAACAGCTGATGATGGTGGGTTATTCGCTGTTCTGTTTGATGATAACCAAGATGCGAATGCGCCTTTTGATGTTAAGCATGCAGAAGTCATTATAAATAATGAAGGCTTCATGTTTACGGTGCATGCCAGGTATGACGGTTGGGAAAAGACAAAGGCGCAGGCGCACGAGTTGTTTGCGGTGTTTTTTGATGAAATCATCAAGCATGTCACTTTGAGCGCCATTGAGTTTCGAGTCTCCAACATATTCAATCTTGAGAAATTCACGGGTCGGCTCGACGATGTTTTGGATCTTGAGTGCGATTCATTGCCTCGGCGAATATTCAAGGCGCATGGGCTTTGGCACGTCGATGAAGGATACTTCGATGATCATCATGAGTCTGAAAGCGAGAATTTGCTGGTAAATTTGAACGTATCGAAGGTTCAAAGTGAAGATGGAAAGATGCTGCATGTTCGTACCATGCATCAATATAATTTCCATTCCGAGTCGAATGTATCGCTGGGTCTTTCGGAATTGTTTGAGCGGTTCGAATACCTTCATGGTATTAATAAGGCGCTTTTGGCCACTGTTCTTAATGAGCAGACTGCAGCATTGATTGGGCTGGTGGATGAAGCTAGGAGGACGATATGAATGCCGTTCTTTCTACCGTTATGAAGTCTGAGCCGACGATCTGGCGGCAGTCCTATCAGTCATCGCACACCTTGAAGTCGGATCAGTACGACAGCGGGTATCTGGCAGAAGTTGCAGCTTCAGGCTACGCGCTAATGTCCAATCACCGGGCTGTTAACTGTAAGGCTGCCGATGCTGCTTGGCCGCGCGATATGTTGCTGAATATGTTTATGAAGGTGTTTTCTAGTTCGGTGCGCTCTACGACGGCCTACGATCAGTACACGCTTTATCTTAATATTAGCCGGTCGGTGGTTGCGCTAAACTCTGAGGCAGCTCTGAAAGAACAGCATCAGCTGCGAGCCTTTTTCCATGGCGGCCATACACAGCTGACATTAGAAGTTCCTGTTGAGGACGCGCTACCTGATTACAGTTATGCTTTCAACAGGCTCAATACGTTTGTCAATGAGCAAAAAGGTTGGGACGGCTACGGTGGCCTGCCGGCGTCTGAGAAGGCAGCACACCAGGTAGAAACCTTTTTGAAACTCATGCAATGCCGAGGTTTAAGAGTGCCCGGCCTGGCGATGGGCGGCGATGGTTCAGTTGCTGTGGTATGGAATACCGATACTCGCTACGTCTCAGCTGACTTTGATGGTGGCCCAGAGTATTCGTTCTTCATCACTGAAGGTGAAGAGTACATAACAGGGGGCGCAAGCCCATCCGATAAGCTAGACAGTGAACTGTCCCAATATCTGATTAAGTATTTCACGGATGACTCATACTCCCATTTGTAGTGCTTGCCTCGCGGCAATGCAGGCGGGTGGCCAGGCCGAAAAATTTGCAGAGCGCATTAGCGTTCTGCTGACCTGTGCACAGGGCTGCTCTCTGCCGGACCGGACGGTAAGCAAAGATTCTCCGTATCCTGTTCGTGACGAAGAAGTTATAGCAGCGTGTGCGAGCCATCCGTACCACTCCGCGAGCGATGGATCTCCCACGCATAAGGTGTTTGATCGCGCGTTTACTCAAGGGCTGTCTGTGACCCGACTCGGAATTCAGAGACTGGAGGACGTCCTGGCTTTATGCGCAGGGATCGACGCTACTAAGAAGGCCAGAAATCCTAAAAAGCATCCGGAGCTTCGATCATTGGGTGCCGTAACGCTCAAGGTCAACCAAGTGAGGGATGTACTATTTCCTGGCTGCAAGAGCCTGGCCTTTCGCGTCTACGATACGGCGAGACCGAAGGATACAGCGCATGCCGACATTGTAGGCACAAAGTATTTTGGGGATTCAGATAACCTGGATAAGAAGGTTGAGCCGTTACGTAACCACGTGCAGTACGTGCTCGCCAAAAGAATGAATCTAGTGCCTTCCTGATGCGTATGACCAGCGTCTTGCCTAGATTTTCCAAGGCACAACGCTGGCATGATACTCTAAGTGCTCCTGATTCCCCGGATTAATTCCAGGAAGCTGGCCTCCCTCTACGGCCTCGATCTTTAAGGCCTTGGAACCATGCATCAATTTCGGCCCTAAAGTCTTTCGAGAACCCGTTTCGGTAGTTTCGGAAATGTGGATAGAGGTCGTCTCCTTTAAAATTCCGAAGGTGCTCGGGAATTTCTATGGCGCTTGCACCCCAGTAGACGAAATCTTCCCCAATCAACACGTTGTCAGAGCCGGTATCTCGGGCCAGGTTATTTCGGTTTAATCTTCCCTCTGGCAAGCTGTGATGAGAGTCTTCTTGAATCCAGTCATCGCCGTGTCGACGATAGATGTTATCTCCATAGGCCATGCTTTTGCTCGCACGTAAATTGGGGCGCTTGATTTTGAATGCATCATGATCCCAGTATTCTTGAAAGGTCATTTTCTGGGAGACTCGCATGGCGAAGATTATTTTACCTTCCAGCGCCAGGGCTTTGCTTCCACAGCCGATAATAATGTCTCCTACTCGGGCGCCTTTCCTGATCTGTGGTTTGCATGTCCCTAGGGTGCAGACACCGTGAAACGGGTTTGGCGCAAACCCGTAATCCCTCACGAGCTTGTACGAGAATACTTTAGGGCTCATTGGCATTTAACCCTCACAATGTCACGTTGTTCACGTAAACTTCCGTCTGCGCACTCCCAGACCGGTTCACCGCTGATGACTTGATCTAGCCGTGTGCTGCCAATCGTCAGTACGGCGTAGGCATGTTCATCGAACACCGTGGGCAGTAACTCGACGTTTTCGGTGATGGCCACGATACGGGTGCCGCACGTTGCAGCATGTTCGGCCGCGGCTTCCAAGCACTCGAAATGCTCCTCAGGGATTAGGAAAATGCTGATTATGGCGTTATCTATGCAGCTCTGGATCTCGTCGGAGACCGGCTGTTCCGCCTGAGCAGCCTCGACCTCGGATTGGTCGGCTTCAGACATGCAGACCTCGAATCCTTGCTCGTTCAATTGTAACGCGACCGCCTGGGCCTTCTGTTCAAGCCCTGTTGTGAAGACAATGCACGCTTTATCACTGCTCATCAATGAAACTCCTCAATTACGTGTGGGGATTGTGGTTCTTGAAGGGGATCTATTGATCCTTCGCTCCAAGCTGCATACGAGCCAGTTAACTGTTACTCGTCACTGCCTTCGCGGAAGCTAATCGTGTGATTCTCGAAGTCTGCCAGCACATAGCCTTTTCGTTTATCAACGAGCTGCCGGAAAATGCTGAATCCGTCCATAATTGCCTTCTCCCATTGCCATAATGCGCACCAAGCCACCTCATACCCCCTGACAAAGTCCTGAATCGACTTGAGCAGGTCGTAGTCGACGTGATCGACGTTTTCGAAAAGCTCACATTCAAGCCCCCGGCCAAAAATAAACGTGGCCACTCCTTCCTCGATGAGAATGGCGCGTGCACCGTCCTGGTTTTCATCGATTTCAGGATCGCATTTACGTTTCAGGTGCAAGAGCGCTCGCAATACGGGTGACCATCCCAGATGAACGGCGAATGCCAGGTGGAAGACATCGTGGAATCGATAGTCATCACGCTCCATCTTGTTGACGGTCAGGCGATCGCCAATGATGATTTGGTTGCATTTCTGAATGACGTATTGCTTCTCGCCGGCGGTTTCCTCGGCGATGTAAAACTCCAGTCGAGCGGGGAAGCGTTCATTTTTTGGCATTGCGGCATCGAAGCGCGAGGGGTAGGTGGTTTCGGCCGGCCAACGGCTGAAGGTTTTCTTGAGGTTTCCAAGCGCGGCGGCGCTCATGTCCACGTCGGCGGAGTTGGCAGCTGCGACCAGCGCTCGAAAGGTTTCCACCATGTGCGCAGAGAGCTCGTCGCGGTTGCGCTGAAATGTGCCGCTCTTAAAATCGTTGAGCAGATCGCCCACGCACCCGGCTAAAGTGAGCACTTGAATGCTGAATGACTCTTCCGAAACAGGTTCGCCGTTTCGAGCCTGCAGGTCGGCAAAACCCACGCTGGAATGCTCGGGTTTCACGCGCTCCCAGTCTTCGAGTCCTCGAAACGCCTGTTGAGCAATCGTGGGCAGGTCCAGTTGCGCTCGCGTGGCCAGCGTTGAGAAATACCAGAGCGTGTCACCGAGCTCCTCATGAATGGTGGCGCTGTAGCGCTTAAAGGTTGCCCGATCGCGCTGTAATTTCTTGAAGGCACTCATCAGGCTGCCGACTTCGCCGAAAAGCCCTAGAATCGTGAGTTCCAATCCGCCATCGGGCAGCTTGTCGGTCGTGCGCGCAATGCGTTGGTATTCGCTGATACTCAGCCTGCCGTTACGTATTTCCGGTGGCAAGATGACGAACTGCTCTGGCGCCCCTGACAGGTTGGTACGGTTTTGCGGCGAAGATGAAGTCTGTGCGTCCATGCTGCCCCCAGGCTGAACTGAGATCTTAGGCTCGACCGTCAGCTATGAAGATCGAATTGATATCATCATGATGGATCCCCGGCGAGCTGTTCAAGCCCCTTTAAGGGCATTCGGACGGCGCGCTGTTGTCTGTCGAGGGCAGTGGCGAAGATTTCTGTCTTTGCCACGGCGTTTAGAGTCAGTGCCCCCCGCTCTGACGTTAAAGGGGGGCTATGACTGGCGATGCATGTTGACTTAAAAGTATACCGAACAAGTCTTTTGGCTTAAGCGTTGTTGTCTCAGGAATGAGCTTTTAATTTAGTTATCTGAAGTCCGACATTTACGGCGCTTATGGCCATCACACGAAGCTCAAAGCCTTGGTATTTAATCACGTGGCCCACTTCTACGCCGTCCAGTGCTAGGCTGGCTTGACCTGGACTTCCAATGGACAAAAATGCAGTGTAGCGTGACGGCGAATTGACGTAATTGGTGCCTCTCACCGAGATAAATAACTGATCATCGAGTGCCGCAGTGGTTTGACCTGTCGGTACTAGAAGGCTCATGCCCGTCGAACCGCGATGCTCCGCCGGTCGATTTTCTAAATAAGCCATATCTGGGGGGCAATTTTCACGAGAAACGACTGCTTCAAGCTTCCGAGCGGGGAGCTTGAGTGAGTCCGCGCTTCGCTGGAGGTCCAGCTTGAGCGTAGTGATTTGCTCGCGCGCGCTACTTAGCTCGTGCTGACTGACCTCTAACTGTGCCTTGTAGAGGTCGGTGATAGCTTGGTTGCTATTTCTACCTTCCGCTTTCCCGGCTACGTACACGACGAAGAATCCGCCAATCGCCACGGCGACCACCACGTTTAATCTGTTGAAAATTTCCTTGTAGCTCATTCATGTTCCTTGATTTCGAAGGTGCTGCGAGTTTGCGTTGATCTGTTGAGGCGTCCTTGCATCGCTGTTCTAGACAGGGGGTAATTCGAGTGGCGGAATCTCCTAGGCTTGATGTATGAATGTCACTAATAATTTTTTTATGATGCTCCCGACGCCTTTGCCTCGTGTTATATCTACATTTTTCTTCGCTGCGGGCCAACGCACGCAACGTCTTCTAAGGTGCTCCCGGGTTTTCGTCAGTGTCCCGGCTGTGGAAGAGGCTTATAGGATATTGCCGATGAGTGATAGAAACGCGCCCTCGAACGCCCGTCCGCCGGGGGGCGTTTACCTCTCGTGCTATGCCACTGTGCTTAAAGCGGTGGACGCCCGATATGACATTCGCGGCTACGTGTTAGCTCGGATGGTCAGGCTTTGCCTGCAGAATCGCGGTACGGTACCACTTGCACTGCGTGCCCAGTATGCGCAGTACGCGCAAAAGGAAGCTTTTGCATTCTTGGAAGGTTGTGCCGTCCACTTACTGTTCGGTCCGGCAGGTCGCTTCTCACCGCATGAGTACCGTTACCAGGTGAATGTGGACCCGTAGGTGCGCTAACACATCGCCGTGGGCACAGGGACAAACAAATTCAGCGAACGTCTCGGGGTTCGAACAAGGATATTCATGGCCGCCATCTACGACTATTTAATAAAAATTCGGGCTGGGGAGCCTATTAATCTTGAGGCGCTCTTCAATCGGCTGCTGGCTTGCGGGATAACCGGTAGCGAAGCCAGTCGTATACTGGTTGGGCAACGGTTACCCAGAGGCGCTGCGCGCTACGCCGTGATCATTCAAGATGAGGAGGCCTTCGCGCAGCTGCTAGAGCGCTTCACACCGTCAAAGATTGCTGGACGTGTGGGCGCCGCGTTAGACGGGAACAGCCATAGGGCAGGGGTGTCCGAAGCCTTCCTCTTGCTGCGATCCGAGCAAAACCCTCACCCGATCGTCGCCATCACCGAAGAAGGGCACTGGTTGGCGCCCCGACCGTTGGCCAAATACGCCGTGATTGTTGAAAACCTGGAGAACTTTCTAAGATTTTCCGAAACCTTAGCCTTTTTGCGAGAGCTACTGCCGGCTGCGGCCACTGACGTAGAGATCATTTACGGTTCCGGCAATCAAATTACCAACAGGTTAAACGGCCCATTGCTGGCTCGCTTTCAAGCTTTGTACTGTCTTTTTGACGTCGATCTCGGTGGATTGCGCATGTTCAAGACCCTCAAAGCACTCGTCGCCAGCCAACCCATTCATTTTCTGACCCCCGAAGACATACCGTCACGGCTGGCGCGCTCCAAATTTGTGCTCAGCTCGCTACAACGCCAGGAACTGTTCGCGTACTACCGCAACCTATCCGCAGAAACGGACATGCTGATCGCCCACATGCGAGCCGCTGGCAAGACACTCGAACAGGAGACTTATTTGGCTCCGTCACACAGGGACGTTGAGGATTAATATGTCCAGTATGTTTCATGAAGCGTTCAAAATCCGTCAGATAGTGCTGGTCAATAGTGGCGCTTACTGTTATGCGAAAATCCGCATTGATCAACACACGGCACTGCTCGGTGCCAATAACTCTGGCAAAACATCATTGCTCAACGCGCTGAAGTTTTTTCTGCTGCCGGAAGAAAATCTTAATGATTGCGTGAGAAAATTTGGTTTCAAAAATGCCGATGGATTCTACAGTAAAGAGCAGAGTTTTGGTTTCTATTTTCCCGATAATAGTTCGTTCTTAATCCTTGAGGCTGAGAATCCCCACGGTCCTTTTTGTACCGTGATCAATCCAGGCTTGCGCTCGTTCAGTTACGAACGAACGTGCGTGCCCGTTCCTTACTCTGCCATCGAGCATGTGTTTTGGGATCATGAATCACTGGCCAACAATGGCGCAGGGGCGCCGATCACGGGGTTATCCTGCGCCACGGTGGCCGCACAGTTAAAAACGGTGGGGGGATTGGTGGTACGGGATGTGGAGAACATCAAATCTCGTTTTTATCGCCATCATCCTAGTCGTCCTGATTTGGGACGCTTCTGCTTGTTGCCGCTCAGTCAGGGAGGAAAGTCACGGGAGATCGAGGCTTGGAAAAAACTGATTCACCTAGCGTTTGACATCGCGGCCAAGGACAAGCGCACCCTGCCCGATACCATCGCGACCATTATTGAAGGCAAAAAGGATCGTAAGGAAGCGGAGTTGAACGTCAACTTGCCGGCAATCCTCGAGCGGTACTCGGCACTCAAATCAACGAAACTGAGATTACAAGGGGTCCGCGCAGCCAAGCCGTTATGGGATCAATTTGAGTCCCGGTATTTCGCGCTGCTGGATAATGGCACCGCTCTAATCAATCAGTTGCAGGGCGCGGCGGCTACGCTAGAGGATCTTGACGGATCACATGCCGAGCGGCATCAAAAAAAAATAGAGCATTATCATGCGACCAGTCTGGCAGCCAAGGCCCTGACTATTGATGCAGAGCGGATCGCGGCGCAGTGCAAAGAAAAAATCGGGGGCATACGGGAGTTGGAGCGGCAGTTTGGGCGCATCAAACAGGATTCGTCCGCCCTCTCAGCAATCATTCACACGTACCCCAACATGGCCACTGAGGAAATCATCGAGGCGATCGAGGCAGCCACAACAGAAGACCAACAGAAGGTCGTATCGCTCAAAGACGCAGAGGTGTTCCGGCAAGAGTTTGAGCAGAGGGCGCGTGAGCTTAATGCTGATCAAGCACGAGCCGCAGTGCTGAAGTCCATCTTGAAAGACAGCAAATCCACGGTACTGGATCTGCTGCCGGTGGAGTCTTCGACCGTACTCTATTCGCTAAATCCAGTGGCATTTTCAATTGAGCGAGATGTTCTCGAGGAGCACCAGCAGGCCGCGCTCCGCGCTTTTACCGCCTTGTTTGGCGCCCATGAAAATGCTTTGGTTTTCCTTGATCAAACCACCCCGGTACCGATCAAAGCGTACGATGCGGCAATGGTTACACGCGAGCGCGATGAAGAGCTGGCTACGCTATCGCGGCGCATGCGTACGAATCAGCAGCGGATCACGGAAATGGCCGGCGATGCGCGGCAGAGCTTGGATCAACTGGCGATGAAGGTGCGGGTGTTAGAGTCACAGATTGACAAGGATAAAGCCAATATCGGGTTGCTCAAGCGTAAAGAGTTCGTCGAAACCGAGTTCGCCCGGGTTAAGCTTGAGTTAGCTCGCGCTAACGACGAACTCTTACAATTCACTGCGAGTCATCGTGAAATCAGCGAGCAGTTGGCGGAAGCGAAAGAACTGCAGGGTGTCGCGAACCAGGAACTGGAGGCGTCAAAGCAACTCAGCGATAAATTGAGTGGGTGGTCGAGGCGGGTGAAGGAGTTGCTGTTTTTCCGCTTAGACTTTCTACGGGAGGGCCTGGCGTCCGCTGAGCAGCAGCTAATCAACGTCGACGACACCTTAATCAACAATCTGGAAAGTCGCGCGTACGAGTTGTCCAAGGACTTCGACGCACTGAAAAAAGCCAGTGGGAGCCTATTGGATGCCGTGCCCGATGTTGAAACGGAATTCGAACCTTTCAGTAGCGCAACTCTTACTGCGCTGCGGCCATTGTACGAGCGCTACGCACTGCTCTACGGACGCTTAGACTTGGAGGAGTATAACCACGACCATCATGTCAGTGAACATAACGCCGACACGCGTTTGCAGATGCAGTCGATTGAGCATGCTAAACGGTTGATCGCCGACTTCATCAAAAGAATTGAAAGCCACCTGGCCGATATCAAAGTTTCGAACATTGATGAGGTTTGTATTGAATATACATTGCATCCACAGTTTGATGAGCTGCTGAAGACGGTCAAGTCAGTCAATATGTTGGGTGTCGATTTGCCCGCTGATGTGTTGTATGAGCGCATCGGGAGCTTTTCATCTGAATTCTTCGATGGCGATCAACGTCGCGATGGGCGGCTGAACATGGCACGATTGTTGATGGGGGTCGAGTATAAGGTAAAGCTGGCCGGGCGTGACTATTTCACTTCAGAAAGCCAATCTACAGGAACGTCCGTGATGATTAATAGCCGGCTACTTGCATTTTTACTAAAGGAGTTATTGCAAGTAGATACTCAGGTCAGCCTGCCGCTATTGATTGATGAGATTTCTAATCTCGATGCGAAGAATTTAGGCGCTGCGCGGGATATTGCCGAAGCGGACGGTTTCTTTATTTTTGGCGCTACCCCAGACCTGACGCCCAATATCGGCAAGGTTATAGGAAATTACGTCAATTTGGATTACTTTAGGGCCAATGAGCTTTCTTATAACCGAGAGCGCACAATCCTTTATACGGGCATCAATGAGTCACTCACAGCTACTGTGGATCGTTCGGCATGATTGTGAAGGCCGAAATCGCGCTCATCCAGATGATTCAGCACAAGGAAATTTTCTTTGATCTGATCGATGCCATGGACCAAGTCGATGAAGGCGACGAAATCCGTACTGTCATGTATCAGCATAAACTTCGCAGGCTGCTCGATGATGTAGCACCGATTCCGCAGGCACAGTCGGCTCGCGAGATTCCGGCGGAGCGTCGCCGACTGGAAGCGGCGCTCTGTGTGGAGAATCTGCAGCGGACAGGGTTGATCAGCCAGGTTGATAACGCCCGCGGTGTGTTGGTGTTTGCTCCATTCGTAATTGAAATGTTTCGTCATTTTGATAGTTCTCGGCTCCGTCACCTCAGCAGTGCCGACTATGAGGTGATCCGCAAGACCTTGGACGACCTATTCTGCGCTTTTGTCCGCTTGCCATCACTCAGCATCAATGACATCACCTTTAAAGAGCATGTCGTAACTTTACGGCGGGAAATTCGCACGGCCACCAGCAAGATGAAGGAGTGCGTTGCTTCGCTACAAGGCTGCCTGCAGCGTCTCAGCGAAATCGTGGAGAACGCCGATTACGCTGAAATCAGTGAGGCAAGCAGAGCCCAAGAAGCGTTGGCGGAAATCAACGTGATCTACATGCGCAATATTCTGCCGGCCCTGCAGTTTTTGGACGAGGAGCCCGAGATCAAAGGAGGGGTCTCTGCGTTGTCGGCATTGATACGCGTTGGTGAACTGCTTGAAGGGCATGGTCACGCGAAGTTAGTAACCTCCATTTACTATGCAGTTGAATCAATTCGCTCCTATCGCCACGATATTTCGGTCATCAGTGCTTCGCTGATGCGCTATGTACAGCAAAGTGAAGCCCATCGGATGGCATACGATCGTATCGAGCGTGCATGGCATCGCTTGTATAGTGTTGTGAAAGAAAATCAAGATGGCAGCTTAAAAGACAATCTGATCCCGACATCACATGCAGTGCTCGCCAGGATTGATACGTTCGCCGGATTGAAGGTCCGCTACTTTGAGGCCAAGGTCCAATGGCCTGAAAGTAATCCTCGTCTAACGCTCAAGGAGCATTTGCGAGCGGCGCTGCCGAAGATCAGACGGCCCGCAGAGGTTCACACGCTGTCTAATTCGCAGAATGACGATTTAGGTAAGGAGAAGCGCGAGCGTGACATCCGTTTGTTGGCAATCGGCGAGCTGGCAGGGAACTGGCCGGCAAGTGCGACGCAAGACGTGCACTTGGCTTTGCATAATTATCTGCGCACGCGCGTGGACGAGTACGAGCTGGCAGATCTCTTGGTGTCTCTGGAATGGTTGAAAAAGCGGGAGGACCTCATGATCAAACCGATGTTCAAAATGAGCATCCTGGAAAACGGAAGCCAGCGGCTTCGCTACTATAACCTTCAGCTGGAGCCAGTCGATAATGTTTGAACCCGAGGCAGCAGAGGCGGGCGCACAGCACGGTTTAAACCGCCTGCTCTCCGTCGAAATCTATAATCAGTTAATGAACGGCAAGATGGTCAATCGGACGACTTTGACTGAAGGGGCCTTGAGATCAAATCCGCTGTTTGAGGAACTGCTGAACCACTTTGACCGGTACCTCGATCACTATGCGTTAATGGGCTACGAACTGGTCCTGCGCGACGGCTTTGCATTCGTCCGTTCCCTTGATATGAGCGAGAGCAAAGATGAGTTGGCCAGGAGCATCCAAGGCATCTTGCTAGTGCTGTTCCGCGGCGTGATGGAGCTTGGTCTAACCATGGATGCTTTGTTGAAAGACAGTGCAGGGCTGTCGAACGCACACATTGAGGAAATTGGTACCATGCAGGACAAGCAGGAAGTACTCCTCGCTTGCGGTATGAAGGTCGGCTCCTTGCTCGATCATATTAAAAAGCTGGAAACGCGTAACATTGCTTTTCGAAATGCCAAAGGCTATCTGGTGCTGACCGAAGCTGGAGTGGCTTTTTTCAATGATCTGTTGGCTGAGGGAGACATTGCTCCGTAAGGGGGAGGGCTGAGCCGACCTGCACTCGATTTCTGTAGTTGGCGCTGCGTTATGATCAGTCGAACGGCCGACACCATCATACAGGCTAGTTCGGTACTGGGACCTCATGGCAAGGTGCTCGTAGAGTAATCTTGACGTCTCAGTTCCTCGCATATCCAAGCGCCCACCCTCCATGGAACTTCGACAGTCGGCCGGCATAGGATCCGGTCTTCGTAATGTACTTGAGCTGGCTATGGTAGACAGTCAAAAGGTGTAGCCAGAATGGCGGCGGTGCTGACCCTTTCATGATCTTCGGTAAGCGACTTGGCTGATCGAGGATTTTGCTCGTACTACCGGATAGTTTCGACGGGTAGTTTTCAACCCTTGCGGTTACTCGGAGGCTTCTAGAAACCGCGACAGCGATCGACCCAAAGTATCGAACACCAATGCGATACGCTTCACGCGCCGGAGGTCATGGTGCATTGCAATCCATACACCTACTTTAAAATCGACCCGTTTCGGTAGCACCCGCACCAGCCCATGCCGCTTCGCCAACTGACTTGAGCACATACCAATTCCCAGTCCTGCTCTCAGTGCCGAAAATTGGGCTAAATGATCATCTGTTCGAATGGCCGTGCGGTCCGCCGTGCAGAGATATCCCTGTTGCCCTAGGAATGCTATCTCCGACAGATTGCGATCCGGGCCAATTAGCGGATACTTGTCTAATTCGCTTTCATGGCGAGGTGTACCATTCAGCGCTACCAGCTCTTCAGTTGCGTACAGCCCTAGCCGAAGATCCCCGACATGGCGGGTCACCACTGTAGACTCGGTAGGGCGATGAATACGCACCGCGACATCGGCCTCTTGCATCGCAAGATTCTCCTGGCGATTGCAGACGCTCAGTTCCAGCTTCAACTCGGGCTGCGCATTGCGAACATCTCGCAACAGAAGAGGCAGCACTTCAACGCTCATCAAACGACTACTTGTTACGCGCACGGTGCCCCTTGGCATGCTGGATTCAGCAGACGCGGCACGGGTGAATGCCTCGGCAGCCAACGCCATAGACTCGGCATGGCCAGCCAGCTCTCTCGCAGTGTCGGTGGGCATCAACCCCTTTGGCGAGCGTACAAACAGGCTCACCCCGACGCTATGCTCTAGTTCGTCTATACGGCGCCGAGCAGTGGCTTGCGCTACACCCAGTGCTCTTGAAGCGGCGGAAAGGCTGCCGGTTCTCAGGACTGCTAGGAAAACGCGCTGGGTTTCCCAATGAAGCTGCGGTGTATTCATACATTTCCTATGAGCTGCTAGGTAAGTTTGATCAGTTTCAATCATACCTAGACTCACGCATGCTTTCCCCGACCCTACCTTGTCCATCACGCGCCCATCCGCGCCCCACGAGATAAAGCTCATGATAATTTCGGGAAGCTGCCGCTGCGAAAACGTCACTTTTGAGACCGAATGCCAACCTGTCATGACTACCGCTTGCCATTGCGTCGGATGTCAAAAAATGTCCGCCAGCGCATTTTCTCTGACTGCACTATTTCCTGCGGCAGGCTTCGCAGTTACCCACGGCGAAACTGTCATCGGTGGTCTGCATGGACCGACTCGCCATTATTTCTGCGCACACTGTCTGACGTGGCTATTCACCCGCACTGCCGGAGTTGAAGAGTTCGTCGGTGTGCGCAGTAGCCTGTTGGAGAACCCGCAGCACTACCTACCGTTCATGGAAACCTGGACGAGAGAGAAATTACCTTGGGTGACGACCGGGGCATCGGTCAGTTATGAAACACTCCCGGAACCGCAGGATTATCCAGCACTGATGTCTCAATTTCGAGCCAGGCGTTAGTAGAGAGATGGCCGGCTACTGTGATGACTTGCATCCCTCAGCCGATTGCCTGTTTTGGCCGATTGCTGCTACCTGCACGGGGGAGGATGGTATTAGACACGTTTCATGAGGCCATTAGTGCATGGCGGACTCTGGGCGAGGTGTAGCGTTGGTTAACCGCTGGCCTAGCGGCCTAAGGCTAGTCCCCGTTACTGGTGTAAAGAAAGCGATGTCGTCGCCATCGCACAATGGCGTGTCCAGTGTGCACAACTCCTGGTTGCGCGCACATCAGGTTGGCCTGGCCAAGGGTTTTCATCCATGGGCCACCACGGTCGACTAGCCGTCCGCGCAGGTCGCGCAGACTGGCCAGCGAGGGCTCCCATTGCAGCGTCTCGCCCTCGCTGCCGAGCAGTTCGCGATAGCGGGCGAAGTAGTTTACTCGGATCAATGCGCGACCTCGGCTTGGTACTGGCCAGAGCGACCGTCAGATTTCCGCAGCAGGCGCAGCCAGTAGACCTGTAGGGTCAGTTGCTGGCCGCGGTTGGCCAGACTGGTCAAGGGAATGGAGGATTCGGGTGTGTCGTTCACCTGAGCCCTAGAGGCGTGGGGGTGGGCTGCAGTTGCGGGCAGAGCAACAGCCGGGCTTCGGCGAAGCATTGCTGGGCCAGGGCCGAGTCCGGTTCACTGCGGCGCAGCAGCAGGCCGACCGCGGCGTGGATGCTGGCATCGGAGATCGGCAGGATATGGATGTGCTGGCTCAGGCCTTCCAGGCCGTGGTCCAGCGGCATGATTGCGCAGCACAAGCCAGCGCAGACGCCTTGCACCAGCTGATAGGTGAAGTCGCTGTCAAGGACTTCGGGTGCAGACCACGGCTGCGGAAGCTCAGGTCAATCGATTGGCGGTAATGCATGCCCTGGGACAGCAACCCTAGAGGCAAATTGGCGATGGCTTCCCAGGTTACGCGCTGCTGGGCAGCACTTGGTTGTTGATCAAGACCGAAGGTATGCTTGAGTCGCGCATGCGTCATTACAGCCGTCCGCTGACCTACCTGCTGGCGCTGGTGATCGTGGTGATCGTGGTGATCTGTGCTTGGACTGCTTGGCTGCATGACGACATCGCCCAGCGCTGGTTCGGCGCTGATCGCGGTGCTGGCGGTGGTGGCCGTGGTGGTGATCCAGAAGGACCTGCGCAAGCGTCACTCGCACCTGCCGTTCATTGCCGTGGTGGGGCTGGTATTCCTCGGTTACCTGGGCCTGGCGATCAGCATCTGGCCGAACATCGTGCCGCCCAGCGTCACCCTGTGGCAGGCTGCCGCGCCGCTGACCAGCCAGTTGTTCGCTCTGATCGGCGCGCTGTTCATCATCCCGATCATTCTGGGCTACACCTTCTGGAGCTACCACGTATTCCGCGGCAAGGTGCAGGCAGGGGATGCCTATCACTAGGGTTTGTATGAAAAGTCGCCGAGCGGCGATCAGGCAAGGCGAAAACAGGCGAGGAAGCGGAGTTTACAGGTTGTAAATGAGCATTCCGAGCCTGTTTTCAACGCAGCATGATCGTCGCGCAGGCACTTTTCGTACAAAGCCTAGCAGTCGAGCGGTGAAGCACGCTGGTGCAGGGGCATATCACCTGCACCAGCACGCCTGGTTGCGTTGCTTCTGTTATTCGGCTCATTGAATGCGCGGCAATATTTCGAACCTTCAAAACTGCATCAAGGATAGCGTTTCTATGGATGATCACGAAATTGAACCCCAGGCCGTCGACAGTGCGATTACCCGCAGCGCAATCTTCCTGGTGGCGACATTCAACCCGGGCGATGACAGCCGCGACCGTGTGCGTGCCCTGTGCGCCGACCTTGGCGGCCTGGTTCGCTCGGTCGGCAAACGGGTGCCGAGCGGTAACCTGTCTTGTGTCATCGGTTTCGGCGCGGCGGTCTGGGACGGCCTGTTCAGTGCCCCGCGACCGGCCGGCCTGCATGCTTTCCGTGAGTTCGGCAGTGGCGAGCGCAAGGCCGTCGCCACGCCGGGCGACATCCTCCTGCATATACGCGCCGAGCACATGGACCTGTGTTTCGAACTGGCCGCGCTGGTGGTCAAGCGCCTTGGGCAGGCGGTGACGGTGGTCGATGAAGTGCAGGGCTTCCGCTACTTCGACATGCGCAGCATCATCGGTTTCGTCGATGGCACGGAAAACCCCGGGCCGCGGGAAGTGGCCAGGTTCACCTTGGTCGGCGATGAGGATCCGCACTTCAGTGGCGGCAGCTATGTGCTGGTACAGAAGTACCTGCACGACATGAGCGGCTGGGAAGCGTTATCCACCGTGCAGCAGGAGCACATTATCGGCCGGACCAAACTTTCCGATATCGAACTGGACGCCTCGGTCAAACCCAGTTGTTCGCACAGTTCGCTGACGACACTGGAAGAAGGCGGCCAGGAGATCAAGATCCTGCGCGACAACATGCCCTTCGGCCGCCCCGGGGCCGGCGAGTTCGGCACATACTTCATCGGATATGCCCGTTCGCCGGCACCGATCGAGCAGATGCTGGAAAACATGTTCGTCGGTAAGCCACCAGGCAATTACGACCGCTTGCTGGACTACAGCCGGGCAATGACCGGAGGGCTGTTCTTCGTGCCTTCGGTGGACTATCTGGAGGGGTTTGGCGAATGACCATCATTCGCCACTTGTATCACCACCGAGACTTAGAGTTTATGCTTTGAGCCCGCGCCAACCATCACGCACCGCTGCAAGCACCTCATTCCAATTACCATCTCTGGTGAGATGTGCTAGACGCCTCCCAGATCAGTGCGTCAACTGAGCTTTGCAGTATCCACACGACGTTTTTCCGATTTATCCCCATGCTCCTTAGACGACATCAAGAGTTTTCCTCGTCTTGCTGGACTGGTCAGCGAGTAAACATAATGGGAGAGAGAAGCGTACGGTCACGCAAAGGACAGGCATTACGATGAATGAGTATTCGGAAAGCTGGCGGCACCTGAAAGCAATGTTGGCAGGTTATGCGAGGAACGAGCCTGACGTTCGGGCTCCTTCTTACGAGGATCAGCGACACGCGAAAGCACTCTCCATTTTCCTCAACCTCGCCGATCTGGCGACCCCGAGTCTTAATCGAGAAACGGTGGAAGCGGTGTTGACCGGTCAGCTCGAATGGCCTCGGACAGAAGGAAAACCATACCTTGGCACCGACATTCCTCTTTCGCGATTCGAGGAGTTGGGGTTGGTATCATTTTACGCAGGCTGGTGTGCTACCCATGCGAACCCTGTGAGAGATGAAACCCTCGTCGACCCTTCCTTAGTTCCGCTCATTGAAACCATTGAGCATCTCAAGGATGTTCAATGGGGTCGAAACGGTTGCATTCGACCGCATTACGCCTGCGGTGAGGGCGATCTAAAGAAGCTACTTCAGGCCGAGTTTGGTGATCGCCTTTCCGCTGAGCAACTGCTGCCCGAGCTGGAACTAGATGATGGCATTTTTAGATTGATGCCCGGCAATCATAACTTCAGTGCTGAGATCAGTACGCAGCTTTGGGTGGATTTGCGCCGTAATCATCCATCTGAAGAAGCTTTCAATCGCTGGATGATGTGCTTTCGGGTGAACTGCGAATGGGCGATGCCCGTCATTTTTGACCGTCTCCAGTACAAGGAGCGCAAAGAGTTCCATGACCTGCTTGCTAACTTTCTCGCAGGTGACCCGGCGCTAGCCACGAGTATCGATTGCTACGTCAGACAGTGCATCAATGAGTACGACTTTTCAGGGCGCATTCGACCCACGGAGCTTCACAGCCAATTTGTAATCGATCAGCGTACTGGTCGATCGGAATCAACGACAGTGGAGAAGGAGCTGCCTAGACCTCAATGTCATCAACTTTGGAAATTATCCATAAATATCATATAATTAGCGCTCAAATCAGTGCATGGGAGAAGCCCTTTTGACTACCTATACCGCATCGCTTGACACCGCCAGCCAAACCCTGGCTTGAAAATTGTACAAAAAATAACCAGCCCGCTCGATTGTCCCGCCTTCATCGCCGCCCACCGCCAGAATCCTCAAGACTTTACCCGCCGACGCCAGCTCACCTTCAAGAACCTCGTCCTGTTCCTGCTCAATCAGCCGCGCACGGCCCTGCAAACCGAACTCGATCAGTTCTATCGCGTACTCAATCAGGCGTCGACTGAGACGCAAATGGTCACTGCGCAGGCCTTCTGCAAAGCGCGCAAAAAACTCAACCCCGAGGTATTTGAAAGTCTCAATCGCCTCCTGCAGCAACAAATTGACTGCTTCGGGCTGCGCCAGAAGTGGCGTGGGCTGAGGGTGCTCGCGGTGGATGGCTCGACCGTGCATTTACCCCTGGAGTCGACCATGGCGACCTTCTTTGGCAGTCACTCTGGCTTTCCCATGGCTCGCTTGTCCACACTCTACGAAGTCGCTGACGGTCAAACCTTGCATAGCCTGATCGTGCCCCTGACAGTCGGCGAGCGCGACTGTGCCCATCTGCACCTTGAGCACCTGCCGGCTGACAGCCTGACGCTGTTTGACCGTGGTTACCCTGGGCACTGGTTATTCGCGCTGTTCGCGCAGCAACAGCGGCACTTTCTGATGCGCCTGCCCTGTGGCTATAACGCCCAGGTCAAAGCGTTTCTACACTCTGGCCAAGTTGAAGACACACAGCTTTTCGTGGCCAACCATCCTGAAGCACGTCTGTTCTGCTCCGAGGCTGGCGTTGATCCTGCCAGCCAGATCGAGCTGAGACTGATCCGGGTCGAGTTGGCCAACGGCGAAAGCGAAGTATTGCTGACCTCGCTGCTGGATCGAGAAGCCTTTCCCGCTGAGGTGTTTGCCGAGCTTTACCACCGCCGCTGGGGCATCGAAACCGACTTCCGTCGCCTCAAACAAACCCTGACGCTGGACAACTTCAGCGGCCGCAGCGTGACCGCTGTAAAGCAGGACTTTCATGCCGCTCAACTGTTGAAGAACCTGGCGCTGTTGATGCAGCACCTGCTACAGCCGGTCATCGAACAGCGCCACAAAGGTCGCAAGCTGCGATGGAAAGTCAACTTCACCCAAGGCGTGTCACGGCTCAAAAATACCCTGGTCGAGCTGCTGGTGCGGCACTGTGCTCAGGGGCTGAGCAATGTGCTGGCCTTGATGGCTAAAAGCCTCAGTGCCGTACGCTCAGGCCGTAGCTTTGCGCGCCAACGCAAACGCGCAGCCAGCCGAGGTTGTGAGGGCTACAAACCGACGCGCTGAAGAAACACCACCGCCCAACCTCCGTGCAAAAAAGCTGGCCACAAGCGGTCGGCATAGGCTCGTCCGGAGAACGAGAAATCTCGCCTAGACAGCCGGAACAGACGATGATCACATCACCGCCAGCCCAGCTAGACCGCCTGATTGAGCGGCAGAGGCCTGGTCATCGCCCGACGGCCATGGCGGCTGGCTGCTTCGGGGGGCTTGCCTTGGGCAGGGCTGCAGCTTAGGTTGATGACATTGGGTGCTTACCTAGCGCACTACTGAGGAAGGCCTTGATGAGCCGTTCTTTCTCAATCTCTTCGACTTGGGCGTTAGCCGCTGAGCGCTCTCGAGCTCTTAGTGAGTCAACTGTGCTCGCCCATTGATCCAGAGCCTCTGCAAGTATCCACTTCCTCTCTTCGGACCTACGTTCACCGTCCTTGCGAATAGCTAGGAAGTATGAGGATAGTCAGAATGTGAGTGTTGGTTGTGCTCGCTGATCGATTAACGCCGCGCGGAGCTTGTTCGCTCTCGCCTGGTGTTGCGTCGCCATGTGGCCCAGTGATGGTAGATTTCCGGGGTACGTAAAAGGCGTTGCCTTGGTTGTAGCGGCCACTATCACCTCTGGCGGGTGGAGAGTAGCGGCTGCAGTTGGTGCTTCAATGGTAATCGGAGGGGTGATCCAGTTACTCAGTCCACAGGCATTAAGCCTTTTGCTGAACTGAAATTGACGTAGCAGCCTTTTGGGTCGCGGCCGGTCACGACTGACCGCGATCGACCCATAGCCGCCTTTGGCGGAAGGCAGCTAACGCCCAAAAGCAGCAGCTCGACGCCCAGAAAGCAGGAGCGACTCACCTTCACCTGTTCACCTACACCTTCATAGGTGTGAAACCAGCAACCATATTATGCCGATCTACATCTGAATCACCTCAGCCCCGATAGACTGCGCTACCTAAAATTTTCCATTTCAATTCCCTATTTTGAGGTCTGGATGTTTCCGATACTGGCCCCGCACGCGAATTCCTGCGGGCACTTTTGAAGGAGACGGCCATGAGCCAGAAAAGCGATCAAGACAACCACGCCAACCAGCTGAACCCGAACAACGACTCCTACTGGGAATCGCGTGGGTACGATGAACGTCCTGAAGACTGGGAGGATCGAATCTGATCACCTGAATTGAAGGCGCCTGTGTGGCGCCTTCAATTTTCGAGGGGTTTGCCCAACAATCGGCGTGCCATTCGGTACTCTGTTTCATACACATCCATTAGCGAGATCACGAGCTCTGTCGGCCAACCAGAACGCTTTAGATCTCGAATGAGTAAGGACATCGTCTCGGCGAAGCGAAACACGCATGCCACCTGCCAGTAATCTGCTTTAGCATCGAGTGGCAGATCACCTCTCTGCTGGAGGTGGAGGCCATAACTGACCTTGATCAGATCAAGTAGCATGTGGAACGAGGGACGCCCACCTTTGAGTTGCATCCAGTTCCGCAACAAGCGAATTCGTGATTCCGGCTCCATGCCATCGTGCGCTGCCCAGAGCTTTCCGAGATAAGTGACAGGCCCAGGCCTTTTCTTGGTTAGCCCAGCAAGGGAAGCCAGTTTTTCGAGCGCGGCCTGCATGGGGTTTGACCATGACTGGCTTGATGCGCACCACGTTGGTATGACCCAGGCTGCATGGATAACATTTTGTGTTCCTTCCTCTAGTTCAATCTCCCAGTTACCTACCTGCGAATCTGCCATAAACCATGCGGCCAACCTGAGCAGTGTCGCCAGGCTATCGGCAGACATCAGCTGCGCAAATGCTCTACTCTGCACAAGCTCGTCTTCGCTCAGGTCATGCAGCAGATCAAGTATCGACTGACGACTTGCCGGACATCCGAGCTGTACGACCACCTCTGATGAGGTGTAAGCAGCGAACCGGTCACGCTTATTAGGCAATAAGCAAATCACCTGTCCGCTGAGATCCGATAGCGCGTAGAGCTTGGCCTTCCAGTAGTCCAGTACTACAGGGTTAAGGCGCGACAGCTCTAGAAAGCCAAGCCAGCTTGTGACTGTGGGAACGGTAAAGCCTTTTTCCATTTGAGCTATGGAGAGCTCTGTTGACTGCCTGGGTATAGGTATAGCTCGGATGAACCTGTGTTGCCGCTTGGTGGAAAAATCTGAAGCAGATTTCGAAAGGTACTTCAGTGCAGTTTTGCTCGTTGGGAGCCCTCCGCGTACTTCCTTGATTGCCTCCCACAGCGAGCGGAGATTGATATCCAGCAATGCAAACACCTTCTCCATTGGAATCAACAGCACGGCCTCACGGAGGTAAACCTCCTTCTCGCCAAATGCTGCCAGGTACGATGAAATTTCGTCCTGATTGAGTATCACGCTTGAAGATTTCGCATTCATTGAATCGCCTCTGGCTGCGTAGACACCTAAGTCTTGGAGATTAGGAACCATGAGTGTCCGCTTCTGGCCGGTTGCTGCCCAAGCTGACTGGCTGCAATGGGTCGAAAGCAGACATTCGCAGGACGTACCATCTTCCGCGCAAATGCCAATCAGTGAGTGGTTCCGCCCCCGCGGCCAAAGGCTCTCATTTGATAGTCAGTGGCAGCTTGGAACAGAGACTCAGCTATCAGGCGTAATCTTTCCACTTCTATTGCAGCCGCGCCGGTATCCCACACCGGTGGAAACCACGCTTGTCGGTGATGAGTCGCGAAGCAGCCCCCTATTTTCAGGCGCCAGATCGATAGCTGACGTCAATATCCAAGCCTAGCTCCCACCTACGCTGCCTTCGAAAAATCGCCCCGCCGTCCTGGTCGGCGCCCCCCTCAGCAGAATTTATCCGGCTGGTACACGGCGAATATGCCGGTATCCCAAGCCTCCTCCTGCTCGTTGCAAGCCCACAACCGGGAGAATCCACGAACTCCATCATCATAGTTGCAGATCGCACCACACACTAGCACAATGCCACCAAGCTCTTGATAGCCGAACACCCAAGAACCTAGGATAAACAGACTAAATGCCAGTGGAACTTACTACAGCCAGTGCGGTTAAAGTTATTACTCCCGCGATAGCAAGCGTCATCAAACACTGCTCAGGCTTGCTCAAAGAGAAAATAAACAAATGGTCAGCAGCAGCATGCGAAAAGAAGCTAACAAAAGCTATGACCAACATTAATACAGTGAAAACCATATGGTCCAGGGAAAAGAGTATCAATTTAAAAAGCTTTTACTACCCATCAAAAGTAATCATTGACGAGGAAGTTAAGAAGATTGATTCTGCAGCTGACCTCCCTGAGGGGCATTTGATTATAGAGGGGATAGTAGGGCAAGGGAAATCTATTTTTTTACGCCATCTCTGCAACTCGATACTTGAATCAAATTCAATACCAATATTCATTGAGTTCCGCACAATATCTTCTACCCGAACATTAAATGATTTAATATTAAGTTATCTTGACACGATCGGCATCAAAGGAAGTCAAGAAATATTTGAGCACCTAGCAAACGAAGGACTTATAACTTTGGTTCTGGACGGGTTCGATGAGCTCCACGAGGACTATACTAACGATACCTTACACGCAATTTCTAAAATAATCGCGAAAACCGAAAAGCTTAGAATTATCATTTCATCTCGCCCACAACATTCAATTCAAAATCTGATAGATTTCGAGATCTTACGACTGAGCCACTTAAGCGCTGATGATTACGATCCATTCCTGAGAAAGCTAGTTCGCAATGTAGTTAGGCGCAACGAAATCATACAGGCAATCTCTGACGCCCCTTCAAATATACAGGGCGTAATCAATACACCATTAATGCTGACTTTGGTTCTATCGGTTTATGATTCGGAGAAGGAGATCCCATCTTCTTTGCCAGAGTTTTTTGAAAAACTCTTCAATATAGTATTCACTCGTCACGATAAACTAAAAGCAGGTTTCAATAGGCAGCATTTCAGTGGGCTTCCAGAAAAAAGACTTCAAAAGTTATTTGATGTGTTTTGTTTTCTGTGTATTCAAAACTCACTTGGACGATCATTGACGGACAATGAGTTCTCCACAATGTTCGAAAAAGCTATTTCTACCACACCAGATTGCTTATGTGAGCTTGACGGATTTAAAAAAGATATCGTTTCTGTAGCTTGTCTGATGCTAGAAGATGGATTCGATTTAACGACTTTTCTTCACAAAAGCATACCAGAATATCACGCCGCATCTTTCATAAAACACAGTGGTGACGAATTCGCTAAAAAATTTTATCGCCGCGCCCATGAAAAACTAGAAACTTGGCAGTCAACTTTTGGATTTCTAGCGAATATTGACAGCTACCGATACGCCCGCGACTACATCTTGCAAGTAATTCCCCAAGAACTGAGTCTCCTGAGGCCAATTTTGTCATCCAAAGATAAAGTTGAGTTGGGAAAGTATTTACTAGGCCTATACCCAGAACTACACGCTGGAGTTGAGGGTGGCCATGTTAATGTATGGGGGTTCCTGACTCCTACTCGAGTACACGAATTCGCCCACATGCTCCACGATAATTTTATACCTCACTTTTCAGACCAAATAAGAAAATCTGATAAAAAGCTAATCAATCTAGCGATCACTAGAACCCCGCAAGATGTAGTCGAACTATCACAAACCACTAAACTAATTCGCATTGATATAGTTTCGGAGCTTTTCGAAAACGATTCTGCCTGGCAGGCATTTCACAAGTTTGAGTACACGCTGACAACGATACTTGAGAAGCATCAGACCATCATTGATTCCGAACTCGGAAAAATTAACATTCTTGAATGAGACCTAGGACGATTGGTAGAAGGCCCACACGAAAATTACTGACTTGCTGCTAGCGACACGACAGTTTCGCGGCTTGCAACTGCAAACCGGAAACCCATTGCCGGTAGTTCTGTTGCCTTTGTTGCTGATGGCCTGGACCTCCCAGCAAGGCTGGCGGGCCGGTAGTCAGTTGGAAAAGGCCGCGATCATTCGCCAGGGGAATGCCGCACCTGACGATGCGCTGCTGGCTCGCCTTTCCCTGTGAAGGTGTGCTAAGTGGTTGCGATAGTTTTGCGCTTCTTTCCAAAGGCGCTGAAGGCCTTGCAGCACGAGGCCTTTCAGCGATAGTTTCAACGCCCTGAATCCCGCCTCAGCTATGGGTCGATAGCGCTCAGTCGCAACTGTCCGTTATCGACCCATAGCGGACATCTGTAACCGGGGCCGCTTCGCGGCCCATCGCCGGCAAGCGCAGCTCCCACAGGTACAGCGCATGCCTGAAGGCTGGTAATATTCCTGTGGGAGCCGGCTTGCCGGCGATGAGGCCGGTACTGACTACAGAGCTTTGGATCAGTGTCCGCCTTGGGTCGAGAGCGGTCGCTCGTGATTGGCAGCTCTCGACCCATAGTGGCGGAACCGTTCACTGATCGATCATTACTCGGACGATTGTAATCCTGCTGAAGGGCGAACACCGATTGGAAGGTCGCCCGAGTAGACCGGCTCACTGATGAGGACTCTCTCCAGAGGCCGTACCATTAGAGGGGGCGGGTATGCGTATCCGGATGAACTCCCCTGTGGGTTATGCGCCACCTCTATGCCCGTCGCGGCTTTGAACGAAGCTCAGCATCCCTACGAAAAGCTGCTGATTTTTCCAACGGTTACAGTTGAGCGCGCAGAGCTGCCTAGCAGGGTGCTCTGCTTGTGGGGGCTAGAGCGTGTGACCGCCTTTCGCACGTTGAACCTTGATTTCCTAGTGACCAACAAGAAGTTCCTTTAATGAGCCAACAAACCAAAAGTGACGTTAAAGCTATTCGGCATGAGCTTCAGGGGGGGGAGGAAGATTTGGCGTCTAACCGTCCGAGATCTTTAAAGTACTATGTTCGGGATATGCATCGGCAGCTCGGTAGGTGGCTTTTCTACCAAGGCATCGCTGAAGATAGGCGCCGCAAAGAGCTCAGCAGGGCGCTTGGATTAATTGGGACTATCGGTGTGTTGCTCGCGATCACTCGTTCTGCTAGCAGCGACATCGAGTGGGTGAGCGAGCACACCGTCGCGTTTCGCTTGTGGGCTGTGGCGTTTTGCACGATCTTCGTCGGCGTCTCCTTGGAGCGATCAGCTGTCATCCGATCGCTATGGGGCTTTACGAGTACAAAGTTTCTGGTCTCTGCCATCCTTTCTGGGGTGGTGCTGTATTCAAGAGGAAGAGCAGCAGAATATGTGAATGGTGTCTTTCATGTGGATGCATCGGCATTTCCGATCACACTTGTGTTCACAACCGCCCTGCTCATTATCAAGCTAGTGCTCCCGTTTGTGCTATCCGCGGCTTTCCTGCTTTCCTTGGCCCATGCATTCATCAGTGCAGGTTGGATCAAAGGTCAGTTGGCAGGCCAGTCCCCTCACGACCCTCCCGTTTATTCGTTTCTCGCCGTGCTCGTTTCTTTCGTGATCTTGTATTTCGGTTGGGGCTGGTCCCACGACCAGATTGCCGACTCTCGAGTACCTGAGAAGGTTTACCTGATGGCACACGCTCTTGATTTCAGTTACTCCCATGAGTGCGACAACGTACTGCCTGACAGGCCTGTGGTTTTCCTAGGGCCGACTCAGGAAGCTGTTCTGGTCGCACCCTACAAGCTTTCCAGCTTCGACTTCGCTGATTTCTTCGAAAGTACAGTTTCCGTGCCCACAAATTTTAGTCGCATGCGATGCGAATACAAATCCCAGCCACAAGCCGATGGGCATGACTTCGAGTGGTTGCGCCCGTAGCTGGGTAATTGCACTGATTTGACCAGCTGTTTGCATTCGACTTGAACAGCCATTTGCAACGGATGTGACCAGCACACGGATCTTGACCGGAAGGTATCGACCCATAGCGGTCAGTCGCGGACGACTGATAGCGACCGATTGCAGCCACTGACGCAGCCTCCTAACAAATATACGGCCAAATGGCGGCGATCCGGTGCATACCTGGCGAATTCCGGGAATCGGATCGCCTCCTTGCCAGATCTTCGCGTGGGCCAGAAGCCTCAACTGGGCCGTATCTGAATCCGCACGGAGATAGTTGGCAAGCGCACTACACAGCGTGCCGGCTGTTTAGAAATTTCAATAAGGGGCACGCCTGGGAGCGGCTTCGGGCGAGCAAAGCAAAGGGCCGGTGGGAAGCTATGATCAATCCATCACTAATAAAGCGGCTGTGCTTCAGCCTCTTTCCGCCTAATCTAGGAACGCAAATGAAATGGAAGAGTAGGAATCTAAGAGAACTCGCCCACATTGTTTGTGGCGACTCTGACCACTTTCGGTATCGTTCAAGCAGTTACATCACTGAGTTCTTTCAAGATTGTGACTTAGATTACGCCCACGACGGTTCAACGCGCTGGGCATGGGTAGCTAGCCGACTGGAGGAGGTGCTGGCTCTTCCGCATCCCAGTCCTTCGGTTCCGCCTGATGCTTTCATCCGAATCATCCGAGCAGTTCTGGACAAGGGCGACGCGCAGGAGGGCGATCCGGACCGGAACAAAGCACTTGCCGCGCTTAATGCTGTGCTGGTGCGCGAAGGTTGGGAAGCGTTCTACGACGAGCACGGCCTTGGCCAGTTGCGCCACAATGCCACTAACACCATTGCGCAGATGGCGAATCCGCATCGCCCGCTGACTCCGGCGGAGATGGAGCGCCGAGAGCTACTCACCACATACCTCGACAAGTGCTCTGAAGATGAGCTGATCGAGGAGGTTCTGCTGCCGCTTTTCCGTCAGCTTGGGTTTCATCGCATAACGGCAGCGGGTCACAAAGACAAGGCGTTGGAGTACGGCAAGGACGTGTGGATGAAATATACCCTGCCGACGCTCCACGTCCTCTACTTTGGTATCCAAGCTAAAAAGGGCAAGCTAGATTCAGCAGGCGTCGGAAAGCCTGGTTCAGCGAAGGTCGCCGAGATTCACAATCAAGTGAACATGATGCTTGGCCACGAGATTTTCGACTCGGAACTGAATCGACGAGTCCTGGTTGACCACGCATTTATCGTCGCGGGCGGTGAAATAACAAAGCAGGCAAGAAACTGGCTAGGCAACAAGCTGGATGCCACGAAGCGCTCTCAAATCATGTTTATGGACAGGCACGACATCCTTAATCTTTTTATTGTTACGAATCT
The DNA here is from genome assembly GCF_046764235.1 of Pseudomonas sp. s4. Classification (NCBI taxonomy): domain Bacteria; kingdom Pseudomonadati; phylum Pseudomonadota; class Gammaproteobacteria; order Pseudomonadales; family Pseudomonadaceae; genus Pseudomonas; species Pseudomonas sp. s4. Next base: position 3,817,684 of record NZ_CP177209.1, on the reverse strand, counting down.
GCCGTTACCAAAAAACGCTTTGCCTCTCCCGAAAGTTACATCCCCTTTCGACGATGATATACCGTTTTGAAACCCAGCTTTTTCAGAACTGTAAACACTAGAAGCGAAGCCATTGATTTGGCTTCGCTTTTTTCGTTTGCGCGATCTATTTACGCTATTTGTTTTTACACGTAGACGACCCGAAACGAAGGTTTAGCGAAGAACTTGCACAGGTTTTCCGTCAATTATCCTATAACTCCTTTGAATTAGTCTCATCGGGTTCGACGTAAAACTCTCCACGGTTGTGATCTCAGTGATATCCGATAGATCTCCGATATTTAGCTCTAACGCTCCCCGATCATTTAGCGCCTCAGGCTCTGCGCCAAAGCATAATCTGTACTCTCTTTGCCAAGCATACTCAATCGGTTTGCGAAACAATCCTATCGGGCCGCTGTAGTTACTAAAGTCTACGTAATCGACTTGGCCGTACCCCCCTTCAAAGAAGGGGGAATTGTAGAGGTGAGGATGGGTCACAATAGCTTGTGAAAGCCTTCTAGAAAACTCTGCTTGGTTCGTAATACGAAGGACATGGGTGCCGAACTCTCGGAAACGCTCACTGAATTGCAACATTCCATTGTCGAGCCCCCAAATCTGTCCGTCATGTCCGGCTGACACAGAGCCGAGGCAATACACCATGACGGTTTCAGGACGAGGCAGCTGCAAGGTCATGATTGTCTCTGGGTTCAATACGATTTCATCGTGACCTTCCACCTGAATTACGAGCTCGCTAACAACCCCATCCTTTATGCCAGAGCTGAGCTTAAGGTACACATTCTCAAGCTCGTCCCTTCGAAGGGCAGCCCCGGCCTCACCCTCAAGTTTCGCGAAATAGTCGACGCTGTTCATATAAAGCAGACCACGCTGCAGAGCATGTAGCCGATCTAGATTAGCTACCTTGAATAGCATCCAACACTGCTTGTTCGGCAGGCGATCACGAATCGCTTGCATCTGCACTTCACCAGATATCATCTCACCCCCTAACCTCTACAGATCGTTGTCGAACCAACAAGATGGAACTTACTGCTTGATGCTTGCTGCGTCCAGCTCTGCAATCCCTGATTGCACGACTCCGATAATGTCGTAAAATGAATCGCCTCTGGTTTCCTAGACACTCTCCAAGCTCAGAAAATAGCGTTTCTCATACTCTACTGGCGACAGCTGCATAGCACTGCTGTGTCGACGTTTTGGGTTATAGAACATCTCGATGTAATCGAAAATATCACTTCGGGCTTCGTCACGCGTTGCGTAGATCTTTCGTCGGATTCGCTCCCGCTTCAAAAGCTGGAAAAAGGTCTCGGCTACGGCGTTGTCATGGCAGTTTCCTCGCCGACTCATGCTGCTAATCACGTTGTTTGCCTTCAAGAAGCTTTGCCAATCTGAGCTACTGAATTGACTTCCCTGATCTGAATGAATCATCACTTGCTGCTGTGGCTTGCGGCGCCAAGCCTGACACTCTTGTCCTCTCTGCTAATCAATTGCATGATAAGTCCCACGTTCTAGCACGTCGGTATGTATGATTCAGTTAAAACCGTTTAGTTTCGATAACGTGCGCTTATCACACCTAATAGAGTGCAGCGCATGGTGAGGCGGTAGGCGTATCCCACAAAGGACCTTCCACCTGCGTGTCGGCCCTCTAGAAGCTGTCGTTGAGTTCGCAATCCAGAGCCTTGGTCACTGATCCATTGTGCGCAACGGATCACCCGCAACCGTGGAAGCGACACGCTAGCTTTTGGCTTGGCGGCTTGACCTTGATCGTCTTATTTGCACACCTCCTTTACGCTTAAATCATCTGCACCAACGGTCTTGGCTTCTGACAGCGTCCAGGTGCGGCAAAAGGGCGCTTTCTCGCCGGCGCGGCGGATTTTCCAAATAAAGCAGGCGGACGCAGAGCTCGATCTAGCGCTGTCTCTCGCCTTGCCGGAATCCAATGAAATTGACCGGCCCACGTTGAAAATTTAGGTAGAGTGCTCTCAGATGTATTAAAGTAACTCATCAATTTCATCTGGTATCGAGGAAGTATCTATGTCCCGTCTGGCAGAATTCCGTCAGCTTGAACAGAAATTGGCCGCACAGCTGGCCGAGCTGGAAGCATTGAAAGGCTCTTCTGAGCTCCAGAAAGAAATCGAATTCGAGACTAAGCTGCGCGACCTGCTCGCCACGTACGGCTACAGCCTGCGCGATGTCATCAACATCTTGGATCCCCAGACCAGCCGCCGTTCTACAGCCCCAGCTGGTGATGAGAGAGCTCCGCGCCGTGCCCGCCAGGTTAAGCAGTACAAGAACCCGCACAACGGCGAGATCATCGAAACAAAAGGCGGCAATCACAAGCTGCTTAAGGAATGGAAAGCCGAATACGGGGCCGATGAAGTCGAAAGCTGGGTCGCTCGATGAGCTCTTCTACAACTCAGTGATGCATTACCAGAAGCCGTCCGATGGGGCGGCTTTTTTGTAGAAAAGCTACGTAAACGGCATGAAATCTTCGTATAAGCAGCGTCATCAAGCTGCATAGATTTGACGATCTACCAATTCCTCCGCGTCTTTCTCTTCGGGGATGCTCGACGCAACGACTATTTGCCGCACGAGTTCTGTATATCCTAGTTATCAAGACCTAGGCATTCCTGTGATGACTTATCTCGACAGCGCTAGACCAATCAGATGTGGCACTGCTTTCTCAGCGGGGCCTATCAGCATGATCTCGTTCGGCCCACTCATGGATACATCTGTGGTATTAACGTGTATGACCACTGCACCAGACGCTAATGCTACATCTGGTAAGTCCGCAGCAGGCCTGACCACGCCGGAAGTCCCGATAGAAAGCAAGGCGTCACACTGTCGTGCTGCTCGGCTGGCGGTTTTCCATGCGCCTGGCGGTAGATCTTCCCCAAACCACACCATACCTGGGCGCAAGCGACCATTACATCGACGGCAGCGTGGCGGTTCTATCAATGCGCCCTCCGTTGGGGGGATCGGAAAAACCAGCGGTTCCGCGACATATCGATGACAGGCAAAACACTTGGGGTGCATCAGGCTGCCATGGAGATGAAGCACATCCTAATTCCCCGCACGCTCGTGCAGATCATCAACGTTCTGAGTAACCACCGTGACACTCCGAGCACTGCCAGATAAACGATGGATCGCACGATGTGCCGCATTGGGCTGAGCTTGCATAACCTAGTGGCGCCGCCATAGATACCAGCCCCAAACCAGCGCTGGATTTTCGCGGAATGCCTGAGCAGTTTCTAAACGCTGGGGGTCTTGGTGCTCCCTCAGTCCGGTAAGTCTGTCGCGGAAAGTCGGAATGCCGCTTCCGGCAGAAGTGCCAGCGCCGGTAAACACCATGATATGTTGCCCAGACCGCAGTGCCTCAGCGGCTTTTGTTAGGGGATCCATGGGTATTCATCATCCTAACGCGGGGTAGGGAAGGCTGCAGGAGAGCGGTCGGGTGTGTCATCGCAATTGTCTGTATCAAGTGAGCAGCCAACACGAGCGCCTTGTGCTGAAAAAACAGAGCTAATGCTCACACAGTCCAAGCCTCATTCTGGATAGGCTTCGCTGGCCACCGTCGGTGCGCGCTCCAGCATCAAAAGTGCGCGTATAGCTGCGGTTCTTCAGCAGATTTAGGAGGACGGACCGCGCTGATGGTCCGCGCTCTTAGGTTTCGCGCCGAGTACAACGCATGGGACCGTTTCCGCAGGCGCAAATCGAGATCCCCTAATTTGTAGGTGGCCACTGTGGTCTCGTAGATCACCGCGCTCTGCGAGGATTCAAGGCCACGGTGAATCACAATTTTACGAAGTTCTTCCAGGCTCCAGTGCGGACGTCCGGAGATAGATGGAGGGCATAGCATTTGGACCTGCGCGATCTCGACGCCCGTTGCCTGCGAGAGGAAAACGTTGAGCTCGTAGGCATCTTCAACGACAGCGGCTCGCTCACTCTCACCGTTGAAAAGCGACCGCAAGGTCACCCAAAAGCACATCCCCTCAATTTCACAATAAGAACCGGTACGGACAGTACGGGTGTGAGATTCCGACAAATAGATCAAAACGGGCTCCACTGAGCGCTGCGTACCCCTAGGCGACCAGTCACCAGGGCGGGAAACCTCACATTATCCCACAATGAACACTATAGATTGTAGCCCTATCGTGTTCGATGGCGCTTCATCATTCCTTTTCTGAGGAGTGGTGATGGAAATCCGTGAATCCCTGGGTGAAGCACTGCGGCGCATGCGCATTCTTCATGACTTGACCCAGGAAGATTTCTCAGTAGTCAGTAGCCGAACCTACGTGAGCTCCCTCGAGCGAGGACTCAAGTCGCCGACTATTCAAAAAATTGAAGAGCTAGCCGGCCGCATTGGTATCCACCCACTCAGCCTCATCGTGTCTGCGTACCTTATCCAAGACCCCGATGTGGGATTAGACGGGCTGATTAAACAGGTGAGAGAGGAGGCTCTCAAGCCGTGAAGATCGATCCAATACCATAAATGAGCTCTATAGTGTTCATGACTTTCTGAATCGACTAAGATCGCGCTGCTCACTGAAAACAAGCTTCGGGGAGCAGCGTAGTCATGCGTAGATCATTCCATGGCTAAGGTGGCCCCTTCTACATCCAAATGCCTATGGTCACCGTCGCTGCTCCCCGTTTTCAATTTGCTTTTTCAGGCAACCGTATCGAGAATCGTGGAAGATTCCTGACTAACACTGGCGAAGGCTGCTTGCCGGGAATATGGGTGGAGGAGGGCTTAGCTTAATATACGGTGTTGTCTCTCAGGTATAGCGAGCGAGGCGCACTTACCAGCCAAGCCACCAACCCCTAACCGCTCATGGTATTGCTGCCGTCGACGCGGTCCAGTGTTGCATACTGGGCCGGCGTGACCGATAGCTGTGTATATGTGGTGCCTTATGCGCGTTAGGCAGGGGTGCGGGGATGTCCGTTCCCCCGTAAGTAATGCCTAATCCTCCGGAGGTGGACGGCCGGGTGATACGAACAGGCACAGATCTGCGATCATGTTATTGTCTAATCCTCTGTACGATCACCCATGCTTCTGACTTCCCGTTCCGACGTAAACGAAACCTTGGTATCGCTGATCAAGCCGCTGTCCTACACCCCCGGTTTTCTCGATACCGGTTTGCCCGGCGTGCAAACGCTGTCCTGGAGCAATTATGTGGCCAGCAGCCCGCAGATATACGAGCCGAGCCTGATCATCCTCGCGCAGGGTAGCAAACTCGCACGTCTGGGGCCGCGTACCTTCGAATACGGCGCCGGGCATTATCTGGTGCAGGCGCTCTCAGTGCCGTTCATGTGTGAAACCTTTGCCACGCCCGAAGAGCCGCTGTACGGCGTGTCGGTGTCGATCGACCGGCTCGTGCTCGGGGATCTGGTGCAAGCCATGGGGTTGCCCGCAGATGCGTCGGTCAAGGCGCAGACGCCGGAATCCATGACATCTGCCGAGCTGGATGTGCAAATGCGTGAGAGCGTCGAGCGCCTGTTGCGATGCCTGCACGACTCAATGGATCGCCAAGTCATGGGGCCGTCACTGGTGCGCGAGGTGCTGTATGCCGCACTGCGTGGCCCGCAAGCAGGGGTGTTGCGGGCGCTGGTCGAGCAGCAGGGGCATTTCGCGAGAATCGCTGCGGCGCTACAGCACCTGCGTAATCACTACGCCGAGGCGTTGAGCGTGGATGAGCTGGCCGGGTGCGCCAACATGAGCGCCTCGACCTTTCACGAGCATTTCAAGCGCACCACACTGCTATCGCCGGTGCAATATCTGAAACGCCTGCGCCTTTTGAAGGCCCAGCAAATGCTGATCGGCGAGGGCATGGCGGTAGGGCAGGTGGCACATCAGGTGGGGTATCAGAGCACGTCGCAATTCAGTCGTGAGTACAAACGCTATTTCGACCGAAGCCCGGGGAGTGAAAGGGCGCAGTTGAAAATTTCAGCGTGAAACGAGAAAGGCGCCGGTAAGCAGACTGTGACAAGCAGAGTGAGGAGGAGGTCGTCGATTAGTTCCCGACCGGTGGGCGAGGCAGACACTACCGCCCACCGGCTCAACGGATGTTGAATGTGTGATCGGCACCAGCATCTAGCGGCGTAAACTGCGCGAAGCTGTTTACCATTTCAAAGGTTTGGTCCCTTGGAATCTTCGCGTTCTTGGGCACACGCTCAGAGAATTAACGATTAGCAGGGTTAGATAACGACCGTCAATTATAATTGACGTTCCGTCGCGTTTTGCCGCTTCCCAGCTTGGGATACTTATTCCCTCGCTTCCAATTTCCAGTCATCGTGACGACGGTACCAATTATCGTGAAAAAAGGGGCCCGGGCGCGTGGCAAGGCTGCGGATCAGTGTGCAAAGCGGCGCATTGGCGTCGACGTGGCGGGTCAGTTGCATGATGGACCTGGGCAGAGAATCAGACAGTTTGATCATCGCAGAATGAACGCTCGGCGCCAGATGCTGCATGGCATCTTCGGAGAATCAGGCATCGATACCGGAGAATCAGTCGTGGGCGAAGCGACGCATGGCGCGCAGAATGTGCAGCCTGAATCGTTTCACTTCATAGCGAGGCCCTGCATGTATACCGCCATCGGTTACGCCGCCCAGACCCCCACCAGCCCTCTGGCTCCCATGACCTTCGAGCGTCGCAGCCCGCGCCCTGACGACGTCGCCATCGACATCCTTTACTGCGGCGTATGCCACTCCGACATCCACCAGGCGCGCAACGAATGGGGCATTGCCGTGTACCCGCTGATGCCTGGCCACGAGATCATCGGCCGCGTCACCGCCGTGGGCGACAAAGTGACCACGCACAAGGTCGGCGACCTGGTCGGCGTTGGCTGCATGGTCGACTCGTGCCGACACTGCGAAGCCTGTGCCAAGGACCTGGAGCAATATTGCCTGGAAGGCCCGACCATGACCTATGCCACCCCGGACCGAGTCGACGGTAGCAACACCATGGGCGGTTACTCCAGCAGCATCGTGGTCAGCGAGCACTTCGTGGTGCGCATCCCGGCCGGCATGGACCTGCCCAGCGCCGCGCCAATCCTCTGCGCCGGCATCACAACCTATTCGCCACTCAAGCACCACGGCGTCGGCCCTGGTCACAAGATCGGCATCCTCGGCATGGGCGGCCTGGGCCACATGGCCATCAAGCTGGCCAAGGCGCTGGGCGCCGAAGTGACCCTGTTCACCCGTTCCCAGGCCAAGGCCGACGAAGCCCGCCGCCAGGGTGCCGACCATGTGATCGTGTCCACTGATGCCGAGCAGATGCGAGCAGCAGCAGGCCGTTTCGACTTCCTGCTCGACACCATCCCGGTGCAGCACGACCTCAACCCGTACCTGGAAACCCTGAAATTCGATGGCGTGCACATCCTGGTCGGCCTGATCGAGCCAATCGACCCGGCGGTTCATGCGGCCAATCTGGTGATGAAGCGCCGGGTGCTGGCGGGGTCGTTGATCGGTGGTATTGCCGAGACACAGGAAGTGCTGGATTTCTGCGCCGAGCACGCGATTCGTTGTGATATCGAGTTGCTGGATATCCGCAACATCAACCAGGCGTATGAGCGAATGATTGCCGGGGATGTGAAGTACCGGTTCGTGATCGATATGGCGACTTTGCAGAACTGATTGGTTGCCTGCCCCGGCCTGCTCCCACAGGTAAATCACAGCTTTCGAAATCTGTGCAGTACCTGTGGGAGCGGGCGAGCCCGCGAAAAGGCCGGTACAGGCAATGAAGATGCTGCACCTGTTACCAGGCCAATGCCCTGTCCCAGCCTTTCCAGAACAACCACCGCCGTACCTCGCCATGCGCCCCGGTACCGATCTGCCAGGCCGGGCGCCCGTTGTCCAGGGCAATCACCGAAACGAACCCGGCATGGCTCGCCGCTACCAGCGTACGCCCGTCGGCACTGATATCCAGCGCACTGATGGTCGACCCCAGGTAATGCTGCCAATGCTCCGTGCCATCTTCGCCAAATGCCCGCAGGTAACCATAGGCATCCCCCACGATATATTCGCCCTCGCGCGCCACGCCGGCATACACCCGTGCGCCATCCTGTACCAGCGGGGTACGCGGGTCCTGGCTGTAGTAGTCGGTATCCAGCCCCGGCAAGTCGGCCACCCTGACGGCCAGCGTGGCACCGCTATAGAAATGGCAGGCATTGACTATCAACTGGTCACCTGCACGATTGAACAGCGCAAAGTGCGGATACTCGCTGGCCGGGCCGATGGCCGCCACGGGCCGGAGCTGATCATCCAGCACCAGGTGGCGGCTGCCTTGCTCGCCAACCACGATCAACCGACCATCCGCCGATACCGCACCGTGCTCCATGCTCAGCCCCAGGCTGATGTCGTCCGGGTCGGTGCCTTCGTCCAGTTCGTCGAGCACCCGCGCCTGGTGCGGCAGCAGGCGGGTCGCGCCGTGGCGGGTCAGCAGGAAGATACCCTCGGCACTCACCAGCAGCACCCGCTGGCCATCCGGGAAGGGGATCAGCGTGGTCGGCGTTGGAGGCAGGTCGAAGGGCTCGAACGGGTAACCCGGCGGCAACCCCTCCAACCCCGTGGGCCAGGCCAGGCGCAGCACCTGCGGGCCGCCCCAGCCATCGGTCACGCGTATGCCCTCGGCATTGGCCAGGGCGAAATAGCGGCGGGCCGGGCAGCGGCCGAAGTGATCGACGCCGATCACCGGGGTCACCCCGAGAGGGTCGATGCGCACCACCTGGCCTTTGTCATGCGGCATGCCGATACGTGCCAGCAGGCTGCCATCCTCCAGCAGCAGGACGTTGCCGATACCTTGCCCGTGCTCCTTGATCAGCGGCAGCAAGGGGTGGTGGGCGGGCGGCCAGGCTTCGCGGAAGGCTTGCTGCTCAAAGGCTTCGACGCCGGGCCGGTTGGCTGCTTGCAGGGCCTGCAGCCAGGCATCGAGCAAATGCTCGGTGGCCTGCGGCAGGGGCTCTTCGAGGTCATCCCAGCCTTGCGCGCGGCCCTGCGCGACATAGTCGTTGACGGCCTGGGCATAGGCGGTGACCGCCTGCTGCCACTGTTGCTGCTGGGAGTGCTGCTGGTCCATGAGCGGATCGGGCTCCTTGTTGCATACGCGTTCGCACAAAGCGCGCATGTTACTCCTTCTGCCCGCCTCGCGGTTGTGAGCCCCCGGCTTGACGCGTACCATGCCGGGCATTCCTTCCAATAACAAAGCGTGCGTCGACACCCCGGCAAGTGGGTGGCTGACGTGCGTCCTGTTGCCTTGCCTGCGGAGAAGCGGTTTGTACCCATGAATGGACCCATACCCACCAACATGCCACCCACGGCGGGTAGCGGCAGCTGGCTGAGCGTCATTGCCCTGGCCCTGGCGGCCTTCATCTTCAACACCACCGAGTTCGTCCCGGTGGCGCTGCTCAGCGACATTGGCCGCAGCTTCGACATGAGCACCGCGCAAGTCGGCCTGATGCTGACCATCTACGCCTGGGTAGTGGCGCTGGCCTCGCTGCCGATGATGCTGCTGACGCGCAACATCGAGCGGCGGCGGCTGTTGCTGTTCGTGTTCCTGGTGTTCATCGTCAGCCACTTGCTGTCGTGGATGTCACAGAGCTTTGCCATATTGCTGGTCAGCCGTATCGGTATTGCCCTGGCGCATGCGGTGTTCTGGGCCATCACGGCTTCCCTGGCGGTGCGCGTGGCGCCGCCAGGGCAGCAGGCCAAGGCGCTGGGCCTTTTGGCCACTGGCACCACCCTGGCCATGGTCCTGGGCATCCCGCTGGGCCGCGTGGTGGGCGAAGCGCTGGGCTGGCGCATCACCTTCCTGAGCATTGCCGGGGTGGCGCTGGCGACCATGCTGTGCCTGATGAAGTCGTTGCCGCTGCTGCCCAGCCAGAACTCGGGCTCGCTGCGCAGCCTGCCGATACTGTTCAAGCGCCCGGCGCTGGTGATCACCTATGTGCTGGTGACGCTGGTGATTACCGCGCAGTTCACTGCCTACAGCTACATTGAACCGTTTGCCCTGCACGTGGCGCAGATAGGCGGAGAGCGCACCACGCTATTGCTGCTGCTGTTCGGCGGCGCCGGGGTGTTCGGCTCGGTGCTGTTCAGCCGTTACAGCGACCGCTTCCCGCATGGCTTCCTGGTAGGTTCGATCGGCCTGCTGGCGGCGTGCCTGTTGCTGCTGTTGCCGCTGTCGGGCAACTTCTATGTTTTCGCCGCGTTGAGCATGTTCTGGGGTGTGGCGATCCTCAGCTTCAGCCTGTCGGTGCAATCCAAGACCCTGAAACTGGCGTCCGATGCCACCGATGTGGCCATGGCGCTGTTCTCGGGTATCTACAACATCGGTATTGGCGGTGGCGCGTTGCTGGGCAGTATCGTCAGCAGCCAGCTGGATGTGGCGGATATCGGCCTGGTGGGCGGTAGCGTGGCAGTGGCCGGGTTGCTGCTGGCTGTGGCCAGCACCCGGCAGTTCCGCGAGGCGCTGACGCACTGACCTGGCGCTAGCGCGTTCTTTGTAGGAGCGGCCTTGTGTCGCGATGGGGCGCGCAGCGGCCCCGGATTTCAGCGTCACAGCGAATATCGCCGGGGGCTGCTGCGCAGCCCTATCGCGACACAAGGCCGCTCCTACAGGCTCAAGCCAGTACGGCAGCCCATGCAGAAATCAACAGCAGCCCCGCCAACACCTGGTTGAACACCCGCAACCGCCGCGGTGCCTGCAACCATCGCGCGCTGCCCACCCCCAGCAGCGCCCACGCCGCCATGCATGGCAGGGCAATCAGCCAGAACACCAGCGCCAGCTGCCATACCGGCAACGACGGCGAGGCAAACACCCCGACCACCGCCACGGCCATCAACCACACCTTGGGGTTGACCACTTGCAACGAGGCTGCGCTGAGTGCGCTGAAGCCTTGCGCCGTGGTCGCCTGCAGCGGAGCGGCGGCACTGCGCAGCATCTTCCACGCCAGCCAGCTCAACCACAAAACCCCGGTCCAGCTCATCAACTGCTGGGCCAGCGGGTGGCGCAGCAGCAGTTCACCCAGCCCCAGGCCCACCATCAGCACGATCGCCGCTGCGGCACCGCAGGCCGCAACGACCGGCGCCAGGCTCGCGCACAGGCCAAAGCGGGCCCCATGGGCAAGAATCAACAGGTTGGTCGGCCCGGGGCTGATGCTGGATACCAACGCAAACAGGATGAAGGGCAACAACGACTGCGACATGATCAAGGGCTCCGGATAAACGAAGCACCATGCTCGCTGCCCGCCGCCTTTCAGTCTGGAAGGTTTGAGCAGCGCCTGCGGTAGTCGGCCGGGGTCAGCTGGTAGGCACGGCGGAACCAGCGCCCCAGGTGGCTCTGGTCGGCAAAGCCCAGGGCCATGGCCACTTCGGTGGGAGTCTGGCCCTGGGCGAGCAGGCGCCGCGCCCGGGCCAGGCGCAGCTGGATCAGATAGGCATGCGGCGCCAGGCCGAATGCGGCCTTGAATGCGCGGGTGAGGCGGAAGCGGTCGATGCCACAGGCTTGGGCCAGGTCTTCCAGGCCGATGTCGCGCTCCAGGTTGGCGTGCAGGTAATCCCGCGCGCGCTGCGCGGTCAGCGGCAGGCGCGGGTCCGGGTTCAGGCGCCGGCGCCAGTGCAGGTGGCGGGTCAGGCAGGCCAGCAGGTCGTCCATGGCCGTCTGCCGGACAATGCGCAAGTCCTGGGTATGCACGGCCTGGAAGGCGAGGGCAGTGGCACGCGCCAGGCGCTCATCGTGGCACAAGGTATCGGCGAAGCTGGGCAGGCTGTCGCCCGGCGCGTGTTCGAAAAGTGCCCGCAGTTGTCTGTCCACCCAGGTGGGTTCCAGGTACAGGGTCGAATAGGTGAAGCCGTCCTCGGTGGGCGCATGGCCGTTATGGATTTCACCGGGCTCCAGCAGGAATACGTTCCCCGGCGTGCTGCGATGGCGCACTCGCCGGCAATCGAATTGCTGCACGCCCTGCTCGGTAACGCCAACCAGGAAGCTGTCGTGCCAGTGCGGGTCGTAGGCATGCCCCACGAAATGCGCGCGGACCGACTCGATGCCGGTGTCGGCGTCTTGCTTGAGGTCGATCCAGTTGCTCATGGGGGCGTGCCGTGGCAGAAATCGTTACCTTAGCGCAACGGCCAGGCTCAGTCTGGAACGATTGTGCAACCGTTGGCCAGCGCCCGGTTACGCAAGGCCTCGAAGCGTTCGCGCAGCCACAGATGCAGTTGCGCCACTGCGGGCGTGAGCTGCTTTCGGTGCGGGCACACCAGGGTGACCGGGGCGGGTTCACCAAAGTGCTCGGGCAGGATGATTTCCAGTTCGCCGGCCGCGATGTTGGCGCTTACGTCCAGCCACGACTTGTAGACGATGCCTTCGCCCTGCAAGGCCAGGCGGCGGATCACGTCGGCATCGTCGCTGATCAGCGGCCCACGCACCTGCACGGTGCGGTTGCCCACCCGCCACTTGTCGTAGACCCGGTTGTGCTGCATATACAGCAGGCAGGCATGCTGCTGCAGGGCGTCGGGCGTGAGGGGGCGGCCGTGACGGGCCAGGTAGTCGGGCGCCGCCACCAGCACCCGGCGGTTCCAGTCTGCCAGCGGCAGGGCAATGTAGTTGGCGTCCTGGTTGAGGCCGTAGCGGATCGCCACATCTACCGGGTCGCGGTTGAGGTCGGCAATCTGGTCAGACAGGAAGAAGCGAAGGTGCAGGGCCGGGTGCTCGCGGCGGAAGGCGCTCAGCCACGGCAGCAACATGTTGCGGCCCAGGTCGGACGGTGCCGAAACCTGCAGAGTACCGCGCAGGGTGTTGGCGTTGCCATGCAGGTCTTCACGCCCCTGGCGCAGGCTCTCCAGCACATTCAGGGCAGTCGGCAGGTACAACTCGCCTTCGGCGGTCAGGCGCAGGCTGCGGGTAGTGCGGGCGAACAGGCGCACATCCAGGTCGCGCTCCAGGCGCTTGATCGCGGCGGCCACCTGCCCCGGCAGCAGTTCGGCCTCATGGGCGGCGGCGGTAAAGCTGCCCAGCACGCTGCTGCGGACGAACAGTTCGAGGTCGGCGATGCGCAGCATTTTCACTCCAGGGATGAAAGTGTTGCTGCATTGTGCCGGTTTTTCTTTTCTGCAGGAAAGATAAGATGCCCGGCAAATCCCCTGTTCATTCCCGGAGTTGTTGCATGGATACCGTCTCGCTGGCCAAGCGCCGCTACACCACCAAAGCCTACGATGCCTCGCGCCGCATTCCCCAGGCGACTGTCGATGCCTTGCTCGAACAACTGCGCCATAGCCCTTCCTCGGTCAACTCGCAGCCGTGGCATTTCATCGTTGCCGACAGCGCCGAAGGCAAGGCTCGCCTGGCCAAGAGCACCACAGAGCGCTATGCCTACAATTCGCCGAAGATCCTCGATGCCTCGCATGTGATCGTGTTCTGCACCCGAACCGAGATGACCGAAGCGCACCTGGATGCCGTGCTCCACCAGGAAGGCGCCGATGGCCGCTTCCGCGATGAGCAGGCGCGTGCCGGGCAGAACCAGAGCCGCCGGCATTACGTCGACCTGCACCGCTTCGATCAGAAGGACCTGCAGCACTGGATGGAAAAGCAGACCTACCTGGCGTTGGGTACTGCCTTGCTGGGGGCTGCGGCACATGGGCTGGATGCCACCCCGATCGAAGGCTTCGACAGCAAGATTCTCGATGCCGAGCTGGGCTTGCGTGAGCGTGGGTTCACCAGTGTGGTCATTCTCAGCCTGGGCTATCGCAGCGAGGCGGACTTCAATGCCGGGCTGAACAAGTCGCGGTTGCCGGCTTCGCAGGTGTTCACCTTCCTGTGAGGTTGCCGGGGCCGCTCTGCGGCCCCGTCTTTCCGGTCGGCTTGCAAAATCCGGCATATGCCGCATACTTGTCGGCAAACGCCGGAAAGGAGAGCGCCATGCTTGCCGAAGTGCTTCGCGACAATGGTTACCACGAGTACCGGGCGCGCCTGCATGCACTGCTGGAAATCCCCGAACTCGCCAGTGACTTCGAAATCCACACCCGTATCACCCATGGCTTCGCTGCCACCTGGCTGGTGAAACTGACCGAACTCGGCGTGTTCACCCCTGTGGAGCGTGACCAGATCATTCCCCTGCGCACGCTGAAAACCCGCATCGAACGTGACCAGCCGCTGACCGTGGAAGAAAGCGACCGGCTGTTCCGCTCGGCCCATATCACCGCCATGGCCGAAGCCGTGTTCGGTGAAGCGGGCAAGGCAAAACGCTGGCTGTCCAAGCCCAAGGAGCGCTTCTCGGGGCTGACGCCGATGCAGATGCTCACCACCCAGCAGGGCACCACCCAGGTCGAGGAGATGTTGCTGCAGATCGCCGAGGGCTTCGGCCTGTGATTCTGTGGCGTATCAGCGCCTATGCAGACTTGAGCGGAACGGGCGGCTTGCGTGTCAGCGGCCGCTGGCACCAGGCGGGCCGGCCAGTGGTATATGCCGCCACCAGCCCGGCCGGGGCAATGCTGGAGGTGCTGGTGCACCTGGAGATCGACCCTGAGGATTTCCCCACCACCATGCGGCTGCTGCGTATCGAGTTGCCCGACACCGTTTCGCAAGCGCAGTTGCCTGCCTTGCAGCCTGGCTGGTCGAGCCAGACCGAACTGACCCGGGGCCTGGGCAACCGTTTTCTGGATGAGTGTTCGGCGTTGCTGCTGCCGGTGCCGAGCGCGATCATGCCCAGCACCACCAATTACCTGTTCAACCCGCGCCATCCGCATGCAAACAGCGCCAGGCTCGAGGTCGAGGACTTCACCCCGGACAGCCGGCTGTTTTAGGGAAGTTTCACCAAAGTGCCGCTGACGCCGCTGTCAGCACCCGGCCAAACACTTCGAGGGCCTTGTCCACTTCGGCCTCGTTGCTGAAACGCCCGATGCTCAGGCGCACGCTGTTACGTGCCTGGCGTTCATCCAGCCCCAACGCGAGCAGCACATGCGAGGCTGCATTGCTCGCCGAATTGCAGGCCGAGGTGGTTGACAACGCCAGCTCGCTGGCCAGCGCCGCGCTGTTGAAGCCCTTGCTGTCGATACACAGGTTCAGCGTATGGGGAATGCGTTGTTTGGCGCAGCCGTTGAGGGTGACGCCGGGCAGGGCCAGCAGGCCTTCACGCAGGCGCCTGGCCAATTGTTCGAGGCGCAGGTGTTCGCTGTCGCCGGGCTGGCCGGCCAGGGCAAAGGCACTGCCCATGCCGGCAATCTGGTGGGTCGCCAGGGTGCCGGAACGCAGGCCTTGCTCATGGCCGCCGCCGTGCATCTGCGCACGCATCAGCGTGCGGGCGCGTGGCCCCACGTAGAGCGCACCGATGCCCTTGGGCCCATACACCTTGTGCGCCGAGAACGACATCAGGTCCACGGCCATGGCGTTCAGGTCGATGGCCAGTTTGCCCACCGCCTGCGCCGCATCCACGTGCAGCAGGGCACCGTGGGCACGTACCTGTTCGCCAATCGCGGCAAAGTCGGTGATCGTGCCCAGTTCATTGTTCACCGCCATCAGCGATACCAGGCGGGTGTCGGCGCGCAACGCTGCCTGCACCGCCGCAGGCTGAATCAGGCCGGCGGCATCCGGTGCCAGGCGGGTAACGGCCCAACCCTGGCGCTCCAGTTCGGCCACCGTATCGAGCACGGCCTTGTGTTCCAGTTGGCTGGTGATCAGGTGCCCGGGCTGGCCGAGGCCCTGGGCAATGCCCTTGAGCGCCAGGTTGTTGGACTCGGTCGCACCTGAGGTCCAGACCAGTGCATCGGCCTGCGCGCCGACGCGTTCGGCCACTTGCTGACGGGCCTGCTCCACGGCGTGGCGGGCTGCCTGGCCGAAGGCATGGCCACTGGACGCCGGGTTGCCGAAGTTGCCCTGGCTGCCAAGGCAGGCGAGCATGGTTTCGATGACCCGGTCGTCGACCGGAGTGGTGGCGGCGTAATCGAAATAGAGCGGGGCGCTGGGCATGAGGGCGGGTCCGTGTCTGTCGCCGTGAAATCGGCAATCGTTGGAGCAAGCGTACCCGCTACTTCGGAGATATTTTTCACTTCCAGCGGCTCTATTCTGGAAATGATCAAGAAAAATTTCTATCTATCAAGTTTTTCTTGGAATTTTTTTCTCCGCATCCCGCCATTCTGTTCAGGCTGGTTCCGAGGCCCTCTCTTCCTCGGCCACCACACGTTCGCACAACTCGGTGATCTGCTCGCGCATCCAGCGGTTGGCCGGGTCCTGATCGGTGCTTTCATGCCAGTACAGGTGCGTTTCCAGCGCAGGCACCTCGACCGGCAGTGGCTGGTAACGCAACTGATGGCGGCGGGCGAAGCGCTCGGGGACGGTCATCGCCATGTCGGTCTGCTGCAACACCTGCGAGGCCATAAGGTAATGCTGCGAGCGCAAGGCAACCTTGCGCTGCACGCCCATCTTGCCCAGGGCCAGGTCGACATAGCCCAGGCCGTTGCGGCGGCTGGAAATATGGATGTGGGTCATGCCCAGGTAGTTGTCGAGGGTCAGCTTGCTGTCGGCCAGCGGGTGGCCCTGGCGCAGGGCGCAGACATAGCGGTCTTGCATCAGTTTGACGTGGCGTACCTGCGGGTCGGTGTTCAACGGTGCGTCGATGGCGAAGTCCAGGCGGCCGGCGGCAAGTTCCTTGGTGGTCTCGCGGCGCTTGCACAAAAAGCTTTCGATCAGCACCGCCGGCGCCAGGCGGCGCAAGCGCTGGAACAGCGGCGGCAGGATGACCGCTTCGGTCAGGTCGGTCATGCTGATGCGGAAAGTCTTGTTGGCCTGTTGCGGGTTGAAAATGCGGCTTTCCTGCACCGAGGTGCGCAACAGTGCCAAGGCATTGCGCACCGGGCCGATGATGTTCTGCGCCATGGGCGTTGGCACCATGCCTTGCGCGGTGCGCACGAACAGCGGGTCATTGAAGGTTTCGCGCAGCCGCGAAAGGGCGTTGGACACTGCCGGCTGGGTGATGCCCACGATCTGCCCGGCGCGGGTCAGGTTGGCTTCGGTGTAGATCGCATCGAACACGATGAACAGGTTGAGGTCGACCTTGCTGAGGTTCATGGGCGCCGCTCTTTGTTGGAATTATTGGCCGATCATATATCGGTTATGAATGTTTATACACGCGGAAAATAGGCTAGGTGGATGAGGCCATGCTGCTCTAGGCTCTGGCCCATGTACTCCGAACCGTGAAGGTAGCCCCGATGGATTTCGCCTATTCGCCCAAGGTCCAGGCACTGCGTGAGCGCGTCAGCGCGTTCATGGAGGCCTATGTCTACCCCGCCGAGGCGGTGTTCGAGCGCCAGGTCGCCGAGGGTGACCGCTGGCAGCCCACCGCGATCATGGAAGAACTCAAGGCCAAGGCCCGCGCTGAAGGGCTGTGGAACCTGTTCCTGCCCGAATCGGAATACGGTGCCGGCCTGAGCAACCTGGAATACGCCCCGCTGGCGGAAATCATGGGTCGTTCGTTGCTCGGCCCGGAGCCGTTCAACTGCTCGGCGCCGGACACCGGCAACATGGAAGTGCTGGTGCGCTATGGCAGTGAAGCGCAGAAGCGCCAGTGGCTGGAGCCGCTGCTGCGTGGCGAGATCCGTTCGGCGTTCGCCATGACCGAACCGGACGTGGCCTCCTCGGATGCCACCAACATGGCCGCCACCGCCGTGCGTGACGGTGACCAATGGGTAATCAACGGCCGCAAGTGGTGGACCTCCGGCGCTTGCGACCCGCGCTGCAAGGTAATGATCTTCATGGGCCTGTCCGACCCTGAAGGGCCACGCCACCAGCAGCACTCGATGGTGCTGGTGCCCACCGATGCGCCTGGGGTGAAGATCGTCCGCCCGCTGCCGGTGTTCGGCTATGACGATGCTCCCCATGGCCACGCCGAGGTGCTCTTCGAGAATGTGCGGGTACCGTATGAGAACGTGATCCTGGGTGAAGGCCGTGGCTTCGAAATTGCCCAGGGGCGCCTTGGCCCCGGCCGTATCCACCACTGCATGCGCTCGATCGGCATGGCCGAGCGCGCGCTGGAACTGATGTGCAAGCGCTCGGTGGAGCGTACCGCCTTCGGCCGGCCACTGGCGCGTCTGGGCGGCAACGTCGACAAGATTGCCGACTCGCGCATGGAGATCGACATGGCCCGGCTGCTGACGTTGAAAGCGGCCTACATGATGGACACGGTCGGCAACAAGGTGGCCCGCAGCGAGATTGCGCAAATCAAGGTAGTGGCGCCGAACGTGGCATTGAAGGTGATCGACCGGGCGATCCAGATTCATGGGGGGGCAGGGGTGAGTGGCGATTTCCCGCTGGCTTACATGTACGCCATGCAGCGCACCTTGCGCCTGGCCGACGGGCCAGATGAAGTGCACCGGGCGGCGATTGGCAAGTATGAGATCGGCAAGTACGTGCCGGCGGAGATGATGCGTAGCGGGCGGTGATTTACCGGCTTGTTCCGGGCTCTTCGCGGGCTTGCCCGCGAAGACGCCCTTGAAGGCTCACTGGTTCCTCTGGATGGTCAGACCCGCATCTGCGGGTCTTCCTCCTTCTCGCTGACTGTACGATCGGCATTTGAAGGCTGCTTGGATTGACCATTCTTGATTTCCGGCTTTTCCCCCCGCGTCTTGACCAACGAAACCACCACCCCACCCAGCAACAACCCGAACGTCACCCCCAGCGACAGCAATGCCGGCACCTTGCCCACCATGCCGTGGTAGAAGATCTTGCAGCCAATGAAGATCAGCACCAGCGCGAGCGCGTACTTGAGGTAAACGAACCGGTGCATCAGCGCCGCCAGCGCAAAATACAACGAGCGCAAGCCGAGGATGGCGAAGATGTTGGAGGTGTAGACGATGAACGGGTCCTGGGTGATGGCGAAGATTGCCGGGACGCTGTCGACGGCGAACACCAGGTCGGCCAGTTCGATCAGCACCAGCGCCATGAACAGCGGGGTGGCATGGCGTAGCGCCTTGTGCTGCCCGGGCGGGGTCTGCTGCACGAAGAAGTGCGAGCCGTGGATCTGCTCGGTGACCCGCATGTGCCGACGCACGAACTTGAGGATCGGGTTGTTGGCCAGGTCGGGGCGGCTATCTTCCTTCGACAGCGCCATCTTCACCCCGGTAAACAGCAGGAAGGCACCGAAGATATACAGTACCCAGGCGAAGTTCTGCACCAGCGCCGCGCCCACGCCGATCATGATCGCCCGCAGGAACACCACCCCGAGGATGCCCCAGAACAGCACGCGGTGCTGGTAGCGGCGGGGGATGGCGAAATAGCTGAAGATCATCGCCATGACGAACACGTTGTCCATCGACAGCGACTGCTCGACCAGGAACCCGGTGTAGAACTCCAGCGCCGACTGCGCGCCCAACTGGTACCAGACACCGACGCCGAACAGCACGCCGACGCTGAAATAGCCCGAATACAGCAGCAGGCTCTCGCGCATTTCGATTTCCCGGTCGTGGCGGTGCAGCACGCCGAGATCGAGTACCAGCAAACCGATGACGATGGCCATGAACACCAGCCACAACCAGGTGCTGGTGCCGAGGAACGGGGTGGTGAGGAATGTGTGTAGAGCTGTCATGAGCCCCTCCTTGAATGTCGACGTTGCATGGCAACAGTGATCCGACATGGCGGCCTGGCAGCCGTCAGAGGGGCCCGGTATCACATGGGCTTGAGCCTAGACCCGTTTGCCGGTGATGCCGAATGGGGAGCTGTTACATTTCTTTGCCAAGCACGGCACACACTTAAGCACGCTTCTTGTAGGAGCAGCCTTGTGCTGCGAAGAGGCCGGTCAACCTTGCACAAATGTGTTGGCCATACTGGCCTCTTCGCAGCACAAGGCTGCTCCTACAGGGATGTGTGCTGCTTTCAGATCAATGCACCCACACTTCCACCCGGCGATTGCGCAGTCGCCCTTGCTCCAGTTCGTTCCCTGCCACTGGCAATTCATCTCCCATCCCGGTCACCTCCAGCACCTCCACGCCATCGCGCGCCAGCTCGCGGCGCACCGCCTGGGCCCTTAGGCGGGACAGTAGGGCGGCGCGACCGGGTGTTTCCTTGGGGTCGCCAAAGCCCACCAGCACCGCCTTGCGCTGCAACTTGCCCGCTTGGCGCAGGTAGTCGGCAACGCGCTGGACATCGCGCAGGGCCTTGTTGTCGAGGCTGGCGCTGCCTTCCTGAAAGCGGAAGTTAACGCTCAACCGCTGTGCCTGCTGGGCCAGGGTGCGATAGCGCGGCGGCATGTCGGCCTGGGGTGCTACAGATTGGGCCTTGATCTGCTGCGAAACGAAACCCTGCTGGGCGACGATCGCCTGGCCCGCCGGGCTCTGAGCGAAATCGGCCAGGGCCTTGGCCTGGGGCTTGGGGTTGGCCGGCAGATAGAAATACAGGCGCCGCGATAGCGGGTAGTCCTCGCTGGCCACCAGTGCACGCTCCGGTAGCATGGCCGGCGCGTCACCTTCGGCCACCGCCAGCACCTTGGCCCCATGCACCGCCGCCAGGCTGCTGAAACCGATGGCCTGGCGGTCGGTGCTCACTCGCGCGGCCAGCTCGTCGCTGGACTCGAAACGTTGGGCCTGGGCTGAAAGTTCGCTTTGCTGGGGTTCCAGCACGAGGGCCTTGAAGGTCTCAAAGGTGCCGGAGCGGTCGTCACGGGCGTACAGGTGGATGGCCCCGCCGGCAACACCCAATTGCTCCCAGCGCTGGATCTGCCCGGCAAAGATCTGTGCCAGTTGCCCCGTGGTGAGCTGTGGCAGCGGGTTGTCGGGGTGAACGATGACCGCGACGCCATCCAGGCCGATGACTTGTTCGGCGGCAGCGGCGCGCAGGTCGCCCAAAGCCTGCAGTTGGCTTGCTTCGTTGTCGTTGACAGGTCGCGACGCGGCGGCCAGGTCGGCCTCGCCATGGCCCAGGGCGACGAAGCCGGTGCTGGAACCGTGTGCGGCGATGTCGATGCGCAAAGGCTGGCCACGCGTATCGCGAGCGGTGATGACAGTCTCGTTGGCCAGCTTGCCCGGGTATTGTTCGATGGCGGTAGCTTGCTGCGCGCGCAATTGCCCTTGCACCAGCGCCGGCAGCAAGGCCGCGCCGATGGTGTTGGAGCCTTGGACGCGCAGGTGAGCGGGCTCGGCCAGGGTCGCCAGCGGTAGCAGGGTGAGCAGCAAGACAAGCAGGCGGGGCATGCCGGAAGGCCTATGGCATAGAGATGGCCGGCAGATTACGACAGTGGCGTGATGATAATGTGACAGTCCATGGGGCAGTGGGCTTTGCCTGATGCTTGTAAGTTCGCGTTAATGGGGCTGCTGTGCAGCCCATCGCCGGCAAGCCAGCTCCCACAGGGGCCGTGCCAATCCTGAAATCTGCGCTGTACCTGTGGGAGCTGGCTTGCCGGCGAAAGGGCCGCAAAGCGGCCCCAGCGGTATCAATGCGCCCCGGCAGACTTGCTCAGGTCACTTTCTGCCCACTCGGTATAGATGCACGCATCCGCCACCGCCCAGCGCACCTTCACGGTATCCCCCGGCTGCATCGGCATGCCCGCCGCCGACAACGCCTTTACCGTCAGCTCGGTACCGCCCGCTGTCACCACATGGCAGGTCTGGCTCTCGCCCAGGAACAGCACTTCACCAACCTTGGCACTGACCTCGTTCCAGCCCGCCGGCAGCGGCTCGCGCGCGGCTTGTTCGGCGGTCAGGGCCAGGGCCTTTTCCGGGCGCACCATGATCAGTGCATCCTGCGAGGCGGCCAGGCCCGGGGTCAGGCGGATGGCCACCGGCTGGCCCTCGAAGCTGCCCGCGCCATTGCTGCTGGCCTTGATCCGCAGGAAGTTGGAGTTGCCCAGGAACGAGGCGACGAAGGCATTCGGCGGGTTCTGGTACAGGTCGTAACCGGTGCCCAGGCCGACGATCTTGCCATGGCTGAAGATGGCGATGCGCTGGGACAGGCGCATGGCTTCTTCCTGGTCGTGGGTGACGTAGACGATGGTGATGCCCAGGCGCCGGTGCAACTGGCGCAGTTCGTCCTGCAGGTCTTCGCGCAGCTTCTTGTCCAGCGCGCCGAGCGGTTCGTCCATCAGCAGGATGCGCGGTTCGTACACCAGCGCCCGGGCGATAGCCACGCGCTGCTGCTGGCCACCGGACATCTGCGACGGCTTGCGGTGGGCGAACTTCTCCAGCTGCACCAGCTTGAGCATGGCATCGACGCGCTTGCTGGTTTCGCTGGCACTAAGCTTGCGAATGGCCAGCGGAAAGCCGATGTTGTCGCGCACGTTCAGGTGCGGGAACAGCGAATAGCGCTGGAACACCATGCCGATGTCACGCTTGTGCGGCGGCACGTTGACCAGTGACTGGCCATCGACCAGGATCTCGCCGCTGCTCGGCGTTTCGAAGCCTGCCAGCATCGACAGGGTGGTGGACTTGCCCGAGCCGCTGGAACCGAGGAAGGTCAGGAACTCGCCGTCCTGGATTTCCAGGTCGAGGTTGTCCACGGCGGTGAAGTCGCCGTAGTGCTTGTTCAGGCCGCGCAGGCTGACCAGGGTCTTGCCGTGCGCGTTGTCTTTGATCACTGCACTCATTGTTGTTTTCTCCGCGCGCTCAGGCGTTGGCTTCGGTGCGCCGGCGCAAGGCGGCGGCAATGAACATGACAAGCAGCGACAGGCCGATCAGCAGGGTCGAGGCCACGGCGATGACCGGGCTGAGGTCCTGGCGCAGGGTGGTCCACATCTTCACCGGCAAGGTCTGCAGGTCGGGGCTGGCCATCATCACGCTCAGCACCACTTCATCCCACGACACCAGGAAGGCGAACAGGCCGCCGGCGATCATCCCCGGGCGAATCGCCGGGAAGGTCACCTTGAAGATCGCCTGCAGGCGCGAGGCGCCGCAGATCACCGCGGCATCCTCGATGGATTGGTCGAACAGCTTCAGCGAATTGATGATCGAGATAATGGTGAAGGGCAGGGCGACGATCACGTGGCTGACCACGAAGGCGAACAGCGTGCCGGTGTAGCCGAGCTTGAGGAACAGCGCGTACACCGCCACGGCAATGATCACCAGTGGCACGATCATCGGCATGGTGAACAGCCCGTACAGCAGCTCGCGGCCCGGGAAGCGGCCACGCACCAGGGCAAACGCGGTGGGCAGGCCGAGCAGCACGGCGGCGATGGTGGTCAGCACGGCCACCTTCAGGCTGGCCAGCGCGGCGTCCATCCACTCCGGGTTGGAGAAGAACTGGCCGTACCACTTGAAGGTCCAGCCCGGCGGCGGGAACACCAGCCACTGCGACGAGCCGAACGACAGCAACACGATGAACACCACCGGCAGCAGCAGGAAGGCCGCGATGACCCCGGTGGTCAGGTACAGGCCCGTACGCAGCGGGCGGCCCATGGCATTGGGAGACAGGAGCATGGCGGTTTACCTCGCGTTGCCAACCGGGGATTCCGGCTGCAGCTTCAGGTACAGGTAGAAGAGCACCAGGGTGATCACCACCAGCAGTGCGGCGGCGGCGCTGGCCAGGCCCCAGTTGAGGAACGACTGCACCTGCTGGATGATGAACTCGGGCAGCATCATGTTCTGTGCACCGCCCAGCAGGGCCGGGGTGACGTAGTAACCGAGCGACATCACGAACACCATCAGTGCCCCGGAGAACAGCCCCGAGCGGCACAGCGGCAGGAACACTTTCCAGAAATTGGTCCACGGGCTGGCGCCACAGATCGAGCCGGCCTGCAGCACCATCGGGTCGATGGCGTGCATGGTCGCCTGCAGCGGCAGCACGATGAACGGGATCATGATGTAGCTCATGCCGATCACCACGCCGGTCAGGTTGTGCACCATTTCCAGTGGGGCATCGATGATACCCATGGCCATCAACGCCTTGTTGATCACCCCCGAGCTCTGCAGCAGCACCAGCCACGAGTAGGTGCGCGCCAGCAGGCTGGTCCACATCGACAGCAGCACGATGTTCAGCAACCAGCGGCCCCAGCCCTTGGGCACCAGGGTAATTGCCCAGGCCAGCGGGAAGCCCAGCAGCACGCTGATCAGGGTGACCACGCCGGCCACCGAGAAGGTGTTGAAAAGCACCCGCGCATAGGCCGAGTTGGCGAACAGCTGCTCGTAGTTGCCCAGGCCCGGCGTCGGCTCCAGCACACCGCGCAGCAACAGGCCGGCGAGCGGGGCGAAGAAGAACAGGCCAAGGAACAGTAGCGCCGGCAGCAGATTGCGGCTGCCTTTCCAGCGCTGGCTCAGGCTGACGCGGCGGGGGGCCGTTCCCGGGGCGCCGGTGCCCGTGGGGGCACCTTGCGCGTTATGCAGGGCGTTGATGGCGACTTTCATTTGACCAACCACTCATTCCAGCGGGCTGCGATGGCCTGGCCGTTCTTGGCCCAGTAGGCGAAGTCGAGGGTGACCTGGTCCTGGGCGTAGGCGGTCGGCAGGTTCTGCGCAAGGTCTTTGTCCAGCTTGGCCACGCTGTCGACGTTCACCGGCGCGTAGGCGGTCTTGTTGGCGAACTCGGCCTGGCCTTCGGCGCTGCTGGCGTTGGCCAGGAACTTCATGGCCGCGTCCTTGTTCTTGGCACCTTTGGGGATGACCAGGAAGTCGGCCATGACCAGGTTCTGCTTCCAGCTCACGCCCACCGGTGCACCGTCTTGCTGCAGGGCATAGACGCGGCCGTTCCAGAACTGGCCGAGCGAGGCTTCACCCGAGGCCAGCAGTTGCTGCGACTGGGCGCCACCGCCCCACCAGACGATGTCTTTCTTGATGGTGTCGAGCTTCTTGAAGGCGCGGTCCAGGTCCAGCGGGTACAGCTTGTCGGGGGCTACGCCGTCGGCCAGCAGGGCCAGTTCCAGTACGCCTGGGCTGGGCCATTTGTACAGGGCGCGCTTGCCAGGGTAGGTCTTGGTATCGAACAGGGCGGTCCAGTCCACCGGTTTGTTGGCACCGAGCTTGCCTTCGTTGTAGCCGAGCACGAAGGAGAAGAAGAACGAGCCGACGCCATGGTCGGAGACGAAGCGCGGGTCGATCTTGTCGCGCTTGATCTGGGTGAAATCGAGGGGTTCTAGCAGGCCTTCGCTGGCGGCACGCAGGGCGAAGTCGGCTTCGACGTCGACCACGTCCCACTGCACGTTGCCGCTTTCGACCATGGCCTTGAGCTTGCCATAGTCGGTGGGGCCGTCCTGGACGACTTTGATGTCGGTGGCTTTGGTGAAAGGTACGGCCCACGCTTCTTTCTGGGCGTCCTGGGTGGTACCGCCCCAGCTGACGAAGTTCAGGCTGTCGGCGGCCTGGGCAGCCTGACATGCCAGGGTCAGCAGGCTGGCGGACAGCACTGCGGTTACACGTTTGCTCAACAGCATGGTTACGCCCTCGTTGCTTTTGTTATTCGAGGCGGGGCTTGTGGTGCGCCCGCCAATAGTGTTCGGGGAGCAGCTAAAACAAAGTGTTTTTTGGCCGTTTTTGATTGTAGGTGCCGGCCTGCAGATTCAAGGTCTACGGGATATCATATTATGGTATTCCAAACTTTTGGCAAGAGGTATGAGGCTACCGGCCATCACTCCGTCCTCTGCAAGTTGCCGCGAACCTTTGTAGGAGCGGCCTTGTGTCGCGAAAGGGCCGCAAAGCGGCCCCCGGATTTCAGCGTCGACACATGAATTGTCGGGGCCGCTTCGCGGCCCTTTCGCGACACAAGGCCGCTCCTACACGGGCCTGTATCAGCTCACCAGTCCGGGCTCGAAGGGGATGCTTTGCACGACCTCCAGCTCATACCCCGCCAGCCCCGCGTATTTCAGCGGCGGGCCCAGGTGGCGCAGCTTGCCCACGCCCAGGTCCTGCAGAATCTGCGCGCCTGTACCCACCTCCGAGTACACCTTCGATTGCCCACGCTGGTAAGGCCGCACCGGCTGGGTCAGCTGCGGCACGCGTTCCAGCAGCGCCTGCGAGGACTCATGGTTGGCCAGGATCACCACCACGCCGGCGCCTTCCTCGGCCACTTTCTGCAGCGCCGCCCAAAGCGTCCAGTTGGCGGGGCCGGCATATTCGGCGCCGACCAGGTCGCGCAGCGGGTCGATCACGTGCACTCGCACCAGGGTCGGCTGCTCGCGGCGGATATCGCCCATGACCATGGCCATGTGTACGCCACCTTCGATGCGGTCTTCGTAGGTGACCAGGCGGAAGGTGCCATGCACGGTCGGCAGTTCGCGTTCGCCGATGCGCTTGATGGTCTGCTCGGTGCTCAGGCGGTAGTGGATGAGGTCGGCGATGGTGCCGATCTTGATGCCGTGCCGGGCAGCGAACACCTCCAGGTCCGGGCGGCGGGCCATGGTGCCGTCATCGTTGAGTACTTCGACGATAACCGACGCCGGGGTGAACCCGGCCAGGCGCGCCAGGTCGCAGCCGGCTTCGGTGTGGCCGGCGCGCGTCAGTACACCGCCTTCGCGGGCGCGCAGGGGGAAGATGTGGCCGGGTTGCACCAGGTCTTCCGGGCGGGCGTTGGGGGCCATCGCCGCTGCCACCGTACGTGCCCGATCAGCAGCGGAAATACCGGTGGTAACGCCCGTGGCAGCCTCGATCGACACGGTGAAGGCGGTGCTGAAAACGCTGCCGTTGGCCGGCACCATCTGCTCCAGGCCCAGACGTTGGCAGTGATCGTCGGTCAGCGTCAGGCAGATCAGCCCGCGCGCTTCACGGGCCATGAAGTTGATGGCCTGGGCGTCGCAACGCTCGGCGGCGATCAGCAGATCGCCTTCGTTTTCCCGGTCCTCGTCATCCACCAGCAGGACCATCTTGCCTTGCCGGTAGTCCTCGAGAAGTTCTTCGATGGTGTTGAAAGCCATGTTGCACGCTCACTGTGGTGGGATGATTATTATGGTATACCATCATACACAAATATCGCCGTAACAGGAGAGCAGCGCATGAAGGCCTATTGGATCGCCCATGTGGACGTGAACGATCCCGAGCAATACCAGCAGTACACCCAGCGCGCCCCGGCTGCCTTCAAGGCATTCGGCGGCCGTTTCCTGGCCCGTGGCGGGCGTAGCGAGGCAATGGAAGGGCGGCCTACCCCTCAGCGTAGCGTGGTGATCGAGTTCGATTCGTACGAGCAGGCGCTGGCGTGTTACCGGTCCGGGCTGTACCAGGAGGCTTGCAGCCATCGCCAGGGGGTGGCGAAGGCTGAGGTGATCATCGTCGAAGGGTTGAGCCCTGAGTGATGGCTGTTGGCCCTATCGCCGGCAAGCCAGCTCCCATAGAACAACACATGACTCAATGGTTCGGCGAGGTTCTGTAGGAGCAGCCTTGTGCTGCGAAGAGGCCGGTACTGACAAAGCCTGTCTGTTGCTTGTACCGGCCTCTTCGCAGCACAAGGCTGCTCCTACAAAGGCCGCGTCAGACGAGCGATATTTGTTCTCTGCGCGACAGCGCAGCCCAAAAGGGCTGGGTAATCTCCCACAGGTTAAACACTGCCTTGAAGACCTGTGCAGTACCTGTGGGAGCTGGCTTGCCGGCGATAGGGCCATTACTGTCGAAGCAGAAACTCAAGGCATGCCCGGCAATTCATGCGGCCGCAGGTCGAACACCAGCACCTCGGCATCCACCCCATTGCCCAGCTCCAGCACCTGTTCCTGCCTCACCCGCACCCCATCCCCTTCATTCAGCACTTGCCCATTGAGCTCGATGCTGCCCCGGGCCACATGCACATAGGCATGGCGGTTTTCCGGCAAGTTCAGGGTGGCACGCTCGTCACCGTCGAACAGGCCGGCATACACCCGCGCATTCTGCCTTACCTGCAATGACCCCTCGGCGCCATCCGGCGAGATGATCAGGCGCAGCTTGCCGCGCTTTTCCTCGGCACTGAAATGCTGTTGCTGGTAACGCGGCGTTGCCCCCTGCACGTTCGGTACGATCCAGATCTGCAGGAAGTGCACCGGCTGCACCTGGCTGTGGTTGAACTCGCTGTGGGCCACGCCGTGGCCAGCGCTCATCAGCTGCACATCGCCCGGGCGGATCACCGAGCCGGTGCCCAGCGTGTCCTTGTGCTCCAGCGCGCCTTCCAGCACGTAGGAGAAAATCTCCATGTCGCGGTGCGGGTGCTGGCCAAAGCCCTTGCCGGGGATGACGCGGTCGTCGTTGATCACCAGCAGGTCCGAGAACCCTTGCTCGTCCGGGTTGCGGTAGTGGCCGAAGGAGAAGGTGTGGAACGATTTCAGCCAGCCATGAAAGGCCAGGCCGCGGTCTTTGGCGTTGCGTACGGTGAGCATGACGGACCTCCTGAACCGGCAGGGCACCAGGCCCTGCCGCATGCGTGGATAAGGTTACTGCAGGTGCACTTTCAGCTCGCCGGCGGCCTGGCGCATGGCCGCTTGCACGGCCGGCACCTGATGCAGCGGGTTGAGCAGCCCGTAGTCATGGATCATGCCGTTGTACCGCACCGAGGTCACAGTCACGCCAGCGGCATTCAGCTTGCGAGCATAAGCCTCACCTTCATCGCGCAGCACGTCGAACTCGGCCGTCTGCACCAGTGCCGGCGGCAGGCCCTTGAGCTGTTCACTGCTGGCCCGCAGCGGCGAGGCGTAGATCTGTTCCCGGGCCTTGGCGTCGGTGGTGTAGTTGTTCCAGAACCATTTCATCATCCCGGTGGTCAGGAAGTGCCCCTCGGCAAACTGCTTGTACGACGCAGTTTCGAAGCTGGCATCGGTCACCGGCCACAACAGCAGCTGGAAACGCAGGGCCGGGGTGCCGGCCTCTTTGGCTTTCAAGGCCACTACTGCCGCCATGTTGCCGCCGACGCTGTTGCCGGCCACGGCCAGGCGCTTGCCGTCCACGCCAATTTCCTTGCCGTGCTCGGCCACCCAGCGGGTGGCGGCGTAAGCCTGGTTGATCGCCGTCGGATAGTGCGCTTCCGGCGACGGGGTGTAGTCGACGTAGACCGCCACTGCGCCAGAGCCAACCACCAGGTCGCGGATCAGCCGCTGGTGGGTCGGGAAATCGCCGAGCACCCAGCCGCCACCGTGGAAGAACATGAACACCGGCAGGTCACCCTTCACGTTGGCCGGGCGCACCACTTGCAGTTTGATCGACTCGCCGTTGGCCTGGATGGCGCGTTCCTTCACCTCGATACCCGAGAGATCGACCTTGACCGAGGCCTGGGCACCGGTCAGCACCGCGCGGGCGTCTTTCGGGCTGAGCTGCTCCAGTGGCTTGCCGCCGCCTTGTTCCAGGGCTTCGAGGAAGGCCTGGGTGTGCTGTTCGATACCCGGGCTGCCAGCGGCGAAGGCGCTGGAAACGGACAGGGCCAGAAGGGAAGCGGTAAGGGTTTTGTGGACAATGTTCATGAGCGAATCCTTTTCTGTTGAATGTCGGTAGTGGGCGTCTTGCCTGGCCTTCAGGGCCATCGCTGCGACTTGTGCGTAGATTAGGGAGATGCGTTGATGGGAAAAAGCCGCTATAAAGCGTTTGACTGTCACCAAGAGCGAGACAATGAACCCTTACGAAGACATGCGGATCTTTGCCCAGGTCATGGAAGCTGGCAGTTTCACTGCGGCTGCCGACCGCCTGGGAATGTCCAAACAATCGGTCAGCCGGCGCCTGATGCAGCTTGAGGAGCGCCTGGGCGTGCGCCTGCTCAACCGCTCCACGCGGCGCCTG
Source organism: Pseudomonas sp. s4 (assembly GCF_046764235.1). Classification (NCBI taxonomy): domain Bacteria; kingdom Pseudomonadati; phylum Pseudomonadota; class Gammaproteobacteria; order Pseudomonadales; family Pseudomonadaceae; genus Pseudomonas; species Pseudomonas sp. s4. Next base: position 3,788,044 of record NZ_CP177209.1, on the reverse strand, counting down.
GATGCCACGCCGCTGGGCCAGCACTACTACCAGTCGGCGCTGCGCCTGCTCGGCGAAGTGCAGCAGGTGGAGCACGACATCAGCGGCCAGGCCCAGGCCTTGCGTGGCACCTTGCGTCTGAGTGCGCCGCTGTCGTTCGCCATGGCGCACCTGGGGTGCCTGCTGACCGAGTTCCTGCAGTTGCACCCGCAGGTGGATGTGGAGGTGGATTTGAGCGACCGCGCAGTGGACCTGATCGGCGAGGGCTATGACCTGGCGCTACGGATTGGTGCGCTGGAGGATTCCAGCCTGATTGCGCGGCGCATTGCCAGTGTCGAGCGGGTGTATTGCGCTAGCCCGGCGTACCTGGAAGCGCGGGGCGTGCCGGCCAGGCCGGAGCAGTTGGCTGGGCATGATTGCCTGCCATATGGGCATTCGCGGCAGGTGCAGTGGCAGTTCGGCCAAGGAGGCAAGACCCAGGCGATCCAGGTGGCCGGGCGGATGCGGGCGAACAATGGCGAGCTGCTCAGGGATGCCGCGATAGCCGGGATGGGTGTAACTTATCTGCCAACCTTCATCGTGGGCCAGGCACTGGCGGATGGGCGGCTGGTGACGGTGCTGGATGAGTGGCGGCCTCCGGCGCTGCAGCTGTCGGCGGTGTACCCGCAGCACCGACAGGTGGCGCGGCCGGTGCAGGGTTTTGTGAACTTCCTGCGTGAGCGGTTGGTGCAGCTCTGACCTTCGGGAGATTGCCCAGCCCGTTGGGCTGCGCTGTCGCGCAGAGAACCGATATCGCTCGTCTGACGCGTCCTTTGTAGGAGCAGCCTTGTGCTGCGAAGAGGCCGGTACAGCCAATAGACAGGCTTTGTCAGCCCCGGCCTCTTCGCAGCACAAGGCTGCTCCTACAGGACCTCGCCGAACCAATGAGTCATGTGTTGTTCTATGAGAGCGGGTTTACCCGCGAAGAGGCCGGTGCAGGTCAACGCATCAGTTCATCTACCCCGACCCACCCACCATCGAACTCATCCATGGCATCCAGCACCGCTTCACGGAAATACGCCAGCGATGCCCGATCAAACAGCAACTGCAGCGCCGGCCTCTCATCGCTCCCCACATTCAGCACGATCACGTTGATCCGCGCCGCCGAGGTCTGCGCCACCGCCCCAACGGGAAACGCCCGGGCGCGCAAGTCCACCCCGCACAACTTGGCCATCACCGCGCTGCAATGCACCCCCGACAGCTGCAGCCAGGCATGGCTATCCTGGCGCGGCAGCAGGTAGTTGCGCCGAGCATCCTGCACCCACCCACCCTCTTCGGCAGCCACCCGTGCACCGCCGTCGGCCAGGCTGCCCAGCAGCAGGTACTCGGTCTGCGACAAGCGCGCTACCCAGCCACCGTCTTCCTGGCGCACGGCCTGGTTGGGTAGCGACGGCAAGCGGTAGCCACGCACCTGCAGGCAAGCGGCACTGTCGCCCCCACGAAACCCGACCCGTGCCAGATCGGTCAGGTCAGTCAACGCGCAGGTATGCAGCAGTTCGGCCCGCGGGCCGGGTGAAATAAAAGCTTTGGCTTGCAAACTGGTCATGGCTCAGAGCTCCTGGCGCAGGTTGTCGGGATCGTGAAACGGCAGTGGCACCACCTTGGCATTGACCATCACACCGCCCTCCACGCGGATCGGGATGTGCATGCCAGGCGTGGCCTGATGGGCACCGGCGTAAGCCAGGCCGATGATCTGCCCCAGGGTTTGCGAGTATTCGCAGGATGTGACGTTGCCGCTGATGTCCGCCCCGTCCAGCACCAGATGCCCCTCCAGCGGCTGCGGGCTGCCCTTGGGCAGGGTGAAGCCGACCAGTTTGCGCTTGAGCGGCTGCGCTTCGAGGATCTCGATCGAGCGTTTGCCGACGAAGAATGGCTTCTTGCGGCCGATGGCCCACTGCATGTCGATCTCCGCCGGGTGGGTCATGCCGTCGGTGTCCTGGCTGATGATCACGTGGCCCTTTTCCAGGCGCAGCAGGCGTTGGGTCTCGACGCCGAACGGGCGAATGCCCAACCCCGCGCCGGCCTGCATCAAGGTATCCCACAGGCGCTCGGCGTGGCGCGCCGGCACGTGCACTTCGTAGCCCAGTTCACCCACAAAGCCCACCCGCAGGATGCGCGCGGCAATGCCGGCCACTGTGCCCTGGCGTACGCCGAGATAAGGGAAGGCCTCGGCCGACAGGTCCACATCGTCACACACCTTGGCCAGCACCTGGCGTGACAGCGGCCCGGCCAGGTTGACCGCGGCCAGGGCGGCGGTGACGTTGGTGACGTCCACATCCAGGCGCCATTGCGCATTCCACTTCAGCATCTGCTGGTAGATGCGGTCGACACCGCTGGTGGTGGCGGTGACGTAGAAGTGCTGCTCGCCCAGCCGGGCGCACACGCCGTCATCGATCACCACGCCATGCTCGTTGGTCATCAGCGCGTAGCGGGTGCGGCCGATGGCCAGCTTGGCGAAGCCGAAGGTGTAAAGGCGCTCCAGCAGTTCGGCGGCGTCGGGGCCGCGCACATCCAGGCCACCGAGGGTGGAAACGTCGATCAGGCCGACCTTCTCGCGCACATGGCGGGCTTCCTCCTGCATGCAGCGTTCGCGGTCCTCGGGCTTGCCATAATAGGCAGGGCGCTGCCAGATGCCGGCCGGCATCATCTTCGCCCCGGCTTCCAGGTGGCGGCGGTGCATTGGCGTTTGCCGGTACGGGTCGAAGGCGCGGCCGGCGACGTGGGCCAGTTTTTCCGCCTGGAACGGTGGACGGGCGGTGGTCACCCCGGTTTCGCTGATGCTGCGCCCGGTGGCGTGGGCCACCAGGCGGGCGGTCGGCAGCGCCGAGTGGCGGCCCTGGGACGGGCCCATGCCGACCGTGGAGAAGCGCTTGACCAGTTGCACATCGCGGTAGCCGCTGCGCGTGGCGTTGACGATGTCGCGCACTTGCAGGTCTTCGTCGAAGTCGACGAAATCCTTGCCCTTGGGGTGGGGGAAGATCGGCCAGGGGAAGTTGACCTTGGCTTCGGCACTGAACACGGGCTGCACCGGCGCTTCCAGGCCCAGCGCTGCCAGCGCATCGGCAGCCCCGCGAGTGGCGTCGGCCAGCACATTGCCCAGTGCGTGACGGCCGTTCACCGAGCCGGCGATGTCCAGCCCGGCCGGCAGGTTGCTGATGGCGAACTCGTCGCGGTTGACGTCGTAGGCCAGCTTGCCGCCAGCCTGGCACGGCAACTGGTACACCGGCATGTAGCCTGCCGACATGCACAGCAGGTCGCAGGCCAGGCGCAGGCCATGCGGGCCGACCTTGCCCTGGCCGGTGATCGGGCGAATATCCACGCCACTCACGTGGCGCATGCCCGCTTCGTGCAGGGCTTCGTACACGGTGCTGCCCAGGTGCACGGGTATATTGCGGCGCTTCAGTTCTGCGGCCAGTGCGGCATCGGCTGGCGCAGCGCGCATGTCGACCACCGCGGCCACGGCCACGCCTTGGTCCTGCAGGTCGAGGGCGGCCAGGTAGCCGTCATCGTGGCCGGTGAGGATTACCGCGCGCTGGCCGGGTTTTACCGCGTACAGCTTCATCAGCCGCTGCACGGCGCTGGTCAGCATGACCCCCGGCAGGTCGTTGTTGCGGAACACAACTGGCTGGTCGAACGAACCGGCCGCCACCAGGCAGCGGCTGGCGCGCACCTTGTACAGGCGCTTGTGCTGGATCACCGGCAGGTAGTTGTCGGTGAACCAGCCGTTGCAGGTGGCGTCCAGCAGCACCTGGATGTTCGGGTGGCCCTCGACGGCAGCCAGCAGTTCCTGGCGCAGGCTGGTAGCGCGGGTGCCTGCAATGTCGAAGCGGGCGTAGGTGAGCGAGCCGCCAAGTACCGGCTGTTGCTCGATCAGCAACACCTTGGCCCCGGCATTGGCCGCGTCCAGTGCCGCACGCAGGCCAGCCGGGCCAGCGCCGATGACGGCCAGATCGACGAACAGATAGGCCTTGTCGTAGTACTGCGGCCTGAAGCCTAGGTCGAGCACGCCCAGGCCGGTCTTCTTGCGGATCAGCGGCTCCCACACCTTCCACATGCCCTTGGGCTTGTAAAAGGAGCGGTAATAGAAGCCCACCGGCATGAAGCGCGAAAACTTGCCCAGGTAGGCGTCGCGATCATGCGTCAGGCTACCGTTGAAGTTCTGCCCTTCGACTACCTGGCCATCGCGGGCGGCTTCCAGGTCGGCCAGCACATTGGGCTCGTCCGGCAGCTGCACCAGGGTGTTGGCATCCTGCCCGGCCATGCTCAGCGGGCCGCGCGGGCGGTGGTACTTGAACGAGCGCGACAGCAGCCAGCGGCCACTGCCGAGCAGGGCGCTGGCGATGCTGTCACCGGCAAAGCCCTGGCAGGCCTGGCCGTCGAACTGGAAGTGCAGGGGCTGCTCGCGGTCGATCAGCAGGCCCATGGGCGCGGGGAGGCGAGTGTGGCTGTTCATCCGGCAATCTCCGGGGTGGCGGCGGGGGTGAAGTCGACGCGGCGGTCGAACAGTTCTTTCGGGTCGAAGGTGCGCAGCACCTGGTCGCTCACCGTGTGGCGTTCGGCCAGGAACCAGTAGCTGGAGGCGTTGTGCAGCCACCATTCGATCACCACGCCGGCAAGGTTGTCGCTGTTGAACACATAGTCGGCCCATTCCGCATCGCTGCAGCTGGCCGGGTCGGGCATATGCCTGAATTCGCCGCCGTAGGTGAACTCGCTGATATTGCGCGGGCCGTTCAAGGGGCAGGTCAGGATCTTCATCGTCGTCGCTCCTTAGTGGCTGGCCGCGGTGGCGCCCATTTCGTTGACTTGCTGGAAGCGGCTGAAGCGCTCCAGGGCAAAGGGTGCGATCAGTTCCGGCACCTTGCCGCCACTGGCGACCAGCTCGGCCATGGTCTTGCCGCAGATCGGCGTGGCCTTGAAACCCCAGGTGCCCCAGCCGGCGTCCAGGTAATAGTTGTGCACCGGCGACAGGCCCATGATCGGGCTGTAGTCCGGGGTCATGTCGGTGATCCCGGCCCACTGGCGCATCAGCTTGGCGTTGGCCATGAACGGGAACATCTCGATGGCGTGTGCCAGCAGGCTCTCCTTGAGGTCGAGGGTGGAGCGGGTGTTGTACAGCGGGTATGGGTCGGAGCCGCCGCCAAAGACGATTTCGCCGCGGCTGGTCTGCTGCACGTAGCAGTGCAGCGCCGAGGAGCTCACCAGTGGGTCGAGAAACGGCTTGAACGGCTGGGTGACCATGGCCTGCAGCGGGTAGGTGTGGATCGGCGCACGAATGCCGGCCTTGGCCATCAGCAGCGAACTGGCCCCGGCCACGGCCTGCACCACGCAACCGCACTGCACGGTGCCACGGTTGGTCTTCACCGCCTCGATGCGCCCGTTGCGGATCAGCAAGTCCTGCACTTCGGTCAGCTGGTGGATCTCGACGCCGCGCTTGGCCGCCTGCCTGGCGTAGCCCCAGGCCACTGCGTCGTGGCGCGCGGTGGCGCCGTCGATGTGCCACAGGCCGGCCAGCACCGGCAGGTGGCCTGGGTTCAGGTTCAGGCTTGGCACCAGTTCGTGGATCTGCTGGCGGTCGATCATCTCCGTGCGGCCACCGAAATGCTTGTTGACCTCGGCGCGCTGGCGAAAGGCGCGCACGGTGGCGTCGGTGTGCGCGAGGGTGAGCTGACCGCGTTCGGAATACATGATGTTGAAGTCGAACTCGTTCGACAGGTTCTGGAACATGCGCACCGATTCTGCGTAAAAGCGCACACCCTCACTGGTGAGGTAGTTGGAGCGGATCACCGCTGTGTTGCGCGCAGTATTGCCGCCGCCCAGGTAGGCCTTTTCCAGCACGGCGACATTGGTGATGCCGTGGTACTTGGCCAGGTAGTAGGCGATGGCCACGCCGTGGCCGCCGCCGCCGATGATCACCACGTCATAGCGTGGCTTGAGTTCGCACGGTGGTGGCAGGTCGACCTCCACCGGGTAATCGGCGCTCAGGCCGTATTTCAGCAGGGCGAAAGGCATGCGGTGCGCTCCTGGTGGGCGGCCTGTTGTTGCAGGTCGAGGGCGAGCAGGGTGTTTTTCATCAGGTAGGCGATGGTCATCGGGCCGACGCCGCCGGGCACCGGGGTGATGCCGGCCACCTGGGGCAGGGCGGCGGCGAAGTCGACATCGCCGACCAGGCGGCTGTGGCCGCCTTCGTCGATGCGGTTGATACCGACATCGATCACCACCGCGCCGGGCTTTAGCCAGTCGGCACCGATCAGCCGCGGCTTGCCCACTGCGGCCACCAGGATGTCGGCCTGGCGGCACAAGGCCGGCAGGTCGCGGCTGCGCGAGTGCACCACGGTCACCGTGCAGTCGGCCTGCAGCAGCAGGGCGGCCATGGGCTTGCCGACGATGTTCGAGCGGCCGACCACCACCGCATGCTTGCCACGCAGTTCGCCACAGGCATCGCGCAGCAGGCGCATGCAGCCGCTGGGCGTGCACGGGGTGAGCACATCGCGGCCCTGGGCCAGGCCGCCGACGTTCTCGCTGTGGAAGCCGTCCACATCCTTCAGTGGGCTGATCGCCTGGAGAATGCGGTGTTCGTCGATATGGGCCGGCAACGGCAGTTGCACGAGAATGCCGTTGACCTCGGTGTCGCGGTTGAGGCGGTCGATCAGGGTCAGCAGCTCGGCCTGGCTGGTGTCTGCGGGCAGGCGATGCTCCAGCGAGCGGATGCCCACCTCTTCGGCACGCAGCACCTTGTTGCGCACGTACACCTGGCTGGCAGCGTCGGCACCGACCAGCACCACCGCCAGGCCCGGTTGCACGCCGCCCTGGCGCAGCTCCTGCACCTGCTCGCGTACCTCGGCCAGCACCCGCGTCGCGGTAGCCTTGCCGTCGATCAGCTTGATACTGGGAATGGCGTTCATTTGAAGATCACCGTGCGGTCGTGGTTCAGGAACACCCGATGCTCCAGGTGGTATTTCACGGCGCGGGACAGGGCGATGGTCTCGGTGTCGCGGCCGATGGCCACCAGGTCATCCGGTGTGTAGGCATGGTCCACGCGCTGCACTTCCTGCTCGATGATCGGGCCTTCGTCCAGGTCGCTGGTGACGTAGTGGGCGGTGGCACCGATCAGCTTCACCCCGCGCTGGTAGGCCTGGTGATAAGGCTTGGCGCCTTTGAAACCGGGCAGGAACGAATGGTGGATGTTGATCGCCCGGCCTGACAGCTGGCGGCACAGGTCGTCGGAGAGGATCTGCATGTAGCGCGCCAGCACCACCAGTTCGGTGCCGGTGTCCTCGACGATGCGCAGCAGCGCGGCTTCCTGTTCGGCCTTGGTGTCCTTGCTGACCGGCAGGTAGACGAAACGGATGCCCTGGCGCTCGGCCATCGGGCGCAGGTCCAGGTGGTTGGAGACCACGGCGGTGATCTGCATGTCCAGCTCGCCCTTGGCATGGCGGTACAGCAGGTCGGACAGGCAGTGGTCGAACTTGCTCACCATCAGCAGCACGCGCATCGGCCGGGCACTGCTGTGCAGGCTCCACTGCATGTCGAAGCGCTGGGCGACATCGGCGAAGCCGGCTTCCAGCTGCGGTGTGTCACCCGTGACACCGGTGTTGTAGCGGAACACCGCGCGCATGAAAAAGCGCCCGTTGTCCTCGTCGTCGAACTGCGCCATCTCGCTGATGTAGCAACCGTGCTCGGCCAGGTAGGTGGTCACCGCGGCGACGATGCCGGACACGGCCGGGCAACTGACGCGCAGGATGAAGTGATCGGGAGCGGGATGCATGTCGGATAGGCCTCGTGATGGAGTGGGGCAGGTCGGGCACAAGGGCAAAGAGACTTCGCGTGGAGGCGAAGAAATATTTCTTGGTAGGAATATAAATTTCCTTTAGGCGATTTATAGGCGAAGAGGCGGGTGACGGTCTAGAGTTTTGTGAATTTTTTTTGCCTGACAGGAAAGTTTTAGCCGGAACCTGTAGGAGCGGGTTCACCCGCGAATAGGCCGGTACAGGCTATGATTGCTCCATGAGCACTACACCGCCTCTGCGCCAACCTTGCCCCCCTGGCGCCTGCGACTGCGGCCGCGAACACCTGGTCGATCACCCGCAGGCCGCTCAGCGCATCCTCCTGCTGACCCGCCAGGAAGAGAAACGCCTGCTCGACCGCCTGGAAAACCTCAAGGACCTGGAAGACCTGCAACGCCTGCAGCAGCGGATGTATGAAAACCTCGGCATTCGCGTGCACATTGCCCCCGGTTTCAACGAAGTGCGAACCATGCGCGGCATCGTCATCGAACTGGACGACCAGCCCGGCCTATGCCGCAAGACCCGGCAGTCGATCCCGGCGGCGATCCGCCGTGGGCTGGAGCGCAACCCGCAGGTGGCCTTCCGCTTGCTCGATACCCACGACCTGTTGCGGGATACCTGAAGACCGCGTCAGCCCCACTAATTTTTTCGCCGCACGCCACGTCTACTTGAAAGCCCCCCTGCGCCAGGCGCGCAGCGGCACCCATCACTCAAGGAGACAGGCAATGACTTCCGTTTTCGACCGCGACGATATCCAGTTCCAGGTAGTGGTCAACCACGAAGAGCAATACTCGATCTGGCCCGACTACAAAGCCATCCCCAACGGCTGGCGTGCCGTAGGCAAGAGCGGCCTGAAAAAGGACTGCCTGGCCTACATCGATGAAGTCTGGACCGACATGCGCCCGCTGAGCCTGCGCCAGAAAATGGCCGAAGCCGCCGCCCAGTGACTGCATTGAACCTGCTGTGCCTGCCGTATTCCGGGGCCAGCGCCATGGTCTACAGCCGCTGGCGGCGCAAGCTGCCGACGTGGCTGCAGGTGCGCCCGGTGGAACTGCCCGGGCGTGGTGCGCGCATTGCCGAGCCACTGCACACCGACATGCAGGCCCTGGCCCGGCAACTGGCTGCCGAACAGCGCCTGGCGGCCAGCACCCCCTACGCGCTGCTCGGCCATAGCCTTGGCGCCTTGCTGGCCTTCGAGCTGGCCCATGAGCTGCAAGCGCTGGGCTGCCCGGCGCCACTGGCCCTGTTTGCCTGCGGTACCGCAGCGCCGACCCGCCGCGAGGACTACGATGGCAAGAACTGGCGCGAGCCCAAGAGCGACGCCGAGTTGATCGGCGAGTTGCGCGAGCTTCAGGGCACGCCCGAGGAAGTGCTGGCCAACGCCGAGCTGATGAGCCTGACCTTGCCCACCCTGCGCGCCGACTTCCTGCTGTGTGGTACCTACGCCTACCGCCAGCGGCCGGCTTTGCAGTGCCCACTGTACGTGTTGGGCGGCATGCAGGACCGCGCCAGTGACGAGCAATTGCAGGCCTGGCGCAAGGAAACCCTCGGGGCGTTCTCGCTGCAGATGTTCCCAGGCGGCCACTTCTTCATCCATGAGCATGAAGACCGGGTGCTCGCTGCACTCACCGCGTCGCTGCAGCCGCTTCGGCTGTCCGCCTGATTGACGTCACCGCTTGCCTGGGGGAGGCTAGGCCTTTTCCCAGGCAAGAGGCAGACAATGCTGATCGATCCCCACAAGGCCACGCTGCTGGTCGTCGACATCCAGGAAAAACTCATCGGCGCCATGAGCGACCCTGAAGGCACCCGCGCGCGGGCCCGATGGCTGCTGGCAGCGACGAACGAGCTGGAACTGCCGACGGTGATTTCCGAGCAGTACCCCAAGGGCCTGGGCCATACCTTGGCCGAACTGCTGGCCGCAGCGCCGGCCGCCGAGGTGGTGGAGAAAAGCCATTTTTCCTGCGTGGCCGCCGAGTGCCTGCCAGCAAGTCTGATGGCGCGCGAGCAAGTGATTGTCTGTGGCATGGAAACCCACGTCTGTGTGTTGCAGACCGTGCTTGGCCTGCTGGCACTGGGCAAGCAGGTGTTCGTGGTCGAGGATGCCTGTGATAGCCGTACGCCGGCGAGCAAGGCCGCAGGGCTGGCGCGCATGCGGGCCGCGGGGGCGCAGGTGGTGACCCGCGAAATGGTTCTGTTCGAGCTCATGGGCAGTGCCAGCCACCCGCTGTTCCGGCACATCAGCAAGACCTACCTGGTCGGTGAACAGCCCTGAACGGCCGGTTACTGGCTGCCGGGTTGATGGCCCTGGCGCTGCTGCAAGGCTGCGCCGGGCGTCGTGAGGAAGCGCCCGAGACGGACCCGGCCAAGGTCCGCGCCCAACTGCTGCGGCTGTTACCCGCCCAGGCCAAGGACCGCGATGGCTGGGCCCGGGACATTCAGGTGGCGTTCGAGGCCCAGCGAATTGCCCCCAGCAAGAGCAACCTGTGCGCGGTGCTGGCGGTGACCGAGCAGGAATCGACCTTCAATGCCGACCCGCAAGTGCCCAACCTGGGGCGTATCGCCCGAGAGGAAATCGACCGCCGCGCTGCGCGCCTGCACATCCCCAAGCTGCTGGTCGACGGTGCACTGAAGGCGCCGTCGGGTAATGGCAAGAGCTACCAGCAACGTTTGCAGGCGGTGCGCAGCGAGAAGCAGCTGAGCGAACTGTACGACGAAGTCATCGCTCGCGTACCGCTGGGCAAGACCTTGCTGGGCGGGCTGAACCCGGTGCATACCGGAGGGCCGATGCAGGTCAGCATCGACTTTGCCGAAAAGCATGCGCGGGATTACCCCTACAGCCACGACGGCAGCATTCGCCAGGAAGTGTTCACCCGGCGCGGCGGCATGTATTTCGGTATCGCCCACTTGCTGGGCTATTCGGCCAACTACGATCGCCAGCTGTACCGCTTTGCCGATTTCAACGCGGGCTGGTACGCAAGCCGCAATGCGGCATTTCAGGCGGCACTGAGCAAGGTGACGGGGGTAACGCTGGCGCTGGATGGCGACCTGGTGGCGCCGGGCTCGATCATGCCCGGGACCACTGAAAAGGCGGCACGCAAACTGGGAGGAAAGCTGGGCCTGCGCAACCCGCAGATTCGCAGCCAGCTGGAGCAGGGCGATAGTCTGGCCTTCGAGGACAGCAAGCTGTACAGCGGGGTGTTCGCCCTTGCTGATGCTGCGGCCGGCAAGCCGGTGCCACGGGCGGTGCTGCCGGGGATCCAGCTGAAAAGCCCGAAGATCACCCGCAAGCTGACCACGGCGTGGTTTGCCGGGCGGGTGGATGAGCGTTATCAGCGGTGCATGAAGCGTTAATGGTGGCCTGGCTGGCGAGCGCGGTCCTGTAGGAGCGGCCTTGTGTCGCGATGGGCTGCGCAGCAGCCCCAAGATTGTGCAGCACCGCTGAACCCTTGGGGCTGCTGCGCAGCCCATCGCGACACAAGGCCGCTCCTACACAGGGACCGTGCAGGCCTGTGGGACTGCGAGGAGAACATCAGCTTTCGCCCAATGCCCCAACCACACGGTCGACGCTGGCTTTCAGCCCCGCAAACGCATCCTCAGGGTCACTTTCCACCACCACCAGCTTCGCCCCGGACGCCTTGATCACCTCGGCCACAGCCGCTTCCGGCTGCCGATGGTCCAGCACCAGCACCACATCCTGCGCTTTCAGGTTGTCCCCTAGCGCCTTCAGCGCAGTCGCATCCCACTCGGCTGGCAGCGGCTGCTCGACCACGTCCAGGTTCAACCCGCTGGCCAGATAACCCAGCCGTTCCGACAGGCTCACCACCGTCAGGTTGTCGACCTTGGCCAAGCGTGTCTGGCTGCTGGCCGAAAGCTCCAGCAACTGGCGTTTGAGCCCGGCCAGGTTGCCCTGGATCCGCGCCTTGTCGCCTGGCGCCAACCGCTCCAGGTCATTGGCTACCACGTCGGCCATGCGCCCGAAGTTGGTCGGGTTGAGCCAGGGGTAGGCGCCATAGGCCTCGTCGCCGCTCACCGCTATGCCCGGCAGCGCGCCATCCACTGGCCGTGCGGCGTCGATTTCGACGATCCGGATATTGCTACGCCGGGCCATCGGGTACAGCGGGTCGTCACGCCAGATCGAGCGCACGCCGATCACCGCGTCGGCCTGCTGCGCGGCCTTGTGCAGGCTGGCGCCACCGCGACCGCTGAAATAGGAAGGCTGGCGGCTGGCAGGCAGGTTGGCGGGTGCTGCACGCTTGAGTTGCACCTTGGTGCCCTCGAGCAAGGCGCTGGCCAGGCTGTGGGTGACGGGCAGGGTGGTCAGCACTTGGGTGGCGAAAGACAGCGACGGCAGGCCGGCCAGTGCCAGGGCCAAGGTCAGGCGTTTCAGGTTCATGCCGGGTTTCCTTGCAGGCGGGGGACGAGGGCGCGGGCCAGCGCCGCCAGGGCGAAGCAGATGCCGGCGACCAGGATGATCGCGGCGCCGGACGGCACCGGCAGGTCGAAAACGATCGGCAGCAGGATGCCCAGCAGCGTGCTCAGCGTGGCGATCAGCACCGACAGGAAGAAAAAGCCCTTCAGCGACTGGCTGACCAGGCGTGCGGCGGCAGCGGGGATCACCAGCAACGCCCCGACCAGGATCGCCCCGATCACCTTCACCGAGGCCACGGTGACCAGGGTCACCAGCACCACGAACAGGTAGTCCAGGGTTTTCACCGCCACCCCGCGCACGGCTGCCAGCTGTGGGTTGAAACTGGCCAGCATGATGCGGTTGTACAGCGGCACTGCCAATGCCAGCACCAGCACCGCGACGATGCCCAGCACCACCAGGTCCTGGCTGCTGACGGTCAGCACCGAGCCGAACAGCACGTTCTCGAGGATGTGCACGTTGATCTTGCCTGCCAGCATCAGCAGCAGGCTGGCACCCAGCGCCAGCGACACCGACAGGAACACGCCGATCAGCGTGTCCGGCGACAGCCCGGTGCGGTTGCGCAGGAAGTTGAGCAAGATGCCGAACAGCAGGCAGTAGCCGAACAGGCTGCCGAAGGGGCCGGTGTAGGGCTCGCCCAGCAGGATGCCGATGGCCACGCCGGTCAGCGCGGCATGGCCGACCGCCTCGGAGAAGAAGGCAAAGCGCTTGACCACCACCAGGGTGCCCAGGCCGCCCAGCACCGGGCCGATCATCAAACCGGCCAGCAAAGCGTTGACCACGAAGCCGTAGGCCAGCGCCTCGGGCAGGTAGCCGGCAGTGGCCCAGTCCTGGACCGTTTGCCGAAAGATTTCAAAACTCATCAGGCAAGGCTCTCGCTACGCGGGTGAACGGAGAACAGGCCGAGCAGGCGCTCTGGGGTAAGGGCCTGGGCGGGCGGGGCGTCGAACAGTACCTGGCGGCTCAGGCCGGTAACCCGGTCGGCCAGGCGCAGCACGGCTTCCAGGTCGTGTTCGATCCACAGCACGGTGGTGCCGGCCTGGCGCCAGCCCTGCAGCAGTTGTTCGAACACCTGGATGCCGGCTTCATCCAGGGCCGACATCGGCTCGTCCAGCACCAGCAGTTGCGGCTCGGGAATCAGGCCCTGGGCCAGTAGCACGCGTTGGCGTTCGCCACCGGAAAGCGCGCCCATGCGCCGTTTGCGCTTGTCGAGCATGCCGACCCGCGCCAAGGCTGCGTCGATGGCCGACTGCACACGGCGCGACAGGCCGAGGAAGGCGGGGCGGCGCTGGCACATGGCAGCCATGAAATCGTCCACGGTCATCGGCAGGCCACGGTCGAACTCCAGCGCCTGCGGCACATAGCCGATCACTTCGCGTTCGCCGGGCCAGTGCAGGGTCAGCTGGCCCTGGTGCGGCATCTGCCCGAGCAGGGTCTTGATCAGCGAACTCTTGCCGCCGCCGTTGGGGCCGACGATGGCATGCACGCTGCCGGCGGCGACGTTGAAGCTGACCTGTTCGAGGATGCGGGTGCGGCCCAGGGTGAGGTCGATGCCGGCAAACTCGATGCGCGGCCCGCAGGCTGTCACCAGGTTGGCGGCGGCGGTCATGCGCGGTTCTCCTGGATGGCGCGGACCACGGTGTCGAGGTTGCGCTTCATCTCCACTTCGTACTTGTCCTTGGTGTATTCGCCATAGGAAATGTGCGTCAGCGGGTACAGGCGGACGCCGGATTCACGCTGGATGGTTTCGACATAGGCCGACGGGAAGTCCATTTCCGAGAAGATCACCCGCACGTCCAGCGCCTTGAGCTGGTCGATGGTCTTCTTCAGCTGGGCCGGGCTGGGTTCGATGCCATGGGCTGGCTCGACCACCGCAGTCACCTCCAGGCCGAAGTCACGTACCAGGTAGTCGTAGGCGGCATGGATAGTGGCGACCCGGAAGGTGGCGCTGGGCGCCTCGGTGACCTTGGCCAGTGCTTCGGCGCGCAGTGCGCGCAGGCGCTTGGCATAGGCGCGGGCGTTTTGCGTGTACAGCTTGGCGTTGTCCGGGTCGAGCTTGCCCAGTTCGCGGGCGATGTTGTTGACCTGGGCGATGGTGGTGCTGATCGACAGGAAGGTGTGCGGGTTGACCACCTTGCCGGCGCCGCGGGCGGCAATGCCGGTGGCCGCCAGCAAGGGTACGTTCTGGTTGGCCTCGATGGTGTTTATGTCGGGCTTCTCGCTGGCGGCGATCATGCGGTCGGCGAAATCGTCATGGCCGACGCCGTTCAGTACCACCACGTCCAGGGTACCGATGCGCTTGATGTCCTCGGCCCGTGGCTCGTAGGCATGGGGGTTGAACCCTGCCGGAATCAGCGGCACCACTTCGGCCTTGTCGCCGACGATGTTGCTCACATAGCTGTAGTAGGGGTGCAGGGTAATGCCGATACGCAGGGGCTTGCCGTTATCGGCCAGGGCCTGTGCCGGCAGGGCAATGGCCAGGAGCAGGGCGAGGGCGGAGCGGAGCATGGGGAAGTCCTTGGGTTCAATGACGGTGTTCGCGGGTGACCCCGGCGTCGTAATGGCTGACCACCTGCTGCCAGCCGGCTGCGATCAGGGCGGCCTGGCCAAGGTCGTCCGGGGTCACGGCGGCGCTGTCGCGGCGCAGCCAGACATCGGCCTGGCCGGTGCTGTCGGCCGGCAGGATCAGCAGCAGGCTGCCGGCCACTTCCGGGGCCTGGCTGCGGCCAAGGTAGGCCCCGGTCTCCAGCCACGACCATTGGTGGCTGCCGCGGCTCTGGCTGCCGGCATCGACCACGAACGGTGGCAGGCCTTCCTCGGCAAGTGCCTGTACGCTGGGCGCAGCGGTGTTCTCTTCACGCAGCAGCTGGATTTCGTCGAAGGCCACCCGCAAGTCGGTGTACAGGCCTTGCTCGGCGGCGGTCAGGTCGCGACGGGCGTCTATCTGGTGGCTGGCGATGGCCTGTTCATCCTCGCGTTCGCCGCGCAGCAGCACCACACCGATGGCGAGTACCACGATCAGCAGGCTGACCAGCAGCACGTACAGGGTTTCGTGCCCGGCGCCGGCCGGGCGAATCACTTGGGCGCGGCTCATGGCTGGGCTATATCGGCGTAGTCGACTTCCACCACGTGCCCGGGGCCGGCATCGAACAGCACGTAGAACTCGCCGTCCGGGCGCTTGAAGGTCAGGGTCGAGTCATCACCGAGCTTGCCGCCGACCAGCACCTGTTCGTCGTAGCCGATCACATCCAGGGTAACTCCGGGGGCGCCGCTGCCGTCCGAGAAGCCGCCGGTGCACTTGACCTGGCCGCCGGCCAGCTCTTCACACTCGCACATCGGGTTGTGCGCCAGGGCCGGGCAGGCGGCCAGCACCAGCAAGGGCAGGGCGAGGGTGCGTATCAGGTGTTTCATTTCTTGCCTCCTTGTTTCTCGAGCCAGGCCACGGTGGCTGGCGATGCCTTGGCCAGAGGGACGGACGCCTGGTGCATGCTGCCGTCCCAGCCTTCCAGGGTGATCCAGATCTGCGCGTCGGGCTTGGTGCGTGGCGGGATCGGCAACGAGGTGCCCATGTTGTACGGCGCGCCGAAGAAAATCGTGCCGGCGGCGCGCAGGCTGCGCGGTTTGCCGATGCGCAGGTAGGCCGCCTTGACGCCGTTGACGCAGGCCTTGCACAGCGATGCATTGAAGACCTTGAAGTGGCCGGCCGGGCCATCGGCGCGGGGAGCCTCGTCACGCATCTCGGCCAGGTCCAGGGTATAGGGGCCGACCTGGATGTCGTGGATCACATTGGCGCCGAGCCCTGCTTCGCCGCGAAACAGCTTGGCCTCGGCGAAGTACTTGGGCATGAAGCCCAGCGGGATGAGGATCAGCAGGATGTTCAAGTGAAAACGCCACTTCAGCCACAGTTGCTTCAGCGGGCTGACGGTCACGGCTTGGGCCTGGTTCATGGGCGGATCTCCACTGTGGGTTCATGGCGCGCCATGCGCGGTGCGCGCTCGCTGCGCTTGAGGGCGGCGGCGGTGGCCTGGGCGGTGCGTTTGGTCCAGATCAGCAAACCGCTGAACACCATCAGGGTGAGGACCAGGCCGAAGAAGAACCACACCAGCTTGATCGGCAAGCCGCCGAAATCGCCGGTGTGCAGCGGGCGCATGGATTCGGTGACGAACTCCAGGGCGGAGCGGTCGCTGATCAGGAACTGACTGTCGACATTGCGCGTGTACGGGTTGACCGAGGCGCTTTGGAACATCAGCGGGTACCAGCCTGGTCCGGCCAGGGTGATGTGGCTGTAGGCGGTAGCCGGCAGCGAGATGAAGCTGATCTCCAGCCCCGGGACCGCCAGGCCGGCGATGCGTGCCGCTTCATCCAGGTCGATGCGCGCTGCCGGGCTGCCATTCGGGGTTTGCGGCACGTCCTCACGGGCGATCACCGGCACGATGGGCCGGCTGGAAATGGTGATGTGGTTGTCGGCCAGGATTGCCTGGATCAGGAACCAGGTGCCGGTGATGGAAATGACCGCAATGAACCAGATCGACCAGACCCCGGCCAGGCGGTGCAGGTCGCCCCAGAAAATTCGCGAACCATGGCCGGTGCGCACTGGCTTGAAGAAGCCCCTCCAGAACTTCTTGTACACCACCAGGCCGGTTACCAGCGAAGCCAGCATGGGCAGCCCGAGCAACGACACCAGGTACCAGCCCCAGCTGAAACCGCTGGTGAACGGCACCAGCCACCAGCCGTGCAAGGCGCGGGTGAAGGCTTCGAAGTTGAAGTCCGGGGTCTTGCCCTGGATGGCCCCGGTGTAGGGGTTTACATACAGCGTCGGGCTGGTGCCGTCAGGCAGGGTGACATTGGCCTTGACCGCGAAGTGCGAACCGTCGGGCTGGATCAGCCGCTCCACCACCATGTCCGGCTCGGCCTTGTGCAGGGCGTCCAGTACCTGCTGGAAGCTCAGGCGCTCGGCGTCGGCGTCGGGCTTGTTGGCGCGCACGGCGGGGTCGGCCAGCCAGACGATTTCCTGGCTGACCACCGCGAGCATGCCGGTGAAGCAGACGATCAGGACAAAGAACCAGATCGGCAAGGCGAGCCAGCTGTGGACCAGGAACCACAGCCTGGATTTGGATTTTTTCGGTGATTTGGCCATCTGACGGTCTTCTGCAATGGGGAGTCGAGCGTGTGCCCAGCCAAAGAGGGGCTGTATTGATAAGGACGAATGAGAATCGAAAACCTGCCGTTTTAAATGCAAGCAAATGTTTCGGGCAAAGAAACCTGAAAGCTGGCGCGACCCTATAGGAGCAGCCTTGTGCTGCGAAGAGGCCGGTACTGACAACAGAGATGCACTGTCAGTACCGGCCTCTTCGCAGCACAAGGCTGCTCCTACAGATGCTGTTAAATGCCTAGAGGATCAGGCGCGGGTCAGAGCCACTGCCGGTTGCGGCTTGCCGTACAGCTGCGCCAGGTCCTGGTACAGCGCGCGGCCAATTTCCGCAGCGCGCGCCGGCAGCACCGAGAGCAGGGTGTCACTCAGGCCGTGGCTGTTTTCGCAGAAGCCCTGCAGGTACACCGAGGCCTGCAGGTCGGGGCTGGTCAGCACGCGGTAGTTGCGGTCGACGTTGAAATCGTCCAGGTAGCCGGCCAGGGGCGCCAGCAGGTCACGGTGCGAGCGGCGCTCGTAACCGGTGGCGAGTATCACCGCATCGTAGCGGTGGGTCTGCTGCTGGCCGGTGGCGAGGTCGCGCAGTGTCAGCTCCAGGCCTTCGCGGGTGGCCACCACGGCTTCGACCTGGCGCCGGCACAGCACGTTGTGGCGGTACTGGTGGGCGACCTTCTGCCGGTAGAGGATGCCGTAGATGCGTTCGATCAGGTTGAGGTCGACCACCGAATAGTTGGTGTTGTGGTATTCGCCCAGCAGCTTGCTGCGCTGGTCGGCCGGTTCGTTGTAGACCAGGTCGGTGTAGTCCGGCGAGAAGATCTCGTTGACGAACGGGCTGTCATCGGCGGGTTTGAGCGCCGAACCGCGCAGGATCATGTCGACCTTGACCGACGGATAGCTGTCGTTGAGGTCGATGAACGCCTCGGCGGCGCTCTGGCCCGAGCCGATCACGGCAATGCGCATCGGCTTGTCGGCGGTGCATGGCAGCTTGTTCAGGCTGCTCAGGTACTGGGAGTGGTGGAATACCCGCGGGTCGTCCTTGAAGGCACCGAACTTTTCCGGGATTTTTGGCGTACCGCCGCTGCCGACCACTACCGAACGGGTGCGGCGGCTATATTCGCGGCCTTGGGCGTCGCGCGAGACCAGGCGCAGGTGCTCGACTCGGCCCGCCTGCACGTCCGGCTCGATGCGCAGCACTTCCTCGCCATATACCGCCTGGGTGGCGAAGTGCTCGGCGGCCCAGCGCAGGTAGTCGTTGTACTCGAGGCGGCAGGGGTAGAAGGTGCCGAGGTTGATGAAGTCGGCCAGGCGCTGCTTCTGGTGCAGGTAGTTGACGAAGCTGTAGGGGCTGGTGGGGTTGCGCAGCGACACCAGGTCCTTGAGGAACGAGATCTGCAGCTCGCTCTGGGTGGCCAGGGTTTCGCCATGCCAGCGATAGTCCTGCTGCTTGTCGATGAACAGCGCGTCGAGGGCATGGCCGTGGGACTCGGCGAGTTCTTCCAGGGCGATGGCCAGGGCCAGGTTGGAAGGGCCGAAGCCCACGCCGATCAGGTCCTTGATGGTTTCCGGTTTTGCAGACTGGCTCATGGCTGCGGTTCCATAATGGTCGAATGTTGACGCTCGCCGGGAGAGACCGGCGCCTGCGTTTGTACATTGGGTGGAACGAGCCAAACGATGGGGAATTTACTGGCGGCCGATCGGCCACTTGCAGCAGGGGGCTAAAGGCCTGCGCCTGTCGGCCGATAGGCAGAACAACCCAAGGACCCATTTGCAACGCAGGGAGAAAGACATGACAGGTATTGCAGCAGTCAGCATCAGCACCACGAGCCAGGCGCTGAGCACAACCCAGGCCGCCGACAGCCAGGATGCGCAAAAGACTGAAGAGAATGGGGCCGGCACTCAGGCCGACACGTCGAAGGTGAACGGTGGTGGCCAGACTCAAGGTGCCCAGAGCAGCAGTGAAAGTTCGGAGCCTGCGCACATCAGGCAATTGCGCGAGATGATCAAGAAGCTGCAGAAGCAATTGGCCGAGGAGCAGAAGCAACTGGCCCAGTTGATGGCGCAGAAGATGGACGAAACCACCAAGCTGGCAGCTGTGTCCGCCAAGCAAGCGAGCATCGCCACCATCAATGGTGAAATCCTGCAGGCCACCGCGCAGTTGCTCGAAGCATTACAGAAAACGGGTGGCAGCAGCGCGGGCGGGATGGTCAGCACCACGGCCTGACGAACTTGGGGCTGCTGTGCAGCCCATCGCCAGCAAGCCGGCTCCCACATGGACTGCGCATGGCAGTTGCTCTCGCAGGCCTGGTGCTGTCACTGTGGGCGCTGGCTTGCCGGCGATAGGGCCGGTGCAGGCCCCATCATTCCGGCTTCGGTCATTCGGCCGCCAGGCGCCCCTTGTTCTGCCGCTCTGCCTTGTACTGCATGGCCACCGCCGGCGCCGGCTTGGCAGCACCGGTTTCCAGCCACTGACGCATGCGGCTGGCATCGGCGAAGTGGGTGTACTTGCCAAAGGCGTCGAGGATCACCATGGCCACCGGGCGGTTGTCCATGCGGGTCAGCAGCACCAGGCAGTGCCCGGCTTCATTGGTGAAGCCGGTCTTGGTCAGCTTGATGTCCCAGTTGCTCTTGTTCACCAGGTGGTCGGTGTTGCGGAAGCCCAGGGTGTAGTTGGGCTTGCGGAAGGCCACGGTCTTCTCGCGGGTGGTCGACAGCTCGCTCAGCATCGGGTACTTGCGCGACGCCATCAGCAGCTTGGCCAGGTCACGGGCCGTGGACACGTTCTGCGTCGACAGGCCCGTTGGCTCGACGTAGCGGGTGTGCGCCATGCCCAGGCTGCGGGCCTTGGCGTTCATCGCCTTGATGAACGCCGGGTAGCCGCCAGGGTAATGGTTGGCCAGGGTGTTGGCCGCACGGTTTTCCGATGACATCAGGGTAATCAGCAAGGTTTCGCGGCGGTCGAGCTGGCTGCCTAGGCGCACACGCGAATACACGCCTTTCATTTCCGGGTTGTTGGCAATGGTCATGGTGAGCATTTCATCCATGGGCTGCTTGGCATCCAGCACTACCATCGCCGTCATCAGTTTGGTCACCGAGGCAATCGGCACCACGCGGTCGGCGTGGCTCGAATACAGCTCCTGGTTGGTGTTCAGGTCTATCAGCAGGGCGCTGCCCGAGGCGAGGTGCAGCTTGGATGGGTCACGTTGAACCTGGGCCGGGGGTTGTGCAGCAGCGGTCGACGGAAGGGTCGCAGTACCTGTGAGCAACAGCAGCAGGCTGAGGATGGACAGGGATGTTTTCACGTTGAGGCTCACTAAAAGTTGGTATGTCGTTGGCTGTGCAAGGGTTTTCCCCCAAAAAACCGCTGCATTCTGGAGTATGGCTGATTTGCTGTCGAATGCCTTATGACTAAAGGGCGCAACGTGAACGAAATTTAATCCTGTACCAATTACGTTTGTCTCCAGTTTCGCCAGTTCGCCATGTCGCAGCAGTGAATTGAGGGGGGAATTCTGGGAGCAAACAGCCAATTGTCGGGTTGGCTTTCAAACCTGTTGGACAGCCTTGATCACCGCTTCGTCTTGGCTATTTTTTGGATTAATGACCATCCACCAAACGGTTGCAGGAGGGCTGTATGCGCGTGCGCGGCGATGTGTACTGGGCCTGGGCTGACCCTACGCTCCACCACCGATCTCACGAGGAAACCCTTGTTGACGGCACTTTTATCGATGTGCGGGTGAGGCTTTCGCGCACCGGCAGCACGCAGGTGTTCATCGGTATCTATGCGCGGTCCGGCATGGCACTCCACGAAGAGGCCTTCGACTCCCGGCCAAATGAGTCTATGGCCCGAGCGCTTGCTTGGGGAGTTGGCCGCGCGCGTCGAGTCGCCGATGAGGTCGCTCCCGCTGCAGACCCTGTCACCGCCTCGAGATAGGGGGCAAAACCTATAAGGAAATGCCCGGCTATATGCTGGGCACTACCAGGAAATGCTGAGAGCTAACCTGGGTTCACAAGAAAATCAAATCAACCCGTCAAGTGTAATAGTGAGGGTAGAGTTGCTTGTCTTGTTCCAGTTTTTCAGCATCAGTCACCCGTTTGCGAACCTCTGCATAAAATTGCTGGCTGTGATTCTGAAACCTTTTATAGTCTTGCGCACTAGCTTTCAGGGCAGCCTTGAGTTCGGATCCGCTTAGGCCTTCAGTATTTTTTTGGGAAATTACATACTTTTGCCAGCTGCTTTCTACTTGCGAGAGACCTTGCGCAAGAGCTTGAGTCTCGATTGTCGCCATGGGTGCATCCTCTTCAAGGCCAAATCTGGCCAGGTGGTATGGATCGCGAGAGCGACGATGTAGATGCATGGTGCCGGGGCCATCGAAAAAGCGCCCGAAGGTGGAGCTTAGCTTGTATGTAGCGCTTGGGGGCGGCTCAACGCCAATCGGCATCCCGATGCAACCTGCGCTGGGATGCAGGGCATCGGGATGTCTTGCCAGTTGCCTGGGCTCAGGCATGGATCAACGATAGGTCGCTGATGATGCAGATCGAGCCGTCATCGGCGGGCGTGGTATCGGTGTAGTCCACCTGGTTGTAGACCCCGCCGTGGAACTCGAATAGCTGTGTAGCCCAGGTGCTGTCGAACTGCAGATCGCCGGACGATCCGGTCATCCCGTTGCACTTGGCTGTAACGGTAACCACGCCTGCCGACGTGGCATGGATGCTCACCTCGAACTTTGCCCCCAGCGGTACCCCCTTGAGCACCGTCGAGTTGATCGGGTCAGTCTGGTTGTAGGTCCGCCGAAAACCCAGGGTGATGTCGCCCTTTTTCCAGAACACCTTCACGGGCGGGCTGTCGTCCCCGTAGACGTGCATCTGCGCGATGACCACCTTCTGCGCCCAGTTGACCTTGGTCAGTGTCATTTCCTGGCGATTCCAGTGATCCAAGGCGCCGCCCAGGGTCCAGTATTCCGGCTCCGACCACTCGCAGCGGGTCCTGCGGGTGCTTTTGCTCGAAGCGCCTTTGGTGGGGGCAGACAACTGGACCGAACCATCGCTGAGCACTTTCACGTAGTTCGGGTACAGGGCAATCGCTTCGCTGCCGGTGAGTTCGACCGCTACGGTGCTGATCGACGATTCGGCCACCGGAACGGCGATGGTGAGGTTGCTGATATCTACGCTCATGGGGGGAACTCCTGAATGGAAATGTCGGTTGGTGCCGCAGCAGCACGGTGGCGGCTGCTGGAGTGGAATTTAGCCTTACGCTAAATCATCGTCAATAGCTTATGGCTAAAATTATTTCGCCGGGCGACAAATTACCTGTTGGCGAAAATTTTCCGCAGCGGGGCTTTACGCTTGATTTGGCGGTGAGATAAGCTTCCCTTGAATACTGTACGAATATACAGCTGTCAGGATAAGAATATGTCTAAGCACATGAAGTCGACGCCCCATCAGCGCCAGGAAATGACCGGAATGGAGCGGCTGAGCTTGCGCGTGTCTGCGATGATCAACCACCCGCTCGCGCAGACGCAGCGCTGGGTGACGGTGCATCGCCTGGATACCGACGGTGATGCCGAGTGGGAGGAGGTGATGGGCCTGCTGGCCGAGACGCCCGAGTTGGAACTGACCTTCAACGACGACGAGAGCGTGACGGTACGTTGGGAGCGCGGCAGCGTGGAGGAGCGCGACGACTTTATCGTCGAGCAGGACAGCGAGCAGCAGGCCGAGGAGGCGGCACCTTTCTGAACATCGGAAAATGCCCACTTTGCAGGAGCAGCCTTGTGCTGCGAAGAGGCCGGAACAGGCAACAGATATGCATTGTCAGTACTGGCCTCTTCGCAGCACCAGGCTGCTCCTACAGTGCCCTGCCAGATCAATGAGGCTTACACAAGGTGCGCATTCCACACCAGTAGTACCCTGGCCTGGATGTAGGTCTCTTCCCGGCGAATCATGCGGTCCTTGTGTCGCGAGTTGTCGGAAATCATCTCGAAATGCTCTTCGTCGGCAATTTGCAGCCGCTTGATGTAGATGTGGTCGCCCCAGGAGAAGAAGTAGATTCCATCGCCGACGAACTCGCGGATGCTGACGTCCACGATCAGCGGGTCGCGGTGCTTGATGGTCGGCTCCATCGACTGGCCCCAACCGGTCACCATCTTCAGGTGGTGGTGCTCGCTGAACTCCACGCCCAGCTCGCGCAGGTGGCTTGGGCTGACGCGAACATCCTTGAACATCTCGGGGTAGTCGTGGGGGATCTGCCCGCCACCCATGGCTGCGCGGACGTCGTAGTGGGCAATCCACACTTCGTCGCCCACCAGGCCTGGCCGAGCAGGTTCAGCGGCCACCAGTGTCGAATCTGCCGGCTCCTCGGCGGCGGCCAGCAGCCTTTGCCGGGTTTCTTCGGGGATGCCTCTGCCGCTTCTGGCAAGCATCTGCTTGACCAGGTCAGCTGCGGAAAGCTTGCTGTCACCCGCCTCGGCCGGCGCCTGCGTCTGGTCGCCCACTGCCATCGCGTCGAACCACCCCCGCGGCAAGCCTTCGATGCCCTCGATTCGGCGGGCCACGTCATCGCCCAGGTTCTTCGCTGTCTTGTCCGAAAGGATCTGGCTCAGGTGTGCAGGCGCCATCCCCCAGCGCTCCGCGCAGGATCCCTTTCTCTGGTTGCCGATCAGCTTGACCAGGTTGTGCTTGCGAATTTCGTAGATGTCCATGGGGCGAAGCATGCCAGTGTTTAGCTTGCTGCTAAATATGCTAAAGGCTAAATTTCCCTTGTCATGATATTAGCCGTAGGCTAAATTAAATATGCAAGCAAGGAAAGCCACCGAGAAGCTGTTCTCCAGGCTTACGACATCACCATTGGTAATGAGGTTTTCATGGATCCGACTGACCTCGGCCCAGGCACCATCACCTGGCTGGGCGGAACAGGCACCGTGTTGCTGGGTGCATTCCTCTGGCTGCGCAAGTGGCTGTCCAGGGATGCGGCTGACCGTGCCATGGACAACGCTGATATTGGCGTGGTCCGGCGCCTGAACGAGTTGCTCGATATCGAGCGTGATGCCCGAAGGGAAGCGCAGGCCAGGGCCGATCAGTTTGCAAAGGAACGCAATGAACTGGTGATCACTGTAGGGCGCCTGGAAGGCAAGATCGAAGCGCTGACCATTCGGGGCGGCCATCCTCCCCGGCAGGTCACCGTCCAGGGCGAGGGCGTCGCCCGCCTGCGCGGGAAGCAGGGTGAGTGAGGCGGCCCGCAAGACAAATTCTGTTCACGCCCATGCGTATGGGCTTCTTCTGTATGGAGACAACATGGCTCGATTGGATTCTGCCGCTGTCGGCGGTGCGAACGTGCTCGCGTTCCTGGACATGCTGGCCTGGTCCGAAGGTACCTCGACCATCGCTGCCAGCGACGATGGCTACAACGTCCTGGTAGGCGGCCAACTGTTCAATGACTACAGCGGGCACCCGAAGCAGAAGGTGTGGTTGCCCAGCTACGGCATCCACAGTTCTGCGGCTGGGCGGTACCAGATTCTGGCCGGTACCTGGGATGCCATCGTGAGCACCTATGGCTTCAATGGCCGCTTTACCCCTGAGGCCCAGGACCTGGCGGCAATCAAGTTGCTGAGCGAGTGCGGCGCACTGGCACTGATCAAGGCTGGCCGCATTGCCCAGGCGATCGCCAAGGCCGCGCCTATCTGGGCCAGCTTGCCTGGCGCGGGCTACGGTCAGCGTGAGCACCAGTTGGCCGCGTTGTTGGCAATGTTCATAGCCTGCAGTGGGGAGGTGCAGGCGTAACGCCCAGGCAAAAAAAGACCCGCCAGGTAGGCGGGCCAGAAGGGCGTAGGGAGCAACGCACAACAAATACGGGTCAGGCGACCAAAGTGCCTGGTTGCAACTGTTCGACCAGGGCCTGGGCCGAGGCGCGGGTCGGCATCGGGCCGCTTACGGCTTCGCCGTTGCGCACCAGGTACCAGCATGCGAGCAGGCCCTGCTCACGCAGCGAAGCGGGGACGGCACTGCCAACAACGGACATGATCTGGATAGTGGCCATGTGGACCTCCTGTAAACATGGCCCTACCTTACGCAGCAGCCGGTGCGGTTTGAAATTAACTTCCTCGATAGTGGTCATTGGTTCCATCAACATTTACCAGCGCGGCGGGCCGTAATACACCGGTGGCGGGCCGTAGTAGGTGCGGTAGCCCGGGGGCGGTGGTGCTGGCACGTAGTACGGCTGGTAGTACACCGGCGGTGGCGGTGGTTGCATGTACACCGGCGGAGGCCCGTAGTAGACCGGCTGGCGCTCGACGTACACGGTGCGGTCACGCCCGCCATAAACCGTCGCCCCGACCACGGCGCCAACCACAGCCGCACCCAGCAGCGGGCCGGGGCCATACCAACCGCCATGGCCATGGCCGCCGTGGGCGACAGCGGGCGCGCTGATGGCCAGGGCACCGACCAGCAGGGCGATTCCGGGAATGTGACGGTTCATGAAGAAACCCTCGCAAGGACACCCCAAGTGTGGGGTCCTATTACTATGACTCCACTCTTCGTCAGCTGAGCACGGGGGAACGGTAAAGGTTGTGTAAGGGACGACCAGCGGTTACCTCTGTTACGCTGAACAAACGTTTCAGTTATGACAAAGGAGCAGGTTATGTCGGCAACTCCAAGCAGAGACACCGTGCTGTGCATCTCCCTGGCCGGCCGCCCCGGCACCTTCGGTGTACGGTTCCACAACCACCTTTACCAGCAGCTGGGCCTGGACTTCTACTACAAGGCCATGCGCACCGATGACCTGCCGGCGGCGGTGGCGGGCATTCGCGCTTTGGGCATCCGCGGTTGCGGGGTATCGATGCCGTACAAGGAGGCCTGCATGGCCCTGGTCGACGAGATCGACCCATCGGCTGCGGCCATCGAGTCGGTCAATACCCTGGTCAATACCAATGGCCACCTGAAGGCCTACAACACCGATTACCTGGCCGTTCGCCAATTGCTGGCGCAGCACAAGGTCGACCCGTCCACGGCGTTTGCCCTGCGCGGCAGTGGCGGCATGGCCAAGGCGGTAGCCAGTGCCTTGCGCGATGCCGGGTTCGCCGAAGGCATCATCGTTGCGCGCAACGAGCAGGCGGGGCGGCAGCTGGCGGATGTGTGTGGTTATCGCTGGGTGGCGGAGCTGGGCGATCTGTGCCCACCCATGCTGGTGAACGTGACGCCGATCGGCATGGCGGGCGGGCCCGAGGCCGAGGAGCTGGCGTTTTCCGAGAACGCCATCGCCGCGGCGGCGCGGGTGTTCGATGTTGTGGCGATGCCGGAGAGCACTCCGTTGATCCGACGGGCGCGGGCGTTGGATAAGCCGGTGATCACCGGGCTGGAGGTGATTGCGCTGCAGGCGCTGGAGCAGTTCGTGCTTTACACCGGGGTGCGACCCACCCTGGCGCAGGTGGAGGCGGCGGTGGCGTACGCCCGGGATATCTGATTACTCCTGTGCCGGCCCTTTCGCGGGCTTGCCCGCTCCCACAGGGACCTCACAGGATCTGAAATCTGTGCAGTACCTGTGGGAGCGGGCAAGCCCGCGAAGAGGCCGGAACAGGCATAAACAAGGTCAAAATACCTTGTGCCCCTCATCCAGCTGCTGGTCGACCAGTGCCCGGCCATGGGCCAGCGATACATGCTGTGCATTCTCGAGGTCGGAGAAGAACTTCATCGGCATCGACATGCGCCTGCTGGTGTGCCCGTCGGGGTCGGTAATCAGGCACCCGGCGGCATAGGGCAGGGGGGAATCGGGGTGGGGCATCACGCTGGCGGTGATGGTGTGCTTGCGATATTCACAGTGAAGAGATTGCATCGTCCTTACCTCGCTGTGGCATGTGAAGCAGTTACCTTCATATACCACAGCAAAGGGCCGGGAGTTCCCGGCCCGACGAGCGAACAGCGATGAATGCTCAGCCTTTGAGTTCGGTCGGCTGGATGACTTCGACCCAGTAACCGTCCGGGTCCTTGACGAAGGCCAGGTGGTTCATGCGCCCGTCCTGCAGGCGTTTCTGGAACGGTACACCCAGTGCCTCGAAGCGTGCGCAGGCGGCGCGTACGTCCGGTACCGAGACGCAGATGTGGCCAAAGCCGCGCGGGTCGGTGTTGCCGTTGTGGTAGGCGAAATTGGCATCGTTTTCGGTGCCGTGGTTGTGGGTCAGTTCCAGCACGCCCGGAATAGACTTCATCCACTGGTGGCGTTCGTTGTCATCGGCCGGGATCTGCGCCGGGTCGACCAGGGCCAGGAAGTACAGGCTGAAGGCAGCTTCGGGGAAGTCGCGCTTGTCCACCAGGCGGAAGCCCAGCACGCGGGTGTAGAAGTCCAGGGACTTCTCGATGTCCTTGACCCGCAGCATGGTGTGGTTGAAGACGAACTGGGCGGTGGCGGCATCCGGTTGGGCGGTGACGCCAGGCAGGGTTTGCAGATCGTGCAGGCTCATGGGAACTCCTGAGACGGGGCCGGGCGCAGGGCACCGGCAAAACAGACAGGCTGGCCATGATACGGCAGTGTGCCGATTGCGCAAATGAAAGCGCCCTGCACAAGGCAGGGCGCTGGAATTAGAGGCCCGCATGTGCGGGCGCGTGATGGGGTCGCTAGTCCTTTAGCTGTCTCGATACTGAGCCAGCCCTTGTGAAAAAAGTGTGAAGTGCGTGTGGACGTTTCATCAGCGTACCCAGCTTTCTACCGTGGCGGCGCCGTATTGTTCTTTCCAGGCCTTGAGCCCACGGTGGTTGCCGCCTTTGGTCTCGATTCGCTCGCCGGTATGCGGATTGGTGTAAACCTTCACCACGCGCGCGCGGCGCTGTTGCTTGGGTGCTGCACTGGAAACCCGGGCCACTGCCTTCGGGTCGAGGATGGCGATGATATCGCGCAGGCTCTTGTCGTAGCTTTTCATCAGGCCGACTAGTTTCTGCTCGAATTCGATTTCGCGTTTGAGGCCGGCATCCTTTTTCAACGCTTCCAGTTGCGCCATCTGTTCCTGGAGCGCTTTTTCGGCAGCACGAAACTCTGCAAGTCTGGACACTGTAATCACTCCTGTACGTCGGTCGTGGCAGGGCGTGACGAACATTGAAGAAGAATAAAAACGCCGGCCACGCGGGTGGGTTCCGCTGTTCGCTGATATCGAGTGTAGTCATTCATGGGCACTGGGTAAACTGCAAACTTTTTGTAAGTAAGCAAGGAACTTTCCTAGTTTTGCGTGCGGTATTGTCCGGATTTTCCGCGGTTGTCTTGTGGCGCGCTTAGACCATGGTCCAATGGCCCGTGCCAGAGCCTTCGCGCGATAATTTCAGATGATGGCCGGCTATTGTTCGGCCCCCTCGCAGTACCGTGGCCAGCACGTGCCACAGGTTGTTTACTCGCCTTGATTCTGGATGTTTTCTCCCATGTTTGCCCCTTTCCCCCTCGCCCCCGGGCGTCGTGTTGCCGGCTTGTTCCTGTTGTGTGCCGGCGTCAATGCCCAGGCCGCCGGTTTTCTTGAAGACAGCAGTGCAAAGGTCGAAGCACGCAATGTCTATTTCAACCGGGATTTTCGTGACGGCCACAGCAGTTCCAGCCAGGGTGCGTCCAAACGCGAAGAATGGGCACAAGGTTTCATCCTCAATGTGCAGTCGGGTTATACCCAGGGCCCGGTAGGTTTTGGCGTGGATGCGCTGGGCATGTTCGGCTTCAAACTTGACTCCAGCCCGGCGGACAGTAACAGCGGCCTGTTGCCGTCTTCCGGTCACGACCCGCGCCACTCGGCCGACCAGTACGCGAAGATGGGCCTGGCGGCCAAGGTCAAGGTTTCCAGTACCGTGCTTAAATACGGTTCGATGATGCCGGATGTACCGCTGCTCAAGTACAACGATGGCCGCCTGCTGCCGACCATGTTCCATGGCGCCATGCTCACTTCCGAAGAAGTGCGCGACCTGAAGTTCACCCTGGCCCGCCTGGACAAGTACACCGCACGGGATTCCACCGACCGCCAGGACATTCGCGTGCATTGCAAGAACAAGCGCTATGCCTGCGATATCGAGGCTGATCACTTTGACCTGGCTGGTGTCGATTACCGTTTCAACGAACGCTTCAGCGCCCAGTACCAGGTGGCCAAGCTGGAGAACATCTACCGCCAGCACTTCCTCGGCCTGGTGGCCAGCCAGCCATTGGCGGTGGGCAGCCTGTCGGCAGACCTGCGCTTGATCAAGAGTGATGACATCGGCAATGCCCGCGCCGGCGAAATCGACCATCGCGCGTTCAGCGGCATGCTCGGCTACAGCCTGGGTGGCCACAAGCTCAGTGCCGGTTGGCAGCGCATGTATGGCGACAGTGCCATGCCATACCTGGATGGCACCAACCCGTACCTGGTCAACTATGCCCAGGTCAACGACTTCGCCGCCGCCCAGGAGCGTTCCTGGCAGGTGCGTTATGACTATGACTTCAAGGCCCTGGGCGTGCCTGGCCTGACCTTCTTCACCCGTTACATCAACGGTGACAATATCAAGGTGCCGGGCAGTACGGCCGAAGGCAAAGAATGGGAACGCGACACCGAGTTCAAGTACCAGGTGCAAAGTGGCACGTTCAAGGACGTAAGCGTGCGCCTGCGTAATTCCACTTACCGCAGCAATTATGAAAAATGGGCGCGTGACATGGACGAGACACGAGTCATCGTCAGCTACAACTTCTCCATCTTCTGACGGGGCGCTTTGCCAAATACCGGCAGCCACCTGACAATGGCTGCTGGTTCCCGCAAAGGGCAGGGCAATGAAAGACCTGTTGTTGATCGGCATCGGCCCGGGTGACCCGCGCCAGGTCACCTACGAGGCGGTCGATGCACTGCGCCAGACCAGTGTGTTCTTCGTGCTCGACAAAGGCGGCGACAAGGACGAACTGCTGCGCCTGCGCAAGGCCATCCTGCAACGCTACCGGCCCGAGGGCGGCTATCGCCTGGTGCAGGTGGCCGACCCTGAACGCGACGGCCACGCGGAAGACTACCTGGGCGCGGTGCAGGACTGGCACCGGCAGCGTGCGGCGCTGTATGCCCAACTGATCGAACAGGAGATAGGCGACGGTGAAACCGGCGCCTTTCTGCTGTGGGGCGAGCCGACGCTGTACGACAGCACCCTGCGCATCCTTGGCCTGGTCCGCGAGCGTGGTGTGGCGCTGCGCCTGCAGGTCATTCCGGGCATCAGCAGCGTGCAGGCGTTGGCAGCGCGCCATCAGGTGCCGCTCAACCGCATCGGTGAGCCGTTGACCGTATTGCCAGGGCGGCGCCTGGCCGGGCAGGGGCAGATCGACAATGTGCTGGTGATGCTCGACGGGCAGTGCGCGTTTGCCCGGCTCGATGATCCGGCGTTGATGATCTACTGGGGCGCGTACCTGGGGACTGCGGATGAGGTGCTGATTGCCGGGCCGTTGCAAACGGTGAAGGCACAGATACTGGAGGTGCGTGAGCGGGAGCGGGCGCGCAAGGGGTGGATCATGGATAGCTACCTGTTGCGCAGGGAGCTGTAGTCAGCTACAGCCTGTGCCAGCCTCTTCGCGGGCTCGCCCGCTCCCACAGGTATTCCACTGCACTCAAACTTGTGCTGACCCTGTGGGAGCGGGCAAGCCCGCGAACCAGGCGACACCGATTTCAAGGGTTACCCAGAATGGCCTGTACCTTGTCGCGCAACTGGTCGATGCTGAACGGCTTGCCGATCAGGTGCATGCCCTCCGGTACATTGACGTTCTCGGCATAACCACTGGCGAACAGCACCGGCAACAGCGGCCGCAGCTCGCGCGCCTTGCCGGCCAGCTCTTCGCCACCCATGTCTGGCAACCCCACGTCGGTCAGCATCAGCGCCAACTCCTGGCCCGGGTCCTCGATAATGCGCAGCGCCGCGCCGGCACTGTCCGCCTCGATGACCGTGTAGCCCAGTTCGTCGAGCACTTCGACCATCAGCATGCGTACGATGTCGTCGTCTTCGACTACCAGAAGGTGCATGGTTCGGATCCTGTGCTAATGAATGTCTTTAATCTGTGCTCCAGATGGCAGCAGAAGTTCCCGAGGATACCGGGCACTGCAATCAGATGGAACGTTTGGCGCACGCTGCCTTCAAATACTGGCTAAATGCCCTGCCAGACCCGGCAAAGCTGGTTAGACTCGCTTAACAGGACGGCGCAGTGGCAGATAATGACAACGACAGATCCGCCACACCTTTCAATGGACTTTTAGCTCGGGCGTTTTCACATGATTCAAGCAGCCTCGATGGACCAGCGAAGCTTCCGCAAGCTGTTGAGCCGCAACGTCGGCCTACCCCTGGGGGTTGGCCTGCTGGGGGCCGTGGCCTTCGTTGCGGTGATCAACTACCTGCTTTCGGCCTTGCAGTGGGTCGAGCACACCGACCGCGTAATCGGCAATGCCAACGAAGCGGTCAAACTGTCGATCGACATGGAAACCGGCATGCGTGGCTTCCTGATCACCGGCGATGAGCGTTTCCTCGACCCCTACGAGGTGGCCAAGCCGCGCATTTTCGGCAGCCTGCAGAGCCTGCGCGGCATGGTCGAGGACAACCCGCAACAGGTCGAACGCATCGACCGGCTGATCGCCCTGCAGCAAGCGTGGAACACCTTCGGCAGCGAGATGATCAACTTGCGCCGCAGCCAGGGTGATTACCGCGCCTTGATCGGCAACGGCCGCGGCAAGCGCCTGACCGACGAGATCCGCAAGGAGTTCGACAACCTCATCGGCAGCGAACAACAATTGCGCATGGCGCGCAACGAGCGGGTCAACAGTGTGACCGTCACGGTCATGTCGTCCTTCGTGCTGTTCATCGTCGGCCTCAGCGCCTTGCTGGCCTACCTCGGGCGGCGCGACCTGCTGACGCTGTCCGCTACCTATGACGAAAACTTCCAGGCCCAGCAGCGCGCCGCCGAACGCCTGGAGCATCAGGCCTGGCTGCGCAACGGGCAGACGCAACTGTCCGAACAGGTGCTTGGCCAGCTGACCCTGCCCATGCTCGGTGACAACATCCTGCGTTTCTTCGCCAGCTACCTGGGCAGCGTGGTAGGTGCGTTGTACGTGCGTGACGAACATGGCCGCCTGGTGCGTGTTGCCAGCTATGGCCTGGATGCCGAGGAGCAGGCGCGCGAGCAGGTACTGGGTGACCACGAGGGGCTGCTGGCCCAGGCCGTGCGCGAAGCGAGGCTGCTGCGTCTGGACGACTTGCCTGAAGACTATTTCCACCTCAGTTCCGGCCTTGGCAGGGGCCTGCCGCGCAGTGCCATGCTGATGCCCTCCAGCGACGACGGGCAGATCAACGGCGTGCTGGAGCTGGGCTTCCTGCGGCCGTTGCAGGAGCGTGACGAAGAGATGCTGCAGCGGGTCCGTGGCAACGTCGGTATTTCCATCGAAAGCGCCCGTTACCGGCAGCGCCTGCAGGAGGTGCTGGCCGAAACCCAGCAACTGAACGAAGAGCTGCAAGTGCAGCAGGAAGAACTTAAAACCGCCAACGAAGAGCTCGAAGAGCAATCCCGCGTGCTCAAGGAGTCCCAGGCCCACCTGGAAACCCAGCAGGCGGAGCTTGAGCAGACCAACGAGCAGCTGTCGGAGCGCACCGAGGCGCTGGACCGCAAGAACGACGAACTGCTCCAGGCCCAGGACGAGCTGCAGGCGCGCGCCGAGGAACTGCAGCGTTCGAGCAAGTACAAGTCCGAATTCCTCGCCAACATGTCCCACGAGTTGCGCACGCCGCTGAACAGCTCGCTGATCCTGGCCAAGCTGCTGGCGGAAAACGGCGAGGGCAACCTCAGCGACGAGCAGGTCAAGTTCGCCGAATCCATCTATTCGGCCGGCAACGACCTGCTCAACCTGATCAACGACATTCTCGACATCGCCAAGGTGGAAGCAGGCAAGCTCGAAGTGCGCCCCGAAAGCACCCAGTTGGAACGCCTGGTCGAAGGCCTGCGTGGCATGTTCGAGCCGTTGGCCGGGCACAAGGGCCTGGCCTTCGAGGTGACCACCGAGGCGCAGGTGCCGGCCACGCTGTTCACCGACCGCCAGCGCCTGGAGCAGATTCTCAAGAACCTGCTGTCCAACGCCATCAAGTTCACCGAGCGCGGCCAGGTCAGCCTGAACATCGGTTACCAGCCTGGCACCGGCATCGTCTTTGCCGTGCGCGATACCGGCATCGGCATCGCCGCCGACCAGCAGCAGGCGATCTTCGGCGCATTCCACCAGGTGGATGGCACCAGCAACCGCCGTTATGGCGGCACAGGCCTGGGCCTGTCGATTTCCCGCGACCTGGCGCACCTGCTGGGTGGGCAGATCAGCGTCGACAGCAGCCCCGGCCAGGGCAGTGTATTCAGCCTGATCCTGCCGGAGCGCTATGAGCGCGTGGCGCAGGATATCGAGCCGCTCAGCCTGCGCCCTGCGGTCGATAGCCTGCCACCCGCGCAGCAGGCACCAGTGGTGGCAGCACCGAAACGCCCGACACCAGTGTTTGCCGATGACCGTGAGCGCGCGCCGTTCGGCAACCGCTGCATCCTGGTGATCGAAGACGAACCGAACTTCGCCCGCATCCTCTTCGACCTGGCCCACGAGCTGGGTTACAGCTGCCTGGTGGCGCAGGGCGCCGACGAGGGCTTCGAACTGGCCGTGCAGTACATCCCCGATGCCATCCTGCTGGACATGCGCCTGCCCGACCATTCCGGCCTGACCGTGCTGCAACGCCTGAAGGAGCAAGCGAGCACCCGGCACATCCCGGTGCATATCATTTCCGTTGAGGACCGCGTCGAGGCCGCCATGCACATGGGTGCCGTCGGCTACGCGGTCAAGCCCACCAGCCGTGAACAACTCAAGGAAGTTTTCGCCCGGCTGGAGGCCAAGCTGACCCAGAAGCTCAAGCACATCCTGCTGGTGGAAGACGACGACCTGCAGCGCGAGAGCATTGCCCGCCTGATCGGCGACGACGATGTCGAGATCACCGCTGTGGCCTTGGCCCAGGATGCCCTGGCGTTGCTGCGCGAGAATATCTACGACTGCATGATCATCGACCTCAAGCTGCCGGACATGCTCGGCAACGAGTTGCTCAAGCGCATGACCGCCGAAGACATCCGTGCCTTCCCGCCGGTGATCGTGTATACCGGGCGCAACCTTACCCGCGAAGAAGAAGCCGACCTGCTCAAGTATTCGCGCTCGATCATCATCAAGGGCGCCCGCTCGCCGGAGCGCCTGCTCGACGAAGTGACGCTGTTCCTGCACAAGGTCGAGTCGCAGCTGTCCAACGAACGCCAGCGCATGCTCAAGACCGCGCGCAGCCGCGACAAGGTTTTCGAAGGCCGCAAGGTGCTGCTGGTGGACGACGACGTGCGCAACATCTTTGCCCTGACCAGCGCGCTGGAGCACAAGGGCGCGATCGTCGAAATCGGCCGCAACGGCCGCGAGGCCATCGAGCGCCTGGAGCAGCATGACGACATCGACCTGGTGTTGATGGATGTGATGATGCCGGAAATGGACGGCTTCGAGGCTACCCGGCTGATCCGCCAGCAACCACGCTGGCGCAAGCTGCCGATCATTGCCGTGACCGCCAAGGCGATGAAGGATGACCAGCAGCGTTGCCTGCAGGCTGGCGCCAACGATTACCTGGCCAAACCGATCGACCTGGACCGCTTGTTCTCGCTGATCCGTGTGTGGCTGCCACAACTGGAGCGAATTTGACTAGCGAACGTAACACCGATATCGAAATCCGCTTGCTGATCGAGGCCATCTACCTCAAGTACAGCTACGATTTCCGCAACTATTCCGGCGCGTCGATCAAACGCCGGATCCTGCATGCGCTGCGCCAGTTCGACTGCCTGACGGTGTCGGCGCTGCAGGAGCGCGTGCTGCACGACCCTGGCATGTTCATGCAGTTGCTGCAGTACCTGACGATCCCGGTCAGCGAGATGTTCCGCGACCCGGGGCACTACCTGGCGCTGCGCAACGAAGTGGTGCCGCTGCTGCGCACCTGGCCGTCGATCAAGGTGTGGATTGCCGGCTGCAGCACGGGCGAGGAGGTGTATTCAATGGCCATCCTGCTACGCGAGGAGGGCCTGCTGGAGCGCACCATCATCTATGCCACCGACATCAACCCGCATTCGCTGGACAAGGCCAAGCAGGGTATCTACTCGATGCAGAGCATGCGCGAGTACGCCGAAAACTATCGCATCGCCGGTGGCCGACGGGACTTTGCCGAGTACTACACGGCAGCCTACGGTAACGCCATCATGGACAGCACCCTGCGGGACAACGTGACTTTCGCCGACCACAGCCTGGCCACCGACAGCGTGTTTTCCGAAACCCAGCTGGTGTCGTGCCGCAACGTGCTCATCTACTTCAACAAGGAACTGCAGGACCGCGCCCTGGGCCTGTTCCACGAGTCCCTGTGCCACCGCGGCTTCCTGGTGCTGGGCAGCAAGGAATCGGTGGATTTTTCCGCCTACAGCGAGCGCTTCGAACCGCTGGTCAAGCCCGAACGGATCTACCGCAAGTCATGAAAGGCGTACGCGCGATGGTGATCGGCGCCTCGGCCGGCGGCGTTACAGCGCTGTTCAGTGTGCTGGGCGCGTTGCCGGCCGGCTTCGCCATTCCGGTAATTTGCGTGCTGCACCTGCCGGATGACCGCCACAGCCAGCTGGCCGAGGTGCTGCAACGTCGCCTGCGGCGGCCAGTGTGCGAGGCCTGTGACAAACAGCCGCTGCGCCCCGGGCAGATCTACGTGGCCGGGCCAGGTTATCACCTGTCGGTGGAGCGTGACCTGACCCTGTCGCTGAGCCAGGAGCCGCCGGTGCATTTTTCCCGGCCGGCGATCGACTACCTGTTCATGTCGGCGGCCGATGCCTATGGTGCCGGCCTGCTGGGCATGTTGCTCACCGGGGCCAACGAGGATGGCGCAGAAGGCCTTGCCTATATCAAGCGCAACGGGGGCCGGACCGTGGTCCAGGACCCTTGCGACGCACAAGTGGCGTTGATGCCGGAGGCCGCACTGGCCCTGCACCAGCCCGACCATATTCTTTCTCTGAGTGGCATCGAGCGATTGCTCGCCGCCCTGGAACCCAGCGCATGCTAAGCCACACCATCGCCAAACTGCTGATCGTCGACGACCTGCCAGAAAACCTGCTGGCCCTCGACGCCCTGCTCCAGGGCCAAGACCGCGAGGTGCACCAGGCCCAGTCGGCCGAGGCAGCGTTGTCACTGTTGCTCGAGCACGAGTTCGCCCTGGCCATTCTCGACGTGCAGATGCCGGGCATGAACGGTTTCGAGCTGGCCGAGCTGATGCGCGGCACGGAAAAGACCCGCAACATCCCCATCGTGTTCGTCACTGCCGCCGGGCGCGAGATGAACTACGCGTTCAAAGGCTATGAAAGCGGCGCGGTGGACTTTCTGCACAAGCCGCTCGACACCTTGGCGGTGAAGAGCAAGGTGTCGGTGTTCGTCGACCTGTACCGCCAGCGCAAGGTGCTCGACCGCCAATTGCAGGCCCTGGAACGCAGCCGCCAGGAGCAGGAGCTGCTGCTGGCCCAGCTGCAGACGGCGCGGGGTGAACTGGAGCATGCCGTGCGCATGCGCGATGACTTCATGTCGATCGTGTCCCACGAGGTGCGCACCCCGCTCAATGGCCTGATCCTGGAAACCCAGCTGCGCAAGCTGCACCTGGCACGCGGCAACCTTGCCGCCTTCAGCGTCGACAAGCTGCAGGCCATGGTCGAGCGCGACGAGCGGCAGATCAACAGCCTTATCCGCCTGGTCGAAGACATGCTCGATGTATCGCGCATCCGCACCGGCAAACTGTCGCTGCGGCCCAAGGCGTTCGACCTGGGCCTGCTGGTGCGCGGCCTGGTGGAGAACTTTGCTGCCCAGGCCAGCGCACTGGACACCCATATCGAATTGCAACGCTGCGAGCCGCTGCTGGGCGAGTGGGACGAGTTTCGCATCGAGCAGGTGCTGGCCAACCTGTTGTCCAATGCCTTGCGTTATGGTGAGCGCAAACCGGTACAGGTGCGGGTGTTCGAGCAGGACGGCCAGGCCTGCGTGCAGGTGCAGGACCATGGCATAGGCATCTGCGTGGCCAACCAGCAGCGCATATTCCAGCAGTTCGAGCGGGTCGCCACCCAGCAGGCCAGTGGTGGGTTGGGCCTGGGGCTGTACATATCGGAGCAGATCGTCCAGGCCCATGGCGGGCGCATATTGGTGGAGAGTGAAGAGGGCAAAGGCGCCACCTTCACCTTGCAATTGCCACTGGCAACCTGCGAACAACAAAACGACCAGGCAAGGGCAACCTCTGCGTGAGCCTGGGGTCTGATGGCCAGTTGTAAGTATTTCAAGGCGTTGACATGAGTGAAGATGCACAAGATGTAGTACTGGTGGTCGAGGACGAACCGGCGATTCGCATGATCCTGCGTGATTACCTGGCAGGCGAGGGCTACCACGTGCTGGTGGCCGAGGATGGCGAGCAGGCGTTCGCGATCCTGGCGAGCAAGCCGCACCTCGACCTGATGGTGACGGACTTCCGCTTGCCGGGCGGGATTTCCGGGGTGGACATTGCCGAGCCGGCGGTGAAGTTGCGGCCGGACCTGAAGGTGATCTTCATCAGCGGCTACCCGGCGGAGATTCTCGAGTCCGGCAGCCCGATCACCCGCAAGGCACCGATCCTGGCCAAGCCGTTCGACCTGGATACCTTGCACGAGCAGATCCAGTTCCTGTTGCGTTAAAGCTGATGGCCCTATCGCCGGCAAGCCAGCTCCCACAGGTACACCACAGGTCTTCAGGCTTGTGGTGTACCTGTGGGAGATTACCCAGCCCTTTTGGGCTGCGCTGTCGCGCAGAGAACAAATATCGCTCGTCTGACGCGGCCTTTGTAGGAGCAGCCTTGTGCTGCGAAGAGGCCGGTACAAGCAACAGACAGGCTTTGTCAGTACCGGCCTCTTCGCAGCACAAGGCTGCTCCTACAGAACCTCGCCGAACCAATGAGTCATGTGTTGTTCTATGAGAGCTGGCTTGCCGGCGATAGGGCCGGAGCAGGCTAGCGCAGGGTCCGCTCCAGCCCACCCACCAGCATGCTTTCCATCAACCCCAGCCCCTGTTCTTCGGGCAAGGCCTTCAACAGCCCCGGCAACTGGTTCAGGAGTGTCGCCACCACATGCGCCGTGGCCATCAAGGCCTCCCCCTGCACCTTCGCCTGCGGTGCGATCAACCTCAGCAACCCCGCCTCATAGCGCTTGCGCAACAAGGCCAGGCGCGCCTGCTGGTCGTCGCTCAGGCAACAGAAATCACGCTCCGCCAGGCGAAACTGCATGGGCCGCTCGGCATGCAGCTGCCAGTGCGCGGCAATCAGGCAGCTCAGCGCCGACGCCCCGCGAGCCATTGCCCGGCGCCCCTGGTCCAGGGTGGCCTGCAATTCCTCGTACAACTCCTCGATCAGGTCGTACAGCAGGTCCTGCTTGCTGGGGAAGTGGTGATATAGCGAGCCTGCGGTAAGCCCCACATGGGCCGCCAGCTCGCGCATGCTGACCTGGCCGAAGCCCTTTTCGGCAAACAGCGCCATGGCCCGGTCACGTCGCTCTTCAAAGTTGGCACAGCGCATCGCGGCATTGACCGGGGGCATGGCGTTCGCTCCTCAGTAGGTGAAGAAACCGCGGCCGCTCTTGCGCCCCAGCCAACCGGCCGCGACCATTTCCTTGAGCAACGGGGCAGGGCGGTACTTGCTGTCATTGAAGCCTTCATGGAAGGCCTCCATGATTGCCAGCAGGGTGTCCAGGCCGATCAGGTCGGCCAGGGCCAGCGGGCCGATCGGTTGGTTGCAGCCCAGGCGCATGCCGGTGTCGATGTCCTCGGCACTGGCCAGGCCTTCCTGGCGCACGAAGATCGCTTCGTTGATCATCGGCACCAGGATGCGGTTGACCACGAACCCTGGGCGGTTGCCGGCGGTGATCGGGGTCTTGCCGACCTTTTCGGTCACCACCAGCGCCTGGGCGTAGGTGCTGTCGCTGGTCTGCAGGCCGCGAATGATCTCGACCAGCGCCATCATCGGCACCGGGTTGAAGAAATGCACGCCGATGAAGCGTTCGGGGTGCTCGATGCCGGCCGCCAGCTGGGTGACCGACAGCGACGAGGTGTTGGTGGCGATCAGGCAGTCGGCGGCGACGTTGGCGGCCACCTGCTGCAGGATGCGCTGCTTGAGCTGCAGGTTCTCGGTGGCGGCTTCGATCACCATTTGCGCGCTGCTGAGCTGGGTGTAGTCGGTGCTGGTGCGAATGCGGGTGCGGGCAGCTGCCGCCTTGTCGGCGTCGAGGGTACCCTTGGCGACCTGGCGCTCGAGGTTCTTGCTCAAGGTGGCCACGCCGCGCTCCAGCGCAGCGTCGGAAACGTCCACCAGCAGCACCTGGTAGCCGGCCACCGCGCACACCTGGGCAATGCCGTTGCCCATGGTGCCTGCGCCGATCACGGCAATCTGTTCAATGCTCATGTGTCAGGCTCCGTCAGACGCGCTCGAAGACCAAGGCGATGCCTTGGCCACCACCGATGCACATGGTGGCCAGGGCATAGCGGCCCTGGATGCGCTGCAGCTCATGGATGGCCTTGGTGGCGATGATCGCGCCGGTGGCGCCCACCGGGTGACCCAGGGAAATGCCCGAACCGTTGGGGTTGACCTTTTCCGGGTCGAAGCCCAGTTCGCGAGCGACGGCGCAAGCCTGGGCAGCGAAGGCTTCGTTGGACTCGATCACGTCCAGGTCCTGCACACTCAGGCTGGTCTTCTCCAGCACCTTGCGGGTGGCCGGGATCGGGCCAAGGCCCATCAGTTCAGGCTCGACGCCGGCATGGGCATAGCCCACCAGGCGGGCCAGGGGCTTCAGGCCCAGGCGGCGCACCGCATCACCAGTGGCCAGTACCAGGCCGCCAGCGCCGTCGTTGATGCCACTGGCGTTGCCGGCGGTAACGGTACCGTCTTTCTTGAACACCGCCTTCATCCCTGCCAGTTGCTCGGCGGTCACCTCGCCACGCACATGCTCGTCAGTGCTGAACTGAACGCTGCCCTTGCGGGTTTTCAGTTCCAGCGGAACGATCTGGCTGGCGAAGCGGCCTTCGGCAATGGCGCGAGCGGCGCGGCGCTGGCTGGTCAGGGCCAGTTCATCCTGCATTTCGCGGGTAATGCCGTGCTTGGCCGCAACGTTCTCGGCGGTGATGCCCATATGGAAGTGTTCGAACGGGTCCTGCAGCACGCCGACGGTGTAGTCGATGCCTTGCAGGTCACCCATGCGAGCGCCCCAGCGTGCCTGCGGCAGCAGGTACGGGCCACGGCTCATGGATTCGGCGCCCGCCGCCACGGCCACGTCGGTGTCGCCGAGCAGCAGGCATTGGGCTGCCGAGACGATGGCCTGCAGGCCCGAGCCGCACAGGCGGTTGACGTTGAATGCCGGGGTTTCCTTGGGGATGCCGGCGTTCATTGCTGCTACGCGGGCCAGGTAGGCGTCACGCGGTTCGGTGGGGATCACCGTGCCCATCACCAGGTGGCCGACTTGCTCGGCGGCCACGCCCGAGCGCTCGATGGCGGCGCGGGTGATGGCGCTGGCCAGGTCGGCCAGCGGCAGGTCCTTGAGGGAACCGCCAAAGCCACCAATGGCTGAACGGACGGCACTGACGACGTAGATTTCTGCGCTGCTCATAGGGGCTCCGATTGCGAAGGCATGGCGGGACCGGGCCAGGCTCTGCGAGAATGGCCGACGATCCCGGAGTGGGACCGAGTCTAGGCAAAGGCTCTGTTGCAGCCTATGCCGGAACTGTTCAGACAACCTGGCACTTTTTGCCACTCAGCATAGACAGCGAAAACCGCCATGCGCGATAGCGATTCGGTCGCCGTGTACTTCCTCAATGCCATGCTCCATGCCCTGCGCGACTGCCCCGCCGAACGCGATGCGCAGCTGCGTGCGGTGGGCATCGACCCACAACTGCTCGAGCAGCCCCAGGCGCGCGTACCGGCCAAGGCCTTCGCCCAGCTGTGGCTGGCGCTGATCCAGCGCCTGGACGATGAGTTCTTCCGCCTCGACAGCCACGGCATGCCGCCGGGCAGTTTCGCCCTGATCTGCCGGGGCCTGATCCTGGAGCCGAACCTGGAGAAGGCCTTGCGCCAGTGCATGGGCGGTTTTGGCCTGTTCCTGCGCGATCTGCGCGGCAGCCTGACGGTGCGTGGCGGGCGGGCGCTGATCAGCGTGCAGTCGAGCATCGCCGACCCGCTGACCCGGGTATATGCCGAGGAAACCTACCTGGTGCTGATGATCGGCATGCTGTGCTGGCTGGCCGGGCGGCGGATCGCCATCGACCGCACCGAGCTGGCGGTGTCGCGCCCGGCCCAGGAAGACGACCTGCTGCTGTGGGGGCCGGACCTGCGCCTGGGCAGCGGGCGCACCGAGGTGGAGTTCGACAGCGCCTACCTGCGCCTGCCGGTGGTGCAGGACCTGGCGGCCCTGAAAACCTTCCTGCGCAGTGCGCCGCAGGGGCTGGTGATTCGCTTTCGCAACCAGAACGGGCTGGTGGCCGAAGTGTACCGGCACCTGCGGGCGCGGCGTTATGGGCAGTGGCCGACGCTGGCGGCGCTGGCGCAGCAGCAGGGGGTCAGTGCCAGTACTTTCCGTCGGCAGCTGGAGCGGGAAGGGCGTTCGTACCAGCAGATCAAGGATGAGGTGCGTCGGGCAATGGCCTTCGAGCGGTTGCGCGAAGGGGAGTTGAGCATTGCCGAGATTGCCGAGCAGACCGGGTTCCAGGAGCCCAGTGCGTTTCACCGGGCGTTCAAGAAGTGGACCGGGCAGAGCCCCGGGAGCTACCGGGCGCGGGTGGCCGGGCGGTAGTGTTCACCTGCACCGGCCCTTTCGCGGGCTTGCCCGCTCCCACAGGTGCAGCACAGCTTTCAGGCCCTGTGCGATCCCTGTGGGAGCGGGCAAGCCCGCGAAGAGGCCGGTACAGGCTACCGC
Source organism: Pseudomonas sp. s4 (assembly GCF_046764235.1). Classification (NCBI taxonomy): domain Bacteria; kingdom Pseudomonadati; phylum Pseudomonadota; class Gammaproteobacteria; order Pseudomonadales; family Pseudomonadaceae; genus Pseudomonas; species Pseudomonas sp. s4. The sequence goes on along the minus strand of NZ_CP177209.1, from coordinate 3,745,700 downwards.
TCAATGATCAGGCCGGCACCATGGCAAACCCGACCCCGAAGCGGTTCCAGGCATTGATGGCGGCAATTGCCAGGGTCAGGTTGGCCACCTCGGCCGGCTCGAAGTGTTCCTGCAAGGCTTCATATTCCGCCTGCGGCGCGCCATGCTCGGGCAGCCTGGTCAGGCTCTCCACCCAGGCCAGCGCAGCACGTTCGCGCGGGGTGAAGTAGGCGGTTTCCTGCCAGACGCACAAGGTCTGCAGGCGTGCCTCGGTCTCACCGGCCTTGCGCGCATCGTTGGCGTGCAGGTTGACGCAGTAGGCGCAGCCGTTGATCTGCGAAGCCCGCAGGCGCACCAGTTCCAGCAGGGAATTCTCCAGGCCGCTCTTGGCCAGGGCCTGCTCCAGGCCGACCATGGCTTTGTAGGCCTCGGGGGCGTGCTTGGCCCATTCGATACGGTTGTGCATGGCTGTCTCCAAAGGGTGTGGGGGGGGATGGCGCTACTGTAGCGCCGCACGTTGGCCTCCCCGATAGCCAATCACGCGCATAAGCGGGAGGCCAATCGGCCATTTGGGAGGCCACTGACAGGCATCCAATCTCTTCATTTCTGCCAGGCCGCCGAAGCCCGGATAATGATCAGGTCTTGCAACAGGGGAACCGATTCATGTCCGAAGAACGCTACATGCGCGAAGCGCTCGACCTGGCCCGCGCCAACATTCAGGCCGGTGGCCGGCCCTTCGGCGCCGTGCTGGTGTACCAGGGGCAGGTGCTGGCGCGTGCGGTCAACGAGATCCACAGCACCCAGGACCCGACCGCCCACGCCGAGATGCAGGCCATCCGCAAGGCCAGCCATGCCCTGGGTCAGGCACGCCTGGACGGCGCCGAAGTCTACGCCAGCGGCCACCCATGCCCGATGTGCCTGGCGGCCATGCACCTGTGCGGCATCGAGCGGGCCTGGTTTGCCTACGACAACGCCGAGGGCGAACCCTACGGCTTGTCCACCGCGGCGGTATACGCGCAGATGGCTCGCCCGCCCCAGCAACAGAGCCTGCCGCTGCGCGCCCTGAAGCCCAGCGGCGAAGCCGGTCTTTACCTTGAGTGGAAACAGGCCAACGCACAATGAGAGCGGCATTGAACCTGCTGCTGGTCATCCTGCTGGCACTGAACCTGCGGCCGATCCTGACCAGCATCGGCCCGTTGCTCGAACCCATGCGCGCAAGTACTGGCCTGGGTTACCAGCAGGCGGCCTTGCTGACGGCGTTGCCGGTGCTGTGCATGGGCCTGGTGCCCTTGCTGCAACCCTGGTTGCGGCGCTGGATCAGCGAACATGGCGGCATGCTCGCTGGCCTGTCTGCCATCGCCCTGGCCTGCCTGTGGCGCCTGCAACTGGGCAGCGCCTGGGCGCTGATTGCCAGTGCGGTGGTCGCCGGCCTGGGGGTGGCGGTAGTGCAGGGCATGATGCCGGGGCTGGTCAACCGCTGGTTTCCCGGCCGCCTGGCGGGGGCGATGGGCCTGTATTCGGCAGCGCTGATGAGCGGCGGCGGCCTGGCCGCCGTGCTTGGGCCGCACATCAGTGGCTACTTCGGCCATTGGCAGGTCGGCCTGGGCGTGTGGGCGATCCCGGCTGTGCTGGCGGTGCTGGCCTGGGCCGTGCTGCGGCCGCGCCAGGAGGCGCCGAAACTGGCCGGTGCCGCCGGCGGTCATTGGTTCGGTACGCGTCGGGCCTGGTTGCTGGCGCTGTACTTTGGCTTGATCAACGGTGGCTACACCAGCATGGTGGCCTGGTTGCCGGCCTATCACATCGAGCATGGTGGCAGCGCCCAGGGCGGTGCCGACCTGGTTGGCCTGATGACCATCTTTCAGGTGGCCGGTGCATTGGGCTTGCCGCTGTTGCTGCGGCGCTGGGCAGACCGACGCCCGGGCCTGTGGCTGGCCTTGGCGATCCAGCTGGTGGGTTTTCTCGGCCTGCTGCTGGCACCCACGCTGGCCTCGGGGCTGTGGGTGGCGATGATCGGTTTCGGCCTGGGCGCCTGCTTCAGCCAGAGCCTGACGCTGACCCTGGAGCACCTGAAGACGCCTGCCGAGGCTGGCAGCCTGGCGGCGTTCGTGCAGGGCATCGGCTTCATCATCACCGGCATCGTGCCTTACGTCACCGGCTGGTTGCGCGACATGAGCGGTGATTTCCAGGCCTCGTGGACGCTGCTGACCGTGACCGTGGTGGCGATGCTGCTGGTTACCACGTGGTTCAACCCTCGCGGTTATGCCGCGGCGATTGCCCGCCCGGTAGTGGCGGGCAAGGCCGCGCCGGTCAACTGAGGCGCTGCAGGGTGTCGCGCACCCGGTCCAGCGCCGGGTCGATGTCCAGCAGCTCGATGGCGCCGAAGCCCAGCAACAGCCCCGGGCGCACTGGCGCTTCGCTGAAGAACGGCGCGAGCGAATACAGGCCGACCTCCACCTTGCGTGCGAGGTTGGCCAGCAGCTCGACATCGACCCCAGGTTTGGCCAGGGCGCTGAGGTGGAACCCGGCGCTGGCGGGGATGGCGCTGAACCACGGTGCCAAGTCGCCGCCCAGCCGCGCGAGGATGCGTTCGCGACGGGCGCTGTAGACCTCGTGGCAACGGCGGATGTGCTTGTTCAGGTGGCCTTCGCCGAGAAAGCGCGCCAGTGCCCACTGCAACAGGGTCGGGCTGTGCCAGTCGCTGAGGTGCTTGGCCACGCAGGCCGCCTTCAGCACGTCGGGCGGCAGCACGGCGTAGCCCAGGCGCAACTCGGGCAGCAAGGTCTTGGAAAAGGTCCCCACATAGGCCACCAGGCCATGGCGGTCGAGGCGCTGCAGAGCGTCGGCGGCTGGGCCGTGGTAGCGGAACTCGCAGTCGTAGTCGTCTTCGATGATCAACGCACCCAGCTCGGCGGCCCGTGCCAGCAGGGCGTGCCGGCGTGGCTCGCTCATCGGCATGCCCAGCGGGAACTGGTGCGAGGGCGTCACATAGATCAGCCGGGTGCCGTCGGCGATCTGCTCCACGCACAGGCCTTCATTGTCCACCGGTACCGATTGCAGGCGCGCACCCAGGGCCAGGAACAGTTGCCGCGCTGGCGGGTAGCCCGGGTCTTCCATGGCTACCTGGCAACCCGGCTCGACCAGCACCCGTGCGATCAGGTCCAGTGCCTGCTGGGCGCCGTTGCACACCAGCAGGTCAGCGGCGCTGCAGTGCACGCCGCGGGCATAGGCGACATGATGGGCAATGGCCTCGCGCAGCTCCGGCAGGCCCTGGGCAGGGAACTGCCGCTCGGGATGGCGCTGGCTGCGGCGCAGGGCATAGTTCAGGCAACTGCGCCACTGGTCGAACGGAAACTGCGCCTTGCTCGAGGCCCCGCCGATGAAGTCGTAACGCGACGGAGCCTCCAGCTGGCGTCGGCTCAGCACGGTGGCGCGCTGCTGCCAGCGCTCGAGCGACGCGGCACCAGCCAGGGGAGTGGCGGGCGATTCGCTGCTGCGCAGCGGCTGGCGCGGGGTGACGAAGGTGCCCCGGCCGACCACGCCGCTCAGCAGGTTGTCATAGGTCAGCCGGGAATAGGCCTCGGCCACGGTCTTGCGCGACACGCCCAGCTGCTCTGCCAGCAGGCGGCTTGGCGGCAGTTGGGTGCCGGCGGCCAGGTGGCCGCTGTCGATGCCGGCACGCAATTGCTGGTAAAGCTGGTCGGCCAGGCCTTTGCGGCCTTCCAGGCGAATGTGCAGTTCCATGGAGCGGTCCGGAGCGGGGAAGTGCTCAGGATAGCGGATTGGTCGGGGAAGGGCATGGGGCCGCTTTGCGGCCCATCGCCGGCAAGCCAGCTCTCATAGAACAACACATGACTCATTGGTTCGGCGAGGTTCTGTAGGAGCAGCCTTGTGCTGCGAAGAGGCCGGGGCTGACAAAGCCTGTCTATTGGCTGTACCGGCCTCTTCGCAGCACAAGGCTGCTCCTACACAGGCCGCGTCAAACGAGCGATATTTGTTCTCTGCGCGAAAGCGCAGCCCAAAGGGCTGGGCAATCTCCCACAGGAACTGCACAATGCTTGAGGTCGGTGCAGTCGAGGTGGGAGCTGGCTTGCCGGCGATGGGCCGCAATGCGGCCCCCAGGCAAGCGGTAGGTAATCAGAAGCGTGCCGTACTCACCGTGATGTAGCCCTTGTCTGCCAGCGCGATACGTATCACCGTCTCGTCCGCCGGCGCCTTGCGGTTGCGCTTGATGCGAACGCCTTCCACCGCCGCCGCTTTCATATGCTCGGAGATGGCCCGCCCGTTCGGGTCGAAGAACAACTCGCTGGCCAGCAACTCGATACGCTCGATCAGTTGGCGGGAGCGTTCATCGGTAGCGCAGAAGAACATCACCCCCGACAGGTGCGGGTCGTCATCGGGGTTGTTCATGTCATGGGCCAGCAGTTCGCGCAGGGTGCTGCGCAATTCGGCAGTGGGGCGGGCGTACAGGTGCATGCGGAACCTCCTCTGGATCGCTACCTTGCGTCATCCAGTGCCGATCATGTTTTCAGAGGGCAGAGGCAACAAGTAGGACGCTTCCGAGCGCCGAATAGGAAACTTCTGAAAGTGCCGAAATACCACTTGTTTTCATGCAGTGGGGCCGCATAGCGGCCCCTGTCAGCATCAGCGCCCAACCTCCTGCTTGAAACGCAAGCGCCAGCCATGCAGTAACGGTTCGGTATAGCCACTGGGCTGCTGCCGCCCCTTGAACACCAGCTCCCTCGCAGCGCGGAAGGCATGCGATGCCTCGAAACCGGCGGCCATCGGCCGGTACGCCGGGTCCCCGGCATTCTGCTGGTCGACCACGCCGGCCATGCGTTGCAAGGTCGCCTCGACCTGCTCGGCATCGACCACCCCGTGGTGCAGCCAGTTGGCAATGTGCTGCGCGGAAATCCGCAGGGTCGCGCGGTCTTCCATCAAGCCCACATCATGGATATCCGGCACCTTGGAACAGCCCACCCCTTGCTCGACCCAGCGCACCACGTAACCGAGGATACCCTGGCAGTTGTTGTCCAGCTCGGCCTGGATTTCGGCTGCGCTCCAGAGCCGCTCGGGGCTGACCGGGACACTGAGCAAGTCATGCAGCAACTCGGCGCGCTGGGCATTCAGGTCAACCTGTTCCAGCGTTTGCTGCACGGCCGCCACATCCACCTGGTGGTAGTGCAGCGCATGCAGTGTCGCGGCTGTGGGCGAGGGCACCCAGGCCGTGTTGGCGCCGGCCCTGGGCTGGGCGACTTTCTGTTCCAGCATGGCCGCCATCAGGTCGGGCATGGCCCACATGCCCTTGCCGATTTGCGCCTTGCCGCGCAGGCCACAGGCCAGCCCCACCAGTACGTTGCTGCGCTCGTAGGCCTGGATCCAGGCACTGCCTTTCATGTCGCCCTTGCGCAGCATGGCGCCGGCTTCCATGGCCGTGTGCATCTCGTCACCGGTGCGGTCGAGGAAGCCGGTGTTGATGAACACCACCCGTGACGCGGCGCTGGCGATGCAGGCCTTGAGGTTGACGCTGGTACGCCGCTCCTCGTCCATGATGCCCATCTTCAGCGTGTGTGCGGGCAGGCCCAACAGGGCTTCGACGCGGCCGAACAGCTGGTCGGCAAAGGCCACCTCGGCCGGCCCGTGCATCTTCGGCTTGACGATGTACAGGCTGCCCTCGCGGGAATTGCCACGGCGCTTGAGGTCATGCAGGCCGATCAGGCTGGTGACCACAGCATCGAGTATGCCTTCCGGGATTTCCCGGCCATCGCGGTCGTGGATGGCCGGGTTGGTCATCAGATGGCCGACGTTGCGGATGAACAGCAGCGAGCGGCCTGGCAGGGTCAGTGGCTGGTCGTCTGCGCCGTGGTAGTGGCGGTCTTCGGCCAGGGTGCGTTCGAAGGTCTTGCCGCCCTTGCTGACCTGTTCGCTGAGGTCGCCCTTCATCAGGCCGAGCCAGTTGCGGTAGACGTTGACCTTGTCGTCGGCATCCACGGCGGCTACCGAGTCTTCGCAGTCGATGATGGTGGTGAGCGCGGCCTCCAGCAGGATGTCCTTGACCCCGGCCGGGTCCTGCCGGCCGATGGCGTTGGCCGGGTCGACCTGGATTTCGAAATGCAGCTGGTGATGCTGCAACAGGATCGCTGTTGGCGTGTTCGGCTCACCTTGGTAACCACGCAGTTGCGCGGGGTGCCTGAGGCCGACCTGGCGGCCATCGGCCAGGGTTACCTGCAGCGTGCCCTGGCTGATCGCGTAGGCCTTGGCGTCGTTGTGCGACGCACCGTCGAGGGGGGCCGCGGTGTCGAGGAACTGCCGGCCATAGGCGATCACCTTGGCGCCGCGTTGCGGGTTGTAGCCCTGGCCACGTTCGGTGCCCTCGGTTTCGGCGATGGCATCGGTGCCGTACAGGGCATCGTACAGCGAGCCCCAGCGGGCGTTGGCGGCGTTGAGGGCGTAGCGGGCGTTGCTCAGTGGCACTACCAGTTGCGGGCCGGCCTGCACGGCGATCTCGCGGTCGACGTTGCGGGTGCTGACCTGCACGCTTGCCGGGGGCTCTACAAGGTAGCCGATGCCTTGCAGGAAATGCTGGTAGGCGGCCATGTCACGGATCGGGCCGGGGTGCTGGCGGTGCCAGTTGTCGAGTTCTGTCTGCAGGTGCTCGCGTTCGGCGAGCAGGGCGCGGTTTTGTGGTGCGAGGTCGTGGATCAGGGTGCTGAAGCCTTGCCAGAAGGTGCGGGCTTCGATGCCGGTGCCGGGGAGGACCTCATCTTCGATGAAGCGCTGCAGGGTGGGGGCGATCTGGAGTGGATGGTTTGGCATTGTCTGTTCGCTCGAAGTTCAGGCTTCTGGATAAATGTTGCTTTTGCCGGCCTCTTCGCGGGTAAACCCGCTCCTACAGGTGCTGCACCCGTCTCAGGCCTTGTGAAAGCCCTGTGGGAGCGGGCAAGCCCGCGAAGAGGCCGGCACAGGATTCAGAGGGCAGCCGCCCCGGCCTTGGCCACCTGGGCATCCTGCTCGGCCTTGACCCCGGACACGCCAATCGCCCCCACCACCTGGCCATCCACCCGCAGCGGTACGCCACCTTCCAGGCTGGTCAGCAGCGGCGCGGTAACGAAAGCAGTACGGCCACCATTGACCATTTCCTCGTAATCTCGCGTCTCCTTGCGCCCCAGTGCGGCAGTGCGGGCCTTTTCCATCGCGATGTAGGCGCTGGCCGGCGCGCAGCCGTCCAGGCGCTCCAGGGCCAGCGGGTGGCCGCCGTCGTCGACCACGGCAATGGTCACGTTCCATTGTTGTGCCTGGGCTTCCTGGCGGGCGGCGGTCAGCACTTTGGCGACTTCGGCCTGGCCGATAACGGACTTGCTATGCATGGTGGTTCTCCGGGTTCAAGGCTGCTTCGACGATTTCGATCCAGTGCCGCACCGGTGTGCGCCCGGCCCCGTCGAGGTGGGCCTGGCAGCCGATGTTGGCGGTGGCGATGACTTGCGGTTTGCCGCTTTCCAGGGCGTTGAGGCGGTTGTCGCGCAGTTGTAGCGACAGCTCGGGTTGGGTCAGCGAATAGGTGCCGGCCGAGCCGCAGCACAGGTGGCCGTCCGGTACCGGGGTCAAGGTGAAGCCAAGGCGTGTCAGCAATGCCTCCACCGCACCCCCCAGCTTCAGCGCGTGCTGCAGGGTGCATGGGCAATGGAAGGCCAGGCGCTGTTCGACGCACACGCCCAGTTGCTCGACCGGCTCGTCGCGCAGCACCTCCACCAGGTCGCGGGACAGAGCGCTGACCCGTGCGGCCTTGGCGGCGTAGCGCGGGTCCTTTTCCAGCAGGTGGCCGTAATCGCGCACGAACGCGCCGCAGCCGCTGGCGGTTTGCACGATGGCCTCGGCGCCGGCTTCGATGGCAGGCCACCAGGCATCGATATTGCGCCGCGCCCGTTGCAGGCCTTGTTCCTGGGCATTGAGGTGGTAGTCCACCGCGCCACAGCAGCCCGCCTGCTGGATTGGCACCACGCTGATGCCCAGGCGGTCCAGCAGGCGTGCGGCGGCTGCGTTGGTGTTGGGCGACAGGGCCGGTTGCACACAGCCTTCCAGCATCAGCACCCGCCGCGCATGGCGCGGTGCGGGGCGTTGGCCGGGGGCGGTGACCCGCGCCGGCAGCTTGCGCTTGAGCGTGGCCGGCAGCAGCGGGCGCAGGGCCTGGCCACTGCGGGTCAGGGCCTTGAACAGCGCCGGGCGTGGCACCACTGCACGCAGGCCCTGGCGCAGCAGGCGCTGGCCGAGCGGGCGTGGCACCTGCTGTTCGACCACGGCGCGGCCAATGTCCAGCAGGTCGTGGTACTTCACCCCGGAAGGGCAGGTGGTTTCACAGTTGCGGCAGGTCAGGCAGCGATCCAGGTGCAACTGGGTGCTGGCGGTGATCGGCGCGCCTTCGAGCATCTGCTTGATCAGGTAGATGCGCCCGCGTGGGCCGTCCAGTTCATCGCCCAGCAGCTGGTAGGTGGGGCACGTGGCGGTACAGAAGCCACAGTGCACGCAGGAGCGCAGGATGCTTTCGGCCTCGTCGGCGCGGGCCAGGTGCCGGGCGGTTTCGCTCAGGTTGGTTTGCATGGTCTGGCCTCACAGGTCCGGGTACAGGCGGCCAGGGTTGAACACACCCTGGGGGTCGAGTTGCTGCTTGAGCGCTCGGTGGTAGCGCATCAGCGCGGCAGGCAGCGGTGGGCTGCTGGCAGCGCCAGGGGCATGGCAGGTGGCGTGGCCACCAACCTTGGCGACCTGCTCGCGGATGTGTTGCGCCGGTGCCGTGGACTTGAGCCAGCGCTGCGCGCCACCCCAGTCGATCAGCTGCTGGCCGGGCAAATCCAGCTCGCCGGTGGTGTTGGGCACGGACAAGCGCCACAGCGGCGCGGGGCCGGCAAAGAACGCCAGGCGCTGCTCGCGCAGGTCGCTCCAGAAGCTGCTGTCCAGTGCCTCGCCGCCCAGACGCTGGCGTGCCGACTGCACCGAGCCTTCGCCGCCTTCAAGGCGCAGGTACAGCGCGTCACTGTCATGGCAGGCCGCACTGATCGGCAGCGGCTGCTGGCCCCATTCGGCCAGCTCCGCCAGCGCCTGGTGGCGGCCCATCGGCAGGCGCAGGCTGAGGCACTGGCGCGGGCGGGGCAGCACTTTCAGCGACACCTCGGTCAGCAGCCCGAGGCAGCCGAAGCTGCCCGCCATCAGCCGCGACACGTCGTAGCCGGCAACGTTCTTCATCACTTCGCCACCAAAGCGCAACAGCTTGCCGTGGCCGGTGATCACCCGCGTGCCCAGCACATAGTCGCGCACCGACCCGGCCCACGGCCGCCTTGGGCCGGACAGCCCGGCCGCGACCATGCCACCCAGGGTGGCGTCGGGGCCCAGGTGCGGTGGTTCGCAGGGCAGCATCTGGCCAGCCTCGTGCAGCGCTGCCTCGATCTCGCGCAGCGGCGTGCCGGCGCGGGCAGTCAGCACCAGCTCGGTCGGGTCGTAGCTGACGATGCCGCGGTGGCTGCGGGTGTCGAGTACCTCGCCGGCCACCGGGCAGCCGAGCATGGCCTTGCTGTTGCCACCCTGGATACGCAGCGGCGTGGCCTGGTTCAGCGCCTGGTTGACCTGCTCCAGCAGGGCCTGGCTGATGTCGCGGTCCATGCTCATCAGAAACGCTCCAGTTCGGGAAAGGGCAGTTGCCCATGGTGCACGTGCATGGCGCCAAATTCGGCGCAGCGGTGCAGGGTGGGGATGTTCTTGCCGGGGTTGAGCAGGCCTTGCGGGTCGAAGGCGGCCTTGATCGCATGGAACAGGGTGATTTCGTCGCTGTTGAACTGTGCGCACATCTGGTTGATCTTCTCGCGCCCCACGCCGTGTTCGCCGGTGATGCTGCCGCCTACGGCCACGCACAGCTCGAGGATCTTGCCGCCGATGGCTTCGGCACGTTCCAGCTCGCCTGGCAGGTTGGCATCGAACAGGATCAGCGGGTGCATGTTGCCGTCGCCGGCATGGAACACGTTGGCCACGCGCAGGCCGTATTCGGCGGACAGGTCGCTGATGCCCTTGAGCACCCGTGGCAGTTCGCGGCGCGGGATGGTGCCGTCCATGCAGTAGTAGTCCGGGGAGATGCGCCCCACCGCCGGGAAGGCGTTCTTGCGCCCGGCCCAGAAGCGCACGCGCTCGGCCTCGTCGCAGGCCAGCCGCACATCACGCGCACCGGCCTGGGCCAGCACGGCGGCGACCCGTTCGCAGTCATCGTGCACATCGGCTTCGACGCCATCCAGTTCGCACAGCAGGATGGCCGCAGCGTCAACCGGGTAGCCGGCGTGGATGAAGTCCTCGGCAGCGCGGATCGCCAGGTTGTCCATCATCTCCAGGCCGCCGGGGATGATCCCGGCAGCGATGATCTCGGCCACTGCCCGGCCGGCGTCCTCGACGCTGTCGAAGCTGGCCAGCAGCACCCGTGCCACCTGGGGCTTGGGCAGCAGCTTGACGGTGACTTCGGTGACGATGCCGAGCATGCCTTCGGAGCCGGTGAACAGTGCCAGCAGGTCGAAACCGGGGCTGTCCAGGGCATCGCTGCCAAGGGTCAGGCGTTCGCCCTCGACCGTGAGGATTTCCACCTTGAGCAGGTTGTGCACGGTCAGGCCGTACTTCAGGCAGTGCACGCCACCGGCATTCTCCGCGACATTGCCGCCGATGGAGCAGGCTATCTGCGAGGACGGGTCCGGCGCATAGTACAGGCCGTAGGGCGCGGCCGCCTGGGAGATGGCCAGGTTGCGCACGCCGGGCTGCACACGGGCGAAGCGGCCCTGCGGGTTGACTTCGAGAATGCGGTTGAACCGCGCCATCACCAGCAGGATGCCTTTGGCCAGTGGCAGGGCGCCGCCCGACAGGCCGGTACCGGCGCCGCGTGCCACCACCGGCATGCCACGCTGGTGGCAAAGCCTGAGCAGCGCCTGCACCTGCTCCAGGCGCTCGGGCAGCACCACCAGCAGCGGCACCGTGCGGTAGGCTGAGAGGCCGTCGCATTCATAGGGCTTGAGGTCTTCCTCGCGGTGCAGGATCTCGAGGTCCGGCAGGGCAGCGCGCAGCGCTTGCAGCAGCGCCGCCCGATCCACGTCGGGCAGCGCGCCATCGACGCGTTCGTCATACAGGATATTCATCGGCTCACTCGGCAACGGTTTTTGTTGTTGTTGGCAAAGCGCTCACCCTTGCAGCCTGCGCGTGGCAGCCGCCGCGGTCGAGCACGGGGTGAACTGGTCCTACCAGTTTTTGCGACGGGTACTGGTTATTGACGGCTTTGCCCGGCTAGATTGAAGCAGGTGGTCGAAGTGGTCCTACCAGCAGGAGGGTACGCAGTGGGTACTGAAGGCAAGGCCAAGGTCGCCGACCAGGTGGCCGAACGGGTCGAGCGGCTGATCGTCGAAGGCGTGCTCAAGGTGGGCCAGGCCCTGCCGTCGGAGCGGCGCCTGGTGGACAAGCTGGGCTGCTCGCGCTCGGCGCTGCGTGAGGGCCTGCGCATCCTGCGCGGGCGCGGCATCATCGACACCGAGCAGGGGCGCGGCTCGTTCGTCGCCGACCTGACGGGCCATGCGGGTGCCACGCCGTTGATGCACCTGTTCGGCTCGCAGCCGCGCACGCTGTTCGACCTGCTGGAAGTGCGGGCGTTGCTGGAAGCCGAGTCGGCGCGCCTGGCGGCACTGCGGGCCACCGAGGTCGACCGTTTGTTGATCCGCCGGCGTTATGAAGAAATGCTGGCTGCGCACGAAGCCCCAGAAGCGATGGATGCCCGTGAACATGCCCGCCGCGACCATGCCTTTCACAGGGCGATCAGCGAGGCTTCGCACAACCCGGTGCTGGTGCATACCTTGCAATCGCTCAGTGACCTGACCTTGAGCACGGTGTTCGCCTCGGTCAACAACTTGTATTGCCGGCCGGCGCAGAAGCGCCAGATCGACCGCCAGCATGCGCGGTTGTATCACGCGGTGATGGAGCAGTTGCCCGAGCAGGCGCAGCGCGCGGCGCGCGAGCATATCAACGGGATCCGCGACAGTTTGCGGGAGATCGAGCAGGAAGAGCAGCGGCTGGTAAGGGCTACCATGCGCATGGATGGCTGGGGTTGAGGTGTTACCTGTGCCGGCCCTTTCGCGGGTAAACCCGCTCCTACAGGAGGCTGCGCTGGGTTTGAAGTCGGTGCGGTGCCTGTGGGAGCGGGTTTACCCGCGAAGAGGCCTGTGCAGGATTAGCTCAATCAATCAATGATCGGCTATGCGGTCATCCTGCGAGAGGAGGGCCCGGGCCAGCTCTTCATCATTGGCCTGCAGGCCTGGGTTGTCCTTGCGGGCCTGTTCCAGCGCCGACTCCACATAGGCGCCACGGATTGCACCACCGCTGGCGACGTAGGCCGAAAGCTCGTCACGCGCCGGGATGATCCGTTTGTCGTCCTTGAAGGTCGAGTAAAGCGAAGCGGAAACACCGGCCGAGGTTGCGACGTCGCCTGCGTCGACGTCAGCCAGGGCAGCACCGGCAGGCAGCAGGAGCAGCAGCGCAGGGGCGAGGAGTAGGTGGCGCATGGTGTGTTCTCCAGTAGCGTGAAGCCCAAGTAATTGAACCACTCAGTGATTAAGAAAGCGCAGGTGGGGTGGTAGTTCCCTTCGTATCGGAAACAGGCATTGACCCTGTCCAGCCAGGCGTGATCTGCTCGGGCTGCTGGCCCAATCATTTCAATGGATGAAGGTTCTCCCCATGCCCGACTACAAGCTGCATTGCTTCGCCGAATCCGGTAACGCCTACAAGGCCGCCCTGATGCTTGAACTCACAGGCCAGGACTGGCAGCCGGTGTTCGTCGATTTCTTCAATGGCCAGACTCGCGAACAAGCCTGGCGCGACGACGTGAACGAACAGGGCGAGGTGCCGGTGCTGGAACACGCCGGCAAATCCTTTACCCAGTCTGCGCTGATCCTCGACTACCTCGCGGAGAAAACCGGGCAGTTCGGCCCCCGCGACGAAGACGAAAAGCGCGAGATCTGGCGCTGGATGCTGTTCGATAACCATAAGTTCACCAGCTACTACGCGGCGCTGCGTTTTCTTTTCTGCCTGAAGAAAACCGGTGAAACGGATGTGACCCGGTTCCTGCGTGAACGTGCCATGGCGGCCTACCGTATCGTCGACGCGCACCTGGCGAAGACACCGTTCATGGTCGGTGGCCGGCTGACGATCGCTGACCTGTCGCTGGCCGGGTATGTGTTCATGCCGGAGGACACTGGCATTGCGTTGGCGCAGTTCACCCACATCGAGGCATGGAAAGCGCGAATCCAGGCGTTGCCAGGGTGGAAGCACCCGTATGAACTGATGCCCCGCGCGGCATCCTGAGCAATCCGGCTCGCCAGGCCATGGTGCAGTGGGCCTTTGGCGAGCCAGCCATTCTGATGGCCGGTCGGTGACAAGCGCAGCGGCGTGGCTACGCTCAGAAATCAAGAAACATCCCGAAATATTTGGCCGGCAGGCCCTGAAGGATCTCGTTCAACCGCTGCAGATGGAAGGCCGCGCTGGTTAGCAAGTCGCCCCATGGGGGGCCGGAAATCACAGGGTGCGTCGTGCAACCCGGTGCTACTCCAAGCGGAGGCATCATGATGCTCAGGAAATGCTTGTTGGCTTTGGCGATCGGTACAGTGTTGTCGGCTTCGGCCGTGTTGGTGCCAGATTCCATTGACGGTACCTCCAGCGCGTATGCGAAGGATGGTGGCGGTGGCGGTGGCGGTGGCCATGGTGGCGGAGGTGGTGGTAGTGGCGGTGGCGGTGGCCATGGTGGCGGAGGTGGCGGCGGTGGTAGTGGCGGCGGCGGTGGCCATGGCGGTGGAGGTGGCGGTAGCGGCGGTGGTGGCTCGGGTGGTGGCCACGGCGGCAGTGGCAGCGGGCACAGTGGCGATGGTGGTGGGCATGATGGCCGCGGGCGCAATGGTGCTGATGATGGTGCCGACCACGAGGCCAACCACGAGGCCAATCATGAGGCGAATCACGATGTGGGCGAGACCCACGGTGTAGGGCATGGCGCCGACGATGGGGCTGACCATGACGTTGGGGATGATCGCGGAGGCGATCGGAGCTAGCAATTTGGGTGTCTGTGTCGGCCTCTTCGCGGGCACGCCCGCTCCCACAGGTATCGCGCCGCTTTCAAGGTTGGCGCAGCACCTGTGGGAGCGGGCGTGCCCGCGAAGAGGCCCGAACAGGCCATAGAGCGGCTTCCAGCGATTCTCACGCATGCGGCACGCTGCGAGGCGCTACCCCACCCGCATACTCCGGCTTCAGATGCCCCTGCTCATCCAGCAGATAGGCATCCATCACCTCCCGCACCACCGGCCCTGCCACCCGCCCGCCAGCTTCGCCGTTCTCGATCATCACCGCCACCACCACACTCGGGTGATCAGCCGGGGCAAAGCCTACGAACAGGGCGTTGTCGCGGTGCCGCTCCAGGGTCTTGTTGCGGTTGTAGCGTTCGCCCTGCTTGATCGCCACCACCTGCGCGGTGCCGCTCTTGCCGGCAATCCGGTATTGCGCACCGGCCGCGGCAGCGCGGGCGATGCCGCGCGGGTCGTGCATGACCATCTGCATGCCCTGGCTGACCTGGTCCCAGGCGTGCCTGTCGTGCAGCACGATATTGGGCATCGGGTTGGGGTCTACCGGCGCATCGCCACCCACGGTCATGGCCAGGTGCGGGCGGTGCCACACGCCCTTGCTCGCCAGCAGGCTGGTGGCCTGGGCCAGCTGCAGCGGGGTGACCTGCATGTAGCCCTGGCCGATGCCCAGGATCAGCGTCTCGCCCGGGAACCAGGCCTGGCGCCGGGTGGCGCGCTTCCACTCGGCCGACGGCATCAGCCCGGACGCTTCCTCGAACATGTCCAGCGACACCTTCTGGCCCAGGCCGAACTCGGCCATGTAGTCGTGCAGGCGGTCGATGCCCAGCTTGTGCGCCAGGTCGTAGAAGTAGGTGTCGTTGGACCGCATGATGGCGGTGTACATATCCACCCAGCCATCGCCGCTGCGGTTCCAGTTGCGGTACTTGTGGTCGTAGTTTGGCAGCTCGTAGTAGCCGGGGTCGAACACCCGGCTGCCCGGGGTGATCACGCCGCTGTCGAGGCCGGCGATGGCCACTTCCGGCTTCACCGTCGAACCGGGGGCATACAAGCCGCGCAGCACGCGGTTGAACAGCGGGCGGTCGATGGAATCGCGCAGGGCGGCGTACTGTTTGAAGCTGATGCCCTTGACGAACAGGTTGGGGTCGAAGCTGGGGTTGCTGACCATCGCCAGCACGTCGCCATTGGCCGGGTCGAGCACAACCACCGAGCCGCGGCGGTCGCCCAGGGCCTTTTCCGCGGCCAGTTGCAGGTGGGCGTCCAGGGTCAGGACGATGTCCTGGCCCGGGGTCGGGGCCTTGTGGTTGAGCACACGCATCACCCGGCCCTGGGCGTTGGTCTCGACCTCCTCGTAGCCCACGTGGCCATGCAGCTGGCTTTCGTAGAAGTGCTCGATGCCGGTCTTGCCGATCGACTGGGTGCCCCGGTATTCGGTGCTGTCGAGGGTCTTGGCCTCTTTCTCGTTGATGCGCCCCACATAGCCCACCGAGTGGGCGAAATGCTCGGCCAGCGGGTACTCGCGGATGAACTGTGGTTCCACCTCCAGGCCTGGCAGGCGGAACTGGTTCACCGCCACCAGGGCGATCTGCTCCTCGCTTAGGCCGACCATCAGGGTCACTGGCTCGAACGGCTTGCGGCCACGGCGCAGGTCCTTGTCGAACTGCTTGCGGTCGTCCTCGGTCAGGCTCAGCACTTGGGCCAGGGTATCGAGCACCTTGGCGGTGTCGCCGCCGGCCCGCTCGCGGGTCATGGTCAGGTCGAAGCTGGGCTTGTTGTCGGCCAGCACCACGCCGTTGCGGTCGTAGATCAGCCCGCGCTCGGGGGCGATGGGCAGCACGTGCACGCGGTTGTTTTCCGATACGGCGGTCTGCTGGTCGTGTTGCAGCACCTGCAGCACATAGAGCCGGCCCACCAGGACGGCGACCAGGCTGAAGACCAGGGCGGCGCAGGCCAGAAGCCGGCGGTTGACCAGGTGCTTTTCCTTTTCGTGGTCCTTGAGGGGGATGGGTTGTGGCATCGGTGACTCTGTCCTGACGGGTAGCAGTGCCTGTAGGAGCAGCCTTGTGCTGCGAAGAGGACGGTAGCACCGTAGTAGTTCAGCAGGCCACGACGGCCCATTCGCAGCACAAGGCTGCTCCTACAGGTGGCGCGGTGGTTGTACGCGCGCGATCGGGCCGCGGATGCTACGCAACCCGTACCGCACCCTCAAGGCAAGTGCCGGCTGGCGGTAGGCTGGTATTGGCTGTGTGCCCCGTGATCAGGGCGCTTGCCAGCAAAATGAAGATTTGTTCATGGCGGCGGAGTGGTGATGGAACTTGTTGATGGAACGATGCAAGTTGAGTCCATGAGCACGCCCATGTCGCCATGAACCTGCTATTCCTAAGAAGACACTTGAACCCACCAAGGCCCGTCGATGCTGGTCATCGAAAACCTCCACAAATCATTCCCCACCCCCCAAGGCCCGCTTCCGGTGCTGCAGGGCGTCGACCTGCGCCTGGCACGCGGCAGCAGCCTGGCGCTGATGGGCGAGTCGGGCAGCGGCAAGAGCACGTTGCTGCACCTGGTGGCCGGCCTGGACCGAGCCGACAGTGGCCGCATCCTGATCGACGACGCCCCGCTCGACAGCCGTTCCGAGGCGTCGCTGGCGCTGTGGCGGCGGGAGGGCATTGGCCTGGTGTTCCAGCAGTACAACCTGATCAGCAGCCTGGACGTGGGGGCAAACCTTGCGTTCCAGGCCCGGTTGGCCGGTCGGCATGATCCCCTTTGGCTGGCCTATCTGTCGCAGCGCCTGGGTTTGGCGGATTTGCTGGCGCGTTACCCGGAGCAACTGTCTGGCGGCCAGCAACAGCGGGTCGCCATTGGCCGCGCCCTGGCCGGTCGCCCGGCTTGGTTGCTGGCCGACGAACCCACCGGCAGCCTCGACGAAGCCAGCAGCGACGAGGTGTTGAGCCTGCTGCTGCAGCTGGTCACCGAGGCTGGCAGTGGTGTGTTGATGGTGACCCACAGCCCCCGGCTAGCGGCGCGCCTGCAGCAGCGTTGTTACCTGCAGGCCGGCCGCGTGCGGCCTGAGCAGGGCTGATGAAACTCCTGGCGCTGGCTTTGTTGGCGCTGCTAAGCCACTGGCGGCGACATCGCGTGCAGTTTTTCAGCATCTTCACCGGCCTGTGGCTGGCCACGGCGCTGTGGACCGGTGTGCAGGCGCTGAACAGCCAGGCACGTAGCGACTATGCCCGGGCCAGCGCGGTGCTGGCCGGGCCGCTGCAGGCGCAACTGGTACCGCGCCATGGCGAGCGCTTCGATCAGACGCTTTACGTGCAATTGCGCAGGTTGGGCTGGGCGGTGACGCCGGTACTGGAAGGGCGCTTGCGCTTGCCCGGTGAGCCGGCGCGCAGCGTGCGGTTGATCGGCATCGAGCCATTGAGCTTGCCGCCGACCAGCAGCATCGCCGGTGTACAGCCTCGAACGTTCGATCTGCGGGCCTTCATTGGCATGCCCGGGCAAGCCTGGGTTGGGCCAGACACTTTGCGTCAGCTGAATGCAGCCCCGGGGGCGTCGCCACGCGACAGCGAAGGGCAGCAGCTGCCGCCGTTGGTTTTGCAGCCAGCGCTGGCACCGGGGGTGATCGTGGTCGATATCGGCCACGCCCAGACATTGCTGCACGCCCCCGGGCAGCTTTCGCGCTTGCTGGTAGCTGCCGCGCCGGGGCCGTTGCCCGCGGATATCGCGTCTTTCCTTGAGCTGCAACCCGAACAGGACGATGGCGGTCTGCAGCGGCTGACCGACAGTTTTCACCTCAACCTGACCGCCCTCGGCCTGCTGGCGTTCGTCGTCGGCCTGTTCATCGCCCATGCTGCAATCGGCTTGGCACTGGAGCAGCGGCGCGGCCTGATTCGCAACCTGCGCGCCTGTGGCATCGGCTTGCATACCCTGTTGTGTGCCTTGGTGCTGGAACTTGGCCTGTTCGCGGTGTTGGGCGGTCTGGCTGGCGTGGCCAGTGGTTACGGGCTAGCCGCGTGGTTGTTGCCCGATGTGGCCGCCAGCTTGCGCGGCCTGTATGGCGCCCAGGTCGCCGGGACGCTGAGCCTGCCCGCCGGGTGGTGGCTGATGGGTGTACTGGTGAGCGTACTGGGGGCACTGCTGGCGGGTTTGGGCAGCGTATTGCGTGCGGCGCGGTTACCGTTGCTGGCGCTGGCGCAACCTCAGGCGTGGCGGTTGGCGCAGGGGCCGTGGTTGCGGCGTCAGGCTCTGGTGGCCGGCCTGTTGCTGTTGTTGGCCTTGGGCTGTGCCGTGCTGGGCGACAGCCTGCCCAGCGCGTTCGGCCTGCTGGCAGGCTTGCTGCTGGCGGCGGCGTTACTGCTGCCGGCCTTGCTCGACCGGGGGCTGGTCTGGCTGGCGCGCCATTGCCGGCGGCCTTTGTCGCAATGGTTCATCGCCGACAGTCGCCAGCAACTGCCAGCCCTGAGCCTGGCATTGATGGCACTGTTGCTGGCGCTGGCCGCCAGTGTCGGCGTGGGCAGCATGACCGAGGGCTTTCGCAAGACCTTTGTCGGTTGGCTTGACCTGCGCCTGTCCGCCGACCTGTATGTCATCCCAAGGGACACCGCCCAGGGCTTGCAGATAGCCGAGTGGCTCAGGCAGCAACCTTCAGTTGGTATGGTATTACCCGGCTGGCGTGTGGAAACGCAGCTGCAGGGCTGGCCAGTGCAGGTCCAGGGCATCGTCGATCATCCTGTCTATCGCACACGCTGGCCATTGTTGGCGCAGCAAAAGCAGGCCTGGCAGCAATTGGCCAGTGGCCAGGCGGTGATGCTCAGTGAACAGCTGGCCAGGCGACTGAAACTGCAACTGGGCGATCGCCTGAGACTGGCGGCAGACACTTCGCCTGCCCTGACCGTTGTGGGGATCTACGCCGATTACGGCAACCCCAAAGGGCACGTACTGGTCAATGCCGGCTGGCTGCGCGGGCACTGGCCACAGGCAACCCTGACCGGGTTGAGTGTCGATCTGGTGGGCGATCAGTCGTCGGCGCTCGAGGCTGCATTGCAACAGCGCTTCGCCCTGGACGACAGCCGTGTGGTCGAGCAGGCGCGTCTCAAACGCTGGTCGACCGACGTGTTCAACCGCACCTTCGCCGCCACCGCCGCGCTCAACAGCCTTACCCTTGGCGTGGCTGGCGTGGCGCTGTTCATCAACTTGCTGACCCTGGGCCAGACTCGCCTGGGCCAGTTGGCGCCGCTGTGGGCACTGGGTGTGCGGCGCACGCACCTGGTGTGGCTGAGCCTTGGGCAGACATTGCTGCTGAGCAGCCTTACCGTGCTGCTGGCGATCCCGCTGGGCATCCTGCTGGCCTGGTGCCTGGTCGCGGTGGTGAACGTGCAGGCATTCGGCTGGCGTTTGCCGCTCTACGTGTTCCCTGCGCAACTGCTGCACCTGGCGGTGCTGGGCATGCTTACCAGCCTGTTGGCCAGCGCGTGGCCCTTGTGGCAGCTGGCGCGTCGCCAGCCGCGCGAACTGTTGAGGCCGTTTGCCGATGAAACGTAGCGCCTGGCTGTTGCTGTGTGGGTTGCTGGGCGGCTGTGACCAGCCCGCCGAGCAAAGCTATGCCGGGCTCGGGCAGCAGGCGGGTGAATTCAGCCAGGTACGGCGCGGCCATCGCCTGGAATTTCCGCGTGACCATGGGGCCCACGATGGCTTTCGCATCGAATGGTGGTATGTCACCGCCAACCTCCAGGACTTCCAGGGGCGGGACTGGGGCGCGCAGTGGACGCTGTTTCGCTCGGCCCTGCGCCCAGGCCCCGAGACTGCCGGCTGGAACAGCCCGAACCTGTGGATGGGGCATGCGGCGCTGACCGGTCCCGGGGGGCATCGGTCTGGCGAAACCTTGGCGCGCGGGAGTATCGGCCAGGCTGGCGTGCAGGCCCAGCCGTTCCGGGCGTGGATCAATGACTGGTCGTTGCAGGGCAGCAATGGCATCGAAAATCTGCAAATGGTCGCCGGTGGTGACGGCTTTCGCTATGACCTGCAACTGCACAGCGATCGGCCCTTGGTGCTGCACGGGGACCAGGGCTACAGCGAGAAGTCCGGCAAGGGGCAGGCTTCGTACTATTACAGTCAGCCGTTCTATCGGGTGAGTGGGGAAGTGCAGCGTGACGGCCAGTGCATTGCCGTCACCGGCCAGGCCTGGCTGGACCGGGAATGGAGCAGCCAGCCGCTGGCTGCCGGGCAGACGGGTTGGGACTGGTTTTCCCTGCACCTGGACAGTGGCGCCAGGCTGATGCTGTTTCAGGTGCGCGAGGTGCAGGGGGAGGCGTATCGCGCCGGGACCTGGGTCGGCCCGCAGGGTGAAGTGGTGGTGCTGCAGGGGGCGCAGATCCAGCTGCAGGCGCTGGCCTGGGCCCGGCAGAAGAACGGCAAGCAGGTGCCGACGCGATGGCGGGTGCAGGTGCCGGAGCATGGCGTGGATGTGCGGGTCGAGGCTGTGGAATCGCAGGCCTGGATGGAGACACGGTTCCCGTACTGGGAGGGGCCGGTGCGCTTGACCGGGAGTGCGGGTGGGCGTGGGTATCTGGAGATGACCGGCTATTAGCAATCCTGGGGTTTCTGAGTTTTTCTGGGGCTGCTTTGCAGCCCTTTCGCGACACAAGGCCGCTCCTACAGGGAATCGCGCCAACTTTTAGAATTTGAGCGAGACAGTTGCTCGCACAGGTACTGCATAAGGCTTGAGGTCGATGCAGTCGAGGTGGGAGCTGGCTTGCCGGCGATGGGCCGCAACGCGGCCCCTGGGTTTCAATCTTTGATCAACCCTCGCAACACCGCTCGCGCTTCTTCAGTGCGCAAGCATTCGATGAACAACCGGGCCTCCCGCGCCACTGTCGCCTCGAGCTCGGCCCGCTGGCCGTCCTTGAGCAGCCGCTTGCTGATGCGCAGCGCCGCCTGCGGGTAACCTTGCAGCTGTCGCGCCAGGCGCCGGGCAGCTGCAAGGCACTGTTCACCGTCTTCATGCAGTTCATTGGCCAGCCCCCAGGCCACCATCCGTTCACCGTCGAGCAACTCGTTTGCCAGCAGCAGGCGAGCCGCCCGGGCATGGCCAAGCAAACGCGGCAGCAGCAGGCTGGAACCAAACTCCGGGCACACGCCCAACGGCGCGAAAGGGATGCGCAACTTGGTCGTACGGCTGACCAGCACCTGGTCGCAATGCAACAGCAAGGTGGCACCGATGCCGATCGCCGCGCCACTGACCGCGGCAATCAGCGGTTTGTCCAGGCCCATCACCACCCGCATCAGGCGGAACACCGGGCTGTCCAGGTCGGCAGGCGGGTTGTCGAGGAAGTCGCGCAAGTCATTGCCGGCGGTAAAGCACTGCGGCCCACCGGTGATGATGATGGCTTCTACATCAGGGTCTTCACCTGCCGCCAGCAGCAGGTCGCCCAGCTGTTGGTACATGGCGGTGTTCAAGGCGTTGAGCTTGTCGGGGCGGTTGAAGGCCAGGGTCAGCAGGCCCTGGTCCAGGTCACGTGTGATCAGGTCGTTCATGGCAGCCGCTTTTGTTGTTGTGGGCATGGGTGCCAAGGGTTTATCACGCAGTCCGGCTTGTTGTACAGTCGTTCAGTCCAGCCCCTAGCCCGAGAGCCGCCGATGAACCAGGAAGCCCGCTACCACCGCATGCTGCCGGAATTGCGCAAAGCCAACCTGGTCGAGGCGACCTTGGTATGCCTCAAGCGCCATGGCTTCCAGGGCGCGTCGATCCGCAAGATTTCGGCCGAGGCCGGGGTCTCGGTCGGGTTGATCAGCCATCACTACGCCGGCAAGGATGAGCTGGTGGCCGAAGCCTACATGGCGGTCACCGGCCGGGTGATGGGCCTGCTGCGCGAGGCCATGGCTCAGGCCGCGCCCAATGCCCGCGAGCGGTTGTCGGCGTTCTTCCGCGCCTCGTTCTGCGCCGAGCTGCTCGACCCGCAATTGCTCGACGCCTGGCTGGCGTTCTGGGGGGCGGTGAAGACCGCCGATGCGATCAACCAGGTGCATGACCATTCCTATGGCGAATACCGCAATGAACTGAGCGGGCTGCTGGCCACGCTGGCCGGGGAGGAGGGCTGGCAGGGTTTCGATGCCGACCTCGCGGCCATCAGCCTGAGCGCCTTGCTCGATGGCCTGTGGCTGGAGTCGGGGCTCAACCCCGGTACCTTCACCCCCGAGCAGGGCGTGCTGATCTGCGAGGCCTGGGTCGATGGCCTGCAGGCCGGTGGCCGGCGCCGCTTCAGCCTGCCGGAGGGCTGTTGATCGCCTGTTCAGTAACGAGTACGCTGCTGTCGCGAGTGTGTAGAACAAACCAATAAAAAAAAGAGACGACACGCAATGACGCCTCGGGTATTGATCGTCGATGACGATCCGCTTATTCGTGACTTGCTGCAGGCCTATCTGTCCCAGGAAGGCTATGACGTGCACTGCGCCGACACCGCGGAAAAGGCCGAAGCCCTGCTCGGCAGCCAGGATGTCGACCTGGTGCTGCTGGACATCCGCCTGCCCGGCAAGGACGGCCTCACCCTGACCCGCGAGCTGCGGGTACGTTCGGAGGTCGGCATCATCCTCATCACCGGCCGCAACGACGACATCGACCGTATCGTCGGCCTGGAATGCGGCGCCGACGACTACGTGATCAAGCCGCTCAACCCCCGCGAACTGGTATCCCGCGCCAAGAACCTGATCCGCCGCGTGCGCCATGCCCGCGAGGTGCACCCGGCGCCGGCCTGCGCGCAATCGCTGAAGCAGTTCGCCGACTGGGCACTGGACACCGACCGCCGGCGCCTGATCGACGCCCGTGGCGGGCAAACCCTGCTGACCCATGGCGAGTTCCAGTTGCTCAGCGTGTTCCTGCGCAACAGCGGCCACACGCTCAGCCGCGACCAGTTGATGGACCAGATCCGCAACCGCGAGTGGGTGCCCAACGACCGCTCCATCGACGTGCTGGTCGGCCGCCTGCGGCGCAAGCTGCACGACGACCCGGCCGAGCCCCAGCTGATCATCACCATCCACGGCACCGGCTACCTGTTCACCGCCAGCGTGGCGGCATGACCCGCAGCGCCTGGGTGCTGGCCTTGGCATTGTTCGCCGTGCAAGCCAGTGCAAGGCAGCCGGTGCGCTATTGCGACTACCCGGTGTACCCGCCGATTTCCTGGAGTGACGGCCACCAGGTGCGTGGCCTGGCCCCCACCGTGGTGCGAGAGCTGTTCGCGCGCATGGGCTACGAAGTGCAGACCGTGGTGCTGGGCAACTGGAAGCGCTGCCTGATGGACGCCGCCGCCGGGCGGGTGGACGTGGTGCTGGCCTACAACAGCGACCAGCGTGACCAACGCATGCGCTTTTCCACGGTGCCGGTAGTGCGTGAGGAAGTGGCGGTGTTCTACAACCGCCTGCGGCCAGTGCAGTTCCAGCGCCTGGAGGACCTGGCCAGCTACCGTGGTGGCCTGCTGTACGGCGAAAGCTACGGCGCCGATTTCGACCGCTTCGTCGCCCGCCACCAGAACATCGAACGGGTGTCGTCCAGCCAGCAGAACTTCGGCAAGCTGATCCGTGGGCGCATCGACTACGTGATCCAGGAGCGGCGCACCGGCCAGCTGTTCATCGAAAACCTGCCCGGGGCGCAGGACATCCGCGTATTGCCCACGGCCCTGAGCGTGGACTACCTGCGCGTTGCGATATCACGGCAATCGCCCTTGAGCCAGCATATGGACGAAATCGACGCGCAGTTGCAGCGCATGAACCAGGCCGGCGAGATCGAGCGCTGGCTGGAGCAGAGCGAAGTGACCTACCGCGACATGGTCAACCTGCCGGCGGACTCCCGATGATCCGCCTGCGCACCGATGGCTTGCTGCGCCGCCTGCTGCTGTTCATCCTGCTGTTCAGCCTGTGCTTCACCGTGCTGGCCAGCTCGGTGCAGCTGTACTTCGAATACCGCCGCGAGATGCGCGATATCGAGGCGCGCATGGCGTTGATCCGCGCCGGTTACCTGGCCAGCCTGGAGCGCAGCCTGTGGGACCTGGACGAGGCACAGCTGGACGCACAACTGCGCGGCCTGGTGGACTTTTCCGATGTCGCCCGGGTGCGCCTGGTCAGCGACGATTTCCAGCTGCTGCGCGGCGCCGCCGAGCCCAAGGGGCCGCTGCGCATCGAACGCTTCCCCCTCGATTACCAGCCGCCCTCGGGGCCGGCCAGGCACTTGGGCGAGCTGGAAGTGAGCATCGACCTGGGCGCGGTGCACAGGCGCCTGTATGCCACTGGCCTTGCCAGCCTGCTGTGGATGGGCGTGTTCCTGTGTGGCCTGGCGGTGGCGCTGTCGGGGCTGTTCTACCGCCTGGTCACCCGCCACCTGCAAGTGATGGCCGAGTTCGCCCGGCGTATTGGTGCCGGCCAGTGGCAAGAACCTTTGCGCCTGGGGCGCCGGCCGTCGACGCGCCCGGACGAGATCGACACCGTGGCCAATGCCCTGGATGACATGCGCCGCGCCATCCTCAGTGACATCGAGCGCCGCGAGCGCGACCGCCTGGCGTTGCAGGACAAGCGCGACGAACTGCAGGCCATGGTCGAGCGGCGCACCGCCAGCCTGGCCCGGGCCAAGGACGAGGCCGAAGCCGCCAACCTGGCCAAGTCACGCTTCCTGGCGACCATGAGCCATGAGCTGCGCACACCGCTCAACGGCATACTCGGCATGGCCGAGCTGCTGCGCGGCGGCCGGCTGGAGGCGGCCGACCGCCAGCGCGTCGAGGCCTTGTACAAGGCCGGCGAGGGGCTGCTGGCGATTCTCAACGAAGTGCTGTATTTCGCCCGGCTCGAGGAGGGCGAAAGCCGCGCCGAGCTGGTCGGTTTTTCGCTACGCCAGTTGTGCCAGGAAGTGCTGGCGCTGCTCGACCCCATGGCCAGGGACAATGGCGACGCCCTGCAGCTGGACATCGACGAGCAACTGGCCGAGTACCAGCACGGTGCCGAACAGTACCTGCGCCAGGTGCTCAGCAACCTGCTGGCCAACGCCATCAAGTTCACCGAACACGGCCAGGTGCAGCTTGCGGTGCAGGTACTGGCCAGTGACCAGGGCTCGCAGCGCGTGCGGGTGTCGGTCAGCGACAATGGCATCGGCATCGAGCCGGCTGTGCAGGCCAGGGTCTTCGACCGCTTCGTCCAGGCCAGCGAGGCGGTGGCCCGGCGCTACGGCGGCACCGGCCTGGGCCTGGCGATCTGCAAGCACCTGGTGGAAAAACTGGGGGGCTGCATTGGCCTGGACAGCGTGCAAGGGCAGGGTAGTTGCTTCTGGTTCGAACTCGACATGGCTCGCGGGCAGCCAGTGCAGGCCAACTCACCAGCCCCTTCGCCCCTGGCCAGCCTGGATATCCTGGTAGTCGAGGACGTGGCATTGAACCGCGAGGTGGCCGGTGGGTTGCTGCTGCGCGATGGCCACCGGGTGAGCTTTGCCGAGGACGCCGGGCAGGCCCTGCTGGCCTGCGCACAGCGGCGCTTCGACCTGATCCTGCTCGATGTGCACCTGCCCGGCATGAGCGGGGTGGAGCTGTGCCGGCAACTGCGTGCCACGCCCGGGCCGAACCGTCACAGTCGGATCCTGGCACTGACGGCTGGCGTGCAACCGGGGCAAGTGCCGGCTTACCTGGACGCCGGCATGCAGGGGGTGCTGGCCAAGCCCCTGCGGCTGGACAACCTGCGCCGGGCGCTGGCCGAAGCGGCGCCCGCTGAAGTGGCCGGCGTCGACGCGACAATGGACTGGTCATTGCTGGACACCCACCGCTCGCTGCTGGGTGAACAGAAGCTGCAAGGCCTGTTGAAGGTACTGCGCCAGTCGCTGGAGCAGCACGCCACCGCATTGGCCGAGGCGCTGCCGGCCCAGGACTTTACCGAAGTGCTGCACCTGGCCCACCGCCTGGCCGGCAGTTGCGACTCCCTGGGTTTTTCTGGCCTGGCCGCGCTGTTGCGACGCCTTGAGGACGCTGCCCGGCAGCATGACGAACAGGCGTTGAAAGCGCTCGGTGCGCCGCTGGCCACCGAGCTTGCCCAGGCCCGCGCCACCCTGGAACAGCTGATCCAGAGCTGACGTACAAAAAACTTACGACTTTTTACATCTTCGATCCGTTCGTACAACGGCACCTTACATCCGTTTCCAATAATCCATGGCAACCGTGTTGCACGCGGTCCATGAGGCTTATTGGAGACAAGAATAATGACATGCCGTAGCGCTCAGCCCCTCCTTCCTACCACTCCGCGCGGCACCCCCGCGCGGCCTGGCACCAGCCGCAAAGGCGAGGTGCGCCATGACTGACAACCGCGAAAAGATCCAGCTCACCCGCGCGCTGAAAAGCCGGCACATCTTCATGCTGTCGCTGGGCGGGGTGATCGGCACCGGGCTGTTCATGGGCTCGGGCGTCACCATCAACCAGGGCGGCCCGATAGGCGCGATCCTGGCCTACCTGGTCGCGGGTTTGCTGATGTACCTGGTGATGGTCTGCCTGGGCGAGCTGTCGGTACAGATGCCGGTGTCCGGCTCGTTCCAGGCCCACGCCACCAAGTTCATCGGCCCGGCCACCGGCTTCATGATCGGCTGGGTGTACTGGATGAGCTGGGCCACCACCGTGGGCCTGGAGTTCACCGCCGCCGGCATGCTGATGACCCGCTGGTTCCCCGAGGTGCCGATCTGGTATTGGTCGGCGCTGTTCGTGGTCGTGCTGTTCGGCCTCAATGCCCTGGCCACCCGTGCCTTCGGCGAGGCGGAGTACTGGTTCTCGGGGATCAAGGTGGCGACCATCCTCGGCTTCATCATCATCGGCCTGCTGGTGATCTTCGGCGCCATCCCGCTGAGCAGCGGGGCGCCGGCACCGATGCTGGACAACCTGATGGGCGAGTCACTGTTCCCCCATGGCCTGTCGGCGGTGTTCGCGGTGATGATGACCGTGGTCTATGCCTTCCAGGGCTGTGAAATCATGGGGGTGGCGGCCGGCGAGACCGAGCACCCGGAAAAGAGCATCCCACGGGCCGTGCGCAACGTGGTGTTCCGCGTGCTGATCTTCTACGTGCTGGCGATTGCCGTGCTCTCGGCCATCGTGCCGTTCGAGCAGGCCGGGCTGATGGAAAGCCCGTTCGTGCAGGTGTTCGACATGGTCGGCATCCCCTTTGCCGCCGACCTGATGAACTTCGTCATCCTCACGGCCATCCTTTCGGTGGGCAACTCCGGGTTGTATGCCTCCACGCGCATCCTCTGGGCCATGTCGAAGAGCGGCATGGCGCCGAAAAGCCTGTCGCCGCTGAGCAAGCGTGGCGTGCCGTTGCGGGCGCTGAGCATCACCCTGTGCTTTGCGCTGATCTCGCTGATGACCAGTTTCGTTGCCGCCGACACCCTGTTCATGGTGTTGATGGCGGTGAGTGGCATGTCCGGCACCGTGACCTGGATCGTCATCGCCCTGGCGCAGTACCGCTTCCGCAAGGTCTACCTGCGTGACGGTGGGCAACTGCAGGACCTGAAGTACAAGGCGCCGCTGTACCCGCTGGTGCCGCTACTGTGCATCACCCTGTGCAGCTCGCTGTTCGTGTTCCTGGCGCTGGATGAAACCCAGCGGCCGTCGTTGTACTGGGGCTTTGGCTTCATTGCCCTGTGCTACGCGGCGTACTTCTTCGTCAACCGCCGTCGGCAGGGGGCCTTCGAGCCGAGCGTGCCAGGGGTTTGATGCCGTGGGTCGTTGGTTGTAAGTGTTCGTCGAAGCATTTTTATTGCCTGTGAGATCGAGCGCCGCCCGCGCGGCGCTTCGCGGGACAAGCCCGCTCCCACATTTGTTGCAACGTGCCGAACCTGACAGGCCATGGTTGTCAGCCTTGTTGCCTTGACGCGGTTTTTCGGCTGGCGCTACCGCCACCTCACCGGCCTCAAACAATACACCAAGGCGGACAACGCCTCTCCCACAGGCATGGCCACGTTGCAACAAATGTGGGAGCGGGCTTGTCCCGCGAAGCGCCGCGCGGGCGGCGCTCGATCTCACAGGCGCAGAAAGTGTCAAGGCGTATACCCGCGAAGCGCCGCGCGGGCGGCGCTCGATCTCCCAGGCAACGAAAATGCAATGCCAAAAGAAAACCGCGTAACAGCAAAAACCGAGTTGTGCGAAGTTGTAACAGCCCATCCCGCCTTGTTGAACACTCGTTTAGTATCTCCCTCATCAAGCCCTCTCAAACCATCACAACAACACCGAGGCCCCCCATGACCACCCCGTCGTCGTCACTGTTGAGCAAGGTCGAAGCCGGCGTTGCCTGGATCACCCTCAACCGCCCCGAGCAGCGCAACGCGCTGGACATCCCCACCCTCAAGCAACTGCACGCCCTGCTGGAAACCTGCAACAGCGACCCGGCCGTGCGCGTGGTGGTGCTGACCGGCAGCGGCCGCAGCTTCTGCGCCGGTGCCGACCTGGCCGAATGGGCCGCGGCCGAAGCCCAGGGCACCCTGGAAAGCTACGGCTGGACCGAAACCGCCCACGCCCTGATGTTGCGCCTGCACAGCCTCGACAAGCCCACCATCGCTGCCATCAACGGCACTGCCGTGGGCGGTGGCATGGACCTCAGCCTGTGCTGCGACCTGCGCATCGCCGCGGCATCGGCGCGCTTCAAGGCCGGCTACACCAGCATGGGCTACAGCCCCGACGCCGGTGCCAGCTGGCACCTGCCACGGCTGATCGGCAGCGAGCAGGCCAAGCGCCTGTTGTTCCTCGATGAACTGTGGGGTGCCGAACGTGCCCTGGCGGCCGGCCTGGTCAGCGAAGTCTGTGCCGACGAGCAACTGCCCGCCGTGGCCGCCGAGCTGGCCGGGCGCCTGGGCAATGGCCCTACCTTCGCCTACGCGCAGACCAAGCGGCTGATCCGCGACGGCGCCCGGCGCACCCTGGCCGAGCAGCTGGAAGCCGAGCGCCAGGCCGGCCTGCTGTGCGGCCGCAGCCAGGACGGTGCCGAGGCGCTGCAAGCCTCGGTGGAACGCCGCGCCCCCCGTTTCACCGGCCAGTAACCCGATAACCGACCCTCACCAGGACCTTCGCAGATGAATTTCCAACTGACCCAAGAACAAGAAATGTTGGTGGAAGCGGTACGCAGCTTTGTCGCCAAGGAGCTGCTGCCCCATGAGGAGGCAGTGGACCGCGCCGATGCCGTGTCGCCCGAGCTGGCTGCGCAGATCCGCGGCAAGGCCATCGCCGCCGGGTTCTATGCCTTCAACATGCCCGAGGAGGTCGGCGGCGGTGGCCTGGACTATCTGTCCCAGGCGCTGATCGAGCGCGAACTGTCCAAGGTGTCCTGGGCCCTGCACGTGTTCGTCGCGCGGCCATCGAAAATCCTCATGGCCTGCAAGGACGAGCAGATCAACGACTACCTGTTGCCCTGCGTGCAGGGCGAGAAGATCGACTGCTTCGCTCTCACCGAGCCGGGCGCCGGCTCCGATGCCAACGCCATCAAGACCCGTGCCGTGCGCCAGGGTGACGACTTCGTCATCAACGGCAGCAAGCACTTCATCAGCCATGCCGGCCACGCCGATTTCGCCATCGTCTTCGCCGTCACCGACACCTACGAGCACAACGGGCGCAAGCGCAACGCGGTAACGGCCTTCCTGGTCGACCGTGGCACGCCGGGAATGACCATCCGCCGTGGCCCCAAGTGCGTGAGCAACCGTGGCTACCACACCTACGAGCTGTTCTTCGACGACTGCCGGGTGCCGGCCAGCAAGGTGCTGGGCGAGGTCGGCAAGGGCTGGGAGGTGGCCAACGCCTGGCTCACCGCCGGCCGGGTGATGGTCGCCGCCAACTGCGTGGGCCAGGCCCAGCGTGCCCTGGACCTGTCGCTGCAATGGGCCGCCGACCGCAAGCAGTTCGGCCAGGCCATCGGCAGCTACCAGGGGGTGTCGTTCAAGCTCGCCGACATGGCCACGCAGATTCGCGCTGCGGAAATGCTCACCCTGCACACCGCCTGGAAGATGGACCAGGGCAGCATGACCGACGGCGAGGCCGGCATGGCCAAGCTGTTCGCCAGCGAGGTGCTGGGCAAGGTTGCCGACGAAGCCGTGCAGATCTTCGGCGGCATGGGCCTGATGGATGAAGGGCCGGTCGAGCGCATCTGGCGCAACGCACGCATCGAGCGCATCTGGGAAGGCACCTCGGAAATCCAGCGGCACATCATCGCCCGCGAACTGCTGCGCCCGCTGCTGCGCTGAGCGCCAGGAGAACACCCATGTCGCATTCGATTCGTGACAACCTCAAGCGCCTGCTGGCCCCCCGGCACCTGGCCTTCGTCGGCGGGCGCAGCATGGCGCGGGCGCTCAAGCGCTGCGCCGAAGGTGGCTTTGGCGGCGAGCTGTGGCTGGTCAACCCGCAGCATGACAGCCTCGAAGGTATCCCCTGTGTGGCGCGTGTGGCCGACTTGCCCCATGCCCCGGACGCGGTGTTCATCGCCACCAACCGCGAACTGACCCTGCAGTGCGTTGCCGAGCTGGCCGCACGCGGCGCCGGTGGCGCCATCTGCTATGCCTCGGGCTTTGCCGAAAGCGGCGAAGAGGGCCGCCAGCTGCAGCAGCGCCTGCTCGCCGCCGCCGGCAACATGGCCTTGCTCGGCCCCAACTGTTACGGCCTGCTCGACTACCTGCACGGCGCTGCCCTGTGGCCGGTGGCCCATGGTGGCCAGCAGGTGGAGAAGGGCGTGGCGATCCTCACCCAGAGCGGCAACTTTGCCTACAACCTGTCGATGAGCGACCGCTCGCTGCCGGTGGCCTACATGGCCTCGGTCGGCAACCAGGCGCAACTGGGCGTGGCCGAGCTGATGGACGTGCTGCTCGACGACCCACGGGTAACCGCCATCGGCCTGCACCTGGAAGGCCTGAAGAACGTGCCGGGCTTCGCCCGTGCCGCCTGCAAGGCATTGCAGCAGGGCACGCCGATCATTGCGTTGAAGACCGGCGTGTCGCAGATCGGCGCCGAACTGGCGCTCAGCCACACCAGCTCGCTGTCCGGCTCCGATGCCTTGTACGACAGCCTGTTCCAGCGCCTGGGCGTGATCCGCGTCAGTGGCCCGGTGAGCTTCGTTGAAACGCTCAAGGCCGCCGCTTGTGGCCGCCTGCCGGTGAATGGCGAGCTGATCGCCCTGGCTTGTTCCGGTGGCGATGCCGGCTTGATCGCCGACTATGCCGAGCGCAACCAGCTGGTCCTGCCGAAGCTCGCACAAGGGCAGGTGGCGCAGTTGGCCGAGGTGCTGCCGGCCTATGCCAACCTGGTCAACCCGCTGGATTTCACCACTGCCATCTGGGGTGATGCAGCGGCCCTGCAACGCATGCTCGACAGCACCCTGAGCGGCGCAGCCGACGCGGCCATGCTGGTGCTGGACTACCCGGCGGCGTTCACCGGCGAACGCAAGGAATGCGACCTGCTGCTGGCGCTGTACTGCGATGCGCTGGAGCGCCACGGCAAGATCGGCTTCGTCACCTCGGCATTCCCGGAGCTGTTGCCCGCCTGCGCGCGCGAGCGTTTGCACGCGCGTGGCATCGCCGCCCTGCAGGGTGTGGAGGATGGCCTGGCAGCCTGGGGCCGCATCGTCGCCTACCAGCGCAACCGCCAGCGGCTGCTGGAACAGGGTGAGGCCACGCGGGTGCCGCTGTGCCCGCAGGCCCTTGGCGGCGAGAGCCACCTGCTGGACGAATGGCAATCCAAGCAAGCCCTGCGTGCCTTCGGCCTGCCGGTACCGGCTGGGGTGCTGAGCACACCCGAGCGCGCCGTGGCAGATGCCGCCCGCGTCGGCTACCCGCTGGTATTGAAGGCGGTCAGCGCGCAACTGCCGCACAAGACCGAGGCCGGTGCAGTGGCGCTGAACCTGCGCGATGCCGCCGCCCTCGAGGTTGCGCTGGTGCAGATGCGCCAGCGCATCGCCGCCTACGCCCCGCAGGTAGCGTTCGACCAGGTGCTGCTCGAACCGATGGCCGAGCCGCCGCTGGCCGAACTGATCGTCGGCATCAAGCGCGAGCACGACTTCGCCCTGGCCCTGGTGATCGGTGCCGGTGGCGTGCTGGTCGAGTTGCTAAAGGACAGCGTCAGCCTGTTGCTGCCGACCACCGACGATGCCATCCGCAGCGCGCTGCTCGGCCTGCGCAGCGCCAGCCTGCTGCAAGGCTTCCGTGGCCGCCCGGCCGCCGACCTCGACGCACTGGTTGCGGCTATCCGCGCGGTGGCCGACTACGCCTGCGAAAACGCCGGGCAACTGCTGGAGCTGGATGTGAACCCATTGATGGTCGGTGCCCACGGCACCACCGCGGTCGACGCGCTGATCCGCCTCGGCCAGGCGCAAGGAGAACGACATGAATAAGCACACCCCGACCGCCGGCCAGGCGTTGGTGCGCCTGCTGGCCAACTACGGCGTGGAGACGGTATTCGGCATCCCCGGCGTGCACACCCTGGAGCTGTACCGCGGCCTGCCGGGCAGCGGCATCCGCCACGTGCTGACCCGCCACGAGCAGGGCGCCGGCTTCATGGCCGACGGCTATGCACGGGTAAGCGGCAAACCGGGGGTGTGCTTCGTCATCACCGGCCCGGGCGTGACCAATGCCGCCACCGCCATCGGCCAGGCCTACGCCGACTCCATCCCGATGCTGGTGATTTCCAGCGTCAACCACACTGCCAGCCTGGGCAAGGGCTGGGGCTGCCTGCACGAAACCCAGGACCAGCGCGCCATGACCGCGCCGATTACCGCGTTCTCCGCCGTGGCCCTGCGCGGCGACGACCTGCCCGAGGTGATCGCTCGTGCCTGGGCCGTGTTCGACAGCGAACGGCCGCGCCCGGTGCACATCTCGGTGCCGCTGGACGTACTGGCCGCGCCGGTCAGCCGTGACTGGAGCAATGAGGTGGTGCGCCGCCCCGGGCGTGGCCAGCCGTGCCGCGACATCCTCGACCAGGCCGCCGTGAAGCTGGCCGCCGCCAAGCGGCCGATGATCATTGCCGGTGGTGGGGCATTGCACGCGGCCGAGCAGCTGCAGCAGCTGAGCACCCGGCTGGCAGCGCCATTGTTCACCAGCGTGGCCGGCAAGGGCCTGCTGCCTGCGGACGCACCACTGAATGCCGGCGCCAGCCTGTGCGTCGAGCCCGGCTGGCAGCTGATCAGCCAGGCCGACGTGGTGCTGGCAGTGGGTACCGAAATGGCCGACACCGACTTCTGGCGCGAGCGCCTGCCGATCACCGGCGAGCTGCTGCGCGTGGACATCGACCCGCGCAAGTTCAACGACTTCTACCCCTGTGCCATCGCCCTGCACGGTGATGCCCGGCAAACCCTGGCCGGCCTGCTCGAGCACCTGCCAGCGCTGGACCGTGACCCGGCCCAGGCCAGCGAAGCAGTGGCCAACCTGCGCCAGGCCATTCGCAGCGGGCATGCGCCGCTGCAGGCCGTGCACCAGGCAATCCTCGACCGCATTGCCGCCGTGCTGCCCGACGATGCCTTCATCAGCAGCGACATGACCCAGCTGGCCTACACCGGCAACTACGCCTTCGCCAGCCGGGCGCCGCGCAGCTGGCTGCACCCCACCGGCTACGGCACCCTCGGCTACGGCCTGCCGGCCGGCATCGGCGGCATGTTCGCCAGCGACCACCGCCCAGGCCTGGTGCTGGTGGGCGACGGCGGCTTCCTCTACACCGCCCAGGAACTGGCTACGGCAGTCGAGGAACTGGACCGACCGTTGGTCGTGCTGTTGTGGAACAATGACGCCCTTGGCCAGATCCGTGACGACATGCTCGACCTGGACATCGAGCCGGTCGGCGTACTGCCGCGCAATCCGGACTTCATCGGCCTGGCCCGTGCCTTTGGTTGCACGGTGCGCCAGCCGCGTGATCTGGATGCGCTGCAGGCCGATCTGGCCAGCGGTTTCGCCACCCCCGGCGTCACCTTCATCGAACTCAAACACACCTGCGTCTGCTAAGCGGCAGACACCACGAACAACAAGAGAAACCACCATGCCATTTCGCCGTACCCTCCTGGCTGCATCCCTCGCTCTGCTGATCACCGGCCAAGCCCCGCTGTACGCCGCACCACCCCTGTCGATGGACAACGGCACCGCCGCCCTGACCGCGCAAAACAGCAACGCCTGGGTCGAAATCAGTGCCGGCGCGCTGCAACACAACATCCGTACCTTGCAGGCCGAGCTGGGCGGCAAGTCCAAGCTGTGCGCCGTGCTCAAGGCCGACGCCTATGGCCACGGTATCGGCCTGGTGATGCCGTCGATCATCGCCCAGGGCGTGCCTTGCGTGGCAGTGGCCAGCAACGAGGAGGCCCGCGTGGTGCGCGCCAGCGGCTTCACCGGGCAACTGGTGCGGGTACGCCTGGCCAGCCTCAGCGAAGTGGAAGATGCCTTGCAGTACGACATGGAAGAACTGGTCGGCAGTGCCGAGTTCGCCCGCCAGCTCGATGACCTCGCCGAACGCCACGGCAAGACCCTGCGCATTCATCTGGCGCTCAATTCCAGTGGCATGAGCCGCAACGGCGTGGAAATGACCACCTGGTCCGGCCGGGGTGAAGCGCTGCAGATCACCGACCAGAAGCACCTCGAGCTGGTCGCGCTGATGACCCACTTCGCCGTGGAAGACAAGGACGATGTGCGCAAAGGCCTGGCAGCGTTCAACGAGCAGACCGACTGGCTGATCAAACACGCGAAACTTGATCGCAGCAAGCTCACCCTGCATGCCGCCAACTCCTTCGCTACGCTGGAAGTGCCGGAAGCGCACCTGGACATGGTGCGTACCGGTGGCGCGCTGTTCGGCGACACCGTGCCGACGCGCACCGAATACCAACGTGTCATGCAGTTCAAGTCGCACGTGGCGGCGGTGCACAGCTACCCGGCAGGCAACACCGTCGGCTACGACCGCACCTTCACCCTGGCGCGTGATTCGCGCCTGGCCAACATCACCGTGGGTTACTCCGATGGCTACCGCCGGGTGTTCACCAACAAGGGCCATGTGCTGATCAACGGCCACCGAGTGCCCGTGGTGGGCAAGGTGTCGATGAACACCTTGATGGTCGATGTCACCGACTTCCCCGATGTGAAGGGGGGCAACGAAGTGGTGCTGTTCGGCAAACAGGCCGGGGGGGAGATCACCCAGGCCGAGATAGAAGAAATCAACGGCGCGTTGCTCGCCGACCTCTACACCGTATGGGGCAGTTCCAACCCGAAGATTCTCGTCGACTGAACTGCCAATGAAGGGAGATTGCCATGCGCTACGCCAAGCTCACTCAACGCATCGCCGGCGACGGGGCTGCGGCCTGGGACATCCACTATCGCGCCCTGGCGCTGCAGGCCGAGGGTAGGGATATCCTGCTGCTTTCGGTGGGTGACCCGGACTTCGACACCCCCGCGCCGATCGTCGAGGCGGCCATCGACAGCCTGCGTTCGGGCCACACCCATTACGCCGATGTGCGCGGCAAGCTGGCGCTGCGCCAGGCCATCGCCAACCGCCACCGCCAGCGCAGCGGCCAGGCCGTCGATGCCGACCAGGTGACGGTGCTGGCGGGGGCCCAGTGCGCGTTGTACTGCGTGGCCCAGTGCGTGCTCGACCCGGGTGACGAGGTAATTGTCGCCGAGCCCATGTACGTGACCTACGAGGCGGTGTTCGGGGCTTGTGGCGCCAAGGTGGTGCCGGTGCCGGTCAAGCCGGAGAACGGCTTTCGCGTGTGCCCGCGTGACGTGGCCGCGCGCATCACCCCGCGCACCCGAGCCCTGGCCCTGAACAGCCCGCACAACCCCTCGGGGGCGAGCCTGCCGCGCGCCACCTGGGAGGCGCTGGCCGAGCTGTGCATCGCCCACGATCTGTGGTTGATCTCTGACGAGGTGTATAGCGAGCTGTTGTACGACGGCGAGCATGTCAGCCCTGGCAGCCTGCCGGGCATGGCCGAGCGCACCGCCACCCTCAACAGCCTGTCGAAGTCGCATGCCATGACCGGTTGGCGGGTGGGCTGGGTGGTCGGTTCGACCGAACTTGCCACCCATCTGGAAAACCTCGCCCTGTGCATGCTGTACGGTTCGCCGGACTTCATCCAGGACGCCGCCGTGGTGGCACTGGAGCAGCAGCTGCCGGAACTGGATGTCATGCGCGAAGCCTATCGCCAGCGTCGCGACCTGGTGTGCGAGCAGTTGGCCGACTGCCCGGGCATCAAGGTGCTCAAGCCCGATGGCGGCATGTTCGTGATGGTCGACATCCGCGAGACCGGCCTCAGCGCCCAGGCCTTCGCCGATCGCCTGCTCGACAGCCAGGGTGTGTCGGTGCTCGCTGGCGAAGCCTTCGGCCCCAGCGCTGCCGGGCATATCCGCCTGGGCCTGGTATTGGGTGACGAGGCCTTGGCCGACGCTTGCCGGCGCATCGCCCGCTGCGCCGCCGCACTGATGCAGGGGCAGGCCCATGCGTGAATATGCGCGGCTGTACATCGACGGCGCCTGGCAGGTACCGAGCGGGCAGGGCATGGCCGAGGTGATCGACCCGGCCACCGAACAGGCCATCGGCCGGGTGCCGCTGGGCGCCGAGGCCGATGTCGAACGGGCGGTGATGGCTGCGCGGCGGGCCTTCGATGGCTGGTCGCGCACGCCGTCCAGCGTGCGTGCCGGGTTCATAACGGCGCTGGCCGCACAGCTGAAGAGCCGCGCGGCGGAAATGGCCTCGGTCATCACCGACGAGTTGGGCATGCCGGTGCAGTGGTGCCAGGCGGTACAGGTGGAGGGCCCGATTGCCGGGCTGGAGCAGTACGCCGAACTGGCCGGGCTGATGGATGAGGTGCGCGAAGTCGGCAACTCGCTGGTGTACCGCGAAGCCGTTGGCGTGTGCGCGTTCATCAACCCGTGGAACTACCCGCTGCACCAGATGATCGGCAAGCTGGCGCCGGCCCTGGCCGCCGGCTGCACGGTGGTGGTCAAGCCCAGCCAGGAAACACCGCTGCATGCATTCCTGCTGGCCGAGATGATCGAGGCCATCGGCCTGCCGGCCGGGGTGTTCAACCTGGTCAGCGGGCCGGGGGCCAAGGTTGGCGAGGCCCTGGCCCGGCACCCGCAGGTGGACATGGTGTCGTTTACCGGCTCCACCGGCGCCGGGGTGCGCGTGGCCCAGGCGGCCGCGCCGACGGTGAAGCGGGTGTGCCTGGAGCTGGGCGGCAAGTCGCCGCTGCTGATCACCGCCGACGCCGACCTGCACGCGGCGGTGCGCCATGGCGTGCAGGACGTGATGATCAACTCAGGGCAGACCTGCACGGCCCTGACCCGCATGCTGCTGCCGGCCAGCCGCTACGCCGAGGCGCTGGAGATTGCCGAGGCCGAGACCCGTTCGCTGGTCATGGGCGACCCGCGTGACCCGGCCAGCTTCCTCGGGCCGATGTGTTCGGCAGGCCAGCGGCGCACCGTGCTCGACTACATTCGCCTGGGCCAGGAAGAGGGCGCGCGCCTGCTGTGCGGCGGTGATACGCCGGCCGGCTTCGAGCGCGGCTTCTACGTGGCGCCGACCTTGTTCGCCGATGTCGACAACCGCATGCGCATCGCCCAGGAGGAAATCTTCGGCCCGGTGCTGTGCCTGATCCCCTATGCCGACGAGGCCCAGGCGCTGGCCCTGGCCAACGATTCGCCGTTCGGCCTGTCCAGTGCGGTGTGGGCCGGTAGCCGTGAGCACGGCCTGGCCCTGGCGCGGCAGATACGCGCCGGGCAGTGCTTCATCAACGGTGGCGGGTTCAACTACCAGGCACCGTTCGGTGGCTACAAGCAGTCGGGCAACGGGCGTGAGTGGGGTGAGGAGGGCCTG
This sequence comes from Pseudomonas sp. s4, assembly GCF_046764235.1. Classification (NCBI taxonomy): domain Bacteria; kingdom Pseudomonadati; phylum Pseudomonadota; class Gammaproteobacteria; order Pseudomonadales; family Pseudomonadaceae; genus Pseudomonas; species Pseudomonas sp. s4. The sequence continues at coordinate 3,707,782 of NZ_CP177209.1, read as the reverse complement.
GCGGAGTTCGTCGAGGTGAAAGCGGTGCAGTGCTGAGCCACAGCTGGAAGACAACCTGTTTTGTGTGAGGAGAATGTTTGTGAATGTACTGATCGTCCACGCTCACCCCGAGCCGCAATCGTTCACTGCTGCCCTGCGTGACCAGGCCGTGGAAACCTTCCGCGCCCAGGGCCACCAGGTGCAGGTCAGCGACCTGTACGCCATGGGCTGGAACCCGGTGGCCAGCGCCGATGACTTCAGCCAGCGCGAGAACCCCGAGTACCTGGTGTATGCCCTGGAGCAGCGCCAAGGGGTCAAGCGTGGCGCCATTGCCGCGGATATCCGGCAGGAGCTGGACAAGCTGCTGTGGGCCGACTTGCTGGTGCTGAACTTCCCGATCTTCTGGTTCTCGGCGCCGGCCATGCTCAAGGGCTGGATCGACCGGGTGCTGGTGTCGGGGGTGTGCTATGGCGGCAAGCGCTTCTACGACCAGGGCGGTTTGGCGGGCAAGAAAGCGCTGGTGACCGTGACCCTGGGCGGGCGTGAGCACATGTTTGGCGACGGGGCGATTCATGGGCCGCTGGAAGACATGCTGCGGCCGATCTTGCGCGGCACCCTGGCCTACGTGGGGTTCGAGGTGTTGCCGCCGTTCGTGGCCTGGCATGTGCCGTACATCAGTGACGAGGCGCGGCAGGCGTTCTTGCAGCAGTACCGGCAGCGTCTGGAGCAGCTCTCGGACGACCAGCCACTGGTGTTCCCGCGCCTGGAGCAGTTTGATGAGGCGCTTTACCCGCTGGCGTGATTGACTGTTCTGGCCCAATCGCCGGCAAGCCAGCTCTCATAGAACAACACATGACTCATTGGTTCGGCGAGGTTCTGTAGGAGCAGCCTTGTGCTGCGAAGAGGCCGGGGCTGACAAAGCCTGTCTATTGGCTGTACCGGCCTCTTCGCAGCACAAGGCTGCTCCTACAAAGGACGCGTCAGACGAGCGATATTGGTTCTCTGCGCGAAAGCGCAGCCCAAAGGGCTGGGCAATCTCCCACAGGGAAATCACAGGGCTTCAGGACTGTGGAGGACCTGTGGGAGCTGGCTTGCCGGCGATTGAGCCTGTGGCCTTCATACAAAATTCACCGGCAAAAAAAGCGACCACCCACACATTCGGGGTATGTCCCCCTTCGGCAAATCCCTCGATAGTGCCCCCATCGGCTCGATCCCGAGCACTCACACGATGGAGTTGCCATGCGCAAGGTACTGAAGGTGATTGGCGGTCTGCTGCTGGCGTCTGGCGCCAGCCTGGCCCAGGCGGCAGAGGTGGACAGCGGTAACACGTTGCGGTTGTACAACTGGACCGACTATATCGGCGAAACCACCCTGGCCGACTTCGAGAAGGCCACCGGCATCAAGGTCATCTACGACACCTTCGACGGCTACGAAACGGTGCAGACCAAACTGCTCACCGGCCGCTCCGGCTACGACCTGGTCATGCTCAACGCTTCCCTGGTCCCCCCGCTGATCAGCGCCGGGGTGTTCCAGGCGCTGGACAAGCGGCAACTGCCCAGTTGGCACAACCTCGACCAGCAGGTGGTGAACAACCTGCAAGGCTACGACCCCGGCCTGAAATACTCGGCGCCCTATACCTGGGGCAGCTCGGGGGTGACCTACAACGTCGACAAGATCACCGCGCGCATGCCCGATGCCCCCATCGGCTCGCTGGCCATGCTGTTCGACCCCAGGATCGTCTCGCGCTTCGCCGACTGTGGCGTCACCCTGATGGACGCGCCGACCGAAGTCATCCCGCTGGCCCTGCAGTACCTGGGCAAGGACCCACGCAGCGCATCACCGGCCGACCTCAAGGCGGCCGAACAACTGCTGCTGGGCATTCGCCCGTACATTCGCAAGTTCGATTCGGTCAACTACCTCACCAGCCTGCCCAACGGCGATGTCTGCCTGGCCCTGACCTGGTCCGGCGACTACGCCACCGCCCAGGCCCGCGCGGTGGAAGCGAAGAAGGACATCAAGCTGTCGTTCTTCATCCCCCAGGAAGGCTCGCTGATCTGGTTCGACAACCTGTACATCCCCAAGGATGCGCCGCACGCGGCCAATGCCCACCGCTTCATCGAGTTCCTGCTGCAGCCGCAGACCATGGCCAAGGTCACCGACTACATCCACTACGCCAACAGCAACGCCGCCGCCACGGCGCTGGTGCGCGACGAGATCCGCCAGGACCCGGCCATCTACCCCGACGCGCAAACCCGCGAGCGCCTGTTCGCGCAGAAAACCCAGAGCCCGAAGGACATGCGCGCCATCACCCGGGTCTGGAGCACGGTCAAGACCGGTTTCTGAACACTGCCCAACGATCACTGCCAAGGAGCTGCCCATGGCCACCCCAAGCAAAGCATTCGCCATTGCCCACGACCCGCTGGTGGAAGCCGACAAGGCCCACTACATGCACGGCTACCACGTGTTCGACGAGCACCGCGAGCAAGGCGCGCTGAACATCGTTGCCGGCGAGGGCGCCTACATCCGCGATACCCACGGCAACCGCTTCCTCGATGCAGTCGGCGGCATGTGGTGCACCAACATTGGCCTGGGCCGCGAGGAAATGGCCCTGGCCATCGCCGACCAGGTACGCCAGCTGGCCTATTCCAACCCGTTCTCCGACATGGCCAACGGCGTGGCCATCGAGCTGTGCCAGAAGCTTGCGCAGCTGGCGCCGGGTGACCTGAACCATGTGTTCCTCACCACTGGCGGCTCGACCGCGGTCGACACTGCCTACCGGCTGATCCAGTACTACCAGAACTGCCGTGGCAAGCCGCACAAGAAGCACATCATCGCCCGCTACAACGCCTACCACGGCTCCACCACGCTGACCATGTCGATCGGCAACAAGGCCGCTGACCGGGTGCCGGAGTTCGATTATCACCACGACCTGATCCACCATGTGTCCAACCCCAACCCGTACCGCGCCCCGCACGACATGGACGAGGCCGAGTTCCTCGACTTCCTGGTGGCCGAGTTCGAGGACAAGATCCTTTCGCTGGGGGCCGACAACGTGGCGGCGTTCTTCGCCGAGCCGATCATGGGCTCGGGCGGGGTGATCATTCCGCCCACGGGCTACTTCCAGCGCATGTGGCAGCTGTGCCAGACCTACGACATCCTGTTCGTCGCCGACGAAGTGGTGACCTCGTTCGGGCGCCTGGGCACCTTCTTCGCCAGCGAGGAACTGTTCGGCGTAACCCCCGACATCATCACTACCGCCAAGGGCCTGACCTCGGCCTACCTGCCGCTGGGGGCGTGCATCTTCTCCGAGCGCATCTGGCAGGTGATCGCCGAGCCGGGCAAGGGCCGCTGCTTCACCCACGGCTTCACCTACAGCGGCCACCCGGTGTGCTGCACTGCGGCGCTGAAGAACATCGAGATCATCGAGCGCGAGCATTTGCTGGAGCACGTCAAGGACGTTGGCGGCTACCTGGAACAGCGCCTGCAAAGCCTGCGCGAGCTGCCGCTGGTGGGGGATGTGCGCTGCATGAAGCTGATGGCCTGTGTCGAGTTCGTTGCCGACAAGGCCAGCAAGGCCCTGTTCGCCGACGAGGTGAACATCGGCGAACGCATCCACAGCAAGGCCCAGGCCAAAGGGCTGCTGGTGCGGCCGATCATGCACCTGAACGTGATGTCGCCGCCGTTGATCATTACCCATGCGCAAGTGGACGAGATTGTCGAAACCCTGCGCCAGTGCATCATCGAAACCGCGCGCGAACTCACGGCGCTTGGCCTGTACCACGGCCGATGAACCTGGCGCAAAGGGCTGTGCGCGGGCGTGCCTGGCAGGCTAGACTGCCGGGCATGACCCAGGCCTCTCCCGACACCCCGCTTACCCTTTCACTGGGCGCGCTGCAGCAATGGCATGCGGCGCTGCAGCGCGCACTGGCCCACAGCGAAACGCCCGAGGCGCTGGCGCATGTGGCGGCCGCCATCGGCCAGTTGGTGCAGGTGGAATCGATGATGATCAGCCTCGAGTGCCAGGGGCGGGCACCGCAATTGCTGTACCAGCAAGGCATCCCCGACCTGCACCGCGCCGCCGTGCTGGAGCGCTACTTCACTGCCGGCTACCTGCTCGACCCGTTCTGCCTGGCCGTGCAGAGCGGCCTGGCCGAGGGCTTCTACCATCTGCAGGAAATCGCCCCGGACAACTTCTTCGACAGCGACTACTACAAGGCCTATTACCTGGGTACCGGTTGCAGTGAAGACAGCTACTACATCGCCGACCTCAGCGCTGGGCGCAAATTGTCACTGAGCCTGTTCCAGGGTTGCAGCGGTACGCGGCTGAGTACGGGGCAGATCGACCTGCTGCGTGCGCTGGAGCCGATGGTACGTGAACTGCTGGGGCGCTACGCCCGGCACCATCTGGAGCCCGGCCCCGCTTCGGCGGAGCGTGGTAGCCTGCAGGCGGCGTTCGACAGTTTCGGCTGCCAGGTGCTGACCGACCGTGAGCGGGAGGTGGCGCACATGATCTTGCGTGGGCATTCGGTGAAGTCCACCGCGCTGGAGCTGGGCATCTCGCCGGAAACCGTGCGCATGCACCGCAAGAACCTGTACCTGAAGCTGGAGATCAACTCGCAGTCGGAGTTGTTTGCGCGGTTTATCGACTGGCTGCGCGGTGATTGCTTGGAAATCTAGAGGCTAACGCGGTCCTCTGTGGGAGCGGGCGTGCCCGCGAACACGGGCGAAGCCCGTGCCATCCCCCGCGTCGCCTGCTTCGCGGGCATGCCCGCTCCCACAGGTAAAGTGGGAACTGAAAGCCAGCTCAGTACCTATGGGAGCTCCAGAAATCCTCAGCCCCTCCCTTTGGCCAGATAGGCCGCAAACTCCGCCTCCGGCACCATGCTGCCACCGGTCCCCCAGACCAAATGCGTGGCCCTTTGCATGCGCCCGGCCGACAGGCCCATGCGCGCCAGGTACTCAGGCGCTTCAAGCACCCTGACCATGCCCGGCATCCCCGCCAGCGCCGAAGGCTCCAGCCGCGCATTCTCCTGGTCATGGGCCAATACCAACAGCCGGTACAGCGCCTCGTCGCTGACTGTGTAATAGCCATCGAGCAAACGCTGCATCGCCTTGCCGACAAAGCCGGAAGGGCGGCCCACCGCCAGGCCGTCGGCGGCGGTCAGGTTGTCGATGCCGAAATCCTGCACGCTGGTGGCGTCATGCAAACCGCTATACACCCCCAGGAACATGCACGGTGAGTGGGTGGGCTCGGCGAAGATGCAGTGCACATGGTCGCCCCAGATCAGTTTCAGGCCGAACGCCACGCCACCGGGGCCACCGCCGACCCCACAGGGCAGGTAGACGAACAAGGGGTGCTCGGCATCTACCTTGATGCCCGCTGCTTCGAACTGGGCGGCCAGCCGCTCGGCCGCCACTGCATAGCCGAGGAACAGGTGTGGCGAGTTCTCGTCGTCGACGAAGTAGCAGCCCGGGTCCGCCGCCGCCTGCTGGCGCCCTTGCTCCACCGCCACGCTGTAGTCGCTTTCGTACTCGACCACGTTCACGCCATGGGCGCGCAGCTTGTCCTTCTTCCACTGGCGGGCATCGGCCGACATGTGCACGGTGGCCTGGAAGCCAAGCCTGGCGCTCATGATGCCGATCGACAGGCCGAGGTTGCCGGTCGAGCCGACCGCAACCTTGTACTGGCTGAAGAATTGCCGGGCCTGGTCGCTGGCCAGTTCCCGGTAATCGCTGTCGAGGCTGATCAGGCCGGCCTCCAGGGCCAGGTCTTCGGCATGCTTGAGCACTTCATGAATACCGCCGCGGGCCTTGATCGAACCAGAGATCGGCAGCTCGCTGTCGGCCTTGAGCCAGAGTGAGCCGCTGGCAGGCAGGCCAGCTGCCTGCAGCAAGGTGGCGTGCAGTTTGGGCAGCGGGCGCAGTGGCGACTCGATGATGCCGCCGGTGGCAGCGGTATCCGGGAACACGCTGGCCAGGTAGGGGGCAAAGCGTGCCAGGCGGGCACTGGCAGCACTGACATCGGCGGCGCTCAAACCGACGTCGGCCAGGGCCTGGGCGGCAGGGGCAATGTGCGGGTTGAACCAACGGGTTTCGCGCAGGGCCACCAGGTCGTCGATCAGGGGGTGGGAGCTGCACCATGCTTGCAGTGTCTTGCCGTGAATCATGCTGGTTTTTCCTGTTGGTTGGTGATGACCGGGGGGGCGATATCAGGCCGTTCCTGCGGATTGGCGGGAACCCTGTGGGAGCGGGCGTGCCCGCGAAACAGGCGATACGGTGGCTGGCACGGGCTTCGCCCGTGTTCGCGGGCACGCCCGCTCCCACAGGGTCCGCGCAAGCTTCAGGCTGTTGATCCTGCAGGAGCGCGCCCTCATTCGGCCTGTTGTGCAATCAATGTCAGGCAGCGCTGCACGATCGGGCTCACATCGCCCTTGCGTCGGCTGAGGATGATCGGGCTGACGGCGCCGTTGTCGTGCAGGCTTACATATTCGATATCGGTGCGGTGCTGCTGTTGCACCGACGCCGGCACCAGGGTCACGCCTACGCCGACGGCCACCAGACCGATGGCGGTCTGCAGTTCGTTGGCCCATTGGCTGACGCGGATGCTCATGCCGTGGTGGGCGAACAGTGCCAGCACATGGTCGGCATAGCTGGGCCGCGGGTTGGCCGGGTAGAGGATGAACGCCTCGCCAGCCAGCTGGGCAAGTGTAAGCGGGCTGCTCGCCAGCGGGTGACCCTTGGGCAATACCGCCACCAGCGGGTCCTCGCACAGCACTTGCTGGTGAATGGCCGGGTCATCGATGCGAATGCGCCCGAAGGCGATGTCGATGCGCCCGCTTTTCAGCGCCTCCACCTGCTGCAGCGTGGTCATCTCGTTGAGGCCCAGTTCCAGCTCGCTGTCCTGGCGCAGCTCGCGGATCAGCTCCGGCAGCACCTTGTACAGGGTCGACGGGGCGAAGCCGATCCCCAGCCACTGGCGCTGGCCCTGGCCGATGCGACGGGTGTTGTCGCTGATGTTCTGCAGCTGCTGCAGCACGGTACAGCTCTGTTCGTAGAAGAAGCGACCCGCCTCCGTCAGCCGCAGCGGGCGCTCGCGCACTACCAGCAAGGTACCGAGCTGGTCCTCGAGTTGGCTGATCTGCCGGCTCAGCGGCGGCTGGGCAATGTGCAGAAGCTCAGCGGCGCGAGTGAAGTTCAGGGTTTCGGCCAGGACCTTGAAGTAACGCAAGTGGCGCAGCTCCATCAGACCTCCAGGGTATGGTGGGAGATTCATTCGATATTGGACGGCTATCAGGGTCTCGCGCAATCCTTGAACAAGCAAGTAAATGCACCACTCGGGCCTGCGGCTGGCAGCCCGAAACAACGGGACCTGGCAACAATGACAAGCGTGCTGATTGAACGTATCGAGGCAATTATCGTCGACCTGCCGACCATTCGCCCGCACAAGCTGGCGATGCACACCATGCAGCAGCAGACCCTTGTGGTATTGCGTGTTCGCTGCAGTGATGGCGTGGAAGGCATCGGCGAGGCCACCACCATCGGCGGCCTGGCCTATGGCTACGAAAGCCCGGAGGGCATCAAGGCCAACATCGATGCGCACCTGGCGCCGGCGCTGGTTGGCTTGCCGGCTGACAACATCAACGCCGCCATGCTCAAGCTGGACAAGCTGGCCAAGGGCAATACCTTCGCCAAGTCGGGTATCGAAAGCGCCTTGCTCGATGCCCAGGGCAAACGCCTGGGCCTGCCGGTCAGCGAACTGCTGGGTGGCCGCGTGCGCGACAGCCTGGAAGTGGCCTGGACCTTGGCCAGCGGCGATACCGCCCGCGACATCGCCGAAGCCCAGCACATGCTGGAGATTCGTCGGCATCGGGTGTTCAAGCTGAAGATCGGCGCCAACCCGTTGGCCCAGGACCTCAAGCACGTGGTGGCGATCAAGCGCGAGCTGGGCGACAGCGCCAGCGTGCGGGTCGACGTCAACCAGTACTGGGACGAATCCCAGGCCATCCGTGCCTGCCAGGTGCTTGGCGAAAACGGCATCGACCTGATCGAGCAACCGATTTCGCGTATCAACCGCAGCGGCCAGGTGCGCCTGAACCAGCGCAGCCCGGCACCGATCATGGCCGACGAGTCGATCGAAAGCGTCGAGGACGCCTTCAGCCTGGCTGCCGACGGCGCGGCCAGCATCTTCGCCCTGAAAATAGCCAAGAACGGCGGCCCGCGTGCCGTACTGCGTACCGCGCAAATCGCCGAGGCTGCCGGCATCGCCTTGTATGGCGGGACCATGCTCGAAGGCTCGATCGGCACCCTGGCTTCGGCTCATGCCTTCCTGACCCTGCGCCAGCTCACCTGGGGCACCGAGCTGTTCGGGCCGCTGCTGCTGACCGAAGAAATCGTCAACGAGCCGCCGCAATACCGCGACTTCCAGCTGCACATTCCACGCACCCCAGGCCTGGGCCTGACCCTGGACGAACAGCGCCTGGCGCGTTTCGCCCGTGTTCGCGGGTAAACCCGCTCCCACAGTGTTGGCGCCAAATCAGAGAAAGGAGAAACCAGCATGCTGTTCCACGTAAAGATGACCGTGAAACTGCCGGTCGACATGGACCCGGCCAAGGCCGCCCGGCTCAAGGCCGACGAAAAGGAACTGGCCCAGCGTCTGCAGCGCGAAGGCACCTGGCGCCACCTGTGGCGCATTGCCGGGCACTACGCCAACTACAGCGTGTTCGATGTACCCAGCGTCGAGGCGCTGCACGACACCCTGATGCAGCTGCCGCTGTTCCCGTACATGGACATCGAAGTCGACGGCCTGTGCCGGCACCCCTCGTCGATTCACAGCGACGACCGCTGAGTCGCACCTGTCTACCTGACAAGAACAAGATGAGGCAAGCACGATGACCGTGAAAATTTCCCATACTGCCGATGTTCAGGCGTTCTTCAAGGAAGTGGCCGGCCTGGGCCATGCCGAAGGCAACCCACGCTTCAAGCAGATCATCCTGCGTGTGCTGCAGGACACTGCACGCCTGGTTCCATCGTGCCGTCGGGGTACGGTTGCGATCCGCAGGGACCAACCCAGGAATGCCTGGACCTGCTCGGCCGTCACGGCCAGCGCCCGGCGCATGTGCACTTCTTCATCTCTGCGCCCGGGCACCGGCACCTGACCACGCAGATAAACCTGGCCGGCGACAAGTACTTGTGGGATGACTTTGCCTATGCCACCCGTGACGGGCTGGTCGGCGAGCTGCGCTTTGTCGAGGATGCTGCGGCAGCGCGTGCTCGCGGCGTAGAGGGTGAGCGCTTTGCCGAGCTGGCGTTCGACTTCCATCTACAGGCGGCCAAGGCGCCAGACGCCGAGGCACGCAGCCACCGCTCGCGCGCGTTGCAAAACAGTTGAGCCCTGAAGGTATCCCTGTGGGAGCGGGCGTGCCCGCGAAGCAGGCACCGCGGTGTATGGCACCGGCTTTGCCGGTGTTCGCGGGCATGCCCGCTCCCACAGGGGCTCCTATCAATCGATGACTGGTTTTTGCCTGGGCCTTTCCGTGCGGGGAGGGCCTGGGCTTTTTGCTGCCAGGGGCGGTTGATCTAGAATCCGCCTTTTTACCCGAGCCCCTCACCATGCTGCCCATCGAACTGTTGGCAACCACTGCCGACCAGGCCCCGCTGATTCGCAACCTCTATCAGTTCTACGCCTACGAGTCCTCGGACTGGGAGCAGGAAGACGTCGAAGTGGACGGCCGCTTCTATATCCATGACGAGCACCTGCAACGTTACTGGGGGGCCGATGGCTGGGGCGCGTACCTGGTGCTGGCAGACGGTTTCATCGCCGGTTTCGTGCTGGTCGAACGCAGCGAGCTGCCGGGCATCGACGCGTTCGAACTGGCTGACCTGTTCATCCTGAAAAAGTACCGCCGACAGGGCATCGGCCGGGCGGTGGCCTTGCAACTGCTGGGCGGCGAGGGCGACTGGCTGATGCGCTGCTACGCACAGGACATGCCTGCCGTGGCCTTCTGCAATGCCGTGCTGGCCGAGCTGTCGCGCCCGGCGCAGCCCATAGCCCTGGATGACGAACCGGGCTTGCTCAATTTCCTGGTCACGGGCGCCCGCCATTGAGGGGGTTGCCAGCCTTCGTTCGCTAATTGAAGGGATCGTGGCTTTTTGTGAGCTACTTCACAAAGTCGTCGTCGAAGGCATAATGCCACCAATCCTTTTCATGCCTTTCGAAGGCCCAGGTAAAAGTCATGTCGCTAGTCGCAAGCCCCGACATCATGTACCGGCTGTTGATCCAGAGCGTGGTGGACTATGCCTTCTACCTGCTCACCCCCGAAGGTATCGTCGCCAACTGGAACCCCGGCGCCCAGCGCGCCAAGGGCTACCTGGCCGAGGAAATCGTCGGCAAGCACTACTCGTTGTTCTACACCGATGCCGAGCGCGCCGCCGGGCTGCCGGCGCTGAACCTTGAGCAGGCCCGCAGCACCGGGCGCTTCGAAGAGATCGGTTCGCGCCTGCGCAAGGACGGCACGGTCTTCCATGCCCATGTGGTGATCGACGCGGTGTACGACGATGCCGGGCAACTGGTGGGTTTTGCCAAGGTAACCCGCGACATTTCCGAGCGTCACCGGCAAGAGCTGGAACTGCTGCAGGCCAAGGAGCTGGCCGAGCAGTACAGCCAGGAAATGGCCAAGCTGTCGCAGTTCCTTGATTCGGTGATTGCCAACATCCCCGCCAGCGTCATTGTCCAGGACCTGGAGAGCCAGCGCATCCTGCTGGCCAACCAGCAGGCCGAACGCCTGTTCGGCGGGCCGCAGCGCAGCATGATCGGGCAGTTGCCCGGCGAGTGCCTGGCACCGGGCGTTGCCGGTTACCTGGAACAGCAACTGGCCCGTGGCGCCCGCAGCACCAAGGGGCATGCTGCCGAAACCCGGGTCGACACGGCCTGTGGCCCGCGCACCCTGCGCAGCCGCACCTTGCTCAGCCAGAACCGTGAAGGCCAGGCCGACTATGTGTTGTTCGTTGCCGAAGATGCCACCGAAGAGCTGGCCGCCCACGCGCAGATCCACCACATGGCGCACCACGATGCGTTGACCGGGCTGCCCAACCGCACCCTGTTCAACGAACGCCTGCGCCAGGCCCTGGTGCGTGACAGCGAGCACGCCAAGCTGACCGCTGCACTGTGCCTGGACCTGGACAACTTCAAGAACATCAACGATTCGCTGGGCCACGCCTTTGGCGACAAGCTGCTGCGCGCGCTGGGCAAGCGCCTGCGCCGCGAACTGCGCGAGCACGACACCCTGGCCCGCCTGGGCGGCGACGAGTTTGCGGTGGTGCTGACCGGCCTGGAAGGCCGGGAGGCCGCATGCAACACTGCGCAGCGCCTGATCAACGCGATCTGCCCACCGTTCCAGATCGAGGGGCACCAGTTCACGGTGGGGGTGAGCATCGGCATTGCCATTGCGCCGGAAGACAGCGACCAGGCCGAGCAACTGCTGGGCTACGCCGACATGGCGCTGTACGAGGCCAAGCGCAACGGTCGCAACCGCTACGAGTGCTTCAGCGTCGAACTGGACGTCGCCGCCCGCCAGCGCCGCCTGGTGGAAACCGACCTGCGCACTGCGCTGCACCTGGGCCAGTTGCAGCTGCACTACCAGCCGGTGGTCGACCAGCAGACCAGCAGCGTTACCGGCTATGAGGCGTTGCTGCGCTGGGAGCACCCGACCCGTGGCATGGTCATGCCCATGGACTTCATCCCCATCGCCGAGGAAACCGGGCTGATCCACGAACTGGGCAACCGGGCGCTGAACCTGGCCTGCCAGGAGGCGGCCAGCTGGGACAGCGAGCAGACGGTGTCGGTCAACCTGTCGGCGGTGCAGTTCAAGAATGCCAACCTGGTGCACACCGTGGCCCTGGCGCTGGCCGACTCCGGCCTGCCGCCACAGCGGTTGGAGCTGGAGGTCACCGAGTCGGTGCTGCTGGGCAACAGCGAGGAAAACGTGCGTACCCTGCGTGCACTGAAGGACCTGGGCGTGTCCATTTCGCTGGACGATTTCGGCACCGGGTACTCCTCGCTGGGTTACCTGCGTTCGTTCCCGTTCGACCGGATCAAGATCGACAAGTCGTTCGTGCATGACATGTGTGACAGCCGCGAGGCGATGTCGATCATTCGCGCCATTACCGACCTGTCCAACAGCCTGATGATCAAGACCACGGCCGAGGGGGTTGAGTCGGAGGAGCAGATGCGCCGGTTGGTGGCGGAGGGTTGCTCGCACTTCCAGGGTTACCTGTATGGGCGACCGGCACCGGCGAACGAGCGGTTGAAGCAGGTCGTGACGCTGGCATAGTGCCCGTTGGCCTGCCGCGGTCTCCTGTAGGAGCGGCCTTGTGTCGCGACAGGGCCGCAAAGCGGCCCCGGCGATATCAGCGGCGCAGCTGAAAATGTGGGGCCGCTGCGCGCCCCTTCGCGACACAAGGCCGCTCCTACAGGTTCCAGTCCGGCGCAAACGGCGGGCTCACCACCCGCTGGTCCTTCGGCAACCCGGCGATCGCCGCGCGGTCCTCGTCATCCAGTTGCACGTTCGACGCCGCCAGGTTGGCCAGCTGGTTCTCGCGGCTGCCGGCCTTGGGGATCACCGCCACGCCGTCCTGGTCCAGCAACCACTTCAGCGCCACCTGGCTGGGCAGTACGCCATGCTTGCGGGCGATCGCCTGGATCACCGGCTGAGCCGCCGCCTGCCCACGGGCCAGCGGGGTGTAGGCGGTGAGCAGCAGGTCGTGGCGGCGGGCGTAGTCCAGCAGCGGTTGCTGGCCGAGCAGCACGTGGTATTCCACCTGGATCGCCGACAATGGCGCGCCCAGGGTTTCCACCACCTGGCGCAGCAGCCCCAGCGGGAAGTTGGCCACGCCGATGCTGCGCGCCTTGCCCTCGTCACGCAGGGCCACCAGGGTTTCGATGCTGCGGGCCAGGTCCCAGTCCTGGCTGGGCCAGTGGATGTGGAACAGGTCGACCTGCTCGGTACCCAGGGCGCGCAGGCTGTCCTCCAGCGACTGGCGCATGGCCTTGGGCGCCAGGCGATCCCACCATACCTTGGTGGTCAGGTGAATCTGCTCGCGCGGTACATCGCTTTCGCGCAGTGCCTGGCCGACGGCGGCTTCGTTGTCATAGGCAGTGGCAGTGTCTATGTGCCGGTAACCCAATTCAAGCGCCTGGCGCACGGCCTGGGTGCACTCGCTGCCGGTCATTGGCCAGGTGCCCAGGCCGATCGCGGACAGGGCCAGGCCGTTACGGGTGGTGAGCCTTTGCATGTAAATTCCTTGTAGGGTGTGCAGGGTTCGCATTCGATGGTCGGCGATCAGCACGGTACGGGCCATGCGCGTGGGGCGGAAAGTGGTCGATCAGCGAACAGAAATTGCAGTCGGCCTTGGCTGGCGGCGATTGAACTTCCTTATTCTTCGGCATCTCTTCTAAAATCCGAGCTGTTGCATCCGCCAGGCAACGCCTGCGCGGCCTTCACTGGGCGCCGCATCAAGCCGCGCCGTCATCGAGAGTGCCATGAGTTCCAGCACACCGCTGTCCGGAGTCAACCAACCCCTGCGCGGCATCGCCCTGGTGGTGGTGGCGACGTTCCTGTTCGCCAGTCACGATGCCCTGTCCAAGTTCCTGGGCGGCCTGTACCCGATCATCATGGTGGTGTGGGCGCGGTATGTGGTGCACACGCTGCTGATGGCCGGGATCTTCCTCCCCAAGGCCGGCCTCAACGTGCTGCGCACTCGCCGCCCTCTGTTGCAGACGTTACGCGCCCTGAGCCTGCTGAGTACCAGCCTGCTGTTCACCACCGGCCTGCAGTACCTGCCACTGGCCGAGGCCACGGCGGTCAACTTCCTTGCCCCGGTGCTGGTCACTGCGCTGTCGGCGCCACTGCTGAAGGAGCGGGTGACGGTGGGGCAGTGGGTGGCGGTGGTGATGGGCTTCATCGGCGTGCTGGTGGTGGTGCACCCGGGCGGGGCGATGTTTACCCCGGCCATCCTGTATCCGTTTGGATCGGCGCTGGGCTTCTGCTTCTATCAGTTGCTGACGCGCATCCTGGCCGCGCACGACAGCCCGACCACCAGCAATTTCTATGCGGGGTTGTGCAACACCCTGGCGATGAGTGCGTTGGTGCCGTTCTTCTGGGAGATGCCGCGTTGGGACCATGCGCTGCTGATGCTGGCGCTGGGGGGCTTTGGCATGACGGCGCACCTGCTGCTGACTCAGGCCTTCCGCCATGCGGCACCTGCCTTGCTGGCGCCATTCAGCTATTGCCAGATCGTGTTCGCCGGGTTGCTTGGGTTGGTTGTCTACAGCCAGGTGCCGGACACCCTGAGCCTGGTGGGCATCTCGGTGATCTGCCTCAGCGGGCTGGGGGCGGCGTGGATGCAGCGGGGTAAGTAGAAGCTTTACCGCGGTTATTACAGCTACAGCACCGACCTGTAGGAGCAGCCTTGTGCTGCGAAAGGGCCGGTGTGGCAGAAGAAATTCTGTGGCGGTACTGGCCTCTTCGCAGCACAAGGCTGCTCCTACAGGCCGGTGCTGTGCCCGAGCATTTGCGCTATATCAGTGAAGGGGGCCTCAAACGCGACCCTTCAACAGCGCCTGCAACGAATCGTCAAAGTCCCGCAGCGCATCCGCCTGCACCGCCCGCTCATCCTCGACCACCCTCGCCACATCGCCCAGACTCTTGCTTGCCCGTCCCTCAGCGCGGCCGATATAGGTCAGCTGGTCATCGAAAAAGCGCGCTACTACCCTGCTTTCGATATCCGCACTGGCCAAACGGCTTTCGGTGTCCAGCAGCACGATCACGTCCGGGTGGTCGCCCAGCAGTGTGTCCAGGTCGTCATAGAAAGTCACTTCGGCAAACTGCTGCGCCAGTGACCGCGCCAGCCAGTCATACGCCTGGCTTTCGCTGCCCAGGGTCGCAACAGGGACACGTTGGCCATGGGCCGGTGCGCCTGCCTGGGTGCGATGGCTGCCGAGGTATTCGAGGGTCGCTTCGGCATCACGCCCCAGCAGTACCGCCACCCGTTGGCCAGGGGCCAGCGCGACACTGGAAATTGCCGTGGCCGAATAGAAGTGCCCGTAAGGCTGCGTGTCGGTAGCTGCCGGGCTGGCACAACCGCCAAGGGCGGCCAACAAGGCGAGCAGGGCAGCGATCATGCCGGTTTTCATGGGAGCCTCATCAATCGGTGTATGCCGCCATCTTCCGCCCGGGCTGACCGCAGGGGAACTTGATGGCATTCATGGTGGCTATCGATGAGGTCGATGCATCACTGCGTGGCCATGAACTGCAGGATGCGCTCGCGCAGCCAGCGCTCGGCCGGGTCATTGTCCTGGGCACCGCTCCAGACCATCGACAGTTCGGCCTCGGTGATGTCGAACGGCGCCGGGTCGGCGCGCAGGCTGCCGTCGTCGGCCAGGGCGCAGGCGGCATAGTCTGGCACCGTGGCGATCAGCTCGGTGTTGCGCAGCAGGGCGCGCAGGCTGCCGAATTGCGGCACCGCCAGCACCACCTTGCGGCAGCGGCCGATGCGTGCCAGGTCAAGGTCGATATTGCCGCTCATGTCACCGGAGAACGACACCATCACATGCGGGCGGGCGCAGTATTCGTCGAGGGTCAGCGGGCCCGGGCGGTCATCGGCGCGCAGCACCCGCACGCCGATGTTGCGCAGCTTGCGGCGCTTGGCGGTGGCCGGCAGGTCCGTGGTGTAGCTCACGCCCACCGAAATTTCGCCGCTGGCCAGCAGCCCCGGCATCAGCAGGAAGTTGGCCCGGCGCACCACCACACTGATATTCGGGGCCTCTTCGCGCAGCGCCTGCAGCAGGGCCGGGAACAGGCCGAATTCGGCATCGTCCGACAGGCCCAGGCGGAACACGTTGCAGCTGTTGACCGGGTCGAACTCGCGGGCGCGGCTGATGGCGGCGGAAATCACATCCATGGCCGGCCCCAGCTCGGCGAAGATCTGCATGGCCCGTGGCGTGGGCTCCATGGCCCGGCCGTTGCGGATCAGCAGCGGGTCGTCGAACAGCTCACGCAGGCGGGCGAGGGCGGCGCTGACGGTTGACTGGGTGATGAACAGCTTTTCGCCGACCCGGGTCAGGTTGCGTTCGATCATCAGGGCTTCGAACAGTACCAGCAGGTTCATGTCGACGCGGCGCAGGTCGTTGCGATTCATGAGGGTACGGGTTCCGGGTTGGAAGGGTTGGCGTTGTATTGGAGCATGCGGACAGCTTGGTTGCCTTGTATGGATGTGCCGGCCTGTTCGCGGGCACGAACCTGACAGAGCCAAGCTATCGCCCCTCAATAGGCACTCTATTAGAACTCTGCCCAAGCTCGGCTAGTCTTTCCCCTGGCCCCGCGAATTCTGCCAGCGGGCGGCATGTCAGCACCTTTGTGCAAGACCACGCCAACCCCGTCATGACAGCTTCGCAAGCCCCGTGTAGACCTGATGAGGGGTAGCACGAGCCCACGCGCTCGGCTGAAAGAACACCTGGCATAGACCGGAAATCTGGATAACCGACCCAAAGGTACCCGCAGATGTCGAACGAATCGAAATGCCCGTTCCATCAAACCGCAGGTGGCGGCACCACCAACCGTGACTGGTGGCCTGACCAGCTCAACCTGAGAATTCTTCATCAACATTCCTCCAAATCCGACCCGATGGACCCGGATTTCGATTATGCCAAGGCGTTCAAGAGCCTCGACTTCCAGGCGCTGAAGAAAGACCTGACCGCCTTGATGACCGACTCCCAGGACTGGTGGCCCGCCGACTTCGGCCATTATGGCCCGTTGTTCATTCGCATGGCCTGGCACAGCGCTGGTACCTACCGTATTGGCGATGGCCGGGGTGGTGCAGGCTCTGGCCAGCAGCGCTTCGCCCCGCTCAACAGTTGGCCGGACAACGTCAGCCTGGACAAGGCCCGGCGGCTACTGTGGCCGATCAAGCAGAAGTACGGCAACAAGATTTCCTGGGCCGACCTGATCGTGCTCACCGGCAACGTCGCCCTCGAGTCCATGGGCTTCAAGACCTTCGGCTTCTCTGGCGGGCGTGCCGATGTGTGGGAGCCGGACGAAGATGTGTACTGGGGCTCGGAAAAGGTCTGGCTGGGCGGTGACACCCGCTACGGCAAGGCCCAGCCGCCCGGCAAGGGCGACCTGGTGGCGGAGCCGGCCAAGCGCCCCGAGGAGCAGGGCCGTACCCTGGAGGGCGAGCGCAACCTGGAAAACCCGCTGGCCGCCGTGCAGATGGGCCTGATCTATGTGAACCCGGAAGGCCCGGAAGGCAACCCCGACCCGGTAGCCTCGGGCAAGGACATCCGTGACACCTTCGGCCGCATGGCCATGAACGATGAAGAAACCGTGGCGCTGATCGCCGGTGGCCACGCCTTTGGCAAGACCCACGGTGCCGGCCCTGCCGACAACGTCGGCCCCGAGCCGGAAGCAGCAGGCCTGGAGCTGCAGGGGTTGGGCTGGGCCAACAAGTTCGGCAGCGGCAAGGGTGGCGATACCATCACCAGCGGCCTGGAAGTGACCTGGACTTCGACCCCCACCCGATGGAGCAACGAATACCTCAACAATCTGTTCAACTTCGACTGGGAACTGACCAAGAGCCCGGCTGGTGCCCACCAGTGGCGGCCGAAGGAGGGCAAGGGGGCAGGCACCGTGCCGGATGCCCATGACCCGGCCAAGCGCCACGCGCCTTCCATGCTCACCTCCGACCTTGCGCTGCGTTTCGACCCGATCTACGAGCCGATCGCCCGCCGCTTCAAGGATAACCCTGACCAGCTGGCGGACGCCTTCGCCCGCGCCTGGTACAAGTTGATCCACCGCGACATGGGCCCATTGGCGCGCTATCTGGGCCCGGAAATGCCCAACGAAGAGCTGCTGTGGCAAGACCCACTGCCAAAAGTCGATCACCCGCTGGTAGGCGAGCAGGACATTGCCGCGCTCAAGGCCAAGGTGCTGGCGGCGGGCCTGAGCGTTGGCGAGCTGGTGGCCACTGCCTGGGCAGCCGCGTCGACCTTCCGCGGTTCGGACAAGCGTGGCGGGGCCAATGGTGGCCGCCTGCGCCTGGCGCCGCAGAAGGATTGGGCGGCGAACCAGGGCACAGGCAAGGTGCTGGCGGCGCTGGAGAAAATCCAGGCCGAGTTCAATGCCGGTGGCAAGAAAATCTCCCTGGCCGACCTGATCGTTCTGGCCGGTGGCGCCGCAGTGGAAAAGGCTGCCAAGGACGCCGGGCACAACGTCAGCGTGGCGTTCCGCCCTGGGCGTGTCGATGCCTCCCAGGCGCAGACCGACGTCGAGTCGTTCGCCGTGCTGGAACCGCTGGCCGATGGCTTCCGTAACTTCACCAAGGCCCGCTACAGCGTCAAGGCCGAGAAACTGCTGCTGGACAAGGCCCAATTGCTGACCCTGACCGCGCCGGAACTGACCGTGCTGATCGGTGGCCTGCGTGTGCTCGGCGCCAACCATGGCGGCAGCCAACAGGGCGTGTTCACCGACAAGGTCGGTACCCTGAGCAACGACTTCTTCCGCAACTTGCTGGACATGGGCGTTGAGTGGAAGCCGACCTCGGCGGATAACGAAACCTTCGAAGGGCGTGATCGCAAGACCGGCCAGGTGAAGTGGACCGGTAGCCGGGTTGACCTGGTGTTCGGCTCCCATGCCCAGTTGCGGGCATTGAGCGAGGTGTACGGCAGCAGTGATGGCCGGGACAAGTTCGTGCGGGACTTTGTCGCGGCCTGGGAAAAGGTCATGGAGCTGGATCGCTTTGACCTGAAATAGCTTTGTCAGAAATGGGGGCGCTTTGCGCCCCTATCGCGACACAAGGCCGCTCCCACAGGTTCGGCGCCGCATGTGGATTCGGCGCTGGCTTGTAGGAGCGGCCTTGTGTCGCGATAGGGCTGCAAAGCAGCCCCATGCTATCCGGGGGCTGGACCATTTCAAACTTCCTGTGCAAGCTGATGCACGACAGTGATTGCACACAGAAGGTGATCGTTCTTGAACCCCGAATCCATGCTGGCGGCATTGCCAGGCTACGCCATGTCGGCCGAGTCGATCCAGGTGCTGCCCGATGCCAAGGCCTACCGCGCCTGCCTGCTCGAGCGCATCCGCGCCGCAACCCGGCGTATCGTCATCGTTGCGCTGTACCTGCAGGAAGATGAGGCTGGCCAGGAAGTGCTGGATGCCTTGTACCAGGCCAAGGCCGCGCGGCCCGGGCTGGAAATCACCATCGTGGTCGACTGGTTCCGTGCCCGCCGCGGCCTGTTGGGTGCCGGGCGCCAGCCGGGTAACGCCGCCTGGTACCAGGCCCAGCGCCAGCACCATGGGCTGGATATCGTCATCCATGGCGTGCCTGTGCAGACCCGCGAGCTGTTTGGCGTGTTGCACCTGAAGGGCAGCATCATCGACGACTGCGTGATCTACACCGGCGCCAGCCTGAACAATGTGTACCTGCACCGTTTCGACCGTTACCGCCTGGACCGCTACCACCTGTTCCAGTCACCAGAGCTGGCCGACGCCATGGTCGGGTTGGTGCGTCGCCTGCTGCACCACACCGCCACACCGCGCCTCGACCTGCCGGCGCCACCCTCCACCCGCAGCCTGCGCGGCGACATCCGGCGCTTGCGCGCGCGGCTGCGGCGCATGGCCTATGAGGCACCGGCCAGCGGGGCGGGGCAGGGCCTGCGGGTTATCCCGCTGTTGGGTGTGGGCCGTGGCAACCCGCTGAACCGTGCAGTGTGCGCCTTGCTGGCTGCGGCACGCACGCAGGTCATCATCAGCACGCCGTATTTCAACCCACCCCGGGTGCTGATGCGCGAACTCGACCATGCCCTGGCGCGTGGCGTGCGGGTGGAACTGATCGTTGGAGATCGCACGGCCAACGACTTCTATATCGCCCCCGGCGAGCCGTTCAGCGCCAGCGGCGCGTTGCCCTACCTGTACGAAGACAACCTGCGTGCCTTCACCCGACGTCGCCACGCTGCGATTGCCAGCGGCCAGCTGCAGGTGCGGATCTGGAACGACCCCGGGCATACCTTTCATGCCAAGGGCGTGTGGGTCGACCAACGCTATTCGTTGCTGACCGGTAACAACCTGAATCCGCGCGGCTTCAATCTGGACCTGGAGAACGGACTGCTGATCGATGACCCGCAAGGGCAATGGCTGGGGCCACGGGAAGCAGAGCTGGCCGAGCTGCGCCGGCATGCGCCGAAGATCGGCTCGGCAGAGGAGTTGGGCGCCAAGGCCGAGCACCCCAAGGATGTGCGCAGGTTCCTGCGGCGGCTGCGCTATAGCCGGCTGGAGCCGCTGATCAAGCGGGTGCTCTGAGGGATTTACGCGTTTTTGTGGGAGTGGCCTTGTGTCGCGAAAGGGCCGCAAAGCGGCCCCAGACGTTGGTGTTGCTACCAAAATTGCCGGGGCTGCTCTGCAGCCCTTTCGCGACGCAAGGCCGCTCTCATAGAACTGCACATAACTCATTGAATTAGCAGGGACCCTGTGGGAGCGGCTTTAGCCGCGAACACCGGCGCAGCCGGTGCCATGCACCGCGTTGGATTCTTCGCGGCTAAAGCCGCTCCCACAGGGTACGAGGATCGCTTGCGAATTCAGTTATCTGTGCGACAGCGCAGCCCAAAGGGCTGGGCAATCTTCCACAGTGACCGCAGTCAGGCTGCTGCACCTTTGGCCTCAGCCACCTTTGTTTCCTGTTTGCCCCGCGGCTTGAGCCGCGACACCGCAAACAGCACCACCGCCAACCCGACGACCTGATACAGCGAAATCTCCTCGCTCAGGATCGCCCACGATGCCAGCACCGTCAGCACCGGCCCCAGGTTGCCCACTGCCGCAGTATGGGTCGGCCCCAGGCGCTGTATCGCCAGCGCCACCCAGTAGATCGGCAGCACCGTGGAAAACATCGCCATCAACCCGGCATTGGCCCACACTGCGCCCGGCAACTGCCACAACTGCCCGACCGGTGCCACCACCAGGTAATGCGCCAGCACCATCAGCGAGGACGCAGTACCGCACAGCCCGGCCAGGCGCATCGAGCCCATGCGCTTGAGCATCATTCCGGTGCCGGAGTAATACAGCGCGTAGGTCACTGCACTGGCGAACACCCACAGCGAGCCCAGCACTACCTGCTGGCCAGCCCCGGCCACACTGACGTCGTGGACAAAGGCAATGCCCAGCCCCAGGTAGCACAGGCCCATGGCCGACAAGGTGCGCAGGCTTGGCCGCTCACGCAGGGCGATGGCCTGGAACACCAGCACCAGGGTCGGGTAGGTGAACAGAATCAGCCGCTCCAGCCCGGCGCTGATGTACTGCAGGCCATAGAAGTCGAACAGGCTGGCCAGGTAGTAGCCCAGCAGCCCGAGCAACGCGACACGCAGCCCATCGCCCAGGTTGAGCGGTGCGCTGCCCTGACCACGGCTGGCCCATACCAGCCAGGCGAACATCGGCAGCGACAGCCCCATGCGCAATGCCAGCAGGCTGATGGCGTCCACCGGCCCTGCGGCATAGGCGAGCTTGACGAAGATGGCCTTGAAGCTGAAACCCAGGGCCGCCAGCACGGCGTAAAGGGCGCCGCTTTGCAGTTGGCGCTGGATCAGGCTGCGTAATGCGTTCATGGGGTACCCGCGGCAGAAGAAAGACAGGGTTATTCTGAACTGAAGGCAGCCCCACTAGCAGCGCTTTATCGAGGAATTGGCGATGAACCTGGCCATGCTGCCCGAACAGCCGCCGTGCGCGCCGAGCAGGAGCTGCCGGCGCGTCGGGTGGCCCTGGCGGAAAGCTGGGCCACCCTGGAGCTACGTTTGTGTTTCCGCGACTGGGAGCGCCTGAGCTCACATGGGCGGCAACTGGTGAGCTTTTTGTCCGGGCAACGGCTTACTGCGCCGGGGCCAGGCGAATTCCACTCACCTGCACCTGATCACCGGGCTTGAAGCGGGCATTGGGCGAGCGATAGCGCTGGGTACTGCCGTCGTCATGGCGTACCACGTACGCTGCATCGCTGTGCCCGCTGCCTTGTTGCACGGCGGCGCCGCCAAATGCACCCAGGGCTGCACCGACGATGGCGCCGAACGGGCCACCGAGCGCGGCGCCGACCATCAGGCCGGTGACGCCCCCGGTGCCATAGCCCACCGTGTTGTCGGGGCTTTCCGAAAGCACCTCGTCGGCGCAGGCGGGCAGGGCGATGGACAGGGACATTGCCAGAGGGAGGAGGATATTTCTCATGATGGTTATTTCCGCAAGGCAGGTAGTGGCGAAAGAGAATGGTTCAGCTTTCGTGCCAGCTGGGCAGCCCCTGCAGATGGGCGTGTTGCGCTGGTGCGTTGTCATAACGACAGCGGTTTTTGTGGTGCAAATGACACGCTGATGTCAATATGACATTTCAGCCGCATGGGTTTGGCCAGGGCTGGGCTATCATTTGCAGGCTGGTGGTGCAAGGCTCCTCTGAAAAGTCATCACGAGCGCATACAATCGGGCCTTTTCCTCGTTAACCAGATAGGCCAATCCGTTTATGGCGCTTGATCCATCCACGATGCTGACTATCTCGATCGCCCTGGCTGCCGCGGCTGCGTTGTACCTGGCGATCGAGTGGCGCAGCGTTCGCGAGCCGTCGCTGCTGTTCTGGAGCGCAGGCTTTGCCACCATCACGATTGGCTCCACCCTGGCCTTGCTGCGCGGCATCGGTTTGTTGCTGATCGGTATCTGGTTCGCCAACGGCTTGCTGGTGGTGGCGCACTGGTTCTTCCTGATGGGCGTGTTGCGCTTCACCCAGGTGCGGCTGTCGCGTATCTGGTTATTGGTGGTGCTGGTGTGGTTCGCCTTGCTGCTGTTGCCCGTGGGGCCGCAGTGGTCGAAGGTGATGCTGATGGTCAACTCGTTGCTGGTGGCGCTGTTGACGCTCAAGGCCAGTTGGCTTTTGCGGCCGCATGGCAAGTCGCTGAGTGTTGGTGCCGTGCAGTTGCGCTACGTTTTGCTGGTTCATGGGTTGTTCTATGTGGCCAAGGCGATCATTGCAATTACACCGGGTACGCTGATTGACCTGGCCACCTTCGGTGGGTTGATCATTCAGGTTTCGTTGGTCGAAGGTGCGATGGCGATCATGCTGATTGCCTTGTCGATGACCGGCACCGTGCGCTACCGCCGAGAGGAGCGGATTGCCCGTCTGGCAGCCCGTGACCCGTTGACGGCGCTGTACAACCGGCGCGCACTGGAGGTTCGGGCGGGGCCTTTCTTCAAGGCAGTGGATTCAACGCAGCCCGGGGCCTTGCTACTGATCGACATCGACAACTTCAAGCTGGTCAACGACCTGCACGGGCATGTTGCAGGGGACCGCTTGCTGATTGCCCTGAGCGAGATGATTCGCACGGTGCTGCCCGAGCGCTCGCTGGCGGCGCGGCTGGGCGGTGATGAGTTCGTCATTCTGCTGTGTGGTGCGAGCAGCGAGCGGGTCATGGAGCTGGGTGGACTGCTGCGCGAGCAGTTTCAGCAGTATGCAAGCAAGACGGTGCCTACGCCGCAGCCGGTCACCTTGAGCATCGGCGCCAACCTGTTCGACCAACCGCCGACGAGCCTGGCGGCCTTGATCGAACAGGGGGATGTCGCCTTGTACCAGTCCAAGCGCGGTGGGCGCGACAGCATCCGCTTCGTCGAACGACCGATGGCCGACCTCAGTTAGTAGCAGTTTTGCCTTTGCGTCTGCCTTTGCTTTTTGCTTTTGCTTCTAAGCGCGCGATAGTTCAGGCGCCGCCGATTGCGACTTAAGGGACCCGCCGTAAGGGCGGAAAGGTGACTTGGCGCCACCATCGCGAATGAATGCCTACTCGATGTGAATGCCCACATCCAAAAAGCCAAATAGCTGCAGGCCCCGTCCATGGGGCCTCAGCAAGAATGGCGAATCAGGTCACCACCTGATAGCACGGTACATACGCCGCGCCGCCCGGCAGCTTCATCCGGTGCTGGTCGACGAACGCCTGCAACAGCCGGCCCAGTGGGTCCAGCACGGCGCTGTCGCCACGGATCTGATACGGCCCGTGTTCCTCGATCAGGCGGATGCCCTTGTCCTTCACGTTGCCGGCGACAATTCCGGAAAACGCCCGGCGCAGGTTGGCGGCCAGTTCGTGGGCTGGCAGCTCGCGGCGCAGGTCGAGGTCGGCCATGGCCTGGTGGGTCGGGTCGAACGGGCGCTGGAAGCTCTCCTCGATCTTCAGCAGCCAGTTGAAATGGAAGGCATCGTTGCGCTCGCGGCGGAACTGCTTCACCGCCTTGAGCCCTTCGACCATGTATCGGGCAACTTCCGCCGGGTCATCGATGATGATCTCGTACAAGCGATGCGCCGCCTCACCCAGGGTGGCGCCGACGAATGCGTGCAGCTGTTGCAGGTACGGCTCGGCGCTGCGCGGCCCGGTGAGTACCACCGGGAACGGCAGCTCCTGGTTGTCCGGGTGCATGAGGATGCCCAGCAGGTAGAGGAACTCCTCGGCCGTGCCGGCACCGCCCGGGAAGATGATGATGCCGTGGCCGACACGGACGAAGGCTTCCAGGCGCTTCTCGATGTCCGGCAGGATCACCAGTTCGTTGACGATCGGGTTGGGTGCTTCGGCGGCGATGATGCCGGGCTCGGTCAGGCCCAGGTAGCGGCTGCCGTGCATGCGTTGCTTGGCGTGGGCAATGGTGGCGCCCTTCATCGGGCCCTTCATCACACCCGGGCCGCATCCAGTGCACACGTCCAGCTTGCGCAGGCCCAGCTCGTGGCCGACCTTCTTGGTGTACTGGTATTCCTCGCTGCTGATCGAATGGCCACCCCAGCACACCACCATCTTCGGCTCCACGCCCGGCCGCAGGGTGCGAGCGTTGCGCAGCAGGTGGAACACGTAATCAGTGATGCCCTGGGAGCTTTCCAGGTCGATGCGCTGGCTGGCCAGCTCGCTTTCGGTGTAGACGATGTCGCGCAGGGCGCTGAACAGCATTTCACGGGTGCTGGCTATCATTTCGCCATCGACGAAAGCGTCTGCCGGGGCATTCAGCAGCTCCAGGCGCACGCCGCGGTCCTGTTGATGAATGCGCACCTCGAAGTCCTGATAGGCCTCGAGGATGGTCTTGGCATTGTCGACATGGGCGCCGGTGTTGAGGATGGCCAGGGCGCACTGGCGGAACAGGGTGTAAAGGCTACCGGTACCGACTTCACTCAGTTGCTGCACTTCACGTTGTGACAGCGTCTCCAGGCTGCCTTTGGGGCTGACGGATGCATTGATGACATGGCGTTGAGGCATCTAAGTCTTTCCTGTGCGGGTAAAACATCCTTCTTTGACAACACCATACCGAGAAATGTGGGCGGCAACGAGGGGGGGCAACAAAAACCTCATCAGACCGAGCTGCCTGCTTCGCGGGTAAACCCGCTCCCACAGGTACGGCGCAGGTTCTGAAAGCAGCGCAATACCTGTGGGAGCGGGTTTACCCGCGAAGCAGGCGGCTCGGTCTCAAGTCATCCCAACAGCTTCTGCACACCAAGGGTAATCGCCACGCCACCAAACACCAGCCAGAGGTTGAGAATCGCCCCGGTTGCCAGCGCCCGCGGCCCGGCCTGGCGAATCTGGCTGAGGCGTGTCTCCATCCCCAACGCGGTCATGGCCATGGTCAGGGCAAAGGTATCCAGGCTGTTGACCGCCTGCGTCACGCTACCCGGCAACACCTGCAGCGAGTTCACCAGTACCAGCGCGAGGAAGCCGAAGGCGAACCAGGGCATGGCGATGCGCCCGTTGCCCTGTGCCTGGCCCGGCTGGCGCGCGCGGCTGATCCAGAGGCCCACCACCAGCAGCACCGGTACCAGCAGCATCACACGGGTCATCTTGACGATGGTGGCGATATGCGTGGCCTCGGGGCTGACGTTGCTGGCGGCACCGACCACCTGGGCCACCTCGTGAATGGTGCCACCCAGGAACAGCCCGGCGCCCATGGTATCCAGGTGCAGCCAGCCGGCATTGATCGCCAATGGGTAGAGGAACATCGACAGGGTGCCGAACAGCACCACGCTACCAACCGCCATGGCGCTTTTATGCGGTGCGCTGCGCAGGGCCGACTCGAAGGCCAGAACCGCAGCGGCGCCGCAGATGGCGCTGCCTGCGGCGGTCAGCAAGGCGGTATCGCGGTCCAGCTTGAACAGCTTCATGCCGCACCACAGGCCGATCAGCAGGGTGCTGGACACCACCAGCAACGACACGATGAGCCCGGACCAGCCGACTTCGGCTATTTCCTGCAGGCTCACCCGCAGGCCGAAGAAGGCCACGGCAATGCGCAGCAGGCCGCGGGCGGAAAAGTTGATACCCGCCGCCCAGCTGGCGGGAACGCCGTCACGCAGTGCATTGCCGTAAAGCGCACCGGCGACGATACCGACGATCAGCGGGCTGATACCCAGGTTGGCGATGGCGGGCAGGGCGGCCAACTGGGTGACCGCAAGCGCGAACAGCGCGACGAACAGAATGCCATTGAGCCGCGCTCGGGTAGAAAGGGTAGGTGCAAAGGCGGGGTTGGACGGAGCCGTGGCCATGTGAGTCCTCCGGAAAGGTGTTTCGACATGGACTACGTTAGTCTGGTTATAAGCTTATAAAAAATCGTAATTTAGGATGGCAAATATCCGTTTAGCTGATATTTTTCCTTCATGACCCCAGAACAACTGATAACGTTCGCCACCGTCGCCGAGCACGGCAACATCAGCCATGCGGCCCAAGCCCTGCACTTGTCGCAGCCGGCGGTGTCTGGCCAGCTCAAACTGCTGCAGGAGGCCTTTGGCGAGCCGCTGTATCAGCGCGCCGGCCGTGGTGTGCGGCTTACAGCAGCTGGCGAGCAATTGCTGGCCCATGCCGAGCGCCTGCGTGAAACCTTCCGTCAGGCCCAGGCACTACGCGAGGCCATGCGCGGGCTGGAGCGCGGTACCTTGCGCATCGGCGCCAGTACCACGCCGGCCAGCTACCTGCTGCCTTACCTGATTGCCGATTTCCATGCCCGCTACCCGGAGGTGTTGGTGAGCACTTCCAATGGCAATACGGCAGAAATCGTCGCTGCGCTGGACAGCGTCGATATCGCCCTGATCGAAGGGCCGCCTGGGCAGGAGCTGCCATTGGGCACGGCGGTGACGGCGTGGCGGGAAGACGAGATCGTGGCCATCGTGCCACGTGGTCATCCGCTGGCCGGCAGTGATCGGCAGACACTGGCGTCGCTGGGGGCTTACCCGTTGGTGCTGCGCGAGAGCGGCTCGGGTGTGCGACAGATCGTCGAGCGGGCATTTGCCCGCAGCGGCGTGGCGATGCGCGTGGCGCTGGAAATTGCTGGCGTGGAAGGGGTGAAGGAGGCAGTGCGAGCCGGGATGGGGATTGGCTTTGTGTCGGCGATGTCGATCCGACATGAGGACGGGGCGTTGCAGCGGTTGCAGGTTGTGCCGCAGGCGTTGGTGCGGCGGTTTTCCATTCTGGTGCCGCATGCAGCCACCCCGTCGCGGGCTGCGGCGCGGTTTCTGGAGTTGTGTGTTGGTCTGCAAGAGGTGGGGTGATTGTGCTGGCCTTTTCGCGGGCTTGCCCGCTCCCACAGGTTTCTCACGGTTCTTGAATGCGGTGCGGTACCTGTGGGAGCGGGCGAGCCCGCGAAGAGGCCTGCACAGGCAACCTCAATCCACCTGAAAGACATGCTTCAGATAGGCCACGAAGTTCTCATCCCGGCACTGTGTCTTGCCTGGGCTGTCGGAAATCTTGGCCACTGGTGCCCCATTGCAGGCCGTCATCTTGATCACGATATTCATCGGCTCCACGCCCGGGATATCGCAGGTCAGCCTGGTACCAATGCCAAAGCTCACATTGATCCGCTCATGCAACGCCCGGTACAACCCCAGCGCCTTGGCAAGGTCCAGCCCGTCGGAAAAGATCAGGGTCTTGCTCTTCGGGTCGATCCCCAGCCGCTCATAGTGGGCAATGGCCTTTTCCGCCCAGGCCAGCGGATCGCCTGAATCGTGCCGCAGGCCATCGAACAGCTTGGCGAAGTACAGGTCGAAGTCGCGCAGGAACGCGTCCATGGTAATGCAGTCGGTCAGGGCGACGCCCAGCAGCCCCCGGTACTCCCGCACCCAGCATTCCAGCGCGGCAGCCTGGCTGTCGACCAGGCGCGGGCCGAGTTGCTGGTGAGCCATGAACCACTCGTGGGCCATGGTGCCGATCGGCTTGAGCTGGTATTCGCGGGCCAGGTGCACGTTGCTGGTACCGACAAAGCGGCCCGGGAAGTCACGCTTCAGAATGTGCACCACCTCTTCTTGCACCCGGTAGGAGAAGCGCCGCCGGGTGCCGAAGTCGGCCAGTTGGAAACCGGCCAGTTCTTCGGCGCTGGCCTCGGCCTTCAGCCAGTCGAGGTTCTGATACAGGCGCTCGCGGACCTGCTCGATCACCACCTCGCGATAACGGTAGCGGTTGCGCACCTCGCTGATGATCGCCAGCAGCGGGATCTCGTAGAGAATCACGTGCAACCACGGCCCGCGCACGCGAATCGCCAGTTGCCCGGCATCATCCAGACCCACCTGCACATAGCGCAGGTTGAAGCGGAACAGGCTGAGAAAACGGATGAAATCCGGTTTGATGAACGGGATCTTCTCCAGGTAGGCGAGCTGGTCATGCGTGACGCTGACATCGGCCAGTTGCTCTACCTGGTAACGGATTTCCGCCAGGTAAGGTGCGAGGTTCTCGCCGTTACGGCAGCGGAATTCCCATTCCACCTCGGCGTTGGGGTAGTTGTGCAGCACCGCCTGCATCATGGTGATCTTGTAGAAGTCGGTGTCCAGCAGGTTCTGGATGATGCGTGGGCCGAAAACGCTGTCGCTCATGGGCGGTCTTCCTTGATCAGAGAGAGCTGGTGGTCGAGCGCGGCTTCGTCGCCGCAGAGGATCACGCCCTCGGCGGCCAAGGCGCCACATGCTTCGATGGCGCCTGCCTGGGTGAGGGCGCGGCAGGCCGGCAGGTACAACAGCACCTGGAAACCGGCCTGGCGCAATTGGCGCGCAGTGGTCCTGACGCAATAGTCCAGGGCCAGGCCACCGACGATCACCGCGCCCATCTGCTGCACCTTGAGGTACTCGATCACCCCGGTG
Organism: Pseudomonas sp. s4; assembly: GCF_046764235.1. NCBI lineage: Bacteria > Pseudomonadati > Pseudomonadota > Gammaproteobacteria > Pseudomonadales > Pseudomonadaceae > Pseudomonas > Pseudomonas sp. s4. Next base: position 3,678,658 of record NZ_CP177209.1, on the reverse strand, counting down.
GAGCGGCGTTCGGCCAGGTCGTGGTAGCAGGCGCCGTAGGGGTGCAGGTCGGGCTCGACGCCTTTCCATACGAAATAGTCATAGTCGATGGGGGCCGGCAGGCCGGGCAGCAACTCGAAGCCGGGTGTGCCGGGCACGCAGTGGCTGACCCAGGTCAGGTCGGCGTTGGCCAGCTGCAGGGGCTGCAGCATGTGCGCGGGGTCGGCGACTACCCAGGCGGCGTTGGCCGGGTGGGCGTCCTTGCTGCCCAGGCGCAGGTCGGCGCGCAAGGCCATGGTATTAAGATCTACCGCGATTTCATGGCCTTCGGGAACCGGCAGCTCTTGCGGCACGTTGCTGGTGAAGCCGTTCTGGGCGTCGACATCGAAACTGGCGATCTTCATGGCGGTTCTCCTCGCTGGAATGGATACATAATTCACTTGGTGTATTAAGTGTGTCAAGCAACTTTTGAGACGGGCTTTCTGCTTGCCTTACTTAGATGCTCTGGTGGATTATGGTGAGCTGAACAAGGAGTCGCCCCGTGAGTACAGTCGAAGTCCTGGCCAGCGTCGATATCGTCGCCCTGCGCATGGCCCCCGAAGCTCAGCATCTGCAGGTGCTGTTGCACCGTCGTGAGCGTGAACCGCATGCCGGCCAGTGGGCCTTGCCCGGGGTGATCGTCAATGGCCGCACCCCCGACACCAGCCTGGAAGCTGCTGCCGAGCGTGCACTGCGCGAGAAAACCCAGGTTGTACCGTGCTACATGGAACAGGTAGGTACCGAGGGCAATGCCTTTCGCGACCCGCGTGGATGGTCACTCAGCACCTATTACCTGGCTTTGCTCGAACCCGGGCAGGCCGTCGAGGGCGAGCACCTGGCATTTTTCGACTTGGACAGCGTATTGGCGCGCAAGGTGCTGTTGCCCTTTGATCACAACCTGTTGGTGGAGCGCGCCCGTGAGCGGCTGGCGGCGAAGACGGTGTACAGCAGCCTGCCGCTGTATCTGCTGGCGGAGAAATTCACTGTGCTGGATGCGCTAGGCGCGGTGCAGGCGTGCCTGGGGCAGGCGGTGAACAACACCTCGCTGCGCAAACGCCTGGAGCGCTTGCGCGAGCTGGGGTGGGTGAGGGACACCGGGGAGAAGAACCAGCCCAGGCTGGGCCGGCCGCAGCAGTTGTATCAGTACACGCCACAGGGGGAGCGGGCGTTCATGTTCGATCGCAGTCTGCTGCCTGAGGGCGCTTAGTCGCCTGCATCAGTGTGCGCAGCGGTTGGCATCCTGTTCTCCGCGGGTGCCTGGCGCGCCGCGTCACTCGTCGCTGTAGTTCATGATCGACAACAGGCGGATGGGCACTTGCACCAACTGCTCGGGGCCGTGCGGGGTCTCGCCGTCGAAGGTCAGGCTGTCACCGGCCTGCATGTGATAGAGCTGGTTGCCGTGCCGGTACACCAGTTCACCCTCCAGCAAGTGGAGGAACTCGGTGCCGGGGTGGGCGAAGGTCGGGAACTCTTCGCTGGCGTCGTCCATGGTCACCATGTACGCCTCGAAATTCTTCTTCGGCCCCCTGGCGTGATTGAGCAAATGGTAGGTGTGGCCTTTCTCGGTACCGCGGCGCACCACCTCCAGCCCTTCACCGGCTTTCACCAACAAGGCATTGCCGTCGGGCTGGTCATATTGGCTGAACAGCTTGGCCATCGGCATGCCCAGCACGTCGCACAGGCGGCTGAGAGTGTCGAGGCTGGTGGACACCTGGGCGTTCTCGATCTTGCTGAGCATGCCTTGGCTGATGCCAGCGATGCGCGCCACGTCGGCGAGCTTGAGGGACTGGGCCTGGCGCTGGCGCTTGATCTGCAGGCCCAGATACTGCTCCAGGCGAAGGCGCGGTTCGGTTTCGGTTGGCATCGAATGTCCTGCACGGTTTCAGTTCAAGAATAAAGTTTTCGCACTGGGAAAGTGCGAAATACAGCTACGGTGGCTGCATCTTTCCTCGGGTGAAAACAAGTTTCCCATAAATGGAGCATGGAAATCTGCTTGGGTTTTGTGCTGCCCGTACCGGCCTCTTCGCGGGCACGCCCGCTCCCACAGGGCTCTGCGGCGAACTCTGTGGGAGCGGGCGTGCCCGCGAAGAGGCCCGAACAGGCAACACAAGGTTGCACTCTGAACAAAGTTGGCAAGCCCATTGCATTCCTGTGAGGAAAGTAAGTTTCTCATGCGGAATCATTGCCCCTTGCCCAGGAGTGTTCAACCCATGTTGCCAGCAGAAACCCAGCGCACCCTTGATCAGCACGGCATCAAATACGTGCTGGCACAGTTCGTCGATATCCATGGCTCGGCGAAGACCAAATCGGTGCCGGTCTCGGGCCTGAAGATGGTGGCCGAGGAGGGCGCCGGCTTTGCCGGGTTCGCCATCTGCGGTATGGGCATGGAGCCGCACGGCCCCGACTTCATGGCCCGCGGCGACCTTTCCACCTTGATCCCGGTACCGTGGCAGCCCGGCTACGGCCGGGTGGTGTGCGTAGGCCACGTGAACGGCCAACCCTGGCCCTACGACAGCCGTTATGTGTTGCAGCAGCAGGTGCAGCGCCTGGCCGACAAGGGCTGGACCCTGAACACCGGCCTGGAACCCGAATTCAGCCTGTTCCGCCGCGACGAGGATGGCAAGCTGCAACTGGTGGATGCCTCCGACAACCTCGACAAGCCGTGCTACGACTACAAGGGCCTGTCGCGTTCGCGGCTGTTCCTCGAGCGCCTGACCGAGGCCTTGCAGCCGGTGGGCTTCGACATCTACCAGATCGACCACGAGGACGCCAACGGCCAGTTCGAGATCAACTACACCTACAGCGACGCCATGGAGTCGGCTGACCGCTTCACCTTCTTCCGCATGGCCGCCGGCGAGATCGCCAACGACCTGGGCATGATCTGCTCGTTCATGCCCAAGCCCGACCCCAAGCGCGCTGGCAATGGCATGCACTTCCACCTGTCGCTGGCCAGCAGTACCAACAAGAACCTGTTCCATGACCCGTCCGACAGCAGCGGCATGGGCCTGTCGAAGCTGGCCTACCACTTTGCTGCAGGCCTGCTGGCCCATGGCCCGGCGCTGTGCGCCTTCGCCGCGCCCACGGTCAACTCGTACAAGCGCCTGGTGGTCGGCCGCTCGCTTTCCGGCGCCACCTGGGCCCCGGCGTTTGTCGCCTACGGCGCCAACAACCGCTCGGCGATGGTGCGCATCCCCTATGGTCGCCTGGAGTTCCGCCTGCCGGACGCTGGCTGCAACCCGTACCTGGTCACCGCCGCGATCATCGCCGCCGGCCTCGATGGCATCGACCGCCAACTGGAGCCGGGTGAGATGTGCAACGAGAACCTCTACAACCTGAGCCTGGAAGAGATTGCCGCACGTGGCATCAAGACCTTGCCGCAGTCGTTGAAGGAAGCCGCCGACGCCCTGGAGGCCGACCCGCTGTTCCGCGAAGTGCTGGGCGCCGAGATCGTCGACGAGTTCATCAAGCTCAAGCGCATGGAGTGGGTGGAATACTGCCGCCACGTCTCCGACTGGGAAATCCAGCGTTACACCGAATTCTTCTGAGCGCCCCCAATCCCTTGGGCAGCCAGCACGAAAGCGGTCGCCCACTGCCTAGTAAGGAGCATCATCATGTGTGGAATCGTAGGTCTGTACCTGAAAAAAACCGAGCTGGAAGCCCAGCTCGGCAAGCTCTTCGAACCCATGCTCGAAGCCATGACCGACCGTGGCCCAGACAGCGCCGGCTTTGCCATCTACGGCGACGAAGTGGCCGATGGCTGGGTCAAGCTGACCCTTCAGGCCACTGACGTCAACTACCCCTGGGCGGCCCTGATGGGCCAGCTGGAAGGGCGCCTGGGCTGCTCGCTGGACTGGTTCCAGAACGCCAGCGCTGCCGTGCTCAAGGTACACACCTGCGAGGCGTCGGCCCGCCAGGCCCTGAGCGAACTGGCCCCTGACGTGCGCATCATGAGCGCCGGGCAGAGCATCGAGATCCTCAAGGGCATGGGCCTGCCGGCGGAAATCTCCAGCCGCTTCGGCCTGGCCGGCATGAAAGGCAGCCACATCATCGGCCATACCCGCATGGCCACCGAAAGCGCCGTGACCATGGAGGGCAGCCACCCGTTCTCCACCGGCGCCGACCTGTGCCTGGTGCACAACGGCTCGCTATCCAACCACTTCCGCCTGCGCCAGGAGCTCAAGCGCGAAGGCATCAGCTTCGAGACCGACAACGACACCGAAGTGGCCGCCGGCTACCTGACCTGGCGCCTGCAGCAGGGCGACAGCCTGGCCCAGGCCCTGGATGGCGCCCTGGAAGACCTGGACGGCTTCTTCACCTTCGCCATCGGCACCCGCAATGGCTTTGCCGTGATCCGCGACCCGATCGCCTGCAAGCCCGCCGTGCTGGCCGAGACCGACGACTACGTGGCCATGGCCTCGGAGTACCAGGCACTGGCCAGCCTGCCGGGCATCGAGAACGCCAAGGTCTGGGAACCGGCCCCGGCCACCCTGTACGTCTGGGAACGCGAAAGCGCCTGACCTGCCACCGAACCACTGGAGAACCACATGAATACGATCGACCTTTCCAGCACCTCGGTGCGTGTCCTCAACCAGTCCCTGCACGGTGAGGTGCAGGACCACGAATGGCGGGTGACCCACCCCGACGGCAAGCACAACCTGGCCGTGGGCATCAACGCCGCCGTGGCCGTGGATATCGAAGGCCACGCCGGCTACTACTGCGCCGGCATGAACCAGCAGGCCAGCGTCACCGTGCATGGCAACGTCGGTGTCGGCGTGGCCGAGAACATGATGTCCGGCACGGTGCGGGTCAAGGGCAGCGCCTCCCAGGCCGCCGGCGCCACAGCCCATGGCGGGCTGCTGGTGATCGAGGGTGATGCCGGCGCGCGCTGCGGTATTTCCATGAAGGGCGTGGATATCGTCGTCGGCGGCAGCATCGGCCACATGAGCTGCTTCATGGGCCAGGCCGGGCGTTTGGTGGTGTGTGGCGATGCCGGCGATGCGCTGGGCGATTCGCTGTACGAGGTGCGCATCTACGTAAAGGGTGCGGTGCAGTCACTGGGTTCGGACTGCATCGAGAAAGAGATGCGCGCCGAGCACCTGCAAGAGCTGCAGGAACTGCTGAACAAGGCGGGCCTGGACCACAAGGCTGCCGATTTCAAACGCTACGGCTCGGCTCGCCAGCTGTACAACTTCAAAGTCGACAACGCCAGCGCGTACTGATCCAGGAGCATTCCCATGAGCGAGCAATTCCCCCCGGTACTGCGTGAGTCGGCCACCTTCGACCGCCTGACCATCCAGGAAATCCAGCGTGCCGCCGAAACCGGCATCTACGACATCCGCGGCGGCGGCACCAAGCGCCGCGTGCCGCACTTCGACGACCTGCTGCTGCTCGGTGCCAGCGTGTCGCGCTACCCGCTGGAAGGCTACCGCGAGAAGTGCGGCACCGATGTGCTGCTGGGTACCCGCTTCGCCAAGAAGCCGATCCACCTGAAAATTCCGGTGACCATCGCCGGCATGAGCTTTGGCGCGCTGTCGGCCAACGCCAAAGAGGCCTTGGGCCGTGGTGCGACCATCGCCGGCACCAGCACCACCACTGGCGACGGCGGCATGACCCCGGAGGAACGCGGCCAGTCGCAGCACCTGGTGTACCAGTACCTGCCGTCGCGCTACGGCATGAACCCCGACGACCTGCGCAAGGCCGATGCCATCGAGATCGTCCTCGGCCAGGGTGCCAAGCCGGGCGGTGGCGGCATGCTGCTCGGCATGAAGGTGACCGAGCGGGTGGCGGGCATGCGCACCTTGCCGATCGGCGTCGACCAGCGTAGCGCCTGTCGCCACCCGGACTGGACCGGGCCGGATGACCTGGCGATCAAGATTGCCGAGATCCGCGAGATCACCGACTGGGAAAAACCCATCTACGTGAAGATCGGCGCCAGCCGCCCGTACTACGACGTGAAGCTGGCGGTGAAGGCCGGTGCCGATGTGATCGTGCTCGACGGCATGCAGGGCGGTACCGCCGCGACTCAGGAAGTGTTCATCGAACACGTTGGCATCCCTATCCTGCCGGCCATCCCCCAGGCAGTGCAGGCGCTGCAGGAAATGGGCATGCACCGCAAGGTGCAGCTGATCGTTTCCGGGGGTATTCGCAATGGCGCCGACGTGGCCAAGGCCATGGCCCTCGGGGCTGATGCGGTGGCCATTGGTACTGCGGCGTTGATCGCGCTGGGTGACAACCACCCGCGGCTGGATGCCGAACTGAAGAAGATCGGTTCTGCGGCCGGTTTCTATGACGACTGGCAGAACGGCCGCGACCCGGCCGGCATTACCACCCAGGACCCGGAGCTGGCCAGGCGCCTGAACCCGGAGGAGGCCGGGCGCCGGCTGGCCAACTACCTGCGGGTGCTTGTGCTGGAGGCGCAGACCATGGCGCGGGCGTGTGGCAAGTCGCACTTGCACAACCTCGACCCGGAGGACCTGGTGGCGTTGACCGTGGAGGCTGCGGCGATGGCACGGGTGCCGTTGGCGGGGACCGCCTGGGTGCCGGGGCAGGCGCAGTACTGAGTTATCGGTAATTGGGGCCGCTTTGCGGCCCATTCGCGGCACAAGGCCGCTCCTACAGGGGACCGCGTCTCTGGGCCTGCGCGGCCCCCTGTAGGAGCGGCCTCGTGTCGCGATGGGCTGCAAGGCAGCCCCAGGGCACCCCCACCATTCACACAGGAGTGACTCCATGAAGCACCTCACCCTCGCTGTAATGTTGTTAGCCCTGACCACCCGGGCCCACGCCGCCGACCCCACCCTGGACACCGGCAACACCGCCTGGATGATCTGCGCCGCGATGTTCGTGCTGATGATGTGCATCCCGGGCCTGGCACTGTTCTACGGTGGCATGGTGCGGGCCAAGAACTTCCTCTCGGTATTCACCCAGCTGTTCGCCGTTGCCGGGGTGATCGGCATTCTCTGGGTGCTGTTCGGCTACAGCCTGGTGGTAGACACCACCGGCATGGTCGAGGGCCAGCTGACCCTCAACAGCTTCATTGGCGGGCTGGGCAAGGCGCTGATGCTGGACATCGGCCATGACAGCCTGGTCGGCACCATCCCCGAAGGCGTGTTCGCAGTGTTCCAGCTGACCTTCGCCATCATTACCCCGGCGTTGATTGCCGGTGGTTTTGCCGAGCGCATGAAGTTCAGTGCTTCGTTGCTGTTCATGGCCGCCTGGTTCGTGCTGGTGTACGCGCCGATCGCGCATATGGTCTGGGGCGGGCCGGGGGCGTTGATGGTCAACTGGGGTGTGCTGGACTTTGCCGGCGGTACCGCCGTGCATGTCAACTCCGGCGTGGCAGCGCTGGCTGCGGCGTTGATGCTGGGCAAGCGCAAGGGCTACCCGCAGGTGGCCATGCCGCCGCACAACCTCGGTTTCACCCTGGTGGGCGCCGGGTTGCTGTGGGTGGGCTGGTTCGGCTTCAACGTCGGCTCGGGGCTCGCGGCCAACCAGGCGGCAGGGGTGGTGATGCTGGCGACCATGGTGGCGGCCTGTGCGGGGATTGTCGGCTGGTTGCTGACCGAGAAGGTGGCGCATGGTCGGCCGACGGCCTTGGGTGCGGCTTCAGGGGCTTTGGCAGGGTTGGTCGGGATTACCCCGGCCTGTGCATTTGTCGGGCCGCTGGGCGCGCTGGTGATCGGGTTGTTGACCGGGGCCATCTGCTTCTTTGCCGTGACCCGGTTGAAACAGGCGCTGGGCTATGACGACAGCCTGGATGTGTTCGGCCTGCATGGCGTGGGCGGAATGGTCGGCGCGATCCTTACCGGGGTCTTTGCCGCGCCTGCGTTGGGCGGCTATGTGGAGGGTGCATCACCGGTCGGGCAGGCATTGGTGCAGTTGAAGGGGGTGGCGTTCACCTTCGTGTATTGCTTTGTGGTGAGTTGGGCGATTCTGGGGGCGATCAAGCTGACCATCGGGCTGCGGGCCAGCCGGGAAGAGGAAGAACAGGGGCTGGACCTGGCGGAGCACAATGAGCGGGCCTACAACCTCTGATTGATGTGTTGCCTGTACCGGCCTCTTCGCGGGCTTGCCCGCTCCCACAGGAATGTCACCGGCCTCGAAGGCTGTGGTGTCCCTGTGGGAGCGGGCAAGCCCGCGAAGAGGCCGGCACTGGTTGAATCAGTGCCCCATGGCCACCTTGGCACTCATCTGCCGGCGACGGTAGGCGCTATCACGGCTGGCCAGCCACCAGTAAAGCGGCGAAGTAACCACCAGCCCCACCAGCCACGACAGGTCCGCTCCGTTGATATGCTCGGAAATAGGCCCGACATACAGCGGTGTGTTCATGAACGGGATCTGCACCACGATACCCACGGCATAGGCGATCAGCGCCTGCGGGTTGTAGCGCCCGTAGATACCGCCATCGACCTGGAAGATCGACTGGATATCGTAGTCACCCTTGTGGATGGCATAGAAGTCGATCAGGTTGATCGCTGTCCACGGCACCAGCACCACCAGCAGAACCAGCACCATGTCGACGAAGTGGCCGATGAAGTCCGCCGAGGCGAACACCGCCACCACGCAGCAGGCCGTCAGTACTACCAGCGACAGCACGGCGCGGCTCTTGGCGGTGGGGATCCAGCGGTGGGCGAAGGTTTGCACCAGGGTGATGATCGACAGCACTGCGCCATACAGGTTGAGTGCGTTGTGGCTGATCACGCTGAGCAGGAACAGCACCAGCATGATCGGGCCGAGGGTACCGGTGGCCAGCTTGACTGCATCCATGGTGTCCATGCCGGCCGGGATCGCCAGCACCGCCACGGCGCCGAAGATGAACGACAGGCTTGAACCCAGGGCCGAGCCCAGGTAGGTAGTCCAGAACGTCGAGCTGACCTTCACGTCCGCCGGCAGGTAGCGCGAGTAGTCCGACACGTAGGGCGCAAAGGCGATCTGCCACAGCGCAGCCAGCGACACGGTGGCCAGCCAGCCGGCCAGGTTGAAGCCGCCGCGGGTGAGGAAGTCGTCGCTCTGCACGTGGCTGAAGATGTAGCCGAAGCCGACCACGATGCCGATACCCAGCACCCAGGTGCCGATGCGGTTGAGCACGTGGATGAAGCGGTAGCCGATGATGCCGATGATGCCCGAGCCCAGCGCACCGATGACGATGCCCACCGGTACCGGCACGGCATCGACCACGCCGTGCAGCGACTTGCCGGCGAGGACAATGTTGGAGGCGAAGAAGCCGATGTACATGACCCCGGCGATCACCACCACCAGCAGCGCGCCGAGCGAGCCGAACTGGGCGCGGCTCTGGATCATCTGCGGGATGCCCATCTGCGGGCCCTGGGCCGAGTGCAGCGCCATCAGTACGCCACCGACCAGGTGGCCGACCAGGATGGCGACGATGCCCCATACCAGGTTCAGGTGGAACAGTTGCACGCCCAGCGCGCCTGTGACGATGGGCAGCGGCGCTATGTTGCCGCCGAACCACAGTGTGAACAGATCCCTTACCTTTCCATGGCGGTCTTGCGGGGGCACGTAGCCGATCGTGTGTTTTTCTATGAGGGGTGCCGAATTGGCTGCACTGGTCATGACTGACTCCAAGGCAAGGTAGGGCATCGGGAGCTGCCCGGGGGCGTGCCGGCGAAGGGCGACGCGTTCTTGTTGGAGCGATGATGCGGGGCGCGGGGATAACGAGAAATTAGTAAATATGTGCCCATAAACCTTAAAAAACCTAAGGCTGACAAAAGGTTAAGCGGGCGACGGTAGCAAGGAGGGTGCCAGGGTGCGGGAGGGCTTGGGCTAGAGGGGTTTGGGCAATATGGAGGTAAGAAGCGGTGTGCTTTTCTGGGGCGCCGTGCGCGTTTGCAGGGCAGATAAAAATGTCGCCTGTGCCGGCCTTTTCGCGGGTAAACCCGCTCCCACCTCGACCGCATTGATTTCAAGTCATGCGCAGTACCTGTGGGAGCGGGTTCACCCGCGAAAGGGCCGGCACAGGCGACAACGCTACATCGGCAACAACCGATCCTGAATCACCTCTTTCATCACCAGCGTCGAACTCAACCGTTTCACATTGGGAATGCTGGTCAGCTGCTCGTCATACAGCTTCTGGAACGCCGGCAAATCCTTGGCCACCACATGCAGCAGGTAATCCGGGTCGCCAAACAGCCGCTGCGCCTCGACGATCTGCGGGATTTCGGCCAGCGCCGCTTCAAAGTCCGCTACCGGCTGGCGAGTGACTTCGCGCAGGGTCACGAATACCAGCGCGGCAAAGTTCAACCCCAGGGCGCTCGGCGCCAAGCGGGCGTGATAGCCAAGAATCGCCCCCGACTCCTCCAGCGCCTTCAAGCGCCGATGACAGGGCGACAGGCTGAGCCCCACACGGTCGGCCAGTTCGGTCACCGATAGCCGACCATCTTTTTGCAGTTCGGCAAGAATTTTTCGATCGGTCCTGTCCATTGAGAAGGATCTTCCAGTAATTGAAGGTTGTTGAGGAATATACGAAAGAAAATCCCTCGGCGGAATCCGTAATCTTTCGTCATCCCAAAGCAGTGGAAAAAGGAAGATTCAAGTGGCTCTCAGTGTTCTGACGGCGTTCTGGGCCGTGTCGATGCTGTTCGTGATTACCCCGGGCGCGGACTGGGCCTACGCGATTTCGGCCGGCATGCGGGGGCGCTGGGTGATGCCCGCGGTGGCGGGGATGTTGTCGGGGCATTTCCTTGCGACCCTGGTGGTGGCGGCAGGGGTCGGCAGCCTGCTGTCCGGCCACCCGCTGGCGCTGACCTTGCTGACCCTGGCGGGGTGTAGCTACCTGCTGTGGCTGGGTGGCAACCTGCTGCTGAGCCCGGCCTTGCCGGCGGCCGGGCAGGATGGTGCGGGGGAGTCGGGGTCTCGCTGGGCATTGAAAGGGTTTTGCGTCAGTGGCCTGAACCCGAAAGTGTTTTTGCTGTTCCTGGCGTTGTTGCCGCAGTTCACCGACCCGCAGTCGAGCTGGCCGGTGCCGTTGCAGATCTTGCTGCTGGGCCTGGTGCACCTGTGCAGCTCGTTGGTGATCTACTCGCTGGTCGGTTATGGCGCCAAAGCCGTGTTGAGCACCCGGCCGGGGGCGGCGAAGCTGGTCGGGCGGGTGTCGGGGGTGGCGATGATCACGGTGGCCCTGGGCTTGATAGCCGGCCAGATCAGCTGACTCACTGGCGTGCGTTGGCCGCTCCTACAGGTTGCCGCGTTAACCTGGCAGGCGAGAGCCAAGGGTAAAGACGACATGCATGGCCTCGGATAAACTCGCAGCACTTCAACGCACAACCAGGATGTGCCCCATGCCCGAAACCACGCAACTGCTCACCTTCGCCCTGATCTGCCTCGGCATGGTCCTGACCCCAGGGCCGAACATGATCTACCTGATCTCCCGCTCGATCTGCCAGGGCCGCAAGGCCGGGCTGATTTCGTTGGGTGGTGTGGCCCTGGGCTTCGTCATCTACATGTTCTGCGCCGCGCTGGGCATCACCGCCCTGGTGATGGCCGTGCCTTTTGCCTACGACGCGCTGCGCATCGGTGGCGCGCTGTACCTGTTGTACCTGGCCTGGCAGGCGCTGCGCCCTGGTGGCCGGTCGCCGTTCCAGGTTCGCGACCTGCCTGCCGACAGCCCGCGGCGGCTGTTCACCATGGGCTTTGCCACCAGCCTGCTGAACCCCAAGATCGCCGTCATGTACCTGTCGTTGATGCCGCAGTTCATCGAGCCGGGGCATGGCAGCGTGCTGCTGCAGTCGCTGGTGCTGGGGTCGACGCAGATCGCCATCAGCGTTTCGGTCAATGCACTGATCGCGATCATGGCCGGGTCGATCGCTGTATTCCTCGGCGGTCGCCCGCTATGGCAGCAGGTTCAGCGCTGGCTGATGGGTACGGTGCTGGCGGGCCTGGCCGTGCGCATGCTGGCCGAAGGGCGGCGTTGACCGCTAGGCCTCAGGCGGCGGCTCCTGGGGCAGGTACAAGGTAAAGGTGGTGCCCTGGCCCGGCACACTTTTCACCTGCACATCGCCCCCGGACTGCCTGGCAAAACCGAACACCTGCGACAGCCCGAGCCCGGTGCCTTCACCCGGTGCCTTGGTAGTGAAGAACGGGTCGAAGATACGCTCCAGCAGTTCGGTGGCAATGCCGACACCGCTGTCGCTCACCGAAATCGCCGCGAACGGGCCCGGCTGTGGCGCCTGGCCGCGCAGGGCGGGCAGTGACTGGTCAGCCTGCAGGCGCAGCTGCAAGGTGCCTTCGCCGGCCATGGCGTCGCGGCCGTTGAGCATCAGGTTGATTACCGCGGTTTCCAGTTGATTGAGGTCGGCGCGGATATGGCAAGGCGCCTGTGGCAACTGCAGCTCGACCTGGATCCGCGCACCGGTGGCAGTGTCGAGCATGTCGGCCATGGCCTCTAGCCGTGGCCCGGCCTCGAACACTTGCGGGCTCAAGGCCTGGCGGCGGGCGAAGGCCAGTAACTGGCCGGTCAGCCTGGTGCCGCGGTCGACAGTGTCGGACATGGTCTTGAGATAGCGTTCGCGACGCTGTGCATCGAGGTTGGGGCGCTGCAGAAAATGCAGCGACGAGCGAATGATGGTCAGCAGGTTGTTGAAGTCATGAGCCACGCCACCGGTAAGTAGGCCAATGGCTTCGAGCTTTTGGGTCTGGCGCAGCACGGCTTCTGTGTGCAGCAACTGGCTGGTGCGTTCATCCACGCGCTGTTCGAGGGTGGCATTCAGCGCCTCCAGTGCCGTCATGGCTTCGCGGACCTCGGCGTGGGCCTGTACCCGCTGGATATGCGCCCAGCAGCGCTCGGTGACTTCACTGATCAGCGTCTGTTCATAGTGGGTCCACTCCCGTGGCACCTTGTCGTGGATGGCCATCAGCGCGGTCAGTCGGCCGCCTTTGATCAGGGGCATGCAAATGGTCGCGGTAATGCCGATGGCCTGGAAGGTGGCAGCTTCCTCCGGGGACAGCTCGCTCAGGTTGTCCTGGATGACCAACGGCAGGCCATTGCGCAGGCGGCCGAGCGCCAGCTTGCCAAAATCCTGCAATCGATAGCGGCCCAACAGATGCGGCGAGCCGGGCGCCACGGCGTCACCGCAGATGGTGAAACCGTCTTCGTCTGGCTCCATCACCGCGTAGGCACAACTCGACAGTTGCAGGTGCTCGACCAGCATGCGCGTGGTAGTGGCAAGGATCTGGTTCGGGTCGGTAGCGTCGGCCACGGCACGGCCCAGGTCGTCGAGGAACCTCAGGCGCTGGTTGGCGAGCACGCTGGCGGTGGTTTCGGTGACTGTATCCAGCATGCCCAGGACCTTGCCGTCGTGGTCGCGGATGGGGCTGTAGCAGAAGGTGAAATAGGCCCGTTCGGGGCCGCCGTTGCGGTCGATGACGAGCGGGAAGTCTTCGATGTACACCGCCTCGCCGGCCAGGGCGCGGTTGGCCATGTGGCCGATGTCGGCCCAGGCCTCCTGCCACACGGCGCGGAAGGGGATGCCCAATGCCGAGGGCTTCTGCCCGAGAATCTGTGAGAAAGCGTCGTTGTGCAGGGTGAGCAGGTCAGGGCCCCAGAGCACGGCTTGCGGAAAGCGCGAGGCCAGGCACAGCGCCAGGCTGGTTTTCAGCGGGTCGGGCCAGTACTCCAGCGGGCCCAGCGGGGTGGCGGCCCAATCGTGGTTGCGGATGCGCTCGGCCATCAGACCGCCGCCGTCTAGCCATTTTGCCATGTGCTCTGCTGGTCCTTTTGCGTAAGGCCTGAAGGGTGCATCCAGAATAGACGTTTGGCGAGAATTTTTGGTGGCTGTACCGGCCCTATCGCCGGCAAGCCAGCTCCCACAGGACTGCACATGACTCGAAGTCGATGCGGTCCAGGTGGGAGCTGCCTTGCCGGCGATAGGGCCGGTACAAGCTAGCGAATGAAGTGCACCTTGCCAGTGTCGTCATTGCCCATGTAGATGCCATAAACCCCGGCTTGCCGCTCGAGGATATAGCGCTCGAGAATCTGCCGGATTGCCGGATAGTAGATTTCGTCCCACGGGATCTCGTCGGGCTCGAAGAACCTGTAGGCCAGCGTTTCCGCCCCGTACTGCCCGGTTTCCTCGGTGGCGATGGCGCGGAAGATGATATAGACCTCGCTTATCTTCGGGACGCTGAAGATCGAGTACGGCGAGACGATTTCGGCGCGTACGCCGCTTTCTTCCCAGACCTCGCGCAAGGCCGCCTGCTCGGTGGTCTCGCCGGCCTCCATGAACCCGGCCGGCAAGGTCCAGGTGCCGGGGCGCGGCGGGATGGCGCGCTGGCACAGCAGGTACTTGCCATCACGCTCGATGATGCAGCCGGCGATGATCTTCGGGTTGATGTAGTGGATGTAGCCGCAGCCGGTGCAGTGCAGGCGTTCGTGGGTGTCGCCTGTGGGAACGCCCCGGGCCAGTTCCATGGTGCAGTGCGGGCAGTAGCGCGGGGCGTTGGGCATGATCGGTGGCCTGTGGGTGGCTTATATGCGTGGGTCCTTCAAGGCCAGGGGCTCAACCATCTCGCGCACCTTGACGTTGTCATCCTGCTTCTGGCGCAGGTAGTCCAGGGCCACCTTGGCGGCGGCGCGGACGTGGTCAACCGAGGCCTGGTGGGCAACCAGCGGGTCGCCGCTCTTGATCGCCTCGACGATCTTTTCCATTTCGCGGTTGCTGGCGCCGCGGCGGTTCTCCTGCGACACCGAGGTGGCGCGCAGGTAGCTGATGCGCGCCTGCAACTGGCGCAGCTGCTGGGCGGCCACCTGGTTGCCGGAGCCTTCCAGCAGCACATCGTAGAAACCTTGTACCGAGTCCAGCACCTGTTGCAGTTCGCCTTCCTCGAGGGCTTCGCGGTTGACCTCCAGCGCGCGCTCCAGGGCGCGGATGTCCTTGGCCTTGGCGTTGAGGGTGAACAGCTGCACGATCAGGCCTTCGAGCACGCAGCGCAGCTCGTAGATGTCGCGGGCGTCTTCCAGGGTGATGATGGCCACGCGCGGGCCCTTGGCGTCGGCGAACTCCACCAGGCC
Source organism: Pseudomonas sp. s4 (assembly GCF_046764235.1). Taxonomy (NCBI): domain Bacteria; kingdom Pseudomonadati; phylum Pseudomonadota; class Gammaproteobacteria; order Pseudomonadales; family Pseudomonadaceae; genus Pseudomonas; species Pseudomonas sp. s4. Next base: position 3,663,618 of record NZ_CP177209.1, on the reverse strand, counting down.
TTCGGACTCCAGGTGGCGCAGGGCTTCACGCACCGAGGTGCGGCTGACGCCGAGGCGGTCGCAGAGGTCGCGCTCGACCAGGCGGTCGCCTGGCAGCAGGTGGAAGTTCATGATCGCGGCGCGCAGCTTGTCGAGCACGATTTCGCGCAGGGTAACGGGGTTGCGATTGACCTTGAAGCTGTCGTCGAGTGGCTGGCGTTTCATCAAGTGCGCTCTTAAAGAGGCTGCCCGGCCGCAACCGCAACAGCACCACGAACCTTGGGTGCTCCTTGCGTGGGTTCGAACAGCCCGGTGTTAACGGGTTGACTCCGCATCGGCTTCAGCGAACGCTTCGCGGGCCAGGCGGAAACTGTCCACCGCCGCGGGCACGCCGCAATAAATGCCGACCTGGAGCAGGATCTCGCGAATCTGTTCACGGCTCAGGCCATTACGCAAGGCGCCGCGAATGTGCAGCTTGAGCTCGTGGGGCCGGTTGAGCGCGGAAATCATGGCCAAGTTTATCATGCTGCGCTCTTTGAGCGACAAGCCTTCGCGGCCCCAGACGTGGCCCCAGCAGTATTCGGTGACCAGCTCCTGCAACGGCTTTGTGAAGTCGTCGGCGTTCTGGATCGAGCGGTTGACGTAGTCCTCGCCCAGTACCTGGGTGCGGATCTGCAGGCCTTTTTCGTACTTTTCATTGCTCATGTGCAGTACTCCAAAATAAAACAGGGGACGCAACCGAGGGTGAGACGATGACGCGGCCCCTAAAAACAGGGTCATCGGTGTTGGCTTCTTCGCGGGCTTGCCCGCTCCCACAGGGATTGCACAGGTGCTGAAACCTGCGCAGTACCTGTGGGAGCGGGCGAGCCCGCGAAGAAGCCAACGCGGTCTATCAACCCAAGGGGGGCAGGGCGCCCAGCTTGCCCTTGTGGTAGACCATCGGGGTCACCGGCTCGGCCGGCAGCACCAGGTTCTTCACCGCGCCGACGATGATCGCGTGGTCACCGCCGTCGTACTCGCGCCACAGCTCGCATTCGATGATCGCCGTGGCCTTGGCCAGCAGCGGGTTGCCCAGCTCGCTCAGGTGCCAGTCGATGCCTTTGGCCTTGTCCTTGCCCTTGCCGGCGAAGGCATAGGCCTCGGCGGTCTGGTCGGCGGACAGCAGGTGAATCGCGAACTGCTTGCTGTCACGCAGGATGGGGTAGGTGTCGGAGGCGTAGTTGGGGCAGAACAGCACCAGCGCCGGGTCGATCGACAGCGCGCTGAACGCGCTGGCGGTGATGCCGACGATGCCACCGTCGGCGTCCAGGGTGGTGACCACGGTGACGCCGGACGGGAACGAGCCCATCACGTCTTTGTAGATGCCTGGTTCGATCATCTCGTGCTACCTCTTAGCGCATCACAAACGGGTCGGGCATCGGCGCGGTGGACAGGTTGATCCACACCGTCTTCAGCTCGGTATAGGCCAGCACCGAATCGATGCCGCTCTCACGGCCGTAGCCGCTGTTCTTGAACCCGCCGATCGGCGCCATGGCCGACACGGCACGGTAGGTGTTGACCCAGATGATCCCCGAACGCACGTCGCGGGCCAGGCGGTGGGCACGGCCCAGGTCGCGGGTCCAGATGCCGGCGGCCAGGCCGAACTGCGAGTCGTTGGCGATGGCCAGGGCCTCTTCCTCGGTCTTGAAGCGGATTACCGCGGCAACCGGGCCGAACACCTCTTCCTGCATGATGGTCATCGAGTTGCTGTCGCACTCGAACAGGGTCGGCTCGTAGAACCAGCCGTCACCCTCGACCTCGGCACGCTTGCCGCCCATGTGCAGCTTGGCGCCTTCGGCCTTGGCAGCGGCCACCAGGCCTTCGACCACGGCCAGCTGTTGCGCGGTGGCCATGGGGCCCATTTCGCTGGCGTCGTCCTGCGGGTTGCCGATGCGGATGCGCCTGGCGCGGGCGATCAGGCGTTCGACGAACTCGTCGAAGATCTCGTCCTGCACCAGCAGACGCGAGCCGGCCACGCAGCTTTGCCCGGAGGCGGCATAAATGCCTGCCACGGCGCCGTTGATGGCGCTGTCCAGGTCGGCATCGGCGAAAATGATGTTCGGCGACTTGCCGCCCAGCTCCAGCGACAGCTTGGCGAAGTTCTCGGCGCTGCTGCGCACCACGTGGCGGGCGGTGGCGGCGCCGCCGGTGAAGGCGATCTTGCGCACCAGCGGGTGGCGGGTCAGCGCCGCGCCGGTGCTGGGGCCGTAGCCGGTGACCACGTTGACCACACCAGCCGGGAAGCCGGCCTCGAGGGCCAGGCGGGCCAGCTCGAGGATGGTCGCCGAGGCGTGCTCGGACGGCTTGAGCACGATGGTGTTGCCGGCGGCCAGGGCCGGGGCCAGCTTGATTGCGGTGAGGTACAGCGGGCTGTTCCACGGGATGATCCCGGCCACCACGCCGATCGGCTCGTGCACGGTGTAGGCGAACAGGTCGGGCTTGTCCAGCGGCAGGGTGCCGCCTTCAAGCTTGTCGGCAAGGCCTGCGGTGTAGTGGAAGAACTCCGGCAGGTAGCCGACCTGGCCGCGGGTTTCGCGGATCAGCTTGCCGTTGTCACGACTTTCCAGCTGGGCCAGGTGTTCCTTGTTTTCGGCAATCAGGTCACCCAGGCGACGCAGCAGCTTGCCGCGCGCGGTGGCGGTGATGCTGCGCCACTCCTTGCTGTCGAAGGCACGCTGGGCGGCCTGCACGGCCAGCTCCACATCGGCCTCGTCGGCGTCGGGCAGTTGCGCCCAGGCCTGGGCGGTGGCCGGGTTGAGGCTGTCGAAGGTCTTGCCGCTCTGGGCATCGCGCCATTGGCCGTCGATGCACATCTGGAAACGAACGAGGGTCATGCAACAATCCCCTTGGCGGATTCGGTGAGGGTGCGGGCTTGCGCGAGGAAGTCCAGCAGCATCTTGTTGACTTCACGCGGTGCTTCCACCGGCATCATATGCCGTTGCTCGGCGAGGACCACGCTGTGCGCGCCAGGAATGCTGGCGGCAAGCTGGCGGGTCATGGCCGGGGTGGAGCCCGAGTCGAGTTCGCCGGTGGCGATCAGCGTCGGCACCTGGATACTGGCCAGGTCGGCGGCGCGGTACATGTCCTGGGTGGCGAACAGCGAATAAGTGGTGTGGTAGCCCTGCGGGTCGTTGCTCGCCAGCACCTGGCGAATGGCGGCGACCTGCGCCGGGTTGGCAGCCTTGTATTCGCGGCTGAACCAGCGGTCGAGCGCGGCGTCGACGTTGGCGTCGGGGCCCAGCTGCGCAGCCTGGGCGGCGCGTGCGATAACGCCGGCACTCTGCTCGGGGGTGCGGTTGAACACGCTGTTGAGCACTACCAGTGCAGCCAGGCGCTGCGGGTAGCCGAGGGCGAACGCCCGGGCGACCAGGCCGCCCATGGAGAAGCCGATCACGGTGGCTTGCGCGATCTGCAGGTGGTCGAGCAGTTCGGCGAGCTGGGCGGCATAGCCTTCCAGGCCGATGTCGGCGGCCGGCAGTGCGCTCTGGCCGTGGCCGAGCATGTCGTAGGCGATGACGCGGTAGTCGTTGGCCAGGCCAACGAACTGACCGCCCCACATTTCCTTGTTCAGGCCCACGCCGTGGATCAGTACCACGGGTTGGCCCTGGCCGACGGACAGGTAGCTGGTGCCGGCGGGTGTGCGTTCAGCGACAGGCTGAATCATGGAGGGCGCTCCTTGAAGGTCGGGCGCGGCGGGTAAGCACGCCACGCCCCGGCCCGTCTTGGTTGTTGTTATTGAGCGTTGGCTTTTTCGGCAGCCAGTTCTTCCAGGTCGATGTAGCGGTTGCCGATGCGCGGGTGCAGGCGGCCGCCGTCGGAGGCGCCCAGGACCACGACGATTTCATCGGCGCGCGGGGCATCTTCGATCTGCATTTCCAGGGTGATGTAGTGCGAGCGCAGGCCTTCGTCGTCCTTCTGCATCATCGGGATCTGGATCGAGGTGCCCGGGCCGCCGCGCTTGTTGGTGAAGCTCAGGTAGCTCTTGGCCTGTACCGCTTCGCGGTAGTGGTTGCCGAAGCGCAGGGTGTGGATCACCGCCGAGGCGTGTTCGATTTCGCCGTCGGCACCGACGACTGCGGCCTTGCCGTAGGCTTCGATCTTGTCGGCGCCGCCGATGGCTGCAGTCAGGCGCTCGACCATCAGGGCACCCAGGTCCGAGCAGTTGGCACGGATTTCCGGCTTCAGATCTTCAACGAAACCGCGACCGGCCCATGGGTTCTTGATCACGACGGCCAGGCCGACCATGGTCACCGGCTTGTCGGTGGCCTTGCCGCCTTCGATGCGGGTCTCTTCGGAGTAGGTGACGATCTTGCGGATTTCGAAACTCATGGGTGGCTCCTGGTGAGGGTTATCAGCTCTTGTTGTCTGATGGTATACCATAATATTTGTTGTGCAAGAGGTGGCTGGAAATTTCTCTTGCGAGGGGACGAAAGGTGGCCTGATGCCTTGATTCCTGCGGTTTCTGTACTGGCCTTTTCGCGGGCTTGCCCGCTCCCACAGGGATCGCACGGCATTCATGGCCTGTGCTGTCCCTGTGGGAGCGGGCAAGCCCGCGAAGAGGCCGGTGCAGGCTTCAAAAAAAAGCCCGCTCACGCGGGCCGCAGGGCCCACGGGAGCGGGCGCGTCCCGCAATGTTTCAGGTAATGGGAAATCAGGCGAACGCCGGCACCACTTCCTTGATGAACAGCTCCAGCGATTTCTTCTTCTCGGCGTGGGGCAGGCTGTTGTCGCACCAGAAGCTGAACTCGTCGACGCCGAGTTCCTGGTAGTACTTGATACGCGCGATGATCTCTTCCGGCGTGCCGATCATGGTGTTCTTGCGGATGTTCTCCAGCTCGAACGCCGGCACTTCGGCGAACTTCGATTCCGGGCTCGGCTCGAGGAAGCCGTTGACCGGGGTGGTCTTGTTGCCGAACCAGGCATCGAAGGTGCGGTAGAAGCGCGAGATGGCCTGGGCGCCAACTTTCCAGCCTTCCGGCTCGGCCGGGCTGTGCACGTGGGTGTGGCGCAGCACCATCAGTTGCGGGCGTGGCACGCCCGGGTTGTTGTCCAGGGCGGCCTGGAACTTGTTCTTCAGGTCCAGCACTTCCTCGTCACCCTTCATCAGTGGGGTGACCATCACGTTGCAGCCATTGGCCACGGCGAAGTTGTGCGAGTCCGGGTCGCGGGCGGCGATCCACATCGGCGGTACGGCGTTGTAGGGCTTCGGCACGCTGGTGGACGTGGGGAACTTGTACACTTCGCCGTCATGGGCGTAGTCGCCTTCCCACAGCTTGCGCACCACCGGCACCATTTCACGCAGAGCCTTGCCGCCGTCGGTGGCCGGCATGCCACCTGCCATGCGGTCGAATTCGAACTGGTAGGCGCCACGGGCCAGGCCCACTTCCATGCGGCCCTTGCTGATCACGTCGAGCAGGGCGCATTCGCCCGCCACGCGGATCGGGTTCCAGAACGGCGCGATGATGGTGCCGGCGCCCAGGCGGATCTTGTCGGTGCGCGCAGCCAGGTAGGCCAGCAGCGGCATCGGGCTTGGCGAAATGGTGTATTCCATGGCGTGGTGTTCGCCGATCCACACGGTGCTGAAACCGCCGTGCTCGGCCATCAGGGTCAGTTCGGTCAGGTCTTCGAACAGCTGGCGGTGGCTGACCTGTTCATCCCAACGTTCCATGTGCACGAACAACGAAAATTTCATGGGGCTTTCCTCAACGCTTGAAAGGGGCTGGCGCCTGGCAGGGTTGGCACCAGCGGTCTCGATTCAGAATAGGCTTCAGGCAAAGGCCGGCAGGCTGGCCATCTTGCCGCGGCAGTACACCATCGGCCGTGGCGCCTCTTCAGGGACGATCAGGTTGTGCACCTTGCCGACCATGATGGCGTGGTCGCCACCTTCGTATTCGCGCCACAGTTCGCATTCGATGACTGCGGTGGCACCGGCCAGGATCGGGTTGCCCAGTTCGCTCAGGGACCACTCGATACCGCTGGCCTTGTCCTTGCCCTTCTTGGCGAACGCATAGGCTTCGGCCTGCTGTTCACCGGACAACAGATGAATGGCGAAGCGCTTCTGCCTGATCAGCACGGGGTAGGAGTCGGAGGTGTAGTTGGGGCAAAACAGCACCAGCGGCGGGTCCATCGACAGGGAGGAAAAGGCGCTGGCGGTCAGACCGACGACCGAGCCATCGTCGTCCAGGGTGGTGATGACGGTAACGCCGGACGGGAAGGAGCCCAGGACATGCTTGTAGACGGTTGCGTCGATCATCTGGTGTACCTCTATAGGGCTGCGGTGGTCCGCGGTTTTTATCGTTGATGTGTCTGATGGTATACCGTAATACCTATTTTGCAAGCGGAATTTTCAAGCGGGGGTGTTGCGCGATGAACGGCTCAAGCCCGCGTATACCGTGGGCTTGAGCGGTGAGGCGGTTTGCCGCAGGGGTTGCGCGAGCGGATCAGTGGGCGTTTTTTCCTACGGATCAGTGTTGTCAAAAGTTTGGAATACCATAATATGGTCCGCAGCTGAGAGGCCGCCTAGATGCGGTTTCCTTACAAAGATAAAAACGACCTTTCGAGCTGAATCCTATGTCCCAACCGTCGTCGCAACACCAGTTTGTCGAGAATCACACGGTCGATTACGTTCCACCTGCCGAGCGCCACGGGAAGGCGCGCGACCTGTTCACCCTCTGGTTCAGTACCAACATCGCGCCACTGCCCATCGTCACCGGCGCCATGGTGGTCCAGGTATTCCACCTGAACCTGTTATGGGGGCTGGTCGCCATCGTGCTGGGCCATCTGGTCGGGGGCGTGGTCATTGCCCTTGCCTCTGCGCAGGGACCGCAGCTGGGCATTCCGCAGATGGTGCAGAGCCGTGGCCAGTTCGGCCGCTACGGCGCCTTGCTGATCGTGTTCTTCACCGCACTGATCTATGTCGGCTTCTTCATTTCCAACATCGTCCTGGCGGGCAAGACCATCCACGGCATCACTCCGAGCGTGCCGATGCCCGGCGCGATCGTGATCGGTGCGCTGAGTGCCACCGCCATTGGCGTGATCGGCTACCGTTTCATTCACATCCTCAACCGCATCGGTACCTGGGTGATGGGTTCGGCGCTGCTGGCCGGCTTCATCATGATGTTCGCCCAGGAACTGCCGGCCGACTTCTTCAGCCGTGGCGCGTTCAACCTGTCGGGCTTCATCGCCACCGTGTCGCTGGGCACCATCTGGCAGATCAGCTTCTCGCCGTATACCTCCGACTATTCGCGCTACCTGCCGCGTGAAGTGGGCATTGCCAAGCCGTTCTGGGCCACCTACTTCGGCGCTACCCTGGGCACCATCCTGTGCTTCAGCTTTGGTGCGGTGGCGGTGCTTTGCGTGCCGGAAGGCACCGATGCAATGGATGCGGTCAAGCAGGCCACCGGCTGGCTGGGCCCGATCCTGATGGTGCTGTTCCTGCTCAACATCATCAGCCACAACGCCCTCAACCTGTATGGCGCAGTGCTGTCGATCGTCACCGCGATCCAGACCTTCGTCGCCGAGTGGACGCCGAGCATCAAGGTGCGGGTGGTGCTGGCTTCGGTGATTCTGGTGGGCTGCGGCCTGGTAGCGCTGAATGCCTCGGCGGACTTCATCGGCCAGTTCATCGGCCTGATCCTGGCACTGCTGCTGGTGCTGGTGCCGTGGGCGTCAATCAACCTGATCGACTTCTACCTGATCAAGAAGGGCCAGTACGATATCGCCTCGATCTTCAGTGCTGACGGCGGCATCTATGGCCGCTTCAACCACCACGCGATCATTGCCTATGCCTGCGGCATCCTGGTGCAGTTGCCGTTTGCCAACACGTCGCTGTATGTGGGGCCGTATTCCAATATCGTCGAAGGGGCTGATCTGTCGTGGCTGTTCGGCTTGCTGGTGACGGTGCCGCTGTACTACTGCCTGGCGACCCGGGGCAAGGCTGCCGAGAAGGCGGGGCGGGTTGTGAGTGTGAATGACTGACAGATTGGCGTTGCTGTAACAGGGGCTGCGTTGCAGCCCATTCGCAGCGCAAGGCTGCTCCTACAAAGGAATCGCGTTGCATGTAGGAACTGCTTTTCAGAGATTGTGATACCCCTGTGGGAGCGGGTTCACCCGCGAAGAGGCCAGTGCAGGCTAACGCCCTTCATGCTGCCGCCGATACGCCCCCGGCTGCACCCCCACCGCTTTGGCAAACGCCCGGGTAAATGCCGCCACCGACTGATACCCCACCTGTGCCCCCACCTGCTCCACGGTATGCCCCGTGCGCAGCAACTGACTGGCAAGGCGCATCCGCAACGCCAGCAGTACCTGCCCCGGCGACTGCCCCGCCAGTTCATTGAAACGCTTGAAAAACGCCGACCGCGACAACCCGGTACAGGCGGCCATGCTTTCCAGCGTCCACGCTTGCCCCGGTTGCTCGATCAACTGCTCCAGCAAACCGGCAAACGCCGGTTGCCGGGCGAGGGCGACCAGCCCGCCCAGCGATTGCCCGGCATGCACCTGCTGGCGTAGCACATACAGGAACAGCAAGTGCGTCAGCCGCTCCAGCAACGCCTGGGAAGGCCCGGCGGCGCGCCGGCACTCCTCCAGGATCAGCTCGAACAACGCCCGCGCCGCATGCCCGGCCGGTTCATCGGCGCGCAGCAATATCCAGTCGGCCAGGCCGTCGACGATCAGCGCCGACAACCCCGGCCTGAAGTGGAAGAAACCACATACCAGGCCCACGCCATCGACCGCATCAACGTCCATGGCCTGCATCTGCTGGCGTGGCTGGGCGCAGGCACTGGCAGGGTCCTGGTCGCTGGCCAGGCGATAGCCGAGGTCGCGCAGCAGGAACACCGCATCGCCGGCCTCCAGGCGCAGTGCCTCGGGCTGCCCGTCGATGTGCAGCCAGCAATGTCCTTGCACCACCAGGTGGAAGCTGGCCCGGCCCATGCCTTCGGTGCTGGCGTGCCAGCCGCCGCAGTAGCGGCCCACATGGAACAGGCTGGCATCGAGCTCCAGGCCCTCTAATAACCAATCGACAAGGTGGCTGGACGAAATCATCTAATGCAAAGACTCAAGAGCAAGGAAAGGCGACTGATGAATATGGAGGGTAGTTCTTATAACCAACAGACTGTAGTGACACCCATCAAAGGAGACCACTCCATGTCCTCGCGCATTACTTTACACACGCTGCAGAGCGCCCCGGAAGCGGCCCGTCCGTTCCTCGAGAACGCCCAGAAGAATTCCGGCTTCATCCCCAACCTGCTGGGCGTGCTGGCCAATGCCCCGGCGGCGCTGGAAACCTACGTGACCGTTTCGGCACTCAACGGCAAAGCCGAACTGAGCCTGGCCGAGCGTGAAGTGGTGCAGCTGATTGCCGCCACCCAGCATGGCTGCGACTTCTGCGTGGCCGGCCACACGGCCGTGGCCCTGAACAAGGCCAAGCTGCCGCAGGAGGTGGTCGATGCCCTGCGTGCCCGTGGCGAGCTGCCCGATGCCCGGTATGAAACCCTGGCCGCGTTCGCCCGCGAAGTAATCGCCACCCGCGGCAATGTCAGCGAGGCCACTTACCAGGCCTTCCGCGCAGCCGGTTTCAGCGAAGGCAACGCCCTGGAGGTGATTCTGGGCGTGAGCCTCGCAACCCTGTGCAACTTTGCTAATGTGTTCGCCCAGACGCCGCTCAATGACGAGCTTGGCAAGTACCGCTGGCAACCTTCTGCATGATCTGCGTGTGACACCGGTCGTACCGCGATCGTTGTAGGAGCGGCCTTGTGCCGCGAATGGGCCGCCAGGCGGCCCCGGCGTTTTCAAAGGAGCAAGACCATGCAAGATTGTGCATTTCGACAATGGCTGGATGCCAATGCCGAGGCCATTGACCGGGGCCAATGCGAGCCGCAGCTGGTGCTGGCGCAAATCGCCGAATCGCAGCTGCTGCGCGTCGGTGTCGACCCGGCCCTGGGCGGCACGGGCGGGCAGGTGAGCGACGCGGTCGAGGCCATCGCCGCGATCGCCAGCCGCTCGCTGGCAGCGGCGTTCGTTTGCTGGGGCCAGCGCGCCTTCATCGAATACCTGTTGCACAGCCCCAACCAGCCCCTGCGCGAGCGCCTGCTGCCGCGCTTGCTGACTGGCGAACTGGCCGGCGCCACCGGGCTGTCCAACGCCATGAAGTTCCTGTCCGGCATCGAAGCGCTGCAGGTGCGTGGCCGCCCGCAAACCGATGGCTGGCAGCTGGAAGGGCGCCTGCACTGGGTGACCAACTTGCGCAAGAGCGGCTTCGTGGTGGCTGCGGCTATCGAAGATGAAGCCGGTGGTGCACCGTTCGTGCTGGCCATCCCGTCCGACGCACAGGGCCTGGAGCGTTCCGACGACCTGCAGCTGATGGGCCTGCAGTCAAGCAACACCGCAGCACTGGCCTTCCACCAGGTGCAATTGCAGCGTGGCTGGTTGCTGCACGAAAATGCCCGCGAGTTCCTGCCCCGGGTACGCCCGGCGTTCCTGGCGCTGCAGTGCGGCATGGCCATTGGCCTGGCGCGGCGGGCGCTGGCGGAAGTGCAGGCACACCTGCATGGCCGTGCCTCGTTCCTCGACGAAGCACGTCAGGTGCTCAGCGAACGCCTGGAAAACACCGTGAACGAGCTCAAGCAGGGCCTGCTCGATGGCCGCTTCCAGCAGCAGCCGGCAGCCTTGTTCAAGCTGCGCATCACCTTGGCCGAAAGCGCTGCCGACGCCGTGCAACTGGAGTTGCAGGCCAGTGGTGGCAAGGCCTACCTAAGCGAGTACGGTGAAGGCTTTGCCCGCCGCTGGCGCGAGTCGGCCTTCGTGCCGATCGTCACGCCCAGCCTGGTGCAGCTGCGCGCCGAACTGCAACGCCAGGCGGGCGCGGCATGAGCCCAGTGTTGCTCGAAGCCCGCGACATCAGCCTGGGCTACCCGCGCGAGGGTGGCTGGCAGGCGGTGCTGGCACAGTTCGACCTGCAGCTGGCACCCGGCGAAGTGGTGACCATCCTCGGCCCCAGCGGGGTCGGCAAGTCCAGCCTGCTGCGGGTGCTGGCCGGCCTGCAGCAGCCCCGCGGTGGCAGCGTGACCCTGCACGGCCAGCCGCTGCAGGGCCCGCACCCACGCCTGGCGGTGGCCTTCCAGGACCCGAGCCTGTTGCCCTGGTTGAACCTGGAGAAGAACGTCGCCTTCGGCCTGGACTTCGCCCGCCAGCCGAAACTTGCCGCCGCCGAACGGCGCGCACGCATCGACCATGCGATTGCCGCCGTGGGCCTGGCCCATGCCCGTGGCCAGTACCCGGCGCAGTTGTCCGGCGGCATGGCCCAGCGCACCGCGCTGGCCCGCTGCCTGGCCCGCCAGCCCGAAGTGCTGTTGCTCGACGAGCCGTTCGGCGCGCTGGATGAAGTGACCCGGGCCGACATGCAGCAACTGCTGCTGCAACTGATCGCCACCCACAACACGGCAGCGGTGCTGATCACCCACGATATCGACGAAGCCCTGCTGCTGTCCGACCGGGTCCTGCTACTGGGCAACCACCCAGCGCACACCCTCGGCCAGTGGCACATCGACCTGCCGCAACCACGGACGCAGCGGGTCGAGGAACTGGGCGCCTTGCGCATCGAAATCCTCAAAACCCTTCGGCGGGCAAGCCGCACAGTCGAACCTACCCCAACCCCGTTGCCCTCGGAGGCTGTCCATGTGCATGGATGACTGCTGTTCCTCTTCTTCGCGTCGCGATTTCCTCAAGCTCGGCGCCATGCTCACGGCCGCCGGAGCACTGCCGTTGCTGTCGAGCCTGCAGGCCCGGGCCGCCGCCGAGCCGGACGCGCCGGTGCGTATTGGCTACCTGCCGATCACCGACGCCACGCCACTGCTGGTGGCGCACAACAACGGCCTGTTCGAGGCCGAAGGCATCAAGGCCGAGCGCCCGGTGCTGCTGCGCAGCTGGGCGCAGGTGATCGAAGCGTTCATCTCCGGCCAGGTCAACGTCATCCACCTGCTGTCGCCGATGACCGTGTGGGCCCGCTACGCCAGCAAGGTGCCGGCCAAGGTGGTGGCCTGGAACCACGTGGGCGGTTCGGGGCTGACCGTGGCCCCGGACATCAGCGACATGAAACAGCTGGGCGGCAAGACCGTGGCCATCCCGTTCTGGTACTCGATCCACAACGTCGTGCTGCAACAGATGCTCGACGACAACGGCCTGACCCCGGTGTCGAAGCCGGCCAATGCGCCACTGGCCGGCAACGAAGTCAACCTGCTGGTGCTGCCGCCGTCCGACATGCCGCCTGCACTGGCCAGCAAGCGCATCGCTGGCTATATCGTCGCCGAGCCCTTCAACGCCCTGGCCGAGAACCTCAAGGTTGGCCGCGTGCAGCGCTTCACCGGCGATGTGTGGCGCAACCACGCCTGCTGCGTGGTGTTCATGCACGAGCACGACCTGAACAACCGCCCGGAGTGGTCGCAGAAAGTGGTCAACGCCATCGTCAAGGCCCAGCACTGGACCCGTGACCACCGCGCCGAGGCCGCTGCATTGTTGTCCAAGGCCGGCCCCAACAAGTACACCCCGCATGAACCAGCGGTGCTCGGCAAAGTGCTGGCACCGGCCGCCGAGGACCGGGCCGGTTATATTGCCAGTGGCGCCATTCGCCACCAGCAGTGGGACGAAAAGCGCATCGATTTCCAGCCTTACCCGTTCCCCAGCTACACCGAAGAACTGGTCAAGCGCCTGAAAACCACCTTGATCGAGGGCGACAGCGCGTTCCTGGCCGGCCTGGACCCGGCACAGACCGCCCGCGACCTGGTCGACGACCGCTTCGTGCGCAACGCCATTGCTACCGTTGGCGGGCCGTCGGTGTTCGGCATCGCCGATGACTTCGAGCGTAGCGAGGAGTTCGCGGTCTGATGCGCACGCATGTCGTTCATGCCGGCCTGGGGCTGGCCGGGTTGCTGGGTCTGTTGCTGCTGTGGTGGGCCGGTGTCGCGCTGTTCGGCCAGGCCGATGGCCTGTCGGCGCGCTTTTCGCCGGCAGCGACCCTGGCCAGCCTGGTCGAGTTGCTGGGGCAGGGCGAGGTGTACGGGCATATCTGGGTCAGCCTCAAACGTATCCTGGTCGGGCTGCTGCTGGCGCTGCTGATCGGCGTGCCGCTGGGCTTGCTGGTGGGCAGCTACCGGCACCTGGAGGCGGCGACCACGCCGGCGTTCCAGTTCCTGCGCATGATCTCGCCGCTGTCGTGGATGCCGGTGGTGGTGATGCTGATGGGCGTGGGGGACCAGCCTATCTACTTCCTACTGGCGTTTGCCGCATTGTGGCCGATCTTGTTGAACACGGCGGCCGGGGTAAGGCAGCTGGACCCACGCTGGTTGCAGTTGAGCCGCAGTTTGAGTGCCACGCGCCGGGAGACCTTGTGCAAGGTGATCGTGCCCGGGGTGATCGGCCATGTGCTGACCGGCGCGCGCCTGGCCATCGGCATCCTGTGGATCGTGCTGGTGCCGTGCGAAATGCTCGGGGTGAGTGCGGGGCTGGGGTACTTCATTCTCGATACCCGCGACCGGCTGGCGTATTCCGAGCTGATGGCGATGGTGCTGCTGATCGGGGTGCTGGGGTTTGTGCTGGATGCCCTGGCGCGTGGGCTGCATCGGCGCTGGGTGCATGGCTGAGGGGCCAGTGCGGCTTCTTCGCGGGCAAGCCCGCGAACAGGCCCTTGGATCAATGCACGGTCTTGCGCTGCCGTACACACTCCTGGGCCTGAGCGGTCAGTTCGTCCAGCCGCTCATCCCGCATCTGTTCCGCTTCGATCATCGCATCCTCACCCTGCTGGTTGAGCAGGTAGGTATGGATCTGCATCACTTCCGCCGTCTGGTAGATCGGCGCAATATCCAGTCGCCCGATCAGCGCGCCGCTAGCCCGCCCGGTACTACTCATCAGTACCTGCGGCCCATTGGCGGCCACCACTTGCATGCCCATCGCCTCGAACCACGGTACCTGGCTGGCAAAGGCATTCAGCTCGACGCAGGCATGGCGTGCCTGCAGGTCGCCCAGCAGGGCGCGGGCGATGCCCTGGCGACGATGGCTGGCGCGCACGGCCAGGAACGCCAGGGCGCAAGCCTGTTCATCGTCCTCGGCCGGCAGCGACAGGGCAAACCCCAGCAATTGGTCCGGCTCTTCGGCATCCAGCGCCAGGGTCAGCGCCACGGCCAGGCCTCGGGTGCCGTCCAGTGCTTGCAGGTACTGGTGCACTTCCATGCCAACGCCGTACTGGTACAGCGGGTACAGCGGGTTGTCGGCGCTGATGGCGACACTGCTCAGTTCGCCGACGTGGTGGATCACCAGTTCGCGGATCTGGTTCTGGAAAGATTCAGGCGGCACGCTGTCGAGGCGGCTCAGGATGAACATCGGGGGGCGGGCTCCGGCGGGTAGATGGACGGCCCGCGCCATGCGGGCGCGGGCTGTACAGTCTAACCGTTTTTGTCGATCAGCCTTGTACCTGCAATGCACCGAGCATCAGGTCGAGGTTCTGCACCGCCGCACCGGAGGCACCTTTGCCGAGGTTGTCGAACACTGCGGTCAGCAGCACCTGACCATGCTCAGGGTTGGCGTAAAGCGCCAGGCGCAGGTCGTTGCTGTCGTTCAACGCCTCGGGGTCGAGGTTCGACGCCGCGCCGTGCTGGTGCAGGGGCATCAGCTGGACGTGGCGGGCACCCTGGTAGTGCTGCTGCAGGCAGGCCTGCAGCTGTTCGGCACTGACCTGGCCGGGCAGCAGGCGCAACTGCAGCGGGATGCTCAGCACGATGCCCTGGCGGTAGGCACCGTAACCGGGCATGAACATCGGCCGCGCCGACAGCCCGGCGTGCTGCTGGATTTCCGGCACATGCTTGTGCGCCAGTTCCAGGCCGTACAGTTGCAGGGCCGGGGTTTTGCCGGCGGCGGGCTGTTCATGCCGTTCGACTGCGGCGCGGCCACCACCGGAATAGCCGGAGATGGCGTGGATGTTCAGCGGGTAGTCCGCTGGCAGCAGGCCGGCCTTGACCAGTGGGCGCAACAGGGCGATGGCGCCGGTGGGGTAGCAGCCGGGGTTGCTGACGCGCTTGCTCTGCGCGATGCGCTCGGCTTGCTGCTCGTCGAGCTCCGGCAGGCCATAGACCCAGCCTGGGCTGGTGCGGTGCGCGGAGCTTGCGTCGATCACCCGCACTTGCGGGTTGTGGATCGCCGCCACGGCCTCGCGGGCAGCATCGTCGGGCAGGCACAGCAGGGCGATGTCGGCGCTGTTGATTGCCTCGCGGCGGCGTTGCGGGTCTTTGCGTTCGGCTTCGGGCAGGGTCAGCAGGCGCAGATCGCTGCGGCCTTGCAGCCGGGCATGGATCTGCAGGCCGGTGGTGCCTTGGTCACCGTCGATGAAGACAACAGGTGTGTGCATGGTCAAAGTCCGGTCGGGTAGGGATGGCCTATGCTCGCTTGTGGCTCTGGTAAAGAAAATTTGAATATGATGATCGATATATTCATCTTTTCTGAACGAGATTGGCCCATGCGCGAAATCAGCCTCGATCGCCTCCGCACCTTGGTGGTCATCTCCGACCTGGGCTCGTTTGCCGAAGCCGCCCGCCAGCTCAACCTGGCACCGCCCTCCATCAGCCTGCACGTGGCCGAGCTGGAAGCGCGCATTGGCGCACCGTTGCTCACCCGCACCCGCGGCCAGGTGCGGCCCACGGTCATCGGCGAAACCCTGCTGGCCCGTGCCCGGCGCCTGCTGGCCGACGCCGACCTGGCGCTGGATGAAGTGCGCCGGCAGGTCGAGGGCCTGACCGGCCGGGTGCGCCTGGGCGCCTCCACCGGTGCCATCGCCCACTTGCTGCCGCAGGCGCTGGAGCACCTGCGTACGGTGCACCCAGGGATCGATGTGCAGGTCCAGGTGCTGACCTCCCAGGCCTCGCTGGCGCGCTTGCGCGAGGGCACGCTGGATATCGGCCTGGTGGCCTTGCCACAGGTGTCTGGTAAAGGGCTTGCGGTTACGCCCTGGCGGCGCGACCCGATCCTGGCCTACGTGCCGGCCGACTGGCAGCCACCGGCCAAGGTTACGCCGGCCTGGCTGGCGCAGCGGGCGTTGATCCTCAACGACAGCAGCACCCAGCTTTCGCGGGTGACCGGCGAGTGGTTCGCGGCAGCGGGGTTGTACCCTGAGCCGCGAATCGAGCTGAACTACAACGATGCGATCAAGAGCCTGGTCGGGGCCGGGTATGGAGCGACATTGCTGCCGCAGGAGGGGGAGTCGGCCGAGCTGGACCGGCGCATTGCCCGCCGGCCGCTGCGGCCGGGGTTGTGGCGGCAACTGGGCATTGCCTGCCGGGAAGGGCAGGTGGAGCGGGCCACGGGGTATGTGTTGCAGGCGTTGGAGCGGTTGCGCCAGTGAGGGCCCTGGGGGCTGCTTTGCAGCCCTTTCGCGACACAAGGCCGCTCACATGGGAACGCGACCTCTTGTAGGAGCGGCCTTGTGTCGCGAAAGGGCCGCACAGCGGCCCCAAGCTTCAACCCCGCTCTCGGGCCCGCACCGCAGTCACTGTCTCGCCGCCAACCCCCCAGTTATCGGTTGGCACCTCCTCGATCACCACAAAGGTACTGGCCGGCGGCTTGCCCAGCACCTGCTCCAGCATGCGGGTCGTCTGTTCGATCAGTTGGCGCTTGTGCTCAGCACTGACGCCTTCATCGGTCACGCGAATATGGACATAAGGCATGGTTGCTCGCTCCTCTGTTCAATGCCAGGTGCCAGCGGTGCTACCGCCATCCACCGGCAGGATCACGCCGCTGACGAAGCGTGAGTCGGCCAGGTACAACACTGCATCCACGACATCCTGTGGCGAGCCGGTGCGGCCGCTGGGTGACAGCGCGCCCATGCCTTGCGTATTGCCGCCATGCAGCGGTGTATCGATGATCCCCGGTGCCACCGCATTCACCTGCACGCCGCTGGCTGCCAGTTCAAGTGCCAGGCCTTTCACCGCCTGGTTCAGGCCACCCTTGACCAGTACCGGCAGCAGGGCCGGCACGCGGGTGTCCGGTTGCAAGGCAATGGAGGCGGTGATGGCGATGATCTGCCCATGCCCTTGCCTGGTCATGATCCGCGCCGCTTCCTGGGCCGGGTAGAAGAAGCCCTTGAGGTTGGTGCCGACCAGGGCGTCGACATCCGCTTCGCTGTACTCGGCAAACGGCTTGGCAATGAAGATGCCGGCGTTGTTGATCAGCAGGTCGACCCCGCCAAAGGCTTGCTCGGCGCTGGCGAACAGGCGCTGGGCCGTGCCCTGCTCGGCGATGTCGCCAGCCACGCCGATGAAGCGCGATGGGTTGCCGAGGCGGGCGGCGGCTTGCTCAAGGCGGGCCTGGCTGCGGGCGTTGCCGACCACGTTGTCGCCGCGTTCGAGGAAGGCCTCGGCCAGGGCGAAACCCAGGCCGCTCGAGGCCCCGGTAATGATGACGGTGCGTGGCGTGTTCATGTGCATGTGCATAATCTCCAGTGAAGTGAGCCATGGGCTCGGTGTGAAGCCACTGTAGGTTGCAATCAGCACTTGAAAAATGAGGCGCTGGGCATTTCAATCGATACATCATGTAATCAATCGAGCCGACATGACCCGCCATTTCGATGACCTGCAACTGGGCAGCCTGGAACTGTTCTGCCTGGCCGCCGACAGCGGCAGCTTCACCGCTGCGGCCACGGAAGCCGGCGTTACCCCGGCGGCGGTCAGCCGCAGCGTGGCGCGCCTGGAAGAGCGCCTGGGTGTGCGCCTGTTCGTCCGCACCACCCGGCAGATGCGCCTGTCCGCAGCCGGCCAGGCCTACTATCAGCAATGCCGGCAGGCACTGGGGCAGTTGGTGGAGGCCGAGCGCCAGGTCACGGGCGGGCAGGTCGAGCCGAGCGGTCTGCTGCGTATCAGTGCACCCACGCCCTATGCTCATCACCGGCTGTTGCCGCTGCTGCCGCGGTTTCGCCAGCGCTACCCCAAGGTGCAGGTGGATGTGCATGTCAGCAACCGCAACGTCGACTTTGCCGAGGAGCCGTTCGACCTGGCCATTCGTGGCCGCGAGCCGGCCGATTCGCGGCTGGTGGCGCGTCGCCTGGAAGATGCCGAACTGGTGGTGGTGGCCACGCCGGGCTACCTGGCCCGTGCCGGCACGCCACGAACACCGCACGACTTGCTGCAACATGAGTGCATCCAGTTCGAACTGCCCAGCAGTGGCCGCCGCCCGCCGTGGAGCTTCCTTCAGGATGGCCAGCAGGTGGAGATCGAAACCCAGGGTGGGTTCACCTGCCTGGGCGACTTCCTCGCCACCGCCACGCTGGTGCGCCACGGCGGCGGGCTGATGCAGGCTTACCGCTTTACCGTGCAGGACGCACTGGCCAGTGGCGAACTGGTGGAAGTACTCGCCGAGTTTGGCGGCACCTCGCGGCCGTTCATGCTGATCTACCCCCAGGCCCGGCACATGCCGTTGCGGGTGCGGGTGTTCATCGATTTCCTGTTTGCCGAGGGGGCATAGCCCCCGGGCTGAGCCGAGGCGCCGGGGCGTATGGCCGACTATGCTGTTTGCTGCGTCGAGCCAGTGTCATCTCGACGACCCCTCAGGTTTTCCAGGAGAACGCTCCATGAAATCCACTAAATGCATACCTTTGCTGGTGATTGCCTCGGTCCTCAGTTTTGCCGCACACGCAGACCCGGCGAGCAACTGTGCGGCCAAGATCAAGGAGCTTGAGGATTTCGAAAAGGCCAGTGGCCAGGCAATGCATGGCGGCATGGCCCATGACTTCAAAGTCCACTTGCAAAATGCCAAGGATGCTCAGAGCAAGGGCGATATGACTCAGTGTCAGGCCTCGGCGGACCAAGCCAAGACTATTTACAACAAGGCACGTAGCAAGTAAGCCCTTGCTGGCCTCTTCGCGGGTAAACCCGCTCCTACAGTATCTCCAACAGGCTCAAGGCCAGCGTGGTTACTGTGGGAGCGGGTTTACCCGCGAAGAGGCCAGCGCAGGCTGGCGCCGTCTTCAGAACCAGCGATCGTTCTTCCTGCGCCCACGGGTCAGCGACGGCAGGATCAGCCCCGCCAGCAAGCCCGCGCCGGCAATGCTGCCGCCATACACCATGTAGCGCATCATCACCTGCTTGTTCTCGTCCCCCAGGCGTGCCTGGGTATCGCGCAGCTGCGACTGGCTCTGGTCGAGCTGTTCATTCAGCGCCTTGTTGCGTGCTTCCAGTTCGTCGATCAGCTTCTTGCGTGAATCGAGGGTTTCCTGCATGCCCTGTACGCGATTCTTCCAGCTGTCGTCGATGTTCTTCAGCTGCCCGGTCAGGTCCGCGACCTGGGCATCGAGCTGCGGCAGGCGCTCGCCCTGGCCTGGCACCGACTGCAGGTCGTTGCTGAGAATCCACACCACATCGCCGTTCTGCCCGCGCACCTGGCTGTAGTTGCCCTGGCTGCCGATCAGGGTCAGCTTCTGCCCGGACTTGAGCGTACCGACAATGCGGTGGCCATCGGTGGGGCCGCTGCGCACGTATGTGCTCAGGCTGTCGCTGACCCAGCGTGCATCGCTGGCAGGCTCTTCGGCGTGCACCGGTGCGGCAAGGGCCACCAGGGTGGCGATCAGGCCGCCGCGCAGGGCAGTGAGGGCGGAAGCAGTTGGGCGGGAATCGGGCATGTTGGGTCTTCGCTGAAACAGGACAAAAAGTAGGCCCGGTGACTGGGCCGATGAACCGGTCGGTGGGTTGACCGTCAGCGAAAGACCGTTTTTTTGTCAGCAGGTTCACTACCTGATGTCGGAAATGTCTGCAGGATGTTGCAGGACTTCAACCGGCGACTGTGAGACTAGACTCAAAGGCTCAGACCCTTTCTTGGAACAAGACCATGACAGCCAAGAACACAATCTGCCTCTGGTACGACAACGACGCCGAGGAGGCCGCGAACTTTTACGCCAGCGTCTTCCCTGACACGACAGTGATAGCGGTGCATCAGGCACCTGCTGATTATCCATCCGGGAAACAGGGTGACGTGATTACCGTGGAGTTCAGCGTCATGGGTATTCCCTGCGTGGGGCTCAACGGAGGCAAGGCCTTCACGCATTGCGAGGCGTTTTCATTCCAGGTCAGCACCGAGGACCAGGCCGAGACCGACCGCTTGTGGGATGCCATTGTCGGCAACGGCGGGGAGGCCAGTGTCTGCGGCTGGTGCAAGGATAAATGGGGGATTTCGTGGCAGATCACCCCGCGCATCCTCATCGAAGCCATCGGCCACCCCGACCGGGCGGCGGCCAAGCGGGCGTTTGATGCCATGATGCAGATGGGCAAGATCGATGTGGCCAGGATAGAGGCGGCGTTGAAGGGCTGATCACGGCAGTGAAGGCATCTTGATCGGGGGCTGCGCAGCAGCCCCCGATTCCACAAACTTGCCAGGTCAGTTGCCGGTCACTTCGGCCTCTGCCGACGCCGGCTTGGTCGAAGTCTTCTTCTCCTGCACCACGATGTAGAACTCTTCGCCATGCTTCACCGCGCCATACAACACGGCCTTCTCGATCAGTTCGTTGCCGCGCAGGTGGCGCAGCATCATCGGGTCCTTGCGCAGGTCGCGGTACAGCGCAAGGCACAGCAGCATCATCACCACCACGAACGGCAGGGCCACGACGATGGTCAGGTTCTGCAGGCCGGTCAGTGCCTCGCCGGGGTCGCGCGGGTCGCCGATTGCCAGCATGATCGCCGCCACCGTACCGGTCAGCGCACCCCAGAAGATCACCGTACGCCGCGATGGCGTGGTGGTGCCGTGTTCCGACAGCGTGCCCATCACCAGCGAGGCCGCGTCGGCACCGGAGACGAAGAAGATACCCACCAGAACCATCACCAGCACTGATGTCGCCGAGGCCAGCGGGTAGCTGTCCAGCAACTGGTACAGCGCGTGGTTGCTGTTGACCGCACCATTGGCCAGCTGGAAGGCGCCTTCACGCAGGGCGTCGATACCCGCGCCGCCAAAGATGGTGAACCACACCAGGCTGACCAGGCTCGGTACCAGCAGCACCCCGGTAACGAACTGGCGGATGGTGCGGCCGCGGCTGATGCGGGCGATGAACATGCCCACGAACGGCGTCCAGGAAATCCACCAGGCCCAGTAGAATACGGTCCAGCCGGCCAGCCAGTTGTTCATCTGTTCACCGCCGCTGGCGTTGGTACGGGCCATCATTTCCGGCAGCATCTTGACGTAGATGCCGATCGAGGTTGGCAGCAGGTTGAGCATCAGCAGGGTCGGGCCGACCATGAACACGAACACCGCCAGCACCAGCGCCAGCACCATGTTGGTGTTGGACAGCCACTGGATGCCCTTGCCGATGCCCGACACCGCCGAGGTAACGAAGGCAATGGTCAGCAGGGTGATGATCGAGATGTAGAACAGCTTGCCGGGGCTTTCGATCCAGCCGTTGTATTCCAGGCCACCGGCAATCTGCAGCGCGCCCAGGCCCAGCGAGGCCGCCGAGCCGAACAGCGTGGCGAAGATCGCCATCATGTCGATCAGGCGGCCGAGCGGGCCGTTGGCATGCTTGCCGATCAACGGCCGGAAGGCGGCGGAAATCAGCTGCGAGCGGCCGCGGCGGAAGGTGCCATAGGCAATCACCAGGCCGACGATGGCGTACATGGCCCAGGGGTGCAGGGTCCAGTGGAACAACGTTGTGGCCATGGCCACCTGCATCGCTTCGCTGGACTGCCCGGTGGCCGTCCCTGGTGGTGGCGATACATAGTGCGACAGCGGTTCGGCAACGCCGAAGAACATCAGGCCAATGCCCATGCCGGCGCTGAACATCATCGCCACCCAGGACACCGTGCGGAATTCTGGCTGTTCGCCATCACGGCCCAGCGGGACCCGACCGTACCGGCTGGCGGCGAGCCACAGCACGAACACCACGAACAGCGTGGAGGTAAGCACGAAGAACCAGCCGAAGTTGAGAATGACCCAGGATTGCGCGCTGGAGGCGCTGCTGGCGAGGCTTGCCTGGTTGAGGAAGCCCCAGAGGACGAAAGCGATGGCCAGGAGGCTGGTGAAACCAAAGACGATCCAGTCGAGCTTGCCCTCGAAACGCCGGTCCTGGCGTGCTTCCGCGGTTTTCGAGGGATCCGTCACGCCAAGGTCGAGCGTTTCGGTGATGTGTTCCTTTGCCATGAATGATGAGGCCCCTTTCTGGCTTACCGGCTGGTGCAGGCTTGTAGTTTTGTGTGGGCTACCGAGTTCGATGACTGCCTCGGCGGGGAGATTGCTGGCGGGATTATCCTGCGCACTAAACGGCGGCTCCTGTCCCGATAACGCCCCGGGACGTCCATTGCGCGACCTGCCAGATACTTTTAGTTCTGGGGGCGATGGCCCTTTCTGCCTCGGGTTCTGGTACCCTGTGGGCATTACCCAGGCCTGCACATCCGGGCATCGTAGAAGCGCTGCCGCTTGTGGGCCTGGCCGTACCAGGAAACGGAGATTCGTCCAGATGGCCACTGACCGTGTGAGCCTGATTCATTTCGATAAATTGAGCATGAGCCCTGCCGCTGCCGATCGGTTCCAGAAAGCCCTCGACGCGCTGGAAGCGCTCAAGCTGCAGGACCGTTACGTGTATCTCATCGCTCCTTATCTGGGTGATATCGCTGACGCCTCCGACCTCGAGCAACTGGCCACCGCCCTGGAACAGGGCTTGCGCGTGGTCGACGAGCTGCTGGCTGCCAGGTCGGTCACCAAGGTCAAGGCCGAAGAAGTACGCCAGGTGTTCCACGCCGCCGCCGAGCGCGCGCAGGCTGAAATGCCCGGCTGAGTGGCGGCATGGCCAAAGACATCGACAACCCCTGCGTCTCGCTGTGCCAGCTCAATAGCGAGCTGTGCGTGAGCTGCGGTCGCAGCCGTGACGAAATTCGCAAATGGCGGGGCATGAAGCGCCCCGAGAAGATGGCCACCGTGCAGCGGGCGGCAACGCGGATGAAGGCTATCGCCAAGAAGGCGGCCAAACGGCAGAATGGCGACTGAGCCTGCGCACCCTGTGCGCAATTTTTCCTGATTGTCTGACGAGCCTGAAAATGGATTCTCACTCGCTGTTTGCCTTTACCCTGGTCGCTGCCATCGCGATCGCCAGCCCCGGCCCTGCCACCCTGATGGCCATCAACAACAGCCTTGCCCATGGCCAGCGCAGCGCGATCTGGTCGTCGCTGGGCAATGGCTCGGGCCTGTTCTGCCTGTCGGCAGCCGCCATGCTGGGGCTGGGCGCGCTGCTGGCCAGTTCCGAAATGCTGTTCAACGCCGTGAAGATCCTGGGGGCGGGCTACCTGTTCTATCTGGGCGCGCGGCAATTGCTGAAAAAGAGCCCGATGCTGGCGCAGGGCGACGCAGAGGGTGTGGCCAAGGTTCGGCCCACGCCGCTGAAGCTATACAAGTCGGCCTTCCTCACGGCAGTGACCAACCCCAAGGCGACCATGTTCTTCACCGCGCTGTTCCCGCAGTTCATCGACCAGGGGGCGGCGCTGTTGCCGCAGTTCCTGATCCTGACCGGGATATTCGTAGCGTTGTCGCTGGTTTCGCTGAGCCTGTATGCCGCACTGGCGGCGCGGGCCAAGGGCGTGCTGACCCGGCCGTCCCTGTCGCGCTGGGTGAGCCGGGTGGTGGGCACCACCTTTATCGGCTTTGGCGCGGCGATCCTGGCGATGCGCCGGCAGGGGGCCTGAAGTACGAGGGGCGCTCCATCTGGCCGATAAAAGGCCAACCTGATGGCCATACATGGTCCAGACTGTCTGCAGCACGCACAGATGGGTGCTGCAGTCGACCACAGGACGTGGCAACCATTGGCCACCGCTCCGGGTCTGCGGATGTCACATGTGCCGAGGGTTGTCGATGATCGAGCGCTGCTTTCGCCACGCCTTGCTGCTGTTGCCGTGCCTGCTGCTGCCGCTGGCGGCGGTAGCGCATGAGGAATGCCGGCGGCTGACTGCCACCGGCAACCCGGAATACCCCCCCTACCTGTGGCGCGACCCGCAAAACCCCCAGCAACTGATCGGTGCCAATGCCGATCTGCTCAAGTACCTGGGCAAGCAACTGGGGCTGGAAATCGAGGTGGTCTACGGCGGGCCGTGGTCGCGCGCCCAGGAAGAAGTGCGCACGGGCCGGATCGACCTGATGGCCGGGTACTTTCTGACCAAGACCCGTCAGCAGCAGATGGACTTCATTACCCCGGCATTCCTGTATACCCCAAGTGTTATCTGGGTGCGCCAGGACAATACCTTTGCCTACCAGCAATGGGCCGACCTGAAGGGCCGCAAAGGCGGCACGCTGGTCAACAACAGCCACGGCCAGCAGTTCGACGACTACGCCAGGACCAACCTCACCCTCGAAGCGGTACCCGGTGCCAGGCAGGCATTCGAGAAGTTGATGCACAAGCGCAGCGATTACGTGGTGTACGAGCAGTATCCCGGCTTGGCGCTGGCACGCACCTTGGGGATTGCCGACAATTTACAGGTGCTGGAGCCACCGGTATCCAGCGAAGGGCTGTACCTGGCGCTTTCGCATGACTCGCCCTGCAATCAGCCGAAGCTGCGTGAGGCACTGACAAGGGAGATGGAAAAGATCGTTGCCGGGGCATTGCCGGAGCAACTGCTGCAGCAAAACCTGGAGCGTTGGCAATAGCAGCCTGGTATGCGGTCCCTTGTAGGAGCGGCCTTGTGTCGCGATGGGGCGCGCAGCGGCCCCTGTTTTCAGCTTCGCCGCAGATATCGCCGGGGCCGCTTCGCGCCCCATCGCGACACAAGGCCGCTCCTACAGGGACCGGGCCAGTTGCTCGGCTTCCTTGGCCCGGGTCACGCTGACTGCGCCGGGCAGGGTGACATCGTTCTTCGCCGCGAGGATCTCGGCCATGACGCTGACGGCAATCTCGGCCGGGGTCTTGCTACCGATATAAATGCCGATAGGGCCGTGCAGGCGCCGCAACGACGCTTCGCTTTCGCCAAAGTGTTCGATCAGGCGCTCGCGGCGCAGCTGGCTGTTGCGCCGTGAGCCGATGGCACCGATATAGAACGCCGGGCTGTGCAGCGCTTCGAGCAGTGCCAGGTCGTCCAGCTTGGGGTCGTGGCTGACAGCGACGATGGCGCTGCGCAGGTCCGGGGCAAAGGCGCGGACGACGTCGTCCGGCATGCCGGCAAGGTGGTTGACGCCGGCAACGTTCCAGCCTGCCGTGTACTCGGGGCGCGGGTCGCACAGTGAAACGCTGAAGCCATTGAACAGGGCCATGGTCGCCAGGTATTCGGCCAGCGCGCCGGCACCGATCAACAGCAGGCGGTAGCCGGGGCCGAGGGTGCTGAGCATGTGCTGGCCATCGAAGCTGAACAGCTCGGGCGTGGTGGTGGCGCTGAGGCTGGCTTTGCCGCTGCGCAGGTCGAGCCCACGCCGTACCAGGCTGCCGCCGTCGAGGCCGGCGAGCAATTGTTCGAGGTGTGGCAGCGACGGGGCGAATTCCAGCACCAGTTCGAGGGTGCCGCCACAGGGCAGGCCGAAGCGGTGGGCCTCGTCGGCACTGACACCATAGCGCACCACCTGGGGCAGGCCGCTGGGCATGCCGGGGCCGGCGTAGGCACTGGTGTAGCGGTGAATGAGGTCGTCCTCGATGCAGCCGCCAGAGACACTGCCAACCACACGGCCGTCGCTGCGCAGGGCCATCATCGAGCCCACCGGGCGGGGGGAGGAACCCCAGGTGCGGGCGACCGTGGCGAGCAGGGTGCGATGGCCGGCGGCGAGCCAGTCTCGGGTGGTGCGAAGGACCAGCAGGTCGATGCTTTCCATGGGGACTCCGGTACAGCCACCAAAATTCAGCGCATGTGCAAAATGATCGGGCTACTGCTGGCCGGGTCGGTATGCCCACGCAACTTGCTCACCGCCTGCGCATTCACCGCGCCACCATTGTTCCCCCAGGCACTGCGCACGAAACCCAGCACATCAGCAATTTCCTGGTCACTCAGTTGCTCACGGAAGGCCGGCATGCGATAGGCATCGGGCAACCCGGCCGTCACCACCCGCTGCGAACCATTGAGGGTGATGTTGATCGCCGAGGCGTCTTCCTTGGCCAGTGCCGAAGTAGCGCCGGCCAAAGGCGGCATCCATTCGGCCTGGCCCTTGCCGTCCATGCCGTGGCACGACGCACAGCGGGTTACATAGGTATGCGCCCCAGGGCTGTCGAGCCGCGCCGCCGTCGTTTCGGCCTGGTATTGCCACGGCGCACCGTCGCGTTGCGGGTCGCCGGGCAGCGACTTCAGGTAGCGGGCGATGGCGGCCAGGTCGTCGTCACTCATGAACTGCGTGGAGTTGTTGAATGCCTCGGTCATCGAGCCGAATACCACCGCATGCCGGTTGCGCCCGGTCTTGAGGAACTGCGCGATCTCGGCTTCGCTCCAGCGCCCCAGCCCGGTGTTGGGGTCGGCACGCAGGCTCGGTGCATACCAGCCATCGAGCAGGGCACCAGCGAGGAACGGCTTGCCGCTGTCATCCAGGGCCTTTTCGTTGAAGGCCAGGCCACGCGGCGTATGGCAGCTGCCACAGTGGCCAGGGCCCTGGACGATGTAGGCGCCGCGGTTCCACTGGGCATCCTGCCCGGCCTGGTTGGTGTAGGGCGTGGTGGCGGCGAACAGGCCGTTCCACAAGGCGATGGGCCAACGCAGGTTCAGCGGCCAGGGAATGTCGCTGGCCAGGTTGGCCTGTTGCACCGGCTGCACGCCTTGCATGAAAAAGGCATACAGCGCCTTTACATCGTCATCGCTGAGCTTGGCGTAGGACGGGTAGGGCATGGCCGGGTACAGCCGTCGGCCACCGGGGGCTACGCCGTGGCGCACGGCACGGTCGAAGTCGGCCAGGCTGTAGCCACCGATGCCGGTGTCGCGGTCGGGGGTGATGTTGGTGGCGTGGATCGCCCCCAGCGGGGTGGCCATTTCCAGCCCGCCGGCGAACGGTTTGCCGTCCGCCAGGCTGTGGCAGGCCACGCAGTCGCTGAGGCGGGCTACGTACTCGCCACGGCTGACCAGCGCCGGGTCCGCGGTGGTGGCCTGCGCATCGGCAAATGGCGAGGCAGGCTCGCGGGTGACGTACCAGGCCAGCAGGCCTGCCGCGACCAGGCACGGCAGCGCCAGCCAGCCAGCGGTTCTTGCGAAACGATGGGTCATGGGGCGTCCTTGTGTGCTCAGCTGAAGGTATGGCGGCTCAATGGCAGGCTGCGCACGCGCTGGCCGGACAGCTGCGCGACTGCGTTGGCTACCGCCGGTGCCACCGCGGGCAACGGTGGCTCGCCGATGCCGCCCATCTTCGCCCCGCTTTCGACAATGCGCACATGCACCCTGGCCATGCGCGATGGCGGCAAGATCGGGTACAGGTCGTAGTTGCGCGCGCGCGGCTTGCCATCCACGTACACCGCTTCTTCCAGCAGTGTCTGCGACAGGCCCAGGGCGACGGCGCCGTTGACCTGATGCTCGATGATCGCCGGGTTGACGATGCTGCCCGGGTCGATGGCCTGCCAGATGTCGTGCACTTTGACCTGGCCGTTCTCGATCGATACCTCGGCAATGACCGCTGCCTCCGAGCCGAACGGCGAGGCCATGGCCACGCCACGCGCCCGCTTGCTGCCGTCCTCGGCGGTGAACGGCCCGCGCTTCCAGCCGCCGGAAAGCTCGGCGACGGCCTGCAACAGGTTGGTCAGGCGCGGGTTGTCGCGCAGCAGGTGCAGGCGCAGTTCGAACGGGTCCTTGCCGCCTTTGTCGGCCAGTTCGTCGAGGAACGACTCATAGAAGAAGTCATTCAGCGAGTTGCCCACCGAGCGCCAGTAGCCGAGCATGGCCGGGCCTTTCACGTAGATCTGCGCGATACGCTTGTTGGCGATGGCGTAGGACTTGCCCGACAGGCCTTCGAGCGCGGTCGGGTCGAGCTTTTCGCCTTGCTTGCCTGCGAGGGCCTCAGTCGGGCCTTCGGTGGCGCTCACGGCTTCGAGGGCCACCGGCAGGCCGTCGGCATCCAGCCCGGCACGGAATTTCACCACGGCGACCGGGCGCAGCACATCGCGGAGGAATTCTTCCTCGCGGCTCCAAATGAGTTTCACCGGCCGGCCGACCGCCTTGGCCAAGGCAATGGCCTGTGGGTAGGGGTTGGCCGAGTCGTACAGGAAGTGGCGGCCAAAGAAACCGCCCAGCAACGGCGAATGCAAGGTGATCTGTGCCGGGGCCAGGCCGGTGCGCTTGGCAATGTCGTCACGGAACATGTCCGGCGCCTGGTTGGGCAGCCACACCTCCAGGGTGCCGTCCGGGTTGAAGCGCGCCAGTGCCGACGGCGGCTCCAACTGGGCGTGGTTGAGGTACTGGTTATGGTAGGTTGCCTCGACCCGGGTCTTGGCATTGGCCAGCATGCCGGCCACATCGCCCTGGTTTTCGTCGTCGCGCGCCGGGCCCGTGACCGTGGCCAGGTGCTCGCGCCAGCCATCGCTGGAGAAGTCGGCCGGCATCGGCCGTACCGGGCTGTCGGCCGCAGGCTCCTTCCAGTCAACCTGGATGGCCTCGACCGCGCGCTTGGCATGCCACCAGCGTTCGGCTACCACGGCCACGGCGCCCGGCAACTGATGCACCGAATGCACGCCCTTCATGGCCTTGACCTGGTCTTCGTTGCGCAGGCTGCCGACGGTCATACCCAGGCGTGGCGCGTGCTGCACGGCAGCGTGGAGCATGCCGTCGACCTTGATGTCGATGCTGTACACCGCCTTGCCGGTGGACTTGTCGTAGGCATCCAGGCGACGTACCGGCTTGCCGATCCAGCGAAACTGGCTGGGGTCACGCAGCTTGACGCTGGCCGGGTCTGGCACTGGCAGGTCCATGGCCCGCCCGGCCAGTTCTCCGTAGGGGATGGAGCGGCCAGTCGTGGTATGTACCACGTGACCCGGCGTGGTGGAGAGTTCTTCGACCGGCACGCCCAGCTGCTCGGCACCCGCCTGCAGCAGCATGGCCCGGGCGAGGGCGCCCAGGCGGCGCATGGTCGGGTAGCTCATGCGCACCGACATGCTGCCGCCGGTGATGCGCATGCCGTTTTCCATCACTACATAGGCTTCGCCGGGCGGCGCGCTGTCGACCACGAAATTGACCGGGTCGACGTCCAGCTCTTCACCAACGATCTGCGCCATGGCGGTGAAGGGGCCTTGGCCACCTTCCATGAACGGGCTGAGCAGGCGTACTTTGCCGTCCGGGCGGATCTCCAGAAACGCCGGCACCTGGGTACCGCGCTCCGGGGTTGCTGCGGCGGCTGCCTGCACGCGGGCCGAGCCCATGGGCAGGCCGAAACCCAGCACCAGGGCACCGACAGCCGTGCCGGCAAGAAAGCGCCGACGCGACAGGTTGACCGTTTCGCCCAATTGCAGCTTGAGCAGTTCGGCGGGGGTATCGACTGGTGTGTTCATCAGGCCTTCTCCCCTTGGGCCAGCTCATGCACGGCAGCATGGATGGCGTTGTAGGTGCCGCAGCGGCACAGGTTGACCATGGCTGCCTCGATCTGTGCGTCACTGGGCTTGGGCGTGTGCTTGAGCAGCGCCGTTGCCGCCATTACCTGGCCGGACTGGCAGTAGCCGCACTGGGCCACCTGGTGCTCGACCCAGGCCGCGACCACCCGTTTGCCGACGGCATCGGCCTCGATCGCCTCGATGGTGGTCACCTCGCGCCCGACCACGCCGGCCACCGGGGTGACGCAGGCGCGCACCACGTTGCCGTCCACCAGCACCGAACAGGCGCCGCACTGGGCCAGGCCGCAGCCATACTTGGTGCCGGTCAGCCCCAGGTCGTCGCGGATCACCCACAGCAGGGGCGTGTCGGCGTCTGCCTCGACCTGGTAGGTCTTCTGGTTGATGCGTAGTTCCATGGTTCACCTGCCCGTCAACGGTTGCTGTCGCTTGGTTTCTTGTGATCGGGGAATACGGTGCTCCCCAGTGCAGAAACGCTAGCACAGAGGGGTGACCGCCGGTCTGCTGACGGGGGCAGGTTCAGAGGATCAGGCAAGCAATTCGGTGAAATGCGCAAGCGGCGATGTGCGCTATCGCCTGTAGGAGCGGCCTTGTGTCGCGATGGGGCGCGCAGCGGCCCCGGGGTCTTGGCAGCATGCAGTATTGTAAGGGGCCGCTTTGCGGCCCATCGCGACACAAGGCCGCTCCTACAAGAAAGCGCATTTGGAGGTGAGGAGGACTTCCGCAACGAAAACCCGGATAATGCCGGCCAATTTCGTTTTGCACGTTTAAATCACGGTAATCCCGCATGGAAATCAAGGTCAATTTTCTCGACAATCTCCGTCTCGAAGCCAAGTTCGACGACTTCACGGTGATCGCCGACCAACCGATCCGCTACAAGGGTGATGGCTCGGCCCCGGGGCCGTTCGACTATTTCCTGGCGTCTTCGGCCTTGTGCGCGGCTTACTTCGTCAAGCTGTACTGCCAGACCCGCGACATTCCCACCGAAAACATTCGCCTGTCGCAGAACAACATCGTCGACCCGGAAAACCGCTACAACCAGGTCTTCAAGATTCAGGTCGAGCTGCCCGAGGACATTTCCGAGAAGGACCGCCAGGGCATCCTGCGCTCCATCGACCGCTGCACCGTGAAGAAGGTGGTGCAGACCGGCCCCGAGTTCGTGATCGAAGTGGTCGACAACCTCGATGCCGATGCCCAGGGCCTGCTGATGCCGGTGGCGGACACCAGCACCTACATCCCCGGCAAGGACCTGCCGCTGGAGCAGACCATCGCCAACATGTCGGGCATCCTCGCCGGGCTGGGGATGAAGATCGAGATCGCCTCGTGGCGCAACATCGTGCCTAACGTGTGGTCGCTGCATGTGCGCGACGCCCAGTCGCCGATGTGCTTCACCAATGGCA
The DNA here is from genome assembly GCF_046764235.1 of Pseudomonas sp. s4. Taxonomy (NCBI): domain Bacteria; kingdom Pseudomonadati; phylum Pseudomonadota; class Gammaproteobacteria; order Pseudomonadales; family Pseudomonadaceae; genus Pseudomonas; species Pseudomonas sp. s4. The sequence goes on along the minus strand of NZ_CP177209.1, from coordinate 3,632,718 downwards.
AGGGCGCGACCAAGGAGGCTGCGCTGGCCTCGGCGCTGGGCGAGTTCATCGAGCGGCTGAACTGCAACTTCTTCTATAACGACCAGTTCTGGGGCGAGGACCTGGCCAACGCGCCGTTCGTGCACTACCCGAACGAGCAGTGGTTCAAACCCGGCCCGCGCGATGCGCTGCCGGCCGAGATCCTCGACGAGCACTGCCTGGCAATCTACAACCCGGACGGCGAGCTGCGTGGCTCGCACCTGTACGACACCAACTCGGGCAACACCGCGCGCGGCATCTGCTCGTTGCCGTTCGTGCGCCAGTCCGACCAGCAGGTGGTGTACTTCCCGTCCAACCTGATCGAGAACCTGTTCCTCAGCAACGGCATGAGCGCCGGCAACACCCTGGCCGAGGCGCAGGTGCAGTGCCTGTCGGAAATCTTCGAGCGCGCCGTGAAGCGCGAAATCCTCGAAGGCGAGCTGTGCCTGCCGGATGTGCCGCAGGAGGTACTGGCCAAGTACCCGGCCATCGTCGCCGGCATCCAGGGCCTGGAAGAGCAGGGCTTCCCGGTGCTGGTCAAGGATGCGTCGCTGGGCGGCGAGTTCCCGGTGATGTGCGTGACCTTGATGAACCCGCGCACCGGCGGCGTATTCGCTTCGTTCGGCGCCCACCCGAGCCTGGAAGTGGCGCTGGAGCGCAGCCTCACCGAACTGCTGCAGGGCCGCAGCTTCGAAGGTTTGAACGACCTGCCGCAACCGACCTTCGAAAGCCATGCGCTGACCGAGCCGAACAACTTCGTCGAGCACTTCATCGACTCCAGTGGCGTGGTGTCGTGGCGCTTCTTCAGTGCCAAGGCCGACTTCGAGTTCGTCGAGTGGGACTTCTCCGGCCACGGCGAGGATTCCAACGTGCAGGAGGCCGCGACCTTGTTCGGCATCCTTGAGGACCTGGGCAAGGAAGTGTACATGGCGGTGTACGACAATCTTGGCGCCACCGCCTGCCGCATCCTGGTGCCGGGTTATTCGGAGATCTACCCGGTCGAGGACCTGATCTGGGACAACACCAACCGCGCCTTGTCGTTCCGCGCCGACATCCTCAACCTGCACAGCCTGGACAACCGTTCCCTCAAGCTGCTGCTCAAGCGCCTGGACAACTGCGATGTGGATGACTACACCACCATCACCACGCTGATCGGCGTGGAGTTCGACGAGAACACGGTGTGGGGCCAGTTGACCATTCTCGAGCTGAAGCTGCTGATCTGCCTGGCTGTGCAGCGCTTCGAGGATGCCAAGGAACTGGTCGAGGCGTTCCTGCAGTTCAACGACAACACCGTCGAGCGCGGCCTGTTCTATCAGGCGCTGAACGTGGTGCTGGAAGTGCTGCTGGACGACGAACTTGAAATGGACGACTACGAAGCCAACTTCCGCCGCATGTTCGGTAACCCGCGCATGGACGCGGTGCTGGGTTCGGTGGACGGCAGCGTGCGCTTCCATGGCCTGACCCCGACCAGCATGAAGCTCGAAGGCCTCGATCGCCACCTGCGCCTGATCGAAAGCTACAAGAAGCTGCACGCGGCCCGGGCCAAGTTCGCCTGACTCCTGTAGGAGCGGCCTTGTGTCGCGATGGGCCGCAAAGCGGCCCCGGCAATATCAGCTTCAATGCCAAAACGGGGGCCGCTTTGCGGCCCATCGCGACACAAGGCCGCTCCTACAGCGACGTCGATCGCCTTCATATATCGGTTTCAAATAACCGCTATCCCCAATCTGTCTTGCCGCTTCGCCTGCCAGGCGCGTAGCGTTTTGCTCCCATCCCCTCGATCCATGGCGCGTTGACCGCCAGAAGGACCTCGGCCGCGCACAACAAGAAGGCGCAGACCATGAGCACCCCTTTGGATACCAATGCCCTCAAAGCCCGCCAGCAAGCCGCGTGGGCCAGTGGCGACTACGCGGTAATCGGCACCACCCTGCAACTGGTTGGCGAACGCCTGGCCGAAGCCTGTGACCTGCGCTGGGACGAGCAGGTGCTGGATGTCGCCGCCGGCAACGGCAATGCCACCCTGGCTGCTGCCCGGCGCGGCTGCCGTGTCACCTCCACCGACTATGTGCCCGAGCTGCTCAAGCGCGGTGAAGAACGCGCGCGGGCCGAGCACCTCAATGTGGTGTTCCAGGTCGCCGATGCCGAAGCGCTGCCGTTTGCCGATGGCACCTTCGATGCCGTGCTGTCCACTTTCGGCGTGATGTTCGCGCCCGACCAGGCCCAGGCCGCACGCGAACTGAGTCGGGTGTGCCGGCCCGGTGGCCGGATCGGTCTGGCCAACTGGACCCCGCAAGGGTTCGTCGGGCAGATGTTCAAGACCCTCGGGCGGCATGTACCGCCACCAGCCGGGGCTTTGCCGCCTTCACGCTGGGGTGATGAAGAACAGTTGCGCGTGATGTTCGAGGAGGCGCTGGGCGAATTGAAGGTCAGCCGCCAGCACTTCAACTTCCGCTATCGCTCGGCGGCGCATTTCATCGAGGTGTTCCGCACCTGGTACGGGCCGGTGCACAAAGCGTTTGCCTCGCTGGAGCCGGAAGCGGCCGGGGCGCTGGAGCGGGATCTGACCCAGTTGCTGAACGAAAGCAATGTGGGCGGCTCGTCGTCGTTGGTGGTGCCGAGTGAGTACCTTGAATTGGTGATCATTCGAGGTTGAGCCCAGGGGCCAAGCGCTCAGTTCTTGCACTTGGCCATCACCACCTGGCAAGTCTTCGGTGTGCCTCCTGACCGGCTTGCATAACGCACGCAGTTGTTCAGCGATTTCTGCCGGGCAATGCTCAGCGTATTGCCCCACGCGAGGCCGCCTTCGCCGGTGGTGGGGACGGCCTTGGCGAAGCAGTTGGAGCCCGTTGCCGGCGTCGCGTACCTGGCCTTGCTGGCTTTGCTGGAGCAGCCGGCGGTGAGTGCCAGGCTGAAGGCGAGCAGGGTGGTCAGCGCCCAGGACGTGGAGGGGCGAATCGGTTTACTGCTCATATGCTCTCCTTACCGAGGTGCAGGACTCTGCGATCGCAAGCAAGGTGCTGCCCCTGTGGGAGTGGGTTTACCGAGGCGTCGAACCGCCGCGAACACTGGCAAGGCCGGTGCCATACACTGCACAGGATATTGCATTCAAGCGAAGCGGTGAACGCTTGCGTTGCATCAGATGCAGCGCAAGGCCTTGCACCATGGCAAGGCCTTGCGCCTGGGGCAGCGATCAGAACCGGTAGTTGAAGCTGGCTTCCAGCGTGCGCGGTGCACCTGGGGTAATCAGGTCAACCGAACCGTGCGCGGAGGCATAGTAGTCGCGGTCGAACACGTTCTTGAGGCGCAGCGCGGCATCCCACTGCGGCACGCTGTACAGCAGCGCGGCGTCGAAGGTGGTGTAGCCCGGCATCACCACCACGTTGTCGAGTGCGGTGTAGCGCTCGTCGACGTAGTTGGCGCCGGCGGCCACGCGCCATTCCGGGGTCAGCGTGCGCACCAGCCAGACGTTGGCGCTGTTACGCGGCGTCAGGGTAGGAGTCTGGCCTTCGTTGGCCACGCCATTGGTCTTGTTGTTGGACTTGGTGATCTCGGCATCCAGGTAGGCGTAGCCGGCGTAGATCTGCCACTTGTCCGTGAGCTGCCCGCTGACGGTGGCTTCGAAACCGTCGGTGCGCTGTTCGCCGGCCAGCACAGTCAGGTTGGGGTTGGCCGGGTCGGCGGTCTTCATGTTGGTGCGCTCGAGGCGGAATACCGCTGCGGTCACCGACAGGCGGCTGTCGAGCAGGTCCCACTTGGCGCCGATTTCGTAGTTGGTGGTTTCTTCCGGCTCCAGATGCTGGTTGGTCGGGCTGACCGCGAACACTTCGCCCGAAGGCTGGTAACTGCGGCTGACCGACACATAGTAGGACTGGATGTTATCCGGCTGGTACACCAGGCCGGCACGTGGGCTCCAGGTCTTGTCGGTACGGTCGAGGTCGACGTTCTGCGCGCGGTCGTCGTCGTACTCCTGGCCGAAGATGTCATAACGCACACCGACCAGGGCCTTCCAGTGCTCGTTCAGCTCGATCATGTCCTGCACATACAGGCCGGCGGTCTGCTGGAAGTTGGTGCCCTTGGACGACAGGTTGGCGGCGTGCTCCGGCACCGGCACCAGGGCGTCGCGGTACACCGGCACCTGGGCCACGTTGTTCTGGCTCAGCACCCGCTGGTGCTTGTCCTGGAAGCCCACTTCAACGCCATACAGCAGGTTGTGCTGCATGCCGGCAAGCTGCGCCTGTTGCTTGAGTTCCGTCTGGTTGAACATGCCGTACTCGTCGCGGGCGACGTTGCCACGGTTGAGCTTGACCAGCAGTTCGCCGTCAGGCGCGGTGACGAAGCGCGTAGGGCTGCTGTCGGCCAAGGTGTTGTTGCGGTCCAGGTCGTAGCGGTAGTACCGGCTGGTGTTGGTCAGGGTGAAGTCGTCGTTGATGCGGTAGTCCAGGCTGGCAGTCAGCGAGAACACTTCGCTGCGGGCGTAGTCCTGGTCGGCATCGCCGGAGCCGAAGCGCTTGTCGCGGTCCACATCTACCGGGCGGTTGCCCAGCGCCGGGATGCCGAAGTCGATCAGGCGCTTGTCGTACAGGTAGGTGGCGCCCAGGTTCAGTTCCAGGTCGTCGGAGAGGCGGAAGTAGGCCGATGGCGCGATGGCCTTGCGGTCGATATAGCCATCGTCGCGGAAGGTGTCGCTGTCTTCGAAGGCGCCGGTCACGCGGTAGGCCTGGTTGCTTTGCGGGTCGGCCCAGCCGGTGTCGAACTGGGTGCGGCGCTTGCCTTCGCTGTCGAAGCTCATGCCGACTTCGCGCTTGGGCGTGAAGCTCGGCTTCTTGCTGATGCTGTTGATCAGGCCGCCCGAAGAGCCGCGGCCATACAGCACGGCGGCAGGGCCCTTGATCACCTCGACCCGCTCGATGTTGGACAGGTCGCGGAAGTACAGCGCGTCGTCGCGCACGCCGTCGATGTACATGTCGCCAATGGCGCTGAAGCCGCGAATGGTCACCTGGTCACGCTGGCCGTCGCCGTTGGACAGGCCGACGCCGGGCACGTTCTTCAGCACGTCTTCCATGGACTGCGCACCCTGGTCCTTGATCACGCTTTCGGGCACGACGTTGACGGTTTGCGGGATGTCGCGCAGCGGGGCGTCGATCTTCATGGCGCTGCGGCTTTCGCTGGCCTTGTAGCTTTGCTGCTCGTAGGCGCTGGTGACCGCAGTGGCGGGCAAGGCGAGGGAACCCTGCGATTCAGATTGGACCGCGTGAACAGCAGGTACAACCAGAATGCCCAGCACGGAAATGGATGCTGGGACAACAGACTTTTTTGCCATTACAGGTGACTCTTTGTTGTATTTGAAGGTCACGAATAGTAATGATTTGCAAATGTAAAGCAAGTGTAAAGAGTTCGTATTTGCTATTGCAAGAATGCAGCTGGCAGAAAAAGCGACAAAACGCGTCGTGAGGGGGAAGGGCCGGCAATGTGTCAGGCAAGGGCTATGCTTGTTGGCGCGTGATCATTTCACGTCCCTACCCGGTCTCGATTACATGGAAGCAGGCCTATGAATCCAATTCGCTCTCTCGCTCGTGCCATTGCCGTTGCCACCCTGGCGTCTGCCTTCAGCTTCACGGTGCAGGCTGCCGGTATTCCCATTGGTAGCGAGGCGCTGGAAAGCCACGTCACCACGCAGGTCACGGCCATCGACCTGGCTAACCGACAGGTCACGGTGAAAGGCCCTGACGCCAAGAAGGATGTGACCTTCCAGCTCACTGAAAAGGCCAAGGCGCTGCCCAACCTCAAGGTGGGTGACCAAGTCGACATCTACGTGACCCGTGCGGTGGCCTATGTGCTCAACCCGGAGGTGGGCGGTGCACCGAAGGCGACTGAAGAGTCCGGTACCATTCGCGCCACGGCAGACAACCCCAACCCGGGCGGCGAGGCGTTCCGCCAGGTCAGGGTGACCTCGCAGATCAAGAAGATCGACCTCAAGACGCATGAAGTGAGCCTGTTGCCGCCGGAGGGCAAGCTGCAGGTGGTCAAGGTAGAGAACCCTGACCTGCAGGCACGCATGAAAAACCTCAAGGTCGGCCAGACGGTCGACGCGATCTACACCGAAGTGCTGCGCGTCGAAACCTCGCGCTGACCATTCATTGGGGCAGGCTACGGGTTGCCCGCGCATGGATCCGCCGTGATGCCTTGCATGACGGCGGATGTCGTTCGAACAGCTGCATCACCCAATCGGGCCGAGTCTTGCTGGCATCGTTGAGCCAATTGGCAACCGAGTCCTGGGCATACTTGTCTGCCTCAGCCAGGCGCGGCACCAACAGTGGCTCGGCCACTTCGGGCGCTTGCTTGAGTGCGGCGATGTGCTCGCACCACACGCCACGTGGGCGCAGCACCTCGATACAGAAGCGTCGTACCAGTGGGTTGCTGTCGCCGGCATGCCGGGCAAGCAGGGCCAGGGCATCATCCAGCGCTTGAGCCAGGCGCGGGCGCAGGGCCATCCAGGCCCATTCGCGCACACCAAAATGTTCATCGCGAGCAAAACGCAGCTGGGCCAGCAATGCGGCTTCGAGATCGACCGTGCGCGACAGGTGCGCCTGGGCGAAGGCCGCCCAGCTGCGCACCGTATCGGAGCTGTGCGCGCTGCACTGCTCCAACACCTGCTGGCGCTGGTGCGCAGGTGCGGGTTCCAGCCACTGCCCAAGGGCAAGGCCGATCCCCGTAATTTTTTTTGACAGGCCCTGCGAGCATGTTTCTTCGGCGCAGGTAGCCAGCTGTTCGATCAGCGTGTCGGGCAACTGGCCTGCCAGTGCACTGACCAAGGTCCTTTGATCCACTGCCAGGCATTCGGCCAGGTTGCGGGTGGGCAACTGCCCATGGTCGATCAGGGTTGTACGTTCATCTGTCATCGAATGTGCTCCATCACATACGGTTTGGTCTGGCCTCAGTCGTGAACCCGCCGGCTCAGGCCGCGGGCGGCGAGGCTGCGCAGCATCCTAGCCCAATTGGCTGGTATCCATGTGACGAATAGCATGAGTGCACACTTTCGATTTCCATGGATAAAGGGAATTTTCCGATCATCGCCTGAACATCTGTCACCAATGAGGACTGCCATGTTCAGCAAGACCTTGTGCCTTCTGGTACTTCCCTTTGCCCTGGCGTTGCTTGCCGGTGCCGTGCTGCCGTTCCAGGCTGCGGGTAATGCCGCCGTCGGCCGGGCGCTGGGGCACTGGTTGTGGGGTGCGTTCACGTCATTGACGGTAAGTTCGCTGGTAGTGATCGCCGCGCTGCTGATCCTCAGGGTGCCGGCGCCGGACATGGGCAAGGCCTTGCAGGGGCCCTGGTGGCTGTGGGTTGGTGGTGTGCTGGGGGCGCTGTACGTGGCCGGTGCTGCTGCGCTCACCCCCCGGCTTGGGGCAGCGGGGTTCCTGGTGCTGGTGGTGGCGGGGCAGATCATCACGGCGGTGGTCGCAGACCACTTTGGGGTGATGGGGTTGGGAGGCAAGCCGCTCAGTCTGGCCAGGTTGGCGGGTGTGGTGCTGATCCTCTGCGGCGTTCTGCTGGTGCAGGGCACCTGGGCAGCAGGCTCGCCGGCCAATGCCCCTGCCGTGGAGAAACAGTCGGAAGGCTGATCAGCGCCCCGGCTGGCTGCACGCCCACACGGTTTCTCGCAGCCAGCGATGCCCCGGGTCGTCCTCTTTGCGGCTGTGCCAGGCCTGCTGGTAATCGAACGAAGCAATCGCCAGTGGCGGCTCGAACTGGCGCAATGTCTTGTGCTGGTGCAGCGAGCCCACCGCGCGGCTGGCCACGGTCAGGATCAGGTCGGTGCCGGCCAGCACCTCGACCGCCGCACTCCAATGCGGCAAGGCCAGGGCAATCCGCCGACGCAGGCCTTTCGCGGCGAGAGCGCGTTCGATTTCATCGAAGGCATCCGGGTGCATGGCCATCAGCACATGCGGACGGGCCAGCCAGTCGTCCAGGGCCAGGCCGCCGCTGGCCGGCAGCACCTGGCGGTCGGCAACGCTGATGAAGCTGTCGGTGAACAGCGGCTGCGCAGTGATGGCCTGGGGCAAGTCCGGGAAGATGCCCAGGGCCAAGTCCAGTTCACCATCGAGCAACTGGGCCAGCATGGTTTCGCGGCTGGCCTGGCTGATGGCCAGGTCTACCCCGGGCGCGACCTGGCGCAGGTGGCGCAGCAGGGGTGGCAGGATGATCCGCGAGGAATAGTCGGACAGCGAGAGCCTGAAGCGACGCTGGGCCTTGGCCGGTTCGAACTGTGGGGCGGCCAGCAGGCCGTTGAGGTTGCCCAGGGCGTCGTGCAGCGGTTTGGCCAGCGATTGGGCGCGGGCGGTCAAGGCCATGCGGCCGTTCTGGCGCACCAGCAAGGGGTCGTCGAAGTGCTTGCGCAACTGCGCCAGGGCGTGGCTTACCGCCGGTTGGCTGCGGTGCAGGCGCAAGGCGGCGCGGGTGACGTGCTTTTCGCTCAGCAGGGCGTGCAGGGCGAGCAGCAGGTTGAGGTCGATCTTGCGTAGTTCATCCATGTTGCGAATGGTCTTGGTTGCGTCCGACAGTTTTCATCAGTTTAACAAATGCCCAAGGCCGCTCTCATAGAACAACACATGCCTCATTGGTTTAGTGAAGTTCTGTAGGCGCAGCCTTGTGCTGCGAAGAGGCCGTTACTGACAAAGCTTGTCTATTGCTTGTACCGGCCTCTTCGCAGCACAAGGCTGCTCCTGCAGAGGACGCTTCAAACGAGCGATATTTGTTTTCTGCGCGACAGCGCAGCCCAAAGAGCCAGAGCTTTATCGCCTTGCTACCGCATGTTGCACGCACTGCTCGTAATAGGTCTGCTTGATCGCTGCAGGCTTTAGCCGCGAGCGGCTGTTGTAGGTCTGTTCGGTAATGCCGAAGGCGGTCATGCGCATCCACGGTTTGGGGAATTTGCGCGCCTGCAACTTCTTGCGCGTGGCATACAGGGTTACCCCGGAAAGCTTGGCCTGCTGCGCTTCGGCGGCTATCTGTGCGCCCCAGCCGCAAGTGTGGCGATCGTTCTGGCTCAGCGCCCGTGCCTGGGCGCCGAAAGCGAGCGTGGCTAGCAGGCAGCCGGCCATCGTTGCTAGAAGTACTCGCATGTTGCTGTCCTAAGCATCTGAAGGAAAACGAAGTTTGCCTTCACAAGCAGCTACCGGGGGCCAGCAAATTGCCGTCAGGTTGTTGCCATCCGCAACGGGCTGGCGCGGTGTTTGCGCAGGCTGGTCCAGGCCAGGCTGGCGACCCAGATCACCGATACGCCGTAGTTCAGGCGCTGGTACAGGCCGAACCATTGGCCGCTTTGCGCTGCCTTGCCCATGAGTACGACGGTCACGATCGCCAGCACCACGCAGGCCAGGGAAAACAGCCCCAGTGCCCTGGAGCCGGCAATGCGATTGCCCAACCAGGCCCACAGTGCGCTTGCAAGGGTCAGCGAAAGGAACATCAGCAAGCCGGACAGGTTGTGTAGCTGCTGTGAAGGGGAAGGCTGCGCCGGAGCGCAACCTTGGTCGCAGGGAAACCAGCCGGTACCCAGGCTGCCCAGACCATTCGTTCAGGGCTGCGTGTCGCCTACGGATGCCGGGAAATACCGCACTGCGTGTATGTGATCGTACAACTGCTTGCGCTATGATGAGCGCTGTCTTTCAAGGTGAAATACAGGGCAATGACAGAGCAGCAGGTACAGGCAAAGACCCGGCGCAAGCCGCGCAGTCTGGCTCAGGAACTGGTCACGGTGCTGACCGAGCGCATTCGCAGCGGCCAGCTCAAGCGCGGCGACAAGCTGCCGACCGAATCGCAGATCATGGCCGAAGAGGGTGTCAGCCGCACGGTGGTGCGTGAAGCGATCTCGCGGCTGCAGGCTGCCGGGCAGGTCGAGACCCGCCACGGCATCGGTACCTTCGTGCTGGACGCGCCAGCAACGGGTGGTTTCCGTATCGACCCGGCGACCGTGGTCACCCTTCGCGAAGTGTTGGCGGTGCTGGAATTGCGCATTGCCCTGGAGATCGAATCGGCGGGCCTGGCGGCGCAGCGGCGCAGCGACGAAGAGCTGGCCGGCATGCGTGCGGCGCTGGACGAACTCAACGAAGGGGCTGCCCACGCCACGGATGCGGTGTCGGCGGATTTCCAGTTCCACCTGCGCATTGCCCAGGCCAGCGGCAACCACTACTTCGCCGACATCATCAACCACCTGGGCACCAGCATCATCCCGCGTACCCGGTTGAATTCGGCGCGGTTGGCCCATGATGACCAGGCGCACTACATGAGCCGGCTGATGCATGAGCACGAGGCGATCTACGAAGCCATCGCCCGGCGTGATAGCGAAGGGGCGAAGATGGCCATGCGCATGCACCTGAGCAACAGCCGCGAGCGCTTGCGCCAGGCGCATGAAGAGGCCGAGGCGCAGGGGGGCTGAGGCTTCTCTGTTGCCTGACCTGGCCTCATCGCGGGTAAACCCACAAGGTTATCCATTACCTGTAAGTACGGCGCGGTCCCTGTAGGAGCGGGTTTACCCGCGAAGAGGCCGGTACAGCCAAAAGAAAAGCCCCGCCATGCGCGGGGCTTTCTGGTTTCAAGGGGCGATCAGATCGCGCCCTCACTCCACTGGCCATTTACCAGCCGGCGCAGCCCCAGCGGGTTGCCGTCGCGCAGTGCCTCAGGCAACAGTGCCTGCGGGTAGTTCTGGTAGCACACCGGGCGCAGGAAGCGGTCGATGGCCAGGGTGCCGACCGACGTGCCGCGCGCATCCGACGTGGCCGGGTAAGGCCCGCCGTGCACCATCGCATCACACACCTCGACACCGGTCGGGTAGCCGTTGACCAGGATCCGCCCGACCTTCTCTTCCAGCACGGGTACCAGCCAGGCGAAGGCCTGCAGGTCTTCCGGCTCGCCAATCAGGGTCGCGGTCAGCTGGCCGCGCAGGCCGAGCAGGGCGGCGCGCAACTGGTCGTTGTCCTGCACTTCCACGGCAACAGTGGTCGGGCCGAACACTTCTTCCTGCAACAGCGGGTCAGACTCCATCAGCAGGCGGGCATCGGCCTTGAACAGCTGGGCGCGCGCCTGGCTGCCTGCCTGCGCCTGGCCGGCCAGGTGCTCGATACCGGCATGGGCGTGTAGGTGCTCCAGGCCACCGACGTAGCTGCGCAGGCCACCTGCGTTGAGCATGGTCTGGCCGGCCTGCTGGCTCAGGTGCTGGCCAAGCTCGGCCAGCAGTTGGCTGTACTGCGGCGACTGCAGGCCGATCACCAGGCCCGGGTTGGTGCAGAACTGGCCTGCGCCCAGGCACACCGAACCGGCCAGTTCTCGGGCGATGGCTTCGCCACGCTTGGCCAGGGCGCCCGGCAGGATGATGACCGGGTTGATACTGGACATCTCGGCGAACACCGGGATCGGCTGCGGGCGCTCGGCGGCCATGCGGCACAGGGCGTCACCGCCTTTCAGCGAGCCGGTGAAGCCGACGGACTGGATGGCCGGGTGTTTGACCAGCCACTCACCGACGCCGCCACCGAACACCATGTTGAACACGCCCTTGGGCATGCCGGTGCGCTCGGCGGCGCGCTGGATGGCACAGCCGACCAGGTCGGCGGTGGCCATGTGGCCGCTGTGGGCCTTGAACACCACCGGGCAACCGGCGGCCAGGGCCGCAGCGGTATCGCCACCGGCGGTGGAGAAGGCCAACGGGAAGTTGCTGGCGCCGAACACGGCGACCGGGCCGACGCCGATGCGCATCTGGCGCAGGTCCACGCGTGGCAGGGGCTGACGCTCGGGCAGGGCCAGGTCGATGCGTGCACCGAGGAAGTCACCACGGCGCAGCACCTGGGCGAACAGGCGCATCTGGCCGCTGGTGCGGCCGCGCTCGCCCTGGATACGGGCGGGGGGCAGGGCGGTTTCACGGCAGACGATGGCGACGAAGGCGTCGTCCAGTTCGTCCAGCTCGGCGGCGATGGCGTCGAGGAATTCGGCGCGCCGCGCCGGGGCCAGCTGGCGGAATTCGGCGAAAGCGGCGGCCGCGGCCTTGGCGGCCTGGTCCACTTCGCTTTCGGTGGCCTGGGCGAAGCTGTAGGGCAGGGCCTCGCCGGTGCTGGCGTCCAGGCTCTGCAGGCGCTGCGGGCCAGCGGCGCTGCGCTGGCCGGCGATGAAGTTGTGGCCGAGGATTTCAGGCATGGGGTGCTCCTGTAGGTTGAGAGAAAATCTGGCAGGTTGTCGCATGACCTGTGGGAGCGGGCGAGCCCGCGAACACCGGCGCAGCCGGTGCCATACACCGGGTTGCCTGCTTCGCGGGCTCGCCCGCTCCCACAGGGATCGCGACACTGTCGAGAAGCCGGGTCATCAGGTAATCGGTGCCGGGTTGAACAGGGTGATGTCGTTGTGCAGGCGATGCTGTTCGGCCCAGGTCTGCTTGCGGCCGCTGGCCACGTCCAGGTAGTAGTGGAACAGCTCCCAGCCCAGCTCCTCGATGGTCGAGCGGCCGCTGGCGATGCGCCCGGCGTCGATGTCGATCAGGTCGGGCCAGCGCTGGGCCAGCTCGCTGCGGGTGCATACCTTGACCACTGGCGCCATGGCCAGGCCGTATGGCGTGCCGCGGCCGGTGGTGAACACATGCAGGTTCATGCCGGCAGCCAGTTGCAGGGTGCCGCAGACAAAGTCGCTGGCCGGGGTGGCGCAGAAGATCAGGCCTTTGCGGTTGACCCGCTCGCCCGGGCCGAGCACGCCCTGGATGGCGCCGCTACCGGACTTGACGATCGACCCCAGGGACTTCTCGACGATATTCGACAGGCCGCCTTTCTTGTTGCCCGGCGTGGTGTTGGCGCTGCGGTCGGCGGCGCCTTGCTGCAGGTAGCGGTCGTACCAGTCCATTTCGCGCACCAGGGCTTCTGCGACCTCCTGGTTTTCCGCCCGCGAGGTGAGCATGTAGATGGCGTCGCGCACTTCGGTCACCTCCGAGAACAGCACGGTGGCGCCGGCGCGTACCAGCAGGTCGGCGGCGTAGCCCAGCGCCGGGTTGGCGGTGATGCCCGAGAAGGCATCGCTGCCCCCGCACTGCATACCCAGGATCAGTTCGCTGGCCGGCACGCTTACGCGGCGGCGCTGGTCGAGTTTCTTCAGGCGGGTCTCGGCCAGTTCCATGATCTGCTCGATCATTTCCACAAAGCCCAGGCTGGCGTCCTGCAGGCGGTACAGCCACGGGGCGCTGAGGTCCACCGACGGGTCGTTGTCGTGCATCACCTGGCCGGCCTGCAGCTTTTCGCAGCCCAGGCTGATGACCAGGGCCTCGCCGCCCAGGTTGGGGTTGCGCGCCAGGTTGCGCACCGTGCGGATCGGGATGTAGGCATCGCGCGCGTTGATCGCCACACCGCAGCCGTAGCTGTGGGTGATCGCCACCACGTCATCGACATTGGGATACTTGGGCAGCAACTCGCTGCGAACGCGCTTTACCGCATGCTCCAGCACGCCGGCCACGCACTGCACGGTGGTGGTGATGCCGAGGATGTTGCGGGTGCCGACGGTGCCGTCGGCGTTGCGGTAGCCTTCGAAGGTGAAGCCTTCGAGCGGCGGCAGCGGCTGCGGGACGGCGTCGCAGCGTGGCAGGCTGTCCAGCTCCGGCGCGGCCGGCATGGCCAGCTGGCTTTCCTGCACCCAGCTGCCTTGGCGCAGGTCTTCCAGCGCGTAGCCGATGATCTGCCCGTAGCGGCGCACCGGTTCGCCCTTGGCGATGGCTACGGTGGCCACCTTGTGGCTCTGTGGCACGCCTTCGACCAGGGTCAGGCCGTCGGCGAAGCGGGCGCCTTCGCCCAGGCCGCCATCATTGACCACCACCACGACATTGTCATCGTCGTGCAGGCGGACGTAGCGGGGCGAGTCGGAATGTTCGATCAACTGCATGTTCGGGCCCTACTTGTCAGGTTCTCAGGCTTTTGTACATCCGCCCGCGGCGGGGTGGCCGACGCGGGCGTGTTCACTCAGTGGCGCGAGCCGGCCAGTTCGCTGCCGGCCGCTGGCTCGGCGTCAGGCTTTGGGCTTTCACGCAGCTCGATGCGCTTGATCGGGCCGACGATCACCAGGTAGCTGAACACCGCCACCAGGGCGTTGGCGCCGACGTACACCAGGGCCCACTTGAACGAACCCGTGGCGCTGATGATGTAGCCGATCACGATTGGCGTGGTGATCGAGGCGATGTTGCCGAAGGTGTTGAACAGCCCGCCCGACAGCCCGGCGATCTGTTTCGGCGAGGTGTCGGCGACCACCGCCCAGCCCAGCGCGCCGATGCCTTTGCCGAAGAACGCCAGGGTCATGAAGCCGACCACCATCCACTCGGCGTCGACGTAGTTGCAGAACACCATGGTGGTCGACAGCAGCAGGCCGCAGACGATCGGCAGCTTGCGCGAGAAGGTCAGCGAGTTGCCGCGGCGCAACAGCCAGTCGGAGATCACCCCGCCCAGCACACCACCGATGAAGCCGCAGACCGCCGGCAGCGAGGCGATGAAGCCGGCCTTGAGGATGGTCATGCCGCGCTCCTGCACCAGGTACACCGGGAACCAGGTGAGGAAGAAGTAGGTGATGGCGTTGATGCAGTACTGGCCCAGGTACACGCCCAGCAGCATGCGGCTGGTCAGCAGTTGCTTGATGTAGCCCCATTTCGGGCCGTCGTTGCCGCGCTTCTGGTCCATGTCCACCAGGCCGCCGTTCTGCTCGATGTGCTCGAGTTCACCTGGGCTGATGCGTGGGTGTTGGCGCGGGTTGTAGATGGTCTTCAGCCACACCATGGAGAACACGATGCCCAGTGCGCCCATCACCACGAACACGTGCTCCCAGCCGAAGCTGAACACGATCCAGCCCATGATCGGTGCGAACAGTGCAGTGGCGAAGTACTGCGCCGAGTTGAAGATGGCCGAGGCGGTGCCGCGTTCCTGGGTCGGGAACCAGGCCGCGACGATGCGCGCATTGCCGGGGAACGACGGGGCTTCGGCAAAACCGACCAAAAAGCGCAGGGTGAACAGCGTCACCACCGCCCAGGCCACCGGCAGGCCACCGACAAAACCCTGCAGCAGGGTGAACAGCGACCAGGTGAAGATGCTGAAGGCGTAGACGTTCTTGGAACCGAAGCGGTCGAGCAGCCAGCCACCAGGAATCTGGCCAGCCACGTATGCCCATCCGAAGGCGGAGAAGATGTAGCCGAGGGTCACGGCATCGATGCCGAGGTCTTTCTGCAGGCTGGAGCCCGCGATGGCAATGGTGGCGCGGTCAGCGTAGTTGATCGTGGTCACCAGGAACAGCATGAACAGGATCAGGTAGCGCACATGCGTCTTGTTCGTCGCTTGCATGCTGGTAGTACTCCCACTAGTTATTTTTGTGCGGGCTCACGAATTGTAACCGGAGCGGGGCTGGCCCACTCCGGGCGCGGCATCTGGCAGGCCGCGGGCGGCGCTTACTGCGGGCCCATCTTGTCCATCAGCGCGGCGAGTTTTTCGTACTCGTCGGCGGTGAGGTCGGTAAGCGGAGTACGCACCGGGCCGGCATCGTAACCGGCGATCCTGGCGCCGGCCTTGACGATGCTCACGGCGTAGCCGGCCTTGCGGTTGCGGATGTCCAGGTACGGCAGGAAGAAGTCGTCGATCAGCTTGGCCACGGTGGCGTGGTCGTCACGGGCGATGGCGTTGTAGAAGTCCATGGCGGTCTTCGGCACGAAGTTGAACACGGCGGAGGAGTACACCGGCACGCCCAGGGCCTTGTAGGCAGCAGCATACACCTCGGCGGTCGGCAGGCCGCCCAGGTAGCTGAAGCGGTCGCCCAGGCGGCGACGGATCGACACCATCAGCTCGATGTCACCCAGGCCGTCCTTGTAGCCGACCAGGTTCGGGCAGCGCTCGGCGAGTTTTTCCAGCAGGTCGGCGTTCAGGCGGCAGACGTTGCGGTTGTAGACGACTACGCCGATGTTTACCGATTTGCATACGGCTTCGACGTGGGCGGCGACGCCTTCCTGGCTGGCTTCGGTCAGGTAGTGCGGCAGCAGCAGCAGGCCCTTGGCACCCAGGCGCTCGGCTTCTTGCGCGTATTCGATGGCCTGGCGGGTGGAGCCACCGACGCCGGCAAGGATAGGGACCGACTTGGCGCAGGTGTCGACGGCGGTCTTGATCACCTGGCTGTATTCGCTGGCAGCCAGGGAGAAGAACTCACCGGTGCCACCGGCGGCGAACAGAGCGCTGGCGCCGTACGGGGCCAGCCATTCCAGGCGCTTGACGTAGCCAGCCGGGTTGAAGTCGCCCTGGGCGTTGAAGTCGGTGACCGGGAAAGACAGCAGGCCGTGGGAGAGGATGGATTTGAGTTCTTGTGGAGTCATTGTTGTTGGCATCCTGTGGCGCTTGGGTGAAGGGTGATGTTTTGCGTTGGAGGTAAGTTATCGTACAACCTGTACGATGACTAGTCCCTTGGGGAGATTTTTTTGTGGAGGGGCGGAAGGCGTGTTATTGCCTGTGCCGGCCTCTTCGCGGGTAAATCCGCTCCTACAGGGACCGCGTCGCGCTTGTAGGAGCGGGGTTGCCCGCGAAGAGGCCAGAACAGGCGACAACAAGAGATGCATGAGACATAGATGGCAGACTAATCGCGATCAGTCATCGTATCTCTTGAGGGGCAGGAAAAAAGATCGCGGAGACAGGCACAAGCCCGCCGCCCGTTTCCACGGGAAGTGTTCTGGGACCAGCAGAGGGTGACCGGGGAAAACGGGGGCGGCCTTGCGCCGCCCCGCGATCAAAGCAGAGGAAACTGGGGTCAGGCAGCGTGCTGGCGCTTGATCTGCGCCTTGCGTACCTGGGCCCGGCAAGCGTCGCCGAAAGCCTGGAAAATCTTGATCGAATCCGGGTTCTTCGCCGCTTGCCACTCCGGGTGCCACTGCACGGCGAACAGGAATGGCGAGATGCTCGGGGCATGGATCGCCTCGACCAAGCCGTCTTCGGCGTGGGCGATGGCCTCGATGCCGGCACCGAGCTTGTGCAGGCCTTGGCCATGCAGCGAGTTGACGCGAATCTCGTCGGTACCCAGGGTGTCACGCAGCCAGCTGTCCGGCTTGATCTTCACGCCGTGCACCTGGGCGTATTGCACCTCGACCGGGTCTTCCGGGTTTTCCCGGTGGTCGTTGAAGCCAGGCTCGGCGTACACCTTCTGGTAGATGTCGCCACCCAGGGCCACGTTGATTTCCTGCATGCCACGGCAGATGCCGAAGATCGGCAGGCCACGCTTGATCGCGGCCTTGACCAGCGGGATGTCGAACAGGTCGCGGTTCTGGTCCTGGCCTTTGCCGGGGGTCTCGTTTTCCTGGCCGTACAGGGCCGGGTCGATGTTGCTGCCGGCGCCGGTCAGGTACACGCCGTCGGCCATGTCCAGATAGGTCTCGAGGTCTTCGATGCCGCAGCAGGTGGGCACCAGCACCGGGACGCAATCGGAAAACTCGACCAGCGGGGTGATGTATTTGTGGGTCATGACCTGGTAGTCATGGCCTTTGCGCTCTTGGCTGCCCATGGTCATCAGGACGACGGGTTTGCGCAGGGAGGGTTGCTTGTTGCCAATGTTGCTGTTGGACATATGTCACCTTGGGACAGGTTCGGCCTGTCGTTGTTGTGCAGGTGCACGGCGCGGGGCCATGGGTGCAACCTGTAGCCCCGAGCACTGCCGGCTCGTCGGAGGCGACGATTCCGGTCGGGGCTTGTAGATAGCTTGCCAGAGCCGTTCGATATGTCAAACGACGGAGCAGGGCTTGATGGCAGGGAATGCGCCGGTTTTTGGGGGCTGAAACCGATGCGGGCCTGTGGCGGCGTGGGTTTGGCGGGGGTTAAGGTCAATAATATTTAACGATGCAGTTGGGTCTTTGCAGCGGTGCAATGAAGGGCCGGCAGAGTCGCTCACTCCTTCGGCTGACGCGGAACCTGTAGGAGCGGCCTTGTGTCGCGAAAGGGCTGCAAAGCAGCCCCGGCAATTTGTGCACCTGCGCTGAAACCCTGGGGCTGCTGCGCAGCCCTTTCGCGACACAAGGCCGCTCCTACACAGATATCGCGCCAGCTTTCATCATTTTCAATCAGTGCAGTATCTGCGCCAGGAACCCCTTGGCCCGCTCGGTACGCGGCTGGTTGAAGAACACCTGCGGTGGGCTGTCTTCAATGATCTGCCCGCCCTCGAGGAACAGCACCCGCTCGGCTACCTGGCGGGCAAAGCCCATTTCATGGGTGACGCAAAGCATGGTCATGCCAGTGCCGGCCAGTTGCACCAGCACATCCAGCACCTCGGCGACCATCTCCGGGTCCAGCGCCGAGGTGGGCTCGTCGAACAGCATGATCCGCGGCTTCATGCACAGCGCCCGGGCAATCGCCACGCGCTGCTGCTGGCCGCCGGACAGCTGGCTGGGGTACTTGTGCGCCTGGCTTTCGATGCCGACCTTGCTCAGGTACATGCGCGCCCGCTCCTCGGCGTCCTTGCGCGACAGGCCGCGCACGCTGGTGGGGGCCAGCAGGCAGTTGTCGAGCACGCTCATGTGCGGGAACAGGTTGAAGTGCTGGAACACCATGCCGATGTCGCTGCGCACCTGCGCCGCTTCGCGGGTGGTGGCCGCCAGGTCGATGCCATCCACCTTGATGCTGCCCTGCTGGGCCACTTCCAGGCGGTTGATGCAACGGATCAGGGTCGACTTGCCCGAGCCGGACGGCCCGCACAGCACGATGCGTTCGCCTTCGCGCACCTGCAGGTCGATGTCGCGCAGCACGTGGAACGCGCCGTAGTGCTTGTTCAGGCCTTCGATGCGGATCAGCACCGGGCGCGGGTCGGGTTCGGGGGCAAGGGTGGCAAGGCTCAGTGGTGCGGTCATCTTGTTGTTCTCCCGCAGGGGTTCAGTCGAAACGGGTCGCGCTGTAGGGCGCGGGGTCGGTGAAGGGGCGTTCGCCGGTGACCAGTTCGGCCACCAGCCGGCCGCTGACCGGGCCCAGGGTGAGGCCGTGGTGGGCGTGGCCGAAGTTGAACCACAGCCCTGGGTGGCGCGGCGCCGGGCCGATCACCGGGCGCATGTCGGGCAGGCACGGGCGGCGGCCCAGCCACGGGGTGTCGTCCAGGCGCTCACCCAGGGCCGGGAACAGCTTGCGCGCCAGGGCTTCGCAACGGCCCAGCTGGATCTGGTTGCCCGGCGCGCTGCTGGCGTCGAACTCGATGCCGGTGGTCAGGCGCACGCCGCGGGCCATTGGCGCCAGCACGTAGCCGCCCTGGGTGTCGCAGATGGAATGCTCCAGTTGCGCGCCGTCACGGGTGCTGTAGTGCATGTGGTAGCCACGCTTGATCGCCAGCGGGATCTGGTAGCCAAGGCCGCTGAACAGGTCGGCTGACTGCGGGCCGAGGCAGGCCACCACCTCGTCGGCGGTGATCGGGCCGCGGCGGCTGTCGACCCGCCATTGGCCGTCGACCTGGCGCAGGCTGCGCGCATCGCCATGCAGGAACTGCCCGCCGCGCTGCGTGAACAGGGTGGCGTAGCCGCGGGTGAGGGCGCCGGGGTTGTTCACGGTCTTGGGGTCGAGCCAGTGAATGCCGCCGACCACGCTGGCGTCCAGCTGGTGCTCGCGGGCCTGCAACTGCCCGCATTCGAGGATTTCGAACTGCAGGCCATATCGGCTCAGGCCCTTGGCGTCGGCCTTGGCCTGCTCGAACAGCGCCGGGTCACGGAACACTTCGATCCAGCCTTTGGCCTGCACCAGCCCTTCCAGGCCTGCGGCAGCAATGAATGCGTCGTGCTCTTCGACGCAGCGTTGCACCAGTGGCAGCATATCGGCGGCGGCCCCGGCCAGGCGCCCGGGGGCAGACTGGCGCCAGTAGCGCCACAGCCAGGGTGCGGCCTTGGGCAGGTGCAGCAGGCTGTAGCGCACATCGGGCTGGCGGTTCAGGCCGTAGCGCAGCAGCGCGCCCAGTTGCCGCGGGAAGGCATAGGGGATCACGCTGGAGCGCTCGATCAGCCCGGCGTTGCCGTGGCTGGTGCCGCTGCCCGGTTCGTCGCGGTCGATCAGGATCACCTGGCGCCCGCGGGCCTGCAGGTGCAGCGCGGTGCTGACGCCGACGATGCCGGCGCCGAGGACAAGGGTCTGGCAATGCATGGAACGTATCCTTCGGTCAGTTCAGGTGGCGGCCCAGGCGGGCTTCCAGGTGTTTCAGCAGGCGCCGCACCAGTTCGACGATCAGCAGGTAGAGCACGGCGGCCCACAGGTAGATCTGGAAGTCGAAACTGCGCGAGAAGGCCAGTTTGGTCACGCCCATCAGGTCGTAGATGGTCACCAGCGAGGCGATCGCGCTGGCCTTGATCATCAGGATCAGTTCGTTGCCCAGCGGGCCGATGGCCACCAGCAGCGACTGCGGCAGGATCACCTTGAAAAAGGTGGTCGAGCGCTTCAGGTTCAGCGCCCGCGCCGCCTCATGCTGGCCGGGGGCGACGGCCATCAGGCTGCCGCGGAAGATCTCGGCCTGGTAGGCGGCGGTGTTCAGGGTGAACGCCAGCAGGGTGCAGAACCACGCCTCGCGGAAGAACCACCACAGGCCGACGTCCTGCCAGAAGCCTTTGAGCGAACCCAGGCCGTAATACAGAAGGAACAGCTGGGCCAGCAGCGGCGAGCCGCGGAAGAAGTACACATAGCCGGCGGCCATGCGCTGCAGCAGCAGGCTGCGCGACATGCGCGCCAGGGCCAGCAACAGGCCGAGCACCGCACCCAGGCTGAAGGAAATCGCCACCAGCTTGGCCGTTACCAGCAGGCCATCGAGGAAGCGTGGGCCGTAGCGTTCCAGCAGGTCGGGGTCGAGTACCAGCGCCAGCAGTTGTTCGAAGCTCATGCGCGTGCTCCTTGCAGGTGGCGGTTGCTGCGCCGTTCGATGAAGGCGAACACGCGCCCGGAAATGGCGGCGAACAGCAGGTAGCCCAGGCAGGCGACGCCATAGAAGAACATCGGCTCCTTGGTCACGCTGACGGCCAGGTTGGTCTGGCGCATCAGGTCGACCAGCGAGATGGTGGAGACCAGCGAGGTGTCCTTGAGCAGCGACAGCCAGTTGTTGGACAGGCCGGGCAGGGCGATGCGGGTCAATTGCGGCAGCAGCACCTTGAAGAAGCCGGTGCGCTTGCTCAGGCCCAACGCCGAGCAGGCTTCCAGCTGGCCCTTGGGCAGGGTCTTGAAGGCTGCCAGCCAGATCTCGCTGGAGAACGCGGCGAACACCAGGCTGAAGGCGATCATCGCGGCGAGGAAGGTATTGATCAGGAACTCACCCTGGTAGCCCATGGCTGCGAGAGTCTTCTGTGCGGCGATCTGGCAGCCGTAATAGATGATCAGCAGCGTCAGCAGTTCGGGCAGGCCACGGAACACGGTGGAGAAGGTGGTGGCCCAGGCTCGCGGCAAGCGCTTGCGCGAGCGTGCTGCAAGGGCGACGACCAGGCCCAGCGGCAGGCCGATGGGCAGGCAGGCCAGGGCCAGGGAAACAGTGACCAGGGCGCCGGCCAGCAACGCCTGGCCCCAGCCTCCACTGGCGAAGGACAGCAAGGATAATTGATCGAGCATGACAAACCCCTAGGATGGGCAATGCGGACTCTTTGTAGGAGCGGCCTTGTGTCGCGAAAGGGCTGCTTAGCAGCCCCAGGATCTATGCCGCAGCAGGGATTGCCGGGGCCGCCTTGCGGCCCTGTCGCGACACAAGGCCGCTCCTACAGAAATTGCGCAGTTTCCTGAAGATCAGTTGTAGATATCGAAAGCGAAGTACTTGCTGGCGATCTTCTGGTAGGTGCCGTTGGCCACGATCTGTTGCAGCGCGGTGTTCAGGCGTTGGCGCAGGGCTTCGTCGTCCTTGCGCACGGCAATGGCGGCATCGGCCTTGGTGTCGGCCACGTCACCGAGGATCTTGCAGCAGTCCCCGCCGTTCTTGGTCATCCACTCATGCAGCGGGAATTTGTCGGCAATCACCCCGTCCAGGCGGCCCGCGGCCAGGTCGGCGTTGGCTTCGTCCATGGTCGGGTACAGTTTCACGTCGGCACCGGCCTTGGCGTAGACGTCTTCGGCGTAGATGGCCTGGGTGGACGACGACTGGGCGCCAACGGTGTAGCCGTCGAAGGTGGTCTGGGCGTCGTTGATCTTGCTGTCCTTGGCCACGGCAACGGTCAGCGGGGTGCGGTAATAGTGGTCGGTGAAGGCGATTTTCTTGCGCCGTTCTTCGGTATTGATCATCGACGCGACCACTGCGTCGTACTTGCGTGCCATCAGCGCCGGGATGATGCCTTCCCAGTCCTGGGCCACCAGCGTGCACTCGACTTTCATCTGCTCGCACAGGGCGTGGGTGATGTCGACGTCGAAGCCGTGCAACTGGTTATTGGCGTCGACATAGTTGAAGGGCGGGTAGGCGCCCTCGGTGGCGAAGCGCAGGGTTTCGGCACTGGCGGCACCCGACAGCAGCAGGGCGCACGCACCCACCAAGGCCATGGTCTTTTTCATCTCGCACCTCATTGCACTCTTGCTATTGTTGTTTTCCCGTCGACCACGAGGTGTAGCCGACGAATTCGTTATGTAGAGCGGCAGTTGCTTCCAAGCGCTTTTCAACATCCGGCCCGAGCTTCTTGCAGACCTCGTTGACCATCAGGTGCACCCACGACAGCATGGTCGAGGTGGACTCCCAGAACAGGTTGAACTCGGTGGGGATGCGGAACACCTCGTCGGCGTTGGCATCGGCCCAGTCACAGAAGGTGTCGGTCACCAGGGTGACCGCTATGCCAGCCTCGCGCGCCTTCTGGCACAACAGCAGGGCATGGCGGGAATAACGGCGGGCTTCGAACACCACCAGGGCGCTGTCTTCGGCGCGGCCCAGCAATACTTCGCCAAAGTGCCCGGCACTCATATCCACCAGCTGCACGCCATCGCGCAGGTACTGCAGCAGGTGGCTCATGCACATGGCGATGCCACGCTCGGTCTGGAAGCCGGCGATGAACACCCGCTGCCTGCTTGCCAGGCGCTGGGCGACGCTGTGCCAGGCGCTGCTCTGGCGATACTCGTGCACGCGCAC
Source organism: Pseudomonas sp. s4 (assembly GCF_046764235.1). Lineage (NCBI taxonomy): Bacteria > Pseudomonadati > Pseudomonadota > Gammaproteobacteria > Pseudomonadales > Pseudomonadaceae > Pseudomonas > Pseudomonas sp. s4. The sequence continues at coordinate 3,609,636 of NZ_CP177209.1, read as the reverse complement.
CAGGGCGGCGATTTCCAGCTCCAGGCTGCCGGCGTTGTCGCTGGCGTCCTGGTTCTGGCGGTAATCTTGCAGGCGGTCGCCGACCAGCCACGGGCCATCGCCCAGGTCGTTCTGCAGGTCTTGCTTCAACGCCTTGAGATGGGCATAACCCAATGAGCGGCAGAAACGGCCGACGCTGGATTCGCTGACGCCCAGCTTGGCGGCAATGCTGGCCGAGGTCTGGAACGGCAGTTCCTGCAGATTGGCGAGCATGTAGGTGGCGATCTTGCGGCCCGAAGCAGCGGCCCCTTCGAGGCTGTTTTCCAAGCGTTGCTTGATCGGTTGGCTCATGCTGCGGCTCCAGGGGTAAGGCTTGCGAAAGAAAATGGCTGTTTTCTGTCATCAAGTCAACATTTGACAGATAGCTGTCACATGCAGGAAAGTTTTTGTCGTTGCAACGCTGTAGCCATTCCAATTCCAACAAGGAGCTTCAGATGTCCGCACCTTCCACCAGCACCGTCGTGCGTGTGCCTTTTACCGAGCTGCAGGGCCTGTTGCAGAGCATTTTCCAGCGCCATGGCTGCAGCGAAAGCGTGGCCCGGGTGCTGGCCCACAACTGCGCCAGCGCCCAGCGCGATGGTGCCCATAGCCATGGGGTGTTCCGCATGCCCGGCTATGTTTCGACATTGGCCAGCGGCTGGGTCGATGGCCAGGCCACGCCGAAGGTCAGCGACGTGGCGCCCGGTTATGTTCGCGTCGATGCCGCAGGCGGCTTCGCCCAGCCGGCGCTGGCGGCGGCCCGTGAACTTCTGGTGGCGAAGGCGCGCAACGCTGGCATCGCCGTGCTGGCGATCCACAACTCGCACCACTTCGCCGCGCTGTGGCCGGATGTGGAGCCTTTCGCCGACGAAGGCCTGGTAGCCCTGAGCGTGGTCAACAGCATGACCTGCGTGGTGCCGCACGGCGCCCGCAAGCCGCTGTTCGGCACCAACCCCATCGCCTTTGCCGCACCTTGCGCCGAACATGACCCGATCGTCTTCGACATGGCCACCAGCGCCATGGCCCATGGCGACGTGCAGATTGCCGCGCGTGCTGGCCAGCAATTGCCGCAGGGCATGGGTGTGGATGCCAATGGCGAGCCGACCACCGACCCCAAGGCGATTCTGGAAGGCGGCGCCTTGCTGCCATTTGGCGGGCACAAGGGCTCGGCCTTGTCGATGATGGTCGAGTTGCTGGCGGCGGCGCTGACCGGCGGGAATTTTTCCTGGGAGTTCGACTGGTCGGGGCACCCGGGGGCGAAGACGCCGTGGACCGGGCAGTTGATCATCGTCATCGACCCGAACAAGGCCGAGGGCGAGCGGTTTGCCCAGCGCAGCCGCGAACTGGTCGAGCAGATGCAGGCGGTAGGGCTGACGCGCATGCCGGGCGAGCGGCGTTACCGCGAGCGCGAGGTGGCCGAGGAGGAGGGGGTGGCGTTGACCGAGCAGGAATTGCAAGGCCTGAAAGAGCTGCTTGGCTGACCCGGCCTCTTCGCGGGCGCGCCCGCTCCCACAGTGATAGCACCGCCCTTGAGACCTGTGCAGTACCTGTGGGGGCGGGCATGCCCGCGAAGAATCCAGCACCAATCCTCAGCCATGCAATGTTGCATAGACAACCTTGCACAATAGTTGATGTTCCTGAGCCCGCACTCCGGGTATGCTCAGGGCTGCCTTTTCGAACTGTCCTGATCCAAGGAGCTGCACGCTGTGTTCAAACATGTCGATGCCTATGCCGGCGACCCGATCCTCTCGTTGATGGAAACCTTCAAGGCCGACCCGCGCGCCGACAAGGTCAACCTGAGTATCGGCCTGTACTACGATGAGGCCGGCGTGGTGCCGCAACTGGCGGCTGTGGATGCGGTGGAGAAACGCATCGCCGGCCAGGACCACGAAGCCTCTCTGTACCTGCCGATGGAAGGCCTGGCCAGCTACCGCCAGGCGATCCAGGCGCTGCTGTTCGGTGCCGATCACCCGGCTGTTACCGGCGGGCGTGTGGCCACCGTGCAGACCGTAGGCGGTTCCGGCGCCCTCAAAGTCGGCGCCGACTTCCTCAAGCGCTACTTCCCGCAGTCCGAAGTCTGGGTCAGCAACCCGACCTGGGACAACCACCGCGCCATCTTCGAAGGCGCCGGCTTCAAGGTGCACACCTACCCGTACTTCGACCAGGCCACCCGTGGCGTGGACTTCGACGGCATGCTGGCCACCTTGCAGACCCTGCCGGCCAACAGCGTGGTGCTGCTGCACCCGTGCTGCCACAACCCCACCGGCGCCGACCTGGAACAGCACCAGTGGCAACAGGTGGTTGAAGTGGTCAAGGCACGCCAACTGATCCCGTTCCTCGACATCGCCTACCAGGGCTTCGCCGAAGGCCTGGTGGAAGACGCCTACGCCATCCGCGAAATGGCCCGCGCCGGCGTGCCGTGCCTGGTCAGCAACTCGTTCTCGAAGATCTTCTCGCTGTACGGCGAGCGTGTCGGCGGCCTGTCGGTGGTCTGCGACGATGAAGCCACTGCCCAGAGCGTGCTCGGCCAGCTGAAGGCTACCGTGCGCCGCAACTACTCCAGCCCGCCCAACTTCGGCGCCCAGCTGGTTGCTGGCGTGCTCGGCGATGCCGCCCTCAATGCCCAGTGGGCCGAGGAAGTCGAAGTGATGCGCAAACGTATCCTCGACATGCGCCAGGCGCTGGTCGATGCCCTGGCCGTGCTGCTGCCAGGCCAGGACTTCCAGTTCTTCCTGCGCCAGCGCGGCATGTTCAGCTACACCGGCTTCAGCGTCGAGCAGGTGCGCCGCCTGCGTGACGAGTTCGGCGTGTACCTGATCGACAGCGGCCGCGTATGCATGTCCGGCCTGCGTCCGGCCAACCTGCAACGGGTTGCCGAAGCCTTCGCCGCCGTCCAGAAGTAACACCGTACCAGGCCGCTTCTGTGGGGCGCGGCCTTTGTAGGAGCGGCCTTGTGTCGCGAAAGGGGGCGCAGCGCCCCCAACGTTTGCAACTTCGCCGCGAATATTGCCGGGGCCGCTTTGCGGCCCTTTCGCGACACAAGGCCGCTCCTACACCTGTCAAATCCCTCCTCCAGTCCACGGGCACAACCCGCTTGTAAAGACAAGTGCAACCGCTCCTCGGAAAAGGGCTTCGCAAGTGCAACCTTTCCGTGCACAATCGCGCTCCCTTTTTCGGTTGAGTTGGGCGAAACGTCTATTTCGCCATTCTCAGCCTGTTGCAGTCTTGCGAGTGGAGCTTCACCCGGAATGAATGAGCAGGCCCCAAGCGTTGAACAACGCTTTGCAGAATCGACCCCCGCCACCCTCGGCAGCTGGTCGCGTCACGACACCACCTGGATGCTGGGCCTGTTCGGCACAGCGATCGGCGCCGGAACCCTGTTCCTGCCGATCAACGCCGGCCTTGGCGGCTTCTGGCCGTTGCTGATCCTGGCCATGCTGGCCTTCCCTATGACCTATTTCGCTCACCGCGGGCTGACCCGTTTCGTCCTTTCCGGGCGCAATGACGGCGATATCACCGAAGTGGTCAGGGAGCACTTCGGCATTACCGCCGGCGCCTCGATCACCGTGCTGTACTTCTTCGCGATCTTCCCGATCCTGCTTATCTATAGCGTGGCGCTGACCAACACCGTGTCCAGCTTCATGGAGCACCAGCTTCACATGCAGCCGCCGCCACGGGCCATCCTGTCGTTCGTGCTGATTCTCGGCCTGCTGGCCATCGTGCGCTGCGGGGAGCAGGCCACGGTCAAGGTCATGAGCCTGCTGGTCTACCCGTTCATCGTCGCCCTGGCATTGCTGGGCCTGTACCTGGTGCCGCACTGGACCGGTGGCATTCTCGACAGCGCCACCCAGGTACCACCAGCTTCGGCCTTCCTGCACACCCTGTGGCTGGCGATTCCGGTGATGGTGTTCTCGTTCAACCACTCGCCGATCATCTCCGCCTTTGCCGTCGACCAGAAGCGCCGCTACGGCGAGCATGCCGATGAGCGTAGCGGCCAGATCCTGCGCCGTGCCCACCTGCTGATGGTGGTGATGGTGCTGTTCTTCGTGTTCAGCTGCGTGCTCACCCTGAGCAGCGCCCAGCTGGCCGAGGCCAAGGCGCAGAACCTGTCGATCCTGTCGTACCTGGCCAACCACTTCAGCAACCCGACCATCGCGTTCGCTGCACCGCTGATCGCCTTCGTGGCCATTGCCAAGTCGTTCCTCGGCCACTACATCGGCGCCAGCGAAGGCCTGAAGGGCATCATCACCAAGGCCGGTGCACGCCCGGCGGCCAAGACCCTGGACCGGGTGGTTGCCGCGCTGATGCTGGTGGTGTGCTGGATTGTCGCCACCCTCAACCCGAGCATCCTCGGCATGATCGAGTCGCTCGGTGGCCCCATCCTCGCGGTATTGCTGTTCCTGATGCCGATGTACGCCATTCGCCGCGTGCCATCCATGCGCAAGTACAGCGGTGCTGCCTCCAACGTGTTCGTGGTAGTGGTCGGCCTGGTTGCGCTGACCTCGGTGGTATACGGCCTGCTGGGCTGATACGCCATCCGCAAAAGTAATGCCCGGGGCGCTTGTAGCCACCCGGGCATTTTTTTGTCCACAAGAATTGTCCGGTAATAGAACAATTTCACTGCCCCCATAGGCACCCGGCCGCCTTCATGCTTAACTCAGTGTCCTTTTCAAACCCGCATAAGGATTTCGTCATGGCTCAAGTGACTCTCAAAGGCAACCCGGTTCAGGTCAACGGCGAGCTGCCGAAAACCGGCGCCCAGGCTCCGGCTTTCTCCCTGGTCGGTGAAGGCCTGGCTGACAAGTCGCTGAAAGACTTCGCCGGCAAGCGCAAGGTGCTGAACATCTTCCCGAGCGTCGACACCCCGACCTGCGCTACCTCCGTGCGCAAGTTCAACGCCCAGGCCAACGATGTGGCCAACACCGTGGTGCTGTGCATCTCCGCCGACCTGCCGTTCGCCCAGGCACGCTTCTGCGGCGCCGAAGGCCTGGACAACGTGAAGAACCTGTCGACCCTGCGTGGCCGCGAGTTCCTCGAAAACTACGGCGTGGCCATCGCCGATGGCCCGCTGGCCGGCCTGGCTGCCCGTGCCGTGGTGGTGCTGGACGAAAACGACAAGGTGCTGCACAGCGAGCTGGTTGGCGAAATCGCTGATGAGCCGAACTACGACGCAGCTCTGGCTGTGCTGAAGTAAGAGTTGTGTGGGGCAGGGCGGGCGTCGATCGCCTGTGCCGGCCTCTTCGCAGGTAAACCCGCTCCCACCGGTACTGCACAATGCTTCAGGACTGCGCGGTACCTATGTAGGAGCAGCCTTGTGCTGCGAAGAGGCCATTACTGCCACAGAGTCTCTTTTGCCGTGCCGGCCCCTTCGCAGCACAAGGCTGCTCCTACAGGTAGTGCACTGCACCTGTGGGAGCGGGTTTACCCGCGAAGGGGCCGACACAGGCAGCCGAAACCCTTCAGCCCGCCACCCACCGCTCCAGGCAACACCCTGTAAACGGCCCGGAACGCTTTCCGGGCCGTTTTCATTTAAAGTTCAACCCCTTGGCAACGTCAGGCAAAGGTAAACCTCTGGTAAAGGCGCTTTGCTAAAACGATGCCAGTGCTTATCGTTCATTCTCCCCAAGCCGTCATTCCGAACAAGGTTCGTTCAACCCATGCAAGTGTCCAATTCCCGCTCCCCTCGTCGCTGGCTCGTCGGCCTGCTGATCCTGCTGCTGGTGGCTGCACTGGCCTGGTGGCTGTGGCCCGCAGCGACGCCTGCGCATAAAGAAGCCGGTGGCGGGCGCGGTGGCAAGGGCATGGGCATGATGGGCGGTCGCCCGGGCTTCGGCGGCTCCAGCGACCCGGTGCCGGTGCGCGTCGAGCCGGTGCGGGTGGGCGACTTCCCGCTGTACTACAAGGCCCTGGGCACAGTCACCGCCACCAACACCGTCAACGTGCGCAGCCGCGTGGCTGGCGAGCTGGTCAAGATCCACTTCAAGGAAGGCCAGCAGGTCAAGGCCGGCGACCTGCTCGCCGAAATCGACCCGCGCCCGTACCGCATTGCCCTGCAGCAGGCCGAGGGCACCCTGGCGCAGAACCAGGCGCAACTGAAGAACGCCCAGGTCGACCTGGCCCGCTATAAAGGCCTGTACGCCGAAGACAGCATCGCCAAGCAAACCCTCGACACCGCCGAAGCGCAGGTGGCACAGTTCCAGGGGCTGGTGAAGACCAACCAGGCGCAGGTCAATGACGCCCGCCTGAACCTGGACTTCACCCAGATCCGCGCGCCGATCAACGGCCGCGTAGGCCTGCGCCAGCTCGACCTGGGCAACCTGGTGGCGGCCAACGACACCACCGCGCTGGTGGTGATCACGCAGACCGAGCCGATCAGCGTTGCCTTCACCCTGCCGGAAACCGAGTTGAGCACCGTGCTGGAACGCTACCGCAGCGGCGCCAGTCTGCCGGTCGAGGCCTGGGACCGCAGTGACAGCAAGCTGCAGTCCACCGGCGTGCTGGGCAGCATCGACAACCAGATCGACACCACCACCGGCACCCTCAAGTTCAAGGGCCGCTTCGAGAACAAGGACCTGGCCCTGTTCCCCAACCAGTTCGTCAACGTGCGCCTGCTGGCCGACACCCTCAAGCAGGTGACCATGGCCCCGGCGGCGGCCATCCAGTTCGGCAATGACGGCTCCTTCGCCTATGTGGTCAATGACCAGAACACGGTCAACATCCGCAAGCTCAAGGTCGGCGCCAGCGACGGCGAGAACAGCGTCATTCTCGAGGGCCTCAAGGCCGGCGACCGCCTGGTGCTGGAAGGCACCGACCGCCTGCGCGAAGGCACCAAGGTGGAAGTTGTCGAAGACAGCTCGCAGGTGCCGACCACCCCGGGCCAGCACCTGCAAGGCCAGGAAGGCAAGGGTTCGGCAAGCACTGGCGATGTGCAGCCCGGTGAAGCACAGCCTGGTAGCGCAGCAGGCAAGGCGGGCGCATGAACCTCTCGCGTCTGTTCATCCTGCGGCCGGTTGCCACCACGCTGAGCATGCTGGCCATCGTCCTGGCCGGCCTGATCGCCTACAAGCTGTTGCCGGTTTCCGCGTTGCCGCAGGTGGATTACCCGACCATCCGGGTCATGACCCTGTACCCAGGCGCCAGCCCGCAGGTCATGACCAGCGCGGTTACCGCGCCGCTCGAACGTCAGTTCGGCCAGATGCCAGGCCTGGAGCAGATGGCCTCGACCAGCTCCGGCGGCGCCTCGGTGCTGACCTTGCGCTTCAACCTCGACATGAACATGGACGTTGCAGAGCAACAGGTGCAGGCCGCGATCAACGCCGCCAGCAACCTGCTGCCCAGCGACCTTCCGGCGCCGCCGGTGTACAACAAGGTCAACCCGGCCGACACCCCGGTGCTGACCCTGGCCATCTCCAGCAAGACCATGCCGCTGCCCAAGCTCAACGACCTGGTCGATACCCGTGTGGCACAGAAGCTCGCACAGATCAGCGGTGTTGGCATGGTCAGCATCGCCGGTGGCCAGCGCCAGGCGGTGCGGATCAAGGTCAACGTCGATGCCCTGGCCGCCAACGGCCTGAACCTGGAGGACGTACGCACCCTGATCGGCGCTTCCAACGTCAACCAGCCCAAGGGCAACTTCGACGGCCCGACCCGGGTGTCGATGCTCGACGCCAACGACCAGCTGCGTTCCCCTGAGGAATACGCCAACCTGATCCTGGCCTACAACAATGGCGCGCCTCTGCGTCTGAAGGATGTTGCAGAAATCGTCGACGGCGCCGAAAACGAGCGCCTGGCTGCCTGGGCCAACGAAAACCACGCCGTGCTGTTGAACATCCAGCGCCAGCCGGGCGCCAACGTCATCGAAGTGGTCGACCGCATCAAGGCCCTGCTGCCGTCGATCACCGACAACCTGCCGGCCGGCCTCGATGTGTCGGTGCTCACCGACCGCACCCAGACCATCCGCGCCGCGGTCAAGGACGTGCAGCACGAACTGCTGATCGCCATCGCCCTGGTGGTAATGGTCACGTTCGTCTTCCTGCGCCGTTTCAGCGCCACGCTCATCCCGTCGATCGCCGTACCGTTGTCGCTGATCGGCACCTTCGGCGTGATGTACCTGGCCGGTTTCTCGGTCAACAACCTGACCCTGATGGCCCTGACCATCGCCACCGGTTTCGTGGTCGACGACGCCATCGTCATGCTGGAGAACATCTCCCGGCACATCGAGGAGGGCGAGTCGCCCATGCAGGCGGCGCTCAAGGGCGCCCGGCAAATCGGCTTCACCCTGATCTCGCTGACCTTCTCGCTGATTGCGGTACTGATCCCGCTGCTGTTCATGGCCGATGTGGTCGGCCGCCTGTTCCGCGAGTTCGCCATCACCCTGGCGGTGGCCATCCTGATTTCCCTGGTGGTATCGCTGACCCTCACGCCGATGATGTGCGCGCGCCTGCTCAAGCGCGAGCCCAGGGAAGAGGAACAGGGCCGGTTCTACCGCGCCAGTGGCGCCTGGATCGACTGGCTGATCAGGCACTACGGTAGCGCCCTGCAGTGGGTGCTCAAGCGCCAGCCGTTGACGCTGCTGGTGGCCGTGGCCAGCCTGGCGCTCACCGTATTCCTGTACATGGTGGTGCCCAAGGGCTTCTTCCCGGTACAGGACACCGGGGTGATCCAGGGCATTTCCGAAGCGCCGCAGTCCACCTCGTTCGCCGCCATGAGCGAACGCCAGCAGGCGCTGAGCAAGGTGATCCTGCAGGACCCGGCGGTGCAGAGCCTGTCGTCCTACATTGGCGTCGATGGCGACAACGCCACGCTCAACAGCGGCCGCCTGCTGATCAACCTCAAACCCCATGGCGAGCGTGATGTCACTGCCAGCGAGGTGATCAACCGCCTGCAGCCACAAGTCGATCGGCTGGTGGGCATCCGCCTGTTCATGCAGCCGGTGCAGGACCTGAGCATCGAGGACCGGGTCAGCCGGACCCAGTACCAGTTCAGCCTCTCGTCGCCCGACGCCGACCTGCTGGCGCAGTGGAGCGGCAAGCTGGTGCAGGCGCTGCAGCAGCGCCCGGAACTGGCCGACGTGGCCAGCGACCTGCAGGACAAGGGCCTGCAGGTGTACCTGGTGATCGACCGCGACATGGCCGGGCGCCTGGGCATCAGCGTGTCGCAAATCACCAACGCCCTGTATGACGCCTTCGGCCAGCGTCAGATCTCGACCATCTACACCCAGGCCAGCCAGTACCGCGTGGTGCTGCAGTCGCAGGATGCGGCGGTGATCGGCCCGCAGGCGCTGGAGTCGATCCACGTCAAGGCCACCGATGGCGGCCAGGTGCGCCTGTCGGCGCTGGCACGCATCGAGCAGCGCCAGGCCCAGCTGGCCATTTCCCACATTGGCCAGTTCCCGGCGGTGACCTTGTCGTTCAACCTGGCCCACGGCGCTTCGCTGGGCAAGGCGGTGCAGGTGATCGAGCAGGTGCAGAAGGACATCGGCATGCCGCTGGGCGTGCAGACTCGCTTCCAGGGCGCGGCGGAGGCCTTCCAGGCATCGCTGTCGAGCACCTTGCTGTTGATCCTGGCGGCGGTGGTGACCATGTACATCGTGCTGGGCGTGCTGTACGAGAGCTACATCCACCCGGTGACCATCCTTTCGACCCTGCCGTCGGCAGCGGTCGGCGCCTTGCTGGCCTTGCTCATCAGCGGCAACGACCTGGGCATGATCGCCATCATCGGCATCATCCTGCTGATCGGCATCGTCAAGAAGAACGCGATCATGATGATCGACTTCGCCCTCGAGGCCGAGCGCCAGCAGGGCATGAGCCCGCGCGATGCCATCTACCAGGCGGCGCTGCTGCGCTTCCGGCCGATCCTGATGACTACCCTGGCCGCGCTGTTCGGCGCCGTGCCGCTGATGCTCGCCACCGGTTCCGGTGCCGAGCTGCGCCAGCCGCTGGGCCTGGTGATGGTCGGCGGGTTGCTGGTCAGCCAGGTGCTGACGCTGTTCACCACCCCGGTCATCTACCTGTACTTCGACCGCCTGGCCCGCCGCTGGCGCCCGGCCACTGACGTGAAGCAGGCCGAGGCATGAACCTGTCCGGTCCTTTCATCCGTCGCCCGGTTGCGACGATGCTGTTGAGCCTGGCGATCATGCTGCTGGGCGGGGTCAGCTTCGGTCTGCTGCCGGTGGCACCGCTGCCACAGATGGACTTCCCGGTAATCTTGGTGTCGGCCAACCTGTCAGGCGCCAGCCCGGAAGTGATGGCGTCCACCGTGGCCACGCCGCTGGAGCGCAAGCTGGGCAGCATTGCCGGCGTGACCACCCTGACCAGCAGCTCCAACCAGGGCTCCACACGGGTGATCATCGGCTTCGAGATGGGCCGCGACATCGACGGTGCGGCGCGCGAGGTGCAGGCGGCGATCAACGCCACCCGCAACCTGTTGCCCAGCGGTATGCGCAGCATGCCCACCTACAAGAAGATCAACCCGTCGCAGGCACCGATCATGGTGCTGTCGCTGACTTCGGACGTGCTGCAGAAGGGCCAGCTGTACGACCTGGCCGACACCATCCTGTCGCAGAGCCTGGCCCAGGTGCCCGGGGTAGGGGAGGTGCAGATCGGCGGCAGTTCGCTGCCGGCGGTGCGCATTGCTGTCGAGCCGCAATTGCTCAACCAGTACGGCCTGTCGCTGGATGAAGTACGTACTGCCGTGTCCAACGCCAACCAGCGCCGGCCGATGGGCTTTGTCGAGGACGCCGAGCGCAACTGGCAGGTGCGCGCCAATGACCAGCTGGAAAGCGCCAAGGACTACGAGCCTGTGGTGATCCGCCAGCAGAACGGCACCATCCTGCGCCTTTCCGACGTGGCGACCATCACCGACGGTGTCGAGAACCGCTACAACAGCGGCTTCTTCAATGACCAGAGCGCGGTGCTGCTGGTGGTCAACCGCCAGACAGGCGCCAACATCATTGAAACGGTCGACCAGATCAAGGCGCAGTTGCCGGCCCTGCAGTCGCTGCTGCCGGCCAGCGTGCAACTGAACGTGGCCATGGACCGTTCGCCAGTGATCAAGGCCACCCTCAAGGAAGCCGAGCACACCCTGCTGATCGCCGTGGTGCTGGTGATCCTGGTGGTCTACCTGTTCCTCGGCAGCCTGCGGGCGTCGCTGATCCCCAGCCTGGCGGTGCCGGTGTCACTGGTGGGCACTTTCGCGGTCATGTACCTGTGCGGGTTCTCGCTCAACAACCTGTCGCTGATGGCGCTGATCCTCGCCACCGGCCTGGTGGTGGACGATGCCATCGTGGTGCTGGAGAACATATCCCGGCACATCGAGGACGGCCAACCACCTATGAAAGCGGCCTTCCTGGGCGCCAAGGAAGTGGGTTTCACCTTGCTGTCGATGAACGTGTCGCTGGTGGCGGTATTCGTCTCCATCCTGTTCATGGGTGGCATCGTGCGCAACCTGTTCCAGGAGTTCTCCATCACCCTGGCGGCGGCGATCATCGTGTCGCTGGTGGTGTCGCTGACCCTCACGCCGATGCTGTGCGCCCGCTGGCTCAAACCGCACCAGGCCGAGCCGACACGTCTGCAGCGCTGGAGCGAACAGTTGCACCAGCGCATGGTCGATGCCTATGACCGCAGCCTGGGCTGGGCCTTGCGCCACAAACGCCTGACGCTGATCAGCCTGCTGGCCACCATCGGCATCAACATCGCCCTGTACGTGGTGGTGCCGAAGACGCTGATGCCGCAGCAGGATACCGGCCAGCTGATAGGCTTCATCCGTGGCGACGATGGCCTGTCGTTCAGCGTCATGCAACCGAAAATGGAAATCTACCGCCGCGCCTTGCTGGCCGACCCGGCAGTGCAGAGCGTTGCCGGCTTCATCGGTGGCAACAGCGGGACCAACAATGCCTTTGTGCTGGTGCGCCTGAAGCCGATCAGCGAGCGCAAGCTCGACGCCCAGAAGGTGATCGAACGCCTGCGCAAGGAAATGCCCAAGGTACCCGGCGGGCGCCTGTTCCTGATGGCCGACCAGGACCTGCAACTGGGCGGTGGTGGCCGTGACCAGACCTCTTCGCAGTACCTGTACTCCCTGCAGAGCGGAGACCTGGCGGCCCTGCGCGAATGGTTCCCGAAAGTGGTGGCGGCGCTGCGTGCACTGCCGCAACTGACTGCCATCGACGCCCGCGACGGTGCCGGCACCCAGCAGGTGACCCTGGTGGTCGACCGTGACCAGGCCAAGCGCCTGGGCATCGACATGGACATGGTCACCACGGTGCTGAACAACGCCTACAGCCAGCGGCAGATCTCCACCATCTACGACAGCCTCAACCAGTACCAGGTAGTGCTCGAGATCAACCCGAAGTACGCCTGGGACCCGAGCACCCTCGAGCAGGTACAGGTGATTACCGCCGACGGTGCCCGCGTACCGCTGTCGACCATCGCCCACTACGAGAACAGCCTGGCCAACGACCGGGTCAGCCACGAAGGCCAGTTCGCCGCCGAAAGCATCGCCTTCGACGTCGCCGAAGGCTACAGCCCCGACCAGGCCATGGCGGCGCTGGAGCGTGCGGTGGCCAAGCTGGGCTTGCCCGAGGAAGTGATTGCCAAGCTTGGTGGTACCGCCGATGCCTTCGCCAAGACCCAGGAAGGCCAGCCGCTGATGATCCTTGGCGCGCTGGTGCTGGTCTACCTGGTGTTGGGCATCCTCTACGAAAGCTACATTCACCCGCTGACCATCCTCTCGACACTGCCCTCGGCCGGCGTGGGTGCCTTGCTGGCGCTGTACGTCACCGGCGGCGAGTTCAGCCTGATCTCGCTGCTGGGGCTGTTCCTGCTGATCGGCGTGGTGAAGAAGAACGCCATCCTGATGATCGACCTGGCCTTGCAGCTGGAGCGCCACCAGGGCCTGACACCGGAAGAGTCGATCCGCCGGGCCTGCCTGCTGCGCCTGCGGCCGATCCTGATGACGACCCTGGCGGCCATCCTCGGTGCCTTGCCGCTGCTGCTGAGCCGCGCCGAAGGCGCGGAAATGCGCCAGCCTCTGGGCCTGACCATCATTGGCGGCCTGGTGTTCAGCCAGGTCCTCACCCTTTACACGACACCGGTGGTCTACCTGTACCTGGACCGCCTGCGTCACCGTTTCAACCGTTGGCGTGGCGTGCGCACCGACGCCGCCCTGGAAACCCCGCTATGACTTTTGCCCAGACCCCACTTCACCGTGCCCTGCAGACGCTGACCCGTGGGCGTGGCTCGCGCCTGCTCGGCGCCGGGTTGTGCGTCGCCTTGCTCAGCGCCTGCACCCTGAGCCCGGACTACCACCGCCCGGAACTGAGCAGCACGGCGCAGTTCAAGCACGCCGAAGGCTGGACCCAGGCCACGCCGTCCGATGCCATCGCCCGCGGCGCCTGGTGGGAAATCTACGGCGATGCCGGGCTCAATGCACTGGTCGAAGAGCTCAACCGCAGCAACCAGACCGTGGCCCAATCGGAGGCCCAGTACCGCCAGGCCCAGGCGCTGGTGCGCAGCAGCCGGGCGGCACTGTTCCCCAGCCTGGACCTGAGCGTCAGCAAGAACCGCTCGGCCCAGGGCACCGGTAGCTCCAGCTCGAGCCTGTCCAACAACAGCAGCGGCATTCGCAACACCTACAACGCCCAGCTCGGCGTCAGCTGGGAAATCGACCTGTGGGGCAAGCTGCGCGAGACCCTGAACGCCAACGAAGCCAGTGCCGAAGCCAGCCTGGCCGACCTGGCCTCGATCCGCCTCAGCCAGCAGTCGGAACTGGTGCAGAACTACCTGCAGTTGCGGGTGATCGACGAGCAGAAACGCCTGTTGGAAGCCACCGTGGCAGCGTATGAACGTTCCCTGCGGATGAACGAAAACCAGTATCGCGCTGGCGTCGCCGGCCCGGATGCAGTGGCCCAGGCGCGTACCCAGCTCAAGAGCACCCAGGCCGACCTGATCGACCTGGTCTGGCAGCGTGCACAGTTCGAGAACGCCATTGCCGTGTTGCTGGGCAAGACCCCGGCGGACTTCGCCCTGGCCGACAGCAAATCCATTCCGGCGCTGCCGCAAATTCCGGTGGCCTTGCCTTCGCAGTTGCTGGAGCGACGCCCGGACATCGCTGCGGCCGAGCGCAACGTGATGGCTGCCAACGCCAACATCGGCGTGTCGCGGGCGGCCTACTTCCCGGACCTGAGCCTGAGCATGAGTGGCGGTTACTCCAGCAGCAGCTTCAGCAACTGGATCGAACTGCCCAACCGCTACTGGTCGGTGGGCCCGCAACTGGCGCTGACCTTGTTCGACGCCGGCAAGCGCAGTGCCGAGGTGGACCGCACGGTGGCGGTGTATGACCAGACCGTGGCGCAGTACCGCCAGACCGTGCTCGACGGGTTCAAGGAAGTGGAAAACCTGCTGGTGCAGTTGAAGGTGTATGGCGATGAGGCGGTGGTGCGCCAGGAGGCACTGGATGCTGCCCGCGAGTCGCTGCGCCTGACCGAGAACCAGTACCGCGCCGGGCTGATCGGCTACCTGGATGTGGTCAACGTGCAGACCACGGCGCTGAGCAACGAGCGCAGTGTGTTGAACCTGCTGCAAGGGCGCCTGGTGGCCAGCGTGCAGCTGGTTGCTGCCCTGGGTGGTGGTTGGGATGCCGGGCAAGCCTTCGCCGAGCAGGATTGAAGCGACCCGCAGACGCGTACCTCTGTAGGAGCGGCCTTGTGTCGCGATCGGGCCGCAGAGCGGCCCCAGAACTTTGTGTACAAGCACAGATCGCTGGGGCCGCTTCGCAGCCCGATCGCGACACAAGGCCGCTCCTACAGCTACCGCGCATGCGTCCAGGCCCTCGCAGTCTTTGGATCCATTCCCATTCGCAAAAACCCCGTGCGTTTCGCCTGACCTTGAGTACAATCGTCAGCTTTTTCCGGGCCTCCCGCCCCGCTGGAACTCTCGATGCTGATCGGTAGCTACTCCTCTTCGCTGGTGTTGATTTCGCTGTGCGTGGCGATCCTGGCGTCCTATACCGCCCTTGACCTGACCGGCCGCATCGCCACGGCCAAAGGCCGGGCTGCCTGGCTGTGGATGGGGGGTGGCGCGCTGGCGATGGGCATCGGCGTATGGTCGATGCATTTCATCGGCATGCTCGCCTTCAGCCTGCCCATCGACCTGGGCTACGACCTTGCCCTGACCGCGTTCTCGCTGCTGATCGCCGTCTTGTCTTCAGGCTTTGCCTTGTGGCTGGTCAGCCAGCCGAGCCTGCCCTGGCTGCAGTTGGGGTTTGGTGCGCTGATCATGGGCACCGGCATTGCCTGCATGCACTACACCGGTATGGCCGCGCTGCGCATGCTGCCGGGCATCGACTATGACCCGACGCTGTTCGGGGCCTCGCTGCTGATTGCCGTGGCCGCCTCGGCAGCGGCGTTGTGGATCGCCTTCCGGCTGCGCGCGCATACTCCTTATGTGAGGCAGATTCGCGGCCTGGCGGCGGTGGTGATGGGCGTTGCCATCGTCGGCATGCACTACACCGGCATGGCCGCGGCGAATTTCCCCGAAGGCAGCTTCTGCGGTGCGCTGGCAGCGGGAGGCCTGCAAGGCGACGGCCTGGTCTACCTGGTGCTGATCACCACGCTGGCGGTACTGGCGGTGGCCTTGCTCACCTCGGTACTGGATGCCCGCCTGGAGGCACGCACCGCCGAGCTGGCCCGTTCGCTGACCCTGGCCAACCAGGAACTGACCCAGCTGGCCCTGCACGACACGCTCACCGACCTGCCCAACCGTACGTTGCTGGCCGACCGCATCGAGCAGGCCATTGCCAAGGTAGCGGAGCAGGGCGGCTGCTTTGCCCTGATGTTCATCGACCTGGACGGCTTCAAGCCAGTCAACGATGCCTTCGGCCACCACATCGGCGACTTGCTGCTCAAGGCCGTGGCGGCGCGCCTGCGCGGGCATCTGCACAGCCAGGACACGTTGGCGCGCATCGGCGGCGACGAATTCGTGCTGCTGGTGGAGCTGCGCGAGCCGAACGATGCCATGGATGTGGCGGTCAAGCAGGTCAACCTGGTGTCACGGCCATTCCGCGTGGCCGAGCATGACCTGCAGCTGACAGCGAGCCTGGGCATCGTCCTGTACCCGGGCAATGGCCTGGACCAGCATGAGCTGCTGCGCAATGCCGACGCTGCCATGTACCACGCCAAGAGCGCCGGCAAGAATGGCTACAGCTTCTTCGACGCGTCGATGAACAGCAACGCCCGCCAGCAACTGCAGCTACTGCAGGACCTGCGCCAGGCCCTGGAGCAGCGCCAGTTCCGCCTGCACTACCAGCCCAAGTTCGACGCCCAGAATTGCCAGCCGATCGGTGCCGAGGCCTTGCTGCGCTGGGAGCACCCTCAGCAGGGCCTGTTGCTGCCCGACCGTTTCATCGGCCTGGCGGAAAAGACCGGTCTGATCATCCCCATTGGCGAATGGGTGCTCATCGAGGCCTGCCGCCAGATGCGCCAGTGGCTGGACCAGGGGCACCACGGCTGGCGCATGGCGGTGAACCTGTCGGCCATCCAGTTCTGCCATGCCGGGCTGGTCGAGAGCGTGGCCCGGGCCCTGCAGCAGAACAGCCTGCCGGCCAACTGCCTGACCCTGGAAATTACCGAAACCACCGCCATGCACGACGCCGATGCCAGCCTGACGGTGCTGCAACGGTTGTCCGACATGGGCGTGGACCTGTCCATCGATGACTTTGGCACCGGTTATTCCAGCCTGATGTACCTCAAGCGCCTGCCGGCCAACGAGCTGAAGATCGACCGCGGTTTCGTGCGCGACCTGGAGCAGGACAGCGACGATGCGGCGATCGTTTCGGCTATCGTGGCGCTGGGCCAGGCGCTGGGCCTGCGCATCGTTGCTGAAGGGGTGGAGACTGACAGGCAGCAGGACTTCCTGACCCGCCTGGGCTGCGATTCGCTGCAAGGCTACCTGCTGGGCCAGCCGGTGCCGGCCGAGCAGTTCATGGGCAAGTTGCAGGCCATGCGCCAGGAAAGCACCGCAGCGGGCTAGACCGCGTCGCGCAAGGTGAAGGCGGGCATGAAGGTATCCATCTCCGCCTCGACGGCCTCGATGATGCGCTCTACGTCGGCGGCGGCCATGATTGCCGAGCAGGGAATGCCTGCGATCGCCAGCAGGGTTTCGCCGGTGGCGCGGTCGAACAGCCGCGCGACCATGCTGCGTGGCGCATCCATGCTGGCTTCGAAGCCCAGCGGGTGGAAATGCCAGCGCATCACCTGGCAGGCGTTGGGGAACGTCATCTTGTTCATGCCAGCCTCCTTGTCCGTACCTGGACGTGGTGAGCGGGTGGCCACATCGATGCGGCCGCCGGGAAGGTAACCATAGCACCTGTCACGCACTATTCTCGGCGGCCAATAAGACAAATTCACTGATGCATGACAGACGTCACAGCTTTGTCTTGGACGGCATTTTGCGCAGGCCCGCAAGGCAAACGTTTTCCTGGCATGTTGACGGCAGATAACCCGCCAGGTGCTGCCAATTTGATCGAATTTGCCGCGCGATGTTTTCGGACGAGCGGTGTGATCAGCCGAGCAACCCGGCAGCGATGTTGATGGTGAATCCCAGGATCGCCGTGTTGAATACGAACCCCACTAGTGAATGTGCCAGCACTACCCGCCGCAACTCCCGCCCGGCGATGCCCACGTCGGAGGTTTGTACCGCCACGCTGATGGTGAACGAGAAGTAGTGGAAGTCCCAGTAATCGGGGTTGCGTTCGCCATCGGCGAAGCGCAGCGGCGGTTCGTGGTTTTGTCCGGTATAGAACAGCCGCGCATAGTGCAGGCTGAAAATGCAGCCGATCAACAGCCAGGAGCCGGCCACGGTCAGGCCGGTGTAGAGGTAGTGCACGACCAGCGCCGTGCCTTGCAGGCCACGGCTGGACACCAGTTGCAGGGTGACGGCGGCGAGGCTGGCGATGGCGGCGATGCACACGGTGAGCAGGACCAGGCCGGCGTTTTCGTCTTCGACGCGGGCGACCTTGCGTACCTTTTCCGCATTGGCGCTCAAGGTCAGGTAGAGCACCAGCAGCAGGTATAGCCATACGCCAAGGTTCCAACCGGCGAGGATGTGCTGCACGCTGTCGCTGGCGGGGATCAGCCAGGCGCCGAGCAGGCCGACCAAAGTGGCGATGCTCAGGCGCGGGTGGGTGTGGGTCAGGCGGTAGAAAGCCATGGGGTCTCTTTTGCGGGGTGCATGGTTTCTACTCTAGACCGTCATGAGGCAGATGAGCGGCATGCGCGGTCCATGTAGGAGCGGCCTTGTGCCGCGAAAGGGCCGCAAAGCGGCCCCGACAATTCCTGGAGGTGCGAAGATCCTGGGGGCGCTTCGCACCCCTATCGCGACACAAGGCCGCTCCTACAAAAAGCGGGCTACGTGGCCTGATGTTTCTTTGCTGCCGCCCATCGCGCGGCATTGCAACTCTCAGTACACTGCACGCTCCAACACCAACATCCGTTGAACTCGAGGTTTCTGCATGACGCTCAGTCCTTTGGCAGGCAAGCCGGCTCCGGCCAGCGTGCTGGTCGATATTCCCCGACTGCTCACCGCCTACTACACCGGCCGCCCCGACGCTGCCGTGGCGGCCCAGCGGGTGGCCTTCGGCACCTCGGGGCACCGTGGCACTTCGCTTGAATTGAGCTTCAACGAGTACCACGTCCTGGCCATTACCCAGGCCATCTGCCTGTATCGCCAGGAGAAGGGCATCGATGGCCCGCTGTTCATCGGCGCCGACACCCACGCACTGTCGGCACCGGCTACCGCCAGCGCCCTGGAAGTGCTGGCTGCCAATGGCGTGCAGGTAATGCTGTCCAAGGACGACGAATACACGCCAACACCAGCGGTTTCCCATGCCATCCTCTGCCATAACCGTGGCCGCGAGCAGGGCCTGGCCGACGGCATCGTCATCACCCCGTCGCACAACCCGCCGCAAAGCGGTGGCTTCAAATACAACCCGCCCAATGGCGGCCCGGCCGACAGTGACGTGACCAAGTGGATCGAGGCCAAGGCCAACGAACTGCTGGCTGCTGACCTGGCGGGCGTCAAGCGCATGGACCATGCCCAGGCGCTGCAGGCATCCACCACCCAGCGTCACGACTACGTGAGCAACTACGTGGCCGACCTGGAAAACGTCATCGACTTCGACGTCATCCGCGCTGCCAAGCTGCGCCTGGGCGTCGACCCGCTGGGCGGGGCAGGGGTGCGCTACTGGTCGGCGATCGCCAAGCATTACCAGCTCGACCTGGAAGTGGTGAACACCGAGGTCGACCCGACCTTCCGCTTCATGACTGTCGACTGGGACGGCCAGATCCGCATGGACCCGTCTTCGCCCTATGCCATGCAGGGCCTGATCGGCCTGCGCGAACGCTTCGACGTGGCCTTCGCCTGCGACCCGGACCACGATCGCCATGGCATCGTCACCCCCGATGGCCTGCTGCAGCCGAACAACTACCTGGCCGTGGCCATCGACTACCTGTACCGCCACCGCCCGCAATGGCGCAGCGATGCCGCCGTCGGCAAGACCGTGGTGTCCAGTGGCCTGATCGATCGCGTCACCCAGCGCCTGGGCCGTGAACTGTACGAAGTACCGGTGGGCTTCAAGTTCTTCGCCCAGGGCCTGTTCGACGGCACGCTGGGCTTTGGTGGCGAGGAAAGTGCGGGGGCTTCGTTCCTGCGCCGCGATGGCTCGGTCTGGGCCACCGACAAGGACGGGCTGATCCCGGCCTTGCTGGCTGCCGAGATGACCGCCCGCACCGGGCGCAACCCGAGCCAGGCCTACGCCGACCTGACCGAGGCGCTGGGCAAGCCGTTCGCCACCCGTGTCGAAGCCAAGGCCGATGCCCGGCAGAAGGCTTTGCTGAGCAAGCTGGCGCCGGAGCAGGTGAAGTCGACCGAGCTGGCGGGTGAGCCGATCGTGCAGATCCTCAGCCATGCGCCGGGCAACGGCCAGGCGATCGGCGGGCTGAAGGTGATGACCGCCAATGGCTGGTTCGCCGCACGCCCGTCGGGCACCGAGGATATCTACAAGATCTACGCCGAAAGCTTCATCGACGAGGCGCACCTGCAGCGCCTGGTGCAGGAAGCGCAAGTGCTGGTGGATGCGGCGATTGCCTGACTGGTAACAAACCGCTTGGTTCTGTGGTGCGCTGTAAATTAGAATTAATCTTATTTACACCACCGCAGGGCCTTCCCCATGATCGACGCCGCGCCGCCACCGGAGCATAGCCTGCCTGCCCTGTACCGGGAACACCGCGGCTGGCTGGAAACCTGGCTGCGGCGGCGCATGGGCAATGCCTGGGATGCCGCCGACCTCAGCCAGGATACCTTCCTGCGTATCCTGGCCAGCGCCCAGCCGCTGGCAGACATTCGCGAACCGCGTGCCTACCTGCTGACCGTGGGCAAGCGCCTGCTGAGCAACTTCCACCAGCGGCGTAGCCTGGAACAAGCCTACCTCGATGCACTGGCGCAGTTGCCCGAGCAGCATGTGCCCTCGCCAGAGCAGCGTTGGGTACTGCTGGAAACCCTGCAAGCCCTCGACGAGTTGCTCGACGGCCTCAAGGTGCCGGTACGCAAGGCCTTTCTCTGGAGCCAGCTGGAGGGCCTGGGCTATGCCGAGATCGGCAAGCGCCTGGGCGTTTGCGAGCGCTCGGTCAAACGCTACATGGCGCAGGCCTACGAGCATTGCCTGCTGGCCGAACTGCAATGACCAGCCATTCCCCCGAAACCCGCGAGGCACTGCAGGCCGCCGCGCGCTGGCTGGCACTGGTGGACTCTGGCGCTGCCAGCGAGGGTGACCTGCAGCGCCTGGAACAATGGCGCACCAGCAGCACCTTGCACGAACACGCCTGGCAAAAGGCACTGCTGTTGCGCCAGCGCTTTTCCGCGCTACCCGGCGCATTGGCCATGGCCACCCTGGACCGCCCGGATAGCGGCCGTCGGGCGCTGCTCAAGCAGGCCCTGGGCGTGGCTGCATTGTTGCCGGCGGCCTGGCTGGCAAGCCGCGAACTGCCGCTGGAGGCCTGGGCCGCCGACATGCGCACCGCAGTCGGGGAGCGCCGGCAGGTGCTGCTGAGCGATGGTACATTCGTGCAGTTGAACACCGACAGTGCGGTGGATATCGACCTGGGCGCGCGTCGCCTGACATTGCTGCGTGGCGAAGTGGCAGTCAGGTTGCCCGGCAACCTGAGCCTGACGTTGCAGGTGCCCTATGGCCAGGTCGCGCTGGATGCTGGTGAGGTGTGCTTGCGCCTGGTCGATCAGGCTTGCCGGGTATCGGTGCTCAAGGGCACGGCCAACCTGCAGCCGCGGCAAGGCCCGGCGCTGCTGCTGCAGGCCGGGCAGCAGGCCAGCCTGCAAGTGGCCGGGGTTGGCCCTGTCACCGGCCTGGACGCATGGCTGCTGGGCTGGCGCGAAGGGGTACTGCGGCTGGAGGATCGCCCCTTGGGCGAGCTGCTGCACGAGCTGCGCAGGTACCGCCCCGGCGTGCTGCGCTGGGCGCCCGAACTGGAGGCCCTGCGCGTGACCGGTACGTTCCGCCTCGACGACACCGACCGGGTGCTGGCCTTGCTCGCCGCCAGCCTGCCGTTGCAGGTGCACACGCGCACGCGTTACTGGGTGAGCCTGGCCGCGCGGGAAAATCGCGCATGAGGCTGTCCCCTTTTTTTCGCTCACCGGTCATTACCGGTAGGAGCAAATAAAGGGGAGCCTTGTTCAATGCCTGTTGTCATGTCCAGCCGCCTGCGTCCACTGGCGCGTGCGGCACATCCGTTGTTCGCCATGAGCCTGTTGTTGTGTACACCGGCCTGGGCCGATGAACCTGCCCGGCGCAGCTATCAGGTGCCAGCCGCCAGCCTGGGTGCGGCACTTACCCAGTTTGCCGACCAGGCCGGGGTCAGCCTGTCGCTGGACCCGGCGCTGGTCAACGGCCGGCAGAGCAATGGCCTGTCCGGCAGCTACAGCGTCGACGAAGGCTTCACCCAGCTGCTACGCGGCAGCGGCCTGCAGTTGCTGCCGGTGGGCGAGGGCGCTTTCACATTGATGCCGGCACCCCAGGCGGGTGGTGCGCTTGAAATCGCCCCGACCAGCATCGTCGGTGGCCTGGCCGCAGGCAACGAAACGCAACCTTATGCCGGTGGCCAGGTGGCCCGTCAGGGTTCACAGGGCCTGCTCGGCACGCGCGACTTCATGGAAACCCCGTTCAGCATCACCAGCTACACCAGCGAACTGGTGAAGAACCAGCAGGCGCGAACCTTGGGCGAGCTGATCGCCAGCGACCCATCGGTACGCGCCACCAACCCGGCGGGTGGGCGCTTCGAGCAGTTCACCATTCGCGGCTTCAGCCTGTTCAACAGTGATGTGGCCTACAACGGCCTGTACGGCATCCTGCCGACCTACTCGATCGACATGGAAATGGCTGACCGGGTCGACATCATCAAAGGCCCCAGCCAGCTGATCAACGGCATTTCGCCGCGAGGCAGTGTCGGCGGCGGCATCAATGTGCAGCCCAAGCGAGCCGGCGACCAGCCGCTCACCGAGTTTACCGGCAGCTATGCCTCGGCCGGCCAGGCAGGCGGTGCGGTGGACGTTGGTCGGCGCTTTGGCGAAGGCCAGCAGTTCGGCGTGCGCTTCAATGGCGTGAAACAGGCGGGCGATACCGAATGGGACCACCAGCGAGTCGAACGTGAAATGGCGGTGTTGGGCCTGGACTTTCGTGGCGAGCGCCTGCGGCTTTCGGCGGACCTTGGCCATACCGAGCGCGATACCGATGCACCGCAGGAGCGGGTGCTGGTCGGTGCCAATGCCAAGGTGCCGGATGCCAACGACGTACGCCACAATTACGCCCAGGCCTGGAGCAAGGCGCGCACCAACGACACCTTCGGTGCGCTGCATGCCGAGTACGATATCAGCGAGTCGCTGCTGGCCTATGGCGCGGTCGGCGCGCGCAAGAGCAACCATGACTTCCTGCGCCACAACGTGTCGATCAGCAACGATGCCGGCGACTTCACCGTGCAGCCGCGCGACTTCACCCGGGATGAAACCGTGCGTACCGCCATGGCCGGCGTGCGCAACTGGTTCCATACCGGGCCGGTCAGCCACGAGCTGAACCTGGCCGCCACCTACTTCTACATGGACTTCACCAACGGCGGCGCCCGCTATGCCTCGGCGCCCAGCAACCTCTACCACCCGGTGGCCACGCCGACACCGGGCACGCCAACCCGCATCGATCCTGAGGTGTACACGGAAAACCGCTTTTCCGGCGTGGCCCTGGCCGACACCCTGGGCTTCTTCGACGACCGCCTGCTGCTGACCCTTGGGGCGCGCTGGCAGCGGGTGCAGGTGGATGACTGGAGCGACGGCATCAAGGGGGATACCGCCTACGATGAAGAGAAGGTGTCGCCCTCGGGCGGCGTGCTGCTCAAGGTTACCGACCAGCTGTCGTTGTATGCCAACTACATGGAGGGCCTGAGCCAGGGCAAGATTGCGCCGTCGACATCGGTCAACGAAGACCAGATCTTCCCGCCGTTCACCAGCCGCCAGGTCGAGGTGGGGGCCAAGTACGACCTGGGCAAGGTCGCCTTTACCGCCAGTGCCTTCCGCATCCGCCAGCCCGCCTATGAAACCAACCCCATATCGCGGGTGTTCGGCCCCAATGGCAAGCGCGACAACCGCGGTATCGAACTGAGCGTGTTCGGCGAGCCCGTGCAAGGCGTGCGTGTGCTGGGCGGGGTGATGTATATCGACAGCGAACTGACCGACACCATCGGTGGCGCCTACGATGGCAACCGCGCGCCGGCCACGCCCGAGTACAACGTCAACCTCGGCGCAGAATGGGATGTGCCTGGGGTGAACGGCCTGACCCTGACGGCGCGGGGCATCCACTCGAGCTCGCAGTACCTGGACCAGAACAACAGCAAGCAGATCGAAGGCTGGGAGCGTTACGACGTGGGTGCGCGTTATGCGTTCAAGGTGAATTCCGCCCAGGTTACCTTGCGTGCCAGTGTCGAGAACGTGCTGGACGACCGCTACTGGAGTTCGGCCGGGGCCTCGGATGACAGCGAGCCGGGGCTGACGCTGTCTACGCCGCGTACCTACCTGCTGTCGGCGACAGTGGGTTTCTAGCCCATTTTAAAAGTGGGTGCGTTCCGTTGCGCATCAATCCTGGGGCCGCGTTGCGGCCCTTTCGCGACACAAGGCCGCTCCTACAGGTTGAACCGATCGGTCAGACCGAATCAGGCACCACGGCGATCACATCGATCTCCATCAGCCACTCGGCCTGGGCCAACCCGGCCACCACTAGCCCGGTGGAAATCGGGAACACGCCCTTGAGCCACTTGCCTACCTCCTTGTACACCGGCTCGCGGAAGCGCGGGTCGGTGATGTAGGTGGTGGTCTTGACGATGTGCGACAGGTCCGAGCCGGCTTCTTCGAGCAGTTGCTTGACGTTCTTCATTGCCTGTTCGGCCTGCGCCCGTGGGTCACCCAGGCCCACCAGGTTGCCTTCGAAGTCGGTGCCGACCTGGCCGCGCACGTAGATGGTGTTGCCGGCGCGCACCGCCTGGCACAGGTCGTTGTCCAGGGTCTGGTTGGGGTAGGTGGCCTTGGTGTTGAACATGCGGATGCGGGTATGAGTAGGCATCAGTGGGCTCCGAGGGTGCTGACGTTGCTGATCTTGGGTTGCTGCTGCTCATCCGCTGCGCGTTGTTCGCGGTCGCGGTAGGCGGCATAGGTGCGTTGCGTGGCGATGTGGCCGGCGACGTGCTTGGCGTCGTGCCACACGCCCCAGATGAACGACGAGCCACGACGCGACAGCCACGGCAGGCCAAGGAAGTACACACCCGGCTCGCGGGCCACGCCGCGTTGGTGCTGGGGCTTGCCGTTGGCGTCGAAGGTGTCTACCTGCAGCCAGCTGAAGTCGACACCGTAACCGGTGGCCCAGATGATGCTGGTGACGCCGGCCTTGGCCAGGTCCAGTTGCTGCAGCGGGTTGCGCATGCACTCAGGGTCGGCCAGGCGTTTGCGGGCTTCGGGCTCTTCCGGCAGGTCCAGGCCGTTGCGTTCGATGTAGGCATCGGCGGCATCCAGCAGGGCCAGGTAGTTTTCGTCGCCGCGGTTGATGTTCTCGACCAGGTTGTCCTGGAAGCGCGCCACGCCGTTCTCGAACGACTGGGTCAGGCCGACCAGGGTCATGCCCTGGTGGGCGAGGGCGCGGAAGTCCACGGTGTGGCCGCCACGGGCGCCACTGACGGCAATGGTCACGTGCTCGCGGCCAGGCTTGGCGATTTCCGCATCCCACTCACCCAGCACGCCCAGCCACCAGCAGAAGTCGCGGTTGCGGTAAGCGCGTGGCGGGCGATCGTGGGCGCCGACCGAGAGGTACACCTGGCGCCCGGCACGCATCAGTTCTTCGGCGATCTGCACGCCGGAGGAGCCGGCGCCGACCACCAGCACAGCGCCTTCTGGCAACTGCTCGGGGTTGTAATAGGCCGCGGAGTGGATCTGGTGCAGGTTGCTGTCTTTCGGCGCGATGGCCGGGATTACCGGTTTCTGGAACGGGCCGGTGGCGGCGACCACGCGGTTGGCGCGAATCACGCCTTCATTGGTTTCGATGGTAAAACCGGGGCGGTCGCTGTTGCGCAGCACTTTCTTCACTTCGATGCCGGTGCGTACGGGCAGGTTGTACTTGCGTACGTACTGCTCGAAGTAGTCGGCCACCTGGTCCTTGCCGGCGAAGGCGTCGGCGTCGAGGTTGAATTCCAGCCCCGGGAAGCGGTCGTGCCAGACCGGGCCGTTGGCCACCAGCGAGTCCCAGCGACCGGTGCGCCAGGCCTCGGCGATACGCTTGCGCTCCAGCACCAGGTGCGGCACGCCAAGCTTGCTCAGGTGTTCGCTCATGGCCACGCCGGCCTGGCCGGCGCCGACGACGAGGGTGTCGATTTCGAGGTTGTTCAGTGTCATGTCCGAGCCCTTGTTCAGGCGGTTTTTGTCAGGTCGGTTTGGAGGACCGCCGTTGCCTGGGGCCAGACTAGGGATGCCGTGGAAATGGCGAAAATAGTATTTAGCTGGGGCTTGCCGATAAAACGGCGAAGGCCCTGGATTCTGTGGCTTGCGAGTTGGACGCCAAGGGACCGCGCGCGCTGTGCCGACAGGAATAATTGGCCCGAAACAGATGTAGGAGCAGCCTTGTGCTGCGAAGCGCCGCGCGGGCGGCGCTCGATCTCAGCCAGAGCAAAGTTTTTTCCTGCCTAACCCCTCGGAAAAAGGTCGTTTCGCCGGCCGAAAGGTTCAACCCAGAATGCCGTGTATCGCACAGCACAACAGGAACCATGACATGACTTTTTCCATCATCGGTCGTTGCCAGGAAACCGGCCAGGTCGGTATCGCCATCAGCTCTTCGAGCATCGCCGTGGGCGCCCGCTGCCCGTGGGTACGTGCCGGTGTGGGCGCGGTCGCCACCCAGAACATCACCTTGCCAGCGCTGGGCCCGCAGATTCTCGATGCCCTGGAACAGGGCCAGTTGCCGCCTGCCGCTGCGCTGGACCGGGTGCTGAGCGCCAACGGCTGGAGCGAGTATCGCCAGCTCACGGTGATCGACAGCCATGGCCAGGTCGCGCTGTTCACTGGCAAGGAAGCCCTGGGCACCCACCACGCCGTGGCCGGTGAACAATGTGCGGCGGCAGGCAACCTGTTGGCCTCGACCCAGGTGATCGAGGCGATGGTGCAGGCCTTTGAACAAGCCGGCGGGCATCTGGCCGACCGCCTGCTGGCGGCCATGCACGCGGCGATGGCCGCAGGTGGCGAGGCGGGGCCTGTGCACTCGGCGGCGTTGAAGATTGCCGGCGAACTGACCTGGCCACTGGTTGACCTGCGTGTGGACTGGGCCGAAGCAGACCCGATCGGTGTGCTCGATGGCCTGTGGCAGGCATATCGGCCGCAGATGCAGGACTACGTCACCCGCGCCCTCAACCCGACTGCCGCGCCAAGCTACGGGGTGCCGGGCGATGAGTGAATTTGCCAGTCGCGCGCTGCTGGCCAGGCTGATCGGCTTTGCCACGGTCAGCCGGGATTCCAATCTCGAACTGATCAGCTTCATCCGCGACTACCTGGCCGAGCTGGGGGTGGAAAGCGAACTGTTCCATAACCCGGAAGGTACCAAGGCCAACCTGTTCGCCACCATCGGCCCCCGGGATGTTGGCGGCGTGGTGTTGTCCGGGCATACCGATGTGGTGCCGGTGGACGGCCAGGCCTGGACAGTCGAGCCGTTTGCCCTGAGTGAACGCGACGGGCGCCTGTACGGCCGCGGCACGGCCGACATGAAGGGTTTCATCGCTTCGGTGCTGGCGGCTGTACCCGCGTTTCTCGCCCAGCCGTTGCGCATGCCGGTGCACCTGGCGTTCTCCTACGACGAGGAAGTCGGCTGCCTGGGGGTGCGCTCGATGCTGGCCGCGCTCGAGCAGCGCCCGCACAAGCCACGGTTGTGCCTGATTGGCGAACCCACCGAACTCAAGCCGGTGCTGGGGCACAAGGGCAAGCTGGCGATGCGTTGCCAGGTACATGGCGCGGCCTGCCACTCGGCGTACGCGCCGTATGGGGTGAATGCCATCGAGTATGCGGCGAAGCTGATCGGCAAGCTGGGTGATATCGGTGATGCCCTGGCGTTGCCGGAGCATCACGACGAGCGCTTCGACCCACCGTTCTCCACTGTGCAGACCGGTGTGATCAAAGGGGGCAGGGCGCTGAACATCGTGCCGGCGGAATGCGAATTCGATTTCGAAGTGCGGGCCTTGCCTGGGTTCGAGGCGCAGGCAGTGGCCGACCAGTTGCAAACCTATGCCGAGGCCGAACTGCTGCCGCGCATGCGCAAGGTCAATGCCGCCAGCGCCATTCGCCTGCAGCCGTTGAGTGCATATCCGGGGCTGGCCACGCCAGCGGATAGCGAGGCGGCTCGCCTGGTGGCGTTGCTCAGTGGTTCGGATGAGTTCGGTACCGTGGCGTTTGGTACCGAAGGTGGGCTGTTCGACCAGGCGGGCATCCCGACTGTGGTGTGCGGGCCTGGGAGCATGAACCAGGGGCACAAGCCGGATGAGTTCGTCAGTGTCGAGCAGTTGCGGGGGTGTGATGCCATGTTGCTGAGGTTGGTGGATTACCTCAGGCAGGGTTGATTGCGCTGGCCTCTTCGCGGGCACGCCCGCTCCCACAGGTACAGCACCGCCAGGCCAGCCGGTGATACACCTGTGGGAGCGGGCGTGCCCGCGAAGGGCTGCAGAGCAGCCCCAATCAAGGTTTCAGAAGGTAGCCTTGACCTGCAGGCCAACCACCAGCGCGTTGTCGATGTCCTTCCCGGAGAACGCGCCCGGCTCGATGATGTACTGCACATCCGGGCGCAGGTTCAGCCACGGCGTGGCCTGGTAGCCATAGCTCAGCTCGACCAGCTGCTCGGCGCTGTCGATATCGGGGAACTGCTGCCCGGCATCGAACGCGGCATCTTCCAGCACGTCGCGGCTACGCGGGTTGGGTACGGCACGGCCATAGCCCAGGGCCACAGTATCCTTCGGGCGACCAGCGAACGGCTTGTACAGCACCACGCCGGCGCCATACCACTTGGTGAATGGCGAGGCGGCCTTGCTCGACGCCGAGTACTGGCCGAAGGCATGCAGGCTGCGGCCCGGCAAGCCCTGGTCGTTCCACACCGCCTGGTCGACCAGCAGGTAGTGGCCGCCACGGCCGGACACTTCCTCGTCGCTGCCGATGCGCTTCACGTCGGAGCTGTCGTAGTAGTAGCCCAGTTTGTACTCGCCAGGCAGCTCGCCCTGCAGCTTATAGACCAGCTCTACCGGTACCACGGTGCCGGTGGTGTGCTTGGGGCCCAGGTGCCAGGCGCGGCTGGAGTTGCCGTTGCTTTCCGGGTCGACGTTGAACGCCGCCACACGCAGTTGCCAGGATGGCGACAGGTCGTACTTCACCCGTACGCCCAGGTGGGCATTGGGGTAATTGGTCCAGCCACTGCCGCCAGACATGTTCAGCGGGTGACCGCAGAAGCCGGCGTTCATGAAGTTGCACAGGATGCCACTGTCCAGGCCGCCGAGGTCGTTGCCCATGGCCATGTAGCCGAGCTTGACGTTGAGCGCCGGGGTGAACAGGGTACGCTCGTAGCTCAGCTCGGTCAGGCGGGTGTACAGGCCACCGAAGTTTTCCTGGATCGGCAGGCGGTTGCCCACCAGGTCTTCCGAGGCGCTGTTGCCGCGGCGGTCGTTGATGGTCAGCTGGACCTTGCCGCCGTTGTCCAGGCCATACAGTTTCGACAGGTCGAACTGCACGCCCAGTTTCAGGTTTTGCGAGTAGCGCGCCGAGCGGTGCAGACCACCGTGGGCGTTGTAGGCGGTTTCGCCGCTGTAGTCGCCGGTGAACCTGACGCCGTCTTCTTCCAGCTGGTGACGCAGGCCGCCCCAGTCACCGGTCATGGTGCTGCGTGTCATCAGGTCGCCGTCGGCCAGGGCGGTGCTGCTGGCGAGGGCCAGCAGCAGGGTGGGGGTGATGCGAATTACGGATGGCATTGCTGAATCTCAGGTTGTTTTTCAGGGGCTCATCGCCGGCAAGCCAGCTCCCACAGGTCTGCGCTGCCTTTGCAGGTGGCACGATCCTGTGGGAGCTGGCTTGCCGGCGATGAAGGCGACGCGGTCTTACGGCAGAGCGTAAGAAATCACGTAGTCGCCACGGTCAGTCGACTGGCGCGCGCCGCCAGCCGTGACCACCACGTACTGCTTGCCGGTTTTCGGCGAAACGTAGGTCATCGGGCCGCCCTGGCTGCCCACTGGCAGGCGAGCCTTCCAGATTTCGTTGCCGTTGCTGCTGTCGTAGGCGCGCAGGTAGAAGTCCTGGGTGCCGGCGATGAACACCAGGCCACCCTGGGTCGACAGGGTGCCGCCGAGGGTCGGCAGGCCGATCTTGATCGGCAGGTGCATGCGGATGCCGAGCGGGCCGGTGTCCTCGACAGTACCCACAGGTACCTGCCACGCCACCTGGCGGGTCTTCATGTCGATGGCGGTCAGGGTGCCGAATGGCGGCGCTTGGCACGGGATGCCGGCCACCGACAGGAAGCGGTTCTTGTTCACTGCATACGGGGTGCCCTTGAGCGGTACTGCACCCATGCCGGTGTTCAGCGCTTCGCCACCGGAAGCGGCACCGCCCTTGTTCTGCGACGGGATCATCTGGATCCACAGGCCCAGGCGCATGTCGTTGACGAAGATGAACCCATGTACCGGGTCGGTGGAAATGCTGCCCCAGTTCATGCCACCCAGCGAACCCGGGAAGCTCAGCGACAGGTCGGTGCCCGGGGCGGTGTACAGGCCGTCGTAGCGCATTTTCTTGAAGTCGATGCGGCACAGCAGCTGGTCGTACGGGGTTGCGCCCCACATGTCCGATTCGGTCAGGGTCTGCGCGCCGATCTGCGGCATGCCCACCGACTTCGGCTGGGTTGGCGAGTACGGCTCGTTGGGAATGTTGCTTGGCTTGACCGGTACTTCGTCGACCTGGGTCAGCGGCTTGCCGGTGGCGCGGTCGAGCACGTAGATCTGCCCGGCCTTGGTGCCGATTACCACTGCAGGTACCGACTGGCCGTCGTCCTTGGTGAAATCGATCAGGCTCGGCTGCATCGGCAGGTCGAAGTCCCACAGGTCGTTGTGCACGGTCTGGAACACCCACTTCTGGTTGCCGGTGGTGGCGTCCAGCGCCAGTACCGAAGCGCCATAGGTGTGGTCCAGCTTGCTGCGTTCGACACCGTAGATGTCGGTGGACGACGAGCCCATCGGCAGGAACACGGTATTCATCGCCGGGTCGTAGGACATCGGGGCCCAGCTGTTGGGGGTGCTGCGCACATAGGTGCTGTCGCCCTGCGGTGCCTGGCGATCTTCCGGGTTGCCGGGGTCGAAGGCCCAGCGCATTTCACCCGTGATCACGTCGAAACCACGGATCACGCCGCCTGGCATGTCGGTCTGGACGTTGTCGGCGACGCGGCCGCCGACCACCACGGTGGTACCGGCCATCAGTGGGGCCGAGGACAGCTGGTAGTAGGAGTCCGGCACATCGCCCAGGCCGGCCTTGAGGTCGACCTGGCCGTTGTTGCCGAAGCCCTGGCAGAACTCGCCGGTGTCGGCGTCGACGGCAATCAGGCGGCCATCGATGGTGTTGGTCAGCAGGCGACGCTGGCAGTTGGCACCGGCCGGTACGCTGGCCGCGGTGATTGGCGAGCTGTTCGGCTGGGTCGGCTGGGCGATGGCGGCAGTGGCGTCGAAGTAGGCCATGCCACGGCAACGCTGCCAGACCTTGGACTGGGCGTTGATCGCGTTCTTCCACAGCTCTTTGCCGGTGTCGGCATCAAGGGCGATCAGGTTGTTGTGCGGGGTGCAGATGAACACCTTGTTGCCGACCTGCAGCGGGGTCAGCTGGTCTTCGGCGCCGTTGCCGTCGCTGAGCGCCACGTCACCGGTGCGGTAGGTCCAGGCCACTTTCAGCTTGTTGACGTTGTCGCGGTTGATCTGGTCCAGCGCGGCGAAGCGGCTGCCACCTTCGGTGTTGCCGTAGTGAGCCCAGTCCTTCTGCGCCTTGCCGGCCTCGACCGGGGTCATGCCCGGGCCTTTGCCGGTGGGGGCGACGCTTGGGTGGGCGACGAACATGTTGCCGGCGGCGATCACCAGCAGCACGGCCAACACCCCGGCAACGCCATAGGCACCGCGGCCGGCGCTGGTGCCATTGGCACGGGCCAGCAGCGGGTAGACCAGTGCCACCACCATGCCGATTGCGCCGAACATGAACAGGCGCGAGAACAGCGGCCAGAACACCAGGCCTGCGTCGATCAGCGCCCAGATGGCAGTGCCGACCAGGAACGCCGCGTACAGCCAGGCGCCAGCCGGCTTGCGGCGAGCGATGAGAACGCCGGCGATGGCCATGGCCAGGCCGCCGATCAGGAAGTACCAGGAACCGCCCAGGCCGGCCAGCTTGACGCCGCCCGCAGCCAGGAGGAGGCCGAGCAGGGCGATGATCACGCCCAGGCCGACCAGGATGATGTTTGTGGCGCCAGAGGCGCGCGGTGTTTCTTTCATGCCAGGGATCTCAGCAGGTGGAATGCGCGCAGTGTAATCTCTTAGCTTGCTAATTAACAAGTTGGTACATAATTTTGTGGGGCGGATTGTCGCAGTGCTGAACTCTGCAAGGTGTGGCTAAAAGTCTAGATCATGCGATTAAAATTGCATTCTACGAGGTGTTCGTGCTGATTCATGGAGCGGGCACTCAGGCTTTGCTTGAGTCTGAAGGTCGGCGGTGTGCTCCTACAGGCGGCCACCGTTTCATGTCGGCCACGGAGTGCCGCTGCTGTAGAACACCGCGAGCCAGATGGTGGCGGTGCCGGGGGCGGTCCATTCCACGCGGTGGCGGTAATGCGGCGGGATGTCCAGGCAATCGCCCGGCGCCAGCAGGCGGGTATGGCTCTCGTGCTCGAAGCGCAGGCCGGCGGCGCCACTGAGCAGCACGATCCATTCGCCCTCGGCCTGGTCGTACCAGAAACCGGGCGGGCTGGCCTGGCCGCTGGAAACGATACGCTCAACACGCACACCCGGGCGGCTGAGCAGTTGGTCGACCCGTTCGGAGCTGGTTGGGTCGCAAGGGGGCAGGGCAGTCAGCAGGTTGGTCGGGATCATGGAAAACCTCGCTTGGAAGGGGGTAGTTCCACTATGGACGCAATTGCCGCGCGCCGCGCTTCTTGACCGGCCCCGCTGTTTGTAAGAACTTTCCGGGATTTGGAAGACGGGCAACAAATGGACAAACTCCTGGCGATGAAAATGTTCGTGGCCACCGTCGATGCCCAAGGCTTTTCTGCCGCCGCACGCCAGCTTGGGCTGGCGACATCGTCGGTGACGCGCCTGGTCGATGCCCTGGAAGCGGCGTTGGGCGCCACCTTGCTCAACCGCTCCACGCGCCAGGTCAGCCTGACCGAGGCCGGCGCCCGTTATTACGAGCGCGCGCGGGGTATTTTCGAGGCCCTGGACGAGGCCGATGCCAGTGTCGCCGACCGGGGCGAGGAGCCTGTCGGTGTGCTGCGCCTGTGCTTGCCGGTGGAGTTCGGCAGGCGGGTCATCGCCCCGCACCTGGGGCCGTTCCTGGCGCAACATCCGGCTCTGGAGCTGGACATCGACCTCAGCGACCGCCTGGATGACCTGCTTGACGGGCGCTATGACCTGTCGATCCGCCTGGGCGACCCCTCGCCCAATGACGAGCTGGTATGCCGCCAGCTGGGTCGCTTCCAGCGTTGGCTGGTGGCCAGCCCGGGCTACCTGGCCGGGCGTGACCCGCTGGAGCATCCGCGGCAGCTGCTCGAGCACGCCTGCCTGCGCTTTCGCTACGGGCAGAAAGGCCGCCCCTGGCGCCTGGCCCGTGGGCAGGACAGTCTGGAACTGGACGTGAGCGGGCCGTTGCGCAGCGCCAATGCCGACATGCTGCGCGAAACCGCGCTGGCGGGCAGCGGCATCGCGCTGCTGGCCGACTGGCTGGTGCGTGAGGATGTGGCGGCCGGGCGCCTGCAGCGGCTGTTCCCCGATTGGCAGGCCAGCCCTGGCGCGGCCAATGACAGCATCAACGCCCTGTACCTGCCCAACCATCGTGGTTCGCGGCGGGTGAACGCCTTTATCGACTTTTGCGAAAATTTGCTGCAGCGCAGCACCTAGTGTTGCGCAGTGCGCAAAGCCCTGTTGCGCCAGCGCTGGATTCTCGCCAGGAGTGCGTCTGGGTAAGGTGGCCGGCATATTCCAGCCATCGCCGAGGACACTCGCATGAATCCCTCCCTTGCCGCCGCGCAGCCTGCCGCCACCGGCCTCAGCCGGGCCCTGGTCGCCCTGCTGGCGTTCTGCTGCGGCGCGATCGTCGCCAATATCTACTACGCCCAGCCCATCGTCGGCCTGATCGCCCCGGACCTGGGGCTGTCCACCGAGCATGCCAGCCTCATCGTTTCGCTCACGCAGCTTGGCTATGCCTTGGGCCTGCTGTTGCTGGTACCGCTGGCCGACCTGTTGGAAAACCGCCGCTTGATGGTGGCTACCGCCGTGCTGGCCTGCGTCAGCCTGCTGCTGGCGGGCACCAGCAGCAGCGGCCAGGGCCAGCTGTTCCTCGGCTATGCACTGCTGATCGGTTTCAGTTCCGTGGCGGTGCAGATGCTCATTCCGCTGGCGGCGCACCTGGCGCCGGAGCAGCAGCGTGGGCGGGTGGTCGGCAACATCATGGGCGGCCTGCTGCTGGGTATCCTGCTGGCGCGGCCGTTGTCCAGCCTGGTGGCCGACTACTTCGGCTGGCGTGCGGTGTTCATTGGCGCTGCCGGGGTGATGCTGGCGATCATCCTGCTGCTGGCCCTGACCTTGCCGCGGCGGGTGCCCGAGCACAAGGCCAGCTATGCCGGGCTGATGCTGTCGCTGCTCACGCTGCTGCGCCGTTATCCCTTGCTGC
This sequence comes from Pseudomonas sp. s4, assembly GCF_046764235.1. NCBI lineage: Bacteria > Pseudomonadati > Pseudomonadota > Gammaproteobacteria > Pseudomonadales > Pseudomonadaceae > Pseudomonas > Pseudomonas sp. s4. The sequence continues at coordinate 3,575,107 of NZ_CP177209.1, read as the reverse complement.
GCCAGCGCTCGCTGTACCAGGCGTTGATGTTCGCGGCGTTCAGCCTGTACTGGACGGCGGCGCCGATGGCCCTGGCAACCGAGCATGGCCTGTCGCAGAGCCAGATCGCGGTATTCGCCCTGGTGGGCGCGGTAGGCGCCGTCGCCGCACCCATGGCCGGCCGCCTGGCCGATGCCGGGCATGCCCGGGCCGGTTCGCTGTTGGCGTTGTTACTGGCACCGGTGGCACTGTTGCTGGGGCTGACCGTGCCGGGCTACAGCGTGATCGGCCTGGGGCTGACTGGCGTGCTGCTGGATTTTGCGGTGCAGATGAACATGGTCATCGGCCAGCGTGAAGTGTACGCGCTGGACCCGGCCAGCCGCGGGCGGCTGAACGCGGTGTACATGACCAGCATCTTCCTGGGTGGGGCGCTGGGTTCGGCGGTGGCCAGTGCGGTGTTCAGCCAGTTCGGCTGGCAGGGTGTGGCGCTGGTGGGGGCGGGGTTGCCGGGCGTGGCCTTGATCATCTTCCTGGCCAAAGCGCGCCGGGGTTGAATGCGAGCCCACAGGTTGTCGCGATCCCTGTAGGAGCGGCCTTGTGTCGCGATGGGGCGCGCAGCGGCCCCGGGATATCGGCTTCGCTGCTGATATTGCCGGGGCTGCGTTGCAGCCCTTTCGCGACACAAGGCCGCTCCTACAGGGATCGCGACAGCCTTTGCGTAGTGCTACCGCCCAAGCGGCAACGCCACACCAATCAAGGCAAACAGGCTGCCGCAGCAGCGGTTGAAGCCCTTGCCGCCCTTGGCCAGCCATGGCCGGATGCGAAACGCCAGGCGTGCCAACAGGTATTCGACCAGGAACTCGACACTGGCAAAGGTCGCCGCCATCACCACGAACTGCAGCAGCAACCCACGCTGCGGGTCGATGAACTGCGGCAGGAAAGCGCCGTAGAACAGCAGCACCTTGGGGTTGGCCATGGCCGACAGCAGGCCCTGGCGGAACAGGCCGGCATTGCCCAGCCGCGCACTTTGCGCGGTCAGTTCCAGGTGCAGGCCCGGGCTGCGCCACAGCTGGATACCCAGCCAGACCAGATAGGCGCCACCCACCCACTTGAGCACGCTCAGCACCGAGGCCGAGGCCTGCAGCAATGCGCTGAGGCCGAACATGGCCAAGGCAATCAGGGCGCTGAAGCCAAACACCCCGCCGATGATGGTGAACAACGTCCGGCGTGCGCCATACAGGGCGCCGTGGGTCAGGGCCAGCAGGCTGTTGGGGCCTGGGGTCAGCGACAGGCCGATGCTCGCCAGCAGGTAGATGAGCCAGGTGTCGAGTGCCATGGTGGGGAATGCCTTGTTGATGGAGAGGGCGCCAGTCTATGGCGCCGACCTTGGCCGGCAAGGGTATGATCCGGACATTGAATGGTCGTTTCTGGACGCGATGCCAATGCTGCCCGACATCCGCTTGCTGATCTTGCCGTTACCGGATTTTGCCCTGCTGCCGTTCGGCGCCTTTCTCGACAAGTTGCGTTTCAGCGCCGACGACGAGGACTACAGCCAGCAGCGCTACTGCAGCTGGACCGTGGCAGGGCTGACACTCGACCCGGTGCCTTCGAGCAGTGGCGCGGTGGTGCAGGTCGAGGCCGTCGCTGGCCAGCTCGAGCTGGCCAGTTTCGACTACCTGGTGGTGTTCGGCGGGCGCAACGCGATGGCCACTGCCGCGCTGGCGCCTCGCTACCGGGCCTTGCTGAGGCAGGCTGGCAAGGCTGGCGTCAAGCTGGTTGGGGTCGACAATGGCGCCTTCCTGTTGGCCGCCTGCGGGTTGCTGCAGGGGCACAAGGTGGTGGTGCACTGGCGACACGAAGCCGAATTCCGTGCGGCCTTCCCGCATTTGCAGGTGCTGAGTGAGCAGCTGTATTGCATCGACGGTAGCCGCATCACCTGCGCCGGCGGCACCGCGGCCATCGACCTGGCCGTCGCGCTGTTGTCACGCGCCTGCGGGAGGGCCAGGGCGCTGAAGGGCCTGGCCGACATGCTGGTGGATGAAACCCGCGATAGCCGCCATGCCTTGCGCTCGTTGGAGCTGGGGGCCGGGCAGGGGCGGCAGGTGCAGCGTGCGCAGGCGTTGATGCGTCATCACCTGGGTACGCCGTTGACCGCGGAGCAGTTGGCGGCTGAGCTGGGCATCAGCCGGCGCCAGCTGGACCGGCAGTTTCACGCCAGCCATGGCATGAGCGCCAAGGCCTGGTGGCTGGAGATGCGCCTGCAACAGGCGCGCTGGCGTTTGCTCAATTCCAGCCACAGCCTGGCGCAGATTGCCGATGAAGTGGGCCTGGGCGATGCCAGTTACCTGGGCAAGTGCGTGCGGCGACGGTTTGGTTGCACGGCCCAAGCGTTGCGTGACCGCAATATCTCGCCCTGAAGCCCGGCGCGCACTCTGTAGGAGCGGCCTTGTGTCGCGAAAGGGCCGCAAAGCGGCCCCGGCAATTTTGTGGCGATGCCGATATCCTGGGGGCGCTTCGCACCCCTTTCGCGACACAAGGCCGCTCCTACATAAAGCGCGTCAGCCGGGCTTACTGCGGCGTCCCGAACAACCCCGTCCAGTAAATCCCCGCATCACTCTTCGGGTCCACTGCATACGCAGCGCCCAGCTCGCGGAAGTCCGGGTTCATCAGCGTCGCGCAATGCCCCGGGCTATCCAGCCAGCCATCGACCACCTTGCGCGCGGTGTCACGCCCGGCGGCGATGTTTTCGCCGATCTGCTGGTACAGGTAACCGGCCAACTCTGCCCGGTCCCCGGGGGTGCGGCCATCCTTGTCGATGTGGTCGAAGAAATTCTGGTTGGCCATGGCCCGGGTGTGGTTGGCGGCAACCCCGGCCAGCACCGTGCTCCAGCTCAACGCAGGGGCGGCGGCGAAGGGCTGGCCACCGCATTGGCGCGGTACCTTGCGCGCGGCATTGATCTCCTGCAGCACCTTCTGTCCCTCGGCCTGCCAGTCGCCCAGGCGACCACTGAGCAGCGGCCGGGCCAGCACGATGCGCCAGTCGCGGCCTTCCTGGCTGACGCCGATATCGACGAACTGCGGGTCGAGCACCACCTGGCAGAAGCTCTCTTCGATGGCATGCATGGCAGCGCGCGCATCACGTGGCCCCGACAGGCTGATGGCCTGCACGTTGACCATCGGGTAGGCGGCGCGGGTCATGGCTTGCTGCAGGTCGCGGGTGCCCTCTGGCGACAGTGCCAGGCGGGTATCGCTGTTGAGCGGCGGCAGTTCCAACGACGCTTCGCCACCGCAGGGCTGGGCCTTGCTGCGGTAGGCATTGATCGAATCGATCAGTTGCGCTTCTTCGCCGGTGGCAGCCATGGCCCCGGCCGAGACGACCAGGCCCAGCGACAAGGCGGCAACGGATGACAGGACGCGCATGTGGATCTCCCTATGACTGGCAGCGTCGTGGTTCGCGCTGCTCATCCTACACAAGCCCGGGGCTTTTGGCCCGGGCTCGTGCGAAGCAATGAAAACGCCAACATTCTTTGCTGGCGGCAAAAGAGGGAGTAGACCACTGTTCATCTGAAAAGTGCGAATAGTTGGTAATCATTCCTATCGAACCACGCTGTCTGCCGGTTTGCTGGCGCCCGGCGGCTATCAGCGCGCCACCGCCTGGTTCGGTTTGTAGAACAGAAAATGCCTGGTCTGCGCCGTCCGGCGGTAGGCTTTGGCCCAGTCCGGGCGCACGTTGCGGTCATGGAAGTACAAGGCACCCCCGGTGCGGTCTCTCAATTGCTGGTTGAGCGCCTTGCGCGCGATTTCCTTGGCAATGTCGTAGCGTTGCGCTTCTTCGACCTGGTCCGGGCGCCCGTCGCACCACCAGGAGAACTGGCAGGCCTTGCTTTCCACCCCCTGCTTGACCACGCCGCAGATGGTATCCGGGAAGCCATCGTGGCCCAGGCGGTTGAGCACGACGTTGGCCACGGCGGCCATGTCTTCTGCGTCGGCACCCTTGGCTTCCCAGTAGATGGTGCGGGCCAGGCAGGTGATGCTGTCATCCAGCGGCGCCCGGCCGGCCGGGTCCACTGCTTGCGCTTCGCCGGGTGTGAGGGTCTCGGCCTTTTTCGGGGGGGGTGTGTCATTCACCACTTTTTCCTCGAGTACCTCGGCCTTGTCCTCGGCGACGGCAGCCTTGGCCGGGTCGGCCGCGTGCAAGGGGCCTGCGAGCAGGGCCGAAACCAGGCCGATCACCATCCACGAAAGGCGCATGATGCAAGCTCCCGAACTGTGGGCTGGTTCACAGTCTAGCCAAGCGCAAGCATCAGCACCAAAGGCAGGGTGGCGGCAGCCAACACGGTCTGCAGGGCGATGATGGTGGCCATCAGCGGTGCGTTACCGCCCATTTGCCGGGCCATCACATAGGAAGATGACGCGGTCGGCAGTGCCTGGAACAGCACCGCCACCACCGCTGCCTGGCCACCCAGGCCAAGCAGGCGGCACAAGCCCCAGGTGGTCAACGGCATGACCAGGAACTTGAATGCCGACGCCGCCATCAGCGGGCGCACCTGCTGGCCCAGGCGGGCGCCACCCAGGGCTGCGCCGACGCACAGCAGGCCCAGCGGCAGGGCGGCCTGGCCCAGGGCCTTGACCGTGGGTTCGATACCCGCTGGCAAGCCCAGCCCACTGGCGCGCAGCAGCAATCCGCCGGCGCAACCGACGATCAAGGGGTTGGCGAAGATGGCCCGCAACACCGTGGCCGGTGAGCTATGGCGGGCGCTGAAGCGGGCGAAAACCAGCACACAAAGCAGGTTGACCAGTGGCACGATGGCGGCGTTGGCCACCGCTGCCAGGGCAATGCCGGCGCTGCCGTAGATACCCGCTGCAAGGGTGGCGCCGATGTAGTTGTTGAAGCGGATGCCGCCCTGGAACACCGAGGTGAAGTCGGCACCGTCGTGGTTCATGGCGCCCTGGTACAGCACCAGCAGCACGGCCCCGGCCAGGGTCGAGAGCATCAGCACGCCAACCATGCCCAGCACCGGCACGCCATCGAGGTTGGCGGTGGCCAGGCCATGGAAAAACAGCGACGGCAGCAGTACGTAATAGCTCAGGCGCTCGGCGCCGGGCCAGAAGTTATCGGCGAGAAAGCCGCGCAGGCGCAGGAAAGTGCCCAGGGCAATCAGCAGGATGATCGGCAGCAGGGTAGTCAGCAGCAGGTGGAGCATGATCGACGTTCCGTGGTCGGGTACGGAGCACAGACTACGGGTGCGGATCGATCTGTAAAAACGTTGTTTTCTGCACTGACCATTGAGGAAAAATGCATGGTTGAAGTCGACACTGGCTCTTGTAGGAGCGGCCTTGTGTCGCGAAAGGGGAGCGAAGCGCCCCCAGGATATCGGCATCGCCACAAAATTGCCGGGGCCGCTTTGCGGCCCTTTCGCGACACAAGGCCGCTCCTACAAGGCCCTGCGAACCTTCACGCCTCCAGCGCAGTCTTCAGCACCGCGCTCAAATGCCGCCGCTGGCTCTTCTCATGCTCCAGCAACACCACGCGCCGGGTCAGCTGTGGTTCGCCAAATGGCAGGCAGGTAGCCGGTGGCAAGCGTTGCAGGTCGTCATCGGCCATGGGGATGATTGCCACGCCCAGGCCCATCACCGCCATGCGCGCCAGCGCTTCCTGGCTGTCCAGTTCCATCTGCTCGCTCACCTGCAGATGCTGGCGGCGCAGCTCCTGCTCGATCTGCCGCCCGGCCCAGGCACGCTTGTCGAAGCGCAGGAACGGCTGGCTGGCCAGCAACTGCGGCACGCTTAGCCCGGCCAGGTCGGGGCTGGCGATCGCCCAGAAGCGGTCTTCGAACAACGGCGTGAAGTCCAGGCTTTGCGGGTAGGGGCTGACCGGCTCGGTGGTGATCGCCGCATCGAGCTCGCCGTCTTCCACCCGTCGCGCCAGTTCCGCCGACATGCCGGAGGCCACGCTGACATGCAGCTGCGGATGGTGCGCCTTGATCCACACCAGCGCTTTGGGCAGGCGCCGCGCCAGCACCGTGTGGATCGCCCCCAGGCGCAGGCGGCCGCGCAGGCTCGGGCCGCTGGCCAGGGCGTCGGCCAGTTCGTCATAGCTAGCCAGGATGGTCTCGGCGCGGGCCACCGCCAACTGGCCGGCTTCGGTCAGCGAGACCTGCCTGCGGCTGCGGTCGAACAAGCTCACCTGCAGTTCGTCTTCGAGGGTCTTGATGTGCAGGCTCACCGCCGAAGGGGTAAGGCTGAGCAGGTCGGCGGCACGGGCGAAGGTGCCGTGGCGGGCGATGGTCACCAGAGTGCGCAGGGCTTTGAGGGACATGCGGGTGTGGTCCGGTTTCAAGCTGACAGAGCTGCATTGTCAGGCCCGGCCCTTTCGCAGCACAAGGCTGCTCCTACAGCGAGTCGAGGCTGGTAGAGGCAATATTTCTCAGCGCACACCACGCCCATAGGCCTGGCTGATCCGATCGATCACCATGGCCAAGGCGACGATCGCCAGCCCGGCCTCGACGCCTTGGCCGACATTCAGCGTCTGGATCCCCGACAGCACGTCCTCGCCCAGCCCGCGGGCGCCAATCATCGAAGCCACCACCACCATCGACAGGGCCATCATCACCGACTGGTTGAGCCCGGCCATGATGCTCGGCAGCGCCAGCGGCAGGGCGATGCGCCGCAACCGCTGCCAGCGGCTGGCGCCAAGACCATGGGCGGCTTGCAGCAGCGAAGGGTCGATCTGGCTCAGGCCCAGTTCGGTCAGCCGCACCAGCGGTGGCAGGGCATAGATCAGTGTGGCGAACACGGCGGGCACCTTGCCCAGGCCGAACAGCATCAGCACCGGGATCAGGTAAACGAAGGCCGGCAATGTCTGCATCACATCCAGTACCGGCAACAGCAAGCGCTTCGCCAGCGGCCGGGCAGCCAGCAGGATGCCCAGCGGCACGCCCACCAGCACGCAGAGGCCGGTACTGACCAGCACCAACGCCATGGTCTGCAGCAGTTTGTCCCACAACCCGAGCATGCCGATCAGGGCCAGCAGCGCCACCAGTACCGCGCTGCGCAGCACGCTGCGGCTGGCATGCCAGGCAAGCAGGCCGATCAGCAACAGCAGCAGCCACCACGGCAGCAGGCGCAGCAGGGTTTCCAGGCCGACCAGCAGTTGCAGCAACTGGTCCGAGACGCTGCGCAGGTGATCGCCGTAATGCAGTACCAGCCAGTCGACCAGGCGGTTGACGCTGTCGGCAAAGGAGAATTGCAGGGCCTCGGGGAAGCCGCCGCTCACAGGCTGGCCTCGACCTTGGTGGCAATGTCCGCAGGCAACCAGGCTTTCCACACCTCGCGGTTATCGCGCAGGAAGGTGAGGGCCGCGTCGCGGGGCGGCGTTCGCTTTTCGCTCATGTCGGCCAGTGCCTTGTTCAGTCGGTCGATGGGCAGATCGACCCGCTCGAACACGCTCACCAGCTCCGGGTAGCCCTCGCGAAAGGCCTTGGATACGCCAATCGACAACTTGGCCGGCAGCGAGCTGCTGCCCTTGGGCTCGGGGTTGCCGGCATCGGTGAGGGTGGCCCAGGCCTGGGCATCGAACGGCGGCTCTTGCAGGCGTATGAGCTTATAACGCCCCATCAAAGGGGTCGGGTTCCAGTAGTAGAACAGCACCGGCTGGCCACGGCGGATGGCCGAGCCGATTTCGGCATCCATTGCAGCCCCGGAGCCACTGCGGAAGTTGGTATAGAGATCATTCAGCCCGTAGGCCTTGAGTTTCTGGGTGTTGACGGTTTCGGATGTCCACCCGCTGGGGCTATTCAGAAAGCGCCCTTTACCGGGGGACTCGGGGTCGCGGAACACCTGCGGGTAACGTTTCAGGTCCTCGACGCTGCGCAATTGCGGCGCCACGGCTTTCAGCTTGCGCGCGTCATCGCCCTCGATCACGTAGGCCGGTACCCACCAGCCTTCTTCGGCGTTCTTGACCGTGTCGCCCAAGGCGAACACCTGGCCGGCCTGTTCTGCCTTGACCCAGGCAGGGCTGCGCCCGGCCCATTCCTCGGCGATTACTTGCAGGTCGTTGCGTGCGAGCGCCACTTCCATGCTGACCGTACTGCCGGGCAGGGTGTCGGTGGGGTAGCCATAACCGCGCTCGACGATCAGGCGCAGGATCTCGGTGGTGAGTGCGCCGCTTTCCCAGCCGATGGCACCAAAGCGGATGGGCGTGGTGCGTTCTGCGGAGGCGGCGCTGTCGGTGCTGGCCAGGCCGACGGCGAGCAGCAGGCCGGCCAGCAGCGTCGGAATCTTTTTCATGGGGCCTCTTGGAGTGACGCTACTGAGTTGCCGCAAGTGTAGACGACCGGCTCCAGGCCCGGCAGGAAGGCCGCTGCACGCGATTGGCAGCGGCCTGCAAGCGACTCAGACGCGGAACTGGTCCATCAGCGCCTGTTGCTGGTTGGCCAGGCTGTTCAGCGACTGGCTTACCCGCGCCGACTCGTTGGCCTGCCCCGACAGCGATTCGGTGACATCACGGATGGTCGCCACGTTGCTGTTGATCTCCTCGGCCACTGCGCTCTGCTCCTCGGCGGCCGAGGCGATCTGCAGGTTCATGTCGGTGATCACCGTCACTGCCTGGCCGATGCGCTGCAGCGCGGTGACTGCCTGGCCAACCTGCTGCACGCCGCTCTGGGCCTGGCGGTGGCTGTTGTCCATGGCCCCGACCACTTCGCGGGTGCCGTTCTGCAAGGCCTCGATCACCTGGCGGGTTTCTTCCACCGATTCCTGGGTACGCTGGGCCAGGTTGCGCACCTCGTCCGCGACCACGGCAAAGCCACGGCCGGCTTCACCGGCGCGGGCCGCCTCGATGGCGGCGTTGAGCGCCAGCAAGTTGGTCTGTTCGGCGATCGAGCGGATCACCTCCAGCACCGAACCGATCTTCTCGCTGTTCTGCGCCAGGCCCTCCACTTCGCTCATGGCGTTGCTCATGTCGGCGGCCAGGGCATCGATGCTGTGGGTGGTGCGGTCGATCACCGCCAGGCCTTCGCGGGTGGCCTGGTCGGCATCGCGGGCGGCCTGCGCGGCCTGGGCGGCGCTGCGGGCGACGTCCTGGGCGGTGGCACTCATTTCGTGCGAGGCAGTGGCAACCTGGTCGACCTGGCGGTACTGCTGCTCCATGCCGGCGCTGGTCTGGGTGGCAATTGCCGAAGACTGGTCGGCGGTGCCACGGGCGGCCTGCACCGAGCGTTTGACCTCGGCGATGGTCGGCTGCAGCTTGTCGAGGAAGCGGTTGAACCAGCCGGCCAGTTCGCCCAGTTCGTCCTGCTTCTGGTAGGTCAGGCGGCGGGTCAGGTCACCTTCGCCGCTGGCAATGTCCTTGAGCATGCTTGCCACGCCGAGGATCGGCCGGGTAACGCCGCGGGCCATCAGCCACACCATCAGCAGGCCGGCGATCGCCGCCGCCAGGCCCAGGCCAAGTTCCAGCAGGGTGCCGCTGGTGTTCAGCGCGTCCAGTTCCTGTTTCAGCGCTTCGGCCGGCCCGGTCAGGGCGTTTTCCGGCACATCCAGCAGCACGCCCCAGGGCTGGGCATCCGGAATCGGCTGGAAGGCGGCCAGCACCTTCAGGCGCTGCTGGTCGTGCACGATGGTCATCTTGCCGTCGGCCAGCTTGCGCACCAGTTCGGCACCCTTGGCGGTGTCGACCTGGTCGAAGCGCTGGGCCAGCTTGCTGGCATCGGCGCTGTAGCCGGCCAGCAGGCCGACCGGGCTGAGGATGCCGACCGTGGTGCGGCCTTCGTACAGGCTGCGGCTGGCCTCCCGGCTCAGGGCCTGCAGGCTGTTGAGGTTGATGTCGATGGACAGGGTGGCGATCACCTTGCCGTCGACTGCCAGCGGGAAGACGATGCTGGTCATCAGCACTTGCTGGCCATCGATGTCGTAGAAGTAGGGCTCCACCACGCACACCTTGCCGGATGTGCGCGGGCACACCCACCAGGTATTGGCTGGCTGGCCGCTGGGGCCGATCTCGGTGTTGGCCATGTCATGTTCGGGCAGGGCCATGGCCGTCAGCTGGCCGACACGCGGCTGCGACCAGTACAGGGCGAAGCGCCCGGTTTCGTTGCTGCCCAGTTCTGCCTTGCCGGCGAACAGGCTGTCCTTGTTGTCCAGGGCGTTGGGCTCGAATACCAGCGACAGGCCGAGCAGTTCAGGGTTGGCCTGCAGGGCGGCGCGCACCTGGCGGGTCATGTCCTCGCGCAGGTCGAAGGCATCGAGAAAGCGCTTTTCCGCCTGCTCGCGCAGGAACAGCACCTGGCGGGCGAAACCGGCGCCGTACTGGTAGGCGTCCATGAACTGGCGGCGGATGTTCAGCGCCTGCACCTCGCCCTGCGACTCGATGCGCGACTGGGCCGATTCGGTCAGCATCTGCATGCTGCTGGCCTTGACCAGGTCCGAGCTGTGGTCCATGCGATACAGCGACAGGCCGACGAGCAGGGTGACGATGCCGGCCAGGCAGAGACCGGCGAGCAGGGTGATCTTCCACTGGATGGAAAGTTGTCGCAAAGGCATGGGGCGTATCCCTTTTTTTGGACAGTAAGGGTTATGGCTTTGGGGCTGGGCGGGGTTGAGAGGTGCCTGGCTGGAGATGTGTGTCGTCTGTGAGATCGAGCGCCGCCCGCGCGGCGCTTCGCAGCACAAGGCTGCTCCTACATCTGTTTCGGGCCAGTTATTCCTGAGGTGGAGGCGCTCGGCCCCTTGGCGTCCATCTCGATATCGTGTCGGACAAACAAGGCGGTCGCACGCGCTGGCGCAAGCGTTACTGGCCCGAAACAGATGTAGGAGCAGCCTTGTGCTGCGAAGCGCCGCGCGGGCGGCGCTCGATCTCACAGGCGACAGAAATCTCCAGCCAGGCATCTCCCAGCCTTCCCACCATATCGGCCCATCCCATTTTTTCTTTATTCAAACATTCAATTTAAATTTCAGCCCTCCGTGTAATCCGCCGCAACATGGCGCTTTTGACATCTGCTGCCCACTGCTTCACAGTGCGCGCTTTTTTTCTGTCGCAATGAGGTAAGCCAACCATGAATGCAGTGATCGCCGCGGTCGGCATCATGCTGATACTCAGCCTGTCCCGCGTGCACGTGGTCATCGCCCTGATCGTCGGGGCCCTGGCCGGTGGGCTGGTGGGGGGGCTGGGCATCGAAGGTACGCTCAAGGCCTTCAACGGCGGCCTCGGCGGCGGGGCCACGGTAGCCCTGTCCTATGCACTGCTGGGCGCGTTTGCCGTGGCCATCGCCAAGTCCGGCCTGGCCCATGCCTTGGCCGACCGCGCCCTGGCCATGATCGACCGCCAGGGCCATGCCAGTGGCGGCAAGGTCAAATGGTTGCTGGTGGGCCTGATGCTGGTGGTGGCAGTGTCGTCGCAGAACATCCTGCCTATCCACATCGCCTTCATTCCCTTGCTGGTGCCACCGCTGCTGTACGTGCTGACCCGCCTGCGCATCGACCGCCGGCTGATCGCCTGCGTGATCACCTTTGGCCTGATAACCCCGTACATGTTCCTGCCGGTGGGCTTTGGCAACATCTTCCTCAATGAAATCCTGCTGGCCAACGTCGCCCGCGCGGGTGTCGACGTGAGTGGCGTGAATGTCACCCACGCCATGGCCATCCCGGCCGCTGGCATGCTGGCTGGCCTGTTGCTGGCGGTATTCGTCAGCTACCGCAAGAAGCGTGACTACGACCTGGCGCGCATCGAGCAGGTGGAGCAGGTGAGCGTGCAGTACAACCCGCTGACCCTGCTGGTGGCCGGGCTGGCGATTGCCTCGGCGTTCATCGTCCAGTTGTGGCTGGACTCGATGATCATCGGCGCCATGGTCGGCTTCCTGATCTTCTCGCTGTCGGGCATCGTGCGCTGGAAGGACACTGACGACCTGTTCACCGAAGGCATGAAGATGATGGCCATGATCGGCTTCATCATGATTGCCGCCTCAGGCTTTGCCGACGTGATGAAGGCCACCGGTGAGGTGAACAGCCTGGTGGAAACCTCGGCGCAGTGGATCGACCACAGCAAGGGCGTCGGTGCCTTGCTGATGCTGCTGGTGGGCCTGCTGGTGACCATGGGCATCGGCTCGTCGTTCTCCACCGTGCCGATCCTGGCCGCGATCTTCGTGCCGCTGTGCGTGCAGCTGGGCTTCGACCCGCTGGCCACCGTTTGCATCGTGGGTACCGCCGGTGCCCTGGGCGACGCGGGCTCGCCTGCCTCGGACTCGACCCTGGGCCCGACCTCGGGGTTGAACGTGGATGGCCAGCACCACCATATCTGGGACACCGTGGTGCCTACCTTCATCCACTACAACCTGCCATTGCTGGCGTTCGGCTGGTTGGCGGCGATGACGCTGTAAGACGGGGAGGGCGTCAGCCCTTGTCGGGCGGCGGCGAGATGCGGTTGAGCACGGTGCTGCCGTCCTTGCTGCGGGTCAGGTAGACCGGCAGCACCTTGGGCAGGTTGTTGACCAGGCGCCCCACCTCACGGGTGTTGTAGATACCGCTGATGCGGATGCGGCCGGTGCTGGCGTCGGCCAGCAGCAGCGGTGCGTCGAGGTAGCGGTTGATTATCGGCAGGGCCTGTTCCAGGCTCAGGTTGTCGAGCACCAGCTTGCCGTCGCGCCAGGCCAGGCTGTTGCCGTAGTCCTCGCTCTGCTCCAGTTGCGGCTCGAAGTCGCCCTTGTGATAGCTGGCCTGCATACCAGGGCCCAGGCGGTAGCCACCGGTGCTGCCGTCGCTGGATACCAGTACCGAACCTTCCACCAGGGTGACCTTGACCTGGTCCTGGTACTTCCACACGTTGAACTGGGTGCCGGTGACGCGGGTCTGGCCACGACCGGCATGCACGATGAACGGGTGGCTGCTGTCGTGCTGCACCTTGAAGAACGCCTCGCCACGTTTGAGCGTGACCTGGCGCTGGTCCTTGTAGTTGAGGTAGGTGAGCTCGGTGTTGAGGTTGAGCTGCACCGTGCTGCCGTCGCTCAGCTGCACGGTCTGCATGTGCGCGCCAGCTTCGAAGTGCTGGTAGCGATTGGGCAGCCAGCCTTGTTCCCAGCCCACCCAGCCGGCCAGCGGCAGCACTGCCAGGGCGATCGCGGCGGCGGATGCCAGCGGCCGCCAGTTGCGCTGGCGCGCGGCCTTTTGCAGCGGCGGGTTGAAGTCGATGACGGTGGCATTGCGCGGCAGCAGGTCTGCGGTTTGCCAGATTTCCAGCATTGCCTGGTATTCCTCGGCATGCCGCGGGTCGGCCGCCAGCCAGCGGGCGAACGCCTCGCGCTCGGCCACCGAGCAATCTTCGGCGTGCAGGCGCATGCACCAGTGCGCGGAGGCGTCGGTGATGGCATCGTCTGGGCTGGGATTGAGGCGGTCGTGGTTCATTGCGGCTCCGGGTTTTGCGCATTCTACCCTTGCTGGAGGGCTCCCGAGAACCGAGGTAATGGCGAATGACTATCAGTTGTGCCGGTTTTCGTCGGATTGGTGATGGTTTTTCAGCGTTTGAGAACCCTTCGCGCAGGTAAATTCAGGCTGAAATCGTTGGGGCTGCCTTGCAGCCCATCGCGACACAAGGCCGCTCCTACATGGAATCGCGTTCCCCTGTAGGAGCGGCCTTGTGTCGCGATGGGGCGCAAAGCGCCCCCATGGTCTCTCAGAACTGCGCCGCCTCCAAACCATAAAGGCTGCCACTACCCGCCCGGATACTGGCCTCCAGCCCCAACCCGCGCGGCAAGACCCGCTGGAAGAAGAACTCCGCACACGCAAGCTTGGCCCCATGAAACGCGGCATCCTCGTCACGCTTGGCCAACGCCACCGCCGCCATACGCGCCCACATGTAGGCATACGCAGTCAGCCCGAACAGCTGCAGGTATTCCACCGCCACCGCGCTGACCAGGTTGGCATCCTCGCCGGCACGCGCCCGCAGCCAGGCGCTGGTCGCCTCCAGCCGCGCCAGGCTCGCTTGCAGGGCTTCACGGTGCAGCGGCGCATCCACGCTGAAGGCCCGCACCTCGGCGGCAAAGCCGGCCAGCGCCTGGCCACCGTCGGCCAGCACCTTGCGCCCGAGCAGGTCGAGGGCCTGTATGCCGTTGGTGCCTTCATAGATCTGCGCGATGCGCACATCGCGCACACGCTGCTCCTGGCCCCATTCGCGAATGTAGCCATGGCCGCCATACACCTGCTGGCCGAGCACACAGCTTTCCAGGCCGTTGTCGGTGAAGAACGCCTTGGCCACCGGCGTCAGCAGCGCCACCAGGCGCTGCGCATGTTCGCGCTCGCCGGCGTCTTCGGCGTAGCGCGCCAGGTCCAGCTGCTGGCCGACGTAGGCGGCAAACGCCCGGCCACCTTCGGTGAGGGTGCGCATGGTCAGCAACATGCGCCGCACATCGCCATGGTGGATGATCGGGTCGGCAACCTTGTCCTGTGCCTGCGGGCCGCTGGCGGCGCGGCTTTGCAGGCGCTCGTTGGCGTAGCGGGCGGCGCTCTGGTAGGACGCCTCGGCACAGCCGATGCCCTGGATGCCGATGGACAGGCGCTCGTAGTTCATCATGGTGAACATCGCCGCCAGGCCCTTGTTCGGCTCGCCGACCAGGTAGCCGACGGCACCATCGAAGTTCATCACACAGGTGGCCGAGGCCTTGATGCCCATCTTGTGTTCGATCGAGCCGCAATGGGCGGCGTTGCGCGCCCCCAGGCGGCCATCGGCCTCGACCAGGTACTTGGGCACCAGGAACAGCGAGATGCCCTTGGCGCCGGTGGGCGCATCCGGCAGTTTGGCCAGCACCAGGTGGACGATGTTCTCGGTCAGGTCCTGTTCGCCGCCGGTGATGAAGATCTTGCTGCCGCTGATGCGATAGCTGCCGTCGGCCTGGGGCTCGGCGCGGCTGCGGATCAGCCCAAGGTCGGTGCCGGCATGGGGTTCGGTGAGGCACATGGTGCCAGCCCAGCGGCCTTCGTACAGGGGCGGCAGGTAGGTGGCCTTGAGTGTTTCGCTGGCGTGGGCATCGATCGCCAGGCAGCTGCCGGCGCTCAATGCCGAATACAGGCTGAAGCTGCAGTCGGCGGCGTAGAGCATTTCTTCGAACAGCACACCGAGCATTTTCGGCATGCCCATGCCGCCATGTTCAGGATTGCCGCCCAGGCCGACCCAACCGCCTTCACGGTAGGTGTGCCAGGCCTCGCGGAAGCCGTCGGGTGTAGTGACTTCACCAGCGGTGAAGCGCACGCCTTGCTCGTCACCGTTGCGGCTGAGCGGGGCAATCAGCTGGCCGGTGACTTTGGCTGCTTCCTCGAGGATGGCATCGGCGGTATCGGCGTCGATGCGCTCGGCCAGGGCGGGCAGGCGGGCCCACAGGGCCGGGGCGTTGAACACGTCATGCAGGACGAAGCGCATGTCGCGCAGGGGGGCGGAGTAGGTAGTCATCGGGGGCTCTTGGAATAATGGAAACATGGGCTGGCCTCTTCGCGGGCATGCCCGCTCCCACAGGTAAAGCACAGGGTGCGAGGCCGGTGCGGTCCCTGTGGGAGCGGGCATGCCCGCGAAGAGGCCACCACTGGATCAGAGGGCTTTGGCCCGGTCGCGCAGCACGTACTTCTGGATCTTGCCGGTGGAGGTCTTGGGCAGTTCGCCGAACACCACGGTCTTCGGCACCTTGAACCCGGCCAGGTGCTCGCGGCACCAGCTGGTGATGTCGGCTTCGCGGGTGTCTTCGCGGCCCGGCTTGAGGGCAATGAATGCGCACGGGGTTTCCCCCCACTTTTCATCCGGGCGCGCCACCACCGCGGCTTCCAGTACCGCCGGGTGCTTGTACAGGGCGTCCTCGACCTCGATGGTGGAAATGTTCTCGCCACCGGAAATGATGATGTCCTTGAGCCGGTCCTTGATCTCGACATAGCCGTCGGTATGCCACACGGCCAGGTCACCGGTATGGAACCAGCCGCCCCGGAAGGCTTCGGCGGTAGCCTCGGGGTTCTTCAGGTAGCCCTTCATCACCGTGTTGCCCCGCATGAAGATCTCGCCCAGGGTGTTGCCGTCGCGCGGTACCGGCTCGAGGGTTTGCGGGTCGGCGACCATCAGGCCGTCGAGGGTCGGGTAGCGCACGCCCTGGCGGGACTTGATCCGTGCCCGCTCTTCCAGCGACAGTTCATCCCATTCGTCATGCCAGGCACACACGGTCACCGGGCCGTAGACTTCGGTCAGGCCGTAGGTGTGGGTGACCTGGATGCCCATCTCTTCCACTGCGCCGATGACCTTTGCAGGTGGCGCGGCGCCGGCGACCATGGCCTGCACCGGGTGCTCGATGGCCGCCTTGGCTGCCTCGGGCATGTTGACCAGGGCGTTGAGCACGATCGGCGCGCCGCACAGGTGGCTGACCCGGTGCTCGCGGATCAGGGTCAGGATCTTCTGCGGGTCGACCCGGCGCAGGAACACATGGGTGCCGGCCAGCGCGGTGATGGTCCATGGGTAGCACCAGCCATTGCAGTGGAACATCGGCAGGGTCCACAGGTACACCGGGCGATGGCCCATGCCCCAGACCATCTGGTTGCCCAGGGCGTTCAGGTAAGCGCCACGGTGGTGGTAGACCACGCCCTTGGGGTTGCCGGTGGTGCCGGAGGTGTAGTTGAGCGAGATCGCCTGCCACTCGTCATCGGGCCATTCCCAGGCAAAGTCCGGGTCGCCTTCGGCGAGGAACGCTTCATAATCCAGTTCGCTGACCGCACGGCCTTCGCCGTACTCCGGGTCATCCACATCCACCACCAATGGCGGGTGCTCGAGCAAGGCCAGGGCAGCCTCGATGACCGTGTGGAACTCGCGGTCGGTGATCAGTACCTTGGCCTCGCCATGCTGCAGCATGAAGGCGATGGCCTCGGCGTCCAGGCGTACGTTCAGGGTATTGAGCACGGCGCCGGTCATGGGCACGCCAAAATGGGCTTCGAGCATGGCCGGAATGTTGGGCAACATCACCGCTACGGTGTCGCCACGGCCGATACCCCGGCCCACCAGGGCGCTGGCCAGGCGCCGACAGCGTTGGTAGGTCTGCTGCCAGTTACGGCGGATGGCACCGTGGATCACCGCCGGATAATCGCCATATACGGCAGCGGTGCGTTCGATGAAACTCAGCGGGGTGAGGGCGACATGGTTGACGGCAGCGGGCATCAGGCCCTGGGCATAGATCGACATGCGGTAATCCTGTAGAGGAGGCAGGCACAACCTGTGCGCTTGACCCCCGGTGGCTGATTGTTAGCTCTGTTCAGGGTGCAGGGAGGCGGACGGTGGGCCGCTCCCCTTGTCGCAGTTTTACGCGAGTCGCTATGGTATTAGGAATATCGACTATAGCAATATAGTAAAACTACTATAACAACGAGCCGCCTACCGTGGACAACACTGCCTATCCCTTGCTCGCCAAGGACCCGCAACCCAGCCTGATGCTGGCCGGCGACGCCAGGCCGCTGGCACTCAACCCGGCGCTGCAGGCCTGGGTCGATGAAGGCCCGGCACTGGCCAGCTGGCTGCCGGGCAACTGCGCCGCCCTGGTGCGCGCCTGCCTGCGCCAGCGCCGGGCGATCGCCGATGTCGAGGTGCAGGTCGGTGAACGCATCGTGCTGTGGAGCTTCATCCCTGACGACCAGGGCCAGCAGGTGCTGGCGCGTGGCCGCGACGCCAGCGACGAGCGTCATGGCGCACGCGAGGCCAGCCGCGCCCGGCGCCTGTACCGGCTGATCATCGAGAACACCACCGACCTGATCTCCCGGCATAGCCCCGATGGCCGTTTTCTCGATGCTTCGCCGGCAGCATTCCGCCTGCTTGGCCTGTGGCCCGAGCAACTGCGCGGCATGGCCGTACATACCCTGCTGCACCCGCGCGAGCGCCGCCAGGTGCTGCGCCAGGCCGCCGCCGCCCTGGACCAGGACGGCTACCACACCATGACCTGCCGAGTGCGCCAGGCCGCAGGCGGCTACCGCTGGTTCGAGATCGCCAGCCGGGCCATCCGCGAAACCTACACCGGCACGGTGGTGGAGGTGGTCAGCGTGTCTCGCGACATCACCCTGCGCATCGAGGCCCAGGAAAGCCTGGCGCACAGTGCCCGGCTGGCCACCTTGGGCGAGCTGGCTTCGGGCATTGCCCACGAGATCAACCAGCCGTTGGCCGCGGTGGTCAACTATGCCAACGCAAGCCAGCGTTACCTGCAGGGCCTGGAGCGCGACCCGCAGGCCCGAGAGCGGGTAGGGCAGGGCCTGCAGCGCATCAGCGAACAGGCCACCCATGCCGCCGAAGTGATCCGCCGCCTGCGCGCCTTCCTGCGCAAGGGGCCGCGCCGCCTGCAGGCGCTGGACGTGGCCGAGGTGGCCGGCGAAGCCATGCGCCTGTGCGCCTGGGAAGCCGCGCGTGATCAGGTAGTGGTCGAGCTGCGCATGAGCGTGCAGCTGCCCTTGGTGTATGCCGACCGGGTACTGCTGGAGCAGGTGCTGTTGAACCTGTTGCGCAACGCCATCGATGCCAACCGCGAGCAGCATGGCGAGCGGCCGTCCCGTATCCTGCTGGGCGCTGCGCGCGATGGTGATGGCGTGCTGGTCGAGGTGGCCGACCAGGGCCCGGGCGTGGCGCCCGAGCGCCTGGATGAAATCTTCACGCCGTTCACCACCAGCAAGGCCGACGGCCTGGGCCTGGGCTTGAGCATGAGCCGTAGCCTGATCGAAGGTTTTGGCGGCAGCCTGTGGGCGCGAGCCGGTGACAATGGCGGACTGGTACTGTGCTGCCGCCTGGCGGTCAGCAGGGGGTAAGGGGAGATGGCGGTGCAAGCGAAGGTGTATGTGGTCGATGACGACCAGGGTATGCGGGACTCGACGGTGTGGTTGTTGCAGTCGGTGGGTTTGCAGGCCTTGCCGTTCGCCGGCGGGCAGGCGTTTCTCGACGCCTGCGTCGACGATGGGCCGGCCTGTGTGCTGCTGGATGTGCGCATGCCGGGGCTGGGCGGGTTGGCGGTGCAGCAGGCGATGCGCGAGCGTGGCCTGGGTTTGCCGGTGATATTCGTCAGCGGGCATGCCGATGTGCCGATCGTGGTGCGGGCATTCAAGGCCGGCGCCTGCGACTTCATCGAGAAACCCTACAACGACCAGTTGCTGCTCGACAGCGTGCAGGCCGCGTTGGAAAGCGCCGGGCGGGCACGCCAGGACGACCAGGCGCTGGCCCGGGTGCAGGCGCGCATCGATGGCCTGACCCCGCGCGAGCGCGACGTGTTCGTGCCGTTGGCCCAAGGGTTGAACAACCGCGAGATTGCCGAACGGCTGGGCGTCAGCGTGAAGACGGTGGACCTGTACCGGGGGCGGGTGATGAAGCGGTTGCAGGCCGATAGCCTGGCGGAGTTGGTGGGCATGGCCATTGCCTGCGGGGCGGTGGAGGCACTGGGCCTGCGAACACCGTAGCAGGCCTTGACGCATGGCCCTGTAGGAGCGGCCTTGTGTCGCGATGGGGCGCGAAGCGGCCCCAGGTTTTGTGCCCCAACAGAAATTGCGGGGCCGCTTTGCGGCCCATCGCGACACAAGGCCGCTCCTACAGGGGGGCGCAAGGGGCAGAAATCATGAAATTTTCCATAGCAACCTAATCAAAGCTTTGACATTCACTGCCTAGGCAGTAATATTTCCACACAATTACCCGAGCAGTCTCCGATGGCCCATTTCTCTCCCGAAAACTTCCAGACCTGCGCCATCGGCATGCTGCTTGGCCGGGCGGCGATCCTGAAGGACCGCATTCTCGACTGGCACCTCGAATCCGAAGGCGTCACCGCCGCGCAGTTCAAGGTGCTGATCATCGTCACCCAGTACCAGGTGGACACCCCGGCCGAGCTGTGCCGGTACCTGGGCCTGGACAGCGGATCGATGACCCGCATGCTCGACCGCCTCGAGCAGAAGGAACTGATCGTGCGCAACCGTTGCGCCGACGACCGTCGCCAGGTGCGCCTGGCGCTTACCGCCGATGGCCAGCGCCTGGCTGACCGCCTGCCGGAAATCGGCGCGGCGGCCATGAACGAGCTGTGCGGCGCGCTGGCACCCGAAGAGCTCGAGACCCTGGAAGGCCTGCTGGCCAAGGTCCTGCTCGCTGCCGGCGACCCGTTGACGATCCGCCGCTTCGGCGATCGTTGATCCCTGTCACGAATTATCCAAGGTATTGCCATGGCCACTCCCGCAGACACCCCGACTCCCTCCGCCGCGCCCGAACCGTCGCGCAAGCGCAAGGCCTGGCTGCTTGGCCTGGTGTTGCTGCTGATTCTTGCCGGCGTCGGAGCCTGGGCCTGGTACAGCCTGGTCGGGCGCTGGCACGAAAGCACCGACGATGCCTACGTCAACGGCAACGTGGTAGAGATCACCCCGCTGGTCACCGGCACTGTCACCAGCATCGGTGCCGATGACGGCGACCTGGTCCACGCCGGCCAGGTATTGCTGCAATTCGACCCGGCCGACAGCCAAGTGGCCTTGCAGGCCGCCGAAGCCAGGCTGGCGCGCAGCGTGCGCCAGGTGCGCGGGTTGTACAGCAACGTCGACGCGCTCAAGGCCCAGCTGGAAACCCGCCAGGCCGAGCTGCGCAAGGCCCGCCAGGACTTCAACCGGCGCAAGGTACTGGCCGACAGCGGCGCGATAGCTGCGGAAGAATTGTCCCATGCCCGCGACGACCTGAGCGTGGCCGAGGCCGCCGTCAACAGTGCACGCCAGCAGCTCAGCACCAGCAGCGCACTGGTCGACGACACCGTGGTGTCCTCGCACCCCGAGGTGATGGCCGCCGCCGCCGACCTGCGCCAGGCCTACCTCGACCATGCCCGCACCACCCTGGTGGCACCGGTAACCGGCTACGTTGCCAAGCGTACCGTGCAGCTGGGCCAGCGCCTGCAACCGGGTACCGCGACCATGGCGGTGATCCCGCTGGACCAGGTGTGGATCGATGCCAACTTCAAGGAAACCCAGCTGCGCGACATGCGTATCGGCCAGCCGGTGCAGATCAGCGCCGACCTGTACGGCAGCGAGGTCAGGTACAGCGGCACGGTCGACAGCCTTGGCGCTGGCACCGGCAGCGCCTTCGCCCTGTTGCCGGCGCAGAATGCCACCGGTAACTGGATCAAGATCGTCCAGCGCGTGCCGGTACGCATCCACCTCAGCCCCGACCAGCTCAAGGACCACCCGCTGCGTATCGGGCTGTCCACCGTGGTCGAGGTCGACCTGCACGACCAGAGCGGCCCGACCTTGGCCCAGCAGCCACCGCAGCAGGCCAGCTATACCACCCAGGTGTATGACCGCCAGCTGGTCGAAGCTGACAACCTGATCGCCCGGCTGATCCACGAAAACAGCGCAACCGGCAAGACGGCCCAGCGATGAGCAACAACGCTGCTGCCCAGTTCACGCCGCCGAGCCTGCTGCTGACCACCATCGGCCTGTCGCTGGCGACGTTCATGCAGGTGCTCGACACCACCATCGCCAACGTGGCCTTGCCGACCATTTCCGGCAACCTGGGGGTGAGCTACGAGCAGGGCACCTGGGTCATCACCTCGTTCGCGGTGAGCAACGCCATTGCCTTGCCGCTCACCGGCTGGCTCAGCCGACGGTTTGGCGAGGTGAAGCTGTTCATCTGGGCCACGCTGCTGTTCGTGCTGGCCTCGTTCCTGTGCGGTATTGCCCAGTCGATGCCGGAGCTGGTCGGTTTTCGCGTGTTGCAGGGTGTGGTGGCCGGGCCGTTGTACCCGATGACCCAGACTTTGCTGATCGCCGTCTATCCCCCGGCCAAGCGCGGCATGGCCCTGGCGCTGCTGGCGATGGTCACGGTGGTGGCGCCGATTGCCGGACCGATTCTCGGCGGCTGGATAACCGACAGCTACAGCTGGCCGTGGATCTTCTTCATCAACGTGCCCATCGGCCTGTTCGCCGCCGCCGTGGTCCGCCAGCAGATGCGCACCCGGCCGGTGGTCACCAGTCGCCAGCCGATGGACTACATCGGCCTGCTGACGCTGATCATCGGCGTTGGCGCCTTGCAGGTGGTGCTGGACAAAGGCAACGATCTGGACTGGTTCGAATCGTCGTTCATCATTGCCGGAAGCCTGGTCTCGCTGGTGTTCCTGGCGGTGTTCGTGATCTGGGAACTGACCGACCGTCACCCGGTGGTCAACCTGCGCCTGTTCGCGCACCGCAACTTCCGCGTGGGCACCATCGTGCTGGTAGGGGGCTATGCCGGGTTCTTCGGCATCAACCTGATCCTGCCGCAGTGGCTACAGACGCAGATGGGCTATACCGCTACCTGGGCCGGCCTGGCGGTGGCGCCGATCGGCCTGTTGCCGGTGCTGATGTCGCCGTTCGTGGGCAAGTACGCGCACCGCTTCGACCTGCGTGTGCTGGCCGGGCTGGCGTTCCTGGCGATCGGCAGCAGCTGCTACATGCGTGCCGGGTTCACCAGCGAGGTGGACTTCCAGCATGTGGCGCTGGTGCAGTTGTTCATGGGTATTGGCGTTGCGCTGTTCTTCATGCCGACCTTGAGCATCCTGCTGTCCGACCTGCCACCGCAGCAGATCGCCGATGGCTCGGGCCTGGCGACCTTCCTGCGTACCTTGGGCGGCAGTTTCGCGGCGTCGCTGACCACCTGGATCTGGATTCGCCGGGCGGACCAGCACCATGCCTACCTGAGCGAGCACATCAGCCAGTTCGACCCGGCCACGCGGCATACCCTGGAGCAGCTGGGCGGGGCCAGCCCGCAGAGCTATGCGCAGCTGGAGCAGATACTCAACGGGCAGGCGTACATGATGTCGACGGTGGACTACTTCACCCTGATGACCTGGGTGTTTGCCGGGTTGATCCTGCTGGTGTGGTTCGCCAAACCGCCCTTTACCGCCAAGGCGGGGCCGGCGTCGGCAGGGCACTGAGCCGGGCCAGAACAAGGCCCAGGCTCTTTGCCAAATGCCATGTCAGGCACTCGCTGCTGCGTACCAGGGCCGCTGCATGCGCAGCACCAACCGGTCGATTTGCGGCACCAGCAGGTTGCCGGCCAGCACGGCGAAGCAGAGGCCATCGGCGTAAAGCCCGAACTCGCGAATCAGCTCGGTCAGCGTGCCGACGGTCACGCCGAAGAGGATGCGACCGGCGCGGGTATCGGGGCTGGTGACCGGATCGGTGGCGATGAAGAAGGCGGTGAAGAGATAGCCGCCGAGGCTGAGGTTGTAAACGGCTTCCTGCAGGCTGTGGCCGGCAGCCATGCACAGCAATACTGTGCTCGCGATCATCGCCAGCGGAATCTCGATACGGATCACCCGCAGCGAAGCCAGCAGCAAACCGCCGGCAATGTAGCCGAACCCCGAAAGATTGTGGGTGATATGGGTGAACTCGTTCTGCGCCAGTTGAGTGGCGCCGGCGAACGCATCGAGCTCCAGGCGTGGCACCAACTGTAGCTGTTGCAGCAGAACCGCCTTGGCGTCCAGGGTTGCGGTCCAGGGGGCATGGTTCGATGGCGCGGGGTACAACTGCTGATAGAAGCAGATGGCAACCACCCCCAGGCCAACCATGGCAGGGTTGAGGCGGTTGCGACCAAGGCCTCCACTGGCGTGCTTGCACAGTGCCAGAGCAGCAAAACTGGCCAGGGCGATCATCCACAACGGCACCATCAGCGGCAATGCCCGAGCCAGTATCAGGCCCAGCACCAGCCAGCTGAGGTCGCTCAAACCCTTGCGTACGTCATGCCCGCGCAGGCGCAGCAGGGCGGCTTCGAAGCCCAGGGCAAACAGCACGCACCAGAACACCTGCAACCAGACCACGACGCCGAATTGCCAGGCATACAGGGCGGTGCCCGGCAGCAGGCACAGGACGACCAGCAGCATCACCGTGCGCAGCCGTTGCGGGATGGGGTGGCGTATCAGGCTCATGCGCGGACCTCCGTCTTGCTTTGGCGGAAGCGTTCGCGCAGCGGGATATTGCTTGGGCAGATGCTGCTGCAGCTGCCGCATTCGATGCAGGCGTCCAGGCGCAGTTCCTGCAGGCTGGCCTTGTCCAGGCGCTCGGCGGCAGCGTAGAGGTCCAGCGGCCGCAGCGACATCGGGCAGACATCCACACAGCGCGTGCAGCGAATGCAACTGCTGGCGGGGCGAGCAGCCGGCAGGTAGCGCTCGGCGCCGAAAATCAGGCAACTGCTGGTCTTGCTGACGAAGGCGTTGGCGTCCGGTAGCGGCTGCCCCATCATCGGGCCTCCGACCTGGGTCAACTGCCCTGTGGGGGACGCGCCAGCAATCGCGCGCAGTTCGCTGACCGGGTAACCCACCGGCACCCGCACATTGCCGGGGCGCTCGCAGTCACCGGTCAGTGTCAGCACGCGGCTGGTCAGTGGTTCGTCCTGGAAGACGGCCCGGCCCAGCGCGTAGAGCGTTGCGACATTCAGGGCGAGGACGCCGATATCGGCGGGGCGGCTCCCCGGGGCCAGGTTGCGGCCACTGAGGCTCTTGATCATCAACGGCTGCCCACCTGCTGGGTAACGCTCCGGAAGTGGACAAATCTCGACCCGGGTGCGCGCCTGGCGTGCGGCGGCACGTAACGTGGCCATCGCCTCCGGTTTGTTGGTTTCGATGCCGAAACGGGTTGCCGTTATTCCCAGCAGCGCGGCGACATAGTCGGCGGCCTCGATCAACGCTTCGGCATTTTCACGCATGAGGCGGTCATCGCAGGTAAGGAAGGGCTCGCATTCGGCACCGTTGATCAGCAGCAGGTCGGGCTGCTGTGCGCCGGCCAGCTTGAGGGCCGTGGGGAAACCCGCACCACCAAGGCCGACTATGCCCATCTGCAATGCGTGCTCGACCAGCGCCTCTGGCGTTTGCGGCAGGCCCGGTGCCGGGCGTTCGAGCCACTCGTCCAGGCCATCTGCGTTCAGGATGACGGCCATGACTGGTTCGGCCGAGTCGGCCGCGAAGACGTGATCGATCCGGTCCACGATGCCGGAGGTACTGGCATGCACCCAAGCGGTGGTGTTGTCGCCAATACCGATCACTTCGCCCTTGCGCACATGCTGCCCCGGCTGCACGCAAGGCTGGACAAACCGCCGACCCCGCCCGAGCGGAATCGCCAGCTGGATTTTACCGACCACGACCGGGGCAACCGTCGTGGCGTTGGATAGTTCCTTGTATCCCCTGAGCTCGATCCCTCCGTGCCAACTACGCTGAGAGGATGAGGCGATGGCCAGCAGACGGCGCCAGAAAGGTTTCTGTTGCGGCTGACGCTGGGCGCGGATGCGGCTCTGCAGGCGTTCGACGCTCTGCAACGAATGGCTAGACATGTAATGTCCTCCAATTTTTGGGCAAAGAACGCCCCTGTGCGCTTATGCACATGGTTGTTTTATTGCTTCCGGGACGTTAAGCGGAAAGGGAGGGGGATGAATGATCACCCGCGCAGATCAGAGTGTTCGAAGAGGAGTTTGTTCGGTTTTTGACCAGGTTTGCTGATGAACGGTAGGCCAATTGCCATCTCGCAACTCTGGTGAAATAGCCTGCGCCGCGAACGGGCGGCCAGAGTCTGCGAGGTGTCCAATGATGCGCGCAAGCCTGCTGGTGATGCTGGTGACGTTGCTGTATGGCTGCGGCGACAGGATTGAACGCTTTGGCGGGCCGACCATGGGGAGTACGTATTCGATCCAGTACGTACCCACTGCACAGACGCCCGATTCGCGGCAGGTAAAGGCCGAAGTCGAGCTTGTTCTCCAGGCCCTCGACAAGCAGTTCTCCAACTGGCGCGGCGATTCCGTGGTTTCCCGCTTCAACAACCTGCCGGCCGGCGCCTGTCAGGCAGTGCCGCAAGAGATGCAGCAATTGCTGGCGTACGGTGTTTCTCTGTTCCGCCAGAGTGGCGGGGCTTTCGACCTGACGGTTTTGCCCTTGATGAACCTCTGGGGCTTCGGCCCACAGTCACGCGGCAGACAGGTGCCGGATGCCAGCACGCTGGCGCGGGAGCAGGCACGGGTAGGCCTGCAGCACTTGCACCTGGATGGAGAAAAGCTGTGCAAGGATGTGGCGGCGCAGCTGGATTTCGACAGCATGCTCGCCGGTTATGCAGTGGATCGGGTGGGTGACAGGCTTGCGGCCCTGGGTATCCAGGCCTATCTGGTCGAGATCACCGGCGAACTGAAGGGGGTTGGCCGCAAACCGGATGGCTCGCCCTGGCGCATCGCCCTCGAGGTACCGAGTGGTGGGGGCGAACAGCAAGTGGAGCGCGCCATCGCCCTGGATGGCTACGGCGTTGCCACCGCCGGCGATTACCGCAACTATTTCGAGGAAGGTGGCCAGCGTTATTCGCACACCTTCGATCCCCGTGTCGGCAGGCCGGTCAAGCACGCGCTGGCGGCAGTGTCGGTGGTCGACCCTTCGGTGTTGCGTGCCGATGCCCTGGACACACTGTTGATGGTGCTGGGCCCGGAGGAAGGCTATGCCTTCGCCGAGCGGAATGAAATCGCTGCCTACTTCATCATGCACCAGGGGCTGGGGTTCGTTGCGCGGGCGACGCCGCGGTTCGAGACGTTGTTTCCCGGGCAAGGCAAACCCACGCAGTAGCAGAAGGAAAGGTCATTCCCACGCGCTGCCTTTTCCCCTATTGTCGATGCTCCCTTTCCAAACGATTGGCAGACCCATGGAGCAAGTCATAGTCATCACCGGTGCCAGCCGCGGCATCGGCGCCGCCACGGCGCTGCTGGCCGCCCGTCAGGGCTACCGCATCTGCATCAACTACCACGCCGACGACCAGGCCGCCGAGGACATCCTCGGCCAGGTCCGAGCCCTGGGCGCCAAGGCCATCACCGTGCGCGCCGACGCCAGTGTCGAGGATGAGGTCATCCAGCTGTTCCAGCGCGTTGACGAAGAACTCGGCCCGGTCACCGCGCTGGTCAACAACGCAGGCACCATTGGCCAGCAAAGCCGGGTCGAGGACATGTCCGAGTTCCGCCTGCTCAAGGTCATGAAGACCAACGTCGTCGGCCCCATGCTCTGCGCCAAGCACGCACTGAAGCGCATGGCACGCCGGCACGGCGGGCCGGGCGGGGCCATCGTCAACGTGTCGTCGGTGGCCGCCCGCCTGGGCTCGCCCAACGAATACGTGGACTATGCCGCTTCCAAGGGCGCCCTCGACACCTTCACCATTGGCCTGGCAAAGGAAGTGGCAGGCGAGGGCGTGCGGGTAAATGGTGTGCGGCCAGGCTACATCCATACCGGGTTCCACGCGCTGTCGGGCGACCCCGACCGGGTCAGCAAGCTCGAGCCCGGCTTGCCCATGGGCCGCGGCGGGCGCCCGGAGGAAGTGGCCGAGGCCATCCTCTGGCTGCTCTCGGACAAAGCCTCGTACTCCACCGGCAGCTTCATCGACCTGGGCGGCGGGCGCTGAACGCGCCGGTCAATCCTCCAACAGCGTGCGTACCCGTTCGGCCAGCACTGCCAGCTCGAACGGCTTGGTCAGCACCTGAGTGCCTTGCAACAACTGGCCGTCACTGAGCGCCGCGCTTTCGTCGTAGCCGGTGATGAACAGTACCTTGAGGTCGGGGTGGCGCTCGCGGCAACGTTCAGCCAACTGGCGGCCATTCAGGCCGCCGGGCAGGCCGATATCGCTCAACAGCAGGTCTGGCCGCTCGCCAGCTTGCAGGTGGGCGAGGGCGGCTGGGCCGTTCTCGAATGCATCGACCCGATAACCCAGTTCTTCCAGCACCTCGCAGACGACCACGCGCAAGGCGGCCTGGTCTTCAACCAGCAGGATACGCTGCGTGGCGCTGCTGCTTTTTTCCAGCAGTGTGCGCGGTGGCCTGGGTGCCGGGGCTTCGGGGTGCTGGTGGTGGCGGGGAAGCAGCAGCTCGATGCGGGTGCCTTCGCCCAGTGTCGACAACACCCGTAGCTGCCCGCCCGACTGGCGCACGAAACCATAGGTCATCGACAAGCCCAGCCCAGTGCCCTGGCCCATGGGCTTGGTGGTGAAGAACGGGTCGACGGCGCGCTCGGCCACCTCCGCCGACATGCCCTTGCCGTTGTCGCTGATGCTCAGCCGTACGTATTCGCCAGCTGGCAGTTCCAGTGCACGGGCTTGCTGGTCGTCGAGCAGGAGGTTGTCACCGAGGATATCGATCACGCCGCCGGCAGGCATGGCATCGCGGGCATTGATGCACACGTTGAGCAGGGCGCTTTCCAGTTGCGGCGGGTCGATGAAGGTCGGCCACAGCTGGCAGGGGAATTGGCTGGTCAGGGTGATGGAGGGGCCGATGGTGCGGCGCAGCAGCTCTTCCATGCCGCCCACCAGCGTGGCTACCTGCGTGGAGCAGGGCTGCAGGGTCTGCTGACGGGAAAATGCCAGCAGCCGGTGTACCAGCGAAGAGGCCCGCTGCGCCGAGCCGTTGGACAGCTTCAGCAATGGCTCCAGGGCGTCGAAACGGGATTGCTCCAGGCGCTGGCGCATCAGCTCCTGGGCACTGAGGATGCCGCCCAGCAGGTTGTTGAAGTCGTGGGCGATGCCGCCACTGAGCTGGCCGACCGCTTCCATCTTCTGTGCCTGGCGCAGGGCTTCCTCGGCCTTGGCCTGTTCTGCCAGTGCCGCATTCACCCGTTGTTCCAGTTCCTCGTTCAGGCGCTGCAGGGCCTGCTCTGCCCGTCGGCGTGCAGTGACGTCCTTGAACAGTACCGCCACCTGGCGCTTTTCGGCAGGCTCTACGCGGAAGGTGGTCACCGACAACACATGGCCGGTGGCGACCAGTTCCTGCTCGAAATGCAGCGGCTCGCCCGTGCGCAGCACCGCGCCATAACGGGCGACCCAATCGTCGGCCTCATCGGGCACCATCTCGCGCAGTTTCTGCCCGACCACGTTGGGGATGCCGGCATGCTTGGCATAGGCCGCATTGGCCAGCACATGCACATAGTCGCTCAGTGGGCCGTGCGGGCCGTCGAAGAACTCGATGATGCAGAAGCCTTCGTCCATGGTGTCGAAGAGCGAGCGGTAGAAGTCCTGATCGTGTTGCTGATGGCTTGCCAGGCGGGCTTCCAGCAGCGCGTTCTGTTGCTGCAGGGCTTCGACTTGTTGGCGCAGTGAAAGCAGGTCGCGGGAGGGCATGCCGACGTCCGACAGTGGATGAAGCCCAGACTTTAGCGTGTTCGGCAACAGGCGAATAGCCAGTCAACGCGGGTGTGACGCAATGCCCAATAGGCGCTCGATCCGTTCGCCGAGGGTGTTCAGGTCGAGGGGTTTGTGCAGCAGTTCGGTGCGCCTGCCGGGCCGGGCACAGTGCACCGTTTCGGCAGTTTCGTAGCCGGTAATCAGCAATACCGGGGCATCCGCCACAAGGTCCTGGCAGGCCTCTGCAAGCTGGTAACCGTCGAGTCGCCCAGGCAGGCCGACATCGGTGATCAGCAGGTCCGGTGGCGGCCCTTTCTGCAACGATTCCAGAGCCCGGTGGCCACTCTCGAAAGCCTGCACCTGATAGCCCAGTTCCGTCAGCACTTCGACCAGTACCAGGCGCAGGGCCGGTTGGTCCGCCACCAGCATGATCCGGTGCATCCGCGGCTGCAACGTCGCGGTGGCGGATGTGGCTGGCTCGCCGTGGCCGGTTGCGCAAGCGCTCTGGTCACGGGGCAGGTACAGGTGAACGCAAGTGCCTTGCCCGGTGACGCTGTCGATCAGCAACTGCCCCCCGGACTGGCGAACAAAACCATAGGCCATGGACAATCCCAAGCCAGTGCCCTGGCCCAGCGGCTTGGTGGTGAAGAAGGGCTCGAAAGCGTGTTGCAGCACCTCACTGGGCATGCCCACGCCGGTGTCCTCGACACGAATGTGCAGATAGTGCCCCGTCGGCAGGTCCAGGCGCTTGGCCTCGGCCGCTGCGAGATCGGCGTTTTCACAACCGATGCGCAAGGTGCCGCCCAGCGGCATGGCGTCACGGGCATTGATGCACAGGTTGAGCAGAGCGTTCTCCAGCTGCTGCGGATCGATGCGGATCGACCATTGCGCGGCCAGCGTGCGGTCCTGGAAGTCAATGTGCGGGCCGGTCGAGCTGCGGATCAGGTCATGCATGTCGGCGACCAGGCGGTGCACATCCACCGCTTGTGGCATCAGCGTCTGTTGGCGCGAAAAGGCCAGCAACCGCTGCACCAGGGCTGCGGCGCGCATTGCGTTGCTGCGGCCGAGCCCGAGCATGCGGGCGGTGTCGGCAAGGCGTTGCTCGCCCAGGCGCTGCTCTGCAAGCTCCAGCGCGCCAAGCAGGCTACCCAGCAAGTTGTTGAAGTCGTGGGCGATGCCGCCGGTCAACTGGCCGACCGCCTCCATTTTCTGCGACTGGCGCAGGGCCTCTTCGGCCTGGCGCAGGCGTTCCTGCTCGGCCATGCGCTCGGTGATGTCATAGGCGAACAGGTACCCGCCCTGGACTTGCTGTTGTGCATCGAGCAATGGGTGATAGCGGATTTCGTAATGGCGGGGGGCATCGGAGGGGCCGAGTGAGATAGTGTCGATGAAGGCTTCGCCGGCCAGCACGCGTGGCCACACCGGTGCCAGGCGGCCCATGATGTCAGGGTGGTTGAGCAGAATTTGTGGCACGTAATCGCCGATCTGCGGCACGAAGCCCCGGTAATGCTCGAAGGTTTCCCGGGCCGTGCGGTTGATCGCGACCAGGCGCATCTCGCTGTCGGCGGCAAACACGTTGGCCCGGCTGTTGTCGAGCAGTTCGCCCAGTAGCTGGATGTGGGCCTGTGCAGTGTCGTCGCGCTCTGCCAGGCGAGCTTCCAGTTCTGCGACACGCGCTTGCAGTTGTGCCAATGACGGGAGCGAGTCTGCTTGCATGGCGAGGGACCGGTGAGCGGATCAAGCAACTATAGCCGCCTGCCGGGGCGCCAGTCATCAGAACGAGCGGATGATCCGCCCCAGGGTTTCCATGGCCCGTTCGGCATCCTCATGCCAGGGGCTGCCGTAGTTCAGGCGGATGCAGTTGCCGAAGCGCCGGGTGGGCGAGAAGATCGGGCCGGGGGCGATGCTGATGCCTTGGGCCAAGGCCATGTGGAACAGCTTGAGGGCGTCCATCTGTTCGGGCAGCTCCAGCCACAGGAAGTAGCCGCCGGACGGTTGGCTGACCCGCGTCTGCGCCGGAAAGTGCCGGGCGATGGCCGCCAGCATGTTGGCCTGCTGGCCTTCCAGGGCATAGCGCAGCTTGCGCAGGTGGCGGTCGTAGCCGCCGTGCTGCAGGTAGTCGGCGATGGCCGCCTGGGCCGGCATCGAGGCGCACAGCGAGGTCATCAGCTTGAGCCGCTCGATCTTCTGTGCAAAGCGCCCGGCTGCCACCCAGCCGATGCGGTAGCCAGGCGCCAGGCTCTTGGCGAACGAGCCGCAGTGCATCACCAGCCCCTGGGTGTCGAACGCCTTGGCCGGTTTGGGTGCCTGTTGCGCGTAGTACAGTTCGGCGTACACGTCGTCTTCGATCAATGGCACCTGATGACGCGCCAGCAGCTCCACCAGTGCCTGCTTTTTCGCCTCCGGCATGCTGGCGCCCACCGGGTTCTGGAAGTTGGTCATGCACCACACGGCCTTGACCGGGTGTTTCTCCAGCGTTTGCGCCAGCACGCCCAGGTCCATGCCTTCGCGCGGGTGCACAGGAATTTCCACGGCCTTTAGCTTGAGACGCTCCAGTACCTGCAGGCAGGCATAGAACGCGGGGGCTTCGATGGCCACCAGGTCACCGGGCTGGGTGACGGCCTGCAGGCACAGGTTCAGGGCTTCCAGCGCGCCGTTGGTGATCAGCAGCTCCTCCATCGGCAGCATCAGCCCGCCAACCATGTAGCGCAGGGCAATCTGCCGGCGCAGCTGCGGGTTGCCGGGTGACAGGTCGGTCACCACCATGCGCGGGTCCATGCTGCGGCTGGCGCTGGCCAGCGAGCGCGACAGGCGTTGCAGCGGAAACAGCTCGGGGCTGGGGAAGGCCGAGCCGAACGGCACGGTGTTGGGGTCCTTGATCGAGTCGAGGATCGAGAACACCAGCGCGCTGACGTCTACGTCGGTGGATTCGCTTACCGGCTGCAATGCCTGCGGCTCGCTGAACTGGCGCGGGGCGTGGGCGTTGACGAAATAGCCCGAGCGCGGCCGGGCACGGATCAGCCCGCGCCGCTCCAGCAGGTAGTAGGCCTGGAACACGGTGGACGGGCTGACCCCGTGGGTCTGGCTGGCATAGCGCACCGAGGGTACGCGCTGGCCGGGGCCCAGCACCCCGGAGCGGATCAGTTCGGCGATGTCGTCGGCAAAGCGTTCGTAGCGTTTCATTCTGGCCTTCTGTCGAAGCCTGGCAGGCAAGCTGGACTCAGTGTAAGGGATCAACGGTTCATCGGCGCGACGAAGCGGCTGTGGGCCACGCTGCGGATGGCGGGGTCGTCGCGCTCGCTGATTTCGAAGCTCAGCGTCTGCGAGCTGCTGGCCGGGCGCTCGGCGAGCATCGCCACCGACACCGGCAGTTCACTCATTTCACCGGCCGGGATCACGAAGGAGGTCTTGCCCTGCAGGCTGAAGCCGTCGGCGTCCAGCAGGCGCAGCTCATAGTGCCGGGTGCTTTCGGTCTTGTTGATGACCTTGAGCAGGTAGATGTTCTCGATCTGGCCCTGGGCATTCTCGCGGAACAGGCCGCGGTCCTTGATCACGTCCAGCGACACCATCGGGCGCAGCTGCAAGGCCACCACCAGTGCCGCGATCATCACCCCAAGCGCGGCGGCGTAGCCCAGCAGGCGCGGTCGCAGCCAATGGGTGGTGCCACCTTGCAGGCTGCGTTCGGACTTGTAGCCGATCAGGCCACGGGCGTAGCCCATCTTGTCCATTACCCCGTCACAGGCATCGATGCACGCCGCACAACCGATGCACGCCATTTGCAGGCCGTCGCGGATATCGATGCCGGTGGGGCACACCTGCATGCACAAGGTGCAGTCGATGCAGTCGCCCAGGCCCTGGGCGCGGAGGTCACTGCCTTTCTTGCGCGGGCCACGGGCTTCGCCGCGACGCGGGTCATAGGCGACCGCCAGGGTGTCCTTGTCGAACATCACGCTCTGGAAGCGTGCATAGGGGCACATGTGCAGGCACACCGCTTCGCGCAGCAGGCCGGCATTGATGTAGGTGGCGGCGGTAAAGAACAGCACCCAGAACAGCGCCACGCCGCCCAGTTGCAAGGTGAACAGTTCCGCGGCCAGTGGGCGGATCGGGGTGAAGTAGCCGACGAAGGTCAGCCCGGTGAGCACGCCAATGGCCAGCCACAGGCTGTGCTTCAGCATGCGCCGGGCCAGTTTGTTCAGGCTCCAGGGCGCGGCGGCCAGCTTGATGCGCTGGTTGCGGTCGCCCTCGGTGACCTTTTCGCACCACATGAACAGCCAGGTCCAGGTGCTTTGCGGGCAGCTGTAGCCGCACCACACGCGGCCGGCATACACGGTGATGGCGAACAGGCCGAAGGCGCAGATGATCAGCAGCGCCGACAGCAGGATGAAGTCCTGCGGCCAGAAGGTGGCGCCGAAGATGTGGAATTTGCTGTTGCTCAGGTCCCACAGCACGGCCTGGCGGCCGTTCCAGTTCAGCCAGGCGGTGCCGAAGAACAGCACGAACAGGGCGCCGGCGAAGCCGATGCGCAGGTTGCGGTACAGCCCGGTGAAGCTGCGGGTATGGATGCCATTGTCGGCGCGGCGTGGCTGGGGGCTGGCTGGGGCGGTGGCGATCTCTGTGAAAGGGATTCTATCGTTCATGGCTCGGTGCTCATCAGGCCTCGATCAGGCATGAGCACTATGGCCCTGAGACTGTTATCAGCACAGGCTCAGATTTTGCGATAAAAACCGTATCAGATTTCCCGGCAGGCCCCGCCAGGCCTCAGATTACCGAGCCTGGCGTGCTGGCCTTCAGATGCCTGCGGCTATCCACCGCACCCGCCACGGTCAGTGCATCGGCCTCGGCTTCGGTGATGGGCACACGCTGGCCGGCGAGCAGGGCCACGGACATGCGCAGCTGTTCGTCGGTGACGATTTCGATGGACGGGCCATCACCCTCGATGCGCAGGTCTTCGGCGATCAGGGTGCAGCGGCGGGTGGTTTCGTCGATTTCAATGGGCATGGAGTAGTCCTCCTGGGGGTGGTTACAGGGTGGACCGTGCTGAGGGGAAGGTTGCTGCATCAGCAGGCTGAACGGCACTTTGTCATTTGTTCGGGGGTCAACCCTTGCAGATGGCAGGCCTGGCCTCTTCGCGGGCACGCCCGCTCCCACAGGTGTTTCTCAGATCCCTGTGGGAGCGGGCGTGCCCGCGAACGGGCCGGGCCTGACAACACAATGCTCCACATGGGAAGAAAGCAATGGACCTCATCTGGCAAGCAATCCAGGCCGAATTCGCCGATATCACCGACGAGCGCGAGGTCACGCAAATCCTCGTACGCCTGCTGATGGCAGCCCTGCTTGGCGCTGTGCTGGGCTTCGAGCGCGAGCACAAGGGCAAGGCCGCCGGGGTGCGTACGCATATGCTGGTTTCGCTGGGCGCCGCGCTGTTCGTGCTGACACCGAGCATGGCCGGGGCCGACGAGCAAGCGCTGAGCCGGGTGATCCAGGGCATTGTCGCCGGTATCGGTTTTCTGGGTGCGGGCACCATTCTCAAGGGCAACGGCCAGGACGCCAGCCATGTGAAGGGCCTGACCACTGCTGCCGGGTTGTGGATGACCGCCGCCATCGGTACGGCAGCCGGCATGGGCCGCGAAGCCACGGCGTTGATCAGCACGATACTGGCCCTGCTGGTGCTGGGCACGATGCCGTTGCTGGTGGACAAGCTCGAAGGGCAGGATGAGGGAAAGCAGGAGGAGGAAGAGGGCAGGAAGCACTGAGGGGAGCCGAAGCTCCCCTCAAAGCGTTGTTGCCTGCTCTTTTTTATTATTGGGACCGGCCTGTTGTTGTTTTTGTCAGCCTGTCCTGGTGTTGCGGGCGACCCCCATGCGGGGTCAAGAGCAAACGTATTTTTTTGAGCGCTGACCTGCTTTCATCATTGCTGATCCGAACCTGGCTGCCGCTACCTGGAGTTAGTTTTATTGTTCTGTGCCAGACCGCGGGGCGTACCCCTGAAAAGCGTGTCGACTCCAAAAAAATCTGCTTGCTACGCCTCTGCCGTGTTGTTCTTGTTATGTCAGAGCCGTTACCTGTTGTTTTTATTGGGTGTCACATTTTTTTTGTTGTTGTACCAGAGATATAGCAGGGTGCGTGCCAACTTTTGCAAACCCTTTAAAATCAATCACTTGGCGATTTCAGTCGAAATCGACTGGCCTGAAATTCTGCCGATTTGTTTCCCTGTTACCCGATTTTTTGCTGCAAAACGTGGGGGCGGTAACACTTCACCCACACCAATGTGACACCCGTATGACTTATTGCGCGCTGCGCGCCCGTGCTACCCGCGACCCGTTGTCGCGGCCCAGCACGCTGCTGATGCGGCGGCCGGCGGCGATCAGCAGGTCCAGGTCGATGCCGGTTTCAATGCCCAGCCCCTGCAGCAGGTACACCACGTCTTCACTGGCGATATTGCCGGTAGCGCCTTTGGCATAGGGGCAGCCGCCCAGCCCGGCCACCGAGCTGTCGAACACGCTGATGCCTTCGAGCAGGCTGGCATACACGTTGGCCAGGGCCTGGCCATAGGTATCGTGGAAGTGCCCGGC
Source organism: Pseudomonas sp. s4 (assembly GCF_046764235.1). Lineage (NCBI taxonomy): Bacteria > Pseudomonadati > Pseudomonadota > Gammaproteobacteria > Pseudomonadales > Pseudomonadaceae > Pseudomonas > Pseudomonas sp. s4. The sequence goes on along the minus strand of NZ_CP177209.1, from coordinate 3,539,465 downwards.
CAGTTGCTCGCGCGGTACCTGTGCCGCGACCACCTCGAACAGGCGCCGGGTCTCGCCGGCGGTACCGGTGCCGATGGTGTCACCCAGCGATACCTCGTAGCAGCCCATGTCGTGCAGGGCACGGGCCACCGGGGCGACCTGCTCGGCGCTGACCTTGCCTTCATAGGGGCAGCCGAGCACGCACGACACATAGCCGCGCACGCGCACACCGTGGTTGCGCGCGGCTTCCATGATCGGCTCGAAGCGCTTGAGGCTGTCGCTGATCGAGCAATTGATGTTGCGTTGCGAGAAGGCTTCGGAGGCGGCGGCGAACACCGCCACTTCCTTCACGCCGGCGGCCAGGGCGTCCTCGAAACCGCGCAGGTTGGGGGCAAGCGCCGCATAGGTGACACCCGGGCGCTGGTGGATGCCGGCGAACACTTCGGCGGAGCCGGCCATCTGCGGCACCCACTTGGGCGAGACGAAACTGCCCACTTCGATATAGGCCAGGCCCGCTTCGGTGAGGTCGTCCACCAGGCGCACCTTGTCGGCGACGCTGATGGGCTGGGCTTCGTTCTGCAGGCCGTCGCGGGGGCCTACTTCGACCAGGCGGACGTGTTTGGGCAAGGACATGGCGGGTTTCCTGTGGCGTTCAGCGGTTGTCTTTGTTGTTCAGGGTGGTGGCCAGGGCTTGTTCGCAGCGCTCCTGGGCGGTGTCCAGCTCCAGCTGCATCTGGTGGATGTCGAGCATCTGCTGTTCCAGCTGGGCGCGGCGCTCGGCGATTTTCGCCAGCATGCTGTTGAGCTGCTTTAGGTTGCCGCTGGAGGGGTCGTACAGTTCGATCAGCTCGCGGCATTCGGCCAGCGAAAAGCCGATGCGCTTGCCGCGCAGGATGAGTTTCAAACTGACTTTGTCACGCGCCGAATAGATACGCTCCAGGCCACGGCGCTCGGGGCTCAGCAGGCCCTGTTCCTCATAGAAGCGGATGGCGCGGGTGGTGATGTCCAGTTCGCGGGACAGGTCGGAAATGCTGTAGGTCTGGGTGCTCATGCTGGGGCTCGGCGTGGGGTATGCGGGTATCCTGAGGGCAGGTTGACGTATACGTCAAGCAGGGGCGCGGAATGTGTGTTGCCTGTACCGGCCTCTTCGCGGGCTTGCCCGCTCCCACAGGGACAGCGGTGCCCTCTAGGTCAATGCAATACCTGTGGGAGCGGGCAAGCCCGCGAAGAGGCCTGCACAGGCGAAAAATTTACTCAGACAACCCCGACCTGCGATACCCATTCGGCGTCTGCCCAGTCAACCGCTTGAACCACCGGGCAAAATACGTCGGGTCGGTAAACCCCAGGCTATCCGACAACTGCCCGATGCTCATCCGCGTATAGATCAGGTTGCGCCGAGCCTCCAGCAGCAACCGCTGGTGCACCACCTGCAGCGCGGTCTGCCCACTCAGTGCCCGGCACAGCTGGTTCAACTGCAGACTCGGAATATTCAACCGCGCGGCAAAATCCTCCACCGACAGGTGCTCACGGTAATGCGCCTCGACCAGGCGCAGGTACTGCCCCAGCAAGTGGCGGTCACGTTCATCGCGGTTGCGCGGTGCCTGCACCAGCTGCTGGCGGCGGCTGATCCACACCATCAGCGCCGTCACCAGTGCTTCGAGCAAGGCCGCCCGCGCCGGGGCGTTGCCCTGGTACTCCTGCTGCAGGGTGTCGATCAGGCTGCGCAGATGCACCCGGTCCCGGCCCAGCGGGTAACACGCCGCCTTCGCCAGTACCGCCAGCGGCGCGCCCAGGCGCTGCTCCAGGTTGGCCACCAGTGCCGTGCCAAAGGTCAGCACATGCCCCTGGATATCGGCGCTGAAGCGAAACCCGTGCACGGTCATCGGCGGTACCACCTGGATTGCCGCTTCGCTGATGGCGCTGCGCACCCCCTCGATCTCCACTTCGGCCCGGCCGCGTTGCACATACAGCAACTGGAACAGCTCGGCGTGCTGGTGCGGTTTGATTTCCCAGTGATGCAAACGGCTACGCGCCGGGATCGACTCGCAGTGCAGCAGGTCGGTGCCGGGCCAGGCCTGGTTTTCGCCGTACAACTTGAACAAGGGGACACCGGGGAGGGTGGATTTCATGCGTGCAGGCCTGTCCGTTAATCGAACGTTTTTTGTAAAAGTGCAGGTTATGCATGGGATATCACACTTCAATGGCTGTTTTTGCCAGTAAAAATGCAAGGGCAAACCCTAACAGCAGATGCCGCCCCACTGCCAGTCCAGGGCCGGCATCGTCCGCACAGAGACAACAACAATGAAAACTCAGGTCGCAATTATTGGTGCAGGTCCGTCTGGCCTGCTGCTGGGCCAACTGCTGCACAAGGCCGGTATCGATACCGTCATCGTCGAACGCCAGACGCCCGAATACGTGCTTGGCCGCATCCGTGCCGGGGTGCTGGAGCAAGGCACGGTCGACCTGCTGCGTGAAGCCGGTGTGGCCGAGCGCATGGACCGTGAAGGCCTGGTACACGAGGGTGTCGAACTGCTGGTCGGCGGGCGCCGCCAACGCCTGGACCTCAAGGCCCTGACCGGTGGCAAGACGGTGATGGTATACGGCCAGACCGAAGTCACCCGTGACCTGATGCAGGCACGTGAAGCCAGCGGTGCGCCGATCATCTATTCGGCAGGCAATGTCCAGCCGCACGAACTCAAGGGCGAACGGCCCTACCTGACCTACGAAAAAGACGGCCAGATGCACCGCGTGGACTGCGACTACATTGCCGGCTGTGACGGCTTCCACGGTGTCTCGCGTCAGAGCATCCCCGAGGGCATCCTCAAGCAGTACGAGCGGGTCTACCCGTTTGGCTGGCTGGGCATGCTGTCAGACACGCCACCGGTCAACCACGAACTGATCTACGCCCACCACGAACGCGGTTTCGTGCTGTGCAGCCAGCGTTCGCACACCCGTAGCCGCTACTACCTGCAGGTGCCGCTGGACGAGCAGGTGGAGGCGTGGCCCGACGAGCGCTTCTGGGAGGAGCTGAAGGCACGCTTGCCCGAAGATGTGGCTGCGCGCCTTGTCACCGGCCCGGCCCTGGAGAAGAGCATCGCGCCGCTGCGCAGCCTGGTGGTCGAGCCGATGCAGTATGGCCACCTGTTCCTGGTCGGGGATGCTGCGCATATCGTCCCGCCGACCGGCGCCAAGGGCCTGAACCTGGCGGCATCGGATGTCAACTACCTGTACCGGATCCTGGTCAAGGTGTACCGCGAAGGGCGCACCGACCTGTTGCAGCAGTATTCTCCGCTGGCCCTGCGCCGGGTGTGGAAAGGCGAGCGCTTCAGCTGGTTCATGACCCAGCTCCTGCATGACTTCGGCAGCCACAAGGACGCCTGGGACCAGAAGATGCAGGAAGCCGACCGCGAGTACTTCCTGACCTCGCCGGCGGGGCTGGTGAACATTGCCGAGAACTATGTAGGGCTGCCGTTCGAAGAAGTAGCCTGAGGTCCTGTGCTGCTTGTCCTGGCCTCATCGCCGGCAAGCCAGCTCCCACAGGGACCGCGTATGGCTTGGAGTCGATGCGGTCCTGGTGGGAGCTGGCTTGCCGGCGATCACGGGCGAAGCCCGTGCCATGCAACCTTGCCTAGCGGGCCAGTAACGCCTCCATCTCCCGATACCCCCGCTGCCGCGCATGCTCCAGCGCGGTCACCCCATCTTTGTCGGCAATCTGCCGATCCGCCCCGGCCGCCAGTAGCCGGCGCACGATCTCCACATGCCGCGGCCCGCCGTCACCGAGGATCACCGCCTCCAGCAGCGCAGTCCAGTGCAGGCGGTTGAGATGGTTCACGTCCACCCCGGCATCGATCAGCAACTGCACGGTCTCGACATGCCCGCGTTCGGCGGCGGGTATCAGCGCAGTGCCTCCATACCGGTTGGTGCTCTTGAGGTCGGCACCGTGGCTCAAGGTCAGCCTCAGGATGTCGTTCAGGCCACGAGCCCCGGCATACAGGTACGGGCTGTCGTCGATGTTGTCCTTGGCATTCACATTGGCACCGGCCTCGATCAGCGCTTTCGCGGCCGCAATGTGGTTGCCGTGGGTGGCCACCAGCAGGGCAGTGCGCCCTTGCTCGTCACGGCTCTCCAGCTGCGCACCTTGTGCCAGCAGTTGTTGCAGGGTGCGCACATCATCGTGACGGGCAGCGTTGTGCAGGCGGTTGTCCATGGCAGTGCTCTCGGCGTGGGCGGCAAAGCTGGTGCACAGGGCGAACAGCATCGCAGCAAGTAGTGAACGCATGGGGCAGGCTCCTCGATGACCTGCCCGCATCCTAGAAAAAACACGCCAGGGCTTGAAGTTAAGTTTGCGCATGAAAGACAGTGCCGTGCTGAATAGGTAATGGCAGGAAGCACAACGATGAAATTCTCCACCCCTCTGATGGGCGCCTTGTGCCTGGTAGCTGCCAGTGGCTGGGCCTGTGCCGACCAGGTGCTGCCCGCGCCACCGGAACTGGCCTCTGGCTACCGCACTGGCCTGCAGCCGGTGCATGCCAGCCGGCACATGGCCGCAGCTGCCAACCCGCTGGCCAGCGAAGCGGGGCGGGCGATGCTGCGTGCCGGTGGCAGCGCCATCGACGCGGCCATCGCCATGCAGATGGTGCTGACCCTGGTCGAACCGCAATCCAGTGGCATTGGCGGCGGGGCGTTCATCCTCTACTGGGACGGCCAGCGCGTGCAGGCCTTCGATGGCCGCGAGGCAGCCCCGGCGACGGTAACGGAAAACCTGTTCCTGCAAGCCGATGGTTCACCGATGCCATTCAGGGCAGCGCAGATAGGCGGGCGTTCGGTGGGCGTACCAGGGGTTCTGCGTGCCCTGAAGCTGGCCCATGAGCAGCACGGCAAGCTGCCCTGGCGCGACCTGTTTGCCCCTGCCATCGCGCTGGCACGCAACGGTTTCGCGGTTTCCGAACGCCTTCACACCCTGGTGGCGGGCGACCCGTTCATTGCCCGTTCACCCGCCATGGCCCGCTACTTCCTGGATGAACAGGGCAAGCCACTGGCGGTGGGGACTACCTTGCGCAACCCCGAGCTTGCGCAAACCTTCGAGCAGATTGCCGAGCAGGGCCCCGAGGTGTTCTACAGCGGCGAGATCGCCGAAGCCATCGTCGCCAAGGTGCGCAGCCATGCCAATGCCGGCTACCTGTCGCTGCAGGATATGCAGCAGTACCGAGCCAAAGTGCGCGAGCCGCTGTGTGGCCCTTACAAGGCCTGGCGCATCTGTGGCATGCCACCGCCATCGTCGGGCGGGGTGACGGTGCTGCAGACCCTGGGCATCTTGGAGGCACTGCAGCGGGCTTCGCCACAGCGCGACCTTGCCGCCATGCGGCCGCTGCGCACTTCGACCGTTGCCGGGCTGGAAGCCCCGCCGCTGGCCGTGCACCTGGTTGCCGAGGCCGAGCGCCTGGCTTATGCCGACCGCGCCCAGTACCTGGCCGACAGCGATTACGTGCCGGTGCCGCTCAAGGCCCTGACCGACTCCACATACCTGGCCAGCCGCGCCGCGCAGGTCGGCGAGTACAGCATGAAACGCGCCCGCCCGGGCCAGCCGCAGGGGGCCGACCTGGCCCTGGCGCCTGACCGTTCGCCGCTGCGCATTTCCACCTCGCACCTCAGCGCGGTGGATGACCGCGGCCAGGCCCTGGCCATGACCACTTCGGTGGAAGCAGCGTTCGGCTCGCACCTGATGGTCAAGGGCTTCTTGCTCAACAACCACCTGACCGACTTCTCGTTCATCCCCCGGGAACAAGGCAAGCCCGTGGCCAACCGGGTGCAACCGGGCAAGCGGCCGCTGTCGGCCATGGCGCCGACCCTGGTGTTCTCGCAAGCTTCCGGCGAGCTGGTGGCCAGCCTGGGCTCGCCCGGCGGCTCGCAGATCATCGGCTACGTGAACAAGGCGCTGATCGGCCTGCTGGATTGGCAGCTCGACCCGCAGCAGGCCGCCGGCCTGCCCAACTTCGGCAGCCGCAATGCCGGCACCGAAGTAGAGGCGGGTTTGGCCAGCCCGGCACTGATCCGGCAGTTGGCAGCCTGGGGGCATGAGGTGACGCCGATGATCATGACCAGTGGCATGCAGATCATCCAGCGCAGTGGCGAGGGTTGGTCGGGTGGTGCCGACCCTCGGCGCGAAGGCGTGGCAGTCGGCGACTAGCAGTGTGCGTTGCGGTGCGGCAGGTGGCGTGATAGAAGCTAGTCTTGCCATTCAAAAGTTGAATACCAAGATGTCCATCAGCGTGAAATCGAATAGGGCCCTGTTCGACCTCGACCTGCTGCGTGCCATTGTCGTGGTGGCCGATTGCGGCAGCTTCACCACGGCTGCTGCGCGCCTGCACTCCACCCAATCGACCATCAGCCAGAAGGTGCGCCGCCTGGAGGATATGGTTGGCCACCGTCTGCTGGTGCGTGGCAATCGCGACGTGCTGCCGACCGACGCCGGGCAGACCCTGCTCGGCTATGCCCGGCACATGCTGGCCCTCAACGACCAGATGCTCGAAGCCTTGGCCGGGGCGATGGTTGGCATGACCGTGCGCCTTGGCGTGCCCGAGGACTTCGTGGGCGGGCGTACCACCAATGCGCTGTCGGCGTTCAGCCGGCTGCACCCGCAGGTGAAGCTGGAAGTGACCAGCGGCCTGTGCCGCGACCTCAGCCAGGCCTACGACAACGGTGAGCTCGACCTGGTGTTGCTCAAGCAGCGGCGCAACAGCCGCGAAGGCGTGGCCTGCTGGCCCGAGCGCCTGCAGTGGATCGACAGCGCGCGCACGCCCGCCTTCGAACTGGACCCGATCCCGCTGGTGACCTTCCCGCCCCGCGGCCTGTACCGCGACGACATGATTACCGCCATCGAAGGCATGGGCCGGCGTTGGCGCATCAGCTTCACCAGTTCCAGCCTCAGCGGCATCCAGGCAGCGGTCGCCGATGGCATGGGCATCAGCCTGCTGCCGCCACGGGCGGCGACCGGCGAGCATCGGGTGCTCGGTGCGGAGCAGGGGCTACCTGAGGTCGACAGCTATGAAATCGTCATCGTCCACCGGCCGACGGCGGATGTGATGGTCAAGGCGCTGGCCGAGGTGATGACGCAATTGCTTGCGGGTGGCGGGATCTGACAGGGTTGGGGCCGCTTTGCGGCCCATCGCCGGCAAGCCAGCTCCCACAGTGTTTGCGTATGGCTTGAGGCCAATGCGGTCGAGGTGGGAGCCAGCTCCCACAGGGTTTGCGTATGGCTTGAGGCCAATGCGGTCGAGGTGGGAGCTGGCTTGCCGGCGATGAGGCCGGTGCAGGTTTTCAATACCCTCTAGGGCTGGCGCTCGGCCACCGCTCGCAGGGTCCGCAACGTCACCACTGGCGCATCCACCACAAACCGGTTGGCCAGCCACCCCGGCACATCCCCGGCAGGGTCGGCCTGCAGTTGGTAGGTCACCTCGGTCCTGCGCTCACCCAGCGGTTTCATCCGCCACTCGCCGTTGAGCTGCTGCACACGGATCAGCCCATCTACCTTGGGGATCCTGTCTGGCTCGGCGCTCAGGTGGCGCAGCAACGTGCCGTCGTCCAGGCGTTCGGTGGTGACCTTCAGCACGATGTCCCGCGGCATCGTCGGCCACGGCAGGTTGGTGGTCAGGTACACCCAGGTGTTTTCGCCTTGCACATCCAGCAAGCGCATCTCGGCGCAGGCGTACAGCCACTTGCAGGCCACCCGCAGGTTCTCCTGCAGGTCGGTGAGCGTGCGAACGCTGGCTTTCATGGTGCTGACACCACGGAATTGCTGGTAGGGCGAGTCGGGGGCGGCGTTCAGGTAAACGCGGATGCCTTCGCGGTCGTAGGCCAGGTTCCAGTCGTCGGCGGCTGGGGCGGGGGTGCAGAACAGCAGGGCGGTGAGCAGCAGGCAGCGGTTCATGGCTGGTACCGCACGGGGGCAGGATTTTCAGTATGCGGCTACTGGGGCTGCCTTGCAGCCCTTTCGCGACACAAGGCCGCTCCCACAGGGTTCGGGGTACACCGTACTTTTGTGGGAGCGGCCTTGTGTCGCGAAAGGGGCGCAGAGCGCCCCCAATGCATCAACGCTTAGGGTTGAGCGTCAGGTGCACGTGACGGTTCACGTCCTTGTACAGCAGGTAGCTGAACTTGCCTGGGCCACCGGCGTAGCAGGCTTGCGGGCAGAAGGCGCGCAGCCACATGAAGTCGCCGGCTTCCACTTCGACCCAGTCCTGGTTCAGGCGGTACACCGCCTTGCCTTCCAGCACGTACAGGCCGTGTTCCATTACGTGGGTCTCGGCGAACGGGATCACGCCGCCCGGCTGGAAGGTGACGATGTTCACGTGCATGTCGTGGCGCATGTCGGCCATGTCGACGAAGCGGGTGGTGACCCAGCGGCCTTCGGTGCCCGGCATCTCGATGACGGTGGCGTTGTCACGGTGGGTGACGAACGACTCGGGAACGTCCAGGCCTTCGACCTTCTGGTAGTGCTTGCGCAGCCAGTGGAAGGTCACGTTGGACTTGCTGTTGTTGCGCAGGCTCCACTCGGCGCCCGGGGCCAGGAAGGCGTAGCCGCCCGGTACCAGGGTGTGGTGCTTGCCTTCGACGGTGATGTCCAGTTCGCCTTCGACGATGAACACCACGGCTTCGGCGTTCGGGTCCAGCTCAGGGCGTTCGCTGCCGCCTTCCGGGGCCACTTCCACGATGTACTGGGAGAAGGTTTCGGCAAAACCGGTCAGCGGGCGGGCGATGACCCACATGCGCATCTTGTCCCAGAACGGCAGGTGGCTGGTGACGATGTCACGCATCACGCCCTTGGGGATGACGGCATAGGCTTCGGTGAACATGGCACGGTCAGTCAGCAGCTCGGTCTGAGCCGGGTGCCCACCGTGGGGGGCGAAGTACGAATGGTTCGACATGGACGATCTCGACTTGTTGTTCTCTCCCCATGCCGTGAACCGCACCGGCCGGTGCGGCGCAGGGGATGTGGCGACAGAATAGGGTCGAGTGCGTGCCATCCACAAATTAAATGTTGGAATACCCGGTATTTGCCGGCTGAATGCGAACCTGCCGGCCAGCGTGCCCTTCCGGCAAGCGGTCGCCCTGGCCGAACAGCTTGTGGCGCAAGGTGCCTTCGGCATAACTCAGCGGGTAGCGGCCACGGCGTTGCAACTCCGGCACCAGCAGCTCGACCACATTTGCAAGGTCGTCTGGTTGCACTGCGTAGGTCAGGTTGAAGCCATCGATGCCGGTCTGGTCCAGCCAGCTTTCCAGCTGGTCGGCCACCTCGCTGGCAGCCCCCACCAGCACCGGGCCACGGCCGCCCAGGCCGACGAACTCGGCAGCCTCGCGCACGGTCCAGCGGCGGTTCGGGTCGGCGGCGGTGAAGGCGGCCAGGGCTGCGCGGCCGGCATCGTTCTCGACGTATTCGATGGGCGCATCGGGGTCGAGGCCGGCAAAGTCGATGCCGGTCCAGCCCGACAGCAGTGCCAGGGCGGCGTCCAGGTCGACATAACGGCGGTATTCGGCGAAGCGCGCTTCGGCCTCCTCCCGCGTGGGGGCGACGATCAACAGCGCCTGGGCGTAGATCAGCACCTCGTCCCGGCCACGCCCGGCCACCTCGCTGGCCTGGCGGATGCCGTCGGCGTAGCGGCGCAGTACCGTGGGCGTCGGCCCGCTGATGAACACGCATTCGGCGTGCCGCGCCGCGAACTGCTGGCCGCGTGCCGAAGCACCGGCCTGGAACAGCACCGGCGTGCGTTGCGGCGAAGGTTGGCACAGGTGCATGCCCGGCACCTGGAAGTGCTCGCCCACATGGTTGATGGGGTGCACCCGGGCGGGTTCGATATAGCGCCCGCTGTCACGCTCCAGCAGCACCGCATCGTCGTCCCAGCTTTTCTCCCATAGCTTGTACAGCACCTGCAGGTATTCCTCGGCCAGGTCGTAGCGCTGGTCGTGGCCCAACTGGCGCGCCAGGCCCAGGTTACGCGCGGCGCTGTCGAGGTAGCCGGTGACGATGTTCCAGCCGACCCGGCCATTGCTCAGGTGGTCGAGCGTCGACATGCGCCGGGCGAACGGGTAGGGGTGTTCGTAGGTGAGCGAGAAGGTGACGCCGAAGCCCAGGTGCTCGGTAACCCCGGCCATGGCCGGCACCAGCAGCAGCGGGTCGTTGACCGGCACCTGCACGCCACCGCGCAGGGCGGCTTCGGGGCCGCCCTGGTAGACGTCGTAGATGCCCAGCACATCGGCGATGAACAGGGCATCGAACAAGCCGCGTTCGAGCAGGCGGGCCAGGTCGGTCCAGTAGCCCAGGCAATTGAAGGCCACGCTGGTGTTGCGCGGGTGGCGCCACAGGCCGGGGGACTGGTGGCTGGCGGCATTCATGCTGAAGGCGTTGAAGCGAATCGGGCGGGGCATGGTGGGCGCGCTCCGCTCAAGGCAATACGGAAGCTGGGTAGACCGCGTCGGCCACCTGCAGCTTGCGTGGAATCAGGCCCAGGCCCTGGAATGTGTCGGCCAGCTTTTGTTGCTCGGCAACGATCTCTGGGGTGATGGCCACGGCATTGTAGTTGCGCCGCTCGCTGGCCGCTTGCAGCACGTTGGCGTTGATCCCGAGTTGTGGGGCCAGCAGTGCGGCGACTTCCGCAGGCTTGGCGTTGGCCCATTGGCTGACCTTGGCCAGCTCGGCGAAGAAGGTCTTCAGCAATGCGCGATGCTGGTCGGCGAAGCTGGCGGTGGACAGGTAGAAGGTGCGGTTGTTGGACAGGCCGCTGCCGTCGCGCAGGTTCTTCAGGCCCGGCTGGCTTTCTGCCGCGGCGAGGAACGGGTCCCACAGGGTCACGGCCTGGACACTGCCCGATTGCAGGGCAGCCACGGCATCGGCGGCGTTGTTGACGTAGGCCGGGGTGATGTCCTGGTAGCTGAGGCCGGCCTGTTCCAGGGCAACGGCCAGCAGATACTGGGCGTTCCAGCCGCGGCCGGTGGCCACGCGCTTGCCCTTGAGGTCTTGCACGCTGGCCAGGTGGTCCTGCTCACGTACCACCAGGCCGATGCCACGTGGGTAGGGCTGCTCGGCGGCCAGGTACACCACCGGCTTGCCTGCGGCCTGGGCGAACACCGAGGGGGCGTCGGCGGCATGGCCGAGGTCGATGGCGCCGGTGCTCAAGGCTTCGAGCAACTGCGGGCCGGCGGCGAACTCGTGCCAGCTGACTTTCACGCCTTGCGGCGCCAGGGCCTTCTCCAGGGCACCGCTGCCCTTGAGGATGTTGATGCTGTTGAACTTCTGGTAACCGATACGCAGGGTCCTGGCCTCGTCGGCCAGGGCTTGGGACCAGGGCAACAGGGTACTGGCGACACTGGCCAGCAAGCCGCCGATCAACAGGCGGCGCAGGGGGGAAAAGGCACGGGCGGGCATGGGCATTGCTCCTTGAACGGGGAGGGAAGCGATGCGCCCAGACTAGGGAGGTGGCGTTTGGCATTCAATTTTTATATCTCTTTTTGTTAGATTTTTTTGTTATTTTATATCCTTTTGTTTTGTGACGTCTGGTCCATTTCACATTCACTTGCCAGGCTCCCGGCAGGCCATTCGATGACGAGAGCGTGCAGGGCCTTCGCACTCCGAGGTGCCTGTTCTGCGACCAGCGTGGCCCTTGGCCAGTGCAGGCAGCGTTTGCGGGTAGGCAGCAGCCGTGGGGTGGTGGCTACCCGACCAACAGCGCGCTTCCCTGCATGGCCGCGCTCGCGGATAATCCCCCTCATTCCAATAAACAGCCTGTGAGTGGGTATGAGTGATTCCGTAGTCAGCCTCGGCCAGCCTGAAACCGAAGGGGGGCGCAAGACGCGCAAGAACAACCCCGAGAAAACCCGCGAGGACATCCTCCAGGCCGCCATCAACGAGTTCGTCCAGCAAGGGCTGGCTGGTGCCCGCGTCGACGCCATCGCCGAGCGCACCGCCACCTCCAAGCGCATGATCTACTACTACTTCGGCAGCAAGGAGCAGCTGTACTGCGAGTGCCTGATCAAGCTGTACGGCGACATCCGCAAGACCGAACAAAGCCTGGACCTTGAGTCGCTGCCGGCCGAGCAGGCGATCCGCCGGCTGGTGGAGTTCACCTTCGATCACCACGACCGCAACGTCGATTTCGTGCGGATCATCTGCACCGAAAACATCCACTATGGCGAGTACGTCAAGCAGTCGCCGGCGATTCGCGAAATGAGCAGCCTGGTGCTCGAGGCTCTGGGCAATACCTTGCGCCGTGGGGTGCAGGAAGGTGTGTTCCGCACCGGCATCGAGGTCATCGACCTGCACATGCTGATGAGCTCGTTCTGCTTCTACCGGGTTTCGAACCGCCACACCTTTGGCGAGATCTTCCAGATCGACCTGTCCGATGAGCAGGTCAAGCTGCGTCACAAGGCCATGATCTGTGATGCTGTGTTGCGGTATATCCAGACCGAGCACCGCCCCTGAAAATTCTCCAGTGGCTGGGCCGGCTCCTTTGCCGGCAAGCCAGCCCACGGGTGCAAGAACTGGCTTGCCGGCGATGGACTGCGTAGCAGCCCCCGGCGATCAGCTCAATTCCAGCCAGATCGGCGCATGGTCCGACGGCTTTTCCATCCCGCGCAGTTCGTAGTCCACACCTGCATCCTTGATCCGCGGCACCAGGTGCTGGGAGGCCATGATCAGGTCGATGCGCAGGCCGCGTTTGGGCTCGTCCTCGAAACCGCGGCTGCGGTAGTCGAACCAGCTGAAGCGGTCGGCCACTTCCGGGTAAAGGTGGCGGAAACTGTCCACCAGGCCCCAGCCCTTCAAGCGCTCCATCCACTCGCGCTCTTCCGGCAGGAAACTGCACTTGCCAGTCTTGAGCCAGCGCTTGGCATTGTCCGGGCCGATGCCGATGTCGCAGTCCTGCGGCGAGATATTCATGTCGCCCATCACCAGCAGTGGCTGGTCGTTGCGGAACTGGCCCTCCAGCAGCGCCTGCAGGTCGCTGTAGAAGCGCTGCTTGGCCGGGAACTTGGTGGGGTGGTCGCGGCTTTCACCCTGAGGGAAATAGCCGTTCATGATGGTGATCGGGTTGCCATCGGCATCGGCGAAGGTGCCCCAGATGAAGCGGCGCTGAGCGTCTTCCTCATCGCTGGCAAAACCCTTGTGAAGGCTCAGCGGTGCCTGGCGGGACAGCAGGGCCACGCCATAGTGGCCTTTCTGGCCGTGGTAATGCACGTGGTAGCCCAGCGCCTGCACGTCGGCCAGCGGGAACTGATCGTCGCTGACCTTGGTTTCCTGCAGGCCGATCACGTCCGGCTGGTGCTTTTCGATCAGCGCCGCCAGCTGGTGCGGGCGGGCCCGCAGGCCGTTGATGTTGAAACAGACGATCTTCATGGAAAGATGATCCCGGTAAAAGGCGCGATGCTAGCCGACATCGCTTGCCATCACCAGCATGGCGGCTTCGGCAGCCTGCTGCTAACGTCCTTTCCAAGGCACCCATGAGCCCATTCCAGGAGGACTGCCCGCAATGCCCGAAACCACTGCCGCTCCGGCCCGTGTCTGCCTGCTCGATGACGGCTACAGTCGTGAGGCGCGTTCGCTTCTGTATAACGCCTACCGTCACGAACCTACCTTCGCCTATATCTTCGAGGCCCAGCGCCCAGGCTACGAGCGGCGTCTGCGGGTGATGGTGCGCGAGTGGGTACGCCAGCACTTCTACCTGCAACTGCCCGCCATCGGCCTGCTGGTGGAAGACCGCCTGATCGCCATGGCCCTGATCGTGCCGCCGATGCGCCGGCTGGGCGTAGCCGACAGCTGGGCCTGGCGCCTGCGCATGATAATGGGCACCGGCCTGCGCTGTACGCGCCGCTACATGGACTACCAGGCCGCCCTGGCCACCTGCCTGCCCACCGACGAGGTGCATGTGCTGCCGCTGCTGGGCGTGCACCCGCAGTTCCAGGGCAAGCACTACGGCGAGCAATTGTTACAAGCTGTGCATGACTGGTGTGCAGACGACCCTGGTACGCAGGGAGTGGTGCTGGACACCGGCAACGAGCACTACCTGGCCTTTTACCAGCGCCAGGGCTATGAGGAAATTGGCGAGGTGGCTGTAGGACCAATCCGTGAGAGGGTGTTCTTCCATCCCAACCCGGTCTCTTCCAATTCTGCTTTTGCCTGAGCGAACCGCGCGACGGCTCCCTTGAGCGCCCGGCTCTGGTAGCATGCGCCGCATGACGTATTCAGGAAGATTGACCTGGGGCCTGGTTATCTGGGTCGCCAGTTTCGCAGCATGGGGCCAGAGTGAGTTGCTGGTGAAGGTCAAACCGGCCAACAAGGCGCTCAAGGCCAATGTCGAAGGCTATATCGGTAACCTTGGCGACCGCGATGAAGAAGCGCTGCTGCGCTTCAGTCGCGGCGCCCAGGAGCAGGCGCGCAAAGCCGCGCAGGCACTTGGCTACTACCAGGCGCAGATCGACACAGAGGTCAAGCCCGCCAGCGAGGCTGACCGTTCCCCGCAACTGATCATCACCATCGACCCTGGCGAGCCGATTCGCCTGCGCAACGTGACCATACGCATCGAAGGCCCCGCCAGTGAGATGAAGGCTTTCCGCGTGCCCGACAGCAAGGCCCTGCGCACGGGTGAACAACTCAACCACGGCCATTACGAAGATGCCAAGCGGCTGATCCAGAACCAGGCATCGCGCTACGGCTTCTTCAGTGGGTGCTTCAGCCGCCAGCGCCTGGCGGTAGACCCCCAGGCCGGTGTGGCCGATATCGAACTGGTCTACCAGAGCGGCCCGCGCTATCACCTGGGCGCGGTCACCTTCGGTGGCGACACACCGATGGACGACGACCTGCTGCAGCGTATGGTCTCGTTCAAGCCGGGTACACCTTACGACTCGGAACTGATCGCCGAGCTGAACAATGACCTGCAATCGAGCGGCTACTTCGAAGGCGTGCGCGTGGATGCGGCGCCCACCGCCGCCGTGGGCGAAGAAATCCCCGTGGATGTCCGCCTGCAAACCCGCAAACCGCGCACCTTGGGCCTGGGCCTGGGCTTCTCGACCGACGTCGGGCCCCGCGGCAAGGCCAACTGGACCCGCCACTGGGTCAACCCGCAAGGCCATAGCTACGGCTGGGAAACCGAACTGTCGGCACCCCGGCAGAACGTCGGCCTTTGGTACGACATCCCCCTCGACCCGCCGCTGACCGACAAGTTGCGCTTTGCCGGCGGCTACCAGAACGAAGAGATTGCCGGCACCGACACCCTCAGCAAACTGCTGACGGTGGGCCCCGAGTGGCACAGCAAGCTGCCAAGCGGCTGGCAGCGGGTGATTTCCCTCAAGTACCAGCGCGAGGAGTACCGTCTGGGTGATGACTCCGGGCTGAGCAACCTGTTGATGCCGGGGGTGAGTTACTCCTTCCTGCGCAGTGACAACCGCATCGACCCGCATAACGGCTACCGCCTGCAGTTCGATGTACAGGTAGCCAAGGAAGGGCTGGTCTCGGACACCAACCTGCTGCATGGCAACGTGCTGCTCAAGGGCCTGACCACGCTTGGCCATGACCATCGCTTGCTCGGCCGGGTGCAGTTCGGTGGCAGCGCGACCAATGGCTTCAAGAACAACATCCCGCCGTCGCTGCGCTTCTTCGCCGGTGGCGACCAGAGCGTGCGTGGCTATGACTACCAGACCTTGTCGCCGAAGAACAGCGACGGCGACCGCATTGGTGGGCGCTACCTGGTCGCCGGCAGCGTCGAGTACCAGTATTCACTGACCGAGAAGTGGCGGCTGGCAACCTTCGTCGACCAGGGCAACTCGTTCAACGACCTGGAACTGCCAAGCCTCAAGACCGGTGTCGGTTTTGGCGTGCGCTGGGTGTCGCCGGTCGGGCCGCTGCGCCTGGACCTGGCCAAGGCGCTGGATGATGAAGGGGGAATTCGCCTGCACTTTTCCATGGGGCCTGAGCTGTGAAACGCGTGATCAAGTACATTCTGGCGGGCCTGCTGGGGGTAACCGCAAGCCTGGGCCTGGTACTCGGCCTGTTGCTGGGGACCGAAGCCGGCAGCCGCTGGGTGCTGGGCAAGGTGCCCGGGCTTGAGGTGGCTGATTTCCAGGGCCGCCTGGCCGGTAGCTGGCAAGCCAGCCGGCTTATCTGGGCCGATGCCGGCAGCACGGTAGATTTGCAGGCACCGCTGCTGGCCTGGTCGCCGGCATGCCTGCTGCGCTCTACCTTGTGCATTGACCAGTTGCAGGCGCAACGTATCGACATGGCCTTTGCGCCCAGCGCCGAATCGGCCGACAGTGGCCCGCTGCAGTTGCCGGCCCTGCGTTTGCCGCTGGCCATCGAACTGGGTGAGGTCAAGGTTGGCCAGTTGCGGCTGGATGGCAATGACCTGCTTGGCGACTTGCAACTGGCGGCGCACTGGACCAATGCCGGGCTGCGCGTCGACAGCCTGCAGCTGAAGCGTGACGACCTGCAATTGAACCTGCAAGGCAATCTGCAGCCCGAAGCTGACTGGCCGGTACAACTCCAGGCGCAGCTGCAACTGCCAACGGTAGACGGCAAACCCTGGCAGTTGGCGCTGACTGCCACTGGCGAGTTGCAGAAAACCCTGAAACTCGCCGGCACCAGCAGCGGTTACCTCGACGCCACGCTGAACGGGCAATTGCAGGCGTTGGCCGAGCACCTGCCGGCGACTTTGCAGATCCGCTCCGAGGCATTCAAGCCGGCCGCCTCGTTGCCCGACACCGTGCAGTTCAACCAGCTCAAGCTCGACGCCCGCGGCGACCTGCTCAAGGGCTATCAACTGTCGGGGTCGGCCAGCCTGCCAGCCGAGCAGTCGCCGATCGCCTTGCTGTTGTCCGGGCTGGTCGACAGCAAAGGCGCCAGGCTTGATGCCCTGGACCTGAGCGCCAGCGATACCCAGCGGGTCAAGATGCAAGCCACGGCTGACTGGCAGCAAGGCCTGGTCGCCGACGCCCAGTTGGACTGGCAGGACTTTCCGTGGCTGCGCCTGTATCCGCTGGAGACGCCCCCTGAGGTCACCCTCAAGCGGCTCATGGCCCAGGTGCATTATCGCGATGGCAACTACCAGGGCACCTTCAATGGCGACCTGGATGGCCCGGCTGGCGCGTTCAGCCTGGCCAGCCCCTTCGAAGGTGACCTGAGCCAGGTGAAGCTGCCGCAGTTGGCGCTGACCGCCGGGCAAGGCAAGGCTGCCGGCAGTGTCGCCGTGCGCTTTGCCGACACCTTGGCATGGGATGTCGACCTGCAGTTGTCGGCGCTCGACCCAGCCTATTGGCTGGCCGAGCTGCCGGGTACCCTGGCGGGGCCGCTGCGCAGCAAAGGCGAGATGAAAGGCGACGCCTTGAGCCTCGATGCCCAGCTAGACCTGAAAGGCCGCCTGCGCGGCCAGCCGGCAGTGCTCAAGGTCGAGGCCCAGGGGGCAGGGCAGAGCTGGACCTTGGGTACCCTGGCAGTCCAGCTGGGGGATAACCGCATCAATGGCAGTGGCAGCCTGCAGCAACGCCTGGCCGGGCGGCTCGACCTCGACCTGCCGCGCCTGGGCCAGTTGTGGCCAAGGTTGCAGGGCCAGGTCAAGGGCCGGCTTGACGTCGCCGGCACCTTGCAGGCCCCGCAAGGTACGCTGGCCCTGCAGGGCCAGCGGCTGGCCCAGGCGGAAAACCGCGTGCAGCAGCTGGACTTGGACGCCCGCCTGGACAACGCCCAGCGTGGCGTGATCGAACTGAAGGCCAGCGGCATTCACCTGGGTGACACGGCATTGGGCACCTTGCAGGCCAACGGCAAAGGCGACATTCGCCAGCAAGCCTTGACCCTGGCGCTGGACGGCCCGCAGCTCAAACTCGACCTCGGCCTGGATGGCCAGTTGAACAAGGGTGACTGGCGCGGGCGCCTGGCCAGTGGGCGGATCCAGGCCGGCGGCCAGGACTGGCGGCTGCAGGCACCGGCGCGCCTGCAGCGGCTGGCCAGCGGCCAGCTGGACTTTGCTGCGCACTGCTGGCGCTCCGGCCAGGCCAGCTT
This sequence comes from Pseudomonas sp. s4, assembly GCF_046764235.1. Classification (NCBI taxonomy): domain Bacteria; kingdom Pseudomonadati; phylum Pseudomonadota; class Gammaproteobacteria; order Pseudomonadales; family Pseudomonadaceae; genus Pseudomonas; species Pseudomonas sp. s4. Next base: position 3,521,452 of record NZ_CP177209.1, on the reverse strand, counting down.
GTGCGGCGACGACCAGCGTCTGGCCCCCGAGCCACGCTTGCGCTACCACCTCAAGCAGTTCCCGCTGGACAGCCTGGCCCAGTGGCTGCCGAAGGACTTCGCCTGGCAGGGCCTGCTCAATGCCGACATCAATCTGGACATCCCGGCCAGCGGCCCCAAGGGCAACATCGTCGTCGACGCCAGTGGCGGTACCCTGCGCGTGCGCGACAAGGACCGCTGGGTCGACTTCCCGTACCAGGCCCTGCGCCTGGACAGCACGCTGGCGCCAAGGCGCATCGATACCCGCCTGGCGTTCCGCGGCGAGCGCCTGGGCGAGCTGAACGTCAACACCCGCCTGGATCCACTGGGCAGCAACAAACCGCTGTCGGGTGATTTCCAGCTGGCAGGCCTCGACCTTTCGGTGGCGCGCCCGTTCGTGCCGATGGTCGAGCGTCTGGCCGGGCAGCTCAATGGCAGTGGCAGGTTGTCGGGCACCTTGCTGGCGCCGCAGGTCAACGGCAACCTGATGCTCAGTGGCGGCGAAGTCAGTGGTGCCGAGCTGCCGGTCAGCCTCGAGGACCTGTCATTGCAGGCGTTGATTGCCGGCGAGCAGGTACAGCTCAACGGCGGCTGGCGCAGTGGCGAGGCGGGGCGTGGCCAGCTCAATGGCAACCTGACCTGGGGCCAGGCACTGGGCATGGACCTGCGTCTGCAGGGCCAGCAACTGCCCGTCACGGTCGAGCCCTATGCGACGCTGGAGGTCGCCCCAGACCTGACCTTGCGCCTGATCGACGACAAGCTGGCGGTGACCGGCAAGGTACAGGTGCCCAAGGGTGCGATCACTGTGCGCGAGCTGCCACCGTCCACCGTCAAGGTCTCGGATGACACGGTGATCGTCGGCCACCAGACCGAAGAGGGCAAACCGCCCATGGCGATGGCCATGGACATCGATGTCGAAGTGGGCCGCGACAAGCTTTCGTTCAGCGGCTTTGGTCTCACGGCCAACCTGCTCGGCCATGTGCACATCGGCGACAACCTCGACACCCGTGGCGAGCTGAACCTGGCCGATGGCCGCTACCGCGCCTACGGCCAGCGCCTGACCATCCGCCGTGCGCGGTTGTTGTTCGCAGGCCCGATCGACCAGCCATACCTGGACATTGAAGCGATCCGCAAGGTCGACGATGTGATTGCCGGTATCCGCCTGAGCGGCAGTGCCGAGCAGCCCACAAGCAAGGTGTTCTCGGAACCGGCCATGAGCCAGGAGCAGGCGCTGTCGTACCTGGTACTGGGGCGGCCGCTGGGCACGTCCGGTGAAGACAACAACATGCTCGCCGAGGCTGCCTTGGGCCTGGGCCTGGCGGGTAGCGCCGGCATCACCGGCAGCCTGGCCTCGAGCCTGGGCATCGACGACTTCCAGCTGGACACCGAAGGTTCGGGCAATACCACCAGCGTGGTCGCCAGCGGCAACCTCACCGAGAAACTGAGCCTGCGCTACGGGGTGGGGGTGTTCGAGCCCGCCAACACCATTGCATTGCGCTACAAGCTGAGCAAGAAGGTGTACCTCGAAGCTGCCAGCGGGCTGGCCAGTTCACTGGACATCTTCTACAAGCGCGACTTCTGAGCTGGCGCAGGGCGGCCGTCAACGGACAGTGGCCGCTTCGATGAACTCATTGGTATCGGGCGATGGCGGCGGGCTGGGGGCGCGTACCGGGATGATCAGGCTGGTGTATTCCTCGATCAACCGGTTGAGGGCTTCCGGCGGTTCGCTGGCCTGGAACTGCATGCGGATCTGCACTTCATCGGGGTCACGGCTGTCGCCCTGACGGCTTTGGCCGCCGATGGTGACCTTGAAGCTGGCCGCCTTGTTTTCACCTGCAGTCAGCAGTGCCTGCTGTGCTTCGGTGCCTTTGACCCTTACCGAAAGGTCGACCTGCATGCGCTCGAGGGCCAGGCCTTTTGGCGACACCAGCGCGAACAGCGGTACGCGCATGATGTGCTGGCCGTCCATGGCCACTTCGACCATTTTGGCTTTCATGGGCGCGCCCAACGCTTCGGTGTCGCATTCGAAGAACTGGTCGAACAGGTTGATGTACTGCTGCGCGATCAGGCTGTTGGTAGCACTGGCGGCTTCCTGCAGGCCACGGGTGATTTCGCGCAGGTCGATGGAAGTCATGGGGGCGGGGGATTTATCCAATGCTTCGACTCCTCAGGCCAGGTGGTGCCCCCCTGTTGCTGGTCAGGGGGGCTGTTCGGGGCAGGGAGGTGCGTCTCAAGAGGTGGCGGCGGCGAGGGCCGAAGCGCCGTCGGCGGCAGGGTTCTTCAAGGTATCGGCCTGGGAAATCAAGTCCTGGCTTTCCAGTGTGGCGGTTTTGACCACGGTCGGCTTTGTCGCGGCGTCGGTCAGGAAGTCGATCACCCGCATCATCGCTTCAGGCGGGTCCTGGCGCTTCAAGGTCGTGTTGAAGGCGTAGCGGGCGCGGGTGTCAGTCTTGCGGGTTTGCGTGGACTTGTGGCTGACGCTGCCTTTCACGTTGAGCCTGAACGGCCCCCAACCCAGCGAACCGCTTGCCTCGGCGCTCATGTCCTTGCTGGAAACGTCTTCCGACATCTGGTTGATGACCAGCTCGAACTCGACGTTGCCTTCTTCGATGGAGATGTTCGGGTGGGTGATGGCTGCCACCAGCGGCACTTTCATGGTCTTGCTGACCACGCCCTTGTACTCGCCTTGTTCGTCGACGATGGTTTCGTCGTAGTCGAACTGGATGGCCACGGCCTTGCCGTCCTGGACGCACACCTGCATCAGGAAGTCGGCGTAGGATTTGCTGGCGGTGACCTGGGCCTGGACCATGGCCTGCAGGGGGCCTGCGATCATGCGGTCCATCGGCAAGGCATTGATTACGGAACCGATGAGGCTGTTATCTATCGACATTGCTGGGTTCTCTTCTGGTTGGGTTCAAAACGTGGCCGTCAATGGTGGTGACGATGCCGGGGGCTTCAGCGCGCGCAAGGTTCTTGCCGGCGGATGTTGCCAATCTGGCGCAGGCTCAGGCCGTACTTGTCAGCGAGCAGGCTGCGTGACAGGCCGCTGGCGCTTTCCTTCTGGATCTGCAGGTTGCGCAACTGGCGCATGAAATGGTCAGCCTTGGGGATTTCCAGGGCGACACCGGCAAAGCGCTTGATCAGCGCGTCGAGCGCTTCGGGCGGCAGCACGTCGGCAAGCTTGGTGCGCTCGCGGTGCTTGGGGATGTACTTGGGCCTGCCGCCGTAGGCGCAGGTCAGCTGGTAGGCGTTGTCGATGCCGATGCAGTCGATCAGGGCCTGCAGCGAGTGGGGCAGTTGGCTGATATCGATGTGGCTCAAGTCTGGCATTTGCATATGGCGCTCCTTCGGGACGGATGGGCTGTGCTACCCGATCACCAGCGGCGTTATGTCGAAGGTGTGACTGGATTTTCTGTGACAGCCGAGGCATGTCGCTAGGCGGCATATGGGTTGGGGGTTGTAGCTTCCGCGAACAGGTTTTGCAGGCAGCGATATCCGGCGTTGTAGGACATGGCTTCAACATCTGGCTGTAGCGGGTGATTTCCCATCAGCTCACTCCTTGTGTTGCGCGCAGGGTGTGATAACCATCAATCACACGGATAGCTGCTCAACAGGCTGGCGCTGCGCAGGTAGGCCTGAGGGGAGTCGCGCATGCCTTGTGGCAGCGTGCGCCAATCGACCAGCAGGCACAGGGCATGCAGCGGCTGCCCGTCACGCTGGCCGATGACCTGGTCGGCAAAGCGGCGGCGATACAGTGCCTGGGTCTGCTGTTGCGCTTGTACCCGGTCGGCCTGGGCCAGGGTTTGCCGGGCCAGCTCTGGCAGTTGCGCCTGGGGGGCAGTGAAATGCACCGACGCACCTTTTGCCTGCAGGTAACCGGCCTGGCGCACGCGCTGCCACAGTTGTTGCCATTGGCTGGCGCCAGCTTGGGCAGCCAGTTCGCGGCCCAGTTCGAGCAGTTGCTCGGCCGAGGTCTGGCGGGTGTCCAGCGCATGAAGGGAAAAGGGGGTCAGCAATAGCGACGCGAACAGAAGGGGTTTGTACATGGTGCCTCCGGCGTGGGTGCTTGGGAGCCCCATGCTTTCAGGCAGGCGCCGACCCACCCAGCAGGAAATGCAGCGCCGGGGCCGGTGGCCGTTGTATCATTGCCGCGGCTCGTTGCGAGCCATTTGCCCCTGATGTTGCAAGGAACCTTCGATGACACACGTGCAGCGCCTCAAATACTCCCTTCTGATCATCCTGGTGGTACTGGGCCTGATGCTGGGCCTGTCCCACCTGCAGAAGCAGGGCACGATCAGTGAGCAGACCTTCCAGATGCTGGCCATCGCCATCGCCGTGGTGGTCGTGGTGATCAACGGCATCCTGCGGCGCAAGGTCAAACCCTGACTTTGGCTGGCCGGCCAGGTATGGCCGGCCATGCGCTCAGCGCAAAGGCGTTCGTTCCAGCACGGCGCGCGCCTGGGGGTCGAGGCTGTAGCATTTGTCGCTGCCCAGCTGGATGACGCCCTCGCTGCACAGCCGCTTGAGCACTTCGCGCACGCTGAGGAACGACAGCGGGATATCCAGCTGTTCCAGCTGCGCGTGCACGCCGCGCACGCCAATGCTGCGGCCATTGCGGTCGGCGGCGTGCAAGGCATCGATGACCTTGAGGCGGATCAGGCTGGTACGCAGGCCGAAACTGCGCAACAGCTCGCGGATCTGTTCGTTGCCGATGCGTTCGTCAGCAAAAACGTCCTGTTCCCTGGGCGCTTTGCCTGGGACGCGCCCAGCCTGGATCGAGGGTTGCGGGTTGTACATGTGAATGCTCCTTTTCGTGGACGAACCCGAAATTTGGGTGCCTCACTTACTAGGACGAATGAGAACGGAAAAACTGCAGCCCACTCGCAAAAAAAAATCTGGTTCTGTTCAAGACGTTCCATTGCCTTGTAATACGTAAAATTTTCATTTGGCCATTCGTCTGATCGGGATGATCCCCGAAGCCGAGGAGTGCCTGTGTTTCCACTTTCCCGTCCCATGACTTGCGCTGGCCTGGCCGCCGCCCTGGTAGCCTTCAGCGTTGGCGCAGTGCCGGTGCAGTCCGCCGCAGCCGATGCCAGTGCGCAGATTCGCCGAACCACTTACGGTGTGCCGCACATCGTGGCCAAGGACGAGCGCGGCCTGGGTTATGGCATCGGCTACGCCTACGCCCAGGACAACTTGTGCCTGCTGGCCAATGAAGTGCTGACCGTGAGTGGCGAGCGCTCACGCTACTTCGGTGCCAAGGGCAAGACCCTTGAGCAGCGTGACAACCTGGCCAGCGACGTATTCTTCACCTGGCTCAACACTCCGGCGGCAGTCGATGCGTTCTTGCAGGCGCAGCCGGCGCCGGTACGGGCGCTGCTGGCAGGCTATGCCAGCGGGTTCAACCGGGCGCTGGCCGAGCGCCGCAGCCAGGGGTTGCCCGCCGAATGTGGCACCGGCGAGTGGCTGCGGCCGATCAGCAGCGAGGACCTGGTCAGGCTGACCCGTCGGCTGCTCGCCGAAGGCGGTGTCGGGCAGTTCGTCGAAGCGCTGGCCGGGGCGCAACCGCCAACGCAGGCCAGCCAGCCGGCGCCGGCAGGGTTTGCCGCGGCGCTGGCCAGGCAACAGCGTTTTGCCACGGAGCGCGGTAGCAATGCGGTGGCTGTCGGGGCCCGGCGTTCGGCCAATGGCCGCGGTCTGTTGCTGGCCAACCCGCACTTCCCGTGGATGGGCGGCATGCGTTTCTACCAGATGCAACTGACCATTCCCGGCCAGCTCGATGTCATGGGGGCGGCATTGCCGGGCCTGCCGGTGGTCAACATCGGCTTCAACCAGCATCTGGCCTGGACGCACACCGTCGATACGTCGAATCACTTCACCCTGTACCGCCTGCAACTCGACCCCAAGGACCCGACCCGCTACCTGCTCGATGGCAAGTCGCTGCCGTTGGCCCGGCAAACCGTCAGTGTTGCGGTAAAGGCCGAGGATGGCAGCCTGAGCCAGGTGCAGCGCCAGGTCTACAGCTCGCAATTCGGCCCGGTGGTGCAATGGCCGGGGCGCCTGGACTGGGATGCACATGCTGCCTACAGCCTGCGCGACGCCAACCTCGAGAACACCCGGGTGTTGCAGCAGTGGTACCAGATCAACCGTGCCGACAGCCTGGCTACGTTGAAAGGCTCGATCGAACAGCTGCAGGGTATTCCCTGGGTCAACACGCTGGCGGTAGACCCGGCAGGCAAGGCCTTGTACCTGAACCAGTCAGTGGTGCCTTATGTGGATCAGCAACTGCTGAGTGCGTGCAGCAACCCGCAGGCGCAGGGGCGCCTGGTGGTACTGGATGGCTCACGCAGCGCGTGCCAGTGGAAGGTCGATGCGCAGGCCGCACAGCCTGGGATCTTCCCTGCGCGGCTGCTGCCGAGCCTGGAGCGCGAGGATTTCGTGCAGAACTCCAACGACCCGGCCTGGATGGCCAACCCGGCGCAGCCGCTGACCGGTTATTCGCCGCTGGTCAGCCGCAGTGACCAGCCGCTGGGCATGCGTGGCCGCTTTGCCCTGCAACGCCTGCAGGGTACGGCCCGCCTGGGCGCTGACGACCTGCAGCGCATGGTGACCGATGACGAGGTCTACCTGGCCAGCCTGCTGCTGCCTGACCTGCTGCAGTGGTGCAAGGGCGCCGAGGCGGATGTGCGGGCCGTATGCAGCAGCCTGGCGGCCTGGAATGGCAAGGCTGACCTGGACAGTGGCATTGGGCTGATACATTTCCAGAACCTGTACGATGCCCTGGCCGAGCACCCGCAAAGCTGGCGGGTGGCCTTTGACCCTGCCGATCCGCAGCACACCCCGCGCGGGTTGGCGGTCGAGCAGGCGGCCGTGCGCAAGCTGTTGCATCAGGCCGCATTGGCGTCGCTCGAGCAGGTGCGTGACAGCGGTATGGCAGGGGAGGTGCGTTGGGGGCAGGTGCAACAGGCGGGCGATGGTACGCCGGTGCCGGGTGGCCCGCAGGCGTTGGGCGTGTACAACGCGATCTACAGTGTGCCGCATGGGCAGGGCAAGCGGTTGGTGGTCAGTGGTACCAGCTACCTGCAACTGGTCAGTTTTACCGACCAGGGGCCAGAGGCCCGTGGGCTGCTGGCGTTTTCCCAGTCCAGTGAAGCGGCTTCGGTGCATGCCAGTGACCAGACCAAGGCGTTTGCAGCCGGGCAACTGGCGGTGATTCCATTTACCGAGGCGCAGATCAAGGCTGACCCGGAGTACCGGGAAGTGGTGATCAGTGAGGGGGACAAGGGGGCGGTGGTCCAGCAGTAGGGCATACCGGCCTCATCGCGGGCTCGCCCGCTCCCACAGGTACCGCACCGCTTGTAGCCCTGGTGCAGTACCTGTGGGAGCGGGCATGCCCGCGAAGAAGGTGCCTCGGTCGGTCAGGAAAACTCGAACGGCGCCAGCTGAAAGCCTTGCTCGTCAACCTGCAAGGCCCAGCCTCGGCGGTCCCAGTCGCCCAGCACGATACGCCGTGCCGGTTGCCCGTCGACCACCAGCTTGTGTATCGCCGGCCGATGGGTATGCCCATGCACCAAGGTACGTACACCATGCGCCGCCATTACCTTCGGCACTTCCTCTGGCGTGACATCGACGATCTCGGTGGACTTCATCCGCGTTTGCGAGCGGCTTTCGCTGCGTAGCTTGCGTGCCAGCTTGTAGCGGGCCGACAGCGGCAGGTGCCGCAACACCCACAGGCTCAGCGGGTTGCGCAGCAAGCGGCGCATTTTCATGTAGGCCAGGTCGCGGGTGCACAAGGTATCGCCATGCATCAGCAGCACCTGCTCGCCACCCAGCTCGATCACGCTGGGGTCGTGCAGCAACGTGCAGCCCGCAGCGTCGCAGAAGGCTTGGCCGATCAGGAAATCACGGTTGCCATGCATCAGGTAGATGGCCGTGCCGCTGTCGCTCAGCCGACGCATGGCCTGGCAGACCGACTGCTGGAAGGGCGTCATGGCATCGTCGCCGATCCAGGCTTCGAAAAAGTCGCCAAGGATGTACAACGCCTTGGCGTGGCGGGCACGGCCATCGAGCAGATCAAGAAACGCCCGGGTAATGTCCGGGCGTTCTTCTTGCAAGTGCAGATCGGAGATCAGCAGGATCACTCAACGATCTCGGCTTTCTCGATGATCACGTCGTCCTTCGGCACGTCCTGGTGGCCAGCCTTGGAACCGGTGGCGACCTTTTCGATGGCGTCGACGATTTCACGGCCTTCGATCACTTCGCCGAATACCGCGTAGCCCCAGCCCTGAACGTTCTTGCCGCTGTGGTTGAGGAAGTCGTTGTCGGACGAGTTGATGAAGAACTGCGCCGAGGCGGAGTGCGGCTCCATGGTACGGGCCATGGCGATGCTGTACTTCTTGTTCTTCAGGCCGTTGTCGGCTTCGTTCTGGATGCTGGCGCGGGTCTTCTTCTGGCTCATGCCAGGCTCGAAGCCGCCGCCCTGGATCATGAAGCCCTTGATCACGCGGTGGAACACGGTGCCATTGTAGTGGCCGTCCTTGACGTACTGAACGAAGTTTTCGGTAGTCAGCGGCGCTTTCTCGGCGTCCAGTTGCAGGACGATGTCGCCGTGGTTGGTGCTCAGTTTGACTTTGGACATGCTGAAACTCGCTCTTTCAAGGCAATCGGAATTAGGGTGCGCAGGGCGCGGGTCATCACCTGACGCAGGATCAGGCGATCGCGACACATGGCGCGCACTGGCCATTTTGCCAGGCTGCGGCAAAAAGCCGTGATAAATCACGCCAGTTTGTCCGGGCCCGACTGTCAGCAGCTTGACTGCTTCGGCTATGATAGGCCCTTTGATTCAATCGGCCTACCCAGGCCGGACACGTGCATTCAAGGATCCTATGAGCAAGCCCACTGCCGACAACGCGCCCAACGCCGCTGCCAAAGGCGCCCCCGCTGTCCCTGCGAATTTCCTGCGGCCGATCATCCAGGCCGACCTGGACTCGGGCAAGCACAGCAGCATCGTCACCCGTTTCCCGCCGGAGCCCAATGGCTACCTGCACATCGGTCACGCCAAGTCGATCTGCGTCAACTTCGGCCTGGCCAAGGAATTCGGGGGCGTCTGCCACCTGCGTTTCGACGATACCAACCCGGCCAAGGAAGACCAGGAGTACATCGACGCCATCCAGAGCGATGTCAAGTGGCTGGGCTTCGACTGGGCCGGCGATGTGCGCTACGCCTCCGACTACTTTGACCAGCTGCACGACTGGGCGGTCGAGCTGATCAAGCGTGGCAAGGCCTACGTCTGCGACCTTACCCCCGAGCAAGCCAAGGAATACCGTGGCAACCTCAAGGAGCCGGGCAAGAACAGCCCGTTCCGCGAGCGCAGCGTTGACGAGAACCTCGACCTGTTCGCGCGCATGAAGGCCGGCGAGTTCAAGGATGGCGAGCGCGTGCTGCGGGCCAAGATCGACATGGCCTCGCCGAACATGAACCTGCGTGACCCGATCCTGTACCGTATCCGCCATGCCCACCACCACCAGACCGGTGACAAGTGGTGCATCTACCCGAACTACGACTTCACCCACGGCCAGTCGGACGCCATCGAGGGCATCACCCATTCGATCTGCACCCTGGAGTTCGAAGGCCATCGTCCGCTGTACGACTGGTTCCTCGACAACCTGCCGGTGCCGGCGCACCCGCGCCAGTACGAGTTCAGCCGCCTGAACCTGAACTACACCATCACGTCCAAGCGCAAGCTCAAGCAGCTGGTCGACGAAAAGCACGTCGAAGGCTGGGACGACCCACGCATGTCGACCCTGTCCGGCTTCCGTCGCCGTGGCTACACCCCGGCTTCGATCCGCAACTTCTGCGAAATGATCGGCACCAACCGTTCCGACGGCGTGGTCGACATGTCGATGCTCGAGTTCAGCATTCGTGACGACCTGGACCGCACCGCACCGCGCGCCATGTGCGTGCTGCGCCCGCTGAAGGTGGTCATAACCAACTATCCGGAAGGCCAGGTCGAGCAGCTCGAACTGCCGCGCCACCCGAAGGAAGACATGGGCGTGCGCGTGCTGCCGTTCTCCCGTGAACTGTACATCGACCGCGACGACTTCATGGAAGAGCCGCCGAAGGGCTACAAGCGCCTGGAACCGGCCGGTGAAGTGCGCCTGCGCGGCAGCTACGTGATCCGCGCCGACGAGGCGATCAAGGATGCCGACGGCAACATCGTCGAGCTGCGCTGCTCGTACGACCCGGACACCCTGGGCAAGAACCCGGAAGGCCGCAAGGTCAAGGGCGTGATCCACTGGGTACCGGCCGAGGGCAGCATCGAGTGCGAAGTGCGCCTGTACGACCGCCTGTTCCGCTCGCCGAACCCGGAAAAGACCGAGGAGGGCGGCAGCTTCCTGGACAACATCAACCCAGGCTCGCTGCAGGTGCTCAGCGGCTGCCGCGCCGAGCCGTCGCTGGCCCAGGCGCAGCCCGAGGACCGTTTCCAGTTCGAACGCGAAGGCTACTTCTGCGCCGACCTGAAGGACAGCCAGCCGGGCCGCCCGGTGTTCAACCGCACTGTCACCCTGCGTGACTCCTGGGGCAGCTGAGGAACCGCCGTGCTTACCATCTACAACACGCTGAGCAAAACGAAGGAAACCTTCAAGCCGCTGGATGGCAACAAGGTGCGCATGTACGTGTGCGGCATGACCGTGTACGACTACTGCCACCTGGGCCATGGCCGCAGCATGGTGGCCTTCGACCTGGTCACCCGCTGGCTGCGCAAGAGCGGCTACGAGCTGACCTACGTGCGCAACATCACCGACATCGATGACAAGATCATCAACCGGGCCAACGAGAACGGCGAAAGCTTCGATGCCCTGACCGCCCGCATGATCGACGCGATGCACGAAGACGAGCGCCGCCTGAACATCCTGCCGCCGGACCAGGAGCCGCGTGCCACCGACCATATCGCCGGCATGCACGCGATGATCCAGACCCTGATCGACAAGGGTTATGCCTATGCCCCGGGCAATGGTGACGTGTACTACCGCGTCGGCAAGTTCGTCGGCTACGGCAAGCTGTCGCGCAAGAAGATCGAAGACCTGCGCATCGGTGCCCGTATCGAGGTCGACGAAGCCAAGCAGGACCCGCTGGACTTCGTGCTGTGGAAGGGCGTCAAGCCGGGCGAGCCGAGCTGGGAGTCGCCATGGGGCCCGGGGCGTCCGGGCTGGCACATCGAGTGCTCGGTGATGTCCACCTGCTGCCTGGGTGAAAGCTTCGACATCCACGGCGGCGGTAGCGACCTGGAGTTCCCGCACCACGAGAACGAGATCGCCCAGAGCGAGGCGGCCACCGGCAAGCAGTACGCAAACGCCTGGATGCACTGCGGCATGATTCGTATCAATGGCGAGAAGATGTCCAAGTCGTTGAACAACTTCTTCACCATTCGCGACGTGCTCGAGAAGTATCACCCGGAAGTGGTGCGCTACCTGCTGGTGGCCAGCCACTACCGCAGCGCGATCAACTACTCGGAAGACAGCCTGCGCGACGCCAAGGGCGCGCTGGAGCGCTTCTACCACGCCCTGCGTGGCTTGCCACGGGTGGCGGCCAAGGGTGGCGAAGAGTTTGTCGAGCGCTTCAGCGTGGCCATGAACGACGACTTCGGCACCCCCGAAGCCTGCGCCGTGCTGTTCGACCTGGTGCGCGAGATCAACCGCCTGCGCGAAAGCGACGTGGAGGCTGCTGCCGGCCTGGCAGGTCGCCTGCGCGAGCTGGGTGACGTGCTGGGTGTGCTGCAGCTGGAAGCCGATGACTTCCTGCGTGCAGGGGCCGAAGGCAAGGTTGATTCGGCCGAAGTTGAAAGCTTGATCCAGGCTCGCCTGCAGGCGCGAGCGGACAAGAACTGGGCCGAGTCCGACCGCATTCGCGACCAGCTGACCGCCATGGGTGTGGTGCTGGAAGACGGCAAGGGTGGGACTACCTGGCGTCTGGCCGACTGATCGATGTCATTGGGGCTGCTGCGCAGCCCATCGCCGGCAAGCCAGCTCCCACAGGAACCGCGCAATACTGAAGAACTGCGCAGTCCCTGTGGGAGCTGGCTTGCCGGCGATGGGCCGCATAGCGGCCCCAGCTTCTATTTGGCTAGCCCGGCGAGCGGGCAGTGCAGTACCAGCCTCGCCCCACCCAGCTCGCTTTCCCCCACTTCCAGCCCGAACCCATGCAGGTCGACGATCGCCGCAACGATCGACAACCCCAGCCCGAACCCCGCATGGCGGTGGCCTTCATCGCTACGGTAGAAGCGCTTCAGCACTGCCGCACGTTCCTCTTCCGGAATACCCGGCCCGCTGTCCTCGATGGCCAGGTGCAGCCCTTTGTCGTCCTGCGTCGCCGCTATCCGCACCAGCCCACCCTCGGGCGTGAACTTGATGCCGTTGCCCACCAGGTTGGCCAGTGCCTCGAACAGCAGTTCGCGGTCACCATGCAATGCCGGCAGTTCGGCCGGCTGCTGCAGTTCCAGGCGGATGCCGCCATCTTCTGCCAACGGCAGGTAGAAGTCGTGCAGCTCGACCAGCAACTCGTGCGGGTCAAGCTGGACGAAACCGGCCCGCCGCTGGCGGTCTTCCAGTTCGCTGATGCGCAACAACCCGCGAAAACGCGCCATCAGGGTGTCGGTTTCGCTAATGGCCTGGTCCAGTGCCTCGGCCTGGGTGGAGTCAGCGTCACTTTGCTGGCGAATGCGGTACAGCTGGGCGCGCAGGCGCGTGAGCGGGGTGCGCAGGTCGTGGGCGATGTTGTCACACACGCCCTTGACCTCGTGCATCAGCCGCTCGATGCGGTCGAGCATGGCGTTGACGATGGCTGCCAACATGTCCAGCTCGTCGCGCCGGGCCGACAGCGGCAGGCGGTGGGTAAGGTCACCGGCGACGATCAGTTCGGCCTGGGCCTGGATCGCGCGGATACGCTTGAGTGGGCGGCGCCTCAGCAGGTACCAGCCGGCAAAGCCCGGGATCAGGGTCAGCGAGATCCCCCAAAGCAGGGCATGCAGGATGATCCGGGTGACCACGAACAGCGAGCCGTTGTCGCGCACCAGCACCAGCCAGCGGCCATCTTGCACCTTGATCGCCACCGCGTCGCAGCTGTCACGCGGCATGTGCGGGTCGTCGGCGTCCAGGCAGCGCTTGAGTTCGTGAACCTTGCCGTCCAGCCCCAGCTCTGGCGGGATGGCGCGAATGCGCCCGCCGATCGGGTTGAGTTGGTTGTCGAACAGGCCGTAGGCGTCGAAGCTGCGCTCCTCGAAGGCCTGGCTGGCGACCAGGGCGTCGTCCAGCTGTTTGCCGCTCATGTGCGCGAACAGGTGCTGGCGCTGCAGCATCGAATGGCGGGTGAGTTTGTTCAGGTAGCTGGACACCTCGAAGTACAGCACCCCCATGAGGATGCTGCTCCAGGCCACGAACAGAAAGCTGTACAGCGCCAGCAGGCGGCTGGTCGAGGAGCTCCAGCCCTTAGACGGGTTCAGCAATGGCATAGCCGGAGCCCCGTACCGTACGGATCAGCGGCGACTGGCCGGGCGAGTCGATTTTCTTGCGCAGGCGACCGATGTGTACGTCGATCAGGTTGGTGCCCGGGTCGAAGTGGTAGCCCCAGACTTCCTCGAAAATCATCATCCGCGTGATCACCTGGCCGCTATGGCGCATCAGGTACTCCAGCAGCTTGTATTCGGTGGGCAGCAGGTTGAGGGTCTGTTCGCCACGGCGGGCTTCGTGGCTGATCAGGTCCAGTTGCAGGTCGGCGACCTGAAGGCGGGTCTGGGTCATGGGTACGCTGTTGCGGCGCAGCAGCACTTCGACCCGCGCGGCCATCTCGTCGGAGGCGAACGGTTTGGTCAGGTAGTCGTCACCCCCGGCACGCAGGCCGCGCACCCGCTCGTCGACGTCGGAGAGGGCGCTGATCATCAGGATCGGCGTGGCAATCTTGAGGTTGCGCAGCGTGGTGACGATGGTCAGGCCATCGACCTCGGGCAGCATGCGGTCCAGGGTGATCAGGTCGTAGCCGCCGGCAATGGCCTTGGCCAGGCCTTCACGGCCATTGTCGGCCCAATCCACCTCAAGGCCGTGGCTGGTAAGTTCGGCGACGATTTCCTGGCCGGTGACGGCGTCGTCTTCGATAGTCAGTACGCGAGGCATGCTGGTTCCCGGGCATCTATTGGAGACTTGATTGTGCCAAAGAATAGCCAAACGGCGATTTAAGAAAAATTCATCTGGCCACCTGACCGGCTGACCGCCCCCTTGTAGGAGCGGCCTTGTGTCGCGAAAGGGCTGCGCAGCAGCCCCGGGATTTCAGCACAAATGCACAAATTGCCGGGGCTGCTGCGCAGCCCTTTCGCGACACAAGGCCGCTCCTACAAAGGGCTGCGCAGGCCAGGGCAAAGCGCTCAGCGTGCGCCGATACCCTCGGCATGCATGATCTGCGCAATGATCGGCACCGGAGTCATCAGGTGCGAGCGCATCATGGCACTGGCGCGCTTGGCGTCCCGGGCCAGAATCACTTCCACCAGAGCCGCATGCTCCTGGCGCTTGAGCTCCAGGGCCTGTTCGGAAAACACCGTCTGGGTCAGCCACAGGTGCCGGTAGCGCTCGGCCTGGTCGAACAGGTAAGTGCGCGCCTGCAGCAGGTGCTTGGAGCCGCAGCCCGAGGCAATGGCCGTGTGGAATGCCTTGTGCCGTTCGTCCCACACATCCAGGCGCTGCTCGCGGGTCTTCACTTCCACCACCTTGGCCAGGGTATGCGAGTGGGCCAGTACCGACGCCTCCCAGGCGTCGTCGCCACGCTCGATGGCCAGGGTGATGATCATCGCCTCCAGGTTGGCGCGGGCATCGTAGATGTCGTTCATCTCGTCCAGCGACATGGGCGCCACACGGTAGCCCTTCTGGCTGATCGCGTTGACCAGGTGCTCGGCCACCAACTGCGACAGTGCTTCGCGCAGCGGGCCCACGCCCAGGTCGTAGCGCTCCTTCAGGGTGCTCATCAGCAGCTTTTCGCCGGGTTTGAACACGCCGCGGATGATGTCCTTCTTGAGCCTCTCATACCCGCTGAATGCTGAGTTTTGTCGGGGGGCGAGCGCTTCCAAGGTCCTGTTCCTCAAACGGTTTTGACGATCATACCGAAAGCGTTCGCCGGCGAAAAACAATGGACAAAAATACATTCTGTCTTTGAAAAATAAAAATGTAGACATTTTGCGTTTATGGCGATAATTTTAGCTCGCCCGCACTGATCCAGGTCATGCCCGGACGGCGCTACTCATTTTTTCTGCCAGGACACTGCCATGAACGCTTTTACGCAGATCGACGAACTTGTGATGCCACTGCCGCTCGAGCCGCGTGGTTACACCATCGCCCCTTCGAAACAGTCGCCGCGCCTGCTTGAGCTCACCTTTGCCCGCGAAACGGTCGAAGCGTTCGTCCAGGCTGTTGCCCAGTGGCCGGTGCAGGCGCTGGAGTACAAGTCGTTCCTGCGCTTCCGGGTTGGCGAGATCCTCGACGAGCTGTGCCAGGGCACCCTGCGGCCGGTGCTGCTCAATACCATCCTCAACCGCGCCAGCGGCGGCATGCTGATCACCCCGGTCGGCCTGGATGACGTGAGCCAGGCCGAGGACATGGTCAAGTTCACCACCGCCTGCGCACACCTGATCGGCCGCTCCAACTACGACGCCATGAGCGGCCAGTTCTATGCCCGCTTCGTGGTGGTCAACACCGACAACTCCGACAGCTACCTGCGCCAGCCGCACCGGGTCATGGAGCTGCACAACGACGGCACCTTCGTCAACCAGATCACCGACTACGTGCTGATGCTGAAGATTGACGAAAAGAACATGGAAGGCGGCAACTCGCTGCTGCTGCACCTGGACGACTGGGAGCAGTGCGACGAATTTTTCCGCCACCCGCTGGCCCGTCGCCAAATGCGCTGGACCGCACCGCCGAGCAAGAAGGTGTCCGAAGATGTGTTCCACTCGGTATTCGACACCGATGCCGAAGGCCGCCCGACCATGCGCTACATCGACCAGTTCGTGCAGCCGGAAAACTACGAGGAGGGCATCTGGCTGAACGCCTTGTCCGAATCGCTGGAAGGCAGCGAGAAGAAGCTTTCGGTACCGGTCGGTGTGGGTAGCTTCCTGCTGATCAACAACCTGTTCTGGCTGCATGGCCGCGACCGCTTCACGCCGCATGAAGGCCTGCGCCGCGAGCTGATGCGCCAGCGCGGTTACGTGGCCTTCCCCAAACCGCTGTACCAGCGCGGGCAATAATGACAGGGCGCGGGGCGGGCGCCCGCCCTCGCGTCTTTGCACAAAACGATGCCACCAGGGCCCGCGCGGGCCTTGGTGAGCCAGTCAGGCAATGCCTGCGTGTGAGGTAAGGCTGTGTACGATTTCATCATCATTGGCGGTGGCATTGTGGGCATGTCCACGGCCATGCACCTGATCAAGGTCTACCCGGATGCGAAGATTCTCCTGCTGGAGAAAGAGTCCGGCCCGGCCCGCCACCAGACCGGCCACAACAGCGGCGTGATCCACGCCGGCGTGTATTACACCCCCGGCAGCCTCAAGGCGCGCTTCTGCCTGGAAGGCAACAAGGCCACCAAGGCTTTCTGCACCCAGCACGGTATCCGCTTCGATGAATGCGGCAAGCTGCTGGTGGCTACCAACGACCTGGAAATGCAGCGCATGAAGGCGCTGTGGGAGCGCACCGCGGCCAATGGCCTGGAGCGCTACTGGCTGTCGGCGGCCGAACTGCGCGAGCGCGAGCCCAATATCGTTGGCATGGGCGGCATCTTCGTGCCCTCCAGCGGTATCGTCAATTACGCTGAAGTGACTGCGGCCATGGGCGCCGAGTTCCAGCGCGCCGGCGGTGAGATCCGCTATGGCGCCGAGGTGGTTGGCCTGCAGGAGCTGGCCAGCGAAGTGGTCGTGCGCACGCGTGGTGACCATCATGACGATGAGTTGCGCAGCCGTTTCCTGGTGACCTGCTCGGGCCTGATGGCCGACCGCGTGGTGAGCATGCTGGGCCTGCGGACCGAGTTCGTCATCTGCCCGTTCCGTGGCGAGTACTACCTGCTGCCCAAGCAGCACAACCAGATCGTCAACCACCTGATCTACCCGATTCCCGACCCGTCCATGCCGTTCCTGGGGGTGCACCTGACTCGCATGATCGACGGCACCGTGACCGTTGGCCCCAACGCCGTGCTGGCAATGAAGCGCGAGGGTTACCGCAAGCGTGATGTCAGCCCAGCCGACCTGTTCCAGACCCTGACCACCCCCGGCATCCTCAAGGTGCTGGCGAAGAACTTCCGCCCAGGCCTGATCGAGATGAAGAACTCGCTGTTCAAGGGTGGCTACCTCAAGCAGGTCCAGAAATACTGCCCGAGCATCACCAAGGCCGACCTCACGCCTTATCCGGCCGGCGTGCGTGCCCAGGCCGTATCGCGTGACGGCAAGCTGATCGACGACTTCCTGTTCGTCAACACCGCTCGCAGCGTCAACGTGTGCAACGCACCGTCGCCGGCCGCTACCTCCGCCATCCCGATCGGCGCGTACATCGTCGACAAGGTATGCGAGCAGGTTGGCCGCCAGGGCGGCAGTTTCCCCAAGGCCGACCTGGCGCCTCGTCAGCGGGCTGCCGGCTGACCTACCCGTAATACGCCCTGCGGTTTCGTTTTCCTCAACCCGTACTGCCCCACTCACCATCTGGGGCAGGGCGGGCTTTTTCGCGCCTGCGTCGGTGACGTGCAAGCCGGCGGCCCCAGCGTGGGCATGACAAAAACAACAAGGTAGCGCCATGCAAACCCACAAGAACAATTTGAGTCATGGATTGAAATCCCGGCATGTCACCATGCTGTCCATTGCCGGCGTGATCGGTGCCGGCCTGTTCGTCGGCTCCGGCCGTGCGATTGCCGAGGCAGGGCCCGCCACCATCCTGGCCTATATCCTGGCCGGCGCGCTGGTGGTGCTGGTGATGCGCATGCTGGCCGAAATGGCCGTTGCTTCACCGGACACCGGTTCGTTCTCTACCTATGCCGACCTCGCAATCGGCAAATGGGCCGGCTACACAATCGGCTGGCTGTATTGGTGGTTCTGGGTACTGATCATCCCCATCGAAGCCAATATCGCCGCCACCATCATCAATTCCTGGGTCCCGCAGCTGGAGATCTGGGTCTTGTCGTTGGTGATTACCCTGTTGCTGACCGCCACCAACCTGTTCAGCGTGAAGAACTACGGTGAGTTCGAGTTCTGGCTGGCGTTGGTCAAGGTGGTGGCCATTGTCGGCTTCATCGCGCTGGGGGTATGCGCCATCTTCGGCCTGCTGCCAGGCTCCGGTGTCAGCGGCGTGTCGCGCCTGTGGGACAGTGGCGGCTTCATGCCCAACGGTTTTGGTGCGGTGCTGAGCGCCATGCTGATTACCATGTTCTCGTTCCTCGGCGCCGAAGTGGTGACCATTGCCGCAGCCGAATCGGATGAAGCGGGCAAGCATATTTCCAAGGCCACCAACTCGGTGATCTGGCGGATCACGCTGTTCTATATCCTGTCGATCTTCATCGTCATCGCGCTGGTGCCGTGGACTGACCCGCGCCTGGCCACCGAAGGGTCCTATGTCACGGTGCTGGACACCCTGGGCGTGCCGAATGCCAAGGCGATCATCGACTTCGTGGTGCTGACGTCGGTGACCAGTTGCCTCAACTCGTCGCTGTATACCGCTTCGCGCATGGTCTACTCGCTGAGCCGCCGCGGTGATGCGCCGGCCTGCGCCCAGGTGACCAGCCGCAGCGGCACCCCCGTGGTGGCTGTACTGCTGTCCACAGGCGCAGCTTTCCTGGCGGTGATTGCCAATTACCTGGTCCCGGCCAAGGTGTTCGGCTTCCTCATGGCAAGCTCCGGCGCCATTGCCCTGCTGGTGTACCTGGTGATCGCCGTTTCCCAGCTGCGCCTGCGTCAGCGCCTGACTGCACAGGGCAAGACGTTGGGCTACCGCATGTGGCTGTTCCCATGGCTGACCTGGGGCGTGATCCTGTTCATCAGCGGCGTGCTGGTACTGATGCTGTTCCGCCCGGATCACCGTCTGGAAGTAGTATCGACCATGGTGCTGGCGGTACTGGTGGTGTGTTCGGGCCTTCTGGTCACACGACGCCGGGCGCGCGAGGCGGTGGTTGGCAGCGTAGGGCAGGGCGCTTGAGTCGCTCGGCCTGAAGACAGACGAGCAAGTCGCATCAGGCTGTGAGAGGATGTCCGCCATCACAGCCAGGACCCCGAACGCAGCCTGATGAAGACACCCAAAAGAATCGAACCCCTGATCGAAGACGGCCTGGTCGACGAAGTACTACGGCCGTTGATGAGTGGCAAGGAAGCCGCCGTGTATGTCGTGCGCTGTGGCAGCCAGGTGCGCTGCGCCAAGGTTTATAAAGAAGCCAACAAGCGCAGTTTCCGCCAGGCTGCCGAGTACCAGGAAGGCCGCAAGGTTCGCAACAGCCGTCAGGCCCGGGCCATGGCCAAGGGCAGCAAGTACGGCCGCAAGGAAGCCGAAGACGCCTGGCAGAACGCCGAAGTGGCGGCGCTGTTCCGCCTGGCCGGCGCTGGCGTGAGGGTTCCCAGGCCCTACGATTTCCAGGACGGCGTGCTGTTGATGGAGCTGGTGACCGATGCCGACGGTGACGCGGCCCCGCGCCTGAACGACGTACACCTCGAAGCCGAGGAAGCCCGGGCGTACCATGCCTTTGTCATTCGCCAGATCGTGCTGATGCTGTGTGCCGGGCTGGTGCACGGCGACCTGTCGGAGTTCAACGTGCTGCTTGGCCCGGACGGGCCGGTGATCATCGACTTGCCGCAAGCGGTGGATGCAGCGGCCAACAACCATGCCTTCAGCATGCTGCAGCGCGATGTGGCCAACATGGCCCATTATTTCGGGCGCTTTGCGCCGGAGCTGAAAAGTACCCGGTATGCGCAGGAAATGTGGGCCTTGTACGAGGCGGGCGAACTGCGCCCGGACAGCCCACTGACGGGGTTGTTCGAGGATGACGAGCAGGCGGCTGACGTGGCCGGGGTGATGCGCGAGATCGATGCGGCCCGGCTGGATGATGCGCGCCGGCGAGCCGCGCGGGCCGAGGCTGAGCATGGGGCGGCCAGGGCAGAGGAGCCTGCGCCGCCCTGGCTTCAGTAAAATGTTGCCTTGAGGGCTGCACAGTTCTCTGTAGGAGCAGCCTTGTGCTGCGAAGAGGCCTGCAAGGTAACACATCACCTTCGGCTTTAATGGCCCCTTCGCAGCACAAGGCTGCTCCTACAGGACCTGCGCATGCCTTGAAGGCAAGGCCAGGGCTTGCCAGCGATAGGGCCATTGCAGGCTTGTTGCTGTTGACGCAAGACAATATCTCGTCATCCGGCCTTTTCACTGGCGCGCGACAGGCATAAGGTATACGCCGTTCAAATTCCCTGGAGCTGTCATGTCCAACCAATTCCCGTCCGTTCGTCCACGCCGCCTGCGCCAGAACGAGTCCCTGCGCACGATCTTCCAGGAAACCGAGTTCCGCCTTGAAGACCTGATCCTGCCGATCTTCGTCGAAGAGGGTATCGATGACTTCGTGCCGATCACCAGCATGCCGGGCGTCAACCGCATTCCCGAGAAGCTGCTGGCCCAGGAAATCGAGCGCTATGCCCGCGCTGGTATCAAGTCGGTGATGACCTTTGGCGTTTCGCACAACCTGGACGCCGTCGGCAGCGACACCTGGAACGAAAACGGCCTGGTCGCGCGCATGTCACGCATCTGCAAGGACACCGTGCCGGAAATGGTGGTGATGTCCGACACCTGCTTCTGCGAATACACCAGCCATGGCCACTGCGGCGTGCTGCACGACCACGGCGTGGACAACGACGCCACCCTGGCCAACCTGGGCAAGCAGGCGGTCATCGCCGCTGCTGCCGGTGCCGACTTCATTGCCCCGTCGGCGGCGATGGACGGCCAGGTCCAGGCCATCCGCAGCGCGCTGGATGGTGCCGGCTTCCACGACACCGCGATCATGGCCTATTCCACCAAGTTCGCCTCGTCGCTGTATGGCCCGTTCCGTGAAGCCGGTGGTACCGCGCTGAAGGGCGACCGCAAGAGCTACCAGATGAACCCGATGAACCGCCGCGAAGCCGTGCGCGAGTCGCTGCTCGACGAGCAGGAAGGCGCCGATGTACTGATGGTCAAGCCGGCCGGTGCCTACCTCGACGTGATCGCCGATATCCGTGCCGCCTCGCGCCTGCCGCTGGCGGCGTACCAGGTGAGCGGCGAGTACGCGATGATCAAGTTCGGTGGCCTGGCTGGCGCCATCGATGAAGGCCGGGTGGTGCGTGAAAGCATTGGCGCGATCAAGCGTGCCGGTGCCGACCTGATCCTCACCTACTTCGCCATGGACCTGGCCCGCGAAGGCATCTGACCGCGAGCCGTTGCCCATGCAAGCCGCTGCCATCGCAGCGGCTTTTCTTTACCTGCGCCGCAACCGGTGAGGAAAAACACAAAAAAACCGTAAGCGCTGAATTATTTAGTGTCCCGTTGTATCTCATCCCTTAGAGCATTCATCGACAGGGATACGGACATGAAACCTCGCAAGAAAAGCATCCAGCCAATCGGCCTGAAGGACATCACCATCGTCGACGACGGCAAGATGCGCAAGGCAATCACCGCGGCGGCACTGGGCAATGCCATGGAGTGGTTCGACTTCGGCGTCTACGGCTTCGTCGCCTACGCCCTGGGCAAGGTTTTCTTCCCCAATGCCGACCCAAGCGTGCAGATGATCGCGGCGTTGGCCACGTTCTCGGTGCCGTTTCTGATCAGGCCTCTGGGCGGGCTGTTCTTCGGTGCCTTGGGCGACCGGTTCGGGCGGCAGAAAATCCTCGCTGCGACCATCGTGATCATGTCGCTCAGCACCTTTGCCATCGGCCTGATACCGTCCTATGCCAGCATCGGTATCTGGGCGCCGATCCTGTTGCTGCTGGCCAAGATGGCCCAGGGCTTCTCGGTGGGGGGCGAGTACACCGGCGCGTCGATCTTCGTCGCCGAATATGCCCCGGACCGAAAACGGGGGTTTCTCGGCAGTTGGCTGGACTTCGGCTCGATTGCCGGGTTCGTGCTGGGTGCCGGTGTGGTGGTGTTGATCTCTACGGTGCTGGGTGAGGACAAGTTCCTCGAATGGGGTTGGCGCCTGCCGTTCTTCCTCGCCTTGCCGCTGGGCATCATCGGCCTGTACCTGCGCCATGCCCTGGAGGAAACGCCGGCTTTCCAGCAGCATGTCGACAAACTGGAGCAGGGCGACCGCGAAGGCCTGGCGTCCGGGCCCAAGGTGTCCTTCAAGGAGGTCGCCACCCAACACTGGCGCAGCCTGGTGACCTGTATCGGTGTGGTAATCGCCACCAACGTCACCTACTACATGCTGCTCACGTACATGCCCAGCTACCTGTCGCACAACCTGCACTACAGCGAAGACCATGGCGTGCTGATCATCATCGCGATCATGGTCGGCATGCTGTTCGTGCAGCCGATGATCGGGCTGCTCAGCGACAAGTTCGGCCGCCGACCGTTCATCATCGTCGGCAGCGTCGGCCTGTTCGCGCTGGCTATTCCGGCATTCATGCTCATCAACAGCGGCGTACTGGGGGTGATCTTTGCCGGGCTGCTGATCATTGCCGTGCTGCTGAACTTCTTCATCGGCGTGATGGCCTCGACGCTACCGGCAATGTTCCCCACGCATATCCGCTACAGCGCCCTCGCCAGCGCCTTCAACATCTCGGTGCTGATCGCCGGCCTCACCCCGACCATCGCCGCCTGGCTGGTGGAGAGTACTGGCAACCTGTACATGCCGGCCTATTACCTGATGGTGATCGCCGCCGTGGGGCTGGTCACCGGCCTGACCATGAAGGAAACCGCCAACAAGCCGCTGCGCGGCGCGGCACCGGCAGCATCGGATATCGAGGAAGCGCGTGAGCTGCTGCAGGAGCACCACGACAACATCGAACAAAGGATAGAGGACATCGATGCGCAGATTGCCGAACTGGAGGCCAAGCGCAAGTTGCTGGTGCAGCAGCACCCGCGCATCGAGTGATCAGTGTGGCATGTAGCCACGCTGCCATGTTCGTGGAATGAACCGCGAGACCAGGGCCAGCACGCAGGCCAGCGAGCAGCTGCCGGCTAGCGCCTGCAGGCCCAGGTGGTGCTGCAGCCAGGCACCCAGCGCGGCGCCCAGCAGCATGCCGGCCCAAGGCACCAGTTGCACCCGCCAGCCATTGCGCCGCTCGCCCAGCAGCCAGCGCCCCAGCCCACGACCGAAGCGTGACAGGGCGCCGGTGACGTAGGTCAGGCCGATGGGCAGGCCGTTCACCTGTTCGACCACGGCGTTGATCATGCCCATGGCCAGTGTGGCGGCGAGCAGCGCGGGCAAGGTCGCTGCCAAGGGCCATGCGGCTGCAAAGCCCAGCAGGGCGGCGACCACCAGCAGCACCGGCCAGGCCCGACGACGGAACGCGCGCGCCAGCAGCACGCCCAGGGCGTTGCCGATGACGAAGCTCAGCACTGCAGCACTCAGGCGCAGCACCAGGGCCAGGTCCGCATCGCTGATGGCGACGGCCAGACGCGTGGTGTTGCCACTCATGAATGACACGAAGTCGCCCAGCGCCAGCAGGCCGATGGCATCGGTCATGCCGGCCAGTACGGACAGGCCGGCGACCAGGCCGAGGCCGACACGACCACGCAGAATCTGCAGGCGCAGCCGCTTGGCAGTGCGCGCGGGGAGGGTGTTGGGCAGCATCCTCGGGAACTCAGCGAGGCATTTCGCGGGCCAGGGTGCTCTTGATCGTGCGCTCCACCACATCGACCAGCACCATTGTCTGGTGGTCCACTTCGATGTTGAGCAGTTCGCCGGCCTTGTAGCTGGGGAAGGTGGTCTGGCGCAGGGTTTCCGGGATCAGGTTGATGGTGATCACGTTGTCCTCGGCATCGGCTACGGTCAGGCTGCAGCCGTTGACCCCGATGAAGCCGCGCGGGAACACGTACTTGCCCCATTCCGCTGGCATGCGGAACTTGATGAAGGCGCCGGTTTCCTTGATCGACAGCTCGACGATTTCGGCGGTGGTGGCGATGTGGCCGGCCATCAGGTGGCCGCCGACTTCGGCGTTCATCTTCGCCGAGCGTTCGATGTTGACGCCCTGGCCGGCCTTGAAGTTGCGCAGGTTGGTGCGCTCGAGGGTGGCGCTCATGGCGTCGAACCTGACCTGGGTGCCGTTGATTTCGGTGACCGACAGGCAGGTGCCTTCGACACTGACGCTGGCGCCGATCTTCAGCTCGTCGAGCAATTCCGGGGTGAGGTCTATGGTGAACTGGTTGTGGCCCGGGTAGGTGGTCACATCAAGCAGAGGGCGGACGGCCTGGACGATGCCGGTGTACATGGAGTTGCTCCTGGGCACGGAAAAGAAAACTTCCGAACGCTATGCCCGTGGAGCGGTAAAAGCAAGCCAGCCATTGGTCAGGATACTGGAAACCCACAGGAGTCGCGTGGCTGCCGTTCAGAGCTTCACCGGCGAAGGCAATGGGGCAAATCCAACTCAGACATGCCCACTGCTGTTGACGATCCGCAGGCACAGCGCCTCATACGGGTCCAGGTTCACCATCAGCCGCCCATCCTCGGTCAAATCCCCTTCGACCGTTTCATTGATCATGTCCACCACCGGCCCCGGCGTGAACCCGGTCAGTTGCAGCTCCTCGGCAATCACTTCCTGGCCAAAGTTCAGCGCAGTGATCTGGATGCCACGCCCGGCCGGCAGCTCATGCACCATCACCAGCAAGCCGGGGCTGCTGACTTCGGGCACCAGCACCTGGCGGCTGGTGGCAATGCCATAGGCCTGGCGCACCGCCAGCAGCTTCTTCACCTTGCAGGCAAACGAATCGCCGTTCTCCAGCTGGCTGTCCAGGCTGCCATACAGCGCCCGGGCTCGGGGCATGCCACGCACAGACGTCTGGGCCTGCGGCTCCAGCCCGGCCAGGTCGTAGCCGCCGCGGTGAATCCAGCGGGTATCGCCATCCAGCATCCGCTGGGCGACCGCTTCGGCTGGCAAGGGCAGGGCGCCTACCAGGTCCCAGCCGGACAGCGCCACCACACCCGGCTGCATGGCGTTGTACATGACCAGCAGCAGGTGCACCTTCTGGATCAGCTCGATTTCTGCCACCCCGATCTGCCCAAGGTCGCGGATACCCAGCGCGGCAGCGATCAGGCTGGCCGTGGTACAGGCTATGCCATTGGTGACGAAGCGCAGGTTGTATGGCGCATGCTCGCCCGACAGCCGTTCGTAGATCTCTTCGCGGATGTGCTCGCGCAGGATGCCGCCGGGCAAGGTCTGGCCTTTGTACAGGTACATGTCGTGGGCATGCAGGGTCCAGAAATGCACCAGCTCCACGGTCAGCTCGTCGTGGTTCTGCAAGGCATGGATCAGCGAGGCCGGGTCGATGCCGAAAGCATGCATCTCCTTGAGCATCAGGCGCAGGAACTCGGTGTCGCCAGTCAGCAGCGCATGCTGGTAGGCCGGCCGGGTAATGAAATCGTAGGACAGGTCGGCACCGCCCCTGGACATCTGCGCGATGTCGTCGAGGGTCAGGTTCAGTTCCTGGAAGCTGAAACCGCCGGCCTTGCGGATCATGCCGCCGATCAGTTGGTTGCCGACGATCGACAGCGGGTGGCTTTCCGACCAGGCAGTGCCGCTGGCGCGGGTCTCCACACCGAGAAAACCGTTGGCATCCAGGCGCAGGCCACGTGCACCCAGGCAGTCCAGGGCGTGCAGGGCATCGCCAATGATCATCTGCTGGGCGGCGAAGGTCGGGTCCAGCCAGTTCAGCGATGGCTGGCCTTCCTTGAAGTAGTGCAGGTACACCCAGCGCCGGGTCTTGCCATCTACACCGGTCACCGGCGGCGTGGCGCTCCAGTCGGTTTCCTTCACACCTGGTTCGAAGAAGATAACCCGTTGCAGCTGGCCGACGATGTAATGGCGGGCCTTGAGCTCGTCGCACTGGGCCGGCAGCAGGTTGACCGCGTCGCGCCCGGCAGGCACTTCGGGCAGCAGCGGCCAGTCTTCCTCGCGGATTTCGACCATGTGGTACAGCCCCGGATAGGGACCGTAGGCCAGCTCGGCCAGGCGAAAGTCGGCGCCCTTGCCCGTGTGCGAGGGGATCAGGTCGTCGATGGTCACGGCGTTGTGCGCGGCGGCCATGCGGCTCATCTGGATCAGCTCCTGCTCGCTGCCGTACAGCGGATCGATGTCGAAACTGATGCGGTCGAAGTTGCCGTCCACGCTGGGGGTGAGTTCACGGCCACGAATGCCGCCGGATAACTTGATCGGGCCGGTGTGCAGGCCCTGAATGCCGATCTCCGACAAACGCTTCCACAGCGCCTCGTGGCCCAAGGCGCCAAGCACCGAACAACCTTCGGGGGCGATGATGGCATCGGGGTAGACGGTCAGCCAGACCGAAGCGATTTCAGTGGCGCGGCGGGGCTGCGCTTCGGCGTAGGGCTGTTGCCACAGGCGCGACTGGCCCGAGTACAGGTGGGTGCGTTGCTGGGAGGCCTTGAGCATGGCGCGGTCTTCGAGCCATTTGACGTATGACGGGTCGGGTTGGGTCATTTCGCGTCCTCTTTGCGTGTCGGCAGCGGCTCAGGTTATGACGGCTGTGGCGGCTGATCGTTCGGCTTGAGATTGCTTTTGGCTGTTTCGCGGGCGCGCCCGCTCCCGCCGGATCTCTACACACTTCGAGAACTGTGCAATACCTGTGGGAGCGGGCATGCCCGCGAAGAAACTGCCACTGATCAAGGTTTGCGAATACGCAACTACCGTATGGGCCTGCTGATTTGTTTGCCAGCCTGAGAGGCGACCTCCAGTGCTTGGCCGTCCCGTTGCTTGCCTTGCCGAGCCAGGCCTTCGAGCTGCGGAATCAGCATGCCCTCCGGCAAATGGCGCCAGAACCGCCCGGGCATGTGCAAGCGCAAGGCGTCGGGGTTGAGGCGGGCGGGGTTGAAGGTATGACGATAGTAGGTGCGCCATAATTCGGCACCAGGGTCTTCGGCGTTGCGGGCCCATTGGCGCCAGGGTTCGGGGCACTGTCGCTGGTAGTCGAATGCCTGGCCATCGAAGCGTATGCCGTCGTGGGCCGTGGCAATCATCCAGCGCAAACGCCCCAGGCGGTCGGCGAAATGCCCACTGGCGCTTTCGAGAATGTCATGCGCCGGCTCGTGATAGGCCACCAGGTCGAGTTGCAGCTGTTCAGCCAATACTTCGGGTAGTGGTACGAAGCGTACAAACGCATGCAGGTGGTGTGCTTCGCGATTGACCTGCTTGATCCGTCTATGCAGCTCACTGCCCAATCGGTCACCCGGCAGCATTGCAGTGCGGTCGCCATGGGCCACCCGCCACAGTACCTCGTAAAGCAGGTTCCAGCGGTGCTCGCCACGGTAGCGGGCCGCCTGTTCCAGCTGGCCGAGCAGCGCCGCAGGCACTTTGGCGCGAAAGGGACCGGAGCCTTCCGGCAGCGCTGTCGGTACGGCCAGCAAATCAGCCACCGGCCCTTGCGCCCAGGTGACCTCCGACGGGTCGATGCCATGCCCCAACAACACCCGGGCCTGGTCACGCCAGGTGGCGAACAGGCCGTCGCAATCGAGCGCGATCATCCCCACAAACCCATCTGCACCGGGGCCTGCGGCTCACGCAAGCGCGCCCTCAGCAGGCCGCTGCGCAGTTCGGCCTGGGGCGGGCGGTAGTCGCTGGTGACAATGAATGGCCGCGCCTTGTCCAGCACGCAGCGCAACTGGATCAGGTCATCGTACCGAATGCGCCGTTCGCGTCGCAGGGCTACCAGGCGCTGCACGCTGCGCAGGCCGATGCCGGGGATGCGCGCCAGTAGCGCCGGCTCGGCACGGTTCACATCCAGCGGGAACACGTCGCGGTTGGCCAGCGCCCAGGCCAGCTTGGGGTCGATGTCCAGTGCCAGGTTGCCGCTCTGGCCCAGCAGCTCGCCGGCCTTGTAGCCATAGCCACGCAACAGGAAGTCAGCCTGGTACAGACGGTGCTCGCGCAGCAGCGGTGGTGCGGCCAGGGGGACGCTGCCGGGGCTGTCAGGGATGGGGCTGAAGGCGGAGTAGTACACACGCTTGAGGCCGTAGCCTTGGTACAGCGATTCGGCATTGCGCAGCAGTGTGCTGTCGTCGGTGCTGTCGGCCCCGACGATCACCTGGGTGCTTTGCCCGGCCGGGGTAAAGCGCGGCGCCTTGGGTTCGTGGGCCACAGCTTGCTGGCCCTGGTGGATCACGCCCATGGCCTGGCGAATCGTGTGCGCCTGTTTTTCCGGTGCCAGGCGTTTCAGGCTGGCGTCGGTCGGCAGCTCGATGTTGACGCTGAGCCGGTCTGCCAGGCGCCCTGCCTCCTCGATCAGCAACGGGTCGGCATCGGGGATGGTCTTGAGGTGGATGTAGCCACGGAAGTCGTGCTCTTCGCGCAACAGCCGCGCCACACGGACCAGCTGCTCCATGGTGTAGTCCGCCGAACGGATGATGCCGGAGCTGAGGAACAGGCCGCTTATGCAGTTGCGCCGGTAGAAGTCCAGGGTCAGCCGGACCACTTCCTCGGGGCTGAAGCGTGCGCGTGGCACGTTGCTGGATCGGCGGTTGACGCAGTACTGGCAGTCGTAGAGGCAAAAGTTGGTCAGCAGCACCTTGAGCAGCGATACGCAGCGCCCATCAGGGGTGTAGCTGTGACAGATGCCCATGCCATTGGTAGCACCCAGCCCATCAGCCCCGCGCGAGTTGCGTTTGGGCGCGCCGCTGCTGGCGCAGGATGCGTCGTACTTGGCAGCATCGGCAAGGATGCCGAGTTTGGCGATGAGTTGCATGGGTCTGACCTGTGATACTGAATATTCATACAGTATTTTGAGACGTGACGGATTGCAAGTGATTGTGCACTAGCCACGCCCGACCAAATCCGTCATCTAAGCTTGTGGCTGACTTACGGATAGCAACGAGGCAAGGGGGAGGTTATGAGGATCACCATCAAGCCGGTACTGGCGCTGACCGGGCTGGCCTTGGCATTCGGCATGCTCGATGCCCAGGCCGCGGAAACCAGAAGGGTCGATGTCATGCTGGTGGGCGGCGGCATCATGAGTTCAACCCTGGCCGTCTGGCTCAATGAGCTGGAGCCGGGTTGGTCGATGGAAATGGTCGAGCGCCTGGACAAGGTCGCCGAAGAAAGCTCCAACGGCTGGAACAACGCTGGTACCGGCCACTCGGCCCTGGCCGAACTGAACTACACCCCGGAGAAGGACGGCAAGGTCGATATCAGCAAGGCGGTGGAGATCAACGAGTCGTTCCAGGTCACCCGTCAGTTCCTCGCCTGGCAGGTCAAGCAGGGCGTGCTGAAGAACCCGCATTCCTTCATCAACACTACCCCGCACATGAGCTTCGTCTGGGGCGACGACAACATTCGCTTCCTGAAGAAGCGCTACGAGGCGCTGCAGGCCAGTCCGTTGTTCAAGCCCATGCAGTACTCCGAGGACCACGAGCAGATCCGCAAGTGGGTACCGTTGATGATGGAGGGCCGCGACCCCAACCAGAAACTGGCCGTGACCTGGACGCCGATCGGCACCGACGTCAACTTTGGCGAGATCACCCGGCAATACGTGGGCTATCTGCAGACCCGGCCGAACTTCGACCTCAAGCTGTCGACCGAAGTGCAGGCGATCACCCGCAACGACGACGGCTCCTGGCATGTCGAATACAAGAACCTCAAGGACGGCAGCAATGCGGCCACCGACGCCAGGTTCCTGTTCATCGGCGCAGGTGGTGCAGCGCTGCCACTGCTGCAGAAGTCGGGTATCGAGGAGGCCAAGGACTATGCCGGTTTCCCGGTCGGTGGTTCGTTCCTGGTCACCGACAACCCGGCCATCGCCCAGCGTCACATGGCCAAGGCCTACGGTATCGCCGCCACCGGCGCACCACCGATGTCGGTGCCGCACCTGGACACCCGTGTGCTCGATGGCAAGCGCATGATCCTGTTCGGGCCGTTCGCCACCTTCTCGACCAAGTTCCTCAAGCAGGGCTCGCTGCTTGACCTGTTCGCCAGCGCCAGTGTGCACAATGCCTGGCCGATGGTAAGGGTTGGGGTGCGCGAGTTCGACCTGGTGCAGTACCTGATCGGCCAGGTGCTGCAATCTGACGATGACCGTTTCGAAGCGTTGCGCACCTACTTCCCCGAGGCGAAGAAGGAGGACTGGCGGCTGTGGCAGGCGGGCCAGCGGGTGCAGATCATCAAGAAGGACGAAGCATTGGGTGGTGTGCTCAAGCTCGGCACTGAAGTGGTGACGTCCAAGGATGGCAGCATTGCAGGATTGCTGGGTGCTTCGCCTGGCGCCTCGACCGCGCCGCCGATCATGCTCGATGTGCTGAGCAAGGTGTTCAAGGACAAGATGGCATCGCCGCAGTGGCAGGCGAAGATCAGGCAGATCATCCCGTCCTACGGCATCCGCCTTAACGACCACCCGGACCAGGTGCAGAAGGAGTGGGCATACACCAACGAGGTGTTGCAACTGAATCCTCCCGAGGGCGCCGTTACGCCGTAGCAAAGTACCATGCGGCGACCACCTCGATGCCTGCTTCGCACAGGCGCCGTGCAATGTGGTCGCCGATGAAGCCGGCCACACCGGTAATCAGTACGGGCATGCTGGCTGCACCTGGCCGCGGCCGATGCCGTAGTAAGTCAGGCCGGCGGCGGCCATGTGCTCGGGTTCGAACAGGTTGCGCCCGTCGAACACCACCCGGTCGGCCAGTTGTTGCGGCACCTTGTCCAGGTTGAGCACGCGATATTCCTGCCATTCGGTGACGATCACCAGGGCATCGGCGCCGCGCAGCGCGTCGTCCTTGCACGGTACCAGTTGCAGGTCGGCGCGGGCGCCATAGTGCCGCTGGATTTCCTCCATGGCCTGCGGGTCATGGGCCTGCACCCGCGCGCCGGCGGCCCACAGCGCTTCCAGCAAGACTCGGCTGGAGGCCTCGCGAATGTCGTTGGTATTGGGCTTGAACGACAACCCCCACACGGCGAAGACCTTGCCTCGCAGGCCGCGTGGGTAGTGGCGTTGGATCTTGCCGAACAGCCGGTTCTTTTGCTGCTCGTTGACCGATTCCACCGCACGCAGCAACTGTGGTTCGAAGCCCTCGGCCTCGGCGCTGCGGCGCAGGGCTTGCAGGTCCTTGGGGAAGCATGAGCCGCCAAAGCCGCAGCCGGCATAGATGAAGTCGTAGCCGATGCGCGGGTCCGAGCCGATGCCGCGGCGCACCAGTTCGATGTCGGCGCCCAGATGCTCGGCCAGGTTGGCGATTTCGTTGATGAACGAGATCTTGGTCGCCAGCATGCAGTTGGCCGCGTACTTGGTCAGCTCGGCGCTGCGCGCGTCCATCACCATCAGTTTTTCGCGGTTGCGGCTGAACGGCAGGTACAGCTCGCGCAGCAGCTCTACTTCGGCGGGTTCCGCGCCACCGATGATGATGCGCTCCGGGCGCATGCAGTCATCGACCGCCGAGCCCTCCTTGAGGAACTCGGGGTTGCTGACGACGCGGAAGCGGCTGGTATCGGCCACGGCCTGGGCGATGCGCGCCTTGATGCGGTGCACCGTACCAACCGGCGCGGTGGATTTGTTGACGATCAACTTGGGGCCATCGGCATGTTCGAGGATGCTGTCGACCACGGCGAACACGTGCTTCAGGTCGGCGCTGCCATCGGCCTGAGGCGGGGTGCCGACGGCAATGAACTGCACCTTTGCGTAGTTGGCCGCTGCGCTGGCGTCGGTGGTGAAGCGAAGGCGACCGCACGCCAGGTTCTTCTCCAGCATCGGCGCAAGGCCGGGCTCGAAGATCGGGCAATGGCCTGCATTGAGGCTGGCGACCCGCTCGGCGTCGACATCCATGCACAACACCGAATGGCCCACCTGGGCCAGGCACACTGCCTGGGTGAGGCCGACATAGCCGGTACCGAAAACCGTGACCTTCATCTGACAGCTCCTTGGCGAGAAAGCTGAAAAAAATGTCACATCGTTGTTTAGAAATTGTTACTCGCGCAGGCGGCTGCCTCTTGGGCGACGTTCCACAGCTGTTGGCGAAACCAGCGGCGCAGGGGGTCGGCGTGGGTGCGTTCGTGCCAGATCTGCATCACCTCGATCGCTGGCAATGTCAGCGGCAGCGGGTACATGAGCAGGTCGTCGTCACGTTCGACGGCTTCGGTGGCCAGTGAGCGCAGGCAGGTGAGCAGCAGATCGGTGCCGCGCAGCAGGCGCATGGGAGCCAGGAAACTCGACAGGCCAGCCATGACCCGCCGTTGCATGCCCTGGCTGCGCAAGGCGCGGTCGACCAGGCCATCGAGGTCGCCGGTGAGGGTGGTAAGCAGGTGGTCGCTGGCAAGGAAGGTATCGAGGTCCAGGCCGTTTTCCAGGCCTGGATGGCTGCGCGAGGCCAGCACTACCAAGGGTTCACTGAGCAGGCGCTGTTGGTGGAAGGTTTCCGGCAGGTCGGTGTAGAACCCGGCAACGGCCAGGTCACAGGTGCCTTTCTCCAGTTCTTCGCGAGGCAGCAGACCGCGGGTGTTGCAGGTGACCAGCGTCAGGTTCGGTGCCTGGCTACGCAGGATCGGCAGCAGCCTGGGCAACAGGGTCTGCTCCACATAATCGGTGCTGTACAGGTGCAGTCGGGCAGGGCGGGCGAGGAAGTCCTGCCCTTCGCAGCGCTCATAAAAACCTTCCAGGCCCACGACCAGGCGTTCTACCTCAGGCGCCAGTTCGTGGGCGCGTGGCGTCGGGGTCAGGCCCCTGGGCGCGCGCACGAACAGCGGGTCGCCAAACTGATGGCGCAGCTTGTTGAGTTTGTGGCTTAGGGCCGGCTGGCTCAGCGCCATGCGCTGGGCGGCGAGGGTGGCGTTGCGTTCCTGGTACAGCACATGGAACAGGTACAGCAGGTTGAAGTCCTTGCTGGAGATATTCATTTTCTGGATCACAGGCATGAGAGCTTTCGAATTATCGAATCATAGCCTTGCCGTTAGCATGAACGCATCCCCGCCAACATGAGCGGACAGCTCTATTTGCCTGATCAGGAGATTGTTGCATGACCAAGATGTCCCGGCTTGCCCTGGCTGTTGCCAGCACCCTGCTTGCCATCGGCGCCCACGCTGCGCCAAAGGGAGAGGTGCTGGTGCTGTTGTCCAGCGAGCACCAGTTGCCCCTGCAGGACGGCAAGCGCTACGCCACCGGCTACTACCTGAACGAATTCGGCGTGCCTGCCGACCAGTTGCTCAAGGCTGGCTACAAGCTGGTGCTGGTTACCCCCAAGGGTAATGCCCCGAGTGTCGACCAGCGTTCGATCGACCCGAGCTACTTTGCCGGCGATGCGGTGGAGATGCGCCGGATCGAGAAGGTCGTGCAAGGCTTGCCGGGCATTGACGATACCCTGTCGGTGAAAGAAGTACTGGCAGGTGACCTGGGCCGCTATGCCGGGCTGTTCATCCCCGGCGGCCATGCGCCGTTGATCGACCTGGCCAACAACCCGGACGTGGGCGCCTTGCTGCGGCATTTCCATCAAGCCGGCAAGCCTACAGCCGCGATCTGCCACGGCCCCATCGCCTTGCTCTCGGCCCAGCAGGACCCGGCCAGCTACCAGTCGGCGCTGGCGCGTGGTGAAAAGCCGGCAGCCACCGACTGGTTGTACAAGGGCTACAAGATGACCATTTTCTCCGACCCGGAGGAGCAGGTATTCGAAGGTTCGCTCAAGGACCAGCGGCTGCTGTTCTACCCGGCCAACGCCATGGCAATGGCAGGGGGCGACATGGGCTACGCCAAGGCCTGGCAACCCAATGTGGTGGTGGACCGCGAACTCATCACCGGGCAGAACCCGTTCTCGGACAAGGCGCTGGCCAAGGTATTGCTGGAAAAGCTGGCTCAGCAGGCAAAGGCCTCTGGCCAGGGCATCTAGACTTACACGTGGCCTGCAAAAGCAGAGGGGGCGCCTTGATGGCGCCCCCTCTGCTTTGCTGCTTAGGCTTCAGCGTCCCAAGGACGATCGCCTTTTTCATCCTTGACGCGGGTCGGCAGGCCCATGACGTCCAGTGCCTTGAGGAACGGCTCGGCTGGCAGCTCCTCGACGTTGACCATGCGCTTGGCATCCCACTCGCCACGGGCGACCAGCAGGGCGGCAGCCA
This sequence comes from Pseudomonas sp. s4, assembly GCF_046764235.1. NCBI lineage: Bacteria > Pseudomonadati > Pseudomonadota > Gammaproteobacteria > Pseudomonadales > Pseudomonadaceae > Pseudomonas > Pseudomonas sp. s4. Next base: position 3,487,176 of record NZ_CP177209.1, on the reverse strand, counting down.
CTGGCGGTACACCGGCGGTGTAGGAAATACCCTGGCTGTCGGTCTCGGCGTAGGCTTCTTCGTGGTCGGCCACGTTGTAGATGAACACTTCGCGCGGCTGGCCATCCTTGGTGCCCTTGACCAGGTCACCGATGCAGGTCTTGCCGGTGTAGCCCGGGGCCAGAGAGGCTGGGTCCGGCAGCACGGCCTTGACCACTTTCAGCGGTACCACTTCCAGGCCTTCGGCGGTTTTCACCGGTTGCTCGGAGAGCAGGCCCAGGTTCTTCAGCACGGTGAACACGTTGATGTAGTGCTCGCCGAAGCTCATCCAGAAACGCACGTTCGGCACGTTGAGGTTCTTCGAAATCGAGTGAACCTCATCGTGGCCGGTCAGGTACAGGTTCTGCGAACCCACCACCGGCAGGTCGTCGGTACGCTTGACCTCGAACATGGTGTTGCTGGTCCACTGGCTGTTCTGCCAGCTCCACACTTGCCCGGTGAATTCACGGAAGTTGATTTCCGGGTCGAAGTTGGTGGCGAAGTACTTGCCATGCGAACCGGCATTGACGTCGAGGATGTCGATCGAGTCAATGCTGTCGAAATACTGTTGCTGCGCCAGCTTGGCGTAGCTGTTCACCACACCCGGGTCGAAACCGACGCCGAGAATGGCGGTAATGTTCTTTGCCTGGCACTCTTCGAGGTGTTTCCACTCGTAGTTGCCGTACCACGGCGGGGTCTCGCAGATCTTGCCCGGCTCTTCGTGGATGGCGGTGTCCAGGTAGGCGACACCGGTATCGATGCAGGCACGCAGCACCGACATGTTGAGGAAGGCGGAACCAACGTTGATCACGATCTGCGATTCGGTCTCGCGGATCAGCGCCTTGGTAGCCTCGACATCGAGGGCATTGAGCGAGAAGGCCTGGATGTCGGCGGGTACCTTGAGGCTACCCTTGGCCTTGACGCTGTCGATGATGGCCTGGCATTTGGAGATGTTCCGTGACGCGATGGCGATACGACCCAGTTCGTCGTTATGCTGCGCGCACTTGTGGGCCACCACCTTGGCGACACCTCCTGCACCAATGATAAGAACGTTCTTCTTCAATTTATCCCTTGCTCCTTACTGAAAGCCGGTCTTACGACAGGCTGGAAACGTAGTCTTCGAAACCGAACTCGCGCACCACTTCGACGCTGCCGTCGAGTTGCTTGACCACGATGGATGGCATTTTCAGACCGTTGAACCAGTTTTTCTTGACCATGGTGTAACCCGCCGCGTCGACGAACGACAGGCGATCACCGATGGCCAGCGGACGATCGAATTGGTATTCGCCGAAGATGTCACCGGCCAGGCACGACTTGCCGCAGACCATGTAGGTGTGCGCGCCGTCGTTGGGGGCCATCTTGGCGTTGAGGCGGTAGATCAGCAGGTCGAGCATGTGCGCTTCGATCGAGCTGTCGACTACGGCCAGGTGCTTGCCGTTGTACAGGGTGTCGAGCACGGTCACTTCCAGCGAGGCGCTGTTGGTGATGGCCGCTTCGCCCGGCTCCAGGTACACCTGCACGCCGTACTTTTCCGAGAAGGCTTTCAGGCGCGCGCAGAAGGCGTCCAGCGCGTAGTCTTCACCGGTGAAATGGATGCCGCCACCGAGGCTGACCCACTCGACCTTGTGCAGCAGGTGGCCGAAGCGCTCTTCGATGTGCGTGAGCATCTTGTCGAACAGGCCGAAGTCGCCGTTCTCGCAGTTGTTGTGGAACATGAAGCCGGAAATCTGCTCGATCACCTGTTCGACCTTGGCCGGGTCCCATTCGCCCAGGCGGCTGAACGGGCGGGCAGGGTCTGCCAGCAGGTAGTCGGAGCTGCTGACCTGCGGGTTGACGCGCAGGCCACGGACCTTGCCTTCGGACTGTTCGGCGAAGCGCTGTAGCTGGCCGATCGAGTTGAAGATGATCTTGTCGCAGTTCTCGAGCATTTCCTCGACCTCGTCGTCGGCCCAGGCCACGCTGTAGGCGTGGGTTTCGCCGGCGAACTTCTGGCGGCCGAGCTTGAGCTCGTACAGCGACGAAGAGGTGGTGCCGTCCATGTACTGTTGCATCAGGTCGAAGACTGACCAGGTGGCAAAGCACTTGAGGGCGAGCAGTGCCTTGGCGCCGGAGTGTTCGCGCACGTAGGCGATCTTCTCCATGTTGCCCAGCAGCTTGGTTTTATCGATGAGGTAGTACGGCGTCTTGATCATTTAAAGGCCCCCGGCCAGGCCGGCCAAAAAAAGGACACGCATTGTGCCTTCACTTGCCGCAGACCGAAAGGGTGGGTTACGCATTTCGTCGTGGTTGACGCTGTTGCGAGAGGATTTTTCCGGTTGCGGCGGGCTCAGTAGAACAGCGGCATGTGACTATCGTAATCAGCAACCGGGTGCCGCAAGGAGAATCCGATGAGTGTTGTATTGGATGGCACCGGCTCCGCCGGTGTTCGCGGGCTTGCCCGCTCCCACAGGTTTAGCGCGAGGCTCAGAAAATGCGCGGTTCCTGTGGGAGCGGGCAAGCCCGCGAAGAGGCCGGTACAGGTAACCTCAATCCACCTGCTGCAACCACGCCTGGATCTGCTCCAGCGTGGCGGTAGCCCCGCCACAAACCACCACCAGCACATTCTGGTACTGCGCCAGGGCGCCCGGTGCATAGGCCAACGCCAAAGCCGCCCCACATGCAGGCTCCACCAGCACGCGATGGTCCAGCAGGAATCGCTCGCACGCCTCCAGCGCAGCGCGGTCAGTGACCAGATGGCTGTGCACCGGATGCTCCTTCACGCACACCAGCGCCTGGTCAGCCACACGCTTGGCCCCCAGCGACGTCGCCACCGAGGCAATACGTTCCAGCTCCACCGAATGCCCCGCCCGCATGGCCGCATGCAGCGATGCCGCGCCCTCGGTTTCCACCGCCAGCACCGGCACATCGCCCCAGCCGTTACGCTGTAGCCCCTCGACCACACCACTGAGCAAACCACCACCGCCTACCGACAACACCACGGCATCCGGTTTCACGCCGGCCTCGGCGACTTCATTCACCAGGCTGGCATGCCCGGCCCACAGCAGCGGGTCGTCGAATGGGTGGATGAAAGCGTCATCCGGGCCGACCAAGGTCTGCGCCAGGGCGTTGGCCTCTTGCCAGGAGCTGCCATGCACCACCACCTTGGCGCCCTCCAGGCGCAGCAGGTCCTTGGCCCGCTCGGTGGTGGTCTCGGGCACTACCACGGTCACCGGCACGCCCAGCTTGCGCCCGGCATAGGCCACTGCCAGGCCGGCGTTGCCGCCCGAGGAAGACACGAAATGCCGAGCGCCACGGGCATGGTGCACCTCGCAGGCATGGCCCACGCCGCGCAGCTTGAACGAGCCGCAGGGCTGCAGGGCATCGAGCTTGAGCCAGACGTTGCAGCCCGCGGCCAGCGATAGCGGGCGGGATTCGATCAGGGGGGTATGGATATGCAAGGTCATTGGCTGGCTCCGCGCAGTTGCTCGAGATAGTTGTAAACGGTGTAGCGGGTCACACCCAGGGCGCTGGCGGCCTTTTCCACGCCGCCCTTGACGATGAACAGGCCACGCTCCTGCATCACGCGCACGGCCTCGACCTTGGCCTGCTTGTTCATCCGCCCTTGGCCGCTGCGCTGCAGGGATGCCTGGATTATCTCGCTCATCAGCAGTTCCATGTCGGCGGGTTCACTGACGGCAGGTGTGGCCCCCAGCGGCTGGAACTGCTGAAGAAAGTTCATGGCGGCGTCCAGGCCGGTGACGTCGGTGTTGACGCAAAGGCTGGCGAAGGGGTGCCCGCTGCTGTCACGGAAGATGGCCGTGGCGCTGCGCAGTGTGCGGCCCTTCAGCGTGGTGGGGTAGTCGGGCAGCACCACCGGCTCGCAGCCGTGCTGATCGGCCGAGGCCTGCATCAGCGCCTTGAAACCCTGGTCCTGTTCCGGGGCGGCGAGGATTGGGCTACCGACGCTGCGCCCGGAAAGATGGCCGTTGACGATCGCCACCACGGAGTGTTCCGGGTGGTCGAGGTCGTGCAGGAGGATTTCCATGTTGCGCGCGGCAACGCTGCCCAGGGCCTGGATGGCGGCCTTGAGGACGGTGAGGGTGAGCTGGCGTTCTTCGCTTGGGGTGATAGGCATGGCAGATCGCAAAATCAACGTTTTGTGTATTTTTACACATAAAGTTGAATTTTGCGATCTGTTGTGGACTGCACAGCCCTGTAGGAGCGGCCTTGTGTCGCGATAGGGCTGCGAAGCAGCCCCAGGTTTTCAGCGTACATGCACAGATTGTTGGGGCTGCTTCGCAGCCCTATCGCGACACAAGGCCGCTCCTACAGGAATTGCGCACGGATCGAGGTAGATAGGCGGCGATGCAGCCCCAGTACTCAGCCCAGGGGCGGGGTACGCGGCGGGATCATTCGACGCGACCCGGTCGCCTCGAAGGCTGCACCAAAGCTCAGCAGCGCATTGTCGCTGTAAGCCCGGCCAGCAAAGGTCAGCCCCACCGGCATGCCGATATCGGCCATCACGCCCATTGGCACGGTCACGGTAGGCACGCCTAGGTGACGGATTGCCAGGTTGCCGTTGGCCACCCAGATACCGTTGCTCCAGGCGATGTCCGCCGACGCCGGGTTGACGTCGGCATCCGCCGGGCCCACGTCGGCCACGGTGGGGAACAGCACCGCGTCCAGGCCCAGGTTGTCCATCCAGTCTTCCAGGTCGATCTTGCGGGTCTGCTCCAGGCCGCGCAGGCCGTCGGGCAGGGTCTCGATCTGGTCCCAGGTCTTCAGGCCACGCTTGGCCATGTTGACGTACTCGTCCATGCCAGCGGCCAGGTCGTCCTCACGGTTGGGCAGGGTGCCCGGGTCGTGGGGGAAGATCTGCGGCCCGTCGACATCGGCCAGGCGGTTGAGCCTGGGGTCATCGTTGGCGCGCAGGAAGTCGTCGAAGGCCCAGCCCGACAGCTCCCACAGCTCGTCATGCAGGAATTCCTTGCTGACGATGCCGCGGTTGTACACGGTCGGTGCCCCCGGGCGGTCGCCTTCGCAGTTGGACACCAGCGGGAAGTCCACTTCCAGTACTTCGGCACCAGCCGCCTCCAGTGCCTGGCGGGCCTGCTGCCACAGGTCGATCACCGTGGCGCGGGTGTGGATGCGCTGGCCAGTCGGGCCGCCGATGCCTGGCTTCTCGGAAGTACCGGCTTCGGCATCGGCATTGATGTACATGCGTGGCACGCCAAAGCGCCTGCCCTTGAGCGCGCTGGCATCCATGGCCAGGTCCAGATACGAAGCCGGGCGCACCGTAGAAGCGGCCGGGATTGGCACCCAGGGTTGCAGGCGCCACAGGTCGCCGCGCTTGTCAGCGTCGTCGGCTACGACTACGTCGAGGATTTCCAGCAGGTCGGCCATGGTACGGGCATAGGGAACCACCACGTCCATGGTCGGTGTGAGCGGCCAGTTGCCACGCACCGAAATCACCCCACGCGACGGGGTATAGGCGCACAGGCCATTGTTGGATGCCGGGCCACGGCCGCTGGACCAGGTTTCTTCGGCCAGGCCGAAGGCACTGAAACTGGCGGCAGTGGCGGTGCCGGCACCGTTGGACGAGCCCGAGGCGAACGGTGCGGTCAGGTAGTTGGCGTTGTACGGGCTTTCGGCGCGGCCATACACGCCGCGCTGCATGCCGCCGTTGGCCATGGGCGGCATGTTGGTCTTGCCCAGGCACACGGCGCCGGCGGCGCGCAGGCGTTCGATGGTGAAGGCGTCGCGCTGGGCCACCAGATCCTTGAAGGCAGGGCTGCCGGAGGCAGCGGTCAGGCCTTTGACCAGGTAGCTGTCCTTGGCGGTGTAGGGGATGCCGTCCAGCGGGCTCAGGACCTGGCCTTTGGCGCGACGGGCGTCGGAGGCTGCGGCCTCATTCAGCGCCTCGGGGTTGCGTACCACAACGGCGTTCATGGCGGTGGCGGTGTCGGCGCCATCGTAGGCGTCGATGCGCGCCAGGTAGGCCTGGACCAGCTCGACCGCCGTCGTGCGGCCCGACTCGAGCGCATCGCGCAGCTCGGCAATGGAAACCTCGGTTACCTCGATCATGCGTTCACCAAAAAAAAAATGTGCAGGTGGGGGCTAATGCGAGGAGTGTACAAGAAGGGCTTGGCGGGCGCAGGTTTGCGCGGGGGCAAACGGTTTTTTGCAGGCGAGCATTGTCGGGTCTTCCCGAGTCGTCCCACCACCCCTTCGAGTATCATCATGCAGGCGGCTTCAGCCGCAAAAGGGCCCTTGCAGGCCACCGATCAATGCGGCCCGCGCGGAATGGTCTTCAGCAAGTCTTCCGGGCTGATGTGCCCAACCACCTGGGCCACCGCGCTGCCCGGGGTCGGCAGGTCGATGATGTGGCTTTTCATCTTGCCGATCACGTGCATTTCGCACGGCTTGCAGTCGAACTTCAGGGTCAGCACTTCATCACCCTGGATCAGCTGCATCGGCGCCACCTTGGTGCGCACGCCGGTCACGCCCTTGGCCTGCTTGGGGCACAGGTTGAAGGAGAAGCGCAGGCAGTGCTTGGTAATCATCACCGGAACTTCGCCGTGCTCTTCATGGGCCTCGTAGGCTGCGTCGATCAGCTGCACGCCGTGGCGGTGGTAGAAGTCGCGGGCCTTCTGGTTGTACACGTTGGCCAGGAACGACAGGTGCGACTCTGGGTAAACCGGCGGTGGCGTGGTCTCGGCCTTGCGCCCGCCACGCGGGTGCGCCTGCACCCGTGCTGCAGTCAGCGCCTCGATGGCTTCGCGGCGCAGGGCCTTGAGCTGCGAGTTGGGGATGAAGTAAGCCTGCGGGGCGTCCAGCTCGATGCTGTCGGCGTGGTACATGGTGGTGCCCAGCTGGCCGAGCAGGTCGTGCAGCTGATCCAGCGCCTGCTGCGGCTTGTTGGCCGGGCCGAACGGGCCTTCCAGTGCCACTTGCGTGCTCACGCCTTCCTCGCTGGTGACTGTCAGCACCAGGCGTTGCTCGCGCAGTACCGCGTGCCATTGCACGCCGACGCGGCGCTCGGCCGAGGTGCGTTGCAGGGCCTGCTGCCAGTTGTGGTCGAGGTTGCGCGACAGCGGGTGGTTGGGCCGCAGCTTGTGCAGGCCTTCAGGCATTTCGTTGGGCTCGACGCGGTAGCGGTAGCGCTTCTCGCCGTCTTCCTCGAATTCGCCACGCGGTTCGGCGATGTTGGCACGGAAGCCCACCACCTCACGCTTCACCAGCACATTGAGGCCGTCACCGTTGGTCAGCGGCACCTCGGTGACCACCTGCAGGTCACGCTTGCCGACCTTTTCCACCACGCCCACCGGCAGGCCGGTGAAGGTTGGCGAGTCGAAGGCGCCGATGTCGACCTTGCGGTCGGTGACGAAGTAGTCGGTGCTGCCGCGGTGGAAGGTCTTGTCCGGGTCGGGCACGAAGAAGTGCTGGGTGCGGCCGCTGGAGGCACGGGCCAGCTCAGGGCGGCCTTCGAGGATGGCGTCGAGTTCCTTGCGGTAGTGGGCGGTGATGTTCTTCACATAGGCCACGTCCTTGTAGCGGCCTTCGATCTTGAACGAGCGCACGCCGGCGTCGACCAGGTCAGCCAGGTTGGCGGTCTGGTTGTTGTCCTTCATCGACAGCAGGTGCTTCTCGAACGCGACCACGCGGCCCTGGTCATCCTTCAGGGTGTAGGGCAGGCGGCAGGCTTGCGAGCAGTCGCCGCGGTTGGCGCTGCGGCCGGTCTGCGCATGGGAGATGTTGCACTGGCCGGAGAAGGCCACGCACAGCGCACCGTGGATGAAGAATTCGATGGCGGCGTCGGTTTCGGCGGCGATGGCGCGGATCTGCTGCAGGTTCAGCTCACGCGCCAGCACCAGCTGGGAGAAGCCGGCCTGGTCGAGGAACCTGGCCCGTTCCAGGGTGCGGATGTCGGTCTGGGTGCTGGCGTGCAGCTCGATCGGCGGGATGTCCAGCTCCATCACCCCGAGGTCCTGCACGATCAGTGCGTCGACACCAGCGTCGTACAGCTGGTGGATCAGCTTGCGCGCGGGCTCCAGCTCGTTGTCGTGGAGGATGGTGTTGATGGTGGTGAACACGCGTGCATGGTAGCGATGGGCGAACTCGACCAGTTCGGCGATATCGCTGACTTCGTTGCAGGCGTTATGGCGCGCGCCGAAGCTAGGGCCACCGATGTAGATGGCGTCTGCGCCGTGCAGGATCGCTTCGCGGGCGATGGCCACGTCACGGGCAGGGCTGAGCAGTTCCAGGTGATTCTTTGGAAGGGACATGTCGTTATAGGTTCGGGCTGTCACGGTTTAGGCGGGCATTGTAGCGGCGAAACGGGCTGGCGGCATCATCGGGGTGCTTGTAGGAGCGGCCTTGTGTCGCGAAGGGCCGCAACGCGGCCCCGGCAATATATGCTGCGGAGCTGAGAATCTGGGGGTGCTTTGCACCCCATCGCGACACAAGGCCGCTCCTACAAGGATCGTGCCTCAGGCAAAAGTCAGCGCTTGGCAGCCATTGCGGTCACTTCCACGCGCATGCCTTCGAACGCCAGTGCAGCCACGCCCACGGCGGCGCGTACCGGCCAGGGCTTGCTGAAGAAGCGCTGGTACACCTCGTTGAATGCCGCGCGGTCGGCCATGTCGGTGAGGTAGATGGTCAGGTGCAGCACGCGGTCCATGCCGCTGCCGGCCTTCTCCAGCGCCACCTTCAGTGCCTGCAGGGTGCACTCGCTCTGCTCGACGATGCCGCCGAGCTCCAGGCTGCCATCAGCGTGGGTCGGGATCTGCGTGGTGACCAGCACGCCGTTGTATTCGGCAACGTCGGAAGAAATCGACTCGGCGTCCGGGTCCGGGGTGTAGATGATGTCTGCTTGTGCCATGGTGTGTTTTGCCTTGCTACGGAAGGAAAGCGGCAAGCCTACGCGAGCGCGCCGGCCCGGTCGAGGGCGCCCCGGTGTTTGAAATGCGTGGCGTTCGCCGTCAGAATCGCGGCCGATTGCAAAGCAGGGGTTTACGTTGAACGAACAGACATTGTCCAGGCGCCTGGAGCGCGTGGCTGCACAAGTACCGCAAGGCGCGCGCCTGGCCGACATCGGCTCGGACCATGGTTACCTGCCGGTGGCCCTGATGCTGCGCGGCATACTGGACGCGGCGGTAGCGGGCGAGGTGGCGCAGACGCCGTTCGCCTCGGCCCAGCGCAACGTGCGCAGGAACGGCCTGGAAGGGCGGGTCTGCGTGCGCCTGGCCGATGGCCTGGCAGCGGTCGAGCCGGAAGATCGCATCTCGGTGATCAGCATCTGCGGCATGGGTGGCGACACCATGTGCGAGATCCTCGAGGCCGGCAAGCAGCGCCTGGGTGGCGTCACGCGCCTGGTGCTGCAGCCCAATGGCGCCGAGCGCGAACTGCGCCAGTGGCTGATGGGCAATGGTTACCGGATCGTCAGCGAAGAACTGCTGCGGGAGAACCGCTTCGACTACGAGATCATCGTCGCCGAGCCAGGCGGGGCGGCGTACACCGCTGAACAGCTGTACTTCGGCCCGGTGCTGGTGCAGGAGAAAAGCGAGGCGTTTCTGGTCAAGTGGCGGCGCATGCTGCGGCAGAAGCAGCAGACCCTGGCAAACTTCGAGCGGGCCCGCGGTGCGGTGCCTCAGGCGAAAATCGACGACTTCAGGCAACAGGTCGGCTGGATCACCGAGGTGCTGGCCTGACTCACTGCTGCGAGCAGTTGCCCATTTCCCGGTAGTCGATTTCGCGCTTCTGGCCCTGGTGGTCTACATACACCATGTGCGCGGTACCAACCTGGCAGTCGGCGGCGTTGCTGGGCGGGGTGATGGAGATGACCTTGGCCACGTCCAGCGGCATGCCGTATTCGTAATTGCTGCTGCTGACCGGCTGGTTGCTGCCGGTGTCGGCAAGGGCACCGAACGAGGCGAGGGCAGCGGTAACGGCAAGGACAGCGATCGAACGTTTCATGGCAGGCTCCTTTTTTCAATGTATGACTAATGATCCATTCATTGGTCATCCACAATAAATGGGCTAACCCGTGATAGATTCCTGCCTGTAACGCAAGAATAAGACCGAACAAGGAGCACCTTCATGGACATGCTGCATGCCATGCGTACCTTCGCCCGTGTGGTGGAATGCGGCAGCTTCGCTGCGGCCGCCAATGCCCTGGATATTTCCGCGGCGCAGGTTTCGCGTATCGTTGCCGAGCTGGAAAACCAGCTGCAGACCCGCCTGCTGCACCGCACCACGCGGCGTTTGCGCATGAGCGAGGCGGGCGAGCGGTTTCTCGAGCGCGCGCGGCAGATCATGTTGCTGACCGAAGAGGCGGTGGGTGAAGCCCGTGGCGCGCACCTCACGCCCCGCGGTCGCCTGCGCTTGCATTGCCCGCACGGCCTGGGCCTGCTGCTGATGCCGCTGGTGGCCGGCTACAACGCATTGTGCCCGGAGGTGGTGATCGAACTGACCCTGTCCCAGCGCAACCCCGACCCGCTGGCCGAAGGGCATGACGTGGTGATTACCGTGGACGGTGCGTTGCCGGATTCGCAGCTGATCGCTGTGCCGCTGGGCAACATTTTCAGCATCCCCTGCGCGGCGCCGAGCTACCTGTTGGCCCACGGCGTGCCAGAGCGCCCGGAAGACCTGCACCAGCACCGTTGCCTGCGCATGGCTTATCCGATGTACGAAGGTGACTGGGTGTTCCCGCAAGGGGTGGACCAGTGCGTGATCGCACCGAACGACAGTTTTTCCACCAACGTCGCCGACGCCATGCTGGTGGCCAGCGAGCTGGGCATGGGCATTGGCCTGCTGCCGTTCTACACCGCCAGCCAGGCGATCGAGCAGGGGCGGTTGTGCCGTTTGCTGGCGCCGTATCGCCTGCGCGAGAGCGCGCTGTATGCGATTTACCCGTCACGGCATTACCTGGATGCCAAGGTGCGCACCTGGATCGACTACCTCAAGGAGCAGTTGCCGGCACTGTTCGAGGGGCATGCCAGGGTGGTGGATGATTCGCGGTATTGGCGATAGCCGAGTGCGGGGCGGTTAACGCTGGCCCTTGTAGGAGCGGCCTTGTGTCGCGATAGGGCCGCAAAGCGGCCCCAGGATGTCAGCTTCGATGCACAAATTGCTGGGGCCGCCATGCGGCCCTATCGCGACACAAGGCCGCTCCTACAGGGATCGCGCAAGGTTTTAAAGCGGGTAGTGCTTCAACTCCCGCGCAATCAGCATCCGCTGGATCTCGCTAGACCCTTCATAGATCTGCGTGATCCGCGCATCGCGGTAGTAGCGCTCCACCGGGTAATCCTCCAGGTAGCCATACCCGCCATGCACCTGGATCGCCATCGAGCACACCCGCTCGGCCATTTCCGAAGCGAACAGCTTGGCCTGCGAGGCCTCCGACAGGCACGGCTTGCCGGCGCTGCGCAGGCGCGCGGCATGCAGGATCAGCAAGCGCGCGGCATTCACCTGCACCTGCATGTCGGCCAGCAGGTTGGCGATGCTCTGGTGTTCGTTGATCGGCTTGCCGAACTGCACCCGATCACGCGAGTAGGCCAACGCCGCCTCGAATGCGGCGCGGGCAATGCCCAGTGCCTGGGCAGCAATGCCGATACGGCCACCCTCGAGGTTGGACAGGGCGATGGCCAGGCCCTTGCCACGCTCACCGAGGATGTTGGCGGCAGGGATGCGGCAGTTGTCGAAGGTGACCGCGCAGGTGTCGGAAGCGCGGATGCCCATCTTGTGCTCGCTGCGATCGACCTTGAAGCCCGGGTTGTCGGTGGGCACCAGGAACGCCGACAGGCCCTTTTTGCCCAGCTCCGGGTCGGTCACCGCGAAGACGATGGCCAGGCCGGCGCGGCGAGCGTTGCTGACGAACTGCTTGGCACCGTTGATCACCCACTGGCCATCCACCAGTTCGGCGCGGGTGCGCAGGTTGTGCGCCTCGGAACCGGCCTGTGGCTCGGTCAGACAGAAGCAGCCGATCACCTCGCCGGTGGCCAGGCGTGGCAGCCACTGCTGTTGCTGTTCGGCCGTGCCATAGGCCAGCAGCGGGCCGCAGCCCACCGAGTTGTGGATGCTCATCATCGCTCCGGTGGCGCCGCAGCCGGCGGCGATCTCTTCCACCGCCAGGGCGTAGGCGACATAGTCGGTGTAGCTGCCGCCAAAGTCTTCCGGCACCACCATGCCCAGCAGGCCCAGTTCGCCCATCTTGCGCACCACACCATCGTCGATCCAGCCGGCCTTTTCCCAGGCCTGGGCGTGCGGGGCGATCTCGCCACGGGCAAAGTCCCGGGCCATGTCGCGGATCATGATCTGTTCTTCGCTCAGTTCCAGGTCTTGCATCTGTGTACTCCCGGGCTCACAGGCCTTCGAAGAATTGGTCGACCCGCTGGCGTTGCAGTGCGGCCAGGGTCGGCGGGTTCCAGCGTGGCTGCTTGTCCTTGTCGATGATCAGCGCGCGCACGCCTTCGATGATGTCGCCGTGCTGGAACCACTGGCGGTCCAGGTGCAGCTCCATGGCAAAGCAGTCGTCAAGGCTCAGGTGGCGACCCCGGCGCAGCATCTCCAGAGTAACCGCCATGGCCAGCGGCGAGCGGCTTTCCAGCTGGTCGGCGGTGGCCACGGCCCAGGCGTGGCTGTCGCCAATGCTCACCGCACGCAGTTGCTCGACGATGGCAGGCACGTCGGGCAGGGCGAAGAAGTGGTCGATGACCGGGCGCAGTTTTTCCAGCGGCGCATCGTCGAGCACCTGGGTGCCGAGCTTGGCCAGCAGGTTCTGCAGGTCCTTGAGTGGCTGGTCGCCGAAGTGCAGCTGGTCCAGGCCCTGGTCGAGGGCTGCCAGCTGGTCGCTGGCCAGGTACCAATCGGCCAGGCCGCAGTACAGTGCATCGGCGGCCTGGATCTGGCTGCCGCTGACGCCCAGGTAGATGCCCAGTTCACCGGGGAGGCGCGACAGGAAGTAGCTGCCACCCACATCCGGGAAGTAGCCGATTGCCACTTCGGGCATGCCCAGGCGGCTGCGTTCGGTGACCACGCGCAGGTCGCAGCCCTGGGCCAGGCCCATGCCGCCACCGAGGGTGAAGCCGTCCATCAGCACCAGCACCGGCTTGCGGTAGCGGTGGATGGCCAGGTCGAGGGCGTATTCCTCGACGAAGAAGGTTTCATGCAGCGTTTCGCCGGCCTTGAAACTGTCGTGCAGCGAGCGGATATCGCCACCGGCGCAGAACCCTTTCGGGCCTTCGCCACGCAGTACCACGGCGTGCACGTGCGGGTCTTCGGCCCACTGGTCGAGGTGCTGGCGCAGGCTGCGGACCATGTCCAGGGTCAGGGCATTGAGGCCGGCGGGGCGGTTCAGGGTCAGATGGCCGATCTGGTTGCGGACCTCGGCCAGCACATGGTCGGTTGCCGAGGTATGAGCGTGCGCAGTCATTGCGTTCTCCCTGCTTTGTTATTGATTTTCCAAGTGAAGTCTGGAGTTCGCTGGAGGATCGCAGGATCCTGTCATGCGAATTTGCCTTGCACAATCGACAAATCTGCAGGGGGATTCTGCATTTTTGTCTTGTGTGGCGATAACGCCACTCTAGCAAGGTTTCAGGTTGGCCGGGCTGGCCCTATCGCCGGCAAGCCAGCTCCCACAGGTACCGCACAACTTTCAAGGCCTGCGCTGTACCTGTGGGAGCTGGCTTGCCGGCGATAGGGCCATGAGCGACAGCGCATATGCTAAATCGTTACCCTGACCGTAACGATCAGTGCCTGAGCTTGATTGATGCGCAACCACCCCAGCCCTAAGGTGACCCCCACGACAGCGAACCCGTGGAGTCACCATGACAACAACCAAGAATCCACCGCCGCAATGGTCGCGGCGGCGCGCCGAAAAGCAGCGCCGCCTTGACCGGGTCCGCCACCTCGCCGACGGCGTGGTGCTGCCCACCGAGCGTATCGTCGAAGCCCTGGAACTGCTGCTGGCCCCCGGCGACCGGGTAGTGCTCGAAGGCAACAACCAGAAGCAGGCCGACTTCCTTTCCCGCGCGCTGGCCAAGGTCGACCCTGGCCGCCTGCACGACCTGCACATGATCATGCCCAGCGTCAGCCGGGCCGAGCACCTGGACCTGTTCGAGCGTGGCATCGCCCGCAAGCTCGACTTCTCGTTCGCCGGCCCGCAGAGCCTGCGCATTGGCCAACTGCTGGAAGACGGCCTGCTCGAAGTCGGTGCCATCCACACCTATATCGAGCTGTACTCGCGGCTGCTGGTCGACCTGATCCCCAACGTCACCCTGGTGGCTGGCTTCATGGCCGATCGCGACGGCAACCTGTTCACCGGCCCCAGCACCGAAGACACCCCGGCCTTGGTGGAGCCGGCTGCGTTCAGCGACGGCATCGTCATTGCCCAGGTCAACCAGCTGGTGGACCGCGTGGATGACCTGCCACGGGTCGATATCCCGGCATCCTGGGTCGATTTCGTGGTGGTTGCCGACCAGCCTTTCTATATAGAGCCGCTGTTCACCCGCGACCCGCGCCATATCAAGCCGGTGCATGTGCTGATGGCGATGATGGCCATTCGCGGCATCTACGAAAAGCACCAGGTGCAGTCGCTGAACCATGGCATTGGCTTCAACACCGCCGCCATCGAGCTGATCCTGCCCACCTATGGCGAATCCCTGGGCCTGAAGGGCAAGATCTGCCGCAACTGGACACTCAACCCGCACCCGACACTGATCCCGGCCATCGAGACCGGCTGGGTGGAAAGCGTGCACTGCTTCGGCACCGAGCTGGGCATGGAGGACTACATCGCCCAGCGCCCGGACGTATTCTTCACCGGTCGTGATGGTTCGCTGCGTTCCAACCGCATGATGTGCCAGCTGGCCGGGCAGTACGCCGTCGACCTGTTCATTGGCGCCACCCTGCAGGTGGATGGCGATGGCCATTCCTCGACCGTGACCCGCGGCCGCCTGGCCGGCTTCGGCGGTGCCCCGAACATGGGCCACGACCCCCGTGGCCGGCGCCATGCGACCCCGGCCTGGCTCGACATGACCGTGCCGGAAACAATGCTCGAACGCGGTCGCAAGCTGGTGGTGCAGATGGTCGAGACCTACCAGGAAGGCGGCAAGCCCACCTTCGTGGAAACCCTCGATGCCGTGGAAGTGGCCAGGAAAGCCGGCATGCCGCTGGCGCCGGTGATGATCTACGGCGACGACGTTACCCACCTGCTGACCGAGGAGGGCATTGCCTACCTGTACAAGGCCCGCAGCCTGGAAGAGCGCCAGCAGATGATCGCCGCCGTGGCCGGGGTTACCGCCATCGGCCTGCGGCACGACCCCAAGGACACTCAGCGCCTGCGCCAGCAAGGCCTGGTCGCCTTGCCCGAAGACCTCGGCATCCGCCGCACCGACGCCAGCCGCGAACTGCTGGCCGCGCGCAGCATCGCCGACCTGGTCGAATGGTCCGGCGGCCTCTACAACCCGCCTGCACGGTTCAGGAGCTGGTGATGAAAGCACTCGACTTGCAACCGCGTGGGATTCTTCGCGAGCACAGGAATAGTGATCCATTTGAAGATTGCGCGGTCCCTGTGGGAGCGGGCGTGCCCGCGAAGAGGCCAGCACAGGCAACCGAATTACCCCTGGCCGACCACCTGGCCGACCTGGCCGTGGAAGCCCTGATCGACGAAGCCGACCTGTCCCCCAAACCCGGCCTGGTCGACCGCCGTGGCAATGGCGCCCACCACGACATGACCCTGGCCCTGATGCATGCCTCGGCCCTGGCCCTGTGGCCATGCTTGCGCAACATGGCCGAAGCCGCCCAGGCCATCGGCACCCTCGGCCAGCCCCTGCGCGCCACCTTGGGCCAGCTCGGCCGCGAAGGCGAGGCGGCGATGCTGGCCGCGACCGGTGGGGTCAACACCCACCGCGGCGCAATCTGGGCCCTCGGCCTGCTGGTAGCATCCAAGGCCCTCGACACCCAGGCCGATACCAACACCCTGGCTGCCCGTGCCGGGCGCATCGCACTGTTCGACGACCCCGCCATGACCACCCAGGACAGCCATGGCCTGCAGGTACGCCGCCGCTATGGCACTGGCGGCGCCCGCGAACAGGCGCAACAAGGCTTCCCGGCGGTTATCGGTCACGGCCTGCCACAGCTGCAGCGCAGCCGCGCCGCAGGTGCCAGCGAGCCCCACGCCCGGCTCGACGCGCTGCTGGCGATCATGGCCGTGCTCAACGATACCTGCGTGCTCTGGCGCAGCGGCCCGACCGGGCTGGCTGCCGTCCAGCACGGCGCCCGTACCGTGCTGAGCGAAGGCGGCAGCGCCACGCTGGCCGGGCGGCGGCAGCTGCGCCGGCTGGACCAGCACCTGCTTCAGCTGAATGCCTCACCGGGCGGCGCCGCCGATCTGCTGGCCGCCTGCCTGTTCCTCGACAAAGCCGGGAGCCTGTGACATGGAAACCCTGACCTTTCAATTCCCCGCCGCCGCCCCTGGGCGTGGCCGCACGCTGGTGGGCTGC
Source organism: Pseudomonas sp. s4 (assembly GCF_046764235.1). NCBI lineage: Bacteria > Pseudomonadati > Pseudomonadota > Gammaproteobacteria > Pseudomonadales > Pseudomonadaceae > Pseudomonas > Pseudomonas sp. s4. The sequence continues at coordinate 3,470,680 of NZ_CP177209.1, read as the reverse complement.
GTCAGCTCCGGCGACCTTGAAGTGCTGATCGAGCCCGGCACCGCCGGCAGCCTGCAAATCAAGGTGGTGACTTCGGTCAACGGCAGCGCTGCCCGCTGGGCGCAGCTGTTCCAGCGCCTGTTCGAAGGCCGCACCTGGCCGGCCGTCAACATCGACATCCATGATTTTGGTGCCACCCCAGGCGTGGTGCGCTTGCGCCTGGAGCAAGGCTTCGAGGAGATCGCCCATGACTGATATCGCACGCCTGCTGCACAGCCGCAGCTTTGTCGAACTGGGTGCCCGCCAGCGCGCCCGCGCCGTGCTCGACCCGGGCAGCTTCCGTGAGCTGCTGGGCCCGTTCGACCGGTTGATGTCACCGTGGCTGCCGCGCCAGGGCATCGTGCCGCAGGCCGATGATGGCGTGGTCATCGCCAAGGGCCTGCTGAACGGGCGAAACGCTGTGGTCGCTGCCATCGAAGGCAGTTTCCAGGGCGGCAGCATGGGCGAGGTGGGTGGTGCCAAGATCGCCGGTGCGCTGGAGCTGGCCATCGAAGACAACCGCAACGGCATCCCCACCTGCGCCGTGCTGCTGCTGGAAACCGGCGGAGTACGCCTGCAGGAAGCCAACCTGGGCCTGGCGGCGATTGCCGAAATACAGGCGGCGATTGTCGAGCTGCGCGCCTGGCAGCCGGTGGTCGGCCTGGTCGCAGGTTCGGTCGGCTGTTTCGGCGGCATGTCCATCGCCGCCGGCCTGTGCAGCCACTTGCTGGTCACCCGCGAAGCCCGCGTGGGCCTCAACGGCCCGCAGGTAATCGAGCAGGAAGCGGGCATCGGTGAATACGACGCCAAGGACCGTCCCTTCATCTGGAGCTTGACCGGCGGCGAGCAGCGCCACGCCAGCGGCCTGGTCGATGCCTGTGTGGCCGATGACATCGAGACTTTGCGCGAACGCTTGCTGCAATTGCTCGACGAGCCTTCAAGGGATCGCGCCGGTCAACACGCCTGGTTCCTCGAACGCCTGGCCCGGCTGGGCGATGACTGCACGCAACTGGATGCCGCTGCCGTGCGTGACCTGTACCAAGGAGAAGCCAAATGAACCGTGCCTTGAACTGGCTGCCGGGCCTCGCCGGCGGGCAAGCCGTGCCCGGCTACCCCGCGTCGTTGCGGGTAATCGATGGCGAACTGGACAACCGCCTGGCGCGTTTCATCGCCGTGGTGCCGGACGCCGACAACCCGTTCCCCCGGGCGCGCTCTGGCGAAGTCGGCCTGCTGGAAGGCTGGGGGCTGGCCAAGGCCGTGAGCGAAGCGGTCGAGGCTGACCGCCATGGCCAGAAGCGCGCCATCGTCGCGGTGATCGACGTGCCCAGCCAGGCCTATGGCCGCCGTGAGGAGGCGTTGGGTATTCACCAGGCTTTGGCCGCTGCGGTACAGGCCTATGCCCAGGCGCGGCTGGCCGGGCACCCGGTGATCGGCCTGCTGGTCGGCAAGGCCATGTCCGGTGCCTTCCTGGCCCACGGCTACCAGGCCCAGCGCCTGATCGCCCTGGATGATGCCGGGGTCATGGTGCACGCCATGGGCAAGGCGGCGGCAGCGCGCATCACCCTGCGCAGCGTCGAGCAACTGGAAGCCCTGGCCGCCGAGGTGCCGCCGATGGCCTACGACCTGGCCAGCTACGCCTCGCTGGGCCTGCTGTGGCGCCGCCTGACGGTGGACAACGCCGAGACGCCGAGCAGTGCCGACATCGCCCAGGTACGTGCCTGCCTGGCTGATGCGGTGCGCGACATCGGCAGCTCGAGCGACCTGTCGTCGCGGCTGGCGGGCGAAAACCGCAACGCCTCGCGCCAAGTGCGCGAACAGCTGCGCCGTCAGTGGCAGGGCGCTTGAGATGAACGCGCCAAGGCCGCACGACCTGCTCTGGGGCATGCCCGTATCGGGCCTGCCTGCTGATGCACCGCGTTGGGCGCAGGATGTGCTGCTGAGCGGCCAGCCGGTGGTGGTGCGCCGTGCCACCTGTGCGAACGGCTGGGTGGCGGTGGGGCTGCGTGGCCAGGGCAGGGCGCAGCGGTCGGGTGTACTGATGCGGCTGGCCGATATCCGGTGTCAGCAAGGCCCCGAAGCGCTGCGCTGGCAAGCTGAGAGCCCTTGGCCTGCATTGCAGGCCCTGGCCTCGGTCGCCCCGGTACTGGATGCCAGCGGCCTGGCCTGGGGGCCGACAGGTGGGGTGGGGTACCAGATCGCCACCGGTATGGAGGTGGTACACGCCGACAGCGACCTGGATGTGCTGCTGCGTACGCCACAACCGCTGGCCCGGGCGCAGGCGCGTGAGCTGCTGGATATCCTCGAATGCGCACCTTGTCGTATCGACCTGCAGCTGGAAACTCCGGCGGGCGCTGTTGCCTTGCGCGAGTGGGCCAGCTTCGCCCGCCGCGTACTGCTCAAGTCGGCCCATGGCCCACGCCTGGTCAGCGACCCATGGGCAGCGATGGAGCGTGCCGCATGAGCAGCCTGTTCGCCTTCCCCGGCCAGGGCGCCCAGCAGGTGGGCATGCTGCAGCGCCTGCCTGAGGGTGCCGGGCAATTGCTGGAAGAGGCCAGTGACACCCTCGGCCAGCAGGCCCTGGCGCTGGACAGCCAGCAGGCCCTGCAGACGACCCGTGCCGTGCAGCTGTGCCTGCTGCTGGCTGGCGTGGCCTGGGCGCGTTGGCTGATGCAGCGCAGCCCCACGCCGGATTACGTGGCGGGCTTGTCGATTGGCGCCTACCCGGCGGCGGTCACGGCGGGCGCCCTGGGCTTTGCCGATGCCGTGCGCCTGGTTGCCCTGCGTGGCGAACTGATGCAGCGCGCCTATCCGCAAGGCTACGGCATGACCGCACTCAGCGGCCTGGACCTGGCCTGTGTCGAACGCTTGTTGAGCGATACGGGCGGCGAGGTGTATGTCGCCAACCTCAACAGCGACAACCAGATCGTCATCGCCGGCAGCGATGGTGCGATGGCTGCGGTTGCCGGCAGGGCACGCCGCCTGGGCCAGGGCGTGGCCCGGCGCCTGGCGGTCAGCGTGCCGTCGCATTGCCCGTTGCTGGATGGCCCGGCGGCCGAACTGGCCAGTGCCTTGGCCACGGTCGAGCTGCAGCGACCGCGTATCACCTACCTCAGCGGCAGCAGCGCTCGGCCGATATTCGACCCCCAGCGTCTGCGCGACGACCTGGCCGGCAACATGGCGCGGGTGGTCGACTGGCGTGCTACGTTGCGCAACGCCTATGAGCGTGGTGTGCGCCTGCACCTGGAACTGCCGCCCGGCAACGTGCTCGGCGGGCTGGCCCGGCCGGTGTTCGAACAGGGCAGGGTGGTTGCTGTTGAAGGCACCCGCTGGGACACCCTGGATGCGCTGCTGCGCCAGGAGGTGGCCGACGAACGATGATGGCAACACCGCGGAGGATGGTGATCCCAGTGGGAGCGGGCGTGCCCGCGAAGCAGGCACCTCGGTGAGTGGCACGGGCTTTGCCCGTGTTCGCGGGCACGCCCGCTCCCACAATGACCGCGAAAGCTGCACAAAAGTGTGTTTACGAAGAACAACAACAAGCAACTTCGACACTACCTGAGGACAACAACAATGATCATCTATGGTGTGGCACTGCTGGCGGTCTGCACGCTTGCCGGCGTCATCGTCGGCGACTTCCTGGGCGTGCTGCTGGGCGTCAAATCCAATGTGGGCGGGGTCGGCATCGCCATGATCCTGCTGATCTGCGCACGCCTGTACATGCACCGCAACGGCGGCATGAGCAAGGAATGCGAGTTCGGCGTGGGCTTCTGGGGCGCCATGTATATCCCCGTGGTGGTGGCCATGGCCGCCCAGCAGAACGTGGTCACCGCCCTGCACGGCGGGCCGGTGGCGCTGCTGGCGGCAGTGGGTGCGGTACTGGTGTGCGGTGCGACCATTGCCCTGATCAGCCGCAGCCACCGCGGCGAACCCCTGCCGGCAGTGGAGGCCGGCCCCGAAAGCAATGTGCAGGCCGCCCCTGCAGGAGGGCGTTGATCATGTGGCCGATCATTGACAATGCCCTGGAACATAACGGTTTGATCACTGCCTTTGCGGTGGTGGGCGCGATCATGTGGTTGTCGGTGGTGCTGTCGAAGTACCTGACCTTCGGCCGCGTGCACGGCTCGGCCATCGCCATCGTCATCGGCCTGGTGCTGGCCTGGGTCGGCGGCACCATTACCGGTGGCCAGAAAGGCCTGGCCGACATGACGCTGTTCTCCGGCATCGGCCTGATGGGCGGGGCCATGCTACGCGACTTCGCCATTGTCGCCACGGCCTTCGAAGTGCAGGCCACCGAGGCGCGCAGGGCCGGGATGATCGGCGCGGTGGCGCTGCTGCTCGGCACGGTGCTGCCGTTCATTGTCGGCGCTGCGGTGGCCTACGCCTTCGGTTACCGTGATGCGGTGAGCATGACCACCATCGGTGCGGGTGCGGTGACCTATATCGTCGGGCCGGTGACCGGGGCGGCGCTGGGGGCCAGCTCGGACGTGATGGCGCTGTCGATTGCTACCGGGCTGATCAAGGCGATCCTGGTGATGGTGTTTACCCCGGTATCAGCGCGCCTGCTGGCGCTGGACAACCCACGTTCGGCGATGGTGTTCGGCGGGTTGGCGGGGACGGTGTCGGGGGTGACGGCCGGGCTGGCGGCGACCGACCGGCGCCTGGTGCCGTACGGGGCACTGACAGCCACCTTCCATACCGGGTTGGGCTGCCTGATGGGCCCGTCGATCCTGTACTTCTGCGTACGCGCCCTGGTTGGGTGACATCAATCTCCTGGACTGCGCAGACCCCTTGTAGGAGCGGCCTTGTGTCGCGATCGGGCCGCGGCCCCAGCGATATCCGCACCGCAGCCAAGATCCTGGGGCCGCTGCGCGCCCCATCGCGACACAAGGCCGCTCCTACAGGTACAGCGACAACCTCGAGAGCAATGCTGTACCTGTGGGAGCTGGCTTGCCGGCGATGAGGCCAGTACAGGCAGAACCCTGAGCTTTAGCGCAAGGTATTCTTGGTCAGCTCAACTTCGTTCATCAAGGCCTTGGCCAAGGCCGTGAGATAATCGGCGGCGCCCAGGAACTTGTGGTCGTCCTCCATATCGCCTTCGCGCAGCAGGTGCTTGATATAGCTCAGCAGGATCGACACTTGCTCGTAGGCATCATCAATAGGAATGCCGGGCTGCACCCGCAGCAGATTGATCGGCGGGTTGCCGACCTCGAGAAAGGTCTCGGCGCCGATGGTGAGGATAACCTTGGGTTCGTCTTTCATGTTTTCAGGGTTCCAGTTCTCTAATAAGGGAACTGCCACCAGAATCTTTCTCACGGATTGAAGGTGGCAGCCATACGTGGGGTGAGAAACCGAGGAGAATTGGTAAAGACTCGGCCAGGCAAAAGCCTGCCCACGTACGGCCACCATGACGGTGATACCAAATCTACCCGTCGGGTTCTCACACCCGGTCGCCGGAGCGACCCGAAAACGTTATCCGTGAGGTGTTTCCCCGACAACAGCGATAGTTCGGCAGCGCGCGTAGGATAATTCCCAAGCGGGTCGTTTCTGAAGTATTTGGTTTCATGTTCAGAAATGTCTTACAGGTGATGGCTTTGTTGGCTGTGGGGTGTAGGGCGAGAGGTTGGGGTCAGGGCTGCCATGTGTCCGGCACTGCATTTTCAGCGCCTGTGAGATCGAGCGCCGCCCGCGCGGCGCTTCGCAGCACAAGGCTGCTCCTACATCTGTTTCTGGCCAGTAACGCCTGTGCCAACGCGCGCGACCGCCTTGTTTGTCCGGCACGATATCGAAGTGGACGCCAAGGGGCCGCGCGCCTTTGCCTCAGGAATAATTGGCCCGAAACAGATGTAGGAGCAGCCTTGTGCTGCGAAGCGCCGCGCGGGCGGCGCTCGATCTCCCAGGCACTGAAAACCTCGTGACGAACACCCGCAACCCACCCCCCGTTTCGGGGAAAACCGCTGGGGAATCCTCCCCAATCTGTTTCGTTTGCCGCTGCAACCAACTGAAAATTAAAGCAATCCGCTCCTGGCATACACCTTGCTCCAGCTCCACGCAGAGATCTTGTGTCCCGGAGGTGCAGCATGTCCATGCCACTCAAAGGCCCCATCCTGTCATCACTCGTTCTGGCCTTGCTCGGCTGGGAGTCGACCAGCGAAGCCGCCGTGCAGTGCCAGCGCACCCTGGTCGCCAACGTTGTGGCGCTGGACCAGCCACTGATGTTCAACCGCCTTGGCGCGCAAAACGCCAACGGCATGATGTTCGCCCTGCGCGAGGATGTGGTGGACGACAAGATGGTCCCCCTCAGCAGCGGCGGGGCGGCGGTACCGGGCAAGGTCACCCTGCGCCCGGACAAGCGCCCGCGGCCCATCGTGCTGCGGGTGGCCGCCGGTGAATGCCTTACCGTCAACCTGACCAACCTGCTCGACTACAAGGCCAACCCCAACAAGGACGGCATCGAGGCCGAAGAGCCTGAGGGCGAAGAGGAGGGGCCGGAGCTCGAAAATGAAGCCGCCGAAGGCTTCGTCGCCGATGAACAGGTGGCCGAACGCATGGTCGGCTTCCAGGTCAACGGCATGCAGGCGGTCAACAGCATCGCCGACATTTCTGCCTACACCGGGCGTAATGGCAACTTCTTCGTCAGCCCCGGCAGCACCCGCAGCTATACCTTGTACGCCGAACGCGAAGGCGCTTTCGCCGCCACCAGCAAAGCCGCCACCTTCGGCGGCGAGGGCACTGCGGGCAATGTTGCCAACGGCCTGTTCGGCCAGGTAGTGGTAGTGCCCAAACTCGGCCGCGCCTACCGCAATACCCTCACCGAAGAAGAAATGCGCCTGGCCACCACCGGCCGTACCGCCACCGGCCAGCCGGTGATCGACTACGAAGCCCGCTACCCGCAAATGCAACCCTGGATCGCCGAAGGCAAGGCCGGCAAGCCGATCATTGCCATGGTCGACGGCAACCAGATCATCAACAGCGAAACCGATGCCATCGTCATGGGCCCCAACCCCGATGGCAGCTTCCCCAAATCCACCTACCCGCTGGAAAGCCTGGGCAAGCGCAACCCGGCGCTGCCCAACCGCCTGGAGGCGTTCCGTGACTTCGCCTCGCAGTTCGCCGACGAGGTCGCCGGCACCCAGGCGTTCCCTGGCTACTGGGCGGACCCGGTGATGGGCCACGTACTGGAACCCACCCGCGACTCGTTCATGATCAACTACGGTTCCGGTGGCATGGGCGCCGAAGTGGTGGCCAACCGCCTGGGCGTGGGGCCGATGCACGACTGCCTGTCGTGCGCCTATGAGGAGTTCTTCCTCAGTGCGCACACTGTCGGTGACGTCGGTACGCTGGTGGACGTGCCGGCCAACGTCGGCCTGGAGCACATCCGCCCTGGCGAGGTACCACCGGCCAGCGCAATCGGGGTCAAGGCCAGCATGGCCCTGTTCCCGGCGGAACCGGCCAACGTGCACCACAGCTACATCGGTGACTTCACCAAGTTCCGCAACACCCACAACGGCCATGAGCAGCACATCTTCCACCTGCACGGCCACCAGTGGCTGTTCAACCCCAATGACGACAATTCCGACTACATCGATGCCCAGGGCATCGGCGCGGGGGTCGGTTACACCTACGAAATCGCCAACGGCGGTTCGGGCAACCGCAACCGGGTGGCGGGCGATGCCATCTACCATTGCCACTTCTACCCGCACTTCGCCCAGGGCATGTGGGCCATGTGGCGGGTGCACGACGTGTTCGAGGAAGGCACCCGCCTCGAGGTAAGCGGGCAGGGCGAGAACGGCTTCCACAGCACCCCGTTCGCCCTGCGCAGCGGCAAGCCGGCGGTTGGCGCCCGGGCCCTGCCCGATGGCGAGATCGTTGCCGGCACGCCGATCCCGGCCATCGTGCCGCTGCCCGGCAAGGCCATGGCGCCGATGCCAGGCAAGGTGGTGGTGGTACCGAAGCTGTCCGAAGCGCTGGTTGCCGCCAATGATGACGACGACGAGCCCGAGGAAGAAGAGGATGAGGAGCCAGCCAACCAGGCGCCGGTTCGCAAGGCCATCGGCTCGCTGGCGCTGGTCGACCGCAGCGACGCCAACCGCAACGCCGACGGCACCTTGAAGAACCCTGGCTATCCGTTCTGGATCGGCGGCATGGAAAGCAGTGTGGGCAACCGCCCACCAACCCCGCCACTGGACATGCTCGACCCGGCCATGGCACGCCAGCTCAAGGAAAGCGGCAAGGCGCTGTGGGCCAACCTTGACCCGAACCAGGTCGATGGCTGGGATGGTGGCCTGGGGCGCCACGCGCTGGACGGCGTATCTGCCGGCGGCGAGGCCGAAACCACCACCACCAAGCTCGATTTCACCAAGGTGGTACACAAGGCCAAGCCGATCTACCTGCCAGAAGAGGGCACCGATGTCGAGCAGGCGGCCATGCAGTTCCATGCCCAGGCCGAACACCAAAGCTTTGCCCTGATCCCCGGCAGCCAGCCGGTGGCCAAGGCGTTCCGCACCAACGGCGCCTTGCCGACTGCCGGCGCGCCGTTCTACGAGCCATGCATGGATGACCGGGGCAAACGCCTGACCCAATCTTCCGGGGTAGGCGAGTACTTCAGCGGCGAAAGCCTTTCGGGCCTGAACTTCCGGGGCTCCTCGGCCTTCACCGCCGACCGCCCACGCATCTACAAGGGCGCCAACATCCAGTTCGACGCGGTGTACAACAAGGTCGGCTACCACTTCCCGCAGGCCCGCATCATCGCCCTGTGGGAAGACGCCTGGCCGGTGATCACCAAGCAGCGCCCGCCAGAGCCGCTGGTGATGCGCATGAACACCTTCGACTGCACCATGTACCAGCACACCAACCTGATCCCGAACATCTATGAGATGGACGACTACCAGGTGCGCACCCCGACCGACGTGATCGGCCAGCACATCCACCTGCCCAAGTGGGACCTGACCGCCGCCGATGGCTCGGCCAACGGCTGGAACTACGAAGACGGCATTCTCTCGCCCGGCAGCGTGGTCGAGCGGGTGCAGGCCATTCGTGCCTACAACGGCTGCACCCAGGGCGATAGCCGCGACGGCACCGCCGCCTGCCCGCAAGCCCGGCAGCACCCATACTTCGGCCGCTTCGGCCGGGCCGACTGGCTGGGCGCACGCACGGCCATGCAGCGCTGGTTCGCCGACCCGCTGGTGAACGTGTACAACGTCGACCGTGGCCTGGGCACCATCTTCACCCACGACCACCTCGGCCCTTCGACCCACCAGCAGCTTGGGCTGTATGCCACCGTACTGGCCGAACCGGCCAACTCCACCTGGTACCACGCCGAAACCGGCGAGAAGCTGTACAACCCGGCCACGCGCCAGGACGGTGGCCCGACCTCGTGGCAGGCGGTGATCCAGACCGGTGACCACGATGGTGACGGCAAGAACGACAGCTACCGCGAGTTCTTCCTGGAATACAGCGACTTCCAGCACGCCTACGAGGCCGGTGTGTACGTCGGCGCCGGGCCGGACGGCATCCCCAATGCCCAGTCGTACCCGGCCACCGCCGACAGCTTCCGCTACGCCATCAACCCGCCGGTGCGCGGCAAGGCGTCGAACCTGCTGGAGGCCATCGTCGAGGAACGCGGCGGCATCAACCCGGGCTGCCCAAGCCGGCCCTGCCCGCAGGCAATCTCGGTGGATGACCCGGGCATGTTCGTCGTCAACTACCGCAACGAGCCCCTGGCCCTGCGTGTGTACGACCCGAACAAGGTCGGCCCGGACGGCAAGCGTGGCATGCAGGCCGACGGCCTGGCCGGCGACCTCAGCTATGCCTTGCAAACCCGTACCGACCGGGCGATTCCGGCCATGAACCTGGCTCCGTCGGCGATTACTTCGGCCGTGGGCCCCACCGGCGGCACCACGCTGTTCCCGCCGCACATCAACGCGGCCGGCAGCGAACCGGGCGACCCGTTTACCCCGATGCTGCGCACCTACTCCGGTGACAACGTACGCCTGCGCATGCACGCCGGCGGCCATGAAGAGGAGCACAACGTCACCTTGCATGGCGTGAAGTGGCTGCAGAACGGCACCGGCTACGGCAACAGCTCCAACTCGGGCTGGAAGTCATCGCAGATGATCGGTATTTCCGAGCAACTGGGCTTCATGGCGCCGGTGTCGATGATCTCCAGTTCGGCGGCCACCAACGGTGACTACCTGTATTCCCTGGACGCGGCCCTGGAGGGCTACTGGAACGGCATCTGGGGCATCATGCGCAACTACACCGCGCAGCGTGCCGACCTGTTCCCGCTGCCCAACAACCCGCAGCCGGTGGCCATGCGCAACACCGTCAACTTCGACGGCATCTGCCCGAAAACCACGGCCAACCCCAATGGCATCGGCACCCGCCCGACCGTCAAACGCAACTACGAGGTCGTCGCGGCCCTGGCCAACGACATCCTCGAGAACCGCAACGGCGTCAGCATCAATGACCCGGCCGGTGTCGGCCAGCATGTCGGCGGCCCGCTCAAGGCCAATGGCGGCACCCTGGTGTTCAACAGCCGCAAGACCGCCATCCCGCTGGTCAGTGGGGTAGACCCCGAAGATGGGGAACCCTTCACTATTGGTGGCCACAGCGCACCGCTGCACGACCCGACCGCGATCCTGTACGTGCGCAAGGCCGACCTGGACGCCACCACCGGCAAGCTCAAGGCGGGCGTGCCCGTGGAGCCACTGGTGCTGCGCGCCAATGCCGGCGAGTGCATCAGCATCACCCTGGAAAACCGCCTGCCGCTGGTGATGCCGGACCTGCCCAGCACTGCGGTGATGCACAACGTGGTCAAGCGTGACCGCTTCGACAGCGAGGGTGCCACCGCCTTTGCCAACAACCTGATGCGGCCGTCCAGCCACGTGGGCCTGCATGCCCAGCTGCTGGCCTACGACATCACCAAGTCCGATGGCGCCAACGTCGGCCTCAACCCGGTGCAGACCGTAGCCCCGCGTGCCGGCACCAGTGGCGCCTGGCCGACCCGTACCTACCAGTACTATGCCGGCCACCTGGAGCGTGAAGGCAAGCCGGTGTCGCAGCTGGGCCGCACGGTGGACAACATCAACACCACGGCCATCGAGTTCGGCGGCCTCAACCTGACCCCGTCAGACTTCATCAAGCAGCCGCAGAAAGGCCTGGTGGGTGCCATGAGCATCCTGCCACAGACAGCCACCTGGACCGAGGACACCGCAACACGGGCCCAGGCCACGGTCAAGGTCACCGGCCAGCCCGACTACCGCGACTTCGTCACGGTCTGGCAGCGTGCGCTGAACATGCGCTGGGCCGACGGCCGCCCGGTGGAGGGCATCAATACCGAAGGCAACGGCGCCGCCGGCGACCCGCAGGACAACGGCAACATGGCGGTCAACTACAAGACCGAACCCCTGTGGCTGCGCTTCGGCATGGCCCCCGACTCACCCTTCGGCCGCGCCGGTGGCCTGGGCTTTGGCGATGTGCCCAATGCCCACATGGCCTACGCCAACGCCCTGGTCGGTGGCGACCCGCAAACCCCGGTGCTGTACGCCAAGCCCGGCCAGCCGGTGCGCAACCATATCGTGATGCCCAGTGGTGGCAGCCGCGGCATGGTCTACCAGCTGGATGGCCACTTGTGGCCGCTGCACAACTACCAGGCCGAGAAGAACGACGTGGACGGCTACCCGCTGAGCCTGCCTGGCATCGGCTCGGTGCGCTTCGGCTACAACCCGATGGCCATGTACATCGGTGCCCAGGAAAGCGTGCTGCCGGCCGCGCACTTCAGCTTCATGCTGCCCAGTGCCGGCGGCGCCAACGCGGTGGCGGGTGACTACCTGTTCCGCGACTACGCCGCCTACGGCAACCTCTCGGGGCTGTGGGGGATCTTGCGGGTGACCAATGAAGCGCCGCCGGCAACGGCACCGGCGCAGTGACGGTAAATGGGGGCGCGAAAATGAACAAGAAGACCCGCCTTGCATGCATGGGGGTAGCACTGGGGGCAGCGCTGATCGGTCTGGGCGTGGCCTATGAAAGCCTGTGGTGCGATCCGCGCGAGTATTTGCAGGGCTCTGCCGACCCGCAGGCCCCGCACCGGCTCAGCCGCGACGGTGTGACCGTGGAGTTCGAGGCCCGGCCGCTGGCGGGGGATCAGCTGCAGGAGGGCAGCTTCGCCAACATCCGTTTCAAGGTCAGCGACCAGGCCAGTGGCCAACCGCTGTCGGGCATGGCCCCGGGGGCGTGGCTCGACCCGACGCAGTCGGCCCCGGAGGGCGACCGCGACCAGAGCTGCAAGGCCCGTGTCGCGCTGTTCCTCAAAAGCAGTATCGGCGCCCGGCCGTTGCTCGACCTGAACAGCTACTTCCTGTTGATGATGAACAAGGACGCCAGCCTGACGGTGATCGACCCGACCGTATCGGTGGGCGGCGTGACCAGCACCATGGCCCGCATCGACCTGCCTGGGCGGCCCATGGACTGGGTAGCCACCGCAGACGACAGGCAGGTGTTCGTGTCCATTCCCGAGCGCGGCAAGGTCTCGGTGATCGACACCGAGACCTTCACCCGCGTGGCCGACCTGGACGCTGGCGACCAGCCGCTGCGCGTGGCCCTGCAACCGGACCAGCACCGGCTTTGGGTAGGCAACAACAGCAGCGACCCGGCCAAGGGCGGGGTAACGGTGATAGACGTACCGGGGCGCAACACCCTGAAAACCTTCAACACCGGCGGCGGCCACCACGAAATCGCCTTCAGTGGTGACTCCCGCTACGCCTATGTCAGCAACCGCGACAGCGGCACCCTGAGCGTGATCGACATCCCGGAAATGCGCCTGGCCAAGACCATCAAGGTTGGCCCGCACCCGCTGTCGGTCAGCTATTCGGCGTTGTCCCAGGCGGTGTACGTGGTCGATGGCGAGGAGGGCAGCGTGCGCGTGTTTGATGCCCGCAACCACCAGCTACGCCACACGGTCCAGGCCGAGCAGGGCCTGGGGCCAATGCGTTTCAGCAGCGATGGCCGCTATGGCATCGTGCTCAACACCCTGGAGAACCAGGCCCTGGTGATCGACGCCAGTACCGACAAGCTGATCCACCGGATCCCGGTGGCGGCCGAACCGTATCAGCTGACTTTCACCAAGGGCTATGCCTACGTGCGCGGCCTGGCTTCACCGAAGGTGAGCATGATCAACCTGGCCAGCCTGGGCGAAGGGCGTTCGCCGATCATCCAGGGCTTCGAGGCCGGCCCGGCGGCGCCACGCCAGGCTGGCGACCTGCCGCTGGCTCAGGGGCTGTCGGTGTCGCGCGATGACAATTCGGTGTTCGTGGTCAACCCGGTGGACAACACCACCTACTTCTACGCCGAAGGCATGAACGCACCGATGTCCGGCTACAACAACCGTGGCCACCAGGCCCGTGCCGCCATCGTCGTCGACCGCAGCCTGCGCGAACTGGCGCCGGGCGTGTATGGCTCGACGGTGAAGATGCCCGCCGCCGGCAAGTTCGACGTGGCCTTTTTGCTCAACCAGCCGCAGATCATCCACTGCTTCAGCACCGATGTGGTCGCAGCGCCGAATGCCGGCAAGCGCAAGGGCGCGCATGCCGAGTTCATCGGCCTGGACCGGCCGTTGTCGCAGCACAGCGCTGTGACCGCACGGGTGCGCATCGTCGGCGACGACGGCCTGCCGCGCCTGGGCCTGAGCGACCTGAGCCTGCGCTACTTCCTGGCGCCTTCGTCGATGCCACGCAACCTGCAGCTGGAGGAGGTGGGCGAGGGCATCTATCAGGCGGCGCTGAGCCTGCCCGAAGCTGGTGCCTGGTACCTGCACGTGCAGTCGCCGTCGCTGGGGCGCAAGTTCGCCGAAGAAAACTACACCAGCCTGCGCGTGCTGCCGGCCGCAACGTCCACCGTTTCCGATAATGACGTGAGGAACCTGCGATGAACGCCAAGCATGCTTGCACACTGTTGGCCCTGAGCCTGGCTTTTGCCGGCAACCTGGCCCTGGCCCATGGCGGCCACGACCACAACGGCCACGCCGAACAGCCGCCGGCGGCGCGCCAGGAAAAGGCCAGTGTGCGCTTTGCCGATGTCTCGCTGCTGAACCAGGACGGCATGCCGGTACGCCTGGAAAAAGACCTGGTGGGCGACCACCTGGTGGTCATGGGCTTTATCTACACCAGCTGCACCACGGTGTGCCCGGTGGTGTCGTCGATCATGGGCAAGGTCCAGCAGCAACTGGGTGGTCGGGTAGGGCAAGACATTCACCTGGTATCGATCAGCGTCGACCCGCAACGTGACGACGCCAAGCGCCTGCAGGATTACGCCAAGGCTTTCCAGAAGGGGCCGGGCTGGAGCTGGCTGACCGGCACGCCATATGCCATCAGCGAAACCCTCAAGGGCCTTGGCAGCTTCAGCGCCGACCTCAGCCAGCACCCGCCACTGATCCTGGTGGGGGACGGGCGCACCGGCCACTGGACGCGCTACTACGGCTTCACCGACCCGGCAGTGCTGATCGACGAAATCAACCGCCTCGGCGCCCGCCGGGTGCATGCCAAGAGCACGGCGATTGCCGACCATCACGAGGTGCAACCATGAGCCTGGTAAGCTCCCGCCGCGCAGGCATGCGCGGTTTTGACTGGCTGATGCTGGGTGGCTGCCTGTGGATCCTCGCCTCGGTGGCGTTCGCCCATGAAGGCCATGCCCCGCAGGCGCCAGCACCGCAGCCGGCACCGCAGGCGATGACCAGTGGCGGCGGTACCCGCGATGCCCAGGCCTGGTTCACCGACACTGTGCTCAAGGACCAGAATGGCCGCGAGCTGCGCTTCTACAGCGATGTGCTCAAGGACAAGGTGGTGATGCTCAACGTGATCTTCACCCATTGCACCGACGCCTGCCCGCTGATTACCCGCAAGTTGCGCGAAGTGCGCGAGACCATGGGGCCGCAGCTGGCCAGCCAGGTGACCTTCGTGTCGATCAGCAGCGACCCGCTAAATGACACCCCCGAAGTGCTCAAGGCGTTTGCCGGGAAGCAGGGCGTGGATGGGCCCAACTGGTTGTTCCTGACCGGTGACAAGGCCAATGTCGATTTGGTGCTCGGGCGCATCGGCCAGTTCCTGCCCAGCCCCGAGCAGCATTCGACACAGCTGATTGCCGGCGATGTGGCCGGCAAGCGCTGGAGCAAGATCCGCCCGGATGCGCCACCGGCGGCGATTGCCCAGCGCATGCAGCTGCTGGCACTGCCTTTGGCAGGGCGGTGAGTATCATGCGCAGTACTTCGCCAATGCCCACGCCAAATTTGGCGCGAATCCCGGCGCGAATCCCTGTAGGAGCGGCCTTGTGTCGCGATCGGGCGCGCAGCGGCCGTAAAACCGGCATACCCGGAGTACCTGATGAAACACATTCGCCGGTCCTGCGGCCGCTGCGCGCCCGATCGCGACACAAGGCCGCTCCTACAGGGATTCGCGTCCGTATTGAAGCAGTGCTGCGCTATCTGGCATTCGCATTAGGCATTGCCATGTGCAGCGGTGCACTCGCCCTGGACCTGACCGAACATGAACAAGCCGGCAAACACCTCTACCGCCAGGGCGTCTCCAGCAGCGACGCACAGCTGCAAGCCCGTGTCGGCGCCAGCGACATGACGGTCCCCGCCAGCGTGCTGCCCTGCGCCAGCTGCCACGGCAACGATGGCCGCGGCCGTGCCGAAGGGGGCGTACGCCCGCCCAGCCTCGACTGGCAGCGCCTGACGCAAGGCCAGGGCGAACGCGAGGTCAACGGCCGCCGCTATCCGGCCTACACCGACAGCAGCCTGGCCCGGGCGATTCAGCACGGCGTCGACCCGGCAGGCAATCGCCTGGACCCGGCCATGCCGCGCTTCGAACTCACCTTGGCCGACCAGCGCAACCTCACGGCCTACCTCAAGCGCCTGGCCCAGGAGCGCGACCCCGGCGTGGAGGAGGGCGTGCTGCGCCTGGGGACCTTGCTGCCGGCATCCGGCCCGCTGACCGAGGCCGGGCAGGTGGTGCGTGCGGTGCTGGAAGACGGCCTGACGCAACTCAACCAGCAGGGTGGCATCCACGGGCGACGCCTGGAGCTGGTGGTGCTCGACCCGGGATCCGACCCGGCCAGCGCCGAACGGGCGCTGAAGCAGTTGCTGGAGCAGGAGCAGGTGTTCGCCCTGATCGCGCCATTGGCACCCATGCTCGACCAGCGCCTGGCAACCTTGCTGGCGCCCCACAATGTACCGCTGATCGGCAGCACCCCACGCAGCGGCGGCAGCCCACAGATTTTTGACCCGTTGCCCGGCTTGCCCGCGCAATTGCTGAGCCTGGCCGGCCACGCCCGCGCGGCACTGGGGCTGGCTGCCAACGACCTGCGTGTGGTGTATGCCGGCAATGAACAAGCGGCGTTGGCCGAACAGGTGCGCGAACGCCTTCAGCAGCAGGGCTGGTCACCACCTGCGGCCCAGGCCTTTGCTGGCCAGGCCGTGGACGGGCAGGGCATTGTCTTCCTCGGCCGTGCCCAGGCCTTTGCCGAACTGGCTTCGGCGCTGCAGTCAGCCGGCCGCCAGCCATACCTGTTTGCCGCCTCCAGCCAGGTGACCGGCGCCGTGGCGCGCTTGCCCGAGTTTTGGTCGCAACGGGTGTTCCTGGCTTATCCCTACGTGCCTGGGGACTGGACCGAACAGGGCCAGGCGATTCTGGCCGGCCTGCAACAGCGCCAGGGCCTCGACCCTCGCCAGGCGTCGTTGCAGGTCAACACCCTGTGCGCGCTGCGCCTGCTGAGTGAAGCGTTAAAGCAAACAGGCCGCGACACCAGCCGCGAGCAGCTGATTGCCGCGCTGGAAGGCCTGCATGATGTGTCCACCGGCCTGACCCCGGCCCTGGGCTTCGGCCCCGGTCGCCGCCAGGGCATGGCCGGTGCCCATGTGGTGGCGGTGGCCCTGCCCGGGCCGCGCTTCACCGCGGTCACCCCATACCGGCCACTGCCGGACAGCCCTTGAGCGGAGGTTGCCATGCGCGTTCTGTTGTTGTGCCTGTTGCAGGTGTTGGCCAAGGCAAGCTGGGCCGATATGCCGGCGGCGCGGGTCAATGGTGTGGAGATCGAGACGATGCGCCTGGAGCGCTATTTCAGCGAATATCTGGATGCCCAGGGCCGCGCGGTGGCCAGCATCCGCAACCCGAACCTGTACCAGCGCCTGCGCGACCAGGCACTGAATGAACTGATCGACAAGGAGCTGTTGTGGCAGGAGGCCCAGCGCCGCGGCATAGCCATCAGCGACGAGCAGGTGTCGGCGCATGTGGGCGAGGTCGAGGCCGCGCTTGGCAGCCCGGCAATCTTTGAACGGCGGCTGGCGGAAGCGGGCTTCGATAGGGCACAGTACAATGAGTACACCCGGCGCGAGCTGGCCGCGCAGCAGGTGTATGCCCAGCTCAGCGCTGTCGCCGCGCCCAGCCAGGCCGAAGTGGAGGCATTCTACGATGCCAGCCTGGAAACCCTGCAAGGAGTGCAGAAACAAAATGACGAACCTTCGGTCATACGCGAACAGGGACTGGTTCAAGCCAGGGCCACGCTCATCGGGCAGCGGGAGGCGCAGGCGCGCCAGTCCGTGCGCCAACGTTTGCGTGCGTCCGCTATCGTGGAGATTGCCGACTGAGGTGACTGATGGCGTTTCCCCAATCATGGGGAATAACGATCTGGCAGTGTGCCATCAGTTTCCCCGCATGTGGGGAACCAGGCCGGTGCGCCTGCCCGCTGCGTTACGGATGTTGATCGGTACCCCCTGGCGAATCAATGACTTACAGTGGTGCAGCATGATTTTTCACGCCTGGCACGAAGCCTGCTCAAGCCTGTACAGGGGCGCACTTCGCAGACCGGGTTACCGGGCAGTTCTTGGGAGTCGACCTTGGTGAACAGAGTATTGGTAGTCGATGACGAACAGACTCTTGCGCAGAACCTGCAAGCGTACCTGCAGGCGCAAGGCCTGGAAGTTCATGTTGCCCACGACGGTGCCAGTGGTATCGAGCAGGCTGCAAGCCTGGCACCGCAAGTGATCGTGCTGGATTACCGCTTGCCCGACATGGAGGGTTTTCAGGTTCTGGAGACCGTACGCAGGAACAGGCAGTGCCACTTCGTGCTGATTACCGCCCACCCCACCGTCGAGGTGCGTGAGCGGGCCGCCGAACTGGGTGTGAGCCATGTCCTGTTCAAGCCGTTCCCGTTGGTGGAACTGGCCCGTGCAGTCTTCGACCTGATGGGCATCGAGCGCCGGCGCAGGGCCACGGACAACCCGGCTGAAGGGTTTGTCGAACGACGCCAGAACAGGAACGAATCGTTCCCCCTGCAGTTGTACGATGGAAGCTGGGTATTGGCCGACCGCCGCCGCAACGGCGCCAAGCCCCCGGGGCCCGACGACGATCAACTGCTCACAGGGGAATAGCGGCGCCCGCACCCCTGGCCGAGCCAGCCTGCGACGCGCCCCTGAGCGGAGTCGCAGGCCATGCCAGAAGCATTCGATGCAACCGTTACGGCCTTATCGCCGGCAAGCCAGCTCCCACAGGATTCGCGTTGCCTTCAGGATTGCGCTGTGCCTGTGGGAGCGGGCATGCCCGCGAAGAATCCAGCACCATTCTCAGCCTACCCCCGCGACCTGCTGGCCCAGGCCCGCCTGCAAACCAGCGACGAACGCCTGCTCACCCGCCTGGAACAGCTGGCCTGCGACACCCCCGACACCTTCACCCAGCGCCTGGGCCTGACCCTGCATTACCCGGTGCTGGACAGCCACACCCTGCTGGCCAGCACCCCACGCTTCGACAAGGTCAGCCTGGCGATGTGCCTGAAGCGTGAATTCGTCCTGATCGAGCAGGGCGGCCAACTGCTGGGCGTGTTCGCCGACCCCTTCGACCACGCCCGCCTGGCCTGGATCGACGATGTGCTGCAAGGCGCACCGCTGTACCTGGCCCACGCCGCCGACCTTGCCACCTTCCTGGCCCGCCACGAAGAAAGCTTCCACGCCGTGGACGCCCTTGACCACGACGCCGAAACCAGCAGCGAAAGCGACCCGCTGCAGCGCCTGTCGCTGGCCAGCATCAGCGAAGACCAGAGCCGCGTGGTCAAGCTGGTCAACTCCACGCTGTACGACGCCCTCAAGCTGCACGCCAGCGACATCCACCTGGGCATGACCGGCCAGGGCCTGACCATAAAGTACCGCATCGACGGCGTGCTCAACGGCGCCGGCAAGGCCAGCGGCAGCGCCTTCGCCGACCAGGTGATCTCGCGCATCAAGGTGATGGCCGAGCTGGACATCGGCGAAAAGCGCGTGCCCCAGGACGGCCGTTTCAAGGTTGCCGTGGGCGACCGGCAAATCGACTTCCGGGTATCGATCATGCCCAGCATCTTCGGCGAAGACGCCGTGCTGCGGGTGCTCGACAAGCAGGACCTGTCCGACCGGGTCAGCGGCGTGCAGCTGCAGGCCCTGGGCTTTGCCGAGGAAACCCTGCGCGCCCTGCGCCGCCTGGCCGCCGAGCCCTACGGCATGATCCTGGTCACCGGCCCCACCGGCAGCGGCAAGACCACCACCCTGTACGCCATGATCAGCGAGATCAACCACGGCGTGGACAAGATCATCACCATCGAGGACCCGGTCGAATACCAGCTGCCTGGCGTGTTGCAGATCCCGGTCAACGAGAAGAAGGGCCTGACGTTCGCCCGCGGCCTGCGCTCGATCCTGCGTCACGACCCGGACAAGATCCTGGTCGGTGAAATCCGCGATCCGGACACCGCGCAAATCGCCGTGCAGTCGGCGCTCACCGGCCACCTGGTGTTCACCACCATCCACGCCAACAACGTGTTCGATGTGATCGGCCGTTTCAGCCAGATGCAGGTCGACCCCTACAGCTTCGTCTCCGCGCTCAATGCGGTGCTGGCCCAGCGCTTGATCCGCCTGGCCTGCCTGCACTGCGCCACGCCGTGCGAAGTCGACGACGACACCCTGTACGGCGCGGGCCTGACCCGCGAGGGCGTGGCCGGCTGGAAGTTCGTCCGCGCCCAGGGCTGCGGCCAGTGCCGTGGCAGTGGCTACCGCGGCCGCAGCGCCATCGCCGAACTGCTGCACCTGGACGACGACCTGCGGCAGATGATCGTCGAGCGTCGCCCTCTGTCGCAAATCAAGAACCTCGCCTGCCAGCGTGGCCTGCGCCTGCTGCGGGCCTCGGCCCTGGACCTGGTCCGGGATGGCCGTACCACACTCGAGGAGATCAACCGTGTCACATTCATCTGATCGTGGCGCTTACAGATACAGTGCCGTACTCGGTGCCGAAGGTGTGGGCCTGGGTAGCTGGCACGCCAATCACCACCAATGGCTGGGCAGCCGCGACTTTACCTGCGATGCCGCCCAGCCGGCCTGGGAGGCCGCCGTCGACGCCCTGGCCACGCTGCTGGCCGAGCATGCCGTGCGCGGTGCCCAGTTGCGGGTACTGCTGTCGGCCCGGTACAGCCGCTTCTGCCTGGTGCCCTGGAGTGATGCCATCAGCCACCCGCGCGAGCTGGACGCCTACGCCCGGGCCTGTTTCGAAAACCTCTACGGGCAGCCGCTGGACGACTGGCGCATCGTGCTGTCGCCCGAGCCGGCCGGTGCCGCGCGCATCGCCACGGCGTTGCCCGAAGCCCTGCTGCAGCGGCTGCAGGCGCTGGGCCGGGAAAGCCACCTGAGCCTGCGCTCGGTACAGCCGTACCTGATGGCCGCCTACAACCGCTGCTCGGCGCAGCTGGGGCAGGGCGACTTCCTGTTCGTCCTGGCCGAACCGCGCCGCAGCGTGCTGCTGCTGGCTGCCGGCGGGGCCTGGCAGCAAGTGCTGACGCAAGGCTGTGCCGACAGTGACCTGGCCCTGCAAGCACTGATCGAGCGTACCTGCGAGCTGTACGGCGAGCACCTGCCACGAGTCTACCTGCATGCCCCGGGCCGGGGTGACGTGCCGCAACTGGCGGCGGTGCAGCTGTGCCAGCCAGCCAGCGATGCCGACCCACTGTGCGCCATGTGGCGGGCGGTGGCCTGACATGCGCCGCCTCGACCTGGAATTCCAGCCCCGGCGCAACGGCCCGTTGGCCTGGTCGCTGCTGGCCGTGGCGAGCGCCACCGTTGCCGGCCTGGTGCTGCTGCAACAAAGCTTGCAGGCCGAGCAGGTCGAACGGGAGGCCAGCGTGCACAGCCTGGAGCAGCAACTGGGCCGTCGCCCGGCCACTGTCGCGCCGCTGAGCAGCGCCGCCAGCCGCGAACAGGCCGAGCGCCTGGCGCAGATGCAAAGCGTCTCGCAGCAACTGCAACGGCCTTGGCAGCAGCTGTTCGCCATGCTCGAAGCGCAGCCCCAGGACGACGTGGCGCTGCTAAGCCTGGCCCCCGACGCGCGCAAAGGCCAACTGCGCATCACCGCCGAGGCGCGCAACCTGGAAGCGATGCTGCAGTACCACCAGCGCCTGGAGGCCAGTGCCGAGCTCAGCGATGTGTCGTTGCTTAACCACGAAGTGCTGGCCGCGCAGCCCGAACACCCGGTGCGCTTCACCCTCACCGCTACCTGGGAGACCGGCCATGCGCGCCCGTGAATCGCTGAACAGCCTGATCCTCCAGGAGCGCCTGCGTCGCGTCGGCCCGGTCGGCCTGGCTGCGGCTGCGGTGGGCCTGCTGGCCGTAGGCGTGCTGTGCGCCGGGGTGTTGCCGCAATGGCAGAACCTGCGCGAGCTGCGCGCCACAGAAGCGGACGCCAGCGTGCAGGTCGAGCGGGTCAGGCGTGGCGAGCTGAAGATTGCCATCAAACCCGAGCAGCAGGCCCTCGACAGCCTGCGCCAGCAACTGC
Source organism: Pseudomonas sp. s4 (assembly GCF_046764235.1). NCBI lineage: Bacteria > Pseudomonadati > Pseudomonadota > Gammaproteobacteria > Pseudomonadales > Pseudomonadaceae > Pseudomonas > Pseudomonas sp. s4. Next base: position 3,448,835 of record NZ_CP177209.1, on the reverse strand, counting down.
CGGGGCAGCCCCGGGCCAGTGAGCTGATCGAGCGCCTGTACCACCTGGCCAGCGCCGAGCATATCAGCCTGGCGCGTGGCGAATATGCCCTGGGCATCGACCCCAAGACGCAACTGGCGCGCTACCAGATCGTGCTGCCGGTACGCGGCAGCTACCCGCAGATTCGCGGTTTCCTCAAGGGCCTGCTCAAGCAGTTGCCGACCCTGGTGCTGGAAGACCTGGAGCTGCAACGCAAACGCATTGGCGACAGCGAGCTCAACGCCCGCCTGCGCATGACCCTTTACCTGTCGAGGTCATGATGAACACACAACGTGCTGTCATCTGGGTTGGCTTCCTCGGCGTGAGTGCTGCGCTGGCCTGGGCGCCGGGTCATTGGTTCGGCGAGGAAGACAGTGTTGCCCCCTTCGCGGGCGCGCCCGCTCCCACAAAATCGGCGGTATCCACGGTCCCTGTGGGAGCGGGTTTACCCGCGAAAGGGCCGGAACAAGCCTCCAGGGATCTCTTCCCAACCCAGCAATGGACCAAACCCAAGGCTCTGGCCACTGTCACCGAACAACCCGTGGTCACTGCACCCGCCGTAGTCGCAGCCCCGACTGCACCGGCCCTGCCATTCCAGTTCATTGGCCGCATCGGCGACCGCGACGACCTGCAGATCTTCCTGCAGAGCGGCGAAAAACTCTACGTCGTGCGCCAGGGCGACGTGATCGAAGACACCTACCGCCTCGAGCGGGTATCGGCCAGCGAGCTGCATCTGGTCTACCTGCCTTTGCATCAGTCGCAGACTTTGTCTGTAGGGAGCGCACCATGAAGTCGTCAAAGCTGTGCAAACCGGCTCCGTTCCTGCTAGTGGCGCTGTGCGTGGCCATTGCCGGCTGCGGCTCCAGTGCGGTACGCAAGGACAGCGAACAGCTGATGAAGGAGGGCCAGTACGAAGCCGGCATCGCCAGCCTGGAAGAAGCCCTGCGCGAGGACCCGCGTGATACCGAGCTGAACATCGCCCTGGCCCACAGCCGCCAGGCCGCGGTCGAGGCGCTGCTGACCCAGGCCGACGCCGACCGCATCCGCCACGACTTCGCCAGCGCCCGCATGGGCTATGGCCGGGTGCTGACCCTGGAGCCGAACAACCGCCGCGCCCAGGAAGGCATCCGCCAGCTGGAGCTGATCCGCACCCTCGACGAGCGCGTGGCGCTGGGCCAGGCGGCGCTGCGCCAGGGCGACCTGTTCGGTGCCGAGCGCTACATGCGCGAAGTGCTGCGCCTGGACCCGCAGAACCAGAAGGGCATTGCCCTGCGCAGCGACATCGAGAACGTGCAGGCGCGCACCGCGCAACCGTTCCCGCAACTGCGCAGCAAGCTGGAGCGGCCGGTGACCCTGGAGTTTCGCGATGCCAACCTGAAGACCATCTTCGAGGTGCTGTCCCAGGTCGCCGGCATCAACTTCATCTTCGACAAGGACATGCGCCCGGACATGAAGGCCACCATCTTCGTGCGCGAGTTGCGCATCGAGGACGCCGTGGCGCTGCTGCTGGAACAGAACCAGCTGCGGCAGAAGATCGTCAACGAAAACACCCTGATGATCTACCCCGACTCGCCGCAGAAGACCAAGGACTACCAGGAACTGGTCATGCGCACCTTCTACCTGACCAGCATCGACTCCAACACCGCGCTGAACATGGTCAAGACCATGCTCAAGACCCGCGACGTGTTCGTCGATGAGCGCCTCAACACCCTGACCATGCGCGACACCCCCGATGCCGTGCGCATGGCCGAGAAGCTGCTGCAGTCGCAGGACCAGTCCAACCCCGAGGTGGTGCTGGAAGTGGAGGTGATGGAAGTGGCCACTTCGCGCATCCTCGACCTCGGCCTGCAATGGCCCAACACCTTCGGCGTGCTGAGCTCCGACGGCCAGCCGGTAAGCGTGCTCGACCAGCTCAAGGGCATCGACTCCAGCCGCATCAGCATCGCGCCGGCACCGCAGGCCAAGATCAACGCGCAGGACAAGGACATCAACACCCTGGCCAGCCCGGTGATCCGCGTCAGCAACCGCGAGCAGGCGCGCATCCACATCGGCCAGCGGGTACCGATCATCAGCGCCACCTCGGTGCCGTCCACCCAGGGCCCGGTGATCACCGAAAGCGTTACCTACCTGGACGTGGGCCTGAAGCTTGAGGTGCAGCCCACCGTGCACCTGAACAACGAAGTGGCGATCAAGGTAGCCCTGGAGGTGAGCAACGCCACCCCGCTGGAAGCCACCCGCCAGGGCACCATTCCGGTCCAGGTCGACACCCGCAACGCCCAGACCACCCTGCGCCTGCACGATGGCGAAACCCAGGTGCTGGCCGGCCTGGTGCGCAACGATCACAACGCCAGCGGCAACAAGATCCCGGGCCTTGGCGACATCCCTGGCCTGGGCCGGCTGTTCGGCAGCAACAAGGACGACATGAGCAAGTCGGAGCTGGTGCTGGCGATCACTCCGCGCATCGTGCGCAACCTGCCGTACCAGAGCCCGTCGGACATGGAGTTCGCCACCGGCACCGAGTCGGCCATGCAGGTGCGGCAGATGGCGCCGTTGCCGCCGGCGGATGTGCCTGGCAATGCCCCGGCCACCGATGCCCCGGTGGTGGAAAGCCAGATGGCGATCGCCCCACCCAAAGGGAGCCCGCGGCCATGATCGCGCAGCGCCGCATGCAGGGCTTCAGCCTGATCGAGGTGGTGCTGACCCTGGCACTGCTCGGGCTGCTTGCCAGCATGGCCGCGCCGCTGACCGAAACCGTGGTGCGCCGCGGCAAGGAACAGCAGCTGCGCGAGGCGCTGTACCAGATTCGCGACGCCATCGACGCCTACAAGCGCGCGTTCGATGCCGGCTACATCGAGAAGCGCCTGGACGCCAGTGGCTACCCGCCGAACCTGCAGGTGCTGGTCGACGGCGTGCGCGATGTGCGCAGCGCCAAGGGCGCCAAGTTCTACTTCCTGCGGCGCATCCCGCACGACCCGCTGGTGGCGGCCAAGGGTGAGGACGAAGGCGGGTGGGGGCTGCGCGCCTATGACAGCAGCCCCGAAAACCCGCGCGAAGGTGAAGACGTGTTCGACGTGTATTCCAAGGCCCGCGGCAAAGGCCTGAACAACATCCCCTACGGGCAATGGTGACAGCCATGAAACGCAGCAAAGGCTTCACCCTGATCGAACTGCTGGTGGTGCTGGCGATCATCGCCACGTTGATGACCATTGCCATGCCGCGCTACTTCAACAGCCTGGAAAGCTCCCGCGAAGCCACCCTGCGCCAGAGCCTGGCGGTGCTGCGCGAGGCGCTGGACCACTACTACGGCGACACCGGCCACTACCCGGACTCGCTGGAGCAATTGGTGGAACAGCGTTACCTACGCAACACCCCGATAGATCCGATCACCGAGCGCAGCGATGCCTGGCAGCTGGTGCCACCGCCCGAAGGCGTGGCTGGCGGCGTGGCCGATATCAAGAGCGGTGCCACAGGGAGGGCGCGCGATGGCAGCCTGTTCGCGGAATGGTAAGGCCGACGCCGGCTTCACCTACCTGGGCGTATTGCTGCTGATTGCGGTCAGCAGCGTGGCCCTGGCCGCCACCGGCACGCTCTGGGCCAGTGCTGCCCAGCGTGACCGCGAGCGCCAGCTGTTGTGGGTAGGCAGCCAGTATGCCCAGGCCCTGCGCAGCTACTACCGCGCCTCGCCGGGGCTGGCCCAGTATCCGCAGGAACTGGCCGACCTGCTGCAGGACAACCGCTTCCCGCAGGCCAGGCGGCACATTCGCCGGTTGTACCCCGACCCCATCACCAACAGCGACGATTGGGGCCTGCTGCGCTCGATCGATGGCCGGATCACCGGCGTGCACAGCCGCTCGGACGCCACCCCGTTCAAGCGCAGTGGCTTCAGCGCCGAATGGAGCGGTTTCGACGGGCTGGAACATTACAGCGACTGGCAGTTCGTCGCCGAACAGGCCTTTACCGAAAGTGCCGGTGGCGTGCAGACCCATGCCGGCCCGGGAGACACGCCATGAGCCGCCTGGCCGCGTTGTGCCTGGGCCTGCTGCTGGTGGCAGTGCTGGCCACCTCGGCCAGGGCCGGGGACGAGGACGAGATGCAAGGCTTCATCGTCGACAACACCATCTCGCACATCGGCCACGACTTTTACTACTACTTCGCCGACCGCCTGCGCGCCACCAGCCGGCTTGATTTCAACCTGGTGGTGCGCGAACGCCCGGATGCCCGCTGGGGCAGCCTGGTCACCGTGGAGTTCGAGCGTGAGGTGGTGTACCGCCGCTTCCTGCCGCCGAACACCACCGAGCTCAAGGACGAGGCCGTTGCAGCAGCCGACCTGGTCAAGCAGCAAATCATCCAACGCAAGTTGCAACGCCTGCTGCAGGACACCACCGATCTGGAGAGGGACGAGCTATGAAGCACCACATACCCCGTTGCATCGCCGCCTGCCTGTTGGCCAGCGCGTGTGCCGCCCAGGCCACCGAGCTGGTGTACACCCCGGTCAACCCGGCCTTTGGCGGCAACCCGCTCAATGGCACCTGGTTGCTGAACAATGCGCAGGCGCAGAACGACTACGACGACCCCGACCTCAAGGACCGTTCCTCGGCCTTTGCCGGCACCACGGCCCTGGAGCGCTTCAGCAACCAGCTGGAGTCGCGGATGTTGTCGCAGTTGCTGGACAACATCAGTAACGGCAACACCGGCAGCATGGCGACCGATGCGTTTCTCATCGACGTCATCGACGATTCCGGGGCCCTGAGCATCAAGGTCACCGATCGCGCCACAGGAGAAATTTCGATCATTGAGGTCAGCGGCCTGAACCCTTGAGGGGGCAAGGCTATTTGTTTGGGGAGAGAACACCATGAAACGTTTGCTGAGCACGCTGCTGATCCTCACCGCCCTGGGTCTGCACGGTTGTGGCCTGCGCGAACCGATGCCCGCCGAACAGGATTCGGAAACCCCGACCCTGACCCCCCGTGCCTCGACCTACTACGACCTGATCAACATGCCACGGCCCAAGGGTCGGTTGATGGCGGTGGTGTACGGCTTCCGCGACCAGACCGGGCAGTACAAGCCGACCCCGGCCAGCTCGTTCTCCACCAGCGTCACCCAAGGCGCGGCAAGCATGCTGATGGACGCCCTGAACGCCAGCGGCTGGTTCGTGGTGCTGGAGCGTGAAGGCCTGCAGAACCTGCTGACCGAGCGCAAGATCATCCGTGCTTCGCAGAAAAAGCCCGACGTGCCGGAAAACATCATGGGCGAGCTGCCACCGCTGCAGGCCGCCAACCTGATGCTGGAGGGCGGGATCATCGCCTACGACACCAACGTGCGCAGCGGCGGCGAAGGTGCCCGCTACCTGGGGATAGACATCTCCCGCGAGTACCGCGTCGACCAGGTGACCGTGAACCTGCGCGCGGTGGACGTGCGCACCGGGCAGGTCCTGGCCAATGTGATGACCAGCAAGACCATCTATTCGGTTGGGCGCAGTGCGGGGGTGTTCAAGTTCATCGAGTTCAAGAAGCTGCTCGAGGCCGAGGTGGGGTACACCACCAATGAACCGGCGCAGCTGTGCGTGCTGTCGGCGATCGAGGCGGCGGTGGGGCACTTGCTGGCGCAGGGGATTGAACGGCGGCTGTGGCAGGTGGCGGGGGATGCGGGGGAGGGGCAGGCTACGGTGGACAAGTATTTGAGCCAGAATCAGCAGCCGTGATTGGCTACGGGGGCCTCTTCGCGGGTGAACCCGCTCCCACAGGTACAGCGTCAACTCGAAGCCCGCGCCGTCCCTGTGGGAGCGGGCGCGCCCGCGAAGCAGACGACGCGGTGGATGGCACCGGCTTTGCCGGTGTTCGCGGGCATGCCCGCTCCCACAGGTATCGCGTGATCTCAAGCGCGACGCCGTCCCTGTGGAGGCGGCAACGGAAGTGTTACTGCACATTCCCTTCGCTTGAAACGCTTCCCCGACACCGGTAGTCTTTGCCCGCTGCTGTAAGTCCAGCAGCCGGGTTTGGTAGCCCGCGATCAATCAAGGCGCACAAGCGCCCGCTCTGCGATACAGTTGGCGCTTTTTTGTGCCCGGCTGTTTCGTTTTATGGCGGCTGTGCGTAGGGCGCCTCCGTGCGCGCCGGTTTCCTTGATTCCCGGTCTACCAACCTGCGTACAGCCGTCACCATCTCGTTTGGTAGCGATTTGTGGCGGCTCCAGTGAATCAAGGAGCGACACAATGACAAAAGGCTTACCCGATCCTCCCGTACGCGCCACCACGGCGTCCTCCAGTTTCTCCACGTGCGAATGCAGCCATCCGCCGTTGTTTGCCGTGCGTTCGGGGGTGGACTACGAAGATGCGCTGGTGCATCTGTCCACGCTGCTCAAAGGCGCGTTTGCGACCAATCTCAAGGCACTGGAGCTGGGCCAAGGGGACCTGTCGTGATCTGTTGTTGAGCAACGACCATGGGCTGGATTCGGCCAAGGCGGTGGTGGAGGCGTTGCTGGATGGGGTGGAGAGACAGCAACTGGTTGGGCGGAAGACGGTACCGGGTGTCTGACGGGCGCTTGGGCTTTGTTGGACTCTAGCGGTAGCCGTGATTGACCTCGAGGGCCTCTTCGCGGGTGAACCTGCTCTCATACAACACGTGACTCATTGGTTCGGCGAGGTTCTGTAGGAGCAGCCTTGTGATCGCCGACAAGCCACACAAGGATTGCGCTAATTTTATGGAATATAACCCAGCCTTACCCCAATCCATACACTACTAGATGCCGTTCAGCCAATTCTATCGCGCGACTCGACCTCCTATCCTGATCAACTTGCCTCAGCCCAAGAGATGTACGGCTTCCGCGACCAGACCGGGCAATACAAGCCGACCCCGGCCAGTTCGTTCTCCACCACCGTCACCCAGGGTGCAGCAAGCATGCTGATCGGTTGGGCGCAGTGCGGGGGTGTTCAAGTTCATCGAGTTCAAGAAGCTGCTCGAGGCCGAGGTGGGGTACACCACTAACGAACCGGCGCAGCTGTGCGTGCTGTCGGCAATCGAGGCGTCAGCATGCAACCTGGTATTTTTGCTAGTGGTGGATTTAGTCTTGTTTGTGATATTCAAATAACGCACAAATTCAGCGGAATCCAATAATGGCACTCATTTCGGCAAACAGTTTTGACGGCCTTTCATCAGGTTCCGAAGTTCACTTAGTTGAGCGGAAGGCTCATAGGATTTACAGGTTCTACTGTAAAGAACGTATGGTTAATGAAGTGCAAGGCTTGTTGTATACTTCCCTCATGCAGAATGCGGATCAATTATTAGCTCAGCAGCAGCGTAAAGGTGATGCATGCGTTAACACATTGCTAGCAGTGGATCAGCATCGAACGGTGGTCAATACCGAACGTGTACGGCAGGCCTTGAACTATTCACCTTATGGATTTTGTTCGGAAATTCTGGTGGCGCTTGGCTTCAATGGTGAGCGACCAGATCAAATTACGCGAAATTATCCGTTGGGTAATGGCTATCGAGAGTTTAGTCCGGTTTTGATGCGTTTCAATACTCCTGATAGCATGAGTCCGTTTATGCTTGGTGGTTTAAATCCATATGCGTATTGCCTAGGGGACCCTATAAATTCGGAAGATTCAAGTGGGCATTTCTCAGTGCGAGGATTTTTTGGGAGGTTGTACGGGATATATGCGAGAAATGCCACAGGCGTTTATGGGTTTATGCAAAGGGGGCGAAAGGTGCTCGAAACGATCGTGCCTCTTGGGAGAGTATCCCGTAAGAATATACCAGAAGGTCATATGCTCGTAGGGTATCACGGCAGTAATGAAATCTATACCGGTAGCTTGGAGGCAGGAGTCACGAGTCAAATAGGGGGGCACGACAGGTGTGGGGTAGGATTTTACATCTCACAAAATTATAATGTCGCCTCAGGGTATGCGGAAATCCCCTCAAATCGTCGCCGCGGACATGTCTTTGGAGTGTATTCAAAAAATATAAACGAATTAAGAAAGGGCATTGATTTTGACTATATAGATTCCGGGGATGAAAGTATGGTAATTCGTCCGGGTGCATTTGATAAAATAGTTGTTCGTGCAGAGGTAAGAGGCCCGCTCGTTCGTAGGGATTCATATTATGAAAAAAGTCCGAATGCGCATTTTTATCGCTGAACTGGTTTTGGCGCCCAGAAACTGTTGATTCGACTTTGATCATGGCTAACTCGCCACCGATATCTCGCTGCGGCGCACGAGCCCAGTACCGCGTCGACCAGGTGACCGTGAACCTGCGCGCGGTGGACGTGCGCACCGGGCAGGTGCTGGCCAACGTGATGACCAGCAAGACCATCTATTCGGTTGGGCGCAGTGCGGGGGTGTTCAAGTTCATCGAGTTCAAGAAGCTACTCGAGGCCGAGGTGGGGTACACCACCAACGAACCGGCGCAGCTGTGCGTGCTGTCGGCGATCGAGGCGGCGGTGGGGCACTTGCTGGCGCAAGGGATCGAACGGCGGCTGTGGCAGGTGGCGGGGGATGCGGGGGAAGGGCAGGCTACGGTGGACAAGTACCTGAGCCAGAATCAGCAGCCGTGATTGGCTACGAGGGCCTCTTCGCGGGTGAACCCGCTCTCATACAACACGTGACTCATTGGTTCGGCGAGGTTCTGTAGGAGCAGCCTTGTGCTGCGAAGAGGCCAGTACTGACAAAGCCTGTCTGTTGCTTGTACCGGCCTCTTCGCAGCACAAGGCTGCTCCTACAAAGGACGCGTCAGACGAGCGATATTTGTTCTTTGCAATTTCCCACATATACAGCGCCAACTCGAAGCCAGCGCAGTACCTGTCAAAGCGGGCGCGCCCGCGAAACAGACAACGCGTGCGCTGTTCAAATCGTGCAAGCCTGCGAAGAGGTCGATGCATGAAACCACGATCTTCAGGTCGTTCAGCCCTCTTTGGCATAAGGTCCCGAACAGGTAGATGAAACCTTGCACCCACAAGCAAGCTCTGCCGGCTCGAACACCAACGAAATACCGTTGAACAAGACACTACCGTCACCGCCAGAGACCAACGCAAATGTCCCTCCATGAAGCGCGCATGGCGCACGATCTCCGAGGACGCATTGCTGCCGCCCGTTGACAAGAATTCCGCTTCCTTCCCCCATCCGACCACCCCCGCTGTGGGGATCGCCTTTTCGAATCGCACCTTGTCGGGACATCGCTCAATCCTTTGCGCTGTTTTGCAAGATTGCTTCGTAAAGGCCGGCCGGCACGGCATCAGGATCGTGTTTGCAGGCGGCAGCCAGGAAGCGCATCAGCAGTTCATCCGGCTCGAAGCGCATGCCAGGCGGGCAGGTCAGGCTGGCGTAGGGTGTTTTCATCAATGGGTGGTCAATGGAAGGATTCGGCAGGCCCAGCGAACGGCGCAGGTTGAGAATGGCCAGGATCTCGGCGGGGTAGACGGCCTCGAAGGGGGAGCCGAATTCGAAATTGCCGGAGTCAATTTCGCGGGATGTCAGGGCGATGCGTTGGACATGGGTATCGCAGGCCGCCACCAGAATAGGCGCCAGTTTATCGGGATCAGGTTCGCGCCAATGGGCGACCAATTGACCCCAGGCAGGGTCGCGAGGCAGGGCGTGCTTGTCGAGGTCAAGCGGTTTGCCGAGCCAGTCGCCGATGATGGTCAGACCGAAGGCGGCGTAGCGAAGGGTGGTGCCTATCGGCAGGTTGTGGCCATCGCTGACACCGTAACCATTGGTAAAACCCGACAACACAGCACTGTGGCAAGGCGTTATTAGGGCAAATTGTCCGGTGGCCAGGGCACACAGCATTACGTGAGTGATGCCATCCAGATCATCAAGGCCAAACCGTGTGGTGCCCTTTAAATTTTCGACGATTACGCTGTTGGCTACGAGGAGTTTCAATATGCCTATGGCAATTGTACGAGGTGCTTCCAAGTAAGGGTTCTCAGAGGCTTGGAGCAGACTTTTTCCTATGTCATTTATGCCAAGTCTGAATATTTCGTCGGCGGCAATAGCGATGCTGTCGTTTCCGTTTATGTAATCAATGATTCTATGTTTTTCTAGCGAAGCATCAGCTGACGCCCAGTTTTTAATGCTTTTGAGGCTACGGGTTAGCCGAGAACTATTGGTAGATATCATGTCGTCACCACGTGTTTATCTGAATTCCGGTTGAGCTGCCTGCGAGCGTACTTAACTGTCCATCAGATGAAAAAAACACTTGAGCGTGCAGGTGTGAGATCTTTCCACTACTCATTGCATTGCGCAGGTGTGCTGCTTTGGCGGCTATATCAGGGGTTACTGTTTTTAGGTCGTCGATATTCCAGCCGCCCTTTTTTCGCGCAATCAGTTTCTGTATTCGCTCGACATTCGCATTGCCGCCAGCCATTTGTGTCTTCAAAAAACCAGGCGTCTTGCTCTTCCCCAACGTCGTCTTCACTTCAATCACCAACAACGTCCCAGCCTCGAGCTTCAACTCTTCCACGGGTGCCGTCCCTTTCAGCCCGTCGATGTGATGCCGCATTTCCAGCGTCGTCGGATTACGCACCGTCATCGAGGGCGTTGGTGGCACGTACACCAGCATGTCGATCCCCTGGTCGCTCTTGTTCTTCAAACCGAACTGGCTGGGCCGGGAAGGGTGGGTGCTCAGGCCGAGGATGTTCTCCGGCTTGACCTTCCAGTGGCTGACCAGGGCCGCCGCCAGGGCTTCTTCGCCGGCATCGGCGACGACCCGGGTCAGGCTGCCGCCCATGCGCACCGGCCCGATGCTGTGTTGAATCATGGCCACCAGCCGGTCGCGCAGGGTGGTGGCCATGTAGGCGTAGTCGGCCTTGCCGCCGACCACATCGAGCGCGACCTGGCTGGCATTGCGCTCCACCGAGTGCAGTTCATGCGCTGTGACCGGCAGCTCACCCTCGCGGCTGCGTCGCTGGATGCGGGTTTCCAGTACGGTGACTTCGCCGGCGCTGCGGTTGCCAAGGCGCCGGACTTCCTCTTGCGACAGCGCGGCGTTGTCGAGGCGTACGGTGGTCATGCTGCCGGGCTGCAACTTGTGCATCAGCCAACGGGCGCCGCCGATGGCGGCCGGCAGCAGCAGGGCCAGGTTGATGGCCATGAATACCTGCTTGCCACGTGCCTCGGCAGTGTCGGGGTTGGCCAGGCGCGCCAGGTCGGTGAAGAACTGCTCGCCGATACTCAGGCCTTCGCCAGTGATCATGCGGCTGCTGCCGTCGACCATGGCATCGGCGGCCAGCGCGGCTTCCAGGGCGACGAAGGCATAGCGGCCGAGCGATACGGTGCCCTTGATGCCGCGCACCACCGGTATGAATGCCAGCACGCCGAGGGCGAATTCGCCCGCGCCAATGACGCCTTGCCAGAAGCGAGCCCGGGCCTTGGCTTCGGCGTAGTGCCGGGCCAGCTGTTCAAAGGCCTGTTCGATCGGGTACAGGCCACTGGGCGTGTGCCAGGTGTAGGGCGGGCTGATACGCTGGGTGCCGTGCTCGTCGACGTACTCTTCCCGTTGCGCCTCGGCCCACTGCACATGAGTGAAGGTGGCGAAATAGATCTTGTGGTCGGTGAACAAGAAATTGCTGTGCAGGGCAAAGGCATAACCGTGCTGGCTGCGCTCGCCCATGTGGTCGAGTACGGGTGGGGGCAGTTCGTCGAGGCGGATCTCGTCGTCGATGCACACCAACTGCAGCTTTTCGCTGGCGGCAAAGGCATGAAACTCAGCCAGCCAGGCATTGCCCAGCGTGTCGCCGGCATGCTCCAGCACCTGCTGGAGGAAGGTATCGCGGTGGTTGCGCGCCTGGTCGCGGATCCAGGGGTTGTTACGAAACCAGGCAGGGCCGACGCCGTTCTGGGAGGGGATGCCTAGCAACTGGTCGCAGCCGTCGCCGCCGTCGAGGGAGAACAGCGCGCCGGGCAGGGAGCAGGGCACGCAAATGTCGACGGGGATGGGCAGTGCGCCATTGCGGGTATTTTCGAGCAGCGCCTGCAAGCCGGCCATGATCAATTGGCCGAGTTTGTTTGTAGAACGGCTTCATAAAGGCCGTCTGGCATTGCAGCCGGGTCGTGTTTGCATACGGCGGCCAAGAACTGCACCAACAGCTCATCAGGTTCGAAACGCATGCCAGGCGGGCAGGTCAGCCTTGCATAGGGCGTTTGCATCAACGGGTGTTCGATGGGCGAGGGGTTGGTTAGCCCCAACGACCGACGCAGGTTGAGAATGGCCAGGATCTCGGCGGGGTAGACGGCTTCGAAGGGGGAGCCGAATTCGAAATTGCCGGAGTCGAGTTCGCGGGACGTCAGCGCGATGCGTTCGACATGGGTATCGCAGGCCGCCACCAAAATAGGCGCCAGTTTGTCGGGATCAGGTTCGCGCCAATGAGCGACCAATTGACCCCAGGCTGGGTCGCGGGGCAGGGCATGTTTGTCGAGGTCGAGCGGTTTGCCCAGCCAGTCGCCGATGATGGTCAGGCCGAAGGCGGCGTATCGTAGGGTGGTGCCAAGGGGGCATTGCGACCGTCGCGAACGCCATAGTCATTCTCTAAACCAGCGAAAACGGTAGCGTGAAATGGGGCGGCGGCAAAAACTGAGTGCAACACCTGACCTTTCCGGTACGGTGCTGCCCCTATGTCTTATTCCGAACTCAGCGTTGAAGAACGCGCCACCATTCAAATCGGTCGTACCCAAGGCTTCAGCCTGCGCAGGATTGCCTGCTTGATCAACCGATCCCCTTCGACCATCAGCCGTGAGCTGCGCCGTAACCGAGGTGCTTGCGGTGGCTACTCGGCCCGCCTGGCCCAGCAGCAAATGCAGGCCCGCCGCCAACGCTGTCGACCGAAACGAAAGCTCTTGCCGAGTAGTGAGCGCTTCCAGTTGGTGGCCCATATGCTGCGCGAGCGTTTGTCTCCCGAGCAGATTGCCGGCAAGCTGCGCAGCATGAACATTCCCAGCCTCAGAGAAGCCTACGTCTGTCGCGAGACGATCTACAACGCGATCTATGCCCTGCCAGTGGGTGAGCTGCGTAAGGAGCTGATCATCTGTCTGCGCCAAGGCAAGACGACGCGCCGACCGCGCTCTGGTGGCGTGGATCGGCGCGGCCAGATCCCCGAGATGGTCAGTATTCATGTGCGCCCGCCGGAGATTGAAGACAGGCTGATGCCGGGGCATTGGGAAGGCGACCTCATCAAGGGCAAGGCCAACGCCTCGTGTGTAGGCACGCTGGTGGAGCGAACCAGTGGCTACCTGATGCTGGTAAAGATGAACGACGCGACGGCGACCTCGGCGATGGAAGGCTTCAGTGCAGCGCTCAATGGCATGCCGCTGGCGATGCGCAAGAGCATGACCTACGACCAGGGCCGAGAAATGGCGCGGCATGCTGAAATCACCCAGCAGACCGGGGTGGCAATTTACTTCTGCGACCCGCACAGCCCCTGGCAGCGCGGCAGCAACGAAAACATCAACGGCCTGATTCGCCAGTACTTGCCCAAGGGCACAGACCTGTCGGTACATAGCCAGGAGGAGCTGGACGCCATTGCCTTGCAACTGAATATGCGTCCCCGTAAGCGCTTCGATTTCAAATGTCCGATCGAAATGATGAGTGAGGTGATGCAAAAGGCCATGGCTATGCGGCACGATGCGCCCACTTCAATCCAATAACCGTGTTGCACTCAGCTTCTGCAACCGCCTGGTTTTATCGAGCCAAAGTGGCCAACGGCCATGGCGCAGAGCATGATTTGAGTTATCCCATCTAGTGTGTCACTGGACCACCTTTGAGTGCCTTTCTTTGTTTGAATTAATAGGCAATCTGCTACGAGCATTTTCACAATCCCGCAACGGATAAGCTCGTTAGCGTAGTACTTCGGTTTGTGTAGCTCCTGCAATAGCCCTTCACTGATTTCGTTTATGCCTGTTCTGAAAATCTGCTTGCACGCTGCTCCAATGGACTCACCATGGTTGATATATGAATTCAGCATTCCATGGTCGACGGAAAGGTCATGTTTAGCCCATTCAGGCAGGGCGTGCAGACTACGGTCGAGTCGTTTTTTTTGTTGCTTATTCATTTATGGTTCCATAGATTTAACTGGATTCCGGTTTGAATTCCCGTCAGGGCTACTTAACTGTCCGGTTGGGCTGAAGAAGATTTGAGCATGAAGGAATGAAATTTTCCCAGATTCCACGGCCTTAGTTATAGCTTTCACTTTATCGGGGAAATTTTGGTCAAAACTTTCTAGTAGCTTTTCGTTCCAGCCTTGTAGCTTTCGGTCTGATAAATATTGTATGCGCTCTAAGTTGGCTGCTCCGCCACTGGCTTGTGTCTTCAAAAAACCAGGAGTCTTGCTCTTCCCCAACGTCGTCTTCACTTCAATCACCAACAACGTCCCAGCCTCGAACTTCAACTCTTCCACGGGTGCCGTCCCTTTCAGCCCGTCGATGTGATGCCGCATTTCCAGCGTCGTCGGGTTACGCACCGTCATCGAGGGCGGTGGTGGCACGTACACCAGCATGTCGATCCCCTGGTCGCTCTTGTTTTTCAAACCGAACTGGCTGGGCCGGGAAGGGTGGGTGCTCAGGCCGAGGATGTTCTCCGGCTTGACCTTCCAGTGGCTGACCAGGGCCGCCGCCAGGGCTTCTTCGCCGGCATCGGCGACGACCCGGGTCAGGCTGCCGCCCATGCGCACCGGCCCGATGCTGTGCTGAATCATGGCCACCAGCCTGTCGCGCAGGGTGGTGGCCATGTAGGCATAGTCGGCCTTGCCGCCAGCCACATCGAGCGCGACCAGGCTGGCATTGCGCTCCACCGAGTGCAGTTCACGGGCAGTGACCGGCAGCTCACCCTCACGGGGGCGTCGCTGGATGCGGGTTTCCAGTACGGTGACTTCGCCGGCGCTGCGGTTGCCAAGGCGCCGGACTTCCTCTTGCGACAGCGCGGCGTTGTCGAGGCGTACGGTGGTCATGCTGCCGGGCTGCAACTTGTGCATCAGCCAACGGGCGCCGCCGATGGCGGCCGGCAGCAGCAGGGCCAGGTTGATGGCCATGAATACCTGCTTGCCACGTGCCTCGGCAGTGTCGGGATTGGCCAGGCGCGCCAGGTCGGTGAAGAACTGCTCGCCGATACTCAGGCCTTCGCCAGTGATCATGCGGCTGCTGCCGTCGACCATGGCATCGGCGGCCAGCGCGGCTTCCAGGGCGACGAAGGCATAGCGGCCGAGCGATACGGTGCCCTTGATGCCGCGCACCACCGGTATGAATGCCAGCACTCCGAGGGCGAATTCGCCCGCGCCAATGACGCCTTGCCAGAAGCGAGCCCGGGCCTTGGCTTCGGCGTAGTGCCGGGCCAGCTGTTCACAGGCCTGTTCGACCGGGTACAGGCCACTGGGCGTGTGCCAGGTGTAGGGCGGGCTGATACGCTGGGTGCCGTGCTCGTCGACGTACTCTTCCCGTTGCGCCTCGGCCCACTGCACATGGGTGAAGGTGGCGAAATAGATCTTGTGGTCGGTGAACAAGAAATTGCTGTGCAGGGCAAAGGCATAACCGTGCTGGCTGCGCTCGCCCATGTGGTCGAGTACGGGTGGGGGCAGTTCGTCGAGGCGGATCTCGTCGTCGATGCAAACCAACTGCAGCTTTTCGCTGGCGGCAAAGGCATGAAACTCAGCCAGCCAGGCATTGCCCAGCGTGTCGCCGGCATGCTCCAGCACCTGCTGGAGGAAGGTATCGCGGTGGTTGCGCGCCTGGTCGCGGATCCAGGGGTTGTTGCGAAACCAGGCAGGGCCGACGCCGTTCTGGGAGGGGATGCCCAGCAACTGGTCGCAACCGTCGCCGCCGTCGAGGGAGAACAGCGCGCCGGGAAGGGAGCAGGGTACGCAAATGTCGGGTGGAACAGGCAGCGCCCCGTTGAGTGCGGCTTGCCCCAGCGTTTGTAAAGCAGATGCTTCAACCATGCGGGCTCGGCTCCTTGAGTGCTTGTTGGTGGGCTGCCAATTGACTTGCCAACACCCGGCAGCGCTCTCGGGGAGAGTCGGTGGCTTCAAGCAACTTCACCCAAGGGGTGAACAATGGGTTGAGGTAAAAGTGTCGACCGAACGCGATCGCCAGGAGCACATGCATCAGCACTTGGCTGCGGGGCAACGGGGGCAGCTTGTACAGGTCATCGGACGGCTGAGGTAGCCGTTTTCCGTAATAGCGGTGGGCGAGGATCTCGTTCCCGTTCAGCTCCTTGTGAGTGATGGCGGGCAGCGCATAGCGGCGGCTGGCATCCGACTCATAGCAGCAGTAACAAGACTGCTGCGCGTCAGCCGGTATGCCGCGCAGGGTCATCAGTTGCTCCAGTGATCGCCACTGCCGGTCGTGGTCGCAATCGTCATCGGGCAAGCGCAAAATCTGCCGTGTAACGTCATGCATAAGGGTGAGTTGACCCTCCCACTGCATACGGTGGGCTACTGCCCGCACGGTCAGCATGTCGAGTCGCTCATCCTGGGTAAGGCCGGGAACCTGGTGGATTGACCACACCGATACGCTTGCGGGGTCGTTCCACCAGCCCAGACCCAGCAAGAAATGGCTCAGCACCAGCAAGCTGTATTCCTTGCCGCAGGTGTAGCCCCTGTTGCTGACCAGAGCCCCCGCATTGGCTACCAGCAGGGGAACATCCTCGGGACGGGTATGAAAGCGCGCAATCGAACCGTCCAACGTCCCCAGCAGGAAGCGGGACAGTCGACGGTTGGTGGTCCGTAGCGAGGCAGCTTGCAGCGCACCCAGATTCAGTTTCGGCAGGCTCATGCAGGGACCTCGTGGCGCAATGGCAGCCAGGCCAGGCAGCCTTCCCGTTCGATGCTGCTTTCTGTTTGCTCGAACAGCGGCTGTGCGCCAAGTGCAAGCCCGGTTCGTGAATCGTGAAAGTAGAGTCTGCGTATGCGTCCGTGATCGAACAGCCGGGCCAGGGTGTCTGGCTGGTGCGTCAGTGAGCCGACATAGAAGCTTAGCGACCGAGGATCACCAAGCCTCATGAAGTACCGACGTCGGCCTTCCTGGACTTTGCCAAAGCGGCGCAGGTGCCTCGCGAGGGCTTCGAGGGGCAGAGTGGTCTCGGCGACAGTACAGGCGAAGGCCCCGTCCAGGCCGCCAAGCCAGGCATCCAGTTCGCTGCCTGCTGTCAGCTGGAACAGTAATGGCGCATGCTTCTCCAGCCCGGTGTGATGGTCCAGGTGCCATAGGCATTGGTGTCGGGTGGAATGAAACTCGAGCCTGCCCAGCAGGCCCGGATTGGCCGACGCTTCGGCAAGCACGAACAGGCTTGCACTGACGACACCCGTGTACAGGCTGCCTTCGCTTAATTGCTGGTGCAGGCTCATGCGTCGTCCTTCCCGGCAAAGGGGCATTCTTCAATCAGCGGTGAGCCTTCTCGAATGGCGGCCTCGATGGCTTCGACCTGGGCCTGCACAGGTGTCTGGTAGGTGACATTGCCTTTGAAGTGGATGTTGGGAGCCTCGATAGTGATGCCGTTGGTATCGAGGATGATCTTGCCGCTCGGGCCACGGATGTGGATGCGTTCCGTGCCCTGAAGCATGTAATACCGGGTCAGCAGGCGTTGTGCAGTACGGGCTTCAATGGCGCGCGTACCTTCGATGACGAGCGACTGATTGCCGCCGATACTCAGGCTGTGGTCGGCGGTAATGGTGATGCGGCTTGTGTTGCCAATGGTGTGGATATCGTTGCGGTCGATGCTGGTGAATCGGTCCTGGTGAACATGATCGCGGCGATCACGTCCGGTATCGATAGTCTCGTCACGCGCAATGCTGGTGTTTTGGTCCCGGCCTGTCGCAGTGGCGCGATCATTGCCGACGTTCAGGGTCTGGTCGTGTTTGACCTTGGTATTCATGTTCCTTTCGGCATGCACGTACACTTCCTGCCGACCCAGTTCATCTTCGAAACGCAGTTCGTTGAAGCCATTACCCTTGTGGGTCTGACTCTTGATGGTCATGCGCGTCTTGTGTTCCGGCAGCTCGTAGGGCGGCAGTTGATCGCCGCAGTAGGTGCGCCCGGTGATCATTGGCTGGTCGGGGTCGGCGTTGACGTACTGGATGATCACGTCCTGGCCGATGCGTGGGATAGCCATCGAGCCCCAGCTGCCGCCTGCCCAACCTTGTGATACGCGCACCCAGCAGGAGCTGAACTCGTTGTTTCTGCTCTCGCGATCCCAGGGGAAGCTGACCTTGACCCGTCCCCATTCGTCACAATAGATCTCCTCGCCGGGTGGACCGACGACGGTGGCCATGTGCGGGCCATCGATGCGCGGTTTGTCCAGCGGCGCAGGTCGCCATTCGATCCGGCCGGGCACCAGCACGGCTTCCTGCGAGTAGCGCGTTCCCTGTTCGGCTCCGGCTGCTTCTTCTTGCAGGCTGGTGAATTGGCTCCCCTCGTGATGCACGCGCATCACGCGCCAGTGTGTGTTGAGGTCTTTGCGGGGGTGTTCGATGAGGGTGAAGCTCAGGCCTGGTTGCAGCCGCACATCGTCGCCCTCTACCTCGGCAATACGGGCGTCATGGCGCAGGGCCGTGAGTCGCGTGGCGGTGAAGGGGACGCCGACCACATCGCGCTTGTAACGGCCGGGGTAGTCGAAGCGCTCATAATCCCGGGACTGATGGGCGATGCCACTGTCATCTGCGCGGTGTTCCTGCCGGTACTGCGGGTTGGTGAAGGTGTAGTCCCGCTGTACCTGTCGTGCGGTGCGTACCTGCTCGCTGTAGCGCAGGCGGCGCAGGCAAGGCCTGGCCTGATCACCACCGCTGTTGGCGCGGTACAGCACCTGGTCGGGGCCGACGTCGTCCTCTTCAGGAAGCCCTTCATCGTCGTCTTCGGTCTTGATCGCGCCTCGGCTGATCTGCCCCAGCGCCAGCAGTCGGTCGGTGATGACCAGCAGGTGTTGTTTTGGCGTGTGCTCGAAGCGATAGATGAAACCCTCTTCACCCGCCAGGCGGGCGATGAAGTCGAGGTCTGTTTCACCGGCCTGTACGCAAAACTCGCGCACCTGATGGTCGCCAAAAGTGTGCAACTCGAAATGAAGGATGCACTGGCGCTTGAGCATGATTTCGAGAATCTGCGGCACGGTTTTCTGCTGGAAGATTCGCCAGTTCGAACGCAACCCGCCGCGGGCCAGGAGGGGCTCGACCAAGGCATGGTAACGGGTGCGATAAAAGCCCGTTTCACCTTGGCTGAAGCTGCTTGTCACGCCGTGCACGTAGCGCAGTGGGCGTTCGTGCTGCCAGATCGTGAACAGTACCGGCTTGTCGAGCAACTGACCGAAGTCGACTTCATCTTCGTGACTGATCAGCTCCAGCTTCAACTGGAATGGTGCGCTGATGGCTTCGTCGAGTTCGAATGAAATCACCTCGAATTGAATGTCGCCAGCCAAGGGTTGAAAGCTGAAGCGCAGATCAGATTGTCGGTACATGGCGTGTTTTCCCTTGTTAGGAATTGCTCCGGTATCAGCCGTAGGCCCGGTGAAGATTGGGCCTGGGGTAAGGTTGATGGCGAGGGCGGACTTGCAGGGTAGGCGGGCTGCGGCGGGATTTAAATAAACAGGGTGTTGTTGTTTTGGGTTATAAGTAGGGACTTTCTGAAACTTGTAACTTAGTGTTTTTTTCTTGGTTGTTGGGTGGCTTTAAGTTGTCTTCGCGGCCATTAGTTGAGAACAAGTTGTGCGCTGTTTCTGCAGGAGCGGCTTTGTGCCCGGTTGTTTCGTTTTATGGTGGCTAAGCCAGCGCAGTACCTGTGGGATCTCAAGTGCGACGCCGTCCCTGTGGAAGTGGATTTACCCGCGAATGGGGCGGTGCCGGGTGACTGATGGGCGCCAGGGCTTCGTTGAAATCAAGCGGTAGCCGTGATTGAGCTTGAGGGCCTCTTCGCGGGTGAACCCGCTCCCACAGGTTCAGCGCCAACTCGAAGCCAGCGCAGTACCTGTGGGAGCGGGCGCGCCCGCGAAGCAGGCAACGCGGTGGATGGCACCGGCTTTGCCGGTGTTCGCGGGCATGCCCGCTCCCACAAGTACCGCGTGATCTCAAGTGCGACGCCGTCCCTGTGTGCGGGTTTACCCGCGAATGGGCCGGTGCCAGGTGTCTGGCGGGCACCTGGGCTTTGTTGAAATCAAGCGGCAGCCGTGATCGACCTCGAGGAACCCGCTCCCACAAAGCTTGCGCAAGCTTTCAGATCTTGAGCAAGGCGGTGCTCCTGCCTGTCCCTTTACGTAAACGTCACCATATGCCACCTTCTACCTCAGCCTGATGACGGCCAGGGATTTCTCCCGCACACTGCGGAAAATTCCCAAGCCCGTTCCCCGCCACCTTGCGGGGCACAGCCGGAGTAGAAAATGGCGCGACAACTAATAACAAACGCCCACGACCCGCTGCACGAATCCCGCCAGGCCCGCCTGAAGCTGGCCAGCGAAGGCGAGCTGCCACTGGGCATGCTGCGCGACGAGATCGATGCCTCCTGGCGGCGTAGCCTTGGCCATGGGCTGGACTGCCTGCAGGGCGAGCAGGTCGGCCTGGGCCTGGAGCAGGGCCACGACCTGCGCATGCTGCTGGAGCGCAACCGCCTGCTGGTTGACGCCGTTACCCCGGAACTGGACTATCTGGTCGCGCGTCAGGGCAAGGCCGGCATCGTCATCCTCGGCGACGCCCAGGCCAATGTGCTGGCCATCGAAGGGCAGAAGCACGTGCTGCAACGCGAGGGCCTGCGCGACCTGCACCCGGGCAGTTGCTGGAGCGAGTCGCTGCGTGGCACCAATGCGATCGGCACGGCAGTGGTGGAAGGCCGGCCGACGCTGATCAACTGCGGCGAACATTACCTCGACCGCCTCAGCCCGTTCTCCTGCACTTCGGTACCCCTGCGCGACCCGCGCGGCGAGGTGATCGGCGTGCTCGACATCACCCGTGAAGGGGTGATGGCGCAACCACAGGACAGCCTGTCGACGCTGATGCTGGCGGCCGGCAACATCGAAAGCCGCATGTTTGGCCTGTGCCACCCGGAGCAATTGGTGCTGGCCTTCCACAGCCGCCCGCAATACCTCAACAGCGCCTGGCATGGCCTGCTGGCGCTGAGCCTGGACGGTGAAGTGCTGGCTGCCAACGACAGTGCCTGCCAGCTGTTGCAGGTGCCGCGCCATGAGCTGTTGGGCCGGCGCAGCAGCGACCTGCTGGGTGAACGGTCACCGGCCTTCATCGCCCGCCTGTGGCAGGGCGGGGTGAGCAGTGTGCAAACGGCCAAGGGCGAGTTCTACTTCCGCGCCCTGCAGCTGCCGCGCCATGGCCGGGTCAACGGCAGCACGCCGGTGAGCAAGCCGGCGCCGGGCAAGCAGTCACCCGCCCTCGACGCCCTGGCCGGTGGCGACCCGCGCCTGGCGCGCAACCTGCGCATGGCCCGCCAGGGGCTGGGCAATGGTCTGCCGGTGCTGTTGCTGGGTGAGACCGGTACTGGCAAGGAAGTCGTCGCCCGGGCCCTGCACCAGGCCAGCCCGCGTGCCGACAAACCGTTCGTGGCCGTCAACTGCGCGGCCATCCCCGAAGGGCTGATCGAGTCCGAACTGTTCGGCTACCGTGAAGGTGCGTTCACCGGCTCGCGCCGGGGCGGCATGGTCGGCCGGCTGATGCAGGCCCACGGCGGTACGCTGTTCCTCGACGAAATCGGCGACATGCCGCTAGCGCTGCAGGCGCGCTTGTTGCGGGTACTGCAGGAACGGCGAGTGGCACCGCTGGGGGCGGGCGACGAGCAGGACATTGATGTGGCATTGATCTGTGCCACGCACCGCGACCTCAAGCGCCTGGTGCAGGAGCAGCACTTCCGCGAAGACCTTTACTACCGGGTCAACGGCGTGTCGCTGCGCCTGCCGGCACTGCGCGAGCGTGATGACCTGACTGCGATCATCCAGGGGCTGCTGGAAAAGTCCGATGCCCGGGGCGTGACCTTGGACCCGGCCCTGACCGCGTTGCTCGAAGGCTTCGACTGGCCGGGCAACATCCGCCAGCTGGAAATGGTCGTGCGCACCGCGCTGGCCATGCGCGAGGACGGCGAGCAGGTGCTGACCCTGGACCACCTCACCGACTGCCTGCTGGACGAACTGGCCAGTGGCACGGCGCCTTCCGGCAGCCTCAAGGACAACGAACTGGAACTGATACGTGGCGCCTTGGCGCGCCATCAGGGCAATGTGTCCGCGGCGGCCGAGGCGCTGGGTATCAGCCGGGCGACGCTGTACCGCAAGCTCAAACAGTTGCGCGGCTGACGTGGGCGGCCTGTTCGCCCGGCTGGTGGAGTCCAGCGACCCTGTGCTCATGCGCCAGGCGTTGGCCTGGCTGTATGGTTTCGTGCGCCCCCATCGACGCGCCATCGGCCTGTTGCTCGGCTTGTCGCTGGGTGCCTCATTGCTGGCGCTGGCGCAACCTTGGCTGGTCAAGACGCTGATCGACGAGGGGCTGCTGGCCAAGGACTACCAGACCCTCTGGCACATGGCCGAGATCATGATCGGCGCGGGCCTGCTGGGTACCGTGCTGGCCGGGGTCAACCGCTACCTGCACACGCGCTTGTCGGGGCGCATCCTGTTTGCCCTGCGCGACGACCTTTACCGCCACCTGCAGCAGCTGTCGCCGACGTTCTACGGGCGGCGGCGCATCGGCGACATCCTTTCGCGGCTGGATGGCGATGTGGCGGAAATCCAGCGCTTTGCCGTGGATTCGCTGTTTTCGGCGGTGTCGGCGGTGATCGGCCTGGTGGGCGCGGTGGTGTTGATGCTGATGCTGTCGTGGCAACTGTCTTTGCTGCTGGCGCTGCTGGTACCGATAGAAGTGCTGTGGCTGCGCTGGATGCGGCGCAAGGTTGAGCGCGAAGTACGCACCCTGCGCGAACGCTCGGCAGATGTGTCGTCGTTCCTGGTCGAAACCCTGCCGGCAATGAAGTTCATCCAGGCCGCCGGCCAGCAAGGCCGCGAGGCGGGGCGCCTGGACCAGTTGGGCCAGGGCTACATGCGCCAGCTGCTCAAGGTGCAGGTGACCGAATTCTTCACCCAGGCCATCCCCGGCACGCTGACCTCCTGGTGCCGCGCCTGCGCGTTCCTGGTCGGCGGTTGGTGGGTGATTCAGGGGACCTGGCAGTTGGGTGCGCTGATCGCCTTTTCCACCTACATGGGCATGGCGGTAGGGCCGGTGCAGAGCCTGCTGGGCCTGTACGTGGCGGTGCAGCGCATGGCGGTGAGCCTGGGGCGGGTGATGGAACTGAAGCAGGAGGCCGTGGCCGTGCGCCCGGCAGCCAACCCGCAGCCGGTGCCCGACGGGCCGGGCGAATTGCGCCTCGAGGGGGTGAGTTTTGCCCATGAAGGGCGCCAGGGCGCGGTGCTGAACGACGTGCAGGTGTGCGTGCCGGGTGGCCTGAAGGTCGCCATTAGCGGTGCATCGGGGGTGGGCAAGTCGACCTTGATCGACCTGCTGCAGCGCTTCTACGACCCGGACGCCGGGCGCATCCTGCTGGATGGCATCGACTTGCGCGAGCTGGACCTGGCCGCGCTGCGCCGGCGTATTGCGGTGGTCAGCCAGGATATCGTGCTGTTCCGCGGCACCCTTGCACAGAACCTGGCCTACGGCGTGCCCGAGGCCAGCCGTGAGGAACTGGAGCGGGTGGTGCGCCTGGCGCGGCTGGACAGCCTGGTCGACAGCCTGCCGCTGGGCCTGGACGGCCTGCTCGGTGAGCGTGGCCAGCAGTTGTCCGGCGGGCAGAAACAACGCATAGCTATCGCCCGCGCGGTGCTTCAGGCGCCGGCGATCCTGGTGCTGGACGAGGCCACCTCGGCGGTGGACGAAGCCACCGAGCGCGAAGTGATCGCGGCCATCGACCAGCTGTTCGCCGGCCGCACGCGCATCCTGATCAGTCACCGTGCTTCGACCCTGGCCGATGCCGACCTGCACCTGCAGTTGCACGCTGGCCAGTTGCAGGTGCTGCCCGAGGAGGTGATCAAGCATGGGCACTGACGTGCGTGTTGGCGTGATCGACAGTGGTTGCACGCCGGAGCAGGCCAGCGCCTTGCTGGGCGCGCGCCGCTTCTGGCTGGAGGACGGCCAGTTGCGCGAAGGTGACATGCTGCCCGACCAGCTTGGGCACGGTAGCGCGGTGCTCGCCGGCTTGCAGCGGGAGGCCGGGCCGGTGCCTGTGCTGCTGGCCCAGGTTTTCGGCGCCCAGGCCAGCACCAGTGCCTTGCAGGTGGCGGCCGCGCTGCTGTGGCTGGTGGAGGCGGGGGTTACGCTGGTCAACCTCAGCCTTGGCCTGCAGCAGGACCGGCCTGTGCTGCACCAGGCTTGCGCCGAGGCTTTGGCCGCGGGTGTGCTGTTGTGCGCCTCCAGCCCGGCCCAGGGCGGGCCGGTGTATCCGGCCAGCTACCCCGGAGTGATCCGGGTTACCGGCGATGCCCGCTGTGCACCGGGCCAGTGGTCCTGGCTGGGTACCCGGCAGGCGGACTTCGGCGGTTATGTGGGCGCGGGCGGCAGGGCGGGCGCGAGCCTGGGCTGTGCGGCCCTGAGTGGCAGGATTGCTGCGTTGCTGCGTGATGAGCCGGGCATGGGCCACCAGCAGGTTCATGACTGGTTGCGCCACCACGCGGCGTTTACCGGCCCCGAGCGACGAGGTGCCGGCCATGGCTGAACCGCGCATTGTGGTGCTGGGGGCAGGCCCTGCGGGTGCGGCCACGGCCATTGGCTTGCGGCGGCTGGGTTATGCGGTGACGGTGGTGTCCGAGTGGCGCCGGTTCGCCGCGGTCGAAGGGGTTTCGCAGCGGGTGCTGGACGGTCTGCGCCACGCCGGCCTTGGCGGGGCGTTGCGCCAGGCGGCGATGCCGGCGACTCGGCAAGTGCACTGGAACGGCCAGCAGCTGCACCTGAACCAGGAGTTTCTGCTGGATCGGCAAAGGTTTGACCGGGCGCTGCGCGACGACCTTCAGCGTGCGGGTGTGAGCGTGGTCGAGGGGCGGGTGCGTGAGGTGGTTCGCGAAGTCGGTCATGGCATTCGCCTGGACGACGGGCAGGTACTGCAGGCCGATTTCCTGGTCGAAGCCCGAGGCCGCCAGGCCCCGCTGGCTGCCGACCGCCTGCGCGGGCCGGAAACGGTCAGCTTGCTCAATGTCTGGCAGGCCGCTCCCGGGGCGCCCGCGTCGGCGGTGGAGAGCCTGGCGGATGGCTGGGCGTGGATGGCGCGCCTGGAAGACGGCCGTTGCTACTGGCAAGTCACCCTGGACGCCGCAGGGCTGCCGGGCAAGGCCGGGTTGGCGGATTATTGCGCGGCGCGGCGAGCCGACAGCGCGCTGGTGGCCGAGCTGTTCGATGCCAGGGCATTGGCGCCGGCAGAGGTGCATGCGCGCAGCAGCACCGCGATTCTGGCCGGTGAGTGCGTCGGGCAGGACTGGATACGCGTGGGCGATGCCGCGATGGCCGTTGACCCACTGTCGGGCAACGGGATCTTCCAGTCGCTGTCTTCGGCGCTGCAGGCGCCGGTGGTGATCAATACCTTGCTGCGCAGGCCCGAGCGGGCCGGGTTGGCGCGGCAGTTTCACCAGCAGCGGATCGAACAGCTGTTTTTGCGTTTTGCCCGGATCGGGCGGGATTTCTATGGGCAAGAGCAGGGTCGGGTGGGGCAGCCATTCTGGACGCGGCGGCAGGGGTGGCCGGACATGCAGGCATTGCACGTGGCGGCGGACTGGAGCGCGGTGAGGGTCGAGCGGCGGCCAGTGTTGCGTGACGGGCTGGTGGATGAGGCCGAGGTGGTGGTGACGGCGGATCAGCCGTTGGGGGTGTGGCATTTGCAGGGGGTGGAGCTGGCGCCAGTGGTGCGGGGGCTGTGTAGCGGCCGACCTCTCGAGGCAGTGTTGTCAGGCCTGCCAGGGGAGCAGCAGAGGATGGTGCGGCGGTGGTTGTTGGAGCAGGGCTTGGTTTGAGATTGCCGGGGCCGCTTTGCGGCCCTTTCGCGACACAAGGCCGCTCCTACAGGTTCGGTGATGCCCATGATGCTTGTGCGGTACCTGTAGGAGCGGCCTTGTGTCGCGATGGGCTGCGTAGCAGCCCCAGGATTTCGAATCAGAAGAAAGTCCCGACGATCAGCTGCATATAGGTCCCGGTATCCCGCCCACCCAGCTGCGTCCCGCCATTGGCCGCGCTGCGTTCCGGTTTGTAGAACCCTACCAGCGGGCTGATCAGCAGGTGGTCGTTGACCATCCATTCCACATACAGGTCCAGCTCCCGCCCGCCCAGGTTGCCCTGGTCGGTGTCCAGCGTATCGAAGTCGAAGTACAGCGCGCCGACGGTCAGGTTGTCCCGTGGTTTGCCCTTCAGCGCCACGTGGTGCACCTGGCTGTTGCTGTTGAACGGCCCGGCATAGTTCGCCGCCACCTCACCCTGGAACCAGGTGCCATAGCCACGGCTCAGGCCATAGAACAGCGGGTCGAAGTCTTCGGAAAAGCGGCTGTAGCGGTAGGTGGCGGTGGGGGACCAGGGCAGTTCGGAAAAGGTCCAGTTGCCTTCCAGGTACCAGGCGTTCTCCCGCCCGCCGGTTTTGTCCTGGGTCACGTACTCGGCGGCCAGCTCCAGGTCTTTCACCCCCAGGTTGCCACGCCCGCGCAGGCTGGCGGTGTCCATGCCGTCGCGGTGTTCCAGGCCCATGATCTGCGCGTAGCGCTGGTCCACATCGAGGCCGTGGATCCAGCTCAGGCCCACGGTGCCGGCGTCGGCGACGTGTTCCAGGTTGGCCACCGCCAGCGAGGTGTCGGCCTGGTAGTGGTTGTCGGACTTCAGCCACATCAGGTCGCTGCGCCAGCCTTGCTTGCCGCCAAGGCGCAGCACGGCGGTGCTGTCGAAGGCCTTGCGTGCGGCCAGGTAGTAGGCGCCACCGCGGTCGAAGTTGGCGCCCAGGTCGACCTTGCCCAGGTTCACTGGGTCGCCCTGGATCAGGAAGCCGTCGCCCAGGGTCACCACCTGGCGGCCGCCGGAAATGTTCACGCCGTCTTCGCCCAGGGCCGGGAACAGGTTGGCCGAGCGCCAGCCCAGGTACAGGTCTTCGATGGCGGTGCGGCGCTCGTCCCCCAGGGTCAGGCCGGCGGCATCGCCGTCGCCCCAGGTGGCGGAGCTGAGCAGGTTGAAGGCACCGTAGAGCGCGCCGCTGTCGGCCAGGGCCTGGCTGCCGCTGAGGCCATACTTGACGTAGCCTTCCTGCCAGGCGGTACTACCAGGCTTGCGGTTGCCGGCGAGGTTGAAGCTTTCGTCGCTGTGGAAAGCGCCGAACAGGGCTTCGATGTCGGCGTTGAGGGTGGTGCCGTCGTGGTTGTACAGCTCGTAGGCCTGGGTGACCGGGGCGGCGAACAGCAGGGCCAATGTGCAGGCGAGTTTGTGCCTCATGGTGTGCTCCATGTTTTTGTTGTTGTTCTCGGGTTGCCTGTGCCGGCGTCTTCGCAGCACAAGGCTGCTCCTACAAGGACCGCGCTACCTTTGTAGGAGCAGCCTTGTGCTGCGAAGAGGCCGGTACAGGAAAATGATCAGAGCTTGATCAACACCGATTTCAGCTCGGTGTAGTGGTCGATGGCAGCCGCCCCCATCTCACGGCCGACGCCGGACATCTTGTAGCCGCCAAAGGGCAAGGCAGGGTCGAGGGCGCTGTGGCAGTTGACCCACACCGACCCCGACTTGATGCGTGGGATCATCCGGTGCACGGCGGCCAGGTCGTTGGACCAGATGCTCGCACCCAGGCCATAGGGGTTGTCGTTGGCCATGCCGATCACTTCGTCGATGTCATCGAACGGCATCGCCACCAGCACCGGGCCGAAGATTTCTTCCTGCACCAGGCGGTGGCGCTGGTCGACATCGACGATCACTGTCGGCTTTACGAAATAGCCCGGCCCGAAGCCTTCGCCACCGCAGGCAATGGTCGCGCCCAGCTCGCGGCCAAGCTCGATGTAGCCGGTGACGCGGTCCTGCTGCTTGGCCGAGATCAGCGGACCCATCTGCACTGCCGGGTCCAGACCGCTGCCCAGCTTCATGCCGTTGGCGATGCCGGCGATGTCGGCCACCACGTTGTCGAAGTGCTTGCGGTGCACGTACAGGCGGGACCCGGCACAGCACACCTGGCCCTGGTTGAAGAAGATCGCCGTGGCCGCGCCGGCCGCGGCTTCCTGCAGGTTGGCGTCGGGCATGACGATGGTCGGCGACTTGCCGCCGAGTTCCAGGGTGACACGGGTCATGTTGTCCATGGCTGCCTTGCCGATCAGCTTGCCGACCTCGGTGGAGCCAGTGAAGGTCAGCTTGTCCACGCCGGGGTGGCGGCTGAGTGCGGCGCCGGCGTTCAGGCCGGTGCCGGTGACCACGTTGAACACACCTGCCGGGTAGCCGGCTTCGTCCACCAGCTCAGCCAGCTTGAGCACGCTCAGCGGTGTTTCGTCCGCGGGCTTGAGCACGACGGTGCAACCGGTAGCCAGGGCCGGGCCGAGCTTCCAGCAGGCCAGCAGCAACGGGAAGTTCCAGGCGACGATGGCGCCGACCACGCCCACTGCCTCGCGCCGCACGAAACCATGGAACTGGTCGTTGGGCATCAACGGCATCGAGGCTTCGACGGTGCTACCCTCGATCTTGGTGGCCCAGCCGGCCATGTAGCGCAGGAAGTCGATGGCCAGTTGCACGTCCATCACCTGGGCAACGGCGGCGCTCTTGCCGTTGTTCAGGCATTCCAGTTCGGCCAGCTGGCGGGCGTCGCGCTCCATCAGGTCGGCCAGGCGCCACAGCAGGTTCTGCCGCTCGCGTGGGCGCAGGCGGCTCCACGGCGAATCGTCGAAGGCCTGGCGAGCGGCGCGCACGGCGCGGTCGACATCTTCGGCCTCGGCGGCGGGCACTTCACCCAGTACCTCGCCAGTGGCCGGGTTGCGGAACGACAGGGTGCGACCGCTGGCGGCGTCCTGCCAGTCGGCGCCGATGCGCATCTTCAGCTTGCGTTCGAGAAAGGCGCGGGTGGCGGGCAGGATGGGCAGTTCGGAAAGCATGGGACGGTGCCTCTTGTCATTGGATGTGACAGGCATAGGCGCAATGGGCGTGCCAAGGTCGGTAGATGGCTGCAAACCGTTGAACGGGTTGGGTTTTTTCCTGCTGCAAGGTTGGGATTGCAGGGTTGCGCTGTTGCACATTGAGACGGTGTGAGACGGTGGTGAAACAGTAAAAGCGGGGGCCGCTGTGCGGCCCTTTCGCGACACAAGGCCGCTCCTACAGGCCGTACGCGATCCCTTGTAGGAGCGGCCTTGTGTCGCGAAAGGCCTGCGCAGCAGGCCCAGTGTCTCAAGGTGAAACACTCAGTCGCGGAATGGGACGCTCAAAGAAGCTGTCCTTGCATTGCCATTATCCGGTAATTGACCTCAATGGCTTGATTTAAAACACTTTCACAGCACCTGGCACAGTTCCTGTATCACAACCGTCACATGCACACCTGCTGTACCAAAGCGTGCGAAAACGATAAGAACAACAACCGTGGAGGTCTGACCTTGAAGACGACTCGACTCCGGCGGCATGCGGGCAAACTGGCGCTGGTCGCCGCCGCGCTGCTGAGCACCCAGGCCATGGCGGCCGAGCAGGGCCCGAGCCTGTTGCAGAACAAGTGCATGGGGTGCCATATCCCCGAAGGCAACGACACCTACAGCCGCATCAGCCACCAGCGCAAGACGCCGGAAGGCTGGCTGATGAGCATCGCCCGCATGCAGGTGATGCACGGCCTGCAGATCAGCGACGACGACCGCCGCACCCTGGTCAAGTACCTGGCCGACAAGCAGGGCCTGGCGCCCAGCGAAACCGATGGCGTGCGGTATGCCATGGAGCGCCGGCTGAACACCGTCGAGCAGTTCGACACCCAGCTCAGCGAAACCTGTGGCCGTTGCCACTCCGGTGCCCGTGTCGCCTTGCAGCGGCGCCCGGCCAAGGAGTGGGAGCACCTGGTCAACTTCCATCTCGGCCAGTGGCCGTCCCTCGAATACCAGGCCCAGGCGCGTGACCGCGACTGGCTGCCGATCGCCCTGCAACAAGTGGTGCCGGACCTGGCCAAGCGCTACCCGCTGGAAAGCGCGGCGTGGGCCGAATGGCAGAAAGCCAGGCCCAAGGCCGATACGCTGCCGGGCCAGTGGACATTCAGCGGCCACATGCTGGCCAAGGGCGATGTGCGCGGGGTGATGAGCGTCACGCCTGACCAGGGTGACACCTTCAAGGTCGAGGTCAAGGGCGCTTATGCCGACGGCACGCCGTTCAATGGCAGCGGGTCGGCGATCCTCTACAACGGCTATGAATGGCGTGGCAACGTCAAGGTCGGCGACGCCAACCTGCGCCAGGTGTTCGCCGCGCTGGATGGCGAAATGAAGGGCCGCATGTTCGAGGCCGAGCACGACGAGCGTGGCCTGGACTTCACCGCAGTGAAGGAGGGCAAGGCGCGCCTGCTGGCGGTACAACCGGCATTCATCAAGGCCGGTGGCGAAAGCGAGATCACCCTGGTCGGCAGCGGCCTGGCCGGCAAACCGGACCTGGGCGCTGGCGTGGAAGTGACCGAGGTACTGGAGCAGACCCCAACCCTGGTACGGGTGAAGGCCCGCGCCGCGGCCGATGCCAGGCCTGGCCAGCGCGAAGTCGCCGTAGGGGCGCTCAAGGGCGTCAACCTGGCGGTGTACGACAAGGTCGAGGAAGTGAAAGTGGTGCCGGCGTTCTCCATCGCCCGCATCGGTGAAAACGGCGCCTCGGTGCCCAAGGTGCAGGGCCGCTTCGAGGCCGAAGCCTGGGGCAAGGACGCCAATGGCCAGCCGCTGCGCATCGGCTACTTGCCGGCCAGCTGGAAGGTCGAGCCGTTCAACGAGCGTGCGGTCGAGGACGAGGACGTCAAGTTCGCCGGGAAGATGCAGGCCGATGGCGTGTTCGTGCCAGGCGGCGCTGGCCCCAACCCGGAGCGCAAGATGATGACCAACAACGCCGGCAACCTGAAGGTCATCGCCACCCTGGCCGACGGTGGCCAGACTGGCGAGGGGCACATGATCGTCACCGTACAGCGCTGGAACAACCCGCCGCTGCCGTAACGGCAGGGGGCTTACGGTTTTCCAACGGATCGATTATCGGGAGGTCGCCATGGGCGCGCTACTGAATCTGGTCGAACGCAACCTGCATGAAGTGCAGGTCGACGCCGACCGCATGCTGTTCCATATCCCCAGCAGTTCGCTGTTCACCGCCGACGCGGTGACCGGCGGCATCATCGACACCCTGCGCCAGCAAGGCTGCTCGGCCGAGGAGCTGATGCAGCGCCTTGGCCAGCGGTTTGCCGGCAGCGATATCCAGGACACCCTGCGCGAGCTGATCGCGCTGGAACTGGTCAGCGACGGCTCGCCGCTGACCCCGGAAATCGCCCTCAAGCAGGTCGAGCGCACGGCGCTGAACACCGTGGTGCTCAACGTCAACACCGGCTGCAACCTCAGCTGCACCTACTGCTACAAGGAAGACCTGGACAAACCGTCCGCGGGCAAGAAGATGAGTACTGCCACCGCCGAGGCTTCGGTGGAGATGCTGCTCAAGGAGTCGCCCGACGAGCAGCGCTACAGCGTGGTGTTCTTCGGTGGCGAGCCGCTGTCCAACCGGCCACTGATCGAGCACATGGTCGCCTACTGCGAGCGGCGCTTCGCCGAGGCGGGCAAGCAGGTGGAGTTCATCATGACCACCAATGCCACCTTGCTCAACGAAGAGATCGTCGACTGGCTCAATGCCCATCGCTTCGGCCTGTCGATCAGCATCGACGGCCCCAAGACCGTGCACGACCGCAACCGCATCACCGTGGGCGGGCAGGGCACCTATGACGTGGTGCGGCGCAAGGTCGACATGCTGCTGTCGCGCTACCACAGCCGCCCGGTGGGCGCGCGGGTCACGCTGACCCGTGGCATCACCGATGTCGAGACCATCTGGAACCACCTGTTCAACGAACTGGGCTTCGCTGAAGTCGGCTTTGCCCCGGTCACCTCCGGCGACATGGCCAACTTCAACCTCACGGGCGAAGAGCTGGTGCAGGTGTTCGCCAACATGAAGGCGCTGGGCCGGCGTTACCTGGAGGCTGCGCTGGAGCACCGCAACATCGGCTTCTCCAACCTGCACCAGCTGATCACCGACATCCACGAAGGCCACAAGAAGGCCCTGCCGTGCGGCGCCGGGCTGAAGATGCTGGCCGTGGACCATGAGGGCGAGTTGAACCTGTGCCACCGCTTCACCGGCTCCAGCCTGCCGACCTTCGGCAATGTGCACCAGGGCGTGAAGCAGGCGCAGCTCAACGACTTCCTGTCGCAGCGCCTGGACCGCAGCAACACCGGCTGCGACAGCTGCCGCATCCGCAACCTGTGCTCCGGCGGCTGCTACCACGAAAGCTATGCCCGCTATGGCGACCCGCAGCACCCGACCTACCACTATTGCGAACTGATGCGCGACTGGGTCGACTTCGGCATCGAAGTCTACAGCCGCATCATGGCCGCCAACCCGGCCTTCATCGATCGCTACATCACCCCGCGGAAGGCGCACTGACATGAAGCACTTGAAGCCCCTGAACAACAAGGCGCGCATCCTCGAGCAGGCCGCCGCCGAAGACCGCGTCGAAGAAGTCATGGCCATGAGCGCAGTGGCGGGCTGCACCGCCACCACCGACCCGGGCTGGGAAGTGGACGCCTTTGGTGGCGTGAGCTCGCTGTGCCAGCCGATGGAGGCCGACCTGTATGGCTGCTCCGACCCTTGCTGGTGGCCGGCCCAGGTGCCGGACATGATGAGCACCTACCAGGACTGGAACGCCCAGGCGAGCAACTCGGCGGAAGACTGGCGCAACCTCGGCACCGTGTTCCCGAAAGACAAGTGACCGGCCCAACAAGAATGACAAGGGGAAACCGCATGAAAGCTGGACGCTGCGCGTCACTCGCGCTCACCATCGCCGCCACGGCCTGTGCCGGGCTGGTACAGGCCGCCGACACCGGGCCGGCGCTGAAGGCTGGCCACGAATACATGATCGTGACCAACTACCCGAACAACCTGCACGTGGTCGATGTGGCCAGTGACACGGTGTACAAGAGCTGCGTGATGCCCGACAAGTTCGGCCCCGGCACCGCGATGATGGCGCCGGACAACCGCACCGCCTACGTGCTCAACAACCACTACGGCGACATCTACGGCATCGACCTGGACACCTGCAAGAACACCTTCCACGCCAACCTGTCCAGTGTGCCGGGTGAGGTGGGCCGGTCGATGTACTCGTTCGCCATCAGCCCGGACGGCAAGGAAGTGTACGCCACGGTCAACCCCACCCAGCGCCTGAACGACCACTACGTGGTCAAGCCACCGCGGCTGGAAGTGTTCAGCACCGCCGATGGCCTGGAGGCCAAGCCGGTGCGCACCTTCCCGATGCCGCGCCAGGTGTACCTGATGCGTGCGGCGGACGATGGCAGCCTGTACGTCGCCGGGCCGGACATCTACAAGATGGACGTGAAGACCGGCAAGTACACGGTGGCCTTGCCGCTACGCAACTGGAACCGCAAAGGCTACAGCGCCCCGGACGTGCTGTACTTCTGGCCGCACCAGAGCCCGCGCCACGAGTTTTCGATGCTGTACACCATTGCCAGGTTCAAGGATGACAAGCAGGACCCGGCCACCGCCGATCTGCTGTATGGCTACCTGAGCGTCGACCTGAAGACCGGCAAGACCCACACCCAGGAATTTGCCGACCTGACCGAGCTGTACTTCACCGGGCTGCGTTCGCCGAAAGACCCGAACCAGATCTACGGCGTGCTCAACCGCCTGGCCAAGTACGACCTCAAACAGCGCAAGCTGATCAAGGCGGCGAATCTGGACCACACTTACTACTGCGTGGCCTTCGACAAGAAAGGCGACAAGTTGTACCTGGGCGGCACCTTCAATGACCTGGCGGTGTTCAACCCGGATACGCTGGAGAAAGTGAAGAACATCAAGTTGCCGGGTGGGGACATGTCCACCACCACGCCGCAGGTGTTCATCCGTTAGCTCCAGGATGGCTTCACTGGCCTCTTCGCAGCACAAGGCTGCTCCTACAGGCTACTGCGCTCCAATGTAGGAGCAGCCTTGTGCTGCGAAGAGGCCCGCTCAATCAACACAAGAACAACAAGAGACCGCCCATGCCCCAGCCAAGCTACTCCCAGGGCAACCAGGACAAACCCCTGCTTACCCAGTGCATCGGCGACGCCTTCGACACCACCGTCGCCCGCTTCCCCGACCGTGACGCCCTGGTCGTCCGCCACCAGGCCCTGCGCTACACCTGGCAGCAGCTGGCCGACGCGGTCGACCAGCACGCCCGTGCGCTGATGGCCCTGGGCGTGCAGCCCGGTGACCGCCTCGGTATCTGGGCACCCAACTGCGCAGAGTGGTGCATCACCCAGTTCGCCAGCGCCAAGGTGGGCGCGATCCTGGTCAACATCAACCCGGCCTACCGCTCCAGCGAACTGGACTACGCCCTCGGCCAGTCCGGCTGCCGCTGGGTGATCTGCGCCGACGCGTTCAAGACATCCGACTACCACGCCATGTTGCTGGGCCTGGTTCCGGGCCTGGCCAGCAGCCAGCCGGGCGCCCTGATCTGCGAACGCTTCCCCGAACTGCGCGGTGTGGTCAGCCTGGCCGCTGCGCCACCGGCGGGCTTTCTCGCCTGGCACGACC
Organism: Pseudomonas sp. s4; assembly: GCF_046764235.1. Taxonomy (NCBI): domain Bacteria; kingdom Pseudomonadati; phylum Pseudomonadota; class Gammaproteobacteria; order Pseudomonadales; family Pseudomonadaceae; genus Pseudomonas; species Pseudomonas sp. s4. The sequence goes on along the minus strand of NZ_CP177209.1, from coordinate 3,414,116 downwards.
TGCAGGCCCGTGCCGCGGCCGTCAGCCGCGAAGCCCTTGCCGAGCGCCAGGCGCAGCTGCGCTGCGACGACCCGATCAATATCCAGTACACCTCGGGCACCACCGGTTTCCCGAAAGGCGCCACCCTCAGCCACAGCAACATCCTCAACAACGGCTACATGGTCGGTGAAAGCCTGGGCCTGACCGAGCATGACCGGCTGGTGGTGCCGGTGCCGCTGTACCACTGCTTTGGCATGGTCATGGCCAACCTCGGCTGCATGACCCACGGCAGCACCCTGATCTACCCCAACGACGCCTTCGACCCATTGGCCACCCTGCGTGCGGTGGCGGAAGAAAAGGCCACTGCCTTGTACGGTGTGCCGACCATGTTCATTGCCGAACTGGACCACCCGCAGCGTGACGAGTTCGACCTGTCCAGCCTGCGCACCGGGATCATGGCCGGCGCCACCTGCCCGATCGAAGTGATGCGCCGGGTTATCGGCGAGATGCACATGGCCGAGGTGCAGATTGCCTACGGTATGACCGAAACCAGCCCGGTGTCGCTGCAGACCGGCGCCAGCGACGACCTGGAGCGCCGCGTGACCAGCGTCGGGCGCACCCAGCCAAGGCTGGAGAACAAGGTGATTGATGCCGATGGCAACACGCTGCCGCGGGGCGAGATCGGCGAATTGTGCACGCGGGGTTACAGCGTGATGCTGGGCTATTGGAACAACCCCAAGGCCACGGCCGAAAGCATCGATGAGGAAGGCTGGATGCACACCGGCGACCTGGCGGTGATGGACGAGCAGGGCTATGTGCGTATTGTCGGGCGCAGCAAGGACATGATCATTCGCGGCGGCGAGAACATCTACCCGCGCGAGCTGGAGGAGTTCTTCTTCACCCACCCGGCGGTGGCCGATGTGCAGGTGATTGGCGTGCCGTGCAGCAAGTACGGTGAAGAGATCGTGGCCTGGGTGCGGCTTCATCCGGGGCATACGGCCAGCGCGGAGGAACTGCGCGATTGGGCGAAGGCGCGGATCGCACACTTCAAGGTGCCCCGGTACTTCCGCTTTGTCGATGAGTTCCCGATGACGGTGACCGGCAAGGTGCAGAAGTTCCGCATGCGCGAGATCAGTGTCGAGGAGCTGTTTGCCGGGTAAATCACCCATTGAAAAGGAAGTGGGCCCCTGTAGGAGCGCGCAGGCCTGATGGTCAGGCAGCAGATGACCTCAGCCCTGCAGCAACTCCGGGCTGTTGAAGTTGCTCAACCTGCGATCATCGTCGGCACATTCCAGCCCCTGCACCGCTTCACGCAGCAAGGCCTTCTGCAAACTCCGCTCGCCCGTCGCCCAGGCCTGCTCCAGCACCGGCAACACCCGGCGTGGCAGCACGCTGAACATCGGCTGCCAGTACCCACCCTGGCGCACCATGGCCGCACTGTCACCCGCCACCGCCAGGTGCAGCAGGTCCTCGATCAACCCCCGGTCAACCAGCGGTGCATCACAGGCCAGCAGCACCACCCATTCATGCCGCGCCACCTTGAGCCCGGCAATCACCCCCGCCAACGGCCCGGGGTAGTCCGCCTCGGCATCGCCGACCAACTGGTCGGCATACGCCCGGTAGGCCTGCTGGTTACGGTTGCAGGAAATCACCAGGTCATCGCTGAGCGGCCGTACCACGCGCTGCACATGCGCCACCAGCGGTTCGCCCTGCCAGTCGACCAGGCCCTTGTCGCGGCCGCCCATGCGCTGGCCGCGGCCACCGGCGAGAATGAGGATGGAGCAGGGGGGCAGGGCATCAGGCATGAAAAAGGGTTCCGGGCAGTCAATGCCGGGAACCCTCCCATTTCACGCGGGGCTTGTCCAGTCAGCTGTCGCTGGTCACGGCCTGCGTGTCGGCATTACCCGCCTGGCGTCGCCCGGCAAGGCGCATCACCACCACGAAGAACACCGGCACGAACACCACGGCCAGGGTGGCGCTGAGCATGCCGCCGATCACCCCGGTACCGATCGCCTTCTGGCTGGCCGAGCTGGCGCCGCTGGCAATGGCCAGTGGCACCACGCCCAGGATGAACGCCAGCGAGGTCATCACGATCGGGCGCAGGCGCAGGCGCGCGGCCTGCACGGCGGCGTCGGCAGCATCCACGCCCTGGTCGACCAGGCTCTTGGCAAACTCGATGATCAGGATGGCGTTCTTCGCCGACAGGCCGATCAGCGTGATCAGGCCGACCTTGAAGAACACGTCGTTGGGCATGCCGCGCAGGGTCACCGCCAGCACCGCACCGAGCACGCCCAGCGGTACTACCAGCAGAACTGCGGTGGGGATCGACCAGCTTTCGTACAGCGCTGCCAGGCACAGGAACACCACCAGCAACGACAGCGCCATCAGCATCGGTGCCTGGCTGCCGGACAGCCGCTCCTGCAGCGACAGGCCAGTCCATTCCAGGCCGGCACCGGCCGGCAGCTGGGCCACCAGGCGCTCGATCTCGGCCATGGCTTCGCCCGAACTGTAGCCGGCTGCCGGTTCGCCGGAAATCGACACCGCCGGGTAGCCGTTGTAGCGGGTCAGCTGCACCGGGCCGCTGACCCACCTGGCCTGGACGAAGGCGCCCAGTGGCACCATCTTGCCGCTGTCGTTGCGCACGTGGATCTTCAGCAGGTCTTCGACCTGGCTGCGCTGGTCGCCTTCGGCCTGCACCACCACCCGCTGCATGCGGCCCTGGTTGGGGAAGTCGTTGACGTAGCTGGAACCCACGGCCACGTCCAGCACCGAACCGATATCGGCAAACGATACGCCCAGGGCGTTGGCCTGGCGGCGGTCGATTTCCAGTTGTACCTGCGGGCTTTCCGCCAGCGAGGCTTCGCGCACGTTGGTCAGCACCTTGCTTTTGCCGGCATTTGCCAGCAGTTCGTCGCGGGCGGCCATCAGCTCGGCGTGGCCCATGCCGCCGCGGTCCTGCAGGCGGAACTCGAAGCCGGTCGACTCGCCAAGGCCGTCGATTGGCGGTGGCAGCACGGAATAGGCCACGGCGTCCTTGAGCTGGGTAAAGGCCATGGTCGCGCGGTCGGCGATCGACTGGGCGCTGTCGTCGGCACCGCGCTCGGACCAGTCCTTGAGCGTGGTGAAGGCCAGCGCTGCGTTCTGCCCGCTGCCCGAGAAGCTGAAACCCAGGATCAAGGTGGTGTTACCCACGCCGGGCTCTTCGGCGTTGTGCGCCTCGATCTGTGCCGCCACCTGCTCGGTGCGCATGCGGCTGGCGCCCGGCGGCAGCTGGATATCGGTGATGGTGTAGCCCTGGTCTTCGGTGGGCAGGAACGCCGTGGGCAGCTGGCTGAAGCCATAACCCAGCACCGCCAGCAGCAACGCGTATACCAGCAGGTAGCGGCCGCTGCGCTTGAGCGCCTGCACCACCCAGCGCTGGTAACCGTTGCTCATGCCCTCGAAGCGCCGGTTGAACCAGCCGAAGAAGCCCTTGCGTTCGTGGTGCTCGCCCTTGGCCACCGGCTTGAGCAGGGTGGCACACAGCGCCGGGGTCAGGCTGAGGGCGAGGAACGCCGAGAACAGGATCGACACTGCCATCGACAGCGAGAACTGCTGGTAGATCACCCCCACAGAGCCTTGCATGAAGGCCATCGGCAGGAACACCGCCACCAGCACCAGGGTAATGCCGACGATCGCGCCGCTGATCTGGCCCATCGCCTTGCGCGTAGCCTCCTTGGGCGGCAGGCCTTCCTCGGCCATGATCCGCTCGACGTTTTCCACCACCACGATGGCATCGTCGACCAGGATGCCGATGGCCAGCACCATGCCGAACAGGGTCAGCACGTTGACCGAGAAGCCCATGGCCAGCATCACGGCGAAGGTGCCCATCAGGGCCACCGGCACCACCAGGGTCGGGATCAGGGTGTAGCGCAGGTTCTGCAGGAACAGGAACATCACCGCGAACACCAGCAGCATGGCTTCGAACAGGGTGTTGATGACCTGCTCGATCGACACCTTGACGAATGGCGAGGTGTCGTAGGGGATGTCGTACTTGACGCCTTCCGGGAAGTAGCGCGCCAGGTCCTGCATCTTCGCCCGCACCAGGGTGGCGGTTTCCATGGCGTTGGCGCCCGGCGACAGCTGCACGCTGAAGGCGGTGGCCGGCTTGCCGTTCAGGCGCGTGCCGTACTGGTATTCCTGGGCACCGATCTCGACCCGGGCGACATCGCCGATGGTCACCGTGGAACCGTCCGGGTTGGCACGCAGGACAATCCCGGCGAACTCCTCGGGGGTGCTCAGCTGGCCCTTGACCACCACGTTGGCGGTGATTTCCTGAGTGCCACGGGTGGGCAGGTCACCAATGCTGCCGGGGGCCACCTGGGCGTTCTGCGCGGCGATGGCCTCGGCCACGTCGTTGGGCGTGAGGTTGAAGCCGATCAGCTTGCGTGGGTCGATCCAGATGCGCATGGCGCGTTCCGAACCGTACAGCTGGGCCTTGCCGACGCCCTTGAGGCGGCGGATCTCGTCCATCACGTTGCGCGCAAGGATATCCGACAGGGCGGTTTCGTCGAGCTTGCCGTCTTCGGAGGTGAGGGTGGCCAGCAGCAGGAAGCCGGTGGAGACCTTTTCCACCTGCAGGCCTTGCTGGGTCACCGGGCGCGGCAGGCGCGACTCGACCACCTTCAGGCGGTTCTGCACGTCGACCTGGGCCAGGTCCGGGTTGGTGCCCGGGGCGAAGGTGGCGGTGATGGTGGCGCTGCCCAGGCTGCTCTGCGACTCGAAGTACAGCAGGTTGTCGGCGCCGTTAAGCTCCTGCTCGATCAGGCTGACCACGCTCTCGTCCATGGTCGCCGCCGAGGCGCCCGGGTACACGGCGTAGATTTCCACCTGCGGCGGGGCCACGTTGGGGTACTGGGCCACCGGCAGCTGCGGGATGGCCAGGGCACCGGCCAGCAGGATGAACAGGGCGACCACCCAGGCGAATACCGGGCGGTCGATGAAGAATTGCGGCATGAATCAGGCCCTCACTGGCCAGTGTGCTGTGCGATGGGCGATGCCCCTGATGCATTGTCGACCTGCACCTGGTCACCGGCCTTGACGTGTTGCAGGCCCTCCACCACCACCCGTTCGCCGGGGGCCAGGCCTTCGCTGACGATCCAGCGGTCGCCCTGGGCGCTGCCCAGTACTACCTGGCGGTCGCTGACCCGGGCCTGCGGGTCGACCACCAGCACCTTGGGCACGCCAGCGCTGTCGCGCAGGATGGCGCGCTGCGGCACGCTCAGGCCCTTGGGCTGCACGGCCTGCTCCAGGCGCACGCGCACGTAGCTGCCGGGCAGCAGGTCGAGGTCCGGGTTGGGGAACTCGCTGCGCAGGGTGATCTGGTTGGTGCTGGGGTCGACGCTGATGTCGGAGAACAGCAGTTTGCCCGGCAGCGGGTAGGTGCTGCCATCGTCCTGGATCAGCGTGGCCCGGGCCTGGCCGTCGCCCACCTGCTGCAGCTCGCCGGCACGCATGGCGCGGCGCAGGGCGTTGAGCTCGCGGGTCGACTGGGTGACATCGGCGTGGATCGGGTCCAGCTGCTGGATGGTCGCCAGGGGCGTGGTCTCGTTCTGCCCGACCAGCGCACCTTCGGTGACCTGTGCGCGCCCGATACGGCCGGAAATCGGAGCCGTCACGGTGGCGTAGCCGAGGTTCAGGCGGGCGCGTTCCAGGGCGGCCCTGGCCTCGGCCACTGCGGCATCGGCCTGCAGGTAGCTGGCCTTGGCGTTGTCGTATTCCTGGCGGCTGACGGCCTTGTCGTCGACCAGTTCGCGGTAGCGCTGTTCCTGCAGGCGTGCCTGGTACAGGGTGGCCTCGGCCTTGGCCAGGGTGGCGCGGGCGCTGTCGTGGTCGGCCTTGAACGGTGCCGGGTCGATCAGGAACAGCACATCGCCCTGCTTGACGTCGCTGCCTTCGCGATACACCCGCTTGAGCACAACGCCCGCGACACGTGCTCGCACTTCGGCGGTGCGCGGCGCGAGGATGCGGCCGCTGAGCTCACTGCTGATGGCCAGTGGCTGCAGTTGCAGGGTTTCCACCCGCACTTGCGGGGTGGGAGCCTGTTCTTCCTGTTCGGGGCTGTCGTCGCAGCCGGCCAGGGACAGGCTCAGGAGCGCCAGAAGCGCCAACGGGCGCAAGCGTGGGGGGAGGGTAGTAGACATACGGATCTTCCGATGATGACCGCCGGTATGCTACGGCAGGCGTTCCTTGCGTGGCTGTTAATACCTGTAGGACGAGTGTGAAAAAGTGTGAAGAACAATCCTGTCTGCCTGTAGTGTTCTATATCCTGAGTATTCCTGTACCGGCCTCTTCGCGGGCTTGCCCGCTCCCACAGGGACTGCACAGCTTTCAAGTGCTGTTGGGTCCCTGTGGGAGCGGGCAAGCCCGCGAAGAGGCCGGTGAGGTCTTACCCCAACCCAGATTCCCAAGCGCCTATGCCGAATATTTTCCTGGTCGAAGACGACAGCGCCCTGTCCGAACTGATCGCCAGCTACCTGCAACGCAACGACTTCCATGTCCAGGTGATCGCCCGTGGCGATCATGTGCTTGACGAGTACCGCCGGCAAAAGCCCGACCTGGTCATCCTCGACCTGATGCTGCCGGGGATCGACGGCCTGCAGCTGTGTCGCCTGCTGCGCCAGGAGTCGCAGGGCCTGCCGATCCTGATGCTGACCGCCCGCGACGACAGCCACGACCAGGTCCTGGGCCTGGAAATGGGCGCCGACGACTACGTGACCAAACCCTGCGAGCCGCGTGTACTGCTGGCCCGCGTGCGTACCCTGCTGCGTCGCAGCAGCGTCAACGAGCCGCGCCTGGACAACGACCTGATCCTGATCGGTGGCCTGCGCATCGACCTGGCCGAGCGCACCGTGAGCTGGCGTGGCGAAGAGGTGGAGCTGTCCAGCGGCGAGTACAACCTGCTGGTGGTACTGGCGCGCAATGCCGGCGAAGTGCTGAACCGCGACCGCATCCTGCAGCAACTGCGGGGTATCGAGTTCAACGGCACCGACCGCTCGGTGGACGTGGCCATCTCCAAGCTGCGGCGCAAGTTCGACGATAACGCCGGCGAAGCGCGCAAGATCAAGACCGTGTGGGGCAAGGGCTATCTGTTCAGCCGTGTCGAGTGGGAGTGCTGACCGCCCATGCTGAAGATTCTGGTGCGGCTGTACCTGGTGATCATCGTTGCCTATGCCGGTGCACTGTTGTTCATCCCCGACACCATCGTCGGCCTGTTCCAGGACCGCTTCATGGCCTACAACCTGGACCAGGCCAAGGGCGTGCAGTCGCTGATCGTGCGCCAGTTCCGCCAGGCCCCGCGCGAGCAGTGGCCGGCGGTGGAGCAAGAGCTGGCCAGTGATTTCGCGCCGCTGGAACTGCAACTGCTGCGCATGGACCAGGCTGACCTGAGCGAGGACGAGCAGGCGCGCCTGGAGCACGGCCTGTACGCCGTGCGCATTGCCGAATGGGGCTACTACGAGACGGTGCTGGCGCCGCTGGACAAGGAATGGCTGGTGCGTCTGCACTCACCGCCAGACCCGCTGGATATCAACGTGCTGTCGTGGGGTGTGACCGTCCTGATCGGTGCAGCGATGCTCGGTTGCCTGTTGCTGTGGGTATGGCCGCACTGGCGCGACCTGGAGCGCCTCAAGGAAACCGCCCGGCGCCTGGGTCAGGGGCAGATGGCCGAGCGTACGCACATCTCGCCGCACTCCAACATCGGTGAACTGGCCGGGGTGTTCGACACCATGGCCAGTGACCTGGAACGCCACGTGAACCAGCAGCGCGAGCTGCTCAATGCGGTGTCGCACGAGTTGCGCACGCCGTTGACCCGGCTGGATTTCGGCCTGGTGCTGCTGTTCGACGAAGTGCCGCCGGCCAGCCGCAAGCGCCTGCTGGAGCTGGTGGGGCATGTGCGTGAGCTGGATGAGCTGGTGCTGGAGCTGTTGTCCTACAGCCGGCTGTACAACGCCGACCAGGCCCGCGAGCGGGTCGAGGTGTCGTTGCTGGAACTGGTCGACAGTGTACTCGGCGGCTTTGCCGAGGAACTCGATGGCCGGGGTATCCAGTGGGAGGTGCGGGCCGAGGGGGATCTGCCGCGTTTTGTGCTGGACCCACGGCTGACGGCACGGGCGGTGCAGAACCTGGTGCGCAATGCCATGCGTTACTGCGACGAGAGCCTGTTGCTGCGCTTGCGCCTGGAAGACGATGGCGCCTGCCTGGTGACGGTGGAGGATGACGGGATCGGTATTCCGGTGGAGGAGCGCGAGCGGATTTTCCAGCCGTTCTACCGCCTGGACCGTAGCCGTGACCGCAATACCGGCGGGTTTGGCCTGGGCTTGGCGATCAGCCGGCGGGCGATCGAGGGGCAAGGTGGCACCTTGACCGTGGCGCAGTCGGCGCTGGGTGGTGCACAGTTCCGGATTCGCCTGCCTGCCGGGTGATGGGCTGCCTGTACCGGCCCTTTCGCGGGCTTGCCCGCTCCCACAGGGCATTCACAGGGTTCGAAGCCGGTGCGGTCCCTGTGGGAGCGGGCGAGCCCGCGAAGAGGCCGGGCCTGCTAATCACTTTCTGCCAGCCGGGCAGACCACAGCACAAACCGGTCCTTGCCACTGTGCTTGGCCTCGTACAGCGCCTGGTCGGCGCGCACCAGCGCCGTGGTCAGGCTGTCGCCCTGGTCCACCCGGGTGAGGCCAATGCTGATGGTTACCGGGTGTTCGCCAACATCTTCACGTACTCGTTGGCACAGCGCCGCCACTCGTTGCTCGGCGCCTTGCTGGTCCAGCCCCTGGAAAAAGATCGCGAATTCCTCACCACCCAGTCGGGCAAACTCGTAACCGGCCATGCTCGCCTTGATATGCAGGGCCACGCGCTTGAGTACTTCATCGCCCACGTCATGGCCAAAACGGTCATTCACCCGCTTGAAGTTGTCGATGTCGATCATCGCCAGGTACTGCTCGGCCGTGGCCAGGCGCAGCTGGTGGCCGGCCTGGGCCATGAACGAGCGGCGATTGGGGATTTCGGTCAGGGCATCGACATAGGCCTGGTCCAGCAGCACCTTGGACAGGTAGAAGTTGTGCAGCTTGGCCTTGCGCATCTGCAGGTAGCTGTAGATGACCAGGCCGCTGAGGAACACCGCGTAGCTGATCAGCATGGCGCCTTCGAGTTCGTCCGGCCCGATACGGGTGTGGTAGAACGGGTTGAGCACCACCCAGGTGATGGCCATGGCGCAGAAGAACGACCAGCGCCGCACCGGTAGCACCGAAACGGCATACAGCACGGTGGACACCCCGAGCACCAGCCATACCGGGCGCTGGGCCACCGGGATGCCTTCGATCACCAGGCGCATGCTCAGGGTGATGGCGGCGATGAACAGCAGGTTGAGTACATCGAAGTGATGGCTGCGACGGGTGAACCGCAGTACCACGGTGAGGCTGCCGAGCAGGGTGATGAACAGATAGGACAGCCAGGTGAAACCCTGGCCGCCGAGGAAGCTGACGATCAGGTCGAAAACCAGCCAGATCAGAATGCTGACGCAGAATACCAGCAGGCAGAACGGGCGCATGAGCTCGAATTCGTGCTGGCGGAACTCGGCGCGCAGGGCGGCGGGGGCGACCTGTTTGCGAACGTGGGCTTCGATGGTCTTGAACATTCGGGCTCCTGAGAGTACTACCATGCCGGTCCCGGCCCTTTCGCAGCACAAGGCTGCTCCTACAGGTGACGCATTTCTCCTGTAGGAGCAGCCTTGTGCTGCGAAGAGGCCAGGCCTGGGGACTCAATTGGTGGGCAGAACACCCCGGGCCCATGGCCGGTAACGCAGGTCGAACACCGCCTCGGCATGGCACCCGGCGCCCAGCTTCGGCTGGGCAGGCTCAGCCCGAAACGCCTGGCCTGGCGCGCTCACCTGGCGGAACGCCTCGCGCACCACGCCAACCCGGCACGGCAAAGCCTGCTCGTAGCCCTGGCGCACCAACGCGGGCAAGCGCCCGGTCCCGGCGCCATCCTGCCACCACACAGTCAAGCCCAACCCGGCCAGTTGATCCAGCCATGCGGCATTGACTCGCGGTGAGAGTTTGCCGGCGCTGAAAGCACTGATGTGCAAAGGCTTGTCCAGTTGCCGGTTGAAGGCCTGCAACTGGCTGTGCAGGGCATCCCGGCGCTCGGCCCCGCGAAAGTGATGGTCGTCCAGCTCCATGGGCAGGTACCAGCCGTCCACCGGCAACTGCCACGCCTGGCGCAGTTGCCGGTACTGGCTGAGCGAGCGCCCCAGCTGCGCCTTCCAGTAACTGTTCAGGCCTTCACCGTCCAGTTCGTCGAGGCGCTGGTAATAGGCCGGGTCCATGTACAGCCCCAGCACCAGTTGCAGGCCCTGGGCACGCGCGCTGCGCAGGCTGTCGGCCAGCCAGCCCCGGGCACCGCCGAAATCGCTGTCGCCATAGGCGCTCCACTGCACGATCAGGGTTTTGCCGCCCTGGGCCACGGTGGCGTGCCACAGTTGCTGCCACTGGGCGGGGGTGACATTGGCGTCGCGGTTGAGGGGTTGGTAGAACAGGCGCTGGTCGGCGCTGGCTGGCAGGCACAGGGCAACCAGGCAGAGGGCCAGGAACGTACGCATCAGAAGGTCATCTCCGCACCGACCAGCACGCCATTGGCGCGCTCGTATAGATTGCCGCCCAGCGATTGCTGGTACTCGGCACGCACTTTCAGCGAACCGCGGTAGGCATTGTAGCGGTCGTCATCGAACCACCATTGCCAGCGCACGCCCACCCCGGCCCGGGCGTCCTGGCGCCAGTCGTTGCTCGGGTCCTGGCTGGAAAACTCGACAAAACCATAGGGCATGATGGTTTGCGGTGAGCTGCCCGGCAGCTTCCAGGCGTGGCCTTGCTGGTAGCGCGACAGCCAGGCGTGGTCGCCGGCACGGGTCCACCAGGCGGCGTCGAGGTAGAGGAAGCGTTCGTTCCAGTCGTCTTCATCGACCCGCCAGTCGTTGCGCCAGTCGCCCTGGTCGAGGAAAGAAGCGGTGGCCCGCAACAGCAGGTCGTTGCTCGATTCGGCGTGGTGACGCAGGTCGCCCCAGTTGCCGCCGACCTTGGCGGGGCTAAGCAGTTGGCCCAGGCTCAGCCCGCGGTAGTGTTCCTCGTCGATCTGACGCTGGTGGTACAGCTCGGCATACAGGTTGAGGTTGGCCTGGCCGAATGGTTTGTAGCGCAGGCCGACACCGGTACCCATGCTTTGCGCGTAGTCGGTGCGGCTTTGCCCACCGAACAGCACGCGGCCATACACAGACAGGGTGCTGCCGTTGCGGCTGGGCTCTTCGCCCAGGGCGTGGTCCCACATGGCCAGTTGCACGTTCTGCGATTGCGCGCGGCGCGAAGTGCCGCTGCGCTGGCCATTGTCGAGGAACTTGTCGTTGGTCGAGGTGCCGGCCGGCGACCAGGTGCTGGCCAGGGTGATGGTGTCGCGCCGTGACAGGCTTTCGTGGGCGCGGCGCTGGCGGTACTTGCGCGCTTCCAGGCTGCCGTATTCGTCGTCGCCGTCGACCAGGTCCTGCTCCACATCGAGGATGCGGCGCAGTTCGCGGCGCGCCGAAGCGCTGTCTTCGGCTTCGTCGTAGCGCAAGGCCAGCGTCTCGCCAAGGCGGTAGTCCTCGGGGAAGTCGTGGGTGGCGCGTTCCAGGTAGGGGATCGACTGGCGGCGCTGGGCCTTGTCCGTCGAGCCGGCCAGGCGCATGCCGTAGTCGGCGCGGTAGCGTGGCTGGTCGGGAGCCAGGCGCACGGCTTCTGCCAGCCAGGCGCTGCTCTGGGCACTGTCGCCAGCCAGTTGCGCGGTGCTGGAGGCCGCGTAGTAGTGGTCGGCCCGCGGGTTGTGTGCCAGGGCCTGGCGCTGGAAGCCCAGCGCCGCCTGGTAATCGCCTTGGCGCTGGGCGATGGCGGCACCCAGGGCCCAATCGTCGGCGCTATCGTGTGCGGCGGCGTCCCAATAGCGCCGGGCCGCTTGTGCGTCGCCGGCGTTCAACGCGCCGCGAGCGGCAGTGAGGCGGGCGTTGTCGGTCCAGGCGCTGTCCGGCTGGGTGCGCCAGATGGGCAGGGCCGCTTCGGAGTCGCCAGCGGCTTCCAGGGCATAGGCCAGGGGCAGGCGGCTCCCGCTGTCGCCCAGGCGCTCGGCGGCCTGGTAGTAGACCACCGCTTCGCCTGGCTGGTCGGGCATGGCGCAGCGGCCCAGGGCGCGGTACTGGCCAGGTTCGCTCGGGGTGGCCGGTACTGCCTGGCGCACGGCATCGCACTGGCCAGCCTCGGCAAGGCGGCCGAGCAACTGGGCCCGGGTACTGGCGTCGACCCGAGGGACCAGGCCGAGCATGCGGCGGGTGTCCAGCGGCCCGTCGTTACGTGCATACAGGTTGCCAAGGCGTTGCAGCAGCGACGGTGCAAGGCGGCCTTGGTGGCGGTCGTAGGCCTGCTCCAGCAATTGCCGGGCGTGTTCGTCATGGCCTTGCTGCATCAGCAGGAAGGTAGCTTGCTCCAGTGCGGCCATATCGCCGCTCTGCCGATAGCGTTGCTCCCACTCGGCGGCGGTACGTGGTTGCGGGGGCTGGGGCGGGTCGCCGTACAGGCGTTGCTTGAGCACGGCGTAGGCCTTTGGGTCAGTGCTGGCTGTGCAGCCCTTGAACTGCTCGCGCGCCAGCTGCGGGTCGCGGCGCGACAGCCAGTCGACGGTTTCCAGGCAGGGGCGTTGCAGTTCGTTGCTCAGGCGCTGCACCAGCGGCGCGTCGTCGCCTGCGCGGGCCAGCTCCCACAGTTGCTGGCGCTGCTCGGGCTGGTTCAACTGCTCGGCGGGCAGTGCCTGCAGCCAATGCCGGGCCTGCTGGTTCTGGCCGACGGCGATGGCGCGGTTGGCCATGGCCAGGCGGGCCTGGTTGGCTGCTTCGGGGGAAGGGGCGCTGGGCAACAGCGCGTTCAACCCTTTTTCATCCACCTGCTGGATATACGCATTGGCCAGGCGCTGCCAGTCCTGCGCAGGCAATTGGCCTTGCTCGGCCAGCGGCTGTAACTGCTCGATGGTTTCCTTCCAGTTGCGCAGTTGTTCGGCGAAGTTGGCTCGGGCCAGGCGCAGAACCTGGCCGTCGCCCTGTGGCGGCAGATGGTTGAGCCAGTCCAGCGCCCTGGCAGCACCCCCGAATCTGGCCAGGCTCAGGCTGTAGGCCTGCCACAGGCGAACCCGTTGAGCGCCGTCGCTGCTGGCCAGCCATTGTTCCACCTGGCTGGCCGGCGGTGGGTCCTGTTCGATCCAGGTCAAGCGTAGTTCCAGCAGGGCGTTGGCGTGTTCGGGGCTGTCACCCAGTTGTTCGGCAAGGGCTTCGGCCTCCTTGTAGCGGCGCTGATGAGCCAGTGCCTCCACCAGCAGTGCACGCGCTTCGTCGTTGTTCGGCACCCGGCCCAGCACGTGGCGGGTCAGGCGTTCGACCTCGGCCCAGTTGTCCTTCTTCGCTTCGCGGTAGCTGCGCTCCATGAACGGGTAACTGGTGAACCGCTGAAAGTCGGTCATCGGCGCCGAAGCGGCGCAGGGCAGGGCGGCGGAACACAGCAACAAGCCAGTGAAGGTGAGGGAAAAGCGCGGCTTCATGCCACCTCCCGGGTCAGGTCAAAGGCGGCCTGCTGTTCGCTGGCCTGTTCGATCAGCGCCTGCTGCAGCACCTGCTCGGTGATGATGCCGCGGGCGATCAGGTGCTCGCCGAGGCTCTGGTGTTCCGGGTCGAAGTCGATCAGCGCCTGGTTGAACAAAGTGACCGGGACCATGCCGCGCACCTGCAGCAGGGCGCCGAGCATTACCTAGTGATGGCTGACCTGTTCCAGCAGCACTTCGTCGTCCTGGTGACGCTCGAGGATGGCCAGCATGTCGCGGGTTTCCGGCTTCTGCCAGGGGCTTGGGTAGTGGTAGCGCAGGCCCAGGGTCACCCGGCCCTGGGGCGCCAGGCGGGCGCTGACCGGGCGCTTCAGGTGGCGGCTGATTACCCCCAGCGACACCTGGCTCACCGGGCTTTCGCTGGCCAGTACCAGCGTGTCGCCGTCTTCGGCCACCGGCAGCACGCCATAGTGCGTCGCCAGCTTGCGCGGCAGTTTGGCGATCAGCTGCGGGTCGAGCTTGAACGGGTTCAGCGGCGCCCAGGGCAGGTCCATCTGCTCAGCCAGGGTGGCGACCAGCTGTTCGCTATTCAGCCAGCCGCGCAGCAGCAGCTCGCGGCCCAGGCGCCGGCGTACCGGGCTGGTGATCGCCTGTTGCAGTTGTTCGTCGCTGATCAGGCCCTTGGCCACCAGGCGCTGACCCAGCGGCGTGCGGGCGGGGGCAGCGATGGCGGGGAATTCGTGGGTGGTCTTGTCCCAGGCCACGCGCCGCGAGTCACCCATTTCCATCACCTGGCGCAGGGCACGCAGGTTGGCGAAAAAGTTGACGAAGTTGCTCCACATCATCCGCGGTGCCGACAGCAGCCCTTCGCCGATGCCATAGAAGCGGGTGACGAACCAGGCGCGCTGGAACAAGCGGTTGAACAGCATCAGCCCGTTCAGCCACAGCAAGGTGGTCAGCAGCCAGCTGTCGCTGAGGATCGACATGAAGCGCCACGACTCCGGCGCAATCACCGTGACCAGCCACATGGCCAGCAACACCAGCAGCAACAGGTTGACCAGGAAACTCAGCAGGTAGGCGAACAGGCCGCGGCGGTCGCGCCAGAGGAAGTAGTTGAGCGCGCCCTTGCGACTCCAGCCGAGGTTGCTGGTGCCCTGGAACACGATGCCGACGATCCACCGCGACTTTTGTCGGATGGCATGCTGCCAGTCGCGCGGGAAGTGCTCGCGCACGCAGATCACCTGGGAAAATTCGCGGCTCATGCCCGGGCGCCATTCCTGCTTCAGGGTCAGCGCCGGGTCGGTGATGGAGTAGCGGGCGAAAATGCACTTCATGCCCTTCTGCTTCAGGCGGAAGCCGATGTCGTAGTCTTCGGTGAGGCTCTGTACGTCGAAGGCGATGCCGTCGCCGTCCTCGAGCAGCGCGCTGATGGCGCGGCGGCTGAAGCAGGTGCCGACCCCGGCGCTGGGCACCTGGCCGGTCAGGGCCTCGCGCACGATCACGTCCTTGCCGTGGTTTTCGGCGAACTCGTCGACATAGTGGCCGGCGGTGAAGCCTTTCCATTCCGGTGCGTAGGGGTACACCGGGATCTGGATCATGTCCTTGTTCGGCAGCAGGTAGTTGAACAGGCGCAGCTCCATGGGCGAGATCACGTCCTCGGCGTCGTGCAGGATGAAACCGGCAAACTCGATGCCGGCGTCCTGCTGGAAGCGCAGCAGCGCGTCGATGATGTTGTTCAGGCAGTCGGCCTTGCTGGTGGGGCCGGGGCGGGCGCAGACCACCTTGTGCACGTTGGGGTAGTGCAGGCACACGGCGTCGACATCGGCCTGGGTTTGCGGGTCGTTGGGGTAGGTGCCGACGAAGATCTGGTAGTTCTCGTAGTCGATGGTCGAGGCAGCCAGGCGCGCCATCTCGCCCACCACGCCCACTTCGTTCCAGGCCGGGACCATGATGGCCAGCGGTTTCTCCGGTACCTCGAACAGGCGTTTTTCGTCGGCTTTCTCGTACTTGTCGTAGATGCGAAAGCGCCGGATCAGCTTGCGGCCCCAGTAGCACAGGTCGATGAACAGATCATCCAGACCCAGCAGGAACATCAGCGAGGCCAGGATGATCGCGAGGATCTTCAGGCCGAACAGCACGTAGGTGAGGAAGTCGATGAATACCAGGCTCATTTGCCGGTCACCGACAGGAAGGGGTGGGCCATCGTCTTTATCCTCGTTCGATTCCCTGGACGAAGTTGTACGACTTGCTGCCGTTTGTACTGGATAGATACAAGCAGCCGAACGCGGGGTTGTCCAAATTTCAGGCTTTTTCTTGTGGGCCACTTCTTGTAGTTTTACAGGTCGTTTACCCAGGGAGCTGAACATGCAAGGCAAGGCACGCAAGATCGTCCAGGCCATCCTTTACGAGGCCATCGCCGTCGCCTGCGTGGCGCCCGCGCTGGAGCTGGCGTTCGGTGCCGGCATGGCGCAGTCGACCGTGCTGTCGGTGCTGATGTCGGGCATCGCGATGAGCTGGAACATGGCCTACAACTGGGTGTTCGAACGCTGGGAAGCGCGCCAGCACCGGCGTGAGCGCACTTTCCTGCGGCGTCTGCTGCATGCGCTGGGCTTCGAGGGCGGGCTGGTGCTGATCCTGCTGCCGCTGGTGGCGTACTGGCTGGATGTCAGCCTGTGGGCGGCGTTGCTGACCAACCTGGCGTTGTTCGTGTTTTTCTTCGTTTATGCGTTTGTCTTCCAGTGGGGCTTCGACAAGGTGTTCGATGTGCCGCTTTCGGCGCAGCAGGCCAAGTGTTGACTTTGTGCTGCGCTACCGGCTAAGTTCCTACCCCATGAAAACTTTCCAGCACGTCAACGCCATTATTATTACCGCCATTATCAGTTTGGCGGGCTAGCGCGTACGTGCACCGAACCCGCCCTGGAGGCGGGTTTCTTCTCTCTGACTCCTGGGCAACGTGAACACAGCCAAGGAGTCATCGATGACCAGCTTCGTCAGCCCTCGTTCTACCGTCACCCCCCAGCAACTGCTGTCGGAGCAGGTGCGGCGCATTCTTGCCGCCCCGGTGTACGACCTGGCCATCGAAACGCCTTTGCAAGTTGCGCCTGCGTTGTCTGCCAGCCTGGGCAACCAGGTATTGCTGAAGCGGGAAGACCTGCAGCCTACCTTTTCGTTCAAGATCCGCGGTGCGTATACCCGCCTGTCACGGCTGAGTACCCTGCAGCGCGAGCGCGGGGTGATCACCGCCTCTGCGGGCAACCATGCCCAGGGCGTGGCCCTGGCGGCATCGCACCTGGGCATGAAGGCCACCATCGTCATGCCTACCACCACGCCGTCGCTGAAGGTGGAAGGGGTACGTTCGCGAGGTGGCCATGTTGTGCTGCACGGCGAGAGCTTCCCCCATGCCTTGGCCCATGCGCTGAAACTGGCCGACAGCGAAGGCGCCACCTTCGTGCCACCGTTCGACGACCCGGATGTGATCGCCGGGCAGGGCACCGTGGCCATGGAAATCCTGCGCCAGCGCCCGGGTGCGCTGGACGCCATCTTCGTGCCAGTGGGCGGTGGTGGTCTGATCGCGGGTATTGCCGCTTATGTGAAGTACCTGCGCCCGGAGGTGAAGGTGATCGGCGTCGAGCCGGAGGACTCCAACTGCCTGCAGGCTGCCATGGCGGCCGGTGAGCGGGTGATCCTGCCGCAGGTCGGCACCTTCGCAGATGGCGTGGCGGTAGCGCAGATCGGCGCCCATTGCTTCGAGTTGTGCCGGCACTTCGTTGATGAAGTGGTGACCGTGAGCAGCGACGAGCTGTGCGCGGCGATCAAGGACATCTACGACGATACCCGCTCGATCACCGAGCCGTCAGGCGCCCTGGCCGTGGCGGGGATCAAGAAATATGTGGCGCGCGACGGCGTGCAGGGGCAGACCCTGGTGGCCATCGACTCCGGGGCCAACGTCAATTTCGACCGCCTGCGCCATGTGGCCGAGCGTGCCGAACTGGGCGAGCAGCGCGAGGCGATCATCGCTGTCACCATTCCGGAGCAGCCCGGCAGCTTCCGCGCCTTCTGCCAGGCCCTGGGCAAGCGGCAGATCACCGAGTTCAACTACCGCTATTACCCTGGCAAGGAGGCGCGGCTGTTCGTTGGGGTGCAGACACACCCACTGCACGACCCGCGTGAGCAGTTGCTGGCCAGCCTGCGTGAGCAGGGCTACAGCGTGCTGGACCTGACCGACAACGAACTGGCCAAGCTGCATGTGCGCCATACCGTTGGCGGCCATGCCGCGCCCGGGGCTGACGAGCGGGTGCTGCGCTTCGAATTCCCCGAGCGCCCGGGGGCCTTGCTGGGCTTTCTGGAGCGGCTTGGCAAGCGCTGGAATATCAGCCTGTTCCATTACCGCAACCATGGCGCGGCAGAAGCACGGGTATTTGCGGCGCTGGAAGTACCGGGGGATGAGTTGGCGGGGTTGCCGCTGGCGCTGGATGAGATGGGGTACCGGTACTGGGATGAGACCGACAACCCGGCGTACAAGCTGTTCCTGGGTTGATACGCAAACCTCATGCAGCCTGTATGGGCCTCTTCGCGGGCACGCCCGCTCCCACAGGGACGGCGCATGGCTTGAGGTTGGTGCGGTCCAGGTGGGAGCTGGCTTGCCGGCGATGGGCCGCGAAGCGGCCCCTGGGTTTCAGCACTAGTGCATGAATGGCAGGGGCTGCTTTGCAGCCCATCGCGACACAAGGCCGCTCCTACAAGGTTTTGTGTGTGCCGGTAGAGGGGGCTCAGCGCTCACGCATGAAGAAGCCGGCGACGAATTTGCGGAAGGTTTCCAGGCTCTTGAAATCGGCGTAGCGCTTGAAGTTCTCGGTATCCGGTTCGGGGCCGATTGGCTGCTCCAGCAACGATACCGACAACACCCGGTCCTGGTCCGAGGTCATTACCAGTTCGTCCATCACCTGGCCGCCGATCACCGGCCGGCGCATCTGCACTTTCACGCCTTTGCCGGCCATCCAGTCGACCAGCGACACCAGGGCCTTGAGCGGCTCGCGTTCTTCATCGCGGTAAACCGGGAACAGATGAGCACGCGATAGCACCGGCACGCTGGCCACATGGATCAGTTCGTAGTAATGGCTGCCGGCACTGGTCGGTGAATAGAGCATCAGCGCCAGCAATGGCCCGCTGGTGCGGTTGCCGCCCCAGTAGAGGTGGTGCCCCTGGAAGTCGAAGCCGTCTTCACTTCGGTTATTGAACAGCTTGCGTCCCTTGATCTGGTCCACGCAATCCAGCAGCAGGCCGTGGCGGCGGTGGTTGCCGAACACCGTGGCTTCACGCAGGCGGGACTTGAGCATCATCATGTGCTTCATGTCCAGGCGGGTTTCCAGGTAGTTGCTTGCGGGCACCCGTTCCAGCAGCGGATAGCGGCTGGCAACGCTGCGCAACTCGGCAAACTGCCCGGTCAGGTCCTTTTTCAGGTGCGTGGCATACAGGTTCAGGCCGCTGGTCTCGATCCAGGTCAGCAACAGTGACAGCAGGCGCTGTTGTTCACGCCGTTCGCTGCCG
Organism: Pseudomonas sp. s4; assembly: GCF_046764235.1. Lineage (NCBI taxonomy): Bacteria > Pseudomonadati > Pseudomonadota > Gammaproteobacteria > Pseudomonadales > Pseudomonadaceae > Pseudomonas > Pseudomonas sp. s4. The sequence continues at coordinate 3,394,952 of NZ_CP177209.1, read as the reverse complement.
TCGCCACCACTGCTGGTGGTGCTGCTGCGGAAATCACCAATCAGGCGCAACGGTGTGTCGGGCGGTAGCCAGGCAGCAGGTGGCGCGGGGTCGTGCTCGCGCTCGGTCGCTTCGCGCTCGTCCTTGGTGAACGGGCAGCCAGGCGCGTGTTCGGCAGTTCCCGGGTTGTTCTTGAGAAACAGCGTACCGGTGCTGCCGTTGAGGGTGACATTCAGCACCGGCAAGGCATCGTTGCGGCAATCGCAGGCCAGCCACTGGTTGGCGTTGCGCACCTTCATCAGCAACTGGTTGGCCTGCAGCAGGCGCGGGCCGGTGAGGCTGCCGGTGGCAAAGCCGACCAGCAGCTCTTCTTCTGCAGGGGTCAGGCTACGGACCTGTGCGGCGGTTTTGTCGATGATTCGCATGAAGCAGCTCCCAGCTACGAGCCCCAAGCTTCAAGCAAAGTGGCGCCGCTTTCAACTTACTGCGCAGTGCCAGCGAACATCTTCGCAGCACGGGCGCGAATTTCATCGGGGGTCAGGTCCTCCTTGTGGGTGGAAACGAACCAGATGTTGCCGAAGGGGTCTTTCAGGGTGCCGCTGCGGTCGCCGTAGAACTGGTCCGTCACTGCACGCAGCTGGGTGGCGCCGGCCGTCAGGGCCTGGGCATAGACCTTGTCGCAGTCCTCGACATACAGGTGCAGGCCTACGCTGGCGCCGCTGAGCTTCTGGCTGGCGGTGAGGCCGCCTTCCATGTCGCAGGGGTCGCCCAGCATCAGCGACGAATCGCCGATTTTCAGCTCGGCATGGCCAACGCGGCCGCCAGGGGCATCGAGGCGGAACATTTCCACCGCGCCAAAGGCCTTCTTGTAGAACTCGATGGCCTGGGCGGCGTCGTTGATGGCCAGGTAGGGCGTAATGCTGTGCTGGCCTTCGGGAATGGGTTTGGCTGCCATGTTCGACTCTCCTTGGAAGTGGGCGCCGGTTGGCGCCCTTTTGCTTAGAGTCGTTTGCGCAGATGGAAAATCGACAGGGGTGATAGATCGATTCTCTATAAGCGTGGCGGTCAGAAGATGTAGTCGGTGGTCAGGAAGGTCGACTGCCGGTTGCGAATGATCTCGCTGATCAGTTCCTTGTTGGCCTCCTGGAAGCGCGTCGCGACCAGCGTGCGGATAGAGAACACTCGCAGGGCGTCGTGTACCGACAGGGTGCCTTCGGCGCTGTTCTTGCGGCCGTTGAACGGGTAGGTGTCGGGGCCGCGCTGACATTGCGCATTGATGTTGATGCGCCCGACCTGGTTGGCAAAGATGTCGACCAGGCTGCCGATGGTCGCCGGGTCATTGCCGAACAGGCTCAGTTGCTGGCCGTAGTCGGAGTCCAGCACATAGTCGATCACCGTCTGCAGGTCGCGGTAGGGCACTACCGGCACCAGCGGGCCGAACTGCTCCTCGTGGTACACGCGCATGTCGCTCTTCACCGGGTACAGCACGGCGGGGTAGAAGAACGAGCCACGGCTGTGCCCGCCGCGTTCGTTGAGCACGCGGGCGCCCTTGGCGGTGGCATCGGCGACCAGGCCATCGAGGTAGTCGACCTTGCCGGGCTCGGGCAGCGGTGTCAGCGCCACGCCAGGCTCCCAAGGCATGCCAGGCTTGAGCGCGGCCAGCTTGCGCTGGAACTTGTCGAGGAACGCATCGACCACATCCTCGTGCACGAACAGGATCTTCAGCGCCGTGCAGCGTTGGCCATTGAACGACAGCGCACCAGTGACGGCCTCTTCGACGGCGTTGTCGAGGTCCACCTGGGGCAGCACGATGCCCGGGTTCTTGGCATCCAGCCCCAGCGCGGCGCGCAACCGGTGCGGGCGCGGGTGCAGTTTCTTCAGGTCGCTGGCGGCCTTGTGCGTGCCGATGAAGGCGAACACATCGACCTTGCCGCTGGCCATCAGCGCGCTCACCGTTTCCCGGCCACGGCCGTAGATGACGTTGATCACCCCCGGCGGGAAGCTGTCGCGGAAGGCTTCGAGCAACGGCCGAATCAGCAGCACGCCGAACTTGGCCGGCTTGAACACCACGGTGTTGCCCATGATCAGCGCCGGGATCAGCGTGGTGAAGGTCTCGTTCAGCGGGTAGTTGTATGGGCCCATGCACAGGGCCACGCCCAGCGGTGCTCGGCGGATCTGGCCGAGCGTGCCCTGTTCCAGCTCGAAGCGGCTGGAACGGCGGTCGAGGTCCTTGAGGGCGTTGATGGTATCGACGATGTAGTCGCAGGTGCGGTCGAATTCCTTTTCCGAGTCCTTGAGGTTCTTGCCGATTTCCCACATCAGCAGCTTGACCACGGCCTGGCGCTGCTCGCGCATGCGCGCCAGGAAGGTTTCGACATGCTGGATTCGCTCGGCCACGCGCATGTTCGGCCAGGCGCCACGGCCTTTGTCGTACGCCTGCACGGCGGCATCGAGGGCGGTGAGCGCGGTGTCGGCATCGAGCAGTGGAGCGCTGCCCAACACCACCTGGTGCTCATCGTCGCCTTCCTTGAGCCAGACCGGGCTGCGCACTGTGGCCAGTGGGCCGTCCCACCGCCTGAGCTCACCGTTCACCAGGTAGTCGCGTTGTTCCAGGGGGGCTTCCAGGCGCCAGGTTTCTGGGATGTCCTCGGCGCTGGGGAAGAGTGAATCGAGCAGACGGTCCATGGGTACTGCACCTCACATTGCTGGGTGGGTTTCGAGCTGGGTGAAACGCTTCAGCAGCGAGCATGCACCGCTCGCCGGAAAAACACCAGTCTGGCCTAACATGACCACCCGCGCCTGCCTGTTGGACAGGCAGGCATCGGTATCCCTGTCAAAGCGGGAGGTTGAACAGGTCATAGGGTGGGTGCGTCAACCATTGCTGGCGCAGGGCCGGGTCTGCGTCGATCAGGGCCAGGCGCCGCCAGAACTCTGCACGGGCTTGCCGTGGGCGGGACACGAACGGTTCAAGTTCAAGCAAGGGCCTGAGGTCGCGCCGATACTGCAGCGGCAATCGCTGCCACAGGGCCATTTCGGCCGGGCCGGTCTGTTCGAAGAATTCCAGGTAGTCGCCTTCGCACACCAGCAGGTCCACTTGGTGCATCGCGTTGTAGGCCTCGATCTGCGCAAGCACTGGTGAACCCAGCCATTCGCTTTCCAGGCGCAGGGCGTTTGCGACAGGCCGTGGTACGTTGAAACCGTCAGGCAGCCGCAGCAGCTGGTTGTCGCCAATGTCCAGGATGATGGGCTCGATCATCTGGTCCAGGCCTTGCGGCAATTCGCTGAGCGCACAGTCGTTCAGGAACAGTGTCCTCAGGTAGCCCAGCCCGCGCAGGTCCGGGGCCTGCAGCAGTGGGTTGCCCGAAAGGTCCAGTACTACAAGCCCGGAGCAGCGGTTCAGTGCCTGCTGGGCTTGGCTACTCCAGGTAATGCGGTTGCCTTCCAGATCCAGCCAGGCGAGGTGCTCAGTGTTACCCAGGCGGGGCACGGTGTCGAACCGGCAGTCGGCCAGCAGCAGGCGATTGAGGTTGGGGAAGCGCTCGTAGAACCCGGTTGGCAACTGGTTGAGCGAACGATTGTAGCTGAGTGACAGGTGCTGCACATGGGTGAAGTCGTCTGGCAAGGCCAGGCTGGCCAAGTCCTGGTTGTCCAGCTCCAGGCCGGACAGGTCCAGGCTGTGCAGGCTGCCACCCCCTTCAAGCGCTACGGTCGACAGCCGCCGCCAGGCGTTGAGGATGGGTCGGATGGCCAGGTGCCGCTGGTGAGGGCGCTGCGGATCGGGCCGGGCCCATTCATGCAGGTCGCGGCGCAAAGTATCCAGACGCTGCTGCAGGTCATGCAGGCGCTGTGTGGGTGAGCGAATGTCATCGACGTACAGGTTGTCCTCGTCGTTGCCTAGCCAGTTTTCGAATTCCCAGTCGGTGGCGTCAGGGAACAAGCGGCGATAAGCCCCGGCCAGGGAGCTTGCCAGGCGCGGCTGAGGCGGTTCGGGGTCAAGCGGCCGACCGCCGCGCAAGCTGCCCATGGGCTTGCGCAACAGCGCGCGATGCCCCCAGAGCCGTTGGGCGAGTGCCTCCCTGTGCTGGTCGACCCAACCCAGTACGCGCTGGCGTAGCGAGCTGCCATCGGCCGTCGTGATGCCCAGCGTATCGCGATGCGGGCGCGGCAGTGCCTGCTCTATGGCGCGGCAGAGGTCTGGATCAAGCGGTGCAGGTGCAGGGCGCTCGCCCCGGTCGACCTCATAGCCTTCGACCGATTTGATCACGCGGCGCAGGGTGCCGGCCTGTTCGCGGCCGACATGCTCCAGCAAAGGGCCTATGGGGCTTGCACCGTGCAGCTCCAGGCGCAGGTCCGCGGGCCAGTCGGGCATGGCATCCAGGGCGCTGAACAGCAAGCGTTCGCTGTCGCTGCTGGCCCGGGCTGGCTGAAGCACACCTTCCAGTGCACGTACCAGCGGCAGCTCGCTGTGCACCTGCTCCAGCAACTGGCGAACCTGTGTGGGCAACTGACCGTGCTCTTGCCAGGCGAACGTTTCGGCCTCGCTCAGCGGCGCCAGCAAGCGTCTGGCCAAGGCTGGGGACAGCCGCGCATAGGCGTCGAGCAGCTTCTGCATTGCCGGGGTGGCGGGCGCGCTGCCATTGTAGAGCCGCTCGAACAGGCCTGGCGGGGCTTTGTCGGCCAACGCCTCTACCTCGGCCTGTGCCGTCATGCGTTGCAGGGTATCGAGCAACAGCGGGGGCGTTGGTTGGCCTTCCAGGTGCACCCGGCGCAAGCGCGCGGTGTCGATGCCGCAGAGGCGCCCTGCCTTGGCCAGCTGTTCTGGTGTGAACGCGGCATACGCCTCGCCAAGACGGCGCGCCAGCTTCGCGAATGGCCACTGGCCGGGTTGTTCATGCTGGCCGCGCCAGGCACCTTGGGCATTGTGCGTCAGCGGTGGCTGCCAGGCATCGGGCGTGTCGGGGTGAATGGCCCGCCATTGCTGCAGGTTGTGGTCAAAGCGTTGTTCGAAGAGCTGGCCGTCCATGCGGATGAAATACCGGCCCTGGTACAGGTACTGGCCAAGTGCATTGGGCTGCAGGGTTTGCGGCAGTGTCACGGCACTGCGGTAGGGGGCGAGGTCTTCATTCCAGAGCCGGTAGCGCCCGTCGCTGCCGCGTACCTGCTGCAGGCTTTCCATCAACGGGCTGTTGAACAGCTTGGGTACCACCTTGCCCGCCGCCACGAAGCCGCCGATCAGGGCCAGGTTCAGGCCGACCGCCTCCAGGTGGCGCAGCGCCAGGTGACGGTCGCCTTCATGCCAGGCCTGGTAGCCCTCGAAGGCCTCGCCGAGCAGTTGGCAGGCAGTGACGGCCAGCATCAGGGTGCCTGCACCCGGAACGAAGAACGCGGCAATACCGAGTGCATCCAGGCCAAGGCTTTCCCATTCCTCCAGGCGCCTGGTTCGCGCGTTGGCATCGGCCATTGCTGTCGGGACCGCCAGCAGGCTGGCTTCGTGCTTGAGGCGGGCCAGGTGCAGGTCCTGGTAATGGCCGAAAGGATCGGCTGTGATAGCCACGCGTGTGGGACGCAGGTCCGCTTGCGCTGCACGCTGCCAAGGGCGGTCATAGGCAGTATTGCCTGTGGCGTCGAGGTTCTGCTGCAACAGGTCGAGAAAGTGCGTGCGCTGGTCCTGCCTGATGTAGGCCGTGAAGGCTTGGCGGGCATCGGGCTCCAGCAGCAAGGTCGCCAGCGTGTCGTGTACCGCGTCCAGGTTGCTGCATTGGCGCAGGGCCGGGTCATGGCCGGGCAGATACAGCGCCAGCCCCGCACCGCCGGCATCGATCAGCATTACCTCGTGCAGGGGCGTGCCGAACAGCGCCAGTTGCCAGCACTGTACGGTGCCCCCCCGCAACAGCCGTTCGATCTGGTCAAGGGTGCTGCCATCAAGCAGGTGCCGCATATAGGCAAGGTCGGCCGCCAGGCGCAGGCGGTCTTTCTGCACCCTGATGGCCAAGCCCCGTGTGGCGGGTTGGGCGAGGTGCTGTTCCAGGTGGGCCTGGTAAGCCTTGCCCAGGTCCAGGTCACGGCACAGGGTGGCGAAAGCGGCCGGTTCGAGTGGCAGCCGTTCCACCTGGTAGTGCTCCGACTGCAATGGAAAGTGGGCGATGGGCACTTGCATGCCAACAGGGACGGCGCCTTGTATCTGAATCGGCGTGACGTGAATGTTATCGCCCAGGGCAATGGCACTTTCAGCAGTGAACATCTCGTCGCTGGCGAAGTTCTGCAGCGCGGCTTGCAGCAGGTTGTCGCGTCGATGGCTTAATAGATAGCGCAGGGCGGCCCAGTGCCAGCTGCGCTCGACCCGCAATAGCTGGCTATTGCGCAGCTGCGCGTGAAAGCCGTGTTCGGCAAGACGCCGTTGCAGCAATGGCTCGGCGAATTCTGTGATTTGTTTCAGGCCTTTGAGTGAGTTGGCCAAGGCTGCTTGCGCCTGCATCAGGCGCGCCTGGCTGGCACACGCTGCTTCACGCAGGTCGGGGGCAGCATTGGCGAACCAGTCCTGCCTCTTCCACGGGGCGACCTGGGTTCGCTTCAACGCGGCCCACTGATTGGGCGTTACCTGGCGAGCCCAGTGCGGCAGCTGCGCCTGAAGCAGGGGTTGATGGGGATTGATGGCTGGCATGTCGACGCTCCTTTCAGGCAAAGGGGGCATCAAACGTCAATTCCAGACAGGCGAGTGGTAATGGGATAACGCGGCTTGGATATATCGATGGAAATTCGCTGTCTGAATCGGCCATTCATGCAGGAAATTTGACGTCATGAAACTTTACATGGCGTGAGGAAGCTTTAAGGAAATGCAATCAAAGTGCCACTTGATAAAGTGTTTGGGCGCACCTTAAATTGTTAATTGATATGGGGGTTTCTGGATAATTTCCGAATATCAACATGATACGTGCTTTTTACTGAATTGCTGTCCTTTTCCGATTGACCATGCTGTGTCTCAAAGGACGTCGAAGAAGAAATGAAAGCGACCTTGACGGCAGCGGCGAGGAAACTCGTCTCGCCCTCCATACGCTACGAAATCAGACACCTGGCCAGCAAGGTGTCTGAAGCGATGGCGCGTGCCTGTTTCTGGCGCTGGGAAATCGCCAGGTTCAGGTTGCAGCAGGAAAGCCCCTACGAAATCATCTATATCGGCCGGAAGCAGCAACGGGAAATGGCCAAGCTGCTGATTGCCGGCAAGGGTTCGGGCAATGCTGCAATTGTTGACAGCGCAAGCGCGACGGTAGCAGCCAACCACGTGGTGGTGGTCAGCGAAATGCCGACGTCGGGGGCATTGTCGGTACCGCATTACCTGAGCGCCGTGGTGCCGCTGGGGCGCTCGCTGGAGGATATCACCGCGCGCTACGACAGCGAATTGCGGCGCAGCATCCGCAAGAACCGGCCGCTGTACCAGATGCGCCAGGCCCGGTCGGATGACGAGATCGCCATGGCCGACCGCTACCTGCTGCGCCCTTATGCCAGCGCCAGGCAAGGTATCCATGCCGCGCAGTTTCCCACTGAAGAAGTGTTCCGCATTGCCAGGGGCGTCGGTCGGCTCGACTTGATCACCTTGGGCGATGAAGTGATCGGCTGCCACCTGGGCTGTGAAGTGGTGCGTGGTGGCAAGCGTTATTGGAGCACCCTGCGTTTCGGCTATTGCGAGGCGGTGTTCACCGATGCACGGAAGTTGCGCGAGGTAAATTCGATCACCACCTTCATGGCCCTGGAGTGGGCACTGGAGCAGGGCTTCGACTATTACGATATCGGCCTTTGCCTGGCGCGCCCGGATGACGGTTTGTTGAAGTGGAAGCGCCGCCGCGGTGGCGATATCGACTCGCTGGGTAACCATGCCTACCTGTTTGTCCGCTTGCCCAGAACCGGCACGGCGAAGTTCCTCTGGGACACACCGATGTTCGCGGTCGAAGGCGACAAGCTCACGCTGCACCTGGGGTTGCCCGAGGGCGCGAGTGACGAGGAAGTTGCCAGCCGCTATCAGGAAATGGTGTTTGGCGGCCTGCACAAGATCTACTTCTATGGGGGCAACGGTACGGGCGAAACGTTCGTGGAAAGCCTGCGTCACCGTTACGCCAACCTGCGGTCACCACCCACCATGGAAAGGGTCACGTGCAGCTGAGCGGTTGCCAGGAGGCGTTGATCTGGCGCCTTGCGCCAGGCTTTTGACCTTGTCATCAAGGGAGGACGCTTCATGGGAAGCGACATCTCGAAGTTCAGTGCATCGCCTGCGGCCAGGCAGCACACCTGGACCCTGGCCGCCTACCGCTACATGGCGCGCAAACGGCTAGGCAGGAACAGCGGCATCGACCTCAAGAGCGTGGCGGACAAAAGTTGGGACATTGCCCCGGGGGAAGTCACGGTTTCGCCCCCGGCCGTTTTCCTGCCAGGCCAGCTGGAGCGAGTAACGGGGTGGGAAGGCAAGCGTTTCTATCCCTACGTGCACCCTGCGCGTACCATGGAAGGCGGCATCAGCACACTGCAAGGGCCAACCCGCGGCTACCTGATCAAGGACGTATGGCTGGTCGACGGGGCGTTGTACAAGGGCAAGGCCAGCCATTGGCTGTCGTTGAAGCCGGGCCCCTTTCCGAGCATCGTCGTGGAAAACGAAATCGACCGCGCGGCCATCTATTGCACGCAAAACGGCAACACGTGGTTCGGTACCTGGCTGATGGAGGATTGTCCGACCTATGCGCTGGCCTGTAACGAAGGCATACCGGTAACCACCGCGCCCTCGGCCAGATACCCGCTGTTTGCCCAGGCCCCGGCCTATGAAGACTGGCTGGAAATGAACCCGCTGCGCCTGCGCAGTGCGTTTTTCCGTGAGCTGGTGCTGTTCGATGACCAGGCCAACAACCGCAGCCGGCATGCCCGCTACCGGGCCATGGGCGACAAGTTGCTGTCGCATGTGCCGCATGCGCCACATCCGGGGGTGTTCCTGCTGCGTGGTGGCGATGGTGACCTGCGCCTGCTGCGCAATGAGCTGGCGCTGGCGGAGCATTTGCGCGCCACCCGCGGTTTTCGCATCGTCAACCCGCTGAAGTCCGATGTGCCGAGTATCGTCGCGGCCTGCGCCGGGGCGAGGGTGGTAATCGGTGTGGAGGGTAGCCAGCTGGTGCATGGGGTCAACGTACTGCAGGCCGGTGGTTGCCTGCTGACGTTGCAGCCGCCCAATCGGTTTGTCAGCTACTACAAGTACCTGACGGACCGAGACCACCAGCATTTCGGCTTTGTGGTCGGGATACCGGACGGCGATGGTTTCACGATCGATGTCGGCGAAGTTGAGCGGACGCTGGACCTGTTTCCGCGATAGGCGTGTAGTATTCAGGCGCATGGCAGCGGCGAGCGGGGTGAGGGATGATCGAGGTATCACGGTTCTGGCGCGACCCGGCGTTGCCCTTCGTCGAGGCCCGGCGGGTAGGGGACGGGCGCCAGGTGTGCTACGCCGCGCATTCCCATGAGAGCTTTTCCATCGGAGTGATAACGGGGGGGCGCAGCTCCTATCTGTACGGTGACCAGTGCATAGAGGTGGCTGCTGGTACCACGGTGCTGATGAACCCAGGTGTGGTGCATGCCTGCAACCCCATCGACGGGGAACACTGGTCCTACCTGATGATGTTCGTCGATATGCCTTGGTTGCAGGCACTGGGGTTCACCTTGCCGGCCCGGCCCTGGAGTAGCTCGCCGGTGTTGTACCGGAGCCTGTTGCAGGCCTTTGCCGACCTGTTCGACGCCGGCGTGCCAGACCGGGAAGGGCGCCTGGCGGCGCTGTTTGGCGCACTTCCAGGTTTGCTTGGCGGCGATGCCAGCGTCAACGACGAGGGCAACCCACGACTGGACACGGCGGCAGCGTTCATTCGCGCCCATCGTGGCGACCCGCTGAGCCTGGACGACATCTGCGCGGCGTGCGGCCTGTCGCGTTCCTACCTGATTCGCGCGTTCCGCCAACGCTTCGGCCTGACGCCGCATGGTTACCTGCTCGACCAGCGCGTGCAGCTGGCCAGGGCGCAATTGCGTCAGGGCCGGGCTATTGCCGAGGTTGCGCAGGAGGCCGGGTTTGCCGACCAGGCGCACCTGCAGCGGGCCTTCAAGCAGCACCTGGCGGCGACACCGGGGCATTACCGCAATGCATTCGGCTGAATTGCCATTTTTGGCGGTGGTGGCCCTATCGCCGGCAACCCAGCTCCCACGGGTACTGCGCAGGTCTTGAGGGCAGCGATAGGGTCGGTGCAGCCAGGCTCAAATGACCAGGTAGACTGCACTGCCCACGAGAAGCAGCGCCAAGCCCCGATTCAGCAGGCGCATGTGCCGTGGGTTGCCCAGGTACTGGCGAACCACGCTCCCGGCCCACGCCCAGCTGGCCACCGAAATGAAACAGATCGGCCCGTAGATCCAGGCAAACAGCCACAGCAGCTGCTGCTCACCGCCGGTATAGGCACCAACCCCGGCCACCGCTGCCAGCCATGCCTTGGGATTGAGCCATTGCATCGCCGCGCCGTGCCAGGCCGAGGGGGCTTGGGTGGGGTGTGCACTACCCAGCTGACCGTCATCGCTGGCCAGCTTCCATGCCATGTACAGCAGGAACCCCACGCCGCCCCAGTGCAAAAGCAGGCCCAGCAAAGGCCAGCGCAGCAACAATTGATGCAGGCCCAGCCCGACCAGCACCAGCAGCAGGCAGAAGCCCAGCGTGGCGCCAGCCACATGTGCCAGGCTGGCACGCAGGCCATGGCGGGCACCGCTGCCCAGCGCAACGATGTTGACCGGGCCGGGGGAGATCGAGGCCGCCAGTGCGAAAGCGGCCATGGACAGGGACAGGCTCATGAGGGGGATCCGTTTGGTTGAGGTAGGCCTTCATGCTCGGGCATTGACAGCCTGCGGTATTGAAGAAAAGTACCCCACGCCCGGCCAGCGCATTTTTGTGTAGGAGCGGCCTTGTGTCGCGATCGGGCCGCAGAGCGGCCCCAGCTGTTGATGCAGCGCTCCTGAAACCCGGGGGGCGCTGTGCGGCCCGTTCGCGACACAAGGCCGCTCCTACAAGGTTGTTACAGGTTTTGTAATAGTTTTGCGCTATTACGGAAAGCTGCTGTGCTTGTAGGATCATTTTCCCAATTTGCTAACAAGGTCTATATGAGCACCTTCGCGGAGCCCCCCAGTCCCCGGTCTTCCCGGCCTTCTTTCTCCCGTCCTCGTGACGCTGCCCTCGTGAGTACCCGCTAATGGAATGGCTAGCCGACCCCACGGCCTGGCTGGGCCTGTTGACGCTTATCGTCCTCGAGCTGGTGCTGGGTATCGACAACCTGGTGTTCATCGCCATCCTCGCCGACAAACTGCCGCCGCATCAGCGCGACCGCGCACGGGTCATTGGCCTGAGCCTGGCGTTGATCATGCGCCTTGGCCTGTTGGCCAGTATCTCGTGGATGGTCACCCTGACCGCGCCGTTGTTCGAGGTGTTCGAAAAGAGCTTCTCGGGTCGCGACCTGATCATGCTGTTCGGTGGCGTGTTCCTGCTGTTCAAGGCCACCATGGAGCTGCACGAACGCCTGGAAGGCCACGTGGCCCAGGCCAGCGGCACGGTACGCCACGCTGCGTTCTGGCCGATCGTCGCGCAGATCGTGGTGCTTGATGCGGTGTTCTCGCTGGACGCGGTGATCACCGCGGTTGGCATGGTCGAGCAGTTGTCGGTGATGATGATCGCGGTGATCTTCTCGATCGGCATCATGATCGTTGCCAGCAAGCCGCTGACCCGCTTCGTCAACGCCCACCCCACGGTGATCATGCTGTGCCTGGGCTTCCTGATGATGATCGGCTTCAGCCTCACCGCTGAAGGCCTGGGCTTCCATATCCCCAAAGGCTACCTGTACGCGGCCATCGGCTTCTCGATTCTGATCGAGCTGTTCAACCAGCTGGCCCGTGCCCGCCGCAAGCGCAGCCTGCAGCAGCACCGGCCGCTGCGTGAGCGCACCGCGCATGCCGTGCTGCGCCTGCTGGGTGGCCGCCGGGTCGAGGCTGACGAGGTGGGCGAGGAAATCGCTGACCTGGTCGAAGGCGGTGAGGAGCAGGTGCTGTTCGACCGCCGTGAACGGGTGATGATCAGTGGCGTGCTGAACCTGGCCGAGCGGCCTATCCGCACGGTGATGACCGCCCGCGCCGAGGTCGATGTGATCGACCTGGCGCAGCCGGCCGACGCCATTGCCCAGGCCCTGGCCAATTCGCCGTACTCGCGCCTGCCGCTGATCCGCGATGGCCGCGTGGACGAGCCACTGGGCTTCGTGCACAAGAAGGAACTGCTCAAGGAGCTGCTGTCGGGCAACCAGCCCGATCTGGAAGGCATGGCCCGAGTACCGCTGAACCTGCTGGAGAGCTTCAGCATCCTCAATGCCCTGGAGCAGATGCGAGGCCAGTCGACGCACATTGCTTTCGTCGTCAACGAGTTCGGTGACTTTACCGGCCTGCTGACCATGACCGATATTCTGGAGTCGATTGCCGGCGAGTTGCCGGATGCCAGCGAGGTCGAAGGCCCGGGCATCGTTCAGGAAGGTGAAGGCTTTGTGGTCAGCGGCGCGTTGAACCTGGGCCAGGTGCAGGCACGTACCGGCTTCTGCGCCCGAGCCACCGAGGACTACCAGACCCTCGCGGGCCTGGTGATGAGCCTGCTCGACCGCCTGCCTATGGTTGGTGACCGCCTGGCCTGGAATGGCTGGACGCTGACCGTGGAGGCGGTCGAGGAGCGGCGGGTGCGTCAGGTTCGGCTTACACCGAACGGCGACGTTGACGCAGCAGGTGCTTGAAACCCTCGATCACCAGTACCAGCACCGCGGCCCAGATCGGAAGGTAGGTCAGCCACTGATCCGGGCCGATGGTTTCGCCCAGCAACAGCGCAACGCCTACCAGCAGCACTGGCTCGACGTAGCTGAGCAGGCCGAACAGGCTGAAAGGCAGCAGGCGGCTGGCCAGCACGTAGGCGATCAGGGCCGAGGCGCTGATCGCCCCGAGGATCGGGATCAACGCATACAGCCCAGGGTGTGCCTGCAGATCCGCAGGGGAAAGCGGGCCCTGGATCACGAAATACAGCGCCCAGGGCAACAGCAGGCACATGTCGCACCACAAACCTCCCAAATGGTCGGTGCGGCAGCGCTTGCGCAACACGAAATAGATCGGGTAGCCGATCGTCACCACCAGGGTTTCCCAGGCGAAACTGCCATGCTGATACAGCTCGTGGCCCACGCCGAGAGCAGCGCAGGCCACGGCCACCTTCTGCAGGCGTGACAGGCGCTCGCCATACACAAGTCGCCCGGTCAGGACCATGGCCAGCGGCAGCAGGAAATAGCCCATCGACACTTCCAGGCTGCGCCCGTGCAGGGGCGCCCAGAGGAACAGCCACAGCTGCACGCCCATCAGCCACGATGTGCCGACCATGCCCAGCAACAGCAGCGGCGTGTGTTTTACCCGGGCGAGCAGTTCGCCCACCCGTTTCCAGTCTTTCGAGACAAGCATGAACAGGGTCAGGCAGGGCAGCGTCAACAGGGTGCGCCAGCCAAAGATCTCCTCGCCATCGAGCGGCGTGAGCAGAGAGGTATAGAAGTACATCACGGCGAACAGACAGGACGCCATGACCGACGAAAGAATGCCTTTTGACACGAATGCCTCGAATAGGGAATTGAGCAGGTGGATCAGCCGCGCATGATCTCAGGGGGCGCGGCTTGCGGCAACCGCGACGCAGCCGGGCGTGCGGCCAGCGCTTCGAGGAACTGGGCAGCCGGCATGGGCCTGGCGAACAGGTAGCCTTGCTGGAAGTCCACCTCGTGACGGGCCAGGTAGTCGCGCTGGGCTTCTGTTTCCACGCCCTCGGCAACGATGCCCAGGCCCAGCTTGGCCGATAGCTCGATGATGGTCTCGAGGATGTGCACCGACAGCGCATCGCCACCGATCATGGCCACGAAGCTCTGGTCTATCTTCAGGTAATCGACCTTGAACTGGCGCAGGTAGTTGAGGCTTGACTGGCCGGTGCCGAAGTCGTCCAGGGCGATCTTCACACCCATGACGTCGAGCTTCTCGAACAGCTCCAGGGCCACCGGCGTGGGCTCGATCAGCTTGCGCTCGGTCAGCTCCAGGGTCAGCACCACCCGGCCTGGCGGGAAGTGCTGGAGGAAGGTCCGGCAATCGTCCAGCAGGCTGAAGTCGCGGCAGTGGTCGGCGGTGATGTTGATGCCGATATGGAAACCGTCCTCCAGCAGCCCGGCAAAGGGAGCCAGGCTCTGCGCGGTGTGCATCATCAGCGCACGGGTCATGGCGACGATCTGCCCGCTGTGTTCGGCGTAGGGGATGAACAGGTCGGGGCGCACCAGGCCTTCGCGCGGGTGGTTCCAGCGCATCAGCACTTCGGCGCCGGCCCAGCGGTAGTCGCCCTTGCGCACTACCGGCTGGAAGTACGGCAGGAACTCGTCGGCCTCCAGGGCCCGGCGCAGTTCGGCACGGGGCGAGGTGGCGCGGCGAACCTGCCAGCGGCACACCAGGCCGGCCACCGCGCCCAGTATCAGCAGCAGACCGAACAGGGCGGGATAGTGGCTGAGCCACAGCTGGCCCTGCTTGTCGGCGCCGTAGCCGCCATGCACGCTGAACGGGTAACGGGTCGAGCCCAGCTGCACATTCGCGCTGGCCGCGGCAGGGGGCACGCCCTTGTGCACGATGCCATCCTTGCCCAGCCAGGCATCGCCCACGCGGATCTGCAGCTCTTCATCGGGGCCGATCAGGCGCAGCGCCGTCAGCAGGTGTTCACCATCGACCGTACTGATCGCGCCGCGGTCGCCATCGCTGGCCCGATACACCAGCAGCGGGTGGCCAGGGGTGACCGAGTTGCCGTCCATCAGCCACAGCTTGCCGTCGATGTAGTCGCCGGGGTTGACCGGCTCGTCGAATGCGCCGAACAGCGAGGTGCAATAAAGGGCGTTGTGCCGGAACAGGTTGGTCGAGCGCACGAAGGCGTTGCGCGTGACCTGGGCGCGCAGCATGAGCTGGACCTCGTCGCACGGGCTGTCGACAAGCGGCAGCAGAGCATGGGCAGCGCTGGACAGATTGTCGAGAATGCGCTCGACGTGCTCCACCACCTGGCGGGTGGTAGCCTGGCTGCTGGCGTGCATTTCACGCTCGATCTGCCAGTTCATCACGGCCAGGCCGCATGCCACGGGCAGCACGCCGACGACCCAGGGCAACAGGGTGCGCCAGCCGAGGCCGGCGCGGCGTTTGACGGTAAGGGGCATGCTGACCCTGATCTGTATAAAGGATTACGAGAGGATAGCCGCTTGTCGGGACCGGTGAGCAACTAAAGGGCGACAAACCATTTTACGCAATGTAGAATCCATTTACGAATACAACAATAAGGTCCTTCGATGCCGAAGGATCAAGCCCGCCGAGAATGGGTCCATATGACATACCATGGGTTCAAGCTGATAATAGGTGATTTCCTCGCCCGCAGCGTGCGGGGTATCCCGTGCTCCCCGCCGTTTCCGTTCCACATCCCACGCAATCAATAATCTTTCGCTGCAGATGAGGACACGAACATGGCTGATATCTTCGACAATCCGATGGGCCTGATGGGCTTTGAATTCATCGAACTGGCTTCGCCGACCCCTGGCGTGCTCGAGCCGGTATTCCAGATGCTGGGCTTCACCAAGGTCGCTACCCACCGTTCCAAGGATGTGCACCTGTATCGCCAGGGTGACATCAACCTGATCCTGAACAACGAACCCAAGAGCATCGCCTCGTACTTCGCTGCCGAACACGGCCCGTCGGTATGCGGCATGGCGTTCCGCGTGCGCAATGCCCATGAGGCCTATGCCCGCGCCCTGGAACTGGGCGCCCAGCCGGTGGAAATCGAAACCGGCCCGATGGAACTGCGCCTGCCGGCGATCAAGGGCATCGGCGGTGCGCCGTTGTATCTGATCGACCGTTTCGAGGAAGGCAGCTCGATCTACGATATCGACTTCAAGTTCATCGAGGGTGTGGACCGCAACCCGGTGGGTGCCGGCCTGAAGATCATCGACCACCTCACCCACAACGTTTATCGCGGGCGCATGTCGTACTGGGCTGGCTTCTACGAGAAGCTGTTCAACTTCCGCGAAATCCGCTATTTCGACATCAAGGGAGAGTACACCGGCCTGACTTCGCGTGCCATGACTGCACCGGATGGCATGATCCGCATCCCGCTGAACGAAGAATCGTCCAAGGGCTCCGGGCAGATCGAAGAGTTCCTGATGCAGTTCAACGGCGAAGGCATCCAGCACGTCGCCTTCCTGACCGATGACCTGCTCAAGACCTGGGACGCCCTCAAGGGCTTCGGCATGCGCTTCATGACTGCACCGCCGCAAACCTACTACGAGATGCTCGAAGAGCGCCTGCCAGGTCACGGCGAGCCGGTCGACCAGTTGAAAGCACGCGGTATCCTCCTCGATGGTGCCTCCCAGCCTGACGACAAGCGCCTGCTGCTGCAGATCTTCTCCGAGACCCTGCTCGGCCCGGTGTTCTTCGAGTTCATCCAGCGCAAGGGGGATGACGGCTTTGGCGAAGGCAACTTCAAGGCACTGTTCGAATCCATCGAGCGCGACCAGGTACGTCGTGGTGTGCTGAGCACCGAGTAACCCCAGGGTACCGCCGTCACGATTCGATGGCGGCGGTATCAACCCTTCTCTTGCCCGAAATGGTCAGGCCCAGGTACATGATGAACATGCTGGCGACCCCGACCAGTACCAGCGAGGGCAGTACCTGATGCAGGGATAGGCGAAACTCCTGGGTGGCGTATCCTTTGGGGTAACCGCCGATCACCACGTAACCATATTTCTGGGAAACCGATCGCTCGGTGAATTCGACCTGGGAGGGCCGTTGTGCGTCGCGGCTGTCTCCCTCGCTCCAGATATACAGGTCGCTAAATTCCAGAAGCAATGTCAGGCCGTCCTGGAAAGCACGCAGTTCGTCACGCAGCTGCCGACCGTACGCTGTTGCGATTATCCCAGGGTCGCTGTTCGGTCTCTGGACTTTGATGATCGCCGCGTTAGGCGACGATGGAGCGTCGAATGCCAGCTCTGTCTGCCGTCCGGACAGGGCAAAAGCCGAGTTATACGCCAAAGGGTCCATGTCCGTCGCACAATACGCTTGTTGGTCGCGGGTGAGTATCAGTGAACGAAGGTGCGGGCTGTTGGCGACTCTCTGCTCCAGCGTACCAAGTACTTCGTCACAGGGCTTGCCTGCCAATGGCAGGATCAGGTCCAGATCGCCTTCCATGCGGCCCAGTGCCTGGTCGATGCTGAAAATCGCCTCTTGAACAGAAACCTTGGCATTCTCCTCAAGTTTTCTATCCAGTTGATAGTTCATCATCAGTAACCCGGACAGTACCGGTATTGCGCCGATGGACAATATCAATAGTAACTTCCGCCAGTTGATGCCGAGACTCGGTATTGCTGCCATAGGACCGCCGCTCCGTTGAACCTTGCTGTTCGGGTTGAACAGGTCAGCGCTGATCCTATGTGCTTGATGATGCTCCGGCTGTAGGCCAAAAGTGTTGCGGTTTTACAGAAAAGCAGAACTTCGTTGTCAGCCTCGCTTCAGCCTGGCGAGCACTTTTTCGGCCAACTGGGCCGTGGAGGCCGGGTTCTGCCCGGTGATCAGCCGATCATCGGCCACCACGAACGGCTGCCACGGGTCTTCATGCTTGCTGTAGGTACCACCGCGGGCACCCAGCTCGGTTTCCGTCAGGAAGGGGACCACCTTGTCCAGTTCGACGAGCTTCTCCTCGGTATTGGAGAAGCCGGTCACCTGACGGTCCTTGAGCAACAGGCTGTTGTCGCTGAGCTTGATGTTCAGCAGGCCGACAACGCCATGGCAAACCGCCGCGACAATGCCCTTGTGCTCGTACACCCGGCGGGCCAGCTCTTGCAGCGGCTGGTTGTCGGGAAAGTCATACATCACTCCGTGCCCGCCGGTGTAGTAGATGACGCTGTACTCTTCTGCCTTCACCTGGCCAGGGCTCAAGGTGTTGCCCAGGCGGGTCATGAAGCGCTTGTCGTCATACCACAGCCAGTCCAGGTCGGGGGCCATCTGCAGGCTATGCGGGTCGACAGGGACGTAGCCGCCCAGCGGGCTGACATAATCGACCTCGTAACCGGCTTTTTCGACTTTTTCGACAAAGTGCACCGCTTCCCCCAGCCACAAGCCGGTCGCCCGCTTGAGGGTCGGATACTTGGCTGTATTGGTCAGCACCACCAGCATTTTCTTGCTCATGACCACGCTCCCGTCGGCAACCTGAATGGGCCGTTGCTCCCCCGGCCCGAGGGAAAACCTAATGAGCATAGCTCTCAGGTGCCAGTACGCCATATTGGGTGGCGTGTGTTGTGCTAACGTGAACCACATTCACGCAGCGCCTGTACTTTTTCTGAATCATGCTGGAGTCACGACAGTGGTCACAAATGGTACGCCGCGCGAGCCTGCGTCGATGGTCATCCTGCAGCCGTCTGTGCTGGCACCGGTTGACCTCATGGGCGAACGGATTGCACGGTTCGACTGGGGGCGTACACCGCTCGGGCCGCTGCCGCGCTGGCCGGCTTCGTTGCGCATTGCCGTCGACATGATGCAATTGTCACCGTTTCCGTGTGCCGTGGTCTGGGGACCAGACCTCAGCGTGGTCCACAATGAAGGCTATCGGGCATTGCGGCGGGTTGCCCCGAATGCATTGGGCATGCCCTTCGACGCGCTGTGGAGCGATGAATGGCCGGCGATGGGGCCGTGGGTGTTCAAGGCGCTCGAGGGGCGCTCGAGCTTTGTCGAGGACCCACCACTGCATATTGGCCGCGGCCAAGGCGGGGAGCCGTTGTGGTGTGCGTTCGGCTACACACCGTTGCACGATGAACTGGGCAACGTGGCAGGGTTTCTGCACGCGGTGATCGAAACCACGGCCAGCGTCGAGGCGCATCGCCACTGGCGGGAGCAGGCGCAAGAATTCCAGCGGCAGGTCGAGCGACACCTGGTGGAGCGCGAGCAGTTCTGGCAGCTGTCGCGTGATGCGATGATGACGGTCACTCCCGAGATGAAGGTGTGTGCCGCCAACCCCGCCTGGTATCGCATCCTGGGCTGGTCCGAAGAGCAGGTACTGGGCACTCCGGTGCTGGATCTGGTACATCCGGCAGATCGCGCTGAGGTTGAGGTGGCCGTTTCCGGGTGCCTGCAGTACCAGGATACCGAGCAGATAGAGACGCGCCTGCGCCACCGCGATGGCCATTACCACTGTTTTCGCTGGAGTGCACGGTTCGATGGCAGCCTGCTGACTGCCGTTGGCCGGGATATCACCGGGGAACGTGAGGAGGCTGCTCGTCAATCCGAAGCGCTGATGCGCAACAACGAGCGTCTGGAGGTGGTTGGGCAGTTGGCCGGGGGCATGGGCCATGAACTGAACAACTTGTTGTCCGGCATCGGTGGCAGCCTCGAACTGCTTCAGCGGCGCCTGCAGGAAGGACGGCTGGAGCGGGTGGAGGCGTATGTCGAGGTCGCGCGAGATTCGGTGCAGCGTGCCATGGAGCTGACCCATCGCCTGCTGGCGTTTTCCCGTCATCAACCTTTGGCGCCCAGGCCGCTGGATTTCAACCGGCAATTGCGCTTGAGCGAACCACTGCTGCGGAGCACGCTGGGCGCCGAGATGCGCTTGCACTGGCAGCTGGATGTCACGCCGTGGGCGGTGAACCTTGATATTTCCCAGCTGGAAAATGCCTTGATCAATCTTTGCACCAACGCCCGCGAAGCGTGCCTTGATCGCGGCAATGTCACGCTGCGCAGCATCAACCAGCGGCTGACAAGGTGTTTCCCGGATGAGAGCGGCCTGCCACCAGGCGACTACGTTGCGTTGTATGTGGAGGATGATGGCCATGGCATGCCGGCCGTGGACATTGCCAGGGCCTTTGAACCATTCTTCACCACCAAGCCGGTCGGGCGTGGCTCAGGCCTTGGTTTGTCGATGGTGTATGGGTTTGTCGGCCAGTCGGGGGGCTACGCCTGGATCGAGTCGGCGCCGAACCAGGGCACCAAGGTCTGCATGCTTTTTCCAAGGTGGCATGACCCGGTACCCGAGGCGCCTGCGGTTGTGCACCGGACGCAGCGCATGGCCGGGAGGCAGCGCCTGTTGCTGGTCGATGACGAGCTCGGTTTGCGTGCTGTGATGTGCGAGTACCTGACCGAACGTGGTTTCGAAGTCATTGATGTGGGCGACGCCAATAGCGCACTGGAGCGCTTCCGCCATGACGGCCCGTTCGACCTGGTGATCACCGATATTGGCTTGCCGGGTGGTTTCAGCGGCCGCCAGGTGGCCAAGGCCATGCGCATGCAGCTGCCGTTGCAGAAGATCCTGTTCATTACCGGCTATGCGGGTCAGCCGATCGAAGCGCAGTTGCTCGAGCAGCCGGGCACGGCATTGATGAACAAGCCGTTCCCGCTGGCGGACCTGGTGGATGAGGCGCTACGCATGCTCGAGGAATGAAGCGGTTCAGGGCTTGCCCAGTATCTGGGTCACCTGGGCCTGCAGCTGCTTCAGCTCGAAGGGCTTGCTGATCAGGTGCATCCCCGCCTCCAGGAAGCCCTCGCGGGCCATGGCGGTTTCTGCATAGCCGGTGATGAACAGTACTGGCAAGCGTGGGCGCAGGTTGCGGGCAATCTCGGCCAACTGGCGGCCATTCATGCCGGGCAAGCCGACATCGCTGATCAGCAGATCCACCGGTTGTGTCGAACGCAGTACCTTAAGGCCCTCATTGGCGTCGGCGGCACTGTGGCAGGCGAAGCCATCCTCGCGCAGGGCCTGGCAGAGCAATTGGCGTACATGGGGGTCGTCCTCGACTATCAGCACGTGATGGCCCTGGTAACCTCGCACGGGTTGTACGGGTTTGACCGGTGCCTGGCCCTGGTCGACGTGGCGCGGCAGATAAAGGTCCACCCGGGTCCCTTGGCCGATCTGGCTGTGCAGGGTGACATGTCCTTGGGATTGCTTGCTGAAGCCGTAAACCATCGACAGGCCAAGGCCGATGCCCTGGCCGATCGCCTTGGTGCTGAAGAACGGCTCGAAGGCATGCTCCAGCGTGCTTTGCGCCATGCCCTGGCCGTCATCGATGACTCGCAGGCGTACATAGTCGCCGGCGCACAGGGCACCGCCAGCGAATTGCCCGGCGCCGATGTGCTGGTTACTTGCCTCGATGCGCAGCTGACCGCCATTGGGCATGGCTTCGCAGGCATTGATCAACAGGTTGTCGAGGGCCTCCTGCAACTGTTGGTCATCGGCTTCGACCGACCACAGGTTCTTGGCGATTTGCACCTGCAGGGTCACGGTCGGGGTCACGCAAGCCTTCAGGCGTTTTGCCTGGAGCAGGTCGTGCAGGTCGACCTGCTGGGTGTGCAGCGATTGCCGAGAAGAGAAGGCCAGCAGGCGGTGGGTCAGGCGCGCGGCGCGTGACACCGCCTCGCGGCCCATGCGCAGCACGTTGTCCAGGCCATCGCTGCGACCCTGGCGCAAGCGCCGGTCAATCAGCTCGAAGCTGCCACCAATGCTGGTGAGCAGGTTGTTGAAGTCGTGGGCGACCCCCCCGGCCAGTTGGCCGATGGCCTCCATCTTGCGCGTCTGGTGGCGTACGAACTCGCTGCGTTGCTGCTCTTCGCCGGGAGGTGCGGCCTTGGCGTCAAGGCGTTGCTGCAGGTCTTGCAACTGGTCGCGTGCCAGATACTGCCGACGCCGGTTGCGCAGGGCGGACTGGGTCATGCGCAGCAGCTGGGCGTTTTCGAATGGTGCGACCAGCAGGACCAGGTTGCCCACCGGGAGGTTGGTCGAGCCCTTGGCCGCTTGGCTCCCTTGACCGAGCAGCACGATGGGCAGGTCCGACCAGCACGGTTGCTGGTCGATGAATTCTTGCAGCAATGCACTTGGGCCCTGTTTGAACGCTTGCTCGGCAATGATCGCCAGGCCTGCGCCTTCGGCCAGGCAGGCTTGCAGGTTGGCCAGGTCGACCGCGCACAGGCTGTCGATGCCCGCAGAAGCGAGCAGGCGAGCAGTATCTGCGGCTATTGGCGGGGGCGCCAGGATCAATGCACGTTCGTCCAGCGCCAACGAACTGGCCAAAACGACTCTCCTGCAGGGTGGTCTGATATCCACTGGACCTTGGGCACAGCCCCAGGGTTCAACAAATTTTCGGACGTTGCCTACAGGCCCTGTTGCAGCACGGGGTCGTCCGGGTTCTGCCGCTCCAGTTCTGCCAGCAGTACCTGCACGTTCTGCAACTGGCCGGTTTCCTTCCAGTACTTAATCAGCAACACCCGTGCCCGGCGATTGGCCGGCTGGCGGCTGAGCACGGTTTCCAGTTGCTTTTGTGCGGCGTCGAGTTGTTCCAGTTCATGCAGGGTGACTGCCAGTGTATAGCGGTAGTCGGCGTTGTCCGGGTCCAGCTCGACCGCGCGGGACAAGGCCAGCAAGGCGTATTCGCGCTGCTCGTGGCGGTTCAGCCAGAGCCCCAGTTCGTACTGTAGAAAGGCCGAATCGGGGCTTAGCGCCAGGGCTTTGCCCAGTATCTGACGCGAGGCGTCGTGATGGCCCTGGCGCTCCAGCAGGCGTACCTGGGTCGCCAGTGCGTCGAGGTTGCCTGGCGCTACCGCCAGGGCTCGCTGCAGGGCGGTGTCGGCCAGGGTGTAGTCGTTTTCGTGCAGGTAGAGGCGCGCCAGGTGGACCTGGGCGTCGGCGTCTTCGGGTTGTTGCTCGAGTGCCTGCTGGTATTGCTCCAGGGCGACCTGTAGCGGGCCGAAATAAAGGCCGATGTCATCCGGAGCAAGGCCGAGCAGGGCATCTACCGCGGCAAAGCGCACGCTTTGCTCGTCGTCGTCCAGCAGTGGGCCGAGTACCAGGCTGCGCTGCGCCGCCGGCAGCAGGCGGCGAATACCGGCAATGGCTGCACGGCGCACCTGCGGGTCGGCATGCTCGAGGTCCTGACGGGCGAGTTTCAATGCCTGGGGCGAAGGATAGTTTGGCAGTTCGGCATACAAGGCCGCACGGCGAATGGGCGGCAGGTCGGTGCGCTGCAGTTGCTGGTACAGCACCCGTGCTGCGCCGGGTTGGCCCTCATGGGCCTGGCGCAGGGCCTTGGCGTAGCTGTGCGCAGGCAGGGTAGGCGGGGCTGGCGGAGCGTCGCGCCACAGGTAGCCGAACAGGGCCGATACCAGGATCAACAGCAGCAGGGCGATCAGGTAGCGGTTGCGTCTGGGCATCGGACGATCCGGGGCGACGGGAAGGGCAGAGCTTGGGCTAGCCGGGGGGTAAATGCAACCGAGTGAGGGTTGCGTGGTGCCTGCCTCGGGTTCTGCGGTGGGGCATAAATCGAGCGCCGCCCGCGCGGCGCTTCGCGGGACAAGCCCGCTCCCACATTTGTTTCGGGCCAATTATTCCTGTGCCAGGTGGGTTGCAGCCTTGGTGCATGACTGCAGATGAATGAAAAGCAGCAGAGCAACTTTTGATATCGAATGGAACAAACAAGGCGGACAGAGGTGACCTCACAGGAATGACTGGCCCGAAACAAATGTGGGAGCGGGCTTGTCCCGCGAAGCGCCGCGCGGGCGGCGCTCGGTCTCACAGGCAATGAAAATGTTGTGGCGAACACCCACCCCGAAACACACTTCCAAAAACATAAAAAAGCCCCGCGGACCAAGGCCTGCGGGGCAAACGGTTGGGGGAGGGGCCAACCAAAGGAGTCGTTGAAACGGGTGTATCAGCGCGCGCTGGCTACGGTCTCCGGTTGCCAACCGCCGCCCAGGGCCTTGTAGATGGAGACGATGCCCCGGTACAGCTCGACTTCACCCTGGGCCTGCGCATCTTCAGCGCTCAGCCGCTCACGCTCGGCATCGAGCAGCACCAGGTAGTCCACCGTACCCTCGCGATAACGAATCGAGGCCAGTTCCGCCGCCTTGCGGCTGGCGTCGCTCTGGCGCATCAGCGACAGCAGCCGCTGCTGGGTCTTGTCGTAGTCGCTGAAGGCGTTGGCCGATTCTTCCAGGGCCAGCAACACCTGCTGTTCATAGTTGGCCAGTGCCCCTTCGGCATCGGCCTTGGCACCGCGCAGTCGGGCGCGCACGCTGCCCAGGTCGAAGGCGGCCCACGTTATGCTCGGGCCCAGCGCCCAGGCATTGGCTGCCGAGGAGCCTATCTGCGAACCACGTGCAGCAGTAAAGCCGAGGAAGCCACTGAGGCTGACGCGTGGGAACAAATCGGCCGTGGCCACGCCAACGTTGGCGGTGGCAGCCGCCAGCTGGCGTTCGGCGCTGCGGATGTCCGGGCGGCGGCGCAGCAGTTCTCCCGGGTCACCCACCGGTAGCGCCTTGGCGATGGCCGGCAGGGCCTTGGGCGACAGGTCGACGCTGAGCGCCTCGGGGCGCTGACCGAGCAGGGTGGCGATGCGATGCCGGGCCCGTGCCTGTTCCGCCTGCAGTTGCGGCACGGTGGCTTCGACCCCGGCCAGGCGCGCGTCGGCCCGCACCACATCAAGGTCGTTGCCCACGCCGGCATCGCGCAGGGTTTCGGTGATGGCCCGCGATTCCTGCTGGGTCTTGAGGTTGGCCAGGGCGATCTTCTCGCGCAACTGCGCGCCACGCAGCTGGCCGTAAGCATCCACCAGTTCGGCGATCAGGCTGACCTGCAGCTGCTGCAGGTCGGCCGCGGCTACTGCTTCCTGGGCTTCGCTGGCTTCGATCTGGCGCTGGATGCGGCCGAACAGGTCAAGCTCCCAGGCCATGTCCAGGCCCAGGTCGTAGCGCTCACTGTTTACCCGCTGCGTGGTCTGGCCGGGGATCTGGCCCTTGCCGATGTCGCTGCTGGCGCGGCTGGTGACCACCGGAAACTGATCGTTTTCCGCGTCTTCACGGATCGAACGGGCCGACTTCAGGCGGGCGAAGGCCACGCGCAGGTCACGGTTGCCATCCAGCGAAGCCTGCACCAGCTGGTTCAGCACCGGGTCGTCGAACTGCTTCCACCACAGGCTTTCGAAACGGCTACGGTCGTAGGCCTTGGCCTGTATGTCGCTGGCCAGCTGCGCGGGCTCGGTGGCCGGTGCCTGGTAGTCCGGGCCTACTGCACAGGCCGCCAGGGCGAGCGCCAGCAAGCTCGGGGTCAAGGGTTTGAGCAGGTTCATGCATGGCTCTCCAGCGATTGGGCGCGTTCGGCCTTGCGGGCCTGGCGACGCTCGACGAAACGGCGAATCAGGAAGAAGAACACCGGGGTCAGGAACAGGCCGAACACGGTAACCCCGATCATTCCCGAGAACACCGCCACACCCATGGCATGGCGCATTTCAGAACCTGCACCGGAGCTGAACACCAGTGGAACCACACCCATGATGAAGGCGATCGAGGTCATCAGGATCGGCCGCAGGCGCAGGCGGCAGGCTTCCAGTACCGCAGCCAGCGGGTCGAGCCCCTTGGCCTGTTCGTCCTTGGCGAACTCGACGATCAGGATCGCGTTCTTGCACGCCAGGCCCACCAGTACGATCAGGCCGATCTGGGTGAAGATGTTGTTGTCACCCCCCGACACGATCACCCCGGTGATGGCCGACAACAGGGTCATCGGCACGATCAGGATCACTGCCAGCGGCAGGCTCCAGCTTTCGTACTGGGCGGCAAGCACCAGGAAGGCCAGCAGCACGCACAGCGGGAACACGAACAGCGCGGTATTGCCCGAAAGGATCTGCTGGTAGGTCAGGTCGGTCCACTCGAAGGTCATGCCGTTGGGCAGTTCCTCCTTCAGCAGCTTCTCGATGGCAGCTTCAGCCTGGCCGGAGCTGTAGCCCGGTGCCGCGGCGCCGTTGATCTCGGCGGTGATGAAACCGTTGTAGTGCATCACCCGGTCAGGCCCGGAGGTGTCGCTGACCTTGAGGAAGGTCGCCAGCGGGATCATCTCGCCGAGGTTGTTGCGCACTTTCAGCTGGCCGATCTGCTCGGCATCGAGGCGGAACTGCTGCTCGGCCTGGACGTTGACCTGATAGGTACGGCCAAAGCGGTTGAAGTCGTTGGTGTACAGCGAGCCCAGGTAGACCTGCAGGGTGTCGAAGATGTCGGTGATCGCCACGCCGTGGGTCTTGGCCTTTTCCCGGTCGATGGCGGCATCGACCTGCGGCACGTTGACCTGGTAGCTGGTGAACAGGCCCGCCAGTTCCGGAACGTTGTGGCTCTTGGCGATGATGTTCTGGGTTTCCTTGTACAGCGCCTCGTAGCCCAGGTTGCCACGGTCTTCGATCTGCAGACGGAAGCCGCCGATGGTGCCCAGGCCTTGTACCGGCGGTGGCGGGAAGATCGCGATGTAGGCGTCCTGGATGTCGGCGAACTGGGCATTCAGCGCAGCCGCGATGGCCGCCGCCGACTGGCTCGGGTCCTTGCGCTCGTCGAACGGCTTGAGCGGGGTGAACACGATGCCGCTGTTCGGGCTGTTGGTGAAACCGTTGATCGACAGGCCTGGGAAGGCTACCGAGTCGGCCACGCCAGGCTGCTTCAGGGCGATTTCGCTCATGCGCTTGATCACCGCTTCGGTGCGATCGAGGCTGGCCGCGTCAGGCAACTGGGCGAACGCCACCAGGTACTGCTTGTCCTGGGCCGGCACGAAACCGGTCGGGGTGGACGAGAAGCCGAGGTAGGTCAGGCCCATAAGGCCGGCATAGACGAACAGGGCGATGCCGCTGGAGCGGATGACCCGACGCACGCCGCCGACGTAGCGGCTGGAAGCGCGGTCGAAGAAGCGGTTGAACGGGGCGAACAGCCAGCTGCCCAACAGTTTTTCCAGGAACCGCGAGAAACGGTCCTTGGGCGCATGGTGGTCCTTCAGCAGCACGGCAGCCAGGGCCGGCGACAGGGTCAGCGAGTTGAACGCCGAGATCACGGTCGAGATCGCGATGGTCAGGGCGAACTGCTTGTAGAACTGCCCGGTGAGGCCGGAAATGAACGCAGCAGGTACGAACACCGCGCACAGCACCAGGGCGGTGGCGATGATCGGGCCGGTCACTTCGCCCATGGCCTTTTGCGTGGCTTCCAGCGGTTTCAGGCCCAGGCCGATGTTGCGCTCGACGTTTTCCACCACGACGATGGCGTCGTCCACCACGATACCGATGGCCAGGACCAGGCCGAACAATGACAGCGCGTTGAGCGAGAAGCCGAACAGGTGCATCACGGCGAAGGTACCGATCAGCGATACCGGCACGGCCATCAGCGGGATGATCGAGGCACGCCAGGTCTGCAGGAACAGGATGACGACCAGTACGACCAGCACCAGCGCTTCGAACAGGGTATGCACCACGGCCTCGATGGAGCCGCGAACGAACACGGTCGGGTCATAGACGATGCTGTAGTCCATGCCCTCGGGGAAGTCCTTCTTCAGCTCGGCCATTTTCGCCCGCACTTCGTCGGAGATCTCGATGGCGTTGGAGCCTGGGCGCTGGAAGATCGGGATGGCCACCGCCGGCTGGTTGTTCAGCAGCGAACGCAGGGCGTACTGGCTGGAGCCGAGTTCGACCCGGGCGATGTCCTTCAGGCGGGTGATTTCGCCATCGGCACCGGCGCGGATGATGATGTTCTCGAACTCTTCCTCATTGACCAGGCGACCCTGGGTGTTGATCGACAGCTGGAAGCTGGTCGAACCGGGGGCGGGTGGGGCGCCCAGCTGGCCGGCGGCCACCTGGCGGTTCTGCTCGCGGATTGCAGCCACCACATCACTGGCGGTGAGGTTGCGCGAAGCGGTCTTGTTCGGGTCCAGCCACACGCGCAGCGAGTAGTCGCCCATGCCGAACAGCTGCACATCGCCCACGCCGCCCAGGCGCGCCAGCTCGTCCTTGATGTTGAGGATGGCGTAGTTGGACAGGTAGAGCATGTCGTAGCGGTTGTCCGGCGAGGTCAGGTGCACGACCATGGTCAGGTCGGGCGAGGCCTTGTCGACCGTGATACCAATGCGGGTCACTTCCTCGGGCAGCTTGGGCTGGGTACGGGTGACGCGGTTCTGCACCTGCACCTGGGCGTTGTCCAGGTCGGTGCCCAGAGCGAAGGTGATGGTCAGCGTCAGCTTGCCGTCAGCGGTGGACTGGGAAGACATGTACAGCATGTTCTCCACGCCGGTAATCGCCTGCTCCAGTGGCGCGGCGACGGTTTCGCCGATGACCTTGGGGTTGGCGCCTGGGAAGTTGGCGCGCACCACCACGGTGGGCGGCACCACTTCGGGGTATTCGCTGATCGGCAGCTGGAACAGCGAGATCGAACCCGCGATCAGCAGCACCAGCGACAGCACCGCGGCGAAGATTGGCCGGGTAATGAAGAATTTCGAGAAGTTCATCGGTGTGGTCCCTTAACCGCGTGGCGCCTGGGCGCTGGCGACTTTCACGTTGTTGCCCGCCACCTTCGGCGCCGGGTTGCTGGCCTCCAGGGCCTGGCGCTGCTGGGCGAGGGCGGCGAGGGTCTGTTCGCTGGCCATCGGTGTCTCTTCCGGGGTGACCGGTGAGCCAGGGCGCACACGCTGCAGGCCCTTGACCACGATGCGGTCGTCCTTGCCCAGGCCGCTGCGCACGATGCGCAGGCCTTCCAGCTTCGGCCCCAGCTCCACGGCGCGGTAGGCGGCCTTGTTGTCCTTGTCCATGACCAGCACGAACTTCTTGCCAAGGTCGGTGCCCACGGCTTCGTCGTTGATCAGCACGGCCTGGTACTGGGCGCTGCCCACCAGCTTCAGGCGTGCATACAGGCCTGGGGTGAACTGGCCGTCGCTGTTGTCGAACACCGCACGGCCACGGATGGTGCCGGTGCGCGGGTTGACCTGGTTGTCGACGAAGTTCATCTGGCCCAGGTGCGGGTTGCCGGTTTCGTTGGTCAGGCCCAGGTACACCGGGGTGCTCTGGCCGCGCTGGCCTTCGCGGGCCAGCTGGGTGTACTTGAGGTACACGCGCTCGTCGGCGTCGAAGTAGGCGTAGACCTTGTCGGTGGAGACCACGCTGGTCAGCGGGGTGACATCGGCGGTGACGATGTTGCCGGCGGTGAACTGGGCGCGGCTGACACGGCCGCTGATGGGCGCGGTGACACGGGTGAAGCTGAGGTTCAGGCGTGCCAGGTCGAGCTGGGCCTGGATCGCGTCGACCCCGGCGCGGGCTTCGGCGGCGGCGCTGCTACGCGATTCGGCCAGTTCTGCGGAAATGGCGTTGCTGTCACGCAGGCGTTCGCCACGGCGGGCTTCGTTGGCGCTGCGAATGGCGGTGGCCTTGGCCTGCTGCAGTTGGGCTTCGAGGCGGCGGACCTCTGCCTGGAACGGGCGTGGGTCGATCTGGAACAGCAGGTCGCCTTTCTTGACCTGGGCGCCTTCGGTGAAGGCCACCAGGTCGATCTGGCCGGACACCCGTGGGCGTACCTCGACGGTTTCCGGGGCTTCGAGGCGGCCGGTGAACTCGTCCCATTCATTGATCGGTTGCTCGATCACCTTGGCCACGCTGACCTTCGGCGCGGTGGGAGCCTGCACTGCGTCTGGGGTTCGGCCACAAGCGCTGATCACCACCACTGCCAGGGCAGCGAGGGGGAAGCGCAAGGGTTTGAATGATTGTTCCATGGAGAACTCCGCCAATGTATTAGTAGTGGGCGGAGTGTGAGTGTCTTGCGCGTGAGGCACGAATCGAACGGGACGAAGGTTATTATCACGATGAATGATATGAGCAGATCATTCATCGATTGCAGACATGGCCAGCTCGGTCGTGGGCTTTCATCCTGGGCCTGAGATTTCAGTGAATGCTCGAGGCCAGTTCGAAGATCGGCATGTACATCAGGATCACGATCAGGCCGATCAGCAGGCCGATGAAGGTCATCAGCAGCGGTTCGAACAGCTTGACGAACCATTCCACCCAGCGGCCGATTTCCTGGTCATGGAAGTCGGCGCAGCGCTCCAGCATCTCGCCCAGGTTGCCGGACTGCTCGCCGGCGCGCAGCAGGCGCAACGATACCGGCGTCACCAGTTGCCCGGCCTCCAGTGCATCGGACAGCGGCAACCCTTCGGCGACCCGCTGGCTGGCGTGCTCCAGGCCCTCGGCCGCCGCGCTGCCGAGCAGGCCGCGGGCCATGCCCATGGCGGTGAGGATGGGGATACCGCCTTGCAGCAGGATTCCCAACGAGCGATAGAAGCGCGCCAGTTCGTACATCATCAGGCGTTGGTGAAGTGCCGGCAGGCGCCGCAGCTGGCAGGCTGCCCAGCGCCGTACCCATGGCTGGCGGCGCAGCAGCCACAGCGCAGTGGCCGCACCGAGGGCGCCCAATGCCAGCGGTAGTTGCTGGGCATGCAGGAACAGCCCGATCTGCATCAGCAGCCGAGACAGCCAGGGCAACTCGGTGCCCATGCCCTCGAACACCTGGCTGAAACGCGGCACCACGTAGCCAAGCAGGAACAGCACCACGCCACCGCCCACCAGCAATAGCAGCATCGGGTAGACCGAGGCACCCACCAGCTTCTGCCGGACCAGGTCCAGGCGCTGGCGGTAGCTTATGTAGCGGGCGAGGGCGTCGCCGAGCGCGCCGGTACGCTCGCTGGACTGCACCAGCGCCACGTATAACGGCGGGAACACCCGTGGCTGTTGGCCCAGGGCCTGGGACAGCGAGCGGCCTTCGTACAGTTGGCGGACCAGTTCGGCGAGCACTTTGCGCGCTGCGGCTGCGGGGGCCTTTTCCGCCAGGCTTTCCAGCGCGTCGATCAGCGGCAGGCCGGCGTTGAGCAGGGTCGAAAGTTCCTGGCTGAACAGCACCAGGTCAAAGCTTGCTTCGCGGCGCCAGGCCATGCCGCGCAAGGCGCTGCCGTGGCCACGCAGGCTGAGCACGCGCAAGCCCTGGTCCTCGACCTGGCGGCGGGCCTGGTCGGCGTCCTCGGCGTCGATCTGCAACTGCACCACACCCTGCCTGCCCAGGGCCTTGAGGCTGTAGCGCATGGCCGTTCTCCCTACTGCCAACTGGTGATTTCGGCGTTTTCCCCGTCGCCACCGGGCTGGCCGTCCTTGCCCATCGACAGCAGGTCGTACTCGCCGCCGTTCTCGCCGGGTTGCCGGTAGATGTATGCGCGGCCCCACGGGTCTTGCGGCACGGCCTTCTGCAGGTACGGGCCGGTCCAGCGCGCTTCGCCATTGGGGGCGACCACCAGGGCCTGCAGGCCCTGCTCACTGCTGGGGTAGTGGCCGACTTCCAGGCGGTACAGGTCCAGGGCCTTGCTCAGCCCCTCTATCTGCGCCCGCGCCACCTTGGCTTCGGAGCGGCCGAGCTGGCTGAAGTACTTGGGCGCGACGATACCGGCCAACAGGCCGAGCACCACCAGCACCACCAAAAGTTCGAGCAGGGTGAAGCCACGTTGAGGGTTGGATCTGCGCTGCATGGTGAAGCCCTCCGCTGCATGGGGACAAGCTTTTGCAGGCTCCATGCAACAGCCGTGCACGCCTGCGCTGGCGCCTTGCACCATGCGGCACGCGAAGCGGCACAGTGCTTGCGTCGTGGTCATCGACCCCGGGTTTTCCGGGGTATATCCCCCAACATCGGGGGAGACCACGAAGAGGCGACCGACATGCGTGGACTCATTCTCGGTTTGATCTGGCTGGTGGCAGGTGCTGCCCAGGCCGATGTGTACATTTCCATCGACGCCAAAGGCAGCTACATACTGACCAACGTCCATCGACCCGGGCGCCTCTATGAAACGGTGATCAGCGAGCCTAAGGCCCAGGCCGGCCCGGCCAACGCGCAGCTCATCACCGGCCGCCCCTACGCCAAGCTGGTCGCCGCCGCGGCGCGCACCCACGACGTACCCCCGGCGTTGCTGCATGCGGTGATCAAGGCCGAGTCCGGTTACAACCCCAAGGCGCGTTCGCCAGCGGGCGCGGTGGGGCTGATGCAATTGATGCCGGATACTGCCCGCGAGATGGGCGTGGAAAACCGCCTGGACCCGGAAGACAACGTGCAGGGAGGGGCCCGCTACCTCAAGCGCATGCTCAATTTGTTCGACAATGACATCACCCTGGCCGTGGCGGCGTACAACGCCGGCCCCGAAGCAGTGTTGCGCCGTGGTGCGGTACCGCCGTTCGCCGAGACCCGACGCTATGTGCCCAACGTACTGCGGGAGTACCGCCGCTTGCAGGGGTTGACGGGTGAGTAGCCTTTGCAACTTTCATTGTGGGAGATTGCCCATCCCTTTTGGGCTGCGCTGTAGCGCAGAGAACAAATATCGCTCGTCTGACGCGTCCTTTGTAGGAGCAGCCTTGTGCTGCGAAGAGGCCGGTACAAGCAATAGACAGGCTTTGTCAGTACCGGCCTCTTCGCAGCACAAGGCTGCTCCTACAGAACCTCGCCGAACCAATGAGTCATGTATTGTTCTATGAGAGCCGGCATCTGCAGGCGCCCCTCGGCAAGGACAGAAACAATACCCTTCGGCGGATGCCACCAAGCTGACCCGATTGTTTCCCCAACTCTGGGCTATAACCTTCTGAAGGTGCCCAGTTGTGGAGTCCGCCATGGACATCGCCCCTTGTTCCGACGTTATTGAAGGACCCGCCGGTAACGAACTGGCCACCCGACGCAAGCCGTTCAATCTGCTGCGCTGGTACGCCTGGGTCAGCCTGGCCATCATCCTCTCGGTAGCGGTCGGGCTGGGGTTGATTTCCAGCCGCTTCATCGTCGACGAGAGCATCGAGCGCGATGCCTTGCTCACCGCGCAGTTCATCACCTCCATCGCCGATGCCGAAGTGCGCCATGTGTCGATCCCTAATGTGCGCACCATGGGTGAACTGCTTGACCCGCGCATCGACCGCGCCAACCTGCTCGATGTCGACCCGGACGCCCGGCGCAGGGCGCGTGGCGAGTTCCTGGACCACATTGCGCACCTGCCCGACATGCTGCTGGCCAACATCTATGCCCCGGACCGTACGGTGATCTGGTCCAGCAACCCGGCCCTGGTCGGCAAGCTGATCGAAGGCGACGAGGACCTGGAGCAGGCTTTCGAGTACAAGATGCGAGTCTCGGCCAGTTACCACAACTTCGACCAGGCCCGCGTCGAGCAGAAGTTCGTCATCCCACCCGAGCAGTTGTTCATCGAAAACTATATTCCGCTGTTCGATGCCGATGGCGAGCAGGTCACGGCGATGGTCGAGATCTACAAGGAGCCCCATGACCTGATCGTGCGCATCGAGCATGGGCTGATCCTGATCTGGCTGGCGATCACCATCGGTGCCGCGCTGGTCTACGTAGGCCTGTACGGCATCATGCACCGCGCCGCGCGCCTGCTGGCGGTGCAGCAGAAGCGGCTGATCAGCAACGAAACCTACGTGGCGCTGGGCGAGGTGTCCTCGGCGGTGGCCCATAGCCTGCGCAACCCGCTGGCCAGCATCCGTTCCAGTGCCGAGTTGGCCCAGGCGTTCGACGATGGCCCGGCGCAGCGCAACGTCAACGACATCATCAGCCAGGTCGACCGCATGTCGCAGTGGATCCGCCAGATGTTGCAGTCCTTGCGCCCGCTCAACGATGAGGCCGTGGCGGTGGATTTGCCGCTGGCATTGCAGGAAAGCCTGCAGACCTACGCAGTGCCGCTGGCGCGCGGCGGAGTGAGCCTTGACCTGCAACCGATACCGGCAGTGCAGGTGCTGGGGCATCCGGTGTTACTGCGGCAGATCTTCAGCAGCCTGATCGCCAACGCGCTGGAGTCGATGGAGCAGGGTGGGCGGTTGCGTGTCGAGGTGGTGCGTCATGACCGGCGTAACCTGACCCTGCGCCTGTCCGACAACGGCAAAGGCATGACCGAACAGCAGCAGCGCATGGCCTTCCGGCCTTTCTTCACCACCAAGCAGGGTGGGTTGGGCGTGGGCCTGGTGTTGGTGAAACGCATCATGGAACGCTTCGGGGGCAGTGTCCGCCTCAGCAGCAGTGAAGGCCATGGCACCCGGGTTTCGCTGAGTTTCCGACTGGTCAAGGGCTCCTGACTTGCATTAATAAATGCTCGTATCTCATTGTTTATAAGGGATTTAAAGTTTTTTGGGTGAATACCCCCAAACGTGGGGGATAGACCTCCAAGTTAATTTAAGATGTGTATGCAAGCTATTGATAATCAAGGATAAATTTAATCGGCATGGTGGCTGGCTGGGTTCTTGCAATGTGACAGGCAGAGCGCAACACACGACAAATGGCGGCTGCGGCTGCACGGGTGGAGTGCTATCAATTGGCTACTATTTGTCGCCTTGATGCATTTCTGAATGGACGCCCTGGGCGGGAAGCACGCGATGCAGATGCTGGATAAAGAAGTTCCTGACAAGGCCAGTACTACCGCCAACGGTGTGGCCGTGCCATTGCGCGAATTCAACCTGCTGCGCTGGTTTTCGGTCATAAGCCTGCTGATCATCGCCTCGGTGGCGGGCGGGCTGGGTTATGTGTCGACGCGTTTCGTGGTGCGCGACAGCGTCGAGCGCGATGCCATGCTCACCGCCCAGTTCATCCAGGCCATGGCCCAGGCCGAAGTACGTCATTCGCAGTTGCCGCCGGGCACCACCATGGGCGAGTTGCTTGACCCGCGCCTGGACCAGCAGCACTTGCAGTTCAACCCGGAGCTGGCCGAATCGACCCGGGTCGAGTTCCTCGACCATGTGGAGCACCTGCCGGACACCTTGCTGGCCAACGTCTATGCCCGCGACCGCACCATTGTCTGGTCGACCAACCGGGAGCTGATCGGCAAGCGAATCGAGGCCGATGGTGACCTGGACCGCGCCTTCCGCTCGCGCAAGACGGTATCGGCCAGCTACCACCAGGCCGAGGATGACCGCGAAGAGCAGAAGTTCCAGCGTGAACCGCGCTTCCTGTTCATCGAGAACTACATCCCGCTGTTCGACAGCCAGGGCGAACAGGTGCTGGCCATGGTGGAAGTCTACAAGGAGCCGCAGGACCTGGTGTGGCGCATCCAGCGCGGTTATGTGCTGATCTGGGCTTCTACCCTGGTGGGCGGGGCGCTGGTCTACTTCGGCCTGTTCTGGATCGTGCGCCGCGCCGCGCAGCTGCTGCACCTGCAGCAGGACCGGCTGGTGGCCAGTGAAACCTATGTGGCCCTGGGCGAGATGTCCTCGGCCGTGGCGCATAGCTTGCGCAACCCGCTGGCCAACATTCGCTCCAGCGCCGAACTGGCTCAGGAAATCGCCAACCCCGCGGCGCAGAAGAACATCACCGACATCATCAGCCAGGTCGACCGCATGTCGCGCTGGGTGCGTGACCTGCTGGTGTCGCTGCGCCCGACCAGTGACGATGCCGAGGCCGTGGACCTGGTGACGGCCATCGAGGACACCCACCTGGCCTTCGCCCAGCAGATCGAACGCAACGGTGTGCACTTCTGCTACGAAGGCCCCCGGTCACAATGGGTGGCCAGCCAGCCGCTACAGCTAACGCAGATTCTCAACACCCTGTTCTCCAATGCCCTGGAAGCCATGCCTGAAGGTGGCATGCTGTGCGCCCAGGTCAATGTGCAGGATGGGCAGCGTGCAGAGTTCGTCCTTAGCGACACCGGCAAGGGCATGAGCCAACAGCAGGAACGGATGGTGTTCAAGCCGTTCTACACCACCAAGCAGGGCGGCCTGGGTGTAGGCCTGGCCCTGGTCAAACGCATCATGGAGCGTTTTGGCGGCTCGGTCAGCCTGAGCAGCCGCGAAGAGGAAGGAACCCGCGTCAGCCTCACATTCAATATCGCAGCGGGAGGGGACCATGGAGCACAGCATCCTGGTAGTCGAGGATGATGAAATTCTCGCCGACAATATTCGCACCTACCTCGGCCTCAAGGGCTTCGAGGTCACCGTGTGCCACAGCGCGGAGCTGGCGCTGGAGCAGATAAAACGGGGCCAGCCCGATGCGGTGCTGACCGACAACTCGCTGCCGGGCATGAGCGGGCACGACCTGCTGCGTACCTTGGTGGCGCAGGTGCCGGACCTGAAAGTGATCATGATGACCGGCTATGGCAACGTGGAAGATGCCGTGCAGGCAATGAAGGAGGGCGCCTTCCATTACCTGACCAAGCCCGTGGTGCTGGCCGAGCTCAAGCTGACCCTGGACAAGGCGCTGGCCGCCGAGCGCATGGAGCGAACGTTGTCGTTCTACCAGGAGCGCGAGGCGCAGAAGTCCGGGTTGCAGGCATTGATCGGCGAATCACCGGCGATGCTCACCCTCAAGCACACCCTGCGCCAAGTGCTGGATGCAGAACGGCGCATGGCCAGCGACGACCTGCCACCGGTGCTGATCGAAGGCGAGACCGGTACCGGCAAGGAGCTGGTGGCCCGCGCCCTGCATTTTGATGGTTCGCGCAGCAAGGGACCGTTCATCGAGTTCAACTGCGCCTCGATCCCGGCCAACCTGCTGGAGGCCGAGCTGTTTGGCCACGAGAAGGGCGCCTTTACCGATGCCAAGGAGCGCAGGGTGGGCCTGGTGGAGGCTGCCGATGGGGGCACCTTGTTCCTCGACGAGATTGGCGAGATGGACCTGGTGCTCCAGGCCAAGCTGCTGAAGTTGCTGGAAGACCGCAGTATCCGCCGGATCGGCGCGGTGAAGGAGCGCAAGGTCGACCTGCGGGTGATCAGCGCTACCAACTGCAACCTGGAGCAGATGGTGCAGCAGGGCAAGTTCCGCCGCGACCTGTTCTTCCGCCTGCGTATCATTGCCCTGAAGGTACCGCGCCTGTATGCCCGCGGGCAGGACGTGCTGCTGCTGGCGCGGCATTTCCTGGCCCATCATGGCCGGCGTTATGGCAAGCCGAACCTGCGCTTTTCCGCCGAAGCGGAAAGCCTGATGCTCGGTTACAGCTGGCCAGGCAACGTGCGCGAACTGCGCAACATGCTGGAGCAGACCGTGCTGCTGGCGCCGAACGAGGTGGTGCAGGCGCACCAGCTCAACCTGTGCATGACCTTGATCGACGAGCCGCTGGTGCAGCAGGCGGCGCCTGCGGTGTTCGAAATGCCTCGGCACGAACCGGAGCCCGGCACCAGCCTGCCGGACATGGAACGTGACCTGGTATGCAAGACCCTGGACCGCACCGACTGGAACGTGACCAAGTCGGCGCGCATGCTCGGGCTGTCGCGGGACATGCTGCGTTACCGGATCGAGAAGCTGGGGCTGACCAGGCCGGACAAGCGCCAGTGGTGAGCAAGGGGCTTGCGGGAGCGGTATTGCCTCGAGGTTGTCGCTGTACCTGTAGGAGCGGCCTTGTGTCGCGAAAGGGCTGCAAAGCAGCCCCAGCAATTTCAACTGTTGCGCATCAATCCTGGGGCCGCGTTGCGGCCCTTTCGCGACACAAGGCCGCTCCTACAGGGATTGCGGCAACTTTTGGAATTTGAGCAAAACAGTTGCATTCAGGGGCATTGATCAACGCTGATTATCGGCTGCTCCCTGCCGCCCGGTACCTTCCGAGCCACTGCCATCCATCCCTGGCAAATCCCGGTTGTCATTCTGTTCAGCAGGCGGGCTGTCCGGGTCGTTGCCCTTTATGCGTGGGTCTGTGTCCCGCGGCAAGGGCTTTTCGATCGGGTTGAGGGTGCTGTCCGCGCCCGGCTTGGGCGCCGGGTTGTGCGGGTCGTCGGGGTAGGTGGGGCCGGTGCCGGCAGCAATGGCCAACGGCGCGGCGAGCAGGGCAATCAGCAGGATGCTTGAGCGGGGCATGGCAGGCTCCTTTGCTTCTGGTAGGGCTGATACTTCCCTTCGGCCCTACCCGAAGCTTCAAGGTGCCATTACCCCGATCAACGGTTACACCACCAGCGACAGCAACATGATGAAGATGATGCCGACGATCGACAGGATGGTCTCCATCATGCTCCAGGTCTTGAAGGTTTCCGCCACGGTCATGTTGAAGTACTGCTTCACCAGCCAGAAGCCGGCGTCGTTGACGTGGGACAAGATCAACGAGCCAGCGCCGGTGGCCAGCACCAGCAGCTCACGGTTGACCCCCGGCACCAGGTCGATCACCGGTGCAACGATGCCCGCACCGGTAATGGTGGCGACCGTGGCGGAACCGGTGGCGATACGGATTACCGCTGCTACCAGCCAGGCCAGCATGATGGGCGAAATCTCCGCCTGTACGGCCATCTGCCCGATCACGTTGCCCACGCCGGTGTCTACCAGCATCTGCTTGAAGCCACCACCTGCACCCACGATCAGCACGATCGCCGCAGTCGGTGCCAGGCTCTGGTCGAGCATCTTCATGATCTGCTGGCGGTTGAAGCCACGGGCCGAGCCAAAGGTATAGAAGGCCAGCAGCAGGGCAGCGAGCAGGGCGGTGATGGGGTGGCCGATCAGGTCCATCCACTGGCGCACGATGTGCTCGGCAGGCAGCACCACGTCGGCGAAGGTCTTCAGCAGCATCAGCACCACCGGCAGCAGCACGGTGACCAGGGTGATGGTGAAGCTCGGCAGATTGCCCTGGTCGGACTCCTTGGCGATCTGGTCCATCAGCTCCTGGGACGGGGTGCCCGGGATGTAGCGGGAAATGAAATTACCGAACAGCGGGCCGGCGATGATGGCGGTAGGCAGCGCCACGATCAGGCCATAGAAAATGGTCTTGCCGATGTCGGCATGGAAGATGCCGATTGCCAGCAGCGGGCCCGGGTGCGGGGGCACCAGGCCGTGCACCACCGACAGGCCGGCCAGCAGCGGAATGCCGATCTTGATCAGCGATACACCGGAGCGCCGGGCAACGATGAACACCAGCGGGATCAGCAGCACGAAGCCGATCTCGAAGAACAGCGGGATACCCACCAGGAAGGCGGCGAACATCATCGCCCAGTGCACGTTCTTCTTGCCGAAGGCGCGGATGAGGGTTTGCGCGATCTGATCGGCCCCCCCGGAGTCGGCCATCAGCTTGCCAAGCATGGTGCCCAGGGCGAGCACGATGCCGACGAAGCCCAGAACACCGCCAAAACCGTCCTGGAACGATTTCATGACCTTGGCCACAGGCATGCCGGAGGTGAGGCCAAGGAAGCCGGCCGCGATGGTCAGTGCGACGAAGGGATGGACTTTGAAGTGGGTGATCAGCAGGATCAGCCCGACGATGGTAACCAGCGCGTCGAGCAGCAGGAAGGTATCAGTAGCCAGTCCGAACATGGTTTGAAGGCCTCGGTCTTATCGTTGTTTTGGCGTAGCTTTTTTGCAAATTTGCTTGCGCTTGAGGGGCAGGGTAGCGCTGTCTTGGGTGAGCCGGGAAAACCGCCAGGGTCAGGCGGTTTGTGCCAGGCCCGGCTCACTGCGGCCCTTTAGCCAGCTGTCGACCGCTTCGGCAAGCGCTTCGATGGGCTGGGTGGCGTCGAGCGCAAGGGTCAGGGGTTCGCCGTGTGGCGGCTCCAGGGCAGCGAATTGGCTATCGATGAGGCTCGCCGGCATGAAATGCCCGGGGCGGGCCAGCACGCGTTTCTCCGCCTCGGCGGGTGACAGCTCGAGGAACACGAACACCAGCCCGGGCATGGCGTCGCGCAGGGAGTCGCGATAGCGGCGCTTGAGGGCCGAACAGGTCAGGATCGGACGTTCCCCGGCCTGGGTCGTGGCTTGCAGCTCCTGACCAAGACGCACCAGCCAACCGGCACGGTCGCTGTCGTCCAGGGGGATGCCAGCGCTCATCTTGCGGATGTTTTCGGCAGGGTGGAAAGCGTCACCTTCGATCAGGCGGCCGCCGCTTCTGGCAGCGATGGCAGCGCCGATGCAGCTTTTGCCGCAACCGGCCACGCCCATCACCACGATGGCGGACAGGGGAGAATTCATCAGTACCTCCTGCGGGTGAGATAGCGCTGTCTCATTGTCGACGAACAGCCACCTCCCCGGTGTTATTGGTCTTGTCCCTACGCAGTATGGACGCTTGGCGGCGGGCGCGCGTTGGCCGCTACCAAAGATTACATTGCCTGCGTCCTGAGACAGCGCTACCTTAGTGGCCGTTCCCTTTCCTTGCAAGTAGTAAAATTACAACATCCATGTCCCGCACCGGCTCCCGTACCACAGGTCGTCCCACCCTGGCAGAAGTTGCCAGGCTTTCCGGGGTTTCCCCGATTACCGCGTCGCGCGCCCTGCGCGGGGTCAGCACGGTTGCGCCGGAGCTGGTGGAAAAGGTCGTTGCTGCCGCGGCGAGCCTCGGTTATGTCGCCAACCCGGCGGCCCGTGCCCTGGCATCGGCGCGCAGCCAGTCAGTGGTGGTGTTGATCCCGTCGCTGTCCAACCAGCTGTTCATCGACACGCTGGAAGCCATTCATGAGGTCATGCGCCCGCGCGGGCTCGAGGTGCTGATCGGCAACTATCACTACGATCTTGCCGAAGAGGAGAACCTCATCCGCAACTACCTGGCCTATCAGCCCTGCGGCATGCTGCTGACCGGTTTCGAGCGCAGCGAGGCATCGCGGCAGATGCTGGCGGCCAGTGGCGTACCTTGTGTGCACATGATGGAACTGAATGGCGAAGCTGGTGCATTGTCCGTCGGCTTCTCGCAGCAGCAAGCCGGGCGCGCCGCCGCCCGCCACCTGATCGAGCGCGGGCGCAAGCGCCTGGGGTTCATTGCCGCACAGCTGGATCCACGAGTGATGCAGCGTGCCGAAGGGTTCCGCCAGGCGTTGGCCGAGGCCGGCTTGCAGGCGGCCGAGTTGGAAGTGCTGACGCCGGAGCCTTCTTCCATTGCCCTGGGCAGCGCGTTGTTCAGCCAGTTGCTCCAGCAGGCGCCGGATGTCGACGGTATCTTCTTCTGCAACGACGACCTGGCCCAGGGCGCGGTGCTGCAGGCATTGCGCCAAGGGGTGGAGGTGCCGCGGCAGGTGGCGATGGTCGGTTTCAACGACCTGCCGGCTTCGGCGCACATGGTGCCGCGGCTGACCTCGATTCGCACGCCTCGCGCCGCCGTGGGGCGCGGTGCTGCGCAGGCGCTGCTGGCGCTGCTCGATGGCAAGCGGGTGCCGAATGCGCAGCAGGACCTGGGCTTCGAGTTGATGGTGCGGGAGAGTTCCTGAGTTTGTCTTGAGTGGTGTGGTGGGTTCGAGACCGAGCGCCGCCCGCGCGGCGCTTCGCAGCACAAGGCTGCTCCTACATCTGTTTCAGGCCAGTAACGCCTGTGCCAGAGCGTTCGCGCACAAACCTCACAGGAATAATTGGCCCGAAACAGATGTAGGAGCAGCCTTGTGCTGCGAAGCTCCGCGCGGGCGGCGCTCGATCTCACAGGCGCCACAAAAGCCACGACCTACGCCAGGCGATCTATGCTCAGGACACCGCGCATACAGGAGCCCGGCGTCATGTTCGATTTCCACCGCAAGTCCGATCTGGTCGAAATCCAGCGCAGTCATCAGGCATTGGCCAGCTTGCAGGCCAAGCTGGCGGCGATCAGCCGCTCCATGGCAATGATCGAGTTCACCCCCGACGGCACGATCCTCGATGCCAATGAGCGCTTCTGCCAAGCCATGGGCTACAGCGCCGAGGAGTTGCGCGGCAAGCATCATCGGCTGTTCTGCGACCCTGGCTACGCGAAAAGCGCCGAATACCAGCAACTGTGGCGTGAACTGGGGCAGGGCAAGGCCATCAGCGGTACCTTCGAGCGCATCGACAAGGCCGGACGCGAAGTCTGGCTGGAAGCCAGCTACATGCCGGTACTGGACGAGCAGCGCCAGGTCACCAGCGTTATCAAGGTGGCATCCGACATCAGCCAGCGAGTGATGGAGGAGCACGAGAGCGAAAGCCTGCTCAAGGCCATCAGCCGCTCCATGGCGGTAATCGAATTCACCCCGCAAGGCCGGGTGATCAAAGCCAACCAGAACTTCCTCGACACCATGGGCTATCGCCTGGACGAGGTGGTCGGTCGCCATCACGGGCTGTTCTGCCTGGCGCACGAGCGCGAATCGGCCGAGTACCGCGAGTTCTGGGCATCGCTCAACCGCGGCGAGTACCACTCGCACCGTTTCGAGCGTGTCGACAAACATGGCCAGACGGTCTACCTGGAGGCCTCCTACAACCCGATTTTCGACAGCAAGGGCCGCTTGTACAAGGTGGTGAAGTTCGCCAGCGACATCACCCGCCAGGTCAGCACTCAGCAAAGTGCGGCCGATGCTGCCCATGCCAGTTCGGTACAGACCGATGCCTGCGCGCGCAAGGGCACCGAGGTAGTACAGCAGGCGGTACAGGTGATCGAGCAGATTTCCCATGAACTCAACGACGCGGCACGCAGTATCGATGCGGTGAGCAAGCAGTCGGATGTGATCGGGCAGATAGTGCTGACCATCCGTGGCATTGCCGACCAGACCAACTTGTTGGCTTTGAACGCAGCCATCGAGGCGGCCCGCGCCGGCGAGCACGGGCGCGGTTTTGCCGTGGTAGCCGACGAGGTGCGCAGCCTGGCGGCGCGCACCAGCAAGGCTACCCTGGAAATCGTCGACGTGGTGCGGCAGAACCACGACCTGTCGCTGTTGGCCGTGGCCAGCATGCAGTCGAGCCTGAAGCGTACCGGCCATGGTGTGGCGCTGGCCAACGAAGCCGGTACGGTGATCATGGAAATCCAGCAGGGTTCACGGCACGTGGTAAACGCTATCAGCCAGATCAGTTCGACGCTGCAATTGCACTGAGCACATCGCCCAGCTCGTCCAGCAGGGTCTCCAGGCTGGCCTGTAATTGCAGGCGAAGGTCAATCGTCGGCAGGCCTTGGTCGTGGGCCTGCTCGATGG
This sequence comes from Pseudomonas sp. s4, assembly GCF_046764235.1. Taxonomy (NCBI): domain Bacteria; kingdom Pseudomonadati; phylum Pseudomonadota; class Gammaproteobacteria; order Pseudomonadales; family Pseudomonadaceae; genus Pseudomonas; species Pseudomonas sp. s4. The sequence continues at coordinate 3,352,230 of NZ_CP177209.1, read as the reverse complement.
CTTCGCAATCCTTGACCAGCGTGCGTACCTTGAGCATCTTCGCCCCACCTTTGATCCGGTGAGCCAAGGCGCGCAAAGTTTCGCCGGGGGCGTCTGCTGGCAACGCCCGCAAGGTGGCCAGGTCTTCGCTGACGCTTTGTGACAACTGCTGCAGCAAGTTCCGCGTCAGTTGTTCGTCGTCCTGGGTCAGGTGGCGCAGTTCGCCAAGGTTGAACCCGCTGGCGCGCCGTGCTGTCGGCTGCTGCCGGGGGTGGGCGTGGGGCAGGTGGGTCTTGAGCGTACGCAGGCCGATGGGTTTGAACAGGCATTCGTCCATGCCGCTGGCCAGGCAGCGGGCACGCTCCTCGGCCTGGGCGTTGGCGGTGACGCCGAGAATGCGGCATGCCGCCAGGCCGCGTTCGCCCTCGAGGCTGCGGATACGGCGGGTCAGTTCGTGGCCGTCCATGACCGGCATGCTGCAGTCGGTGATTACCAGGTCGAAGCGCGCAGCCTGCCAGCGTGCCAGCGCGATTTCCCCGTTTTCCGCCAGCGTGACCCGATGCCCCAGGGTATGCAGTTGCCGCTCCAGCAGCAGCAGGTTGGCGGGGTAGTCGTCGACCACCAGTATGTTCAAAGGGCCGCTGCTTGTTTCCAGCACAGGGTCGTGTTGGTCGGCCTGCACCGGTGCAGCGCAGGCGGGCAACTGCAGGCTGACCTGCACCTTGGTGCCAAGGCCTTCGACGCTCTGCAAGTTCAAGGTACCGCCCATCAACTCGGCCAGCGTGCGGCTGATGACCAGTCCCAGGCCGGCGCCCTGGCGTGCCCGGGGGCCGTCGGCCTGGACGAAGGTATTGAACAGCCGGGCCTGGTCGGCAGGGCTGATGCCGATGCCGGTGTCTCGCACACTCAGCTCTACTGCCAGGCTGTCAGTGTCGGTGGGCGGGGGCAGTAGCAGGCTGGCCTGGACTTCACCGCTGTCGGTGAACTTGATGGCGTTGCTGATAAGGTTGGACAAGACCTGCTTGAGGCGCAGTGGATCAGCCAGCACCCACACCGGCGCAGCGGGCAGTTCGCTGTGCAGGTGCAGGCCTTTGGCCCTTGCATTGCCTTCGAACACCCGCACGGTGGCGCGTACCAGTTCTACCAGGTTGGTGGGCACTGGCTGCAGGGTGACATGCCCGGATTCGATACGGGAAATGTCGAGAATATCGCCGATCAGCTCAAGCAGGCCAATGGCCGAATCGTGGGCGGTCTGCAGGGTCTGGGTGTCGCAGCGGCCGCCTCGGCTGTCTTCCAGGGCCAACTCCAGCAGGCCGATCACGGCATTCATCGGGGTACGGATTTCATGGCTCATGGTGGCCAGGAAGGTGCTTTTGGTCTGGCTGGCCTGTTCGGCGTCGTCCTTGGCCTGGCGCAGCTGTTCAAGCAGGCCGCGGCTAAGCGCCAGTTGCGCTTGCAGGGCATGCTGGGCCTCGGTGCGCTGGTTGATCAGCTTGCGCAGGTAGCTGTTCCAGAACACCACCCCGGCCAGCAGCAAGGCCGACAGCACCAGCACTTGCAAGGCCAGCGTGCGGTAGTCGCGCCAAGGGCTGTCACTGACCAGGGTGGTGGTGCGCCAGCGGTTGATCAGCTGGTCCAGCTCTTCGGGTGGAATGCTCAGCAGCGCCTTGTCGAGGATTGCCTGCAGCTGTGGCTGGTCCGCGGCCACGGCGAAGGCGGCGATGGCCGGGTCATCGTCGAGCACGCTGGCAATGCGCAGGCGGTCCTTGAACACATGGCTGATGTAGTAGGCGGCATTGATATGGCTGCTCAGGGCGACGTCGGCGGCACCGTTGGCCACGGCCTCCATCAGGCCGAGCGGGTTGTCCACCTCGACCATCCTGGCCTGCGGATAGCGTTGTTGCAGCACGGCCCGTTGCGGCGAACCGCGTACCAGGGCGATGCGCATGCCATCCAGCGCCATGGCCTGCGGCGGTAATGCATTGTCGCCACGGGTGACCAGCACCCGTGGGCTGACCAGGTAGGGACGGGTATAACGCAGTTGTTTCGAACGGTCTGTGCTGTAACCCAATGCGCCGATCATCTGCGCATCCCCGCGCGCCAGGCGCTCGATCATTGCTTGCGCCGACGGGCTTTCGACCGGCTTGAAATGCAGCCCCGTGCGCAGCGAGATCTGCTTGAGCAGCTCGAGGGTGATGCCGCTGGGGCGATGCTTGGTGTCGTTGAAGGTCAGTGGCGCCAGCGAAGTGTTGACCAGCACGCTGACGTTGGGGTTGGCAGCTATCCAGGCTTCTTCTTCGGCGGTCAGGGCGGTGAGGTGGCGCTGCAGCAGCAGGCTGGTGTTGCCACTGCTCCAGCGGCGCAGGATATTCAGGCGTTCGCTTTCGCTGATACGCGCCAGCGCCTTGTTGACCAACTGTTGCAGGCGCGGGTTGTCACTGGCCATGGCAAAGGCAAACGCGCCAGGGGCAACCTGACAGAAGTGGTCGATCTTCAGTGTGCCCTGGTAACTCTTGCCAATCGCGAAGTCGGTACTGATGGCATCGCCCAGGTAGGCGTCGGCCTCGCCCAGTTCGACGGCGGCCAACCCGGCCAGGGTGGAGCGATACAGGCTCAATTGCGCCTTGGGGTACAGGCGGCGGACGCTGCTGGCCGGCAGGTAATGATCGACCATGGCCAGGCGCAGGCCGGCGAGGTCGGGGGTGTTCTTCAGGCTGCGCCCCTCGCGTGTGACGATGACTGGCAGATCGTCGGCGTAGCTTGAACTGAGGCTGAGCTGGGCATCCGCTGCCTCGAAGGCGTTGGAGCTGCCCAGCAGGTCGATACGGCCGTCGCGCAGCGCAGCGATGGCTTCGTGGCGGCTGTCGAAGCGTCGTACTTCGATGGTTGTACCCAGCTGTTCTGCGATGATGCCAGCGTAATCGGCGCTGAGGCCTTCGTAGTCGTGCAGGCTGACATTGATCTCCAGCGGTGGGTAGTCGGGGCGCGAACTGCCAAGTACCAGGTGCTGGCGTTGCTGTAGCCAATGCCGCTCTTCGCTGGACAGCGCAAGCGGGGACGCGGCGCTGACCGAGCGTGCCAGCAACTGGCGAGGTTCGCTGTTTGCCAGCAGCGCGCCGGAACCGGCCAGGCCGATGACCAGTAGGGCGCTTGCCAGCAGGCGCTTCATTGTCATCGAGCGCTCAGTAGACGCTGTTGCGCTTGGCCAGGTCGACCATTTCAACCAGTGATTCGGTCTTGAGCTTTTCCATGATGCGGCCCCGGTAGGTGCTTATGGTCTTGGCGCTGAGGTTCATGCAGGTGCCGATATTCTTGTTGTTCTCGCCGCGCGCCAGGCGCCGCAGCACCTCCATTTCCCGGTTGGACAGGCTGGACAGGCGCACTGGCTCGCTTTCCAGCGAGTTGCTGTTGACCGACATCTGCGGGAAGGTCGAGTAGCCCTTGACCAGCGCTTTCAGGGCAAACAGCAACGCCTCGTGGTCTTCTTCCTTGGTGACAAAAGCGCCGATGCCAGCATCCAGGCAGCGCCGCACATACAGGTCGGTGGCCTGGCCGGTCAGCACCATGATCTTGGGCGCCGGCTCCAGGCATTGCAGGCGCTTTATCACTTCCATGCCATCCAGGCCGGGCAGGCCGATGTCGAGAATTACCACATCCGGTCGCAGGTCGCGGGCCACCTGCGCCACCTCGCTGCCATTGCCGACCTCGCCGACAACACGGAAGCGCTCGCGTTCGAGCAACATGCGCAAGGACAGCCGGACGATGGGGTGGTCGTCGACGATCAGCACGGTAGTCATGAAGAAAACTCCTGTCAGGATGTGGTCCGCTTCCTGGATCACTCAGGAATACGTCTGCAAGTGGGGTTATCGGAAGCGCTGCACGATACGACCATTCCCGAAATTTGGTAATGCCGAGTATAGAAGTGTTGAAAGTCCACGTGCTTGTTGTTGAAAAGTCCTACAAAAAGTGGGAAAGACATCACCCTGGCAAAGCGGCGATGCCTGTTTTTGTAGTCGTCATGCGCAGGCGGAGTGTGATTTGCTCACGCGCTGGGTTGAGGCGGGGTTGTTGGCCAGTGCCTGGCCGACCCGTGTCGGGCGTGCCACCAGCTGGCCGGTGCAGTTCGGGCAGCGGCCCTGGAAACGGGTTTCGGCGCAGGTGCGGCAGAAGGTGCATTCGAAGGAGCAGATCAGCGCATCGGGGCTGTCACCCGGCAGATCGGTATCGCAGCACTCGCAGTTTGGGCGTAGGTCCAGCATGGGCATGACTCCTGTTTGCAGGCGGGAAACCGGAGTCTGCTACGCCTGCGGCGAACCTGGCAATGCTCAGTCGCCAGGGCGATACAGGTGGGCGTGCCCGGCGCGATACAAGGCCGATTCAGCAAACGGTGTGTCGCCCAGCACGTGGCCCACAAGGATCAGCGCCGTGCGCCGGAAATCCTTGGCCGCGACGCGTTCCACGATATCGCCGAGGGTACCGCGCACCCAGTCCTGGTCCGGCCAGGTGGCACGATGCACCACCGCCACCGGGCAGTGCGTGCCGTAGTGCGGCAGCAGTTCTTCGACGATACGCGACAGGTGCTTGACCCCCAGGTGAATCGCCAGGGTGCTGCCATGGCGCGCCAGCTCGCCCAGCTGCTCGCCGGGCGGCATCGGCGAGCTGTCACCATAGCGGGTGAGGATAACGGTCTGCGCTACCTGGGGCAGGGTCAGTTCGCAGCCGAGCAGGGCGGCGCTGGCCGCTGTAGCGGTGACCCCGGGGATGATCTGGTAATCGATGCCCAGCGTTTGCAGATGGCGGATCTGCTCGCCGATGGCGCCGTACAGGCTGGGGTCGCCACTGTGTACCCGAGCCACATCCTGGCCTTGCTCATGCGCACTGCGCATGGCGGCGATGATCTGTTCCAAATGCAGTTCGGCACTGTTGATCACGGTCTCGGCCTGGTGGCCCTCGAGCACGGCGGCCGGCACCAGCGAGCCGGCATAGATGATCACCGGGCACTGGCGGATCAGCCGTTGGCCCTTGACCGTGATCAGTTCCGGGTCGCCGGGGCCGGCGCCGATGAAGTAGACCGTCATGGTAAGTCCTTGCAGGAAAGAGGGGTGAAACGTTCAACAGGCCAGGGCGAGAGTAGCCGGGCCCAGTACCTGGCGCGTCAGCAGCAACCTGGCCGTGCCGAGCCGCTGGCTGGCTAGGGCCAGTGCCGCACTCTCCGCCACGCCCCAGCAGCCACAGTGGGCATGGGCAGCGGCGGAGCGGTGGCTGAGCTGGAGTTCGTAGGGTTGCAACTGCGCGGTATCGTACAACACCAAAGGCAGGCCGAGGCGTTCGGACAGTTGCTGCAAGCCGGGCTCGTCGGCCTTCAGGCTGATGCTGGCGATGCCTTGCAGGTCGGCCAACGCCAGGCCCTGGGTGGCCAGGGCCTGGCGCAGCAAGATTTCCAGCGTATCCGCCGGGCAACCCCGACGACAGCCGAAGCCGGCGTAGAAGGCAGGCATCAGGCCTGGCTGGAGCGCCGGAACAGCCAGGCGCTGATCAGGCCCAGGGCCAGCCAGAATGCGGCGTTGGTCAGCCAGGAGGCCACTTTGAACTGGGTTTCCAAGGCGGCGGGGGCCAGGCTCTCGTGCACCTCGGGTTGCGGCGCACCGATCACATGGGGAATGACCAGCAGCACAGCGCCCAGCGCCTTCAGCAACCAGTGGCGAGCGAACACCAACAGGGCCAGGCCCAGCGCGGTGGCACTGGCGGTGCCGATCCACCAGGCCTGGCGTTGCCCCAGGTCGGCTGCGGCAGTACCTGGCAGTTCCGGCGGCAGGCCCAGGGTCGGGGCCAGGCAGAACACGGCGAAGCCGGCCAGGCCCCAGAGTGCGCCGGTGCCGGCTCGCTTGGGTTCACGCAGGCTGTACAGGGCGGTGAGAATCAGGGCGAAGCCGACCGCGACCACCAGGTTGCCGCCGGTGGTGGACAGCACTCGCTGCCAGCCGTCTTCAGGTGCCCAGGCCTCGGCGCTGTGTTCATGCGCTGCCACTTCGCCGGCATGCTCGTGCTCGGCGACGGGGGCCGAGGATTCGTAGGTTTCTGCCTCGAGAATCAGCGGGGCGACCCAAAAGCTCTGCAGCAAGGTCAGCAGCAAGGCCGCCAGCAACCCGCTGAAGCCCGCGGTGCGGGCAATGCGTGTGATCATCGGGTTGTACTCAGTGGCAGGGGAATGCGGCGCTGTGGCGGGTGTCGTGGGCGGCGTTGTGCACGGCCTCGATGTGCGAAAAGCCGGCGAAGTACACCAGGCACAGGCCCAGCAGGCTGGCGCCGATGGCGATGACGACACGCTGGCTGAGGGTGACGGGGGTGGTAATGCTGTGTTGCTTGGCGCTGGTGACGGGCATGACGCGTTCCTCTGCTTTTTGTGGGCAACGGGCAAGCGCGGCAGCCCCGAGCGTGGCAGCCCAGGGGAATGCAACAGCGCCCGCCCACCGCGGGGTGTTCATGAACGCCAGGCCGGTCTCCGGGCTTGCGAGGAGGAGCCAGGCTCCTGGAAAGCGTCACCTTCCCATGCCGGGGATCAGGCACAGTGGTACAGACGCTTCGCTCGCTTACCGTTGCGGGGGCAGCACCGGCCTTGTCCGGCCCTGCTGGAGGGCCTGTGACGCACCGGTTTCCCGTTTCACCCCCATCGGGGGCACCTGAACGCGAGGCATAAGGAGACCATGGGGCGGGGCTGGCGTCAATTGCCCTGATGATAGGGCTTTGGTTTTGCAGTGCCTGGGAGATCGAGCGCCGCCCGCGCGGCGCTTCGCGGCACAAGGCCGCTCCTACATCTGTTTCCGGCCAATTACTCCTGTGAGTTCACCTCTGTCCGTCTTGTTTGTTCCATTCGATATCGAGGGGCGCACGACTGCTCCTCATCAATCTTCAGCCAAGCACCAAGGCTGCAACCCACCTGGCACAGGAGTAATTGGCCGGAAACAGATGTAGGAGCGGCCTTGTGCCGCGAAGCGCCGCGCGGGCGGCGCTCGATCTCCCAGGCGCTGAAAAGCTCAAGGCATGCGCACTCAAGCCCTCATGTAAGCCGGTTCGGCCTGTAGTGGTCTATGCCGTGAGCATCCACCCGGTCAGCCCCGGGCAAACGCCGCAAGCTTGTCCCCGTCCAGCCGGTAGCGCACCCACTCATCCTGCGCTTCGGCCCCCAGCTTCTGATAGAAGCCGATAGCCGGCTTGTTCCAGTCCAGAACGCTCCATTCCAGCCGTCCGCAATTCTTCGCCACCGCCTCGCGGGCGATGTGCCGCAGCAATTGCCGCCCGGCACCGTCGCCGCGCTGCTCGGGCGTTATGTACAGGTCTTCCAGGTAGATGCCGTTGCGCCCGAGCCAGGTCGAGTAGCTATAGAAATACACGGCAAAGCCGATTGCCCGGCCATCGCGCTCGCACATCAGGCTATGCACGGTGCTGCCCTCGCCAAAAAGGCTGTGCTCGATATCGGCAACGCTCGCGATCACCTCGTGGCGGGCGCGTTCGTACTCTGCCAGCTCGGTGATGAAGGCAAGTATCTGCTCGGCGTCGTCGCGAACGGCAGGACGGATGGTGAGGCTCATGGGACGGCTTCCTTGATCTGATGGTAGCGGTACAGCGATGTGTATCTACACAATTTCGTTAAACTGTACCGGTCGCAGAGGAGGGCGACTCCGTTAGTGTGACAGCACCCATAAAAAAAGTGGATTGCCTGCCATGCTTGCCTCTGCCGACCTGCTGACCGCCTTCGTGCTGTTCGCCTTCGTGTCTTCCATCACTCCCGGCCCCAACAACACCATGCTGCTTGCCTCCGGGGTGAATTTCGGTGTGCGTCGCTCGATCCCGCACGCCCTGGGCATCAGTGTCGGTTTCATGGTGATGGTGCTGGCTGTCGGCCTGGGCCTGGGCGAGGTGTTCAAGGCCTGGCCGGCGCTGTATACGGTATTGCGTTACACCGGTGCCGCCTACCTGCTGTACCTGGCCTGGAAGATCGCCACCTCCGGGCCGGTCGGCACAGCTTCGTCCAGTGCCCGCAAACCGCTGGGCTTCTGGGGAGCGGCGGCATTCCAGTGGGTCAACCCCAAGGCCTGGGTGATGGCAGTCGGGGCAATCACCACCTACACGCCGGCGCAGGGCTATGTGACCAACGTCATTGTCATTGCTGCCTTGTTCGCCCTGGTCAACCTGCCGAGCGTCGGGGTGTGGGTGATGTTCGGCAGCGCCCTGCGCAACTTGTTGCAGAACCCGCGCTGGCTGATGCTGTTCAATGTCCTGATGGCCTTGTTGCTGGTGATTTCACTGTACCCGCTGCTGTTTGTAGAATCAGCGTTTTCCTGACCCCGCGAGTACGGTAAGCCGATGCAGTTGATCCCCTGGTCTCACGAATGCGCCGAAGGCTTCACCCTGCGGGGCTGGCGAACCCCGGCCAGTGGCAAGCCGTTGCTGCATTTTCTGCACGGCAACGGCTTCTGCTGCCTGGCCTACCAGCCATTGCTGATGCGCCTGGGCGAACATTTCGACCTGTGGCTCAGCGATGTGCAGGGCCATGGTGACAGCGACCATGGCGGGGTGTTCCGTGGCTGGAACCGGACCGCTGCGCTGGCGGTGGAGACTTTTGCCGCCGGGCGAGGCGAGTATGGTGACGTACCGCGCTTTGCCGTCGGGCACAGTTTCGGTGGCGTGCTCACCGGCCTGATCCTGGCCAGTGAACCGCAACTGTTCACGCGTGCCGTGCTGCTCGACCCGGTACTGTTCAGCCGGCGCATGCTGGGTGTGATGGGGATGGCAGCCCTGGTCGGCTTGCACCAGCGCCATGCCCTGGCGCGCAAGGCTGCCAGCCGTCGCAGCCATTGGCCCGACCGCGAGGCAGCCCTGGCTTCGCTGCATGGGCGGGGTATCTTCAAGGGGTGGACCGATGCGGCGCTGCGGGCCTACGTGGAGCATGCCATTGGCGACTGTGGCGAAGCGGTGGTGCTCAAGTGCCGGCCCAGCCGCGAAGTGGAAATATTCAGTTCGTTCCCCAAGCGCATGTGGGCGAGCCTGGCGGCAATCCGTACGCCCACGCGGGTGCTGTACGGCGAGCACACCTACCCCTTCGTACCGCATTCGGTAAATCGCCTGGTGGCGCTCAACCCTAAGGTCAGCGGCAGGCAGGTTGCAGGTGGGCACTGCTTCATGCAGGAGCATCCTGAGGCGTGTGCCGAAGAAGTGCAGGCCTTCCTGCTTCAGGGACCGGCGGGATAGTTTTTTCAGGCAGCTGGCTGTGGATTGTCCTTTAAATGAGACGATGCATGCCATTTTAGCCGGCTATTGCCTGATTGGTCTCACTGGTAAGGTTATCTCAACCAAGAGAGGAGCCTTCTCATGAAAACGATTCTGGGTATTCACCGCAGCCCCCACGCCCACTGGGTAGGTGATGGTTTCCCGGTGCGCAGCCTGTTCACCTACGACAACCTGGCCAGCAAGATCAGCCCGTTCCTGCTGCTGGACTATGCCGGCCCTCATGACTTCACCCCGACCAGTGCGCGGCGTGGCGTTGGCCAGCACCCGCACCGCGGCTTCGAGACCGTGACCATCGTCTACCAGGGCGAACTGGAACACCGTGACTCCACCGGCGCTGGCGGCTTGATCGGCCCTGGCGACGTGCAGTGGATGACTGCTGCCAATGGCATCATCCACGAAGAGTTCCATTCCCCAGGTTTCGCCCGTTCTGGCGGTACGCTGGAGATGGTACAGCTGTGGGTCAACCTGCCGGCGCGGGACAAGCGCGCAGCGGCCGGCTACCAGACGCTGCTGGCCAAGGACATCCCGGTGGTGACGCTGGACGGCGAGGGCGGCAGCCTGCGAGTGATTGCCGGTGACTATCGTGGGCATTCGGGGCCGGCGCGGACCTTTACTGCGATGGATGTCTGGGACCTGCGCCTGAATGCCGGTGCAGCCTTGCAACTGCCGGTCGCCGCTGGGCGCAATGCGGCGCTGGTGGTGTTGCGCGGCAACGTGCGGATTAACGGCGAGCGAGAAGCCGGCCCATCCAGCCTGGTGCTGTTTGACCGGGGCGGCGAGGATGTCGCTATCGAAGCGCTGGAAGGTGCCAGCTTGCTGCTGCTAAGCGGTGAACCGATCGATGAGCCGATCGTGGGCTATGGCCCGTTCGTGATGAACAGCCAGGCGGAAATTGCCGAGTCGTTCGACGACTTCCATGCCGGGCGGTTCGGGCAGATGCAGGATGCACGGGACGGTGCGGCGCATTGATCCTGGTTGATTGAATGGCTTGTCCGGCCCTATCGCCGGCAAGCCAGCTCCCACAGGTACAGCGACAATCTCGAGAGCAACGCTGTACCTGTGGGAGCTGGCTTGCCGGCGATAGGGCCGGTACAGGTTTTACTTTTGCTGGCATGATGCAGCCATGCCAAAGCTCACCCCCCTGCACGCCGTACGCCGATCATTGCCCACCCCCGGCCACCACACCTTGTGGCTGCGCTACCGTGCTCCTTACCACTGGCCCTCGACCCTGGCCTTCCTCGCTGCCCGCTGCATCCCCGGCATCGAGACCTGCCTCGACGGCACCTACCGCCGCACCCTGGTAATTGCCGGCCGACACGCCGTCTTGCACGCCACACCTTCGGGCAGCCAGTACCTGCGGGTCCGCCTTGAAGGCGTCCCGGCCCACGCGCTACCCGGCCTGACCGCCAGACTGAGGCGATTTTTCGACCTCGACGCCGATCCCGTGCGCATCAATGCCGAACTGTCCCGCGATCCACTGATGGCGCGCCTGCTACGGGAGCGTCCAGGCTTGCGGGTGCCACAAGGCTGGGACGCCTGCGAACAGGCAATGCGCACTGTGCTGGGCCAGCAAGTCAGTGTGGCCGGGGCCATGACTTTGGCCGGCCGCCTGGTGCAACGCCACGGCGTGCCCTTGCGCTGGCCCGCACCCGGCCTGAGCCACGTATTCCCGGCGTTGCCGGTATTGGCAGCTGCGAAATTCGATGGCATGGGCATGCCGCGAGCGCGCGCCGCCACCCTGGGCACGCTGGCCAATGCATTGCTCGCCGAGCCCAGGTTGCTGCGCCGCGGGCAGGTGCTGGATGAACTGCTGCGCAACCTGTGCCAGCTCAAGGGTATCGGCCCCTGGAGTGCGCACTACCTGGCATTGCGCCAGGCCGGCGCGGCCGATGCCTTGCCGCTGGGCGATGTGGCGCTGATCAAGGCGTTGCGCCTGCTCGAAGGCGAGGATGCCCAACTTGCGCAACGAGCCCTGGCGTGGCGACCGTGGCGAGCCTATGCGGCACAGCATCTTTGGGCATCGCTGGGGCCTGCCGGGACCGCTCGTCGCTAAGTCTGCCATTGCGTTCGAACGCCCAGCCCGCGCAGGCAATCTTCCACTAAGGTGCTAGAGGATTCCCTGCATGATCATTGCCCAGGCGCATGAGCGCCTGCCCCGGCATGCGCAATATCAATTGGCACCTCGCCCGACAAAGGCGTACTCACACAACAGGCCATCCCAAAGAGAGGGTCGTACCATGTCGTTGATAGGAGTTTCGATGCTAGAAATGCGGCAGATGATCGAGCAGGCCTGCCTGCCCGACCGTTGCGAAGTCAGCTGCACGGATGGCGCCAACCTGACCATACGCCTGGGTCAGGGCCAGAGCCTTGACGAGGGCGTGACCCTGAGCGGGGTCCCCCTGCAAAGCCTCAACAGTTGCCGTGACCTGGTCAACCTGGTGGGGCAGCTGCACGCGCTGCGTGCCAGCCACCCGGCGACACTCAAGGCGATTGCCTGAGGCGCCTGCCGCGCCCCGGTCAGCCCACGCTGGCCGGGCGCACATATTCCGGCATCAGGCCGTTGAACCAGAACAGGATCATCGCCACCAGGATGGTGACCAGCAGCAGTAACCCCACCCCCCACACGCAGGTCGCGAACAGCATGGCCTGTTCCTTCTTCAGCCGCAGGAAGGTCTGCAATCCGCCATACAGCAACACGCTGGCATACGCCGAGGCAGCCAGCAGTGCCGCCAGCGCCAGCCAGCGGATCGGTAGCAGGCCGACCACCCCGGCAAAGAACCATGGTGTTGCGCAGTAGGCGGCAAAGCCGATGCACTGGTTGAGGCTGGGCTGTGCATCGAAACCGCGCGACATCCAGCGGATCATCGTGCCCATCAACATTACCCCGACGACCGTTGTGGCGTAGAGCAAGCCCGCCAGTTGGGCGGCGCTGGTCATGCTCAGGCGCACCCGTTCCTCGGCCGCCAGGCTCCAGCCGAAGGTGGTCGTGCCGACGAACAGGCACACAGCGGGGATCAGTGCCAGGGCCAACAGGCGCGGCAGATATTGCTGCGGGTGGTCTTCCTCGGCCCGGCGGATTTCCAGCCAGGCGTCGGCGGGGTGAGTGAAGAGCTTGAGCAACGGACTGTTCATTGACGTTCTCCGCGTTCTTCGGCAGGCATGGGCCCTTTTGCTATGGAGACGTGACGCGCCCGGTGGGTTCAGCCGGGTTGATCGCCGTTGATCGTCTTACAGCAGCTCCAGCAGCAGGTTCAGGCCGCCATCACCGCACTTGCCCTGGTCGCGGACCACTCCGTGGTAACTGCGCCCGTCCCAGACGAAGGCCACGCTGTGGGCGCGGTCGACCTTGTCGGGCAGGGGCGGGCAGATGTGCAGGCGCAGGCCGGGGCGGCCTTGCAGGTCGAGGGCGGCGAGTTGGCACTGGCACTCCACGCTTTGCGCCACCGGGCCGAACAGGGTGTCGCGTACGTAATCGAGCTGTAGTGAGGCATTGGGCGCGCGGCAGGGCATTTTCATGGGCGCGCGGCTCCGCTTTGAGAGGGCGGGGAACAGGGCTGGTAGGGCATGGCGGGCTCCAGGCTGAACAGGGCATGGCATATCGTTTGAAGCTTGCCAGGCCAAGATGTTCAACCTGTTTCATGCGCGTTCATCCTGTTTGCGCCGGTTACGGGCCGTTGGCCGCTTCAGCCACCGGCCTTGCGCAAGGTCAGGTTGATCCGCCGTTCACCCAGGCGCGGATGCACGCCAGGCTTGATCGGGAGCACGCCGTGAAAGCGCAGGCGGTCCTCGCCACCCCAGACCAGCACATCGCCATGGCTCAGCGGGATGCGCTGGGTCTTGTCGGTGCGCTGCAGGCCACCGAACAGGAACACCGCCGGCAAGCCCAGCGACACCGACACGATCGGCTGGCCGAAGTCCTGCTCGTCGCGGTCCTGGTGCAGGCTCAGGCGGGTGCCCGGCAGGTAATGGTTGACCAGGCAGGCATCCGGCACGAAACCGTCGAACCCGGCCATGGTCGCAGCGCGGGCGGCCAGTTCGAGCAACACGGGGGGCAGGGCGGGCCAAGGTTTGCCGCTGAGCGGGTCGCAGGGGGTGTAGCGGTAGCCGTGTTCGTCACTGACCCAACCCAGCGTGCCGCAGTTGGTCAGCCCTACCGCCATGCGCAGGCCGCCCGGGGTGTGCATGTGCCGGAACGGCGCGGCACGCAGCACCGGGCGCAGGGCATCGAGCAGGGCCTCGATCTCGGCCAGGGCGAAGCCGGGCAGCAGCACGGTATGGCTGGCCAGGCGTTGCGGCTGGGGGCCGAACAGGTCGAGGTCGGACTGGATCATGGGGCAGGCATCGGTTGGGGTGTGGACCATTGTAATGCGCTTGGCAGGCTTGGCCTATTCGCGGGCATGCCCGCTCCCACAGGGTTGGCGCAGGCTTTGACGGCGGTGGAGCACCTGTGGGAGCGGGCGTGCCCGCGAACAGGTCGGCAAGAAAAGAAGTTCTGACAGGAAAAAAAGGAACCGCGGCACCAGGGAGAGGAGCACCGCGGTTCAAGGGGGGAGCGATCTACTGCTGGGTCACAGTGGCCACGTTCGCACTGCCCAGTTGGCTGATGGTCGCGGTCTGCGTCACACCGCTCTGGTCGACATACGCCTTGTTGCCCTGGCCTCCCTGGGTCACGTAGGCAATGTTGTAGCTGTCAACCTGCTTGATGTTGGCTTCGTTGCCGCTACCGTACAGCTGGTTGGTGTAGCTCTGGTTGCTGTAGCCGGACTGGTCCAGGTTGATGACGTTGCCGTTGCCCTGGCTGTTGCCGTAGGCATAGTTGTCGGTGCCACGCTGGTCGGCGATCAGGATGTTGTCGGTGCCGTTCTGTTCGAAGTACAGCTCGTTGTTCATGTCGGCCTGCTTGGTCTCCATTTGGTTGCCGGTGCCTTTCTGGGTCAGCGTAGCCAGCTGGTTGTCACCGTTCTGGGTCAGGTTGACGCCGTTGCCATTGCCATTCTGGTTGATGGTGGCAGTCTGGTTGGTACCGAACTGGCCGCCCATCTTGGCGCCTTTCCAGTTGCTGGCGGTGACGCTGTTGCCAGTGCCCTTGGTGTTGATGGTCAGGTTGAGGTTTTCACCGTTCTGGTAGGTGAAATGCACGTTGTTGCTACCAGTCTGGGTGATGGTGGTGGTCGAGTTGCTGGTCTCGAACTGGTCCGACCAGCTGGCGTTGGCCGTGCCCTGTTGCGACAGGCTGACCTTGTTGTTCATGCCGAAGCTCTGGTCGATATAGCCTTCGTTCATCTGGCCGGACTGGGTCACTGATGCCTGGCTGGCGGTCTGGTTGTCCTGCCACACTTCCACCGAGTTGCCGCCACCGTACTGGCCAATGCCGATGGTGCCGCCGGTGCCGTCGCGCTGGTCGCCATACGCCCAGTTGCCCGTGCCATCCTGGTAGACCTGGATATCACCATCGACGTGGCTCAGGTGCTCGGCGGCGGCGTAGTTTTCCTGGCCGGTCTGGTTGATGCTGCTGCGGTTGTTGCTGCCACCAAAGATCTGCTCGATGAAAGCTTCGTTGCGCTGGCCGGATTGCCAGGAGGTGGCCTTGCTGCCTTCCTGGCTTTCCTGCCATACGGTCGAGGCGTTTTGCGCGCCTTGCTGGGTTTGCAGCGACTGGTTGTCCAAGCCCAGTGACTGGCTGGCGAAGGCATCGTTGTAGCTGCCGCTTGCGTGCTGGGTGACCTGGCTGCCGTTCTCGAACAGCTGGTCGGCGTAGCCTGCGTTGTATTGGCCGTTGGCGCTCTGCTGGATATCGCTGGTGCTATCCGATTGCACCGCCAGGTGGTTGTTGCCCTTGCCGGTCTGGGTCTGGGTAGCCGAAGCGAATGGCGCCAGGGACTGGCTGACTTCAGCGATGTTTTCCTTGCCATCCTGGGTCTGGGACGAGGTGCTGTCAGCAGCCATGGCCTGACCTGCGAGGGCCAGGACGATAGCGGCACTTAACGGAGCGAGCTTGTACATGGGGGTGCCTCCAGGTCTATCGGTATTGGGTTATCTGCACGTGCTGGCCATTGCCGGCCTGGGTCACGGAGCTGTTCAGGCCTGTGCCGGACTGCACGATGCTGGCGCTGTTGTCGTTGCCGATCTGCTCGATGGCCGCACTGTTGCTGCTGCCGGTCTGGCGGATCGACGCGCTGTTGCCATTCCCCTGTTGGCTGATGAGGGCCATCAGGTCACTGCCTTCCTGCAAGATGTACGCTTCCTGCGCGCCACCGGCCTGGACGATGCGGCCCAGCAGGGCCTGGCCGTTCTGGTCGAGGGCGGCGCGGTTGCCCGCGCCTTGCTGCTCGATCACCGCAGCCTGGCCGGCGCTGGCCGGCAGCAGGCGGATGATCACCGGTTCGCCGAGGTCGTTGCCGGGTGCGAGGTCGGCATTGTCCAGCAGGTCCTCGGCCCAGCAGGCCTGGCCCACCACGGCCAGGCCGAGCAGCAGGGAGTACAGGCGTCTCATTGCAACCTCCGGCCTTTACTGCACGGTTACGTTGACGGTGCGTGTGGTGCCCTGGCTGGTGGTGATCGTCGCCGTCGGTGCCGCAGTCGGGATGATCGTGGTGCTATTGCTCACCGCCAGGCGCCAGCGGCCGGTCAGCGCCACCGTGGCGGTGCCAAGGGTCTGTACGCCGGTAGTGGTGGTTACCCGCACGGTGACGGTATTGCCGGTGGTGACCGACGAGGTACCGCTGAGGTCCCAGTTGTAACGGTTGTTGGAGCGTGCCGTGACCGTGGCGGTCGTGACCGTGAAGGTTTCGGCGGCGGGCCGTGGCGATACGTTGACGGTGACGGTGCCGGCGTTGGACAGGGCCCCCAGCGAGTCACGAGCCTGGTAGGTGAAGGTAGTGGTGAAGGCCGTGGTCACCGTGGCCGGTGGGGTGTAGGTCACCGTGGTGCCGTCGGTACTGACGGTGCCCCGGCCGGCAGCCGGCTGGGTGACGGCAGCAACGCTCAGCGGTACGTTGCCTTCCGGATCGGTGTCGTTGGCCAGCACGTTGATGGTCAAAGGCACGCCCAGGGTGGCGACCGTTTCCGGGTTGGCGGTCGGGGCCTGGTTGGGCGCCACATTGATGGTGACCGTGGCCGGTTCCGACTTCAGGCCCTTGGCGTCCACTGCCCGGTAGCTGAAAGTGGCCACCACGGGTTGCGTGGCCCCGGCTGGCGGGGTGTAGGTGACCGAGGTGGTGCCGTTCATCACCACGCCGCCAAGACCGGTACCGGGCTGGGTGAGGTCGCTGATGGTAAGCGGTACGTTGCCATCCGGGTCGCTGTCGTTCTGCAGCAGGTTGAGGGTGATCGGGATGCCCACGCTGGTACTGCCGGTATCGGCCTGGGCCAGCGGCGGCTGGTTGGCCGCCTCGACCGGCGCGTTGCCGACCACGACTACCGGTTCGACATCGCTGCCGCCGCGTGCCGACTTCACCGTGATGGTGGCTGGTGGCTGCGGCACGTCGTTGACGGTCAGGCTCTGCAGCGTGCCCGCCTTGGACAGGCGACCGTAGCCTTGGGCGATCAGGTCCGGGACCGCCACTTCGTCACTGGAACTGGCCTCGATCAACAGGCGCTTGTTGGCCCAGTCGTAGCGTGCGGTGCCGACCTTGACCACGTCGGTGAGCTTGCTCGACAGCGCGGTTGGCTGGGTACCGCCGGCGCTGTCGCTGGCGGTGACCACCACCACTGCAGGCGGTGCTTCCTGGCCGAACTGCTGGTGGAAGAACAGCCCGTTGTTGTCGGCGGTGAGGGTGTACTGGCACGGCGAGGGCGGGGTGCCGACCAGGGCAATGCCATTGCGCATGCACAGGCTGGCTGCGCTGGGCGCCTTGGCGAACACTTCCGTACGAGTGCCGGTGGCATTGCGCGAATAGGTGGCGCGTTCCAGGCTGACCGGGGTCTGGGCCCGTTGGTCGAGTACCTTGCCTGAAACAGTGAAGGTGTTGGTCTGGATGGTGCCAGCGGGGCCTTGAATGCGCACGAAATTGGTATTGAAGGGGCTGCCGGTCACCGCCTCGGTGATATTGGGGTCGCCGATGTAGGTTTCGATGGCGCCGGTATCGGGGTTGACCTCGGTGTAAGGCCCGCCAACACCCTTCAGCCAAGGGCCGATCGCCCCCGCCAGCGCTCCCCGGAAGTTGCCTGGTGCGCCAATGCCAATGTCCCGGGTGATGTTGATCGCCCGACGCCCCGCCGTGGTGACGTTGACCGTCTCCACCCCGTAGGGATGGGTGATGGTGTAGGTACCGGTACTTGGAACCGAAGCACGGATGCGGATCCGCGCGAAGCTTTGCTGGTCACCATCGACAGGGTTTTCGGCGGCGAAGGCAGCCTCCACCCCGGCTACATAAACCTCCAGTTCATAGCCGCTGTTGCCGACCTGCGGAATGGCGGTTTCCGCCAGGAACCAGAACATCTCGGGCGGCCAGTTGTCCGGGAACACCAGCGGCAGGGCATCGTCATAGATGCCAGGCTCGGGCAACAAGGTACACATGTAGGCCGGTGCCCCCGGCGCGCCTGGCGCACGCGTACTGGTAGCACGGGACTGGCACAGCTCCAGGGACTGGTCGAGGCTGTCCTTGTACCACATCGGATAGCCACCGGTGGCGAAGGTGTAGGGCCCCGGGTCGACATCGGACAGCGCGGCAAACGCGGCGCTGGTAACGGTAAGGGAGAAACCGGCGGCCAACAGCGCACGGCGCGACCAAGTGTTCATGCTGCCTCCTTGAAGGCTGAGCCTTTGTCTGTTCATGGCACCAGCACCACGTCTTCGGTGTCGCTACCGCCGTTGGTACTGGTGACCTGCACCTTGGCCGGCGGGATCGGCGACAGGCTGGTGCTCAGCGTCTTCACGGCACCTGTGCCGCTCAGGTTGCCGATCAGCGCGCCGTTGCCGGTGTGTGCGGTGAGCACTGGCGGCGTGGTTTCGTCGCTGGTGCTGGCCACCAAGGTCAGCTCGCCGGTGGACAGACGGAACTGGGCCTGGGTGATAACGACCAGGTCGGTCAGCGGTACATTGGCGGTGGTCGGGCTGCTGGCAGGGATCGCCACGCTGTTGTCGGCGGTCAGCGTCAGGATCGTCCCGGCGGCCGGGTCGAGCACCGACTGGGCGTACCAGGCACCGGTACCGTTGGCCTCGGTGAGGTTCAGGTTGGGTGTCTGGCTGGTCAGGGTGACGCTGGCCGGTGGCGGCGGGGCCATCGCGAAGATGTCCTGCTGGGCGCGCAGGTCGCCGTTCTCGGTATGCCGCGAGTAGGTACTGCGTTGCGGCATCAGCGGGGTTGGCAGGGTCACTTCGGAAAGCTTGCCCGAAACCGCGAACAGCTCGGTGCGCAGGTCGATGCCGCCGGGGCCTTCGATGCGCACGTAGTTGGTATTGAAGGGGCTGCCGGTCACCCGTTCTTCCAGGTTCGGGTCGCCGATGAAGCGCTCGCTGCCTTCAGTGTAGGGGCCGTTGACACTGCGCAGGAACGGGCCGACATCGCCTTTCAGGGCGCCGGTGAAGTCGCCTGCGCCGGCAATGCCGATGTCGCGGGTCATGTTGATCGCCCGGCGCCCGGGCGCAGGTACGTCGAACACTTCGACGCCATAGGGGTGAGTGACCACGTAGGTGCCGGCGGTTGGCACGTCGACCCGGATACGCACCCGGGCGAAGCTGACCTGGTCGCCGTCGACCGGTTCTTCGGCGGCAAATGCCGCTTCGATCGCGGTGCCGTAGCTGAGGTCGATGCCGCGAGTGGCGTCTACGATGGCGGCGTCGGCGGTGAACCAGAACGCCTCGTCAGGGAAGTTGGTGGGGAAGACGATGGGTTGGGTATCGTCGAACACGCCGGGGGTGGGCAGCAGCGTGCACATGTACGAAGGTGCGCCGGGTGCGCCAGGCACACGCGAGCTGACCGCCTTCGTCAGGCACAGGTCGAGGGTACGACCGTGACTGTCCTGGTACCAGGCTGGGAAGCCACCGTTGGCGGGAACATAGGCGCCTGGATCGACAGCGTTCAAGGCAGCCTGCGCCGGGAGCTGGAGCATGCCGGCGAAAATCGCCACTGCCAGCGGGTGGGGTATCGGTCGGTGCATGAGTCATTTCCTCCTGCAAACGGGCCCATGGACTTGGGGCGTCTGGCAGGAGATCGGCAATAGGCGTGCCAAGCCGGAAAAAATGTGCTGCAGCCCTTGCAGGGCAAGGGATCCATTTCTCTTGCAAGGGCGATTGCAGGGGGTTGCCGTTGGGCACCGTGTCCCCAAGGTTGGGGACTGGGGCAGGTGGTACCGACCCATTCGTAGCATCAGCTACCCGGTCGGTGCACCTTCGATCTCGACGTACGTAATTTGCGTGGCTTTTTCTCTGAGCGCTTGCCGGGTTTGAGTTGCCAGCGATCGGCATTGGCGAGCAGGCGTTTCTGGATCTCTGGTGGGTAGTCGCTCAGCGCTGTCACCGCTGGGACGGGCTTACCGGGCATGCCAGCTTCGCGGATAACCTTCGGCCAGCGCGGTCGCCAGCACAACAGCAAGCTCAGCCAATGGCCGGTGCCGATAATGACGAAGGCGGGCCAAACCAAGAGCAGGACGACTTTGAACAGCCAACTGCTTTTCCGGTAGAAACGACCCAATCCTTCGAACTGGGCGCTGAATGCCTGGACGGGCGAGGGGAGTTGGGTGCTCAGACGGGGGCGGGGGACGGCATGTGGGCCATCTTCCATATAGCGGCGAATGAACTCCCACTCGTCCCGAAGTTCGCTACCACCTTGGCCTTGCTTGCCGAGTAGGGCCATTTCCATGTGAGGGAGGCCAGTGCGGCTGGGGTGCCAGACCAAGCACAGCCTCATGCCCGCGCTGAGGGAGTCGTCTTCAGGGTTGACGCCGGTGCTTCCGGTTGTTCTCCAGGGGAATGTTGCTATACCGCCGCAGTAGCTTGGTCTATGGAGGTGAACTTGCTGGGTTTTTCGATTGAAGCGAATGAGCAAATGGCGGCTGGTAAGCATTTCAAGTCGAGTAAAACGAAATCCGTATTTGGCATATAAGTAATAAATGGCTCCGCCAATTGATAGCATGTACGCGCTGAATAGGACCGAGAACGCAGAAAAGAAATCGGGTTGAGTCGCATTGATATAGATGGAGCCAAACGTTATGTGCAGCCATGCGTAAGTCATTGGGCCTAAACTGCCAAGCGTCATCATCGTGATGATGCCGCGTTTTTCTTCTGACCCGCCGCAGCGCATTTCCATATATGTATCGTTGAAAGAAAATATGGGGCCGCGTGCATTTGGTTTTTCGCTGACACTGTTGAAGTGTATGTCTTTATTCAAGTCATCTTCATGGAAATCCTTGTCAGCGCGCTCTACAGTCGAGCTCCTTTGCACGTCGAATTTCTTGCGCTTAGCCTCGGATTCAATCGCCATCTGCCACAGCCCCCGCTCGATAAGATACATTAAAGGACCTCGCTAAAAGCTGAATGCAGGGCTGCTAACTCTTCTCGTTCATCGTAAGGTTTAGAGTTCTTTTCCAAGCGAAAGCTGCTCCGCTTGCACCACTTTTCTAGCGCATCGTCCTCAAGCAAGAAAATAATGGCGGTTAGTAGCAGGCCTACCCAGAACGCTCCTAAAATTAATTTGGTTAACAGCAAACGAGCCGCCTGCGTACCCAGTCTGGTAGCCAGGCTACCTAATGATCGCCCTACAAGACGTATGAGTTTGCTCTGATTGTTGATCGTAAGGCGATTGAAGAAGGGCTTAGCTATTCCTATAGCAGTTCCCAATTCTCCGATAGATAAAGCAAGTGTAGCCAGTGCGCGCGTAAAGTAGGCCCCACTCAATGTCCAAGATTTCGTTGAGACATTATGTTGAGTGTGATTTTTTACCCCGTCGGCGAAGTCCCACCAAGCCAGTACGAACCCTCCCGTCCCCGCTAATCCGGCTCCCCAGAGTTTCAACCTCCCCAAGGTCGCAACCGCACCTCTGCCGGACACGCTATTTGCGCCGTAACGCGTCACCACCTGCTCCACATAGCTGGCCCCAATCTCGAAACCCGCCGCAGCCGTGGTCATGGCGGCTGCCATGAGTTCGGTCTTAATCCGTACATCACTGTCGGGCAGTTCGCGGGCCTTGAACGCCATCAGCATCCCTTCCAGCAGGCATACAAGACCGGAGACACGCACTTTGTAAAAGTCGCTCTTATTGGCTTGCATCAATCCTTCGGCCCAGGCCTGGTCCAAGTATCGTTTTGCCTGGCCAGCGCTGCGCTGCGGATTCAATGGCTGCCCGCTACGAGCCGCTTCACTCAGGCGAATGTCGACAGCTGTCTCATGTACCGAAGCAAACAGAGTCAGGCGCAGGCCATGGTGCAGGGCACGGTCCACACTGTTGGGGGCTCCGGTACGAAGCACTTGTCGGCCCAGCGCCACGTACCAGGCGTATAGGCCGATGCTGGCGTGGCTGTTTCTGTTCTGCAGTTCTTCATATAAAGCGTTGGCGCGCCCGAAAGCATTCGCCGCAATGTGCGCTTGTCGGACAAGTGACTCACGCAGCACGAACCATGATTCCGACGGAGGTTTGGCCATGGCCGCTTCCCGTAGCGCCGCGAGCGCATCACGAATGTCATCCTGGTTGTACGTAATACCCCGTATCGCCAGGTTGCTCCGATCAGCAACATCACTACGCCACCAGTGGTCCAGCACAGTCGTTCCCCATTCACTGAGCTCCATGCCGATAACGCATTGGCCGGTCTGCTCGGCAAAGGCCAGGCCATTGATCAGGTCAGCATTGTCGTAACGGTCCAGGGCCTTTAGTAGGCGTTCACTGATCAACCAGCGGGCATGATCCTTGGCCCGATCCTCTGACTCCTGTTGGGCCTGTTGCATGGCTTGCTCGAAACTTTCCAGCTGATCGTGCATCGCCTGACGGTCGACCAGATGGCCGTATTTCTGGTCGAACTTCTTGCTGAATTCACCGGTATCCTGACGGTTCTGGACCTTGGCACGCACGCCGCGCTCGAACTTCTCAAGGTGTGGTCTCATCCTCTCATCATGCGCATCGGCCTGTTGTCTGGCCCGATCGGAAAATGCATAGAACTTCACCGGCGTGGCCGGCTGGTTGCGAATGGTCTCGGCCATGACTTCGCGTTTGACGATCCGGTCGGCCATCATCTGCGGGTAGAGCTTCTCGATCTCCAGGAACGATTGCGCGACCAGCAGCCTGCGCTCGTTATCCACGCCTGGTTCTACGCCGCGCCGCAGCCACTTGGTCTTTACGTCGTCGACGGCAGCATTGCGCCAGGCATTGAGCTCTTGGGTGATACCGATGGCGTCTTCGATGACGATTGCGGCGCCGCGGGGTTTGGTTTGATTAACCGGCGGTGCCAGGGCTTGTCGTGACGCATGCGGCGAGACGATCTGGTCGTTGTTGAACGGCTGCAGGTCCAGCAGCGCTTTCAGGTCGGAATCCTCCAGGGCTTTGAAATCGGCGACCCAGCCAAGTTGATCGTGCTTGAGTACATGGGCTTGCGGCGGTGCATTGGAGGGCTGGGTTAATCGGGCGATATCGATGGGCGGCAGACTACTGCGATATTCGTCCTCAAGTAGGCGATAGTTATCGAGCATACGTGGGGTCAGTGGGGAGGGGCTGAACAAAGGGCGCAGTTCCTGGATGTCATCCAGATCGTAAAGAGTGATAGTCCAGCCAAAGCCGCGAATGGTCTCCTCCAGGTTAGCGGCGTTGGGAGCGGATTCCCAAGGCGCGTCTGCGCTGATGTAAAGCAGCGAGCCGTTGGGGGCAACGCGGTACTGGCTATGCCATTGATAGGCCGATTCGCTGTGGCGCTTGATCAGCAGATAGAGGAAGCCTTCGCGCAAAGGGCGGATAGCATAGCCAGAATGGGTCAGCTCGCCGACATCCTGAAAGGGGCTGAGGTAGTCCGGCAATTTGGGCAGGCGGGTTCGTTGTGCCGGATTGCCACCGACGGCGGCATAGCGCAGGGGCAGCAGTTCGAAACGGCGGGTGCAGTCGGCGACAGGGCTGTTG
Source organism: Pseudomonas sp. s4 (assembly GCF_046764235.1). Lineage (NCBI taxonomy): Bacteria > Pseudomonadati > Pseudomonadota > Gammaproteobacteria > Pseudomonadales > Pseudomonadaceae > Pseudomonas > Pseudomonas sp. s4. The sequence goes on along the minus strand of NZ_CP177209.1, from coordinate 3,328,924 downwards.
CGCAGGGCAGGGCGGTAGCCAGTGGTGATGCGTCTGCAAAGTTCGAGGGTTTCGGTGACCGAGTCCATGGCTGTGTACCTCAATTCTTGGCGCGCAGGCATCGCTGCACGTTGTCCATCAGGGATGTTTGCTGTTCGCGTGTTGCGACAATCGCGTCCTGCCAGGCTTGCGAGCTACTGAGTTGTTCGCCGTGGCGAGCTAGTATGAGCACATAGCTGATGAGGTCTTCCTCACGGTCCAAGCCTTGCTCGCGCGCCTGATCCAGGTAGTGTTGGATCAAACCAACCCTTGTTCCGTGGCAAGCAGTGGCCAAAGCCGCACAGGACGGCTCGTCCTTGATCAATTCGGCAAGTTGATAGCTCAGCGGGTCTCCCGCCAATTCAGCCCAACAGTCTTCGTTTAGCGTGATTTGTGGGAGGTGCAGGGGCGGAGGCTGATCAGCACCGGATACTTGTAGCCACAACCGCTTGTTCGGGTGCGCTACAGGCGACCACCAGTGATGGATGGGAGCTAGCCATTCGCTTATCCCTGGCAGCTCACGATATGTATCCAGCACTCGCAAAGCTGCAGCGTTGTGGAAACGCAGGAGGTACAAATGGCCGTCTGCTCCCGTCACGATGTTGGCGTGGCTAAGATGCCGGGCAAGTTGGGCAGTTGGTAACGCACTGACGATCCAGCCGCAAACCGCGCCCGAAGCAAGCTGTTCGAGTTGCCATTGAAAATCGTACTGGGCCGACACAACGGCGCCTAGCCGCGACCCGAACAGCCAAGGGCCTGCTGTTCGCAGATTGTGGAATTGGGTTTGTTGCAATAGTGGCCAGCAGCGATCCTCATAGTGCCGGGTCAACTTTTCCTGCACGCTGGGTGTCAGCTTGGCCATTTCCACGATCGCGCTCAGACGATAGCGGTCGGAGGTACGCAGCACCTCCACCATAGTTCTGATAAATGGGCTTGGCATCAGCTTGCTCCTTCCATGCGAATCATGTTGTGGCCATCCGCGATCGCTTTCAGCAAGCAGCTGAGGCAAATGGGCTCGCCGGGCTCTGGTACGCCGAAGGTCGATGTCATGTGCTGGCTGCATTTGGCCTGCTGACTCACAGGACCTTTGAAGGCCAGTGCCAGTCCGTCCAACGTGATACCGGCACGATCTATGCGCAGCAACCCGGCCGGACTCCTGATAGTCAGGCTTTCGCTGACCTGGATGTCATAGACCTTGGTTGTGTGGCGGATGGCTTCCCCGGTCTGCAAGGTGTTGTGACCGGCCACGCTCTGTTCCAGGTGACCGCCAATTTCTACCGTGTGATTGGCTGTGGTGACGTCCTGGCGGTGGTTGCCGACCTGTTCGATCCGGTCCAGGCCGGTGATGATGGTATAAGTCCGGCCAATGGTCAGGGTGTCGTCGTTGCCTATTTGGTGGGTCCGGTCCTGGCCGATATTGACGGACTCGTCCCGGGCAATCTCTTCCCGGCGGTCCTGGCCAATCGAAAGGGTCTCATCCCTTTCGACACGCTCGGTGCGGTCGTTCCCGACTTGCGTGGTTTCATCATGTTTGACGATGTTGTTCTGGTCTCTTTCTGCGTGGATGAAGACTTCCTGTCGTCCCAGTTCGTCCTCGAAGCGCAGCTCGTTGAAACCATCGCCTTTGTGGATCTGGCTCTTGATGGTCATCCGGGTCTTGTGTTCGGGCAGGTCGTACGGCGGCAGCTGGTCGCCGCAATAGGTACGCCCGGTGATCATCGGCTGGTCGGGGTCGGCGTTGACGTACTGGACGATCACGTCCTGGCCAATGCGCGGGATGGCCATCGAACCCCAGCTACCACCGGCCCAGCCTTGCGACACGCGCACCCAGCAGGAGCTGAACTCGTTGTTCTCGCTCTCCCGGTCCCAGGGGAAGCTCACCTTGACCCGGCCCCACTCGTCGCAGTAGATCTCTTCCCCGGGCGGCCCGACGACCGTGGCCATGTGCGGGCCGTCGATGCGTGGCTTGGGCAACGGCGCCGGGCGCCATTCGATTCGGCCGGGCACCAGCACGGCTTCCTGCGAGTAGCGCGTTCCTTGTTCGGCCCCGGCAGCTTCTTCTTGCAGGCTGGTGAACTGGCTGCCCTCGTGATGTACACGCATCACACGCCAATGGGCGTTGAGGTCTTTGCGCGGGTGTTCGATGAGGGTAAAGCTCAGCCCCGGTTGCAGGCGTACATCGTCACCCTCGACTTCGGCAATACGGGCGTCATGGCGCAGGGCCGTCAAGCGCGTGGCGGTAAAGGGCACTCCGACCGCATCGCGCTTGTAGCGGCCGGGGTAGTCGAAGCGCTCATAGTCCCGGGACTGATGGGTGATGCCACTGTCACCTGCGCGGTGTTCCTGCCGGTACTGCGGGTTGGTGAAGGTGTAGTCCCGCTGCACCTGACGTGCAGTGCGTACCTGTTCGCTGTAACGCAGGCGGCGCAGGCAAGGCCTGGCCTGGTCGCCACCGCTGTTGGCACGGTACAGCACCTGGCCGGGGCCGATGTCGTCTTCGTCGAAGAAGTCTTCATCCTCGTCGTCGGCCTTGAGCGCGCTTCGGCTGATCTGCCCCAGCGCCAGCAGTCGGTCGGTGATGACCAGCTGATGGTGTTTCGGTGTGTGCTCGAAGCGATAGACGAAACCCTCTTCCCCCGCCAGGCGGGCGATGAAGTCGAGGTCCGTTTCACCGGCCTGTACGCAGAACTCGCGCACCTGATGCTCGCCCATGCTGTTGATTTCGAAACGGGCAATGCCCTGGCGCTTGAGCATCAATTCGAGAATCTGCGGCACGGTTTTCTGCTGGAAGATGCGCCAGTTCGAACGTAAGCCGGCACGGGCCAGCACGGGCTCGACCAATGCGCGGTAACGGGTGCGATAGAACCCCGTCTCACCCTGGCTGAAACTGCTGACCAGGCCGTGCACATAGCGCAGGGGGCGCTCACCGCGCCAGATCGTGAACAGCACTGGTTGGTCGAGCAACTGGCCGAAGTCGACCTCGTCTTCAAAACTGATCAATTCCAGCTTCAGCTGGAACGGTGAGCTGATCATTTCGTCGAGTTCGAACGAAACCACCTCGAAGTCAATCTGGCCAGCGAGCGGCTGGAAGGTGAAGCGCAAGTCGGATTGGCTAGGCATGCGGATCCCCTTTGCTACTGCTGCAAAATGCCGTTGAGCGACTCCAGCACCTCGGCGGTGATCAAGCTCAGGCGGTAGCTGTAGTAGCAGTAGGCGCAGACCATGGCGATGGCGGAGATCACCAACGGGCTCCACCAGGGCCATTCCCGACGACGCATGCGGTGGGGGCGATGGACCACGTTGGTATAGGGGTCGCCCGGGAATTCCGGCGTGGGGCCGCGCAGTGCACGAATGACCTTGTGCATCCGCGAAATCAGGGCGTTGATGATTTCATCGCACTTCGGGTCCAGGGCGTACTTGCCCTTCAGGCCCAGGCAAAAGCAGAAGTACAGGAACTCCAGCACATCCTGGAACTCCTCCGGAGACTGCATCAACCGCTCCAGCAACACGAAGATCTTCTCGCCACCCTGGGTTTCGCCATGGAAGATGCTGAGCAGCGGTTCGTGGCTCCAGCACGAATTGTTCCCCCAGGGGCGACTCATCACGGCCTCGTCCAGGTAAAGGCACAAGGCATAGGAATAGGCTTCGAGGTGCACAGAGGAATAACCGTGCTGCTGTATTTCCTCGCGGATTGTGCTGACCTGAATCTGCAGGGTCTTGTGCACATGTTCGATGTTGGGCAGGTCATCCAGCGTACGCAGGCGTATGACCAGGCCGAACAGCGGGTTGGCCGCGTCGAGCATCAGGTTGGCGAAGCCGCCGCGTAGCTGGAAGTCCGGGTCGGCTGAGTAGCCAGGAAGATCCATGGCTTGCCCAGATTCGGTGCTGGAGCGAGGTAGCGGGTTCCCTTGGATATCCTCCAGCAGGACCGGCTTTTTCTTCCTGTGTAGTGTTTTCACAGTTACATCGGGCTCATCGGACATCCTTAATCCTCGTTTGTCGGCGCGCCATCGCTGCATGGTGGCATGGAGTATCCACGCGGCTAGTCGCAGGCATTTGGCTGAAGCCCGAACGTAAACCAGGAATCAATCTATCGGGAATCCCGAAACGTCCGATGCGATCGTAGGAAGATTCTTCCTTTGTGCATTTCAGAATCTGAAGATGCAGCTCAAAGCGTCCTTAGTGTGAAAAATACCCTTGGCTGGATGCATAGGCTTAGGAGCATCTTTCATGGCAGGCAAGCACGGCATGAAACCGGTTTCAAAACATTTCTGAACGCGCTAGATTATCCGGCTGTTTTCTTGATGGCCCATCAAGACCACCCCCCATATTGAAAATCAGATGGCGCTTTTCAAGGCCGCACACAGCCGATGAGGATTCGCAATGCCTGAGCATGCCCCCGACAACCCGCGCAGGGACTTTCTGCGCAAGACCTTGACCTTGATCCCCGTGGTCACCGTGGCCAGCACGGGGCTTGGCGTGGGTGCCAGTCAGCTGCTTGCGGCCCCGCAACACGAGCCCAAAGTGCCGGCCACGCCGCCAGCGGGCAACTACCAGCCGACGTTCTTCACTGCCGAGGAGTGGGCCTTCGTGCAGGCGGCCGTCTCGCGCATCATCCCGGCCGACGAGCTTGGTCCCGGTGCACTTGAAGCAGGCGCTGCCGAATTCATCGACCGGCAGATGAACACCCCCTACGCAACCGGCGCGCAGTGGTACATGCAGGGCCCGTTCAAGGCCGACGCCGCGCCCGAACTGGGTTACCAGCTGCAACTCAGCCCGCAACAGATCTACCGCCTGGGCATCGCCGCCGTGGACGGCTGGTGCAAGGCCAATTCCGGGCAAGTTTTTGCTGCGCAAGATAGCGCTACCCGAGACCGCATTCTCAGCAAGGTCGAGGCTGGAGAGCTGGTTTTCGACACCGTGCCGGCCAAGGTGTTCTTCAGCTTGCTGGTGCAGAACACCCGTGAAGGGTTCTTCTGCGACCCGATCCATGGCGGCAACAAAGGCATGGTCGGCTGGACCCAGATCGGCTTCCCCGGCGCCCGCGCCGATTTCATGGATTGGGTCGAGCGCAACGAGCCTTACCCGTTCCCGGCTGTTTCGATCCGTGGCGAGAGGGCCTGAGGCATGGCGACCGTGATGAAGAAAGTGGACGCGGTAATCGTGGGCTTCGGCTGGGCCGGCGCGATCATGGCCAAGGAACTGACCGAGGCCGGGCTGCAGGTGGTGGCGCTGGAGCGGGGGCCGATGCAGGACACCTACCCGGAAGGCAGCTACCCGCAGGTGATCGACGAGCTGACCTACAGCGTGCGCAAGAAGCTGTTCGTCGATGTGTCGAAAGAGACCGTCACCATCCGCCATGGCATGAACGACGTGGCACTGCCCAACCGCCAGCTCGGAGCCTTCCTGCCGGGCAAAGGTGTAGGTGGCGCAGGCCTGCACTGGTCTGGCGTGCACTTCCGGGTAGACCCGATGGAGCTGCGCATGCGCAGCCACTACGAAGAACGCTACGGGCGCAAGTTCATCCCCGAAGACATGACGATCCAGGACTTCGGGGTCAGCTACGAAGAACTGGAACCGCACTTCGACTTTGCCGAAAAGGTATTCGGTACCTCTGGCCAGGCCTGGACCGTCAACGGCCAGGTCGTTGGTGAAGGGAAGGGCGGCAACCCCTATGCGCCGGACCGTTCCAGCCCGTTCCCGCTGCCTTCGCAGAAAAACGTGGTGTCGGCCAGGCTGTTCGAAAAGGCGGCGGCCAGCCTGGGCTACAAGCCCTACAACCTGCCCTCTGCCAACACCTCTGGCTCGTACACCAACCCGTACGGGGCGCAGATGGGGCCATGCAACTTCTGCGGTTTCTGCAGCGGCTACGTGTGCTACATGTACTCCAAGGCCTCGCCCAACGTGAACATCCTGCCGGCGCTGCGCCAGGTGCCGAACTTCGAATTGCGGCCCAACGCCCATGTGCTGCGGGTGAACCTGGACGACAGCAAGCGCAAGGCCACCGGCGTCACCTACATCGACGCCCAGGGGCGGGAAGTGGAGCAGCCGGCGGACCTGGTGATCCTGGCGGCGTTCCAGTTCAACAACGTACGTCTGATGCTGCTGTCCGGCATCGGCAAACCGTACGACCCCATCAGGAACGAAGGCGTGGTCGGGCGTAACTTCGCCTACCAGAACATGGGCACGGTCAAGGCGTTCTTCGACAAGGACACCTACACCAACAACTTCATCGGCGCCGGTGGCAACGGCATCGCCATCGATGACTTCAACGCCGACAACTTCGACCATGGCCCGCACGGCTTCGTCGGTGGCTCGCCGATGTGGGTGAACCAGGCCGGCACACGGCCGATTGCCGGCGGCGCCACCCCGCCTGGCACACCGGCCTGGGGCAGCGCCTGGAAGAAGGCCACCGCCGATTACTACACCCACCAGGTGTCGATGGACGCCCACGGCGCCCACCAGTCCTACCGTGGCAACTACCTGGACCTCGACCCGACCTACCGCGACGCCTACGGCCAGCCACTGCTGCGCATGACCTTCGACTGGCAGGAAAACGACATCAGGATGAACCAGTTCATGGTCGACAAGCTGAGCAAGATCGCCCAGGCGATGAACCCCAAGACCATTGCCGTGCTGGGCAAGAAGGTCAAGGACCACTTCAACACCGCCAGCTACCAGACCACCCACCTGAACGGCGGCGCGATCATGGGCACCGACCCGAAAACCAGTGCGTTGAACCGCTACCTGCAGAGCTGGGACGTGCACAACGTGTTCGTTCCGGGGGCTTCGGCGTTCCCCCAAGGGCTGGGCTACAACCCGACCGGGCTGGTGGCTGCGCTGACCTACTGGTCGGCCCGCGCCATCCGCGAGCAGTACCTGAAAAACCCTGGCCCGCTGGTTCAGGCTTGAGGAGCGATGCGCATGAAGACAATGTTGATCGCAACCCTGCTGGGTGCCAGCGTGGCTGCACAGGCTGCGCCGAATGACGATGCGCAGGTGCGCCAGGGCGAGTACCTGGCCCGCGCCGGCGACTGCGTCGCCTGCCATACCGCCAAGGGCGGCAAGCCGTTCGCCGGTGGGCTGCCGATGGAGACACCGATCGGCACGGTGTACTCCACCAACATCACCCCGGCGGCCAGTGGTATCGGCCAGTACAGCTTCGAAGACTTCGACCGGGCGGTGCGCAAGGGTATCGGCAAGGACGGCAGCACCCTGTATCCCGCCATGCCATATCCGTCTTATGCACGCGTCAGCGAGCAGGACATGCAAGCGCTGTATGCCTACTTCATGAAGGGCGTGGAACCGGTCGAGCAGCCGAACAAGGCCACCGATATCCCTTGGCCGCTGAGCATGCGCTGGCCGCTGGCGGTCTGGCGTGGGTTGTTCGCGCCAGAGGCCAAGCCCTGGCAGGCATCGGCGGCAGCCGACCCGGTGGTCAACCGCGGTGCCTACCTGGTCGAGGGCCTGGGGCACTGTGGTGCGTGCCATACACCGCGGGCGCTGACCATGCAGGAAAAGGCACTGAGCCCACAGGATGGCGAGCAGTTCCTGGCCGGTAGTGCACCGCTGGAAGGCTGGATTGCCAAGAACCTGCGTGGCGACCACAAGGACGGCCTGGGTAGCTGGAGCGAAGAGCAGCTGGTGCAGTTTCTCAAGACTGGCCGTAGCGACCGCAGCGCCGTGTTCGGTGGCATGAGCGACGTGGTCGAGCACAGCATGCAACACATGAGCGACGCCGACCTGACCGCTATCGCCCGCTACCTGAAGACGTTGCCGCCAAGCAACCCTGACGACCAGCCGCACGTGTACGACAAACAGGTGGCGGATGCGCTATGGAAGGGTGACGACAGCAAGCCCGGGGCGGCGGTGTACATCGACAATTGCGCGGCCTGCCACCGTACCGATGGCCAGGGCTATACCCGCGTGTTCCCGGCCTTGGCCGGCAACCCGGTGGTGCAGACGGCGGATGCCACATCGCTGATCCACGTGGTATTGGCGGGGGGCACGGTGCCGGCGACGCACGCGGCACCGTCGAACTTCACCATGCCGGCGTTCGGCTGGCGCCTGAGTGACCAGGAGGTTGCCGAGGTGGTGAACTTCATTCGCACCAGTTGGGGTAACCAGGGCAGTGCCGTCACTGCCAGTGACGTGAAATCCCTCCGTTAACTGCATCCCTCTGTCTGCACCCCCAATCCACTGTGGGAGCGGGTTTACCCGCGAATGCGTCGGCACATTCAAAATCGCATTCGCGGGTGAACCCGCTCCCACAGGGTTTTGCATTTACTTTTCTATATTTATCAGTTAGTTAAAGGGCATTCTTATTGCATTTACTATGCATGGATATCGCACTCCCGACCAACGGCATGTTGACGAGCGCGTGCGATTTTGCTGTATTGAAACCGGTTTCATCGCTATCACAACAATCATAAGGACAGCCCATGACCGACGCGCCTGCCCATGCCCGCGAACGGGTCACCATCAGCGAAGTAGCGCGTGTCGCTGGCGTTTCCAAGGCCACCGTCTCCCGTTACATCGGCGGTGACCGCCAGTTGCTCGCCGAAGCCACCGCCAAGCGCCTGGAAGAGGTCATCGAGCGCCTCGGTTACCGCCCCAACCAGATGGCCCGTGGCCTGAAGCGCGGCCAGACGCGCCTGATCGGCATGCTGGTGGCCGATATCCTCAACCCCTATTCAGTGGCCGTGATGCATGGCGTGGAAACTGCCTGCCGCCAGCACGGCTACAGCCTGGTGGTGTGCAACACCAACCGCGACGACGAGCAGGAGCGTCACCATCTTGTGGCCCTGCAGTCCTACAACGTCGAAGGGCTGATCGTGAACACGCTTGGCCATCACCCCGGCGAATTGCTCAACCTGCAGCGCGACATTCCCATGGTGCTGGTCGACCGCCAGTTGCCCGAACTGAATGTCGACCTGGTGGGCCTGGACAATGCCGATGCGGTCGAGCAGGCCCTCGACCACCTGCAAGCTCAAGGCTACCGCGATATCCTGGCGGTAACCGAACCCCTCGATGGCACCAGCTCGCGCCTGGAGCGAGTACAGGCGTTCGGATCCTCGGTCAGCCGTCGGCCCGGCATGCGCCAACAGGTGCTGGAGACCGGCACCGGGCTTGATGAGCAGTTGGCTGCGTTCCTCGCCGGCAACGGCCATGGCCCGCAGGCCATCTTCACCTTCAACGGTGTCGCCACCCTGGCCGTGACCCGGGCCCTGCACGAAGCAGGGCGCAATCTGTTCGTGGACGTCGGGCTGATCGCCCTCGACGACCTCGACTGGTACCCCTTGGTCGGCAGCGGCATCACTGCACTGGCCCAGCCCACCGAGCGAATCGGCGTGGCGGCATTCGAGAGCCTGCTTGGCCGCCTGCGCGGCGACAGCGGGGCAGCCCGGCGCATCGACTTCAAGGCCGAGCTGATCATCCGAGGTTCAACCCAGCCACAGTAATCACAGGCAGGCACCTGCGCGCCTGCTGTCATCAAAAAATGAAACCGGTTTCATAAGGACAAAAACAATGCACTCGAACCCCGTTTCCATCAGCCTCTCCAGCTACGGTGCCGACTTTGTCCGGCAACGTGGCCAGCAGCAGTTCCTTGACCTGCTGGCTGCCGCCGGCGTTACCCGCGTGGAGCTGCGCGAAGAACTGTTCACTCGTGCGCCGGACACTGCAGCGCTGGCTGCAGCCATTGCCGCGCTACGCCTGGAGTGCCTGTACTCCACACCCCTGGAACTGTGGACCGCACAAGGCGAACTTGACCCGCAATTGGCGCAAAAGCTGGAAACTGCCCGCGCCCTTGGCGCGGTCGCGCTCAAGGTTTCCCTGGGCCACTACCATGCGGGCTGTGACGTCGCGGCCTTGACGACGCTGTTGCCGGCGCACGGGCCATTGCTGCTGGTGGAGAACGACCAGACCGCGCAAGGTGGACGGATCGAACCCCTGCAGCAGTTTTTCCAGCGCGCCGACGAGCTCGGGCTGACCCTGGGCATGACCTTCGACATCGGTAACTGGCAGTGGCAGGGCGAGCCTGCCCGGCACGCCGCACGGCAGCTTGGCCGCTGGGTGCGCTATGTGCACTGCAAGGCCGTGCAGCGCCGGGCCGATGGCCGCCTGGTAGCCGTCCCGCCAGAGACTGCGGACCTGCAGGAGTGGGCCGAGCTGATGGCCGAGTTCACCCCCGGCGTGGTGCGTGCTGTCGAGTACCCGCTGGTGAGCGACGATCTGCTGGCGCTGACCCGTGCCCAGGTGCGCGACCTGGCGGCGCTGGGGCAGGGCGTATCGAGTGAGGAGCTGAGCCATGCATGAGCATGACGTGTTGTGTTTCGGCGAGACCATGGCCATGTTCGTCGCCGAGCAGGCCGGCGACCTGGCCAGTGTCGGCCAGTTCGGCAAGCGCATTGCCGGCGCCGACAGCAACGTGGCCATCGGCCTGGCGCGGCTGGGCTTCAAGGTCCGCTGGCTGAGCCGGGTGGGTGACGATTCGCTGGGCCGTTTCGTGCTCGACAGCCTGCGCCGCGAAGGGCTGGACTGCTCCGGCGTCGAGGTGGATGCCAGCTACCCCACCGGCTTCCAGCTCAAGGCCCGCTGCGATGACGGCAGCGATCCGGCGGTGGAGTACTTCCGCCGTGGTTCGGCAGCCAGCCGGCTGTCGCCGGCGCTGCTGCGCCCGGGTTCTCTGCAGGCCCGCCACTTGCACGCCACCGGCATCCCGCCGGCGCTGTCGGACGGCTGCCGGGCGCTGTCGCATGCGTTGATGGACGCCATGCGTGCCGCCGGGCGCAGCATCTCGTTCGACCCCAACCTGCGCCCCTCGCTGTGGCCTGACCAAAGCAGCATGGTGCGCGAAGTCAATGCCCTGGCGGCCAAGGCCGACTGGGTGCTGCCAGGCCTGGAAGAGGGCCGCCTGCTGACCGGGCAGCACACCCCGGCAGACATCGCCGCTTTCTACCTCGACCAAGGGGTGGAACTGGTGGTGATCAAGCTGGGCGACGCCGGTGCCTACTTCCGCAGCGCCAAGGGCGAAGGCCAGGTGGCGCCAGTGCCGGTCAGCCAGGTGGTAGACACCGTTGGCGCCGGCGATGCCTTTGCCGTCGGCGTGCTCAGTGCGCTGCTGGACGGCCACCCGGTAGCCGAGGCAGTGGCGCGTGGCAACTGGTGCGGCAGCCGCGCCGTGCAGTCGCGTGGCGACATGGAAGGGCTGCCGCTGCGCCATGAGCTGCAAGCCCACGACCTGCGCAGAAGCGCCTGAACACTTGACCCGAAACACCTGTTGCAACAAAAACAAAAAGCTCAGGAGAAACGAACCATGCAAAGCCAAAGCCTGGCACCTCGCCGCTGGTGGTACATCATCCCGATCGTGTTCTTCACCTATAGCCTGGCGTACCTGGACCGCGCCAACTACGGGTTCGCCGCCGCTTCCGGCATGGCTGAAGACCTGCATATCACCCCCGCACTGTCTTCGCTGCTGGGGGCACTGTTCTTCCTTGGTTACTTCTTCTTCCAGGTGCCCGGTGCCATCTATGCCGAAAAGCGCAGTGTGAAGAAGCTGATCTTTGTCTGCCTGATACTCTGGGGCGGCCTTGCCACGCTCACCGGCGTGGTCAGCCACGTCTACATGCTGATCGGCATCCGCTTCCTGCTCGGGGTGGTGGAGGCGGCGGTGATGCCGGCCATGCTGGTGTACCTGTGCCACTGGTTCACCCGCGCCGAGCGTTCGCGCGCCAATACCTTCCTGATCCTCGGCAACCCGGTGACCATCCTGTGGATGTCGGTGGTGTCGGGCTACCTGGTCAAGCATTACGACTGGCGCTGGATGTTCATCATCGAAGGCCTGCCCGCCGTCGTCTGGGCGTTCTTCTGGTGGCGCCTGGTGGATGACCGCCCGGCCCAGGTGAACTGGCTGAGCGCGCAGGAAAAGGCCGCCCTTGAGCAGGCGCTGGCTGCCGAGCAGCAAGGTATCAAGCCGGTGAAGAACTACCGCGAGGCGTTCCGCTCGCCGCAGGTGATCATCCTTTCGCTGCAGTACTTCTGCTGGAGCATCGGTGTGTATGGCTTCGTGCTGTGGTTGCCGTCGATCCTCAAGCAGGCGGCCAACCTCGACATCGTGCAGGCCGGCTGGCTGTCGTCGGTACCTTACCTGGCGGCGGTGCTGGGCATGGTCGGTGTGTCGTGGGCGTCCGACCGCTTGCAGAAGCGCAAGCGCTTCGTTTGGCCGCCACTGCTGATCGCCGCCGTTGCGTTCTATGGCTCGTACGCCCTGGGCAGCGAGCACTTCTGGCTGTCGTACGCGTTGCTGGTGGTCGCCGGCGCCTGCATGTACGCACCCTATGGCCCGTTCTTCGCAATCGTGCCCGAGATCCTGCCGGCCAACGTCGCCGGTGGTGCCATGGCACTGATCAACAGCATGGGCGCGCTGGGCTCGTTCGGTGGCTCGTGGCTGGTGGGTTACCTCAATGGCGTCACCGGCGGGCCTGGTGCCTCCTACCTGTTCATGTGCGGTGCGCTGCTGGCCGCAGTGGCGCTTACCGCCGCGCTCAATACTTCCCAGACATCTGGCCGGGCCAAGCGCGGCAACTCGCGTCTGGCCATGAACCATTAGGAACCTGTGCAATGAAGAAGCGAATCGTCCTGTACAAACGCCTGTCCGACGACTTGATGGCACGCCTGCAAGAGCGCGTCGAGGTGACCTGGGTGGATACCTCCCAGCCCGATGGCCTGGCCCGTCTGCGCGATGCCTTGCCGGGTGCGCACGGGCTGCTGGGGGCCAGCCTGCGCCTGGACGCCAGCCTGCTCGACCTGGCGCCACAGCTTGAAGTGGTGTCCAGCGTTTCGGTCGGTGTCGACAACTACGACATCGCCGAACTCAGCCGGCGTGGCGTGATGTTGACCAACACGCCCGACGTGCTGACCGAAACCACCGCCGACACGGGCTTCGCCTTGATCCTGGCCACCGCCAGGCGGGTGGTGGAGCTGGCGAACTGGGTGCGAGACGGGAACTGGCAGGCCAACCTCGGCCCGGCGCATTTCGGCAGTGATGTGCACGGCAAGACGCTGGGCATCGTCGGCATGGGCCGCATCGGCGAGGCCCTGGCCCGGCGCGCCGCGGCCGGCTTTGGCATGCGTGTGCTGTATCACAGTCAGCGTGCAAAGCCAGAGGTGGAGGCGCGCCATGCTGCGCGTCAATGCAGCCTGGACGAGCTGTTGCAGCAGGCGGATTTCGTTTGCCTGACCGTGCCGCTGAGTGCCAGCACCGAAGGCCTGATCGGCGCGCGGGAGCTGGCGCTGATGAAGCCCCAGGCAATCCTGGTGAACATTTCCCGCGGGCGCGTGGTGGATGAGCAAGCGCTTATCGAAGCGTTGCGTGCCCGGCGCATACGCGGCGCCGGCCTGGACGTGTTCGTGCAGGAGCCGCTGTCGGCGCAGTCGCCGTTGTTGCAGCTGGACAACGTGGTGGCGACCCCGCATATCGGCTCGGCGACCGAGGAAACCCGCCAGGCCATGGCGCGCTGTGCGGTGGACAACCTGCTCAGTGCCCTGGCTGGTGAGCGCCCGGCCAACCTGGTGAATGGCTAAAGCCAGATCCACAAACCTGCGCGGCCCCTGTGGGAGCGGCCTTGTGTTGCGAAAGGGCTGCAAGGCAGCCCCGGAGTCAATGCGATTCTGAACGCTGCGCCTGCGCTGGCGCAGCACTCTCCACCGGCTCCAGCGGTGGGTGCTCCTGCGCCGCGTGCATCAGATCTTCGGTCACCCGCAGCTCGGCACCGGTCGGCGAGAAGGTGGTCGAAGCTGTAAACGGAGCCGGGTGTTCTGCCGCCGGGCGCTTGCCTCGGCGCCACATGAAGAAGCACACCATGGCCAGGTTGACCACGGCAAAGGCCCAGAACAATCCGGCCTCGCCAAACTCGGTCATCATCGGCGAAATCGCCACCGGCGCCATGGCCGAACCCAGCGAGTTGATCAGCAGCAGGCCCTGGATCATCGGCACCAGTGCATCCGATGGCGCGCGGTCGGCCGCATGGCTGACCGCCACCGGGTACAGGGTGAACACGCCACCACCCAGCAGGAACAGCATCGCCGGCAGCAGGATCGAGTCAGGCGGCAGGAACACCGTCACCAGCGACAGCAGCACGCACAGCCCGGCCAGGGCGATCAGCACATCCTGGCGGTCCTTGCGGTCAGACCAGCGCCCGACCGGGTATTGCAGCAGCATGGCACCCAGAATTACCCAGGCCATCATGTTGCCGACCTCGCCCACATCCAGGCCGATGCGCTGCAGGTACAGCGGCAGCAGGGCATAGATGCCGGCAATGGCCACACCCGAACCGAAGCAGCCGACCAGGCCCGACGGCGCAACGCCCAGCAACTGGCGCGGCTTGAGCGGTTCGACCTGGTCCAGCAGTGGCGACACCCGCGGCAGGATCACGATGGGCAGTACCGACAGGGCGGCGAGCACGCCGGCCAGCATGAACGGTGCGGTGTCACCCATCTGGGTGATTTCGCCAAGGCCGGCCTGGGCGATGACCCCGGCGCCGTAGAAGGCGATCATGTACAGCGCCAGCAGGCGGCCGCGGATCTTGGCGTCACCGGCCAGCAGCAGCCAGCTTTCGATCACCAGGAACACGCCCACTGCCGCCCAGCCGTTGATCAGGCGCAGCACCGACCACCAGGTGACGTCGTAGAACAGGCCTTGCAGCAGGATGGTTACGGCGATCAGCGAGGCGAAGCTGGTATAGGCGCGGATATGGCCGATGCGCAGGATCAGCCGGTCGTTGAAGATGGCACCCAGGGTCAGGCCGATGAAGTAGGTCGAGGAGACCACACCGATGGTGGTGGCTGATTCGCCGGCAGCGCCCAGGCGCAGGGTGGTAAGGGAAGACATGAAGCCGTTGCCCAGGGCAATGATGAACAGCCCGAGCAGGGGCGCCAGCGCCATGGCCAGCAAACGCGGAGACATAGGTACCTCTAGTTGGATGAGCGGAATGAGCGCCTTTTCGGACGCGCACACCGGCTCGACCCGAACGGGGCCGAGTGGCTGCACGGATGTGCCTGGGCTGGATGCGACGTTGCCGGTTGCCACCGTTCAAGGCGACGGGCGAAAAGGAAGCGCGATTCTACGGGCTTGCGCGGTTTTGCCCAAGGGGCTTGGGTGTGCGACGAGACGCCGCAGTCTGTGGGCGACACGAATGCGTCTTGGGCGGACATCCCGGGGCCGCTTTGCGGCCCAATCGCCGGCAAGCCAGCTCCCACCTCGACTGCATCGCCCTCAAGCATTGTGCAGTACCTATGGGGGCCGGCTTGCCGGCGATGAGGCCAGAACAGGCAACACAAGACAGCTACTCCCGCATGGTGGTGATACCTCAAGGCTTGGCGCTGTACCTGTGGGAGCCGGCTTGCCGGCGATTGGGCTGCAAAGCAGCCCCGGCAATCCCGAAGACTGCGGCATAATGCGGGGCCCACCCCCAAGGAAGGCCCCCATGTTCGCTTCGCTGTTCGCCGTCCTGGCCCCGGTTTTCATCGTCGCCGGCATCGGCTATGCCTGGGCCCGCAAGGGCCTGGACTACCCCACCGAATTCATCGCCCGGGTGGTGATGACCGTCGGCACCCCGTCGCTGGTGCTCTCCACGCTCAGCCGCACCGAGCTGGACCCGAACGCCTTCACCAGCATGGCCATGGCCTGCCTGCTGTGCACCTTGGGCATGGCCCTGGCCGGCTTGCTGGTGTGCCGCGCTTCGGGCATGCACTGGCGTGTGCTGTTGCCGGCGTTCATGTTCCCCAACACCGGCAACATGGGCCTGCCGATCAGCCTTTATGCCTTTGGCGAACACGGGCTGGCCTTGGCCGTGGCGTTCTTCCTGACCCTGTCGATCGTGCAGTTCACCCTCGGCATGGCCATTTCCGGTACTGCGGCTTCGTTCAAGGCACTGCTGCGCAACCCTATCGTGATCAGCCTGGCCGGCGCCATGCCGATCATCTTTCTCGATTTCGAGTTGCCGCGCTGGCTGGCCAATACCGCAGACCTGCTGGGCGGCATGACCATCCCGCTGATGTTGCTGACACTGGGCGTGTCGCTGGCCAGCATTCGCCTGCGCCATGTGGGCAGCGGCATGCTGCTGGGCGGCTTGCGCATTGGCCTGGGGGCTGCCGTGGGCTGGGCGGTAGGTGCGGCGCTGGGCATGGGCAACCTGGAGCGTGCGGTGCTGGTGGTGCAGTCGGCGATGCCGGTGGCGGTGTTCAATTACCTGATGGCGGTGCGCGCCAACCGCGAGCCGGAGCAGGTAGCGAACCTGGTGATGTGTTCCACGGTGCTGTCGTTTGCCTGGTTGCCGGTGGTGCTGGCCTGGTGGATGTAAGCCGCTTGTACCGGCCTCTTCGCGGGCATGCCCGCTCCCACAGGTACAGCGCAGCTCTCAAAACCAGTGGTGCACCTGTGGGAGCGGGCGAGCCCGCGAAGAGGCCGGTAAAGCACACGGCTATTTCTCCTGCAACCGCCACCCCTGGCTGGTCAGCACCATCGCCCGGGTTTCCTTGAGCGGTGCGTCATTGCTGGCCACCGCCTTGCCCAGTTCGGCAATGCTGGCCTTGACCCCGTCATCCCCGGCCCAAGCCGGTAACCCGGTGATCTTGTAGGCATAGGTCACATTCGACATCTTCTGCCCAGTCACCTCGCTCGGCTCACTGAACTGCTCGATCGCGGTGACCTGAGCCTTGCCGAAGCACAGCCCGTTATCCGCCTTGTAATACTTGCGGCCTTCGTCGGTGAGGTCATAGGCGTAGTAGATGTCCGTGCGTGCCGCTTGCCACAGGCGGGCGGGCACCTCGGTGCGCGAGATCTCCTTTTCGCTGACCACACCTACCTGGGCCAGGGCATGCAACGCCTTGTTGGTGCCATGGAGGTCGAAGTCCTGGGTCTTGGTCGGGAATGAACTGATGACGAAGCAGTGTGGGTACTGGGTATCGAGGTAGGCCTGGGCGGCCTTCTGGAAACTGGCCTCGCTGGTTTCCTCGCTGTTCGAGCAACCGGCCAGCGTTGCCAACAGCGCCAGCGGCACGATCTTCCTGTACATGGTGACACTTCCTTGAGTGACAAAGGCAAACGGGTCGTGCGCGATTAGAACCTACGGGCTAGAGCGGCGCAATCATGGCAAGACGGCATCTCTGTGTGGGCTGCTGTGGCCCAATCGCCGGCAAGCCAGCTCTCATAGAACAACACATGACTCATTGGTTCGGCGAGGTTCTATAGGAGCAGCCTTGTGCTGCGAAGAGGCCGGTACTGACAAAGCCTGTCTATTGGCTGTACCGGCCTCTTCGCAGCACAAGGCTGCTCCTACAAAGGACGCGTCAGACGAGCGATATTGGTTCTCTGCGCGAAAGCGCAGCCCAAAGGGCTGGGCAATCTCCCACAGGTACACCACAGGCCTTGAGAGCTGCACCGTAACTGTGGGAGCTGGCTTGCCGGCGATTGGGCCGGTAAAGGCAACATCACTGTTCGCCACGGGTATCGATACTGACCACCACCGACATCCCCGGCCGCAAGCGCCGAGCCTCCGGCTGGTCGGCATCCACGGTAATCCGCACCGGTATGCGCTGGGCAATCTTGACGAAGTTGCCGGTGGCATTGTCCGCCTGCAGCAAGGCGAACTCCGAGCCAGTGGCCGGTGAGATCTGCTGCACATGCCCATGCAGCTTCAGATGGTTCAGCGCATCCACGGTGAAACTCACCGGCTGGCCAATGCGCACATTGGCCATCTGGGTTTCCTTCATGTTTGCGATCACCCACAAGGTGTCGGGCACCAGCGCCATCAACTGCGCACCGGAATTGACATAGGCCCCCAGTCGTGTGCCGATCTGCCCCAGCTGGCCGTCGCGCGGGGCGGTGACGCGGGTGTTGTCGAGGTCGATGCGGGCCAGTTCCACGGCGGCCTTGGCGTTTTCCACCGAGGCCTCCAGCGCGGCCCGGTTGACCACCACCGTTTCGCGGTCCTGGCGGGCGATCTCCAGTGCTGCCTTGGCCTGGGCCAGGCTGGCGACCGCTGCAGCTTCGCTGGCTCGGGCCAGGTCCAGGTCGCGCCGCGACACCGAGCCATCGCTGACCAACGCCTGGTTGCGGCCGAGGTCGGCCCTGGCCTTGGTTGCCTGGGCGGCGGCATCGCCGATGGCGGCCTGGCGCTGGGCAATGGTGGCTTCGGCACTGTTGCGCTGCTGCAGATTGTTGGCCAGGGCCGCCTGTTGTTGCTGCAGCTGGGCGATGGCCTGGGCCAGGCGTTGCTTGTAGATGCGGTCGTCCAGTTGCACCAGCAGGTCGCCGGCCTTGACGAACTGGAAGTCATGCACCGGCACATCGACGATATAGCCGCTCAACTGCGGCCCGATGATGGTTACCTGGCCGCGCACCAGGGCGTTCTCGGTGCTTTCGATGGCGCTGCTGAATGGCGGCAGGCGCCAGGCATACAGCACCAGCAGAATGCCGGCCAGGGCCACACAGGCGAAGCTGATCGACGACAGGATACGCACCCGCCGCGAACGCACCGGGCTGGTCGGCTCGCTGGGCGGCGTGGCGCCTTCCGGGGTTTCGGCGATGGCGGTGGTGGTCGTGGTGCGGGTGTTGTCGGTCATCGGGTGGGCGCGCCGGGGGTGGAGTCAGGGGAAAGGGCCCGGCGTTTGGTGTGCCAGAGCCAGGTGCTACGGATACAGATCCAGATCATGGTCAGGATAGCGATGCTGCCGATCAGCACGAACACATCGTTGTAGGCCATGATGTTCGCCTCGCGGGTGGCGGCACTGGCCAGCAGGCGCATGCCGGCTTCGCTGCGCAGGGCCGGGTCGGCAATGATGCCGCCGTAGCCGGCACCGCCACTTTGCACGCGGGCCGTAACCAACGGTTCCAGGTAGCTGAGGCGGTCCATCAGGTGGCTGGAATGGAATTTCTCCCGCCAGGTCTGGAAGGTTCCCAGCAGCGCCGCGCCAATCAGGCCGCCGAGGTTGTTGCAGATGCCGAACAGCACCGAGAAACTCACCAGGTTGCGCGGGTTGGCGCGCACATGGCTGATGCCAAGGGCCATGGATGGGCCGAGGAAGAAGGTGCTGCCGAATGCCAGCAGGAACTGGCTGAGGTACATCTGTGCCGGGCGGGTGAGGTTGCTCGAGCTGCTGTCCATGAAGGCGCCGGTGGCCATGGCCAGCAGCGAGATGAACAGCGGGATCACCAGGTGGTTGGGGTTGATGGTGAGGGCACTGCTGACCAGGCCTGCCACCGCGCCCAGCAGCATGACCGCGTATAGCGTGCGCATCTGCTCGCTGCCCAGGTTCAGCGCCTGCAGGAAGCCGACCGCCCCGGTGGACTGCTCCGAGGTGACCATGCGGATCAGCACCACGCACAGGGCCAGGCGAATGATTGCGCCGCTGCCCAGCCAGCGGGTCATCAGCAGCGGGTTCTGGCGGTTGTGCTCGATGGCCAGGCCGCTGAAGATCAGCGCGATCGAGGCCGCCAGGGCCATGCCGATCCAGGGAGCCTCCAGCCACCAGTCGATACGCCCGAGTGACAGTACGGCGCAAAGCAGGGCGGTGCCGCTGGCCATCAGCGAGAAGGTGAGAAAGTCCAGCGGCTCGAAGGTCTTGAAGCGGTCACCGGGGGGCAGCTTGAGCATCAGCACGCAGCCCAGCGCGGCCAGCGCCAGGCCCAGCTCGAACAGGTACAGGCCGCGCCATTCGGCGATCTGCAGCAGGTCTTCGGAAAATATCCGCGCCAGCGGCAACGCCAGCTGCGAGGCGCCCAGGCCCAGCACCATAGCCTTCAACCGCCATTGCGCCGGGAACGCCTGGATCATGTAGTACAGCCCCAGCGAGCTGAGCGCGGCACCGACCATGCCATGGGCCGCCCGCACGGCGATGGCCGAGTTGAGGTCGTTGACCAGCAGATGGGCGAAGGTGACCAAGGCATAGAGCACCAGGAACACCTCGGTGAACGCGCGCAGGCCGAACTGCTGGCGAAACTTCACCAGCAGCAGGTTGATGGACACGTTGGTCATTACGTAGGCGGCCGGCAGCCAGGCCATCTCCGCTGTGGTTGCTCCCAGCGCACCCTGCAGGAATACCAGGTTGGCGGTGACCAGCGCGTTGCCCAGGCCACCAGTGATCGCCACCAGCAGCCCGACCACGCCGTAGGCCAGGCGTTTGGCGGGTGTGTGCAGGGGCGTGGAGGGGGAGCCCGGCAGGCTGGGTTTTTCGTGGGGGAGCCACTGGCGTGGGGCGTATTTGTCCATGGGGCAGACTGTACTGGAGCGGTCGTTGCAAAAAAACAGTCTACAGCCTGCACCGGCCTCTTCGCGGGTAAACCCGCTCCCACAGGGTCACCACAGATCTTGCAAGCTGTGTAGTACCTGTAGGAGCGGGTTTACCCGCGAAGAGGCCGGTGCAGGCGCTACAAGGCCTTGGCCAGAAACGCCGCAGTGCGGCTTTCAGCACACCCGGCCACCACCTGTGGCGTGCCGCTGACCACCACCTGGCCCCCGGCATCCCCGGCCCCAGGCCCGATGTCGATCACCCAGTCGCTCTGCGCGACCACCCGCATGTCATGCTCGACCACCACCACGCTGTGCCCGCCATCGACCAGGCGGTTGAGCTGCACCAGCAGCCGGTCGATGTCCTGCGGGTGCAAACCGTTGGTAGGTTCGTCCAGTACATACAGCGTCGCCCCGCGGGCCATGCGCTGCAGCTCGGTGGCCAGCTTGATGCGCTGCGCCTCGCCGCCGGACAGTTCGGTGGCCGGCTGCCCCAGGCGCAAATAGCCCAGGCCGATGTCCTGCAGCACCTGCAGGCAGCGGCGCGCCGCTGGCTGCTCGGCGAACACTTGCAGGGCCTGGTCGACGGTCAATTGCAGCACCTGCGCGATGTTCATGCCTTGCCAGCTCACCGCCAGGGTTTCCGGGTTGTAGCGAGCGCCATGGCAGGTCGGGCAGGGCGCGTAGACGCTGGGCATGAACAGCAACTCGACACTGACGAAGCCTTCGCCCTCGCAGTTCTCGCAGCGCCCCTTGGCAACGTTGAAGGAGAAACGCCCGGCATCGAAGCCTTGTGCCTTGGCCTGTTCGGTGGCAGCGAACAGCTTGCGTACATGGTCGAACAGGCCGGTGTAGGTGGCCAGGTTGGAACGAGGCGTGCGGCCGATCGGTTTCTGGTCGACCTGCACCAGGCGCTTGATGCTGCCAAGGCCGGCGCTGACAAACCCGCCGCTGGCCTGTTCGGGTTCATCTTCCAGGCTCTGCTCCTCAGGCTCGCTGCGCAGGTCGGCATGGCCCAGGTGCGCCCCCACCAGCTCCAGCAGAGCCTGGCTGACCAGGCTCGACTTGCCCGAGCCGGAAATACCGGTGACGGCGGTAAAGCAACCCAGCGGGAATGCGGCACTGAGGTCGTGCAGGTTGTTGCGGCTGATGCCTTCGAGCTTCAGCCAGTCGCGGGCCTGGCGAGGTGTGCGCGTGGCCTGGGCCAATGTACTGAACAGGTAGGCCCGGGTGCATGACTGCTCGACCCGGGCCAGGCCGGCGGGCGGCCCGCTGTAGAGAATGGTGCCGCCATGCTCGCCAGCGGCAGGCCCTACATCCACCAGCCAGTCGGCACGACGCATGGTATCCAGGTCGTGCTCCACCACATATACCGAATTGCCAGCCTGCTTCAGGCGCTGCAGCGCTTCAAACAGGGCTTCGCTGTCGGCCGGGTGCAAGCCGGCCGACGGCTCGTCCAGCACGTAGATCACGCCGAACAATTGCGAGTTCAGCTGGGTGGCCAGGCGCAGGCGTTGCAGCTCCCCAGAGGACAGGGTAGGGGTGCTGCGTTCCAGGGCCAGGTAGCCCAGGCCCAGGTCGAGCAGGGGGCCGATGCGTTCGAGCAGTTCGTTGGCGATGCGTTGCGCGGCGAGGCGTTTTTCCAGGGTCAGGTTGCCGTCGTGCTGCTCCAGATAGCCTGGCGCAGCAACCTGACGGAACACCTCGGCCAGCGCCTGCAACGACAACCGCGACAGCTCGCCTATGTCGCAGCCGGCGAAGGTTACGTCCAGCGCCTCACGCTTGAGGCGCTTGCCCTGGCACTGCGGGCATGGGCTGGGGCGCATGTACTGCGACACACGCTTGCGCATCTGCGCGCTCTGCGAGTGCATGAAGGTGTGCAGCACGTAGCGCCGGGCACCGCTGAAGGTGCCCTGGTAACTCGGCTCGAGCTTGCGCTTGAGCGCAGCGCGGGTCTGCGCCGGGGTCAGGCCGGCATACACCGGCACCGTGGGTGTTTCTTCGGTGTAGAGAATCCAGTCGCGTTGCTGCTGGGGCAGGTCGCGCCAGGGGGTATCGACGTCATAGCCCAGGGTCACCAGAATGTCCCGCAGGTTCTGCCCCTGCCAGGCCATCGGCCAGGCCGCTACGGCCCGTTCGCGGATGGTCAGCGACGGGTCGGGGACCATGGTCGCTTCACTCACTTCATAGACCCGCCCCAGCCCATGGCACTCCGGGCAGGCACCTTGCGGGGTGTTGGGCGAGAAGTCCTCGGCATGCAACATCGGTTGCCCGGCCGGGTAGCTGCCGGCGCGGGAGTAGAGCATGCGGATCGAATTGGACAGTGTAGTCACGCTGCCCACCGAGGAACGTGCACTCGGCGTGCCGCGTTGCTGCTGCAGGGCCACGGCCGGCGGCAGGCCTTCGATGGCGTCGACGTCCGGCACGCCGACCTGATCGATCAGGCGCCGGGCATAGGGCGCCACCGATTCGAAGTAGCGGCGCTGGGCTTCGGCGTAGAGGGTGGAGAAGGCCAGCGAGGACTTGCCCGAGCCGGACACCCCCGTGAATACCACCAGCGCGTCGCGAGGGATATCCACATCGATGTTCTTCAGGTTGTGCTCGCGGGCGCCACGAACGCGAATGAAGCCGGTGGGGGCGGGTGAACGTGGCGGCATCTGAGCGGTCCTTGGCGGTTGAGAGCACTCACGTTAGCAGTATTTGTGGTGCCTGTACCGGCCTCTTCGCGGGTAGCCGATACAGCATCAGGATCTTGGCTCGCGGGTGCCCAGCACGTCGCGAATGTTGTCCACCACGTTGCTGTCCTTGATCACATCGCTCAGCCAGCCTTCCAGCGGCATGTTGCCCCACTTGATGGCGCGTTCGATCAGGTAAGGCACCGGGCTCTGCGGTTCGCTCTGCTTGAAGAACTGGGCGATACCCGCAAGCATGGTGAAGGCTTCGTCGCGGGTCAGGGGCGTCGTGCGCATCGGCGCAGGCGTGGTGGCCTGGACGGGTGTGTTCATCGGTTCACCTGCTTCGCTGGTGGGGGCAACAGTGGCTTCGGGTTCTGCCGCTGCCACAGTGGCGGGGTGCAGTTCGACACCGCGGTCCTTGAGCAGTTTTTCAGCCAGCTGGCTGGCGCGCGACAGCATGTCGGCAAGGCTGGCAAAGCTGGGCGCCTCATGGCCGAACAGGCGGTCGGCACTGGCTTGCAGGGCTTTGCAGGCCTCCAGGCTGGCGGCGATCTGCAGGGCCTTGGTGCGCAGGTGTTCGGTGTCGCTAAGCGCCACCGAGCGCTGGAAGATTTCGGCGTTGATCTTGCCTTCGTTCAGCGCGGTCTGCATTGCCTTGGGGTTCTGCAAGGCAAGGTTTTCTACGTAGCGTGATTCGTCATAGCGCAACACGCCAAAATTCTGCCCTTGGGTAATGGGCAAGCCACCGGCAATGTCGGTGAGCGTGGTCTTCAGCCAGGACAGCCGCGCAGCGCGTTCGTCCAGGCCATCTTCGAGTGTTGGGTACAGCGTGTCCCAGAATGCTTCCAGTACCTGTTCGGTCAGCCGAAGGCCAAAGGTGATGCCTTCGAAATGTTCACGCTGGGCCAACCCTTCGCTGAGCCAGGCTACCAGCATCAGGTCCTTGCTTTGCTGCGCCAGCCCTTGGGCCGACAGGTTGACCACCTGCTCCCAGTCGGCGGTCTTCAGGTCGGTTTGCCAGTCGCCCTGGGTCAGGTAGTCAGGGTCTGCCCGGCGCGCCTCCTTGATCTGGTCGAACAAGGCAGAGAAGCTCAAGTCTTCGCCACTGCCACCCTCGATGGGTGCGGTCAGCGTTGCCAGCGAAAGGTCATTGAGGATTTCAGGCATAAAACACTCTGGTCATGGCAGATGAACAGCGTGCCAGGTCACCTGGCACGCTGTGGGATGTGGGCCGCCGTAGCGGCCCCCGGGTACGCAGGTTATCAGGCAAACACTTTGTTCGCGGTGCGGTCCCAGCCGCCGACGATGTTGCCGCCAGCCTGGCCGTCGGTGCGGTTCTGCTGGGTGTAGGTAGTTTTGATGCGGGCGAAGTTGAAGCTGATTTCTTCGACCGGCAGGTCGCTCACAGCCTTGTCTTCACCGTTCTGGTTGCCACCGGCGATGAAGCGCACCGAGGAGACCACGACTTCTTCCATGTCGATGGTCAGGTAGGTGACCTTGTCACCACCGGCGCGGTTCACGTTCAGCTTCAGCTTGGCGATGTGCTTGCCGGTGCAGCAGTGTTCGAACAGCTTGGCCGAAGCCTTGTCGACCGCCTTGCGGATCTTGAAGTCGCTCAGGGCAACACGCTCGGACGACGCACCGCCCGAGGAGCTGGCGGTAGCCGAGGTGGCCTGGGTGGCGCCGTACTCGTAGCCCAGCACTTCGATCCAGTCCTTGTGCTTTGCATCCAGTACTTCGCCCGGGATGCCGTCGATTTGGATATACGCGTCAAATGCCATTGTGAAACTCTCCATTAACAACATTTAAAGGGTTGCTCATGCGCCCCTTGGTTTTGACCTCGCCGAACCTGTCGGCAGAGGTAGCTTTCCGCTACCCGGGCCTCCTCCTGTGAGGCCCGGGTAGCCGGTTCTTGCAGCGGGCTTCAGTTGAGCCCGCGTACTTCGATTTCCACCCGGCGGTTGGGCTCCAGGCACTTGATCAGTTGCGCCCGCGGTTGCTGCAGGTCGCAGTTGACCAGCGGCTTGCGGCTGCCTTCGCCCTGGGCGACCACCAGTTCGGCAGGTACGCCCTTGCCGACCAGGTAGGTGCGAATGGTCTGCGCCCGCTGTTTCGAAACCTGCAGGTTGCCTTGGCTGTCGCCGAGCTGGTCGGCGTGGCCGGAAATGATAATCTTGCCGATGTTGGGCGTGTTCAGCAGTTTGCTGGCGATCGCGCTCAGCTGGCTCTGGCCTTCGCTCTTCAGGCTCTGGAAGTCTGCGCGGCCGAAGGCGAACAGGGTGTCGGACTCCAGCGTGATGGTCTCGATCGAACGCAGCGACTGGGCGCGCAGGCTGTCGATGTAATTGCGCGAACTGGACATCAGGAAGGCGTTGTCGAGGATACGCGGCACATCCGGCTCACGAATCTGGTCGCTGTAGAAGGTGATCTGGCGGCTGGCGTACAGGTAGTCCTGGTTGCCGCCGGCCTCGCTGGCGGCCGCGGCCATGCTCTTGCCGGTATGGCGAGCGATGGCCGGGTACCAGTAGTCGGGCAGGTGCGCCTTGAGAAACGCCGGGTCGGCGTTTTCGCGTCGGGCCGGCGAGAGCATCACGTAGGTATCCAGCGCCGCCTTGCCGAAGTCGGCGATCGACTGCGCGCGGTTGTCATGTGGCAGCGCCTCGGCCTCGACGCTGTCCACGCCGCTCACAGGCTGCAGTTCGCGGGTGTTGCGCTGGTACACCTTGATCGTGGTCAGCAGGTACAGGGTGCGGGTCAGGTTGTCTGCCGTGGGCTTGAGCATCACGTTCTGCAGCGTGGCGAAGTAACGGCTGCGCAGCAGCGGCTCGACCTCATGGCCCTGGTACAGGCCTAGGCGCATGCCCAGCGGCACGCCCTGTTCGCGGTGCTGCTGATAGTAGTGCTCGGCCCAGAAGCGCAAGCGGTCAAGGCTATGCCAGGCGGCGTACTGGCCGCGGGCAGCCTGGTCGTCGGCCTTGGCCTGGGCCAGTTCGTCGGCGATGCTGGCCAGGGTGGCGCGGTTGTTCAGGTACGACCAGCCCCACAGGCTGCACAGCACCAGGGCTGCCAGGCCGGTGGCGGCAACCCAGCCCGCCTTGCGCCGGCGCTCCCGCGTGTTGCTGGTGTACAGCGCCACCAGGTGCTGGTCAGGGATGATCACCTTGCGGAACAGGCTGTTGATGAACAGCGGCGCCGGCTGGCTGACGGCAGTGGCGGTGCCTTCGGCATGTTCGAGGGCGAAGCGTTCGGCCACATGCTGGCCGTGGCTGCCCCACAGGGCTTCGTCGGCCTGCAGTGCGGCAGTGAAATAGAACCCGCGCAGCATTTCGGCATTCTGGTACGGGTTGGCACGCAACAGGCTGTCGACGAACTGCTGCAGGCGCGGCTTGAGCGCGGCCAGCTCCAGCGGGAAGCGGTAGGCAGCGTTGTTCTGCCGGGTGACCTGAATGTCCTGCTGCACCAGGTGCTGGCTCGCCACCTGCTGCCAGTAACCGGTCAGTTCGTCCATCGCCTTGCCGAAGCGCTGGCCCCAGTCGGCCTGCGCGTAACCCTTGTGCGAGAAGGTCTTGCCCATCACTTCACCACGCGCAGCGTCATCCAGCTGGCGGTAGAACGGGGTGAAGCCGGGGATCAGGTCACACTTGGTAAACACCAGGTAGATCGGCAGGCGCACTTCCAGCAGCGCGCAGCTTTCCTGGATCCGTTCACGCAGGCGCTTGGCCACGCGGTCCTGGTCCTCGGCCGAGCCATGCAGGATGTCGGCGATGCTGACGCTGACGATCAAGCCGTTGAGAGGGCGGCGTTGGCGATGCTGGCGCAACAGCTGCAGGAAGCCGCGCCACTTGCCGGCTTCTTCGGGGCTGTTCATGTAGCGCCCGGCGGTATCCAGCAGCACGGCTTCGGAGCTGAAGAACCAGTCGCAGTTGCGCGTGCCGCCAAGCCCCGCAACCCGTGCGCCTTCGCGTTCGGCATAGGGGAAGTTCAGGCCCGACTGCAGGATCATCGTGCTCTTGCCGGCGGCCGGCTGGCCGATCACCAGGTACCAGGGCAGGGCGTACAGCGCGTCCTTGGCCGAGGTGCCGCGAGGTGTGTTGCTGCGCAGGCGCTCGATGCTCTGCAGCAGGCGTTCGCGCAGCAGGCTTACTTCTTCGCGGTCGGCGGGGGTGGCGTTGAGTACCGCCTGGTCGGCATCGTCGCGCAGCAACCCTTCGAGGTTGTGGTGCTGGCCGGCGCCGCGGTACAGCAGCAGTACATAGCCCGCCGACAGCAGCAGAAACACGCCGATACCGGCCAGCAGGCTATGCAGCGAGGCGAAGCCCAGGGCGCAACCGATGGCCCAGACCAGGAAGATCGCCAGGAAGAACGCCACTCCCAGCAGGTAGGGTTGGTAGCGCAGGCAGTAGTACTTGATCTTGTTCATACAGGTGTCGCATCCAGCGCATCGACGAACTGGTCGATGACATGTTCAAGAGATCGGTCGTAATCGTGCAGCCGTGGCGGTACCGTCAGCGGGTCGAGCGGCTCCAGATGCTGACCTGCTTCGGCGCAACCACTGAGCAGGCGGTAGGCACAGTTGGCGTGGCGCGACGGCAGGCAGTACAGCCGTGGTTTCATGAAGTCGTCGGCCAGCAGGCTCACCGCCGGCACGCCGGGCTGCCGGCTCATGCGGGTCAGCCAGGTCAGCCAGAGGTCGGCGGTAGGGTTTTTCAGGCCGCGTTCGGCCGGCAAGGGCAGCTCGATGCCACCGGCGAAATCGTTGTGCAGCACGGCTCGGCTTGCCTGCAGCAGCGCAAGCGCCTTGTCACTTTTGAAGTCCGGCCAGGAGCGCAGCAGGGCGCGGGCGACATCGGCCAAGCTGAAATCCTTGAGGAATTTGGCGTGCACCTGGCGAAACAGGTCGAGGTCCTGGGCCTGCAGCGGCCGCAGGGCCTTGATGCGTTCGAACAGGCTGGCGCAGTCAGCGCCCTGCACCGCCTGGTGCAGCATCGGCTTGATCTGCGCGCTGAACAGCTCGCCGAGGGTGAACGGGTTCACCAGCATCGTGGCTCCCTCGCCCTTGAGCAACTGGAAGATGAAGAACGGGTAGCGTCGCTGGCTGGCATCCCGCGAGCTGAGCAGGCCACCCAGCAGCCAGTTGCCGTTGCTCGCGCGGTAATTGAAGAAGCACATCGGCAGTGCGTCGAACAATGCCTGCCAGTCTTCGCGGTGGCGCATGGCCGCCAGCGCAGACTGCAGCCAGGCGTCGAACTCGCAGACTTCTTCCGCCGCGCCATGCAGGCTGACGAAGTCTGCGCTCGACGGCAGCTTGCCGAAGCAACCGATCATTGGGCGCCCCTGTCGTTGAGGGCGCTCAGCGCCTTGACATCACCCAGGTCGGTCAGTTTCACCCCACCGAAGTTGCGCACTACAAGGCTCACGCGGCCGCTGGCGGTGTTCCAGCTGAAGCGTTGCTGAATGCCGTCCAGGTCTTCGACCCGGGCGCTTTCGTTCATGCGCAGCAGGCCCCAGCGCCCGGGGAAGTCGAACACGGTGACCCGCGCGCCACTGAGGGTGACCACATCCAGGCGGGCACCCGGAGCGTTGCTGGTGCCCGGCCAGGCGAAGCGGTTCCAGCTACTGCGGCCGTTGCGGTAGTGCTGTTCCTGGCCATCGAGGGTGAACACGATGTCGGTGAAGTTGGCAGAAGGTTCCAGCATGATTTCGAAGCCGTTGTCACGGTCCGACAGGCTGGCGATCACCTGGCCCACGGAGCTGGCCTTGTCGATGCTGTTGAGCATGCCTGGGTTGACCAGCGCCGGTGCCTTGCCGTCGCCCACACCCAGGCCTTCACCCCCGGCCAGGTTGCCGATTTCGTTGCGCTTGAAGGCCGGCAGCAGGCCGCTGTCGGGGTCGACGAAGCGCTGCAGGTCCTTTACCGACGCCTCGTTGCGGCTGCTGCCGGCAATCGGGTAGCGGTGCGCCATGACCTGTTCCCAAGGCTTGGCGATCTGCTGCGCCCAGGCCTTGGCGATCTGCTGGCCGGCCGGGTCGCGCAGGGTCGCCCAGGCATACTGGATAGGCAGGCTGAACAGCCCCTGCAGCGAGCGCGACAGGCCGTCCTGGCTGGTGTCGACGCTGCTTTCCACATAGTTGCGCACGGTGGTGACTTCGCTCGGCTGGCCTTCCAGGGTCTCGCTGATCAGCTGCTTGCTGCTCTTGCCCACATCCTGCGAACGCTGGATGTTGTTCATGCGCACCTTGAGCTTGCGCAAGGCGGCCAGGTAGCGGTCCATGATGGTGCTGTCGGCGCCTTCGGCGTTGTTTTCGGCAAATACCCGCGCCACCGGTTCGAAGCGCTTGGCCAGGCTGCCGTCGTCCACCGCCGGCAGGGCCGGGGCGACGTTGGCGGGCAGGGCGTCCTTGGTGTCGAGCAGGCCGGAGACCTTGCTCCAGAAGCCGTCTTCGCGGGTACTACCGGGGGCCGGGATGGCGTGCTTGACCGGCAGGTCCCACTGGGTGTTGTCATTGACCGCCGCCAGCAGGTTCTTTACCGGCGAGTTCTGCACATCGCTGAGCAGCCCCAGCTGCTGGGTGGCCGAGGCCAGGTCGGCGAAGTGGCGTACCCCCACGCTGCTGACCATCTTGTACCAGGCCTGGGTGTAGTCGCGCTTGTAGCGGGTCATGAACTCGCGCACGAAGTTGGCCTTCTGCACGATGGCATCGCCGCCTTCACCGTCCAGCACCCAGTCAGACTCGTTGCGCAGGTTGCCCGACACCAGCTTGATCAGTTCGGGCTTGACGAAGGTGTCCCAGCCCTGGCGGGTATAGATTGCCGGTACGCCAGCAGAGCCATACAGCAACGCGCGGCCCGGTTGCGGCACCAGGTCGTTCAGGCTCAGGGCCGGGAACTGGCGGCTCGACTCGAGTTGCAGGCGCAGGTACTCGCGATCGACCAGCGAGCTGGAGATCATGAACGACTTGAGGTTTTGCCGGGTTTCGTTGATCAGCTGTTCGTTACGCGGCAACGACGGCGCCTGGCCTTGTTCCAGCAACTGTACGTAAAGCGGGGCATTTTCTGCGATCACGGCTGCGTCGGCCGGAGTGCCTTCGGTGGCGGCGCTGGCCCAGGCCTGGGGCAGGTTGGCAGCGACGAAGGCCGGGTCCGGATGGCCTTGGGGCTCGGTCAGCAACAGGTACAGCTTGAGGGTGTTGTAGGCATCGATGATCGAGGCCACCTGCTGTTCGTCGAGGCGCCCGAGCATTTCTTCGGACAGTGACAGGCCACCGGTGGTGGCAGACAGCTCGGCGGCATCGCTGGCGGTGGCCAGGTTGACCTTGGCGGCATAGGCACCGGCGCGGCTGTTGCCCAGCGCAGCCTGGGCCTTGGCTGCAATGGCCGGGGCCAGCGGCTTGCCATTGCGTTTTTTCGGTGTCGGGGCCGGGGTGAATTCCAGCTCCTGGTTGATACCGTTGGCGAAGGTGTTGAAGGCCCGCATCTGCACTTGCAGGCTGCGTGCGATCGGCTCCAGCGCCTGGCTGCGCAGTTGCGCCAGGTAGGCGGTGCGAGTCACCTGGTGGATGGCTTCGCCATGGTACAGGCCACCCCCCAACTGCAGTGGTACACCCTGCAGGCGATGGTTTTCGACGCGGGCCATCTGTTCGCGCAGCACTTCCAGGCCCTTGCCAGCGGCCAGCTGCTGCTCGCGGTCTTCTGCCTGTTCGATCTGCGCCAGCTGCCCGCGCAGGCTGTCCAGCCATTGGCGGTTATTGGTGAACGACAGTGCCTGCCAACCGATGAACAGCAACCCGGTGGCGGCGGCCAGGCCCAGCAGCAGCGGGCTGAACGCGGCCTGGCGGCCCAGGCGCGACTGGTACAGGGTCAGGTCGCGATCGGGGAAGATCACCTGGCGGAAGGTGTCGGTGATGAAGTAGCTGCGGTTGCCCGCGGCCTTGCCGACGTTCTCGGTGTGCTCATCGTAGGCGGCTTGCAGGGCGAATTCGTCGGCGATGACGTCTTCGTATACCTGCCCCAGCTGCTGCCCGGTCTGCAGGGCGCTGGTGAAGTACAGGCCGCGCAGCAGCAGCGGGGCACCGCCGCGATGGCCGCGGGTGAAGTGCTCCAGGAACTGCTCGAGGACACCGCTGAGTGCGGCGAAGTATTGCGGGAAGTTCAGCAGGGTGCTGTCGGCTTCGGCACCGAGGGCGATCACCTGCGCGTCGACATGCTGGCGAATGTGGTTCTGCAGGTTGCCCAGGCGCGTCTGCAGCACGGCGTGCAGGCCGTTGTTGCGGATTTCCGACAGGCCGAAGGTCATGCCCAGCGGTTGCTGGCGTTCATGCAGGTCAAGGCCGTCGAACGCCTGGCTGAAGCCCGGCAACTGGTCGGTCTTGCTCAGCATCAGGTAGACCGGCGGGTTGGCGTCGAGGCACTCGGCGTATTCTTCCACCCGCGCCACCAGCTGGGCCGCCAGGGCATTGCGTTCGTCGCTGTTGGCCGCCAGCAGCTCGGGCAGGCTGACCACCATTACCAGGCCATTGATCGCCGCCTTGCCGCGCTGCTTGCGCAGCATGCGCAGGAAGGCCGAGAACTCGCTGGCCGACTGGTCATCACGCAAATAGCGGCCGGCGGTGTCGATCATTACCGCGTCGGGGCTGAAGTACCAGTCGCAGTGCTGGGTGCCGCTTTCGCTGTCGTTGGCCGTGGCAATGCTGGCCGACAGGCCGGAATGGGTCAGCAGCGAGGTCTTGCCGGCTGCCGACATGCCAACCACCAGGTACCAGGGCAAGTCGGACAGTGCCGCCTTGCCACCGCCTCCAGCGGAGCGGTCGGTGCGCAACATGGCAATGGCATGCTTGAGGCGTTCGCGCAGCACCTGCTGGTCACGGAACTCGCCAGTGGCATTCCACGAGCGATCAACCTCGATCTGCAGCAGGTTCTCCAGGTTGTGCTCGGCGCGAATGCGCTGGTATTGGCGCAGCACGATCACCAGCAGGAAGCAGGCGCTGATGATTGCCAGTGCTTCGGGCAGGTGCTGTTGCAGCCATGGCAGCAACGGGGCGACCAACCAGCAGGTCAACAGGCTCGCCAGCCACAGCAGCAGCAGGAGAAACCAGAAATTCTTCAAAAGGCGCAGTAATGTTTTCATGTCTTCCTGACTCGGCTACCTGACGTTTGCTCAGGCACTGAACAGCTGGCGGATTTGTTCGGAAAGGGCGGCGACGTCCTTGTCCAGCAACCAGTCCAGCGTCAGGTACACGGCGACGCAGACCAGCGCGATCAGCGCCAGGTAAACCCACAGCGGCACCTCGTGGCGCAGCATCTGCGACACCTGGTCGGGCAGTGCCCAGTCCGGTGACAGTGCTTTGGGCGCCTTGCGGTAGCGGGCAATATCCTGGCCCAGGGTATTGGCCAGGTAGCGCAGCTGGTCTTTCTGGCCGAGGCTGAACTTGCCCTCGAAGCCCAAGGCCAGGCACAGGTGGTAGACCTCGAGCACATCGATGTTCTGCTTGACGTCGGCACGCAGCGCATCGACCTTCTCGAAGAAGCCTTCACCCGCCAGGTGCACGCCGAAGTAGCGGAACTGCAGCGGCTGCAGCTCGAAGTGCTGGCGCAGCTGGTTGTCGCTCGCGCGCAGCACGCTCTCGTCGAGGAAGGCACACAGCGCGTACTGGGTGTCCTTGACCTGTTCGGCGCTGTAGTTGGCAGCGCGGGCTTCGCGTTCCAGGTTGGCGAAGAAGCGTTCCACGCTGGCTTCGAAGGCCGGCACCGAGGTGACCTGACGACCACGCCGCACGATCAGGGCCATGCTGATGAAGTCCTGGACCAGGTCCTTGAGCGTCGGTTTGTCGTTGGCGGCCGCGACGGCGCCCTGTTGCAATACGGCTTCGGTCATTTGAGCACCGCCATCAGTTCAAGCTTGAGGTTGGT
Source organism: Pseudomonas sp. s4 (assembly GCF_046764235.1). NCBI lineage: Bacteria > Pseudomonadati > Pseudomonadota > Gammaproteobacteria > Pseudomonadales > Pseudomonadaceae > Pseudomonas > Pseudomonas sp. s4. The sequence continues at coordinate 3,296,036 of NZ_CP177209.1, read as the reverse complement.
AAAGGCGCTGGGCGCGTAGAAGCAGATGGTCTGGGCATTCATCATTCGCTCGTAGACATGGCCATGCGGCTCGATGGCGAAGTACTGGTTGTCCAGGCGCACCGGTATTGCGTTGGGCAGCCGTGCGGCATGGTTGAGCGTGACGCCGGGCATCGCGCTGTTGACCACCACCTCGATGTCTTCCGGCGAGCCGACCTTGAATGCCCGCGGTACCAGCTCCAGCAGGCTGGCACCAGGCATGTCGGCATGGACCGAGATATAGAAGTCGGCCTCGGTCAGGCGTGGATCGTGCAACTGGCCCTGCCAGTACGACGGCTTGGTCTGGTTGAGGTTGATGACGATGCACTGGTTGGGCACCACGTTGTCGAGCATCACCCGGATCATCTCGTCGAGCTTGACCAGCGACGCGGCCGGGTCGTGATGGTCGTATTCGGGGATGTCGCTGAGCTGGGTGTCCAGGGTGAACGTCAGCAGGCCACCCGCCAGGTCGGCGAGGAACAGGTACAGGCGCTCGGGGTGCAGGCGCGGGTGCGCCAGCAGATGGGCCAGCTGCGGGTGGGCGCGGTTGACGGTGTTCAGCAGCCAGAACAGGGTTACGTCGCTGGAGCCGAACTCGGCGATCTGGTCGGCGCGTTCGCGGCGTCGGCCGGACAGGGCCTTGCTCTTGGCCTGCAGGGCGCCGAGCAGGCGCTTGCCGATGCCGGCCAGGGTCTCGTGGCTGCCCAGATGCAGAGTGGGGTGGACGAAATGCGGGTCGAGATTGAAACCGCCCATGCTGTTGCGGGTCAGCCTGGCCAGCGGGCAGTGGCTGTAGCCGTCCAGGCTGTCACCGTCCACCAGCAGCACCACGTTCAGGCGCAGGCTGGTGATTTCGTTTTCCAGCTCGCCTTCATTGAGGTCGGGCAGGGTATCGAACTGCTTGCGGAAACGCCGCGCGGCCTTGTGTTCCTGGCCGTCCTCGACATAGTTCAGGCCGAATGGCTCGGGCAGTTTCAAGGCAGCATGGACCTTGAGGTCGTTGGCCTTGAGCAGGTCCTTGAGGTCGCGGGCAGCCGGCAGCGGGTCATGCTGCGGCGCGTCGTACAGGCTGCCATCGGGGAACACCAGCTTGAGGCGCTTGAGCTGCAGCGAACCGTTGGCCAGGGCGTCCTCATCCACCTGCAGTACCTGCACACCCCAATGGAATGGGGTGGTGCGCAGGGTCGCCTCGGCCAGCTGGTGCTGGTGGAACTCATCCTGGTACTGGAAGTGCTGGGGCAGCAGGAACATGCCTTCCGACCACATCACCCGGCTCTGCTTGCTCATTTGACGCTATCCACTAAAGAGTTGAAGGTTGAATCCATGGTGTTCTGTGCCGATTTGCTGGCGGCATCGCTGGCCTTGTCGAGCACGGCGTCCTGCACCTTGTCGGTGAGCGTCGGTGCGTTGTCCCGGGCCTTCTGCGCGGCTGCCAGCTGGTCGGCAGTCGGCGGTTTGTTCAGTACGTCGACGCCACGCATGGCGCTGATTTCGGTGTTGTCCACCAGCACCCGCAGGCCGTCGGAAGAGAACCAGATACCGTCCTTGCGCAGCGAGTTGGCGTCGAAGGCGACCTTCCAGCGCGCGTCCTGTTCGTTGCGGAAGAAAGCTGCCACGCCGACGTAGCGAGCGCTTTTGGCCAGTGGCCATTGGTCGATCTGGCCGATGCCCGGCAGCAGGGTGATTTCGCGGGCTTCCACCAGGGTGTTGCCCAAGGCCTTTTCCGGGGTGTCCCACAGGGTCTCGGCATCGGTCGCGGCGAAGCGTTCGAGGTCGGTCAGCTGGTACACGCGCATCACCACCGACAGCGGCTTGCCCTCGGCATCGGGGTTGAGCTGGTTGCCGCCGTCGGAGGTCAGGATGACCTTTTCGCTGTCGGCCAGCATGTCGGCCGCCCAGCTGTCTTCCATGCGCTTGCCGATACGGTCGGTGACCCCGCAGCCGGCCAGCGCCACCAGCAAGGCAGCTGTGGTCAGGCGTTTGAGGGCGGTGTGCTTGTGTTGCATGACGGCAAAACCTCCGTGTACTGGTCAGGCCACGCGATAGGCGAAATCGCCATCGCTGCCCAGCTCGATCGCAAGACGCTGGATCGGCGTGTCCTGGGCCATGCGCTCGAGCACGCGCTGGGCGAGCTCGGGCATCAGGGTCTGGGACAGGATGTTGTCGATGTTGCGGGCACCGCTGTCGACCTCGGTGCAGCGCGCGGCGATGGCCTTGACCAACGCCTGGTCGTAGCTGAGCTCGGCCTGGTGGTTGCGGGCGAAGCGCTTGGCGATGCGTTCGAGCTTGAGGGCGACGATGCGCTCGAGGATCTGGTCCTGCACCGGGTAGAACGGCACGATGCTCAGGCGGCCGAGGAAGGCCGGCTTGAACACATGGTTGAGCTGGTCACGCAGGTCTTCGACGATCGCTGCGGGCGTCGGCAGCTCGGTGGCGTTCAGGCAGGTCTGCATGATGCGCTCGGTACCGGTATTGGAAGTGAGGATGATCACCGTGTTGCGGAAATTGATCTCGCGGCCTTCGCCATCGTCCAGCACGCCCTTGTCGAACACCTGGAAGAACAGTTCGAGCACGTCGGGGTGGGCTTTTTCCACCTCGTCGAGCAACACCACGCTGTACGGCTTGCGACGCACCGCCTCGGTCAGCACGCCGCCTTCGCCGTAGCCGACATAGCCCGGAGGCGAGCCCTTGAGGCTCGAAACGGTGTGGGCTTCCTGGTACTCGGACATGTTGATGGTGATGAGGTTGCGTTCACCGCCGTACAGGGTATCGGCCAGGGCCAGGGCGGTTTCGGTCTTGCCGACGCCGCTGGGGCCGAGCAGCAGGAACACACCGATCGGTTTGTTCGGGTCTTCCATGCGTGCGCGGGAAATCTTGATGCGCTTGCCGATTTCGTGCAGGGCGTGGTCCTGGCCCAGCACGCGCTCACCAAGCAGGGCCGGCAGGCGCTGCACGGTGTCGATCTCGTCACGCAGCATCTTGCCCAGCGGGATACCGGTCCAGCCGCTGATGACCTGGGCGATGGCGCCGCTGTCGACCAGGGCATGGACCAGAGGCTGGTCGCCTTGCACGCGGGCCAGTTCGGCACGCAGGGCGTTGAGCTGCTTGGCATCGGCCTCGCTGGCGGCGTCCAGCGCCTTGAGCTGTTCGACCAGTTCCTGCTCCTGTTGCCACTGCGTGTTCAACTGCTGCTCCCGCTGCTGCTCGGCCTGCAGGGCAGCCTGCAGCTCGCCCAGGCGGCGAGTGTGGTCGTGGCCTTTGCCGGCTTCGTGGCCGAGCACGGCGATTTCGGCCTGCAGGTTGTCAATCTGGCGGCGGCAGTCTTCCAGGGCACCAGGTTGCGACGATTGCGCCAGGGCAATGCGCGCGCAGGCGGTATCGAGCACGCTGACCGCCTTGTCGGGCAGCTGGCGGCCGGTGATGTAGCGGTTGGACAGGCGCACGGCCTGCACCAGCGCTTCGTCCATCACCGCTACCTTGTGGTGTTCGCGCATCTTGCCGAGCAGGCCGCGCAGCATGTGGATGGCCTTGTCTTCGTCGGGTTCTTCCACCTTGACCACCTGGAAGCGGCGGGCGAGGGCGGCGTCCTTCTCGAAGTACTTCTTGTATTCGGCCCAGGTAGTGGCGGCGATGGTGCGCAGCTCGCCACGGGCAAGGGCCGGTTTGAGCAGGTTGGCGGCGTCGTTCTGCCCGGCTTGGCCACCGGAACCGATCAAAGTGTGGGCTTCGTCGATGAACAGGATGATCGGGTGCAGGCTGCGTTTGACCTCTTCGATCACTGCCTTGAGGCGGTTCTCGAACTCGCCCTTGACCCCGGCGCCGGCCTGCAGCAGGCCCAGGTCGAGGGTGTGCAGGGCCACATCCTTGAGCACCGCCGGCACGTCACCTTGGGCGATGCGCAGGGCCAGGCCTTCGACCACGGCGGTTTTGCCGACCCCGGCCTCGCCCGTGAGGATCGGGTTGTTCTGGCGGCGACGGGTAAGGATATCGACCATCTGCCTTACTTCGAACTCGCGGCCCAGCACCGGGTCGATGCGGCCTTCGCGGGCGCTCTGGGTGAGGTTGACCGTGTACTGGTCCAGCGCCGGGGTCTTGCCGCCGGCCTTGCTCGCACTGTTCACTGGCGCTGCCGGGCTGGCCAGCGGGCTGGCCTGCCGGGACTCGGCGCTGCCTTCCACCAGCGCGGCAAGGTTCAGGCGCAGGTCATCGGCGTTGATTTTCTCCAGCTCCGGCGCCGAGGCGATCACCACGCGACGCAGTTCGGCATCATCGAGCAGGGCCTGCAGCAGGTGAGCGCTGCGCACCTGGCCGACGCCGTATTCGATCGATGCCAGCAACCAGGCCTGTTCGATCATGCGGGTGATGTGCGGCGACAGCGCCGGGGTGCGGGTATTACCTTTCTTGAAGGTGCCCAGGGCCGTGACCAGCTGCGCCTGCAGGCGCTCGGCGACTACTTCGTAGTGGCGCAGGATCGGCGCCAGGTCGCTGTCGCTGTTGTCGAGCAACTGCAGCAGCAGGTGCTCCACCTCCACGTCGTAATGGTGCTCCGACAGGCACAGGGCCGCCGCGCTTTCCGTGGCCGTGCGGCTGGTTTCGTTGAGCTTGGCGAACAGAGACTTCAGGTTCACAAGGCGACCCCATCGTAAGGAATGTGGAAGACGGCGCAACGCGAAGGCTCCGCGTCACGACCAGGGCGTTTGAGCCAGCCCAGCCAGCCCAGGGCGACATTGCCACTGCGGCCCAGCTGGGCGCGTGGCACCGCCTCGCGCTTGAGGCGCGGGGCAATTTCGAAATCCAGTTCGGCGCCTATATAGAAGCGCACCAGCTCGACCAGCTTGCGGTAGCACGCGGTGCCCGGCTGGAAGCGCTGGTAATCGGCCAGGCTCAGCGGCCCCAGCTCGATGCGGATGCACGACTGGTAGTCCCAGACCCGGTTGCCGGCTACGGCGCTGTGGCCGAGCTGGGCATTGCGGCGGCCAAGCTGGGTGCATTGTTCGGGCTGCAGGTGCAGCCAGCGCCCGGCGAACTGGCGGACCTTGATCGGCAGCGAGAAATAGAAGCCGAGCATGCGTTCGAGGTTCAGCGCGTTGCGCGGCTTCTGGCTGAGCAGGCCGGCAAAGTAGCTGAACAGCTCGCGGCGCAGCGCGGTTGGTTGCTGCTCGAACTTGAGTTGCTGCGCGCGCGGGCCGAGGCCGACCAGGTTGAGCAGGTAGCCATCGAAGCCCGAAGTGCCATTGCGCTCGTGCTCGATATGAAATTTGTACTTCTGCCAGGCCTCGTAGAACAGCGTGGTCATGCGGTGCGAGAAGATGTCGAGAAACGCGTGGGCGGCATCGTCGCGATACTGCACGTGGCGCTCCAGCAGCAGCTCGGTATACGGGCGCGGCAGTACGCCCGACGGCCCGACCAGGCCCATGAAGGTGACCTGCACTTCCGACAGCGGCAAGCCGGCCGGCGACACCTTGCCTTCGCGCTCGAAGTGCAGGTCGCTGACCTCGCTGGCCGGGAACGCCAGCGACAGCTGGGTACGAAAACGCAGCGGGTCTTCGTGCGGCCGGGTTGCCAGGTCCATGCGCCCGGTACGGCTGTAGTGCAGGCGGAGCAGGCGCACCAATTGAAAGAATTCGAATCGGTGCGGCTCGGCTCGGGCCTGATCGATCAGACCAGGGGCTGATCGCCGGTGCGTGCTGGCCATTGGACGACTCTCTTTTCTCGTTGTTGGGTGCGCAGGGTCAGTTGGGTGAAGCTGTTCATCGAGCAGTACTGGCCGAAGAAGTGGTCCAGCACCATGCCGAACAGGTACACGCCACTGCCGATGAACTGGCTTTCATCCAGGGTCAGCGTGATGCCGACGCCACGTACGAAGTTCGGCCGCGGGTGGCCGATGCGTGCGACCACCGGCTCGCTGCTGATCGCCTTGATGCCGTTGATCTGTTTGCGAATGGCGGAAACATTGCGGTAGTTGTACAGCGACAACAGCTCCAGCAGCACTTCGCGGCCCTGGCTGACCAGCGACATATGGTTCAGCGACAGGTGGGCGATCAACCGCCAGATCAGGCCCTTGCCCAGGGGCACACGCACCGTGGCGGTGGGCTTGCGCAGGCAGCGGATATCCTTGATCACCGAGTTGGCGGGAATGTTGAAGTCACCACGTTCGCCCCCGAACGGCAGCATCAGCGGTACATCGCGGTTGCTGCAGGTAAGGCCGATGCTGAGGGTGTCGCTGCTGGCGTCGATCAGCTCCAGGTCGCGGTCGACCACGCGGATGCTCATGGCGGTGGCGTCACCCTGGATGCGCCGGCGCGCCACCCAGAAGCTGCTGTGCGGATCCTGCTCGCCACGGGGTTCGAAAAACGGGTGGCAGGTGGCGACCTGGTCGATGCCGCCGAGTTTGCGCACCCGCCGTACGCGGTCGATCGAGACGACTTCGGCAGCGTTGTGCAGCCGTGTATCGGGAGTGACCGGGTATTCGTGCTGGGTGTGGGTCAGCTTGATCGGCTCGGCTTGCTGGCGGAACAGGTTGATGATCGGTGTGCAGTTGAGCTTGAAGTTGTTGCGCCCGATGTTCTGGGTCAGCCGCGCCAGGCGCTCGCTGAGGTCGTAGTCGGAAAAATAGAAGTTGATCTCGACCTGCTCGATGGCCTTGCCCTGAAGAATGCGGGCAAAGCCGTTCAGGTCGAAGAACATGAACTTGTCGGGGAAGGTGAAGTACTCGTGCAGCAGGCGGTAGCCCAGGAACGAGCGCTCGGAGTAGTCCACCAGGCCTTCGTCACGGGCGTAGCCCACGGCTTTCAGGGCATCGGCCGGCAAGGCCACTTCGCGGCTGCGGCCCTGGTCCTGGAAGCTCAGGGTGGCCTTGGCCAGGTTGTTGAACAGCAGCTCGTACAGCTGCAGCATCAGGGTCGCCTCGCCGTCGAGGAAGAACCGCAGGCGGTCCAGTTCCATCTGCCCGAACAGGGCATCGCCGGTGGCTGCCAGGCGGATGCGCAGGCGTGCGACCAGGTCGGCGCTGTGGCCGTTGAAGGCCGAACGCTCCAGTTCGGCGAACGAGGCCTGCTGCACGGCAATCGGCCACAGCTCTACCGGGTAGCAGGTGCGGAACTTGCACACCACACCTTCCACGGCATTGGCATGCATCTCGGTATGGCGCGCCACCCGGTAGGCTTCGGTGACTTTCTCGTGCTTGCCCAGGCTCAGCTCGGCAATCGACATCGATGGGGTAGGGCGCAGGTAGTGTGGGTACAGCACCTCAAGGAAGGATTCGACGATTTCCGGAAACTCGTCATCGAGCTTCTTGTGCACCCGCGCAGACAGGAACGAGAACGCTTCGATCAGGCGCTCGGTGTGCGGGTCTTCGCAGTTGTCACCCTCGATCAACAGCCGCGAAGCGATTTTCGGGTACTGCGCGGCAAACTCCTGGCCGAGGAAGCGCAGGTGCGACAGTTCCTTTTCGTAGTAGGGCAGCAGTTCGTCGAGCATCAGTTGAGGTTCTGCACTTTGTATTCCTGGGTGTTGACCTGCAGCACGGCGTCGAATGACACCTGGCGGCTGATGTCCTGCAGACGCAACACGGCGTCCACGCGGAAGGTCAACATGCGGTGGCCGTTCTGCTGGGCCAGCAGCTGCACGCGGACACGGCGAAAGCGCCGGTCCCCTGTGCTGATCGCCCGCTCCAGTTGCTGCTGGATCAGGCGCCGATCATGCGGGTCGAGCACGCTGCGGCTGATGAAGTCGGGCATGCCGTATTCGAGGATGGAGCCACCGAGCTGGCTGTAGCCCTCCAGCTCTTCGGCGACCAGGCTCTGGCGAGTGTTCACCAGTACCTCCAGGTCACGGACGATGCTGGCCTTGTACTCGCTCAACGAGCAGGTGCGTTGCACGGCTGGCTCGGCCGACTGGTACGGACGGTCGTCCAGCAGTCGGTCGAGCAGCGAGGGCAGCAGGCGGGCCTGGTTACTCATGTGTCATCCCTGTACACACCGGCCTGTCAGCCGCGCGCGCCCTGTGGCAGCTCGGCAACCAGGCGCAGCGAAGCGGTCAGCTCATCCAGCTGGTAGTGCGGGCGCAGGTAGGTCACGGCCTTGTACACACCTGGCTTGCCCGGCACTTCGAACACCTCGGCGCGGGCTTCGCGCAGCGGGAACTTGGCCTTGGCTTCCTGGCTGGCGGTGTCGTCGAGCAGCACGTAGCTGGCCAGCCACTGGTTGAGGAAGCGCTCGACATCCATGCGCGAGGCGAAGCTACCGATCTTGTCGCGCATGATGGCCTTCATGTAGTGGGCGATGCGCGAAGTGGCGAAGATGTACTGCAGTTGGGCCGACAGGCGCGCGTTGGCGTTGGCGATGTCGGTGTTGTACTGCTTCTGCTTCTGCGCCGACTGGGTGCCGAAGAACGCGGCATAGTCGGTGCCCTTGCAGTGCACCAGGGGAATGAAGCCCAGGTCCGACAGCTCTTTTTCGCGGCGGTCGGTGATGGCGATTTCGGTCGGGCACTTGAGGGCGATTTCGCCGTCGTCGGTCTTGAAGGTGTGGGTTGGCAAACCTTCGACCAGGCCGCCACCTTCCACGCCGCGGATGGCCACGCACCAGCCGTAGCGGGCGAAGGCATCGGTAACGCGGGTGCCGAGGGCATAGGCAGCGTTCATCCACAGGTACTTGTTGTGGTCGCGGCCATCGACGCTTTCGACGAAGTTGAATTCCTCCACCGGGGTGGTGTCCGGGCCATACGGCAGGCGACCGAGCACGTGCGGCAGGGTAAGGCCGACGTAGCGCGAGTCTTCCGAAGCGCGGAACGACTTCCACTTGGCGTATTCCACGGTGTCGAAGATCTTCGCCAGGTCACGCGGGCCGGACATCTCGGTGAAGGAGTCCCAGCCGAACAGCTCGGGGGAGGCGGCCGAAATGAACGGGGCATGGGCTGCTGCGGCGACGTGCGAGATCTCCTCCAGCAGGTACATGTCTTCGGGGTTGCGGTTGAACTCGTAGTCACCGATCAGCATGCCGAAAGGCGCGCCGCCGAAGGTGCCGTACTCTTCTTCGTAGACTTTCTTGAACAGCGCACTCTGGTCGAATTCGCTGGCGGCCTTAAGGTCGCGCACCAGGTCTTTCTTCGAGGCATTGAGCAGGTGGATCTTCAGCGTGGTGCTGGTCTCGGTCTGGTCTACCTGGTATTTCAGGCCGCGCCAGGAGGCTTCCAGCTGCTGGAACTCACGGGCGTGCATGATTTCGTTCATCTGCTCGGAAAGCATCGAATCGATCTCCGCGATACGCGAATCGAGCACGGCGATCAGGTCCTTGCTCGGGGTCATCTCGCCCTCGAGCACCTGGTTCACCAGTTCGCCAATCAGGTCGCGGGTGCGGTTGCGCTCGGTGTCGGAGCGGGCCACGCGGCTTTGCGAAATGATGCTGTCGAGCAACGATGCCTGTGGCGCGAAGTTTTCCACTTCGACCAGGTCGCCGGCCTGTTGCGGTGCGGTTTGCTTGTCGGTCATGTTCGGGCTCCTGCTCAGGCGCGATCGCTGCTGGATGGGTCTTTCACTTCGGCTTCACGGCCGAATTCCTTGCCCAGGGTCTTGAGCTTCTCGGTGTTCTGCAGCACGTCCATCAGCAGCTCTTCGAGCTTGTCGTTGCCGCCCATCTTGTTGCGCAGGTCGGCCAGCTTGTTGCGCACTTCCAGCAGCTTGCGCAGCGGCTCCACCTGCTTGACCACGTTCTGTGGCTCGAAGTCTTCGAGGCTGTTGAAGTTCAGCTCCACGCCCAGCTGGGTGCCGTTCTTGGCCAGGGTGTTGTCGACGCGGTAGGTCAGGCGCGGCTTGATGCCCTTGAGCACGCCGTTGAAGTTGTCGCGGTCGATGTAGACGAACTTGCGGTCCTTGAGTTTTGGCAGCGGCTCCAGCGGGTTGCCGGAAAAGTCGCCCAGTACGCCGACGACGAAGGGCAGCTCCTTTTTCTCGATGGCATCGCCGATGTCCACGTCGTAGGTGATATGGACCCGAGGCGCGCGAACGCGGTCGAGTTTGTGCTGAGTGCTTTCCTTCTTCGCCATCGTGTTCTCCAGTGCGAGCAATTCGCTGCGAATCATTGCGCGGCCCGTTGCCGGGCGCTGCGCGTTACAGTCCTTCGATCGTCAGCAGCAGGCGCTGACGGATTTCGTCGTTCATTTCCAGGATGTTGTCGCGGCCCACCAGCTCTTCGAAGCTGGTGTTGCCGGCAATCTGCGTGCTGCTGCGGATGACCGAGTCGTCGGGCAGTTCAGAGCGCACCGGCGAGCTGATGACGCAGAACGGCAGGTCGCCAAAGCCCTTCAGGCGCTCGAAGCTGAGGTTGTAGCGCAGGCCCTCGAACAGCCGGCCAAGGCCAGGCGACTTGCTCAGGCAGTAGAACAGCACCAGGTAGTGCACCACGAAGCGGTACAGCTCGGCGCTGCTGCGGTTGGGGTCTTTGATGACGTTGCGAAACCGCGCCAGGTCGAAGGCGTGGAAGCCCACCACCCAGCGGGTCGGGCTGGTGATGCGGATGACCTGGCCGCTGTGCTCCAGGGCCTTGTCGTATTCCAGCGGGAACAGTTCGGGGGTGGTGCTGATCAGGTTCAGCGGTACTTCCAGCTCGGTGACCAGCTGGAACGGCGCGGCCGAGCCGATACGTTCGTAGAGTTCGACCAGGGCCTGGAAGTGGCCCTGGGTTTCGCGCCCGCTGCTGCGCTGGGCGCCTTGCAGGTATTCGCCAAACAGGGTTTGCGGACGGATCAGCGGTGCCACGGTGGCGAGGTAATCCGCCGCCTGCGCCTTCAGCGCATCGGAGATCGCCCGCGTCTGGCTACGCAGCTTGATCAGTGCTTCGACATCGAATGTCTGTGTCATCGGTGCATCGTCCATGTGCCTGCTTGATCGTCCTGAAACGCCAATGGCGTGGACCTGAAATTGCGCCTCTCGACGGCGGCAAACTTGAGTGCTGGCACATGAATATCGTGTTGCCAGCAATGCCGAGTAGGGCACCTCGCTGCGGAAGAAGTTCCCGCGAGGGGGGCGATTTTTTCCCTGTTTTGTGATGTGACGCAATGATGGCGCCATGCCATTGGTGAAGGGTTTCGAGTACGGGAAATGGGACTTTGGCCCCTAAAGTCAGGGGGCGGAAGTACTAAAAGGTCGGTAAAAATTGGCGTAAAAAGTTTTTTTCAAAAAGTGAAGCGGGTCTCATTTTTTGGCGTCGAGGTGATGGCATTCGACTGTCATCGCGACACGTTTCAATGATGGCAATGCGACGGAATATGCCGCGCCAAAGCGGTTTGGCATGGGTTGCTACAGCGGCTTTGCAGCGGCCATGCGACCCTCGATTCCCCACTCCCGCAACCACCCGAGCAAGGCGTGCAATTCATCGGTGGCCTCGATCAAAAGCGAGCCGTTTTCATACAGGACGGCATCGCTGAGCGTGCCCATGCCGTAGGGCATTTCGAACACGCTCAAACGAACCTGCTCGGGGTCGCTGTGCACCCGTGAGTGGTAGCCTAGGAGCGTGTTGGCCCAGCTTGAGTAACCACCATCGCGCAGCAGCAAGGTTGCTGCTCGTGCCAGTACCGCCGAGATTTCGGTCAGATCCCCGGTGCAGGGGGCAGCCGTGCCTCGCTGGGTGCCAGGTTGCATCATCAAGAGGTGGTCCAGTTCGCGGCGGCGGCATCGGACGACCATGGGCAGTGCTGCCGATGGATCCTGTAGCCATGCCGTGTATCGGGCCTTGTCGATACAGTAATACTCTTCGTAATCGGCCAGTGCGTTGCTGACCGGGATCGACAGGTAGCACTGCTGTGAAGTCAGTTCTATCCCTAGCGAAAAGCGGTGCTCGCGGCTGGTGTAGGTGTCGTTGAATTTCATGCTGGGAAGCGCCTTCGAGGTAAGCAGCTAGCGGCCATCCACCTGGACGCAGATGTTCTGCTTGCCCACGATCTTGCATGGCCAGTTATCGTTGATGTAGCTGTCTGGCGTGAAGCACACGCGCTCATCGTTAACCCAGAACATTTGCCATCCAGAACCCGAGATGCGCAGCTTGGGGCACGACCAGTAGCCTTTGGCGGAGAGTGTGGCAGTGGTCAGCGCGATCATGACAGGCGCTACGACCATGAGTGCAACCGTCAATTGCATCGAGCGTAGTTGGAACGCGTAGAGCCAGGACTTTTTGGGCGGGTCGAATTTCTGACCGGTCCAGGCGGCGATCAAGCATCCCGCCACCATTATCGGCGTGAACGGCAATGCCGCGATCGAGAAGAATGACATCAGGGGCGTTTCCACGACCGGTGCATGCCTCCAGATACGACCGTATAGCGGGACGATTTCAGTCCAGAGCACGTAGACGCCAAGTGCCCCTACGGCCAGTAGGCAAAGGGCCAGGCCAATGCCCGCCAGTTTGAAAAGGAATGGGGATCGTACATGGAGTTCGGCATGATTCTTCACGGTAGCCTCTGCGTTCCTTTCTGCATCGGTCTAGTCTCTGCTGCTGCCTGCACGGGGCGTTGTCAGTGAGCAACCGGTTCAGCAGCAGGCTTTTTGCTGTCAGAGCGAACGGCGAGTGAGGAGTATTAGCGCTGCGCTGATGGATTGAGAAAAACACGAAGCCTGAATGCTTTTGGCGGTCCGCGTCCCCTCGGTAGTTATTTTTCTCCAGGCAGGCGAATCTTCAGGCCGTTGGCGGATTGCTCTGCAATGTAATAAACATGAAGCAATGCCTCGGCGAGGGCTTCGTCCGTGGGTTCAAATTCTTTAGCCGCGATAGCACCAATCGTCAGTCTGTGCAGCTTCGATTTATCCTTCTCCGTACCGTCGAACACGGCCCTGATGTACTTCAGCTGATCGATGACGGTGGCGTAGACAGTAAAGCCAGGGGTGCGATTTTGGCGGTCAATGGCGAGTGCGAGCGCTTTGTCTACATACTCGAGTGGTGTAGTAGGTTTCATGTTAATCACCTGGGCTTACCAACTTGAATGTAGTGATCCGGCTTGAAGCACACCCGGTCATCATTGACCGCGTCCCGCAAGTGCCATTACGGCCGCGTTCGCGATGGCCATTTGCCGGAATTGGCCAGTGGCGAAAAATTTGAACCAATCCACGTTATGAAACATTTTTCTCCGCCAGTGGAGCTGATGCGTCAGGTAGCGAGACAGTTCGAGTTGGAGCTGTCAGGCATGGGCTCTGATCGACACCTCAAGTACCTTCTGCGACGGGCCGTTCGGCGATAGCCGGGGCGCTTCCGGGCGCCAGTGAGGAATATCAAAGATGGCGATATGACATTGCCTTGCAGGGCGGTATTGCCCGGTTTTCTAGGCCTGTAGTGAGTTGACAGGGCAGCTTTTGCCGGTGTTTCCTTTGGGCCTTTCTGCTTGCCTGGCATTCGGGAATGTGAACCATGTCGCATTAATTTCAATGCATGATGGCACTTTCCTTTCTGCAGGCAGTCGCATGATTCCGCAGAGCACGCGCGTTATGCGCGCATGCAGAATACGCCCGCAAGATCAGGGTTGCAGCTGAGCATCGCAAGCGCGTGCTGGCCGTGTTTTCAAGGAGATTTCGCATGATCATGGACCTGGCCTCCGCGCTGCTGTCGCCGCAGAACCGCCGCCTGTTCAAGTTTCACAACCTGGCCAACCCCGAGCAGGAACTGCTGCTGGAAACCTTCAAGGGCACCGAAGCCCTGTCGCGGGCGTTCAACTACGAACTGCTGCTGGTCTGCGAAGACTCCGGCGTGCCGCTCAAGTCCATGATGGGCCAGCATGTCAGCATCGAGATCGAACTGGCCGAAGGCGGCCCGCGCTACATAACCGGCTACCTCACACGCTTTGCCAGCATTGGCAGCGACGGCGGCATGGCGCGCTATACCGCAACCCTCAACCCGTGGTTCTCGATGCTGAAGAACCGCTTCGACACGCGGATTTTCCAGGGCAACACGGTCGAGGAAGTGGTTACCGAAGTGTTCGCCCTGTGCCCGGCGTTCTCTCGTCACGAGTTCCGCCTGACCCGTCCGCAGAAGCGCTACACCTACATCACCCAGTACCGTGAAACCGACTTCAACTTCGTCCAGCGCCTGCTGGAGGAAGAGGGGATGTTCTACTACTTCGAGCACACCGCCGAAGGCCACACCATGATCATCTGCGATGACTCCAGCACGCTGGTGGACATCCCCGAGCAACCGCAAATCCGCTTCCACAGCGCCTCGGTCACCGAGACTGCCGACTCCATCACCCAGTGGAGCGGCAACCGCCAGTTGCAGTCCGGCAAGATGGCCACGCAGACCTTCGACTACCGCCAGCCCAACAACCGCCTGCCGGTGGCGCTGAACAGCGTGAACAAGCAGGGCGATGTCGAGAACTTCGAGATCTACGACTTCCCCGGCCAGTACACCCACGGCACCTACGACGAGGGCGAAACCCTGCTGCGCCTGCGCATCGAGGCGCTGGAGCTGCGCGGCAAGAAGTTCGAAGGTGCCAGTAACTGTCGGGCCATGAAGCCGGGCTACACCTTCGAGCTGCTGCAGCACTACATCCACGACCAGGGCCCGGTAGAAGACCGCCAGTTCCTGCTGATGAGCGTGGAAAGCGAAGGCCACAACAACTACCTTACCGGCCAGCAGGCCAGCTACTTCAACACCTTCAGTTGCGTGCGCAAGAAGATCCCGTTCCGCCCGCAGCTGAGCACGCCCAAGCCGACCATCGCCGGCCCGCAGACCGCGATCATCGTCGGCCCACCGGGTGAGGAGATCTTCACCGACGAACTGGGCCGGGTGAAGATCCAGTTCCACTGGGACCGCAATGGCAAGTACAACGACCACAGCTCGTGCTGGGTACGCGTCGCCCAGTCCGGTGCCAGCGGTGGCTTCGGCAGCATCCAGATCCCACGTGTAGGCGACGAAGTGGTGGTGGTGTTCCTCGACGGCAACCCCGACCGGCCGCTGATCATGGGCAGCCTGTACAACAGCACCAACACCCCGCCATGGTCGCTGCCGGCGAACAAGACCCAGAGTGGCTTCCTGACCCGGTCGATGAAGGGCGACGGCGGTACCGCCAACTTCTTCCGCTTCGAGGACAAGGCCGGCGCCGAGCAGATCATCATGCATGCCGAGCGCAACATGGATACCGAGATCGAGCTGGATGAGACCCATGATGTGGGGAACAACCGGACGATTACAGTAGGTGGCACGCACACGGAAATTATCAAGAAAGATACGGTGGTGAACGTCAAGGAGGGGGCTTACACCTTGCAGGTGGATAACAAGTTCATCCAGGTGAGCGCCAAAGAGAGCATCCTGCTGCAAGTCGGCACTAGCAAGATAACCCTCAAACCGGATGGCATCACTATCGAAGCAGACAGCATCGACATTCTGGGCAAGAACACCTTTGTCAAAGGTGACCGGGTCGACATCAACGAGTAGGGCGAAGCGTGATGATCAGGGGAAATATCTACGACAGACTTTCGCAGAGGCGAGAGGCCGCGGAGGCGCTTGCCCGGCAACAGGCTGAGGAAGCACGCATTGCAGTGCAAGCTACGCTAGAGGTTGCACCGCCGCCGCCGCAACTACCAATGGATGTAGAGCAGAACGCACTGCGTATTGCCGGCTTGAATTTGTTGATGCCTCAAGGTTTCGCTTTTCGTGATATTGAGACAACGCTGGAGTTTGCCGGTTGCTATGTACAATTCAGCGCCCGCCGCCGCCCTGCCCCAGAGGGGCTTGAAATTGATAATGCGGTCGAGTTGTTTATTAAAAAGCTGCGTGAGCGCCATGCAGAATTGACCTTGGTGCGTCAAGCCGAAGCCTTGTTGGCTGGCCACCCGGCAATCAGTCTCGACTACCAGTTCAACGCAGGCCAGGAGCGCCGTCACGGCCGTGCCGTGTGCATGATTATCGCTTCGGCGGACGGCAACAAACGGCAATGGCTAAATGTGTCTACGGTAATCAACCCGGACCAATCGCAACTGGCCGATTGGCTGATCGCATTCGACGCCATGCTGGCCGGAGTGACCGCTCAGTAAGGCTCATATCTTTTTCACGTTTTCATGGAACACTCAGACAATGGACTATCAGCTGCAGGAAGGATCTATCACGTTGCCGGAAGGCTTCCAGGATCGCACGGTCAATATGTTTATCCTGGGGGACAGTATCCCAGCCCCGCTGAATATTACGCTCTCGCGTGACAACCTGATGCCTGGCGAGGACCTCAAAGCCTATATCGAGCGACAGGTGAAGTTGATCGCATCCAAATTGCGCGGCTACACCATCCTCGGCAAGAAGCCAGCCAGCCTGTCTTCAAGCCAGCCCCAGGCAGGTATTCAGGTCGATGGCTACTACCTCAAGGATGGCAGGCCGGTCTATCAACGGCAGGCGGCTTTCGAGGTCGCGCCTGGGCGCATTCTGGTTTTCTCCACAACCAGTCAGGCCGACTTCAATGGCAAGCAGAACGACAGTTGGCTTGGGCTGTTGAACAGCTTCGAACCACGCCAACCAAGCTCCCCAGAAAACACCACGCAGGGTTGAACCTATGTTCGAGGCTGCGCGGCTGCACGACGAGATTGAACACACCAGTGCCCTGGCAGGTTTTCTTGCTGGCGCAGTGATTGGCCTGGCAATCGCTACGGCTGCTGCCTTCACTATCTGCACCGCCGGCCTCGGCGGCTTCTTGCTGGGGGCATTGATCGGCATTGGTGCCGGCATGCTGCCGATGTTGGGGGAGAAGATAGGCTCGATGTTCAGTTCGCCCGCTGGACAGATAGAGCTACCCGGTTGTTCGACAGACGTATTCATCAACAATCGCAATGCGGCCCACGCCACTTTGAGTACCGCCAAATGTGACAAGCATCCGGCGCCGGTACTGGTTGCAGAAGGCTCCACCAACGTATTCATCAATGGCGTTGCAGCGGCCCGCAAAGGTGACAAGCTGACGTGTGGCGCAAAGATTTCGGGCGGTTCGAACAACGTCTACATTGGTGGCGGTACTCAGCGGTACTTGCCCGTCGATGATGAGGTACCGGAATGGCTGCGCGTCACGGTCGATGTGTTGATGATCGTTGCCTCGATGGGGCGATCGGTACTGGCAGTCGGTCGCCTGGGGCTTCAGGCCGGCCTCAAAGCCGCTGGCCCGTGTGCACTTCAGACTGGCGCTACCATTGCAGCAAGCTACCTCGCCGGGCGCTTCATCATCGGCCCGGCTGTAGGGCGAGCGATCGAAGGCTTTACCGGTAACCCGGTGGACATGACCACCGGCCGTAAGCTGCTGGTCAATGAAACAGACTTTGTACTGCCTGGCCTGATGCCAATCGAGTGGTCGCGTTTTTATGCCAGCGACCTTACCGCCGAAAGTGCTCTGGGCCAGGGCTGGATACTGCCTTGGGAGCAAAGCCTGCGTCGTAGTGGTGGGTTCGTCTATCTGACTGACAACCAGGGCCGCAGCGTCCCATTCGTCGATCTGGAGCCTGGCGAAAGCATCTACAACCCCAACGAGCGTATCTACCTCGTGCGTACCGAGGGCGGCCACTACCTTCTGCAAACGCTCGACAACCAGTTCTTCTACTTTGGTGAAGTGCCGGATGGCAATACCCATGTGCCTTTGCAGCGTCTGGAAAATGCGCTGGGCCATTACCTGCACTTTACCTACAGTGCCGAAGGGCGGCTCACGGACATCACCGCGCCAGGAGCCGTGCGTGTCCACCTGCACTATGACAACCCGCTCGGGCGTTTGACGGACGTCAAGCGCGTGGTCGATGACACCGCTGTCGAAACGCTGGTGCGTTACCGCTATGACGATAACGGCCAGCTCACTGAAGTGATCAACCGCAATGGCGATTCTGTTCGTCATTTCAGCTACGCAGATCACCTAATGACCCGGCACAGCAATGCCTTGGGCCTGATCTGCGAGTACCGTTGGGAATCCCAGAATGGCAAGCCGCGCGTGGTCGAGCACTGGACCAGCGACGGCGAGCATTACCACTTCCGTTACGACCCTGCCAAACGCACCAGTTGGGCAACCGACGTGCTGGGCCGTGAACTGGAGATCCAGTACAACGAGGACAACCGCGTCATCGCCAGCTGCGACTTCGGTGGTGAGCGCTACGGTATGGATTTCGACGCCACTGGAAATCTGATCGGCATCGATCTTCCCGATGGCAATCACTTGGCGCTCAAGTACGACGAATTCTCCCGGCTGATCGAGGAAACCGACCCACTGGGCCGCAAGATCAGCTACAAGTATCACCTCGCCACGCCACTGGTCACCGAAACCCGCTTCCCCGACGGCAGCGTCTGGCAGTCTCGTTACGACGACAAAGGCAACCTGATCACCGAGATCGACCCGCTGGGCCACAAGACCCAGTACTTCAACAGTGACGATGGCCTGCCGCACACGATCATCGATGCCAACTTTAAGTCCAAGTATCTGTGGTGGAATGCCTATGCCCAGATCGAACGTTTCCAGGACTGCTCCGGCAAAAGCACTTACTACCGTTATGACGAGCGTCAGCACCTCATTGCAGTGACCGATGCACTGAACCAGACCACCACGCTGGAACGTAAACCGGATGGCGAAGTGCTACGCATCGACCACCCGGACGGCACTGCGGAGACCTTTACTTACAATACCCTCGGCCAGGTGTTGACCCACACCGATGGCAAAGGCCAGACCACACGCCTGCAACGCACTTCACGTGGCCTGCCGAGCAGCCGTCAGGATGCCAAGGGCGAGTGGGTTCGCTATGAATACGACAAGGCGCTGCGTCTGACTGCACTGGTCAACGAAAACAGCGCGGCGTACCGCTTCGCCTACGACGCATCGGACCGCTTGAGCGAAGAAGTGCGGGTCGACAATTTGACCCGACGCTTCAGCTACGACGCGGGCGGGCATCTGGTCCGGCTGGACGAAATCGGCTACGGCGAAAGCGGTGAGCGCCCCGAGCGCAGCACGCTGTTCGAGCGCGACGCAATTGGCCGTTTACTGGCCAAGGTCAACCGCGATGCGCGGCAAGACTTCGCCTACGACGATGCTGACCGCTTGCTGAGCATTCAGCGCCAGCCGACAGCTACTGGCAAACAGTTGGGTATCACCGATGAAAAGCTCTGCTACAGATATGACCTGCTGGGGCGACTGACACAGGAACTGAGCCCGAGCGGAGCGCTGGACTATGAGTACGATGCTCTCAGCAACCTGACCACACTGACCATGCCGGATGGCCGCAAGCTCAACCACCTGTACTACGGCAGCGGCCATTTGCACCAGTTGAACCTGGACGGCCAGGTGATCAGCGACATGGAGCGTGACGACCTGCACCGTGAGGTCTACCGCACCCAGGGCAAGCTCACCAGTTGTTTTGGCTACGACGCCATGGGGCGCAAGGCCTGGCAGTTTGCCTCGACCTTACCCGCCGACAAGCTCTCGCAGGTGCACAACACTGGCGTGAATACATCGCTGCTGGTGGAACATGCCTACAACCCGATTCACCGACGCTACCAATACGACCCGGCGGGTGAACTGGTACGCACGCTGGACAAGCTGCGTGGTGAGATCAAGTATGAGTACGAAGCCAACGGCCAATTGCGCAGCCGTGATACCGGCTCGCTGGTAGGTAGCGAAGAATTCCGCTACGACGCGGCGGCCAACCGGCTGGACTTCAATGCGCGGCAGTTTGCCAAGGTCAAGGACAATCGGATCAAGCAGTGGCGGGACCAGGAGTACCGCTACGATCCGTGGGGCAACCTGATTGAGAAACGCTCGGGGCACAGCAAGCTGCAGACCTTTGCTTATGACTGCGAGAACCGCCTGGTACGGGCCGAGACACTGGTCAATGGCAAGCTGGAAAGCCGGGGTGAGTATCGCTACGACAGCCTGGGGCGGCGGGTGGCCAAGCAGGCGGAGATCAATGGCCAGGTCGAACAGAAGCGCTTCCTTTGGCAAGGGCTGAGGATGCTGCGGGAAGAGACGCCTGGGCAGAGCATCTTGTATGTGTATGAGCCGGGTAGCTATGCGCCGTTGGCACGGGTTGACCAGACAGAGGGAGAAGAGCAGAAACTCTACTACTTCCATACGGATCAGATTGGTACGCCGCTAGAGCTGACGGACAGTGATGGCAAGATCGTTTGGCAGGCGACGTATCGTTCTTGGGGTGCGATAGATAGTCTGCTGCTCAAGAATGTCGAGCAAAACCTACGGTTCCAAGGTCAGTATTTTGATAGTGAGACGGGGCTGCACTACAACACCTTCAGATATTACGATCCCGAAGTCGGAAGATTTACTATTCAAGACCCAGTAGGCTTGAGTGGTGGTACTAATCTTTATGGCTATGTGCTGAATCCAACCAATTGGATAGACCCCGCTGGATTGACGCCTTGTATGGGGAAACCGTCTCAGCGTAGCGCTGGGGGCACTGGGGCTAAATACGACCCTGTAAATGGGCAAGGCCTTTACGTATTAACAGATAACGGAGTTATCAAGTATGTCGGGCGTGGTGATGCGACAGCCCGCTTAGGTGTGCATGCTGCGACTCCAGGGAAGTCTCACTTGCAGCAGCATGTAATTTTTGATAATAATTTGACCAAGGCTGAGGCCAAATTCTTAGAGCAAAAAATTATGGATCTTAATGGGGGCGCGTTGTCGACCAATGAGTTTACAAACTTATTGAATAGAATCAGGTCGTATAGCCCCTCCAATCCTAATGCTTCAATTTATGATGTGGCTGGACATAGCCCTAGTTGGGGGAGTGATGTATTATCTGATGCTTTGGCCAAGATGAAGGGGCTAGGCTTATGACAAGAGTAAAATGTATGCAAGCGGGTGACTATTTTTCCATTCCGATGGAAGATGGTAGATTTGCAATCAGCCAAATAATTTGGCTTGGATCAGAAAGCAAGGAACAAAAATTTAAAAAGGTATTTGCTTTCGCTGTGTTGTCTATCAGCAGTAATGAGGAGGTGTCTGAGGATGCCAAGTATTTGGTGTTCAAAGATCACAGAGGAAGCTTTACGGTAATGTTTACGGCTGTGGATAAACTGAAGGCGGGTGAGTGGCCTATTCTACAGCGCGGTGTGGTTTCTGATGTGGCGCTGATAGATTTTGAATTTAATATGGCGGGCACTCTTTATCGACGAGGGAGTCCAGTTAGGGTTTTGGCTATTGAAGAATACCAAAATTATATATTGATGGGCGTTTCGGGGTTTGCTTTAATCGAAAAATTCCTGCAGCAACATTGAGGAATGAATAGCGTGCTTACTGTTTTTGCTCTTTAAAATATTATAATTAAGGGCGCAGCTTTTGATGTTAAAGTTGCGCTTTTTATTTTTCCAATAAATCGTCGGTTTGCGCATGTGCTGAGGTGTTTTGGAAGTGACCTGGGCCATACGCTAAGATTGTGGACAATGAAACAGACTTCGTTCTGCCAGGCCTGATGCCTATCGCACCGTAGAGAGTGTTCTGGGGCAAGGCTGGATATTGCCTTGGGAGCAGAGCCTGCGCCGTAGTGGCGGCTTTGTCTATCACACCGACAATCAAGGCCGCAGCGTTCCGTTCATCGACCTGGAACCGGGCGAAAGCATCTACAACCCTCATGAGCACATACACCTCGTGCGCACCGAGGGCGGGCATTACATCCTGCAGACGCTCGACAACGTCTTTTTCTACTTTGGCGAAGTGCCGAATGACAATACGGGTGTGCCTTTGCAGCGCCTGGAAAACGCATTGGGCCACTATCTTCACTTCACCCGCAGTGCTGACGGTCGCCTGACGGACATCACTGCACCAGGGGCCGTTCGCGTTCACCTGCACTACGACAATCCGCTCGGTCGCCTTACCGACGTCAAGCGGGTGGTCGGTGAAAGCGCCGTCGAAACGCTGGTGCGTTACCGGTACGACGATAACGGCCAGCTTACTGAAGTAATCAACCGCAACGGCGATTCGGTACGCCATTTCGGCTATGCCGAAAACCTCATGACCCGCCACAGCAATGCCCTGGGCCTGATCTGCGAATACCGCTGGGAATCCGAAGGCGGTAAACCGCGCGTAGTCGAGCACTGGACCAGCGACGGCGAGCACTATCACTTCCGTTACGACTTCGCCCAGCGCACCAGTTGGGCAACTGACGTGCTGGGCCGTGAACTGGAGATCCAGTACAACGAGGACAATCGCGTCATCGCCAGCCGTGACTTTGGCGGTGAACGCTATGGCATGGACTTGGACGCCTCCGGCAATCTCGTTGGCATCAAGTTGCCCGACGGCAATCGCCTGGCGCTCAAATACGATGAATTCTCTCGGCTGGTCGAGGAAACCGACCCGCTGGGCCGCAAGATCAGCTACAAACATCACCTCGCCACGCCACTGGTCACCGAAACCCGATTCCCCGACGGCAGCGTGTGGCAGTCGCGCTACGACGACAAAGGCAACCTGATCACCGAGATCGACCCGCTGGGCAACAAGACTCAGTACCTCAACAGCGATGACGGCCTGCCGCACACGATCATCGATGCCAACTTCAAGTCCAAGTACCTGTGGTGGAACGCCTACGCCCAGGTCGAGCGCTTCGAGGACTGCTCGGGCAAGAGCACCTGGTACCGCTACGACGAACGCCAGCACCTGATCGCGGTGACCGATGCGCTGAACCAGACCACTTCGCTGGAACGCAAACCCGACGGTGAAGTGCTGCGCATCCATCACCCGGATGGCACTGCCGAACGCTTCACCTACAACACCCTCGGCCAGGTGCTGACGCATACCGATGGCAAAGGCCAGACCACCTGCCTGCAGCGCACCTCGCGCGGCTTGCCGAGCAGCCGCCAGGACGCCAAGGGCGAGTGGGTCCGTTACGAGTACGACAAGGCCTTGCGCCTGACCGCACTGGTCAACGAGAACGGTGCAGCCTACCGCTTTGCCTACGACGCTTCGGACCGGCTGAGCGAAGAAGTGCGGGTGGATAACCTGACCCGGCGCTTTGGCTACGACGCTGGCGGCCATCTGGTGCGCATGGACGAGATTGGCTACGGCGACAACGGCGAGCGGCCAGAGCGCAACACGCTGTTCGAACGTGATGCCATTGGCCGGCTGATGGCCAAGGTCAACCGCGATGCCCGACAGGATTTCGAATACGACGATGCCGATCGGCTGCTGTGCATTCAACGCCAGCCGAGCAGTGCGGGCAAGCAGTTGGGCATCACCGAAGAGACATTGAGCTACAGCTACGACCTGCTCGGACGACTGACGCAGGAGCTGACTCCGGGTGGCGCACTGGACTATGAATACGACCCGCTCAGCAACCTGACCACATTGACCCTGCCGGATGGCCGCAAGGTCAACCACCTGTACTACGGCAGCGGGCACCTGCACCAGCTGAACCTGGATGGCCGGGTGATCAGCGACATGGAGCGCGACGACCTGCACCGCGAGGTTTACCGGACCCAGGGTAAGCTCACCAGTTGCTTCGGTTATGACGCGATGGGACGCAAGGCGTGGCAATACGCCTCGATGCTGCCCGCTGACAAGCTCTCGCAGGTGCACAACACCGGGATCAATACCTCGCTGCTGGTGGAGCATGCCTACAACCCGATCCACCGTCGCTATCAGTACGACCCGGCGGGTGAACTGGTGCGCACGCTGGACAAGCTGCGTGGCGAGATCAAGTACGAATACGAAGCCAACGGGCAGTTGCGCAGCCGTGATACCGGCTCGCTGATCGGCAGCGAGGAGTTCCGCTACGACGCCGCGGCCAACCGCCTGGACTTCAATGCGCGGCAGTTCGACAAGGTCAAGGACAACCGGATCAGGCAGTGGCGGGATCAGGAGTACCGCTACGACCCGTGGGGCAACCTGATCGAAAAGCGCTCGGGGCACAGCAAGCTGCAGAGCTTTGCCTATGACTGCGAGAACCGGCTGGTGCGGGCGGAGACATTGGTCAATGGCAAGCTCGAGAGTACCGGGCACTACCGTTACGACAGCCTGGGGCGACGGGTTGCCAAGCAGGCGGAGATCAACGGCGAAGTCGAACAGAAGCGCTTCCTCTGGCAAGGCTTGCGGATGCTGCGGGAGGAGACGCCGAGGCAGAGCATTCTGTACCTGTATGAGCCGGGTAGCTATGCGCCGTTGGCGCGGGTTGATCAGGCAGAAGGGGAAGAGCAGCAGGTCTACTACTTCCATACTGACCAGATTGGTACGCCGCTGGAGCTGACGGACAGTGATGGGAAGATCGTTTGGCAGGCGACGTATCGTTCGTGGGGATCTGTAGAGCAGGTAGCCGTTAGTGAAGTCGATCAGAGTTTACGCTTTCAGGGGCAATATTTCGATTCTGAAACAGGGCTTCATTATAATACATACCGTTATTATGCGCCTGATGTTGGTCGATTTATGTCGCCCGATCCGATAGGGCTTCGAGGTGGATTTAACCTATTTAGGTATAATCTCAATCCGATTATGTGGATTGATCCTGCCGGCCTCGCGCCATGCCCGGTACGGGTGGTTAATAACACAAAAATTCATGGGCGTGGTCAAGTAGATGGCACACCGGGTCATGATCAGTTTTCTGAAGCAATTACAAATAAGCTGGCAATGAGTGGAAAATTTACAGATGTTTACCTAAATAGGTCTTATAGTTTCGCTAGCGGTCGCGGCATTTCTGCAAGAAGGCCCGATGTTATGGCTGTTGATGTCAATGGCAAGGTTCACGCGATAGAGTTGGCATCGAAGACGGACATGGGGAAAAAACTACCCACCCTGACCTCTCGAAATAATTCTGCCATGAACAATCTGCCGAGCAGTAAACGAGGGGAGGTTGTGGTTCTTGAACACCTGTATAGTGCATCTGACATGAAAGCTATACTGGACGATTTTATTTCGGGTATATAGGTGCTTTATGTGCTTGGCAATGGCTTTATACGGTACTGAAAATATTTCGCCTGAGTTGGCTTTGAAGCTGGGAATGGCATATTTCTCACTTATTAATTTGCCGATCACGGGCGCTGCGTACTACGAGTACCTTTCTGATGGTGACCACCTTGGTGATCATGACTTAGTCGAGGTGTCGCTGGGAGATCTAGCTGAAAAAATTGCTGCCGGCTCCGCGTCTTCTTTCAGGCTTTACAATGAGAGTAATGGTGTAGTTCCGTGGTATGCGTCTTATGGTTATAATACCGACAGCTTCTCAAATTTTCCTCATATAGATGCTCAATCAAGCAGTGAGCGATCCTCGCTTGATTCCTATGTCGATTTTCTCAAGGAGATTGTTCGGGAGTCGCCTGAGTCTTCGTTCTATGGTATTGCTTACCAGTGCGCGAGTGTAAGCAAGGGTTTTAATTATGCCGCGGGAGAGAATTTTATCTCGATTTATCCGTTTGAGAACTCCGGGGTATTCAAAAAAGAGGTGCCTGGTCGACATGGTGGTCAGGAGAGATATAAGGGGCGGCTTCTTCGCATGGTTTATGAAGTCAATCTTCTCAATGCTTCTCATATCGAGCTGGATGTGTCAGGAGTGAAATTGGGGGACTGGATTCTTCAAGATCGAAATAGCGGTGTGCTAGAGAGAGTTTCCGAATCGATATTTGTCTGGGTGGTTCAGGCGGAGAGCCTTAATGCCATTAATGAGAAGTTTGGGAAATTAGGTTTGTTATTGTCTTGGAAAGCAACTGCTACGAAGGTGTCGGCAAAAAAGATTCCTTAATTTGCCATCTGTGTAACAGGACTGGGCCACTCTGCTGGCCAGCTTCACGCCGCGAGCCCCGTCCGTAACCAGCGCCGAGTCCGGCGAACAGGAGTAATCCCTCATGTTCGAAGCGGCCAGGTTCGGCGACGAGATATCGCACAGCAGCGCGCTGGGGGGCTTCCTGATCGGGGCCGCCCTGGGCATCGCACTGGTGGCGACGGTGGCCATCGCCACCTTCACCTGTGGGTTCGGCGTGGCCTTGCTGGCCGGCCTCGCTATCTGCCAGTGGATGACGAGATCCCGGAGTGGCTGCGCACCACCGTGGATGTGCTGATGGCCATCGCCGGTGCCGCGGGTGGTATCGCGCAGTTGATCAAGGCGGGTACCCAGGCCGGCATGAAAGCCGTCATGCCTTGCGCCCTGAAGTTCACCGCCGGCTTCGTCGCCGGCGAGGTGGCCAGCCGCTACGTGGTAGAACCCGTCGCCCGCAGGGCCATCGGCGGCCTGGTCGGCAACCCGGTCGACCTCACCACCGGCCGCAAACTGATCCCCGACGAAATCGACTTCAGCCTGCCTGGCCTGATGCCGATCGAGTGGTCACGCTTCTACGCCAGCGACCTGACTGTCGATAGCGTGCTCGGTCGCGGCTGGGTGCTGCCTTGGGAGCAGAGCCTGCGCCGCCAGGGCTCGTTCATCTACCTCACCGACAACCAGGGCCGCGAAGTGCCGTTCGTGACCCTGCAACCGGGCCAGCGCATCTACAACCCGCACGAGCAGGTGTACCTGGTATGCACCGAGGGCGGCCACTACATCCTGCAAACCCTCGACAACCTGTTCTTCTACTTCGGCGAAGTGCCAGACACCAACAGCGAAGTGCCGCTGCAACGCATCGAGAACGCCCTCGGCCACTTCCTGCATTTCACCCGCACGCCCGACGGTACGCTGACCGACATCAGCGCCACCGGCGGCACCCGCGTGCACCTGCACTACGACAACCCGCTGGGTCGCCTGACCGACATCAAGCGCGTGGTGAACAACGAAGCGGTGGAAACGCTCACCCAGTACCGCTACGACGAACACGGCCAACTGAGCGCGGTGATCAACCGCAACGGCGACACGGTGCGCAGCTTCAGCTACGCCGAAGGCCTGATGGTGACCCACAGCAACGCGCTGGGCCTGGGCTGTCACTACCGTTGGGAAACCCTCGGCGACAAGCCACGCGTGGTCGAGCACTGGACCAGCGATGGCGAGCACTACCACTTCCGCTACGACCTAGACGCCCGCACCAGCTGGGCCACCGACGTGCTCGGCCGCGAGCTGGAAGTGCAGTACAACGCCGACCACCGCGTACTCGCCAGCCGTGACTACGGTGGTGAACGCTACGCCATCGAGTTGGACGAGCAGGGCAACATGGTTGGCCTGGATTTGCCGGACGGCAACCGGCTCGCCTTCAAGTACGATGAATACGCCCGCCTGCTAGAAGAAACCGACCCGCTGGGCCGCAAGACCACCTACGAATATCACCACCTGACCACGCTGGTGACCCAGGTCAGCTATCCGGACGGCAGCACCTGGCGAGCGCGCTACGACGACAAGGGCAACCTGCTCGCCGAATTCGATGCCCTCGGCCAGATGACCGAGTACCTGAACAGCGATGACGGCCTGCCGCATACCATCATCGATGCAACTTACAAGTCCAAGTACCTGTGGTGGAATACCCTGGCCCAGGTCGAGCGTTATCAGGACTGCTCGGGCAAGAGCACCTGGTACCGCTACGACGAGCGTCAGCACCTTGTTGCGGTGACCGATGCGCTGAACCAGACCACCACCCTGGAGCGCAAGCCCGACGGCGAAGTGCTGCGTATCAGGCACCCGGACGGTACTGCGGAAACCTTCACCTACAACGTCTACGGCCAGGTAATCAGCCACACCGACGGCAAAGGCCAGACCACCCGTTTGATGCGTACGGCCCGTGGCCTGCCGAGCAGCCGCCAGGATGCCAAGGGCCAGCGGGTACGCTACGAGTACGACAAGGCCGTGCGCCTGATCGCGCTGGTCAATGAGAACAACGCCACGTACAGCTTTGCCTACGACGCCTCGGACCGGCTGACTGAAGAAGTGCGGGTGGATAACCTGACCCGGCGTTTCAGCTACAACGTCGGCGGCCATCTCATGCGACTGGATGAGATTGGCTACGGTGAAAATGCCGAACGCCCGGAACGTCATACGCTGTTCGAGCGCGATGCCATTGGCCGTCTGGTCGCCAAGATCAATCGCGATGCGAGCCAGACCTTCGCGTACGACGACGGCGACCGGTTGCTGAGCATCGAGCGGCAACCGACCGGGATCGGCAAGCAGCTTGGGATCACGGAAGAGAAGCTGGAGTACACCTACGATCTGCTGGGGCGGCTGACCAAAGAAATTACCCCCGACGGCACGCTCGGCTACGAGTACGATCCACTCAGCAATCTGACCACATTGACCCTGCCGGATGGCCGCAAGGTCAACCACCTGTACTACGGCAGCGGGCATCTGCACCAGCTGAACCTGGACGGTCAGGTGATCAGCGATATGGAGCGTGATGACCTTCACCGTGAGGTGTACCGGACTCAGGGCAAGCTCACCAGTTGCTTCGGTTATGACGCGATGGGGCGCAAGGCCTGGCAGTTTGCCTCGAACTTGCCGGCCGACAAGCTCTCGCAGGTGCACAACACCGGGATCAATACCTCGTTGCTGGTGGAGCATGCGTATAACCCGATCCACCGTCGCTATCAGTACGACCCGGCGGGTGAACTGGTGCGCACGCTGGACAAGCTGCGGGGTGAGATCAAATACGAGTACGAAGCCAACGGGCAGTTGCGCAGCCGCGATACCGGCTCGCTGGTGGGCAGCGAGGAATTCCGCTACGACGCGGCGGCCAACCGGCTGGACTTCAATGCGCGGCAGTTCGACAAGGTCAAGGACAACCGGATCAAACAGTGGCGGGATCAGGAGTACCGTTACGATCCGTGGGGCAACCTGATCGAGAAGCGCTCGGGGCACAGCAAGCTGCAGAGCTTTAGCTATGACTGCGAGAACCGGCTGGTGCGGGCGGAGACATTGGTCAATGGCAAGCTGGAGAGCCGAGGCGAGTATCGCTATGACAGCCTGGGGCGGCGAATAGCCAAGCAGGCGGAAATCAACGGCGAAGTCGAACAGAAGCGCTTCCTCTGGCAAGGCTTGCGGATGCTGCGTGAGGAGACGCCGGGGCAGAGCATTCTGTACCTGTATGAGCCGGGTAGCTATGCGCCGTTGGTGCGGGTTGATCAGGCAGAAGGGGAAGAGCAGCAGGTCTACTACTTCCATACTGACCAGATTGGTACGCCGCTGGAGCTGACGGACAGTGATGGCACGATTGTTTGGCAGGCGACGTATCGCTCGTGGGGGACAATTGAAAGGCTGGTAATCGATCAGGTCGAGCAGAATCTGCGCTTCCAGGGGCAGTACTTCGATTCTGAAACAGGGCTGCACTACAATACGTTCCGTTTCTACGACGCAGAGGTAGGACGGTTCCTTTTGCAAGATCCGATAGGACTTGCAGGTGGAATTAATATTTATTTGTACGCTGCAAAGCCTACCTTAGAAATTGATCCGCTGGGGTGGTGTTCTACTAAGCTAGGTCAAAATATGGGGCATAGAACAGGTGGTGGGATGGCTAATCACCATCTCATACCTGAGCAATTGATGAATAAGCCTATATTTGGATCTATGTTTAAGCGTTTAAAGGGTTTGGGTTTTGATGGTGACGGCGCATCAAACGGAATTTTTTTGCCAGACAAGAAAAACGTTCAGTATATTGATTTGCCTGGGCATTGGACGAATCATGATGCGTATACAACGGCAGTGGGTAAAAAGCTACTTGAGCTTAACAAACTGGCTCCTCAATTGAGCGATGCGCAACTAATTTTGGGTATAAAAAATATTCAGGATTGGGCAAGGTCAGGTCTCCAGAATGGTCTATTTAAAGTCGATCCTGTTTCGGGTAGGTTGTTGTGAGGTGTTATGAAAGAATTTTATATGATTAATGCTGATGAAGGTCATGGGGTTCCGCTTTTTTTTGATATTGAATGGACTCCTAAACTGCCGGAGTTTAATCAGGTTTCAGAGAATCCCAGTAGAGATATGTTTGGAGATGCATATCAAGCTAAAATTGATCTGGATGTATTTTATGGCGATGCGTTCTTTGAATAATACATCGTGTCTTTAGATTTTGTGAGTCTTTGTGATTTGTATAATTGCAAATATTTTAGTGTGCCTTTGGCGATTGAGTTGCGCAAAGGGCGTGAGGCAAGTAAGGGTTATAGTCTGTTTTTTGTCCAGAGCAGATGTTCAATTCTAGATGTGGGCAAATCCAAATTTGCTCTCATGGATGAGGGGCTGTTGAGGCCTGAGAGCGAGCGCCAAGGCATGCCTGTGGTTTATGATAGGATCGAGAAGTTTGTTATAAGGGGGGTGTTGATGAGGATCTTTTTTATTGTGTGGAGATAAAACAAATGGTCTGCTCTTCAGAATTCAAACGCGGTTACTTGGAGAGAAATCTTGCAGGGCTAGAGTTCACGAAAATTGATGGCGATTTCATTTATGCCCCTTGGGGCTGATTCTTGGTTGGGTTGTATTTTGCTTCTTGCGGTTTTTAGTGCTTGGCCAAAAAACTATTCAATAGCATAAGGTTCTTTAACATTTCGGTTTGTGATGGCTGCCTGCTGTACCTCAGTCGTCTCATTTCCAATTGATCGAACTGGGCAATCGTAAGCAGCCGTCAGGATGCCAAGGGCGAGTGGAGCTGTACAAGAAGGGGAATATATCTGTTGATCCGGCGTTTCGTTCCGCCATGATGGATAAGGCCGCTAAATTGGAGCCGGAATTACAGCAATATATCAATGGTTTGCTTTTGGGGTATTGAGGTGATATGAAAATGGATTGGTCTGATTCATTAAAGCTGCGTATTGCAAGCGAGCTAAAGGGTTATGATGTGTATTTTTCAGCTGACGATGTTCCTCTTGAAGTCGACTTTCCCGAGCAGTGGCTTGGGTTTGGTTTTTTAGATAGTGGAAAAAATCATATTCCTGTGGAATGGGCTGATTTTTCTGAGTTTTTGCCTTGGGTAAGCGCGTGGCTCGACAAATGTGTGTTAGGAACTGTTTTGGCAGTGAGTGATAGGCCGTATCTCATGTATGTATATGGCGAGGGTGGTGATTTGTATTTCTATATGGGGGGGGCTCCGCTAGGCGTTGAAGGGTCAGATCTCGATGGTTATCCCAGCCTTCCTGCGAGCTTCAGGCAGTTCTATTCAAGATTGCATAATGGCTTTGGGTTTTATATTGGTTGTACTATGGGGCCATCAAGGTTGCAAGATTTTGTTCCAATCAAGGATTTGTGCGATGAAGATTATCCGGCGCTTCCTGATATGCTAGGAGTTTTTTCTAGCGGGGCTGGTGATTATTTGGCTTTGGGTGATGGCTCATTCAAAGGCGAGGCTTTTATCTGGTGGCATGAAAAGCCAGAAAGTCCCACAGAAGGAATCGATTTATGGAATGTGATGGACTCATGGATGTCAATTTTTTTGGAGAGCTCTGACTCTAACGAGTATTGTCAGGTATGAATTTTTGCGAGAAGATTGAATACAGGCAGTGCATGCCGTAAGCCAGCGAGCCCAGGGGAAGTGGCTTTGCGCGAAGCTTTCAGGCTAGATGATGATTCGAAGACTATTTCTCGGCTAGCAATTTTCGGTCGATTTCGCTTTCGCGACCTGATCGCCATAGGGCATGAGGGCGAGACGATGAATGAGGTTGGTATGTTCTCTAAAGATGACTTATTGCAGTCCTTTGCTTGCGTGGATGAATACGCTGGTTGCTATTTCTTTCAGCACAAGCTTCCAAAAGTGGTTTATGAATATTGTTTGAAAAGTGCAGATAGGAAAGATTTGCTGGTTATATCTGAGGGCGTAAGTGACAGGGCGTTTTCTGTGGAGGTTGTTGAGCGGGCGCCTGACTCTTTGAGCCAAGATAAGACTACAATATTCGATATTGCTCCGAATAAGTATGGCTTTACTCATGTGTTGGTTGTGCCCAATACTTATCACGGAAGCTTGAAAGGACGACTGGACGGTAAGCGAGAGAACTTGTATC
Organism: Pseudomonas sp. s4; assembly: GCF_046764235.1. Lineage (NCBI taxonomy): Bacteria > Pseudomonadati > Pseudomonadota > Gammaproteobacteria > Pseudomonadales > Pseudomonadaceae > Pseudomonas > Pseudomonas sp. s4. Next base: position 3,264,215 of record NZ_CP177209.1, on the reverse strand, counting down.
TTTGTATTCCTATACATCGGTGTGAGTTTTCGGGAAGCGAATCTGAGGGTGAATTTAAAGAAATTATTCAGCGTATGATTCCTATCTTTCATTGGAGTAGGAGCGTTTGTCCTAAAATTAAAGTGTATTTTGATAATCCGGGGACTGAAGCCGGCACTGATGAGGCTGGCGTGTTGATGAAGTATCCTACACTCCTATCGGAGATAGAGAATCTCAATGGTGTAGTTAGTGGGTTTGTTGAGGTTACAAACTATAAGGGCCAGGTGGTAGAAGTCCTTTCTCCAAAAAAAGATGTGTTTACTCTAGTTCGCAACCGGAAAGATGAAGAAGTGCTCACGCATTCTAAATTGGTCGAGGCTTTGAATGGTTTTGTTCTTGCTGGATGATGGAGTTTACTAGGCAGAAGGTTCTGAGCTTGGCGGTCATTAAAATGAAAATTCTAGGTGACGACCGCTGGCTTTGAGGCGGTCGTATGTATTGCTTTCTATTTTGACACTGGCCCTGGCGAGATTGCCGATACGATTACGAAATACAGATCTTAGGCCAAAAGGCACCCGCTTGACATGCTAGGAAGAAAGATGAACTATTATTCAATGTGTCATGAAGTGGTGAAAGGTGGGTATACAGATGGAGATGTAGTGTTCTACCCAACCCTATCTGATTATTATCAGGTAGGGATGAGTCTCTCCTTGATTGGCGTGTCGGTTTCTGTGATTTTGGATAAAACGGTTCGTGCTCTTAAGTCTGATTTTTTCTTGACAACTTCCGGTGCTTTTTTTGTGTCCCAAGATTTTAAGGATGTTCTTGGGGGTCTAAATACTAGCCTGCAATTTTCCCCTGCGGATGTAAAACACTTTAATGGAAGGCCTGCGGTCAAAAAGTATTATTTTATTCACGTTAATGACAGGTGCGCATGCTTTGACTACGGGCTTTCGGAGTACTCTGGTAAGTCTTTGGTTATGAGTAAGATTCAGGCCGGTGAGCTGACTGCTGATTACAAGGTCCGAGGCGTAAAGAAGATGTGTATTGATGAGGCAAAAACTGGTTCGCTGGACCTTTTCTTTGTGGCAGGTGTGATCTGGATCGACCCTATTGTCTCAGAGGTATTGGTGCGCAAGGTTGAAAGCAATAAATTGCTGGTCAGGTTCAGTGCTATTGGGTGATTGAAAGCTGATAGGTTACTTGTGCGTGATTTTTTATATGAGTCGTTTTTAGTTGGGTGGGATAACATACAACTCGGGGTGACTGAGTAGACGCCGGAGTACGCCTGCGACCTGCTGGGGCGGCTGGCCAAGATCGTCTGGCAGGCGAGGTATCGCTCATGGGGCGATTCAGCCGGCTGCGCGGTTGCCAGGATGAAGGGGTATCGATTGAAGGACCTGATAACATTCACACATCTGATTTATGGCAAGGGTTTATTTGAAGCCCTTGCTGCGAGCGTCGAAAATTGGGAGGAGCTCCTCGATAGCCGAGAGCGACCATCTTTTGACAATGCTTGGATAAGCAATTTTAAAACGCTGCAAGGGATTAGCTATCAGGAACCAAATAGCGAAGCTAATGTAACCGTGCTTAGAGAGTTTGCCTTCAAGGAGATGTTTCGTCTCACTGCGGATGCCGAAATTGCAGGTTACATATCTGACGATATCGGCTTGCTTGCTGAGGCGCTGGCAAAAGGTCACCTGACGACATGGTGTGAAAAGTTGCTTGCCAGTTACCAATCTGGGCATTTCCCGTGCTAGCCGAGGTTTTCTGAAGCGATATTCGGCTTATCGAGTAGAGCTCACGCGTGCGTGCTGAATGGTAAGTACCGTGGTGGATGGCACAGGCTTCGCCTGTGTTCGCGGGTAAACCCGCTCCTACAGGGATTGCCCATGCCTTGGGGGTTCAAAAGTGGCGCGGCGCTTCAGCTGGAACACTGGCGGCCTTCTCGTGCGTCTGGATGAGATGGTTACGGCCAGCAGGTAGGGCCGCCAAAGTGACTGCCTCCCCGGCAAGCCACGTTTCGGTTCCACCGTGCGAAACCAGATTCGATTGTGCTTCATCGCTCCTCGCGCTTATCTGTCAGCCAAGCACGACCTGCCTCACCCGTCGTGACCTCAAGGCGAACAACAAGAACGGGAAACCACCCGCGCGAGGAGACTCTACATGTCCCGACATCAGCACATCCTGGCCTGGCTGAACGATGTGGCCAGCGACCTGCACGCAATCCGTCACGATATCCACGCTCACCCGGAACTGGGTTTCGAAGAAAGCCGCACTTCGGCGCTGGTCGCCCGTCTGCTCGAAGAATGGGGCTATGAAGTGCACACCGGTATCGGCAAGACCGGCGTGGTCGGCGTACTGCGCAATGGCAGCAGCCCACGCCGCCTGGGCCTGCGCGCCGACATGGACGCGTTGCCCATCCACGAGGCCACCGGCGCCGCGTACAGCAGCCAGCACCAGGGCTGCATGCACGCCTGCGGCCATGACGGGCATACCACCATGCTGCTTGGCGCCGCACGCTACCTGGCGGCGACCCGGCAGTTCGACGGGACGCTGACGCTGATCTTCCAGCCGGCCGAGGAGGGCCAGGGTGGCGCCGAGGCGATGCTTGCCGACGGCCTGCTGGAGCGCTTCCCTTGCGATGCACTGTTCGGCATGCACAACATGCCCGGGCTGCCGGCCGGGCACCTGGGCTTTCGCGAGGGGCCGATGATGGCCTCGCAAGACCTGCTCACGGTGACCCTCGACGGGGTTGGCGGCCATGGCTCGATGCCGCACCTGACCGTCGACCCGCTGGTGGCGGCGGCCAGTGTGGTGATGGCCCTGCAAACCGTGGTGGCGCGCAATATCGATGCACAGGAGGCGGCGGTGGTTACCGTCGGCGCCTTGCAGGCCGGCGAAGCGGCCAACGTGATCCCGCAGCAGGCACTGCTGCGCCTGAGCCTGCGCGCGCTGAACGCCGAGGTGCGGGCGCAGACCCTGGAGCGGGTGCGGGCGATAATTGTCAGCCAGGCCGAGAGCTTCGGCTGCCGCGCCACCATCGAACACCGCCCGGCCTACCCGGTGTTGGTCAACCACGCCGCGGAAAACGCCTTCGCCCGGCAGGTGGGGGTAGAACTGCTCGGTGCCGAGGCTGTGGATGGCAACACCCGCAAGCTGATGGGCAGCGAAGACTTCGCCTGGATGCTGCAACGCTGCCCGGGCGCCTACCTGTTCATCGGCAATGGCGTATCGCGGCCGATGGTGCACAACCCGGCCTACGACTTCAACGACGAGATCCTGCTGACCGGTGCCGCCTACTGGGGCGCGCTGGCAGAGCGCTGGCTCGCGCCCGCCTGACCTGTCCTTTTGACGACTGCCGCTGGAACCCGGGCGCGACCGCGCCTGGGCGATCACCCAATCATTGTGTGGAGTGTTTCCTATGCAGACTTCGAGCACCGGCGTGTCGCGTACCCGGCAAGTGGTCGCCGCCGTCATCGGCAACGCCCTGGAGTGGTATGACTTTATCGTGTACGGCTTTCTGGCCAGCATCATCGCCCGGCAGTTCTTCCCCTCCGACGACGAATACGCCTCGCTGCTGATGGCCCTGGCCACCTTCGGCGTCGGCTTTTTCATGCGCCCGGTGGGCGGTGTGCTGCTGGGCATGTATTCCGACCGCAAGGGCCGCAAGGCGGCGATGCAGATGATCATCCGGCTGATGACCGTGTCCATTGCCATGATCGCCTTTGCCCCCGACTACCTGGCCATCGGCATGGCCGCGCCGATGCTGATCGTGGTGGCGCGCATGCTGCAGGGTTTTGCCACCGGCGGCGAGTACGCCAGCGCCACGGCCTTTCTGGTGGAGAGCGCGCCGGCCCACCGCAAGGGCCTGTATGGCTCGTGGCAGCTGGTGGGGCAGTGCCTGGCGGTGTTCTCCGGGGCGGCGATGGTGGCCTTGGTCACCCACCTGTGCACGCCAGCGGCGCTGGACAGCTGGGGCTGGCGTATCCCGTTCGTGCTTGGCCTGCTGATCGGCCCGGTGGGGCTGTGGATTCGCAAGCACATGGAAGAGCCCGAGGAATTCATCGAGGCGCGCCGCCAGGCCAAGGGCCAGTCTCCCAGCCTGTGGCAGGTGCTGCGTGAGCATCGGCGCAGCCTGTTGGTATCGATGGGCCTGGCCTGTGGCGCGACGGTGTCGTTCTACGTGGTGCTGGTGAACATGCCGACCTTCGCCCACAGGAACCTCGGCCTGCCGCTGGACCAGGTGCTGCTGGTGCAGATGCTTGCGGTTGGGCTGATGACCGTGGTGATCCCGCTGTCCGGGGCGTTGTCTGACCGGCTGGGGCGGCGCCCGGTGCTGATGGCCTTCACCCTGGCGTTCTTCGTCATGGTCTACCCGTTGTATGTGTGGGTGGCTGCCGCGCCGTCGCTGGAGCGCCTGTTGGTGATGCAACTGCTGCTGTGCACCGCCATCGGTGGCTTCTTCGGGCCGGCGCCCACGGCCCTGGCCGAGCAGTTCCCGGTCGAGGTGCGTTCTACCGGTGTGTCGGTGGCCTATAACGTGGCGGTGATGGTGTTCGGCGGCTTCGCCCCGTTGATCGTCACCTGGCTGAGCAAGGTGCTCGGTACCCCGGTGGCGCCGTCGTTCTACGTGCTGTTCGCCTGCCTGCTGACACTGCTGGGCACCTATTGCCTGAAAGAAGCCCCACGCGCGGGCAAGCCTGCCGCTTTCAACCTTGGAGTGAAACCGTGATGCCGCTAGCCATCGACCCCATCGTTGCCCTCGATGCCGAGGCATTGTCCCGGGCCATCCATGCCCGCCAGATATCGTGCCGGGAGGTGATGCAGGCTTATCTGGCGCATATCGAACGCTTCAACCCGCAGGTCAATGCGCTGGTGTCGCTGCGCCCGGCCGAGGCACTGCTGGCCGAGGCCGATGAGCGTGACCGCGAGCTGGGCCGTGGCCATTCGCGCGGCTGGATGCATGGCATGCCCCAGGCGATCAAGGACCTGGCCGCCACTGCCGGGCTGCGCACCACGTTGGGCTCGCCGCTGTTCGCCGAGCAGGTGCCCGAGCAGGACGCGATCAGTGTGGCGCGGGTGCGGGCCAGTGGTGCGCTGATCGTGGGCAAGAGCAATGTGCCGGAATTCGGCCTTGGTTCGCAGACCTACAACACCCTGTTCGGCACCACCACCAACGCCTACGACCCGGGCAAGGTGGCCGGGGGCAGCAGCGGTGGGGCGGCGGCGGCGCTGGCCATGCGCCTGCTGCCGGTCGCCGACGGCAGCGACATGATGGGCTCGCTGCGCAACCCGGCGGCGTTCAACAACGTGTATGGCCTGCGCCCGTCGCAGGGCCGCGTACCCCACGGGCCGGCGCCGGAACTGTTCGTGCAGCAGCTGGCCACCGAGGGGCCGATGGGCCGCAGCGTGGTGGATGTGGCGCGGTTGTTGTCGACCCAGGCGGGCTTCGATGTGCGGGCGCCGTTGTCGCTGGGCGATGGCCGGCACGATTTTGCCGCCGGGTTGCAGCGCGATTTCCGCGGTGTGCGGGTCGGCTGGCTGGGCGACTACGACGGCTACCTGGCGATGGATGACGGGGTACTGAGCCTGTGCGAAGCGGCCCTGGCAGACTTCGCCGAACTGGGCTGCCGGGTCGAGGCCTGCCAGCCGGCGTTCGACATGGCGCGTTTGTGGCAGTGCTGGCTGACCCATCGCCACTTCCTGGTGCACGGCAACCTCGCTGCGGCCTATGCCGACCCGGGCAAGCGCGCGCTGCTCAAGCCCGAGGCGCAGTGGGAGGTGGAGGGTGGCCTGCAACTGAGCGCGGCGGCGGTGTACCAGGCTTCGGTGGCCCGCAGCGACTGGTACCGCGTGCTGGGCAAGCTGTTCGAGCGTTACGATTACCTGCTGTTGCCATCGGCCCAGGTGTTCCCATTCGATGCACGGCAACCGTGGCCAACGGTGGTCGGAGGGCGGGCGATGGACACCTATCACCGCTGGATGGAAGTGGTGATTGGGCCGACCCTGGCCGGCTTGCCGAGCATCAGCGTACCGGTCGGTTTCAACGCTGCTGGGTTGCCCATGGGCCTGCAGATCATCGGCCCGGCCCAGGCCGACCATGCGGTGTTGCAGCTGGCCCATGCCCATGAACAGCTCACCCGTTGGGTAGCGCGGCGCCCACCCCGGAGCCTGCAAGCGCCATGAAACCGCTGGGCAGGCGCGGATCTTGCTGGCTATCCTGACCATCCAGTTACAGGGAGGTCACACTCATGGGCATCACGGCAGACAGTGGCGGCGTGCGTTCGGTGGAACGGGCGCTGGCCATCGTCGACCTGCTTGGCGAACACCAGGCGCTGGGCCTGGAAGAACTGCATTACCTGACGGCGCTGCCCAAGGCCACGGTATCGCGCATGCTCGCCACCTTGCAGGAGCAAGGCTGGGTTTACCGCGGCCTCAGCGACAGGCGTTACCGGCTGTGCGCGCGGCGCCTGTTCGGTGACCGCCAGCTGCGTTTCAAGCGGCGCCTGGTGGAACACGCCGCGCCCATGCTGTTGGAATTGAGCGAGCGCACCGGGCTGGTGGCCGACCTGTCGTGTTTCGACGGCGAGCGGCTGGAGGTGATGGAAAGCGCTGTGCCCCAGGTATTGCGCAAGCGTTACCCGCACACCTGCCAGATCGTCGGCCATCATGCCAGCCTGTTCCACTCGGCGATGGGGCGGGCATGCCTGGGTGAGTTGGCGGTCGATGAAGTGCAGCGCCTGGCGGCCCATGAGCGGGTGGGCGACGAGACGGTGCTGCGCGACATCGAGGAGGAAGCGAACAAGGGGTTCGGCCAGCGCACCGAAGGGCACTGGGAGTACCCGGTGCGCTTGCCGTTCCTGATCCGCGCCATTGCCCTGCCGGTGCATGCCGAAGGGCGCCTGGCCGGGAGCATTGCCTTGCACTGGCCGCTGGACCAGGCGCCGGTGGAGCGGGTGTTGAACCTGCACCTGAACAGCCTGGCTACAACGGTGGGGGAGGTGCAGCGGGCCTTGGTGGTTTAGCGGGGACCTGTACTGGCCTCTTCGCGGGCTTGCCCGCTCCCACAGGTACCGAGCAGGTCTCAGGCAATGCACCATCCCTGTGGGAGCGGGCGAGCCCGCGAAGAGGCCAGTGCAGCAAACAACAAAAGAAGCTGTGTCCGCAGCCCTTCAACGTTCCAGGCTGTACATCCGGCACTCCGCCAGCAACGCCAGCAGGTTCGGCTCCCGCTCCCGCGCCTTGAGGAACACCACGCCAATATGCTGCTGCAAGCGATATTGCGGCTTCAGGGCAATCAGCCTGACCCGGTTTTCGTACACCGCTGCGATCCGCCCAGGCAGCAAGGCAAAGCCCACGCCCGAGCTGACCATGCTCAGCAGGGTGAAGATATCGTTCACCTGCATGGCCACCTTGGGTTCGAAGCCAGCCTGCTGGAACACCCGGGCACCATCGCGGTGGGTGGCAAAGCCCTGGGTCAGGGTGATGAAGGTGGAGTCGGCCAGGTCGGCCAGGTCCACCTCGGCCTGCTCGGCGAAGGGTGAATCGATGGGCACGGCAAGGAAGATGTCGTCGGAGAACAGCGGCAACTGCTCGCAGGCCGGGTCGCTGACGCTTTCGTCGAGCGACACGAGGATGGCCTCCAGCTCGTGGTTCTTCAGGCGCTGCAGCAGGTCGACGTTGGAGCCCAGGGTCAGGTCGATGTTGAGTTCGCTGCGGCGCAGCTTGAGGCCCATGACCAGCTTGGGCACGGTTTTCACCGTCAGCGAGTAGAGCGCGCCCAGGCGGAAGCGCTCGGCGTAGAAGCCGGCGGCCTCGCGGGTAAGGCGGACCATCTGCTCGGCGTCCTGGATCAGCTGGCGGGCTTTCTTTTCCAGCACGTAGGCGCTTTCCAGCGGGATCAGCTGGCGGCCTTCGTGCTTGAACAGCGGGCAGCGCAGTGCGCTTTCCAGCGAGTGGATGGCGCGGTGCACGCTGACGGCACTGGTGGCCAGCTCCGCGGCGGCGCGGCCGAGGTTGCCAGTGCGCATGAAGGCGAGGAAGGTTTCCAGCTTCTTGAGGGTCAGTTCTTCGTCGATCAGCATGGGTTGACCTGGGTGTGCACAATGGCTGGGGCATGCATATTGCCTTGAAATTTTGGGGCCGCTTCGCAGCCCATCGCCGGCAAGCCAGCTCCCACAGGGACAGCGCACGGCTTGAGGCCGATGCGGTCGAGGTGGGAGCTGGCTTGCCGGCGATGGGGCGCGAAGCGGCCCCGTATGCTCATTGCATGGATCCGATCAAGGTCCACAACGCTGGGTCGTTGAAGTCACGGACAACCAGCTTCGCCCCCGCCGCCAGCAACCGCTCCGGCGTCTGCGTAGTGGCCACGCCCACGGTAAAGATCCCCGCGCCACTCGCGGCCGCCACCCCCGGCAGCGAATCCTCGAAGGCCAGTGCCTGCCCGGCCTCGGCACCCAGCCGCTGCAACCCGGTCAGGTAAGGCAGCGGGTCCGGCTTGGGCCGTGCCAGTTCCTCGGCCACCAGCACGTGCGCGAAACGCTGGCCCAGGCCCATGGCGTTCAACATGTGCTCGGCGTTCAGCCGCGGTGCATTGGTCACCACGCACATGCCGATGTCACGAGCCTGGGCATGTTCCAGCAGGCGCACTAGGCCCGGCATCGGCTCAAGAGCCGGCGACATGTCGCGGAACAGCGCCTCCTTGCGGTCGGCCAGCACCTGGCACTGCTCGGCACTGGCGCCGGCAAACAGCTCGGCGAACAGCTCGCCGTTGGCGCGGCCGCTGACCTGGGCATCGAACTGCGCCTGGCTCAGCTCGCGGCCGTCATGCTCGCGCAACAGTTGGCGAAAGGCCTGCAGATGCAAGGTGTCAGTGTCGGTGAGGGTTCCGTCGAGGTCGAACAGCAGGGCAGTCAGCATTGGGTATCCAGGTGCAAAATCATGGGCGGGCCAGAAGGGAGATTCTTTGCCTTTGGAGTCACGTCAACTACGCGACTTCCTGAGTGTACTGGAGTACGGCAGCCTTGGCAGAGCTGTGCTCGAACGCGAGGTTGACGCCTGCGCGTCGAGTCAGCAACTGCCAAGGCTGGAAAGCCAACCCGAGAAACCGGCCGTTGGCACGCTCCGGCTTTCGAAGCTTTGTCATCAGTTCTGGTTGGCGGAGGTGGCTGGGCGCAGGTAGCTGATCTTCTGCACCTTGCCGTCGCTGTCACGGTAGGTGAGGGTGGCGGTGTCGGCGTGGTCGGTGGCGTGGCCCGAGGCCTCCACCGCGATCACTTGGGCGATGTCCAGGTTCATGCCGTACTGGTACGGGGAGGCGGTCTGGGCGAAGGCGCCGACGCTGCTGCCGAAGGTCAGGGTGGTGATGGCGATTGCTTTGATGAAGGTCATGATCATGCTCCGTTAGCTTGGGTAGTGGGATCAGCGACTGCTTGCTGTCTGGGCTGAATATTGCGCGATAATATTTAGTGCGCAAAATATATTTCCACTATCTGGTCTATTGGAGCGCTGCATCGCCGGAAAGATTGTGTGGGTCGCGGCGAGGGCTGATATGTTTCCCGCGTACCGGTTTGCATCTGATCGACGCTGACCTATCAAGGAAGAAAAACAATGAAAACAGTGCTCGGCTTGTTGCTTTTTATCTGTCTGGACATACCTGTATTCGCTGGCTACAAGACCATTGGCTTCAAGACCTCGACATTATCGGACAGGCAAACTGACCGTCCGCTGGAGCTGGTCGTCTGGTACCCGAGTACGACCACTGCGCCACCACAGTTGATCGCTGATACCCCGGTTTTCAGCGGTGACCTCGCTGTGCGCGATGCACCTCCAACTGCAGGCACGTATCCATTGGTGGTGTTTTCCCACGGCTTTCGCGGCAATTGGGGAAACCAGTCGTGGCTGGCCAGTGCACTGGCTCACCAAGGCTACATCGTGGCGGCGGTCAACCACCCCGGCACTACTACCCGCGATCGCAACCCTGAAGCCGCGGCACAGTTGTGGCGGCGTCCCATTGACTTGCAGCGGGCCATCAATGCGGTCATGGCCCAGGCGGATCAGTTCGGGCGGGTGGCGAAGGGCCAAGTTGCAGTGGTCGGCCACTCACTGGGCGGCTGGACCGCGCTGGAAATTGCCGGCGCCCGCTTTGATCCCAAGCGTTTTGCCCAGGACTGTTCCATCCATCCGCAGCTGTCGAGTTGCAGCGTCTACAAGCAGATCAATGCCGACAGCGCCCCGGCATCGAAAGCTCGACTGGGTGGCGATTTGCGCGACAGTCGTGTTACCGCCATCGTTACCCTGGATCTTGGCCTGTCACGTGGCCTGACCGATGAAAGCCTTGCGGCTTTGCCAGTGCCGACGTTGGTGATTGCGGCCGGCGCGCCTTCTGAAGACCTTCCCGCGCAGCTGGAATCTGCTGACCTTGCCAAGCGTCTGCCTTCGGCGACGAGTCGTTATGTCGAGATCGAGGACGCCAGCCATTTCAGCTTCTTGTCGACGTGCAAACCAGGCGCGATGGCGTTGCTCGAAGACGATGCTCCAGGGGATGGTGTCATTTGCCGGGACGGCGATAACGCCCGGTCTCGGGGGGCGATCCAGTTGCAGATCGCCTCGCTGGTGACTGAGTTTCTGGAGCAGCATTTTGGTCGTTGGTCTATGTAACGACGCAGCGATGGGGCGTGAACGGTCTGCTCCGACTGGCTGTTACCGACCCACAGCGGGCATCTGTAACCGGGGCCGCTTCGCGCCCCATCGCCGGCAAGCGCGGCTCCCACAGTGTCCCTGCTGATTCAATTCGCCATGTGCAGTCAGGTTTGGGACCAGCCATATAGCCTTCAGCATCATTGCGGTAGTTTCGCGGATCGCAGCCGCCAAGCCGTCGACGAAGGGGGCTGTTCAGCGTGCTCCGAAAAGAGTACAAATGTGCTCCATGGACAATCTTACCCCAAAACGCCGCGCCATCTTCGAGTTCATCCGTGAGCGCATCGCCGACCACGGCCAGCCGCCGAGCCTGGCCGATATCGCCACGCGCTTCGGTTTTGCCTCGCGCAGCGTGGCGCGCAAGCACATCACCGCCCTGTGCCAGGCCGGCTACATCGACGTCACGCCGAACCAGGCGCGGGGCATACGCCTGGCCGAACGGCTGCGCCGCCCGGAAATCCTCGAAGTGCCGGTGCTGGGCCAGGTGGCGGCAGGCGCCCCCATCGGCCCGGACCTCGACATTCACGAGCAACTGCTGCTCGACCCCAGCCTGTTCCGCCGTACCCCCGACTACCTTCTGAAGGTGCGTGGCGATTCGATGATCGACGACGGCATTTTCGACGGCGACCTGGTCGGCATCCTCCAGCAGGCCGACGCCCGCGATGGCCAGATCGTGGTCGCCCGCCTGGACGGCGAGGTGACCATCAAGCGCCTGCAGCGCCAGGGTGGCAATTACCGGCTGTTGCCACGCAACCCGGCCTATGCGCCCATCGATGTGCGGCCTGAACAGGAGTTCTTCATCGAAGGCGTGTTCTGCGGCTTGCTGAGGCGTGACTGATGGGCGCGGTGGTCGACCTCGACAGGTTGCTCGACCAGCGCCGGGTATGGCGCGGCCGGCAGGCCCAGGCGCGGCCGCTCGGCCTGCAGCCCACGGGCCATGTCGCCCTTGACCAATGCCTGCCGGAAGGTGGCTGGCCGGCGGCTGCGCTCAGCGAACTGTTGCTGGCCAGCCCCGGCTGCGGCGAATTGCAACTGCTGTGGCCGACCCTGGCCCGCTTGAGCGCTGAAGCCAGCCGAATCGTGCTGGTGGCACCGCCATTCATTCCTTACGCCCCGGCCTGGCAGGCCGCGGGGGTGGACCTGCGCTGGCTGGTACAGGTGGACGCCGAACCTGCCGATGCCCTGTGGGCCGCCGAGCAGTGCCTGCGCTCCGGCAGTTGCGCGGCGGTGCTGTGCTGGCCGGAACGTGCCGATGACCGCGCCCTGCGGCGCTTGCAGGTGGCTGCCGAAACCGGCCAGGCGCTGGCCTTCGCCTGCCGGCCGCAACAGGCGGCGCACAACCCTTCGCCCGCAGCGCTGCGCATTGCCGTCGACACCCGCCCGGCACAATGGCGCGTGCTGAAAAGCCGTGGCGGCATGCCCCCGGCGCTGCCCATCGCCTGCCCGGGGCGGGGCTGATGCAACATGCTCTGGGCCTGCATCCTGCTTCCGCAGCTGGCGCTGGACACGGTCCTGCGTGAGCGTGACGACCCCGATACCCCCCTGGTGCTGCTTGGCGGGCCGACCCAGCGACGTGTGCTGCAGGCGGTCAACCCGGCGGCGGCGGCGCTCGGCCTGCGGGCCGGGCAAACCCTGACGGCGGCGCGTGCGCTGGCCGATGGCTTCAGCTGCGTCGAGGCCGACCCCAAGCGCATCGACCAGGTGCAGCAGTTGCTGGCAGCCTGGGCCTACCGCTTCAGTGCCCAGGTCAGCCTGCACTACCCACGGGCGCTGTTGCTGGAGGTGGGCTCCAGCCTGCAGCTGTTCGGCCCCTGGCCGCTGTTCGAGGCCCGCCTGCGCCAGGAGCTGGCGGAACTGGGCTTGCGCCAACGCATCGTCCTGGCCAGCAACCCGGTGGCGGCGCGCATGCTCGCCAATGCTCACGATGGCCTGGCCGTGATGGATGCCGATGCCACCCGTGCGGCGCTGCTGGGCATGCCCATCGAGCGTATCGGCCTGCCTGCGCAGGCTGCCGAGGCCTTTGCCCGCATGGGCCTGCGCCAGTTGAGCCAGGTGCTGGCCTTGCCCCGCGACAGCCTGGCCAGGCGCTTTCCGGCCCAGGTGCAGCTGCACCTTGATCAGCTGCTCGGCCTGCGCAACCTGGGGCTGGGCTTCTACCAGCCCCCGGACCGTTTCGAGACCCGGCTGGAGCTGAACTTCGACGTCGAATCGCACCAGGCCCTGCTGTTTCCGCTGCGGCGCATGCTCAACGACCTTGCCGCGTTCCTCGCCGGGCGTGACTGTGGCGTGCAGCGTTTCTGCCTGCACCTGGAGCATGCCGAAGGGCCGGATACCTTGCTGAAGGTAGGCCTGCTGGCCGCCGAACGCGATGCCGCGATGCTGTTCGAACTGGCGCGCGGGCGCCTGGAGCCGCTACGCATTCCCGCACCGGTGCGCAACCTGCGGCTGGTTGCCGAGGACCTGCCACCCTTCGTGCCGCAACACCAGGCATTGTTCGACCCGCGTGCGCAACAGGCGCAACCTTGGGAACAATTGCGCGAACGGCTACGCGCCCGCCTGGGGGATGAGGCGGTCAAGGGCCTGAGCGCGGCAGCCGATCATCGCCCCGAATGCGCCTGGCAAGCGGTAGAGCAGGGTGCCCAGGGCAGCATGCCGGTCGTTCCTGGCAGCCGCCCTGGCTGGCTGCTGTCGGCCCCCATGGCGCTGGACGAAGGCGGCTATCGCCTGCAAGGCCATGCCGAGCGCATCGAATCGGGCTGGTGGGATGGCGGCGATGTGCGCCGCGACTATTACCGTATCGAAACCCGCGACGGCCTGCGCGGCTGGGCCTACCGCGACCTGGGCAAGGCCGGCCCGTTGTGGCTGCAGGGCTGGTTCGCATGAACACCCCGGGTTATGCCGAGCTGCACTGCCTGTCCAACTTCAGCTTCCAGCGCGGCGCGTCGAGCGCCGACGAACTGTTCCGGCGCGCGCGTGAACAGGGCTACCAGGCGCTGGCGATCACCGACGAATGCACCCTGGCCGGCATCGTCCGTGCCTGGCAGGCGGCCAAGGAACACCAGCTGCGGCTGATCGTGGGCAGTGAAGTGCAGTTGCAGGACGGCCCCAGGCTGGTGCTGCTGGTGCAGGACCTGGCCGGCTACCAGAACCTGTGCGCGCTGATCACCCGGGCCCGGCGGCGGGCGCAGAAGGGCGAGTACCAACTGTTTCGCGATGACCTGCAGCAGCACCATCAGGGCCTGCTGGCATTATGGGTAGCCGATGACAGCGGCGATGCCACCCCCGGGCAGTGGCTGCACGGCGTGTTCGGTGAGCGCCTGTGGCTGGCCGTGCACCTGCACCGCGGCAGTGACGATACCTTGCGCCTTGAACGCTTGCGCGGCCTGGCGGCCAGGGTCGGCATCCGCGCCGTGGCCTGTGGCGACGTGCACATGCACGTGCGCGGTCGCCGCGCCCTGCAAGATTGCATGACCGCCATTCGCCAGCATTGCCTGGTGGCCGAGGCCGGGCGCTTCCTGTTTGCCAATGGCGAGCGGCACCTGCGCAGCCAGGCGCAACTGGGCGAACTCTATCCCGCCGACCTGCTGGCCGAGACCCTGGCGATCGCTGCGCGCTGCCAGTTCGAACTGAGCGAATTGAAATACCAGTACCCACGCGAACTGGTGCCCCAGGGGCATAGCCCGGCGAGCTGGTTGCGCGAATTGTGCCAGCAGGGTTTGCCGTCGCGCTGGCCAAACGGGCCGAGCAGCAAGGTGCGGGATGTGCTGGCCAAGGAGCTGGCGCTGATCGAGGAGCTGGGCTACGAAAGCTACTTCCTGACTGTGCACGACATCGTCGCCTTCGCCCGCAGCCAGCGCATTCTGTGCCAGGGGCGGGGCTCGGCTGCCAACTCGGTGGTGTGCTTCGTGCTGGGCATCACCGAGCTCGACCCCATGCAACACCACCTGTTGTTCGAGCGCTTCCTGTCGCGCGAGCGCAACGAGCCGCCGGACATCGACGTGGACTTCGAGCACGACCGGCGCGAGGAGGTGATCCAGTATGTGTTCCGCCGCTACGGCCGACACCGGGCGGCGCTCACTGCGGTGGTCAACACCTACCATGCCGCCGGTGCGGTGCGGGATGTGGCGCGGGTGCTGGGGCTGCCCGCCGACCAGGTGGACGCCCTGGCCAAATGCTGTGGCCGCTGGAGCGATCGCATACCCGACGACCAGCGCCTGGCCGAGGCCGGCTTCGAGGCGGGCAGCCCTTCGCTGCGCCGGGTACTGGTGCTGGCCGGCGAACTGATCGGCTTCCCTCGGCACCTGTCACAGCACCCGGGCGGCTTCGTCATCTCGCAGCAACCTTTGGACGAACTGGTGCCGGTGGAGAATGCCGCGATGCCGGAGCGCACGGTGATCCAGTGGGACAAGGACGACCTGGACATGGTCGGCCTGCTCAAGGTCGACGTGCTGGCGCTGGGCATGCTCAGCGCCTTGCGCCGTTGCTTCGACCTGCTGCAACGCCACCGTAGCCGGCACCTGACCCTGGCTTCCATCCCCGCCGAAGACCCGGCTACCTACGCGATGATCAGCCGTGCCGAGACCATGGGCGTATTCCAGATCGAGTCGCGCGCGCAAATGGCCATGTTGCCGCGGCTTCGGCCGGAAAAGTTCTACGACCTGGTCATCGAGGTGGCCATCGTCCGCCCCGGGCCGATCCAGGGCGACATGGTCCACCCTTACCTGCGCCGGCGCCTGAAGCAGGAACCGGTGACCTATCCCTCGCCGCAACTGAAGGCAGTGTTCGAGCGCACCCTGGGTGTGCCGCTGTTCCAGGAGCAGGTGATGGAGCTGGCGATGGTCGCGGCCGACTACACCCCGGGCGAGGCCGACCAGTTGCGCCGCAGCATGGCCGCCTGGAAGCGTCACGGCGGTCTGGAACCGCACCGCGAGCGGCTGGTGCAGGGCATGTTGCGCAATGGTTATGACCTGGCGTTTGCCGAGCGCATCTTCGAGCAGATCAAGGGCTTTGGCAGTTATGGCTTTCCGGAATCGCACGCGGCCAGTTTTGCCTTGTTGTGCTACGCCAGCAGCTGGCTCAAGTGCCATGAACCGGCGATTTTCACCTGCGCGCTGGTCAACAGCTGGCCCATGGGTTTCTACAGCCCCGACCAGTTGCTGCAAGAGGCCCGACGCCAGGGTATCGAGGTCAGGCCGGTCGATGTGTGCCACAGTGACTGGGACTGCACGCTCGAGCCTGAGCCTGGAGAGGTGCTGGCCATTCGCATGGGCTTGCGCCTGGTACGCGGCCTTGCCGAGGGCGATGCCAGGCGCCTGGAGCAGGCGAGGGCACAGCGGCCATGGCGCGATGTCGAAGACCTGTGCCTGCGTGCCGGGCTCGATTCGCGTGCCCGCGCCCACCTGGCCGATGCCGGCGCGTTGCGCGCCTTGGCCAGCGACCGGCACCAGGCGCGCTGGCAGGTGGCGGCGGTGCAGCCGCAGCTGCCTTTGTTCGCCGATATCGAAGCCTTGCCGGAACGTACCGTCGAACTGCCCGTCCCCAGTGTGGCAGAGGACCTGATGGCCGATTACCAGACCCTGGGTACCACGCTTGGGCCGCATCCCCTGACCTTGTTGCGCTCACGCCTGCGGGCCCTGGGCTGTCGCAGTTCGCGCGAGCTGCAAGATGTCGGGCATGGTGACAACATTGCCATGGCAGGGCTGGTGGTGGGCCGCCAGCGGCCACAGACCGCCAGCGGCGTGACCTTCGTCACCCTGGAGGACGAGCACGGCATGGTCAATGTGGTGGTGTGGCGGGATCTTGCCGAACGGCAGCGGCGGGCACTGGTGGGGGCGCAGTTGCTCAAGGTCAGCGGGCGGCTGGAGCAGGAGAATGGCGTGCGCCACCTGATAGCACGGCGGCTGGAGGATGTGAGCCCGCTGTTGCAAGGGCTGGATGTACGCAGCCGGGACTTTCACTGAAGCCCCATCTTTGCGCGGGTACTTGTGGGAGCGGGCAAGCCCGCGAAGCAGCCCCCGCGGTGGATGGCACCGGCTTTGCCGGTGTTCGCGGGCACGCCCGCTCCCACAAAAAACGATTTCGTGTCAGTCGCTACACCATCGCCAACCGCTGCTTGCGCGTCGGTGCCGGCAACGCCCGGTCGATCGCCCGCAGGTCTTCGCCGGTCAGGGTCAGCGCACCCGCAGCGGCATTCAACCGCACATGCTCGGGTGTCACGGCCTTGGGGATGGCTATCACCCCGTCATTGCGTGTCACCCACGCCAGGCTGACCTGGGCCACCGTGGCCCCATGGCGCTCGGCGATTTCCGCCAGCACCGGGTGCTGCAGCAGGCGCCCGGCCTGGGCCAGCGGGCAGTAGGCCATGGTCGGCAGCGCACGCTTTTCGCACCACGGCAACAGGTCGAACTCGATGCCACGCTGGGCCGGGTTGTACAGCACCTGGTTGGTGGCGCAATCGGGGTTGTGCAGTTCGCGCAGGTCGTCGACATCGAAATTGGAAACACCCCAGCGCTTGATCTTGCCTTGCTCGCGCAAGCGCTCGAACGCTTCGACGGTTTCCTCCAACGGATGCTGGCCGCGCCAGTGCAGCAGGTACAGGTCGATGCAGTCGGTGCCCAGGCGGGTGAGGCTGCGCTCGCAGGCGGCGGCCATGGCGCGCAGGCTGGCATTGTGCGGATACACCTTGCTGACCAGGAACACCTGGTCGCGGCGCCCGGCAATGGCCTGGCCAACCACTTCTTCCGCGCCACCTTCGGCATACATCTCGGCGGTATCGATCAGGCTCAGCCCAAGTTCGATACCCTGTTGCAGGGCCGCCACCTCGGCCGCCTTGCGAGCCGGATCTTCACCCATGTACCAGGTGCCCTGGCCGATGGCCGGAACGCTCGAACCTGCCAGTTTCACGTAACGCATGTCACCTCCGGGATGCGGGTATTGGAAAGCAGTACCTCGAGCAGCGCTTGCGCTGCCGTGGAAAGCTTGTGTTCGCTAAGAGCAATCACACCGATGCGGCGCTCGACCGTGGGCTCGACCAAGGGCACGCAGCGGGCGCCAAGCTCCTGCATCTGATTGATGCAAAGTGCCGGCACGGCACTGACCCCCAGCCCACTGGCGACCATGCGCCCAACGGTAGACAACTGATGGCTCTCGAAAGCCACCGCCAGTTTGCCGTGGCGGGCGGCCACGTTCTGCTCCATCAGCAGGCGCACCGCCGAAGGGCGTTGCAGGGCCACGAAGTCTTCGGCCAGCAATTGTGCCCAGCTGACCTGGGGCAGCTGCGCCAAGGGCGAATCGGCGGGCACCACGGCGACGAAACGGTCCATGTACAACGGGTGGAAATCCAGGCCATCGTTGTTGTCCGGTTCGAAGCCGATGCCCAGTTCGACGCGGCGATGGCGCACCAGTTCCTGCACCTGTTCGTTGATCACATCGTGCACCGTGACGTTGACCTTCGGGTAACGCTGGCGAAATACCTTCAGCGAGTGGGGCAGCAGGTTGCCGGCAAAGGCCGGCATGGCCGCCACCGAAACCCGGCCCAGTTGCAGGGTGAAACGCTGGCGCAGCATTTCTTCGGTGTCGTCCCAGTCGGCCAGCAGGCGCCGTGCCAGCGGCAGCAGCACCTCGCCCTCGGCAGTCAGGCTGACGCTGCGCGTGGTGCGGCTGAGCAGGGCGCCGCCAAGGTTTTCTTCCAGGGCCTTGATGGTCAGGCTCAGTGCCGGTTGCGAGACATGCAGGTGTTCACCGGCCTGGGCGAAGCTCTGGTATTTGGCCACAGCGACAAAGGCGCGCAGTTGCTTGACGTTCATGACAGGCCTGTTGGTTGTTTTGCAAAAGTTATCAATCGATGATGAAAACAAAATTAACAAATCAGTCGCTTGCGGTGAAGATGTCCCCACACGCTCACCGACAGCCTCGTCGGTTCAACAACTACAAAAGGCGGATCAGCATGGCCGGACTGGACAAGCGCGTTGCAACCTATGAACAGGCCCTCGAAGGCCTGACCGACAACATGACGGTACTGGCTGGTGGTTTCGGCCTGTGCGGTATCCCTGAAAACCTTATCAGCGAAATCAAGCGCCGTGGCGTCAAGGGCCTGACCGTGGTCTCCAACAACTGCGGTGTCGACGGCTTTGGCCTGGGCGTGCTGCTGGAAGACCGGCAGATCCGCAAGATGGTCGCTTCCTACGTGGGCGAGAACGCCGAGTTCGAACGCCAGCTGCTGAGCGGCGAGCTGGAAGTGGAACTGACCCCGCAAGGCACCCTCGCCGAGAAAATGCGCGCCGGTGGCGCCGGCATCCCGGCCTTCTACACGGCCACCGGCTACGGCACCCCGGTTGCCGACGGCAAGGAAGTGCGCGAATTCAACGGCCGCAAGTACATCCTCGAAGAATCCATCACCGGCGACTTCGCCATCGTCAAGGGCTGGAAGGCCGACCACTACGGCAACGTGGTGTACCGCAACACCGCGCAAAACTTCAACCCGCTGGCGGCCACCGCCGGCAAGATCACCGTGGTCGAAGTGGAAGAGATCGTCGAACCTGGCGTGCTGCTGCCCAGCGAGATCCACACCCCGGGCATCTACGTGGACCGCGTCATCGTCGGCACCTTCGAAAAGCGTATCGAAAAGCGCACCGTCAAGGCCTGAGCGCCATCCACCAGAACAACAAAGAGATCCTGACCATGGCACTGACCCGCGAACAGATGGCGCAACGCGTCGCCCGTGAACTGAAGGACGGCTACTACGTAAACCTGGGCATCGGCATTCCGACCCTGGTGGCCAACTACGTACCCGCCGACATGGATGTGATGCTGCAATCGGAAAACGGCCTGCTCGGCATGGGCGAATTCCCCACCGAAGGCACCATCGATGCCGACATGATCAACGCCGGCAAGCAGACCGTCACCGCCCGCCGCGGTGCCTCGATCTTCGATTCGGCGCAGTCGTTCGCCATGATCCGTGGCGGCCACGTCGACCTGACCGTGCTCGGCGCTTTCGAAGTGGATGTGCAAGGCAACATCGCTTCGTGGATGATCCCGGGCAAGCTGGTGAAGGGCATGGGCGGCGCCATGGACCTGGTGGCCGGTGCCGAGAACATCATTGTCACCATGACCCACGCGTCCAAGGACGGCGAGTCCAAGCTGCTGCCGCAGTGCAGCCTGCCATTGACCGGTGCTGGCTGCATCCGCAAGGTGCTGACCGACCTGGCCTACCTGGAAATCGAAAACGGCGCCTTCATCCTGCGCGAGACCGCGCCTGGGGTGAGCATCGAGGAAATCATCGAGAAAACCGCCGGCAAGCTGATCGTGCCGGATGATGTGAAGGAAATGACCTTCTAAGATCGCGAGCGTCACGCCCCCCCTGTAGGAGCAGCCTTGTGCTGCGAAGCGGCCAGCGCAGGCATGCACGAGATGTGTTGTCTGTACTGGCCGCTTCGCAGCACAAGGCTGCTCCTACAGGGGTTTTGCGTTTTTGCTGATGTATCCGATAAAACCAATAAAAGGAATTGAACTGTGGCCGCTGAAATCCAAGACAGCCGTTCCGCGCGCTTTGCCTTGCGCTGCTCCAACTGGGCCGAACGCTGGTTCCCCGATTCCTGGGTGTTTGCCGCCCTGGCAGTGCTGCTGGTGTGCATCGGCGCCCTGGCCATGGGCGCCAAGCCGACCGACACCGCCAAGGCCTTTGGCGATGGCTTCTGGAGCCTGATCCCCTTCACCATGCAGATGGCCTTCGTGGTCATCGGCGGCTATGTGGTGGCCAGCTCGCCGCCCGCGGCGCGGCTGATCGACCGCCTGGCGCGCATCCCCGGCAATGGCCGTTCGGCAGTGTGCTGGGTGGCGCTGATCTCGATGCTGGCATCGCTGCTCAACTGGGGCCTGTCGCTGGTGTTCGGCGGCCTGCTGGTGCGCGCCCTGGCGCGGCGCACCGAACTGAAGATGGACTACCGCGCCGCCGGTGCCGCCGCCTACCTGGGCCTGGGCGCCGTATGGGCGCTGGGCCTGTCTTCGTCGGCGGCGCAATTGCAGGCCAACCCGGCCAGCCTGCCACCGTCGATCCTGTCGATTACCGGGGTGATCCCGTTCACCGAAACCATCTTCCTTTGGCAGTCCGGCGTGATGCTGGCGGCATTGGTGGTGGTCTCGCTGGTGATCGCCTACGCCACGGCGCCGGGCCCGAACAGCGCGCGCAGCGCCCAGGACTGCGGGGTCGACCCCAGCTTCACCGCGCCACCGGCACCCCAGCGCACCCGCCCGGGCGAGTGGCTGGAACACAGCCCCATCCTGATCCTGTTGCTGGTGGCCCTGGCCGCCGGCTGGCTGTACCAGGAGTTCGCCACCAAACCGGCGATTACCGCCATTTCCGGGCTTAACACCTACAACCTGTTGTTCATCATGCTCGGTGCCTTGCTGCACTGGCGCCCGCGCAGCTTCCTCGATGCGGTGGCGCGCGCGGTGCCGACCACCACCGGGGTGCTGATCCAGTTCCCGCTGTATGGTTCGATCGCTGCCATTCTCACCCAGGTGAAGGGCGTCGACGAGCAGACTTTGGCCCACCACATTTCACTGTTCTTCACCCAGATCGCCACTCATGACACCTATGCCGTGCTGATGGGCGTGTATTCGGCGGTGCTGGGCTTCTTCATCCCATCGGGTGGTGGCAAGTGGATCATCGAGGCCCCGTACGTGATGCTGGTGGCCAATGACCTGCAGTACCACCTGGGCTGGGCAGTGCAGATCTACAACGCCGCAGAAGCCTTGCCGAACCTGATCAACCCGTTCTACATGCTGCCGCTGCTGGGGGTACTGGGGCTCAAGGCACGCGACCTGATCGGCTTCTCGTTCGTGCAGTTGCTGGTGCACGTGCCGCTGGTGCTGGTGTTGCTGTGGGCATTGGGTACGACGTTGCAGTACCTGCCGCCGGTGATGCCGTAACCCTGGGCCTGCGCTGGCTTTTTGTAGGAGCGGCCTTGTGTCGCGATAGGGCCGCAAAGCGGCCCCAGGGTTTCAGCAATAGTGCACAAATTGCCGGGGCTGCTCTGCAGCCCTATCGCGACACAAGGCCGCTCCTACAAGACTCAGCGCAGCAGCCCCAGCATTTCCTGAGCAGTCCACGTATCATTACCAGGCTGCCTTCGCCTGGGAAATCCGCGTCACATGTCTATCCGATTGAAACTGCTGCGAAAGAAACTGGGGATGACCCTGGAGCTGCTGGCTGACAAGACCGGCATGACCAAGAGCTACCTGTCCAAGGTCGAACG
Source organism: Pseudomonas sp. s4 (assembly GCF_046764235.1). NCBI lineage: Bacteria > Pseudomonadati > Pseudomonadota > Gammaproteobacteria > Pseudomonadales > Pseudomonadaceae > Pseudomonas > Pseudomonas sp. s4. Next base: position 3,242,280 of record NZ_CP177209.1, on the reverse strand, counting down.
TGGCCTGAACACCCCCTCGATCGCCGCCGCGCTGAAGCTGGCGCGGGCACTGAATGTCAATGTCGAAGAACTGTTCGCCGAAGAGCAGACCGGCCAGAACCGCTACAGCCTGGTACGCCATGGCGAGCGCCAGGCATTGGTGGGTGACGGGGCAGGGCCGGGGTACTCGGCCCTCACCAGCCAGATCGGGCAGCGCAGCCTGCTGCCGTTCCTGATCCAGCCGCCGACCGAGTTCAGCGACCCTACGTTCAAGGAGCACCTGGGCGAAGAATTCCTGTTCGTCCACGCCGGCCAGGTGGAAGTGGACTTCATGAGCGAGCGGGTACTGCTGGAGCAAGGCGATGCCCTGCATTTCAATGCCCAGACACCACACCGGCTAAGGTCGGTCGGGCCGCTGCCGGCGCAGTTGCTGGTCGTGGTGCATCATGCAGACGAATAACATGCCAAACCGCCCCACGGCCTTGCCTTTCTCAGCGATGAAACTATGGCGCCACCCATGCAGCGCCCTATGCTCAATTTGCGCGTCGATATTTTGACTGTATTGTCCCGCGCCCATTGAATTTTATTATAGTGTCGAATCGTTGACGCAATGTCATTGTGTTCATAAGCTCATCTCAACGGTGAAACAACTCCCGAACACCTCGCCAACAAACAGTTGATTTTCCTCTTCAGGAGGGGCGTATGCGCACGGCTCTGATTATCAAATCGATGTCTTTGCTGGCGCTGTTAAGTGGCGCAGCGCGTGCGGCGGATATGTATATCAATCAGAGCAGTATCGTCCCTGTATCAACGGCAGGGTGGTTCTTTGCATTTGCTGTCGTTGGCTTTGTAGCTGTCGCCAACAGGAGAAAGATCTGAATCCGCCAGCCTGGGTTCTACCCTTGACGCCAGCGGCCCGGGGCCTCGCTTGTCAATTCCCCAGCCGTTGCTATATTGCCAGTAGCCCGTGCAGGTCCACGGTTGCAGGCAGCAAAGCCCAGGCTGCACAGCGTCAAGGCAAGGCCTCGTAAAGATCGAGGTCATCGCGGTTGGCGTATGCCGCGAAGCGGAGCGAGAGTTGGTGTGCTGTTCTCATTCAGTGCTCTTTGTCGGGCCTTTTCGGCCGGAGGGACCCTCATGGTGCGTTCAATGTTTGCCGCGTTCTGCATGCTGATGGTGTGGTCTGGTGCCGGTAAGGCCGACCCGAGCAGTGCTACCTACCTGCTCAGCCCCGGCGATGTGGTGATGGTTTCGGTGTGGCAGGAAGATAGCCTGCGCCAGGAAGCCACCGTACTTCCCGATGGCAGTATCACGTTCCCCCTGGCAGGTCGCATCGATGTTGCCGGGCTGGATGTGACGACCGTTGAAAAACAAGTGGCTGCCAAACTCGAGAAATTCCTCCCCGACCCGAACGTCAGCGTTGTCGTCAAGAGCATCGCCGGCAACCTGGTCTATGTACAAGGCAAAGTGATCAAGCCCGGGCCGGTACAGATGGCGGGCCCTACCGCAGTGTTGCAGGCCCTGAGCATGTCCGGCGGCCTGGACAAGTTTGCAGATGAAAGCGAAATCAAAGTGGTGCGCGGCACTGGCGCTTCCCAAAAAATCCTGCCCGTGCGATATAGAGACCTGGTGTCTGGCCGGGATATGTCCACCAACATCCAACTTCAGGCTGGCGATACGCTGGTCGTCCCTTGATCTTGCCTTTAATAAGAACACTTAATGCCTCTTCTCAGAACAACTAGTATTGCAACGGCAATCTTGGTGTTGCCGTTTACGAACACGGTCTTGGCAGCAAATTGGCAGTCTACGGTAGTGGTACCGACATCCGTCGAACATGACAGCAACCCCTTGCTGCTGTCGTCGGGTGAAAAGGGAATAACGCGCACGATCATCGCGCCGGATTACACCCTGATCGGTACCTTCGACCGTGACGAACTGAGGTTGGGGCTTGGCTTGAATGTATTGCGCTCGTCCGACACGGCGGTGGTCGACAACCGTGAGGACCCTGATGTGAGCCTGGGCTGGCAGCGTCAGACCGAGCGCGGGCGGTTTGGCCTGCTGGCGCGTTACAACGAAAGTTCGACGCTGTCGGGAACGGTGCTGGATACCGGTGTGGTCACCACCGATGGCACGCAAAAGCTGTATACGCTGACCGGCAACTGGAGCCAGGCGGTTACCGAGCGTAGCACCTTGAGCAACGAAACCACGTACAACCGTGCCCGTTATGACATCAGTACGCTGACGGGTTACGAAGAACTGGGCAACGTGTTCACCTGGACCTACGCCTGGAGCGAGCGGGCTGATCTGTACAGCCGCTTTGGTGCCCGGCGTTATGAGCCCGAGGAGGACCAGACGGCGACGGCGTCCAACAGCTACAGCCCCGCGGTCGGGGTCAAGTACCAGTTTTCCGAAAGCCTCAGCGCCGATGCGCATGTGGGTGTCACCGAGGTTTCCGGTGACGAAGGTGGCCGACGCGGGGAGGGTGGGGTTGCGCTGCTGTACACCGGTGCGCGCGCCGTCGCCAGCTTCACCGCCGAACGCAGCACGGTAGCCAGCGCCGAAGGCGGCTTCGCCGAGCTGGACCAGGTGCGCGGTGTGTGGAGTTACGCCGTCACCGAACTGACACGGGTGGGCGCGGACGCTGCCTGGCAAGACAGCAAAGGGCAGACCCCCAACACCCTGCAGACTTACAGCGTGTGGGCCAGCCGCGAGTTTTCGCCGTACTGGGACCTGCGCCTGTCGCTGATGTACAAGGATCGGCAGCAGGATAACGAAGCCGATGCGAACGCTACGATCGTGGGTTTGACGTTGACGTACAGGTACCCCGACATCTGAACTTCAGGCAGGTGGCCCCATGAAGTCTGACTACGAGCTCTCCCTCAGAGATTACATTGCCATAATCAAGGACAGGGCCCTGTTATTGGGGGTGAGCATCGTAGTCATCCTGGCCGCGACCGTTGCAGTCGCGGTGATGGTGCCGCCGATCTACCAATCGACCGGCACCATCCTGGTGGAGTCGCAGCAGATTTCCCCTGAGCTGGTGTCGACCAACAACACCAGCTTTGCCGATGAACGCATCGAAGTGATTCGCCAGCGGGTGATGACTCGCGAGAACCTGCTGCGCATCATCGACAAGTACAACCTGTTTCCCGACAAGCGTTTCAGCGATAGCGACAAGATCGACCACATGCGCAGCGCCATCGTCGTCGAAACCCTTACCACATACGTGCGCGGGCGGGGTGAAGCGACCGTGGCGTTCAATGTGTCCTTCGAGCACAAGCAGCCCGAGGTGGCCAAGGAAGTCGCCGACGAGTTGGTGACGCTGTTCCTCAACGAGAACCTCAAGCAGCGTACCGAGCGGGCCAACGAAACCACCGAGTTCCTCACCCAGGAGGCGAACAAGCTGGGTGCCGAGCTGGCCAACCTGGAAAACCAGCTGGCGGATTTCAAGCAGGCCCACGCCAACGCCTTGCCCGAGCACCAGACCTTGCGCATGAACATGCTGTCACGGTCGGAGCTGGAGTTCCGCGAGGTCGACCGTGATTACAAGGCCGCCCAGGAAGAACTGCGTTACCTTGAGCTGGAACTGTCCGCGGCCAATGCCGGGCTGGCAACCAAGGCCGGCGAAGGCCCCAGGGCGGCCGGTGCCGAGCAGCCCCAGGACCTGCCCAGCCTGAAGGCCGAATATGCCCGGCTGCTGAGCCGCTACAAGGAAGCCCACCCCGATGTGGTGGCGGTCAAGCGCAGGATCCAGGCGCTCGAAGCCAGTGGCAATCGCACGGCGGCGGCCTCCACGGTCGGCCTCGATGTCGCCCGCGTGCGCGCCAAGATGAGCGCGGCACAGGAACGCATTGCTTCGCTGGCCGAGCAGAAGCGCGAGTTGACCCGCAAGATGGAAGGCTACGAGGCCGAGATCCTCGAGGCGCCGCAGGTCGAGCGTGGCCTGGTGACCTTGATGCGTGACCACGACAACGCGCGCAAGAAGTACGAGGAAATCCGCGCCAAGGAAATGGGCGCGAAGATTACCGAAAGCCTGGAGCAGGAGAACAAGGCCGAGCGCTTTGTACTGCTTGAGCCACCACTGATGCCCGAGAAACCGATCAAGCCCAACCGCAAGAAGATCGCTGCGCTGGGCCTGGTGCTGGCACCGGCAGGTGGCGGTGCGCTGGTGATGCTGCTGGAGATGTTCAACCAGCGCATTCGCGGCGTCGGTGCACTGGAGAACCTGCTGGGCAGGCGGGTGCTGGTGGCGCTGCCATACATCGATACCAAGGCCGATGTGGCCAGGCGCAAGCGTTGGCGAAACTGGCTGATCGTGGCGGCACTGGCGCTGGCGGCTATCATGGTAGTGCTGGTGCACGTGTTCTACATGCCACTGGATGTGCTGTTGTTCAAAGTCATGTCTCGGTTTGCATAGGGAAGCAGTGATGGACAGGACCAAGCAGGCTGTTGGCAATAATCTTCACCAGGTTACCCCGGGTACCCCGCAGGCCTTGTCACCCGCCCCTGGTACGGCACTGGCGGAAGTGCCTGGCCAGTTCGATTACGTGAACACCAAGGTGGTGCCGCTGCGCGCGGAGCACCTGGAGCGTCACCGTATCGTCGCCTACAACAAGAACTCCAACATGAACGGGCCGATCGACCTGCTGCGCACGCAGGTGCTCAGGACCATGGACGAGAATGGCTGGCGAACCCTGGCCATCACCTCGCCAACCCCTGAAGCGGGCAAGACGGTACTGGCGATCAACCTGGCCATGAGCATCGCCCACCACACCACCAAGACCGCTTTGCTGGTGGACTTCGACCTGCGTCGACCCAAGGTCGGCAGCAGCCTGGGCCTGCCCATGGACCAGGCGTTGAACGAGTTTCTGACGGACAAGGCCGAGTTGCAGGACTGTCTGGTCAACCCGACCTTGCCTCGGTTCGTGGTGCTGCCCACGCGGGTGCCGGTGCCGTTGTCCACCGAAATGCTGTCGTCGCCCAAAGTGAGCAACCTGATCAGCGAACTACGCAACCGATACGAGTCGCGCATCTGCATTTTCGATTTGCCGCCATTGCTCAGTTCTGACGATGCGATCACCGTGATACCCAAGTTCGACTGTGTGCTGCTGGTGGTGGCCAACGGTATGAACAACAGGAAGGAGATCGAGGATTGCCTGCATCACCTGGCAAGGGTGAACCTGGTGGGAACGGTATTGAACAAAGCTGACGAGCAGCCTCGAACCTATTATTGAGTCTCGGTATTGTTGGGCTGCTTCGCAGCCCATCGCGACACAAGGCCGCTCCTACAGGTACAGCGCATTCCTTCAGCTGGTGGGGTCTCTGTGGGAGCGGGCATGCCCGCGAAGCAGGCGACGCGGTGGATGGCACCGGCTGCGCCGGTGTTCGCGGGCGCGCCCGCTCCCACAGGTATGGCGCACTCTTTTCAGCTTGTGGGGTAGCGAGCCCAGGGGTACTGCAACTCCCACTGCCACGCATGCCGCACAATCGACTCCAGCGTGGCAAACTCCGGCCGCCAGCCCAGCATGTGCATGGCCTTGCCAGCATCCGCCACCAATCGGGGCGGGTCGCCGGGGCGGCGGGGGGCGTCGAGGGTGCGGATCTGCCGGCCAGTCACCGCCCGGGCCGTATCGATCACCTGCTGCACCGAAAAGCCCAGCCCGTTGCCCAGGTTGAACGCAGTTCGCTCGCCACCCGCCAGCAGGTAATCCACCGCCAGTGCATGAGCCGCCGCCAGGTCGGCCACATGCACATAGTCGCGTATGCAGGTGCCATCCGGCGTGTCGTAGTCGCGGCCAAACACCGTTACTGCATCACGCCGGCCCGAAGCGGCCTGCAGGATCAGCGGGATCAGGTGGGTTTCGGGTTCATGACGCTCTCCCAGCTGGCCCTCCGGGTCTGCGCCCGCTGCGTTGAAGTAACGCAGGCATACCGACTTCAAGCCATAGGCCCGGTCGAAGTCCTCGAGAATCTGCTCGACCATCCATTTGCTCAACCCATACGGGTTGATCGGCCCCTTGGCATGCGCTTCGTCGATCGGCACGTACTGCGGGTTGCCGTAGACGGCTGCGCTGGAAGAAAACACCAGGTGCCTGATACCGGCATTCACCATGGCCTGCAGGAGGGAAAGGGTGGCCGCGACATTGTTCTGGTAGTACTTGCCGGGCACGCTGACCGACTCGCCCACCTGGATGAACGAGGCAAAGTGGAACACGGCATCGAAGCGGCAAACACCGAACAGCACATCCAGGGCGGGTTCGTCGGCGATGTCCAGTTTCGCCCACTGGACGCCGGGGCCGGGCGAGACGAGGTCCGCCACCACCACCTCATGGCCTGTACCGAGCAGGTGCTTGACCATGTGCGAGCCAATGTAGCCTGCGCCACCGACAACCAGAAACTTCATCCATGCCTCCTGGACTCTGCTGTTGTACAGCTGCGCTTTTCAGCTACAGGACTGTTGTGAGGGTAGATGGCCATATGCCCTATTTCAAGAACAGCCAGTTGGACATGTACTTGCCGTCGAACGTGATGCTGTAGCGTCCATCCTGGTAAGCCATCGGCAAGGGTTTCAACTGGGCCTGTGCATCCCGGGCGAACAGCTTCAGGCCAGCAGGCGCCTTGATGCTCAAGGTGCCGGCAAGCGGCTCTACGTTGAACGGTGTCTTGTCATCGGCCTTGGGCACGGCCCGGGTACCCAGCGACAGCAGCAGTTCGCGCGACTGGCCCAGGGGGTTGCCGTCCAGGCTTTGCACCACGACGCTGGCGTACGGCGTTCGTGCTTGCACCTGGATGGCGCCCAGGCTGATCAAGCGACCTCCCAGCCATCCGGTGGCGGCCTGGGTCAGCGGTGTATCGATGGTATAGATGCCCTGTTGCCAGTTGCGCTTGAGTTCGCCCGTATCGCTGACCGCTTCCGTGGCGTCGGCCGGTAGCAAGGACTGCTCCGGGTCCTGCAGTACCTGCGCACCGGCAGGGATGGCGGCGGGTTTCAGCCAGGGCAACTCCGGCGTCTGTGGCAGGGCGATCTGCAGTTGGCCCTTTTCCATGGCCGTGCGCAGCAGTGGCGAGTTGCGCGGAGTGATCTCCTGGTTGTACAGGGTGGCGGGCGTCGGCGCGAACACGTATCGGGTAGTGGCCGGCTTCACATCCGCACGGCGATAGAGCAGGGCGGCAGCGGGCAGGGTGGCGATCATCGCCGGGTCGTTGTACGCGTGCCAGTTATCCGCCGTGCGCCAGCCAGGGTTGAAGGCCTGCTGGCTGTAAGCGTACTGCATCATGGCGTCCCAGCCCTGGTGGGCAGCGGTGCCGGCCACGTACAGCGGCAGCGAGTGGCGGTCGGGCAGCGGGAAGGGTTCGGCGTTCCACTCGGTGACGGTCAGCGGCTTGCCGACTACCTGGGCGGCAGCGAGCCAGTCGATCACGCCGTCGCTGGTCAACGGGTTCTTCTCCAATTGGCCATTGGCACCGTAGCCATGGGCATCGATGACATCGCCTGTGGTCAGTGCCGGCAGCGCGCTCAGGCCATTGCCGCCCCAGGTACTGGTGGTGGCGATCGGCACTTTCACGCCGAGGCCGCGCAGGTGAGTGATCATGTCGGTGTTGAAGCGCTGTTCCAGGTCGTTGAGAAACAGCTTCGAAGGGCCATGCTCCCAGGCGCGCCAGGTGAGGTCGGTGGGCAGGTCATATTGTTTGGCGAAGGCTTTGGCCGCTTCCATGTAGCGCTCGCTATGGCGCGGCACGTCCTTGTTCGGCATCAGGGCGTTACCATAATGCTGGGTGAGGTCGTTCTCATTGGTGAGCAGCACGGCAGCGATGGCGGGGTCGTCCTTGTAAGCCAGGCCGGTGTATTCATTCACATGAGTCAGGTACTGCTCGGCAAAGCGTTTCATCGCCTGTTGGATGCTTCGGTTCACATAGGCGTAACCCTTCAGGTCGACCTGGCTCTCACCCTTGGCCAGTTCCTTGAAGTCATCGATATTGTCATTGGCAGTAAGCGCCCGCTGCACGTGCAGGTCCAGCCAGATATAGATGCCCTCGTCCTTGAGCGCCTTGATCCACAAATCGAGCTTGCGCAGCGATTCGGCACTGAGCTGCTGGGTATCGCGCACCAGGGTGCCGTCGCCGAACACGTTCGGGCTGACCCAGGGCGAGTCGTGGTGATGCAAACGCACCAGGTTGAACCCCAGTGCCGACAGGCGCTTGGCCTGTTGGCGGATTTCTTCGTCGGGGCTCTTGAACAGCGAATAGGCGGACAGGTTGGTGCCCCAGAAGCGCACTGGGGTGTTGTTTTCGAACATCAGCTGCTCGCGGACGGCCTTGACGAAGCCATGCTTGCCGGCAGGCTTTTCCGGGGCGTTGAGGAATGACAGGTCCACGGGCGAGGTGCGCCAGTCCAGTTGGTCGTCGGGCCAACCGGCGGGGTCGGCCAGGCCGAAGCGTTCGCTGGGCGTGGGACCCAGGTCGATGTCGCCGGTGATGTTCAGCACCGCCTTGATCTGCTGCCGACCAGCGTTGATCGGGTCGCTGTAAATGAACGCACGCAGTTCGGACGGGTTGCCGCGCTCGAAATACACCTTGGCCAGCGGCGGGTCGAAGCGCATTTCGATGCGTCGGCCCTGGTCAGCCTTGCCCCATGACCAGCCACGGTTGCCGGGCAGCAGCTGCGGTGCACCCATGCCCCCGGCAATTTGCCCAGGGTCGAACTCGAACACCATGCCACCGCCCATTACTCCGGCCTGGCGGCTGTGGGCCTCGAGGTCGAAGGCCCAGCCCAGGGTTTGCGCCTGCTCCTTGCGGATATCCGCCGCCAGATCGAAGTCCAGTTCCTTGTTCTTGCCCAGCAGCGTGTAGTGGCCGGGGCCAACTACCTTGAACGTGGTGGAAAAACCGGTCCAGCTCCAGTTGGCCGCCCAGAAGTCGAACTTGGCTTTCATCACTGGCCCACCACCGCGGGTCACCAAGGGCAGGCCGTTCTGTTCATCGACACTGACTTGCCACGCTGAGGCCCAGCCGGTGAGCGGCAGTGAGGTCAGGCCGGCGATGGCCGAAACCCGCAGCAGGGTTTGAAAACCCCAGCGGCGCAGGGGGAACAGGTTCATAGGCGTCACCTGGGTTGAAGGGCGGGGTCGGCCAGCGCGATGGCCTGGCTGTTGTGCAGCTTGCGAACCATCTGGACATAGGCCACGCCCAGTCCGGCGACAGTCCAGTACACCACCGGGATGAAGGTGATGCTGCTGACGGTGAAGATGATCACCAGGATGCCGATCAGTGTCGCCAGCAATGCCCGGCCGAGCTGGCGTCGCTCGTCGTCCTTGTCGGGGAAACTGCGCATGGCCTTGCGGATACCGTGCAGTACGGCAGCGAAGAACGCCACGAACAGGCCCAGCCCGACCAGCCCGACCCGCAGTGCCAGGTTTATATAGGTGTTGACGATGTCGATGATGCCGTCACCCTGGATCATCGATTGCATTTCCGGGGTGTTGCGGAAGTCGAACGAGCCGAACAACGGGTTGCGCTGGATGACGATCCACGAGTTGTCCATCAGCCGTTCGCGGTAAGTGATGTTCTCTTTCTCGAGGTTGCCGATGAACGGCAGCATGTCCAGTACCTTGTCGCCACCGGGCACGATGGTCAGCAAGGGCAGGGCCAGCATGCCGGCCGCAGCGAGCAGCGCCAGGCGCCTGACCGCACCTTTGCCCAGGGCGATGAACACCACCACGATGACCACGGCACCGATCCACGGGCCGCGTGACAGTGGCGCGAACAGCCCTGCGGCCAGCAGCAGGGCGCCCAGGGCCCGCTGCAGGGGGCGGCGCACGTAACCCTGGACGAAAAGGAACAGGCCGATGGCCACGCTCATCACATAACCCAGGGCAATCGCCTGCCCGGTGGTAACGCTGGCGCGCAGCGAACCGCCACGGCTCAGGTAGCCGGACATGCTCCACGGCACGCCCATGGCGTCGACCAGGGCACTGTACAGCAGCCAGTGGCGCACGTACTCGGCCACGCCGATCAGGGCCAGAACGAATGAGGCAAGCACGAAGGCCAGCAGGGTGTCCTTGAAGTCGCTGATCTGGCGCAGGCCACGGCTGGCCACGTAATACGGCAGTAACACGTCGACAAACAGGTACAGCGTCTGGCGCAGGGTGTCGGTCAGGGTGGTCTCGCGCAGGTACAGCACGCTCATCAGCAGCAGGCCGGCCGCCAACAACCTGTCGGGCCAGGTGCGGCCGAAGCGCAGGGTGTCGCCTTGCCGGCGCAGGGCCAGCGCCGCCGGCAACAGCACGCACAAGGCCAGCAGGCGGATATGGTTGAGGTCGACCAGGTAATTGACCACGCCAAACCCGGGCACCTGCACCGAAGCCGGCGGGATCAGGAACAGCAGCATGTAGAACAGCGCCATGGGGTTGTGTTCGCGGCGCCCGGCGATGTACAGGATGACGGCGCCAGCACCCAGGTACAGCCAGAAGCTGTGCGAGAAGAAGGCCAGCAGGGTAAGCAGGAACCACAGGTTGCGTCGGCGCTTGAAGTCGCTCAGCGGAATCAGGTCGGTGGCAGGCCGCCGCGCCAGCAGGAAGACCACGCTCGCCAGAAAAAGGATGACGATCAACGCACGAAAATGTTCAGGCATTGGCTATGTGCACCTTTGCATCGGTGGGCAACGGCTAGCGTCGTGGCTGATTGAAACTATAGTGACCTTTTAGCCAGTCAGTCAGAGATTGCTCTCATGCCGTCGATTGATGTGTCTGCCACCGCGAGCCTGCGCAAGCGGGCCCTGAGGGCCGGGTCATGGAACCTGGTTGCACAAGTGGCGTCACAGGTGATGCGCCTTGGCGGCAACCTGATCATGGCCCGCTTGCTGCTGCCGGAAATGTTCGGGGTGATGGTCATCGCCACCACCGTTTCGGTACTCCTGCATCTACTGTCCGATGTCGGCCTGCGGCAGAACATCATCCAGAGCCATCGCGGTGACGACCCGGATTTTCTCAATACTGCATGGACCGTGCAGATCATCCGCGGCTTCGTACTGTTCGCCCTGACCTTGCTGCTGGCCTTGGGGGCCTGGTTCGCCCAGCTCGCCGAGCTGTGGCCGGCGGACTCCACCTATGCCGCACCGGTGTTGCCGATGGTGCTGGCGGCAACCGGGCTGTCGGCGGTGATCTGGGGCTTCCAGTCCACCAAGATAGATGTCGCGGTACGGACTTTCCAACAGAAGCGCGTGGTGCTGGTGGACCTGGCCTCGCAGGCGGTCGGCCTGGTGGTGATGCTGGTGCTGGGCTACCTGACCCATTCGGTGTGGGCACTGGTGATCGCTGGCCTGGTGTCTGCCGTGGCCTGGACCCTGCTCGGTCACACCGCCCTGGAGGGGCATGACAACCGCCTGCAGTGGGACCGCAGCGCGCTGACCGAACTGATCGTGTTCGGCCGCTGGATCTTGCTGTCGTCGATGGTTGGCGTGTTGGCCATGTACGGTGACCGCATGTGGTTTGGCGCCAGCATGACGGCGGCACAACTGGGTGTGTATTCGATTGCCGTGTTGATCCTGGGTGCCGTGCAGACCGCGCTGATGAAGGTTTTCGGCGCGGTGGCGCTGCCCGCCTTCAGCGAAGCGGCACGGGCCGATGACAAGGAGCGCCTCAAGGCCCTGTATTACCGCTTCCGCCTGCTGGTCGACCTGCTGGTGCTGTTCATCTGTGGTGGCTTCCTGACCGCCAGCCCGTTGCTGATCGGTTGGCTGTACGACGATCGCTACCGTGAAGCTGGCCCGATGATGGCCATTCTTTCGCTGTCGTTCCTCACATTGCGCTATACCTTGGCTCATCAGGTGTGGATTGCCCTGGGCCTGACCAAGTACCAGGCCATGGATAACATCATCCGCCTGGTCTCGTTGTGGGGGTTGTTGCCACTGTTGCTGGCGATCGGTGGCGTTGACTGGGCGATCTGGGGGGTTGCCCTGCATACCGTGCCAACCCTTGTGTTGATCGTGTACGTGAATCGCAAGCTGGATATGTTCAGCCTGAGGCGTGAGCTGGTGGTACTGCCGATGCTGCTGGTCGGGGCGCTTTGCGGGGCGCTGCTGACAGCCTTTTTCAACTGGCTGTAATTCGGCTTGTCGGGTGAAACTTTCTAAGGTGCAGGTCATTGGATCATGGGGAAACTTACGTTTTGTACTGCGCAATTGGGTCGTAGGGGGTTTCTCCAAAGTTGTGTCTTGCTTGGTGTAGGTGGTGTGGTGTTCGCTGCTACGCCAGCCGTCGCCAGCCAACCTGCTGGCAGGCCTGGGTTCGTGGTGATCAACGGCTGGGTACTGCCGTCCCGTTACTTCCGGAACGAGCACGCATGATCAGGGACTATCAGCAGCAGAAGGCGCTGCGCGACAGTTACGATGTCTGCATCATCGGCGCCGGCCCGGCCGGTATCACCCTGGGCCTGCGCCTGGCCGCCGCCGGCTGGAGCGTCCTGCTTGCCGAAGGTGGCGGGCGCGAGTACTCGGCGAACTCGCAAGCCTTGTACGCCTGTGCATCCACTGGCCTGGAACTGTATGCCGGGGAAGCTCGCCTGCGTTACCTGGGCGGCACATCCAACCATTGGGCCGGCCGTTGCCGGCCGTTCAGCCCCTCGGACTTCGCAGTCCCTCCCATTGGCGACTTGCCTGGCTGGCCCATTCCTTATTCGGAGATCGCAGGCTACCTGCCTGCTGCCATGGATATCGTCGACCTGCCGCCAGGGGCGGACTTTCGCGCGTTGAATGATGGCCTCGACGGCGGTGACTTCGAACCGGACCGCTTTCTGCTCAGCCCGCCAACGCGCTTTGCGCAGAAGTACGCCACGGCCCTGGAGCAGACCCAGGGCCTGGACGTATTCATCAACTGCAATTGCGTGAACCTGGAGTTCGACCAGGCTTCCGGTCACTTGGCTGCAGTCGTGCTTTCCGATTACGAGTGCAATCGCCAGCGCCTGGTTGCAAGAAACTTCGTACTCGCTACAGGTGCCATCGAGAATGCCCGGCAACTGCTCAACAGCGAGTCGTTGGCGGCGGCGGGGATCGTGAGCAAGGACGGGCTGGTCGGCGGGTGCTTCATGGAGCATCTGAACATTGATCTTGGCACCTTTATCCTCAATTCGAGGCTGGCCCCTGAACCGCGCGAGTACTACACCACCGATGCTTTCGTTGAGGAGTACAAGGCAGGCAAGGGCAACGTCAGGGCCGCCTTGCTGGCTGATGTGCAAACCTATGGTCGTACTGCCGAGGTGAAGCATTTTCTGGAGAACCTGGCCTGCGACATGGGAGTAGCCAGCAAGATCGCCTTCGTGGCCAAGTTCAACTGCCCCGGTGATGGCGTCATCAGCACCATGATCGAGCAGTTTCCCAACCTGCACAGCCGTATTTCGCTGCTGGAGGAGAAGGACGCACTGGGCGTGGCCAAGGTCAATGTCAACTGGGCCCTGACCGCTGATGACCGGCACACCATCAAGTGCATCGGAAGCGAGCTGGCCAAGCAGTGGGCTGCCATGGACCTGGGCTACATCAGGCTCAATGACTTCGTTTACGACACCTCGATACCGTTGAAGTTGTCGCCACATGCCCATCACATGGGTACCACGCGCATGGCGTCTTCGGCGCAGTTTGGTGTTGTCGATACCAACTGCAAGGTGTTCGGTACCGAAAATCTTTATGTCGCCGGCAGCAGCATCTTTGCCACGGGCGGCGCTTGCAATCCGACCATGCCGCTGCTGCAGTTTGCGGTACGCCTGGCCGACCACCTCGATGCCAGGCTGAGCGCGGCCAGCGACGCCGTGGGGTGATGCATGTTGTAAACGGGTTGAGTGCGCGACGGTCAGCACCCACAAGAACGAGACCGGATGCGCCTCAGGGACAGTCCAGATGGCTTTGATTGCGAGGCTGGCAGAATGAAGGGATGGATACGCAAGGCAGTGGCGCACTATGTCCATGCAACGGGGCGAGGAAGCTCCTTCTACAGGAGGTTCTGCAAGCCGTCAGGGCTTGAGTGGGGGGCCTACCTTGCCCGCTGGGGCAACTTCCACTCGGTAGGCAGCAACTTCTATGTCAATACAGGCTGCAAGTTCCTCGACCCTTCGCTGGTTCGCATCGGCAACAGTGTGGGGCTGTCCGATTGCACCCTGATCGGTCATGACGGGGTGGTATTGCTGATCGAACATCGCTTCGGCAAGCACCTGGATTCGGTCGGTTTCATCGACATCAAGGACAACTGCTTCATCGGCCACGGTGCAATCGTCATGCCCCGCGTCACCATCGGGCCTGAGTCGATCGTGGCCGCCGGTGCCGTGGTGACCAAGGATGTGCCGCCGGGCACGGTGTTCGGTGGCAACCCTGCAGAGTTCATATGCACCACCGAGGCGTTGATCAAGCGGGTTGAGGCACGTTGCGAGGCCTACCCATGGATCGACCTGGTCAAGCAGCGCAATGGTGCCTACGACCCGCAACTGGAGCCGCAGCTGATGGCGCAAAGGCGCCAGTATTTCTTCGGGGACGGCAACAATGGCTAGCAAACCTGTGGACGTCATGGTGGTCAACTTCAACACGGCCGGGCTGCTGCAGCCGATGTTCGATGCACTGCGTCGGGCCGACAGCGAACGGCTGGCCAGCTACCTGGTGGTGGACAATGCCTCCGCCGATGACTCGCTGCAGCGCATGGCCGAGGTATGCCCGCAGGCGCTGCTGCTGAGCAACAAGCAGAACGTGGGGTTCGGCCGGGCTAACAACCAGTTGCTGGCGCACCTGAAGGGCAAGTACGCCTTGCTGCTGAACACCGACGCCTTTGTCGCCACCGATTCACTGCAGAAAACCCTCGACTACATGGAAGCCCACCCGGAGTGCGGTGTGCTGGGGGTCCGCCTGGAGGGACGCGACGGCGCCCTGCAGCCCAGTTGCCGCTACTTCCCCACACCGTTCAACGTGTTCGTCGGGCGTACCGGGCTGGGGCGCTTTTTCCCGGGCTTGAAAATGGTCGACGAAATGGATTGGGACCACGCTTCGGTCCGCGAGTGCGACTGGCTGCCTGGCTGCTTCTACCTGGTGCGCCGCGAAGTGCTCGACCAGGTGGGCCTGTTCGACCCGCGCTACTTTCTTTATTACGAGGAGGTCGACCACTGCAAGCGGGTGAAGGCTGCAGGCTGGAAGGTGGTGTTCTACCCGCATACCACGGTGGTGCACATCGGAGGGGAAAGCTCCAGATCGGTGGCCGAACTGGAGGCGGCCAGCCGACAGATCTCGTCATACCAGATCGAAAGCGAGCTGCTGTACTTCCGCAAGCATCACGGGCTGGCGGGCCTTGCCCTGCACATGCTGCTGGTCACCTTGGGCGACCTGGTACTGGCACTCAAGGCGCTGTTGAAACGACGCGGTCTGGGCGCAATACAGGCCTGCTGGCGTCACTGCCGGGCGACCTGGTCTCTGTTGTTCAAGACCCGGTACGCCAGCCAACCGACAAGGTAGGTGGAGCCATGTTCGAGAATATACGTGCCGACCTGCGTGCCCATGGGGGCGACTGGGGCGCCCAGGGCTTCTGGGTATTGCTGGTGTACCGCTTCGGCCGCTGGCGCTATGGGGTGCGCCCGGCACTGCTGCGAAAACTGTTTTCGCTCATCTACAAGGTCCTGTTCAAGTTCGTGCAGATCATCACAGGTGTGGAGCTGCCGTGCGAGGTGGTGATCGGCCGCAACTTCGTCATCGACCATTTTGGCGGCATCGTAGTCAGCGGCTATGCCCGGTTTGGCGATGACTGCCGCATCCGCAACGGGGTAGTGGTGGGCCTGAAGAACGTCGATGAGCCGATTGCACCAGTGTTCGGCAACAACGTCGATATCGGCACCGGGGCCAAGGTGCTGGGTAGCATCCGTATCGGCAACGACGTGATCATCGGTGCCAACGCCGTGGTGCTGGTGGATGTGCCGGACAATTCGCTGGCGGTGGGGGTGCCGGCCATCATCAAGGCCAGGCAACCGGCCGCCACGGCGCCCGTCGAGTGAGGCCCATGGCGAGCGGCATCGGAGTGGTGGTGATTGGCCGCAACGAAGGCCTGCGCCTGGAGCGTTGCCTGCGTTCGCTGCTACAGGGTACGGACAAGATCATGTACGTCGACTCCGGCTCTACCGATGGTTCACCGCACCTGGCCCGCAGCCTGGGGGTAGAGGTATTGGCGCTGGACATGGACACCCCGTTCACTGCCGCACGCGCGCGCAACGAAGGCTTTTTCGCCTTGCAACGGCGGTTGCCGTCGCTGCAACGGGTGCAGTTCGTCGATGGCGATTGCGAGGTGGATGGCGGCTGGCTGGCCGCGGCGCAGGCGTTTCTCGACGACCACCCCGACGTGGCCGTGGTGTGTGGCCGCCGACGCGAGCGCTTCCCCCAGCGGTCGGTGTACAACCTGTTGTGTGACCTGGAGTGGGACACCCCCATTGGCGAGGCCAAGGCGTGTGGTGGCGATGCCCTGATGCGAGCAGATGCCTTTGCCGCCGTCGGCGGCTTTCGCCCCGAGCTGATTGCCGGAGAGGAGCCCGAGCTGTGCGTGCGCCTGCGGGCAAAGGGCTGGAAAGTCTGGCGCCTGGACGCCGAGATGACCCTGCACGACGCCGCCATGACCCGTTTCAGCCAGTGGTGGCGGCGTAGCCTGCGCGCTGGCCACGCCTATGCCGAAGGGGCTTACCTGCATGGTCAGCCACCCGAGCGGCACTGGTTGCGCGAATCGCGCCGGGCTTGGCTGTGGGGTCTGGGCATCCCCGTGGTAATCGTGCTGGCCTGCCTGCTGCTGGGCGGCTGGGGCCTGCTGTTGCTGGCGGTCTACCCGCTGCAGGCCGTACGCCTGGCACGCCGTGGTGGCAAGTCGGTGCGGGAGAACTGGCTACAGGCAGTGTTTCTGGTATTGGGCAAGTTCCCGGAAATGCTCGGGCAACTGAAGTTCCTGCGCCACCGCATCGCGGCCGGCAAATCGACGTTGATCGAGTACAAGTGAGAGAGGCCCATGATGCTCGGCACGATCGTCAAAAGCGTGTTTACCTTGCAACCGGGCTACTCGTTGCGGGCGCTGAACAACAAGTGCAGGTTGGCGCTGCAGATTGCCAGGCAATGGCCTGAACTGAACGCCTTCCTGCAGCGCATGACGGCGGCGCTGGGCCAGCAAGGCTTGCAGCGGCTAGGGGTGGATTGCATCGGTGTCGTGCAGTGGCCTTACCTCAGCAAATGCTGGGAAGCCCCGCAGCGCCTGGAGGTGGTGGCTTCGCACTTCGAAGTGCTGGCCGGGCAGTTTCCGGCGCTGTTGCTGCTGGGGCGGGACGAAAGCCTGACGCTGTGCGAGCTGTCCAGCCATTCGCCGGGTTGTCGTCTGGTTTTGGACCGGCCGATCTGGTTCAAGCGCGAAGGCGAGTTGGTATTGAACCTGTTTCAGAGCGACCTGCGCGTGGCATCCCTGGCATTCAGCCTGTGCCGCAGCCAGGGCGAACTGTGCCTGTTCATTGGTGCCGTGCAGGGCATCCACAAGGGTATCGACAGCGAAACCTCACTGGCCATCTACCGCGACCTGACCAAGGACTTCGAAGGGCTGCGCCCGCGCAGCCTGTTGCTCGAGGCATTGAAGTGCCTGGCCAGGACCCTTGGCGTGGCGCACCTGTATGCCGTCCGTGATGCCTGCCGCCACCATCGGCACGCGTATTTTGGCAGCGACAAAGGCCACGACCTGGCGGCCAATTATGATGTGATCTGGCTGGAACACGGTGCTACTGCATCGAGCCATGCTGACTTCTTCGCCCTTCCGCTGGCTGCGGTACAGCGGGCGGAACAGGATATTCCGGCGAAGAAACGGGCAATGTACCGCCGCCGCCAGGTGCTGCTCGACGATGTTTTCGCCCGCTTGCAGGCCGTGTTGCCAGGCAGCGGTCACAACCTTGGACTACAAGGGGAACAGGGGGATGTATCTGACGAGATGGCATCGGCGGGGCCCCGGCCGCCGGTAGTCGACAGCCTGAAGTAATCGCCAGCCCTGCCGCGGCAGGTCTGAATGTTCACTACGCGGGTCTTGATCTGGATTTCTATGCGCATTGCTTACTTCATAAACCAGTACCCGAAGGTCAGCCACAGTTTCATCCGCCGCGAGATCCTGGCGCTGGAGCGCCAGGGGGTAGAGGTGCAGCGTATTGCCCTGCGCGGGTGGGACGCCGAGTTGCAGGATGCCGACGACGCGAGCGAACGGGCCAAGACCCGCTATGTGCTGCAGCGTGGCATCAAGGGGTTGCTGGCACCGGCCTGGCAAGTGCTGCGGGCACAGCCGCGCCGGTTCTTCCGGGCGCTGCAGCTGGCCATGCGCGTTGGCTTGCGGGCCGACCGCGCCTGGCCCTACCACTTGGTCTACCTGGCCGAGGCCTGCCAGGTACTGCAATGGTTGCAGGCTGGCGAGGCAAGTCATGTGCATGCACATTTCGGCACCAATTCCACCGAGGTGGTGATGCTGGCCAACGTGCTGGGCGGGCCGGCCTACAGCTTTACCGTGCACGGGCCGGAGGAGTTCGACAAGCCGCAGTTCCTGCACATGGGCGAGAAGGTGCGGCGTGCCGCATTTGTTGCGGCGGTCAGCTCGTACGGGCGCAGCCAGTTGTTTCGCTGGGTGGCACACGAACACTGGGCCAAGGTGAAGGTGGTGCATTGCGGGCTCGAGCGCAGCTTCCATGAGGTGGCACCGGTTGGCGTGCCCACGGCGCCGCGCCTGGTGTGCGTCGGCCGCCTGTGCGAACAGAAAGGCCAGCTGCTTCTGCTCGAGGCCGCGCGAGTACTGGCCGCCCGGTCGATCGCCTTCGAACTGGTGCTGGCCGGCGACGGTGAAATGCGTGGCCAGGTCGAGGCGTTGATTGCACGGCATGGCTTGCAGCAGCAGGTGCGCATCACCGGCTGGATCAGCAGCGCACAGGTGCGCGAGGAAATCCTGGCGGCGCGTGCGCTGGTGCTGCCCAGCTTTGCCGAGGGTTTGCCGGTGGTGATCATGGAGGCGATGGCCTTGCGCAGGCCAGTGCTGACCACCTATGTGGCAGGCATTCCCGAGCTGGTGCGGCCGGGCGAAAACGGCTGGTTGTTCCCTGCCGGCGCCGTGGACGAGCTGGCAGCGGCCATTGCCGATTGCCTGGCACAACCTGCCGAAGTGCTGCAGCGCATGGGCGACGCGGCACGCCAGCGTGTCCTGCAACGGCATGACATCGATACCGAGGCGGCCAGGCTGGCCAGCTATTTCAAGGCATCCGCATGATGAGTGTATTGGCTTGGCTACTGGGTATGCTGGCGGCCATCGTCCTGTTGCCGGTGCTGCTGCTGGTGGTGCAGGTGCTGATGGCCTGCCTGCCTGCACGCGCGCAGCCGATGGGCAACACCGCCCGTCCGCAGGTGGCAGTGCTGGTGCCAGCTCACGACGAGGCTTCGATAATTGGTGCCACGCTGGCGAGCATTGCTCCGCAGTTGCGGCCTGGCGACCGCTTGCTGGTGGTGGCGGACAACTGCACTGACGACACCGCGCAACTGGCGCGTGAGGCGGGTGCCGAAGTGGTGGAGCGCCACGATGCACGGTTGCGCGGCAAGGGCTACGCCTTGGACTTCGGCGTGCGCCACCTGACCAACCAGCCGCCCGAGGTGGTGATCGTGGTGGATGCCGACTGCCAGGTGGGCGAGGGGGCAATCGAGCGCCTGGCGCGGCGCTACCGAGAAGTCGCTCGCCCGGTGCAGGCGCTGTACCTGATGTACGCACCGGCAGGGGCTGGGCTGACAGTGCAGGTTGCCGAGTTCGCCTGGCGGGTCAAGAACCTGGTGCGCCCGCGTGGTTGGGCGCGGCTGGGCCTGCCATGCCAGTTGATGGGCGCCGGCATGGCATTCGGCTGGCGTGACCTGGCCTTGATCGACCTGGCCAACGGGCACCTGGTAGAGGATGTGAAGCTGGGCCTGGACCTGTGCCAGCAGGGCAAGCCGCCAGTGTTCTGCCCCGAGGCCGTGGTCAGCAGCCGGTTCCCTGCCAGCCAGCAAGGCCTGGGCAGCCAGCGCACCCGCTGGGAACATGGGCACCTGAGCCTGATGCTGGCCGATGTGCCCAAGCGTGCGCTGGCGGCAATCACCCAGCGTAACGGCAGCTTGCTGGCCATGACCCTGGACCTGCTGGTGCCGCCGCTGGCGTTGCTGGTGCTGGCCTTGCTCGGCCTTAACCTGGTGGCCTGGCTGGCGTACCTGCTGTTCGGCCTGGCGGCACCTGCGTGGATCGCCCTTTGCGCGCTGGCCTTGCTCGGCCTTGCTGTCGCAGTGGCCTGGGCGAGTTTCTGTCGCGAACTGATCCCGTTCTCCGTGCTGCTGTACGCGCCGTTCTACGCTGTAAGGAAGCTCCCCTTGTATCTGCGGTTCCTGATCAAGCGACAGGTTGAATGGGTACGTTCGAAACGGGATGAAGACTGATGGCTCATTGGCAGGAACGCTGGAACACCCTTGTCGGCAAGCTCGAAGTGGTGCCGGATGCCACTGCCGCGCAGCGCCTGCTGGACAGGCTCAGCGCCCCGAAAGCCGCGACCGTGCTGGGCTTCGTCAATGCCCATGCAATGAACCTGGTGGTTCGTGATGGCGCCTGCCACCAGGCATTGTCAGCGGCCGACGTACTGCTGCGCGACGGTTCCGGCCTGGCGATCCTGTATCGCCGGCTGGGGCTTGAGCCAGGGCTCAACATGAATGGCACCGACTTCATTCCAAGGCTTCTGGCTGCCTACCGTGGGCGGCGGGTTGCGTTCTGGGGCACCCGACAGCCGTACCTGGACCAGGCCGTGCAACGAAGCACAGCCACGTTCGGGGTGGTACCGGTGTCGGTCCACGATGGCTTTGCCAGCGTCGATACCTACCTGCAACTGGCCAGGGATTTGCAACCTGAGCTGATCGTGCTGGGCATGGGAATGCCCAGGCAGGAGATTGTGGCCGCAAGGCTGGCGGCAGCTGGGGGGCCGTGCCTGATCGTGTGTGGCGGCGCGATCCTGGATTTTCTCGGCGGCAAGGTCAGCCGGGCGCCCGAGTGGTTGCGGCGGTTGGGTGGGGAGTGGCTATACCGGCTGTTGCGCGAGCCGAAGCGTTTGTTCATTCGCTATGTTGTGGGCAACCCGTTGTTCCTCGTGCGTACCCTGCTGTTCCGCCGCGACGGTGGGCGGCCAGGCACACCGTATGAGCGTCAGAATCCGCACGAACGGTGATTCCGGGCACGCTGATGGCGGATGGCTGCTACAGTTTGATCAATGGCTTGCGGCTGCAGGATTTTGCTCCACGGGCTTTGCATGAGCCGTTGTCAAGCCTTGCTGGTTGGTGGAAGGCATTTGCTGCGCGCAAATTGATGAGGTCTGAAATGGTCTTAGAGCCGAGAAGCAGTCGTTCCTTACTGCAGAGAAGAAGCAGCGTAAGTAACGCCATTCAGGCCGGCCTCGATGGAATTGCAGTCATCGGTATTGCCTGGTACCTGATCTACGACCAGTTCGGCTACATCACTTCCGATTACGTGATCATGCTGCTGTTGCTGGTTGGCGCACTGGCAGTCATCTACGATCACTATGCGATCTACCGTACCAACGTCGGGCTTTCCATCAAGGCTTTCCGGCTGTTCAAGGCCTGGTCGGCAACCTTTTGCTTCCTGGTGGTCATGGCCTTCCTGGCCAAACAGAGCGAAACCTATTCGCGACTGCTGGTCGTGCAGTTGTTCATCATTGGCTACATCGCCCAGTTGTTCCTGCACTTTGCCGTGCGCGAATTGCAAAAGCGCTTTAGCGCCCATGCACGCCTGGACAACGCCCTGATCATTGGCGCCGGTGACTTGGCCAACTTCCTGTATCAGAAAATCAGCAACAACCCCTGGTTCGGCGAACGCGTGCTGGGTTGCGTGCTGATCGACAATGCCGATGAGTCGGGGCGCGAAAGTGCCGAAGGAAAGCAGCGCATGCCGGTGCTCGGGCTTATTGCCGACCTCGACGATATCGTGGCCCGCCATGGCATTCGCACGGTGTACCTGGTGACCCCGCTGGGCGGTTCCGAGGTCATCAACGATGTGTATCTCAAGTTGCTCGACAAGTGCATTGCGGTGAACTGGGTACCGGATATCTTCTCGTTGCGCCTGATCAATCACAGCGTGCGGGAAATTGCCGGCATACCTGTGCTGACCTTGTCGGAAACACCGCTGACGGGCATGAGCCTGTTCTTGAAGAACCTCGAGGACAGGGTGTTGGCGGCGCTGATCCTGCTGCTGGCATCGCCGGTGTTGCTGGCCGTTGCGCTGGCCATCAAGCTCGATAGCCGCGGCCCGGTGTTCTTCCGTCAGGAGCGCACCGGCTGGACGGGGGAAGCGTTCCGTATCTGGAAGTTCAGGAGCATGCATGTCCACCAGCCGGAAGATGGCGTGGTGAAGCAGGCGCAGAGGGATGACCCACGGCTGACCCGGGTCGGCGCCTTTATCCGCCGCACCAGCCTCGATGAACTGCCGCAGTTGTTCAATGTGCTGACCGGGGAGATGTCGCTGGTAGGGCCGCGGCCGCATGCGTTGCAGCATGACACTCTGTATTCGCAGGACATCGTCGACTACTTCGCTCGCCACAATATCAAGCCTGGCATGACCGGCCTGGCGCAGGTGCGTGGGTTCAGGGGCGAAACCAGGGATATCGAACAGATGATCCAGCGGGTGGACTCGGACATCGAGTACATCAACAACTGGTCGCTGTGGCTGGATTTCGTGATTCTGGTGCGCACACTTAGCGCCTTTACCGGCAAGCAGGCTTATTGAGACCTCCCCAGGTGTGGCTGCGCTGTCGCCGGAGAACAAATATCGCTCGCTTGGCGCGTCCTTTGTAGGAGCAGCCTTGTGCTGCGAATAGGCCGATACAGTCAATAGACAGGCTTTGTCAGCCCCGGCCTCTTCGCAGCACAAGGCTGCTCCTACAGAACCCCGCCGAACCAATGAGTCATGTGTTGTTCTATGAGAGCGATTTCGTGCAGCCGCAATTGGTTGGCCTAGTCCTTGTTCAGCGGGTGCAATTCCCTGAACCCCCGCGCTTCCTCCACCAGCCAGTCATGCACCGCCCGCGCCCCCGGCTGGTTAAGCCCGCCCGGTGGGTAATGCACTACATAGCGCTTGTGATTGGCGATAGGCACCCCGAACGGCACGATCAGTGCGCCGCGCTCCAGTTCGTCGTTGAGCAGCGTGCGTCGGGCGATCGCCACGCCAATGCCTGCAATCGCCGCCTCGATGGTCAGGTGGTTGCGGTTGAAGGTATGCCCGCGCCGCACATCCAGGCCGGCGGCGCCGATGCCCTCCAGGTAGAACTCCCATTCGGCATATTCCGAACTGCCGCGCCAGGCCGTAATGTCGTGCAGCAGCGGGTAGTGCACAAGATCCGCCGGCCCGTGCAGCGGCGGGCGCCCGCGCAGCAAGGTGGGGGAGCATACGGGGAAGATCTGCTCGTCCAGCAGTGGTGTCGAGAGCATGCCGGGGTAGCTGCCATCGTTCAGGTCGATGGCCAGGTCGAAATCGCCCGGGGTCAACGCCTGGGCACTGTCTTCGGCCACCAGACGCAACTCGATGTCCGGGTAGCGTTGTTGAAAACGCGGAAGACGAGGCGTGAGCCATTTGGCCAGGAACGACGGGATCGAGCGCAGGCGCAAGGTGCCGCGGATCTCACCTGCATCCAGGCGCAGCAGTTCGGCTTCGATGCTGCCGTAGGCTTCGGTCACCGTCTGTGCCAAGCGTTGCCCTTCGGCGCTCAGTTCCACACCACGTGCCCGACGCAGGAACAGCTGGTAGCCCAGGCGTTCCTCCAACTGGCGCATCTGTTGGCTGACGGCGCCCGGGGTAATGTGCAGCTCTTCGGCACAGCGGGTGAAGGACAAGTGCCGGGCCGCACAGGCGAACACGTGTAGCCAGACGAACGTCTGGCCATTGAGTTGTCGTCGCATCGTTTAGTACCACTAAAGCCTTGCTTAGGAAGTTTCGTTGGTCATCCGTGAACCAGCGCGGCAGTATCGCGCAAAATCGCAATATCGCTCAATTTCTCCAGATAACCGCGCTGCGGCTTCATACCCGGGCACGGTCAGGCATTAGCATGGCTATCAGTGTTTTCGACCTTTTCAAAATCGGCATCGGGCCGTCCAGTTCCCACACCGTCGGCCCGATGCGGGCGGCGGCTACCTTTGCCCAGGCCCTGCGCGAACAGGGGCTGCTGGCCCGGGCAAGCCGTGTCGAGGTGCGGTTGTACGGGTCGCTGTCGGCCACCGGGGTTGGCCATGCCACCGATCGCGCCTGCCTGCTCGGCCTGATGGGCCAGTGGCCGGACCGCATCGATCCGGCCACCATCGAGTCGCGCATCGGCCAGGTGATGCAGGAGCACTGCCTGATGCTCGATGGCAGCCACCCACTGGCGTTCGAGTACAGCCGCGACATGCTGCTGCTTGACGAGAACCTGCCGTATCACCCCAATGCCATGAGCCTGGAAGCCATGGACGGGCAGGGCAGCCTGTTGCGCCAGACCTACTATTCGGTAGGCGGAGGCTTTATCGTCGAGCAAGCCGAGATCGATGCGCCAGCGGTCGAAGCGAACGCGGTGGTGCTGCCGTACGAGTTCGACAGCGCTGCGCAATTGCTGGCTTTGTGCAAGGGCCATGGCTTGAGTGTGGCGCAGCTGATGATGGCCAACGAATGCGCCTGGCGCTCGGAGGCCGAGGTACGCGAGGGCCTGCTGCGGATCTGGGGTGCCATGCGTGAATGCGTCGACAATGGCCTGCGCAATGAAGGCATCCTGCCGGGCGGGTTGCACGTCAAGCGCCGTGCGGCGCGGCTGCATCGCAGCCTGCAGGAGCTGGGCAAGCCCAACGTGATCGGCTCCACCCTCAGCGCCATGGAATGGGTCAACCTGTTCGCCCTTGCGGTGAATGAAGAGAATGCCGCCGGCGGGCGCATGGTCACAGCACCTACCAATGGTGCTGCCGGCATCATCCCGGCGGTGCTGCATTACTACATGAAGTTCAACCCGGGGGCGTGTGACGCGGACGTGGTGGACTTCCTGCTGGCGGCAGCGGCGGTTGGCATCCTGTGCAAGAAGAACGCATCGATTTCCGGGGCCGAGGTTGGTTGCCAGGGCGAGGTAGGTTCGGCCTGTTCGATGGCCGCTGCCGGCCTTGCCCAGGTGCTGGGCGCTACGCCGCCGCAATTGGAAAATGCCGCCGAGATTGCCCTGGAACACAACCTTGGGCTGACCTGCGACCCTGTCGGCGGCCTGGTGCAGGTGCCGTGTATCGAGCGCAACGCGATTGCTGCGGTGAAAGCGATCAACGCCGTGCAGATGGCGTTGCGAGGGGATGGCGAGCACTTCATCTCGCTCGACCGGGTGATCCGCACCATGCGTGATACCGGGGCGGACATGCATGCCAACTACAAGGAGACCTCGCGTGGCGGCCTTGCCGTTGCCTTCGTAGAGTGCTGACGCGGTCAACTGTAGGAGCGGCCTTGTGTCGCGAAAGGGCTGCGAAGCAGCCCCAGCGATTTCAGCTTGAATATGTGGATCTGGGGCCGCTCCGCGCCCCATCGCGACACAAGGCCGCTCCTACATGGACCAGTGAGGCTTTAGCGGGCTTTCTGCTTCGCTTCCAGGAAACTCGCACGCATGTCCTTGGCCCAGCCATCCAGCACCGGCTTGACGTCATTCAGGGTCAGCTGCGTGGTCTTGTTCTCCAGATCCTGCCCCGTGCCCTTGCGCACGACCTGGGCCAGCACTTTCTGACTGGCACCATCGAGGAACGCAGCTTCCACGCCGACATCCACCTCTTGGTCACGGCCGCCCATGGCGGTGTTCACACCGGCTGAAATCAGCGCGATAGGGATGACCTCATAGGGCTTGAGGCCCTCGTTGCTGGTGGACACCGCAGTGATGGCCGGGCGCACCACGATCACGCCCGGGCCGGGGCCCTTGGCCAGTGGTACCACGCTGCCCATTTCACGGCGCAGCGCTTCGTTGAAGTAGCGGGTGATTTCCTGCAGCGTCTGCGCCGAGATGACCGGCGTCGGCTGCGGCTTGGGGTAGAACTGGCTGGGCTCGATGAACACCTGGCTGTACTGGTTGACGTTGACCTTGGGGTCGATCCAGCGCATCACCGGGTCACCCGACGGGCTCTTGGTTTCCTGCAGACGGCTGTAATCCTTGAGGAAGCCGGAGTAGTCCTTTGGGTCCACGCGATTGCTGGAGCAGGCGGCCATGGTAAGCAGTGCGGCGCACAACAGGGTAATGCGGGGCAATGATTTCATGATGAAGATGCATCCATGATAGGTCGGCCAGAACAACGCTAGCAGGTGCGGGGCAGTTGGCCAGTGGGCTGGTTCAATCTGTAGTGGGAAGTGGCTACGGTCACGTTCCCAAGCGCGCAAATTCCAACGGTGTCTTGGGACTTCGCTGGCTTTTCAGTTTCTGCCGCCCTTGGAAAACTATGCCCGTTAAGGAGCAGAAGTGCTGCGATTCGCGGGCAAAGTCTTTCTGGGTTTGCTCTGCCGGGCGTTGCAGGCGGGTGGAGGTATGTTGTGAGCAGCAAACTGATTGAATCGTTACGCGAGGACCTTGTCGCCCTGCACGAGGCCGGAGCGATCGGCAAGGTCACGCTTCGGGATTACGAAGCGCTATGCCCTGCACCGGTACGAGATTTCAGCGCACTGGACATACGCCGTTTGCGTGAGGCACTCAACTTCAGCCAGCCGGTCTTTGCGATGCATTTGCACACGAGCGCATCGACAGTGCGCAAATGGGAGCAGGGCGAGACGCGTCCATCGGGACCGGCTTTGAAGCTGCTGAATATCATTAAAAACAAATGGTTACAGGCTCTTCGTTGAGTCCTTTATCTTTGTTCTTTGAAAGCCCTTTAAAATCAGTGAATTACGGAATTTTTTGAAAAATTTCCTTTAACTTCCGATTCGCAGGCAAGCCTGCTGCCACGTCAACCCAGCACCTCCCGCAGTCGATACCACAACATCCCCAGCGCCAGCAGCGGTGAGCGTAGTGCCTTGCCACCGGGGAAGGTCAGGTGCGGCACGGCGCTGAACACGTCCAGCCCCTGGCTGTGGCCGAGGGCGATGCTTTCGGCCAGCAGTTTCGCCGTCCAGTGCGTCACGTTCAGCCCATGCCCGGAATAGCCCTGGGCGTAGTAAACATTGGGGTGCTGGCTGAGGCGCCCGACTTGGGGGAAGCGGTTGGCGGTGATGCCGATCATGCCTCCCCACTGGTATTCGATACGCACGTTGGCCAGTTGCGGAAACACCTTCAGCACCTTGGGCCGCATGTAGGCGCCGATGTCCTTGGGGTCGCGGCCGGAATAGTGGCAGGCGCCGCCGAACAGCAGGCGCCGGTCTGCCGTGAGGCGGTAGTAGTCCAGGCCGACTTTCTGGTCGCACAGCGCCATGTTCTGCGGGATCAGGCTGTTGGCCAGCGCTTCGGGCAATGGCTCGGTGGCCACCACGTAGCTGCCGGCCGGCAGCACCTTGCCGCTCAGGCGTGGTTCCAGTTCATCGAGGTGGGCGTTGCAGCCCAGCACCAGGCTGCTTGCCCGCACCTTGCCACGGGCTGTGTGCAGTGTCACGCGGGGGCCGTGCTCGATGCGCAGCACCGGGCTCTGCTCGAAGATGCGTACGCCCAGGCCGTGGGCGGCGCGGGCTTCGCCCTGAACCAGGTCAAGCGGGTGCAGGTGGCCCGAGCCCATGTCTACCAGGCCGCCGGCGTATTGGTCGCTGGCGACGATTTCATGCAGTTGGTCGGCACTGACCAAGCGGGTTTCAGGGCGATAACCGAGTGCGGCCAGGTCGTCCTGTTCGTCCTTGAAGGCGGCGAACTGCGCAGGGGTGTTGGCCAGTTCGCAGAAGCCCCAGCGCAGGTCGCAGGCAATGCCGTACCGGGCGATACGGCTGGCCACCAGCGCTACCGAATCGATGCCGGCCTGTTTCAGGTAGTGCACACCGTCCTGGCCGACATGCCGGGCAAAGCCGCTGACGTCATGGCCGATGCCGCGAATCAGCTGGCCGCCATTGCGGCCGCTGGCACCCCAGCCGATGCGTCGGCCCTCCAGCAGCACCACCGAGAGGCCGCGCTCGGCCAGTTCCAGGGCGGTATTGACCCCGGTCAGCCCGCCGCCGACCACGCACACATCGGCGCTCAGCTCGCCGTCCAGGCTGGGGTAGGGCGCCGCATCGCGTGCCGTGGCGGCATAGTACGAAGCGGTGTGTTGGGTAGTGAAAGACATGGGCGTTCTCGGCTCAGCGGTTGGACTTGATCTTGCTCCAGGAGCGAGTCATGACACGCATGATTTTCGGGCTCGGCGTGCTGGAGATGTACAGCTTGTCCAGCACGTCCTGGGGTGGGTAGATCTCAGGGTTGTTTACCAGCGATGCGTCCATGTAGGCCTGGGCATCGGGGTTTGCATTGGCATATCCGACCGTGGCGCTGACCTTGGCGATCACCTTGGGGTCGAGCAGGTAGTTGATGAACGCCAGGGCTTGTTCGGGGTTGTTGGCGTCCTTGGGGATGGCCAGCAGGTCGAACCACAGGTTGCTGCCTTCCTTGGGAATGCTGTAGGCGATCTTTAACCCGTTCTTCGCTTCCACGGCGCGGTTGGCGGCCTGGAACACGTCGCCGGAGTAGCCGAAGGCCACGCAGACATTGCCATTGGCCAGGTCGGAAACGTACTTGGAGGAGTGGAAGTAGGTGATGTAGGGGCGCAGTTCGAGCAGGCGGGCTTCCGCCTTGGCGTAGTCGGCCGGTTTCTCGCTGCGCGGGTCCATGCCCAGGTAGTTGAGCACGGCCGGGAACAGTTCATCGGGCGAGTCCATGAACGCCACGCCGCATTGCTTGAGCTTTTTCAGGTTCTCGGGCTCGAACAGCACCGCCCATGAATCGATATGGTCGACGCCCAGGGCCGCCTTGACCTTGTCGATGTTGTAGCCGATGCCGTTGGTACCCCACAGGTAGGGTACGGCGTACTGGTTGCCTGGGTCGTTCTGTTCAAGTTGCTTGAGCAGCTTGGGGTCCAGGTGCTGCCAGTTCGGCAGCTTGCTGCGGTCCAGCGGCAGGAAGGCACCCGCCTGTGCCTGGCGTGCGAGGAAGTGGTTGGATGGCACCACTACGTCATAGCCGGTGCGCCCGGCCAGCAGCTTGCCTTCCAGTGTTTCGTTGGAGTCGAACACGTCATAGACCACCTTGATCCCGCTGCTGGCCTGGAAGTCGGCCACGGTGGTGTCACCGATGTAGTCGGTCCAGTTGTACACGCTGACCGAGGGAGTGGCCTGGGTAGTGGTGGCGAACAGCAGGGTGAATGCGGCGGGTATCAGGGCTTGCAGATGACGCATGGGGACACCTCGTTGGTATTGTTCTTGGCGTTCGGTTTATGGCGGCCGCTCCCACAGGTGACTCATCACCTTGTAGGAGCAGCCTTGTGCTGCGAACAGGCCGGTAGGGCAAAGGATCAGCTGTGGCGGCACTGGCCCCTTCGCAGCACAAGGCTGCTCCTACAGGTCCAGTGCATGCCCTGGAAGGTGATTACACGCTCAGCATCAGGAATTCACGCTCCCAGGAGCTGATCACGCGCTTGTAGTTCTCGTGCTCGGCACGCTTGACCGCCACATAACCCTGGACGAATTGCTTGCCCAGGTACTGCTGCACGGTCTCGCAGTCTTCCATGTGCTGCAGCGCGTCCTCGATGGTGATCGGCAGGCGCAGGTTGCGCCGCTCGTAGGCACGGCCCTGCACAGGTGCGCTGGGCTCGATGCGCTCGACCATGCCCAGGTAGCCGCACAGAAGGCTGGCGGCGATTGCCAGGTACGGGTTGGCGTCGGCGCCCGGCAGGCGGTTTTCCACGCGCATTGCCTCGGGGCTTGAGGTGGGTACGCGCAGCCCGGCGGTACGGTTTTCCTCACCCCACTCGACGTTCACCGGTGCCGAGGTGTCCGGCAGGAAGCGGCGGAACGAGTTGACGTTGGGCGCGAACATCGGCAGCAGCTTGGGGATGTACTTCTGCAAACCGCCGATGTGGTACAGGAACAGCTGGCTCATGCTGCCGTCTTCATTGGCGAAGATCGGCTTGCCGGTGGCGATGTCGACCACGCTCTGGTGCAGGTGCATGGCGCTGCCGGGCTCGTCGGTGATCGGCTTGGCCATGAAGGTGGCGGCTACGTTGTGCTTGAGCGCGGCTTCACGCATGGTGCGCTTGAACACGGTGATCTGGTCGGCCAGGTCCAGGGCGTCGCCGTGGCGGAAGTTGATCTCCATCTGCGCCGGGCCGTCTTCATGGATCAGCGTGTCCAGGTCCAGGCCCTGGATCTCGCACCAGTCGTAGACGTCTTCGAACAGCGGATCGAACTCGTTGGCGGCATCGATCGAGAACGACTGGCGGCCGCTTTCGGCACGGCCGGAACGCCCCAGCGGCACTTGCAGCGGCAAGTCCGGGTCTTCGCAGCGCTGGGTCAGGTAGAACTCCATCTCCGGTGCCACGATTGGCTGCCAGCCTTTGTCTGCATAAAGCTTGAGCACTTTCTTCAGCACGTTGCGCGGCGACAGTTCGATGGGGTTGCCTTGCTTGTCGAAGGTGTCGTGGATAACGATCGCGGTCGGCTCGATCGCCCACGGGATCTGGTACACGGCACTCGGGTCTGGGCGGCAGACCATGTCGATGTCGGCGGCATCGAGCAGGTTGTAGTAGATGTCATCGTCGACATAGTCGCCGGTGACCGTCTGCAGCAGCACGCTCTCGGGCAGGCGCATGCCACGCTCGTGGAGAAACTTGGCGGTGGGTGCGATCTTGCCGCGGGCGATGCCGGTCAGGTCGCTGATCACGCATTCGACTTCGGTGATACGGTGTTCTTTCAGCCAGGCGGACAGCTGATCGAAGGGGGCGTTCATACAGACCTCTTGGTTGGGTTTTGGTGTGGGAGCAAGCGTGCCAGCGTAAACCGTTCCAGGGTTTCGAAGGCGTCCCGCTTCCCAGGTGACGCGCTGGAGACTATCTTGGTCGCAGCCCGCAAGGCTGATCTATCCACTTTCTCCGGCAATGAATGCACCAAAAGAGTGCAACTAGGACCGAGCGTGACAACCGCCAATGCCCTGCAAGTCCAGGCTTACCACACCACCGACGTAACCGAACAAGTACGTGCCACCCCTGGCTGGCAGCAGCAGTACCGGCAGATGTCGCCCGGGCATTTCAGCGGTGAGCTGCGTTGCCTGGGGCTGGACGGGGTGGAGGTGTACGAGGAGCGGCTGAACACCCGGGTGGAGCAGTTTTTCCGCGCGCCGAGCGGTTCGCTGGCGTTCTGCTTCGACCGCAGCGAGAACAGCCTGTACCTGCTGAACGAGCAGAGCCGGAACATCTGGATCACGCCAGAGAACTACCAGGAAGTGGCGGTCGTGTTCGACCAGGCCTTCCTGGCGCGCCATGGGCTTGACCCGCAGCGCCTGGAAGGGTTGTTCATGGTGCCGCTGGGCAGCGGGCAGAATGCGCTGTTCGGCAGTTGGCTGAGTGCGACACTGACCCGCCTGGGCCAGGCGGATTGCCCTCTGCAGGGGCAGGCCCTGGCGGAGCAATTGCTGGAGGACTGCCTGTTCATCCTCGACAACGCCTGCCAACGCCTGCAGGGCGTGGCGTTGGGCCGGCGTGACGAGGAACGGGCGATCATGCGGCGGGTGAGCGAGTGGGCGGCCGACTGCCCGGAGGAAACGCTGAATCTGGTGGAGCTGGCGGATGTTGCCGGGGTTTCCTTGCGTCAGTTGCAGCAAGCCTTCAAGGCGTTTACCGGGATGCCGCCGGCGCACTGGTTGCGCCTGCGCCGGCTGAACGGTGCGCGGCGCGATCTGCTGCATGGCGGTGAAGTGACCGTGGCCGAGGTGGCGATGCGTTGGTCGTTCTGGCATTTGGGAAGGTTTTCAGAGAGTTACCGGCAGTTGTTCAAGGAGTTTCCCAGCGAGACCTTGAAGCGGGGCAGGGGCTGAGTTTGGTGGTGTAGCTTGGTGGTATAGCTGCTCTTACAGGATTACCTCAGTGCCAGGCATTGTGAGGTCCCTGTGGGAGCGGGTTCACCCGCGAAGAGGCCGGGCCAGGCAATACACAACCCAGCATTCCACAGCAAAAATTGCTATCGTGCCGCCCTGATTTCACCCGAGGTGCCGATGTTCTACCTGCCTTTGCCCAGCGACCAGGCCGACCGCCTCGCCAGCGAGCCCACCACCGACTTCTTCACCACCGCCAGCGTGCTCGCCGCCGCCGCCGTGCTGTTCGTGCAGAACCTGCCGCGCCAGCCCGCCGCCGCCTCGGCGGATGCGCAGGAACGCCGCTTTGCCGAAATCGTGCGCATTGCCAACGAGGTCGAAAGCGCCGCACCGGGGCGCTTTCAGGGGCAGGTAGCACAGCACTTCGATCGCGAAGCCTTCGCCATGGGCCTGGGCATGCTGGGCGAAAACGGGATCGCGCTGCTGTCGACCGAGGTGGAGTACCTGGCCGACGAGCTGCTGGACGCCGAGGGCCAGTGGAATTTCCAGTTCGCCGACAGCTACCGCCAGCGGGCAACCCCGCTGCACCCGGTGTACCTGCCTTCCCTGGCCAGCGACCTGATGCTCAGCGACCAACAGAACCGCCTGCTGCGCGAATTCCTCTGTGGTATCGATGAGTCGGTGGCGGTGCAGGGCTTTGCCGGCACCGGCAAGACCTTCCTGATTCACCAGTTCGCCCGCCTGCTCGAGCCCCAGCGCACGCTGTTGCTGGCCTTGACCGAAGGCCAGCTGCGCGCCCTGCAGGCGCGGGTCAAGGACGCCGCCGCCTACACCGCGCTGACCTTCGGCCAGCTGGCCGACGAGCTGCTCAACCGCGACCTCACCAGCAATGGCTGGCGCCTGCGCGACCCGTATCGCACCAAGCTTTCGTGGCGCCCGCAGGATGCGCAGGTGGTACGTTGGCTGGCCATCCCCGACATCGGCCCGCTCGCCGCGCGCGATGTGGTTGCCTTGTGCATCCGCGCGGTACGCACGTTTTGCCACAGCGCCGACACCCAGCTGCAGTTGCACCACCTGCCCTGGGCCGGGCCGGGGACCACGCCACTGGACCAGGAAGTCTTGCTGGAAAAGGCACGGCTGTACTGGCAGGAGCTGATTCGCCCGTCGGCACGGGAAATCCAGTTGCCGGTGCGCGACTACCACCGGGTCAAACTGCTGTCGCTGACCGGTCATGTGATCGATAGCCGCTACACCCATGTCATCGTCGACGAGGCCCACGAGCTGTCGGCACCGATGCTTGCCGTGCTCGACCGCAGCCCGCAGTCGATCATTGCCCTGGGTGACGAGCTGCAGAACCTCAACGGCCTCAGCGCGCACCATGGCGGCTTTATCCGCCAGCGTTACATCGACCACTCGCTGCGGGCCGGGCCGGCGATGGACAACGTGCTCAACCCGCTGATCCAGGCCCACCCGGCGGCGATCCAGGCAGCCTTCAGCGGCAGCGCCGAGCATTACACCCGGGTCAGCTTCTTCGATGCGGTAACGGTGCCGGAACAGCCAACGGCGCTGATCGTCGACGATGAATGGGGCCTGTTTGGCTGGTTCCAGCGCCTGACCCACCAAGGCGTGCCGTTCGTGCTGCTGAAAAGCGCGCGCAAGGACTTCGAGCTGTTCGTCGAAGACTGCATCGAGTTGTATCGCCATGGCACCCGGCCGCGTCACCCGATGCTGTTCCGCTATGCCAGCTGGCAGGCGCTGGAGCAGGACAAGGGTGATGACAAGGCGTTCGTCGCCGTGGCCAACATGCTGCGCAAGGGCTACACGCCAGAGCACTTTGCCAGGGCCAAGAGCCGTTACCGTTGGGACAAGGCGCCCAAGCTGTTTCTGGGGCGGGTGCGCGATGTGAAGAACATGGAGTTCGCCCGGGTGATGGTGTCGCCGGAGCTGATGGTAGCGCCGCAGGTAGCGGGGAACCGCAATGAACGGGCGCGGATGCTGGCGGGGTTGTATACCGCCTGTTCGCGGGCGCGGCATGAACTGATCGTGCCGGGGGGGATGCTGGACTGGGTCAAGGACCAGGTTCGGGATTGAGATTGTTGGGGCTGCTTTGCAGCCCATCGCGACACAAGGCCGCTCCTACAAGGGACCGCGATACAGGCCGACCCCACAGGATCGCGCCGTGATCGTCTGTAGGAGCGGCCTTGTGTCGCGATGGGCCGCAAAGCGGCCCCTGTTACGCTGGATCAGTTACGGTCCAGCCACACAGTCTGGGCATTGGTGAACTCACGCACACCAAAGTGCGACAGTTCACGCCCGAAGCCGCTCTTCTTCACCCCGCCAAACGCTACGCGGGGGTCGGAAGCGCAATAGCCGTTGATGAACACGCCGCCGGTATCCAGCGCCGCGGTCATGCGTTCGGCCAGCGCGTAGTCGGCGGTGTAGATGGTCGAGGCCAGGCCGAATTCGCTGTCGTTGGCCAGCTCCACCGCATGCTCCGCATCACGTGCGCTGATGATCGCAGCCACCGGCCCGAACAGTTCCTGCTTGAACGCAGTCATCTGCGGGGTGACGTTGGCGAACACGGTCGGCGCGTAGAAGTTGGCCACGCCATCGACCTTGTGGCCGCCCAGCAGCAGGGTGGCGCCTTCGGCGATGGTCGCCTGGACCTGGCCATCCAGCTCGTCGCGCAGGTCGTAACGGGCCATCGGGCCGATGTAGGTACTTTCTTCCAGCGGGTTGCCGACCTTCAGCTCGCGAGTAGCCTCGACGAACTTGCGGGTGAATTGGTCAACGATGCTTTCCTCGACTATCAGGCGCTTGGCCGCAGCGCAGACCTGGCCGGTGTTCTGATAACGGCCGATCACGGCAGCTTTCACGGCGGCATCCAGGTCGGCGTCGGCCAGCACGATGAACGGGTCGGAACCGCCCAGCTCCAGCACGCACTTCTTCAGCGCAGCGCCGGCTTGTGCACCAATCGCCATGCCGGCACGCACGCTGCCGGTCAGGGTCACGGCGGCGATGCGCGGGTCGTTGATGGCGCGGGTGACGCCGTCCGGGGTCACGTTCAGCACTTCGAACACGCCTTCCGGCAGGCCGGCATCCTTGAACAGTTCGCCCAGCAGGTAGGCGCTGCCCATCACGTTCGGCGCGTGCTTGAGTACGTAGGTGTTGCCGGCCAGGATCGCCGGCACGGCGCCGCGCAGAACTTGCCAGACCGGGAAGTTCCATGGCATCACGGCCAGGATCGGGCCCAGCGGGCGGTATTCGATGCGGGCTTTCTCGACCTGGGTCGGCTCGGGGGCGAGCATGGCCGGGCCATGTTCGGCGTACCAGCGGCACAGGCCGACGCACTTGCTGACTTCACCACGGGCCTGGGCGACAGGCTTGCCGATTTCGCGGCTGATCATTTGCGCGAAGGCTTCGGCCTTGGTTTCGAGGGTGCTGGCCAGGGCAAGCAGGTACTCGCTGCGCTGACCCAGCGACACCTGGCGCCACTGGCGGTAGCCAACCTTGGCGCGTTGCAGCGCCGCTTCCAGTGCGGCGTCGGTGTCGAACGGGTAGGCGCCGATCTGCTCGCCGCTGTACGGGTCGAGGGAGATGGCGTGGGTCAGGCTGCTGATCGCGCTCATGGCGGGACACTCTCGTTGTTGTTGAACCGTGACGCCAGACTAGTGGGCTATGGCTTTAATGAAAACTGAATAATAATGAGCGAAACATTCACGTTTGGAGAATGGCTGTGGACCTGGTGCAACTCGAGATCTTCAAGGCCGTGGCTGAGCAGGGCAGCATCAGTGCCGCTGCGCAGCATATCCACCGGGTGCCGTCGAACCTGACCACGCGTATCAAGCAACTGGAGGAGGACCTGGGCGTGGAGCTTTTCATACGTGAAAAGAGCCGCCTGCGCCTTTCCCCCGCAGGCTGGAACTTCCTTGAGTACACCCGGCGCATCCTTGACCTGGTGCATGAGGCGCGGTTGACCGTGGCCGGTGAAGACCCGCAGGGCACCTTCGCCCTGGGGTCGCTGGAAAGCACGGCCGCGGTGCGCATCCCGGCCTTGCTGGCGGCCTACAACCAGCGCTACCCCAAGGTCGACCTGGACCTGTCCACCGGGCCGTCCGGGACCATGCTCGAAGGCGTGTTGTCTGGCCGCCTGGTGGCAGCGTTCGTCGACGGGCCGGTGCTGCACCCGACGCTGGAAGGCATGCCGGTGTTCGAGGAAGAAATGATGGTCATCGCGCCGCTCAACCACGCCCCGGTAACCCGCGCCCAGGACGTCAACGGCGAAAGCATCTACGCCTTCCGCGCCAACTGCTCATACCGGCATCACTTCGAGAACTGGTTCGTGCAGGACCAGGCGGTACCGGGCAAGATCCACGAAATGGAGTCGTACCACGGCATGCTGGCTTGCGTCAGCGCCGGCGCCGGCCTGGCCATGATGCCGCGCAGCATGCTCGACAACATGCCCGGTTGCAGCACCGTCAGTGCCTGGCCGATGTCGGAGGATTTCCGTTACCTGAAGACCTGGCTGGTGTGGCGCCGGGGCACGGTATCGCGCAGTTTGAGCATGTTCGTGAAACTGCTTGAGGAGGGGCGCGCAACCTGATGTTCCAGCGCAATATTCACACCATCGATGCGAATTTCATCAAGACGACCATGCATCAGCACGAACGCCGTTACGCCCGAAGGATCAGATAATAGGTAAGCCATCCTCGAAAGGAGGGTCGTACCATGCGTAACCATCACTATGCCCTCGGCGCGGCGCTGCTGATCACCCTGGCGCTGCCATGGACCCTGGCGGCCGCCGCCGACCTCAATGCCCCCATCGACATGCAGGCCGTGCAACTGCAACAGCAGGAGCAGAACGGCGTCCGCTACCTGCAAGGCGGCATCGGCCAGGATGAAGCCAACGCCCTGCGCAAGACCCCGGGCTATGACCTGCACGTGGAACTCTCCACCGGCCCGGAAGGCAAGTTCCAGAGCGGTGCCACCGTCGACATCCAGAATGCACAGGGCCAGCCCGTGCTCAGTCTTACGGATGCCGGGCCGCTGCTGTATGTGCAGTTGCCTCCCGGTAAATACAAAGTGACTGGCAACGCCCAGGGTGAGACGGTGCAGCAATTGGTGACCGTGAATGGCAAGACCCCCACCACCGTGAACCTGAACTGGCGTTGATGGAAAAACGGGCAGGAGTACGGATGTGCTCCTGCCTGAAAGGAGCACATCGCCATGAGCCTGGATCTTCAGCTGGAGATGTTGGACGAGCGGGGCTATGTGTTGCTCCCCGGTGTGCTCGAGCCCTTGCGTATCGCCTTGCTGCGCTGCGCCATCGATGACCTGCAGCCCATCCACTGGGATTACCAGGGGCTGCTGGAACACTACAAGTGCGTATTCAACCGAAACCCGTTGTGGTTACCCTTTCTCGACCTGCCGCCGCTGATTGCCCTGGCCGAAGCGGCACTGGGCGCCGACTGCCATGTGATCGGCCAGACCGCCTGGCGCAGCCACCCGGGCTACCCCGGCATGGCCCTGCACCTGGACCATCTGCCCATGCAGTTGCCCGACTGGCTCAGCGAGCGTGGCGACTTCACCCAGCCCCCGCAAATCCTGACTGCGCAGCTGTACCTCAGCGATATCGACCATCACATCGGGCCGACCTGGATTGTGCCCGGCAGCCACCGCGCGGCACGGCCACCGCAGGCTGGCGAGCAACACTGGCAGGGCCGTGAGGCCCAGCCGGTGCTGTGCAATGCCGGGGACGCGCTGGTGTTTCGCAGCGATGTCTGGCATAGCGGCGGGGCCAACTGCACCCAATCAAGCCAGCGCGACATGCTGCAAGTGCACTATGGCCGGCGCATGGTCGCGCAGAAGTTTTCGCCATACCTGAACTGGCGTTTCAACCCGCAGGTGCTGGAGGAAGCCACACCCAGGCAAAGGCGCCTGCTGGGCGAACACGAAGAGGCGGAATACGACTGACTGCTGCTGTTCGGCATGGCAGATGCTGGCGCAGGGTATTAGCCAATGGTGGCAATTCACTTTCAACTTTCTGTTTATCTGGTCGATAATCAGAAAACTATTACTTCGTGTGACCGGTCGGGATGCATCCGGTCACCACATAAGATCGAGGGGCCCAAGCCCCCACTTGTCGTATAGACCATCAGGAGAAGTCATTGATGAAAACCCGTCTAGCAGCTTCGCTGGCTGCTGCAGTGCTGGCCTTTGCCGGGGCGAATCTGGCCCAGGCAGCGCAGGTGAGCGGTGCCGTTGGCGCCACTGGCCAAGATGACATGACCTACCGTATCGGCCTGTCGTTCGACTGGGACAAGAAATGGCTGGAAAGCAGCACCGGTCATCTGACCGGGTACTGGGATGCGGCCTACACCTATTGGGAAGGCGGTGAGGCCAGTGGCGCGCACTCGCTGTCGTTCAGCCCGGTGTTCACCTACGAGTTCAGCGGTTTCACCTATACCCCGTACATCGAGGCCGGCATTGGCCTGGCGGCGTTTTCCAAGACCGACGTGGGCGACCAGCGCCTGGGCTCGTCGGTCAACTTCGAAGACCGCATCGGCTTTGGTCTGAAACTGCCGGGGGAGCAGAAGGTGGGGATCCGCGCGATGCACTACTCCAACGCGGGGCTCAAGCAGCCTAACGACGGCATCGAGTCGTACTCGCTGTTCTATAGCAAAGGGTTCTGAGACCGGGGGCCGCTTTGCGGCCCATCGCCGGCAAGCCAGCTCCCACAGGGACCGCGCAGTTCTTTGGATCTGCGCTGGCCCCTAAAGGGACTGCGTATGGCTGGGACGATGCGGTCGAGGTGGGAGCTGGCTTGCCGGCGATGGGCTGCAAAGCAGCCCCATTAACTGTCAGAAGGTATACGAAACCCCAGCTTGCACTGTCCTTGGCGCACCCGGGTAGACGTAGTTGTTGAACGCGCCCTCGTCATAGCCCTTGTTGAACACGTTCTTCACATCCAGGTTCAACCGCACGTGTTCGTTGACCTTGTAGAAGCTCAGCAGGTCCACCACGCTGTAGCGCTCCATGGTGTAGGTCGTGGCTGCCGTCTGGCCGGCGCGATCATCCACG
Organism: Pseudomonas sp. s4; assembly: GCF_046764235.1. Taxonomy (NCBI): domain Bacteria; kingdom Pseudomonadati; phylum Pseudomonadota; class Gammaproteobacteria; order Pseudomonadales; family Pseudomonadaceae; genus Pseudomonas; species Pseudomonas sp. s4. The sequence continues at coordinate 3,203,202 of NZ_CP177209.1, read as the reverse complement.
TACTTCACCCCAACCCCCAACCCCAGCCCCTTGGCCAGGCCATCCTGGAACTCGTAGGTGTTCAGCAGGCTGAAACTGTTGCGCGGGATGTTGGCCAGGCGCGTGCCCTTGGGCAGGGTCGTATCCTGGGTGACTTCGGCGTCCACGTAGGCATAGCCACCGATCACGCGCCACTCTGGCGTCAGGTTGCCGGCGATGTTGATGTCCAGGCCACGGCTGCGCACTTCACCGGCCGCAATACTGTAGGTACCGGTTGAGTCGTTCGGGTCGCGCGCCAGGACGTTCTCTTTGACGATGTGATAGATCGCCGCGTCGATGCTCAGCTGGCGGTCGAGTGCCTCCCATTTCACACCCAGTTCGTAGGACTTGCCTTTCTCCGGGTCGAAGCCTCCGCCTCCGCTTGGCGTGCCGGTGTTGGGCTTGAACGAGCGCGCGGTGTTGGCATAGACCGCAACCGTATCGGTCAGGTCGTAGATCAGGCCGAAGCGTGGGGTGACGCCGTTTTCGCCCTTGCTGAAGTCGCGGTTGGTCGGCAGCTTGTCGTCGTAATCGTGCTCGAAGCGCTCGAAGCGCACACCCGCCAGCGCCTTCAGTCGCTCGGTCAGGGCCACCTGGTCCTGGATGAATGCCGCCCAGGTCTTCAGGTTTTCCTTGTCATGGGTGGTGGTGCGGGTCAGGGCAGGGCGTGGCTGGCCCAGTACCGGGTCGAAGATGTCAATCGGGTACTTATCGGCACCGCTGGCCGAGCGCTGGATGATCGAGTTGTAGTCGTAGTCTTCGTACTCGATGCCCGTCAGCAGTGTATGAGCGTAGCCGCCGGTGTCGAAGTGGCCGGTGAGGTTGAGCTGGTAGTCGCGGTCGGTCCACTCCAGTTTGCGGTGGTTGAAGTTGCGCCCCAGCGTGCGACCGTCAGCCTGCAATGCGTTGGCCTCCACGGCGTTGCCCTTGAGCGAGCCGTCGAGCCACTGCATGCCACCGCCCAGCGTCCAGTTGTCGTTGAGCAGGTGCTCGAAACGCAACTGGGCCATGTTGTTGTCGTTGTGCAGCAGGTTGTCGCTGCCTTTTTCCCAGATGTTGGTGTCGCGCGAAGCTGTGCCGAGCTGGCCGGGCAGGCGGGTCAGGCCACGGTCCAGCGGATGGTTGTTGCGCATGAAGTCGCCCTCGAAGACGATCTTCGTACTATCGTTGACCTGCCAGCTGAGCACCGGCGCCACGTCATAGCGCTCGCTTTCCACATCGTCACGGAAGCTTTCGCCGCCTTCACCCAGCAGGTTCAGGCGGTAGGCCAGCGAGCCGTCCTGGTTCAGCGGCCCGGTGGCGTCCAGGGTAGCGCGGTGCATGCCCTGGTCATCGAACTGGCTGCCCAGGGTGACTTTCGACTCTGGCAGCGGCTGCTTGCTGACCACGTTGAAGGTGCCGCCTGGGTCGCCACGGCCGTACAGGCTGCTGGCCGGGCCACGGATCACTTCCAGGCGTTCGACGGTGTTGGCGTCGGGGGCGTTGGGGTAGCCGCGGTTGATCGGGAAACCGTTGCGGTAGAACTCGCCGGTGGTGAAGCCACGCACGGTGAAGGTGGTCAGGCCCTGGCCGCCGAAGTTGTTGGCGCGGCCGACGCCGCCGGCGTAGTCCAGGCCGTCCTGCAGACGCGTGGCGCCGGTGTCTTCCAGTACATCCTTGGGCACCACGCTGACCGATTGCGGGGTTTCGTGCAGGGCAGTGTCGGTGCGAGTGGCGCTGGCCGAGCGGGTAGCCTTGTAACCCTCGACCGGGCCATCGGCACGTTCGCTGTCGGCGCTGCTGGTGATGTTCAGGGCCTGGAGTTCGATCTGGGTGGGTTCGCTGAGCGGTTCAGGCTCGGCAAAGGCCAGCGGAGAGACAGCATGAAGCACACAAAGCGAAACGAACGTGCGACGCATCGACGGTACGATCCTGGAGTGGGGCGCTGAGGGTAGGGTGGGCAAGCGCCGAGAAACTACTACGAATCATTATCAAATGCATTATTTTTATGTGGCACTGGTGTACCAGATGCCAAGGGTAGAATCCGTGTTGGCTTCTTCGCGGGTAAACCCACTCCCACAGGGGGTTCACCAAGCCTGAGGTCAGTGGAATTCCTGTGGGAGATTGCCCAGCCCTTTGGGCTGCGCTTTCGCGCAGAGAACCAATATCGCTCGTCTGACGCGTCCTTTGTAGGAGCAGCCTTGTGCTGCGAAGAGGCCGGTACAGCCAATAGACAGGCTTTGTCAGCCCCGGCCTCTTCGCAGCACAAGGCTGCTCCTACAGAACCTCGCCGAACCAATGAGTCATGTGTTGTTCTATGAGAGCGGGTTCACCCGCGAAGAGGCCGGTGCAGGTATACCAGCACTCACCGAACCGCCTTGATCGCCAACACATTGCACAGCGGATGCTCCAGCACATGCGCTGTCGTCCCGCCCAGGAACGTCTGCATGGCATCATGCCGGTGGCTGCCCATCACGATCACATCCGCCCGGCTGTGGCCGACGAACTGGGCAATCGCCTTGATCGCGGCCCCTTCCAGAAAGTGCCTGCGCTCCAGCGGGATCTGGTGGTGGTCGCCCAGCCGGTTGAACGCCGCCCGCTGCGCGGTGCGCACGCTGACATCGAAGCCGGGCATGGTCACCGTGCCAGCGCCGAAGTCGGCAATGTGTGTCTTGGCCGCGTCGCACACATGCAGCAGGTGCAACTCGGCATTGCACTGCAGGGCCAGGGCATGGGCGCAGCGGATCACCTGCTCATCCAGATGCTCGCCTGCGCCATGGCTGTTCAGGTCCACCGCGGCGGCAATCTGCCGGGGCAGGGGAAGGCGGATATCGCTGACCAGGTGCACGGCGACCGGGCTGTCCTTCAGCAACTGCCAGTCCAGTGGCGTTACCAGCAGGCGCTTGAGCACCGGTTCGTGCTGCACATCCTTGATCAGCAGGTCGCAACCCAGTCGCTCGACCCGTTCCAGCACACTGTTCAGCGGGTCGCGGGTCAGCAGCAGTTCGGTAGATACATCCAGGCCGGCGTTGGCCAGTTGCTCGGCTTCGTCCGCCAGCCATTGGCGGTTGTCACTGAGCAGCCGTTCCCGCTCGCGGCTATCGCTCATCAAACCGAAGGTGTCGACATCGTCGACGAACACGTTGATATCCAGCAAGGCACCGCTGGATTCCGCCAGCGCCGCAGCGCGTTGCAGCGCCGGCGTGTGGCGCATCTGCGGGCCGAGCATGACGAACAGACGCTTGAACTGGCTCATCTCACACCTCCACGTGTGGCAGCCCCCCGGTGATCTGGTCTTGTTCAGTCTAGACCGCGCAGGGCGCATGAGCAGCCTGGCGGAGGCTGGCGCGGAACGGCGTGTCGGGTATGATGCGGGCCCCATCATTTTCACGAGGCCCGCCCCATGTCCCTGAGTGCTGAACAGATCGGCGAATTCCGCGCCTTTGCCGAGCAGCTGGCCGATGCCGCTGCCGTGGCGATCAAGCCATACTTTCGCGCCAGCCTGGACGTCGAGGACAAGGGTGGGCGCCTGTACGACCCGGTGACCGTGGCCGACAAGGCAGCCGAGGACGCCATGCGCGAGCTGATCCAGGCCCGCTATCCCGACCACGGCATCCTCGGTGAAGAAGCCGGCGTGGCAGTCGGCAGCAGCCCGCTGACCTGGGTGCTCGACCCGATCGACGGCACCCGCGCCTTCATCACCGGCCTGCCGCTGTGGGGCACGCTGATTGCCCTGAACGACGGCACGCACCCGGTGGTCGGGGTGATGAACCAGCCGTTCACCGGCGAACGCTTTGTCGGAACGCCGGAAGGCGCCTGGCGCAGCGGTGCGCCGTTGAAGACCCGCGCCTGTGCCGACCTGGCCTCGGCCACGTTGATGTGCACCACGCCGGACATGTTCGATACCGCCGCGCGCAAGGCTGCGTTCGAGGCCGTTGCCGGCAAGGCGCGCCTGATGCGTTACGGTGGCGATTGCTATGCCTATTGCATGCTGGCTTCCGGGTTCGTCGACGTGATCGTCGAGGCGAGCCTGCAGCCATATGACGTGCAGGCGCTGATGCCGATCATCGAAGGGGCGGGCGGGGTGATCACGGCGTGGGATGGTAGCAGTGCGCAGAATGGCGGGTGCGTGGTGGCCTGTGGTGACCCGGCGCTGCATGCGCAGGTGGTGGAGATGTTGCGTCACGCCATGTAATTCATGTAATGCCTGCGCCGGCCTCTTCGCGGGTAAACCCGCTCCTACAGGTTCTGCGCAGTTTTCAAGATTTGTGGTGATCCTGTGGGCGCGGGTTTACCCGCGAAGCGGCCGGCACAGGTATGCAAAACCCCCGATCACCGCACTTTTTCCAATTTCCGGGCTCTATGCATGGCCAGGCCACACTGATCCACGGTGCGGCCGCCGAATATCGACCCGGTGCCGATGGTTGCAAGCAAGCCAAAATTCTTCCCCCGCCTGCTAATGGCAGGCGCCCTCACATGCCTGTGCGCCTGCACCCAGCAGCAGGGCCGCGACGTGCTCGACCAGTTCGGCAACGGCAAACCCAGCGAGCTGTTCCAGACCAGCGTCGATCGCCTGGCCACGCTGTCCATGCGCGATAACCTGCAGAGCTTGTACCTGCTGATGAACAAGCTGTACCTGCGCAACCCCAATCAGTGGAAGCTGTCCGGCTACGTGGATGCTGCAACTGCCGAGGGGCAGATCCGTATCGCCATCGAGCAACGCCAGCCCTTGCCACAACTAGGCAACCGTCGCGACCTGGCAGCCTTGAGCTACGCCCTGAGCCCCGAGTTTCGCGGTGACCGGGTCGGTGCGTTCATCTACGCCATCGGCAGCATGCTGATTACCGCGCACGGCGGCCGTACAGAGTTCTACATGACCGATACCATCGACCCGCTGTTCGTCAACAACGCGGCACGCAATATCGAGAAGGCCACCTGGATGTTGAGCCAGCGGCAAGATGCCAATGGTGTTCTGCTGTTGTTCTCCAACGAAATCTCGGAAGAGGGCAGCAACCTGAGTTTTGCCGTGGAGTTCGGCAAGATCGTGGCACGGCTGGATTTGCTGGCGGAGTTGCTGGATGAGCGGTATAGGAGGATTGGGTTGAATTATGCGCAAAGCCTGTTGTTGATGAACTTCCTGCCGGTGCAGTGAAGTGAGCGTTGCCGGGTTGCCTGAGCCGTTCGATAAACGAACACTGACCTGTCCTTACTGTTCGCTATCCGCCCATCCATTCCCAAGGTCGCATTGCCCAACCCCCGCCTTTTTGCTTAAGTGTGCCCATCCACCGGTTGTCGCCTGCCCCCGCGACCCGCAACCGGCTCGGTAGAATGACCGTGACGACCGCAACCACAGCCCGCCGGGCCGTAGGATGCGGCAACCAGAACAATAACGATCCGGGTAACCTTGCCTATGGAAAGCCGCCTGCTGAGCGAGCGCAGTAGCGTGTTTCATCACGCCGACCCTTATGCTGTGTCCGATTATGTCAACCAGCACGTAGGCCAGCATTGCATCGGTTTGTCTCGCACCACTCATCCGCAAGCCAGCCTCAGCCACCGCAAGTTCGCTGAGCTGGACCTTTGCCGCATCAGCTACGGCGGCAGCGTGCGCGTTACCTCGCCGGCACTGGAAACCATCTACCACCTGCAGGTGCTGCTCAATGGCAACTGCCTGTGGCGCGGGCACAAGCGCGAGCACCACCTGGTGCCGGGCGAACTATTGTTGATCAACCCCGACGACCCGGTTGACCTGACCTACTCGGAAGACTGCGAGAAGTTCATCCTGAAGGTACCGACCCGGCTACTGGATTCGATCTGCGACGAACAGCGCTGGCACCGCCCTGATGGCGGGGTGCGGTTCTTGCGCAACCATTACCGGCTGGACGAGCTGGACGGGTTCGTCAACCTGCTGGGCATGGTCTGCCAGGAAGCAGAGGTGAGCGATTCGCTGCCCAGGGTGCAGGGCCACTACAGCCAGATCGTCGCCAGCAAGCTGTTGACCCTGATGAGCACCAATATCCGTCGCGAATGCCTGAGCGCACCGCAAGCGGGGCTTGAGCGCATTCTTGAGTACATTGAGCGCAACCTGAAGCTGGAGCTGTCGGCTGAAGTTCTGGCGGAGCAGGCATGCATGAGTTTACGTTCGTTGTATGCGCTGTTTGACCAGCATTTGGGTACCACACCCAAGCATTACGTACGCCAGCGCAAGCTGGAGCGGGTGCATGCGTGCCTGAGCGACTCGACTTGTGGGGTTCGCAGCGTGACAGAGCTTGCTCTGGATTACGGATTTCTGCATTTGGGGCGGTTTTCCGAGGTGTATCGGCAGCAGTTTGGTGAGCTGCCTTCGCAGACGTTCAAGCGACGAGGATGAGGCCAGCTAGCTCGGCCACCTGATATTTTTGCTAGTTGTTCGCATTTAATGCTCGACCCACCATTTGCTTTATTTCGGGTAAAAGGTGGCAACCATGTCGACGTTACAAAAGGATCTCTATTTCTATTCCCCCGAAGGCCTCGCGCTGGTCAAACATACCGGCGCAGGGGCTTCGGCTTTGCTGCGGGGCGCTGGCCGGGCACTGGCACAGCGCAATGGTGGGCAGGCGGCGTTCTACGCCATGGACGAGCATGGATCTATCTTGCAGTTTCCCCCTTGTTCGCTGCAGTACACAGTTTATGGATTTGATGGAAACGAGCAATGCGCAACTGTACTTCGCTACAGCGGGCAGAAAAAAGAGTCTGTAACAGGGCACTACTTGTTGGGGGAGGGATATCGTGCGCTCAACCCGGGTTTGATGCGGTTCAACAGCCCGGACAGCTTGAGCCCAATGGGTGCTGGAGGAATAAACTGTTACGCCTATTGTGGTGGTGATCCAGTTAATAATACTGACCCCAGCGGTCATATAGTTGTTCCAAAAGTAAAACTCCCAAGCATCCGGCCTAAGGCTGGAAGCACCAAAAGCGGGTATAGCATCAATCCAGATTTCAACGGAGGCAAGTCTGCCCCCCGTGTAGTAGGCCAGCATGTTGTAAAGGCGGTTGATGCACTGGGTCGTGGTTATGGGAATCAAATAGAACCAATCATGAACGCGGCTATATGGTCTGATGGGCAGAAGTTGCTGGTGGAGGGTAGTGTCTTAACGTTGTCAACTCGTATTGCGAAAAAAGGGTGGCTGATTGATAGAACGCCAGTTAACTGGAGCAGTGGCCGCAATTGGCTTATAGCGGAGCGGGAACAGAATCTTGAAGCATTCGTGGTTCTTGACGCGCTCCATAGTCGCATGAAAGCAGCTGAGGAGATACCTCAAGTAAACAGCTGGCTCCATGACCCCAAACGGCTGAGTCAACAAGTGCGAGACCCCGGCAAAGCTGGATAACACTCTGCACAATCCGGATAGTCCCCCGCCAGCCGTCTCCCTAACCTGACCAGGTCTAAACAATAACAAGGGAGACCCTGGCCATGTCCCTGGGATTCGACTACCTCAATGCCTTGCTCGAGGACGACCGTGAAAAGGGCATCTACCGCTGCAAGCGCGAGATGTTCACCGACCCACGCCTGTTCGACCTGGAGATGAAACACATCTTCGAGGGCAACTGGATCTACCTGGCCCATGAAAGCCAGATCCCCGAGAAAAACGACTTCCTCACCCTGACCATGGGGCGCCAGCCGATCTTCATCGCGCGCAACAAGGACGGTAAGCTCAACGCCTTCCTCAATGCCTGCAGCCACCGCGGCGCCATGCTCTGCCGGCACAAGCGCGGCAACCGCGCCAGCTACACCTGCCCGTTCCACGGCTGGACCTTCAACAACAGCGGCAAGCTGCTCAAGGTCAAAGACCCAAGCAACGCCGGCTACCCCGACAGCTTCAACTGCGACGGCTCCCACGACCTGACCAAGGTGGCACGCTTCGAGTCGTACCGTGGCTTCCTGTTCGGCAGCCTGAAGGCCGACGTCAAGCCGTTGGTCGAGCACCTGGGCGAGTCGGCCAAGATCATCGACATGATCGTCGACCAGTCGCCGGAAGGCCTGGAAGTGCTGCGTGGCGCCAGTTCGTACATCTACGAAGGCAACTGGAAGCTAACCGCCGAGAACGGCGCCGACGGCTACCACGTCAGCTCCGTGCACTGGAACTATGCCGCCACCCAGAACCAGCGCAAGCAGCGCGAGGCGGGTGACGAGATCAAGACCATGAGCGCCGGTGCCTGGGCCAAGCAGGGCGGTGGCTTCTACTCCTTCGACCACGGCCACCTGCTGCTGTGGACCCGCTGGGCCAACCCCGAGGACCGCCCGGCCTACGAGCGCCGCAACCAACTGGCCGCCGACTTCGGCCAGGCCCGTGCCGACTGGATGATCGAGAACTCGCGCAACCTGTGCCTGTACCCGAACGTGTACCTGATGGACCAGTTCAGCTCGCAGATCCGCATCGCCCGGCCGATTTCGGTGAACAAGACCGAAATCACCATCTACTGCATCGCGCCGAAAGGCGAGAGCGCCGATGCCCGCGCCAAGCGCATTCGCCAGTACGAAGACTTCTTCAACGTCAGCGGCATGGCCACCCCCGACGACCTGGAAGAGTTTCGCTCGTGCCAGACCGGCTACGGCGGCGGTACCGGCTGGAACGACATGTCCCGCGGCGCTGAACACTGGGTGGAAGGCGCCGACGAGGCGGCCCGGGAAATCGAGCTCAAGCCGCTGCTGTCGGGCGTACGCACCGAGGACGAAGGCCTGTTCGTGCTGCAGCACAAGTACTGGCAGGAAACCATGATCCAGGCCTTGAAGGATGAACAGCAACTGATCCCCGTGGAGGCCGTGCAATGAGCCTGTATGCAACCGTGCGCGACTTCCTTTTCCGCGAAGCGCGTTACCTGGATGACGCCCAGTGGGATCAGTGGCTGGAAATGTACGCCAGTGATTGCACCTTCTGGATGCCGAGCTGGGACGATGACGACACCCTTACCGAAGACCCACAAAGCGAAATCTCGCTGATCTGGTACGGCAACCGAGGCGGCCTGGAAGACCGGGTGTTCCGCATCAAGACCGAGCGCTCCAGTGCAACCGTGCCCGACACCCGCACCTCGCACAACATCAGCAACATCGAGATCGTCGAGCAGGGCGAGGGCAGCTGCCAGGTGCGCTTCAACTGGCACACCCTGAGCTTCCGCTACAAGACCACCGACAGTTACTTCGGCACCAGCTTCTACAACCTCGACCTGCGCGGCGAGCAGCCGCTGATCAAGGCCAAGAAGGTGGTGCTGAAGAACGACTACGTTCGCCAGGTCATCGACATCTACCACATCTGATCCAGGGTTTTTGCGAGCGCTGCCCGGAGCGTCCTGCGACGTGCCGTGGCCAGGCTCGCCCGCGAGGTGCAACATGAGCTACCAGATCGCACTGAATTTCGAAGACGGGGTTACCCGCTTCATCGAGGCCGCCGGCCATGAAACCGTGGCCGACGCCGCCTACCGCCAGGGCATCAACATCCCGCTGGACTGCCGCGACGGCGCCTGCGGTACCTGCAAGTGCAAGGCCGAGTCCGGCCGCTACGACCTGGGCGACAACTTCATCGAAGATGCCCTGAGCGAAGATGAAATCGCCGAAGGTTACGTACTGACCTGCCAGATGCGCGCCGAGAGCGACTGCGTCATCCGCATCCCGGCCTCGTCGCAGCTGTGCAAGACCGAACAGGCCAGTTTCGAGGCCGCCATCAGTGATGTCCGCCAATTGTCGGCCAGCACCATTGCCCTGTCGATCAAGGGTGAATCCCTCAGCCGCCTGGCCTTCCTGCCGGGGCAATATGTCAACCTCAAGGTGCCGGGCAGCGAGCAGAGCCGAGCCTATTCGTTCAGCTCGCTGCAGAAGGACGGCGAGGTCAGCTTCCTGATCCGCAACGTGCCGGGTGGGTTGATGAGCAGTTTCCTGACCAACCTGGCCAAGGCCGGCGACAGCATGACCCTGGCCGGGCCGCTGGGCAGCTTCTACCTGCGGCCGATCCAGCGCCCGCTGTTGCTGCTGGCCGGTGGTACGGGCCTGGCGCCGTTCACGGCGATGCTGGAGAAGATCGCCGAGCAGGGTAGCGAGCACCCGCTGCACCTGATCTACGGCGTGACCAACGACTTCGACCTGGTCGAACTCGACCGCCTGCAGGCGCTGGCGGCGCGCATCCCCAACTTCACCTTCAGTGCCTGCGTGGCCAACCCGGACAGCCAGTACCCGCAGAAGGGCTACGTGACCCAGCACATCGAACCGCGCCACCTCAACGATGGTGATGTGGATGTGTACCTGTGCGGCCCGCCACCGATGGTCGAGGCGGTCAGCCAGTACGTGCGCGAGCAGGGCATTACCCCGGCGAACTTCTACTACGAGAAGTTCGCGGCGGCGGCCTGATTCCTTTTATTCCAAGTAATACGCCGACCCTGTGGGAGCGGGCGTGCCCGCGAAGAGGCCAGCAGGTTCAACAACTTTGTCTGGTCGGACGCATTCGCGGGCATGCCCGCTCCCACAGGAACCGTGGCGAACCGGAGAGATGGATATGAACAACCGATTCCAAGGCAAGGTCGCCCTGGTCACCGGTGCCGCCCAGGGCATCGGCCGTGGCGTGTGCTGGCGGCTTAAGGCCGAAGGCGCGCAAGTGATAGCGGTAGACCGCTCCGAACTGGTTCACGAACTGGCCAGCGAGGGCATGCTCACCCTCACCGCCGACCTGGAACAATATGGTGACTGCGCCAGGGTCATGGCCAACGCGGTTGAAGCGTTCGGCCGCCTCGACATCCTGGTCAACAACGTTGGCGGCACCATCTGGGCCAAGCCCTTCGAACACTACGAAGTGGACCAGATCGAAGCCGAAGTACGCCGTTCGCTGTTCCCCACCCTGTGGTGCTGCCATGCCGCACTGCCATACATGCTCGAGCGTGGCAGCGGCGCCATCGTCAACGTCTCGTCCATCGCCACCCGTGGCGTCAACCGCGTGCCCTACGGCGCAGCCAAGGGTGGCGTCAACGCGCTGACTGCGTGCCTGGCCTTTGAAACCGCCGGCCGTGGCATCCGGGTCAACGCCACTGCTCCCGGCGGCACCGAAGCGCCACCCCGGCGCGTACCGCGCAACAGTGCCGAGCAGACCGAACAGGAAAAGCACTGGTACCAGCAGATCGTCGACCAGACCCTCGACAGCAGCCTGATGCACCGCTACGGCAGCATCGACGAGCAGGTCGGCGCGATCCTGTTCCTCGCTTCCGACGAAGCCTCGTACATCACCGGCGTGACCTTGCCGGTAGGGGGCGGCGACCTCGGCTGAGCGACACCCCTAGGCAAAAAGCTTTCTTTCACAACAAAAACAAGAGCGACAGATGCCATGCGAACCCTTGACGTACACCCGATCATCGATAATGCGCGCTTTACCCCCTTCCACTGGATGGTCATGGCCTGGTGCGGCCTGCTGCTGATCTTCGACGGCTATGACTTGTTCATCTACGGCGTGGTACTGCCGGTCATCATGAAAGAGTGGGGCCTGACCCCGTTGCAGGCCGGTGCACTGGGCAGCTATGCGCTGTTCGGCATGATGTTCGGCGCCCTGGCGTTCGGCAGCCTGGCCGATCGCATCGGGCGCAAGAAGGGCATCGCCATCTGTTTTGCCTTGTTCTCCGGGGCGACCATCCTCAACGGGTTTGCCAGCAGCCCGAGCGAGTTCGGCATCTACCGCTTCATTGCCGGCCTGGGCTGTGGCGGCCTGATGCCCAACGCCGTGGCACTGATGAACGAGTACGCGCCCAAGCGACTGCGCAGTACGTTGGTAGCGATCATGTTCAGTGGCTACTCGCTGGGCGGCATGCTCTCGGCGGGTGTCGGCATCTTCATGCTGCCGCGTTTCGGCTGGGAATCGATGTTCTTCGCCGCAGCGGTGCCACTGCTGTTGTTGCCGGTAATCCTGTACTACCTCCCTGAATCGATCGGTTTCCTGGTACGCCAGGGCCGTACCGACGAGGCCCGCAAGCTGCTCAAGCGGCTGGACCCGGATTGCGACGTGAAGGCGGACGATGCGCTGCAGGCGGCCGACCGCAAAGGCAGCGGGGCGTCGGTGCTGGAACTGTTTCGCAACGGCCTGGCCATTCGCACCCTGGCGCTGTGGCTGGCGTTCTTCTGCTGCCTGCTGATGGTCTACGCGCTCAGCTCCTGGCTGCCGAAGCTGATGGCCAACGCCGGCTACAGCCTGGGCTCGAGCCTGTCGTTCCTGCTGGCGCTGAACTTCGGTGGCATGGCCGGGGCGATTCTCGGTGGCTGGCTGGGCGACCGTTACAGCCTGGTCAAAGTCAAAGTGGCGTTCTTCATCGCCGCCGCGCTGTCGATCAGCCTGCTGGGCGTCAACAGCCCGATGCCGGTGCTGTACCTGCTGATCTTCATTGCCGGCGCCACCACCATCGGCACGCAGATCCTGCTGTATGCCGGCGCCGCTCAACTCTACGGGCTATCGGTGCGCTCCACCGGGCTGGGCTGGGCCTCGGGCATCGGCCGCAACGGTGCCATCGTCGGCCCGCTGCTGGGTGGTGCGCTGATGGGCATCAACCTGCCCCTGCAGCTCAATTTCATTGCTTTCGCCATCCCTGGCGCAATTGCCGCGCTGGCCATGGCCGTGCACCTGGCCAGCGGCCGTCGGCACGCCCAGGCGGTTGCGGCACAGGCGTAACTCCAGAAAAACAACATGAGGTAAACCACCATGACCGTGAAAATTTCCCACACTGCCGAGGTACAGCAGTTCTTCGAAGAGGCCGCAGGCTTTGGCAACGATGCCGGCAGCCCGCGCCTTAAGCGCATCGTGCAACGCGTGCTGCAGGACACCGCGCGGCTGATCGAAGACCTGGACATCAGCGAAGACGAGTTCTGGCATGCCGTCGACTACCTCAACCGCCTTGGTGGCCGCGGGGAGGCCGGGTTGCTGGTGGCTGGGTTGGGCATCGAGCACTTCCTCGACCTGCTGCAGGATGCCAAGGACCAGCAAGCAGGCCTTGTCGGCGGCACTCCACGCACCATCGAAGGCCCGCTGTACGTGGCCGGCGCGCCGATCGCCGAAGGTGAAGTACGCATGGATGACGGTAGCGAGGAGGGCGTGGCCACGCCGATGTACCTCGAGGGCCAGGTGCTCGACCCACAAGGGCGGCCGTTGCCTGGGGCCACGGTCGACCTGTGGCATGCCAATACCCGTGGCACCTATTCGTTCTTCGACCAGAGCCAGTCCGAGTACAACCTGCGCCGACGCATCATCACCGATGGCGAAGGCCGCTACCGCGCGCGCTCCATCGTGCCGTCCGGGTATGGCTGCGATCCACAGGGGCCGACCCAGGAGTGCCTGGACCTGCTCGGCCGTCACGGCCAGCGTCCGGCGCATGTGCACTTCTTTATCTCGGCACCGGGGTACCGACACCTGACCACGCAGATCAACCTGGCCGGAGACAAGTACCTGTGGGATGACTTTGCCTATGCCACGCGGGATGGGCTGGTGGGCGAGGTGGTGTTCGTCGAGGGCGAGGCGGGGCGACATGCCGAGTTGAAATTCGACTTCCAGTTGCAGCAGGCCCGGGGCGGTGCCAATGAGCAGCGCAGTGGGCGGCCGCGGGCTTTGCAAGAGGCCTGAGGCCTTATCGCCGGCAAGCCAGCTCCCACAGGATCACCACAGGGCTGAAACCAGTGGGATCCCTGTGGGAGCTGGCTTGCCGGCGATCAAGGGCGCAGCCCTTGCCATACATCACCGATGCGAGAGGTGCCATGAAAACCCTGATCAAGGACAGTTCACTGTCCGCCATCGTCGCCGGCTGCATCGCCACGATGATCTCCTACGCAGGCCCCTTGGTGATCATCTTCCACGCCGCAGAAGCTGCCGGCCTGTCCCATCGGCAACTGTCCTCCTGGGTCTGGGCAGTGTCCATGGGCAGTGCCGTACTCGGCGCGCTGCTCAGCCTGCGCTACCGGGTGCCGGTGGTGATCGCCTGGTCGATCCCTGGCTCGGCGCTGCTGGTCACCGCCTTGCCGCAACTGGGCCTGGAACAGGCCGTTGGCGCCTACCTTGTAGCCAACCTGTTCCTGCTGCTGATCGGCATCAGCGGGGCCTTCGACCGCATCATCGCGCGCCTGCCGGGCTCCATCGCCGCCGGCATGCAGGCCGGCATCCTGTTCAGCTTCGGCATCGAGGTGTTCCGCGCCTTGCCGGTGCAACCGCTGCTGGTACTGGCGATGTTCGTCACCTACGTGCTGATGCGCCGGGTGCAGCCGCGCTACGCCGTGGCGGCGGTGCTGTGCGTGGGCACGCTGGTGACCGTGGCCAGCGGTGCGTTTCGCAGCGAGGCATTGGTGCTGGAGCTGGCGTCGCCGCAGTGGGTCACCCCGCAGTTCAGCCTGGCAGCGGTATTCAGCCTGGCACTGCCGCTGGTGCTGGTGGCCCTTACCGGGCAGTTCATGCCGGGCATGGCAGTACTGCGCAACGCCGGCTACCCCACGCCGGCCAGCCCGATCATTAGTGCCAGCGCGCTGGCCGGTGCCGCGCTGGCGCCGTTCGGTTGCCACGGGCTGAACCTGGCGGCGGTCACTGCCAGCCTGTGCACTGGCCATGAAGCCCATGAAAACCCACGGCGGCGCTATGTCGCGGCGGTGGCTGGCAGTGCGCTGTACCTGCTGCTGGGGATCGCCGGGGCCACGCTGATGTCGCTGTTTGCAGCATTCCCCGCCGCCCTGATCGCCGCCCTGGCCGGGCTGGCCCTGTATGGCGCCATCAGCGAAGCCCTGGCCCGCAGCCTGGCGGAACCAACCGAGCGCGATGCCGGGCTGTTCACCTTCCTGGTCACCGCTTCGGGGGTGGCCTTCCTGGGCCTGTCGGCAGCGTTCTGGGGCTTGCTGTTCGGCCTGCTGAGCCATGGGTTGCTCAGGCTGCGCCAGCCACGTGCCCGGGAGGTGCTGCGCCGTACCCCATGAACCGCCGTGCTTCCAACGCTTTACCCATAAAAACAAGATCAAGAGAGCTTCGGAATGAACCACACCCCTTGCGTCGCCCTGGGCCTGACTTTGCTCAGCCAACCGTTGCTGGCCGCCGAAGGCGGCTTCTTCGAAGATTCGAAGGCCACCCTGAGTGCCCGTAACTACTACTTCAGCCGCGACTTCTCCGACATCGTCGGGGCAAACCGGCAATCCAAGGCCGAGGAGTGGGCCCAGGGCTTCATCCTCGACTTCAAGTCGGGCTACACCCCGGGCACGGTCGGCTTTGGCATTGATGCCCTGGGCCTGCTGGGCATCAAGCTCGACAGCAGCCCAGACCGCACCAATACCGGGTTGCTGCCGGTGCACGGCGACGGCCGCGCCGCCGACGAATACAGCCGCCTGGCGCCCACCTTCAAGGCCCGGCTGTCCAAAACCGAATTGCGCGTCGGCGAACTGCAACCCAACCTGCCGGTGCTGACCTTTAGCGACATCCGCCTGTTGCCACCGACCTACCAGGGCGCCAGCCTGAGCTCGGCGGAAATCGACGGCCTGACCGTGCAGGCCGGGCACCTGAAAAGCACCCACCTGCGCAACGAAGGCGGCGACGGCAAGATGAACGCCATGCTCGGCCATGTGCCGATCCGCCAGGTAGAAAGCGACGCCTTCAACTACCTGGGCGGTGACTATGCGTTCAATGCCAACCAGAGCAGCGTCAGCCTGTGGTATGGGCAGCTTGAGGACATTTACGAACAGGGCTTTGTCGGCCTCAAGCACAGCAAGCCCCTGGGCAACTGGGTGCTCAGTGCCAACCTGGGGTATTTCACCGCACGCGAGGACGGCGATGCGTTGCTCGGCAACATCGACAACCAGGCGTTCTTCTCGATGTTCACTGCCCGGCATGGCGGGCACAGCTTCCATGCCGGTTACCAGGGCATTTATGGCGACAGCCCGTTCCCACGGGTGTTCGCCAACATCTCGCCGCTGGGTAACGAAGTACCGACCTATGAGTTCGCCTACACCGACGAACGCTCGTACCAGGTGCGCTACGACTACAACTTCGCGGCTATGGGCGTGCCGGGGCTGACCGCGACCGTGCGCTACATAACCGGTAACAATGTCGATACCGGGCTGGGTTACGAAGGGCGCGACCGCGAGCGCGACCTGGACATCGGTTATGCGGTGCAGGGCGGTGTGCTGAAGGGGCTGGGGATCCGGGTGCGCAATGCCATGGCCCGGTCCAACTACCGCAGCGACATCGACGAGAACCGCTTGACGCTGGTGTACACCTGGCAGTTGTTCTGAATCATCCATAGAGGCATGTGCAAACCCGGTGGGAGCAGCTGTCTTATGTTGCCTGCACTGACCTCATCGCCGGCAAGCCAGCTCCCACAGGGATAGCGCATACCTTGAGCTCAACGCGGTCGGGGTGGGAGCTGGCTTGCCGGCGATGAGGCCAGTGCAGGCAGCCCGTTACAGATGCACCTTCAAGAGGAATTGCGCATTGGGCCCGGATGAAGTTAGCTTCCGGAAACCTCCCTTTCAGGAATGCCACCCTTGGACTCCATCACCCAGGCCGTACTCGGCGCGGCCTTGCAAGGTACCGTGCTCGGCCGCATCCAGGGCCGCCGCTCACTGTTGTATGGTGCGGCGCTGGGCACGCTTCCCGACCTGGACGTGATCATCCGCTACGCCGACCCGGTGTCGCAGATGACCTACCACCGCGGCTTTTCTCATTCCTTGTTCGTGCTCACCGGGCTGGCCTTGCTGCTGGCCTGGCTGGTCAACAAATGCTGGCCAGGCAAAGGTTATACCTTGCCCAGGCTGTTCCTGGCGTTCTGGCTGGTGCTGGTCACCCACCCGTTGCTCGACGCCTTCACGGTCTACGGCACGCAGTTGTTCTGGCCCTTGCAGGCCACCCCGGAAAGCTGGGCGGCGGTGTTCATCATCGACCCGGTCTACACCGTGCCGCTGCTGGCCGCGGTGATCTACGCAAGCATCAAGGGGCTGACAAGCAAGGCGGTGCAGATAATTACCTTGGCCTTGCTCTTCAGCGCAGCCTACCTGGGGTTCGGCCTGGCCGGACGCATGGCGGCCGAGCAGCGGTTCCAGGCTGCCCTCGACCGTCAAGGCATCGCCGTCAGCCAGGTGCGTGCCGTGCCGATAGCGTTCAACAGCCTGGTCTGGCGGGTGCTGGCCAAGACCCCGGATGGCGATTACTACGAGGGCATCAGCAGCGGGTTCGACCAGCACCCGCCAGAAATGCAACGTTTGCCGCGTAATCTTCAACTGGCGCAAGCGCTGGCCGGGCACCCGTTGCACCAGCGCCTGCGCTGGTTCACCGACGACTGGCTGCGCTACGACCAGATCGGCGATGCGCTGGTGGTCAGCGACCTGCGCATGGGTATCCCGGGTAACTACACGTTCCGCTTCAACATGGCCCACCGAGACAGCCAGGGGCACTGGATTGCCGATGTGCCGTCGCTGTGGGAGGGTGCCGGGCCAGGGGCGGCGTTCAATGGCGACGACCTGGTGCTGATCTGGCGACGGATCGTCGAGCAGCAGCCACCTTTGCCGCTGGCCGCCTGGACCGATCGCTACCTGGGGCCTGCCACAGTCGAGCGCGGGCGCTGAGGCGTGCGTTCAGCCGGGCTGGACCTGGTCAAGTGGACGGCGATGCTGACCATGGTCGCCGACCACCTGCGTTTCCTGTGGCCTGCTGCCGATGGCCTGTTCGTGGTTGGCCGGTTGGCGTTTCCACTGTTTTGCCTGGCGATTGCGGTGAATGTGGCGCGCACCAGGTGCGGTGCGCTCTATACCCGCGGCAACCTGCGTTATCTGGGGCTGATGCTGGTGTTCGCGGTGCTGTCGGAACCTGCGTACCGTTGGCTGGACAGTGGTTCGTCAACGTTCAGTGTGATGCCGACCCTGGTGTTGGGGTTGCTGGTTGCCTGGGGTGTGCATCATCCGTTGATTTCGGCGCGCGTGCTTGGCTTTGCCGGTCTGCTTGCAGGGTGGCTGTTCAGCGAACAGCTGATGTACGGGCTGCCCGGGGTAATGCTGCCGGGCGCCTGGTTGATGGCCCGGCGCAAGGAAGGGGGGGCCTGGTTGTTGCCCTGCCTGTTGGCCATGGGGGGGAACCTGACCAACAGCTGGTTGCAGGAGCATCTGTTGGCGCCGTTTACCGTGCTGACGCTGATGGCCGCGGCCTTGGCGATTCCGCTCGGGTGGTCGTTGCTGCGTCAGGAGGGTTGGCGGGTGCCTGCGGTGGGGCGTTGGGGTTACCTGTTCTATCCGGTGCATTTAGTGGTGATCAAGGTCTTCGCTTGATCGCTCTCGACAGTCCTGCTTGCATTTCACAAATCCATACCTATCTAAACCAGCCGCACCAGACTCAGGAACCACCCATGGAACCCAACCGCTTCGGCGACATCACCGCCTTCGTCAGCGCCGCGAAGGCTGGCAGTTTTACCGCCGCCGCCGCCACCTTGGGCCTGACGCGCTCGGCGGTGGGCAAGAGCATCGCTCGCCTGGAGGCGCGCATGGCCGTGCGCTTGCTCAACCGCACCACGCGCAAGCTGAGCCTGACCGACGAGGGCCTGGTGGCCTATGAACGCTGGCGGCAGATTCTGGATGACCTGGACGAGGTGGAAAGCACTATGGCCCAGCGCCGTGGCAAGCCCACCGGCACCCTGCGCCTGACAGCACCCCTGTCGTTCGGTCAGCGCCATGTGCTGCCGATTCTCGACCGCTACCTGAAGCAGTGGCCCGAGCTGCGCGCGGATATACGCTTCACCGACCGTTTCGTCGACCTGGTCGAGGAGGGTATCGACGTTGCGGTGCGTATCGGTGTGCCGAAGGAAGACTCGCAACTCTTGACCCGTACGGTGGCCTGGCAGCAGTTCGTCACCTGCGCCTCGCCCGCATACCTGGACGCACGCGGCGTACCACAGGTGCCCGGCGACCTCTACGGCCATGACAAGATCGCCTTCCTGGCCGGCGAAAAGGTCATGCCGTGGCGCTTTCATACCGAAGCGGGGCTGCACCTGTGCGAAGACCCCGGGCGGCTGAACATCGACAGCTCCGAGGCGATGCTCGCCGGCGCCCGGGCGGGTTTCGGGCTGATTCACCTGCCCACCTACATCACCGGCGACGACCTGCGCGCCGGCACCCTGGTGGAGGTGCTGCAAGCCTATCGGCCGCCAGCGGACCCGATTCGCATCGTCTACCCAAGCAAGCGCCACCTGTCGCCACGGGTACGCGGCTTCATCGACCTGCTGGTAGCCAGCTGGGAACCGGGCGTGCCCTGGGAGGACTGATTGGGGAATGGCAGGCCCCTATGCCGGGCCTGAAACCGGGTTTATCACTGGCTGCGCAGCAGGGAAACTGGCAGTCACTGATAATCCCTGTGGAGACCCCATGACTGCACTGTCCGTACTGGACCTGGTCATGATCGGCGAAGGCAAGACCTTCGCCGACGCGATCGAAGAGTCCCGCCAACTGGCGCGCCATGTCGAGCAACAGCACTACAGCCGCTACTGGATCGCCGAGCACCACGACATGCCGGGCATCGGCTCGGCCGCCACGTCACTGGTCATCAACGAAATCGCCAACGCCACCCGGCATATCCGCGTCGGCGCCGGTGGCATCATGCTGCCCAACCACGCGCCGCTGGTGGTGGCCGAGCAGTTCGGTACGCTCGACACCCTGCACCCTGGCCGCATCGATCTGGGCCTCGGCCGTGCGCCGGGCAGTTCCGGGCCTACCGTGCGCGCCTTGCGTGGTGCTGCGCCAGAGCGCGACTTCAGCCAGGACATCGCCGAGCTGCGTGACTACCTGGCCGACAACGGCCAGCGCCGCGTGCGCGGCGTGCCGGGCAAGCATGACATCCCGGTGTGGATCCTCGGCTCCAGCCTGTTCGGCGCCGACCTGGCAGCGAAACTGGGCCTGCCCTATGCCTTCGCCTCGCACTTTGCCCCGCGCTACCTGCTGCAGGCCATTGCCCATTACCGGGCCAACTTCCAGCCTTCGGCACAACTGGCCAAGCCGTATGTGATGGTGGGCATGAACCTGTTCGCCGCCGACAGCGATGCCGAGGCGGATTATCTGGCCAGCTCCCATCGCAAGTGGATGCTGGACTTGCACGTCGGGCGCGTCGGCCTGTTGCCCAAGCCGCAGGAGGGCTATGTCGAGAGCCTGCCGGACCATGAACGCGAGGTACTTGAGCAGGTGATGGCCTGCACCGTGGCCGGCGGGCCGGACCGGGTAAGGGAAGGGTTGCGCACGCTGATCGAGCAGACCGGTGCGGATGAACTGATGATCGACTGCCGCATCCACGACCCGCTGGCGCGGCAGCGTTCGCATGCCTATGCCGCGCAGGCCCTGGCGCAGCTGGGTTAAAGCTACCGGCCTCTTCGCGGGTGAACCCGCTCCCACAGCGGTTGCACAGGCCCTGGAGTCATGGGCAATCCTGTTGGAGCGGGTTTACCCGCGAAGAGGCCAGAACA
The DNA here is from genome assembly GCF_046764235.1 of Pseudomonas sp. s4. Classification (NCBI taxonomy): domain Bacteria; kingdom Pseudomonadati; phylum Pseudomonadota; class Gammaproteobacteria; order Pseudomonadales; family Pseudomonadaceae; genus Pseudomonas; species Pseudomonas sp. s4. The sequence goes on along the minus strand of NZ_CP177209.1, from coordinate 3,182,754 downwards.
GGAGAGCGATCAGCTACGGGCCAACCGCCCACTCACATAATGCGCCACATCATTGAACCCCGGCGTCGAGGCATGCCCCGGCGTGACCAGCGAATCAATGAACGCTTCATCCTCCGCGGTAATCTTCACCGCCAGCGCCCCGCCATAGGTATCCCACTGTTCTTCGGTCCGCGGCCCGACAATCGCCGAACTGACCAGCCGATTGTTCAGTACCCAGGCAATCGCGAATTCGACGATACCCACGCCCTTGGCTTGCACATAGGCCTGGATCTGCCGGGCAATGGCCAACGACTCCTGCCGCCATTCCACCTCCATGATGCGCTTGTCCTGGCGCCCGGCACGGCTACCGGCATCCGGTACCGCCCCCGGCGCATACTTGCCGCTGAGCACGCCCCGCGCGAGCGGGCTGAATGGCACCACGCCCAGACCATGGGCGGCCGCAGCGGTGAGCTGCTCCGGTTCGGCCTGGCGATTGACGATGTTGTACAGCGGCTGGCTCACCACCGGCCTGGGCACGCCCAGGCGCTCAGCAATGTGGCAGGCCTCGGCGATGCGCCAGCCGCGGAAGTTGGACACGCCCCAGTAGCGGATCTTGCCTTGGCGCAGCAGGTCGCCGATGGCCTGCACGGTTTCCTCCAGCGGCACCTTGTGGTCTTCGCGGTGCAGGTAGTAGATGTCCAGGTAGTCCATGTCCATGCGCGTCAGCGTGGCATCGAGGGCATTGAAGATGTGCTTGCGCGACAGGCCGCTGCGGTTGGGAAGGCCATCGGCCGGGCCAAAGCCGACCTTGCTGGCCACGATCCAGTCATGGCGATGACGGGCCACCGCTTCGCCGACGATTTCCTCCGCACGCCCGGCGTTGTAAACGTCTGCGGTGTCGATGAAGTTGATGCCCTGGTCCCAGGCCTTGTCGATGATGCGCAGGGCGTCTTCGGTGCTGGTTTGCTCGCCGAACATCATGCTGCCCAGGGTAAGGGCGGAAACCTGCAGGCCACTGTGGCCGAGGGGGCGGTAGATCATGCGCTTGGGTCCTTGTGCAGTCGGCAGATCTACCCGTTTTACACACAACCGGGGCGCAATGAAAGGCAGCTTCAGCCGATCAGCGCCAAGGCCTCCTGCAAGGTCAACGGGCGCTTCAGGCGTTGCGACAGCGTCGCCATGGCATCGGAATAGCCCTTGGCGATAACTGCCTCGACCCGCTCATCCACGCATTGCAAGGCAATGAAGTCGCCTTTTTCCGGCTCGCCGACGAACTCGATACGGTTCCAGTCCCGCGCGTGGCCCAGTACTTCGTAGGTGCGGCCGTGCTGGTAGGTCCAGAAGAACGGTACGTCGGCGTAGCGGCGCTGCTCGCCGAGCATGTTGGCCGCGGCGATCACCCCATGTTGCTGGGCCAGCCGCCAGTGTTCGATACGCACCGGGCGCCCGCTGAGGGGGAAGGTGGCGATATCCCCCGCGGCCCACAGGCCATCTGCAGCGCGCATTTCAGCGTCCACTTGCACCGACTTGTCCTCGGTCAGCAGCACGCCCTGAATGAACGCGGTCGCAGGTCTTACCCCGGTACCCAGCAGCACCAATGGCGTCTGTAGCCGCTCACCGTTGGCCAGCAGCACGGCCTCGACCTTGCCCTGGCCCTCGATCCGCACGACCTCGGTAGGGCCGTGGAAGGTGACCCCCTTGCGTTCGTGCAACTCGCGGATGCTACGGCCAATGCGCTCGCCCAGTTGCCGGGCCAGGGGGACCTCATGGCGGGTGATCAGGTGCACCTGCACGCCGTACTTGCGCAAGGCCGACGCGGCTTCCAGGCCGATGAAGCCATCGCCGACGATCACTGCCGGCTGGCCGGGCTCGGCAGCATCCAGCAGGTGCGCGGCATCCTCCCGTGAACGCAGGGTAAATACCCCAGGCAGGTCGACGCCCGGGATATCGGGCCGCAGCGCCTTGCCGCCGGTGGCCAGCAGGCAGGCGTCATAGTCGATCTGCTGGCCGTCGGCCAGGATGACCTGGCGTTTCTGGGTGTTCAGTGTGCGCACCTTGCCATGCTTGCGCTCCAGCTGGCCCTTGCGCAGGGCGTCGGGCTCGAGCAGGGCCGGCACTTCATCGGGCGGCATCTGCCCGGCGATCACGAATTTGCTCAGGGAAGTACGATCGTAGGCTGGTTGGCGCTCCTGATCGATCCAGACCAGGCGGCCGGCAAAGCCATGGGCCAACAGGGTGGACACTGCGGCACTGCCCGCGGCACCAGCGCCGACTACCACGAAACAGCGGGCGTCGCTGTGGCGGGGCGGCTCGGTTCTGGGCAGGGGTTGGTCGTCGACCCAGACCTCGTCGCCCTTGAGCCAGGTTTTGTAGCGACGCAGGTCGGCCAGGGCCGGCGGCTCGCAGACCGCGCCCTCGTCCACGGCGAACGCGGCCTTGTGCCAGGGGCACACCAGCAGGCCGCCGCACACCACGCCTTCATTGAGTGGCGCGCCTTCGTGGGGGCAGTTGCCCTGGTAGGCGTGCACCTGGTCGCCCTGGCGGATGAGGATGATCTCCTCGCTGCCGGCCTGGACGCGCAGGGGGCGGTGTTCGTCGAGTTGGGCCAGGCGAGCTACGGCGTGCTGGGTCATGGGGGTTCTCCAAAGGGACCTTTGGAACCATTTGACGCCTGGGCTGGGGAGGGGATGCGTTGAGCTGACGATCGGTGGAGGGTGTGGATTTTATGTGGCCTGGGCTGGCCTCTTCGCGGGCTTGCCCGCTCCCACAGGGATACCACAGCGTTCGAGCTTGTGGTGATCCTGTGGGAGCGGGCGAGCCCGCGAATGGGTTCAACTGGCGCTTGCAGTACTCAGCGCACCAGCCCGGGTAACCCGCAAGGCCACCAGGCTACCCAGCACGATCAACGCCGCCAGCGAATATAGCGCAGCATCGGTCGAGCCGGTCTGGTCCTTGATGAAACCGACCAGGTACGGGCTGAGGAAGCCGGCCATCTGGCCCACCGAGTTGATGATCGCCAGGCCCGCGACAGCCGCGCCGGCGCTGAGCAGCGCCGTGGGCATCGGCCAGAACATCGGCAGGCCGGTGAGCGCGCCCATGGTGGCGATCGACAGGCCGAGGATGGCGATGGCCGGGTTGCCGGCGAAGTTCACCGCGATCAGCAGGCCGATGGCGCCCATCAGCATCGGCACCACAAGATGCCAGCGGCGCTCGTTGCGCAGGTCGGCCGAACGCCCGCAGAGGATCATGAACACGCCGGCCAGCAGGTACGGGATGGCGCTGAGCCAGCCGATCAGCAGCGGGTTGTCGAAGCCCATGTTCTTGATGATCGACGGCAGCCAGAAGTTGATCGCATACACACCGCTCTGGATGCAGAAGTAGACAAAGCCGAAGGTCCAGATCAGCGGGTTGGTCAGCACGGCGAGCACGCCGTCGCCGGTGGTGCTCGGCTTGCTGGCGGCATCGGCGTCCAGGTCGGCGGCGATCAGCTGACGTTCGGCCGGGCTCAGCCAGGCGGCTTTCTGGTAGCCGTCACTGAGCAGGAACACCGCCAGTACACCCAGGGCAACAGTCGGCAGGCCCTGGATCAGGAACATCCATTGCCAGCCGGCCAGGCCGTGCTGGCCGGCGGCGAAGTGTTGGAGGATCCAGCCGGAGAACGGCCCGCCGAGCAGGCCCGATACCGGGATCGCCGACATGAACAGCGCCATGATGCGGCCGCGGCGGGCCGCCGGGAACCAGCGCGAAAGGTACAGCACCACGCCCGGGAAGAAGCCGGCTTCGGCGGCGCCGGTCAACAGGCGCAAGGCGTAGAACTCGGTGGGCGTGGTGACGAACAGCAGGCAGGTGGAGAGGCTGCCCCAGGCGATCATCATCAGCGCGATCCAGCGCCGCGGGCCGAAGCGGTTGAGCGCCAGGTTGCTCGGCAGGCCGCAGAGCACATAGCCGATGAAGAAGATGCCGGCACCAAGGCCGTACACCGTTTCGCTGAACTTCAGGGCGTCGAGCATCTGCAGCTTGGCAAAGCCGACGTTGACGCGGTCCAGGTAGTTGAACAGGTAGCAGATGAAAATGAACGGAATCAGCCGCAGGGTGATGCGCCGGTACAGCGCGTTGCGGGTGGTGTCCGTGCCTTGGTCAGGGGCGGGGCTGTATGCCATGATCGGGTTCTCTGTTGTTATGGTTGTCGCCGCGTCGCCTGTTCCGGCGCTCGCCCTGACGAGTCTCGGGGACTGCGGCGTGCCTGTCTTTGTGCTTTTGCACAGCACTTGCACCGGGCTGCTGTGCCCGAGCCCAAATCCCTGACACCCAAAGGACCGCTCAATGTTCGAACTCGACCATGACCTGGCGCAGGATATCGTTGACCGCGCGATGGCCATTCTGCCATGCAACGTCAATGTCATGGACAGCCAGGGGTTGATCCTCGGCAGTGGCGAACCTGAGCGTATCAACACCCGCCACGAGGGTGCGCAACTGGTGCTGGCCAACGGCCGCATCGTCGAACTGGATACGGACGCTGCCAAGTGCCTCAAGGGCGTGCAGCCTGGGGTGAACCTGCCGCTGATGCTGGATGGCCGATTGATGGGCGTACTCGGCTTGACCGGTGACCCGCAACAAGTGCGCACCTATGGCGAGCTGGTGCGCATGACCGCCGAAATGCTGCTGGCCCAGCGCCATTTGCAGGCCGACCAGCAATGGCGACGGCAGCGCTGTGACGATTTGCTGGCCCTGCTGCTGGGCGGCAGCGGCGATTCCCCCCGGTTGCTCGACGAGGCCCGGCAACTGGGCCTCAAGCCCCAGCTGCCGCGGGTACCGTGCCTGTTCGAGCTGGCCTCGGGGCCAGCCGCCGAAACCCTGGCGGCATGGTTGATGAGCCGCTACCCGGACAGTTGGTGCGTAAGCCCGGCCCGCCAGTCGTTGTTGTGGTGTCGCCCGGCAGGTGTGGCGCTGGACGAACCTCGCCTGCTGGAACGCCTGCAGCGCCATGGCTGGGACGTGGAGCGGCTGGCCCTGGGCAGTGTCGCGCAAAGCCTGGAGCAACTGCGCCGGGGTTATCGCCGGGTGCGCGATCTGTTGGCCTATGGGCGCGAGGTACTGCCCGGCGAGCGCTTGCTCAGCCTGCAGCGCTACCGGTTGCCGGCATTGTTGTGGCGGCATCGCAACGATGATGCGCTGGATGAATTGCTGGAGCCGTTGCAACGTATTCGCAGCAAGGACAGCAGCGGGCAATTGCTCACCACCCTGCGCGCCTGGTGTGCCCATGACGGCCAGAGCCAGGCCTGTGCCGATGCCCTGGGCATCCACCGCAACAGCTTGCGCTACCGCCTGGAGCGGATTGCCGAGCTGGGCGAGGTCGACCCGCTGCGCATGGAAGGGATGCTTAGCCTGTACCTGGGGTTGCAGCTGCTGCCTGCCGACTGAAGGGCCGCCTGCCCCGGCCCTATCGCCGGCAAGCCAGCTCCCACTGGATGCATGCTGCTCTCAGGCCTGTGTTGAACCTGTGGGAGCTGGCTTGCCGGCGATAGGGCCGGGGCAGGTGAAAGGCATCTGCCCAAACAACCCGCCCGGCATTTTGTGCATTTGACCGAGGCCACCTTTGCAGCCACCTGTCAGCATGCCGCTCATCAGGACAGGAGAAACCCCATGAAGATCGTCATTGCCCCCGACTCGTTCAAGGACAGCCTCGACGCCGCCGGTGTCGCTCGCGCCATCGCGGCGGGCCTGGCCGAGGCCTGGCCGGAGGCCGAGCTGGTCGAGTGCCCGATGGCCGACGGTGGCGAAGGCACCATGGATGCGATTCTTGCCGCCAGCCACGGCGAGCTGCGTCGTCAGACGGTACGCGGGCCGTTGGGGCAAAGCGTGGAGGCGGGCTGGGGCTGGCTGCCGCAAAGCCGCACGGCGATCATCGAAATGGCCCAGGCCAGTGGCCTGCAACTGGTGCCCACTGGCCGCCGCGATGCCTGCCGCAGCAGCACCTGGGGTACCGGCGAGCTGATTGCCGCCGCCCTGGCCGCGGGCGCGCAAAGGGTAGTGCTGGCTATCGGTGGCAGTGCCACCAACGACGCGGGTAGCGGCATGTTGCGGGCGCTGGGCCTGCGCCTGCTGGACGCCGACGGGCAAGCACTGGAACAGGGCGGCCTGGCCTTGGCCAAGCTGGCCCGCATCGATGCCAGCGGCCTCGACCCGCGCCTGGCCGAGGTGCAGTTCGAAGTCGCGGCAGACGTCGACAACCCGCTGTGTGGCGCCAACGGCGCATCGGCAATCTTCGGCCCGCAGAAGGGCGCCAACCCACAGCAGGTGCAGGCGCTGGACCAGGCCCTGGGGCATTTTGCCGACCATTGTGCGCAACTGCTGGGTGAGGATGTGCGGGACTACCCAGGCTGTGGCGCTGCTGGTGGCATGGGGTTCGCAGCCCGGGCCTTCATGGGCGCGCAGTTCCGCCCTGGGGTGGAAGTGGTGGCCGAACTGGCCGGCCTGGATGCCATGGTGCAAGGTGCAGACCTGGTAGTGACCGGCGAAGGGCGCTTCGACGCCCAGACCTTGCGTGGCAAGACGCCGATGGGGGTGGCTCGGGTTGCCAAGCGCCATGGGGTGCCGGTGGTGGTGCTGGCCGGCACCTTGGGTGAAGGCTACCAGCAGCTGTATGCCCATGGCGTCGACGCTGCCTTTGCCTTGGCCAGCGGGCCGATGAGCCTGGAGCAGGCTTGTGCCAATGCTGCTGAGCTGCTGCGGGCGCGGGCTTGTGATATCGGGCGGCTGTGGCGCTGCGCAACGCGAACTTGATCGACCGCTGCAGTCTGCCGAACCCCGCGCTTGGTCATTGATTTTTTTGTTGTTATCGTAGAAAGGAGAATCGAAGGTAGCCAGCAAATGCCCGTCACAGAGCCTTTCCACGATAACGTTGCGGTCTTTACCGATGCCGCACAGGGCCTGGGACTGGCCTGTTCCATGACGCTGGCGGAGGTGGGCGAGTTGCGCAACCGCCTCAAGGCATGCCGCTACGTGCCAGTCAACGTCGCCAGCACCCGCGCCGACCTGGGCGAAAGCCTGGTCTGGGATGAAGGCAGCGGCGCGTTGTACTTTGTCGATATCTCCGGCGGGCGAATCAACCGCCTGACGCCTGATGGCCAGGCCGAGTGCCTGTACGAATCCGCGGCACGCATTGGTGCGCTGGCGCTGACCGACCAGGGCAACCTGATTTTCACCGAAGACGCCAGCGTGGCCATCTTCGACGTGTCGCTGCGCAAGGTGCGCCGGCATTCGGTGTCGGTTCACCCGCGGTCGACCTACCGTTTCAACGACGGCGCCTGCGACCCGCAGGGCCGATTCGTGACCGGGCTGATGGACGATGCCCTGAGCGGCAACACCGGGGCACTGTTCCGCTTTGACGGGCAGTTGAATGATCAGGTGATCCACGACGACATGGCGTTGCCCACCGGCCTGGCCTGGTCGCGGGACGGCCATACGGTGTACTTCGTGGACTCGGCGGCGCGCTCGATCTACCGCGCCAGTTACCTGGCCGAAGGCCGGCTTGGCGCGGTCACTCTGTTTGCCGAAACCCCTGCCGAACTGGGGCGGCCGGACGGCCTTGCGCTGGACCGTGACGGCGGCCTGTGGGTGTGCCAGTACCATGGCAGTTGCCTGTTACGCTATGACCGCCATGGCCACCTCACCGACCAGGTGCTGATGCCAGTGCCGTGCCCCACCAGTTGCTGCTTCGGTGGGGAGGGGATGAATACCTTGTTCATCAGCACCGCGCGCTTGGGCATGAGTGCTGAAGACTTGCACCATTACCCCGACGCTGGTGACCTGTATGCCATCAACCCGGAAATTGGCGGCATCGCCCGTCACACCTTCAAGGAATAAGCTTTTGCGCCTGGCTGGCCGGTAGCACGGCCAGTTCGCCAAAGCGCTGCGCTGCGTCGATGTATCGCAACGCCGACTTTGCGTCTTTCCAGCCCACATAGCTCATCAGCGCCTTCAACTCCCAACCGTTGGCCGTGGCCCAGGTGGCAAAGCCACGGCGCAGCGAGTGGCCGGTATACAGCGCCGCCGGTACCCCGGCGCGCTCCAGCATGCGCCGCAGCAGGCCGACCAGGCTGTTGCTGTTGAGCGCGGTGTCGCCGAGGTTGCCCCAGCGGTCGAGCTTGCGGAACACCGGCCCATGGGCGATGCCGGCGACTTCCAGCCATTGCAGGTAGGCCGTGACCGGGCACAAGGCCTTGTGGGCCGGGGTGCGATGCTGTACGCCCAGGGCTTCGCGGTCGCCCTTGCTGCGTGGCAGGAACAGGGTGATGCCGACGCCGGCCTCGGCCTGGATGTGCTCCACGCGCAGGCGAGCCAGTTCATCACCCCGAAAACCGCGCCAGAAGCCCAGCAATAGCAGCGCAGCGTCGCGACGCGCCCGGCGCAGGGAGGCCAGGTCATGCTGTTCGCGGGCCTGACGGGCTTCTTCTTCGAAGCATTGCACTGCGCTTTGCAGGTGCTGCAGCAACAGCGGCGCCGCCTGCCTGGGCGGTGTCGGGTGCAAGGTGCGGATGCCGCGCAGCACCTGGCGCACCAGCGGCGCCTTGGTCGGGTCGGGGAAACCTTGGGCGACGTGCCATTGGCTGAGCGCCGCCAGGCGCTGGCGCAGGGTGCTGACGGCATGTTGGTCGGCGTGGTCGGCCAGGTAGCGGGCGATGCTCTCGGCCGTGGCCGGGAGAAAACCGCCCCAGTGGGTTTCGAAATGCTCGATGGCGGCCTGGTAGCTGCGCCGGGTGTTGTCACGGGTGGCGGCGCGGAGGTAGCGCTCGATGTCGGTCATGGTGCGGGTGCAAGTGGATGATGGGCACACGATAAACCGAAATGGGTTCCTAATACATGCTCGGTCCCTGTAGGAGCGGCCTTGTGTCGCGATCGGGCCGTGAAGCGGCCCCTCTGATTTTAGTGTTTACGCGAATACTGCTGGGGCCGCTTTGCGGCCCGATCGCGACACAAGGCCGCTCCTACAGACGTGGCGCGTCAGGTATGATCGATTCATCCTGGCGGATTCGCCAGGGCCTCCATTACACGCAGGCCTTGTCCTCGACACCGTTGAAGAGCGGGTAGTCACGCAGCTGCGCCGGTGACAGCGGCCGGCTGAAGTGGTAGCCCTGGGCGATATCGCAGCCGGCAAGCTTCAGGCACACCACTTGTTCGCGGGTTTCCACGCCTTCGGCCACCACTTCCAGGCCCAGGCGTTTGGCAAGGATGATGGTGGACGACACGATCGGGCTGTCGTCGTGGCTGTTGGACAGCGGCGCAATCAGCGAGCGGTCGATCTTCAGCTTGCTCAGCGGCAGCGAATGCAGGTGGGCAAAACCGGCGTAGCCGCGGCCGAAATCGTCCAGGCTGATGCCCAGGCCGGCGTCGCGAAGGGTGTGCAGGTGCGCCACCGCCGTGCCTTCGGGGTCGAGGATGGTGGTTTCGGTGATTTCCAGCTCCAGCCGCTGCGGGGCGATGGCGTACTGCTGCAGTTCGCTCAGTAGCCGTGCAGCGAAGTCTGCCTGGCGTAGCTGCAGCGCAGATACATTGACCGCCAGCCGCGTCTTCCGGCCTTGGGCGTCCCAACCCGACAGGGCCTCGCAGGCCAGGCGCAACACCTCCCAGCCCAGCTCGACAATGAAGCCGCTGCGCTCGGCAAGGTCAATGAACCGGTCCGGGTACAGCAGGCCGAACTCGGGGTGGTCCCAGCGCACCAGCGCTTCGTAGCCCAGCACCTGCTGGGTGTCGAGGCGGATCTGTGGCTGGTAGTGCAGCACGAACTGGCGCTCGGCCAGGGCGCTGCCGAAGGCCTGTTCGAGGGTGAAGGCGTGGATGTCGGCCAGGTTCAGCGACGGGTCGAAGAAACGGTACTGCGCGCGCCCGGCCTGCTTGGCCGAGTACATCGCGGCATCGGCACTGCGGATCAGGCTGTCGATGTCCTGGCCGTCGCGCGGGCAGATACTCACGCCCACGCTGGGGCTGGTGTTGACCTCCTGGCCGTCCAGCGCATAGGTGGCCGACAGCTTCTGCACCAGTACGCGGACCCAGGCATTGATCTGCTCCTCGCTGCGCTCGCCGGCCAGCAGCACCACGAACTCGTCGCCACCAAAGCGCGAAGCCTCGTCGCCGGGCTCCAGCAGGCGCTGGATACGCCCGGCAACGGCCTGCAGCAGTAGGTCGCCGATCTTGTGCCCGAGCGAGTCGTTGATCGACTTGAAGCGGTCCATGTCGATGAACAGGATCGCCATCAGCCGGCGCTTGCCGCGTTGCCGGGTCAGCACCTGGCCGGCCACCTCGACGAACTGGCGGCGGTTGTGCAGGCCGCTGAGGTGGTCGGTGGCCGCGGCATGGCTGCTGCGCCGATGTTCGTCCTCGAGGCGGTCGATCAACTGCTGGTTGACCTGCTGCGCCTGTTCCAGCGCGCTGAAGGCCTCCTGGCGCTTGCGCAACAGGCGCAAGGTCCACAGCAGGCTGGCGAGGATCATCAGGGTCATGCTCAGGTTCAACCAGAACTGCCGGGAATAGGCCAGCGTCGAAGGCGCGAGGATTTCGTCCTGACGCTGGCTGACCACCACGCTGAAACCCCGCTCGGGCAGGCGCCGGTACAGGCTCTGGTAGGGGGCGCCGGCCGCGTACTGGGTCAGCATGCCTGCTTCACTGCCGCTGTCCGGCAGCCCGGGCAGCAGTGCGTCACCGGCCACCACGCCGCTGCTATCGATGCGCACCCGCTCCAGGCCGTCATCCTGCAGCAGGCGCACCAGCCCGCTGCCGCCCAGGTCGATGTGCTGCAGCAGCACCGCCAGGTAGCCGATGTCCAGCTGCACCACCAGGATATTGTCGATTTCGCGACCCGGCAGGTTGGTCAGCGGTAGCAGGAAGGGCAGGTGCCGGTTGGGCACGGTGGTCGCTTGCCCGGGGGGCTGCACGCTGGGCAGGAACGGTTTGAAACCGTAGCGGGCAACGTGCCGCTGCAGCTGGCGCAGCCAGTCTTCGGGTAGCTCGGCGGCCTCGTCGGCATGGCTGGCCGACAACAGCCGGCCTTGCCGGTCGTACAGGCTCATGCGCTTGAATACCGGGTCTTCGGCAAGCATGCGCGCCAGGCTGACGCTGCCCTGGCTCAGCATCTTCATGTCGTCCTGGGCGACCCGGCCCACGGCCTGGGCGCGATCCACCAACTGGCGCAGGCTTTCGCCAACGATACTGGCCAGGTTCAGGTGCTCGGCGGCCTTGGCCGACAGCGCGTCCTGGCGGGCGGCAACCTTCTGCGAAACATGCAGTCCCCAGACAAAGGCCAGGGTGGCTGCACAGAGCATCAGGATCAGCAGCCGCAGAAGGCTGGCGGATGAAAGCGAACGGCGAATCACTGCTGATAGTTCCCGACCCTGGGTGATGGTCGAAAAATACGACAGTAAGATGACAGCCTAATGACTGGTGGCCAATTGCCTTTAAGGATTTCCCTTATCGGCCAGCGGCGTCTGCAGGCGCGCAGTTTCTTCCTCCATGTAACTCATCAGCGCGCTGACTTCGGTATCGCCCAGGCGCATGTTGGGCATGGCCACGCGGTTATATTGTTCGTACAGCAGCATGGCCAGGGGGTCTTTCTGGGCCAGCATCTGGTCGGGCTCCTTCAGCCAGCGGGTCAGCCAGTTGGCATCACGCTGGCGGGTCACGCCGAGCAGGTCGGGGCCGATGCCGGGTTGTCCTGGCTCGGCATTGCCCAGGGTGTGGCAGGACGAGCAGCGGGTACGGAAGAGTTGCTCGCCACTGCTGGGTGCGCGCACCTCGGGAGCCTGGGCGTAGTCATTGGCCATGGCACTGGCCTGTTTCCAGTTGTGCAGGCTGTTGCCCAGGCGGTCGGCGAGAATGTACGGGTTTTCGAAGGGCGAGGCCTTCATCCAGCGGCCGGTGGCCTGGTTGCCGATGATCAGGCTCAGGTTGTGGTCCTTGGAGCGGCCGTTTTCCAGGCCATCGATGTACAGACCCAGGCTGCGGCGCAATTGTTCGATATCGGCCGGCTCGCCGGTGAGCAGCGTCCAGCCGGGGCCGATACCAAACTTTTCGGCGTAACGCTTGAGGGTGGCGGGGGTGTCGTTGTAGGGGTCGATGCTGATGGAGTAAAGGAAGATGTCCGTGCCGACCCGGTCACCAAGGATTTTCTGCACCTGGCGCAGGCGCGCGGTTTCCACCGGGCAGGAGTCGGAGCAGCCGGTGAAGATGAAGTTGATGGCGACCACCTTGTCCTTGATCAGGTCGTCGAAGAAATGCACCTTCTCACCGTCCTGGGTGAGCAGCGGGATGTTGGGGAAGTAATCGGCGCCCCAGGGAGTTTCAGCTTCCTCGGCCACGGGTTGCTGTGGTTGCAACGGCCAGAACGGGATACTGGCTGCGAACAGCGAGAGCACCAGCAGGAAACGCCATGAACCGGACATGATGCGGTCCTCGTTGATAACGGTATTGGGGCTGCCCTGCAGCCCTATCGCCGGCAAGCCAGCTCCCACAGGTACTGCACAAGGCTTGGAGCCGACGCGGTCGAGGTGGGAGCTGGCTTGCCAGCGATGGGCCGCACAGCGGCCCCCGCTTTTCGGTTACCTGATGCTGACCGGCGCCGTCACGCTCTGCCCCAGCGCCGATTTCACGGTCACGGTCGCCGGTGTGGCCGGGCCGCTGCCGGTGGTTGTGGTCGACAAGCGCCAACGGGCGCCGCTGGTAGTGGTACTCAGCGTGGCCGTACCCAGCAGTAGCGGGCCACTGGTGGTTGCCGCAGTCACGGTGATGCTGTTGCCGGTGGCCACCGTGGTGGTGCCCGAAATATCCCAGGTAAAGCGGTTGCCGCTGCGCACCTGCACCGTGGCACTGGTGACCTGGATCTGGTCGACCGCCGCTGCCGGGCTCACCGCAATGCTGACCGTGGCCGGGGCCACCGATTCGGCGCCCTTGGCGTCACGAGCCGTGTAGTTGAAGCTGGCGGTGAACGCTGTGGTTACCGTGGCCGGTGGGACGTAGGTGACCGTGCTGCCGTCGGTACTGGTAGTGCCCTGGCCGGAGTCCGGCTGGCTGAGGCCGACTACGGTCAACGGCAGGTTGTTTTCCGGGTCGGTGTCGTTGGCCAGCACGTTCAAGGTGATCTGCTTGCCGGCCGTGGTAGCCGCGCTGTCGTTGGCCGCAACCGGCGGTTTGTTGGTCGGGTCGTCGTTATCATGGTCTTCGGTGCGGAAGGTCGGCAGCCCAACCGAAGCCACGTACTCCACGCCATCCCAACCCGGTAGTGGGGTCGGCATCACCTGGAACTGGCCTGGGTGCTCCAGGTCCCAGCGCAGCAGCATCGACGAGTCTTCATGCTGGGTGTTGTGGCAATGTTCCATGTAGGTACCGGCAAACTCGCGGAAGCGCAGGGCTACCTCCACTTCTTCCGACGAATCGATATCCGGCCCGATGCGATACACGTCCTTGCGCGCCCATTTTTCCCATTCCGGCGGGGCCTTGCCGTCGCGACTGAGGATCACGCCTTCCTCGAAGTGCACATGCACCGGGTGGCTCCAGCCATTGCCGCCGTTGATGATCTTCCACACTTCCAATGTGCCGTCGCCGCTGAAACCGCCGTCGGTAGACTGCTGGGCCAACTGTGGCGCCGCGTTGATGCGACGTGGGTCCATGGAGTAGCCAAAGCCGCCATCGGTCTTGATGGTCCAGGGTTGGGTGTCGGTACCGTCCGAGCGGCCGAAGATGAACTCGCGATGGCGGGCATCCTTGAGCTTGGCCTGGTCGGTGGCCGAATTACGGTCTATCGGCAGCGGCAGCATTTTCAGGCCTTCGGCCTTGCCCGGTTTGGCCGGTTCATAGGCAACCGGGTCCATGCTCAGGTCCTGGCCGCTGTAGGGCTGAACCACGAACTGCATGAACTTGCCGATTGCCGGGTCGCCGTTGTCCCACTCAGGCCCGTTGCTGGTCTGCTTGATCACCGCCTTGTATTTTTCCGACAGCACATCGGCCAGGGCAATGGCACCCTCCGGGCCCTTGCCGCTCTGATGTTCCTCCAGGTTGACCAGGTACAGCTTGTCGCCGACCTTGATGCCGTGTTTGGCGAAGTTGATGATGATGTCGTAGCGCTCGGCGATGCCTTGCAGCGGCAGGATGCCGTTGTTGTCCTGCAGGTTGCCGTCACCGTTGAGGTCCAGGGTGCCGTCGAACGGCACGGTGTGTTCCATGATGTTGCCGTCGTTGGCGATCATGTGGAACGGTACCCGCGCATACGACAGGTTGGAGCCGGTGGGGCCTTTGAACTCGCCGCTGTTACCGGCAATTTCCCGGACCACTGCGAACTTGAAGTAGCGCGACACCGAGCCGTTGAGGATACGGAAGCGGTAGCTGCGCGCGCGTACCTTGAGCGTTGGCCGGTACTGCCAGTTGACCAGGATCTGGTCGCCGAGGAAGCCATCGGTGTTGAACGGGTTGAACCACAGCTGGCCGTTGGCATCCCAGGCCTTGTCGGCGATCACCAGGTTGACGTCGTAGTCGCGGTTACCCCACGGCATGCCCGAGCCACTGGGGAAACGCAGGTTGACGCCATCCTGCAGGGCCTCGTTGCCGCGGTCCAGGGCGCTGTAGTAGTTCATCATCACGGCGTTGCCCTTGTAGACGTTCTGCGCCGTGAAATCCATCATGTGGTCGTGGAACCAGTGGGTGCTCATGGTTTCGCGCCAGTCACCACGAATCTTGATGCTGCCGTTCTGGCAGGTTTTCAGGCCGGGGTTGGCATCGTTGACGAACAAGGTTTCGCCCGCCGAGCAAGGGAACGCAGCGCGTGGGTCTTCGGCACGGGTGTTGATGGTGTCATAGCCTGCCAGTTGCAGCGGCCAGCGGTAATCGTAGTACTGCCCCGGGAAGAAGTAGGCGTTTGCATAGCCATCGCTCTCGGCCGGGGAGTGGCCGTTGTGCTCATGGGTCGAAAGGGTGTGCAGGCCAAACCCGGCGTTGGCCGAGGGGTCGATCGGCAGCGCGTTGTAATGGCGCATCAGGATCGGTTGGCCATAGCGCACCATCAGCAGCTTGGGCGGGAAGGTGCCGTCGAAGGTCCATAGCGACTTGTGGTTCTGTAGTGGCATCTTCGGGTGGAAGCGGGTGTCGATGCCCTTGGTGGTGCCCAGTGTGTTCGGGATATCGGAAGTCTGGTAGTACAGGCCGCCCGGGGCGAACTCGCCAACTGCATAGTTGTGCAGTTGCTTGCGGTCACGCAGGCCGAGGTTGATGCGCGCACCGGCCTGGGCGGTCTTGAACCCCGCCTGCGGGTAGAACTCGTTCCAGCGCTGGTGCGACCAGCCTTTTCCTGGTGGCCGGCCTTCCGCAGGCGAACCGACCGGTTGGCGGTTGAGGAACATCTCGATCTGCGCCTTCCATGGGTTGCGGTCGAGCACGTTGGAATACTGGGTCGGGAAGGGGTACAGGCCCGGCTGTTTGAGGAAGGCTTCCAGGGCTGTACCGCTGGGGCCGCTGCGGGCCACCACGTTGGGGTCCTGCGCCGGTGCCGCGCCCAGGGTCGGCACCGGGAAGGTCAGAGTGGGCGGCGGCAACGTGGGGTCGAGCCTTTCCGTGCCGAATTCCTCGAACAGCAGTAATTGCTGGGTAAACGGCAACGCGCCGAACAGCGGGCTTGGCTTGCCGTTGGTGGGGTACTTTTTCCCGGTTTGCAGGGCCGGCGGTAGCACGTTGTTTGCGCTTACCGTGTTGCGGTCACCGTACACGCCATCGGTCAGTTCGAGTGAGCCCCGATTCGCCTCTGGCATGCTGTACAGGTCCAGCAACGCCTGGGTCGGGTCAGCCGGCTGATCAGTGTAGGCCGACGGGTCGGTCGGCGGGGGCATGCTGTTGTCGTCCATGGGCGCCGCTGTTGCCGTGACCAGCCCAAGGCCGAGCATCAGCGTAGCGACGGTGGACAGCTGGAATGCATGCCTGGCAGGGTGGATCACGGCAGGTGTTTTCATTGCCTTGCGCCTCGTTTGCGACATCATGGCTTTTTGCCCGTTTCCGGGGCTGGAGCAACGGGTGTGCCAACCCAAATACGAGGAATATGTTTCTAAATAAATCCTTGTGGCGCCTGATGCGCGCTAAATGCCATGGCGTCAAAAATGGGTGAGGGCCCCCACTAGTGGGTCACCCATTGCCCACAGATTGGGTGGTGACAGCTGCGGCGCCCTGGGGTATACCTGAGCGCCACCAAGGGGAGCCCGGCAACGGGCTGAGAAACCGCTGGATGCTGCAGCGCGGTGACCCTTCGAACCTGATCCGGATCATGCCGGCGAAGGGATGGGACTTTGAAACCTGCCTTTTTGCCGGCCTCACTGCGAGGCCCGTCCATGCCAACCACCGCGGTCTCGCTGTCACCCCCCATCAAGGACAGCAACATGACCGAACGCTTCAGCCAGTCCCTGCGCCGCCGCAGCGAGCCGACCTGGTCGGCGGCCGTTGGCCACCGCTTCGTCACCCAATTGTGCGACGGCAGCCTGCCGGACCCGATCATGGTCGACTACCTGGTGCAGGACCACCGCTTCCTCGACAGCTTCCTGACCCTGCTGGGCGCGGCCATCGCCACCGCCGACACCTTCGAGGCGCGCCTGCGCTTCGGGCGCTTTGCCGGGATGATCTCCAGTGACGAGAACACGTACTTCCTGCGCGCCTTCGAGGCCTTGGGGGTAAGCCCCGCACAACGCAGCGAACCAGCCGACACCGTCCCGACCGCAGGCTTCAAGGCGATCATGCGCGAAGCGGCGGCCACCCGGTCCTATGCGGCCGCGCTGGCGGTGCTCAATGTCGCCGAAGGCCTGTACCTGGACTGGGCGTTGAAGGCGCCAAAGCCGATGCCGGACAACTTCGTCCACGCTGAATGGATCACCCTGCACGACAACCCGGCATTCCAGGACTTCGTTGCCTTCCTGCAAGCCGAACTCGACCGCGTCGGCCCGCAGGACGCCGTGCTGGCGGGTGACTTCTACCAGCGCACCGTGGCGCTGGAGCTGGCCTTCTTCGATGCTGTCTACCCGGAGGACAAATGAGCATGGATATCTTCGACCGCCTCAAGGCTGCCGCCACGCCGCAGTGGAGCAGCTACGTCGACCACGAATTCGTGCGCCAGATGGGCGAGGGTACGTTGAGCGAAGCCGCCTTCCGCACCTACCTGGTACAGGATTACCTGTTCCTCATCCAGTTCGCCCGCGCCTGGGCACTGGCTGCCTACAAGAGCCGTCGACCGGCCGACATCCGCGCCGCGCAGGCCGGGCTGGCGGCGATTCTGGATGAAACCGAGCTGCACTTGCGCCTGTGCGCGCGCTGGGGCCTGACCCAGGCTGATATCGAGGCCGCGCCCGAACACCAGGCCACGGTTGCCTATACCCGCTATGTGCTGGACTGCGGTGCCGCGGGTGACCTGCTGGAGTTGCATGTGGCGCTGGCGCCTTGCGTGATCGGTTATGCCGAGATTGGCCGGGCGTTGTCCGAGCGGATTGGCGATCTGAGCAATCACCCGTACCGCGAGTGGATCGCCGAGTATGCCGGCGAGGGCTACCAGGGTGTCGCCACAGCGGCGCGCAAGCATCTGGACGAGCTGGCAGCGCGGAGCATGACCGAGCAACGGTTTACCGAGCTGGTGGAGATCTTCGGCCAGGCGTCCAGCCTGGAGGCGGACTTCTGGCAGATGGGGTTGGACGGAGCCTGATTTGCTGCCTGCGCCGGCCCTATCGCCGGCAAGCCAGCTCCCACAGGTAAACCACAGCCCTGAAGTCTGTGCAGTACCTGTGGGAGCTGGCTTGCCGGCGATAGGGCCAGTAGCAAATACCACAAGGCTTGAGCCACTATGCTGGTAGGGCCACCCGCAAAGCCCAGGGAGAAGCATCATGAACATCATCAACGCACGCCTGCGCGGCAAGCCTGGCCTGTTCCGCATCGAAATCAGCGGCGAACGCATCGCCGCCATCGTGCCCCAGGCCGAAGGGGTGGCGGCGCGCGCTGCCGATGACCTGGATGCCGGGCAGAACCTGGTGGTGGCGCCCTTTATCGAACCGCACATCCACCTGGACGCCACGCTGACCGCCGGCGAACCGCAGTGGAACATGAGCGGGACCCTGTTCGAAGGCATCGAGCGCTGGGCCGAGCGCAAGGCAATCACCACCCACGACGACATCAAGAACCGCGCGAAGAAGACCATCGGCATGCTGGTGGATCATGGCATCCACCATGTGCGTACCCATGTCGATGTCACCGACCCCACCCTGACTGCGCTAAAGGCCATGGTCGAAGTGCGTGACGAAGTGCGCCACCTGCTCGACCTGCAGATCGTCGCCTTCCCCCAGGAGGGTATCGAGTCGTACGCCAACGGCCGGGCGCTGATGACCGAAGCGGTGGCCATCGGTGCCGACGTGGTCGGCGGCATTCCACACTTCGAGAACACCCGCGACCAGGGCGTGTCGTCGGTCAAGTTCCTGATGGACCTGGCCGAACGTACCGGCTGCCTGGTGGATGTGCATTGCGACGAGACCGACGACCCGCAGTCGCGCTTTCTCGAAGTGCTGGCCGAAGAGGCGCGGGTACGCGACATGGGCGCCCGGGTGACAGCCAGCCATACCGTGGCCATGGGCTCGTACGACAATGCCTACTGCTACAAGCTGTTCCGCCTGCTCAAGCAGTCGGGTATCAATTTTGTATCTTGCCCGACCGAGAGCATTCACCTGCAAGGGCGTTTCGACAACTACCCGAAACGCCGCGGCGTCACCCGCGTGGCCGAACTCGACCGGGCCGGGATGAACGTGTGCTTTGGCCAGGATTCCATCGTCGACCCTTGGTACCCGCTGGGCAATGGCAACATCCTGCGTATTCTCGAGGCCGGCCTGCACATCTGCCACATGCTTGGCTACGAAGACCTGCAGCGTTGCCTGGACCTGATCACCGACAACAGCGCCCGCACCCTGAACCTGGGCGAGCGTTACGGCATCGAAGTGGGGCGACCGGCCAACCTGTTGCTGCTGTCTGCGCCGGACGATTACGAAATGGTGCGCAGCCAGGGGCATGCGCTGGTGTCGGTACGCAACGGCAAGGTGCTCATGCGTAGAACACCTGCCAGGGTTGAACACTACAGCTGACGCTCCCTGCTTCAGCATTCTGCAGCGCCCCGCCGGCTTGAAGCCGAGCGGGGCGCTTTGCTGTCTGGCGTACTGTTTTATCCCCGCGCACAGCTCCCAAGAACCATTCACATGCGATAAGCCGTGATTATTCCACCATAGGAAATGTTTGCACGGGCAATGGCTTGTCTCCATAATCGGTATGTAATTACATGGTACATAACACGGTACAAAATCGTAGGAGCAAGCATGGCCCGGGGCGGTATAAACAAGGTTGTAGTGCAGCAGGCACGTCAGGCGCTGATTGCCCGGGGCGAGAACCCCAGCATCGATGCGATACGTATCGAGCTGGGCAACACCGGCTCCAAGACCACGATTCACCGCTACCTGAAAGAGTTGAACGGCCAGCAACCCGTGGCTTCCGAGGGCGGCATTGCGCTGAGTGACGTGCTGAGCCGAATGGTCGGGCAACTGGCAACCCAGCTGCAGGACGAGGCCGACCTGAAGATCGAGCAGGCCGAAAGCGCCTTCACTCGACAGCGCGAACAGCTGGAGGCACAACTGGCCATTGCCCAGCAGGCACTGGCTGCGGCGCACCAACAGCATCAGATCGATGTAGCCGCACTGGCCGCCGAATCGGAAAAACTGCTTTCCACCCAAAGCACCCTGCAGGCCGAACAGCTGCGCAGTGCCAGCCTTAACCAGTCGCTGGGCGAGCTGCAGGTGCGCCTGGCCGACAAGGAGGAGCAGGTAAAATCACTGGAAGACAAGCACCGTCATGCACGCGATGCGCTGGAACACTATCGCAACGCCAGCCGCGAACAGCGTGAACAGGAGCAGCGCCGCCACGAAGCGCAGCTGCAACAGTTGCAGGTGGAGGTGCGACAACTGCAGCAAGGCATGATCGTCAAGCAGGACGAGTTGACCCGCCTGCACCGCGACAACGAGCGCTTGCTGGGTGAGCATCGCCAGGCCGCCAGCGCCTGCAGGGCGCAGGACGAATTGCTGGAGCAGCGCGATGCGCAGATCCAGGGCTTGCGCACGATCCTGGCCCAGGCGCAGGGTGCAAGCGAGGAAATGCGTCGGCAGCTGGATGTGCAGGCACAGAACCTGGAGGCCAGGCGCGACTTGTGCACGGAACAGGCTCGCCAGTTGCGGCAGCTTGAAGAGCAACTCAAGGCACGAGACGAAGCGCTGCACCAGTGTCAGTCGCAGTTGTCTGCCGCCAACGCGGCGCAGTAACTGCGAAAAGGCCCTGTGGGAGCGGGCGTTTCGAGGCGTCGAACCGCCGCGAACACCGGCGGAGCCGGTGCCTACAACGCGTTGGGCCCTTCGCGGGCACGCCCGCTCCCACAGGGAATGTGACACGCTTTCGAACCTTGTTCCCTGTGCGACAAGGTTGGGCGGGAGGGCGCGCTCAGCCTTCGGCTTGTCTGGCTGCCTCCACACCTGCCGCCGATAGCTTGATGGGGTAGTTCACGCTGATCTGGTGGTCGCTGCTCACCGCCACGCTGCCATCCTGGATCAAACCGGCCTCCTGCAGCGTCTTGAGCATGCCGGCCACGGCTTTCTCGCCCCGGTAGTTGTCCAGCACTTCCTTGCCCAACCCTTGGGGGTGAGCGTGCAACAGGCGAGTCAGCACTTCGGCTTTCAATGCATCGTTACTCATGGCGGGCCTCACTTGCCGTGTTTGGCCTGAAGCGCCTTGGCATGCTCCAGATGCTGTTCGAGCTTGGGCAGGGTTTCGCTGGC
The DNA here is from genome assembly GCF_046764235.1 of Pseudomonas sp. s4. Lineage (NCBI taxonomy): Bacteria > Pseudomonadati > Pseudomonadota > Gammaproteobacteria > Pseudomonadales > Pseudomonadaceae > Pseudomonas > Pseudomonas sp. s4. The sequence goes on along the minus strand of NZ_CP177209.1, from coordinate 3,161,914 downwards.
AAAGGCCTTCAATTCAGCCTTGTCGGACGATGCAGCTTCCTTCTTGAACAACTCCACCGCCCTTTCGTGAGCGTCGACCTGGTTGTTGACGTAAGACTTGTCAAACGACTCCTCTCGCCATTCCAGGATCATTTTCTTGACCTTGTCGGTTATTGCCGCCTCATCGGGTACGGAGATGTCGAGCTTGCGAGCGATGTCGCCGAGTTTCTGATTGGCCTTCGTGTGGTCGCTGACCATCTGCTGGGCAAAGGTCTTGATTTCGGCATTCTGAGTTTTTTCCAGGGCCAGCTTGCCGGTGACCACTTCGGCAATACCGGCCTCGGTAGCCGCTTCGACGAAGTCATCGGAACTCGCCGCCATTGCCTGCACCGATGCCAAGCCTAATACCATGGAAAAACCGACACGCTTGATGAAGAGACTGCTCATGCTTCACTCCTTAAACCGTGGCGCGACCTCAGTGTCGCGTACGGTTGAGGGTGAATGGGGAGCAAAGGTTTAATCTTTTTCCTGGCCGGCTGCGCCCAGATGGTGCTGAACTATAGTGAAACGCGGCGAACGCGGTAAGGCTAGGGATTTCAATGTGCGCAGCCAGGAAGCAGGATGAGGACGGGCTCTTCGCGATAACCGGCGAGGGCCGGGCCGTGGCGCTGTTCCGCCTGGTACTCGCGTTCATGCTGGTGGTGATGCTCGCCTTTGTCGTGGTGGAAGGTTGGCGCATCTGGCGCGACTACCGGCACGCCTTCACCAATGCCGAGAACATGGTCTCCAACCTGGCCCGGGCCACGGCGCAGCATGCCGAAGATGCCATCCGCCAGGTCGACGCAATTACCGCGGCGCTGGCCGAGCGCCTGGAAGGCGACGGCTTCGAGCACATCGACCGGCCGCGCCTGCATACCTTGCTGGTCCAGCAGAAAAGCATCATGCCGCAGTTGCACGGGTTGTTCGTGTATGGCCCGGATGGTGGCTGGATCGTTACCGACCAGGCGGTAGTCCCGCCCAATGCCAACAATGCCGACCGCGACTACTTCATCTACCACCGCGAGCATACCGACCGCGGGGTTCACATTGGCTCGGTGGTGCGCAGCCGTTCTACTGGCGACCTGATCATCCCCATTTCACGGCGCCTGCAATACGCCGATGGCAGCTTCGCCGGGGTGTTGCTGGGCACCATCAAGGTGGACTGGTTCGTACGCTACTACGGCGACTTCAAGATCGACGAACGCGGTGCGCTGGTACTGGCCAAGCGCGACGGCACTATCCTGGTACGGCGGCCGTTCGTCGAACAGGTGATTGGCCGCAGCCTTAGCAGCAGCGAGATCTTCCGCAAGCACCTGCCGCATGCAAGCGAAGGGGTGGCTGAGGCGGTCGCCGTGGTGGACGGTACGCCACGGCTGTATGGCTATCGGGCGCTGGCCAGCTACCCGTTGGTGGTGGAGGCCGGCTTGTCGCGGGAATCGATCGTCGCGCCCTGGCGGCACGATGCGATCAAGTCGGTGGCAGTGTTGCTGCTGTTGCTGGTGGGGCTGGCAGCGTTTGGTGGTGTGGTGTTGCGCCAGTTACGCGAGCGTATTGTCATCGAGCGGGCGCTGCACCAGGCACACCAGACCCTCAAGGCCCTGGCACTGACCGACAGCCTGACCGGCCTGGGTAACCGCAGGCGGCTGGACGCAGTGTTCGAGCCGGAGCTGCGTCGGGCACGACGCCAGGGCTACTCGCTGGCGCTGGTGATGCTCGACCTGGATTACTTCAAGGCCTACAACGACCGTTACGGGCACCCAGCGGGCGACCAGTGCCTGCGGCGCTTTGCCGAGGTGCTGCAGCAGGCACTGAAGCGGCCGGCCGACCTGGCTGTGCGCTATGGGGGCGAGGAGTTCACACTGCTGCTGCCTGATACCGATGTTCGCGGGGCGGAGCTGCTGGTGCAGGAAGTGCAACAGCTGTTGCGGCGTCAGATGCTGGAGCATGCAGGTAGCCCACTGGGCCGGGTGTCGTGCAGTGCGGGGATTGCCGTGGGTGACCTGGCGCGGGAGGGGTGTACGGCCGAGCGCCTGATGGCGGCAGCGGATGCGGCGCTGTACCAGGCCAAGCGCCGGGGGCGGGACGGGTATTGCCTGGCAGAACGTGCAGTGGTGGGCGTAGATGAATAAACGCCCTTGGTTGCCTGTACCGGCCTCATCGCCGGCAAGCCAGCTCCCACGGGAACAGCGTTGATCTCTAGGCTGTCGCTGTACCTGTGGGAGCTGGCTTGCCGGCGATGGGCTGCAAAGCAGCCCCGGGGTCTAGTTATCCACGCCAAGGCGCATCGCACAGCGGCCCTCAAGCCCATGGGCAAGCTCATCGGCCAGAATCTGCTGCAAGCGTGCATCCAGCAGCCCCTCACCGATCACCTCGAACCCCAACTGCGCATAGAACGGCGCATTCCATGGCACATCGGCAAAGGTGGTCAAGGTCAGCTCCCGCGCCCCCGTATGGCGCGCCGCATCGACCACCTGCTGCAACAGCTTGCGCCCGACACCTTGCCCCTGGGCCTCCCGGCGCACCGAAATTTCATGAAGATGCAGCGCCTGATCCTCGAGCCGGGCACAGGCAAACCCCAGAATCCGTCCATCCAGGTCCTCGACCACCCAGCTACCGCCTGCGTCGACGAATTCCCGATGTGCCTCGCAATCCATCACATCCCCTTGCGCCAGCCATGCCAGCGCCGGCCGGGCGGCAAAAGCCTGGGCCGCCGAGCGCTCGACGTCCGGGAGCCATTGAATATCGCGCTCAAGGGTAGGGCGGATGCGCATCAATCAGTCCTTTTCAAGTTGTACGTCCTGGTCTGCCACCAGCACCTGCGGCTGCAATGGCAGCGCACCGAGCTTACACCTTTCGTCAACCGGTCACGCCTGCATGGAAAAAAACGCGGCCAATCGGTACCCTTGCGCCTTCCCTTGCCATCCCCCGGACCGTTCCATGCTGTTCAATCTCGCCGTACTGTTCGGCACCCTGGTGGCCATGGAGGGCGTTGGCACGCTGGCTCACAAGTACATCATGCATGGCTGGGGCTGGTGGCTGCACCGCTCGCACCATGAGCCGCAACTGGGCATGCTCGAAACCAATGACCTGTACCTGGTGGCCCTGGGGCTGATCGCCACGCTGCTGGTGGCCCTGGGCAAGGGTGGTTTTGCGCCCTTGCAGTGGGTGGGTGGCGGCGTGGCGGGGTACGGCGTGCTGTATGTCGTGGCCCACGACGGGTTCTTTCATCGGCATTGGCCACGCAAGCCACGGCCGGTCAACCGCTACCTCAAGCGCCTGCACCGCGCACACCGGTTGCATCATGCGGTGAAGGGGAGAACGGGGAGTGTGTCGTTCGGGTTCTTCTATGCACCGCCGTTGAAGGTGTTGAAGCAGCAGTTGCGGCACAAGCGCAGCCAGTTGTGACAGGGACTGGCGCCCGCTCCCACAGGGAACTTGCCTCAGTTCACTGTTTCACCCTTGGGCTGCGCCGCCACATGCCCGCGGCTCACCCACCAGCCAAACGCCGCCGCGGTGAAGAACATGATCAGGCTGTAAAGCGCCGCCGGCACTGCCATGGTGGCGTTGTTCAGCAGCGAAGGGCTCAATGCCAGGGCAATCGCCAAGGTGCCGTTATGGATGCCGATCTCCATGCCGATCGCAATCGCCTGGCGCTTGGGAATGTTCAGCAGGCGCGGTACCCAGTAGCCCACGCTCAGGCTCAGCAGGTTGAACAGCAGCGCGGCCAGGCCCACCACCGGCGCGTAGGCAACCACGGTCTGCCAGTCCTTGGCCAGCGCCAGGACGATGGTGAACGCCAGGAACAACGCAGCCACCAGCTTCATCGGCTTCTCCATGCGCGCGGCGAAGGCGGGTGCAAAGCGGCGAACCAGCATGCCCAGCGCCACCGGCAGCAGGACGATGGCAAACACCTGCATCACCTTGGCAAACTGCAGCGGTATGGCCTGGTCCGATGCCATGAACCAGCTCAGCGACAGGTTCACCAGCAGTGGCATGGTCAGGATCGCGATCAGCGAGTTGACTGCCGTCAGGGTGATATTCAATGCCACATCGCCATGGGCCAGGTGGCTGAACAGGTTGGCCGTGGTGCCGCCCGGCGAGGCGGCCAGCAACATCAGCCCCACCGCCAGCGCCGACTCCAGGCCAAACCCGTTGGCGATCAGGAAGCACACCAGCGGCAGCAGCAGGATCTGGCAAACCAGGCCTACCACCACCGGCTTGGGGTACTTCACTATGCGGGCAAAGTCGGCCAGGGTCAGCGATAACCCGAGACCGAGCATGATGATGCCCAGGGCCAGCGGCAGAAAAGCGGTGAGCAAAGGTGAGGCGGTCATGGGCGGTCTCTCGGGCGAAGGATCCGGTGGAGTGTAGGTCGGCCCTGATTGATAGCTAATCGCAAAACGCCAGCCCTTGGTAACCGTTTGTTACCGAGCGCAGCGCCCAGCGAGGCTGTATGCCGCGTTGCAGCAGGCCTGCAGGCGCAGTAGCATTCCCGTTTTTACCGAGGATTATCCTGTCATGCCGTTCCAGCAAGGTCTGCTTGCCACCCCGGTGCCGGCCCACGCCCGTCACCTGTTCTTCTCCCTGCAGTCGCCCGAGGCCCTGCCTGCCGCCCTGGATGCCTTGCTGCCGCAGGTCGATGGCGAACAGTTGATCCTGGGTGTCGGCGCCCCGCTGGCCAAGGCCCTGGGCCGTGACGTACCTGGCTTGCGCGCCTTCCCCCAGCTGGATGCTGCCGTGGAGAACCCCAGCACCCAACACGCACTGTGGCTGTGGCTGCGTGGCGACGAGCGCGGTGACCTGCTGCTGCGGGCCCAGGCCCTTGAGCTGGCATTGGCTCCGGCCCTGCGCCTGGCCGACAGCGTCGATGGCTTCCTGCACCGTGGCGGCCATGACCTGACCGGCTATGAGGACGGCACCGAAAACCCGGTGGACGAAGAGGCCGTGCAGGCGGCAATTGGCGCTGATGGCTCCAGCTTTGCCGCGTTCCAGCTGTGGAAGCACGACCTGGAGTACTTCAAGTCGCTGCCCCAGGCTGACCAGGACAACATCATCGGCCGGCGCCTTAGCGACAACGAAGAGCTCGACGACGCCCCCGAGTCCGCCCACGTCAAGCGCACGGCCCAGGAAAGCTTCGAACCAGAAGCGTTCATGGTCCGTCGTTCGGTGGCCTGGGCAGACCAACGGGGCGCTGGCCTGGCCTTCGTGGCCCTGGGCCACAGCTTCGATGCGTTCGAGGTGCAGCTGCGGCGCATGAGCGGTCTGGAGGACGGCATCATCGACGGCCTGTACCGCTTCAGCCGGCCACTGACCGGTGGATACTACTGGTGTCCGCCGATGTGCGAGACGGGTGTCGACCTGAGCCTGTTGCTGCAAGCCTGATCGCTAAACATCCAGATACAGAAACACCGGACGCAGCCGGGGGCAGCGGCTAGCCTTGAAAGTTTCCGCTTCATGACGGGAGCTTTTCCATGTACGCACGTCGTGATGTCCTACGTGCGGGTGCCACCTTGGGCTTGCTGGCCGCCAGCCCCTGGTTGCACGCCGCTGCCCCGGCGGGTTTGCTGACCCGCCAAGTGCCGAGCACCGGTGAAGCGCTGCCGGTGATCGGTGCTGGTACCTCCGGCAGTTTCGAAGTGCAAGCCGGTTCTGCCCAGTACCAGCAGCTGAAAGTTGTACTGCAGGCCTTCTTCGAAGGCGGTGGCCGGGTTATCGACACCTCGCCCAACTACGGCGGCGCCGACAGCATTCTCGGCCAGCTGCTGGAAGAGGGCGGCTGGCACCGGCAATGCTTCATTGCCACCAAGATCGCCGCCGACAGCCGGGCAGACGCCGAAGCGCAATGGGCCGGCAGCCTCGCGAGCCTGCGCACCGACAAGGTCGACTTGCTGCAGATCCACAACCTGCGCGACTGGCAGACCCAGCTGCCTTATGCCCGCGAATTGAAGCAGCAGGGCAAGACCCGCTATGTCGGCATCACCCATTACCTGAACAGTGGCCAGGACGAGGTAGCCCGCATCGTGCGCAGCGAGCCGCTGGATTTCATCCAGATCAACTACTCGGTCAATGCCCCCGACGCCGCCCGCGAACTGCTGCCGCTGTGCCAGGACAAGGGCGTCGCCGTGCTGGTCAACCGGGCGTTCGACGATGGCCGCCTGTTCGCCCGGGTGAAGGACCAGGCCTTGCCCGGCTGGGCCGCAGAGGCGGGTGTCGGCAGCTGGGCGCAGCTGTTTCTCAAGTTCGCCATCAGTCACCCGGCGGTGACCACGGTCATCCCCGCGACCAGCCGACCCGAGCGCCAACTCGACCAGCTCAAGGCCGGGCACGGGCCGTTGCTGACCCAGGCGCAGCAACAGGCGCTGATCAAGCAGTTTGCCTGACACCATGGCAGCCTGGCGGCGGCGCCTGGACCAGGGGCTGAACATCCAGCCCGGCGAAGGGCCAGCGGTGATCGCCGGTTTGCTGCTGTTCTACCTGTTGTTCACTGGCTATTTCATGCTGCGCCCGGTACGCGAAACCATGGGCGTCGCCGGTGGCGTGGACAACCTGCAATGGCTGTTCACCGGCACTTTCATCGCCACCCTGGCGTGCCTGCCGCTGTTTGGCTGGCTGGCCTCCAAGGTGCAGCGCCGACACATCCTGCCCTGGACCTACGGCTTTTTCGCCAGCAACCTGCTGCTGTTCGCCGTGCTGTTTGCCCGCAATCCGGAAGCTTCATGGGCGGCGCGGGCCTTTTACATCTGGCTGTCGGTGTTCAACCTGCTGAGCATATCGCTGGCCTGGAGCGTGCTCGCCGACCTGTTTTCCACCGCACAAGGCAAGCGCCTGTTCGGCCTGCTGGCGGCCGGGGCCAGCTTGGGTGGGCTCAGCGGCCCCATCCTGGGCACGCTGCTGGTAGCGCCGCTGGGCCATGCCGGCTTGCTGGTGTTGGCCGCAGCGCTTCTTTTGGGCAGCATTGGCGCTACGTTGTACTTGCAACGCTGGCGAAAGCTCAACCCTCTACCGGCGCAAGCCGAGCGGGCGGATTCCCGGCCACTGGGCGGCAACCCGTTTGCCGGTGCCACTGCCGTACTGCGCTCGCCCTACCTGCTGGGCATTGCCCTGTTCGTGGTGTTGCTCGCCAGTGTCAGCACCTTCCTGTATTTCGAGCAGGCACGCATCGTCAGCGAAACCTTCACCGACCGTACCCGGCAAACCCAGGTGTTCGGGCTGATCGACAGCGTGGTACAGGCCCTGGCCATCCTCACCCAGGTGTTCCTCACCGGTCGCCTGGCCCGCCGGCTGGGGGTGGGTGTGCTGCTGGTGGCGGTGCCGCTGGTGATGGCTGCGGGCTTCCTGTGGCTGGCACTGGCCCCGGTGTTCGCCGTGTTCGTGGTGGTGATGGTGGTGCGCCGGGCCGGTGAGTACGCGCTGGTGCGGCCGGGGCGGGAGATGCTGTTCACCGTGCTGCCCGCCGAGGACAAGTACAAGGCCAAGAACTTCATCGACACCGTGGTCTACCGCGGCGGTGACGCGCTCAGTGGCTGGGTCAAGCGGGGGCTGGATGTGATGGGCGAGTACCCGCAACTGGCGATGTTGATCGGTACGCTGATGGCTTTGGGCTGGGCGATGACCGGAGGTTTGCTGGGAAAGCGACAGGCACGCCTGGATAGCACATCGCGCGACTGACAGGCGCGCCAAATATGCTGATGCCGCTTATTTAATGCCGCTGGTCCGAACGCTTCGCATTAAACCGAATCCGCCGAAATGACCGAACTCCCAACAGGTGTACGGCGGGTAATGCCGTGCATTCCCAAGTCATACGAGGTTTAAGACCATGGCCAACAAAGAGAACAGCCGCACCGGCAACCAGCAAGGCAGCCAGGGTGGCAACAAGAACCCGGGCAACTTTGCCAATGACCGCGAAAAAGCCTCCGAAGCTGGGCGCAAGGGCGGCCAGCAATCCGGTGGTGGCCGTACCAGCGAATCGGACCGCAAGGGCGGCCGTTCGTAAGTGAGCCTGCGCAGTGCCCGGGTGATCGGGCACTGCGATTCTGCACATGAGGAGAACCCCATGCGATTGATCCCTCTGATAGCGCTGGTGGGCACGCTTGGCTTGCTGGGTGGCTGTTTCGACCGGGATGACGACCACCCGGCAAAGGATGCCGACCAAAGCAAACCTTCACTGCAGATGCAGCAACCCGGCGACAAACCCGCTACCCAGCCGGCGCCGGCCCCTGAACCGATGCCCGGGCAGAAACCCAGCCAATAAAACGCGGACAAGGACTACGGCATGACGGTAATGACCCGCAAGACCGGCGCGGTGATACCGGCTTCGGCAAATGGGCCAAGCCTGAAGGAGCGTTACCACAAGCTGCTCGTGAGCCACGACACCACGAGTACAGCCTGGCTGAGCGAACAATTGGCACGCGCGCAGCGTTTGCCGGATGACCTGCCTGCCGATCCTGCTCAGCTGGAAGCCTGGAGCGCTGGCCATGCAAGCCAGGTGGCCGAAGCCTATGCCAGTTACCTCGAACAACGCCGCCAAGGCGCACCTCGGCGCTACTTTGCCAACCGCGCCCAGGCGTTGTGGTTCCTGCAACAAGTGGCGCCCACCAAGGCAGTGGACGGGGCATGGCTGCACAGCACCTTGCGCCACTGGGGCGATCCGCGCTATCACGGCCTGATTCGCACCTACCTGGAAGAACTGGGTGGCGGTGATCCGCGCTGCAACCATGTGCTGATCTACCAACGGCTGTTGAGCCGGCTGGGTTGCCTGGGCCTGACTGAACTGGACGACCAGCGTTACCTGCAAGGTGCCTTGCAGTTGGCGTTGGGGCGCCATGGCGATGATTTTCTTCCCGAGCTGATCGGCTACAACCTGGGCTATGAACAACCACCGTTGCATTTGCTGATTACCACTTACGAACTGGCGGAAGTGGGCATCGATGGCCATTATTTCCAGCTTCATGTGACCATCGACAACGCAGCCAGCGGGCATGCGCATCTGTCCAACCAGTGCTACGCCAACTCTGCCCGGTCGACGACGCTGGCCAGTTCTACCAGCGGGTGCGCAGCGGGTACCGCTTGAATGACCTGGGGCTTGATACACCCAGCCTGATCAGCAGCTTCGATCTTGAATCCGAGCTGCTGTCGGCACTGGAGCGCAAGCGCAATTTTGGCCAATTCATGCATTCCGACCATTGCCGCTTGCAAAAACGCACCGTCAACCAATGGCTGGCCGAGCCCGGTGCCATGCCCGCGTTTCTGCAAGCCTTGCAGGCACAGGGCTGGATCCGCCGTGGTGAAGCACCCGCCAACAGCCGCTGGTGGGGACTCATCGATGGCCCCTCGGCACCGATGTATGGCGTGTTCACGGCGTATGAAAAACAGCTATGGCACGACTGGATCGCTGCAGGCTTGCAAGCCCGCGGGCGTCGCGTGCTGCCTGGCAGCTGGGAGGTGCAGGTGGAATCGGATGATACGCTCGCGACTCCTGCCCCGGACGCCGATATCCAGACGTTGATCGACACGATGTCCGGTAACCGTCATGCGACACCGGAAGGGTTGCTGGCCACCCGGCGCTACTTGCGTGCTACCGGCCTGAATCAGGAGGTAACCCGCTGATGCTGCTCGATCCACAACAAATCCAGGCTGACCAGGCAATGCTGCAATTGGGCAGGCGCCTGCGCGCCGACGGCTACCGCTTCACCTGCGTCACCCCGGCAACCCATGCTCGCGTGAATGCGCGCCCGCAAGCCGGGCAAGCCAGGACAGTGCGCGATGTGTTCGGCTGGAACCGTCCGTTCCGTTCGTCATTGGTTTCTGCCGATGAGCTGGACCAGATGCGGCGGGCTCAGGTGCTCAAGCAGCACGGAGAACTGCTGATCAGCACCGTGCGCTGGTCCACGATCGACGACCTGCTGCTGCTGCACTCTGCTTACCCCACCGAGGAAACCGACGCAGTGTTTCTCGGCCCCGACAGTTACCGTTTCGCCCAAGTGATTCACGATCACCTGCAACGCACCCCCAAGCGTGTCGAGCATGCCGTGGATATCGGGTGCGGCACGGGTGTCGGCGCCTTGCTGATCGCCCGCGCGGCGCCCCATGCCCATGTCAGCGCCGTGGATATCAACCCGCTCGCGCTGCGTTACACCGCGATCAACGCGGCATTGGCGGGCTTGAGCAATGTTTCCGTGGAACCCAGTGACCTGCTCGACGGCATTACCGGGCTGTTCGACCTTATCGTTGCCAACCCGCCGTACATGCTGGATGCCTGCCAACGTACCTATCGGCATGGCGGAGGTTCGCTCGGCGCGCAGCTTTCGCTGCGTATCGTCGAGCAAGCTTGCGAGCGGCTCGGCTCAGGGGGCTCGCTACTGTTGTATACCGGCGTGGCGATAGTCGAAGGCCGTGATGCCTTGCTCGAAGCCATTCGCCTGCGCCTGGCGGGCCCGGAATGGTCCTGGGTATATCGGGAAATCGACCCGGACGTGTTTGGCGAGCAACTGAACGAACCCGGTTACGAGCAGGTCGAGCGCATCGCCGCGGTGGTGCTCACAGTCACCCGCAACAGCTGAGGCAGCATGGCCCGACCCTGCACGTTCGGCATCGAGGAAGAATACCTGCTGGTGAACCTGGACACGGGGCAGGTGCCAGCCACACCTTTGCCAGCTGTGCTCGGGCGTTGTCGCAAGGCGCTGGGCCAGCATTTTGCCCAGGAAATGTTCCGCAGCCAGATCGAGGTGGCCTCGCCGGTGTTCGCCAACCTGTTCGAGGCACGCGAGTTCTTCCAGCACAGCCGCCAGCGGCTGAACACAGCGCTGGCCGAAGAGGGCATGGGCCTGTACGGCGCGGCAAGCCACCCCAATGCCGCCTGGCTGCGTCAGAAACCTGCTACCCCTGCGCATTACCAGCAACTGTTCGCTGACTACCGGCATGTGGCGCGGCGTAGCCTGCTCAACGGCCTGCATGTTCACGTGGGCGTACCGCCAGGTTGCGACCGCATCCAATTGATCAACCGTGTACTGGGCTGGCTGCCTCTGTTGCTGGTGCTGAGCACGTCATCCCCGCTGTGGGCAGGCCAGTGCACCGGCTACATGAGCTACCGGCGGGTAATTTGCGGGGAGTGGCCGCACATGGGTTTGCCCGAGCCTTTGCCGGACTGGGCAGCCTACGAGCGCTACCGTGCATTGCTGCAACGCACAGGGTCGCTGGCCGCGGATGGCGACTTCTGGTGGGCGATCCGGCCTTCACGGCGCTTCCCGACGGTCGAACTGCGCATCTGCGATGGCTGCCCGCGGCTGGAGGACGCGCTGTGCATCGCCGCGCTATTTCGTCACCTGGTCGAGCACAGCATCGTGTACCGGCACGACTCGTCCGCCTGCAGCCGCGAGCAGCGCTGGATCACCCAGGAAAACTACTGGCGCGCCATGCGCCATGGGCGCCAGGGCGAGTTCATTGGCCTGCATGAGCAGCAGCCGGTCACGTCCGCAGGTTGGTTGGCCCAGTTGCAGGAACAGTTGCCGATCGACACTGTAGACGCCGAACGCGCCTTCCTGCATGCACAACGCCTGCTGCGCGATGGCACCCATGCCGACCAGCAGCTGCAATGCCTGGCCCAGGCCAGCGCTGCAGGCTTGGGCAGGGCGCAGGCATTACGAGCCGTGGTGGCCGCCGGGGCTTGCAATTAGCCGGGGTTGACCGAAAATGGCCGCGCCTTTCGCAGCCACCCGGAACCACCTGCGCCATGATGCTGATCAAGCAATTCCCCGACATTTCCCTGGACGACACGTTGTTTGTCTTCGCCCTCGAAGCCGAGGCCGGCGATGTATTCGCTGACGTCAATACCGTGTTCACCGGCATCGGCAAGGTCAATGCCGCCATCGCCCTGACCAAGGCCATTGCCGCGCGCCGGCCCAGGCTGATCGTCAACCTCGGCTCGGCCGGCAGCCAGCGCCATGGCAAGGGCGAGGTGGTGTGCTGCACCCGCTTCGTGCAGCGCGACATGGATGTGACCCCACTGGGCTTCGCCCGTTACCAGACACCTTTGTCGGACATCCCGGTGGTGCTGGAGCATGGGGCGCAAATCCCCGGCCTGGCCCTGGAAACCTGCGGCAGTGGCGACAGCTTCGAGATCAACCATGGCGATGCACCCTATGACGTGGTCGACATGGAAGCCTACGTGCTGGCGCTGATCGCACGCAGCGAAGGCATCCCGTTCGTGTGCCTGAAGTACATTTCCGATGATGCCGGCAGTGATGCGGCGCAGGACTGGGCGGTACAGGTGCACCTGGCTGCCGAGGCCTTCAGGCGGGTGCTGTTTAGCCCGGTGTGACCGCTGGTCGGTGTTTGGGCCAGTCGAAAAAAACCATCGATGAAGGCTCTCCTCGAAAACGGTAGGACGGCCTTCGCGGGCAAGCCCGCGAATGGGCCAACACCGGTACACCAGAGGAGAGGCCCCCATGCCTAACAAACCCCACGACCAGTTCAGCATGCAGAACCCGCTGACCCAGTACCCGCATCCACCATTCCCGGCCCAAGGCCAACCAGCACCGGGGCTGGATGCCAACATGCAGCCCGAGCCAGACCACGGCGAAACCACCTACAAGGGTTTTGGCCGCCTGGCAGGGCGCAAGGCGCTGATCACCGGTGCGGATTCGGGCATCGGCCGTGCAGTGGCCATCGCCTTTGCCCGTGAGGGTGCCGACATTGCCCTCAACTACATGCCCATCGAGCAACCCGATGCCCGCGAAGTCATCAAGCTGATTGAAGCCGAAGGCCGCAAGGTGGTGGCAATTGCCGGTGACCTGAAGGATGAGCAGTTCTGCAAGGAGCTGGTCGACCAGGCCCATGAGCAACTTGGCGGGCTGGACATCCTGGTCAACGTCGCCGGCAAGCAGGAAGCGCGCAAGGACATCAGCCAGATCAGCCACGAGCAGTTCGACCACACCCTGAAAACCAACGTCTACGCGCTGTTCTGGCTGTGCCAGGCGGCCGTGCCGCTGATGCCGGCGGGGGCGACCATCATCAACACCGCCTCGATCCAGTCCTACCAGCCTTCGGCCACCTTGCTCGACTATGCCACCACCAAGGCCGCGATCGTCGCCTTCACCAAGGCCTTGGCCAAGCAGGTGATCGAGCGCGGCATCAGGGTCAATGCCGTGGCCCCGGGGCCCATCTGGACCGTGTTGCAGCCCAGTGGCGGCCAACCGCCGGAGAAAATCCCCGAGTTCGGCGCACAAACGCCGATGAAGCGACCGGGGCAACCCGCCGAGTGTGCGCCGGTGTATGTGTTGCTGGCCAGCCAGGAGTCCAGCTACATCACCGGCGAGGTGTTCGGCGTGACCGGCGGCAACCCGCTGCCGTAGGGCGGGGCGGCTAAACCTTCGCCGCCGGTTGCAGTCGATTCAGGTATTGGCAGGCAACCCTGGGAGCACCTTCAATGGCTAGGGCAATCTGGAAAGGCGCCATCAGTTTCGGTCTCGTGCATATCCCCGTGGCCCTCAATACCGCGGTGCGCACCGAGCGGGTCGATTTCGACTGGCTCGACAAGCGCAGCATGGAGCCGGTCGGCTACAAGCGGGTGAACAAGGTCACTGGCAAGGAAATCGACAAGGACAACATCGTCAAGGGCGTCGAGTTCGAGAAGGGCCGCTATGTGGTGATCAGCGAGGAGGAAATCCGCAAGGCCCGGCCCGAGGCGACCCAGACGATCGATATCTTCTCCTTCGTGGAGGCTGGCGAGATCCCGCTGCAGCACTTCGACACGCCGTATTACCTTACCCCCGACCGCCGTGGCGGCAAGGTATACGCCTTGCTGCGCGAAACCCTGGCGAAGACCGGCAAGGTGGCGCTGGCCACGGTAGTGCTGCACACCCGCCAGCACCTGGCGTTGTTGCGGCCGCTGGATGATGCGCTGGTGATGATCACCTTGCGCTGGCCCGAAGAAGTGCGCGGGCTGGAAACGCTGGAGCTGGACAGCAGCGTCACCGAGGCCAAGGTGGACAAGCGCGAACTGGACATGGCCAAGCGGTTGGTCGAAGACATGAGCGGGCAGTGGAAGCCTGCGGATTACCACGATGCCTTCCGCCAGACCATCATGGACCTGGTGGAAGAAAAGGCCAGCAAGGGCAAGATCGAGACTGTGGAGAAGGGCGAGGCGACGGAAGCAGGGAAAGGCGCGGACATCCTCGACCTCACCGAACTGCTCAAGCGCAGCCTCGGTGGCAAGAAGCCGGCGAAGAAGACACGCAAGGCGTCGTGATTCCGTTGCGCTTGCACTGGGTGGGAAATTGCCCAGCCCTTTGGGGCCGCGCTGTCGCGCGGAGAACAAATATCGCTCGTTTGAAGCGTCCTTTGTAGGAGCAGCCTTGTGCTGCGAAGAGGCCGGTACAAGCAATAGACAGGCTTTGTCAGTACCGGCCTCTTCGCAGCACAAGGCTGCTCCTACAGAAACTGCTGAACCAGGAGTCAAACACAAGCCTCATCAAACCTGTGTCTGCAACCCAGCCAGATAATCACCAAACCCTTCGCGGGCGCGGCTGTCGCTCCGGCTGCTGGTGGCCACGCTGTGCCTGGCGGTCCATACGATCTGCGCACCACTGGCCTGCAGGTCGCTGACCAGTTGCACATCCTCATGCGCCGCCAGTGGCTGGAAGCCGCCCACACGATCATAGGCGTCGGCACACACACCCAGATTGGCCCCATGCACATGCCGATGCCCCTCATGTGCCTGGTAACGGCTGTGGTACAGCTTGCGCAAGGCCGCTGTCTGCCAGGGTTGCCAGTGCTCGACATGCACCGTGCCGCATACGACCTCGGCATCACAGGCCAGTTGCGAAAGCAGCCAATGTTCCGGCACACGGCTGTCGGCATCGGTGAACGCCAGCCATTTCGCGCCGCGCTCGACCATGTGTGCCGCGCCCACCCGGCGGGCCAAGCCTACATTGCCGGCATCCACCGACAGCATCTGCACACCGTAGCGCCTTGCCACAGCGGCACTGCCATCACTGCAGCGGTCCAGTACCACCAGTACCTCGACCCGTTGCCCCGACTGCCGAGCCTGAAGGGCAGCAGCCTGCATTGCGCGCAGGCACCGCCCCAGGTGTCGCGCCTCGTTGTGCGCCGGAATGACCACGCCAATCATGGGCAGGTCTCGTCCAGGTCGACCACGCTGGGCTGAGAGGACCAGTACTCCAGCAAGAAGTCCGCCTCGTCATGCTGGAACTGCAGATACAGCGGAAGGTGCCGGGCTAGCATGCGGTGCACTTCACGCCCGTCCTGCGGGCAGCCGGCGATGGGATGCTTCCAGTGGCAGGCCAGCAGCCCGCCGTCGTAGGTCAGGCTGGCCACTGACTGTTCGATCACCTGCAACCAGTCGGTCGGGTCGAGGTAGTAACCCACCTCGCTCAGCACGATCAGGTCGAAACGCCCACCTGGCCAGTCCGCCGGCAGCCGCGCCAGCTCCACCGAGACATTGCGCAGCCCAGTCAAGCGTTCACCGGCCAGCGCTACCGCAGTAGGGTCCAGGTCCTGACACACCAGGTTGGCACAACGCTCGGCCAGCAAGGCGCTGAGCTCGCCATTGGCGCAAGCGGGCTCGAACACGCGCTGGTAGCACTGGCGCGGCAGGCAGGCCATGACCAGCTCGCGCTTGCGCTTTTCGTACCAGCGGGTGCGAAAGGCCCAAGGGTCTTCACTGGTGGCGTACAGGTCGGCGAAATACTGTGGGTCGAGGCTCATGACAACTCCATTTACAGGAACACCAGTTCGAAAGGTTGCAGCAGACAATCCAGCAAGTTCGGCGGCAGTACGGGCGGGCGCTGGCCGTCCGGTTCGAGTTGGCTGACATGGGCGGCCAGGGCCTTGCGCTTGCGGGCCAGGCTGGCCTCGTCCAGCTGAATGCGGTGGGCACGCGGCCACGGCAGACGCGGGTCGTCCGGTCGTGCCCAGTGCCACGCCCACACGGGTACCTCAAGGCATTGCACCTTGCGCATCCGGGCCGCCTGCGCGGCAGCCCGGCCTACTGCTTTGTGGTCACAGTGGCCATCGCCGCTCCAGGTAGCCATCAGCAGGTCGTCAGGCCTGAGCAACTGGCTCAGGTGGTTGAGTAGAAACGCCTCGTCACGTGGCAACGCGCCGTCCTTGAGGTGGAGCCGCCGCCAGTCCAGGCGGCCGAGGTCGAGGTCAAGCTGTTGCAGGGCATGGCGGCTCTCCAGTGGCCTTTGCCGGCGCAGGCGGTGTTCGCTCCAGTGGGTAGAGCCGGGGTGACTGGCTTCACCATCGGTGGCGGAAATCAGCACCAGGTCGTCTTCCCGGCCGTGGAAGCCCGCCAGCAGCCCACCGGCCATGAGAATCTCGTCATCGGGGTGCGGTGCCAGCAGCACCAGGCGGCGGCCCGGCGGGCACAATTGCTGAGGGGTGATCCAGGTGGCCCTGGCCAGGTGCGCGGCCTGCTGCCAGTCCGCCCACGGTGTACCGCTGTTCGCCTGGATCAGGTTCTCGCTCATAGTTGCCAGACTCCCGCCGGCTGTTTTGCCAACTGCTCCCCGAGCGCCGCCAGGTCGCGCTCGGCATGGCTCTGGCGCAGGAACACCGGCAAGTCGGCACTCAGCCGGGCAAAGTGGTTGTCACGGCAGAAAGGAGTGGCGCCCAGCGCCCGGCCAACGTGGTGGATCACCTGTTCAACGGCCTGTTCCACCTGGGCGCGGGTGCGGCGCACTTCGAAGCTGGCGTCTGCGCCTGGCTGGCGGTCGATCCATGCCGCGCATTCGCGCAGTGCCGCCCTGGCGCCGTACAAGGCGGCATCGACCGCGCCCAGGTGAGCATCGGCATGTGGGTCGGGGCGGGGGTTGCGGCAGTGTTCGCGCAGGTAATCGGCCAATGCCTCGGCCGCGCCGTACCAGCAGGCTGCAATGCCAGCACCGCCATGCCAGAAGCCGGGGCGTGACAGGTATTGCCCGGGGCGGCCGATGGCGATGCCAGGGGTGTGGTTGAACTCGACTTCGACACTGGCGGTGGTGGCCATGCCGATGGCCTGCCAGCGGTCTATGGCAAGGTCCTGGCTGGGATGGGACAGTTCGATGGCCACCAGCTGGGGCTGGCCGTGCTGGTCCCAGGCCGTGACCAGCGCCCGGTCGATCTGCAGTGCGCCCGAACACCAGGCCTTGCGACCCTCCAGGCGGACCTGGTCGCCATCACGGGCGACAATGCAGGCGCGGGCATCCGGCGGTTCGGCGGCCCACACGCCCCATATACCCTCGGCAGCGTGGTGTGCAGCCGCGCATTCGGCAAGGATCGCCGCCGCGTCGGTGTGGCCCTCGTACAGCTTGGCCAAGGCCAGGTCACAGCCAGCCACCCGGGCGAGGGTTTGCCAGCGCCGTAGCGTATTGCCCTGGCCAGGCAGGGGCAGCAGGTCGAGGTGGTCGGCTTGCAGTGCCTGAATCAGCTGCGGCAACTGGGTATCGAGGTTGAGCGGTTGCTGCCGCTCGCCGAAGGCTCGCAACAGGCGATCGAGGTTGGTCAGGTCAAAATCCTGGACAATGCTCATGGGCTCGGCTCCTTGGTGAGGCATTGCGGGCGTAGCGCTGAAGGCAAGTCGTCATCAGGCCAGCCCCAGCTGCTTGCGCATGCCCACGGTGATCGATTGCCTGGTCTTGCCATAATCGGCCCAGGGGTCGTCCACATCGGCCAGTCGTTCAAGCACGTTGCCGATGTTCCACTGGTTGGCGCCCTTGAGTTGCGGCAGTTCCTCGCGCCAGATCGGCACGGATACCGGCAGGCCTTCGCGGGCGCGCAGGGTATACGCGCAGGCGGTGGTAGCCCCATTGCCGTTGCGCAGGTAGTCGATGAAGATGCGCCCGATGCGATTTTTGGGCCCGGACACGGCACTGAGCCTGTCGGGGAACAACCTGGCCAGGTAATCGACGATGCCGTGGCTGAATGCCTTGACCTCATCCCAGCTGGCACGCCGGGTCATGGGCACTACCAGGTGCATGCCTTTGCCGCCACTGGTCTTGAGAAACACCTTCAGGCCCAGTTCATCCAGCAAGGTGAGGGCCAGTTGGGTGGCTTCCAGCATGGCCTTCCACGGCAGCGCCGGGTCCGGGTCAAGGTCGAGGACGAAGCGGTCGGGCTTGTCGAAGTCCTTGTCGGTGGCGTTCCAGGTGTGCAGTTCGAGCATGTTCATCTGCACTGCGCCGATCAAGGTGTCGGCGCGATTGATGACCATCGCCGCCTGGCCGGCCTCGGCCTTGTCATAGCTGAGCACGTTGGGCAGATGCAACTGGCCGGCGTTCTTCTGGAAGAACAGCTCCCCGGCCAGCCCGTCCGGTGCACGTACCAGCGCCACCGGGCGATTCTTGAGCTGGGGCAGTATCCATTGGCTGACTGCGGCGTAGTACTCGGCGACCTCGCGCTTGGTAACGCCGCTGGTGGCGTCGACCACCCGCTCGGGGTGGGTCAGGCGCAGCTCGCCCAAAGCCTCGGGGGCCTTGGCCTGCTTGCGCTTGGGCAGGGTCTTGGCGGGCATGCTGCGCTCCAGGTCGATGGCGGTAGCCGGTTTGTCATCGCGCAGGCCGTGGAACACCGAGTGGCGCACGATGCCGTCACGGGTCATCTGGGCATAGGCGACTTCGGCCAGCAGTTGCGGTTTCAGCCAGTGCACGCCCCGGGCTTCGGCCCCGGTGGGCGGGTTGGGCAGGGCCGGCTTGGCGGTTTCCAATGGTTTGAGCCGGGCATGGATGCTGGCCAGCGTGGTTGCACTGAAGCCGGTGCCGACCTTGCCGGCATAGCGCAACTCGCCGCTGTCGTTGTCGTGCAAGGCCAGCAGCAGGGCACCAAAGCCGCTGCGGCTGCCTTTGGGGTCGGTGTAGCCGACGATCACGAACTCCTGGCGCTGCTTGCACTTGAGCTTGATCCAGTCGGGGCTGCGGCGGCCGCTGTAGGGGCTGTCGACGCGCTTGCCGATCAGGCCTTCGAGTTGCAGCCTGCAAGCGCTGTCGAGCAGGGATTCGACCGGCTGGTCAAAGTCGGCGGAGTACTTGAGTACGTCCGATTCGTTGTGTTCCAGCAAGCGCTGCAAGGTGTCGCGCCGGTCCTGCAGCGGTAATTGGCGCAGGTCCTGGCCGCCCAGGAAGGGCAAGTCGAACAGGTAATAGGTGATGTGCTCGTCATGCTCGGTGTCGAAAGCGTTCTGCAGCGCCTGGAAGTCCGCCGCGCCGTCTTCGCCAGCCACCACCACCTCGCCATCGAGCCAGGCCGAATCGAGGCCCAGCGCACGCAAGGCGGCAACCTGCCTGGGCATCTTGCTGCTCCAGTCATGGCCATTGCGGGTGAACAGGCGCACGTCATCACCGTCGATGCGGGCAAGGATGCGGTAACCGTCGAACTTGACCTCGTAGCGCCAGTCGCCACTGGGCGGGGAGTCGACCAAGGTCGCCAGTTGTGGCTGCAGCTGCGCCGGCAACGGCACCTTCCGGCCTTTGCTGGCGGCTTTGCGACGTGGCGCGGCGGCCTTTTTTGCTGTCGGCTTGCGCGGCACCAGCGTGCGGTCGCTGAGCACGCTGTCGGGCTGGGCGTCGACGATGCTGTAGTCGGCTTCGCTGCGCGCCAGGCCGTCGTGCGACTTGACCAGCATCCACTGCTCCTTCTTGCCCGCCAGGTGGGTGCGGAACAGGTTCCATACACCGCCGAGCTTTTCGCCTTGCAGGCTGAAACGCAGTTTGCCCTTGGCATAGGCCTCATGCGCATCGCCTTCGGGCTCCCAGATGCCCCGGTCCCAGACGATCACGTCACCTGCGCCGTAATGGCCTTCGGGGATATGGCCTTCGAAGTCGGCGTAGTCCAGCGGGTGGTCCTCCACGTGCACGGCGAGGCGGCGCACCTTGGGGTCCAGCGACGGCCCTTTGGGGATGGCCCAGCTTTTCAGCGTGCCATCGAGTTCCAGGCGGAAGTCGTAGTGCAGGTGGCTGGCATCGTGCTTCTGGATGCAGAACTGCAGCGCGTGGGCCCGCTTGCCACGGCTGCGCTTGCCGCTGGGCTCGGGCGTGGCATTGAAGTCGCGCTTGCGCGCATATTCCTGCAGGGGCTTGGCCATGGCGGGCTCCGGGCGGTTCGCAGTCTCTAATCTGGGAGGCAACGGCCCGGGCGGTAGTTCAAAAAAACTCTGAATCTTCCACCAGCAGGTGCAGTCGACCGAATGAAGCCACCTGACGGAGAACGCACATGGCCCGAACAGATGAACCGAAGCCCTATACCCCCACTGAAATCGACGATACCGAAGACCGCATGGGCAGCGTGCATGAACTGGACTTCGACGAGCGCCTGGACGAGCGCGAGGGGCGTGCGGGTGACGAGCGACCGGCCGCGGACGTGGCCCGCGAGTTCCCACCGCGGCGCGTTGCCGAAAGCGGCATGACTGGCGGCGAGGCGTTGAGCGACAGCCTGCACGAGGACAACGTCACCTACGACGACCTTAGCCCGGACACTTTGCTGGACGAGACCGGCGCCCGTGACCCGCACGAACCCGGTGGCAGCGGTGGCCCTGCAGACAAGACCCTTAGGCGGGTAGAGGCCAATGAGATTGGCGGCGGCATAGGCCTGGACGAAGCCGAACTGGCCCGCTCCGCACCGCTTGATGGCGAACCGTGGACCGATGATGTGATCGATGACGAGGAGAGCAAGCCATGAACGAGTTGCGTTGTGCCTGTGCAGATTGTTCCTGCACCGTGGATGCCAATGCCTTGCAGCTCGAAGGCAAGGTGTATTGCTGCGAGGCCTGTGCCAGCGGGCATCGCAATGGCGAACCGTGCCGGATGCCGGATTGCCACTGTGGGGGAAAAACCAAGGAAAGCGCCGTGGACAATGCGCTGGACGAGACTTTTCCGGCGAGTGACCCGATTTCGCCCTGAAACATCGCCGTCCCATAGCTTCTGCATAGGTCTATGGGGCTGTGATGATCCTGTAGGAGCGGCCTTGCGGCCCTTTCGCGACACAAGGCCGCTCCTACACAAAGCAGCGCGCAGGCCCGCAGAATCAGTGAGTCTGCCAGATACCATTGCTACGCTCGTAATCACTGCGGGCCTGGCCCAGGCTGGGGGTGTCGTAGTAGTAGGTGATCACCCGTGCATCCTTGGGCAACGCCGGCTTGTCACCGCCAGTTGCCTTGGGGTTGGCCAATGCCTCCTGGGTCAACGGTGCGATGCAACTGCCAACGCTGCCATCGGCACAACGCGCGACCTTGTGCTTTTCGCTGTTGAGCATGTCCTTGCTCTCATTGCTGCACGACCAGTTGATCGCTTCGGCGGGCAGGTTGCTGTAGCTGTAGCAGCTGTGTCGCTCCACCGGCGTTACCGCCTCGCTGGAGGAACGGGTGAGCACGTTGCAGGCTTCGGCCAGGGCCTGGCCGCTGAGCAGGCTGGCCATCATCAGTATCAACATCGGCTTCAAGACAGCGCCACGCATTTGCCACCTCCCGGGCCAATGGCCCTTGTCAGGTCTGGGCAGGCTTGTCGCGCCGGCGCATGGCCTTGGCGCGTTTCTCGAGGATCAGGTAGACAAGCACCGCCAGCAACAGCGGCACCAGGTAGTACAACGTGCGGTAGCCCAGCAGGGCCGCCACCAGCGTGCCCTGGGCAAGCTGCCCATGCAGCAGGGCCAGGAACACCGTTTCCAGCACACCCAGCCCGGCCGGGATATGCGCAACCACACCAGCCACGCAGCTGATCAGCAGGATGCCAAGAATCGACGGGTAGAAGGCTTCGCCAGGCAGCAACCAGAAGATCAGCAGCGCCATCAGCGCCCAGTTGCTGGCACCCAGTACAACCTGGCACAGCGCCAGGCGCAGCGGCGGCAGCGTTACCTCATGGTCGCGCCAGCGCCAGGTGCGCTTTTTGGCGAAGCCACAGGCCAGCAGGTAGCCAGCGGCAATCGCCAGCAACACCACGCCGATCAGTTGCAGGCCGCTGGCACCGACCGCCCAGTTGGCGGGCAGCTCGACCAGGCGCAAGGCGAACACGGTGCCAGCCAGCAGCATGTAGCCCATCCAGTTGGTCAGCAGGCCCAGGGTGAGGATGCGGGTGATGGTAGCCGTGTCCAGGCCCAGGCGGCTGTAAAGCCGGTAGCGCAAGGCAACCCCACCCACCCAGGTGGTGAAATTCAGGTTGAAGGCATAGCACACGAAGGCCACTGGCAAAACCTGGCGTGCCGGCAGGTGGTGGCCGGTGTAGGCCCGAGCCAGCAGGTCGTAGCTGGCGAACGTCAGGTAGCTGCACCCGGCCAGCGCCAGGCCTATGGCCAGGGTGCCGGGCTTGTAGGCCAGCAACGACTGGCGCACCTCGTTCCAGTCCAGGTTGCGCGCCAGCAGGTACAACAGCGCAGGGATCAGGATCAGGAATGCCAGGGTGAACAGCCGCTTGCCCCAGATTTGCCAGTGTTTACGCGCCATCAGGTTTGGCCCTCGTGGTAGTCACCCTGTGCCTCGGCCTCCGGCTGCACCGAGCGCAGGTGCTGGCGGTGCGCCGGGAACCAGCCGGCAATCCGCGGGAAATGGCGGATCACGTGGAAGCACACGAATATCAGCGGCGCCCGCCACCAGTAGCCGCGAACCATGCGTTCCAGGGTGACCGGCTTGCATTGTTCGCGGGCCAGCTGCTGCAGGTGCTGGTTGAGCTGCTGGTTGAAGGCGCGATCACGGATGAACAGGTTGGCTTCCAGGTTGAACGACAGGCTGAGCGGGTCCAGGTTGCTGGAGCCGACCGTGGCCCACTCATCGTCCACCAGCGCCACCTTGCCGTGCAGCGGCCGCTGGCAATACTCGTGAATGGCCACACCATCGCGCAGCAGGTAGTTGTACAACAGCCGCGACAGCGCCCGCACCCAGCGCATGTCTGGCTGGCCCTGCAGGATCAGCCGCACCTCCACGCCACGCCGGGACGCATTGCGCAGTTCACGCATCAACCGGTAGCCCGGGAAGAAATACGCGTTGGCCACCACGATGCGCTGCCGGGCGCTGCGAAACGCCTGCAGGTAGTGGGCCTCGATATCGGTGCTGCGCACCCCGTTGTCGCGCTCGACCAGCACGGCGCTGCAGGTACCGGCAGGCTCGGTCAGCGGGCGTACGGCGCTGGGCGGCTGCAGCACCGGCGACATCAGGCGCTTGCTGGCGGCATGCACCTGCGCCACCACCGGGCCGGCGACTTCCACGGCATAGTCCTGCTTGGCCATGGCACCAAAATCGCCCAGGTGGTCGGCGCTGTAGTTGATGCCGCCAATGAAGGCCCGCTCGCCATCGACCACCACGATCTTGCGGTGCAGGCGCCGGAACAGGTTAGTGCGCATGCCCACCAGCCGCGGCTGCGGGTCGAAGGCATGGAAACTGACCCCGGCATCGGTCATGGCCGCAATGAAGGAGTCGGGCAGGTCGGCCGTGCCGTAGCCATCCACGGCCACTTCGACACGCACGCCGCGGTGGGCGGCATCTATCAGTACCTGCTGCAATTGCTGGCCAACCTTGTCATCGAAGATGATGAAGGTCTCCAGCAGGATTTCCTCCCGTGCCTGGGCCATGGCCTCGAACACGCGGGGGTAGTATTGCTCGCCATTGATCAGCAACTGCACGCTGTTGCCGTCTACCCAGGGTCGGTTCACAGTTTGATCTCCGCAGCCAGAGGGGCGTGGTCGGAAAGGTGCGACCACGGGTACTTCGACAGCACCTGGGCAGTGCCGGGCATGGCATTGCGCAGGTAGATGCGGTCCAGGCGCAACAGCGGCAGACGCGCCGGAAAACTGCGCGCCGGGGTGCCGAAATGCTCGCCGAAGGCCTCTACCAGGTGTTCGCACAGCACGGCATCGGCCTTCAGCCGCCAATCGTTGAAATCGCCGGCGATGATTACCGGCGCCTTGGGCGGCAGGCTGTCGAGCAGGTCCAGCAGCAGCTTTACCTGGCGTTGCCGGTGGGCCTCGCGCAGGCCGAGGTGCACGCACACCGCATGTACCTGGTCATGGCCCGGCACCTCCAGCTGGCAGTGCAGCAGCCCGCGCTGCTCGTTGCCCTGCACCGAGACGTCCAGGTTGTCGAAGCGGCTGATGGGGAATTTCGACAGCAGCGCGTTGCCGTGGTCCCCATGGGGGTACACCGCATTGCGGCCGTAGGCGAACTGCGGCCACATGCTGTCGGCCAGGAACTCGTACTGTGGCGTATCCGGCCAGGCCGGGTGGCGCAGGGCATGTTGCTGGTGGCTGCCGTGCACCTCCTGCAGGAACACCAGGTCGGCGCCGGTGGCGCGCACGGCTTCGCGCAACTCGGGCAGGATGAAGCGCCGATTGAAGAAGGTGAAGCCCTTGTGCACGTTCAACGTCAGCACATTCAGCCGACGCACGGCGGTGATCTTGTCGATGATGCCGTGCGGGGCAGGCAGGGTCCTGTTCACAGGGTCACCTCCGGCACCACGCCAGGCTCGGTCATCAGTTCATGGTCCAGCGACAGCTTCTGCAACAGGCGCCGGGCGTCATAAGGCGCATGGACTTTCTGGTCGTTGTCGAAATAGCAGTAGACGTCACGGGCGGCGCGCCGCGGTGGCGGCCCAGGCACTACCAGCTGGGCATCGTCGGCCTGGCGGCCCTGGCTCCAGTGCTGGATGCGCTGCTTCCAGCGCCGCAGCGCCTGGGCGGTATAGCCACTGCTGTACAGCTCGACATCGCCATGCAGGCGCATGTACACGAAGTCGGCGGTAAGGTCCTCGACATAGGGCCATTTACCGGCACTGTCGGCCACTACCAGCGCTACCTGGTGCTTGCGCAGCAACTTGATGAAGGCTTCGCACAAAAAGCTTTCGTTGCGGATTTCCACCGCGTGGCGCAGCCGTGCGTTGCCCCTGATATCGGTGCTGCCGTTGTCCTTCAGGCGCTGCGCACACCCCTGTGCGCATTCGCGGGCCTCCTTGCGGCTGTGCGGTAGCAGTTCGAGAAAGCGGGCGAAGCGGCCCTCGTCGAACTTCATGTTCGGCGGAAACTGCCACAGGAACGGGCCCAGCTTCTTGCCGAGCAGCAGCGGCCCGGATGCGTAAAAATTGGCCATGGCTTCTTCGATGTCCTTGAGCCGCCGTACATGGGTGATGTAGCGCGGGGCTTTTACCGCGAACACGAAGCCGGGCGGCGTCTGGTCATGCCAGCCCTGGTAGCGTTCGGGTGTTTGCAGGCTGTAGAACGAGCCGTTGATTTCAATGCTGTTGACCGCCCGCGAAGCGAACGCCAGTTCGTCGTCCTGGGGTAGGCCCTTCGGGTAGAAATCCTTGCGCCACGGGCCGTAGCGCCAACCGGAGATGCCGATGCGGATATCGCTCACGCTGCCTTCCTCATTGCCAGTCCTTGTTCGGTCACTCTGAAGGTGCGACTGGTGAACAGCGGCCAGGGTTCAGCACGGTTGACCAACGGAAAAGGCTGATGCCGCGTGGAACTTTGCGGCCCGCGGCGTTTCCACCGCATACCTGCTACGAGGAAGGGCGCCAGGATGAAATTCGACCGTTTCGCCCAATGGCTGGCCAATTGGGCCGGCCGCCCGCTGACTTTTGGCATCGCCTGCCTGCTGATCCTGATCTGGGCAGTGACCGGGCCGCTGTTCGGCTTCAACGACACCTGGCAACTGGTGATCAACACCTCGACCACCATCATCACCTTCCTCATGGTGTTCCTGATCCAGAACACCCAGAACCGCGACAACGACGAACTGCACATCAAGATCGATGAGCTGTTGCGCACCACCCAAAAGGCGCACAAGGCGCTGCTGGACCTTGAAGACATGGATCCGGCCGAGCTGCATGCCCTGCGCAAGCAATACCGGCAGATGGCCGGGCAGGGTGACGATGCGCATTCAACCAAGGAATGACCTGCCAACCCTGGAGGCAAGCATGGCCAGACATATCGTCCACTTCACCGGGCCTATCAATTCATCCACCTGCGGCAACCTGATCAACACCTGTTCGCGGGCGTTGCAGCAGGGCGCCGACGCCCTGCAACTGAACATCGCTACCATGGGCGGCGAGTGCAGCTACGGGTTTACCTTGTACAACTTTCTGCGGGCGTTACCGGTCGAGGTGCATACCCACAACCTGGGCACGGTGGAATCCATGGGCAACATCATCTTCCTGGCCGGGGAACGGCGCACGGCATGCAGTTACAGCAAGTTCCTGTTTCATCCTTTTCACTGGACCTTGCATGGCTCGGTCGACCACTCACGCATGGCTGAATATGCGATGAGCCTGGATTATGACCTGCGGTTATACGCGCAAATCGTCGCCGAGCGGACCGAAGGGGCGGACGAGGTGCTGGATGTACCGCGGTATCTGATGGCCTACCCGCGGATACTCGGGCCCCGGGAGGCATTGGCGAACGGGATGATCCATGCCATAGACGAGATGCCGATCGAGGTGGAGGCTTGTCAGTGGAGTGTGCATGCCTAGCTGATACCTGTGCCGGCCTCGTCGCGGGCATGCCCGCTCCCACAGGTTCAGCACATGCTTCAGAAGCGGTGAAGTACTTGTGGGAGCGGGCAAGCCCGCGAAGGGCCGGCACAGGAGAAAAAGGTCTACCTCACTGACGCTGCCATTGCCCGGTCACACGCCAGCAACGAGCGGATCAGCAGCTTGATCTCGTCCTTGAGCATGGGCACCTGGTCCAGGTGGGCGAACCGGCAATCAGCAATTTCACGCAGGGCCTTGGGATGTGGGGCGTCGGCGAACTCCGCTTCGAACACATAATGCATGCGCTCTGCCGCTTCGTGGCGCACCAGCAGGGTCAGCGATTCTGCCTGCAACCCGGTTTCCTCAAGCAAATCACGCTCCGCTGCCTGCAACGGTCAGTAAGGCACCGAACCGCTGAGGGCCTCGATGGCCTCGACCAGCTCGTCATAGCCCACCGGTTTGTTCAGGTGCCGGTCAAAGCCGGACTGGCGTGACTTGTACTGGTCGGCGCTGGCGCCATAGCCGGTCAGGGCGATGGCCGGGGTATGGCGAAGGTGCACGTAGCCACGCAGGGCCTTGATCAGCGCATGGCCGTCCATCACCGGCATGCCGATATCGGACAGGATGATGTCGTATTCCTCACCCGCAGCGGCGTCCAGGGCCTCACGTGGCTTGCTGAAGGCATTGACAGTGGCGCTCTCCATTTCCAGCAGCTCCTGCATTACCGCCAGCACTTCTACGGAATCGTCCACCAGCAACACGCGAATTCCATTAAGGCGGCCCTCGCTCAGTGGCTCCGAGCCTTGCTCACGCTGCGGGAGTTGCGTATCGCAAAGTGGCAGGGTGACCTCAAAGGTGCAGCCCAGGCCCAGCCCCGGTGACTTGGCGCGTACGCTACCGCCATGGGCCTCGACCAGTTGCCGTACCAGCGACAGGCCGATGCCCAGGCCCTCGCGGCTGTGGCTGGCCTGTTGCGGCGTAGCCTGGCTGAACAGGTCGAAGATGTGCTCGAGGCTGTCGTGGCTCAGGCCTACGCCATGGTCGATCACCTGCAACCGCGCGTGGTTTTCGTCGTGGCTCAGCACCAGGCGTATCTCATTGCCCGCCGGGCTGAACTTCAGCGCGTTGTTGAGCAGGTTCCAGATGATCTGCTCCAGGCGGGTAACGTCACCTTCGATCATCACCGGCAGGGTGTCGGCGGGCAGCTCCAGGCGAACCGGGCAGGGGTGTTGCTCGCTCACCACCACATCATGGATGCCCTGCAGGAGGGCGAGCAGATCCACAGGTTGGGTCTTGAGCTTAAGCTTGCCGGTCCGAATGCGCGCCACATCCAGCAGGTCGTCGATGATCCGCGCCTGGCTGGTTACCGCGTCGCAAATGGTACCCACGGCCTTGCTCGCTGCACTGATGTTGCGCAGCGACGGCAGGCGGCGCAGGATTTCGGCATTGAGCTGGATCAGGTTCAGCGGGTGCTTGAGCTCATGGGACATGACGGCGAAGAACTCGTCCTTCATGTGGTTGGTACTCTGCGTCTCGGCCAACTGCTTGCTCAGGCGCTCTTCGCCCAGGCGCACGCGCTCTTCGGCGGCATGGCTGCTGCTGATGTCGATGAAGGTCAGCACCGTGCCGTCGATTTTCTGCTCGCTGGAGCGGTAGGGCAGCAGGCGCGCCAGGTACCAGTGATCGCTTTGGCCGCCGATTTCACGCTCGATGATGGCCTCGCCCTGGGCCACGGCGCGGGCATCGTCGGCCAGCGCCGGGTAATCCAGGCAGTGGGTGATGTCGAGCAGGGAACGGCCGGTATCGACTGGCAGGATATTGAAGAGGTCGGTGGCGCGGGGCGTGAACCAGCGAATATGCAGGTTGCGGTCGACGAACACCGTGGCGATCTCGGTGCAGGCGATCAGGTTGCTGAGGTAGTCGTTGACCTTGTCGGTTTCCTCGACCTTGTTCTTCAGCTCGTAGTTGACCGTGAGCAGTTCCTCGTTGATCGACTGCAGCTCTTCCTTGCTGGTTTCCAGTTCTTCGCTGGCCGACCGCAACTCCTCGTTGATGGCCTGCATCTCTTCGTTGGAAGCCGTCAGCTCCTCGCTGGAGACCTCTGACTGCTCGATGGTTTCCTGCAGTTGCAGGCGAGTGCGCTGCAGTTCGCGTTCGAGGTTGTGCAGCACCATGCTGTCGGTCTGGCGGATGACGCCGGGTAACGGCAGGGACGGGTCGGGCGCGCGTTCCTCGAACACCACCAGCAGGCAATCGCTGGCGCTGAGGTCGTCCTTGTACGGCTGCACGGTGATTTCCACCTGCAGCTTGCCCATGGTTTCCGCCAGGTCGACAGGGCGCGAGGTGACCGCCTCGGTCCCCTGGCGCGCCTGGAACAAGGTGCTGCGCAGGGCCAGGCGCAGGGGCGGCAGCACCAGGTTGAGCAAGCTGCGGCTCGGTTCGCCACCGGCCACTTGCAGGAAACGCCCTACGCCTTCGCTCATGTGCAGGATATTGCCATCGATATCGACGATCAGGCTGGGCGGCATGCGACGCGCCAGGGCGCGGTAGTGAAGGTCGGCGAACGATGGCTTGCGCCCCGGCTTGGCCTTGGCCAGCGTTTCCAGTGGCATGCTGGCGGCAGATGTGCCGGCCAGCTGACGGCCGGAACGGCGGCCGGTATTGCTGGCATCGAGTGCGCGGAAAATGCGGTTGCGTTTGTCCACCGGGGCGAACAGTTCACTGGCCATGTCGGCCGACTCGGACGAGCCGAGGAACAGGTAGCCACCCGGGCGCAGAGCGAAGTGGAACATCTGCAGGATGTCACGCTGCACCTCGCGGTCCAGGTA
This sequence comes from Pseudomonas sp. s4, assembly GCF_046764235.1. Taxonomy (NCBI): domain Bacteria; kingdom Pseudomonadati; phylum Pseudomonadota; class Gammaproteobacteria; order Pseudomonadales; family Pseudomonadaceae; genus Pseudomonas; species Pseudomonas sp. s4. Next base: position 3,132,630 of record NZ_CP177209.1, on the reverse strand, counting down.
GATCAGCAGGTTGCGGCAGACAATCAGGTCGATCTGCGAGAACGGTGGGTCCGACAGCAGGTTGTGCCGGGCGAACAGCACCTTTTCGCGAACCTCTTTGCGCACCCGGTAATGCTGGTCTTCCTTGAGGAAGAACTGGCGCAGCCGGCTGGGCGGCACGTCGGTGACAATCGCCTCGGGGTATGAGCCACTGCGGGCGATGCCGATGGCGCGTTCGTCCAGGTCGGTGGCGAACACCTGTACCTTGTGCGAGCGCTGCTCCAGTGCCAGCTGCTCGCAAACCAGCATGGCGAGGCTGTACGCCTCTTCGCCGGTGGAGCAGCCGGCCGACCACACGCGTATCTCGTCCGCGCCCTCGGCCGGGTCGCGTTCGCAGACCAGCTGTGGCAACACATGGCGCTCCAGGGCTTCGAACGCTTCGCGGTCGCGGAAGAAATTGGTCACGCCGATCAGCATGTCGGCCAGCAAGGCCCTGGATTCCGCGGGGTACTGTTCCAGGTAATGCAGGTAGGCCGCCAGGTCTGCCTGGCCGGTCACATGCAGGCGGCGCTCGATGCGTCGCAGTACCGTGGCGCGCTTGTAGTGCTGAAAGTCGTGGCCAGTATTGCTGCGCAACTGCAGCAGGATCTCTTCGAGCATCGGCTCGCTGGCCTGGGCATCGCCGACTCGGGTGCCCAATGCCGGAGGCAGGGTATCGTCTTCGATTTCCGGGAGCCTGACCTGGCGGGCATTGCGCCACAGCTCCAGCAGCTTCTGCGGGATTTCTGCCGCCGGCAGCACCAGGTCGACCATGCCGGTCTCGATTGCGGCACGGGGCATGCTGTCGTACTGGGCGTCGTCCGGTGTCTGCGCCAGGGTCACACCGCCTTGCTCCTTGATCCGCGACAGGCCCACGGCGCCATCGGCACCGGTACCGGACAACACCACGCAGAAGGCGTGGTCCTTGTGCACGTCAGCCAGGTCACGGAAGAACAGGTCGATGGCCACGTGGTCGCCACGGCGCCGGTTGGCCGGGGTCACCCGCAGGTAGCCGTCGTTGGTGGACAGGCGATTGGCCGGTGAAATCACGTAGATATGGTTGCGCTCGATGGGCACCGGCTCAGTCACCTGGCGCACCGGCATTTGCGTGGTCTCCTGGATGATGCGGTCGGCGACGCTCTGGTGGTCGGGGGACAGGTGCAGGACCACGACGAAGGCCATGCCGCAATCGCTGGGCATTTGCCGGAACAGCGTACAGATCGCTTCCAGGCCGCCTGCCGATGCACCGATGCCCACCACCGGAAAATCCAGGTGGCTGGGGCTGAGTGCCGGGTTCTGGGGCGAGGCAGGTTGCTTGGGGGACGACTTCATGGACGGAGCCTTGTGCAGACCGGAACGTTCCGCCCTTAGCAGCATCATCGGGCGTGTGTGTGGCGGGATTATAGGCCGTCGCCATGTTATTGAGACCTCTGCTTGCGAAGGAAAGTGCGACCCGCCTGCTTCCGTCACGCAAACCTTTTGCCGGCCCATGTTTGGTGCCACTGGTCAGTTGCCGGCAAAACCATTGAGCAGACTGTGTGATTGGCGGCTCGGAACCAAGGCATGGCAAACATCCATGCGAGCAGCCAATCCATCGCAAGGAGATACCACATGGCGCAGGATCAAGAGCGAACCAGCCAGCGCGGCGGCACCAAGGAAACCAACCCTGGCAATTTTGCCAATGACCGGGAACGGGCTTCCCGCGCGGGGCACAAGGGTGGGCAGGCTTCTGGCGGCAATTTCGCCAACGACCGCCAACGGGCATCGGAGGCCGGTCGCAAGGGCGGCCAGAACAGCCACGGCGGGGGCCGCCAACAGTGAGTTGAATGCTTCTGGGCACCCGGTACCCGCAGTGCCGGGTACCGGCCACCTCCTGTGTACCGAGGCTGCAATGGCCTTTGGTACCTGTTGCTCGACATTTTTTTGAATCTTCTGGCCGTACCCCGATCAATCAGGGTGTCATCCATGGAGAAGAGGAGGCCCCTGCGATGCCTGGCCCACAGCTATACATCATCGACTACCAACTGCATGGCAAGCCGCGCAGTTTCATCATTCGTCTGGAGACGCTGGACAACGCCGAGGCCTGGCATTGGGCAAGTTGTGATGCGGGCATCGGCATCATTCCGAAGTTCGGGCGCGAAAAAATCAGGAAAGTCAGCAGGCCGATGGCCGAGCGCTACGGGATTACCGCGGTGAGCTGGCGGGTATCCGGCAGCAAGCCGAACCAGTCGGTGGGGGGGCCAGCGGCGACAATGTGATCCCTAGCCCAAAGCACTGTGTCGCCTGCTTCGCGGGCATGCCCGCTCTCATAGAACAACACATGACTCATTGGTTCGGCGAGGTCCTGTAGGAGCAGCCTTGTGCTGCGAAGAGGCCGGGGCTGACGAAGCCTGTCTATTGGCTGTACCGGCCTCTTCGCAGCACAAGGCTGCTCCTACAAAGGACGCGTCAGACGAGCGATATTGGTTCTCTGCGCGACAGCGCAGCCCAAAGGGCTGGGCAATCTCCCACAGGGACATCACCAGTTCAAGGAGTGCGCCCTACCTGCGGGAGCGGGCGCGCCCGCGAACACCGGCGCAGCCGGTGCCATGCACCGCGTTGGATTCTTCGCGGCTAAAGCCGCTTCTACAGGTACGCGCAGGCCGTCTAGGCACCGGACTCGGGGTCGCTGGCCGGCACGCCCGGGCGGTTTTCTTCGTCATCAGTCACATTGGGGTCGGCATCCGGGTCATCTGCCCGGTCATTGCGCCGGTCCGGCTCGAGCTCTGGCCAGTCATCCTGTGCGCTGCCGCCACCCATCGCAGTAAACTCTTTCATCTCGCAACCCTCGCTCTCGATGAAAAAAAGGCCCGCGATCAGGCGGGCCCAATACAGGAGTGAGAGGCGAAGCCATTGACCACCCCTCATTGAATGAGAGCGGCAACAGCCAGGGGCGGTCGGTTGGATGTCCACCACCCCTGACCAACGGTACTGTCAGGGCTTCTTCAGCACGAGGGTGAGAATGTCGTAGCTGGCGACCAGCTCGCCCAGCTGGTTGGTCACCTCCACATCCCACGCCACCACGCCCTGGGGCTGGCCCAGCGGGCTGGTCTTGCCCTGATCGATCTTGCGCTTGCAGGTCAGGCGCGCCTGGATGGTGTCGCCGATGCCCACCGGGTTGATGAAGCGCAGGGTATCCAGGCCGTAGTTGGCCAGTACCGGGCCTGCACCCGGGGAGACGAACAGCCCGGCCGCTGCCGACAACACGAAGTAGCCGTGGGCGATGCGCTTGCCGAACTGCGATTGCTTGGCGGCGATCTCGTCGAAGTGCATGTAGAAATGGTCGCCCGACAGGCAGCCGAAGTTGACCAGGTCGGCTTCGGTCACGGTACGGCGGTGGGTGAGCAGCGACTCGCCGATGCGCAGTTGCTCGAAATAGCGGCGGAACGGGTGTACTTCGGTTTCGATCACTTCGCCACCGCGCACGTATTCGCCGGTTACCGCCGTCAGCATGCTCGGCGAACCCTGTACTGCGGCACGCTGCAGGTAATGCTTGACGGCACGCAGGCCACCCAGCTCTTCACCACCACCAGCGCGGCCCGGGCCGCCGTGCTTGAGTTGCGGCAATGGCGAGCCATGCCCGGTGGATTCCTTGGCCGCCTCGCTGTCGAGTACCAGCAAGCGGCCGTGCCAAGCGGCAGCCACTGGAATGGCCTTGGCTGCCACGCTGCGGTCGGCGGTGACCAGGGTCGCCACCAGGCTGCCTTTGCCCCGCGCGGCCAGCGCCAGGGCTTCATCGAGGTCGTCATAGGCCATCAGCGTGCTTACCGGGCCGAACGCTTCGATATCGTGGGCACCGCCTTCGGCATGCGGGTCACGGGCCTGCAGCAAGGTCGGAGCAAAGAACGCGCCCTCGGCCACACCCTCGCCACGCGGCGCAAAGCCATCGCTGGCACCGAACAGCTGGTCGCAGCTCTGCAGCAGGCTGCGCACTCGCTCGGCCACATCGTGCTGCTGGTCGTGGGAGGCCAGGGCGCCCATGCGCACGCCTTCCAGCGACGGGTCACCGACAACCACCTTGGCCAGCCGCTCGCGCAGGCGCGTGGCAACCGCGTCGATGTGCCTGGCCGGTACGATGGCGCGGCGGATGGCGGTGCATTTCTGGCCGGCCTTGGTGGTCATTTCGCGGACCACCTCCTTGATATACAGGTCGAACTCTTCGCTGTCCGGGGTCACGTCCGGGCCGAGGATGGCGCAGTTGAGCGAATCGGCTTCGGCGGTGAACGGCACAGAGTTGCGCACCAGGTTCGGCGTGACGCGCAACTTGGCAGCGGTGTCGGCGGAGCCGGTGAAGGTCACCACGTCCTGGCCTTGCAGGCGGTCGAGCAGGTCGCCGGTGCTGCCGATCACCAGTTGCAGGCTGCCTTCGGGCAACAGCCCGGATGCATTCATCAGCCGCACCACGGCCTCGGTCAGGTAGCTGGTCGAGGTCGCCGGCTTGACGATGCACGGCATACCGGCCAGGAAGGTCGGGGCGAACTTCTCCAGCATGCCCCAGATGGGGAAGTTGAAGGCGTTGATGTGCACCGCCACGCCGGCGCGCGGCACCAGGATGTGGCTGCCGGCGAAATGGCCTTGCTTGCCCAGCGGGATGGCCGGGCCTTCGTGCACCAGATTGCCCGACGGCAGCTCACGGCTGCCGATGCCCGCATAGGAGAACAGCGTGGCGTTGCCGCCTTCGATGTCGATCCAGCTGTCGGCACGGGTAGCACCGCTGTGGTGGGACAGGGCGTAAAGCTGCTCCTTGCGCTCGGCCAGGTACAGGGCCATTGCCTTCAGGCGGGCAGCGCGTTGCTGGAAGTCCATGGCCATCAGCGTGGCCAGGCCACGGGCGCGGGCAAAGTCCACGGCCTCGGCGAAATCCGGGCGCTCTTCGTGGCTGTAGGCCAAAACGTGGCCATCCAGGGCGCTACGCAGGGCCTGGGCGCCGTGCTGGCCAAGCCAGCGGCCGGCGATGAAGCTTTGCAGGGTAGGGGCGGCAGACATGCTGTTCTCCAATGTAGAGGGGGCGCTGTTACCACAGCGCCACGGTGTAGCCGATGATCAGGCGGTTTTCGTCCACGGCGTTGGTCAGGCCATTGCCGGAACGGAAGGTGACGTTGCGCCAGCGCAGGCTGACGTCCTTGAACGGGCCGCTCTGGATGACATAGGTGATGTCGGTGTCGCGCTCACGCTCACGGCCGTTGCTGACGGTGGCGGTTTCGGCGTGGCGGCCATCGGTGTAGCGGGTCATGAAGCTCAGGCCGGGGATACCCATGGCGACGAAGTCGTAGTCGTAGCGCACCTGCCATGAGTCCAGCCCGGCGCGGGTGAAGGTGTTGTAGGTGACCAGGTTGACGGTGAACGGGTCGCCGCCGTTCACGAACGGGAAGGCACTGTCGCCGGACATCTGCTGCCAGGCGGCGGTGAACTTGTGGGCCCGTACGCCGAGGGTGAACATGGCGTTGAAGTTGCGGTTGTCGATGTTGCCGGCACGCTCGGCGCCGTCGTTGCGGCTGTCGAAGTAGCGCAGGTCGGTGCGCAGGCTCAGGCCTTCGCCCAGCGGGCGGGTATCGATCAGGCCGACGAACTGCTGGCGGTAGATGTCCTCGAGCTTGGCGTAGTAGTAACTGACGCTGGTTTGCGGGGTGATGGCGTAGCTGCCGCCGCCGAAGTCCAGGTGGTCGCTGCTGGCGGCGCCGTAGCCTATGTCGTCGCGGCCCGAGGAATCACGCAGGTTGGCCTTGGTCAGGCGGCCGGCGTTGAAGGTCAGGCCGGCCAGGTCCTGGCTGGTGAGCAGGCCACCCTGGAAGGTGGAGGCCAGCAGGCGGGTGTCGTTGTACACCACCACCGGCAGGATCGGTTGCAAGGTCCCCAGGCGCAGGGTGCTCTTGGCCACCCGCACCTTGCCGGTCAGGCCCAGTTCGCTGTAGTCGTCGACCGGTTCATGGCTGTTCGGGCCGAAAGGCAGCAGGCCGGTATTGCGCCGGTCGCGGCTGGAGTCGAGCTTGATGCCCAGTTGGCCCATGGCGTCGACACCAAAGCCGACCGGGCCTTCGGTGAAGCCCGACTCCAGCTTGGCGGTAAAGCCCTGGCCCCATTCCTCGGCCTTGGCCTGCGGTGCGTTGCTTTGGCGGAAGTCGCGGTTGAGGTAGTGGTTGCGCAGCTCCAGCCGGGCGTGGCTGTCGCCGATGAAGTCTGCCATCGCCGGCATCGGCAGGGCGAGGGTCGCCAGCCAGGCGGCCGAAATGAAGTGCGTACGGTTCATTGTTGTTGTTTTACCCGACATGGTTGTTCTTCCCTGAGAGTCAGTGCTTGCTGGCGCCGGCAGCGCCGATTCCGGTCATGGAACGGATGAACTGGGCCAGGTAGCGGCCACGTTCCTGGCTGGCGCGTTCTGAGCTGTCAGTGACCGAGAACACCCAGGCGCCGAGGAAGGCCAGGCTCATGGAGAACAGTGCCGGGTTGCTGTAGGGGAACAGCGCCTTCTCGTGATGCAGCACGTTGACCCACACCGCCGGGCCCAGCACCACCAGCAGCACCGCCGAAACCAGGCCGGCCATGCTGCCGCACACTGCGCCGCGGGTGGTCAGGCCTTTCCAGAACATCGAAAGCAGCAGCACCGGGAAGTTGACCGAGGCGGCCACGGCCAGCACCAGGCCAGAGAGGAAGGCGATGTTCTGCGACTCGAACATCAGGCCGAGGATTACCGCCAGCAGGCCGATCAGCAGCGTGGCGATACGCGACACGCGCATTTCCTCCTGCTCGCTAGCTTTGCCCTGGCGCACAACGCAGGCATACAGGTCGTGGGAAACCGCCGATGCACCGGACAGCGCCAGGCCCGCGACCACTGCCAGGATGGTGGCGAAGGCCACGGCGGAGATGAAGCCGAGGAACAGATTGCCACCTACGGCCTGGGCCAGGTGCACGGCGACCATGTTGCCGCCGCCGATAATGGCGCCGGTGGCATCACGGTAGGACGGCTCGGTGCCGACCATGACGATGGCACCAAAGCCGATGACGATCAGCAGCAGGTAGAAGTAGCCGATGAACCCGGTGGCATAGAACACGCTCTTGCGCGCTTCCTTGGCATCGCTGACGGTGAAGAAGCGCATCAGGATATGCGGCAGGCCGGCGGTACCGAACATCATGCCCAGGCCCAGGGAAATGGCGTCCACCGGGTTGGACAGCAAGCCGCCCGGGGCCATGATCGCCTGGCCCTTGGCATGCACGGCCACGGCGCTGGCGAACATCGCCTCGGTGCTGAAGCCGAAATGCTTGAGCACCATGAAGGCCATGAAGCTGGTGCCCGACAGCAGCATCACCGCCTTGATGATCTGCACCCAGGTGGTGGCGAGCATGCCGCCGAAGGTGACGTAGGCGACCATCAGCACACCGACCAGCATCACCGCGTACAGATAGCTGATGCCGAACAGCAGTTCGATCAGCTTGCCGGCACCGACCATCTGCGCCACCAGGTACATCAGCGCCACCACCAGGGTGCCGAAGGCCGAGGTCAGGCGCACCGGGGTTTGTGCCAGGCGGTAGCTGACCACGTCGGCGAAGGTGTACTTGCCCAGGTTGCGCAGGCGTTCGGCGATCAGGAACAGGATGATCGGCCAGCCGGCCAGTACGCCCAGGGCATACAGCAGGCCGTCATAGCCGTTCATGAACATCATTGCCGAAATGCCCAGGAACGAGGCGGCGCTGATCATGTCGCCGGCGATCGCCAAACCGTTCTGCATGCCGGTCAGGCCCCCGCCGGCGGTGTAGAAATCGCTGGCCGAGCGGGTGCGCATGGCAGCCCAGCGGGTGACCAGCAGGGTGAAGCAGACGAACACCATGAACATCGAGATGGCAGTCCAGTTCATTGTGCGCACTCCTGCTTGACCTTGTCGTTGAGCGGGTCGAGCACGTTGTTGGCGCGGTGCACGTAGATGCCTGTCAAGGCGAAGGACAGCAGTACCATCAGCACGCCCACCAGCATGCCAACGGTGGTCACGCCACCGCTGAGGGACTGGCCGAGGGTGCTGGGGGAAAACGCCACCAGCAGGACGAAGCCGTAGTAGATCACCAGCATGGCCAGGGTCAAGCTGCCGTTGAGGCGGCGTTTGCGCTGCACCAGGTGCTGGAAGTCGGGGTGGTTGGCGATGCTTTCGATGCGTTCGGGTGTCATGGGTTGCGATCTCTGGGTGTTGTAATTGTTTTGTTGAGGTCACGCGGGTGTTGCATTGCAATGCTGTTGGTGCGGCCTTTGTAGGAGCGGCCTTGTGTCGCGAAAGGGCTGCGCAGCAGCCCCGGCAATCCATGATCAGGGCCAGGATCCTGGGGCCGCGTTGCGACCCTTTCGCGACACAAGGCCGCTCCTACAGAGACCGCGTCAGTCCGAGAGGGGCTTGGGCCTACAGCTGGTCGAAATCGAGCACCACCTTGTCGCTCACCGGGTAGGTCTGGCACGACAGCACATACCCGGCCGCCACTTCGTAATCCTCCAGGGCATGGTTGCTGTCCATCTCCACTTCGCCCTCGATTACCCGGCACTTGCAGGTCGAGCACACGCCGGCCTTGCAGGAGTACGGCAGTTCGGCGCCGATGGCGTTGCCGGCGTCCAGCACGTTCTGGGTGTTGCGTGGCAGGTCGAAGGTAAGGGCGCGGCCGTCGCTGATCACGGTGATGTGGCTGAGCGCCGAGTCCACTTGGCGCGCCGCCTCGCGGGCTTCACGACGGGCTTCGCTGCCGGCGGCTGCGAACAGCTCGAAATGGATACGGTCCTTGGCCAGGCCATTGGCCTGCAGGCTGTCGCGCACCGTCTCGGTCATCGCCTGTGGGCCGCAGATGAACGCAGCGTCCAGATTGGCAACGTCCATCCAGCGCGAGAACAGCTCGCCGCACTTGTCGGCATCGATGCGGCCGTTGTACAGGTCGACATCCTGCTGCTCGCGGCTGAACACGAAAATCAGGTTCAGGCGGTCGAGGTAACGGTTCTTCAGGTCTTCCAGCTTGTCGCGGAACAGTGCGCCAGAGCTGGAGCGGTTGCCGTACAGCAGGGTGAAGCGGCTGTACGGCTCGCTGGCCAGGGTAGTGGCGATGATCGACAGGATCGGCGTGATGCCGCTGCCGGCAGCCACGCCCAGGTAGTTACCCTGGCGGGCCGGCTCCAGTGGCACGAAGAAGCTGCCCGACGGCGGCATCACTTCCAGTTGCTGGCCTGCCTTGAGCACGTCGTTGGCAAATGCCGAGAAGCGCCCGCCTGGCACGCGCTTCACCGCCACACGCAGTTCGCCATCCTGCACGGCGCTGCAGATGGAATAGGAACGGCGGACTTCTTCGTTATCCAGTTGGGTGCGCATGACCAGGTACTGGCCCTGGGTGAAACGGAACTGCGCCTGCAGGTGCTCGGGCACGTCGAAGGCAATCGACACCGCATCGCGGGTCTCGTTGCGCACTTGTTTGATGGTCAGGCTGTGAAACTGGCTCATGGCGTTCTCCACGGCTCAAATGCATTTGAAATAGTCGAACGGCTCCAGGCACTCGCGGCAGCGGTAAAGCGCCTTGCAAGCCGTGGAGCCGAACTGGCTGAGCAATTCGGTATGGGCGCTTCCGCACTGCGGGCAGCACACCTGCGGCGCCTCGCCGAGCAGGCTGCGTTTGCTGGCGCTGCCCTGTGGCGGGGCGATGCCGTAGGCGCGCAGGCGCTCGCGGCCCAGTTCGCTGATCCAGTCGGTGCTCCAGGCCGGGGTCAGCCGGCGCTCGAGCAGCGGCGCGGGGAAGCCGGCCTGCTCCAGCGCCTGGCGGATATCCCCTTCGATCACCTCGGTGGCAGGGCAGCCGGAGTAGGTCGGCGTGACGACCAGGTGCAGGTGCCCGGCGCGCCAGCCGAGGTCGCGCACGATGCCCAGGTCGACCACGCTGACCACGGGCACTTCCGGGTCCATGACCTCGGCCAGTACCGCCCAGGCCCGGGCCAGGTCATCGCCGCGTGGCGCGCGGGCGCCACGGTCGCCGGCAATCAGCTCACCAGGTTGCATCGGGGTACGCCCTTGGCAGGAACTGCATCTCGGCCAGCAGCAGGCCCAGGTGCTCGGTGTGCAGGCCTTTGCGGCCGCACAGGTAGAAGTGGCTGGCGGCCTTGGGCAGCGGCAGCTCGACCGAAGCGAAGGTCTCGCCAACTTGCTTGAGCCAGGCTGCGCCGACGGCAGCGGGGTCGGCGGCGACGCCCGCTTGCGCCAGGTGCACTTCATTGTCGCTACCGGCGGCCAGTTCGACGGTGAAGCGCCACAGTGCCGGGATGGCCGCGAGCATGCGTTGGCGGCTTTCTTCGGTGCCACCACCCAGGCGTTGCACCCACTCGCTGGAGCGGCGCAGGTGGTAGGTGACTTCCTTCAGGGCCTTGGCGGCGATACCGGCGATACGCTCGTCGTTCGAGCCGACCAGACCCTCAAGCACGGCGAAATGCCAGGCGTCATAGAAGAACTGCTTGGTCATGGTCACGGCGAAATCGCCGTTGGGCTGCTCGACCAGCAACAGGTTGCGATAGGCGCGCTCGTCACGGCGGAAGGCCAGGGCGTCGGCGTCACGGCCATCATCGAGCAGCTCGGCGGCGTACTCCAGCCAGTTGCGCGCCTGGCCTACCAGGTCGAGGCCGACGTTCATCAGGGCCAGTTCTTCTTCGATGGCCGGGGCGCGGCCACACCATTCGCAGAGGCGCTGGCCCTGCACCAGGGCACTGTCGCCGAGCAGCAGCAGGTAGGGGACAAGGGTTTCGTTGTGCATGGCCAACCTCACATGTGTCCGACTTCGTCGGGCAGTTCGTAGAAGCTGGCATGGCGGTAGACCTTGTCGTCCGCCGGGGCGAACAGCGGGTCTTTCTCGTCCGGGGAAGAGGCGGTGATCAGTGCCGAGGGCACCACCCACAGGCTGACGCCTTCGCTGCGGCGGGTGTACAGCTCGCGGGCGTTTTCGATGGCCATGGCGGCATCGGCGGCGTGCACGCTGCCGACATGCTTGTGGTTAAGGCCGTGCTTGCTGCGCACGAACACTTCGTAGAGGGTCCAGACAGACATTTTCGATCTCCGCATCAATCGCCGCTCAGGCGGCGTTCTTGTTCTGTTGCTTGCGCGCGTAGGCCACGGCGGCCTCGCGCACCCAGGCACCGTCCTCGATGGCCTTGCGTCGGGTGGCGACACGTTCCTGGTTGCATGGGCCATTGCCCTTGATCACTTCGTAGAACTCGTCCCACTGGATTTCGCCGAAGTCGTAATGGCCGCGCTCGGCATTCCACTTCAGCTCGGGGTCGGGGGCGGTGCAGCCGAGCAGCTCGAGCTGCGGCACGGTCTGGTCGATGAAGCGCTGGCGCAGTTCATCGTTGGTCTGGCGCTTGATCTTCCAGGCCATGGACTGGGCGCTGTTGGGGGAGTGCTCGTCGCTGGGGCCGAACATCATCAGTGCCGGCCACCACAGGCGGTTGATCGCGTCCTGGACCATGTCCCGCTGGGCCTGGGTGCCGTGGCGCATCATGGTCAGGAGGATTTCGTAGCCCTGGCGCTGGTGGAAGCTCTCTTCTTTGCAGATGCGGATCATCGCGCGCGAATACGGGCCGTAGGAGGTGCGCTGCAGCACCACCTGGTTGACGATGGCGGCGCCGTCCACCAGCCAGCCCACTGCGCCCATGTCGGCCCAGCTGAGGGTGGGGTAGTTGAAGATGCTCGAGTACTTGGCCTTGCCGCTGTGCAGCTTGGCGATTTCTTCGTCACGGTCGGCGCCCAGGGTTTCCATGGCGCTGTACAGGTACAGGCCGTGGCCGGCTTCGTCCTGGATCTTGGCCATCAGCTGCAGCTTGCGCTTGAGGCTGGGGGCACGGGTGACCCAGTTGCCTTCGGGCAGCATGCCGACGATTTCCGAGTGGGCGTGCTGGGAGATCTGCCGGATCAGGGTCTGGCGGTAGGCCTCGGGCATCCAGTTCTTGGCTTCGATCTTGATTTCGGCGTCGATCTTTTCCTGGAAGTTGCGCTCCTCGGGCGACATCTCTTCCAGCGACTTGACGCGCTTGACTCCGGTTTCCACTAGCTGTGCGTACATGTGTTCCAACTCCTGCTAAGGCATGAGTCATTTGTAAGCAATACAAAACATAACGTCAAACAGTTTTATGTGTATCGAATAATATTTGTGTATCACTTTGCGGGCCAAGAGGGCTGCTGTGCAGCCCTTTCGCCGGCAAGCCAGCTCCCACAGGAGAGCGGTTGCCCTGGAGATGGACGCTGCCCCTGTGGGAGCTGGCTTATCGGCGAAAGGGGCGCAAAGCGCCCCCAGCAATCTCCCAGGCAAAAAAAAGCCCCGGACGATGCCGGGGCCGAAAAGGCAGCCGAATGAATCAGCTGGCCAACCGTTTGTCGAACACGTGGCAGGCCTTGCCCTCGGAACGCTTGAGCGTGCCGCAGGGCTGCAGGCGCACCTGGGTGCTGATGCCGATATAGGTCTTGATCTGCTTGGTCAGCTCCCCGGTCAACAGCTTGCGCTGGCCTTCATCGAGGTGCTGGCACTCCGCACGCAGTTCCACATGCACCTCTACACTGTCAAGGTTGCCATTGCGATACAGATAAATCTCATAAAGCTCTGAAAGCTGTTTTATTTTTAGCACCTGCTCCTCGATCTGGGTCGGGAACACGTTGACCCCGCGAATGATCAGCATGTCATCGCTGCGGCCGGTGATCTTGCCAATCCGCCGCATTGGCCTGGCGGTACCGGGCAGCAGGCGAGTGAGGTCGCGGGTGCGGTAGCGCACCATGGGCAACGCTTCCTTGCTCAGCGAGGTGAACACCAGTTCGCCCAGTTGGCCGTCCGGTAGCACCGCACCGGTGACCGGGTCGATGATCTCGGGGTAGAAATGGTCCTCCCAGATGGTCGGACCATCCTTGGTTTCGAGGCACTCCATCGCCACACCAGGCCCCATGATTTCCGACAGGCCATAAATGTCGAGGGCATCGATGCCCAGCCGTTGCTCGATCGAGCGGCGCAGCTCGTCGGTCCACGGCTCGGCGCCGAATATGCCCAGGCGCAGCTTGAGGTCTTGCGGGTCGATGCCCTGGCGCTCGATCTCGTCGGCCAGGTTGAGCATGTAGGAGGGGGTGACCATGATGATGTCGGGCTGGAAGTCGCGAATCAGCTGCACCTGCTTCTCGGTCTGGCCACCGGACATGGGGATCACCGTGCAGCCCAGGCGCTCGGCACCGTAATGCGCGCCAAGCCCGCCGGTGAACAGGCCGTAGCCGTAGGAGACATGCACCTTGTCCCCCTTGCGCCCACCCGCGGCACGGATCGAGCGGGCGACCACATTGGCCCAGGTGTCGATGTCGTTCTGGGTGTAGCCCACCACCGTCGGCTTGCCGGTGGTGCCACTGGAGGCGTGCAGGCGCACCACCTCTTGCTGGGGCACGGCGAACATGCCGTAGGGGTAGTTGTCGCGCAGGTCGTTCTTGCCGGTGAAGGGGAACTTCGCCAGGTCTTCCAGGCACTTGAGGTCGTCGGGGTGAGCGCCGCACTCGGCAAAGCGCTGGCGGTACAGCGGCACGTTGTCGTAGGCGTGCTGCAGGCTCCAGCGCAGGCGCTCCAGCTGGTGCTGGCGCAGGGCGTCGACACTGGCGGTTTCCATCGGGTCCAGCAGGGCACGATCGGCATCATGGTACATGTTCATGGCTTCACTCGAATTGTTCTTGTACGCCGCGCGGTACCGGTTGCAGGCCGCGTGGTGAGTGTCATGGAAGCAGCATATACGGCTGCGTTCGGTTCGGTAACAAGCCGATGGTCTGAGCTGCTCAGAGGCGTTCGATGACCATCGCGATGCCTTGGCCAACGCCGATGCACATGGTGCACAGGGCGTAGCGTCCGGCGGTTTCTTCCAGCTCGTGCAACGCGGTGGTGACCAGGCGTGCACCGCTCATGCCCAACGGGTGGCCCAGGGCGATGGCACCGCCGTTGCGGTTGACCCGCGCGTCGTCGTCGGCCAGGCCGAGCTCGCGCAGTACCGCGAGGCCCTGGGCGGCAAAGGCCTCGTTGAGCTCGATGACGTCCATGTCGGCCAGCGACAACCCGGTAAGCTCCAGCACCTTGCGGGTAGCCGGTACCGGGCCGATGCCCATCAGCCGTGGTTCGACCCCGGCCACCGCCATGCCAACGATGCGGCCGCGAGCCTTCAGGCCATGACGGCGGGCGGCGGCGCTGCTGGCGAGCAGCAGGGCGCAGGCACCATCGTTGACCCCGGAAGCATTGCCAGCGGTGACGCTGCCGCCGTCGCGGAACGGGGTACCCAGCCTGGCCAGTTGCTCCAGGGTGGTGTCGCCGCGGGGATGTTCGTCGTGCTCGACCACTTTGGCCGGGCCTTTGCGCTGCGGGATCTCGACCGGCACGATTTCCCGTGCCAGGCGCCCGCGTGCCTGGGCGGCGGCGGCCTTGTGCTGGCTACGCAGGGCAAAGGCGTCCTGGTCGGCGCGGGAAATAGCAAACTGCTGCGCAACGTTCTCGGCCGTTTCCGGCATCGAGTCGGTGCCGAAGGCCGCCTTCATCAGTGGGTTGACGAAACGCCAGCCGATGGTGGTGTCGAACAGTTCGGCCGCACGGCCGAACGCCTGCTCCGCCTTGCCCATGACGAACGGCGCGCGTGACATCGACTCCACGCCGCCGGCCAGCATCAGCCCGGCTTCGCCGCAGCGCAGGGCGCGGGCCGCATTGCCGATGGCGTCCAGGCCGGAGCCACACAGGCGGTTGATGGTGGTGCCCGGCACTTCGATCGGCAGCCCGGCCAGCAAGCTGGCCATGTGCGCGACGTTGCGGTTGTCCTCGCCAGCCTGGTTGGCGCAGCCGAGGATGACGTCGTCGATGGCTTTCCAGTCCAGTTCGGGGTGGCGCTGGATCAGGGCCTTGAGCGGGATGGCAGCCAGGTCATCGGCGCGCACGCCGCTCAAGGCGCCGGCATATCGGCCGATGGGGGTGCGCACGGCGTCGATGATCAAGGCATCGGCTTGAGTGTGTTCAGTCATCTTGCGTCTCCTGCGCCAGCACGGTGCCGCGCACTTTGTAGGATTTGCCATGGAACATCGCCACCAGCTCACCGCGCTGGTTCTCGATGCGGACGTGGTACAGGCCGGTGCGGCCCTTGCGGCTGACCTCGCTGGCGCGAGCGGTAAGCACGTCATCGCGCAGCGCCGGGGCCAGATAGTCGATGCTGCAGCCCAGGGCGACGGTGGCCTGGTCATGGCTGTTGCAGGCGAAGGCAAACGCCGAATCGGCCAGGGCGAACAGGAAACCGCCATGGCAAGTGCCATGCCCCTGGATCATGTCAGCGCGTACCGGCATGCGCAGGCATGCCTGGCCAGGGCCGGCCTCCAGCAAGCGGATGCCCAGGCCCTGGGTGGCCTGGTCGCGGGCGTACATGGCCTGGGCACAGGCTTGTGCCAGTTCGACTTCAGTCATGCAGGGTGCCTCCTTTGGCTTCGCAGCGGCGTAACAGCAGGGAAGGGCGGTAGCGGCTCTCGCCGTAGCTGCGCTGCAGGTTGTCGAGCACGCGCAGGGTGTGGGGGATGCCGAGGTTCGCGGCCCAGGCCAGCGGGCCGCAGGGGTAGTTGACGCCGGCGCGCATGGCCAGATCGATGTCGGCGGCGCTGCCGACACCTTGCAGCACGGCATCGGCGGCCTCGTTGGCGAGCATCGCCACGGTACGCAGCACCACCAGGCCGGGCAGGTCGGCGACCGCCGTTACCTTCAGACCGGCACGCCGCAGCAAGGCCACCGCCTGGTCGCGAGCGTTGTCGCTGGTGTCGGCCGACCAGCTGATGGCGAGGCGGGTGGCGGTGGTGTAGTCCAGGGCCAGGTCGACCAGTACCAGGTTGCGCAGGCCGTCTTCCCGGGCGCGCTGGCTGGCCAGGCGGCCATCGGACAGCGCCAGGGTGGCATCGCCCACCTGGATCAGACCGCTGCCGGCGCGTTGGGTCACGGCGACGCCGCTTTGGCGCAGGCGTTCGGCCAGAGGCTGCATCACCCCCAGGTCGCCTTCGACGACGCAGGCATCGACTATGGCGGGGCTATGCAGTTCGGCTGGCTGCGGGCGTTCGGCGCCTTCGGCATAGCTATAGAAGCCTTGGCCGGTCTTGCGCCCGAGGCGGCCCGCGTCCACCAGTTCTTTTTGCACCAGCGAAGGCTGGAAGCGGAAGTCGCCATAGAACGCATCGAAGACCGAACAGGTAACGGCGTAATTGACATCGTGGCCGATCAGGTCGGTGAGTTCGAATGCGCCCATGCGGAAACCACCGGCATCACGCAGCAGCGCATCGAGGCTGGCGCAATCGGCTGCGCCTTCCTGCAGCAGGCGCAGGCTTTCGGCGTAGAACGGCCGCGCCACGCGGTTGACGATGAAGCCCGGCGTGGAGCGCGTGTGCACCGGCTGCTTGCCCCAGGCCTGGGCGGTGGCATGAATGCACGCGGCAACAGCCGGGGCGGTGGCCAGGCCCGAGACCACTTCGACCAGGGCCATCAGCGGCGCCGGGTTGAAGAAGTGCATGCCAACCACCTGGTGCGGGCGTTGCAGCCCGGCGGCGAGGCTGGTGATGGACAGCGACGAAGTGTTGCTGGCGAGGATGCAGTCGGTGGCGCACAAGGCTTCCAGCTGGCTGAACAGCGCCTGCTTGACCTGCAGGTTCTCGACAATGGCCTCGATCACCAGGCGAGCATCGGCCAGGGCTTCGAGGGCGTCTACCGGGCACAGCCGGGCGCTTATGGCTTCCCGTTCGGTAGCCTGCATCTTGCCTTTTTCCACCAGGCGGGCAAGTTGCCGGTCTATGCCGGCCACCGCCTGGGCGGCAGCGCCCGGGCGGTTGTCGTAGAGCTTTACAGGGTGGCCGGCCTGGGCCGCAACCTGGGCGATGCCTGCGCCCATGGCGCCTGCACCGATCACCGCCACTTTGGCAATGCTTGCGAGTGCGCTCATGATCAACGCCCCTTGAATGCCGGCGTGCGCTTGTTCATGAAGGCACTCACGCCTTCGCGATAGTCCTCGCTGCGCCCGGCCAGGCGCTGCAGGTCGCGCTCCAGCTCCAGCTGTTCATCGAAACCGTTGTCGAAACTGGCGTTCAGGCTGCGCTTGATCAGGGCCAGGCCGTAAGTGGGCTGGGTGGCGAGCTGGCGGGCGAGGGTGAGGGCTTCGTCGCGCAGCGCGGCATCGTCCACCACGCGGTGGATCAGCCCCCATTGCTGGGCCTGTTCAGCGCCCAGGCGCTCGCCCAGCATGGCCAGAGCCTTGGCCCGTGCCATGCCGACCAGGCGCGGCAGCAGCCAGGTGCCGCCGGAGTCGGGTACCAGGCCGATCTTGCAGAAGGCCTGGATGAAGCTGGCCGAGCGCGCCGCCAGCACCAGGTCGCAGGCCAGCGGGATGTTGGCACCGGCGCCGGCTGCCACGCCGTTCACCGCACAGATCACCGGCAGCGGCAGGTCGCGCAGGGTGCGCACCAGCGGGTTGTAGAACTTGTCGATCGATTCGCCCAGGTCCGGCATCTCGGCGCCCGGGGCGACGTTGCGATCGGACAGGTCCTGGCCGGCGCAGAAACCCCGGCCTTCGGCAGTAAGCAACAACACCCGGGCTTCGCTGCTCTGGCGTACTTGCTTGAGCGCCTCGCGCACTTCCAGGTGCATGGCGGTATTGAAGCTGTTCAGCTGCTCGGGGCGATTCAACGAGAGGAGGGCGACGCCGTCCTCGATGGAAAACAGGATGTGCTGGAAAGTCATGACAGACTCGCTCCGTCAGTCGAGGGAAAGATGATCAGCGGCCCTGGAAGCGGGCCTGGCGTTTTTCCTGGAAGGCACGGATACCTTCGTCGCGGTCGGCGGTGCCGGCCAGCAAGGTGAAGGCATGGCGTTCGAAGCGCAGGCCGCTGGCCAGGTCGGTATCGCCGGCCTTGAGCAACGCTTCCTTGGCCAGGCGAACTGCCAGCGGGGCCTTGGCGGCGATGCTGCGGGCGATGTGCAGGGCGCGTTCTACGGTGAGTTCCGGCTGGGTGATTTCGCTGACCAATCCGGCCTGCAAGGCATGACGGGCGGTGATGGCTTCGCCTGTCAGGACCATTTGCATGGCCAGCGGCTTGCCTACTGCCCGTAGCAGGCGCTGGGTGCCACCGGCGCCGGGGATGATGCCGAGGTTGATTTCCGGCTGGCCGAAACGGGCGTCGCTGCCGGCGATGACGATGTCGGCACACATCACCAGTTCGCAGCCGCCACCCAGGGCGTAGCCGTTGACGGCGGCGATCAGTGGCTTGGCGAAGGCGGCGATGCTTTGCCAGTGGGCCACCCGGGGGTCGTTGAGGATGCCGACCAGGTCGCGCTCGGCCATCTCGCGGATATCGGCGCCTGCGGCGAATGCCTTGCGGCTGCCGGTGATGACCACCGCGCGGGTCTGTTCGTCTTGCCCGGCCGCTTCCAGCGCAGCGGCCAGCTCTGCCAGTAGCTCGGTGCACAGGGCGTTGAGCGCCTCGGGCCGTTGCAGGGTAATGAGCTGGACGCCGTGTTCAGGCGCCGGCACATCGAGATATCGCGGCATGTCGGGTTCCTCTGGCTGCACGCACGGCACATCGTGGGGCCGGCATTTCTTGGAATTGTTTGCAGAGGCGTGATGCGGGGATCACGTCCAGGTGGAACCAGTATATGCATTATGCGATACAACAATGCAACATCAAAAATTGTTTCATGTATCTCTTTTTGTGGGGGTGACACCTGCCTCAGCAAAGGGTTTTATGATGTTGAATCGCTTCATCACCTTATAATTAACGATTAACGCTGAATTTAATGGAGCTCAATGACCCCAGCAAAAGTGATACACGACCATGGCGATTGACGCATCACAAGATTGTGATACAAGATCAAGGCGCATTTGAAATCATTTCAGGAGCTTTGCCATGCCTTGCTATCGACTGGACGGCCTGACGCCCGTGGTTCATCCGACAGCCTACGTGCACCCCAGCGCCGTGCTGATTGGTGATGTCATCGTCGGCCCTCGTTGCTACGTCGGCCCACTGGCGTCACTAAGGGGGGATTTCGGCCGTATCGTGCTGGAGGAGGGTGCCAACCTGCAGGACACCTGCGTGATGCATGGTTTCCCGGGTGGCGATACGGTGGTCGAACGCAACGGGCATGTCGGGCATGGCGCCGTGCTGCACGGCTGTCGCGTGGGCGAAGACGCCCTGATCGGCATGAACGCGGTGGTGATGGATGGTGCCCATGTGGCACCGCGCTGCATCGTTGGGGCCACGGCATTCGTCAAGGCGGGTTTCGAATGTGCGGCACAAAGCCTGGTGATGGGCTCGCCAGCTCAGGTCAAGCGCCCACTGACCGAACAGGAACTGGCCTGGAAGCAACGTGGCACGGCGGAGTATCAGCACCTGGCGCAACGCTGCATGAACAGCATGGTCGAATGCCCACCACTGACCGAGGTCGAGCCCGAGCGCCCACGCATGGAAGACACTGGCGTCAGGCCCAAAGGCCAGGCATCGGCATGAGCCTGGCAGCGTCACGCAATGGTCAGGCGGCCCGCCGCGCAGGTATAGTCGGTGCTTTAACCGCGCACAGTTCGCCCATGAGCAATCTCGCCCCACTGAACAACCTGATCACCCGCTTCCAGGAACAGACGCCGATCCGCGCCAGTTCCCTGATCATCACTTTGTACGGCGACGCCATCGAGCCCCACGGCGGAACCGTCTGGCTGGGTAGCCTGATCAACCTGCTGGAGCCGATCGGCATCAACGAGCGCCTGATCCGCACATCGATCTTCCGCCTTACCAAGGAAGGCTGGCTCACTGCCGAAAAGGTTGGCCGCCGCAGCTACTACAGCCTGACAGGTACCGGCCGCCGGCGTTTCGAGAAGGCCTTCAAGCGGGTCTACAGCCCCAGCCAGCCAGCCTGGGACGGTGCCTGGACACTGGTTTTGCTCTCGCAACTGGAGGCCGGCAAGCGCAAGGCTTTGCGTGAAGAATTGGAGTGGCAGGGCTTCGGGACCATGGCGCCGAACCTGCTGGGCTGCCCACGGGCAGACCGCGCCGACCTGGCCGCCACCTTGCGTGACCTGGAGGCGAGCGACGACAGCATCGTCTTCGAAACCCACACCCAGGAAGTGCTGGCATCCAAGGCCATGCGTGCCCAGGTGCGGGAAAGCTGGCGTATCGACGAACTGGGGCAGCAGTACAGCGAGTTCATCCAGCTGTTCAGGCCGCTATGGCAAGGTTTGAAAGAGCAGCAACAACTTGATGCGCAGGATTGCTTCCTGGCGCGTACGCTGCTGATTCACGAATACCGCCGGCTGCTGCTGCGCGACCCGCAACTGCCGGACGAGCTGCTGCCTGGGGATTGGGAGGGAAGGGCCGCGCGACAGTTGTGCCGTAACCTCTATCGGCTGGTGTTTGCCAAGGCGGAAGAATGGCTGAACGCAGCGCTGGAGACGGCTGATGGGCCTTTGCCGGATGTGAATGAAGGCTTTTACAGGCGTTTTGGCGGGCTTGTTTGAGGATTTGGGTGCAGAGGCGGGTTCTATATAACTACGCTAAATGAGTATTTAGTGTAGTTATATCTTATTTGCATATAAAGCATGGCAAATGGGGGGTATGCCTGGCCCTCAGGTATCGCGCGGTCCTCATGTATCCTTTGTCGCTTGTATTGGTCACATCGCTTGCAGGCCAGCACCCACAGGGATGGTTCTTGGTTTGAGGTCTGCGTGAGATGTAAACAACTGTCTTCTCAATCCTGCGGGCCCTTGCAGGAGCGGCCTTGCGTCGCGATGGACTGCGCAGCAGCCCCCAAGGTTTCAAAGCAGACGCATGAATTGCTGGGGCTGCCTTGCAGCCCATCGCGACACAAGGCCGCTCCTACAATTGACCGCGTTAACCGATCGACCGGGAGTTGGGTTGCCGGCGATGGGCAGCGTGGCAAACTCAATGGCGCTGGCTGACAGGCGCTAGTCGTCAGTGTGGTCATGCATGCGCCGGATTTGTCTTGGTAAACAAGGTCGAGGGTGACCGTACCAGGTTTCTTTCAAGCACTCAGGGTACAGGTGCAAATGGCTGGCCTGATGTCCAAGTCGCGGTAGCCAACAGTCAAAAGGCAAGGCTAACGCATCCAGCACAAAGTCGGCGAAGCGGGCGATGGATCAGGACGGATTATCTAGACCAGGGAGGGTCCCAAAGTGCCTCACTCGAGGTCCGGTGACCCAATATAGACCAGCGCATAATGATGTACACGTTATGTTAGCGAAGCCGGCCAACCGGCCGAATCCGGCGCCGGGATCATTGCGAAGCCCCGGCGCCGGATTTACACATAGCGTGCATTATGCGCGGCTATGCCCCTTACTGTTGCAGCGTGTAGCGGTCTGAAAACGACTTCGCGAACTCGTTCATTTTCTCTACGATTTCAGGGTCAGCAGCACCGTTTTCTTTCAGCATGCCATCGGCGTGCATCACCAGGAACTGGCCTTCCATCCGTGCTGTGCCGATTTTCATGTCTTCCTTAAACCATGGCTTTGCTTGCAGCTCTTCGTTTGCCTTAGCCAGCAGTGCTTCGTTGCTCAGTGCGATCTTCATTGGTACCTCCTTGGATTGTAGAGGCGCGCACTTTACCTCACCCTAAGGTGCTTTTCTTCGGACCTTAGTCACGCAAACTCCGATTTACGTTGACCAATGACCATAGCCGCGGCTGTGTGCCTGGTTGGGAAGGAGCAACGTGACGACCCAGCCAGGTGCACAGACGGGGCCGACAAGCGTAGCGCGTCAGTCTCGATCCAATTCGTCACTTTAGGGACCATAGCTAGCCCCATTGCGCAGGCGGCCCGACTCAGGTTTTTAGCGGTCCCTGGAGTGACGAATCGTGAGCAGGAGTAGGGCAGACGTAATTTTTGCAAAAAAAAACCGCCTTGAGATGGCGGTTTTCTTTCGCTGGATACAGTCACGTGCAGCGTTGGATCATTTTTCATCAGTACCAGGGCGTCAACTTAAAACAAGCCAATGGCTGCTCCAGAATTAGATACAGCAACAGCTTTGGTGACGGCAGAAAGCAGCTTCATTTCTGGCTCACGGATTGCCTCGCCTTTGAATTCTTTGCTTGACACGTAATATTTTTCGCCGTTCGCTTCAACGGCGAGGCCCCAAATCGTTTCCGATTGAGGCTGACCCTCTGTGTAGGACAGCGCCTTGGGGATCACCTGGGTGATCGTGTCGAGGCGTATCCAGCGCTGCTGGGAAGGGTCGTTGCGAGGCCGATATTTTTCATGAAGCGGCGTTACCTGCACCCAAAATGGGACCTTTTGATCGTCGGAAAATTTAATGCCGTCTCCAGGGTTCAGCTCCTTCATAAGCGCAGAAATGATAGATTCCTGCGCGTCTTTCGGCATGCTCTTGAACTCGGAGGGCATCTTCTCTCCTATGCCGCTTACGCCGCTTATGAGCAGGTACTCGTAGATCGTCTGATCGTGGGTTTCTCCCGTGCCGTACTGGTCCAGCTCGTCTCTGATGGCCTGTTTGACGGACTCCCCGATTTTGTCCAGCTCACTCTTGATCGAGGATTTGACTGACTGAGCGATTCTGTCAGACATGTTTTCAACGGTCATTCCTGCATCTCCTTTAGACGATTGTTCATCCTGATTACTACCCCTTGACCATTTCTGGTCGCATCGCAGCTGGCTTCCGGTTATCCGCTTTGTCGGCTGCAAGGTGGGGGTGTTGTTACACCCCCACTTTACCGTGGTTTCCCACGGTCACTTACGAGGAGGCCAAGCAGGTTTTTCCGCGCTATTTCTTCCAGCTTCGTTCTCGATGGTCGCCAAGAGAGACGTCATCACGCTACGTGCCAGAGGCTTTATGTTGTCTGGTAGGTCACCGAATCTCCTGAGCAGGGCCCTCATTTCTGGTGCCACATCTCGCTCCGATTCATCAAGCAAAATTTCGTCTGTCGAGCAGCCGAAAAGCTTCGCCATGCTCACCACCTTGTCGCCAGGAGGGGCATTTTTTCCTTTCTCCCAACCCGCTACGGTGTTTTCGCCGCTACCGATGGCTTCGGCCAGAGACCTCTGAGAAAGGCCCATGTCCTCGCGCTTGATTCTGATGTTTTCGCCGATGCTCATTTGGATTTCAATCGCGCCAGTGTGATGCATCTAATCTAACCCCTGTATATCCATCCACCACCGATATATGGTGGCACAAGCCACCAAATTAGGCTTGCAGCGTAACCACAATATATCGTAGTCTCTGCCACATCATTTAGTGGCTTGACAGGTTTTTGAATGTTCATCGACTGGCTGACGATTTCGCAGGAGCATCAGCATGATTTGCCGATCGTGTGCGACGTCCTGACCTTGACGATTGATGCTAATACCAATGAGGTGCTGAGCACCCGTCAGCCGCGCTTTAAGCATGAAGCCAGTTTTTCTACGTCAGTCACAGTTCACGTTCAGGGCCGTAAAGTTCGTGTTGAAGGAAATCCCAGCCGGGTAGGGCGGTTAGACAACTTATTCGGCTTCAGCTCCATCGAACAGTGCGTTTCAGTCTATAACTCGCTGTTGCGTGAGTACGGTCTGCCAGGATTCACCCGTTGTACTCGCCTTGATATTCGCCAAGGTCAGTCCGGCGCAAAATCCGGCGACCGTATTGCCGATGGGGCAAAGATTGAGCGAGTTGATCTGACCACCAACGTTTCGTTGGGGGAGGGGAACGTACTTGCATATCTGCGTGGTGTTTCTAGTCAGCGAATTGGGCACTCAATCGGTTTCTTGTACCCAAATGGGCGCACTGTTGCTTGGACTCCAAAAGGCAACGGCAAAGGCGGTCGCCTCCAGTATCGAAAGGCGTACGACAAAGCCTTTGAAATGGATCAGAACTGCCTTCCAAAAATAAAACGTGTTTTTGGCGAAGATTCACAAGAATACAAATATGTTCAGCGGGTTAAAGACTACTGCGCACAAGAAGGCGTGGTCCGTATGGAACAAGAACTTAAAAGCGAATATTTACAACGTGAAGCCCTTTGCTATTGGGGGCTATTTGATGAAAGGCGTCTGGCCGAACTCCACAGCGAGTTTCTTAAGATAGATGAAAAGTTAAAGGTGACCGCGATGGATATCGTAAGTATTAGCGAGCAGCTTCTTGCTGAAAACATTGTTGATACCACCCGCTCGGCTAATACCACGGCCATGTATGCTATTCAGTGGATGCACGGTCAACGCTTTGACTTTTCAAAGAAGCAAGTCCAAACCCATGCGGCTCGCCTTAACCGCATCGGAATCAATATTCGCAACGCATGTGATACCAGCCGCTTTGCTCCTGTATTCGTACGTCAATGTCGCGAAGTAACAAAAGGCACCCTTGTTATACCAACATGGTATCAACGCCCAAATCACCTTCAGCAGGTTGCAGCTTGAGAACAGTAAGCTTTCAAGGCATCCAACTTACAAGCGGCCAGCGGCAGCGTTTAGCTAGAGAAAACAAAGTACGGGATTCTTTCATTAACCCTGTACTTGCTCAGCAAGTAGAGCAAACGCTCAATAATGTTGAAATTCGGAAAGAGCAGGGCGCTAAGCCAGAACGCCTCTGGACCCTTGAACATCAAGAAACAGGAACAACCTGTATTGCTGAATGGATGGGTTTCTAATGGATAAAAGACAGTTCCAAGCTCTTCGCTGGAATGTAGAGACAGACATTCGTAATCACTTGAGCGACGAATCGTTAGTAAACAGCATCGCAAATGATGTGATGCGAACTGTACTGACGGAGCTTTCAAGTCAAGCTGTCTCTCGGCAACGTAATAAGCGTCAATTTTTAACCTTCAGGCGTAATCCTGAAGTCATTGCGCCCAGTTGGGCATACCGTAAGCCCGGCACTGTTCCTGGCTTTCCAACATTGAGATAAGGGCATCACATGTCTAACGTTATTGTGGTTGAAATTACAGGCAATTTCCGTAGCGGTACCGCCGCAAAATCTGGAAAGCCGTACTGCATGTTTGAAGCATATGCGCACTTGCCGAATATTCCATATCCGCAGAAGTGTACTTTTTATGCTGAAACTCCGCAGCAGGTTCCCCAGCCTGGAAAGTATGAATGTGATGTGATTGCGCACGTGCGGGATGATCGCCTTATTTTTGAAGTCGATCCGCGCCAAGGACGCCGCATTAGCGCTAGTCCCGCCGCTTCTTCGGCTTCTCAGAAAACTGCGTAATGTCCGGTTTATTGCATTGCCCTGGTGAGCTCATCATTCAGGGTGGTGCTCCCTCGTGCTCGGTCGATTGGGTTTCTGTTCCTTACATTGTCCCTTTTGACCCTTCACAACTTGATCCAGTTATTGTGGCTCAAGCTTTTGGTGCCGGTTTCACCCTGGTCGCGAGCTTTATGGTTATGTCGATGGGGATTCGGGCGTTTTTAAATTTCATCAAGCAATCTTGAGGATTTACCCATGTTCAAAAAAACCGTTGCTGTTGCTGTTTTGGCTGCAGGATCCGCTCCGGCTGTTTTCGCCGAGGGCTGGGACTATACCGGCCTGACTTCCTCTATCGACTTCAGCACCATTTCGGTTGGTGTGTTGGCTGTGGCTGGCATCCTTGCCGGTGTTTATGCTGGTATCAAGGGTGCGAAAATCGTTCTCGGATTCCTGCGCGGATGACTCTCTTTTAGTGCGTGACCTGGGCGTCTTCGGGCGCCCTTTTTTTCTCTGAATTTTGGGGAACAGCATGGATCAGCTCTATTACTTCGCAATGTTTTGCATCGGTACAGGTTGCGCTTTTGCAGTCTTTACAGGGTGGTGAAATGAGATATTTCCTTGCGCCACTATTCGTTTTGGTTTTCATTTATTCCTCTAGTGCTTCGGCTGGCTGGGTTTGTTCCTCAACCGCCCTTTACCCCATTCAGTGTGCAGCTGCTGCTGACTCGCCTACAGCAGAGCAGTTTTCGGCTGTATACCTTGCTGCTTTCGACGATAGTGGGCTTTATAAGAACTATGCTCCGGGTTCCTGTATAGCGGACTCGCCAACTAGAAAAATCTGCACCTATACCTACACGCATGGTGGCAATCCTAGAAGTGCATCATTTTCTATCATTGGTTCGGACACGGTTACTTGTGAGGACACCTTAGAGTCTCGCGGGCCTGATTCAACGGCTATCAAGTCAGACAATAAATACTATATTTCTTGGTCTGTCTCGTCCGTCACCCAAGACATTTGCCATAATTCTTGCTCTTACTTAGCTTCCTCGGCAGCTGCAAGTACTTGCTACCTTAATACCGGCTCTACTTCTTCCGGGTTTTGTAATTACGTTGTAGGGCTGGACTCGTCAAATCCGGCCTGTACCGGCGAAGTTGGATATCAGCAACCGAGTATTGGTGACTCTCTAACCATAACCACGCCGACTGATCCCGGCGGCGATGGAGGTGATGTGTGTGAGTCTGACCCTAATGCTGAGGGGTGTTCGACACCAGGTGAGGGGGCCGGTGGTAGTTTCGATGGAGAGCTATCATTCAAATCACCAGGTCAATTAGATATTGAAAAATTCACCGACGAAAAGAACGCAGGTCGTTATCAAGTCTTTTTATATAAGATGCAGGCCGATCTATACGACTCTCGCACAGGGATGGCGTTACAGAATTTTCGTTTCAGTATCAATTCAGGCGGCGCAGCATGTCCCGCAGCCTCATTCACCGTGCTGAATACTCCGATTTTCATGGATACTCACTGCCGCCTCTTTGACGCTATTTCTCCAGTTTTGAGCATTGTCTTTTTGGCTGCATGGTCTGTCTTAGCTATGCGCATTGTTTTGTCAGCTTGAGGTGGTTTTATGTCTGGTTTCGCGGATTGGCTCTTGGATATCCTGCAACAGATATTGCAGTTTGTTGTTGATATCCCCTTTGCGGTGATTGATTGGTTGTGGCGAGCTCTTTTGAACTTGATTGACTCAAGTTTCATCGTTGACGCAATTGAAAATGCGGCTGCTTTGTTCTCACAAATTCCGGCAAGCGTTTGGTATTTCATGGATATGATGCAGCTTACCGTTGGTATTCCTTTAATCACGAGCGCCTATTTTTTGCGCTTTCTAATTCGTCGTATTCCTTTTATAGGGTGACTTATGGCCATTCATGCTTATGTAGGTAAGCCTGGGCACGGCAAAAGTTACGGCGTTGTTGAACACGTTGTGATTCCGTCGCTTAAACAAGATAGGCATGTTGTAACCAACATACCGCTCTCCATTGATGACCTCTTGTCTACCTATGGTGGCAATATCACTCAGTTACCAGACAACTGGTTCGAATTACCCGACCTTTCCGAGATTATTCCCTCGGGTTGTGTGGCTATCATTGACGAGTGCTGGAGACGCTGGCCAGCAGGCCAGAACGTAAACCATGCTAATTTTACTGATAAGTCATTGCTTGCTGAGCATCGGCATCGGGTAGACGCCAATAACAATTCGATGCGTGTTGTCCTGGTAACTCAAGACCTTGCACAAATTTCCTCATGGGTACGCCTGCTGATTGAGACCACTTACCGTATTCGGAAAATCACTAAAAAAGCGTTCAAGGTTGATATCTATAACGGCGCCGTCACTGGGGATGCTCCTTCTAAGTCAAAACTTGTTAGGACTACCGCCGGCACTTTTAAACCTTCCATTTACTCCTTTTATAAGTCTGCTACTCAGTCGAGTTCAGGTGCTGTAGGCGACGAATCGTCAGCTGATGGTCGATCTAGTATTCTTCGCTCTTTCGGACTTTGGTCAACGTTTGGTGCTTTTGTCATTTTTATTGGTCTAGGTATTTATGGAGTTAAGAAATTCTTTTCTTCCTCTAGCCCAGGTGTGAGCAACGCAACTTCGGAGCCTGTTAAGCAGCCCATCAAACCTGTTGAGGTTCCTATTTCAAGCAGTTGGCGTCTAGTCGGTTTTGTTCATCCTTCTAAGCCTGATCCATCCTCCAGGGTTGTATCTGAGGCTCTTGCCTTGATTGCCGACAACAATGGAAACACCCGATACATTTCTTTTTCTCATTGCCGTTATTTTCCCGACTTTACTGAAGCTTATTGCCTGGTAGACGGTCACAAGATTACCAATTGGTCACTGAAAAAACCGAACCCAATTACAGGAGGATTAATTGGGGGTGGTCTTTAGCGTAGCGCAAAGAACGCCCCCAATTAATCCGCTCGTTATCTGGACCTAATTCCATGGATGCTCTAAAAATTATTCGCCGTTTTTACCTTGTCATATTCTTTTTTTGTTCTGTTTCTTTTTCTTATGCAGAAACTACTCCTCAAGAGCTGACATTTGATTTTCAGAGCATTCAAGTGTCTGCTGCCTTGCAGCTTCTTGCTGATTATCGTGGTCTGAATCTTGTGCTAGACGGAGAGGTTAGCGGCTCGATTTCGATGCGAATGAGAGATGTCACCTGGGATGAAGCTATAGAGTTTGTCACCGGCTCTCGCGGACTGCTTTACAGCGTCGAAGGTAATTTTTTGCGCGTCAGTGCTTATCCACGCGCTGATGGCTTGCAAGAAACTCTTCAGGCCATTTCCGGCCCAGAGGATACTGCTTCGTCGGCTATTTCACCGTCTTATAGAATTTCTGTGCTCAAGGTACGAAACATCCCGTCGCAAGATGCTATCAAGGCGTTTCCGCTCGACCAGGGTGAAAGCTTAAATGCGGAAGAGGGATCGTCTGTGGTTGTCGCCCGAATGAGCGCCGAACGTTTGGCGGATCTGCGTACTTATCTGGAGGCCGTTGATTATTCTCGTAAGCAAGTGATGATTGAGGCTCGTATTGTCGAGGTTGACCGGTCGTATTCAAAGAATCTCGGTATTCAATGGTCCGGTTCTGTTGGTAGCGGTGCCGGTACTTTGATTGGCAGCGTTCCACTAGGCCTGACACCAGCGGCTATCGCTGGGTTTGGGATTACATCCAGGTCGTTCAATTTGGATGCTGAGCTGAACGCAATGGAGCAGGCGGGTAGGGGGCGTGTAATCTCCAGTCCGCGCGTTTTTACGACTGATCGGCATCAGGCGAAGATCATTAAAGGTTCTCAGGTTCCATACCAGCAGTCGGCCGGTGACGGGGCTACGTCCGTCTCTTTTAAGGAAGCCGCGCTTTCGCTTGATGTCACTCCGATTGTGAACGATGCCGGAGTTCTCCTGGACGTAATTCTGTCGAAGGATGAACCTGATTACTCGAAGGCGATGAACGGGGTGCCGCCGATCAACACCACATCGCTGACTTCTCGGGTGTTTTCGGGATTTGGCAAAACTGTTGCTCTTGGAGGTGTATATTCTGATGCTGACAGCACTGTCGTTCGTAGTGTGCCGTTTTTCGGGCAGATTCCAGGGCTCAAATGGTTGTTCACCAGTCGCTCCACTGTGAAGACTGAAACCGAGCTGGTTTTGTTTCTAACTCCGCGCTTGGTGGATGCCTCATATAACTAAACTAAATGAATATTTAGTGTAGTTATTCCTCGCAGTCATAGTATGAGGGTAGGGTAGCTCATCTGGTGAGCTAGGGGTAGCTCATCCATGATCGCTAACGTTCATGCATGCACGCTAGCGTTCAAGAATGAGCTAGGGGTAGCTCAAATGAAGGAGAATTTTGATGCAGCAGCACCTTACGCCTTGGATGATCGAAAGCGCTTACCGCTATTGGGAAGCCGCCAAACACCTGCTTACTGGGCACGATATGATGGCTGTTGCTCAGGTAAATGCTGCGATCGGCATGGAGATTTTGCTGAAAAGCTTCGTTGCCGTGCCCAATGGCAACCACGGCCAGGTCAATGAAACCTACGACCTTGACGCCGATTTGATTAAGAACGCGCATCGCGAGTTGCAGCACGCAGGCAAGATTGCGGCTGACAAGCGCGTCGACAAGCACGATTTGCTCACGCTTTTCCATGCAGTGCCTGCTGATATCCGGTCGCGACTTCGATTTGACCAGGAGGAAGAATGGATTGAGCGTTATCGCAATGTTTTCACAAACGCTCGCTATCCATATGAGGCCAACTCGCCGAAAGGCTACAGCGACACGCTGGTTTACGTGCTTGGCCAGATGATCGAGAACGTCGTGAAGTGGTACCGCGAGCAAGGGTGCCGTGACCCGTTCATTGTTTACTACGGAATGACGCCAGCTGAATTCCAGCCTGAGGCGGCCAAGCAGGCCGATCCGTCATGAGCCTGGCTTCAAATCTGCCCACCCTCGGCCCCGGTAGCTCCATACGAAGGTGCGCATAATGAGGTGCACGTTATGTTAGCGAAGCCGGCCCGCCGGCCGAATCAGGCGCCGGGAAAATCGCGAAGCCCCGGCGCCGGATTTACACATAGCGTGCATTATGCGACGCCTAGCCAAACGTGAAATTTGTCGCCTCTTCGGTTGCTATGTTATTGAAAAACTGAACATCTTCATCAGTAAGCAGCCTGGAATCCTCTTTTTTTCTACAGCCCTTCAGTAAGATGTGAGGTCCTAGTGGCAAGAGAAGGCGTGTTGGATAGCTATCCGCGGAGATGAAGCGACTCCCTTCAGAATGCAGGATTTGCCAAGAAATGCCTGAGTAGTTGGCAAGGTTGCTTGGATCACCCAAGCGATCTTTGATATCTAGAGCTGTCGCAAAACGGCTTTTTGCTGTGCCGCCGTTTAAAGGCAGCTTGCCAAGTGACTCCACGAACTCTTCCAGACGTTTATCTATTTCACCTGGCATGTTGGGGATCAGTTGCCGTGCTGGAGATGGATTCAAAGCATACCAATGCCTAAGCACCCAGAGCAGGTGATAGGATGAAATAGCCTCATGGTCCTCAATGATTCCGTTGGCTTTTATTCGCTTGACCTCTGCATCAAATGGGATCTCGATTGGCCAGCTCAGATGTTGCTCGATCTCCTGGGACCACGCCCGTTTCGCCAAGAAACGCTGGTTGCCGACACCGTAACGCTCTGTGAGCCCTGTCTTTTTGTCCGTGACGGAAACCTTATTGTCGGACCCGACAAAGTTCTTAAGGACCGCTTCCATGTGGAAGTGCTGCTTTTTAGTCAGCTGAAATTCATTCCCTTCAGACGTGGGCTCGTATGTCATCCGTGTTTCCTTTTGAGAGATTTTTGGTGATTCTCGGTATGTATGAGTCCCGGAAAGATGTATTTCCGTGACTAATGACCATAGCCGCGGCTGTGTGCCTGGTTGGGAAGGAGCAACGTGACGACCCAGCCAGGTGCACAGACGGGGCCGACAAGCGTAGCGCGTCAGTCTCGATCCAATTCGTCACTTTAGGGACCGTAGCTAGCCCCATTGCGCAGGCGGCCCGCCCCAGGTTTTTATCGGTCCCTGGAGTGACGAATCGTGAGCAGGAGTAGGGCAGACGTAATTTTTTGCAAAAAAAACCGCCTTGAGATGGCGGTTTTCTTTCGCTGGATACAGTCACGTGTAGCCTTGGATCATGTTTCATCAGCACCAGGGCGTCAACTTAAAACAAGCCAATGGCTGCTCCAGAATTAGATACAGCAACAGCTTTGGTGACGGCAGAAAGCAGCTTCATTTCTGGCTCACGGATTGCCTCGCCTTTGAATTCTTTGCTCGACACGTAATATTTTTCGCCGTTCGCTTCAACGGCGAGGCCCCAAATCGTTTCCGATTGAGGCTGACCCTCTGTGTAGGACAGCGCCTTGGGGATCACCTGGGTGATCGTGTCGAGGCGTATCCAGCGCTGCTGGGAAGGGTCGTTGCGAGGCCGATATTTTTCATGAAGCGGCGTTACCTGCACCCAAAATGGGACCTTTTGATCGTCGGAAAATTTAATGCCGTCTCCAGGGTTCAGCTCCTTCATAAGCGCAGAAATGATAGATTCCTGCGCGTCTTTCGGCATGCTCTTGAACTCGGAGGGCATCTTCTCTCCTATGCCGCTTACGCCGCTTATGAGCAGGTACTCGTAGATCGTCTGATCGTGGGTTTCTCCCGTGCCGTACTGGTCCAGCTCGTCTCTGATGGCCTGTTTGACGGACTCCCCGATTTTGTCCAGCTCACTCTTGATCGAGGATTTGACTGACTGAGCGATTCTGTCAGACATGTTTTCAACGGTCATTCCTGCATCTCCTTTAGACGATTGTTCATCCTGATTACTACCCCTTGACCATTTCTGGTCGCATCGCAGCTGGCTTCCGGTTATCCGCTTTGTCGGCTGCAAGGTGGGGGTGTTGTTACACCCCCACTTTACCGTGGTTTCCCACGGTCACTTACGAGGAGGCCAAGCAGGTTTTTCCGCGCTATTTCTTCCAGCTTCGTTCTCGATGGTCGCCAAGAGAGACGTCATCACGCTACGTGCCAGAGGCTTTATGTTGTCTGGTAGGTCACCGAATCTCCTGAGCAGGGCCCTCATTTCTGGTGCCACATCTCGCTCCGATTCATCAAGCAAAATTTCGTCTGTCGAGCAGCCGAAAAGCTTCGCCATGCTCACCACCTTGTCGCCAGGAGGGGCATTTTTTCCTTTCTCCCAACCCGCTACGGTGTTTTCGCCGCTACCGATGGCTTCGGCCAGAGACCTCTGAGAAAGGCCCATGTCCTCGCGCTTGATTCTGATGTTTTCGCCGATGCTCATTTGGATTTCAATCGCGCCAGTGTGATGCATCTAATCTAACCCCTGTATATCCATCCACCACCGATATATGGTGGCACAAGCCACCAAATTAGGCTTGCAGCGTAACCACAATATATCGTAGTCTCTGCCACATCATTTAGTGGCTTGACAGGTTTTTGAATGTTCATCGACTGGCTGACGATTTCGCAGGAGCATCAGCATGATTTGCCGATCGTGTGCGACGTCCTGACCTTGACGATTGATGCTAATACCAATGAGGTGCTGAGCACCCGTCAGCCGCGCTTTAAGCATGAAGCCAGTTTTTCTACGTCAGTCACAGTTCACGTTCAGGGCCGTAAAGTTCGTGTTGAAGGAAATCCCAGCCGGGTAGGGCGGTTAGACAACTTATTCGGCTTCAGCTCCATCGAACAGTGCGTTTCAGTCTATAACTCGCTGTTGCGTGAGTACGGTCTGCCAGGATTCACCCGTTGTACTCGCCTTGATATTCGCCAAGGTCAGTCCGGCGCAAAATCCGGCGACCGTATTGCCGATGGGGCAAAGATTGAGCGAGTTGATCTGACCACCAACGTTTCGTTGGGGGAGGGGAACGTACTTGCATATCTGCGTGGTGTTTCTAGTCAGCGAATTGGGCACTCAATCGGTTTCTTGTACCCAAATGGGCGCACTGTTGCTTGGACTCCAAAAGGCAACGGCAAAGGCGGTCGCCTCCAGTATCGAAAGGCGTACGACAAAGCCTTTGAAATGGATCAGAACTGCCTTCCAAAAATAAAACGTGTTTTTGGCGAAGATTCACAAGAATACAAATATGTTCAGCGGGTTAAAGACTACTGCGCACAAGAAGGCGTGGTCCGTATGGAACAAGAACTTAAAAGCGAATATTTACAACGTGAAGCCCTTTGCTATTGGGGGCTATTTGATGAAAGGCGTCTGGCCGAACTCCACAGCGAGTTTCTTAAGATAGATGAAAAGTTAAAGGTGACCGCGATGGATATCGTAAGTATTAGCGAGCAGCTTCTTGCTGAAAACATTGTTGATACCACCCGCTCGGCTAATACCACGGCCATGTATGCTATTCAGTGGATGCACGGTCAACGCTTTGACTTTTCAAAGAAGCAAGTCCAAACCCATGCGGCTCGCCTTAACCGCATCGGAATCAATATTCGCAACGCATGTGATACCAGCCGCTTTGCTCCTGTATTCGTACGTCAATGTCGCGAAGTAACAAAAGGCACCCTTGTTATACCAACATGGTATCAACGCCCAAATCACCTTCAGCAGGTTGCAGCTTGAGAACAGTAAGCTTTCAAGGCATCCAACTTACAAGCGGCCAGCGGCAGCGTTTAGCTAGAGAAAACAAAGTACGGGATTCTTTCATTAACCCTGTACTTGCTCAGCAAGTAGAGCAAACGCTCAATAATGTTGAAATTCGGAAAGAGCAGGGCGCTAAGCCAGAACGCCTCTGGACCCTTGAACATCAAGAAACAGGAACAACCTGTATTGCTGAATGGATGGGTTTCTAATGGATAAAAGACAGTTCCAAGCTCTTCGCTGGAATGTAGAGACAGACATTCGTAATCACTTGAGCGACGAATCGTTAGTAAACAGCATCGCAAATGATGTGATGCGAACTGTACTGACGGAGCTTTCAAGTCAAGCTGTCTCTCGGCAACGTAATAAGCGTCAATTTTTAACCTTCAGGCGTAATCCTGAAGTCATTGCGCCCAGTTGGGCATACCGTAAGCCCGGCACTGTTCCTGGCTTTCCAACATTGAGATAAGGGCATCACATGTCTAACGTTATTGTGGTTGAAATTACAGGCAATTTCCGTAGCGGTACCGCCGCAAAATCTGGAAAGCCGTACTGCATGTTTGAAGCATATGCGCACTTGCCGAATATTCCATATCCGCAGAAGTGTACTTTTTATGCTGAAACTCCGCAGCAGGTTCCCCAGCCTGGAAAGTATGAATGTGATGTGATTGCGCACGTGCGGGATGATCGCCTTATTTTTGAAGTCGATCCGCGCCAAGGACGCCGCATTAGCGCTAGTCCCGCCGCTTCTTCGGCTTCTCAGAAAACTGCGTAATGTCCGGTTTATTGCATTGCCCTGGTGAGCTCATCATTCAGGGTGGTGCTCCCTCGTGCTCGGTCGATTGGGTTTCTGTTCCTTACATTGTCCCTTTTGACCCTTCACAACTTGATCCAGTTATTGTGGCTCAAGCTTTTGGTGCCGGTTTCACCCTGGTCGCGAGCTTTATGGTTATGTCGATGGGGATTCGGGCGTTTTTAAATTTCATCAAGCAATCTTGAGGATTTACCCATGTTCAAAAAAACCGTTGCTGTTGCTGTTTTGGCTGCAGGATCCGCTCCGGCTGTTTTCGCCGAGGGCTGGGACTATACCGGCCTGACTTCCTCTATCGACTTCAGCACCATTTCGGTTGGTGTGTTGGCTGTGGCTGGCATCCTTGCCGGTGTTTATGCTGGTATCAAGGGTGCGAAAATCGTTCTCGGATTCCTGCGCGGATGACTCTCTTTTAGTGCGTGACCTGGGCGTCTTCGGGCGCCCTTTTTTTCTCTGAATTTTGGGGAACAGCATGGATCAGCTCTATTACTTCGCAATGTTTTGCATCGGTACAGGTTGCGCTTTTGCAGTCTTTACAGGGTGGTGAAATGAGATATTTCCTTGCGCCACTATTCGTTTTGGTTTTCATTTATTCCTCTAGTGCTTCGGCTGGCTGGGTTTGTTCCTCAACCGCCCTTTACCCCATTCAGTGTGCAGCTGCTGCTGACTCGCCTACAGCAGAGCAGTTTTCGGCTGTATACCTTGCTGCTTTCGACGATAGTGGGCTTTATAAGAACTATGCTCCGGGTTCCTGTATAGCGGACTCGCCAACTAGAAAAATCTGCACCTATACCTACACGCATGGTGGCAATCCTAGAAGTGCATCATTTTCTATCATTGGTTCGGACACGGTTACTTGTGAGGACACCTTAGAGTCTCGCGGGCCTGATTCAACGGCTATCAAGTCAGACAATAAATACTATATTTCTTGGTCTGTCTCGTCCGTCACCCAAGACATTTGCCATAATTCTTGCTCTTACTTAGCTTCCTCGGCAGCTGCAAGTACTTGCTACCTTAATACCGGCTCTACTTCTTCCGGGTTTTGTAATTACGTTGTAGGGCTGGACTCGTCAAATCCGGCCTGTACCGGCGAAGTTGGATATCAGCAACCGAGTATTGGTGACTCTCTAACCATAACCACGCCGACTGATCCCGGCGGCGATGGAGGTGATGTGTGTGAGTCTGACCCTAATGCTGAGGGGTGTTCGACACCAGGTGAGGGGGCCGGTGGTAGTTTCGATGGAGAGCTATCATTCAAATCACCAGGTCAATTAGATATTGAAAAATTCACCGACGAAAAGAACGCAGGTCGTTATCAAGTCTTTTTATATAAGATGCAGGCCGATCTATACGACTCTCGCACAGGGATGGCGTTACAGAATTTTCGTTTCAGTATCAATTCAGGCGGCGCAGCATGTCCCGCAGCCTCATTCACCGTGCTGAATACTCCGATTTTCATGGATACTCACTGCCGCCTCTTTGACGCTATTTCTCCAGTTTTGAGCATTGTCTTTTTGGCTGCATGGTCTGTCTTAGCTATGCGCATTGTTTTGTCAGCTTGAGGTGGTTTTATGTCTGGTTTCGCGGATTGGCTCTTGGATATCCTGCAACAGATATTGCAGTTTGTTGTTGATATCCCCTTTGCGGTGATTGATTGGTTGTGGCGAGCTCTTTTGAACTTGATTGACTCAAGTTTCATCGTTGACGCAATTGAAAATGCGGCTGCTTTGTTCTCACAAATTCCGGCAAGCGTTTGGTATTTCATGGATATGATGCAGCTTACCGTTGGTATTCCTTTAATCACGAGCGCCTATTTTTTGCGCTTTCTAATTCGTCGTATTCCTTTTATAGGGTGACTTATGGCCATTCATGCTTATGTAGGTAAGCCTGGGCACGGCAAAAGTTACGGCGTTGTTGAACACGTTGTGATTCCGTCGCTTAAACAAGATAGGCATGTTGTAACCAACATACCGCTCTCCATTGATGACCTCTTGTCTACCTATGGTGGCAATATCACTCAGTTACCAGACAACTGGTTCGAATTACCCGACCTTTCCGAGATTATTCCCTCGGGTTGTGTGGCTATCATTGACGAGTGCTGGAGACGCTGGCCAGCAGGCCAGAACGTAAACCATGCTAATTTTACTGATAAGTCATTGCTTGCTGAGCATCGGCATCGGGTGGACGCCAATAACAATTCGATGCGTGTTGTCCTGGTAACTCAAGACCTTGCACAAATTTCCTCATGGGTACGCCTGCTGATTGAGACCACTTACCGTATTCGGAAAATCACTAAAAAAGCGTTCAAGGTTGATATCTATAACGGCGCCGTCACTGGGGATGCTCCTTCTAAGTCAAAACTTGTTAGGACTACCGCCGGCACTTTTAAACCTTCCATTTACTCCTTTTATAAGTCTGCTACTCAGTCGAGTTCAGGTGCTGTAGGCGACGAATCGTCAGCTGATGGTCGATCTAGTATTCTTCGCTCTTTCGGACTTTGGTCAACGTTTGGTGCTTTTGTCATTTTTATTGGTCTAGGTATTTATGGAGTTAAGAAATTCTTTTCTTCCTCTAGCCCAGGTGTGAGCAACGCAACTTCGGAGCCTGTTAAGCAGCCCATCAAACCTGTTGAGGTTCCTATTTCAAGCAGTTGGCGTCTAGTCGGTTTTGTTCATCCTTCTAAGCCTGATCCATCCTCCAGGGTTGTATCTGAGGCTCTTGCCTTGATTGCCGACAACAATGGAAACACCCGATACATTTCTTTTTCTCATTGCCGTTATTTTCCCGACTTTACTGAAGCTTATTGCCTGGTAGACGGTCACAAGATTACCAATTGGTCACTGAAAAAACCGAACCCAATTACAGGAGGATTAATTGGGGGTGGTCTTTAGCGTAGCGCAAAGAACGCCCCCAATTAATCCGCTCGTTATCTGGACCTAATTCCATGGATGCTCTAAAAATTATTCGCCGTTTTTACCTTGTCATATTCTTTTTTTGTTCTGTTTCTTTTTCTTATGCAGAAACTACTCCTCAAGAGCTGACATTTGATTTTCAGAGCATTCAAGTGTCTGCTGCCTTGCAGCTTCTTGCTGATTATCGTGGTCTGAATCTTGTGCTAGACGGAGAGGTTAGCGGCTCGATTTCGATGCGAATGAGAGATGTCACCTGGGATGAAGCTATAGAGTTTGTCACCGGCTCTCGCGGACTGCTTTACAGCGTCGAAGGTAATTTTTTGCGCGTCAGTGCTTATCCACGCGCTGATGGCTTGCAAGAAACTCTTCAGGCCATTTCCGGCCCAGAGGATACTGCTTCGTCGGCTATTTCACCGTCTTATAGAATTTCTGTGCTCAAGGTACGAAACATCCCGTCGCAAGATGCTATCAAGGCGTTTCCGCTCGACCAGGGTGAAAGCTTAAATGCGGAAGAGGGATCGTCTGTGGTTGTCGCCCGAATGAGCGCCGAACGTTTGGCGGATCTGCGTACTTATCTGGAGGCCGTTGATTATTCTCGTAAGCAAGTGATGATTGAGGCTCGTATTGTCGAGGTTGACCGGTCGTATTCAAAGAATCTCGGTATTCAATGGTCCGGTTCTGTTGGTAGCGGTGCCGGTACTTTGATTGGCAGCGTTCCACTAGGCCTGACACCAGCGGCTATCGCTGGGTTTGGGATTACATCCAGGTCGTTCAATTTGGATGCTGAGCTGAACGCAATGGAGCAGGCGGGTAGGGGGCGTGTAATCTCCAGTCCGCGCGTTTTTACGACTGATCGGCATCAGGCGAAGATCATTAAAGGTTCTCAGGTTCCATACCAGCAGTCGGCCGGTGACGGGGCTACGTCCGTCTCTTTTAAGGAAGCCGCGCTTTCGCTTGATGTCACTCCGATTGTGAACGATGCCGGAGTTCTCCTGGACGTAATTCTGTCGAAGGATGAACCTGATTACTCGAAGGCGATGAACGGGGTGCCGCCGATCAACACCACATCGCTGACTTCTCGGGTGTTTTCGGGATTTGGCAAAACTGTTGCTCTTGGAGGTGTATATTCTGATGCTGACAGCACTGTCGTTCGTAGTGTGCCGTTTTTCGGGCAGATTCCAGGGCTCAAATGGTTGTTCACCAGTCGCTCCACTGTGAAGACTGAAACCGAGCTGGTTTTGTTTCTGACTCCGCGCTTGGTAGATGTGCCTATATAACTAAACTAAATGAATATTTAGCATAGTTATAATCTACCGTTATCAGCAGAAAGGGTAGCTCACCTGATGAGCTAGGGGTAGCTCATCCTTGTTCGCTATCTTCCAAATTTGTACGGTAGCTATCAAGGGCACGCATAATCAGCACGTGTAATCGGTAACAGCCCCATAAATCAGGGGCTTGAGCGCTCAGTGACGGCAATCGATCCTGAGTGACGATTGTTTTCCTGCATAATGATGATGGCTTCCTGCCGCCAGGAACGCTTAGTCATCATTCAAGGAGAGCTCCATGGAACTGGTTCAGGCTACGAAATTCAATCGTGTGGTTGGGAATATCTTTGAAAAGCTCGCTTCGAGCTTTCCGCTAACTATTCAGCTCGATGCCTCTGCAGCGGGCTTTGACGTCGTTGGTGGATACAACACCATCGAGGGTGAGCAGATTCACGTTCCGCCGAGCGAAGACGAGCTTTTCTTCGGTGGCTGCGTACATTGGCTGATCGAGGAAGGCTATGTTCGAGTCTCTAAAAGCTGGGAAGTCCAATTCCGCGGTGCGGTTCTGACGCAGAAAGCATTGGCGTTGACCAACCTTGAACCCATGGTCCTGAAACGCGGCGCTTACTAAGCATGCCAGGCCAGGGCTGGTTAGCCCTGGTCAAATCTGCCCACCCATGGCCCCGATAGCTCCATACGAAGGTGCGCATAATTAGTATTATGTTAAATGACGTGTTTGGAAGTGCCCGTCCGTATTCTTATCCAGTTTCATCATTCACCGGCTGGGTTTTCAACAATCACCGGTTCCTTTTCCTATCAGAGAGATAGCTGAGAAAGCTCGACCACGCCTCCACACCTGTTCACCAATCACCGGTTGGTATTGACGTTGGTTTTGATTGGACTAGACCTAATGGTATGACCCGCACTCTTAAGCTGCAAAGGAATCAGCAGTGCCTCCATTCGTACCGTTTCCTATCTTCCCGCCTTACCGACTATGGCAACCTGGGCAATCCTATCCTGTGCCCGACAACTATGAAGTCATGGCACGACTCGAGGAAGTTAATCCGGTAGCTCTACCTTTTACGAGCGTCTATTTCTGCTATTCGTTCCTGCGCTGGTACGCTATTACAGCTCCCAGGCGAGCGTTTGACTACGCCTTAGCCGTACAGCCTCTGGAGGTTTTGCTCCTCTGGAGTTTTCAAAACAATAGAGCTGTGATTGATCTTGAGAAAGCTGACATCGAAAACGTTTTGCGCTTTTACGTCGCTCCTCCGTCCTCGTGGTCAGCTCCGCCAGTCTCAAAGTACCTGGAGGATGCAAGGCCGTTCTCCGAGTGGCGTATCAATCCTCGCTGGCGACCATTAAACCGTACGTACGATACAGCAGGAGATTCAAAACCAATCGTGCGTCAGGCTACCGCTGATCGGTTCAGGGTGCTGAGGGATTTTTTCAGCTTTTATCTAGGCTTGATCAGAAGCAAAAAGGAAAATCCGGTGGTGGCTTTCAGAATTTTGCAAAAATTGCAGGTTCCAAGAAGCCCTCAAGTCTCCGCGTTCACAGAGCGCCAGCTCAACTGGTTCTTCGAATACTCCATCCATAGTTGTCAGCCCCAGGCTCTCAAAATGGCCGTCTTTCTGAGTTTGGCGCGGTACACAGATCACAGCGCGTCCGAGATCGTGGGTAGTGAGCTCAGTACGACGACTCTTGATCAGTTTCAGCGCGGGCGGGATGGCTGGCATTTTTCAATTGCCAACGACTCCAGCGGGCGTGAACCGCTGCCAGCTCAATTCACGGCAATTTTTGATAATTATCTGCGTGCTGCTGGATTGAGTCCTGAAACTCCTCTGCCCCGCTCGCCCTTATTCTTAAATCAGCGCTTCAACACAGGTGTAAACAAGGCAGCATTAGTGAGTGAGCTGGGGCGTTTCCGGTTGGCTGTCGCTGCGGCAGCTCAAGATAGCAGCGATGCCGAAGTACGTGCAGCGGTGGAACTCTACAAAAAAATGTCCTTCAGCTTGGTAAAGCGATCAGCAAAGATGATTTACTGACGCGAAAATCACTTTAATATCTCCAGCTCTCAACTAATTCGGCTCCAAATTCGGATTTCCACTGCTTTAATTTACCATTATTCGCACCACGTGTTTCCAGCACTTCGCCAGTACGGGGGTTTCTGTAACGTTTAATCGGGCGTTCATTTTTTTTGGAGCTAGGTTTCGAGAGCTTAGGAATAGTCTCTGATTCTGGGTTGGTAGCATTCATAGAACCCTGCTGGTCGGCTAACTCAGGGCGTAATAATACCAGTATATCGCGAGGCTCGAACTGGTATTTGGCAGCCAGCGAGTCTAACTCTGTCAAAAAGCGAAGCCCCTTGATAACCTCTGCATCTCTGATTAACGAGTCGGCAGCCTGGTACTCAGAGTCCAGCCTTCGGTTGACCCGA
The DNA here is from genome assembly GCF_046764235.1 of Pseudomonas sp. s4. Taxonomy (NCBI): domain Bacteria; kingdom Pseudomonadati; phylum Pseudomonadota; class Gammaproteobacteria; order Pseudomonadales; family Pseudomonadaceae; genus Pseudomonas; species Pseudomonas sp. s4. The sequence continues at coordinate 3,091,269 of NZ_CP177209.1, read as the reverse complement.
AAAATCTCAGCGAGTTTATCCATTTAGGTCTCCTCGCATAACACTTGTCGTGTGCTGGGTGCGTCCAATTTGATTTTTCCCGCGCTTTCGCCACTGATTTCTATTTTGTGGTCTGAATCATCCGGGGCAGTCTCCAAATCAATCTGATCGCTGAGGCGACTGACATACAGCATTGTTGTGTTTGGATAGGCAGGCTTTTCTATATTAGGATCTCGAGCGATAAGTAGATCTGCCACGTATGAAGAGTCGTAGCCATATCTTTTAATCAGCTCTGTAAGCTCCTTGAAAAACTCGAGATCTAACTCATAATCTTGCGAAGACTGGATGGACTTAATCTCTTTCACAGCTTCCGTCAGCCTACGCTCCGCGTTGCGAAGGTTGATCAAGGTATGAGGACGAGTCATAACATCCAGCCTCTGGCAGCCATTGCGTATTGACAGTGTAGCGTAAGGGCTCCTTTGCTTGAAGTCCCGCAGAAGGTGGTCGCTAGCAGGTAATCCAGACTGAATCTATAAATAATTCAAGGAAATCAGAAGGTTGCGTTTAAGTCAGATATCTATCCGTCTGCGGCAAAACGCTTCATACCGATAAAATCTATCGCTCGCACGCGCATTTTTCCTGTGATTCGCTTCCAGTCGATGTGCGTAATGTTTCATGCATCTGGCGGGTACAGTGCCTCCTCGTGGGCTAGTAGGTGCTAATTTTAGCTTGTGTGAGGCTGCGTCAATACTCGATAAAATCAACTTGACGAGACCATTGTCAATTCAGCGATAATTATTCAATGTGCGAGCCTTTTAATTGAACGACAATAAAGAGGAGGGCTTTTGCCCTCCTCCCCTTTGCTAAGGTCGTAAGTCCTCAGATTTTTTTGAAAATCTGCTCGAACTCTTCAGTCGTCATAATTTCTGCCTCTGAAATAGGTTTCCGGGCGTGTAGGCTTGTCTGCTTCAAGGTCATTGACTTCGAGATCTTGTGAAAAATAGCTTCTACTGTTCCGCCCATTTGCTTAGGGCGATGGGAGCGGTGAATGATCTCAATCCCCGCCTCTAGGGCCATTTGCTTAAGCTGTGCAGACGTAAAGTCGTGATCCACATCAAGCTGGAAGATGTGGTAACCGTTGGTTCCATTCCCTCCATCATTATCACCATGCACAGGCGAATCGAGCGCATCGGTCAAAGCGTCGACCTCTACAGCTTCTGGATTGTCAGCAAATGAAACAGCGCTTCCAAGGACGGTACCAGAGGTTTTATGGACAACAACAGCTACCCAAGGGCGTCCAATTGAACCGTCATCTCTTCGAACAAGCTGATCCACTAGCCTGCTTTGAATAACTGCGGTGATGTCCTCGACCGGGTTGACTCCCTCCAAGATCAATCCAGAGCGGCCCGCTTTCGCATGAGTGAGTAGCACATTGATTTTCCGCTGCTTCGCGTCAGGTGCAATGCTTTGCAAAGAGATTTCGGCATGCGCGTGCCATGAACGACGCGCTTCCCAAATTGGCTCATGAAATGAAAAACGTTGGTCAGGGCTCAGCTTGTAACTCGAGCTCCAATCTGGCCCAAGGTGCCATCCCTGTGCTGGGTTGTTTGTCAAAGCTGCGATTACTGCGTTCATTCCATGACGCTCAAGGTAAGCATCCACGCTTGGAAGTACTTGAGCTGGCAGGCATTCCTCCAGCGCCGCTATGCACTTGGGCAACACCTTGCCTGGAAGCTCGAACAGCTCAGCAGCACGACATTCGCCAAGCTCTTGGTCGAGAACGATGAACTCTGCATCGGACAGATGATACTCAAGCTCTTGATCATCCTCTTCGTGTTTAAGCGCCCTGTAGGTGTGGTAGCCAAGGAGCGCAGCCAGGACTTCCTGGAGTTTCGCATGCCCCACTTCAATTCCTGCCGCGAGCAGTTCCGCTTTAACATGTCGAGCAGCATGGGTGAGAATGTTGGCCATCTCATGATCCTCAATCGCTGTCTTTACTGCTGGTCGCTTTATCTGTCGCAAGACAGCTGAGTCACAAGATGAAAAGTGATGGGTGAAGAACCTCTTTGAGTCGACCAGAGCTGAGGTGAGGCAACCTCACTTGACTGTAACTCATTCGCGGTAAGTGGAGCATCCAACTCGATGGGTGGCTAGGTACGGATGAGAAGTTAGCAATTTGCTAACACCGATTTTTCACCATTTGCTAATTAGTTGGCGAGTATCAACAGCATCATTTAGAATTCGGCTCCCTCAGCGATTCAGGTTTCATAGGTGCATAGTGAAATTTCTATTCCGCCTTTGGGATTTCTGCTTCCCGGATCGAAGGTCAGAAGCCGAGAAAGCGCGTGAGCGTCAATTCATCGAGGCGGTCAACAGCCTCAAGACGCTCAGAATGACTGACCGCGGCACGATGTCGATCGATCCAGAGGAGATTCGCGGCCAGATAATAGAGAGTCGCGAGCACTTGAAGCACCTGGTTGATCCGGCGCATAGAAAGGCCAGCAGAGCGCCAACTAAAAGCTGAATACGTAGGTCTTGGCGTGCCCCGCTGGGGACGGCTGTCGTAAACAGCGCCACCGGCTGGCGCCGGCGTCCCTGCCCGCTGGGCTTCCATCCTCACGCCTTCGGCCGGAGGCCTGCGCGCTCCGCTTGCCATCGAGTACCTGAGCGCTATGGCAAGGTGGCCAGCGCTCATGATTGCACCTCGGATGGTCAACCGCGGATCTTGTGGCCTTGGCGCTTCAGTGTTTCAAAGAGGCAGTGGCGTTCGTACATTTCAAGCGTTTGCCCGCTTGCCTCAAGCAGCTTCTCCATGATCCAGGCCGCGTCTTCTTTCGAGAATGAATAGCCGGAGCATTCGAACTCCATTTCAACACCACCAGGTCTGACAGTCTTGATAGAGACTTCTGCATAGCCCTCGGGAAACGGCATGAGTTCGGGGCTAGCTTTACTGAAGGGAATCTCACCGGTTGCGTTCAAATGCCAGTCCACGAACAACCTGTACTTTCGTTGCAGTAGTGGCTCGTCTTCTCTGACCACTGCCGTAGTCAGCTCTGCATTGGGCTGCTCCACGATGGCAATCGCTTCGGCCAGGTAGAAAGCCAGCTCATAGGCAACTGCTGAGCCGAATTCAAGTCCGTTAGAGTCAAACTCGAGCCTTACACCACCCTCGCCTACGCCCTTGATCGCACAGTCCCAGTGCTTATGAGAATCACTTTCGCGCCAGCAGCGAATTTGACGTTGAAATATTTGAGTGGCTGGTGCGGTACTGATGTTCGAATTCATTAAATCCTCAGTTGAGACAGTGGGTCTATCATCATAAACGGATGATTCTCTGAGAACTTGAGTTTTATTGAGAAATTTTTTTGTATCTTTTACGAGGCGCCACCGCTTCTAGGCGTCTTGGGCCTGTGGCCGCCCTCCTTACGTCTACTACACCACCCGCTCGCCAGAGGCGCTATTCAAAATCAATCCTAAAGCGCTTTATATACTGTATATAATTGGCTCTGTGACTGTACATACGTGCAGATATCACGCCCCTCCACTGTTGTGTTATCTTCCCATCATCGATTCAGACCGCTGAAAAATTCCAATAGAAATGCCCCAGTGGTCTGCACATCCCTCTCTTCAGTCAAAGACATTACATGGCCACATCAAACGCAGTATTTCAGCGACTCAGCGGCGCCGATGAGTCGGGCAGTATTCAAATGCCCAAGAAGCAATTGGACGCATCGCTACAGATGTTTCAGATCGACATGCTCGCGTCCAACCTCGAGGCCTACTCAGTTGATCCCGCACGGGCTCGTGCCAAGTATCCGTGGGCGACTCGGTTTGCCATGGGACACCCCCTGGCTCCCTGGCAACGGCCTTCAGTTTGGACTGAGGAGCAGCAGGTTCGGTTTATCACTTCAATTTGGATGGGTTCAGATCTTGGATCTTACCTGGTGAACGGTTGGTATGAGTTTGCTGATGGTGGCGCCTATGCGCTGAACAGCGAGGTATTGCTAGATGGCCAGCAGAGGCTCACAGCCCTGGAAGGCTATCTGCTTGGCAGGTTTGGCGTGCCCGATGCGGATGGGTGTGTGCGGTATTGGGCGGAGGTCGGTGACAAGGAACGTAAGCGTTTCCTGGCGATGCCCTTCGCTCAGGCCCGGGTGCATTCGAGTGATGAGGCTGCGCTGCGTAAGGTCTACGATCTTCGTGCCTTCGGTGGAACGGCACATACCGAAGATCAGCGGGCATCGGCTTAGCGGGCAAGTGCGCTGACAGAGATTTTAGCGTGCCCCTCTGGGGTCGGCTGTCGTGAACCGCGCCACCGGCACGCCGGCGTCGCGGCCCGCTGGGCTTCCATCCTCACGCCTCCGGCCATTGGCCTGCGCGCTCCGCTTGCCGCTATGGGTGCCCTTACATGACAGATGTGTCAGGGCACCACCTCCTGGTTAGATCCAATCCTCCTCACGATATGCTTGCATTCTCGTCACCTGTGGTCGCTCAGGAACGGTTTAACGCTAACCTACGATCGCCGCGGGATTAAAGGGAGGGGCGCCTTGCGGTTCATGCCTTGTGAGAAGGGTCGCGTCGGATAAACCCGCCCTCCTCCATACAGCTATTTGTAAAGCTTGCTGAAGCGTCCGGATAACGATGCTGGATCCATAGTCTTCCATGCTTCGGGATCAGCGGTGCAGTTGATCATTTTCCACGCTCCCCAAAGGAAAAATCCTCCTGCCAAGCTGGCCTCAACCAAGGCAATTGTCGTGACCTCTGCTATTGAAGGCATGAACAAGCCTGAAAAGCGCAGCAGAGCAACAGTGACTGGCCATCCGATCACGAAGGCCGCGCAGAAGGCAATGACAGCGTAGACCGCTAGGGTTAGTGGCACCTGCCACCGATAATTCGTTGCAAACGCCTTCTTTCCGTCGCTTTTCTTGAAGCCATACAAGACTCCAAAATTTTTATCTCGGTGCTTCGAATTTTTGAAGATCGTGTACAGGGTAACCTGGTCACCTGAGTCCAACTCTTCGAAAAAATCAGTTTCCATCTGCATGTTGGGTATTACGTGCCCGTCTAGGCTCACGTTGGCCTTCACGCCCTTCGACATTTGATTGACTACCCTGACGTAGTCGACTTTCCCGGAAACCTTCGTACAGTCAAATTTAATCACAACGCTCCCTTAGTGCTCTGTTGCGAACTGGGTTCTGGACGCTGGTGGCCAACCCACTGATCAAGCTTACTCAAGCGTTCAACACGTACGCTCTGTGCGGTGTCACACGTCTCCAAGGAGGCCGCGGTGCCCCATGCGGCTTAGATCTGTGGCGAGGCATGTATGGCCGTAAATCTCGCCATTTCACGATAATATCACCATGATCTGTTTATCGAAACACGCAAGCCATGGCTCTATCCTGCCTTTTGCAGGTGCAATCATGCTATTCAAGGAGGCGCTAGCCGGTGCTTTACGGGGTGCTCGAGCTCACAGAGGTTTCGACTACGATGATCTCGCGGATGCTACGCACAGAACCTACGTAGGGATGCTCGAGCAAGGTCGTGCGAACCCGACCCTTGAGAAGCTGGATGAGATTGCCAGTGCCCTGCAGCTAGATTTACTGTCCGTTGTCAGCCTTGTCGTAGCGGCGAAGTGCGACGAGTCCCCTTCTGCTGCACTGCAACGAGCGGCCTCTCAGATCCGAGAGTTTGAAGGTGCTGGTGGATGGGATTTGGTCAGAGGCCAATTCGTGGATGGTGAACTCATTAAGCGGTCGCAAGGTAAGCCGAAGCAGCCGCAGAACGCTCAGGCAATCCACAAGTTGAAATCTGAAGGTTTGGATAAAAAGGCAATCGCCGAGAAACTGGGCATTGCTCGAAGCACAGTTCAGAAATGGTGGAATACCTAAGCCCCCAGCAGGGCATGTTGGATGACTGAGGGTAGAGACTTAGCTTCGGCGGAGCGCTTCTCGATGCGCCTTAAGACGTTTCATCTCGAGCTCCCATTCATCGACGAATTTCTCCAGGTCGTCCAGATACGGGCCCGCCGCTAAGCGAGTAGAACCTACGCTTGCTTGGTCAAACCGCTCCCTCCACGGCGTGGGAATGGTCAGCTCATCAACGATCTTCCTCCCTGAAGAATGAGTCGTCGTATTGACGAGGCTGAGGAGATATCTACAGGACTGATGGACGTCATCCAAACCTCCCTCAACTGCATGCAGCTCCTGGAGAACAGCTTTTGCTTTGGGATCGCCAGGATGGAGAGCGGACAGAGCCCAGAGCAGTCGTCGCAATTGACGCTCTCCTTCAACTAGATCGGCCATGGTTTACTCCTTCTCGCTCTGCTCAGCTTTCACCTGGTTGGCTTTGATGGCTTTGGCTGCTGCCTTCCCTCCTCGAATGGTAAGGTCTATACCCATTACCTTGATATCAGAAACGCCAGGATATTTAGGGGCTAGGGATTGCCATTCCTCCTGCAGTGCAATGACTAGGTCGGCAAAGGTAAGTCGGCCCCTTGGGGTCTCCCAGGTTTCTCTGCTTCCTTGATTGAGCACGAGGAAAATTCCACAGCTAGAGCGTGTGTCTCGCAGGTAGTCACCAGCTAGCTGATTCTCAAGACGCTCGAACAAGCGCGGCCCAGGCCATTTGTCAGCGAGCTTCAGCTCAATGGGTACCGGCCCATCAAATCGGCTGCTTTGAAGTCTGAAGTCCGGACGCTTGTCGTCAGCGAGCTGCTCTTCTTGCAACATGACGTAGCGGCCTCCTGCGCGATCCCTGCACCAGTTTCCGATGTGCTTTCGAAGCGTATTCTCTTGATTAGCTAGTAGCAGGAGTTCTGCAATGCTTGAGTCACCATTCTCAAGGTCGTGCTTCAAATCGTGAAGGCGGTCAATTGCAAGGCTCCACAGCTCGCGGTGGCTAGCCGGTATCTTTTCAAGCCGGTTCTGGAAGTCGACAACATCCGCTGGCTCCCAAGGCGTAGATTTTGAATCAGCTGTAGCTCGTTGCTCGCTGTAGAACGCGCTCCATGCTCGAAGGCGTTGTACAGGATGCTCTCGGGCAATCTTCTCAAGCGCGAGGAAAGCCTCGTGGCCAGGGGTGTCCCGAATGATGTTCAAAAGTCCATTTCTTGCGTCCTGAGCGTCATCGCGCAGACCAGGTGAATAGACGCCCTTGCCTAAGCGATTGATGTCGTCTTCAACCCTAAGGTGCTTGCTCGCTAGTAGATACAACTCCGCAGCATGGTGAGGGGCTTTGTACTGTTGGCGGCAGCGGCTTCCGTTGCGGTTACCTGCGATAACCGTCAAGCAGAGCATCACGAGCCTCGTCTTGTCCTCGTCGAATGTCATTGCTTCAAGGTGTTGCGCTAGAGCTGGGATTGCAACGTCTGGCTGCGTCCCGATCCAAGCAGCAAACCAGGTGGCCGCTATCTCGGGCTCGCTACTAGGGAGGGACATTACACTGGCCAACCTCGAAATCGAGTCATCAGCAATGGACGAATCGTTCAAGATGCTCAGCGCCAGCTGCAGGCCCGTGACGCTTGTGACTGGTTTCTCCAGTCGTGAGATCAATGACGGGGCGATATGGTCGAACATCCAGGCACCGCCCCTTCGTACCTTCCCCAGTATGCAGTGGTGGCGCGAATCACTTGGAGCAGCACTAAGTTCGCTTTCAATTTCCTGGAGAGCGAGTCTCGCAACGACATCAGAATGGTAAGAGAACAGGCTCGATAGCCAGGTCGGAAAGCTGTAGGGATCGAGCAAGCCAAAACGCGCTGCGACATCAGCCTCAGCGACTGTCATCTGAGAAAAGAGGCTTGGGAGCTCTTTGGCCTCTATCGCGAGCCCCGTTAGACCGAGCGATGTAGTCGCTGATAGTACAAGGGCGTGCCCTCCTTCGCTTGGCAATTTCTGAGGGGCAGTCCTCCAGAATCTGGTGGCGCTTTCCCTAAATGCCTTGGCGATCGGCTCTCCAAACTCTGAAATGAGGGACGTCCAATCACCCTGTGACTTCTTGCCCGTACCTGTGGTCAGTGAGCGCATATGAAGATCGAGGGTATGTTGGGCATTGGTGATAGCGCCTAGTGTGGCGGAGCCAAGTAAGCTTGTAAGATTTCCGGCCAAATGCTCCTTCCAGGCCCCCCACTCCTCTTGCTCCTCGGCTGCTTGACGTTCCTGCTTCTCCTTCAGCTCCGCTTGACGACGCTCAAACCTGGTCATCTCGTTGGGCTGAGGTTTACTCAGGAACTCCAGTTTTGAGCAGAGTTCCGGACGGCCATTGCACGCGTTTTCGAGTTGCTCGGGCCATGAACCTGGACGACCGGCCTCCTGGTAGATGTGAAACACAAGACTCAATGCCATGAGTTGGTCATCGAGTTCTGTCTTCTGGGTAATGTCAGCGCAAGCGCGCTCGAAATTCTGGGGGTTGTATGTCCAAAGATGCCGGAAACCGCCGAGACCCCACGTGTCGGCAATCGCCTTCTCCGCGCTTCTGCGCGTTTCGATGACATCATGCCAGAACAGCTGATGATCCATTTCCGGCCACGTCGGCACGACTTCCCTTACCTCAGTGATCGCACTCCTGTCGGCAAGGTCGTTGTAGCTGTCTAGGCGAGAAAGCTTTCGCAGAACAGAAAGGACGCGCGGCTCCATAGCTTTTGCATCCTTGGTCTTCAGGAGGCGCAGCGCGGCCTGGGCGGCAGGCTCTGCCAACCAGGAAAAGCGTTTAGAGATCTCGCAGTAGCCGCGATCAATTGCGGGAGCCTTGTCAAACAGCTCATCGAATCCCTCAAGCAATAAATGGAGATGCTGTGTTGGGCATGCGTCTACGATGTCGGAGATCGCGAAAGCCAGCTCATCGCCGCTGCTGTAGCTGGGCTTACGAACGGAGCGTGCCAGAGAGTCTAAAAGCCACTGGATCCATACCTCATCCATCGGCATGTCTTCGATGAGTTCTGTTAACCAGTCACGCCCGAACTTGGTGGTTCGCGCCAGCATTTCAATTCTCAGGCTGGCGATGTCGTCAGCAGAGCCTGCCACTCTGACAGCGCGGATCGCAGCCACCTTGACGCGCGCGTTCCTGATGTTAAGGGCGTATTCCCGGGCATCGGGGACTAGGGCATCCATCTTGGCCTGGGCAACCATTTCAAGCAGGAATGCAACGATGTGGCTGTGCTCGCAGTATTCGGCAAGCAGCTCTTTTATGACTGCCGCGAGATCGGTGTGCGCGAACAACTGCACAGCCGAGTGCTCAGTGACTGTCCAATCATGTGCGGGTCGGGCCAGCGCCTTACACACTCGCTGAAGAATTACGCGCCTCCGGTCGCTCGGGAGATGTCTGGGATCACCGTCCTCGAAGAAAATCTCTGGAGCGATACGGATAGCTCGATCTCGAGTGCGCTCATCAAGCAAGGCGAGCCACGGCAACACAGGTCGCATCGTTGGTTCTATGACCTCACGGCCATACTGGGTCTTGAAAAATAGGCCTTCGATTTTGACGCGAGAGGCTTCGTTCAGGAGTTGATGGTGTAGCCACTCCGCAGTGAGGTACTCCCGGACGGAGCGATGGTGAAAGCGCGTAGTGCCATAGATGCCTTCATCGAAAATAGGCCGGCTGAGCAGCGCTTCGCATTCAGTCTCAGTCCAATCGCCGAGAACTCCATCTAACGGCATCCCTCGGGTGTTTCGGTTTCCATCAGGTATTCGAATAGCGGATGTTTGGGCCAACGTAGTAGCCAAGGCGACCAGTCTGGCACCGCGGCGGAGCTTGTTTGGAGCTATCGGCTTGGCATGTGATCTATTCGGATCGTGCTCTTGGAGCCGTCGCTCAATGCTGCTGCGCATCAGCTCGTAGCGAGATCCAATCTTTCCCTGAGACTTCCAGAAGAGGACAAGCTCGAGGAAATCCAACGGACGGGTTGTGAGTGAACTCGCTTCGGTTCGCTCAATAGCAGCTTTGAAGCTATCCACGTCCTCAACGCCCTTAGCTCTCAAGAACGTGTCAATTTGCTCCCCCTGGATGTCGTCCAGGGTGACAAGCATGAAGGGACTTGCGGCGTCTGTGCTTTCTGCTGGCTCATCGGAGCTTGTCGCGAACGGAAACTCTCTTCGGCACAGTGCAAGATCAGTTTTGGGACGCCAGGCAGATAGCCTGCTGGTGATAACGATGTGAGCGTTGTCTCCAGCCTTCCTTGCGAACAGGCCAATCTTTCGTATGGCCAGCTCGAAGTCGAGCGGGCTCCGCAGCTTCGCTTCATCAACTGAATCCAGAAGGATCCACCCCTCTGTTCCTGAGGTGCACCAGCTAATGAATTCATCATGCGTGCCCACTTCGAAAGCGCCTTCGAAGAAGTCTTTGACGTGCTCTATCCGCAGAAAGAATGCCGGCTTTCCATCGCTTCGGAGCTGGCGAGCGACATTGCTAATCTCCTCGGTCTTACCTGAGCCTGCCTCGGATAGCAGAATCACACGGTGATGAGTTAAAAGGTCAGGCCAAAGGAGATTTCCTGCTCTGCTGTGCCTAGCATTCAGGTCTGCGTCGTCGCTGACGTCTGCATCCAGAACGATTTTCGAGAAGGTACGATTGAGTTGAATGCGTCCGAGTGCCCGTTCATAGGTGGATCTCAAGCAGGTCAGGTGCAGTCCCGAACTGGGCTGCAGAGGCTCTGCCATCCTACCTGAATTGGCGCCAGCATCGGTGCCCTCCGCAGTTGTGCTACTAAGCTCCGTAAGCGCCAACTTGGTCGACTCAACTACACCTGCGATAGGGGCAACGCGCTTTCCTTGGTACCGTAGGTACGCTAGTGGCGTGTCGGAGACCAACCACCGAGCGCTTCAAGTTGGTAGTCGGTGACTGATTGAAATGCGTATTCGGCCTCCAGGCGGAGGCGCTCCACCTCAGCTTCAGGCCTCCCATCAGCTTTGGCTTGATCGTATCGTTTCATGGCCTCGATGGCCTGCTGATACAACGGATGATCAGGTAGAAGTGGTTCCCGTTTTTTTCGCTCCATATCGCCTTCCGTACCTGGAGTCTGGGTTCAGTGGGCATGCATCGACCTGCGCGAATCGGTTAGGCTAGCTTTTTCGTGGTCTCTGAGACTACTCACAGCTGATGCTTTTTTTCACCTGGAACACCTGATGAGTAAATTAATCCTTCCCGCCGCCATCTTTCTTAGCGTGATCATCGCGGGGAAGGCAGCTGAGCACTTCGGCGTACAGGGCAGCTGGAAAGTAGGCCTGTTGTGCGTTGTGGCAGCCGTTGTCCAGATTGCAGTGACTCGGTTTCAGCGCTCGCGCCAGCAAAATACTCAGCATTGAAGCAACCAGGCGCTGTTTGCGCCGGCGCAAAATGTACGAATACTCGTCACTAGCTTGGTTGTGCGAACGCTTGGGCATCCGGAGTGCCTAGCCACTCGGTAACCTAGCGCATGAGGAACTAGAGAAATTCCTATGAACATCCAAGGCATTATTTTCGACTGTGACGGCACCCTGGTAGACAGTGAGCGCCTCGCAGCACAGCTTCTGAGCCAATTGCTCGGAGAGCAGGATGTTGAGATGACACCTGCCGATGTGCTCCTTCGATTTCGGGGCGTCCAATTCCAGAGCTTCGTAGATGGTCTGTGCGACCTCTACCCTGCGCTTTCGCCTGAGACACTCACTGTTGGATTTCGCACACGTAGCCTCCCATTGTTCGAGGGACGCCTGGAACCCATGCCGGGTGCAATCGAGTTTGTCGAGTCTCTTAGGATCCCTGCCTGCGTGGCCTCCAACGGCCCTCGCATCAAGATCGAGACTTGCCTCAAATCCGTTGGCCTCTACTCGGCCTTCGAGAACACCATCATCAGTGCATATGAGGTGCAAGCGTGGAAGCCCGATCCAAAAATCATGCTGCATGCAGCGGAGTCATTGGGGCTCCCAACTGACAAGTGCCTGGTTGTAGAGGACAGCTTGTCTGGTGTCGAGGCTGGATTGCTCGCCGGTTGCCTAGTGGCGGGCTATGGAGACGCCGACTTTAGCAAGTTTTCGGGTCAGACAAATTTCCACCCCTGTCCAGACTACAATGCTTTGGATCAGCTCTTAGGGAAGGTCTGAAAAAGACTTCCTGAATCTGGTGAAATACGCCGATCCCGCCAGCCGAGTTTTTCCATGAAGCAGATGACCTTCGCCGACGCCGAGTACGCCGGCAAGCGCAAGCAGACCCGTAAGGAATTGTTCCTGATCGAGATGGATCAGGTGGTGCCGTGGAAGGGATTGATTGCCCTGATCGAGCCACACTACCCAAAGGGTGAAGGTGGTCGTCCAGCCTATCCGCTGATGGCCATGTTACGTATCCATCTGATGCAGAACTGGTTCGGCTACAGCGACCCGGCCATGGAAGAAGCGCTCTACGAGACGACCATCCTGCGTCAGTTCGCCGGGCTGAGCCTCGAGCGTATTCCCGACGAAACCACCATCCTCAAGTTCCGTCGCTTGCTGGAGAAACATGAGCTGGCAGCCGGCATCCTCGGCGTAATCAATGGCTACCTGGGGGATCGCGGCCTGTCGCTGCGCCAGGGCACTATCGTCGATGCCACACTGATCCACGCGCCCAGCTCGACCAAGAACCAGGACGGCAAGCGCGACCCGGAAATGCACCAGAGCAAGAAAGGGAACCAGTATTACTTTGGCATGAAGGCGCACATCGGCGTGGATGATGAGTCGGGGCTGGTACACAGCGTGGTAGGCACGGCAGCCAACGTGGCGGATATCACCCAGGTCGAAAAACTGCTGCACGGTGACGAGAACGTCGTCTGCGCCGATGCCGGCTACACCGGCGTCGAAAAGCGCCCCGAACATGCTGGCCGCGAAGTGATCTGGCAGGTCGCAGCACGCCGCAGCACCTACAAGAAGCTCGATAAACGCAGCGCCCTGTACAAAGCCAAGCGCAAGATCGAGAAGGCCAAGGCACAAGTGCGAGCGAAGGTCGAGCACCCGTTTCGAGTGATCAAGCGCCAGTTCGGTTACGTGAAGGTGCGCTTCCGTGGCCTGGCCAAGAACACCGCTCAGCTGGTGACGCTGTTCGCGCTGTCGAACCTATGGATGGCGCGCCGACATTTGCTGACTACCGCAGGAAAGGTGCACCTGTAATGCGGAAAATGGCTGCTGCGAGGTGCTCGCGGCGGCCAAAAACGGAGAACTGAGCGGGTTACCTGGTCGAATTTGATCGACGGCCCGCTTTCAAAAGCAGCGAGGGCTGAAGTCGACCGGAAATACAGGGCTACTTCAGACCTTCCTTAGGTAGAGTGACCGGCTAAGGATACTGTCGACTACCGCCCTTTACGGTTTTCCTTCCCATAAGCCGGCCTTACGCTTCCTCACTCTATTGCCAGCTCAGCGCCAGCCATAGTGTCCCCGTTTGGGTTCATTAACCCATAAAAACGCCATTAATGTTCCTTTTTGGGGCATTGCGCGAGGTGTTTCAGAGAGGCAATTTCCCTCGACTGGCAACCGCATGAGGCGGAAAATAGACAGGTTTTCTGCATACCGGAAACCGTACCAGATACGCACCCTGCCCTATGAAATCTAAGATCCTCAAGCTTCCACAGAACGTCCATGGCCTTCGGCTAGGCATGACAATACACAGATCGCAGGACTCCTTCGACGGTTGTTGGGCTAAGAGGTTTGTATGGAATACATGATTAGCATTAGCCAGGCGCGCAGGCGTTTTCGTTGCTTGCTCAAGCTCGTTGAGCAAGGCCATACGTTCGTCCTGACTCGGTGCGGTAAGCCGGTAAGTCGGCTTGAGCTTACCCGGTAGACGGTTCTAGCTTTCCCGGGCGTGCCCGTTGGGTCGGCTCTTGTGAACCAAGCCGCCCGCTTCACATTCGTCTTGGCCCTTCGGGTTTCGATCCTCACGCCTGCGCGCTCCGCTTGCCGGAGACTGACTGTCTAAGATTCAGATGAGCGAGTTGGGCAGCAACTCTCCGACGACACTGTCAATTATGGACTGAGTTTCCGCCTGCAAGAGCCAGTGTGCATTAGTGCCGATCTTATCCTGTAGTTCTGTCATTTGATCGCTGCAGGAGATGAAGTATCTCATCGAGCAACGGGCTATCTGCTCCGGCAAGTCATAGCTCAAATCCGCTCGGGCGCCCGTCGCAACACCTAGTAGATATTGATTCGATGACAACGGAAGCACGACGTGTAGCACCTCGTCTCCCTTATCGAGGAATGACTTGAAGGCCCTTTCCCCTTTGACGTGGAAAAGCACGATCGAATCGCCTAGGGGTAGATTGCCTGCTTCAAAGGTTTTGACCGAATACTTCAAGCGCGCCAAATGGACTGCTCGCGCGGACGGTGAAACCGCATCCGTCAAAATTTTCACGTGGCCTTGCTTCACAATCCCTGTGATCTGGGGAAGGAATGCTGGCAGCGCATTGCTGATCTGGGCAGCAATAGCTTCAATTAGAGGTCGAAGAACATCTTGGAGTCTTGTTTGATTGAGACGAAGGATGATCTGCAGCTGTTCGTACGTGATTCCTTGCTCCGCCAGCGCCCTGTCCAGCATTTCTGACCCAGGGGTAAGGTGCTTTTCGAGAAGCAAGGCCAAGGTGTGAGGATCCGCAAGTTGCAACATGATTTGGCTGGTGCAGTCTTTTAATAGCCCACCCATGTTCTCTCTGACATGCCTACTACGCACCTCGAAATGCGCCAGCATTTCTGCTATGAGGCTGGCATCACCTGCATCTACACATCCTTCCCGAAGCCTCTCAACGAGAGGCGCGTAGACATGCTGTTCAGCCTCAGTGATTTTGTCGTCGAGCTCGGTCTCCGTGTCGACGGCATAGAAATAGCGCTCTAGCCCTACATCAGCGATGTTCGCCGTACGTGGTGGCCGATCATGCTCATACACCCAGGAGCGGACAATCTTGCCGTTCGAGGGGATGCGAAATCCCTTCTGCAAAAAACGCGGTATGAAATGTTGTCTCACTCCGGACACTGCTCACCCCTGCTAGACGTTGTGCCAGCCAACCATAGCGGGCTGTCGCTATGGCCGTAAACCTTGCCATTGAGCTAACGCTAGGCCATTGCCTTGCGTTACTGTCCGCCCTGCAGCGCGGATCGCCGAAAACGCGTTTGCATGGCCACTCAACTTCAACCAAGGGCGCTCCATGCTTCACGCGATCAAGGCTGCCAGGCACCAAGCAAAGTTCTCTCGCAACGCATGCGCATGGTTGCTTATCGGTAAGCGTCCGCCCAACTCACCTTGCGTGAGCTGGGCCGGATCCAGCCCGTCCTTAGTGGCCTCTTTGTCAGCACCGGCACCCTAGCGAGACTGCGCTGCTTGTTGGCTGGAAGACGTTGCAGCACACTAAGCGTCCATCGTAAGGAGACGACCCCACATGAAGGATACGCCTAGCATCCCCCTGGTTATCCTCGATGTTCAGGATGCTATCGATCAGCCTGTTTGGAACGGTAAAAGCCACCCTGGCTATTTGTCCGTAATTCAACGCCTTCTGCGGCACTGGCGAACAAAAGGCTGGCCTGTTCTTCATGTAAAGCATGATGAAGAGAATCTCAACTCCAGCTATCACGTTCATGGCCCCTGGAATGGGATCAAGAAAGAAGTGGCTCCAGTAGCGGGCGAGATTGTCATCATCAAGCATGAGAACTGCGCATTCATAGGAACCCAATTGGATGCCATTCTCAAAAGCATGAAAGTAAAACGCATTGTTTTGACCGGCGTTGTGGTTCATAACAGCATGGATGCCACTATTCGAGCCGGGAAAGCGCTTGGGTACGAAATTATTCTTCCTGCGGATGCCACGACTGCTGTACCCGTAATCGGGCCGCAAGGAACGTGTTGGGATGCCTCAACCGTTTATGAGCTGACCTTGGCCATACTGGGCACTGAATATGCCCAAGTCATGTCATCAGATGATGTGGTCGCACACCTCTGCCTATGAAACAGCGGCAGGCCCCCACTGATGCGGTAGCAAGTGCCCGATTTCACTGGCCCGCTGGGTCGGCAGCCGCATCAGAACGTCCTTGAGATAGGCGTACGGATCGTGCCCATTCATGCGCGCTGAATGGATCAGACTCATGATCGCCGCCGCCCGTTTGCCACTGCGCAGCGATCCGGCAAATAACCAGTTCGAGCGGCCCAGCGCCCAGGGTCGGATCTGGTTCTGGTTGTTGTCGATGGGCACAGCCCCATCATCCAGGTAGCGCGTCAGCGCTACCCAGCGTTTCAGGCTGTAATCAAGGGCTTTGGCCGTGGCTGATCCGTTGGGCACCAGATCGCGCTGGGCCAACATCCAGTCATGCAGTGTTTTGCTGATCGGTACCGCCATTTCCTGACGTATTCGCCAACGGTCTTCGTTGCTCATATCCCGAGTCTCGCGTTCAACCTCGTACAAAGCGCCAATCGAGTGCAGCGCCTGTTCGGCCAGCTGACTTTTGTTCGCGACATGCAGGTCGAAGAAATTGCGGCGAGCATGAGCCATGCAGCCGATTTCAGTGATGCCTTGCTCAAAACCGGCTTTGTAGCCCACGAAGTCATCGCAGACCAACTTGCCGTTCCAGGTGCCCAGGAAGTTGCGCGCATGTTCGCCTAGGCATGACGGAAATTCAATTATGAAGCTCTTCCTGGACTGCGAATTCCACTCAGCTCATCGCACAGGCGAAGCTGATCTCTCTCGCTCAGGTTGGCCAGGATGGCACGGAATTCTACGTAGAAGTGATGGATACATAGCGAGAAGAGGAATGCAGCGAGTTCGTGAAGGAGATCGTGCTGCCACAGCTCTGGGGCGGTAAGTACGCCATGCCGATCATTGAGGCTAGGGCAGCGCTGCTCACCTTCTTAGCATCCTTCGAGGCTGAACTCGAGATCGTTACCGATGCCCCCGAGAACGATTGGGAGCTGTTTTGCGAGCTCGCTTGCGACGCTGGGCGCTGGCCTCAAAATGTCCGAAATCGTCCGACAGATGCGACCACACTGTCTCCGACAAACGATGGGGCAGAGCTACCTCACCACGCTCTTCTCGATGCCAGGATCATTGCCGGAATGTTCGTCATGATGGGCCGCTGGATAGTCAGGTGCTCCTTGCGCATTTACACCCTGTGAAAACTCGTTTGCATTCGACGTAACCAGCCGCTTGCACTCCAACTGACCAGTCGCAAGTATGACTGAGGGGCGAACGCAGCCAGCCACGATTGGCAGCTAACGACCCAAAGCTGCCATGGCGAGAGTACAGCTCTTGCTGATTTTTCTAGGCCGGCGCGGGGCCTGTGGGAGCGGGTCAGCAGTTGTACTTCCCCAAGTAGGTGATAGTGGCAGTACTTTCCGGCAAGCGCGTTACGGGCTCGACTTGAGATGAAAGCGAGCGACGGTCGTGCCAGATGGCCTCCCGATTCGTGCCAATCATGATGAAATGAGAGAACGGCGCCCCCTTGGCCATGACATCGGCCCGCTCAGCCGGGCTGCTTATCTGAGAAACGACGCGATCGAGGCCACCTAGCAGTTCCACAAAGTCAGAATCCATGTGGAATTCAAGCTCGTCAGCCATTCGCCAGGTTGGGTTGCGCTCTTCCCAGTCACTATATTCAGTATCGGAGGCAGCTTCGGGAGGTTCTGGCTCCCATTGCTCGAAGGCGTATGACTCTGCTTCTTCATCACTGGCAAAGTTCGCGCCGAACAGGTGAAAGCCCCACAGTTCTTCATCCATTGACCAAGCCTCTTGAAAAGGAAACAGGGATCGCTAACGATCGCTTGCCGTGCCCGTTCCGCGGTTAGCAGGATGCGCTGGTACAGCAGCTGGACAGCGATGCATCAGCGGTCATCCGTCGAGTTGCCCAAGTGGTGAGTCCGACAAAGCAGGATGAGTTGCGAAACACTTCTGCTTTCTTGGGCGCAATAGAAAACCGCAGACATTAATCTGCGGGGCTTTCGAATAATGGAGGCCGAGGTCGGAATCGAACCAGCGTAGACGGATTTGCAATCCGATCCAAGAAAACCCCACTGATGCGGCTTGAAGCACTTTATCAGTTCCAAAATGAAATCGAAACGGCGCGCCTACAGGCCTCATTCTAGAAGGGTCGCCGAAATAGTCTTGGAACCGATTTTTCTAATGCCAAGCACCGTGTCAGTTGCCCTCCCTGAAACATGAGCACGCCCTGCGCCGCATCAGTCCCTACGCCGACCTCAAAGGGGGGTATCCAAATACCTAATATTTTGCAGACATCCCATTCACCAAATTTTCACGCTCACCGAGGCAGCCTAAGACTATCCCTACATGATAGACCTTGCCCGCCTCGGTGGGCTTTCTTTTACCTGCCAGTTCTGTAAGCCACTGTGCTGCCATGGGCGAGAGCATCCACCGGCACAGCCGGTGCGATCCACCGCGCCGCCTGCTTCGCGGGTAAACCCGCTCCCACAGAGTGCGTGTTGACCTTACTAAATCCGTTATTCTCGAATGTCCGCAATGGGTCGTTAGCAGTCAACCGTAAAGTGCTGCTTGCGCCTCTAAGCCATGTGGGCGATTGGTCATAACGATTGCAAGTGGCTGGTCACGTCGAATGCAAACGGCTGGTAAGCATCGATAAAAATCACTGGTCACGTACATGGCAAATCTCCACACCTTGCATGCAGGGTATCGGCCTGATGCAGGCCGTCTGTTAATGACCTGTCTCTGTGGGCCCGCCTAGGGCGTGCAACTGGTAGTCGGTGACCGCCTGGAAGCGATGCTCGGCCAACAGCTTGAGCCGCTCCGGCTCCGTTTCGACTACCCCTTTAGCCTGGGCTTGGTGGTACAGCTTGAGTGCTTCCACAGCCTCGGTGTACAGGGGGTGGTCAGGCATGAGTACCTTGCTCAGATCTCTTTTCACGATCTCTCCCTTTCACCATAGCTATCCCACGCGATGCCATGCCATCAAGGCGTGTGTTTAGCCTACCACTGCTGATCAGCTTGGACGGAGTGGGCGAACATCAATGCTTCGTCGGCGAGCTCGAGCATATCGGCCAAGCTTCCTGAGTCTACGGCATGGGCATCACGTAGCGCATATGCGTGATGCAGAAGCTCTCTGTGATGTTTCTTAGGCGCGAGGAGCAGAGCCTCGGTGTCGTTGAGCAGCTGCCGCCACTCTTGGATCGACATTACCGGCAGATTGGTGCCCGTCATAACGGCATTCTCCATTGCTGTATGGACATACAGTATTCGAAACACACCCGGCTGCATAGGTACTGCGGACGAAATGCGCCTGCGATGAGAACAGATCAGTCGCCGGAACGAGGTAGGTTTTCGCTGAGAGTGGCGATGCCTCGCCCAGATGGAGAGATTGTTCCAGGTGACGCAACACCACGCCGCAATGGAGGAATGTGGGGGCGAGATTTGTCACGCTTCGATGGCGCCCGATTTCGACATGTTATGTTTGGGCTATCACCCAAGGAGCGAAAACATGGATCAGATTACCAAACTAGACGACAGCATCGAGCGTTTGGCCCGTATCGCGGATGAGCTAGAGCAGCAAGTAGCTCCGTGCCCCACATCCCGGTTGAGGTTGGTAACCTGGGTCACCGACTGGATAGGTAGTCCATCAAGATTGGCCGAACTTGAGCAGGGTTTACCAAGCATTCCGCAGAGCCTGGTTTCGGCTTACACATCTTGGATTCACTCAAACGGTGGGTGATAGCCCGTCGTGTCCAATAGTCTTCACGGCTTTTTCACATGCAATATGGGAGCGTTAGCTATCCCTACGTGTGATAGATCTTGCCCGCCTAGCAGCGGGCTTTCTTTTGCCCGCAATTACACTCATCGCAGGACGCCCCCAGGAATGCGTGATCGCTGGCATCTGTGCACAGCGACCACCAGAGTCCTGGTTTTAATGTCTAGGCCACGTGTTTCACTGTAGGCCGCTGATCTGTCGCGAGTCGTCTTGCACGCCCCACGCCCCAGGCCAAAGCTCGAGTCATCGACTCACCTGGTCGAGAATCGAAGGCTTCTTCGTGAAGGGCCATGCCACTGCCTGCGTACACACCAATGAACATCTGTGTCTGGCCAGTTCGGGAAAGCCTCACCTGGACATCAATCGAGGTGCCGTCATCCAGCTCCTCGTCATGGCTCCGGTGATGAAGCACAGGATCGGCCCAAGCCCAAAAAACTTCACCGCGTATACGCATGCCGCCCTCCTACGACTTTAGTCTTATAGCCCATCAACCATAGCGCGGGATGATGACGTTTCAACCCTCCAGGAGATTGGCTGCCATAATTCAGACAACCGGCAGAAACCCCCTACCAAACAGAGTCCTATGCACACGGTACAGGTGCTGATGCACCATCAAATAGGTCAGCAACCGCACCTGCCAACACCTGCAATCACCATAGAAAAAGCCCCCATCAGGGGGCTTTAGCAAACCGTCAGTGGAGCGTGTTACTGGGCGAGCCAGCCTTCCACCACATCGGAGCCGTACTCGGCTTTCCATTCCTTGAGCAGCTTGTGATTGCCGCCCTTGGTCTCGATGATTTCGCCGTTGTGCGGATTCTTGTACTGCTTTACCTGGCGGGCACGACGTGGGGCTTTCTCTGCAACAGCAGGAGCGGCGGCGCGACGGCTAGCCTGGGGATCCAGGATGTTGATGATGTCACGCAGGCTGTACCCGTATTTGCTCAAAAGATCGCGCAGTTTGGTCTCAAATTCGATCTCCGCTTTCAGCTCGGAGGAGCCTTTCATTGCTTCTAGTTCGGCCAGTTGTGCGGCCAATTTTTGCTCAAGCTGACGGAACTCTGCCAGACGGGACATAGTGCTTCCTCGAATACCGGATCAAATTAGTGGGTCACTGTAAACTATTTCCAGCTCGCCCTACTTAAATTTTGAGTATGCACTGCCATTCTTGTTCAATTTCTAAGCAGTGACGTTCAAATAAACACGCCTGAATTAGCAATGCGAATAGCTGAGCCTGCCAGCGCGATGAGATATCTGCTTCGCTCCCGCCGAGCATGAACACTTGTCTCACTGACACCAGCGCATGAACCAAGACCGAGAATTGCCGGTCAATCTGTATCAGGAGATAGCAACAGATGGGATTCAGCGAATGGTTTCATTTGATCTGCAAAGGATGCTCATTGGCGAGTTCCCGCTGACCTTTCTCTTGGAGGTCGCCCTCCGCGTTTCAGCGGCTTTTCTAGCCGTGTTTTTCTTTCTGAAATTCAGTGGTCGACGCGGAATCAGGCAGCTTTCCCGATTCGAGCTCGTGGTGATCCTCACCTTGGGCTCAGCCGCAGGCGATGTGACCTTTTACGAAGATGTCCCCCTCCTCCCGGTCGCATTGGTTTTCCTCACGCTTTTGCTGCTCTATCGCGGAACCGTCTACATGATGAGGCGCAGCAGAACATGTGAGGCCTGGATCGATGGATTGCCCATCACTGTCGTAAAGGACGGCATGTACGAGATTCATTCGCTGCGGAATTTGAACATCTCGTCCAATGAGCTCTTCATGGAGCTGCGCCAACAAGGCGTGGAGCATCTCGGCCAGGTTCGACTCGGCCTATTGGAAACCGATGGCGATATCAGTCTGTATTTCTATGGGCCAGATGACACTCGGCCAGGGTTGTCGGTGCTCCCAGTCGAACATCGTCCAGAATACCTGGCACCGCCGAACGCGGGCCTACATTGTTGCGTCAGCTGCGGCTTTCCGACCTTCCATGGGCCACAAGACTCAGTCGTATGTGAACGCTGCGGACATAACGTCTGGTCACCTGCATTGGATACCGTGCGCAACCGCTAGACCAAGTCCACTTAAGGGCGCGGAGGTTGGACAGGCACCGCCTTCACCGCCGGGTTTATTCACGTCCTTTTCACATGCGGTGTGGGAAGGTTAGCTATCCCTACGTGTGATAGAAGCTCCCTTGCCCGCCCCCAGCGGGCTTTCTTTTGCCCGCATTTTTTTAGCTAGACCAGCCGCTCCGGCCGATCGCAGAGGTCAGTTTCAGGTAGCTCTGCCACTGGGCGTGCTCCAGCGGGGACGGCTGTCGTGAACCGCACCCTGGCGGAGCCAGGTTACGGCCCTATCGGGCTTCCATCCTCACGCCTCTGGCCCATCCGGGGCCGGCGCGCTCCGCTTGCCCGATCCACCTTATCCCGGCGCGTTTCGCAATTGAAATTCTCCGCTGCTCTCGTCAGCAGTTGCCTTCATCCAGGAGCGGGCTGACCGAGGGAGCCTCATCTCAAAGTGAACGTTCAGCAAATTGCGCCACTCCATCTATCGCACCGTGTATCGCAAACAGCACGGCAAGGGAATGAGCCTGATCAACATCCATGGAGAGGAAAGTTGTGAGCGTCACGCTGAGATGTCTCAAGTGCAGTGGGCAAGACCTTGTGAGGCCACAAAGGTTGAACAAGAACGCCATCCTCACGTGCCGAGGGTGTGGCGCCATTGCCAATTATGGCGATCTGATGGAGGCAGAAGCTAGACGGCTCATCGCCGACATCCGGCAGCGACTGCCTCTCTTGGAAGCCGGGTAGTCGCGCCCCCAGCGGGGACAGTTGCCCAAGCTATGTCGCAATCTTTATTACACGATCCGTTGCGCTTCATGACCTTTCGCGCACCCGGTCAGCTTATTCAAAAAAACACGGAGCGTGTCCATCCTATCAGTTCGGCCAAGTCATCTACCCAGCCCCGCGAGGCGCTGGCACGGTGGTGGCGCCTACCGGCATCTTCACGATCAACGTAGGGTCATTATCCATAGCAGCTTGGTTGCTGCAGCCCGTTTTCGTATCATCGGTGCCCCCAACCTGGAGCATTTTCGTGAAGTCGTCCCCTGCAGGTGTCCCGCTAGTCTCTACAAACGCCAATGGCCCGAAATGGGATATCGGCGAAGCTGTCAGCCAGCTTTCCTGGGACGATTTGCGGATCATCAAAACGCTAAGTGACTGTAGCAACCGCGCCGCCACGGCCAAGAAGCTTGGCATCAATGTATCCACCGTCTCGCGCCGAGTCGCGCAAGTCGAGAAGACGCTTGGGGTCGCGCTTTTCGATCATCGCAAGGCGGGGTATCTGCTGACTGCCGAAGGTACCGAGCTGCGTGCGCTGGCCGAGCGCGTTGAACTGGATATCGTCAGTGTCACCCGTAGGGTGTCCCGTGCCGGCCAAGGCCCCCTGGGAAAGCTGCGAATCACTACCAGCGACTCGCTGCTGCTGTACTTTCTCACGCCGATCATCGCCAACTTCCAAGCCCTCAATGAGGGCATCACCATCGAAGTGTTAGTCGGCAACCAGACGTTGAGTTTGGCGAGGGACGAGTCGGATATTGCGGTGCGCGCGACAAAAAAACCAACGGACACCCTAGTGGGTCGCAAGCTCGCCAACATCGCCTGGGCGGCATATGGCAGCGTCAAGCAGGCGGCGATTGTCGACCCCTTCGCTGAAGGTCAGGCATGGGTGTCCTACTCGGGAGGCCTGTGCGGTTTGAAGGCCACGAGCTACGTCGAATGTCGGGTGCCCTCGGAGCATATTTATTACCGCACCGATTCCGTGGCGGCAGCAAGTGCCGCCATTGCAGCGGGACTGGGATTTGGCTTCCTCCCCTGCATGCTGGGCGACATCACCCCCGGATTGGCTCGGGTCGGCCCAGTGGTGCAGGAGCTGCAGGACGAGTTGTGGCTGCTTACCCACCAGGACATCAGGAAGTCCTGGCGAGTGAAAGCATTCATGACGTTCTGCGCGGCTGCCGTGGCCGATCTCAAACCGCTGGTCGAAGGTCAGCAGGCCATCCCGGCTTCATAGCTGAAACCGGGAGCGCCTGTCATTTGGTCTGGGCGCCGATCACCGCACGGCACACAATCTCGATCAGTTGGGGGCGCTGGGCGAGGCGCGATACACCGATGATATTGCTGGCCGCCTGCGGGCGCTCAGTGCCATAGGCCGCCTTGCGCACCTTGCCGACTACGGCAAAGGCTGCGTCCATGTCCAACACATATAGCGTCTCCTCTACAACATCCTGCATGGTGGCACCATACAGAGCCAACAACTTGGCAATGTTGTCGTAGGACACCCGCATTTGTTCGCCCATAGCCGAGAAATCGCTCGGACGACCGTCCGCATCCAGTGGCGCCGGCGCTACCAGGTTGCCCTCTTCGTCATGGTTGAACTGTCCCGAGATAAAGATATCGCTCCCAACTCGCCGCGCTTGCGGATAGCCGTAGCCGTCTTCCCATGGAACGCCCCAGTAGGCGGTGTCATCGTTGAAAGGTCGTGAAGCGGCCATTGGATTCTCCTTGGCGAAAATGGATCGATGTGATCCAACTGGCGAAGATCCTAGCACCGGATTGCACACCATAAGTGGTGCATAAATGCGCCATCAAGGACGCAAAAGTGCGCCACCGTTTCGCTGAGTATTTCGCTACCTTGTACTGGCGCTCGGCGACGATCCGCCGAAAAACTCTCGACACCGTTCAGCAAAAGGGAAGAACAATGAGCAATCCACACACTGAAGTCCTGACCCCGCTCAACAGCCAGCTGATCTTCATCGATCAACAACCGCAAATGGCTTTTGGCGTTCAGAGCATTGACCGGCAGACGTTGAAGAGCAACACCGTAGGCCTGGCCAAAGCAGCCAAGATCTTTAATGTGCCCACTACCTTCACCACGGTCGAAACCGAGAGTTTCTCCGGACATACCTACCCCGAGCTGCTCGCGGTTTTCCCTGAAGCACCGTTGCTGGAGCGCACTTCCATGAACTCCTGGGATGACCAGAAGGTTCGTGATGTGCTGAAGAAGAATGGTCGAAACAAGATCATCGTTTCAGGCCTGTGGACTGAGGTCTGTAACACCACCTTCGCACTGTCCGCAATGCACGATGCAGGCTACGAGATCTATATGGTTGCCGACGCTTCGGGGGGCACCACCAAGGAGGCTCACGACTACGCCATGCAGCGGATGATCCAGGCGGGTGTGGTGCCAGTCACCTGGCAGCAGGTGCTACTGGAGTGGCAGCGAGACTGGAAAAACCGCGACACCTACGATGCTGTCATGGATCTGGTCAAAGAGCATTCCGGCGCCTACGGCATGGGCGTCGACTACGCCTACACAATGGTGCACAAAGCGCCTGAGCGCGTGCAACACGGCCCGACCTTGGCGCCTGTTGCTGCGTCCCTCTAACCAACGGCGGCTCCAACAAGGGGCTGCATTATCAGCACGCCATTCAGTTCGCACGGGGCTGGGCCAAGCCTTCGACCCGGATGGCGCGCTTGGATACTTCCTTAACACGTCACATCTGGCTGTTCTGTCCGATGGGCAGCCGAAGTCTCAAAGGACTGGATCTCATGAACAGTGACCACAGCACTGTGCTGGCCACCTTCGCCTTCAAATCGAATGGAAGACTGAAACCCTGGCAGCTGCGAATCGCCAAGCGAAAAATGCTTGATCATATGGAGACGGGCGTATCCGTAACGGAATTAGCCGAAGCGTGCGGTCTCTCACGGAGTCACTTCACCAGAATCTTCAAGGAAAGCACCGGCACAGCGCCGCAGCAATGGATGCGAAAGCAGCGAATATCAAAAAGCAAACATCTCCTAGAAACGTCCACCATGCTTTTGGCGGAGATCGCGCTGGAATGTGGCTTCTGCGATCAGTCTCACTTCTGCCGCACGTTCAGAACAGCTGAAGGCATGACACCGCACGCCTGGCAACAGCATGCCTGGTCGCAAAGAATGCATAGAACAATCCAGCTCCAAAGAAACAGTGCTAGCGGCAGTAGGAGTGAAAGACGAATAGTGGTATGCGCCGGATCCGCTTCCCTACCGTTCTGATCGGGAACATGGTATCTCGCCAACCCGTGCTCTTGACCCAGTGCAAGGGTTAAGTAAGTCACATCAATAGGAGCAAGTGAGAAATCTACGCATTCAGTAAATAACTGCAGGTATTCAAGGCTCGTTCGCGACTTAAATGGCTGCCTTATGAATGACCCACTGCGCCACAAATTCGACTCAATGAGTCATGTTGATGCTTACCTCATCTCAGGCTAATACTAAGATATCTGTCAGGGGAGGCATGAATCATGCAAACAAGATTTGTTATCGTTCCAGCAGTACCTATCGAAAAAGAATCCTTTCAAAATGGATCTCGCTTTTATGCCACGACGGTGTCTGGTGGCTTCGACATTTACGACAACCAGGAAAAACTCCGGCTCAAGCCAAGCTACCCGAGCCGATCACTGGCTGAGGCGGCGCGGCTGAAGCTGAATGCCGAATGCCGTAATCCGGACGAGCAATTTCCCCTCTTGCGAGTAGATAGTGCTTTTGCAGAGTAGAGATCCGATATCGCTGCCACGGTTTGAAACCATTCGAAACCTCCGCCCTAGACGAGACGGTCTACGCTTCCTCGATGGAGATTTATCAGGAGGCAAGGATGCGACATCGAGGCGAGGTATTTTGGGCTTGGGCTGATCCGGATCTCAAGCATCACTTCCATGAAGAAGTTCTGCCCGACGGTGCTCGGCTCGACATCCAAGTGCGCCTCTCACGTACTGGTGATACACAGCTATTCATTGGTATTTACGAGCTATCAGGGCTAGCCCGGCTGGAAGAGGCTTACGTAGAACGACCAGGCGAGACGATCACGAGAGCTATGGCCTGGGCAGCTGGACGAGGTCGACAGCTGGCTAGACACGCTCACCTCAAACTGAGATCAAGCGGCATATGACAAAGCAGATAGATCAGCTGGATAAAGATATCGAGCAACTCGGACTTATCGCTGATGAGCTGGAAAGACAGGTTGGAACTTGCCCAACGTCCAGGCTTCGACTACTCGCCTGGTTAGCGGATTGGTTTAGAAGCCCATCCCGGTTGATTGCGGCCTCGGAAGCACTGCCTGAGCTCTTACCAACGTTGGTATCTGCATACACCGCGTGGATTCATGAAAGCGGTGGCCGCTGACACTCGGGCAAGCGACCACCTGTAAGCCGAGGTTTAGGGCTTACGCCACCTGTCTTACGGCAGGCCGCTGATCTGTAGCCAGGCGCCTTCCACGTCCCACGCCCCAAGCCAGAGCTCGGGTCATGGATTCACCGGGCCGCGAATCGAACGCTTCTTCGTGTAAAGCCATCCCACAACCGGCGTACACGCCGATGAACATTTGCGTCTGACCGGTGCGCGAGAGCCTGACTTGAACATCGATGGTCGTGCCGTCATCGAGCTCCTCGTCATGGGTACGATGATGAAGCACTGGATCCGCCCAATCCCAAAAAACATCGCCTCGAATACGCATGCCGTCCCTCCTTCGACTTTAGTCTTATACGGAGACCTAACCATAGCAAAGCAAGGAGGCAGTTCAATGACTTAGGAGGCGGTAATACGGGTATCAGACAACCGGCCTGATTTTCGATACAAATAATTTTTCTTGTACAACTTTGCAGCGGTGGTCAGGCAGACAGTGCAGGCAACCAAGTTGCCAAGAGGCCAGCTGCTGCGGAATTCAGCAAGTCAGGTGTAAGCTTTTCGCGAGGCACCCATTTACACGCGACTATTTCATGGTCGGCCACAGGTTTGTCATTTTCGTGGAATCGGGTGGTGAAGATGTGATGCACGACTGAACCCACCCTGATCGAGCACAGGGAAAGCAGGCCATGCCCTTCAATGGATGTCTCCTCACGTAGCTCTCTTGCTGCAGCATTATGAGGGGTCTCACCAGGCTCAATCGAACCGCCCGGGAAATTCCATCTGCCGCCTTTTTTCCGAACTAGGAGTACCTTGCCGCTTCGCAGACAAATTATCGTTGCCCTGGACTTAATTCTGCATTTTCGTTTTTCCCGCATGCATACGCTCAACTCGTCACCACCAATCAACACCCCATCTCGCGACACTGAGCATGGGCTTCTTCCCTGAAGACGTCTCCATGGTGCAACTCGTTCAATCTCCTCGGCGATTAGCCCTCCGTTCGCCTCGGATCAGCAGAGCGCGGATAGGTACGCTCTTCTTCGATGGTGCCGTCGGCCTTGTGGATTTTTACCGACGCCGTTTTTCCTTGGAAAAAATCAGAAAGTGCGGCCACCAGCTCCTGCTTGGTGGAGCTGCGTTTTGAGGCCCGTTCAGCTCCAGCCTTCTTGAGCTCCCAGCCGTCTGCAGTGGGGCTGACGTGATAGTTGTCCATCGTTCTACTCCTTCTGTTTCATGCCGATCCGCTGTCTCATCTCTGACGTGATGAGCTGCTTCGTACTGGCCAGTTCCGCCCAAGGATCATCACCGCCGAGCTCATCCAGACGCTCCTGGAGGTTGGTGATGTTCCACCTCGCTGCGGACTTGAGCTCGACGACCTCCTCTCGGTAAATCGGGACAGATACAGGTAGTCCTTCACGAGCCCTGGCCGCATAGACATTGACCGTCGTAGCGCCTTTAGCGTTTCGCAAATAGTCGATGAAGATTTTGCCGATGCGATTTTTCGGGCCGAGCACAGCCGAAAACCGATCTGGAATGAGCTTGGCGATGTATTTCACCACCGCCTGGCTGAACGACTTCACCTCTTCCCATGAAGCCTTCGGAGTAAGCGGCACCATGATGTGGATACCCTTCCCTCCGCTGGTCTTCAGGAAGGACTGCAGGCCTAGTTCATCCAGCACCACCAGGGTGAGTTGTGTGGCCTCGACCATCGCCTTCCAAGGCAAAGCAGGATCTGGGTCGAGATCGAGGACGAAGCGATCAGGCTGATCAATGCGAGCGGTTGTGCCGTTCCAGGAGTGCAGCTCAATGGTGCTCATCTGCACCGCCCCGACCAGAGCTTCGACGCTGTTGATCACCATGCCGGCTTTGCCTGCCTCAGCCTTCGGCACGGTCGTGATGTTGGGTATCGCTAGGCAATCAGCATTCTTCTGGAAGAACAGCTCACCTGTGATGCCTTCAGGCGCTCGCACGAGCGCAATGGGACGATCTTTCAGATGCGGCAAGAGCCAAGGTGAGACCTGGGCATAGTATTCGGCCAGATCACGCTTTGTGAGGCCGCTGCTGGGATCGATGACGCGCTCGGCGTGCGTGATCCTAACCTTACTGCTTGTTGGTTTGGTCGCCTCAGCTTTGGCGGATGTCGCTTTTTTCGGCGCGGGCGCCGGCTTCTCTTCCGTGATGTCCTTAGCGGGCTTGTCAGTGCGGATGCCATGGAAGACGGCATGTCGCACAACACCATCCGAGGTGATCTCAGCGAACATGACCTCAGCTAACAGCTCAGGCTTCAACCAGTGGATACCCCTGGCGTCGACGCCCTTTGGCGGATTCACCACCGGCACCTTTTTCTGCTCCAGGGGTTGCAGCGTCTGCAAGATGGTGGCGAGGGTCGATTCGGTGAACCCAGTGCCGACCTTGCCGGCGTACCGAAGCTCTCCGCTGTCCTTATTAGTCAGGGCCAGCACCAATGCTCCAAAGCCACTGCGAGCACCTTTCGGATCGGTGAAGCCAACAATCACAAACTCCTGGCGATGCTTGCACTTGAGCTTGATCCACGAATCGCTGCGCCTTGATACGTAAGGACTACCGGAGCGCTTCCCAATCAGTCCCTCCATCTTCATCTGGCAGGCGCTGTTCATGAGCGCATCGACGTCCTCGGTAAAGTCGTCCGAGAATCGAAGCAAGGGATGTTCATTGCTTTCCATTACCTGTTTGAGAGCGGCTCGCCGCTGCTCCACAGGCACCAGGCGCAGGTCGGCGCCGTTGAGGTACGGAAGGTCGAACAGGTAGTAGATGATGCTCTGGCTCTTGCCCGCGTCGAACGCGTTCTGCAGCAGCTGGAAATCGGGTACGCCATCAGCGTTCGGGACGACAATCTCACCATCGAGCCAGGCGCTTTCCAAACCGAGCTGCTTGATTGCTGCGGCCTGCTTCGGCAGCTTGTCAGTCCAGTCATGTCCATTTCGAGTAAACAGCCGCACTTCGTCACCCTCGACTCGGCTGAGCATGCGGTAGCCGTCGAATTTGATTTCGAAGCGCCATTCACTGCCCTGCGGACTCGACTCGACGAGCGTGGCCAACTGCGGTGCCAGCTTCTCTGGGAGGTCTGCCGGTACTTCATGAGCCGTTCGGAGCAGCTCGGCTTTATCTGGTGACTCACTCGGAGTTGAGGATTTAGGCTTGCCTCGTTTCTTGGGAATGACGGTTCGGTCGCTGAGCACGCTGTTCGGCTGCTCCGACACGACATCGTAATCAGCGAGCGGTCTGGCCGACTCGTCCTGGTGTTTGATGAGGAACCATTGCTCCTGCTTGCCTTCGATATTGGTTCGAACCAGATTCCACAGGCCAGACAGCTTCTCGCCCTTCAGCTCAAACTTTAGCCGGCCTTTGCGGTAGGCCTCGTCCGGATCACCTTGAGGGATCCAGATCCCACGATCCCACACGATTACCTCCCCGGCGCCGTAATGCCCTTTAGGGATGGTGCCTTCGAAGCTTGCATAATCGAGCGGGTGGTCTTCAACGTGAACCGAAAGACGCTTCACCTTCGGATCGAAGCAGGGCCCTTTCGGTATGGCCCAGCTCTTGAGCGTGCCGTTGAGCTCCAGTCGGAAATCGTAGTGGAGCCTGGTGGCGTCGTGCTTTTGTACGCAAAACTGCAGGGCTTGAAGTTCGGAATTTTTGCTTCGCTTCGTTGCCTTGGATGAACCTGATGGCTCAGGCGAGGCACCGAAGTCACGCATTTGATTGTACTTTTCAAGGCCTGGAACTGTGTCGGGTTCATCTGACACTTGGCTCGATTGGCCGGTGAGTTCCAGTATCAGTGCCTTCATTGAAATATTACGTTGCTTAGCCTCTACCTCCAGAATTTGCGAAATCATGGTATCCCGCAGCGCAGGCAGAGATTCGCCCGCCTCTAGGGCATTTGCCTCCGTAAGCGCTTGTACCTGCTCGACCGCTTCCGGATGGTCGACGCAAAAGCTCAGGAAAGCCAACGTGAAGTCATCCATGGAACGATCCTATGGGTTGCAATGGGCAGCCCTCGGTGCAGGAAGGATCAGTTGGCCGAGGCTGGTAGCTGGATTCTCATTCGATTAGCCACCTTGCTCTGTGGTTCAGCGTGTGAAGAGAATGATCATTTGACCGTGTGCTCGAATCTCGGAAACTGAAGGTTTGCAAGCAGTGCAGGACGAAGACAGCGGCATGATTGAAGACAACCGATAAATTGCTTATGGCCAGGGAACTGGAAGCCCTGCCTTGCTCATGCCCCCGCTCTATTTGCAGTAAACAGTCCAGAGCTCATTAACCCGTGTCGTGAAGCTTTGGCTCATCATCTCCCGGCGCATTCCCCAAGCGGGATCGACAGGCACACTCGCCAACCGCATCGTTCCCCTACCCCACCGGCCATTCACCGCGTCAAGCACGCCCATAAGCCTCTCACTGGCGACTGGCTGTGCAACCGCAAACAGATCACCTGTGATCTCGTTACGCTGGCTGAGGTCGAGCAGAAGGACTTCAGCCTTGCTGTAGCGGTAGCCCTCCCGGTAAACCCTCTCTACCCCCTCCTGCGCAGCCTTTGTCAGCAAGCGCGTGTCATCCGTTGGGTACGGCAGTTCGACAAGAACGCCGTTGGCATACTTCGCCTCATCGGGATTGAACATGCCGGTGCGGATGCTCACGCGTAGACGCTTGCAGAGCGACTGCTGCGCACGAAGCTTCTCGGCAGCCCTAGACGTGTAGGTCGCCATTGCCTCCTTGATAGGGGCCAGCTCAGTGAGCCGGGTACCGAACATACGACTGCAGCAAATTTCTTTCTTGGGGGGATCGGGCTCGTCTAGCTCCAGGCAGGTGGTACCACCAAGCTCGCGTACAGTCTTCTCCAGCACAACGCTGAACTGCTTTCTGAGCGACCAGGCGTCGGCATGTGCAAGCTCCCACGCAGTACGGATATCCATAGCCGCCAAGTGAGCGGAGAGACGACGGCCAATGCCCCAAACATCTCCTGCATCGCATTTCTTGAGCACCCAGTTCCGCTTCACCTCATCGCGTAGGTCGACCACCCCACCGGTGTGGTTCTGCCATTTCTTGGCAGCGTGGTTTGCCAGCTTGGCCAGGGTCTTCGTAGAGGCAATGCCAACACCTACCGGGATGCCTGTGCGCCGATAAACTTCGGCTCGGATCTGCCGGCCCAAGCGCTCGAGATCGCCGGGCATGCCCGTGAGCTCGGCGAAC
This sequence comes from Pseudomonas sp. s4, assembly GCF_046764235.1. Classification (NCBI taxonomy): domain Bacteria; kingdom Pseudomonadati; phylum Pseudomonadota; class Gammaproteobacteria; order Pseudomonadales; family Pseudomonadaceae; genus Pseudomonas; species Pseudomonas sp. s4. The sequence continues at coordinate 3,059,179 of NZ_CP177209.1, read as the reverse complement.
GCCTCGTCGATGCTGTAGACCTCTGCCGCCGGCACCATGGACTCAATGACGGTCATTACCCGCTCACTCATGTCGCCATATAGCTCGTAGTTCGACGAGCATGCGACGATGCCGTGCTTACAGAGCTTGTCCTTGATCTGGAAATACGGCTCGCCCATTTTGATCCAGGGCTTCGCGTCTGCCGACCTGGCGATCACGCAACCATCGTTGTTGCTGAGCACGACAACAGGCTTGGAACGAAGGTCGAAGCGGAACACACGCTCACAGCTCGCGTAGAAGCTGTTGCAGTCGATGAGGGCAAAGACCCGCTCAGGCTTTGTCATGGCTTCGCACGCTGTAGGTCACCACACCCCACACCTGCAGCTCTTCCCCTTCGAGAAGGTAACGAGATGGGTAGCGCGGGTTCTCGGACTTGAGCACCACCTGGCTGCCATCTCGAGCCAGGCGTTTGCAGAGCGGTTCGCAGTTCACTGCGGCGATGACAATGTGGCCTGGCTCCGCCTCGATGGAGCGATCCACAATCACGAGGTCGCCAGGGTAGATGCCGGCACCGATCATCGAGTCGCCCTCTACACGCACCAGATAAATGTGCGGAGCCCGGACGTCGAGCAACTCATCAAGCGAGATGCGCTTTTCCAAGTGGTCGGCTGCGGGGGATGGAAAGCCCGCAGGGACATGGAAGGAAAAAAGCGGAAGCTTCGCTCCGCTGGGTTCGAGGGGGCCGAGAATCGTGACCATGAAGAAAATGCCTATACTGTATGTTTGTACAGTTAAGCGCTTTTTCATCACTTGGTCAACGCAGCCCGGAAAAGCTGACGGTGGCAAGATCACGAATGACCACTAACGACCTATTCGCGGAAGGCAGCTAACGGCCAGGAGCGGACGGTGGACTCTGTGATGGCAAATTGTTAACGTCAACCGCAACGAGCATCTGCCTCGTAGTAGTTAGGTGCTTATGGAGTCCGTCCTATGGGCTCTCGGCTACTTCAGACTTTGGCTGTACTGGGAGGATTGATGAGTTGCTTACCGAGTCACGGCAGAGTCTCCTGTTCGCGTTGCTATAGTGATATTGCGCCACAATTCGATGTATCTAAGCGCGCGGAGGGAGATTGGCGAATTACAGCAAACCCTCTGGCATGGGGTAGCACTAAGCCCGAGGTTATTGTACTTGGCTTTTCCAAGGGCCCGACTCAGACTGGAGCACTCGCCTCTAAACCTCACGACGAGATTGCGTACAAGGGCAATCGCCTCAACGTGGGCAAAATTCTGGCTCACGTCGGGCTCATCCCCACCGACGAGTCCGATGTGCTGAAGAAACATGTAGATCGTCTTATCGCGGATAAGTCCGGGCGCTTTCATTTCGCATCACTCATTCGTTGCACTGTAGAGCGCTATGACCATAAGTCTGCATCTTGGAAAGGATCAGGTGGCGGCATGCTGGACAAGTTCATTGGTACCCCGTTCGGCACATCGGTCGCGACTAACTGCACAACTACCTTTCTCCGTGACCTGCCGGAAGAGACTCGGCTCATTGTCATGTTCGGCTTGGGCACGGGCCTGAACTATGTCGCGTCCGCTTACGATCTATTTCGCCGCGCTCGCCCTGGCGCTTGGAAAATGATCAACTCAGTTGCCTACACGGACGGAAGAATCACAGTGGTTCATGTTGAGCATTTTGCTGCCCAAGGCGCTTTGATTCCTAATTGGCTAGGGGAAAAAGCTCACCTCAGAAGCAACCTTGGCCTCCTCTCAAAAGCGGCGATCGAAGCATCAGGAGTCGGTATTTAACAATTCATCCAAGCCGGAGGTCATAAGCCAGGTTAGTCCAACTGGCTTTACTTCTAATGGGCTCTCGTGCTCATTCTTACTCAGCTATATCCCATTGGAAAAATCAGGTTGGGGAGTACGCATGATCGATGAGCCAGCGTTTGAGGGTGTTCATTTTCAGGAAATCCTCAAAAAAGAGCCGCTGAAAGAAGCAACTTTCCTTTGTCAAGGCTCTAGCAGCATGTTGTTTGAGCGTGGCGACAGACTTTATCGCCTTACTCTCGAAGGATGCGGACACAACTTTCTCGCCCAGCAGTCGGCTGAAGGCAACCGTAATGTTGTCGAGATCATTCACGATTACGGCGCAGTCGGCCACTCTGACTCTTCACTCCCAGGAAGCGCTAGTGAGTTCTATTGGCTGGCCCAAGTGGAGAGGTTGACGAGCGTAGATGAGACCAGTGAACCTTTACTTGCCGGCATATTGTCGGGGTTGCTCGACGAAAATGATGATTTACCTGCCAATTGCGCGCTTTCTGAACAATGCTGGGCCTTAGCTGACGAGTATCCAGATTTAGCAGGAGTTTTGATAACTCTCGCTAAGTCGGCTGAGTTTGCGGAGCGCCATGAAGGTAACGTCGATGCCAAGCTTGACAACATTATGAGACGACCCGCTACTGGGGATCTGGTCTGGACTGATCCACTTGGTGGGTGCCTTTATGAGCCATAAATCAAAAGAGGGGGCAGTTGCTGAACATCATCCAGTTTACTGGTGCCGCGAAGACCCGAGTCCACAGTAACCGCTACTGGCCGATAACTACCAGTAGCGCACTTGCGGCGTAGGATATCGCGTAATTACTTCTGTCGAGACTGGAGCTAACGCCTGATGAGTGATTCATTGCAAACGACTGTGATCTGCCAGGATCCAGGCGACGGCAGCGGGGACGTCATCATCGATCTCCCGCCGGCCATCCTTGCGCCAATGGACGTCGGTCTTGGTGACTCTTTGAGCATCGAGCTGGTCGATGGATCGATAGTGCTAAAGCCAATCCGAGGCACCGACTCGAAATCCTGAGACTGCTTTCGACCCAATATAGATAGTCCGCCCCAGCAGATTGCGCGCCCATCGAGCGCGCAGGTCAACAGTTACTCACGCGCCTTGCCAGTGCCGACACTATGCAAGGTGCGACTGCATTCAATCTGTAGTCTGTTCCACGACGGCATCGGCAACGGGTGCAGGGACAGGTGCTTTTGACTTCGCACGATTTCGTCGGTCTTGGCTGCGTTGCCGCAAAGCCTGCTGCTTCGCGTACATCGCCTGGGCAGCAGTCACGATGCCGGCTGCCTGTCCACTCAAGTCCAAGCGCGGCGCATTCTCCACCATGCTTGCCCAATATCGAGCTCCTCTGCACCAGGTAGAGATGGCAAGCTTGAGCTGCTCGCGGGTTATCCCGAGCAGCTCCAGGTGTTGTTCGGCATCTTTGAGAATGCCCTCTTTGAGCGGAACCTTGGGGGCCGGATTGACAGGGAACGCCAATGGAAAATGCTTCTGCAGTGGCCAGATCGCTTCCACCGCCGGATCCTGCACACGAGGCTTGGCCTGCGGGGCGGATTTGCGTTTAAGGTGTGTAGTGCTATCGGCCTTTGCCTGCTCATTTTCAGCACGCAGGCGGTCACGTAGCCCAGCAAGTTGTTCAAAACCCATCGTTCAATTCACTGCTTCGAGGTTGATTGCGTGTCGCAAGGATATTCCATTCAGCGCTTGGGAGCAGCTGAAACAGGATAAATCGCCGCTGGCTCAGTGGATTTGAGCCTGTGCATTACACCGAACCTCAGCAGCTCGATCTAGTCGCGACATCTTCCAGCCAGCCAATGGCAACCATCAACAATCGGCCACATTCTGTACGTCCGCTTCTGCTCGATTGCTATCTCTCGCGAATGACTGCACGGGTCGATAGCGATCAGTCGCGAATGGTTGCTATCGACCCATTGCTGTCCTTTGCAAAAGGCAGCTAACGGTTATAAGCAGTCATCGCGTCTCTGGGAACGCCGGGGTAACTCACCTTGGAATTTGAGTGCTACTTCGAGTGCTCCCGCAGCCACTGCTCTCGGTGTCGCAGCTTACGCTGCATCTGTTGTTCGGGTAGATCGTATGCTCTGAGGTGGGCAACACGAGTTTCAATCCGATTATTCAGTTCGGTGCGAAGCGCCTGCACACCATACCCGTTTTCGGCATCTCGGATGAAATATGTCCGCTCTTCTTCGAGTGAGACCGCAGAGGTGCGCAACCTGGCAAGCTCACAGGCCAAATCGTCCTGGTCACTTTTCAGGGCCTTTAAGGTCTTACCTGACTCTCTCAGATCGAAAAATTCAGTCCGATCCCGCTTGGTATCTACGATGCGCTGCTTGGTCTGGCCAAATTTCTCACCCATTTGCTCTAGTGCCTTATTCAAGGCATAGATATCACTGTTGGCCTCGTCGATTTCCTCTTTCACCCGCTTGATCTTCTTGATTACGACATCCCGGTCGTTCTTGGCGCTTTGCAATGAATTTTGGCTAATCCCGAAGATCGAGTATTTTGGAATCTCTCGATTTTTTTTCCCCAGCAAAACCCGACTCCGGTTAGCTTGCGCATACCAGCTGTTAATTTCGTCCTGAAGCTCGTGACGTTTTTTATACAGATCTTTTTTCTCCTCGTGCAACTCCTCGATGCTGTCGTACTCGGATGATTTCTTTTCCCTTGTCAGTTGCATTTCACCGCGTAGCCGATCTTTTTCTGCGTACAGGGCCTCGAGTTCAGCGCGATAGTCGCGCTGAAAAAGGCTCACCAGACGCTTGGCATCAGTGACTTTGGGTTGCAGTGCTGCGACCGCACCTTCCAGCCGATCACGATCAGCATTGAACTTTGCAGCCGCCTCATCTTGAACGCGCTTCAGTCGCTCGGCTAGATCCGCCTCCATCACTTGTGTAGGGAATTGATCGTAGGCCTCCGTGACATAGCGGTAGCGCTCTAATTCCTCGAAACGCGGCCAGTCAAGGTGAATGCGAAAATCGCGACTAATTGAGGAAAGCCATTTAAGCATTGAGGGAAAACCACCTTCACCGAGTACGCTGGAGAGATTATTGCGATCATTATCTACCTTCTAGTATGTGCAACGAAAGTGAAGAGCGTGGCTGGATGCCTGCGGCTTGAGCTTGGGGATATTGCTTAAGCGCCTCCACCGGGTCGGTTTACATGGGATGGTCAGGGGGGAGCATCTCTCTGATGTCTATCAAATCCACCACCCCGATGTTACCGGTGGCGCCGACGGTTCGCTGGCTATCTACAGCGTCCAGGAAGACAAAGCCTTCATCGCTGGAATTGCCACGTCGATTGGCTAGGCCGAATGCTTGAGCGAGCAGCTCCAAGAGCTTGAGCAGCGTAAAGTGACTCTCAAGACGACAGTGAACAGTAACAAGCTCATCGAGACACAGGTTCTGGCTGCTGAGTTGGAGTCGGTGGTGAAACTGGTCAATTCAATGTGGCAAGACGTTCGCGAAGGTGTTGAGGAGCAGCAACGGCTGTTTAACGCTCTGCATGGGCTGAGCCTTGCGACTGGTGAGCGTCGGGGCGCCAAGCTCGACGAGCTATGTGCCAGGTATGAAAACACGCAGGTCGAAGGGCTTCTTCGACGATTGTTAGGTTAAGAGGGTTTTATGGAGTACGTGATGAGCATCAGCCGGGCGCGTCGACGTTTTCGTCGAGTGCTCAAGCTCGCAGAGAAAGGTCATACGTTCATTTTGACCCGGCGTGGGAAACCAGTATGTCGGTTGGAGCTCGACGAGTAGGCATTTAGGGCTTTCCAGGGCGTGCCCGTTGGGTCGGCTCTCGTGAACCAAGCCGGCCGCTTCGCTTTCGTCTTGGCCCTCCGGGCTTCGATCCTCACGCCTTGCGCGCTCCGCTTGCACGCGGTAACCGTACCAGATTCACGTCGAGTAGTTTCGTAGATCATTCAGTAGCGACAAGGCTACAGGCGCCAGCGATTGATCAGGGTGTTGATCCTTGCCTCATCGCCAGCAGGCCGCTTAAGTACTCGGACAGTTCTTCCCTAGAAAATTGCTATGTAAGCCATGTTCGGCAAAGTCATCTGCCCTGCTGTACTTGCCGGTTCGACTCAACACCCTGATGCGTCCTGAGCGCTGCTCCAAACATACCCTTCAGTCGTTCAATAATTCCAGGTTGTCCAGAGTGACGGGGTGCCTAGAGTTTCTGGATCTTTGCGATCATTCTGACGATGCCTTCCCTAGCGCGCTGGCGACTTCCTGTCTTTTTCATTGGTGCCTCGGAGATGGTGTGGATGGCGTCTCGCGAGCGTCACCCTCGCATTTTGGAAAACGGCGCGCCTACCCCATCGGACACAATGATTTGTTATAGCGCGGATAAGCTGTATATACATACAGCATCCTTTTCCCTGCCGGTAGATTTGATACTCAGAGCTCGCTGCCGTCTCATAACTGTCCAGAAAAGGCAGCTAAATTAGGCTGGAAGCCCCGTGGTTTGGGGCTTACGAGAAATTATGGGGCTTTGACTGCATGTCCGGTTCCGTGTCGTTCTACCAGCGCCAGTGATGCAAAATATGCTCAATCGGTGTGCGTTTCTCCGCAGTTAATAGATAGGCTGTATATGCATACAGTTATTTTTGATGTGAACCGTCCCTACACGGTCTTACCTGCGTCTTAGCGCCAGCTTGGTTTTCTGGACACTTATACGACTTACACAAACACTGCTGCTCGATCCCTCAGCATCACACAATGACCAAACAGGTAGGCTCGGGTAACCTCACGGGAACGAATTTCCAGGATATCTCAATGCCTCTCACTACCATCGCTAAGCTGTTGCAGGAGGCAAGGCACGTTGTCGTTTTCACCGGCGCCGGCGTATCCGCCGAGAGTGGGATCCCAACATTCAGAGATGCATTGACCGGTCTCTGGTCTCGATTCGACCCTGCTCAATTAGCGACAGCCGAAGCGTTCCGTGCGGATCCTGGGCTGTGCTGGGGTTGGTATGAGTGGCGTAGGTTGAAAGTGCTCCAAGCGCAGCCGAATGCAGCTCATCTCGCGATAGCAGAACTCGCTCAGCACGTTCCTAAGCCGACAGTCGTGACCCAGAACGTGGATGACCTGCATGAACGCGCTGGTAGTCAAGACGTGATCCACCTTCATGGCAGCCTTCGCGCCCCCAGGTGCATTGACTGCGGCCATGCGCACGTGACGTCCCTTCCATCTAATGAATTACCCGTGGATGGTTGCCGTCTTGAGCCACCGCGGTGCGCTGAATGTAATGGGTACATCAGGCCTGGAGTGGTCTGGTTCGGAGAGATGCTTCCAGAGTCGGCCTGGAGTGCTGGCCTTACCGCGGCAGGTAACTGTGATCTGTTCTTCTCGATTGGAACATCAGGTGTCGTGTTCCCAGCTGCGGAGCTGCCCTTACGTGCTCTAGGGGCAGGTGCGAGGGTTGTGCATGTCAATCCGGTACGGTTTGAGGTCAGTGGCCAAGAAGTATTTTTGCAGGGGCCTGCCTCTGTTATGCAAGAACTGGTCGAGAGCGCTTTCGGCTGATTCACCTTGGGTTTGAAAGTGGATGCCAGGTCGACTGCATGCCCAGGTCATCCTGTCCCATTCTCGTTGCCCGAGAGGGGCTGATTGCGTTTTTGCGCTCATTCGACTGCGTGATCACGGTACTGACTGATGCCCCAGAGTACGACTGGGAGCTGTTCTGCGAACTTGCGTACAACGAAGGTAAGTGGCCGCAAAACGTGTATCCGGCGCCCACCAACGCGCTCACCCTCGAGCCGCTGAACGACGGGTCAGACCTCCCTCATCATGCCTTGCTAGATGCTCGGATCATCGCAGGTATGTTTGTCACTTAGGCAGCTGAATGGGCACCAACAATGTCTCGTCATCCAAAGCCGTTGGCAGGCCGCTGCCGATTCTGATCAGGTCGCCAGCATGCTCTCGGGCAATGGCATCAAGCACTTCTTGATTCAAAAAAGTTGGGCGCTCACGAGCCATTTTGAGTTCAAAAGCATCGAGTGGTGGGCTCTGCTCTTTCGCAGATTTTTCACGTGTCATTCAGGGTGCCAATGGCTGAAACGAATCGACGCTACCGGGCAGTAGCCTCTGAGCGACGGTACTATACCCTATGGCAGAGGCCAAGCAATCCACCTTGGTGAGTGCACAAATAACCTTTAAAAAATAAGGTTATTCACATGTTTTTTGGGGGCAAAACAAAGCCGGGGCCTTACAGGCCCGCAAAAAACGACCAGTATTGCTCGGGGAGCGGAGCGAACTGATCTCTGACTTTCCTAGAGAAAATCAGCCCAAAAAATCGGCTTCGCTCAACAGCGAAAATCTAAAAGGCAAAACCGAAAACCTGTTAGCAGGTGTGGTGCATGCCCAATGCGCGGTGGCTGGGACACCGCTGCTTTGCTTTTGACTACAAACTAGAAAGCTCCGGTTTTAAAAATTGATTTCAAGGGGGGGACGAAAAATAATCAAATTCTTCGAATAGAAAGCTTCCGACACCCCACGGAGCGGGCCGCATCGCCCGATCATAGGAGAATGGCTGAGCGCTCCACCTCGCGTTTGAGGTGGTCAGGTATGTTGTTCGCCACGTTCATATCAACCGGTACCCCCAGCATTTCCTCCAACTTCGATTCAAGATCCAAGATGTCGAAGAGAGAGATCTTCCCTGCCCGCTCAGCTGGTATGGTCACAAGGAGGTCGAGGTCGCTGCCCTCCCTGTCTTCACCGCGGCAAACGGAGCCGAATATCCGGACGTCCACGAAACCGTAGGACTCGACAGCTTGCTTAATCTCCTTGGTTTTCCCTTGGATGGCGTCGGATGGTTTCATGCAGGGTCACCTTTCGTACTCTAGGTGCTCAAACGGCGTGTGGTCGTCGACGGGTTTCCGCAATCCTACTACGGCGTCGCGTGTCTAGTGGCGGAGTTACCGATAGGACACCTGTCCAGCGACGCACATCCACCGCTGACTACCTACATACACGAGCCGCTTCTGCTATGTCCGGGCAGACATTGCATTCGCCCGGGCCATGATCAATTCAGAGCTCTACAACAATCTTGCCTACCTGGCTGTTTGACTCCATGTACCGGTGTGCTTCTACGATCTCGTCGAACTTGAACACCTTGCCGACAATTGGACGCAAGCTGCCGTTCTCCAGGCCCTCGGTGATGAACGCCTTGGCCCTGTTCAGCCGAGCCTCATCCTGGGTAACCTCGAAAAGCTGGTAACCGCGGATGGTCAAGTCTTTGCCGAGCAGCTCCATCACTGGCACGCTGATGTCAGACGTCTCTAGTGCGCCGTACTGGAAGAAAATCCCTAGGAAAGACAGTGATCGCAGGATGTTTCCCACCTCAGGGCCACCCACGGGGTCAAAGGCCATGCGTGCACCCTTCCCGTCTGTGATGCGAGCTACAGCGGCGACCAGATCCTCTTCAGCGGTTGCGATCACGTGCACTGCCCCTGCGTCCACAAGAGCCTGGCGCTTCTCCGAGGTACGGGTCAAAGCTACCGGAATGGCGCCAAGGGAATTGGCGATCTGAATAGCTGCCAGCCCCACACTGCTCGATGCAGCCCTGATCAGCACAATCTCACCTTTCTGTAGCTGGCCGATATCCACCAACGCGCCATAAGCGGTGACGTACTTCATCCAGGTAGCAGCAGCTTCTACTGAAGACAGCCCTGCTGGCTGCTTCACCAAGGCATGCGCCGGCGCGACAACGGTTTCGCCGTACATGCCGTAATCCGCAAATGAGAAGGCCGGGATTACATTCACTTCATCACCGACGGCAAACTCGCTCACGCCCTCTCCGACCGATTCAATCGTGCCTGCTGCCTCATAGCCCAGGGCCGCGGGCATGTCGGGAGTAAAGGTATACTGGCCGGAGCGGTACATCGCTTCCGCGCGATTGAGCCCAAGCGCCTTGACCTTGATCTTCACCTCACCTGGGCCTGGAGCCCTGACATCAAGCTCATCAATCTGAAGAACCTCAGGGCCGCCAAGACGGTGGAATCGAACAACCTTAGACATGTCTTTGTTCCTCTTGCGAATGCTCAAAGGGCAAAATTACTGAGCTGCAAGCCGGAGAAAAAGACACGCACGAGTTACAGACTGGTATCCCTGAAATTACCAATCAAGGCTGGTTCAAGCCCTTTTCAGCCATTAGCGACCGCAGCCATACTACGAAGGCATCGACCGCTGGAGGCATCAGCTCGCGGTGGGGGTACAGGATCGAGACACGCTTTGAAGGTACTGGACAGTGCTGCATTACCCGCACCAGCGCGCCGGAATCAAGATGAGCCTGAACATTGAGCGCAGGGCCTTGGATCAGGCCGAACCCCGCCAAGGCTGATGCGACGAAGCCTTGAGTGTCATTCACGTTGATTGCTGACTTGACCCGAACGGTGTGGATTTCTTCACCGTCAACAAACAACCATTCCAGCGTGCGAGGATTGCTGCCGGAGAAGTAGTTGACCGCAAGGTGTTTGCTCAGATCACCTATTTGCTCGGGTACCCCATGTCGCGCCAGATACGCTGGAGAGGCGCACGTCACCATAGGTAGATAGCCAATCCCACTGGCGATCAAGCTGGAATCTTCCAAGGCGCCAAGCCTCACGACGCAATCAACGCCTTCGCTGATGAGGTCGATTGGCTTATCACTGGTACCCAGCGTCAACTCGATCCCAGGATAGCGTTGCTGGAACTCCATCAGTGACGGAATGATGAGCAGGTGGCCCACCGACACCGGCAAGTCAACCCGCAGCTTCCCGATCAATCGCTCTGGACGATCACTCAGCGAAGCCATCGCCTGGCCGACATTGTCGAGGATGGCCTTACACCGATGGTAAAACGCCTCACCTTCTGGGGTCATGCTGAGACTGCGTGTAGACCTGTTGAGCAGTCGTCCATCAAGTCGCTGCTCAAGGAGCTGGATTGTCTTTGACACCGATGGCCGGTGCATGTGAAGTGACTGTGCAGCGTTGGTAAAACTACCCGTCTCCACAACACTCACGAACACTTGCATCGCATTCAGCACATCCATTCATAGCTCCAGGTAGATGCTGCTCAGTTAAGCAGTCGCCTACCATTCAATCACAGTCTGAAGCGTGAAATGCCGTTGTCGCCAGATTGGGAAGATGGGCGATCGCGACAGGATGGCATCCACCTGCTGGGCAGCGGCTTTCTGGAACTAGCGCTAGAGCGTATAGGTTGGACTAACCGCCTTCTAGCGTTCCCACCAATCGTCCTCATCTTTCGCAATCCTGTATCCAGTGAAATAGCTTTCAATCTGGCAGTCGAGAGAAATGGTGGCGGGCGATGTTGACGGGTCTAAGAGCGCGGCTTGCTGGCGCGCCCATTCCGCCCATGCTTCGACCTGGTCAGCTTCTGCCTGGCAGTCTCTGACCACCGCGTCGACAAAAGACCGCAGCCTTTTGGCTTTTTCCCAGTGCTCGAGGTTGCGCACCAAGCGCTTTCGCAGGCGCCGTTGTTGCTCCGACTTGATCGCGTGAGCCTTGCGGATGACTTCCTCCTCCTCGTCGCGGCGCCTTTTCTCTTCCCATTCTTCGCGAGATACCTTGATTCTCTTGGTGAGAGCCTCTAAGCCCGGGATGAAGAGGTGGATTTTGTCCTCAATTCTTCCTGTTTTCGCGTCGGAAAATGTTTTCTGCGGCCCGTAGTCTGGGCTTTCCCTGAGAATCAAGGTGAGCTCTCCAGTAGAGAGAAACTCATACCTAGGCATCCCCATGCGTGAGAGGTCTAGAGTCCAGACTTTTTTCGGCTTTGGGTCTGGTGGCGGCGGTGGCAGCTCTTGCTTCAGCAACCTTTCTCGCAGTGTTACGTAGACCGTTTCTCCGTCGAAGGTAACCGTCGTCTGCTGTTTGAATACGGCCCACCTACAGCCATTGGTCTCGGTGTGCTTGATCAGCGTGTTCAGGAGGATCGCGGCGCGATCGATGAGTGCTGGTGAGATCCTGGTGTTGAGCACGTTGTCTTGCTGGAGCGCCAGCCTTCCTTCAATCGCTTTGGCTTTCTGTGCCGTCTTCCGCCAGCGGTCTACGAGTGGATGTGGATCGACAAGACTGTCAGGGATCGTGACTTTGGGTGGCGGAGGTATTTCCTCGGTTACGGACGCCAGTTTTTCAGGGAACAAGGTGCGGTCTAGCACACGAAATGACACCAGCTCGTTAGAGGTTGGTGGAGCAGGTTTTTTCGGTCGTTTCGTTGCTGGTTTTGCCCAATGGCCGCGGCGAGGGACAGCGATACCCGCCTTTCTGCAGGCTTTACCCAGCGCAACGTCTGAGACACCTATTTCTCGTGCGAGCGTCAGGACAGGTGTCGACCAAACCTTCTCGAAAAGCTCTTGGGCCGGGAAAGAAACTGTCTTGTGCATCTAGCCGTCTCCAAGCAGGTTCTCCAACTTTTGTCCTGCCAAGGTTAGCTCGTTAGCTTCAGCTTGTTCTGAGCTAGGTCTTAGACGCTGACATTCAACTCATGCTCAGCTTGGGAAGCATTGAGCATCGGCCTAGAGGGCTTGCATGGGTGAAGGACACTTTGCTAGTTTAATCTGCAGGGTTTGCCGTGAACCTCCCTGCTGCGTGGGAAATCTCGGTTCTTCGGTTACCACATAACTCCCTGTGGCCGGCTCAGCAAGCAGCATGTTCAGCGAAGTGCGTATGCGCTATCAAGGCCATGACAGTGGAGTCATGCGACCATGTTTACCACCGAATTCATTCTCAGCGCCTTCAAATCAATGGAGGTTGCCGATGTCCCACAGCACCTCACTCACGCCCAAACCCTTGAGTTCAAAGCGAAGCTGCTAGGATTCGCCCACTATCATCATTTCAAAACAAACCTCGAAAAAGCACCAGCAGACACAGCCGCTCACATCCATGACGCGATCATGCGAAAAATCTGTGCTGCTCGGCTTCCACCTCCGCAGGCTAGCCATGTCCGAATGGTCGCCGATGATGATGACGATGTAGGTTTCGATTCTTACTGGATTGGATGGGATGAGCGAGGCGATGAAGTCCGTGAGGCGAGGACTGGGTTTGGTAGGTCTCGGATAGAGGCGTTTCGTACGCGCAACCCTCAACCGCTCTACCTTCTCAGCGATGCCCAAGAACTGATCGCATGGCTTAGGTATTGGCACTCAAGTGCAGCCGTGCCAGTTGAATTGGCCAAAGAATTTTTCCCGGACATTTTTGATCAGAAGCACCTCGTGGCAGAAAACCCTCCCCACGAGCTGATCGACGAAAAGGTCAAAGCTGACATGCTGCGCCGCGGACTGAAACGCTAAGCTCGAGATTGAGTGCGGCAAGGAAGGGGGGCGATCCCCCTTCCTCTCGCAGATCATCAGCGTCAAATCTGTGCCTGCCCCCCGTCTACGAACAGTTCAGCTCCGTTTACGAAGCTTGAGTCATCGCTTGCGAGGAACACTGCGGCGTTGGCAATCTCGATGGGCTCTCCGACTCGCCCCAATGGTACTTGCGAAGCCAAGTAGTCGAGCAGACCTTGCTGTTGTTCTGCATCTGGGCCAGCCAAGTCGACCAGGCCGGGAGTGCGAGTCGCGCCCGGACTGAGGGTGTTGACCCTTACTGCGCGATCCTTGAGATCCAGAATCCAACTACGAGCAAAGGCGCGGACAGCGGCCTTCGATGCTGAGTACACGCTGAACGCTGCGGTACCCGAGCTTCCAGCGGTAGAACCCGTAAGAATGATCGATGCGTTATGCGCCAGCAGTGGCAGCGCTTTCTGAACAGTGAACAGCACGCCCTTCACGTTACGGTCAAAGGTATCGTCGTAGTGGGCCTCGGTGATCTCGCCCAAAGGCAGCATGGAACCACCGCCGGCGTTGGCGAGCAACACGTCGAGCCGCCCATGGTTCTGATTGATGCGGGCGTACAGGGCATCCAGCTGTTCGAGCTTCGTGGAGTCAACGGCAATACCGGTGGCATTGCCCACCAGCTCCACCGCTTTGTCCAATTCAGCCTGGCGGCGGCCGGTGATGTAAACGTGGGCGCCCTCTTCAGCAAAGCGTTTAGCAGTGGCCAGGCCGATGCCGGTAGTGCCGCCAGTAACCAGTGCGATTTTGCCTTCAAGTTTTTTGCTCATGATGTTTCTCCCGTTGAGGTTGTGATCGGTGTGGGAGAAGCGTATCGACCGCAGACTTTTTTCAAAATAGAATCATTTGAAAGACATCATTGCAGATTTGAAATGCCAAGGATTCCGGATTTTGAAGGACTGGCTATGTTCGCCAAAGTGGCTGAAGAGGGCTCTTACGCGGCGGCCGCCAGGGCCATGGGTGTGTCGGTACCTACGGTGTCCCGGGCGGTTGCACGCTTAGAGGAGCGCCTTGGCGGTCGTCTGTTTAACCGGACATCACGCCAACTCTCTATGACCGAGTTTGGCCAGCGCATGGTTGATCAAGCGAGTGCGTTGTATCGCCAGGCTGAGGAAATGGAAAGCGAAGCTCAGGAGCTATCTGTGCAGCCGCGGGGATTGGTGCGTTTAGCCGTACCAATGTCGTTCGGCTTGCGTTGGGTCGCGCCGTTGCTTCCCGAGTTACTGGAGCGTTACCCAGGACTTGAGCTGGATCTACACCTATCGGATTCAACAGTCGACCTGGTAGCTGATGGTTTCGATGCCGCATTGCGGATCGCTGCCCTCCCCGATTCCTCACTGGTTGCCCGACGGATTTGTTCAGTAACCCAGTACTTGGTAGCAGCCCCGTCGTACCTGGCTCGGCATGGCCATCCAAGTCATCCACGTGATTTGGTTGCTCATGCGTGCATGAGCTACGCCTATCGAGCGCGCAGTCAGGTATGGCGCTTCACCCACGGTGATGGCGGCGAGCAGGATGTAACACCGCGCGGCCCGCTACGTGTCACCAACTCCGATGCATTGGTCGAGCCTTTGCTGGCGGGGATTGCGATAGCTGAGCTTCCGGAGTTCATCGTCGCCGAATACCTAGCCGATGGACGTCTACAGCACATACTGCCTGAGTGGCGCATGACGCAAGGCGGTCTGTATTTCGTAACGCCATCAGCACGTGCACGGCCGAGAAAAGTTCAGGCCCTTTCTGATTTCTTTGCGGAACACCTTTCAAGCCCAGCCTGGCGGTAGTCAGTCCCAAGCAGGCGCTGGGGGGATTTTGTCAGAAGCTGTCGTAAGGAGTACATGTGTACTCCTTTGTCGGCTACCTCATCCAACTCGATTGTCTGAGCTACTCCGTTGAGCCATCCGTGTCGGATGAGTGAATTGCCCGTGGTTCCCTAGCCACCTCCAAGCCACATTCGTAAGGCCCGTTATACAAACAGAATATAGAAGGCCTAGCAACGATCCAGCCGGCCTCTTCGAGCCCGAAGCAGCGATTGGCCTACCCCCGAATTGGGGCGCGGCGCCGGCGATCAGTCCGCACTTCAGCCCATGGCAAGCGGAACTCCTCCAACGCCGATACACTCCCAGAATACCTGCCCTCGCCTATTGATTGAGAGGGTTAGAAAGAGCTTGCTGGGAGATTGTGGGAAATCAGTTCATCGTCACATTAAGGCTATTGCACCCCTGAGATCCCAAGGGAATCGTCATCGCTGGGTCGGCGAACAGATCCATCTGAATGCAGTAGAGCATCAAGCCATCTCCCTCCGAGGTCGAGTACATAGTCTCAAAATAGCTCTTGGCATAGACCTCGAAGCGTTCAGTGTCTATGTCCTTGGCGATGTCCTCACTCACGCGCCAGGTGCGGCTGGAGACGCTATAGGCCCTTGTCGCCGAGGCCAGACGCTCAAAGCTGCTGGTGCCAGGGCCACGCACTAAGCCTGGATTGCCAACGTTTCTAAACATGGCAGCAGGAAAAGGCCCGCTGGTTCTACCGATATCGCTGACGAGAAACGAGTGATTATCGAAGTCATAGTCTCCGAAACGGATCGACGTGTTTCCTGTCATGAGCTTTGGTGGAGCTTTCGCGAACTTCATCTGGTAGCGAGTGAAAGCCTCCTCTGCAGCCACACGATTCTCAGTTGAGCGCCGGTTGGCTTCAAATTTATCCTTTGGCTTTTCCTGTCCAGACTCCAGGAAAGTCTTGTACTCCTTCTCGAATTCAAATCTTTGGTACTTTTTCGCCAGACCAGCAGTGACCAGAATGCGATTTTGTGGATCGTAGATATCCATCGCCTCAGCTTTTTCCTGGACGCTAAGCTCCTTGGATTCGAACGGCAGTACTGGTAGCTTCGCAACTACGGAAGCGTTATAGGCGTACCGATTTCGTTCCTCTACGTGAGACAGGTATTTATCCGTCAGCACAACAACTACCACTGCTGCACTGGCGCCGACCACTTGCTTTTTCGTAATTTTTCTCATGCTGTCCTTCGCACAACGAGACCTTGCATTGACCAAGGTACGAGATTTTACGCGATTTCAAAGCGCCATCATCATATGAGGATTGCCGCAACTGCAAGGGCTGGAGCGGCAATGCGTTCGCCCTGCACATGCTGCGCGCCGCCTCATCAGTTCATGTGGCAGGCGCTCCAGCTCAGTACCCGTTACACCATTTGCCTGAGCCTGGTGATAACGTTTCATCGCGTCAACTGCACGGTGTACATGGGTAGGCAGTGGGTTGCCCAGCCGAATGCGTACGAGGCTCCCCCAGTACTCAACATTTGCTCGGTCGTGGGGAGTCCTTCAAGACCGCAGCTGGAGTCCAGGGCCCAAACGACGCATTACCAACCTACCCTCGCTTGCGAAGGATGCGCTTCGCCGTTGGCTCATTTCTGACGATGAGCAGTTCGGAATCCAGAACTGTGCGCGAAATAAATGCAAGCGTACGAAGCGTAGGCTGGCCATCGATTGCCCGCGCGACCTCATCTGGATTGACCGACTTGTGCCCGATGAGGCGCCGGCTTCTGCTTTTACGAAGCGCATCGACGATCAACTGACCAAGTTGGCGAATCCCGCCCTCATCCAGATCCCGGGTGGCTCGTTGATCCCGGGAGGTACCTAGAAGATCACTCATCATGTGGGTTTTGACTTGCGATGGGTCATCCGAACATCGGTAGGCCACAGGGTGGCTATTGAACACGACGTAGTGCTCATCATCATCAGGCAGCACGCCTATATCATTGGGGCGGAACCCTAACGAGTTGTCGACGATCTGCTTCGACAGGTAATGCGTGTTGAGCTCGGCGCTTAGATGGAACGCAGGGGCCACGTAATAGACTTCGTTGCCCGTGCTTTCCAGTTCCAGTAACAAATCATGCTGCGCGGAATGCCTTAACGCATGGAGGTGCCAACGGTAGTAGGCGCCCCCCATCAGGTTGTATTCCTTGCAGTTCGTGCGCTCCAAGCGATGGCTCAGCTTGAACTGCAGAAACAGTGGCGATCCGAAAGGAATCTTGACGTCGTAGCCACCACCCGGTTTTCCCTCCTTCTGCAGTGAAGGAAACTCGGGGGCAGCCACAACATGAGCGCCAGGCGCTGTGATCAGCTCGTTGGTGAAAGCGAAGCCGTAGGAAAACTCAGACATCTCAGGTTTCATTGTTGCGGCATCCTTGCTGTTGTTCATTCATGGCGAAGAATTTGGTTTTGCTGTCTGCATAGTGGCGGTGGACGACTAAGGGGCAGGCGCTGACGCTGCAAGCTCCAGAATCGACCAGCCAGCTTTTTCAAGCGCCACCCTTCGCTTTTCCCCTGCAGCACCCTCCCCCAATGAACTCTGGCGTATGGCCAAGCACAGCATGTGCGACGGACGGGTCATCCCCACGTACATCAGCATCATGTCCTTCTTCGCTGTTTCCTTAGGCCTCTTGGCAGCTGCTTTTTTGCCCTCTAGATATGGCATGAGTTTCTGGATGAAGTGGCTGCCCCTAAAGGTCTCCAAGATTATCGTCGCTGCGTGTGTCTTGCCCTTTTCCGAGTGAATGGATGACATCCGGATATCGACGCCGGCGGAGACATCCTGGAAACGGTAGGTGTTTACAAGGGATCCCCCTGTTTCTCCGGCTTCGGTGGCAACCGGAGCCGGCTCATAAGCAAGGTATTGGCGGCCCAGGATTTCAGCTGCCACACCCTCAGAATCATAGAGCGCGGCAGCCAGCGCCATGAGTTTCGGTGCGATGACCTTGACCCAGTCCTGCTGAGTGATTTCGGACGGCACAAACAGCATCTGCTGGAGACACTCGCGGTACCGAGCGAAGGCTTCGGGCTTGGTCGTGAATTTCTCATGTACAGCGGCTTGGTGCCGACCTCGTATCTGAACTAGGCTACGAGGGAAAGCCAACTCACCGAGGTTGATCAGACACGAGGCCAGAAGCTCAACGGCTGAATTGGCCGTGGGCTCCTTCATCGCATAGCGGCGCGCGATATGTGCGCCCTCGGCAAACGTGCGGGGCTTGAACGACGTCTTGGTCGTGTCAGACCGATAGGATGGCCAATAATGCTCCAAGGCTTTCGGGTACTGGTTGGGCTTGAAGTTCTCAAGCCGATGCACGGCGCCGACGGCGAACACACCCTTCTCGCGGATATCTTCCGGTAGATGTTTCAGCACCAGCTTGCCGAATTCGTCCAGCACTCCGGTTGCATCCTTGTCCGGAAAGACGATGATCGTGTTCGGGATGGTGCTGGGTTCGCCTTCAGCCCGCAGCCCTTTCAAGCCATCTGTGATCGGGACATAGGCAAACGGGTTGGCAATCGACGCAATGGCCTGATCAAAGCGGAAGCTGCTGGCGATCTCCAACTGACGCTTTGGGTCAGGGAACGGATCCGACTGTGGTGTCTTCTTCTCGAAGATTTCCTGGTTTGGGTCGCCAACGCGGATGACGCGAACATCTGGGTCATCGTGGGGGAAAACCCGTTGCAGTATGCCCGCCTGGTCAGGTTGGGTGTCCTGCATCTCATCGATCAACACGCACGGGAAGCGCAGACGCAATGCGCCGCCCACAGCTGGCTCTTGGTCGAGTAAGGCGTGGCCCAGCACGAACACTTCATCGAAGCAGAAATAACCTGCCTTGGCAGCGCCGCTCAGCGATTTCACCACACTTTTGTAGGTGGCGGTGTGTGGCGCAAAACCGATTTCTTCATCCCCCAGTGGATGATCGAAATCAGCAGACCGGACTCGCAAGCTGTGGAGGCTTTTGTGCTTCATCTCAAAGGCCGTCTTAGCACCAAAATGCTCGCTATCCGTCAGCTTTCTTCGGCGTGCCTTATGCGTGAGGTCATCGTCAATGGCCTGCAGTGCAATCCCTTTCGAGCGCAGCCATGGTGAAGCCAAGAATCGTCCGGCGAAACCATGGATGGTGTCGATATAGTGAGGGAAGCGCAGCAGCCGTTGACCTACTTCCGTACCGCCGAGGCGTTTCTCGATCTCTTCCCTGGCCGCGTTGGTGTGTGAAAGCACGCAGATACCCTGCATACGGCTCTTCCAATGGCGAGCCAGGATGGCCAATTTCGCCACGACCAGGGTCGTTTTGCCGCTCCCCGGGCAAGCCGCTACATCGATGGTATCCATGGATTTCAAGAAATCACGACGAGGCTCGTCCAGCGTTTCCAGCCCCATGAGCTTGATGACCCAATCCACATCGGCATCAGTGATGGGGGCAACCAGTTGGCTAAGCGTCATTCGGCGACCTCTTCCAGCGGATCAGCTGAGCCTGCCGGTGCTGCCGACACCACGAGAGTGTGAGCCGGGCTGGAGGTTGTGGTCAGTGCGGCACCTCCGGTTGCGTACTCGATCGCGTGGACAACATAAGTGGGCAGCAGCCCACGCAGCGTCGTGGCGTCCAGGGTTTTGTTTTCAAACCGCTGGTCGATCAAATCGATCAGGTGCTGGGCTGCGATCGCTTTAGAAGCTCTTTTGAACAGTTTGTAGATCGCGGAACACCTTGCATCCTCGGTGGCATAGGTCGTCTGGATCTTGTCGAAAGCTGTTCGCGCCTTCTTCAGCAGCGTGACCTTGGTCTCCTTGCCTTCGTCGATCTTTTCCTCATTGATGGCCAGGTATGCGGCATGGTGGACTTCCTTCGAAAGCCCCTTGAACGCCAGGTCGTACTCAAGCGTCCAGTGATCCGCAACGAATGTGCGCACACATTGCCCGTCACTTTCTGCTCGCTTGTCGCGGTGATCCTTGAGTCCTTTTTCAAGGTCAAGCGGTGTGGCACCGAAGTCTTTCATCGCGCGCCAGCGTCGATCGGCTTTGTCTGGCCATGCAGCCCCTTTTACTCCCTTTAGACTCAAAATCTCGGGGGCACAGTCCGGCATCACGTCCATGTCCGTAATGCAGGCTGTAGGCACGGATATCTCGCCCTTGGAGGTGTCTTTTCGCTGCAGGATTTTCGAGTAGCGCCGCAAACCAACACCGCCCACGTTGATGATCGATACGCCATGCTTGGTGAGATCTTTGCCAAGTCGCCGAGCGAGCGACGGCAACAGAATGGCTTCGGCATCGCCTTCTACGACCAGCAATCCCTTGGCGAAGAACAGACCCGCTTTGGTCGCGTCTAGGAAGCGGCTGAGGAAGCGATAGTCGTCAGGAGCAAGGCAGGTTTGCTCTTCTGCAAGGGAGAACGCCTGCTGCCGCTGCATCAGAACCAGGTTCTGCAACGGAATTTTCGAACTCAGGTTGGGGCTGTGCGTGGTCAATATGACTTGAACCTGCCTCAAGCCTGTAGCTGGCTGAGCCGCAGCCTCAAGAAACTCCATCAACTGGAGCTGGCGCTGAGGATGTAGGTGCGCTTCTGGCTCTTCGATGAGGAGCAACGGAAGTCCGTCGGGCTCCTTACCGAGCAGCAGTAGCTCACAGGCCATGAACAGCACGTTGTTCGAGCCCAGCCCATAAACGCCGCGGGCTTGACCTGTGGCGTGATCCAACAGCCCCAGCTCCAAACGCTCCAGGATCTGTTTGAGTTTGGCGGGATCCGTTCCCGCCTCCCCGAAACCAATGCGACTTGTCAGTGGCTGGCCAGCAAGGGAGAGCGGACGCAGGTAGGTGTCGTTGATTTCCTTCTGCGCGGAGACGATGGCGCCGTGGCTGTTCACCAGATGGCGAAGATAGTCGCCCATACCTGCAATACTGAGGGCCTCAGCGTCAGCAAGGTCAGCTGGAAGCGCCGCAGGATCAAAGGCGCTGCCGGCGTCAATATTCGGGAAACTACTGAGTACTTGAGACAGGCGGGAGTTTCTGCCCGGCGACATCTCTCGTTCTGCGTCGCGCAGCGGTTTTAGGTACGCGGTGGCCAGTAGTTGCCGTACACCCACGTCCAAGGACGGGCCTTCTCCGTTTTCACCCGAACGAATCGAGATGTCGACCCATTTACGAGTCGAGGCAGAGGCAACGATGCGGCGAGCCGACCAGTGAACGTAGAGCCTCCCAACACCATCCTTGTAGGTCACGTACTCAGCGAAAGCGCCGAGTTCCGCGGAGCTCAGTCCTTCCAGCGTACACCTGAGAGTGATGGCTTCCGCCTGGGTGCCATCGCTGGCGATGTGAAAGTCCTCGATCTGAAGCCTCAGATACTCAGCATCACGTGTCTGCAGTACGTAGCGAATCGCATCGATGACTGCGGTTTTGCCCGCATCGTTTTCACCTACGAGGGCAGTCACCCCTTCGTTGAACTGGATGTTCAACGCATGACCGCCTTGGCCGAACTGGCGGAAGTTTTCGATTTTCAAAGCCGAAAGATGCACAGCGCTGCCCTCACCTGATTCAGTGGCAGGGAGAGGGTTGCTGAGCGTCAACCTGGCCGACACCATCCCTCCCTGGATGTGCTAGCTATATGCCATGAAAAATCCACTGGGGCTAGACGATTCGACCGGTTCCTACCGGGGGCTTGGTCATTCGGCATACCCGCCTGGTCGTGTAGCCGTCGCGGGTATCAGTTCAGCCCTAATTGATGGCCGCGTAACCCGCCCAAGACGCCAAGTTTCATTTACCATGCTGTCGGCCCAGGCCGGGCGCGAACAGGCCGAAAGCCCCAATGTGCACAGGTATTCCCGTTTGGCAGCAAAACCACTAACAGCTCGCGAGGCCTATCAAATCCTGCGAGACGTTGCCCTAGGGGTTCGCACGATGCGCCGCATTGGCCAGCAGTCGTGGGCTGAAATCTACTGTGGCTTGATGACTGTCGAGGCCGATGGCTGGGTGCTCACGTTCTACAACGATTGCGACGCCCTCGATTACTGCGACAGCTGCTACAGCCCTGATGGCCGCGCGTACGTTTTCAATTCGTCGCAGTCGTACAGCACTGACCCTGTAGAGTTATTGAGCACTTGGGAGCATGCGCAGCTTGAAAAACTGTTGAGTGCCTCGTAGCCGGCCATGAGAGAGCGACAGGGTTTTGACTTAGCAGACGGTCGGCTAAGGCAGCTAAGATCATCAGCTCCTCATCGCAGTGATTGCCTATGGACGATTTCGCCAGCCGTTTTTCTGAGCAGGGTTATGAACCCCACGCCGACGACCGCTCTCACCTTCTGAAGGCATTGAATGAACAGCTCTGCAGCCCAGGCGACGCTCCTCGTCTTCGGCGCCTTTATGACTCATTGATCGATGCTGCAGGGGATGGCGGCGATGAAGGCGTCTGCGGCATGCGACAGAGCTAGCGGAGGTTGTGGCTTCGCGCGTCGAACCGGAGAACGGATGCCTCGTTTACTACTCATGTTCCAATGCATGGGCCGCGCTCAGGAAGCTGGTGGTGCAGTCATGGAAGGACGATACCCTTGACCACCCTGCTCTGCTCAAACAGCTTTATTTCCTGCGCGCCTCATTACATCACTCAGGCTTTAAAGAGCTGGCACCAATGCTTCGCTCCCGAATCTACTGCAACCTAGGCAATACGCTCAAGGCGTGTGGGCGATGGATCGAGGCGCTTGGGGAATGGCGCAACGCCTTGGAGGACAATCAGATCCTGGGTATGGCGCTGGGCAACCTTGGCATTGGATTGGCTCAATACGGCCGTACGCTTTACGACCCAGGTCACACCTAGATGCTCATGGTAGTCGTAGCCGCAGACCATGGCAGCGATCCGGGGCTGAGCATCATCATCGACGGAATATCTTGATCTGCCACAGGAACCGGCGATCACGGTAAATCTGCATGAGCAGATCGGTCGCTGCTTTCTCGATATGGGCTTCATTCATGGCAAAACACCATATGTAGGCTCTCAAACACAACCTAGCCCAATATGTAGTGCTTTCAATATATGCTTAACCTAACATATAGGTTTTGCCGATGAACGGTTATCTCTCTACGCGCGCCAGGATGGCGGGACACTCAATCTGCTTACTAACGGCTACTCAGGGTCGTCATCGACCTCTGGTTGCGGCCGAATCCAGCCGTGGCTGATGAAAAAGCTGAAAACATTCGTAAATTGGGAGTAAGCGCTCTTCCGGACAGCTTCCTGGAAAAAACTGTCCTTAGCTTGATTACTTGGTAAGTCATGTGGTTCAGCGTCCCGAAGCAGCCCCAGCAGAAGGCCCTCAGTGGCGGCAGCATTCCAGCATTGGCTGTTGCTCATGAGCGTAGCCAGGAGAAGGTCAAGCTGTGGGCTGGTGAGCCTTCCGGAGAATGGTGCAAGCAGACTGCGGAAGCGGATCTCTGACCCCCTGAAACTTCCTGATTCGCCGTAGCTCGAGACAGCCCGATCCCACAGTTCTGGAATCGGCGATACGCTGATCACCTGCTCAAGATGAGCGTCACTCATGTCTTGGATAACGTTCAGCAAGCCTTCTCGCAAGGCAGGTACTGAAACGCCAGCGAGAGTCCGATAATCAGGCGCGTTCGTAGGATCAAAGTTCGCGGCAGTTTCAACGAGCGCGGTTTGGGTTGCAGGCTCCAGTTGTGACCAGAACGCAGGGAACACCGCCAGCAGGGAGATTGCACGAGGTCGTGATGCAGGCTCAGCGTTGTCAATGAGCCTCAGGATTGCTGTACAAATATCAGGCCAAGCGTCAGGAGCCCTATTGCGCAGAGCCATTAAGGTATGGGCAATTTTTTGCTGGTGCGTCTCCCACTCAGGGGGAGTCCCTTTCAATAATGATTTGCCCAAAACTGTGCCAAAATTTTGCAAATTCTGTGTCTTGATGCGCTTCAAATACCGCTGATCCACATATTCATGGATCTGGTCAGGGTATGTCGGAAACCCAGCTGACTGGACATCCAGGCTGTAAATGTCATAGATCGCTTTTCCTTGGCGCGGCTCACGCGACAGTACGCAATCGATGACATTGACAAGGTGAAGCCTCACCAGCTCTGGTGATGGTTCAAAAAGCTCAGCTTCGGCTGAGAAAGCAGGATGTGCGCACAGGTGTCTATCTAGTCGCAGACGGTGTAAATGACGCTTGGCAATAGGGTCAAGAACCTGCGTCGTGTCCGTCGCATGGTCAAGAATTTCACCTTCCAGCGTCAATAATTTAGGAATATTGTCAGCTGCAGTGGCAGCGTCCCATTGCTTGATGAATTGAGCAGCAGCTGCATCTCCTTGAGCGCTGATCTCACGATACTTGGCGATCAAATCGTAGGCTAATGCAACCCAAAGTGAAGTGAGTGATCCCCTTAGGGCTCCGGCTTTGTAGGCTTTGATAGCATCGAGAAAGTAACGCTTGGAAGCGGGATTTCGAATTTTTGTGACTAGGATGTCTAAATCTACGAAGCCAATATCCATATCTACCCATGCCGTGCCATATGGAAAAATAAACGCTAAGGCCACCAAGCATCCTCGCGTCGAAATGGGACTATCGGCTGTCGACGACACCCTCCCCTGCGAGGAAAACGAATTGGTATCTGCTTTGGGATTATCTCAGGCCGATAAAGCTGTAGCCATTGAACGATCGGATAATGGCCAGCTCCACTGCAGCATGCTCGCTCTGCAGATGCGGGAGTCATTATGCTGATGTGCGGCGCTGAAGCGCTAGCCGTTGCGCTGGAGGAAGCCCTGCTCATGAGTCATGAGTGAAATCCTGGAGCACTGACTCAGCAGGGGCGATCTGGCGGGCTACTGTTATCACGCCGCATGGTCAGTCAATACTGGCAAAAACGAATGAATGAGCCAGTATTGAACGACAGGCCTCAATCGTCGCGGGTACAAAGGCCTCTGCAAGGCGATTAGCGGGGGGCTAGCGACTCTTGGGATTACAGGAGCACCATCCCTTGGACAGAGAAGCATACCGGAGAAATCTCCTGTGGAGGCTTGCCGATGCAGCGTCAAAGTGCGCGCGCAATCGTGTTGAGGGATTTGAGCTGCTCAGGCAGGCCAGCGCCCACCTCCACCGATTGCACCCAGACCATATTGTGATGACGGCACAAGAGCTGGAAGTCAATTTCCGTCGCCCTCTAGAGGCATGGCTGCCGGATGAGATCCGCGGGAAGCTCACTGGCGTGCTTCTAGCACCCTCTAATACCCCCACCCGAACCTGCACAGAGCTGTTGTTGGAGTTTAATACCCGGGAGCAGTACGAGCAGACCCAGCATCTGATTCGTCGCGTGAGGGACATTTGCAAGGCAATCCCTGAGGGTGATGAGCTGTACCGAAGCTTCCGGGAGTTCCTGGTATTGAATGGCAAGACAACCCGCCACCCGCTTCGCGTGTTGTTTCAGCCTCTCGACCTTTCCGTGGAAGACCTCTACAGGCCACCGGAACGCCATGAGGTGCTTGCCGGCAAGATGTACCTGTGCCCTTCGTGCCACTGGCCAATGACGATCACTCAGTCCCACATAGCGTGCCCCTCGCAGTGGTGCGAGCACGCTGGAAGCATCTTCGACCTGCATCGCCGCCAGGTCATCAACCGGTTGGATGGCAATAGCCTGAAGGGCCAGGTGGTCAACGATGAGACCTTGGTACTGCAAGATGCCTACTGGAAGTTCACTTTGCTACCCGGATTGCTGGAGATTCAGCTCGCTAAAGGCCTGCGCGTGATGGGCTTTCTTCCAACGCTGTGGCCGGATGTCGATGAGGCGGACGTGCGCATCGACGTAGGTGGTATGCCCCTGGATTTGGACGCCAAGGTGTGGCGCTACCCCGAAGCCCTTGAAGCACACCTGCAGCCTGCCAGCCGTGGGCCAAATCGCTGGATTGTGATTCCCGACTACCAGGTTCGATCTCTGCCTGCACTGAGAGAGCGTTTGGGGCCATACATTCATACCTACAGCAGTTGCCTCAATGAACTCAAGCGCCGAGCGTGATCGTGTCGAGGCCGGCTGCATTCTCTTTTTGGCCATCGCTTGCCGAGATGTGGGCAATACTCCCACCATTGGAGATGCTGCGGCGCTGGCTTCTGGCCAATTGGCTCATTGGGGAGGACTTCATGCTCTAACGAGGGAGGAGCAGGCGTCCTTGGCCGTTGCGCTGCGCTTTATACATCCGGAAATTACGGAGCCACGGGTCTTTCTGTACACCGCCCAGAGTGTGATGCTGCAGCCTCACAGCTACTTCATTCTTGTCGACGATCCAGACTTGGTCAGGCTCACATTTGACCATCGCTACCGGCTGGCTCAAGTCTTGGACGCGGGGGATCTGATCCAGGATTACCTACAAATTGTTCGCCGGCACCAGCCCCCTACTCGCAAGCAAATTCCTGTCGACAGGGGTTTTGACTTGCGAGCTAAATTTGGCGAGCGCTACCAATACTATTCGTTTGATGAAAGTGATCTTCCAGCGTTACCCCCGCCTGATCAAACACTGCCGATTCCCGTCCGGCCGGAAGCTCATGAGGCTCACTGGAGTTACGCGGCGCTCAAGGCTATCGCTGAGCAACTGGACGCTTCGCCTCTCTTACATGGGAGCCATCTGAAAAGCTTGCAGAACATCTTGCGGCGCGAGCGCAGCGTGGAGGCAGCAGCGGGAATTTTTTATCGGGTTAATGCACCTACCGGCTCGGGCAAAACCGTGTTGGTGGTCATGATGGCCATCGATGCTGCTTGCCGAGGTGAATCCGTCGTGCTCGTGGTGCCCGGGCTGCTGGAAGTGGAGGGATTGACCGCCGAGTTGAGAGACTCGCTCAGTATCATCGCCCCACACCTGACAGTGGCTCCTCTGCACGGCGAACGTCGCCTGGCTGAGATTGCCGCGCGGCAATTCGATGCAGGTGGCCAATCTCCACCGTATGAGCATATTTGCCTGCTACAGGGGCATGCCAGTGATGGAGTACCGATCCCCTCCTCTAGGGAGCCGTGTTTTGGACTTCGATTAGTGGAATCGATAGGCCAGGGCAATAAGCGCATTTCAAAAATCGCGCACTGCCCATTCCTCTTCAAATGTGGGAAGACCTCGATGCTTGCCGGCGCGCTGAAAGCTGACATCGTGGTGGTGAATCACGACGCCCTGCTCGCGGCCTCGACCAGTATCCCGCTTGAGGACAGCGACCGTTTTGGCTCAAGGCGCAGCTACTTGGAGCTTTTGCTTCGCACTAAATCGATTTTCCTAGTGGATGAGATTGATGGGCTGCTCAGCCGTACGATCAAGAATTGCACCACAACCCTGGAACTGGGAGGAAAACGACACGACACGGCGCTTGCTCGCCTGCGGACGGAGGTCGACAGCCGTCCCGGAATCCAGGGCATGAAGCAGAGCAAGTTCAACGTCTTGAAGTGGGCGCTGACTTTCACTGCGCAAACACCGGATGAAATACTCGACCTGTGCGATGAAAAGCATTTTCGATGGCCTAGCCATGGCATGCGATGGCCTCAGTCCGAGGACAAGATGTTGCAGCATACGCTCCAGGTCGACCATGACATGCTTGAAGCCTTGTACCACCTGAATGATCGGTCAGTGCCGAAAGAGCTGCATGACCTGCACGACAATTTGACCTATTGGGGCATCAAGGAAGCCCGAGCGCCAGCAGATATAATCCGCCAACTGACCAATATCCTCAAACGGCTTTCTGATGCAGGACACATTCGGAAAGCGGGAACCAAATCAGGAGATATGAAGGCGGCGCTGATCCTGCGCGGAGCTTTGGGCCTTATCCAGGAGCAGATAGCCATACTCCACCGCTACATGCGGGATTTGATTTGGGCTGACATCCCTGACGCCCGTGAGGTGGAGAATGCTTTGGAGGGAACTCCCACAGTAACACTTGTTCGTAACGGGCCACTCCAGCATCCCATCTGCGGATTCAAATACCAGGTTGGGGATCATGGCCCTGCGACCCTGCATGTGGAAACGCTGAAGGGCGACCCGCACGCCACTTTGCAGTTTCTACCCAACCTCACCTCCCTGGCTTTTTCAAACGCACAGCGCGTTTTCATTGGGCTTTCGGCCACCGCGCACTTTCCAGGTGCGAGCCGTTATGACCTGCCTGCGAACGACCTCATTGATGTTCCGGATGCCTCGGGACAGATTTCTTTCTGCAACCTGGCAACGACAGCTCAGATTTCTGGAAGCCTACCCAGGGCACGAAAGCGCAAGGTGAGAGAACTGGCCGAAGAACTTGCCTTGTGTTTGCCGCCAATGCTGCAGGCCCAATTGAAGGCGGATCCTACCCGGGGCCGTTTCGTCCTGATAACCAACAGCGATTCAGATGCCGAGGTGCTTGCGATAGCGCTGCGTCATGCATTTAGCAAACTAGCGCCATCAGAGGATTTGGGGTGTCTGGGTGAACAGGTGCTATGGGTTCGAGGCAAAAGTGCTGCCGCCCGCCCAACGGAAATGCCGGCAGATTGCGCCATGTTCCATCATGACCTGCCTGGGCTGTTGACCGGAGAGCATCAGGCGAAGCGCTTCCTAGTGAGTTCGCTGTCACCGATAGCGCGTGGCCATAACATTGTCCACCCCAACGGTCGCTCCGCTATCGGCGCCATCATTGTGTGTGTTCGACCGCTTCCGCCCTCCGACAATCCAGCTGACACCTTGGGGCATGTTACGTATGACAACAGTAAAAGCCTCGGCGTCTACAGAACACCCGGCGAGGCGATGGCTGCGTCCAGGTCACTGGCTTACCGTAATCTCAATGCGATTCGGTACGCCTTGCCCAATTTTTCCAGCCAGCCGGAGAACATCCGCCACTTCACGATCATGAACATCTTGGTCGACCTGGCGCAGCTGGCAGGTAGGGGGCGCCGTGGTGAAACGCCCATCACTTGCTATTTTGGTGATGCAGCGTTTGTCGATGGCAAAACGTCCTGGGCTGATTTGCTGAGGGCTAGCATCCAGCATATGAAGAAAGATGGGGAATGGGATGACTTCTGCCGGGAGCATGCCGGCATGGCCGGTGCAATGGAGCAATACATTCGATAAGGGGAGCATGCGTCAATGAGCACAAAGCACCTTCGCACTAATCTGTTCCGGTTCGACCCTGCTCAGTTGGGGCATGTCTACCAGTCCGTGGTTGATCCAGAGTTCTATGACGCCTGGCGAGCGATCGAAGCGGTAGCCCCATTTAAGGAGAGGAATCTTCCGACTCGAGGCTTGCAAGAACTGCTTGCCGTGATTTCCAGGGGGCCGGTGAAGGCCAACGCCAGGCCGTCGCCCCGGGCTGATGCTGCAGCGTTGCTCATGCTCAATGAGATCCCCCTCTCCATACTCAACGAAGCACTGGAGATTTGGGGGGAGGAAGTGCTGAAGTCCTACAGCCATAGCCTTCCTGGTATCGCCAAACGCCTAGTGGTCAAAGAGCTGATTCCGCTGGAGGCCGAGACGTTATTCACGCCAAGTGCTACCAAGGGCGGTGCCTACGCTGTCGTACCATGGCTCGTGGGGCAGCGCATGGCTGCCAAGCTCATGAAGACCCAGCCAGGCGCACCGGTGAAACTGTTTGAGACAGCGGACTATCGACACAACAGAGACGGGATGACGCTTCTGACATGGGATACTCCCATATTGGCGGCCGAGCAGGGAGAGATCGCCCACCATGTGCTCGACCTGAAGCTGTCCCTGCTCCCCGGACATCAAAAGCCCTACCTCGACCTGAGGGTGCATATCAACCGAGTGATGCCTAATTGGGTGGGGAAGAAGCTACATGCCTGGGTGAATTCGAATAACGGGATCGTCTGCTGTAGAGTCAAAACGCCCCCAGCCGTTGATGGAAAGTGGGTGACCCATTACGTGCACCCCACCAGCCGCATCCTAGGTTACCTTGGGTATGATCCGCTGCCCGCCATCGTTGAGGGAGACATTCCCCCAGATAGCTGCATCCGTCCCATTTTTGCGACTACTCCGTCTAACGCCGCGATTGGGGCTGGCGCCGGCCCACTGTTCTTTGATGAAGCCAGTTTTCATCTCACCGAATGCGTACCTGGTACCGAGCCGATGCTGGCGCAAAGGGTGATTTCCGGTTTCCGGCAAAAACGGTCAGTCGGTGAATCGACTTTGCCAGCCCTACCGGTCATGGTGCTTGCCGCTTCTGCTGACCTTGTCATGCGTCTTCATGTGGCCACTCAGGATCTTGCGACTCAGGCCAAGCTGTTCAAGCGGCTTGAAGCCCCATCTTTTGAACTCAAACGCCTCTCGGTGCCGGAGACCGCAACGTACCTACTCCAGCCTTGTCAGAGCGATGCCAATATGGAAGCGTGGTTCAAATCAGAGGTGCTTCCTGAAATACAGCGTACTTCGGCGCAAGTGGTCATCGTCGAAACCACGCCAGAACTGGCGAGGAACAAGTTGAGCGATTCCAAGCACAAATTGCGTGATCTGTTCGCTCGCCACGGCGTTCGAACCCAGTTCATCTTCCATCCTCCCGTCAGACGAGTGCGTCGGGGGAAGCTCGATGCAGATCATCCGGCGCTGAACGCATTGATCGAGTGCATTCGGCTGCATGGGCTTATTCCAATGCCGCTTCCGGAAGCACCGCGGTTGGCCCCGAATACCATGATCCTGTCTGTGTATCTGGAACGCATATCAGAGGAAGGCGGGTATGTTCATCTGCCGGTCATCACACGCATTGAAACCCGCAGTCAGAGAGCGGAGGTTTTCTGGGGAAGCAATGGGGATGGCTCGGTTGGCCGTTGGTATCCGTATGGCGATGCCGCTGCCCTCATCCATAGCACCAGGAAGCTTTTCAGCGAGCAGGAGGTCATGCGCCTGGTCGATCAAGCTTTCCTTGCGCCAAGACGTGCTCTGGAGCAACCGTTGATTGTATGCCTCGACAAGGGGCTAGCTCGAATCTACAAAGCGCTGCAGGACGCTCCTGCCGGGGATCTTCCTCCGATACCAACTGATGCGGCCGTCGTCAGGGTACGTTGCGATGAGAACAGCGCGCTGGTGACCGGCAACCATTCGAAATCGCCAGCTACTCCGGCGCATATCGGCAATCACATCGGGCTCTACAGCGCAGAGGACGACCACCGCGTTCACTACTTTGTTTCGCCATCCAGGCATTACAACAAAGAACCCTCTCATCGCAATGCCAATCGATACAGTGCAGATGAAGGGCTGGATAAGCCGTGGCATCATCTAGGCGTGACTGAACTGGTTGTCCTCCAGCCCGGCGCTTTCCAGAGTGAAGCCGTTGTGGCGGAAGGCATCGGTCTTCTATGCCGTCATGCGCCGCTTTGGGACTGGTACATCCGGTTGCCGGGCCCTATGCACCTCGGGAAGAAGATCGCGGTTGACCACCCCTACGTTGAAGCACAGAGAAACTCATTTGCCTAAGATGCCCGTAGAGTTGGTGTCGTAAGAAGACCAGCGTCGTAGTTTCCTAAGCCGCGATAGCAGAATGCTCTGCCTGAGTCTCGTAGACCAACTCTACTGGCGACCCAGACCAGAATTTTTCGAGCAATCCCTTCGTCTGTTCAGCTTGGCCGCCCTCGAAAAATCCGCAAGAATGTCACTTGGCTATTACCAACTGTACGGAACACTCATATGCCACGGAAGCTCAAAGGGGGCGGCGGCGGGTCGATCGCTCTGTACGCCTTGTTGTTCGTCGTTGCCCTCTTGGCACAGATTCCAAAACAGGTATGGATCGCCCTTGGGGTGATCCTGGGCATAGGCGTGTTGGTATGGGTGGTCAGGCGCACCACCCAGGCAAAGCCCTACGTTCCTGAAGACGATATTGCCGCGGAGAACGCTGCGTCTTCTCGACAAGCAACCTCCCCCACAGTAACCGTCCAGTTCAGCACGAATACCCGCGAGCGAGATTTCCATACCGTCCAAATCGGCTCGTCCAGCGATAGTCAGAGCTACGCCATCCCAAAGCCAAGTGCTAAGCCCACGGGGGTTCGTTGGCTTGCTGAAGGTGAGTCCATCAACGTGGCTGGGCTGGCCATCCCAGGCGGAATGCTCTACATCACCGAACGAGCGACACAATTCGGCCAAACTGAACCGTCCTTGATCGATGCTACGCTTCGAGTCGCACGCTCACCTATGAACCTCACCGAGCGGCAGATGCCCTATTGGCCAAGCTACCGAAGCATCACGCCTGAGGCGCGGCGAGCGTATCTGCAATGGTTGGCAGGCGGTCGCCGCCAGCCTGCCGATGCAGGTTATGTGTTCCTGTTTTTCTACGGGCTTGAACGCCGCGCGCTGGTCGATGCACCGACTGACCCTCAGGCCAAGGCAGAGATCCCAGCCATCAAGGCTGAGGTCGAGCGCTTGCTTGGTCTTTACGGCGACAACAATTCTTTCCGCAGCTACGCTACTCGCTTCCTCGCCCATATCGACACAGGTTCTGTTCAACCTCAAAGCTACATGAGTGAGCCCGCCGCCACTTCCACAGACGGTTATGAGCTGCCGATGTCACTGCGCGTTGCGCTGGGTCAGATGGCTGTGGACAAGTATCCGCTCAACCCGAGCTGGGCATTGGCCTGGGCGCTTGCAGAACCCAACATTTCCAGGCGTACACCCGTGACCCGGTGTCCGGAGCAATTCGCAGAGCTCTTCAAAAACGAATTCGCAAAACGCTACCCCAACGGAATTGTGCTTCCTCAGAACAAGACCAAGCTGAAGATTGCCTATCGCCCTGCTTCTGCTGGATTGAGCGTTCCGGCAGTGGCCGTAGGTGACCTTCCCGATG
This sequence comes from Pseudomonas sp. s4, assembly GCF_046764235.1. NCBI lineage: Bacteria > Pseudomonadati > Pseudomonadota > Gammaproteobacteria > Pseudomonadales > Pseudomonadaceae > Pseudomonas > Pseudomonas sp. s4. The sequence goes on along the minus strand of NZ_CP177209.1, from coordinate 3,026,428 downwards.
TTGCGGCAACCTCAGGAACGCGCAACAAGCTGCAGGTCATTGTCGAGGAATGCACCGTCGTACTCGACGCGTTCAGTCGGTATCTGGGGCGCAATCCGGACGCGGAAAATAGCCTGGAAGCCATCCTGCAGTTGCCAACAGAACTCTGGCCCGCTGAAGCAAAAGCAGAACTTGAACAGTTGGAGCAACGCGTCGGGGGCGAAACCATCTGCATGAGTTTCGGTGAGCTGGCAGGCCGATTCAAATCAGCCGGCGCGCTCTCCCGCGACAAAGTCGTCGCACTCGCCCGGGCCTTGGAAAGCAAGCGAATTGGATTGGAGCCCGATGTCCTTTCTGGCAGCCGTACGCCCAAGGCAGAAGACACCATCGCGCTGTTCGCCGCGGACTCTGACGAAGGCACTCTTCGCTCTACAGATGCTTACAGCGCTGCAGCAGTGACCTTAGATCTGGCCAGTGCAGTAGCTGCGGCAGACGGTGACACCTCGCTTGAGGAGGTGAATCTGCTGTCAGGCCACATTGACTCATGGGATCACCTCTGCGTCGCGCATCGCAAACGCTTGAAGGCGCATCTCCAGATTCAATTGAAGCAGCCGCCCACGCTGGCAAGCCTCAAGAAGAAACTTGAGCCGCTGCCCCTTGAGGCCAAACGAAGAATTGCCAGTTTCCTGGCCCACCTGGCGCAAGCAGATGGTGAGGTGACACCGCAGGAGGTGAAGCTGCTTGAGCGCGTGTACAAATCGCTCGCTCTCGATCCGCAGTTCGTCTACAGCGACCTCCATAGTGCAGCCGTTCGCCCTTCCCAGGTCGTGGAGGCAATGACTGCAACTGCCGCGTCGGCCACTATGGCACCGTCTTCAGAAAGCAGTAGTACAGGCTTTGCCCTGGACATGGACAAGGTCGCTCGTCTGCAACAAGAAACAGCAGAGGTGTCGGCGCTTCTGGCCAGCGTCTTCAATGAAGAATCGCCTGCTGAAACACCTAATGCCTCGGGACAAGAAGCCCCCCAAGAACAGGAAGGCAGTACCGCCGAACAGCTTGCTACCGTACATGGTTTGGACGTTGAGCATTCTGCGTTCCTCCGTTTGTTGGTTTCTAGGACTGAATGGAGCCGCGCTGATCTGGAAGACGCAGCCAGTGATATGGAACTGATGTTGGATGGCGCTCTTGAACGGATCAACGACACAGCGTTTGAGCTGTTCGACATGCCCGTGACTGAAGGCGACGACCCCATAGAGATCAACCCCGACATTCTGGATGAATTAGCCCTATGAGTAAGATACGAGCCAAGGATCGCGACGCGGTCATTCAATCGCTGCGCGCAGGCGTAGTGCCCCGTGTTGGGCAGCACCTGATCCAGGTAGGTCGGGCGGGTGAGCTCGACTCGCTGCTCAAGGATGTGGATCGTCTCGCAGATGGCGGTTCCGCATTCCGCGTCGTCGTTGGCGAGTACGGTGCGGGTAAAACCTTCTTCCTCAACCTGGTGCGCGGCATCGCCATGGAGCGCAAGCTCGTCACCATGCACGCCGATTTGAACCCTGACCGTCGTCTTCATGCTTCCGGTGGCCAGGCGCGCTCCCTTTACTCCGAGCTGGCCAAAAACATGGCCACGCGTACCAAACCCGATGGCGGCGCGCTCCAGGGTATCGTCGAGAAATTCATCTCCCAGGCTAAAACGGAAGCCAAGGCCAAAGGTGTCGAGGGCGAGGTTGTCATTCGTGAGTACCTGTCGGAGCTCACCGAGATGGTCAACGGCTATGACTTCGCCGACGTCATTGCCGCCTACTGCCGCGGTTTCGAGGAAGGGAATGAGCAGCTTAAGGCTGATGCCATCCGGTGGCTGCGCGGGGAATTTTCCACCAAGACCGACGCCCGCGCTGCACTAGGCGTGCGTACGATCGTCGACGATGCCTCCGTTTACGATCAATTGAAATTGCTGTCACGGTTCGTGCGCCTCGCTGGCTTCGGCGGACTGATGGTGTGCCTGGATGAGTTAGTCAACCTATACAAACTGGCAAATACCCAGGCCCGGAACGCCAACTACGAACAAATCCTGCGCATCCTCAACGATTCGTTGCAGGGCTCGGCTGAAGGCCTGGGCTTTGTCCTGGGCGGCACACCAGAGTTTCTGATGGACACTCGTCGCGGGCTCTACAGCTACCCTGCCCTGCAGTCGCGCCTCGCGGAAAACAGCTTTGCGAAGTCTGGGCTGGTCGACCTTTCTGGGCCTGTCATTCGGCTCAGCAGCCTGACCCCTGAAGACTTCTACGTGCTGCTGCAGAAGCTACGCAATGTCTATGCCTTCGGCGTACCTGAGAAGTTCTTGCTGCCGGACGAAGCCATCCCCGCGTTCATGGCGCACTGCAACCAGCGCTTGGGCGAGGCATATTTCCGGACACCACGCACGACCATTACCGCTTTCATCAACCTGCTCGCGGTCATCGAGCAAAACCCTACAGCAGATTGGCGAACTTTGCTGGGCGCCGTGGAGCTGTCTAGGGATGAGGGTGGGCAGCAAGATCTTGAAGTCGAGGCCGACGATGAGCTCGCCAGCTTCAAGCTCTGACTCCTCTTCGTTCGAACGTCTACACCCCGAGGTTCAGCAATGGATCTGGTCACAGGGGTGGACGTCGTTACGTGATGCCCAAGAGTGGGCGGTACCGGCCTTGGTGGGTGCTGATCGCGACGTAATCATTGCAGCGTCTACCGCCGCGGGTAAAACAGAGGCTGCATTCCTCCCCATCCTGACCAACCTGCTCAACGACAGCGAACCCGCCGGCGCGGTGCTGTATATCAGCCCGCTCAAGGCACTGATCAACGACCAGTGGGACAGACTCAGTCGGCTGTGCGAGCGGCTAGGGCTGCCCGTCGTTGCTTGGCATGGTGATGTGGCAGCAAGTAAGAAACAACGGTTCCTGAAATCGCCCGAAGGCATCTTGCTGATCACTCCGGAGTCGCTCGAGGCGCTGTTCGTGAACAGAGGCTCGAGTTTGCCTGGAGCTTTTCAGAACCTGCGCTACATCGTCGTCGATGAGCTCCATGCCTTCATTGGCAGTGAGCGCGGTAAACAACTGCAATCGCTCATGCAACGGGTTGAGATCGTCGTAGGTAGGGCCCTGCCTCGTGTAGGGCTATCCGCGACGCTTGGGGAGATGTCGCTGGCCCGAAAATTCCTGAGGCCAGTTCGCCCCGATGACATTACCGTCATCGAGTCGAAATCCTCTGGCCAGGAGCTCCAGGTGCAAGTACGCGGCTACATCGAACAGCCGATGCAACAGGTGGTGGCAGAATACCCCGGGAAAGCGTCAACAGATGAAGACGCCGAGCAGGAGGATACCTCTGGTACCAAAGTGGCAATTGCTGGCCACCTGTACAAGGTGTTGAGGGGGCACAACAATCTGATCTTCCCCAACAGGCGCCAAGAGGTTGAATGGTTTGCCGACCGTCTGCGATCACTGTGCGAGAACGATGGAGTTCCAAACGAGTTCTGGCCGCACCACGGTAGCTTGTCCAAGGAACTGCGCCAGGATGCCGAACGGGCGTTGAAAGCGGGAGATCCTCCAGCTTCAGCCGTATGCACTACGACCCTGGAGCTGGGTATAGACATTGGCAACATCAGGACGGTCGCACAGATCGGCTGTCCACCCTCCGTGGCGAGCCTGAGGCAAAGGCTTGGCCGCTCAGGGCGTCGACCTGGTGAGCCCGCGATGCTGAGGGCGTACTGCCGCGAGCGCCCCTTAACGGATCAGTCTGATCTCTCCGATCAGTTACGTGAGGGCCTTGTCCAAACGGTCGCCATGATCCGCTTGCTGATCAATGGGTGGTTTGAACCGCCACGGTCGGAAGGCCTACACGCCTCGACACTGGTGCAGCAGTGCTTGTCGTCGATTGCTCAGCTCGGCGGTGCCTCGGCGGCGCAATTATGGGGAAATCTCATAGCAAGTGGCAGTTTTGCTAGCGTCACCAAGCCCGATTTCCTGTCTTTGCTCAAAGGTATGGGTGAGAAAGAATTGATCGTCCAGGACAGCTCAGGACTTCTGCTGCCAGGCGAACTCGGGGAGCGGTTGATCAACCACTATGAGTTCTACACCGCCTTCACGAGCGATGAAGAGTTTCGTTTGCTCCGGGATGGCAAACCACTTGGCTCGCTGCCCGTCAGCAAACCCCTGACCAAGGGGCAACGTATCATTTTCGGTGGCCGACGCTGGCAGGTTCAGGACGTCGATCTTGAAGCGAAGGTGATCGTGGTCACGCCGGCGCGGGGCGGCGAGCCCCCTCAGTTTGATGGGCTAGGCGCGCAGGTGGATGATCGCGTCAGGCTTGAAATGCGAAACGTACTGATGGACACCACCCCTTGTCCCTTCCTGGACAAACACGCTCAAGCCCTACTGGAGGAAGCTCGGAGTAACTTCCGTGCCCTCGGCTTGAGTGCCGCGGCGATTGTTGGCTCTGCCAGCGTAAGCCACGTTGCGACCTGGCGAGGGGACTATACCAACGATGCGCTGGCCTTGTTGCTCAGGCATGTGGGCATTCAGTGTGAAAACACCGGGCTCTTCCTGGAAGTAGCATTCAGTGGGGAGGATACGTTGAGAGCGTTGCGCATGGTCGGCCAAATGGACATCTCAGATGTAGAGTCCATATTGGAAAACGTCGAAAACATGATCCGAGAGAAATGGGATTGGGCCCTTCCCCGCTCGCTCCTGATGAAGTCGTTTGCCTCGAGTCATCTTGATCTCCAGGCTGCAGTCTTAACAGCGCGGCTTCTTAGCGAGGACGGGCAGGACGATGCGAATGCCCGTGGCCTCCTCTCCTAGGATTTGTCGCCCATCCTTTCGAGGTCGGCTTGTGCACTGGCAAGCTGCTGGATCAACTCAGCTTCCCGCAGTTTCCCTGTCGCGGCCTCGGACTGAGCGTCTACAGCCTCCTTAGTCTTAGCTTCCAGTTGCTGGGAGAGCAGCTCTTTCGCGCCTTCCGCGCGCGCAGTCGCTGCATTCGCGATGCCCAGGTCGCCCCTCAGATGTTCGATAGCATCGCGATGCTGGTTAGCTTCCTTGGCGTGCTGGCGGTTCTCGGCGATCAAGCGTTCGTTGTCGCGGATCATGCGGGTGGCTTCCTCCTGCTTAACCATGAGCGTCTGCAGGAGAAGGGTTACCTCTTGTTGCATCTGGTAGATCTGGGATTCGTGACGGTTCAAATCTTGGTCGCGCTGCTCTTTCACCGATACACGGTAGTGCTCAAGCGCTTCCCTGGCATGCTTATGCTTTTCCTCGAGGGATTGAATTTGGGCGTCCCTCTCTTGGAGTCGAACCTCAAGGTCGCTACAGCTCTGGCTGATCCAGGCGTTACGAGTGATCTCGGCTTGAAGGCTGGAGTGAGCGGTCTTGAGTTCCTCGTCCTGAGTCTGCAGTGCTGACCGCAGCTTGATGATCTCCCGCTGGGCCTGTTCCAGGTGACCTTGAAGTGTACTGCTCTCGGCCTTCATGGTTTTCCGCTCAAGCTCGAATGCAGCCCGCTCATGCGCTAGCGCTTCATTTCCCTCCTCCAGCAGTCGCTCGAGCATCTTGCCGACCAGTTCCGTAAGTTCATCACTTAGGCGCGATGGGGAAGCAGAAGGGCGCGGGTGATGCGACTCGATTTCCTTCAAATATCGCTGAATTGTCGTCTTAGATCCGGTATTTCCCAATTCGATGCGAATTGCGTCAATGCTAGGGTTTTGCCCTCTGGAAAGCAGAGCGTCGCGCGCTTTGCGTACCAGTACCAGGTTAATGCCACCTCTAGCCATTTCAGCTCCTACGATTTCGTACTGTTTTACGTTTCATGTAATTACGTGCCATTTTAGCACGTAAAATCGAATAGAAATGGCAATTTTCTGGCAAGACATAATCAAGAGTTATGGCTTGCCAAGCCTGCGAACGAGGGTAAAATGGCCTGAAAGACGGTACAAACGGGACAGCAGAGCCACTTGAGGCTCGAAACGAGGAATGAGCGTGGTCAGCAAGGCAGATCGGTACCTGGAGGCAAGCGTTCGGGAGAACACCTCGAAGAGCTATGCGGCTGCCCTCACCCATTTCGAAGTAACCTGGGGTGGATACCTGCCCACCACTACAGAGTCAGTAGTGCGGTACATCGCTGAGTACGCTGACCAGCTGGCGCTCAGCACGCTCAAACAGCGCCTGGCTGCGCTCGCGAACTGGCACCAAAGCAATGGATTCCCCGACCCCACGAAAGCCCCCAAGGTCAGGCAGTTGCTGAAAGGCATCCGGGCACTACACCCGACTCAGCAGAAGCAGGCAGCCCCACTAGCGTTGCTGCATCTCGAAAAGGCTGTAGCCCATCTCGAAGGAGAGATTGTCCAGGCGAGAGCCGCTGGAAACATGGGCGCCGCCATGAAAGCAACTAGGGATATCGCCCTTCTCACTATCGGTTTCTGGAGGGGCTTTCGCGGAGATGAGCTGTCTAGGCTGACGATCGAAAACACGCATGCCGAGCGCTATGTCGGCATCAGGTTCTATCTCGGATCAAGCAAAGGAGACCGGCAGAACATCGGTCGTGAGTACAAAACGCCATCGCTGAGTAAGCTGTGCCCTGTAGAGGCCTACCTCAACTGGATCGAGGCTGCTGGCCTCACCCGCGGTGGTGTGTTTCGTGGAATTGATCGCTGGGGAAACATCAGTGATCGACCGCTTGCTGCTCATAGCCTGATCCCACTCCTTCGCGACACTTTGGCGCGATGCGGCCTCCCATCCCAAATCTATAGCGCCCATTCGATCAGGCGCGGATTTGCCACGTGGGCAGCAAGCTCAGGCTGGGATATCAAGACTCTGATGGAATACGTCGGGTGGAGCGACATGAAATCGGCGCTTCGATATGTTGAGCCGGCTCAACAGTTTGGCGGCCTCATCAGGAAGCTGGAGGGATGAGCACGGGTTACCGCGTAGTGCCGTTGATTAACATCACCCTGTACGACCCAGGCCTCAGTTGATGGCCTGCTCATTCACGGCCATGATGACCTGAACGCAACGCCATAAGCTTCGAACCCCAGTCTTGGCCATTCGAGAAGTAATCGTTTGGGTAGATCGCTGAAAGGGCGCGCTGCTTTTTCGTCGAGATGATGTCTGCATACTACGGCCTGAGAGCCTGGCGCCTGAGGAACTCCTGGTAATTCTGAATGCCGTAGCAGGGCTACCGGGTAGCCAAACTTGAGCTTCAAATGTGCCCCCGAGCCGCCATGCGATGACCAGCAATCTCTATAACCCGGCCATGCAAGCTGCGCTCAGCGAGACTGTTGCCATGAAGGTTATGCCAGTAGGCCAGCCTGTCAGTGCCATGGTTACCGTGGATGAACCATACCTCAGTGATGTCAAGAATCGGTCGCAGGATCATGTCCAAGGGCAAACTGCACTCGAGGTCACCGAGGAAGACCATAGCCTCGGGAGGATGGAGCGTCACCAGCCGGATCACATGATCAAAGCCCCGTGAACATCACCGAGAAACCAAATCACTCCTTAGATCTTGTGCAGTCTGGACGTCTTGTCAATTCCCCATCAAGCAGGGCTGAAATGAATTACTTCATTCACAGCCTAACTGGGCTTCAGTTTCAGTAGGTACCGTAGAGGCGCTATTGAGGATGCCACACCCACTCACCTTGGTTCGTATTAATCGCAACCTCTACGACATCACAACGGCGATATTCAATGTTGTACTTGTAAGTGATCGTTTTCCCAAAGGGCAAGCTAATCGGTTTCTTCGGATTGCCCATCGACTCAGAGCACTGATTACGGTTTACTACAACACTGTTGATTACCAATCCCTCCGAGACGCCCACGATATTCACGGTGCGATAGGGAGTCCTGACAGTGCCATACTGGAAAAGATAATCGCCGACATCCACCTTCACGGGAGCTGTCTTTGACTGAGACGCTGCAACTGAAGGAGCTCCTTGCATATCGGGTGAAGGGACGCTCAGACCTACGAGCCCTGCTGACGTTAGGACGTTTGAGGCTCTAATGGTTTCCGACTTGCAGTCATAATGTCCCGTCTCCGTGCCGAGAGAATTCATCTGAGTAAAGTAGGCCTTCTGTTTCCCAGTATCCTTTTCGTACCCGACCGCAACAGCCCCTTCGATATCTTCATCGGTTCCGCGTAGAACGAAAGACTCCACCCCCTGAGGACTGCGATTCAGAAAAATCTGCACCCCTCCAGCAGGAGCGTTCAGCTTTATCACGCTTCCACCTTCATCAGGGTCGTCATCTGGCGCTAAAAATTCAATGTATGCAGTATCATTGACATGACTGAGGGTCATTACATCCCCACTATCGAGCGTGCATTGCAGGTCAAAGTTTTCATTCGCCTGAGCCGCAGGCATGAAGCCTGATGCGAGCATTAACGCAGCAACGACTTCCTTCATGATTCTTCCTTCCTTAGATTTTCAGCGTTGGTAATTGAGTCCAGAACCGTATAGGTACGCTAGATTCTCGATAGATGGCCTATTGCCACAGCCACCTAAGTCTAAGCTGGTATGGTATATCGATGAAAGGGTGGCGAGAGGCAGAAGTCGAAGGAGGCCCAACGTTCGCTCGTGAACCGTACATGGCATTTTAGGCTGGTCACCTGCCTTGACGTGCGCTCCTTAAGCGCTCCACCCACCACAGAACAGCCGGCTTCTGCAGCGATATCTACCGGGGCTAAGCAGATGCGGAGGAAGCTGGTAAAGAGTTGTTCAATTGACAGGGAGTCTGGGCATGCCACCCAACCCCGGTTATCTCACCCTGCTATAGATAGGAAGCCGTGATACAACGTCTGCTGCACACCTCACAAGGACACGCTAATCATGAAAGAGCTACGGACAGCCGCTGAAGTGCTTGAACGCCTTAGCCACAACCAGGACGCGTTGCGCGCCGCAGTCGAAGAGCTAGCCAAATGGGTTGGTGATAGAGGAACCAACAGCGTGGTTGGGAATGTAAACGGAGCCTTGGCAACCCTTGATGACAACATTGATGCGGTGCGGCAAGGAATCTCGGATTTAGTAGCGGCGAGCGTAAGGCCGTAAACGGGCCCCTTGAAGCTAGCCGATACAGTGCTGAGACTGATTGGGAGTCGAAATGATATCTGGAAAAGTGCAAATGCAAGCGGTGCCTGATCGCAATCAGAACAGGCAATGCTGGATGCTCTTTATGGGATGATCCGGAAGTAGCATTTTGCTCAAATCCCTCTTCACGACCAGAACGCCCCTCTCGAAAATGCCACGGCTTCGTCAGGTGCTCCGTCCACAAGGACATCAACCCCATGACCGCTATCATTCGTTTCCCTTGGCCTCTGCCATGGGTGCCGGCCATCGCTCCTTGCAGCCTGATCTCTGGCAGCGCACACCCACGGGCACCAGCTCGGCCGGCTCCGGACGGTAGGCTGCTACCCAAATCTCCCCATACAAGCCGCCCGCCATGCCGCACGCGGGCTCCCCATTGTCGAGCACCACATGGAAACGCAAGAGCGGGCGCCGTTCTGCATGATCGTTGAAGTTGGGAGAACGGTAGGCGGCTAGCACGGGCGCGGTTTCCCGCTGTTCGATTTTCATGGGGCTGGCTCCTATTGTTAAGGGCAGTGTAGACAAGCGAACCGCCGAGTTTGCGCTGGCAAGATTGAGTTAGTCGAAATCATCGCCGTTTCGCCTGAAACGTAACCCCCGCCCCCAGACCAATGAAAAAGGCCGCATCGCTGCGATGCCTTGACTTCATTTATGCCGGTAAGAGGAATCCCCCACCGACCTTCTCATTACGAATTTGAAGGGACACATTAGTCCTGAGGAGATTCGATTCGAAAAATTTCAGCCACACATTACAGCGATGACATCAACACCAAATAGATTCGCCCAATGTCATTGCAGTATCGCTTCAACATCCTGTAGCGGCGCTGCAGCCAACCATCACCCTTCAAGAATGATGCAGGATCAGCGATGAACTATCCGACTAACTGAAGGCTTTCATTGCCGTGTCACAAGTAGAACAAGCTGGCGACAGGTGCTTCCTGGAAACTCTCCCTCTAGCCCTTCGCGGTATCGCGGTGCATCACGCCCATTGAGAAAGCCCCCATTAGGGGGCTTTAGCAAACTACAGGTGGAGCGCGTCACTGGGCGAGCCAGCCTTCCACTACATCGGCGCCGTACTGGGCTTTCCATTCCTTCAGCAGCTTGTGATTGCCGCCTTTGGTCTCAATGATTTCGCCGTTATGCGGGTTCTTGTACTGCTTCACTTGGCGGGCGCGGCGCGGGGCCTTTTCAACTGCTGCAGGAGCAGAGGCACGACGGTTTGCTTGCGGATCCAGGACGTTGATGACGTGACGCAGATTGAAGCCGTACTCGGCCAGCAGGTCACGCAGTTTGGTCTCAAAAGCGATTTCTTGCTGCAGCTCAGAGCTACCCTTCAATGCTTCCAGCTCAGCCAGCTGGGCAGCCAATTGCTGCTCAAGTTGACGGAACTCTGCCAGACGAGACATAGGTAATCCTCAATACGATTAGTAGGAAACAGACTGACATCCTATACCATCAAGGGCTGTTTTGTTTGCCTCGGTATAGCCTTCATCCGTCGAGAAGCTCATCCAGGGTAACGAATGTTGCTCCACCATTTTCAGCCATGGCCAATCGTTTGCAATCCTGCCTGCATGAGGCCTTTGGGTGGCATGCGTGATTGGCACCTACACTTCGTTCTTCTTCCCCTAAGATCGGAGCACGACGATGCAGCTATCCACCGATTCTGTTGAAAATGTTCAACCTACACTGAGCTTGGACAGCGTCCGGTTTACGCATTGCCAGCTATCCTCGCAGGGCAAGTCTATTGCAGTGAGTCACTCCTGCTCTACCACAATGCCTGAGCATTATTCATGAGTGAAATCACTACCATCCCCTCTGATGATGTATCTGAGCTTCAGCATATCGTGCAGCGCAAGCTCGGACGCTGCCTGTTGCGCTTGCAACAATACGAACGGCAGCTGAAAGCCATGGTCGCGCATGGTGAGTTGAGTGGCCCTGCAGATCAGTTGCAGACCATCCGGGAGCAGAAGATCACACACACCCAGAAGAAGACCATGGGCACGTTGGTCGGGATGCTGATCGAAAGCTTTCTGACCTCGTCGCTTCCAAATGAGGAAAAATCACAGACGGAAAGCGATGCCAATGTGCAGACCTGGTTCAGCTATCGATGCCAGATGGAAATGCCAGCCGAGTACTATGAGGCAACGAAGGCCACCCTCAAGGAGTTGGTCGACTTGCGCAATGAACTGGTTCACCACTTTCTTGAGCGTTTCGATCTCTGGTCTGAATCAGGCTGCCAGGCAGCGGATGGCTTTCTGGAGGAAAGCTACGAGGCTATCAATCGGCATTACCTCAATCTGCAATGCTGGGCCAAAGCCATGGATAAGGCACGAACTGAAATGGCTTCGATTGTACAGAGCCAAGCATTTTCAGATGTGCTCGACGGCATCCACGCGGATGGTTCAGTCAGTTGGCCTGACAGTGGGATAGGCCGCTGTTTACGGGAAGCAGAAACCAAGCTTGCCGAAGATGGCTGGACTCGACTGAATGCAGCCATCCGCTGGATTGGTAGTACTGATTCAGAGCAGACACCCAAGCGCTACGGTTGCAGCAGTTGGAGGCATGTCCTGCACGAATCGCAGCAGTTCGAAATACGAAAATCCCAAGCTGGTGATGAGCATACTGTCGTCTGGTATCGCAGTAAGGCCAACTGAATGGACAACTAAATCGTCCCTCCTTTTGTAACCGCGCTGAACGACGGCGTCTGATCGATAGCTGCCAGTCGTGGATGACCGTGGCGAAATTGACGACACCCTTCACTGGTAGCTCGGGCAAGAACTGAGGCCGCCCCTCAAAGGTCGTGGCTTGAATCGACCGCTGCGGTTGAGTGCGTAGTCTTCAGGCCAGGTCAAGCATAGATTCCCGTTACCTATCCCAAGCCCGGAATGTCAGGCATTATCGAGCCAGATCGCTATGGCGATTTGCCAGCGGACTAGGTGAGGCGGAGGATAAGGATGAAAGACTCATTTTCACGGCGTAACGGTTTCTCGCAGGTCGATAAAGCCGAAATCACTGTCCGGGAAGACGCACCGCAAGCGCTGCAGGAGTATCTGATTCAATTGAGCTACGAATGTGGTCTCAAGCCATCAGATCTGCGCCAAATCATCTGCCAGACATTGAAGGTCTTGCCCGACAAGCAGAACTGGAGTGAGAGGCCCAATATCCACGAGGAAAACGTTCAGCGGCTTGAGCAGTGCAAGTGGTTCAAGGTGTATGACGTCATTGAGCGGCTCGATGATTACCTCGGCAACCGTAACTATGACTCTGGCGTGTACGAGCACTTCACTACTGAGCTGAACGAGTTCTTCATTGAGCACGGCATAGGGTGGAAGCTGCTGGATGGTCGCATCGAAATCCGTGGCTCTGAATCCTTTGAACAGGTTTTGACCTCGGCGAAAGAAACTGAGCATCAACATGGGCACGTCACGGCCAGCAAGGAATTGCACCAGGCGATTGCTGATCTTTCACGCCGACCGTCTCCAGACCCGACGGGGGCGATACAGCATGCCATGGCGTCGCTGGAGTGCGTCGCTCGGCAGGTCACTGGCGACCAACAAGCGACCCTCGGGAAGATCATGAATGATTCCCGAACACTGATTCCAGCGCCATTGGATCAGGCTGTCATCAAAACCTGGGCGTATGCCTCGGAGTTCGGGCGGCACATCCAGGAAGGGCGTGAGCCGTCTTTCGAAGACGCAGAGCTCGTAGTTGGCCTGTGCGCCTCGGTCAGCAGCTATTTGATCAAGAAATCGAAGTGACTTCAGAGGCTCACAAGATGATCTGGCAGAGCTGGTACTGGAAACAACCGCTGCTAAAGATGGCAGATCGTCTTGAGCACCTCAAAACGGCCAGTGCCCTGTCTGATGAAGAACTTGCCCAGGTGGAACGCGACATCTTTATTGGCTTCTATTCCGTCAGGAAGCTCCTAGAGGCCCCTGTCAAGATCACCGACAAGACCCGCCACCGTTCTATCGCACTTCATAAGCATCCAAACCTGAAGCGCGTGACATGGCGTAACAACCACCGCCTAGATGAGCTCTACGACCTCTCCAAGGCCAGTCAGGAGGGGCGAGACGTTATGTTTGTTTGCGGGCGGATCATTCATAGCTTCGTTTTCGCGCCATGTATGTCTGAGGGGCGCGGACTGGATGGGGCATTCTTCAGCTCAGATCTCGACAAGGATAAATGCCTGTACTTCATCAGTATCGATGAGGTGATTTCGTTATTTCGCCAGGTTGGGAATGATGACCCTTGCGACATTAAGTGGTCTCGTGACCCTGAGACAGGAAAAGAGACGCTTATCGTGAAGTGACCGCAGTGATAAGTGCTAGGTGGACGGGGAGTTCAGTCGATCGCGTAACGGCGGTCGATGGATGGTGCTGCACCCGTTGACTAATTGCCTGGGAGGCACGGCTACCGGGCGAGAAATACGTTCCTTAGATAACTAGCAGCAGGAAGATGATGTGATAGGGAATATTTTCAACATTTTTTCCCGCAGGAAGGAAAACCAGGCAGCAGTCAGAAAGCCGCTGACCCCAGGCTTCAGGCAACGGACGCTCATGCTGCTACGTGATGCGGGTGGCGGGGGTCTATTTGTAACCCTTGAGCATCTCCATGGAAAATTGACCTACTTGGTAGGCCGGGTCTCATTGAGTCAACGGCAGGGATTATCTCCACATGAAGATACCCTGCAGTTCCTAACCACGTGCAGCGATGCCCACTTTCTCGATGCAGTGGAGTACATCCTGCAGGCAGACGCACATATGTGCCTGGGCGGGCGGCAAGTGGACGTCGTGACTCGATTGAACGAGTTCTTAAGCATCGATGACCTGCCTTTGTCACCAAACAGGTCTGGGAGCCTTGGCAGGGCGAAGATTTCCGCAGTAGCCAGACAATAAGGCTTCTTGAGGAATCGAAGGTGATCCTCAAAGACAGTCAGGTGATCCATGAAACGGCAATTGAGCCGGCACTTCAGTTGCTCCGGCAACCCGCATTTCGCTATGCCAACACCGAGTTCATGGCCGCGCTTGAAGACTACAGGCATCGGAAATTCGGTGACTGTGTCACCAAGTGCAACGCCAGTTATGAGAGCGTCATGAAAGTGATCTGCGGCCAGAAGCGTTTCGGCTACAGCGAGGGCGATAGCACTGCAAAGCTTTTGAGAACCATCATGGCTCAGACACAGATGGAGGGCTTTTGGGAGACACCGCTGATGGTTGTGGGCACGCTTCGCAACAAGCTGAGCTCAGCCCATGGCGCAGGAGAAAACGCGAAGGTAGTGCCTGAGCATATCGCTAGGTATGCGATGAACCTGACGGCCTCAGCTATCGTGTTCCTTCACGATCAGGCCTACTCAGGCAAGTAGGCCCTGAATGTCCTGCCAGGGTACTGGGGCCAGGATCTGTGCGCGGATTGGGGCTCCGATCTAGGCAGGCTCGGGGTCTGGTGGGCAGTGATCACATCGCACAGCCTTGTTGATGTAGGTAAGCCTTCGAGCTATAGGCCTGGTGCTCACGGATCGAGATCAGGTGAGCCACAGCGTTCCGGATTTTCTGAGTGAGCGTCATCTCCCCCCATCACCTATCGGATCTGAACACCAAATAACACGCAACGGGCTGCTACGCTGAGACGTACTGAAAGATAAGGCGTTTAGCCACCACGGCCACAACGAGGTGTTTATGTGCAACGCATGGAATCACCCCAAAAATTGTACCTGCGGCTGGGGCGGGGAAGGACACTCGGGGCATTCGGGGCATTCGGGGCATTCGGGGCATTCGGGGTATTCGGGGTATTCAGGGCGTTCACCCTTTTTCAATTTCATGCCCGCTACGCAAAACTGGTGGCCACGTGCGCTGACGAGCACATACGACAGCTACGTCAATCCCAATGCCAGCTGCCCCGTGTGCGGCACGGCGGTATTTTTTTACCAATCGCCCAGTGGTGGCCGGGTCTTCTTCGACGAGCTTGGCCCGCCTTGGCCCAAGCACCCGTGTACAGACAACGCCAGCCGCCCCGGACAACTCGCTTCTGCCCCGAGCGCCAGCAACGGCGCGGCCAGCTATGCTCGGCAACCTTCCGGCTGGCAGGCTTCCGGTATCAAGTCGAGCATTGGCATCGACAAAGACGTCCACCCGCCTACAGACAACACCAGTCGCCCCGAAAAACTCGATGCTGCCCCGAACGCCAGCACCGAAGCGGCCAGCTATGCTTGGCAACGTTCAGGCTGGCAGCCGTTCGCTATCAAGTCGATCATCGGCATCGACAAGGACTTTCTCAAGATCACGGGAATCCTGGATCACCAGCGTATTTGCCTCTACATCCAGCGGCTAGTCGAACACCATTTACACACTCAGGCATTTTCCGAGAAAAGCCTGGCCATGGTTAAAGCCAACCCCGACACCAGCCAGCAGCTGTCGATCCTTCTGCCCCATGGGGTGCCGATCACCCTCAGCGCCTTCCTGCTGCTAGCGGATGCGCGAAGTGACCTGAGTCAGCGGATTCAGGCGAAGAAAGCCCAAACCAGCGGCGCCCATTCCACCGTCGCGGCGCAGTCGAGCAAACGCCCGAGCACCCTCAGCCGTCAGCCAAACCGCCTCCCCCCGCCACCTCCTGGCAAGACGACGATGGCCCTTGCCTTCAGGAGGGCGCAAGAAAAGAAAGACAACACCTAAGCCCGCTCATCGCTCTACGCGTAATTGGCGATTAGGTTAAATCGCCCCCCACAGTGATCCGCCGCCTGGTAAAGCAGAAGGGGCAAGGTGCCTCCATCGAGCAGGCCAGAGAAGCTGCCAAGGCAACCGCCAGCTTTGCTGGGCCTATGCGAAAACATGCTTGATCATATAGGTGTTCACACGCTGCTTGACATCGACAGCTGCGCTCGACTCTTCGATACGCACCGTCATCTGGTGCACTACACCTCGGCGTTGCGCTATCCAGTTTTTGTAGACGGTCTGAACTACAGCGGCAGCCCAGCCATGCTCAGTCGCTCCAGCTTGCGGCGCCAGGTTGAAACCCACTTGGCGGAAGAGATCAGAGTCTTGGGCCCGCAATGTTTGTAAGTACCGCTCGGGCCGAAGGTGGCGGAGGTCTTCCAGCATTTGCAGGCCAAAGGCCTGCTGAAAGCCGAACAAATTCTTGATGGGCTCCCTCACCCATCTGGCGCTAATGCAGAGCGCATCAGCTATTTCGTCGGCAGAAAACCCCGAGATGAGCTGTCGACTCAAACCAATCCGATAGTGTTGGACAGCGCCAAATCCAAGATCTTGGACAAGCTGGCGAAGCTCCAGGCGCTGGAGCGCTTTTAATCGGAAGGAGGGGGTTCCCCCTGCTGTAGATCTTAGTCACCGCCTGGGGTGGGGCGGCAATTCCCCCCCCCTCTCTCTTGCTGGGCTTGCCCAGCTTACTGCTCAGCAGTACAGCGGCTCTGGTCTTCAGTAGCCGCTTTTTTCTGTGCTCGTTTCGGCTCTGTCCAATCTAGCAATCGCGTCTTCATTTACAGTACACCGTCCATAATTCATCAATCCGTGTGGTAAAGCTCTGACTCATCATCTCCCGTCGCATGCCCCACTACGGGTCGACCGGGACGCTCGACAAACGCATCGTCCCCCTACCCCATCGTCCATTCACAGCATCAAGCACTCCCATGAGCTTTTCGCTCGTCGCGGTCTGGGCAGCAGCGAATAGGTCACCGGTGATCTCGTTCCGCTTACTGAGGTCAAGTAGCAGCACCTCGGCTTTGCTGTAACGAAAGCCTTCCTGATACACGCGTTCCATACCCTCCTGGGCTGCATTTGTCAGCAAACGCGCGTCATCTGTTGGGTATAGCAAACCGGCACGCGATTCGACGTCCGAGGGCAACGCAAGCCTGAGGCTCGACGATTAGGGCCTCTGCGAAAAGCGTGGTGAAGAAACTACCGCCCGGTAAGCGGGATCTGATCTATAAGGTGATCGACAGCCGGACTCCACTGGAGTTGGTGAACTCTCTGGCGCAGCACCTGGATGACTGATCTAGTGTTTCTCTGTAGAGGCCGCCCCACCGCCAGATGCGCACCCGGGAGTTGCACGAAGGAACGACTTTGTTGGCGCTGATGCGACATTGATCAGAGCTGCCGAAAATCATTGGCCCATTCGAATGCCAGTAAGTTATGGCCGTGCTCGGGATTTCAGAATTGCACATGGGTCAGCTAAATCAGCAATCTGGGATAAAATCGCTTCAGCGCTAACAGCCTCTTCACCTCCCCCGTTTTCAGGCAGAGCTACCAGCCGCTACTGTGGCCTTATCTGTTTATGAGCAATCTTGGCCCAGTACCTGATCGATGGTTTTACTGGAAGCGTGGTGTCATGCGCGAGCCGCTCTATGAATGAGAGCACGAGGTCGAAGGTACCCATCTCCCTGGATCGCGCGGCGACGTCCTCAGGATTTCTGAAAACTGAGATTCCCGCGATGTTTGTAGAAGAGATCTGTCCACTCGCTGTCCATAGGATGTGGGCCGCATGAGCTGAAGCATATCGCTCCTTGTCCTTTGGTTTCGTGTCTCTGGATCCACACTCAATCCCTAGCACAGACTCATCGAACAGGCCTTGAAGGGTGTCGGAGACCATCCTCATCTGGTTAGCGGAGGTGCGCAAAAAAGGCTTCTTCTCAAAAATGTCTTCCTCGTATAGCTCAGGCGCTCGGTCGCTCGGCTCGGGAATTGTGACTTCCGGCTTCGACTCGCTTGTGCTCACACTAGGAAGAGGTACGGGCGCCTCAGGCAGGCCTCTAGCTTTCCAGTTTTCCTTGGCAGTTGCCAAATCAGTTTCTGCTACCTCAGCCGCTTTTTCCCAAGTGCTCCGGAACCAGTCCAAGACTTGCTTGTACTCATCGCGCTCAGGGTCGAGCAACACCCCGGCTTCAGTCCAGCCCAATGCCTGCCCCTCGAACCCGAGAGCAGCATCAGAGAAGTTGGCTGACCCCACGATAGCGCCCGCATTGGAAACAACTACCTTGGCATGCAGTCGGCTAGATTGCCTCATGCGGATGCCAGGCTGCGCCATTATGCGTTCTACAGCATAAGGGTTGGTTCCAGGGTGACTCAGATTGCAAATCAGCCTGCCGGCTCCTTGGCGGGGTATCAGAGCTTCTGAGCCATTACCCCAGAAAGCGACTGCCACGCCGTAATCGGCATCGGGGGCCTGAATGAGATTTTTGATTGCCGACAAAATTTGTTCGCGACTTCCCAAGAACATTGAGCAGACTCCTTCCGTTGGCAATGGTATTGCAACTCTCCCAGATTGGAGCGGGAGAGCGGCGGAGGTGATCAGGGCCCGCTGATTGAATAATCGGACGGCACCCTACGGAAATATTGGTACCTAAATGACGTCAGCCACCAGAGGTAGGATAGGCCACTTAGCCACCACGCGTAACCGCAACTAGCAACCGTCCTTTATCCGCATTCTGGGAAGTGCGCCCTTGCCTGTAATGCAAAAACCAATGAAGGCCTGCTCACCTTGGCTTGGAGGCGGCCACCATCGATTTTTTAAACTGGATCATTCCTATGCCTATCACCTTATCCTGGTGTGTGAGCTATTAGGTCGGATAGAGTCATGATGAGGCCATCAATACTGTTGCTTCAATCTCTTCGAGTTCTGCGACGGCACTGCTTAGCTCTAAGTTTGCACGTTCGACAAGATCGGCCGGCAGCTCTTTCTGGACAGACACACCCAGGTCTTTAAACTCAGCAGCTTGTTTGATCAGGTTCCCTTTTCCGATGTACAACTGACCGAAGGCCTTGTCGTAACTTTCACGAGCTCTGTTCAATTGGTTGCCTACCCCCTGCATGCTGGTCAGGAAGCCATTGAGCTTGTTGTAAAACTTCTCAGCTCGGTTGGCCAGTTCAGCTGTGTGCTTGTTCTGATCTTCGAAGCGCCACAGCTGGCGGACGATGTTAAGACTGGTCAACAGCGTGGTGGGCGTGGCGACCAGCACGTTACGTTCGATAGCCCGCTGGAACAGGGTTTCGTCGTACTTAAGGGCTTCGACGTAGGCGGACTCGATCGGAATAAACATAATCACCACCTCGGGTGAGTTCAGGCCAGGCAGCTTGAAATAATCTCGATCGGCCAACTCATTGACCCGGTCACTCACCGCCTTCGTATGGGCCTCCAACGCTTGAACGCGCTCCAAATCGTTATCGGCGTTTACATACTGGGTGTAGGACATTAACGACGTCTTGGCATCGATGATCAGATGCTGTTTTTGTGGCAGGTAGACGATCGCATCGGGACGTTGTCGGCCCTCTTCAGTGGTGAAACTGACTTCCCGTTTGTAGTCGATACCGAGTCGCAGGCCTGAATTGTCCAGTACGTTCTCCAGCATCAGCTCACCCCAGTTTCCCTGCACCTTCTTCTGGCCTTGCAGGGCGGTAGTCAGCTTATCGGCTTGGTCGGTGATTTCCTTGTTGAGCGTTTGTAGGTTCTTCAGCTCGGTTCTGAGCTCGATGCGCTGCTCCGCATCTTTAGCATGAATGTCCTCCACCTTCGCCTTAAAGCCTTTCATTTCAGTATGAAGTGGGTTGAGCAAGTTGGTAATGCTCTCCTGGTTCAGCTCTTTAAACGCCTTGCCTTTGCGCTCCAGAACCTCATTGGCGAGGCGTTCGAACTCCTTGGTTAATTCCTCCCGATTCTCCTGCAGCAGCTTCAACTGCGCGTCAAAGTGTTGCTGCTTTTCAGCCAAGGAAATTTTAAGTTGACCATGGGAGTTGTCCAGTTCCGCATATCGGTCTTGTGTGGTCTTCAATTCGATCTTGGACTGCTCCCACCACGTTTTGTAGTTGGTTAACGCCTCCTGCTTTTCTTCCAGTTGCGTCTGCGCCTTTTTTAGTGTCTCGCGGATCTCAGCCAGTTGAGCAGCGGTATGCTTTTGCGCCGCATCGGCGGTTGCCAGCTTTTCATCAAGCTGCGTGATGCGCTGATCCTTCTCTTCGATACGCTCCTTGGAGGTCGTACTGTAAGCTACAATTTGCTCTTTCAACTTGTTCGCGGCTTCCTGTGCCGTAGCTCCGACCTCACGAGCCTGCTTTTCTGTCTGACGCAGGGTCTCGAGTTCGGCTTTCTGGGCAACCCAATCACGTTCAAAACGCTCTTGAACAACCTGTTTCTCTTCCAGCTGGGTCTGGGCTTTCTTCAGTGCCTCTCGACTTTCGGACAGCAGCTTCGCTGTGTTAGTTTGTTGCAACTCTGCGGCGACTTGCTTTTGATCCAGCCCTGAAATGCGTTGATCCTTCTCTTCGAGGCGCTCTTTGAAGGCGGTACTATTACTGGCTAACTGGTCTTGCAGCTTGACGGCCGCTTCTTGTGCTTTCGAACTTGTCTCTTTGGCCGCTTGTTCGGATTGTCGCAAGCGATCTATCTCAGCTTGCTGGGTGACAATATCACCCTCAAGACGGTCAATCCGTGCCTTACCGCTATCCCGTTCAGTTTCCAATCGTGCGTAAGCAATATCCAGTGCTGCTTTCTCTCCAGACAGGCTGCCAAGTGTGGCCTGATGTTCCGCCAACTCTGCCTGAACTCGCGTCAGATCGGCCTGTGTCACTTCCAGCTCAATCTGGAGCTGCTGGTTGTTGCGCTGGGCACGCCAACTGGCGATCACCCAGGCCACGATGAAGGTCAGCAATGGCGATATGATGAGAACCACCAAATTTTCCATATCCACTCTCCTACATCAAAGTTGTAATTATTTAAGGCGAATGAGGTCTCAGGCCTTTAGCGTAGCTCACCCCAAGGATAAAAAATGTTCTACAGGATGCTGAGGGACGTCGCGCTTGATACACGAATGACGAGAGCCCGCAATCAAACCTGAAACGGAATCTATCGCAGTCTCATGCCGATTGAAATCAACGGCGGGATGTTCATGGAATAAGTGGCCGGATGGTCGCGGAATCCGCAGGGCGAGTTGGAACACTTTTAAATCCTATCCGGCGCAGTAAACCCTGCGACTTTTCATTTTGAAGCAAAGGAGCTGGCCAAGCAGCTTGATCCATCCTGGAAGTTCTCGATCGACGAAATGGGCACGCTGCGCAACAGAGCTCTGGCTTACGCTTCCGGACAAACGATTGAGTTTGGCGGTCGCGCATGGCCTGCGCTGTACACGCCAAAAAACCAGACGCTGATCGACATCTTCGGCATTACAGACGCCGAGCAACAGCAGCTGCGTACGATCATTACACCGGCGTTGGCTACCGAGCGCGACACTGTCCGTCAACGTGAAAAACGCCGTGCTTCAGGTGTTCTGGAGCGTGCTCAATATGAGCAGAATCGTCAGCAAAAAACGATGGATCGAGCGGCACAGATCAAAGCCATGAAAGCTGAAGGCAAGAGCGCAAGTGAGATTGCGAAAGAACTGCAGCAGGCGCTCGACCTGGTCGTAGCCATCGGCGCCGGGGTGGGCATCGAGCAACTGGCCCAGCCAGCCCAGCAGCCCAGGGCGCTGCCCTGGAAAGGCCGGCTCCCGGCTCAGCAGCTGCTGGAGGCGAGCGGTGCGGTCATCGCGCATGGTGTCGAAAACCTCGGGCCGGTGTCGTACTACGCAGCATGCCACAGCCGCCCAGGCTGGTCACCCAGTCCTATGGGACATGGTGGCCATAAACCGCATGACTGGGCGTCGCGGAGGTCGTTTCGGGGCCCCCGATTAAACATAAACGCCGTTATTGGTACCTGGTGCGCACGGGAACGCGAGCTCTGATTTCAGTCAGACGTCAGCAGCTGTCATCGAAACTGGCAACTGGCAGGCTCTTCAGGCTCGACTCTCCGAACTAGGACTGACCGCTGTAGATATCACCGGTCTTCAGGAGGACGTCGAACGAGCACTCGCAACAGGAAGCGAGGAAGAGAAAAGGAAGGTATACGATCCATGAACCCCACCTACCACCAGATGGGGGCCAGGTTTACCGTGGCATCTCCGGCGAGCAGTTCCACGGCAGCAGCGCTTCGTAGTCTGCTACTGACGACGCATGTGGCAGTCGCTCAAGTACGTGGCGCAGCCATGTATAGGGTTCCTGGCCGTTGACCTTAGCGGTTTCGACCAGGCTGTAGATCTGCGCGCTGGCCGTGGCTCCCTGGGGCGTGTCACTGAACAGCCAAGCCTTGCGCCCGATGACAAACGGCTTTATTGCCCGCTCTGCCAGGTTGTTGTCGATCGGCAAATGGCCCGCTTCGACGTTTTATCGGGTGCTGCGCGCGGCAGGGCAACAACAGCGTCGAGGCCGCAGCCAGCGACCTGGTCGTCATGCCACTCCAACCACCCATGCGGCGCACGCGCCGAATCAGGTGTGGTCGTGGGACATCACGTACCTACCGTCGCCGGTGCGGGGAAAGCATTACTACCTGTACCTGATCGAGGACATCTACAGCCGCAAAGGCGTCGGCTGGGAAGTCCACGAGGATGAAGATGGCGCAAAGGCTGCGGCGCTGTTGCAACGCAGCGTGATCAGCGAGCAATGCTTGCGCGAACCGCTGGTATTGCACTCGGACAACGGTGCACCGATGAAATCGACGACCTTGCTGAGCAAAATGTACGACCTGGGCATCACGCCATCGCGTGGTCGACCGCGGGTGAGCAACGACAATCCGTACTCGGAGGCGCTGTTCAGGACACTGAAATACTGCCCGCAATGGCCACAGACGGGATTTGCCAGCCTGGATGCGGGCGAGGGCCTGGGTACGCGACTTCATACGCTGGTACAACCACGAGCATCGGCATAGCCGGATCCATTTCGTCACGCCGGCAGAACGGCACCGAGGCCAGGATCAACAGATTCTCGCTCAGCGGCATGAGCTGTATATGCAGGCCCGGCAGGCTAGCCCAGGGCGATGGTCAGGGCCTACACGAAACTGGGAGCCGATAGGTACCGTACTGCTGAACCCTGATCGGGAGCAGCAGTACGCGAAAGAAGCGGCATAGTTGGATGGTCGACGCGACAACTACCTTGAAAAACGCCGCTCCTTAGAAACATCCCCTCAACACAGACGCCCCCACCCCCTCCAGCTATGGACAGTTGGATCCTTGGGTGGGCGCTCATCACCATAACCAAGTAGGTCAGTCAGCGCATCAGCCACGTTGCAGCAGTAGAATAAACTCTCCCAAAACCTCGTCGGCCCTGATGATTCCAGTCGTGCTACCAACACCGGAAACCTCGTGCCAAATCTAGATCTAAAAATCTGCACCATGTCTTCAGTACCTGGCTGTTGAATTACCAGGTAGATGGCATTGTTAGATCGTACGGCAGCAAGGTGATCGCCGTGGGTGTAGTCCTTGAGATCCAGGCATGTGGAGGTCAGGATCCCGGCCTCTGCGAAGATCGATTGCCATGGCAATGTCAGCTCAGAACCGAGGCCCTGCCCAAGGATGATGAGCTGTTTGCGATCCCAGCATTCCGTCGAGGCGATGCCCTGGGAAATTGCATGGGAGCCTTCCGCCGCTCGTGAGAACGCGTGCGCCAAATCGTCTTTGTCGACCGCGCCAATCACATCATCGCCAAAGGCCTGCCTATTCAGCTGGTAGGCCAACGCCGAAAGCATGAAGATCGAGCCGCAATTCACAAAACGGCTATCTCGAGCCGGATAGCTTGCTGAGACCATGCACGATGTCTGAACACCGGCGTTTAGCAGCTGCGCAGCAGGCCCCTGGACATCGCCTGTGATCAGGGCAGAAGCTGGCGAGCCTCGATTCACGATGGATTGAGCCACACTAACGGCATCCTCATGCCGCCCCTTCATTGAGATCAGTACCGGGAGTGATCGAAGAAGCGGCTTCCGGCAGTAGTCCATGGCTGACATCAACTGACTTGGAGCTCCAACAGATTGCTCAATCAGAGATGCACCATAAGCTGCAGAGATTTTCGCGAGCCCAGAAGCAATCCATATCGAGGCTGGCGCTGATCCCAAAATGGAGGCTGATGGAATCTTCGCTGAGTCCGTCATCCGCTCTTGAATCATCGCCAAGTCCGACCAAGTCAACGCCATTAGTTCATCTCCATTACCAACGGTTGGAGCGCTTT
The DNA here is from genome assembly GCF_046764235.1 of Pseudomonas sp. s4. Classification (NCBI taxonomy): domain Bacteria; kingdom Pseudomonadati; phylum Pseudomonadota; class Gammaproteobacteria; order Pseudomonadales; family Pseudomonadaceae; genus Pseudomonas; species Pseudomonas sp. s4. The sequence continues at coordinate 3,002,311 of NZ_CP177209.1, read as the reverse complement.
CCAGTTTTCCACTGCGATTCCAAAATCACGTTCTTCAGGCTGCCCTTCGTGGTAACGCACCGCGTCGACCAAGTACATCGCTGAGAGCTGGTAGTACGCCATGCACGCGCGCACCTGCAGCACCCTTCTGCCATTGGTCATGTGGTAATCACCCTCCGCAATACGGCGCTGGCTTTCAGAAAGCTTTGCTGAAGGGACGAGGATGATCTCTACCGTCCGGTTCCACTCTTCATCGAGCTCCTGCGGCACCCAGGTCGAAGTCGGCTCTGGACTGACCTTGATGATCCGCGAAGGCACCAAATCCAAAAACGCCTGGCGCTTTTCATCCCAGGCCCGGACATGCCAACGCACTTCAGTCTCAACAATGGCATGAGGGCTAACCACACGCTCTTCTGGATTTGACGCCTTCATTGACTGGTACACGATGCGTAGCGGGATGTGGTTCCTCGCAGCCATGGAGATGCTTCGTACCAATGCCGGATCTATCCCACGCTTGAGCGAGGTTATACCGACCATGTCAACGCTCTTGAGGGTCGAGTCTTCTGTGGCGTTTCCCTTCAGCCACAGCTCGTGATCCTTAGGGAACATCGGCACGAACCCGTCACCGGCCACGTAAAGCTTTTTCCTTGGGTCATACCTGAGATTTTCGGGGGCGAGTTTCTGGTAGAGCGAGAAATCGTTCGTCGCTTGAGGCGGAGAAATTCCGAATCTAAGAACGAGGTCAGAGCGGTTTAGCTCACCAACCCACCACAGGCGATCCTCAATCCATTGCAGGCGCTGGCGCACCACGGCGCCGTTGCGAATGGAATCCAGAATTTCGAGAGGGTTGTTTGACATGGCTTCACTCATAGCCATATGATACTAATAGTCATTATGAGCATTCAACCTCTTCAAAGGAATTTAGAAGCCATGGGCGATGTTTGTGTAACCGCCGAATCCGCCGTTTGTAGGCCTTTCGACCCTTTGGAATCTGGTCTGGATCGCATTGTACCGCCCCTGGCTGTCCTGCAAAGCGAAGGAACCTTGCTCAACGTGTCGGCTGAAGACCAACATCGCCGACAAGAGCTTGTAGATCAGCTGCTGGCGCTTCCCCGTGAATCGCTGCAGAACATGCGACATTTCCAGACACAGATTGGTTGTCTCAATCGCTGCAGCTTTTGTAGTCAAAGCGCCGGCACGACGCTGTGGAACATGAGTCGCCGTGATCTGGCCAACCTCGTGGCCGCCATGAAGACGGTAGCCCTCGCCTGGGCTCGTGAAGAGGGCGAAGTGTGCGCAAAACCTCTCGACGGCGCCGGCCTGTTCACGCCGGGATTCGTTATGCCCAAACACGGGTTGATCGGAAACAAGCGCAATGATCGCCCTGGCGTTATCTACTGCTACCTGGACAACGATCCTGCCGCCTACCCGCACCTGGACGATCTTGTGCAGTGGCTCCATGAAGACCTTGGCGCACAGGTACGTATCGCAACGGTAGGCTACAGCCGACTCAATCCAACGATCCAGGCGATGCACGAACGCATCAGCAGCAACCTCATGTCAGGCATCGCGGGCCTACGTCTGTCCTTCTCGCCGTACACCTACGGTTGGACACAAGCTGCCGAGCGTGTGGGAGCAGCATCACGCGACGACTTCGAGCAAGACATCGCGGTTATGCTCGACACCTACCGCAGCACGTTCCTCTCCAAGCGTAAGGGGCGCAAAGGTGCCTGCGTAGAATTGCGCTTCCGTCCGCTGGTGGTGCGAGCAGAAGTCGAAGTATCTGAGATTCAGGGGCGTCGTGTACTTCGTGCAGGGCCCTACCTGGTTGTACAGAAGTCACCACATCATGCCCTCGACTTCGCCAGCATTACCGATGCAAAAAGCCACGGTACCGAGCTCTCGCAACCAGGCGAGCCTTGCTGGTTGATCTACGGCCACGAGCAGGTCATTCAGGATGACATGCTGGCGCTGATAACCAACCTGTCTTTGGCTAACTCGCTACCACCATCGATTCAGTGTCGCGACGCCCTGCTTCACCGGCTGCAGAACGAAGACGGTGAATATTTCGCTGTTGATGCGGAGCGCCGGCCCGACGGGGTTACTGCCAAGTACTTCTACCCTAAAACCGATGGGCGCCCAGGGGCAGGCTATATCGACGGTGAGCGGTACCTGCTGAACCTGCTTATTCAGGCGAAGTCCACAGGGCAGAATGTGACCTGGGCTGATGTAGAGCACATCATCACAGCACTCTATGAGCAGGCCAATGAGCTGACCTGTCGCGACCCACGCGCAGCGGCATACATCCGTGAGCAGGTTGTCGAGGTGCTCAAAAGCTACGTGCGCGTCCTGCAGCTCGCCAACTATCCGTCCACGGCCTTCTTTGACAAAGACCTCAGCGTGGACACCGGGCACATCTGTAATCTGGGGCGTGCATATCACGAATACAAAGCTATCGCCTCACGGCCTGACTTGCCGTTGACCCCAAACCATGAACGCGCCTTCGGCCTCACCGGTGAGCTTGCCGAAGAGGGCGAGGCTTGGCGCCTGGCGGTTGCGCCGGTGCTTGGAGCATCTTCGACAAGCAGCGCACGTGGCGAACGCAACACCTACAAGGACACCCCTTCGATCCTGGTCGAGCGACTGGATCTGGCGATGACAGCCACCGAAGCGGGGCAATCCAAGGAACGGTTCTTCCTGAAAACTGAAACTATCGAGCGGATCACTATTCGGGATGCACTCAGCTTCCCCGTGATCCCTGGTCACACAACAGGAGTTTAAGCATGGTTGGAAAACTCGTCGTCATCACTGGACTTGACGGCTCCGGCACCTCGAGCCTGGCGGAACAGCTTTGCAAGCTCGACCCCAAGGGCTTTCTTTTCAAGACCCCAGATGGCCCCTTCGGCGAAACCCGAGAGCTGTTCGACAGTGAAGTGAGAGACCGCTCGCAGTCTGCCCACTTCCTGTTCTACTTGGCGGCAGTCGCCTACGCCTCTGAGCGAATCAAAGAGAAGCTCAAGACCCACAACGTTTACTGCGTTCGCTACCTGATCGACACCGTAGTTTCTCACCGCGTCGCCGGCATGGACGTTGATCTGGTGTACAAAGGCATGGGTTACGACATCCATGAACCGGACGCCACCATCTTCATCAACATCGACGAGTCTGTTCGCCAGGATCGAATCACTGTTCGTGGCAAAAGCGATCTAGACAAGGTTCTGGATGACAACAGCATCCGCAATCGCTTCCTCACCGAGTTCCAACGCCTGGCCGAGCACCTCTGCATTGTCGACAACAGCACCAACGACCTGCAAGATGCGCTGAAGATCGCGGCCTCCCGTCTACCTTGGTTGAATTAAGACATGTCTACCGCTTACTACGTTACCCGCAAGGGCTTGTTGAACCTAGCCAACAGGCAGAAGGATCTGGTCGATGACTTGGAGAAATCCACCCGCGCCATGGGTCATTCAGCAAGCCTGGATAATGATCTTAGGGAAAACCCTGAGTTCATGCAGCTGCGCACCAAGGTAACCTACGAGCTACCGAACAAAATTGCGGAGCTGGAAAACGTCATTCGCTCTGCCCGCCTGATCAATGATTCCGAGCACATCCAGAACCAAGATTTTCACGAGGTTCTACCCGGCGTGGAAGTCCAGATGGAATCGGAGGACGGCCAGACGCGCACGCACTCCATCTTGGGTTACGAGGAAGGAGATCCTCATAAAGGGATCGTCTCTTATCTCTCTCCGGTCGGAGAGCGGCTGCTTCACAAGACCGTAGGTGACGAGGTTGAGCTTCCCATGCGAGGCAAGCAGATCCGTTATGAAATCCTTTCGATCAAGCTTAGCCCTCACCTGGAATAGCCAACTCTTGGTGCTCATCCTCAAAGGAACACGACATGGACATGCAACTCATTACAGGAGTCAAAAAGCAGCTCGGCTACAAACTCATCTGCCCTGATCCTGAAGCCAGCCGCATCTTGAAGCATGTCACCACCAGGCAAGCATTCTCCGAGATGGTAAAGCTCAATGGCGTCGACTCGCAGGGTCTGTTCGACCGCATCCATCAGTGCTTCGAGGAAAACAGCCTCAGGCGTCCTTACCATGACTGGTATCACACCTGCTGCGTGGTCGATGGCGTCATTCAAGGCTTGCGCTATTTTTTGAGGGCCGATCTGCTTGGCCTTTCCGAGGCTCAGCAAAAGGAGGTCAACTCGACGATCCTTGCCGCAGCGTTCCACGACATCGGGCACACCGGTGTAAAAGAACCAGACATTGTGAATGTGTCGCGCTCGATTATGATCGCCCATCGCTTCCTGATGGATGCTGGCATCTTGAGCAAAGGCGATCGATCGGTAGCCCTGGATGTCCCATTTCTACTGGAAACCTTGCAGAGCACCCAATACCCGTTCAAACGTGAGCCTTTGAATGAATACCAGGCCATCCTTCGTGATGCGGATCTGCTGCAGATTCTCGAGCCGACCTGGTTTGATGACTTGTACATCAACATGTATGAAGAATTTCTGGAAGGCAATCCAAGCCTAAGCTTCGAAGAGTTTTGCCTCAATGAGATGAATTTCGTCAAGGACGCTCAGTTTTACTCTGCGTGGTTCCGTAAAGAAAAATACTCTATGTACCAAGACACAGCGGTTACTCGCGTCAAAACGGCCTACACCTCGGTTTTCACTACCAGCGGGACTTAAAGAAGTAAGCGAACCGCGAACACACCTTGCGCTCGTTAAGCAGGCGTCCACTGATGCGGCAATAAGGCCTCGATCTCGCTAGCCCGCTGCGTCGGCAGGCGCTTCAGCACGTCCTTGAGATAGGCATACGGATCATGCCCACTCATGCGCGCCGACTGGATCAAGCTCATGATCGCCGCCGCGCGCTTGCCACTGCGCAGTGACCCAGCAAACAACCAATTGGCACGTCCAAGTGCCCACGGTCGTATTTGGTTGTCGGGTAGTCAGACGCGGTTACCCGCGTCCAACCCCCTAAGAACCGTGCATGCGAGTTTCCCAGCACACGGCTCAAGCCTCTGCTAAGGCGCCATTGGGCACCCGGTTATACATCGTCGACATTGGCAAATTGCACATCTCGTGGGCAACGCAGGTGGTAAATCTCAAGATTAGCCGCAGCGTTCGTCCCGCCATGACCTAGCTTCACAATATGGCGACTGTGCCACGGTGTGTCTTTGGTCACCGGCTTGAAGCAGGCGCAGCACCTGCCGCCCTGTTGCACCCATACCCGATACAGCTTGGCTCGACCTTTAACGGAAGTGAGCATCTTCTTGCCCCAGCGGGACTCGAAGTACTCATCCCACACAGGGTCGTGAGGGTTGGCAGAGGCCTTAATCTTGATATGTCGCACAATCGGTGTGTCTGAGGCGTCTACTAGCGTGTACTGACGCTTCCGACCATCGGCGGATTTTTCAGTACACGAGAACACCCAACGGCGCGCCCCTTGTACTTTGAAATACCGATCCTTCACCCATCGACGTGTCTTGCGAGGGTGGCGACGTACCGCCCATCGCCAAAGCATTTCCCACACTGCGCTGTCCACCTGGTTGAAGACCTTCTTGGCGACGACATGACTGTGATAGTTCGCCCAGCCCCGTAGAACCGGGTTGAGCAAACCTATCAAGTTAGCCTGTCGTATCGTTTTGTTGGTCTTGATCAACTCTCGCAGCTTGGCAAGGAGAGCCCCGATGTTCGCCTTGGACGGCTTGATCAGGAGCTTGCCGTTGTACTTACGCAAGTTCCATCCGAGGAAGTCGAACCCGTCCCCTATGTGCGTTATCTTGGTTTTTTCCGGAGAGAGAACGAGACCGCGCTCCGCCAGAAATTCAACCACGGCGGGCCTGACTTCATTCTCCAGCCATTCTTTCGAACAACCAGTGATAATGAAATCATCTGCATAACGCACCACGCGCATTTTTCGGGCTGTCCACTTCGCGTTGGGAAATCTCTTCGCCAGCATCGCTTCCAACCCATCCAGCGTCATGTTCGCCAACACCGGGGATATGATGCCTCCCTGCGGGGTTCCGGCGTGGCTGGGGAATAGCTGTTTTTGGTAGACATGACCAGCCCGGAGCCATTTCTGCAAAATCGCCTTATCCATGGGGATGTTGGCGATCAACCAGTCATGGCTGATATTGTCGAAACAGCCTTCAATGTCGCCCTCTAACACCCACTCCGCGTTTGCTTTTCGTGACAGCACACCAAAACACTGTGCGGCGGCATCCGCAGTTGAACGTTCTGGCCTGAATCCATAAGAGTTCGGATCGGCGGTGGTTTCCGCTATTGGTTCCAGAGCCAGTAAATGAAGCGCCTGCATGGCCCGGCATTTCATCGCGGGAATTCCGAGAGGTCTAGTCTTGCCGTTTTTCTTCGGAATGAGGACTCTCCGAAGCGGGAGCGACGAGTAACCTCGCCGCGTCAACGACTCTATCGCGCCGAGCTTGGCCCTAGGCGTATTCCTAGTAACCTTGTCCACGCCGGGGGTATTTTTGCCTTTGTTTTCAGACACCCGTTTCACGGCAAATGCCTTGCCGCTGAACGAGTGAGTCAGCAGCCATTGCAGGGCTTTCACCTTGTTATGTCTGCCATCTTGTACAGCCTTCACAATACGCGCTTACAGCCCTCTGACACGACGTTGTACGGCGATCCAATCGATGCAGTCCCACGACGTGCCGGAAGGTGCACACGCCAATGCTGCTGCGTTCATTTGCTCTCCTTCCGTTGAAAGGGTTCTACCTACTCTCGTGTGAAGAGAGACCATGAGGACGTCTGCCCGCTTTCGCGTGAAGTGATATTTCAACCTCTATCCAACCCATTACAGGACGGCGTTCGCTTTTTCCTCGTTCCTTCGCCCGCACCGCCATGGGCAGTTTTTACAAACGGCTTTCCCTGACGGGAGCGATACGGGATTTCCACGTTCCGCCTACTGAAGTGCGTCGGGTTAGGTGCCTGCTATCGACCGGGAGGCATGTGGGTCACGAGTGCGTAGTCGAAAGACGCAATTCCCACCCCCATTACCGTTTTGGTTCGAGCGTGTAAGCCATTTCCGCTCGTTCAACTTAACGATCGTTGCGCAGATTCACATGTGTTCACCATACCGACTATCTAGCACTTGTCCGGCTATGGCTGCCAGAAGGGTACGCCTCTCACGATTAGTACCCCGCACCTGCGGTGCCTCGTTCCATTGTCGAAGGCGCTCTTGATTCAGCCTTCTAGATTCACCCGGTGACACGGGTGGTTCCCTCCAAGGGGAACAACTTCTGTAAGCGACTTCGTGTCGCACCTCGACGTGGTTGTTGTCGATGGGCAAGGCACCGTCGTCCAGGTAGCGCGTCAGCGCTATCCAGCGTTTCAGGCTGTAATCGAGAGCCTTAGCGATGGCCGAGCCTTCGGGCACCAGCTCGCGCTGGGTCAGCATCCAGTCATGCAGTTTTTCAGCGATGGGAACCGCATCCCGCTGACGTATTCGCCGGCGGTCTTCTTCGCGCATGTCCTTGGCCTGCCGTTCGACCTCGTAGAGCGCACCAATCGTTAGAAGCGCCTGCTCGGCCAACTGACTCTTGTTCGCCGCATGCAAGTCAAAGAACTTGCGGCGCGCATGTGTTCGTGACACACGATGGTCGGCGAACTTCGCAATCATGACGTGGGCCAACAAACCAGCAGTCGGGATGCCCTTGTCGATCACCTGCGCCGGCACCGGGGCCTGGATCAGCGTTTCGCAACTGTCGCAGACCCACTTGCCACGAATATGGCGCTCCACGGTGAATACGCCCGGTGTGTAATCAAGCTTCTCGCTGACATCTTCACCGATACGTTTGAGTGCGCAGCCACAAGTGCAATCGGTATTGTCCGGTTCATGATGAATCAGCGTGCGGGGAAACTCGGGCGGTAAGGCACGACGTTTAGGCTTCTGCTTTTCTTGGCCGGGTGCCGGAGTGACCCGCAGCGACTCCAGTTCCGCTTCGATGGCGGCGATATCGGTATCGATAAGGTCATCGAGCAAGCTGGCCTGCTCAGGGCTCATTTGCTCGCTACGCTTGGCGAACTTGAAGCGCTTGAGCTGGGCGATCTCGTGGCTGAGTTTTTCGATCAGCGTTTTGTCGTGATGGATCTTCTTGTCCATGACCTGAACGGTCTTGCCCATCGTCTCGACTTGCTCGTCGAGCGCCGAGACACGTTGTAGCAACTGCGCCGCCAGAGCGCGCAGTTGTTCGGGTTCAGTTGGTCGAGGTCGGGGATCGAAGTCATGCCGCCGATCTTGCCAGATCAGCGTAAACAGGACGACAGACTGATCGGACAATTGCACTGCCGGATGGGGCATGACTTGGCTTAGAGGATGGAAATGGCGTTTCCAGGGCCAACTCTTTGCCAAGGCAGCCCCAGTATCAAGGCATGATGGGCCAGAAATGGTGTCCACTAAAATTAGGTGGACACCATCGCCTTCCGCGGTTGCGGCAGGAAGATGTGTTGGCCGGACGGATACAGTACAAGGGCCGCACGGCGCTAAACCCGGTAGTAGTAGCGACTACAAAGAAATTGATGGCGGATGGGATGGCCAAGCCTCCTGTTGCCTACACTCTATAAGTATCTAGCTGCTTGGCGCCCATTGAGCGCTCGGATGGCTGAGATAACGCTACAGAAACTACACACCGGAGCAAGCGAGGTCGTGAAGATGGTTGATAATCAGATCGAGGAGTTCCCCAGAGAGATTCAGGAGGCGGCAGAGCAAGCGGTCGCGGTTGCCGGTATTGAGGTGCGAGATATGTGTGCAGCCCTGTATCGGGAAATAGTGGTGGCAGTGGCGAACAGCAGGAGGCAAGAGAAGCTAGAGCGAATAGCCCTGGGAATTGCACGGGCCAAAGCGCTAGGTAAGTACAAAGGCAGGCAGCCAAATAAGCTTTTACACCAGAGGATTCTGGAGTGCCTTAATAGCGGTAAGACTATTCGACGCACCGCAAAAGAGGTGAATTGCGCCAAGTCCACCGTGCAGAGGGTCAAAGATGCGCACGGACTCGAAATCAAGACTCCTTCATCGACTACGGTAGAACCCAAGCAGGATAAGGTTAGTGCGGGGCTAAGAGCTCTTGGACATTACTGAGCGGCGTATCCCTGCACCACCAACAGAGAGGCCCTGGAGGGAGTCCAACGGGGCCCAGGTATCTCTGGGGGGGCAGGCTTCCTGCAGCGTCCCTGGTATCTACGCCAGTGCCTGAGACGTCAAGCCCCTCCGCGAACGCGGGGAGAATTCAGTCAACTACTCAATCAGCCCCAAACCCAACGGTCTTCCCTCCGCGCCTCCCTCAGAATCAAGCGCTTACCACCAGTTCTCCGATTCCACTCAGGGCATCGGCAAGGCGGCATGTGCCGCGCTTGGCATTTGACCTCGTACAAACCGCCAATTGAGTGCAGTGCCTGTTCGGCCAACTGTAAGCGTTTGCTAATCACACCTTGCGACTTTAGCTGGCGCTACGCCTTGGATAAAAATCGTTCGGTGATCATCGCCACCGCCTGTTCCGGAGACGTCAGGGCTGTGTCTATATTAAACGGAGCGCTTTCCCACGCCTCGTATTCATGATCCAGTACAGACTGCCAGGTTGGTGGAGTCAGCCCAGGAATATCAATCTTTCTGGTTTCTACCCGGCGCTGATGTTCATGCTTATCAGAGCAGAGCACTTGGATATTCACTAATGGAGCACCAGAGCGTGTGGCGATATCGCTCCAAGCCTTTCGGCTTTCGATTACTGGGTTAACACAGTCAACTATGACCGTGCTGCCAAAACGAAGATTGCTCAGAGCAAGCTCATTGGCGACCATGTAACCGCTCCGCCCTACGTCTTGTGCAAGAGCACCGGAGTCTCGAATAGCTTGCTCAATCGTATCGATCCGCAGATACACGGCACCTGTTCTGGTGGCAAGGTCACTTGCGATAGTCGTTTTTCCGGTACCTGGAAGGCCGCTGAAGACAATGAGCATTCTATGTCCTTAGGTTAGTGTCTTAACCCAGTTTAGGCGGCTGCCAGTTATGCAGCAGCAACTGGTCGATTTTACTCGCCCGCTGTGTCGGCAGCCGCGTGAGAACATCCGTAACCGTCCGGCCAACTCACCTTCCTGACCCCGACGCCAAAGGCGATGGTGTCCACCTAATTTAAGTGGACACCATTTCTAGCCTTTTAAGCGGGTCTTTCCATGCAGTCACAACGCCGTTCCTATTCAAAATCCTTCAAGGCCCAAGTTGTCCAAGAGTGCGCCCAGCCCGGCGCATCGATTGCCAGCGTCGCGCAGAAGCACAGCCTTAACGCGAACCTCGTACATAAATGGATTAGGGTACTCACGAACAAAACTATGGCGCTGCAACCTGCTTTCATTCCAGTGCCCTTGCCGCTAGCCGGAGGACATTCGCAGGCAGCTTCATCAAGTATCTGCATTGAAATCCAGCACCCGCGTGGCACCGTCAAAGTGAACTGGCCGACCGAAAGCGCTGTCGCCTGTGCCACCTTTCTGCGAGACCTGTTGGAATGATTCGGATCGATGCCATCTGGCTTGCCACCGAGCCTATGGACATGCGCGCCGGTACCGAGACCGCGCTGGCCAGGGTGATCGCGGTGTTCGGTGTGGCGAAGCCGCACTGCGCATACCTCTTCGCTAATCGCCGTGCCAACCGAATGAAAGTCTTGGTGCATGACGGTGTGGGCATTTGGCTGGCAGCGCGACGATTGAACCAAGGCAAGTTTCATTGGCCCGGCATCCGTCACGGATCGGAAGTCGAACTCGATAACGAGCAACTTCAAGCCTTGGTACTGGGTTTGCCGTGGCAGCGGGTCGGCGCAGGCAGCGCGATCACAGTGCTTTAGCCCCTGCCATTAGCCCATCGGTTTATCGCTGTTGACGACCTGCTCTGACACAATCAGCGGCATGACTTCCTCGCCCAATCTCGACCAGATGACACCGGAACAGCTGCGCGGCTTGGCCGAACAGGCTATGCAGTTGCTGTCCCAGGTCGACTCCATGAGCCAGAAAATCCAACGCCTCGAAACGGTCAACGAGCAACTGGCTCATGAAATCGCCATCCTCAAGCGACACAAGTTCGCCAAGCGCAGCGAGCAACTGAGCCCCGACCAAGGCAGTCTGCTTGATGATCTGCTCGATACCGATATCGCAGCTATCGAAGCCGAGCTGAAGGCAGCCAATCCGCCGGCCGCACCGGCCGAGCCACGTCATAAGCCCAAGCGTGCACCACTGCCGCCGCAGTTTCCGCGAACCGTGATCCGTCACGAACCAGAGAATACTCAGTGCGTGTGCGGCTGCCAGCTTCAGCGAATCGGCGAAGACGTCAGCGAGAAGCTCGATTACACTCCGGGCGTGTTCACAGTTGAGCGGCATGTGCGTGGAAAATGGACGTGCCGTCAGTGTGAAACACTGATCCAGGCGCCTGTACCGGCCCAAGTGATCGACAAGGGCATCCCGACCGCAGGCCTTTTGGCCCACGTGATGGTGGCGAAGTTCGCCGACCATTTACCGCTGTACCGGCAGGAGAAGATTTTTGGTCGGGCCGGACTGCCCATCGCCCGTTCGACACTGGCGCAATGGATCGGACAGACCGGTGTGCAGCTCCAGCCTCTGGTCGATGCGCTGCGTGAGCATGTGTTGGCCCAGGGCGTGATCCACGCCGATGAGACCCCGGTTCAGATGCTCGCACCAGGCGAAAAGAAAACCCACCGCGCTTACGTGTGGGCCTATAGCACCACGCCTTTCTCGGCCCTAAAGGCCGTGGTCTACGACTTCAGCCCCAGCCGTGCCGGCGAACATGCGCGTAACTTCCTGGGCACGTGGAACGGTAAGCTGGTCTGCGATGACTTCGCCGGCTACAAGGCCAGCTTCGAGCTGGGCATCACCGAAATCGGCTGCATGGCCCATGCACGCCGCAAATTCTTCGACCTGCATGCAGCCAATAAAAGCCAGTTGGCGGAGCAGGCGCTTCACTCGATTGGCGGGTTGTATGAAGTCGAGCGACACGCCAAGGAAATGAGCGACGAAGCCCGCTGGCGATTACGTCAGGAAACAGCGGTGCCCATCGCTGAAAAACTGCATGAGTGGATGTTGGCCCAACGCGAACTTGTGCCCGAGGGTTCGGCCACGGCCAAGGCCCTGGATTACAGCCTTAAACGCTGGGTAGCGCTGACGCGCTACCTGGAAGATGGTGCTGTGCCCATCGACAATAACCAGATCGAGAATTTGATCCGGCCGTGGGCGCTTGGGCGCTCGAACTGGTTATTTGCCGGGTCGCTGCGCAGTGGAAAAAGGGCGGCGGCAATCATGAGCCTGATCCAGTCGGCGCGTATGAATGGGCACGATCCGTATGCCTATCTCAAGGATGTACTGATGCGGCTTCCGACACAGCGGGCGAGCGAAATCACGCAATTACTCCCGCAGCATTGGATGCTTGCCTGAGGCAGGCTAAGTGGACTTCGCCAAATAGTCAGCTCAAAGGCTGATTGGCATCAACAATTCGGAAGCGACTTTTCTCAGCATGTAGGTTTCGCGCAGAATTGACTGCCCCATCGAAGACTCGTGACGCTGCATGACGGCTTCATTGTGTGCGATGGCTTCATGCAGGTTGATCCAGACAGGCCGCATACCATTAGCGATTTCGTGGCTTTCCATTCTCACCGGCTCTAGCTGGGGCGCTACTTCGCATTGATAAAAATGCGAGGTCATGTGCATCAGATCGTACTGTGGCTTTTGGTAGGGCCGGTACTCCTCGATGTAACCGTAGTGCTGGAGCACCTGTATTTCACGAGCACCAGTCTCTTCCTCAAGCTCACGCTTCAGGCCTGCGACAATGTCCTCGTCACCATCAAGGCCGCCTCCAGGAAAGCTGAAATCGTTATAGCGCTCGGTGAACAGCAACAGGATCTGTTCACCCCGCATCACGATGCCGCGAGCTGCATGTCGACGGAATACTCTGCCCTGCTTGGATTTCAGCTCGGGGTGAACAATTTCAGTTATGAGTTGCATGTGGTCTCGTAGCGGCAAGATCAGTTAGTCATCGTCCAGGGTGGCCACGGTATTTCCTCAGTTCTGGAAATACTGTGGCCAGTGGAACTGGCTCAGCGAAGCAGCAATAAGGGTACAGTGGATGTACGCAGCATCGTCGTGGTCGTGCTGCCTATCAGAAACTGCCTGATGCGTGAGTGCCCGTACGCCCCCATGACCAAGAGGTCAATGCCGTGCTCTGCCTGATACGCATGCAGTGTGGACTCTACTTCGCCTGGGCGGATCTCGGAATGCACCAGCGAGCCGGAAGACGCAAGCGTGGTTCGTGCCTTCTCCAGCGCGTTCTGGTTGTCTTCAGAATCCGTTCCAACCATGACGATATGAATTGGCAGGCCTTCGCACAGCGGGCTTGAAGCAAGCATCTGTAAGGTCTTGTGGCCTGTTGCGCTGCCGTCAAATGCCACCATGACCGTTTCAGGTTTCCTGAAATGGCTGGTTGTAATCAGGGTGGGGCGGTGGATAGTTCGGACTATCGCTTCAATCTGGCTGCCAAGACTTTGGGCACTGCGCGTGCTGTCCTCACCGACTCTTCCAATCACCAGTAACCGAATATCGTCTTGGAGATCGCTCAGGCTCTCGACGAGATGGCCATGGCGCTGCTTCATATCAGGTGACATGGCGCCAGAGTGAACTGTTCGCTCGCGAGCTTTTTCAAGCATGTGCTGCCCATGCTCCAACGCCAGTTTTGCCCGCTGCGCATCCAGCATGGCCAACTCTTCCAGCAGATGTTCTCTGCTACCGAGACCGATATTGCCGCTGAGGTCAGCGGATGCAGGATATTTCTCCTTATCCAGCACATGAAGCAAGGTCAGGGGAGCGCTGAGTCGTTGCGAGGCCCATGCTGCGTAATCGCAGACCGCCAATGAGGATTGTGAGTTATCAATGCATGCCATTACGCGGGTCATTGTCGTTCTCCTTAGTGGCTCATGAGCTTGTCGATGGCACCGGGTTTGTCATGCACGCCGAAGCGGTCAACGATTGTCGCGCTGGCTTCATTGAGACCGAGCACTTCAACCTCAGCGCCTTCGCGTCGGAACTTGATCACGACCTTATCCAGCGCTGCGACGGCGGTGATATCCCAGAAATGCGCCTGTGTGAGATCGATGGTGACCTTGTTGAGCGCCTCCTTGAAGTCAAAAACCTCAGTGAACTTGTCCGCAGAGCTAAAGAACACCTGGCCCACGACGCGGTAAGTCCGATGCGATTTCGTCTCTTCAAGAGTGCTCTTGATATCCAGGTAGTGCCCGACCTTGTTTGCGAAGAACAGGGAGGCCAGCAGCACACCTACCAGTACGCCGTAAGCCAGATTGTGAGTGGCCACGACGACCACGACGGTCGCCACCATGACGAGGTTGGTCGACAGCGGATGCTCTTTCAGATTACGCAAGGAATCCCAGCTAAAGGTGCCGATGGACACCATGATCATCACAGCCACGAGTGCCGCCATAGGGATTTTGGAGAGCCACTCGCCAAGAAATACCACCATCAGCAGCAGGAAAACGCCGGCACACAATGTCGAGAGACGGGTGCGGCCACCAGATTTCACGTTGATGATCGACTGGCCGATCATGGCGCAACCTGCCATGCCGCCAAGCATGCCGGCAGCGATGTTGGCCACACCCTGGCCTTTGCACTCGCGGTTTTTGTTGCTGGTGGTGTCGGTAAGGTCGTCGACGATGGTCGCGGTCATCATTGATTCGAGTAGACCCACTACTGCCAACGCAGCCGAGTACGGGAAAATGATGCGCAGGGTTTCAAAATTCAGCGGAACTTCAGGCCAGAGGAAGATCGGGAGCGTATCAGGCAGTTGGCCCATGTCACCGACGGTGCGGATATCCAAACCGAGGTAAATGGCGATGGCAGTCAGCGTCAGAATGCACACCAATGGAGAGGGAATCACCTTGCCGATTTTCGGTACATACGGGAACAGGTAGATGATTCCCAGGCCCGCAGCGGTCATGGCATAGACATGCCAGGTGACATTGGTCAGCTCAGGCAATTGCGCCATAAAAATCAGAATCGCTAATGCGTTTACGAAGCCGGTGACTACCGAGCGTGAAACAAAGCGCATCAACGAGCCGAGCTTCAGGTAGCCGGCAAGGATTTGAAGTACGCCACATAGTAGCGTCGCGGCCAGCAGGTACTGGAGTCCATGCTCTTTTACCAGCGTAACCATCAGCAGTGCCATGGCGCCTGTCGCCGCCGAGATCATTCCGGGGCGCCCGCCGACAAAGGCGATGACAGCACAGATACAGAAGGAGGCGTAGAGACCGACTTTGGGATCTACCCCGGCGATGATGGAAAAGGCGATGGCTTCCGGGATCAGCGCGAGTGCGACCACCAGCCCCGCGAGCACGTCGGCACGGACGTTGGAAAACCACGTTTGTCTAAGTTTTTGCAGCATATAAATATCCAAGGCAAAGCATCGCGCACGCCAAGGGAGTGGCGAGCGAATCGATACAAATTCAAATTTTGAGGATTTTTTGCTGTGTGCTTAAGGTGTAAAACCAGGCGTACAGCAGTGAGCACCCGCGAGCGAGGCTAGCGGAAGCAGGTTGTTGCGAGGGGGCGTAGCGCTAAGGCGGCGTAGGCTGCCAGTAGATCGTTTGGAGTACAGTCATGCTGATGTTCCTGTAGCTCAAGGGGTATGCGGAGCCGAAGTATACAATGAAGCCATCGTCGATTGCGACCCGCTGGCAGGCTCTGCATGACCTACGTCAGATACAGGCTTATTCAATGGGTATACCTGCGGGCAAGGCTTTGTTTTCCACCCGTTCTTGTCCGAGCTGGTCTGTGTGCTGAGGGGTGAGTTGGCCAGACGGTTACGAACATCCTTCAAATAAGCATACGGATCATGCCCATTCATACGCGCCGATTGGATCAAACTCATGATCGCCGCCGCCCGTTTACCGCTGCGAAGCGACCCGGCAAACAACCAGTTGGAACGTCCAAGCGCCCATGGCCTGATCTGATTGTCGGGTAGTCAGACGCGGTTACCCGCGTCCAACCCCCTAAGAACCGTGCATGCGAGTTTCCCAGCACACGGCTCATGCTGCCCGCCTCGCGTGTTAGTACCCATAAGCTACCAAGGTTTTGAAGCCATCACTGCCCTAGACTGACTAACTGCTTCAGTCACTGCCAACTAACCCCAACAGGATCTGTTCCAAACGATCCGCCTCGGAAGCTACAGAGCAAGCGATAAATTCAAGCTCCTCGTTATTCAGATGGGCTATCGGATGACATGCCCTCACTGCCAACTGGCCATGCTCATCAATGTGAAAATCCACCAAATCGAACGCCAGATTACGCCTCAGCGTGTGTGTTATCAGAGGGCAGCCTGCGATGGATTTATCCACCTGTGCGAGTGCCAAGGTTTTATGCTTATCGAGCACGACTGAAGAGAAAACCACATGCGAGCCGCTCAGGCACCAGTCGACCGGCTGCTTTCGGCCTTCGTGATGGAAAGTAAACAAAAGACGGCTATCGGCCTCTTCGTAGATGCTGACTCGACCATTTACCTTGCAAAGTGCTTTGACCTTTTGCCGAATCCCATCCCATTGTTGACTGGGAGAGTCATTTTCAGCTACAGCCCCCAATACTCGCTGGTAGATGTCATCCACTTCGATGCTGATCAGCACCTCTTCACCGCCCGCATAGACCTCTGTGTTGCGTTTGAGCTTCGCCGCCCCAGTGGCAGAGTCATAGCTGTCCCATTGCAAACGAACCAGCGGGGCTTTTTGCAATTCACGTAGCCAGTTCACTCGACTGGACGCGTGCAATTCGCTGTACGAGCAATCAATAGCTGCAAGGGATGTTGCCGATATCAGAAGCCTGGCTAGCCCCTTGGCGCTGCGCACTTGGAAAGCAACAGGCGCCGCCCCATTGCCATCCCAACCCCACCCATTGGTTGTCTCTTGCAGACGTACTGGCGTGGTCGAATCGTCAAGCAACTGGCTCAGGCAGTGCTCGACCTGACTGCGGACATGAGCTAACCGGCGAACCACCCCACCCTGTTCTGTTTGGAGCAAAGAGCGGAAGTCCTCACCAATTAGATCCTCCGTACTGATCTTAAAAAGGCTCTCAAGCGGCTCGGTGATTTGGGGTTCAATGGCGCTCGACTTAGCCAGTTGTTCGCGCATGTCAATGCTTTGCTGGAAGGTCGCGCTGCCATCCCCAAGCCTATGGAGTGAGCGCTGAAAGGCATTCAAGTTAGCTGCGGCCTGCCGCACCTGGAAAAACTCAAGGCTCTCTCGAATATGGGGATAGCCCACCTGGATGAAGTGCTGTCCATATAGCTCACCGGCACTCCCCATGCGTCGATGTGCCATGGATGCAATGCGGTCAACCCGACCTACCTTTTGCTCCAAGGCTATTGGGCTGGCTGAGATACCGTAGTGCTGGATGCTGTCGCAGAAGGTGTGGAGATCCTCTCCTTCCTGAAAGACATCCGTTGAGATCAAAACGCGTGGGTAGCCAGGCATTCTGAATTTTCGGGCCAAGGGTGAGCGGTTGGTGCTGTTCTCACCTGTAGCCCCGCTGACTGGTGACAACGGATTGAGCTGGGCTGTTAGGTAGCGGGTCAGCTTGTCTGCCGAGGTATGGTACGCATCGGCAAAGTTGAGCTTGATGAGCAGGTCTAAGTTACAAGCAAGGTCATACAGGATTTGAAAGGAGCTGAAGCCTGCACCGGAGCTACGTTGTTTCATGAGTAGCTCGACAAAGCCGGTGATCAAATTGCTGTCGGCATCCGTCTCGGTGTCCCCTCTGCGTGCGCTGCGCAATGAGTAGAGATCAATGAATGGATGGTCGACTCGACACGCCACAGCCAATAACTCGGTATGCGTCAGAATCCGGCGTACGGCACGTTCTGCGACCAGCTCATCCTGGGTTGCTAATAGCTGGAAAGTCTCATTACTCCAGGCAGGCGCTATGCTGGCCAGCTCCGATAAAGAGTGCGTTACGTCCCAGAATGTTTTGCGCTCCAGTTCAGCATGGAGAGCGGTCAAGTCTGCCAGGTCAACCTCTGCTTTGAAGCCTTCAAATGCGGTCGACAGAATGCGTCCAGCTGCAATTTTGGCCTGAACCCCGCCTTGCGCTTGAACCGTCTTGAGATAGGCATACTGCGCTAAACGGAAACGCAGCTGCGGTGTGGGCTTTGTCTTTCCATTGCTGTGAATCCATTCCTGCCATTGAATTTGGCAGTCAGCCACGCTTGGCATGCCTTCCAGCGTGGCCCAGTTTGGCTCGAACATGTAGCTGTTCTGCGCCAAGGCATTCCTGAAGTTGAATGGCAATTGCATCAGTTGCTCTGCACCTAGCTCCAGCTCGGCATTTTTACCCCTGTAGAACCAGGTGAAGAAATTCTCGCTACTAGCCCTGGCCTCCCCGTCCTCGCCAACCTCATCAGTTAATGCCTGGTTTCGATCACGAACCTGGGCGCTGTACTTGTCAAACCAGTGGGCGACAGCAGAGTCACTTCGTATGTAGTCCCCCAGCCATGCATCATAAGCACGTTCCAGCTTGAACTTGAGCTCAGAAACACTCCTGACCCGACGTACGAATATCAGCTGCTTCTTGCCCTTCCCGAAGCTAAGCTCATGCGTCTTATCTGCCACCCAGTCCATCTTGGGGTGTGGTGGGGTGGTCTTGAACTCCTGATTGAAATCGTCGATCAGGCTTTCAACCACATGACGATCTTGAGCATCACGTTTATTGCCTTCAATCGGCTGGTCATCCTGGCCATCGAACTCAATGGCTTTGTTTTTTTCGCCTGGCAGGTAGCTTTCGAACGAGGCCAGCATGCCAAGCTCAAAGCGTCCTGCGCAGTTCTCCTGCAAGTACTCACTGACCTTCTTCTGCATCAGGGCAGCAAAAAGGTGCTGCTCAATGGTCATCTGTACTTCAGCAGCCGTACCAGTTCGATGCTCTTGGCGGTACATGTTGCGGGTGTGGATCTTGCCACCTAACTCAATGGCATTGAGTCGGCGGACGATTAGCCTCCCCAATGCTGCTTGGGCCGAGTCAGAGGTACAGTCGTTGCCGGAGGGTAAAGCTGCTTCACGGGAAAGGCCGAAAAGGTTCAGTTGATTGTGTAGGTGATTCAGTTGCCGGTCGAACGGTGTAGCCGACAGCAATAGCAACCGCCCAACGCGATTGGTGTGTTCTGAGTCAGCACCCAGAAGCATGGCTAGCAACTGGTTGCGGTCACTGGTGTCTCGCCCCTTCTTCAGGTTGTGTGCTTCATCGACTACGACAAGATCGAAGCGTGGAAGGATGTCGTTTAAGGCCTTTGCCCAAGCAGCTTTCACTTTGTTCTTCAGCTTTGAAAACTCAGATCCCGATAACCCATCGTGGAGTTCAGCCCGCAGCTTGTTGGCTGCCTCCATGTGTTGTGGCAGCAGTCGAGCGAACTGACTCAATGATGCTCTTAGGTCAGCGACGGTATTGCCCAGCGCAAAACTGAATGCTGACGTACAGATGAAGTAGTCACGGTTACTGCTGGTAGCAACGGCCTGAATCAGCTCCGGTAAACCAAGGCATACTAGATAAGGTGCAACGGGTTGGTTGCCGAGCCCCTTTACCGAAAGGTCACGTGGGACATAGTTGTACTCGACGAAGCTCCTGTAGTCCTTGACCCATTTGTCGCGTACATTGTTCTTGGGCAATAGGTAAAGCACGCGTAATGAGGGGTTAAAGCGCCTCATCAACGCAGCTACTCCCAGGGCGATATATGTTTTACCCATGCCGACCTCATCAGCAAGGTAGGCTACCCGGTGATCTGCCAGTCGATTATGCAGGGCGACAGTCCCTTCAAGCTGCTGCACTGCAAGTTGCTCTAGTTCTTGCTTGCCAGCAGAAAAATCAATCAGGCTCGCAGCCGTGGCTTGGTTAATCCTTTGCAAAGCAATCCCCTTCCCTGCTTGGGCGCGTCATCGTCGCAACAGGCTCAAAAAACTTGGCTTTAAACCAGCGTAAAAATTGTTCGCCCTTTTCTTCGTCGAGCTGAGGCAGAAGCTCTCCCTGCTCCAAGGTCAGGAGTGCTGTTTCTGCATCTTCGAGCAATGACGCATCCGCATGCTTGTTAAAGCGCTTCAGTAGATCAGAAACGCTCAGTAACGTCAGGTAACGTACGATCAACGATGGAGACTGCTTGCCGGGGGGCTTAGTAATGGTCTCAAGCAACTTCCTTAAGGAATCAGGTTGTTGGCCGCGCAGGTAGTACGTCAAGGTCTGTGTGTCACCGCCCTGCTCAGCTTTTTGTAAGCGGCCTGCGAGCTCCCAAAATGCCCCGTTAACCTGGGAAAATTCGGAGAAGAAGCTCTCATAGGATCCCTCAGACGTGAGCTCAGGTAGAAACTCATCCTTAAGGCCCTCCTCTTGACTGGCATGAAGCAGCCGGACAGCCAAGTCACCAAATAGCTCCAGGCGACGCGCCTCATGCATGCCTATGAAAATCCTGAGCAGTGCCTGCAAGTCCAGAGGGGGCAGATGAGTCGGCCTACAGAAGAGATTACGTTGCGAGATCAATATCGTGCCGATGGCATGCTTTCCATCCGAGTGCCAGCGCGCCTGGATCAGTGATGATCCTTGAAGGTGCTGCTTCAGCTGTGAGGCTGGAATAGCTTGGTCTTCCTGGGCATTGAGCCGTACGTCGAGTAATACGTCCAATGCACTGCTGAGTAATGTGAGCGAGCCCGGTTTAGCGGTCGTCAGATGAAGGGTTTCGCTCTGCCAGTCAAACAGCGCATGGATGGCTGGCATTTCCTCGCTGCTAAGGTTGCTCTGACTTTGGGCCTCAGGCTCTACCTTAAACTTGTCTGGTGGTGCCTGAAGTGGCGCGAGCAAGCACTTTGTTGCATGCCCACGAAGTAAGAAGCCGGCTTCCACATTTTGGCGAAAGGCTTTGAAACTCAGGTTAACTGAGCCCACGAATGCCCAAGGATCGCTCCCCAGAGACTGGTAGATTTTGGCATGGAGCTTTCGGTGACCGGCTTTAGGGTCGAGGTGATTCTTGCGAATGGATTCAGTCCAGCGCCCCCAACTGATCGTCTCGTTGGATAAAGCCTCGTAAACCGACTCTCGATCAACCAAAGCCTGACCATGCTCATCTAGTGGTAACAGCACAGTGGTTGATGGGTGGCGCTTGAGTAGGTTTATGATGACCTGATTGTCACCTTCGGCAGCAAAGAACGGACTGATCACTTCTAGCGGCGCATCAGCGTTGGTCTGCTCGATGATGAATGCGTCGAATTGAGTTCGCCCTTCGCCACTACTTGAGAAGTAGAAAGCACAGCTGGGGTCGGCAGCAGTGGACTCGAAGGATCGCGCCACATCAAGGATGGCCTCCAGCACAGGCGCAGGTGTCTGAGCCTGGAAGAAATGCAGCGCATCCAGCAATGGCTTATGGATGTTGCTGGGGGCAAAGCCTTGGCTCAGTTCGACCCAATGGCCGACCTCAAGATTTTCCCACCAGCCCGCCTTGGTCAGATTGAAAGAGCCAGCCCCTAAAACGATGCTCAGTTGCTCGGATTTGCGTTCACGAACGACAAGCACCATGAGTTTGGCATGTTGGCAGGCACCTCCTACTCGCATCGGCAAGTAGTCAACCTCAAGTCGAGGCGCCAGCTGGGGATCAAATACGTCCAGGTCGTACACAACTGCCAAGCGCCCAGTGTGTTTGCGCATCAGGCTCTGCAACTGGTAGTAACGGATAGTTTCGTTGCTGGAAAGGGCTGGACTTCCCAATAGTAGGGGTAGGACTTCGAGCTCAAAAAAATCTGGCTCAAAGCTGTACGTGCTGAAGAATGCCTGCATGACCTCCCGCTCGCCAATGGTTGCGCGGAAAGCTTCACTTATGGTCATGGCCTTCATTGCACGGCCTGCCTGGCAATCTGTAGAAACGAGCCAATGAAATAGGTATTCCGCCACGTACCTTGGCAGTACGTACTTAGGGATGCCGGGATAGATGCACGATCATTGGCGACGCGCACTCTCAAGACATCACCCTGCCATTCAAGCCACGCAGCTCCGCCCCGCTGCTGCATGACTAGCTTGTTTTGCTCCAACACGCAGTTGATCAGGGCATCAGCATCAGGCGCGTTAGCTGCCTCGAAAAGCCGCATCAGGAATGCTCGATGCGGAAGCTTTGCTACTGCCTGCCAGACATTAGTGAACCCCAAGCCTTCATCCAGGCGTGGCTGAAGAATATCCAGTAGAGCCGCACGGTCAGAGCCTTTCTGGCCCTGTAACCAGTCCATGAGTGTGCCCGCAAGCACAAGCATTGGCTCTAGGGACTGAATCTGAAGGATTGTTTCTCGCAGATCACCACTCGTTTTCGAGGAGTCGCTCAGCCACCTACAGAAAACCGGAACACTGATCTCGCCATTGAAATGGCTGAGGTAATCCGTTGCTCTGCTGTACAGCTCCATCTGCAATGGTTTTGCTGATTGCCAGTTGAGCAGTGCCTGCACCACCGTGCGGCGCAGTTGTCTGTCTCGAAGCATGCGATGAAACGCAGTAGCAAGGACATCGAGATCAGACACGCTGAGTTGACTATGTTGAGCAAGGGAATTGAAGGCGTTCCATTGATCTTCACCCAAGCACAGAACCATCTCGGTTACGAGTGCCCGCCCCTGGTCAGTCAACCGTCGCTCTGCCCCCGAGATCAGACCTGCTACCTGCATGGCTGTCGAGTACAACCCCCATAGGCCGTAACTCAGCTGGTTGCTCAGGATCTGTGCCGACTCAGCCTTGCCAAGAGACAGTTGGCCGTTCTTGAAATTGGCCTTTGCCCGAGTGATGCCCAGAAAGTTTTCATTCCCAACAGCAAGGCGCAGATATGCCGCTAGCTGTTCAGCACGCAGAAATTTCGTTTGGATCTGTTCGAGTTGATCTGTTGAAGCGTTTGCCTGTGCACAGCATAGCAAACTGACCATGAAGTTATCGAGGTTGCTCGTGACAGTGGTAAGGTTGCCGACCACCTTACGCCCGATATAGCTCCAGATTGCCTCAATCCCCAAAGGGTCTCGCGACCCCTTGGGCCGTGAGCGCTCATCCATGAGTGACAGCACTGTAAGCATTTGATTTTTCCCAAGCATGGCCGATGTAGCCACGTACATGATGTCAATCTGCCCATATTAAGCCGGCAAATCAACAAGGGCAGACACTCCGTCTTGTACCGCGTCTTTATGTCTGAGATGGGGCAAAGTCCTTTGCACAGAAACTGGGAGATCTCAGCTGTGTCCGGTGCGCGAGCACCGGGCGGAGCAGGAAAGGCCAAAAGCCGTAACCCTGCTGCCCACGCCGCTGAGAAGTCGGATACGTCCGTAGTACCTGAGAAGCCATTGAACAAAGGGCCTGGCACTGCGGAGATAGTAGAGGAAAGGGACGTAGCCAAGGGAAACACCGACAGACCTCCCGCGCCCCGGACACAGAGCCGGATCAGTTACGAGTCGATGGGACTTGAAGGTGTACGTGAAGCAGCCAGAAGGAACGAGGGCATGCAGTTCACGCCATTGTTGCACCGCATCACACCACAGTTATTGGCGCAGAGCTTTTATGCCCTGCGCCGCGATGCTGCGGTGGGCGTGGACGGCATGTCGTGGCGAGACTATAAGGAAGGTCTTCTCCAGCGTGTATTTCAACAAAGGTCTGGTTGCCTTGCCGGCCTACGTACTGGGCGTCAGAGAAGGTCATCTGCTTCATCGGGAAATTCGGGCATCAGCATCGGCATATCCCATCAGACTCGGCGGATCTTCTTCAGGATTTCCCTGAGTGCAGTTTTTCTGGCTATATGCCACTATTCGGATCTTTGTTCGGTTTCCAACATAACCAACACAAGACGTCAACACGTTTGCTGTGCTGACGATGACGACATGACGGAAAGAATGATGGAAAGCTAGGATAGCTTCCTTCAAGGAGATGAAATGCACGAAAGCACCATTGAACTGTTTCGCGATGAATCCCTTCGATTGCTGCAAGTGGAGATCGACCTGCTGCAGCGCATGAAGGATGCGAAAGGTGTTGTTGTCGAAGAGCACGCCGAGGAGCACCAGACCTTCTCGTCAGCCAGTATCGACAAAGATTTGAAAATGCTCAGTGGCGAGATGAGCAAGCTGGAGCGCCTGGAAATGGTACTGGCTGTTGTCGGTACCATGAAGGCCGGTAAGTCCACGACCATCAATGCCATCGTTGGCACTGAAGTGCTACCCAATCGCAACCGCCCCATGACGGCGTTGCCAACGCGGATTCGCCATACGCCAGGTGTCAAAGAGCCCGTTCTGTTGTTGGAAAACAATGGCCCGATCAATGCGCTGGTGGACAAGCTGCGGAAGGTTATTTCCAAATCGGGTGGTAAAGAAATTCTGGCGGCCAACGCGCACGATAAAGACATGACGGCGCTGCTGCAATTTATCCTCAGCAAGCAACCCTTCGAGCATCGTCATGAAGGCCCGGAAGCCATCTTTTGGTTCCTCAGGAGCCTGAACGACCTAGTTCGACTGTCTCAAGCACTAGAGGTTGAGTTCCCGTTCGACTGCTATGCCAGCATCGATGACATTCCGGTTATCGACGTGGAGTTCGCACACCTGGCGCATCTGCCGGGCAGCGTGGGCAGTCTCACACTGCTCGATACTCCCGGCCCGAATGAGGCCGGCCAGGTTCATTTGCGTCATATGCTGCATGAGCAATTGAAAAATGCCTCGGCAGTATTGGCTGTTCTCGACTTTACCCAGCTCAAGTCAGATGCTGACCATCAGGTGCGCGAAGCGCTTGAGGAAATTGCCGACGTTGCGCAAGGACGCATGTTTGCCCTGGTCAACAAGTTCGATGAAAAAGATCGCAACAGTGACAATGCTGAGCAAACCCAAAACCTGGTTGCCGAGTCCTTGCTCAAGGGGCGCCTGGACGTTTCGCAGGTTTTCCCAGTGTCGTCGAAGCTGGGCGATCTGGCCAACCGGGCCAAGCGTGAACTGGATATAAACGGCTGTCTTCCGCCGATCAACGGCGAAATCAACGCTTGGGTCGAAGACTTTGGGAAAGCTGCTTTCGGCGCGATGTGGGAGATGCAAATTGAAGATCCAGGCACGGTAAGGAAGACCGCCGACCTGTTGTGGAAAGCGTCGAAATTCTCCGAGCCGCTGGACAACGTTATCCGCAAAGCCCACAGCCAGGCGGCGATGCTGGCGATTTCCTCGGCCGCCGCCAAGCTGGTGGACATTTCCAGCAAGCTGAATAATTTTCTGGACGTTCGCGAGGTGGCGCTGGGAAAGAGCGCAGAAGAGTTGGTCGGGCAAATCAACTCTTTGCTCAGTGATATTGAGCGAATCAGTGACCTTGAACGTCAAACCCATGCCGACACGAAAAAGGCTCTCAAAAATATCAAGGTGAGGATGGAGCGCGCGTTTGACGCGATTCGCAGCGACATCAACGATGAGATTTCTGAAGGTTTCATCGCCGCGAAGAAAACAGAAGAGCAACAGTCTATCGAGACTGCAATCGCTAGCTCTATGGGGTCATTACGTGGGTTCTTGGGGGTATGGGATGCACTCAAGAGGCAGACTGCTGGTCAAACAAAGCAAGCATCACGTAAATCGGGTAGCAAATTTGGTCGAGAGTTCGATGAAGATAATCCGATCATCAGCCTGAACTCTCGAGAGGACGCAGAAAAAGTTGTCAAGGATATTGAAGAGGGTGTTCAGCAAATCATCGACTCAAATGAGTCGCGCCTGATCAAAGACTCTGATCAAATCCTCAAGGATTTTCGTATCACCTTCGAGCAGGATATCTCGACTCAAGCCAGCTCCATCATCGGTGAGCTTAATCAACGGCTCAACGGCTGTGGCTTTTCGATCGAAATCAAGATGCCCTATACACCCGCACTGTCTATGCGCGAAGGCCGTGGCGAATTATTGCGTGGCGTCATCGAAAGCAAGCAGCGTGCAGTAACCAAGCGTCGTCGCACCACCAGCTTGTGGGGGCGCTTGTGCGAAGTGTTCGATACCGACGACTGGGGTTGGGAGACTTATTCTACGACGGTTGGTTACTACGAAGTGGACATCGACAAGGTCAAGGGCTCTATCGACAAAACCATTGATACGCTGTTCGCCGCGTTGGCTACTGCGATGCTTGAGACGATCGAGAAGCCCCTGGAAGAAAGCGTCAAGCAGTTCTTCGATGAGCTCAAGCTGGCCGTGGAGTCGCTGCGCAGTGACCTGGCACAAAGCATTCGTGACAAACAAACCAGCCAGGAACAGCAGAAGGCACTCGCTGAGCGCCTGGCCGAATTCAAGCGTCAGGTGCCGGGGCTTCAGCAGGACAGCGCGGCGCTCAAGCGAGACGTTCAACCGCAAGAAAGTGAGGTCATGGCATGAGTGAGTCAAATGCCATACCGCCGAATGCTGAAGTTTGCCAACTAATGACCTGCCTGCCGGAAAAGTTCGTCGTGGATTTTGCCAATGGCATCGATGTGGCCCGCGAGCGTCAGCGTCACATGGCTACGCGAACCGGTTTTTTCTCGCGGTTATATGATGGGTTTACTGGGCAGGGGACTCGTCATCAGGCCGAGATCAACGCCAGCCTGACCGACGGCATTGAAGGTTCGCTGATTTGGTTGCAAGACCTCTCTGAGTCCTTGGCGCGTAGTAATCATGCGATTGTCCAGATTCAGTCCCGGGTGAATGGGATGAAGCACGATATGGCGCATCTCATTGACTATTCAGTAACCACTCGGCAAGCACTCAACGAGCTTTCACAGCGACTGGATGAGCGCTGTTATGCATTGGAGCAGCAGGTCGCTCGCATCGATATCCTGCAGCAGGCCCACCTACACCTCGATGGTGTGTTCAGCAAGTGGGGGGCGGGGCGCTTCAATGGCCTGAGTTTCTCTGGCCGCTGCTATGCCGCCCTGGAAGAGCTGCGCTGGGGAGCGTTTGGCAATTACTGCCAGACTGTGTCGGGACATGAACGTCAGCAGCAACTGGAGCGCCTGGCCAACCTGGCCATCATCCAGTTGAACCAAGATGCCAGGCTTACCCCGGGCGAACGTATTGCCACCCGTGAGCGCTGGCTAGCTAGACCGGCAGCCAACACTGCCTGGCTTGATGGTGAACAAGCGGTTAGTTACCTCGGCGACTGGGCTGATCCGTATTTGGCACCGTTCTCGTATGCAGTATCGCAGACACCTGACGAGTTGCCCCTGCATTTGCCTCGGTTAGGCTCAGCTCAGCGCATGACTGAAGGCATGATCAGTGAGCTGTTCATGGAGGTTTCGTCATGACCGAAGCGATGAAAGTTGGCCTGGTGTTATCGGGTGGCGGCGCTAAGGGCGCCTACCAGGTAGGCGTGCTCAAGGCTTTGAGCGAGCTGGGAACGCAGATCGACGCCGTATCGGGGGCGAGTATTGGAGCCCTGAACGGTGGTGTTTTGGCCTCGGCCCCTTCGCTGGATGTGGCCATCGAACGCTTGGAGCGGCTGTGGGGGCGCCTGGCCATGGACTCACCGTTGAGCATGAAAGTGCCAGGTTATCTGACTCTCCTTGTGGCTGCGGGCTTGCGCGTGCAGGGAGCGGGTATCGCCCTGGGCGTTCTGCACGCGGTACAAGGTATTGCTCAACGGCTGGATTTGGCGTTGCCGAGCTGGCTCGATGGGGCTGACGCAGGTGTTCTCGATGATCAACCATTGAAGGCACTGATGGATGAGTTTCTGGTCAGCAAAGATCTCGAACGAGGTCTGCCGTTATACGTATCCTCATATCGAAGCGGTGGTGGACTACGGGACATGGCGCGGGCGCTGAGTGCTGAGTTTGGGCTTACTGATACGCCGGATTCCGAGTTTCTGCACATCCAGTCCCTTGACGAGAAGGTTCGCAAGGACGTGTTGTTGGCCTCGGCAGCCATCCCATTGTTGTTTGCACCACGTCGTATTGAGGGGCAACGTTACTCGGACGGAGGTCAGGGTGGCTGGCAGACCATGCAGGGGAATACACCGATTACTCCATTGCTCGAGGCTGGCTGCAACCTGGTGATCGTTACCCATTTAAGTGATGGCTCGTTATGGAGCCGGCAACGTTTTCCTGGCGCCACCATCCTTGAAATCCGTCCGGGGCAAAGTCTTAACCGCGCCACCGGCCCGCTTGGTGGTGCGCGCGACCTATTGGGGTTCGATGCCGAAAAAATCCCGTCCTGGATTGAACAAGGCTATAACGACACCCTGCACTGTGTCGGGCGAGTCATGGCTGCTCAAAAGAGTCGCAACGCATTACGTGCATCTGAGACAGCATTGTCCGCGATCCAGAAAGATTCGCTGCAGGCTGACAAAGTACTGTCTGATGCAATGGAGCGACTGAAGTAGGTGCGTGCCTGGGTGGCAAGGAGGGACGACGTAATTATGTCGCGCCTCCCTGTCACGCCGGCAGGTATTCCATCCTGGGGTGACTTTCATGCCTGTGCCTATGCGACCCTATACCCACTACTGCAGCTCATGCAGCTGGAGCCATACGGTTATTCCGCTGAGCGATGTACTATTTCCAGGGGACTGGCTCGACCAGTGTCCGACCTGCGGTGCTGCGCCCTTGCAGCTCCGCGCAGCGACTCCTGTGGAATTGCTTGCCGCCCGTCTCAAGCAACTATTGAAGTACCGACGGTGATGTTGCCTAGCTTGAGTCATTGTCAGAGACATACTTGGCGCTCGCCCATGTTGGCTTGACGCGACCATTTTGGCTGCGTGGCGAATGGCCACTCTATTGAGCAGCTTGCGCACCCTGAATTCAGAGATCATCTACGCGGCTTACTGATGCCCTTGGCCGGCTGGAAGCGCTCGATAGCGCGTGATTATTCCAAGCGCATCCTGGATTTCTTGCTGAAAAGCTGATGTGTCACTGACTATGCCGGTATTGAACTACGGACAATCAGCTATCGAGTGGTATTTCCAGCTCGAAACCTACCGTATTCCCCGTCTGCTATCTTTGTTTTGGTGCGGATAGTTTATCTGTTGGAAAGGTGAAGGCCCGACGGGCGACGGGCGATCGCACGTTCGGCAGCGTTAGCTGCACACGGCTGAGTAGGCTTTAAGCTGTATGTCATCGAACGCGAACTCAAGGATGCCAGCAATGAAGAGCGGTTTATCGGTCGTCAGGAAAGAAGCTTGCCGATCCTCGGCCAGTTGAAAAGCTGGCT
The DNA here is from genome assembly GCF_046764235.1 of Pseudomonas sp. s4. Classification (NCBI taxonomy): domain Bacteria; kingdom Pseudomonadati; phylum Pseudomonadota; class Gammaproteobacteria; order Pseudomonadales; family Pseudomonadaceae; genus Pseudomonas; species Pseudomonas sp. s4. The sequence goes on along the minus strand of NZ_CP177209.1, from coordinate 2,973,088 downwards.
GGATAAAACGCAGCCCCAAGTCACACCGCAAAGTGTGTTGGGAAAGGCAGTGCACTATCTGGCGAATAACTGGAGCCGGTTGGAGCGCTACGTCGAGGCCGGCCATTTGCCGATCGACAACAATCTTGCGGAGCGTGCGATAAAGCCGTTTGTCATTGGGCGTAAGGCGTGGCTCTTCAGTGACACGCCTAAGGGCGCCACGGCCAGTGCGCAGCTCTACAGCCTGCTCGAGACCGCCAAGGTCAACGGCCAGGAACCCTATACATGGCTGCGCCATGTACTTGAGCGGCTGCCTCACGCCTCATCGATAGCAGACTACGAAGCCCTGCTGCCGTGGAATTGCTTGCCAGAGATGCCACGGTAACCCGCTAACCAAGTGCTGGGCAGGTGGGGTTCATGGATCGCACTCAGTGCAAGGTGCCTGGTGGCCCAGTCCAATCACCGGCCTTACAAGCCAACATTGCGCTTTGTTGCGATCCCCAAACACCCTTTCCGCGACCGAAAGAATTTGTTCGTATCGTCCCAGGAAGCACCGATGCTCTGCGCTGCCAAGGGTGGCGAGCCACCGTATCCCACGGAGCTGCTGATCCACCTGCTGGTGCTCCTTAAAGATTTAAAAATTTAGCCGCCATCAGATAGCGAAAGCGGTGCTTACATCGCTTCCGGATAATATACCGACGATTGGACAATCGCCTACTTACTCGGAGGTTATTCGTATGACGGCTTGTAGGGCGGTTCCGAATAGAAGGTAAACAGCACCAGCTTCTCGACGGGCTCATAAAACATGATGACTTTTTCCGGGCCACCTACTTGATAAGAGCCCGAAGACACCGTTGCAACATGATAGAACGGGTGCCCGGAGGGGCCCTTGGGATACACGGGCGTAATTCCGTTACACTCCTCAGCATAGTACAGCGGCATGCCACGCATCCCTACCAGCCAGAGATCCACATCGCCGCCGATTTGTTCTACAAAGGGATACCGATCCCGGCCTTCCACGCCCCTTCCGGGATGAAGCCAGTAAGGGTCATAAAGATATCCTGTCTTGCGGTAGCCGTCACGAACAACCACAAAAGAGGAACTGCAGTCCTTGTAGCATTCAATCAACTCGGATCGAGCATACGGATAGGGGTCTGAAAGGTCTGCATTTTCTGCATGAAGGAAGAAATAACGAGGATCACCCATCAGGCGGTAACGACCGTCTTCGATTTTGAATCCGATCCAGTTTGTTTGCAGCAAGGCGGAATGATAGTCCGTATGCTCGGTAGCATAACCGACCAGACGATCTTCGCCCGGTTCAAGCGGACACAGCATATGCGCGTAACCAGACCACTCCCGATTAACCGTACTCAGATCAATACTGAAAAGCGGGTGCAGATGTGTGGCAAGGTCGGTTTGATCGGGAACAAAAACGAACTCAGGCTCTGGAAACATGTAAAAATCGGAAGGCTCCTGCGTGTAGTCAGGGCGTCGCGCGATCATCTCCCGGCATACATTTTTGAACGGATCACTATCTCGCCCCTCCTCCCTGAAATTCTTCGCAAGCTCGATAAAAATATTAAAATGGGCATCACTGAGGCTGGAAAGCTCTTTGGCAGAAAATTTGTAATTGTTGCTGTCATGCATCGACAGAACGAAGGATTGCAAATACTGTGCGGAGGCATCCCGCCCGTTGATCAATAAATCGGCATGTGTCTGAAAAGGCGATTCATACATGGCGTTACCGTCCGAGATATTTTAGGTAACCATCTGGAAAGACCTGGCAGGCCAATCGGAGCATTCCGATTGAACTACCAGGCATAAACGACTTTAAACCGTTCCTGGATGTCAGTCCTGATTGATATGCGCCATCATGCCATTGACATCGACTGCACGTATGTACCGTGCTGGGTTGGCGTCATTGACGACTTCCTCAAAATGCTTTTCACCACAGAGGATTTTGGCACCCTCGACGTGGCGCAGATCGCCCCACCAGGTGCTGCCTTTGGTTTCCACGACGAAGTACAGTCTTTCCTTGCCTTCGTCATCGACGACCACCGCCCAGTCCGGGTTATAGGTGCCCAGCGGCGTTGGAATTTTGAACCAGGACGGCAGCTTCGCATAGACTTTCACGTCTTCGTTGCTTTCCAGCTGTACGGCAAAGTTTCTCTCTACGCCCGCCGAGTCATAGACGACATGCGTATAGACAGACTTTTGCGTTTCGAGGGTATTTTTCAAATAGCCCTTCAGCTCCTCCTGCTGGAAAAGCTCCTGTGCATAGAAGTGCTCGTCACCAATTTTGCTGTACTTAATGCCATCGACCAGCGCCAGACGTTTGGTGCGGTTGATGGCCTCTGAAGCAAAGTCGATGAACTGCTGCGGGTTGCGGGCGAAGTCCTGCAGGCGGCGGCTCTCGGTGAGGATTTTGACGATGCTGCTGCGGGTCAGTTGCGTCTTGTCCTGCAAATCCGTGATGATGTCAGGAAGCTCAATGTCATTCTCATGGATCGTCGTGAATTGAGAGGCGCCAGTTTCCTTGGTTGTCACGCCGCCTTTGCCTATCGCAATGTCAGCTTTCCGGAATTGCGCCCTGGTTTTGAGGATGGGTGGGCAATCCTGAATGGCTTTGGCACAATCAGCAATGAGCTTGTCATTGTTGAAATCGACCCGGTAGGTCGTCTTGTACTTGATACGCTCCCAGAGCGCCTTGAACTCCTCACTCTGAAGAACGGCCTCGCGGGTACGGATGGTTCTGCGGTCGTCCGCATTCTTGATATCGAGCTTGCCCGCGAGCTTCTTCAAAATGCGCAGGATGTCTTCTTCAGCTTCATCCGCCTTGCACCCAAGCTCGGCTTTAATATCGTCCGGCAGCTTGAAGCTGCCGTCTTTCAGAGCCGATCGAAGGCTGTCCTGGATCTTGCCTTTGGCATCAACAAAATCTTCGCTCTTTAGGAATTTCCGGATTTTGTCAGACTGCTCTACACCAAGCGGCGCTGCTTCGCCTTTATCGTTGACGATCAGCACCGTCGCGAACTGGTGAGACTCTACGATGCCAAAGCGGATGCCGGTATCTTCTTCAATCTCCTTCTGAAGGTTTTCAGCAAACTCTTCATAGCTCTCGGTGGCGATCACGGTGAGCGTGTTGATGTCAGAGCCACGCAGGCGCTGCCCTTCCTGGTTGACGCAGAGGCGCAAGCCCCGCCCGATGGTCTGGCGACGCTCCCGCTCAGTCCCCATTTCACGCAGGGCGCAAATCTGGAAAACGTTCGGGTTGTCCCAGCCCTCTTTCAGGGCTGAGTGGGAGAAGATGAATTTGAGCTTGGTGCTAAAGCTCAGCAGCTTTTCCTTCTCCTGCATAATCAGGTTATAGGCGCGCTCGGAGTTGTCGCGACCGGCTTGCGTGTTTTCCGCTGTCTCGACAAGCCTTGCCTTCTTGTCGATGGAGAAATAACCGTTGTGGACTTCGGCGGCATTTGTCTCCAGGTCGATTTCGTTGAAGAGGCTTCGATACTTTTCAGACTTCGCGAGCTTGGTATATTCCTCTTCAAACATCTTGGCATATTTGCCTTTGACCGCATTGCCGTCTTCGTCGTACTGACGGTAGTGCTCGACGCTATCGATGAAGAACAGGCTCAACACCTTGATAGGCTGCTTGTTGGCGGCAAAGGTCAGCTCTTTTTCGAGGTGCTCTTTGATTGTGCGGCGGATCATCAACCGCTTGATCTCATCCGGGTTGACACCGCCAATGGCCTCACCAGGAGTCAGGGTTTCGTCAAGCCCCGGCCCCTTGATCTGAACGGACTCGTTGTTTTTGCCACAGGTGATCGTGCCGATCTGCATGTTTTCGTAAATGGCGCGGTTAGCGATCTGCTCCAGATCGTCGCCATCTTCAACGGTGAGGATCTCGCGGCTGATTTTTTTGCCGCGCTGCACGTCGATCTCGACCTTTGCCGTAATCGAGCCTTTACGGTTGTGCGTGGATTCAAGTCTGACATAAGGCTTATTGTTAGCGCCCTCGATCTGAAGCGAGGCCACTTCAATTTGCTTCACCAGGCCGCGATCATAAGCATCGACAGCGTCAAGACGATAAACCATGTGGTGTTTATCGACGTGCGTTGCTGAGTAACGCAGGGTGCAGAGCGGGTTCATGGCATCCAGTGCCTTCTTGCCCTGCCCTTGCAGACCGCCATCCACGCTTTGCGGCTCGTCCACGATGATGATCGGACTGGTGGCCTTGATCAGGTCAATGGGGCGCTCACCGCCCGTGCTCTCATTTTCTTTATAGAGGTTGTTAACGTCTTTCTTGTTAATAGCCCCTACCGTCGTCACCATGATCTGGACGTTCGAGCTGGTGGCGAAATTGCGGACTTGCCCAAGCTTGGAGGAATCGTACAGAAAGTACTCGTAACCCTTGGCCTTTGGATACAAACCTTCAAAATGCTCACTCGTAATTTGGAGAGTCTTATAAGTACCTTCTTTAATCGCTACTGAAGGCACCACAATCACAAACTTGGTAAAGCCGTAGTTCTTATTCAGCTCAAATATCGTGCGCAGATAGACATAGGTTTTCCCTGTGCCGGTTTCCATTTCGACGGTAAAATCACCGCTCGTGAGATCACCAGCAGGACGCAATCCGTTATCGAGTTGGATAGTATGCAAATTATCGAGAATATCATCATCGAGCAGTTGCAGACGGTTGCCAACACCGAGCTCGCTTTCCGCCAGACCAAGCGAGGCCTGCGGCCCCGCATCTGGACGGTGGGTCACAGTGAATTCAGATCGCGAGACTTCTTGACCTTTAAAAAGTCCGATAACAGACGCAATCGCCGCCATCTGGTATTCAAGATTGTCTTCAAAATGCAGCTTCATCAGAGAAACTCCTTACAAGCTGCGCACGTGAGAAATGCCATTTTGTTCTAGAATGGCGGCCATATTTGTCTTCGCAATGTCATCGCTGAATGCGCTGTCACGGAAGAAAACATGTGTATCCGAGATCGGGTTCAATTCTCCATGCCACTTGAGAATCCCTTGTGCAACATTTTCAACATCCGCCCCGGTTATTGAGTGATCAAGACACGCGAACAGCACGCCGTAGCCGATACTAAAAATTTCTTTCCCGGATACAAGCCGACTTTTGACAGGAACAGCCAAATCGATACCGCGCTTAACTAGAAGCTCGTAGAGAACATCTTGCTCAGTACGCCCATCAATCAAATGTTCCTGATGAGACAGCAGAGTCTGCTCAAGGTCATTACGATCTGGACTCCATGCCCGAATATTGGAGTTAGCAAGTTTAAAGACTTTAAACCCGGAATTTGGATGAGTCTTACCAGCAGTGCACCGTCTTAGCCTTTCCTTCGTAACATCAGATATGTTTAGCAAACCCAGCTTTCGAGCTGTAATTCCATGAGGCTTGCTCTCGTCGATAGCTTCTGGCAACTGCACCAGTATGAATCTAGGCTGTTCAAGATCAAGAACAGCTGCGCCGGTACTTCCAGACCCTGCAAAAAAATCTAGAACAATATCATCGGCATTGACACCAGACACCTTCATCATTCGCTTTATCAGCTCTGTAGGTTTGACTGTATCAAATGGAACCTCGCCATCGAACGTGACCTTTAACTCTTTTACACCAGACCTTGTAGTCCCAGAGTCTTTTGCGAACCAAATTGTTTCTGGTGTACGCCCGTCAAGATCAGCAAGGTATATTTTCCTGATAATCCTTGTTTCATCTTCACTGAAAAATATTTCCCCAGTATCAATTTTGCTACCAAGGGTCTCCTTACTCCACCGCCACCCGTTATCAGGCGGATTAATTACTTTCCCTGACGGAGTTGTAATTGGGTATTTCAGGTTTTTTCGATACAGTGCATTCCTGACGTCGCCTGTCCGCCAGTCACCCTTGGGATCATTATCTGGATTGGAGTAGGCTTTATTGTCCTCATCTGTTCTCTCAAGCGACATGAGCTCGAAATCTTCAGATTTTCTATACATCAAAATATGGTTATGATGCACAGAAAATATACCAGAATATCCTTTCGGCTGGACACTATGCTGCCATATGATATTTGTGATGAAATTTTCCTCACCGAAAATTTCATCACAAAGCATTCTCAGTCTCGGCGCTTCATTATCATCAATAGATATAAATATTGCACCATCATTCCTCAACAATGACTTCGCCAACTTTAGCCTTGGATACATCATATTGAGCCAGTTCGTATGGAATCGACCAGAGCCCTCAGTATTACTGGACAGCTTCAAACCCTCACTACTCTTTTGCCCAGTGTATTGCAGATACGTATCTAAATTATCCTGATATTTGTCCGGATAAATGAATTCATTTCCGGTATTGTATGGCGGATCAATGAATATCATTTTGACCTTTCCAGCGTAGCTCTTTTGCAAGAGCTTCAACACTTCAAGGTTATCGCCTTCAACAAAGATATTTTTTGTCGTATTCCAATCGATACTCTCTTCCGGGCAAGGCAGCAGAGTTCCCGTCGATGGCGTTAGCGCTATCTGACGTGCTTTCTTCTTTCCATGCCAGTTCAGGCCGTACTTTTCTTCACTCTCATCAACTGCTCCGGCGTCACCCAGAAGCTGCCGCAGCGTATCAAAATTTACACCACCTTCTCCGAAGGCCTCAGGAAACAAGCTTTTGAGCTGCTCAATATTTTCACTGACGATGTTTGCAGTCTCACCGTCCTGTAGGGTAACTAATTCCATAGCGGCCTTACTCATCAGATGCTCTCTCTAATTTTTTCAATTACGTCATTGATCTGTTTGATCTTGGTATTCAGCTCAACCTGCCGCCCCATCTGCTTCTCTTTTTTCAGCTTGTTGGCGATCTCTGTCTTTTGCAGGTTGAGCTTTTCAAGCTCACGGAGCCGCTCAAGACGGCTCTCATTGGGTTTATTTTCTATATTGTCGGTCACGTCTCGTTCATAGCGTCCGCTATGGGCGGCACAGTTAATAGCTATGACACGTTCGGTCAGGCTTTTATAGAAACTAAGGAAATTGGCGAAGGAAAAACTGTTGATATGACAGTCTTCCAAAAATCCTGCCTGTGCCGCTGTTGGCGCGGCCAGGTCGATCCAATCCGTGTAAAGGGGGTCTTCGACCACCCATTTTTCCTTGTCCGCCTGGTTGATGCGCTTGTCGGACACGCTGAGACAAATCTGGTTGCCTTGCGTGAACAGCAGAATGAGCGGATATGGGATCGACCGCTGCATGAAGTTCGCGATCCGCTTCAGCCGCTTGGCCGAAGTCAGATCGACCTGAAGCATCGCGATTTCAGAGAAGTCGCGTTCGCTATCAACATAGGCCGCGATATTGATCGTGGCGGCTTTCAGGGTGTAGAGCCAACGGATCTTATCAACGTCGTCCTTCAGGGCCGTTTTATCGGCGATGTCCAGCACCCCGTTTTCAAGAAAGAGCTTCTTGAAAACAGGCTTGTTCAATTCACAAGACCTGGGAATTGAAAGATGGTCGATGAAGGCTTCCAGAGTACCTGGCGTCATAGCGTGTCCTTGCCTTACGGAGCGTCCGTGATGATGAGGTAGGTTACAACAGCAAAGTCCTCAATGCCCTGGCTGCTGATCGCGGTCAGCACCGTACCGCCTTTCGTGAAGAGGCTTTGTACGCCCTTTTCTTCGCTCTTGCCTGCAATGCTATCCACCGCGACGGCGATTAGCTGCTGGTAGTGCGCCATGTCGGAACCATTCCTTGTACGGTCGTTTACCTGCCCGGCCGCCTCCTCATCAACAGCTGTCGCCGAGAGACCGTGTTTCTTCAGAAGGTCGAGTACCTTCTTGCTTTGCGTGAAGTTGAGCTCGACGACGGCTTCGTCCGTGACATAGACCAGGAAGAACGGCGCAAGCGGATAGTTCTCGTCCACCTGGACGGCGCGATGACCATCCCTGATGCTCTTCAAGCAGAAGATGACGCCGGGCTTGAGGCCGTCAGCTTTGAGATCGGCATCAATGGTGACTGCCGCATAGAGGCCGTGGGGAGCCTGCGCCAGCTGGTGCAACCCCTTCTTCATGTAGCCCGAAAGATCCATGCGGAAGTCGTTCAGGGTTAAGTCGGTGATGGAGACGCCACCCGCCATGTCTTCCAGATCGACCACGGCATCTTTGAGTTGCTGAAGCTGCCTGCGTCGATATTCCAGGTCGTTCATTTCCTGGGCGTTGGCGTCGATGACGTTTTCCTCGCCCGTGGCCGAGACATCCAGAAGCATCATGCGGCCTGCCACCCGTGCTTCCAGATTGATGTATTCGTCCAGCTCCATATTCGGCCAGAAGTTGATGAGTTGGATTCTGGTATTTTTCGAGCCCAAGCGATCAACGCGACCAAAGCGCTGGATGATCCTGACCGGGTTCCAGTGAATGTCGTAGTTGATGAGCGTGTCGCAATCCTGAAGGTTTTGACCCTCGCTGATGCAATCAGTGGCAATCAGCAGGTCAATCTCAGCCTTCGCGTCGGGATCAATCTTTCCGCGCTCCTTAGACACAGGGGAGAAAGCTGTCAGGAGGTTGTTCAGATCCGAGCCTGCTCCGGCAAGGGTTGTCTTGTTGGTGCCGCCCCCCGTGATGAGGGCACTGTGGATACCTAGTTCGTCCCGCGCCCAATCGACAAGATGGGTATAGAGGTACTTCGCGGTATCGGCAAAGGCCGTGAAGACGATGACCTTCTTGTTTCCCGGATTAAGGGGCTCTCGGACTTTTTGGGCAATGACCTCTTTAAGCCTTTCGAGCTTTGCATCGCGTGGCGCACCCACGGTTTGCGCGGATTCGACGATAGTGGTCAGGAAGATCCTGTCCGCCTCCAGCTCCTGCCGGAACCGGATGAGATCCATGTCCTGGAGCAGGACGCGGGTTTTATTGCCGATCATGAAGGGCTCAAGTTCCGGCGAGTCCATTTCAAAGTCGTGAATATCCTCGATATTCAGTGCTTCGATGTCGCCGCTTTCATGGGCGTCGATTTTCTGCAGCAGCGCTACCACCTGCGCCAGCAGTTTTTGGGAGGTGAGCGTGAACGAGCTGATCGAGCTCTCCATGCGCTTGAGCAGGTTCACCCGCATCAGGTGGATCAGGCTCTCTTCCCGGTCGACCTGCTTGAACACGCCCTTGCCATCGCCCACAGCGTTGTCATAGCGCCGCGCGTACTCATCCTTCTTGTCAGTCCGAACGAACTTCATCGGCGAGTAGCCTGCGAGCGACAGCCTGCGGATTGTCTTGTTCACTTCCTTGAGCGGCGGAAATTCGTGGGTGGCATCGATGTCCGCATAGATGTTCTGCGGTGGCAATCGCACGGGGAACTGGCCGATATCTGCCGTGCCGTAGTATTTCTGAATATGCTTGCGGGAGCGCGCGATGGTGACGATATCGAGCAGCTTGAAATAGTCAAAGCTCATCGTATCCAGCAAGGACTCGACGCTACGGCTTTCAGGCGGTTGCTTGACCCACTGGTTGAACTGCTTCTGAGCCAGGCGCAGTGTGCTTTCCACATTTTTAATGCCGACATCGCTGAAGGCGTCATCACGCCCCTCGGTGATGAAGGCGACCTGATTCTTCAGGTCGTTCATGCGGTTGTTTACCGGCGTGGCGGAGAGCATCAGCACCCTGGTCTTCACACCTGACTGGATGATGTCCTCCATCAGGCGGCTATAGCGGTTTTTGGTGCCTTTGGTGGGGTTGTTGTTGCGGAAGTTGTGCGACTCGTCGATGACGACAAGGTCGTAATTTCCCCAGTTCAGGGTTTCGAGATTGATCTCGCCGGAGCTGCCTTTCGTGCGCGACAGGTCGGTATGGTTCAGGACGTCATAGTTGAAGCGATCCTGGGCCAGCAGGTTGCGCTTGTCGTTAATGGTGTAGATCGTCCAGTTGTCCCGGAGCTTTTTCGGGCATAGCACCAGCACACGGTCATTACGCAGCTCGTAGTACTTGATGACGGCCAGCGCCTCAAAGGTTTTGCCCAAACCGACACTGTCGGCGATGATGCAGCCATTGTGCTTTTCGAGCTTGTCGATAGCCCCCAGTACGCCGTCCTTCTGAAACTTGTAAAGCTTGTTCCAGACAAGGGTGTCCTTGAATCCGGTCTTGGTCTTGATGATGCTGTCTTCATCGATGTCATCGAGGAAGTCTTTGAAAATGTTGTAGAGCGTCAGGAAGTAAATGAAGTCGCCCGGCTGGTCGGCGGCGATGAACTCCAGCTTCTCAAGGAGCTCATCCTTGATGTCGCGCGCTTTAGGGGCGTCCGACCAGACAGAGTTAAACCAGGACAGAAGCTGCTTGGTCGTTTCCGGCTCGTTGATACCGGTATTCATCAGCGGGGTGTCAACCTGAACTTCACCCAGACCTGCAGGAGTGAAGGCAGAACTGCCGTGGATGGCAAAACTCCCCTGACTACCGTTTTCGACAAGAAACATGTTCTGGGCCGCATTGGCTGACCGCACATCGGCCTTGCTGGCGAGCCATTTAGCGCACTCTCTGGCGATGCGTTTCTGATCAAGCTGGTTCACAAGGCGCAGGTCAGCATCCGACCCGATGAGCGCCTGAAGCGGCGAGCCTTCCCAGTCAGACAGTAGTAGCCTTGCCCCATCGATGCGGGAAAGCTCCTTTTTGAGCGCCGAGAAGCCATAGATGGTGAATAGGCCTGAAAGCACGGATAGCTTCGATCCTGCGGTAAGGTGATCGCGCAGCGTGTTCCCAACATGACCGTTATTTCTGTTGTCCAGTAACAAAGCTTGTCCACCCTAGTTCAAGTGCGATTTTTGGTCGTTTGCTGGTCGATCCAGTCTTCTATAGCGTTTTTTCGAAACCGCCAGCTTCCCCCGACCTTGAAGCCAGGGATTTTCCCTTTGGCGGCCAGACGATAGGCTGTCTTCTCCGCCAGCTTCAGGTACCCGGCCACTTCCTTCAGGGTCATTATGTCTTCAGGCATTTCACCGCCCCCTATTTTGAGCTTGAGAGAATAGGGGAAAATCGGGGAATCAACAATCGCGACCTGACCTCACGACAGTGAGGCTAGAACGCCTTTCGCGTACTTCACCTCAGCCGAATTGAACATGAGAGATCAGCTTCGCCTGCGCGGTGAGCCCTACCCTCTTCCATGGCTGGGTCGCTCAACGAGAATCAGTTCTGCAGCAGGTGAATGCGCAGCATGGTTTCCAGTGGATACGGCTTGCGACCACCGCCAACCTTTGGGTAATGCGGCTCGATCAATGCCACCAAACCGCTCCACGGCACCACCTGCTCCATCTCGGCCAGGAAACGCTCGCGACGGGTTTGCTTGCGCTTACCGGCGTACTCGGAATCGGAGAAGCTCATCTGACTCATGGGATGGAGGGCTTGTAGAGGGCAGTTGGACGGAGGGCTATTTCAGCACAGGTCAGATGACTTGTGCTGACTTGATCGGAGAATCCTTAGTTCGCAAATCTTCAGAAATTTGAGCTGCACTGCCTGTGCTACTGATCCAGCGCACCGACTCCACCCCCGGTTCCTTGCAATTATCATATCGTTCAAGATGAGCAATGAATGCGCGTCGCGCTTGGTCATAATTGCTACGCTCTTGATTGAGATTCCATGTCACCACATAGACAGCCATTACGTTACTCCTGTTAGCGTTGTTGTTGGCTGCTTGAGATTGAGCGATTGCCCACCATCACTTCAATAGCGCAGAGTGTTTTCTGGGGGGGGGGCGATATTTTGGCGACAACAATCGATACATTTGCATGCATCCTACACGCGGTGCTTGGACGAGACAGGACTATTTTCATTCGCCCACGGTTTTGCATCAAAAAAAATATTGCTGCTTATAGAAAAATTATAAATCCAAGAGTGCAGCAGTAGCCAACACTACTTCAGGATGGATTAAGCCCCGTTCGCACACCACGGGAAAGGGCCTTTCCGCCCCTTCCCGACACGACGTTTAATCAGAGATCAGCGTATGCAACCAATTTTAGCAGCAGCGCCTATTAGCTTGTCGGTAATGATAATAACGCGGATATTCTCGTCCATATTCTTGTTAGCTGCGTAACCGTAAGCCTGAACAACCAGATTGTCACACATGCCCCCAGCGCGCGACATATCGTCCATGGCCAATGCCGCTCTCTCAGCATCATCACTGCCGGAGGCCATCGAAGCATGATGGGTTTTTCGAAGCTGAGCGGGGCTATGGGCAAACCGGTACTCCTGGAGTGGGCCGGAGATCTTGTTCCGCAGTTCAACAGTTTCAGTCGAGGTGCCTCTGGCTTGCTCAACCTGATTCAGCAATCTTTCAGCCATATCCAGCGATTTAATATCGCTCAGATCCGCTGCATTGGCGGTTGCCAACGCCAACTTGGCGTCCATGTTGCCCAGCTCACTGGATTGTTGAAGGAGGCTGAGATACATGGTTCTCGACTCATCCGTTAGCTCATTCGCCACCCGCAGGGTTTGTGACTGAGTGTACAGGTCAGCCCCCAATTGAACGTCAGTCTTAATGGGCGTTCGCGCGCGCTCGGCCTCATTCTTTCTGAGCTGCACGAATGCGCACCGATAAAATATTTCCGAGCTTTGCTGTTCCGACTCATCAGGTGACTTGCCGGCAGCTTGGGCCTTGTTGCAGATACCGTAATACTGACTGTTAAAACTTTCATGCTTACTCACAATTTCTTGAGTACGCGATTTTGACACGCCGGCCAGCGACGCTTTGAAGCTGGTTGTATGGCGGATTTGTTCAGCATTCAGGGCATTCGACATACACTGATTTTTTTGAAGCGCCGTTGGATCGCTCTTGTAATCCATGCAAGCCGCATAGGGATCGGCAATTTTTAGCCCTATCGAAGACAGCTCGGTGAGCATGTTATTTCGACGCTCCAACGACCGCTCACCTGCAACCACAAGCTGATCGGAGGCCGCTTTCTCAGCGAGAATTTTATCGTCCCTAACCTTGCTGATAGGCAGACCTTGATTGAGGAGATACGGCATTTCTCCGTCAATCCGCTTCAAGAACGCATCATAAGCCCTAGCAACCTCCCTGTACCGCCACGTGTCACACAATGTGGCGAGTGCCTGCCTGGCAGGAAGGATTAGCCCTGCTGCAGTGGACGCCGCTTCTATGGCAGCTTGGTCAGACAGTCCTGGGTTAACCCATTTCGGCCCACGGCTACGCAGGTACTGCGCCAATATACCGCTGTACAAATGTGCGACACCAATTCCGCAGGACTTCTCATCAGCCTTAAAGTTTTTATCACCTATCACACTGGTTAGATAGCTTTTAAACATCTCACGAGCTTGCTGGGGATCGGTCGCCAGGCGTGTATACGGCACATTCACACCCTGCTTAGCTATGGTGGCTGCAATCACAGCGCTGTTGCGATAGACGTCGTGCGGGACACCCTGCTCAACACCTGGGTCGAGCGTACCGAGTGAGCGCCAAGCCGCAGGCTCCGTGAGAAAACTGACAAAAGATGCCATTTCTTCTTCGCCTTTTGCCACGGCTTGCTGTATAGCTACCAAAGTAAAAGCGGCCAGCAAAATCTTACGGATCAATTCATTCTTCCTTGGGCTGAATGAGCTTTTTAGTTGACGTCGACGTCACACATTACTCGACGGTGGCATCTCTTGAATGCCTTGTGAACTCGACAAAGGTGTCGGCAGGATTATCAACAAATTGAGGGGTTAAGCAAATAAGCCCTTACTGGGCGCCTGGACGCACCTTCCCCCAGAAATGGCAACGCTCACGAACCATGTCAAGCAAAGGCCTCAAGGCGACCCGGATTAGTCGAAAAACGCAAACACTCAGGTCGCTCAAAACATAATTGTTCGCGGATCTAGCGGCGCGTAACCTCACCTCCAAGCCTCCCGTCAATTGAGTCGGTGAGCGCCAACACTCAGCAGCCTCGCCCGAAATAAAAATAAAAGGAAGCAGGTATGTCCACACATGGGTTTAAGAATGCAGCGCTTCGTCTCGCCCCCATTTTGACAATCGGAGTCCTTTGCTCTGCGGGTGCGCTCGCAGCAGAAGATCCTTTGGGCAGCCTGGTCGGTAGTGCCGCACTGGGGAAACAGTTGAAGGAGGACTATGGCGTCAAGGTTTACGGTTGGGCACAAGCAGGCCTGATCTACAACAACAACTCCACCGACGACGTCAGCAAGCAGGCTTTTTTCAACACGGATAAAGGCTTCAACCTCAACCAGTTGGCCTTAGGAATCCAGCGCTCCCCCGTCAGCAACGTCCAAGGGCGCATCGGCCCGTTCCGGCCCAATGCCGCAGGAAGCCGACTGGGGTTTCAACGTCACGACGGTCTATGGCAAAGACGCCCGTTACTTCAAGACCTGCGGCTGGGATGAAGACCTCGGGGTCAACCGGAACAACAAGCCCGAGGACGAGGCGTTCACCATCGCTCAGGCCTACCTGGAGTTCTACTTCCCTGTGCTCAGTGGCTCGGACTTGATGCTTGGCATCTTTCATACCCCGCTGGAGAATGAGATTGGCTTCCCGCTGCCATCCCCAGCGCCACAGACTTCTACAGCCACACCTATTCCTTCATGCATGGGCCAGCCAAGCATGCCGGTGCCCTGTACTCCTTCAAGCGGCCGTCGGCACCGGGCGATAGTATGCTCGGTTTTGAGGTCGGCGTCGTTCAGGGATGGAACAACCTGCAGAGCGAGAACCACGACCCGCATGTCATCGCCAACGTCCGCTGGCGGTCTGCCGACTTCGGCACCTGGGTGGACTGGGAGAACATCTACGGCAACGGCGCGGGCGACAGCTTCGCCAACTGCGCCTGTGGCTCGCCCATGCCCGCTGGCAATAAAGACGACACAGCCCAGCGCTACGAGACCTACCTGACCGTATCGCACCAGCTCGATCCGACCAATCGAATTGCTGTTGAGACCTCGTACGGCAAGCAAAAGAACGGTGCGCTCGCGGGCTTTGCCAACAAAACCGATGCCACCTGGTACGGCGCCAACTTCAACTTCCACCATCAGTTGAGCGAGAACCTGAGCTGGAACAACCGCGCAGAGTGGTTCTACACCGATGCGCCGGTACATGTGGTAATGGCCAATATCGACTCGCGCACCGGTATCCCTGACCCCAGCTGGGGCAGCTTCTACGCGGTCACCACCAACCTTTCCTGGCTGCCGACGCCGAACCTGCGCCTGCGCCCCGAGGCGCGTTACGACATCCACTCTGGGCCTGGGCGAGATGCTTTCGGCGATGGAAATCGGGATGCACAACTGGTGCTGTCGTTCGACGCCACCGTCTTCTTCTAAACCCTGTCCGCCACCTGACCTGGTTCAGGTGGGCGGCCAGACCTGGCCTTCACCCCAACGTCGGAGCTGACCATGCGAGACGACAACAATAAAAAACCTCGTCGGTGGTTTACCGGTAACGCGGCGCAACTTCCTGCGCGCCACTGGCATCGTGGCGGGTACCGCTGCACTCGCCACCATGCCCTTCGGGCCACTGCTGGCGGCTGAGCGTACCATCAAGATTGGCTACGTCAGCCCGCAAACAGGGCCGCTCGCCCCCTTCGCTGCAGCTGACCAGTACATCCTCCAATCGCTGCAGCGCGTGATGAGCAACACCATTGGCATTGGCGGCAAGACCTACAAGTTCGAGGTCGTGGTCAAGGACAGCCAATCGAACCCGAACCGGGCAGCGGAAGTTGCCAGCGAGCTGATTCTGTCTGACAAGGTTGACCTGATGCTGGTGTCTTCCACATCCGAGACGACCACCGATGACTTCTCGGCGCAGCTGTCGGCATTCAAGAAGGCCAACACCGAAATCGTCACAGGGGTGGTCATCCCGCCCGACCTCACGACCTTCTGGACGCAGGCGCGCCAGCAGAACTTCGAGCCCAAGATCGTCTCGGTCGGTAAAGCGCTGTTGTTCCCGAGCGCAGTCGAGACACTCGGCAAATCAGGGCACAACCTCTCGACCGAGGTCTGGTGGAGCCCCAATCATCCGTTCAGCTCCTCCCTCACGGGTGCATCATCGAGCCAGTTGGCCAACGAGTTCACCCAGGCCACCGGCAAGCAATGGACGCAACCGCTGGGCTTCGTTCACGCGCTCTTCGAGCTGGCCGTCGACATCCTCAAACGAACTGAGGAAGTCGGTAATCCTGAAGCGGTTCGAGACGCGCTGCGCAAGACACGCCTGAATACCGTGGTGGGGCCGGTGAACTGGAGCGACAGCCCGAGCAAGAACGTAGCGAAGACGCCTCTGGTTGGCGGTCAGTGGCGCATGCAGGGCAGCGGCAAGTTCGATCTGGTCATCACCAGCAACGCCAGTGCTGCCGTTATTCCCGTTGGCGGCGAAATGCAGCAGATTGTTTACCGGTGAGGAGGTTGTGATGGAGCAGCTACTCGCACTGGAAAATGTGCATAAGAGCTATGGTTCATTCAAGGTAACCGAAGGCGTCGACCTCTGCCTCGGGCAGGGCGAGGCGCTCGGCATCATTGGGCCCAACGGAGCAGGCAAGAGCACTCTGTTCAACCTCATCGCGGGAGGCGTTATGTCTACTCAAAAAGGCCAACCGGCCGGCTGGTTCGCTGACGCTTCTAGATCGCAAACGGCTCGAAATGGCACGTATGTGAAAACCGAGGATGACTTGGGCTCAGTCTTTACGCCAGAGTGTTGCCGCGACCTCGCCAACAACCTTCACACGATCTTTCGCAACTGGGTGGCGAGCTTGGGGGCGTTCAGAAGGGAAACCTTAGGCCTTCGCTAAGTACTCACTGCTGAGCAAAGCTCCATGCAAGCAGAGCTCGCAGGCCGGCACGGCCGAAGAGCGTGAGGATGGAAGCCCGCAGGGCCGAGACACAATGTGGCTCGGTTCACGACAGCCGTCCGCGGATGCGGCACGCCCAGAAATCCCCGGACACAACGTACACAACCACTTGCCAAAAACCTGTTTGCCTGGAGTGTCGCAAGCCTCGGTGCCCAATGAAAGCTGGGAGGCAACACTCACCCTACCATGTAGCCCACCCCGAATTTCGACTGAATCTACGTAAGAGTCACCGGCGCTGCCCCAGGAAGCCGAACTGCCAACGTCATGAATATCACCTCGCTCGAAGGGCTTTACGCCTTGGCCATCTGCAGGAAATCCCGAAGTGAGTTTCGACCGCCTTCTCGGCGAAACGCAGCCATCACATAGCGGCTACCTTCCACCGTGGTCAGCACCCAAAACCGCCCTTCCTTCTCAACCCGATTGACCTTTGCCGTCTGAACGACACGACCATCAGCATAACGGCCTGCAGGGTCGTCACCTTCAAACCCAAACACCACACCTCCTCCGACTCGAGACATGATGAAAGCATCTGTTAGGTAGGCGGTAACAGGCTCATCGAACCCTTGCTCCATCGCCCGGGCGATTCGCCTCAAATCGAAGTCAGTGTGCCGCTTGCTGAGAAAGTCGAGATTGATGGAGGTGGTCATTGAGTATCCTTACAACATGAAGCGCCGGCGGGTAGGCCGCTAAAGGCCTCAGCTTTGGAAGCAGCGACGCGATTCTTAAAAGAAAGAGAAGATGGTTTTGAGGCTGGCCTTCTGACGACGTCCGGGGCCTAGCAGCACGTAGACAGTGTTCCTCGTTGCAGCGAAAACCCCATCCACGAATGAGGCACACATCGTCGACCGAACCCAGCCACCAGATGGGAAACGCCCTTCACTGTCGTCAACAACGCAATGGGCAAAAACGATCAGAGGCAACAGGCCTACGGCGTTGACCTTGGCAAGCTCTTCCTCGGTTAGGTCAGGTTCAAACAACGTCCAGTCTTCGACGATGCAGTACGACCTACGTGGGAAACGCTCGACAACCAGAGCACGAGCAGCTTCAACAGAGAGCTCAAGGCCGGCAGCAGGGACATGGTTATCTGATAGGAGCTCGCTGTCGACAGAGCTTTCGAGCTTACCTTCGCTCATTGCAAGCTCCTTTTCGCGCTCAGGGCGTCGTACAAAACCCGCATGTTGGAGAGCGACGCTACATCCAGATTCGTACGGTACGAATCGTGGTAAACAGAACCACCGTCAACCGTAACGACGCAGACGCTGTCACCATCCTGGTCATCTCCGATCGCCAGGCTCTTCACCTTCTCCATCCGCCATGCACCGCTACCATTCATGTTCGCTGGGGTGACAACCTGGATCTCTTTGACGAAAACCTCCTCGTCCTGGGACTGGAGGACTTGCTGCAATTTCAGCTCGTCATTGACCATGAGCTCAAACTCATGGCCCTTGCCCTGCCCGACCATCACAACTGAGAGATGGAACCAGTGCTTTCGGAGCATTCGGGTCACGGCGTGCCAATGAGCAAGCCCCTCACCAAACATACCTGGGAGGCCTGCCATATCATTGTCGTCTGTTCTGAACATCGATCATCTCGGTGAAGCCATCGCTTGGGCGACGCATTGAAAATTTCGGGTTATTGCCCTAACGCGGCTCTGCGCGGCGGCTCCGACTATTCCCTATCAGAGGTGAACGTGCACAGGTACGATGGCGATGCTATGGGCCATGACCCCAAGATCCTTAAGCCTGGGTGGTCTGTCGCATACCGGGCCGCCTGAGCCTGTCGCAAAGGTTTTCCATAAATTGGCGGCTGGGCACTGGGCTCGAGATCAGACCTCCGCCCCCGCCTCGCTCGACCAATCAGGCAATGCGTGCAGAACAGGGAATATATTCCATGGATTGAATTTAATCAATGTGGCTCTATCCTCAGCTTTGGGGAGCCGTCATGCCACTGAGAGAGTCATTAGCCGCAGTCCTCCGGCTCGTGAGAGCTTCGCGCGGCCTCAGCAAGGATGACTTCCAAGGGCTCGTCGATCCCAAGCACGTATACAACCTCGAAACAGCCAAGAGCGGCGTAACCCTCGACACGCTGGAAGCAATCGCTTCAGTGCTTCAGGTCGATGCCCTCACCCTCCTCACCGTCGCAGCGAGCCTTGAGCGTGGCCAATCGCACAAGGATTTGCTCGTGCACCTGGAAGACGATGGTCAGCAACTGGCTGAACTTGGTGTGTTAGCGAGATGGCGCGGGGAGTTTGAAGACGGATCGCTGGTCACCACCAAGCCTGGACGAAGGACACCTCCGGAGACAGTGGAGGCTATCTTGGCATGTCGTGAACGAGGGCTGAGTCGAAAAGAGACGGCAAATGAAGTGGGAATTTCTACCACCACCGTAGGTCGACTATGGAACACCCATCCAAAGTGACTTTTGCCTATATTAATAACTCTTACCGCTGTAGAGCCCAGCTTATTAACTGATAGCTTTTTTCGCCCAGCGCATGCTGTACCTCCCCGCGTACCATCTCCAGTGCCTCTCGCCCCAATGCATTGAGGCCGCATGACACAACCTCAGCACGATTGACCGGAAAAATCCAAGCCGGAGAAAAAGTAATTTCCCGAATTAAACTTGCCTCTTTTTCAGAAATCACGCCATAGGCCACTCCCAAGAGTAAATGCGCCACTGCCAAATGCGGTACTTCTGCTTTGTCAAATAACTTATCTACACCCAGCCCCTTCCTTGGCGACGGTGTAATCACGTCGCCACGCATTGGACGGAAAAATTGGCGAGCGAAGCCACTCGCCCCTGCGCGATCAACATTCTGCCACAGCCATATATACAATAAATTACGACATGCAGGCAGGCTAAGTTCAGCGACTTGCCCCTTAGCTACCATGCAGCGAATCCAGCGTTGAACCCTGCCAATCAAGTGCAACAGAATTTTATTCTGCGTAATTGCAGATCTCGAAGCTGGTGTCGATAACGAAAAATCGATACTCAATCGTGAGGCGGGACTATTAATATATTCCCCGAAAGCAAGCCACCCCTTGCTTGCATAATTGAATCGAGTGGACTCTAGACGCATGAGTAGAACTGGGTTCTGATGAAATTCACATACGCATTCGCCCTGCGTACGCCACTTTGCTCGCCAAGCAGGCGACCTGCCTTCCGCAATATCACTCTTTATACAACGAGGGCAATATACATCACTGCTGAAGAACGACAAGCAATGAGGTGGCAACTCGAATCTACCAGGTATAATGGATCGAAGCCTTGGATCGAGGAGCTCCATGAAGTCGCAATTTTTATACAGCGCATCAAGATCGCTTCCTTCACGAGAATATTGGGCAGCGAAAAGCTGATTCATCACCTCCCTATCAATATATTCTGCATCGATCAACCTCCCAAACCAAGAACTGAGAGCCTCTCCATAGACCGGCCTTAACACCTCCGAAGCTCGCCTCATACCCATATCCTCGCAGAATTATATTACGTTTGGCTCAACGAGAATCGAAGAAAATTATGCATGACTCACCATCAACCTAACTTGAATCGCAGTCTCCCCCACCAAACCTCCAGTGATTGCGTGAATAGCTTTCGCATCAACCTTTCGGCCGTTCAAATCATTCGCATACAGCGCTGCAAGATGATCAACGAAGCTGATAAAATTCTGATCATAATCCATTGACTGCAGCGAAACCCTTTCAACAATATGTGCCGCCATCAAAAGCCCCACCAACTCAAGCGAAGACGACGTTCCACCCAAAATAAATTTACATTTCGGCATCAAAGCGAGCAAATAAAGAAGAGCATCTAAATTGGCACAAGACTGACGACCTTCAATACTTGTAAAGCGCTGAAAGTCATGAATAATCACAGCATCAATTCGGCGTAGCTTAAGCACGCTTGCCAGAATATCACTAATCTCCCTGGATCTCTTTACTGAGAATGGAACGCCAACAGCAGCAGTAAGATTTGATAACAAACTTCCCTCATCCTCTACGACCCCTTCAAGCAAGGTTAACACTCGATTTCCATTCCGGCGTAAACTCCTTTCAAATGCCAGAAGCAGATAAGATAACCCTGACCCGCCTACCCCATCGACTAACAGAATCCGCCGATTTGATCCATCACATGCATCGAAAATTTTTTTACAGACGTCAAGCGCGACTTGGTTTCCGCTATTAGGAATCCAGCAAATTCTCGCCGGCTGAGGAGGTAATATTTTAACCAGAGAATTTACCTTCGCATTATCTGTGCGATTTGAGCTCACGATTGATCTCCTCCCGACTTATAATTTACTTGGCATTTTTCGACGAGCCCATTTTTGAGCTATCAAGAATCTTGGGAGGCTTGTCACCTTTAACTAGAACTGTAAGTTTCGGACGGTCTTTAGGATCGAGGCCCATATTCCCACCCATTTGCTTATAAGTTATCAGCAGATTTGCCTCAGTCACATATTCTTTCCCGCTGAGCAAAGCTTGCCTGAAGGTCTCTTTCAGCAGGTCAACAATCGAACGGAGCGAGGCATAGGCGTATGTAGCACCCGACTGAGCAGCCAGCGAATATTGTAACAATGCTCCAATAAACCTATCCGTTGCGACGGCAGAGACTTGCCGCATTGGCATATGCCTTACATAGCCAAGCACAAACGCCGCCAAATCATCATTTTCAGTCCAATAATTGAGGCGAGCGACTCTGTTAGCGAAACGGCTACGCAATTGCTCATTTAGCATCACCGCCTCCAGAAACGCCGGTATCCCGACGAGGATAAGATTTACCCCCCATGCCCCAGAAGCAAACCCCCTAACAGCGAGAAGATTAGCTTTCCAATGCCTTTTGACAATTGCCTCTTCTGTCTCACCAAGCTCGTCAATAATTATTGCAACAATTCCATATTCTCGAATTATGCGCCGCGCTTGCTGGACTGTACGAATTTCCGGCCGGCCACATGCTTTGCCAATCTCTTCAATCACTCGTTTTCGAACATCAAGGTTTTCAGTATCTTCCGACATATCAACGTAAATCAGTCGCCCAGCCCAAACGCTTTCAGACTCCCAGCTCTGTTCCACCCACCTTTGAGCAAGCCGACTTTTTCCTGCCCCACTCAGTCCTACAAGCATCATTCCAGGATTGTAGGAACATCTCGGTAGACTAACCAGGGACTTCACTCGTTCAGTTGCCAAAAAAGCTGAAGGATACTCCACCCAGATATCTCGGCAACATGCGGCGGCGCGCTCATGAGCTGGGAGGTGTAACATTGTCTTTGTATCAGGTGTGAGATCCAAATCAGAATATTCAGTCATTTGTCTTCATCCCCTTTGAATGGACGAACATGAGCAAATCGATTAGTTTCTACTATCTCCCGCACAGGTTCAGCCTTATCAGGGGTGATCAAGTCTTGTTGCTGGGCCAATTTACGCGACGCTGATGCCCGGCCAAGAGATTTTTCATCCCTTTTTTTACGGATGGTATCGTTTATGAATTGTCGAGCTGCAACGCCAGCGTCATCCAAACTACCTACAGGATCTCCGGATCGTTGCTCAACCTTACGCTGTGCCTCAGTTTTAGGAGCACGGCCAGGTTTCAAAACTGAAACTTTATGCCAAACATTTTCGTGCAATACATAAAGATAGTGAAGATCCAATGGATTCTGACGTACGGAGACCTTAATTTTTCGCTCGACTAAATGCCTCACCGGGCCATGGTCATATAAAATTCCGTTATATAAAAGGCCTTCCCGCTTGACTGGTACACGCTTACCGGGAAGCATGTTGATCATAAATCCTTCAGGATCTCGCATGACCGGAGGAACCTTGATTCCATATTTATTATTTGCAAACCATCGGATTGCTCGCTTATTAGGAGAAAGCCTATCCCTCTCCCTACTCATCCCGTTCAACCGAATTGCCTCACTCTGAACCAATCGATTGAACTCCATGAGATCATATTCAGCCTTTCCTTCCGGATTAAAATCTCTATGATGACGGGGAGCTGAACCCGTGCTTCCTTCTAATCGCTGCACAAAACCAGTATTGATCAACCTTATTGCGCTCTCCACTGCCCCGCCAGTTTGAACGCGCCGCCGATACTCATATTTAATTCCGTATTTATTACAGGTTGCCCGAAAATGTTTATTATCATGCTCCGACCCCTTGTCGACCAAGTAACATGCCGCCGGGCCGGTCAGAAACCAAGCATCCTCACGAATACCTAACTCTATCAGCATCTTGTTTTTTGGAGTAAACGATTGATATAGCGCAGCAGCGATAACGGCACGAGAAGGGGCGGAAAATGACACATAGATAGCTAATATTCCACCCGTAAACTCATCTTCTACCACCGTTAGATAAGGCCGCCCCAGCACTTTGCCCGTTAATTCATCTACTATAATGATATCGGCCACAGTGCTGTCTATTTGAGCCCTGGAAAATGGGCCATTCAACTCATAAGAGCTTGGATATGGCTCAAACTTTTTATTCGCAAAATCTGCCCCTTCTTTTTTCTTGGCCCGAATCTTAGGGTCAATCTTTTTAAAAATCCGATATGCCGTACTTTTTGAAAATGGTACTTTGCCGGCCGCCTTGCAGAGATCCTCAAAAGCACCATAAACCGGGGGCAATTTCGCACCATAATTAACATAAAAATCGTCGAATGCCTGATTAAATAGCTTTAGCAGTTCTGGATCCTGCTCACTCGTACCAGGGAGACGCCCGGGTGCTTTCGGCACTAACGACCGCCAATTGGGATCAAGGGCATATGCCTGCAATACGTCCCGAAAAGCCGAACGCTTGAGGCCCATTTTAGCCATGGCCTCATCTCTGGTCTCGATTTCACCCGACTCCAAAGCCTTTATTATATCCTGACGACTCTTACCTATACGTTCCTGCTCAGGAGTATAAGTAACTGCGAGCACCTTCGACTCTGACAATGGCTGCCCCTGATCCTCAGACCTCCCGTCCAAAAGCTTTGAGTGCAACGTTGAAAACTCAGTTCTTGGCAGCTTAATAAGTTTCAACTTGTTGAGTCTAAGAACCTTACCAGTTCCGCTGGCAAGTGCTCTCCATTCGCCAGCCTCAACGTCATAATTTAAAAGCGTGTATGGTTGATCGGGATCATCATCGACCATCACGATTTCGCCCTCACGAAAGCTGTCAGGCTGATCAAAGGTTGGATTGACCGCCCCGTTAACGGTTTTGTCATTCATGGTTTAGCCCTCGCGCGCTTCGTCGGGGAAGCTCGATATTCGAGATTCTTGCTTGGACAATTTCCAAAGGCGACGCCTAACGAGCGTCTGCGTCGGGAAATCCAAACCAAACATCAAGCAATAAGCACAAATCTTTTTGTAAACATAATGATTCGTCACAAAAGGCTCACTATAAGTTTGCTGCCATGACAACTGAATAATAAGCTCAATTATGAATTCTCGACCTGCAGGAGCAATGGCGTGATCTTTTATCAGATTAGAGATGAAGAGTTGAATCTCCTCATGCAGACCAAGACCGT
Source organism: Pseudomonas sp. s4 (assembly GCF_046764235.1). Classification (NCBI taxonomy): domain Bacteria; kingdom Pseudomonadati; phylum Pseudomonadota; class Gammaproteobacteria; order Pseudomonadales; family Pseudomonadaceae; genus Pseudomonas; species Pseudomonas sp. s4. The sequence continues at coordinate 2,948,826 of NZ_CP177209.1, read as the reverse complement.
AGAAGATTTCTTCTGCATGTAACAACGCGAATCTTCGATTTGCAGTCGCAAGCCTTTTCCAAATTAGTTCCCTGGCACCGTCGGGAGAGATCTTGATCACGTCGCGAAGCAAAGCGGTACGATTATTGCCGTCAGACCAACGCTGCAGTTTTACCCGGGTATTGGAGTTGCCTCGCGCCAATACCGCCTTCACCATAAAGAGATCTTGGTCTCCAGGAAGCATCACGAAGGCGCCTATCAGCATGGCTTCGCGCCCCCAGTCACAAAACAGTTGGGATAGGCGGTGGTGGACAGGTGCCCCGTGGACTGAGAGGCAATCGAGCGGCAATCGAACAGACAGTTGTCATTTTGAACTCCTAGGAGTGCAAATGGATGGTAATGAAGGTATAACACCCATCACTGTCGAGCGATTTGGTTGGCGATAGACGGCACGATTCAGATCATGTATCACCGGCCTTCTTACATTTTTAAGGCAGCGATATCTGAAATACAAATTAATAAACCCATATAAATCATGAGGTTACGGGCCTGTCGGTGAATAGGAAAACTCGATAATTCTGTCCCCATCTGAGGCTATCGCTATTTGTTCTCAAAAGGTTGAAACTTCCGATTACTGTCATAACTGGAAGTCTATTGTCTTCAAAATTCTGGCTGGTATTCCATGGCGCGCGCACCCACACCCTGTTCGAAACCTACGATAACTTCATCGAGCAAGACTTTAGTTTGCTGGGCTCATCACTCGCCTGCGTCGCTTCCTTTTTGAATGAGTGTCAAGCGGCTTTGGAAGCTGATCGTGGCTACGCTGCGGTGCGTGCATTCCTGCGCGCATTTTCCGACAACGCGCAGACGTTCAACTCGTACCGCAGTCATACGGAGCGCTTGTTGCTGTGGGCACTGCTGGTCCAAAGGAAACCGCTGAACCAGCTCAAGCGCCAGGATGCGCAAGATTATCTGGATTTCTGTCGAAACCCGCCGGCTGACTGGGTGGGTCCGGTGACCCGCAGCCGCTTCCTGAATAACCCGGCAGCGATGGATGCTCGTGATGGCTGGATCCCTAATCCGAAATGGCATCCTTTCAACATTAAGTCTCGCAAGGCGACGGCCACAGAATCTCGCAGTGCCCAGCACTATCAAGCGGCGAATGGCACGTTAAACCAAGTGTTTACCGTCTGCAGCCGGTTCTATGAATTTCTCATTGAAGACGGCTTCGCCCAAACGAATCCGTTTCGCCTCCTCAAGAAAGGCAACCGATTTTCTACGCAAGAACTTGAAGTTGCTTCTTCGCGGGCACTCACGCCCCTGCAATGGGACTTTGTCCTGGATACTGTTGAGGAGATGGCGAACACCTAGCCGGAACGGCATGAACGAACCTTGTTTATTGTTGCCACGCTGTTCGCCATGTACCTGCGGGTTTCAGATCTCGCCGGCCGAAAGAATTGGAAACCCACCATGGGTGACTTTCGCTTAGATGATGAAGGCAACTGGTGGTACTTCGCGGTGGGTAAAGGCAACAAGGCGGCCAAGATTGCCGTGCGGGATATATACGTAGAGCGTTATTTAAAACGCTATCGGCGATTCCTGGGGCTCCCCGACTTACCTCATCCAGGAGATAGTACGCCGCTGATCAAAACGCTCAAGGGTCGAGCAGGCTTGTCTGATCGGCAAATCCGCGCCCTCCTCCAAGCTGTGTTTGATAAAGCCGTGGACAAGATGCGCAGCGAAGGTCGTGCTCACACCGCGTTTCTCCGCGCAGGCGCCCCGCCAACTGTTCCCACCATTGGTCGAGTAACGCACCGACCCGCGCCGGGCTACCGCGCCCCAACTCCAAGCGTACCCGTTCCACCGTCGGCCGCTCACCGCGGGCCAGGACCGTGTCCGCGGCGGCAAACACGTCGTTTTCTGGTACGCCTACTGCCATGCCCTACCCTCCACCCATTTAGATCTGATAACTAAATCTTATCCGACCTTATTGGCTGAGAAATTGTTTTATAATACGTTCAACGTACTAAATTATACATATCTGGTGGTTATGGCGACGAAAGTCACCGAATCCATCGGAAGCCTTTGCCCCACGGAAGCCTTTCGCCCGAATAGGCGTGCGTTTGTGCCACTCCTGCAGCTCAATTAGGAGAGCACCCTCGCCTTTTGATTTGCCGTCTCGATTCTGTTGTAGGCGGATCATTAAATGCCGTGCGCTGGTGTCAACGGTTGCTGGGTGGTTCATAGTCGTCCGCTTGGCGTGCACGAGGATGGGATGCCGGTTGGAGTCTTCTGACGGCGACGGGTTGCTGCGGACTCTGGCGTTCAGCACGCTTAGTCAATACCCGGCTGACTGGGCCAAGTTGCACGCGATCGACGGCTCGGGTGGCCATGAGGATTAGAGGGCGATGAAGCGATTCGCCACGGGTCGATTGCTGTCAGTAGAAAGCATGTGAGCGTAGGATGGAGGCTCCCCCATCAGGCCGCTCCTTATGTATAAATTCTTACGGACAACCGCCCGTGCGCCAGCTATTGGGGACTCCACTTCATGCTTCTTGCTCGCTGAATTTAATCCCCAACGGCCCTTTGTAGCTCCATAACCTATCAGTTCCGCGCCCCGCCCCAGATGAATCTTAAAGAACTCAAATGATGCATTTTGGATTCGGTTGCCGCACAATGGTCAGATTCAGGTAATCGAGAATCTTCCATGCACCTTTCAGCCACCGACGAACGTCTGCTCAAGGCACTCGCCGCAGCAATTGTTATCCACCCCAGAGCCACGCTGAAAGAGTTGGCGGAAACGGCCGGTGTCAGCAAGGCGACCCTGCATCGCTTCTGCGGTACTAGAGACAATCTGGTCAGCTTGCTGGAAGGTTACGGCGAGCAAGTTCTGCGTCATGTGATCGCCGATGCCGATCTGAAAAGCAGTGAACCGCTTGCGGCATTGCGACGTTTGATCGCCGAGCATTTCAAGCACCGCGAAATGATGGTGTTCCTGCTCTTCCAATACCGCCCGGATACCTTTGACGGCAGTGAAGCCAACCAGGGTTGGCGAGCCTACGCCGACGCGCTGGACGACTATTTCCTGCGTGGTCAGCAGGCCGGTTTTTTCCGCATCGATATCAGCGCGGCAGTATTTACCGAGATGTTTCTTAGCCTGGTCTACGGAATTGTCGATGCCGAACGCCGCGGTCGCGCGGCCAGTGCAACATCTGCGTTGACGCTCGAGAATCTTTTCCTCAATGGCGCCGTGGCGGCATCTCGCTAGTTTATGCCCGGATAAAAAAATGCCCCTGATCGCTCAGGGGCAAAAGCGGTTGGCCAGACCAACCAAAGGATCGATGGGCTATCCCCGCGCAGGCCAGCCACCACCGAGGGCGCGGAACAGGTCGACAAGCGATTTTTGCCGCTCGATACTCGCCTCGATAGCGGCCGCTTCGTTCAGGTAGGTGTTGCGCTGCGCATCCAGGTACCGCAGATGGCTGTCCACGCCACCCTCGTAGCGAGCCTTCGCCAGTGCCAGGCTCGCCCGGCTGGTGTCGGCCAACGCTTTGCGTGCGATCTCCTCACGCCGCAAGGTATCACTGGCGGCCAGTGCATCGGCCACTTCCCGGAAGGCGGTCTGGATCGTGCCTTCGTAAGCTGCAACCGCCGAGTCCTTGCGCGCCTCGGCCAGGCTCAGGGCAGCCTTGTTACGCCCGGCGTCGAACAGCGGCAATGTCAGTTGCGGCATGAAGCCCCAACTGCGCGAGCCACCCTCGAATAGCCCGGACATCTGCGCGCTGGAGGTACCGAAGCTGCCGGTCAGGCTGATCCGCGGAAAGAACGCCGCCCGTGCCGCGCCGATATCAGCGTTACGCGCCCGCAGCCGGTGCTCGGCGGCAAGAATGTCCGGACGCCGCTCGATCAGTGCCGACGGTGCACCCGGGGCGATGTCCTGCAACACCATCGGCGCCTTAGGCCGTTGGGCAGGGATTACCTTGGCCGCGCTGGCGTTACCGAGCAGCAGCACCAGAGCGTTGTAAGCCTGCTGCTGTTCGCGCAGGATGGACTCCAGCTCTGCCCGCGACTGCTCGACCAGCCCCAGTGCCTCCTGATGGTCCAGCGCCGTCGCGGTGCCTACGGTGCGGCGCTGGCCGACCAGGGCGAGGGAGTCTTCGCGGCTGCCAAGGGTCTTCCGGGTCAGCGCCAGGCGTCGCTCGGCGCCATCGAGGGTCAGATAGGCCTGGCTGACCTCGGCGATCAGGGCAATATGTGCAGCCCGGCTGACTTCCTCGGTTGCCAGATACTGCTCAAGCGCTGCGTCGCTCAGGCTTTTCACGCGGCCGAACAAGTCGATTTCGTACTCCGGCAGCGACAGCCCTACCTGATAAGTGCTGTTGACGCCTTCACGGCCATCGCTGGAAAGGTCCGACGGTAAATGCTGGCGATTGCCCGAAGCGCCGGCGTTCAGCCCTGGCATGCGGTCGGCACGCCGAATGCCATATAGCGCACGGGCCTGCTCGATATCGAGCAAGGCCTGGCGCAGGGAACGGTTGTTGCCCAGTGCGCTGCCGACCAGCTGGCGCAGCGTAGGGTCAACAATGAACGCCTGCCAGTCCAACTGCGCCACGGCCTGGCCCTGCTGCCCGGTGGCATTGCCCCATTGCGCCGGCACCGGTGCCTCGGGGCGCTGGTAGGTCGGGGCCAGCGAGCAGCCGACCAGGGCACAGGCCAGCGCGAATGGAATTGCAAGATTACCCATGACCATTACTTCACCACCTCGACAGCGTGTTGCATGTGGGCCGGCTTGCGCTTGAGCAGCTTGAGCACCCAGACGAAACAGATCGGCACGAACACCACGCCCAGCAAGGTTGCGCTGAGCATGCCACCAATCACTCCGGTACCAATGGCGCGCTGGCTGGCCGCGCCAGCGCCGGTGGCGATGGCCAGCGGCACCACGCCGAGGATGAAGGCCATGGAGGTCATCACGATCGGGCGGAAGCGCAGGCGCGCGGCCTCGATGGCGGCGTCGCTCAAGCTGTAGCCCTTCTCCCATAGTTCCTTGGCGAACTCGACGATCAGGATCGCGTTCTTCGCCGCCAGGCCGATGATGGTGATCAGGCCAACCTTGAAATACACATCGTTGGGCAGACCGGTGAGCAGTACCGCCCACACCGCGCCCAGCGCACCAATCGGCACGATCAGCATCACCGTCAGCGGGATCGCCCAGCTCTCGTAGAGCGCTACCAGCAGCAGGAACACCACCAGGATGGCCAAGGCGAACAGGCCGGCGGCCTGGCCGCTGGACACCTTCTCCTGGTACGACAGGCCGGTCCAGGCGTAGCCGATCCCCGGCGGCAGCTCACTGACCAGGCGCTCCATCTCGGCCATGGCCTGGCCGGTACTGTGGCCCGGCGACGCGTCGCCAGCGATGCGGATCGACGGGTAGCCGTTGTAGCGCACCAGTTGCACCGGCCCTTCTTCCCACCGGGTGGTGACGAAGGCACTGAACGGCACTTGCTCGCCTTGGGCGTTCGGCGCATACAGGTGCAGCACGCTCTCCGGGGTCATGCGTGCGCCCTGCTCGGCCTGCACCACCACGCGCTGCTGGCGCCCGGCGTTGCTGAAGTCGTTGATCACCGCAGAACCAAAGGCGGTGGCCAGGGTGTTGTTGATCGACTCGAAGTTCACGCCCAGGGCGCGGGCCTTCTCGCGGTCGATCTGCACGCGCAACTGCGGCGCCTCGGCCAGGCCTTCCATCATTGCGTAGAGGATCACCGGGTTGTCATTGGCGCGGGCCAGCAGTTGATCGCGGGCGGCCAGCAATGCCTCGCGCCCAAGGCCGCCACGGTCCATCAGGCGCAGGGCGAAACCACCGGAGTTGCCCAGGCCGTCGATTGGCGGCGGCATGACCGCGGTGATGGCACCGTCGCCGTTGGCAACGAACTGCTCATTGACCACGGCAGTTTCAGCTGCTGCGGATTGCTCCTCGCCACGTAACGACCAGTCTTTGTAGGTCGGGAAAGCCAGCGCGGCATTCTCGCCCTGGCCCGAGAAGCTGAAACCAGTCACGACAATAGTGTTGGCGACAGCCTCTCGGGACATCAGGAAAGCTTCCAGTGTCTCGGCAGTGTGATCAGTACGCACCCGGCTGGCGCCCGGCGGCAACTGCACGTCGACGATGCCGTAGCCCAGATCCTCGGCGGGGACAAAAGCCTCAGGTACTCGTACATAGGAGTAACCGAGGACCACCAGGATGCCCACGTAGGCCAGCATCCAACGCCCGGCACTCGCCACCAGGGCACTGTTCATTACCGAGTAACGTTCTGTCATGCGGGCGAATGTGCGGTTGAAAGCACCAAAGAAACCGCCCTTTTCATGATGCCCATGTGCTACCGGCTTGAGCAGCGTGGCGCACAACGCGGGGGTGAAGGTCAGGGCCAGGAAGCCAGAGAACAGGATCGATACCGCCAGCGACACCGAGAACTGCTGATAGATCACCCCCACCGAGCCGGACATGAACGCCAGCGGCAGAAACACCGCTGCCAGCACCATGGTGATACCGATGATCGCTCCGGACACCTGCCCCATCGCCTTGATGGTTGCGTCTACCGGCGACAACCCTTCCTCGGCCATCAGGCGCTCTACGTTCTCCACAACCACGATGGCGTCGTCCACCAGGATGCCGATAGCCAGCACCATGCCGAACATGGTCATCATGTTCACCGAGAAACCGAGCAGTTTCATGATCATCAGCGTGCCGAGCAGGCACACCGGCACCACGATCGACGGGATCAGGGTATAGCGCACGTTCTGCAGGAACAGGAACATCACAAGGAACACCAGCACCATGGCTTCGATCAAGGTGTGGATCACCTTCTCGATGGCCACGTCGACGAAGCGCGAGGTGTCGTAGGGCACCGAATACTCGACGCCCTCGGGGAAGAACTGCGCAAGTTCCGCCAGGCGTTCCTTGACCAGCGTCGCGGTCTGGATGGCGTTGGCCCCAGGGGCCAGTTGCACTGCAGCTACCACTGCGGGTTTACCATCCAGGCGCGCTGACAGGTTGTAGTTCTCGCTACCGATGGCCATGCGTGCGACATCACCCAGGCGCACGCTGGAACCGTCCGGGTTGGCACGCAGAACGATACCGGCGAACGCTTCGGGGGTTTCCAGGGTGCCTTGCACGGCCAAGGTCGCGGTCAGTTCCTGCTCGCTGGCGCCCGGCGTGCTGCCGAAGCTGCCAGCAGGTACCTGGACGTTCTGACCTCGGATGGCATTGCTGATGTCGTCGATGGAAAGGCCGTAGCCCACCAGTTTCTGCGGGTCGACCCAGACGCGCATGGCCGCTTCGGAGGCGAAGAACTGCAGCTTGCCCACGCCGGGTACGCGCAGCAGTTCGTTATTGATGTTACGCGCCGCATAGTCTGCCAACGCCGTTACGTTGTCGCGCCCACCTGTCGCACTGGTCAGGGCATACATCAGCAGGAAGCCCGAACTTGCCTGCTCCACCTTCAGCCCCTGGGTCAGCACAGCCTGGGGCATACGCGCCTCGGCCTTCTTCAGGCGGTTCTGCACATCGACCTGGGCCATGTCCGGCAGCGTACCGGGTTCAAAAGTCACCATCACCTCGGCGACACCGTTGGAGTTGTTGGTGGACTCGTAGTACAGCAGGCCCTTCGCGCCGTTGAGCGACTCCTCGATGATGCTGGTCACCGATTCCACTAGCACCTTGGCGGAAGCCCCCGGGTAGGTGGCGGTGATGGAAATCTGTGGCGGCGCAACGCTGGGATACTGGGCCACCGGCAGCGCCGGGATCACCAGCAGGCCGGCCAGGGAAATGAACAGCGCCACGACCCAGGCAAAATTCGGCCGATTGATGAAGAACTTGGACATCTCGCTAACCTCGTCTTAGTGCGCCGCGGCCTGTTGCGCCTGAGCCGGCGCCACGGGCATGCCAGGGGCCAATCCGGCCGGGCTGCCGACAATGACCTGGTCACCGGCACGCAGGCCTTCGCTGATTTGCCAGCGCGAGCCTTGCATCACGCCGGTACGCACGCTGCGCACCTCGGCCAGGTTGTCGGATCCCACCACCATCACCCGTGCCATGCCGTCGCTGCCACGCTGCACCGCCCGTTGCGGCACCAGGATGGCCTGCTGGTCGGTGCCCTGTGGGGTGCGCACACGCACATACATGCCTGGCAGGAGGGTTCCGTCGCGGTTGTCGAAGCGCCCGCGCAAGGTGACCTGGCCCGTGCCGCGGTCAACCGCGACATCAGTGAACATCAGTGCGCCTTCGCGCTGGTAGCCGGTGCCTTCGACCTGGGCGCTCAGGACCTTATCTTCGCCGCCTGTCAGGGCACCTTCCGTGAGCGCCTGACGCAGACGCAAGGCATCGGCGGCAGACTGTGTGAAGTCGACGTAGATCGGATCGAGCTGCTGGATGCGTGCCATCAACGTGGCGTCGCCCTGCCCGACCAGCGCACCTTCGGTGGTCAGGGCACGCCCGATGCGGCCGGAAATGGGCGCGGTTACCGTGGCGTAGCCAAGGTTCAGGCGTGCGGACTGCACGTCGGCCTGTGCCGTACGCACAGCGGCCTGGGCACTGCGCAGTTCGGCGGTGGCACTATCGAAATCTTGCTGGCTGACAGCTTCGATCTTGACTAGGGGCTCGTAGCGCTTGACCCGCGCCTGAGCCTCTTGCTGTACCGCCTGAGCACGCGCCAGGTCGCCTTCGGCGCGCGCCAGGGCCACCTTGAATGGCTCAGGGTCGATCTGGAACAGCACGTCGCCGGCCTTGACATCGGCACCTTCTTCAAAACGCTTGTGCAAGACGATACCGGCCACACGGGCACGCACCTCGGCTACGCGCATCGGCTCGACCCGGCCAGGCAGCGTCGAGGCGAGCGCCAACTGTTCGGTCGTCACCGTCACGGTCTCCACGGGCATAACCGCTGCAGAGGCGGCCTGTGGCTCCTCACCCGCTCCGCAACCGGCCAACGCCACCGCAACAGCTAGCAGCCCACCCATCCCTATCGTATGTATCTTGCCCATCATTCACCACAGCCTTGATTGAAAACGACCCGGATGATATCTTCGAATCACTAATGAGTCAATTATGTCTCATTAGAATCAAAAAAGAACATGCATCATCTGATCGCGGCCGTGCCACGTTGCACCGCCTCTCGGCATTGGTCGCGAGTTGATCACCGGCTTTCCTCCAAGGCGCAGCGAGCCGCCTACAGAGCACTGCAAACACAACAGAGGTATTGGATGAAAAACCTGTTTAGAGGCGATGTCGTCACCATCAAAAGCGGTGGCCCGCGGATGACCATCACGAACATCAGGCAACAGCGTTCCATCTCCGGCTTTCCCGCAACGGCATTTGCGCTATGTCAGTGGTTCGAAAATGACGCCTTCATGGAGAAATGGTTTGACACCATCGTTCTGCAAGCCGCCAAAGAAGCACCAGGTGGCACCACGCGATAAAGCGACGCGGAACTGGCAACGGCCCGTAGAAAACGATAACCAAGGTTGAACCTTGGTTATCGATGTTATCGGCGCCGGTATCTTCGGGTCTGGATGCCAGCTCGTTCAAATGGCCATTTCGCCGACCCTAGTTGTGCTCTTGCGACACCTCTGGATGTTCCGCGTGTCGAGGTTGAACATTTCGATGTTCCCATTGCAGCAAAAGCGACAAGGCACTGGGTAGAACGGTCAACGTAATGATCGTGGCAACGGCAAGCCCGCCGATGACCGAAAAAGCCATGGGCCCCCAGAAAATCTGAGGCGCGATTGGAATCATCCCAAGAATTGCCGCACACGCCGTCAACACAATGGGGCGCGCCCGGTGAATGGCGGCATGCGTGATAGCCTCACGCGGCGACTGGCCGGTACTGATGTTGATATCCACTTCTTCGATCAGGATAACGGCATTGCGGACGATCATACCGACAAGTGCAATTACACCAAGCTGTGCGACGAACCCCATAGGTGTCCCGGTCGGCAACATCGCCATGACCACACCGATCAAGCCGAACGGCGCCATCGCCAGCGCCAGGAACATCCGCGAGAAACTACGCAACTGCACCATCAACAGCACGCACATCACCAACGCCGTAATAGGCAGAACAGCAGCCAGTGACGCACTGCCTTTGGCAGCCTCCTCGACTGCTCCGCCTGTCGCGATGTTGTAGCCCTTGGGTAGCAGCGCAGCAAAATCCGCTACCGCTGGCGCCAGTGCCTGCACAACTGTTGCAGCCTCGAGCCCTTCGCGAACATCCCCTTGAACAGTGATCAAAGGAAGACGCTGCCTTCTCCAGATGATCGGGTCTTCGACGCCATAGCTGAGGACAGCAATCTGGCTCAAGGGAATGGTATGGCCTTGAGGTGTACGTATCTGCAGGTTCGCAAGGGTCGCAAGGTCGGTCCGTTCACCGCTTTGCGCCCGTACGATCACGTCCACAAGACGGTCCTTGTCACGCACACTGGTCACCGCAGAACCAGAGAAAATCGTCGCCAAGGCACTGGCAACGTCCTCTGAAGACAGGCCCAATGCTCGTGCCTGGGTCTGGTCAACCTTGACCAGGACACTTCTTTGCGGCTCGCCTGATAGAAGGTGGACCTCACGGGTGTCGGAGTTGGCAGATAAAATGTTGGCCAGGCGCGACGCCAAATCACGGACCGTGGCCTGATCCGGGCCGGTGACACGGTACTTCAACGGCCAGCCCACCGGCGGGCCCAACTCAAGCGGAGTCGCGCGCGCGATGAGGCCGGAAAACTCTGTTTTGAAACTCTCAGCCAGGCGTGCCTGCAGGGCATCCCGTTCTTTGACCCCTTTGGCGATCACGACAGTTTGAGTGATGTTCTCGTTCTGCAGCAAAACTTCCATGGGCAGATAGAAACGGATAGCCCCAGAGCCGATATAGGTTGAAAAACGCTCGACAGCAGGGTCAGCTTTAAGCAACTTCTCGAGCTTTGCCGCTTCGCGCTCCGTCGCATCCAGGGAAGCATTTTGCGGCAGCGTCAGGCTTACCAGCAGCTCTGGCCTGTCCGAGGGCGGAAAGAACTGCTGCTCAAGATAAGATGCAGCGCCGAGGGAGGCGACAAAAGCCGTGACTGCAGCGCCGAGCGTTATTGCGCGATGCTGCAGAACCCAGCCCAAGGCCCGCCGGTAGGCGCCCATGAGTTTACCTCCGCCATGCTCATGGTGCGGCAGAGCCTTAGGTAGAATCAGGGTGCCAAGCAAGGGTGAAAACAGAACCGCTACCACCCAGGATGCTGATAATGAAATCAATACCACCATGAACATCGAGTAGCAGTATTCGCCGGCACTTGAAGCCGCGAAGCCAACTGGAATGAATCCGGCAATCATGACGAGCGTGCCCGTCAACATTGGAAACGCTGTTGACTCGTAGGCAAAGCTCGCCGCCCGCGACAGGTTCCAGCCTTCTTCCAGTTTCCCGACCATGGCCTCGACGGTGATCATCGCGTCATCGACAAGCAGCCCCAACGCAATAATCAACGCGCCCAAAGAGATTCGCTGAAGACCGATACCCATGATCTCCATCCCGATGAACGTCAGCGCCAACACGAACGGGATCGAAATACTCACAACCAGGCCGGCACGCACACCGAGTGACAGAAACGACACTGCCAGGACGATCGCAACTGCCTCAGCCAACACCGTCAAAAACCCGCTAACCGCCTGCTTCACGACAGTAGACTGGTCGGCTACCAGCGCCATTTCGATACCGTAGGGAAGGGTCGCTCCGACCTCATTCATACGGGCCCGCACCGCCTCTCCAAACTCCAGGAGATTGCCGCCTGCGGCCATCGAAACGGCAAGGCCGAGCGCTTTTTCGCCGTTCACCCGGAACAATGGCGCTGGCGGGTCGGCCGGGATTCTCCGGATATCGACAAGCTCGGTCAGTGGCACAAACCGGTTGTCAGCTCGCAACGTCAAACTGCGCAAACTTTCCTCGGAGGCAAACCCTCCGCTCACTCGCAGAGCGATCTTGTCATCAGGCAACCGTACCGTTCCGGAAGGAATGACAGCGTTTTGCGCCTTCAGCGCGTGCAGGATCGCCTCTTCGTCCAAGCCAAAAGCCGCAAGCCTGGCAGGCGAAAACTCCACGACGATCTGCTCCTCTTGCACACCGAGCAGTTGCACCTTGCCAATGCTGGGAAGGCGCAGTAGCTCCGCACGCACTCCCTCAAGGTAGTCACGCAGCTCCCGATCGGAAAAGCCTTCGCCGGTAAAGCCGAAAATCTGGCCATAGGTATCGCCAAACTCGTCGTCAAAAAATGGCCCTTGAACACCCGCCGGAAGCGTTGCGCCGATATCTGCCATTTTCTTGCGAACCTGGTACCACGCGTCAGGTACGATCCGCGACGGAGCATCATCACGCAGGTTGACCATGATGACGGTTTCGCCGGGACGCGTGTAGCTATCGAGTCGGTCGAGATAGGGTATCTCTTCCAGCTTCTTTTCCAGCCGATCAGTCAGCAGGTTCGTCGTGTCTTCAATGTTCGCGCCTGGCCAGCGCGCAGCCACCACCATGGTTTTGATGGTGAATGCAGGATCTTCGTTTCGGCTCAGGTTTTCATAGCTGCTCATTCCGCCCACGAGCGTAATGAGCATCAGGAAAAACATTAGAGGCTTTTGACCGATCGACCACGCCGAGAGGTTGAAGCCTGACTGCTCTTTATCGAGTTTTGGCTTCGATCTCATTTCGTCACCTGCTCTGCGTCATACGAGACTTTTTGCCCAAGTCTGAGTTTGCTCACCCCAGCGGTTACGACCGCCTCACCTTCCGTTAGCCCGGATTCGATGATCGTCTGGCCAGCCGTGTAGCGCGCAACTACGACTGGTTTGCGCACAAGTTCATGCGTGGTGGGCTGGACGACATATACAGCAGGCGTACCACCGTCACTGGTCAATGCAGAGGCTGGCAGGATGACCAGAGGCTTGCCACTCAAAACAAGGCGCCCGGTCACGGTAGCCCCAAGCGTCATAACAGGAGGCGCATCCGGTAAAGCAACACGAACCCGGTAAGTACGTGTTGCCACATCAGCAGTAGGGCTTGCATCGCGAATTGAGCCGATGACTTTGATCGACGGGTCAGATACGAGTGCCACTTCCACTTTCACATCGGACGGAACCGATGTGTAAAGCCGCTCGGACACGTTGAAGACTGCAACGCGGTCGTTTGTCGAGGACAGCTTGATCGCCAATTGCCCCGCATCGACGACTTGTCCTGCGTTCACAGCGACAGCGCTGACGATGGCTGCGTTTGGCGCACGCAGCTCCGTGTAGGAAAGCTTGTCGCGTGTCGTAAACAATCTGGTTTTCGCAACATTCAGTCTTGCGTTCGCGGCTCGCCAGTTTGCCTCGGCCTCTTCAACACGTACACGCGCGACGAACTGTTTGTCAAACAGCGTGCGTTGTTGGCTCAACTGAGACCTGGCAAGCTGCTCGGTCGCTTCGGCACTTGTCAATTCGGCTTCCGCGGCCCGCAGTTCATTTTGCACATCATTAGGTTCGAGCGTCGCCAGAACCTGCCCCTTGGCAACGCTCATTCCGACTTCCGCGGTTCGAGTGGCTACGCGCCCGCCGATGCGAAAGCCGAGATCGGTCACGACCTGAGCTTGTACCTCTCCCGTCTGGGCAACCTCCTCACCGATGGTGGCGGCCTTTACGATCTGGGTCCGAACGGCGCGTAGCGGTTCCTCTGAACGAACCTCCTCACGACACCCGACAAGCGCAAGGCCCAGACTGCCCAATAAACCGCATGCCAGTACCGACTTGAGCAGCGTCATGTCAAATGCCCTCTTCATGAAATGGTTCCGCACGGCTGGTGCCCCAGGGCGCACTCGCAGCCGGTTTCTCGATACATTCCCTGCTCCTGCAGGGGGCTTGCCACAAGCGCAAAGCAAAACAGCGTTCTGCTCGTCACTACCTCCTTGTCCAGGCTCAGCAGGAGCTGTCACAGCATGGGCGAGGTACACAATCCAAAGGCCGTGACTGAACGCAAGGCAATTACCGCTGTTCAACCGTTGCCTCAGCACGACCCAAGCATTAGCATATCACTCGTTATTGTAAGTGCAGCCTATCCACGTGCATAGAGGGCAAGCGCCTGTGCGCCCTGTGCTAGGACTTCAGGCAGTTCAACAAAGCGGCTGCCAGAGCGGGACAAGCCAAGCTGAATACGTATCCACAAATCAGTACTGAAGGATTGCCACCATGCTGCGCAAACTCTCACTGGCGATAGCCGTGTCTTGTGCGTCCAACGGAGTGGTCTGGGCAGCTGACGTGCCCCAAACAGTGAAGACCGACCTGGTCAGCGTCTACCAGGAAGCGGTCGACAATAATGCTGACCTGGCTGCAGCCCGCGCCGATTACGGCGCCCGCCGCGAAGTGGTGCCGCAGGCCCGTGCCGGGTTGCTGCCCAATCTTTCGGCCGGTGCCGAGATGCAGAACACCCGCACCAAGTTCGACGAGCCGTCGGCCACCAGCAACCGCAGCGGCAATACCTGGAGCGCGACCCTGGCGCAACCGATCTTTCGCGCTGACCGCTGGTTCCAGTTGCAGGCGGCCGAGGCGGTCAACGAACAGGCGGCACTGGAGCTGTCGGCGACCGAGCAGAACCTGATCCTGCAAACCGCGCAAAACTACTTCGCCGTGCTCCGCGCCCAGGACAACCTGGCCGCGACCAAGGCTGAGGAAGCTGCCTTCAAGCGCCAGCTGGACCAGTCCAACGAACGGTTCGACGTCGGCCTTTCCGACAAGACCGACGTACTGCAATCCCAAGCTAGCTATGACACGGCACGGGCCAACCGGATCATTGCCGAGCGCCAGGTACAGGATGCCTTCGAGGCACTGGTTACCCTGACCAACCGCGAGTACTCCTCGATCCAGGGCGTGGTGCATACCCTACCGGTACAGGTGCCAACGCCCAACGACGCCATGGCCTGGGTTGAAACCGCCGGGCGCCAGAACCTCAACCTGCTGGCCACCAACCACGCGGTCACCGCTGCCGAGGAAACCCTGCGCCAGCGCAAGGCCGGCCATGCGCCGACGCTGGATGCGGTTGCCAAGTACCAGAAAGGGGACAACGACAATCTTGGCTTCACCAACTCGGCCGCCCAGCCAAACGTGCACTACGGTGGCGACGTGGAGCAGACCAGCATCGGCCTGCAGTTGAACATTCCTATCTACAGCGGCGGCCTGACCAGCTCGCAGGTGCGCGAGGCCTACCAGCGCCTGAGCCAGAGCGAGCAGCAGCGCGAAAGCCTGCGCCGCCAGGTGGTGGAGAACACCCGCAACCTGCACCGCGCAGTGAACACCGACGTGGAACAGGTGCAGGCGCGCAAGCAGTCGATCATCTCCAACCAGAGCGCGCTGGAAGCCACCGAGATCGGCTATCAGGTGGGTACCCGCAACATCGTCGACGTGCTCGATGCCCAGCGTCAGCTGTACACCTCGGTGCGCGACTACAACAACAGCCGCTATGACTACATCCTCGACAACCTGAGCCTGAAGCAGGCGGCCGGCACCTTGAGCCCGCAGGACCTGCAGGACCTCAAGCGATACCTGAAGCCGGACTACAACCCGGACAAGGACTTCCTGCCGCCGGACTTGGCGGCAGCTGCGAAGAAGAATCTCGAGCGCAGCCGCTGAGGCGTCTTGCTTGCGTATCGGGGCAGTGATAAATTCGACTCTAATGAGTCATTCTTGGCTCATTTGAGCTCTTAAAGTCCATTTCTAGGTATCTCGCTACACGTGAGGGGCTCACTTGGAAAAGGTAATCACGAAGGACTTCGCCCCTCACGAAACTACCGAAAGCCAGTACAGCTGTTTTCCCAGGACTTACTTCGCGAAAAATCGATCAGACGCTGACGACAGCACTGTTCAAATAATGCGCCGCCCTCCCCGGGCAATTGCCAAGGAATAGAAATGCTTTTAAGAACCACCGCTATGCTACTTGCATTTTGCAGCCTGCCATTGTTGGCTGCCGAGCACGAGCTTCCCTCCGGCAAGGACGTCATGCGACAGAACCAGGCACAGATACAGAACAACCTGGATGATGCCGACTACAAACGCAAAATCGTGGTTAAAAACAACATGGGCCTGGAGGGTCAGGAAAACGAAAAATTCTGGCCGATCTATAACACCTACCGGGCAGAGGCCCTGAAAATCAACAAGAACATCCTGGAAACCATGATCGACTACGGCCAGGCCTATAACAAAGGCTATGTGACCGATGAGCTGGCCACAGAGTTGCTCGATCGGATTTACACCCTCCAGGAAGACCACATAGAACTCCGTGAGAAGTACACACGGCGCATCGCTAGTGCTGTTTCCCCTAAACGCGCCATGCGTTTCCTGCAGATTGAAACACAGCTGGATGCGCTACTCGAACTTGATATCAGCCGGAAAACTCCATTAGCGGAGTAGGTCAGCATAGTGATGCCCGTCCTGGACGAGATGCGTAGCAACTTCGCAAGCCAGGCGCGAGCGCTATAACAATATCCCTTATGGAAGGTCTGAAGTAGCCCTGTATTTCCGGTCGACTTCAGCCCTCGCTGCTTTTGAAAGCGGGCCGTCGATCAAATTCGACCAGGTAACCCGCTCAGTTCTCCGTTTTTGGCCGCCGCGAGCACCTCGCAGCAGCCATTTTCCGCATTACAGGTGCACCTTTCCTGCGGTAGTCAGCAAATGTCGGCGCGCCATCCATAGGTTCGACAGCGCGAACAGCGTCACCAGCTGAGCGGTGTTCTTGGCCAGGCCACGGAAGCGCACCTTCACGTAACCGAACTGGCGCTTGATCACTCGAAACGGGTGCTCGACCTTCGCTCGCACTTGTGCCTTGGCCTTCTCGATCTTGCGCTTGGCTTTGTACAGGGCGCTGCGTTTATCGAGCTTCTTGTAGGTGCTGCGGCGTGCTGCGACCTGCCAGATCACTTCGCGGCCAGCATGTTCGGGGCGCTTTTCGACGCCGGTGTAGCCGGCATCGGCGCAGACGACGTTCTCGTCACCGTGCAGCAGTTTTTCGACCTGGGTGATATCCGCCACGTTGGCTGCCGTGCCTACCACGCTGTGTACCAGCCCCGACTCATCATCCACGCCGATGTGCGCCTTCATGCCAAAGTAATACTGGTTCCCTTTCTTGCTCTGGTGCATTTCCGGGTCGCGCTTGCCGTCCTGGTTCTTGGTCGAGCTGGGCGCGTGGATCAGTGTGGCATCGACGATAGTGCCCTGGCGCAGCGACAGGCCGCGATCCCCCAGGTAGCCATTGATTACGCCGAGGATGCCGGCTGCCAGCTCATGTTTCTCCAGCAAGCGACGGAACTTGAGGATGGTGGTTTCGTCGGGAATACGCTCGAGGCTCAGCCCGGCGAACTGACGCAGGATGGTCGTCTCGTAGAGCGCTTCTTCCATGGCCGGGTCGCTGTAGCCGAACCAGTTCTGCATCAGATGGATACGTAACATGGCCATCAGCGGATAGGCTGGACGACCACCTTCACCCTTTGGGTAGTGTGGCTCGATCAGGGCAATCAATCCCTTCCACGGCACCACCTGATCCATCTCGATCAGGAACAATTCCTTACGGGTCTGCTTGCGCTTGCCGGCGTACTCGGCGTCGGCGAAGGTCATCTGCTTCATGGAAAAACTCGGCTGGCGGGATCGGCGTATTTCACCAGATTCAGGAAGTCTTTTTCAGACCTTCCTTATCTAAAAACAACATCTTGAGAGCATGACCATGAAAAGCGCCTTGGTATCGATATTTTCCGTCTGTGTGTCACTCACCTCCCTGGCCCATGCGGCACAACCCCCAGAGAGCGTGTTCAATCGCAGTTGCCAGATGTGCCATAACGGCCAGCTACCGATGGCGCCGAAAAAAGGTGACGCCGAAGCCTGGAAGCCGCGGCTCACTCAAGGCAAGGATGTGCTGGTCAAGCATGTCACGGAAGGTTTCAACGCCATGCCTGCCCGCGGCTTGTGCATGGACTGCACAGCAGAGGACTATGCAGCGGTGATCGACTGGATGTCCAAGCCTTGAGCTGATTGTTCTCAGAAACACATATTCACATAACTGTTGTTGTCATATATGTGACTGCTTGCTAGCCTCCTGGATACCTACAAAAAAACGGTCCGGGAGGACGCTCATGCAAGACTCGATAAGCAGGGCTTTTCATGAAGATGGCGCCGTGTTGGTCAAGGGGCTTCTGAACCAGGAGCAACTGGCGCGCTGTCGTGAAGCGTATGACTGGGCCGTGGAAAACCATGGCCCCCATGCAACCCGAATGTTCGCTGGCACCACGCAGCAGTCGCATGTCGACAATGCCAACCCGGTGGCCAAACAGCGCCTCGAAGCGCTCGTCGAAACCCTGCCGTTGGGTAACCTCTTCGCCCGGATCTGGGGTTCGCGGAATGTCTGGTATTTTGCTGAAGAGGTCTTCCTGAAAGCCGGCGGGCAAGGCTCCCGGACACTCTGGCACCAGGACACCTCCTACCTGCCCTGGGCCGGCGAGCATTGGGGCAATGCCTGGATCAGCTTCGAATCCATCCCGCAACGCAACGCGCTGGAGATCATCCGTGGTTCGCATCGCGGGCCACGCTACGATGGCACCACATTCGCCGACCCTGACGATCCGACCCAACCGCTGCACGACAACGGCGCCCTTCCCCGCCTGCCCGATATCGAAGCCGAGCGCAAACTCAATCCACAGGCTTACGATGTGCTTTCGTGGGCCACCGAACCGGGTGATGTGATCCTGCTGCATCCGGCATCCTTACATGGCGGTGCTCCGGTCGACAGTGCCTTCCCCAGCCGCCACACCTTCGTTTTCCGCTTCTTCGGTGACGACGCCACCTTCAAGCCGCTACCGCAGGACAGCAAGGCGGGATACCCACCGCAAGGCGTGCTGTTCACCGAAGAGCTCAAGCAGCTCACGGCCGGTGCCGCGTTTCGCCATCCCACCTTCCGCCAGGTTGTCTGAACAGGAGGCACCATGAATACCACCCCCTTAAAACGGCTATCGATCAATCCACCGCCAACCCAGCTGTTCTACGATCAGTTTCACTATTCCCAGGCAACCCGCGTTGGCGACCTCATCTGGGTATCGGGGCAGGTAGGCATCAACAGCGAAATGAAACCTGAAAGCGATGTGGCAACCCAGACACACCTGGCATTCCAGTCGCTGGCCAAGGTGCTGCAAGCAGCTGGTGCAGGCCTGGAGGATGTGGTCGAACTGACCACTTTCCACACCCGGCTAAGGGCTGACATGCCAGTATTCGCCAGTATCAAGGATGAATACTTCCCCTCACGGTATCCTTCCTGGACTGCGGTCGGTATCACAGAGCTAGCCCTGCCAGAGCTGGTAGTGGAGATTCGCGCGGTAGCTGTAGCAGGAAGCGGTAGCGCCTGACTCGGCGGTGATTGGCAAAGGCCCGGCTGCCGCTTCAATCGGCGTGGAGAATCATTCCTGTCTTCAGGCAGGTGTAATCCACGCTCGATTTCTCTATGCTGAGCCAACCGTGGAAGCCAGCCACCTGATCCAGAAACGTTTTCGTCCTGAAATCCTGAGACCCCATGCCTGATTCCAAGTCACCTTCCAGAACAGCCACCACTTCCGCCGGTACGAGTGCACCTCGCAGTTCAACACGCCGGGGACGGCCCGTGGGCGACCGCGACGCCAAGCGTGCAGAATTGCTGGAGGCGGCCATTACCGTGATCGCGCGGGATGGCTACGCCGGGGCTTCGATGCGCAATGTCGCAAAACACGCAGGCTGCACCACAGGCGCGGTGACCTATTACTTCGCCAACAAGGAAGAGATGATCACTGAGGTCGCCCAGAGCCTGTTCGACCAGGTCGACACGATGTTGGCAGCGAATCAGGCGGAGATGAACATTCCCGCGTTGCTCCGGCAGTGGATGGAGTGGGTCAACGATGGCGAGTCGACGCTCTGGCTTTCCTGGTTGCAATTGCTGACCCATGCACGGCACGAGCCGGCGTTCGCACATGTCATCAAGCAGCGCTATGCCAGATTCCGCCAGGTGTTTACCGTGGTGATCGAGGAAGAGCAGCGCCAAGGCAAAGTCCGCGACGACCTACCGCCGGATGTACTGGCTGACCAGATCAGCACCATCTGCGACGGCTGGCTGATGATGATGCCGATCGAGCCCGAGCGCTTCAGCGCCGAGCGCGGGAATACCCTGCTCGATGCGCTCATCACGCTGATAGCGCCCCCTGCCAAGCACAGGCGCTCGCGCAAAGCCTGATCGAAGCAGAACCATAAGGCGTAGGCCGGACGGGAATTCGTCCGGCCCTGGCTAATCTCGCCCCGCCTTTGGGCGGTGAAGCCTCCTACTTGGACGCGTTCTTATACACGCTCAGTGCCCTGTTGGCTGCGGCCAGGCACCCTTTCCCATCGCCCTTTTCCCGAGCTTCCTTGGCCTGCGCAATCAGTTTTCGAATATCCGTGGCCACTCCACCGTGTTGGCCGGCGCCCTCGGAACGCTCGATAGCGTCGAGCTGGTCGATCTTGGCAGTACAGTTGTCGGCTTCGGTCTTGTCCGCGGCATAGACCACTGGCGCGCTGATGATCGATGCAACGGCTATCACTTTCAACATGTTCATGGGTAGCTCCTCGGGTTGTGTGCAGCAAATTTGGATAACGCCGACTATTTAATATAGGTCGCGTAGGGATCGACGCCCGATTTTCGGGGCTGAAACGATGACTGGACGCTCGCTCCCTCTTTGCACGACGATCGCGCTGCGCTATTTTACATAACTACGGTTATTTAAATACAACAATAGCGTGCCGAGGCAAAAAAATGAACACTGAAGACACGTCTTCGCCGGCATGCCGCCGGCGTCTGCTTCTGCAGGCGCTCGCTGGCGTGGCGTTGGCAGGTGGTACGGGGCTCGCCGGGCGAGCGCTGGCCCAGACGGTAGAGGCAGCCCCGTCAGATGTACTGGACGTGGTTGTCATCGGCGCCGGGCTTGCCGGCCTCACCGCAGCCAGAGATCTGCATCGCGCTGGCTGCACCTCCTTCGCCGTACTGGAGGCTCGGGATCGAGTAGGGGGACGAACCGTCAACCATCAGCTCGGCGGCGGTGTGATCGCGGAGGCCGGAGGGCAATGGGCAGGCCCCGGACAGACGGCCATCTTCGACTTGGCACGCGAACTGGAAGTAGAGACCTTCCCGAGCTATTACCAGGGTCGCAATGTCTATCTGGCGGGCGACGCCCGATACGAGGAAGATCTCAGCGCCGCCCATGGCAACCCTGTCACTGCGAAGCTCAACCAACTATCGCGGAAGGTTCCGAGCAAGGAGCCGTGGACCGCAGCCGATGCGGCCGAAATCGACAAGCTGTCGGTAGCCCAATGGCTGACGAGTCAAGGCATCGACAATGCCAGCCGTTTCAGCTTTGACACCTCAATAGGCCTGACCACCGGTACTCCGCCAGCCAGCCTGGCCCTGCTCCACTACCTCTCACTTATCAACTCGGCCGACTGCAGTATGGAAAAGCTGGAGGGCTTCCATGGCGGCGCCCAGGAGACCCGCTTCGTGGGCGGTTCCCATGTATTGAGCACGCGCATGGCAGAGGCGTTGGGCGACCGCATGAGGCTGTCCAGCCCGGTACGCAAGATCGCCAACTGGGACAGGGACATCGTCGAAATCTACACAGACCAGGGGCTGGTCCGCGCCCGCCAGGTGATCGTTGCACTGCATCCCGCACTGTGCCACCAGATTGTCTTCGAGCCGGCTTTGCCCGAGGGGCGCGCGCAACTGCAACGGCTGTGGCCTGCCCATGCACCGATGCGCAAGACGGTGCATGTCTACGACCGGCCATTCTGGCGAGACAAAGGGCTCAATGGGCAGATCAGCCAGGCCGATGGCCCCCTGATCTTTTCCTGCGACAACTCGCCCGCCGATGGCAGCGTCGGCATCCTTTCGGCGTTCGTGCGCAGCGCCCAGCTAACACATGAAGCCGAACGGGCGAGCCAGACGCTGGCCGGCATTTTTGCCCAGGCATTGGGTGATGAAGCCTTGCAGTTCAGGCAGTACCACGATCACGACTGGGCCAAGGTCGACCCCTGGACCTTGACCTGCGTCGGCGCCATCCCTCCCGGTTTTCTCACCCGTTGGGGCCGCTACCTGAAACCTGCCGTCGGTCGACTGATCTGGTCGGGCACCGAAACCGCTGACATCTGGGCCAGCAGCATGGATGGCGCAGTGCGCTCCGGCCACCGAGCTGCCCTGGAAGCGTTGCAGGCGCTGGTTGCCAATCGGAGGAACGCATGATGAAACGCGCTTTGCTGATAGGTGTTGCGATCGGCGTTACCGGGCTTGTGCTGGCGGCAGTCATTGCCGGCCCGCAAATGCTAGCAGGCTATCGATTCATGAGTGCACTGGACAGCCATTACGCCCGCTACGACGCCGATGTCGGAACCTGGCCGCAACCCCAGGATACCTGCAACGCATGCCATGGTGCCTCCGGGCAGTCACAGAACGAGCAGTACCCATCCCTCGCCGGGCAGCAGGCCAGCTACCTCCAGACACAACTCAAGGCATTTGCCGAGGGCAAACGGCAAAGTGCGCAAATGGAGCCACTGGCCGCAACATTGACCGACGACCAGATCGCGTCGCTGGCGCAGTATTTTGCCCGGCAGGCGCCGCTGCGCACAGACACCCCGGCGGCGGATGAGCGGTTGTCGGCCGAGGGCCAGGCGAGCGCCGCAGCGCGTGGCTGTAGCGCCTGTCATGGCAGCGATTTCATGGGCGGGGCAGCTGGGCCGCGCCTCGCCGGGCAGGGACAAGCTTATCTGCTCAGCCAGCTCCTGGCGTTCAAGCAGGGCACGCGGACAGACCCGAGTGGGGCCATGAACGCGACTGCCGGTCTACTTTCGCCAGCCGAGGCACAAGCGCTGGCGCACTACCTCGCAGGCCTTGCCGCCGCCAGCCGCTGACCTGTCAAAGGGCGGATGCTCAGCCTCCGCCCCTGTTCCACGGCGCTATCACGCGAGCTTGGTGCGGCGGGAAAAAAACGTTTCGAACTTAAACATAACAGTCGTTGCGTTAAAGTCGAGAGCGGATTACAGTGCAGTCAAACAACAACAATCAACGGAGCGCATCGTATGCACGACTCCATTGCCCCACCCGCTGCCGGCCACCCTCCTCCGGGCCTCAGCACTGCCGTCTCGCGGCTGCCGAACGACTACCGCGTGATCGCGTGCGCGCTGATACCCACCTTTCAATCAATGACCCGGTCAAATTCCGAAGGCGCGGAGACTCCATGAGCAACCTTCATTTCGATACCTTGATCATCGGTGCAGGCCTGTCCGGCATCGGCACGGCGTGCCATCTGATGGACGAGTTTCCCAACCGCAATCTCGCCATTCTGGAACGGCGTGAATGCATGGGCGGAACCTGGGACTTGTTCCGCTATCCAGGCATCCGCTCCGACTCGGACATGCTGAGTTACGGCTACAAGTTCCGCCTGTGGGACAGCCCCAAGGTGCTGGCTGACGGAGCCTCGATCCGGCGCTACATCCAGGACACGGCAAAGCAGTACGGCCTTGCCGACAAGATCCATTACGGCCTCAGGACCCTCAGTGCGAACTGGTGCAGCCAGCAGCGCCTGTGGCAATTGACGGTGCTGCACGAAGCCAGCGGGGATATCCGGCATTACACCTGCCGATTCCTGCTCTGCTGCACCGGCTACTACAACCATGACGAGGGTTTTCTGCCCGCCTTTCCAGGGGAGAACGACTTCAAAGGTGTGCGGATCCATCCCCAGCATTGGCCCGAGGACCTGGACTATCGCGACAAGAATGTCGTGGTCATTGGCAGCGGCGCAACCGCTGCCACGCTGATTCCGGCGATGGCCGACAAGACCCGCCATATCACGATGCTGCAACGCTCCCCCTCGTACATCTACTCGTTGCCTTCGACCGATAAGCTCACGGGCGTGCTCTCCCGCATCATGCCCGCAAGCTGGGCGCTCGGCCTGGCACGCAAACGCAACATCATGCTGTACCGCGCCGTTTACATTGCCTGCCGGCAATGGCCACGCCTGATGCGCAGGATCATCCTGGCACACGTGCGCCGCCAGGTAGGCCCGAATGCCGACATGCGCCACTTCACCCCGACTTACATGCCTTGGGACGAGCGCCTGTGCGCCGTACCCGACGGCGACCTGTTCAAGTCCATTCGCAACGGCCAGGCGTCGGTGGAAACGGACCATATCGAGCGTTTCACCGAGCATGGCATTCGACTCAAGTCGGGCAAGGAGCTGCCTGCCGACATCATCATCACTGCCACCGGGCTGCGTTTGCAGTTGCTCGGCGGCATGACCGTCTCGGTCGACGGCACGCCGTACCCGATCGGCGAGCAGATGACCTACAAGGGTGTGCTGCTGGAAAACCTGCCGAACATGGCCTGGATCTTCGGCTACACCAACGTTTCGTGGACGCTGAAGGTCGGCCTGGCCGCCACTTACCTGTGCCGCCTGTTCCGCTACATGGAACAACGCAACCTGGATGTCGTGACGCCTTACGACAACGCCAACAACGCGTTGAGCGACGGGATCCTGAATTCGATGAAGTCCGGCTACATCCAGCGTGACCAGCACTTCCTGCCGCGTCAGGGCCGGTCGCACCCCTGGTTCGTCTTCATGCACTACGGGCGCGACAAGAAGATGTTGCTCAAGGACCCGATCGAAGACCACCACCTGGAGTTCCAGCGCGCCCAGCAACAAGCACTCACCCCGCGGCCCGCCAAGGTCACCGGTTGAACCACGACGCCCACGGCCTCGCCGCCAGTGCGTGAAAAACAAGAAAGGTAAAAGGCTGAATATCATGCTAGGTCAAATGATGACGCTCCCGCTGACCATTCCTTCACTGCTGGAGCATGCGCAGCGGTATCACGGCGATACGGAAATCGTTTCCTGCCTCCCTGGCGGCGCCCTGCACCGCTACACCTATGCCGACGCTCACCAGCGTGCCAGGCAAGCCGCCAACGCCCTGACCCGCCTGGGCGTCAAACCTGGCGACCGGGTGGGTACCCTGGCCTGGAATGGCTACCGTCATTTCGAGCTCTACTATGCGATTTCGGGTATGGGGGCGATCACCCACACCATCAACCCGCGACTGTTCCCGGAGCAGGTCGCGTGGATCATCGGGCATGCCGAAGACGAGGTGATCTGCTTTGACGAGAGCTTCGCTCCGCTGGTCGCCGACATCGCGGCGCAGTGCCCGAGCGTGAAGCACTGGATCGCCTTGTCGGATGCTGCGCAGATGCCGACCGCGGGCGAGACCCGCCTGCTGTGCTACGAGGAGCTGCTGGCTGCCGAACCCGCGACGTTCGTCTGGCCGACCCTCGATGAGCATGCGGCGGCGGCGCTGTGCTACACCTCCGGAACCACCGGCAACCCCAAGGGCGTGCTCTACTCCCATCGCGCCACGCTGCTGCACGCGCTGTCCAGTGCCCTGCCCGACTCGCTCTCGCTGTCGGCCCGCGAGGTCGTGGCACCGATCGTGCCAATGTTCCATGTCAATGCCTGGGGGCTGCCGTACTCCGCGGCCTTGGTGGGCGCCAAGCTAGTGCTGCCCGGTGCCGGCCTTGATGGTCAGAGCGTCTTCAAGCTGTTCGAACAGGAAGGTGTCACCTTCTCGGCCGGCGTGCCCACCGTGTGGCTGAGCCTTCAGCAGTACATGCAGCAGACCGGAAAGCGCCTGCCCAGCCTGCAGCGTCTGGTGGTCGGTGGTGCCGCCTGTCCGCCTGCACTGATGCGCAGCTTCGAACAGGAGTTCGGTATCCGGATCCAGCACGCCTGGGGCATGACCGAAATGTCACCGACGGGCACCGTCAATACCTTGAAAGCGTCGCACCTGCCCCTGGACGAAGAAGCGCGCTTTGCCATCAGCATCAAGCAAGGTCGACCACTGTTCGGCATCGAGCTGAAAACCGTTGACGATGATGGCAACGAGGTAGTGCGTGACGGCAAGACCTCGGGAGCCCTGGTTGTACGTGGCCATTGGGTGGTCGATCGCTACTACCGCAGTGATGAAACGCCGCTGGTGAACGGCTGGTTCCCGACCGGCGACGTCGCCAGTCTCGACCAGGACGGGTTCATGCAGATCACCGACCGGGCCAAGGATGTGATCAAGTCGGGCGGTGAGTGGATCAGTTCAATCGAGCTGGAGAACATCGCCATGGGCCACCCTGCCGTCGCTGAAGCTGCCGCGCTGGGCATCGCCCATCCGAAATGGGACGAACGCCCGCTGCTGGTAGTTGTCGCCAAGCCTGGAGAGGCGCCGACCCGTGAGGCGATCCTCGCGCTCTATACCGGCAAAGTGGCACGCTTCTGCATCCCTGACGACGTGGTGTTCGTCGAGGCACTGCCGCACACTGCCACCGGCAAGGTCAGCAAGATCCAGTTGCGCCAGGCGTTGCGTGACTACCAATGGCCGGGCTCACCAGCGCGCGAGGTGGCGTCATGAACGCCCCTGCGAGAAGCCGGGCCGATACCCGTGTCATCGACCCGAGCGAAGGTCGCTGGAAGCGCAGGCTGCTCAACCTGCTATTGCGCCTGTCGGTGAAGTCCCGCCACGGCATGGGTATCGATATCCAGCGCCTGCGCAAGCAGTTCGCGCAGCTGGATCGCCAAGGCCAAGCGCTACCAACGGACGTGCTTCGGACGAGAGTCTCGTGCAACGGTACCCCTGCACATTGGCTGTCGCCGGCCAGTTGCAGGCAGGAGCGCGTGCTGCTGTACATCCACGGTGGTGCGTTCGTCGCCTACACCCCGCAGATTTATGCCGCAATGGTGGCGAACTGGTGCAGACCGCTCAAGGCCAGGGCGCTGATGGTGGACTACAGCCTCGCGCCCGAGTGCCCCTTCCCCACGGCGCTTGATCAGGCTCATGCCACCTACCGATGGCTGCTCGAACAGGGGACCAGGCCCGAACACATCGTGATCGCTGGCGACTCCGCCGGCGGCAACCTTGCGCTGGCGCTGCTGCAGCGGCTCAGGGACGAGGGAGCACAACTGCCAAGCTGCGCAGTGCTGTTGTCACCGTTCCTCGATTTCACCCTCAGTGGTGCGAGCGCGCTGGGCAATGCCCGTCACGACCCGATCTTCACCCTGCCTTTCGCGATCGCTATCCGCGGTTTCTACGCATCGGCCGAAAAACACGCGTCGCCTGAAGTGTCGCCCTTGTTCGGCTCCTTCGCCGGCTTGCCACCACTGCTATTGCAAGTAGGCAGCACCGAAATGCTGCTGGACGACTCGGTCCGCGCGGCGGCCAGCGCGGCGGCGGCCGGAGTGCCGGTTCGCCTGGAAATCTGGCAACAGCTGCCACACGTGTTCCAGATGATTGCGGCGCTTCCGCAAGCCCTCCAGGCACAGCGCAATATCCTGGACTTCGTCAACGACCACACGAACTGGGATGGCTAGCGAACCTGTTCCTGTCCTGCCCAGACCTCCCAATGATTCCCCCGAGAACAACAACATGGAATTCGATTATCTGATCGTGGGTGCCGGCTCTGCCGGCTGTGTCCTTGCCAATCGCCTCAGTGCCGATCCCAGTGTCACCGTCTGCCTGCTCGAGGCAGGGCCGGAGGATCGATCACCACTTATCCATACTCCCTTGGGCCTGGCTGCCATCCTGCCAACGCGCCACGTCAACTGGGCATTCAAGACCACCCCTCAGCCTGGTCTGGGCGGGCGGGTAGGCTACCAGCCCCGAGGCAAGGTGCTCGGAGGCAGCAGTTCGATCAACGGTATGATCTACATCCGCGGCCATCAGGACGACTTCAATGACTGGCAGGCGCTGGGCAACGAAGGCTGGGGCTTCGACGATGTTCTGCCGTACTTTCGCAAGAGCGAAATGCACCACGGCGGCAGTAGCGAGTATCACGGAGGCGACGGCGAGCTCTACGTCAGCCCGGCCAATCGCCACGCTGCCAGCGAAGCCTTCGTGGAGTCCGCGCTGCGTGCCGGGCACAGCTATAACCCCGACTTCAACGGCGCCACTCAGGAAGGCGCTGGCTACTACGATGTGACGATTCGCGACGGCCGCCGCTGGAGCACCGCGACGGCATTCCTCAAGCCGGTCCGCCATCGCAGCAACCTTACCGTGCTCACTCATACCCATGTCGAAAGTATCGTCCTGCTGGGCAAGCAGGCGACCGGGGTACAGGCGCTGATCAAGGGCTCGCGCGTGCACCTGAGGGCGCGCAAGGAGGTCATACTGTCAGCAGGCGCCTTTGGCAGCCCGCACTTGCTGATGCTCTCCGGCATTGGTTCGGCAGCCGAACTCGAGCCCCAGGGCATCGCCCCGCGCCATGAGCTCCCGGGCGTTGGCCAGAACCTGCAGGACCACGCCGACGTGGTGCTGTGCTACAAGAGCAACGACACTTCGCTGCTGGGCTTTTCCCTGAGCGGTGGCGTGAAGATGGGCAAGGCCATGTTCGACTACGCTCGCCATCGCAATGGCCCGGTTGCGAGCAACTGCGCCGAGGCCGGCGCGTTTCTCAAGACCGATCCAGGGCTGGAGCGCCCGGATATCCAGTTGCATTCGGTGATCGGCACGGTGGATGACCATAATCGCAAACTGCACTGGGGCCATGGCTTCAGTTGCCACGTGTGCGTGCTTCGCCCCAAGAGCATCGGCAGTGTCGGCCTGGCCTCGCCAGACCCGCGCAAGGCGCCGCGTATCGACCCCAACTTCCTTGCCCACGACGACGATGTCGCAACACTGCTCAAAGGCTACCGCATCACCCGTGACATCATTGCCCAGACGCCCATGGCCAGCTTCGGACTCAGGGATATGTACAGCGCCGGCCTGCACAATGATGAACAGTTGATCGAGCTGCTGCGCAAACGCACCGACACCATCTACCACCCAATCGGCACCTGCAAGATGGGGCAGGACGAGATGGCCGTGGTGGATAGCCAGTTGCGTGTTCATGGTATCGAGGGGCTGCGCGTCGTCGATGCCTCGATCATGCCGACACTGGTCGGAGGCAATACCAACGCGGCCGCGATCATGATCGCCGAACGCGCCGCTGAGTGGATTGCCCACGGCTGACACCCTCGCCCGGACTTAAACCGCCCTGCACCATGCCAGGCATGGGCGGTTTCCACCTACCCGATCTCCCCTCCTCCCGCCCCCAAGCCTGCACGCCATCTGAACTGTGGGAGCGGGCAAGCCCGCGAACACCGTCAAAGTCGGTGCCATGCACTGCACTGCCTGCTTCGAGGGCGCGCCCGCTGCCACAGATGGCGCTGCTCGAAGGGCTTGGCGGTTTCCGACCTTTCACATCAACATAAAAAAAGCGCCCCGAAGGGCGCTAAAAAGGGCATGACGATCGTAGCGTCAACTCGATGTAGCCTCGTCAGCCCTACCCAGCAAACGCTTTTCAACGCAACATCAGGCGCATCAGGGCTTGGGTCAAGCGCCCATAGGGCGGTTTGAGCAGGAAACTGCCATTGAACTTCGCCTGGTAGAACACCGGCCGCATCTTGCTGAACGTCTGGAACCCTTCCTCGGCGTGATAGTGCCCGAGCCCTGAATTGCCCACGCCACCGAACGGCAGGTTTTCCTGCAGCACATGCAGCATCACGCTGTTGACCGAAACACCTCCGGACAATGTCTGGCGCAGCACCGTCTCGACCCGGCCGGCGTCTTCGTCGAACAGGTAGAGCGCCAAGGGCCGTTCATGGGCGTTGATGTAGCCGATTGCGTCCTCGAGCTTGCGATAAGCCAGTACCGGCAACACGGGCCCGAAGATCTCCTCCTGCATGATCAGCATGTCGTCGCGCACATCGAATACCAGGTGCGGTGTCAGCTTGCCCGCCCGACGCGCGCCATCCACATCCGCCAGCGCCACCACGCGCGCGCCCTTGTCCCGGGCGTCCGTCAGCAGCGCCTCGACACGTGCCAGCTGGCGCGCATTGATCATGCAGCTGTAGTCGGGGTTGTCAGCCAACGGTTGCGGGTAATTTCGAGCCACCGCCGCCCTGGCATGCGCGAGGAACTCTTCCTCGCTGCCGGCAGGCAGGAACAGGTAGTCAGGCGCGACGCAGGTCTGCCCGGCATTCAGGCATTTGCCCCAAAGAACGGTCTCGGCGGCCTGCTTCAACGAGTAACCCGGGGCGACGATGGTAGGCGACTTGCCGCCGAGTTCCAGCGTCACCGGGGTAAGATTTTCGCTGCAATTGCGCATGATCTGCCGGCCGACCGCCGGTGAGCCGGTGAAGATCAGGTGATCGAAGGGCAGCCGAGAGAAACCGTCGTTGATACCTGCACCTGGCTGTATCACCGCCACCAGGTCCTGGTCGAACCGCTTGCCCAGCAACTCGGCGAGCAAGCGACCATAGTGGCTGGAGTCGCTGGCCACTTTGATCATGGCCCGGTTACCGGCAGCCAGGGCGCCGCATAGCGGACCCAACGTCAAGTAAAGCGGGTAGTTCCACGGCGCAGCAATCCCGATAACCCCGAGCGGCTGGGCCAGCACCGCAGCGCGCGCGGGCTTGAACCAGATCCCGACACCGCGCTTGCGCGGTTTCATCCAGCGTTTCAGGCAGCGGACCGCATGGTTGATTTCGCTGACCAGGCCGAAGATATCGAGCATCTTGGTCTCGTGCTCCGAGCGGTGGCCGAAATCTTTGGATATGGCGGCGGCGATCCGCTCGGCGTTCTCCAGCACCAGCGCCTTGAGCGCCAGCAGGTTGGCCCGCCGGGTCTGATAGGACGGGTAGCGTTCCTCGGCGAATGCGTGGCGCTGAAGCGCGAAAACTTCACGCATCCGCTCGACTTCCGGCGCGACTTGCTCGATCGACATTGTGTAAGTACTCCTGGTGGATCTCTTGGATCGCTGCGACTGCAAACTGCGGCCGCGCGGGCGGCCCCAGCATGGAAACCAAGGTGTGTCAGCGCGCTGGCACCGCTTGATGCTTTGCCCGCACCAGGGCGAAGTACGCGTAGTACAGCTGGATCATCATGAAAGACCAGCTGGCCAGCGCTATCGACATGAATACGGCCTTCGTGTCGTCCCCGGGTATTGGGTAGAAGTCATAGATGCAGGCCACCAGTAGCCCCAGCATCGCCGCCACCGTGACTCCGAAGGCGTGCAGGTACTCGCCGACCATCGCCAGGCGGCTGATGAAGTACGCCAGGTAGACCGTGTAGCCAGCCCACATGATGACGTAGAAGTAGGGAAGCGGCTTGATCATAAAATCAGCCTTGATCATCACGAACGTGCAGGCAAAAGTGATAGCGAAAATCAAAGCGTCCTTGCCCGCCGAAGGCCGGAAGCCATGGGTGACGGCCATCAGGCCAAGCACCGTGACGATCGGGATGCCAAAGCCGCGGGAAAACGCATCGCAGAAATACGAAATACCGTAGGAGAATTGCGACTGGGTCAGCAGGTAGATCAGGAAGTTGGTGCCGGAAAATGCCACGATCAACCATTCCAGGCCCAGCAGGAAGTTGCCTCTGCGCAGGAATTTGATGCCGTAGGTGCTCCCGGAAACCACCAGGAGGACGCAAGTGAGCAACGCAAGAACATCTTTGGTTTCCATAGCTCAGGTCTCTTTCTTGTAGGTATGAAGGCTTTACTTCGGGGTGGCCGCCAAGGCGGCAAGGTAATGCGCCAGCGCCTTGCGGTCTTGTGCCGAGAGGGTCTGGGTAACCGCCTTCATCGAACCGGTTGGATCGACCCGGCTGCCTTGGGCAAAGGCGTCCAGCTGTACCAGCAGGTAGTCGGCACCTTGGCCAGCCAGACGCGGGAATGCGCCTTGGCCCATCAGCTTCTCGCCATGGCAGGCAGCACAGGCACCCGCCTTGACCAGTTTCTCACCTTGCTGGCGCAGGCCAGGATCAGGCTGGAACGTGTGGTTATCCATGGGCGTCTGGCGAGCGTAGTAGTTGGCCAGCTTGTCGATTTCAGCGTCACCCAGGCTGATCGCCAGTGGCTGCATGTTCGGGAAATGACGGGTGCCATTGGCAAAGCCGTGCAACTGCGCCTTGAGGTAATCGGCAGGCTGCCCTGCCAGGCTGGGGTAACGCTGGTGCTGCGAGCTTCCGCGCATCCCATGGCAGCCGTAGCAGGCATCGGCCGTCTGGGGCCAGGGCCCGTCCGCTTCATAGGCCTGGGTAGTGCTGTCGATGTAGGTAACGAGGTGGTAGAAGCCCAGCATGTCACGGCCGAACAATGCCAGCAGGGCGACCAGCAACACTGCCGTACCCCACAACAATTTCTTTTTCATCGCTGTCCCCTATGCCCGACGTAGCGAGGCAAGCGCCTGCAGTGCACTTTGATGACCTGAACGCACGGCGCCATCCATATACCCGGCCCATATATCGGCAGTTTCAGTACCCGACCAGATGAGGTTGCCGCACGGCGGACGCAACGATTCGCCATGCTCGCTCCAGAAACCTGGCGGAATCGCCGACACGCAGGTGAGGCTCCAGGGATCTGTCAGTCCCCAGTCATGATCGTGGTAGGCGACTGGCTGCAAGGCTTCCTCACCCAATGAGCGGGCGTAGATTTCCGTCAGCACCTGCTGCGCGGCCTGGTGGTCGGAGGGCAGCATGGCATTGACGACGAAGGCGTTGATCACGCCGATTTCGCCGTTGGGTGGGGAGTTGTCCCAAGCCCATAGCAGTGGCCCCTTGACCTGCATGGTGTGGCCGTTCAGGCCCTTCTCGCGCCAGAACGGCCGCTTGTAGACCATCGCTGTCTTGCGCGCAGGGCTGTGTGCCGGCCAGGCACGCTGCAGCGCCGCGCGCCCTTCCGGCAGCGCGGGCTCGAAGCGTACCTGGTTGCACAGCGCCGGATGGATCGCGACGATGACCCGCCGGGCGCGTATCAACCCTTGGTCAGTGTGCAGCGTGACGACGTCGCGGTCCCACTCGCTGATCGCGCGCACCGGGCAGGCCAGGCGCAGCCGGTCGCCCAACTGCTCGGCCATGCGCGTGCACAGTATCTGCGAGCCACCAACGAAGCGGGTGCCCTGGGCGCTGTCCTTGATCGAGTCCAGCTGCATGTAGTCGCAGCTTGCCGAATTGATCATCGACAGGAAGTGCAGCAGGCTCATTTTGGCCGGCGCGACGCCACAGGTGAGCATGAAGCTGGTATCCCAGCCAGACCTGTCCTCAGGCTTGATATCTTGTTGCGCCAGCCAATCACCCGCCGAGAGCTTGTCCAACTCGCTGACCTTGGAAGAAGCCCATGGTTTACCGGACGGTACCAACCTGGAGAGCTCGCTGAGCTTGGCGCCGATACGTTCATCGGTGCCAAAGGTGCCTTGCAAGTCGATCTCCAGTCGCCCTTCCCCCCCAAGAACCACAGTCTTCCCCTGGTAGTAGGTGGGGAACGTGTCCACTTGAAGCTCACGGGCAAGGTCGGCGACGGCCGTCTGGCCGGGCCCGATCCACTGCCCACCGACCTCGGAGATGTAGCCCGAGCCCAGGTCGTAATTGAGCACCCGACCGCCGACCCGCTCACGGGCTTCCAGCACCTGGAATGAGCGGCACCCGGCGTTCAGCAGATCGCGGGCCGCCGTGAGCCCGGCCATGCCGGCGCCGATGATGGCGACATCCAGGATGCCCGCATCGTCGCCATGCGCAGCCGCCACAGGTTCAGCGGCGCTGGCCAGGCCGACATGCAGGCCGAGGCCGCCAACGGCCGCGGTAGCGCCAGCGAACTTCAGCAACTGCCGGCGCTTGAGATCCAATGAATTGGAGGTAGGCTTTTCAGCCATAAAGGGAGCCTCACGCTATTGTTGTTCGATTGTGCTGCGCCACTGCGTGGCGCTTCAGGTCCAGCAAGCAAGGGATGAAGCGTTAAAATGTTCAGGCGCCCAGCGGCAGGCGCAGTGCCCGGCGTCGCAACTGCAACCCGAACAACACCAGCCAGAACGGGAAGATCAGTACCACGAGCACCAGCAGGGCATTGGTCAGCGGATCAAGGGCAGCAAAGAAGCCGGAAACGAAGTACAGCCCGAAGCACCAGCCCACCACCTTCAGCGGCAGCAGGATCGAGCTGCCCCAACCGGCATTCTTCAAATGGCGCCCCACGACGATGCCCCAGAACAGGACAACAGGGCCTTCGCACCACCAGAGCCCGCGCTGGCTACCCACTGCAATGGTCGTCCATGCTGCCTCGGCGCCAGCTCGCACGGCCTCGCTGCCCGTCAGGTGCAATTGCGCCAGTGGGTTGAGCACCGAAAGCTGCAGGCCCGCACCGGTTACGCCAAGCACCACATAGGTGACGATGGACAACAGGGCCATGTCCCCGAGCGCACCTGCCTCATCGCGAAACTCGCGCCAGAAATAAGCCCCCACAGCCAGCACTGGCAGATAGAAACCCAGGATGTCGGCGAACATCGACAGCCTGAAGTACTGCCTGACTTCAGCCGGAAGGGTCAGCATGGTCGTTCCCTGCAACGTCACGGCCATGTCACCCTGAGTGACCATGAGCATGAAACCGACATTGAGGTAGGCGAACAGTCCGCCGATGATCGAAGCCCATGCCGTGAAACGCATGGCCTCATTCGAATAATTGTTCATTGCATCTCCGGGGTGATGGATCGGCAAGGCGCCGCGCCGCGATCGGCCAGCGCCTGATCGCAGTTACGACGCTCGTGCCCGTCGATTGAGGGCGTTGTCGAGCAGGTTTACACCCGCCAGGGCGGCCTTTACCGCGCACCACTGCAAAGGTTCAGGAAGCGTCGAGGGGGTCTTGTGGCGCAGCGCCGTGAGCAAGGGCTGCTCGATGCCGCCGATACGTTCCGCCAGCAGGAAACCGATCAGCGATTGGGTGCCAACGCCATGTCCCGAGCAACCAGCCGTGTAGTAGATATTGCTGTGCGGCCCGGTCTCACCAACCACCGGCAAGGCGTCGTAAGCAAGGCTTATATAGCCGCTCCAGCACTTGTCGATCGCCACGTCGCGCAATGACGGGAAACGGTCGTCCAGGGCTTGCCTCAACGCGGCGTACGCCGCCCGGTCCGGCTCGTTCGGGGTCTGTGAGCCGTAGGCATAACCCAGTTGCTTGGTGGTTATCAGGAGGGTGTTTCGCGCAGTCAGGCGATGGCTTTCCATGGTCCAGTGGGGGGTCACGATGCCCTCCCGGCCCTGCCAACCCAAGGACTGCAGTTGCGCAGCGGACAGCGGCTGTGTCTCGATGGCCGAGACCCGTAGCGCCGTGACCTTGTCGCGCAGCAAACCCACTTGCGGCGTGTAGGCATTGGTGGCCAGGACCATGACCGGCGCGTTTGCCGAACCTTTCCTGGTTCGGCAGGTAATGGTTGGGCCGTCACTGTAGGACAGCAGCCTGGTCTGTTCGAACAAGCGAACACCAGCCTGCAATGCCGCGCGGCGCAAGCCCATCACGTACTTGCCGGGATCGAGCGTGCCACCGTGCTGAATGCAACCGAAAAGGAACGCAGGCGGAATACCGCGAGCGCGCATTTCATCGCGATCCACAAATCGAGTGACCGAGCCCAGCTCCTGTCCCAGCGCCATGCTGTGGCGCAGTCTCTTTTCCTGAGAGGGATGGATGACGGCACGGATGACACCGCTGGGCAGGTAATCGCAATCGATGGCCAGCTCACCCAGCCGTCGTTCCACGTAGGCCACGCCTTCATCGTAGAAGGACACGACCTTGCTGGCCTGATCCACGCCGAGCCGCTTGTGGAACAGTTCGAACTCGACGCCCATGCTGCCGGCAAGGTAGCCGGCATTGCGACCGCTGGCGCCGAAGCCTGCAAATGCCTGTTCGAGGACCACCACGCTGGCACCAAGCGCGGTGAGCTCCAGGGCAGTAGACAGCCCGGCGAAGCCCGCGCCGACGATGATCACATCGGCATTGATGTCATCCCCAAGCTCCGGCTGCAGATCGTCTGGCTGTTCGACCCATCCGCCGAGAAGGCGGAACTTGTCAACGTTGCTGCTGAGCTCGGACATGGTTTGCCTCCGAAAAATTTGTTGTTGTTTCGTCAGACTCTACTGCTGCGCCCTATTTAACGCAACAGCTGTTATGTTGTTTTTTACACGTATGCGTCATCACATATGGAACGCTATTCGCCGGCATGAATAAGCCCGGCCGCACCGCTTGAGGACGGTCCGACCGAGCGGGGTCAGCGAGGGTTTCGACCTGAAGGCGTTTCGCTCACGCCATGGCGGGAAAACAGTAACGGCTGGCCGTCACCCAGCATGAGTGCTGCAGTAAGCGAGACGCCGTCGCCGCTAAGCGTCTCGTCGAAGCTGGCGCCGCCGTCCTGGCTGTTAACCAGCAGGCCGTCAAGACCTGCCACCAGTACGTGCGTGCCCTCTGCCTGTATGGCGGTAATCGAGCTACGACTGTTCAGAGGTATGCGCTGCCACGCACTTGCGTCCGGCGTGCCGCGCAACAAGGTACCGCGTTGCCCGCCTACCAGCAGACGGCCATCCGGCAGCACGGCACCACTCCACAGCGAGCCCTGGTAGCCGGTGTCCAGGTAACGCCAGGTCTTGCCCCGGTCATCCGAGCGCAGCAACTTGCCATGCTCGGCGGTGGCATAGACTGCCCCCTGCCCATCGCCGAACAGGCTCAACAGGTTCAGGTCGGCGCGACTGGCACCAGGCTGCGGTTGCAAGGTGCGTTCGGTCCAGGTTACCCCGCCGTCGTCGGTTGTCAGTATCAACGACCACAGCCCTACCGCCACGCCCTGCTGGCGATCGAAGAAGTGCACGGCGAACAGCGGGCGGTCGACATCGCTGTCGATGCGCTGCACCGCCCAGGTTTCTCCGCCATCACTACTGGCCAGGATCGCGCCCCAGTGGCCAACGGCCCAGCCGTTGCTGGTATCGACGAAGCTGACACTGGTCAACGTGCTCGACAAGGGTACGCCGTGGGCCTGCCGGTAGCTGCGCCCATGGTCGTCGGAAAGCAGCACGATGCCATGGTCACCGACGGCCACCACCCGCTCCCCCGCTTTGCCCGCACCCAGCATCATGGCCTGCGGTGCGTTGCTGGCAGGTGCCACCGGCACCGCTTTCAGCCCCGCGGCCCAGGGCGCGACCATTGGCATGGCCGCTAGCAAGGCGATGCCCACGACCCGTTTCAGGTAATGCATGTCATTCTCCTCAATGGGTCAGCGCGCCGACCATGCGTACCGGGCGCTTGCGTGGGAACACCCGTTCCAGCCAGACGGCGAACGCTGGCAGCACCGTCATGGCCATGACCATGTTGACCATGAACATGAAGGCCAGCAGCTTGCCCATGTCAGCCTGGAACTTGAGCTCGGAAAACGACCAGGTAGCCACGCCGACCGCGAGCGTGAGCGCAGTGAAGATGGTCGCGATCCCGACTTCGCGCAGGGCGTAGGCCACCGCGGTGGCGATGGGCTGGCCATGGGCCTGGTGCAGTTGGATGCGGTTGTAGATGTAGAACGCGTAGTCGACACCGATGCCCACCGCAAGGACCATCACCGGCAGGGTGGCGATGGTCAGGCCGATCTGCAGCTCCTTCATGAACCAGTAACCGATGAAGGTGCCGAGGGTCAGCGGCAAACAGCACACCAGCACCGCCCTGAGGTCGCGGTAGACGATCAACACCAACAAGGCGATCGCGGCATAGACATAGAGCAGCATCGGCGTCTCACTCTTCTCGACTTCCTCGTTGATCGCCGCGATCACCCCGGCGTTGCCTGACGCCAGGCGCACGACGATGCCGTCCTGTGGGTAGGCCGTGCGGAAAGTCTTCACTGCATCGATCACGCGGGAGATGGTGGTGGCCTTGTGGTCAGCCAGGTACAGGTGCACCGCGGTCATGCTGCAATCGGTGCGCATCAGGCCAGGCAGGCGCCCCACCTCGGCGGCCAGAGACGAATAGTTCATCGGGTCGATGGGCACCGCGCTCATCTTCGGGTTGCCCTCGTTGTAGCCCTCGTTGAACTGGCGCATCGCTGATGAGAACGACGCCACCGAGAGCACTCCGGGCACCCCTTCCATGGTCCAGACGAAGCGGTCCTGATATTGCCCCAGCGCGGTATCCTCGCAAGCATTGGCGCTGCCATCCGGCCCTGACCGGACCTCGAAGACCACGCTCAGCCAATCGAGGCCGATGTCATAATTGCTGGCGATGGCCACTGCATCGCGATTGAAGCGTGAATCCTCCCGCAGCTCCGGTGCCCCAGCCTGAAGCGAGCCGACCACACGGTCGTGGCTTTGCCACACAGCCATGACGAATACGGCCACGGCAACCACTAGCACCCAGCGGGCGTTGCGCCAGTCCGCCAGCCTCGCCAGGCCCTCCAGCCAGCGCGACCGCCGTTGGCGCGATACTTCCTCGGCAGCGGCATAGCGTGCATCGACCTTCAGCATCGAAGCCACCAACGGCAGCATCACCAGGTTGGTGACGATTTTGTAGGCGACGCCGAGAGAGGCCGTGATCGCCAGTTCGCGGACCATGGGGATCGGGATCAACAGCAGGGTGACGAAGGACACCAAAGCGGTAACCAACGCCAAGGTGCCGGGTATCAGCAGCCCGCGGAAGCTGGAGCGGGCAGCCTGCGCGACTGGCTTGCCATCGGCGATTTCGCGGACGATGTAGTTGATCTGCTGGACACCGTGGGAAACACCAATGGCGAAGACCAGGAACGGCACCAGCACCGCCAGCGGATCGAGGCCATAGCCCAACAGGCGCAAGCTACCGAATTGCCAGACCAGCGAGGTCAACGAGCAACCCAGCGCGAGCAGCGTGAAGCGCACTGAGTGGCAGTACCAGTACACCGCCGCCGCCGTCAGTAGCAAGGCCAGCAAGCAGAACTCCAGCACCGCTGCCGCGCCATCGGCGATATCACCAATCTGCTTGGCGAAACCGATCAGCTGGATCTCGAAGTCGGCATCCTCGAACGGCTCTCGTAATTGCTGCTCCAGCACACGGTTGTAGGCCACATAGTCCAGGCGCTGCCCATTGACATCGTATTCGTTGAGCTCGGCAGTGATCATCGCACTGGTCTGGTCCCTGGAAACCAGGGTACCGATATACCCGCCCTGAGCGGTGGAGTCAGCGATGCGCCCGATGATGGTGGCATCCAGCCGCTCGGGGGTCACAGTTCCCGGCACCAACGGATCGGCACGAAAGCCCTCCTCCGTGATTTCGTTGACGAAGGCGTTCGGCGTCCAGAGGGAGCGCACACTGCTGCGCGAAACGCTGGGCAGGAACGTGACTGCCTGAGTAACATCAGCCAACCGCCGCAAGCCCGCTTCGCTCCATATGCTGCCGTTGCGTGCCTTGACCACGATGGTCAAACGGTTCGCGCCAAGCAGGTCGCCGCGGTATTGCTTGAATGTCTCGACGTACTCATGGCCAATCGGCAACTGCTTCTCGAACCCGGCGTCCATGCGCAGTTGCACGGCGAACCAGGCCATACCCAGGGTGAACAGCGCGAGTATCGCCAGCACCCAGCCGCGGTGCCCGAACAACCAGGCCTCGGTGCACGCCAACGGGCCGCGCGATTGTGTTTCCTTGATCTGAATAGACATGTTCACAGCAGGCCTCACAGGGTGCGCGAAACGACGACACCTACGTAATCGCGATCACGGAACAACTGGTCATAGGGGGTGTCGCCGCCCATGAACTTGGCGTAGTTGAACGACACCTGCCAACTGGCCGGGTTACGCACGAAGTTGAGGTAAAGGTTCATGCTGCTGGCGTCTTCGGTGAAGGTCGCCGAGAGGTTGGGAGTCCGCCCCCCGAGGGAACGCGAATAGAAGATCCCTGGCGTCACCTGCCAGCCTGGAACCAAGGTGCCGTCGTAGGTGAGGCTGAAGTCCAGGTTGATCCCGGATGAGGTCTTGTCACCGCGAGCCTTCGGCGCCGTCGCAGGGTCCAGCTGCCAGGTATTGCCACCGGCGGCGATGATTTCGCCGTCATAGCTGCGGTGCAGCCCCGGGTATTTGATGACCACCAACTCGGTCAGCAACGTGCCTGTGCTGGCGCCGGTGAAATCGAGCAGCGTGGGCGAGTTGGACGGCGTCATGCTGTAAAGCCCGGTGAGGTGCCACTGGAACTTCTTCTCGTCCTTCCAGCACTTGCCGCCATTGTTGCTGCACAAATCCAGCACCGGGTTGAGCGGCACTGCGTCCTTGGGCCGGTAGGACAGCTCGGTACCCACCGCCCAATCGCCGATCGGCATGTTCGCGCTGATGCCGTAGAGCATGCGGTCTTCCGGATACTCCCACTTCTGCGCCACGGCGAAGGTGTCCGGGTCCAGCAGACGCATCGTCAGCGATGGCAGCTTGTCGTGGTAGCGCAATACGTACAAGCCGACGTTCAGGTCGCTGTCCTGGGGCTGCCAGCGTAGCGAAAGGCCCCATTGCCCGCTGTCGCGGGCGTCCTTGTCATCGAACCCGTAGGTCTTCATCCCGCTGCCTAGCGCTGAGGTGTAGGACCAGTAGCTGCCAACCGGTGGCACCTCGCTCTTGTTCCAGGCGAACTGGTAATAGGCCTCGATGTTGACCCCGCTACCGAGGCCCGATGCCAGGCTCAGCATCGGTGCCGGGAGCACCGCTTCCTTCAATTGCACGCCAGGGCGCGACAGCGCCTGGATGTCGTAGGCGTTGGTGTTGTTGATACCGCCGAGCACGAACAGGCTCTCGCCCCAGTTGATCACCTGGTTACCCAGGCGGGCGCGAACCCGCTGCTCACCGACATCGAAGCCCTTGCTCACCCAAAGGTCGAGCAGGCGCGCCTTGAATTCCAGGTCATCGCGGGCGGCACTGGTCAGCCCGTCCTTGCCGACGCCATCAGGGGTGTAGAACGACAAAGCGCCGCTGGTATCGGTGGCTGCAAAATCCCGGATCCAGCTGCCGCGTGCCATGAAAGTAAAGTCTTCCGGCATCTTCAGCAGCAGTTCATGGGTGCCTTTGAGGTAATGGGTAAACAAGTCACCCTTGTCGTAGTTGAGGTCGCCCTGGTCGCCGATACCGGAGGTCTGTGCCAGGCACCCGCTGGGCGGATGATGCCCGCTGGTGCCCTGGTTGATCAGATTGCAACCCTGGGACTCGGTGCGGATACCCATACCGTAGGAAATCGTCGAATCGAACGAGCCCCTGATGGTCTCGGTCTCGAAAGTGAACCCCATTGCCAGGGGAGTCATGCACGCAATAGCAAGGCCTGAAGCTTTTGTGATTGTTGTTTTCATGTCGGCGCTCGAAGTGGGGAAGTTCAACGTTCGCTGATGGCACGCAGGTTGTCCGAGGTGTAGAAGTCACGCTTCAGACGTGGGTTGCCGGCATCCTCGGTGAGCCAGCGATGGTCTTTCTTGCCGACGCCGATGGAGGTCATGTCATAGAGGTAGCGACCGTCGACCAGGTTGTACTGGACCTGGGCTTCCATATCGCAGGTGCCGGTCTCGTAGACGGGGATGGGGTAGCCCTCGCGGACTTTCCAGATCTGCCCCTGCTTGTCGTAGTCGACCGCTACCAGGCCGTTCCAGCTGTCCTCGTCGATATAGAACATACGCTTGGGCGCCTGGTGGCGCATGCCTTGGCGTACGGTCGCCTCGACCACCCAGACCCGGTGCAGCTCATAGCGGCGATACTGTGGCGCAAAGGCGTTCTGCTGCGCGACATCCTCGATACGGGCGGAGGCGTCATAAGCACCGAACGAGTTGTAAGGCACCAGAAGCTCCTGCTTGCCGACCAGCTTCCAGTCGAAGCGGTCCATCGGGCCGAAGAAGATGTTCGACTCGTCGATGGTGTACTGGTTATCCAGGCCGATCTGCGGCGAGTCATAGGAATAGGACGGCATGCGACGCACCCGGCGCTGGCCGGGGAAGTAGTAGAAGGTGCTCGCCTGCTCGCCGGCCTTGGTCGTGACCACCCCGGCCTGGCCAGCCAGTGCAGCCGGCTCGTTGTAGGAGAAGTAAGTGGCAACCTCGAGCCGGTCGAACGAGGAGAACAGCGCACTGCCCTTCTGCCCCCACGGCGTGTACATGAACCAGTCGGTCGAGGTCTGCAACCAGCTCCCGCCACCGGGACGCGGTGAAATGCCGGACACCGTCTTGGCCATGTCGAAGCCTACGCCGCGGTAGCGCATCTTCATGTTCCACATGACCTCGGCGCCCGTGGTCGGCATGGGGAATGGAATGCCGGGAACATGAGCGTCCTGCAACGCAACCCCGTCGGCGTCGAGCGTGGCGAAGCCGACATTCTTGCGCGTATTGTCGACGACGAAGTCCGGTGCACCACAGGTGCGTCGGGTCGGGTAGACATCCATGCGGTAATCGGGAATTTTCTTGAACAGCTCCAGTTGCCCGGGAGAAAGCTGCTTGGCGTACTGCGCGACGTTGGCTGCGGTGATGCTATAGAGCGGCTTGTCGTCCTTGAACTTCCAGGATTGCCCACGCACCTGCCCATAACTCCAGCCTGTATCCTGCTTGCCAGGCGTCGCCCAGGCAGGAATCACGCCATCGGCGCTGGCGGCAACCTCAGCGCCCAAGGGGGTCAGTTTTGTTCCCAATTGCGAAGCATCGTTCTGCGCAGCCTGCACTGCGCCGCAAGCGGCCAGCGCCGCAAGCGCCAGGGCCAATGACCGCCCTCTGCAACCAATGGAAGGTCCAACATCAAGGCGCTGAATCACATCTTTCATGCGAAGTTCCTCACGAGCTCTTGGCGACCGTTCGGCGTGCCTCGTTCGAGGCAGCGCTGACGGCTGGGTTTGTTTCGAAAGCATGGTCAGATGACGACCACGCAATGGTAAAAAGCAATTTACTTGCCAATATTTTTTTACTTTTGTTTTCAATTACTTATATTTTTTATAACGACTGATATGTGCTACCTGGCGACTCAGATGCCCTCCTCTGCAGCACGCAGGACGGCGATATGTGCAATTACGGAACACTTGTTACTTTAAATCAATGGGAGAGGACTCCGCCCGCTGCCCCAGGGCGAGTCCGAGCCGGGGCAGGCAGGCGTTATCGAGGAAAGAAGAAAGGCGGATGCCCGCAATGGACGCTGAAGTACGTAGACAGGCTGTGGTCAAGGCAATGTTGAATGAAGCTGTTGCCCTAATGGCGAAAGACATCGCCGATGCCGGCAACGGGATGAATGTGAGGGGTAATGCCTGGGCTTGCATTGGCGCGCACAGTCGACAGGTAAACACTGCCTGCACCCAGCACAACGAACACAATGACGATAAGCATTCGAGTCATGACGATCTCCGTAATCGGCGCTTCGCCGCAGCAGAGTTTGTTTTTGTTGGTGCGTCCTCTCCGAGTCTGACGGTCAGCTTGCTCGAGTGCTTCACATATCGCGCCACTAAACAGGCTTTTCATGACAGCCTGGAAAGCCATGTTCCAGGGTGCAGGACAGCTGTTACGATGACTCATCACTACCCCGGGCACTGCATGCGCACTGCCAGACCAGAACCTTCGATATGACTTCTTTCGTCCTCGACATCGCCCTGCTCGGTTTCGACGAGTTTTCGACACGCCAGGGCCTGGATGCCCGCACACTGCTTGAAGAGGCAGGCGTGATGGAAGGCCGGACCGACCTGCCGCTGAGCGGCGAGCGCTTTGCCGCCCTCCTGGAGCTGGCGTCGCGCAAGTCCGGCAATGCGCTGTTCGGCCTGCAGCTTGGCTTGCAGCAAGGGCTTTCAGCGCTGGGCACGCTGCACTATGTGATAAGCAGCGCTCATACGGTCGGCGATGCGTTGCAGGCTTTGATCCGCTATTTCCCTACCCACAGCAACGGCGCAGAGCTAAGACTTGAGCAACGGGGTAACCAGGCCTGGCTGCTCTATGATGTGATAGACGCAAACGTGTCAGTTACCCGGCAGACCGTCGAGCTTGCCATGGCGCTCGGCACCAAGATCATGGAGAGCCTTATGGGGCGGGCCTGGAAACC
Organism: Pseudomonas sp. s4; assembly: GCF_046764235.1. Taxonomy (NCBI): domain Bacteria; kingdom Pseudomonadati; phylum Pseudomonadota; class Gammaproteobacteria; order Pseudomonadales; family Pseudomonadaceae; genus Pseudomonas; species Pseudomonas sp. s4. The sequence continues at coordinate 2,904,941 of NZ_CP177209.1, read as the reverse complement.
CCAGGAGCTTCTGCTTCGCCACGCTGCCGGCGCCCGTCTGAACACATACCGAGCCTTGCTGGACATTACTCCGCGCTTCGACAGTGCGGTCAATGCCTGGGTATTCGATCGCGCCCTGCTGACCCATGCGCTCGGTGAGCGTGATGCTGGCCTGCAGGTGTTGATGAAAAACCATTATGACGAGCTTGCGTACCTCACCCTGCGCGAGCTACCCGCCCACGTACAACGGCTAATGCGGCACGGCCTTTGCGATGGCCAAGCCAGCGTTGAACACATAGCCGGGCAGCTTGCGCTCAGCCCGCGGACTCTGCAGCGTTACCTGCAAGCCGAGGGCACCCACTTCCAGGCATTGCTGGACGACACCCGGCAGGCCATGGCCAAGCGTTATCTCTGTGATTCCACCGTGAACCTGACACAGCTTTCCGCGCTGCTTGGCTATACCAGCCTGGGGGCATTTTCCCGCGCGTTTACACGCTGGAACGGCATCAGCCCGCAGAAATGGCGGCAACATCATCGCACAGGGCAACTGCCTGCACCGGAAACCCACGAGGTGTCGCCGCCATGAAAGCGGTATCCGCCGCGGCCAGCGAGCGTAGCACGACCACTGGCTCGTTCATCCGTGCGCTGGCGCTCAGCAAATTTACCGAATTCGCCAGCAATGAAGGGCTCAGGCCAACGGCAATGCTCCGGCTGGTGGCTTTGCCTGTGGACGTGGAACAATTCCCCCAGCAGATACTTGCCTACCAACGCTACTGCGGGTTGCTGGATCTGTGCGCACAACATGCCGAGCAGCCGCTGTTCGGTTTGCGGTTCGGGATGCACCAAGGGCTAGCAGTATTCGGTGACATGCTATATCTAGTCGGCAGCACCCGATCGGTAGGCGAAGCACTGCTGGAGCTCAAGGACAACTATGCAGTCTTCAATGGTGCGGTCAGCATGCAGCTCATACCTACACGCGATCAGGTCTGCCTTGAGTTTACAACGCCTCGGCAGTACGGCCCCGGGCAGTTCCAGGCCGCAGAGCTGATGTGTGCCGTGGCTCTGAAACTGTTGCGTGCGATGATCGGTGACGAATGGCAACCTGATCATGTGGCCTTTACCCACGCGCCACTTGGCAACGAGCTGGACTACAGGAGCATCCTTGGCTCACCTCCGATGTTTTCCTCGGCGTTTACAGGCATGGTCTTTCCACGGGATGTCCTGTCGTTGCCACTGAACGCCAAGGACACAACATTGCACCAGCTGCTGGAAACGCACATAGGCCGGATGGAGCGGTTGTCCAGCGCGGCACTCCCTGGATCCATCAAGCAACTGCTTCGCCACCTGCTTCCCAGCGGCCGTGCAACAGTGGACAAAGCCGCCAGCTGGATGGTCGTGAATCCACGGTCGTTGCAACGCCAACTCTTCGCCGAGGGCACGTCATTCCAGCAGCTTCTGGACGAAGTGCGCCAGGAATCAGCCCAGCACTACCTGCAGGATACTGCCATCAGCATGAGCAGGCTGGCGAAGCTTCTGGGATATGCAGACTCGAGCGGCTTCAGCCGCGCCTTTCATCGCTGGTTTGGCCTCACCCCGCTCCAATGGCAACGAAGAACCGGGCTGACCAGGCAACCCCGCTTGCTCCGAGGGCGAAAAAACTACAACGGCCCTGCCGAGTGAAGACGGCCTGGCAACATTGTTGCCAGGCGCATGGCTCAAAACTGCGAACTGTCCAGCAAATACAGCGATTCACTCCCGGCTTTCACCGAGGCTATCAATGAATGGATCCGAGGTAGGAGACGGGCGAAGTAGAAGCGCGCGGTACCCAGCTTGCTGGCGTAGAAGTCGTCTTGACCTGCTTTGGGCAGCGCCGCATGAGCCATTCGCGCCCACATATAGGCGTAGACGGTGTATCCGAAGACATGCAGATACTCGACCGAGGCAGCACCCACTTCGTTGGGATCGCCCTTGGCGCGGTCCAGGATCCAGGCCGTCAATTCCTCAAGATTGAGGACCGCAGCTTTCAATGGTGCGGTAAATTCGGCCAGTGTTGCTGGCGCCGAATGGATGAAACCCAGCACCTCGTCGATCAAGGTTTTCGCGGAGGCGCCACCCGTTCCCAGGACCTTGCGGCCGAGCAGATCCAGCGCCTGAATACCATTGGTACCCTCATAGATCTGGGTGATACGGCAGTCACGCACCAATTGTTCCTGGCCCCATTCGCGAATATAACCATGCCCGCCAAACACCTGTTGCCCGTGTAACGTGGCTTCCAACCCCATATCGGTCAGGAACGCCTTGGCGACTGGCGTCAGCAATGCGACAAGTTCTTCTGCGCGCTTGCGCACCTCGGCGTCTTCGCTGTACCTGGACGTGTCCAGTTGCATGGCGACATAGCTGGAGAATGCACGCCCGCCTTCGTTCAAGGCTTTCATGGTGAGCAGCATGCGACGTACATCGGCGTGGACGATAATCGGATCGGCAATCTGCTGCCCATCGGCAGGTCCACTCGATGCCCGTCCCTGGACGCGGTCACGGGCATAGCTGATCGCACTCTGATAAGAACGCTCGCCGGTAGCCAACCCTTGCACGCCCACTCCCAGCCGTTCGTAGTTCATCATGGTGAACATCGCAGCCAGGCCTTTGTTCGGCTCGCCGACCAACCACCCCACGGCACCATCGAAGTTCATCACACAGGTCGCTGACGCCTTTATGCCCATCTTGTGTTCAAGGGATCCGCAGCTCAGGCTGTTCTTCTCGGCCAATGTGCCGTCGTCATTGCTCAACACCTTGGGTACCAGGAACAGCGAGATACCCTTGGGACCGGCAGGGGCGTCAGGCAGCCGAGCCAATACCAGGTGCACGATATTTTCGGTCAGGTCGTGCTCACCGCCGGTGATGAAGATCTTGGTGCCGCTTATAGCGTAGCTGCCATCCGCTTGCGGCTCGGCACGAGTACGGATGATGCCCAGGTCAGTCCCGGCATGCGGTTCGGTCAGGCACATGGTGCCTGTCCACTCACCGCTGTACATCCTCGATAGATACTGGCCCTTTAGCGTTTCGCTCGCATGCGCATTGATTGCCATACAGGCGCCAGCGGTGAGCATGGGGTACAGACCAAATGACAGGTTGGCCGCATTGACGATTTCATCGACCAGTGTCGAGAGCATCTTCGGCATCCCCATCCCGCCATGGCTGGCATCGCCGGCAACCCCGCCCCATCCGCCCTCGGAAAAAGCCTTGTAGGCCTCCACAAACCCTTGAGGTGTCGTTACCCGCCCGTCTTGCCACTGACAACCTTGCTCATCACCGGGACGATTCAGCGGTGCCAGTACCTCGGCTGCGAGCTTGCCTGCCTCGTTCAGGATCGCATCGGCTGTTTCCGAGTCGATAAAGTCGTGCAGAGCAGGAAACTGACCCCAAAGTTTACTGGCCTCGAATACTTCATTGAGGATGAATTGCATATCCCGCAGGGGGGCTTGGTAATCAGACATGGCATTTCTCGAAAATGAGTTGGGTGATGCGCATCCCGGGATGCGAAGTGCACACAGGGCAAGCGGATTACTGCTATTGCTGGTACGGGCACCAATTAAAACAACCATCGTTATGCTAATTCGTGAAATTGCTCGTTGGCAATGCCCTTTCGGCTGTGCTGTGGCTGCCCCCATTGGTATGCCGGCTTACCGCACTGGCGAGTAGAAACCCGCTGGCGCTTGGCTGAGAACGGCAATGCGTGCCCAGATTCAGGTTCGCATCACCCAGAAAATCGATAACAAGAAAGCCCCAAGGTGCTTGAACACCTTGAGCGTACATTCATGAATTGCACATTTTCTGGCGCGATCTGTTAAGTCTCTGATGCTCGGAGTCTTTAGACTTCCAATCACCTACAACAAAAACCGGCAACCAGCCAATCGCTGGACTCGGAGAGATTCATGCGCCGAATTGCGTTCATCGGCACGGTCACGCTTTTGCTCACAGGCACGTTGTATGCGGCAGAGCAAATCGTGCAGACCAGCCCCCTTTACCCTTGGCCTGTCTACCTGATGTCCAGCTTCGCGGACATCCTCAAGCCCCTGCGCGATGCATTGGCAATCTAATGCTGATTTGCCCACATCCTTCATCCGACAAGCACGATTTCCAATCGTCGAAGCCCAGTACTTTGAGTTCGGTAATGCATTGGCGCATGAACCCTGCTCGCATCCAAGCCCCTTCAACGCAATACGCCCCCGCGTCCTATCGAGGAATACAGCATGCACTTTGAATACAGCCCTAAAGTTCGAGACCTTCTCGGGCGGCTTGAGCGTTTCATGGAAGATCACGTATACCCGGCCGAGCACGAGTACCACGACTTCATCGAGCACTCCGACAACCGTTGGGTGATTCCTCCGGTGATGCAGCAACTCAAGGCGCGTGCGCGGAGCGAAGGCCTGTGGAACCTGTTTCTGGCGAAGTTCGACGACTACGGCTCGGGCCTGACCAACCTGGAATATGCGCCGCTGGCCGAGGTCATGGGCCGCTCGTTCATCGGCCCGGAAGTGTTCAACTGCAATGCGCCGGATACTGGCAACATGGAACTGCTGGCACGCTATGGCAGCGAAGCGCAGAAACAACAGTGGCTGCTGCCGCTGCTCAACGGTGAAATCCGCTCAGCGTTCGCCATGACGGAACCCGCGGTCGCTTCCTCCGATGCCACCAATATCGAATGCCGCATCGAACGGGACGGTGACGACTACGTGATCAACGGGCACAAATGGTGGACCACCGGCGCACCCGATCCGCGTTGCGCGTTCCTGATCGTGATGGGCAAGACCGATCCCGCTGCCCCACCTCATCACCAGCAGACGCAGGTGATCGTGCCGATGGATACCCCCGGCCTCAAGCTACTTCGCCCCCTGCGCGTGTTCGGTGACGATGATGCCCCGCACGGGCATGCCGAGATCCTGTTCGAGAATGTGCGCGTTCCGGTTGGCAACCGGATCGGCGACGAAGGGCAAGGTTTCGAAATTGCGCAAAGCCGGCTGGGTCCAGGCCGGATTCATCATTGCATGCGCCTGATCGGATCCGCTCAACGTGCATTGGAATTGATGTGCGCCCGAGTCGAGCACCGGGTAGCGTTCGGCAGGAAGCTCTCCGAGCAAGGTTCGATACGCGAAGACATCGCGCGCTCGCTGTGCGAAATCGAGCAGGCACGCCTGTTGACCTTGAAGGCTGCCGACAAGATGGACCGCACCAGCTACAAGGACGCGCGGGACCTTATCGCGATGATCAAGATCGTTGCCCCGACCATGGCGCAGCAGGTCATTGACCGCGCCATCCAGGCCCACGGTGCGCTGGGCCTGTGCCAGGACAGCTTCCTGCCGCGCGCCTTTGCCAATGCTCGGGCCATTCGCCTGGCCGATGGCCCCGATCAGGTGCACATGGCCTCCCTGGGCAAAGCGGTGATCAAACGCTACACAGCTTGAGGAACGACCACATGACCCACATTGAAAACCTCGACAGCGAGCGCCTTGGCGCCTACCTGGAAGCCGTTCTGCCCGGTTTCAACGGACCTGTAGCGTTGGAGAAGTTCGCTGGCGGGCAGTCGAACCCGACATACCGGCTACGCGCCGGCGGGGCCGATTACGTGTTACGCAGCAAACCAAGGGGCGCACTGCTGAAGTCCGCTCACGCGATCGACCGTGAGTTTCGCGTCATGCAAGCCCTGCGCAACACCGAGGTTCCGGTAGCCCACCCGTATCACCTCTGCGAGGATGCCAGCATCATCGGCAGTGACTTCTACCTCATGTCCTTCGTGGAGGGGCGGATTTTCTGGGACCCTGCACTGCCCGAGATACAGCAAGCCCACCGCGCTGCCTATTACGACGAAATGAACCGCGTACTCGCAGCTATGCACCGCCTGGACGTCGAAGCCATCGGCCTCGGCGATTATGGTCGAGCGGGTAACTATTTCGAGCGGCAACTCGTGCGCTGGACCCAGCAATACCAGGCCAGCGAAACCGATATCAACCCTGCGATGAACCAGCTCATCGAGCGGCTACCGGGGCTGCTGCCACCAGACGACGGACGCGTCAGCCTGGTCCATGGCGACTATCGCCTGGACAACTTCCTGTTCCACCCTACCGAACCGCGCATCCTCGCGGTAGTCGACTGGGAACTGTCCACTCTAGGCCATCCCTTCGCCGACCTGGCCTATCAATGCATGCAGTGGCGCATGCCGAATGACGGCCTGATCCGAGGGTTGGGCGGCCTCGACCGCCACGCATTGGGCATACCAGACGAAGATACCTATGTCGCCGACTATTGCGCGCGCATGGGACTGGAAAAGATCGAAAACTGGAACTTCTACCTGGCATTCAGTTTTTTCCGGCTTGCGGCGATCGCCCAAGGTGTAAAAAAACGCGCCCTAGAAGGCAACGCTTCCAATACGCGGGCGCACGAAACGGGTGAGCTGGCCCGGCCGCTCTCGCAAATGGGGTTGGACCTCATTGCCCCTGGGAACTGAAATTTCAGTTGTTTGGAGAAGCTACGATGGTTAATGAACGTTTTTCGCTGGCCGGCAAAGTTGCTCTCGTCACCGGGGCTTCGAGCGGTATCGGTTATTGTCTTGCCCGCGGCCTGGCGCAGGCTGGCGCCACGATCGTGGCTTCGGCTCGCCGGCTCGACAGGATCGAGGCGCTGGTGCACGACATCCTCAACAGTGGTGGCAAGGCCATCGCTGTCGCCATGGATGTGACCTCCAGTGACAGCGTACGTGCCGCGTTCGACGCTGCGGCGGCCCAGGTCGGCTTGTGCGACATCATTATCAACAATGCCGGTATCGCGGCCCCTGCCCCCTTCCTGGAGACCGACGAAATCTCGATGGATGCGGTGCTGGATACCAACTTCAAGGGGATCTGGCGTGTGTCCCAGGAGGCCGCACGTCGGCTTGCCGAGGCAAAGCGCCCGGGAGCGATCATCAACATCGCCTCGATACTCGGCCTTGGGGTACAGCCCGGTTACAGTGTTTATGCAGCGTCCAAGGGCGCAGTAGTCCAGTTGACCCGGGCACTTGCCAATGACTTGATGCGCTATGGAATCCGGGTCAATGCCATTGCCCCTGGCTGGTTTGAAACGGAAATGAGCCAGGCATTTTTCGCTAGCGAAAAGGGGCAGGCAGCCCTACGCTCAATGCCATCACGACGTTTGGGCCAGCTCGACGAACTAGTTGGACCGGTGATCATGCTCGCTAGCGAGGCGGGCTCCTTCGTCAACGGCGTGGTGCTGCCAGTAGACGGAGCCCATCATACCCGCCTGGCATAACGGTATTGCTGCAAAGCAGGACACAGTGTAGCCAACACTCTGTGTCCACCGGCCGGCCTTCAGAAACTCCGAAAACATTAAGGCGCGATGCCCTGCGGAAATCCGGTAATGGGCATCAAGCCGACCTTCGAGATTCTGCCGTCAGACGCTATCTGAATGGCTCACCCGATGAACCGATCGCTTACCGCTTGTATCTCAGCCCAGGTATATTAGGTCTGATAAGCCACAGGTTATCCGAACCTATTGCAGCGTTGAGCGAGATGAATTTGACAGAGCCGGTACAGATGCCCTCCTCCCGGCCGCTGGTGCTAACAGAGTTGGCCGACAGCACCCGCGCCGCGGCTGAGGCATTCATCGCGGCAGGCACTGCGGCCAATACCGTGCGTAGCTACCAGAGCGCCCTCACCTACTGGTCCGCGTGGTTGCGGTTGCGTTATAGCCGCTCGCTCGGCGACGGCGCGTTGCCACCCGAGGTCGCCGTGCAATTCATCGTCGACCATTTGGCCAGGCCCGATACTTCTGGTAACTGGACACACCTGCTACCGCCGGCCGTCGATGCCGCGTTGGTGGAAGCCAAGATCAAGGGCAAGCCGGGGCCACTGTCGTTCAGCACAGTTAGCCATCGCTTGGCAGTTTTGGCTAAATGGCATCGCCTGCGAAACTGGGATAACCCAAGTGAGGCTCCTGCGGTGAAGACGCTTCTTCGAGAGGCACGCAAGGCCCAGGCGCGCCAAGGCGTATCCGTGCGGAAGAAAACCGCAGTGGTGTTGGAGCCGCTGCAGGCGATGCTCGCTACCTGCACTGACGGCGTGCGTGGCACGCGCGATCGCGCCCTGCTGTTGCTGGCTTGGAGCGGCGGTGGCCGACGCCGCTCGGAAATCGTGGGTTTGCAGATCGGAGACCTGCGCCGTCTGGACGCCGACGTGGGTCGGCAGAACAAGCTGACCTTTTCGTTTTGCTTGTGACTGAACACCACAAATTCTGGAGCGCCTGCTGGCCTTGAAGGATGAGAGAGTGGGTCCAGTGCCTGCCTCTTAGACAAATACACTAAAAATCAATAGGTTACGAAGTTTCGAAATTGCACATGCACTCGAAAGTTTCATAATTAGAGAGGAATCATAGGCAGCAGCAAAATGACCATTATACTGTTTAGCAATAAGAACCGACAATTTTATTCGTGAACGCTCACTGAGCCGCGCTAATTTGTATATAATTAAACTCGGCTTATAATTGGATTGTCGTTTGGATGCTGGGGCGAGGTCGTCTAAGACGATGGATGCATTTAAAATGCTGAGTTTCGAATTTGCGAAGTCGCAAGTTCGTCGGTAATCATTAGAGATGCCGGCGCTCCATGAAGGACAGATTTACTCAGACGAGATCCGTCTGCTGATGAGTTAGTCCTTGGAACGTGCACGCTCCCTTGCTGCTGCCTCAAGCGCGCGAGCAAGCTCCGCTTCAACACGTTCGAGCATCCGTTGGCTTTGATGCAGTTGTTCACGATACTCTGCCAGCTGGCTGAGCGTTTCATCTTGCTTGTTCTTTAGCTCTTGGCACTGGGCTCGTAGATCATCGATTTGAGCTTCGCGCTCCGCCAGCAGCTGCTCCAGGTCGGCTGCTTGATTTATTGTGGGTAAAGATTGCTCGGCCACTCCTTGTGCAATCGTGGTTGCTTGCTGCCACAGTGCGAGAAATGCCTCAGTCACTTCCCTCGGCATTCCGGGCAGACGGGTTACTCTGCGGGTCGTTACGGCGGTTTTTCCTGAAACGCTCAACTGCCTGCTGATACCAGATCCGGTCAGCAGGCAGCCTCAAGACAGCGGCCTTGCCCGTACTATTTTAGAGCGATGGCTAGTTCTGTGCCGGCTCATAAAGGCTCACCGAGCTGGCGTCCACCGCCTTCGGCAGCAGCCCCTCGCGATAGAACGCATCGGCGATACGCTGCTGCTCAGCCAGGTTGTCCAGCTTCACCGGCTGCACGTCATAACTGCGCCGGGCGTTGGCCTGCTGCACCGTAGCGCTGTCCAGGTTGCCCCACAACGGGCCGAGAATACGCGCAGCCTCCGCCGGGTTAGCCTTGGTCCAGGCACCGGCCTCGCGCAGGGCCAGGTACACCTGCTGCAGTACCTCGGGGTGGGCCTTGGCATAGTCGCTGCCGGCCAGGTAGTAGCGCTGGTAGCTGGCCAACTCGCTGCCATCGGCCAGGATACGCGCGTTCTGCTGGCGCTGGGCACTGGCAACGTATGGATCCCAGGTCACCCAGGCATCGACCTTGCGGTTCTCGAAGGCGGCTCGGCCGTCGGCGGGAATCAGGTAGGCCGGGGTGATGTCCTTGAAGGTCAGCCCGGCCTTGGCCAGGGCCTGGATCAGCAGGTAATGGCTGCCGGCGGCCTTGGTCACCGCCACGCGCTTGCCCTTGAGGTCGGCCAGGCTCTTGAGCGGCGAGTCGGCCGGCACCAGGATCGCCTGGGCCGTGGGTGACGGGGTTTCCCGGGCAAAGTAGGTGAGCTTGGCGCCGGCCGCCTGGGTGAACACCGGCACGGTGTCGGCGACGTCCGCCGACAGATCGACATTACCCAGGTTCAGCGCCTCCAGCAGCGGCAGGCCACTGGGAAACTCGTGCCAGCTGACGCGGATGCCTTGGGCCTGCAGGCGCTGTTCGAGGCTACCGCGGGCCTTGAGCAGGGTCAGCAGGGTCGAGGATTTCTGGTAGCCGATGCGCAGGGTCTGCTCGGCATTGGCCAGGCTCGGCAGCAAGGCGCTGGCCAGCAGCGCCAGGCCAAGCCGGCGCAGAGGTCTGATGGGCATGTGGAAATCTCCGTAGTCAGGGTTGCACGGCCAGCTTGGCGGTACCGGGAAGGGTGAAACCGCTGGCGAAGGTCGGTGCCACATCGAGGCGATCGGCCATCAGGCCGTGGGCATGGTAAAAGTCAGCGGTGTCCTGTTGTTCGGCCACGGTCTGCGGGTCGATCACTTGCCAGCGCAGTTGGCGACGCTCGAACTGCAGGCGGGCGGCGTCCTCGGGGAAGCCGATGATCGCAGCCAAGGTTTTCGAGTAGCTGCCCAGGTGCTGGTTGGCCCAGACTTGCGCCCCAGCCAGGCGGTTCAGGTAGTCCTGCAGCGCGGCGCGGCGCGCGGGTTGCTCCAGGGCCTTGTCAGTAGCCGCGAGGAAGCTGTTGCCGCTGGACAGGCCGCGGCCGTTGACCAATACCCGGCCCTGCCCGCTCAACTCGGCCAAGGCTGTATAAGGCTCCCAGGTCGACCAGGCGTCGACCGCGCCGTTGGCCAGGGCGATCTTGGCGTCCACCGGCCCGAGGAAACGGAATTCCACGTCCTTCTCGCTCAGCCCGACCTGGTCCAGCGCCTTGAGCGCAAGATGATGGCCGATCGACCCACGCCCGGTGGCGATGCGCTTGCCCTTGAGTTCGGCCGCACTGTGCAGCAGTGAATCGGGGCGCACCAGCAGCGCCGTGCCATAGGGGTCGGACTTGTCCACCGCGATGGCCTTGACCGGTGCCCCCGAGGCCAGCACGAACAACAGCGGCGCGTCGCCGATGATGCCGGCATCGATCGCCCCTGCGTTGAGCGCCTCGGCCAACGGCGCGGCGGCGGGAAACTCGGCCCAGTGGATGTCGTAGGGCAAGTCGCGCAGGGCGTCGGCGGCTTCCAGCTGGGCGCGCATGTTGCCCTTCTGGTCGCCGATGCGCAGGGTCAGGCGCTCGGCGGCGCTGGCCTGGCAGGCCAGCAGCAGGGTCGCGGCCAAGGTCAGCAGCTTCGATCGGATGGACATGACGTTCCTCGGTGTCTTGGCGGGCAGCTACATGCGGCCCGTGCCAGGCGACTCTAGCGGCATCCATCACATAAATTAAATTGATTTTAGGAATAACCTAATATGCGTTTCTATCTTATAGAATCCAGCTGATGGCATGATGCTCCAACGCGATTATGCTAATGCCTTATTTTTCCGTCCGCCCCCTGTGAGCGCCGATTATGAAAATCGATGATATGGACGCCTTCGTCGCGGTCATCCGTTGCCAGTCCACCAACCTCGCCGCCGAGGCCCTACAGTTGACCCAGCCGGCCATCACCCGCCGGGTGCAGAATTTCGAGGAGGACCTGGGCGCCACCCTGCTCGACCGCAACACCAAGCCGCTCAAGCCCACCCCCATGGGCCTGCGAGTGTACGAACAGTGCAAGGCTATCCTGCGCGAGATCGACGCGTTGCGCGAACTGGTGGCCAACGATGGCGCCCCGTCAGGCACGCTGCGCCTGGGCGTGCCGCAAACCCTTGGCGATGTGGTGCTGCTCGATGCCCTGGCGCAGATCCGCGAGGCCTACCCGCAATTGCGCACTCAGGTCAGCAGCGGTTGGGGCAGCAGCCTGATCGCGCGCATGGAAAACGGCGAGCTTGACGCCGCGGCTGCGCTGTTCCCGCCGGGCAAGATCTTCCCCGAAGGCATCGCGAGCCAATCTATCGCACGCATGCCGCTCAAGGTGGTGGCGGCCAAGGGCAGCGCGGGCAAGCGCAGCTACAAGCTCAAGGACTGTTACACCCGTGGCTGGGTGCTCAACCCCGATGGCTGTGGTTTCCGCGCCGGGCTGCAGCGCGCCCTTAGCGAACAGGGGCTGAGTCTGTCGATCAACCTGGAAACCTTCGGTACCGAGCTGCAACTGGGGCTGGTGGCCAACGGACAAGGCCTGGGGTTGGTGCCCGAGCCCTTGCTGATGGCCAGCCGGCACCGCGATGCACTGGAGGTGCTGAATGTGAGCGACTTCAAGCCGCAGGTGGATCTGTGGCTGTTCCATCCGCGCTATCTGGGGAACTTGCAGGAGCCGGTGGAGCTGTTTGGTGAGGTGGCGGGACATCGGTTGTTAGGGTGAAAGCGTGACGCCTTGCCCCGCGATAGCGGTACAACGCTGACATCGCCATCGCGGGGAAGCCTGCCACGCCCCTCTAAATGCAAATTACGCATAATTAGTAAAAATATAAATTCCATAAACTGATAATTAGCATAGAACAAAAAAGACTTTTACAGAGCTCATTCATACGAATACGGTCTTAGTCACACACCGTCATTCAGGGATGAACCCCCATGAGTCACCCTTCCGACAGCGCCCTGGCCGAACTCACCGAGGCCCTAGCGGCCAACGCCGAGCGCTACGATCGCAGCGCGCAGTTTCCCAAAGACAACTTCGACCTGCTCCAGCGCCACGGCCTGCTGGGCCTCACCGTGCCCCGCGCCCTCGGCGGCGGCGGCGCGGACCTGGCCACCGCGCGCCGGGTGATCGGCGCGGTCGGCAAGGGTGACCCGGCCACCGCGCTGATCCTGGTGATGCAGTACCTGCAACACTTTCGCCTGCAGGACGACACCCGCTGGCCCGCCCACCTGCGCCAGCGCGTGGCCGACGACGCCGTGCGCCACGGTGCGCTGATCAACGCCCTGCGCGTAGAACCGGAGCTCGGCACGCCGGCTCGCGGTGGCCTGCCCGCCACCGTGGCACGTCGCACCGCCGAAGGCTGGCGCCTGAGCGGGCGCAAGATCTACTCCACCGGCAGCCATGGTCTGAGCTGGTACCTGGTGTGGGGCCGCAGCGATGACAGCGACCCGCTGGTCGGTGGTTTTCTGGTCCACCGCGATACCCCCGGCATCCGCATCATCGACGACTGGGACCACCTGGGCATGCGCGCCACGTGCAGCCACGAAGTGCGTTTCGACGACGTCCTGATCCCCCTCGACCACGCCGTCAGTGTCAGTCCCGCCAGCGCACCGCGCGCCGAACTTGATGGCGAGGGGCTGCTGTGGATGGCCGTGCTGCTGCCGGCGGTGTACGACGGCGTGGCCCGCGCCGCGCGGGACTGGCTGGCGCGCTTTCTCAACGAGCGCACGCCGTCCAACCTTGGCGCGCCACTGGCCAGCCTACCGCGCTTCCAAGACGTGCTCGGGCGCATCGACACCCTGCTGTTCGCCAATCAGAGCTTGCTCGATTCGGCCGCTGCCGGGCACATCGCCCCAAGTCATGCCGGGCAGATCAAGCACCTGGTCAGCGCCAACGCCATCCAGGCCGTCGAGCTGGCCATCGAGGCCGCCGGCAACCCAGGGCTGTCGCGGCACAACCCACTGGAGCGGCATTACCGCGACGTGCTGTGCAGCCGCATTCACACGCCCCAGGACGATGTGGTGTTCGGCCAGGTCGGCCGCAACGCGCTGACGGAGGTCGCAGCATGAGCCGTTCGATCATCGCCAGCCAGTTGGACACCCAGGCCAACCAAGTCTTGCGCGAGCGACTGGTGGACCATGAGGTAATCGATATCCCCTTCGGCCAGTTACACGTCGATGTGCCCGCCGATGTTTTCATCCTGCGCCCGGTGAACATCCGCGGACAGCGGGTCGACACCCCGCCGCCGGGCTGGCCGTGGAACCTGAAGTGGGTACAACTGTTGTCCTCAGGCATCGACTTCTACCCCGACTGGGTGTTCCAGGGCCCGCCGGTCACCAGCGGCAAGGGCGCCAACGCCGAGCACGTGGCCGAGTTCGCCCTGGCCCTGGTGTTCGCCGCCGCCAAGCAACTGCCGGAGCTGTGGGTCAAGGACGCCGACTGGCGCCTGACCCCACTGGCCCCGGTACGTGGCCGCACCCTGGGCATTCTCGGCTTTGGCAGCATCGGCCAGAGCCTGGCGCGCAAGGCGCAGGCCCTCGGCCTGCGAGTGCTGGCCCTGAGCCGCCCCGGCCAACCCATCGCCGAGATTCCCGGCGTGGAGCGTGCCGCCGATCTGCGTGAGCTGTTCGTTGGCAGCGACCACCTGGTGCTGGCCGCCCCGCTGACCCCCGCCACCCGTGGGCTGATCGACCGCCAGGTGCTGGCCCATGCCCGCCCCGGGTTGCACCTGATCAACATCGCCCGGGGCGGATTGCTCGATCAGGAGGCGCTGCTCGACGCGCTGGACAGCGGCCTGATCGCCCGCGCCAGTCTCGATGTCACCGAGCCCGAGCCGCTGCCGGCGGGCCATGCGCTGTACCACCACCCACGGGTGTTCCTGTCACCCCACACCTCGGCTATTTCCGAGGACGGTTACCCGGCCTTCCTCGACGCCTTCATCGCCAACTTCCACCGCTACCGCGAGCAGGCGCCCCTGGCCAACCTGGTCGATACCGCGCGCGGCTACTGACCACCGGAGAACACACCATGACTTCACTGTCTGCCGTCACCAGCAATACCGCCCAGAGCGTTCGCCAACGGGTCAGCGCCGAGGAATGGGAAGTACGCGTCAAGCTGGCCGCCGCCTACCGCCTGGCCGCGCTGTTTCGCTGGACTGACCATATCTACACGCACTTCTCGGCCCGCGTACCGGGGCCGGAGGAGCATTTTCTGATCAACGCCTTCGGCTTGCTGTTCGATGAAATCACCGCCTCCAACCTGGTCAAGGTGGATGTCGACGGCACGATCATCGACGACCCGCTGGGGCTGGGCATCAACCAGGCCGGCTACGTGATCCACAGCGCCATCCACCGTGCCCGCCCCGACCTCAAGGCGGTACTGCACACCCACACCCGCGACGGCGCGGCGGTGTCGGCCCAGCGCGATGGCCTGCTGCCGATCTCCCAGCACGCCCTGGCCTACTACAGCCGCGTGGTGTACCACGACTACGAAGGCGTGGCGCTGGACCTGGACGAGCAAGAGCGGTTGGTGGCCAACCTGGGCACGAGCAACATCCTGATTCTGCGCAACCACGGGCTGCTCACGGGCGGTGTCAGCGTGGAGCATGCCTTCCGCGAGCTGCACGGGCTGGAGCGGGCGTGCAATATCCAGGTGGCGGCCCAGGCTGGGGGCAATGATCAGCTGCTGCATGCGGCGCCGGCGGCGATTGCCAAGGTGCATGAGCAGTCCAAGCGGTTTTCCGACGGCCAGGGTGAGGGGATCCAGCGGCATTGGGATGCGCTGATTCGCCAGCTGGATCGGGAGGGGCGGGACTATCAGGACTGACTGAAGGCATCTGCTGCCAGTACCGGCCCTTTCGCGGGCAAGCCCGCGAGAGGGCCGGTACTGGCGAACTCCATCTTGATCAAGGATCACCCCATGCCCTCACTGCACCGCCTTTTCGCCATCAGTTCCCTGGCCCTGGCCTTGTCCGGCTGCTCCCCCGCCGACAACACCGCCGCCAGCAAGACCCTCAACATCGCCTTCTGGGGCGACAACACCACCCTGGTCAGCGTCGACCCGTTCCAGGTCTACTGGCTGGAACACCGCGTGCTGCTGCGCAACGTCGCCGAGTCGCTCACCGACCAGGACCCGGACACCGGACGCATCATCCCGTGGCTGGCCAAAAGCTGGGAGATCGGCAGCGATGCACTGAGCTACACCTTCCACCTGCGCCAGGACGTCACGTTCAGCAACGGCGAGCGCTTCGACGCACACGCCGTGAAGACAGCCTTCGACAGCAACAAGGCCTTCGCCACGCAACTCCCCGCCACCTTCGGCGCCACCTACCTGGCCGGTTACGATCACGCCGAAGTGATTGACGACTTCACCGTGCGCCTGGTGCTGTCCAAGCCCAATGCAGGCTTCCTGCAAGCCACCTCGACCACCAACCTGGCGATCCTCGCCCCGGCCTCGTACAAGCTGACCGCCCAGGAGCGCTCGCTGGGCAAGATCATCGGCACCGGCCCGTTCGTGCTCGAACACTACACGCCGGAAGTCGGCGCCAAGCTGGTCAAACGCGCGGACTACGCCTGGGCTTCGGCCAACGTGCGCAACCAGGGCGCTGCCCACCTGGACACCGTCGAGGTCAGCTACATCCCCGAAGAAAGCGTGCGCAACGGCCTGTTCCTGCAAGGCAAAGCCGACATCCTGTGGCCGCGCAACCCGTTCTCGGAGGTCGACCTCAAGCTGTTCCAGTCCAAGGGCGCGACCATCCAGAGCCGGTCGCTGCCGGGGCCTGCGCTCAACCTCTACCCCAATACCCGCAACAACCGCCTGCTGGGCGACCGCCAGGTGCGTCTTGCCCTGCAGAAAGCCATCGACCGCACCAGCTATGCGCACACCGTGTACAACGCCGAGTTCCCGGTGGTCAGCGGGGTGTACGACGTGACCACGCCGTACTTCAAGGCCCAGGCCGACAAGCTGGCCTACGACCCCAAGGGCGCCGAGCAACTGCTCGAAGCCGCCGGCTGGCACAAGGGCGAGGACGGCTACCGGCAGAAGAACGGCCAGCGCCTGACCCTGCGCTACAACCTCACCCCCGCCGAAAGCGCAGGCGATGTGCTGGTGCAGGACCAACTGCGCAAAGTCGGCATCGACCTCAAGCTCAATGTGCTGACCCGCGCCGAGTGGGTGGCCGGCAACACTTCCGGCAACTACGACCTGACGTCCACCTACATGACCCGCGCCGACCCGATCATCCTGCAGACCATCCTCGACCCGCGCGCGGCCAACAGCGCAACCCTGGCCACCAACAGCTACGAGCCGCACACCCTGCCCAAGGTCCAGGCGCTGTTCGACAGCGGCATCACCGCCACCGCCGACCCGCAGCGCGCCGCAGCCTACGGCCAGTTGCAGGACCTGCTGGTGGACGAGGCCGCGGCGTTCCCGCTATACGAACGGGTCTGGCAGGCCGCCACCGCGCCACGGGTCAAGGACTTCCGCTGGACCGCCGAAGGCTTCGCCTTCCTCAGTGACATCCAGGTCGGCCAGCCATGAAGCGCTACCTGATCGGCCGCATCGGCCAGGCGCTGCTGGTGCTGTGGGGCGCGTACACCATCAGCTATTTCATCCTCTACCTGCTGCCAGGCGACACCCTGGCAATCATGCTCAGCGCCTCCGGCATGGAGGCCGACGGCCTGTCGCCCGAAGACCTGGCCAAGGCCCGCGCCTACTACGGGTTGGACAAGGGCCTGTTCGAGCAGTATTTCGACCTGCTCTGGCGCGCCGTGCACGGCGACCTGGGCCAGTCACTTTCGCTGGGCCGGCCGGTCACCGCGCTGCTGGCTGAGCGCCTGCCGCAGACCCTGTCGCTGGCAGGCCTGGCGATCGTGCTGTCGTTGCTGGGTGGCGTTGGCCTTGCCTACCTGACCGCCTACCTGCAATGGCGCCCGCTCAAGACCGCGCTGACCCGCCTGCCGTCGCTGGGCTTTTCGGTGCCAGTGTTCTGGATGGGACTGCTGCTGATCCAGGTGTTCGCCTTTGGCCTGGGCTGGTTCCCGGCCACCGGCAGCCAGGGCATTGCCAGCCTGGTGCTGCCGGCCGTGACACTGGCCATTCCCAGCGCTGCGGTGTACGCCCAGGTGCTGCAACGGGGCTTCCAAGGCGTGTGGCAGGAGCCGTACATCGCCACCGCCTTCGCCAAGGGCCTGAGCCGGGCGCAGGTGCAGGCGCGGCACGGTTTGCGCAACGCGGCGCTGCCTCTGCTCACGCTGGTCGGCCTGCAGGTGGGCAACACGGTGTCCGGTGCGGTGCTGGTGGAGACCATCTTCTCGCGCAACGGCGTCGGCCGCCTGGCCCAGGAAGCCGTGCTGCGTCAGGACATTCCGGTGGTGCTGGCCATCGTCGCGGTGTCGGCAGCAGCCTTCGTGGTGGTGAACCTGATTGTCGATCTGCTGTACCCGTACCTCGACCCACGCATTACCCATACTGCCAAGGTGAGCTGATATGACTTCCGATACTCGCCTCTATCATCCAGTCCCCTCAACTGCTCCACAGCAATGGCAGCGCCGCACGCGCTGGCAACGCCTGCACGAGGCCGTGGCCCCGCTACTGCGCCGCCCCGGTTTCGGCCTGGCCTTGCTGGTAGTGCTGTTCGCTCTGCTGAGCGCGCTGGCTCCACAACTGCTGACCAGCTTCGACCCGTACGCCACCTCCCCCGCCGACAAACTCAGCGCGCCGAGCCTTGTGCACTGGTTCGGCACCGACGAGCTGGGCCGCGACCTGTACACCCGGGTGGTCTACGGCGCGCGCTTGAGCGTGCAGGCCGCGCTGCTGGCGGTGGCCATCGCCCTGGCCGGCGGCCTGGGCCTGGGCGTGCTGGCCGGCTTTGCCGGCGGGCGCGTGGACGCCGCGTTGATGCGCCTGATCGACGTGCTGCTGGCCCTGCCCGGTCTGTTGCTGGCCCTGGCGATCGTCACCGCCATCGGCTTCGGCACGGTGCCGGTGGCGATTGCCGTAGGCGTCGGTATCATCCCCGGCTTTGCCCGCACCACCCGCGCCGAGGTGCTGCGCATCAAGACCCTGCCCTATGTCGAGGCCGCGCGCCTGGGCGGCGCCAGCTGGGCGCGCACGCTGCTGCGCCATGTGCTGCCCAATGCCTGGGGCCCGGTGGCGGTGCTCGCCACCCTGGACTTCGGCGCGGCCATCCTCGCCACCGCGGGCCTGAGCTTTCTCGGCTTTGGCGCTGCGCCACCGGCGGCCGAATGGGGCACGCTGATCGCCAATGGCCGCCACTTCCTCATCACCGCCCCGTGGGTATCCCTGTTGCCGGGATTGTTCGTGGTGGCCGTGGTGTTCAGCCTCAACCACCTGGCGCGCAGCGTCGAGGAGCATGCCCGATGAGCCAGCCTGCGTTGATCGAGGTCCGCGACCTCAGTGTCAGCTACCACTTCGCCGGGCAGCGTACCGAAGCCGTACGCCAACTGTCGTTCAGCCTGAACCAGGGCGAAACCCTGGCCATCGTCGGCGAGTCCGGCTCGGGCAAGTCGACCCTGGCCAATGCCCTGCTCGGCCTGCTGCCGGGCAATGCGCGGATCGACCAGGGCCAGCTGTTGGTCGCCGGGGTGGATGTGGCGCAGGCCAACGAGCAGGCCCGACGCCAACTGCGCGGGCGTATCGTTGGCCTGGTACCGCAGGACCCGATGGTCAGCCTCAACCCCACCCTGCGCATCGGCCGGCAGATCGCCGAAGCCCTGCTGCTGGCCCGCGGCCGGCGTTATCCGGGGCTGGAAGCCGATGTGCTGGAGCTGTTGACCCAAGTGGGCCTGGACGACCCGGCCCTGCGCGCCCGCCAATACCCCCACGAGCTGTCTGGCGGCATGCGCCAGCGGGTGCTGATCGCCATCGCCCTGGCCGGCGATCCGCGCCTGATCATCGCCGACGAGCCCACCAGCGCGCTTGATGTGACCGTGCAACGGCGCATCCTCGACCACCTGCAACGGCTGGTGGCCGAGCGCGGCATCACGCTGCTGATCATCACCCACGACCTGGGGATGGCCTGCGACCGTGCCGACCGCCTGCTGGTGATGAAGCACGGCGAGTTGGTGGAGCACGCCTCGCCGCGTCAGGTGCTGTGGGGCACGCCACAGCCCTACACCCGCGACCTGCTTGCCGCTGCGCCCGCCTTCGTGCCACGCCAGCGGCCGAACACCGCCCTGGGAGAAACGCCGCTGCTGCGTCTGAGCAACGTCGGAAAGCGCTTTGCGCTGCCGGGCAAGGACGCCCACTTCACTGCCCTGCACGACCTGAGCCTGGAGGTCAAAGCAGGCCAGACCCTGGCCATCGTCGGTGAGTCGGGCTCGGGCAAGAGCACCGCGCTGCGTATCGCCCTGGGGCTGGAGACGCCCACCCAGGGCCGTGTGGAGTTTGCAGGCCAGGACGTCACCCACTACAGCTGGCGCCAGTTCAGGCCACTGCGCCGGCGCATCCAGCTGGTGCAGCAAAACCCCTTCGCCGCGCTCGATCCGCGCTTCACGGTGTTCGACAGCATCGTCGAGCCGCTGGTGGCGTTTGGTGTGCTCAAGGGCCAGGCCCTGGAGCGCAAGGCGCGTGAACTGATCGCCCGGGTGCAGTTGCCAGTGTACTTTCTCGACCGCCTGCCGCGGGAGTTGTCCGGTGGGCAGCGCCAGCGGGTGGCGATCGCCCGGGCCCTGGCGCTGGAGCCGCACGTGTTGCTGCTGGACGAGCCGGTGAGCGCGCTGGATGTGTCGGTGCAGGCGCAGATCCTCGCGCTGCTCGATGAGTTGCAGCGCGAGCTGGGGATCGCCTATGTGCTGGTGTCCCATGATCTGGCGGTGGTGGCCAGCATGGCCGATCAGGTGCTGGTGCTGCGGCGCGGGCAGGTGGTGGAGCAAGGGCCGGCGCTGGAGGTGTTCAGCCGTCCGGCCAGTGCCTATACCCGGGAGTTGATTGCGGCGATCCCGGGGCATTCGCGCAGTGTGTTGCCGGTGGCGGTGTAAAGGCGGATCCCCTGATTTGCTCTGACGGCCCTATCGCAAGCTCCCACAAGGTTCACACCGGATATTACGGGAGCTGGCGAAGCCTGCGACAGCATCAAGCGAAAACAAAAAACAATGCATATTAAATAACGCATCAAATAATGCGTATGCATAATTAGCTTAGAACCACAAAGCCTTTCACAACCCCCTCTCCCCCACGCTAACGTCCCCTTTACCAGTCCGACCCCACACCCGGCGGAGGCCTCCATCACCTGATTGCAGAAGGACTCCCCATGAGCAAGCGACAAATCAAACTCGGCGCGATGATCCACGGTGTCGGCCACGGCTGGGGCGAATGGCGCCACCCCGAGGCGCTGGCCGATGCCAGTGTCAACTTCGGCTTCTACAAGCAGCAGGCACAACTGGCCGAGGCCGCCAAATTCGACTTCGCCTTCATCGCCGACAGCCTGCACATCCATGCCCGCTCCAGCCCCCACTACCTCAACCGCTTCGAGCCATTGACCGTTCTTTCGGCCCTGGCCGCAGTCACCTCGCACATTGGTCTTGTGGCCACGGTCACGGTCAGCTACACCGAACCGTTCCAGGTCGCGCGCCAGTTCGCCTCGCTGGACCTGATCAGCGGTGGGCGTGCCGGCTGGAACGTGGTCACCTCGTGGTTATCAGGCACTGCCGACAACTTCGGTAAGGCCGAGCACCCGCCGCATGCCGTGCGCTACCGCATCGCCCGCGAGCACGTCGAGGTGGTCAAGGGCCTGTGGGATTCGTGGGAGGATGATGCCTTCACCCGCGACAAACACACCGGCGAGTTTTTCGCCCCGGACAAACTGCACACCCTCGGCCACCAGGGCGAGTTCTTCAAGGTCAAAGGCCCGCTGAACATCCAGCGCTCGCCCCAGGGCCAGCCGCTGATCTTCCAGGCCGGAGTGTCCGAGGACGGACGCAACTTCGCCGCGCAGAACGCCGATGCGATCTTCGTCAGCCCCGAGTCGTTCAGCGACGCCCGCGCCTACTATCAGGACCTCAAGCAGCGCGCTGCCAAGCATGGCCGCGACCCTGAGCAGCTGTTCATCCTGCCGGGCATCCGCCCCATCGTCGGGCGTGACGAGGGGGAAGTGGAACGCCGCTACCAGCAGGCCGTGGAGCTGGTGAGCATCGAGGATGCCATCGTCGCCCTGGGCCGCCCGTTCAACGACTACGACTTCAGCCAGCACGCGCTGGACGCGCCCTTCCCCGACCTGGGCACCCTGGGCGACAACAGCCACAAAGGCACCGCCGACCAGCTCAAGCAGCTGGCCCGGGACGAACAACTGACCCTGCGCGAACTGGCCCTGCGCTTCTCGCGCCCGCGCCGCGACTTCGTCGGTACCCCCGAGCAAGTGGCCAACGCCCTGCAGGACTGGTTCGAGCACGGCGCCGCCGACGGTTTCATCATCAACCAGTTGCTGCCCGATGGCCTGCAGTACTTCACCGAGCTGGTGGTGCCGCTGTTGCAGGCGCGCGGGCTGGTACACGGCGAGTACGCAGGCGACACCCTGCGCGCCAACTTCGGGCTCGATGTGCCGGCCAACCGCAATACCTTGCGCCGCGAACAAAGCGCAGTGGCTTGAGACCGCCCGGGCGGCTTCGCAGCCCCAGCCCGCCCATACCCCCAGAAAAGGAATTTTGCTCCATGACTCTCGAATTCATCGGCCTCATCGGCCCCCAGGAAGGCAGCGAATCCCAGGCCCCGCGCGGCCCGCTGGTAGACCTGGAATTCATCAAGGCGTTCTCCCAGGCCCAGGAATACGGCGGTTTCGACAAGGCGCTGCTGGCCGTCAACACCAGCGCGCCAGACTCGATGATCCTGGCCAGCTACGTGGCCGCACTCACCGAGCGCATTGGCCTGCTGGTGGCGCACCGCCCAGGCTTCCAGGCGCCGACCTTCGCCGCCCGCCAGTTCGCCACCCTCGACCAGCTCAGCCGTGGCCGCGCCTCGATCAACGTGATCACCGGCGGCGACAGCGGCGACCTGCAGCGCGACGGTGACTTTCTCGACAAGGACGCCCGCTACGCCCGCACCGACGAGTACCTGGAGGTACTGCGCAACACCTGGACCCGGACCGAACCCTTCGACCACCAGGGTGAACATTACCGGGTGGAAGACAACCTGACCCTGGTCAAACCGGTGGGCAAGCTGCCAATCTACTTCTCCGGCGCCTCCGACGCCGCCGTGGAGGTCGCCGCCAAGCACGCCGACGTGTACATGATGTGGGGCGAGCCGCTGGAGCAAGTGCGCGAGCGGATTGCCAAGGTCCGCAAGGCCGCCGCCCGCTACGGGCGCGAGAAGCACATCCGCTTCAGCCTGTCGCTGCGCCCGATCCTCGGCGCCACCGAGGACGAAGCCTGGGCCCGCGCCGAGCGCATTCTGGCCGATGCCAAGCAGCGTATCGGTATCCGCCAGGGCAACCGCCGCGAGAAGAACTTCGGCAAGAGCAACGTGGGTTCCGAACGGCTGGTGCAGCTGGCCGGCAAGGTGCACGACACCCGGCTGTGGACCGAGATCGCCGCGCTCGGCGGCGGTGCGGGCAACTCCACCTCGCTGGTGGGCACGCCGGATCAGGTGGCCGAGGCTGCGCACGCGTATTACGAGCTGGGGGTGAGTACCTTCTTGTTCCGGGGGTTCGATCAGTTGCGCGATGCGGTGGAGTATGGGCAGGCGTTGATTCCGCGGATCAAGGCGCTGGTTGCGCTGCGGGAAGGTGAGCGTAGCACGCGTACGGCCTAGATCTTCATAACGGCAACGGCCCCTTCGCAGGACAAGCCCGCTCCCACGAAAAGCACGACCGTTGTGCATCGCGTGGGAGCGGGCTTGCCCCGCGAAGGGGCCTTTTCGTGTTGCCGCCAAATGAATGAACAACTCACCACAAAATACAAATTACGCATTTAACAAAACGAACATAATTATCAAATTACATAATTAACTTAGAACAAAAAAGCCTTTCACAACCCCTGTAAAGACCATTAAGTTCTGTAAACCGACCCCGACCTGGCGGAGGCAAATGGATTCGTGCCAACCGTCGTCGGGCCTCGCCATGCGTCCGCCTGCCCTGTTGCGCACATCCGAACCCAACTTCTCGGAGACCGCGACATGGGATTGTCCCGTAGAGATCTGATCGCCCGCCTTGCCGCTATCGGCGGCTATTCAGCGGCACTGGGCGCGCTGGGGCAGAACGCCCTGGCCGCCACCTTCGAACCCTTGCAACTGGCCGCCAACGGTGGCAATGGCAAGCGCGTGGTGATTGTCGGCGCCGGTATTTCCGGGCTGGTGTCGGCCTACGAGCTGCGCAAGGCAGGCTTCAACGTGACCGTGCTGGAGGCCCGCGAGCGGGTCGGCGGCCGGGTCTGGACCCTGCGCCAGGGCGACCGCATCGAACACAACGACGGCACCACGCAGCGCGTGGAATTCGACCAGGGCCAGTTCTTCAACGCCGGCGCCGCACGCCTGCCCAGCCATCACCTGACCATCCTGGGTTACTGCCGCGAACTGGGCGTGGAGTTGCAGGTGCTGGTCAACAGCAGCCGCAACGCCCTGGCCCAACCCGACCTTGCCCGTCCACCACTGCTGCTGCGCCAGGCGGTCAACGACACCCGTGGGCATTTCAGCGAGCTGCTGGCGCGCAGCGTCAGCCGCAACAGCCTGGATGCCGAACTCAACAGTGGCCAGCGCAAGGCGCTGCTGGACTTCCTCAAGATCTACGGTGACCTCGACAGCCAACAGCAGTACCGCGGCTCGGTGCGCGCCGGCTACACCCGCTTCGCCGGCGCCGGCGACCAGACGCCGATCCAGCGCCAACCCGTGCCGCTCGATCAGTTGCTGGACAGCAACCTGCTACTGCCGCTGGTGTTCGACGAGATCCCGGAGTTTTCCTCGACCATGTTCCAGCCAGTGGGCGGCATGGACCAGATCCCCAAGGCTTTCTACCGCCAGGTCCAGGACAGCGTACGCCTGGGCGCCGAGGTGCTCGGGGTCGAAACCGGCGACACCGGCGCCAAGGTAGTGTGGCGTGATCGCAAGAGCGGCCAGCAGCACGTCGAGCAGGCCGACTACGCCATCGTTACCCTGCCCTTGCCGCTGCTGGCCAAGTTGCCGAACAACTTCGACGCGCCGTTCAGGCAAGCCATCGCCAGTGCCGAAGGCGACAAGGCCAACAAGGTGGCCTGGCAGTCGCCGCGGTTCTGGGAAACGGATTTTCAGATCTACGGCGGCCTCAGCTACATCAACCACGAGGCGCGCACCCTGTGGTACCCCAGTGATCGTCTCAACAGCGCCCAGGGTGTGCTGGTGGCCACCTACAACACCGGTGGCGTGGCCCAGCAGTTCGCCGCCAAGCCATTGGCCGCGCAGATTGCCTCGTCGCGCCAGGCGGTGGAATCGCTGCACCCCGGTCACAGCCAGAAACTCGCCCGGCCGGTGGTGGTGAACTGGTCGAAGATCCCCTTCAGCGAGGCGCCTTGGATCGTCCACGACGAAGTCGCCCAGCCCGGCTACGACCGGCTCAACCAGCCCCAGGGCCGTACCTGGCTCGCCAGTGACGCCCTGGCCCATGGCGGGGTGGGCATCTGGCAGAACAGCGCCGCCGAATCTGCCCGCCGCGTGGTCAGCCTGATCGCCCAACACGCCCGCCAGACCACCCGCGGCGCTGCCGCCTGACCCTGCAGGAATCCTACCCATGCCTCGTCTTCTTCTGCTTGCCGGAGTGCTCATGTCCCTGACCCTCAACGCCCACGCCGACGGCATCAAGCGCGTCGCGCCACCTGGCTCAAACTTCCCCATCTCGCAACTGGTCACGGTGCCGGCCGGCAGTCAGCTGACCTTCATCAGCGGCACCCTGCCGGATGTAGCAGACCCCAAGGCGCCCAAGGGCAGCGTCGCGGCCCTGGGTAATACCGAAACACAGGCCCGTTCGGTGCTGAAAAAACTGCGCGCAGCCTTGCAGAGCCAAGGCCTGGACCTGGGCGACATCGTCCAGTTGCGGGTGTTCCTGGTGGGCGATCCGGCCAATGGCGGCAACCTCGATTTCGCCGGACTGCAAGCGGCCTACACCGAGTTCTTCGCCACCGCCGATCAACCCCGCACCCCGACCCGCACCGCCTTGCAGGTGGTGGCCCTGCCGTTGCCGGGCGCGCTGGTGGAAATCGACGCGATCGCGGCCAAGGCGCCCTGAGCGCGCCATCCCGCCCAACAAGGAACTGCGTGCATGAAGCAAGTCTTTACCTCTGCCTCGTTACTCCCCGTGGCCCTCGCCGCGGGGCTGCAAACTACCCCGACACTGGCCGATGAGCCCAGTGCCCAGGCCCTGGGCACGGTGATCGTCACCGGCAACCGTGGCGCCGAGAAGCGCACCGTCACCACAAGCCCCGTGCCGATCGACGTGATCAGCGCCAAGCAATTGCAGGAAACCGGCAAGCCCGGCCTGATGGAAGCCCTGAGCGCCAGCGTGCCCTCGCTCACCCTGCCGGAAAAGACCGGCTGGGACGCCAGCGGCATGGCCCGCGCGCCGAACCTGCGCGGGCTCAACGCCGCCCAGGTGCTGGTGCTGGTCAACGGCAAGCGCCGCCACACCAGCGCCACCCTGAACATCAGCGGCATCAACGCCGGTGCCGCGCCCAGCGACCTGGACCTGATCCCCATCAGCGCCATCGACCATGTCGAGGTGCTGCGCGACGGCGCCGCTGCCCAATACGGCTCGGACGCCATCGCCGGGGTGATCAACGTGATCCTCAAGGCCGACACCAGCGGCACCGCCGTGACCACGGCCGGCCAAGGCTACGACGGCAAGAAACAGACCGTGCAGCAAAGCCTGAACAAGGGTTTCGAGATCGGTCGTGACGGCATCCTGCAGCTGGCGCTGGATGCGCGCAGCCAGAACGACGACAACAAGGCCAGCGCCAACGGCTACAGCCAGGCCGAAGCGCTGGACCGCGCCGGCAAGGTCACCTACGGCGGCTACGGCACGCCGAAGATCAACCTGCTGACCCTGGGCTACAACGCCGAGCTGCCCCTGCAAGACGATCTGACCCTGTATTCGTTCAGCACCTGGTCGTACCGCAAGGCCGAGCAGGGCCAGAATTTCCGTCTGCCGACCATCGCCAACACCATCACCACCGGGCCCAATGGGCGCCCGTCGGGCTACACGCCCACCTGGTACATCGAAGAGCACGACTACCAGGCCGCGTTCGGTGCCAAGGGCCTGGCCGGGGAGTGGAACTGGGACCTGTCGAGCACCTACGGGCGCAACGAAGCCGCCCAGGGCACCTGGAACAACCAGAACCCGTCGCTGGGCGAGGCCACCCCCAACCACTTCGAGTCCGGCACCTGGGTCAGCTCGCAACTGACCAGCAACCTCGACCTGCACCGCAGCTTCGAGGTGGGGCTGAGCAAGCCGCTGGACTTCTCGTGGGGCCTTGAACAGCGCCGCGACACCTACCAGGTGCAAGCCGGCGACTGGGCCAGTTGGGCCGACGGCGGTTACTGCCCCACCCCAGGCAACTGCGCCGCCTCCGGCGCACAGGTGACCAACGGCATCTCCCCGGCCGAGGCCACCAGCGCCAGCCGCAACAGCTACGCCGGCTACCTGGATGTGGGCTTCAACCCGTTGCCACAGTGGTACTGGGGCGCGGCTGTGCGCTACGAGCACTACGACCGCGGCATCGGCGCCACCCGCAGCGGCAAGCTCACCACCCGCTACGAGTTCACCCCGGAACTGGCACTGCGGGCTACGGTGAGCAACGGCTTCCGTGCACCATCGCTGGCCAACAGCCTGTTCAGCGCGCGCTCCACCACCTACGGGGTGGTCAATGGCGTGTATCAGTCGATCAACTACGGCGTGCTGCCGGTGGACTCGGCGGCGGCCAAGGCCTTGGGGGCCGAAGCGCTCAAGCCTGAAAAATCCACCAACTACAGCCTCGGCCTGACCTGGCAACCCACCGACCGCCTGGCCTTCACCGCCGATGCCTACCTGATCAACGTGCGCGACCGCATCACCCTCACCGGCACCCTGCTCGGCCCGGAAGTCACTCAGGCGTTGCTCGACAACGGCATCGACTCGACCTCCGGCGGGCAGTACTTCACCAACGGCGCAGACACCCGCACCAAGGGCCTGGACCTGGTGGGCAGCTACGACCAGGATCTAGGCAGCGCCGGCACCGTGAAGTGGACCGCAGCGTTCAACTGGAACGACACCGACATCCTCGATTACAAGCAAAGCGTGAACATTCTCGGCGCCCCCTACACGCTGATGGACCGCCAGGCCCGCAACCTGCTCACCGAGGTGCAGCCGCACACCAAGCTGATCCTGGGCGGCAACTGGCGGCTGGACCGCTACCGGGTCAACCTGGGGCTGACGCGCTATGGCTCGTGGCGCGAGGTCAACGCTGCCAACGACCGCTCACTGGACCGCGAGTACAAGGCGCGCTGGATCACCGACCTGGATGTGGGCTACCAGCTGACCAAGGACCTTGAGCTGGCGGTGGGTGCGCGCAATCTGTTCGATGTGTACCCAGAGCGCCAGGCGCCGAGCAGCAAGACCATGGTCAAGGGGTATGGGGTGTACTCGCCGTATGGTTTTACCGGGGGGTATTACTTTGGGCGGGTGACGTACAACTTCTGAAAAGGGGGCTGCGTTGCAGCCCCGACGATCTACCGGCTAAACCGCGGAATCGACAGCCCCAGGCTCTCGCGCAAGGTGCTGCCTTCATACGCCGTGCGATACACCCCACGCTCCTGCAACAGCGGCACCACCTCCTCGGTAAAGCGACGGAACTGCCCCGGATGCCCTATATAAATGTTGAACC
Source organism: Pseudomonas sp. s4 (assembly GCF_046764235.1). Taxonomy (NCBI): domain Bacteria; kingdom Pseudomonadati; phylum Pseudomonadota; class Gammaproteobacteria; order Pseudomonadales; family Pseudomonadaceae; genus Pseudomonas; species Pseudomonas sp. s4. The sequence continues at coordinate 2,876,676 of NZ_CP177209.1, read as the reverse complement.
CGTCCAAAGCCCGCGCCTCGAACCATTCGGCCATCTTCGCCGCCACCGTCTGCGCGGAACCGACGAACGCGCCGGGACGCAACTGGCGACCGAATTCCACCGCCTGGCGCAGGCTGAAGCCTTTTTCCCGCGCCTGGTCGGCGATGCGCTTGGCATTGGTGAAGAAGCTGCTGCGGGCATGCTCCAGGCTCTCTTGCGGGAATGGGGCGTCAAGCGCGTACTGGCTGAAGTCGTGCCAGCCGAAATTGCGCCCGAACTCCTTGAGCGCCAGCTCGAAGCTGTGATCGGCCTGGTGATAGTGCCGTTCGATCTCACGGGCGTGCTCGTCAGTATCCCCCACGTAGATCTCCGCGCCCGGCAGCACCAGCAGCTGCTCCGGATCACGCCCCAGGCGTGCCGCGCGGCCCTTGACGTCACGGTAGAAGGCCTGGCCCTGCTCGATGCTGGCGGCATGGGTGAACACCACATCGGCGGTGGCCGCACCCAGGTCGCGACCCTGCTCGGAGTCGCCGGCCTGGAAGATCACAGGCTGGCCCTGGGGCGAGCGCTGGATGTTCAGCGGCCCCACCACCGAAAAATGCTCGCCCTTGTGGCTCAGCCCATGCAGCTTGGCGGGGTCGAGGAAGCGGCCGCTGGCGCGGTCACGGGGGAAGGCGTCGTCCTCGTAGGAGTGCCACAGCCCCTGTACCACTTGCACATGCTCCTGGGCCCGGGCGTAGCGGGTGTCGTAGTCGTAGTGCTCATCCAGCCCGTAGTTGCCGGCGGTGCCGGCATCACCACTGGTGACCACGTTCCAGCCGGCGCGGCCCTTGCTGATCAGGTCCAGCGAAGCGAGCCGGCGAGCAACGTTGTACGGGGCGTTGTAGGAGGTGGTGAGGGTGCCGACCAGGCCGATATGGCGGGTGCTCACGGCCAAGGCGGACAGCAGGGTCAGCGGCTCCAGGCGGTTGAGGTAGTGCGAGGGGGATCCAGGGGTGATGAACTGGCTGTCGACGATGAACATCAGGTCGAACAGCGCAGCCTCGGCCTGGCGGGCGATGTCGATGTACCAGTCGATGTTGACGCTGGCGTCCGCCGGCAGTTCGGGGTCCAGCCACAGGTTGTGCCGGCCGGGGCCGCCGCAGCCCATGGTCAGGGCGCCGAGTTTGATTTTGCGTTGGGTCATGGGGGGAGTCCTTTGCAATCAAGGGGAGGCCTTCGCGGGCAAGCCCGCTCCCACAGGGATCTGCGCTTGCCTATGGGAGCGGGCTTGCCCGCGAAGAAGCCAGCGCAGAGCTTCAGTGCTGGCTGACAGCCGGCTGCTCGATAGCCGCACCAAACGAGGTATCGAACAAGCTGCTGGCCGGATACGTCTGGATCAGCCCGAGCCCGGCGAAGAAGTCCACGGTTTTCTGCGCGTCGACGATCACCTGCGGGTTCAGCGGCGCAAGGTCAGTGCGCGCACGGGCGAACCAGGCGCGGGCGATGTCGCGGTCGGCGCGGGTGCGCTTGGCCCAGGCGTCGGCGTAGGCCTCGGTGTGGGCCGGGTCGCTCAGGGTCCAGTCGCGGGCTTTTTTCAGCCGTTGCAGAAAGTCGGCGATCTGCGCGCGCTTGGCGTCCACCGCCTTGGCGTTGGCCACCACGAAGCTCTGCGCCGGGATCACGCCTTCGGCAGTGGCCAGTACGCGGGCGCCCTGGCGTTCTTGCTGGGTAACGTAGGGCTCCCAGGTGGCGATCACGTCCACCGAGCCGCCGTCCAGGGCGTGGGAAGCGTCCAGCGCGCTGAGGTAACGCAGCTCCAACGCATCACGCGGTACGCCGGCCTTGTCCAGGGCGCTGAACAACAGTTGCTGGCTCCACGAACCCTTCCAGATCGCCGCGCGCTTGCCACGCAGGTCTTGCAGGCTGTGGATCGACGAATCCTTGCGCGCCAGAATCGCCACCCCTTCGAGGTTCTGGCGGCTGACCGCGATCACCTTGATCGGCGCGCCCAAGGCGCCCAAAAACAAGGGCGGTGCATCGCCCAGCAGGCCAATGTCGAGGCTGCCGACGTTGAGCGCCTCGGCCACAGGGGAGCCTGCGGTGAACTGCTTCCACTCCAGCTCATAAGGCAGGTTGTCCAGTACCCCGGCCGCTTCCATCACCGCACGGGCGTTGTAGCTCTGGTCGCCAACGACCAAGGTCTGGGCGGCGGCGGCAAGGCTGAAGGTGGTGGCCAGCACAGTGGCGGCCAGTTGCTTGAAGTAACGCACGGGGGTCTCCAGATGCCCGCTTGGGGCATGTCAGGGCCGATCCGCAGGTGCGGTCTCGTGGCAACGGGTTTATATCGTTTAGGTCTTACTTGATCTATTTTTATAATTTATAGATCAATATAGCTGCTGTGAAATGCGCTTTGGGCATAACCTCATGCCTTCGGCGTGATGGGATTTGAAAGCAGAAACGCTCATCTGTAAATGCATTATTTGCATATTAGCTTATGATTATTTTGCATTTTGAGAATAGAAAAAGGCTTTGCTAGGGTAATATGAAACCCGAACACCGAGCCTGAACCATGAGCCATAACCCGGAGCGCCTGCGCCACTTCATCGACAGCCTGGCCGAGTTGCTCGAACAGCATCCCGACGAAGCCACCCTTCTCGACCGCGGCCAGGGCCTGCTGGCCAGCCTGGTTGCGCAGGACGACTGGCTACCAGACGACCTCGCCCAGCCCGACCCGCAGCGCTACCAGCAGTACCTGTTGCACTGCGACTCGCGCCAACGCTTTTCGGTGGTGAGCTTCGTCTGGGGGCCGGGGCAGCGCACGCCCATCCACGATCACCGGGTGTGGGGGCTGATCGGCATGCTGCGCGGCGCTGAATACTCCCAAGACTTCACCCGCGACGCCCAGGGCGCACTGCAGCCCAGCGGCGCACCGGTGCGCCTGGCGCCAGGTCAGGTGGAGGCCGTGTCGCCGCGCATTGGTGATATTCACCAGGTCAGCAATGCCTTCAGTGATCAGGTGTCGATCAGCATCCACGTCTACGGCGGCAACATCGGCGCGGTCAAGCGCGCGGTGTACGCTGAGGACGGCAGCGAAAAAGCGTTCATTTCCGGCTATTCCAATACCCGCCTGCCCAACATCTGGGACCTGTCCAAAGAGAACCCTGCCCCATGAGCACAGTCACCACCCGCCGTTACCAAGACATCCGCCGCGCCCTACTGGCCCGCGAGGAACTGGCCCTGATCGATGTGCGCGAAGAGGACCCGTTCGCCCAGGAGCACCCGCTGTTCGCCGCCAACGTGGCGCTGTCGAGACTGGAGCTGGAAATCTTCGCCCGTGTGCCGCGACGTGACACCGCCATCACCGTCTACGACGATGGCGAAGGCCTGGCCGCCGTGGCGGCGCAGCGCCTGCTCGCGCTGGGCTACAGCGACGTGGCCGTGCTCGACGGCGGCCTGGCCGGCTGGCGCGCGGCAGGCGGTGAGCTGTTCCGTGACGTCAACGTCCCCAGCAAAGCCTTCGGCGAGTTGGTCGAGAGCGTGCGCCACACCCCCTCGCTGGCCGCCGAGCAGGTGCAGGCGCTGCTCGATGACAAGGCAGACGTGGTGGTGCTCGACGCCCGGCGCTTCGACGAATACCAGACCATGAGCATCCCCGGTGGCATCAGCGTGCCCGGCGCCGAATTGGTGCTGCGAGTGGCCGAGCTGGCGCCGAACCCGGCCACCCAGGTGATCGTCAACTGCGCCGGCCGCACCCGCAGCATCATCGGCACCCAGTCGCTGGTCAACGCCGGCATCCCCAACCCGGTGGCCGCCCTGCGCAACGGCACCATCGGCTGGACCTTGGCCGGGCAGCAGTTGGCTCACGGCCAGGACAAGACCTTCGCCCAGGTGAGCGCCGGCACCCGTGCCAACGCCGCCCGCCAGGCTCGTGCTGTGGCCGACCGCGCCGGCGTGCTGCGCCTGGAGCGCGCCGGGCTTGATGCCTGGCAGGCCGACGCCAGCCGTACCACTTACCTGTTCGATGTGCGCACGCCCGAAGAATACGTTGCAGGCCATCTGCCCGGCAGCCGCAGCGTGCCCGGCGGGCAGCTGGTGCAGGAAACCGACCACGTCGCCAGCGTGCGCGGCGCACGCATCGTGCTGGTGGACGACGATGGCGTGCGCGCCAACATGAGCGCGTCGTGGCTGGCGCAGATGGGCTGGCAGGTGGCGGTGCTGGACGGGCTGTCGGTGGCAGATTTCAGCGCCGTCGGCGATTGGCAGGCGCCGCTGCCGGAGCTACCCAAGGCCAATGAGATCGGTGTCGAACAGTTGCAAGGCTGGCTGCAGGAAGACGGCACCGTGGTGCTGGATTTCACCACCAGCGCCAACTACGTCAAGCGTCATATCCCCGGTGCGCACTGGGCGATTCGCGCGCAACTGGCCGAAACCCTGGAACGGGTGCCACAGGCCAGTCGCTACGTACTGACGTGCGGCAGCAGCCTGCTGGCACGCTTCGCCGCGCGTGACCTGCAGGCCCTCACCCGCACTCCCGTTTACCTGCTCGAAGGCGGCACCACGCGCTGGATCGCTGCCGGGAAACCGCTGGAAACCGGCGAAACGCAGCTTGCCGTACCACGCAGCGACCGCTACCGGCGCCCCTACGAGGGTACGGACAATCCTCGCGAGGCGATGCAGGGGTATCTGGACTGGGAGTTTGGTCTGATCGCGCAACTCGAGCGCGATGGCACCCATGGGTTCAAGGTGCTCTGAACCTGAACGCAGGGGTTCACGACAATCCAATCATCCAGTTGCGATTATCGTTTTCCAGGGATCAGCGCCCAGACACATTACGCAAGCGCTGGACAGCGCATTCTGGATAGATAGCGGGCTGTTGACGATCCATTGCAGCCATTGCGAAAACCATGATCTTGCTCATTATTCCAAGGCTAACGCGCCCCCTGTGGGCACGGGCTTCGCCCATGTTCGCGGGTAAACCCGCGCCCACTGGGATCGCGCCAGCTTCTGAAAATTGAGCAAGACAGTTGCTCTCACAAAGTCACCTCTGACCCCACTGGCCGCTGTGGGTCGTTAAGGTCATTCGCGAATGGCTGCTAACGACCCAGGCTGTGTGAAAACGCAAGTAAGTACGTCGAGGAGCGAAAGAAGCTGGGGCGCCCTGTCAATTCAGCAGATCTAAGTGTTGATCTACCTCAGTCGGGCATCGGACACGCGGCCTGCGCTATTTGGGCCGCGGCAGCGGCCCAGATAGCCGTATACGGACGCATAAAACGCTTGGACTCATGTCCTGATCGCTTCAATCAGCCCAGCGATGCCAAAGATGCTCATCATTCGTTTGAGATTGTAAGCAAGCACGTGAAGGCTCATCTCGGTGCTTACCCTCGGCAGGGTTTTGGTCAGGAAGTGGGTGCTTCCTATCCAGTATTTGAGCGTTCCGAAGGGATGCTCCACCGTCTGCCGGCGACCCTTCATCTTTCCGAGGTCATGCTCCAGTCGGGTCTGCACCGCTTCGACTACCGTTTATGCTCCCAGCGCTTCAATCGGCGTTTCTTACCCGTCGTCGCGGCGGCAAAGTGGGACCGGTGGTGGCGATCCGCGCCGAGCTGGACGCCCTGCCGCTGACCGAGCAGACCGGACTGCCCTACACCTCGACCGTTCGCGTGGTGGACCAGAGCGGTGATTTCCGCACCCGGGGCAAGGAGGTCGGCGTGATGCATGCCTGCGGCCATGACGCGCACATGGCCATGGCCTTGGGCGTGGCCGAAGTGCTGGCAGCGCGGCGCGACGAGTTACCCAGCACACTGAAACTGATATTCCAGCCGGCCGAGGAAGGCCCGCCCCTGGACGAAACCGGTGGCGCCCGACAGATGATCAAGGAAGGTGTGCTGACGAATCAGGCGCCTGCGGTGATCTTCGGCATCCACGTCACCGCCGGCACAGCGGGCACATTCACCCTCAGCCGTACCCGAACCACCGCGGCGGCGGATACCTTCGTCGCCCGCATCAAGGGTCGACAGACCCATGCGGACTTCCCCTGGACCGGCATCGACCCGGTGCCGGTGGCGGCGCAGACCATTCTCGCCTGGCAAACAATTCCCAGCCGCCAGTCCAACCTCAGCGTGCTGCCGGCGCCGGTGATTTCCGTGGGCCGCATCGAAGCCGGAGACCGGCACAACATCATCCCCGCCGAAGTGCGCCTGGAAGGCTCGATCCGCACCGTCAGCGACGAACAGCGCGAAGACGTGCTGCAGCGCATGCGCCGCACTGCGCAACACATTGCCGAAGCCTCCGGTGCCAGCGCCGAGATCGACTACCTGCCCGGCAACTACCGCGCCGGGCACAACGACACCGCGCTGGTGGACAGCCTGCTGCCGGTGCTGCAACAGGCCTCCACCACCCCGGTGAAGCTCGACAATGGCACCTACGGCGCCGATGATTTTGCCGAGTACGCCCGGCAGATCCCGGGAATCTTCATGCGCATGGGCGTGACGCCACCGGCATTGGCCGACAAGCCGGCATGGCCAACCCATTCGCCGGGGTTCCAGGTAGATGATCCAAGCCTTGCGGTGGGCATCCGGGCGCTGAGCAGGATGACTTTGTCATAGATGCGTTCCGCTGGGGCAGAAAAAGAATCAAAAGAAATTAAATAAATTAATTTTATTACTTTTTAGAATAAACCTATAGCCCACTGGTATTGGTATATACCAGTTATATACCCGTTAAATCTGCTTCGTGAGCCCTGCGGGCATCAAGGAGCACGACAGAATGGTTGCAGTACGGGTAATGCTGGAATATTTCCATCCCTGGCCAAATTCGGCGGGGTTCTACGTCGCACGGGAGCGCGGCTGGTATCAGGACGCCGGCTTGTCGGTGAAGTTGATGGTGCCGGACCCGTTCCATGGCGACACCTTGGAACACTTGCTCAAAGGCGAGGCCGATGTCGGCGTGTTTCCCAGCAACCGCTTACTGGTCAGGCGCAGCCTCGGTCAGCCGTTGTTGGGCGTCGCGGCTATCAACCATCAGGGTCTGGAGTCGATCCAGACCCTGACCGACTTCGGCATTCGCCGCCCAAGAGACCTCGCCGGCAAGCGCCTGGCACTCAACCCCACGCCTCGCGGCCTGGCGATGGTCCGCCATCTGGTGGCCGCCGATGGCGGCGACCCGGATGCCGTCATCATCGTCGACAGCAAAGTACGCGAGCTGCGCCCCGAGGATCTGGCCGCGGGCGTTGCCCACGCCAGTTTCGGCGGCTACTGGGCCTGGGAAGCGCTGATGGACAGCAAGGTTTCGGCCGAGCGCCGCGTCGTATGGCCGGTCGGCGACATCGGCGCACCGCGTTACCACAGCTACCTACTTGGCGGCCGGCAAAGCTGGTTCGAGCACAATCACGAGACTGCCCGCGCCTTCCTCGCCGCCACCGAGCGTGGCTTTCGTGCGGCGGCCGAAGACCCGCAGAGCGCCCTGGGCGCCTACGAGGCCTCCACGCCTTACTTTCCGAGGGAGCTGCTCAGCCAATCGCTGCAACACATCGCGCCAACTTGGCTGCATGAACAGCGCTGGGGCCAGCAACGCGAAGAACTGATCGCGCCCTACGCCCAGTGGTTGCACCGCCATGGCGTACTGACCGACCCCAACGCCTGGCGCGGCGCCACCAGCAACCGTTACCTGACGGAGCCGCAGGCATGACCGAGCCATCGCGTATCGCCCACGGCATGGGCTTGCAACCCGTGGAAGCCGACTGGCCTGCCCTGTCGCAAGGGGATGTGGAAAGCGCGCTGAACCACTTCCCGCAGGTTGGCGCCCTGCAGCAGCTGCACTGGCACAGCCCCCGCCCCTTCTCGGCGGCCGCGCAGGTGCGCACGGACCAGGGGCAACTGTTCGTCAAGCGCCACCACCGCAGTGTCCGCCAGCCCACCTGGCTTTTGGAAGAACACCGCTTCGTCCAGTACCTGAAACAGCGTGGCGCCCCCGTTGTCACCCCGTTGCTCGACCGCAACGGCAGCAGCGTGGTTGCCCTGGGGGAATGGACCTACGAGGTGCTGCCGCTCGCCCAGGGCCAGGACCTGTACCGTGACGCTCTGTCGTGGACACCGTTCCTCACCCTGTCGCATGCCCACGCGGCGGGAGCGGCCCTCGCGCGCCTGCACCAGGCCGCCGAAGGCTTCCCCGCGCGAGCCCGGCAAACGCCAGTGTTGATTTCCAACCTGCGCTTGTTCGGCGACTGCGCACCGCTGGCGTCGATCGAAAGGGCCTTGGCGCAGCAGCCCGCGCTGGCCCATTACCTTGCGGATAAGAACTGGCAGCAGGCGCTAGGCGAGCTCTATCTGCCCCACCACCGCGCCCTGCTGCCGCTGCTCAAGCACCAGCCGGCACTGTGGACCCACAACGACTGGCACGGATCCAACCTGCTTTGGACCGAACCAGGAAGCACCGCGCAGGTGCAGAGTGTCCTTGACTTCGGCCTGAGCGACCTGACCTTCGCTATGTTCGATCTGGCCACCGCGCTGGAACGCAATTGCATTCCCTGGCTTGAACTCGACGCAGGCGGCCACGCCAGCGCAGACCTCGACGCAGTCGATGCGCTGCTGGCCGGCTATCACAGTCAGCGCCGTCTGACCCAGGCCGATCTGCTCACCCTCAAAGCGCTGCTACCGCTGGTGCATGTGGATTTCGCCCTCTCGGAAATCGACTATTTCCAGGGCATCGTCGGATCCCGCAGCAACGCCGACATTGCCTACCACAACTTTCTGATCGGCCATGGCCGCTGGTTTGGCGACAGCGAAGGCGTCCGCCTGCTCGATCATCTCGACCGAATCGCACGCACGCGCTGACAGGAGCCCCCATGCCCGACATCCTCATTGCACCCAATGCCCTGCAACAGGCCCTGCAACAGCCGGGGCTCGTGGTGCTCGACACCAGCGTGGAGCTCGCCGCCGCGCAGTTCGAGGGTGACTACCGTGTCGCCAGCGGCTATACGGCCTGGCTGGCCGAACACATCCCGACCTCACGCCATGCCGACCTGACCCGCGAGTTGGCCGATACCTCGGCGAGCTACAGCTTCGCCCTGCCCTCGCCGGCGGCTGCCGGGGAGGCACTGGCGCGCCTGGGCATCACCGGTGCTGGGCAGATCGTGCTCTACGACCGACACGACGGCTTCTGGGCGGCGCGCCTGTGGTGGATGCTGCGCAGCATGGGCATAGCCGCCTCGGTGCTCGACGGTGGCCTGAAGGCCTGGCGCCAGGCCAATCTGCCTCTGGCCCAAGGCGAAGCGATTCAAGTCGGGGAGCCGGCTTCGCCAGCGGCACCGACTGTTCAAGCCGGGTATTGGGCAAGCCGCGAGGACGTGCTGGCCGTGCTCGATGGACAAGCCCCCGGCACGCTGGTCTGCGCACTCTCCAAAGGGCTGTTCGAGGGCAGCGCCGTGACCCGCTATGCCCGACGCGGCCATATCCCCGGTAGCCTCAACCGACCGGCCCGCGAGTTGTTCGACGAACAGGGCCGCTACCTGCCGCCCGAGGCGTTGGTCCAAGCCCTCGGGCCATCGCTGCTCGAAGGCGAGCAACCGCTGATCCTCTACTGTGGCGGCGGTATCTCCGCCGCTGCCACTGCCCTGGCCCTCACGCGCCTTGGGCGCCAGAACGTTTCGATCTACGACGGCTCGCTGCAGGAATGGGCCGCCGACCCTGCGTTGCCAATGACCATCGGAGCAACTCCGACCTGAGCTTTCACCCCTTTCAAGAGCCCGCTCGAAGATACCGTCGCCGCTGCGTGCGCGCGTCATCGCGAGCACACGTCTAGCCGTTTTTCGGTACCACGCCGCTGGTCACCCAGGAGTTTGTTCATGGCTTCATCCTTGCCCCTGCAACACCGCCACGGCCTCGCGCTGGGGCTGCTGAGTCTGTCATTGAGCCCGGCCCTGGCCTGGGCGGACAGCACCCTGCTGGAGACCGTCACCGTGACGGGCCAGCAGCCCGACAGCTACCAGGCCACCTCGGCCTCGGTCGGAACCCTGGGCGAGGCGCCACTGCTCGATACACCGGCCTCGGTCGCGGTGTTCACCGAGCAACTGCTCAAGGATCGCCAGGCCCGGCTGCTCAGCGAAGTGCTCAGCAACGATGCCTCGACCGGCGAAAGCTATGCACCGATCGGCTACTACGAGAACTTCGTGGTCCGCGGGTTTTCCCTCAGTGCCGCCAACAGCTACAAGATCAATGGCAACACCATTACCGGCGAGCAGAACGTCGCGCTGGAAAACAAGCAGCAGGTCGAGCTGCTCAAAGGCCTCTCCGGCTTGCAAAGTGGCGTTTCCGAGCCGGGCGGCCTGGTCAACTACGTGACCAAGCGAGCGCAGAACGTGCGCTCGGTCACCGTGGCGACCAACGAATCGGGCGAGCGCTACATTGCCACCGACCTTGGTGGCTGGCTCGACAGCGAGCATCGCCTGGGCGTGCGCGCCAACTTCGCCCATGAAGACATCCGCAGCTACGTCGACAACTCCGACGGCAAACGTGATTTCGCCTCCCTGGCCGTGGACTGGAGCCTCAGCGACGCCGCCCTGTTGCAACTGGATGCCGAATACCAGACCCGCGAACAACGCTCGGTACCGGGCTACCAGCTGCTTGGCGGCAACGTGGTGCCCAGCGGCATCGACCCCAAGGACCGCCTGGCCGACCAGCACTGGTCGAAACCGGTGGGTATCGACTCGCTCAACCTTGGCAGCCGCTTCGAGTACCGCTTCGACGATAACTGGAGCGCCAACCTGAGCGCTTCGCGCAGCCGGGTGGTGATCGACGACTACAGTGCCTTCGCCTGGGGCTGCTATGGCGCCCCGAGCTGCGCCAGCTCCGCCGTGCCCAACTACTTCAGCCCCGAGGGCGACTACGATGTCTACGACTTCCGCAGCCCCGACGACACTCGCCGCAACGACGAGCTCCAGGCGACCCTGAGCGGGCGCTTCGAAAGCGGCCCGTTGCAGCATGAGCTGGCCCTTGGCAGCAGCGCCTTGCGCCGGCTCATCGACCGCCGCGACGCGGTCAATGAATGGGTGGGCACCGCCAATATCTACCAGCCCGTACCCGACTTTGCGCCGAGCAGCGCGCCGCTGGGGCATACCTATCGACGCCTGGATAGCCGTCAATACGGCCTGTTCTTCAGCGATCGGCTGAGCTACGGCGAACACTGGCAGGCCATTCTGGGCGGCCGTCAGGTACGCCTGGACGAGAAGACCTTCGACATTGACGGCAATACCACGCGCCATACCCAGCGCTCGGAATTCCTGCCCAATGTGGCACTGATCTACAAACCCCGTCCGGACATCTCGCTGTACACCAGCTACAGCAAGGGCCTGTCCCTGGGCGGCGAAGCGGCGTGGTTCACCACCAATGCCGACGAGATCCTGCCGCCAACGGTGTCACGCCAGTTGGAGGTGGGCGCCAAGCGTGACTGGCAGGGCCTGAGCTTCGGCGCCGCGCTGTTTCGCATCAGCAAGGCCTACCAGTATTCGCGCCCCAATGGCGACGGCAGCTTCACCTACGTGCAACAAGGCGACCAGGAAAACATCGGCCTCGAGCTTTCCGCCAACGGGCACCTGACCGAGCAACTGCAGGTGGCGGCCAGTGCCGCGGCCATCCGCGCCCGGGTCGAGGACAGCGGCACCGACAGCTACGAAGGGCATCAGGCGATCAACGTGCCGAAAGTGCGCGCCAGCCTGCACGCCGACTACAGCATCGCCAGCGTCAAGGGCCTGGCCCTGCTCGGCGGCCTGCGCTACAGCGCCAGCAAGTATGCAAGCCAGGCCGGCAACGTGAAGGTCGACGGCTACACCGTGTTCGATGCCGGCGCGCGCTACACCCTGGACCTGGAAGGCTATGAAACGGTACTGCGCCTGACCGTGGACAACCTCTTCGACAAGCGATACTGGCGCGATGTGGGCGAGTACATGGGCGACGGCTACCTGTTCCAGGGTGCACCGCGCACCGCCCGCCTGTCCGCCACCGTGAATTTCTGAGGAATCACCATGACCCGGTCCGTTCCGCTCCTTGCCGCCCTGCTGGCGGCGCTACTCACCGGTTGCCAGCAGAACCCGCCCGCCAACGACCAGCTCGACGCGGTGCTCTGGACCCAGACCTCGGTGGAGCACGACCTGCTGTTCCGCCAGGTCTACGCCAATGCCACCCGGCAACTGGACCAGGCCTTGGCCGACCCGGCCTGGGATGCCCTGGCACAAGCACCGCGCCCGCTAGAGGGCTTAGCTCCGGCGTTGATCGTCGACATCGACGAAACCCTGCTGGACAACGTCCCGCTCAACGCCCGAGCGATCATCAAAGACCGCTCGTACGACTACGACGCCTGGTACCTGTGGGTCGATCGCGCCAAGGCCCCAGCCCTGCCCGGCGCCGTGGACTTCCTGCAGGCAGCGGCGCGCCGTGGGATTACACCGTACTACCTGACCAACCGTGAACCCGGCCAGGAGCAGGCGACCCTGAAGAACCTGCGCCGCGCCGGCTTCCCCATCGACAGCCCTGCCCAGATCCTCACCGCGGGCACCGCGATCGGCGGTTGCCAGGCCAGCGGATCGGACAAGACCTGCCGCCGCCAGTGGGTCGGCACCCAAGCCCGCGTGTTGATGCAAGTGGGCGACAGCTTCGGCGACTTCATGGCCACTACCGGCAGCCAGCAAGCCCAGCTCGATGCGGCCCGGCCCTACTTCGGCTGGCTGGGCGAGCGCTGGTTCCTGCTGCCCAACCCCACCTATGGCAGCTGGTACAGCGCGCCGTACCAGGGTCACGAGGGATTGTCGGAACAACAGAAACGCGCCTTCAAGCACAAGGTCTTGAAGCCCCAGTACTGACGCTGCCCAGGAGGCGCCCATGTCAACGTTAGAAATCGTCGCCGTGCTGTTCAACATCCTCGGTGTGTGGCTGACCACCCAACGCATTCGCTGGTGCTGGCCGGTGAGCGTGGTCGCCGTGCTGCTCTACGCCTGGATCTTCTTCGAGGTGAAGTTGTATTGCGACATGCTGCTGCAACTGGTCTTCGCCGTGCTGCAGGGTTACGGCTGGTGGCGCTGGAGCCAAGGTTACAGCGTTGCCGGCAAGGTCGCGGTGCAGCGTCTGCCGCGCCGCGAGGCGATCGTCAGCCTGGCGGCGGGGTTGGCCGGCGCGGTGCTGCTTGGCGCCCTCATGCAGCGCTACACCGATGCCTCGGCGCCGTGGATCGACGCCTTGCTGAGCGCGCTCAGCCTGGTGGCCAGCTTCTGGGCGGCGCGCAAGTATGTGGCCAGCTGGGGGCTGTGGATCGTGCTCGACAGCGCCTACGTGGGGCTGTTCCTGTCCAAGGACCTGCAACTAACCGCCGCCCTGTACGCCGGCTTCGTGGTACTGGCCACCTATGGCCTGCTGACCTGGCGCAACGAGCTGCAGGCCCAGCAGCGGCCCCTGTCCACAGGCGCCGAGGTGCTGCCATGAACCCGTTTCGCGCCTCGTTCGTCAGCGAATCGCAACCCCAGGCCACCTGGCGTGCCACTCAACCCCATTACCTGCGAATCCGCGATCAACTGGCCGGCGACCTGGCCAAGGGATGCCTGCCCGCCGACAGCAAGCTGCCCGCGGAGCGGGAACTGGCCGAGCGCTTTGGCTGTACCCGCGTGACCCTGCGCCAGGCACTGCAACTGCTGGAAACCGACGGGATCATCTACCGCCAGGACCGTCGCGGCTGGTACGTCAGCCCCCCACGCATCCGCTACGACCCGACCAGCATCATCGGCTTCATGGAGTACGTCGCCACCCAGGGCCGCACACCACGCACCGAGTGCCTGCATGCCGAGCGCCGCCCGGCCGGGGCCTGGCTGGCCAAGCGCATGGGCCTGGAGCATCCGGAGGAGCCGGTGTTCTACCTGCAACGCCGCCGCTGGGTCGACCAGCGCCCGGTGCTGCTGGAGTGCAACGTGCTGGTGGCCGACTGGTGCCCCACGCTGCTCGACGCCGACCTCAACACCTCGCTGACCGCCCTGCTGCGCGAACGCTTCGGCCGCGTGCAGTCGCGCAGCGAGCTGTGTATGCACCCCGAGACGATGAACGACTTTCAGGCCGACCTGCTGCAAGTCTCCCCAGGGTCGAGCAGTTTCTACCTTGAGCGCCTGAGCTTCGGCGAACGCGGCCAGCCGGTGGAGTTCGACCAGGAGTTCTGGCGCCCGGATGCCCTCGCGGTGGTGCTGCAAACCCGTTACCCAGGCCAGGTCGATACGCCATGAAGCATCCGCCCGGCGCCCCACTGGAAACGCTGCTGCAAGCCGCCGACGGCCTGATCTTCGACTGCGATGGTACCCTGGTCGACAGCCTGCACGCCTACGCCAGTGCCTGGCGCGCGGCCTTCGCCGAGTCTGGCAAGGTCATGGACACGGCGTGGCACGCCGCCCGCTGCGGCCTGTGCGAGACGCAACTGATGGCGCATTTCGAGCACACCCACCAAGTGACGCTGGATCGCCCCAGGGCGGTGGCGACGATGCGCCAGCACTACCTGGCCAACCTGTCGCGGCAGGTGTGCGAGATCACCCAGGTGACTGCAATCGCCAGGCGGTTCGCCGGAGTGAAGCCCATGGCGGTGGCATCCAGCGGCTCTCGGGAAATTGTCCTGAATTCGCTGGCCGCCCTGGGCTTGGCCGAGCTGTTCGACGCCATCGTGACCTTCGACGATGTCGGCAAGGCCAAGCCCGATCCCGCTATCCATCTGCAGGCTGCCCGACAACTGGGGCTGGCCGCTGCGCGTTGCCTGGTGTTCGAAGACAGCGAACAAGGCCTGGAGGCCGCTCGACGCGGCCGACTGCCGGTAGTGGACGTGACGCGGCTGCCCCCCCCTGACCTGCTAGCGTTACCAGAAGCGACGAACAACCCGATTCGGCACATTGCTCGACGCCGAAGAAGACAGGAACGCTTCAAATGAACGGCACCCACGTTGGAAGACGCCTGGTCCTGCTTAGCACCACCTGTCTCGGCCTCGTCGCGCTGCTGCCCGCAACTGGCATGGCGCAGCAACCCGACACGCCCGGCCCCTTGAGAGTGCCGCCCAGCGAGATCGGCAAGTACCATCGAAAAATGCTGGACGAGACGACCCGCCTGCTGGGCGGTCAGCCGCTGTTCACTCAGAAGGCCTTCGATGTGCAGATCGACAGCCTCGTGAAGCAAGAGATCATCGACAGGGGCAATGCCGAAACCCTCAGGGCATTCTTCAGGAAACTGCTGAGCGAACAGACTAGAAGATGTGTGTTAACAACTGCGGGCCCTGGCGCAGAAACTAAAGATCGCCGCGAACGAAGTGGTCGCGGCGATAGGGAGTATCGCCGAAGACAGCCTCGCCTACGTGAAAGAGTTCGCTGGGAAACTGGACAAGAAATGGGTGGCACTGGTGATCGCCCACGACGTTCGGGGTGTGCTGACCGGCGCTGGGACCGGGGCGGCGGTCGGGGTGGTCATAACAGGGCTCGGAGTCATTCCTGGCGCCGTGTTCGGGGCGCTATTGGGGGCTGCATCTGCAGCGCCGTTAGCTCCTGAATCAACACCAAGATAAGTAAGTGGAGGACTCCAAGGTCTGCTGCAGCAGCGCCCTCAAATGCTAGAGCTGGGTTGCACACACGATGATTTTGCCCCGTTCCACTAACCGATAGCGCCTGGCTGCGCCCCAACGTGGATGTCTGGTCAGATCAAATGCAAATGACTGGTTACGTCGAATGCAAACAGCTGGTCATGTCGAATGCAAACGTGTAAATGGGTGCAATTTCCCACAAGTCACAGGCGCGAGCGTCAAATGGGATTGCACGCACATGAATTCGGTGCGAAATAAAATGCTCGAGCTGCTCTCCGGGGCCGATCGACTCTATCATGCGCCAGATGCAAGCCATATTTTTCTTTAGCTCAAAAAAGAATTAACAAATTCTTAATCATTATTTCTTGTTCTAAGAAAGACCTCGTAGTCTCTGTTAACGCCTTACAGAAACCTAAGGATCTTTCATGAGCCACGCCGATAACGTCATCGACTTCACCCTATTCCGCAAACGCAAGCACGCGCAGCAGATGGGGCGCTGGATGTGGGCGCTTTACGCGCAGCAAGCCGGCCTGGTCGCTCAACATGGATTCCACGCAAGTGCCGTCCCGAAAGCACCGCGCCAGGCCTGAAACCATGAGTCTCCCTCGGATTCTGAGCACCTCCACAGACCCTAGCCTCAACCTCCCCACAGACATCGACAGCAGCGACGACGAGTCCATCGGCCCCCGCGTCGCCCAGAACTTGCAGCGCTTGCGTAGCAAACGCCTGCTGTCGCTGGAAGCGTTGGCCAGGGTCAGCGGCGTCAGCAGGGCGATGCTTGCGCAGATCGAGTCTGGACGCAGCGTCCCGTCGATCAAGGTGCTGTGCAAGATCGCCAAGGGGCTTCGGGTCTCGGTGGCGGCTTTTCTCGAGCACCGCGAATGCGAGGGCGTCACGCTCATGCCGGCACGCGAAAGCAAGCGCCTGGTGAGCGCCAACGGCCACTTCGTCAGTCGGGCGCTGTATCCCTATGATACGTCGCGGCAGGTGGAATTCTACGAACTGCGCATCAATCCGTTGGGCGAGGAGTATTCAGACGGGCATGGCCCAGGGGTGCAGGAAAATCTGGTGGTGGCGCAAGGCGCGCTGGAAATCAGTGTGAACGAAGAGCGATTCCTGCTCTCGACCGGTGACTCGATCGTGTTCTACGCCGACCAGCCTCACCGCTACCGGAACCCGGTAGACAGCGAGGTGGTGGCCTTCCTAGTGGTCACCCACCCGGAGCGCCGCGACTGATACGCGGCGCAGTCGCAGTTAGCGGTCGCTAGCAGCACGGCTCAGCAAGTGCAGCACATCATCGGCATGCCGTTGCAGCTCATCATCATCGGCATGCTGCAGTCGTTCATCATTTTCATCATCAGCATGCAGCAGTTGTTCATCATTTCCATGCTCATGCCCGCCATCGGCATCATCTTGCAGGTCATCGAGTCAGCCATCATGGTGCATTCCATCATGCACTTCATCATCGGCATGGCAATGGCATTCATCGGCATCGCCATGCCCATCATCGGCATGTTCATGGCCATCGCCGACTGAGACATGCCCATCATGCACAGGTTGGCGCACTGCATCATCATCGGCATGCCGCAGTTCATCATCATCTGCATCATTTCGCAATTATTGCGGAAACCGGCCATGTCCATGCCAGCCGCTGGCTTCATGGTGCACATCATGCCGTCTTCGACCATCTTGCAGGTCATGGTGGCCATCATCATCGGCATGCCCATCATTGGCATCATTGGCATGTTGGCGCTCATCGGCATCTGCATTGCGTTCATCATGGCGAAATCCTCTTCAAATCGACGATCGGGTGTGGAGTTGATGAGGGCGATTGTAGGCTTATGCGGTACTGAGGCAACAGGACGGCGCTGCAGCGCTTTGCGCTGCGGGGAGTGCCGACATAGAGCATATAAAGGATGTTTTGGATGCTAACGCAGCAGAAAAAGCGCTATGACGACTCAATGGATCATGATGACGACCGAAGCGAAGTAACCGATATTCTATGTAGATCTATCTTCATATCTGAAATGAATAAACGGTCTAAAAATCCGCAATTTCAACCCAGTCAGGTCGTCATTTCCACCTGCTCCTCGATTTAACCGCTGTGCAGGCGGGACGGGTGACACCGCTGTCGCGCAGCCACAGTGCATAAACCCCGCCCCTGCGCAGTGCCTCGCCGAGCGGCACCATCAAATCGCCCCTTAGCAGGGCATCTTGAGCCCGCATCTTGTCGCTTATAGCCCCCCGGTCATGTGGCATCCAGCATGAGTTCGTCGATCTTGAACAACAGGTGCTTGTACTTGCACTCTTGCTGATCTGGTTGTAATGAAATTGCGGGTATCGGAAGCCTGAATTGCTTGCAACCTGGGAGTGCGGAGCGTGATATACATGCGAATCCCGAATGGATGGATGCGACCGTGCGGCCTACGCGCAGGCGCTTCTGGGTCAGGCTGATGCGCCAGTTCGCCAGGTGATCTGCCGGCGTGATATCGACCGTCTCGCGATAGTGCGTAATAAAGCTCACCCGAGCGACATGCCGAAACGATCGGCGAGTTCCGTCACGGCCCAGTTGCGCTGAGGTTCGTGGTGAACGCACTCGAGCGCCCGGGATAGCTGAGCATGGGCCAACATCATCCCTGAGGCGTTGGTCAGTCTGGCCAGAAGGTGCCGAAGCAGCTGAAAAGCCGTGGCTTCCTGGCAGTGCAACTGGTCGCCTTGGTGAAGATCATGTTGTACTTTTTCGCGTCAGGGTCCATGCCCGACTCGATCATGTGCTGCCGGTAGTTTGCCCCTTGGCAAACGAACTGCTGGTTACGGGTGAGAGGCGATAACAGCTTAACCTCTTGTTCGGACAGTTCCTGGCCCTTCAGCTGTGCAAGCGCCTCGACGCTATTGTTGCTGATGAAATCGCCAGTGGTAGCGAAAGTGCCTGGCACATGCGTGATACGCCCTTGGCGGATCACGCCCCAGTGGATACCGTTCTCGAACTCATAACGAACTACGTGCACGACAGACATGGAAGGTACTCCTGAAGCAGCGTTTGTCCCGGGCTCAGTGGCGCGAGCACTTTGGTGTTGTTCCGATGAAGCGTTGGCCAGGCCGTAAGTCAACGTGCCGCCTGCCATTACAGCTGCGGCTTTGAGCATGTCGCGCCTGCCGAAAGGCGTAGGTTTGCCTGGCATGGCACGCACTACCCGAACATCCGCATGAGCGTGATCAACTTGCGTAGCGTCAGGTCAGGGGTGCGCCGAAGGTTGCGCAACAGCGTGACCAGGTTGGGCAGGCTGAGCCTGGGCTTGGTAAAGCTTCTGGGCATGCGCTGGCCCCATTGGGCCATCGCTTCGGAGCTCTCGGGATGGATTCCGGTAGGATATGTGGCGGTGAAGACATCGCCGTCGCAGTAATGCTCGTGCTTGTCGCCCCATGGGTCCTGCCAGTAATCGAAGATCTGGCTGCCGAGAATGTGCCGGCCGATGCCCCAGGAATGCGCCCAACCGCGATCTCGCAAAACGCGCTGCCCCATGCCTACCGCATCGGCATCAACCACTTCATAGGCGCTGTGGCTGTAGGTCGCCATGAAGCCTTGTGCGATGGCCAGGGTATGGTGATCGGCCGGAATGTCACCGAGGTCCAGACGCATGAAGGCGACAATGGGTGAGCCGTCGGGCAAAACCTGGACATCGCTTGGGATAAAACCGAAATGCTGCGTGTACCAGGCGCAAGTTGCTTGGTACGCGGCCACCTCAAGCACGATATGGCCCAGTTTCAGCACCTCGGGAGGCGCGATGGATGGGCGTTGCGTGGCGTTGATTCGCTGTTGCGCCGTGGCCAGGTTCCACGAAAGCGGCGCTCTGCTCGGCAATGCCTGACTGGGCCGCTGTCCGTACACCGCCTCGACAATGAAGCCCGAGGGGTCGGTGAGGCTGACGAAATACCCGCCACCCGGATGGGGCGCAGGTTGTACCGAGGACGCGCCAGGAATTTGCGCGAGTTTTTCCAGGTTCGCACGCGATTGCAGGCCAGACCAAAGCCAATGAAGCGGGCTTCGTCCGCCTGGTGGATTCGGTAACAGTAGGGGCTGGGTTCGGTTGCGCGCAGGTACAGTGTGTCGGCGCAGCGCTGGCTGACGATCAGGCCGAAGTCCACCAGAAATCCCGATGCCTTGTCCAGGTCGGGCCGTTGGAAGATCAGGTGGGTCAGCGCCTTGGCCCTGACTGTTGGCTGCAGATGGGGTGACGGCTGTGGCGTGGCCAACCGGGGGGTCTCATTGTCCTGATTCATTGTTGTTGTTTTCCAGTTTCTTGAGGCTGAGCGCTCCCGGACCCCCGGCATGAAAAGGGGCGAGAATCTTCAGATAACGCGACTGCGCTTAGTCGAGAGGCGGCAGCACCGGCAATTCCCTTGTTGACAGCAGCCTGGCTTCTTCCAGAGGTATCCGTGACCAAGGAACTCCAGCCGTTGTTGACAGACATTGAAGCAAAGCTGCCGTCGGGCTACCGAATTGACGTCGGGGGAGCTGTCGAGGAAAGCGACAAGGCCAACAAGGCCCTGCTGGCAGTCGCGCCGCTGATGCTTGTCAGCATCCTGACACTGCTGATGTTGCAGCTTCAGAATTTCTCGCGGATTTGGATGGTGGTGCTCACCGCCCCCTCGGCCTGATCGGTGTCGTGCCCGCACTGCTGGTTTTCCAGTCGCCACTGGGGTTCGTTGCAATTCTGGGAATCATCGCCTTGGGCGGGATGATCATGCGTAACTCGGTGATCCTGATCGATCAGGTTCAAACAGAGACTGAGCAGGGGCGCGATCCCTGGAGCGCAGTGCTTGATGCTACCATTCACCGGACGCGCCCGGTGATGCTCACTGCGCTGGCGACAGTGCTCGCGATGATTCCCCTGACACGCAGTGTATTCTGGGGGCCAATGGCGATCGCCATCATGGGGGGACTGACCGTGGCGACGCTACTGACGATTTTCTTCGTTCCTGCTCTTTACGCTGCCTGGTTCAATATAAAACGCAGTGAACCTGCCATCCCTCATTTTCAGGCCGGCGAGGTTGGCAGGGTTTCTGGGTAACGGTTGATTCTGCGCACTACCCTACCAATCCAAACTCCACCGCCGGTATATAAATAGAACGAACGCACGCCGGCGGTGCTCAACCGCCAATACGCTTTTTTTGTGCCAAGGATGAATAAACACACAAAATCTGCCGTTCAGCCACGTCGACCATCACATCGGTCTAATCGCGCTTCCTAGGGCTCTGCGAGTGTCTGCGATGGGCCGGGAGCAGCCCTTCGCGAGTGACCCCAATCGACCCAAAGCTGCCATTGCGCAAGTACTGCTATTGCTCATTTTTCGAGGCCGGCGCAAACCCTGTGGGAGCGGGTTTACTCGCGAAGCAGGCAACGCGGAGGATGGTACGGGCTTCGCCCGTGTTCGCGGGTAAACCCGCTCCCACAAAGATCACCTCAGATACGAATGTCCGCTATGGGTCGATTCTGTTGAAAAAGTCGGTGTCGACCTGAGCCACTTGCGCGAAGCTGAAAAAATGCCTGTTTGATGCGTTGCTACGCGAAATCTGAGGCAATCCAGTACCTGCATTGGCTCAGATTTCAACGTAGGCCGCCTACTTTCGCAGGCAGAAATCGCCGAGAGACTTTTTCAACAGAATCGGCCAAAAGCGGACCTTAGCTCCTCGCCGCGAGCCTCGCATCGAAGCGTATTCCCCATTGCCAATCACGGGAGTGCTCGACCAGGTGATCAACGAATGCGCGTGTTTTGGCTGGTAACAGCTTCTGGCTGGCGAAGTAGAGCGAGATGGGGCCGGCATCGACATACCAGTCCGGTAAGACACGTTGCAGCGCACCGCTTTGCAGATGCGACAGTACATCCGGTACGGCCAGCAGAGCCAGCCCCAGCCCGAGCAATGTGCTCTGGCACAGCGCTTGCGGATCGTTTACTAACATGCGCGGACGTAACTCCAGCGGGATTCGCTCGCCCTTGGAATTCTGGAGCATCCAGCTGCGCACCTTGCCGCTCTGAACCGACCGCATGCCCAAGTGATCGAACTCCGCTAGCTGTTCTGGCCGACGTGGCGCTGATCGCCCGGCCAAATATTCCGGCGACGCCACCAGTACCAGATGCGCTGGCGCCAATTCGCGTGCGACCACACCGGCTGATAATTCGATACCGCCGCCAATAGCGGCATCGAAACCGTCAGTGATCAGCTCCACCTGGCGATTGTCGAAATGCCATTCCGGCATTACTGCCGGGTAGCGGGCGAGAAAATCAGGCATCAGCGGTAGCAGATAGTCGCGCCCAAAGGCCGGTGCCGCCGAGACACGCAGCAGGCCGGCCGGTGCACCGGCGCTGCTGGTGAGATCGGCAATCGCTGCCTGGATGCTTTCCAGCCCACCGCCGACATTCCCGAGGAAGCGCTCGCCGGCTTCGGTCAGGGTCAGACGCCGGGTGCTGCGCTGGAACAGGCGTACGCCGAGATTGGTTTCCAGCTGAGCAACATTGCGACTGATGGCCGCCGGCGTCAGGCCCAGACGACGTGCGGCTGCGGAGAAGCTACCGCACTCGGCGCTGCGTACGAAGGATTCCAAATTTGCCAAGGTTTCCATAGCTCAACCTTCAATCGTTAGTTGAAGGTGATTCTAGTCATTACCCGCTACTGCGTGGAAAGCGAAAGGCATTTCATGAGCACACCTACCACCCACACGAGGTCTGCATCATGAACAACGCCAACCTTCCCCTGAACGGCCAGGTCGCACTGGTTACCGGCGGATCGCGTAGCATCGGCGCCGCCATCGCCAAACGCCTGGCGGCCGACGGAGCCAGTGTCGCCATCACATACAACGCATCGCCGGACAAGGCCGACGCGCTGGTCAGCGAGATAGTTGCCGCCGGTGGCAGGGCGGTGGCGATTGCCGCCGATGCCGGCGACCCGCAAGCGGTACGCAGCGCTGTGCGACAGGTCGCCAGCACCTTCGGACGGTTGGATATCCTGGTCAACAATGCCGGCATCAGCGTGCTCGGCGCACCGGAGGAGATCGCTTTCGAGGACTTCCAGCGCATCCTCGCGGTGAATGTCACCGGCGTGTTCGTCGCCACCCAGGAGGCGCTCAAGCACATGGGCCGCGGTGGGCGCATCATCCACATCGGCAGCTCCATGGTGCAGTACGCCGCTTTCGCCACCGCCTCGGCCTACACCCTGACCAAGGGTGCCCTGGCCGGCTTCAGCCGTGGCCTGGTGCGCGACCTCGGCCCGCGCGGCATCACGGTCAACACCGTGCATCCCGGCCCGACTGACAGCGACATGAACCCAGCGGATGGCCCTGTGGCCGATTTCGTCCGCCCCAATATTGCTGTCGGCCGCTACGGCGAGGGCCGCGACATCGCCGCAGCCGTTGCCTGGCTGGCCAGTCCGGAGGCGGCCTTCGTCAGCGGCGCCGAGCTGCTGGTAGATGGCGGTTTCACGGCCTGAGGAGAGACAGACATGAAGATTGGAATCATCGGCGCTGGTGCCATAGGCAGTGCCATCGCACGCGCCCTGAGTAAGGCGGGTATCGAGGTCGAAATTGCCAACAGCCGTGGGCCGGAGAGCTTGCAGAGTCTGGCTGACGAACTGGGGCCGAAGGTCAGACCGGTAAGCCGGGAGCGGGCCGCCCAGGCGGACATCGTCTTTCTCGCGGTGAATTGGTCGAAAATTCCCGCCGCGCTAGAGAACCTGCCTCCCTGGAACGGACGCATCGTGGTCGACACCAACAATCCCATCGAGGCGCCGACCTTCCGTCCCTTCGATCTGGGCGGCCAGAGTTCGAGCGAAGTGGTTGAACGGATGCTACCTGGAGCGCGTTTGGTCAAAGCCTTTAACCACCTCGCACCGACGCTGCTGAGCGGCGATCCGCAGGCCGAAGGCGGTCGGCGCGTTCTGTTCTATTCCGGTGAGGATGTCGAGGCCAAGGCCACTGTGGGGGCGTTAATTGAGCGACTGGGCTTCGCTGGCATCGATCTGGGAGGCCTAAGCGAAGGGCGTCTGGCGCAGTTCCCTGGAGGGCCATTACCGGCACTTAACCTGGTTAAGCACGGCTAATCCCCAATCAGCGGGCGCTCCAAGCGTCCGCTTTTGGCCGATTATGTTGAAAAAGTAACTGCCGCCCCATGCCCCCGGCAAAATCACGCGCTCAGTGAGCGTGGGGGCAGGCAGCATGATGGGGCAGTTACCGGGAGGACAGGCGCGCCTGTTCTACTCGTTCAATCTGGAAGAGCACGTCCCGCCCCAACACCTCCTGCGCAGCATCGATCAGTGCCTGGATCTCAGCGACCTGCGTGCTCACTTAGCCGACTTCTACAGCCCCATCGGGCTACCATCGATTGATCCGGAGTTGATGGTGCGCATGCTGGTGGTCGGCTACTGCTACGGCATCCGTTCCGAGCGGCGGTTGTGTGAAGAGGTGCACCTGAACCTGGCCTACCGCTGGTTCTGCCGCCTGGGCCTGGAAGACGAAGTGCCCAATCACTCGACCTTCTCGAAGAATCGCCACGGCCGCTTCCGTGACAGCGGCCTGTTCCGCTGGTTGTTCAATGAGGTGCTGCGGCGCTGCATGGCCGCTGGGCTGGTCAAGGGCGAAGGCTTCGCCGTCGACGCCAGCATCATCAAGGCGGATGCCAGCCGGCAACGTGGGGTGGCGGGCGATGAAGTCGACTGGCGCGATCCGGCGCTCAGCAGCCGCGCCGTGCGCGAGTACCTCGAAGCCCTTGATGAAGAGGCGCTGGCCGAAGCCCTGCCCAAGAAAATTTCACTCACCGATCCGCAGGCGCGGTGGACCGCCGCGCCAGGTGGTCCGGCCTTCTTTGCCTACGCTACCAACTACCTGATCGACACCGAGCACGGCGTGATCCTGGATGTGGAAGCCACCCCGGCGCATCGGACTGCCGAAGTCGAGTCGACCAAAACGATGGTCGAGCGCGTCGAAGCGCAGTTCGACCTCACACCGGAACGCCTGATCGGCGATACCGCCTATGGCACGGCCCCGATGCTGGCCTGGATGGTCGAGGAGAAGGACATCGAGCCGCATGTGCCGGTGTGGGACAAGACCGAGCGCAAGGACGACAGTCTCTCCAGCAACGACTTTCACTGGAATCAGGAGGCCAAGGAATACTGCTGCCCAGCCGGCAAACCGCTACGCAGTGAATGGCGCGCCTTCACCCAACAGAGAACGCGGGTGACCAAGGCCAACACCATCATCTACCGCTCCAGCCAAGCCGACTGCGCCACCTGCCTGCTGAAAGCCAAGTGCTGTCCCAATACGCCGAATCGGAAGATCGTCCGCAGTATCCATGAGGCTGCTCGCGACATAGCGCGACGCATCGCCAAGACACCGGAGTACCTCGTCTCTCGCTGCGAGCGCAAGAAGGTGGAGATGCTGTTCGCCCACCTCAAACGGATCATGAAACTCGACCGTTTACGGCTGCGTGGCCTGACAGGCGCCACCGACGAATTCACCTTGGCCGCGACGGTGCAAAACCTGCGACGCATGGCCAAGCTCATGCCTCACGGCCCACCGATCACGGGATAGGTACGCCTACTGCGAGCAGAAACCCTCGAATTAACCAGCAAACCTGAGCCCGGTGGCTCAGTGAAACGCCGAAAGGCAACTTGAAGTGGCTTGCAGCCACTTCGAAAGCTGGCGCACCTGGCCGACTGGCTGCCGCAGAACCGCCTTTTTCAACACAATCGGTCGGAAGCAGCCGCTCACCAGAGGCCGGTTTCGACCCAAAGCTACCCTTCACTCCTGACAGCTAACGGCCAAAAGCGGACAGTGATAAAGCGCTAACGGTGACTTGCCCGGACGCTTATGCTCCGCCGGAGCTGGCGCTCATCCGCTACAGGAGATAGGCGCCACCATGTTTTTGTATCCCGATGACGCCTGTCATACAGGGAACCGGAAAGAAGCTCCGTATGCAGTCGCTGGCAAGCGGCTGGATCCGTCAGTTCTCAATCTGGATCGCAAGCTCCCGCTCTGAGAACTGGTTCGGTAGAGCCCTCTTTTTTGCAGCGCTGGCACCACCCATTCTACGAAGTCCTCCAGGGTTCCAGGGCTCGTCAAGGGGTTGAGCATGTAGCCGCTCGTACCTGAGATCCGTGCATGCTCTTCGATTCGGTCTGCGACCTGCTCCGGAGTGCCCACCAGGATGAGATCGGTACCCCGTGTGACATTGGCGAAGCGCTTTCTGACGTCCCCGGCGGTTAAAGGCTTACCGCTTCCGTCGGGTCGCATCATGTAGGAAGTAAGACCCTCGGTATGTGTCGACAACGCATCGCTATCCGCGTAGCGGCTTAGGTCGATGCCTGTGTCGCCGGCATAGCTGACGAGTTGTGCTTCCAAGTGATAGTTGCTCTGGAGCTCGTCGTACTTGCGCTGGGCTTCTATTTCAGTTTTCGCCGTCACGATGCGCAGCACTGTCAGCGACTGTACGTCATCCCGAGCACGACCACGCGCCTCAGCCATCGTCCAGATTTCTTCCAACCCTTGACGGATTTCATGTGGATTCGACTTGGCTATGAAGATCAGTTCGGCATGTTTGGCTGCGAACTCGCGGCCTCTTCCAGACCAACCCGCCTGAATCAGGAGTGGCGTTCGCTGTGGCGACGGAGCGGACAGATGAGGCCCTGCCACTCGATAGCGTTCTCCTACATGGTCGATCGACTTGACCCGGTCGCCTTGGGCGTACACTTGGCGGGCTTTGTCGGCCACTACTGCGTCGTCTGCCCAACTGCCCTCCCAAAGTTTGTAGACCACATCCATGAACTCCTCGGCGCGCTCGTATCGATCCCCATGCTTGAGCATTTCCTCCAGGCCGAAGTTGCGCGCAGCACTGGAAAGATAGGAGGTGACGATGTTCCAACCGATCCGGCCGTTGGTCATGTGATCGAGCGTGCTGAAGCGACGGGCATGGGCAAAAGGATGCTCGTAGGTCGTGGACACGGTAGCGCCGAACGCCAGATTCTTCGTAATCGCAGCCAATCCCGGGATGATCATCAGCGGGTCATTTGCAGGGGCCTCGACAGCCCACTTCACGGCGGCCTGCGCATGACCGCCGAATACATCATAGAAGCCCAACACATCTGCGAAGAACAGCATGTCGAGGTTGGCCTGGTCAGCGATGCGCGCCTGGTTGGCCCAGAATTCGAAGGTGTTGGCGGCCAGACGTTCATCAGCCGGATGTGTCCACAAGCTCGGCGCGCCACCGCAACCGACGCTGGCTTGTTCGTAGAGGGCAAACAATAGGGGTTTAGGGTCGGACATCACTGTTCCTGTAATCATTGATATCAGCGCTCAACTTATCGCTGATCCTGAAAGCCTTTGCCGTAATAGCGCTCGAGGCGGTGTTGGATAAGCTCCAGCCCAATGGACAGAAGCCAATAGATGAGTGCGGCGGTGGCCAGCATCTCGATGTAGCGGTAAGAAGAGCGGCCGTAGGACTGCGCCAGGAACATCACTTCCCATACCCCCATCACCGAAATCAACGATGAGTCTTTGAGCATGGAGATGAACTGGCTGGTTATCGGAGGGATGATCGTCCGCATCGCCTGGGGCAGGATGATGTGAAAGAACGTCGCGGGCGGAGTCATTAACGCCTGCACTGATTGCGCCGGGCACTACGCCGAGCTGTGGCAGCCCCAGGTAAATAAGCAGAATCTGAATCAGCAAAGGCGTGCCACGGAAGAAGGAGGCGTAGAAGCTCGCCACTCCAAAGGCCACAGCGCTTCGAGAAAGCCGTGCTAGCGCTGTTACGAACCCCAGTACCAGCGAAAGCCAGATCGAGCAAAAGCACAGGAACAACGTCAGTGCTGCGCCCTGCAGGAACCCATTGGGCCCCAGTTTGAGTCCAACCAGGTTTGGCAGCTTATCGAGAATAATCGAGAACTTGAGGTCGAAGCTCAGGAAGAAAAGCACGCAGGCGCCGAGTAACGCTACCCAGGTCAGATACAAACGGGTTTTGAACCCGAATATTCGTCGAATTCGATCCTTCTGTGTCTTGGACGGCAGCGCGGTTTTGGCCGGATGTGGATTGAGGGCTGTCATTTGGTGATATCAGCGCCAATCCACTTTTCGGAGATCTTGGCCAGCGTCCCATCCGCTTTGAGTTCAGTCACAACCTGGGCAACTTTCTCACTCCACTGGGGATCGTTTTTCTCAACGGCGACTACGTTGGGCTCGGCATACAGGGTATCGCCAGCAATCCTGAATCGAGGATCTTGGGCGATACGCTCTTTGGCTGTAATCAGATTGGTGACCATGGCGTCCAGTCGTACTCCGGTGCCTAGGGCCAAATCCTGGAACGCTACGGTTTCGTTGTCATAGGGTGCAATCTGGACGCTGTCAAACGGGTACGTCAGGGGTTTGTCCTCTGCCCCCTCGATGACGAGATCCTTGTTCAGATAGGCTTCATAGGTGGACGCACTGATCACGCCAACCTTCTTCCCTGACAGGTCTTTACCGGAGCTGATGCCACTGTCTCTAGCATTGACCACGATCACCGCAGGGGATTGGTAATACTCGACAGGGAAATCAAATACCTCTGCCCGCGCCTTGCTTGGCGTCATGGAGCAAACACAAATGTCGTAGCGCCCACTCCAGCGCCCAGCGGCGATGACATCCCACGAAGGTGTTTCGAGCTTGAGCTTGACCCCTAGCCGTTTAGCCACTGCCTTGGCGACGTCCACGTCGAACCCGTCGAGCTGGTTCTGTTCATTCAGGAACGAGAACGGCGGGTAGTTTTCCATCAGTACGCCGGTGAGCTCGCCTTTGTTTTCTACGCGTTCAAGGGTCGAGCCAGCGAAGGCAGAGGAACAGGCAACAAGGAGCGCCAGGCCAGCAGGGAGGAGAGATATGGCTTTCAACGACAGGTACTCAGTTAGCAAAGGATTTAAATATTAAAACGCAATATAAAATCCTTTCGTACTAACATTATGGAATATCAATGGATTGCCCAGCTATATCCCTGCTGTTCCAGGAATGCAGCGAATGGGTTCGCGGTTGAATAGCTCCGGAGTATCTAAATCAAACGAACGGGTGCTTTTGGCCGATTGCGGTCAGTCGTGACCGGCAGCTTTCGACCTGTAGCGGCCATTCAACTGCTGACGCCATTTATTATTTTTTTGCCCTCGCCGTTCCCTGGTGGAATGCCATTTGTCAATCGCCTCCCACCTGGCGCCATATTGAGCTTCTCCAGGATTCGCTGCTGCCGCTCGGACTGAGGACAGTGCATCGATAGGTGTTCAGCACCACTTTTTCGGACAGGATGCGTATCTGAAAATCGTTGATTTGACGCTGGACAAAGTCCTGTTCCAGCAAGGCGTCTATGAGCTGTGTTCGGTTCGAAACGGCACTATTCGCGCCAAATTCCACAAAATCTGGAGCCAGCAAGCTTTTCAGTATGTCGCGCGATCAAGGCGAGACTCGCGTTCAAGAAGACGTACTTCCAGCGCGTGAATGGCTGACTCCAGCCATTCCTTCGAAACACTCATGTGGTTGACCGCCCTGTGCGAAGCGTTAAACCCCCGATAGCCATGGCTGGATGGAACCAGGCCGTTACTGTTGGTCTGAGAACACCACCGAAACAGTTTGTGTGGTTGGGAAGCAGGAAAAATTTGCTGATGCCGCCATAAGCGCCAGTTGATCGTAACTCGCCAACTGGCATGGCGCATGCAAAAGTCTACGCATTACCCTTTTAGATCTGATCGCATGGATAGCATCAGCTTGTTACCCAAGCTCCTTGTTCGCAAGCCTGTCAGTGATGATGCCGCTGCCATTGCCATCCTTCACATCCGCAGTTGGCAAAGCGCCTACGAAGGGCTGTTGTCAAAACGATACCTGAGTTCCTGGGACACCAGTGTGGAACGCCGTGTGGTGTTCCTGAAGAAGGCAATCGAGTCTGACAGCCCGTCAATTCGCGTTGCCGAATTGGATGGGCAAGTGGTTGGCTGGGTTTCGTTCGGCCCTAGCCGTGACCAGGATGCTCCCACCGGCACTGCTGAACTGATGGCAATCTACCTCGACCCGGCATTCTGGGCGTGTGGTATTGGTACGGCTCTCTGGGCAGAGGCCCGGCAGGCATTGATGGGTCATGGCTATCAACAGGTTTGTGCGTGGGTGCTCGATGGCAACGAGCGAGCCACACGCTTTTACTGCAAGCATGGTTTTTCAGCGCAGGCAGGAAGCCAACGCATCTTTGAAAAAAGCGGTGAATCACTCCCGCTTACCCGCTATGGCTTGATGCTCGATTCATGACGAAACAGATCGCTCTGCAAGCATTCACTCGGCCATGGCAAGCAGAGCTAGAGCTGGGTAATTGATGCGTGTGGATAAGGCGATTTGTCACGAACATAACCCAGTCGAAAGGCTCCCTGAGAACTTATATGGACTTGCTCGTTACCCCGGCAGCCCCTGATGATCTGGCAGGCATCGCGGTCGTTACGGTGGAGGCCTGGCAGGCGACGTTCCAAAGAGTCCTGCCAGATGCATTTCTGGCCAGCTTAACCGTCGAAGATCAGTTGCAACGGCATCAGGCCCTGCTGGCGTCGCAGAGCATTTGGATCTTGGTTGTCAGGCCGCCGCGATTGCGGCCTAGAGCGTGATCGGCAGGCTCGTCAGGCCCCCTTTTTCCCCGGCGCCAGAAGAGGCTCGGGTTGCGCGTAAAGCAGTTGAGTCGATCATCCAAGCTTGCAAATCGATCAAGCCTTGCTAATTCAATCTCAGGTGCAAGCGTTTGAGCATCTGATCGAAGGTGCCTGGTTTCGCCAACCCCGGAACCGCTTTGACCATGGGCCGAAGCGTTCCGGCATATCTCGCCACGCAGCGCCCGAACAGAGTACCCAGAGCACGCCATCGAGCATCAGGAGGTCGCTCAGTCGGGGCCGCTCCCGACCACAGTCCAGGCCTCATCCGAGGGTTCGTAACGCTTTGCCATCACAGAATTCCTTCGTAGATGGCCGGGAACCCTACAGAATTTCAGCTTCCGAAGGGCGTCGATTGGGCTTGTCGGGATTTCGTACAGAGCCTAGAACTCCACCTTACCCCTACCCGCCTTGACAGTGCTGCGCCTCGCTTTTCCTTCGAGGCGACGGGTCTTCGAGCCAAGGGTCGGCTTGGTGGGACGGCGTTTCTTCTCGGTCTTGCCGGCAGTGATGATCAACTCGGCAAGGCGCGCCAGTGCGTCAGCACGGTTCTGCTCCTGTGTGCGGTATTGTTGTGCCTTGATGATCAACACGCCTTCACCGGTGATGCGACTGTCACGCAGCGCCAACAGCCTCTCCTTGTAAAACTCGGGCAGCGACGAGGCGGGAATGTCAAAGCGCAGGTGCACGGCGCTGGACACCTTGTTGACATTCTGCCCACCTGCGCCTTGCGCGCGGATGTAGGTCAGTTCGATGTCGGCATCTGGCAGATGCAGATTATTGGAGATGGTCAGCATGGCATGGCCCTTGTAATTCCCCTCCATTATCACAGCCTTCGCCGCTCACCCACAGAACAAAATAGGGTTGACCTCAACCACAATGATCGAGGCACCCCACTCCGCCATTGTGAATGGCGGCCGCGTTTCGCGTACCGCCGCGGGTGGAATGAAGTCAGCGCATCATACCCAGTTCGGCATCGTCCATAAGCGCCTTGGCCAACGCGCTCAGGTAATGCGCGGCCCAGATCATCATCGGCTTTTCATCCATCAACCCGACAATCGTCAGTTCCCGCACGTACCCCATCAATTCCGAAGACTGCTCCCGAGCGCTCTTGCAAGGAATGCCGGCTTCGATGCGAAACAACGGATGGGTCTGGTTTTCACCTTGGTAGAACGTGGTCTTGCCTACGGTGGTTTTCTCGTTCGATTCGTCAGTAGTCAATTGCTTATTACCTTTATGAGTGCGCCACCTGACTGCTGTCAAACAGAAGGGTGGCAGCTGTACGTAGGTTGACAGACCGGCGGAATAAGCAAGTTCCGGCGCACGCAAGCGTGCCCCACGCACAGCCACCATAAAGGGAAAGCCGAATGCTTAAACCGTTACGGCCTGTCAAAGCCGTGTCACTGATGAGCAGCGACAGGCCCAGACTAGAGCCCTGCCAGGGCACCCGCAACGGAAAATAGGCGGCAACAGTATCTTTGGGAAATGCCCTACAAGAAAGCGAAAAAATCTGATTTTTCGAGGCTAGTTGTAATCAATGAACAACGAACGATTCATCATCACATCAGGCAATAGAATTCCCTAACCTCTGCCACAATCTCTCCCTTCGCATCATAAAGCCTCGCCTCTGGCGTCATGGCCATGGAGCGGGCCTCGAGCACGTAACGCTGTCCAGCCTTGAAATGCTCATAGTCGATGGTCAGGTAGCATTGCCTTACCGTGGTACCTCCCATCAGGCTGATGCCACCGCCACCATTTACTTCGTAGTCGAACCTGACGACCAATTCATGGCTGCCGGGGCTGACCTCAAAGAAGCGCCCATCACGCAGGCGTTGTTTATCCAGGCGTTCGGCCAACAGCACACGGTCATTCGGGAATGGCGTCGAGAGATCGACCCAAGCCATCTGTGGGTTGGCAGTTGGCATCGGCGCCTGGCAACCTGCAAATGCAGCGATCGCCAACAACAGTGTCAACTTGCGCATGAGTAATTCCCCAAAGACTCTCGGCTCAACAGACAGGATAACGCCGACAAGTGTTGAGTGTGCATGAAGGGACGACCGAAGCCCCCTCCTTCGCCTTCATGCTGATACTTGGTTCACGCAGCCCCTTCTCGTATGATCGTCGCAATCTGATCTGGAACGGATTTCGTGAAGTCGTTACCTGGAAATGTCCCAATTACCCCGGCTACCCCCAAGGACGTGAAATGGAACGTGGGCGAGGCTGCCAACCAGCTCTCATGGGACGACCTGCGGATCATCAAAACGCTCAGTGAGTGTGGCAATCGCGCTGCCACAGCCAAGAAGCTCGGCATCAACGTGTCCACTGTCTCCCGAAGAGTCTCCCAGGTTGAAAAAACACTGGGCGTAGCCTTGTTCGATCACCGCAAATCAGGCTATCTGCTCACCATCGAGGGCGCGGAATTGCGTGCCCTCGCCGAGCGCGTGGAGCTGGACATTGTCAGCGTGACGCGGCGTGTCTCACGTGCCGGCCAGGGGCCACTCGGAAAGCTTCGTATCACCACCAGCGACTCACTGCTTCTTTACTTCCTCACCCCCATCATCGCGGACTTCAAGGCCCTCAATGAAGGCATCACGATTGAGGTGCTGGTGGGCAACGAATCACTGAGCCTTGCGCGAGACGAATCGGATATTGCGGTTCGAGCGACCAGGAAACCCGCCGAAAGCCTGGTGGGCCGCAAACTGGCCACAATCGCCTGGGCTCCCTACGGCAGCAGCAACCATACAACGCCTGCTCCTCTGTTCACTGAAGGCCAGGCATGGGTTTCCTATTCCGCAGCGCTACGCGGGCTCAAGGCAACGAGCTATGTCGAAGACAGGGTCGCTGCCGAGTGCATCTCGTACCGCACCGATTCGGTTGCGGCGGCAAGTGCTGCAATCGCGGCAGGCCTAGGGGTGGGTTTTTTGCCCTGCATGTTGGGTGATATCACGCCTGGGCTAGAACGCGTCGGCCCGGTGGTGCCGGAGCTGCAGGATGAGCTGTGGCTGCTGACGCACCAGGACATCCGTAAATCGTGGCGGGTCAAAGCATTCATGACGTTCTGTGCAGCTGCCGTTGCCAACCAGAAGCCGTTGATCGAGGGCCAACTGGTACTCCCGGTCACGTAGAGCGAAACCGGGAGTGCGGGTCACTCAGCGTGTGAGCCAAGTACCGCTTTGCAGGCGATTTCGATCAGCTGTGGGCGCTGGGCAAGCCTCGATACGCCGATGATGTTGCTGGCGCATTGAGGCCGTTCCGTGCCGTAGGCGGCCTTGCGCACCTTGCCGACCACGGCAAAGGCCGCGTCCATGTCCAGCACGTACAGCGTCTCTTCCACGACATCTTCAAGCGTCGCTCCGTATAGCGCGAGCAGCTTGGCAATATTGTCGTAGGCGGCGCGCATCTGATCCCCCATCGAAGAGAAATCACAGGGCCTGCCGTCACGATCCAAGGGTGCCGGCGCGATCAGGTTCCCTTCTCCGTCATGATTGAACTGGCCCGATACGTAGATCTCATCCCCTACCCGCCGTGCCTGCGGATACCCGTAAGAATTCTCCCACGGAACGCCCCAATAGGCGGTTTGTTTGTTGAGTGGTTGTGAAGCTGCCATCGCTTTCTCCTGGCGTAAACCGGATCAGGTAGACCCGCGTTTGCGTGCGAATACTAGCAACAGGATGAACAAACGAAGGGCGCATTAATGCGCCTTTGAGAGCGCAAAAGTGCGCCACCGCTTCGCTCTGCGATTGGCTATCTTGTTCTCGGACTCAAGCAACGGGCATCACTGAGGACGTCATCCAGTGCCTCAGCACAGCCTGCGAAAAGCAGGCGCCGTGACTTGTGCGATGACCATCATCCAGCTGACAGGGAACACAAATGAACAATCCGAAAACTGAAGTACTGACCCCATTCAACAGCCAACTGATCTTCATCGATCAGCAGCCACAGATGGCCTTCGGCGTTCAGAGCATCGACCGCCAGACGCTGAAGAACAACACCGTGGGCCTGGCCAAGGCAGCCAGGATCTTCAATGTGCCCACCACCATCACGACGGTCGAGACTGAAAGCTTCTCTGGGCACACCTACCCCGAGCTGCTCGCCGTCTTCCCCGACGCTCCGCTGCTGGAGCGAACCTCCATGAACTCCTGGGATGACCAGAAGGTGCGTGACGCGCTGAAGAAAAACGGGCGCAACAAGATCATCGTTTCCGGCCTGTGGACGGAGGTGTGCAACACCACCTTCGCGCTGTCGGCGATGAACGATGCCGGCTATGAAATCTACATGGTTGCCGACGCCTCCGGTGGCACCACCAAGGAAGCCCACGATTACGCCATGCAGCGCATGATTCAGGCAGGCGTGGTTCCGGTGACCTGGCAACAAGTGCTGCTGGAGTGGCAACGCGACTGGAAAAACCGCGACACCTACGATGCCGTCATGGCACTGGTGAAAGAACACTCCGGCGCCTACGGCATGGGTGTCGACTATGCCTACACCATGGTGCACAAAGCACCAGAGCGCGTTCAACACGGCCCAACCCTGGCCCCGGTTGCTGCCGCTGTCTGACCATTGCCAGCCCCTGCATCCAGGGGCTGTTCAATGACCCGCTGATGGGTACGCCGGCTGGCTGAGCCAGGCCATCGAATCGAGCGTTATCGTCTGTAGCCCGCCCGAGGCTGCAGTGGCCAGCCCTGCCCACTCGAAACGTGCGTGCCCACTTCATTGATTAATGGATTTGTATGAACAGCGATCACTGCACTGTGCTGGCGACTGTCGCACTGAAAACGACCGGGCTCCTCAAGCCCTGGCAGGTCACGACTGCCAAGAGGTTGATGCTGGAGAACCTGGACACTGGCATAACTGTTACGGAGCTCGCCCAAGCCTGCTCGCTGTCGCGTAGCCATTTCACACGAATGTTCAGGGATACCATGCACGTGCCCCCGCAGCAGTGGATGCGTGAACAACGCTTGCGCAAAAGCAAGGAACTACTGGGGGGCTCGGGAATGATGCTCGCTGAGATCGCACTGGAGTGCGGCTTCTGCGATCAGTCCCACTTTTGCCGCACATTCGTGAAGGCCGAGGGGATGTCGCCGCAGGCTTGGCAGCGACAAGCGTCCATTCAAACTGAGCCTTTGCTCAATCAAGGAGCACATCTGTACTCTTTCGACACTACGGCAGCAATCTACCTTTGAATAAATGCTGAGTATCACGAGCGGTTCAAGGTACCGCGCTAGCTTTGTCAGGCATCGACAGCCTGCTGCAGCCCTCCTCCCAGCGGCAATTCATACGATTTCTTCACCGTACGCACCACCAGCGTCGAGGAATAAGTGCGAATCGGAATATCCCGGTAAGTGTCGAGAAACCGGTAGATATAGTCGGTGTACTCGGTGGCATCGCGAAACTTGGCAACCATCACGAAGTCGAACTCGCCCGTCATCAGGTAACAGTCCTGAATCTCCGGGTGGCTGGCCAGGATGTGCTGCATCTTGCGGTCGATGTCGTTGCTGTCGCGGTCCAGCTTCACCAGAAAGAAGGCAGTCACCTGAATGCCAAGCTTGCGCTCGTCCAGTATCGCGACCTTGGCCTTGATGATGCCTGCGCTCTCCAGGCGCCTGATACGCCGGTAGCAACTGGTGGAAGACAGCCCAACGCTGTCGCTGAGCAACTCCAGATTCTGGCTGCAATCCTTTTGCAGCTTTCCCAGAATCTTCAGATCCATGGCGTCTGTCATTTTTCACGTGTCTTCCCTGAAAAACTGCAATGAATCCGCCGCAAGGACGCGCCAATTTGCACGATTCCCTGCGCGCCAGCTCTTTACCATCAACTGAGCTTAGCAGCCCGGTCGAATATGGCCTGCGGGGCGCATGAGAGGGACCTTATGATCATCGCGAAACCGACATGGACCGCGGACATCCACGGCCTTTTTACCGCTCCCTACTGGATTCCCGCTGCGCAGCGCGCGGCCGTGGCAGCCTCCTGGACCGGGTGCATGAACGCCTATTTCGTCTACCTGGACGACCCGGAGTCGGTCAAAACCTGGTCAGAAACCATCTACCAGCACCTGGCCTCGCGCAACATGCCGCTGACCCTCGACCAGCAACAGTTCTGGCCGATCGATGCGCTGGAAACCTTCAGGTTGTGGGTCAACCAGGGCTGGCGCCTGGACGCCGATTCTCCCTTCGATCTGGCCGAACGCATCCCGCCACCAGACCTGCCCCAATCGGTCAGGCGGGTGAGAAAGGACATCCGCGCCCTGACCTTTGAGGAGCTGAACCTGTACCGCGCCCGCCTGGACGATGTGATGCAGGTGGGCGACCCCGACAGTGGTTCGCCCTGGCAACGTTACGCCTACATCCACACCAACTGGTGCCTGCATTATCAGGAGGCGTTTGCCCTCTGGCACCGGGCCTACCTGTTGTACCTGGAACAACTGATCGACTGTGCCATTCCCTATTGGGACTGGATGGCCGAAGACGCCAGCGTCGACGGCAGCCCACAGGCCGGCCTGCCCCAGGCTTTTCTCGATGAAACCTATGTGCACCCCCACACCGGCGAAACCCGGCCCAACCCCCTGCGCTACGCGGCCGCCAAGGATGGTTGTTCGAAAGTGTGCGCCAACGGTGCGGTCAAAGGGGTGGACTGCCGGTATGTGCAACGCGACCGGTTGTTCTACACCCACGGTGACGACTCGCGTTCGGAGCGCACCCGTTTGTTCGGCATGAGCCGGATTTTCCAGCAACAGGTGGTAGATGCCCTGAAGTTCACCACCTTCAGCCAACCACAGGGTGTGCCCGGTTATCCGTGGGCCAACATCCCGGTGTTCGACCCGCCCCAGAAGGACAGCCTGTACCCCAATCGTGCCCTCAACTTCGACGGCCTGTACGAGCAACCCCACGACAACTATCACGGCTGGATCGGCGGTGACATGGCCGACAACGCCTACACCGCCTTCGACCCAGTGTTCTGCTCCTACCACGCCAATATCGACCGCATGCTCGAGGTATGGATCAGGGCCAACCCCGGGGCGCAATTCACCACGCAGTGCCTGCTCCAGCCGTTCTCCGGCCACGACGCCACGCAGCTCACCTTCACCAGCGCCGACGCCTGGCGCTACACCACCATCGGCGACATGGCCCAGGACAGCCGGCACATCGGCTACGACTACGGCGTGCCGGTGGCCCCACAATTCGGCGCGCCCAAGGCGGCCACCGGCGCCTGCTGCAAGCACAGCGCAAAAGCCGGGCCTGCCGCGGGCAACGCCGCAGGGCCCGGGCCGTGGGTGGTGTTCGATCATGTGCGCTGCACCCATGACACCTATCTGATCGATGTCTTTCTCGACCAGCCCGAGGCTGCCACGCAGGACGTAAGCGTCGACAACCCCCATTACGTGGGGCGCTTCAGCCGTATCGGCATGGGGCTGGTGGACGACAAGGGCCGGTGCATCACCCACGGCGTGTCCCGTGCACTGAATGCGGCCCGCAACGCTGCTGCGCTGGGCCTTGGTCGCGGCGATGCGGTGCAGTTGTCGCTGGTGGTGACCCACCTCGACAGCGGCCGCGTGCTGACGCCTGACGAATACATGACCTTGCCCGGTTTCATCGCCCAACTGGAGTGGGACGACCCGCGCCAGACCCTCGCCGGCCCGCCCCCGGTCGCCGGCTGCTGCTCTGCTTCCACCTCACGCACATCAGGAGAACCGACATGAGCACGCCCTTCAAGCAGTTCACCTCTCCCGCCGGCCAAGCCCCCAAGGACTACAACAAGCTGGGCCTGGAAGACCAGTTGCCGCAGTTTGAAACCGACTGGAACAACAACCTCACCGGCTGGACCGAATCGTCGATCATTGGCAACCCCTGGTCGGGCCTGAACGACGCCCCCCGCTCGGGTTACTACAACCCGCTGGTGGAAGGTTTCGGCGACGTGACCGCCCCGGCGATCACCTGGGCGCCCTTCCCCAACCGGCTCTGGACGTTTTTCTACAACAACGGTGCGGCGGTCATTCCCCAGCTGGGTGGCAAGGCCATGACCCTGGACCAGGTGATGGAGTTGACCGACCACGGCCAGATCACCCTCGACAACACCCTCTACATGCTCTACGACCCCAACAAACAAGGTACCGTGCTGCAACTGCCGGCCAAGCGCTGCCCGAGCATCGACTGGAACGGCAAGTACACGGCGTTCTCGCCTTCCGGGCCTCGGGGCTGGCTCGACGAGTACTGCGAGTGGTCGATCGTACGCGATGCCAACGGCAACATGCGCAAGATCACCTTCACCTGCGAAAACCCCGCGTACTTCCTGACCATGTGGCGCATCGACCCTAACGCAGTACTGGGGCTGTACCGCGACTACATCGACCCGAACGTGCAACTCGAAGACCTGTACCTGCGCTACACCGTCGACTGCCCGACCGGCAAAGCCGGCGACCCGGTCATCGACCCCACCACCGGCAAGCCGGCCTATGACACCGTCAACAAATGGAACGCCGGAACGGCCTGTGTGCCCGGCCAGTATGGCGGTGCGATGCACCTGACCTCCGGCCCCAATACCCTCAGCGCCGAGGTGTACCTGGCCGCCGCCGCCACCATCCTGCGCCCGGTGAGCAGCAGCCAGAACGCCCAGTCGTTGATCTGCTGCGCGCAGTACGGGCAAAACTATCGCAACTCTGATCCGCACATCGGTTTCATGGCCAATACCACGGCGGTGAACAACCGACTGTCGCTGACCAACCCCATTGGCCTGTACTTGCAACAGCCCACCGATTTCAGCGCCTGGAAGGGCCCACAAGGCCAGGACGTGAGCCAGTACTGGCGCATCACGCGCGGTACGGCCAAGTCGGCTGCCAACGGTTCCGACCAGATCCTGCAGGCGGTGTTCGAGGTGCCGGAAAGCGCTGGTTTCTCGATCAATGACATCACCATCAACAACCAGAAGGTCAACTATGTGTGGGTCATCGCCCAACAACTGTTGGTCGGCCTGAGCGTCACCGTCAAGCCGCTCAGCGCCACGCCCCAAGCATTCCCATGCGTGCAGGACCGGGTAGCCGGCCTGCAACCCTGGCCAGTGCAACTGCTGCCGCTGGACCTGTTCTACGGGCAATCCCCCACCGACCTGCCCGCCTGGCTTGCACCGGGTAGCAGCAACCAGTTCGTGCTGGTGGTGCAAGGTGCCGACCCGACTACCACGGCGCAGAATGCCAGGGTGCAATTCTCCAACCCCGGGGTGACGGCGCAGGTCACCCAGTACCTGCCCGACGCGTCGGCCATTCCCGGCCAGACCAACTCGGGCGGCACCCAGGCCTACATCCTGACCATCACGGTCAGCCCCTCCGCAGCACCCGGCCTGGTGGCATTGCGTGCCCTCAACCCGGGTGAAGACGTTAACGTGAGCGCGACAGACCACCCTTGGGAGTCTGGCCTGGCGCTGGTGCCTGGCGCCTGAGCCACGCCACTTACGCCCTTCTACCGCCGCACCTTCGGGTGCGGCTTCACAGCTTGCAAGGAGCGCAATGATGTCCAGGTCACGCTTGAGTCTTCTGTCGCTGCTGTGCGGCATTCTACTGTGCCTGTCGACCCCGCAACCCGCCACGGCGGCCACGCTGTCGGACGCCGATACCTGTGTACAGCAGCAATTGGTGTTCAACCCGGCCAGCGGGGGATTCCTGCCGGTCAACAACTTCAATGCCACCAGCCAGGCGTTCATGAACTGCTTTGGCTGGCAGTTGTTCATTGCCTTGAACTGGCCGGTGAACCCCGGTTGGCCGGCCACCGCCAGCCTGGCGGGCGAACCCGACATGCAAAGCACGCTGGCGCAGTTCGGGGTCCCCTCCACACCGGGTCAACCCATGAGCGTGGCCCCGGTATGGGCCAGCTACAAGGACGCCAACGACATCTTCCTGCCCGGCGCCCCCACGCCCACCGGCTGGGGCGTGCAAACCCTGGTACCGTCCGACTGCAGCACCCAAGGTAGCCTCAAGACACTCAAGGTGGGCGCGCGCAAGTTCATGAACGCCACCTCCGAAGGCGCGATCAATGCCTTGCACGGTTTCCACCTGTCGACCGGGACACTTGCCTCCATTCCCGACCCGGTCATGGAAGCGTCCGGCGGCTGGCTGACGGACCAGGCGGGCAAACTGGTGTTTTTTGAACGCAAGGTGGGCAAGGCCGAGTTCGACTACATCGTCGACAAGGGGCTCTACGACGCCGCCAACCAATTGAAGGTCGCGCGAAACCTCGACGGCCAGACACCGGAGGGTCTGTCACTGCCCATCGGCGAACCGATGCGCTCACTGCCTACCTCCCCAGTGCCACAGGAGCAACTGGGCGCGATCGAGCTCAAGGCCGCCTGGCGGGTACTGACCGGCAAACCCGAGCTGTTCGGGCGCTACCTGACTACCGTGGCCTGGCTCAAACGCCCCGACACGCTGGAGTGCACCCAGGAGGTGGTGGGGCTGGTGGGCCTGCATATCATCAACAAGACCCAGGCTTCGCCCAACTTCATCTGGACCACCTTCGAGCAGGTGGACAACGTGCCCGAACCGGCCCAGGTTCCGCCGCAACAACCCCCGCCAAACGGGTTTGCCTTCAACAAC
The DNA here is from genome assembly GCF_046764235.1 of Pseudomonas sp. s4. NCBI lineage: Bacteria > Pseudomonadati > Pseudomonadota > Gammaproteobacteria > Pseudomonadales > Pseudomonadaceae > Pseudomonas > Pseudomonas sp. s4. The sequence goes on along the minus strand of NZ_CP177209.1, from coordinate 2,835,872 downwards.
CCTGACTGTGGCAACGGCCCCGAGTGCACACCAAACCAAGCCCGTATCCAGTGCAAGCAAACGCATCCCGACAAGGACTGCACCGATCTCTTCCCGCGCGACCAGCCGGTACAGACCACCCGCGAACACCCCGTGCCCGGCGACCTGCAAGCCCTCAACAGCGCGGTACAAGCCAACTTCGCGCAGCACAGCCAAGGCAAGTCGGTGTTTCAGTACTACAAGCTGGTCAACGTACTCTGGACCCTCGCTCCCAATCCGCCCAGCCCGGAACCGGGCGCCAACGCGCAAGTGCCGCTGTCGTACGGGCCGTTCATCAGCCAGGGGAACGTGCCGGTGGCCAACACCACCATGGAGACCTACGTACAGGGTGATAACTGCAATCAGTGCCATCAGTACGCGACGATTGCCGGCAGCCCGTCATTGGCCTCGGATTTCTCTTTCCTGTTCAACAGTGCCGGCTCCGCCAGCAACAAAAGCCTGATCAAAAGCGTCAAAGCCTTCGAAACCCTCAAGGACCGCCCCTGAACCGCAAAAGGGGCGATCTCCGATCGCCCCGAACAGGGTTTCGCAGATGGCGCTGCCCTTCAGGCACCTTCCTGCCCACACACCAAAATCTCGTACCCCTGAAATTCATGCGTTTAGTCAGCTAGCCAAATATTCCTTGAATACCGCGCGAACGGGCCTCGGTCATAACAGTACACACAGACCTTCCTGTGTTTGACCCGAGGTAAGCGATCATGGCAAACAATCAAGACAAAGGTGGCAACCAGGGCAATGCCGACACCGGCATGGGCAACAATACTGCCGGAGCTGGCCAGCAAGGCGGCCAAGGTTCGGGGGGGCGGATGCCCGGTCAGCAGCAAGGTGGCAGCCAATCCGGCCAAAAACCTGAGGACAAGATGAACAAGGACTGGGAACGTTCCCGTGATACGGGTAGCCAGGGCGGCCAGGGCGGCCAGGGTACGACCGACAAGCAGAGCCAGAACCTGCAAGACAAGGACCGCATGGGTGGTCAGCAAAACCAGGCAGATGATCAGCAGCAGTGGGATAAAGAGCGCTGATAATCAGCAGCAGTGGGATAAAGAGCGCTGATAATCAGCAGCGGGCATCAGGGTGATTGCTGCCCTGATGCCACCTCCATGGTACGGGAGGGGCATGATGAACAACGCCAGAGAACGACACTCGACGGTCATTTGCCTGCAAGCAGGACGCATCCTTTTCGTGCGCAAGCAAGGCGCTGAATGGGCGTTGCCAGGCGGGAAGATTGACCCAGGCGAGCATCACCTGGATACAGCGCAGCGCGAGCTGATGGAGGAAACTTGCCTACCCTTCAATGGTGCTCGATTCCTCAACCATTACGTGCTCGCAGGTGAGGAGCACTACCTCTATCAGCTGCCTGTTGAAGCGGGAGCAAAGCCTGCTGCAGATCACGAGATAGTCGAGTGCCGCTGGTTCACCGCCCCAGAGCTTCACGAAGTTCGGGTGAAGCCGTCCAACATCGAGTTGCTTGAACGAGAGCACCTGCTTCCTGTGTAGTGGATCAGAGCCAGAAAGCGCACATCCATCGGGCTGGGTCCGTTGTCATTCAACCAATATGACCCGCCGGGCATCTCTTCGCACGGCTTGAGGCGGGACACCAAATCCACGAATGAACACCTCCCGCATGTGCCGACGGTCCCTGAACCCGGTTTCCTTCGCCACCACATCCAGGCTGTGGCGACTCTGCTCGATCATCAGGCGGGCAGCCTCAAGACGCAGGCTTTCCACAGCCTTGGCAGGTGATTGACCTGTCTCGGCAGTGAATACGCGGGTAAATTGTCGGGGGCTCAAATGCACGGACTCGGCGAGCTCTTCGACACTCAATGGACGGCTCAAATGCTTGCGTGCGTAATCCAGGGCGTTTTGTATCCGATCAGACTTCGGCGAAAGCGCCAGCAACTCGGAATGCTGCGATTGCCCACCGGAGCGGCGCTGATGCATCACCAGCTTGCGTGCCACTGACCTGGCCATCTCGGTTCCCAGGTCTTTTTCCACCATACCCAGTGCCATGTCCAGGGCGGCGGTCATCCCGGCGGACGTCCAGATCTGCCCGTCCACAATGAAGATTCGGTCTTCTTCCACTTCGATCTTCGGGTGCAGTTCACGCAACTTTTTCGCATAGGCCCAATGAGTCGTGGCCCGCCGGTTGTCCAGCACGCCTGCCTGGGCCAACACGAAACAGCCGGTGCACAGACCGGCAGTGCGTCGAGCGCCATCGACAAAGCCTCTGACGCTGGCCAGCACTTCCTCGCCTGGCGGAGTCAGCGGCGTCAGGGTTCCCGTGATCATCCAGGTATCAGCCAGACCAGGAGCGCCCAACGGCAGCGTGTCCATGTACATGCCCAGAGAAGAACGCACCGTGCCGCCGCCGATGGAAAAATTCTGGATCTTGTAAACCGTTTCGCCCGCGACAATGTTCGCGAACTCGAACACGGCCTGCGTCGCCAGCGACATGATCTGGAAACCTTCGGTGATGAGATAGCCGACCCGGTGCATGGTTGGAGCTCCAGACTAGATGTCCTGAAAACCTACCATATGTGTCGTTTAAGACAAAGGCGACCTTCTGCATCATGGGCTCCACATCCAACAACGGAGCATGACCATGAAGCAGCAATTCAAAGGCACTGCCCTCATCACTGGCGCCTCTACCGGCATCGGCGCGATCTACGCAGAACGCTTGGCGCGTCGGGGTTACGACCTGGTGCTGGTGGCTCGCAACCGGGAGCGCCTCAATACGTTGGCCAGCCGGCTGACTACAGAAACCCGGCAGAACGTGGAGGTGTTTCCGGCAGACCTGGCAAACACAGATGACCTGGCCAAGGTAGAACGCAAATTGCGCGAGGACGCCAGTATCAGCCTGCTGGTGAACAACGCAGGCATAGGCACCCACACCAGCCTGCTGGAAAGTGATGTCGAGCGCATGGCTGAAATGATCACCCTCAACGTCACCGCCCTCACCCGCCTCACCTACGCGGCCATCCCCGGATTTGTCGCCCGTGCGCAAGGCGCCGTGATCAACATCTCGTCCGTTGTCAGCCTGGCGCCGGAGCTGCTCAATGGTGTGTACGGTGGCAGCAAGGCGTATGTCACCGCCTTTACCCAGTCCCTGCACAAGGAGCTTGCGGACAAAGGCATAAGGATCCAGGCAGTGCTGCCAGGAGCCACCGCCACCGACTTCTGGCAGATCGGCGGCTTGCCGGTCGAAAACCTCGATCCGGGCATCGTGATGTCGGCCCAGGACCTGGTGGACGGTGCCCTGCAGGACTTTGACGACGAGGTACTGATCTCTATCCCCTCGATGCATGACCTGAAGTCCTTCGAACGCTACGAGGCCAGCCGGCAAGCCCTGTTCGGCCAGCTGTCCAGCAATCAGCTTGCCCCTCGCTACAACGCCAACTGAACAATGCAAGGAGACGGATCATGAAACTTAGCGCAAACACCATTTTCATTACCGGCGGTACCTCAGGCATCGGCCGCGCCCTGGCCGAGGCATTCCACCAACGTGGCAATAAAGTGATCGTTGCGGGGCGCCGTCAGGCACTGTTGGATGAAATCGCCCAGGCCAACCCGGGCATCGATACAGTGCGCCTGGACATCAATGATCCGCAGCAGATAAAGGAGGTGGCCCAGGATGTGATCCGCCGCCATCCTGCATTGAACGTGATCATCAACAATGCCGGCGTCATGCCGTTCGACAATCCGGCTTCCGGGGACTTCGACGACGAACAAGCAGTGAGCCTGCTGCAGACCAACCTGCTCGGCCCGGTGCGCGTCAGCGCGGCCTTCGTCGAGCACCTCAAGCGCCAACCGGATGCTTGCATCATCAACAACAGTTCGGTTCTGGCCTACCTGCCGCTAGCGGCCACCGCGTTGTATTCGGCGACCAAGGCCGCCATCCACTCCTACTCACTGTCGCAGCGGTTCAGCCTGCGTGACACCAGCGTCAAGGTACTGGAAATTGCGCCACCTTGGGTGGACACCGACCTGATTCACAAGAGCGGTGATGAGCGCGCCATGCCGCTGGATGATTTTATTCAGGAAACCTTGGTCAAGCTCGAATCCGCAACCACGGAAGTCCTGGTGGATCGTGTCGTCCCGCTGCGAGCCAACCAGGGCCTGAACGAACACGAACTGATTCACCAGTTCAACCTGGCGCTGATTGAGAACCCGATCCCTGTTGCCTGAACCCAATTCTCGAATCCCGACAACGTTGCGCAGTCTGTTGGCAACGTTCCACCACAAGGCAGCTAGCCGATTTTCAGCGAAATGCGGAAAGTGTTCCGGCAATTGCCCGGTTTTTCAGGGAGGGCGACACGATTAGCCTGTTACCACTGTTTACCTGAAAGGTCACATCCCAATGAAAGCAATCGTCTACGACACCCCCGGCCTCCCGATCCAGGATTCCCGATCGTTGTACGAGCACGAACTGCCCAAACCCACGCCCGGCGCCAGGGACCTGTTGGTGGAAGTCAAAGCTATCGCAGTAAACCCGGTCGATACCAAGGTCAGAGCCAGCCGCGGCGGCGCCCAGCCCCAGGTGTTGGGATGGGATGCCGTGGGCGTCGTTCGCGAGGTCGGCGCCGAGGTGTCGTTGTTCCAGCCTGGCGACGAAGTGTTCTACGCCGGCGCGATCGACCGCCCGGGCACTTACAGCGAGTTTCACCTGGTCGACGAACGCATCGTCGGGCACAAGCCTCGTACTCTGGACAATGCCAGTGCCGCAGCCTTGCCGCTGACGTCCATCACCGCCTGGGAGCTGCTGTTCGACCGCCTGGGTGTTGAGGAAAATGGCGGCGCTGGCAAGAGCCTGCTGATCATCGGTGCCGGCGGCGGGGTCGGTTCGATCCTGGTACAGCTTGCGCGCAAGCGTACCCAGCTCAAGGTGATCGGTACCGCGTCACGGCCTGAAACCCAGGCCTGGGTCAGCGAACTCGGGGCACATCACGTCATCGACCATTCGGCATCCTTTGCCCTGCAACTGGAGCAACTCCAGCTCAACCCAGTGGATTACGTGATCAGCCTGACTCACACCGATGCGTACCTTGCGCAGATCGTCGAAGTCCTGCGCCCACAGGGCAAGCTCGCGCTGATCGATGACCCTGAGCATCTTGATGTCGTGCCGTTCAAGCGCAAATCGCTGTCGGTGCACTGGGAGCTGATGTTCACCCGCTCGCTGTACCAGACCGAGGACATGATCAAGCAGCACCATCTGCTGGAAAAAGTCTCGGCGCTGGTCGACGAAGGGGTCATCAAGACCACCGTTAGCGAGCACTTCGGCAGCATCAATGCCAGCAACCTCAAACGCGCCCATGCCCTGATCGAAAGCGGCAAGGCAAAAGGTAAAATTGTCCTGGAAGGCTTCTGAGCATTCATCCAGTCAAGGTAACCAAGGCGGGGCCATGAGCCCCGTCAGCTTATCCATCAGCAGCGATGAGCTGCTCGAAACGCTCCGCCAGAAACGCTCTGAGCACCTGCACGGCAGGTGTGAGCGAGGTTCGATGAGCGCACACCAGTTGCAACGGCGCAGGTTGGCCGTAACCCCAAGGAAACAACTCGACCAGCCGCCCAGCGCGTATGTCCGCCAGAACGTCCAGCCTGGATTTGTAAACGATCCCCAATCCTTCAACGCCCCAGCGCCGAACGACATCGGCGTCATCGCTCAAGCGGTCGCCTGTAACCTGGACGGTCTTGATTCCATCGGGCAAATGGAAACTCCATCGCTCGTAAGTCTGCTCGCCCATCACATAGCGCAGGCAATTATGCCTGCCCAGGTCTTCCAGAGCGTCTGGCGCCCCATGTCGTGCCAAGTATTGAGGTGAGGCGCAGACCGTTCTGCGATTCCCTGGGGCGAGCATCAGTGAAACGAGGCTGGAGTCTGCCAGTTGCCCATACCTGATACTCGCATCCAGTTGCTGGCCGACAAGGTCGGCCACCTGATCGCTGACCCGCAGTTGCAGCGTCACCTTGGGGTTCAACCGCTGGAAATCGTCGAGCCAGGGCAGCAGCAGATTCCTGCCAATATCCGAAGGGATGGACAGGCGAAGTGTACCCGCGATCTCATCTCGCCCTTCGGTCAGCGCCACCTCACCGGCGTCCAGTGCGTCCAAGGCCTGACGGGCATGGGGCAGATATCGCTCGCCATCATCCGAGAGCCGCAAACGCCTCGTGGAGCGCACGAACAACCTGGCACCCAGGCTGCTTTCCAGTCGCTGGACAGCCCCGCTGGCCAAGGCCGGTGAAATATCCAACAACCTGGCCGCTGCCGAGAAGCTGCCGGCAAAGGCTGTTGTGACGAAGACCTGAAGATCATCAAACCGAACTGTTTTCTTCACTGTGGCGAATTCTTGACCTGGCGCGTGGGCCAAAGCGTAGCGATATTGCGCAGCCATTCCCAGCCTGAGCCTACAACCTTCGTGATGAGCCGCCAGCCCTCTGCGCAGGCAGAGGGGCCGGCGACGCACATCCCACGGGATCAGGAATTGAAGCCCAACCCTGAGGAAAGGTCGGAGTCTGCAGGCTTGCGCTCGGCCTGTGTAGACGCTTTACCACCCACCTTGTCGAACGAATCTTCGACCGACGCCTTCACCTCGCGGCCCTTGGCCTTGAGTGTGTCGGTCAAACGATCACTGCTTGCGCCCATCAGCTGGTCTTCCTTGCGGGTAGTGGGTAATGCGGCCCCCAATGCCGCACCCAGTGCTATGCCCAAAGCGGCCAATACCAGAGGTTGCTCCTGAAGCAGGTGATCGAACTGGCCCTTCTGTGCCGTGGCCTGATCTGCGGCCTTGTGTGCCGAATGGCGCTGGGTATCCGCCGAAGCCCCCACGGAGTCGCGGGCGCCGCTGCCAAAGTCGCTGGCCCGATCGCGCATGTCATGGGCTTTCATGCGCACCTTCTGGCTGGCGTCGTGCACTGCCTCCCCCGCCTGCGCGAAAGCGCCCTTCACCGTGTCCACCGCGTCGCCGAGTTTTTCGCCCAACCCAGGCCCATGGTGCGCAGGCCCGGGGTTGAAGGGGCGGTTCTGGTTCAGGCCCAGCCAGGCCAGGCCCAATACCGTCAGGGTTGCGGGTACGGGGTTGTTCTTGAGGGTGGTGCCAAGGTTCTCGAAGAACTCGCCGCCATTGCCCTTGGCATAGGCCAGGACCCGGTCGACCATCTGGCCCGGGCTCAGGCGCTGTTCGAGGGCGTCCACCAGATCGCTGATGTGCTCGCGCTTGGCGTTGATTTCCTGCTCGAGCAAGTCAGGGTCTTTGTGCGCTTCATGTTCGAAGGAAGTTGTCATGGCAGTTTCCTCTTCAGCGTGTCCTTGTCCTGCTGCATGGCATGCAAGGTACGGTCAGGGGCCAGGTGCGTGGGTTCGAACCGTTTCTTGCCCGACTGCAACATGATGAACCCGATTACCAAGGTGACCGCGCCCACGATCAGGGCTGCCAGCCAGGGTTCGAGCACCATCGCCAAGGCGTAGACTGCCGCCAGCAACAGGATGACGAAGCCCGCCAGCATCACGATCGCACCCGCTGCCACCGCAGCCGTGCCGGCTTTGAGGGTGGCGAGGTTCTGCTGCAGCTCTGCCTTGGCCAGCGCCAGCTCCTTGGTGAACAGGTCCGGTACTTCCCGCATCAGCTGGCGCAACAAACCGCCAACACCGACGGCGTCGTCTTCCGCCGTGTGCAAGCTCGGGGTGGTATGCAAGGGTTCTTTGTTCATCATTCACCTCCTTTGAGAGGATCGCGCTCGAACGGGCTGCCACTGACCGGCGTGCCTGCACCAGGGCCGACTGGGTCGACTGGGGTGAAAGGTTCACGGGTGGATACGTCGCTACCACGATCAGGCACTGGCTGCGCGGGGCGGGACTGTTGCCAATCACCGGACGACGCAGGGGTGGTGGACTCATGGCTGGTGCTGGCTCGCATGAAACGCGATACGGCAAACCCGATCGCGACGCTACCGGCCAGTAATAGCGCCGGGTTGCTCCTGGCCAACTGAGCACCACGCTGCAGCAGGCTTTCGGCACTTTCATGGCGTACCTGTTCGGCGAACTCACCCACGCACTCTGCTGCCTGGTTCAGGTACTGCGACAGCCCGAGACTGTCCTTGCCTTGCAGCGCAGCTGCCGCCGAACGCGCACCTTCCTCGAGCGAATCAAGCTGATCGGCTGCGTTATCGCGGTAGTGTTCGAACTGCTCGCTGCCTTTGTGCCTCGCCTCGCCAAGCAGCGCACCGGCGTCATCGATCAAGGCATGTTCCTGGGTGCTACCGGGTGGAGACGTCGAGCTTTGATTAGTCTTGTCCATCGTTTCGCCCTCGAAGCTGATTGTTGGGTGGATGCCGTCTTTACTGGGGCATTCATTCGAGGGACGCAGGTGGGGCGGCAGGAGTTCAGCGTTTGTGATCTATGACACTTGTCTGGAGACCCAAAGAAAATGGCGCAATCAAACCTGGTTATTGGTACCGGAGCAAAGGCTTTGAAGGTGGCGGTAATCAGCGTCGACAACGATTGGAGTACCGCGTTGTCTCGGGGTGCAGCCGCGCCGCTCACGCCAGCTGGATGAAGACCGCGTAAATACCGAGAATCATCCAGAAGACCAGGAATATCCAAGGCGTACGCAGCGAAAATAACAACGACTTGCGGTGCCCGGCCAGGGAGGTTTCCGCCTCGCTGAACAGTGGCGATTCGTCATATGCCAGGCCCATCAATGGCTCGCTGCGCAGAAGGTGGCTCTGTTTCAATTGCCAGTGCTCGATGATCTTGTAGGCCGCGCGAATGCCCGGCCAGGCATTGAGTGAACTCAACACGCCCAGCAATGCGAGAAACGGGGGAACCACCAGCGTGAACATCTCGCCCCAGCTCTGGTTGAGGTTACTCATTGACGAAACGAAGGCGATCACCAGAAACGACTGGGCAGCTAGATAGGCGTCAGTGCGGTTGGCAAGGATGCTGGTCTCGTACTGGATTTCACGGCGGTAGAAATCCAGGCGTTCCTTTGGCGAGCCGAACATGCGGGCGTTCCGCTCGCTGATCTCGTGTTCAGGGGTGCCTGGAGTGATGATTTGCGGCACGTACTGGCTCCTGAAAGTGAGAGTGATGGTGCCTCGAAACCTGAGAAGCGAACCCATGAGCGCAAGCCTGCCTGAAGACTTCAGGCAGGCCTTGCGCACAACAAGCTTCAGGTATTGCCGGTACCGCTATTGGAAAACTTCTTCACATCAATGGTCGGTGCGACGAACTCCGGCCCGTCGCCCGATACCCGCCAGCGCACATTGCCGATGCCGTAGCGCTCAGCCATTGGCCGGCTGACCTTCTTGATCTTGTGCTGGCCGAACCGTGGAATGATACCCACGCCGGCATCGCAACTTGCCCAGTGCCAGGCTTCGGCGTTGTCCATACGCTCGAGCCGGATGATGAAGGTGCGAAATTCCCCATGAAGCTCGTACTCGATCACATACAACTGCTGTCCAGCCATTGCACTCTCCTTCACCAATTCAGACTAATGGAGCGAGCGACGTGTAAAAAGATTCATTAATTTTGACTGATTGGTCATCGCTCTTTTCCATCGCCATGCTTCCATCACTTCCTCAGCGCAAATGCCGCTCCAAAGCCAGTGCATTGGCTATCGCAGCGCCGGAGGCGGTGTTGTCGAAAATGCACCAGGTGGGCACTCCGGCGGCAAGGCTGTGCTGCAAGCGTTCAGCCAGACGCTGCAGATATTCGTCGGGATACTCGCTGTGGTAGATCCTCGGTTCGCCATGCAGGCGCCAGTAGACCAGCCCCGGCCAACCTCCCGGTTGCGCATCGGTAACGAAGCGCGACGGGTTCGCGGCAACCTGGGCGATGCGCAAATCGACCAGCATCGGTTGCGCCGATTGCCAGCTGGCGTGCCTGGGCTCCAGCGCTACCGGCCCGTCATACCGTTGCCGCAGGCTTTCGAAGAAACGTCGCGCATGCTGGGGGTCATGGCCAAGCGATGGCGGCAGTTGTACCAGCAGGCAACCCAGGCGGTCGCCCAACTGACCGCATTGAGCAAGAAACCTGTCCAGCGCGTCCTCGCACCCGCAGAGCCGCTGCTCATGGCTGATGGCCTTGGGCACCTTCACCGCAAAGCGGAAATGCTCAGGTACGGACGCAGCCCAACGGGCATAGGTTTCGGGGCGATGGGGCCGGTAGAAGGAACTGTTGATTTCCACTGCATTGAAGCGGGTGGCGTAGCGTTGCAGGTGGCTGCCGGGCTGCGCAAATGCCTCCGCGTAACGGCTCGACAGGCTCCAGCCAGCGCAACCGAGATAAATCATCAGCTACCTGCCGGTTCGCCACGCAACGCCTCGCCCTCACCCGCGACGCGTCGGGCATATCCCACACCCCACAGCAACGCACGCCTCATGGTTTCCCCCGCGCGTTGGTCGTAGATCCGTTCGCACAGCACCGAACCGTCGGTGCGATAGACACCAATGAACAACTGCGTGGCGCCTGTGCGTGACAAGCGCGTCTGCACTTCCAGGCAAGTGCCGGTTCCGAGCGTTTCCTCATGGGTTTGATGGTGCAGGATCGGGTCGCACCACTTTCTATAGGTTTCACCTCTTCTTTTCATCTGCCAGCCCTCACCTTTTCATGGTTGCTGATAATGCCCCGGTGACGTGCCTGGCTCATGGTCGTGCTCCAGACGTTGCACCTGCACGTCAGTGAAAGATGACGCTTCGTTGCGGTGCAGGCCTTGGAGGTAATCGCGCGCTGCTTCGCGGCTCAGGTCCTCCTGGTCGCTGCGCAATTCGCAGGTGCCGGGTTGGTTGTCGAGGATGTAGCTGATCAGGTACAGGTACTGGGCCATCGCTGTAACTCCTGCTGGCTGAATGAAATCGGGCGACTCAGCTCGATTGATCCTGGCTTGAGTGCAGCCGTTCAGCAGCGACGACGACCGGCTCAGGTCATCGTGCAGACGGCCAGGCAGGTTCTCGGTTCGGTATTGCCGGGCAAGAAATGAGAGGTGGGCGGCACTGGCAGCACCCAGCCCCGCCGGCACCCGGCCAACTACACTCAGTCGACACACGTCTGTGCAGAGACAGCAATCATGCCTACGCAAACCGCAATCGTGTTCGCTGGCGGCGGCAGTCTGGGTGCGGTCCAGGTGGGGATGCTGCGGGCCCTGGTCGAAGCCGAAGTCCAGTTCGACATGGTGGTTGGCGCCTCGGTAGGCGCCATCAACGGTGCCTACTTTGCAGCAAGGCCCAACGCTCAGGGTGTCGAGACTCTCGCCGAATTCTGGCGAGGCCTGAGCAGAACCGACATCTTTCCGTTGTCCTGGCTCGATACCTGCCGAGGCCTGCTCAAACGGCGTGGTTTCCTGCTGCAACCAGCGGCCTTGCACCGATTGCTTGGCAAGGCGCTGCCGATCCATCGCATCGAGGATGCGAAACTGCCCCTGCATATCGTCACCACCGACCTGCTCAGTGGTGCCGAGACAGTGCTGTGCAATGGCGAACTCGAGCAGGCGCTACTGGCCAGCGCCGCGATACCGCTGGTGTTCCCTTGCGTGCAGATCGGCGGCCAGTTCCTGGTGGATGGCGGTGTGGCAAGCAACACGCCTATTTCGACTGCCGTAGCGCTGGGCGCCAGCAATGTCGTGGTAATTCCCACCGGGCTCAGCTGCGCCTTGACTCAACCGCCCCGCGGCCTTGTCGCCTTGGCCCTGCACACTGTCAACCTGATGAGCATGCGCCAGCTTGTGAGTGACATCGAACACTTCCGCACGCTCACCAGCCTGCATATCGTTCCGCCCTTGTGCCCGGTCGATGTCTCGGTATTCAACTTCGACCAGACCGAGTCGTTGCTGGAGCGGGCCTATGAGCAGACGCTTCGGTGGCTGGACCACGGCGGGCTCGAACGGACCAAGGTGCCGGGTGCCCTGACCGTTCACTCGCATGCCCATGAGCATTGAATGATGTGGACAGTTCGAGGCCTTACGCCTGACTGCGCAGGTATGCCAGCCGCTAGCAGCCAGCCCAGCAAAAAAGGTTTCTTGTGCAGCATCGGGGTCCGTATGGAATGGCTGGGGGTCGAACTCCGAGGCGAAACTCAGGATCCGCTCCTGGGTCATTTCATACGAGCCGCTCATGAAGGACTCACCTACTTGCAAGTCCTCGAAAAAGAGCCTTTCAGGTGCAGAAGCCATGAGTTACCTCCTGGGTATGCAGGCAGCGACGGCAAAGCGAAACGTCTGGAACTGGCGCCAGTTTAGCCCTTCCCTACCTGCCTCCAGAAGACACGTTGTCCTAGTGGCGTGAGGCGCAACACATGAACCTTTGATTTAGCAGGGTCCAGTAGGAGCAGCCTTGTGCTGCGAAGAGGCCGGTATAGGCAACAGATATGCAATGCCAGTACGGGCCTCTTCGCAGAACAAGGCTGCTCCTACAAAGAACGCGTCAAGCGAGCGATATTTGTTTTCTGCGTGATAGCGCATCCCAAAGGGCTAAGCTATCTCCCACATGAACTGTGTATGCCTTCAGAGCTTACAAACAGCCAACATGCTCGCAGCATCGCTGCACTCGAACTTGCCGGGTGCTTCGACCGCGATGTGCCTTACCACCAGATCGTCGACCAGCATGGCATAGCGTTGCGAGCGCCGGCCCATGCCGCGCGCCGAGAGGTCCTGGATCAGGCCCAGCGCCTCGCTGAATTCACCATTGCCATCGCCGATCATCATGACCTCATCGCCCACCTGCAGGCTTACACCCCAGGCATTCATGACGAACGCATCATTGACCGAAACACAGAGAATTTCGGCAACCCCGACAGCGAACAGGGCCTGGGCCGCGGCCACGTAGCCCGGTACGTGCCGCTGCGAACAGGTAGGCGTGAAGGCACCAGGCAAGCCGAAGATAACCACTTTTTTCTGCTTGCAGCGCGCGTGCAGGGAAAACGCGTTCGGGCCGATTGCACAGCCGCCCTCGCCGTTGCTGTACTGGTAAAGCGTTACGTCGGGCAGTGTATCGCCGGTCTTGATCATCGTTTTCTCCGTGGGGCGGTAAATGGCCAGGCATGATGCAGCATCCACCAAGGTGCGTACATACAGCGGCCTGCTCTGGAAAGCTGGATGTCAGCTACCACGACGCGCCTCAAGCCACTGGAACAACCCCATGCCAACCAGCATCGCAGCGACGAACAGCCAGGCCTGCCAGTACCCTGCAGGCAGCAGCACCAGGGCCGGCCCCGGGCAGATGCCCGAAAGCCCCCAGCCAATGCCGAATACCAGGCTGCCGCCGATAAGGCGGCGGTCCACATCACGTCGGCCAGGCAATTGCATCGCCCCACCCAGCAGGGCCGTTGGATGACCGCTCGCCCAGCGCATCGGTATCCATGCTGCGGCAATCGCCCCGATCATCACCAGCGCCAGCGAAGGGTCCCATTGCCCTGCGATGTCGAGAAAGCCGAGCACCTTGGCGGGGTCGGCCATGCCTGCCAGCAACAACCCCACGCCGAACAGCAGCCCGGCGATGAAACCACTGAACACCGGCATTTCAGGCCCCTTGTACGAGATGGCGGACCACATACACCGTGGCAAAACCGGTAGCCATGAAGCACAGCGTTGCCACCGCCGAACGGGGTGACAGGCGCGACAGGCCACAGACGCCGTGGCCGCTGGTACAACCGCTGCCGTAGCGCGTCCCCAACCCTACCAGAAGGCCCGCCGCGATGAGTGTCCAGGATGCCGTGGTGAAACGGGCTGACGGCAGCGTGGCAAATATCCCCCAAAGCAACGGGGCTGCCAGCAGCCCCAAAAGAAAGGCAAGCTTTTCTCTGCGCCCTTCCCCGCCTCGCTGCAGCATCGAACCGAGCAAACCACTGATTCCTGCAATACGGCCATTCACCACCGCGAACAGCCCAGCCCCCAGCCCGATCAACACACCACCGGCCAGCGCGGACCATGGTGTAAAGGCCAGCCAATCAATTGCCATCGTATTTCTCCCGGAACAGGAACAAGAGAACAATTAACGGTTCAGTAAGAAAGTTGAAGAATACCACGACCCCTATGCCGACAATTTCAATGAGATTAGCCAGCCTATTCAAAGTGCATGAAGCTGCACTTGTTTGATGCAGGTCAAATTCGCGACCAGATGGCCGCCTAGACTGCAATCATCCAGGCATACCAAGGCCTTGAGGCACGTCGTATATATCCATAAAAGTGGAGTTCGCCATGCAAACGCAATTGAAGTTGGTTCTTGCTGTTGTTCTGGCCGGTAGTGCATTCATGGCGCATGCCGAAGACAAAAATCAGGCTGGCGACGCCTCCACCAGCGCCCCAGCCGCCAGTACAACTTCCGGGTCGTCCATGCACAAGGCGATGAGCGAGCAAATGCACAAGATGCAGGTTGCTCATGACAAAGCCGCAGCCGCGAAGACCCCTGCCGAGCGCCAGGCCGCCATGCGCGAGGGCATGAAGACAATGAAGGAGAGCATGGCCATGCTGCACCAGCAACATGCTGCGGGCTGCATGGGTTCGGGCATGGGAATGTCGGGAGCCAAGGGTGGCATGGGTATGGGCGACGGAATGATGGACATGATGATGAAGATAATGGATCAGCAGTCGTCGATGATGGATATGCCCATGAAGCAGTAACCAGTACTCGCTGATGTTTCAGCACTGATCGCACTGCGGTCGATGACGTGGTCGAAGCACGCCATCGATCTCGGCCACTATCTGCCGCATTGCATCCTCGATGGCCCCTTCATTACGGCACAATACCCAGCCGTGTTCCGCAACCGCACGCTCGAACGCCTCGGTACAGGCAACCTGCTCGACCAGGCTATGGATCACCGTACTGCCCAATCCGCGCGTTCGTGCCGCGGCCCTTGCCCATGAAGTATCGGGGGCCGTGACAACGCCGACATGCAAATCGGGCACTTGCACATTTCGCTCGAGGTTCAGGCGCAGGATTTCGTCGAACGCCACGCTGCGGCGAAATGCGGCATCAGACGGGTACCAGCGATCGATCAGGATGATGCTGCCCGCTGGCTGCCTGGGCAGCACGTGTCGGGAAATCCAGGCACGGCTTTCGGCGAAGCGCTCGCATACCCTCAATTCCAGGTCCCGGGAGGGGTTTCTGACCAGTTGATTGACAAGGGCCATGGTTTCCCCCCGGTAGGGGTCGCTTTTTTTCTCGCAAAGCCGGATCACTTTCTTGTTGTCAGCCCGCAAGGCCTTGGTAACCGCCTCCAGAAGCGTGGTCTTGCCGGTGCCCTTGGGCCCATCGATGGAAACAAACAGCGGGCGAGTCATTTTTAATTACCAGTCGAATTTGAAGATGCAGCGCAGGCCTGAGTGCCACAGTGTTCACCACAAGCCAGTGGAGCCATGCAGCTAGCCTGAATCAACCCAGCTGGGCCTGAAGAAACAGCGAAAAAAGCTCCGACTGCGATTTGATACCCAACTTGCTGTACATATGCTTGCGGTGCACTTTCACTGTCTCCACCGAGATTTCAAGCTTGCGCGCGATCTCTTTGCTGGAACACCCGCTGAGCATCAGCCGGCCCACCTCCAGCTCACGCCCGGTCAGCGGCGACTCCATCTGCTCGACCCTGTCCTCCATGCGGCTTTGCCAGTGCGGCGCAGGCTTGGTGGCCTCTTCCAGCAACTCCCGCTCGAACGTCATCCGCTGGCGCATCAGCGCAGTGACCCACGGCCGCAACAGTTCCAGCAGGGTGACCTGTTCGATGCTGAACCGGCGCTTGCTACCCAACGACAGGCACAGCGTGCGCTGCGCATCCAGCTGCACGTTGAACTGAATTTCATCGGCAACCACGTTAAGCCGGAAATAGCGCTGGTAGTAGTCCGTCTGCTCGAAACACTCAGGGGCCACATCCGCCAGGCGCACCAGGCCGGACACCGCAGCCTCTCGGCTGGCCACGTAGAAAGGGTCCAGCAGGTACAAGCCCTTCAGGTAATCCTGGAACAGCGGGTCAGGGTTGCCGTCTGCACTGGGGCATTCGGCGAACACCTGCGGGCGCCCTGCGGAAAACAGCAGCGCAACCCAGCTGTCGCAGGCAACGTACTCGTTCAGTAACCGCACCAAGGCTGTCCAGAAGTGGTCCTTGTCGAGGGTTTCGATCAATTGGCCTACCGATCGGTGCCAGGCGATGTCGTGCAGCGTAAAATTCATCCTCTACCCCTGTTGGGTTACCACGTGGGCGTAATACCCCCCGCCATGATGACCACCCCATAATCCGGGCTAGCTTACGCTGAGCGAACCTGTACCGGGATCGTTTTTTACACCCCATGTCGCCACGGCGTGGCGGTCGAAGCTGTTAGTCGAGGATTGGAAATGAAGGTAGAGCTTGTCCAACTGGCCGGTCGCGATGGCGATACCGCGTACAACCTGCAGCGCACCATCAAGGCGATCGGCAACTGCGGCGCCGATACCGATCTGCTGGTCTTTCCGGAAACCCAGCTGATGGGCTTCCCAACCGAAGAAAACATCGGCCGCATCGCCGAGCCACTGGATGGCCCGAGCATCACGGCAGTCCAACAGGCAGCACAAGCGCAGAATGTTGCCGTGGTCGTCGGGATGGCCGAAGCCGCAAACGACGGCCGTTTCTACAACACCACTGTGCTGGTCACGCCTGAAGGCGTAGCGCTCACCTACCGCAAGACCCACCTTTGGGCATCGGACTGCGGGGTTTTCACCCCAGGCGACCGTTTTGCGACAGCCCTGTTCAAAGGCATCCGTGTCGGCCTGCTGATCTGCTTTGACATCGAATTCCCCGAAACCGCCCGTGCCCTGGGGCAGCTGGGAGCAGAACTGATCATCGTCACCAACGGCAACATGGACCCGTACGGGCCCACCCACAGAACCGCCATCACCGCGCGCGCCATGGAAAACCAGGCCTTTGCAGTCATGGTCAACCGCGTGGGCGATGGTGATGGCGGCCTGGTCTTCGCTGGCGGCAGTGCCGTCGTCGACCCGTACGGCCAATTGCTGTGCGAAGCCGGCCGTGGCGAGTGCCGCATGACCGTCGAGCTGGCCATGGAGCAACTGCAGCGGTCACGGCGCGACTACAGCTACATTGCCCAGCGCCGCATCCATCTGCCGGGTGAACAGGTCGAGCACGCCAACGGCCTTCGCGAACTGATCATCGCCTCCTGAACATTCCACCCTTCCAGGCTCTATTACTGGAATGCAATGCCGCCAGGGACGGCAGCGTGTTCGACTCTGAATAACAATCACAAGCTGGAGCAAGCAGTAATGGCCACACTCAAGCGAACGCTTTCGCTGGGCTCGGTGGTGCTTTTCGGCATCGCCTACATGACCCCCATCATTGTCCTGGGCACATTCGGTATCCTGGCCGAGACCACGGGAGGGAGGGTACCCGCAGCCTACCTCGCTGCAGCCATCGCCATGCTCTTTACCGCCTTGAGCTACGGCCACATGGCGCGCGCCTTCCCGGTCGCCGGGTCCGCCTATACCTACGTGCGCAAATCGATCAGCCCGCAGCTGGGCTTCATCACCGGTTGGGCGGTGTTGCTCGACTACCTGTTCCTGCCCATGGCGATCTGGCTCATTGGCGCGGCCTATCTGCACTCGGCGTTCCCGGGCGTGCCACAAGCCATTTGGGTGTTGGCATTCATCGGCATCACCACAACGATCAATGTGATCGGCCTGCGGTTGGCCAAGACCGTCAATGGCCTGTTGATGTTCATCCAGCTGCTGGTGCTGGCGGCGTTCGTTGTGCTCGCGGTGCACTATGTCTGGGGCGACCCGACGGTACCGCTGTGGACGCTAGAGCCGTTCTACAAGGAAGGTACCCAGTTGCCGCTGATCATGAGCGGTGCGGCGATTGCCTGCTATTCATTCCTGGGCTTCGACGCGGTCAGTACCCTGACTGAAGAAACCAGAGAACCACGCAAGAACATCCCGAAAGCCATCCTGCTGATCACCCTGATTGGCGGCGCGCTGTTCATCGCCTGCAGCTACTTCGTCCAGCTCGCTCACCCGTCCACCGACTTTGCCAACGCCGACGCGGCGGCTTATGAAATAGCCCAGAACATCGGTGGCGACATCTTCGTCAGCATCTTCCTGCTGGGCCTGATCGTCGGCCAGTTCACTTCTGGCCTGTCGGCGCAGGCCAGCGCCTCCCGGCTGCTGTATGCGATGGGGCGTGACGGAGTGCTGCCCAGGTCATTCTTTGGAAGGTTGAGCGAACGCTTCAGCACGCCGGTGCCCAGCATCATCCTGTGCGGGGTGGTCGCCCTGCTTGCCTTGCGCATGGACGTGACGACCTCCACCTCGTTCATCAACTTCGGTGCATTTCTCGCCTTCAGCCTGGTCAACCTGGCGGTGATCTTCCACTACTGGGTCGCCATGCAGCAGCGTGGTGCGAACGCGCTACTGATGTACCTCGCATTCCCCCTGGTGGGCTTCGCCTCCACGTTGTGGCTGATGGCAAGCCTGGATCACCTGGCGATCTACCTGGGGGCAGGCTGGCTCTGCCTCGGCGTGCTCTACCTGACGGTGATTACCCGTGGTTTCAAGCGCAAGCCCCCGGAGATGCACTTCGAGGAAGCCTGAGCTGTCCACTCAGGTCGATACGGCGCTTTGAGCGATGCTCTGGATGGCACCGGCGGCGCCGGTGTTTGCGGTGGCGGATTCTGAGGCAGGTAGCTAGCCGTGTAGTAGCGGCCTAGCGTCGCGATGGGCTGCATGGCAGCCCCGGCGATTGTTGCGTTGATGCTGAAATCCGGGGGGCCGCTTTGCGGCCCATCGCGACACAAGGCCGCTCCTACACAGGTTCGGCGCCAGCCTTGAGGTGGCGCCGATCCTGTCAGGCCTTACACGGCGAGCGCGCGCTCACGCAGCTCGCTGTTGAGGATGCGGTCGTTCTCGCTGTAATCGACCGGGCAGTCGATCACGTGCACGCCCGGGGTCTTGATGCAGTGCTCCAGCAGCGGCAGCAGGCCTTCGGCGCTTTCCACGCGGTGGCCGTTGGCACCGTAGGCTTCGGCGTACTTGACGAAGTCCGGGTTGCCATAGTCCAGGCCGAAATCGGTGAAGCCCATGTTCGCCTGCTTCCAGCGGATCATGCCGTAGCCGTCGTCACGCAGGATCACCACGGTGATGTGCATGCCCAGGCGTACCGCAGTTTCCAGCTCCTGGCTGTTCATCATGAAGCCGCCGTCGCCACAAACCGAGATTACCGGGCGGTCCGGGTGCACCAGGTGCGCGGCCATGGCCGATGGCAGGCCCGCGCCCATGGTCGCCAGGGCGTTGTCCAGCAGTACGGTGTTCGGCTTGTGCGCCTTGTAGTTGCGGGCGAACCAGATCTTGTAGATGCCGTTGTCCAGGGCAACGATGCCTTCGGACGGCAGCACGCGACGGATGTCGGCGACCATGCGCTGCGGGTAGACCGGGAAGCGGTTGTCGTCGGCACCTTCGGCGATCTGTGCTTCGTTGGCTTCACGGATCGCCATCAGGCGGGTGAAGTCCCAGTGCGACGTGTCGTTCAGCGCTTCGCTGATCTGCCATACGGCGTTGGCGATGTCGCCGATCACTTCCACCTGCGGGAAGTACACGGCATCGACCTCGGCGGAGCGGAAGTTGATGTGGATGACTTCGGTGCCGCCACGGACCATGAAGAACGGCGGCTTCTCGATCACGTCGTGGCCGATGTTGACGATCAGGTCGGCGGCTTCGACGGCGCGGTGCACGAAGTCACCCGACGACAGCGCGGCGTTGCCCAGGAAGCGTGGATGGCGCTCGTCGACCACACCTTTGCCCATCTGGGTGGTGATGAACGGGATACCGGTCTTGTCGATCAGCTGCTTGAGGACCTTGGCGGTCATCTTGCGGTTGGCGCCGGCGCCGATCACCAGGATCGGGTTGCGGGCGTTCAGCAGCTTTTGTACGGCTGCGTCGATCGCCACGTGCTCGGCCAACGGGCGGCGGTGCAGGCTTGGCGGGATCGGCAGTGCGTCGGTCTGCTCGGCGGCGATGTCTTCCGGCAGCTCCAGGTGCACGGCACCCGGCTTTTCTTCTTCAGCCAGGCGGAAGGCTTCACGCATGCGCGAAGGGATGTTGTCGGCGGAAGCGAACTGGTGAGTGTACTTGGTGATGGGGTCCATCATGCCGCACACGTCGATGATCTGGAAACGGCCCTGCTTGGACTTCTTGATCGGCTTCTGGCCGGTGATCATCATCATCGGCATGCCGCCCAGGTAGGCGTAGGCGCTGGCGGTGACCAGGTTGGTGGCGCCAGGGCCGAGGGTCGACAGGCTGACGCCGGTCTTGCCGGTCAGGCGACCATAGGTGGCAGCCATGAAACCTGCGGACTGCTCGTGACGGGTAAGTACCAGCTTGATCTTCGACTTGCGCAGGGATTCGAGCAGGTCGAGGTTTTCCTCACCAGGAATGCCGAACACATACTCGACACCTTCGTTTTCCAGGCATTGCACAACGACATCGGCGGCCTTGGCCATTTGGGGTACTACCTCAAAATCTTTGTGGGATTGCAGATTTATTAAGCTGCGTGACTGAGATGTTGCAGGATGTCTCAGTGGCGCGCATCGTAGGCCCTCTGGTTAATAATAATAAATATATTGTTATGATGCTTGGCATCACAGCTTGTTATGAACGGTAACCCCCCTCAATGAACCTAAAGGCATTGCGCTGCTGCGTCGAGATCGTGCGCCAAGGCAGCTTTACCAAAGCCGCGCAGCACCTGCATATCGCCCAGCCGGCACTTAGCATGGCCGTTACCCGCCTGGAAGAAGAACTGGGCGTCACTCTGTTCAACCGCACCACGCGCAAAGTCATCCTGACAGCCGAGGGCGAACGCTTCCTGCCACGTATCGCATCGGCCCTGCGCGAAATGGATGTGGCGCGGCAAGAACTGCGTGACATGGCCGACCTGAAGCGCGGCGAAGTGCGCCTGGGAATCCCGCCGATGTTCGGCCTGCACTATGTACCCGGCCTGATGAACGCCTTCCGCCAACTGTACCCGGGTATTGCCATGACCGTGTTCGAAGGCAGTGCCGAGGACATTGGACATCGCCTGGAACAACGGGAGATCGACCTGGCGCTGCTGGAGTCCCGGCGCGTGCCGCCCGACAAGGAATCGATCCTCTTGGGCAGCGATGAGATGCTGGCGTGCATGCACCCTGACCATCCCTATGCTGGCAAGGCCTTCCTCACAGCCGAGGACCTGCGCAATACCGACATGGTGGTGTTCGACCGCACCTTCGTGCAGCGCCACCTGCTGGATGCGTTCTTCGCCGAACATGGCATCACGTACCAGGTAGCGCTGCAGAGCAACTTCGTATCGCTGGTGGTACAAGCCGCGCTGGACAACATGGGCGTGGCGACCCTGCTGCGCTCGGTGCAACAGCGCACACCGGGCATCGTCGGCGTACCGTTCCAGCCAGCGCAGCAGATGAGCTTCCGCTTGTGCTGGCGCTCGGGGGAATACCTGTCGCTGGCCAGCAAGCGCTTCATCGATTTTGCCGCGCAGACCCATTACCTGGAACGTTGATTCCACCCTGCTCGACGTCACTATCGCGAGTTGACTATGATCCCACCTTGAACGTTTCAGCATGTTTCACAAGGATCCAGATGTCAGTTCAGGAATTACCCCCTCTCTCTAGCAAAAGTACCGTCGCGAAGATGGAAGCTGCCATGGCACTGGGCAGCTTTGCCATTGGCACCGGCGAGTTCGCCATCATGGGGCTGATGCCCGATATCGCCAGCAATCTGCAATTGAGCGAGCCCCAGGTGGGCCATGCCATCAGCGCCTATGCGCTGGGGGTGATGGTTGGCGCCCCGACACTGGCGATCATCGGTGCCAGGCTGTTGCGCAAGCACATGCTGCTGTTGTTGATGGCGCTGTATGCCCTTGGCAACCTGGCTACCGCCTTCGCCCCCTCGTTCGGTGGCCTGGTCGCCTTCCGCTTCATCAGCGGCCTGCCCCACGGTGCCTACTTCGGCATCGCGGCGGTAGTGGCATCGAGCATGGTGGCCAAGGACCAGCGGGCGGGGGCCGTGGCCCGGGTGATGATGGGGCTGACCGTGGCCATGTTGCTCGGCAACCCGGTTGCCACCTTGCTGGGCCAGTACTTCGGCTGGCGCTCGGCGTTCGTGCTGGTCGGCGTGATCGCCCTGTGCACCATCGCCCTGGTCTGGCGTTACGTGCCCCAGCGCCACGATGAAGTGCGCAGCGACCCGCGCAAGGAACTGCAAGCTTTCACCCTGCCGCAAGTGTGGATGGCGCTGGGCATCGCCTCGATCGGCTTTGCCGGCATGTTCTGTGTGTTCAGCTACCTGGCGCCGACCATGTTGCAGGTGACCCAGGTGTCGCCGCAGTGGATTCCATTCGGCCTGGCGGCATTCGGCGTCGGCGGCATCGTCGGCAACATCGCCGGTGGCAAGCTGTTCGACCGCCTGCAGTTCCGCGCCGTCGGGCTGGTGCTGGTGTGGTCGATTGCCGTGCTGCTGTTCTTCAGCTTTGCCGCCCAGGCGCTGTGGAGCCTGCTGCTGGGCATTGGCCTGGTCGGCACCATGATTGCCCTGGCGGCGCCGTTGCAGATCCGCCTGATGGACATTGCCCATGAAGCGCCAAGCCTGGCGGCGGCGTCCAACCATGCGGCGTTCAACCTGGCCAATGCGCTGGGGCCGTGGCTGGGTGGCATGGCGATTACCGCAGGTATGGGCTGGACCAGCACCGGGTACATTGGCGCGGCTACGGCGCTGGTCGGGCTGGGGATCTACCTGGTGGCACGGCGGATGAAGGGTGGGCACTAAGGTTGAGGCCTGACAGATAGCGTGAACGGGGCTGCCATGCAGCCCATCGCCGGCAAGCCAGCTCCCACAGAGACCGCACAATGCCTGAAATTTTCATGGGCAGCGACGACCCGCGCCGCCCACTGGTGTGGATCAGCGAGCTGGCCAGCCCCAGGGAAATGATTACAATGCATGCCCCAACCTGAAATATGTTTTTCCCATGAAATCACTGCTTTACGCCGTATCCTTACTGTTTTCCTTCACCCTCCCTGCCCTGGCCAGCCCGCCGGCGACCTTCACCGAGGCCAAGGTGGTGGCCAAGCAGAAGGTGTACATGGACCAGGCCAGCAGTGCCATGGGCGACCTGTACTGCGGTTGCAAATGGGCCTGGGTGGGCAAGTCTGGCGGGCGTATCGATGCCGCCTCGTGCGGCTACCAGACCCGCAAGCAGCAGAACCGCGCCGAACGCACCGAATGGGAACACATCGTGCCGGCCTACACCTTCGGCAACCAGCGCCAGTGCTGGAAGAATGGCGGCCGCGAACATTGCGTGGATGACGACCCGGTGTTCCGCGCCATGGAGGCCGACCTGTTCAACCTGTACCCGGCAGTGGGCGAGGTAAACGGTGATCGCAGCAATTTCAACTACGGCATGGTTGCTGGCAATGCAGGGCAATACGGGCAGTGCACCACCAAGGTGGACTTCGTGCAGCGTGCTGCCGAACCACGCGACGAAGTGAAAGGCCTGGTCGCCCGTACCACCTTCTACATGTACGACCGTTACAAGCTGAGCATGTCGCGCCAACAGCAGCAGTTGCTGATGGCCTGGGACAAACAGCACCCGGTATCGGCCTGGGAGAAAGAGCGTGACCGGCGCATTGCCGCGATCATGGGGCATGCCAACCCCTTCGTGACCGGGGAACGCAAATGGACCGCCAACTACAAGCCAGTCGGCAGTGGCGTGGTGCAAGCGGTGCCGGCGAAGGCTGCCAAGCCAGAGGCAAAGCCGAGCCTGGCCAGTGCCGGGTCGGTGGG
Source organism: Pseudomonas sp. s4 (assembly GCF_046764235.1). Taxonomy (NCBI): domain Bacteria; kingdom Pseudomonadati; phylum Pseudomonadota; class Gammaproteobacteria; order Pseudomonadales; family Pseudomonadaceae; genus Pseudomonas; species Pseudomonas sp. s4. The sequence continues at coordinate 2,812,046 of NZ_CP177209.1, read as the reverse complement.
GGCGGTGCTTGGCAACCGCAACAGCCATGTCTATCACCTTTCCGTCGGCTGCCCAGGCTATACCCAGGTTACCGCGAAGAACCAGGTCACCTTCGCCACAGAGGGTGAGGCGCAGGCGGCGGGTTATCGCAAGGCGGGCAACTGCCGCTGATCGCCTTCCTCGGGGCCTGCGCGGCCCCCTTGCAATCGAGCGGGCTGCACAGCAGCCCGCAACAATGACCATCCGTCGCCCAGACGGCACCCCACTCCCCGCCCCCAGCCCAACGAATGACAGATCATCCGTAAAGGAGAGGTTCCATGATCCGCATTCGCCCACTTTCACTGTGCCTTGCCCTCGCCCTGGTCAGCGTCACTGGCACCAGCTTCGCCGCCACCGACACAGACACCGACAGCCGCCCGCAAACCGACCAGTACGGTGGCAAGACCGCCGGTGAAGACAGCAGCGTCAACAGCCCAGGCAGCAGCGAAACCAATGACAGCAGCGACACCGGCAGCAACAGCGATGCCGCCGACGGCGCCGCTGGCGGCTCCAACAGCACCGGCGAAGCAACCGGCTCCGGCGCCGGGCACACCGGTGGCACCGCCGAGGACCAGGACAGCCATTGAGGCCGGCCTGGGCTACACTGCGCCGGAACGCCCTGCCAAGGATTCACCATGAACCTCAAACCCTGGCTGCTCGCCGCCCTGCTGCCGTGCAGCGCCTTGGCCGTCGCTGGCAGCCAGGGCGCGCTGTCGATCAGCTCATCGTCGTTCACCGATGGCGGCGTGATCGCCTTGCAGCAGGTTGGCCCGGACCCGGCCTGTGGTGCTGGCGAAGAGCGCACCCCGCAACTGAGCTGGGACAACCTCCCCGCAGGCACTCAGTCGCTGGCACTGATCATGTTCGATCCGGACGGCGGCAAGGGTATTGGCGTGGTCCACTGGATCGCCTACAACATCGACCCGGCCCAGGATGGGCTGAAGGAAGGCGTCGCCGGGCTGACCGGGCAAGGCGTGACCGTAGGGCGCAACTCTCGGGGCACGCTCAGCTACCGCGGCCCCTGCCCACCCGCCGGCGACAACCCGCACCACTACGCGCTGACGCTGATCGCCACCGACCTGCCACTGGGTACCCTGCCCGAAGGCCTGGACCGCAGCGGCCTGCTGCAACTGCTGCAAGGCCACGCGCTGGGGGCGCAGAGCCTGGTCGGGCGCTATGGCCACTGAGCCTGGCCGTACCGGAACAATTAAACACCCCCATAGCATTTATCCATTGAATGGCCCAGCCGAACTGAAGTAAGCTCGGGCTCATTCACTGGAGAGCAACATGCCGAAACACACCCGCAACCACGCCAACCACACCGGCCGCACCCTGCGCCCTGTGCTGGCCGTTGCCGGCTGCGTGGCACCTGCCAGCTATTACTTTGGGTATTGGTTTAGCCATTAGGCGCCGATACCCACACGGCGCCCACCTTCGAGGGGCCGCCGAACATGAGAATACTCAAACCCCCGGTCGGCTCCCCGACCGGGGGTTTTGCTTTTCAGGCCTTTGAACAACACCGATTCACATTGAGGACAGATTCATGAACTACGCCACTTATTACTACGCAAACACCTACGCCTGGCGATTTAGCCAATCCCGTTCGGGCCAGCCTGCCGCCTCCGTTCGGTCTTCCACAGGTGGCAATGCAGCAGCCAATACGAATTCAACGATTTGTCGAACACCTCGATAGGGCCGACGACGCGGGCCAGAACCCGCCGTCCGCCCAGGGAAAAAACGCCATGCACGCCTCCAGCCTCGCCCTGACCCAGCCGCAAGCAGCCAACACCACCGTCAGCCAGCGCCTGCCCAGCCCGCACCTGCTCAAGCAGCAAATGCCGCTGTCCAGCGAACTTACCCAGCAAGTCCATGCCCACCGCCAGGCCATTCGCGACATCCTCGAAGGCCGCGACCAGCGCCTGCTGGTGATCGTTGGCCCGTGCTCGATCCACGACCCGCGCTCGGCCCTGGAATACGCCGACCGCCTGGCAGCCCTCAGCCGCGAAGTCGACGACAAGCTGCTGCTGGTGATGCGCGCCTACGTCGAAAAACCCCGCACCACGGTCGGCTGGAAAGGCCTGGCCTACGACCCGCACCTCGATGGCAGCGACGACATGCACGCCGGCATCGCGCTGTCCCGCGGGCTGATGCTGAACATGATCGAACGCGGCCTGCCGGTCGCCACCGAACTGCTGCAGCCAATGGCCGCCGGCTACTTCGATGACCTTCTGGCCTGGGCCGCGATTGGCGCGCGCACCACCGAGTCGCAGATCCACCGCGAAATGGTCAGTGGCTTGGAGCTGCCGGTCGGCTTCAAGAACGGCACCGACGGCGGCATCGCCATCGCCAGCGACGCCATGCGCAGTGCCGCCCACCCGCACCGCCACTTCGGCATGGATGCGCAGGGCTACCCGGCCATCATCGAGACCTTGGGCAACCCGGACACCCACCTGGTGCTGCGCGGCGGCCACAAGGGCCCGAACTTCGACGCCAACAGCATCGCCATGGCCCGCCAGGCGCTGGCCAAGGCCGGGCTGCAGGCGCGGATCATGGTCGATTGCAGCCATGCCAACAGCGGCAAGGACCCGGCGCGTCAGCCGGCGGTTTTCAACGATGTGCTGGCGCAGCGCCTGGCCGGCGACCGCTCGATCGTCGGCGTGATGATCGAAGGGCACCTGTTCGACGGCTGCCAGGCGCTGGGCAAGGGCGCGCTGAAATACGGCGTGTCGATCACCGACGGTTGCCTGGGTTGGGCCTCGACCGAAACCCTGTTGCGCGAGGCGGCACAAAAACTCTAGGCAGCGGGACGCAAGCCTGGCGAGACATACCCTGGACAAGTACGCTAGGCTTGCCTTTTTTACCCCAAGGAGCAGTACCCATGGCCCGTGCAACCGCCCGCCACATCCTGGTCAGCAGCATCGATAAATGCAACGAACTGAAAGCCCAGATCGAAGCAGGCGCCGACTTCGCTGAAATCGCCAAAGCCAACTCCACCTGCCCGTCCAGCCGCCAGGGCGGTGACCTGGGCTCGTTCGGCCCGGGCCAGATGGTCAAGGAGTTCGACACCGTGGTGTTCAGCGCCCCGATCAATACCGTGCAAGGCCCGGTGAAGACCCAGTTCGGCTACCACCTGCTGGAAGTGACCAGCCGCCAGGACTGATTCACCTGTTCAGGTGATGAGATCCCCTGTGGGAGCGGGCGTGCCCGCGAATGCGTCCGAGCATGCAGCCTCGTTGCCTGAGCTGACGCATTCGCGGGCACGCCCGCTCCTACAGAGATTGTGGTGCCTGTTCCTGCTTTGCCTGGCTTTCAACGCCCACGCCGGCTCCACCCACGCCCTCACCGTCTACGGCGAAGCCCCGCGCTACAACGCCAGCTTCCAGCATTTCGACTACGTCAACCCCGACGCCCCCAAAGGCGGCATCCTGCGCCGCTCGGCCATCGAGATCGGCCAGTTCGACCATATCCTGCCGTACATCGACAAAGGCATCGGTGTCAGCGAGGTCGATGGCCTGCTGTACGCGCCACTGGCCGTGCGCTCGTTCGATGAACCCTACACCGTCTACGGCCTGATCGCCCGGCGCATGGAGCGCGGCCCGGAGGATGCCTGGCTGCGTTTCGAGATCGACCCGCGCGCCACCTTCGCCGATGGCAAGCCGGTGCGCGCCGAAGACGTACGCTTTACCTTCGAGCTGCTGATGAGCAAGGGCAGCCTGAGGTATCGCACCCAGTTCGCCGATGTTGCCGCCGTCGTGGTGGAAAGCCCACACAGCGTGCGCTTCGACTTCAAGCCTGACCACGGCCGCACCCTGCCACTCGACCTCGCCAGCTTGCCGGTACTACCCGAACACGACTGGCAGCAGCGCGATTTTGCCAACGGCGCCGGCTTCGACAAGCCGGTCGGCAGCGGGCCGTACCGTATCGGGAGCATCGACAACGGCCGCAGCATCACCTTCCAGCGCGACGCCAACTGGTGGGCGCGCGATCTGCCGGTCAGCCGTGGCCGCTACAATTTCGACAAGCTGCGCATCGAGTACTTCGGTGATACCGAAGTGGCGCGGCAGGTGCTCAAAGGCGGCGGCTACGACTACAACCGCGAGTTCTCCGCCACCGCCTACACCCTGGGCTACAACGGCGCGCAACTGGACGACGGCCGCCTGCAGCGCGCCCACCTGGGCCCGGCCAAACCGCAGGTGGCCCAAGGCTTCGTGTTCAACCTCGACCGGCCGCCGTTCAAGGACCGTCGCGTGCGCCAGGCGCTGGGCATGCTGTGGGACTACGAGTGGAGCAACCGGCAGATGATGCGCAACATGTACATCCGCCAGCAGAGCGTGTTCTCCAATACCCCGCTGGCCGCCCGCCAACTGCCGGATGCCGGCGAGTTGAAACTGCTCGAACCGTTGCGCGGCAAGGTGCCGGACGAAGTCTTCAGCACCGTGTTCACCGCCCCGGTCACCGATGGTTCGGGGATCATCCGCAAGCAGCAGCTGCAGGCACTGGCGCTGCTCGAACAAGCCGGCTGGCGCCCCGAAGGCGACCGCCTGGTGAACAGCCAGGGCACGCCGCTGGCGTTTACCTTCCTCAACGGCCAGGCAGGCATGGAGCGCCTGCTGCTGCCTTGGAAGCGCAACCTGGCCCAGATTGGCGTGACCCTGGACATCCGCAACGTCGATTCGGCCCAGTACGTCAACCGCCTGATGGCACGTGACTACGACATGATCGTTACCGGCTACCCGGTCACCCTGTCGCCTGGCGCCGAGCTGTACAACTATTTCGGCTCGGCAGCAGCCCGCGATCCTGGGTCGAACAACCTGATGGTGCTGCAGGACCCTGCCGTGGACCGCCTGATCGACGGCCTGGTGCGCGCCGACACCCAGGCCGACATGCTGTACCACGCCCATGCCCTGGACCGGGTGCTGCAATGGAACTACTACTGGATCCCCAACTACTACCCACCGGGCAGCTCCACTGTCTGGTGGAACCGCTTCGGCCTGCCCAAGGTCCAGGCTGCCTATGACGAAGGCCTGGACACCTGGTGGGAAGTCAGCCCTGCCGCGCTGACCAACGCGCAAATGGCCGAACGCCGGAAATCCTCGCCATGACCACTTACCTACTGCGCCGTCTGCTGCTGATCGTCCCGACCCTGCTGGCGATCCTGTTGGTCAACTTCCTGATCGTCCAGGCCGCACCGGGAGGCCCGGTGGAGCAGGCGGTGGCACGCCTGCAAGGTATCGGCGGTGGCGCTCCCGGTGCCCGGGCCGAGGTGGTGCACGGCGAGTCACGTGCCACCCGTGGCCTGGACCCGAAACTGATCGAGGAGATCAAACGTCAGTACGGCTTCGACAAGTCCGCCCCCGAGCGCCTGTGGCTGATGCTGGGCCAGTACGCCCGGCTGGACTTCGGCAACAGCTTCTTCCGCGGCGCCAAGGTCACCGACCTGATCCTCGACAAGTTGCCGGTAACCCTGTCGCTGGGCTTCTGGGCCACGCTGATCACCTACCTGGTGTCGATCCCGCTGGGCATCCGCAAGGCGGTGCGCCATGGCAGCCGCTTCGATGCCTGGAGCAGTGCACTGATCGTGGTCGGCTATGCCCTGCCCTCGTTCCTGTTCGCCCTGTTGCTGATCGTGCTGTTCGCCGGCGGCACCTCGCTGAGCTGGTTCCCGGTGCGTGGCTTGGTCTCGGACAACTTCGACGAGCTCAGCCTGCTTGGCAAGGTCGCCGACTACTTCTGGCACCTGGTGCTGCCGGTCGGCGCCCTGGTGATCGGCGGCTTCGCCACCCTGACGCTGCTGACCAAGAACGCCTTCCTCGACGAGATTTCCCGGCAATACGTGGTTACCGCCCGCGCCAAGGGCCTGAGCGAACGCCGGGTGCTGTATGGCCACGTGCTGCGCAATGCCATGCTGTTGGTGGTGGCGGGGTTGCCGCAGGCGTTGATCACGGTGTTTTTCGCCGGCTCGTTGCTGATCGAGGTGATCTTCTCGCTCGATGGCCTTGGCCGCATGAGTTACGAAGCGGCCGTGTCGCGCGATTACCCGGTGGTGTTCGGCACGCTGTTCATCTTCACCCTGGCGGGCCTGCTGATCCGCCTGATCGGTGACCTGTCTTACACCCTGCTCGACCCGCGTATCGACTTCGACGCGAGGGCATACTGATGCTTTCACCGATCTCGCGTCGTCGCCTGCAACGCTTTCGCCGCAACCGCCTCGGCTGGGTTTCGCTGTGGCTGTTCACCGCACTTCTGCTGCTGAGCTTGTGCGCCGAGCTGGTGGCCAACGACAAACCGCTGCTGCTGGGCTACAAGGGCGACCTGTACGTGCCGGCGCTCAAGCGTTACACCGAGCAGCAGTTCGGCGGCCAGCTGCCGTTCCAGCCAGACTACCGCAGCGCCTATGTACGCCAGTTGATCGAGCAGCAAGGTGGCTGGATGCTGTTCGCCCCCATCCCGTTCAGCGCCGATACCCCCAACTACGACCTGCAGGTGCCCACCCCCAGCCCGCCGAGCGCAAGCAACTGGCTGGGTACCGACGACCAGGGCCGCGACGTGCTGGCCCGGGTGCTGTATGGCACGCGGGTATCCTTGCTGTTCGCCTTCGCCCTGACCGTGGTCAGCGTGCTGATCGGGGTGGCGGCCGGAGCCCTGCAGGGCTACCACGGTGGTTGGATCGACCTGGTCGGCCAGCGCCTGCTGGAGGTGTGGTCGGGGTTGCCGGTGCTGTACCTGCTGATCATCCTCAGCGGGTTCGTCGAGCCGGACTTCTGGTGGCTGCTGGGGATCATGGCGCTGTTCTCCTGGCTGACCCTGGTCGATGTGGTGCGCGCCGAGTTCCTGCGCGGTCGCAACCTGGAGTACGTGAAGGCCGCAAGGGCGCTGGGGTTGCCAGACAGCCAGGTAATGCTGCGGCACATCCTGCCCAATGCCATGAACGCAACGCTGACCTATGTGCCGTTCATGCTGACCGGGGCGATCACCACCCTGACTGCGCTGGATTTTCTCGGGTTCGGCATGCCGGCCGGGAGTGCTTCGCTGGGAGAGCTGGTGACCCAGGGCAAACAGCACCTGGAGGCGCCGTGGCTGGGCTTTACCGCGTTCTTTGCCCTGGCGGTGATTCTGTCGCTGCTGGTTTTTATTGGGGATGCCTTGCGGGAGGCCTTTGACCCCCGGACCTGATCAACGCCTGACTGGCACTTACAGCTTGTGCCAAAGGAATAAGGGGCGGTTGCAGAAGCTGAGTGCAACACGGTTATTGGATTGAAGTGGGCGCATCGTGCCGCATAGCCATGGCCTTTTGCATCACCTCACTCATCATTTCGATCGGACATTTGAAATCGAAGCGCTTACGGGGACGCATATTCAGTTGCAAGGCAATGGCGTCCAGCTCCTCCTGGCTATGTACCGACAGGTCTGTGCCCTTGGGCAAGTACTGGCGAATCAGGCCGTTGATGTTTTCGTTGCTGCCGCGCTGCCAGGGGCTGTGCGGGTCGCAGAAGTAAATTGCCACCCCGGTCTGCTGGGTGATTTCAGCATGCCGCGCCATTTCTCGGCCCTGGTCGTAGGTCATGCTCTTGCGCATCGCCAGCGGCATGCCATTGAGCGCTGCACTGAAGCCTTCCATCGCCGAGGTCGCCGTCGCGTCGTTCATCTTTACCAGCATCAGGTAGCCACTGGTTCGCTCCACCAGCGTGCCTACACACGAGGCGTTGGCCTTGCCCTTGATGAGGTCGCCTTCCCAATGCCCCGGCATCAGCCTGTCTTCAATCTCCGGCGGGCGCACATGAATACTGACCATCTCGGGGATCTGGCCGCGCCGATCCACGCCACCAGAGCGCGGTCGGCGCGTCGTCTTGCCTTGGCGCAGACAGATGATCAGCTCCTTACGCAGCTCACCCACTGGCAGGGCATAGATCGCGTTGTAGATCGTCTCGCGACAGACGTAGGCTTCTCTGAGGCTGGGAATGTTCATGCTGCGCAGCTTGCCGGCAATCTGCTCGGGAGACAAACGCTCGCGCAGCATATGGGCCACCAACTGGAAGCGCTCACTACTCGGCAAGAGCTTTCGTTTCGGTCGACAGCGTTGGCGGCGGGCCTGCATTTGCTGCTGGGCCAGGCGGGCCGAGTAGCCACCGCAAGCACCTCGGTTACGGCGCAGCTCACGGCTGATGGTCGAAGGGGATCGGTTGATCAAGCAGGCAATCCTGCGCAGGCTGAAGCCTTGGGTACGACCGATTTGAATGGTGGCGCGTTCTTCAACGCTGAGTTCGGAATAAGACATAGGGGCAGCACCGTACCGGAAAGGTCAGGTGTTGCACTCAGTTTTTGCCGCCGCCAGGTCTTGATCCGGCCCAGCCCCCACAAATGCTGTTAGGAAGGCCTTTCGATCCTCCAGCAGACTAATTTGATGTGCATACGAAAATTTTCTTTGCTGCCAATAAAACGGCTCAACAACAATATCCGTAATGATGCCACGATAATCAGAGCCACGCCATGAGATGCCAAAGGCAGTCGAACCGAGCGCTAATACTTCATTTGAGAGCTCATTAAAAGCACGGCGATCCTCACTGAGTTTTCGCAGCGATGCTTTTTGCTGCTCTGAGCCACCCACCAGCGCTTTCGTAACAGCCGCGACGCCCTTGCTCACTTGACGATCGCTGACTCGCACACGTTTTCTGAATGGCCACCTGAAGAGATTAGAAAATTTTAGCCGGCCAATCCTGAACTGTCCGGACGGGTCCACATAGTTTAAAGGGTCGCCTTGGCAATAAGTGTAAGCGTTAATACCTCCGGCCCCAAAGGGGCTTAATGCGTCTGGCGATTCGAAACCCATGCGTTGTGGCTTGAATACGCGATGACCATTCCCTAACAGATACCCGCCTGAAGCTGAACACAACCATTCTCCATTATATCCAGGCCTCAACGGATGGATAAGCGCCTGGGCAGAATACCCGAAGGGTAAATACGTATGAATATCAAGCGTGCGATTACACAGAAACGCCAATCCCGTGTGCTTCGCATCACTAACTACCATCGTACACTTCTTGCCGGACAACGTTGCCAAGCATGCAGCCTTCACCTGAAATAGCGAGACTGATTCTCCCGCTACTAAAACGGTAATCATTTTATCAATTTTGTAAAATCGGCGAGTATGCATTTCCTTCACTTGATATCTGGCCGCACTACCCCAACATATATTTTTTACGCGACAATTAAAACTGGCAGTTTTACTAGTGCCACGCACCATTCTAATGACAAGGGGAACAAGGCATACTCCCTTGTTACTCAAAGGGGAGCCCCATGCACGACAGCGACAGCCTCAAGGATTACCCCCAGGTACGACAACTGGCGATCCGCTCGCTGTTCGAAATCATCGAACAGTCCAGCGAAGGCACGGTAATCGTCGACCGCCAGGCGCGCATCGTCTGGATGAACGAACGCTACGCCCGGCGTTTTGGCCTGGCCGACGCGGCAAGCGCTATTGGCCAACCCTGCGAGGCGGTGATCCCGGGCAGCCTGATGCGCGAGGTGGTGAATAATGGCCGGCCAATCCTGCTGGACATGCTCGACACCCCGAACGAGCCGCTGGTGGTTATGCGCCTGCCCATCCACGACGACCAGGGCGCGCTAATCGGTGCCATCGGCTTTGCCCTGTTCGACGAGTTGCGCAGCCTGTCGCCGCTGCTCAAACGCTATTCCAGCATGCAGCAGGAACTGGCCTCGACCCGCTCGCAGTTGCGCGCTCGCCAGGCCAAGTACAGCTTCGCCCAGTTCGTCGGCAGCAGCGCCGCCAGCCTGGAGGCCAAGCGCCGCGCCCGGCGTGGCGCAAGCAGTGATTCGCCGGTGTTGCTGCTGGGCGAAACCGGCACCGGCAAGGAACTGTTGGCCCATGCCATCCATGCGGCGTCGGCGCGGGCGCACAAGGCGTTTGTCAGCATCAACAGTGCGGCGATCCCCGAGACGCTGCTGGAAGCCGAATTCTTCGGTACCGCCCCCGGCGCCTTTACCGGCGCCGACCGCAAGGGCCGCAGCGGCAAGCTGCAACTGGCCGAAGGCGGCACGCTGTTCCTCGACGAGATCGGCGACATGCCGCTGGCCCTGCAGAGCAAGCTGCTGCGGGTGTTGCAGGAGAAGGAGTACGAGCCGGTAGGCTCGAATCAGATGCTGCGCAGTGATGTGCGCATCATTGCCGCCACTTCCATCGACCTGCAGGCCGCCATCGCCCGCGGGGCATTCCGCGCCGATCTGTATTACCGGCTGAATGTGCTGCCGATCGAGGTGCCACCACTGCGGCAACGGCTGGAGGACCTGCCGGCGCTGTGCGAGGCCATCCTGGGCGAACTGGGCAGCCAGTATGAGCTCGAGGCCGAAGCGCAGCAGCTACTGGCGCGGCATGCATGGCCGGGGAACATTCGCGAGCTGCGCAATGTGCTGGAGCGGGCCACGCTGCTGGCGGATCAGCCGCGGCTGGGGGTGGCGGATCTTCGGGCGGCATTGGGGCCGTTGAGCCCGGTGGCGGGTGAACCTATGCGGCAGACTTACCGTGAGGCCTGTGAGGCATTTGAGCGCGAGCTGATTGTCGGGGCACTGGCCGAACATGGGGGAAATGTGCCGGAAGCTGCGTCGGCGTTAGGACTGGGGCGGTCAACGCTGTATAAGAAGATGGTAGCGCTCGGTCTCTGACTGGAGACTTTTGTTTCCATTTCGAGACTGTCGCGAGGGCTTTGCCCTCGATCGCGACACAAGGCCGCTCCTACAGGAGATTGCGGTGCACATGTAGGAGCGGCCTTGTGTCGCGATGGGCCGCAAAGCGGCCCCAAAATCTCAAGACAGAGACAAAAATTCAGAAGAAAACAAAATACCCATATAAATCAATGAGTTAAAAACTGGCACGATTCCCGCTATCTCCTGCTCACCGATAAAAACAAGACTCACCCAGGAGACCCACCCCGATGACCGTGCTCATCGCCCTAGCCGCTCTGGCCCTGCTGATGCTGGCTGCCTACCGCGGCTACAGCGTAATCCTCTTCGCCCCCATCGCCGCCCTCGGTGCGGTACTGCTCACCGACCCGTCCGCCGTGGCCCCCGCATTCACCGGGGTATTCATGGAGAAAATGGTCGGCTTCATCAAGCTCTACTTCCCGGTGTTCCTGCTGGGCGCCGTGTTCGGCAAGCTGATCGAGCTGTCCGGTTTCTCGCGCTCGATCGTCGCCGCCGCCATCCGCGTGCTCGGCACCCGCCAGGCGATGCTGGTGATCGTGCTGGTCTGCGCGCTGCTCACCTATGGCGGCGTTTCGCTGTTCGTGGTGGTGTTCGCGGTGTACCCGTTCGCCGCCGAGATGTTCCGCCAGAGCAATATCCCCAAGCGCCTGATCCCGGCAACCATCGCCCTGGGCGCGTTCTCGTTCACCATGGATGCCCTGCCCGGCACCCCGCAGATCCAGAACATCATCCCCAGCACCTTCTTCAACACCACCGCCTGGGCAGCGCCATGGCTGGGCCTGATCGGCACATTGTTCGTGTTCTGCGCCGGCATGGCCTACCTGCAGCGCCAGCGCAACAAGGCCCAGCGCGCCGGTGAAGGCTATGGCAGCGACTTGCGCAACGAACCGGAGACCGCTGCCGACCTGGCACTGCCCAACCCCTGGCTGGCTCTGTCACCGCTGCTGCTGGTGGGGGTGATGAACCTGCTGTTCACCCACTGGATCCCGCAGTGGTACGGCCCCAGTCACAGCCTGCAACTGCCCGGCATGAGCGCACCGGTGCAAAGCGATGTGGCCAAGCTCACTGCCATCTGGGCGGTGCAGGCAGCGTTGCTGGTGGGCATCCTGATGGTGCTGGTGTGTGCCTTCGGCGCCATCCGTGCCCGCCTGGCCGAAGGCACCAAAAGCGCCGTGGGCGGTGCCTTGCTGGCGGCCATGAACACCGCCTCGGAATACGGCTTTGGCGCGGTGATCGCCTCGCTGCCGGGCTTCCTGGTATTGGCCGACGCCTTGCGCGGTATCCCCAACCCACTGGTCAACGAAGCGATTACCGTGACCTTGCTGGCCGGCATCACCGGCTCTGCCTCGGGCGGCATGAGCATCGCCCTGGCGGCCATGGGCGACGCCTTCATCGCCGCCGCCAATGCCGCCAACATCCCGCTCGAAGTACTGCACCGCGTGGCCGCCATGGCCAGCGGTGGCATGGACACCCTGCCGCACAACGGTGCGGTCATCACCCTGCTGGCCGTGACCGGGCTGACCCACCGCGAGGCCTACAAGGACATTTTCGGTATTACCCTGATCAAGACCCTGGCGGTGTTCGTGGTCATCGCCACGTTCTACGCCACCGGCATCGTCTAAGGAGCTTTGCATGACCCTCAAAGGCAAGACCGCACTCGTCACCGGTTCCACCAGCGGCATCGGCCTGGGCATTGCCCAGGTGCTGGCCCGCGCAGGCGCCAACATCGTGCTCAACGGCTTCGGCGACCCTGCCCCGGCGCTGGCCGAGATCGCCCGGCACGGGGTGAAGGCAGTCCATCACCCGGCCGACCTCTCGGACGTGGCCCAGATCGAAGCGCTGTTCGCCGTGGCCGCGCGCGAGTTCGGCGACGTCGACATCCTGGTCAACAACGCCGGTATCCAGCACGTGGCGCCAGTGGAACAGTTCCCGCTGGAAAGCTGGGACAAGATCATCGCCCTCAACCTGTCGGCCGTGTTCCACGCTACGCGACTGGCCCTGCCTGGCATGCGCACGCGCAATTGGGGGCGCATCATCAACATCGCTTCTGTGCACGGCCTGGTCGGCTCTACCGGCAAGGCGGCCTATGTGGCGGCCAAGCACGGCGTGGTCGGCCTGACCAAGGTGGTGGGCCTGGAAACCGCCACCAGTAACGTCACCTGCAATGCCATCTGCCCTGGCTGGGTGTTAACCCCGCTGGTGCAGAAGCAGATCGACGATCGTGCTGCCAACGGTGTCGATCCGCTGCAAGCGCAGCACGATCTGCTGGCAGAAAAACAACCGTCGCTGGCCTTCGTCACCCCCGAGCACCTGGGTGAGCTGGTACTATTCCTGTGCAGCGAGGCCGGTAGCCAGGTTCGCGGTGCCGCCTGGAACGTCGATGGTGGCTGGTTGGCCCAGTGACGGGCGGCCTGGGCCTGGCGGCGGTCTTGCATTCGTTTATCTGCAAGGAGGCCCTATGCGCCCAACCCCGATGACCGCGATTCTGGCCCTGACCCTGGCTGCCGTCGCACCCGCGATGGCAGCCAGCCTGAAGGACGTCGCGCCCTACCCCGAGGCGGAAAAAGGCTTTACCCGGCAGGTCATCCACCTGCCGGCCCAGGCTGATGAGTCGGCCTATCAACTGGAAATCCTCGCCGGCAAGACCCTGAAGGTGGACTGCAATCGCCAGCGCCTGGGCGGCAGCCTGGAGGAACGTACCCTGGAAGGCTGGGGCTACAGCTACTACCGCCTGGACAAGGTCAGCGGCCCGGCCAGCACGCTGATGGCCTGCCCCGATGGCAAGAAGACCGAGGCCTTCGTGCCTGTGGTCGGTGAAGGCTTCATGCTGCGCTACAACAGCAAGCTGCCGGTGGTGGTGTATGTGCCCAAGGACGTCGAAGTGCGCTACCGCGTGTGGACCGCGTCGCAGGACGTGCAAAAGGCTAAAGTAGAGTAAAACGCAAGCCTTTGGCCTTGATGGTGCCTTCATCGCCGGCAAGCCGGCTCCCACAGGTTGGTCACTGCACTCAAGACCTGTGAGGTTCCTGTGGGAGCTGGCTTGCCGGCGATGGGGCCCTTGCAGGCAACAGGAGGTTCGGCATGAACGATGTGCTCTGGCGCCCCTCCACGGCGCAGATCGAGGCCAGCCGGATGGATGCCTTCCGCCGCCGGGTCAACCTGCGTTACAACCTGCAACTCGACGACTACCACGCGCTGCACCGCTGGAGCATCGAGCAGCGCCCTGCCTTCTGGCAAACCGTTGCCGACTACTTCCACGTTCACTGGCATACCCCGCCAAGCCAGGTGCTCAGCGAAGGGCCGCAGATGCCCGATGCCCAGTGGTTCGCCAACGCCACCCTCAACTTCGCCGAACACCTGCTGCGCCGCCGTGACGACCGCCCGGCCCTGGTCGCCGTGCGCGAAGACGGCCAGCGTCAGCTGTTCACCCATGCCCAGCTGGCCGCCCAGGTGGCCGGCCTGCAAACAGCCTTGAAGGCCACCGGCATCGCCCCCGGCGACCGCGTAGCCGCCATCATGCCCAATACCTGGCAGACCCTTGTCGCCATGCTTGCCTGCACAAGCCTCGGTGCGGTCTGGTCCAGCTCCTCGCCCGAGTTTGGCGTGCACGGCATCATCGACCGCTTCGGCCAGATCGAGCCCAAGCTGCTGATCGCCTGCGCCGGGTACCAGTACGCCGGCAAAGCCATCGACCAGGTGGACAAGGTCAACCAGGTGTGCGCGCAGCTGCCCGGGCTGGAACAGTTGATCGTGGTACCCCACACCCGCAGCGGAACGCGTGTCGACGAATTCCAGGCCGCCAATGTCAGCCTGTGGGACGAGTTCTATCAGCCCGGCGGCGAGCCCCGCTTCACCCCGCTGCCCTTCGATCACCCGCTGTACATCCTGTATTCCAGCGGCACCACCGGCGTACCCAAGTGCATCGTCCACCGCGCCGGCGGCGTGTTGTTGCAGCACCTGAAGGAACATGGCCTGCACAATGACCTGAAAGCCGATGACGTACTGTTCTACTACACCACCTGCGGCTGGATGATGTGGAACTGGCTGGTCAGCGGCCTGGCGGTGGGCGCCACGCTGGTGCTGTATGACGGCTCGCCCTTCCATCCCGGCCCCGAGCGGCTGCTAGACCTGATCGACGCCGAGGATATCCAGGCCTTCGGTACCAGCGCCAAGTACCTGGCGGCACTGGAGCAGGCGGGCCTGGAGCCTGCGGCAAGCCACCGCCTGGCGCGCTTGCGCCTGCTACTGTCCACCGGCTCGCCACTGTCGCCACACAGCTACGACTACGTGTACCGCAAGATCAAGGCCGACCTGTGCCTGGCGTCGATGTCCGGCGGTACCGATATCGTCTCCTGCTTCGTGCTGGGCAACCCGACCCTTCCAGTGCGCCGTGGCGAGATCCAGTGCAAGGGCTTGGGCATGGCGGTGGAAGTATGGAACGAGCATGGCCAGCCGGTGCTGGGCGAAAAAGGCGAGCTGGTGTGCACGCGCAACTTCCCGTCCATGCCGCTGGGGTTCTGGAAGGACACGGACGGCAGCCGCTATCACGACGCCTACTTCAGCCAGTTCCCGGGGGTGTGGGCCCAGGGCGACTACGCCGAACAGCGTGCCGACGGCGGGCTGGTGATTCATGGCCGCTCCGATGCCGTGCTCAACCCCGGTGGCGTGCGCATTGGCACGGCGGAGATCTACCGCCAGGTGGAAAAGGTCGAGCAGGTGCTGGAAAGCGTGGCCATCGGCCAGGACTGGCAAGGCGACGTGCGGGTGGTGCTGTTCGTTCGCCTGCGTGACGGCCTGCAGCTGGATGAGGCCCTGCGCCAGCACATCCGCCAGGTGATCCGCCAGTACACCACGCCCCGCCATGTACCGGCGGTGATCGCCCAGGTCGATGACATCCCGCGTACCATCAGCGGCAAGCTGGTGGAGTTGGCGATTCGCAATGTGGTGCATGGCTTGCCGGTGAAGAACACCGACGCCCTGGCCAACCCCGAGGCACTGGAGCAGTTCCGGGATCGCGAGGAGTTGCAAACCTGACCCTTGTCACCGTCCCTGTAGGAGCGGCCTTGTGTCGCGATGGGGCGCGAAGCGGCCCCAGGTTTTCAGCTTCGCAGCACAGGTTGCCGGGGCCGCTTCGCGCCCCATCGCGACACAAGGCCGCTCCTACAAGGGACGCGTAATCGCCTCAGCACAAAACTATGAGGCATAATGCCCACTTTTTCCGCCCCAGAAGCACAGGTACCCCATGAAAGCCCAAGCCCGCCACATCCTGGTCAAGACCGCTGACGAAGCCGAAAAGCTCAAGCAGCGCATCGCCAATGGCGAGGCTTTCGACGTGCTCGCAAAAAAGTTCTCCACCTGCCCTTCGGGCAAACGTGGCGGCGACCTGGGTGAAATCCGCCCCGGGCAGATGGTAGGCGCCATCGACCAGGTGATCTTCAAGAAGCCCCTGCGCGTGGTGCACGGGCCGATCAAGAGCAAGTTCGGCTATCACCTGGTGCAGACGTTCTACCGCGATTAAGCGCGCCGCGCAGCCAGCAGCCCGAGACCCGCGCAGCCCAGCAATGAGGCGCTGACCCGGTTGAACAGCCGGCGTGGGCCGGGCTGGCTGAACCAGCGTTGCATGTACGCCCCCAGGCCGGCGTAGATGGCGATGGCGGCCCATTCCAGCAACAGGAACAACGCACCCAACCAAAGGAACTGCTCGCTCACCGGAGTGGTACTGCCGACCGAAACGAACTGCGGCAGGAACGCGGTGAAGATCAGGATAGCCTTCGGATTACCAGCAGCCATCCAGAACTCCTGGCGTATCAGACGCCAAGTGCCGTGCGGCTGATCACCTGCAACCGCGGCCTCGCCCACCGGTGCCCGCCACAGTTGCCAGGCGATATAGAACAGGTAGGCCGCCCCCGCCAACTTGATGGCCAGGAACAGGTATTCGCTGGTGTGCAGCACCACTGCCAGGCCCATCGCCGCCAGGGCGATCATGCCGCTGAAGGCGACGATGCGCCCGCCACCGGCCACGCAGGCCGTACGCAGGCCGTAACGGCTGGCATTGTGCAGCGACAGCAGGTTGTTCGGCCCCGGCGCCATGTTCAGGGCGAAACAGGCGGGGATGAAAAGCAGCAGGCTTGAAAGGTCCATTATCGTTTTCCTTTGGCAACAGGCGCCTATTTCGGCGCGTAGCTGGCCTGGTGGTCAAGTTACAGCCAGTGGAAAAAACTGTATGGGTGCGCAGCGCCTGATAAGCTGCCTGGCATATCGAGGACCCTGTGATGCCCCGTTCCCATGCCGCGCTGTGGCGCGACCCGGCCCTGCCGCATGTCGAAAGCCGCCGCGCCTGTCATAGCCGCGCCTGCTACAAGGCCCACAGCCACCCAACGTTTTCCATCGGTGTGGTGGATGCCGGCCACAGTCATTTCACCGGTGCCGGCAACGGCCAGCAACGCCTGACGCCTGGCACTCTGGTGCTGGTCCCGGCCCGCCGGGTACATGCCTGCAACCCCGAACCCGGGCAAGCGTGGAGCTACCAGATGCTGCATGTGGATGCCGACTGGCTGGCACAGCTGCACCTGGAGTCCGGGCTGGATGGTGCCGGGCCCGGCGAGCCGGCACGTATCTGCCAGGAGCCGGAGGTATATCGGCAGTTCTGCGAACTGAACAGTTTGCTGTTTTCCAGCGCCAGCAACGGAGAGAAAGATGCGGCGCTGATTGCCTTTCTGGGTGATCTCGACTTTGCCAGGCACGCGCCGCTGGCGCCGGCGCCGGCTTTGGGGAAGAGCGAACTGAGTGGGCTGATCGCGCACATCGAAGGCAAGGACCCGTCGCAGTTGAGCCTGGCGTTACTGGCCCGGCAGGCCGGGCTTGGGCGCTACCAGCTGATTCGCGCATTTCGCGCGGCCACCGGGTTTACGCCGCATGCCTACCTGCTAAATGCCCGGGTCAACCGTGGGCGGCAATTGTTGGGTGAAGGGCAGGCCCTGGCGGAGGTGGCCTATCGGCTCGGTTTTGCCGACCAAAGCCATTTCCAGCGGGTGTTCAAGGCCCATGTGGGGGTGACACCAGGGCAGTATCGGGGAGACTGAAGGCCCGCGCGGTCTCTGTAGGAGCGGCCTTGTGTCGCGATGGGGCGCGAAGCGGCCCCAGATTTTCAGCTCCGCCGCACAGATTGCCGGGGCTGCTGCGCAGCCCTTTCGCGACACAAGGCCGCTCCTACAGGGGCCTGCAATATTGTTCAATACGGCATTTGCGCTGAGGGGCAGAGTCAGGCTTTTCCGCCAGAGCAGCCACACCCCAATGCAACAGTTCCTGATCATCGCCCTCGCCCACTTCCTCGCCCTGCTCTCTCCCGGCCCGGACTTCTTCCTGGTCGCACGCACTTCGGTCAACGCTGGCTGGCGCGTCGCGAGCGGCGCCTGCCTGGGTATCGCCCTGGCCAATGGCGTGTTCATCGCCATGGCTTTCACCGGTTTGTCGGTGCTGCAGGAAGGCAGCCTGCTGTTCACCGCCCTGCAACTGGCCGGCGCCGGCTACCTGCTGTACATCGGCACCCTGTTCCTGCGCCATGCCGGGCAAACCAGCCTGAGCACAGTCGCTGGCAAACAGACCGCCCAAGGGTGGTGGCGTGGATTGGGCATGGGGTTCCTGTCCGGCATCCTCAACCCCAAGAATGCGCTGTTCTATGCCAGCCTGGTAAGCATGGTCGCCAGCGCCAGCTTTGCCTGGAAGGCAACCTGTGCCCTGTGGATGTTCAGCATCGTGCTGCTGTGGGACTTGCTGGTTGCCGTGGCCATCGGCAACCCGCTGGTGCTGCGGCGCTTCGCCCGCAGCCTGCCCTGGCTGGAACGGGCCTCCGGGGCCATGCTGGTGCTATTGGCTACGGCACTGTTGTTTCACCTGGCCTGGGGCTGACCAGTTGCAGGGTCCGCATGTCCATCAAGGTGAAATGGCCACTGGCCCAGCCCCCGGTGTCCAGGTGCCAGACGTTGCCCAGCAGCTTGGCTTCCAGTACCGGCGTGTGGCCCACCAACAAGGCACGCAGGCCCTGCACGGGCTCGGTATCACCTACCTTCAACCGCCGCCGCGACCATTGGCACACTTCCCGTACTTGCGGGTCGTCATCCAGTTCCAGCCAGGTCCTCAACACCGTCCAGTCGGCATATGGGCTGTCGGCATGCAGCAGCCCTACCAAGCCCGCCGCACTTTCAACCTCTATCGCAATCGGCAGCTGCTCGAATCGCTCCACGAAACGCAACTGCCGAGCCTTCGGCAGGTCCAGAAACCAGCCCCCCCCGGCGGCGCGGTACATGTCCAGATCGAGCCGCCCGCCGCGTACGCGGGTGATTGCCAGGGCCTCGTGATTACCCTGCACGGCATGGAACCAGGGCTGCGCCAGCCATTCCAGCGCCGCCTCGCTGTCCGGGCCACGGTCGACCAGGTCCCCCACGCTGAACAGGCGGTCCACGGCCGGATCGAACCCCACCCCATCCAGGCATTGCTGCAGGCGCTGGAAGTGACCATGGATATCGCCCACGGCCAGGTCACGCCCCCGCAGGTTGGCAATCAGACGCCGAAACCGTGCCATTACAATCTTCCTCTGCTGGCGCCGCCATGCCAGGGGTAAAATGGACGCACACGCAGTCTGCCCCGGAGGTGCATCATGCGTACCGCCCTCGTGTGTGCCGTGCTCATGGCGCTGTCACTGGACAGCATGGCACAAGGCGCCCCGGCCGCGCAGGTCGAGGTACGTTTCGACCATCCGGAAAAATTCCGCGATGCCAGCCTCGACAGCCACGGGTACGAGCGTGGTGCCGACGCCTATGTGATGAAAACCTTGACCCAGTACCTTCAGAAGCTTGGCCAGCGCTACCTGCAACCTGGCCAGCAACTGGTCATCGACATCCGCGACATCGACCTGGCCGGGCGTTTCGAGCCCTGGCACAGCCAGGCCTACGATGTACGCTTCATGCGCGAAATCACCTGGCCGACCATCGACCTCAGCTACACCCTCAGCCAACCGGGCAAACCCGACCAGCAGGCGCAGGAACGGGTCAGCGACAAGATGTACCTCAGCCGCCCGGGCCGGGTCACGAGCAGCAGCGACCGCCTGTATGCCGAAAAGGCCATGCTCGACGACTGGTTCCGCCAGCGTTTCGCCGTCCACCCGGCATCCTGAAAATCCCTTCACTGGTACAGGCGTTGGTGCCGGTAGTATGCTCGGCCCTTCAACCTGTACCAGGGAAGGGTTTTTCATGAAGTTGTGCGCCGTGCAACTGGCATCGCTCAAGGGCGATGTGCAAGCCAACCTCGAACGCCACCTGGCCTGCATCGAACAGGCCGCGGCCCTTGGTGCCGAACTGGTGGTATTTCCCGAACTGTCGCTGACCGGCTATGAGCCAACCCTCGCGCGCCAGGCCGCCCTGCCAGTCAGTTCGGCACGGCTGGACCCGCTGCAGGCAGCCTGCGACCGGTTTGGTATCACTGTCGCAGCGGGCCTGCCACTGCCGACCCCTGATGGCATTCGTATCGGCATGCCAATCCTCAGCCCCGGTGTACCGCGCCAGGCCTATGCCAAGCGGCGCCTGCATGATGATGAACTGCCCTGGTTCACCCCAGGCGATCAAGCCTTGCTGCTGCAGGTGGGCGCGCACCGGGTAGCGCCTGCGATCTGCTACGAATCGATGTTCATGGCGCATGCGGCAGCCGCGCGGGAACACGGCGCCGACCTGTACCTGGTCAGTGTGGCTAAAACTGCCAAAGGCATTCGCGAGGGTTACCTGCACTACTCCGAGGTGGCTCGAGAGCTGGGCATGGCAGTGTTGCTGGCCAACTGCGTGGGGCCGGCCGACACCTTCATCGGCGCTGGCGGCTCGGCGGCGTGGGACAGCCAGGGGCGCTTGCTGGCCAGCCTGGACGACCACAGCGAAGGGCTGATCGTGCTGGACACCGCCAACGCCAGTGCCATGGCAGTGCCCCTGAACCCACACCCGGCATGATCTATCTGTTTCTGGCGTTGCTGAGCTATGCCTGTACCTACTACCTGACGGGTCTGCTCATCCAGGGGCAACTGGCCGATGTGGCCGAGGGTTTGCGCCACCGGCCCGACGCGCCGACACCTGGCGAGTACCTGCGCGCAGTCAAGCCCCATGCGCGCCGTGCCCATCGGCAGTACACCCTGATGGCCGGCTCGGCGTTGGCCGTGCTGGTCTGCCTGGTCGCCAGCTGGTTCTACTGACGCCTTACAGGTCCAGTGCCAGGCTTTGCCGGCCCTCCAGCGCCAGCAGGTACTGCTTGGCCGCCAGGCCACCGGCAAAGCCGGTGAGGCTGCCCGAAGCACCGATCACCCGATGGCACGGGGCGATGATCGAGATCGGGTTGCGGCCATTGGCGGCGCCTACCGCACGCACCGCGCTGGGGTTGCCGATCTGCCGGGCGATGTCGCTGTAGCTGCGGGTTTCACCGAACGGTATCGCCAACAGCGCGGCCCACACCTGTCGCTGGAATTCGGTGCCGGCAAAATCCAGCGCCAGTTCGAAGCGCTGGCGTTTGCCGGCAAAGTACTCGCCGAGCTGGCGGGCGGTTTCCAGCAGTACCGGGCACTGGTCATCGCGGTGCAGGGCGCCAAGGCGCACGCGGTTTTCCCGCTCCTCTTCCCAGAGTACGGCTGCCAGGCACTCGCCACGGGCTACCAGGGTCAAGGTGCCGACGGGCGACTGCATGAAGGTGAATGCGCTGGACATAAGCAGGCTCCTGCCAGGTTGCGATCAACCTACTGTACGCATCCCCAGTTCTGCCTGCATCCGCTTTCTTGCTCAGGCAATCACGCAAGCGGAACATCGGCGTCGGCATATTGCCCGGACCAGAGTGCCCTCCACCGCGTCGCCTGCTTCGCGGGCATGCCCGCTCCCACAGGGCCCCCATCAGCCGGGCCCTGCCAGCATTCAGAGAAATGCCTGGCGAATCCGCTTCTTGTCGATTTTGCCAACGCTGGTCTTGGGGATCTCCTCCACGCAACGCAACTGCCGCGGTATCGCCCATTTGTTCAGGTGCCCGCTGTCGACAAACGGCTGCAGATGCCCTGCCAATGCCGCCTGGTCGAATTGCATGCCGTCACAACGGACCACCAAGGCCAAGGGTTGCTCACCCCACTGCGGGTCCGGGATGCCGATCACTGCCACCGAAGCGACAGCCGGGTGCTGGCTGATCAGGTTTTCCAGCGCCACCGAGCTGACCCACTCGCCTCCGGTCTTGATCACATCCTTGATCCGGTCACGAATGCGCACCACACCCGCAGGGTCGATGCAGGCCAGGTCGCCAGTATGCATCCAGCCCCCCAGCCACAACGCGGCACCCTGCTCCGGTTCATGCAGATAGCCCTGGGTCAGCCACGGGGCACGCACCACGATTTCACCCAGGCTTTCTCCGTCGCGGGGCACATCAATGCCTTCAGCGTCGACGATGCGCAGGTCCACCAGGGCAATCGGCACGCCGGCATCGATACGCAGCGGCAACTGTTGCGCCATGGGCAGTGCCAGCAGCTCAGCGCTCAGGTGGGTGATGCTGAGCAGCGGGCAGCTTTCCGACATGCCGTAGCCACAATGCACGCTGATGCCGCGCTCGCTGGCACGCTGCGCCAGGCCCAGGGTCAGGGCGCTGCCGCCCAGCAGCATCTTCCAACCGCTCAGGTCGGCGCGGCGCCCTTCTTCGCTGTCGAGCATCATCTGCAGCACCGTGGGCACGCAATGGGAGAACGTCACGCCCTCGTCGCGGTACAAGCGCACCAGGCGGTTGGGCTCGTAGCGCCCCGGGTAGACCTGCTTGATGCCCAGTGCCGTGGCCACATAGGGCACGCCCCAGGCGTGCACATGGAACATCGGCGTAATGGGCATGTACACGTCGCCGCTGCGCAGCAGCGGTACCTCGCCGCAGGCAGCCAGGGTGCCCTGCTCGACCAGGGTATGCAGCACCAGTTGCCGGTGGCTGAAGTACACGCCCTTGGGGTTGCCGGTGGTACCGCTGGTGTAGAACAGCGTGGCCAGCGAGTGCTCGTCGAAATCGGCGAAGTCGAACTGTGGCTCGGCAGCCGCCAGCAGCGCTTCGTACTCACCCAGCAACGGCACATCTTGCGTTGCCGGGCCGCCTTCGCCGAGGCGAATGAAACCCTCGACCGTCGGCAAGTCATCGCGCAGTTGCGCCATCAACGGCAGGAAGTCGTCATGCACCAGTACCAGGCGGTCCTCGGCATGGTTCATGGTGTAGCGCACCTGATCGGTGGACAGCCGTACGTTTACCGTGTGCAGCACCGCACCCAGCATCGGTACGGCGAAGAAGCATTCAAGGGCCCGATGGCTGTCCCAGTCGAGCAAGGCCACGGTGTCGCCAGGCTTGACCCCGGCGGCGGTCAGCACATTGGCCAGCCGCTGGATGCGTTCAAGCAGCGTAGTGTAGGTGTAGCGCAGCTTGTCGGCGTAGACGATTTCCTGGTTGGGCTGGTAGCGCACGCCCGACAGCAGCAGGCGCTTGATCAGCAGCGGATAGGCGTAGGCCTGCTCGGCCGCAGGCATGATGCGAGTGGTGATCATGTCGGCGGCCTTCACAGTTGCCCGGCCTCGAGCAGGTACAGGCTGTCGCTACCGGCCCTGACGCTGGCGCTCAGCGAATGAATACGTGGCAGCAGGCGGGCAAAGTAGAAACGCGCGGTGCCCAGCTTGCTCAGGTGAAACGGCTCGGGAGCTGCATGACACTGGCAAACCACGGCCATGCGTGCCCACAGGTAGGCGTAGAAGGTGTAGCCAAACACCTGCAGGTACTCCACCGCCGCCGCGCCCAGCTCACGCGGGTTGCCCTGGGCCCGATCGAGCAACCAGGCGGTCAGCTCGTCGAGGTTGCGCACGGCAGCCAGCAGCGGCGCGCCGAACTCCGCGCACGCCGCGGGCAGCGTCTCGACAAAGGCAGTAATTTCGTCGGACACGCTGCGATAGGCCTGGCCGCCATCGGCAAACAGTTTACGCCCCACCAGGTCGAGGGCCTGGATGCCATTGGTGCCTTCGTAGATCTGGGTGATGCGGCAGTCGCGGATCAACTGCTCCTGGCCCCATTCGCGGATATAGCCATGACCGCCCAGCACCTGCTGGCCGTGCACGGTGGTTTCCAGCCCCATGTCGGTGAGGAAGGCCTTGGCCACTGGCGTGAGCATTGCCACCTTGGCCTCGGCCTGGGCGCGTGCGACCGGAGCCTCGCTGTATTTGGCCAGGTCCAGCTGCAGTGCCACATAGGTGGAGAAGGCCCGCCCGCCTTCGTTCAGCGCTTTCATGGTCAGCAGCATGCGCCGCACATCCGGGTGGACGACGATCGGGTCAGCGGCTTGCCCCGGCGCTTCGGCACCCGTCGGCGCACGGCCCTGCTGGCGATCACGGGCATAGGCAATGGCGCCCTGGTAGGAGCGTTCGCCCAGGGCCAGGCCCTGGATTCCTACACCAAGGCGCTCGTAGTTCATCATGGTGAACATCGCGTTGAGGCCCTTGTTCGGCTCGCCGACCAGATAGCCGACTGCGCCGTCGAAGTTCATCACACAGGTGGCTGAGGCCTTGATGCCCATCTTGTGCTCGATCGAGCCGCAACTCACCGCATTGGCCTCGCCCAGCACGCCGTCGGCGTCAACCAGCACCTTGGGCACCAGGAACAGCGAGATGCCCTTGGGCCCGGCGGGCGCATCCGGCAGCCGCGCCAGCACCAGGTGGATGATGTTCTCGGTCAGGTCCTGCTCACCGCCAGTGATGAAGATCTTGGTCCCGCTGATGCGGTAGCGGCCATCGGCAACCGGCTCGGCGCGGGTGCGAATCAGGCCCAGGTCGGTGCCAGCGTGCGGCTCGGTCAGGCACATCGAACCGGTCCAGCGCCCTTGGTACATGGGCGGCAGGTACAGCGCCTTCAACGGCTCGCTGGCATGGTTGAGCAGCGCCAGGCAGGCCCCGGCGGTGAGCATCGGGTACAGGCCGAACGACAGGTTGGCGGCATTGAGCATTTCTTCGAGCTGGGCACCGATCACTTTCGGCATGCCCATGCCCCCATATTCCGGGGCACCGGCCACACCCACCCAGCCATCCGCGGCAAATGCCCGGTAGGCATCTGCGAAGCCATCGGGGGTGTGTACCTGGCCCGCCTCCCAGCGGCAACCCTGCTCGTCGCCACTGCGGTTGAGCGGCGCTACCACCTCGGCAATCAGCCTGCCGGCCTGTTCGAGCACGGCCCGGGCTGTGTCGCCATCGACCTGCTCGGCCAGCGCGGGCGTTTGCGCCCACCAGGCCGGGATGTCGAACACTTCGTTGAACAGAAAATCCATGTCGCGCAGTGGCGGAAGGTAATCAGACATGAGGCGAACACTCGGTTTCTTGGGTTTGCGGAAGCGACGTGGCCGGGGCCTCGGCAGGCGCCGGGGCGGCCTGGCCACGCAGGAGGAAATGCGACAACGCGGGGATCAACACCAGCGCACCGAGCATGTTCCACAGGAACATGAAGGTCAGCAGCAGGCCCATGTCGGCCTGGAACTTGATCGGCGACCAGGCCCAGCCGACCACACCGGCCGCCAGGGTAATGCCGACCAGCCCGACCACCCGGCCGGTGAAGGCCACGGCTTTCTGGTAGGCCTGGGCCAGGCTCAACCCGGCGCGCTGGTAGTGCAGTTGCACGCTGAGCAGGTACAGCGCGTAGTCCACGCCAATACCTACGCCCAGGGCGATCACCGGCAAGGTGGCGACCTTGACGCCAATGCCCATGGCTACCATCAGCGCTTCGCACAGCACCGAGGTGAGCATCAGCGGCAGGATCGCCACCAGCGTCGCGCGCCAGCTACGGAAGGTGAACAGGCAGAACAGCGTGACCGCCAGGTACACCAGCAACAGCATGTGGTGGTTGGCCTCGCGGACCACCACGTTGGTGGCAGCCTCGATGCCGGCGCTGCCGGCGGCCAGCAGGAACTGCTGTTCGGCGCTGCTGTTGGCCTGGGCAAAACGCTCGGCCACGGCGGCAACCTGGGCCAAGGTATCGGCACGATGGTCCTTGAGGTAGGCGATTACCGGCATCAGCGAGCAGTCGTTGTTGAACAACTCGGGGGCGTTGACCGAGGCCTGCTGGGCGGCGTAGTTGAGCACGTCCTGGTTGCGCTGCAGGCTGTTCAGGCGCGGGTTGCCTTCATAGGTGCCAGCGGTGATCTGGCGCACGGCATTGGCCAGCGACACGGTGGTCTGCACACCCGGCAATTGCTGCAGCTCCCAGGCCAGGCGGTCGGCAAGCACCAGCGTCTGGTATTGCAGGCAGCCTTCCGGCGCGGTCTTGACCATGACCGCGAAGGTGTCGCTGGACAGCGCGTAGTGCTGGGTGATGTAGGCGTTGTCGAGGTTGTAGCGGGAGTCGGCGCGCAGTTCGGGGGCACCGCTGTCGAGGTCGCCGATTTTCAGTTGCAGGCTGCCCCAGATGCCAAGGGCGCCCAGGGCCAGCGCCACCAGCACTGCGACGCTGGCCCATTTGCGTTCGGTGAAGCGGTCGAGCAGGTCCCACAGCCGGCCGAAACCTCGGTGCTGGGCTGCGCGGGCGTCGATATGCAGGGCCCGCTCGGCAGCCTTGCGGCCAACACCAACATAAGACAGCGCCACCGGCATCAGCAGCAGCGAGGTGAAGATAAGCACCGCCACGCCGATGCTGGCGGTGATCGCCAGGTCCTGGATCACCGGGATGTCGATCAGCATCAGCACGGCAAAGCCCACCGCATCCGCCAGCAACGCAGTCACCCCGGCCACGAACAGGCGGCGGAAGGTATAGCGCGCTGCCACCTGGCGGTGAGTGCCACGGCCGATGTCCTGAAGGATGCCGTTCATCTTCTGCGCCGCGTGGGATACGCCGATGGCAAAGATCAGGAATGGCACCAGGATCGAATACGGATCGATGGCGTAGCCCAGCCAGGCGACGATGCCCAGCTGCCACACCACCGCAGTCAGCGAACACAGCACCACCAGCAGGGTGCTGCGCACGCAACGGGTGTAGCAGTAGATGATCAGCAGGCTGGTCAGCACCGCCAGGGCGAAGAACGCCATCACCTGGATCAGCCCGTCGATCAGGTCGCCCATCAGCTTGGCGAAGCCGATCACATGGATGCGGTACTGGCCGCTGGCCTGGTACTGGCTGCGCAGTTGTTCGAGCTTCTGCGAGAAGGCGTGGTAGTCGAGGCCTTTGCCGGTAGCCGAATCCTGGTCGAGCAGCGGCACGACCAGCATGCTCGACTTGAAGTCGCGCGCCACCAGGCTGCCGACGATGTTGGCGCGCTCGATGTTCTGCCGCAGCTGCTCGATGTCACCCGCAGCGCCCTGGTAGCCGTCGGGCATTACCGGGCCACCCTGGAAGCCCTCCTCGGTCACCTCGGTCCAGCGCACCGCCGGGCTCCACAGCGATTTCACCCAGGCCCGGTCCACGCCCTGGCTGAGGAACAGCTCGTCGTTGATGTGGCGCAGGGTCTGCAGGTAGCCCGGGTCGAAGATGTCGCCCTGGGTGTTCTCCACCACCACCCGCACCGCGTTGCCCAGGCCACGCAGTGATGGGCGGTTTTCCAGGTAGTTCTGGATGTAGGGGTGGCTCTGCGGCAGCATCTTGTCGAAACTGGGGCGCAGCTCCAGGCGGGTCAGCGCCATGTAGCCCAGCACCAGGGTCGCCAATAGCATGCACAGCAGGAACGGCAGGCGATGGTTGAACACCAGGCGCTCCAGGCAATTGCCCGAGCGTGGGTCGAAATCGTCGAGGTTGCGGATTACCGGCAGGGTGTCTTGGCGGGTAGCGGCCATCAGGGTCTTCTCTTGTTATGGGTGCAGCGTGGGGTTACCGGGCTGGTTGCGCACGCCCCGCTCGCCCACCAGTACCAGGCCGTTGCCGGTATCGGTGGCGAGCGCGGTCACCGGGCCACGGGCGCTTTGCGGCACCGGGCTGAAGCTGGCGCCATCATCCCGGCTGAGCAGCAGGTCGCCAGCCTGGCTGGCCAGCCATAGCTGGCCGTCACGGTCGACACCGGCGGCGGTGAGGCTGGTGTTCACACCCGTGCTGACCGGTTGCCACTGCCGGCCGCCATCGGTGCTGCGGTAGGCATGCCCACGCAGGCCGTAGACCAGCAGTACGCCAGGCTTGCCGACAGCACCGAACAGTGTGCCGGCGTAGGGTGTCTCGACACGGCTGAAGCGCTCACCGTCCTGCTTCAGCAGCAGGCCTTGCTCGCCGGTGATGTACAGCTCGTCACCCACCGCGGCCAGGCTGGTCAGGTGCAGGCCTTGCGGGTTGTCGCTGTGGTCGAGCCAGGGCTGCCAGTGCTCGCCGCCGTCAACGGTGCGCAACAGCAAGTTGAACACGCCAACCGCATAGCCATTGCGGGCATCGCTGAACCACACGTCGAGCAAGGCATTGTCGCTACCCGTGCCCGGCAGTTGTTCGGCCAGTGCCCGGCCATCCAGCTGCTTCTGCCAGTGCACGCCGCCATCGCGGCTGTGCAGCACCACGCCATCGTGGCCAACCGCCCAGCCCACTTCGGGCGTGGCGAAGCTCACGGCATTCAGGTCGGCGCTGACCGGCACCTGGGCCTGCTGCCAGTGCGCGCCGTGATCGTCGGAGTACAGGATGTGCCCTCGCGGGCCCACCGCGACCAGGCGCTGGCCGGCCAGGATGACATCGCGCAAGGCGCTGCTGGCGACCAGGGCGCTGGGCCTGGCGGGCAGGTCCAGCACATCGGTGAAGGGCGCAGCCTGGGCCGCGCCCTGCAGCGCGGCCAAAGCCAGAACTACCACGCTGCATCGTTTGAAGACAGACATTGCCACCTCTGCTCCGTGCGTTCAGCGAATGCCGTTGCCGGCCAGCGACTCGGGCGACCACTGGGTTTTCGACAGTGGGTCGATATAGCGGATGCCGCCGTAGGCACCGACCACGCCATTGAGGTTGTAGGTGCCGCCGATCAGGTCGTAGATCATGAACGGCGTGGCGTCCGGGGTCTGCTTGTCATAGCTCTGGGTAAGGAAGGCGAACGAGCCGCGGTACAGCTGGCCACGGGCGTCGTACTGGTCCGAGGCCAGGGCGATCCAGCTGTCTTCGTCGAGGTAGAAGCGGCGCTTGTGGTAGATATGGCGCGCACCGTCCTTGAGCTTGCCTTCCACCACCCACACCCGGTGCTTCTCCCAACGCACGAACTGCGGCGCCAGGTGGTTGGGGGTGATCACCTGCTTGACGTCGGTGTTGTAGGTCAGCTGGTAGGTGTTGTACGGCACGTACATTTCCTGCTTGCCGACCAAGGTCCAGTCGTAGCGGTCCAGCGCACCGTTGAAGACGAACACGTCATCGTAGGTACCCGAACCCGAAGTGCCCGGGTTGGGCGTGTCGTAGGCGAGGTTCGGTGCCAGCTTGACCCGGCGCTGGCCCGGCAGGTACTGCCAGGCGCTGCGTGGCTGCACCAGCGGGTTGGCGGCATCACGCAGCATCATCGCTTCGCCGGCACGGCGTGCGGGCCCGGTGTACACCAGTTTCATCTGGTAGTAGGTGTCCTTGGCACCGATCGGCTTGGTCATGTCCTCGTAGATCGGGTAGCTGATATTGGCCTGGCCGGTGGTCGACAGCGATGGCTTGCCGGCAGCGTCGACGTTCCACGAGTCGTACTTGGCAGTCATGCTCACGCCCTGATAGCGCAGCAGGAAGTTCCACATGGCCTCGGCGCCGTTCTGCGGAATGGGGAACGGGATACCCGGCAGCACGTTGTCCACCGCCGTACCGCCCTCCTTGCTGTTGGCGGCAGTGGCGTTCTTGCGGGTGTTGTCCAGTACCGCTTGCGGCAGCGCCACGCTACGGTGGGTCGGGTATACATCGACGCGGTAGCTGGGGTAGCGCTTGAGCAGTTCCAGGGTGGTGGCAGTCAGCTGGCCCTTGTACTGCTCGGCGTTCTTGCCATCGATGACCAGCAGCGGCTTGTCGCTGGCGAACGGGTCGGGGCGCATGCTGGCGCCGCTCCGGTAGCTGGCTGGCGGCGTCAGCAGGCCGCCCTGGTAGGCTGGGATGGAGCCATCGGCATTGCCGGCCTTTTCCGCGCCGATGGCGGTCAGGCTGGTGCCCAGGCGCGCGGCCTGGTCAGTGGAAACGGCGGCCTGGGCAGCATTCAGGGCGGCCAGCGACAGGCACGAGGCCAGCAGGGTACGTACGAAATTCATGATGGTTGTCTTCCTGTGTAGGCTGTAGGAAACATGACTCAGAAGGTCGTCTTGACGGTCAGGTACAGGGCGCCACGGTCCTCGGTGGTGGCACCACCGCCGGAGAAGGAGGCGTAGCCGCCGCCGTAGCAGGTGTAATCCTGTTCGCCGTCCAGGGCGTTGGGGGTGCTGCCGTCGGTCTGGCCGTCCTTGCAGGCCTTGGTCTCACCGAAACTGTCGACGTACTTGAGGTCGACGAAGTACTGGTTGTAGATCGCGGCGCTTACGCCCACCGCATAGTTGCCAGTGTTCTCGGCGCCGCCGCCCTGCACCGGCGACACGCCGTCGAGGCCGACGTTGACCGACAGCGGCATGCTCAGGTCCATGCCCGGCAGCACCTGGTACCAGGTAGGGGTGAAGTTGACGGCGATGCCCCAGTTGTCGCGGGTGGCCTTGTCGATGCCGCGGTAGCTGCTCTTGCCCTTGTACAAGGCCTCGTTGTGGCTATCGAGTTTGAGCAGGTTGCTGTAGAACAGCTCGCCAAGCAGGGTTGCCGAATCGAACAGCGGCGTATCGCCAATGGTCATCAGACCGTTCAAGGTCCAGTGCAAGGTGTCGCCGGTGGCGCTCAGGCCGTCGCCATCCTTGGGTACGTCGTAGATCACCCCGCTGCTGGGCAGGCGTGCCGGCAGCAGGCCGAAGCCGCCGCCCAGGCCACCCTGGCCGGGGGCACTGACGATTGCCGGGATGCTCGCCAGCGGCATGTTGTGGCGGATGTTCAGGTCGCTGCCGACACTGATGCCACCCACATCCTTGGACAGGCTCAGGCCATAGATGTCGATGTCGTCGGAATAGGCGAACTGGTAGGTAGTGCTTTGCAGCGAGTTGTACAGGTTGCCGACTGCACCTTGGCGGCTGCCCGGCGGGTTGCCGAACGGGCCGTTGGCGACGGTCATGCCGCGCGCGTCGAGCCAGGCCTGCGGGAGGATCTCGGAGGTCTTGCGGTAGTAGAAACCGAGGGTGCCGCCCAGCCACTCCGGCGACCACTTGGCCATGATGCCCCAGTCGCCGCTCTTGCCCGGTTTGAGGTCATGGCCACGGCGGATGGTGGTCAGCGCGCCGCGCACCGGGATCAGCCCCGGGGTGCCGGTGTGGCCGAGCAGGAAGCTTTGGGCGCCCTCGCCTACCACATCCGAGCCGCCATAGTAGGTACCGGCTTCGGGCAGGCGGGCGGCGTCCCAGTCGAAGAAGTACTGGGCCCCCAGGGTCAGTTCGGAGTTGACCAGGAACGAGGTCGACAGCTGGTTGCGCGGCACGAACAGCTCCTTGGCCTCGGTGCCCGGCGAGGCGGCCAGCTTGGCCAGGTCGAGGCCCGACTGGCCGTAGCTCAACGAGTGCACCGGGTTGAGCAGGGTTTCACCCCAGAACAGGTTGTGCTGGCCCAGCTTGGCGCTGACCTGCGAGGCCTCGCCAACTTCACGGCTGAAGAACACGAAGGCATCCAGCACTTCACCGGACGGGCCGCTGTAGTAACGCTGGGCGTAGTTGCTCAGGTGCGGGCTGCCCAGCGGCACACCAGTGCCAGGCAGGCCATTGAGGCTGGGGTTGATGCCGGACTGGTCACCGTTGCCGTTGACGAACGGGTTGCTGTTGGAGCCGGTGTTGTCATAGGCCTTGTCGTACCAGCTGGCGGTGCTGACGCGGAAGCCGGTGTTGCCTTGGTAGACCACATCCAGTTCGGTCAGCAGGTCGACCCGGTTGGTGATGTTGGTGCCGGCCTTGCGGAAGTTGTAGTCACCGTCGTTGCTGTTGGGCGTGCCCAGCATGCGCTTGTCGGCGCTTTCGGTGCGTACGCCGTAGTTGTACTTGACGGTGTTGTCGAAGCGCACGGCCCAGTTTTCATTACCGGTATCGACTTCGAACGCCTGGGCGGCGGGCAGCGTGAGCAGGCCGATGGCGCAGGCAAGCAGGCAGCGCTGTGGTTTCACAGCGCGGTAAATGCGGTGTTCTGGCATTACGATGGCTCCACGTATTGTTATTGTTTTTTTCGCCGCCCGTCTTTTGCGAGCGTGGCTGGGGCGTCCATGCGCTATTGCAGGTTGGGCTGGTCCAGTCGCTGGATGAAGGCCTCGGCCTGCGGCCAGGGGCCGAAGCCGGAGGCCGGGTTGAGGTGGCCGACGGCCCCCAGTGCGACCAGTTCGCTACCCCAGCCATGGGCCAGGGCGCTGGCTGCGGCAAAGCTGGCCAGGTGGTCGTTGCTGCTGGCCGCGACAATGCTGGGGAACGGCAGCAACTGCTGGGGCAATGGCGACCAGCCATGCTCGGCCAGGCTGGCCGGGCTCGGGTAGTGGGCCGGCCATTGCGCGTTCAGGTCGGGCGGCGCCGCCAGCAATGCACCCTTGATCGGCCGCCGGTAGCGCGCCGCCCAGTGGGCGACCATCAGCACGCCAGCGCTGTGCGCCACCAGAATCACTTCACCATGGATCTGGTCCAGCTCGCGCTGGATCGCCTCGACCCGGGCTGTGCAGCTCAGGCCGTCGACCTGCAGCGGCGGCACGCTGCGCACCTTGGCCAGGCGGCCTGCGAGCAGGGTCTGCCAGTGTTCGGCAACATGGTCGCGCAGGCCGGGGACGATCAGCACGGTGGCGGTGGTTTGCAGTTTTTCCACGGTGAACCTCGTGTGCGGTGTAGCTCTTGAGGTTCACAGTAAACAGCCCACCCACCGGGTGCTTCACATTGGGCGTCAGGGGCTTTTCATTTGATGACAATGGCCATGACGGGGCTTTGCTTTTCAATTCATGACACGCAGGCTATAAAACCAATCAGCCGCTCACTTTTTGTAGGAGCAGCCTTGTGCTGCGAAGAGGCCGGTACGACGAACATCACTGTTATGGCCTTTACGGCCTCTTCGCAGCACAAGGCTGCTCCTACAAAAAAGCAGCAGTTAGCCTGGAAAACATGGATAACAACAAAAAATGCCTGCCCTAGTCCGTGCCGCCAGCTTGACCAATTACCTTGAGGTGTCCCGCCACCTGGGCCTCAATCCCCATGCGCTGTTGGCACAGGTTGGCCTCAGCGCCGCGTTGCTCGAAGACCCCAATCGGCGTATTCCGGTTGCCAGCGTCATCGCTTTGCTGGAAGCCTCCGCCAGCGCCACCCGCTGCGAAAGCTTCGGCCTGCGCATGGCCGAGTTGCGGCAATTGTCGGACTTCGGCGAGATAAGCCTGTTGCTCAGCCACCAACGCACCCTGCGTGATGCACTGCAGGTGATCGTGCAGTACCGTCACCTGCTCAATGACGCCCTGGCCATTCATATCGAGGAAGCCGGCAAGACCGTGGTCATCCGTGAGGAGGTGATCAACGAACGCGCGCCCTGCAGCCGCCAGGCCACCGAGCTGGCCATCGGCGTGATGATGCGCCTGTGCGCCGCGCTGCTGGGTGCGCACTGGCACCCGATCAGCGCCAACTTCACCCACGCGCCTCCCGCCGACCTGGCCACCCACCGGCGCATTTTCGGCTGCACGCTGGTGTTCGGCAGCGAATTCAACGGTATTGTCTGCCCGGCCGCCGACCTCGACAGCGCCAGCCCGCAGGCCAACGAGGCCATGGCGCGCCTGGCGCAGCGCTATCTGGACAGCCTGCCGGCGGGCGGCACGCCGTCCCTGGAGCTGGAGTTGCGCAAGACCATCTACCTGCTGCTGCCCATGGGCCGCGCCACCATCGAACAGGTGGCACAGACCCAGGGCATGAACGTACGCACCCTGCAGCGTCGCCTGGAGGAAAGCGGGTTGACCTTCAAGGACCTGATCAACAGCGTGCGCCGTGACCTGGTGATGCGCTACCTGGAGAACCCCGGCTATTCGCTGGGGCGTATCGCCGACATGCTGGGTTATTCGATGCCCAGTTCGTTCACCCGCTGGTTCATCGCCCAGTTCGGCATGCCGCCGGCCAGTTGGCGGGCACAGCGGGCTGGCCCATTGGGGCTGCCATGCAGCCCATCGCCGGCAAGCCAGCTCCCACCTCGACCGTATTGACCTCACGCCATGCGCTATCCCTGTGGGAGCTGGCTTGCCGGCGATGAGGCCAGAACAGGTATGGTACAAACCCTCGACCCAGCGCGGGCCCTGTGGGAGCGGGCCTGCCCGCGAAGCAGGCGCCGCGGAGTGTTGTCACCCACGGTCACTTTCTAAAGGCCCCAGTGCATCAACGCCAGCACCAAAAGCACAAGAAACACGCTCTCCCCCACCATCAGCGCAATGGGTTTCACCCCGACCGAGGCCAGCGCCTTGAGTTGGGTTTTCATGCCCAGGGCACTGATCGCCACCACCAGGCAGCCGCGCGACAGGTCGTTGATACCGCCCTGCACCGCGGCGGGTACCCAGCCTGTGCTGTTGACGCACGCCAGCAGCAGGAAGCCGACCGCGAACCAAGGCAGCAAGGGCGGCCGCTGGCCACCGGCCTCGAGGCCCTGGCGCCGGGTGATCATGGCCGCGCAGACAATGACCGGCACCAGCATGGCCACTCGCATAAGCTTGACCACGGTGGCAATGTCGCCGGTCTCGGTAGACATGCTGTAGCCCGCGCCCACCACCTGCGCCACGTCGTGGATGGTCGCACCGAGGAACACCCCGGCTTGCGCTGGGGACAGGTGCAGCCACTGGGCAATCATTGGGTACAGGATCATCGCCAGGGTCGACAGCGCCGACACGCCGATCACGGTGAACAGCGTTGCATGCTCCTTACGCGGGTGCTGGGGCAAGGCAGCTGCCAGCGCCAGCGCCGCCGAGGCACCGCAAATGGCCGTGGCACCGCCGGTGAGCATGCCGAACAGCCGTGAAAACCCCAGCGCCTTGGCCACCACCACCGAAACCAGGATGGTCACCACCACCAGGGTCACGACCAGGGCCACGGGCTTCCAGCCCAGGCTGGCAATCTGGTCCAGGGTGATGCGCATGCCAAGTAACGCCACGCCCAGGCGCAGTACCGTGCGGGCGGTAAACTCGATACCGGCTTTGCAGGGGCCATCGACCGCGAGAAAGTTCAGCGCCATCCCCAGTAACAAGGCAAACAGCATGACCGGCGCTGCGTAATGCTCACTGAGGAAACTGGCGGCCGCACCGACGATAAGGCTGACCACCACCCCCGGGGCGAGGGTGCGGATACGCTGATGGGTAGCGCCAAGTGCCAGTGTATTCATTGCCCCGCTTCCTCACTGTCAAACACGATGTAAAACTGCCCGCCCTGCTGCTCGACCGGGTAGCTGGCAACCTTCAAGGCCCTGGAATTGACCAGGTAGCCGCTGGCCAGGTCAAAGCGCAGGCCATGCGCGCAGCACTGGATGACACGGCCTTCCAGCCGGCCGCCACACAACGACGCGCCCTGGTGCGGGCAGCTGTCTTCGATGGCATAGAGCGAGTCGGCAACATTGAACAGTGCCACGCTGCGCCCTTCACAGGCCAACAGCACACGGCCGTCACGTTCCGGCACCTGATGGGGGGCCAATGCGATGCGCCGGGTCATGCCCTTTCAACCTCTTGCAGCGCTTCGGTCATGGCCGCATACAGCACCTCGGCAGGCTGCGCACCCGCAACGAGCGGCCCCTGATTGAAACGGAAACGCGGCACGGCACTGCCAGCGCGCCCGGCCCCATCGAGGAACGGGCTGCCGTCGTCACGCAGGCAGTCGACCACCTGCGCGGCATCCAGCCCGCAACATTGGGCGATGTCGAGCAAGGTGCGACTATCCCCCAGGTCGCGGCCCTGGTGGAAATAGGCGATGAACAGCTGTGCAAGCAAGGCTTCCAGTTGCGCTGCTTCGAGCAACTGAGCAGCCCGTTGCAGCAGCCGATGGGCATTGCCGGTGTTGGGCATGCGGCGAATACGCGAGAAGTCGATGTCCTCGCCTACCACACGGGCAGCGGCGCGCACCTGGGCCTGGCGCTCGCGTACCGCCTCCTCGCTGCCCAGGCGTTGCAGATAAAAGGCATGGAACGGCACGCCACTGGCTGGCAAGCCAGGCAACAACTGCACACCTCGCCATTGCAGTTGTACCTGCACTTGCGGTTGTTCACGCTGCAAGTGCAAGAGCGCGGCCTGCAGGTGTCGCTGGCCAATCAGGCACCAGGGGCAGACGAAATCGAAGAACACTTCGACGGACAACAGCTGTTTCACGGTTTCAACTCCCGGGGTGCGGCAGCGTCGCCTGCCGGTGCATGCAGACGCTCCATGTCGCGGTGGTAATGACGTTTGGCAAGGAAAAACACTGCCGCCGCGCCGATGCTCATCAGCGGTACCAGCTGGAAGGCGGCATGCAAGCCGATCAGGTCGGAAACGCGCCCGGTGATCAGCGGCCCGGTCGCCAGGCCCAACAGGTTGTTGGCCAGGGTCAGGGTGGCAAACGCTGTGCCGTGCACCGAGGCGTGGGTGAGGTTGGCGACCATGGCACTGGACGGGCCGTTGGTGCCGGCGGCGATCATCATGCCCAGGCAGATCAGTACCAGTTGGGCGGTGCCGGCCGGTAGTGCGAAGGCGATGGACAACAGCGCGCAACTGCCCAGGCAGTAGGCGATGGCAAGGCTGATCTTGCGGTCCGGGCGCTGCCGCCCGAGGCGGTCGCAGAGCATGGCGCAGAGGATCATGCCGATACCGCTGCACAGCACGATGACTGCGGCAATTGCCCCGGCGCGGTCGGTGCCCATGGCGTAATAGCGGTTCAGGTAGCTGGGCATCCAGACGATCACGGTGCCGCCGACGAACAGCTGCAGCCCGCTGCCGACGTAGGCCGCGATGACCGAACGGCTGCTGTACAGAGTGCGCAGCGGACGAACGGCCCTGCCTTGCGACTGCTGCGCGCACCGAG
The DNA here is from genome assembly GCF_046764235.1 of Pseudomonas sp. s4. NCBI lineage: Bacteria > Pseudomonadati > Pseudomonadota > Gammaproteobacteria > Pseudomonadales > Pseudomonadaceae > Pseudomonas > Pseudomonas sp. s4. The sequence continues at coordinate 2,775,257 of NZ_CP177209.1, read as the reverse complement.
GCGCAATACGTGCCTCCTTGACGATCAGCGGGTACAGCATCGCCAGCACCAGGCCGAACAGCGCCATGCCGGCGAATGCCCAGCGCCAGCCCAGGTGCTGGGCCAGTACACCGCCCAGGGCCATGCCCAGCACCGAGCCGAACATGCCACCGGCCATGAACGCCCCGGCCAGGGTCGAGCGCATGTCGCGGGGGAACACGGCGACCACCACGGCGATGCCGACACTGCCGTAGGCAGCCTCGCCTACCCCGACCAGAAACCGCGCGATGAACATTTGCGGGTAGTTTTCCGCCAGGGCGCAGCCGAGTGTGGCCAGGCTCCACAGTACTGCCATCAGCACCAGGCTGCGCACCCGGCCGAAGCGGTCGGCCAGCAGCGACAGCGGGAAGGTCAGCAGGCCGACCATCAGCGCGACGATACCGCTGAGCAGGCCGAGCTGGCTGTCGCTCAATGCCCATTCGCCCTTGAGCAGCGGGAAAACCGCATTGAGCACCTGGCGCGACATGTAGTCGGAGATCAACAGGCCAAAGGTCAGGGCGAAGACCACCCAGGCATAGCGCCGGGGGACGCTGTGGGCGGTGTCGGTGCCGGAATCTTCGGCACTGGCGAGATAGGTGGCCATGTTGCCTCCTTGGGGTGATGTGGGTTTTTCTTGTTCTTATGTATTGGCACGCCCCCTGTAGGAGCGGCCTTGTGTCGCGATGGGCCGCAAAGCGGCCCCCGATTGAAGCGTCAACTCAACTATTGCCGGGGCTGCTGTGCAGCCCTGTCGCGACACAAGGCCGCTCCTACAAAGGCCGGCGCAGGCCAGTGAAGTCAGCGCTGCGGCACGCCCTTCACACCCGGCTGGCGATTCGGCGCCATGCCGTTGGCCTCGAGGGTCTGCTCGATGCTGTCGTACTGCTGCCCGATGCGGTAGATGGCGCGTGCTTCCTTGCCGCTGGCAATCTCGCGGCCCAGCTCATGGGCCACACGCACGGTCTGCTGGATCTGCTGCACCGAGGTGAAGCGCTTGCCATGCTGGTCGATGATGGTGTCTTCGTTACCGCAGCGTGGGTGCAAGCCCATGGCCAGGGCCATGGTGTTGAACGGCAGCACGTTCTTCAGCAACGATTCGGCGGTCAGGGTGCAGCCGTCCGGCGCGCGGTGGATGAAGTTGAAGAAGTTGAACGGGTTGGGGCCGTCGAAACCGCCGCCAATGCCGATCCAGGTCAGGTTCAGCGGGCCCATGTAGTCACCACGGCGGACGATGCGCTCGAGCGTCTCCAGGGCATGCATGCCGGTCAGCTGGAAATGCGGCTGGATGTTGCTGGCCTGCAGGCGGCGCAGGTGCTCGCGGACCCAGGCCGGGCCGGCCGGCACGGTCATTTCGCTGTAGGCGGCATGAATCGCCGGGCTGGCCAGCGAGGTGCCTTCCAGGTACTCGGGGTACAGCAACTCCATGATGTTCATCTGCGTGGTGTTGATGGCTACGGTCACCTGGTCGGGGCGCGGCGTCAGCTCGGCGAGCATGTGCCGGGTGTCGTCCGACAGCCACTTGGCCGCCTCGCCCTCGCTTTCCGGGGCGAAGGAAATCGATCCGCCAACCTGGATGATCATGTCCGGCACCGCTTCGCGCACCCCGGCGATCAGCTCGTTGAACTTGGACAGGCGCTTGGAGCCTTTGCCGTCCAGCTCGCGCACGTGCAGGTGCAGTACGGTGGCACCTGCCTCGTAGCAGTCGACAGCCTTCTGCACCTGCTCGTCCATGGTCAGGGGAATGTCTTCAGGGAAGTCTTCGGGCATCCACTCCGGTCCATAGGGGGCCACGGTGATCACCACCTTTTCCATGTTTTCCGGGTGCAACGAATCGTCGAAGAATTGCATGCTGTAGTCCTCGCTATTGTTATTGTGCGGTTGCCGCCAGCGACGGCGACGAATTCAGAACGTGGGGCTGCCCTTGATCCCGGCGCGCTCCATCTTGCGATGGCACGGCGGGTAGTCCATGACGGCGTAATGCTGTGTGCTGCGGTTGTCCCAGATCGCCACGCTGTTGGGCTTCCAGCGCCAGCGCACCTGGTACTCCGGCAGGTAGGCCTGGCTGATGAGGTAGCGCAGCAGGTCGCTGGCGCCGGGGTTGGCGTCCTGGCCGAAGCGCACCCGCTGCGGGGTGTGGTAGTTGCTGAAATGGGTGGTGAAGGCGTTGACGAACAGCACCTGCTCGCCGGTTTCCGGGTGGGTGCGCACAACCGGGTGCTCGGCATCGGGGAACTGCGCCTTCAGCGCCAGGCGCTTTTCCAGCGGCATGGCGGCGCCAAAGCTCGCCTCGATGCTGTGGCGGGCGCGCAGGCCTTCGATCTTGGCCTTCACATCGCCTGGCAGGTTTTCATAGGCCAGCACCATGTTCGCCCACATCGTGTCGCCGCCCACGGGCGGGCATTCGATGCAGCGCAGCACACAGCCCATCGGCGGGGCCTCGCGCCAGGTGGCGTCGGTGTGCCAGGCATTTTCATAGCGGTCGTTGGGCTGGTCCGGGCGCTTGTAGATCTGTACCAGGCCCGGATGCTCCGGGTCGCTGCCGGCCACCGGGTGGTCCTCCAGGTCGCCGAAGCGGCGGGCGAACGCCACGTGTTCGGCGCGGCTGAAGTGCTGGTCGCGCAGGAACAGCACACGGTGCCGGAGCAACTGCGCGCGAAGCTGGGCGAACAGGTCGTCGTCGTGGATCGCGTCGGCCAGGTTGACCCCACTTACCTCGGCACCGATCGCGCAGGTCAGTTGTTCGATGTGCATGCTGTTGCCCTCTTCAGATGACGAAGATCGACGAGCCGGTGGTCTTGCGCGCTTCCAGGTCACGGTGGGCCTGGACGGCATCCTGCAGTGCGTAGTGCTGATTGATCTCGATACGGATGCGCCCGCTGCCGACGTGATCGAACAGCTCACCGGCCAGGTCGGCCTTTTCCGCCGGGTCGGCGATGAAGTCGGCCAGTGCCGGGCGGGTGAGCTGCAGCGAGCCCTTGATCGCCAGCAACTGCGGGTCGAACGGCGGGATGGTGCCTGACGCCGTGCCGACGCACACCATCAGGCCGCGGCGCTTGAGCGAATCGAGCGAGCCCATGAAGGTGTTCTTGCCAACGCTGTCGAACACCACGTTCACCCCTACCCCGTCGGTCAGCTCACGCACGCGCGTGGCAACGTCCTCGACGCTGTAGTTGATGACGTGGTTGCAGCCATGGGCGCGCGCCACTTCGGCCTTGGCCTCGGTGGACACCGTGCCGATCACGTTAAGCCCCAGCAGCTGCGCCCACTGCGCGACGATCAGGCCGACCCCGCCAGCAGCGGCATGCAGCAGCACGCTGTCGCCGGGTTTGAAGTCATGCAGCCGACGCAGCAGATAGGCCGAGGTCAGGCCGCGCATGGTCATCGCGGCGGCGGTTTCGAAGGCGATGGTATCCGGCAGCTTGATCAGCGCGGCAGCAGGGATCAGGCGCTCGGTGCAATAGGCGCCCAGGGTGTTGAGGAAGCCGGTGTAGGTGACCCGGTCACCGACTGCCACCTGGGTCACGCCCTCGCCCACCGCCTCGACCACGCCGGCCGCTTCCACGCCAATGCCGTTGGGCAGCGGGATCGGGTAGGTGCCGTTGCGGAAATAGGTATCGGCGTAGTTCAGGCCCACCGCCACCTGGCGCAAGCGCACCTGCCCCGGGCCGGGCTCGCCGACCTCGGCGTCCTCGTAGCGCAGCACCTCGGGGCCACCGGTCTGATGGAAACGTACGACTTTGGACATGCTTGTCTCTCCAATCATCGATCTGGACGCATGGCGTCAGTTCTGGGTGATTGGACTGTATGCCCTTGATGTGCGGGGTGCTTCGCATCGGACGACAGCGGGTTTTCATTTGATGACAGGACGGGCGTCGACCTGCCGTTCAACAAAACGAGGTTTTATTCATGAGTATCCTTGATGGTTATCCATGGCCAGACTAATACTTAAGTCTCTGCCTGGGGAGGCACGAAAAATGCAACCAAGATTCGTTATCGTTCCCGCTGTGCCGATCGAAAAGGAGTCGTTCCGCGTGGGTAGCCGCTATTACGCCGCTACCGTTTGTGGGGGGTTCGACATTTACGACAACCAAGCGAAGGAGCGGCTCAAGCCCAGCTATCCAAGCAGGTCGGATGCGCAGGTGCAGTGCGAGCAGCTGAACAAGCGCGGTGATGTAGGCTGATCGCGAGCGCAACTGTCTTACCCAGAATCCAGACGCCTGTGCGATCCCTGTAGGAGCGGCCTTGTGTCGCGATGGGCTGCGCAGCAGCCCCCGGATGTTGCGTTGATGCACAGATTGCCGGGGCTGCTACGCAGCCCATCGCGACACAAGGCCGCTCCTACAGGGGTCACGTGTTCGTGGCCTCGCCCTGCTGCCAACCGGCAATCAGGCGCTGGGCATTCTCCTCGCAATCCATCCCCTGCGGCTTGTCTTCCATGCCTGCAATAACCGCCAGCAACTGCGCGCGGTTGTGCGCCAGCCGCTGCTGCATCGCTTCGATCTCCGCCACCTTGCGCTTGAGGCTGCCCAGCAATAAATCATGCCCACCCGCCGCAGCCCCGGAGGCATCGGTGAGTTTGCGCATTTCTTCCAGGCTGAACCCGGCCTGCTGGCCGCAGGTGATGATCTCCAGCGCCCGCACCACCTGCTCCGGGTAATCGCGGTAACCATTGCCCAGGCGCCGCGCAGCAATCAGTCCGCTGGCTTCGTAAAAGCGGATACGCGATGCACTAAGCCCCGTGCGTCGCGCCAGTTCACCAATTTTCATTGCGGCAGCATTCCCCTCTTGACCTTAAAGCTGACTTTAACCTTAGCCTTTTCCCGAACCTAGCCCACGTGCGCAAAAACCGATGCGTGGCAACCCTTTCCGGAGATCGCCATGACGCCGTTCCAGCCCCTGCACCTGCCCAATGGCAGTGTCATCCCCAACCGCATCGCCAAGGCGGCGATGGAGGAAAACCTGGCCAACCCGGACCAGACCCCTTCCGACCAGCTGCTGCGCCTTTACCAGGCTTGGGCCAAGGGCGGTGCCGGGCTGTTGCTGACCGGTAACGTGATGGTCGACCCTGGCGCCATGACCGGCCCGGGTGGCGTGATGCTCGATGCCAGCCAGCCACTGCAACGTTTTCGCGACTGGGCGCGCATCGGCCGCGCCCACGGCGCGCAGTTCTGGATGCAGATCAACCACCCGGGCCGGCAGATGCAGGCCAACCTCGGCCAGCCCACCGTGGCGCCTTCGGCCATTGCCCTGGACATGGGCGATTTGTCAAAGCTGTTCCCCCTGCCCAAGGCACTGGACGAAGCCGAGATCGGCGCGTTGATCCAGCGCTTCGCCCGCACCGCGGCGCTGGCTGAAGAAGCTGGTTTCAGTGGCGTACAGATCCACGCTGCCCACGGTTACCTGCTGAGCCAGTTTCTTTCGCCACTGAGCAACCAGCGCCAGGATCGCTGGGGTGGCAGCCTGGAAAATCGCGCGCGGTTGCTGCTGGAGGTGGTCAAGGCCGTGCGCGAGGTGGTTTCGCCCGGTTTCGCCGTGGCAGTGAAACTGAATTCGGCGGATTTCCAGCGCGGCGGTTTCGAACCGGCGGATGCGCGCCAGGTAGTGCTGTGGCTGAATGAATTGTCGGTGGACCTGGTGGAGCTGTCGGGCGGCAGCTATGAGGCACCGGCGATGCAGGGTGATGCCCGCGATGGGCGCACCCTGGCTCGCGAGGCCTACTTCCTGGAGTTTGCCCGGGAAATCGCCGCTATCGCGAAGATGCCGGTGATGGTCACCGGCGGTATCCGGCGGTTGCCGGTGGTCGAGCAGGTGCTGGCCAGCGGTGTGGCCATGGCTGGGATTGCCACGGCGTTGGCAGTCGAACCTGCCCTGCCCCGGCGCTGGCAGAACGGCGAGCCGACGGCAACCGCCGAACTGCAGCCCATTCGCTGGAAGCGCAAGGCCTTTGCCGCACTGGCCTACATGGCCCTGGTGAAATTGCAGATGCGCCGCCTGGCGGCCGGCAGCCGGCCCAAGGCGCATGCGTCGCCCTTGCGCGCCTTGTTGCTGGAGCAAGGCTACACGTTACTGCGGGTGCGGCAGTACAGGCGTATGATGAAAAGCCGAGCGGATTGATGGTGTGATCGCAGAGCCAGGCGTCGCACATTCGCGCTGGGAGCACTGCCTTCATCGGCATCCTCTACCGGAGCACTGCCATGAACAAACCCTTTCACGCGCTGATCCTTGCACTGGCAGCGCTTTCTGCCTGCTCGTCCAACTCCGCGCTGTACCACGACCAGCCGCTGGTGGCGAAAGTCACCAACGGCATGAGCAGAGACCAGGTCATGCAGGTAGGCGGCAAGCCCGCTGCGGAGACCGAACGCACCGTGGTGCCCGGCACCTGTTTCGACTACATGCTGACCAAGGCCGACAACCGGCAGCCCTACAGCGTAAGTTTCGACGGCACAGGCAAAGTGGACAATACCGCTTTCATGACCTGCGCCGAGTGGAGCAATGCTCAGCGCAGGGCCCGCCTGCCCAGCATGGGCGGGTCTAGCGGATCGGGTTACTGAATCAGTCCAGGCATTCCCTGGCTGCCTGGCGCAATTTGTCGCCAGACAGGAAGCTGCCCTTGTAGAAAGTCGCGCGGCTGCCCTCGTGGGAATCGACTACGTCCAGCACATCATCGGATGCCACGGGGCTGGGTGCCGTCAGCCGATAGCCGTGGGCGATCGATTTCTGCGTGGCTTGAGGCGCCAGTGCTTGCCATTTGGGTAGTACGCAAGCGGCGTATTGCTGTGGCGATTTGTGAGTCAGTTTGCTGGCAGTGGGTTTGCCTGGGGTTGCGCAGCCGGCAACACCGGTGACCACCACAGCGAAGAGAAAGATACGAAACATAGACATTTGCAATTAGCCATCAAGGATACGCTGCATTCTAACGGGGGTTGTATTGGCTTACCAATCAACCAAAGTCTCGCAGCACAGGCCCACCTGATATTTCTGCCAGTAGCCTGGGTGCGTGAAGGCTGGGAAAGTGAACCCTGCCAATAGCCTTCGGAGCACGCACCATGCAAAAGAACACCAACCGCACGCACTTCTTTTATCAGAATGGAAAACTCATCACCTTGAGTGTTGGTGAACAAGGTCGCAGCATTTTTCGTAATGCAGATATGCCACTGGCCGAACTACAAACAGAGGGCACGCACTCGAGCGAATTGCTGGTGACGGACGACAAAGGCTCAGTACTTAACGTTCTGGAAAATAGTAGCGGCAAGGATCGACAAGAATGAAGGCGCTGGCTGACACCAGCGCCAGGCTTCAATCCAGTGCGCCGTTCAACACCTCGTAGATGATCCCCGTAGCGACTGCCACCAGGATCAGGTCCGCCCCCGCCTGCATCCACTCATAGCCATCATAATGAGGGAGTTGCCCCAGCAGCCTGCCATCCAGCTTCTTGGCGATACCTGGCGGTAGAGGTTTGCCACGGGCCAGGTTCTTCTGAATGCCGGGGGGCAGCGCCGGCCCTGCGCTCCAGTAGCCACGGTGCCCGTCAAGAATGCCAAGCACATCGCCACGGTTTATCGACGGGCCACCATACGAGCCCCCGTGACCTTGACCATGCTGGCCCTTGTCCTTGCCGTGGCCCTGCCCTTTACCATTACCCGGGTCGGCATAAGTGAGCGCCGGCCCCACTGCCAGCGCGATCGAGGTAGCGATAACTGCCCATCGACGCTTTGCCATAGCTGTTTCCTTACACCAGAGACGTCCCAGCACTGTAGACCAAAACCCGGTTCAGGGTGGAAGTCCCCAAACCCGGGTCAGGGCTTGGCACTCCGATAGAGCATGATGGCTGCCACATCAAGGGCCAGCACGCCAATGGCGAAGAGAAACATGAAATAAAGATCTTCTGGAAGCATGGCCGTATCCCCGAATGGGCAGGTTTTCAGGGATGAAGCAATTCCCGTTCCAAACACCTCGCTGAACGAGCCTGCCCATCTGCTATCGAGATGATTGCTCCGTAACCACGACATCAGCCGGTAATGTTCCAGCGCGGCTTTCCCATTTTGCAATCACGATCGGCGCCAGCGCATTGCCGAGCACATTCAGTGCCGTAACGGGCATGTCCATCAATCGATATACCCCTGCAATCAAGGCCACGCCTTCCAAAGGCAAACCTGCCGCCGTCAGGGTTGCAGTGAGAATCACAAACATAAACCCGGGCACTCCGGCAGCGCCTTTGGACGTCAATACCATGATGAATACCAGCATCACCTGGTCTGCCAGGGCCAGTTCAATATTGTAGGCCTGCGCGATAAACAGCGTACCCAGGCCCGCAAACAGCGACGCGCCATCCAGATTGAATGAATAACCCAACGGGATCACCAGCGACGTGATAGCTCGCGGCACACCCCGTGCTTCGGTCTTGGCCATCAATTGCGGCATGACGGTGGCGGAACTCGCGCTGCTGAAGGCCAGTATCAGTTCACCCTTGAAGGCCTTGATGATCTCAAAGATATTCTCTCCAACAGCTCTGGCAACAAGCCCCAGCACGACAATTGCAAAGAACAGTACCGCCACATAAGTAATGGCTATCAGTTTTGCCAGCGGCATCAGTGAATCAATCCCGAAGGTCGACACGGTAACAGCTATCAGGGCAAAGATGCCGATCGGTGAGTAGGCCATGACCATATGAGTGACCTTGAACATGGTATCCACCACCGTCTGCAGCACGGCAACCAACGGCTGTTTCCTGGGTTCATCCAGCGTAGACAGTGCCACCCCGAACAAGATGGCGAAGAACAGTACCGACAACAGCTTCGCCTCTGCCATTGCCGCCACTACATTGTCAGGAATGATGCCCAACAGTACCTTGCCGAGCCCTGCCGAACCATTTTGCACCGGTGGCACTGCTTCACTCGCCGATGAAACGGCGAAGCCCGCACCGGCGCCTGGCTGGAGCACGTTACCGACCAGCAGGCCGAAAATGATTGCGACCCCGGTCACGGCAAAGAAATAGACAAGGCTCTTTGTTCCCAACCACCCCAGGGCGCGCTTGCCGGAGCCGGCTATGCCTACCACCATGCAGGAAAACACCAGCGGCACGATGATCATTTTCATCAGTTTTATGAACGCATCACCCGCCGGTTGCAGTACTTGCTCGATCCACCAGCCCTTGTAATCGGGAAAATTATTCAATAGCAGGCCAACGCATATACCGACAGCCAGACCAATTGCAATTTGCGTGATTAGATTTATTTTTATTCTCACGGGATTGACCTCTGCTTTTATAAAACACTAGGAGGCAAAGATTGCACTCAAGTTCTTGAACCCCTTGATTTCGATCGGATTACCACTTGGGTCCAGGAAAAACATTGTCCTCTGCTCGCCAGGCTCACCCTCGAAACGTACAACCGGTGGAATTTCGAACTGCACACCCAGAACTTCAAGGCGTTCAGCCAAGGCTTGCCAGCGATCCAGAGGCAATATCACCCCGATATGAGGCATCAGTACAAGGTGCGGGCCGACCTTGCCAGTGCGGCTGGTTTCAAAGGGCTTGCCCACATGCAGAGATATCTGGTGACCAAAGAACTCGAAGTCTACCCACGTATCAGTGCTACGCCCCTCGACACAGCCAAGAACCTCTTTATAGAATTTTCTTGCTTCATCCATATCTTTGACATGATAAGCAACATGAAAGGGTGTCAACATGATGGTACTCCTCGAACGGAGCCACTATCCTCACACCGCCCGGCATTCATGTACACCAACTGACACTTGGTCTGAGCATAAGCATTACTTATGGACATTCAAAATCTGGAAAGCCTCATATCTGTTGTTGAATGCGGCTCCATTGCGGGTGCGGCAAAGAAAGCAAATGTTTCAGCCGCTGCAATAAGTTTGCGCATTCGAAATCTGGAGAAACACTTGGGCTGCACTCTCTTCAATAGAGAAGCACACGCGATAAGGCCGACAGAAAAGCTGCTGGCATTGATTCCACGCATACGTTGCATCGTCGAGCATGCCAATCAGCTCAGGAACGACCTCAACGCCGACACGCTGACCGGGGAACTGCGCATTGGCGCCATATCAACCGCCCTCACCGGCCTTGTACCGCCAGCACTCGAGCATTTGTCATCCTCCGCGCCCGACCTCAAGCTCACCATCACACCCGGTGACTCGAAACTGCTTCATGACAAGCTGATCAATCAGGAGCTGGATGCGGCAATTCTGGTGGCGCCACCCTTCAAGACAGCAAAATCGTTGAGAACGCTCACATTGCGCAGCGAACCGCTGTACTTGTTGGCACCTGTCGCGGCCTCCCGGGCTGAAGCGCAGGCAATGCTGGCCACCGGGCCCTATATCCGATATGCCGTCGATTCCTGGGGCGGCCTGATAACCCAGCGCTATCTGGACGATCTGGGTCTCGCGCCAAGCGTGGCTTGCGACCTGGATGCGCTCGAAGCCATCAGCCTGCTGGTGTCGCTGGGGCAAGGCGTTTCCTTGGTACCGCAATGGCCGTCATTGCTGGAGCAATCGCCAAACGCCCGGATTCTGAGCGAAGAACCAAGGTACTGCCGCGACATAGTGCTGGCCTACAGTGCCGGCCATCACCGCACGTCGGCAATCAAGCTGCTGGCATCCGTACTGATGCCCTGACGCTCCAGCTCAGTACAGACGGGCCTTGATCAGCGGGCGCAGCAAATAATTGAGCACGCTGCGCTTGCCGCTGAGGATATCCACCTCGGCAACCATGCCGGGGATGATCGGCAGCACCTCCTCGCCGCGCTTGAGCTGGCTGCCGTCAGTGCGGATCAGCACCTGGTAGTACGACTCCTTGCCATGGGGCGTGTCCTCCTCGATGGTGTCGGCACTGATCTGCTCCAGGGTGCCCTTGAGGTCACCATAGATGCTGAAGTCGTAGGCAGTGATCTTCACCTTGGCCGGCATGCCCGGTACCAGGAAGGCCACGTCGCGCGGCTTGATCCTGGCCTCGACCAGCAGGCGGTCCTCCACCGGGATCACTTCCATGATCGCTTCGCCGGGCTGGATCACCCCGCCACGGGTGTTGATCAGCACGGTGTTCACCCGCCCACGCACCGGCGAAACGATCCCGGTACGGCGCAGTTGGTCCTGGCGCTGCTGGACGATCGGCTCCAGGGCACTGAGGTCGGCCTTGCGCTGTGAGCGTTCGGTATAGGCATCCTGGAAGTAGCTACTCTTCAGCTCGGTCAGCTTACCGTTGAGGGTAGCGATGTCCTGGCTCAGCCGCAGCGCCTCCATCTGGCTCACCGCACGCTTGGCCACCAGCGGGCGGACCAGGTCGAGCTGGCTCTGGGCCAGGCTGATCTGCCTCTGGATCGCCTGGCTGCCTTCGAGCAGCTTGTCCCGCCGCGACTTGAACAGCTCGCGCTCGGAACGCGCCAGCGGCCCTTGCGGGTCGATGTCCGGCGGGAACTCTATCGCCGCCTTGCCCAGCACCTCGGCGTCCAGCCGGGCGATGGCCGCGCGCAGCACGCCGGCCTGGTTGGCCGACTCCTGGAAATTGGTGAGAAAGCGCGTCTCGTCCAGGCGCAGCAGCGGCTGGCCGACCTCCACCAGATCGCCCTCCTGCACCAGCAGACGGTCGAGAATGCCCCCTTCCAGGCTCTGGATCTTCTGGATGCGGCTGAACGGCACCACCCGCCCATCGCCGCGCGTCACTTCATCGAGCTCCGTCCAGGCGGCCCAGGCGACGAACAGCAAGACGCTGCCGAGCAGGGTCCAGAGCAGCGGGCGATAGACAGGGTGAGTGGTCGCCAGCAAGGGGTCGGCCAGTTGCCGGCGCAGCACTACAGAACTCTTTTCAGCTGCCATGGCCGGCTCCTTCGGCGACCTGTGGCGCCTGCACCTGATTGCCCAGCACCACCTGGTTCAGCGGGCCGTCCATGATCACCTGGCCGTTGCGCAGCACCACCGCACGGTCCACCAGCGCCAAGACGCTTTTCTTGTGGGTGGTGATGATCAGGGTACGGCGGCCCAGCCATTTCTGCAGATAGTCGATGACCTGTTTCTCGCTGTTCTGGTCGAATGCCGCGGTCGGTTCGTCGAGCAGCAGGATCGGTGGGTCCTGCAACAGCACCCGGGCCAACCCCACCGCCTGGCGCTGGCCACCGGAGAGACTGGCGTTGCCCTGGATCGGCATGTCCAACCCCAACGGGTGGGCGCGCACAAAAGTACCCAGCCCCACGCCATCGAGGGCTTCCAGCAATTCCTCGTCGCCCAGCGCGGCGTTGGCCAGGTTGAGGTTTTCGCGCAGGCTGCCGTGGAACAGCGCCACGTCCTGCGGCAAGTAGCCGATGCCGCGCTGGCGGTCGGCCGGGTCGAGCTGGCTCAGGGCGATGTCGTCCAGCAACAGCCGGCCGGATTGCGCGTCGAGCAGGCCGCTGAGCAGCCGCAGCAGGGTCGACTTGCCAGCACCGTTGCCGCCGAGCAGCGCCACCCGCTCGCCGGCCTGGATGTTCAGCGCCTGCACATCGACCACCGGTGGGCTGTCGCCGTGGGCCAGGCGCAGCGCCTCCAGGCGGTAATGCCCGTGGAGCCGGTCGCGGTGCACGAAGCGCTTGCCGGCGGGCCGCTCCTGCTCGGCGGACATCAGCTGGTCGAGGCCCTCCAGCGCCACCTTGGTGTGCTGCCAGCGGCCAAGAATGGCGGCAGCCTGGGACAGCGGTGCGATGGCCCGCGAGGCCAGGATCGAACAGGCCACCAGGGCACCGACGGTCATCGCGCCGTCGCTTATCCGGTAGACGCCGAACACCACCACCCCGACATAGCACAGCTGCTGGACGATGCTCGCCGAATAGCTGAGGGTCGAGGCCAGGGCGTGGGTCTTCATTGCGGTACCGGCCAGTTCCCCGGTGAGCGTCTCCCACTGCTGTTGGCAGCGGCCTTCGGCACGCGCGGCCTTGACCGTCTCCAGGTGTTCGAAGGCTTCCAGCAGCACGCTGTTCTTCAGCGCCCCCTCGCGCAGGTTCTGCCGCGACAGGTGCCCCAGCAGGCGCTGGGTCAGCAGCCCTGGCAGCAGCATCAGCACACAAGCCACCAGCGGCACCCAGACCACATGGCCGCCGATCACGGCAATGATCAACAGGAAGATCGCCACGAACGGCAGGTCGCTGATCAGTGCGGCGCTGGACGAAGTGAAGAACTCGCGGACCGACTCGAACTCACGCACCTGGGTGCTGAACGCGCCCATCGACGCCGGTTTGGCGGCGATCCGGGTACTCAGCACGCGCGCGAACAGCAGGCTCGACAACTGCAGGTCCAGGCGCTTGCCGAGAACGTTCAGCAGGTGCCCGCGAAGGATCCGCAATACCCCGTCGACGATGATCGCCAAGGCCACGCCGCTGGCGAGTATCCACAGGGTATCGAAGGCTGCGTTGGGCACCACGCGGTCGTAAACCTGCATGGCGAACAGCGCCGAGGCGACGGCCAGGACGTTGGCCACCAGGGCCGCCGCCGTGACTTCCGCATAAGAGCGCCAGAGCCGCTTGAGCGGCCCGAAGAACCAGTGCTCCGGCAGGCCGCTGGCGTAGTCGCCCACCCGCCCATCGGGGCGGTAGCGGCACTTGGCGAACACCGCCGTGCCGCTGTAAAGCGCCTCCAGAGCGGGCCGCGCCATGCACTCACGGCCGCCGTCGCTCTGCGGCACCAGCACCTCGTACTGCTCACCCTCGATGCCAACCAGCAGCAGGCTGCGGCCATCGTCGAGCAACAGCAGGGCCGGCAGCAGGTAGGCGTCCATCTGCCGCAACGGCAGCTCCGCGACCCTGGCAGTTATGTCGGCGCGACGCAGGGCGCGGGCTACCAGGCGCAGCGGCAGGCGTCCGTGCTCTATTGCCAGGCCGTCGACCAGTTCGGCGTCGCCCAACGGCCGGCCCAGTTGCCGGCACAGCAGCAGCAGGCCCTGGCGCAGCGGGTCGTCGTGGTTCAGGGTCACGACATTATCCGGGGATTGTTCAACTTCCATGATTCAACCGATTCTCCAGTAATGCCCCCAACAACCCGACCTGCGCGGCCGCTCGATACTCGATACGCTTGCGCTCTATGTGCAGATTGATCAACTGCCGCTCGGCCTCGAAGCGTTCGCGCTGCACGTTGAGCAAGTCGATCACGTCGCGTCGGCCGACCTCGAATTGCTCGCGGTACAGCTCGCCAACCTGCTCCGACTCCGTCACCTGCTGGCTCAGGGACTGTTCCCGCCACCGTAGCGTGTCACCGTTGTCGAACAGCGTCTGCAACTGCCGGCGGATGTCACGCTGCATCGCATCGGCCGTCCATTGCGCCGACTCCAGACGCTGTTGCGCAGCAGTCGGCCGACGGAAGTTGGAAAGCCCCTGGAAGGTATCCATGCGAAAGCGCAGCGACATCACCGAGTCGCTTTCCGGACGACCGCCGATCTCCCGGCGCAACGCTGAGGCCTCCAGGTTCAACTGCGGCAGCAACGAAGCCTTGGCCTCGCGCACTTGCGCCTCGGCGACATTGGCGTCCTCCAGCGCCTTGCGCTGCAACGGCGACTCACGGATCACCCGCGCCACGTCGCTGGCAGCCAGGTAGCGCTGCAGCGACATCGGCTCTGGCTCCACCAGCTCGGAGGGGTCCTGGCCAACCAGGATCGCGTACTGGTTGCGCGCGTCCTGCAGGTTGCCCTTCTCCAGCGACAGCTGTTCCTGGGCACGCGACAGTTCGAGGTTGGCGCGGTCCAGTTCGCTGCGGTCGGCGTAACCATCGCTGCCGCGCGCCTGGGTCATCTCGCGGATGCCGTCCAGACGCTGGATGTGCTGGCGCACCGTTTCCACCCGGCGCTCCGAGGCAAGCACGTCGAGGTAGGTCTCGACGATATCCAGTGCAGCATCGTCGCGCGCCACCAGCACCGCCTCGGACAGTTTGCGCCGGGTGGCGCTGGCGCTGTCGACCTTGCTCGTCACCCTTCCCCAGTCATACAGCATCTGCGATACGGTGACGTCGTAGACGACCTCGCCAACGTCGAACTCCTGCGGCCCCCCGGACATGGTGACGGAGGGGTAGTAACCACCCTTGGCGATCTCTACCTCGGTACCCGCACGGTCCGCTTCGGCCATCGCCGAACGCACCTGCGGGTGGATCGCCAACCCCGCCCGCACCGCCTGGTCGAGAGGAATGGCCGGCGCGGACAGCGGCAGCCCGAAGCACAGGAGCCAAAGGGCTCCCGCGCCACGGCGCCTTCCCTTGAGCACGGACAGGCCGCGCATCAGACCACGACCTGTACCGTGTTGTCCTCGATCAGCAGGGTACTGCTGCCAAAGTTGTAGACATCGTAGGTAATGCCGTTGACCTGCTGGGTGGTTCCTGTGTTCACGGCACCCACCACGTTGAGGGTGTCGTTGCTCTCGCCAGTGATCTGCAGGATGTTGTTGCCATCGGTAATGGCGTCGACCTCCGCCGCAGTCAATGTCAGCACGCTCCCCGAGTCGCCCTTGCCGAGGTCGATACGCTCGATGTTCGAGAGCGTGCCGACGCCGACGGCGTTGTAGTCGAGGTCGATGCCGTCGGCCAGGATCAGGGTGTCGAAGCCCGCACCGCCGTCGATGCTGGTGAAGTCGGTCGCGGTGATCTGGATGGCGTCGTTGCCATCGCCTGCCACTACCTGATCGCCGGTCCCCACGTTGAAGATCAGGTCGCTGCCATCGCCTCCATTGATGTGCTCCGAACTGCCGTCCGCCCCGGACATGACATCGTCCCCCGAGGTGCCGTTGACGTCGATCTGGCCGATATTCAGCGACAGCCCGTTAGGGGCCAGGGTGATGCCGTAGGCCGAGCTGTCGTTGCCGTTGGTGTCGGTGGCGACGATGTTGAACGAGATCTGCGAACCGAGGTTGAGGATATCGGTGATGTTCAACCCCAACTGGGTGAGGACGGTCGGGCTCAGCAGGTTCAGCGAGAAGTTGCCGGAACTGTCCGCCTGGATCGGCAGCAGCTCGACGTTCAGCGCCGGGGTGATGACACGGATCACCACGCTGGAGTCCGGCTCGGTGGTGCCGCTGAAACCGAACCGCGGGTTCAGTGGGTTGAGGCTGACATCGACGCCGAAGTTACCGATGGTCACTGGCTGCTCGATGCTGCTGCCGACGCCGATGGTCGCCACATTGCTCGGGTTGCCGGCAGGGTCCTCACCGGTCACGGAGACTTGGGCATTGAGCAGTTGGTCCAGGGTAAGGTCTATGTCCAGGTCGGTGAGCAGGTTCAGCGAAGCCAGCCCGCTGTTGTCGGCAGTTACCGTGGCGGTGGCAGTGACCCCGCCGACGTCCACGGTGACCGTCAGTTCGGTGCCCGGATCGGTGGAGATGGTCAGGATGCTGCCCACCAGCGACAGCACCGGTGTTGAAGGCGGAATGGTGTCGACGGTGAACGGCACCGGGTTCGACGCGATACCGCCATTGATATCGGCGGTGACGGTCGAGGCGCCCTCCGGGAACGGCCCCATGCCATCGCCAGGGGGTATGGTCACGGTGACGCTGCCGGCCAGGATGTCGCCGGCAGTGATGGTGTGCGTTACCTGCGTCTCATAACCGTTCTGCCCGGCGAACGCGACGGTGATCACCTGGCCGACCTGCATGGTCGGGCGGATCGTCACGTCGACCTGGATGCCGTCGCTGATCTCGGCAGCGTTGATCCAGGTATCGGCTGCCTCCGGTACGCTGATGGTCGGCGGAGCCAGGTCCGGCGCGTTGATCGTTGCCGGGCCGCTGAGGTTGCCGGCAGCGTCGGCGGTGACCCCGCTGATCAGCTCGCCGGTGATCAGCGGTGGTGCCAACGGCAGGCTGAAGTTACCGGCGCCGTCGACATTCACCGTGATCGGGTTGGCGGTATCGCCGTCGATCACGAGGCGCACCTGGCTGTTCGGCTCGGCGGTACCGGTCAGCAGCGCACCGTCGGCACTGATGCTCAGCAGCGGCGCCGACGGCGCCACCGTGTCGACCGTGGTACTGGCCGGGCCACTGCTGTTGCCGGCGGCGTCCTGGGCCACCGCGGTGACCACCGTGCCATTGGCCAGCGGCGTGGTTGGGGTGAAGCTCCAGTCGCCACTGCCGTCGGCGGTCGTCTCGCCGATCGGGTTGCCGCCACCATCGGTGAGGATGACGGTGGCGCCGGGCTCAGCGGTACCCGTGAGGACCACACCATTGCTCGGCTCGATGGTCGGCGCGCCCGGGGCGATAGCGTCAACGGTGACGCTGCTCGGCCCGCTGGCATTGCCGGCCGGGTCCTGGGCCACGGCGTTGACCACTGTGCCGTTGGCCAGCGGGGTTGCAGGCGTAAAGGTCCAGTTGCCACTGCCGTCGGCGGTCGTCTCGCCGATCGGGTTGCCGTTGCCGTCGGTGAGGATCACCTTGGCTCCGGCTTCGGCGGTACCACTGATCTCGGTGCCATTGCTCGGCTCGATCGTCGGCTGGCCTGGGGCTACGGCATCAACCGTGGTGCTGACCTGTGGGGTGCTGGTGTTGCCGGCGGCGTCCTGAGCCACGGCGTTGATCACCGTGCCGTTGGCCAGAGGCGCACCAGGCGTAAAGGTCCAGTTGCCACTGCCATCGGCGGTCGTCTCGCCGATCGGGTTGCCGTTGCCGTCGGTGAGGATCACCTTGGCCCCGGCCTCAGCACTACCAGTGATCACGGCCCCGTTGCTCGGGTCGATCGTCGGCTGGCCAGGTGCGACTGAATCCACCGTGGTGGTGCCCTGCAGGCTGGTATTGCCGGCCACGTCCTGGGCAACGGCGATGATCACTGTACCGTTGGCCAGCGGAGTCGCAGGCGTGAAGGTCCAATTGCCACTGCCGTCGGCGGTCGTCTCGCCGATCGGATTACCGCTACCGTCAGTGAGAATCACCTTGACCCCTACTTCGGCGGTACCAGTGATCACCACCCCGTTGCTTGGATTGACGATCGGCGCGGCCGGGGCAATTGCGTCAACGGTGACGCTGGCCGGCCCGCTGGTATTGCCGGCCGGGTCCTGGGCCACGGCGTTGATCACCGTGCCGTTGGCCAGCGGTGTGCCGGGTGTGAACGACCAGTTGCCGCTACCATCGGCGGTCGTCTCGCCGATCGGGTTGCCGTTGCCATCGGTGAGGATCACCTTGGCTCCGGCTTCGGCGGTACCACTGATCTCGGTGCCATTGCTCGGCTCGATCGTCGGCTGGCCTGGGGCTACGGCATCAACCGTGGTGCTGACCTGTGGAGTGCTGGTGTTGCCGGCGGCATCCTGAGCCACGGCATTGATCACCGTGCCGTTGGCAAGCGGAGTTGCAGGTGTGAAAGTCCAGTTACCGCTGCCATCGGCGGTAGTCTGGCCGATGGGGTTGTCGCTGCCGTCGGTGAGGATCACCTTGGCCCCGGCTTCAGCGGTACCAGTGATCACTACCCCGTTGCTCGGGTTGATGATCGGTGCGGCCGGGGCGATGGCATCAACGGTGGCGCTGGTCGGCCCGCTGGTATTGCCGGACGGGTCCTGGGTCACGGCATTGATCACCGTGCCGTTCGCCAGCGGAACTGTAGGCGTGAAGGCCCAGTTGCCACTGCCGTCGGCCGTCGTCTCGCCAATCGGGTTGCCGCTACCGTCAGTGAGAATCACCTTGGCCCCTATTTCGGCGGTACCACTGATCACCACCCCGTTGCTCGGGTTGATGATCGGTGCAGCCGGGGCGATTGCGTCAACGGTGACGCTGGCCGGCCCGCTGGTATTGCCGGCCGGGTCTTGGGCCACGGCGTTGATCACCGTGCCGTTGGCCAGCGGCGTGCCAGGTGTGAACGACCAGTTACCACTGCCATCGGCGGTAGTCTCGCCGATCGGGTTGCCGCTGCCGTCGGTGAGGATCACCTTGGCCCCGGCTTCGGCGGTACCGCTGATTTCCGTGCCGTTGCTCGGTTCGACCACCGGTGCGGCCGGCGCAACGCCGTCCACGGTAATGACCGCTGGCGCACTATCGGTCCCACCGGGGTTACGTGCCACAGCGTTGACCACAGTGCCATCCGGCAGCGGTATACCGGGCGTGAACGACCAGTTGCCGCTGCCGTCGGCGGTGACCTGGCCGATCGGGTTGCCGTTGCCGTCGGTGAGGGTAATGGTGTTACCCGCATCCGCGGTACCGCTGATCACCGAGCCGTTGCTCGGATCGACCTGCGGAATCGACGGCAGCGACGAGTCCACGGTAGTGCTACCGGGGGCACCAGTATTACCGGCGGCATCAGTCGCCGTAGCGTTGACCACGGTGCCGTTGGGCAGTTGCGTGCTGGGTATGAACGTCCAGTTACCGCTACCGTCAGCGGTGACCTCGCCAATGGGATTACCGTTGCCGTCGGTGAGGGTCACGGTGCTGTTCGGCTCGGCAGTACCGTTGATCACGTTGCCGTTGCTCGGATTGACCACCGGCGCGGCAGGTGCGATCGAATCCACGGTGGTGGTGCCCTGTGGGCCGGTGTTCCCAGCCGGGTCGGTCGCCGTGGCGTTGACCACTGTGCCGTTGGCCAGCGGCGTACCAGGGCTGTAGCTCCAGTTGCCGCTGCCGTCGGCGGTGGTTTGGCCGATGGGGTTGCCGCTACCATCGGTCAGGGTGATGGTACTGCCCGGCTCGGCGGTGCCGCTGATTTCGCTGCCGTTGCTGGGCTCGACCACTGGAGCCGCCGGGGCTACCGAGTCCACCGTGGTGGCGGCCTGCGGACCGGTGTTGCCGGTCGGGTCGGTTGCCGTGGCGATGATTACGGTGCCGTTGGCCAGCGGCGAGCCAGGGGTGAAGCTCCAGTTGCCGCTGCCGTCAGCGGTGACCTGGCCGATCGGGTTGCCGCTGCCATTGGTGAGTGTGACGGTAGCACCCGCTTCGGCAGTACCGCTGATGGTCGTCCCGTTACTAGGATCGATTACCGGTGCAGCCGGCGCGCTGGAGTCGACCGTGACCGTCGCTGCCGGGCTGGTGTTGCCAGCCGGGTCGCTCGCCGTCGCATTGACCACGGTGCCATTGGGCAGTGGTGTGGCTGGGGTGAACGTCCAGTTGCCGCTACCGTCGGCAGTGGCTTCGCCAATCGGGTTACCACTGCCGTCAGTGAGGGTCACGGTGCTGTTCGGCTCGGCGGTACCGCTGAGGCTGCTGCCGTTGCTGAGATTGATGGTGGGTGTACCCGGCACCACGCCGTCTACGGTGGTGCTGCCCTGCCCGCTGGTATTGCCAGCCGGGTCGGTCGCCGTGGCGTTGACCACGGTACCGTCGGCCAGCGGCGTACCAGGGCTGTAGCTCCAGTTGCCGCTGCCGTCGGCGGTGGTTTGGCCGATGGGGTTGCCGCTGCCATCGGTCAGGGTGATGGTACTGCCCGGTTCGGCGGTGCCGCTGATTTCGCTGCCGTTGCTCGGTTCGACCACTGGAGCCGCCGGGGCTACCGAGTCCACCGTGGTGGAGGCCTGCGGACCGGTGTTGCCGGTCGGGTCGGTTGCCGTGGCGATGATCACGGTGCCGTTGGCCAGCGGCGAGCCGGGGGTGAAGCTCCAGTTGCCGCTGCCGTCAGCGGTGACCTGGCCGATCGGGTTGCCGCTGCCATTGGTGAGTGTGACGGTAGCACCCGCTTCGGCAGTCCCGCTGATGGTCGTCCCGTTACTAGGATCGATTACCGGTGCAGCCGGCGCGCTGGAGTCGACCGTGACCGTCGCTGTCGGGCTGGTGTTGCCAGCCGGGTCGCTCGCCGTCGCATTGACCACGGTGCCATTGGGCAGTGGTGTGGCTGGGGTGAACGTCCAGTTGCCGCTGCCATCGGCAGTGGCTTCGCCAATCGGGTTACCACTGCCGTCAGTGAGGGTCACAGTGCTGTTCGGCTCGGCAGTACCGCTGAGGCTGCTGCCGTTGCTGAGATTGATGGTGGGTGTACCCGGCACCACGCCGTCTACGGTGGTGCTGCCCTGCCCGCTGGTATTGCCAGCCGGGTCGGTCGCCGTGGCGTTGACCACGGTACCGTCGGCCAGCGGCGTACCAGGGCTGTAGCTCCAGTTGCCGCTGCCGTCGGCGGTGGTTTGGCCGATGGGGTTGCCGCTGCCATCGGTCAGGGTGATGGTACTGCCCGGCTCGGCGGTGCCGCTGATTTCGCTGCCGTTGCTCGGTTCGACCACTGGAGCCGCCGGGGCTACCGAGTCCACCGTGGTGGCGGCCTGCGGACCGGTGTTGCCGGTCGGGTCGGTTGCCGTGGCGATGATCACGGTGCCGTTGGCCAGCGGCGAGCCGGGGGTGAAGCTCCAGTTGCCGCTGCCGTCAGCGGTGACCTGGCCGATCGGGTTGCCGCCGCCATTGGTGAGTGTGACGGTAGCACCCGCTTCGGCAGTCCCGCTGATGGTCGTCCCGTTACTAGGATCGATTACCGGTGCAGCCGGCGCGCTGGAGTCGACCGTGACCGTCGCTGCCGGGCTGGTGTTGCCAGCCGGGTCGCTCGCCGTCGCATTGACCACGGTGCCATTGGGCAGTGGTGTGGCTGGGGTGAACGTCCAGTTGCCGCTACCGTCGGCAGTGGCTTCGCCAATCGGGTTACCACTGCCGTCAGTGAGGGTCACGGTGCTGTTCGGCTCGGCGGTACCGCTGAGGCTGCTGCCGTTGCTGAGATTGATGGTGGGCGTACCCGGCGCCACGCCGTCTACGGTGGTGCTGCCCTGCCCGCTGGTATTGCCAGCCGGGTCGGTCGCCGTGGCGTTGACCACGGTACCGTCGGCCAGCGGCGTACCAGGGCTGTAGCTCCAGTTGCCGCTGCCGTCGGCGGTGGTTTGGCCGATGGGGTTGCCGCTGCCATCGGTCAGGGTGATGGTACTGCCCGGCTCGGCGGTGCCGCTGATTTCGCTGCCGTTGCTCGGTTCGACCACTGGAGCCGCCGGGGCTACCGAATCCACCGTGGTGGCGGCCTGCGGACCGGTGTTGCCGGTCGGGTCGGTTGCCGTGGCGATGATTACGGTGCCGTTGGCCAGCGGCGAGCCAGGGGTGAAGCTCCAGTTGCCGCTGCCGTCGGCGGTGACCTGGCCGATCGGGTTGCCGCTGCCATTGGTGAGTGTGACGGTAGCACCCGCTTCGGCAGTACCGCTGATGGTCGTCCCGTTACTAGGATCGATTACCGGTGCAGCCGGCGCGCTGGAGTCGACCGTGACCGTCGCTGCCGGGCTGGTGTTGCCAGCCGGGTCGCTCGCCGTCGCATTGACCACGGTGCCATTGGGCAGTGGTGTGGCTGGGGTGAACGTCCAGTTGCCGCTACCGTCGGCAGTGGCTTCGCCAATCGGGTTACCACTGCCGTCGGTGAGGGTCACGGTGCTGTTCGGCTCGGCGGTACCGCTGAGGCTGCTGCCGTTGCTGAGATTGATGGTGGGTGTACCCGGCGCCACGCCGTCTACGGTGGTGCTGCCCTGCCCGCTGGTATTGCCAGCCGGGTCGGTCGCCGTGGCGTTGACCACGGTACCGTCGGCCAGCGGCGTACCAGGGCTGTAGCTCCAGTTGCCGCTGCCGTCGGCGGTGGTTTGGCCGATGGGGTTGCCGCTGCCATCGGTCAGGGTGATGGTACTGCCCGGTTCGGCGGTGCCGCTGATCTCGCTGCCGTTGCTCGGCTCGACCACTGGAGCCGCCGGGGCTACCGAATCCACTGTGGTGGTCGATGGAGCACTGGTGTTGCCGGCTGCGTCCCGCGCCACCACGTTGACCACAGTGCCGTTTGCCAGCGGCGTGGTCGGGACATAGCTCCAGTTGCCACTGCCATCGGCTACTACCTGGCCGATCGGATTACCGCTGCCGTCGGTGAGGGTCACGGTGCTGTTCGGCTCGGCAGTACCGTTGATCACGGTGCCGTTGCTCGGATTGATCGTGGGTGCCGAAGGTGCCACGCCATCGATCACGGTGCTGGCGGGCGGGCTGCTGTTGCCGGCGGCATCCGTGACCACCGCATTAACCACTGTTCCATCAGGCAGTTGGGTATCCGTGGGATATGACCAGTTGCCATTGCCATCGGCTGTAGCGTGGCCGATTGGGTTGCCGTTGCCGTCGGTGAGGACCACGGTACTGCCTGGCTCGGCTGTACCGCTGAGGCTGCTACCGTCGCTCAGGTTGATGGTGGGCGCACCCGGCGCCACGCTATCCACGGTGGTGCTGCCCTGCCCGCTGGTATTACCGGCCGCATCGGTCGCGGTGGCGTTCACCACGGTACCGTCTGGCAGCGGTGTCGCCGGGGTGTAGCTCCAGTTGCCGTTGCCATCGACAGTCACCTGGCCGATCGGGTTACCGCTGCCATCGGTGATGGTCACGGCGCTGTTCGGCTCGGCGGTACCGCTAAGCTCGGTACCGTTGCTCGGATTGATCACGGGTGCCGCTGGCGCCACACCATCAATAATGGTGCTGGCGGGCGGGCCGCTGTTACCGGCGGCATCCACGACCACCGCTTTGACCACCGTGCCATCGGGCAGTGGGCTATCGGGTGTGTACGACCAGTTGCCGTTGCCGTCGGCGGTAGTCTGGCCGATGGGGTTGCCGTTGCCGTCGGTAAGCAGCACGGTGCTGCCCGGCTCGGCGGTACCGCTGAGGCTGGAGCCGTTGCTCGGGTTGATGTGCGGCGCATCAGGGAAGTCAGGGGCCTGCACGGTAGCGGGCGGGCTGCTATTGCCGGACGGATCGGTCACCACCACGGAAACCGTTTCGCCGTTGGTCAGTGGCGGATTCAGCGGAATCTGGAATTTGCCGTCGGGGCCGACGACCACGCTGACGTCGGTTTCTCCATCGCCATTGCTGTCGATGCCCACGGTGGCGCCCGGCTCGGCCGTGCCGCTGATGCTGCTGCCATCCGGGGCAATTTGCAACCCGCTGGCCGGCGCCGGGGCCGAAGTATCGGGCGGCACACTGCTGTCACCGCCACCACCACCGCCACCACCGCCATTGCTGTTGGCGATCGCGACGCCGCCACCAATGATCGCAGCGCCAGCCAGAAGTGCAGCACCGGGGCTGAGCCCGCCAATGGTGCTGTCGGCGCCAGTGAGTGACTCGAACCCGGCCGGCGTTTCCTGGGGTACATAACCCGCCACCAGCGGCCCATCGGCAGCGACCGGCGGCAGGTCGACGGCCAGCAGCTTGTCCCGGTCTACCAGGTACAACTGGCTTGCAGGCTGCCCCTCGACATAGAAGTTGGCAATGCGCAGGCTTTCGCCACTCTTCAGCTGTACGATCAGATCGGCACCGCTCTTCGTGTAGCCCGACACACCTTCCGGAGCAATGTCCAGAACAATGTTACTGCTCTGGGTAAGAGTCAGGATTCCGTTGTTGGGGATTGCGATGGGGGCGGCAGAAGTAACACTTTGAGCGAGGGGAGATACCTTGGCCTGAATCGACATACCTGACAGTCCTTTTGTCTACAGCACGACTGAGCGGTCGCGCTCATATCTCCAGAAATAGCACGCTGCTCATAAAACGCCAGCCGGTTTATTACAAATAACTCGCGAGCCCTCCCAACTTTGACGAGAACGCCAGTCGCAATTGATTTCTTGATCGAAAGTAGAAGCTTGTTTGGATTAATACGAATGGAGAGTAACCCCCCATTTTGATAGATGCGATTGGATGACACTCCACTGCCGCCCCATCCAATTGAACATGGGCATGTAAACTCGCCGGCAATGGAGATGAGGAAATCGCGATGAACGACTTGGAAACCGAGCCGCCCCGAGACGAGATACCGGCATGCACCACTCATCGAGCGGCTTGTTCAGTATTTGCTCTAGTTGAACTTGAGCTTGGCCACCTTGCTCAGTGCCCACCCACTGAACACGTAGAACGCATCCAGGTAGAAGCGCCCTTCGTAGTTGGGCAGCGGCTCACGATTCAACAACAGTTCGGGCATGTCGGGCGAAGGGGGAAACAGCGCATAGAAACCGTTGGGCAACACCGCCAACGCAATGAGCAGCAGGTAGGTCACGGCCCGCAGCATGCTGGCGTGGCTATCGGACTGTTCGGCCCATTTCAGGCCGAACCAGGCGATCAGGCCGGCAACGGGCAACACCCAGAAATGCGTGGGCATCCCAATGAACATCTCAGCAACAACGCTTCTGGTTTCCAACTTGGTGTTCTCCGTTCAAATGAGCGGATTATTGCGGCTGGGGGCGGCAAATGCAAAAAGCCCGCTCTCGAGGGCGGGCCTTTTGCATCAAGGGTCAGATGATCATGCTTTCGAACACATCAGCGCGGCGTCCAGCAGCCTGCCATGGTCGTACCAGGCATCACGTTGATAGGCCGCGAACTGGCGCCGGGCTCCCGTGCCCCGCACCTCGACCAGGCCACCCGCCGTGTCGGGGTCGGTGCTATCGACAAACAGCCTGACCGAGTTATCGCCATCGACCTGGTAGGTTTTCACATTCCCTTGAAGCTCGCTTTTGACGCACCCCAGGTACGCCGGCGTACTTCTTTCCGTGGCCCCGGCTGCATACCCATGGCCTTGACGCACATCGGGGTCATGCGCACAGCCTGTCATGAACAGTGTGGCGAAGGTGGACATCAATATTGCACCTGCTACCGATCTTGAACTTTTCACGCGACACGCTCCTGCCACCCCATCGAGTAACTTGGGAAGTGTTGCCGAACTGCATGCCCCTTTTTTTGTTTTAGTTTGACCATGTTACTGCTCAATTTTAGCCGGGCAATATGCCTGTTTGCTATATCGGCTCCAGGGCGGGCTTTACCCGCGAAGTTAAACTTCGTTCATGGATCAGCGGGCAAGTTGCAGGCAAGCCAGCCTGGGCGAGCATGCGTTGTCTTGCAGTGTGTTCGCACAGGCGTGGCCGCAAGCGGAAGGGATTACTGGGTGCATCAATAGCGGCGGTAGTCCTGACCACCATGGTAGCCGTCGTTGAAATGCCGGTGATGGCCGCCGCCGTGATGCCCACCGTGGTGCCAATATGGCCAGCAACCACCGAGCAGCAGCAACCCTGACAACACTACGACCCATACAGTCTTGCGTTTCATGTGCGTACCTCCGGCCAGGTGAAACCAGGCCTTGCTTACGTTGGACCGCACAAAGGTGGGATGTTCAGGCAGAGGTACGCCGCTGGTGATCTTGCGGGCAAGAGTTCAGCTGGCGGTCGACTCAAAGGACGTGCAGCGCCATGTGGCCATGAACCAGACAGTGGGCGGACAAAATTTGTCCCAAAACCGGGTAGTCACTCTGCAGATGACCCCGATTTCGGGTACAACCAGGCCCACAAATGGGGGTCAGGCGATGGCCTTGAGAAACACAAATGTCGCTGCCAGATCCAGGACCAGCACAGCAACCACAACGAAGATCATGTAGTAGCGGTCATTCTGAGTCATTTCTGCGTACTCCGCATGATCGATGCCCCAGGGTCGCAGCAATTTGCATTCCACTTCCCGGGTGCTCTCAGGCCGACCGGGCCTGATGGATGGGCAGTTCGACCCTGAATGTCGTACCGACTCCCACCTCGCTGTCTACGCGGATCTCGCCACCATGACGCTTGATGATTCCGTACGAAAGTGACAATCCCAGCCCGGTGCCCTGGCCGATGGGCTTCGTCGTGTAGAACGGATCGAAGATCTTTTGCAGGCTTTCGCCAGGAATGCCACAACCATTGTCTGCGACTTCGATCCATACCCACTTGTCACTGGCACCGGTTCGCAGGGTAATTCTGCCACGCTCGGCCCCCATCGCCTGGGTGGCATTGACCAGCAGATTCATGATTACCTGATTGATCTGTGAAGGCAGGCATTCGACCGGCGGCAATGGGCTGTAATCCTTGACAAGGTCCGCCTTGTGCCTGAGTTCGCTGGCAACGATGTTCAGCGTTGACTCTATGCCTTGATGCAAGTCTGACACTTGCCAGTCATGGCTGGTCTCTACTCGCGAAAAGTCCTTGAGGTCCTTGACGATCCGCGCAACGCGGCTGATACCGTCCTTGGATTCGCGGATCAGCGCCGGAATATCCTCCAGCAAGTAATCCAGCTCGATTTCCGTGCGCAACTTCGCCAGCTCCGCGCCGAGCGCGTTCGGAACCAGGGTATTTTCCGCGTCAGCATATGCCTTCAGCATGTCCTGCAAACGGCCGAAATAGTCGTCCAGTGCACCGAGGTTGGAAGAGACAAACCCAATCGGGTTGTTGACTTCATGGGCTACGCCGGCTGCCAGTTGACCGAGCGAGGCGAGCTTTTCGGACTGGACCAACTGGTTCTCGAGCAATCGGCGTTCATCCACCTCGCGCTGCAGTGCTGCGCTGGCTTGGGTAAGTGCCTGGGTACGCCGTTCGACCCGCTGTTCCAATTCGTCGTTGGCACTCACCAGCGCTCGGTTTACACGGTTTATTTCGGCGTAGCTACGCATCAGCCACATCCCCATGTACAGCAATAGCAATACCAGCAGGGTGGAAAACACCAACAGGTAGAAATGGTATCGCTGAGCCGTCAGCGCTGCTGCTTGCTCGTCACGGTCCAGCATCAGCGCAATGGCGTCCAGACTCTCGGCGATCGGAACCGCCTCGATCGCTTCAAGTAGTTGATCGACCTTGGGTTGCTCACGAAGAATCAACTCAATGTGTTTGCTGATGGTATCGATGGGCACCTGAAAATTGACAGGCAAGCGCTCCTTGTTGACCGAAAGGTTGTTCAGTCCGACAAGGATGTCGGCAGCTTTTTCATCTGTTGTGGCATGGGCAAACTCAAGGCTGCTCAGCATCAGGTCGTAGGTATCGCTGGTGATTCTGCGCAGACGCACTGTATCGGCATCAACCAATCGACGAAGGTGCACCTGTATCACATCGGCCGCAGCCGGGAGAAAAGCCAGGGAATTTCGCAGGATCGCATTGTGCGTCTTGAAGCGCGAGACCAGCAGGACCTTGTCGTCAAAGGCCTGTTGGTAATCGCGAAAAGCCTTTTGCCAAGCGAGCATTTCTGTTTTTTGATGACGCCCTTCCAGCGTGCCGAACTCCCGCCATAGGCGCTTCATTTCAATCAACGGCAGCACCAGCGGGTCGTAGTTGTAATTGGTGGTGGTGCGCGCCTTGAGCACTGCCCCCTCCCACTGTGCATCGTACTGCTTGATCTGGCGAATCAGATCGCGCGCCTGGGCGTAGTTGCCACTCTCATCGGACCTGGACATCCAGTACAGGTAGACCAGCACGGAAGCCAGCGACATGGCGCACGCAGCCAACAGCAGCAGACTGCGCCGAGCGTTCAACCTCATAGCGGTTTACCCTCCCATTGGCCGGTGAGGGTCTGGAGAAACTTGATGATCAGCGCTTTATCATCGTCGCTCGGCGTACGTCCCAACTGATAATGAAACATGGCATCGACGGCTGCTTCCAAGGTGGGCGCCGAACCATCATGAAAGTAAGGGGCAGTCACCTCCACGTTTCGCAGGCTTGGAACTTTGAACAGGTGGAGATCGTCCGGATCACCTGTCACGTTGTAGAGCCCCTGATCTGCCAAGGTAACACTGCCACGGTTGGTGAAATAATCATCGAAAACACCGAACTTCTGCAGCATGTTGCCGCCGATATTCACACCCTGGTGGCAGGCTATACAACCGTACTCCTGGAAGCGCTGATAGCCATGCTTCTCTTCCAGGCTGAGGCTGCTGGTATCTCCTTTCAGATAGCGATCGAAGCGTGAATCGGGTGTCAGCAGGGTACGCTGGTACGTAACCAGGGCATCTTTGACATCGATGGCGGTCACTGGTTTGCCATAGGCTTCGGCGAACCCCGTCTGGTAAGCCGGATCGTCAGCAATTCGTTGGACCACGGTAGCCCAGCCATCTTCTTTGCCGTCCGTATTACCGGTTGCCAGGTGCACCAGGCCGTCAAACGATTGCGCGCGCCCATCCCAGAACTGCAGGAAGTTCAGGCTGGCGTTGAAGACGCTGGGTGTGTGAACTGGCAAGGGTTTGCCATCTGCACCAGGCGAGCGCGCCTGCCCGTCCGCGCCACCACGATCCAGGCGATGGCAATCAGCACAGGACTGGCTGTTATCGAGGGACAATCGCGAGTCATTGAACAGTTTGCGCCCCAGTTCCACCCGGGCAGGGTCAAGCTCAGGCACCGCCGGCAATGGCGTGAGCGGCCCACCAATGCTCTGGGCCAGCACCCATGCCGGCAAAACCACAAGCATCGAGACAACGATGCGAACCTGCAGACAAGTCGGCACAGCACAACCCTCCCTGGCGAGATGCACCTGCCTCCGAGCATAGTGAGGCCAACAGACAAAAGCTAACGGCGGGGGCAAATATCATCTAGGCTGTGGCCAGGGAGTAGTCTGGCCGAGGCCGGCAGGGAGGGACCCATGGAGCTACCCGTTACCGATGGCGCAGCAGCCAAGCCGGTGATACTTCTGGTTGACGACGAGCCCTCGATTCTCAGCAGCCTTCGTCGTCTACTTCGCAACCAACCCTACGAACTCCTCCTTGCCGAAAGCGGTGCCGACGCCCTGCAACTGCTCCAACAACGCCCGATCAATCTGGTGATGAGTGATGCGCGTATGCCAAACATGGACGGGGCAACACTGTTGGCCCACGTACATGAGCGTTTTCCCGACACGTTGCGCATTCTGCTTACGGGTTACGCTGACACGGACACCATCGCGAAAGCCATCAATGATGGGCACATCTATCGTTACATCAGCAAACCCTGGAATGATGAAGAGCTGTTGGTCACATTGCGCCAGGCATTGGCCCACCAACATTCGGAAAGCGAACGAAAGCGCCTGGAACAGCTGACTCAGGTTCAGATCAAGCAACTCAAGGCGCTTAACGAAAGCCTTGAACAGCGTGTAGCGGCGCGCACCGCCGAGTTGCAGCAAACCGCCGACATGCTTGACCTTGCCTATGAAGAACTCAAGCGCAGTTACGTGACCAGCACCGAATTCTTTTCGCAGTTAGGCAACCTGCGTCTGCCCAAGGCCAAGCAGACCAACCGGCAAGTCATAGAACTGATACGGGTGTATTGCACCAGCCATGGGCTGGACGAAGGTAGCTGTCGCAACCTGACCATGGCTGCAGCCCTCTACAACATCGGCAAGATGAGCTGGACCGACAGCATGCTCACCTGCCCTGCCGATCTCATTCCTCCACCAGAGCGCGAACTGTACCGGTCATACCCGAAACAGAGCGAAGCGCTGGTCATGACCCTGGAGCCAATAAAAGAGGCTGCACAACTCATACTTCACCACCAGGAACGCTGGGATGGCAGCGGTTTTCCGGGCCACCTGAAGGGCGCGGCAATTCCACTGGGCGCCCGCTGGTTGAAAATGGCCGTGGATTTCATCGAGTTGCAGCGCGGAATGGTCCTGGATCGCCAGCTCAATAGCGATGAGGCACTGCTCTACATACGCAAGTATGCTGGAAAGCTGTATGACCCAGACCTGGTGGAAGACTTCGTCAACGTCTGTGCCGAGTACATGCGCGACATTACCTTGACCGACCCGGCGATCAAGGTATTGAGCACGCACGAACTGGCAGAGGGTATGATACTGGCGCGCAACCTGAATGCCGACAATGGCATGCTGCTATTGAATGCCGGCAAGGTACTGAACGGTGCGCTGGTGAAAAAACTGATTGCCTTCGAAGAAATGGAAGGTGGCAGATACAACGTGTTCATCAGGGTTCCCGAGCAGGCCGGCAGCCTGCAGCCATCGCCCGCAACGGCAGGCTGACCCCGTTGCGGGCAGGTGCTGAAATCCGTTCGTCATGCATCGTGGCAAGCGGGGTGCCTGGCCGTCCCCGTATGACTGCCGGCACTACTACCAGCCAACGGCTATCCTTCAGGTTTCGGTAGGAGGGCGTATGTGCGGAAGGCTCAGCCAGTACCGTGGCATACATGACTTCGTTGAAACCCTGAGCCTGCCAGAGGCCTGGCGGAACAACGTCGGCGACCAGCCGCTTGGCCGGTACAACATCGCGCCGACCACGCTGGTGGCGGTACTGCGGATGGATGACGCAGGCCCTCGAGCTGACCTGGTGAGGTGGGGGTGGCGGCCGCATTGGGCAACCGATCGCGCTGCGCCGATCAACGCGCGGGTCGAGAAGGTGGCGCATGGCCCATTCTTCCGGGCGATCTGGCCGCACCGGGCCATCACCCCTGTCGACGGCTGGTACGAATGGGTTGATGAAGGTGGGCCGAAGAAACAACCGTACTACATCCGCCGCCAGGATGGGCGCCCTGCCCTTTGCGCCTCGATCGGCCAGTTCACCGGCACCGAGCACGACGGGTTCGTCATCATTACCGCCGACGCTCAGGGCGGAATGGTCGACGTTCACGACCGCCGGCCTGTCGTGTTGTCGCCAGAACTGGCGTACGAGTGGATCGCGGCAGCAATGCCCAGCGAGCGCGCAGAACAACTGGTGCTCAACCTGGGTGAGCCGGCCGAAGCCTTCGAGTGGTACCGGGTGGGTATCGCCGTGGGGAATGTGCGTAATCAAGGTGCCGAGCTGATGAACCCGCTTCAATGAATGGAGGCAAATCCTTTCCGCGCGCTTTGGTATCAGAAATCGACCTGTACGGAACCCGTTTGAACAGCTTGGACAGAAACCACGGGCCAATCACCACTTTCGGGCGACTGCTCATTCCCCCATCACCAACGTCAATCCCGCTCGGCTCTTTGGCTGGCCTCCGGAGGGGAGTACGCCATGCGATACTCGCCAAGTCGACGAAAAGGTGACTGCTTTATCCAGGGCTGAGCCTTGTGCAGAATAAACAGCTGTAAAGCCCAGAAGCCAAGGCAGAAGGTTGTTCTTCCGCCATTCTCCAACGGCATTTCATAAGACAGTGCCACGCCAGCGAACATGATGCTGACAAAGAAGAAACCGCTGGCCAGGGCATTCGCCAGAAAATTGAGCCTGGGCCATTGTTCTGGCAGCAGCTCCAGCGGCCCCAGCGCGATCAGAGCAATGCCGAAAGGCACCGAATACATGATAAATGACGCGGATGGGTCCCCGTATCGCAGGATCGCTATCCACATCGCCAGGCAAACGAACGCTGCCGTCGGAGATCTAGTCGGCTTTATTCGTAAGCCAAACGTCCTGAACCTTCGCAACAAACCCATTACCAATCTCCCTGTTTGGTAAGCGGAGGAAGCATATCACCCCCTTTCAACCAATGACTCCTCCCCGATCAGGCCAACACCTGGAGCATCCATGACGATTGAGTGGACCGCGCGCCAAACGGCGTGCTCAAGGCAAAGCGCATTTCGCCGAATCGCCATTGGTCATCCCGCCCGGGAAGAACGGTGAGCACGTAAAACCAGCACCATCAGTAGCGCCCGATCGTCAAGGGTCCGGGGATCAGATACCGCCCCCGTATAACTGCCGTCGCACCTATGCGACAATGTGCTCAATGTCTGGTCTCAACCCCGCATTCATCGCCCATCAGCTCGGGCATAGCGTGCAGATGCTCTTATCACTCATGCGCGCTGGATTAACTCGTCCAACGACTGGCAGGAGCTGGAAAAGCTCCTGATTGGTCCGAAATGGGTCCGACGCTGCGAAGTAGTCACGTAAGTTATTGATAGGTAAGCCTCTTGATCTCCACCGCCAACATCACCATGCAGTTCGGCTCCAAGCCGCTGTTCGAAAACGTTTCCGTCAAATTCAACAACGGCAACCGCTACGGCCTGATCGGCGCCAACGGTTGCGGCAAGTCGACCTTCATGAAGATCCTCGGCGGTGACCTCGAACCGTCGGGCGGCCAGGTCATGCTCGAGCCGAACACGCGCCTGGGCAAGCTGCGCCAGGACCAGTTCGCCTATGAGGAATTCACCGTGATCGACACGGTGATCATGGGCCACGGCCAACTGTGGAAGGTCAAGGCCGAGCGCGATCGCATCTACTCGCTGCCGGAAATGACCGAGGAAGACGGCATGGCCGTCGCCGAGCTGGAAACCGAATTCGCCGAGATGGACGGCTACACCGCCGAATCACGCGCCGGTGAACTGCTGCTGGGCCTGGGTATTCCGCTGGAACAGCACTTCGGCCCGATGAGCGAGGTGGCTCCGGGCTGGAAGCTGCGTGTCCTGCTGGCCCAGGCGCTGTTCTCGGACCCGGACGTACTGCTGCTCGACGAGCCGACCAACCACCTGGACATCAACACCATCCGCTGGCTGGAGAACATCCTCACCGCGCGCAACAGCACCATGGTGATCATTTCCCACGACCGGCACTTCCTCAACAGTGTCTGCACCCACATGGCCGACCTGGACTACGGCGAGCTGCGCGTGTTCCCGGGCAACTACGACGAGTACATGACCGCTGCCACCCAGGCCCGCGAGCAGCTGCTGTCGGACAACGCCAAGAAGAAAGCCCAGATCGCCGAACTGCAGACCTTCGTCAGCCGCTTCTCGGCCAACGCCTCCAAGGCCAAGCAGGCCACCTCGCGGGCCAAGCAGATCGACAAGATCCAGCTGGCCGAGGTCAAGCCGTCGAGCCGGGTGAGCCCGTTCATCCGCTTCGAACAGACCAAGAAGCTGCACCGCCAGGCCGTCACCGTCGAAAAAATGGCCAAGGCCTTCGACGACAAAGTGCTGTTCAAGGACCTGGGCTTCACCATCGAGGCTGGCGAGCGCGTGGCGATCATCGGCCCCAACGGTATCGGCAAGACCACCCTGCTGCGCACCCTGGTCGGTGAAATGACCCCGGACAAGGGTGAAGTGAAGTGGACCGACAGCGCCGAGGTGGGCTACTACGCCCAGGACCACGCCCACGACTTCGAAGACGACATGACCCTGTTCGACTGGATGGGCCAGTGGACCTCCGGCGAGCAGGTGATCCGCGGCACCCTCGGGCGCATGCTGTTCTCCAACGACGAGATTCTCAAGTCGGTGAAGGTGATTTCCGGTGGTGAGCAAGGCCGCATGCTGTTCGGCAAGCTGATCCTGCAAAAGCCGAACGTGCTGGTGATGGACGAGCCGACCAACCACCTGGACATGGAATCGATCGAAGCGCTGAACCTGGCGCTGGAGAACTACCCGGGCACCCTGCTGTTCGTCAGCCATGACCGTGAGTTCGTGTCTTCGCTGGCCACGCGCATCATCGAGCTGTCGGCTGATGGCGTGGTGGACTTCAGCGGTACCTACGACGATTACCTGCGTAGCCAGGGTGTGCTGGTCTGATTGATGGAGCGGCCTGGCCATCTTGTATGGCTGGGCCGGCCTCTTCGCGGGCACGCCCGCGAAGAATTCACCGCCGATCCACGGGCTGGCACTGCCCGACGAATAATTCGTTAGCCTGCTTTCATTTCTTTCGCGCAACGGCCATGATGGGGCCACGCCCAACCGCCCGCCCGCGAACGAGCCCATGACCGCGCAACAGCCTGCTCCCGCCAGTAACACGCTGCAAATCACTCTGCAGATCCTGTCGATCGTTTTCTACACCTTCATCGCCTTCCTCTGCATCGGCCTGCCGATCGCCGTGCTGCCCAGCCATGTGCATGACCAACTGGGGTTTGGCGCGGTGGTCGCCGGGCTGACCATTGGCCTGCAATACCTGGCCACGCTACTCAGCCGCCCGTTTGCCGGGCGCGTGGCCGATACCCTGGGGGGCAAGCAGGCCATTCGCTTCGGCTTGCTGGGGATTGCCGGCTGCGGGGTGTTGACCCTGCTCTCGGCCTGGACCCTGACGCTTCCGCTGCTGAGCCTGGTGCTGTTGCTCGGCGGGCGCCTGCTGCTGGGCATCGCCCAAGGGCTGATCGGCGTAGCCACGCTGAGCTGGGGCATCAGCCAGGTCGGCCCCGAACACACCGCCAGGGTGATTTCGTGGAACGGTATCGCCTCCTATGGCGCCATCGCCATTGGTGCCCCCTTGGGTGTACTGGCCGTCGACGGGCTGGACTTCAGCGTGCTGGGGCCGGCATTGCTGGTGCTGGCGGTATCTGCCCTGCTGGTACTGCGCAAGCGGCCGGACGTGGTGGTGGTGCGCGGCGAGCGCCTGCCCTTCTGGTCGGCCTTCGGCCGGGTCGCACCGTGCGGTCTGGGCCTGACCCTTGCCTCTATTGGCTACGGTACCCTGACCACCTTCGTCACCCTGTATTACCTGGAGCGCGGCTGGGTGGGCGCAGCCTGGTGCCTGAGTGCCTTTGGCGTGTGCTTCATCATTTCCCGGCTGCTGTTCGTCAATGCGGTCAACCGCTTTGGTGGCTACAACGTGGCGGTCGCGTGCATGGCCACCGAAGTGCTCGGCCTGAGCCTGCTGTGGCTGGCACCGTCGCCGCCGTGGGCGCTGATCGGTGCCGGGCTTACCGGTTTCGGGCTGTCGCTGGTCTACCCGGCGCTGGGGGTTGAAGCGATCAAGCAGGTACCCAGCAGCAGCCGTGGTGCAGGGCTGGGGGCCTACGCCGTGTTCTTCGACATGGCCCTGGCCATCGCCGGGCCGGTGATGGGCGCAGTGGCCGCACATCTGGGCTATGCCTCGATCTTCTGTGTGGCCGCGTTGCTCGCCCTGGCCGGTGTCGGTCTAACGCTGTTGCTGGCGCGGCGCGCCACTCGCGGCTGAACGCTCGGCCGGCTCCGGCGCGCCCAACGCCTGGCTGAAGAACACCGCGGCTTCCTGCTGCAGGGAATGGTGGATGTGCCGACGATCCACACCTGCGGCGTCCTTGCACAGCGCCGGCATCCGCACGGACTGCTCGGCATCGCAATGGGCCATGAACACGAAGTGCCCGGCGCCGGCCAGCAGGCGATAGTCCGGTGTCACCGGCAACTTGCGGGCCAGGGCTTCGGCGTTGCGGTCCACCGCCACCAGCTGGTCGCTGTCGCCACTGTAGATCAGCGCCGGCACCTGCACCCCGGCCAGGGCATGGCGCCCGAACAGCAGGCTGAGCGGTGCCATGAGCATCACGGCCCCCACCCGCTGGTCGGCCTCTGGCACCAGCTCGCTGCGGTCGGCAATCAGTACACCGTGGGTCTTGCAGGCGTCGGCGTCGTCAGGGCGCTCCAGGCAGTACTTGCGCAGGCGGTCCAGGTCTGGGCGCGCGCCTGAGAGGATCAAGGCAGTTTCACCACCGGCCGAGTAGCCGATCACCCCAACCTTGCCACCGTTCAGATAAGGCCCCAGCAAGGCATCATCGCGGGCGGCCGTAATTGCGGCACTCACTTGCAGCGGCCGGCCGTACAGGTTGCTCAGGGTGCCCAGGCGGCTGTGGTCGCGGGCGTTGTCGCCGGGGTGCACCACCGCCACCACGATAAAACCCTGGCGCGCCAGCGACGTCGCCAGGTAATGCAAGGCCAGCGGGCTGCCGGTATTGCCGTGGGACAGCACCAGCAACGGGAACTGGCCCAATGCTACCGGCGCCTCTTCACTCACGTCGACCGGGTAGCCGTCTATCCGGCTGCTGCGGGTCTTGCCAATGGCCGGGTAGAACGCCAGCGCCTGCATGGGCCGGGCATCGACCGGGTCGGCCAGAGTCATGTGGTGCAGGCCGACAACCCAGGGTGCGGCCTCGGCATGGGCCAGAAGGCTACCGAGCAGGGCCAGCGCCAGCATGCAGCGAGAAAGAGTCATCGGCCGGCGGTTCCTTGCAGGGCGAAGAGATAGCCCAGCATAGAACCGCCCTGGGCTGCACAGGATGAAACCTGAATGAAACCGAAGTCATGCACTTCACGCCCGCGCCCTATGCATTTGCGCTTTTCGTCGAACCCGTGGCATAGATGCAGGTCCACGTTTCTACGTGACCGTTTCGCGCCATTTAAGGAGATTCACGCATGAGCAAGCCCGCCTACGTGCCACCCAAGGTCTGGCGCAACGACGCCGCGTCCGGTGGCCAGTTCGCCAGCATCAACCGCCCGGTTGCCGGCCCGACTCACGACAAGGACCTACCGCAGGGCAAGCACCCGCTGCAGCTGTACTCCCTGGCCACGCCCAATGGCGTGAAGGTCACCATCGCCCTCGAAGAGCTGCTTGCCCTGGGCCACCTTGGTGCCGAGTACGATGCCTGGTTGATCCGCATTGGCGAGGGCGACCAATTCTCCAGCGGCTTTGTCCAGGTAAACCCCAACTCGAAGATCCCCGCCCTGCTCGACCGCAGCGTCGAGCCGCCGGTGCGGGTGTTCGAGTCGGGGTCGATCCTGCTGTACCTGGCGGAAAAGTTCGGTGCCTTGCTGCCGAAAGCGCCAGCTGCACGCACCGAAAGCCTGAACTGGCTGTTCTGGCAAATGGGCGCGGCGCCATACCTGGGCGGCGGCTTTGGCCACTTCTATGTGTATGCGCCAGAAAAGTTCGAGTACGCGATCAACCGCTTCACCATGGAAGCCAAGCGTCAGCTGGATGTGCTCGACCGGCGCCTGGCCGAAAGCCGCTACCTGGGCGGCGAGGAATACAGCATCGCCGACATTGCCGTGTGGCCTTGGTATGGCCAGCTGGTACGCGGCAACCTGTATGGCGCGGCGGAGTTCCTGGCGGTGGACGAGTACAAGCATGTGCAGCGCTGGGCCGAGGAGATTGCCTTGCGCCCGGCGGTGCAGCGTGGCACACGGGTGAACCGGACCTGGGGGGATGAGGCCAGCCAGGTGCCGGAGCGGCATGCAGCGGCAGACCTGGACGAATAACACGGCCTCTTGTGGGAGCGGGTTTACCCGCGAATACCGGCGTAGCCCGGTGCCATCCACCGCAGCGCCTGCTTCGCGGGCATGCCTGCTCCCACAAGGCTCGGGCACGGCCGAGGGCTGCTGCTCAGCGAATCTGGTGCTTGTGCAGCAACCGATAGAAAGTCGGCCGCGATATACCTAGCACCTTGGCCGCCACACTCATGTTGTCACTGTGCCGGCTGAGTACATCGCACAGCGCCTGGCGCTCGGCTCGGTGCTTGTACTCTTCCAGCGTGCCCAGCGGTTGCTGTACCTGGTCCAGGGGCTGCAATCCAAGGTCCTGTGCCTCGATTTGCCGGCCTTCTGCGAGCACCAGCCCGCGCCTTACCCGGTTGGCCAACTCGCGGACATTGCCCGGCCAGTCATGCCGGCCCATGGCCGCCAAGGCATGCTCGCTGAACGAGCGCGGTCGACGCCCGGTTTCAAGACTGTAGAAATGGGCAAAATGACTGGCCAGCATCGACAGGTCGCCATGCCGGTCTCGCAGTGGTGCGGTCACTACCTGCAACACGTTCAGGCGGTAATACAGGTCTTCGCGAAAGCGCCCTTGCTCGATGGCCCTTTCCAGGTCCACGTGGGTAGCCGCCAGCACCCTGACATCCACCGGGATCGGCTGGCTGCCCCCCACGCGCTCGATGTGCTTTTCCTGCAGAAAGCGCAGCAGGTTGGCCTGCAACTCCAGCGGCAAATCGCCAATTTCGTCGAGAAACAGCGTGCCACCATGAGCCGCTTCGATGCGCCCGGCCTTGCGCTGATGAGCACCCGTGAAAGCGCCCTTTTCATGGCCGAACAGTTCCGACTGGATCAGGTGCTCGGGGATTGCCCCGCAGTTGATGGCAATGAACGGTTGCTCGCTGCGTTGCGACTGGCGATGCAGGGTGCGGGCCACCAGTTCCTTGCCGGTGCCGCTTTCTCCACAGATCAGCACCGGCGATTCAGTGGGCGCCAGCTTGCCCAGCAGCTTGCGCAGTTCACGGATCGGGCGGCTATCACCGAGCAGTTCGTGGCTCGTTTCATCCACCCTCGCCATCCCTTTGCCGCGCAGGCGCGCCATACCGAAGGCCCGGCCCAGCGTGACCTGAACGCGGGAAACGTCGAACGGCAAGGTGTGGAAGTCAAAGAACCATTCACAAACAAAATCGCCGACGGCCGGCATGCGCAGTTGTTCGGCGCTGAGCACGGCAATCCATTCGGTGTTGCTGCGTTTGATCAAGTCCTTGACCCCGTCCGGGCGCCTCAGGTGCGACGCCTGCAAGCGCAACAGGCCCACATCGCAGGGATGATCCAACGCGGCGTCGAGCATGCAGCTGTGCACATCCCAGCCTGCGCTGCGCAATCCGGGTAACAAACGATGGCAGTCATCGCAGGGGTCGACGATGAGCAAACGGCGTTGGGCGGCAAGCTGCTGCATGACCAATCCTTGGCGCCAGTTTTCAGTTTTTTGAAATAAAACAGTAAGTTGTGGCGCCCGATTAACAGTAGCAACTAAGTTGACGGTTCCCAGTACCGTCTGTCTGCCGAATCATTTTTTTACAATGCGTGACGGGAATTTTCGCACTTTATCGACATCACATGGCGGCATGGGCAAGAACGGATTCGACCTTGGCAAATTTTTTTACAACCAATGTGTGACTCGCCCCCGGACAACGAGCATCAGTACACATAACCCCGCGCTGCACTTCGCGATAACCGAGGCGACTTCGAAGCAACGCGGACTTTAACTGGATGTTTGGGACCATAGAGAGACCGAACCATGAATGCCCCGCTCCGTGTCAACGAAGCACTGCTGATTGCCGACCACGCCTTCGAACCTTTCCAGTGCGTAGCCTGGGATGCACCCAACGGTACTGGTGAACTGAGCCTGGCAGTGATCGACCGGACCAGCACCCGCATCGGCAGCAAGCAAGTGTCTTCGCGCATCTATTCCGACCCGGCCCAGTGGGCCAGCCTGATCGAGGAAGTGCGCGCCGAACTGTGCGAAAAAGGTTACGACCTGCAGCCGTGGTCAATGCCGAAATAATATCGGCCAGCAAACCAAGTGCGTGCGTCGCCACGCACTTGTACAACTTCCGGGTTGCTGTTCTGGCAACTTTTTCTTATTGCGGCATAGTGTCGCACCGGTGCTTTTTCAATCCACCAATCTGAACTGTTGCAGGTGCTGGTAATCCGCCTGAAGTTGCTGCGCCAGGCGCTGCGCACGGCCCAGGCGCACCGGCGCCAGTTCCATGTCCACCAACAGAGTGGCGCACGGCATCGGCTGCACGGTATTCCAGTGTTGCAGGCGACCATCGGTGAACACCAGGCAGCGTAACCCTTCTTCGGGGTGGGCCCGTTGCCGATCCTGCAACCAGTGCCGAGCCTGCTCCAGTGCAGCGATCAACGGCGTGCCACCACCAGCTCCCAAGGCTTGCAGCCACGGTTGCAAGGCGGCCGAGGCCTTCAGGCCGTGGCGCTGCCACTGCGGTGAGCGCCCGCTGGCGGTAAGCAGGGCCAACCGGGCACGTTGGCGGTAGGCTTGGTCGAACAGCGCCGCCAGCAGCCCTTTGGTTTGCGCCAACGCCTGGTGGCGACGGGTCGAGGCCGAAGCATCGACGATTACCAGCCACAGTTCTGCGGGCCTGGCCTGGCGTTGCTGCCAGCACAGGTCCTGGCGCTGGCGTGGCCGGCCCTTGAGCAGGGTCGGCAGCCAGGCCACCCGACCGGCCGCAGCACTGCGCGCCCGGCCTCGGCTGGCACCGTATTGCTTACCTGCGCCTGCTTTGGCATCCGCCCCTTTGGCAGGTGACTGGGGGATGCTCAGGGCTTTTTTGCCCAGTTCGGCACCTCGCGGCGCGCGCCGCTGGCCACAGGCTGCGCCGGCATGGCGCCCCAGTCGCCCTGCCCGCTCTGTTCGCCAGGGTTGCCCGCGTCTTGTCGACCGCGTTGCTGTTCAGGCTGCTGCGGCGCCGCAGGCGGGTTGGCCTGGGGCGAAACGCGGCGGCGATGGCGCAAGGCGAACTCGGCCACTGCATCGACATCGGCCTCCTCGATGGCCTCACCACCACGCCACGCACAGTGGGCGCGTGCGGCGCGCAGCCAGACCAGATCGGCGCGCAGCCCGTCGACCCCAGCGGCATAGCAGCGTTCGGTGATCCAGGCCAGCGCCTGGTCGTCCAGGGCAATGCCGGCCAGGGCCTGACGCGCCGCCTGGCAGCGCTCGCGCAATTGCGCCTGGGCCTCGGCCCATTGCGCGCAAAAGGCCTGCGGGTCGCTGTCGAAGGCCAGGCGGCGGCGAATGATCTGTTGGCGCGCCTCAGGTTCGGGCAAGCCTTCCAGAGCCACGTTGAGGCCAAAGCGGTCGAGCAACTGCGGGCGCAGTTCGCCCTCCTCAGGGTTCATGGTGCCGATCAGTACGAAGCGAGCACTGTGCCGGTGCGAGATGCCGTCGCGCTCGATGCGGTTGGTGCCGCTGGCTGCCACATCGAGCAGCAGGTCGACCAGGGTGTCGGGCAGCAGGTTCACCTCATCGACATACAGCACGCCACCATCGGCCTGGGCCAGTACCCCTGGGGAGAACTGCGCCTTGCCCTGCCCCAGTGCGGCATCCAGGTCGAGGGTGCCGACCAACCGCTCTTCGCTGGCGCCCAGTGGCAGGGTCACGAACGGCCCCTCACCGAGCAGGTCGGCCAAGCCACGGGCCAGGGTACTCTTGGCCATGCCACGTGGCCCCTCGATCAACACGCCGCCGATCTTCGGGTCGATTGCGGTCAGGCACAGCGCCAGTTTCAGGTCATCGGCACCGACCACGGCCGCCAGTGGAAATTGCACGGGTTCACTCATTTCAAGCCTGTTCCTCGCCGTCGAGCAGTTGTTCCTCGAGGGCTTCACGGTAGTCGCCCGGTGCCTGCCACAGACCGCGCTGCTGGGCCTCCAGCAAACGCTCGGTAAGGTCGCGCAGGGCCTCGGGGTTGTGCTCGCGCATGAAGTCGCGGGTCGCCGGGTCGAGCACGTAGGCATCGGCCAGCGCCTGGTAATGATGGTCGTCGATCAGTTCCGTGGTGGCGTCGAAGGCGAACAGGTTGTCGACCGTCGCCGCCATCTCGAAGGCGCCCTTGTAGCCGTGGCGCTTGGCCCCGTCGATCCATTTCGGGTTCAGCGCCCGGGCGCGGATGACCCGGTTCAGCTCTTCCTTGAGGGTACGGATGCGCGGCCGGTCGGCCTGGCTATGGTCGCCGTGATAACTGGCAACTGCCGCACCGGACAAGGTTTCCGACGCCGCCAGCATGCCACCCTGGAACTGGTAATAGTCGTTGGAATCGAGCAGGTCGTGTTCGTGGTTGTCCTGGTTCTGCAGCACCGCCTGCACCTTGGCCAGGCGCTGGGCGAACTGGGCTCGGGCCGGGGTTCCGTCGTCGCTGGCGCCGTAGGCATAGCCGCCGTGATTGAGGTAGACCTCGGCCAGGTCGTCGCGGCTGTGCCACAGGCGCCCGTCGATGGCGTTCTGCACCCCGGCGCCGTAGGCCCCGGGCTTGGCACCGAACACCCTCCAGCCAGCCTGGCGCGCGGCCTGCTCGGCGTCCACGCCCTGCGCCTGCAGCGCGGCACGCTCGCTACGCACGCGGGCGGCCAGGGGGTTGAGATCCTCGGGTTCATCAAGTGCGGCTACCGCCTGCACTGCGGCATCGAACAGGCGGATGAGGTTGCCGAAGGCATCACGGAAAAAGCCGGAAACGCGCAAGGTCACGTCCACCCGCGGGCGGTCGAGCAGGCTGAGCGGCAGGATCTCGAAATCGTCGACCCGCTGGCTACCGGTGGCCCACACCGGTCTCACGCCCATCAGCGCCATGGCCTGGGCGATATCATCACCGCCGGTACGCATGGTTGCCGTGCCCCACACCGAAAGGCCGAGTTGGCGCAGGTGATCGCCGTGGTCCTGCAGATGGCGCTCCAGGATCAGGTTGGCGGAGGCGAAGCCCAGGCGCCAGGCGGTGGTGGTGGGCAGGTTGCGCACGTCCACGGTATAGAAGTTGCGACCGGTGGGCAGCACGTCCAGGCGACCACGACTGGGTGCACCACTGGGGCCGGCGGGCACGAAACGCCCGGCCAGCGCCGCCAGCAGGCCATCCATTTCGGCGCTGCCGCAGGCGTCCAGGCTGGGTGCCACCGATTCTCGCAGCGTCCGTACCACATCGTGCACCGGCTGCCATTCGCTCTGGGCAGGTAAATGCACGGTGCCGCACAGCGCCTGGTCGATCAACTGCAGCGCCAACAGTTCGAGGCGTTCGCGGGTATCGCCACAGGTGCGCCAAGGCTCGCTGCTCATGGCCTGCAGTTGTTCCGGGCGTGGCCCTTGCCACGGCTGGCCTAGTTCGCAATCGAGCGGATCGAAGCCTGGCACCAGCGCCTTGGCCAGGGCCCGCAACAGGCTGGCATTGCCACCGCGACCGTCGCCACGCTCGACCCTTAACAGCGCCAGCAAGGTATCCAGCCGCAGCCGGCCTTCCGGGGACTGGCCGAACACATGCAGGCCATCGCGAATCTGCGATTCCTTCAGGTCGCACAGGTAGGTATCCAGGCGTGGCAGCCACACGGCGGCATCGTCCAGCTGGCCTTCCAGCTGCAGTTCACGGTCAATGTGATTGGCCTTGACCAGTTCGAGAATGTCGCGCTGCAACTCGCGAGCGCGCCGCGGGTCGAGCAGCTGCGCTTCGTAGAACTCGTCGGCCAATTGCTCCAGGTGGCGCAACGGGCCGTAGGTTTCGGCACGGGTCAGCGGCGGCATCAGGTGGTCGATGATCACCGCCTGGGTGCGGCGCTTGGCCTGGGCACCCTCGCCCGGGTCGTTGACGATGAACGGGTAGATGTTCGGCAACGGGCCGAGCAAGGCGTCCGGCCAGCACTGCGCCGACAACCCGACGCCCTTGCCGGGCAGCCATTCGAGGTTGCCGTGCTTGCCGACATGGATCACCGCGTCGGCGGCAAAGGCATGGCGCAGCCAGAAGTGAAATGCCAGGTAGCCGTGGGGTGGTACCAGGTCCGGGTCGTGGTACACCGCGCTGGGGTCCACCTGGTAACCGCGCGCCGGCTGGATGCCGACAAAGGTCAAGCCAAAGCGCAGGCCGGCCACCATCAGCCGGCCACTGCGGTACATCGGGTCCTGCTGCGGCGGCCCCCAGCGTTCCAGCACGGCCTGGCGGTTTGCCTCTGGCAGGCGCTCGAAGGCGGCCTGGTAGTCGGCCAGGCTCAGGCTCTGCGCGCAGGGGCGCAGGTCCAGCTGGTCGAGGTCGTTGGTCACGCCACCGAGCAACTGATGGATCAGCTGCGTGCCGCTGCCCGGCAAGTCGGCCAGCGGATAGCCTTCGGCCTGCAGGGCCTTGAGTATGTTCAGCGCGGCCGCTGGCGTGTCCAGGCCAACGCCATTGCCAATACGGCCGTCCCGAGTCGGATAGTTGGCCAGCACCAGGGCTACGCGCTTCTGCGCATTCGGCAGGCGCGCCAGCTCGACCCAGCGGCGGGCCAGTTCGGCGACAAAGTCCATGCGCTCGGGGTGGGCGCGGTAGCAGACCACATCGGACTGGCTGCGTTCGCTGCGCCAGGCCATGTCTTTGAAACTGACCGGGCGGGTGATGATGCGCCCGTCCAGTTCGGGCAGGGCAATGTGCATGGCCAGGTCACGCGCCCCCAGGCCCTGCTCGCTGGCTTCCCAGCCAGGCTGGTTGTCTTGTGCGCAGATGGCCTGCAGTACCGGAATGTCACGACGGAACGGGCGCAGGTTGGGGCGCTCGGGGCTGGACAGGGCAAAGCCGGTGGTGTTGACCAGCACTTCGGCCCCCGCCTCGTCCAGCCAGGCTTCGACCTGCTCCA
This sequence comes from Pseudomonas sp. s4, assembly GCF_046764235.1. Classification (NCBI taxonomy): domain Bacteria; kingdom Pseudomonadati; phylum Pseudomonadota; class Gammaproteobacteria; order Pseudomonadales; family Pseudomonadaceae; genus Pseudomonas; species Pseudomonas sp. s4. The sequence goes on along the minus strand of NZ_CP177209.1, from coordinate 2,730,804 downwards.
GGCAGGCGCTTTCCTTGAGGCTGGCCACGGCGATCGGCAACGGGTTGAGCCCGGCGGCCTGCAGGTGCTGGCAGAACACATCGATGAACGCAGTGTTGGCCGCCTGCAGGTGCGAGCGGTAGAACAACAGTGGCGCCACCGGCTGCTCGGGGTGCCACTGCGGGTACCAATCCTCCAGCGTGGCGCTGCCCTTGGCCGGGTGATACACGGCAGTGCGCGGCAGCGGCTGCGGCTCGTCCCAGGCATAGTCGCGGCCCAGCCACTGGCTGGCCAGGCAGTTGAACAGGTTGATGGCGTTGGCCTTGCCGCCCTGGCGCAAGTAGTGCCAAAGGCGTTCGGCCTGCTCGCCGCTGACACTGCCCAGGCTGGTCAGCTCCGGGTCCGGGCGGTCGTCACCCGGCACCAGGATCAGCTGCACGCCACGGCCGGCCAGCTCGACCAACTGCTCGACGCCATAGCGCCAGTAGCCGACACCACCGTGCAGCGACACCAGGATGACCTTGGCATGGCGCAGCACCTGGTCGACGTACAGGTCGACCGAGGCATGGTTCTGTACCTGCATCGGGTTGGCCAGGCGCAGGCTGGGGTAATCCTCGGGCAATTGCTCGGCGGTATCGGCGAGCAATGCCAGGTGCGAATCGCCGCTGCAGAGAATCACCAGCTCGGCGGGCGTCTGGCCGAGGTCGGCAATGCTGTCATCCGGCACGAAGCCGCCGGGCTGGGTCCGCAGCAGGTGCATGGGTCAGGCGCCCAGTGCCTGGCGTAGGCGCGCTTCCAGCTGGGCGGCGTCAAGGTCCTGGCCAATCAGCACCAGGCGGGTGATGCGCGGCTCGTCGGCGCGCCAGGCGCGGTCGAAGTGCTTGTCGAAACGGGTACCCACGCCTTGCACCAGCAGGCGCATCGGTTTGCCCGGGATGGCAGCGAAGCCTTTGGCGCGCAGGATGCCGAACTCCACCACCAGCTGGGTCAGGGCATCGAGCAGCAGGCTTTCGTCGGCTTCGGGCAGGTCGATGGAGATGGAGTCGAAGGCGTCGTGGTCATGATCGTCATGGTCATCACCGTCATGGTGGGAATCATGGTGGGTACGGCGACCATCGATGTGCGCCTCGGACTCGGCGCCCACACCCAGCAGCACCTCCAGCGGCAGCTTGCCGCTGCTGGCCTCGACAACCTTGACCGCCGGAGGCAGTTCTTCGGCCACCTCGGTGCGGACCTTGGCCAGGCCTGCAGCGTCGATCAGGTCGGCCTTGTTCAGCACCACCAGGTCGGCGCTGGCCAACTGGTCGGCGAACAGTTCGTGCAGTGGCGACTCGTGGTCCAGGTTGGGGTCGAGCTTGCGCTGGGCATCGACCTGGTCCGGGTAGGCGGCGAAGGTGCCGGCGGCCACCGCAGGGCTGTCGACCACCGTGATCACCGCGTCGACGGTGCAGGCATTGCGGATTTCTGGCCACTGGAAGGCTTGCACCAGCGGTTTGGGCAGGGCCAGGCCGCTGGTTTCGATGAGGATATGGTCCAGGTCGCCACGGCGTGCCACCAACTCGCGCATCACCGGGAAGAACTCTTCCTGCACGGTGCAGCACAGGCAGCCGTTGGCCAGCTCGTAGACGCGGCCGGTGGCTTCTTCTTCGGTGCAACCGATGCTGCACTGCTTGAGGATTTCGCCGTCGATGCCCAGCTCGCCGAACTCGTTGACGATTACCGCAATGCGGCGGCCCTGGGCGTTGTCGAGCATGTGGCGCAGCAAGGTAGTCTTGCCCGAGCCGAGGAAGCCGGTGACGATGGTGACGGGGAGCTTGGCCAGTGTTTTCATGTCGCATTGCCCTTGGCAGATTGGCGCGGGCATGCAGGACGACAGCCGCAGGCCAGGCCGGCCGGGCTTGTTCGCCACCGGATCACCCCGCCCGGTTGAAAGTCGAAAACGTGACGAGGCAGGTCTCCTGGCTCGCACCGTTCCATGTGCCCGCTGGTGCAGCAGGCTGGCGGGATGACGCCTTCCCGCGCGCGAGCGCAGTGGCTGTGTCGATCCGTTGTCGGTGCTTACAGTTGCGGGGGCAGCCGCGGCTTGTACCGCGTTCCCGTCTTAGCTTCGGCCTGGCCGAAGAACCTCGAAGTGGCAAGGCTACGCAGTGGCTGGCGGGTGGTCAACCATTGGCTCGCCTCGATTCTTGTAGCGCCTGTGAGATCGAGCGCCGCGCGGGCGGCGCTTCGCAGCACAAGGCTGCTCCTACATCTGTTTCGGGCCAATTATTCCTGAGGCAAAGGCGCGCGGCCCCTTGGTGTCCACCTCGATATCGTGCCGGACAAACAAGGCGATCGCGCGCATTGGTACAGGCGTTACTGGCCCGAAACAAATGTAGGAGCAGCCTTGTGCTGCGAAGCGCCGCCCGCGCGGCGCTCGATCTCACAGGCCCTGAAAATGTTGTGGCGAGCACCTCGCAGCCCCACTGCAATACCTGCGCCGTGCCGCAATAAATGCATTGCAGGCTATCAATTCGTGACTGGCCGTTCCCGATCTGCCACGGATGTATTATGGTGGCGTGGTGCGCATATAACAGCAGCCCGAGCAATCGGGCACTTGCAAGACAATGAGGGTGTCATGAGCAACGAAAGCATTAATTGGGACAAGCTGGGTTTCGACTACATCAAGACCGACAAACGCTACCTGTCCGTATGGCGCAATGGCGAGTGGGACAAGGGCACCCTGACCGAAGACAACGTACTGCACATCAGTGAAGGCTCCACTGCCCTGCACTACGGCCAGCAGTGCTTCGAGGGCCTCAAGGCCTACCGTTGCAAGGACGGTTCGATCAACCTGTTCCGCCCGGACCAGAATGCCGCCCGCATGCAGCGCAGCTGCGCCCGCCTGCTGATGCCGCAGGTGCCGACCGATGTGTTCATCGAGGCGTGCAAGCAAGTGGTCAAGGCCAACGAGAAGTTCGTGCCACCGCATGGTAAAGGCGCCCTCTACCTGCGCCCGTTCGTGATCGGCACCGGTGACAACATTGGCGTGCGCACCGCCCCCGAGTTCATCTTCTCGATCTTCGCCATCCCGGTTGGCTCGTACTTCAAGGGCGGCATGAAGCCGCACAACTTCCAGATCTCCAGCTTCGACCGCGCAGCCCCGCAAGGCACTGGCGCGGCCAAGGTCGGTGGCAACTACGCCGCCAGCCTGCAGCCGGGTGCAGAAGCGAAGAAAGCCAACTTCGCCGACGCCATCTACCTCGACCCGCTGACCCACACCAAGATCGAGGAAGTCGGTTCGGCCAACTTCTTCGGCATCACCGCCAACAACGAGTTCGTCACCCCGAAATCGGCTTCGGTGCTGCCGGGCATCACCCGCCTGTCGCTGATGGAACTGGCGCAATCGCGCCTGGGCCTGACCGTGATCGAAGGCGATGTGGAAATCAACAAGCTGGACCGCTTCATCGAAGCCGGCGCCTGCGGTACCGCTGCGGTGATCACCCCGATCGGCGGCATCGAGTACAACGGCAAGCTGCACGTGTTCCACGACCTGGAAAAGGTCGGCCCGGTTACCCAGAAGCTCTACAACGAGCTGACCGGTATCCAGAGCGGTGACGTGGAAGCACCGGCTGGCTGGATCGTCAAGGTTGCCTGAGGCGCTTTAACGTTTTGAAAAACGGGGCATGCCAGCGATGGCATGCCCCTTTTTATTGGGTGCACCGGCTGCACCGGTGTTCGCGGCTAAAGCCGCTCCCACAGGTACAGCGCAAGCCTGAAGCCTGCGCCATCCCTGTAGGAGCGGCCTTGTGTCGCGAAAGGGCTGCGAAGCAGCCCCAGGATATCCGCGCAATGCACAAATCGAGGAGCAGCGCAGGCTGGTGGTTTTCATGCAAGGCGACGCTGCATCAGCAGGTGCCGGGCTTTGTCGAAAACCCAGTTGTACAGCACGGTGTAGGGCAGGATGATCACAAAGAAGCCCAACTCCACCATGAACGCCTGCAGCAACGAAATCTCCAGCATCCACGCCGCCACCGGCAGGCACCACACCACCAGCCCGGCTTCGAAGCCCAGGCCGTGTGCAAAGCGTGCGCTGGCCTTCCAGTGGATGCGCTCGGCTTGCACGTAGCGGTCGACCAGCGCGTTGTAGACCATGTTCCACAGCATGGCGATCACCGAGAGGGTCACCGCCAGCGCCCCCGCCGTCGCCAGCGACTTGCCCATGATCCAGGACAACAGCGGCGCACATAGCAGCACGGCGAACACTTCATAGCCGACGGCGTGAACCAGGCGTTCGCTGAAAGAGACATTTTTCATTGCAGATTCCATCCAGTGCGTGAGTCGTGCTTCCTATTTTCTTTGATAGAACTGATACTCGCGACATAGCTACCATCGATTTTATCAATACCATGCGCTACTCACCCGAAGCTCTGGTCGCCTTTGTCGAAGCCGCATCGCTGGGTTCGTTCTCCGCTGCGGCGCGCAAGTTGCGCAAAAGCCAGTCCACCATCAGCATTGCCATCGCCAATTTCGAGGCCGATGTGGGTTGCCCGTTGTTCGAGCGTGGCGGTCGCCACCCTACACTGAACGAGGCTGGGCGGCAGGTGCTGAGCCATGTGGAGGCGATTCTCGATGCCAGCGCCCAGCTCGATGCCCTGGCGGTGCGGCTGGCGGAAAACATCGAGGCACTGGTCTCGGTGGTGATGTCGGACAGCTACAGCGTGACCTTCCAGGGCGCGGTGATGGCCCGCTTCGCCCAGCACTACCCGCATACCGAGCTGCGCTGCGGCCCGTCGGAAGATGCCGATGTGATCGAGCTGATCCAGCAGGGCCTGGCACACGTCGGCATTCTTGCCACCCAGCCCAGCTACCCCGCTGACGTTGCCGTGGCACGCTTGCCCGAGCAGGCAGAGTTTGGGGTGTACGTGGCCAGCGGGCATCCGTTGGCGGCTTTGCCCCAGGTGCAGACGCAGCACCTGGAGAACGTCCGGCAGCTGTATATCAAGACCTATGCTCCCAGCCTGCACCACGGTCGTGGCCAAGCCTGGTCGGCACCGGACTACCTCACCTTGCTGGAGTTCGCCGTGCGCGGGTTCGGCTGGGCCGAACTGCCCAGGGCGCTGGTGGCACGGTTTGGCAGTGGGCTGGTAGAGTTGCAGGTCGCGGGCTATCCACGGCGAGTGAATATGGACGTGGCCTGGTCCAGCCGGCGCGCGCTGGGGCCCGCGGGGCAGTGGCTGGTGCGGCAGATGCTGGAAAATAGTCCGCAATGAAATTCTATTCAGAAGCAATATGAAACATGGAACTACTCGCGAACAAATTATTGACCCAATACAAATATCTATTCATTGGATGAAGTCCGCTTAATTGTTCTCACCGCCACTTTCTTGATGAAGCCAACTGCTGCCCGTGGAATGCTCGGAAAACAGATTTTAATGCAAATGCGATACTGCTCCGCTCTGCCTTGCGCCCATTCCCACTTGGCACGCGATTCTACCTTCTTCAACCGTCATATCGGGAAACCTATACTCGTTCATCTCGTTCAGCACGGCGAACTTGACCCGCACAGCTTGGTCAGCCTGCTTAGGGAAGGTCTGAAGTAGCCCTGTATTTCCGGTCGACTTCAGCCCTCGCTGCTTTTGAAAGCGGGCCGTCGATCAAATTCGACCAGGTAACCCGCTCAGTTCTCCGTTTTTGGCCGCCGCGAGCACCTCGCAGCAGCCATTTTCCGCATTACAGGTGCACCTTTCCTGCGGTAGTCAGCAAATGTCGGCGCGCCATCCATAGGTTCGACAGCGCGAACAGCGTCACCAGCTGAGCGGTGTTCTTGGCCAGGCCACGGAAGCGCACCTTCACGTAACCGAACTGGCGCTTGATCACTCGAAACGGGTGCTCGACCTTCGCTCGCACTTGTGCCTTGGCCTTCTCGATCTTGCGCTTGGCTTTGTACAGGGCGCTGCGTTTATCGAGCTTCTTGTAGGTGCTGCGGCGTGCTGCGACCTGCCAGATCACTTCGCGGCCAGCATGTTCGGGGCGCTTTTCGACGCCGGTGTAGCCGGCATCGGCGCAGACGACGTTCTCGTCACCGTGCAGCAGTTTTTCGACCTGGGTGATATCCGCCACGTTGGCTGCCGTGCCTACCACGCTGTGTACCAGCCCCGACTCATCATCCACGCCGATGTGCGCCTTCATGCCAAAGTAATACTGGTTCCCTTTCTTGCTCTGGTGCATTTCCGGGTCGCGCTTGCCGTCCTGGTTCTTGGTCGAGCTGGGCGCGTGGATCAGTGTGGCATCGACGATAGTGCCCTGGCGCAGCGACAGGCCGCGATCCCCCAGGTAGCCATTGATTACGCCGAGGATGCCGGCTGCCAGCTCATGTTTCTCCAGCAAGCGACGGAACTTGAGGATGGTGGTTTCGTCGGGAATACGCTCGAGGCTCAGCCCGGCGAACTGACGCAGGATGGTCGTCTCGTAGAGCGCTTCTTCCATGGCCGGGTCGCTGTAGCCGAACCAGTTCTGCATCAGATGGATACGTAACATGGCCATCAGCGGATAGGCTGGACGACCACCTTCACCCTTTGGGTAGTGTGGCTCGATCAGGGCAATCAATCCCTTCCACGGCACCACCTGATCCATCTCGATCAGGAACAATTCCTTACGGGTCTGCTTGCGCTTGCCGGCGTACTCGGCGTCGGCGAAGGTCATCTGCTTCATGGAAAAACTCGGCTGGCGGGATCGGCGTATTTCACCAGATTCAGGAAGTCTTTTTCAGACCTTCCCTTAGCTCTCCCCAAGTGATTTCCAGGCAGCCGCATGCTTAACGCCACTGGAGTCCTGCATTGGATGAAGACGACTCTGTAACGTGTGTCACCCATGTACAATCCGGGGGAGATGGAGGCGAAATTTATCACCTGAAATGTTTCACCAGACACATAAAAAGATCGTTTAGTCTAGCCAGGGCGTTTACGGCGGTACCGATCGAGTACGCCCCTCAAACCCTGCCGAATTCTCTCCACCTGAGTTAGTGAAAGATCAGGATTCGCACGGTTAATAGATGCTTGTACATTGCCACCGACAGCAAAAGCCTCCACTGCAACTCTGCGCAACTCCCTAGTCTGCTCAGAGCTTAATCCTTCTATAGCATGATTACTCTTATTAATAAATTCAAGAAGCTTTTCAAATTCACCAGCCTTCAACTTGTCACGACGCAATGTCCAGCTATCTACTGTGTGCACCGCACCTACCGTCCCCGCCGATGACGCGACCGAATAAACAGCAGAGTCTGCAATAGGCGACGACTGACTTTGAGCTGTGGTTATTGCCAAGGGCTGCGAACTGCTTTGCCCAGGCGCACCTGAGTCCTTCCTACCCGTTTGGGTACTCATAACCTCTTGCCCGACTCTTCGCTCAGTCGGCGACGACAGCCTTCGCCTTTTTCCACCTCCAGCCTCCAAACCTGTCTTTATTGCGTCCATTAATACTTCATGTTGGGTTGCTGGCGATATACTTCGAATCTGAATAGGGCGTTTTGTAGGCATATGCCCGCTGGGATCACTGAAATTGACCGGATCACCCGCACAATAGGCATAACAGTTCAAGCCCCCCGCACCAAATGGGCTTTGGCTATCGGGACTCTGAAAACACATCAAGACCGGATTGAAGGCACGATAACCATTTCCGAGTAAATAGAGGTACCACAGCAGCAGGTGGCCATTGAATGCCGGTCGATGCAAGGGAATGTCATTGGGATTGTGATACCCATAGGCATTGTAAGTCACCGCCTCCGGCTGCCCCTGAGATCGGACACCTACCACTGAATCCCCACTGTCTGCAGCCAGTAGTGCCGAGCGCGCTGTTTCCTGCTCCAGCCTGGTTTCTGCCAGGACGCCTGCCTGCCCTCTCATGCATACCACGGCAGCGTTGCCTGACAAAGCGGTGTGAACCCTGTCGTGCTGCATGAAAAAGCGCGTGTACTTCATTGGCGAGGTCATATCTGGCTCCCGTGGATGAGGTAGCCATATTTTCGCGTCGAACCCCATCAAACAACTGTCAGAAATGACAGGTACGGCTTTCGTGGAACGCCCACTGGCGGTATGAAAGCCAGGGCTACCTTGCAGTTCATAGGGACGAAGCGCCGTGAGAATTGCGCCACCTTCTGCGTAGCGCAGTTTCAGTCGTCGGCTTCCATACCCGCAAACGAAACGATGCGGCTCAAAGGCCCTGCAGAGTCAGTCATCCACCGGCACATCCACCACCTTCCAACTGTCATCCGGATCGAAGCGTTTCATCTCCTTGGCCAGCTTGTCGCCGTGCGGCCCGAGGTCTTTCTCGAACACCTCGCCGTCATGGCTGATCATGAAGCTCATCACCCCGGTGTCATCGTACCTGGCCGGCCAGGCGACCATGGCGAAGCCACGGCTCATCTGGTTGCCGATCAGGTAACTGTAGGCACCACCAGGGGCGGATGGGCCCTGAGCATCGAGGATACGAAAGTGGTAGCCATACCAGTCGTCGCCAACCCGGTCCTGGCCGAACAGCGGGCCCAGCGGGCTGACCTGGCCATCGCCATCGTCGTCCCAGTACAGCCCGTCATGCTTGCCGGGCTCGCTGAATATCTTCTGCGCGTATTCCAGCGCACCGTTGCCGTTGTGGTCCTGGGTGGCGTACTCCATTTGCGCATCGTGATAGGCCAGCATCGACTGCATGGCACCCAGCTCGTTGCGGCCAATGCGCCGGGCGCGGATTTCGGCGCTGCCGGCCTTGAGGTCGAAGCGCCAACCCTGGTCGCCTTTGGTCAACGGAATAGGCAACGTCCAGTGATCACTGCCCACCGCGAGGATGGCCTTGTTTGTACCCGACAGGTTGATGCTGTGCTGCGCGCGATATTGCGCAAGGAACGTGTCCACATCACTGCGTTGCACACCGCCGCGAGGTATGTAGGTACGCCAGTCATCACCCAGCAACCGGGCCAGGCGGGCTTCATCAGGTTTCTCCTCGCCCAGCGCCGCAACAAAGGATTCCACGGCCTTCTCCGGTGTCGGGAAGGCTTCCTGCGCAGCGGCCAGGGATGACCATGTCATACCGGCTGCGATTACCAGTGCCGCTATCGTTTGACGGTTCATCGACGGCCACCTCCCCCGCGGCGTGCGGGCGCACTGGGCCGGGAAATCTGGTGCCCGGCGGCACGCGATGCGTTCGGGCGCTGGGCGAACGACTGGCTGGTGCGGCCACGGCTGGCCTGAGCGCTGGTGCGCGAGGGTGAACGCACGCCGTCGAAGGCATTGTTACGCGCGCGGCCAGCGGTATTGGACGGCCGATTTTGTGCCAGCTGCCGCCCCTGGCCTTCGCCCTGCCTGCGCTGGTTCACCTGGCTGTTCTGCTGGCGAGCCTGGGTGTTGCGGGTTTCCTGTCGACGGTCGGTTGCCCTGGGGTTGTCGCTACGAGGCTGCATGCGGTTGCCGACCGAATTGCCTGCCTGCGCCTCGCGCATCTGCTGGCGTGCCTGGCGGTTGCTGGTGGCCGGACGTTCGATGCCGGCCCGGTCCATCGACGCCCGGGCCTTGTCCCGCGCCTGGGCGCGTTGGGCGTCGTCACCGCGGAAGGCAGTACGCTGGGTGGCACCGTCCAGCTGGCGACCATACTGCTGGCGGCTGCGAGAGTCGCGGTATGGCACGCCGTCGCGGTTGGCGGCGTTGTGCTGCCATTTGTTCTGGTTGTTGGTGATGCGGTTGTTGGCGTTGATGTTGTTGTAGCGGTTGACGTCGATGTCGATGTCGTTGTTGCCCCAGTCACAGTCGCCCCACAGCGAGGCTACGATCGCCACGCCGGTCCCGAAGGCCAGGCCCGCCACCAGTGCAGAACCAGGGTAATACATGGGCGGTGGCGGGTAATACACCGGCGGCGAGGCCGGGTAGGCCCAGGTGCCGTAGCTGGTGGTCGGGTTGTAGCTGGGCACGTACACCACCTGCGGGTCGGCTGGCTCGATGATGATGGTGGTGGGCGGGCTACTGGCCGTAACCACCTGAGTACTGCTACCACTGGAGGCCGGTGCCGGGGCGGTCTGCACGGTCACGTTCTGGTACTGGTTGCTCTGCAGGTTGCCGGCGGCCTGGGCCTGGTGGCGCAGGCGCTGCACGCCGCCCATGACATCGTCGGGCTGCGCAAGGAAGGCGTCACCCAGGCGCTGTACCCAGACCGGGTCTTGCCCCAGGGTCGCCAGTACCTGCGGGAAGGCCACCAGCGCCTGTACACTCGGGTCCCAGGGCTGGTTCGCCACCTTCTTGACGGCATCGTCGCCGGTGGCCTTGGGGTTGGCCTTGGACCAGGTCACCGCTTCGCTCACCTGCCCCGGATAAGTGGAGGCCATCAATACCTGGGCCAGCAGCGCATCGGGGTACAACGCGATGGGCGCGAGCATCTGGTCCAGTTGCTCCTGGGTGAACACCGGGTCCTTGGCCGCGACCGTGTCGGTTTGTGGTGCCGGGTCGGGGGCCGGTACATCCTCTGCCAGCACCAGGCCGGGCGTGGCACTCAGATACAGGATCACCGACAGGACCGCTGACAATGGCATGCGCATCGCATCTCTCCGTGAGATCAGGCCGCGTGGGTTAAGGGTAGCAATGGCGCTGCTTTTGGCCAGATACGGGGGCGCGAACTTTTCGCGCTCTAAGGGTGCGGTGGTTGCTGCTTTTGAATCTATATCAGGGTTGGGCTGAGAACTGTAATTGCTGTACCGGCCCTTTCGCGGGCACGCCCGCGGCGGTGTTCAACCGCCCAGGGCGATGATCGCCACGATCAGCGACGCTCCAACTACTGCCAGAACCACGCCGGTCAACAGGGTGCGGCCACCGGAATAGCGTGCCAGCAGCCAGCCCGCAAGGAAGAGCATGGCCAGGGCGACCAGGTTCGATACACGGATGGCCGTACCGGTGGTCTCGATCAGCAGGAACGGAATGACCATCGGGAAAGTTGCCAGTACCACCAGCAGGAAAGTGGCCAGCGCCGCCTTGAAATCATCAAGCCCCAGGCGTGCCGGTAGCGAACGGGCAGCATCACGCAGCAATCGCCCGCGCAGCATCTCCAGCCCATCTTCATCCAGTGCCAGGCCGATGCGCTCTGGCAACGTATCGGCAATCAGCCTGCGCCCCTGGTTGATATCACCTGCTTGCAGGCGGGCCAGCAAGGTCCGGCTGCGGGTGCGTTCGGTCCAGGTACGCAGCAGGTAGATGACGGCATCGGCCAGGCCCCAGGCCAGGTTGCAGCCGAGCGCGGCAATCAGCATCAGCCGCGCGTCTTCGCGCCCTGCCGTGGCCACGCTCAGCGAGCCGATGAAGGTCATCGCCATCAACAGGCCGAAGATGACTTCGGTGATCCGGTCGATCGGTTCCAGCACGCCCCATTTTCGCGGTTGCTCGTCTTGCCCCATCGCACCCTCCCAGGAACCATCGATAGTCACTATCGAGAATGGCAATTTCTGCCGAACGACATGGCCGAATAACCTAGCTCCATCGACTCGCCGCCCACCACCCCGGCCCCTGGAGCTACCTGATGAACACCTTGGCCCGCCTGCTGTCCGCCACCCTTGCCGTCATTGCCATCGCCATCACCAGCGGCTGTGCCAGCCACCCCGAACTGCGTCCCTACACCGCCGAAGAAACCCGTCAACTGCAATTGGAAGCCTTGCAACGCCGTGGCCTGTCGCTGGACGACTACGAGCAGCAACGGCGGGTAATCCAGCGTGCCGGCAACCTGCCCGTAGTGACCGAAGCTGCAGACGCCGACCGTTCGACCAAAGGCTGAATGGGCTAGCCGGCGGTTCCCTCACGTTACCTGCACAGGTATGCTTTACCGCTCAACCGCAAGCCTTCCAGGACGGAGACCATGACCAGGCCCCTTCTGTTGCTGAGTGCTGCACTGCTGTTCAGCCCCATGCTGCTGGCCCAACAGATCAAACGCGAACTGGGCGACTTCGACTTTACACTCGGCACCACCCCCTCACGCAGTATGGCCCAGGGGCTGATATCGCCCAGCGCCATCGGCGCGTTCCACGGTGGCCTCGACTTCAGCCACCCCAGCGGCTGGTACCTTGGCCAGTACGCCCCGAGCATGGGCGTGACGCCCGACTCCACCCTGCGGCTGGACAGTTACCTGGGCTACAAGCACCGGTTCGACACTAGCCTGGGCTACGAGGTGGGGTTGATCCATTATAGTCAGCCAAACATTGCGGGCCCCGACAGCTATGCCCTGTACGGCGGTGTTTCGGTGCTGGGCAGCCGTTTCGGTGGAGCGCTGCGCGACAATCCCGACAACCGCACCGCCACGCTGTTCGCCGACTTCGGCCAACTGCCGCTGTTTGATGTCGACCTGAGCGTCAAGCTCGCCCATCACCGCCTGGGTACGCCATTCACCATTCGTGATGGCAGCGAGGTGAATGCCTTTTCCGATTGGTCGCTGGAACTATCCCGGCCTTGGCTCGGCATCGACCTGAACCTGGTCTACAGCAACTCAAACCTCAATGGTGGCGGGTGTGATGCGTATTCGGGCATCAACACTTATTGCGACAGCATGGTCACGCTCAAGGCGCAACGCCGTTTCTTTTAACGGCGCGGCGCCAGCGCCAGGGCGATACCGCCCAGCACCACCACGCAGGCCACCAGCAAGCGCAACGACAATGGCTCGCCAATCAGGCCAACCCCGCCCAACGCCGCGATCACCGGGACGCTGAGCTGCATGGTCGCCGCCTGCTGCGCGCTGACTTGCCTGACCACGCCGTACCACACGGCATAGCCAGCACCGGACGCCAGCACACCAGAACCCAGCGCATACAGCACGCCGAGCGGGCTCAGGTGCAAGCCGGCGCCCAGCAACAGCATCGGCGCCAGCAGCACCAGGCACGGCAGGCTCCTAGTGAAATTGCCGGCAGTGTCGGCCAGCGGCCTGGGTGAACCTTTGCCCAGCAGCGTGTAAACGCCCCAGGCCACGCCAGACAGGGTCATCAGCAAGGCACTGGCAAAAGGTGGCGCCGCAGTACCGGGCAACAGCAGCACCAGCAGGCCGACGAAGGCGATCAGCATGCCCAGCAGCATCCGCGCGGTGATTTGTTCGCCTTTGTACCAGGCGAAGCCGAACATGGTGATCTGCACCGCGCCAAACAGCAGCAACGCACCCGCGCCTGCGCCCAGTTGCAGATATGCCGCAGAAAACAGGAATGCGTAGAGGAACAGGGCCAAGCCGCCGCGCCAGCTCCCCCCCATGGCAAGCGCGGGTTTGCGCAGGCGGATCAACAGCAGCAGGAACAGTGCACCACTGGCCAGGCGCACCACGGTGAAGGATGCCGGGTCGATGGCCCCATCCTTCAGCGCGAGTCGGCAGAATACCGAGTTGGCAGCGAAGGCCACCAGGCTGAAAAGTGCGGGCCAGACCCAGGCCCGGGCCTTGGGTTCGGCAAGCGTGGTGGTGCCGGTGCTCATGGTGTGGTCACCTTTGAGGTCAATTGTTGTTATAGCGGCCATGCTGGTTGGGCCAGCACCGATATACAACATAGTGTTTATCTGCCGCGACCACCGAATCGCCCGGGCCTATACAGCCGCCACTGCCTCGATCTCCACCAACATGCCGTCCAGCGCCAACCGGGGTACCGGTATCAGCGTGCAGGTCGGTTTCATGCTACGGCCCCAGGCCCTGTCAGCCTCGGCTACCCATTCATGCAGTCGCGTTTCGGAATGCTCGACGATCAGCAGGGTCAGCTTGAACACCTGGGCCAGGCTGGCGCCTTTCGACGCCAGGGCAATCTCAAGGTTGGCCAGTGCCTGGCGCGCCTGCTCGGCGAACAGCGGCGACAGCTGCCCGTTGCGGTCCTCCCCGCCCTGGCCGGCGATGAACAACAGGCGGCTGTCGGCATGAACCTCGGCGACATGAGAGTAGGCATTACCGCTGGGGTCGTACAGGCCTTCCGGGTTGCTCAGCTGGAACGCGGTTGAATGGCTCACGGTAAACCCTCGATCAGTTGGAAGAGGGACGGAGTATCGAACCTTGAGTTAACTCGAGGTCAAGCATGCATCGTAAAACGGGCTTGTCTGCGTAGGACGTTTCGCACAGCGCGCTGGCTTGCGTGAACCACGCGTTTGTATACGCGGTGGCTGCCAGGCGCTAGATTGCGAGGCCCGGCATGGAGGCCTGCACGTATCAAGGATAAAGCGATGAGCAAATATGATTTTCAGCTGGCTTATACCATCAAGCCCAAAACCGCACGAGATGAAGACGATGCGGCAAAGGCGCGCCTGCACCTGCGCGAAAAAATTGGCCTGGACACCGTCGAACACATTGAAACCACCTTGCTCGGGGTGATCACTCTCAGCAGCACCACGCTCGCAGACCGCAGGCGCGATGCCGAAAAGCTGCTTCACGATTACATCCATGAAGCGCTCAAGCATCTGTGTGTGCTGTCGACCGTGAAGTTCTATGGTTGCCTGATGGTGGACGGGCTGGGGTCAGCCATTCGCTTCGATATCCTGCCCAAGTGAACATCGACGGCCTCAGGCGCCCCCGCGCCTGAGGCCGTTCTCCATCATTTTTCCTGCAGTACCGCCCTGCCCTTCACTGCCCGAGGCCCGCGCCAGGCCCAGAACAGCAAACCGGGGAACGGTGCGTAGACCACGAAGACGATCCACAGCATCTTGCGCTCGGCGCGCCGGTCACTGCCGATGATGTGCCAGATGGCCCAGATTTCCAGCAGGATCACAAAGGCCGCGACGATGATCCAGATCGTTCCGATTTCCATGAGCGCTCTCCCATTTGGCATGTAATGGGTTGGGTTGCAGAGGCTGCCGAGGGTTCAGATTGATTTGGCTGGCGGCATGGCACCACGGCCCTTTGTAGGAGCGGCCTTGTGTCGCGATGGGCTGCAAAGCAGCCCCCTGCGGTCTTTCGTAGGGCAAAAATCCTGGGGCTGCTGCGCAGCCCATCGCGACACAAGGCCGCTCCTACAGGGAGTAGTGACGGCCCTCAATGCCGTGGTGCAGTCTCCAACGCCGCCTTCAACGCCGGCGCATCGGCAAATGCCCGCTGGCTCACCAGCTTGCCCTGTTCCAGTTGCAACCACTGCACCTGGCCATCCTGCCCTGGATAACGGCTGGCCACGCGCCCGTCGCGGTCGAGCAGCACGCGGTAGTTGTAATCGCGCATGGCGGGGATGGCGAATAGCTTGCTGATCAGCGCCGGCATGCGCTGGATGTCGGCAACGAACACCGCATCGCGCGCCTCCAGGTAACCCTTGGGCTGTTCGGCAAGCGCCGCCTTCACCAGCTTGGCACCGTCCATGTCACGTGCCACCAGCAGGATGTGCGTGTCGGCGGCGAGGCTATAGGCCTGGTCGTACTGGTCGAGCAGCGTCCACGGGGCGAGCTTGTCGCCCTGCTCCAGGGCATTGGCCAACAATGGCATCAGGCAAAGCAACAGGGAAGCGGCGTACTTCATCAAGGTATCCTCAGTGACAGGAGCATCAGCATAGCGGCAACGGGCCAAGCCAGACAGGTTGCCTGAACACGACCTGGAATACGACACGGCCACCCGGGAGATTGTCTTTCCCCCGGCCACCCGCCACACTCTCAAGGCCAGCCAGGAAGCGGAGTCCAGAGTGCCCACGCCACGCCAGTTCAGCAAGAAGACCAGTACCAGCAACATGCTGCGGCTGAAGTCCGCCAGCGCCAATGCCCAAGCCCCCTATCGGGTCGATTTCGTATTGCTCGAACACTTCTCCATGGCCAGCTTCACCGTGGCCATGGACGTGCTGGTCACGGCCAACCTGCTGCGCGCCGACAGCTTTCAATTCACCCCGCTGTCGCTTGCAGGCGACCGCGTGCTCAGCGACCTGGGGTTGGAGTTGGTGGCTACCGAGTTATCCGCCGAGGCCCTGAAGGAGTTGGACCTGCTGGTGATCTGTGGCGGCCTGCGCACGCCATTGAAGTACCCCGAGCTTGACCGCCTGCTGGGTGATTGCGCGGCCCACGGCATGGCCCTGGGCGGGTTGTGGAACGGCGCGTGGTTCCTCGGCCGCGCAGGGGTGCTGGACGACTATGGCTGCAGTATCCACCCCGAGCAACGCGCCAGCCTGTCCGAGCGCAGCCCGCAGACGCGGATCACCCCGGCCAGCTTCACTCTCGACCGCGACCGCCTCAGCGCTGCCAGCCCCAATGGTGCCATGGAGCTGATGCTCGGCCTGGTGCGCCGGCTGTATGGCGACGGCTTGGCCGAAGGCGTCGAGGAGATCCTGTCGTTCTCCGGTGCCCGCTATCGCCAGGTCGGCCCTGGCGCGAAGAAATCCATGAGTTTGCACCTGCGCACCATCGTCGAGCTGATGGAGAACAACCTCGAGGAAACCCTCAGCCTCGACCAGTTGGCCGCCTACAGCGGGCGCTCGCGCCGACAGATCGACCGCCTGTTCCAGGCCCAGTTGGGCACTTCGCCGCGGCGTTACTACATGGAGTTGCGCGTCACCAAAAGCCGCCGCCTACTGCAGTATTCCGACCTGTCGGTGATGGAAGTGGCAGTGGCCTGCGGGTTTGTTTCGGTGTCGCACTTCAGCAAATGCTATGCGGCTTACTTTGGCTACCCGCCGTCGCGTGAGCAGCGGTTGGGCGAGTGAGCAGGGGAAAATGGCAGGAATGTGTGGCCTGGCGAGGCCTCTTCGCGGGCGCGCCCGCTCTCATAGAACAACACATGACTCATTGGTTCGGCGAGGTCCTGTAGGAGCAGCCTTGTGCTGCGAAGAGGCCGGGGCTGACAAAGCCTGTCTATTGGCTGTACCGGCCTCTTCGCAGCACAAGGCTGCTCCTACAAAGGACGCGTCAGACGAGCGATATTGGTTCTCTGCGCGACAGCGCAGCCCAAAGGGCTGGGCAATCTCCCACAGGATCACCAAAGCATCCACGTGCGATCCCGGCGAGAGCGGGCTCACAAACCCAAGCGCAACGCCTCCCCCACCCCCGCCCCACGCAAATCGTCCACCGCGCTGACCAGAGCAAAGTTGTAGGCCCCATGCGACCAGTACCGCGCCTCCAGCTGCCCGTCCACGCGCTGCCCGTCCGGCATGCGCCGATAATGATCACCTGGTGAGCGCAGGAACAGGCTGATGCGCTGGCCCTTGCCATCCTCGAACACCAGCAACGCCGCCGGCCCCTGCTCATTGCTTAGCAGGCGCGCGCCCACCGGTTTGAAGCCGTAGCCCGCCAGGTCCGGCAGGTGGCCAACGCGGCTGAAGTGGCGCCCCAGCCAGTCGCGCAACTGGCCTGGGTCGCTGGCCTGGATATCCAGCGCCTGGCTACCGGCAAACAAGCGGTGTGCCTGGACAGCATCGGCCATCGGCAGGTCGGCACGCGCCAAGGTCGCGTCGCGCACCTGCCAACCGCCCAGGCCACCCACGCCCAATGCCAGCAGCAACACCGCCGCCGTGGCCCAGCGGCGCTGGCGGCGTTGGCGCAATTGCCGGCGCAACTGCCCCAGGTCCAGCTGCGCCGCCCCGGGCACTTCGCCAAACCCGGCCAGTGCCGTACGCAGGCGGCGGGCGTCGGCACGCCAACCCTCGACCTTGGCCGCGGCCTGCGGGTTGGCCGCCAGCCAGGCCTGCACCTCGGCCCGGCGCACCGGCTCCAGGCGCTCGTCGACGTAAGCGTGCAGTTCGTCTTCGCTGGGGATCAGGCGCGTCATTTCAGTCTCCGCAAGGCCGGGGGCTGGGGGCTGCCCTCGGTCAGTTCGCGCAAGGCATTGCGGGCGCGCGACAGGCGCGACATCACAGTGCCGATAGGGATGCCCAGGGCCTGGGCGGCCTCCTTGTAGCTCAAACCCTCGATGCTGACCAGCAGCAATAGCGCACGCTGTTCTGCCGTGAGCCGGGCGAAAGCCTGCAGGTCGGCCTGGGCCAGGACAATGGCCTCGAGGTTGCCGCCAACCGGCTCGTCGTCGCGCTCGCCGCGGCCGAACCAGGACAGCCATCGCGCGTGCAGGCGCTCGCGGCGCTTTCCATCGAGGAACAGCCGATAAAGGATGGTGAACAGCCAGGCCCGCAGGGCATCGGCATCACGTTGCTGGTCGCGCCGGCTCAAGGCCCGCTCGACCGTTGCCTGTACCAGGTCGTCGGCGCTGCCCGGCTCGCGGGTCAGCCACACGGCAAAGCGGCGTAGGCGGGCCAGCAGCTCGCGCCACTGGTGGTCGTCCAGATCATGCATGGCAAAGTCCCGACCTCTGGGGCTGTCAGTGTATGAGGCAGACGCCTGTGAGGAAAATCTATTCCCGGCAAGGGAATAAGTTTTTCCCTGCGCCGTCGTACCGGCACCTTCACCGAACCGGACAATGACCATGAACTCACCCCTGCACGGCCCGGCCAAGGCCCTGCGCCTGGCCGCCATCGGCGTCGTGATGCTGGGCGCGGGCGCCGCCTTTGCCTATGCCGCCGGCTGGGTTGGCGATACCCGCCTGACCCCACAACGTATCATCGACACCTTCGAAGCACAGGCCGGGCATTACCCGGGTTACCGCAAGAACCACGCCAAGGGCCTGTGCGTCAGCGGCTACTTCCAGCCCAGCGGGCAGGCCGTCAGCCTGTCCACGGCGCGGGCGTTCAGCCAGCCGCGGGTGCCAGTGATCGGCCGCTTCGCCATCGGCGGCGCCAACCCGTTCGCGCCGGATACCGGCATACCGGTGCGCAGCCTGGCCATCGAGTTGAGCACCGACGACGGGCAAGTCTGGCGTACCGGCATGAACAACCCGCCGGTGCTGGCGGTAAGCACGCCACAAGCCTTCTATGAACAGGTACTGGCGGGGGCACCCGACCCGGCCACCGGCAAACCGGACCCGGGCAAACTGCAGGCGTTTTTCGCCGCCCACCCGGAAAGCGCGGCGTTTCGCCAATGGGCGGCGGGGTACAAGCCCAGCAACAGCTTCGCCAGCACGCAGTACCACAGCATCAACGCCTTCCGCCTGATCGACGCAAGCGGCGCGTCCCACCCCGTGCGTTGGCAACTGGAGCCGCAGACAGCGTTTGCCGCCCTGCCTGCCCAAGTCGATGACAAACAGTTCCTGCAGCACGACCTGCAGCAACGGCTGGCCCAGGGCCCGCTGCGCTGGACGCTGCGCCTGGTACTGGCGGAACCCGGCGATGCAGTGGACGACCCTGCCAGCCCGTGGCCTGCCGACCGGCGCAGCGTGGACGCCGGCACGCTGGTACTGGAACAGGTCGACGGCCCCGAGCAAGGGGCCTGCCGCGACATCAACTTCGACCCGCTGATTCTACCCCGGGGCATCCAGGCCTCTGCCGACCCGATCCTCGCCGCCCGTTCGGCCGCCTACTCGGAATCCTTCAACCGCCGCAGCCGCGAGTCGCTCGACACCGGAGCCCACCCATGAAAACCGACGCCTTCCACCCCCTCGCCCGCCTGTTGCACTGGCTGATGGCCGTGCTGATCCTGGCCATGTTGTTCATCGGTGTGAGCATGGTCGCCGACCTGTCGCCGCGCCACCCCGTGCTGATCGGGTTGCACAAGGCAACCGGCCTGGCCCTGCTGGTGCTGGTGCTGCTGCGCATCGCCGTTCGCCTGGCCCTGCCCCACCCAGCCCTGCCGCGCGACCTGCCTGCACTGCAACGCTGGGCCGCCGGGGCTTCGCACCTGGTGCTCTACGGACTGATGCTTGCCATGCCGCTGCTGGGCTGGGCCATGCTGTCGGCCGGTGGCTACCCCCGCCCCTTGGGCTTGCCGGCCATTGCCCCCCATGACCTGCAACTGTATGCAGTGCTGCGCCAGGCCCATGGCTGGGCTGGCTACTTGCTGTTCGCCACGGTGCTGGTGCATGTGGGTGCGGCCTTGATGCACGCGTGGGTGCGCCGCGATGGCGTGTTGCGTAGCATGTGGCCTGGCCCGCTGCGCCGCAGCCAATGACGCTCGGCAGGCCGGGGGCTCGACACCGATACCGATTCCCAACAAGATCGGCTTTCTATTTGCCGTACCGCCCTGGACTGCCCTATGAATGTCGCAAAGGATCCTGCCACACTCGCACCCGCCAGTACCCTGGACTTGCGCCCCCTGCTGCTGGCCAACATGGCCTGCACCATGTCGATGATGGCCTTCGTCGCCCTGATCGGCCCGATCGCCCGCCAGCTCGGCATGGCCACCTGGCAAGCCGGTGCCGCAGTGACCGTGGCGGGCGTGGTCTGGGTGCTGCTGGCCCGGCCTTGGGGGCGCGCCGCAGACCGTCTGGGCCGTCGGCGCATCCTGCTGCTGGGCAGCGCCGGCTTCACCCTGGCCTACTGGCTGCTGTGCCTGTTCGTAGAAGGTGCGCTGCGCTGGCTACCGGGGGCGACCCTGGCCTTCATCGGCCTGATGGTCGCGCGCGGCTGTATCGGCGCCTTCTATGCTGCCATCCCGGTGGGCTGCAATGCGCTGATCGCCGACCATGTCGAACCGCAACGCCGGGCCCGGGCCATGGCCTCGCTGGGGGCGGCCAACGCCGTCGGCCTGGTGGTGGGGCCGGCGCTGGCAGCGCTGCTGGCGCGGCATAGCCTGAGCCTGCCGTTCCATATCATGTCGCTGCTGCCGGCCAGTGCCTTTCTGGTCCTGCTGTTCACCCTGAAGCCGCAGGCGCTGCCGCACAGCCATGCTCCCAGCCCGGTGCGCCTGAACGACCCACGCCTGCGCCGGCCTTTGCTGGTGGCGTTCAGCGCCATGCTCAGCGTCACGGTATCGCAGATCATCGTCGGCTTCTTTGCCCTCGACCGCCTGCACCTGGGCCCTGCCGAGGCTGCCCAGGCTGCCGGCATCGCCCTGACCACGGTAGGCGTTGCACTGATCCTGGCGCAGGTGCTGCTGCGCCAGCTGGAATGGCCGCCGTTGAAGATGATCCGGGTCGGCGCCACGGTTTCGGCCCTGGGCTTTGCCTGCGGCTCGCTGGCCACCACGGCTCCATGGCTGTGGGCTTGCTACTTTGTCGCGGCGGCTGGCATGGGCTTTGTCTTCCCGGCCTTTTCGGCGCTGGCGGCCAATGCCATGCACGCCTCCGAGCAAGGCGCGACGGCCGGGTCCATCGGTGCTGCGCAGGGCATGGGTGCAGTGATCGGGCCGCTGGCCGGCACCTTGGTTTATGCCGTCGATCCACGCTTGCCATTCCTGGCGGTGGCGGCGCTGTTGCTGCTGGTGGGGTCATGGCCAATGCCCCGCGATCAGCGGGCCTGACAAGCACAGCGCGCAAGCGCGCAGAGTGTGTTTTAATGCGCATCGCTCATTATTATTGACACCTCTGATTACAAGGCGGCTATGGACACGGGGACGCGACTCAAACTGGTGCGTGAACGCAACAACCTCTCCCAACGGGAACTGGCCCGCCGCAGCGGGCTGACCAATTCGACGATCTCGCAGATCGAGCAGAATCGCGTCAGTCCTTCGGTCAGCTCCCTGAAAAAACTGCTCGAAGGCATTCCGATGAGCCTGGCGGAGTTCTTCAGTTTCGACGAGCCGGTGCGCGAAGAGCGCTACGTGTTCCGTGGCGGCGAGCAGCCAGATCTGGGCCGCAACGGCCTGCGCATGCTGCTGGTTGGCGCCAGTGTCGAAGGCCGGCAGATGCGCATGCTGCGTGAACTGTATGCACCGGGTGCCGATTCGGGCGAGCCTATCGTGCATGCCGAGGGTGAGGAGTGTGGCCTGGTCACACGCGGCACCGTCGAGTTGTGGGTCGATGGCCAGGTGAGCGTGCTCAACTCGGGCGACGGTTACTACATCCCCACTACCCTGCCGCACAGTTTCAAGAACATCGGCCCGGACGAGGCCGAAATCATCAGCGCCAACACCCCGGCGAACTTCTGACTGCTTTATGCATGGAGATGGCACCGGCTTTGCCGGTGTTCGCGGCTGAAGCCGCTCCCACAGGAAACGCGCCAACCCTGTGGGAGAGGCGCCTTCAGGTAAGGCTGTCGCCCCCCTGACGCAGGGCCTCTTCGACAAAGTCCAGGCGGTCCTGCCCGAAGAACATCTCGTCACCGACAAAACAGGTCGGCGCGCCGAACACCCCGCGCTCCACTGCAGCTTCGGTCGCATGCCTGAGCGCGGCCTTCACCTCGTCATCACCCGCCAGCGCGCGAAATGCCTGCGGGTCGAAGCCGCCTTGGCTCAGCGTGTCGTCGAGGACGGCGTTATCGCCCAGGTTGCGGCGCTGCGCAAACAGCCCATTGAACAGCACCGCCAGCAACGCCTCGAACCGCTCCGGCGAACGCAGCTGGGTGCCCATTGCCCCGCGCATCAGGGTCAAGGTATTGACCGGGAACCCCGGCGGCAACCCGAACGGTACCCCGTAGCGCTCGGCGAAGCGCGCCAGGTCGGTGAACATGTAACGGCCCTTGGCCGGGATCATCACCGGCGAAGCATTACCGGTAGCCTGGAAAACCCCGCCCAGCAGCATCGGCCGGTAACGCAGCGTGGCACCCTGGCGGGCACACAGCCCAGGCAGTTGAGTCCAGGCCAGATAGCTGGCCGGGCTGCCCAGGTCAAAAAAGAAATCGACAGTCTTGTGCATGGTTACGGTCCTTGCTCGGTGAAAGGGGCTTACCAACGTTCCATCCAGGGGCGCAGGTCCAGCTCGAATGTCCAGGCGTCGCGGGGCTGGGCATGCAGGAACCAGTAGCTGTCGGCGATGTGGGCCGGGTCGAGGATGCCATCCTGGCCCTTGAGGGCGTAGCGCTCGGGGAATGTGTCACGGATGAAGGCGGTGTCGATGGCCCCGTCAACCACCACGTGGGCGACATGGATGTTCCGCGGCCCCAGCTCGCGCGCCATGCTCTGGGCCAGGGCGCGCAAGGCATGCTTGGCCCCGGCGAATGCCGCAAAGCCCGCCGCGCCACGAGTGCCAGCGGTGGCGCCGGTGAACAGAATGGTGCCACGCTCGCGCTGGACCATGCGCCGGGCCACCGCCTGGGCGGTAAGGAAACCGGCAAAACAGGCCATCTCCCAGATCTTGAAGTATTTGCGCGGGGTTTCCTCAAGAATGCTACAGGGCACATTGGCACCGATATTGAACACAAACGCTTCGATCGGGCCGATATCACGCTCGATGGTTTCGACCAGCGCCGCCACCTCCTCCTCCTTGCGCGCATCGGAGCCAAACCCGTGGGCCTGGCCGCCGGCAGCGCGGATTTCGTCCAGCAGCGGCTGCAACTTGTCAGCCTGGCGCCGGGTAACACAGGCAATGTAGCCCTCGCGGGCAAAGCGCTTGGCGATCTCGCCGCCGGTAGCATCCCCCGCGCCAATCACGAGCACCACTTTTTGTTGTTCTGTCATGCCTGTCTCCATTGGTGAATGATCGTTTAGTAAACGAACGCTATGTTATGATCGCCGCCACCGTCAAGCCCGCCTGCAGAGGCAACTGAATGCGCTACACCAACGAACACAAGCAGCAAACCCGCGAGCGGCTGCTGGCCAGCAGCGGCGCGCTGGCCAAACGCGGGGGTTTTTCCAGCACTGGCGTAGCCGGGCTGATGAAGGCGATCGGCCTGACCGGCGGCGCCTTCTACAACCACTTCCCGTCCAAGGACGACCTGTTCACCGAGGTAGTGCGACAGGAACTGTGCAACAGCCCGCTGGCGCGCCTGGCCAACCAGGGCGCCAGTCGCGAACGCCTGGGCCGTTGCCTGCAGCAGTACCTGAGCCTGGCTCACCTGCACAATCCCGAGGGTGGCTGCCCGCTGCCGCCATTGGGGGTGGAGATTGCCCGGGCCGAAGCACCGGTGCGTGCAGTGGCCGAGCATTGGCTGGTGGAGCTGCACCAGGCCTGGAGCGCGACCCTGGAAGACAGCGAATTGGCCTGGGTGCTGATCAGCCAGTGCGTCGGTGCCTTGCTGGTCGGGCGCATGCTGGCCACGGAAAGCGTGCAGTCGCAGGTACTGGACGCCAGCCGCCACTTTGTCGAGAAGGCCCTGCATGAAGCGGATTAGTCTACTGCTGGGGCTACTGATGAGCTTGCCTGCACTCGCCGAACAGGCCTGCCCGCCAGGGCAATACCAGGTGTGCCTGATGGGATGTTTCTGTGCGCCCATCGACCCCGGCCAGGCCGGGCAGATTTTCAAGGACGTGGAAGTACTGGCTTCGTCCAGCCTGACCTACGCCTTGCAGCAGGCCCGCGACGAAGCCACCGCCAGCGGCGTCGAGCCGATCCCGTTGCATATCCGTGCGCAACTCGAACCTTGGTACGACTTTGCCGTGCTCGACGCGGCGCGCTTCCGGGTGGGTGACGAACAGCAGATGAGCGCGGCCAATGCGCTGCTGCAGAACCCCGATGTGAACGCCGTGACGCTGATCGACACGATCATCTTCCGCCGCCCCGCCGACGCCGAGGACAACGTGGCGTTGTGGGCACATGAGCTCAAGCATGTGCAGCAGTATCAGCAGCTGGGTGTAGAAGAGTTCGCCCGGCGCTACACGCGCAACTACGACGACCTGGAAGCGCCGGCCTACAAGATCGAGGCCGAGGTAGGCAAGGCGCTGCGCGAGCGTGGTTCAGGGCAGGCCAGATAATTTCTGGTCATTTCGCGGTCGCCGTGTAGGAGCGGCGACCGCATCAGTGGCCAAACCAGGTGTCAGGATGCCGCCGAAGCTTCTTCAGCCACCTGCTCACGGCTGGCATAACGCTGCGCCAGCACTGCACAGACCATCAGCTGAATCTGGTGGAACAGCATCAGCGGCAGGATCATCGCGCCAATGCCACTGCCGACGAACAGTACCTGCGCCATTGGCACCCCGGTAGCCAGGCTCTTCTTCGAACCGGCGAACAGGATGGTAATGCGGTCCTCCAGGTCAAAGCCCAGCAGCTTGCCGAGCAGCCGGGTACCGTACAACACCACCGCCAACAAGATTCCGCACACGGCAAACAACCCGGCCAGGTGCTGCGGCGATACCGTGTGCCACAGCCCGGTGACCACCGCCTCGCTGAACGCGGTGTAGACCACCAGCAGGATCGAACCCTGGTCCACCACCTTGAGCCAGCGCGCATTGCGCTTGACCCAGGCACCGATCCAGCGCCGGGCGACCTGCCCGGCCACGAACGGCACCAGCAGCTGCAGGGTGATCTTCAGCACCGCATCCAGACCAGAACCGGTATCACCGCTGGACCCCAGCAACATCATTACCAGCAACGGCGTGAGGAAGATACCCAGCAGGCTGGATGCCGCCGCACTGCAAATGGCCGCCGGCACGTTACCACGCGCCAGCGAAGTGAAGGCGATGGCCGACTGCACGGTAGCCGGCAAGGCACACAGGTAGAGCACGCCCAGGTAAAGTTCGTTGCCCACCAGCGGCACGAACAGTGGCTTGAACGCCAGGCCCAGCAGCGGGAACAGCACGAAGGTGCAGGAGAACACCAGCAAGTGCAGGCGCCAGTGCCCCGCTCCGGCAATGATCGCCTCACGCGACAGCTTGGCGCCGTGCAGAAAGAACAGCAGGCCGATGGCCAGGTTGGTCAGCCAACCAAAATACACTGCGCCGTCGCCCGAGCAAGGCAGCACGGTGGCAATCAGCACCACCCCGAGCAAGGCCAGGGTGAAATTGTCGAATAACATGCGCAAATACTTCATCACAGTTTCCGTCTTGTCATTGTGCAAGGGCAGACGATAAGGTCTTCGGCTTTTCGCCGCTAACGCCGGAACCCCCACCGGTGTCGCTCAACGGACACGCTCCAGCACAGGACTCGCTCATGCCCCTCTCCCGCCTGGCTGCACTTGCAGCCGCCATCACTCTCACCCTGGGCTACAGTGCCGCCCAGGCCGACGACCAGTTGCAGGCCAAGGTCGACCAGATCATCCGCCCGCTGATGCAAGAGCAAGGCATCACCGGCATGGCCGTGGCTGTCTATGCTCGCAACCACGCGTACTACTTCAGCTATGGCGTGGCCAGCAAGGCCGACAATGTGCCGGTCAGCCGCGACACGCTGTTCGAGATCGGTTCGCTGAGCAAGACCTACACCGCCACCCTGGCCGCACTGGCCAGTGCCGAAGGCAAGCTGGACCTCGATGCCCCGGCCAAGCGCTATCACCCGGCCCTTGCCGGCGCCCCCATCGGCGACGCAAGCGTGCTGGAGCTGGGCGCCTATAGTGCCGACTGCCTGCCGTTGCAGTTCCCGGATGCGGTGCAGACGGCGCAGCAGGTGGTCGATTTCTTCCGTCACTGGCAACCCCGCGCCAAACCCGGCACCCAGCGCTGCTACTCGAACCCCAGCCTGGGCTTGTTCGGTGACCTGGCCGCCCGCGCGCAGCATCAGCCATTTTCCACGCTGATGAGCGAGGGCCTGCTGAAACAGATGGGCCTGGAAAACACCTATCTGCAGGTCCCGGCCAGCGCCCAGGGGTTGTATGCCCAGGGCTACGACAGTGCCGACAAGCCGGTGCGTGTCGGCCCCGGCCCTTACGCCGACGAAGCCTACGGCATCAAGACCAGCGCCAGCGACCTGCTGCGCTATGTGCGCCTGCACATGCAGCCGGAGGGCTTGCCACCGGCGCTGGCACAAGCCACGGCCATCACCCAGCGGGGCTACTTCCAGGTCGGCGCCATGACCCAGGGCCTGGGCTGGGAGCGTTACCCCTACCCGGTCACGCTGGCCACACTGATCGATGGCAACGGCCCGCAGCTTATCCGTGAACCGCAGGCAACCACACGCTTGCAACCAGCCCTGCCGCCGCTGCCGGCAGCCTGGTACAACAAGACCGGCTCGACCAATGGCTTCGGCGCCTACGCCGCGTTCGTGCCCGCCGAACAACTGGCCGTGGTGTTGCTGGCCAACCGAAACTACCCGAACGAAGCCCGGGTGCGCGCAGCCTTCGACATTCTCTCCGGGCTGTAGTGCGGGCAGCGATTGTCGAACAAAACGACACAATGTAGTGAGCAAAAATATTCACTACAAAATGGTTGACGCCGTTCATCGCCCTTGGGCATGATGAAGCCGTCTCCCTGATCGGGAGCGGTGGCAAGGGTGTTCCAGACGGCCTGCGCGGTAACGCAGGCCGTCCGTGGAGAGGGAAACTGTCCAAAAGGCAGCGTGAGAAAGCCCCTGTTGCGATGCTGCTGTAGCAGCCTTGGTAGTGCGCTACACCGTGGTAGCGCCAACTGTGAAAAATCACCTACGAATGGGTAATGGGGGCTTTATGATGAACTTGAACAACAATCCGACTATCGACCAATTGGCCCAGCTGTTCGCCGTACGCAAGGACAGCCTTGACGACCATCTGCTGTGGGTAAGCCAGACCGGTGAAGTGCGCCTCGACCGCCTGCCACCGAACACCGTCGAAGATGAATTCGAAGAGCACCTGCCCAGCATGCGTGCCCGCTTCAAGGTCTACCGCCGTGGCCAAGGCTACGTCGGCAAGAAGGCCGCCGCCGATACCGAGTTCGTCGGCCGCGTCCTGCAGACCCTGCAACAAGAATGGCCCGCTGCCCGTGAGCAGCAGGCAGTCAAGGTGATCGAACCGCTAAACTGAGGGTTCCCACCTTTATCTGAGCCCGGCCCGCACAGGCCGGGCTTTTTCATGCCTGGCGCCGCTGGCTGCGGGGCTCCGGCAGCGGCAAGGCGCCGGTTGCCATCGCCCGGGCGCGGTCTACACCCCACACCAGAGCGCGAGTCATGGTCTCGCCTGGGCGTGCGGGGTAATACTCCTCCAGCAACGCTCGCCCATCACCGGCGTACAACCCCAAAAACAGTTGGGTCGCCCCCAGGCGCGACAGGCGCACCTGCACGTCCAGCGTGGTGCCGTCACTGAGTGCTTCGTCGTGGCAGCGGCTGTGCAGCTGTGCGTCGGCCCATTGCCAATAGGTCTCTTCCCTGACTCGCATGAGCATTCAATCCTCCGTTGCTGGAATGCCGCGCAAGAAAACCACAGCCTTGGCCATCCTGCGAGTGCTACCCGGCAATGCCATGAGGCGGATCAAGAAATGGCAATAAAAACCCCGCCATTCGGCGGGGTTGTGCTGGAGCGGGATCACTTCTTGAGCGGAACCCGCGGCATGAAGCGGCCTTTTTTGCTGCGCTGCAGATGTGCAGGCTGGAGCTGTTCGGAATCATCCAGCGTCATGTGGGCGAAGCCCAGGCGAAATGCCGCTTGGCCGCAACGCACCTGGCTGTTGATCGGGAACGCGTCGTTCAGGTCTTCGAAAAAGGATTCGCTCATGCCCTGTCTCCCTCCAGTGGCGGACGCGTCGGCAACCAGAACAGTTGCTCTACCAAACGCGACCTGTGAAAGTGAGACTAGCTGGTCATTTGCGGACCGCCCAGACCGAAGCCTTGGACCCGACCAGCGGCAGACGCTCTACTTCAGGCGCACCGCTGTACCGGTAGCAAATACCACGACCATGCCGCCCTGTACCGACGGCATGCTGATCTCGAAATCCACACCCACTACCGCATCGGCCTGCAACTGGCGTGCCCGCGCCTTCAGTTCTTCGGTGGCCTGCTCCCGGGCTTGGCGCAGTGCGCTTTCCAGGGTTTGCGAACGCCCGCCGAAGAAGTCGCGAAAACGTGCAAAGAAATCGCGCACGAAATTGATGCCCTGCACCGATTCGGAGCTGACCACACCCAGGTATTCAGCAATCGGGCGGCCTTCGAGCTGGCTGGTGGTTGAAATGATCATGGGTGCGCTCCATTGGCCTGGCAAAAGAGGCCGATTCTAACAGAGCGCCCTGTTTGCAACGCGCATTTGTGGGAGCGGCCCTTTCGCAACGCAAGTCCGCTCCCACAGAGTCAGCTACGCGCTGACAGCCCTTAACCGGCGCCCAAGCCTTGCGCCAAACACGTTCACCAGCAACCCTGCCATCACCAGCAATGCGCCCCAGCCCTGGGTCGCAGTCAGACGCTCGCCCAGCAACAACGCCGACGAACTCAGGCCAATCACAGGCACCAGCAGCGAGAACGGCGCCACCTTGCCGGCCGGGTGGCGCGACAGCAGCTTGCTCCACAGGCTGTAGCCGAGCATGGTGGCGACAAACGCCAGGTAAGCCAGGGCCAATACCGAACTCCAGCTGATATTGGCAATGGCGTGGCCGATGCGCTCCGGCCCCTCCAGCCACCAGGACAACGCAAGGAACGGCAGTGGCGGGATCAGCCCGCCCCAGATAACCAGCGCCACCAGGTCAACCGAGCCAAAGCGCCGGGTGATGATGTTGCCCATGCCCCACATGGCGCCGGCACACAGGGTCAGCACCAGCGCCAACATCGGTACATGGCCGCCGTCTTCGCTGCCGATAAGCGCCAGGCCGCTGGCGGCCACCAGCAGCCCCAGCACGCTGGCCAGGCGCAGCCGCTCGCCGAGGAACAACGCGGCGAAGCCGAGGGTGAAGAACGCCTGCGATTGCAGGATCAGCGAGGCCAGCCCTGGCGGCATGCCGCTGTACATGGCCTGGAACAGGAAAGCGAACTGGCCCAGCGAAATGGTCGCGCCGTAGGCGATCAGCCAGCGCCAGGGCAACTTCGGCCGCTTGACCAGCAAGATCGCCGGGAATGCCACCAGCAAGAAGCGCAATGCCCCCAGCAACATCGGCGGCAACCCATCGAGGCCAACCTTGATGACCACGAAGTTGACTCCCCAGGCGACAATCACCACCAGGGCGATGAGCAGATCCTTGAGTGGCATTGCGACATCCTTCTTCAAGCTTTCTAGACATATTTCGTTACAGCATAAGGCTATTCCTTTGACAGGGACCAGCACAGTTGCGGCCCAGAGGTGCGCAACAGTGACTGTTATCGTGCAAGGGTTGCCGAGGTGGCGGAGCGTCAGCTCCGGTATCCAGGTGCGACCTTTTCCAGCATCCGCAACAGTGCCGCCCATGCCAGCTGCAACGCATCCGGATCCGCCAGTTCGCCCTGTTTCAACCCTCGTCCAGGCTCATTGAACTGCCGCTCGGTATGCGCGCACACTTCGGCCGGCGGCAAAATCACCTGCCCGGCACTCTGTGCCGCCAACTGGATCTCGCACGCCTTCTCCAGGTAGTACATGCGCAGGAATGCTTCGGCCACGCTGCGCCCAGTGGTCAGCAGGCCATGGTTGCGCAGGATCATCACCGGCTTGTCGCCTAGGTCGGCTACCAGCCTTCGCTGCTCATCCATGTCCAGCGCAATCCCTTCATAGGCGTGGTATGCCACCTTGCCATAAAACTCCATGGACATCTGGTTGAGCGGTAGCAGCCCACATTCCAGCGCCGCCACCGCACAACCTGCCCGGGTGTGGGTGTGCAACACACAGCGGGCATCCTCGCGGGCAGCATGGATGGCGCTGTGGATGACGAAACCGGCCGGGTTGACCGGGTGCGGCGTCGCTTCAACCGGCCGGCCCTGCAGGTCGATCTTCACCAGGCTGGAGGCCGTGATCTCATCGAACAGCAAGCCGTACGGATTGATCAGGAAGTGGTGCTCCGGCCCCGGCAGGCGCAGGGAAATATGGGTGAAGATCAGGTCGCTCATGCGGAAATGGGCGATCAGCCGATAGCAGGCGGCCAGCTCCTGGCGCAGGCTTTGTTCCGTTGTGGTCATCATCGTTATACCTTTGCAGTACGCTATTTGCTGGCCCACGCATTGAAGCGCTGTTCCAGCTCTTCGCCATGGTCGACCCAGAATTCCACATTCATCGCCAACGCCCCCTGCAGGTTCTGCGGCGAAGTAGGCACCCAGCTGGCCAGGGACGGGTCTAGCTTCGCCGCCGCCTGGGTGTTGGTCGGCCCATAGGGAATCTGCTGCACATAACGCACCTGGGTGTCCGGCTGGTTGGCGTAGGCAATCAGCCGCTTGGCCTGGTCGACATGCCGCGAGCCTTTGATGATCGCCCAGTAATCCATGCCATACAGGCTGCCAGGCCAGACCACCGCCAGCGGGCTGCCCTGCTGGGCCGCCACGGCGATGCGCCCGCTATAGGTCGAGGTCATCACCACGTCTCCCGCCGCCAGCCACTGGGCAGGTTGGGCGCCGGCGTCCCACCACTGGATATACGGCTTGAGCTCGCTGAGCTTGGCAAAGGCACGCTCGACCCCTGCCGGGGTGGCCAGGACCTGGTACACATCCTCGACCTTCACCCCATCTGCCATCAGGGCGAACTCCAGGTTGTACACCGCACGCTTGCGCAGGCCGCGCTTGCCCGGGTACTTGCTCACGTCCCAGAAGTCGGCCCACGACGCAGGCGCCTGTGCCAGCTTGTTGCGGTCATAGGCAATGGCCACGCTCCATACCAGCGCGGCCGAGCCGCAGGCCTGTGCGGCGTCGGCAATCAGTTCATCCGCATGGCCCATGCGCTGCCAGTCCAACTGCTCGTAGACGCCCTCGTCGCAGCCGCGCATCAGGTCAGGCCCTTCTATCTGCACCACGTCCCAGTCGACATTGCCGGTCTCGGCCATTACCTGGATCCGTGCCATCTCGCCGTTGTACTCACTCTGGATCAGCTTGCTGCCATCCTGGGCACTGAACGGTTTGAAGATCGCCTCGTCCTGAGCTTTCTGGCCGGCACCACCATAGCCGACCACGACCATCTGCGGTGCCGCTTGCGCACTGCCCAGGCCCATGGCCAGCAACGCTGCGCAAAGGCTGCTTACACGTGGGAATACCTGCATCGTAGTTGCCTCCTGCCGGTGCCCGAGGGGCCCGTTTTCTTGTTGTTGTGAGGTCACGCCCTCGCCACGAGGGTGAGAAAAACCTAGTCGCCGACTAGTAAAAAAACAAGTTGATTTTTTACTGGTGCTACACTTTTATAAAAAAACAAGAACAACAGCACCGGAGCCGCCTGTATGCAGACCGCCTTCCCTCATCTGTTCGAAGCCTTGCAGATCCGCGGCAAACGCTTGAAGAACCGCATCATGTCCACCGGCCACGACACCTGCCTGCCTACCGACAACCTGGTCAACGACAAGCTCATCGCCTACCAGCGCGCCCGCGCCGCCGGTGGCGTGGGCCTGATCGTGCTGCAGGTGGCCGGGGTGCATGACAGCGCTCGCTACACCTCGCATGTGCTGATGGCCACCGACGATGCCTGCATCGACGGCTACCGCCAGCTTGCCGAGGCCTGCCATGAGCATGGCACCGTGGTGCTGTCACAACTGTTCCACCCCGGGCGGGAGATCATGGAGTCGGCGGACGGTTTGCTGGCGGTGGCCTACTCGGCGTCCGCGGTACCCAATGAACGCTTCCGGGTGATGCCGCGCGCACTGGACCAAGCGATGATCGACGAGATCGTCCAGGGCTATGCCAGCGCTGCCCGCCGCCTGCACCAGGCCGGGCTGGATGGCGTTGAAGTGGTGGCCAGCCATGGCTACCTGCCTGCGCAGTTCCTCAACCCGCGGGTAAACCAGCGCTCGGATGGCTACAACGGTGAGCTGGAGCAGCGCCTGCGGTTCCTGCGCGAAGTGCTGGCCGCCGTACGCGCGGCTACCGACGAACAGTTCATCATCGGCCTGCGCATCAGTGCCGACGAGCGCGACAGCCAAGGGCTGAGCGAGGATGAATCGCTGGCCGCAGCGGTTGCCTTGCAAGGCCAGCTCGACTACCTGCACATCGTTGCCGGGACGTCGGCGTCCCTCGGCGGCGCCGTGCATATCGTGCCGCCGATGGCTATTCAACCGGCCTACCTGGCCCGTGAGGCCGGCACCTTCAAACAACACCTGAGCATCCCGCTGTTCGTCACCGGGCGTATCAACCAGCCCCAGGAAGCCGAACTGATCCTGGCCCGTGGCCAGGCCGACGTCTGCGGCATGACCCGCGCGCTTATATGCGACCCGCAGATGCCCAACAAGACCGAGCATGGCCAGGTCGAGGACGTACGTGCCTGTATCGCCTGCAACCAGGCCTGCATCGGCCATTTCCACCGCGGCCTGCCCATTTCCTGCATCCAGCGACCAGAGACTGGCCGCGAGTTGCAGTACGAGCAACTGCCACCCACCACCCGCCCCAAGCGCATCCTCGTGGCCGGTGGCGGGCCCGCCGGCATGAAAGCCGCCGCCGTGGCCGCTGCGCGCGGGCATCAGGTCACGCTGTACGAGGCTGGCCCGCAGCTCGGTGGCCAGGTGCTGCTGGCCCAGTTGCTGCCACGGCGCAGCGAGTTCGGTGGCGCCAGCACCAACTTGCAACGGGAAATGGCCCTGGCGGGCGTGGAAGTGGTGCGCAACACCCGGGTCGACCGCGCACTGGTCGAACGGGAACGCCCCGACCTGGTGATCGCCGCCACCGGTGCCACCCCCTACTGGCCGGCCTTCGAGCGCACCGGTGATCTACAGGTGGTGGATGCCTGGCAAATACTGCGCAGTGAAGCAAAACCGGGCCGCTCGGTACTGGTGATCGACTGGCGCTGCGACTGGATCGGCCCCGGCATCGCCGAACGCCTGGTACGCGACGGCCACCAGGTGCAGCTGGCGGTCAATGGCACCCATTGCGGCGAAAGCCTGCCGCTGTACGTGCGCGACCAACTGGCCGGCGAGCTGCATCGCCTGGGTATTCCCATCACACCGTATGCCCGCCTGTATGGCTGCGACGACAACACGGTGTACCTGCAGCACACCGCCAGCGGCGAACCGATGATCTTCGAAGGCATCGACACCCTGGTACTGTGCCAGGGCCATCAACCGGAAGACCGCCTGGCAACGGAGCTGGCTGGCCTGGTCGAGGTGCGCCGCATTGGCGACTGCCTGGCGCCGCGTACCGCCGAAGAAGCGATTCACGATGGCCTGACGGTTGCCTGGGCGCTCTGAGGCTGTACATACTGCGGCTTTTACGATGGACCGACGTGCATGAGCCAACTCCCCCAGCCCCCCGCCAGCGAAGCCGGGGGCGCCGCGCCGCAGTTTCTCGGCAGCCGCATTCGCGGCCTGCGCAAGCGCCGTGGCATGACCCTGGCGGAGCTGGCCGCGCACAGTGAGCTGACCGCCGGCTACATCAGCCAGCTGGAGCGCAACCTCTCCTATCCATCGATTCCGGCGCTGTTCAACATCGCCCGCAGCCTGGGGGTGACCATCCAGTGGTTCTTCGCCAGCGAAGCCATCACTGCGCCCGAAGACCAGGGCTATGTGGTACGACGCAACAGCCGCCTGAGCGTGCATTACGAAGACGGTATCGTCGATCAACTGCTCACGCCCCAGCCCAACCGTCAGCTGGAAATCCTGCATTCGCGCTTCCCTCCGGGCAGCTACAGCCAACAGAGCTACAGCCACGACGGTGAAGAGGCCGGCTACATCCTTAGCGGCAGCTTCGAGCTGTGGGTGGGCGAGCGGCATTTCCAGCTGGGTGAAGGAGACAGTTTCAGCTTCTCGAGCCAGGAACCGCACCGCTACGGCAACCCCGGTGAAGTCGATGCCGTGGTGATCTGGGTGATCACGCCGCCAACATTCTGAAGCATGCTCGCTCCCCAATATCCAGCAACAGGGTCTACCTTGTTAACCGAACTTTAGAGGAGCACAACCATGAAGCAGATCCTGATCATAGGCGCGGGCTTTGCCGGCCTGTGGAGCGCGCTCAGCGCCGCCCGCCAGCTTGACCTCCATGGCCGCAAGGATGTCGAGGTCACCTTGCTTGCACCCCAGGCCGAGCTGCATGTGCGCCCGCGCTTCTACGAACCCGACGTACATACCATGGCCGCGCCGTTGCAGGAGCTGTTCGATGCCGCCAACGTCCGCTTCGTGCAGGGCACGGCCTTTCATATAGATGAAGCGGCCCGCCGTGTGGGCTATCGCACCCGCAGCGGAACCCAATGCACCCTGCCCTACGACCGCCTGATCATGGCCTGCGGCAGCGTGCTCAACCGGCCCGACATGGTCGGCATCGAGCATGTGTTCGATGTCGACAAGCTCGACAGCGCCGCGCGCCTGGAAACCCACCTGAAGTCACTGGCCAACCTGCCCGACACACCGGCGCGCAATACCGTGGTGGTGGCCGGTGGAGGTTTTACCGGCATCGAGACCGGCACCGAACTGCCGGCCCGCCTGCGCGAAATCCTCGGCGAGGACGCAGCGTTGCGCGTGGTGGTGGTCGACCGTGGGGCGAGGATTGGCGCGGCCCTGGGTGACGGCATCCGCCCCGCCATCGAGCAGGCCTCCGAGGCCCTGGGCGTGGAGTGGATCTGTGGCGCCACGGTAGCCTCGGTCGACCCTGCCGGCGTGGTGCTGGACAACGGCCAGCGCATCGACGCCAGCACGGTGATCTGGACCGTGGGCTTCAAGGCCAACCCGCTCACCGAACAGATCAGTGGCGAGCGCGACCGCCAGGGCCGCTTGCATGTCGATGGCAATCTCAAGGTGAAAGGCAATGATGCCGTGTACGCGGCGGGTGATGTGGCCTACGCCGCCTGCGACGAGGCTGGCAATCATGCGGTGATGTCCTGCCAGCATGCGATTCCGCTGGGGCGTCATGCGGGCAACAATGCGGCGGCCGAGCTGATTGGCGTGGCACCGAAGACCTACAGCCAGCCCAAGTACGTGACCTGCCTGGACCTTGGGGCCTGGGGGGCGGTGTATACCGAAGGGTGGCAACGCACGGTGTCGCCACCGGAGGACAAGGCCGAAGCCAAGGTTTTGAAGGCGCAGATCAATACCGTGTGGATCTATCCACCGGCGGCCGAACGTGCTGCGGCGCTGGCAGCGGCTGACCCGGCTATTCCAGTGGCCTGACACCAGGCCGACGCGATCACTGTAGGAGCGGCCTTGTGTCGCGATGGGCCGCAAAGCGGCCCCAGAATTCTCGGCGTCAACGCTGAAACCCTGGGGCCGCTTCGCGGCCCATCGCGACACAAGGCCGCTCCTACATTCGATCGCGTACCTTCGATCAGGCAGCAGCAAACAGCTCGTTGGCAATCTGCGCCTGGGCAGCATCGATCGCCTGGCTGCGGTGCTCAGGGCCATAGGCCAGGCCATGGGCGCGGACGATTTCCAGGTCGGTGATGCCGATGAAACCCAGGAATACCTTGAGGAAGTCCTCATGCCCGGCGCCAGTCGGCTGGCCAGCGTGCAGGCCACCGGCGGTGGACACCAGCACTACCTTCTTGTTGCCGCACAGGCCTTCCGGGCCGGCTTCGGTGTAACGGAAAGTCTTGCCGGCGACGGCAACGCGGTCGATCCAGGCCTTGAGCTGGGTCGGCACGGTGAAGTTGTACATCGGCGCACCAATCACCACGGCATCGGCAGCCAGGAACTCTTCCAGGGTTTCCGCGCTCAGCTTGGCTTCGAAGGCCTGGGCTGCGTCACGCATGTCTTCCGGGGTGCCAGCCGCTACCAGGGTTGCCGCGGAGAAGTGGGCGATGGCGTCAGCGGCCAGGTCGCGGTACACCACTTCCACGCTCGGGTCGGCGGCTTTCCAGGCTTCGACCACTTCACGGCTCAGTTGGCGGGAGGCGGAATTGTCGCCCAGGATGCTGGAATCGATGTGCAACAGTTTCATGGGATTCTCCTGTGAATGAAGACCGCGACATTGGGCGATCACGATGGGGAGAATCCTACCGACATCAACAATGGCTGATAAGGCAGCAAAAATGCGTTAGTTTGTCCTACTGGTGGAACAGTGAGACATTCCCATGCAAGACCTCAACGACCTTTTCTACTTCGCCCGCGTGGTCGAAGCCGGCGGTTTCGCCGCAGCGGGCCGCCAGCTGGGCATCCCCAAATCGCGCCTTTCGCGGCGTATCGCCGAGCTGGAAGAACGCCTGGGCACGCGCCTGCTGCAACGCACTACACGGCAACTGAAGCTCACCGCGGTGGGCGAGCGCTACCTGCACCACTGCCAGGCCATGCTGCTGGAAGCCGAAGCCGCCGACGAAGCCGTGGCCAGCATGAGCAGCGAACCGCGCGGGCGCTTGCGGGTGTCGTGCCCGGTGGCATTGGCCCACGCCTTTCTGCCGGATGTGATCAGCCGCTTTCTTGCGCAGTACCCGCTGGTGCAACTGGACATGGTGCTGCTCAACCGCCGGGTAGACCTCATTTCCGAAGGTATCGACGTGGCCCTGCGCGTACGCGACCTGGGCGATGAAGACCCGGCCCTGGTCACCCGCCGCCTGCGCCAGGCGCAGATGCAACTGGTTGCAGCGCCCGGTTTCGCCGACCACATCCGCGAACCGGGCCAACTGGCATCATTGCCGGTGCTGGGCGCTGCCGAGGCGGACCGGCTGGTACACTTCCGGCTGTTCGGCCCCCACGGCAAACAGCAGGAAATCGCCCTGGAACCGCGCCTTGCCATCGATGATTTCGTAGTACGTAATGCTGCTGTACGGGCAGGCCTCGGGTTTACCGCGCTGCCCAGCATGTTCTGTGAAGAAGAACTGGAGCGTGGCGAACTGGTGCGCCTGCTGCCGGACTGGTCGCTGCCGGGTGGCTACCTGCAGGCGGTGTACCCGCACCGGCGCGGCTTGCTGCCTGCGGTACGGGTATGGATCGACCACCTGGCGGCGTCGTTCGAGGCCTGTGGAGAAAAGTATGTCTGAGCGGAACATGAGCGAAGCCCAGGTGGCAGCGTTCTGCCTGAGCCTGCCGGGTGCGCGGGAAGACTACAAATGGGGCGGCATCCGGGTGTTCTCCGTAGCAGGCAACAAGATGTTCGCGGTGCTCGACCTGGCGGGTGCGGGGTTGTCGTTCAAAGTGGCCGACGAACTGTTTCTCGGCTATTGCGATCGCCCGGGGGTGCGGCCTGCGCCGTATCTGGCACGGGCGCGGTGGATCAGCATGGCATCGCCCTACCCCATGGGGCGTGAGGAGCTGTGTGATCTGTTGCAGCGCTCGCACCAGCTGGTGGTGCGGCGGTTGCCGAAGCGGTTGCAGGTGGGGTTGGTAATCTAGCTAGCCTGTGCCGGCCTCTTCGCGGGCTTGCCCGCTCCTACAGGTACTCCACAGGCCTTGAGGGCAGTGAAAATCCTGTGGGAGCGGGCAAGCCCGCGAAGAGCCCGGCACAATCACATATCAACTGAAGGGCAGATACCGCCCGCCAAGAAACAGCCAGTCCGCCCAGAACACCTGGTGCACCAGCACAATCCCCCAGAACACCAGCTGGTACGAAACCTTGCGAGTCTTGTGTCGATACAGCTGCTGCGCCAGCAGTGCCCCCGGCCAGCCGCCCAGCAGCTCACTGGCATGCAGCACCTTCTCGGGCGTACGCCAGGCCTGGGTACGCGCCTGCTGTTTATCCTGCCAATACAGCAGCAGGCTGATCAGGCTCATTGCCGGGTACAACGCCAGCGGCCACCAGGCCTGGTCGACCCAGGCCATGCGCGCCGCGCCCAGGGCGGGCAGCAGGCACAGCAGGCCCAACAGCAGCAGCTTCAGGCGCACATTACGTACGCCCTCCACCCTTTGTCCCCGTGACGCCTCAGCCATGGGCCGTCGCCCAGTCAACCCAGCCGAACTGCCAGGTCGCCAGAATCAGCAGGCCAAAGGCAATGCGATACCAGGCGAACGCCGCGTAGCTGTGGTTGGCAATGAACTTGAGCAGGCCACGCACGGCGATCATGGCAAAGATGAACGAAGTCACGAAGCCAATGGCAAATACCGGCAGGTCACCAGGCTGGAACAGGTCGCGGTACTTGTAGCCCGAATACACTGCCGCACCGACCATGGTCGGCATCGCCAGGAAGAACGAGAACTCGGTCGCTGCCTTGCGCGACAGGCCGAACAGCAGGCCACCGATGATGGTCGAGCCGGAGCGCGAAGTGCCCGGGATCATCGCCAGGCACTGGATGAAGCCGATCTTCAGCGCGTGGCTCCAGCGCATGTCGTCCACGTGGTCTACCTCCACACGGTGCTCGCGGCGCTCGGCCCAGAGCATGATCACCCCGCCCACCACCAGCGCAGCCGCCACGGTGATCGGGTTGAACAGATATTCGTGGATCAGGTCGGCGAACAGCACGCCCAGCACCACTGCCGGCAGGAAAGCCAGCAAAAGGTTACCGGTGAAACGCCGCGCCATGGGCTGGCTGGTCAGGCCGAAGACCACGTCGAAGATCTTGCCGCGAAACTCCCACACCACCGCCAGGATCGCCGCCAGCTGAATGATGATGTTGAAAGCCATGGCCCGTTCGCCACCAAACCCGATCAGGTCGGCGACGATGATCTGGTGGCCGGTACTGGAGATCGGCAGAAACTCCGTCAGCCCTTCGACCACGCCTAAGATGATTGCCTGGAAGGCAGTCCAAAAATCCATCGTTCCCCCGATGGAGCACTGCTCGTTGCAGGCCCCTTGTTCTTGATTTGCTTGAAATTGCCGCGCGCGGCCCGGCTGTTTTACAGCGACTGTTGGGCGTAATGCCAGTAGAAAAGTTCACGCCGCCTAAAGGTTTCATCTTGCGCGGCCGAAATCCTAGCAGAGCGCCTTCGCAATCACCTTGTACAAACTGCTGCAGACTATTGAATGGATAGCACTTAGCCATTAGTCGTGTGGGGGCCTCGCGCAAAGCATGCTTGGATGCGCCTGAATAAAAAGAACAATGCGGGAGCTGTGGTATGAAAACCCTGAGATCGATGTCTATCAGCCGCCGTCTGTGGCTGATCCTTTTGGTGGCGGTGGCCATGCTGGTGGTATTGGGCCTGCTGATGCTGCGCCAGATCCACGGTGACCTGTACCAGGCCAAAGCGGAGAAAACCCGCCACGTGGTGCAGACCGCAGCCGGTGTGCTGGCCTATTACCAAGAGCTGGAGGCAGCCGGCACGCTCAGCCGTGAAGCGGCCCAGCAACAGGCGCTGCAAGTGGTGCGGGCGCTGCGCTACGACCACGATGACTACTTCTGGATCAACGACCTGGGGCCGAAGATGATCATGCATCCGGCCAACCCCAAGCTCGACGGCCAGGACCTGTCGGCCATCCGCGACCCCGACGGCTTTGCCGTGTTCAACGAGATGGTCGCCCTGGCTCGGCAGCAGGACGCCGGGCCGGTCAACTACCGCTGGCCCAAGCCCGGTGCCAGCGAGCCGGTGGCCAAGACGTCCTACATCCAGCTGTTCAAGCCCTGGGGCTGGATCATCGGCTCAGGCGTGTACGTCGATGACGTGCAGGCCGAATTCACCCGCCAGTTGCGCGACGCCTCGCTGGTGGGCGTGGCCATCGCCCTGCTGATGGCGCTGGTGGTCATGCTGATTGCGCGCAGCATCGCCCGCCCGTTGCAGGAAGCAGTGCAGGCCATGGGCAACATCGCCAGCGGCGAAAGCGACCTGACCCGGCGCCTGGACACTCACGGCCGGGACGAAATCACCCACCTGGGCGAGCACTTCAACCGCTTCAATGGCAAGCTGCAAGGCGTGGTCGGCCAGTTGCAAGGCGCGGCCCATGCCCTGGCCCGATCCGCCGGGCATGTCGGCGACAACGCCGGTGCCGCGCAGCAGCACAGCGCCCAGCAATCGCTGCAGATGGACCAGGTGGCCACCGCGGTCAACGAAGTGACTTACGCCGTGCAAGACGTCGCCAAGACCGCCGAGCAGGCCGCCGGTGAAATGCGCACCGCGCAACAGCAGGTGGCACACGGCCAGGAGGCCATTCACGGCAGCCTGGCGCAGATCGACCGGCTGTCGCTGACCATCGACCAGGCCGTGCAGGTGATCCGTGAACTGGCCGGGCACAGCACGCGCATCGGTGGTGTACTGGATGTGATCCGCTCCATCGCCGAACAGACCAACCTGCTGGCGCTGAATGCGGCCATCGAGGCGGCGCGGGCCGGCGAGCAGGGCCGTGGCTTTGCCGTGGTCGCCGACGAGGTGCGCCTGCTGGCCCAGCGCACGGCGCAGTCGACGGCCGAGATCCATACCATGATCGAGCACCTGCAAAGCCAGTCGGACGCTGCGGTCAAAGCCATCGACACCAGCAGCGAGGCCTCGCGCCAGACGGTCGAGCAGGCCCGCGAGGCCGGTGCCAGCCTGGATGCCATCAACCAATCACTGAACAACCTCACGGCGTTGAATGCCTCGATCGCCAGCGCCACCTTGCAGCAGTCGCACGTGGTAGAAGAGATCAACCGCAACGTGCTGGATACTGCCGGGTTGTCTCAGCAGACCGCCGATGCAGCGCGCCAATCCAGCGATGCCGGGATGGCGCTGGGGCAGCTGAGCGAAGAGCTGGAGCAGCTGTTGCGGCAGTTCCGCGTATAATGCCGGGGGCGCTTTGCGCCCTTTCGCGACACAAGGCCGCTCCTACAGACGATCGCGTCCCCCTGTAGATACCGTCTTGACCCTCACCCTGCAAGAGGGATTTTGGGGTCAAACGGTATCCCCGACTTCACCACCCCATAAACCAGGTGCAGCAGCTTGCGCATCGCCGCGCAAACGATCTGTTTATAGGCTTTGTGTCGGCTGTTCAACCGCTCTGCCAGTGCCTTCACGACAGGGTTGTACCTGATCGAGACAGTGCCTGACATCCACAAGCCCGCCCGCAGCCTTGAGGCGCCTGTACGCGAGATAGTGCTCTGACCTATGAACTCTCCCGATTGCTGCACTACCGGGTTCAGGCCTGAGAACGCGACGATCGCAGAAGAGCTTTGGTATTTCAGTGGATCGCCCAGTTCGGCGAGCAGCAACGTAGCAGTGGTGTCACCCAAACCATCTATCGAAGTAATCAGATCACGTCGCTTGCGCAGGTCTGGATCATCATCGATCGTCTGTTCGATGGCCTTCCTGGTCTTTTCCAGTTCTTCGGTGATGTGCCCGATGACGTCTTGAATCGACTGCTGCACCGCATCCTGTGCGACATCCAAACGATTCTGCTCCATCTGGCGCATTTCCTTGAGGTCGTCCAGTCGCCGCACCAGAGCACGCAAACGGCGCTGTGCAGGTGGCTCCGGCTCCCACTGGCGAAGCGAGGCCGCCTTCTGCTGGCCATAAGCAGCAATGACTTTGGCGTCAGCTTTATCGGTTTTGACGCGCCGAAGCTCCACGTCAGCGAATTTCGCGATCACCGCCGGGTTCAGAATACACACCCGATAACCTTGGTTGTGACAGTGCTCGGCTAACGCTTCGTGATAGGTGCCTGTGGCCTCCATAACGATCCAGGCGCCTGGTTCGGCATGGCGCTCAAGCCAATCGCTGAACTGCTTGAACCCTCCAGGATCATTGGACAGCTTGGCTTTGGTGCGCGTCTTGCCGTTGGGAAGTGGGGTGGCAATGTCGAAAGATTTTTTGGCGACATCAACGCCAACAAAGGCGGACATGATCTTCTCCTTCAAACTACGAAAGTCGATCACCCTACACTCAGTTCAACCTTGTTAATGCGTGCTCACGCCGGGGGCGGGCACTAGATACCGTTCGAACTCGTCGAGTGGGGTTGAAAGGCCAGAGCGTTATCTACAGTGCGGGCTCGATGCCCTTGGAGCGGCTCCGCTTCAAGACCTTCCCTCGATGATCAGTCGAGAACTTTCGCCTCTTGGGAGGCGAAAGTCGAGATACAAGGAGCGGCCTTGTGTCGCGATGGGCTGCAAAGCAGCCCCAAAGACCCCAACGCCCTACACCTTCCCCGGCCGACCCGCTACAATCGCGCCCTTCCCCCGCAGTCTCCAAGGATCGCCGATGTCCGGCCTTGAACTCATCGCCGCCGTCCTCGGCGTCACCGCTGTCTGGCTCACGGTCAAGCAGAATGCCTGGTGCTGGCCCATCGGTCTGGTCATGGTGCTGATCTATGGCTGGCTGTTCTACGAGGTGAAGCTGTACTCCGGCATGTTGCTGCAACTGGCCTATGCCATCCTGCAGGTCTACGGCTGGTGGCAATGGAAGCGCCCGGGCCATGCTGAAGACGCCCGCCAGGTCACCCGCCTGCAGCGCCCGGCATTGCTCGTCGGTTTGGCCGGCGGGGTGCTGTTGAGCGCCACCTTGGGCGCGGCGATGGCCACCTGGACCGACGCCGTCCTGCCCTGGCTGGACGCTACCCTGACCGGCTTCAGCCTGGTGGCACAACTGTGGATGGCGCAGAAGCGCCTGCAGTGCTGGCCGCTGTGGGTAGTGGTAGATATCGTCTACGTGGGCCAGTACCTGCACCAGCAGTTGTACTTCACCGCCGGTTTCTT
This sequence comes from Pseudomonas sp. s4, assembly GCF_046764235.1. Taxonomy (NCBI): domain Bacteria; kingdom Pseudomonadati; phylum Pseudomonadota; class Gammaproteobacteria; order Pseudomonadales; family Pseudomonadaceae; genus Pseudomonas; species Pseudomonas sp. s4. The sequence continues at coordinate 2,687,855 of NZ_CP177209.1, read as the reverse complement.
CGCCGTGCTCACCCTGATTGCCGTGCGCGGCTGGCTGGAATGGCGCCGTGACCCGGCGTTGGTGCAGCCATGAGCGCGGCACAATCCATGAAAGTACTGGTGCTGTGCGGCCCGGAATCCAGTGGCAAGAGCTGGCTCAGCGGTGTGATCCAGGCGCATTTCGGCGGCGTGGTGGTGGCCGAATACGTGCGCCACTTCATCGATCAGGAACGCCGCGACACCTGCTATGCCGATATCCCTGCCATCGCTCGTGGTCAGCTGGCCTGGGAAGACCAGGCCCGTGAGCAGGCACCGTCGCTACTGATTCTCGACACTCACCTGCTCAGCAACATGCTCTGGAGCCACGCCCTGTTCGGCGACTGCCCGGCCTGGCTGGAACAGGCGTTGCTGGCGCGGCATTACCACCTGCACCTGCTGCTGAGCCCGCAAGGTGTGGATTGGGTTGCCGATGGCCAGCGCAGCCAGCCCGAACTGCGCGACCGCCAGCGCTTTTTCGACGACAGCCTGCACTGGCTGCAACGGCATGAGCAGGCGTACAAAATAATTGAGGGCAATTGGCCACAACGCCAGTTGCTGGCACTGCAAACAGTAGCTAAGCTCATTGATAGCAATACGCCATCCTACCCCACCGAGTGTTAACCCACTGACACACCCTTGTGGGGCGAAGCCCCTGAAAACATGAGGTCTTGCGGGGCATCGAAAGTAATGTCAAGGCGCTGAAACACTCCTGCAAAAACCCTTCCAATCAAGGCCAACACTGGCTCTGCCTGCACCACTCGCGGCTGCCTGTTTCAGCCCTGAGACAGAATATGCCGCAGCTTGTCATGGTGCCTACCTTAACCTTTTGATCTGAAACCGCTTCTCGAAAGCGGCACACCTTCTGCTCCCTCGTTCACATCGCTGAACAGGGCCAGCGCTCATTGAAGGAGTTGCCGTCGTGAGGAAAACTGACAAACGCCTTTATCACCTGCTGCTGATGGGCTATGTGCTGGGTTCGTTGAGCCTGACGGCCCAGGCCGACAACGGCATCATCGTGATAACCCGTGATGTGCAGACACGCAACGCTGTGGTCCCGCCGTTAAGACCCGACCCCAACCCCACCACCGTCAATGCCAATCCTTCCGCTCACATCCTCAAGCAAACCAACGAACTGAGTGATGGCGACTTCGCCAACATCAGCAGCGGTGCGGGCATCAGCACCCTGATTACCCAGCAGACCAACAACCTGGGCGGCAACCTCAATAACCAATCCCAACTGCCCAACCTGGCCGGTGGCCGCGGTACAGGCTCGGGAAATGGCATCTCGAACATGGTCAACTCGAGTGTGCAGCGCGGCCTGGCGCCGCTGCAGATCCTGACCGGAGGCAAGTGAGATGAAGCACACGCTGCTGATCCTGGTCACGCTGTGCAGTACATCGGCCTTCGCGCAATCCCCGGTCCCCGTGATCAACAATGCCGACATCGACAGCTCGGGCAGCCGTTACCAGGGCAACCTGTCGGTCAACCAGGCAGCCGGCGACCAACAGCAACAGGCCAACGCGCGCGCCTTCGCCGCAGGGCCCGAGGCTGGCGCCACCACGCAAATCCGCCAACGGCTGAACGCCCCCGCAACTTCCGCGATGGACGCGCGCGCGACCATACAGGGCGACGCCTTCAGCAACGGTAGCGGCGCCCTGGGGGTCAACCAGAGCGCCGGCGCCAACACCCAGCAAGCGAACGCACTGAGCATCAGCCTCGGTGCCCAGCCGCAAAGCATCGACGACAGCGTCCTCATGCAACAGAACGTGGCGCTGCTCAACAACTCCGGTCCGATTGACACTTCAACTGGCAATCGCCAGGTCACCACCAGTGACCAGGCCTTCACCGGTAGCCGTGGAGTGATTCAGTTGAACCAGAGTGCCGGGGTGGGAAACCGAATGGCCAACACCTTGAGCATCCGGGTCGCGGATTGACCCATCCAGTTAAGAACAACACTTAACCTAAAAGTACGGAGAATCACCATGAAACCCTCGATGGCAATCAAGCCTCTGGTTTTCGCAATTGCTGCGGTCATGGCTGTTGCTGTACAAGCTGATCAGAACGACCGGCGTGGCGGGCACCACAATGGTCACCACAATAACGGGCATCACACCCCTCCTCCCACCCGGATCCCTGTGTATGCCACAGCCAACGCCATGGACAGCCAACGCAGCACGGGTAATACCATCACCAACCAAGGCACCATCAACGAAGCCGAAATGAGCAGCTCGGCCACGGGTGCAAGCGGCAACGTGGGTGTCAACGTGGCAGCCGGTAACGGCAACCAGCAGGACAATGCTGCGGCTATTGCCAATGCATCGTCCGAGTCCAGCCTGGACAACAGCTTCGTGTTCGGCACCGCCGAAGCCACCGCTGACGTTCGCCAGTTCAGCAACAACAACCGTGTCGACAACTGGTCCACCCAGAACTCGGCAGTCATGACCGGCTCGGCCGATGGTGCCGAGGGTAACGTCGGCATCAACATCGCTGGCGGCGACCTGAACCAGCAGAAGAACACCATGGCCATCGCCAACACCGGTGCCCCGCTGGGCAATGCCACTGCCACCGCCTCTGCCGACCAGAACGGCCCAGGCCTGACGGTGAACAACGGCGCCGACCGCACCTACCGGGTGGATACGCTGACCATCACCACCACCAAGAGCGGTTCCAGCTCGCGTGAGGGCACGTTCAATTCGACCGACGACCGCAGCTCGTCATCGAGCTTCAGCGTGGCCGGCTCGCGAAGTGCCAGCTCCAGTGGCTCCAGTGGCTGGAACTCCAGCGGTTCGAGCAGCATGAACGCCAGTGGTTCGCACAGTTCCACTGCCAGCGGCTCCAACAGCTGGAATGCCAGTGGTTCGATGTCCGGCAACGCCAGTTCGTCCAGCAGTGCCAGCCTGAGCGCCTCCCTGGCTGCGGCAGCCGATGCGACCCGCACCACGAGCACCGATTACGGCCGTCACGAGCGCACTCGCACCGACAGCTTCGATGCCTCGCTCAATGCATCGCTCAATGTGGATGTCGACCACTCGCGGGAAAGCTCTTACGACAAGTCGTTCGAGAAGGCATTCGACTCGTCGTATGACAAGGCTCGCCAATCGAGCTACGAGAAGTCTCGCGACTCCTCGTATGAGAAGGCTCACGAGTCGTCCTATGCCAATGCATCGGAATCGGCGTTTGAAAAGTCTGGCGAGAAATCGTCTCAATCGTCGAACGACGTGTCGAAGAGCTACAGCGAAAGCAGTGCCTACGACTTGAGCAATACCGTGTCCTTCCAAGTGCTGACCCCGACCGGATGGGCAAACCCTGTTACCAACACTGCAACCCTTAGTGGTTCGGTGAATGGCGGCAGTGGCAACCTGGGCGTGAACGTGGCAGCCGGTGTGGGCAACCAGCAGAGCAACTCGCTGGCCATCTCCAACACCTCGTTCTGATCGCTGTGCTTGAGGCCCCCTTCGGGGGGCCTTTCTTCAACAGAACCGGAAGGCATCCGATCATGCGCATCATTGCCCTGGCGTTTTTGCTGTGCCTGGCCAGCATGAGCGAAGCTGCACAAATGCCGCTGTCCGTCCTGCCGGGCGGCGCCGTGGTGTTCAAGCCCATCCAGAGCGTACGCGAGCGCAAGTTCGCTGACCTGGTGCAACAGAAAACCGACTTCAGCTGCGGCGCCGCCGCGCTGGCCACCATCCTGCGCCAGGCCTACTGGCTGGATGTGGACGAGCAACAGATCATCGAAGGTATGCTGGCCCACGCCGACCAGGACCTGGTGCGCACGCAAGGCTTCTCGATGCTCGACATGAAACGCTACGTGGAAAGCCTGGGGATGCGTGCCCGCGGCTACCGGGTCGCACCCGAGACCCTGCACAGCGTGCGCATCCCGGTCGTGGTGCTGATGGACGTGCGCGGCTACAAGCACTTCGTGGTCATGCAGAAGGTCGACAAGGGTTGGGTGTATATCGGTGACCCGGTACTGGGCCACAAGCGTTACAAGGTCGATGATTTTCTCAAGGGCTGGAACGGCATCATCTTCGCCGTCATCGGCCAAGGCTACGACAAGCACAACATCCTGCTCGACCCGCCCCTGCCGCTGACCGCCAAGGGCCGGGTGAACAACTTCACCCCGGTGCAGGATGCAGAGCTGCTGGACTTCGGTTTCATCAAAAGCGACTTCTTCTAACGACTCTTGCAACGACAAGGAGCACGAGGCTCCGGGGAGCACCCCAATGAAGAACCCATTCTGGCTCGCGATCGCATGCCTGGCCGTCAGCCTTCCCACCCATGCCGAAACGTTCAAGCCCATCGAGCTGAAGGACCATGAGTTGGCGACCCTGCGTGGCCGCTACGTGATGCCGGGGCGGATCGTGAGTTTCGGCATTGTCATGTCCAGCACCTGGCAGAATGCCAAAGGGGACGTGATCGGTGCCACGAGCACGATGCAGATTCAGCAGTCGACCATCAAACCGCAATTCTATGTGTCGTTGATCGACGAAAGCGGCACCGGCACAACGTCAGCTGGATCCACCGCACCAGGTACCGGTACCGTCACGGGCGGTGCCGGCCTCAACACCACAGAGGGTGTTACCCAGGTGGTACGCGCCGCTGGCGACAACAACACCGCCTACAACGATGTCGCCATCAATGTCTCCAAGGCCAACCAGGCGCCCGCCATGCAGCCGCAGGGCCAAGCACTGGCCAACGGCCAGACGCTGACGGGCGAAAACGGCGCGGGTGCGCTGAGTGTGTCTGCCAGCGGCGTAGGGGTGCAGTTCAATATCAATGCCAGTAACAACCAGGGCAGCAGCGTGCAGCGTCTGGCGCAGGGTGGCCTGATGCAGAACTCGACGCTGCTGGGCAATGGCAACAGGGTGAACAACGTCACCACGCTCAATGTGGTGATGCGTGAAAGCGTGCCAACAGCCGCTTCGCTGAACGGTAGCCTCGATCAGCTCAAAGGACTTCGCACATTCGGATACTGATCTACGCTCAGTCTCATCAAAAGAAGTCGGCAGGGACGGCAATTCCATGCACCGATCTTTATCGCTCAAAGTTTTTGTGTGTTTGACCACCTTGGCCCCGGCCACATTGCTCTACGCCGCCTCCGACCCGCAGGTTGAGGCTCTCAAGCAGGAACTGATGGAGCTGAAACGTCGCTACGAAGCCCAGCAGCAAGCGCTGATGGTGCTGGAGCAGCGCGTACGCCAGGTCGAGGAAACCCCGGCAGCACCACCGCCCAAACGCCTGGTCAGGTCCCCGGCCGAAGGGGTCAAGGGCGCACAGACGGTGGCATCGGGTGCACCGGGCACCACCGGCAGCTCCTATGGTCAGGCGCTGACCGCCGACGCCGAACCGGCACAGAGCGTGTCCAACCTGTATGACGAGGCCAGCGGCTTCTTCGGCGGCGGCAAGTTCAGCTTCGAGACCGGTGTCACCTATACCCACTACGATACTCGGGCGCTGGTGCTCAACGGCTTCCTGGCACTGGACTCGATCTTCCTCGGCAGTATCAACCTTGACCGGGTGAAGGCAGATAACTGGACCCTGGACATGACTGCCCGCTACAACCTCGCCCAGCGTTGGCAGTTCGACATCAACGTCCCGGTGGTGTACCGCGAATCCACCTACTCTTCCGGCGGTGCGGGGGGAGCCGGGGCGAGCACCTCGGACGAAACCGTAACCCGCGACCCGGAAATTGGCGACGTCAACGTCGGCGTCGCCTACAAGTTCCTCGACGAAGACGAGACCTGGCCTGACGCCGTCGCTACCTTGCGCATAAAGGCACCGACCGGCAAAGACCCCTATGGCATCAAATTGCGCCAGGTCGAGGGCAACGACAACCTGTCGGTACCGGAAAGCCTGCCGACCGGCAACGGCGTCTGGTCGATCACGCCGGGCATCTCGCTGGTCAAGACGTTCGACCCGGCCGTGCTCTTCGGCAGCCTGTCCTATACCTACAACATGGAAGACTCGTTCAGCGACATCAGCCCACAGGTCAACAGCAAGGTACCCGGCGACGTGAAGCTGGGCGACTCCTGGCAGATCGGCGGCGGTATCGCCTTTGCCCTGAACGAGAAGATGAGCATGTCGTTCTCGGTGTCCGACCAGTTCGCCCGCAAGAGCAAGATAAAGCCGGATGGTGGTGACTGGCAGTCGATCTCCAACAGCGACTACAACGCAGCCAACTTCAACATCGGCATGACCTTCGCCGCCACCGACAACCTGACCATCGTGCCCAACCTGTCCATTGGTCTGACCGATGACGCACCGGACTTTTCCTTCAGCCTGAAATTCCCCTACTACTTCTGATACTTGCCATCGGCCGGGCCCGCGCTAAAGGGCCCGGTTTTGGTTACCAGCCTTGTCCCGGACCGCCTTCCATGCCACGGCCTGTTATCATCAAGCACAGTTGCATGACGATTTAATGGCAAAAGGGATGTTTTCGTGAAGAACCTGTCAGACCACCCACGTACCCGGATTGTCGCCCTGGCGACCCTGGTACTGGTGATCCCACTGGGTACGCGCGCCATGCTGGGTTGGTCCAACCCGCTCGGTTACCTGTCCGACCTCGCACTCGGCAGCCTGCTGGTCTTGCTGCTGCACCGTCGGCCGTGGTGGTTGGCGCTCCCCGTATTGCTGGCCTGGGCGGCCCTCTGGGTGGCTTCGGCCGAACTGGTCAGCGCGGTTGGCCGTTTGCCCACCAGCGCTGACCTGACATACCTGCTCGACCCGCAGTTCATGGAAAACTCGACCGGTGGTGGCCTGGCCCATGCCTGGCTGCCCTTGATCATGGGCACCGGCCTGCTGGGCTGGCTGGCCATCGCCTGGCGCAGCCGTAGCCAACGCAGCCAGCCGGTGCCACGCAAGGCCTGGGCCATTCCGCTGCTGCTGTTTGGCGCCCATTGGGGCAGCCAGCAACTGGTACCTTCCGACGCCGACCAATGGCGGCAATACAACCTCACCCACCAGTTGCTGTCGGCCGGGGCCGGCAACCTGCAGCGCCAGGTCGAAGGCTGGATGGGCCGCACACATACCTTCACCCCTCTGGCCAGTACCGGCCTGACCCAGTCCGACCTGCATGGCCAGCGGCTGCTCGCCGGGCCAGGCAACGCCCGCAACCTGCTGATCATCACCGTGGAAGGCATCCCCGGGGCCTACCTGCGGCCCAACCGCCAGGCCCTGCACAGCCGCTTCGACGAAGAGCTGATGCCAAAGCTCAGCCAGTGGGCCGAGCGCGGCATGAACACCCCGGACTACGTGCTGCATACCCACCAGACCATCCGTGGCCTGTACGCGATGCTCTGCGGTGACTATGACAAGCTGGCCAACGGCACGCCCAAGGGCATGGAGCTGCTGACCCAGAACGATCGCAACCAGGCCTGCCTGCCAGCGCAGTTGCGCCAGGCCGGTTTCACTACCCACTACCTGCAGGGTGCCGGCCTGCGCTTCATGGCCAAGGACCGCATCATGCCGCACATCGGCTTTGACTCGGTGCACGGCCAGGAGTGGTTCCGCAACAAGAACTACCTGGACTTCCCCTGGGGCAAGGATGATCGCTCCTTCTTCGAGGGGGCGCTGAACTACGTCGGCCAGCTGCAAAAGCAGGACAAGCCATGGATGTTGACCCTGCTCACCGTGGGCACCCACCAGCCCTACTCGGCGCCGTTCGAGTACATGGAGCGCTACGACACGCCGAAACAGGCGGCAGTCGCCTACCTGGACGATGCGCTCGGTGCATTCCTCGACAACCTCGAACGCCAGGGCGTACTCAAGGACACCCTGGTGGTGGTGACTTCCGACGAGTCCCACGGCATCGACGGTGTGCGCCTGGCCTCGTCCTGGGGCTTCAACCTCACCCTGGCGCCGGAGCAGGCGCAGTTGCCACGGATCAAGCGGGGCACCTACGGCCATATCGACCTGGCCACCTCGCTGCTCGACTACTTTGCGCTGCCCATCCCCATGGCGCTCGGCGGTCGCTCGCTGTACCGCGATTACGACAGCGGTCGTGAAATGATCTCCTACACCAACGGCATGCTGCGCTATCACGACGGCCGGGGTGTGTTCACCGAATGCGACTTCCAGCAGCGCTGCCGGCGTTACGCCAGCGAGGGCTTCATCGCCGACCAGGCACGTTACCTTGGCCTGGGCGACAGCCTGCTGGGCCAGCAGATCGGTGCCCTCGCCGGGGTGCTCGACCAGTCCCTGCTGCAGACACCGCTCAACCTGCGTTACCAGTTCGGCGGCCCATCGCCGATCCAGCTGCGCAAGCGCATCAAAGATGACTGGGCCGACAACCTGATCGGCGCCCAGTACCTGGAAATGCCCGAGGGTTCGCATACCCGCGTACGGGTCAAGGTACGTTCGCTGGACCCCAAGCGCGCAGCCTATATCCAGCTCAAGGCCAAACAGCTGGAGCAGGACGTACCGCTGGGCTTGCCTTACGAAGTGAAAGTGACCGCCGAAGAGCCGCTGGAAATGGAGTTCAGCTTCGACAACCCGACCGCGCGCAAAGCGTTTTCCTTCCATTTGCTGGGCTATGGTGGTGGTCAGGTGGAAATCAGCGACTTCAGTGTGATAACCGCGCTGCCAGGGGAAGATGAAGCAGCGGATGAGCTGACCGAAGGGCATATCGCCCATTCGGGCTGAACGGTACCACTCATCGCTGGGCCGCCGCGACCTGTCGATTTAACCCGCCCGTGCTCGACTAGTGTGTGAATCACCCAATGTGGAGATAACACCATGAGCACGAGCGAAAGCAGGCACCCGGTGGTTTCCCGCAGCCAGTGGCTGGCGGCCCGCCGGCAGCTGTGGCTGCACGAAAAGGCCTTCACCCGCCACCGCGACGCGCTGTCCGCAGCCCGTCGCGCCCTGCCCTGGGTCAAGGTGGAGCACGAGTATCGCTTCCAGGGGCCGGACGGCGAACTGAGCCTGGCCGACCTGTTCGCAGGCCGCAGCCAACTGCTGGTTTACCACTTCATGTTCGCCGAAGGCTGGAGCGAAGGTTGCCACGGCTGCTCATTCCTGGCCGACCACTTTGACGGCGCCAACCTGCACCTGGCCCATCACGACGTGTCGCTGGTGGCGGTGTCGCGTGCGCCGTATGCCGAGTTCCAGGCATTCCGCCGGCGCATGGGCTGGCAGTTTCCCTGGTATTCGTCACATGGCAGCGGCTTCAACGAGGACTTTGGCGTCAGCGTCGGCAGCGAGGGCCAGCGGCAGTACAACTATGAGCCATATGAGGGCGATGAAAGCGAGCTTCCCGGGCTGAGTGCGTTCTACCGCGAGCCGGACGGCAGCGTGTACCACACCTACTCGACCTATGCCCGCGGGCTGGACATCCTGGTCAACACCTACAACTTCCTCGACATCGCGCCACTGGGGCGCAACGAGGCCGGGACCATGGACTGGGTGCGGCACCACGACCGTTATGAAGGGCAGCCGGACAAGCCCAACTGCTGCCACAAATAACGAGAGGCAATACATATCGCTTATCACTCGCTTGGCACGTCCTTTGTAGGAGCAGCCTTGTGCTGCGAAGAGGCCGGTACAGGCAACAGATCTGCATAGCCAGTACGGGCCTCTTCGCAGCACAAGGCTGCTCCTACAAGGGGCCGCGCAGCGGCCAAGCATCCTCAAGTGCAGCACATAGTCTTCAGCCGCGCACACCCAACATCCCGCGCTCGACGATGAAGTCGATCACCGCCTGCAGCCCCTCGCCCTTCTTCAGGTTGCTGAAGGTCCATGGCCGCTGCGGGCGCATGCGCTGGGTATCGCGCTCCATCACTTCCAGCGAAGCCCCCACATAGGGCGCCAGGTCGGTCTTGTTGATCACCAGGAAATCCGACTTGGTAATCCCCGGCCCACCCTTGCGCGGGATCTTCTCGCCTTCGGCCACGTCGATCACGTAGATGGTCAGGTCGGCCAGCTCCGGACTGAAAGTGGCACTCAGGTTGTCACCGCCGCTTTCGACGAAGATCACCTCGAGGTTGCCAAACTTGCGCGCCAGGGCTTCGACCGCCGCCAGGTTCATCGAGGCGTCTTCACGTATCGCCGTGTGCGGGCAGCCGCCGGTTTCCACACCGACGATGCGCTCCGGCTCGAGGGCCCCGGCTTCGGTGAGGATACGCTGGTCCTCCTTGGTGTAAATGTCGTTGGTGACCACTGCGATCTGGTAATGGTCGCGCATGGCCTTGCACAGGGCTTCGAGCAGCGCCGTCTTGCCGGAGCCGACCGGGCCGCCGACACCGACGCGCAGTGGTTGTTGATAGCTTTGCATGCAGGCAGTCCTCAGGAACGGAACAAACGGGTGTATTGGGTTTCGTGACGCGATGAGGCAATGGCCAGCAACGGCAGGCCACCGCCAAGCTGGTCATCGCCCAGGCCCAGTGCCTGGTCGAGGGCCGCGGGCAGCCCTGCCCCCAGGTCGCGCAGCAAGGTCTGGGCGGCCTGCTGGCCGAACGGCACCAGCTTGACCCCGGCCATTACCGCGCCCTCCAGCCAGGCAAAACCATGGCCCAGGGCCAACTGGCGCAGTGGGATCGCCCAGTGCGCAGCCAGCCAGGCCATACCGCCCAGCTGGGTGAGTTCTAGGCTGGCCCGCCAGGCTGGCGCCTGGCCCAGTTGCCAGCCGTCCAGCAGCCGTGCCAGCGCCGCGCCGCGCTGCTGTTCTTCCAGACGCAGCTCGGCGGTTTCACGGTTGGCCAGCAGAAAGCGGCTCCAGTGGCCGAAGGCTTCGGCGTCCTCGGCCTGGCAGGCGTGGTACAAGCGCGCCAGCACCGGCCAGTCGAGGCAGGCCAGGGTGTCGTCGATCTGCTCGCGCTGCCAGGCAGCGAAACCGTCCACGTCCCGTACCCAGCCCGCCTCGACCGCCCACTCCAGGCCTTGCGAGTAGGTGAAGCCACCCACCGGCAAGCCAGGGCTGGCCAGCTGCAGCAGGCGCAACAGCGCCAGGTCGCTGCCCATCAACCAGCCAGTACCAGCGCGGCGCCGGCCAGCAGGCCGCCGCCAAAGGCCTTCTGCAGGCCGCTATGCCTGCGCAACAGGCAACCGACCGCAAAGCCGGCCGCCAGCAACAGGCCACTGACCGTGACGAAGCCGGCGCTGAACTGCCAGAACGCGCTTGGCGTGGCTTCCACGCCATGGGCCCAGCCATGGAACAGGGCGAACACCGGCATGGCCATTGCCAGCAGCAGCTGGCGGCTGGGCAGCAGCACGGCACCGGCAGCCACCAGCAGCGACAGGGCGATCAGGGTTTCCATGCCCAGCACATCGCCGAACAGGTGGCCGCATACCGCGCCGCCGAACATCGCCGCCAGGGTTGCCAGGGGTAGCGTCAGGCTGCGCCGGGTCAGCGCGGCGAGCACACCGGTGCCCAGCAGCATCAGCAGGTGGTCAAGACCGGTCAGCGGGTGCAGCAGGCCGTCCTGCAGCGGGTTGGCGTCGTGCCCGGGGTGGGCGAAGGCAGGCAGAGCCAGCATCAGCAGAAACAGGGCGAAAGTCTTTTTCATTGGTTGCTCCAGGCAGTTCAGGAATGGGCAGGCAGGCGCACGAACGGGTGATCGTGGCCGTGGGCATGGCTATGGCTGTGGCTGTGCGGTGCGCTCTGGTAGGCGCCCGCTTCAGGCTCGAACGGCGCCTGTTCGGCCTCTACCGTCAGGCCCAGGCCACGCAACATGTCGTCCAGCACGTGGTCGTGCTGGAAGCGCAGCAGGCCGGGTTCGATCTGCAGCGGTACATGGCGGTTGCCAAGGTGATAGGCCGCGCGGGCCAGCAGGTGCGGGTCGGCGCAGCGCACCGTGGACACCGCCTCGGGCGCCGCCAGCACACGGATCAGCTGGGTGCCCTCGGCATCGGCCAGCAGTTCGCCTCCGCGCAGCAGGTGGCCGCGTTCGAGCATCAGCCCGGCCTCGCGACCATCATCCAGGGTCACCCGCAGGCGGCTCTTGATGCGGCTGTCCACGTCCAGGGTAACGGTGCCGGTTTCGCCCAGCTGGCCGGGCTCGGTGATACGGCGGGTCAAGACAATCATCGGTGCTCCTTCAGAACAGGAAGTAACGCTGGGCCAGCGGCAGTTCGCGGGCCGGTTCGCAGACCAGCAGTTCACCGTCGGCACGCACCTGGTAGGTCTGCGCATCGACCTCGATCAGCGGCTGCAAAGTGTTGTGGACCATGTCGGGCTTGCGCACCCGGCGGCAGCCGTGGGCCACGCCGATCAGGCTGCGCAGGTTCAACTCCTCGGCCAGGCCACGGTCCATCGCCGCCTGGGGCAGGAAGGTCATGCGCGTGGCATGCCGCGCCGCGCCCAGGGCGCCGAACATCGGGCGGTAATGCACCGGTTGCGGCGTGGGGATGGAACCGTTGATGTCACCCATGGGCGCGGTGACGATCATCCCGCCCTTGATGACCAAGGCCGGCTTGACCGCAAAGAACGCCGGCGCCCACAGCACCAGGTCGGCCAGTTTGCCGACTTCCACCGAGCCCACTTCGTGGCCGATGCCGTGGGTCAGGGCCGGGTTGATGGTGTACTTGGCGATGTAGCGCTTGACCCGGAAGTTGTCGCTGTAGCTGGTGTCCGGCGCCAGTGGCCCGCGGCGCAGTTTCATCTGGTGGGCCACCTGCCAGGTGCGCAGCACCACCTCGCCAACCCGGCCCATGGCCTGGGAGTCGGACGAAGTCATGGCAAAGGCGCCCATGTCGTGGAGAATGTCCTCGGCGGCGATGGTTTCGCGGCGGATGCGCGACTCGGCAAAGGCCACGTCTTCGGCGATGCTCGGGTCCAGGTGGTGGCAGACCATGAGCATGTCCAGGTGCTCGTCCACGGTGTTGACCGTGTACGGCAGGGTCGGGTTGGTCGAGGACGGCAACACGTTGGCCTGGCCTGCCGCGCGGATGATGTCCGGGGCGTGACCGCCACCAGCACCCTCGGTGTGGAAGGTGTGGATGGTGCGGTCGCCGATCGCCGACAGGGTGTCTTCGATGCAGCCGGACTCGTTGAGGGTGTCGGTGTGGATCGCCACCTGGATGTCCATTTCCTCGGCCACGCCCAGGCAGCAGTCGATGGCTGCTGGTGTCGAACCCCAGTCTTCGTGCAGCTTGAGGCCCACGGCGCCGGCTGCGATCTGCTCGCGCAGCGCTTCCGGCCGCGAGGCGTTGCCCTTGCCCAGCAAGCCGATGTTGATTGGCAGGCTGTCGGCAGCCTGGAGCATGCGTGCCAGGTACCAGGGGCCGGGCGTGCAGGTGGTGGCGTTGGTGCCGGTGGCTGGCCCGGTACCGCCGCCGATGAAGGTGGTGACACCGCTGTTCAGCGCCTCGTCCACCTGTTGCGGGCAGATGAAATGGATGTGCGAGTCGACACCACCGGCGGTGACGATCTTGCCCTCGGCCGCGATCACCTCGGTGCCGGGGCCCACTGGCACGTTCACGCCCGGCTGCACATCGGGGTTGCCAGCCTTGCCGATCACCGCGATACGCCCGTGCTTGATACCGATATCGGCCTTGACGATGCCCCAGTGGTCGATGATCAGGGCATTGGTCAGTACCAGGTCCATGGCTTCGGCAGCCAGCATCTGGCCCTGCCCCATGCCATCGCGGATGACCTTGCCGCCACCGAACTTCACCTCTTCGCCATAGATGGTGAAGTCGTGCTCCACCTCGACCCACAGCGCGGTGTCGGCCAGGCGCACGCGGTCGCCCACGGTGGGGCCGAACATGTCGGCATAGGCCTGGCGGGAAATGCGGCTCATGCCCTGCCCTCCAGCGCGCCCATCACCTTGCCCTGGAAGCCGTAGACCTCGCGCTTGCCGGCGTATGCCACCAGTTGCACGGTACGCGCCTGGCCAGGCTCGAAGCGCACGGCGGTACCCGCGGGGATGTCCAGCCGAAAGCCCAGCGTAGGCGCGCGCTCGAACACCAGCGCCTCGTTGACTTCGTAAAAGTGGTAGTGCGAGCCGACCTGCACCGGCCGGTCGCCATGGTTGGCCACGCTGACGCTGACTGTCGCGCGGCCGCTGTTCAGCTCGATGTCGCCGGCGGCGACCTGGATTTCACCTGGGATCATGCGGGGCTCCTGGGCAATTTCAGACGATAGGGTCATGCACGGTCACCAGCTTGGTGCCATCCGGGAAGGTCGCTTCGACCTGCACGTCGTGGAGCATTTCGGCAATGCCAGGCATTACCTGCTCGCGGCTCAATACTTCACGCCCCAGGCTCATCAGCTCGGCGACGGTGCGGCCATCACGGGCGCCTTCGAGCACGGCGGCACTGATCAACGCCACCGCTTCCGGGTAGTTGAGTTTCAGGCCACGGGCCAGGCGCCGCTCCGCCAGCAGCGCGGCGGTGAACAGCAGCAGTTTGTCTTTCTCTCTCGGGGTCAGCTCCATGGCGCTCTCTCAGGTGGCCCAGATACGCGGTGGGCAGGCCGGCAGGCCGAGGACGGCCGGGCGCAGCACATGCCACAGGCGTTGCAGGGTGCGTTGCAGGTGTTGGTTGTCATGGTCGAGCACGCGGATCACCAGCAACGACCCGAGCAGGGTCGCGCCGGCCGGGTTGGCCATCTCGTCGAGCAGCGGGCGCACCAGATCCAGCACAGCCTGGTCGGCGGGTGCGGCGCAGAAGGTGGCCAGCAGCGGATGCCCGCCAAGCTTGCTCAGGCGCCCGCCTTCGACGCGCAGGCGCTCGTGCAGGCCCACTTCGTCGGGCAGTTCGATGTGCAGGCGGCTGTCGAGGGCACCCTGCTCGAAACGCTCGTTCATCACCGGGCGCCCCAGGCACAGGGTTTCCCAGGCCAGCAGGCGCGCGCCCGGTTCGAGGGTGAAACGGCTGTCGAGGCTGGCGCGGGCACCGGAGAAGAAGATGCTGTCCTGCGGCAGCCACTCCAGGGTGCTGTCGGCGGCCACGTGAAAACGCTGGGCCAGCCGCGCGGTCGGGCCGATGCTGCGGTAGAACTTGCTGGCGCCCGGCATGGTCAGCAGCGCGTGGCTGCCCGGCTCCAGCTGGATATCCAGCTCCAGGCGGTCGCCAGCGACGATCCCACCAGGAGGGTGCAGCACGTAGACATGGCACGGTGCACCTTCGGGATAGAATGGCCGCTGCACCAAAAGAGGTCCGAAATGCCGCCACGCACCAAGGCGGGTCACCTTGTCGCGCCTGACGAAGCGCAACTGCAGGTGAGCGCTCCAGCCGGCATCGTCGTGTTGTTGTTCGATCTGCTCCGCGAGCGACATCCTGCGGCCCCTGAAATCCGTGGCCTGCTGGCCGTTTAGAGTGGCAGGCACGCACGGCTATGGCGTGCGCGCCCTGACCACTCGATCAAATTCGCAGGCTGGATATAGCAGGTTGCGGGCCAACTCCGCAGGTGAACGAAGATGAAGTTTTTGCCATGGCCGCTCTGGCATCGGGCATAGAGGGAGATGGCGCACAAGGCAGGGGCGTGCTTCGGCCCTGTTTCGGTGCCGAAGCAAGGTGAAAATGGGGCTGCGTTGCAGCCCTTCGCGGGCGCGCCCGCTCCCACAGGTACCTGGAGGACTTTGCTGGTACCTGTGGGAGATTGCCCAGCCCTTTTGGGCTGCGCAGTCGCGCAGAGAACAAATTTCGCTCGTTTGAAGCGTCCTTTGTAGGAGCAGCCTTGTGCTGCGAAGAGGCCGGTACAGACAATAGACAGGCTTTGTCAGTACCGGCCTCTTCGCAGCACAAGGCTGCTCCTACAGTACCTCGCCGAACCAATGAGTCATGTGCCGTTCTATGAGAGCAAGGTGCAAAGCGGCCCCAACTATCAAAACTCAGTAATCGAAGCGGTCCACCGCACGCCGGCGTTCGTTGTCGTCACGCCGGTCATAGATGGCGGTGGTCTGGATATTGGCGTGATGCGCCAGCTTCTGCGCAATGGACAGGTCGTGCTCTTCGATCACCCGGGTGATGAACGCGCGACGGAAGTCGTGCGGCATGATCTTCACGCCCACCTGCGCACCACGCTGGCGGGCGATGTAGTAAATGGCATGCTTGGTGATGCGCGCTCGGGTTATATGGCTGCCACGGCGGATGCGGTTGAACAGGAATGGGTCGTCTTCGGCCCCTGCGGGCAAGTCCTGGCGGCGCAGGTCCAGCCACGCCTGCAACTTCTCGAACGCCCATGGCGGGGCGTACTTGATCAACTGGCGGTTGCCCTTGCCCAGCACCTGCAGGCTGCGCGCCTCGAAGTCGACCTGGTCCAGGTCGATGTCCACCGATTCCGACTTGCGCATGCCAGTGCCGTACAGCAAGGCGATGATCGCCGCGTCACGCACACCCTGCGGCCGTGGGTCGGCCGCGCACACATCCATCAGCTCGCGAATCAGGCTGCGGCGCAGGTTGCGCCCCGGCGGCAGGCGGCTGCCGGTGGCCGGCTTGACTTCGCGAATGCGCAGCAACTGCTCGTGATCGATCAGGCCCTGGCGCCAGGCTTCGTTCATCACACCGCGAATGGCGTTGACGTACAGCGACGAGCTGTTGGGGGCGTAACCGTCCGCACGCAGCGCCGCCACCAGGGCGATCACATGGCCGGGCTCGAGCCGATGCCAGGGCACATCGACGATATTGCAGTCGACAAAACCCAGCCGATCGGCGGCGTCCTGAAGGATGTAGCGCATGGTTTGCTGGCTGGATGGGGCCAGGCGGGCCATGTACTGCAGCAGCGGATTTTTCGAGAGATCGGACAAAACGTGAATCCTGTAGCGAAGCGTTGGCCAGCGGCGAACCGGCCAGACCCTGAAGCAAGTCAATACGACATACAAGCAGGTCCAAATAACAGCGGAATACACATGTCATTCGGACCCGGAGAAGTGCCATCACCTTGATATACAAGGGGTTCGGAGCTGGCACGGATCGTGATCTTACCCCAATTGAGCCCACTGAACGAACGAAGGTCAGCCCATGCTTGTGCAGCCGATCGATTCACGCCCACGCCAGGCCGTCTGGGGCCTGGGTTTCCGCCCATTCTTCCTGGGTGGCAGTTTGTTTGCGCTGCTCGCCTTGCTGTTGTGGGGCGGCGTACTGGCCGGTGCGCTGGAGCCCACGCCCCCCGGCGGCATGCTCGCCTGGCACCGCCACGAAATGCTCTATGGCTTTGCTGCTGCCATCATCGCGGGTTTCCTGCTGACCGCCGTGCAGAACTGGAGCGGCATCCCAGGCTTGAACGGGCGCGCGCTACAGGGTTTGTTCCTGCTTTGGCTGCTGGGCCGGGTGAGCTGGTTCCTGCCACTACCGGACAGCTTGCTGGTAGTGATCGAGGGCAGCTTCCTGCCGCTGGTGGCACTAGCCCTGGCACGGCCGATCGTGCAACGGCGCTTGCGTAACAACTACCCGATCGTCGGCCTGGTGCTGTTGATCGCCGCCTGCCAGTGGCTGACCCTGGTCGGCTGGCTGCGCCAGGACGAACTGTGGCAGCGCCGCGGGCTGTTTGCCGGGTTGTGGTTGGTGGCCACGATGATGACCGTGCTTGGCGGGCGGGTGATCCCGTTCTTCACCCGGCGCGGCCTGGGCAACATGGCACCGGCCCCTGCCCGCCCCTGGCTGGACCGGGCCTGCCTGCTGCTGAGCGTGGCGGTACCGCTGGCCTTTGCCGCGGGTTTGGCCGACACGCCGCGTATCGGCCTGGCCGTGCTGTTCGGCGCCTTGTTCGCTCTGCATACGGCCCGCCTGGCCTTGTGGCATGACCACGGCCTGTGGCGTGTGCCCCTGCTGTGGTCGCTGCATCTGGCCTATGCCTGGATTGCCATTGCCTGCCTGGGCATGGCGCTGTGGCATGCCGGGGTGGCGCTGAGCCCGAGCCTGGTGACTCACGCCCTGACCGTGGGAGCCATGAGCGGCCTGATCCTGGCGATGATGGCACGGGTCAGCCTGGGCCACACCGGCAGGCCGCTGCAGGTGCCGACCAGCATTGCCTGGGCCTTTGCCTTGATCCAACTGGCGACGCTGGCGCGGGTGGTGCTGCCGCTGTTAACGCCGCTGGGGGTGAGCCTTTCAGTAATGTGCTGGAGCCTGGCGCTGCTGCTGTTCCTGCGCCACTACCTGCCCATCCTGCTGCGGCCACGGGCTGACGGTATGCCGGGCTAGCCTTGATGCCTAGATTGGGGCCGCTTTGCGGCCCATCGCCGGCAAGCCAACTCCCACACCGACCGCGCCGACCTCAAGGCCTGCGCTGTACCTGTGGGAGCTGGCTTGCCGACGATGGGCTGCGAAGCAGCCCCAAGGTTTCAGCACAGATGCACAAATTGCCGGGGCCGCGTTAACCTCCCGGCGCCGGCCACCACCCCGGGAACATCTGCTGCACCCGGGGTTCGGCGAAGCGCTCGTCGATCAAGACCAGAACGCCACGGTCCTGGTCGCCCCGGATGACCCGGCCTGCCGCCTGGATAACCTTGCGCACGCCCGGGTAGAGATAGGCGTAATCGAACCCCGCACCAAACTGCCGCCCCAGGCGCTGCTTGAACTGCTCGTTGACCGGGTTGACCTGGGGTAGCCCGAGGGTGGCGACAAACGCGCCGATCAGCCGGGTACCCGGCAAATCCACCCCTTCCCCGAATGCACCGCCCAGCACCGCAAAGCCCACCCCGCGGCCATCCGCCACAAAACGGTCGAGAAAGCCCTGCCGGGCCGCCTCGTCCATGCCTGGTTCCTGGGCCCACATGGGTATCTGGGCATGCCGCTCGGCCAGCAGCCCGGCCACCTGTTGCAGGTACTCGAAACTGCTGAAGAACGCCAGGTAGTTGCCCGGCATGCGCTCGTACTGCCGGGCAATCAGCTCGACGATCGGCGCCAGCGAAGCCTGGCGTTGCTGGTAGCGGGTGGATACCTGGCTGGCGATGCGCACTTCCAGCTGTTCGGCGCGAAACGGCGCGGCCACTTCCAGCCAGGCGGTATCGGCCGGCATACCCAGCAGGTCGCTGTAGAAATGCCGTGGGCTCAGGGTTGCGGAGAACAGCGTCACGCAGCGCGCCGCCTGCATGCGTGGGCCCAACAGGCGCGCCGGGGTGACATTGCGCAGGCACAGGGTGGCCAGCCGCCGCTTGCGTGGCCCCTGGCGCTGGCTGATGTCGAACAGGAAGTGCTCGTCGAACAGCTCGGCAACCCGGCTGAACTGCAACGCCTGGTAGAAGAACTGCAGCACCTGCGGGTCCATTTGCGCGGGTGCCTGGTTCATCTGTTCCTGGATCAGCCCGATGCATTGCTGCAGGGCGCGCAGCAAAGCGTCCGGCAGCGACTCGCTGGCCTGGTACGGCGCGCGCTGCTCCTTGTAGAGGGCGTTCCACTGCCGATTCAGCCGGTCCAGCGCACTGACCAGCCCGGGCGGTTTGCTCTGGCGCAGGGCCTGCAACTGCCCCTGGTCGAGGCTGGCGCTGTACATGCCGCGGCCGCGCTCGACCAGGTTGTGCGCCTCGTCCACCAGCACCGCGACCCGCCACTGGTTGGCCTGGGTCAGGCCAAACAACAAGGCATGGGCATCGAAGTAGTAGTTGTAATCCGCTACCAGCACGTCTACCCAGCGCGCCATCTCCTGGCCCAGGTAATACGGGCACACCTGGTGCGCCAAGGCCACTTCGCGCAGCTGGGCGCGGTCAAGCATGGGCAACGCTGCCGCCGCAGCGCGCGCGGCCGGCAGGCGGTCGTAGAAGCCTGCGGCCAAGGGGCAGGATTCGCCATGGCAGGCCTTGTCGGGGTGCTCGCAGGCTTTGTCGCGGGCGATCAGCTCCAGCGTGCGCAAGGCCGGCTGCGGCGTGGCATCGGTGATCTGGCGCATGGCATCCAGGGCCAGGGCCCGGCCCGGGGTCTTGGCCGTGAGAAAGAACAGCTTGTCCAGTTGCTGCGGCACCATGGCCTTGAGCAGGGGGAACAAGGTACCGAGGGTCTTGCCAATTCCGGTACTGGCCTGGGCCATCAGGCAACGGCCGGTACTCACGGCCTTGTACAGGGTTTCCGCCAGTTGTCGCTGGCCCTGGCGGAACGCCGGATAGGGGAAGCCCAGCGCTTGCAGGCCCTGGTTACGCTCGGCCAGGCGCTGCTCCTGCCCTTGTGCCCAAGCCAGAAAGCGTTGGCACTGGGTTTCGAAGAAGGCCTGCAGTTCGGCTGCCGTGCAGTGTTCACTGATCAGCGTCTGGCCATCGCTGTCCACGTCCAGGTACACCAGCGCCACCTCGATGTCCGGCAGTTGCCGAGCCTGGCACATCAACCAGCCATAGACCTTGGCCTGCGCCCAGTGCAGCTGGCGATGGTTGGCCGGCTGGCGCGCCAGGTCGCCACGGTGGGTCTTGATCTCTTCCAGGCGTTTGCAGGTGGGGTCGTAACCGTCGGCGCGGCCACGCACTTTCAGGGTTTCGAACTGACCTTCGAGGGTAATTTCCGACTCATAGCCCGCAGCGCGTCGCGCCACCACCCGACGGTGCCCCTCGATCCCCTCCTGAGCGGTGGGTGATGGGGTGAAGCGCAGGTCCAGGTCGCCGACCTTGGCGCTGAACTCGCACAAAGCCCGTACCGCCACGCTATAGCTCAAGGCGTTTCGCTCCAGCGTACATGGCACACCGCGACAGGCAAACCGTGCGCCCGGCAGAACTCCAGCCAGCGCAACTGGTTGTCCTGCAGGCGGTCGCCAGGGCCCTTGACCTCGACCATGCGGTAGCGGCCTTGCTCGGGCCAGAACTGGATCAGGTCGGGCATGCCGGCGCGGTTGTTGCGGATGTCCTGCAGCAGGCGCAGGAAGCACTGTTTCAAATGGGCCGCCGGCAGGCAGGCCAAGGCTTGCTCAAGTAATTCTTCACTGAGCACGGACCAGAACACGAACGGAGACTGCAGCCCTTGCTTGGCGGCGTAGCAATCCAGAATCGCCCGGTGATGGCTGCCATCGTCGAGCCGCCCCAGGCAACGTTCGAACAGAGCACTGCGGCGTTGCTGGAAGTCGCCGTCGTGCAGGTCCTGCGGGGCGGCCTGGAACGGGTTGAAGAACGCGCCAGGCACCGGGGCGAAGATCGCCTCCCAGCACAGCAGGCCGAACAGGCTGTTGAACAGCGTGTTCTCCAAGTAATGCACCGGCCCGTCGGCTTCGGCCAGGTGCTGGCGTACCGCCTCTTCCACGCCCAGCGCTGCCCGTTCCCGGGGCAGCTCGAGCTCGATCAGCTCCAGGGGCGCGACACGCTGGCGCCGCTGTGGCGGGCCACCGAGCTTGCGTGCCAGGCGTGGCAACATGCGCTCCAGCGCCTGCACTTCCAGGTCGTTGGCCGGTGCCGCGGCCAGTTGCAGCGCCAGTGCATGGGCCTGGGGCCACTGCTCGCTGCGCTCCAGCACCCGCACCTGGCGGATGCGCGCCTGGGCATGGCTGCACTGCGTGTACACAGCCATGGCCTGCGCCCAGTCGCCCAGACGCTCGCATTGCTGGCCCAAGGCGAATTGCAGGCGCGCATGGCGCCGGGCCAGCCATGGGTTGTCGCTGTGCAGGCCCTGCATGGCTGCCAGGATCGCCTGCGGGTCGTCGCCTTGCTCAAGGCGCTCGGCGCAACGGTGCAAGGCCATGGCCAGGTCGACTTCGGCACGTTGTTGCAGGGCACGCGAATCGGGGCTGAACGGTACCTGCTCGTAGCGCAACAAGCCAAGGTCGGCGAGGACGAAGTCCGACCAGTCCTGGTACAGGTTGCCGAAGAACAGCAGGCGCATGCGGTCGCACAAGGGTTGCAGGCACCAATGGAGGATGCGCATGCCGCTGTCCGGGAACCACTCGGCCAGTGAACGGGCTTGCAGGCCCAGAGGTTGCAGCTGTGCAAGCAGGTCATGCTTGGCGGCGCGAGGGCGGCTCAGCTGTGGGGCAAAACAACGGGCAAATTCGTCCTTGCGCAACAGGGCGAACAGTTGCTCCAGTTCCAGTTGCGCGGGCTCCCGTACCCAGCCGAGGGCCAGCAACGGCTGCAGGGCCTGCCCGGTATCGCCAATTTCGGCATAGTCGAGGCGGTCGCTGCGAAACAGCTCGCCCTTGCGCATGACCATGCGCACCATCAGGGCCTGCGCCGGGGCGTCCAGTTGGCTGAAGGTGTGGATGAAAGCGAGTTCCTGATCGTCGAGCAGGTCTTCGTAGCGCTGTTGTACCCACAGCAGCACCTGGCGGAAATTGTGCAGGTAGTAGAACGGGTCGTCGACGGAATGGGCGATCACGGGCTGGGGTCAGGCGGCTGGAATGGATACTGGTTATACATACAGACCAGTAAGCCTGGCAAGTGCCGTGGGTCAGTTCGGTGGCGCTGTCTGTGGAGCGGCCTTGTTTCGCGTTGGGCTGCGCAGCAGCCCCGGCGAACTGGCCCGCACTGCGGCGGTGTCGGCCTGTGCGAATACGTGCAGAACATTGCCCTGTTCGACTACATCGCGGTGTCGGCCTCATCGCAGCAAAAGGCTGCTCCTACAAAGGATGCGTCAGGCGAGCGATATCTGTTATTTGCGCACAGCACAGCCCGACATCCCCCGACGGCTCAAGGTGTAACCCCGGCGGGCCGGCCACAGCGCAGTTCCAGCACCTGGGCCAGGCGCTCTACCGCCTGTTGCAGCTCACCCGGGTGATCACCCAGCCACGCCATCGCCAGGCACTGCTGGTAGCGCCCCTGCAGGCTGAACTGCTCGCCCGGCATTGCATGCAGCGCTGAACCCGCCAACGACGCGGCAATATCCGCCCATGGCAGCGGCTGGCGAAAGCGCACCCACAGGGTCCGACCGCCCTCCGGCGTTTCCAATGCCACCCGCTGGCCGAACTGCAGCTGCAGCTCACGCGCCAGGCATTGCATACGCTTTTGCAGGTCCGTGCGTAGCCGCACCAGTTGCGTCTCGATCTCGCCTTTGCCCAACATGTGCGCCAGCGCTTGCAGGCGAAGCGGTGCAAGCCGAAACGCACGCTCCGCAAAAGCCTTGGCCAGCCCGGCATCATGGCCCAGCAAGTAGGCATAGGGCGCCTCGCTCCCCACTGCAGCATCGAACGCCCCCATCACCAATAGCCAGCGGGGGTCGACCCAATCGCGCAGGCGCATATTCGGCGGCCCGCTGTAACAGTGCTCACTGTCCAGGTCGTTTTCCAGCACCCATACAGAGTGCTGCCCAAGCATCTGGCCAAGCTGCTGCTGATAGTGCGGTGATACCAGCCGCCCCTGCGGCATGCCAAGGCACGACGGCATCACGAGCATGCACACCGGCTCGCTATCCAGTAGCCAGGCCAGGGCGCGCAGGTCCGGGTTGCCGCAGGTATCCAGTGGTACCTCCAACACTCGCATGCCGGCGCGGGCCAACGCGCGCAGTACCTGCCAGCAACAGGGCGAGTGCACCACCACGGTTCCTCCTTGCACGGCCAACGCCGCCAGCAAGGTCTCCAGCAACGCCTGCACATCCGGAGCCAACTGAACGTCCTCGGCACGCCAGTACCGGTTGGAGGAACGGGTATAGCGTTCTGCGACGGCATTGCGCAGGCGGGCGCTGCCGGGCGCGTCCCAAGGGGCACCATTGTGCGTGCGCTGACGTGCCAGGCGCCGTTCGTGGCTGAGCAGGGTTCGCTCCAGCATCGGCTGTGCCGGCAGGGGTGCCTGCAGAGGCATGGCCGCGGCAGCATCCTTGGCAGCGCCCTGTACGTAATAGCCCGACCTGGGCAGGCATTGCACGCGGCCCTCTTCTTCCAGCAGGCTGTAGGCACTCTGTACGGTGGCCAATGACACCCGCAACCGCCGGGCCAACTCGCGCAACGACGGCAAACGGCAGGGGCCACTACGTGGAGCCTGGTCGATCAGGGCTTCCAGGTAGCGATAGACCTTGCGATAGGCGAACTCTCCGGCGCCCGATTGCTCCATCAAGGCGGCCCCGCATGACCACGCCGCCGCCCCGCTGACCGCCGTGGCAGCAATCTCAGCTGTACATCGCGACGGGCCAGATGGCTCATCAGGCGCCAGGAGGCCAGCGGCAGGCCCCCGCCATAGATCAACCTGAGTTGCCCCAGCGGCAGGCCGCTGGTGTTCACCAGCCAGTTTTTCACCGCTTCAGGGCAGGGTTTACCCTGCAATGCCCTATGCAGGTATGGCAGCGCCACCAGCATGTCGGCATGCCAGCACTGCAGAAAACGCTCCAGGTTCTTCCCCTGCCTGGCAAACGGGCTGAACAACAGGCACACCTGTTGGATCTGGTTGATGCCGTATGCCCTGCCGAACTGCAGTTGATGCACATCGCGCCGCTTGTTGGCGCCCGGCTGGCCAGCCAGCCGCAATGCCGGGCGACTTGCCTGCGGTTCGAGACTGCGCGCGTGCAGTTCCTGCAACTGCGCCGGGGCCAACGGCTCGACGAACGCGGCCAATGGCCGGGCGTCCAGGCCCCCCTCGAAGCGGCAACCGAGCATGAGGTCAAGCTGCTGTTCTTCGAGCAACGGCGGCAACAGGTCGTCAATGGCAATCAACCGCACCGGCGTGTTCTGCGGCGCCGCCCCCACGGCCGGTTCCGCCAGGGCGCTCGATGGGCCCCCGATGCCGCCATGCAGGCGACTGAGCCCCTGTGCCAGCGTTGCCAGGCACTGGTGCACCGCATACGAACCCCGCTCCCCTGCCAGGCGCAAGCTGCGCCGTGCCCAGGCAAGGTACCGGCGGCGCTGGCACGCCGGGATGGCGGTGATCAATACATCCGCAGGGGTATGGGCCTGCAGCGCAAAGCCCACCGCGGCCGCCAACTCCAGGTGCAGGCGACTCCCTAGCAGCGCTTCGGGGCTGGCGTCGACCAGGTGACCGAACATCAGCATGGCGTCCCTCGCCAACAGCCAGCTCTCGGGCGCGGCAGGGGCATGCCGGCTGAACGGCACTACTTCACGCCCCTTGATCATCTGCAGTTGCACCCGCGGGTCATCCTGCAAGAACAGCGCATTGAAGCCGCGCTCATGGCATTCGAGCGTGGCACTGTCAGCCACGGGCAGGCTCACTACCAGCACCCGCAGCTGGAAGGTTACCGGCGCACGCAGGGCGATACTCAGTTGTGCGGCACGCAGCATCGCCAGCAGCCGGGCGCTGCGGTGATCGTTGCCTTGCAGCACCAGCAAGCGGTAGGTGCCGATGTATTCTGGCCCGCCTGCAGCAACCAGCAGCCGTTGTATCAACAACTGCAAGGAAGCACGCTGCGCCTGTGACATATGACTGAGCAAGCGCTCGAGTACTTGCTGGTAGATATAGTGCATTGCCTGGTCGTGAATAGCAGTCACGAAATCACCTCATCAACTTCATGCAGCCAGCGCAGGTTGATCAGAGAACCTGAACATCAACATGCCCTGAACTTTTCCAGAAGAAATTTCCTACAACTAATTGGAAGTAATGACGTAACCAGTCACTGTCGCCAAGACATCGAGAAAAACGCATCGTAGCGACGCCCCGCCGCTGCCATAGACCGCCCTGGCCTGGGCATAGCCATGCTCATTCCACGCTCCTTGCGCAAACTATCATTGAGCCATTATCGAGGGATGCAAGGCGAATAGAAGATACAGATCAGGGTAAAAAAACCATTCAGAAGAAGTGAGAAAACACATTGACCGCGAGGGAATAACAATTCAAGGCAAAAAGCTTGGCGGAATATTTCGACGAACCTCTGAGTGATCGTTTAAATATAATCCGCGTCTCCTTTTATTGTAGGAAAATTCTTTTTTAAACATCAATCATTCTGTACCGGGCACAAAAAACCCGGGACTCTGCCCGGGCTTCCTGATGACGCAGACCGCTGTCAGTGTTGCGCCATGTCCAGCACCACGCGCCCGCCGCATGGGCATTGGTCCATGTAGCGATGCGCCTCGACCACCTGCTCGAACGGGTAAACCTTGATGATCTGCGGTGTCAGCAACTGGTCGGCAGTGAACTGGTTGATATCGCGCAAGGCGCGCTGCAGCGCCACCTGGTCCTGGCTGATACCCAGCTCCGGCTTGCCGGTGAAGTTGCCGATGCAGTGCACATAGAACTGGATGTTCTTCTGGAACGCCGCGCAAGCCGGGAATGGCGTCTGATTGCCGCCTTGCAGGCCATACAGCACCAGGCTGCCGCGCGGTGCCAGCACATCGCCGAGCAGCGACATCTGCGGCCCACCCATGCCATCCAGGACCATGTCCACACCACGGCCATCGGTGTACTTGCCAACCTGCAGCAGCAGGTCCTGCTCTTCGGTGACAATAACCTTGTCGGCGCCCAGGCCCAGCAGGTACTCACGCTGTTCCGGCTCCTTGGTGGCGGCGAACACCTTCAGCCCCAGGGCCTTGCCCAGTTGCACGAAGGCAGGGCCCGCGCAGTGGCTGGCATCGGTGACCAGCGCCGTCTGCCCGGCTTTCGCCCGGGCCAGGTCGACGTAGGCGAAATAGGCGATCAGCAGCGGCGTGTAGTGCACGCTGGCCTCGATCGGGGTAAGCACATCCGGATAACGGGTAATGGCCGAACGCGGCAGCACGATGACATCGCCATACACCGGGTGGTCGTTGGCACTGGTGGCCGGGAAGCTGGCAACCCGGTCACCCACCGCAATATCCTCGACCCCTTCACCGACCGCGGTCACCACCCCGGCCATCTCGTGGCCGATCCCCGCCGGCAGGCGCGCCTGGGACGGTGCCAGGTTCTGGCGCCAGAGCACGTCATACCAGCTGACGCCAACCGCCTCGACGCGGATTTGCACCTCGTCGGCAGCAGGTGACGGTTCGGCCTGCTCCTCGCAACGGAGCACATCGGCAGCGCCGAACTTGTGGAAACGGATCATGCGGGACATCGCATACCTCGCCTTTGTGAACCTCTAATTACCACGGACTTTATCCGGGCTTTGCCGGTTAGACCATCAGTGGTCATTAATAGTCGACATGCCTGTCATCGATTGGGCACCTGACTTTCCCTGCGATTGGTCCCCCTAAACCCGTGCAGGGTACCAGCCTTTGGCCTTAAGATTCACCTCTGCCCCACTTCAGGCGAAGCTCACCGATGAATCGAAACGACCTGCGTCGCGTAGACCTCAACCTGCTGATCGTGTTCGAAACGCTGATGCACGAACGCAGCGTGACCCGTGCCGCGGAAAAACTGTTCCTCGGTCAGCCCGCCATCAGCGCGGCGCTGTCGCGCCTGCGCAACCTGTTCGACGACCCGCTGTTCGTGCGTACCGGCCGCAGCATGGAGCCCTCGGCCCGGGCCCACGAGATCTTCGCCCTGCTGTCCCCGGCGCTGGACTCGATTTCCACCGCCGTCAGCCGCGCCGCCGAATTCGACCCGGCCACCAGCAATGCGGTGTTCCGCATCGGCCTGTCGGACGACGCCGAATTCGCCCTGCTGCCGCAGCTGCTCAAGCGCATACGCGCCGAAGCGCCGGGTATCGTGCTGGTGGTGCGCCGGGTCAATTACCTGCTGATGCCGACGCTGCTGGCTTCGGGCGAGATCTCGGTGGGGGTCAGCTACACCAGCGAGCTGCCAGCCAACGCCAAGCGCAAGGTGCTGCGCCGCAGCATGCCGAAACTGCTGCGCGCCGACAGCGTGCCCGGCGCCATCACCCTGGACGACTTCTGCGCGCGGCCGCATGCGCTGGTGTCGTTTGCCGGGGACCTGTCGGGGTTCATCGACGAGGCGCTGGAAGAGATTGGCCGCAAGCGCCATGTGGTGCTGGCGGTGCCGCAGTTCAACGGGCTGGGGAGCTTGCTGGCGGGCACCGATATTGTCGCTACGGTGCCGGACTACACGGCGGATGCGTTGACCGCGGCGGGTGGGTTGCGGGCCGAGGATCTGCCGCTGGATGTGCGCAGTTTCGAACTGCACATGGCCTGGCGCGGGGCGCAGGACAATGACCCGGCAGAGCGGTGGTTGCGGTCGCGGATTCAGATGTTCTTCGGCGACCCTGACAGCCTATAGGGGCTTCGCGCATGCTTAATAACTAATCATTTCTGCCTCTTCCTAGCCTCGAAGAGCCATTTTCCTCCAGCTAATTGCTAAATTTGGGGCATATTTGAGGGCATGCTTTGGATGGTTTGAAAAGGATGCCCCCAACCTGATGTCTACACCCCCTGCCGCTCCCAAACTGAAATCGATGGCCATTTGCTCGCTTAAGATTGTCGACTTGAACCTCTTTCCTTACACACCTGAGATAATGAAAACCCAATTCAGGAAGCGGCACAGATCATCAAGAACTGACGTTGTTGTGAGAGTTGGAGCGCTGCTGTGTAGGTAGGGCCGCGCAGCAACCATGCCTAGTACTCTTTATCAAGAATTTACGCCGGCGAAAAATAAACCGACAGCAACTTGGCACGCGAATCAATACGCTTTAGTCACTTCTTCGGAGTATCGAGAGCGTTACATGTTCCTGTACGTCAATACCTTCATTCGCCCCACCCAGTCCGCTTCGTTCGCAAAATCCTGCAAGACCAAGCCCCTCGCCCTGTTGCCCGTCCAGACTGGTCTTGCCACATTACTGATGATCGGGCCAGCACTGGCGGATCCACTTCCTACCCCTGCCATCGCCAGCACCCTGCCATCCACCCCCAACCCCTTCGCCGTGGACACGACACTGCTGGGCAAGGTCTACGTCAGCGGTCAACTGACCGGGCTCGGCCTGTGGCAGAACCATATTATCGATGCTCCCGGTAACGATAACGACACCTTCCGCGCCGACCTCAGCAATGCCCAAGTCGAGATCCAGACCATCGACAGGCCGCTGCAGTTCTATATCCAGGCCGGTGGCTACTCGTTGCCGTCCCTGGGCAGCACCTACATGAAGTCGACCAAGGCCGCCGAAGAGCTTTACGGCAACCTGCCAGTGGCTTACCTGAAGGCGCCGTTGGGCGAACACTTCGCGATCCTGGCCGGCTCGCTGCCGACCCTGGTTGGTGCTGAGTCCACTTTCACTTTTCAAAACATCAACATCCAGCGTGGCCAGCTGTGGAACCAGGAGCCCTCCATCAGCCGCGGCGTGCAACTGAACTATGCGAGGGACAAACTCAGCGCCAGCCTGTCGGTCAACGATGGCTTCTATTCCGGCAAGTACAACTGGGTCAGCACCAGCCTCGCCTACGCTTTCGATGCCGACAACACCCTGGCGTTCATCGGGGCGGGTAACTTCTCCAGCAACGCGAAGTCGAACATCGCCACGCCCACAGTGCAGAACAACAGCCAGCTCTACAACCTGATCTACACCCACACCGACGGTGACTTCACCCTCAGCCCCTACCTGCAATACACCCGTATTGACCAAGACCGCGACATCGGCATCCATGCAGCCGCCGAAAGCTATGGCGCCGCGCTCCTGGCCAAGTACAGTTTCGATGAACACTGGGCCTTGGGCGTGCGTGCCGAATTCATCGACAGCCAGGGCGGCAGTTGCGGCACCGACCAGAATTGCGCCTCGACCAACCTGCTCTACGGCCCAGGCTCCGGCGCCTGGGCGTTGACCGCCACGCCGACCTACCGTGACGGCCCGTTCTTCGTACGGGGCGAGGTGGCCTACGTCAAGGCACTGGGCGCCGACGATGGTTCGGTGCCAGCGGTGATGAGCGTGACCAGGTTCGGGTACTCGCCGAAACCGGCCTGATGCTCTGCCCCTAAAGCCCTGTGGTCGCACAGGGCTCGACCCACGGGCGTCAAGGAATAAATGTCCAATCCGACGAGGCTTTCATGAATAACCCCCTTGAGCAGTTGCAAGAGCAACTGAGGCAACACGGCATCACCGAAGTCGAGTGCGCGCTCTGCGATTTTTGTGGCATCGCCCGAGGCAAGATCGCCGCCACCGCTCGCTTTCTCGAAGAAGGTGGCATGCGCCTGCCGGAAAGCGTCCTGCTGCAAACGGTGACCGGTGAATACGTCGATGACCATGTGTTCGATACCCTGCTCGACGAGGCAGGTGCCGACATGTACTGCCGCCCCGATCCGCAGGCCTGCTTTGTTCTACCCTGGCTGGCCGAGCCTACCGCCATGGTCATCCACGACCCGTTCGACAAGGCCGGCAACCCGATCGAACTGTCGCCGCGCCATGTACTCAAGCAGGTGCTCGGCCTGTATGCCGATGAGGGCTGGCAACCGGTGGTAGCCCCAGAGCTGGAGTTCTACCTGACCCGGCGCAGCTTTGATCCGGATGTGCCACTGGAGGCACCCGACGGCCGCTCCGGCCGCCCGGAACGGGGTCGGCAAAGTTTCTCCATCGACGCCACCCACGAATTCGCACCGTTGTTCGAAGACCTCTACCACTGGTGCGATGCCCAGGGGCTGGACCTCGATACCCTGAGCCATGAAAGCGGTCCCGCCCAAATGGAAGTGAACTTCCGCCACGGCGACGCTTTGCGCCTGGCCGACCAGCTCATCCTGTTCAAGCGCACCCTTCACGAAGCGGCGCTCAAGCACGGCATCAGTGCGACCTTCATGGCCAAACCGATCGCCTACCAACCCGGTAGCGCGATGCACATCCACCAGAGTGTGCAAGCCTTGCATACCAGCGACAACCTGTTCGCCCGCGATGACGGCGGCATGAGCGAGCAGTTCCTGCATTACATCGGCGGCTTGCAGCGCTACATCCCGCAGCTGCTGCCGCTGCTCGCGCCCAACGTGAACGCGTTCCGCCGTTTCCTGCCGGACAACTGCGCGCCGGTGAACGTCGCCTGGGGCCACGACAACCGCACCGTCGGCCTGCGTGTACCCTGCGCATCGCCCGCCGCGATGCGCGTGGAGAACCGCCTGCCCGGCGCCGATGCCAATCCCTACCTGGCGCTGGCCGCCACCTTGCTGTGCGGTTATCTGGGCATGCGCGAACGGATCGAGCCAAGCGCCCCGTTATCGGGACGTGCCTACGCTCACTGCGGCCTGAGCCTACCAAACACGCTTGACGAGGCGCTGGCTCGAATGGACGCCTGCGACAAGCTCAAGACCTACCTGGGTGACAGGTTCGTGCAAGGGTATGTCGCGGTCAAGCGCACCGAACACCGCCACTACCGGCAAGTCATCAGCACGTGGGAACGCGAGTATCTGCAATTGAGTGTGTAACACCGCTCCAAAAAACCGCACGAATGGACTTGATGCGATCTTTATCCAGAAAGCCCCAATCCTTCTGACATCTTGCGCTGCGTGCCACTAGCCTTCCTTCACTACTGGAGGAAACGCCATGGACCTGATCTTCATGGCCCGGACCTGATCGTGCTCGACCGGTTCATTCCTTAGGCCAACGTCACATCTCGACCTGAGTGCCCAGTTCGATCACCCGGTTCAGCGGCAACTTGAAGTACTTGAGGTTGCTGTTGGCATTCTTGAGCAGGAAGGCGAACAGGTGCTCGCGCCACTTGGCCATGCCGATCCGTTTGGTGGGCACCACGGTTTCCCGGCTGAGGAAGTAGGTGGTGCGCATAGGGCTAAAGTCCAGCTCAGCAGTGCTGCTCTGGCTTAGGGCAAGCGGCACGTCGGGCTCTTCCATGAAACCGAAGTGCAGGCTGACTCTGAAGAAGCCTGCGCCAAAAGCTTCCACTTCGAAGCGTTTGTCAGCGCTGACACGCGGCGAATCTTCCGAGACCACCGTCAGCAGTACCACCTGTTCGTGCAGCACCTGATTGTGCAGCAGGTTGTGCAGCAGGGCATGGGGTACGGCGTCGGTACGGGCGGAGAGGAACACCGCAGTACCCTGTACACGGTGGGGCGGCTGCGCCTGTACGCTGCCGATGAATAACGGCAGCGGCAACGCGGTTTCGTCCAGCCGTTCGACGACAATGCTGCGCCCGCGCTTCCAGGTGGTCATGAGCACGAACAATGCCAGGCCGGCGATCACCGGGAATGCGCCACCTTGGAAGATCTTGGGCGCGTTGGCGGCAAAATACAGGCCGTCCACCAGCAGGAAGCCCAACAACAGCGGAACGGCCAGCCAGCGCGGTGTCTTCCACAACAGCAACACCACTGCCGACGCCAGGAGCGTGGTGATCAGCATGGTTCCGGTCACTGCCACGCCATAGGCTGCTGCCAGAGCACTGGACGATTCGAAGCCGATCACCAGAAGCACAACGCCTACCATCAGCGCCCAGTTGACCATGCCGATGTAGATCTGCCCCTGCTCTTCGCTGGAGGTGTGCTGGATGAACATGCGCGGCACATAGCCAAGCTGGATGGCCTGGCGAGTCAACGAGAACGCACCGGAAATCACCGCCTGCGAGGCAATGATAGTGGCCAGGGTGGCCAGCGCTACCATCGGCAGCAGTGCCCACCCGGGAGCCAGCAGGTAGAACGGGTTTCGCACCGCGGCTGGGTCGTTGAGGATCAGTGCGCCTTGCCCAAAATAGTTGAGTACAAGGCCCGGTAGCACCAGCATGAACCAGGCGCGAGAAATCGGTTTGCGACCGAAATGCCCCATGTCGGCGTATAGCGCCTCGGCCCCGGTCAAGGCCAGTACCACCGCGCCCAGAATGGCGATGCCCACGCCGGGATGAGCGACGAAGAAGTGCACGGCCCAAGTCGGGCTCAGCGCCTGTAGCACATCGGGCCGCTGGGCAATGCCATAGACGCCCAGCGCGCCGAGCACCACAAACCACAGCACCATCACCGGCCCGAACAGGATACCGATGCGTGCTGTTCCGTGCTTCTGGATAATGAACAACCCTAACAGGACTACGACCGAAATCGGCACGACCCAGTGGTCAATCCCGTCGATCCCCAGTTGCAGGCCCTCGACCGCCGACAGCACGGAAATTGCCGGGGTGATCATGCTGTCACCGTAGAACAGCGCCGCGCCGAACAGGCCCAACAGCACCAGCACCCTGCTCAGCACTGGATAAGGCCGCGCCGCCCGCCTGGCCAACGCAGTCAAGGCCATGATCCCGCCTTCGCCCTGGTTGCTGGCGCGCAGGATGAAAAGCACGTATTTGACCGACACCACCCAGATCAACGACCAGAACACCAGCGAGAGAATGCCCAGCACCCCTTCGATGTTGGCCTGCACGCCGAAGTGGCCATTGAACACTTCCTTGAGGGTATACAACGGGCTGGTGCCGATGTCGCCATAGACCACGCCAACAGCTGCGACCAACAGGCCAACGCCCGTGCTCTTGCCTGCGTGGGATTGATTTTCAGCGGTTGCGGTCTGACTCACAGATAACGTCTCGTCTGTTTTGCGTAAAGTCTGAGTGTAGGCGGGAATTCGGGGGCTTGAAAAAGCTGCACCAGTATTGGCCCTGGCCGTGATCCAGCGCATAAAGAATGGGTAAGAAATGCTCGTCGGTCGTCTCACCGACCACGCAAAAGAACGGCCGCCCTCACCCGCTGCCTGCCAAAGCAGTTCATGCGTGCAAATTCGCCATGACTGACCGGCAGGTGCTGGCAATCCAGGCTGCGACGGTGGCGGCTGTGGTCCACGTCCGGGTCGTGCAGGTAGACGAACTCCTCATCGCAGCCGGTTACCAGTACCCAGTGCGGCGCCTTCAGACGGGTGAAGCGATAACAACTGATCAGCACCAGTGGTCTGAAACCCGCTTGCAACACCGAACGGATATCGAAGCCAGGCGCCACCACCTGTTGCACGTCAGTCTCCCCCAGAGCCTCGACGAACTCGTCCTCTACCAGCCTCATGACGTCTTTTTTCTGCGGGCTGCGCACACCGTCGAGAAAAAGAGACCCCGGCTGGCTAAGCACCACGCGCACCTCGAACCCACGGCGCCAGGCCGCCAGAGCCAGGCCCTGCGGGCTACAGCCGCCATGGCCGGCGGTCATGAAGATGGTGGTGGCCTCACGCCAGAGCTGAATCTCCTCGGCGCGCAACAGCGGCCGCCCACGCTCGATCGCAGCCATGGCCATCAGTAGACAGGCCGCACCGCAGGTGAACTCTGTCGTTTGCGCGTAATAGGGCACTTGCCGAGCAGGTGCAGGTGCGTTGCAGAGGATGCGCTTTTCATAACGCAACGCCTGGCCATGGTCTTCGTAGTAGTCTTCGACCACGGCGAAGCGATAATAGCCATTGCTTTCGTACAGGCTGATCGCCGTCGGGTTGTCGGCGCGCACCTCAAGCCTCAACCAAGCGCAATTGCGCTCCAGCGCTGCCGCCTCGGCCTGCTCCAGCAAACGCTGCCCTAGGCCATGGCCACGCCAGCCGGGGCTCACAGCAATCGAGTAAAGGCGCGCGAGTGACGTACCGCGATGAAACAACAGCAGCGCATAGCCGGCCATTTGCCCCTGCTGCTCGGCAACGATCAGGCAGGCATTGGCACGGCGCACCATCCAGCTGAAATTGCGCGGGCTCAGGCGATCAAGGGTGAAGCAGTCCTGCTCCAGGGCCGCCAGCGCCTCGACATCGGCCACCGACGCAAAGCGAAAATCAAAAACCATGGCACCACCGTAATGTTTGAGTAACGAACCGGGACAGGTCGAGAAACCCGTGATTTATTGAAGCGGCGTGTTCTTCAACAGGGATCGAATACTCATGTCAGCGGTGCAAGCCAACGTGGCCGAAGTATTGGCCAAAAGCGAAACTTCCACAATCACCCTCAACGAGGAACCTCCCAGTACACGGCGCGCCGGTAGCCGCTTGCTGATCCTGGTGGAGCGCAAGGAGGACTGGGCCAGCTACCTGCCCAGCGAAAGCCTGATGCTCGCCCAGGACTACCTTGAGCACAGCGATGACGCACCCGGTCGCACTCAGGTGCTCAACCTGTGCCGCAACTACAAATACCTGGGCCAGGGCTACTACTGCTCGCTGCTGGCCGAGGCACGTGGGCACAAGGTGTTCCCGTCGGTACGCACGGTCAGCGAACTGAGCCGCAAGGCGCTCTATGGCGTGGGGCTGGACGACCTTGAGCGCACCCTCGAGCGTGCCTTGGTCAACCACCCATATGGCAGCACCGAGGCCTTCACCCTCACCCTGTACTTCGGCCGCACAGCCATCGAACCACTGCAGGAGATCGGCCGCCAGCTGTTCGAGGCGTTCCCCTGCCCCATCCTGTTGGTGGAGTTTCGTCGCGGCGACGCCTGGCAGATCGCCGGCATCAAAGCAGGCGCCCTGCACAAGCTGCGCGATGAGCAGCAGCATTTCTTTGCCGACGCGCTGGATGCCTTCAACCGCCGCACGTGGCGCCAGCCCGCCTCCAAGCGCCTGGCGCGTTTCGACCTGGCGATCCTGCACGATCCGGCAGAGGAACTGCCGCCGTCCAATGCCCAGGCCCTGGAACAGTTCATCGAGAACGGCAAGCCGCTCGGCATCGACGTGGAGCTGATCGAAAAGAAAGATTACGCACGCCTGGCCGAGTTCGACGCGCTGTTCATCCGCGAAACCACGCGGGTGGACGATCACACCTACCGCTTCGCGAAGAAGGCCGAGAGCGAAGGCCTGGTGGTGATCGATGACCCCTCCTCGATCCTGCGCTGCACCAACAAGGTGTACCTGGCCGACCTGCTCAAACGCCACAACCTTGGCGCACCGGCCACCGAGATCCTGTACAAGGACCGCCCCCAGGAACTTGAACTGGTGGGCCGCCGCCTAGGCTTCCCATTGGTGCTGAAGATCCCCGATGGCTGCTTCTCCAAGGGTGTGATCAAGGTTGCCGATGCCCAAGCGCTGGCCTCGGCGGCACAGGAGCTGTTCGAGCACTCGGTGCTGCTACTGGCCCAGGAGTACTGCTACACCGAATACGACTGGCGCATTGGCGTGCTCAATGGCGAGGCGCTCTACGCCTGCCAGTACTTCATGTCCAAGGGCCACTGGCAAATCTACAACCACAAGGCTCAGGCCGGCGAAGTCAATGGCCGGTGCCGCGCGGTGCCGGTGGAGCAGGCACCGCCCGAGGTGGTAAAGCTGGCCGTGGACACCGCGCGGCTCATTGGCCATGGGCTGTATGGCGTGGACCTCAAGCAGGCCGGCGACCGCGTGCTGGTGATTGAAGTCAACGACAACCCCAATCTCGATGCCGGCATCGAAGACGCCGTGCTGGGCGACGAACTGTACCGCCGTGTACTGCAGGCCTTCGTGCAGCGGCTCGAACGCAAACATCTTGGCCAGACCTGGTGAGCGATGATCGAATACTACTGCACCGAGCACGGTGCCCTTCTTGAGTCGTCCGAGGATCAGGCCAGCATCTGGTTGTGCGTGGCGCCGGACGCAGCCGAACAGGCTCGACTATGCGGGCGTCTGGGCATCAGCGCCCAGGCGCTGGAGTCGTCGCTGGACCCGGACGAAGTGGCGCGTATCGAGATCAAGCCCGATCACCTGTTCCTGATCTGGAAACGCCCGGAAAGCTTCGACGGCCGAGTATTCAACGTATCGTCATTCGGCGTGGTGCTCAGCGAGAAACGCCTGGTGGTGATTTGCGCCAGCAATTCGCTGCTGGACGGCGTGGATCCTCAGGCCGGTATCAGCACCCCGCTGGATGTGCTGATGGCAATGCTGGCCGAAAGCGTGCATCACTACCTGGGGCATTTGCGGGTGGTCAAGCAGGTGGCCTGGGAGATCCAGCTGCAGTTCGACCGACCCATGGACAGCCAGCACCTGGTGCAGATGTACAGCCTGAGCGAAAGCCTGGTGTATTACGTCAACGCGATCCAGAGCAACGGCGCCGTGCTCGCGCTGCTGCGCAGCCACGGTCAGAAGCACGGCTTCAGGCCCGAGCAGCTGGAGGCGCTCAACGACCTGATCATCGAGAACGAGCAGAGCTACCAGCAGGCGAAAATCCACGCCCAGGTTTTCACCAACCTCATCGAGGCCCGCGGCAACCTGGCCAACAACGGCATGAACCACGCCCTGCGCAATTTGACGCTGATCAACGTGGTGTTCCTGCCGTTGAACCTGCTGGCCAGCATCGGCGGGATGTCGGAATTCAGCATGATGACTGCTGGCATGCCCTGGTGGCTGTCATTTCCGGCCTTGTTGCTGGGCATGGCGGCGCTGGGCGGGGGCATGGCCGTGGCGTTGCGGCGCGTAGCATGAGCCCTTGCCCTCTACTTATTGTGCAGACACAGGCCGTTGAGCACTGCCAGCAGGCTTACCCCGACAGCGAACACTGCCATCCACAGGGTCCCCATTTCCAATGCACGGTTTTCTGCCTGGTTCAGAGAGGTCACCGCGAGCTCATGCCAGCCCAATGCAGGCCCTTTATTGAGTCTTTACGCCAGCGTGCAGAAAACCGACAGCAACTTGACCTGGAAAAGCCGTAATCTCGATGCACGCCAATGAAACGGCGTACTGGCAACGCACGGATCAACTCGCCCAGCGCAAACGCAAGGCAGACATCTCCATTTTTCAGACAGACTGGCAGGAAGATTCTCATGGAAAACTCAGACATCGGACTGTTTTTACTGGCGCTGGTAGCCATCACTGGGACGCTCATCAGTCTGTTCGAGCGCCGTATCAATAAACCAGCAAGACCGTTAATGAAAAGTCAGGCCACCAAAGTTCAGCGGCGTTCATGAAACAGCGCTGAAGCATTGCGCGATCCGCTGTTAGGCTGCCTTGTCAGTGTCCGCAATAATTATGCGGTGTGTTTTTTCGGCTTCCTTGATCCAATGAATCTTCTGGTGGGTAAATCCTATCGGCAACATCTGCTCACCATGCCGGTAGCCACCAGAAGATCGCTTGGTGCACATCAGACAGATCGTGCCCCTGGAAGTGGTGTAACTCATCTTGCGGCGCTATTGAGCGTCCTCCCCGCCTATGCTTGATCAGCAGAAAACCAAGATTGATCGTGTAAGGATTATTCCTTACCATCCAATCAATACATCCGGGAGAACGCCCATGCCTGCCATCCACGAAATCGCCACGCTAACCTCGAAGGGGCAGATCACACTGCCCAAATCCGTTCGCCAGCTTTTGGGCATTGACACTGGTGGCAAGATTGCATTCGACGTACGCGGGGGTGAAATCGTGGTCAGCCGCGTAGAAACCACCCACGAAGACCCTGCCATCGGTGCGTTCCTGGGTTTGCTGGAGGCTGATATCCGAGGCGGCCGCAACCTCACCACTCTGCCGGAAGACTTGGCGCAAACCATGCTCGCCAACGCAAACCACTCCGTAAACCTGGACGAAGATATCGACGGTGAGGTCGCGATCTGATGCTGCGAAATGGCTGGGCACTGTTGTTCCATGAAGGTGTGACTTTACAGCTACGCAAATTGCAAGAAGCCGCCGCCCGGGCCGAGCAGAACGACCCGCAAGGTTTTGAAAGCAACGCCAACGTCAAGCTGCTTCGGGCATTGAGCCATCTGATCATGGAGGCTGTGCCTGCCGACCCGGGCCGTGATGAGTTCCGCCAAGGCAACACGCTGGGCACCGCCTACCGACATTGGCGGCGGGCAAAAATCGGCAGGCGCTTTCGGCTGTTCTTTCGCTACGACTCAAAATCCAA
This sequence comes from Pseudomonas sp. s4, assembly GCF_046764235.1. NCBI lineage: Bacteria > Pseudomonadati > Pseudomonadota > Gammaproteobacteria > Pseudomonadales > Pseudomonadaceae > Pseudomonas > Pseudomonas sp. s4. Next base: position 2,649,538 of record NZ_CP177209.1, on the reverse strand, counting down.
GGTCATCGTCTATGCATGGGTCAACGACGAAAATACCCTACGGTCCGCAGGCAGCAAAGCTGCGCGACTGGGTGAGGGATTGCACGTTTGACACCGGCCCTCCCCTCGGTGCGTCCACTGTAATCCACTCGTAGCTGCTGTAAAAAAGGGTACATCTGGGGGTACAAAACCAACTCCCCATTCATAACCTTTTGATTTATATGGTTGTCCAAATATTCTTCGGCGACCCTGATAGTCTTTAGGGAAATCCGAACAAGTCACCCGACACCCGACAATGGCTGACTTCCGGGCTCAGAAAAGCTCGATTTGCAGGCGCGGATTATTGAAAACCAGGGCAGCCCCTTGGTTTTCTGGCCTTACAGGCGCACCTCTCCGGCAGCAGCCAGTAAATGCCGGCGCACCCTCCATGATCCGGGCTTGATCTGGCGCGATCTGCCGGCCCCCTGGGCGCAACGCATATTGCGGATCTGCGCCCACTCATTCGACGGTTTGCCGGGTTACACCCGAGCGCTGCTGGACTGTTTGTCTCCACCGGTAACCGGCAAGGCTTGACTCTACCGTTAGGGGCAGACTTTACCCTTGGCACTTCATTATCTGGAGTTCGTCATGAAGAGCAAACGCATGCTCGTAATCCTCGGCCACCCTTCGAACGCCAGCTTTTGCGGCGCCGTGACCGACCGTTATGTCGAGGCGGCCACGCAAGCAGGCCATGAGGTGCGTCTGCTGCGCCTGGACACCCTGGATTTCGATCCGGTCCTGCACGATGGCTATAACCAGGTCCAGTTGCTTGAGCCCGATTTGATCGCCGCACAGAACGACATTACCTGGGCCGAACACCTGACATTTGTGTACCCGATCTGGTGGGGCGGCATTCCGGCGTTGCTCAAGGGGTTCTTCGACCGCGTGTTTCTGCCCGGTTTTGCCTTCAAGTACCGCAAGGGCTCGCCCTTCCCGGATAAGCTGCTCAAGGGTCGCACGGCTCACCTTTTGGTGACCATGGACACGCCGCCGTGGTACTACCGATGGGTGTATCGCATGCCGGGCCTGCACCAAATGCGCAAGACCACCCTGGAATTCTGCGGCATAAAGCCCCTGAAAACCCTGACCTTCGGTCCGGTATTGGGCTCCAAGCCGGAACAGCGTGAAGCCTGGCTCAAACAAGTCCAGGCAGTCGCCAGCCGCTGATCGGCCCCGGTCGTGCCGTGCCCCTGCACTGCCCAGCCGAGCCTACCTGCTGCGACACCTTGTCCAAACTGGCTTCCAACCCCCTGACGCTTGTGCAAAGATGTCGCGCGCCTGTGCGAGCGCGCGACATCTTTTCGCTTCTGATGCGTCAAAAAGGGATTTTCATGTACATCGGCAAAGCCGCCCAGCTGTCGGGCACCACCGTCAAAAGCATTCGACATTACGAAGAAATCGGCCTGTTGCCCCCCCCGCAACGCGAAGGCAAGTACCGCATCTACAGCCAGCAAAGCGTAGAGCTGCTGACCTTCATCAAATGCGCTCAGCAACTCGGTTTCAAGCTCAAGGAAATGCAGGCCATTCTGCAGGATCATCGCGGCCAGGAGCTGCCCTGGGATCTGGCCATGCAGGCCATCGATAACAAAAAGCAGGAATTGATGGGGCAGATCCAGGCGTTGCAGAAAGTGCATGACGGCTTGGTCGAGTTTGAGCTGAGCCTCAAAGATGCTCAGATGCAATGCCAGTTCGAACACCTGGAAAAAGCCCGCTGAATCCGCACCGCCGCCCCTGAACGGCCATGGCGCCCGGTGCCGTTTTCAGCACGCAGGCGCCCCGGCGATTTAACCTGGCACAGCCTCACCCCGCGGCTGCTCGCCCTCTTGCATTGCTGGCTGCGGCACAATCGAGGCAAAGAACCACGGCGAAATCAGCGTGACCAACAAAATGGTCATGAAGCCACTGGATGACAGCGCCAGTATCACCAGTACACCCAGGTCAATGACGGGTTTGTAGGCGGAGAACAGCAGCGCGACAAAGCCCATCGAGAAGATCACGACATTGACCACCGTCGAACGCCCGACGCCCTGCATGGCCGCCAGGATGGCCTCGTCGATCTCGGCGCCCTTCTGCACCAGCATCTTGATCCGTGACAGCAGGTGAACGGCGTAATCCACGACGCCCACCACGAGGAACGTCACCAGTGTGGTACCGATGTTCAACTCGATATCCAACAGGTACATGCTGCCGTATACCGTCACCGACGTGGTCAGCAACGTCAGCATGCCGAGGATGCCCAGGCGTACTGACTTGAGCCAGAACATCATCATCAAGGTCACGGCCAGCAACGCCAGCGAGAAGCTCAGCACCTGACCCTGGGTGATTTCCTGCAACACCCCGGTCCATATGTACGGCGTACCGGCATGGGTGACTTGCAGGTTGGCCGGTTTGTTGATCGCCAGCCAGGCGTCCAGTTTATCGAGCATCGCCTGGTAATCGCCCGCCACAGAGGAGGTCATGGTGAACAGCGTCACCGCCTTCGAGTAATCGGCATTGAGCACGTTCTGCAAGTCGGTGCCGCCACCGTTCTCGAACATCATGATGTGTTGCTCGATGAGCGAGTTGCCATCGACTTCGAAGGTCTCCGGTTTCCCGTCATCATCGACCACCGTCACCTGCTCCACCGCCTGCGGCACCCGCAGGAAAGCAGGGTTCATGTCATTGAGCACGAGGTTCATGCGCTTGATGTAGGTCGCCACCGAATAGGTGTAACTCACGTTCGGCTGGGCCCTGATGAACTGGTCCAGACGTTCCAGGAACTGCACGGTTTCAGTGGTCAGCGCGCCACGCGGAGTCTTGGTGTCGAAAGCGATCCAGCCCGGCGACGTACCCGCGACTCCGGCCCGGTTGATGAACTCGTCGGACATCCGCACCGGGCTGTCCTTCTTGAAGTAGGCAATACCCGAGTCTTCGATATCCACCTTGAACGTGAACACCGTCATCATCGCCAACAACGGCAGGGTCACCAGCAATACCGGCTTGCGCCAGCGAATCAGCCAGGCACAGAACACTACCAGATAGTGGGAGATCAGCGACTCTTTGAGTTGCACTTTGCGCGGGACGGCATCTTTGCCCCAGATCGAAATCCACGCCGGGATCAGTAGCAACGAAATGATCAGCGCCGCCGTCAGGCCGATGGACATGAACACGCCAAAGTTGCGGATGCTGACAATGTTGTTGGTGGTGGAAATCAAGAACGTCGCAATAGTCGTGACCGTTGTCAGAACGACGGGCGTGACCATCAGGCGCTGGGTTTCTCGGTTGGCTTCGCGGAAAGACTTGCCCGAATTGAGCTGTTCGTAATACTCGGCCATGACGTGGATCGCGTCGGCACAACAGATGGTGAACAGGAACACCGGCAACACACTGGTGAGCAAGTCCATCGGTACACGCAGCAGCGCCATCAGGCCAAGGGTCCAGATGGTGCAGAACAGGATATTGAACAGCGGCAGCACCACGCCAAGTGGTTTGCGAAAGAAGAAAACCAGCAGAGAAGTCACCAACAGGAACACGATCGGGAACAGCATCGCCAGGTCGTGATCGATGATCTCCTGCTGGGCCGCAATGAAGATCGGCATGCCGGCGATGAATACCTCATCGGTGAACTCCGGGTGAGCGGCCTGGTACTTCGCGATGATCTCGCGGACCTGGTGATAGGCACGCAACTGGGCCTGAGCGTCGTCCTGTTTGGTGCCCAGTTCGGCGACGACCATGGCGACTTTCTTGTCCGCCGAGACGACGCCACCAACCATCTGCTCGTTGCCCATGATCTGCGCTTCGACCTTGCTCGGGTCCATATCCAGGGCGTGCAGGGTCTTGTGGATCCACAACTCGCCATCGGCACTCAAGCTGATGTTTTCCAGGTCAGCCATCGAGGCCATTTCCTGGATCGGGTTGAGCCGCTCGGCAAGAAAGCTCAGGAACTGCAGGTCGTGGCTGTCCCAGTGCCGGGCAATCCCATGGTCGCGCAGCGCTTTGGCGGCAGCGTAATCGTTCTGCGAAAAACCTTCGGCGAGGATCTGCACCAGCAAGGCCTGGGCATCGGGATCGCCACTGTGGAGGCCAACGATGCGCTGCAGTTCGACACGGTCCTCATCGTTCGCCAGCATCAGCCGGCGTATGGCCTGGGACAACTCGAACTGCGCGTTCAGCGACGTGGTGTTGAAGACACTCTCGGGGTTGCTCAGCGCCACCATGACCGAGTCATATGTGCCGGTGAACTCGCGCTGCAAATCAATGATCGTCTTGCGCGCCGGGTGAGTGTCCTTGAGCAGATACGGATTGGTGTCCGACATCAGCGCGCCGAGGGTGTAGGTGAAGTAGGCGGTGATCGCCACCAGCACGAACACAATTGCCCGCGCATAGCGCTCGACGAAGTTCAGGTATCTTTCCATGAATGAGGGTTCCAGATGAATCGAGAGCGGCGCTTAGCGGGCAGACACGGCGTATTCCGGCAAGTCGCCGGCTTTCAGCCCACGCTTGATCGCGGTCTGCGTGAACAGGCGGTCGTCCAGCGCGACGTTGTACTGCAACTGGTTGAAGCGCAGCTGAGAGCGCGTACCGGCGATGAAGTCTTCGGTTTCGCTGAAGGTAATGCTGTCGATCTGGTCGATGGTTTCAGTCTTCAGAGTGCGCATCTGCTTGAACATCACACCTTTTACATCGAAGAAATCCTGGCGCAGCACCAGTGAGTTTTTCTTGTCAACCCAGACCTTGAGCTTGTTGTAGCCGGTCTTGGCCAGCACGGCAGGCGTCGCCGGCTCACGCTCGATCACGTAGCAATCGCGGCCCTGCAACTGCTCTTCGCCAACCAGCGTTTGGCGATAGTCTTCGGCGCGAATCTTGTCGAGGTCGGCATAGGAGTAGTCGCTACCCATGAACGCCCCGCGTTTGTCGGTGGTGGAAATCCTTCGGGTCTGTCGGCTGACCGGCAAATACATCCATTGGCTGTCTTCGAGGCCCAGGGCCTCGCGCGGGTTTTCGATGTGGAAGGCGACGTCACGCACATCACTCGGCGCGGAGAAATACATGGTGAATTTGTCGCTGTCCGGGTAATCCTTTTGCAGGTAGCTGAACTCGCGGATGCGGCTGTTACCTTGCTTGTCGATCAGAATCAGGGACACCTGGGACATGAAGCTCTTGCCGTCATCGCGGTCCCGGGCCTGGCGAATGATGTCGTCGGCCGTGCGTGTTTCAGCTGCCATGGCGGCAGCGGTGCTCAGCAACAGTGCGCTTACAGTCAGGGTCTTGAAGATGGGCAACATCGCGATTTCCTTTTCATTGTTTGAGTGGTTCGCACACCGGCACCGGTGTGGTCAGAACAGATAACCGGCGGACACGCGCACCTGATCGCGGTTGGCGTAAGCACCGAACTGGCGGTCGGGCTTGCCGAAGAACACATCGACTTCGAGCCCCAACTTGAGCCAGTCCACCGGTTTGTAGGTGAAGATCCCCTGAACGAAGCTATCGTCCTGCGCTGGCGGCGACATGCCGAAAACCAGACGGGTCTTGAGGCGATCCTGGAACTGCGAGCCCTCGGCAGACACGGTGAACAGGTCGTCGCGTTTGTCCTGGACCATGCCGGGCTGCCAGTCGAGCAGCCGCTGATGTTGCCACTGCGTCGAGATCAGCCAGTCCCGCAACAGGTAATCGACGCCCAGCAGCGACTTGGTCATCGCCGTCTGGTCGCTGCCGTAAGCGCGGTAAGGATTGGTGACGCGCCAATTGTCGAAGTAGGCGACTTCACTGCGTACCACGATGCTGTGGCCGGCATCGATGGCCACACTGGCGCCGCCCATGGAATAGCGCGGGAATTGCCGTTCGAGGCGAATCAGGCCCTCTTCGGTCTGGCCTTCGACGGCGTAAACCGGGTCCTGCTGGCGGGCGTTGAGGGCAACGAAGCTGACATCCACCGTGCCGACCCGGCCGTTGGCACTGGCGCCATAACCGAAGCCACTGTGACCGTCATAACCGGGCCGCGAATCGACCACAAACATCTGCGGATCGGGTGTGGCAAAGATCGGTGCATCGAACTCGCTGCCGACGGCCGGCGCCTGGTTTTTCACGAAATCAGTGATCACCAGCGCTTCGAGCTCCCACTCGGCGACCGGCTGCACCAGGCGAATCATCGGCACCGCGATGCGGCTGTCTTCCAACAGACCGATCACACCCTCGCGATAGTCCAGCGGGTTGATCTGGTCGAGCACCCGTAATTCATCTGCACGCCCCCACACCACCTGCTGCCAGCCCACCGTCAGCTCGCCGTCGCCAACGTAGAGCCCCCAGTAAAGGTGCCGCCAATCGGCGGTCGCCCGGTAATCGTCCCGGGCTTGCGCACTGTAGGGATTGTTGCCGTCATAACGGAAGTCATAACGGGCTCGGCCCTTGGCCTTGTAGTAGCCGCTTTCCCAGGCATCCTCCAGGCTGAACTTGAGGTACACGGCCTTTTGCGTGACCTGGTCGTCACCGTGCAGACGCACGGCCGTGGCTACGCCGATCTCCGCTTCATGATGCTCCGGCAACCACTCGGCGATCGCCACCGGCGAGCCGAGGCTGACCAGCGCGGCCAAAAGGCCGCGGTTCAATCCCAGTCGAGCCATGGCTACATTCCCAACCCGGCACCGCCGTCGATCATCAGGCTTTGCGCTGTGACACCACTCGCCTGCGGGCTCGCCAGATAACGGACCATGGCCGCCACTTCGTCGCCCTGAATGAAGCGCCGCAGGGGCAACTTCTTCTTGGCATTGCGCAGGATTTGCTCATGGGTGATTCCGGCGATGCGCGCCTGAGCCGCCAATTCGCCTTGCAGCATCGGGGTATCGATCCAGGCGGGCAGGATGGCATTGACGGTGATTCGCCGTGGCGCCAGGTCCAGCGCCAAGGCCTTGGTCATGCCGATGATGCCGTGCTTGGAGGCGCAGTAAGCGGTGTTGCGGACCTTGCCCGCTCGGCCGAGGATCGACGACATGTTGACGATCCGCCCACCATCCGCCATCAGTGGCAGGCACAACGAGGTGACGTAAAAAGTGCCGTTGAGGTTGATCGAAATCACCTTGTGCCAGTTGTCCAGGTCTTCGGGCTCGTTCTCGTCGCAGACACCGGCGCTGTTGACCAGCACATCGACAAAGCCGACCCGGTTGGCCAGGCCCTTGAACAGAAGTTGCAGGCTGGCCAGATCGGCGATGTCCGCTTGATGGGTTTCGATGCGAGCGGCAAATTCGCCCTCGGTGACCCACCGCTGCAAGGTTGCCAGATCCCGATCAAGCAAGATCAAAAGGTGCTCGGCCTGGGTTGCAAAACTTTCCGCGACGGCGCGGCCAATACCATTGGCCGCGCCGGTAATCACAATCGTGCGTGCCTGGCTCATAGCATTTTCAATCCGCCGTTGACGGGCAAGACTTCGCCCGTGACGTACAGGCCGCGCTCGGCCAGATACAGTACCGCGTCGGCAATTTCTTCAGGCCGGGCGAACCGTTTGATCAACAGCCGCGACTGGATTTCCTGCTCATGGGCGCCGACCAGGGCTTCGCTCATGTCGGTGCTGACGATGCCGGGCGCCACCGCGTTGACCCGGATGTTGCGCGGCGCCAACTCCACCGCCAGTGCGCGCGTCAATGCTTCTACACCGCCTTTGGCCGCGGCGTAGTTGCTCTGGCCCTTGCCGGGCTTTTGCGCGGCTACCGAACTGAGGTTGACGATGCACCCGCTGCGTTGGCGCATCATGCAGGGCAGCACCTGCTGACAGCACAACAACGTGCCGATCAGGTTGGTCTGGATGACCTCGGTGATGTCGCTCAACGACTGCGTGGCGAGCAAACCGTCACGGGTAATACCGGCGTTGTTGACCAACAAGTCGATACGCTCGAAACGCTGCTCGACCCGTTCAAAAAACGCCTGAATGCTCTGCGCATCCTTGACATCACACTGCACAGCCAGGCACTCCCGGCCGAGCCCTTCGACCTGTGCCTGCAAGGCAGCAGCTGACGCCTCGTCACGGACATAACTGAAGGCAACCTGATAACCCGCGCCGGCCAGGGCCAGCACGACGGACTTGCCAATGCCGCGACTGCCGCCGGTCACGACAGCTATTTTCTGAGTCATGACCGCTCCTTAAAGCGAGTTTTGAGTTTTGAATTGCGCGAGGGTGAAGCCGTGGGTCGCGGCCAGTGCGCGGACCTGCTGAACTTGCTCACGGCTGATATCGCCGTAGGAGCCGTGCTGGCTCATGCCAGACAAGCCCATCAACACCGACTCGGCCATGCACGCATACAGCTGACCTTTTTTCAGGTAGGCCCGCACGTTGGGCGCCAGGCCGTCGTCGAACGGCGTCTGGACGATGCCACCGTGCATGTAGAGCACGTCTTCGCGTTGGCTCGGCATGTCTTGATGAACGTTCAGCGGCACGGCGATATCGCAAATCACGCTGCGCTCGGCGAAATGTTCGGCGCCGAGGAATGGCTGAGGCGCATTGGCCGCGCACAGGACAACCCGTGCGCCCTTGAGGGCGTCGAGATCGTTGGTGACCGTGATGAAAGCGTTCGCGCCAAGGCGCTCATCCACCAGACGGGCGATGTGCAAACCGAGGTCGGCTTTTTGTCCATGTGAGCGCAACAAGTCACAAAAACCATCAAGGCTCAGTAGTCGCTGCGCCAACCGGTCGTTTTCGGCTGTGCCCTTGAGGATCGAACGGGCCGCGTCGGCGTAAATCAGTTGGGCAGTTTTCTCCAGGCGCCGAACCGAGCCGTCACGACCGCTGCCAATCAGAATCAGGTGATCGACGGTGGCGGACAGCACCGAGGCATAGGTCGAGGCAACGTTACCGGCGGCACCAACAACGGCAGCGGTTTGCTCGCGCAGTGCCAGGCCTTGCTGAACACAGCCTTGCTCGATGGCTTCGAGCCCCATGCCGATGGTCAGGGCATTGCCGGACGTCAGCGCCATGTCGGCAATCTTCAGCGCCTGACAATTGTTGGTGACGATCGAGGTGTACATCCCGAGACCGGCGATGCTGCAGCCGTCGGCGCGGGCATCGGTGACACGCCTGCCGACTTCTTCGCGAATGCTGTCCAGGTCACCGCTGAGGATGTACTCGGCCATGGCATCCGAATCCATGCACAGCGGGTACAACGTGAACTCCACCGCCATGCCGAGGCGCGACCGAATGATCACCGGGCCGACTGGCGCAGCGCGGCGTTCAGGCTTGGTGCGGTTGATGAACGTGCGTTTCTGTTCCGGGCTCAGGGCTGCCAGCGAGGGATCGACGTCACCGAGGATATCGGCATCGATCAGGTGGTTGATGAACGCTACCCGAGCGACGACTTCGACCTTGGCATCGATGTTTTCAACGGGCTCGGCCATCCGAAAATCGTCCTGACGGGCTGGCACGGCGGGAATCGAGTCCGCGCAGATACCCGCCGCCAACGGCAACGCATCGCCACGGCGCAGCATGTCACAGACCCGTTGCAAGGCACCGATCAGCCCGTCGATTTCGCCCAGGGTGATACAGGCTGGAGGCTCCAGGCGAATCACGTTGGAGTTGCTGCCCGACGGTGCTACCCGCAACGCTTCGAATTGCAACAGGTAGCCGGCGATCAAGTAACCCAAGGCATCGTTGTACTGGGCCGACGCCTGTACCAGCGAGCTGCTGACACTCAGGTCGTGCAATTCCAAACCCACCAGCAAGCCGCGCCCGCGCACATCGGCGATCACATCCGGATAGGCCATCTTCAGTTCATTGAGCGAGGCTTTGAGGTAGGCGCCCTTGGTGCGTATGTCTTTGAGCATCGCGTCGTCATTGGCGAACAACCGGCGCAATGCCGACAGCGCGATATGGCAGGACGGATCGTCCTCGGCGAAGGTCGAGCTATGGATGTAGCTGAACTCGCCTTCGTAGTGGCTGCTGCGGATCACCGTCGCGGCGATTTTCATCAAGCCGCCGCCGAGGGCCTTGGACAGGCAGTAATAGTCGCCTTGCAGGTTGAACTGGCTGCTGGCAAGAAACGTCCCGGCGCGACCAAAACCTGACTGCACTTCATCGATCACCAGCGGGCACTGTTGCTCGTTACACAGCTTGCGCAGCCCCAGGTAGAACTCGGCCGCGAACTCGTTGATACCGCCTTCGCCCTGAATCGGCTCCATCAACACGGCGGTAATCGCGCTGAACGGCAGTTTCAGCACGTTCAGGTGTTCGCCGTCCCATTGCAGGCTCAGCCAATGGTGCGTGTGCCGGGCCGGCAATTCCTGCAACTGATGGGGCTGCTGGGGGTCGATGAACTCGACGTTCAGACCAAAACGGGCAAACGGCGCGCGGTACTGACGGCCATAGGTCAGTTGCACGGTATTGACCAATTTGCCGTGGAAGCTGCCGCGCAGGGCGATGAATACCGGTTCGATGTGCAACTGCGCCAGGTTGTGTTGGCGAACGGCTTCAACCACCTGACGCAAGGTCACGCTGTTCAGAGTGGCTGGCAGGACACCTGCAGGCAGGTCGAGGTCGGCCACATCCAGCTCGCGATAAGCGCGTTCGCTGGCGGTCAGGCTGGCCAGGGTGAAATCGATGTCGTCGAACTGCTTTTGCAGGCTCTTCTGGCGACGGAACTCCGCGTGCTTGACGGCAATTTCCACCGCCTCCGCGCCACTGTTGGAGAAAGTCGAAATGTAACGTTCGGTGTTCTTCAGTTCGCGATTGAAGGCGTCGCTGAGCTCTCGCCCCAATTGCCCGGCCGCACCGCGGATCGACATTTGTGCGTTGAACGGCACGTCACTGCGCAGCAGCGCACAGAGCTGATCGACAAACTGTGGGTCGTTGTGGCCGAACAGTGCCGCACCGTAACCGCCGAGAAAGTCGGTGACCGTGACCATGTCGCCCTTGGGGTTGCGGTAGAACAACTGGCTACCGAGGGCGCGCTGAAACTCACACTCCAGGCCCAGTGCCTGGAGCAGGCCGACGAATTTGGGCCGAACGAAATCGCGATAATCCATGACTGTCATATCCCTGAAAGTAAAAAATAGGCGGTAGTCAGCGTCAGTCTTGAGTGACCTTTGCGCTGTAGAGCACTTGATAGGCGGCGCTGAATCCGTTGTCGTCGCGGTTCAGCACCAGGCAATGCTCAAGGCTCGCGGCGTGGGGCGCGCCCTGAATAAACGGCAGGTTTGCCACTGGCTGCTGCAAACCGGCAATCGGCGGCACGCTTTGGGCCTGCAATGCGCAACGCGCAAGCATCAGATCCACCAGGCTCGGCGCTGCGCTGAGAATGCCGTTTATCGCCAACCCGCTGGTGATGTGCGAAGCGCGCGCAAGGGCCAGCGTCTGGCACAACACGCGGTCTTTGTGCGCATCGCCGGTGCCGCTGCACACCAATAGATCGGTTGGGCTGTCGGGCAGGCTCAAGCGACCGAGGGTGGCATGGGCCGTCATGTCGGCTAGGCACGCCTGAGGGCCGGCCGGCAGGTCTTCGCGCCGGCGCAGCACCAATGCTGCCGCGCCCTCCCCGGCAATGCCACCGGTGCCCCGAAGGTCAAACGGCAGCAGAGTGTTCGAGCCGTTGGCGCTGATGACCCCCGCCTGGACCAACCCGGACAGCGCCAGGGCATCCAGTTCGCTGCCCGCACCGACAACGATTGCCGCGTCGATTCGGCCATCCTGCAAAGCGGCCGTAGCCTCACGCAAGGCTGCCAGGTTGCCGGCGACACCTTGCATATAGGCGTTGCACTCACCCACCAGTTTCAGCGCCAGGCTGGTGACACCCAGCAAGCAGTTGCTCAAGCCTTTGAGCACCAGAAAAGGGTCCTGGGCACGGTCTTGCAGGATCCGTTTGGCGAACGCCGCCATGTCGGCGACGCCGTCCTGCCGACAGCCGAGCAACAACTCGGCATAGGATTCCAGAGACGGATGGGTGTAGCCGCCCTGACAGCAATACAAACCGAAACGGACATCCGGCTGCTCATCGGCCAGGCCTGCTTCTGCCAACGCCTGACGTACCGCGCTGACGCCCCAGATCACTGCCGGCGTGCAGTAACGCTGAAGGTTTTGCGCAAGGTCTTGTCGGCTGCGTTGGTGGTCCTGATCCTGAATTTGCCCGAACGCTACCACGCGTTCGCTGCTGAACCTTCGGGCGTTCAGCGCCGTAATTGCACTGCGCCCTTCGGTCGCAGCCGCCCAGAAAGACTCGACACCCCAGCCGCTGGGCAACACGCAGCCCGCACCGGCAATCGCGACCGCCTGTTTCATCGCGGCGCCTCCCGGTACTTGCCCAGCGCCAGTGAAGTGTTGAGGCCGCCGAAACCGAAGGAGTTGCTCAGGGCAACGTCGACCTTGCGCTTGACCGCTTGATGGGCGCAGTAGTCGAGGTCGCATTGTTCATCGGCATCATGCAGGTTCAGGGTCGGCGTGACCCGATCATCCCGGCAGGCCAGGGCCGTGAGCATGAACTCTGGTGCTCCGGCGGCCGCAATCAGGTGGCCGAACTGGGATTTGTTGGCCGTCACCAGCAACCGCCGATAATGTTCGCGCTCGGCGAACAGGGTCTTGATCGCCAGGGTTTCGGCGGCATCGTTGAGGGGTGTCGACGTACCGTGGGCATTGATCAGATCGACCTGTTGCGGCTCCAGCCCGGCATCTGTCAGGGCCGCCTGCATCGCCAGCACCGCTCCCCGGCCCTGCGGGTCGGGTGCGGTGATTTTGTAGGCATCCAGGCTGCTGCCGAAACCCAGCACTTCGGCGTACGGCGTTGCCCCTCGGGCGAGCGCCCGTTCGAGGGTTTCGAGCACGACAAAACCACCGCCCTCACCCGCAATCAAGCCACTGCGATGGCGGTCGAACGGCCGACACAGTTCGGTGCCCCAACGCTGCTCGCTGCTGGCGGCGCCGAGCAGATACAGCGCGGTCATGGTGTCCAGGCTCAGCACCGAATCGGCGCCCCCGGCAATGGCCAGCTCGACCTCGCCGCGACGGATCATCTGGAATGCATTGCCGATGGCCTGGGATGCTCCCGCGCAAGCGCTGCTGATATTGATCACCGGGCCTTCACTGCCGATGCCATCGGCAATCACCCGCGCAAGGCGGTCGTTGCTCTGACACAGTGAACTGTCAGGATCGACCTGCGCCTGTCGCGCCATCAACTGAGCCCAGGACGGTGCCTGCGCCGGGTTATCCGCCAGGCTGAGCAGCATGTCCTGCAAACGATGAGCAGGTGCGCCGGACGCTGACAATACCGCCGCGCCACGCAACTGTTCGGGGCTCAGGCCACCGTCGGAAATGGCTTGGGTGGCCGCGACCCAACCAAAGCGGGTGCGTTTTTCCAGCGACAACCCCCAGGCCGGATGGTCTTTCAAGTGTGCCGGCATCAAGCCCATATCCACGGGCGCTGCGTAACGCACAGGGAACGCACCCGCCTCGACGCCTTCCGGTTGCCATGGCCGAATGCAATGCTCGCCGGCCAACATTCTTTGCCACATGGACTGCCACTCGAAACCGAAGCCGGTGACGGCGCCCATGCCCGTGATCACGATCCGTCTGGGGCTCATGGGTAACTCTCCATTGTCTCTGTGTCCGACGACGTTCTGGCCAGCAGCACCGCGCCCCAATGCCCACCTCGGCTATGTTCGAGCAACAGCGTGTAACGGCTGCAATCCAGTGCCCAGGTCACAGCGATTTCGCTGAGCAAGGCGCTGGCGCCCAAGTCACCTACCAACGCCTTGGAGTGTTCGAGGGTGTGCCCCGATAGGGTGAACAATGCGGCAATCTGCGGGTCCTGTGCATCGGCGACGACCTGCCCGACATCGCTGAGGCATAGTTTTTCGTTGCTCAAAGCACGCTCGATGACGTCGCGACCAACCGCCAGCCCACGCTCGGGTTGCGCGCTGTAACCACGGGCAAACCCGGCAATGCGCAACGCAGATTGAGCACCACGACCCGGCTTGGTCGTCAGCAACAGTGCCGCAGCACCTTCGCCGAAAACCCACGGGCCGGGGTTCACAGGTGGGTGTGTAGCGTCACGCAGGTACAACGCCGGGGTGATGTTCGGGCTGCTACTGACGACGACGGCAGCATCGGCACGGCCTTCGCTCAGATGGGCGGCGGCCTCCATCAAAGCATCCAGTCCTGCATTGCCCTGGGAGCAAAAACCGCCCATGGGGCCCTTGCAATGCAAGGCCTCAGCCGCGTGGGCCATAACGCTGCTGTTGAGCATCATCAGCGCATGCAGCGGCGGTGTGTGGGCAAAGAATTGCGCCAACAGATCCGCCGGTTGTGCGCCAATGGCCTGCACGGCATCCCAGCACGAGCTGGGGCCATCCACTTCCGGAATGGCAGCGGTCAATGCGATCCGCTCATCGGGCAGTTCCAGCTCACGCAAGGCCTCGGCGAGGCGGCCGGCGCAATACAGCAGGCGCGCGCCCTGAGGCTCGAGGCTGCGGGACAATTTGCGGTCGTACACACCAGCCGGCAAGGCGGGCGCTGCGACGCAACGGGCCAGGCGTGCCGGGTCGAAATCCAGCGGTTGCGCGGCCTGAGGTTGACTGTCACGAGGCGCACATTCAGTACCGGCGGCGTTGAGTACCGACGCTGCAGTGATATAAACAGCAGTTGAATTGGATCTGGTCATGTCATGCCCTGCCCAGCACCAACGAACTGTTCACGCCACCAAACCCGAAGGAGTTTGAGAGCACGACATTGATCGGTTGCTGCAACGGTTCGCAAAGGAATTTCAACTCCGGAAATTCGGATTTTTCCGGCTGAAAATTGAGGGTCGGCAAGGCCACGCCCGACTGAATGCTCATCAACGACAGCACCGCCTCAATGGCACCACTGCCGGCCAACGAGTGCCCAACGGCAGATTTGTTGGCGGTGAACGTCATCTGCTCCAGGGTTTCGCCGAACACCTGCGCCAGGCCCAGGGCCTCGCAACGGTCATTGGCCTGTGTCGACGTACCGTGAACATTCACATGGTCCACAGCCGCATTGGGCAGTTCGGCATCGGCCAGGGCCGCGGTCATGCAGGCGGCGTACTTGCTGCCATCGCGGCTGCTGGAGGTGATTTTCTCTGCCTCGCACAGATTCGCGTAACCCAGCACCCGGCCCAGCGAGCGGGCCTGACGACGCTCGGCATGCTCGCGGGATTCCAGCACCAACAGCGCCGCCCCCTCACTCAGCACAAAACCGCAGCGGTCTGGCATGAACGGTCGGCTCTGTTCTTGTGGGGAAAAGTCCACTCGCTGGCAGAGTGCGCCCAGCCCATCAAAGCTGTAGTAAGACAATTCATGGGCCATCAACTCCACCGCGCCACACAACGCCAGGTCGATCTCGCCACGGGCGATCGCTCGATAGGCGCTGCCGATGGCCATGGTGCCAGCGGCACAGGCATCGGAATGTGTGGAGATATGGTCACGTACACCCAGCCATTCGGCGAGATGGCGGGTTTGCTGATCAACCCGCCGGGCGAACGCCCCACCGCTGAGGGTGTGGTTATCCAGGTACTGGTCAAGATCGACCCGCCCCTGATCGTCCATGTAACGGCTGGCGTCCCGCAAATCACCGCTCATGCAGTATTTATTGGCCCCGACGAAAATACCGCTGGCGACTCGGGCAAATGCGCCGTCGGCCAACCCGGCATGGGCCAACGCCTGACGGGCCACGTAATGCGCCAGCCATTCCTGGCGGGAGGTGGTCTGCAGATCGCCCGGAAAGGCCGCAGCGATCACCTGCCATTGTTGCTCATCGATAAATCCGGCCGCCGGGTTCGCAAACCCCAGGTCGACAAACGCCGGGTGCTGGCGAATGCAGGAACGGTTTTCGCTGATCGTCGTGAACAGCGAGGCTGCATCCAGTGCCGTGGGAGCCACCAGGCCATAGCCGGTGACCAGAACCTCTCGGGCCTGCATCAAGGCAACCCCTACACCGAAGCCTTCAACTGGTTGGCCGCGTACTGCTCAACCAACAGACGCGAGATCGAGTCACCGTCCAGAGGGGTCAGACGAGCACTGCAACCGCCACACACCACTTGTTTGCGTTCATTGAGTTGGGCATGCACCGCCCCACACTCAGGGCAGGTCTCGGGGAGGTAGTTGAAAACGTTATGGCATTGCTGCGCCCAGTTACGCACGGTGGTGGCCGAGAAGACTTCGCCCGGCTGCATGCCCGCGTGCAACTGGCCCGGCGCATAAGCGCTGAGGCTCTGTTCCAGCAAGGCCACGCCGTCCTGCGTGATTCGGCCTTTTTCGACAAACCGGGTGGCGTCGCCGAACACCGCTACCGCGTGATCCAGCACGCTGGTTTTCGGCAAGGTGCAACCGTACTGACGGCCCAGCTGGAAGCTCAGGTCGACGATATCCAGCGAGTCGGCGCCGAGGTCGTCAACGATACTGCTGTGCTCTGCCACGTCGGCCCGGTCCAACACCAGCAACTGCGCAAGAATCTCCTGTGTACTGCTGATAACGCTGTCCAATTCCAAGGGATTGTTCATTGATTGTTTCCCTACAAAAGCCGCATTGAATGAATAAATTCATCGGGCCAAAAAATGCTGTTTTCAGGCCAGATATATCGAGGGCCGGGAGTCTAAAGTCTCCCCCTAAGGGGAGAGTCAACGTGCCATCATCGCTTTTTGCGAGAAATCCCGACGCGCCCTGGAACCTTTGATTTATGCAGTTCAATGGTGCTTGGAGAGGGATCGTAAAATGACAAAATCGATTGCTTGAAACAGCACGATAGTTCCAAAAGTGGGATATAACCGTGCCCGCAAGCACCAGAGGCATCATGCGCAACGACCTGCTGTTTGCGGTATTCGTCGCTATCGTCATCAACCTGGCGATCTGGATCGTCGGCGCGGAAATCCTGCAGCCCAACGGCATCGAGGTGAAAACGCTCGGCGACCCGGGCAAGGCGTTGGAACTGTTCTTCGGCCCGATCGGCTGGTACATTTTCTTCGTAGGCGTATTCGCCACTTTGTTCGCCAGCATGAAATACCGCAAAGCGCGGCAAGAGTTGATAGCCAGGGCCAGCGCGCATTGGGGACTACCTGTACAGAGCAGACCGCGCGCGAAATCGACCTGGGTATTCGAGGCCTGCTGAAAGACGCTTACGCCCGTGCCCGGACCTTGCTCGAGCAACGACGCGCCGACCTGGACACTGGGGCACGCCTGTTGTTGGCCAGGGAAACCATCACCCCGGAAGAATTCCCGGCGCTGCTGCCGGTGGCCAAGGAGCCTGCCACCTATAATCTGGTCGATGCGGCCAAATGACACTCCGATCCAGTCCGAGTACCGACCATGCTCACCGTCACATTGATCAACATGCTGGTGGTGATCCTGGTGGTGATCATCCACTACGAATGCCTGCTGCGCCTGAACGACTGGCTACCGCGGTTGAAACTGTGGAACCGATTCCGGATCGTCACAGGCGTATTCGGCGCGCTGCTGGCTCATGCGCTGGAGGTCTGGTGTTTCGCCCTGGTGTATTACCTGATGATTCACGCCGAAGGCTGGGGCACGCTCAGTGGCAACTTCGACGGCAGCTTCCTGGATTGCGTGTACTTTTCCTTCACCACCTACACCACGATAGGCTTTGGCGACATAGCGCCTAACGGCCATCTGAAGTACCTCACCGGCCTGCAAGCGTTGACAGGCCTGGTGCTGATCACCTGGACCGCGTCGTTCCTGTTCCTCGAAATGCAGAAATACTGGAAAGCCAAATAGCGCCTGTTCAGGCGTCTGGGTGTGGCGTCCAGTGCCACAAGTGGACGGCTTGCGAAGGTCACCTGGGGCAGTTGGTTGGAGCACCGTTGCGCTGTAACACGAAAAGGGAGCGTCCATGCTCCTGAACGCGGCCGGGTCGCTCATTTGGTGATGGGAATCACTTTTTCAGGGTGAATCGCTTCGGCGCGCTTGGGCAAGTGCACCAGCAGCACGCCCTTGGCAAACTGGGCAGTGATCTTTTCAGCGTCGACTTCACGGGGCAACTGGAAGACCCGCTCGAAGCTGCCGTAGTGACGCTCTGACAAGTGGTACTCCTTGCGTTTTTCGTCAACCTCTTCCTGCTTCTCGCCGCGGATCACAACGTTGCCATTGACCAGCTTGATCTCGATGTCCTTGTCGTCCACTCCAGGCAGTTCGGCGCTGATGCGAAACTCATCGGCCAGTTCGCTGATATCCATCGCCGGCATGCCATGGCTGAACAGTTCACGGCGCCAGAATGGCTCGACATCGAACGGGGTATGGCTGAACGGCATGCGCAATGGCCGGCGACCGAAATCGTCGAACAGGCTGTCGATCTGACGCCGCAACTGCTGGAATGGGCGCCACAGGTCCGATGCCTCGGTACTTGGTGGCGTAGCCTTGGCAGGTTGGGTGGTTGCGGAAGTGACAGGTACTTTCTTCGCTGTTTCGGACATGGCGACCTCCTCTAATGAGTAATGCCTCCCTGGGAGACGCCTCGATATTGCGCTGGCAGGCAAGCCCCCGTTTGACCTTTATCAATCAGGATGCGGCCACCATCCTCTGTCGGTTTGATCCTGATCAAAGTGTTGCCATCGCAGGGGCTTAGCTTATATGGAACGTGGCCCGCCCAAACCTGTTCGAGGCGCATATGGACCAGGATGACAGTGAGTGTGTCCGTTTGCTGGAAACATTGCCGGGGCCCGGCATACAGTACCTTCGCCTGATGCTGTGCAACCCGCAACGCAGCGAGGCGATGCCAGGCCAGTATTGCCAACTGGCGAATCAAACCCAGCGCTGGACCTGCAACTACATCAGCATGCCTGGCGCAGCAGGTCGGTTCATGGTCGCCACCCGCAGCGTCCTGGCATTGAAGGTCGGAGATCTGCTGGAGTACTCAGGCCCTCTGGGCAGCGCCTGGCCGGTGCCCTTGCAGAGTGTGCGACTGCTGGCTATCACTCACGGCGAGGGGGTTTTGGCGCTACTTTGCACACTGGATGAGGTTCGCTGTTGGCTACCTTGGGTAGAGGTGAGGCTGTTGCACGAAAGCTTTGAGCAGGAGCAACTGCCCGCTGAATGTAAGCCATGGATCTCAGCGTTTACCTCGGTGCCGCGCAACAGCAGAAGCGTTTGGAGTCAACTGACTGAACAGCTGGAGGATTTCAAGCCGGACACTGTCTACTGCTGCGCGCCATCCTTGGTGGCAAGGCATGCCGCGCGCATCTGTTGGCAAAAAGGGGTCCCGATACAGCGTATCTGGTTGCGGGCAGACCATGTGTCGCGTCCATCCTGGAATTGTCAATTTCCTCTGAATGGGCCTGTGCAACGTTATGACAGGATTCTCGAGGCCCTCAATTCGGCTCCTCCATCCGACTAAGCTTGAGCAGGCCCTGTTGATCGATGAGTCGGACTTCCCGGCCAACGCATTGCAGGAGCCCAGCCTGATTGAACCGGCTGAAAAGCCGGGAGACAGTTTCCAGGGTAAGGTCCAGGTAGTTTGCGATATCTCCTCGCGACATGGGCAGATTAAGGACGTCTGCACGCAAACCTCTTTCTTGATAACGCGCCGCCATGCCCAACAGGAAAAGCGAAAGGCGCTGCTCGGCTCGTCCGTGGCAACAGCGCAGGTGTTCGTCCTTGCCTTGAATACCCAGGCTGAGCATGTGCAACAGTTGATAGCGCAATCCGGGTATCTGCCCCGACAGATCAACCAACTGGTCCAGCCGGATCGAGCAGACCAGCGAAACGTCCAGCGCCAACGCATAGCTCCGATAATGACTTGCCCCGATAGCGTCCAGCCCCAAGATTTCGCCCGGCAGAACGAAGCCGGTGACCCGCTCGTTGCCCTCGGTATCAATCAGAAAATTCTTGATGACTCCTGAGCGCAGGGCAAACACATGCTCCATGGGCTCATCGGCCTTGAACAGATACTCGCCCCTCTTCAAAGGGCGGTTACGGCGAATGATACGCTCCAGCTTTTCCACTTCATCGACGCTTAGGCTGGCGGGCAGGCAAAGTCGGCTCAAAGAGCACGCAAGGCACTTTACCTGGGGCTTTATACCCATATCTTCAGGGCCTGACATGACGATGTCTCCGCTTTTTCTTGCGGGCTCTATAAACGCTAGCCGCTTCGCCCGAAGTTTCTGAGGCAACTGACCAAGGGTCATGGCTGTGCCCTAAAGCTTGATCAAGATCAAGTCAGGCCAGTGCGCTACCCTCATGCTCGACTTAGACAGCCTTCAACCCGTGTTCCTGTCTGAAGGCCCCTGGGCCTTATAAATCTGCATTGTCTGGTAACGTGTAGAGGATGTGTCATGAATACCTTACTGAACGAACTTCACGCCTATCACCATGACATGGCCAATAAGATAAGCCAGATCAGGAAGTTGCTGAAAAAGCTAAAGCATGAACCCGATGCCACTGATGACTGTAAGCTTTTGTTCGAAATGTTGGAGGCCTTGCACAGCAATGCAGAGCGGCACCACCATGAGAATGAAGAAATCATTCGGCGAGCCTTGCTGGCCACGGAGGCGCCGATCCACCCGCGGATCCTGGATATCGAGCGAGATCACCAGGCATTTGCGCGCATTGCTGGGCAATTGAAAACATTAGCGGCTACGACAAAAGACACGAAAGTAATCGCTGACACTGTCGATGACTATATCGAAAAATATTACGACCACATGGAGTCGGAGGAAAACATATTCTTTCCAGCTGCAGACAAATGGCTTTCAAACAGTCAATGGCTGGAAATAAAACATCAATGGCATTAACTGGAGTGCAAATTCAAGCGCCCAACCGCCCCATCTCAATCACACGAGGATACTGCCATGGCTTCTGCTGATACTTCCCGTCAACATACCGCGCCCTCGTTTCCCAAGCCTGTGGGCGAGCATTGGATCGAAGCCCTCGACAATGGCACCCATGTACTGATCAGGCCGCTACAAGCCAAGGACCGGGAGCGCGAGAGGGCCTTCATCGAACGGCTGTCACCGCAGTCGCGGCATTTTCGCTTCCTGTGCCAGATCAAAGAGCCCGGTGAGGCGATGCTCGACCAGTTGATGGCGGTCGACCAGGACCGACAAGCGGCTTATGTCGCCCTCGCCCATGTGGACGGCGAGCTGCAGGAGGTGGGCATATCGCGTTATGCCGCCATTGCCGGCAAGGATGAATGCGAATGCGCCGTGACAGTACTCGACAGCTGGCAGCACCATGGCCTGGGCCGCCTGCTGCTCAAGCACCTGACCGATCATGCCCGGGCAAAGGGCCTGCGGCAGATGTACTCGATCGACTCAGCCGCCAACCTGGCGATGCGCGACCTGGCCAAGGCGGCAGGATTCACCACCACTACCGATCCGGATGATCCGGCCCAGGTCATCCATCGCCTCAACCTGACCTGAAGCGCCGCTGCGCCAGCGCCTGGGGCAGCCACCGTGCTGCCCCGCCCGCTGCAAGCCCCACGACCTCCGGCCCTATCCGCACGAGGAGGTATCCGTGAACAAAGAGCAAGATCATGCGACATGGAAACCTCCCGCGCCGCGACGGGCGCCTGTCGTTTCAGCTACTGGCAAGCACTACATAACATTCAAGGCAGCGTCGCCCGGGCCTCTTCAGGCAGCAGGTCGAACTGCTCGAGGCAGCGCTGTTCATCGTCTGCCGTCAACGCCTTGTATGCGCTCACTTCCCGCATCGGCGTTTCGAACAAGGCCAGGCGTATCACCCCATTACGGTCGAGAAACGTCTGCGCCAGGCAGGTACACACCGGCTTGCCGACCAATGCCGTGAGCTTTTCATCCTCAGGGGTGTTCACCCGGGCCTGCAGGCTGTCTGTGCAATTTTCCACGATTCGGTCCACCGAGCGCCCCGCCAGCCAAACCGTGCCGCCAGCGAGCAACGCCAGGAACAGCAACATGCCCAAGAGCACGTTCGACTCCTGGGTGACCGAGCGCAGGAAGGCAAGCCGAGCCTGCCAGCCCGTGGCCTGGCCGTTGAATATGGTCTTGCCTACCGTGCGTTTCACGCCACGCTGCACCACCCACCCCAACGCCACGCACAAGGCGAGCAACGCCAGCAGCATAAGTGGATGTTGCATCGGCAGGCGCCAGTTCGGGTTCAACGACCGGTAGGCAGCGACCACGACGAGCAGTGCGAAGATTGCCACGATAAACCCCAGGCTACCCCGTGGCCGATGCATCCAGGCCCGGAGTTTCGCCCTTGCTTGTGTATCCATGACAGCCTCCCGGCCCAG
This sequence comes from Pseudomonas sp. s4, assembly GCF_046764235.1. Taxonomy (NCBI): domain Bacteria; kingdom Pseudomonadati; phylum Pseudomonadota; class Gammaproteobacteria; order Pseudomonadales; family Pseudomonadaceae; genus Pseudomonas; species Pseudomonas sp. s4. Next base: position 2,627,346 of record NZ_CP177209.1, on the reverse strand, counting down.
GCTAGCGCACTGGGTCAATAGCAACCGTTTCGTGGTACTCGGGTACGTACACCTGCCAACCGAGCTCGATGCTGATCCGCCGCCGCAACGTGTCGGCGGCGTGCGGCTCACCATGGATGACATAGGTCTGGCGTGGCGGGCGGGCGAAACCGCGCAACCACTCCATGATCTCGTCGGCATCGACGTGCGCAGAGAGATTATCCATCGCATGCACCTGGGCCCGGATAGGCACGTCTTCACCGTGCAGGCGGACACTGCGCGCACCGGCGACGATGTCGGCGCCGCGCGTACCGCCGGCCTGGAAACCAGAGAACAGAATGCTGTTGCGTGGGTTGGGGGCCAGCGCCTTGAGATGGTGCAAGACTCGTCCACCGGTCGCCATGCCACTGGCGGCGATAATGACCGCGGGCTCACGCAGCTGATCCAGATGCCGGGATTCATCGACGGTACGGATGATATGCGTGTCCCTGCACATGTCGGCGCATTCCGCCAACGTCAGGCGATGCTCGCTCCGGAACTGCTGGTAAAGGGTGGTTGCGTCTGTGGCCATCGGGCTGTTGAGGTAGACCGGAATGTCGGGTATCAGGCCATCGCGCTTGAGCTTGTACAGGTAATACATCAGCAACTGGGCCCGGCCAACCGCGAATGAGGGCACCAAGGTGATGCCGTGGCGCAGGAGGGTCTGGTTGATGACCTGGGTCAGAAACTGTTCGGTCGATTCGCTTGGATGCTGGCGATCGCCATAGGTGGACTCCACCAGCAGCACGTCTGCCGTCCTGATCAGTTCCGGCGCGCGCATGATCGGGTCTTGTGGCCGACCCAGGTCGCCAGAGAAGACCAAGGTCTGGCCGTCGACCTTGATCTGTACCGTCGCCGCGCCGAGTATGTGCCCAGCCGTGCGCAACAACAGCTCCATCCCCGGCGCAATCATGGTCGGGTGATGCAACTCCACAGGGCGCAACAATGCCAATGCACGCTTTGCATCCTGTTCGGTGTAAAGCGGGCGTGCCGGCGAATGCTTCGAGTAGCCGTGCCGGTTGGCATGCTCTGCCTGCTCTTCTTGCAGCCGGGCACTGTCGAGCAACAGGATTTCGGCCAAGGCACAGGTGGCCGGTGTTGCGTAGATCGGCCCGGTATAGCCTTCCTTCGCGAGCACCGGAAGATAACCGCTGTGGTCGAGGTGGGCGTGGGTCAGCACCACGGCATCAAGCGCGCGCAGCGCCGCCGATAGCGGTTCCCAGTTGCGCAGGCGCAGTTGCTTGTAGCCTTGGAACAGCCCGCAGTCGATCAGCACGCGGCTGCTCTCGTGGGTCAATAGGAACTTGCTGCCCGTCACGGTCCCGGTACCACCGAGGAATGTCAGTTGCATGGCTAGGGCTCCAAGGTTTCGGCCGCTTGAGGGTGAACCGCAAGGACGCTGCACGGCGGGCGGCTGACGATGCGTTCTGTGGTGTCGCCGAGCAGTTTGTCCAGGCCCTTTGGCTGCACGACGCCCATGACCACCGCGTCGATATCCAGCACAGCGACTTGCTCGCGAATCACCTGAACCGGGCCACCTTCCAGGAAGTGGCGGCAATCGGCCGGGACCCCCTCGGCGTCCGCCAAGGTGTCGAACGGCTCCTTCAAGGCATTGCGCATCTCATCGATCCACGCCTGGGTAACGTTCATGTCCGAGGCGAACACGCCCGCCAGGTTGTAGGCCGAGAGCAGGTGCAGCTGTGCATCGCATTGCAGTGCCAGCGCCTGCGCTGCACGAATCAGCCTGCGGTTGAAGGACGCCTGGTCCTCGGGGGTTTCGCTGAAGGAGGTGTCCACGGCGACCAGCACGCGCCGGGGCAGCGACACCGCCGCCTCCGGTACGAAGTGCGTGATGCCCTTCAAGCCCCGCATCAACGCGCAATCCAGGGGCGTGCTGAACAGGCGCATCATGGTTGGCGTCACTTCGCTGTCCTTGATGACCATATCGGGGTGCAGTTCGCTGATGTAGTCGATGGCCTGGCTGCGGATGTCATCTGCCTGCAAGGTGTCGACCGTCAAAGCGGGGCCGCTGCCACGGTGACGCTCGACCAACCCCGCCAGCCGCAAACCGTAGTGGTCGAACTGACGCTGGATATCGGCCTCGTTCAATCGCTCTTCGCGCAGCAGGTGCTCCTGCGTCGGTTCGAACAAGCCCAGTACATGCACACTGGCACCACTGACATGCGCCAGGGCCAGGGCCCGGCGCAGCGCGGCCGAATGCGGATCGAGCTCGGTGAGCAGCACCAGCAGTTGACGATATTGACCCATGGCGAACCTCCGGGCTTGCGCGGCTGGCGTGATGATGTAGGCGATTGTCCGAAAGCAGGCCTGTTCGCGCTTGATGCAGATCAGAAAACCACCATCCGAGCCGGAACTTGACGATTGTCAGAACCGGCGCCGCCCAGCACGGTACAACAGCTCTGGCAAGCATCGACCAGGTGACCGGGAGGCGACATGAACAGGCAACAGACTGAAAAGCCAGACGCGTGCGAGCATTGGATCGACAAGCTTTCTGATGGCTCTGCCGTACTGATCCGCCCCCTGCGCGAGGAAGACCGCGAAAGGGACCGCCGCTTTCTCAGCACGATCGCCTTCGAGGCCCGGCGTTTCCGCTTCATCGCCGGGCTCAGTGGCGGTGTGCCGAGCCTGGATGCGCAGCATATGCCGGTGGATCATCACCAGTGCGAAGCCTACGTTGCCCTGGTCCATGCAGATGGCCAGTTGCGCCAGATCGGGGTCAGCCGGTATGCCAGTGTTCCCGGCAGCCTCCAGTGCGAATGCGCGGTAGCCGTAAATGAAGAATGGCAACGCAAGGGGCTGGGCCGGCTGCTGATGCAGCACCTGATCGCGGCCGCGAAGCGCAATGGCTTCCACTGCATGATCTCCAGGGACCTGGCGAACAACTACGCCATGCACCGGCTGACCAAGACCCTGGGGTTCACCTCCCGCTACCTGGGTGGCGATTTCAGCGAAATCCTTCACGAGCTCGATCTTCACGCCTGAAAGCAAGGCCCTTTCGGGCCTTGTCTCTCAGCCTTGGGAATGCTCTGGTGATATCACCAGCACGCTGCTGGACAACCGATGCAATACCCGCTCCGCAGTGCTACCGATGAACCAGCCAATGCCGCGATGGTGGTAACTGCCCATGACCAGCACATCGATATCATTGTTCTCCATGAACAGCGCCAGCACCTTGGCCGGGTCTCCCAGCCGCAGGTGGCGGTGTTCGGCGGCGATACCGTTACGTTCGGCCAGTGCCTGGAATGCCTCGCTTTGCGCCTCGTGCAGTGTCTGGGCGAGGTTGGAGTCGAACAGAAACGAATGCTCGCGGCTGCCGCCTGAGTCCAGGTACATGGACCCCAGGTCGTAGGCATATAGCAGTTCGATCTGGGCGTTGCACTGTAATGCCAGTTTCAGCGCTTCACTGATGATCTGGTCATTGAACCCCTCAAACAGGTCCTCGGGGCGGGACAGGTCCACGGCAGCCAGAATCTTGCGCGGCAGCGCGTGGCTGGCCTGATGCACCAGGTGCAGGGGGATGCGGGTTTCCCGCAGCAACTGAATGTCGAGCGAGGTGAACATCGCCCGCGCCCACCAGGGTTCATGCTCGAAGGCTTTGATCAGCATGGCGAACGGCTGCTCGCGCAGGTGGACGAGGATCTCGTCCAGCGGATGCTGCACCCATACCACTTCGGTGGTGACCGTGACCCCGTTACGGCGCATCGAAAGCGCTTGGGTTTCCAGCCATTCACGGTGTTGCTGTACATAACCTTCACGCATCACAGCCAGTGTCTGGTCGTTGACCAGGCCCGCCGTGGCAAGGCCTTCGAGATAGTCGAAAGCAACGATATGCAGGGCCATGCCCTTGGCCTTGGCCAGCGCAGCCGCACGGTCGTAGACCGGGGTGCGCCGCATCAGGGGCGAGGCGATCAGCAAGAGTCTTTGCGGGTTGTCCATGGCGCACCTCAGCGGTTGGGAAGTGTTCCTGGATCATCCATCACCCGCACCTGGCGGATTTGATGTTTATCAACTGAACCACTGGGCGGACAAACGGCAACGCCCGCGGCGCGGAAATTTGATACTGGTCAAAGCTCTTGGCCGTTAACGGCGCAATCTGACCCTACACCAACAACAGTCATCGAATGCCCCGGAGGCGTGCCATGGCGCTCATGAAAACCATCGAACGTCGCCTATGGTCGTTCGCCAACCAGCGCGATAGCGCGATGAAAATGGCAATCACGCCCTGAACACCCCTGTTGCCGGCAGGGATGCCTTCGTTTTCGCATGGATTTGCAGTTGGTTTGCTCATGCATGCTTTTGGAGGCTTCCATGAACATCTACGTCGAAAATAGCCCTCAGCAGAACCGCTGGTGGGTCCGCATGGACGACTGCCGGGTGAGCTTCGTTACGTCCACCGAAGCGCAAGCCTTTGTCGACCGGTTGAATGCGCGCCTCAACGCGCCCCACTCGCGGGACATGCTCGCCGACTGGTCACCACGCCCAGGTATGGGCAGCGTTGGCAAAGCCAATGCAGGGATGGCAGCCCAGGCAGGTCTCCGATGCGCGAAGGAGGCCTGAAAATGACTGGCCTACTGAAAGTGACCTTGCTCGACCAACCTGCAGCGTCGAGCCCGGCAACCCCGATTCACCTGAAACCGCTGACGACCCTGTGCACAGAGTGCCGTGTCAGCGGGCTGTGCCTGCCCACCGGTCTGCCCGTGCATGACAACAGTTGCCTGGGCGCACTGATCGGCCCGCGCATGCGTATTCGCAAAGGCGCCGCGCTGTTCAACGCCAACGATCCGCTGACGACGCTTTATGCCGTGCGCTGTGGCAGCTTCAAGACCAGCCTGAACAGCGCCGAAGGCCAGGGCGTGGTGATCAATTTCTGGATGCCGGGCGATGTACTTGGGCTCGACGCCATCGCCACCGAACATCACGTATGCGATGCCATTGCCCTGGAAGACAGCGAGGTGTGCCCTGTCCCCTATCGCCGGCTGCAGGCATTGGCGCGTGACTTTCCCGTCCTGCAGCAAAGCCTGAACCGTTTGATGAGCCGAGAAATCGTGCGTGAGCATGAGCGGGTGCTGATGCTGTGCAACCTCACCGCCGAACAGCGCCTGGCAAGCTTCCTGGTTGGGTTGTCACAGCGCTTCGTCAGCCGCGGCTACTCTGCCCACGGCTTCATGCTGCGCATGTCCCGGGAAGACATGGCTTCGTACCTGGGCCTGCGCCTGGAAACCGTGTGTCGCTCAGTCGCCCGCATGCGCGCGCTGGGCATCGTCAGCATGCGTGGCAGGCTTGTCGAGATACTCGATCTGCCAGCCTTGATAGCCCTTGAGCAAGGCGGCGCGGAAGTCAGCCCCAAGGACACCCCGAAGGCGCCATGCTCGACGCGGTAAATGTCAGCCACGGTGCCGTCGCGCTGGGCATCGGCATGTTGGTGGGGCTTGAGCGCGAGCGCAAGAAAGGCCGCAATGAAGATCATGCCGCTGCCGGCCTTAGGACCTTCGCCATCACCGCCCTGCTGGGCTACGTCAGCATGTTGCTGGCCGGGCCGGTACTGGTCGGGGTCGCCAGCCTGAGCCTGGTTCTGATGCTGTGCATGCATTACCGCAAACACGCCGACAAAGACCCCGAAGTCACCAGCGAAATCGCCCTGCTACTGGTGCTGACGCTGGGCGCACTGAGCCTTGACGAGCCAGAACTTGCCACGGCGGTCGGCGTGGTGCTGACCGTGCTGCTGGCACTGCGCCGCGAGCTGCACCATTTCGTGCTCCAGCAACTGAGCGAGGAAGAGCTGCGCGATGGTTTGATGCTGCTGACGGTAGCGCTGGTGGTGCTACCGTTGACACCGGACAGGTTCATGGGGCCGTATGGCGCACTCAACCCTCGCACCATCTGTACGCTGGTCGTCCTGCTGATGACCGTCGGTGCACTGGGGCATATCGCAATGCGTCTGGTGGGCCCACGCTACGGCTTGCCCCTGAGCGCGATCGCCTCAGGTTTCGCCTCCGGCACGGCAACCATTGCGCTGCTTGCCCATGAGGCACGTCGGCAAGTCACAGCCGTGAGGCCCTTGGCCGCCGCAGCCGTACTGTCGAACCTCGCCAGCATCGCGCAATTCGCCCTGGTGCTAGGCATCGTCGACCGACACCTGTTGAAGCCTTTCGTGGCCTCGATCGGGCTCGGTACCGTGGGTACGGTGGTTTACGGCACTTTGTTGCTTGCCCCCTGGCGTAGCGACCAAGGCACTTCAACAGCGCATCAGGGCGATGGTGCCTTCGATCTCTTCACAGCGCTGATCATCACCGTCGCCCTGACCGGCAACACCTTGACCAAATGCATTCTGTCCCTCGGTAGCGGCGGCTGCAGCTTCGGGAGATACCTTGTTCCCGGCCAACTGGTCATCCTCGGTGCAATGTGGCTGGGGCTTTTGATATGAGGTTGTATCGGCAACCTCTACCCCCTGGATGAGGACAAGCTTGAGGAACTGAAAAGCTACAGGGACCATGACCACGACATATCCAATCAACCTTGCTCAAGAGTTGGTGCCGCGCCCATCTGCGCTGGTTCGACATGACGCCACTGGAGCACCGTCGGCAGCATGGCGACCCTGTGATCGCCGGTTATGACGCTATTCCCCCGGCTGGCCAACCTCAGGTTTCCGCGCAGGTGCCGTGAACCAGCGCTCGTGCGGCACCCACTTTTCCTGCGCGGGGTCGCCCAGGTAATGCGGCGACATGATCTGCACCCCGTACTCGTTGAACACATCCTGAATGTTGCCGTGCAACAGGCTCAGCAGTTCTGCCCGTGGCCGTGGCTCACTCGGCACCGCCTGCGCCACCAGGCGATACTCGGGGTAGAAATCCGAAAGCCCGGTCTGAAACACCTGCGGCCTGGGTTTTTCCAGTATGCCGTCGGTACGCTTGGCCGCCTCCACCAGCATCGCCTCCACTTGGCGCCACGGCGTGTCGTAACCGATGGTGACCACAGTATCGACGATGTAGCCCTGCCCCTGTACAACACGTGAAAAATTGCGTGTCACCGAGCCGGTGATCATCGAGTTGGGCAAGGTCAACACTTCGCCCAGTCCAGTGCGGATCGTGGTGTTGAACATGCCGACTTCGGTCACCGTGCCCTCGTGGTCACCTACCCGCACATACTCGCCAGCCTTCAAGGTGCGTGAATAGGTCAGGATCAGGCCCGCTGCCGCCTGCCCGACAATGCTGGAGGCGCCGAGAGAAATCATCAGCCCGAGCAGCACCGACAGCCCCTTGAAGGCGTCGGTGCCGGAACCCGGCAGGTACGGGTACGCCATCACCAGGGCGAACAGCCAGATGGCAAGTGAGGTCAGGCGTGTGGTTGGCTGCAGGGTTTCCTCGGTCAGCCACTTGAGGGTGCCCGGCCGAGCCATGCGCTCCAGCAGGCGCCGACTGAAGCCACTGATACCGCGGGCGATGAAAAAAATGATGATAGCCACGGCGATGCCGGGAATTGCCTGCAAAATGCCGTCGAGCAGATAACGTAACAGGTCGATCAAGTGGACGTTGAGGCTTTCCCCCCAAGGCCGGGTGTAGGGGAATTGCGACAGCACGAAGCTCAGCCACTGGTAGCTCAGCAACAGTACTACGCCCCAGTGCAGCAGCCGCAACAGGCGTTCGATCACGGTGTAGACCAGCTGCATGTCCAACAGCGGCATCTGCCCGAGCCGTATCTGCCGGGCGCGCTCGCGCATCAGCTGCGGCAACAGGCCTTGGAGCTTGCGCCGAGCCAGGTTGGTGCCCTTGATGAGCACCACGTAGATCAACGTGGCCAGCGCCGAGTAGCCTGCTGCCTTGAGCAGAAAGCGCAGGCTGCGGGCCTGACCGGTCTCGTCGACCACCAGGCGCAGCATAGCGGCTGCCTGCTCGGCGGCTTCGCGAGTGTCGCCACCGGCCAGGCCCAGGTCCTGCGGCGCAATGATGAAGGCACGCCGCCCTCCCAATAGCACCAGGTGGCTATTCAGGATGGGGTCGACGCTGACCTTCAGCTCATCAGTCCCGCGCAAGGCCTCTTCGATCACGGCTGTGGCCCGTTGCACCCGCGCCGCCGGCGTTTCCCCCAGCAAGGTGGCGTGGAAGATGAAGATGCTGCGATTGGCGATGGTCAGCTCGGCCGGCTCACCGGGCACGCCATCTGTGGCACTGCCTGCAACCTCGATACCGTGCCCGGCCATGGGCTGCAGGGTGAAAAGAATCAACAGCAGGCAATAAAGGCGCTTCATCATGAGATCCCCGGGCCCCTATGGCGAAAACCATGCAGGTAGTGATAGCACAGCGTTTACTGCCCAGGGCTGAGGAACCAGCGGAAATACGGGCGCGGCGGTTCAGGACATCATCCTGTGACACACGGATGCAGCGAAGCACCGTTTGGTACCACCGGACTTGTTGGTCTGAACTTTGCGGTCCGCCCTGGCTTCCCCTGCATATCCAACACGCAAAGATGCGCCTGCCGGGGCAGGTGCCAACGAGCGCTTTGGTATCCGGAGCGTTGCTGGCCCGCGCAGCGTCAAGCGCACCGGGCCTGCTTCTGACTAGCACAGCAAAGGCTGGCATTTCCGAGGTCCAACTACAGGGGTTCGCAAAATGATCGATCAAGCGACAGGTATGAAACCAGGTGAACGCTATCGCGTGGAAAACGTGGAGCGGGCTCATCAGTTCCCTGGCTTCTTTCAAGACGGGAAGTATTATCTCGGCCCTGAGCTTTTGACCGCCGTGGGGTGGATCGAAGGCACGCGCTTCATCTACGACAGCGTGGATGCCGAGGGTGAACCCGTGTTTCCGAACCGGGAGGCTGGCACGATTGAAGGGCTGAGGTTGACCCTGGTCGATGGCACCGCTCTTGAGCTTTCTCGGATCGAGGCCAGCGAAACGATCGCGCCACTTGACGACCACAAGAAATCTGGCACAGAACAGGAAGCGCCCCGCGGGGGCGTTCCGAGCAGAGGGCCACTGCGCGGCAAAGTCGTGGTGATCACTGGCGCTTCCAGCGGTATCGGCCGTGCCGCCGCGCACGCATTTGCCTGCAAGGGCGCTCGCCTGGTGCTCGCTGCGCGCGACGAAGAGGCGTTGTTCGACGTGCTGGATGAATGCACCGACTGCGGTACCGATGCCATCGCGATCACGACCGACGTCACCCGCAACGACCAGGTGCAAGCGCTGGCCGCACAGGCAGCAGAATTCGGCCACGGGCGAATCGATATCTGGATCAACAACGCCGGCGTCGGGGCGGTCGGCAATTTCGAGGAAACACCGCTGGAGGCCCACGAGCAGGTCATTCAGACCGACCTGATGGGTTACCTGCGCGGTGCGTTCGTAGCCCTCCCCCTCTTCAAAGCCCAGGGCAGCGGCATCCTGATCAATACACTGTCACTGGGCAGCTGGGTGGCCCAACCCTATGCAGCCGCGTACTCTGCGAGCAAGTTCGGCTTGCGCGGCCTGACCGAGGCGCTGCGGGGGGAATTGACGGAGTTTCCCGATATCCACGTGTGCGATATCTATCCGGCCGTCATGGACACACCGGGCTTCCGAGACGGCGGCAACTACACAGGCCATGCGCTGACGCCTCCGGGCCCTGTATATGATCCCGAACTTGTGGCGAAGGCCATGGTGGCCTGCGCAATCTCACCACGCGCTCACACCACGGTCGGTGCCACGGCCCGCCTGGCGCATCTGGCCAGCTACCTGGTACCGGGCCTGCCTCTGTTATCGGGGTGGCTGACGCGTCGGGGGATAAACCGCAGCCCGAAAGCCGAAACATCATCAGGCAACCTCTTTGAGCCGCCGAGTGGCAGGAGGAGTATCGACGGGGGTTGGAGGAAGTCAAAAGACAAGACGCCTCTACTGATAGGCGCAGCGGCGCTTGGAATGATCGTGGGTTTTGCAATCACCCATTCACGACGCAGGAGCTGAACGACCGTGCCGTCAAAGCCGATGCAAGCCAGATCCTTCCCAAAGGTTGGCGAACAAAGCTCTGCTGCACCACCGGCGCCCGCACGGGTTCTTTCGCGCAACCCGTCGGGCCGAGCAAAATGCAGTAGAGCAAACGCCCCTCTGCCTGACGTCCGAGTTGAACACAGACTTTCCTGTGTGACGACATGAGGTGATGAACGCGACTCTGAGGCTGGACGTAAAGGCGGACAGGACAGCCACGGCGGCGGTCGTGGTAGCGAAAATCGCTAACTTGAAATGAGCTCGGCCAGGGTGCATGGCACCCTGGCCTTTTTTCTGAATATTGGTCGTTCACAATCAAGGGGGCATTTGCCCCCCGATTGCACAGGTCTTGCGCCTCAGGAGCCGAAGCCATGAGCGGCCCTTGCATCGCTCATAACAGCTCGGGGAATGCAGCGCCAAGCAGGCCCGGATCCTTCAGGATCGATGCGCTGCTGGCGATATCCGGGGCCAGCCAACGGTCCTGGGCATACGCCGGGACCCGTTCGCGCAACAACCGCCAGGCAACGCTGGTACCCGCGCCAAAGCGCTGCTCCTTGAGGAACTCGAATGCCTGGGCCGCCAGCAGGTATTCGATGGCGAGGATCTGCGTGCAGTTCTCCAGGGCGCGGTGCAGCTTCAACCCGGCATTGGTGCCCATGCTCAGATGGTCCTCCTGCAGGCCGGAAGTGACGTAGTTGTCGACGACTGCCGGTTGTGCCAGCTGACGGTTTTCTGCACACAGTGAAGCAGCCACGTACTGGACAATCATCATCCCCGAATTAACTCCCGGCTGGCTGACCAGGAAAGCCGGCAATCCGCTGACCAACGGGTTGATCAGGCGATCGAGACGACGCTCGGCAATCGCCCCGATCTCGGCCACCGCGATGGCCAGCAAGTCAGCCGCCATGGCCACCGACTGGCCGTGCGGATTCGCCTGGGAAACCACCCGATACGACTCGGGCGTACCCAGCAGCATCGGGTTGTCCGTGGTGGAGTTGAGTTCGGTTTCGATCTGCCGCGCAGCGTGGTCCAGCTGATCGCGGGCGGCGCCATGAACCTGCGGAATCGAGCGAATGCTCAAGGCGTCCTGGGTGCGTATGCCTTGGCTGCTGGCAATGATTTCGCTGCCGTCGAGCAGGCGTCGCAGGTTACTGCCCACGCGCTGCATGCCGGGGTGCGGTTTCATCGCGATGATTTCAGGGTCGAAGGCATCGAGCTGGCCGCGCAGGGCCTCGAAGCTCATGGCACTGATGACATCCGCCCATTGGCTCAACCGAGTGGCGTCGTCCAGGGACAGGCAGCTAAGGCCGGTCATGCAAGGGGTACCGTTGACCAGGCACAGGCCATCCTTGGCACCCAGTTTGACCGGCGCCAGGCCGACCTCGGCCAAGGCCTGCTGCGCCGGCATGATCTGGCCGCGATAGCTGACCTGGCCGACGCCCAGCAAGGTGATGCTGATATGCGCCATGTGGGTCAGGTACCCCACCGACCCCTGCTTCGGCACCTGCGGCGTGATGTGCTGGTTGAGCAAGGTCAGCAGCGCCTCGACCACCTTGCGCTGCAGGCCGGAACGGCCCTGGCAGAAATTGATGATCGCCGCGCACATGATCGCCCGGGTCTGTTCGTCCGACAGCGCCGTACCCACGCCACAGGCATGGCTGAGCAAGGTGTTGTGCGACAGCTGGCTGAGTTGTTCATCCTGCAACGAGACATTGCACAAGGCGCCAAGCCCGGTGTTGACGCCATAGGCGCGGTCACCGCTGGAAACGATGCGCTGGACAATCGCCTGGGCGTTCTCGATCCGGGCCCAGGCCGATGGGGCCAGCTCAAGCTTCGCGCCATGCCGGGCCACTGCCACCACGTCCTGCCAACGCACTGGCGCGTCGGCGATGATGATTCTTTCGGCAAACGACATATACCCGGTTCCTTAAAGCGAAGCTACGCGACGCTGCACGAAACGATCTACATATTCGTCCGCAGGTTGGTAGAGGATTTCTTTCGGCGTACCGACCTGGACCAGGCGACCGTCCTTGAGAATGGCAATCCGGTTACCGATACGCACCGCTTCGTCCAGGTCGTGGGTGATGAAGACGATGGTCTTGTGCAGTGTCTTCTGCAGCTCCAGCAACTGGTCCTGCATTTCGGCGCGAATCAGCGGGTCGAGCGCACTGAAGGCTTCGTCCATCAGGATGATGTCGGTGTCGGCTGCCAGGGCGCGGGCCAGGCCGACGCGCTGACGCATGCCGCCCGACAACTGGTGCGGGTACGACTTTTCGTAACCCTTGAGGCCCACGGTGTTGATCCAGTGCAGGGCACGCTCTGCGCACCTGGCCTTGCTCTCGCCACGGACTTTCAGGCCGTAGGCGACGTTGTCCAGCACGGTGCGGTGCGGCAACAGGCCGAAGCTCTGGAATACCATGCTGATCTTGTGCCGGCGGAATTCGCGCAGGGCGTCCATGTCGTACTGCAGAATGTCTTCGCCATCGACCAGGATCTGGCCGCTGGTCGGGTCGATCAGGCGGTTGAAGTGGCGCACCAGGGTCGACTTGCCCGAGCCCGACAGCCCCATGATCACGAAGATCTCGCCGCTGCCGATGGACAACGAGAGATCGTTGACCCCAACCACGCAGCCGGTTTCGGCCAGGACCTGATCCTTGGCTTTTTGCTGGCGGATCAGTTTCAGGGCATCTTCGGCGCGAGCACCGAATATCTTGAAGACATTCTTGACTTCGATCTTGTTCATTGTCTGTTTGGCGCTCATTTGCCCACCCCATGCCGTGGTCGGCCATAGGCCTGGGTAATACGGTCGATCACGACCGCCAGAATCACGATGGCCAGGCCCGCTTCGAGGCCGCGGCCCACATTCAGGGTCTGGATGCCGACCAGGACGTCTTCACCCAGGCCGCGGGCACCGATCATCGAGGCGATGACCACCATCGACAGGGCCATCATGGTGGTCTGGTTGATACCGGCCATGATGCTCGGCAACGCCAGTGGCAGCTGCACACCGAACAGTTGTTGCATGCGATTGGCACCGAAAGCGTTGATCGCCTCCATGACCTCGCCATCCACCTGGCGAATGCCCAGGTCGGTCAGGCGAATCAGCGGCGGCGCGGCATAGATGACGGTGGCAAAGATCGCCGGCACCTTGCCCAGGCCGAACAGCATCAGCACCGGTATCAGGTACACGAAGCTGGGCATGGTCTGCATGATGTCGAGCAGCGGCATCAACACCGCCCGAAGGCGATCGTTGCGCGCCGACAGCACACCCAGCGGAATGCCGACCAGGACCGATATCAGCGTTGCGACCAGCATCAGCGCCAGGGTCTGCATCAGCTTGTCCCAGAGGCCGACCGCGCCGACCAAAAAAAGCAAGCCGACGATCACGGCAGTGGTCACGACTTTGCGGGTGGCGTGCCAGGCGATACCAGCAACAATGGCCAGCATCAGCCACCAGGGTACTGCGCGCAGCAGGCCTTCGAGGTTGACGATGGCCCACAGCAGGGTGTCGGAGATGTGCCGGAACACGTCACCGTAGTTGGTTACAAGCGCATCGACCCAGCCATTGACCCAGTCGGCAATGGAAAACGTGAAGTTCTTGGGAAACATGGAATTCTCTCGAGCAAGTGCATGAAACGGACTGTCGCGTGCCTTGTCCGGCAGGAGCCGGACAAGCCCATACGCTCAGAGTGCCGCGTCCACCTTTTTGGCTGCGTCTTCGCTGACCCAGCTGTGCCAGACCTCGGGGTGCTCCTTGAGGAACAACTTGGCCAGTTCCGGCGACTCGATGCGATCTTTGCTCATGCGCGCCAGGTTCTGGTTCAGCAGGTCGATCGGCAGATTGACCTTTTCCAGCACTGCCACCAGTTCCGGCGCCTGCTCGTGGAAGGCCTTCGACAGGCCCACCTTGATGGTCAGGGATTTATCCACGCCTGGCTTCTCGTCCAGCTTGACCAGGTCGACCAGGCCCATCAGCGGCGTCGGCGACCAGTAGTAGAACAGGATCGGCTCGCCACGCTTGTAGCTCGACAGCACGGCGGCATCCAGTGCCGGGCCGGTGCCCGGGCGGAAGTTGGTGTAGCTGCTTTCCAGGCCGTAGTGCTTGAGCATCTCGCTGTTGTCCAGCTCGCAGGTCCAGCCGGCCGGGCAATTGTAGAAGCGCCCCTTGTCCGGTTCTTCCGGGTCCTTGAATACCTGGGCGTATTGCCCAAGATCGGCGATGGTCTTGAGGTTCGGTGCCTTGGCTTCGAGTTTGCGCTTGGGGTCGCCTTCGATCACGTAACGCGGCACATACCAGCCTTCGACTGCGCCAACGACCGGCGCGCCGACGCCAACAACCTTGCCGGCGGCCGCCGCCTTGTTCCAGACCTCGCTGCGCCCTACCCACTCTTCGGCAAACACCTGAATGTCGTTGCTGCTCAGGGCGTTTTCCATGGAGATGGAGTTACCCGGCAGGCTGTCGGTTTCACAGCCATAACCATTTTTCAGCACGAACTGCATCACGTCCGTGAGCAGCATCCCGCTTTCCCAGTTCAATCCGGCGAATTTCACCGGTTTGCCAGACTCGCACCAGCCGGCCGCCTGGCTGGCACCAGCGGCCGCCAGCAGCCCGAAAGATAGTGTGGTGGTCAGCAGAGCCTTTGTAATTTTCATTGTGACGCTCCCAAACAAGAACATGGATTGCAGTAGTCGAGGGCATCCGGCCCAAAGAGGGTCGCCAAACTGGCTGATCAGCCTTGCAATCGGCATCGGCGTGGCACCTGTGATCGGTGGCCACTGCACAGAGGAAATATTTCACAACCTCAAAAAAGGATAAAATAATATGTCCTGATGTATCACAACGGAAAAACCTATGAAGTTCACACTGCGACAACTGCGCTACGCGCTCGCAGCGGCCAAGCACGGGAACCTGACGACTGCCGCCATGGAGCTTCATGTTTCACAGCCCTCCATTTCGGCGGCCATCAGCGAATTGGAAGAGGTGCTGGGCCAATCGATTTTCGTGCGCCAACGTGGCCTCGGCATATCGCTGACCCCGTTCGGGCGTACCGTCATGGTCCAGGCCCGCCGCGTTCTGAGCGAAGCTCGGACCTTTGCCGAGATCAATGCCAATGCAGGAGAGTGTGTCGGAGAGTTGGTGGTCGGATGTTTTGAAGACCTGGCGCCCTATTGCCTGCCACAAATTGTGCGACGGATGCAGGAGTCCTGCCCGAGGGTCACGGTCGATATGCGCGAAGGCAGCTTCGATTATGTTGGCAAGCGGCTGAGTGAGGGTGCGATAGAGCTGGCGATCACCTACGATCTGGGTCTGCCGCCGAACACTCAATGCACCCAGTTGTGCCAGCTGACCGCTCAGGTACTGCTGGCTGCCGATCACCCGTTGGCCAAGGAATCGCGCGTCAGCCTCAAAGCGCTATCCGAATACACATTGGTAGTCACCGATCAGGTCCACAGCTGGCAGCATGTGCTGGATCTGTTCAGCTTCTACGATCTTTCGCCCGCCGCTGTGCACCGTGTGCGCACCTTCGAGATGCAGCGTAGCCTGGTCGCCAACGGGTTTGGCGTGGCGCTGATCTACACCCGGCCATTTGGTGACCGCAGTTATGATGGTCAAGCGCTGGTATGTCGGCCGACCGAGGAGAAATTGCCAACGCACAGCATCGTGCTGGCGCATGATCAGCGCTATCCGCTGACGCCTTCGGCTGAGGCGTTCAAGGACCTGGCGGTGGCATGGTTCGCGGAGCGGCCGTCGTTTGCATCCGAATGAAACTGCCCTCCTCTGCGAGGCGTCATTGCGCTAACGATACCTGGTCTTTCATCATCCCCATCAGTACCTCGTTTTCCAGCGGTTTGCTGAGCAAAAAGCCTTGTACTTCATGGCATTGGTCATCGCTGAGCAAGGCCAGTTGCTCGGCGGTCTCGACACCTTCGGCAGTCACCGTCATGCCCATTGCATTGCCAAGGTTGATGATGGCCTGAACCACGCTACGGTCGCTGCCACTCTTTCCCAGGTGCTGCACGAAGCGCTTGTCGATCTTGATGCTGTCGAACGGGTAGGTACGCAGGTAACCCAACGAGGAGTAACCGGTCCCGAAGTCGTCCATGTTCAGGCGCACGCCCAGCTCTTTCAGTGCAAGCATGGTGTGCAGTGCGCCTTCGACATCGTTGAGCATGACGTTCTCGGTAATTTCCAGCTCCAGGCGGTGGGCTGGCAGCCCGGTGGCGCGCAACGCGTTGCCGACGTCGCGGACCACATCGCTGCGGCTGAACTGGGCCGGCGACATGTTGACCGAGACCATCACCGCCTGCGGCCAGCCCCGCGCCTTGGTACAGGCTTCCTGCAGCACCCAGTTGCCAAGCAGCACGATCAGGTCGGACTCTTCGGCAAGCGGGATGAAACGATCCGGGCGGAGCAGGCCCAGGCGCGGGTGTTGCCAGCGCACCAGGGCCTCGGCCGATGCGATCGAGACCCCATCGACCTTGAAGCGCGGCTGAAAATGCAGCACCAGCTCGCCACGCGGTATGCCCTCGCGCAGCTCGCTTTCCAGCACACGCTTCTCCATCAAAGCGGCGTTCATCTGTGCCGAAAAGAAGCGCCAGGTGTTCTTGCCCGCCTGCTTGGCGCTGTAAAGGGCCACGTCGGCGTGTCGGATCAGGTCGCTCGGCGTACCAGGGTACTCGGCAGACAGCACTACACCCAGGCTTACCCCCACTTGCACGACATGCCCTTCGACCTGAATGGGGCGTTTGATCGCCTCGATCACGCGCATGCAGAATCGGTCCATGTCCTGGTGATCGCCTGGCCGGGTCAGTACGACGATGAACTCATCGCCTCCCAGACGGGCGACCAGATCACTGTCACGGGTAACTTGACCGAGGCGGCTCGCTACCTCGAGCAGCACCGCGTCGCCGGCCGGATGCCCAAGGCTGTCGTTGATTGGCTTGAAGTTGTCCAGATCGAGCATCAACAGCGCCACCTTGGGTAGCTCAGCGCCAGGGGCTGATTGTTCGAGGAAACGGAACAGCTTGTTGCGATTCGGCAGGCCGGTCAGGGCGTCGTGCAAGGAGAGGTGCTGAATCTGGGCATGGGCGGCCACTTCGTCGGTGATGTCGCTGCACGTGCCACGAAAGCCGGTACACACGCCCTCGGCCACGATCGCGCGCGAAGCGATCCTGCAGATACGCTGCTGGCCTAGATGGTCCTGGTATTGGCAGCGCAGCGTGCCGGAGGAGCCTGTCGCGGCCAGGCTGTGCAGCGAGGTCCGGAGGTTGCTGGTATCACACGACAGCAACTCGGTAATCGGGCGCTGTCGCCACGCTTCGACGGGGTGCCCGGTGAGTTCGGTGAACCGGTCCGAAAGGTAGGTCAGGCGAAGGAGCACATCCGTTTCCCAAATCCAGTCCGAGGCAGCTTCGGCCACTGCCTTGAAGCGCTCTTCACTTGATTGCAGGGCAACCCTGGAAGTCACCAGAGCACGGTGGCTGCGATCGATCCTGCTGCTGGCGCGGATCGCGTAGCGTGCAAACAATGCCATGCTCAGTGCGATGAATAGAACGGCGATAGCCAAGGGCGCGATTACCGTGTGGATCAGTTCGGTGCCGGGCTGCGGTATATCCCATGTCAAGGTGTGGCCGCTGCCTTCAAGTGGCAGGGCACCGCGCCCTTGGCGCTGATCGGCCGAATCGCCCACGGCCAGGCCTAACAGCCCCGCCGCCTGGCCCAGCGGCAAGAGCACCTGTGGCGATAGAACCCGAATGAACACCAAAACCGCAGTTGGTCCCGGCGGGCGGGCCGGCTGGGTCTGCGGGCGGATCAGTGCAGCGACGTACACCGCCGGCTGGCCACGAAAGACCAGATAGCCTGAAGACGCCTGATCGTGCTGCGCTGCTTGCCGAGCCTCCTGCAGGATCTTGCCGGCACTGACGGTATGCTGCTCCAGGCCCAGCTGGCTGAGCTTACCGTCCAGTATTGCGTACCGCGTACCGTCGTCATCGAGCACATATACGCCTTCGTACCCATCGGAGGTATAGAGCGTGGCGCCGACATTGTCCTCGTCGTATGCCCAATGTGCATCGACCTGCCCGCCCAAGTGATCATAGGCGGCCTGCCAGTTGGCATGGGTCAGCAGGAACGTCCTGTCGTTCTTCTGCAGCTGGGCCATGGCGGATTCAGCATAGAAGCGGCTCTGCTCCACTTCTCGGGCGTCCAGCGCCCCGGCGAGGCGGTAGAGGGAGAACAGCCCCAGCAACAAGGCCAACAGCAGAATCAGGGAAAACGCCACGATCAGTTGCCCGACCACATCACTGCGGGTCGACATTTCATTGTCAGCAAAGACGTCCATTGGTTCACCATCGCGGCCTAGGGTCTCCCGGTTGACCGGGCGGCGGGCTTGGAGGTCGATGGAGCTGACGATCGGTGGTTGGCGAAAGGCAACCTAGAGCCTGATACGGGGCTATGGTCAGTACAGCGCGGGGGCCTGCCAGCGGTGAACGACTGCCAGGTTGGATAACGGTTCTGGTGCGTTCCGCGGATAACGACCCATAGCTGTCGTTTTGCCCAACGGCGATCATTGTGCGGGCATGCCCGCGAACACCGGCAAAGCCGGTGCCATTCACCGCGGCGCCTGCTTCGCGGGTAAACCCGCTCCCACAGGGCCGGAGTCGCACTTGAGATCACACGGTACCTGTGGGAGCGGGCATGCCCGCGAACACCGGCAAAGCCGGTGCCATTCACCGCGGCGCCTGCTTCGCGGGTAAACCCGCTCCCACAGGGCCGGCGTCGCACTTGAGATCACACGGTGCCTGTGGGAGCGGGCATGCCCGCGAACACCGGCAAAGCCGGTGCCATTCACCGCGGCGCCTGCTTCGCGGGCGCGCCCGCTCCCACAGGTACTGCGCGGGCTTCGAGTTGGCGCTGTACCTGTGGGAGCGGGTTCACCCGCGAAGAGGCCCTCAAGGTCAATCACGGCTGCCGCTTGAATCAAACAAAGCCCAAGCGCCCGTCAGACACCCGGCACCGTCTTCCGCCCAACCAGTTGCTGCCTCTCCACCCCATCCAGCAACGCCTCCACCACCGCCTTGGCCGAATCCAGCCCATGGTCATTGCTCAACAACAGATCACGACAGGTTCCCTTGGCCAGCTCCAGTGCCTTGAGATTGGTCGCAAACGCGCCTTTGAGCAGCGTGGACAGATGCACCAGCGCATCGTCGTAGTCCACCCCAGAACGCACGGCAAACAACGGTGGGTGGCTGCATTCGCACGTGGAGAAACTGGAGGACGCCGTGGTGGCGCGTACGGGAGGATCGGGTAAGCCTTTTGTCATTGTGTCGCTCCTTGATTCACTGGAGCCGCCACACAACGTGACCAAACGAATGGGTGGCGACTGTACGCGGGTTGGTCAACCGGGAATCAAGGAAACCGGCGCGCACGGAGGCGCCCCACGCACAGCCGCCATAAAACGAAACAGCGGGCACAAAAAAGCGCCAACTGTATCGCAGAGCGGGCGCTTGTGCGCCTTGATGATTGCGGGTGACCAAACCCGGCCGCTGGACTTACAGCAGCGGGCAAAGACTACCGGTGTCAGGGAAGCGTTTCAAGCGAAGGGAATGTGCAGTAACACTTCCGTTGGCGCCTCTCACTCATCACCTGCTGGCCAATCAGCAGTGATCACCATGTTGTGTCGCCTGCACCGGCCTCTTCGCGGGTAAACCCGCTCACAAAGGGACGGCGTCGCGCTTACGAAACCAGTTATCCTTTAGCGTCCGCCTTGGCCAAAAGCGATCGACCGCGAATGGCGGCTAACGACCCACGGCGGACACTGATCCAAAGCTCTGTAGTCAGTACCGGCCTCATCGCCGGCAAGCCGGCTCCCACAGGAATATCACCAGCCTTCAGGCATGCGCTGTACCTGTGGGAGCCGCGCTTGCCGGCGATGGGCCGCGAAGCGGCCCCGGTCACAGATGTCCGCTTTGGGTCGTTTGTAGCCATTCGCGACTGGGCACTATCTACCCAAAACGGACGCTGCGCCGGACATCAAAGCCGGACGGATGACTTATCGGGTATCGCTCGCTACCCTGAAATCCCGTCGCCTGACGGTTCCCGGGTCAAATCCCGTTTCACCCAGACGAGCATGTCATGAAATCCCCCACAGGTTTGCTGCTGTCGGCTATCGAACTGGACCGTGCCAGTGCCATACCTCTGTACCGTCAGCTGTATCTGCAAATTCGCAAACAGATACTCAACGGCAGAATTCAGGGGGGCGTGCGCCTGCCGTCGACGCGGACCTTGAGCATCGAGTTGGGGCTGTCGCGGATCACCATCCTCAATGCTTTCGATCAGTTGATTGCCGAAGGTTTTCTGGCCTCGCGCACGGGTGCAGGTACGTATGTCGGTACTGAGTGGGAAAACCGGAGTATCGAGGACGAGCAACCGCGCCAGCCACCGCGCCTGTCCGAACTGAGCCAGTCGATGCTGTCGCTGCGCAGCGATCATTTTCGCGGGGTGTCCTATACCGACTGGGATCCGGCGACGCCGACCTCCTTCCTGCCCAGTCACAGCACCTATGAAGGGTTTCCGCAAGCCATCTGGCGGCGCCTGATGAACCGTCATTTGCTAAAGCCAACCAAGGCGATCCTGGGTTATGGCGAGTTGCAAGGCTTGCAGGCGTTTCGCACAGCGATTGCCGAGTATGTCTTCGATGCGCGAGGTATCGACTGCAATGCCGGCCAGGTAGTGATCGTTTCCGGCGCGCAGCAAGCATTCAACCTGCTGGGCATGCTGCTGCTCAATCCGCAGGACAGTGTCTGGATGGAAGACCCTGGGCACATCGCCGCGCGAATTGCGTTGCAAGCCCAGGGGGCCCGGATCATTCCGTTGCGTATTGATGAACAGGGGATCGATGTCCAGCAAGGCCTTGCCGAGTGCCCTGATGCGCGCCTGGTATTCTGTACGCCTTCGCGTCAGCATCCTTTGGGTGTCACCCTGAGTTATGTGCGGCGCCAGGCACTCATCGACTGGGCTGCGAAGCATCAGAGCTGGATCATCGAGGACGATTGCGACAGCGAGTTTCGCTACAGTGGTCGACTTCTTCCGGCACTGTATGCCATGGACCAGATGGCCCGAGTGATCTACGTCGGCACGTTCAGCAAAGTGCTCTTCCCGTCACTGAGACTGGGCTACGTGATTCTGCCGCAGGCTCTGGTCGAGCCCTTCTGCACCCTGCGCGCGGTCATGGATCGCAGCCCGCCCACACTGCTTCAGGCCACAACGGCCGACTTCATGAGCGAAGGCCACTTCCTGGGGCACATCCGCCGCATGCGTGCACTGTACAAGGCGCGCCAGCAGGCGTTGATCGAACAACTTGAAAAGCAGATCGGCAGCTTTTTCAGGATCACTCCGACGGATGCCGGCATGCACCTGATCGCCTGGCTGCCCCCCGAACTCAGTGACACTGAAATCGCCCGGCAACTGGCCCGACACAACATCCACACCTACGCCTTGAGCGACTACCGCATCAAGCATGACCTGCCGCCTGCCCTGTTGATCGGCTTTGCCGGCACGCCTGAAAAGCAGGCCCGGGAGCGTGTCGAGGAGCTGGCCCAGGCTTTGCGCACGCTGGGTTATCTTCCGCCGACCACTTGATGCGTGGAAAGTGGCCTTATCAATTAATTGATAATGGATCTATCGAGAGTTCCTGGCTGGCGCGATAAAGGCTGCGCCGGTAGACCGGTGCCTGAACCAGGAACAACTCTAATGAACAACAAGATCCAGGAACGATTCAACGCCTTGCTGAGCCACAAGGTGGTCGAACACGTGGCTGCTCCAGTGCTGACAGAGGCACTGGCCCAGCGGCTGCTTGAGCGTCTCGGGCAATTGCGCCTGTTTGCCCACGCCTACCCGCTACTGACCAACCTCACCCACGGTCGTGTCACACCCGCGGACATGCTGGACTTCGCCTATCGCCACGAGCTGCAAGGCCTGAGCCTGCACTTGCTCGACGGCGAGGAAAACAGCCTGAGCCAGATGTCGCCAGAGCAGCTCCAGGTGTTTGCCAGCAAGGCCAAGGCGCTGGGGCTGGATGTGCATCTGGAAATCAGCAGCACGCTGAAAAAGGATGTCGACCAGGTGATCGCCATCGCCAAGGCACTGGGGGTGCGCAACATCCGTGTCTACTCACGTTACGAGGGTCCGCTGTCGCGGGTCATGGACGTGATCGAGACCGACCTGCACTACCTCGCACAACAGGCCGATGCCAACGATCTGTACTTTGACTTCGAGCAGCATGAAGAACTCAAGAGCAGCGAAATCGCGCAGCTGCTCAACCGTGTCAACCACCCTCGCCTGCATGCCCTGTTCGACTTCGGCAACATGATCAATGCCTGCGAACAGCCCCTGCAGGCCCTGCACAACCTGGCGCCGCACATCCGCCAGGCTCACCTCAAGGGCGTACGCATCGTCCCCGAACAAAACGGCTTCGGCCATTACGGCGTGTTGCAAGGCAGCGACGAAGACGATCTGCCCAGCGCCCGCATGCTGTTCGAACTGTTGATGCTGGGCGAAGCAACCCCGCAAGTGATCGCGTTCATTCTCGAGCAGGAAAATCACTACGTGGCCCCGGCCTTCCGGCAGAGCCTCGAAGCAGCCGATCCATTCATTGCTTACCGGGAGATGAGCGAAACGCCGCTCCCGAAAGGCTACTCGCTCGAGCGCATGCTGGCCGACGAACACCGCTGGGCGAACAATCAGGTGGCCTATGTCCGAGGTTTGCTGGGCGAACTGCGCACCTTGGCTGAACTGACCCTGGCCGCTCCTTCCAACGCATGAACCTGACGACCCGATTACGCCCGGAGAACAATAATGACAACTCAAAACAAGGCCAAATGGCTCAGATTCCTGATTCTCATCCTTGGTGGCGGCACCATTTACAAGCTGGCGAACCTCAAGGACGCCTTCTATGTCCCCATGCAGGAATTCATGGGCCTGAGCCACACTGAAATCGGCATGCTGTTGAGTGCCAACGCGATCATCGCGACTGCACTGTTCGTGGTTGGTGGCCTGCTCGCCGATCGCTACGACACGCGCAAACTGATCCCCCTCGGCCTGATCGGGACCGGGAGCCTGGGGTTGTACCTGGCGACCTTTCCGCCCTTCAGCAGTTTGCTGATCGTGTTCAGTCTGTTGGCCGTCTGTGCCGACTGCCTGTTCTGGCCATCGTTGCTCAAGGCCATCCGCAATCTGGGTGACGATCAGGAGCAAGGCCGGTTGTTCGGCCTGCTGGAAGGCGGGCGTGGCGTGGTTGATACGCTGGTGGCCTTTTCCGCACTGGGCGTGTTCGTCGCCATGGGCTCGGGGGAAGCCGGCCTGAAATCGGCGATCCTGTTCTACTCGGTCATCGACATTCTGGCTGGCACCCTGACCTGGGTCCTGCTCAAGGGCGGTAATGCGCAATCGGCCACCAAGCCGAAAAACGGTCTGGCAAACCTGATGGAGGCTATCAAGGTACCCGGTATCTGGTTGGTCAGCCTCAATGTGTTCATGGTCTACATCGTCTACTGCGGCCTGACCTATTTCATCCCCTACCTCAAGGAAATGTACGGGTTGCCAGTAGCGTTGGTAGGCGCCTACGGCATCATCAATCAATACTTCCTGAAAATCCTCGGCGGGCCTGCCGGCGGTTTCATTGCCGACAAGCAGTTCAAGAGTACCAGCCGTTACCTGAAGTGGGCATTTCTGGCGCTATTGCCGCTGATGGCCGTGATCATGCTGATTCCTAAAAGCCCGGGCTTCATCTATGCGGGGATGGCGGCCACCCTATCCTTCGCCCTGATTGTTTTCTCGATGCGCGGCGTGTTCTGGGCCCCCATGGGCGAAGTCGGCATTCCCCAGCACATCACCGGCTCGGCCTTCGGCATCGGTTGCCTGATCGGCTATGCCCCCGGCATGTTTGCCTACGTCATCTATGGCGCGATCCTCGACCACTTCCCTGGTCAACAGGGCTACAACTATGTGTTCATTCTGATGAGCATGCTGGCCATTGCAGGCTTCATGGTGTCCAGCCTTCTCTATCAAGCAGTACGCAAAAAATCCGTGCTCTCTGGCGGGGCCGACGCGGTACAAGCCTGATCGTCGCCATGGGCTTCAGGAGGAGGGTTCGTCCATCATGCCGAGCCCTCCTCCGCCCACAACGCCGGTGTTCGCGGCTAAAACCCCACAGGTACAGCGTTGCTCTCGAGGTTGTGGCTGTACCTGTAGGAGCGGCCTTGTGTCGCGAAAGGGCCGCATCGCGGCCCCAGGATTGATGCGCAACAGTTGAAATTGCCGGGGCCGCTGCGCGCCCCATCGCGACACAAGGCCGCTCCTACATGGGCCCTGCTGATTCAATGAGTTATGTGCAGTTCCATGAGAGATGACAAAAGCTGAGTTGCTTGCCAAGGTCGATCGTTAGCCATTGGGTCTTGTTTCGTCTGGCGGGCCAGGCGTTGAACCAAGCCATTGCAAGCAGGCCTGAAGAGGCCATAGGCTGCCTTCTCATGAATCGGCCACTTACGTTGGATAAACGATGATCGAGCTACAAGGATGTGGAGCGTCTTCAGGCCTGGAGTGTCGGCCAGTCGGGCCCGCTGACGCAGCAATGATCTGCTCGCATCGCCAGGAGATGTTTCTTGAGGCAGGTGGCGACCCTGAAAAACTGCAAGTCATGACTCAGCACTTTCGCCCATGGCTGGAAGAGCGGCTCGGTGACGGTCGGTATTACGGTTTCAAGCTCCTGGATGGCGACCAACCGGTTGCAGCCATTGGCCTGATGAGCATTGACTGGCCTCCCCATCCATCGCACCCAACCCTGGACAAACGTGGGTACGTGCTGAATGTGTTCGTCCAGCCGGCCTACCGCCGCCGCGGCCTGGCTTCGGCCTTGATGCAGGCTGCTGACGCCGAGTTCGCTCGCCGAGGTATCACCTTCGCTGTCCTGCATGCCACCGAGACGGGTAAACCGGTCTATGAGCAGACCGGCTGGACTGGAACGTCGGAAATGGCCAAATCCATTGAATGATAGTGACCGTTTTCGATCTGCAAGCGACGCCCAGAGTATTCTGCGTCGGTGACTGCGTCATAACCTGACACTCGGAACGAAACGCACTACTCCTTGCTTGCGCGGCCGGAGTGCCGCCTCGCCATGGACTCGCTCCAATTCGGAGCAAAAGCTGCAGCTCGGTGCATAGCGCGCCTTTTTTTGAGGCGCGCCTGTCCCCCCTCCCGACCGTTCCCGCACGGCTGCATGCGGCGCAGTCATCGAATGCAGCAATAAAACCCAAGAGTTTCAAGGTGCTACCGCCAGCCCGTTGCCACTCCAGAACTGTGCCTGGCTTTCGGCACCTTCATTGCAATGGCCTCTTGCGTGCATAACGCACAGCAATTGATCGGATTCGAGGCTCACCGCAGACAAAACACCCACCGACCCGCAAGGCCGCACCCTGAAACACGTAGATGAACCGCAATGAAGCTGCCGGCAACGGTGGCAAGGAGTGGGTATGTCCCGGGCATTTTTCAATGAAATGTATGATACGAACGGAAGTTGCCGCCCGCATTACCAGGAGTTCGCCCGCTGGTTGGCAAACACCCCGCTGGAGTTGCTGGAGCAACGCCGACGCGAAGCTGACCTGCTGTTTCACCGCGCCGGTATCACCTTCACCTTGTACGGTGACAAAGAGGATACCGAGCGCCTGATCCCCTTTGACATCATCCCGCGCAGCATTCGCGCCAGCGAATGGCGCATGGTCGAGCGCGGTTGTATCCAGCGGGTTCAGGCGTTGAACCTGTTCCTGCAGGACATCTACCACGACCAGCGCATCCTCAAGGCCGGCATCATCCCGCCGGAACAAGTGCTGGCCAACGAAGGCTACCAGATCGCCATGCAGGGCCTGGGCCTGCACCGCGGGCTCTATGCCCATATCGCTGGCGTCGACCTGGTCCGTGACGGGGATGGCAGCTACTTCGTGCTGGAGGACAACCTGCGCACCCCCAGCGGGGTCAGCTACATGCTCGAAGACCGCAAGATGATGATGCGGCTGTTCCCCGAGCTGTTCGCCGCACAGCGTATCGCGCCCATCGACCACTACCCCAACCTGCTGCTGGACACGCTCAAGAGCGCCAGCCCACTGGACAACCCCACTGCCGTGTTGCTCACCCCTGGCCGCTTCAACAGTGCCTATTTCGAGCACGCCTTCCTGGCCCGGGAAATGGGCATCGAACTGGTCGAGGGTGCGGACCTGTTCATCCGTGACGAGCACGTCTACATGCGTACTACCGCTGGTCCAAAACAGGTGGATGTGATCTATCGCCGCCTGGATGACGACTACCTCGACCCGCTGTCGTTCAACCCTGACTCGATGCTGGGCGTGCCGGGGCTGATTTCGGTGTACCGCGCTGGCAACGTGGTGCTGGCCAATGCGGTAGGCACCGGGGTGGCAGACGACAAGTCGATCTACCCCTATGTCGACGACATGATCCGCTTCTATCTGAGCGAAGAGCCGGTCCTGAACAATGTCCCTACCTGGCAGTGCCGCAGGCCTGCAGAGCTTTCCCATGTCCTGGCCCACCTGCCCGAGCTGGTGGTCAAGGAAACCCAGGGGTCCGGTGGCTACGGCATGTTGGTCGGGCCTGCGGCGACCAGCGCACAGATCGAGGACTTCCGCGCTCGCATCAAGGCCCGCCCGCACGCCTACATCGCTCAACCTACCCTGTGCCTTTCCACATGCCCGACCTTCGTCGACAGCGGCATCGCGCCGCGCCACATCGACCTGCGCCCGTTCGTGCTGTCCGGCAGTGAAACCCGACTGGTGCCAGGCGGCCTTACCCGCGTGGCCCTTCAGGAAGGTTCGCTGGTGGTCAACTCGTCGCAAGGCGGCGGTACCAAGGACACCTGGGTGGTGGAGGACTGAACCATGCTTTCGAGAACTGCTTCCGACCTTTACTGGATGTCGCGCTACCTGGAGCGTGCAGAAAACCTTGCGCGCATGCTCGAGGTCAGTTATTCGCTATCGCTGATGCCCCAGGCTGGCCGCAGCGACGGCCATGCCGAGCTGGCCATGTCACTGCTGGCATCCGGAACGCTGGACGACTACCGCCGCCGGCACACCGAGCTGGACACCGAGCGCATGCTGCACTTCTTCGCCCTCGATGCGACCAACCCCGGCAGCATCTATTGCTGCCTGCAGGCGGCCAGGACCAATGCTCACGCAGTGCGTGGCCGCATCACTGCCGACATGTGGGAGAACATCAACGCTACCTGGATCGAGATGCGCAACATTGCCAGCAATGGTCTCGGCCGTTATGGCATCAGCCAGTTCTGCGACTGGGTCAAGGAACGCTCGCACCTGTTCCGCGGTGCTACTTCAGGCACCATCATGCGCAACGACGCTTACAGCTTCATCCGCCTGGGGACCTTCCTGGAGCGGGCTGACAACACCCTGCGCCTGCTCGATGCACGCTATGAAATGTTCGGGGAGGCCTCCGAGGAAGTCAGCGATGATTCTGCCCGCGGCTATTACCAATGGAGCGCCTTGCTGCGCGCGCTGACCTCCTACGAAGCCTTCAACGAACTGTATCGCGCCGCACCCAGTGCACGACCGGTGTCCGAGTTGCTATTGCTGCGGGTCGATGTGCCCCGCTCGCTGCATGCCTGCATCGAGGAGCTGGACCAGATCCTTGCCAGCCTGCCGGGCAGCACCGGGCGCGCCGCCCAGCGCATGGCCGCCGAACTCAACGCTCGCCTGCGCTACACCGCGATCGACGAAATACTCGAAGCAGGGTTGCACCCGTGGTTGAGCGACTTCATTGGGCGCATCAATCAACTGGGCCAGGCGGTCCACCACTCCTATCTGGAGGTCGTATGAAACTGTCCATTCGCCACGACACTACCTACAGCTATGCAAGCGATGTGTGCAACAGCATCCAGTTCCTGCGCCTGACGCCACGCAGCAGCGAGCGCCAGCGCATCACTGAATGGCAACTCGACCTGCCCTGCAAGGTCAAGGGCCAGATCGACCCGTATGGCAACATCCTGCATGTACTGACCTTGGACAAACCCCATGGCCACCTGGCACTGACCGCCAGCGGCCAGGTAGAAATCGACCCGGATCGCGAGCAGGAGGCCGGCGAACATTCACCCCTGCCCTTCCTGCGCGGCAGCCACCTGACCCAGGCCGATGACACACTCAAGGCCTTCGCCAGCCGACATTGTGGCGAGCACCGCGACCGGGCGGCGCTGATCGGGCTGATGCAAGGCCTGGCCGAGCACATGCCATACAGCCCCGGTGCCACATCGGTGGGCACCACTGCCATCGAAGCGTTCAGCGGCGCTGCCGGGGTGTGCCAGGACCATACCCATGCGTTCCTCGCCTGCGCGCGCAGCCTGGGTATTCCGGCACGCTATGTGTCCGGTTACCTATGTACCGAAGACGAGCAGCACCTGGCCAGCCATGCCTGGGCGGAAGCCTGGGTCGATGACGCCTGGTACAGCTTCGACATCACCAACCGCCTGACCCGGCCAGAACGCCACCTGAAGCTGGCAGTGGGCCTGGACTACCTCGATGCCTGCCCGGTCAGGGGCGTGCGCCGCGGGGGCGGCGCCGAATCGATGCAGGCCAGCGTACACGTGCACCGCCAATGACAGGTGCGGCATCCGTTCATGAAAAAAACAAGGGAAACAGCATGACCTATTGTGTCGCCATGCACCTGGCGGACGGGCTTGTCTTCATCAGCGACTCACGCACCAATGCGGGCATCGACCAGATCGCCAGCTTTGCCAAGCTGTTCGTGTTCGGCGTGCCGGGGGAGCGCCTGATCGTCCTGCAGACCGCTGGCAACCTGGCGACCTCGCAATCGGTGGTGAACCTGCTCCAGCAACGTACGAAGGGCCCCGGCCCCCACCTGTTGAACGTTGCGACGCTCTACGATGCAACGGTACTGGTCGCCGACACCTTGCGCGAGGTGGTCAGCCGTGATCGCAGCAAGCTGTCGGCCGGAATCGACCTGAGCAGTTCGTTCATCGTCGGCGGCCAGATTGCCGGCGGCCCCATGGGCATATACAACGTCTATGCGCAGGGCAATTTCTTCCAGGCCACGCCGGACACCCCGTTCCTGCAACTGGGCGAAAGCAAGTACGGGCGGCCGATTCTGGACCGTAACCTCGGCTACCATATGCCACTCGATGAAGCATTGCGCTGCGGCCTGATCTCGTTCGACTCGACCATTCGCAGCAACCTGTCGGTGGGCATGCCGTTGGACTTGCTGGTGTATCAGAAGGACAGCCTGGAAATACCGAAACGCCAGCGTATCGCCAGCGACGATGTGTATTACGAGCAGATACGCAGGCAGTGGAGCGACGGGCTCAAAAGACTGTTGGCCGAACTGCCAGCGCCGCCGTACTGATTGGCAGGGCCACTGTGGAAACGGGCATGCCCGTTCCTACAGTGGCCTTGGTCCTACTCCAGCGGAATAGTCAGGCGATCGATGACGGCGCGGGTTTCTGGCCGTACCCCGCGCCACCAGGCGAAAGCCTCCGCCGCCTGCTCGACCAACATGCCGACACCGTCGGCCAGGCGCACCACCCCCTGCGCCTGGGCCATGCGCAGGAACGGCGTAAGGCCTTTGCCATACGCCAGCTCGTAAGCCAGCTGCGTCGCGCCCAGCACGCCTTCAGGCAGTGGCGGCAGCTCGCCGGTGAGGCTGGCAGAGGTGGCGTTGACCACGATGTCGAAGGACTGTCCCTCCAGCTCCTCATAACGGCTGATGCGCAGCCTTGGATGATCCAGTTCGTTGCGCAGGGCGAGCGCCTTGGCCATGTCACGGTTGGCAAGCACCAGCTCGCTCGGCCCCGCCTGCAGGAACGGCAGCAATGCACCGCGTACCGCGCCACCGGCGCCGAGCAACAGTACCCGTCGATTGGCCAGCGGCTCACCGAGGTTTTCCTCGATATCCCGCAGCAAGCCGATGCCGTCGAAATTTTCGGCAAAGATACGGCCATCCTCGAACTTCAACGCATTGGCCGCCCGCGCCAACTGGGCGCGCTCGCTGCGCTGGTCGGCCAGCTCGAAGGCTCGCAACTTGAACGGCGCGGTGATGTTCATGCCCAACCCACCATCACTGCGAAACTGCAGTACCTGAGCCTCGAAGCCCTCGAGCTCGCCCTCCAGCGCGCCATACTCCAGGCACTGGCAGGCGACCTGGGCGAACAGGCCATGAATCAACGGGGACTTGGTGTGGTTGATCGGCCGGCCGATCACTGCATAGCGGTCGCTCATCGTGCATCTCCGTGGGTGAACAGCACACCGTCTGCCTGCATGGCGGTGATTTCTTCAGGGGTGAAACCTAGGCCGGCGGCCACTTCGGCATTGTGCTGACCGAGGTCCGGGGCCACCTGGTGGATCGTGGTGTCACAGTCGGAAAAGCGGAACGGCAGGTTGGGCAGGCGCAAGGTACCGTAGCGCGGGTGCTGCTGCTCGATGACCATGTTGCGCGCCTTAATCTGCGGGTCGGCCACCACCTCGTCGATGCGCTGCACCTTGGCGCTGGGGATGTCGATGTCATCGAGCAACTGCAGGATATCCGCCACCAGGCGCGCGCCGACCCAGTCGCGAACCACGGCCAGAATCGCCTGGCGATGGGCGTTGCGGCCATTGAGGCTGTGGTAGCGGCTGTCGCTGCCGAACCCGGCCGGGCCACCGTTGGCTTCCAGCATCGCGGCAAAGCGCTTCCAGGCATCGTCGACCTGGGCGGCGATTACCAAGTCGCCATCGGCCGCGCGAAACACGCCGTACAGGGTGGAGGTGGGCATGTCATGGCCGGTCTGCTCGGGCAGGACGGTGCCGTCGGACAAGGTGTAGCACTGCACCGCATATTCATGCATCGACACCAGCGTGTCGTACAGGGCCATGTCGATGTGCTGGCCGCGTCCACTGTTCACCCGGCCCAGCAATGCCGCATTGATCGCCGCCACGGCATGAATGCCGGTGTACATGTCGCCAAGGGAAATGCGCAGCAACGGCGGCGCTTCGCCCGGCACGCCGACCATCTGCATGATCCCGCTCTTGGCCTCGGCGATCAGCCCGAAACCGGCGCGGTGGGCATCCGGCCCGGTATGGCCATAGGCGGAGATGGAGCAGTACACCAGACGCGGGTTGCGCGCCGACAGCTCGGCATAGCCCAGGCCCAGCTTGTCCAGGGCGCCGGGGCGATAGTTTTCGATGAACACATCGGCCGAGTCGGTCAGGCGCTGCATGAACGCTTTGCCACGCGGGTCCTTCATGTTCACGCTGACGCCCTGCTTGCCCATGTTCAGCTGCAGGAAGTAACCGCTCTGCTGCTCATCAAGGGTAAATGCATGCTGGCGCCCGGCATCGCCGCTGCCCGGCCGTTCGACCTTGATCACCTCGGCGCCGAGTGCTGCCAGGCAGCGGCCCACATAGGGCCCGGCGAGGAAGTGGCTGTAGTCGATGACGCGGATACCTGCCAATGGCAATGCCTGGCTCATGCCTGCACCCTCCGGGGCACCATCAGCCGGTGCTCGCCACGCTGCACGACTTCGCCGTGCTGGTTGATCAGCTCCGACGGCAAGACCACGATGCCCCAGCCCGGTCGACTGTTGCTCGGGCGCATCGCCCCCACGCGCATGCGCACGTGCAGCACATCGTCGACCTTGATCGGCAGCACGAAGTCCCAGGTCCAGCCCAGCGACATGCCCGGTACAAAGCGGTATTCGCACTGGGTCTTCAGGCCGTCGGCGATCGACAGGCCGAACAGGCCGTGGGCAACCAGGCAGCCGAAATGACTGGCGTTGGCGTAGGCCTCGTCGACATGCACCGGGGTGTGGTCGCCGGTGAGGTCTGCGTAGGCCAGGATACGTTCGCGGGTCACCGTGTAGGTGGGGCTGATGCATTCATCGCCTTCGCGGGCATCGTCCCAGTATCTTTCCACTACGCTCATGCCACCACCTCTGCACGTGGGTCGATGGCCAGTGCCTGGGCGACGCATTTCGCCGGCGATGCCTGAATGAACTCGACCGCAAGGCCGTCAGGCAGGCGCAGCCAGTTGCGGCCCTGGGGCATTTCGCTCACGCCGAAACGCTGTGCGGCGGCCAGGGTAGCTTCGAGGTCCTCGCACATGATGCCCAGGTGCGCCATGCGCCCTTCCGGGCCGGCAAAGTCCGGTTGGTGGATGAACTGCAGGCCACCAAGGGTCCAGTACTGTGCAGGCTGCTCGACGTCACCCTGTATTTCACGCATGGTCATGCCACACACCTCGCTGAAAAAGCGGATGTGCCACTGGATGTCGCGCACCCAGAACGCCACGTGTTCAAGGTAGGCTTTCGGCTGGCTCATGGATTACTCCCCTTCTGCTGATCGGCCATGGCGCGTTCGATGCCCTTGATGCAGGCCACCAGGGTCGCGTTGACCGGCGTGGCCACGCCATGGCGCTGGCCCCAGCGCACGACGGAGCCATTGATGAAATCGATCTCGGTGACCGAACCCTTTTCCAGGCTCTGCAGCATCGAGGTACGGAAGCTTGCCGGCAGGCCTTCGGCGGCCAGCCGCCATGCAGAATCCGGGCTGGTGAGGCTCAGGCGGATGCCTGCTCGTTCAGCGACGGCAATGGCTTCAGCCACCGCTGCCTTGGCGGTGCTTTCCAGCAGCGGCTCGCTGTACAACTGGCCATAACCGAGCCTGGTGATGCCGCTGAGCGCGCCTGTCGCGACGTTGACCAGCAGCTTGTCCCACATGGTGCCGAGAATGTTGTCACTGACCGTGGTGGCGAGCCCGGCGCCATTGAAGACCTCGGCGATGGCCTGCACACGCAGCGTCCTTTGGCCGTCGAGCTCGCCGATGAAAGTCTGCTTGCCCGCAACACCGGCGCGAATCGAACCCGGCGCCAGCAGCACGCCACCGACGTAGGTCTTGCCAGCCAGCACCCGCTCACGGCCCACGGCCTCGGCCAGGATGTCTTCATGGCCAAGACCGTTCTGCAGTGACAGCACAAGCGTCTGCGGCCCGATCAGCGCCTTGGCCCCGGCAATCGCCTCGCCGGTGTGGAATGACTTGACCAGCACCACCACCAGGTCGGCCACGCCCACGGTTGCCGCGTCGCAGGCTGCCTTCACCGGGACCTGCCGCTCGCCGCGTTCGTCCTGCACCCGCAGCCCGTGCAGGTTCATCGCCTCGACATGTGCATGGCCACGGTTCAACAGCCAGGTTTCGTGCCCCGCTTCGCTCAAGGCCGCACCGATGGCACAACCCAGGGCGCCGGCGCCCAGAATGCAGATTTTCAAATCGCTGACCTCCTGTGGTTTGCGACTACCTTATGCAGCGAGGCTTATTTCGGCTATACAATGGCCTCAATACACTTATTGAGTTTCGCAATAATGAGCACGCTCGATGCCTTGCCTGATCCCAAGCTGCTGCAGCTGTTCGATGTGCTTTACCACTGCCGTAGCGTGACCCGTAGCGCTGAACAGCTCGGCCAGAGTCAACCTACCGTGAGTATCTGGTTGGGGCGCTTGCGTGAAGAACTGAACGACCCGCTGTTCGTGCGCACCCCCGGGGGCATGGCCCCTACCCCGCGGGCAGACCAGTTGATCGGGCCATGCCGCGAGGTGCTGGAATCGCTGCGGCGCCTGACTACCTGGGAGCCGCAATTCGTTCCGGCCACGGCCCAGCGTCGCTTTCGCCTGTGCGTCAGTGATGCCAGCCATATCACCCTGCTGCCCAGCATCCTCAACCACCTGCGTACCCATGCGCCGGGTATTCGCCTGGAAGCTGCACGCATCGATGGCAATACCGAGAGCGCGCTGGAGTCGGGCGAGGCGGACCTGGCCATCGGCTTCGTGCCCTGGCTGGGTGCGGGGATGTATCAGCAAGTGTTGTTCGAGCAGGACTGGGTCTGCCTGAGCAACCCGCTACACCCTCGATTGAGCAACGGCATGAGCGTGGCGGGTTACCAGGCCGAGGGGCATGTACAAATCAGTGCCGGGACCGGGCAGAAGTTACTGGAGGCTGGCCTGGCGCGGGCCGGCATCGAACGCAGGATCATGCTGGAGCTGCCGGCGTTTCTGGGGTTGGGGATGATTGTCGGGTCGACCGACCTGGTGGCTACGTTGCCACGGCACATCGGCCAGACACTCGCCGACATGCATGGTTTGCACGTGCACGATTGCCCGTTTGCAGTGGAAGGTTTCACGGTCAAGCAGCACTGGCACGCACGGTACCAGCAAGACAGCGGGAATCGCTGGATCAGGGAGGTGGTGCGGGGCTTGTTTCAAACAGGGGCCGGTTAGCACACACGGCGAAACCTTCGCTCGCCTCATCGCTCCATGGATCTGGGCTGAC
The DNA here is from genome assembly GCF_046764235.1 of Pseudomonas sp. s4. Taxonomy (NCBI): domain Bacteria; kingdom Pseudomonadati; phylum Pseudomonadota; class Gammaproteobacteria; order Pseudomonadales; family Pseudomonadaceae; genus Pseudomonas; species Pseudomonas sp. s4. The sequence continues at coordinate 2,592,976 of NZ_CP177209.1, read as the reverse complement.
CCGCCGTTCAACGGGCATAGCGTGCCGCCTATTTGCCGACCGCGCCGGGCGCGGGTCGAAGGCGACGGGGCCGCGAAGCGGCCGGTCTCTGGGCCGACAGCAATTGTCCACGAACGGCGACTAACGACCCATTACGGCCCTTGGCGCAAGGCCCCTAACGGCCATTTGAAGTCATTAAGAACAGCAGCCTGGGTCGTAGACGGCGCTTCAAATGGTCAACCGCTTCTCCATCGGTTGGTAGATCAGCCCGGCAAGCTCGCCCACTTCCCCTGCCAACGCAAAACCGTAACGTTCATAAGCGGCCACTGAAGATAGCGACGCTCTAACTGTTACTACATTGGCCCTGGCCTGCTCCAGAGCCGCATTCATCAAGCGCCTCCCAACGCCGTGGCGCTGCCAGGCCGGCGCAACGAACAGCATCGCCACATGGCGCCCTTCCTTCAGCTCGATCAGCCCGACCAGGGTTCCCTCCGCGACACAAACCAGCATCAGGTTGTCACTTACCATTCGTTCGGCAAACGCCTTCTGAGCAACCACCTTTGCGAAGGTTTCCACGCCCTGGGCAGACAGCGATGGCGCAACCGCTAGCATGAACGCCTCCAAGCACAGGGCGTTGGCGCTTGGCAGGTCTTCCTGAGTCATCTTGCGTATCTGCATGGTCGTCGTCCGTGACTTGGGTAGGGGTATTTTTATACCAGAACATCCGACTTAGAGATATGCAACAACGCCTCTGCTAACAGACACCTCCATGCGCGAGAGGTAACGTTACAGGCCGGCAGCTTCGGGTCCAGGCTGTGAAAAAAACCTGCGATTATCTAACCTTCTGATCGTCGAGATCGTGGCGGGGACGATCATGAAGCGGTTCATTGAGGGTGAGGCCCGGACGCAAGTCACGCTGCTGCCGGAGTGCCTGGATGATTACATCACCGAAGAAAACCCTGTTCGGATGGTTGACGTTTTCGTCGATGAACTCGACCTCGGAGCGCTCGGATTCGAGGGTGTCGATCCGGCTGCTACGGGTCGTCCGGCCTACCATCCAGCAGTCCTGCTGAAAATCTACATCTATGGCTACCTCAACCGGATTCAGTCCAGCCGCCGGCTTGAGCGCGAGGCAGAGCGCAACGTCGAGCTGATGTGGTTAACGGGCCGGTTGGCTCCTGACTTCAAAACGATTGCTGACTTTCGGCGAGACAACGGTAAAGCTATTCGCGGCGTGTGCCGGCAATTCGTAGTGCTGTGCCGCAACCTCAATCTTTTCTCCCAGTCGATCATTGCCATCGACGGCAGCAAATTCAAAGCCGTAAATAACCGCGACCGCAACTTCACCCAGGGCAAGATCAAGGCGCGCATGCAGCAGATCGAGCAGAGCATTGACCGCTATCTTGCGGCGCTGGATTCGGCGGATCGGGCGGCGCCCGAGGTCGCCGAGGCCAAGGCTGAACGGCTGAGCGAAAAAATAGAAAAGCTGAAACAGCAGATGACAAAGCTAAAGGACATTGAAGCGCAGCTTCACGCCAGCCCAGATCAGCAAATCTCTCTTACCGATCCTGATGCACGCTCAATGGCCACGAGTGGCCGAGGTACTGGCACGGTTGGCTACAACGTACAAACAGCAGTCGATGACAAATACCATCTGATCATTGCGCATGAAGTCACTAATGTTGGCAATGACCGAACGCAGCTGAGCAATATGGCGAACCAGGCACGCGAAGAGATCGGCGCTGAGTCGCTGACAGTGGTCGCCGACCGAGGCAATTACAAAGGTCCGGAGATCCTTGCTTGCGAGCAGGCAGGGATCACCACTTTTGTCCCGAAGCCGCTGACATCAAGCAGCAAAGCGGAAGGCCGATTCGGCAAGCAGGACTTCATCTACATCGCTGCATCGGATGAATACCGATGCCCTGCGGATCAACTACTGACCCGCAGGCATTCTTCGGTGGAAGACGGTATGTTGCTGCACTCCTACTGGTTCTCTGGCTGCCAAAGTTGCTCCATGCAGAAGCAGTGTACGACGGGTAAGGAACGCCGATTGAAGCGCTGGGAGCATGAAACGGTAGTCGAAGCCGTGCAGATCCGATTGGAGCATGACCCAGGAAAGATGAAGGTTCGTCGGCAGACGGTGGAGCATCCCTTCGGAACGCTCAAATACTGGATGGGAAGCACTCACTTCCTGACCAAAACCCTACCGAGGGTAAGCACCGAAATGAGCCTTCACGTGCTTGCCTACAATCTCAAACGAATGATGAGCATCTTTGGCATTGCTGGGCTGATTGAAGCGATCAGGACTTGAGGCCACGCATTTTTTGCGTCCGTATACGGCTATTCGGGCTGCTGCCGCGGCCCAAATAGCGCAGGCCGCGTCCGGGCCCGACTGAGGTAGATCAGCACTCAGATCTGCTGAATTGACAGGGTGCCCCAGCTTCTTTCGCTACTCGACGTACTTATTAGCGTTTTCACACAGCCTGGCCCCATTGCGGACATTCAACAGAGGCTAGCGAGATAACACTATCTGTGGGAAGGCTCATCAATGCAGAGAGAGCTGCTCATCGATATTCGGAAAAACTTTCCGATGCTCGCATGTGCTCGATCAGGCCGGGTACGTCCTCGGGTGATGCCGCTCGAACTGTGCCCTCTCGACTCAACATGCACATGAAACGCCGTTACCCTGTGCAGCAACGTCCGCACCCTCCAACGAAAACCCTTCGTCAAGCCAGCCGGTAACCCCGCCAATCATTTCTTTCACCGGAAAACCCAGCTCAGCCAAACGAACCGCCGCCCGATGTACGCCATTGCAATGCGGCCCCGCGCAATAAACAACGAAAAGCGTCTGGCGCGCATAGTCAGCCATGCGTTCTGCGCTGATGGTGCGGCCAGGAATATTGATCGCGCCCGGCACATGGCCTTGCGCAAACGCCTCGCTGCTCCTTACATCTACCAGCACATAGTCGACATCACCCGACCGCTGGCTACGTTCAACATCCGAACAATCCGTCTCGAACGCCAGACGGCGGCTGAAATGAAGCAGGGCTTCGGATGGGCTTGCGGCAGGATATTCGCTGACCAGGCTTGGCATGGATTTCACTCCTCGGTTGAAGGTGCGCCCATTGTAGGAAGCCCGCCTGTACCGCTACAGTGGCGCACTCGACAGTCACCGGTAGTTTTCCGCCAATGCTCACGAACCCTGGTTTGGTCGCCGTGCTTGCCTATGACGGGCTGTGCACCTTCGAGTTCGGCATTGCCGTGGAGATCTTCGGGCTGCCACGCCCGGAGTTCGAATTCGCCTGGTACACGCATCGCATCGTCGCCGTCGATCCCGCACCAATGCACGCGGCAGGTGGCATGCAGGTCATTGCCGAGTTCGGCTTGGAGTCGCTCGTTGATGCCCATACCATCATCATTCCGGGCTGGCGTAGCCGCGATGAGCGCCCGCCGCAGGTGCTGCTGGACGCCTTGCGCGCCGCGTATCAACGCGGGGCGCGGTTGCTTTCCATCTGTTCGGGGGTGTTCGTGCTCGCGGCTGCGGGCCTTCTGGACGGCAAGCGTGCCACCACCCACTGGCGCTATACGGACGAACTCGCGGCACGCTATCCACTCATTGAAGTAGACCCAGGCGTGCTTTACGTACACTGCGGCCAGCTGATTACCTCGGCAGGCAGCGCTGCCGGTATAGATGCCTGCCTGCACCTGGTGAGTCGAGACTTTGGTACCCAGGTTGCCAACACCGTTGCCCGTCGCCTGGTTATGGCACCCCAGCGTTCCGGAGGGCAAACACAGTTCTTCCCCGCACCCGTTGCCCAGAAGCCTCGCGATGATCTTGCCGCGGTGCTGGAGTGGGCGACCTTGCATGTGGGCAGGCCGCTTACGGTCAAGCAGCTGGCAGCGAAGGCACTGATGAGCGAACGAACCTTCCTGCGACGCTTCATCGAAGCGACAGGCATCACGCCGAAAACCTGGCTGCTTCAGGTGCGCATGAACGTGGCGCGTGAGTTGCTGGAAAGCAGCCCATTGAGCAATGAGCAAATCGCCGAACGCTGCGGGTTCGCCTCGGCGGAAAGTTTCCGGGCAGCATTTCGCAAGACCGTGGGGTTGGCGCCCATGAGGTATCGTGCGCAGTTTGGCAACCACTGACCGTTCAGCGGTACCTTTGATACATCGTTTTTGCCAAGGAAGCAGAAACACGTGCATGTCGATTCTGTCGCGCCCTGGTACGCGTCAGCTGCTATCCGGACTCAGGGCGACTGACCGTTGTGGTGTCAGAAGCGCTCATCCCCGATCGCGGGCAAGATCAACTCCCGTACGAATGAAGCCCCTGACAGGCGTAACAACGCATCGACCATGGTGACCACATCATGTACCGGTACCCAACGCCGCTCACCTCGCGCAGCAGCCTGCACCAATGGCGTGGACAGGGCGTCATCGGTATTCAGGTAACCCAGCTGAAGCACGGTCACCGCCAGGTTGTCATCCCTGAAGCCTTCGCGTAGCGCATCAGCCATGCCGTTGAGGGCGAACTTGGAGGCACCGAACGCTACCTCCGGGCGCCCGCTCTGGCGAAGAGCCGAAGTCGAGCCGGTGAGGATCAACTGCGGCCGGGGAGCACCGAGCAACCTGGGTATCAGGCGTTTGAGAAGAAGCAGCGTGGCGGTGACGTTCACCTCGACCAGCCGGGTGATCGATTCGTCGCTGTCTTCGGAGAATGCATAGTGCTCGCTGAAGGCATGCTCTTCCCAGATGCCGACGTTGTATATCAGTACGTCCAGATCGGCAGGTGTTCGGTCCGCGATCCGTGCTACAGCCGCCACTGGCTCGGAAAGGTCGGCATCGATCCAGTACAGGTCGATGCCCGGCGCAAGGGCCAGATCTTTCGGCTGTTTGCGTGATACGCCAATCAGCGTGTCCCCGGGCTTGCCGAGGCCTTCGAGCAAAGCCCGCCCCAGGCCTCTGCTGGCGCCTACGATCATCGTCTTCACATGCTGTTCCTCTTTCCCTGATCTGCTCCAGACCTCACTGGATCGGTCATCGCCTTCGACAGGCCCAAGGCGATGAAGCCGATAATCTGGAAAACCAGCAGTGAAGTCGGAGTGTCCATTTCTGGTGCTTGCGAGTTCGTTTGCGCAAGCAGCGAGTGTGCCGCCACGCCACTCTAAAACCTTGAGTTAACTCGAGGTCAATAGCGGTTCAGGGTTACAAGGCTGGCATTTCACCTTTTCCGCCGTGGCCGCAGCAGCATTGGTCACCACACCGCCGAACAGCGCCAGCCAGTATCCCTCAAGCCGTGGCGACCGTGCTTTTCACTGTATCGAGCAGCCCCAGGCGCGTGGCCCGGCAGACAGCACTCACCACAGCCTTGAGTGATGCCTGGAGTGTACTGCCGTCCCTGCCCACGCCAAACAGCAACTGGTTCTTGACACGTATTTCGATGTAGGCAATGGCTTCGGCCTCAGCACCATCACGCACGGCGTGCTCGTGGTAATCGGCAATATCGAAGACCAGCCCCTGCTGGGCGAACGCATGGACCAGTGCGGCCACTGGGCCATTGCCCTTGCCAGCGAACTCCAGGCGTTCACCCTCGACCAGCAGTTGAGCGTCAAGGTAAGTGCAGGCTTCGTCAGTGGTGACCATGGGGTGCAGCAAGGCGTAGGGATTACCCTGCTCCAGGTAGTTTCTGGTGAAGCACGACAAGATCATTTCGCTGGTGATCTCCCTCCCTTCACTATCGGCGACCTGCTGCACCAGGCCGCTGAACTCCATCTGTAACCGGCGCGGCAGGACGATACCCTGCTGCTCCAGGAGATAGGCCACACCACCCTTGCCCGACTGGCTGTTGACCCGGATGACTGCCTCGTAGCTGCGCCCCATGTCGGCCGGGTCGATCGGCAGGTACGGCACCTCCCAGAAACCGTCGGGGTTTTTCCGCCGTTGGGCGAAGCCCTTCTTGATGGCGTCCTGGTGAGAGCCGGAAAATGCCGTGAACACCAGCTCTCCCGCATAGGGATGGCGTGGATGGGTCGGCAACTGGTTGCAGAACTCGACCTCACGCTGGACATGGATGATGTCAGAGAAATCCAGCTCCGGGCTGATGCCACTGGTGTAGAGGTTCATGGCCAAGGTCAGGATATCGACATTACCGGTGCGCTCACCATTGCCGAACAAGGTGCCCTCGACCCGCTCGGCGCCTGCCAGGCAGGCCTGCTCGGCGGTAGACACACCTGTGCCACGGTCATTGTGCGGGTGGATACTGATGATCACGCTGTCGCGCTTGCGTACGTGGCGGCAGAACCATTCGATCTGGTCGGCGAACACGTTGGCGGTCGAAACTTCCACGGTGGTAGGCAGGTTCAGGATCATCTTGTTGGTGGGAGACGGTTCGAATACGTCTATCACCGCTTCGCAAATTTCCAGGCCAAAATCGAGCTCGGTGAAGCAGAAGGTTTCTGGTGAATACTGGTAAGTCCACTGCGTCTGCGGATTGGCCTGCATCAGCGCCTTGATCTCCCGGGTAGCCTGCGTGGCGATGCCGATGCAACCTGCGCGATCCACGCCGAACACCACATCACGAAATACGGGAGCCGTTGCGTTGTACACATGAACGATGGCACGTGGCGCCCCCTTGAGCGCTTCGAAGGTACGCTCGATCAAGTGTGTACGGGCCTGTGTCATGACCTGGATAGTCACATCTTCGGGGATCCGACCGCTCTCGATCAATTCACGCACATAGTCGAAATCGGTTTGCGATGCTGCCGGGAAGCCAACCTCGATCTGCTTGAAACCGACCTTCACCAAAAGGTCGAAGAATCGACGCTTGCGTTCGGCGTTCATCGGCTCGATCAGTGCCTGGTTACCGTCTCGCATGTCGACGCTGCACCAGGTGGGAGCGACCTTCTGGACCTGATTGGGCCACTGGCGGTCTGGCAGGTCGACTGTGGCGAAATGGCGATATTTGATTGATGGATCCTTAAGCATCATGGCGGCTTTCTCCTGGGCCTGGGCGGTTGCAGAAGCTGAGTGCAACACGGTTATTGGATTGAAGTGGGCGCATCGTGCCGCATAGCCATGGCCTTTTGCATCACCTCACTCATCATTTCGATCGGACATTTGAAATCGAAGCGCTTACGGGGACGCATATTCAGTTGCAAGGCAATGGCGTCCAGCTCCTCCTGGCTATGTACCGACAGGTCTGTGCCCTTGGGCAAGTACTGGCGAATCAGGCCGTTGATGTTTTCGTTGCTGCCGCGCTGCCAGGGGCTGTGCGGGTCGCAGAAGTAAATTGCCACCCCGGTCTGCTGGGTGATTTCAGCATGCCGCGCCATTTCTCGGCCCTGGTCGTAGGTCATGCTCTTGCGCATCGCCAGCGGCATGCCATTGAGCGCTGCACTGAAGCCTTCCATCGCCGAGGTCGCCGTCGCGTCGTTCATCTTTACCAGCATCAGGTAGCCACTGGTTCGCTCCACCAGCGTGCCTACACACGAGGCGTTGGCCTTGCCCTTGATGAGGTCGCCTTCCCAATGCCCCGGCATCAGCCTGTCTTCAATCTCCGGCGGGCGCACATGAATACTGACCATCTCGGGGATCTGGCCGCGCCGATCCACGCCACCAGAGCGCGGTCGGCGCGTCGTCTTGCCTTGGCGCAGACAGATGATCAGCTCCTTACGCAGCTCACCCACTGGCAGGGCATAGATCGCGTTGTAGATCGTCTCGCGACAGACGTAGGCTTCTCTGAGGCTGGGAATGTTCATGCTGCGCAGCTTGCCGGCAATCTGCTCGGGAGACAAACGCTCGCGCAGCATATGGGCCACCAACTGGAAGCGCTCACTACTCGGCAAGAGCTTTCGTTTCGGTCGACAGCGTTGGCGGCGGGCCTGCATTTGCTGCTGGGCCAGGCGGGCCGAGTAGCCACCGCAAGCACCTCGGTTACGGCGCAGCTCACGGCTGATGGTCGAAGGGGATCGGTTGATCAAGCAGGCAATCCTGCGCAGGCTGAAGCCTTGGGTACGACCGATTTGAATGGTGGCGCGTTCTTCAACGCTGAGTTCGGAATAAGACATAGGGGCAGCACCGTACCGGAAAGGTCAGGTGTTGCACTCAGTTTTTGCCGCCGCCCTGTGTAACACCTTGTACTTGCCCGTGGTGGACAAGCCAAAATATTGGATCCAATTTACACAGAACCTGGCTTACCTCGATTGCGTTATTCAGCATCAATTCGGCAACTTGCGAACATTTATTGTTATAAAAAATGAAAAAATGGATTTTAATATCGAAAAATGAAAATAGGCAGCCACAGACTGCCTTCAGCACCATCCCGTCGGAAGCTACAGCCCCAAAATCCGGCAAAGGCGAATGCGCCTTCATGAAAAAGCGCTTATTGGCTTGCTTCCGTCTCCTCTTGCTTGAAGATACGGAACCCTCGCGCCTGATAATTTCGAAGCGCGGCAGGATGGTCGAAGGTGCAGGTATGTACCCACACCCGCTCTGTACCGCTCCATCCCCACGCAGATCGGACAGCATGGCTCAGGAGCGCTCCGCCGAAGCCACACCCCAGGAATTGAGGTGCCAGCCCGAAGTAGCGTATCTCTGCGTTACTGCCATCGGGGCGATAGAGCTCGTAATAGCCAGCTATCGCACCACGGTAATAGGCAACCCAGGTACGGTGGCAATCCTGTTCGACGAGTGCCTGCCAGTCAGAAATCCCCCAGGTGTCAAGATCGCCCCACTCCCAAGGTGTGCCTACCAGCTTGTACAGAAACCGATTGAATTCCGCCTGAGGCACTTCACATTCAATGATCTGGAGTTCGTGAGGCTGTGGTTTTTCCTTCAGCTCGGATGCCGAGACCATTTCCAGATAATAAGTGGTGCAAGACCGTTCCATCGTAGACTCCCTACCCTACAAGCCAGCTATTGGTGTGAAACATGACAATGACCACCGGGGCCGACATCGAGCCCGGTGGTTTTTCACTACCTTACCAATTGTGCGTGTAACTGGCAGTCAATACCGTGCCGGGTGCCGGCAAGTGGCTGGTGTTGTTGTTATTGCGCAGCAACTGGCTGTAGAGCGGGTAGTAGTCGCGGTTGAACAGGTTCTGGATGCCGACGCTCACCTTGTCGTCTGCGGAGATCTGGTACTGGCTGACCAGGTCGACTGTCGTATAACTGCTAACCTGATGTCGACCAAAGCTGTCCACCCCATCGAGCCTGTAGTCCTTGGCATCGAAGAACGTGGCTTGCAAGCGGTTGCTCCAATCCAGGGTCGGCTTGTATTGCACGTAGGCGGTCAGCTTCAGCGGCGGAACGCGATAGCCGGTCATGTCTTGCCAGTCTTTACCGTCCGGTTTTTCTCGTCCGCGCATCCAGGTCGCACTCCCCCCTGCGCCCCACACAGCATCGTCCGACAGCCAATCGGCACTGGCTTCAGCACCGTAGATACGCTCCTTGGTGCGGGTCAGAATCAGGCCGTTGTTGAAACTTTGTACATCCCCCAGTTTGGAGGTGGTGTAGAACAGCGCCAGGGTGCCGAGTGTGTTGCTGCCCAGGTCTCCTCGCCAGCCAAGCTCATAGTTGTTGGTCTTGACCGGTTCCAGGTTCGATGCGCCGATGTCGAAGCCACGGCGCGCATTGCGCAGTTGGATGCCCACGTCGGGCAACTGGAAGCCCTGGCTGAAGGAGGCGTAGATTTCCTGGCCGAGTACCGGCGAGTAGACGATGCCCAGGTTCGACAGCACCGCATCGTAATGAATGTCGCCACCCTTCACCGCCACCGGGGAGGCAGCCGTGGACTCGGACAACGGAACGAAGTCATCGAATTCGGCGGTGGAGTATTCGTAGCGCAGGCCGCCGTCGACCGACCAATGCTCATCGAAGCGATGCTGCAGCTGGGCGAAGGCACCGGCGCTTCGCGTCCTCAGCGGGGGCATGTAGGTGAGCTTGCCGGTCTTGTCGAAAACCAGGCCGCCACTGGCGTCATAAGCCGCCGGGTCGAAGACATCGAGCGGCATGTCGCTGCGCTCCTGGTTATAGTCACCACCCCACACCAGTTCGGTACTGCCGCTGTCGCCAATTGGCGTGCGCAGCGTCAGGCGGCTTCCGAAGACTTCGCTGTTTTGCATGATCTGGTCAACATTGCCGCCGCGGGTGGCAACGGCACGGGCATCGAACGGGGTGAAGCGTGTGAAGTAGTCCCGGTAGTACATCTGGGCAGAAAGCCGGCTCCCGAGGATGTCGAGATTTTCATACTCCAGGTTCACCAGCGTGTTGCGAATGCGGTTCTGCTCGTCAAGATCCAGGCCCTTGATCGCATTGGCCGGCACAGAGCCAGCAGGGAGTTTCGCGACGCTTGGGTCGGTAGCGTAATCGGTGTCCTGGCGGGCATCGTAGTGGCTGACTGCAAGCTGCACTCGCTGGTTCTCGTCAATGTGCAGCCCCAGCTTGCCGCCAATGTTGTAGATGTTCGAATCGAACAGGTCGCCTTGGCTTGGCTCCGGGGCGATCCGGTCACCGTGCGCATCATACGAGGCACCGATATGGCGGGTACCGAAGTCGAACGAGTAGTCCACCGCGCCCTGAGAGCCGGCGAAATATTGCTGGAACTGCCCCCCCAGGCCATCGCTGCCAAGGCGGGTCAGCGGCGAGGTCGCGCTCAGGCTGGTTTCGGCGCGGTTTTCACCACCCGCGGGCCGTGTGGTAATGGAGATGATGCCCCCCGTGGCGCCGCTGCCGTAGATGGCGCTGCTGCCACGAATGACTTCGACCCGTTCGATCAGTGCCGGGTCGATGTTGGCCAGGTTGCGCGAGGAGTCGCGGTTGGTATTGAGCGGCACCCCGTCGACCATGACCAGCATGCTGCGCCCGCGCAGGGTCTGGCCATACTCGGTGACGGTGCGGCTGGAGTCGGACATGCCGGGAACCGCCTTGGCCAGTACCGTAGCCAGGCTCTCTGACCCCTGGCGCAGCTCCTGCAGTTGTTCATGCTCGAGAATGGTGGATTGCCGCGTCGCGGAAACCAGGCTGCTGCTGGTGCGCGAGGCGGTGATTTCCGTCTGGGCCATTTCCACGGGTCCGCTCTGGATTCCAGCACTTGATGCAGGGCCCCCCTGCGCGACGATGACGAACGTGCGCTCATCCTTGGCCTGTACCTGCAAGCCAGTATCCTTGAGCAGCGTTTGAAGTGCTTCCTCGGGTGTGAACCGCCCCTTCACCGCAGGCGCGTTTCGGCCTGCACCAAGATCGCTGGCGAAGATGATCTGTACCGAAGACTGCTGTGCGAGCGCGTTGATGGCCTCGCCCAGCGGTGCAGCGGGGAGATCCACGTTCACCTTTTCCCGGCCCTGGGCCGACATTGCGATGAGCAGGCTACTGGCAAGCAATGACAGGCGTAGCTGGCGACTGCGGAGGGGAAAATGCACTTCTCGAGTTCCTTTTTGTGGTTGGGCTTTTTCAGTAGCCGCCATGGGGATCGAGAAACCCTACCTGCGCCTGAGAATTATTTTCTTGTCGGTTTGCGTTGAATCCGGACGCTGCCGTCCCCTACCTGCAGCACGGCGACAGGCAGGATGCTGGGCAGCAGATCCAGTAGCAGGTCGACATTGCGCGCTTCGAACACCCCCGTCACCTGGAGTGCGGCCAGGCTTGGGTCGCTCAGCTCGATGGGGGCCTTGCGATAGTGGCGCAACAACGACACCGCTTCATCCAGCGGCGTCTGCTCGAACACGATGCGATCATCTTTCCATGCCATCGCCTTGGAGGCGTCAGCCTTTGCAACCGGCATCAGTTGCCCGCCAATCGAGTCGACCTGTTGCCCTGGCCTCAGGGTGACAGGCGCCTGTGCTGCAGTTGCAGCGGTGACGTCCACGCGCCCACGGGCCAGGGTCACACGCACCGCGTCGTTATCCAGCCGGCGGACATTGAACAGCGTACCGAGCACCTCGACTTTCGCCATGCCAGCGGACACTACGAAGGGGCGGTACACGGCCGAGGACACATCGAAAAGCGCCTGCCCTGCGCGCAGGTCGACTTCGCGGCTGAGCAGACGCCAACTGATATCGACATGCGTGCCACTGTCGAGCAGCAGCTTGCTTCCATCGCTCAGCAGCACAGCGCGCCGCTCACCAATGGCGGTAGCGAAACGCTCGCTCTTGTAGGCAGGGTTCAGCCACGCCAGGGCCGCAAAGGCGATCGCAACCGCTAGTGTAATGCCGGCCGACTTCACCGCTTTGGAGGGCGCTGGCCTGAACGGCGGCATGGGGAACAGCTGCTTGAGCTCTTCACGATGTCGCCCCAGTGCCTCGTCCAATGGCGCCTGTTCGGGCTGCTTGGTCATGGATGCACCTCATCGCGCCCAAGCCGTTGCCTGCACGCCGCCAACCCCAGGCGCAGATGCTTTTCCACAGTCTTCAGGGAAATACCGAGGCGCGCAGCTACTTCTGCCTGGGGGATTTCGTGAATCTTGTGCATGACGAAAACAGCCTGGCAGCGTGGTGGGAGGTCTGCGATAGCGTTGACGAGCAATTGAAACTCGCGCGCGCTGTCATACCTGGTCACCGGGGTGGCTGCCGGGCAGGCCACCTCTGGCAGCTCGGAAATTGCCTCTACCCAGGCGCCTCGGCGGCGATCGCTACGATAGCGGCTCACGGCGGTGTCGTGGGAGATTTTTCGTAGCAGGGCCAGTGGGGTTCTGACGTCTTCTTTCTCACCGCGCTCAAGCAACTGCACACACACGTCATGCACTACATCGCGCGCCACGCTTCTGTCGCCGAAGCGTCGGCGAATGTGGTCCACCAGCTCGTCATAGTGACGGACCAATGTAGACAGCAGCGACGGTTTGGCGGGATCGAACGACACGATGCATCCTGGATAAGAGGTAGGCCTCGAAAACAAGACACAAGTGTAAATGAGAAATAATTGCGAATAAACAAGCTACAGCATCGAGCCATGCTAAACCGAGAGAGGGCGAGGAATGGTCAGACCGTTGGCAATGGCACTGGCTTCCAGCTTTGCACGCTCCGCATCCAGAAACACATAGGCGGCTTGCAGCGTGGTGATCTTCGCTTGAATTTCGGCCATCTTGCCGGCTACCAACATCGCGCCTTGGGCGCAATCGATCGTGTTACCGCGCTTGGCCACAAGGATTTCGCCAATCTCGGCGAGCGAAAAACCGCCGCTCTGGGCACTTTGAATAAAGGCCAGATCGACAACGGTCTGGTCGCTGTAGCTGCGGTAATTGTTGGCTTGGCGATGGGCCACGATAAGCCCGAGTTGCTCGTAATAACGCAATGTATGGCGGCCCACCCCACTCCGGCGCTCCAACTCTCCGACATTCACGATAAAAATTCCTTGACTGTAGAGTAGGCTCTACACCTTAGCCTGCGCCGATCATCCAGACAAGGATTCAGATATGAGCGTGGAATGCTTCGTCACTGGCGGCAGTGGGTTTGTGGGTCAACATCTGCTGGCCCATCTTACCGCGACAGGGCACAAGACCTGGGTGCTCATGCGCAACCCTGCAAACATCGAACGCCTCAAAGAGCAGGTAGGCCAACTGGGAGGTAATCCCGCGTATTTAAACGCAGTTGAAGGAGACATCAGCAGGGATGGGCTTGGACTCAGCGAAGCAGACAGGCAATGCGTAACTTCGGCCGCCGTGGTCTTTCACCTCGCGGCGCAGTTTACCTGGGGCCTTACAATGGAACAGGCCCGCGCAGTCAACGTACACGGGGCGCTGAGGGTCGCCAGGCTTGCGGCGAGCCAGCGTATCCGCTTGCTGATGGCTGGCGGTTATATGCTGCAGAACCTTACCCATCTTGCAAGTATCGGGGTTGATAACGCGCACCCTGAAAACACCAATTGGCCTGCAGTATACGGCCGTGTCGGGGGCTACGAAGGCAGCAAGCTGGAGTCCCATTTCTCGGTCGTCCGTTACATGCAGGAGGTAGGCGCAGATTACTCGATCGTTCATCCTGCTACGGTATGTGGTCACAGCGAGAGTGGGCATATCCCTGAAGGTCAACCTCTGGTGGACCTCATCAGAAACCTGGCACTGGGCCGGTTCAAGGCTGTCCCCGGCTCCGCCAGGCACTGGTTGCCGCTGGTCAGCGTTGATTACCTGGTAAAGATGATGACCTGCGTGGCGTTCGACCCATCAATGGTCAACCGGCAGGTCCTGGCGCTGTATGAGCACACGCCGAACCTGCAGGGTATGCTTGAGCAAATGGCACAAACGCTGGATATAGAGCCCCCCCGCCGCCATGTACCCATAGGGTTGCTGAAGTGGCTGTTGGCGATTCCAGGACTGGCCAACCGATTATCGATCAGCGCGGAGTCACTGAACTTCATCCAGACGCAGCGGTTCGACATGAACGACAGCCAGCAACTGGAACGAAAGTATCAGTTGGCCCATCCCGACATGACGCGAACTTTGGAAAAGACGGTGCGCTACGTTGAGGGTTACTTGCCCAATCGTCATGTTGATACTTCTGCATACCCTGCCGGAAGATAACAAACGGGTTCTGATAGAACGCGTGATTCTGTCGAACATTCCAGCAACTTCGGTGTTATATTGTTGCACATGAACCGGATGGTTACTTCCTGACCGTCTGGTTAGTTAAAGCGTGCCGACGCTCAACTTGGTCTTTAGGGAAAAAGGCGTGTGAATTGACGTGAAGCGTGACATCCACCTCGTTGTGCTACTGCTATCGGTCATCGGTTGCTCTCTCGCCTCGCTAACGCTGTGGAAGGTCATGGCTTCTCGCGAGCGTGCCCTGGAAGACGTCAATGTCCATGGCCTTAACCTGACCCAGGCATTGTCCACCTATTCGGAAGGTATTGTCCGTCAGAGCTCAATGCTACTGCTCGGGCTGGTCGAGCGCCTGGAAACCGAAGGCTCCGGACCTGCGCAGATCGAGCGGCTGGATCAACTGGTCAAGCGCCAGCAACCATTGATGCCGCCAATGAGCGGCATCATGATCTACGCCAGGGACGGACGCTGGCTGATGTCGTCCAACCAGCCGACCCCCGTCGGTGCCAACAGCAGCGACCGCGCCTTTTTCATACACCATCGTGACGACCCGTCCCGCGACCCTTTCATCGGCCTGCCAATCCGTAGCCGCGTCAACCAGGAATGGGTGATCACCATCAGCCGACGGTTCAACGATGACCATGGCGAATTCGCCGGCGTTGTCGCCATGACGCTTGGCGTGGAGAACTTCCTGCAGCTATTCGGCAAACTCGATGTCGGCCATGAGGGTGCCATCGGGCTGGCCTATACCGACGGTTCCATGCTGGTGCGCTACCCGTTTCGGGAACAGGACATGGGTCGCAACTTTTCGAAGTCGCCCATCTTTACCAAGTATCTCGTCGACCAGTCAGCAGGCACTGCATCGTTCACCTCCAGCCTGGACGGCGTGGAGCGCCTCTATGCGTTTCGCAAGAGCGACAAGCTACCTTTGGTGACAACGGTCGCGCTGGGCAAGCAGGAGGCACTCTCGGCCTGGCGGCTCGAGGCGCTGCTGTCAACGCTGGTGGTCGCTGTGCTGCTGGCACTGACCGGGGCCATTGGCTGGCTGTTGATTCGCGCCATGAGCCGGCGAAATGCGGTCGAAAGCGAGCTTCGACTGACCCAGCAACGGCTACTCGACAGCAACCAGCAGCTCGAGAGCCTGGCGATGCACGATGCGCTCACGGGGCTTGCCAACCGGCGCTGCTTTGACGAAGCGCTGACTCAGGAAATCCGCACGGCCCATCGCAATGGCACCACGCTGGCTTTGCTGATGATCGACATCGATCATTTCAAACCCTACAACGACACCTACGGGCATCCGGCGGGCGATGCCTGCCTGCAGCAGATAGCCTCCCTGCTCTCTTCCTGCATTCGCCGCCCTCGCGACCTGCTGGCACGCTACGGGGGGGAGGAAATGGCGGTAATCCTGCCCGATACCGACAACGATGGAGCGGCCGTCGTCGGCAGGCTGATGCTCGAGCGCCTGGCTTTGCAAGCCATCCCTCACAACGGCAGCCCATTCGGACACATAACCGCCAGTATCGGCATCGCCTGCTCCAAAGGTACGGCCCTGGACAGCGCGCCATCACTGATTGAGCGCGCCGACCGGGCGCTCTATATCGCCAAGCAGGCCGGCCGCAATCGCCTCCATGTCGACCGGTCGAAGACATAAAGCCAAATAACAAGGAATGTATAAATGCAATCTCAATTCAGCAAAGGCTTGCTCTTTGCACTCTGCGCCGCTGCACTGAATGCAACGATCGGTGTACTCAGCAAGGTATTGATGAACAGTGGATTCAGTTCCAGCAGCATCGCCCTGATAAAAACAGTCCTCGGCTGCCTGTTGCTGTCAGCACTGCTACTGATCCTCAAGCGGCCACTGCATACGGCCAAATGGTTCCATGCCGCCGTTTGCGCCTTTCTCGGCATTTTTGTGCTGTTCCACTTTGAGACTTCGGCCTATAGCCATTACGCCGCGGCAGGCGTCGTGGTGATCCTGATGGCAAGCGCGTCCATTTCTTCGATATTACTGGGACGGATAGTCCTCAAGGATCCAATCACCGCCAATGCGACAGTAGGCGCCGGTTTGACCATAGCCGGTATTGCCGTGATTTTTGGAGCCGACCTGGACCAAGGCTTCACGCTGCAAGGCGCAATGCTTGCTGCGACTGGGGGCTGCGGCTACGGTGCATTTTCGGTTGCCATGAAGCGCATGGGCGTTTCCGGGGGGCTGCATTTCACTCGGCAACTATTGTTTTTCGGCAGTCTCTACCTGCTGATGCCGGCTGCAACCGATGGGTTCATCATTGGTGAACTGTCGCTGGGAGCGGTCCTGGCATTGCTGGCGCTGGCTGCGTTGCCGACTATCCTCGGCTTCTTCTGTACCACCAAGGCCATCGAGTACCTGAAACCCTCGCAAGTCCAGGCGCTGGAGCTGACCGAGCCGCTGTTTGCCGCACTGCTGGCGTTCGTGGTGCTCAATGAAGTACCGCGGGACACGTTGTACCTGGGGGCCGGGCTAATTCTCTTCGGCCTGTGCTTCTCCAATGAGCTGATCCGACTGGGCAGGAAAGCGCCACAGCCGTCCAAAGCATGAAACGCGTGCGAGCAAGCACCTCGAGGCATGCATGCTCGCACGGCCGCATTACCAGATCGCAATATCGTAGGTCAGGTAGATCCGGTTGCTGTCGCGCCCTCGGGAAAAGTCAGAGCGGTAGACGTAGTTGCGAAGCTTCACACCCAGACCTTTCACAGGCCCGGATTGCACCACGTAGGCAAGCTCCACATCACGCTCCCACTCGCTGAGCCCGGCTTCACCGGAACGACCGTTGTCCCCGCTCAGGTAACGCGCCATGAAGGTCAGCCCGGGCACACCGGCCGCTGCAAAGTTGTAGGCGTAGCTCGCCATCCAGGTTTTCTCTTCCTCCTCGATGAACTTGCCTATGCCAACGTTACTGAACGAGTAAACCGTCGCGCCGCTGATGTACGGCAGCCCTGCCTCGCCGTCGAGCACCTGGTAACCGGCACCGACAGTGTGCCCGGAGTGGGTATAGGACAACTGCCCGCTGAACATGTCATTGTCGATCTGGCCGCCATGAGCGGCTCCGCTGTCGCGGCTCTTGAAATAGCGCAAGTCGGTGGTGAACACCCCTCCACCCAACGGCAGGTCGTGTACCAGGCCGGCATAGTCCTGGCGATAGAAGTGTTCGAGCTGGCCGTGGAAATAGCTCAGGCGCAGCTGCTTGCTGACGGCATAGTCGGCACCGGCAAAGTTGAAATCGCCAGACTCGCCGCCACCATAACCATCCAGGAACAGACCGGTGCTGTCCGAGGAGTCCCGCTGCTTGAAGCGGTCCAGGTGGCCGGCGGTCAGGGTCAGGCCATCGACATCGGTACTGGTCAGCTGCGTACCCTGGTAGGTCTGAGGCAACAATCGTGCATCGTTGTACACCAGCACCGGTGTCTTGGGCAGCAAGGTGCCATGCTTGACGATGGTCTGCCCCAGTCGCGCCTTGGCGGTTACCCCGGCACTGGCGAACTCGTCCGCGGCACGGCCATCGTCATGCACCGGCAGCAAGCCGGTACCGCTGCGGCCGCGGCCCGAATCGAGACGGACGCCTACAAGCCCCAAGGCATCGAGCCCCAGGCCCAGCGGGCCTTGGGTGAACCCTGATTGGTAGTCGAGCAGAAAACCCTGCGCCCATTCCACCCGCTCGCTCTTTGCAGTTGCAGCAGCACGGGCGCTCATGCCTTGTTCGTCGCGGAAGTTTTCGTTGAAGTAAACGTTGCGCAGCTGCAGCTTGAGCTTGCCGTCGTCGATGAATCCGGCAGCGCCGGCCACAGGCAGCCAGCCGCAAAGCAGGCCACAGGTGGCCCGGCGGAAAACAGTTCGGGACATTTTCGATACTCTGTTGTTGTTCTTGGATGAGGTGGGCGCCAGCGGCGCCCGAAGCAGATCAGACGAAGAAGGACAAGGCACCCGTGACCAAGGCCAGTGCGGTGATGACCAGTGATGTCAGCACCGCCCATTTCACGGTGGCCTTCTGGAAGTCGCCGATGTCGCGATCGACCATGCCCACCAGCAGCAAGGTCGAGGCCACCAGCGGGCTCATCAGGTGCACTGGCTGCCCCAGCACCGAGGCGCGGGCGATTTCAACCGGGTCGATGCCGTAGGCGGCCGCAGCGTTGGCAAGGATCGGCACCACGCCAAAGTAGTAAGCGTCGTTGGACAGTACGAAGGTCAGCGGCATGCTGGTCAGCGCCACCACCAGCGGGAACCAGTGGCTCCACGCCTCGGGAATCCAGTCGACCAGGGTCTGAGCCAGCGCATCGACCATCTTGGTACCCGAGAAGATCCCCGCGAAGATGCCTGCGGCGAATACCAGCAGTACCACTGTCATGGCATTGCCAGAATGGGCGAGGATGCGCTCTTTCTGCAGATCCAGCTGCGGGTAGTTGATCATCAGCGCCGCGACGAAACCGATCATGAACAACAGTGCGGAATGCATCACGCCCATCACCAGCGCTGCCATGACGGCAATCACCAGCACCAGGTTCACATACGCCAGGCGTGGGCGCTTATGTGGGCTCTCGCCGAGGATCTCCTTGATGTAGCAGTTGCCGCCACCCGACTCCAGGGCGATGTTGCCGATGCGTCGGCGCTCGGCGCGGCCCAGCAGGAACGCGGTGAACACCACCCAGGCCGCACCGCCGATCACGGTGGGCAGCATCGGGATGAAATACTCGGTCGCATCCAGCCCGAGCGCGGCAATGGCCCGGGTGGCCGGCCCACCCCAAGGGCTCATGCCACTCATGATGCTCAGCGACAGCATGGATACCGTGGCCAGGATCATCGGGTTCATGCCGATGCGCTTGTACAGCGGCAGCATGGCCGCACAGGTAATCATGTAGGTGGTGGTGCCATCACCGTCGAGCGCCACCAACAGCGAGAGCAGCGCGGTACCGATGGCGATCTTGACCGGGTCGCCATTGACGCGCTTGAGGATCTTGCGGATCAGCGGGTCGAACAGGCCGGCATCGATCATCAGGCCGAAGAACAGGATGGCGAACAACAACAGGGCCGCCGAGGGCGCCACCATTTTCAAGCCATCGAGCATCATCTTGCCCAGCTCGGGGGCGAAGCCGCCGATCACTGCAAAGACAATGGGTACCACGGTGAGCGCAACGATTGGCGACAGGCGTTTGCTCATGATCAGGTAGGTGAAGGTCACCACCATGATCAGGCCCAGGAGTACGAGCATGGTCTTTTCTCTTGTTTTTATTCTATTGCGGCCATCGGCAAGGCAGACGGCCCCCTACCCCACTCGGCATCGCTGGGATGCTGAGTGGGATTCTAAGTCAACTAGGGAAGGTGAAGAGGCTTTTCAGCCGTGATGCCGGGGCTCGGCAGACCAGTCGGCCTGCGCAATATCCGCCTCGTCCGGTGCAGCCGGAATGCCGTTCAGGCGGCGCAGCAAGGTTTCCCGCTCACAGGCATTCTCCGACAGCGAGATGACCACCGTGGCCACGGCATTGCTGGCCAGGCTGGTCAGGGCACGCGCCTCGGACATGAAGCGATCGATGCCGATCAGCAAGGCAAGCCCTGCCAATGGGATGTCGTGAATGACGGTCAAGGTCGAAGCCAGCGCAACGAAACCACTACCGGTCACACCCGCCGCGCCTTTTGACGACAACAGCATGATCGCCAGCATCGTCACCGTCTGGCCAAGGCTCAGGTCGATGTTGCAAGCTTGAGCGATGAAGACCGCCGCCAACGACAGGTAGATGGCAGTACCGTCGAGGTTGAAGGAGTAACCGGTTGGCAGTACCAGCCCGACCACACCTTTCTTGCAGCCCAGTTTCTCCAGCTTTTCCAGCATGCGCGGCAGTACAGGCTCGGTGGACGAGGTGCCGAGCACCACCAGAAACTCCTCGCGGAAATAGCGCAGCAGCTTCCACAAGCTGAAGCCATGGGCACGGCAGATGCCGCCAAGCACCACCAGCACGAAAAACGCACAGGCGATGTAGAGCGTACCTACCAGCTTGGCCAGTGCACCCAGGGACGTCACGCCATACTGCCCGACGGTGAAGGCCAGGGCACCGAAGGCGCCGACCGGTGCGAAACGCATCAGGTAGCCAAAGATGCGAAACACCATGGTCGAGGCAGACTCCAGCACATCGAGTACCGGCTTGCCCTTCTCGCCCATCGAAGACAAGGCGAAGCCGCTGAGCACCGCGATGAACAGCACTGGCAACACTTCACCCTTGTTGAACGCCCCGATGAACGTGTCGGGAATGATATGCATGAAGAAGTCGACCACGCTGAGCTTCGCCGCAGATGCGGCGTACTGGCCGAGCCCCGCAGTGCTGAGAGTGGCAGGGTCGATGTTCATGCCGACACCAGGACGGAACAGGTATACCGCTGCCAGGCCGATCATCAGGCTGATGACAGTCAATACCAGGAACAGCAGCAAGGTCTTGCTCATCAAACGCCCGAGGGAGCGCTTGTCGGTCATCCCGGCGATACCGGTGACGATGGTGCAGAAGACCACCGGCGCGATCATCATCTTGATCAGCTTGATGAACGCATCACCCAGGGGCTTGAGCGCAACGGCCTGTTGCGCCCAGAAGTGACCGACCACCACGCCCAGCAGGACGGCGCAGAGGATCTGGAAGTACAGCGATTTGGCGAGTCTCATGAGGCATCACCCATTGTTGAAATTGTGCGGATGCGCTTGTTGCGAATGTACAGGTCTGGACTACCGCCTGGGCCTACCCCGCCAACCTGCGGAATGTAGGCGCGTAAACGAAGCCTGAGAACAACCGCCGGGCGGTTCGCACCACAGAGGCCTGAATCGTCTTGCCATCTGCGCCACTGCGCGACAGCGCGACATCAATACCGCCGCTTGGATGTTCCAGACGCACTTCGGTCAACTGCACGGCGCCCTCGCCCAGCAGATCGCCGATCACCGTACCTGGGCTGACGCAGGCAGTCGCCAGCCCTATCGCTCCGGTGATGGCCAAGGCGCGGTGGCAGTTGTGTGGCATGAAGTAGCGAACCTGCAACGTGCCGTCATAACGGGGCTTGGACACCAGAACAGGCTTGGGGATGACCATGCCGCTGACATCACCCAGGCCCATGGCCTTGCCGGCCTTCAGGCGCAACGCCTCGAGGCGCTCGAGCAGTTCGCCGTTGGCGTCGAGTTCGGCCGGGGATTCCGAGCCGGTGACGCCCAGCTGGCTGGCCTCCACCACCATCATCGGCATGGCCATGTCGATGCAGGTGACTGCAACGCCGTCGATCACATCCTTGGCCTTGCCAGTCGGGAACAGTTTGCCGGTCTTGCTGCCGACCGCATCGAGGAAGGTCAGGTGTACCGGGGCGGCAGTGCCCGGTACGCCATCGATCGCCGTGCGGCCTTCATAGCGCACGATGCCGCCGGGGGTTTCCACCAGCGAATTGACGAAAGTGCCGGTGTTCAGGTTGCGAATACGCACCAGCGTCTTGCCGTCCTGGCCTTTGACAAGACCTTGCTCGATGGCGAACGGGCCAACGGCGCACAGCATGTTGCCGCAGTTGGGCGCCGTATCAACCCGGCGCTGGGCGACCATGACCTGCACGAACAGGTAGTCGACGTCGGCGTCGGCATGCAGCGAGGGGCTGACAATCGCTACCTTGCTGGTCTGCGGGCTACCGCCACCGATGCCGTCGATTTCCAGTTCATGCCCGGAACCCATCAGGTTGATCAGCAATTCGTCGCGTTCGACCACATTGGCAGGAAGGTCCCATGCATGGAAAAAGGGGCCCTTGGAGGTGCCACCGCGCATGAGTACGCAAGGAATTCGTTGCATGATTTCGCACTCTTGTTGATCAATGGACATCATTGATGCTGTGGACAAAAGATTGACAGGGATGGATAAATCAATCCAATGCAAATATCGTAGTTATTGTTCCGATTTGAGCATCAATACCGAACCCAATGCCAAGAGCGATCCGAGATGGAATATGAGCTGCAAGACATACGATCTTTCGTGAAAATCGCCGAACTCGGCAGCTTCCACGAAGCCGCAGAAGCGCTGCACCTGTCCCAGCCCGCCTTGAGCCGACGGATCAAGAAGCTCGAGGAAGGCTTGGGCACTTCGTTGCTGGAACGCACTACTCGTCGCGTCAGTCTGACCAGCGTCGGGCGTGACTTCCTGCCCAAGGCCAGGCGCCTGCTGGATGACTTCGAAGACTCGATCCTGAGCATTCGCGAACTCGCAGAACGACAGACCGGCCAGGTAACCCTCGCCTGTATTCCGACCGCAGCGTTCTATTTCCTGCCATCGGTGATCCGCGACTACAACGAGCAATACCCCAAGATCCGCATTCGTCTGCTGGACCTCAGTGCCAACGACGGGCTCGAAGCCGTGCTGCGGGGTGAAGCCGATTTCGGCATCAACATGATGAGTGGCCAGCACCCGGACATCGAGTTCGTCTCCCTGGTACAGGAGCACTTCGTGCTGGCCTGCCGCAGGGACCACAAGCTGGCGAACCGTGAGGCCGTCACCTGGACAGAACTGGCCGACTACCGCCTGATCGGCGTAGGCCGGCTTAGCGGTAACCGGATGCTGCTGGACCATGCCCTGTCCGGGCTCAACCTGCGGCCCAAGTGGTTCTATGAGGTTCAGCACCTGTCGACCTCGCTGGGCATGGTCGAGGCCGGGCTGGGCGTGTCGGCCATGCCCAGCCTGGCCATGCCCAGCGCCGACCACCCGACGCTGGTCAGCGTGCCGCTGATCGAGCCCCAGGTAACCCGCACCCTGGGGTTGGTCTACCGCAGAGGGGCGTCGCTGTCGCCGGCAGCGGAGAAGTTCGTGTCGATCCTGCTGGACAAGTGGCCCAACCGTTGAACGAAATGCCTTGCTTCCGGCTCGGCACGGCGCAGGGGAAATACGGACTGAGTTCATGGTTCACTCCCCGCCCAGGCCCAGCTTGTTGGGCCGGCGCTTCTCGATTGCAAACTTGAGCAGTGCCGCGCTGCGGAACAGGCCATGGGCAAACTTGCCATAGGGCAGCGTGATGAACAGCGCCATCACCGTCCCCAGGTGAAGCGCCAGCACGATCGCCATCGCTGCGGTATCACGCAGGCCCAGCAAGGCGAGGCCTGTGGCGCTGACCAACAGCAGAAGCAGAATGAAGGCCCGGTCCATGGGGCGCTGGGCCACATCGCCCTGCTCCGGCGCCCTGCGCAGGTTCAGCGCCAGCAACCCGGCCGGCCCGACAATCAAGCCAATTCCGCCCAGGGTTCCGAGCAACACCGGTGCACTCAGCAGCGGGTACGGCGCCTGCTGGCCCAGCAGGTAGTGATAACCGGTGGCGACCACCGTGGCGGCAAAGCACAGCATGAAGCCGTAGAAGGTGAAGTGATGGAAGCGACGGCGCCAGAGCGTGTAGCGATCATCGGCATTGTTGCAACCTTGACCGTGCCCACCGTCGAGGTATTTCAGGGTCAACACCGCGCTTGATGCCTCGAACACCGCCCCTTTGGCCGGTTGCGCCAGCGCCTCGGCAGGCGAGACCGAGCGCCAGAAGCGACGTACCGCCACCGCCAGGGCCAGCGCTGCAGCGGCAAAGACGCTACCGAACATCAGTGCCAGGGTGTTGTGCGGGAAGACCGCATAGAAATTCCCAGCCAACCGCCCGGGCAGCAGCGTGCCGTTGACGAACAAGGTCAGCAGCAGGAACAGCGACAAGGCTACGGCCAATGCACTGGCGACATAGGTGCCGTTGTGCCTGTACAGCCGCCCGAAGAGGGCCGGCCAGGCGTACTCGGCGTATGTCTGCCCCCGCACCTTGGCCATCGCCTGGGGCACGTTCACCGCGAATTCGTGGGGCTGCGCGTACTGGCAGGCATGCAGGCAGGCGCCGCAGTTGTGGCACAGGTTGGCCAGGTAATGGATATCGGCCTTGCCGAACTCCAGCCTGCGGGTCATCGCCGGGAAAACCGCGCAAAAGCCCTCGCAGTAACGGCAGGCATTGCAGATCCGCATTTGCCGGTCCACTTCCTGCTCCTCGACGTTCAATACCGGGATCAGTTCGAGGGCCGGCCCGGCGGTGTCAGGCTGGCGTGGCTCAGGCAGTTGCGCAGTCATGGCTCTTCTCTTTTTCTGGATGTTCGTAACCCGCCGCCGCAGCAGCGCTGGTCCCGGCGATACGGCCGAAGGCGGTGCCGATGGACATGCCGACGCCTGCGGTGTAGCCCTTGCCCAGTACATTGCCCGCCATCATTTCACCGGCAACGAACAGGTTCGGGCTGGGACGCCCGTCGAAATGGACGGCGGCGGTTTCATCGGTGCGCAGCCCCAGGTAGGTGAAAGTCACGCCAGGGCGCAGCGGGTAGCCGTAATAAGGCGGCGTATCGATCGGGCGCGCCCAGTGGCTTTTCGCCGGTTCCAGGCCTGCGGTGTGGCAGTCGTCCAGCCGGGTGTGGTCGAAAGTGCCCACCTGGCAGGCTCGGTTGTAGGCATGCACGGTTTCGAGGAAGGCCTGCACAGGCAAACCGAGCAGGCCGGCCAACGCCTCCAGGCTATCGGCAGTGGCACCCGGAAAAACCGGTGGCATGAAGCGCCCGGGAGCTTTCTGGTCGATGATAGAGAACCCCACCTGCCCAGGCTGATGCGCCACCAGGCGCCCCCAGATGGCATAGCGCTTGGGCCAGAAATCCTCGCCTTCATCGTAGAAGCGCTGGCCATCGCGGTTGACCACCACGCCCAGCGACACACAATCGATGCGCGTGCAAATGCCGCCGTCGTACAACGGCGCACGAGCATCGATCGCCACCATGTGCGCCTGGGTCGGGTCGCCAATCGTGTCGGCGCCCTGTTCGATCATGCGGCGCAACAGCACCCCGTCATTGAAGCGCGTGCCACGGATCAGGAAATTGTCCGAAGGCCACTCCCCTCGCTCGTTCTGCCCCCACGCCTCGCGCAACCACTCACGGTTGGACTCGAAGCCGCCGGCGGCAAGCACACAGGTACGCGCCTCGATGCGCTCGGCAGGCAGGTGTCGCCCCTGAACCTCACGCGCCGGCACATGGGCCGCGACGAAGCGTCCGCCCTGCAGTTCGATGTCGGCTACTGGCGTGTCGTAGCGTATCTGTACGCCAAGGTTTTCGGCGCTGCGAAAGTAGGCATTGACCAGTGCCTTGCCGCCGCCCATGAAGAAGGCGTTGGTCCTTGCTGTGTGCAGCGCACCCGACAATGAGGGCTGAAAATGCACGCCATGGCGGCGCATCCACCCGCGACAACTGGAGGACGCGCGAATCACCAGCCGCGCAAGCTTTTCGTCGGTCTGGCCACCGGTAACCTTCAGCAGGTCCTGCCAGAATTCTTCTTCCGGGTACGCCTCGACCAGCACATCCTGCGGTCCATCATGCATGCACCTCAGGTTGCGCGTGTGTTGTGAGTTGCCACCACGCCAGGCGCGGGGTGCGGCCTCGAGCAGCAGCACGCTGGCTCCGGCCTCTCGCGCCATCAGCGCGGCACAGAGGGCGGCATTGCCCCCTCCGATGACTAGCACATCGATCATTTCGCCTCCAGATCACGAAGAGCCGAATGTTCGGCTGCTCCTCGTGACCGGGGACTTTAATGAGCGCCCGCAGACCGCGAAACGCGATGGTCGGGGGGAGGCATTCAGTTTTTCTAAAGGGTCGGAACAAGCGCCCCCGTCGCCTGGGTCAAAGCAGCCGTGCGCCTGGCCATCGGCCCTGCTCCACCAGCTCCCGGGCAACGTCCTGCAGTACGATCCGCGTAGCCAGCGCCGCCGGTGAGAGCTCGTCATCAGTCAGGCTGACAATCACATTGCGACGCTGCGCCAGGGCTTCGTCGACAGCAAACACGCGCAGGCCCGCCTGATGCGCCCGGGCCACTGTCGCGCCAGGTTGGATGGTGGCGGCATGGCCCGCACACACGCAATCCATCAACAGCGACAGGCCATCGACTTCCATGACGATGCTGGCCTCCAGCCCTGCCCGCTCGAAAATCGAGCGCAACGTCGTGCGCAATCCATGCTGGTTGCTGGGCATCACCAACGGCAACGTCGCGATCTGTTGCAATGTGAGCGACTCGCCCCAGCCGTCCTTGACCAGCGGTGCGGGAACCAGCACGAACAGCCGCTCCGTCAGCAGCCCCCGCACCTCCAGGCGCGGCCCCGTCTCTGCCTGGAACAGCACCGCCAGGTCAAGGTGCCTGGCATTGAGCTGGTTCATCAGATAACCAGACAGCATTTCCACCAGGTGCAGCCGGATGTCGGGATAGCGTTCGCGCATCCTGTCGATCAAGGCAAGGCCAAGAATCGAAGCCGTGGTCGGAGCCAGCCCCACGCTGGCATAGCCGCTCATGCGGCCACTTTGAGCTGCCAGCACAGCATGTTCCGCCTGACGAAGCGCAAGACGCGCATGGTATTCGAAGGCCAGTCCGGCCGCGGTCGGCGCTACGCCGGTGCTCGAACGCGTCAAAAGCCGGGTACTCACCTCGCTCTCCAGCTTCGACAACTGCTGGCTCAAAGCCGAGGCGCCAACCCCTAGCTCGACCGCAGCCCTGCCAAGGCTGCCGTACTCCAGAACACTCAGGAAATAGCGAAGCTGACGTAACTCCATACAGATCTCTTCAACGATGGGGGCAGGCCTGGAGCATGTTAAACGTATTTGCACAGCCTTGATTGACAGAACGCTACCGTGCCTCATCAAGTTGACAGGGACCCTGTGGGAGCGGCCTTGTGTCGCGAAAGGGCCGCAAAGCGGCCCCAGGCTTGATGCGCAACAGTTGAAATTGCTGGGGCTGCTTTGCAGCCCTTTCGCGACACAAGGCCGCTCCCACAGGGATCGCGCCAGTTTTGGGAATTGAGCAAGGCCGTTGCTTTCACAAGGTGCGCAGAACAGATCCGGCGGCCTTGCAATACATTCGAAAATCCGTATATTCGAAAAAACATATACATTGAATGCCCCGCCATAGGCACCAGCTGCCCGCGCCGAGAACGCCCATGACTGACTCGCTGACCCCGACCCAGGTCTTCAAATGCCTCGCCGACGAGAACCGCATTCGGATGATGCTGCTGATCGCTCGCGAGGAAGAGCTGTGCGTCTGTGAACTGATCTGCGCCCTGGAAGAAAGCCAACCCAAGGTTTCTCGCCACCTCGCACAACTGCGCACCTGCGGCCTGCTTGAAGACCGCAGGCAGGGCCAATGGGTTTACTACCGCCTGCATCCAGAACTGCCCGCCTGGGTACGCGATGTGCTGGTAACCACGCTGGAAGCCAATCGCGAATGGTTGAGCACCAGCGCCAAACGACTGGACACCATGGGTGACCGCCCTCAGCGCGTCGCTGCCTGCTGCTGACCACTGCCGAGAAAAAAGGCATTTCTCGCATTGCCTTTCGAACAACTGGATGCAGCCCGGCTCAAGGCTGAGCTGGCGATCATCGGAACGCTCTGACGTTCAGGGAGATACACCATGAGCAAAAGCCGGCTTTCCTTCCTCGACCGCTACCTGACGGTCTGGATCTTCCTGGCCATGGGCCTGGGGATCACTCTCGGCAGCCTGTTCCAGGGGTTGCCAGCGTGGCTGAACAGGCTGTCGGTGGGCTCGACGAACATCCCCATCGCAATCGGCCTGATCGTCATGATGTACCCGCCATTGGCGAAGGTGAAATACGAGGAGTTGCCACAGGTCTTCAAGAACAAGCGCATCCTTGCCCTGTCGCTGATCCAGAACTGGGTGATCGGCCCGGTGTTGATGTTCGGGCTGGCAGTAGTGTTCCTTTCCGACAAGCCCGAGTACATGACCGGCCTGATAATCATCGGCCTGGCGCGTTGCATCGCCATGGTGCTGGTATGGAACCAGATCGCCGGCGGCAATAACCAGTACGTGGCCGGCCTGGTCGCCTTCAACAGCATTTTCCAGATTCTGTTCTTCAGCGTGTACGCCTGGATCTTCCTGGGCCTGCTGCCGCCACTGTTCGGCCTGGAAGGTAGCGTCATCGAGACCAGCTTCCTCGATATAGCCCAATCGGTGTTGATCTACCTGGGTATCCCGTTCCTGGCCGGTTTCCTGACCCGCAAGACCCTGATAAGCCGTAAAGGCGCCACCTGGTACCAGGAGCACTTCATTCCGAAAATCAGCCCGCTGACCCTCGTGGCGTTGCTGCTGACCATCGTTGCAATGTTCAGCCTGAAAGGCGACATGGTGCTGCAACTGCCGCTGGACGTGCTGCGCATCGCCATCCCGCTGACCATCTATTTCGTGGTGATGTTCTTCTTCAGCTTCTGGATGGGCAAGCTGCTGGAGGCCGACTACCCCCGCACCACTGCGCTGGCCTTCACCGCTGCAAGCAACAATTTCGAACTGGCCATTGCGGTGGCCATCGCCACCTTCGGCCTCGCCTCGCCGGTCGCGTTTGCCACCGTCATCGGGCCCTTGGTGGAAGTGCCGGTACTCATCTCGCTGGTTGGCGTGGCCTGGTGGCTCAAGCGTCGCTGGTTCGATCAGCCATCTGGCGCCTTGTCCCAGGAGTGAAACATGACCGAACACCACATTCCCAACATCGACAACGACCTGGTCGATCTGCCGACAGCCGAGAAACTGGCAATCGCGCAACAGTCCACCCACAAGCCTCGCATCCTGCTGCTGTACGGATCGACCCGCGAACGCTCCTTCAGCCGCCTGCTGACCGAAGAAGCCGCCCGCCTGCTGGAGCATTTCGGTGCCGAGACGCGCATCTTCAACCCGTCCGGCCTGCCACTGGCGGATGACGTGCCCGATGACCACCCCATGGTCAAGGAACTGCGCGATCTGGTGTTGTGGTCCGAAGGCATGGTCTGGTGCTCGCCGGAACGCCACGGTGCAATGACCGGCGTGTTCAAGTCGCAGATCGACTGGATCCCCCTGAGCATGGGCGCCGTACGGCCGACCCAGGGAAAGACCCTTGCGGTCATGCAGGTATGCGGTGGTTCGCAGTCGTTCAACGTGGTCAACCAGTTGCGCGTGCTTGGCCGCTGGATGCGCATGTTCACCATCCCTAACCAGTCGTCCGTGCCCAAGGCCTACCTGGAGTTCGACGAAACGGGCCGCATGAAACCGTCCCCGTACTACGACCGTGTCGTGGATGTCATGGAAGAGCTGGTGAAGTTCACCCTGCTGTTACGCGACCGCGCCGACTACCTAGTCGACCGCTACTCCGAGCGCAAGGAGTCGGCCGAGGAATTGTCCAGGCGTGTCAATCAACGATCCATCTGAAGTCACAACTCGAGAACAAGACCATGGCAATCAAAGTAGGCATCAATGGGTTTGGCCGTATCGGTCGCCTGGCGCTGCGCGCGTCCTGGGGCTGGCCGGAATTCGAATTCGTCCAGATCAATGACCCGGCCGGCGACGCCGAGACCCACGCCCACCTGATCAACTTCGATTCGGTCCACGGCCGCTGGCAGCGTGAAGCCGGGGCAGAAGGCGACTCGGTGGTGATCGAGGGCAAGCGCATCAAGGTCACTGCGAACAAGGCGATCGCCGACACCGACTGGTCGGGCTGTGACCTGGTCATCGAAGCCAGCGGCAAGATGAAGTCGGTAGCCGTGCTCCAGGCCTACCTGGACCAGGGCGTCAAACGCGTGGTGGTCTGCGCGCCAGTGAAGGAGAAAGGCGCGCTGAACGTGGTGATGGGCGTCAACCAGCACCTGTTCGACCCGGCGCAGCACCGTATCGTCACCGCCGCTTCCTGCACCACCAACTGCCTGGCCCCAGTGGTCAAGGTGATTCACGAGAACCTGGGCATCCGCCACGGCTCGATCACCACCATCCACGACCTGACCAATACCCAGAGCATCCTCGATACACCGCACAAGGACCTGCGTCGCGCCCGCGCCTCGGGCATGAGCCTGATCCCGACCACCACGGGCTCGGCTACCGCAATCGCCGAGATCTTTCCTGAACTGCGCGGCAAGCTGAATGGGCACGCCGTACGTGTACCGCTGGCCAACGCCTCGCTGACCGACTGCGTGTTCGAAGTGGCACGCGAGACCACTGCCGAAGAGGTAAATGCGTTGTTGAAGGCGGCTGCCGAAGGCCCGTTGAAGGGTATCCTAGGCTACGAACAGCGACCGCTGGTGTCCATCGACTACCGCACCGACCCGCGGTCCTCCATCATCGATGCGCTATCGACCCTGGTGGTCAATGGTACCCAGGTGAAGATCTACGCCTGGTACGACAACGAGTGGGGCTACGCCAACCGTGCAGCGGAACTGGCCCGAATGGTCGGCACGGCGGAGTAACCGGCAATCATGAAGGCGTTGTCAGCCCTGCCTACACACGTGCGTCAGTACCTGCTGGTTACCGGCAACTACTGGGCCTTCACCCTCACCGACGGTGCGTTGCGCATGTTGGTGGTACTGCACTTCCATACGCTGGGCTACACGCCGCTGCAGATCGCGGCGCTGTTCCTGTTCTATGAAGTGTTCGGCGTGATCACCAACCTGGTGGGCGGCTACCTCGGCGCCCGCCTGGGGCTGAATCGCACCATGAACATAGGCTTGGGCCTGCAGGTTCTGGCCCTGCTGATGCTCACGGTGCCGGCAGCCTGGCTGACAGTGCCCTGGGTGATGGCGGCACAGGCGCTGTCCGGCATCGCCAAGGACCTGAACAAGATGAGTGCCAAGAGCTCCATCAAGCTGCTGGTGCCAGGCAGCCAGCAAGGCACCCTGTACAAGTGGGTGGCCATCCTGACGGGCTCGAAAAACGCGCTCAAGGGCGTGGGTTTCTTCCTTGGTGGCGCCCTGCTCGCCCTGCTCGGCTTCACCCTGGCGGTGCTGGCCATGGCGACGGTACTGGCATTGATCTGGGTCGGCAGCCTGATCCTGCTGAAGAAGGACCTGGGCAAGGCCAAGGCCAAGCCGAAGTTCCGCGACATGCTGTCCAAGAGCCGGGCCATCAACATTCTTTCGGCCGCACGGCTGTTTCTCTTTGGCGCCCGTGACGTCTGGTTCGTCGTGGCTTTGCCGGTGTACCTGAGCACGGCTTTTGGCTGGGACTTCTGGCTAGTCGGCGGCTTCCTGGCTGCATGGATAATCGGCTACGGCATCGTCCAGTCGCTTGCCCCCCACATCACTGGCAAGAAACGCGGCCAGGTGCCCGACGGTCGCGCGGCTTTCATCTGGGCGATCGCCCTTGCCGGGCTGCCGGCGCTCATCGCCGTGGGCCTGTCGGCAGGCTGGTCGGCCCAGGGGATGGTGCTTGGCGGGCTGATGCTGTTCGGCGTGCTGTTCGCCGTGAATTCGTCGCTGCATAGCTACCTGATCGTCAGCTATGCCAAGGAAGACGGGGTATCGCTGGATGTGGGCTTCTACTACATGTCCAACGCGCTAGGGCGGCTGGTCGGTACGCTGCTTTCCGGCTGGGTATTCCAGGCTTACGGGTTGGAGGCCTGCCTGTGGATCTCCACAGTATTTGTTCTGCTGGCAGCATTGATATCGAGTGCATTGCCAAGGCATGCCAGCGATTGCAATTGACCCACTCAGCGTGTGCCATAGAATCGCGTCCCCCGAAATCTGCTCTCCAGCACGACAAAGTCAGGGGGCCGCTCGGTAAAGCGGCCCCCATCGGCGGATACCTTGGCGTTCAACGTTCTCGATTCTATTCGCTCAACAACTGGATGATTGTCTTGCCCTTGGCGCGGCCTTCTGCGACCTGGCGGAAGGCGTCGTTTACCTCGTCCAGTGCGAACCGTTGCCGATCCACCCGGATCGTCAGTTGCCCCGCATCTGCCAGCTCGGCCGCCTCGCGCAGGATTGCGCCATGGTGTTCGCGGCCCTGGCCCGTGAGCAACGGGGCCAGGGTGAACACCCCCGAATAAGTGGCGCTTCTGAACGAGAGCGGCGCAAGACTGTGCTCGCCCCAACCAAGGCAGCTCACCACGTGACCGGTATAGGGCTTCACCGCCTTGAATGACGCATCCAGCGTGCTACCGCCCACAGTGTCATAAACAATGTCGAAACCTGCCCCTGCGGTATGTTGCTCGACGTAGGACTCTACGCTCTGCGCCTGGTAGTCGATCGCCGTAGCGCCCAGTGAACGTATGAAATCGAGGCTGCTGGCCGAACCGGTGGCACAGACTTTGGCCCCGCGAGCTTTCGCCAGCTGGATGGCCATCTGGCCTACCCCACCTGCACCACCGTGAACAAGCACGGTGTGGCCAGCCCGGACATTGGCTCGATCAACCAGACCGTCCCAGGCGGTGATGAACACCAAAGGCAAGGCTGCTGCCTCGTGCATGCCCAGAGTGTGCGGTTTTGCTGCGATCAGCCGGGCATCCACGGCGATGTATTCGGCCATGGTGCCCTGGGCCCCGCCGATTCCGCCGGCCATGCCGAAAACCTCCTGGCCGAGCGTGAAGCCCTCTACCGCCTCGCCCAGTTCGACGACCGTACCGGCCAGATCCAGACCAAGCACCGCTGGCAGCGCCTGACGGGCGTGCGCCCCTGCACCAGAGGCAATCTTGGTATCGAGCGGGTTTACTCCAGCGGCGTGAACGCTGACAAGGACCTGGCCTCTAGCGGGAACCGGGCGAGGAATGCGGCGAACGACCAGTGGGGCTTGGGCGGACTCGGCGATGGCGGCAAGCATGGTCTGACTCATGACGGATACCTCTGTTCAGTGGATGCATACAGGTTGCGCCCTCTCACCCATTCCGATAAGAAGCTGAATTCGCATATTACTCATTCCCAGTAGAGGCCAGGTGGCAATGGATCTGTTCGACAGCATGCGCATCTTCGTACGCGTCGTGGAGCGTGGGTCTTTCTCGGCAGTGGCCCGGGAGCTGAACATGGGGCAGCCGGCAATCAGCAAGCAGGTCCGTGCGCTGGAGCAATACCTGGGCGGGCCAGTATTCGCCCGCAGCACCCGCCACCTGGCGCTGACCGACCAAGGGCAACGTTTCTACCGCCACTGCCAGGAAATTCTCGGTCAACTGGAAAGTGCCACACGCAGCTTTGCCAGTGGCCAGGAGCAGATAGCGGGCCCCCTGCGCGTCGCCGCACCGGTCAGCTACGGACGCTTGTGCATAGCGCCTCTGATCGGGACTTTTCTGCAGCGCTATCCCGATGTACGGATTGACCTCCGGCTGAACGATCACAACGAAGACCTGCTCATGGAGAACATAGATGTGGCGATCCGGATAGGCGTAGTGAAAAACGAGGGCCTGGTGGCGATACCGCTCGGCAACACCCTGCGGCAGGTATACGCCTCGCCTGCCTATCTGGAACGCCACGGCCTGCCACTGGAGCCTGGCGAACTGGCAAACCACAACTGCATCGGCTTCACGTTGCTGGAGCATTACGATCGCTGGCGCTTCACACGGAGGTCGGACGCGTTCGATATCGCCATCACAGGCAACGTCACCAGCAACAGCAGCGAGGCCATTCGGGAAATGGTGCTGTGCGGTTTGGGCATCTCCCTCTCCCCACAATGGCTTTTCAAAGCAGACGTTGAACGCGGCAGCGTGCTAAGCGTGCTTGACGATTACAAAGCCACGGCACTGCCCGTCAGCGCGGTGTTCAGCCGCGAGCGGCGACATTCGGCACGGGCGATGGCCTTCATCGACTTTCTGCGCGAGCACCTGCACGGTCTTGCGCAAGAGCCGTAGGCCTGCGTCAGTCGGGTACACAGGCGTGGAGCAACGTCAACAAACAATCTGGCCCTGCTCATTTTGGACCGGCTTCGCAGTGATGAGAAACGCAGCCGTCTCAGCGCTTGAAATGTTCCCGGATAATGTCCGCGAGGCCAGAAACGGAACGACTGGCATCCTCGACCGTCTGCAACCGCACGGCGAACGCGGGCAGTGTCGGTAACCCACATTCGGGGGCAGCCAGGCTGATATCTTCAGGAACGAGACTTTGCAGCCATGGCGTAACCGCCAGCCCGTTGCGAACCATGGTCAACGTGGTATCGACCGACGCATTTTCAAATACCACCTTTGCCACGATACCTGCTTCGCCAAGACACCGGAAAACGGTGTCGCGAAAGGCGCAATTCGCCGTCAGCAAGCACAGAGCCAATGGGCGCCGTGCCGATGCAGTCTCGTTGCCCAGCCACACCAGCTGATCAACAGCCAGGCGTTCGCCCAACTCGACATCAACCGGGCCTTGGCTGAGCACCAGATCGAGTTCGCCCGTGGCGAACACCTGGTCGAGGTCCACGGACGAAGCACTGAAGATCTTTACCTCGGCCTTGGGGAAGGCATCACCGAACGCCTTCAGCACGGGAGCAAGCGGCGCGCCGGCCATATCGAACGGGAGCCCGAGACGCACCGGGGCGTCTGATTCCCTGGCCCCGACACTGGCGCAAAATGCATCATGCATCCGCAGCAGGCGACGAGCGTCGGGCAACAACGACCTCCCCTGCCAGGTCAGGCTACTGCCTTGAGTGTCACGCATCAGCAATGGGCAGCCGAGAAATGCCTCCAGTCGCTTGATTCGCTGGCTGACAGCCCCTTGTGTCAGGTGCAGCCCTACCGATGCAACACTCATGCTTCCGGTATCCGCCACTTCGACAAAGGCCCTGAGCAGCGCCAGATCAAGGGTGTGGTTCTTGTTCATGCCAGGCCATTAGCAGTGTTAATACCGGTATTGTAATTCGTCGATACGCAAAAGCCACGCGCCGCTCTAGATTGCAAGCCTCAGACTGACTTGCAGAAGGGAGTACGCGCATGATCAACACGGTAGACAGCATCAACCTGCAACATGAACTGGATACGCTGACCGGATACTGGAAGCCCAAGGTCATCGGCCGCGTCAACAACCATTTCATCAAGATTGCGAAATTGAAAGGCGCGTTCGTCTGGCATGCCCATGAACATGAAGACGAAATGTTTACGGTGGTCTCTGGCACGCTTCGCATCGAGCTCGAAAGCCGCACCATTGTCCTGAACGCAGGAGAATTCTGCGTGATTCCAAAGCAAATGCGACACCGGCCGATTGCCGAGGAAGAATGTGCGGTCATGCTGATCGAAACGG
Organism: Pseudomonas sp. s4; assembly: GCF_046764235.1. Taxonomy (NCBI): domain Bacteria; kingdom Pseudomonadati; phylum Pseudomonadota; class Gammaproteobacteria; order Pseudomonadales; family Pseudomonadaceae; genus Pseudomonas; species Pseudomonas sp. s4. The sequence continues at coordinate 2,557,455 of NZ_CP177209.1, read as the reverse complement.
ATACCACCCTCCACACCGGTGCAGAGACTTCATCACTCACGGTTTCGATAGAGGAGCAGTTATATCCGGCGTAACTCAGTCAACCGCGGTTCACGCCTTCAGGCGCACCGCGCAAATCGCCGGTGCAGGGAGAAAGCCGCACAGGGTGACTGTGCGGCGGGTTCAGTCACTTTTTGATGATGTTGTGTTCCGGACCGTACGGGAACTTGGTGATGTTTTCACTGCCGTGCTCATTGACGATCAGGATGTCGTGTTCACGGTAACCGCCAGCTCCCGGCAGGCCTTCGGGCAGCATGATCATCGGCTCGATCGACACCACCATACCCGGCTCGAGTACGGTGTCGATGTCCTCACGCAACTCCAGGCCTGCCTCGCGACCATAGTAATGGCTAAGCGTACCGAACGAGTGGCCGTAACCGAACGTACGGTATTGCAGCAGATCGTGCTCCAGGAAGATCTCGTTCAGCTGCAGCGCGATGTCGCTGCAACGCATGCCGGGCTTGACCAGTTCAAGGCCAGCCTCATGCACCTTGACGTTGACCTCCCACAGGCGCAGGTGCTCATCGGAACAGTGGTCCAGGAAAAGCGTACGCTCCAGTGCGGTGTAGTAACCCGCGATCATCGGGAAGCAGTTGAGGCTGAGGATGTCGCCCTTGTTGACCTTGCGCGAGGTCACCGGGTTGTGGGCGCCGTCGGTATTGATGCCCGACTGGAACCAGGTCCAGGTATCCATCAGCTCGGAGTCCGGGTAGGTGCGGGCGATCTCACGCACCATCGCCTGGGTAGCGTGCAATGCCACTTCGTACTCAGGTACCTGGTCACGCAGGGCCTCCACCACCGCAGCGCCACCGATGTCGGCTACCCGGGCGCCCTGGCGGATGATCGCGTGTTCTTCAGCCGACTTGATCATGCGCATGCGCATGCACGGCGCGGCGATGTCCACCAGCTCGGCCTGCGGGTAACGGCTGGCCAGTTTGTCCCGGTTCATCAGGTTCAGGTGGTCGAACTCGATGCCGATGCGCCCGGCCTTGGGCAGTGCCTGCTGAATCGCGACGAAATAGTTATCACGCTGCCAGTCGGTGTAGATGATGTTGTCGGTACCGACCGTACGGCGCCATGGCTGGCCACCATCGATGTTGGCACTGATCGACACGACGGCTTCCTGAGTGACAACCAGTGCATAGGGGCGGCCAAACGAGCAGTACAGGAAGTCGCTGTAGTAGTTGATATTGTGGTAGGAGGTAAAGACCGCAGCATCGATATTGTTTTGTGCCAGGTAAGTGCGCAACTTGGACTGACGGTTGGCATATTCCTGTTGCGAGAACGTCGGTTTGACTTTTTCGCCGTTCTTGATCTGAATGGTTTTTGGCATTTGCATGTTTTTTATTCCTTGTAGTTAACAGCGGAGAAACTTGTTTATCGGTGCCACTGGTGACCATTCGACCAGATAAGCCGAATGTTTTTTTGCGCGAACCCGACCCGTAAATGACCAGATCCGTCGCCATGTAAACGAGGCCAAACACCGCAAAGGCGACGCAGAATCCGAGGCGCCAGCGCAATCAACCGATAGTGAGGATTCAGTGGGGTCGGTGCGCGAACAAGCGCTCGAGAAGCTGCCGCGAAACGCCGATCAGCGTTGCCAGTTCGCTGACTCCAAGCAGGTGGGATGTAGACGGCGGGAACAAAGCCAGGGTCTTCTTGACCTGTTCCGAAACACTGGCCGGTGCATGCACACATTTGATCTGGCCGACAGGCAGGTCTGCGTGATCGTCAACGGTGGGCAACCACCACGTCATCTGTTTTGCCGCACACCGCACCTTCGGCCCCGATACACGGTGGCGCAGATGCTGGGTGCCTGTGCGTGAACGCATTTCATCACCCGGGCAGACAATGAGTATATCCAGCGGTTTTGCCTGGCTCAGTTCCACGGTGGCCGTGGAAATGCCGTTGCTGGCCCTCAACGGCCGGCCGCCAAGGCTGATGATCTGCCACTGGCACACTTCGCACCGGGCAATTTCATTGGCGATGCGCAACGGCTCCAATGCGGCGGCCAACGCATAGAAATCAAATCCTTCACTCAACAGGAAACCAATGCGCACTGTGCTTGCCAATGGCTGGCCCACTTCGGTCAATTGCTGCATGTACTACCTCCAACTTTACCCACGCAGCGTCTACTGCGAACAGTAATATTGTCCCGGTAGTTGATTGGCCAGATATGTCAGATTTCGACCCCTAATTGCCAGGCAGAATGGGCAAGCAAATCAGTTCGTCCGACATGAACGTTTCCGCCGCCCCTGAACTCGTGAATCAACGCATGCCGTGACCTACGGGATAGAGCCACGGCAGCTTTTGTCAATTCCAGGTCGGAAACTGACAATTCCAGCCGATGGCGATCTGATCAAATTGGGACATCTGCTACTGCTGCAAACCGGACGAGCTTTTGCAATTACAAGAACATAGAGAGACCACCCGATGAACGATAGCGTTGTAATTGGCGAACTCACCTGGCCCGAGTACGCCCGGCGTGTTGCATCCGGCAGCCCGATATTCTTGCCTGTAGGCGCCCTGGAGCAACACGGCCACCACATGTGCATGGAAGTGGATGTACTGCTACCGACCGCGCTGTGCAAGGCCGTAGCGCGCAATGTCGACGGCCTGGTGCTCCCCGCATTGGCCTACGGCTACAAGTCGCAGCAAAAATCGGGCGGCGGAAACCACTTTCCCGGCACCACCAGCCTGGATGGCGCAACACTGACACATACCATCCAGGACATCATCAGGGAGCTGGCCCGGCACGGCGCGCGTCAGCTGGTGATGATGAACGGGCACTACGAGAACTCCATGTTCATCGTGGAAGGCATCGACCTGGCGCTGCGCGAACTCCGTTATGCCGGCATCACCGATTTCAAGGTCGTGGTCCTGTCCTACTGGGACTTCGTCAATGCACCTGAGGTCATCCAGGAACTCTACCCTGACGGATTCCTCGGCTGGGACATTGAACACGGTGGCGTCTTCGAGACTTCGTTGATGCTGGCCCTGCACCCCGAGAAAGTCGACCTGGCCCGTGCCATCGATCATCCGCCAGCCACCTTCCCCCCCTACGATGTGTTCCCGATCATTGCCGAGCGCACGCCGGCGTGTGGAACCTTGTCATCGCCAAAAGGCGCCAGCCGCGAGAAAGGCGAACTGATTCTGCGTGTCTGCACCGAAGGCATCAGCAACGCTGTCCGCGAGGCATTCAGTTAAGCGCCGCAACACCGCATTGATCTACCAGAGCACGATTCGCATTAGCTGTTAACCCGCCATCTATAACAACAAGGGTAATGATAATGTCCAGCCATTCAACTCTGGCCCCCGGCCTCAAGCAGCGCCACGTCACCATGCTCTCGATAGCCGGCGCTATCGGTGCCGGCCTTTTCATCGGATCGGGGCATGCAATTGCAGCGGCCGGCCCAGCGGCCATCCTGGCCTACATCATGTCCGGCACACTGGTTGTGCTGGTCATGCGCATGCTCGGTGAAATGGCAGTTGCTTCCCCTGATACCGGTTCGTTTTCCACCTATGCCGAACGCGCAATGGGTCGTTCGGCCGGTTTTACCATTGGATGGTTGTACTGGTGGTTCTGGGTGCTGGTCATTCCCATCGAGGCAATTGCCGCAGCGGCAATCCTGCATGCCTGGTTCCCCGCGATCGAAACCTGGGAATTCGCACTGGCCGTTACTGCCCTGCTCACCTTGACCAACTTGTTCAGCGTTGCGCGCTACGGGGAGTTCGAGTTCTGGTTCGCCATGCTCAAGGTCATCGCCGTACTGGCCTTCATCGCCTTGGGTGCGCTGGCCCTGACCGGCGTGGTGCCAAACCTCAGCGTCAGTGGCGTGGCCAAGCTGAGCAACGACTTCGGCGGTTTCATGCCCAACGGCATGGCAGCGGTGATTGGCGCCATGCTGACCACGGTGTTCAGTTTCATGGGCACCGAAATCGTCACCATCGCCGCCGCAGAATCCAAGAACCCCTCCAGACAGATCACCCGCGCTACCAACTCGGTCGTGTGGCGCATGGGCATCTTCTACATCGTCTCGGTGTTCCTGATCGTCTCGATCGTGCCCTGGAACGACCCCATGCTGGTGCAGGTCGGCTCCTATCAGAGGGCCCTTGAGCTGATGAACATCCCTCACGCCAAGATGATCGTGGATGTCGTCGTGCTGATTGCCGTGGCCAGCTGCCTCAACTCGGCAATCTACACCGCATCGCGCATGGTCTACTCGCTGAGCAGACGTGGCGACGGCCCTGCCGTTCTCCAGCGCACCTCATCGGCCGGTGTGCCATTCGTCGCGGTCATGGCCAGCACCGCTGTAGGCTTCCTTACCACCGCGTTGAACTACTTTGCGCCGGACGAGGTGTTCTCCTTCCTGCTGGCGAGTTCCGGTGCCGTGGCACTGCTGGTCTACCTGGCCATCGCGGTATCGCAACTGATCCTGCGCAAGCAGATGGCTCGTCGAGGTGAGGTCATGGCCTTCAAGATGTGGTTGTTCCCCTGGCTGAGCTACTTGGTCGTCGCCTCCATCATCGGGATTCTGGCAATGATGCTGATCATGCCCGGCCACCGCATGGAAGTAATGACAACCGGCGCGCTGGCAATTGCCATCGTGTGCATGAGTTCGATCTTCTCGCCCAGGAAGCGCCCACTGCCCCGTGTCGCAACCAAATCGGCCTGAGGCTGGCTCAGCCGCTTCGCCCTGCGAAGGCTATGCGTTCGCAGGGTGTCGCCTTTTTGCGTCAAACTGAAAACAGGGGGCGAATATCGGCCAGTGCGCACCCTGTAGCCTGATTGCTGCGTGTAGTATGCCGCCGCAGGCTTGGAGCCCTTTTACACAAAAAATTGCCTGTATCGGGAGACAGGCGCTGAACACGTCATCTTGCATTGTAGGAGTCGTATTGATGGCTACGCCGAGATCCTCCCCGCTGGCCACGGGTTACCCTGTCGATGCCCCCACACCCAAGATCGTCGGGTTTCTGGTGATCCCCAATTTCACCACCATCGGGTTCGCCTCTGCGGTGGAGACCTTGCGCATGGCTAACCTTGCTGCGCGCAGGGCCATGTTCCAGACACTGATCATCGCCGCCGACATGGAGCCGGTGAGCGCCAGCAACGGCATGCGCATCCTGCCTGAATACACCATCAAGGATGCGCCCAAGCTGGACATGCTGTTTGTGGTAGGGCCAAACCCCATCGTCTCCGACCACAATACCCGCGCCATCCTGAACTGGCTGCGCAAGCTCGCCCATGACCAAGTGGCATTGGGTGGCATTTGCACGGGTAGCCATTTGTTGGCGCGTGCCAATCTGCTCACGGGTTACCGTTGCACCATCCACTGGGAAGATATCGAAGCGCTGAAAGAGCGCTTTCCCGGGATCATCATTTCCAGCCAGTTGTTTGAACTTGACCGTGACCGGTACACCAGCTCGGGTGGGGTGGCATCAATGGACATGTGCCTGCAACTGATCGCACGCGAACCCGGCGGGCGAGAGATTGCCGAACATGCGGCCGAATTGCTGTTGTGCGACCGCGTTCGCAGTTCGCAGGAACGCCAGCGCGTGCCCCTGCGACAGCGGCTAGGGACGTCCCAACCCAAGCTCAGCCAGGTAGTCAGCATCATGGAGGCCAATCTCGAAGACCCTGTGACCCTGGAGGAACTGGCGCAGTTGAACGACATCTCAGTTCGGCAGTTGGAGCGCCTGTTCCACAAGCACCTGCAAAGTACCCCTAGCCAGTACTACCTTGAATTACGCCTGTCGCGCGCCCGACAACTGTTACTGCACAGCGAATCACAAGTACGGGATATCGCCCTTGCCTGTGGTTTCGTTTCGCCGGCGCATTTCTCCAAATGCTACAGCCGTTTCTTCGGCGTCTCTCCCATGGGTGAACGCAAGCAGGTTGCTGCGGCTCAGTGCTGATCATCGACGAGTGCAACGAAGCGTCGGTGAAACAGGGATCGCAAGTGACCGCTTTGAACCGTTAGCTGCCCTTGCCAAGGGCGGCTAACGGCCAAAGGCAAATATCGCTGAATCAGCCCTTCAGGCACTGAGCAGTGCTTCGAGCTCGCCCTTTTGATCGTGGCGTTTCAGATCATCAAAACCTCCCACATGGACACTCCCCACAAAGACCTGCGGCACGGTCCTGCGCCTGGATCGCAGCAGCATCTCGGCCAGATGGTTCGGCGAAGCCTCGATATCGATTTCCACGGCACTGACCCCCTTGTGCGCCAGCAGTCGCTTGGCGCTCACGCAGTAAGGGCAGTGTTGGGTGGTATAGATTGTCACCTGGTTCATGTCGGTTGCCCTCCTAGTGTGCCAACGGCGGGAAGTCGATATCGGTGGTGGCGATGTTGTTCAGGTAGTTGGTCAGGGTCAACAGCGTGACCTGTGCCACCACCTCCACGATCTTGCCATCGCTGAGACCAGCCTCGCGTGCTGCGGCGACCTGATCGTCATTCAATTGGCCGCGGCTTTCGGTGATCTGATGCGCCAGCGCGGCGACCGCGCTGAGCGTGCCACTACGCGCCTGGCTAATGGCCTCATCGCTCAAGCCGGCTTTGGCACCAAAAAAGCTGTGTGCGGCCAGGCAATAGTCGCAACCATTGATTTCCGAGGTGGCAAGCGCAACCACTTCACGCTCCGCGGCGCTCAGTGAGCTCTTGCCCAGAGCCTGGGCGAGGCCCAGGTATCCATTGAGAGCGGCTGGGGAGTGAGCCAGGGTCTTGAAGGCGTTGGGTATGAAACCAAGGCCTTTCTGAATGCCTTCAAGGGCAGTGCGCGAGCCAGCAGGGGCCTGGTCCAGCGAGAGAGCAGCGATACGAGTCATGGTAGTTTCTCCAGTAGGGTGATTAACCAGCTTGTCGATCAAGCCTGGAGTCAATACTAGGGAAGACGACTATCCTTTCGGCTTCAGATCGTCGAATCTATGCAACCGATCGTCCAAACCTGAGCGCCCCATGGACCGACTATCGACACTGCTCAAGCACTTCAACCTGCATGCGTCTACCTTCCACCACGGTGGTTTTTGTGGAACGACCCGCTTTCATGGGCAGCAAAGTTCCGGCCACGCGCACCTGCTTCGTTCGGGTCGCCTGACCTTCAGTGACAAACGTGGTCAGCTCATGGAGCTGGCGGAGCCAAGCCTGATACTTGCGGTACGTCCGCAGGAGCATCAGTTGCTGGCGATCGAAGCAGACGAAGCGGAGTTGGTGTGCGCCACCTTGCAGTTCGATGGTGGCGCCAACAATCCGCTGACCCAGGCCTTGCCGGACTTCATCATCAAGCCGTTGCGCGAATTGCAGGGCCTCGATGGCACCCTCGAATGGCTGTTCGAAGAAGCCTTCGGCGACGAGTGTGGACGGGATGTCATTCTCAATCGGCTGTTCGAGTTGATGGTGATTCAGCTACTTCGCCATCTGATCGCCAGCCGCAGCATTGCTTCGGGGATGATGGCCGGGCTGGCCAATGCACAGCTGTCCCGTGCGCTCGTGGGTATCCATAACGAGCCACAGCACAATTGGACCGTGGCAGAGTTGGCTGACCGCTCAGGCATGTCGCGCGCGAGCTTTGCTGCGCACTTTCGCGAGACCGTGGGCATCACCCCTGCCGATTACCTGGCGAACTGGCGAATCAGCCTTGCCCAGAAACGGCTGCGCGAAGGCCGCCCCATCGCCCTGATTGCCGATGAGGTCGGCTACGAAAGCCCGTCTGCGTTGGCCCGCACCTTTCGCCGCAAGGTGGGTGCAAGCCCGAGGGAGTGGCTACAGCAGAGCACGCATGATACCTAGCCGAGAGACAGCTGCGTCCAGCCCCCGGCGATGGGCCTGTAACGCGGGGATCAATCGTCGTAGCGATGTTTGTTGCGCCAGCCATAATGATGGCCACGGTCGTGGCGGTGACGGCGCCAGCCCCGGTCGTCGTCATCGTCGTCATAATCACGGTAGCGATGCCCGCTCTCGTCATCGTATTCCCGGCCCATGTGGTTGCCCAAGGCACCACCCACACCGCCACCGGCTGCTGCGCCGATCATGCTGCCAGTGGTGCCGCCCATCTTGCGACCCACCACGTTGCCGCCAGCTGCACCCAGTGCGCCGCCAATGGCCGCCTCGCCACGGCTGTGCTTGTCGGCACCCACCGCACCACCGGCCGCACCACCCAGGCCGGCGCCGATTGCCGAGCCGGTGCTGCCGCCGATCGACTGGCCGACTACCGAGCCCAATACTCCACCCAATGCGCCACCTATACCTGCTTCGGTATTGCCGCCTGCCGACGCAACGCCGCTCAGCAGGCCAAGTGACAACAACAGAATCGAGGAGTACTTCATTTGTGAAAGCCTCAGAGGGATACGGAGGCGATCCTGAGGCTCTGGACAGGGGCTTACAATGGAAATCCGACGAGTGACACGACTTGGAAAAATTCTCCAAGTTATTGTTTTCCCGATGGAAACTTAAGGGATTTTCGATAGTCACAGGCTGATTGCGAGAGGCCTTTCCAGTGATGGAGAGACCTTTTGAAATTCTGATCGCGCTGGATGCTACCTGGAGCGGCCTTGTGTCGCGAAAGGGCTGCGGAAGCAGCCCCAGCAACTTATGCGTCTACGCAGAAACCCTGGGGCTGCTTCGCAGCCCTTTCGCGACACAAGGCCGCTCCTACACAGCGATAAGTCCTGCCCCTTCAGCCGTGCCTGTCCTCCAGACACACTACCTTTGTGCCCCAAAGCTTGCGTGACCCAAGCCACTGGATGAACAAGGTGACAAGTGCACCGAGCAAAGCCAGGGCCATGTCCTTTTGTGCATCCCAAGGGTCTTGCTGGGTCGCGACAAAGGCTTGTGCCTGGTCATCACCCAGGTATTGGCCACCTATCCACTCCAGCAGCTCGTACAGCGCCGATGTAGCGAGGACGAAGGAAACAGTACACAACGCCAACCAGCCGCCTCGCAACAGGGCCTGGCGCTGGAGCAGCTCCCTGATCGGCAGGACGAACAAAAGGCCGTAACTCAGATGCACCAGACGATCGAACTGGTTGCGCTGCCAGCCCACCCAGGCATTCAGAGAGTGGTCGGTAAGCGCACGCAGCCAAGCGTCATAGGGGACTTTGGCATAGGTAAAATGCGCTCCTAGCTCGTGAATCGCCAGCATCACCACGATTGCCAGGTAAGCATGCCGAGAAAAGCGCCAATAATGGCTGGTCGCAGCCAAGGTGAGCAGGAGTGCCAGCGGCAAAACGTTTTCGAGCCACCAATCCGCACGATCAACCGGCGCAACCCCCGAGGCAAGCATCAGCAACGTGGCCGATGTCAGCAAGCCCGCAGCTTGGCGTGGCGTGGCCGAAGGGGCAAAGCTTGTTTGCAATGCTGGATTCTTGTTCATGGTTTTACGCTCGGCTTGAGCACGGTTGAGCCTGGCAGGGCAACTAAAGTTTCCTCCGGTCGCCGGTTTCACCTGATGCCATGTCCCCCCAACGACAGTTCTTCATGATGTTGGTGGGGCCAGTAGCACTGAAAATTACCGATGGATGATTCCACCTGAACTTTACCTCCCTCCTTGGCTTCCCCTGCATAGACCATCCGGCCCCGCCTCTGCAGGAGATGAAACAATGAGAGCATTGACTTACCACGGAACCCAGGACGTCAGGGTCGACAATGTCCCCGACCCACTCATCCAGGACGAGGACGATATAATCCTCCGGGTCACCGCTACCGCCATCTGCGGCTCCGACCTGCACCTCTACCATGGCAAGATTCCACAGACCGAGCCGGGGGATATCTTCGGCCACGAGTTCATGGGTATCGTCGAGGATACCGGCCGCGGGGTGACCAACCTGCAGGTCGGTGACCGCGTGGTGATTCCCTTCGTGATCGCCTGCGGCAGCTGTTTCTTCTGCCAACTCGACCAGTTCGCCGCTTGCGAAACGACCAACACCGGCCGTGGTGCAATCATCAACAAGAAAGGCATCCCGCCAGGGGCGGCGCTATTCGGCTATAGCCATCTGTATGGCGGCGTGCCAGGTGGCCAGGCGGATTTCGTGCGGGTGCCCAAGGCCAACGTCGGCCCGTTCAAGGTGCCTACTGCCCTGCCGGACGACAAGGTGCTGTTCCTCTCGGATATCCTGCCCACAGCCTGGCAAGCCGTCACCAATGCGCAGGTCGGCTCAGGCTCGACAGTTGCGATTTATGGCGCCGGGCCGGTCGGCCTGCTGAGCGCAGCCTGCGCGCGCATGCTGGGCGCCCAGACGATCTTCATGGTCGACGACAATGACTACCGCCTGGCGTTTGCCCGCGATGCCTACGGCGTGGTGCCGATCAACTTCGAGCAGGATGACGACCCGGCCGACAGCATCATCCGCCTGACCCCCGGCATGCGCGGCGTGGACGCCGTCATCGATGCGGTCGGTTTCGAGGCCAAGGGCAGTACCACCGAAACGGTACTGACCACTCTGAAGATAGAGGGCAGCAGCGGCAAGGCGCTACGCCAGAGTATCGCCGCGGTGCGCCGGGGCGGCGTGGTCAGCGTGCCTGGGGTCTATGCGGGCTTTATCCACGCCTTCATGTTTGGTGATGCCTTCGACAAGGGCCTGACGTTCAAGATGGGCCAGACCCACGTGCAGAAGTTCCTTCCTGAACTGCTCGAACATATCGAGGCCGGGCGCCTGGAGCCGGAACTCATCGTCACCCATCGCCTGGCCCTGGAAGAAGCGGCTTTGGGTTACAGGCTGTTCGACCAGAAACAGGACGACTGCCGCAAGGTCATCCTCGTGCCGGGCGCTGCTGCCGGTACATTGGGACCTGACCATTAGCAGGGACCTGTGGGAGTGGCTTTAGCCGCGAACACCGGCGCAGCCGGTGCCATGCACCGCGTCGGATTCTTCGCGCCTAAAGCCGCTCCCACAGGTTACGCGGACCGCTTGCGAATTCAGTTCTTCCAGCCGACCCGATCAACGCTTGCGTTGCGTTTCCTCACGAGCTGTTTTCTGCGCAGTGGAATCATGGGACGTGCCAGTCGAACCATCAGGACGCTGCGCATCATTGTCCCGTTCCTCTTCACCTTGGGTTCCGCTGCGAGGTGCCTCCGATCCTTTCTTCATGTCCCCTCCTACCCCTTGCTGTGTTCAGGCGACGACGGCCCGGTACCGCGTTTGATCCCACGCGGCCCGAAAACGCCCCAGATAGCCAGGCCGACAACGGGCAGCACCAACAGCAACAGTGCCCACATCGCCTTCGTCATGTCGCTCTTGTCACTGCGGAAGACACTGACGATGGCCCACAGATCGAGCAACACGATGATCGCCGCAACAGCGATCCAGAAATACGTCACAGGCTCGGTCATGATCGCTTCTCCTCTGTTGTTCCGGCAGCAGCGCGAGGTCCGCACCGCCGCCCTCCTACCCAGAGGAAGCCGGCAAACGGAACAAAGTTCAGGAAGCTTTCCCCAGCATTGATGGGTGGCACCCAAGCAATGAACCAATCCCGCAGGAAACACGTCCACAAGAAAACAACGCACGAGTGACCGGCCATGACGACCGACCCCGTACTCGAGGCCCTTGATTACCTCAAAGCCCACAAGCTGGTACTGACCACCGCAGAATCCTGCACGGCCGGTGCCATGGTTGCGCTGTTGGCAGCAGTGCCGGGGACCGGCGAGGTTCTGGAAAGCGGCTACGTGGTGTACTCGCCAAGCGCCAAGAAACGCCTGCTCGGCGTCAGCCCACAGACTATCGAACGCTACGGCCTGACCAGCGAGGCGGTAGCCTGGGAGATGGCCCTCGGCGCATTGAAAGACAGCGACGCCACCGTCGCCATCGCCAGCACGGGAGTCGCCGGGCCACAGCCGCAGGATGGCATCGCCCCGGGCACTGTGTGCTTTGCCTGGGCCTTTGCCGGCGAGCCTTTGGCGGTATTCACACGCAGCCAGCGCTTTTTTGGCGAGCGCGCGGATGTAATCCGCCAGGGCGCGCTGTACGGGTTGTCGCACCTGGCCCATTACCACCAACGCTGGCTGCGCGGTGAGCGCGCCTGAGGGGCAACGTAAGGGGCTGCGTGAGAGGCTGCGAGCATGGACGAAGACGAGCTGGCTTCAAGGCATTACCCCGTCGAGGATGACATGCGCATGCAGCAGCGGGTCTGGCGATTCGAACGGGTCGGATGGTACGCGCTGGTGCTGGTGGTGCTGCTGGGCCTGGCCGGGCTGTTCGGCAACGGTCCGCTCATACCTGACCCTGCGCAGCGAACATGTCGGCACTCTCGAAGGTGTTGTCAGCGCCGGCCCAGGCAGCGCAGTGCATTTTCATTCCGCAGGAGTGACCCTGCCTGGCCGGCGCAACCTGCACGGATTCCGGTGAGAGCCGCCTTTCGCGACAGCAGTACGCTGATCATCCGCTTTGAACCTTGGCGCGCGGCCCCTACTCCATCGAAGGCAATCGTGAATTTTTCAGCCCCGAAGAGGTGTCGCATGAACGCTATCGATTTGCTGATCCAGGACCATGAGCTGGTGAAGAAGCTGCTGGAGGAACTCTCCTCCACCACTGAGCGCGCGGTGAAAAAGCGCGCCGAGTTGCTCGAACGCATCAAGCAGGAGGTAAGCATCCATACCGCCCTGGAAGAAGAAATCCTGTACCCGGCCATCAAGCAGGCCGGCGGCAAGGAAGAAGCGAAGATGTACTACGAAGCCAAGGAGGAACACCGCACCGTGGACTCACTGGTGCTGCCGGACCTGCTGCAAACCGAAACCGGCACCGTCGAGTTCGCCGGGCGGGTCAAAGTGATGAAGGAACTGCTGGAACACCATATCGAGGAAGAAGAAAGCGAGCTGTTTCCGACCGCCCGCAAGTTGCTGGGCAAGCAGCAACTGGATGAGCTCGGCCAGGCCATGGAAGCGCAGAAAAAACTGCTCAAGGGCGAACAGCGTGCTGCGTGATGGAAGCCTGGATCGACTTTCTTGAATGGCCTGCCATGGCCCTGACGGTACTTGCTGCGTGGTGCATCGGCTCACGGCGCCCAGGCCGGCGCAAGCTGGGTTTCTGCTGCTTCATTGCCAGCAACGTGCTGTGGGCCGCCTGGGGGTGGCAGGCGCAAGCCTGGGCGCTGATCATCCTGCAGGGTTGCCTGTGCGCCATGAACCTGCGGGGCTGGAAGAAAAACACTGCCGTGGAGTCGGGCTGAACGCCCGGACACATGCCTGAAAGCCCAACGGCGAGGAGCCAGACCATGATCGACCCCAACCAACCCGACCCGTACGTGGACGAAGTACCCCACAACCCGGGCGAGCCTGTGCCTGAACAGGAACAGGAACAGGAACAGGAGAAGGAAGCACCCGACTGGCCCGAAGGCCAGGTGCCGCCAGAGGAGCAGTCCGACGGCTGAGGCTCACCTGGCGAGCGGCATTGCCTGCTTCGCCGGCAATGCCGCTCCACCAGTCACCCAATCCTATGGAAGGAGGCAAGTGTCTCATGAGTGATCGCATCATCGCCTTGTTCACCGATACCACACTGTTCGGAGTTTCCGTTCTCAATTTGTTGCTGGCACTGACGGTAGCGCTGCTGACATTCGTCGTGGCGCGGGCGGCCATCAGTTTCATGCTGCATCGGGTCAGGCGCTGGTCCGAGCATGACGGCGCGCTAAGCCAGGTGCTGGCCAAGGTGCTCGCCGGGACCAGCAATTTTCTGCTGTTCCTTGCCTCGCTGCTGGTGGGCCTGAGCATGCTCGACCTGCCCGAGCGCTGGCTGACCCGGGTCGGTAGCCTGTGGTTCGTGGTCGCGGCATTGCAGATCGGGCTGTGGGCCAACCGCGCCATCGGCCTGGGCCTGAGTCGCTACTTCGCCCGGCATCGCACCGACGGCTTGAACCAGGGCAGCGCGCTGGCCACGCTGTCGGCATGGGGTGCGCGGGTACTGTTGTGGTCAGTGGTGCTGCTGGCGATGCTGTCCAACCTGGGCGTGAACATCACCGCCTTCGTCGCCAGCCTGGGGGTAGGCGGTATCGCTGTTGCATTGGCCGTGCAGAACATCCTCGGCGACCTGTTCGCCTCGTTGTCCATCGCCGTCGACAAGCCGTTCGAGGTGGGCGACTTCATCGTCATCGGCCCGCTGGCCGGCACGGTGGAGCACGTGGGGCTGAAGACCACACGCATCCGCAGCCTGGGCGGCGAGCAGATCGTCATGGCCAATGCCAGCATGATCAGCAGCACCATCCAGAACTACAAGCGCCTGCAGGAACGACGGATCGTGTTCGAGTTCGGCCTGTCGTACGACACGTCAACCGAGGCCGTGAAAAAGGCACCCGCCATCGTCGAGGAAGCGATCAAGGCACAACAGCAGGTACGCTTCGACCGTGCCCACCTGCGCGGCTTCGGCAAGGAGGCGCTGGAATTCGAGTGCGTGTATATCGTCAAGGACCCGGGCTACAACCTGTACATGGACATCCAGCAAGCGATCAATTTCCACCTGCTCGAGCGCTTCTCGAAGGTAGGTGCAAAATTCGCCGTACCGGTACGCGCGATCAAGGTCACGGCCTTGCCAGAGGAATCGAAGCGCGGGCCTCAAAGTATTCACGTGGGGTAACCCGCCCCCGTGCATGTCAGCGCTCCATGCATTCCGTCGATTTCACGGCACGCCCGTGGGTGATGCAGGCCGAACAGAAGGTGACCAACCCGCAACGGAGTATCGCTATGAAGATCATGAGGCCTCATTCGTTACTGCTCGCGCTGTGCCTGGGGGTCAGCGCACCTGTGGTGCTGGCAGCCACCGACCTGAACGATCAGCGTGCTCCTGGCACGCAGCCGCATGACAGTGGGCACATGAGCAACCAAGGCGGAGCGACCGGCTCCGGCACGCCTGCGGATGCCATGGGGACAGGTTCCGGCGGAACCGATGGCAATGACACTGACAATACCGGTGGCGATGGCACCACCGACCGATCCGGTAGTGACCGCAGTGGATCGGAACGCGGCACCGGGACGGGTAGCGGGACCGGAGGCTCTGGTGGTTCGGGCTCCAGCGGTGGTTCCGGTAGTTGAAGGTTCGCTCGAATTGCCCTATGGCCGGCGACGCGTGCCCAGCTCGATCCAGACGGGCGCATGGTCGCTGGCCTTGGGTTCGTTACGCACCCAGGCATCGACACCAGCCCGCTTCAGGTAGGGCGCGAGCTCGGGGTTGAGCAGCATGTGGTCGATACGTAAACCGGCGTTGCGTGCCCAGTGGTTGCGGAAATAATCCCAGAAGGTGTAAATGCGCTCGTCCGGATACAGATGGCGAATGGCGTCGACCCAGCCTTGATTCAGCAGTTTCTGGTAGCACGCACGTGATTCGGGCTGCAGCAGCGCGTCCTTCATCCAGGAGCGCGTGTCGTAGATATCCATATCGGTTGGCACCACATTGAAATCGCCCGCCAGCACCGCGGGATGGCCACCGTCATGCAGCCCTTTGACATGCTCGATCAGGCCCTCGAACCAGCGGAGCTTGTAATCGAATTTCGGCCCCGGTTGCGGGTTGCCGTTCGGCAGGTACAGGCAAGCCACCAGCACCCCGTGCACCGCGGCTTCGAGGTAGCGGCTCTGGTTGTCGTCCTCCATGCCAGGCAGGCCACGCCGTACTTCCAGTGGTTCGCTGCCTCGCGACAGAATGGCCACACCGTTCCACGAAGGCTGCCCTTGATAGAGGCTGCCGTACCCCGCCGCTTCCAGCGCCTGGTGAGGAAACTGCTGATCCGCCGCCTTGAGCTCCTGCAGGCAGGCAATGTCAGGCCTTTCCCGCTCCAGCCAGGCCAGCAGTGCCGGCAGTCGGCTACGAATGCCGTTGATGTTGAACGTGGCAATCTTAAGCGCTTTCATGCGTCGGGGTCGCTCACATGGGCCTGCACGGCATCTTCCAGGGCGCGCACATGGGCGTCATCGGCCAATGCCTTGAGTGCCAGCCAGTCGTCCCAGTCGATGGCACCATCGTCACGCAGCGCCTCGGCCGTGCGTAGCAGTTCATGGTGGTAGGCATCCGGCGACTCACGGCGGTAACTGATGTCGTCGTATTGGGCGTACCAGGCTTCGAGCTCGGGGATGCTGCGTTCAATGCTCATGATGGAACCCTCACGGTGTCCTTTGCATTAAGAGCCCCACCATTGGGCGACGTTCAAATTCAATGCCGCCAGTCGAACCGCCCAGAGGCTGCGCATGAAACGAGCTCGCCGCGAACCAGGTTTCCCGGTTCGCGGCGCAACCGAAGCGTTACTCAGGCAATCAGGTAGGAATGCCTGCCAGTCGCCAGACAGGCGCTGGAGCCGGTTCGGCCTGGCTGCGTTTGCGTGCCCACTGGGTCAGGGCAGCCATCATGGCAAAGCCCAGCAGGATCAGTACCGGATAAGCCAGCAGCAACTCGGTCAGCGAGTATTTCCAGGCCAGTGGGCGGCCAACACCCAGCATCGCCGCATACAGCCAGGACACACCCGACAGTGCGCCGGAGAACAACGCAAACATCCGCACGCCAAAGTTAAGGTCCAGCAAGTTGCCTGCTTTGAGCAGGGCCGGCAATACATAGCGATGCAACAACATGCCGTTAAAGGTCAGCAACATGACAATAATGACCTTCGCTTGAAGTTTAGGATTGGCAAAATAGTTCATACCTTTATCAAGGTAGTCAATTCCAATCACTGCGGCACCCGTGAGCCACAGGAATATCAGGGCATTGGCCACGGACTTCTGCAAGCTCGTCATATGCTTACTGTCATGCCCGGCTTCTTTATGACCTTTCAACAAGTTCCTGACCATCTCGGCGTCACTGGCGAATACCATGCCGATGGCAATGCAACAGGCCAATAAATGAACGTAAATAACAGACAACCGCACCAGCTCCATGGATTCTTTCTGCCCGAACAGGCTAATAATTGTATTAATCTCCACGACATTTTCTCCACGCAATGCGTTAGCGCTAGATGGCTTTGAAATAGGTGTGCGAACGATTTAATCGCAACGACAGAGCCAAATTCTAATCGTTAAATGAAAAAGCAGATTGTCACTCAATACACGCGGTGGCTCACCCGAAGAGCCTCGGTTGGGCATGGCAATACTCCACTATTCAGGAATAAAAAAGCCCCATGAGCATCCCTGCAATGCCGATGAGGTTGAACGTCCATAAGTTCTGGGGAAAGGCGCGAGGTGCAATCACATTGAACGCACCTGCTGGCAAATAGGAGTCAGTGTCATCCAAATCGTTCATTTCTCGAGCAAAACGACCGACAGGCGGCACACTAAATCAAGTTAGTTAGTTTGCTAAGTTGTTGTAATTTGACCGAATGGAAAGTTTTACCAACAACTGGATCCAAACTTAGCAAGTGTCTTTGGACGCTCTATCCTGCTGTTTCGCAGTTATCGCTTTGCAGGTGACCGTGCCTGAAGTGCCATCAGTCAGGCCCGGCAAGCTACATTCCGATCATCACGGGCGGTCGGAAGGAAGCGTGCGAGACATCGTGAATCTGGACCCGCACAACGCCTTCACATTTGAGGGTGCAGATGCCGCGCCTGCCCTGCTCCGCCTCGTTCAGCTCGATCAGTTCGTTCAGAGGCACAACAGGCCCATGGCATGCTAAATACTATGTGCATGCACCTTATCAAGGAGCCTGCAATGATCGCGGTTCGCGAAGCCTGGAACGCCGGCCTGTTCAAGCGTGAACACTGGATGCGCAACCTTGTCTCCGGCCTCATCGTCGGGGTTGTTGCGCTGCCCCTCGCCATGGCCTTCGCCATCGCTTCCGGGGTCAAGCCGGAGCAAGGCATCTACACGGCGATCATAGGCGGGCTGCTGGTTTCCTTGCTGGGCGGCAGTCGATTGCAGATCGCCGGACCGACCGGGGCCTTCATCGTGATCCTCGCAGGGGTGACGGCGAAGTACGGAGTGGAAGGCCTTCAACTGGCCACGATGATGGCTGGCGCCATACTGCTGGTGCTTGGCATTACCCGCCTGGGTGCAGTCATCAAGTTCATTCCCGACCCGGTGATCGTGGGTTTCACCGCCGGCATCGGCATCATCATCTGGGTTGGGCAATGGCGTGACTTCTTCGGCCTGCCCGTAATCGAAGGTGGGCACTTCCACGAAAAACTGTGGCATCTGTTGCTAGCCCTGCCGGACCTCCACATTGCCACGACGCTGCTCGCGACATGCAGCCTTGCTTTGCTGATCCTGGCACCAAGGCTGCCCGTGCTGAAACGCCTGCCCGGGCCACTGGTAGCCATGGTGTTCGCGACGCTCGTCCAATCCCTGTTCCATTTTGACGGTGTGGCTACCATCGGCACCGCCTTCGGGGCGATCCCACAAGGTTTGCCGTCACTGACCTGGCCCGAAGTCTCCCTGGCGCGGGTGATCGAACTGATCGGGCCAGCATTTGCGATCGCCATGCTGGGGGCCATCGAATCATTGCTCTCGGCTGTCGTCGCCGACGGCATGGCAGGGACCAGGCACGACTCGAACCAGGAATTGATCGGCCAAGGGGTCGCCAACCTGGTAGTGCCGCTGTTCGGGGGCTTTGCCGCCACAGGTGCCATTGCCCGGACAGCGACCAACATCCGCAATGGTGCTACCGGGCCGTTGGCCGGCATCATCCATGCGCTGACACTGGTACTGATCATTCTGTTCCTGGCGCCACTGGCGTCGAACATTCCACTCTGCGCACTGGCGGCGATTCTGTTCGTCGTCGCCTACAACATGAGCGAGCTGAAGCATTTCAAGCGCATGCTGCAGCGCGCACCGCGAGCCGACATCGCCATCCTGCTCGTCACCTTCACCTTGACGGTGTTCAGCGACCTGGTGATCGCCGTGAATATCGGCGTCATCCTCGCCATGCTTCAGTTCATGCGCCGCATGGCATCGTCCGTCGACGTCCAGCAGGTGGTCGAAGAGGAACTGGCCAATGAACTGCACAGCAACGGCCAGAAATCGCTGTCCCCCGGCGTGCTGGTGTACACCATCGAAGGCCCGCTGTTCTTTGGCGCCGCTGAAACCTTCGAGCGCGCCCTGTCACAAACGCATACCGACCCTGAACTGCTGGTAATTTGCCTGAAGCGGGTGCCCTTCATGGATATCACCGGGCTGCAGACCCTGGAGGAAGTGATCCAGCAACTGCATGAACGCCAGATCGTTGTGAAACTGTGCGAAGCCAACGGCAAGGTGCTTGGCAAGCTCGAAAAGGCCGGAATCTTGCGCCTGCTTGGCCCCGGGCACTATCACCAAACGCTCGGTACCGCCCTGCTGGAGGCAAAGGCACCGGCGGCACACAACTGACTTGTGATCCACCAGCAGTACAGCGGCGTTATTCTTGTCCAGTCGCTTGTATTGAAAGGCCATACAGAGTCCCATTTCAGGAACAGCCACCTGGCACTGCGCGGCCCCCCCCTGTAGGAGCAGCCTTGTGCTGCGAAGAGGCCGGTACAAGCAACAGATATGCATAATCAGTACGGGCCTCTTCGCAGCACAAGGCTGCTCCTACAGAGGTACGCGCAAGGCCATGGGGTTGAGGCTTCAGCCCAGCAACTGGCTCAACACCGCACGCAACTTCCCCGGTTTGACGGGCTTGTTCAGCAACGGCGCGCCGAGCTTGTTCAAGGAGCGTCGGCACTGATCGCTGCGGTCGGCAGTGATGATCACCGCAGGAATGGCGGCGCCGAAATGTTCACGCAAGTGCCTGACCACCTCGCAGCCGACAACACCGTGGTCCAGGTGAAAATCCGCCAGGATCAATTCCGGTGCCCGCCCTTGCAAGGCCAACAAGGCCCCGGCCTGGTCGGTCGCGGTAACCACTTCGCAGCCCCACTGCCCGAGCAGCGCGCCCATGCTCTCGAGGATGCTCACTTCGTTGTCCAGTACCAGCAGGCGGCGGCCCGGCAACGGGTTGCCGGCGCCAGGCTGCGGCGCGGCCTGGTGGATAGGCAACGGCATGGCTTCGCCGATCGGCACGTCGATGCTGAACATCGAGCCACGCCCCGGCCACGAACGCACCTCGATGCGGTAGCCGAGAATCTTGGCGATCCGCTCGACGATCGCCAGCCCCAGGCCCACGCCCTTGCGATCGGCGGCACGGCCAACGTCCAGTTGATTGAACTCGAGGAAGATGGCCTGCAGCCGATCGGCCGCGATACCCCGCCCGGTATCCCACACCTCCAGGCGCAAGTGATCGCCGCGGCGCCTGGCGCCCAGCAGAATCCTGCCCTCATCGGTATAACGGCAGGCGTTGCTGAGAAAGTTGCGCAGGATACGCGTCATCAGCCGCAGGTCGGTGCTGATGGCGTAGTCGGCAATGCGCGCACGCAACTTCAGGCCTGCCGCATCGGCCACCGTGCGGAACTCCGAGACCAGTGGCCCGAACAGCTCGTCGAGGCGGTACAGCGCCACGTCCGGCTTGACCGCCGCCTGGTCGAGCCGGGAAATGTCCAGCAGGTCGGTCAGCAGGTCTTCAGCGCCCTCCAGCGCCTGATGGGTACGCTCCACCAGCACTTTTTCCGCTTCTGGCAGCGGT
Organism: Pseudomonas sp. s4; assembly: GCF_046764235.1. NCBI lineage: Bacteria > Pseudomonadati > Pseudomonadota > Gammaproteobacteria > Pseudomonadales > Pseudomonadaceae > Pseudomonas > Pseudomonas sp. s4. The sequence goes on along the minus strand of NZ_CP177209.1, from coordinate 2,536,933 downwards.
CTTTCGCGCAAGGTCGAGATCAGCAGCCGCGCGGCATTCAGCGGTTGCAGCAGGTCATGGCTGGCGGCAGCGAGGTACTTGTCCTTGCTGCGGTTGGCGGTTTCCGCGGCGTCGCGGGCATCGCGCAGGGCGCGGGCGATCTGTTTGCGCTCGGCGATCTGCTGTTGCAGGTTGCGGTTGGCCTCCAGCAGTTCATCGGTACGGGCAGCCACCCGTTGTTCGAGCTCGTCATTCAGTTGCTGCAGGCGCTGCTGGGCCAGCTTGCGTTCGGTGATGTCGGCGACAAACCCTTCCACCAGCCCTTCCTGACCTGGCTTGAGCAACAGGTTCATCAACACATCGAGGTGGCTGCCGTCCTTGCGCCGCAAGCGGGTTTCATAACCGTGCAGGCTGCGTTCACGAGCGAGGGTCGCGGTGATGGCGTGCAACTCTTCGGCCCCGCCGACAAACAGGTTGGCGGCAAGGTCCGTCAGCGGAAACAGCAACGCTTGCGGGTTGTCGTAACCCAGCATGCGTGCCAACGCCGGGTTGGCGGCACGCATGCCGTCTTGCAGGCTGGCCTGGAAAATCCCGTGCACGGCGTTTTCGAACAGCCACTTGTAGCGGTTGCGTTCGGCCTCCAGTTCGTCCAGGCGCGCAGCCAGCTCCGGGTAATGGCTCTTGCGCGCCGAGTGATCGCCCAGCCCCAGCAGCCCGGCCAGCGCCCGTTGCTGCTCGTCAGAGGGCCTCGCCATAGACCACCTCGACATCACGCTGGCTCGACGCACGCGGGTTGGTGAGGATGCACGGGTCGTCCATCGCATGTTGCGACAGGAACGGGATATCGGCCGTGCGCACCCCATGCAGGCCCAGGGTTTCGTGGAAGCCGATGGCACGCTTGAGCGCGATCAGGTGTTCCACCAGGCGCGCGCAGATCTGCCGGTGGTTGAGGCCGCGGCAGTCGATACCCAGCACTTCGGCAATCACCTTGAAACGCTCCGGTGCCGAGCTGTAGTTGAACGCCACCACGTGCTCCACCAGCACCGCATTGCACAGGCCATGCGGCAGGTCGAGGAACCCGCCCAGGCTGTGCGACATGGCGTGGACCGCACCCAGGATCGCATTGGAAAACGCCAACCCCGCCTGCATGCTGCCCAGCATGATCTTCTCGCGCAGGGCGATATCGGTGGGGTTGGCGATCATTTCCACCAGGTTGCCGTTGATCAGGCGCATGGCTTCCAGCGCATGGGGGTCGGTCAGCGGGCCGTGCCCGGTGGAAACGAAGGCTTCGATGGCATGCACCAGCGCATCGATACCGGTACAGGCCGACAGGAACGGGTCCATGCTCAGGGTGGTCTGCGGGTCGATCAGCGACACGTCCGGCACCACCGCCTTGCTGACGATGGAGAACTTCATGCGCTCCTGCTGGTTGGAAATGATCACGAACTGCGACACGTCCGCCGAGGTGCCGGCCGTGGTCGGGATCAGGATCAGCGGCGGGCTGGGCACACGGATCATGTCCACGCCTTCGAATTCGAGGATGCTGCGCCCGTGGGCGACCACGATGCCGATGGCCTTGCCGCAATCCATCGGGCTGCCGCCGCCGACCGCGACGATCACATCACAGTGGTTCTGCCGGTAGATCTCGGCGCCAAGCATCACCTCTTCCACACGCGGGTTGGGCGATACGGCGCTGTACAGGCAGTAGTCGATGCCCTGGGCCTGCAGGCTGGCCTCCACGTCCGCCACCCAACCGGCGGCAATCACACCGGGGTCGCTGACCACCAGCACCTTGCGCGCACCGAAGGTCTTGGCGTAATTGGCAACATTATGCCGGCAGCCGGCACCAAAGATGATCTCGGGCGAAACGAACTTGCGAAGCGGGCTGAAACTCTGGCTCATCGGGAAGCCTGTTCTTATTGTTCTGGAAGGTAACCGCCAGCGTAAAGCATCCCGCAGCGAAAGCAACCAGACCAAAGCCTGGCCAGGGCTCATTCGATCCAGTACTTGGCACGGGCCACCTCCAGGAACGCCAGGATGTCCTCGTCCAGCCCCGGCACCCCGGGGAAGCGCTGTGCAAGGCGGTCGATGACCGCCGCCACGCTGCGCCGGCCATCCAGCAACTCGAGCACCCAGCCGGCACTGGCATTGAGTTCGATGGTGCCCTCCGGGTACAGCAGCACATGGCAGGCCTGGCGCGGCTCCCAGCGCAGGCGGAAGCCCTTGCGCAAGGCCAGGGCTTGTTCGCGATCGATCAGGTTCACAACGGGCATGCTCAATGAAGAACCGGCCATCGCGCTGATGGCCGGACAGGCATCAACGATTGGCGAAGTACATCGTCACTTCGAAGCCGATGCGCAGGTCGGTAAAGGCGGGTTTAGTCCACATGGGGCATTCCTCTTCTTGGTGCCGGGCGATTCCGGTATAGGCATTAATGCACGAGGGGCGACGGGGCCGAATGCTACTTTGGGACAGGTTTGCGGGGTGCGTTGGTAGGGGTAACACGGAGCTGCTGTGGATTTGTGCATGACAGTGCCGGCCTCTTCGCGGGCTCGCCCGCTCCCACAGGGACTGCACAAGTTTCAAGACCAGTGCAATACCTGTGGGAGCGGGCGAGCCCGCGAAGGCCGCGACGCGGTTTAGAAGAAGCCCAGCGGGTTGATGTCGTAGCTCACCAGCAGGTTCTTGGTCTGCTGGTAGTGATCAAGCATCATCTTGTGCGTCTCGCGGCCCACCCCGGACTTCTTGTAGCCACCGAACGCGGCATGCGCCGGGTACAGGTGGTAGCAGTTGGTCCACACGCGCCCGGCCTTGATCCCGCGGCCCATGCGGTAGGCACGGTTGATGTCACGGGTCCACAGCCCCGCGCCCAGGCCAAACTCGCTGTCGTTGGCGATCGCCAGGGCTTCGGCTTCGTCCTTGAAGGTGGTCACGCCCACCACCGGGCCGAAGATCTCCTCCTGGAACACGCGCATCTTGTTGTTGCCCTTGAGCAGGGTCGGCTGGATGTAGTAACCGCTGGCCAGGTCGCCGTCGAGCCGCTCGGCAGCGCCACCGGTGAGCAGCTGCGCGCCCTCCTCCCGGGCAATCTGCAAGTAGGAAAGAATCTTGTCGTATTGCTGCTCCGAGGCCTGGGCGCCGACCATGGTCGCGGTGTCCAGCGGGTTGCCACGGGTGATCTTGGCGATCTTCTTCATCACCTCGGCCATGAACGGCTCGTAGATCGATTCCTGGATCAGCGCCCGCGACGGGCAGGTGCACACTTCACCCTGGTTGAAGAACGCCAGCACCAGGCCTTCGGCTGCCTTTTCGATGAACGCGGGCTCGGCCTGCATGATGTCTTCGAAGAAGATGTTCGGCGACTTGCCGCCCAGTTCGACGGTGGACGGGATGATGTTCTCGGCGGCGCACTTCATGATGTGCGAGCCCACCGGGGTGGAACCGGTGAAGGCGATCTTGGCGATGCGCTTGCTGGTGGCCAGGGCCTCACCGGCTTCGCGGCCAAAGCCCTGGACGATGTTCAGCACGCCTGCTGGCAGCAGGTCGGCGATCAGCTCGGCGAAAATGGTGATCGACAACGGCGTCTGCTCCGCCGGTTTGAGCACCACGCAGTTGCCGGCTGCCAGCGCCGGGGCGAGTTTCCAGGCGGCCATCAGCAGCGGGAAGTTCCATGGAATGATCTGCCCGACCACGCCCAATGGCTCGTGGATGTGGTAGGCCACGGTGCCCTCGTTGATTTCGGCGGCGCCGCCTTCCTGGGCACGGATGCAGCCGGCGAAGTAGCGGAAGTGGTCCGCCGCCAGCGGCACGTCGGCGTTGAGGGTTTCGCGCACGGCCTTGCCGTTGTCCCAGCTCTCGGTAACGGCCAGTACTTCGAGATTCTGTTCGATGCGGTCGGCGATCTTCAGCAGTACCAGGGCGCGGTCCTGCACCGAGGTCTTGCCCCAGGCCTCGGCAGCGGCATGCGCGGCGTCCAGGGCCTGCTCGATGTCCTGGGCGCCGGAGCGCGGGAACTCGGCAATCAGCTGGCCATTGACCGGCGAGCTGTTGGTGAAGTACTGGCCGCCCAGCGGCGGCACGAATTCGCCGTTGATGAAATTGCCGTAGCGTGGCTTGAAGGACACGATGGCGCCTGGGGTTCCGGGTTGTGCGTAGATCATGCTGAGCCTCTGTGGGTCGATGCCTGTCCAGCGACAGGCGATGAGCCGATGGTAAAAAGCCCCGCCTGCCGGGCGAATGCATCGTTGGCAGCGGGGCTCTCGTCATTTGGTAGTAGGGCCGCTTGCCACAGGGTCCCTGGCAGCAAGCGGCAGGTTGTCGGCTTAGCGACTGGCGCTTGCCGTTTGCAGTTGCTTGGGCAGCTTGAAGGTCCAGAGCATGCCGCCCTGGTTGAAGTCCTTGACCCGCTTGGCCACTTCACCGCCCCACAGCGGCACCGCGCCGCCCCAACCGGAAACCACCGAAACGTACTGCTCGCCGTCCATTTCCCAGGTCACTGGCGAACCGAGCACGCCGGAACCGGTCTGGAACTCCCAGACCTTGTCGCCGGTCTTGGCGTTGAAGGCCTGCAGGAAGCCTTCCGGCGTGCCGGTGAACACCAGGTTGCCCTTGGTGGTCAGCACCCCGCCCCACAGCGGCGCATAGTTCTTGTGGCGCCACACTTCCTTGCCGCTGACCGGGTCGATGGCGCGCAACACGCCAATGTAGTCTTCGTTGAGCGGCTTGATGGTGAAGCCGGCACCGAGGAACGCCGCGCCCTTCTTGTAGGCGATGCCTTCGTTCCAGATGTCCATGCCCCACTCGTTGGACGGCACATAGAACAGCCCGGTGTCCTTGTTGTAGGCCATCGGCATCCAGTTCTTGGCCCCGAGGAACGCCGGGGCGACGAACACCGAGCTGCCCTTGGCCTCGCTACCCGGCGCCCCCGGCCGGCTGGCCTCGTTGTAGATTGGCCGGCCGTCCTTGTCCAGGCCGGTGGCCCAGGTGATCTTGTCGACGAAGGGGAAGCCGCGGATGAACTTGCCGTTGGTGCGGTCCAGCACGTAGAAGAAGCCGTTGCGGTCAGCGGTAGCGGCGGCCTTGACCTCCTTGCCGCCATCCTTGTAGTTGAACGAGATCAGCTCGTTGACGCCGTCGAAATCCCAGCCGTCATGCGGCGTGCTCTGGAAGTGCCACTTGATGGTGCCATCGTCGGGGTTCAGGGCCAGGCGCGAAGAGGAATACAGGTTGTCGCCCGGGCGCAGGTGCGAGTTCCACGGCGCCGGGTTGCCGGTGCCGAACAGGATCAGGTTGGTTTCCGGGTCGTAGTAGCCGCCCAGCCAAGGCGCCGCACCACCGGTCTTCCACAGGTCGCCGGGCCAGGTCTTGCCCGCCTCGCCGCCGGAAATGCCGTTTTCGATCGCCTTGCCGTCCTTGTACACGTAGCCCATGTGCCCTTCCACGGTCGGTCGCATCCACAGCAGCTCGCCGTTTTCCGGGTTGTAGGCCTGGATCTTGCCCACCACGCCAAACTCGCCGCCGGCGACGCCGGTGATCAGCTTGCCGTTGACGATCATCGGCGCGGCGCTGATGGAGTAGCCTTCCTTGTGGTCGGCCACCTTCTTGCTCCATACCACCTTGCCGGTGTCCTTGTTCAGCGCCACCAGCTTGGCATCGAGGGTGCCGAAGAACACCAGGTTGCCGTACAGGGCCACGCCGCGGTTGATCACGTCGCAGCACGGGCGGATGTCATCGGGCAGGCGCGCATCGTATTGCCACAGTTTCTTGCCGGTACGGGCGTCCACGGCGAACACCCGTGAGTAGGAGCCGGTCAGGTACATCACCCCGTCCTTGACCAGCGGCTGGGCCTGCTGGCCGCGCTGCTTCTCACCACCGAAGGAAAATGCCCAGACCGGCCGCAGGTCCTTGACGTTGTCGGTATTGAGCAGGTTCAGCGGGCTGTAGCGCTGGCCCTGCACGCCCAGGCCATTGGTCACGATCTGCTGCGGGTTCTTCGGGTCCTGGAGAATTTCTTCATTGCTGACAGCGGCGTGGGCTGCACCGGCAAGCAGCATGGCGCTGAGCACCAGGCTCAAGGCGAACACGGGACGACGTGTGGATCGGGTCATGACGGCTACCTTTGGTTTTTTTGTTGTATCCGGGAAAACTTCCCGGTGTGTCGGGAATTCTTGGTCCCGACCTGCTTGCCAACAATTGCCCGCAGTGCTGAGTTTTCTAGTTCCTTGGTAGCAGTGAACTTGCGCGGTCCCCTGTAGGAGCGGCCTTGTGTCGCGAAAGGGGCGCGAAGCGGCCCCAGGATTTGTGCCCATGGCTGAAATTGCCGGGGCTGCCTTGCAGCCCTTTCGCGACACAAGGCCGCTCCTACAGGGACCGTGTCAGCCCTTGCTGTCCAGGCGCCGCAGCTGCTGGCGTTCGTAACGGGGGTACAGGTGGCTGACACTGCGAATCAGCTCGTAACGGGTCAGGCTGATAGCAGCAAACCGTTCGGGTATGGGGCTGCGGATCATCTCGGCCATGTCATCGCCACGCGCCGCGCCGTCGCGCATCAGCCCGTCCAGCCAGCCCAGGTAATCACGCATCTGGGCAAACGGCCGGGCATCGCTGGCCAGCGGGCCATGACCAGGCACCAGCTGCTTCCAGGGCAGCGCTTGCAAGGTGTCCAGGTCCTTCAGCCACACCTCCAGCCCCGGGCTGTTGGGCGTGGTCAATGCGCGCTCGTAGAACACCAGGTCGCCGGCGAACAGCACACCGGTGCTTTCATCCAGAATCGCCAGGTCGGCACCGGTGTGCCCGCCCAGCGCCAGCAGCCGCAGGCGGTGCCCACCCACCTCGTGAATACCTGGCTCCAGCACACGGGTCGGCAGCACCACCTCGGTACCGCGCATCCAGTCGCCAACCAGGCGGTACATGTTCTCGGCCATGGCCTCCCCCTGCTGGCGCAACAGCTCGCCGGTACCGGCCAGGGCGCCGATGGGCACATCGGCAAAGGCCTGGTTGCCCAGCACATGGTCGGGGTGATGATGGGTCAGCAGCACTTCGACCACCGGCTTGTCGGTGGTGGCGGCAATGGCCTGGCGCAATGCTTCGCCGTAGCGTTTCGACGGCCCGCTGTCGATCACCACCACCCCGTTGTCGGTGACGATGAACGCGGTGTTGACGATATTGCCGCCATTATCCTTGGCGAAATTGTCGGTGCTGCCCTCCAGCAGCCAGGTGCCTTCGGCGATCTGCCGGGGCTTGAGCCGATAGTCCAGGTCTGCCCAGGCCGGCAGGCCCAGGCACAGTAGCAACAGCAGAATGCAACGCATGACGGGCGCCTCTGGTCAGGGATGGAGTCGGGCAACGCGTTCAGGGCACTGCCGCCTCGAACTGGTTGCCGCTGTTGTCCTGCAACACCAACCGGGTCGGCCCGGGGCCCTGGATGTCGAAGCCCAGGTTGGGGTTTTCGCTGACCGCCGGGTACAGTTCCAGGCTGGCCAGGCGCTGGCCATCCGCGCCTTGCAACTCGGCATGGTTGAGGAAGAATTCGGGAATACCGCTGACCAGGCCGTTGTCCATCGGGTGGGCCACCTGCAGGCGCAGGCGGCTGCTGTCGCCACGCGGGTAGCGCCCGCCCAGGACTTCACCGAGGTGTTCCTCCCAGCCGGGCTGAGTGCGTACCACGCTGGGCGCGGTACAACCGCCGCCGGCAGCATCGATCAGGGTCGAGCCGACATGCCACAGGCCGTCGCGGGTCAGCACCGCGGCACGCAGCGGTGTGGCCTGTTCGACGCGGATGCGGATCGACAACCAGGGCAGCACGCGCTCGCCAGGCTGGAAGTCGACGATACGCGGCAGCGGGTTGAGTTCGGCCCAGGCAATGATCCGCACCACTTCGCCGCTGAACGCCCGAGCGTCGATCTCCAACGGCACCTGGCGTGCGTCCTCGGCAAAGGGTGGCGCCAGCAGCTTGACCCGATCATCGAACACGAATGCGGCCTGGCCCAGCAGCTGCTTGTGGTAGAAGTCCCACATCACCGACGGCACCGGGTCCTTGTGGTTACTCGGCTCGCTGGCCTGGGACTGTGCGGCCCAGGGCATCCAGCAGGCCAGCAGGAAAGTCGCTCGCCAGTTCATCGCCCACTCCTTGATGAAACAGTTATCCGTTGAGCCAGCATGATCCCTGTGGGAGCGGGCATGCCCGCGAAGCAGGCGGCGCGGTGGATGGCACGGGCTTCGCCCGTGTTCGCGGCGGTTCGACGCCTCGACAAGCCCGCTACCACAGGGGTCGCACCAGCGCTACTGATACATTTCCGGCACCTGGTAACGCAGGCCATAACTGGCATAAATCGCCTTCATCCGCCCATCACGAATCAGCGTCTCAAGCGCTTCCTCCACCGCATAGGCCAGCTGCCGGTTGCTTTCATGCACCGCCATGCCGATCTCCCAGGCCTGCTTGCCAAGGTTCGGGTAGGCGTTTTCCGCCAGGGCCAGCTGCGGGTCGGCGGCTTGATGCAGTTGCCAGTCAACTTCGCCGCGCATCGCCATCACCGCGTCCACCTGGCCGGCCTGCATGGCGCCGAAAGCTTGCTGCACATTGGGGTAATGATGGGTCCTGGCACTGAGCATGCCGTTGAACACAGAAGTCAGGTAGAACGACGGCACGCTGTCCACCTCGACCCCGATCGGGTGCTGCTGGAACACCGCGACACTGGCCACCGAGGGCAGGCGGCGGCGATCATAGGCGACCTGCCAGCGCTCCTCCTGATAAGGGCCGAACATGACCACCTGGGCGTTTTCCAGCTCGCCTACCTCGTTGCGCCGCTGCGCATAGGCATGGTCGTATGGCACCCGCATCATCAGGTCGGCCAGTTGCTGGTGGCGCAACGGGCTGCCGCGCCAGATGTAGTCGCGCAGATCGTCGTCGAGCTTTTCCCCGGGTGGCGCCCAGATCAGCTGCAAGCGCACTCCCAACGCCGTTGCCAGGGCCTGCGCCAGCTCCACGTCGACACCTCGCGGCTGGCCGTGGTCCTCGAAACTGTAGGGCGCAAAGTCCTTGTACACAGCCACCTTCAATTCGCCGGCGGCGATGATCGCGTCGTAGTTGCGCACCTGCGCCTGCGCCGCCGCGCAGCACAGCAGCAAGCCACTGAACAGCACCGCCAACAGACGCATGGCCGTCATTCCTCGACGTGCACGCTGTCCAAGTAGGTGCGCACCGCCCACAGGGCCTCCTGGCTCAGGTAGTCGGCCATCTTCGGCATGTACACCCGGCCGTCGCGGACCGCACCGTGGCGTACCCGCTCGACGAACCACTCATCCCCGGCCTCGCCGGCATCGAGCATGCGCAGATCCGGGGCGATGCCCCCCGACTTGGCCTCCAGGCCATGGCAGGCGGCGCAGTTCTGGTTGTAGGCCGAGGCACCGATCTCCACGGCCTTGTCGTGCTCGGGAGAGCTGCGGTACGGGTTGACCGCTGCCCAGCCATCGCCGTCCAGGGTTACGCCAGCGTCCTTGATCGGGGTCAGGCCCTTGGTTTCCACGGCCTGGGGCACCACATTGCCATGTGCCCAGGCAGTGCCGGTCAGCACTGCACTGGCAAGCAGCCCGGCAGCCAGCAAGACGTTGCGTTTTGTTGTCATTTTTATGCCCTCACGATTGCACGCAAGGCCTCAACCACAGAGGCCGTGTCGCCATCTTAGAAACAGCCCGCAGGCGGCCGAATGCTGCTTTGGTGGCCGCGCCTTACTCCCTTGGTAGTAGGGCTTGTGGCGAACGGCCAAATGAGGTGCCCCGTGGGAACTATTCCCGGCAAGGGCGGGACTTTTTCCGTATCCCGCAAGGCCCGCCCCGTCCCACCCTGTGCAGGCCAAAACCTCCACTGGGAACTGCAACCATGACAACAAGAACGCTACCCGCCCTTTCCCCTCTGGCCCTGAGCGTGCGAGCCTTGCTGCTGGCCGGTAGCCTGGCCCTGGGCAGCGTGGCCACGGCAGCCACCACCCCTGCGGCACCTGCCAGCAAGAACGTGACGTGGGAAGACATCGCCAACGACCACCTGACCACCCAGGATGTGCTGCAGTACGGCATGGGTACCAACGCCCAGCGCTGGAGCCCATTGGCCCAGGTCAATGACAAGAATGTGTTCAAGCTGACCCCGGCGTGGTCCTATTCCTTCGGCGACGAGAAACAACGCGGCCAGGAATCCCAGGCCATCGTCAGCGACGGCGTGGTCTACGTCACCGGCTCCTATTCGCGGGTGTTCGCCCTCGATGCGAAAACCGGCAAGCGCCTGTGGACCTACAACCACCGCCTGCCGGACAACATTCGCCCCTGCTGCGATGTGGTCAACCGCGGCGCAGCGATCTACGGCGACAAGATCTACTTCGGCACCCTCGACGCGCGGGTCATCGCCCTCGACAAGCGCACCGGCAAAGTGGTGTGGAACAAGAAATTCGGCGACCACGCCGCCGGCTACACCATGACCGGTGCCCCGGTGCTGATCAAGGACAAGACCAGCGGCAAGGTACTGCTGATCCACGGCAGCTCCGGCGATGAATTCGGCGTGGTCGGCCAACTGTTCGCCCGCGACCCGGACACCGGTGAAGAGGTGTGGATGCGGCCCTTCGTCGAGGGCCACATGGGCCGCCTGAACGGCAAGGACAGCACGCCGACCGGTGACGTCAAGGCGCCGTCCTGGCCGGACGACCCCACCACCGAAACCGGCAAGGTCGAAGCCTGGAGCCATGGCGGCGGCGCCCCTTGGCAAAGCGCCAGCTTCGACCCCGAGACCAATACCATCATTGTCGGCGCCGGCAACCCCGGCCCCTGGAACACCTGGGCGCGCACCTCGAAGGATGGCAACCCGCAAGACTTCGACAGCCTGTATACCTCAGGGCAGGTCGGCGTCGACCCAAGCACCGGTGAGGTGAAGTGGTTCTACCAGCACACACCCAACGATGCCTGGGATTTCTCCGGCAACAACGAACTGGTGCTGTTCGACTACAAGGACAAGGACGGCAAGCAGGTCAAGGCCACCGGCCACGCCGACCGCAACGGTTTCTTCTATGTGGTGGACCGCAGCAACGGCAAACTGCAGAACGCGTTCCCCTTCGTCGACAACATCACCTGGGCCAGCCACATCGACCTCAAGACCGGGCGCCCGGTGGAGAACCCCGGTCAACGCCCGGCCAAACCGCTGCCGGGCGAAACCAAGGGCAAGCCGGTGGAAGTCTCGCCACCGTTCCTGGGTGGCAAGAACTGGAACCCCATGGCCTACAGCCAGGACACCGGCCTGTTCTACATCCCCGGCAACCAGTGGAAGGAGGAGTACTGGACCGAGGAAGTGAACTACAAGAAGGGCTCGGCCTACCTGGGCATGGGCTTCCGCATCAAGCGCATGTACGACGACCACGTCGGCACCCTGCGCGCCATGGACCCGACCACCGGCAAGCTGGTTTGGGAGCACAAGGAGCACCTGCCGCTGTGGGCCGGCGTGCTGGCGACCAAGGGCAACCTGGTGTTCACCGGCACCGGCGACGGCTTTTTCAAGGCCTTCGACGCCAAGACGGGCAAGGAGCTGTGGAAGTTCCAGACCGGCAGCGGCATCGTCTCGCCGCCGATCACCTGGGAACAGGACGGCGAGCAGTACATCGGCGTGACCGTGGGCTACGGCGGCGCGGTACCGCTGTGGGGCGGCGACATGGCCGAACTGACCAAACCGGTGGCCCAGGGCGGTTCGTTCTGGGTGTTCAAGATCCCAAGCTGGGACAACAAGACTGCACAGCGTTGACTGCCTGAGGTGACCTGCGGTGCAGCCTATTGCTTGTAGGAGCCGCCTTGTGCTGCGAAGAGGCCATTACAGCCGAAGCAGATCTGTGGCCTTGCTGGCCTCTTCGCAGCACAAGGCTGCTCCTACAGGTGATGGGCCGCAATGCGGCCCGGGATGATTGCTCGACTTCACATTGAGAGCCTTTTGCCATGACCTATCTGCCACTTGCCTTGCTGATCGTGCTGTCTCCTGCCATGGCCGAGAATGCCGACGACGCAGGCAACGATCCCCCCCTGACCATCAACGGCTGCGTGATTGCCGAAGCCAGCCAGTGCCCGGGGGCCGACCTGCGGGGCGCCAACCTGGCCAACCAGGACCTACGCAAGATGAACCTGGCCGGCGCCGACCTGCGCGATGCGGACCTGCGCCATGCCCGGCTGGACCTGGCCAACCTGGAAAAGGCCAACCTGCAAGGCGCCAACCTGACCCGCGCCAGCCTGCAGCAAAGCAACCTGCGCCTGGCCGACCTGAGCCAAAGCCGGCTCGTTGCAATTCAGGGCTGGGGCCTGTTTGCCCAAGGTGCGCAATTTGCCAGGGCCGACCTCAGCGCGGCCTACCTGCAGTTCGCAAGGTTGTCAGCGGCGAAGATGCAGCAGGCCAATCTGCACGCGGCGGACCTGGAAATGGCCTGGCTGAGCAAGGCTGATCTGCAAGGGGCCGACCTTGGCGATGCCAACCTGCAGGAGGCCAAGTTTGGCCAGAGCAACCTGGCCCGCGCCGACTTGCGCGGGGCGCGGCAGCATTACGGGAATTTTCAAGAGGCCAACATGGAGGGGTGCAAGGGGTGCCCCGAGACCTGGGACAATTGAGCCCGATATCCTGCCTTGCGCAGGCCCCCTGTAGGAGCGGCCTTGTGTCGCGATGGGCTGCAAAGCAGCCCCGACGATTGCTGCGTTGACGCTGAAGCCCCTGGGGGCCGCTTTGCGGCCCATCGCGACACAAGGCCGCTCCTACAGGGCTCTGCGCAGCGTCCAGATAGCAGAACACCTCACCCCGCCACCCGCACCACCCCCAGGTCAATCCCCAGATGCACCAGCTCGGCATGGGAGCTGACCTGCAACTTGCTCTTGAGCAAGGTCAGGTGGTTGGACACGGTCTTGGCACTGATGCACAACTGCTCGGCAATCCCCCGCACCGGTGTGCCCTTGGCCAGCATCACGAAAATTTCCAGCTCACGCTGGGTCATGCGCTGCAGGCGCGGGTCGCTGGCATTCTGCTGTGACGTGCAGGCCAGCTGGGTGGCCAAGGGCTGTTCGATATAGGCATGCCCGGCCAACACCCGCTGCACCGCCTCGATCAGCACTTCGGGCGCCGAGTTCTTGGTCAGGTATCCCGAGGCACCAGCATCCAGCGCCTGGCGCACCAGCGGCAGTTCGTCATGCATGCTGAAGAACAGCACCCGCAACTGCGGCAGGCGCTGACGCAGGCGCCGGGTGGTTTCCAGGCCGCTGATGCCTGGCAGGCCAAAGTCCATGATCACCAGGTTGGGCACCTGTTCCTGAACCCGCGCCAGCGCCTCTTCGCCACTGGCAGCCTCACGCACCTGTACCTTCGGCAGCACCGCTCGCAGCAGGCTGGCATAGCCCTGGCGGACCACGGCGTGGTCATCGACCAACACGATATTCATCACACCTCCATGGGAATGTTCAGGGCCAGCGCCCAGCCGGCACCCGGTCGGCTGAGGATGCGCAGCTCACCGCCCAGGCTGCGGGCGCGCTCGGCCATCGAGTGCAGGCCTACCCCGGGGCGCTGGGGCTGGCTGGCACCGCAACCGTTGTCGCGAACCAGCAGGCGCAAGCCCTTGGCGCTGCGTTGCAGGCGCACCCGCACCTGGCTTGCACCGGCGTGACGGGCGACGTTGGTCAACGCCTCCTGCAGCAAACGATACAAATGCGTGCGACTCGGCCCGGGTAGTGCCGGCAAATGCTCGCCTACCCGCAGGCGGCAATCGATACCCTGGCTGGCCTGCCATTGGCTCACCAGCAGGCCGAAGGCTTCGGCCAGCGGCATGTGCTGCAACGCCAGCGGGTACAGGTCATGTACCAGGGCGCGGAAACCTTGCTGCAGGCGTTCACAATCGAGTTCCAGGGTGCGTGTCGTCTGCGCCACCGCGGTTGGCTGGTCGGCGACCATGCGCAGCAGGCAGAGCTGGGCCCGAATACCCGCCAGGTATTGCCCGAGGTCGTCGTGCAGGGTCTGCGCCAGCTGGGTGCGTTCCTGCTCCTGCACCGCCAGCAGGGCCTGGGTAAGTTGGGTATTGTCGCAGCGGGCCTGCTCCAGAGACGCGGTCATGCGGTTGAAGTGCTCCGCCAATTGGCGCGCCTCCGGCAGGCCGGCCTCGCGCAGGCGTGCGGTCAATTGCCCACCTGAGACCTGGCGCAAGGCCTGCAGCAGATCGTCCAGCAAGCCCATGCCCCGCCGCACCGCCCAGCGGATGGTCAACAAGCTCAGCAGCAACGCAAGGCCGCACAGGACCAACAACTGCTGCAGGGAGTCACGCACCTCGTCGATTTCATCCCGTGCATCCACGGCGATCATTACCCGGCGACCATCCCCCAGCTCCAGCAGCCGGCTGCTGTCGTGGCGCTGCCCAAGCAGTTGGCGGCCCAACCAGGCATCCAGGCCGGTTGCTTGCGGCAGCCGCGCAGGTTCATCCGCCGCGAGCCAGTGCACCCGCACATGGCGCAGGCTTTGCGTCAGCCGTGGTTGCAGGCTCTGCGGGTCGCGCTCGGCAGTGTCGCCGAGGTATGCCACCACAGCTTGCGCCGACTGCAACTCCCGCTCCACGTCAGCCACCGCCTGGCGCAACAGCACCCCGGCACAGGCCAGCGTCAACATCGCGAAGCAACAAGTGACCCAGAGGTTGATCCGCCACAGGGCCGAAAGGTTGACAAGGCGCATGGGCAGTTCTCCTCGGGGTTGCTGCGGCCATCGTAAAACCCGCGCCCATATGGTGAATTACTACCTTGGTACCGGGCGAGCGCTACTTTCTGCATATTCCCCCCTCCCGGCGCGCTTCCTATGCTGGCGCCATCTGCCGTGGAGTTGCCTTATGCGCCTGCCTGCCCACCTTGCCATGACCTGCCTGCTGGCCCTGGCCGCGACGCTTTCTGCAAGCCCGGCACCCGCCGCGCAGGCCCCGGACGGGGAACCGTTGCAGGTGCGCATCGGCTATCTCGGCTATCGCCCCGATCCCGGCCCGCTGCTGTCCAACATCATTCCCGAACCCACCGATGCCGGGCTGCAGGGCGCCGAACTGGCGATTGTCGACAGCAACAGCAGCGGGCGTTTTCTCAAACAGGAATTCCACCTGGCCAATGCCACGGTCGAAAGCCCCGAAGCCCTGCTGCAAGCTGCCAAGGCCCAGCATGACCAGGGCCTGCGGCTGTTCGTGGTAAATGCCCCCGCCGCCAGCCTGCGCGCGCTATCTGCCGCCCTGCCCGACAGCCTGCTGTTCAACGCCGGCAGCCCGGACGACAGCCTGCGCAGCAGCCAGTGCCTGGGCAATGTGCTACACAGCCTGCCCAGCCGCGCCATGCTGGCCGATGCCCTGGCGCAGTTCCTGGTAATGCGCAAATGGCAGCGGGCGCTGTTGGTCGTCGGCCAGACAGACGATGACCGGGCCTATGCGGCGGCCCTGCGCCGCGCCATGAAGCGCTTTGGCATGCAGCTGGTCGCGGAGAAAGCCTGGACATTCGACAACGACCAGCGCCGCAGCGCCCAGGCCGACATGCCGCTGTTCACCCAAACCGCCGAGTACGACGTGGTGCTGGTGGCTGACGAACGCGGCGACTTCGGCGAGTACCTGCCCTACCAGACCTGGTATCCGCGGCCGGTAGCCGGCACCCAGGGCCTGACCCCCACCGGCTGGCACAAGACCGTTGAAACCTTCGGCGCGGCGCAGTTGCAAAAGCGCTTCGAAGCCCAGGCCGGGCGCTGGATGAACGACCGCGACTTCGCCGCCTGGATGGCCGTGCGCAGCGTCGCCAGCGCAGTGAGCAAACTGCGCCAGGCCGAGCCCCGCGCCCTGCAGCAACTGCTGCTCAGCGAGCAGTTGCCGCTGGACGGCTTCAAGGGCCGCAAGCTCAGCTACCGCCCGTGGAACGGCGAGCTGCGCCAGCCGATCCCGCTGGTGCAGCCGCGGGCCCTGGTCAGTACCTCGCCGCAGGAGGGCTTCCTGCACCCGTTCAACGAAATGGACAGCCTGGGCTACGACAGGCCCGAAGTGACCTGCGGCTACCCCTGACCCGATAACCACAACAAAAAAGGATTTCGCCATGCGTCGCTCCCCTTTTCACCGGGCACTGCTTTACCCCAGCCTGCTGTCGGGCGCCCTGGCCCTTGCCAGCGGGCACGCCGTGGCCGCCACCGCCTGGGTATCGAACGAGAAGGACAACAGCCTCAGCCTGATCGACATGCAGACCCTGCAAGTCACCGAAACCCTGCCAGTGGGCCAGCGCCCGCGCGGCCTGCTGCTGTCCCACGACAACACGCTGCTGTACATCTGCGCCAGCGATTCGGACCGGGTGCAAGTGATGGATGTGGCCAGCCGCAAGATCATCAAGGAACTGCCCTCCGGCAAGGACCCCGAGCAGTTCGCCCTGCACCCCAACGACCGCTGGTTGTACGTGTCCAACGAGGACGACGCGCTGGTGACGGTAATCGATACCCAGACCGACAAGGTGCTCGGGCAAATCGACGTCGGCATCGAGCCCGAAGGCATGGCAGTGAGCCCGGATGGCAAATGGGCGGTCAACACCAGCGAAACCACCAACATGCTGCACTGGATCGACACCAGCACCCAGACCCTGGCGGACAGCACCCCGGTGGACCAGCGGCCGCGCTTCGTCGAATTCAGCCAGGACGGCTCGCGGCTGTGGGCCTCGGCAGAAATCGGCGGCACGGTGACCATCCTCGACGTGGCCAGCCGCCAGGTGCTGAAAACCCTGAACTTCCAGATCAAGGGCGTGCACCCGGACAAGGTCCAGCCGGTAGGCATCAAGCTCAGCGCCGATGGCAAGTACGCGTTCGTCGCCCTGGGCCCTGCCAACCATGTGGCGGTGGTCGATGCCAAGACCTATGAGGTACTCGACTACCTGCTGGTGGGCCGGCGGGTCTGGCAACTGGCGTTCACCCCGGACCAGAGCCAGTTGCTGGCCACCAACGGGGTCAGTGGCGACGTTTCGGTGATCGATGCAAAAAACCTCAAGGTGCTCAAGTCGGTGAAGGTCGGCCGCTACCCCTGGGGCGTGGTGGTGACGCCATGAATACCCTCGAAGTCAGTGACGTGAGCTTTGCCTACGGCCAGCGCGAGGCGCTCAGGCACGTCGGCTTCAGCCTGGCGCCCGGGCGCTTCGCCGCCTTGCTGGGCCCCAATGGCGCCGGCAAGTCGACCTTGATCGCCCTGCTCACCCGCTTGTACGACCTGCAGCATGGCGACATCCGCGTGTGCGGCTGCTCGCTGCGCAACGCCACGCGCCCGGCCTTGCGCCAGCTGGGCGTGGTGTTCCAGCAAAGCACCCTCGACCTGGACCTGAGCGTGGAGCAGAACCTGCGCTACCACGCCTCGCTGCACGGCCTGTCGCGGCGCCAGGGCAATGTTCGGGTCGATGCCGAGTTGGCCCGCCAGGGCCTCGATGAGCGGCGGCGCGAACCGGTCCGGGCGCTGAACATCGGCCATCGGCGCCGGGTGGAGATTGCCCGCGCGCTGCTGCATGAGCCGCGTTTGCTGTTGCTCGACGAGGCCAGCGTCGGCCTCGACCCGGCTAGCCGCCTGGCGCTCAACCAGCACCTGCGGCTGCTGTGCCGCGAGCAGCGCCTCAGTGTGCTGTGGACCACCCATCTGCTGGACGAAGTGCAGCCCAGCGATGACCTGCTGATCCTGCATCAAGGGCGCCTGGTGGCCAGCGGCACGGCCGATGCCCTGAGCCTGGAGCACGGCGGTGACCTCGACCATGCCTTTGCCCGCCTGACCAGCGCCCCCACAGGAGCCAATGCCCGATGAACGCTTACTGGCAGTGCTTCAACGGCATTCTCCTGCGCGAATGCCTGCGTTTCGTCCTGCAACGCACCCGTTTTCTCAGCGCCCTGGTGCGCCCGCTGCTGTGGCTGCTGGTGTTCGCCGCCGGCTTTCGCGCGGCCCTGGGCATTGCGATCATCGAGCCCTACGACACCTATATCCCCTACGAGGTGTACATCATTCCGGGCCTTGCCTGCATGATCCTGCTGTTCAACGGCATGCAGGGCTCGCTGTCGATGGTCTATGACCGGGAGATGGGCAGCATGCGCGTGTTGCTGACCAGCCCGTTGCCGCGGCCCTTCCTGCTCGGCAGCAAGCTGCTGGCGACCTCGTTGATCTCCCTGCTGCAGGTGTACGCCTTCCTTGCCATCGCCTGGTTGTATGGCGTGCAGCCACCGGCTGCGGGCCTGTTGCTGGCGCTGCCAGCGTTGTTGCTGGTGGCGCTGATGCTCAGCGCCCTGGGCCTGTTGCTATCGAATGCGATTCGCCAGCTGGAGAACTTTGCCGGGGTGATGAACTTCGTGATATTCCCGCTGTTCTTCCTGTCCTCGGCGCTGTACCCGTTGTGGAAGATGCGCGAGGCCAGCCAGTGGCTGTACTGGCTGTGTGCAGTGAACCCGTTCACCCATGCCGTGGAGTTGGTGCGCTTTGCCTTGTATGAGCGCTTCAACCCGCTGGCGCTGGCGGTATGCCTGGGGCTGACCGTGCTGTTCACCCTGCTGGCGATCCTTACCTTCAACCCCCAGCATGCGGCGCTGCGCAAGCCACGCTGAGCGGCAGCGATCCATCGCTTAGCGCGAACCCTGTGGGAGCGGGCGCGCCCGCGAAACAGGCGACGCGGTGTATGGCACCGGCTTCGCCGGTGTTCGCGGGCACGCCCGCTCCCACAAGGGAAGGTGACACGCTCTCGAACATTGTTCCCTGTGCGACAGCGTAGCCCAAAGGGTTGGGCAATCTCCCACAGGTTTGCGCGCCCGGCTTTCTACTACTTTGGTACTGCCTTTGCTGTCTGATCGTCGCATTCACAATGCACCGCCACTGGCATGTAATGGGCCTATAACAAAAAGGACAACCCCCATGCCACGTGCCCTGCCCCGGCTGCCACGCCCATTGCTGGCGGCGCTCTCCCTGAGCCTGACGCTAGGCGCTGCCCAGGCCGATACCACGCCGCTATTCTCTGCCGACGGCTACCGCACCACCCTCTACCGCAGCCCGACCCCACAGCAGGTCGAGGGCGGCCAGGTCATCGACACCGCCATGCTGCAAGCCCTGCTGGGGCACACCCCCAAGCCGGTGCTGATCGACGTCTATCGCCGCCAATGGCTGCAAGGCCGCTTCATCGAAGATGAACCCCACGCCAACATCCCCGGCAGCCGCTGGCTGGCCAACACCGGCGACGGCGAGCTGAGCCCGGCGTGGCACGATTACTTCGTGCGCAACCTGCAACTAGCCACCACCGGGCGCACGGAGCAACCGCTAGTTTTTTACTGTCGCTCCGATTGCTGGTTAAGCTGGAACGCGGTAAAACGCGCGAAAGCCCTGGGCTATAAGAATCTGTATTGGTACCGCGATGGCCTGGACGCCTGGCAACAGGCCAACCTGCCGCTGCAGCCAGCGCAGCCGGAACCCTTCCCCTGAATTCATCGCCTGCAAACGCGTGCCCGCTCCATCCAATAAAAACGAGGTGAAAAGGCCATGTACAAAATTCTGATTGCCGACGATCACCCCCTGTTTCGCGAAGCCATCCACAACGTTATCAGCGATGGCTTCCAGGGCAGCGAAGTCATGGAAACTGCCGACCTGGACAGCGCCCTGGCGCTGACCCACGAACATGACGACCTCGACCTGATCCTGCTCGACCTGAACATGCCCGGCATGCATGGCCTCAATGGCCTGATCACCCTGCGCAACGAGGCACCGACGACGCCGGTGGTGATCGTCTCGGCCGAGCAGGAAAAGCAGATCGTGCTGCAGGCCATCACTTATGGCGCGGTGGGCTTCATCACCAAGTCCTCGCCACGTTCACAAATGATCGAAGCGATCGAGCAGATCCTCAACGGCAATGTCTACCTGCCGCCCGACATCATCCGAGCCCAGAAAAGCAGCACCAGCCGGCGCCTGAACGATGCCCCGAGCTTCCCCCCGGAGATGCTCCAGGCCCTGACCCGCAAGCAGCTGCTGGTGCTCGAGCGCATGACCAAGGGCGAGTCGAACAAGCAGATCGCCTACACCCTGGATATCGCCGAGACCACGGTCAAGGCCCACGTTTCGGCGATCCTGCGCAAGCTCAACGTGCACAACCGGGTGCAGGCCATCCTCAGTGCCGGTGATATCGATTTCGGTGATTACCTGCGGCGTTGATCTGCCGCTGCTCCTTTTCCCAGGCTACATCATTGCCCTGTAGGAGCAGCCTTGTGCTGCGAAGAGGCCGGCAAGGCAAAAATCTTCTCTAGCAGTAATGGACTCTTCGCAGCGCAAGGCTGCTCCTACAGGTACTGAGCAGCCTTTGGGTCCGATTGTCTGGCATCACGGCTAGCCCTGGCTGCCCAGCAAATGGCTCATCGCCGCCTTAAGCTTCATCGGCCGCACCGGCTTGTGCATCAGGGTGTGGCCCTGCTCGCGGATCTGTTGCTTGAGCTCGTTGCTGTAGTTGGCGGTGATCATCATCGCCGGCAAGGGCTGGGTACGGCGGGCATTGATCCGCGCCACGGCGTCGACGCCATTGCAGTCATTGTCCAGGTGGTAGTCGGCGATCAGCAGGTCGGCCTCGGCATGGTAGTTGTCCACCTGGCGCGCCAGGTCCTCCTCCGACAGCGCGGTGACCACCCGGCAGCCCCACCCCTCCAGCAGGGTGCGCATGCCAGCGCAAATCGCCGCATCGTTATCCAGTACCCACACCCGCGCCCCGCGCAGGCGTTCGAGCATCGGCTCGCTGATTGCCTGGCTCGGCTGGGCCTTGGGCGCGATGGTGCTCAGCGGCACTTCGACCGCGAATACCGAGCCTTTGCCAAGCCATGAACGCACCCGAATCCGGTGGCCAAGAATGCCGGCGATCTTTTCCACGATCGCCAGGCCCAGGCCCAAGCCACGGTCCTGGTCCGGACGCTGCACATCACCGCGCCTGAACTCCTGGAACATTTCTTCCAGGTGCTCTTCGGCGATACCGATCCCGCTGTCCCATACTTCGATCCGCAAGCCGCCACGCTGGCGCCGGCAGCCCAGCACCACGCGCCCACTGCGGGTGTAGCGAATGGCATTGCTGAGCAGGTTGCGCAGGATCCGCGCCAGCAGCTGGATGTCACTACGGACCACGGCGGAACAGCCCACGAAATGCAGTTCAAGCCCTTCGCTGCGCGCCACCTGGGCGTATTCGGCAGCGAGGTTGTCCATCAGTTCGCGCAGGGCGAACGGGGCGACATCGGCCTTGATCACGCCAGCATCGAGCTTGGAAATATCCACCAGGGTACCTAGCAGGTTCTCCACATCCTCCAGCGAGTTGCTGACATTACGCACCAGGTGGGCACTGTTGTGCGGCTCGCGGTGTTCGAGCAAGGCGCTGGTGAACAGCCGCGCCGCGTTCAGTGGCTGCAGCAAGTCATGGCTGACGGCGGCAAGGAACTTGGTTTTCGACAGGTTGGCCTGCTCGGCCTCGCGCTTGGCCTCGCGCAGGCGCGATTCCACCCGGCTGCGCTCCTCGATTTCGCGCAGCAGCTGCTCGTTGAGGCTGGTCAGCTCGGCCGTGCGCTCGCGTACCCGTTGCTCCAGGTGCTGATACGCCTGGTGCAGCGCCTGTGCGGTATTGCGTCGCTCGGTGATGTCGCGGATCAACACGAAGATGCCCACCACTTCGCCATTGGCCAGGCGGTTCGGCACGTAGGAGCGCAGCATGTAGCGTTCCTGGCCGTTGATGTTGGTTTCGGCAAATTCGAAGGTTACGCTCTCCCCCGCCAGCGCCCGCGCCACGTAGGCCTCCAGGCGCTGGTAATGCTGCTCGCTGTGGGCCTCGCGCAGGCTCTGGCCCAGCATCACGCCGCGAGGCCAGCAATACCATTCTTCATAGACCTTGTTGGTGAATTCGTAGACCAGGTCGGCATTCAGGTAAGCGATCAGCGCCGGCACATGGTCGGTGATCAGGCGGATCTGGTGCTGGTGTGCCGTCTCGGCCCGCTGCCGGGCCTCGCTGAGCAGGTGGTTGACGGCCTTGAGCTCGGCCATGGCCTGGTTCAGCGCTTCGGTGCGTTCGCGCACCTGCTCGGCCAGCACCACCGAATGCTGAAACGCGGCATAAGGGTCGTTGCCACGCGTGACGCCGGACTCGATACGCTCGATCAGGGCGCCGTTGATACGCTGCAGCTTGTGGTTCTGGTGCTGCAGCCGGGCGACCTCGGCCTGCAGTTCAGCGACCGACAGGAGGCCGGTTGCGGGCAATGGCGACTCCGGTGAAGGTCTGGTTGATGTGCATGCCATCGAACTGTTCTCCGTAGGTGTTGAAGCCGATCACCCGCTGCTCGCGCAGGAACGCACCGACCGCTTCCAGCCCGTCCCGGGCTTCCAGCTCCAGCCGCCGCAGGAAGCAATCGCAACCGATGGTCAGCAGCAGCGGGCCGAGGCGCTGCTGCAAGCCGTCGAACAACTGGTGCAGGTTCGGCAACAGCGGGCCTGGGGTCATGGCGGTGAGCACGATGCCGTTTTCAACAGCGCAGTAGAAACTCAGGCTCAGGTCCGGGTGCACCTGCTGTATCGCCCGCACGTAGTACTGGTCGTGGATGCGCACGGCCAGCGGATGGGCAGCGAACACACGATGATCGAGCTCGGCCACCGGCACGCCGATGTGCCGGGCGTATTCCTCGGCAGCTGGCTCGGCATTCAGTTCGAAGACCCGGCGCTGGGCACTGTCGGCACCGGTGACCACCAGCTTTTCCTGGCGCGGCAGGATGTGGTGGGTGGTGAACACTTCGAAGTCGAGCCAGGTATTGACCAGCACCACCACCGCCGCGCCGTGGTGGAACGCGCCGCCGAAATACACGTGGGTGCGGGTCAGGTAGTTGTCGTCGCCGGCCGAGCCGCCGAAATGCGGGATGTCGCCCAGGGCCGCACTGAGGGCGGCAAGCACCATTTCCTCACGGCTGGACAAGCCGTCGAGCAGGGTCAGGGCAAAGCTGTGGCCCTTGATCGGCGCCAGGTTATTGCTGCGGCAGGTGCCGACCAGGCGCTCGACCATCTGCTGGGCGTCGATCAGGCTGAAGCGCTCCATTTCATCGATCAGCTCGGTGGCGATGGAAAAGTGCCGATGATCGAACCCCACTGCCGTTATGCAGTTGCGGCCATAGCCCTGCGGGGTGATTTCCCCGGCGCTGGTGCAACCGACCAGGCGGATGCCGCCAAAACCCTGCTCCAGGGCTTCGCCCAGGGCCTGCAGGTCGTACTCGGCGGAGCAGAAGAACAGCACGAAGCCCAGGTGCGGGTGCAGCAACTGCGCCGCCAGCTCCTGGGCTGCCTGCCGGGCGTCGGTTGCCTGGGACATGGCGCTGACCACACCGTCGTTGTGAGCCTGCTGCATCGTGGTCTCCGGCGCGGGGTGGCTGAGTGATGAGTGTACGAAGGCGATCATCGAGGACGAATGCTACTTGGGTAGCGGGTGGGCGGTTCCATGGACGTAATATCACCGGCATGCGCGGGACCTTGTAGGAGCGGCCTTGTGTCGCGAAAGGGCTGCAAAGCAGCCCCAGCAATTTGTGCATCGCTGCTGAAATCCTGGGGCCGCTTTGCGGCCCTTTCGCGACACAAGGCCGCTCCTACAATTGACCGTGTTGCCCGGTCTGGCAAGGCTTACCAGGTGAGCACCGCCCCCACCGCAAAGGTATCGGTGTCTTCGTTCTGGTCACTGGTTTCATGGCCGTCGATGGAGAACTGGTTGTACTCGGCAACCAGCTTGAGGTTGTCGTTGACGTCATGGAACAGCGCCACGCCACGAGTCTCGTAATCCGCACCGCTGCCCACCGCACCGTTGCCATCGTCCTTGGTCTTGCCATACGACAGCGCCACCCGGTTCTTGCCAACCTTGTAGGAGCCCTGTAGCAGGTAGCCGTCGCTGTCGACATTGCGCAAGGTCGGTTCGCCAGCGTTGTTGGTGAAGAACGGGTTGATGCCCTTGGCCTGGAACCCCGAGCCGGTCAGCGACACCCCCCCCATCTTCGCCTGCACACCGTAGCCGACACCTTTGGAGGTGACCGACTGCACCGCCGGGTCGGTGTTGTCGGAGGTCTGGTAGCTGCCGTTGAGCCAGCTGTAGATCTGCGCCCCACCCAGGTCGAACTGGTAGGTGATCTCGCTTTCGGTACGCGGGTTTTCCTGGTAGGCCTTGCCGGTCGGGCTGCTGTCGTTGGTGTCCACCGGGTCCATGATGCCCACCGCCACCCGCAGGCCGTCCATCACTGGGGTGCGGTAGGTGATTTGCGAGGTGGGGAACGGGTACGGGTAGCCGCTACCGATGTTGCCGAACGAGACCCCGCCGCCGTCAACCAGCCCCAGGGTGTCACTGACCTGGCCATAACCGGCCAGCAGTTCGTCGAGCAGGATATTGGAACGGGCGAACAGCCCGAAGTCCTTGCCGATCAGCACCTCACCCCACTCGGGGTTGGCCACGGTGCCGTAGAACTGGCGCACGTCGATGGCGGTGTCGGTACCGTTGGTTTCGCTGTCGTTGATGGTCACCCAGAACGAGGCTCGCGCGCCGAGCTTCAGGTCATCTACCTGCTTGCCCATGTTGAAGCCCAGGTAGTTGGGCAGAAAGCCCATCTTCACCCGTGACTGGCGGCGATCGAACTGCTCACCCTGCCGATCGACATCGCTGTTGACGTAGAAGGCGTTGATATAGCCGTCGGTGGAAAACGTCGTCTGGTCCTTGTCGTACAGCATGATCTCGGCCTGAGCCAGGCTGCTCAGGCAAAGGGTCGACAGGCTGACGGTAACAGCCGCCAGCAAACGTGGGGACAGATTCTTATTGTTGTACATGTCGCGCTCCGAAACGGGGACGGGATGTCGGAGGCGATTATCAGAAGCTGGCAAACAGCCAGAAACGCTGCCTTGGAGGGGGCTGCCAGGTGCTTTGGGCCTGCGCGCGCGGCGTGATGATTCCGGCCCAGGACCGGGTTACGCCCAGAGGCAAGACTTCTGGCGTAACCCACAGGAGCAGGCGAGGATCAGTACGGCAGACTACGGCGGGCCCCTGTCAAAGGTCCAGGGCACCACTGAGCAAGGCGTTCAGCATGGGTGCGACGTCAGCGCGCTGCTCGTCCAGCAGACACAGCGGGAGGCCTTGCCAGGCTGGTTGTAAATCGGCCAATCCCTCGCCAATCAAGGCCAGCGGACAAACGATTGCCATTTGCAGCGAACGCAGGCGCCTGGCCAAGGCAGGGTCCACCGGCACCTGG
The DNA here is from genome assembly GCF_046764235.1 of Pseudomonas sp. s4. NCBI lineage: Bacteria > Pseudomonadati > Pseudomonadota > Gammaproteobacteria > Pseudomonadales > Pseudomonadaceae > Pseudomonas > Pseudomonas sp. s4. The sequence continues at coordinate 2,511,693 of NZ_CP177209.1, read as the reverse complement.
ACCTTGATCACCACTGCTGCGGGCTGCATTGCTGCACACAGCATGGGTATTTCTTCCAGCGGCTGCCCGCAACCGAGCACTTCGATGCGTTGCTGCTCGCTGCTCAACAGCAGCCCGGTGCACAACACCTGCAGTTCGGCTTGCCCCTCGGTGCCTGCCAGCAGCACGCGCGGTGCATCGGCCTGGTTCATCTGCAGGCGCATCAGCAGGCGGGCGCGCAGGAACATGTCCAGAAACAGCCATTGGCTACGCTGGCCCGGCGCAATGCCTGAGGCCAGGCCATGCCAGACTGGCATCAGCACCTCACGCAGCACGGTGGACTTGGGCAGGACGGTGAACAACTGCCCATGGATGCTTTCCAGCGCTTGTGTATCGAATGCCTTGGTTGCACGCTCCACGGCAGCGCGCCAGTCGTCGAACGCCGAGTGCTGCTGCACCGGCGCATCCGGCTGGCCTGCGAGCATGCCGCCTACCTTGCTGATGGGCACCCCATTGCCGGTCCAGCGCAAGATGTCGCGTATGCGCTGGACATCGCGGGCGGTATAAAGGCGATGGCCGCCCTCGGTGCGCTGCGGGCTTATCAACCCATGGCGCCGCTCCCATGCCCGCAAGGTCACCGGATTGATGCCGGTCAGGCTGACCACATCGCGCATGGGTAGCAAATCGGCTGGGATGGCGTCAGTCATGATGAGGGTTTATCTGGGGGGTGGCACATTCTAAACCCATATGCACCTTCTGCGGCGAGCCTCCTTGGGTCATCATGCAACAAACGGCGCCGAGGCCTTCTGCACGCAGGCCAGGCCGCGCACTTTGCATCCTAAATGCCTGTAGGTGGGCCCCATGATCAACGCGAAACTCATGCAACTGATGGTCGAGCATTCCAACGATGGCATCGTCGTCGCGGAGCAGGAGGGCGACGACAGCATCCTTATCTACGTCAACCCCGCCTTCGAGCGCCTGACCGGCTATCGCGCCGAGGACATCCTGTATCAGGACTGCCGTTTTCTGCAGGGCGACGATCATGACCAGGCCGGCCTTGCCAACATCCGCGAGGCGATCCGTGGAGGCCTGCCGTGCTGCCAGGTGCTGCGCAATTACCGCAAGGACGGGAGCTTGTTCTGGAACGAGTTGTCCGTCACGCCGGTGTACAACGAGGCGGACCAGTTGACGTACTACATCGGCATCCAGCGCGATGTCACAGCGCAGATTTTCGCTGAGGAGAAGCTACGCGAGCTGGAGGCCGAGGTGGCTGAATTGCGCCGACAACTGGGCCAAGCTGAGCGCTGAACAAAACCTATACAAGATCGTTGACTTGTATAGATTTACGCTTAGACTTCAGATATACCTGTACAACAAGCCATTTCTGTACAGGATTTCCTGGAGTCCAGCATGTCAGCGTATCTGCAGCAATTCGCCGAGCACTTCAGCAGACTCGACGGGGGCAACCTCGGCACCCTTGAAAAGCTGTACAGCGACGATGTCACTTTTCGCGATCCGTTGCATCAGATCCAGGGGCTGCGCGCTCTGCGAACCTATTTCGCGCAGTTGTACGCCAACGCTCACGATATTCGCTATGCCTTTTCCAGCATCGACGAAGTGATGCCTGGGCAAGGTTACCTGCGCTGGACCCTGCAGTTTCGCCACCCACGCCTGGCCCGCGGTCAGCAGATCAGCTTGCAAGGATGCAGTTACCTGCAATGGCATGACCGGGTCCATTTTCACCAGGACTATTTCGACGCAGCAGCCCTGCTCTACGAACATGTTCCGGTTATGGGCGGTGCGATTCGATGGCTCAAAGGCCGGATGGCATGAGCCGCTGCTGGCTGACAGGCGCAAGCAGCGGTATCGGTGCCGCACTTGCACAATGCCTGCTGGAGCAAGGCCACCAGGTTGCCCTGGGCGCACGACATGCAGATCGTCTCGCCCCGTTGGCTGAACGTTTTCCCGGGCAGGTGCTGCTGGCCATTGGCGACCTGAACGACCCCGTACAGGTCGCCGGGATCGCAACCCGTATCGAGCAGGCCTGGGGAGCGCTGGACAGGGTGATCCTCAATGCAGGCACCTGCGAGTACCTGGAGCCGGACCATTTCGACCCTGCCTTGGTCGAGCGCGTGGTCCGTACCAATTTCCTTGCTGTCAGCTACTGCCTGGCAGCGGCCCTGCCCTTGCTTCGCGCCGGTCAACGCCCTCATCTGGTGGTCATGGGCAGTTCGGTGACCTGGCTGGCCTTGCCCCGTGCCGGCGCCTATGGCGCGTCCAAGGCAGCCGTGCGTTATCTGGTGGAATCGCAGCGCATCGACCTGGCCCGCGAAGGCATCGCCGTCACCCTCGTCAACCCGGGCTTTGTCGACACGCCATTGACCCGTCGCAACGATTTCCCCATGCCGCAGCTGTGGTCGGCGCAGCGCGCAGCCAGCCATATTGCCAAACGCCTTCCCGAGCGCCCGCTGGAAATCAACTTCCCCCGGCTTTTCATCCTGGTATTGCGCCTGCTTGGCGCACTGCCCGCGCGCCTGCGCCTGGGGCTTGGGCAACGCCTTGCCCGTCATGAACAGGAATGATGATCCATGCGTATAGCAATCATCGGCAGCGGCATTGCAGGGTTAACCTGCGCTCATCTGCTGTCACGCAAGCATGAGGTGACGGTTTTCGAAGCCGAGAAATGGATCGGGGGCCACACGCATACCCTCGATGTGATCTGGCAGGGTGAACGCCATGCAATAGATACCGGCTTCATCGTCTTCAATGACTGGACCTACCCGCACTTCATCCGCTTGCTCGACCACCTGAAGGTCGCCTCACGGCCGACCGAAATGAGCTTCTCCGTGCATGATCCGGTCACTGGCCTGGAATACAACGGGCACGACCTGAATACCCTGTTCGCCCAACGCCGCAACCTGGTGTCCCCGGGGTTCTGGGGGATGCTACGGGATATTCTGCGTTTCAATCGTCAGGCGCTCGCCGACCTGGATAACCAGCGTATCGATGCCAACGCGACCCTGGGCGCTTACCTCCGGGCTCAGCGCTATGGACAGCGCTTCATCGACCATTACATCGTACCGATGGGGTCGGCGATCTGGTCGATGTCCCGCGCGGACATGCTCGCCTTCCCACTTGCGTTCTTTGTGCGGTTTTGTCGCAACCACGGCTTGTTGTCGGTCAACCAACGTCCACAGTGGCGCGTGATCGAAGGGGGTTCGCGCAGCTACGTCAGTCCGCTGTGCCGGCCGTTTGCCGGGCGCATCCGCCTCGACTGCAAGGTTTTTCGGGTCAGCCGCGACGAAGGTGGCGTCACCCTGACGAGCGCTGCCGGTACCGAGCGTTTCGACAATGTGGTGTTCGCCTGCCACAGCGACCAGGCCCTGGCTTTGCTCGAAGCGCCGAGCGTGCAGGAACGGGAAGTGCTCGGCGCCATCGGTTATGCCAGCAACGATGTGGTGCTGCACACCGATACCCGTCTGCTACCCCGCCGCAAGCGCGCCTGGGCCAGCTGGAACTACCGTCTCGGCGGGCCGCAGCAGGCGCCTGCCGCGCTGACCTACAACATGAACATTCTGCAAGGTATCCAGGCAGCGACGACCTTCTGCGTGAGCCTCAACCAGACCGCGCTGGTGGATCCGGCGCAGATCATTGCCCGCTTCCAGTACGACCATCCGCAATACAGCCTTGCGGCGTGCGCCGCGCAGGCGCGCCAGGCGCAGCTGCAGGGCCAGCGCCACAGTTACTTCTGCGGCGCCTACTGGGGCAACGGCTTTCACGAAGATGGCGTGGTCAGTGCGTTGAAGGTGGCCGCGCATTTCGGAGAGCACCTGTGAACAGCAGCCTTTGCGTGGGCTGGGTCAGCCACCGGCGCCTGGCGCCGCGCCCCCACGCCTTCCGCTACAGGATCGGCATGTTCTACCTGGACCTGGACGAGCAAGCCTTGCTGACAGGCCTGTCACGCTGGCTGTGGCGCTGGCGCCTGGCGCCGCTGAGCTGGAACCAGGCAGATTACCTGCCAGCCCAGACCCGCCGGGGCGAGACCCTGGCCCAGGCTGCACGCTTGCTGGTGCGCAGCGCGACGGGAGAAATGCCTGAGGGGCCGGTGCACCTGCTCACGCAATTGCGTTGCTGGGGGCTGTCGTTCAACCCGGTCAGTTTCTATTTCTGCCATGACCGTGACGGACGGCTGACGGCAATCCTGCTGGAGGTGCGAAACACACCATGGCGTGAACGCTTCCATTACGTGCTGCCGGTGCGCGGAAACCTTGCCGGGCCCTTCACCGTCGCCAAGGCCTTCCATGTGTCACCGTTCATGCCACTGCACATGGACTATCGCTTGCGCTTCGCCCTGGACGCTGAACATGTGCGCATCCACATGGAGAACTGGCAAGCCGATAGCAAGGTGTTCGAGGCCGACCTGGCCTTGCAACGCCAGGCGCTGGATAGAGCCGCTGTGCACCGATACGTACTGGCCTTCCCATGGATGAGCCTGCGCACCGTCTCGGCCATTTACTGGCAGGCATTGCGCCTGCTGTTCAAACGCACACCCGTCCATGACCACACGGCCAGCCAGCGTGACCTGGCGCTCGGCCATTCCTGCGAGGACCCTGATGATGTCGAACCCCACCCTGAGCGTTAGCAAGTTCGCAGGCCTCGGGCCATTGTTCGGCGGGCTGGCACGAAATGCCGTGCTCGCCCGGCTGGGCAGGCTGCGCCATGGCCACCTGCGCCTGCTCAGCCACGGGCAACAGTGGAGTTTCGGTGACGCCCACAGCCCGTTGCAGGCCGAGGTGGAGATCCTTGATGACATCACCTGGGGCCTGATAGCCGGCAATGGCTCGATCGGTGCTGGCGAAGCCTACATTCACGGCTATTGGCGCAGTCCCGACCTGGCGCTGGTGACTCGTCTGTTCGTCGCAAACCTTGAGGTACTTGACGCCCTCGAGGGGGGCCTGGCCCGCTTCGGCCGCCCTGCCCTGCGGTTGCAGCACAAACTCAACCGCAACAACAGGCGCGGTGCCCGCCGCAATATTCTGGCGCACTACGATCTGGGCAATGCCCTGTTCGAGCGGCTGCTCGACCCCACCATGATGTATTCGGCAGCTCAGTTCGAACACCCGGGGCAGACACTGGAGCAAGCACAGCTGCACAAGCTGGAGCGCATCTGCCAGAAGCTGGAGCTGAGCCCTGCCGACCACCTGCTGGAGATCGGCTGCGGGTGGGGCAGCCTGGCAATCCACGCCGCCACCCGATATGGCTGCAAGGTCACCACCACCACGCTTTCCGAGGCGCAGTACAGCCATACCCTGCAACGCGTTCAGGCCCTGGGGCTGGAGCAGCGCGTGAAAGTGCTTCGCGAAGACTACCGCGATCTTCAAGGCACCTTCGACAAACTGGTCTCGATCGAGATGATCGAGGCTGTCGGCCACCGTTACCTGCCGGTGTATTTCCGCCAGTGCGCCTCGCTACTCAAGCCCGACGGCCTGATGCTGTTGCAAGCGATCACCATACGCGACCAGCGCTATGAGCAGGCGCGGCGGTCGGTCGACTTCATCCAGCGCTACATCTTCCCCGGTGGCGCCCTGCCTTCGTTGAGCGTGATGCTGGAAACTGCCAGCCGGCACACCGCACTCAACCTCTTGCACATGGAAGATTTCGGCCAGGACTATGCCCACACATTGCGGCATTGGCGAGAAAACCTGCGCCAGGCACGCGCAGCGCTGACGGACCTGGGCTACGACGACATGTTCCAGCGCCTGTGGGAGTTCTACCTGTGTTACTGCCAAGGCGGTTTCGAGGAGCGCACCATCGGTGTCGCGCATCTGCTCTGGGCAGCGCCCCAGGCACGGCGCGCGCCCTTGCCTGGCAGTGCCTGATGAGCCGTGGCTGGCTGCTCGCCAATGCCTTGTGGCTACAGGCTGGCTGGTGGCTATGCATACTGGGGGCCGAAAAACCCTTCCTGTCGATGCTGGTGATTGCTGGCCTGGCCGTGCATCTGAGCCTGTGCCCGGCCGTCCACGCAGAGGTCAAGGCGCTGTTGCTGGTAACGCCGGTCGGGTGTGTGCTGGATAGCGTGCTGGGCGCGCTGGGCGTGTTCAGCTTCGACACCTGGCCATTGCCGCTGTGGCTTGCGCTGCTGTGGCTGGTACTGGCCAGCGGCATGCGCCACAGCCTGGCATGGGCCGACAGGCACTGGCAGCTCGGTGCACTGCTAGGTGCAGTTGGCGGCCCGCTGGCCTATATAGGCGGAGCGGGGCTGGCAAATGTCGACTTGCCCATGGGCGCACCGGTAACCGGCCTGTTACTGATGCCGATATGGGCCGTTACCCTCCCCCTGCTCGTGCGCCTTGCGGTGCGGTGCTGACTTGCGGCATCGTTCGGAGCAGTAGCGCACCTGCTCCCAGCAACGTGACCAGCGCTTGCGCCAGTTGAACGGCCGCCCACACACCACGCAGACCTTGCTGGGCAAAAGAACCTTTTTCATATCGGCTGCACCGCATCGAGTCGCGCCAAAAGTGACTGGCCACGCTGCCAGATGGCATCGCGACGGTCAGCCGACATGCCATCGAGGTTTCGATAGACCAGCGCCAGACGCGGGTTAGCCGAAAGCAGGTGGCGATGACGGATGAGAAAATGCCAGTACAGGGCATTGAACGGGCAGGCGTCCTCCTCGGCCACCTGGTCAACCCTGTAACTGCAGGCCTTGCAATGATCGGACATGCGCTGGATGTAGCGACCGCTGGCGCAGTAAGGCTTGGAGCCCAGGTAGCCGCCGTCGGCGTACATCACCATACCAAGCGTGTTGGGCAGTTCGACCCAGTCGAAGGCGTCCATGTAGACAGCCAGGTACCACTCACAGATTGCGGTGGGCGCGATACCGGCCAACAAGGCGAAGTTGCCGGTGACCATCAGGCGCTGGATATGGTGAGCGTAACCCAAGCGAAGGGTCTGCCCGATGGCCTGCTCCATGCAGCGCATGCGGGTGCGACCGGTCCAGTAGAATTCCGGCAACGCTCGCTCGTTACCCAGGTAATTGAGCGCGGCATACTCCGGCATGCGCAGCCAATAGATGCCGCGTACATACTCACGCCAGCCGATCAGCTGGCGGATGAAGCCCTCTGCTGCATTGAGCGGTACTCGCCCCTCGCGCCAGGCCTTGTCGACCCCGTCGCATAGAAAACGCACATCAAGAAGCCCGATGTTGAGTGCTGCACTGATGCGCGCATGGAACAGGTACGGCTCGCCCTCGGCCATCGCATCCTGGTAGTCACCGAAAGCCGCCAGGCCGAAATCCAGAAAGTGTTGCCAGAGCTGCTGTGCCTCGGCATGGGTCACCGGGTAGTCGAAACCGTCGATGGCTCCGTAGTGGTCGCTGAAGCGTTGCCGTACCAGGGCTATTACTGCAGCTGTGATGTCGTCCTGTGCGAAATGTGCGGCGAAAGGGCCACGTAGCTGGCGAGGCAAGGCCTTGCGGTTGTCGCCATCGAGATTCCAGGTTCCACCTGCCGGGCTGCCGTCAGGCTCCAGCAGCAGGCCGGTGCGCTTGCGCATGCCACGGTAGAAGTGCTCCATGCGCAGTTGGCCGCGCTCCCGGGCCCAGCGCGCGAAAGCTTCGCGGGAGCATAGAAACCGCGTGTCGCGATGCCACACAAGCGGCAGTGCGGCATCGCGCAACGCCTGCTCCAGGCGCCACTCTCCGCACTCGGTCAGGTGAATATGCGTGGCTCCCAGGGCCTGCTGCCAGCGCCGCAACTCGCCAACGATGGTTCCGCTGTTGCCGTCATCATCGAGTTGCACATAATGCACCTGCCAACCGCGCTCGCGCAGTGCCAGTGCGAAGTGCCGCATGGCGCTGAAGATCAGGACGATCTTCAGCGGATGATGCGGCACGTACCTGGCCTCCCCTTCCACTTCCGCCATCAGCACAGCATCGCGGGCAGGATCGAGGGCGTTGAGGCTTGCCAGGTCGAAGGACAGCTGGTCACCCAGTACCAGACCCAGGCGCATCTTCAGGCTACCCCAGGCTGGTCAGCGTTACCGCTATGCAGATTCATGGCATGCCCCCCAGCAGACGCTGACGCAGTTGTTGATCCCTGGCCCGCGGATCGAGCCAGATGGCGAAGAACGCCCGTGCAAAAACGGGGTCGGCGACCGCCCGGCTGAGTTTGCCATCGACGTAGAAGCGGCAGCCCTGCCCCGGCATGTACAAGCCGGTGATGCGCATGCCTGGCCGTACATCCACAAACGCCTGCTGCATGGCCTGGGACCACGCCGCGCGCCGCTGCGGCGTCACGTTTTCAGGTGCCAGGCGGTACATTTCCTCGAGGCTGGCCTGTACCAGCGTGTCCCTGGACAGGCTTCGGTGATAGGCCAGCTCAAGGGCAAAAGGCCGGCTCCAGTCCTGGACCGGACCTGCTGCCCATAGCTGTGCGGTGTAAAGGCGCAAGCCAAACCAGCTGAACTCACCGACGCCCAGCCGTTGCGCTGCCGGCAGCTCCGCTCGCCAGTCCGCCGCCTCCGACAGGGCAGTCAATAGCAGGCAAAGCCAGGCCCAACGAGTCGTGTGCCCCATACTGACCTCGAGCACGTGAAATACCTGTACAATATTAGAAACTATGTACAGTTTTTTATGAGGTTGTACAACTTTTACTTGCGGGTCTCAGGGCCTTGTTTCGGCAGAGCCAGTGACAGTGGCATACCTGCGTCGGGGCCGGCAAAGGAGGCAGTTCAGTGAGCCTTATCAATGACCTTCATACCCCCGCCAACGTGCTGGTCTGCGGAGCCAGCCAGGGGATCGGCCTTGCACTGTGCACACAGCTGCTGGCGCGCGACGACATCGGACGGGTGTTTGCCGTCTCGCGACATGCCACCAGCAACCCTGCGCTGGATGCTTTGTTCGCCGAGCACCCACGACAGTTGGTTCGCATCGACTGCGACGCTTGTTCCGAAGTGGCACTGCAAACACTGGCGGCGCGGGTGGGAGCCTGCTGCAACCACTTGAACCTGGTATTTTGCACGCTTGGCGTGCTGCAAGCGCCACCCGCACGGGCCGAAAAAGCGCTGACACAGGTGGATATGGCGGGGCTGCTGGCCAGCTTCACGACCAACTGTTTCGCCCCTGTCCTGCTGCTCAGGCACTTGCTGCCCTTGTTGCGACAGCAACCGATGACCTATGTGGCGCTGTCGGCGCGGGTCGGGTCGATCAGCGACAATCATCTTGGCGGTTGGTACAGCTATCGCGCCAGCAAGGCGGCGCTCAACCAGCTTCTGCGTACCGCGAGCATCGAGCTCAAGCGACTGAACCCCGCTTCCACGGTACTGTTGCTGCATCCCGGGACCACCGACACCCGCCTTTCCCAACCCTTTCAGGGCAATGTGGCGCCAGGAAAACTGTTCTCGCCGGCGTTTGCAGCCACATGCATTCTAGCGCTGGTGAGCCGACACGGCCCGGAACAGAGCGGTACATTCTGGGCGTGGGACGGGACACCGATTGCCTGGTGACTCCAGAGCCAGCCTGGATTCCCCTCTCAGCTGAATACCCAGAGCACGCGGGTGAGCTTGTCTGTCAGGTTGGCGTAACGAAAGCTCGCGTGGGGTTGCAGCTGAAAACTGTCATTGGCGCGCAGCGTTACCGGCTCGCCGCCATCCAGCCAGACGGTCAGTTCGCCTTCGAGCACGAAGCAGCCCTGCTCCGAGCTGTCGTCCAGGTACTCCTCGCCACTGCTGGCCCCCGGCTCCAGGTGGCTGTCGAGCATGGAGAACGCGCCCGTTATCGTGGGGGATGCCAGCACATCGGTGATGCCACCGGCCAGGTGAAGGGTACGACGCTCGTGAGGGCGGGTGACCCACTCGAGCTCGCGGGGCTGGTCCAGCTTGTAGAAATAGGCCGTGGAGACGCCGAGCTCTTCGCTGATAGCCGTGAGGTCGGCCACGGTTGGGCGGGATACGCCCCGTTCGACCTGGGACAGAAAGCCCACCGAACGGCCGATGCGCTGCGCCAGTTCGCCCAGTGTCAGGCCCTTGAACTTGCGCAGGTCGCGAATCAGTACGGCCAGGCCTTCGATCTCTTCGTGCACTTTCATGGTTGAATCGCGACTTTCGGATGGGAAAAATTGATGCCCTGAAAAGTACATGATTCATTTCACAAAGCAAGATTCTTCAAGGAATTGCGGGAACCGGCAGTTTAATTCGGGGCCGCCTTGCGGCCCATCGCCGGCAAGCCAGCTCCCACAGGTACTGCGCAGCACTTGAAGTCGATGCGGTCGAGGTGGGAGCTGGCTTGCCGGCGATGGGCTGCACAGCAGCCCCCCTTACCGAACAGCCTCGTACGTCAAGTCCAGGCACTTGCGGGCCTTCTCCACCAGTTCGTCGATCTCCTCGATGCTGATAACCAGCGGCGGCGCGATGATCATGGTGTCGCCCACGGCACGCATGATCAGGCCGTTGTCGAAGCAGTGCTGGCGACAGATCATGCCGACACCTTTGCCTTCATAGCGCGCGCGGGTGGCCTTGTCCTTCACCAGCTCGATCGCACCGAGCATGCCCAGGCCGCGTACCTCGCCTACCAGCGAGTGGTCAGCCAGCTCGCGCAGGCGTTGTTGCAGGTAAGGCGCGGTCTTGTCGTGCACCTGCTCGATGATCTTTTCGTCACGCAGGATCCGCAGGTTCTCAAGGCCGACCGCAGCCGCCACCGGGTGGCCGGAATAGGTGAAGCCGTGATTGAAGTCGCCGCCTTCGCTGATGACTTTGGCCACTTCATCTCGCACGATCACGCCGCCCATGGGGATATAGCCGGAGGTAAGGCCCTTGGCGATGGTCATCAGGTCGGGCTTGAGGTCGTAGTAGTCGCTACCGAACCACTCGCCTGTACGGCCGAAGCCGCAGATCACTTCGTCAGCGACGAAGAGGATGTCGTACCTGGCCAGGATCTCCTTCACCTTCGGCCAGTAGGTCTGCGGTGGAATGATCACCCCGCCAGCGCCCTGGATCGGTTCGGCGATGAAGGCGGCAACGTTGTCCACGCCAACTTCGAGGATCTTTTTCTCCAGCTGTTCGGCCGCCCACACGCCGAAGTCGGCCTCGGTCATGTCGCCGCCTTCGCCATACCAGTATGGCTGCGGGATATGCACGATATCCGGGATCAGCCCGCCCTGCTGGTGCATGCCGCTCATGCCGCCCAGGCCCGCGCCGGCCACGGTGGAGCCGTGGTAACCGTTGATGCGGCCGATGATGACCTTCTTGTTCTTCTGGCCCTTGAGCGCCCAGTAATGGCGGACCATGCGCAGCACGGTGTCGTTGCCTTCGGAGCCAGAGCCGGTGAAGAACACGTGAGTCATGCCTTGCGGGGCCACATCGGCGATCGCCTTGGCCAGTTCCAGTGCGGGCGGGTGCGCGGTCTGGAAGAACAGGTTGTAGTACGGCAGCTGCTTCATCTGCTGGCTGGCGACGTCGGCCAGCTCATCGCGCCCATAGCCCACCGCCACGCACCACAGGCCCGCCATGCCATCGAGAATCTTGTGGCCCTCGCTGTCCCAGAGGTACACACCTTTGGCCGAGGTGATGATGCGCGGGCCTTTCTCGGCCAGCTGCCGAACATCGCTGAACGGGGCCAGGTGGTGGTCGCGGCTCATGGCTTGCCAGGCAAGGGTCTGCGAATTCTGCTCACTCATTGACTTCACTCCATCAAGTTGCGCAGCCGTGCTGCGCAGGTACTTTTTTGTAATTGGGAAAGATCGCTGTCAGGCGGTCTTCAACAGCATCTGGCGCAGTACCGAGCGATGCCGGCAGGCCTTGCCAAAGGACTGGAAGATGGTCAGGTAATGCGGGTTGTCCATGACCTGGTACTCGGGGTGCCATTGCACGGCCAGGGCAAAGCCTTTGCTGTTCTCGACCGAAACAGCTTCCACCAGGCCATCGGGCGCCAGCGCCTCCACCCTCAGCCCGGGGGCCAGTACATCGATGCCCTGGCCGTGGATGGAATTGACATCGATGACCGCCGGCAAACCCATGCGGTCGAGCATGCCGCCGGGCTCTATATGCAGGGCGTGACGCGGGCCGTATTGCTTTTCGATGGGCTCACCCTTGCTTTCGCGGTGGTCCATGAACATGCCGGTCTCATGCACTTTCTGGTGCAAGGTGCCACCGAGCGCCACGTTCATTTCCTGGAAACCACGGCAGATGCCCAGCACCGGCACTCCGGCGGCGATGGCCGCACGCATCAGTGGCAGTGTGGTGGCATCACGCAGCGGATCGTGATGGGTGCCCGCTGCACTGGCCGGTCCGTTGTAGTGGAACGGTTCGATGTTGGACGGCGAACCGGTGAAGATCAGCCCGTCCACCACGTCGAGAATATCGGCGCTGTCCATCAGGTCTGCGAGGCTGGGTATCACGATGGGCAGCCCACACGCTGCCTTGGCCGCCGCGCGCGCGTACTTCTCGCTGATGGTCTGGGTTGCATGCAGCTCGATCATGCTGGTGCATGCGGTAATGCCGATAACGGGCACACGTGGCATATCTTCCTCCGGCAAATCCATATTGCGCGTTGTATTGAAACGGTAGAAAGGCAGGGTGCAGCGGCGCTGCCCCGACCCCGGCACCTACAGGAACCAGCGGTATTCGCGGGCATCGATGTGGCGCATGAAGTCCAGTTGCTCCTGGTATTTGTTTTCGCAGTAGACCATCACGAATTCACTGCCCAGGCCCGCGTTGACCTCCGGGTGGTGACGCATGGCGGCCAGGGCACTGAAGGCATCCTTGGGGAACTCGATGCCGCTCTGGCGGTTGTCGTTCAGCGGGGCGATGGGCTCGACGCCACGTTCCAGGCCATGCTCCATCCCGGTCAGGATGGCCGCCAGCACCAGGTACGGGTTGGCATCGGCCCCAGCGAGGCGGTGTTCGATGCGCAGGTTGCGGGGGTCGGACTCGGGGATGCGAATACACGCATCGCGATCTTCGAAACCCCAGCTGGCCTTGCTCGCCGCGTTGACCATGGCACCGTAACGGCGGTAGGCATTGTGGTTCGGGGCGAAGATCGGCATGCAGTGCGGCAGCAACTCCAGGCACCCTGCCACCGCATGGCGCAGCTTGCGCTGGTCATCGCCGGCGAGGATGTTGTTGCCGGCGTTGTCGTACAGGCTGACGTGCACATGCATGCCGCTGCCCGGCGCATCCAGGTACGGCTTGCTCATGAAGCTGGCTCGGTAGCCGTGCTTCATCGCGATCCCGCGGGTACTGCGGCAGAACAGCGCCGACCAGTCCGCCGCGCTCATGGCATCGTCGCTGTGCGAGAAGTTGATCTCGAACTGGCCTGGGCCCAGCTCCGCGGTGATGACGTTCGCCGGCACGCCTTGCTCGTTGGCACCATCGACCATTTCGTGCAGCACCGGTGCAAAGCGCGACAGCCGCTCGATGTGCATGTTCGGCTGGTCGTCGTGGTCGTCGGTCGCCTTGTCGCGTGGGTACTGTGGCAGGCCGTTATCGAGCTTGCGGTCGAACAGGTAGAACTCCAGCTCGAAGGCCACCACCGGGCGAATGCCGCGCCTGGCCAGGCGCTGGATCACCCGGGCCAGCACTTCACGGGGCTCGAACTCGATGGGGTTGGCGGTGCCGTCAGAGGTGATGAGCATCTGCGCGATCGGTTCCTTTTCCCAGCGCACCGGCCTGAGGGTACCCGGCACCAGGCGGCGGGCGGCATCCGGGTCGCCATCGGCGAAGCAGTAGTCACCGATTGGATAGAGGCCACCCTGGGTGCCCAGCAGCACGCAGTTCTGCGGCAACTTCAGCGGCGCGCCGGCTGCGACTTTTTCCAGCATGTCCATGGGGTAGCGCTTGCCGTAGAAGTGCCCGGGAATATCCAGCGCAATCAGGTCGACATAACGTATTTCTGGGTGTTTCGCTCGGAACGAGCGCACTTCAGTCAGCAGATCCGGAAAGACGACACTCATCTTCTTGTCCTTGTGAGGTGAACGAATTCAGTTGAAGACCCAGAGCACGCGGGTGGCTTTTTCCGTCAGGTTGGCGTAACGGAACTGCGCGTGGGGGTGCAGCTGGAAGCAGTCGTTGGCCTGCAGGGTCACGGCGTCGCCGTGGTCCAGCCAGACCGTGAGTTCGCCTTCGAGCACGAAACAGCCTTGCTCGGAACGGTCGGTCAGGTACAGCTCGCCACTGCTGGCGCCTGGCTCGAGATGGCTGTCGAGCATGGAGAACGCGCCGCCGATGGTGGGCGAAGCCAGCACATCGGTGATGCCCGACTCGAGGTACAGCGTGCGCCGCTCGTGGGGGCGCGTGACCCAGCTGACGCTGCGGGGCTTGCTCAGGTTGTAGAAGTACGCGGTGGATACGCCGAGCGCTTCACTGATGGCGGTGAGATCGGCCACGGTAGGGCGCGAAACACCGCGCTCGACCTGGGACAGGAAGCCCACCGAGCGGTTGATGCGCTCGGCCAGTTCGCCCAGGGTCAGGTTCTTGAATTTGCGCAGGTCGTGAATAAGGATCGCGAGGGCTTCAACCTCTTCGTGCATCTTCATCGTTTGAGACTGCCGTGAAATTTTTAGAGTTATTTTTCATGAAAAATTACATGAAAAATTTCACGAGTCAAGCCGAAGCTGAAAATGGGAAACCGCGAAGGGAGGTGTGGGGGGGCAACAAGTAGCGAAGAGGCGTAACGAGAAAAGTACCTTGAAGCCCTCAGGAAGCGAGGGCCTGCGAACGCTGCCGTACCGGCATTTCATAGCGGTGCGGTTGCTGCCAGGCCAGCTGTGCCTGCACATCGACCGCCGCATCCATCACTTTCTGCGCCCAGTTCTCATCCTTGGGGCACACCACCACCACGCGAAAACCGTGGTCGACGCCTTCCAGCCGCACGCCCTCGGAATCATCGACATGCAGGTCGATATCGAAAGCCGACGGCAACTTGGAAGGCGCATTCTCAAGCCCGTTCACGGCCAGGATATGCTGGTGCCGGTCACTGTTGACCACGCCATCGACCCGGATACCGTAGAGCATCAGCCAACGGCGTATGTAGGACGGTGTGCGCCCCGACGAGGTGTAGATCCAGATGCTGCAGCCCTGGCGGCGCAAATCGCGCATCAGCGAGCGCGTGCCACTGCGCAGGGGTTCACCCAACCAGCGGTGGATGAACGCCGGCAGCTTGCTGTCCTCGGCGGCGGCATGGTCGGCCTGGCAGGCGAGCGTGTCGTCGATATCGAACGAAATGCGTATCTGCGGGCGGTTGAACGTGCGCTCGATGGCTTGCCGCCCGCGTTGGAACAGAGAAGAGCTTTGCATCAGCGGCACCTCTCGCGCGCAGGCATGGATGTGACGCCCAGGAAGAACTTGCCGGGCTCAGGCGCGTGCGCTTCAAGGAAAGCTGCATACTTTTTCTTGATCTTGGGTAGTTCGTACAAAGCCTTGACACCATGCTTGGCAGAGTTGCGTATGACCGAGGATGGGTTGAAGTAACCCTCGGCATTGTCCAGCGACAACACGAATGGCGGTAACCCCGCGCGCATCAGCAGGTAGCTGACAATGAGCGACCCTGTGCGGTTGTTGCCTTCGATGAACAGCTGCGGCTTGCTCAGAATTCGAACGTAGACACCCGCCGCGCGCTTCCAGATCGAGTCGCTGCCGTACGAGCAATACCAGTTGTAGAGGTCCTTGATGCCGCCCTCCACGTTGTTGAAAAAGTGCGCCTCGGTCGCCGCCAGGTGCGGGGCAAACTCCAGCCTGCGTGCCGGGTCGCTGCCGCACAGCACGGTGGCATTGATCTCCAGCATCAGGTTCAGTTGCTGAAGGTCGAAAAGGTCGACACCCCGGGCGACATAGTCGTCAATCAGGGCATAGCCTTCAACCACATTCAGCAGCACCTCGTCGGTAAACGGATCGCGCGGTTCGGTGAAATGCTGGCTGAGTTCGGCAAAGCGGGCCTGCACCTCACGCAGTGCGCGCTCTACCGCTGGCAGATCAAGACGACGCGTCGCTGGCATTGGAAATCCCTTGTAACACTTGACGGAAGGTAATGCGCCCGGGTGTTGCAGCCTTCCTGACTGCAACACCCGGCCACCTTGGCACGTGCGGCCTCAGCTGAACTTGCCGCTGATGTAGTCAGCAGTCAGCTGCTCACGCGGGTTCTGGAAAATCTGCGTGGTCGGGCCCATCTCGACCAGGTAACCGGTACGGGTGCCCTTGGAGATATCGACCGAGAAGAACGCGGTGGTGTCGGCCACACGAATCGCCTGCTGCATGTTGTGGGTCACCAGGGCGATGGTGTAGTCCTTCTTCAACTCGACCATCAGCTCCTCCACCCGGCGGGTGGCAATCGGGTCGAGTGCCGAGCAGGGTTCGTCCAGCAGCAGCACTTCCGGCTCGGTGGCGATGGCGCGGGCGATGCACAGACGCTGCTGCTGGCCGCCGGACAGGGCCAGGCCGCTGACCTTGAGCTTGTCCTTCACCTCGTCCCACAGCGCGGCGCCCTGCAGCGCATGCTTGACGCGGTCACCGATATCGCCCTTGTAGCGGTTCAGGCGCAGGCCGAAGGCGACGTTGTCGAAGATGCTCATCGAGAACGGGTTGGGCTGCTGGAACACCATGCCGATGTAGCGGCGCACCACCACAGGGTCGACGCCCTTGCCGTAGACGTCCTGGCCCAGGAAGTGCACATGGCCTTCGAAACGGAAGCCCTTCACCAGGTCGTTCATGCGGTTGAGGCTACGCAGGACGGTACTCTTGCCGCAGCCAGACGGCCCGATGAAACCGGTGATCTCGTTCTTGCGGATCGGCACATGGCTGTCGCGAACGGCCATGAAATTGCCGTAGAAGATCTTGTCCAGCTTGCAGTCCATGACGATGGGGGCTTCGCTGACCACGGGAGCGGCTTTTGGCGCAGTGGATACGTTCAAGGTCGGATGCTCCCTTTCTCAATACTTGGGCTTGCCGAATACTCGGCTCAGAATGTTGATTACCAGCACGATCATCACCAGTACCAGCGAGGCCGCCCAGGCGAGCTCGAGCTGGTTGTCGAACGGCATGCCGGAGAAGTTGTAGATCAGTACGGCCAGCGAGGCCGTCGGGTTCATGACTGCCAGGTCGCCGTCATGCAGGATCCAGTAGTTGCTGAACAGTGCGGTGAACAGCAGCGGCGCGGTCTCGCCGGCGGCACGGGCCACGGCCAGCATGACGCCGGTCAGGATGGCCGGCAGGCCGGTGGGCAGGACGATTTTCCAGATCACCTGGGCACGGGTGCAGCCCATGCCGTAGGCGGCATCCTTCATGATCTTGGGCACCATCTTCATCGACTCTTCAGCGGTCAGCACGACGATGGGCAGCATCAGTACCGCCAGGGCCACACCACCTGCCGGCGCGGAGTAGGTGCCGGTGGTCATCACCACCAGGGCATAGGCGAATACGCCAGCCAGGATCGACGGCAGGCCGGTGAGCATCTTGGCGGCAAAGCGCGCGGCGTTGGCCAGCTTGCTGTCCGGGCCGAGTTCGGCCAGGAATACCGCGGCCAGGATACCGACCGGGACGGCGATGGCAGCAGCAATGCCGACCATGACGAAAGTACCGGCCATGGCGTTGCCAAAGCCCCCGCCCATCTCGAAGCCGGTGGGTGGCAGCTCGGTGAACACCTCCAGGTTGAGGCGTGCGCCACCGCGAGTGATCAGCATGTACAGCACGGAGATCAGCGGCACGCTGGCAACCAGTGCCGCGAACCATGCCAGCGTGGTCAACAACAGGCTGCGCAGGGAACGGCCTTCCAGCTTGCGCTGCAGGCTGGGCAACGCGTTTGCAGGGGTGGTGAGGTTGGTCATCATTTGTTACCCCGCTGGGCGTAGAGCATGATCATCGAGCCGAGTACGTTCACCGCCAGGGTGATGAACATCAGCACCAGTGCGGCGTACATCAGTACCTCGACCTCGTTCGGGCCGGCCTCCGGGAAGTTCAGGGCCAGCAAGGCCGCCAGCGTGTTGGCCGGGGCGAACAAGGACAGGGAAATGTTGTTGGCATTGCCCACCAGCATGGCCAGTGCCATGGTTTCACCCAGCGCACGGCCCAGGCCGAGTACCAGCGAACCAAAGATACCGGTGGCTGCCGATGGCACCATTACCTTGAGAATGGCCTCCCAGTGGGTGGCGCCCAGGCCGTAGGCGGCCTGCTTGGTCTTCATCGGCACGCTGGTCAGGGCGTCCTGCGAAACGGCGGCGATGGTCGGCAGAATCATGATCGCCAGCACCAGCGCGGCAGGCAGCAGCCCTGGGCCGCTCAGGGAAGTACCAAAAAAGGGAATCCAGCCCAGCTCGCTGTTCAGCCAGGTGGTCAGCGGGCGAATGGCCGGGATGACCACATAGATCCCCCACAGGCCGTAGACGACGCTGGGGATGGCAGCGAGCAGCTCGACGATGGTGCGGAACACCGCCGCCAGCCGGGCCGGGAGGAAGTCCTGGGTCAGGAAGATGGCCATGCTGACGCCGAAGAAACCGGCGATCAACAGGGCGATAAGGGCGCTGTAGAGCGTGCCCCAGATCGCTGGCAGAATACCGTACTTGCCTTGGTTGACGTCCCAGACACTGCCGAACAGCACGTCAAAGCCGTGCTTCTCGATGCCTGGCAGTGCCTTGCGGCCCACTTCGTAGACCAGCGCGAAGACCAGCGCCAGCACCAGCACCACACCGATGCGTGCAAGCGCACGGAAGGTGCGATCAACCAGGAAGTCTTTCGCAGACGGTGGCTGGCACGCGGAGTCGGGGTTAGCCGGGATGGCAAAAGGAGTGTTCATTGGCAAGTTCCGGGACAGAGGGCAAACACACCCGGCATGGCCGCCAGACCACACCGGGAGCGCCTGGGCGTGTTACTGAATGTTGGCCGACGCTTTGCGTACCTGATCGACAACCGACGCTGGCAGCGGGATGTAGCCCATCGAGTCGGCGATCTTCTGGCCTTCGGTCAGGCTGTATTCGACCATTTCGCGCATGGCCTTGGCCTTGGCCGGGTTACCGTTGTCCTTGCGGAAGATCATCCAGGTGTAGGAGGTGATCGGGTAGGACTTGGCACCGTCCGGGTCAGGCAGCCAGGCCACCAGGTTCTCCGGCATCTTCACCGCAGCCAGCGCCTCGGCACCGCTCTCGGCGTTCGGCACGACGTATTGGCCGGCCTTGTTCTGCAGTTGGGCGAAGTCGACCTTGGCCAGCTTGGCGAAGCCGTATTCGATGTAGCCGATGGCACCTGGGGTCTGGCGGACGGTGGCGGTTACGCCATCGTTCTTCGGCGACTTGATGAACTTGTCGCTGGCCGGCCAGTTGACGGTGTTGCCTTCACCCAGCGCTTGCTTGAAGTCAGCGTTGATGGCCGACAGGTGCTTGGTGAATACCGCAGTGGTGCCGCTGGAGTCGGCACGCACGACCACGGTGATCGGGGTGGCGGGCAGTTTCAGCTCAGGGTTGGCCGCGACGATCTGCGGGTCGTTCCACTGGGTGATCTTGCCGAGGAAGATGTTGGAGTACACATCGCGTGGCAGCTTCAGCCCTTTGGGGTTGCCTGGCAGGTTGTAAGCCAGGACGATCTCACCGGCGGTCATTGGCAGCAACTGCACGCCTTCGCCGACCTTGGCGATTTCTTCGGCTTTCATTGCCGAGTCGCTGGCGGCAAAGTCGACGGTCTTGTTCAGAAAGTCCTGAACACCCGCCCCGCTCCCCTTGGACTGGTAGTCAACGGTGACACCGTCGGTTTCCTTGCTGAAGGCCTTGAACCAGGTCAGGTAGATCGGTGCCGGGAAACTTGCGCCGGAACCGGTCAGGCGGATGTTCTCTGCGGCAAAGGATGCCGAAGTGGCGCAAAGAGAAACGGCAACGGCGAGTGCAGCAGATTTCATCAGGCGTATCATCGAAAAGCGCTCCGTGTGATGGCCGGCACACTTTGCAGCAGCAATGTTACAGCTTTGTGACCGATGAATGGCAGGCCGCACGGTAGAGCCGTCTGGCGGCGCCATCACGGCAACATCAGGGGCCAGAGCCCTGGAGTGGTTCCTGTCTCAACCCTACGGCTTCGATGTGTCGATTGAATGACTGCTTCCGGCAGGCAGCAGGCTTCGTGGCGCCGCTCGTCGATTACCGGGCACTCGGGCGTTGCCGCGGCATTCAACCGCTCATGTAAACCAGACGGGAGTGAATGCCATGCCTCGCGGCGACAAGGACAAATACACCGACAAGCAGAAGCGCAAGGCCGAACACATTGAGGAAAGCTACGAGCAAAAAGGCGTGCCCAAAGAGCAGGCCGAAGCGCGTGCCTGGGCCACCGTGAACAAACAGTCCGGTGGAGGCGAGAAGAAAGGTGGCTCGGGTAAGGCTACATCCTCCAGCGAGAAGAAAACTGCCCGCTCGGACTCGGCCAAACGGGCGGCGAAGTCGCGCCAAGGTCATTCCCGCACATCGGGCAGCTCCCTGGAAACCCAGAGCAAGCAAAGCCTGATGAAGGAAGCGCGCAGCAAAAACATCAAAGGGCGCTCCACCATGACCAAGGCACAGTTGGTGGAAGCGCTCAAGCACGCATGACCGCAAGCCCTGAACCGGGCGCAATCCCTGTGGGAGCGGGCGTGCCCGCGAAGAACGCAATGTGATGCATGGCACCGGCTACGCCGGTGTCCGCCACAGCATCAACCATTCCCGGCGATATCCGCCGTGTCGGCATCCCGGCAACTGTTGCGGGATGCGCATACGAATTCCGCCTCGGCACGTGTGGGGTAGTTGAGGGTCAGGCGCAGCTTTTCCTGTGTGTCATAAAGGTCATAGCCCTCCCCTAACGTTGCGGGAAAGCCAAGACTACGCGGGTAAATCTCTTTCTTGAGCGGCACAGCGGGAACCACAACAAAGCGCGTCTGCATGATCATCCCCCTCCCGGCAGTCTCTTAGTATTAGTACTGCTACGGGAAAGCATCAAGTTGACTCATGCAAACAATCGCAATAGCCCTGCGAGCCTATCAGCCGAAGTGCTCCCTTGACGCACGTCAAGCCGCTGGGCCGGGTTCGCGCGACGATGGCTGTCAGCAAGGAACGAATCGAAAACCGCCATGCGCATTGTGCTCAAGGCCATCGCCATCGAGCACTGTGCGCGGCCTTGGATAAGGAGTCCCACATGAGCCACCTGAACCACGTACTGGTAGCAACCGACCTGTCCACCTCCGCCCGCAACGCGGCAGAGCGCGCTGCGCACCTGAGCAAGGCGCAGCAGGCATCGCTGGACCTGCTGTACGTTGCCAACCCGGCCCCCTTCGAGCGCTTGAAGCAGCTGGTCGCACCTGGTGATGATCTGCTGAAGCGTGTGCTGGATACCGCTGGCGAAAAAATCCGCGCACTGGCTGCAATGCTGTTCCAGCGCCATGACATCGCCGCTGGCGTGCAGGTAGCGCATGGCTCGGTGACCACGGAGATCACCCGTGTGGTGCAGGATAAACACAGCGACCTGCTGGTATGCGGGGCGAAGGGCCAGAGCGTCGCGCGGCGCCTGCTGCTGGGCTCCACGGTGCAGAAGATGCTGAACCGCATGCCCTGCCCTTTGCTGGTGGTCAAGCAGGCGCCACGCGATGCCTACCGAACCTTGCTGGTTGCAGTTGATTTTTCGCCTTCGTCACTGCGCTCCATCGAACTGGCAAAAGCCATTGCCCCACAGGCCGAGATCATTCTGTTGCATGTTTACGAAGCGCCGTTCGAAGGCAGCATGCGTTTCGCCCACATCGACCATGACACCCTTGCACACTACCGCAATGTCATCCGCAAGGATGCGGTCCAGCAGCTCGCGGCCTTGAGCGAAACCGCCGGAGTGGCAGATGCTCGGCAAATCGTGGTGCATGGCGACCCTGCCTGGCGGATTGCCGAGCAGGAACAAGAGCTGGAATGCGACCTGATCGTGGTTGGCAAGCAAGGGGAAAGCGCGCTTGAAGAGCTGCTGATAGGCAGCGTCACCAAGCATGTGCTGAACGAATCCCAGTGCGATGTGCTGGTATCGCCATAAGATGCATGTGATGTGGAGGACACGTGCCTGTCCTTCGCGGACAGGCGACTCATTGGTTAAGTGAGGTTTTGTAGGAGCAGCCTTGTGCTGCGAAGAGGCCGGGACAAGCAATACAAAGGCTTTGTCAGTACCGGCCTCTTCGCAGCACAAGGCTGCTCCTACAATGGACGCTTCAAACGAGCGATATTTGTTCTCTGCGCTCCCATCCAACAGCGGGCGCTCTGCGCAAGGCGTTTCATCGATTGCGCTGATGATTACTATCGAGCGACCCGCATGTTGGCCAGGCGAAACCGCCCCCTATAATCCCCGGCAAATTTCCCCCGCTCCTTGCGCCTGCTTCAGGCGACATCCCTCTCTTGGAATCCAATACCATGCCAAGTGCCAGCCAGGCCCCTCGCGGCCTCCCCGAGCATGATCAACAAAGCGTCAGCCAGCAGTGGCTGGCAATCCTTTCGGTCGCCGTCGGCGCCTTCGCCCTGGTGACCAGCGAGTTCCTGCCGGTGGGCGTACTCAACGATGTTGCCAGCGACCTTGGCATCAGTGCAGGCCACGCCGGCCTGATGGTCACCCTGCCCGGCATCATGGCCGCCCTCGCCGCCCCACTACTCTCGGTGGGCATTGGCGCTCTGGACCGTCGCTACCTGCTGATCGGGCTGACGCTGATCATGATCATCGCCAACGCGGTAGTAGCCTACGCCAGCGACTTCAACCTGCTGCTGTTCGGCCGCGTGCTGCTGGGCGTGAGTATCGGCGGCTTCTGGGCAACGGCCATTGCCCTCAGCGGCCGCCTGGCGCCAAAGGGCGTGGGCGTAGCCCAGGCCACCTCGATCATCATGGTCGGCGTAACCCTGGCCACCGTGCTGGGCGTGCCGGTGGGCACCTGGTTGAGTGGCCTGATGGGCTGGCGCATGACCTTCCTGATAACCGCGCTACTGGGCATACCGGTGCTGCTGGCGCAGATCCTGTTGCTCCCGCGGCTCAACCCGGACAAAGCCATTCGCATCAGCGACCTGCCGGCCCTGTTCATCAACCCACAGGCGCGGGTTGGCCTGATTGCCGTGTTGCTGATCGGCCTGGCGCACTTTGCCGCGTACACCTATGTCGCGCCCTTCTTCAAACAAAGCTCCGGCTTCGATGGGCCTACCATTGGCTCGTTGCTGCTGCTTTATGGCGTGGCCGGGGTATTCGGCAATATCTTCGCCGGTTTCGCCGCCAACCGCAGCGTACGTCACACCCTGCTGCTGGTAGCGCTGATGATCGGCACCAGCACTGCCCTGTTCCCTCACTTCGCCACCGGCATGACCGGTGCCGCGATGCTGATCGGGTTGTGGGGCTTCGCCTTCGGCGCGTTCCCGGCCTGCGCCAGTATCTGGATGTTCGTCGTCGCGCCCAAGGATGTCGAACGTGGTATGCCGCTGTTCGTTGCCATGTTCCAGGTGATCATTGCACTGGGCTCGTTCTTCGGCGGTCGGATCGTCGACCAGCTGGGCAGCTCGGTGTTGCTGAGCCTGGCCACGGCCCTGGTGGGTTGCGGTTTCGCTACGGTGCTGGTGCTGGGGCGTAACGTCAGCAACAGCCTGGCGGCGCAACCTGGCTGACCAAACCATCGCCGGCAGGCCAGCTCCCACAGGGACCACGTAAACTCTTGAAGTCTGCGCTGTACCTGTGGGAGTTGGCCGGGCCGCAAAGCGGCCCCGAATTGCTTGACTGACAGGTATTGGGGCGCTGGCTGATTTTTTACGCTCTTTTTACGACTGAGCCGGCAGACAGAAGGAATACTGGGCGCGCGATGCTCAGGGATGGCATGCATTTATACCCGCCAGTCCAGAGAAACCTTTCGTGAGCCAGTCCACCGTCATCGCAAATCAATCCCTTCCCGCCAAGTCCAACCCTGTCGGCATGCTCGTCGCCGCTGTCGGCGTG
This sequence comes from Pseudomonas sp. s4, assembly GCF_046764235.1. Classification (NCBI taxonomy): domain Bacteria; kingdom Pseudomonadati; phylum Pseudomonadota; class Gammaproteobacteria; order Pseudomonadales; family Pseudomonadaceae; genus Pseudomonas; species Pseudomonas sp. s4. The sequence goes on along the minus strand of NZ_CP177209.1, from coordinate 2,487,789 downwards.
GTGTATGGCGACATCGGCACCAGCCCGCTGTACACCCTCAAGGAGGTGTTCGCCGGGCACTATGGCGTACAGGCCAACACCGCTGGCGTACTCGGAGTGCTGTCGCTGGTTTTCTGGTCGTTGCTCTGGGTGGTATCGCTCAAGTACGTACTGTTCATCCTGCGTGCCGACAACCAGGGCGAAGGCGGCATCATGGCCCTGACCGCCCTGGCGCATCGGGCGGCGGCGCCCTACCAGCGCCTGGGCAGGATACTGGTGCTGCTCGGCTTGTTCGGCGCCGCGCTGTTCTACGGCGACAGCATGATCACGCCGGCGATTTCCGTTCTATCGGCCGTCGAGGGCCTGCAACTGGCCTTCGACGGTATCGAGCATTGGGTCGTGCCACTGTCGGTGGTGGTGCTGGTGGCCCTGTTCCTGATCCAGAAGCATGGCACCGCGCGCATCGGCATCCTCTTCGGGCCGATCATGGTGCTGTGGTTCGTCGTGCTGGGTGCACTGGGCCTGCACGGCATCGTCCAGCGCCCGGAGGTGCTGCAGGCACTCAACCCGCTCTGGGCGGTGAAGTTCTTCGTGCTGCACCCGGGCATGGGGGTTGCGATCCTGGGCGCAGTGGTGCTGGCGCTGACCGGCGCCGAAGCGCTCTACGCCGATATGGGGCACTTCGGCCGCAAACCCATCGCCCGGGCCTGGTTCCTGCTGGTGCTGCCCGGCCTGGTACTGAACTACTTCGGCCAGGGCGCGCTGATCCTCGGCGACCCGCAGGCAGTGCGCAACCCGTTTTACCTGCTGGCGCCCGAATGGGCCCTGCTGCCCATGGTCGGGCTGGCCACGCTGGCCACCATCATCGCGTCCCAGGCCGTGATTTCCGGTGCGTTCTCGCTGACGCGCCAGGCCATCCAGCTGGGTTACGTACCGCGCATGTTCATCCAGCACACCTCCAGCGAGGAACAGGGGCAGATCTACATCGGCATGGTGAACTGGGCACTGATGGTTGGCGTGGTGCTGCTGGTGGTCGGCTTCGAGTCGTCCGGGGCACTTGCGGCAGCCTATGGCGTAGCCGTGACCGGGACCATGCTGATCACCACACTGCTGGCTTCGGCAGTGGTGCTGTTGCTGTGGAAGGCACCACGCTGGCTGGCGGTGCCGATGCTGCTGGCATTCCTGCTGGTCGACAGCCTGTATTTCGCCGCCAATGCGCCGAAGATCCTCCAGGGCGGTGCATTTCCGGTGATTGCCGGCCTTGCACTGTTCACCCTGATGACTACCTGGAAGCGCGGGCGACGGATGATCGTCGAGCGGCTGGACGAAAGTTCGCTGCCGCTGGACCTGTTCATTACCAGCCTCAAGGCCCAGCCGCCTCACCGCGTGGGCGGTACTGCCGTATTCCTGTCCGCCAGGCCCGAGGCGGTGCCTCACGCCTTGCTGCACAACCTGCTGCATAACCAGGTACTGCATGAACAGGTGGTGCTGTTGACCGTCGTGTTCGAGGACGAGCCACGGGTCAACGCTGGCAAGCGCTTTGAGGTCGAGGAGTTTGGTGACGGTTTCTTCCGCGTGAGCCTGCATTTCGGCTTCATGGAGGAGCCCGACGTGCCGTTGGCGTTAAGCCGCTGTCAGCGTGCGGACCTTGAGTTCGGCCCCATGCGCACCACTTATTTCCTCAGCCGGGAGACGGTCATTGCAGGCAGGCAGATGGGCATGGCCCGCTGGCGTGAGCACCTTTTTGCCTTCCTGCTGAAGAATGCCAACAGCAACCTGAAGTACTTCAAGCTGCCGCTGAACCGGGTGATCGAGCTTGGCACCCAGGTCGAAATCTGAACAGTCATGAAGCTTGAGGCTGCCAGGTACTGAAAGGGCCTGGCAGCCGCTTCGTCGAAAGGCTGCGCACTGCGGAACTTAAAAGGCAACCTTATGTCGTATCCGCACTCAAATTTCCTCCCCTGCGCCTTTTGGAGGCGAACAAACATGAAAAAAACCCTGGTAGCCGTCTTTACCTGTGCCCTGGCGCTCGGCGCAACTGCATTGTTGCCTGCCGATGTCTCGCCGATTGGTTCCGCATATGCCAAAGGTAATGGCAATGGCGGTGGCAAAGGTGGGTTCAACGGTAATGGCGCCGGCTACGAGAGTGATCATGCAGGCAAGGCCACCCGCAACCATGGCGAGAGCGGCAATCACTATGGAAGCCTGCGCAATGATGACAACGGCCGTGGCACTACCCGGTCCGGCATTGCCCATTCCAAGGAACACAACAAGGCCGGGCGCTCCTCTTCGAAGCACGATCGATAACTGAAAGCACACATGGCGTGCGCTCGAACCGGGCGATGCGGTTGATGGCACCGGCTGCGCCGGTGTTCGCGGGTAAACCCGCTCCTACAGGTACGGCGCATTCCTTCAGCTGGTGGGGTCCCTGTGGGAGCGGGCATACCCGCGAAGCAGGCGACGCCGTGGATGGCACCGGCTGCGCCGGTGTTCGCGGGCGCGCACGCTCCCACAGGTATGGCGCATTCCTTCAGCTGGTGGGGTCCCTGTGGGAGCGGGCATGCCCGCGAAGCAGGCGACGCCGTGGATGGCACCGGCTGCGCCGGTGTTCGCGGGCGCGCCCGCTCCCACAGGTATGGCGCATTCCTTCAGCTGGTGGTGCCCCTGTGTGCGGGTTTACCCGCGAAGCAGGCGACGCGGTGGAAGGCACCGGCTACGCCGGTGTTCGCGGGCGCGCCCACTGCCACAGTCTGGTGCCCGCCAGACCTCAAACCCTGAACCGCGCCACCAACGCCGCCATCTCCCCCACCAACCCCGACAACGCCTTGCTCGCCTCACTGGTCTGCTGCGCCCCTGCTGCCGAGGATGTCGACAGCTCGCGAATGTTCAGCAGGTTGCGGTCCACCTCTCGCGCCACCTGGGCCTGCTCTTCGGCTGCACTGGCAATCACCAGGTTACGCTCGTTGATCTCGCCGATCGCACTGTAGATACCCTCAAGCACCTGCCCCGAGGCCAGTGTCACGTCCAGCGTCGACTGGGCACGACTGGTACTGGCCTGCATCGAGGTCATGGCCGCTTCGGTACCCGCCTGCACGCGCCCGATCATCTGCTCGATTTCCTGGGTCGACTGCTGCGTGCGGTAAGCCAGCGTACGCACTTCATCAGCCACCACCGCAAAGCCGCGCCCGGCCTCGCCCGCACGGGCGGCCTCGATGGCGGCATTGAGCGCCAGCAGGTTGGTTTGCTCGGACACCGAGCGAATCACTTCCAGCACCTTGCCGATGTCCCGCACCTGCCCGACCAGTTGCTCCAGGTGTGCGCTGCTGGCCTGGATCTCCCGAGTCATGGCCTCGGTGCCGTCGATGTTGTCGTTGACTTGCCGGCGGCTTTGCGCCGCCAGCTGGTTGGATTCGCTGGTGGTCTGCGAGGTGGTGATGGCATTGCGCGCAACCTCCTCGACAGCCGTGGTCATTTCGGTAACGGCGGTAGCGGCCTGCTCCAGCTCCAGGCCCTGCTGGCGCAGGTTGTTGGCGCTTTCCTCGGTGACCGTATTCAGCGCCGTGGCGGCTGCGTCCAGCTGCCTGGCACAGTTGCTGATCTGCCCCAGAGTGTCGCGCTGGCTCTGCTGCATGCGCTCAAGTTCATGGAACAGCTGGCCGATCTCGTTACTGCCCTGCCCCTGCACCGGCACGCTCAGGTCGCCGCCGGCAATGCGCTGGAAGTGCCGGCCAGCTTCACGCAGCGGGTGCAGCACGCGCTGGGCAATAAAGGCCCAGCACAGCACCGCCAACACCAACGTCACGCCTAGCAGCCCCAGGCTCAGCAGTTGGGCGCGCGCCAGGCGCCGGTCGGATTCCAGCATGATCTGCTGACCGCGCTCACTCAATGCGCCGACCAGTTGCTGGCGCAGCGCCTGCAGCCGGCCCATGGCGTTGCCGGCGTCGGTGTTGACCTTGAAATACTGCTCGAGTGAACGTTGACGGGTTGCCTCACGCTGCCCGGCGACCGCCTTGGAATACTCGCCGTAGGTGGCCTGCAGTGCCGTTGCCAGTGCGTGCAGCGCAGGCTCGCGGGCGTTTTCGACAAACTCGTCCACCAGCTTCTGGCTCTTGTCGTTCAGCTCGACCGACAGCGCCATGCGCTTGTTGGCGCTTTCCTCATGACCACCCAGCTGCTCGATGAAGCCCGAGGACACATTGGCACTGGCGCGAATCGCCATCAGCAACGCATTGTTCAACCGGTCCGACTGGTGCGCGGTCTGGTCCAGTTCGGTGATCTGCTGGTCGCTGCCCACCGCCGCCCGCCAGGCACTGACGGTGGAAAACAGCAGGGTCACGCTGAACAGCGACAGCACCCAGAACATTCCGGTGCGGATCTTCAGGTTGGCAAGCATGGGGGCAGTACTCCTTGTTGGCACCACTTCTGGTCGATGATTCGACGGTGGGTGTGCTGCTATCGGAGGCATTGCCCCAGGCTTGAGGCGCCGGAGTGCGGTTATGGGCGGTAACCGAACAGATGTTGTCGAGGCACAGACCGGGCGACGGGCAACAAGCAGACCAGGCGGGAACTTCAACGCTCCAATTCGGTCGATAGCATCCCCTCGCCCTCCAACCTGGCCCGCCCAAGCCCTGCCGAGTCTTCCGCCGATGCCCAGCACACCTGTTCTGTCAGCCCTGCTCCTGTTGTTCAGCGCAATCACGGCACAGGGCGCACTGGCCGGCGAACGCTACGCGCCCACACGCAGCAACAATGCCTCGACGGTGCTGATCGAAACCGCCTCGCAACAGTATGCCGACGGCCAGCTGGACCAGGCGGCGGCCACGCTGGAGCGTGCGCTGCACATTCAACCGAACAACCCGGCAACGCTGCACTACCTTGGCGTTTTGCGCCTTCAGCAAGGGCAGTATGAACAGGCCGAAACCCTGGCGCTTCGCTCCAACCTGCGTGTTGGCAACAATCACGCCCTGCGCAGCCGCAACCTGCAGCTGATAGAAGCCGCGCACAAGGCCCAGGGCTCGGGCATGCTGCCGACGGCTGCGCATTGACGGCGATCGGACGCTGCGCGTCAGGCCACCATCGACCTTCTTTGCACCCACGCGCATTACCCGGTAAAGTCGGCGCCAGGGCGCTGGCTGCGCCTGCGGTCCGCGCCAAGGGGTTTCCCGAGCCAAGCATCATCACATTCCCATACCAGCTCCCGGCTTGTCGGCGGACCGAGCCCCAAAGGAGTTGGCATGCCCGCCATCAATGCATCCCGCCACCACGGCCTGCTCGACCTGCCCGCCTTGCGCAAACGCGCCAAACGCTTGCTCACCGCCCTGAAAAACCACAAGGCCGACGACACCCGCGAGCAGCTACGCGCACTCGGCCTGCCTGGCCCTGACTACCGGCTTGCCGATACCCAATGGCTGGTGGCCCGCGAGGCCGGTTTTGCCAGTTGGCCCAAGCTCAAGGCCCATGCCGATGCCGTCGCTTTTGCGGCACGCCACCCTGGCTTCACCGCCGATGACGAGGCAGCCGTGCAGCATTGGCGCTGCGGCAACGACATCGCCCACAGCTTGCGCACGGCCGGTTTTGCCGGTGCCTTCCAGATGTTCGAGGACCCCATGGTCATGGGGCCGGTCTGCGCACTGCCCGAGGAGCAGTATTGGCAGGTTCGGGCCGCTTACATACAGCAGGCGTTCAACCTGAGCATCCAGGACGTTGAGCAACGCCAAGCGGCACAGCGCACCGCCCTGGCCGGCTTGAACAGCGACAGCAAGATCGTGCTGTGGTGCGAGGGTGACGCTTACGACCAGCTGTTCCTGATCCGCGTACTCGCCAGCCTGCCCAGCCTGCCGCGCCGCTTGGAGCTGATCGAAATCACCCAGGTACCTGGCGTCGAGCGCTTCATCGGTATCGGCCAGCTGGCCCCGGACTTGCTCGCCTGGCTATGGCCACAACGTCGCGCGCTGGGTGAGGACGTGCTGGCCCTGGCCCGCCAGACATGGGCAGCCTATACCGCGCCTGACCCAAGGGCCTGGGCTGCCCTGGCGGGCCTCCAGCATACGGCCTTGCCGTTGCTGGGCCGGGCCCTTGCGCGGCAACTTCAGGAACTGCCGGGGGCGAACGACGGCTTGAGCCTCACCGAACGCCTGCTGTTGCGCATTCTGGCCTCACGCGGCGAGCTGCCGGCCGGACGTGTGTTTGCCCAGTTGATGATGCAGGATGAACCGCTGCCTTACCTGGGTGACATGATGTTCCATGTTTTGCTGCAGCCCCTGATCCATGCACCGCACCCGCTGCTGCTGGAAGGCCCGGGCGAGTCTTGGGCGCAACGGCCGTTGCGGCTGACCGCACTTGCCGAGCAGGTGCTGGCGGGGCAGGCGCATTGGCTTGACCACAACCCTGCGCAGCGCTGGGTGGGTGGAGTGGTTATCGATGCCGCGGACAAGCCCTGGGTGGTCAGCGAACAAGGCGGAGTGTGGCAGCGCAAATAGCCCGCTCAAGCTTGATCAGGTAACGCGGTGGATGGCACCGGCAAGTCAGCTCTCATGGAACTACCCATAACTCATTGCATTAGCAGGGCCCCTGTGGGAGCGGCTTTAGCCGCGAACACCGGCGCAGCCGGTGCCATGCACCGCGTTGGGATCTTCGCGGCTAAAGCCGCTCCCACAGGGTACGCGGACCGCTTGCGAATTCAGTTCTCTACTCGACAGCGCAGCCCAAAGGGCTGGGTGATCGCCCACAGGGATTGCGCTGGACCGATGTTGCAATCGCCTTCGCCGCCTGCGCCAAACGTTGTGTAGCCAGCCGGATTTCATCCATGTCCAGCGAGGCAAACCCGAGGCGCAAGGCATTTTCCGCATGACCAAACGGCGAAAACTGCCGGCCACTGCGTACCACCAGGTCCAACTCCAACGCCTTGCCAACCAACTGATCCACATTGATCTCGTCAGCAAACCTCACCCACAGCGCCAGCCCACCTTCCGGCTCGCGCACGGTTACCTGCTCGCCAAAGGCATCGCGCAAGCAAACCAACAGGGTCTCTCGACGTCGGCGATACTCCCGGGTGACCCGACGCAAGTGCTTCTTCAGTTCGCCATCATTGATCAAGTCCGCCAGCATCTGCTGCATCACCGCATCACCCTGCCCCAGGGTCAGCGTCGCCCTGCGTTCGAGCGCCGCAGCCACCTCCGCCGGCGCCACGATGAAACTGCAACGGAACGTACTGCCCAGGGACTTGGACAATGAGCCAATGTAGATCACGTGCCGCTGCTGACGGTCGCTGGCCAGCGGCAGGTAAGGCCTCCCGGCAAAGTGGTATTCATGGTCGTAGTCTTCCTCGACCACGCAGAAGTCGTGCTGCCGCGCCAGTTCCAGCAACTGCTGCCGGCGCCCGGCAGGCAGGCTGACCGTGGTCGGGAACTGGTGATGGGGTGTGATGTACAGCATGCGTACCTGGTGCAGCCGGCACAGTGCATCGATCTGCTCGACCCGACAGCCCTCCTCATCCAGGTCCACGGTGACCAGCCGGGCGCCCAGCTGGCGGAAGATCTCCCACGCGGGCGGATAGCTCAGGCGTTCGACCAGCACAACGTCACCAGGCTTGAGCAGCACGCTAGCCACCAGGTACAGCGACATCTGCACGCCCTGGGTCAGGCAGATATGCTCGGCGCCAACGTTCAGGCTGCGATTGTGCCGCAGCATGTCGGCCAAGGCGCTGCGCAGGGAGTGGCTGCTGCACGCGCTGCCATGGCGCACGGTGTTGGCGGCAAAGCTGTTGCGCAAGGCATTACGGTAATAGCGGTGCAGAACGGTCTGCGGCAGCAGGCGGTGGTCACAGGCGCCGTTGTCAAAGAACAGCGCACCCGGCCGATCCTGCTGCGCGGCAGCCTGTTCGTTGGCCGCGAAGTAGGCAACGGCAGGCTCCTCCTGTAGCACCAGGGCAAAAGGCTGCGCTGCATCGGGCTCGGCCAGGGTGCCAGCCGCCAGCTGCCGACTGACGAAGGTGCCACGGCGCTGCACGCTTTCCAGCCAGCCTTTGGTCTCGGCTTCCTCGTAGGCGAGGATCACCGTCTTGCGATTGACGTTCAGCAGTTGCGCCATTTCCCGCGTGCCGGGCAACGGCGTACCGGGGCGCAGGCGGCCCTCGGAGATCGCGGCTACCAGGCCCTCGACGATCTGCCTGTACGAAGCCTGCGGCTGCGCCCCGTCGAGCTTGAGCAGCGGCTGCCATTTGCGAAGCTGGACCATGTGAATTAACCGAAACTGGAGGTTCTACTGGTCCTGGACTATAGCAACAATCGAACCTCCACTTGCCCCGAGATGCCCATGCAGAACCGCCACGTCATTGAATTGTCGCCCTCGGGCAAAACCTTCGACGCCAGCCAGGAGCTGCTGCTCGATGCCATGCTCGCCAGCGGCCTGCCGGTGCCCTTCTCATGCCGCCGCGGCGCCTGCGGGTCGTGCAAGGTCAAGGTGGTGTCGGGGCAGTATCGGGACAAGCAGCGGACGGCAGACATGCCGGCGCCCTGCTACCCCCTGGCCGACGACGAAATGTTGCTGTGCCAGAGCCACGCCTGCAGCGACATGCGCCTGGAAATCCCCGGCTGGTCCCTGGAAACCCAGACACTGGAAATCCACGCGCAGGTACATGGTAAACGCGAACTGAGCGCCGATATCATCGAACTGGTGCTGCAGCCTGCACAGCCGTTGGCGGTACGGGCTGGCCAGTACGTACGCATTCGGCTCGCCAACGGCGATAGCCGCTGTTTTTCCATCGCCAACCTGCCCGACCGGGACCAGGGGAAACTGGTGTTTCACATCCGCAAGGTAAGCGGCGGCCTGTTTACCGAACGCCTGCTGCCAACCCTGCAAGCAGGTGACACCTTGAAGCTGGAAGGGCCGGTGGGTGCCTGCACCTGGCAGCACGAGGACCAGCGGCCCCTGGTGCTGTTCGCCACTGGCACAGGTTACGCCGGCATCAAGCCATTGCTGCTGACCGCCCTGGCAGGTGATGCCGAGGTCACGTTGTACTGGGGCGGCAGATCGGACGCCGACTTCTATGACCGTGAGTTTCTCGATCAGGCCAGCCGTGCACACGCTCACTTTCGCTGGTACCCGGTGCTATCGGACCAGGCGCGGGTGCAGCAGGTAGCGCTGGCCCAGGCCCATCGCTGGGCCGACACCCAGGTCTATGCCTGCGGCAATGCGGCGATGATCAGCCAGGTTCGCGAGCAGTGCCTCGCGGCAGGCCTGCAGGCCCATCGTTTTGTCGCGGAGGCTTTCGTTGCCAGCGGCACACTGGCGCCAGAGGCTTCAACAGCCAGCCCGTTGCACCCGGAGCTTGAAAAAGTCGGCCCACGCTACTCGCTGGACGGCATGCTCGCTGCCCGCGAGCAGTCGGTGCGGGCCGTTGCTGCGATAGCGAACCAGCTGAAAGTCGGCATGACCACTGCCCAGGCGCTGGAGATGGCCGCGCAAACCTTGCAGGCGATGGGTGCATCGCACACCTGGCACCCGACCTACATCCGCTTTGGCGACGACACCGTGCGCACGCCGCGCCAAGGCATTGATCTGCAACGTGTATTACGTACTACGGATATCGTCGTGGTCGACGTCGGCCCGGTATGGGATGGCTATGAGGGCGACTATGGCGACACCTTCGTGTTCGGCCAGCACGAGCTGCACCACGCCTGCGTCAAGGCACTGCATGAGGTGTTCGACGAAACCCGCCAGGCCTGGGGCCGTGGCCTGACCGGGCGCGAACTGTACGACTTCGCCGAGCGCAGTGCCCAGGTAAAAGGCTGGCAGCTGGAGCGCAACCTGGCCGGGCATCGCATCGCCGACTTCCCGCATGTGCTGTATGGGCAGGACAAACTGGCCGAGGTGGAAATCGTCCCGAGCGAAGTGGTGTGGGTGCTGGAGATCCAGTTGTGCCACCCTACCGAGCCGGTCGGGGCGTTTTTCGAAGACATCCTGATTGGCGAGGCCAGGTCGGTCTCCTGAGGTGAAAATTTAGCAGGGGCCCGGTAGGAGCAGCCTTGTGCTGCGAAGAGGCCGGTACAGGCAACAGATACGAATTGTCAGTACGGGCCTCTTCGCAGCACAAGGCTGCTCCTACAAAGGACGCGCCAAGTGAGCGATATTTGTTTTCAACGCGCCAGCGCAGCTCAAAAGGCCGGGCATTCGTCAACAGAACAACAGCCCGGCAGGTACACCCTCAAGCGCCGAGCGAATCCACAACGCTTCGCAGCTTGCCCCGGGTCATCTCCGTGCACGCCTGCATGGGCTCTCGCAGTTCGTCGGTCATCAGCCCCTGCAGCTGCAAGGCCGCCTTGACCACAGCCGGGTTGGGCTCGGCAAAGGCCATCTTCATCCAAGGCAGCAATTGGTAGAACGTGCCGCGCGCGGCTACCCAGTCGCCATGGCCGACCTGCTGCAGCATGCGCACGTACAGGTCGGCGCGTACATGCGCCGAAGCAGAAATGGCCCCTGCGCCACCCAGGCACAGGTTGTTGAAGATCTGCACGTCCTCACCGGCCAGCACCTGGGCGTGGCCGTCCTGGATCAGGGCCATGGTGGTCTCGCTGTCACCGCCGCAGTCCTTCACCGCCGCGATGCGCGGGTGGCGCACGATGCGGCGCAGGGTTTCACGCTCGATACGTACCCCGGTGCGGTAGGGAATGTCGTAGACGATCACCGGTACGCTGGCGGCATCCGCCACGGTGCTGAAGAACGCTTCGATGCCGGCCTGCGAAGGCCGGATGTAGCACGGCGCAGGGACCAGCAGCCCGCCAATCTCACGCCGCTGGATTTCAGCCTGGAAGGCCAACAACTCGCGCAAGTTGTAGCCCGACAAGCCCATCACCACCCTGCCCGGCTCCACCCAGGCCAGCACGGCATCCAGCACGGCCAGTTGTTCGGCCTTGGACAGCGCCGCCGCCTCGCCCGTGGTACCGCACACCACAAAACCGGCCACACCCTCTTCGAGCAGCTTCTTCACCAGTTTTTCCAGGGCGGCGAAGTCGACTTCATTGGCGCGCAATGGCGTGACGAGGGCAATCCAGATACCACGGAAATTCGACATGCAAAAACTCCTGATGTTGACCGAAAGTCAGCGTCAGCAGAGCGGAGAGTCGAAGTGGTCTGGCAGGGATACCTGGCGCCTTCTGTCTCGTCAGCCCACCTGACGAGACAGCGCGCCTCGGTCAGATGAGCGGCTGTTTCTTGGATTTCTTGGCAACGGCAACGCACGCGCCTGCCTGGGCGATGAAGCCCGAAGCGAAAATGGCGTGGTTGGAAATGGACATGCCGGCAAGCCCGTTGCGTGGATATGGCTGGATAATGGTGGCGCGGCGCACTCGGTGTCAACACCGAGATAGCAAACCCATCCGGCTGCGCTGGTGTTCACTGCCAAAGCCGCACAGAGATCTGTGGGCCCGATCTTGTACAAGAGACATTTGATCAGTCCAGCATCCACCCAGCATCACCCTCCTCCAGCACACCACCGTGATCCGTCCGGTCACCTTTACGCGCCACGGCCGCGCCTTCAATCAGGAAATGCTCGGCTCCACTCTCAATCACGGCACCGCACGTGGTCCGATCCCCCACCCTGGCAACCGCCCTGCCGTTGAAGATGTACGTTGCACTGCCGCTTTCTACCTCGTTGATGCCATGCAGCGGGCAGACATGTCGATGGCCTACAAGTACGACAGGATTCATTGGGTCTCTCCTTCTGATGGCCCGGTGCGAGATTCACGGTCTATCTCCTCTGGCCAATTAACCTTGGGTGCCAGGCAATGCATGTGGCTCAGGCCATCGTCATCGTTCCAGTCACGGGGTGGGTGTACGAACTTCGGCAGGGCTTCGGGGCCTTGCTGCATGAATAGCCGGGCGATGGCCCAGTAGGCTTCACCGTGGTACAGGTCGTGGGTGAAGAAGACGCGGTCGATGACTTCGTTGGTTTCCGGGTTGCGGACCGACAGCATGACGTTTTCGATCAGCCCACCGTGGCCGGGGGCGTAGACTCGGTAGACTTCGGCGGTTACGTCGTCCCAGTTGTAGGCGACCGGTTTAACGCCCCAGTGTTTGCGGCTGAACAGATAGATGTAGTGGAATCTGAATTGATAGAGATAAATTTTGCGTCGCAGGCGATTGAAGCGGATTGGTTCGTCCCTTGGGAGCATTAGGTCGATCTTTACAAAGGACGCAACAGCCCACATTCCAATCAGAGGCACCAGCACTATAATAACAGCAACATACCAGTCACGCGACCAACTAACATCCAGCATAAGCAAATACAAATATATAAGCGCACCAGAAGACGCGATCAACCCTGGAATGCCCAGCAGGACCGCAACACCACGCAAACTGACAGTAGATCGAGGAAGCTCCAAGTACACTTTATCTAGATAGTTAGGTGATGGATTTATATCCTCAAAACTAAAACGCGGAACCTTCTGCGAGCTGACATCAGGCAGATCATAACTCCAACAAAGAGCCCGCCGAGCCCTGAACTTAGCTTTCACTCATTAGCCTCCTTGGCACAAACCTCAACATAGGCATTCGGCACATTCCTATCTGGCCAATACATCACTAAAAGTGTCGCAGCTCTAATATTATGCAGCCCGATAGTCGGGGCGGCGGCAAAAACTGAGTGCAACACCTGACCTTTCCGGTACGGTGCTGCCCCTATGTCTTATTCCGAACTCAGCGTTGAAGAACGCGCCACCATTCAAATCGGTCGTACCCAAGGCTTCAGCCTGCGCAGGATTGCCTGCTTGATCAACCGATCCCCTTCGACCATCAGCCGTGAGCTGCGCCGTAACCGAGGTGCTTGCGGTGGCTACTCGGCCCGCCTGGCCCAGCAGCAAATGCAGGCCCGCCGCCAACGCTGTCGACCGAAACGAAAGCTCTTGCCGAGTAGTGAGCGCTTCCAGTTGGTGGCCCATATGCTGCGCGAGCGTTTGTCTCCCGAGCAGATTGCCGGCAAGCTGCGCAGCATGAACATTCCCAGCCTCAGAGAAGCCTACGTCTGTCGCGAGACGATCTACAACGCGATCTATGCCCTGCCAGTGGGTGAGCTGCGTAAGGAGCTGATCATCTGTCTGCGCCAAGGCAAGACGACGCGCCGACCGCGCTCTGGTGGCGTGGATCGGCGCGGCCAGATCCCCGAGATGGTCAGTATTCATGTGCGCCCGCCGGAGATTGAAGACAGGCTGATGCCGGGGCATTGGGAAGGCGACCTCATCAAGGGCAAGGCCAACGCCTCGTGTGTAGGCACGCTGGTGGAGCGAACCAGTGGCTACCTGATGCTGGTAAAGATGAACGACGCGACGGCGACCTCGGCGATGGAAGGCTTCAGTGCAGCGCTCAATGGCATGCCGCTGGCGATGCGCAAGAGCATGACCTACGACCAGGGCCGAGAAATGGCGCGGCATGCTGAAATCACCCAGCAGACCGGGGTGGCAATTTACTTCTGCGACCCGCACAGCCCCTGGCAGCGCGGCAGCAACGAAAACATCAACGGCCTGATTCGCCAGTACTTGCCCAAGGGCACAGACCTGTCGGTACATAGCCAGGAGGAGCTGGACGCCATTGCCTTGCAACTGAATATGCGTCCCCGTAAGCGCTTCGATTTCAAATGTCCGATCGAAATGATGAGTGAGGTGATGCAAAAGGCCATGGCTATGCGGCACGATGCGCCCACTTCAATCCAATAACCGTGTTGCACTCAGCTTCTGCAACCGCCCGGCATAAGTTCCACAGCTCCGGTGATTTCCAACCTGGACACATGCAAGCCACCTAAGCCCCACGATCGTCGCTGTTTATTCACCAAAAAATCACTTTTGTAGTCAGGCGACCTTGGCTGAGAAAAGCCAGGGAGTTTTACAGCTTTAGCAAGATCCTTGACTGGAAAGGCCTGATATTCATCAACAATAAGAGTCTCACCGCCGAAAAATTCGGGGAAGGTTCCGTCACCCTGTCGATGTACTACTAGAGTCCAACGAAAGGCCGAGTTCTGATCACTGTACCCAGGCAATTCAATTCGAAACTTAAGTTGATGTTCTAGCTCCAAGCTGACCAAGCCACCTATCTTGGAGGCAGCCGGATCGCTTGAGCGCCTGGATTCGAAATGAACCCCCACATACACGCCTAGCGTGGCCGCATTAAGCTCTGCAAATGCAATATCTGCATACTCAGGAACATCCCAATGCACAGCTGGCTTTTCATCAGCCTTACCAAAGTAGCAGCGTCGTGCCCAGCGCTCTAGTGCGGTAGATTCGCTTCCCTCAGCCAACTTGCTGATTGCGTAGGCAGTGAGCGCCAGCACTACAGCCAGACCTAAAGGCCCTAATACAAATGACTTAATAACTGCATAGGCAAATACCCCAGTGGAGATGCCATATACGAACCCTGCACCATAATAAAGCGCTCCCGCCTTACTATCCGCTGCTGTCAGTGCGCGTTTAGCAGCAGAAAATGCTTGCACCGTGTCAAAAATCCCAGCTATCGCACTGACCATTGCACCGAGCCTTATCAGCGACACTCCAGCTCCGGACGTGCTTTTAGCCCATGACTCAGCCATGTGGCCGGTACTTGATCTCAAAATGAGCCCAACCAGTTCGACTTGCCCTCCCAACAGGCCCAACTGCGATCCTTGCAACGCCAATTTGGCCTCAAACGCCTTGGGCCCAATCTCCGTTTCCGCCTTTTCCTGATTCCTGCCCAGGCTGTCCTGCTGTAAATACAACCCGCCTATCGCCAGCAATAACTCCCAACTACCTGCCACACCACGTAAACCGGAGAACCCGGTCCGTACTAACCTGGCAGCCTGCTGCGATGTGATCTGCATCCCTTGAAACAACTTGCGCGCATTTGTCTCCAACGTCCCCGCCGCCACCGAGATATCCACCAAGGCAAGCTCCGCCGCGCTGCTGGCCTGGGTCACGCCCATGCTGGCCTCCTTGAACAACCGCCCATGCACTTCCTCGGCCTTGCCCTCGACCCACACCGTCACGCTGATCATCGAATTGGTGAACCGTGGATCGAGCACGGCCAGGCTCATCAGCCCGTGCTGGATGATCGGCCGCACCTTGCGCATGGCCTTCATCGAGCCAAACTCGAAGTCATCGATATTGCGGTGCATCCGGTCCCGCGCCTCGGCGATCGACGCGTTGGCCTTATGCTGCAACTCCCGGAGGTGGGCGCTCTGCAAGGCGTAGTACTCGCCCAGCTTCATCTTCACTTCCAGCTCGATCAGATGGACGCCGTTGTAGAGAAACTGCGTGGCACTGTTCAAATGCCGCACAGCCTTCTGAATACCAGGTGACAAACATGGCGCCAGCCGCTGACTGGCCGCATTGAGTGCGCTCTGCGTTTCAGCAATGGCCTGTTTGAGGGTATTGCGCGTGCGCAAGCCGGCGTCATCGCTGGCGATGATCTTGCTCAGCATGCCGTAGAGCTTGTCGCTGTCGTTCCAGCTGATCGCTTCTGTGGCGGAGAAACTGGGCAGCAGCCCGGCCAGCAGTGCCTGGTCGCGTATCAGCAAGGCACGGTAGGGCGGGCTGTCCGGGTCCTGCAGCCATTTCAGCCAGAGCAGTTCGCTGGTGCCGGAAGCGGGAACATGCGGTTCAAGGCGGGGGACGACAGCTTCCGTAACCCCACCGCCCAGGCACAGGGCCATGGTCTTGGCGTAGGCCACCCCGGACTCACGATCGTTACCGTCGTAGTCGTACGCCTCGGCCACCTTGAACATGGGCGTATCGAACAAGGCAACGTACGCCTGCGCGTCCTTGTCGATGTAACGCTGAAACTCACGTTCCTGCTGCTCATAGTCAGCCTGGAACGCGGCCCGCTGCGGTTCGTGGTAGCGCTCTTCAAGCCGCTCGTCACTCTCCTGCTGCGCACGCTCGACCAACAGCTGCCGCTCGACTGCCGGGGCGGTGAACACCGGCGGCCCATCACCCGTCATCGGTTCCAGCGACGGCACCTTCTGCGCCGCCCATTCCCTGTGCGTGGCGCGAATGATCTGCAGGATCTGCGAGGTTTGCAGCTGATAGGCGCGCATCGGTTCTTCACGCCAGGCCTGACGCTTCAGTACCCAGTTCAGCCGCTGATGGTTGTACTCCTGAATCAGCCCGACAGTGTCGTCGAGCACCACCGCCAGCACGCCGTTTTCCAGCTTGTGCCGGTTGATCGCATTGACCAGATACCCTCGCAGGGCGAACCGGCGCAACCAGCGGCTGTGGAAACCATGCGCACTGTCGAAGGGGGCACAGCCATGCTGGGCGTACTCGAACACCTGCTGGTCGACCCCAAGCTTATCGGGCGTCATGGCGATGCCTAACAGTTCGGGATTGTTGCGGGCCTGAATCAGGTCCAGGCCCTCGAAGCGATGCGCAGGCGACGCGCCGCTCTTGTAGGCGTTCAGCAACGCTCACCGGCCAAGGATCGCTGGAGAAGGCCAGCCAGGCGCTGGTGTACCTGCCGGTATCGAGGTTGAGAAAGGCCGAAGGAATGTCGTGATCTGCGTTCACGCATTTTTCGGGCAGCGGGGAAGGCGGGCCATCTGGCGGCTCGTAAGGGTTGAAGCGGCGCAGATGACCTTGCTCGCTGACGGCATAGGCATGCCAGACCTGCTGGTCGAGCAGCACATACAGGAAGCCCCTGCGCAAGGTGCGCAAGCCGATCTTTGTCGAGATATGCCGGTTATCCGCCACGGTGGAGACACACTCGGGGCGGGTATCGGGCACCAGGGCGCGGCGCAGCGGCAGGATCGGCAGGCCCTGGCGCTCGCAGAACATGCACTGGTCGTGCGGCAGCCCGGCTTCGGCGATCGCGAGGGCAATACGTTGGCTGATGGTCATGAGCGATTCTCGGATTTCGGCAGGCATTCGATCAGTTGGCGCCATTGCGCCTCGGAGTAGCGGGCGAGCAACGCGGCAAGAGGCGCCTGGCCTCTGGCCGCTGCATCGATCATTTCGCCCACCGCAGGTACGGTATGCAGCCTCGGGTGAATGCACAGGTGATGGAGAGCGAAGGCCACGATGTCCTCCATCTCGCTCAGGCCCAACCTGCGTGCATCATCGATATGGTTCGAAGCACGCACCGCAGCAAACGGTGGAATCTGACACTGATTGATGTGCTGCGAACCCGCCCGCAACACTCTCCAGGTAGCCAGCACACGTTCGATCAGCCCCACGTCATCCTGAATTCGCCGCGCAGGGGTCGGCAAAGGGTGTCGCTGCCCGCTCTGCCCTTTCAGGCTTGCCAACCTCCCACCGCTACTCAGGAACAACCAGTCACTGATCGGCCACCATGGGCCTTGTTCAAGCCGCTCGAACGTCGCCGCAAGCAACTCCAGCCGGACGGGTTCGTAGACCGGGTAGCAGCCAAATTCCCGATTGGAATCGGGTAGCCGACACAAGGCCGTGAGATGGGACGCGACAGTGGCCGAAGGCGCCTCACTGAACAGCCAGCCACACAGGTAACGCCGTTGCTGAAACAACGCCCTCTGCGCCGCTCGGGCGGTCAGTTCCAACAGACGGCGACTGGGGACCATGCCGGGCGAAGCCAGGCAGACCAGTACGGGATGCAGTTGGGGGGCATGGGCCAGGTCGGCCCGGTGCACACGGGTCAATGCCTGCTCACCCAGGGCATTGCGCAGCGGGGCAAGCACGCCGTGGTCGCCATCGTGAGCAGTCGCAAGCGGATCTATCAGCACATGGCAGTACAAGTGCGCCCCATGATGGCTTTCGATGAGCCTCGCCAGGTTGTCAGTGCGCATCAGGCCTTGGCCTCGCACTTGTTGCTGGCGTCAGGCGCAAGCGTAAGTGGCTGGCTGTTTCCAGCCCCTGACGCAGCCGCGCTGGTTTGCCCCAACAGCTCGAGCTTCAGCCCGTTGATAGTGATGCCCTGCCCGTCCAGCACAATGCTGCCGCCCGCGGTTCTGAACTCGATGCGCTCACTGGCGCGCAGCTGATAGATCGTCGTATGTTGCTCCATGCCCTGCCCGACGGTGACCTTTTGCGTACCTTTGACGACCAGCTCGGCGTCTTTCCCGACAAGGGCCCTGTGATTGGCCCCTGTTGATTCGCTACGGTCGTTGCCTATCTTCTCGATCAGGTCCTGCTTGATGTCTACGTGGCAGGTTTGCCCAATGAGCTGGGTATGGTCACCCCCGGTTTCCTGGCGGAAGTCATTGCCGATATTCAAGTGCTCATCATTGCCGACCTGCTCGACACGATTACGCCCCACACGCGTGGTCTCATCATTGCCGACTACATTGTTCTGGTCCCGTTGGGCATGGATGAACACTTCTTCCTTGCCGAGTTCGTCCTCGAAGCGCAGCTCGTTGAAGCCATCGCCCTTGTGGGTCTGGCTCTTGATGGTCATGCGCGTCTTGTGTTCGGGCAGGTCGTACGGCGGCAGCTGGTCGCCGCAATAGGTACGCCCGGTGATCATCGGCTGGTCGGGGTCGGCGTTGACGTACTGGACGATCACGTCCTGGCCAATGCGCGGGATGGCCATCGAACCCCAGCTACCACCGGCCCAGCCTTGCGACACGCGCACCCAGCAGGAGCTGAACTCGTTGTTCTCGCTCTCCCGGTCCCAGGGGAAGCTCACCTTGACCCGGCCCCACTCGTCGCAGTAGATCTCTTCCCCGGGCGGCCCGACGACCGTGGCCATGTGCGGGCCGTCGATGCGTGGCTTGGGCAACGGCGCCGGGCGCCATTCGATTCGGCCGGGCACCAGCACGGCTTCCTGCGAGTAGCGCGTTCCTTGTTCGGCCCCGGCAGCTTCTTCTTGCAGGCTGGTGAACTGGCTGCCCTCGTGATGTACACGCATCACACGCCAATGGGCGTTGAGGTCTTTGCGCGGGTGTTCGATGAGGGTAAAGCTCAGCCCCGGTTGCAGGCGTACATCGTCACCCTCGACTTCGGCAATACGGGCGTCATGGCGCAGGGCCGTCAAGCGCGTGGCGGTAAAGGGCACTCCGACCGCATCGCGCTTGTAGCGGCCGGGGTAGTCGAAGCGCTCATAGTCCCGGGACTGATGGGTGATGCCACTGTCACCTGCGCGGTGTTCCTGCCGGTACTGCGGGTTGGTGAAGGTGTAGTCCCGCTGCACCTGACGTGCAGTGCGTACCTGTTCGCTGTAACGCAGGCGGCGCAGGCAAGGCCTGGCCTGGTCGCCACCGCTGTTGGCACGGTACAGCACCTGGCCGGGGCCGATGTCGTCTTCGTCGAAGAAGTCTTCATCCTCGTCGTCGGCCTTGAGCGCGCTTCGGCTGATCTGCCCCAGCGCCAGCAGTCGGTCGGTGATGACCAGCTGATGGTGTTTCGGTGTGTGCTCGAAGCGATAGACGAAACCCTCTTCCCCCGCCAGGCGGGCGATGAAGTCGAGGTCCGTTTCACCGGCCTGTACGCAGAACTCGCGCACCTGATGCTCGCCCATGCTGTTGATTTCGAAACGGGCAATGCCCTGGCGCTTGAGCATCAATTCGAGAATCTGCGGCACGGTTTTCTGCTGGAAGATGCGCCAGTTCGAACGTAAGCCGGCACGGGCCAGCACGGGCTCGACCAATGCGCGGTAACGGGTGCGATAGAACCCCGTCTCACCCTGGCTGAAACTGCTGACCAGGCCGTGCACATAGCGCAGGGGGCGCTCACCGCGCCAGATCGTGAACAGCACTGGTTGGTCGAGCAACTGGCCGAAGTCGACCTCGTCTTCAAAACTGATCAATTCCAGCTTCAGCTGGAACGGTGAGCTGATCATTTCGTCGAGTTCGAACGAAACCACCTCGAAGTCAATCTGGCCAGCCAGCGGCTGGAAGGTGAAGCGCAAGTCGGATTGGCTAGGCATGCGGATCCCCTTTGCTACTGCTGCAAAATGCCGTTGAGCGACTCCAGCACCTCGGCGGTGATCAAGCTCAGGCGGTAGCTGTAGTAGCAGTAGGCGCAGACCATGGCGATGGCGGAGATCACCAACGGGCTCCACCAGGGCCATTCCCGACGACGCATGCGGTGGGGGCGATGGACCACGTTGGTATAGGGGTCGCCCGGGAATTCCGGCGTGGGGCCGCGCAGTGCACGAATGACCTTGTGCATCCGCGAAATCAGGGCGTTGATGATTTCATCGCACTTCGGGTCCAGGGCGTACTTGCCCTTCAGGCCCAGGCAAAAGCAGAAGTACAGGAACTCCAGCACATCCTGGAACTCCTCCGGAGACTGCATCAACCGCTCCAGCAACACGAAGATCTTCTCGCCACCCTGGGTTTCGCCATGGAAGATGCTGAGCAGCGGTTCGTGGCTCCAGCACGAATTGTTCCCCCAGGGGCGACTCATCACGGCCTCGTCCAGGTAAAGGCACAAGGCATAGGAATAGGCTTCGAGGTGCACAGAGGAATAACCGTGCTGCTGTATTTCCTCGCGGATTGTGCTGACCTGAATCTGCAGGGTCTTGTGCACATGTTCGATGTTGGGCAGGTCATCCAGCGTACGCAGGCGTATGACCAGGCCGAACAGCGGGTTGGCCGCGTCGAGCATCAGGTTGGCGAAGCCGCCGCGTAGCTGGAAGTCCGGGTCGGCCGGATAACCCTCATGATCCGCGCGCCTGCCCTGGCCGGGTGGATAAGGTGAATCGCTGCCCTCCGGGACATCGAGCATGGCATGCAGGCTGCTTTCGGTTACGTCATGGGCAGCGTTGGCGGCCTGGGGTTTTCCAATATGAACAGCAGATGGGCCGGGCATGAAGAGGTCCTTGTCTTCCAGTTAGGCTGAAGACATGAACACTATCGGGGAATCAATTCTTCGAGGAGCGTGGTGCGTCCCAAAGCGCTGTAGGAATTTTCTCCTTTTGGCTTGTCTGGACGCTGTGATGCCGGAATTCCGGGGCCGCTCGGCGGCCCTTTCGCGTCACAAGGCCGCTCCTGCAACGACTGCGCCAGCCCTTGTGTGGGTGGCGCACCGCCGCAAACATCAATCAGCCAAACAATCTGGCCAGGAAACCCAGCTTCTTCTTGTACGAGCGCCGAGCTTCCAGGGCTTCCTCCAGGCTTACCTCGAGGAACCGCGCCTGCTGATTGGGCTGCATCTGCCCGATCAAATCCAGGTCGGCGCTGATCACCGTGCCGATCATGGCGTAGCCGCCACCCGACACCGCGTCACGGTGCAGGATGATCGGCTCCAGCCCCGCGGGCACCTGGATCGAGCCGATCGGGTAGCAGCTGTCAACGATGTTCGACGGGTCCGAGCCGGCCCCGAACGGCTGCTCCCGTGGCTGGAAGCTCAAGGCACTGCCGCCCTTGTAGCGATAGCCGATACGGTCGGCCTCGGAGCCGACCGTCCAGGCTTCGGTGAAAAAGCTTTGCACCGCAGCCTTGGTCAGGCGGTGAAAATACAGCCCCGGCACTACCCGCAGCACCACCTCGCCGCCCAAGGCCTGGCGCAAGGCCATCGGCAGGCTCGCGCCGGCGCGGGTCTTGCCGCTGGGCATGCCGACCGGCAACAGGTCACCCGCCATCAGCTTGCGCCCTTGCAAGCCACCCAATGCACCCAACGCATAGGTGGAGCGGCTGCCGAGCACCTCGGGTACATCGATACCGCCGGCCACCGCCAGGTAGGCCCGGGCACCTGCGGTAGGGAAGCCGAAACGCAACACCTGCCCGGCACGTACGGCAAACGCGGTGTCCGGGCGTTGCTCACGGCCATCGAGCAAGGCCGGCATCTGCGCACCGCAAACCGCCACCAGGGCATCCCGCTGGAACTCCAGCTCCGGCCCCACCAGCGCACACTCAAGGCCGGCGGCGCCGGACGGGTTGCCCACCAGGTGGTTGGCCGCCCTCAGGGCGTACTGGTCGAGGGCGCCGGACGGCGGGATGCCCAGATGGTAGTAGCCTTCGCGGCCCAGGTCCTGCACCGAGGTAGCCAAGCCGGGTTTGAGTACCTTGATCATGCCAGCACCTCCTGCAGAGTCCGTGGATAACCGACCGGGTCGGCAAGGAACGCGTCCAGGGAGAATTCCACCGGGCGAATGCGCAGGTCGAAACGGCCTTCTTCGACATCCGCCACCGCCTGGTCGTAGGTGCGGCGGTCAATGGGTTTGAACTGCACGATGTCTCCCGGGCGGAAGAACACCATGTGCTCCTTCAGGTAGTTCAGCGTCTGCTGCGGGTCGTAGATAGGCGCCGGAGTGACGCCGAACATCTGGTAGCCACCTGCCCCGCGCACTGAATAGATGCAGCCGAAACAGCCGCCATGGCCAAGGGTGAGCTTGGGGGTGTCAGTACGCGGGCGCAGGTACTTGGGCACCTGCAGTTGCCGCTCTCGCTCGACCATCTGGAACATGAACGGCAGGCCGGCAACGAACCCGACCATCGACACGAACCACGGCGCACCGCTGTGCGCGGCAATGAACCCCTCGACATCGGCCAGGCCGTTGATCCGCGCGGCGTACTCCAGGTCGGTGCTGCCCGGGTCCTGATGGCGGTCACGAAAACGCATCAGTGTTTCATGGGTCCAGGGGTCGTTGTACAGCACTGGAATCTCGATGATCCGTGTCTGCAACGAGCGCTCGGCCACCGCCTGCGCTTCGGCACCGCGCACCGCCTCCAGCAGTGCCTGCGGCGCGATACGGTCCGGGTCGAAGCGAATCTGGAACGAGGCGTTGGCCAGGCACACATCCAGCACGCCATCCAGGGCCAGCCGCTCCACCGCGCGGGTGACAGCCATGCCCTTGAAAAAGGCCTCCAGCGACATGCTCTCGCTGACTTCGGCAAACAGGTGCTCGTCGGCGCCGAAGCTGTAGCGGATAGGGGTTGTAGCGAGCGGTTCGGCCATGACTGTTCCTTTTCTTGGAGTCTTTACAGAAAGGCAGGCGAAAGCAAATTGCACGGGCTCCGGCGTATACCTGCCGGATGCCCCACGGATTCAGCGTGGCGCACGCACCACGATACCGGCAGCGTCCAGCGCCTTGCGCGTGGCCTCGACCAGGTCGAGCGCCCCCGGGGTGTCGCTGTGCAGGCAGATGGAATCGAATTCGATGGCCAGGTCCTGGCCCTCGACCGTGCGCACCACGCCTTGCTGACAAGCCCGCAACACCCGTTCAGCGACCGCTCCAGGTTCGTAGCCCCGCACATTGCGGGTGAACACGATCGAACCGCTCAGGTCGTACTCGCGGTCGGCGTAGAACTCGCGAATTACCGGCTGGCCAAGCTCCTGGGCAATGCGGCAGATCACCGAACCCGGCATGCAGTACAGCAGCAGCTCCGGCTCGATCACTCGCAGGTTCTCCACCAGCAGCCGTGCAGCTTCTTCGTCACGTGCCAGATGCATGTACAGGGCACCGTGCGGCTTGATGTGCTGCAGGCGCACGCCCTGGGCGCGGGCAATTTCACGCAGGGCGCCGAGTTGGTAGAGCATGTCGTCGACCAGTTCCTGGGCCGGGGCATTGATGTGTCGGCGGCCGAAGCCGACCAAGTCACGGAACCCAGGGTGCGCCCCCACTGCGACGCCCAGGGCCTTGGCCCGCTCGACGGTACGGCGCATGGTGCCGGGGTCACCAGCATGGAAGCCGGTGGCGATGTTGGCCGTGCTGATGTAGCCCATCAGCTCGTTGTCGACGCCGTCGCCAATCATCCACGGGCCAAAGCCCTCACCCATGTCCGAGTTGAAATCCACCACCTGCATGACTGTCTCTCCTGGCGCTTGTGACTGCATGCAAGCCACGTTAGATTCTCCGCACCCCCTTGGGAAGATCTATAAACAGATAGGGTGTCTTCTGAAAATCAGATACCTCGGGAGCTATCGTGTCACTGACCCTGCGCCAGGTCCGCTATTTCGTCGCCACCGCCGAGATCGGCCAGATTTCCCAGGCGGCAATCCACCTGAACATTTCCCAGTCTGCAGTGACCACGGCTATCAAGGAGCTGGAGGCGATGCTCGGCGTGCTGCTGTTCCAGCGCTCGGCGCAGGGCATGAGCCTGACCGAGGCCGGCCGGCACTTCCTCAACCGCGCCTACGTGATCCTGCGTAGCGTGGACGATGCGTTGAATAGCCCGCTGCCGGACGTGCGCGCCAGTGGCCTGCTGCGCCTGGCGGCAAGCTACACGGTGATCGGCTACTTCCTGCCCCATCACCTGCAGCGGCTGGAGCACTGGCATCCGGATGTGACCTTGGAGCTGTACGAGCAGGAGCGCAGCGCCATCGAGCAAGGGTTGCTGGAGGGTCGTTTCGACATGGCAGTGGTACTCACCGCCAACCTCACCCACCCGGACATCGTCTCGGAAACCCTGTTCAACTCCGAACGCCGCCTGTGGCTGCCTGGCAACCATCCGCTGTGCGAGCGCTCGGCGGTAAGCCTGGCCGATGTGGCCTGCGAGCCGTTCATCCTGCTGACCGTGGATGAGGCCGAGCAAAGCGCCATGCGCTATTGGGAGCAGGCCGGGCAGCGGCCGAGAGTGCGGGTGCGGACCAGTTCGGTGGAGGCCGTGCGCAGCATGGTTGCCAATGGTAGCGGTGTAGCGATCCTGTCGGACCTGGTGCACCGGCCTTGGTCGCTGGAGGGCAAGCGTATCGAGACGGTTAGCATCAGCGACCCGGTGACACCGATGAGCGTCGGGTTGGCCTGGCACCGGGAACGGGCGTTCAGCCCGGCGATGCAGGCTGTACGCAATTACTTCCATGATGCTTTTTTGGCACCGCAGCAGTTGTCGGCACGGCGCTGACCGTTCCCTGCAGGCCCGATCTCGTCGCGGGTACCCCTACAGCACCAAGGCAAAATGAAATCAGACAGAAATGTAATAATTTGCAAAGTTTTGTTAACAACGACCGTTGGGTCAGTGTCTGTCAGTTAAGGTTGCCGGCTTGACTGGGGCTGCATTGCAGCCCAAGCCTGCCATGGCGACAGCGGACATATCGCTGCGTGTCATGGTCACCGGCCAGGCAAGAATTGATTTTCCGGAGACAAGCATGCTTCGCATCTTTGAGCGCTGGCTCGATCCCTTCCCACCTGATGAGGTACCACCGCCACCGGTTGGCCTGTTGCGCTTCATGTGGGCCTGCACCCGGGGCGCACGCGGCTACATCCTGGCGCTTGCGCTGCTCAGTGCCGGGGTATCGATCTACGAAGCCTGGCTGTTCGCCTTTCTCGGCCAGGTCGTGGACCTGCTCTCGGCCTGGCAGGCCGGCGGTACCGTCGGCCCCGAAGAAACCCGGGTGCTGTGGGGTATTGGCATCGTCCTGCTGGTCAGCATCGGGCTGGTGGCGCTGCGCACCATGGTTCAGCACCAGGTGCTGGCGATCAACTTGCCGCTGCGGCTGCGCTGGGACTTTCACCGGCTGATGCTACGCCAGAGCCTGTCGTTCTTTTCTGACGAGTTTTCTGGTCGGGTCACCACCAAGGTGATGCAGACGGCACTGGCGGTGCGCGATGTGTTGTTCACCATCATCGAGATCCTGCCCGGGATCGGGGTGTACTTCATCGCGATCATTGCCTTGGCCGGTGGCTTTGCCCTGAAACTCATGCTGCCATTCATTGCCTGGGTCGTACTGTTCGGCCTGGCCATGCTGTATTTCGTGCCACGCCTGGGCAAGGTCGGCCAGGAGCAGGCCAATGCGCGATCGTCGATGACCGGGCGGGTGTCCGACGCCTACACCAACATCACCACGGTGAAGCTGTTCTCGCACGCCAACCGCGAAGCGCACTTCGCGCGCGCGGCCATGGAGGACTTCAAGCAGACCGGCTTTCGCCAGATGCGTCTGGTCAGCCAGTTCGAAATCGTCAACCAGGCGCTGGTGGTGGGCTTGATCATCGCTGCCGGTGGCTATGCGCTGTGGCTGTGGCACCAGGGCCAGGTCGGTACCGGGGCGGTGGCGGCGATCACCGCCATGGCCTTGCGTATCAACGGCATGTCGCACTGGATCATGTGGGAGATAACCTCGCTGTTCGAAAACATCGGCACCGTGCAGGACGGTATGGCCACCCTCACCCGCGGCCCCAAGGTAAAGGATGCGCCGGGCGCTGCCGAGCTGGTAACCACGGGTGGCGCGGTGAGTTTCGACAAGGTGGGCTTCAACTACAACGGCGAGCGTCAGGTGCTCGACGACCTGAGCCTGCACATTCGCCCGGGCGAAAAAGTCGGCCTGGTCGGCCGCTCCGGCGCCGGCAAATCCACCTTGATCAACCTGCTGCTGCGCTTCTACGACGTGGACAGAGGGGAAATCCGTATCGACGGGCAGAACGTGGCCAAGGTCACTCAGGACAGCCTGCGCGCGGCGATCGGCATGGTCACCCAGGACACCTCGCTGCTGCACCGCTCGATTCGCGACAACATTGCCTATGGCCGCCCCGATGCCACCGAAGCGCAGATCCGCGCCGCTGCGGCCAATGCCCAGGCCGATGGTTTCATCAGCCAGCTCAGCGACCGCCAGGGCAACACGGGTTACGACACCTTGGTGGGAGAGCGCGGCATCAAGCTGTCAGGTGGCCAGCGCCAGCGCATCGCTATTGCCCGGGTGATGCTTAAGAACGCGCCGATCCTGCTGCTGGACGAAGCCACCAGTGCGCTGGACTCGGAAGTGGAAGTGGCCATTCAGGAGAGCCTGGATGAAATGATGCAAGGCAAGACCGTCATCGCCATCGCCCACCGGTTGTCGACGATTGCCGCCATGGACCGGCTGATCGTGATGGATGAAGGGCGCATCATTGAGCAAGGCACCCATGCGGAACTGCTGGCGAAGAATGGTACTTATGCGCGGTTGTGGCAGCACCAGAGCGGCGGGTTCCTGGGTGAGGACCAGGGTGTGGCCGAGGCGATGGAGTAGACGCAAGGAGGGATCAGGCACCGCGTCGCCTGCTTCGCGGGCACGCCCGCTCTCATAGAACAACACATAACTCATTGATTTAGCGGGGCTCTGTGGGAGCGGGCGCGCCCGCGAACACCGGCGGAGCCGGTGCCAGGCACCGCGTTGGATTCTTCGCGGGCACGCCCGCTCCCACACGGTACGCGGACCGCTTGCGCACTGAGTTCTCTGCGCGACAGCGCAGCCCAAAGGTCTGGGCAATCTCCCACAGGGATGGCGCCACGCTCAAGCCTCGAAAGCATGCGCGTGCCATCCAGCTGTTGCCGGGCCTGCAGCTCAACCAAACACATGCGAAGGCCGGCGCAGCACCGGGTCGAACGGGTTGACCCGCTCGCCAATCGCCGCCGCCTCGCGCTTGAGCAGCGCTACCACGGTCGGCATGCGGTTGGGCCCCAGGCGGTCGCTGATGGTCGCCACGCTCAGGGCCGCCACCGCATGGCCGTTACGATCGAGGATCGGCACCGCCAGGCCGGCCATGCCATCGAGTACTCCAGTATTGCGCCCGGCATAGCCGAGGCTGCGCACATTGTCGATTTCGGCGCGCAGCATGACTTCGTCGTAATGGTGGAAATCCTTCAGCCGCGGCAGGTTGTAGCGGATCACCTCGTCGCGCTCCTCCTCCGGCAGGAAGGCCAGGATTGCCAGGCTGCCCTGCCCCACCCCCAAGGCCACACGGCCGCCGATATCACCGGTGAAGGTACGAATCGGGTATGGCCCTTCGCTGCGGTCCAGGCACACCGCATCGAACCCTGAGCGCGCCAGCAGGAACAGCGAATCGCCCAGCGAGGCCGACAGCCGCAGCAGGCTGGGGCGCACCACATCGCGCAGGTTGCCGGCTTGCCCGGCCTTGGCCGCCAAGGCAAAAAAATCCAGGCTCAGCCGGTAGCGCTTGCTGGTCGCGCACTGGTCGACCATGCCTTCTTCAATCAGGCTGCGCAGCAGGCGGTGGGTCGTGGGTTGCGCCAGGCCAACCCGCAGCGCCAGTTGGCTGACCTTCTCGCCCTCGCCACCGCTATCTCCCAGCGCACGCAACACGGCGAACAAACGCGACACTGCACTGACACCTACTTCCTTGGCCTGCTCATTTCGTTTATCGGAATCCATTTTTCGTCAAACCTTAGAAAATTCCAGTCAGCGGAATAATTTCAAAATAGCTGTCACCCAGTGAAATTACCCTTTGTCGCCATCCTAATCATTGCCCTACTCTCCGGTCCATAGGGCGATATCACAACATCGGCCGCCGCCACAGAAGCGAGCGCCAACGTCCGTAAAAGCATTGCTTTTCGCCGCTGGCGCTCTGCCCACCCTGAAACTGCCGGTTGACCCCGGTTCCGTTTGCGATGGAGCACAGCCATGACCTTTCTGTTGATCGACAAGCTTTGCAAGCGCTATGGCGCCACGGAGGCAGTGGCCAGCTCGTCACTGGCCATCGAGAAAGGCGAGTTCGTCTCCCTGCTTGGCCCTTCGGGCTGCGGCAAGACCACCACCCTGCAAATGATTGCCGGCTTCGTCGAGGTCACCAGCGGCCGCATTGTCCTCGACGGCCGCGACATCACCCACGCCAAGCCGGCCAGCCGAGGCCTGGGCGTGGTATTCCAGAGCTACGCGCTGTTCCCGCACATGACCGTGCGCGACAACGTCGCCTTCGGCCTGCGCATGCGCAAGGTGGCCAACGCCGACATAGCCCGCCGGGTCGACCAGGCCCTGGCGCTGGTGCGCCTGGACAAACATGCCGAGCGCTACCCGCGCGAACTCTCCGGCGGCCAGCGTCAACGGGTGGCCCTGGCCCGTGCACTGGTGATCGAACCGCCGGTGCTGCTGCTGGACGAACCACTGTCCAACCTGGACGCCCATCTGCGTGAAGAAATGCAGTTCGAGATCTGCCGTATCCAGAACGAGGTCGGCATTACCACTTTGATGGTCACCCACGACCAGGCCGAGGCGCTGTCGATCAGCGACCGGGTGGTGGTGATGGAAGCCGGGCGCATTACCCAGGTCGATGCCCCCTACCGCCTGTATGAACACCCGGGCACGCCTTTCATTTCCGACTTTGTCGGCAAGGCCAACCGCCTGCACGGCGTAACCGGCCCCGACGGGCAACCGCGGGCGGATGCCCAGGGCCCGCTGACCCTCAGCCTGCGCCCGGAAAAGATCAGCCTCGGCCCGGCCGGCAGCGGCAAGCTCGCAGGCCGCATCAGCTGCCGTTACTTCCTCGGCAGCCAATGGCTGTATCGGGTCGACACCGCCCTGGGCAACCTGGCCGTGGTGCGTGCCAACGACGGCAACACCCCGCTGGATGAAGGCACACAGGTCGGCCTGGACTGGAACGATGCCCTGCTGCGGGTGCTGAACGCTGGCGAGGTGGCGGCATGAGCGCGGCAAAGCTGCGCAGCAGCGCCTGGGGCTATGGCTTGAGCAGCCCGGCGCTGCTGTTGTTCCTGGCCTTGCTGGTGGTGCCATTGGGGCTGACCGTGCTGCTGTCGTTCAACGCGTTCGACTACAGCAGCGGCATCCAGGCCGGCCAGTACACCCTCGGCCATTACCTGAGCCTGGTGACCGACACCTACTACTACGAGATCTTCTTCCGCACCTTCTGGATCAGCGCCCTGGTCACCCTGCTTTGCGTGCTGATCGGCATCCCCGAGGCCTTGGTGCTCAGCCGCATGGGCGCGCCGTGGCGCTCCATATTCCTGATCCTGGTGCTGACCCCGCTGCTGATTTCGGTAGTGGTGCGAGCCTTCGGCTGGAGCCTGCTGCTAGGCGCCGACGGCCTGGTCAACCAGAGCATCACTGCCCTCGGCGGGCAGCCGGTGAAGCTGCTGTATACGCCGTTTGCAGTGATCATCGGCCTGGTCCACGTGATGCTGCCGTTCATGATCATCCCGGTGTGGACTTCGCTGCAGAAACTCGACCCGACTGCCGAGCAGGCTGCGCTATCGCTGGGTGCCAGCCAGTGGACGGTGTTCCGCCGCATCGTGCTGCCACAGATCATGCCCGGCGTGCTGTCGGGCACGCTGATCGTGTTCGGCCTGGCCGCCAGCTCGTTCGCCATCCCAGGCCTGCTGGGCGGTCGCCGCCTGAAGATGGTCGCCACCATGATCTACGACCAGTACCTGGCCGAACTGAACTGGCCGATGGGTGCAACCATCGCCGTGGCCCTGCTGCTGATCAACCTGCTGGTGATGCTCAGCTGGAACCGATTGGTCGAACACCGCTACAAACGCGCACTTGGAGTCTGAACCGATGACCCGTAACGGCCCGCTGGCCCTGTCCTTTCACGCCCTGGTGATGCTGTTCATGCTCGCCCCGCTGGTGGTGGTGTGCCTGGTGGCATTCACCCCGGAAAACACCCTGAGTCTGCCCACTGCCGGCTTCTCGCTGCGCTGGTTCAGCGCCGTGTTCGAGCGTGCCGATTTCCTCAATGCGTTCTACAACAGCCTGAAACTCGCGGCCCTGGCTGCCACGCTGGCCACTCTGATCGCCGTGCCGGCGGGCCTGGCGATCACCCGCTACAGCTTCCCCGGCCAAGGCTTTCTCAACGGCCTGCTGCTATCGCCGATCATCATCCCGCATCTGGTGCTGGGTGTGGCCTTGCTGCGGCTGTTCGCCCTGCTGGGGGTCAATGGCAGCTTCGCCTGGCTGGTGTTCGCCCATGTCGTGGTGATTACCCCCTACGTGCTACGCCTGGTACTGGCTGCAGCCATCGGAATCGATCGCAGTGCCGAGCAGGCTGCGCAAAGCCTGGGCGCTGGCCGGGTCACGCTGTTCTGCAAGGTCACCCTGCCGATGATCCTGCCCGGTGTAGCCGGCGGCTGGCTGCTGGCCTTCATCAACAGCTTCGACGAAGTGACCCTGTCGATCTTCGTCACCTCGCCTGCCACCCAGACCCTGCCAGTGCGCATGTACGTATACGCCACCGAATCCATCGACCCGATGATGGCCGCCGTCTCGGCGCTGGTGATCGCCGTCACCGCCCTGACCATGGTCGCCCTGGACCGCGTATATGGCCTGGACCGCGTGCTGGTGGGTAAGCAATGACAAGGAATGCTCCCATGCCCCTGTTCAAGCGCGTGGCCGAACACGACCGCGAGCCTGTGCCTTTCCTGCTCGACGGCCAACCGGCCAAAGGCATGAGCGGCGATACCCTGCTGACTGCCATCCTGACCAATGCCGGGCACCTGCGCGGCAGCGACTTCAACGCCGAACCACGCGCCGGCTTCTGCCTGATGGGCGCCTGCCAGGACTGCTGGGTACGGCTGCAGGATGGCCGCCGGGTACGCGCCTGCTCGACCTTTCTGGAATCGGGCCAGTGCGTGACCCGCGACCCGGGGCGCCAGCCATGAGTGCGATCGTGATCATCGGCGCCGGCCCGGCCGGCATCCGCGCCGCGCAAACCCTCGTAGCCCACGGCCTGCGCCCGGTGCTGCTGGACGAAGCCAGCCGCGGCGGCGGGCAGATCTACCGCCAGCAGCCGGCCAATTTTCGCCGCTCGGCCAAAGCCTTGTACGGCTTCGAGGCCGGCAAGGCCCAAGCCCTGCACAACACCCTCGAGCAACTGCGCGGGCAGGTCGACTACCGCCCGGACACCCTGGTTTGGAACGCCGAGAACCAAGTGCTGGACACCTTGCAACAGGGCCACCTGGCCGACCGCCTGGCGTTCGACCGGGTGATCGTCGCCACCGGTGCCACCGACCGGGTGTTGCCGATACCCGGTTGGACCCTGCCTGGGGTCTATACCTTGGGCGCTGCGCAGATCGCCCTGAAGTTCCAGGGCTGCGCGATCGGGGAACGGGTGGTGCTGGGCGGCAGCGGGCCGCTGCTGTACCTGGTGGCCTACCAGTATGCCAAGGCCGGTGCCAGGGTCAGCGCGGTGCTCGACACCTCACCGTTCAGCGCCCAGGTGCGTGCCCTGCCACGCCTGCTTCTGCAACCGGGCACCTTTGCCAAGGGCCTGTACTACCGAGCCTGGCTGGCCCGCAAGGGGGTGCCCGTGCACCAGGGCGTGACCCTGCTGGGTATCGACGGCGAGCAACGCGCCAGCGGTGTGCGCTGGTTGAGCAATGGCCAGCAACACGACCTGCCGTGCGACGCCATGGCATTCGCCCACGCCCTGCGCAGTGAAACCCAACTGGCCGACCTGCTGGGTTGCCAGTTCGCCTGGAGCGCGCTCAACCGCGCCTGGCTACCGGTACGTGATGCCCAGGGCCGGGCCAGCAGCCCCGGCGTATACCTGGCAGGCGACGGTGCCGGCATCCTCGGTGCCGACGGTGCCGAGATGAGCGGTGAACTGGCCGCCCTGACACTGCTGGCCGACCTCGGCAAGCCCGGCAACCCGCAGCGCCAGCAGCAACTGGAAAGGCGCCTGGCCACCCTGCAGCGCTTCCGCCAGGGGCTGGAGCAGGCCTTTCCGTTTCCCGAGCAGTGGGCACGGCAAGCTCCGGACCAGCTCACCGTGTGCCGCTGCGAGCAGATCAGCGCCGGGGAAATCCGCGCCACCGTGCGTGCCGGGCACTGGGAAATCAACCGGGTCAAAGCCATATGCCGAGTCGGTATGGGCCGCTGCCAGGGCCGCGTGTGCGGTGCTGCTGCCGCCGAGTTGATCGCCTGCGAAAGCGGTCGGGCCATTGACCAGGTCGGGCGCCTGCGTGGCCAGGCTCCGGTCAAGCCCCTGCCCTTTGGCCTGGAGATAAAACCATGAAGCTGATCGAAGTGGACGCCATCGTCGTCGGCGGCGGCATCGTCGGCAGCAGCGCTGCCTTGACCCTGGCCCGCGCTGGTCGGCAAGTGGCATTGCTGGAACGCGACTTCTGCGGCTCGCATTCCAGCGGGGTCAACTACGGCGGTGTGCGCCGTCAGGGCCGCTCGTTGGCGCAGCTGCCATTGTCGATGCGCGCCCATGCCATCTGGGGGAATCTGCGCGAGTGGATCGGCATCGATGGCGAATACGCCCGCAGCGGCCACCTCAAGCTGGCACGCAGCGAAACCGACTTCGATGCCTTGAAGGCCTATGCCCAGCGTACCCAGGCTTTTGACCTGCGCCTGCAACTGCTTGAACGACGCGAACTGCGCCAGCGCTTCCCCTGGGTGGGCGATATCGCCGTCGGCGCCTCGTACTGCCCCGAGGACGGCCATGCCAACCCACGGCTGGTGTCACCGGCCTTCGCCCAGGCAGCCAAGCGCAGCGGCGCCCAGGTGCATGAGCAGTGCAAGGTGCTGGAGGTGGGTCACGACGGCTACCGCTTCAGCCTACACACCAGCAGCGGCCAAGGCTTCAAGGCGCCCTGGCTGTTGAATTGCGCCGGCGCCTGGTCGGCGCAACTGGCCGAGCGGTTCGGCGAGCCGGCGCCGCTGACCGCGGCCCACCCGGCCATGCTGGTCACCGAGCCGCTGCCGCTGTTCATGACCGCCAGCACCGGGGTCGAAGGCGGCGGCATCTACGCCCGCCAGGTGGCGCGTGGCAACTGCGTGCTGGGTGGCGGGCGCGGTTTTGCCCTGACCCCGACCACCGCACGCCCGGGCCAGGCCGCAGTACTCGACATCCTGCGCAACGCCACCGAGCTGTACCCGGCACTGGCGGGCGCCCAGGCCATACGCACCTGGAGCGGCACCGAGGGTTACCTGCCCGATGACGAACCGGTGCTCGGCCCCAGCCTGCACCAGCCTGGCCTGCTGCATGGATTCGGCTTTGCCGGTGCCGGCTTCCAGATAGGCCCGGCTGCCGGTGAAGCGTTGGCGCAATGCATCCTGCACGGCGCGCCGGCACTCAGCCTGGCGGCTTTTTCCATCAACCGCTTTCAGCCCAACCACTACAAGGAAAACCTGTCATGACGCACAAGCAACGTTTGCTCGCCCTGTTCTGCACCGTGCCCGGCCTGTTCGCCTGCCTGCCCGCCATGGCCCAACCCACGCTGTACCTGGGCATGAACGGCGGCACCATGGAGCGGCTGTTCAGCGACAATATCCTGCCAAGGTTCGAGCAGGCCAACGGGGTGAAGGTGGTGATCGTTCCCGGCACCTCGGCCGACATCCTGGCCAAGGTCCAGGCCACGCCGAACAAGCCGTCGATCCATGTGATGGTGCTGGATGACGGCATCATGTACCGCGCCATCGGCATGGGCCTGTGCAGCACGCTCAAACCCAACCCGACCTTGGCCCAGTTGCCGGAAAAGGCTTTGATCAAGGACAAGGCTGCCGCAGTCAGCCTGGGCGTGACCGGGCTTGCCTACAACAGCCGCCTGTTCAAGGCCAATGGCTGGGCAGCGCCTACCTCATGGAACGACCTGGCCGACCCGCGCTTCAAGGACAAGGTGGTGTTCCAGTCGATGGCATCGTCCACCTTCGGCCTGCATGGTTTCCTGATGTACAACCGCCTGCACGGCGGTAGCGATACCGACGTCAACCCGGGCTTCGCCGCCTGGCAGAAGAACGTGGGCCCGAACGTGCTGGAGTACATCCCCAACTCGGCCAAACTCTCGGAAATGGTGCAAACCGACGAAGCCGCGCTGTTCCCGCTCACCCCCACTCAGGTGACGGCGCTGAAGCTCAAAGGCATCCCGGTGGAGTACGCCGCGCCCAAGGAAGGTGCCGTGGTGCTCAACCAGGCCGAATGCGTCACGGCCAACAACGACCAGCCGGAGCTTGCACAGAAGCTCGCCGAGTTCCTGCTCAGCCCCGAGGCGCAGTCGCCGGCACTGGAGCTGGGTGACCAGATCCCGTCCAACCCCAACACGCCCACCAGCGACAAGACCCGTGGCCAGGTCGAAGCCATGCAGACCTACCTGCAGACCGCCGTGACCATCGACTGGGACCAGGTCAATACCCAGCGCCCCGAGTGGAACGCGCGCTGGAACCGCCAGATCGAGCGATAAGCCGAGGACCTGGGCCGTCACGTATAGAACAAATATCGCTCGTTTGAAGCGTCCTTTGTAGGAGCAGCCTTGTGCTGCGAAGAGGCCGGTACAAGCAATAGACAGGCTTTGTCAGTACCGGCCTCTTCGCAGCACAAGGCTGCTCCTACAGAACCTCACTAAACCAATGAGTCATGTGTTGTTCTATGAGAGCGGGTTTACCCGCGAAGACGGCAGCACGATTCCCGAACCATACCGCCTCAATCCAGCACCGGCCGCAATAACGCCTGGGCCTCATACAAGGTCGGCAGATACCGCAAGCGTATTTCATCCACACTCAACCGCGAAGCATGGGTGGTGATGGTCAATGTCGCCTTCAGCCGGCCAGCCCGGTCCAGAAGTGGCACACCCAGCACGCGCATGCCGACTTCATACTCCTGGTCCACGATACAGAACCCTTGCTCCCTCACCCGCAGCAACTCCACCTCCAGTTGCAACCGGTCCGTCTGTGTATAAGGCGTCAACCCTCGCAGCGGGTTACGCGCAAAGTAGGCATCCCGCTCCCCCTCATCCAGCCAGGCCAGCCAGACGCGCCCGCCGGCAGTGCAATACATCGGCACCCGCGAACCCGGCCGGATCGACAACGAGGACACATGGCTGTAACGGCTGCGTACCAGATGGATGATCTCGTCACCATCACGGGTACCCACCGACACATGCTCCTGCGTCTGCCGCGCCACCTGCTCGACTATCGGCCGCAGCATGCGCGGTAGTTGCGCCGAATCCACATACGCCTGGCCGAGGCGCAGCGCCTTGGGCGTAAGCCAGTACTCACGGCTGTCGGTTTCGGCAAACCCTTCGTGCACCAAGGTCAACAGAAACCGCCGCGCGGCACTGGGGGTAAGGCCGGACAACCTGGCCGCCTGCGGCACGCTAAGGCGCGGCTGCTCGGCGCTGAACAGCTGCATCAGCGCCAGGCCCTTCTGCAAGCCGGCGATCAGGTCACGGGGGTGGATAGCGGGGGTGTTCATCTATTCGACTCGCAAGCAGGGCAAAAACAGCCGATTACCGCGATAACCGGATCAATGTTGCGATTATCGCATCAAACGCCCGATCAGCGCATTGTTGCCCACGCCCCCTTGCCTCACCCTTGGCCTGCATAACAACGCCAATAAGGAGGTCAGCATGATTCGTGGTTCGACTGAACTGGTCGCCATCGTCGGTTCGCCCATTGCCCAGGTGAAGTCCCCCGAAAACTTCAACACCTGGTTCGCCAACAACAACTGCAACCTCGCCATGCTGCCCATCGATCTGCATGAGGCCGCGCTGGCTACCTTCGCCGGCACCCTGCGCGGCTGGCAGAACCTGCGCGGTTGCGTGGTCACCGTGCCGTACAAGCAGGCCCTGGCCAGCCGCCTTGACGGCCTGAGCGAGCGCGCAGCCGCGCTGGGCTCGGTCAATGTGATTCGCCGAGAGCGTGACGGGCGACTGCTGGGCGACAACGTGGACGGCGCCGGCTTCCTCGGTGCTGCGCGCAAACATGGCTTCGAGCCGGCGGGCAAGCGTGCGTTGGTGATCGGTTGTGGCGGGGTCGGCAGTGCCATTGCCTATGCGCTGGGCGAGGCCGGCATCGCCAGCATCACCCTCAGCGACCCCAGCACCGCGCGCATGGGCGCTGTGTGCGAGCTGCTCGGCAATGCCTTCCCCGCGGTCGAACTCGCCACCCGGGTCGACGGGCTGGAAGGCTTCGACCTGCTGGTCAACGCCTCCCCTGTCGGCATGGGCGGTAGCGCGGAGCTGCCACTGCCTGCCGCCCTGCTCGCCACCTTGCAACC
The DNA here is from genome assembly GCF_046764235.1 of Pseudomonas sp. s4. Lineage (NCBI taxonomy): Bacteria > Pseudomonadati > Pseudomonadota > Gammaproteobacteria > Pseudomonadales > Pseudomonadaceae > Pseudomonas > Pseudomonas sp. s4. Next base: position 2,451,279 of record NZ_CP177209.1, on the reverse strand, counting down.
CGAAACCCTGGTCGCCGATGTGGTCACCTCACCCGAGATCACCCCGCTGCTGAAACGGGCACGCCAGGCAGGTTGCTCGGTCCAGACCGGCCCGGAAATGGCCTTCGCCCAACTCGGCCACCTGGGCGCCTTCATGGGCGTCACGCCGCTGGAGATCTGAAGCCATGCCGACACATGAACATACGCAACACAACTTTGACCTGGTCGTGCTGGGCAGCGGCGCCGGTGGCCTTACCGCTGCCGCCACCGCCGCCCGCCGGGGGCTGAAAGTGCTGGTGGTGGAAAAGGCCGAGCACTTTGGCGGTACCTCGGCAATTTCCGGTGGGGCGGTGTGGCTCTATGGTACTGATCAAGCCCGCGCCGCTGGTGCGGTGGATTCCCCCGAGGCCATTCGCACCTACCTCCGGCAGGTCATCGGCGACGGCTATGACCCCGCGCTGGTCGACGCCTTCATCGAGCATGGCCACCAGGCGCTGCGCTGGCTGGAGCAGAACACCGAACTGCGCTACGCCCTGCGCCCGCATTCGCCGGACTACTACCCGGACGCCCCCGGTGCCACCCAGTTTGGCCGGGCGCTGGAGATGGTCGAGTACGACGGCAGGCAGCTCGGCTCGCACTTCAAGGACCTGCAGATGCCGCCGCCCGGCATGTTGCTGTTCGGCGGCATGATGGTCAACCGCGTGGATATCCAGCACTTTCTCAGTATTCGCCGCTCGCCCCGGTCGCTGTGGCATTGCCTCAAGCTGATGGCGCGTTACGCGCGGGACCGCCTGCATCATCCGCGTGGCACCCGCCTTACCACCGGCAACGCCTTGATCGCCCGCCTGGCCAGCAGCGCCTTCGCCCATGGCACGCAGCTGTGGTTGCGCAGCGAAGCCCTGGAGCTGATCGTCGAACGCGGCGTGGTCACCGGCGTGGTGGTGCAACGCGAAGGGCGCCGTGAACGGGTGTTGGCCCGGGGTGGTGTGGTGTGCGCCATGGGCGGGTTCGCTGCTGGCGCGCTCGCCGACAGCTACCGGCCGGCCCGGCAGGCGCCGCACCTGACCATGTCACCGCCCACAAATGACGGCGCTGCCCTGCGCCTTGGCCAAGCCGTGGCCGCAGCCCAGGGTGAGGGCCTGGTGGCCAACTTCTTCTGGGCGCCGGTTTCGGAACTGCGCCATGCCAGTGGCGAGCATGAGCGCTTCCCGCACCTGGTCACCGACCGCGCCAAGCCGGGGATGATCGCGGTGGGCCCGGACGGGCGACGCTTCGTCAACGAGTCCGATTCCTACCACCACTTCGTGCAGACCATGTTCGCCAAAGGCATCGCCAGCTGCTGGCTGGTCTGCGATGCCGAAGCGATGAACCGCTACGGCCTGGGCCTGGCGCGGCCAAAGCCGGTGGACAACCAGGCGTTGATCCATGCCGGCTACCTGCACCGCGCCGCAACAGCGCAGGCACTGGCCAAGACCATTGGTGTCGACCCACAGGTATTCATGCAGACCCTGGAGCAGTTCAACGCCGATGCCCGCAACGGCATCGACCGCGCGTTCGGCAAAGGCGGCAACAGCTACAACCGCTACATGGGCGACCCGCAACACACGCCCAACCCATGCCTGGCGCCGCTGACCAGCGGCCCGTTCTACGCCATCCGCATCCACACCGGCGACCTTGGCTCAGCCCGCGGCCTGGTGACCAACGCCCAGGCCAACGTGCTGAACCGCGATGGCCAGCCGATTGCCGGGCTGTATGCAGTCGGCAACGACATGAACTCACTGATGAAAGGCACCTACCCCGGCCCCGGCATCACCCTGGGCCCTGCCCTCACCTTCGGCTGGCTCGCTGCCAACCACATCGCCGTGCGCCTGCAGGCGCCAACCACCCAAATGGAGACCCCAGCATGTACTACGAACTGAGAACCTACACCCTCGACCCACTGAAAATGGCCGACTGGCTGAGCCTGTACCAAAGCCACGCGCTGGAGGTGCAAAGCGAGCATCTCGGTAACCTGGTCGGCTTTTTCACCAGCGAATTCGGCGAGGTCAACCAGGTGGTGCATATCTGGGGCTATGCCAGCCTCGACGAACGCATGGCACGCCGCGCAGCCATGGCAGCGGACCCCCGTTGGGCAGAGTTCTCAAGGCGCAATCGCGAACTGGGCGCGGTGCTGCGCTTGCAGTCGCGAATGCTGCGGCCCACCGGCTTTTCGCCGCTGCAGTAAAACTAAAACCTTCCTCCAATGCCTGAGCGGAACCCCACGATGCAACCCCTCGAATGTGACGTACTTGTCATCGGCTCCGGTGCCTCTGGCCTGGCTGCCGCCGTTACTGCCGCCCATCACGGCCAGCAGGTGATCGTCGCGGAAAAAGCCAGCCAACTGGGCGGCACCAGTGCCTGGTCGGGGGGCTGGCTGTGGATACCGCGCAACCCGCTGGCCATTGCCGAAGGCATCGTCGAGACAGACGATGCCCCGGAGCGCTACCTGCGCGGGCAAACCCACGTCAGCGAACTGGACCCGCGCCAGCGCGCCTTCCTGCACCATGGCCCGGAGATGGTGGCGTTCTTCCAGCAACACACCGCCGTGCAGTTCCAGTGCGGCAGCCGCATGCCCGACATGCGCGAGGGCGATGGCAGCACGCGCGGTGGTCGTTCGCTGTGCGCCCTGCCATACGACGGGCGCCTGCTCGGGCCCTGGCTGCACAAGCTGCGCCCACCGCTGGACATCGTCAGCCTGGCCGGCATGGGCATTGCCGGCGGCGCCGACATGGCCGCCTTCTTCAACGCCACACGCTCGCCCACGGCCGCGCTGCATGTGGGCAAACGCCTGCTGCGCCATGGCCGCGACCTGCTGCTGCACCGCCGCAGCCTGCAACTGGTCAATGGCAACGCCCTGGTGGCACGGCTGCTGCGCAGCGCCCTGGACCTGGGCGTGACGCTACTGACCGACAAGCCGGCCAGCCGCCTGCTGGGCGAAGGCCGGGTCAGCGGCGCACAGTTTGCCGACGGCCAGATGATCCACGCCCGCCGCGGTGTGGTGCTGGCCTGCGGTGGCTTTGCACATGATCGCCAGCGCATCGCGCACCTGATGCCACATGCGCCGGACGGTACCCAGCATTACTCCGCAGCCCCCAGGGAAAACAGCGGCGACGGCCTGCGCCTGGGCGAACAGGCCGGTGGCATGGTCCAGGCGACTGCGACCCATGCAGGTGCCTGGGCACCTGTGTCGAGGGTGCCGCGCAGCGATGGCAGTTTCGGCCATTTCCCGCACTTGATCGATCGCGCCAAGCCCGGTTTCATCGCCGTGCGCGGCGATGGCCGGCGCTTCGTCAACGAGGCCGATTGCTACCACGACTTCATGAACGCGCTGTTCGCCGCCACGCCGCAGGGTGAAGCGCCGGAAGCCTGGCTGATCTGCGACCATGCCGCGCAACGTCGCTATGGTATCGGCTGGGCCAAGCCCTTCCCTTTCCCCACTCGTCACTATCAACGCTGCGGTTACCTGCACAGCGGTCGCACGCTGGAGGAACTGGCGCAGCGCTGCGGGATCGACGTCGAGCAGTTGCAGCGCACGGTGGACGGTTTCAACCGCCATGCAACCCGGGGTGAAGACCCGCTTTTCCAGCGCGGTGTATCGGCCTACAACCGGGCGCAGGGCGAGCCGTCGCAAGCCCCCAATCCGTCGCTGCGGCCACTGCTGCACGGGCCGTTCCACGCAGTGAAACTGTTGCCGGGCAGCCTGGGTACCTTCGCCGGCCTGGGCACGGATGCCTCGGCCCGGGTACTGGACCGCAATGCGCGGCCGATCCCCGGGCTGTATGCGGTGGGCAACGACATGCACAGCGTGATGGGCGGGCACTACCCGAGTGGCGGTATCACACTGGGGCCGGGGATGACATTCGGTTATCTGGCTGGTAGAGCGTTGAGTACCTTGACCACCTGAATTCACGTTGCCCCTTGCCTCGCCCGCAGGCCCAACGCAACCGTTCGGTAACCGAACACTAGCCCCTCCCTTTAATTGACGCTGCCGCCTTCACTGCTCACCATGCACCGGCCTTGCGTGCCCCCTGCCTGGGAACTGGTCACGTACTCGCAGCACCGCAGCTGAATACAATTTCAAGAATCGAGCAGTTTATGAACCACTCCAAGATCACCCCCGCCGCCCCCCGGATGCCCCAGGGTTCGATCGGCGACAAGCTTCGCGGCGCCTTCGGCGTCGGCAAGACCCGTTGGGGCATGCTCGCCCTGGTGTTCTTCGCCACCACCCTGAACTACATCGACCGTGCCGCGCTCGGCATCATGCAGCCCGTCCTGGCCAAGGAAATGAGCTGGACGGCGATGGACTACGCCAACATCAACTTCTGGTTTCAGGTCGGCTACGCGGTCGGCTTCCTGCTGCAGGGCCGGCTGATCGACAAGGTCGGGGTGAAGCGCGCGTTCTTCTTCGCCGTGCTGCTGTGGAGCCTGGCCACCGGCGCTCACGGCCTGGCCACCTCGGCCGCTGGCTTCATGGTCTGCCGCTTCATCCTCGGCCTGACCGAGGCCGCCAACTACCCGGCCTGCGTGAAGACCGTGCGCCTGTGGTTCCCGGCTGGCGAGCGGGCCATCGCCACCGGCCTGTTCAATGCCGGCACCAACGTCGGCGCCATGGTCACACCAGCCCTGCTGCCGATGATTCTGGCCGTGTGGGGCTGGCAGGCCGCGTTCATCGCCATGGGCAGCCTGGGCCTGGTGTGGGTGGTGCTGTGGGTGTTGAAGTACTACAACCCTGAAGATCACCCGCGCGTGCGCCAGAGCGAGGTGGAGTACATCCAGCAGGATGACGAGCCCGAGCCGACCCGCGTGCCGTTCAGCCGTATCCTGCGCCTGCGTGGCACCTGGGCCTTCGCGGTGGCCTACGCGATTACCGCACCGGTGTTCTGGTTCTACCTGTACTGGCTGCCACCGTTCCTCAACCAGCAATACAGCCTGGGCATCAACGTGACCCAGATGGGCATCCCGCTGATCATCATCTGGCTGACGGCGGACTTCGGCAGCATCGGCGGCGGCATCCTGTCTTCCTGGCTGATCGGCCGTGGCGTGCGCGCCACCACCGCGCGGCTGGTGTCGATGCTGATCTTCGCCTGCACCATGGTCAGCGTCACCTTTGCCGCCAACGCCAGTGGCCTGTGGGTCGCGGTGGCGGCCATCTCGCTGGCGGTGGGCGCGCATCAGGCATGGACGGCGAATATCTGGAGCCTGGTGATGGACTACACGCCCAAGCACCTGGTGAGTACGGTGTTCGGTTTCGGCAGCATGTGCGCGGCGATTGGCGGGATGTTCATGACGCAGATCGTCGGTAGCGTGCTGACCGCTACCAATAACAACTATGCCGTGTTGTTCACCATGATCCCGGCGATGTACTTCCTGGCGCTGGTGTGGATGTACTTCATGGCGCCGCGCAAGATCGAGAGCGCCTGAACGCGCTGACCATTTTCCTCTACGGGGCCCTTGCGGGCCCTTTTTTTTGGCCAGTCAGCAAACAGCAGTTCTTGCCTGCCCGGCCTCATGGCCGGCAAGCCAGCATTGGTTCGGCGAGGTTCTGTAGGAGCAGCCTTGTGCTGCGAAGAGGCCGGGGCTGCCAAAGCCTGTCTATTGGCTGTACCGGCCTCTTCGCAGCACAAGGCTGCTCCAGCAAAGGACGCGTCAGACGAGCGATATTGGTTCTCTGCGCGACAGCGCAGCCCAAAGGGCTGGGCAATCTCCCACAGTTACCTGTGGGAGCGGGCGTGCCCGCGAACACGGGCGGTAGCCCGTGCCATGCGCCGCGTACTATCAATCAGACTCTGGCCAGCACTGCCATGGCCTTCTCCAGCGCCATGCGCGCACGCTGTTCGCCGCTCATGCCCTGTTCCAGCAACTGCCGTGTGGGGATCTCCAGGCTCAACGGCACATTTGGCGGCAAGCCGCGCAGCAGGCCGACCAGATCGGCATCGCCCTCGCCCGGGAAGCGCCGCTCGTTGCGTGCCTGGCGCAGGATCTCGTCCATCTCGGCCGGCACCGGGCCGGCAACGTCGCACAGCTGGGCATAGCGCATGCGCTGCGGTGCCAGTTGCGCCAGATCGTCCAGCGAAGAACCGGAGCGGTTGAAGTGGAAGGCATCCACCAGCACACAGCCATTGGCACGGTCAGCGTTGGCCACCACCCGCATGGCCTGGCGCAGGTCACGCACATCAGTCCAGGGCATGAACTCCAGGTGCGGATGAATGCCATACCTCGCCGCCAGGTCACACAACGCAGCAAAGCGCTCGGTCAGCCGCGCTTCATCCGGGTCGTTGCCAGCCACCAGCAGCTCCGTGCCGCCCAGCTCGGCGCCCACCGCCAGGATCGGCTCGAAATCGGCGACACAGGTTTCCGGCTTCAGCCTCAGGATCTCCAGGTCGAGCACCTTGATGCCCGTGTCGCGCAGGCGCGCCTGGGTCTGGCGGCGCAGGCCGGCATCGGCCACCAGCGGGAAATGCTGCTCCTGCTCGGTGGCGGGCACCAGGCGCAGGCCAACGTGGCTGTAACCGGCGCGGGCTGCTGCCTCGACCATGTCCGGCGGGGACAGCTCGAGTACCGTCAGGGCCGCCAGGGAGAAAATTCGATCAGTCATTATCGTCACCCGACAATTCAAGCAATGTGCTCGGGCGCACGGGCCCGGCCAGTTTCCGCGGCCTGGCGGATCGCCTGGACCAGCGCCAGGGTACGGCCACCATCGGCGGCATCGATCAGCGGCGCCTGCTCACCCCGGGCAACCCGCACGAAGTGTTGCAACTGCAAGGTCAATGCCTCGCCGGCGGGGATGCTTTCCTCGCTCTGCAACAACGGCGTGTGCCAGCCCGACCCGACCTCGGCGTAGTGCCAGCGCTTGAGTTGCGGAATGCTCAGGGCCCCCTGGGTGCCGGCCAGCAGGTAGCACGGTTGGCCATCCTGGCGCGGGTAGACGGGGCTTTCGCCGGAGTCCAGCTCCCAGCTCCACGGCGCGGCCACCGCGTCGGAGCCAGTCAGGCTGCCCAATGCTCCATTGGCGAACTGCAGTAGCACCGCGGCACTGTCCTCGTTGGCAAAACCGCGCACATCGTTGCGGGTGAATGCCTGCACCTGTACCACCTCGCCGCACAGGTGGCGCAGCAGGTCGAGGTCATGGATCAGGTTGGTCAGCAGGAAGCCAGCGCCCGGCTCGCGGCGCCAGGGGGTGTCGAAATAGCTGTCGGGCTTTTGCAACTGCCACAGCGCGGTGACGTTGATCAGTCGGCCCAGCTTGCCGTCGGCAATCACCTGGTGAGCCTTGGCGATCAGCGGGTTATGCCGGCGATGATGGCCGACCAACACCGGCACATCGTGGCGGCGCGAGGCTTCCACCAGCGCGCGGACTTCATCCAGGTGCACGCCCACCGGTTTTTCGACCAGCACCGGTACACCGGCCTCGACGCAGTCCAGGGCGGTGGCGACATGCAGGTTGTTCGGGTTGGCGACGATCACTGCCTCGGGGCGCGCGTGCTCCAGCATCTGGCGGTGGTCGGCAAAACAGGGCACGCCGCATTCGGCGGCAAAGGCCTCGGCCTGCGGGCCCGGGTCGGCCACAGCGCACAGCTGGGCCTGCGGCACATTCAGCAAATGCTGGTAATGCTGGCGGCCCATGCTGCCGGCGCCAATCAAGGCAATACGAAGGGGTGCGTTCAACAGCCTGTCCTCTTGTCATTGTTGTCATGCGGATTCCGGAATCTGATTCCACAATCCACATTCGACAATTTAGAACCAGGTTCAGCTTTTAAGAAGAAGCCGCAGGACAGAGTGTGCGGTAATCGACCGGAAATGCACCTTCAAGCGAACAACTCACTGGCCCGGCTGGCCGCCGACAGTTCCTCTGCCGCCGCCAGCAACAGCGGCGCCAGTTCTGCCAGGCGGCTTTGCGCCAGGCGCGCACTGGGCCCGGCGATGCTCAGCACACCGATCACCTCGTCACTTTGCGGGCGGCGCACCACCGCAGCCAGGGCCGAGGTGCCAATGGCCGAGGTTTCCTCGACCCAGGCATAACCACGCTCGCGGGCGCGGCGCAGGTAGGTGAGCAACTCGTCGGTGGAGCGTGGCGCATTCGGGCCGAACTGCGCCGGGTCGGCAATACCCTGGCGCAACACCATCTGCAGCGCCTGCTCATCGTCCAGGCTGGCCAGCCAGGCATGCCCGGACGCGGTGTAGAACAGCGGCGCGTCGCGGCCCATGTCCGGGTCATAGCGCAGCCCGGAGCGGGCACCCTGGGACTTGGCGATCCAGGTCTGGCGGGCGCCGTCGATCACGCCAAGGCGCACCAGTTCGCCGCTGTCCTGGGCCAGGCGGTCGAGAATCGGCTGAATGATGTCGGCACCGCTGCTGGCCAGGTAGCGGAAGCCCAGCGCCACCAGCTTGGCCGACAGCTGGTAGCGGCTGTTATCCCGGTTCTGCCGCACATAGCCCAGCCGCACCAGTTCGGTGAGCATGCGATGGGTGGCGCTCTTGGGGATATCCAGGCGCTCGGCCAGGGTTTGCAACGGCAGCCCTTGCGGCTCACCGGTAAGGCTTTCTACAAGACTGAAGGCGCGTTCGATCTGACTACCAGCCATGACACAGGTCCCTGAAATTTCTGCGAATTCTAGAAGATGATTCCACACCGCCAATAGCCGCCGCAGCAAGGGCGGCACGAACTGTCCGGTTATCGCCCATTACTTGCCCGGAAGGGCCGCCATACCCTTGCGGGCCGATTCGCTGCCAATAAGAATGTGGAACCTTGTTCCAATAACAATACAGGAATCCCGCAATGCCTTCCGCTCCCTACGAAACCGAATGCGATGTGCTGGTCATAGGTTCTGGTGCCGCCGGGCTGGCTGCGGCCGTGACGGCGGCCTGGCATGGGCAGAAGGTGATCGTGGTGGAGAAGGAGCCAGTGTTCGGCGGCGCCACCGCCTGGTCCGGTGGTTGGGCCTGGGTGCCGCGCAACCCGCTGGCACGCCGGGCTGGCATCGAGGAGGACATCGAGCAGCCGCGTACCTACCTGCGCAATGAACTGGGGGCGTATTACAACGCCGAACGCGTCGACGCCTTCCTCGAAGCCTGCCCGCACATGGTGACGTTTTTCGAAAAGCACACGGCACTGCAGTTTGCCGACGGCAACGGCATCCCCGACATGCATGGCGACACACCGGGCGCGGCCCAGGGCGGGCACCAGGTGATTGCCGCGCCCTATGATGCCCGCGAGGTGGGTGCGCTGCTGCCACGCCTGCGCAAGACCATGCGCGAAACCTCGTTCATGGGCATGCCGATCATGGCGGGTGCCGACCTTGCCGCGTTCCTCAACATGACCCGCTCGCCCAAGGCCTTGCTGCACGTGTGCAAACGCTTTGGCCGCCACCTGTATCACCTGGCCCGGTACGGCCGGGCGATGCACCTGGTCAACGGCGTGGCGCTGGTGGCCCGCCTGGCCAGGTCGGCACAAGACCTGGGCGTGCGCCTGCAGGAATCGGCGCCGGCCAAACGCCTGCTGGTCGAGGATGGCCAGGTGCGGGGCGCGCTGGTGGCTACACCGCAGGGCGAGCAACTGATCCGTGCCAAGGCCGTGGTGCTTGCGGCGGGTGGCTTCCCCAACGACAACGCCCGCCGTCAGCAACTGTTCCCGCGCGATGCCAGTGGCCATGACAACCTGGCCCTGCCCCCCAATGGTTGTTCGGGTGACGGCCTGCGCCTGGGCGAGTCGGCCGGCGGTGTGGTCGCTACCGACCTGAAGTCGCCGGTGGCCTGGGCGCCGGTTTCGCGCGTGCCGCACCGCGACGGCAGCGTCGGCCATTTCCCGCACATCATCGAACGCGGCAAACCGGGCATCATCGGCGTGCTGGCCAACGGCAAGCGTTTCGTCAACGAAGCGCATGGCTACTACGACTACGTGTCAGCGATGGTCGCGGCGGTGCCACAGGGCGAAGAGGTGTGTTCGTGGCTGGTCTGCGACCACCGTTTCCTGCGCCGCTATGGCCTGGGCCACGCCCGCCCGGCGCCACTGCCGGTGTGGCCGCACGTGCGTAGCGGCTATCTCAAGCGGGCTGCCACCCTCGAGCAGTTGGCCCAGGCCTGCGGCATCGACCCGGTAGGGTTGCGCGCCACGGTCAGCGACTTCAACAACCATGCCCGCAACGGCCAGGACCCGGCGTTCGGCCGAGGTTCCACACCGTTCAACCGCAAGCAGGGTGACCCGCAGCACAAGGGGCCAAACCCTTGCGTGGCGCCTATCGAACATGGGCCGTTCTATGCGGTGAAGGTGCAGCCCGGCTGCTTTGGCACCTTTGCCGGGCTGCGCACCGACGGGAATGCCCGAGTGCTGGATGAAGCTGGGCAGCCGATTGCTGGCCTGTATGCGGCGGGTACCGACATGGCCAGCGTGTTTGGCGGCTGGTATCCGTCGGGTGGTATCAACCTGGGCCCGGCGCTGACCTTTGGCTATGTGGCCGGGCGGCATATTGCTGGGGTGCGGGAGTATGAATGAGGTGAGCGATCACTGATGGCCATGCCCTGTACCTCATGGACGGCGCGATTCCTGTAGGAGCGGCCTTGTGTCGCGAAAGGGCCGCAAAGCGGCCCCGGCGTTTTTGCGGTGATGCACAGATCGTTGGGGGCGCTTCGCACCCCTTTCGCGACACAAGGCCGCTCCTACAGGAAACCGCGCCTGCCTGCGATACCTCAGTGCTTCATGCCCAGTTCGGCATCATCCATCAGCGCCTTGGCCATCGCGCTCAGGTAATGGGCGGCCCAGATCATCATCGGTTTCTCATCCATCAGGCCGGTAATGGTCAGTTCGCGGACATAGCCCATCAATTCCGAGGACTGCTCGCGGGCATCGCGGCAGGGGATGCCGGGCTCGATGCGGAACAGTGGATGGGTGCCGTTTTCGCCTTGGTAGAAGGTGGTGTTGCCGACGGTAAATTGGGTCTCTTCTGTGGTCATTGGTGAATCCCCTGAAATTTCTCGACTGCTTGCACTGGCCCTTTCGCGGGCACGCCCGCTCCCACAGGTACTGTGCAACTCTTGAGTACGGTGAAGATCCTGTGGGAGCGGGCGTGCCCGCGAAGAGGCCAGAACAGGCAACACATTACTTATGCCCTGGTGCAAAGTGTCTTCGAAGGAATCGGGGGATGTGGGGTGGATCGGGGACAACTTTCAGCATGCTTTGGTATGCATTTGTTGGGCCACTACCGGCCTGCTGTCAAACAAGTAGGTGGCAGCTGTACATAGGTTGACAGACCGGCGGATACCAGAACCGGCGCACGCGAACGTGCCCCATGCACAGCCACCATGAAGCGCAAAGCCATGCGAAGTATCTCGTCGCGGCCTGTCAAAGCCGATCGCTGATGTGCAGCGACCCGCCGAGACTAGAGCGCTGCCAAAGCGGCCGCAACGGGAAACAGGCGGCGTGAGTATCTTTGGGAAATGGCCTACAAGGAAGGGGCTAAATCTGATTTTTCGCTCAAGCCGGGCAACGCATCTGCCCCAGCCAGTACGCCACGTCCACCTCGTCGATCTGCTCGGCACGCAGGAATCGCTCGGCATACTGGCGGTACACCCCGCTGCTGAGGAACAGCTCCAGCAACTGGCCGTCGATGTGCCCGCCGCGGGCCATGCCCACCAGGATCTTCACCGACTCGGACAAGGTCTTCGGCGCCTTGTAGGGCCGGTCGGCCGCGGTCAGCGCCTCGAAGATGTCGGCAATCGCCATCACCCGCTCGGCAATGCCCAGGTCCTGCTCGCCCAGCCTGCGCGGGTAGCCGCTGCCGTCCATTTTCTCGTGGTGGTTGCCAGCGATGTCCGGAACCCGCTTGAGCTGGCGGGGGAACGGCAAGGAACTGAGCATGATGATGGTCTGCACGATGTGTTCGTTGATCTTGAAGCGTTCCTCGTCATTCAGCGTGCCGCGGCGGATCGCCAGGTTGTACAGCTCGCCGTAATTGCTGGCACAGGCCGGCAGGCGCATGTCGAAGCCCCAGCGGTTGCGCGGGTCGTCCTTGGCCACCGGCGGCTTGCGGGGGCCCCAGGGCACGCAATGCTCGGGGCGGTCGGCCAGCAGTGGCTCGTCAACCGGTAGCGCAGGTGGAGGCACGTCAGCAAAGCGCTCCAGCTCATCACGGGAGATGCCCAGGCGGTTGTCGAAATGGCGCTGCCAAAGGCGCTGGCCAATCTGCTGCAGGCGCTCGATGTCGGCGTCCTGCATGAACTCGCCGCCGATGTTGGCCTGGGCGACGAAGGCGAAGTCGTCCTGCAACTGCGCCTGGCTGCGCACCAGGGTGGCTTGCAGCGCCTGCTGGTCGCCACCGCTGGCCAGGCCTTGCCAATAAGCCAGCTCGGCATCCCGCCAGAGCACCTCGAAACGCATGCGCACCTCGTGGATACGGTTGTACAAGGTTTCCAGCTTGGTCGCCTTGTCCACTACATACTCGGGGCTGGTGACCTTGCCACAGTCGTGCAGCCAGGCCGCGACGTGGAATTCGTAGCGTTCAGCCGCGGTCATGCTGAAACTGGCGTACGGGCCGGTTTCGGCCGCCACCGCCTGGTCCAGCAGCATCTGCGCCAGTTGTGGCACCCGCTCGCAATGGCCACCGGTATAGGGGCTCTTGGCATCGATGGCATCGGCCAGCAACTTGATCATGGCATCCAGCAGGCGTTGCTGGGCTTCGGCCAGCTGGCGCGTCTCGATGGCCACCGCCGCCACCCCGGACAGTTCCGCGACAAAGCTGCGCAACGGCTGGCCTGCCTGCTCGTGTACATGTCCATCGCCCAGTTGCAGGATCAATATGCCCAGCAGCGCCTGGCTGCGGTCATTCAGCACCAAGGCCAGGGTGCCCTCATGCAGGCCGAGGGCCTGGCTCACTGCCGTGGCCAGGTGCTGCTGGGCAGTCTCGTCCACGGCCAGCTCGCCAGGGTACTGCTCGCCATGGCAGGCAGCGGCCAGGCGCAGCAAGGCGTGTTCGGCATCGAACAGGTAAACCACGCCGGCACTGCCCCCGGCGGCTTCCACCAGATGGGTCAACACACCGTCGAGCATGCGTTCCAGGTCGCGCTCGCTGCTGAGTGTGAGGGTAATCGCCTGAAAGCTGCGGATGGTACCGGACATGCGGCTAAGCACGCGGCTCAGCTCGCGCACTTCGGATACCCGCGAGCGCACCCCGACTTCGCGGCTGAAATCAAAGCCAGCCAGGCCTTGTACCTGTTCAGCCAGCAACCGCAACGGGCGGCCGATACGCCGGCCAAGCACACCACCGAGCACCAGCAGCACGCTTATCAGGGCAGCGGTCCAGAGCAACTGTTCGAGCAGTACCTTGCGTGCACCGGCCAGCAACTCATGGCCTGGCACGGCAATCAGCACCTGCAGGTCCTGCCCGGCCAGGTTGGTCAGTTGCACACGCATGCCATACCAGGTCTGCCCGTCCACCTGATAAGGCTGCGGCCGGGGGCCTTGCGGCAGGTCGGCGTAAAGGTGCTCCAGGCTGGGGATGCCCAGTTCGGCGATGCGCGACAAGCGCACGGCCTGCCCTTCGTGCACGATTACCCGCTGCAGGTCCGGGTAGGCCACCACGCTGCCCTGGTCGTCGATCACGACGATCTCGGTGCCGGGGGTCATGCGCAGGCCCTGAGTCTCACTGGCCAGGTCGTCGACCGAAACGTCCATGCCGATCACCGCCCCGCCGTCGAGGCTGCGCTGGGCCATGGTCAGGCCGATCTCGCGGGTGGTGAAGAACACATAGGGGTGGGTCAGCACGGTGGTGGGCTGGGCACTGGCTTCGACAAACGATGGGCGCGTGCGAGGATCGTAGCGGTATTCAGGCTTGGCCTGGGCCTGCAGCAGGTTCAGCGAGCGGTCGTAGAAGCGCCATTCACCCTGCACCTCCCCGCCCTCACGGCTGACGCTCTGCACCAGAAATACCGTGCCCGGCGGCGCAGCGAAACGCTGCAGCAACTGCGGGTCACGCAAGCGGCGCACCAGCAGGAACTCACCACTGGGGTAACCCATGTAGGCAGCACTTAGCATGCGGTTGGCGTCCAGCGTCTCGACCAGTTGCGGCAAGCGTTCCAGGCGCTGAGCCGGGGTTTGCGCGGCCGGGTTGTGGGCCAGCAGGCGGATACTGCTGTGCACGGGGTCGATCAGGCGCCGGGCGCGCTCGTCGATGGTCTTGCCTATTTGCTGGGCAGAATCACCCGCTGCGGCAACCAAGGTCTGACGAATGCCGTGATAGCCCTGCCAGGCCAGGGCGGCGCCGAGCAGCAACATGCCCAGCACGATGGCGAGTGCCACCAGCCACTGCAGTGAAATGCTACGTCCGGCGTTGCCAGCAGCACGACCATTCGACACGCAGCCCATCCCAGGTACTCCATGTATGGCACATTGCCTTGGCTGATACCCGCAGCAGTGTAGAGGGCGGACGGGCTTTTTGCCGGGCTAGAGAAGAAATTTAGTCTTGCATGGCTCTTCTAGCCAGTACCGGCCCTTGTAGGAGCGGCCTTGTGTCGCGATAGGGCTGCAAAGCAGCCCCGGCAATTTGTGCATCTGTGCTGAAACCCTGGGGCTGCTTTGCAGCCCTATCGCGACACAAGGCCGCTCCTACAGGTCCTGGGTATGCCTTCAGGGTATCAGGCGCGCAACTGGTACCAGGTGGTCTTGAGCTGCGAATACTTGTCGAACGAGTGCAGCGACAGGTCGCGGCCAAACCCGGACTGCCTGCCGCCGCCGAACGGCACCGTCACATCCAGCGCATCGACCGTGTTCACCGATACGGTGCCGGCCTTCAACGCCCGTGCCACGCGGTGCACCTGGTTGAAGTCATCGCTCCACACCGACGCCGCCAGCCCATAGATGCTGTCGTTGGCCAGGCGCACGGCCTGCTCTTCACTGTCGAAGGCACTGACCGCCAGCACCGGCCCGAATACCTCTTCCCGCGCCAGGCTCATACGGCCATCGACACCGGCAAAAATGGTCGGCTCGATGTAATTGTCCGAGCCGTCGATGGTCAGGCGCCGACCACCACACACCAACCGCGCGCCATCCTGCCCGGCGCGGGCGATGGCGGCTTCGATCCGGCCAGCCTGACCGGCGTCGACAATTGCACCGGCACGGCTCGCCGGGTCCAGCGGGTTGCCTGGCAGCCACTGGCGGGCCTTGGCCTGCAAGCGCTCGATGAACTCGTCATGGATGGAGCGCTGCACGTACAGCCGCGAATTGGCCGAGCACACTTCGCCCTGGTTGAAGAAGATGCCAAATGCCGCCTTTTCCGCAGCCAGGTCCAGGTCCTGGCAGTTTTCGAATACCAGGTTGGGGCTCTTGCCGCCGCACTCCAGCCATACCTGCTTGAGGTTGGACTGGGCCGAATACTGCATGAAGTACTTGCCCACCTGGGTGGAGCCGGTGAACACCAGGCAGTCCACGTCCGGGTGCAGGCCCAGTGCCTGCCCGGCCTGCTCGCCCAGGCCCGGCACCACGTTCAGCACGCCTTCCGGCACACCGGCCTGCAGCGCCAGCTGGGCCAGGCGCAGGGCCGAGAACGGTGATTGCTCGGCGGGCTTGAGCACCACGCTGTTGCCGGCAGCCAGCGCCGGGGCGAGCTTCCAGGCGGCCATGTCGAGCGGGAAGTTCCACGGCACCACGGCGGCGACCACGCCGAGGGCTTCGCGGGTGATGGTGGCCAACGCGTTGGGCGCGGTGGGTGCCACCTGGTCGTACAGCTTGTCCAGCGCCTCGCCATACCAGGCGAACACCTGCGCCGAGCCCGGCACGTCGATGTTGTAGGCGTCCATGACCGGCTTGCCCATGTTCAGCGAGTCCAGCAACGCCAGTTCTTCGCGATGGGCCAGGATCAGCTCGGCCAGGCGCTGCAGCACTTTCTTGCGCTCACCCGGGGCCATGCGCGGCCATGGGCCTTGTTCGAAAGCCCTGCGGGCGCTGGCGACGGCCAGGTCGACCTCGGCCTGACCGCAGGCGGTGACCTGGGCCAATACCTTGTTGGTGGCGGGGTTGATGGCGGCGAAGGTAGCGCCGTCCTGTGCGTTGACGGGCTTGCCGTCGATCAGTGCATTGGCCGGGAGGTAGAGGTCCGAGGCACGTTGTTGCCAGAATCCGAGAGTGTACATTTGTACTCCAGGCGACCGTCATGCGGTCGTCTTGCGCAAGTAACAGGTACCACACAGTCCGCAAGCACGCCGCACTCCCTCTGTGGGAGCGGGCATGCCCGCGAACCAGGCGACACGGTGGATGGCACCGGCTTCGCCGGTGTTCGCGGGCTTGCCCGCTCCCACAGGGATCAGCGGTCTAGAGCTTGCCGACCAGGCGCGCCGTGCGGTCCACGGCAATGCGGGTCTTCTCTACCAGCTCATCCAGCTCGCTGTGGTTGGCGATCAGTGCCGGCGCCATGATCATCCGGCCCAGGGTCGAGCGAATGATCACCCCTTCCTCGAAACCGAAGGTACGGCACTGCCAGGCCAGGTCGTTCTCGTTGGCAAAGCGCTTGCGCGTCGGCTTGTGCTCGGCGAACTGCAGCGCCGCCACCAACCCGGCACCCTGAACCTGGCCGATCAACGGGTGGTCGGCGAACACCTCGCGCAGGATGCGTTGCAGGTACGGCCCGGTGTCGTCCTTCACCTGGCGCACGATGCCTTCGTCACGCAGCGCCTTCAGGTTGGCGATGGCCACCGCCGCCGCCACCGGGTGGCCGGAATAGGTCAGGCCGTGGGCGAACACCCCGCCCCGCTCCACCAGCGCCTCGGCAATGCGCTTGCTCAGCACCAGGCCACCCATGGGCACGTAGCCGCTGGTCAGGCCCTTGGCGATGGACAGGGTGTCGGGCTCGAAGCCGAAGTACTCGTGGGCAAACCATTCACCAGTGCGGCCAAAGCCGCCGATCACTTCATCGGCGCACAGCAGCACGTCGTACTGGCGGCAGATGCGCTGGATCTCGGGCCAGTAGCTTTCCGGCGGGAAGATCATGCCGCCCGCGCCCTGGAACGGCTCGGCGATAAAGCCGGCGACGTTCTCGGCCCCCAGTTCGAGGATCTTCTCCTCCAGCTGCAGGGCGCAGCGGCGGCCGAACTCGGCCGGGGTCAGCTCGCCGCCCTCGGCGTACCAGTACGGTTCATCGATGTGCGCCACATCCGGGATCAACCCGCCCATTTCGTGCATGAACTTCATGCCACCCAGCGCCGTGGCCGCCAGGGTCGAGCCGTGGTAACCGTTCCAGCGGCCGATCATGATCTTCTTGTCCGGCTGGCCGACCACCTGCCAGTAGCGGCGCACGGTACGGATCAGCACCTCGTTGGCCTCGGAGCCGGAGTTGGTGTAGATCGCGTGGCTGTAGTGCCCAGGCAACAGGCTGAACAGCAGCTCGGACAGTTCGATCACCGCCGGGTGAGTGGTGTGGAAGAACATGTTGTAGTAAGCCAACTGGTCCATCTGCGTGGCCGCGGCGGCTGTCAGGTCGCGGCGGCCGTAGCCGAGCTGGGTGCACCACAGGCCGGACATGCCGTCCAGGTAGCGCTTGCCCTCGCTGTCCCACAGGTGCAGGCGTTCGCCACCGACGATCACCCGCGGCCCTTCGGCGTTCAGCGCCTTCTGGTCGAGGAAGGCATGGATGTGGTGCGCGGCATCGGCTGCCTGGTAGTCGCGGGTCTGGCGTTGCGGGGCGAAAGGCGCATTCATTGTTGGTTTTCCTTTGCGGTGGGGTTGCAGGGTGGCTTGCGCTCAGCGCAGCTTGCCCATGTAGCTTTCCAGCGGGTCCTTGCCCAGCACGCCCTGGGCATTGGCCAGCGCGTCGATGAACAGGGAGAACAGCTCGGACTGGGTGCCGATGTCGAGCTTGGCGTAGACGTTCTTGCGGTGTGACTTGATGGTGTCCTCCGACACCCCCAGGCGCTCGGCCAGCGACTTGGTCGAGTGGCCCCGCAGGATCAGCTGGGCGATACGGCATTCACGCTCGGTCAGCAGCGAGCTGCCGAAGTTGTTCAGCGCCGCGTGGATGCGCTGCTCGAGGATGTTCTCGAAGCGCCCGGCGCGGCTGTCCAGCCCGGCGAAATGCTTGCTGAGCACCGCCAGCACCCAGGGCGTGATACGCGCGAACAACGCACGGGTTTGCCCATCGAGCTTGTCGGTGAACGCCAGCGATACTGCCAGGCTCTGCCCGGGCGCGACCTGCAGGATGTAGTTGAGCTCATCCTCCAGGTGCGAGTGCCGGTAGAACGACTGGTAGTACTCGCTGACCTCGAAATGGTCGGGCGCCACTTCGAACAGGCCGTAGCAGCCGGACTCGACCTGCTCCACACAGGCGCCGTAGAACGGGTCGAGCAGATAGAAGCCGGACAGGTAGCGGCTGACATTGCCCTCGGGCTGCCAGGGCGCCTTGTCGTCCTGCTCGAACAGCGCGCAGGGCATGCCGTCGTGCGGGTACAGGTACACCGTGGTCGCCTGGATCGGCCGGATCACGCCAAGTGCAGCAAACAAGGTGGCGGCAAAGCCCGGTCGGCCGATCGCCTCGGTGACCTTGGCCTGGTGCTCGAACCACTGTTGCGAAAGCAATTGATCAGTCACTGTGGGCCTGCCGTCTCAAGTAAAGGCACCGCCGCCAGTGCGGTGCGTCGTTGGCCAGATACTCCCATGACACTGCAAACACCGAAATCACCCTTTGGGGTGAGCCGGCAAAGCCCCCTCCCGGCTCACCCCAAAGGGTGATTCCGGGTACCGGCGGGGTGTGGGAGCATCAACCCGCCCCAGCGCTGCGAGCCACCCGCTCGACCTCCTTGCACAACACCCTCCGGTATCGAGCCCGCTCGCATACCGCGGCGTCCTGCATCCCTTTCCAGGAGTTAGCAATGCATACAACAACAAGTACAGCCCATAGCCCTGCACATAGCCCGTCGCAACCCACCGCCAGCAACGGCCGTTTCCGCAAGTCCATGGGGCTGCCCGCCCTGGTGCTGTTCGGCCTGGCCTACATGGTCCCCCTTGCAGTATTCACCACCTACGGGCTGGTCACCCAGATGACCAAGGGGCACCTGCCCATCGCCTACCTGCTGACCCTCGCCGCCATGCTGCTGACCGCCTACAGCTATGGCCGCATGGTCCAGGCCCACCCCTACTCCGGCTCGGTCTACACCTATACCCGCAAGGCCTTCGGCAGCCACATCGGTTTCATCACCGGCTGGACCCTGCTGCTCGACTACATCTTCCTGCCGCTGCTCAGCTACCTGCTGATCGGCATCTACATGTCGGAGTACTTCCCGGCCATCCACGCCTGGGTGTGGGTGGCGGGCTCCATTGCCCTGGTCACCTTCCTCAACCTGATCGGCATCGAGTCGATCACCCGGGTGAACTGGATCCTGGTGGTGGTGCAACTGGTGTTCATCATCGTGTTCGTCGCCCTGTCCATCCACAACCTCAGCGGGCAGGCGCAGCCGGTGTCGCTGCTGGCGCCGTTCCACCACGAAGGCTTCAGCGTGCCGTTGATCATGACCGGCGCCGCCGTGCTGTGCCTGTCGTTCCTGGGCTTCGACGCGGTCTCGACCATGGCCGAGGAAACCAGCAACCCCACCTACCGCATCCCCGTGGCGATCCTCGCCGTGTCGCTGATCGGCGGCATGTTGTTCCTGGTGGTGTCGTACTGCGCACAGATGGTGTTCCCTGACTGGGGCAGCTTCGCCGACCCGGACTCGGCGTCGGTGGACGTGATGCGCCGGGTTGGCGGCGAGCTGCTGGTGACCGCCTTCACCGCCACCTACGTGGCCGGCTGCTTCGCCTCGGCCATGGTGTCCCAGGCCAGCGTGTCGCGGGTGCTGTTCGCCATGGGCCGCGACGGTGCGTTGCCCCGCACGTTCGGCCAGTTGGTGACGAAAAAGCGCGTACCGGCCACGGCCATCCTGCTGGTCAGCCTGCTGTCGCTGATTGCCTTGGTGATCACCCTCGACACGGTGGCAAACATGATCAGCTTTGGCGCGCTGTTCGCCTTTTCGGCGGTGAACCTGGCCGTGGTCAAGCACTACCTCATCGACCAGAAGCTGCGTGGTGGTCGCAACTACTTGCTGTATGGCGCCATTCCCGGCCTGGGCTTCCTCAGCACGTTGTGGCTGTGGAGCAGCCTTACCAGCCTGTCGTTCACCATCGGTTTGTGCTGGATGGGCATGGGCCTTGTGGTGCTGCTGGGGCTGACCCGCGCGTTTCGGGTGAAGCTGCCTGAGTTGCAGATGGCCGAGTGACCCCGCTGTCGAGCATTTGCGCGGTCCCACAGGGGGCCGCGCATACAAAGGCCAGCACAGGACCATCAGCCCTGTATACAATCCGCAAAAACCTTGCTTACAATGCCCTGCGCCTATGACATCGGTAATCGCCGATGCGTATTGCGACAGACTCAAGCCATGTCATCTACAAATGCTCCAACAACGCTACTGGTCAAAAACGCCGAACTTCTGGTCACCATGGACGGCGAACGCCGCGAGATCAAGAACGGCGGAATGTTCATCGAAGGCAACCTGATCCGCCAGGTCGGCCCCAGCGATACCCTGCCACAGCATGCCGACGTGGTGCTGGACATGGGCGGCAAGGTGGTCATCCCGGGCCTGGTAAACACCCACCACCACATGTACCAGAGCCTCACCCGCGTGGTGCCGGCGGCCCAGGACGGCGAGCTGTTCAACTGGTTGACCAACCTCTACCCGATCTGGGCACGCCTGACACCCGAGATGATCGCGGTGTCGACCCAGACCGCCATGGCCGAACTGATCCTGTCCGGCTGCACCACCTCCAGCGACCACCTGTACATCTACCCCAATGGCTGCAAGCTCGACGACAGCATCCATGCCGCCGAGGAAATCGGCATGCGCTTTCACGCCGCGCGCGGCAGCATGAGCGTGGGCCGCAGCCAGGGCGGACTGCCGCCTGATTCGGTGGTGGAAAAGGAAGCCGACATCCTCAAGGAATCCCAGCGCCTGATCGAGGACTATCACGACGCCAGCCACGGCTCGATGCGCCGCATCGTGGTGGCGCCCTGCTCGCCGTTCTCGGTCAGCCGCGACCTGATGCGCGAAGCAGCCGTGCTGGCGCGCCAGTACGGGGTGTCGTTGCACACCCACCTGGCCGAGAACGTCAACGACATCGCCTACAGCCGCGAGAAGTTCGGCATGACCCCCGCCGAATATGCCGAAGACCTCGGCTGGGTCGGCCACGACGTTTGGCACGCCCACTGCGTGCAACTCGACCAGCATGGCATCGAGCTGTTCGCCCGCACCGGCACGGGTGTCGCCCACTGCCCATGCTCGAACATGCGCCTGGCCTCGGGCATCGCGCCGGTGCGCAAGATGCGCGACCACGGGGTGCCGGTGGGCCTTGGGGTCGACGGTTCGGCATCCAACGACGGCGCCAGCATGATCGGTGAAGTGCGCCAGGCCTTGCTGCTGCAACGGGTGGGCTTCGGCCCCGACGCGATGACTGCGCGCGAGGCGCTGGAAATTGCAACGCTCGGCGGCGCCAAGGTGCTCAACCGCAATGACATCGGCGCACTGGCGCCAGGCATGGTGGCCGATTTCGTCGCCTTCGACCTTGGCCACGTGGCCTATGCCGGTGGCCACCACGACCCGTTGGCGGCGCTGGTGTTCTGCACCCCGACCCAGGTGCACACCAGTGTCATCAATGGCCGTGTGGTGGTGAAGGACGGCCAGCTGGCCACGGTCGACCTGCCACGGGTGCTGGAGCGCCACAACCAGTTGGCACGCCAGTTGGTCAGCGGCGAATAAGCAACCATTCGGGGCCGCCTTGGCGGCCCATCGCCGGCAACGCTGCCGTGTCTTGCGAAATCAGAGGACCATGAGCATCTCATGCCAGGCCATGCCGCCGTGGTCCGACGGCGACGGTTTCACGTACTGATAGCCCAGCTTCCGGTACAACGCCACATGCTGTTCCTTGCACATCAGGTGAATGGTCAGCTTGCCCGCCGCCTTCATGCGTGCGATGAATTCATCCATCAACTGCTTGGCGTAGCCTTTGCCCTGGTACGCCGGGTCAACCACCACCGACATGATCACCACGTTTGGCGCCGCCGGGTCGTGCCCGACCAACTCCTTGAATGCCTCATCGGACATCACCACTTCGTGGGCACAGCCGCTATTGATGAAACCGACGATCTCGCCCGCGTTTTCCAGCACCAGGAAGCCCTGCGGATACTGCGCGATGCGGGTGCGGATCTTCTCCAGCGTGGCCGCCTCGTCGCCTTCGTAGGCACCGATTTCGATGGCATAGCAGCGTTCGGCATCGGCGACTGTGGGGGTGCGAAACTGGGGGGCGCTCATGGCGGGTTTCCTTGGTAATGGTCAAAAACGGCCGCCATGGTAAATGAGCTCCGCTGCCACAGGTACAGCTTGTTTTGTGTCGCCATAGGCGCAAGGTGCCCTTTTTTGAAGCGCTGAAGTTCTACAAGTTGTTGCCGCTGCGAACTTTTTCCCGTTTACCGGTCTATGTGGGAGGCACAGAAAGGAAACGGAACGCGAGACTAGGTTCGCCCGACACCTGCTGGCCTGATGGCTCAATTGTTATCAGAGGTTGGCTTCGCTCATGAAAATACATGTCGCAAGGTTGATGCTGCTCGGCCTGTTCTCGTTCGCGGCGATGGGCACGGCATCGGCAACACAGATGAAGGCGCCCGCAGTGGCTGCCCCGGCGGTTCAATCACCGTTGCAGCCTGCCGGCAACCCCTGGTCCAGGGTGGCCAGTGTGGCCGATGAACAGCCAGCCACGTTGCTGGCCCACGATGACGACCGCTGGCATGACCACCGCAGCGACTGGCGCCGCGAGCAGTGGCGCCGCGAGCAGGCCCGCCGTGATTGGGAGCGCCGGCGAGACTGGGAACGCCGACGCGACTGGGAACGGCGCCGCGACTGGGAGCACCGCCATGAGCGGGCCATGCACCACCGCTACAATGATGACCACCGCTACTATCGCCGCTGACCGCAAGCCGCCAACGCGCTCCCTGTAGGAGCGGCCTTGTGTCGCGATCGGGCCGCAAAGCGGCCCCGGCGATATCTGCTTCAATGCTGATATCGTGGGGCCGCTCTGCGGCCCGATCGCAACACAAGGCCGCTCCTACAAGGTCCGCGCCAGTCAGTCAGGTGGGGGTATCCGCTGCCGCCTCGGCCTCCATCTTCAAACGGTCGGCCTTGCAAATGTACTTGGGCTTGCGCGGCGCCAGCTTGGCACTGGCCTTCTTGGCGTGCGCCTGCAGTAGCTGCTTGATCTTCTTGCGACGGTTCATTCTCACTCGACCTGTCAGTCCGGTTTGGCTGAATACATCATACCTTGCCTGGGCCAGCGTCTCGTTGACGTTATTTTCACGCTCGGCAGATTAGCGTCACGCCCTTTCCGGCCACGAGCACATCCGCTGGCCGCCAAGTACGACGAGGCATACGTGTCACACACTCCATCCCCCTCCTCGCCCAAGCGCGTGGATTGGGCCGGCCTGGGCTGGCTTTTGCTGTTCTTCTGGTACTTCTCGGGGGTGACCCAGGCGTTGCTGCTGTTCAGCGGTACCACCGGGTTCGCCGGCTTTCGCGATGCATTCTTCCTCAGCAGTCTGTGGCTGGCACCGGTACTGCTGCTGCCGCGCTTCACCCGCGCCACGGCCGCAGGTATAGGCCTGGTGCTGTGGGCCGCTTCACTGGTGGGTCTGAGCTACTTCGGCATCTATCGCCAGGAGTTCTCGCAAAGCGTCATTTTCGTGATGTTCGAGTCCAACACTGCCGAGGCCGGTGAGTACTTCAGCCAGTACTTCAGCGCCTGGCTGGGCCTGGCATTGCTGTTTTACACGCTGGGGGCGGTGCTGCTGTGGAAGCGCATACGCCCGGTCAGCCTGCCACTGCGCAGCCGCCTGCCGGTGGTCGCCCTGTTGCTGTTGGCCAACCTGGTGTACCCGTTCTACAAGCAGATGGTCACCCAGGAGCGCAGCTTCGCCGACGCGGCGGAGAAAGTGCAGCAACGCATGGAGCCCGCCGTGCCCTGGCAACTGCTGGTCGGCTACCGCCAGTACCGCCAGCAACTGGACAACATGCAGCAGCTGCTGGCCCAGAACGCCGCGCTGCCGCCCCTGCAGAACCTGCGTGACAGCAGCGGTGCAGCGCCGCGCACGCTGGTGCTGGTGCTGGGCGAATCCACCACTCGCGAACACATGCACCTGTACGGCTACAACCGCGACACCACGCCCAACCTCGATGCGCTGGCCGCCAGCGACAAGGGCCTGACGGTGTTCCGCAACGTGGTGTCGCCACGCCCGTATACCATCGAAGTAATGCAGCAGATCCTCACCTTCGGCGACGAGCAGAACCCGGACCGTTTCCTCACCGACCCGTCGCTGATCAACCTGATGAAACAGGCCGGCTACAAGACCTTCTGGATCACCAACCAGCAGACCATGACCAAGCGCAACACCATGCTGACTACCTTCTCGCAGCAGACGGACGCGCCGGTCTACCTGAACAACCAGCGCAACCAGAATGCCAGCCAATACGACGACGTGGTGCTGTCGCCGTTCGAGAAGGCCCTGCAGGACCCGGCGCCAAACAAATTCATCATTGTGCACCTGCTGGGTACGCACATGGACTATCGCTACCGCTACCCGGACGATTACGCGCACTTCAACGACCGTCAGGGGGTGCCCGGCAAGCTGACGGACGACCAGGTGCAAACCTACAACTTCTACGACAACGCGGTGCGCTACAACGACTACGTGGTGTCTAGCCTGATCAAGCGTTACTCGGCCAGTTCCCCCAATGGTTTCCTGCTGTACCTGTCCGACCATGGCGAAGATGTGTACAGCTCTGGCAACCACGACCGCCTGGGGCGCAACGAAGGCGCGCCGACCCGGCCGATGTACACCATCCCGTTCTTGCTGTGGACTTCGCCAAGCTGGCAGGCCGAGCACCCGCGCGACTTGCAGGCGATGGCCGATCGCCCCTACAGCAGCTCGCACCTGATCCATACCCTGTCCGACCTGGCCGGGCTGAGCTATGACCGTTACGAGCCGGCCAAGAGCCTGGTGAGCCCGCAGTTTGTGGTGGCGCCGCGCTGGATCGGCGACCCGTACCGCAAGGATGGCCTGCGCGACTTCGACCAGTTGCCAATGGACAAAACCGAGCGGGGACAAGAAATGGTCAGCAGTGGCAAGAAACAGAATGCTGGACGCCTGAACTGATTGCTTGCAGGAGCGGCCTTGTGTCGCGATAGGGCCGCGAAGCGGCCCCCGGCTTTCAGCGTTACAACAACGATTGCTGGGGCTGCCATGCGGCCCTATCGCGACACAAGGCCGCTCCTACAACGGTCCGCGAGACGCTCAGGATACAGAACAGCTGCCCTGACGGGCACTCACCCGCACCGCCTCGGCCAGTTTGCGCAGGTTGGCCTGGTGGGCATTGACCAGGCTGGCGATGCTGCTGTCTGCGGGCGTCTGTAGCGAGGTACGGCAGGTCAGTTCGGCCTCCCCCGAGCGCGTCAGGCGCCATACCGCCTCCAGCGAGGCGTAGCGCCCCGGCACGGTATCGAAGCGCTGTACGTCCACGCGCAACAACACCTTGCCGCCACCCACCGGCCCGCCCAACTGGTCCTGCAAGGCGCTGCGAAACTCATCCACCAGGTTGGCACCCCACCACTCCGTCTCGAGGATGGCCAGGCCGCTCTGCCCTTGTCGCACCACCAACTGCGGGCGGTCCACCTGCGGCGGCACGACCACCCTCGCCACCTGGATGCGCTGGCCACCGTCGCGTACAGGCTCGCTCGGTACCAGCGTGTGATAGTTGTTCGGGGTACTGCTGCAGCCCAACAGCACTGCCAGCAGGCCGGCGCCACATACATTGCGCAGTCGAAGCATCGGCTGTCTCCTCAGGGTTCCAGCTCGGCGGCAGTGGCCGCTTTCGGCCGGCCGCGTATCAGTGATTCGGGGTGCCGCCCCAGGTAATCGGCAAGGTCACGCAGCGAACGCGACATGCGCTCCAGTTCGTCCAGGGTTTCCCCCATCCGCTCGCGCTGCGGCGAGTCCTCGGAAATGGCCGAATTGGCCGTGCGCAGGGTCTTGTGCACTTCGTCCAGTGCCACTTTCACCTCCGGCAGCGTCTGGCCATTGAACTGCTTGAGGCTGGCACGCAGCTCTCGCAGGCTGCCGTCCAGGTTGCTGGCGATGCTCTCCAGTGGCAGTTTGCTGATGCGCTCCACTACCCGCTGCAGCTGTTCCTGGAGCTGCTCCAGGCTGCCGGGCAATGTGGGGATGGTGATAGGGTCTGCGGTCTTGTCGAAGGCCACCTTGGGGGCATCCGGGTAGAAGTCCAGGGAGATGAACATCTGCCCGGTGATCAGGTTGCCGCTGCGCGCCTGGGCCCGCAGGCCGTGCTCGACGAAGGTGCCGATCAGCCGCCGCGCACCGTCCATGTCACCTTCGGAATGCTTGAACACAGACAGCATCTTGCGGTGTACCGGCCCCAGCCGCTGCGGGTAGATCACCGCTTTGACCACCACCGGGAAGGTCTGGCGGGTGGCATCATAGTCGAGCTGCACCGATGTGACTCGGCCAAACTCGACCCCCTTGAACTCCACTGGGGCGCCTACCGACAAGCCGCGCATGGCCTGGTCGAAGCGCAACTGCAGGTACTGGGCCTGGCCACTGGGCGGTGCCAGGGCGGTATCGCGGTCGGCAAACAGCTGGAAGTGCGCCTGGTCGGCAGCAGCCTCGGCTTGCGGGGCGAAGTCGGGCGAGCCAAAGGCCAACCCGCCCACCAGGATCGATGACAGTGATTCGGTATCGATCTTCAGGCCGTTGGCACCGATCTGCATGTCGACGCCACTGGCGTTCCAGAAGCGGGTATCGGCGGTGACGAAGCTGTCGTAAGGGGCCTGCACGAACACGCCGATCTCCACGCCCTTGCCATCGCCCTGCAGGGCAAAGGACACCACTTCGCCCACCGGGATCTTGCGGTAGTAGATCGACGAGCCAATATCCAGCGAGCCCAGGTCACTTGCGGTCAGGACAAAGCGCTTGCCCTTCTCGTCGTAGGTGATCGGCGGTGGCAGCTCCAGGCCGACAAAGGACTTTTCCGGCACTTTCGATTCGCCGGAATCCGCCCCGATGAAACTGCCCGACAGCAGCGTGTCCACGCCGGACACGCCGCCCACGCCAATGCGTGGCCGTACCACCCAGAAGCGCGCCCCCTGGGTGGCGAACGCACGGGCGTCGTTGGACAGCTGGACCTTGGCGACCACGCTCTTCTTGTCGTCGGCCAGGTCCACCGTGGTGACTTCGCCGATCACCACGCTGCGGTACTTGACCTGGGTCTTGTGCGCCACCAGCCCCTCCCCGGTGTGGAAGGAAATGGCGATGACCGGGCCCTGCTGCATCCAGTTGCGCACCACCAGCGAAGCGCCGATCAGGATCGCCAGTATCGGCACGATCCATACCAGCGACACGCTCCAGCGCCGGGTGCGCACTTCAACCTGCCCCGCGCCCTCGCGCTTGTCAGTCTGTTGCACCATCAATGCGGCCTCCCTCGTTGGTACGGCTATCCCAGATCAGGCGTGGATCGAAGCTCATCGCAGAAAACATGGTCAGTACCACCACCATGCCGAAAAACAGGATGCCTACCCGCGGCTCGATGGTGCCCAGCCCGCGCAGTTGCACCAGCGCCGCCACCAGCGCCACCACCATCACATCGAGCATCGACCAGTAGCCGATAAGCTCGACGAAACGGTACAGCTGCGAGCGCTGCCGGCAGGCCCAGGTAGAACCGCGCTGGGCGGTGAGCAGCAACAGGCCGAGCGAGAAGAACTTGATGGCCGGCACACCCACGCTGGCAATGAAGATGATCAGCGCGATGTCCCAGGCCCCTGCCTCCCAGAACTCCAGCACGCCGCCACCGATGGTGCTTTCGCTGCCACTGCCGAGCATTTCGGTGTGCATCACCGGCAGCAGGTTGGCGGGAATGTAGAAAACCAGCGCCGCCAGCAGAAACGCCCAGCCACGGCTGATTGCATTGGCCTTGCGCCGGTGGATGGCGGCACCACAGCGGTCGCAGGTGTGCTTGTCGCTGCCCAGTTCGCAGGCCTGACCGCAGCCATGGCACAGGCACAGGCCCAGGTCGTCGGCGTTGGCCGGGGTATTCATACCTGCTCCCAAAGGCCGCGGATGTCCTTGCCGGCGATATGGATGATCAGCATGCTCAGCGCTGCCAGCGCCAGCAGGCCGATGCCAGGTATCACGTCGAGAAACCCCGCCAGCTTGATCACCGCCACCATCGCCCCCAGCAGGCACACCTCCAGCATGCTCCAAGGCCGCAGGCCCTCCAGGCTGCGCATGCACAGGGCAAAACCGGGTGCGCGCTGGCCGGCCAGGGCGAAACCCAACACCCAGCACAAGAGGGTAATCTGCAGCACCGGCGCAAAGATGATCGACAGGGCCATGACCAGGGCGATGAAGGTGATGCTGCCGTGGCTGAGGATCTGTACCGAGTCCCATAATGTCGCGGAATGGGTGAGCCCTTGCATGCCGATGGTCATCACCGGGTAGGCGTTGGCGAACACCAGCAGGATGCCACCCGTCACACTCAGGGCCAGGCGTTGCTGCACCGTCAGCGAGGTATGCCGGTACAGTACGCCGCCACAGCGCTGGCAAACGGCGCGCTGGTGCTTGAGCAGCGGCGCACGGTTGTAAACCGTGTCACAGTACTCACAGATGATCAGTTGCTGGCTCTGGCTCATGGGGTTTCCACAGGTAGCCCGGATTCACGCCGTGATACGCAGGCGAACCACGTTTGTTATCCGGTTTAGACCATCCCGGCAAAACTGCCATCATCGGCAGCAAAGAGAACTATCCTGTGAAACGGGATCCCCACCCGCTGGAGGTTTGCCATGCGTACGTTCACGTGGAGTTGCCTGCTGGTGCTGCTGTGCGCGGCATCGGCAGCCCAGGCGCAGTCGGTGGTGCCGCTCAAGGGCCAGAGCAGCCAGCAGATGCAACTGGATATCAATGATTGCAATACTGTCGCGACCAATGCCGCGAACAGTGCCGCGACCTCCAGCGACCCCCATGTCGGTGGCCGGGTACGCGGTGCCGCCGCCGGCGCGGTTGCCGGTGCGGCAGGCGCGCAGGTGCGCGGCAACCAGCACGACGAGCTGTATGACCGGGTCGGTGACGATGCCAAGGAGCAATACCGACAGAACCGCGCCGGCGAAGTGGCCGCCGCCGGTGCTGCGGTCGGTGGCATGCGCCAGCGTCAGGACCGCCGTCAGGACCGGCGCGGCCAGGACGAAGCGAAAGCCCAGGCTCATGCCAGTGCCTATGCCGGCTGCCTGCAAGGGCGCGGCTATCAGGTCAACCCCTGACCAACGGGCACGCCATGCTCCTGCATGGCGTGCCCGTTTCAGAACTTGGCCAGTTCTTCCCGGCAAAACTCGACGAACAACTGCGCCGGCTTGGTCAGTTGCACCCGCTTCAACCACGCCGCTGCCAGCCCTGACAGCGCCACTGGCTCGGCGATATCAAGCATGGCCAGGCGTTGCCCGTCGTAGGTGTACTCCGAATGCGGCCGCGTCACCAGCAACGAAAAGCCAAAGCCCTGCCCGACCATGCCGCGTACCATCTCGATCGACGGCGAACTGAAGACGATATTGGGCGTCAGGCCCATTTCGTTGAACAGGCTGACGAAGTAGGTACGGCTGGGGGCAACGTCCAGCAGGATCATCGGCTCCGGGCACAGATCGCGCAGCGACACCTGGGCCTGCCCGGCGAAGCGGTGGTTCTCGGGGAGCAGCACATAGGGCTTCTGCGGCGGCATGAGCGGCTCGGCCTCGATGGTGCCGTCCAGGTCATGGTCGTAGAGGAACGCCAGGTCGAAGGTACCGGCAGTCAGGCCCTGGATCAGGTCCTGCTGCTCGCCGTCGCGCAGGCGGATATCCACCCCCGGGTAACGCTGGCGAAAGCCGGCGATCAGGCGCGGCAGGTACAGCGGTGCCACGGTTTCGAAGCAGCCGATGTCGATTTGCCCGGCCACGGTGTCGTTGTCGGCCAGGGCGTTCTGCTCGAATTCGTGGGCCATCTGCAGCAGCGACTTGGTCTTGGCATAGAAGCGCTTGCCGCTGGGCGTCAGAGACACACCCTGGGCGTGGTGGCGGATGAACAGCTGCACGCCGAAGCTTTCTTCCAGGCTCTTGATGGCCGTGGAGATGGACGGCTGGGCAATGTACAGCTGGCGTGAAGCTTCGGCCACGCTGCCGGCCTCGACAGTGGTAACGAAGTACTTGAGTTGTCGCAATGTGTAGGCCGCCACGGGCACCTCTCTGACGCCGGTCTGGGCGCGCTGGGATCATGCCTGTCACTTTACCCTCGGCAGCGGCTGGGTGGGGGCCGGGTGATGAAGGATTTACCTATGGCTTGAGCAGGTTTTTACGAGGGGCGCGATGCGCCCCCCTTTGCTTCACTCGAAATCGATATTGGCGATTACACAGTCATCACCAATCAGCTTGTACCCTGGCCTGCAGGGCATGCCGACTACTGGCCCTATACCGCGCTTGCGCCGGGACAACGTTACCTGCGGCTCTGCACTTTCCAGCTGTTCGTGGTCAAGCGTGTCGTCTGGCTCGTTAACGGGTTCTTCTTGCATGGGGTTCACTCCTTGGTTTGGGTGGTATTGCCCGATCAACGCTACAACCCCCATTGCCACCAACCCATCTGGAACTTTGACCGTGAAGAGAAATGCTGTCGGATCGCGCTGCAGGGTTAGCAGTGAACCCGGTGCCCTGGCCAAATGCCGCTGATTGTCTTTACTGGTACTCAACGACTCCAGGCATACGGTGTGCGTTCATGAAGATCATAGTCACCAGCATCCTCGTCGACGACCAGGCCAAGGCCCTGGCTTTCTACCACTACGTACTCGGTTTCGAGCCCAAGCACGACATCCCCATGGGCCGACACCGCTGGCTGACCCTCACCTCCCCCAACGACCCCAACGGCGTCGAGCTGCTGCTCGAGCCCGACGCGCACCCGGCCGCCAAGGTCTACAAGGCCGCGCTCAAGCAGGACGGCATCCCCGCCACCTCGTTCGGCGTGCGGGACATCCAGGCCGAATATACCCGGCTTCGCGCAGCGGGCGTGCAGTTCACCCAACCGCCTACTGCCATGGGGCCGGTCACCGTAGCGGTGTTCGATGACACTTGCGGCAACCTGATCCAGATCGCCCAGAAACACTAGCAAGCGTTCAGGGCTCCACGGGCAGGCGCAAGGTCGCGCGCAGTCCGTGTGGCGTCTGGTTGCGCAACTGCACGCTGCCACCCAGGCGGGTCATGATGGTGCTGACGATCGACAACCCCAGCCCGGCGCCATTGGTCGAGCCCTTGCTGTAGAAGCGCTCGAATACCCGCTGCTGGTCGACTTCGGCGATGCCCGGCCCTTCGTCGTCGACACTGACCAGCAAGGCCTGCCCTTCGCACTGCAGTGTCACGGTGACCCGACCGCCTGCCGGCGAATGGTCCACGGCATTGGCCACCAGGTTCTGCAGCGCAATACCCAACGCGCCAGCGTCGGTGTGCAAGTGGTAGTCGCCGGCCGCGATGTCCAGCGAAGGCTCCAGCCCGCGCTCCAGTATCCAGGGGGTAAGCTCTGCCAGGGTCTCGGCCACTACGCCCTCCAGGTCCACCCGCGGCCAGTCACGCCGGCCTGGTCGCGGCTCCAGGCGGGCCAGGGTCAACAGCTGGTTGACCACCCGGGCAAGGCGGTCGACACCGCCCATCAGAAACTGCAGGGCCTTGTCCCGCTCGGCAGCGCTGTCTGCATTCAGGGCGTTCTGCGCGTGCAGGCGCAGGATGGCCAAGGGCGTGCGCATCTCGTGGGCAGCATCGGCGATGAAACGGTGTTCGCGGCGCAGCAGGTCGTCGATCTGCCCGAGCAGGCGGTTGATCGCCGCCTGCATCGGCTCCAGCTCCTTAGGCAACGGCACCAGCTGCAACGGCTCGAGCGACTCGGCGTGTCGGGCGCGGATCACCCTGGCCATGTTCTGCAGCGGCCGCAGCCCCCAGCCTATGGCCGCCCACACCAGCAAGGCCAGGGCCAGGCTGCCGAACAGGAATGGCAACAGCGTGTGCTGCACGATGCGTTCGATCAGGTCGTCACGCACGTCGTTGCGCTCGCCCACCCAGATCACCCAGTGTTTTTCCGGCACCGGCAAGACAAAGCTGCGCCAACGCCGCCCATCCACCACCACGTCGGCGAAACCCGGCACCCGCGGCGCCTGCCCCAGCTGCGGGGCGCTGGGCGTGTGTACCAGCAGCCCGCCGTCGTCGGCCCATACCTGGAAGGCCAGCTTGCTCTCGTAGCGGTGCCCCACCTTGTGGTGCCCGGCCTTGCTCAAGGCCTCGTCGAATGCGCGGTACAACTCGTCACGGCTCTGCTCTTGCACCGGCAGGCTCATGATCCCCTGCAGCAGCCGGGCGTCCTGTGCCAGGTGGGCGTCGTACACTTCGTTAATTTCGTGGCGGCTGTCGTGATAGTTGTACAGCGCCAGCAACCCGCTGCCGACCAGCAACAGCAGCATCACCCGCCACAAGGTGCGTTGGCGCAACGAGCTCATGACTTGCGTTCCACCAGGTAGCCGATCCCGCGCACGGTGCGGATCAGGCCGTTGAACAGCTTCTTGCGCAGGTGGTAGATGTTCACTTCCAGGGTGTTGCTCTCCGGCTCTTCATCCCAGCCATACAGCAACTGGGTCAAGCGTTCGCGGGTGAACACCTTGCCCGGCTGGGCCAGCAGCTCGTGCAGCAGCAGGTATTCCTTGGGCGTGAGTACCACCGGCTGGCCCAGGTAGTGCACCTGCTGGCTGACCGGATCCAGGCATACCCCGGCATGCTCTATCAGCACGCGGGCGCGGCCACTACTGCGCCGCAGCAAGGCCCGCAAGCGGGCCTTGAGTTCGTTGAGGTCGAAGGGTTTGACCAGGTAGTCGTCGGCGCCGGCATCCAGCCCGGCAATGCGGTCATCGGTGGCGTCGCGGGCGGTCAGCACCAGCACTGGCAGGCTCTTCCCGGCCGCACGCAGGCGCCGCAGCAACTCGATGCCATCCAGGCGCGGCAAGCCCAGGTCGAGGATGGCCAGGTCGAACTCTTCGTGACACAGGGCATGCAAGGCACTGGCGCCATCCTGCAACCAGTCGAGGGTATAGCCCTCGCGGCGCATGCCGTCACAAATCCCCTCCCCCAACGCGACGTCATCTTCTACCAGCAGCAGGCGCATGCTTAATCCTGTTTGTCCTTGATCGCTTTGAGTAAAGCATCGATTTCACCACGCCGGCCCTGGTCGGCCAACTCTCTCCCGGGCCGGGGCGGTGCCTGCAACGCCTTTTGCAGGGCGGCGCGGGCTTCGTCATAGCGGTTCTGCCGGTACAGGTGGTCGGCCCAGAAATAGTTGCTGTCGATACCGTCGGGGTTGATCGCCAGCGCCTGGCGCAGCATGGCCTCGGCCTTGGCCTGGTCGCCGAAGCTCAATGGCCAGCCGGGCACCTGGTCGTACAGCGCGCCCAGGCTGGTGTAGGCCGAGCCTTGCAGCGCCTTGGGGTCCATGGCCAGGGCCTTTTCCAGGCTGGCGCGGGCGGCCTTGACCTTGCCCAACGCGCCCAGCCCACCGGTGGCGCCGGCCCAGCTGCTGTTGACGATGCCGTCCCAGATCAGCGGCTCGGCCGAGCCCGGATGCTGGCGCACCAACGCCGCCGACTGTGCCGCCAGGGCCTCGAATGCCCCGGCACGCTGGGCTTCGGGCAGGTTATAGCGAACCACCGCCCAGCGCTGCTGGATGGCGTTGAGTTGCTGGGTACCGGTCTGGTCGAGGGCCCAGGTGAACGGGGCGATGGCCAGCAGGCTGGCCAGTATCAGACGTTTCATTTGCTCGACTCCTTGCTGTGCCAGTTGCTGTAGCGACGGATCAGCGGCAATTGCTTGCGCAGGGCGCGGTCGACCACGCCTGGCAGCATGCCGTTAAGGCGCACGAAGAGTTTCTCCGGCCAACCCAGGTACAGTTCGCTGCGCTCGGCCTGTACCGCGTCGAGCACTGCCCGGGCGACATCCTGCGGGTCATCGACGCCTACCTTCAACGCCTGGTTCAGCGCCTGCGCGGCGCTACTGTTCATCGTCGTGCGGGTAGTGCGCGGTGCGGCATACAACACGTTCACCGAGGTGTCGGCAAGCTCGCGGCGCAATGCCTCGGAGAACCCGCGCAAGGCAAACTTGCTGGCGCAGTAGGTGGCATAGCCTGGGTAGCCGATGGAGCCATAGATCGACCCCACGTTCACCACCAGCGCACTGGGCTGGGCGCGCAGTAGCGGCAGGCACAGGCGGGTGAGCTGCACGGCGGCCTTGATGTTGAGGTCGAAC
This sequence comes from Pseudomonas sp. s4, assembly GCF_046764235.1. NCBI lineage: Bacteria > Pseudomonadati > Pseudomonadota > Gammaproteobacteria > Pseudomonadales > Pseudomonadaceae > Pseudomonas > Pseudomonas sp. s4. Next base: position 2,416,862 of record NZ_CP177209.1, on the reverse strand, counting down.
AACTCGTCGAGGGCGGCCTCGTCCATCTGTTCGAGCAAGGCGAAGCGGTTGACCCCGGCGGCGTTGATCAACAGGTTGCAACTACCCATCGCCCGCGCTGCCTCCAGCACGTCACGGCGGCCTTCGGCGCAGCGCAGGTCGGCCTGCTGCCAGCGCAATTGCCCGGGGTAGCGCGCCATCAGTTCGGTCAGCTTGCCCTGCTGCCGGCTGACCGCCAGTACGCGAGCACCGGCACTGCATAGCTGGGCCGCCAACTCCAGGCCGATGCCACCGCTGGCACCGGTGAGCACCGCCACGCAATCAGGCAAGCGCATGCTTTACCTCCTGCTGCGCGGTACGCGGCAGCCCTTCGAACATGGCGGTATACAGGCGATACACCACTTTGGCAGCGTGGATTACCGCCTGCTGGTCTTCGGGCTGGTCCAGACGGTTCATCAGGCCACGGTAGGTGGCCATGTGGTCCTGGTCCAGGGCGCCGTGGGAACTCAGGTAGCTGAACGCCTTGTCCGGCAGGCCGAGGCTGCTCTGCAGGGTACCGGCTGCCTGGGTGGCGAGGGCAATGCTGGTGCCTTCGAGCACGTTGACCATACCGAACAGCCCGACCGGGTTGCCACGGGCAATCTGGTCGTAGAGAAATGCCACCATCAGCTCGATGGGCAATGCCGGCCGGCCGCCGGCCACCTGGTGCGGGTCGCCACCGCAGGCGGCGATGTCATCGAGAATCCAGCGCTCATGGCCGTACTCCTCGTCGATGTACTCGCACACTGCGCCGCGCAGCCACTCCAGCCGCGCCGGCAAACGGGCCCCGCAGGCCATCATCAATGGCACGGTGTGCCGCACGTGGTGGTAGGCCTGGGTGAGAAAGGCCACATAGGCCTCGAGGCTGGCCTTGCCGGCCAGCGCGTCGCGGATGACCGGGACACTGAACAATGCCGTACGCTCGTCGGCGGTTTCCTGCTGCAGCATGTCGAAGAAAAGCATGGCAAACCTCGTAGATCATTGAAGGTCGGATAACAGGGACTGGTAACACCGCAGGATCTGTTCGCGGCGTGGCCGGCCGTTGGCGGTCAGGGTTTGCCCGGCGGCACTCAAAGGTTCGGGCAGACGCCGCCAGGCATGCACCCGGGCATAGTCCGGCAGGCCGGCATTGGCCTGGCGGATGGCCTGTTCCAGGGTGTGGTCGTCAGCCTGCGGGTCCAGCGGCCAGATCAACGCCAGGTTGTATGCCAGGCCTTCGCCGTGGACGAACGCCTGGGCGATCACCCCGCCCTGGGTCAGTTCGGCCTCGACCCATTCGGGGTTGACGTTGCGCCCGAAGCTGGTGCTGTACTGGTGCTTCTTGCGCCCGGCCAGGTACAGGAAGCCGTCGCTGTCGAAGTGGCCCAGGTCACCGGTCGACAACCACGGCTCGCTGAAGGGTGGTTCGCCCAGGTAGCCGAGCAACGCCGAACCGGCCACCTGCACTTCGCCATCTTCGGCAATGCGCACCTGCACATGCGGCAGCGGCCGCCCGACACTGCCCGCACGATGCGCCCCGGGGCGGTTGAGGCATACCACCGAAGCGCATTCGGACAAGCCATAGCCCTCGAACACCGGTAGCCCGATGGCCTGGGCCCGGGCCAGCAGGCTCGGCGCCACCCGCGCGCCGCCCACCGCCACGAAGCGCAACGGGCCGACCCGCATCAGGCCGCGCTCGATGGCGGTGACCAGCCCAAGCAGCAGTTGCGGCACCAGGATCAGGCTTTCGGCACCACTCAAGGCGATGGCGCCCAGCAATTGCTTGAAGTCGACCTGACTGGCACCGCGAAAACCCAGTTGCGCCTGCGGATACAGGGCAATGCTCGCCCCGGCCAGCAGGGCCGCGTACAGGCCCAGGTTATCCAGCAGCACCGCCAGAGGCAATACCGCCAGGTACTTGCCGGGCGCCGTGGGCCGGCTGGCAGCCTCCAGCTCATGCGCTACCCGCAGCATGGCCTCGGCGCTCAGGCATACGCCCTTGGGTGCACCGGTACTGCCGGAGGTGTAGGTAATCTTCGCGGTACCCGGTGGCAAGGGTGCGGCCGCTGGCGGCTGCCGGCTCCAGAAGCGCTCACCGGCAGAGAAGCCGCTGGCGTGCAAGTCGTCAGCGAAGGCCTCGTCGGCCAGCGCCAGCACCGCCCCGCTCTGTGCCAGGCAGTGGCGGCGCTGGGCGCTGCTGAAGAACGCCGGCAGAATAACGATGGGGCGCGCCGCGAACAGCGCCGCCAGGTCCCAGAACAGCGCCTCGGGACCGTTCTCCAGGGCCAGAGCGAAAGTGCCCGGTGGCTGCGCGCTCAGCCAGGCCTGGCGTTGCTCGACCTCGTCCAGCAATTGTTGATAGGTGAACGGCCCGCCAAGGCCCAGCAACGCCGGTTGCGCCCCTCGGTGGCGGGCATGCAGTTGCAACACTTCCCTGAACAGCTGGCATTCACGCGGCATGGCCGGCCTCCTGCACGCTCGCGGGCAAGCCCAGCCGCTCGAAAACGCCGCCGCGGGCCAGGGCTGCATGGCCGTAGCCGATGTTGCCAACGAACACTTGCGGGTGCTGTGCGTAGTAACTGCCCCAACTGTCGGCATCGCCGTTCAGCCGGCCAGGGTCGGCCACGGCCAGCGCCGTCGGCACCAGGCCCAGGCGATGAAAGCTGTTGACCAGGGTCGCGGCACCGGTGAAGGCCACCCACTGCAAACCGCGGGCAGCCAGCAACCAGGTCACGGCAATGATCATGATCCGCGCGCTGCCGGCGCTGAGCGCGGCCAGGTTGCCCACTTCGACCAGCTGTGCACGGCTCACCGAGCTGCCAGACAGCCGGGTCACGGCCGCTTCCAGCGGCTCATCCAGATAACGCTCGAGGAAGGTCGGCCCACTGCTGGCCAGGCGTATGCCGGCGGCGGCCATCAGGCGCCCGTGGCTGTCATGCAGGCCGAGCAGTTCGGGCAGGTAGTGCTGCACGTCGGCGTGGTGCGCGCAGGCAAAGCGGGCGTGAATGAACTGTTCCAGCTCGTCGCGCCCGGGCTCCCCCGAGCGTTTCAGCGTCATGCGGGCAAGGCGCTCGCCGTGGCTGCCGATAGCCAGTGGAAACAGGCTGGCGCTGTCTGCCTGAGTCATGGCGGTCCCCCTTTCAAGTCAGGTGTTGGGGGCAGTATCAGGGGGCAATCTGAAGCCAATCTGAAGTGCTACATTTGCCATTGCCCTCACGCGCACCAACAAGGAAAACAGATGCGCCACGAATTCAGCGAAGTGCTCAACGACCTGGTCGACTACTTTCTGCTCGGCGATATCCAGTTGCTCGAGCGCTTCAAGCAACAACATGAATTGCCCGACGACCTTGCCCATGCCTTCACCCACGGCGACAGCGGCGACCAGGCCGTGCGCGAAGGGGTCGTGCTGCCACTGGCCGGGGTCGATAACCTGCCCTACCGCATCCTGTTCACCCTGGACAACCATACCCCGGCCCTGCGCGAACCCGGCAGCCGCCTGAAGCACCGCCGCAATGGCTATGTGCTGCAGGTCGAGCACGGTGCGCTGATGCTGTACACCTGGCGCATCCTGCAGCACTTCACGCCCAAGACACTGGGTGACCTGATGGCGCGTTACCAGGTGCCGGGGCGGCCGATCATCGAGCTGGACAATGGCTGGTATGACGTGGAGGTGCTGGCGGGTGCACTGGTGCGGGACGGGCTGTACGAGCCAGCGTTCGAGTTCGTGTTGAAGAAGCGCTGGAGCCGCGGCGAGGCTGCTGGGGTGGATACCGGGTATGCCTTTGGGTTGCGTGGCTATTTCGACTGATGGGTTGACTGTACCGGCCTCTTCGCGGGCTTGCCCGCTCCCACAGGGCGCAGTGGTATCCCTGTGGGAGCGGGCAAGCCCGCGAAAAGGCCGGTACAGGCAGCCTCACCTTCAAGTGTGGTTGATATCGCGGTCCTTGGTCTCCGGCAGGAAGAAGATCCCCAGCACCGCCGTCATCACTGCAATCACGATCGGGTACCACAAGCCGTAATAGATATCCCCGGTCGCCGCCACCATGGCAAACGCCACGGTCGGCAGGAAGCCGCCGAACCAGCCGTTGCCGATGTGGTAAGGCAGCGACATCGAGGTGTAACGGATGCGTGCCGGGAACAGCTCCACCAGCCAGGCCGCGATCGGCCCGTAGACCATGGTCACGTAGATCACCAGAATGGTCAGCAGCAACAGCACCATCGGGTAGTGGATCTTCGCCGGGTCGGCCTTTTCCGGGTAGCCGGCTTCCTTCAACGCCCCGGTCAAGGTCGCGGTAAAGGCATCGCTCTGTGCCTTGAAGTCCGCTGCCGCCAGGCTGCGCCCATCAAAGCTTGGCAGTACCCGTTCACCAATGCGGATCTGCGCCACGCTGCCAGGTTCTGCCGCTTCGTTGGTATAGGGGATGGCCCGCTTGGCCAGCAGGCTCTTGGCGATATCGCACGAACTGGTGAATTTGGCCTTGCCCACCGGGTCGAACTGGAACGCGCACTGGGCAGGGTCTGCCATCACCACCACCGGGTTCTGCTCCTGGGCGACGAACACGTCCGGGTTGCCGTACTGGGTCAGTGCCTTGAAGATCGGGAAGTAGGTCAGCGCGGCGATGATGCAACCGGCCATGATTATTTTCTTGCGGCCGATGCGGTCGGACAGGCTGCCGAAGAAGATGAAGAACGGTGTGCCGATCAATAGCGAACCGGCAATCAGCAGGTTGGCGGTCTGCGGCTCGATCTTGAGCATCTGCAACAGGAAGAACAGCGCATAGAACTGCCCGGTGTACCACACCACGGCCTGGCCGGCGGTGCCACCGAGCAGCGCCATGACCACCACCTTGAGGTTGTCCCAGCGAGCGAACGATTCGGTCAGTGGCGCCTTGGACGCCTTGCCCTCGGCCTTCATCTTCATGAACACCGGCGACTCGTTGAGTTGCATGCGGATGTACACCGAAATCGCCAGCAGCAGTATCGACAGCAGGAATGGCACTCGCCAGCCCCAGGCCTCGAACACCTCGTTACCCATGGCCGTGCGGCAGGCCATGATCACCAGCAGCGAGAGGAACAGCCCCAGGGTGGCCGTGGTCTGGATCCAGGCGGTGAAAAAGCCGCGCCGGCCCTTGGGTGCATGTTCGGCCACGTAGGTGGCCGCACCGCCGTACTCGCCACCCAGTGCCAGGCCCTGCAGCAGGCGCAGGCTGATGAGGATGATTGGCGCTGCCACGCCGATCGTGGCATAGCTGGGCAACAGGCCCACCACAGCGGTGGACAAGCCCATGATGACGATGGTGATGAGGAAGGTGTACTTGCGCCCGATCATGTCGCCCAGGCGACCGAACACGATGGCGCCGAATGGCCGCACGGCAAAGCCGGCGGCAAAGGCCAGCAAGGCGAAGATGAACGAGGTGGTTTCATTGACCCCGGCAAAGAAGTGCTTGGCGATGATCGCCGCCAGAGAGCCGTAAAGGTAGAAGTCGTACCATTCGAATACCGTGCCCAGGGACGAGGCGAAGATGACCTTGCGCTCCTCCCGGGTGATACCGCGTTGGGGCGCGCTGCCCGTGGATGTGCTGTCGAGAACCGCCATGGGGTGCCTCCGTCTTGTCGTCATGCAGGCCGGGAGCACCTCATATTTTTTTCACCGTCGCACCCAGGCCCTGGGGGCTTGCTTTGGATATGCGAAGCACGACGAGGCGGGCCGTCTCGGATCGCAGCAAGGTAAATGAAGCATAATAGGCTTTGCCGGGATATCCACCTGAACCTTGCGCGATCTCTACCGCGCGCGAGTGTGCAGGTTGCTCATGGAGCCTGCGTTGCCGTTACCGGCCCTTTCAGCTCGACCTGGTTGCCATCGGGGTCGTAGCAGTAAAGCGACAGCCCCTCGCCTTCGGCGCCATAGCGTTTTTCGGCAGGTTCGACTTTAACCCCTGCAGCTTGCAGGTATGCCGTAAGTGCCGCCTCGTCGAACGGCTCGATGCGCAGGCAGAAATGGTGCAGGTTGCGCCCCTCGGCCCCCGGCGCCGCACCACCTGGCTGGCCCAGGGGACCATCCAGGGTCACCAGGTCGATCATCGCCGTGCCCGTGGCCAGGTGGACCATGCCCAGGTCGTCGCGCACGCGGCTGACCGTGCAGCCGAGCAGCTCGGTGTAGAAGGCGACACTGCGCTCCAGGTCGCTGACCCGCAGGACGAGGTGGTCGATGTGCTTGATGACGAATGGTCGCATGCCAAGGCTCCTTGTGGCCGCTGGATTCCTGTGGGAGCGGGCGTGCCCGCTTTGGCTCATTGGTTTGCCAGGGGCCTGTAGGAGCAGCCTTGTGCTGCGAAGAGGTCGGTACTGACAATGCTTGTCTGTTGACTTTACCGGCCTCTTCGCAGCACAAGGCTGCTCCTACAAAGGACGCACCAAGCGAGCGATATCTGTTATCTGCGCGACAGCGCAGCCCAAAGAGCTGGACAACCTCCCACAAGGGATCACGCAAGCCCGATGAGATTCACCACCATAGCCCACGTGCGCATGGCATGACCATATGCAGTTATTCGTTTACCAACCGTTGCAGAACGCCCCCTTCATGGCGGGTGAGGATGCGCAGCAGTTGATCGACCAGCGCCCGGTCCGGCGCATCCAGGTGGAAGTGGTGCCCGCCCGGATGCCAGGAGATCTTCGCCTGGCTGGGCAAGGCCGCCTGGCGCCGGGTAAAGGCTTCGCCGGTGAATGCCCCCTGGCGCCCGAACAGCAGGTACAACGGGCAACGGATCTGGCTGAGCAGGTCGCAGGCTTCGCGCTCGGTCAGCGGCATGGGTTCGGGCAGCACCAGGCGTGGGTCGTGGCGCCAGCAATAGCCCTCGCCCAGTTGCAGCAGGTCACGCAGCGCCAGCAGCCGTGCCGCCTCTTCCGACAGCTCGGTGTCCAGGCGCTCGCGGCGTTGTTCCAACGCCGTGTCCAGGTCCTCGAAACGGTCGACGTCCGGCTCGGAAAAACCCTGCAACTGGCTGCGCTGCACCATGCGCTTGAGCCGGTAGGCCCGGGCCAGGTGCTGCACGCGGTCATCCTCGGCCACCGTGAACGGTGCGCCCATGCCGTCGAGGAAGGTCATGCTGGCAATACCGCTGGTCATGGCCGCCAGCAGCGACGCCACCCCGGTGCCCATGCCATGGGCCAGCACATGGAATTGCGACAGGCCCAGGCTGTCGGTCACTGCCAGCATGTCCTCGGCATGTTCCCACAGGTAGTAGCCACTGTCGTGGCGGCGATGGTCCGAGCGGCCGTGGCCAACCAGGTCGGGGGCGACCACGAAGCAGCCGTCGAGCATCGGTGCCAGGCGTTCGAACGAGGCGGCGTTGTCCAGCCAGCCGTGCAGAGCCAGCACCGGGATGCCGTCCTCCGCCCCCCAGGTGCGTACCGCTATTTCAATACCGTCGAGGTCCAGCAGGTGATCCTTGGGACTGCACAGCGAATGCATCGTAGTTCTCCCTGATAGAACGCCGGCCCATGGCCAGGCATCACATGACGCCGGCCCATACCCCACGTGCCGGCGTCATCCACACGACATGCCTACCCCATGCCTTGCTTCACCATCTCCCAACAACCCTGCCCGCGCTGCTCCCCTACCGACGCTCTCGTGCACAGGACCGACCTGTGCATTCAACTAAATACCACCGCATGCCGAGGCGAAACCTGTCGACTGGCCCCTCCATCGACCACGGAGACTTCAGCATGACCAGCACACCCATGCCTTTCCATCAGGCCCAGATTGTCCGTAACCTGCCTGACTGGTGCCGAACGATGCACCCTGACCATACCCGCCGCGTCGTACAGAGCATCCGCAAGGACTACCTCGACGAAAACGGTTCGCCTTACGCCTGGTACACCGCAGCCAGCGATGAAGACAAGGCGCGTTTACGGCAGCTGATCAGCGCCCGCGATGCCGAGTTCAAAGCTCTGCGGGCCTTGCTCGAAGACTTCAGGCAGATCAGCGAATTCTGCAAGCCTTTGCTCGAGAGCCGGTTGGGCCCGGATGTCAAAGCGGACAAGGCCCAGTACCTGCACCAGCCGTTCAAGGTGTACACCACGCTGGTGAATGTCCCCGGCCTCGATTTCTCACTCGGCGGTGACGATACGTACATCAAGCGCCCCGAAGGGTCACCACAGAAGCGCACGCTGCTGGAGGCCGCCCTGCACAATTTCGAAGGAACCGACGAAGTGGGCCCGTTCGACACCCTGACCCTTGGCCCGGACGACGACGCCTCACTTCCTGGGCTGGAGCCCGAAGCGTTCGTGAACCTTTGCCGAAGCCTGGACCTCGGCCGGCAGTATCAAGACCACCTGCAGAGTATCTATGAAGGCCCCAGAAAAGCCGCAATCGAGCAGCAGTGGATCGATGCAAGCCAGCAGGCACTGAAAACCGAGGCAATGATCGCCTACCTCAAGGGCCTGTTGACGCTCAAAGGCCACAGTGCTCTGGTACAGCTATGCGACAACGAAAGCACGCCGCGTTACGGCGAACACAAGCTTCGCTGCTGGCGCTTCAGCCTGTTCGGCATCCCGCTTCATGGCGTACTGCTGATAGGCCCTGATGAAGCCGACCAGACTAACCCCTGCATGCTCTACATTCCCCATGATTCCGAACACCCGGTGAGGGAGTTTGCTTCCTTGCAAAAGGCCGGCTCGCTCATGCGTCAACGCCTGCTGCAAACCACGTTTCGCCAGCACTTGATCAGCTTCGCTGACCAGGACAACCAGATCGAGCTCAGCCGCAAGCTCGAAAATGCCCTGTTCGAGCATGGCACCTCCACGCGCAAACCCAAGGACAAGCCTGAGCTGCACTTCAAGCGAACCCGCCTGGCCTTTCCCATCTGGCAAGTGCTTTACAGGGACCACAAGCGCCGCATCAAGGCGAATGCCAGAACGATCGCAGTACCGACCGCAGATGCCGACGCCAAGGCACGCAAGGAACGGCTGCAGCACTGGCTGGACGCAGGCATGAACGTACTGAACGTGGCCGCCTTCTTCGTGCCTGGGCTGGATGCCGCGATGCTTGGGGTGTTTGCCTACGATCTCATGGATTCGGTGTTCACCGGGTTCGAAGCCTGGGAAGAAGGCGATACCCAGGAAGCGCTGCAACAACTTGAGTCACTGGCCATCAATGCCGCCGTGATCGCCGGTTTTGCCGTCGGCAGCAGCGCGGTCAAGGCATCAGGGTTCGTCGATGCGCTGGAAAGCGTCTGGAAAGGTGGCCGCGAACGGCTTTGGCACCCAGACATGGGCCCTTACAGCACTTCGAGCTCGTTGCCGGTGGGTGTGCAGAAAAATGCCCAAGGGCTCTACATCATCAATGGCAAAACCCACGTTTGGCTTCAAGGCAAACTGTATGAGGTGTTCGAAACCGACGGACAGTGGCATGTGCGCCACCCGGACGCCCCCGATGCCTACACTCCGGCCTTGCGCTACCTCGGCGACCAGCGCTGGCAGTTGGCCCACGACAACCCGCTCGAATGGGACGATGCGCAGTTGCTCGAGGGGCTGGGCCGGTTCGGCCAGGGGCTGGATGCATCGGAGCAACTTGCCGCATTGCGCATTACCGAAGTCGACGCAGACACCTTGCGTCGCAGCCAGGTCACCGGCTCGCAGCCGCCGGCTCTGCTGGCCGATACCTTGTTGCGCCTGCGACTGGCTGACGACGTGGAGGGCATCATCACCCGAGTACGTCATGGCCAGCCTTTGGCTGCACATATGAACTTCGCGCTGCCGGAACTGGTACAGCTGCCTGGCTGGCCCGCGAACTACAGGCTGAAGGTCTTCACCGGTGCCGAAAAGTGGGGGGACGCAGTCTACTTCGGTGCGGAGCCAAAAGCCGACACGCTGCAGATCGAGATCGGCCGCGAAGAGCTTGACGATGGCGAACTGAGCAAGATTGTCCTGGCGGGGATGGATGAAGATGTCATAGAGCAGCTACTACCCGATACGCCAGTAGAGCAGCGCCCGGGCGCCCTTAACGAGCTATTGGCCAACCGCCTGTCAGCACGTCGTCGCGAAGTCTTCGCGAGCATGCTGGAAAGCCATCGCGCACCGCTTGGCGACGAAGCGCAGACCTTGGGCCGCCAGTTCCCCGGTTTGCCTGACAATGCCCTGGAAGAACTCGTCGCGCATGCCGACAGCACCGAACGCGAACGCCTGAAGAACGGGCGCGTGCCCTTGCGCGTGGCTGAAGAAGCCCGCTACCTGCAAGCTCGTGCCCGCCTCGATCGTGCCTTGACCGGCCTGTACCGAGCAGACCTGGCCAATGCCGACAGCCAACTGCTGCGTGATGCATTGGTAGCCGAACAGCCGCAGGCGAGTGAAGCCGAGCTGTTCGCCAGCGCCCTCGCCGACCGCTCGGGCTGCGCGGTGCTGCTCGGCCAGCAGCCAATCAGGCCTGGTTTTCGCTCACCCATGCGCCTGGCACATGGGCGAATCGGTTACCCGCTCAGTGGCCGAGGAGCAGGCCCTTTCGGCGAAAGCGCCGCGACACGCCGGCTCAAGTCACTTTTCCCCTCACTGAACAGCAACGAGATCAGCGCCTTGAGAGCCGAACTGAGCCAGACCGGTGACCTGGGCACGGCAGTGCGGCAACTGCAGGCAGAGTGGCAAGATCTGAAACGCTATCTGGAAACGTGGTACCTGACCGCACGCAACATCAGCCAGCGCTTCGAGCGACAACAATGCGCCGACCGCCTCAAAGCCGCCTGGCGACGGGAGGGTCCCGGCAACCTGGGCACACTCGTGCTGGAGCGAATGCAGTTAGGCGAGTTGCCAGCGATCACAGCCAGCCTGCCCCACATCCGTGAACTCAAGCTGGACGAGCTGCAACTGCAACGACTGGACAGGGCGTTCCTGTCACGCTTCCCCAACCTGCAAGTGCTGGAAGTGACCAACAACCGTACAATTGACGCGCAAGCACTGTTCGAGGCACTTGAATCGGTGCCCAGGCTGCGCACGCTGGATCTGACCAACAACACCCTTACTACCCTCTCACCCACCGCACAACGTGTGCTGGCGGCGATGCCAGACCTGCGCCAACTGAATTTGCGCCGCAACCAGCTGACACTGGATGAAGCGACATTGACTTTCCTCTGCGGCCGGCCATTGGATGTCCTGAGGCTGGGGCACAATCGCATCACGCTCGATGAAAACCTCTCCACGCGCTTTCAGGACATGATCCATCCGCAGCAACTGGACCTGGACTTCAACCCGCTGCAGCACGCGCCTGATGTACGCTACATGGCGCGGCTGCAGCGCCTGAACCTATCCAATGCTCAGTTGCAGGCATTTCCTACTGGCCTGACCACGTTGATGAATCAGCCACAGTACCAGTTGCGCTACCTGGACCTCTCATCCAACCGTATTCACCATGTTCCAGACCTCGAAGGTATCCTGCGCAGCCCCTATGCGCGGGACGTCGCCGCCCGCTTGCCCGAGCGCCGCTGGCTCTTCAACTACAACGATCTGGAGACCGAGTCGGCCAGGCGCCTGGGAGCCAGCGGCGTCAGTATCTTCGAGCACACGCCCGAAAGACAGGAGTGGCAAGGGTTCTGGCGCAATGTCGCGACAGACCCTCAAAAGCAGCTGTGGTCCGACCTGTTCGACCAGAACGACAATGGCGACCTGCAAGCGGTGTTGGAGCCCCTGACCTACTCGTTGGTAGCGCGAAGGGATCCGGATGGCCTGCGTGCCCGAGTGTGGGCACTGTTGAAGCAGGCCCACGAGGATACAGCGCTGCGCGAGCGGTTGAACGAGGTGGCGCATACCTTCCCACCCACTTGCGGCGATGCCGGCGCAGATGCATTCAGCGCCCTGGAAGTGGAGTTGCTGGCCAGCCAGGCCTCAGGGCGGGCACGGGACACGGCCAAGCCGCTGCTCGACCTTTACCGCAAGCTGTATCGTCGCGAAAAAGTCAACGAACTGGCGGACCGCATCAGCACGCATCGCATCGTGCGCAGGGCGGCGCTAGGTGGAGATGCCGGTCAGTTACCGGACCTTGACGTGCTGGATGTCCCTGCGGCAATCCCTGATGCGGTCCTGGCCAGAGAACGGGTCGACGATATCGAAGTTCGCCTGGCACTGCGCCAGTCCTTGGCCGAAGAGCTCGATTTCCCCGAACCTAGCAGCGGCATGATTTATCGCCATTTCGCCAACATAAACCAGCAAATCGTCGACAACGTCCGCGCTGCTGTGCTCGAACTCGATGCCGATTCCACCACCCGACAGCAGTGGACGAGCAAACAGCCGGTCTGGGCTGACTACCTCAAGCGCCAATATGCCAACCAGTTCGAAGCCATTACCGACTTCTGGCGCCCGGGCCTCGATTACCTGTTCTATTGCCTGGATGAAACTCAGGAGCCGGTCACGCACCTGGACGACGCGATATTACGTGCATTGGCCCCGGAAATGCCTGACCCTGCACTGGACGAAAACGGCACGCTACGTCGGGTTCCTCTCAATGAGCAAGCCTATGTCAGGGCTACGAAAGCCTTGACCGAGGCACAGCAGGAGGTGGAAGCCGGGCTACTGCTGAGCCTTACCCGGCAAGCGGACGTCCTCGATGCCTGAAGGCTGATCAATGACCTCGCAGGTCTTCGAAGAAGGCCTGCCGTCCATCCACCTGGCTCGACGCACGCGGCGCTGCCGCCGCCTCTGCGTTGGCCGCCTCCACATGCCAATAGCAGTGCCTGACCGCGCGGGTTACCGCCACATAGGCCAGGCGCTGCACCTCTTCCTTCTGTGCGGTATCGAACGGCTGGGCATCACCGGCCTTGCCCAACCCGGCCTGGCGATACACCTGGTTCTTGTAGGGCGAGCTGGTCAGGTACTGACAGTCGCCCAGCATGAACACTGCATCGGCCTGCAAGCCTTTGGCACTGTGGTAGGTCAACTGCCGCAGACGGCGCTGCTCGGCCGGCAACGCCGCTTCGGCGTGCAGCACGCCCTGCAGGTGCTCGTTCATCAGCGCCCTGTCGCTGCCCTTGCGGTAAAGCATCATCACCGTCTCGCCACGCTGGTAGTGCTCGATCAGCGTTTCACCCAGGGCTGCCTCGTCACGGTCGAATACCTTGACCGGCGAGCCTGGCAACTCGGCCGCCGGCCCACTGGCCCGGGCTTTCTTGCCGGCTATCGCCGGGGTGCCCTTGACCAGGTGCTCGGCCGCGTCGATCACCTGCTGCTGGCAACGGTAGTTGTCGACCAGCATCACCCGGGTGTTGGCCGGCGACGGGAAGGCCTTGGTGAACTCCATGAAGTACTTGGGCGAACTGCCACGCCAGCCGTAGATCGACTGCCAGTCGTCGCCCACACACAGCAGCGACGAATGCTGCGCATGGCGCCCGATGTGCATCGCCGGGCCGCGACGACGGATCTCGGCGAGGCTGGCCCGCAACCAGCTGACGATCTGCGGCGACACATCCTGGAACTCGTCGATCATCAGGTGCGCCAGCGGCCGCAGCAACGGGTCGGGCAGCAGTTGCAGGTTTTCCGGGTTGTTCTCGCCGAACAAGGCGAACATGCGGTTGTAGCTCATCACCGGCGGCGACTGGTCCAGCAGGTGGGCCTCCAGGGCCTTCCAGTACAGGGCCAGGGCCTCGAAAAACAGCGCATCGCTGTCGCCGGAGGGGAAGCTCATCGCCGCCACGGCAGTGTTCACTTCCAGGCCGAGGTTCTCGATGAAATTCGCCGCGCCGACAAAGGCATCGAGCAGTGGCGCCGGGGCCAGTTCGCCCTTGACCTTGTATTCGAAGCCGGGGCCGGCCACGGCATCACCGGCCAGCGAGGCTGCCAGGCGCCGGGCCATGGCGTAGTTGTCGAGCCAGATCAGCGGCTGGTCGCAGAAGGCCTGCAACAGGGTGCGCTTGACCGCCCACTCGGCACGCACCGCCAGCTTGGCGCCGGGGCGCTGGTACTGCGCGCTTTCCGCAGGGTCGAAGCCCAGCACGAGCAAAGGCCCCTGGCCGGCCAGACGACCATGCACATGGAAGCGGCTGCCACGGATCTCGATGGTCTCGCGGCAGGGTTCGATGCCCTTGATCGGCCAGGCGCCGGCGGCGAACCACAGGTCTTCGATCACATCGCACAGTTCTTCGTCGCGCTGGGCGGCCAGCTGGGTTACCTGGGCGCGCTTCTGCACATCGGGGTTGTTCGGGTCCAGCGGCTTCAGCTGCAGGGCTTCGCTGCGCAACAGGCCGACCAGCTCGGCAAAGCGCTGGCTCTCGCCCAGCAGCGTGCTGTAGCACTGGTTCAGCTGCTGGCGCTGGGCATCGTTCAGGCGCAGGTCGAACGGGTTGCTCTCGGCCTCGGCTTCACGCCCGGCCGGCATCTCGTTGCCCAGCGTTTCGAACGCGCGCACCTGGCCAAAGCCCGGCAGGCTGCGCACCAGCGGCAGGATGCGCGAATGGAACGTGCGCACAAGCTCGCGGGCCTGTGGCGGTTGCAGGTTGATCTGCCACAGGGCGAAAACCTGCAGCAGGCGCTTGATGAAGTCCTTGCGCGACTCACGGGTGAAGGTGACCACGGTCATCGCATCGAGCTCGTAGCCCAGGTAGTGGCGCAACAGCAGGATGCGCAGCACCAGCGAGGTGGACTTGCCCGCCCCGGCCCCTGCCACCACGCAGGTGGACGGTGTGTCACTGAAAATCAGCTTCCATTGCGCGGCACTGGGTTGCGCCTCGGCGGGCAGACGCTGGGCGACATCGGCCTTGAAACGCTTTTTCAGCTCGGCAGTCAGCGGCAGGCGCCAGTCATCGAACAGGTTGTCATCCCGGCCCGGTACGGCGGCGGTGTCTGGCCGGGTGTCGCGGATCACCAGCACCTGGCGCCCGGCCTCGTAACCTTCCACCCGCCCGCGTTCGAACCCTTCACGCACGCCATCGGCATGGCCACTGCGCTGGCCGCTGGCGTGGCCGAGGAACCAGGAGTCGCGGTGCTGGGCCTGCAGGCGGGTCAGGCCACGCCCCAGCAGGCGGGCCGCCAGGCGGCGAAACCAAGGCAGTTGTGCAGGAGGGGTAAGGTCGGCGGGGGCCTGGGGTTGCTCGTGGGCCACGGTCACTCCGTTGAAAAACAAAATCAGCGGGCATGTTCGCCGCATCGACAAAAAATCGCCAGCGAATGCTTGCAGATCAGTGGATTAGGCGATGAAGCGAATAAAACACTCGATCGCATTAAATCAATTTTACTGATTGTTTTAAGCCGATATTTACGCTTATTTTCGATGCTTCTTTGACGCATCATGGCCTCATTCCACTGATTCAAGGAGCACGACCATGCTGCAACTGCGACCGTTCGAAAGCCTCGGCCACGCCAACCACGGCTGGCTCGACGCCCACCACCATTTCTCGTTTGCCGAGTACTACGACCCGGCGCGCATGCACTGGGGCAACCTGCGGGTGTGGAACGACGACCTGATCGCTGCCGGCAGCGGCTTCCCGCCGCACCCGCACCGCGACATGGAAATCATCACCTATGTGCGTGAAGGCGCGATCAGCCATCAGGACAGCCTGGGTAACAAAGGCCGTACCGAAGCCGGTGACGTACAGGTGATGAGCGCCGGTACCGGCATCGTGCATAGCGAGTACAACCTGGAAGACGTCGACACGCGTATTTTCCAGATCTGGATCGTGCCGGAGCGCACCGGCGAAGCACCGCAATGGGGTACCCGGCCGTTCCCCAAAGGTGAGCGTGGCGAAGGCTTCGTGACCCTGGCCAGCGGCCGTGCGGGCGATGAGGACAGCCTGCAGATCCGCACCGATGCGCGGCTGGTGGCTGCCACCTTGCGGGCCGGTGAAACTGCCGAGTACCGCTTCGATACCGCTCGCCGGGGTTACCTGGTGCCGGCCAAGGGGCTGGTGGAGGTCAACGGGCTGCGTGCCAAGGCGCGCGATGGCGTGGCGATCGAGCAGGAGGAGGTGCTGCGGGTGACCGCCATCGAGGACAGCGAGATCGTGCTGGTGGATGTGGCCTGAGGCTTTCGCCTTGCGACGCGTTCTCTGTAGGAGCGGCCTTGTGTCGCGATCGGGCTGCGCAGCAGCCCCTCGATTTCAGCTGCGCTGCACATATTGCCGGGTCCGCCTTGCGGCCCTTTCGCGACACAAGGACGCTCCTACAATTTAGGCCTTTTGGGCTACGGTTCTAGCCTAGCGCAGCCACTTCGGCGAGCACCTCGGCCGAGGTGGTGACCTGGCGGAAGTGATGCTTCCACAGGTCGATGCCCAGCTTGCCCGACCTGTCCAGCGAAGACCCTACAGTCATGTCCGTGACCAGGGTGGGCATCAGCCCCGCATCGAACAGGGCAAAACCGGCGGCCAGCACGCAAGTTTCGGTCTGCAGCCCACATACCAGCACCCTCTCCACGCCCAGTTGCCGGATGTACTCGATGGCCTCTGCGCTCTGCCCGTAGCCATGCTTGACGAACACCTGGTCAGCTTCGACCAGGCTCTCGTCCTCCGCCGCCGGGTGCCAGCCAAGCTGGCGCTCGAACGGCGTGACCTGTTCATCGTGCAACTCGACCGAGGCAATGGTGGGGATGTTGGCCGACAACCGGCGCAGGCCATCGACCAGCCACTCGGGCGGGCTGAAGGTGGACTGGACATCGACAATGAGCAAAACCTGGCGCATGGGCGGATTCCGGGCATGGGCAAAGGCGCGGAGTATAACGCGATCGCCTGTGGGAAAGGCCTCAATGCCACGCTGCCAGGTTCCACTCGGCCCGCAACAGGATACCCTGCCCGTCCAGCGCCCAGTTCAGGGCGACCTCGCCATCATTGGTGCTGAGGCTGCCATGTACCTTCACCGACTCGCTCTGCTTGCCGCGGCTCAGCCGCCAGATACCGAACGCGGCGTCATTCTGGCGTAACACGATGCAGGTTGCTCCCACAGGTTCACCACAGGGCTGAGTATTGTGGGGTATCTGTGAGTTATCTGTTGCCTGAACCAACCTCATCGCGGGCAAGCCCGCTTCTACAGGGGTATCACCAAGCCTGAGGGCAGTGATATCCCTGTAGGAGCGGGCTTGCCCGCGAATGGGCCGCAGAGCGGCCCTTGCTGCGTCCTCCCAGGCCCTCAACCTGCCAGGTTGAAGTCCGCTACGGTCACCGTGGTTGCATCCGCCACCCCCACCAGGCGGATGGAGTCGGTAGCACCGATGCTGACCAGCGTGTCATTGCCGACATCGGCGATGGTGACGTTGGCGGCAAAGGTGGCAGCGGTAATGTTGAGGGCAGAGATATCCAGCCGGTCCTGGCCACCCTGCGGGACTGCGTC
This sequence comes from Pseudomonas sp. s4, assembly GCF_046764235.1. Lineage (NCBI taxonomy): Bacteria > Pseudomonadati > Pseudomonadota > Gammaproteobacteria > Pseudomonadales > Pseudomonadaceae > Pseudomonas > Pseudomonas sp. s4. Next base: position 2,399,573 of record NZ_CP177209.1, on the reverse strand, counting down.
GAAGTTGATGATCAGGTCATTGCCGAAGCCTGCACTGAACAGGAAGACATCATTGCCATCGGTGGCCATCATCGTGTCGTTGCCGGCACCGCCCTCGACGGTATCGTTACCCGCCCCACCGTTGAGGAAGTCATTGCCGGCACCGCCCTGCAAGGTGTCATTGCCAACGTCACCAAACAGCGTGTCGTTGCCATCGCCACCCTGCAGCACATCGACGCCGTTGCCGCCGTCAAGGTTGTCATCGCCGGCACCACCCTGCAGGTTATCGTTGCCGGCGTCCCCGAACAGCGAGTCGTTACCGGCGCCGCCGTCGAGGGTGTCGTTGCCAGCGCCACCGTTCAGGGTGTCGCTGCCCAGGCCACCGAGCAACTGGTCGTTGCCGCCATCGCCGTTGAGGGTGTCGTTACCTGCCGCGCCGGTAATGATGTTGGCCAGGCCATTGCCGGTACCGGTGAAGTTGCCCGCCCCGATATAGGTCAGGTTCTCGACGTTGGCACCCAGCGTGTAGCTGGCCGCCGTGGCACGCACGGTATCCGTACCGGCAGCCGTAGCCTCGACTACCACATCCCCGGCGTTGTCCACCACATAGGTGTCGTTGCCCAGGCCACCGACCAGGCGGTCGATACCGGCACCGCCATTGAGCAGGTCGTTACCAGCGCCACCGGTGATGGTGTTGGCCAGCGTGTTGCCGGTACCCGTGAAGTTGCCTGCCCCGGTAAAGGTCAGGTTTTCGACGTTGGCACCCAGGGTGTAGCTGGCAAGGGTGGTCTGCACCAGGTCGACACCGCCGTTCAGCGCCTCGCTCACGGTATCGCCGAGGTTGTCGACCACGAAGGTATCGTCGCCTGCACCGCCAACCATGGCATCCGCACCAAGCCCGCCGTTGAGGGTATCGTTGCCGGCACCGCCGTCGAGGCTGTCGGGGTCGTTACCCCCATTGAGGATGTCGTTACCATCACCGCCGAACAGTTGGTCGGCGCCGCCGAGGCCGTTGAGCACATCGTTGCCGCCCAGCCCCGAGAGCGTGTCGTTGCCCGCGCCACCGGTCAGGGTGTTGGCCCCGGCAGTACCGACCAGCACCACGCCTGGCGGCGGCACCACCGCCGCAGTCGCTGCCGAGGTCAGCGATTCCAGGGTGCCGAAGGCGTCGGTGTAGCTCACGACCACCCGCAACTGCCGGTTACCCTGTTCGAAGCCCGGAGTGAAGGTTGCAGCAGTGGCACCCGCGATGTTGCTGAAGGTGCCGCCAATGTTCTGCTGCCACTGGAAGCTGAACGCGCCCAGCCCATCCAGGTCGGCGATACTGCCGGTGAGGGCGGTCAGCGTCTGGCCCTGGTCTGGCGTGGTGTCGCTGATCAGCACGGCACCGGTGGGCGCATCGTTGACGTTGGCCACCGGGTCGAGGATGTCGGAGGCGATGCTTTCCTGTACACCGAAGTCATCCACGTAGCTGACCACCACCCGCATGTTCTGCCCCACCTGGTTCTGGGTAAGGAGGAAGGTGCTGTTGATGGCGCCAGCAATGTCGACCCAGCCGGTACCCCGGTTGGACTGCCACTGGAAGGTGAACCGCGGGTTGCTCAGGCCGTCGGCATCGACAATGGTTGCCGGGTTGGCGGTGAGCGTCTGGTTCTGCACCAGCAGCCCGGTCACGGTAGGCCCGGCGGTCGGCGCGTTGTTCGGCGCCGAATCGACGATTTCCAGCGTGCCCTTGGTGTCCTGGTACACCGCGCGTACGCGGATGTTCAGCCCCGCCACATCGTCCGTGACCCGGTAGGTGGTACCGACAGCTCGCGAAACCTCGCCGGCAGCAACGAAGGTGATGTCTTCATAGACCCCCGAACCTGGCAGGGTCTCTACTTGCCAGTAGTACGCCACCGGGCCGGTGATCGCACCGGTCAGGTTGGTTGCGCTGACATTGTCCGCGTCATGTACCGCCAGCGGGGTAACCCGCAGCAGCTGGCCGCTTACCGGTGTGTCGTCACGCACGCCGGTGGCAGCGTCAAGGATCACCAGGCTGCCGGTGGGGCCGGCGTTGACGGCGGTACCCACACCGGAAGCTTGCGAGCCATCCGAGAACTGCAGGCGCTCGATGCCGGTCAGGCGGTCGACACCATCACGCCCGGCCACCGAGTCGGTGACGATCACCGAGTTGCCATCGACTACCACGCTGTAGTCGCTGGCCACCCCGGAGTACACCGCCGTGTCGTAGCTGTCGGTGCCGTTGAGGATTTCGCGAACGATCACCAGCTGGCCCGGGTTGTAGGTGCCATTGAGCATCAGCGGCACCATCGGCTCCATGCTGTCGAAGCTGGCGATTTCCGGGCCGGTGCCGTCGCTGTTGGCGCGCACGCTGATGCGCACGTTCAGCCACTTGTCACCGTCGAGGATGTCGTCGCCACCGCGGCCTTCGATCAGGTCGCTACCACTGCCACCGAGGATGATGTTGCCACCATCGTAGAACGTTGCACCGGCGGCCAGCAGGCTGGACAGGCCGTTGATCAGGCTGATGTTGGTCAGTACGCTGCCGTTGGCGCCATTGGTCGGCAAGGTGGCAGAGGTTTCGCTGTCACCACGCAGGAAGTCACCATGAGCCGACCCCGACAGGCCTTCCATGATGTCGAAACGCACCAGCGCAGACGCGCCCGAGCCCGGTACCGGCGGCACATTGAAGAAGCGGTCGCTGAAGTCGACAGTCACGCCCTGGGCCAGCCCCTTGAAGGTCGCCCAGTCGTAGCCGGAACCACCGATGTAGCGGTCACCGAAGCCCAGGCTGCCGACCATGATGTCGTCACCGCCTTCACCGTTGAACTTGTCGTTCTCGTTGCCACCGATGAACACGTCGTTGCCGATGACCGGGTCGTTGCCGAGCGGGTCGAAGTTGTCGCCAGGCGCACCGTCCGAGGTGCCCTTCTCGATCCAGTCGTCACCTTCGTTGCCCATGTCCTGCTCGTTGGCCTTGCTGCCCAGGATGAAGTCGTTGCCCTGGCCGCCAATGGCTTCGGAGGCGTCCTCACCGGTGACGATGAAGTCGTTGCCGAAACCGCCGATGATCAGGTTGACGCCATTACCGCCGTGCAGCACATCGTTGCCGTCGCCGCCCTGGATGTTGTCGTCACCACCCATGTCGCTGATGATGTCGTCGCCGGCACCACCACGCAGTTGGTCGTTGCCGTCGCCACCCTCGATGCGGTCGTTGCCGCCATCGCCCCAGACAGTGTCGTCACCCTCGCTGGAAACCAGGATGTCGTCACCGTTGGTGCCACCCAGCACGATATGCTGGTCACCGGCGTAGCGTATGTAGTTGGTGTCCGGGCCTACTGTCAGCGGGCTGTCGCGGAACACCACCTGCTCGCCGTTTTCGCCCACTGGGTCGGCATTGCCCAGCCCTTCGTTGAACTGCTTGCTCTGGTCCACTTCCAGGTAGAAGCCAACGTCGGAGAACACCAGGCCCGGCAAGTGGGTGGCCGAAGTGTTGGCCATGATCAGCTTGGCGAACGAGTTGCTTTCCAGCTCGGCGTTCATCGACAGGCCGGCGGTGCGCTCCAGGTAGTAGAAACGGTCGCCGTCCTGCAGTTTCTCCATCTGGTTTTCGAACACGAAGTTGAACGTGCTGCCCAGCATGCCGCCGAACGGGGTTTTCGCCTCCGCCAGGCCACCGATCCACAGGTCGATAGCATCGACACCGGTCACGGTCACTGCCCGCAGGTCATCGACGGTGCCGAGCACGCCATCCTTGCCAGGCAGGGTGACGTTGGCGTAGGCGCCGGTGCTGTTGAGGAACTCCAGGCGATCGGCTGGCGCGCCGTCGCCGCCGAACACCAGGGCCATGGCCGCCGCGCGTTTCTCCAGCAACGTGGTGGCCCCGGTGATGGTGCTGTGGGTGCCGTAGGCGGCGATGAAGTTGATCAACGACTCCGGATGCTTCAGGTGCTGCACCAGGTCGACCCAGCTGGTGTAGGGCTTGAGCTGGGTATCGCCGGTTTGCGCGTAGATGTCGCGGCGCACGGCGTTCAGCGAAGGGATACCGACGTCGCGGCCCCGAGCGATGTTGATCGCCGGCAGGTCCAGCGGCAGGCCGAGCAGGTTGTTGCGCAGCGCCTCGGTGACGAACTCATCGATTTCGTTACCGGCCTGGCGGGTTACCCCGCGCACGATGGCGCTGGTGGCATCCTCGGGGGTGACGCCACTGGCGGCATACGCCAGCGGGTTGAGGAACGCCGCGATCAGGCCCAGTTGCTGGTCGGGGTTGGCGCTGGCCGGGTCGCTGATGACGGTGAAGTCGACGTCGAAGCGGTCGACGGTTTCGGTCAGCATCGAGTGGCCAAAGCGGTACACGGTGTGGGCGAACTCGGCCACGATCGACGCATCGAGGTCGACGTCATACACCTGGGTCGGGGCGAAGAACAAGTCTACCCGCGGCTGCACGGTACGGGCGAACTCCTCGAACACCAGGTGCTGGTATTGCATCTCGGTACCGAACTTGGCGGCCTGGAACAGCCGCTCGCCATTCCACACCAGTGCGTCGATCTCGGCCTGGTTGGCCGGCAGCGCGCTCAACGGGTTGAGCAGCCACTCGTTGATGAAGGCCAGGTCACCCGAGTCGAGCACGGTGTCCATGGTCTGCGCCACCAGCCGGTTGTGCTCGGAGTGGAAGATCGCATGCACGGCGGTCAGGCCGATGTTCTCGTTGACCCTGCCGTCGCCGGCGATGTAGTGCGCATCGAGCAGCTCGTTGTCGTAGGCCAGGTTGGCGCCAGTCTGCGGGTTCACCGGCACGGCGTTGCCGACATCGGTATCAGCATCAGGCACCAGCGCGCCATTGCTGAACACCGGCACGGCATTGTGGGCGATGTCGGCAAGGAACTGGTGACCGGTACGCACGGCATTGGTCAGGTCGATCGGCGCCAGCGGGTTGCCCTCGACCTGCTGGTCGTCGGCCGTGCCGGCAATGCCGTCGGCGCCTTTCATGATCACCATCGGGAAGCCGTTGGGCCCCTTGATGAAGTTGCCGTAGGCATCGGTTGCCAGCAGCGGTACGTTGTCGACGTCGGCATCGGTCAGGTTGATACCCAGTACGTCACGAGCCTGGGCCTTGACCACCTTCCATGTCGCCATGCCGCCGATTTCGGTGTCGTCCGCGGTGCCGTATTTGCCATCTGCCCCCAGGTCACGGTTGGTGATCAGGCGGCCGGTGGCGACGGGGGCACCGTCGACCGTCACATAGGCGCGCAGGAACACCTGGTGTGAGGGGTGCGAGCTGTAGGTCTGGTTCTGGTCCACGAACGGCGAGGTGGTATTGGTGTGCTCGTGGATATCGTCGGCCGTGCCAAGCACGCCGTCCGGCCCAGGCTGGTTGGTCGCACGTGTCACCACCATGAAGTTGGTGAAACCGCCCTCCACGTACAGCGGGTCATCCGGTTGCAGCGGGATGTAGATGGTGCCCGAGCCCCCCTTGGTGACCAGGTCCAGGCCATGGTCGAAGAACTGCCCGAAGAAGGTCATCCAGGCGTTGAACGGCGCGGACAGGCCGGCATCGGCGGCGGTGTTCTCGAACAGGTAAACGTCGTGATCGTCGTCGGTGCCGAACTGGCCGTCCAGGCCCGGGCTGGCGACGATGCGCACGCCGTCCTTGAGCACGTCGTCATTGCCCTCGACGCCGAAGTTGAGCACGCCGTCCGCACCCGGATCATACGCGGTGGCATAGGCCGCCGGGTTGTTGGAGGTCTGGTCGACGATCAGGTTACTGATGGTGCGCGGCTGCGAGTCGAATACCGGGCCACTGGTCTGCTGGTACGACGAGCCCGGAATGGCCGGCGAGCCAGGGCCAAAGAAGCCGGCCGGTGCACCTTCGGCCGGGTTGAACACCGGGTCGGTCACGCGCGGGAAGACGTTGTCGGCCGCACCGAACTCGGTGTTGTTGATGCCGTTGAGGTTCATCAGGTTGTTGTTCGAACCATCCACCGCCCGCAGGCCGAGTGGCGCACGAATGTTGGGCAGCAGCGAGAGGATGTCTGCCCCATTGGCGTCGGCCTCGGCGATCTTGATCTGCTCGAGGATGAAGTTGAGGTCGGAGCGCACCATGTGCAGCCCGGCACCACCTGCCGTGGCATCCACCACCGGCGTGGCTGGCGTCGGTACCACAGGCGCGCCCGGTTGCACCACGGTGGTGGGCTGGGAGAACAGCACTTCGGTGGTGCCATGGGCGTCCTGGTAGATCGCCTTGACCCGCAACGACAACCCGGCCAGGTCCGGCGACACCTTGAACGTGGTGCCGTCGGCGCTCTGGAACGCCAGGTCGCCTGCCGGCAGCAGGATGATGTCTTCGAACACACCACTGCCCGGGGTGGCCTCGAACTGCCAGTAGTACGACACCGAACGGTCGGCGAGCGTGCCAAGCGGGTTGCCGGCGCTGATGTTGTCGGCATCCCGCACGCCGGCCACGTTTACCGTAAGGAGGTCGCCCACGGTAATCGCGCCGCCGTTGTTATCAGTAACGGCCGGGCTGCCGACAGGCTGCGCATTCAGCCCTTCCACCAGCACCCGCTGGCTGTCGGCGAACTGCAGGCGCTCGATGTGCAGCAGGGTATCGACGCCATCGCGGCCGGCCACGTTGTCGGTCACCGTCCAGACATCATCGGAAGTGTCCAGCGTACCTTTGGTGTTCTGCGTCACCGTGTACTCGCTCTGCAACCCCGAGAACACCGCCGTGTCGAAGGCTGCGCCACCGGTCGAGGTGCCGGGCAGGATTTCCCGCACGGCCTTCAACTGGCCAGGGTTGTAGGTGCGGTCGAGCATGAACGGAATCATGTCGACCATGCTGTCGAAGCTGGCGATTTCAGGGCCGGTGTGGTTGACGTCTCCCGGCGCGTACACGGCGATGCGCACGTTGAGCCACTTGTCGCCGTCGATCAGGTCATCACCGCCACGGCCTTCGATCAGGTCGCTGCCGTTGCCGCCGAGCATGATGTTACCGGTGGCAAAGCCGGTGGTCGGCAATCCGGCATCGGCCAGGAACTGCTGCAGGCCACGGATCAGCGCCACGTTGGTCAGCGCACTACCGGTAGCACCACCATGGTTGAGGATGGTCACGGCATCGACATTATCGCCCTTGAGCACATCGGCGAAGTTCGAACCGGACACGCCCTCGACCTCGGCGAAGCGGTCGAGGATTGAGGCCGGCGAGGCGCCGACCGGGTTGAAAATACCGGTGTTCTGGTTCGGTGCGTTGCCATGAGGCTGAGCCAGGGCGGCCAGGGTCAGGTCGACGGTGACGCCGACCTGGTCATTCTTGTTGGTAATCCAGTCGAAACCGGACATGCCATCCATCTTGTCCTGGGCATCGCTGCCGACAAAGATGTCATCGCCACCCTCGCCGATCATTTCGTCGAAGCCGCCACCACCGACGAAGATGTCGTTGCCGACCACTTCGTCACCCAGCAGCGGCGCAAAGTTGTCGCCGGGCGCACCGTCCTGGGTGCCCTTCTCGATCCAGTCGTCACCCTCGTTGCCGGTCGGTGGCAGGTTGGTCTTGGCGCCGAGAATGAAGTCGTCGCCCTGGCCGCCGAAGGTGGTGCTGATGTCTTCGGTGGTGATGATGAAGTCCTGGCCGTTGCCGCCCAGGATCAGGTTGCCGCCCACCAGCATGCTGCCGGCGACGATCACATCGTTGCCGTCGTTGCCTTCCAGGCGGTTGTCGCCGAACGAGTCGGTGATGATGTCGTCACCGGCACCGCCCAGCACCGCATCGTTGCCCGCACCGCCTTCCAGGGTGTCGTTGCCGGCGTCGCCGTAGAGGGTATCGTCGCCCTCACTGGAAATGATGATGTCGTTGCCGGAGGTACCGCCCAGTACCACGTGGTCTTCGCCGGTGTAATGCAGGAAGTTTGTGTCGGTGCCCACGGTATCGGGGTTGTCGCGAATCACCAGCGGCACCACTTCGACACCGTTAATCATGATGCCGCCCGTCGGGTCGGCCCGGCCGTCGGCGCCCAGGCCGGTGAACTGCTTGGTCTGGTCCACTTCCAGGGTGAAAGTGGGCGTGAGGAACACGGTGTTGGACAGGTGGGTGACATCGGAGTTGAGCATGATCAGCTTGGCGAAGGAGTTGTTCTCCAGTTCGGTGCCGAAGTTCATGCCCGCCGTACGCGACAGGTAGTAGAACCGATCGCCGTTCTGCAGGGCTTCCAGCTGGGTTTCGAAGACGAAGTTGAAGCTGGAGCCGAGCATGCCGCCGAATGGCATTTTCTTCTCGGCCAGGCCGCCGACCCAGAAGTCGATGGCATCGACACCGGTCACGGTCACCCCGGTGATGTCATCGGCGGTGCCGGCGATGCCGTCGGCACCGGCCAGTGTCACGTTGGCATAGGCGCCGGTGCCGTTGAGGAAGTCCAGGCGGTCCGCTGGCGCGCCGTCACCGCCAAGCACCAGCGCCACGGCGGCGGCGCGCTTGGCCGCTTCGGTGTCAGCCCCGGTGATGGTGGCGTGGGTACCGTAGGCGGCGATGAAGTTGATCAGCGACGCCGGGTGCTTGAGGTGGTCGGCAAAGTCGGCCCAGCTGATGTAGGGCTTGAGCTGGCTGTCGCCAGTCATGGCGTAGAACTCGCGGCGCGCCTCGTTCAGGGTGGGGATGCCGGTGTCACGGCCACGCGCGATGTTCAGCGCAGGCAGGTCCAGCGGCAGGCCGAGCAGGTTGTTGCGCAGCGCTTCGGTGACGAACTCGTCGATTTCGTTGCCCAACTGGCGGGTGACACCGCGGATGATCGCACCGGCCGCTTCATCGGCAGTGGCGCCACTGCCGGCGAATGCCAGCGGGTTGAGGAAGGCAGCGATCAGGCCCAGCTGCGGGTCGTCATTCACCGTGGCGAACGTCGGGTCGTAGCGGTCGACGGTTTCGGTCAGCATCGAGTGGCCGAAGCGGTAAACCACGTGGGCGAACTCGGCGAGGATGGCCGGGTCGATCGAGGTGTCATAGCCGTTGGGGGCGAGAAACTCGTCGATCTGCGGCTGAATGGTGCGGGCGAACTCCTCGAACACCAGGTGCTGGTACTGCATTTCGGTGCCGAACTTGGCAGCCTGGAACAGCCGCTCGCCGTCCCATACCAGCGCGGCGATTTCGGCGGGCGTGGTGGGGATGGCAGCGACATCATCGATCAGCCACTGGTTGAGAAACGCCAGGTCACCGGCGGCCAGCAGGGTGTCCTTGGTCTGCTGCACCAGGCGGTTGTGCTCGGAGTGGAACACATGGTGCACGGCAGTCAGGCCGATGTTCTCGTTCACCCGGCCGTCGCCGGCGATGTAGTGGGCGTCGAGCAGTTCGTTGTCATAGGTCAGGTTGTTGCCGCCAGGCCCGGTTGGTTGCGCGTTGCCGACGGCAATATCGGCGTCGGCCTGCAGCACACCGTTCACGATCACCGGCGCGGCGTTGTGGGCGATGTCGTCAAGGAAGCCATGCCCGGTGCTCACGGCATTGGCCAGGCTGATCGGCGCGTCGCGGTTGCCTTCGACCAGCGTGGTGACGTCGTCGGCGGTGCCGGCGATGCCGTCAGCGCCATTGTTCACGCGCATCACCACCTGTGGCATGCCGTTGGGCCCACGCAGGAAGTTGCCGTAGGGGTCGGTGGCCAGCAGTGGCACGCTGTGCACATCGGCGTCGGTCAGGTTTATGCCGAGCAGGTCGCGGGCCTGGGCCTTGACCACTGCCCAGGTGGCCATGCCACCGCTTTCACCATTGCCATCGTCGGCGGTGCCGAAGCGGCCATCGGCGCCCAGGTCACGGTTGGTGATCAACCGCCCGGTGGCTACCGGGTCGCCTGCGGCATTGAGCGTGTATTCACGCAGGAACACCTGGTGCGAGGGGTGCGAGCTGTAGGTCTGGCTCTGGTCGACGAACGGCGAGGTAGTGTTGGTCTGGCCATCGTCGGCAGTACCCACCACACCATCGGCGCCTGCAGTACGCACGGCGCGCGGCAGCACCATGAAGTTGGTCGGGCTGCCTTCGACGTACAGCGGGTCGTCCGGCTGCAGCGGGATGAACACGACGTCGGTGCTGCTCTTGGTGACCAGGTCCAGGCCGTGGTCGAAGAACTGGCCGAAGAAGGTCATCCAGGCGTTGAAGCCGGCGGTCAGGCCGACGTCGGGCGACACGTTGGGGATGAAGAACACCTCCGTGTCGTCAGCGGTGCCGAATACCCCGTCGATGCCGGGGCTGATCACCGGGGCGGCGCCGCCATTGGCTTCGACCGCTGCCGGGTTGTTCGCCGTCTGGTCGACGATCAGGTTGCTGATGGTGCGTGGTTGCGAGTCGATGACCGTGCCGGTGCCGGCATAGTCGCCGGTGAAGGATGGGCTGAGCAGGCGCAGGAACGAATTGTCGGCGGCGCCGAACTCGCTCTGCCCGGTCACCAGGTTGTTGTAGCTGCCGTCGACGGTACGCAGGCCGAACGGCACCTGGCTGTTGGGCAGCAGGTCGATCAGGCTGGCGCCATCGGCATGCGCTTCGGCTATGAAGATCTGCTGAAGGATGAACTCCAGGTCCGACTTGCTGAAATCTGCCATTTCAATTGCCCTCGATCTGTCGGGAGATGACTCAGGGCAGCAGGGTCCTTCCCGCGCCCAGTCAGTGTGACGTGCGCAGTTTCTGATTCTGGGTTCTGGGGCAGTTGGGCACTACGGTGCTGCGTTATCGCCACTGGCCTCATCGCCGGCAAGCCGGCTCCCACAGGAACGGCGGGAACCTTGTAAATGGTGCGATACAGGTTGGCACCGCACACACATCGACCCCAGCTCGCACAGGGTCCGAATACATCAGACTAAAGTCGCAGAAGAAAACCTTGTCAATATCCCGTCAAAAAATTCGTTCAGCATCGATAATGCGACTCAACTTACTGTTTTTCTGAGACTTATGAAAAGTTCAACGATTTTATAGAGCGAAAAGATATTACCGAGTGTTTCACTGCAACCTACGCTCCAGCATGTGGGAGCAACGCAGCGTTTTGGACCATTCGCCCTCAGAGCGACCCGCCTGCGAGCCGACCAGAAGCCACAACTACCGCTGTACGGGCCGCCGCAAGGGCTTCCCGTTTGTGATAAAGGGAGGCCTCCGATGCACAAGCCACCACGCACTCGTTCCGAGTTGGCCGACGTGCTGTTCCGCCTGCGCCGCAGCTTTTTTGCCCTGGCCGCCTTCAGCGGCGTCATTAACGTCATGATGTTGACGCCAGCTATTTATATGTTGCAGGTGTACGACCGCGCCCTGGTCAGCCGCAACGTCACCACCCTGACCATGCTCACCTTGCTGGTGATCGGCTTGTTCATGCTGATGTCGGCCCTGGAGATGGTCCGCACCCGCGTACTGATCCGGGTCGGTAACTTCCTCGACATGGATCTGAACCGACGCATCTTCAGCGCTGCCTTCGAACGCAACCTGAGCCGCGCCGGCGGCAACCCGGCCCAGGCCTTGCAGGACCTGGCCCAGGTACGGCAGTTTCTCACCGGCAACGGCCTGTTCGCCTTCTTCGATGCCCCGTGGACGCCGATCTACCTGCTGGTCTGCTACCTGATCCACCCACTGCTGGGGCTGGTGACGTTGATCGGTTCGCTGATCCTGGTGGGCCTGGCCTACATCACCGAGAAGGCCACGCAAAAACCCTTGGCCGAAGCCAACCAGGCGGCCCTGTCCTCGGCCAGCTACGCCAACAACAATCTGCGCAACGCCGAAGTGATCGAAGCCATGGGCATGCTGCCAGCGATCGGCAAGCGCTGGTTTCAGGGCCATTTGCGCATCCTGCAGATGCAGACCCTGGCCTCCGACCGCGCGGCGATCATCAGTAGCACCGGGCGCTTCGTGCGCATTACCTTGCAATCGGTGATCCTCGGCGCCGGCGCACTGCTGGCGATCGAAGGCAAGATCACCCCCGGCATGATGATCGCCTGCTCGATCCTCACCGGCCGCGCCCTGGCCCCGGTAGAACAGGTAATCGCCGCGTGGAAGCAACTGCAAGGCAGCCGCTCCGCCTGGGGCCGGCTCAACGATCTGCTGCACGACTACCCGCAGCGGCCACCAAGCATGTCGCTGCAACGGCCAATGGGCATGCTGGCCGTGGAAAACGTGGTTGCCGGTGCTCCCGGCACCAGCAACAGCATCGTGCGCGGGGTCAGCTTCAGCCTGGTCCCGGGTGAAAGCCTGGGCATCATCGGCCCGTCGGCTTCGGGCAAATCCACCCTCGCCCGCCTGCTGGTAGGCGTGTGGCCGACCCAGGCCGGCAAGGTGCGCCTGGACGGCGCCGACATCTTCACCTGGAACAAGGCCGAACTCGGCCCGTGGCTCGGCTATCTGCCGCAGGACGTGGAGTTGTTCGAGGGCACCATCGCCGAAAACATCGCACGCTTTGCCGAAGTGGACAGCGAAGCGGTGATCCGCGCTGCCCGCAGCAGCGGTGTGCACGACATGATCCTGCGCTTCCCGCAGGGCTACGACACCCGTCTGGCAGCCGACGGCAGCCCGCTCTCCGGTGGCCAGAAGCAACGCATCGCACTGGCCCGCGCGCTGTATGGCGAGCCGAACCTGGTGGTGCTGGACGAGCCCAACGCCAACCTCGATGACGTTGGCGAAAAGGCGTTGGTCGATGCGTTGGCCGAACTCAAGGCGCGCGGGGCCACGGTAATCCTGATTTCCCACCGGCCCAATGTGCTGTGCGCGGTCGACAAGGTGCTGATGCTGCGTGACGGTGCCGTGCACATGCTCGGCAGCCGCGACGAAGTGTTCGCGGCGCTGCGCAAGGCCAGCGTGATCCCGACGGCGACCGCTGCGCCGCTGGCGTCGGTAAAAGTACGGGAGTGACCGATCATGCAGATGACCCAACACACCGAGTTGATTCCCGCCGAGGCTCGCAACGAGATCGACCTGGACATTCATCGGCCGGCACGCTGGGGCGTGTGGCTGGTCGTCGCCGGCTTTGGCGGTTTCCTGCTGTGGTCGGGCCTGGCGCCGCTGGATGCCGGTGTGGTCGCCACCGGTACCGTCAAGGTCAGCAGCAACCGCAAGGCCGTGCAGCACCTGACCGGTGGCACGGTCGAGGCGATCCTGGTGCGTGAAGGCGATGTTGTGAAGAAAGGCCAGGAGGTGGTACGCCTGGACGCCCTGCGCGCGGTGGCCGAACAGGGCGCGGTCAGTGCCCAGTACATCGTCAGCAAGACCGTGGAGAACCGCCTGGAAGCCGAGCGCGATGGCCGCGACCAGGTCGCCTTCGACCCTGCCCTGCTCAAGCACTACGGCGGCGACCCGCGCCTGCTGGCAGCCATGGACCTGCAACAGCGCCTGCTGGACACCCGCCGCGCGGGCCTGGCTGGCGAACTGAGCATCCTCGAGGAAAACCTGGCTGCCACGGCGGTGCAGCTCAAGGGCCTGCAGCAGGTGTACGGCGCCCGCGCCTCGCAGATCGGCTTCCTCAACCAGGAACTGCAAGGCACACGCGTGCTCGCCGCCGAAGGCTATGTACCACGCAACCGCCTGCTGGAGCTGGAACGCAACAATGCCGACCTGTCCGCCGGCCAGGCCGAAAACCTCAACAACATTGCCCGGGCGCGCAGCCAGGCCACCGAGATCAAGCTGCGCATCCTGCAACGCCAGCACGACTACCTCAAGGAAGTGGAATCGCAGCTGACCGATACCGCCAAGGAGAACACCACCCTGGCCGATCGCCTGCGCGCGCTGGACTACGAAGTGACCCATACGGTGATCCGCTCGCCGATCGACGGCATGGTCCAGGCCCTGAGCATCGCCACGGTAGGCGGCATCATCCAGCCAGGGGCCAAGATCATGGAGGTGGTGCCGCTGGACCAGCCGTTGCAGGTGGACGCGATGATCCCGGTACAGGCCATCGACAAGATGGTGCCGGGCCTGGACGTGGACCTGGCCTTCCCGGCCTTCAACCATGCGAAGACACCGAATATCCCGGGGCGGGTCAAGACCATCTCCGCCGACCGCCTGATGGACGAAGAAAGCAAGCAGCCGTACTACCTGGCCCAGGTGGAAGTGACGCAGGACGGCATGGCCCTGCTGGGCAGCAACCATATCCGCCCCGGGATGCCGGCCACCGTCACCATCAAGACCGGCGAGCGCAACCTGCTCAGCTACCTGCTCAAGCCGATGCTCGAACGCGTGGACGCCTCGTTCAAGGAGCAATGACATGAATCGCCCGTGCCTGATGTTGTGCCTGTTGGGGTTGTCCGTACAGGCCAGTGCCATGGACCTGAAGCAAGCCTGGGACCTGCTGCAGTACCAGGGCCCGATCTACCGCGCCGCGGTGCACGAGAAAGAAGCCGGCAGCGAGAACCGCGCCATCGGCCAGGCCGGCCTGCTGCCGCAGATCAACGCTGTGGGTTACTTCAACAAGGTCAATGGCAGCCAGCGTCAGAGTGGCCGGGACAACGACCTGGACTATGACTCCAAGGGCGCCAACGTGCGGTTGCGCCAACCGCTGTTCAACAAGCAGAAGATGGCCGAATACCATCAGGGCCAGCAACGTGCCGACTACAGCGTGGCGGTGTTCGATGCCAAGACCCAGGACGCTGCGGTGCGCCTGGCCGATGCCTACTTCGACGTGCTGCTGGCCAGCGAAACCATCACCCTGGCCAAGGCCAAGCTGAATGCCTTCGAAGAGCAGCTGGCGTCGGCAAAGCGGCGCATGGAGCTGGGCGCCGGCACCATCACCGACATCGACGAGTCGATAGCCCGTCGCGACCTGGCCGAGGCCGACCTGATCGAGGCCCAGGACAACCTGGTCAACGCCCGCCGCAAGCTGGAGGAATACATTGGTGAAACGCCGGAGTCGCTGACCACCTTGCAGCCGGGCTTCAACACACCGCCGCTGATGCCGGGCAACCTGCAGGACTGGCTGGTCAAGGCTCAGGCCGACAGCCCGTTGATCCATGCGCGCCGGCACAACTACGAGCTGGCCGAAGAAGAAGTGAAACGCGCCCGCGCCGGGCACTGGCCGACCCTGGATTTCGTGGCGGGCTATACCGCCGGCAGCAGCCAGTCGATCTCCGAACTGAACCAGCGCAACCACTACAGCTCGATCGGGCTGGAGCTGAACATTCCGCTATACAGCGGCGGCAGCACCAGCGCCCTCACCCGCCAGGCCAGTGCCAACAGTTCCAAGGCACTGGATGAACTGGATGCCACGCGCCAGGAAGTGATCTCCGACACCACCCGCGAGTACCGCGGCGTACAGAGTGGCGCCTTGCGCATCCAGGCGCTGGAAAAGGCCGTGGCATCCAACGAACGCTCGCTGCTTTCGGCCCGCAAGGGCTTCAGGGAGGGCGGCACCAGCACCAACTCGGATGTGCTCAATGCCGAGGAATTGCTTTTTGACGCCCGGCATGACCTGTTCGAGGCGAAGCTGAACTACCTGATGTCGCGGCTGCGCCTGGCATCGTCGGTGGGCAGCCTGGGAGATGACGATATCCAGCAGATCAACGATTACCTCGGGCCGGAACTGATAGTAAGCAACTGACTATCGGCGGCCCGCTCCCACAGCGGCGCCTACCGCATTTTGTTCCATTTCAGGCTATGATCGGTGACCCCGCCGCGGACGCCATGCCCCATGCCCGTAGACCTGCAATCGTTATACCCCAGGCTGATCCACCTGATGCTGGACACGGTGTTCGTGGTCGACAGGGACAACCAGATCGTTTTCGTCAGCGATGCCTGCGAGGCGCTGCTGGGCTACCAGGCCTGCGAGCTGATCGGCACCCCGATCACCGACTACATGCACCCTGACGACCTGGCGATTACCCGCGCGTCGATCGTACGGGTGATGAACGGCCAACCCCATTACGACTTCCGTAACCGCTACATCCGCAAGGATGGCAGTATCGTGCATATCCTGTGGTCGGCCTCCTGGTCCGATGAGGCCAATGCCCGCATTGGTGTAGCGCGGGATATCACCGCCCAACACCAGGCCGAGGAAGAATTGCGTTTCCTGGCCCACCATGACCCGCTGACTCGCCTGGCCAACCGGGCCATGTTCAATGAGCGGCTGGGCACCGCACTTGTCGCGGCCCGGCACCACAACCATCCGCTGGCGTTGCTGTTCATCGATATCAACGACTTCAAGGATATCAACGACAACCACGGCCACAGCGTGGGCGACCGGGTGCTGTGCACCCTGGCGCGGCGCCTGGAAGGCTGCGTTGGGGCGACCGATACAGTGGCGCGGATGGGCGGTGACGAGTTCACCGTGCTGTTGACCGACTACGCCTCACCAGAGGCCATTGTCGAGCAGGTGGCACGTATCCTGGCAGCCATGGCCGAGCCACTCGGCGCCGAGTTTGCAGGCATCGGAGCGCCGTCCTGCAGCATTGGCGTGGCCCGTTTCCCCGAAGACGGCAATGATGCCGACATGCTGCTGCGCCATGCTGATGGCGATATGTACCGGATCAAGCGACAGCGCGCTGCGGCCAGCTGAATACCAAAGGGAAGAAAATGACGGAACACCTGCAAGGCGCCGCCGAGCAAACGCGTGGTCACATCAGCCGGATCGAGGCCTTGCTGTTCTGGCTGAAGCTGGGTTTCATCAGCTTCGGCGGCCCGGCGGGGCAGATAGCGATCATGCATCAGGAACTGGTGGAGCGGCGCCGCTGGATCAGCGAGCGGCGCTTTCTGCATGCCCTCAACTACTGCATGCTGCTGCCTGGCCCCGAGGCCCAGCAACTGGCCACCTACATTGGCTGGCTGATGCACCGCACCTGGGGCGGGGTGATTGCCGGCACCCTGTTCGTACTGCCGTCGCTGTTCATCCTGATCGGCCTGTCGTGGGTCTATCTGGCCTGGGGCGAAGTGCCGGTGGTGGCTGGTATTTTCTACGGGATCAAGCCGGCCGTGACCGCCATCGTCGTGCATGCCGCACATCGGATTGGCACGCGCGCCCTGAAAAACGGCTGGTTGTGGGCCATTGCCGCGGCCTCGTTCGTGGCCATTTTCGCGCTCGACGTTCCCTTCCCGCTGATCGTGCTGGCGGCCGCGCTGCTGGGCCATATCGGCGGGCGGCTGCTACCGGGGCAGTTCGCGCCTGGTGGTGGCCACGGCGCAGCCAGGGCCAGCCATGGCCCGGCCGTGATCGACGACGACACACCGGCGCCAGAGCACGCCCGCTTCAGCTGGGGGCGGCTGCTGGGCCTGCTGCTGGTGGGTGCCGCGCTGTGGCTGCTGCCCATGGGTGTACTGATGGCTACCTTTGGCTGGCAAGGCACCTTGACGCAAATGGGCTGGTTCTTCACCAAGGCGGCATTGCTGACCTTCGGCGGCGCCTACGCGGTGCTGCCCTACGTCTACCAGGGGGCCGTCGGCCATTACGGCTGGCTGTCGCCGACGCAGATGATCGATGGCCTGGCGTTGGGGGAAACCACCCCCGGGCCGCTGATCATGGTGGTGGCCTTCGTCGGCTTCGTCGGTGGCTACCTGCACCCCATGTTCGGCACCGACCAGGCGTTCATGGCCGGCGCGGTAGCGGCGAGCCTGGTGACCTGGTTCACCTTCCTGCCCTCGTTCCTGTTCATCCTGGCCGGTGGCCCGCTGGTGGAATCGACCCACAACGAACTCAAATTCACCGCCCCGCTGACCGGGATAACCGCGGCGGTAGTGGGCGTGATCCTCAACCTCGCGCTGTTCTTCGGCTACCACGTATTGTGGCCGGCCGGTTTCGACGGGCGGTTCGACTGGCCTTCGGCGCTGATTGCGCTGGCGGCGGCGGTGGCGCTGTTCCGTTACAAGCGTGGGGTGATCCAGGTGTTGATAGCCTGTGCCCTGGCGGGGCTTGCCACCCATCTGTCGAGCCCACTGTAGGAGCAGCCTAGTGCTGCGAAGATGCCCGCATGGCTGGCGGAAATCTGTCTGCCATACTGACCTCTTCGCAGCACAAGGCTGCTCCTACAGAGGGTAGTGATAGGTCGCAGGGCCTATCTCCAATCCAACGGAGATGAACATGCGCAACCCTGAAGACGCCTTGCTCGACAGCTGGCAGCACAACGCCCAGGCCTGGATCGATGCGGTGCGCAGCGGCAGTATCGAGAGCCGTCGCCAGGTTACCGACCAGGCCATCCTGCTGGCCATTCTTGGTCGCCAGCCCGAACGGGTGCTCGACCTGGGCTGTGGTGAAGGTTGGCTGCTGCGCGCGCTGGGCGACCGGGGTGTCGAGGCGGTAGGTGTGGACGGTGACCGGGCGCTGGTGGATGCCGCGCGTGCTGCGGGTTCCGCCGAGGTGCACCTGGCCAGCTATGCACAGCTGACCGCTGCCCAAGTCTATGTTGGCAAGGACTATGACCTGATCTGTGCAAACTTCGCCCTGTTGCAGCAGGACATCATCCCGCTGCTGGCAGCGATGAATGCCTTGCTGGCGCCCGGCGGTGCACTGGTGATCCAGACCCTGCACCCGTGGAGCGTGGCGGATGGCGATTACCAGGATGGCTGGCGGGAAGAGTCGTTTGCCGGGTTCGCCGGGGATTGGCAGGTGATGCCGTGGTACTTCCGCACCCTGGCCAGCTGGTTGAACGCGCTGGACATGGCGGGGTTGCGGCTGGTCAGCCTGCAGGAGCCACAGCACCCCCAGAGTGCGCTGCCACAGTCGCTGCTGTTGGTGGCCGAACGCTCTTGAAGCATACGCGGTCGGTGTAGGAGCGGCCTTGTGTCGCGATGGGCCGCAAAGCGGCCCCAGGATTCATGCGGTGCTGCTGAAATCCTGGGGCCGCCTTGCGGCCCATCGCGACACAAGGCCGCTCCTACAGGGACCGCGCCGGGCTCAGAGGACTGGCTTGCGCGCCGCCCCGCTGCGGGCCTTGGCCATGGCCGCCAGGCGCACCGCAACGTTGGCTGCACCGTAACCGGCATACCCCCCCTTGCGCTGGATGATCTCGAAGAAGAAACGCTCTTCGAACGGCTCGGTATACACGTGGAACAGCTCGCCGCCCTGGGCATCGCGGTCGTACAGCACGTTGTAGTAGGCCAGTTCGCTGAGGAACTCGTCGTCGAAATCGAAACGCGCCGCCAGGTCGTCGTAGTAGTTCAGCGGGATCTCCAGCAACGGTACCCCGGCCAGTTTGGCCCGCGCCACTTCGCGGAAGATGTCGTCGCAATCGAAAGCGATGTGGTGCACGCCCGAACCACGATAGCTGGACAGCGCATGGGCGATGGCGGTGTTGCGGTTTTCCGAGATGTTCAGCGGCAGGCGCAGGGTGCCGCATTGGCTACGCAGCGCGCGGCTCTTGACCAGGCCGTACGGGTCCGGCAGCACCACTTCGTCATCGGCTTCGAAATCGAACAGGCTCTTGTAGAACAGCACCCAGCTGTCCAGCGACTCGGCCGGCAGGGCCAGGGCCATGTGGTCGATACGGCGCAGGCCGCCGGTGGCGGTGGCGTTCTTGTCCAGGCTGAAGTCGGTGTCGTACAGGGTCTGGCCGGCAGTGCCCTGCTCCACCAGGTACAGCAGGCTGCCATCTGGCGCACGTACCGCCGGCACTTCGCACTCGTTGGGCCCGACCAGGCCACGGAATGGCTGGCCACGGAAGGCGGTGGCGCGCTTCAGGGCGGCTTGCTGGTCCTTGACCCGCAGCGCGGTGGCGCACAGCGACGGCCCGTGGGCCTCGAAGAAGTTGTGGCCGAAGGAATAGGGTTCGGCGTTCAGCACAATGTTGATATCGCCCTGACGCAGCAACTGCACCTCTTTGCTGCGGTGCTTGCCGGCATCGGCAAAGCCCAGGCGCTTCAGCCAGCTGCCCAGGCGCGCGCCGACGGCTTCGTCGACTGCAAATTCGAGGAACTCCACGCCGTCATAGGCACTGGCCGCCGGTGGGGTGAACAGCACACCGGGCTCGATCGAGGTACCTTCCTGCTCCAGGCGCAGGCGGGTGTGCTCCTCGAGATACAGCAGCGAACGCAGGCCGTCGGCGGCATTCTGCCGGGGCGGTGCGGCGCGGAAGCCGTCGTTGAAGATTTCCAGCGACAGCGGCCCACGGTAGCCGGTGGCAAGGATCGGCGCCAGGAAACCGGCCATGTCCATCTCGCCCTGCCCCGGGAAGCAGCGGAAGTGGCGGCTCCACTCCAGCACATCCATGGCCAGGATCGGCGCGTCAGCCATTTGCACGAAGAAGATCTTGTCGCCGGGGATATCGCGGATCGCGCTCGGGTCGCCCTTGAGCGACAAGGTGTGGAAGCTGTCGAGGATCACCCCGAGGGCCGGGTGGTCGGCCTGGCGCACCAGGTTCCAGACTTGCTGGTAGGTGTTGACGTGGCGGCCCCAGGCCAGGGCTTCGTAGCCAATGCGCAGGCCGCGTTTGCCGGCGTGCTCGGCCAGCAGGCGCAGGTCGTCGACCAGCAATTGCTCTTCACCCAGGGCATCGGCCTGGACGTTGCTGCATACCAGCACCAGGTCGGTGCCCAGTTCCTGCATCAGGTCGAACTTGCGCTCGGCGCGGTCGAGGTTCCTCTGCAGGCGGTCGCGGCGGCAACCCTCGAAATCGCGGAACGGCTGGAACAGGGTGATGGCAATACCCAGGTCGGCGCACATCTGCCGTACCTGGCGCGGGCTGCCGGCGTAATAGAGCAGGTCGTTTTCGAAGATCTCGACGCCGTCAAAACCGGCGGCGGCGATGGCTTCGAGCTTTTCCGGCAGGGTGCCGCTCAAGGACACGGTAGCGATCGAACGCTGCATGGCGGGAGTTCCTTGTTGTTGGAGGTTGAGGCCAGGGCTGCCTGTACCGGCCCTATCGCCGGCAAGCCAGCTCCCACAGGATTGGCGCATACCTTGTGGGAGCTGGCTTGCCGGCGATAGGGCCAGACCTGGAAAATCCGGACCACAGTTCCTGGCACGATCGATTATTCGCAGGTAAAGTCGTCGCTTCAATCCCTTTGTACGGAATGGTTAGTTTTGCGTTCGATTATCGAACAAAACCGGTTTTAGCGAATTGCCAGCCCACTGGCCCGTGGTCAACATGAACCACAGACGCAGGCACACCGACCCTCGCCTCCTGCCTTGGCGAATCTCCGGCGGAACCTGTGCAAACAACAATAACAACGGAGACAACGATGGCTCACTCCAGCTCTCAAGCCAAGAAAGCGACTGCCAGTGGATGGATAGGCTCGGCACTCGAGTACTACGACTTCTTCATCTACGCCCAGGCTGCTGCGCTGATTTTCCCGCAGATCTTCTTCCCCAACACCGACCCGAAAATGGCCATCATCGCCTCGCTGGCCACCTACGGCGTGGGTTACCTGGCGCGCCCGGTCGGCGCCTTCGTGCTGGGCCACTGGGGTGACACCCGCGGCCGCAAGAACGTACTGCTGCTGTGCATGTTCCTGATGGGCCTGTCGACCATGGCCGTTGGCCTGCTGCCCACCTACCACGACATCGGGCTGCTCGCCCCGGCGTTGCTGGTGGTGCTGCGCCTGGTCCAGGGCTTTGCCGTGGCCGGGGAAATCTCCGGAGCCAGTTCCATGATCATGGAGCACGCACCGTTCGGTCGACGGGGCTACTACGCCAGCTTCACCTTGCAAGGCGTGCAGGCTGGCCAGGTGCTCGCGGCGGCTGTGTTCCTGCCGCTGGCCTACTTCATGCCCAGCGAAGCCTTCAACGACTGGGGCTGGCGCATTCCGTTCCTGCTGAGCGCCTTCGTGCTGATCGCCGGCTTCATCATCCGTAAGGAAGTGCACGAAACCCCGGCGTTCGTGAAGGAAGAGAAGCAGGACAAGGTCGCCAAGTCGCCGATCAGCGAGGCCTTCCGCCACAGCTGGAAGCACATGGTGCTGGTGATGTTCATGGCCTTGATGAACGTGATCCCGGTGGTCGCCACCATCTTCGGTGCGGCCTACGCGGTGCAGCCGGCCTATGGCATCGGCTTCGACAAGAGCGTGTACCTGTGGATTCCGGTAGTCGGCAACATCGTCGCGGTGCTGGTGATACCGTTTGTCGGCAACCTGTCCGACAAGATCGGCCGTCGCCCGACCATGATCGCCGGTTGCCTGGGCTCGGGCTTGCTGGCCTTCGTCTACCTGTATGCGATCAGCATCCAGAACGTACCGCTGGCGTTCGCCTCGTCGATCGTGATGTGGGGCATGGTGTACCAGGGTTACAACGCGGTGTTCCCAAGCTTCTACCCAGAGCTGTTCCACACTCGCTACCGCGTTTCGGCCATGGCCATCGCGCAGAACATCGGCACCATGCTGACCGCCATGCTGCCGGCGCTGTTCGCCTTGGTAGCCCCGCCCGGTTCGGACAACATCCCATTGGTGGTTGGTAGCCTGGCGTTCTTCATCACCTGCGTGTGTGCTTTGGCAGCCTACATTGCACCGGAAACCCATCGCCTGGCGATGGAAGACCTGGGTAACCCCGATGCCAAGCCGATGGACAAGACCGCGTATGAAGCTAGCCGTAAAGGTAGCTTTCAGGCGGTGAGCCACTGAGATTGCAGGGGGCTGCTCTGCAGCCCTTTCGCCGGCAAGCCAGCTCCTACCTTGACCGCACAGGCTTCAAGCCTTGTGCGGTCCCTGTGGGAGCCCTTTCGCCGGCAAGCCAGCTCCCACCTGACCGCACAGGCTTCAAGCCTTGTGCGGTCCCTGTGGGAGCCCTTTCGCCGGCAAGCCAGCTCCCACCTTGACCGCACAGGCTTCAAGCCTTGTGCGGTTCCTGTGGGAGCTGGCTTGCCGGCGAATGGGCCGCAACGCGGCCCCGGCAGTTTCAGCCCTTGACCACTTCCTGCAAGCGCGCCCAGAGCTGTTCGACATGCTCCCGCTCGGTCGGCAATGCGCCAATCGACACCCGCACCATCCACCGCCCATTCAGCGTCGCCGGCGTCACATAGGCATCCCCGGAGGCATTCAGCCGTTCGGCCCAGCCCTTGGTATGCGCATCCAGCGCCTCCCCTTCCAGCCCCGCCGGCCGATGGCGAATGCACAACGTCTGCAACTGCACCGGCGCCAGCACCTCCCACTCCGCCGCCGCGCCGATTTGCCCGGCCAGCCACTGGGCATTGTCCAGGTCACGCCGCAGCCGTGCCTGCAACGCCTCGACCCCCTCGCTGCGCAGCATGAACCACAGCTTCAATGCGCGGAACCGGCGGCCCAGCGGGATACCCCAGTCACGCAGGTTCTTCACCTCGCCATCCACCGCCGACTGCAGGTAGCTGGGGTTGGTGCTCATGACCCGGATCAGGTGCTGCGGGTCGCGCACGTAGTAGATCGAGCAATCGAAGGCCACGCCCAGCCACTTGTGCGCGTTGACCACCAGCGAATCGGCCAGCTCGATGCCGTCCCACATCCAGCGGCATTCCGGCAGGATCATCGCAGAGCCCGCCATGGCCGAGTCCACGTGCAGCCACAGGCCATGGGCCTGGGCAATCTCGCCGATAGGCCGCAGTGGGTCGAGGGCCGTGGTGGCGGTGGTGCCGGTGGTCGCGACCACCGCGCAAGGCTGGTTGCCAGCGGCAAGGTCCTGCTCGATCGCCGCCTGCAATGCCTCAGGGCGCAGCGCATAGCGTTCGTCGGTCGGGATCAGGCGTATGTTGTCGCGGCCAAAACCGGCCAGCAATGCGGCTTTGTCCACCGAGCTGTGGGCATGGGCGCTGACATAGACGATCAGCGGCTTGGCCTGGGCTTGCAGGCCGCCGCGTACCAGTGCGTAGTCGCTGGCGCGTTCCCGTGCGCAGATCAGCGCCACCAGGGTGCTGGTGGATGCGGTGTCCTGGATCACCCCGCTCCATTGGCCAGACAGGCCGAGCAGCTGACGCAGCCAGTCGAGGGTGGTTTCCTCCAGCTCGCTCAGGGCCGGGCTGGACTGCCACGAAAGGCCCAGCACGCCCAGGCCAGTGCTGAGGAAGTCACCGAGGACCGACGACAGGGTGCCATTGGAGGGGAAGTAGCCGTAGAAGTCCGGGTGCTGCCAATGGGACAGGCCGGGCATGACCAACTGGTTGACGTCGTCAAGGATCGCTGCGAAAGGCTCGCCTTGCCGGGGGGCCTGTGCAGGCAACGCAGCCTTGAGATAGCCGGGCTCGACCTGGGCCATGACCGGGCGCTCGCCGACGGATTGGCGGTAGTCGGCGATCAGGTCGATCAGTTGGTGGCCGTACTGGCGGAATTGTTCGGGGGTCACCTGGGGTCTCCTGTGGGGTTTTTCGCTGCCTGTGCCCGCGAAGAGGCCAGCGCAGGCAGCACAATGCCCCCAGTCTAGGCACCTGTCCCGAAGTGAATAACCCCGCTTCGCGCATACCTGCTATGGCAAACCCGCATGCCCACCCTGCACACCGAACTGCGACTGGCGCCACAACTCGAACACCCGGTTGCGCAACCAGCGGTGTTCGGCCGAGGCCTGCAGGCGCTGGTGCCACACCACCCAGTAGCGCTGGCTGTGGTCGATGAAACCCAGCGGCCGCCAGGCCAGGTCATGCAGGCGGCACAGCTGCCGGGCGATGTGCTCGGGCACGGTGGCCAGCGCCTGGCTGTTGGCAATCACCTGCACGGTGGCCGAGAAGAACGGCACTTCCAGGCTGACCTGCCGTTGCAGGCCCTGGGCGCGCAAGTGGCGGTCGATGAAGCTGTCCTTGTCGCCTCCGCCGGAAATACGCACATGCTTGTGCGCCAGGTAGTCGGCCTGGCTGAGCGCACCGTGGGCAGCCAGCGGGTGGTCGTGGCGCATCAGGCACACTGCCCGGTCCTCCCCCAACAGCCGACCGTGCAGGTTGGGTGGCGACTCGTCGAACAAGGTGGTGGCAAGGTCGATCTCGCCGCTGGCCAGCAAGGCGTACTGGCCGGCCTGCCAGGTGCGGTACTCCAGCGATACACCCGGCGCCTCGCGCTCCAGCGCCGCCACCAGCAGCGGCAGCATGTGCTCGGCCACATAGTCCGACGCGGCCAGACAGAAGCGCCGCTCGCAACGCGCCGGGTCGAACACCGCGGGCTGGCGCAGGGCGTGCAGCTCCTCGAGAACCTGACGCAGGGGTTCGACCAGGGCTTCGGCGTGTTCGCTGAGTACGTAACCGCGGCCCTGGCGTACCAACAAGGGGTCGTCGAAGGCTTCGCGCAGGTGGGCCAGCTGGCGGCTAAGTGCGGACTGGCTGACGCCGAGGCGCTCGGCGGCGTGGCTGAGGTTCTTCAGCTGCAGCAGGTGGTCGAGGGTGCGCAGGTGGGCGAGGCTGAGGGAGGCGAAAGCGGGGTTCATACAGGCTCCCTTCTAAAGGATCGACCGGCCCAATCGCCGGCAAGCCAGCTCCCACAGGGTCACCACAACCATCGGGGCTTGTGCTGTACCTGTGGGAGCTGGCTTGCCGGCGATTGGGCCGCAAAGCGGCCCCAGAGAAGCAGATCAGTCAGTCAGGCCAACATAAACGTTCTGCACGTCATCGTTCTCGTCGATCGCCTCGAGGAACGCTTCCACCTCGGCCAGCGCCTCGGCACTCAGGCTGGCCGCGCTCACCGGGTTCTTCGGGGTGTAGCCGATCTTCGCCGAGGTCACGGTGAAGCCGTGCTCCGGCAGGGCCTTCTGCACGGCGTCAAGGTCGGTGGTGTCGGTGATGAACAGGGTCGAACCCTCTTCGTCACCTTCCTCGAAGTCCTGGGCGCCGGCTTCGATGGCCGCCATTTCCGGGTCGGCGTCGCCGTTCGGGGTGGCTTCGATCAGGCCGACATGGTTGAAGTCCCAGGCCACCGAACCGCTGGCACCCAGCTGGCCCTTGCGGAACAGCACGCGGATCTGCGCGACGGTGCGGTTGACGTTGTCGGTCAGGCACTCGACGATCAGCGGCACCTGGTGCGGGGCGAAACCTTCGTAGCTTACCGCCGAGTACTGCACGGCATCGCCGTCCAGGCCCGCGCCCTTGCGGATTGCGCGCTCCAGGGTCTCGCGGGTCATCGAGGCCTTCTTGGCCTGCTCGATGGCCAGGCGCAGGCGTGGGTTCATGTCCGGGTCGGCGCCGGACTTGGCGGCGATCTGGATCTCTTTGGACAGCTTGCCCATGATCTTGCCTTTGGCGTTGGCCGCGGCTTCTTTATGTTTGGCTTTCCACTGTGCGCCCATGTCGACTCTCTTGTTTCAGCGGCCGGTTCAGGAAGCGACCGGCCAAAAGTGGGTGCAGTTTATACGCCCTCTGGCCTGTGTTCGACAAGAAATCGCTGGGGCCGCTTCGCGACCCTATCGCGACACAAGGCCGCTCCTACAGAAGAAGCGCGCCAATCTGGGCTTGCGCGTCCCCCTGTAGGAGCGGCCTTGTGTCGCGACAGGGGTGCGAAGCGCCCCCAAAATATCAGCCTTTATCGGCCTTGCCCGCCGCCGCGGCAAACCGCGCCAGACGCACATCCAGCCTGCGCGGCCGCAGCCCACGGTCCTCGGCCCGCTCCTTGCGGCGGATGGCATTGCGCACCATCAGCGAACCCAGGTAGCGGATCGGCTCGGGCGGGAACAGCCCCAGCGGCCCCTTGACCAGCGGCGAACGGGTCCATGGGTTGTCCAGCCCCAGTGCCAGCGACGACAGAATCTGCCCGCCCATGTGGCACGGCCCGACGCCGCTGCCGGAGTAACCAAAGCCGTAGAACACGTTGCCCTGCCCGTCCAGCCGGCCAAAGAACGGCAAACCGGTCACCGAGCGGTCGGACGGCCCGTTCCAGCTGGCCGCCAGCGGCACCTCGGCCAGCGCCGGGAAAAACCCGCCCAGGCTTTCACGCAGCAGCGGCCGGTACGGCGACGGCTGGTCGAACACTGGCAGCATGCGCCCGCCATAGGCGAAGGTATTGCCGCCCTTGCCGAGCATCAGCCGACCATCGGAGGTGTTGTGGTAGTAATGCACGAAAATCCGCGAATCAAGCACGCTGATGCCGCTGTCCAGGCCGACCTGGTGCAACAGCTCGGGGCAAGGTTCGGTGATCACCATGTCGCTGGAAACAATCGCCACGCTGCGTTCGAACTGCGGGAAAGCCCGCGCCATCCAGGCATTCAGGCCCAATACCACGCGGTCGGCGCGCACCGTGCCATGGGCCGTGCGCACCTGCACCGGGGCGCCGTGCTCCAGGCCGGTCATGGCGGTGCCCTCATGGATGCGCACGCCGCGCTGCAAGGCCACCCGGCGCAGGCCGCGCACCAGCTTGCCCGGCTGCACCGTGGCCGCGGCCGGCGAGAACCAGCCTTCCAGGTGCCGCGCCGAACCCGCCAGACGCTGCACCTGCGGCAGCGGCAGGCGGCGAAACGAATTGATCCCCTTTTGCTCCAGCGCGGCGATCACCGCGTCGGTGGCGCCGACCTGCGCGGCGTTGGTGGCGGTGTACAGCGTGCCATCCAGGCGGTAGTCGCAGTCGATGCCATTGGCCGAGCAGAACGCGCCGATCTCACCGATGCTGCGCTCCGACTCACGCACCAGGCGCACCGCCTCGGCCACCCCGAACAGCCGCTCGAGGGTGAAGTACTTCGCCGACCACGACAACGCACAGCCACCATTGCGGCCACTGGCACCGGCACCGCAGATATCGGCCTCGATCAGCACGATATCCAGGGCCGGCACCGCTTCCTTGAGCATCAGTGCGGTCCACAGGCCGGTATAGCCGCCGCCGACGATGCATACATCGCAACGGGCATCGCCTTGCAGCGGCGGGCACACCGCCTCTTGCGCCGAATCCAGGGCCTGTTGCAGCCAGAAGGGTCTCATTCGCTCGCTTTCCTTTCAGGTACGCAATGGCTTGATTGCCATGCTGGTATTCGGTGCCACGTCGGTGCTTTGCGCAGCGCTGGCCGGGCGGCTGTTCCAGTGCGGCAGCAGCACCAGCGCCGAGAACAGCGCGCAGCCGGCAAACACGATGAACACCGTGACGCCATCGAAGTATCCCGGCAGCAGCCCGCCCAGCACCGCCCCCACCGAGCCGCAGCCGTTGACGAAGCCTGCTGCGGTGGCACCGGCCTTGGCGGTGCCGAAGTCGATGGCCGCAGCACCGCTGATCATCGAGTCTGGCCCGTACAGGGTCAGGCCCATGACGAACAGCAGGGCCACCACCAGGATCACGCTGCCGGTGTGCATGGCCGCCATGAATGCCGCCAGCGCCACGGTCAGCAGCACCAGGCTGATGACACAGGCCGGCATGCGCCGGGCGCCGAACAGCTTGTCGGAGGCAAGGCCGATGATGATCGGGCCGAGCAGCCCGGCCAGTTCGAAGGCTGTCGGGATGATCGCTGCCCCCACCTTGCCCACCGAGGGCATCTGCTCGAAGACGATCACCGGCCCCCACAGCAGGATGGCGTAGCGCGCCGGTTTCAACAGGAAGTACGCCAGCCCCAGGGTCAGCACCGTGCGGTTGCGCATGATCTCCTTCAGGGGCGCCCACACACTGCACAGGTTGCCGGCCGGGGCCATGCTCTGCGGCTCGGGCTCCACCGCCGGCAGGCCGACGTCTTCAGGCTTGTTGCGCTGCAGGAAGAAGAACAGCACGGCCACCAGTGCCACCACCGCGGCACTGGAGAAGAATGCCGCGTGCCAGGTACCGACCAGGGTGTAGGCCCACCAGCCGGCGAACGGCGAGGCCACCAGGCCGCCGAAGGCATAGCAGGAACTCCACAGGCCCAGCACCCGCCCACGCTGCGACGCCGGGAAGAAGCTGCCGATGTTCTTGCACAACCCGGCCCAGCCGGTGGATTGCGCCAGGCCCTGCACCAGCATGCAGGTGGCGAAGATCGGGAATGTGGCGTAACTGCCCATTACCACCGCCGCAACAGCAGAAATCAGCAGGCCGCCGAGCACCACCACGCGTGGGCCAAAGCGGTCGGCAAGCATGCCCCAGGTGAACTGGCCCACGGCGTAGGCGGCCAGGTAGATGGCGTCGAGGTTGGCCATGGCGGCCTTGTCGAGCATGAAGTCGGGGTCTTCACCGATGCCCAGCTTGGCCACCGAGAAGGCCTTGCGGGTGAAGTAGAAGGCGGCGTAGGCCAGCCAGGTAATGGCGAAAATCTGGATACGCCAGCGTTTGAACGCGGCTAGGGATTGGTTCATGTAAGTCTGACCTCTTGCTTGAGTGTGCCGGCAGAATGTGAAGAAACGCCTGTCTTGTTCTTGTGTTACGCACAGCGATGACGAGGCTGTCATCGGGTCAGATGGCGCCGTTTGGGTGCCATGGCCCTGGCGGCACTTGTGGTGCCAGCGTCGGGCTGACATGCATGGAAACAGTTGCGCTAAGATAAATAAAATCGATTTATCGTATTTCACACATAAGCCCAGCTTGTTACTGAGGTCGTCATGTCGGTTTCCCACGCACAACTCAAGGCCTTCCACGCCGTCGCGGTGCACGGCAGCTTTACCCGCGCCGCCGAAAAGCTGTTTCTTACCCAGCCCGCGGTGTCGGACCAGGTGCGCAAACTGGAGGAGCGCTTCGGCGTCTTGCTGTTCCACCGCAACAAGCGTTCGGTGCAGCTCACCGACCTCGGCGAACGCCTGCTGGGCATCAGCCAGCGCCTGTTCGCCTGCGAGGCCGAGGCCCATGAACTGCTGCAGGATTCGCGTGCGCTGCACACCGGCAGCCTGGTGCTGGCGGTGGACGCGCCGGTGCACGTGCTGCCGCAGATCGCCCGCTTCTGCCAGCGCTACCCGGGCATCCAGGTCAAGATCGAGACCGGCAACACCGACGAGTCGCTGGCCCGGCTGTTTAGCTACCAAGCCGACCTGGCCCTGCTGGGGCGGGACGTCGACGATGAGCGGCTGCACTGCCTGCCGCTGCGCCGCGACCCGATGGTGGCGTTTGTCTCGCACCAGCACTCCTGGGCCAGCCGCGGCGCGATCAGCCTGGCGGACCTGGACGATACACCGCTGGTACTGCGCGAGCCCGGGTCGGTGACGCGGCAGACGCTGGAAGAAGAAATGCAACGGGCCGGGCTGCGGATTCGCCCGGCGATCCAGGTGGAAGGCCGGGAAGCGGCGCGGGAAGCGGTGGTGGTGGGGATTGGTGTGGGGGTGGTGTCGGCGGCTGAGTTTGGTGCGGATGCGCGGGTGTGCGCGTTGCCGATCGTCGATTGCCAGCGGCACCTGACCGAGACACTGGTGTGCCTGAGCGAGCAGCGCACGCGGCGGGTGGTGGCGACCTTCCTGCAGATGGTGGAGGAAGGGTTGTAAGCCTGTGCCGGCCTCTTCGCGGGCTCGCCCGCTCCCACAGGCACTGCACAGAATTCAAAACCTGTGGTGATCCTGTGGGAGCGGGCAAGCCCGCGAAAAGGCCAGCACAGGCAACCCAACTATGCTGGGATAACCTCAACCCTCGGCACACAACCCATGCTCTACCGCCTTGCCGCCGACACCCTGGTCCTGCTGCACCTGCTCTTCATCCTGCTGGTGCTGTTCGGCGGCCTGCTGGTACTGCGTTGGCGCCCTGCCCTGCTGCTGCACCTGCCGGTGCTGGCCTGGGGCCTGGCGGTGGAGTGCCTGCACCTGGGCTGCCCGCTGACCACCTGGGAAAACCGCATGCGCAACGCGGCTGGTGACGCGGGCTACCAGGGCGGCTTCGTCGAGCACTATATCTGGCCGTTGATCTACCCCGCCGGGCTGACTCCACACATCCAGCTGCTGCTGGGCACTTTCGTGCTGCTGCTCAACCTCGGCGTCTACGGTTACGTGGCCTGGCGCTGGCGCCGCCCTAGCGGGTAGCGATCACGAACAGCCGCGGGAACGGCAACAGCACCTTGCCATCGGTGGCCGGCGGGTAGTCGCGTTGCATCGCCTGCAGGTACATCTGCAGGAAATCCGTCTGCTCCTGGGGATCCAACCGCGCCAGGTACGGTCGCAAGGCCGAACCCTTGAACCATTCCACCACGGCTTCTGCGCCACCGGCCAACGGGTGGTGGTAAGTGGTGCGCCACACATCCACCCGTGCACACAGCGGGCTGAGCAGGTCGTAGTAGAACGCCGCGCTGTGCCGTGGCGGCAGCTGGAAATCAGCGAACTTCGCCGCCCAAGGTCCCTGGCTGGCGATTTCGCGCAGTTGCCGGTGGGCCGGCTCATCGAGGTTGTCCGGGGTCTGCACGGCCAGGCTGGCACCTTCGCTCAGCTGGCGCACCAGGTGCGGGTACAGCGAGGCGTGGTCGGGTACCCATTGCAGCGAGGCATTGGCCAGGATCAGGTCCTGCGGCTCGGGGGCGGACCAGCCGGCAATGTCAGCGATGACTGTGCGCACGCGGGGGATGCACAGCCGTTTGCGCTCGCGGGCCTTGTCGATCATGTCCGGGTCGCTGTCCAGGGCCGTCACCTGGGCATCCGGGTAACGTTGCAGCAGCACCTCGGTGGAATTGCCAGGGCCACAGCCCAGGTCGGTGGCGTGGCGTACAGGGCGTGCCGGTACAGCGGCCAGCAGGTCACGCACCGCGCGGGTACGCTCGTCTTCGAATTGCGAATACTGGGTGGCGGACCAGGCCATGTGAAGCTCCTTTGGGCGGGCAATGTGTTCAGCATATGCCATGTAACAGGCGGCCATATACCCCTGGCCCAATAACGCAAAACGGCCGGGTCCCCCAGGGAGCCGGCCGTTTCGAGAAGCGAGTGACGCTTAGTGCTGCTTGCCAGTACGGATCTGGTGCACTACACCCATCGCCACCACGATTGCCGCGGCGATACCGGTGGAAATCACCAGGATCTGGTAGTCAGGCATGAAGGCCATGGTTACCAGGGCGGCCACGATGAACGCGATCACCAGGTAGGTCAGCCATGGGAACAGCCACATCTTCAGGCGTACTTCCTTGCCTTCGGCAACCAGCTTGCGGCGCATGCGCAGCTGCGAGAAAGCAATCACCAGGTACACCAGCAGGGCAATCATGCCGGTGGTGTTCATCAGGGTTTCCAGCACGTCTTTCGGGCGCAGGGTCTCGCTGAAGTTGATCAGCGCACACACCACGGCCACGGCGCACGAACCCATGATCGCGTACACCGGTACACCGGTGCCGGCGCGGGTGATCTTGAAGAACGACGGCGCGTCGCCACGCTGGGCCAGGGAGAACAGCATGCGCGAAGCGGTGTAGTGGCCCGAGATCAGGCAGCTGCTCACCGAGGTCAGCACCACGAAGTTCATCAGCAGCTCGGCATATGGCACGCCCAGCAGCTCCAGGGTGCGGCGGTAGGCGCCATAGCCGGAAACGCCCAGGTGCGGGTCGTTCCACGGTACCAGGCAGACGATCAGGAAGATCGAACCCACGTAGAACAGGCACACACGCCAGACCACCGAGTTGGTCGCCTTGACGATCTGCGCGGCCGGGTCCTTGGCTTCGGAAGCGGCGATGGTGACGATTTCCGCGCCGAGGAAGGCGAACATCACCCCGAGCAAGGCACCGATCACTGTGGTGATGCCGTTGGGCATGAAGCCTTCGGCGGTGAGGTGGCTGATGCCACGTACTTCACCGAACTGCCAGATGTTCAGCACGGCAGCGGTACACACGATCAGGAAGCAGACGATCGCGATCACCTTGATCAAGGCGAACCAGAACTCGAACTCACCGTAGTGCTTGACGTTGAAGAAGTTGACGGTGATCAGCAACAGGGTCGTGGCCAGCACGAACACGTTGACGCTGACGTCGGGGAAGAAACCATGCAGGATCTTGCCCGCCACATAAGCTTCCCAGGCCATGAGGATGACCCAGTACCACCAGTACAGCCAGCCGATGGTGAAACCGGCCCAACGGCCGATGGCGCGATCGGCGTAGGTGGAGAACGAACCGGTGTCTGGCGAGGAAGTCGCCATTTCACCCAGCATGCGCATGATCAGTACCACCAGGATGCCGCCTGCCAGGTAGGCCAGCACAGCAGCTGGGCCGGCGCTGTGAATCACGCTGCCGGAACCGACGAACAAGGCGCCGCCGATAACCCCGGCGATCGACATCATCGTCAGGTGGCGCGACTTGAGCGAGGCACTGAGCTTGCTCTCATGCCCGCTTTTCGCGGTGGTGGTTGTGGATGTTGCGTCCATCAGTTGTGTACCCCGTGCTTCTTTTTATCCAAGGAAAACTGTGAAACCCCGATGGCTGGCGGTTTCACGTACATCAGTGCTAATGCGCGCAGGATGGTGTGAGCGAACACACGCAGGCCTTCCATGGCGGCCTGCTGACGCGCCCCAAGGCAGGCGCCTGGAGCGAACTGAACATGCTTTAGGTGGCGATATCTGACACCTAATGTAAAAATGTCCGACGCAGAGAGCCATGCACAGTGGCATGAAACTCGCACTGCACTGTACAGGTCGCCCATGCAATACACCTTGCAAACGCCGGGCGATACGCAACCTGAAGGCCCAAATGTTCGAATTACATCCAGACTCCTCGACCCCGCTGGTGAACCAGATCATCGACGGGCTGCGCGAGCTGATCGACAACCAGACCCTCAAGCCAGGCGCCAAGGTCCCCTCGATCCGCGCCTTTGCCGCGAGCTATTCGGTGAGCACCTTCACCGTGGTCGAGGCCTACGACCGTCTGGTCGCCCAGGGCCTGCTGGTGAGCCGGGGCAATGCGGGGTTCTTCGTCAACCGCGCGGCGGGCGAATTGCTCGACCCGCACAACGCCGAGGCCGACACCAGTCGACCAACGTTCAACTCCGAGTGGTACCTGCAGCAGATCTTCGAAATCCGCCAGCTGCCGTTCAAGCCTGGCTGCGGCTGGCTGCCCAACGACTGGATGTACGAAGACGGCCTGCGCCGCGGCCTGCGCCAGGTGGCCGGCAGCCCGCTGGAGCTGTCGGGCTACGGCGACCCCATGGGCCTGATGGAGCTGCGTGCACTGACCGCACAGAACCTGCAGCAGGAACTGTCGATCGTCGCCAACCCGGCGCAGCTGATGCTTACCCATGGCGCCAGCCAGGCCCTGGACCTGGCCGCGCGCACCCTGGTACGCCCGGGCGACGTGGTGCTGGTGGACGACCCCGGTTACCCCAACCTGATGAGCATCCTGCGTACCCAGGGCGCGACTCTGGTCGGCGTGCCGCGCACACCGGCCGGCTACGACCTGAACCAGCTGGAGCAGTTGCTCACCCATCACCGCCCCACTGCATTCTTCACCCAGCCGCACCTGCACAGCCCGACCTGCTCGCGCACGCCGCTGCCGCAGCTGCACCGCCTGCTGCAACTGGCCAGCCAGCACGGCTTCCGCCTGGTGGAGAACAACCTGTACGCCGACATGGTCGCCGAACCGCAGCCGTGCCTGGCCAGCCTCGACCACCTGCAGCAGGTGGTGTACGTGGGCAGCTACTCCAAGAGCATTTCGCCCAATGTGCGGGTCGGCTACATGCTGGCCAACCCCGAGCTGATGCAGAAGCTGCTGCACCTGAAAATGCGCTCTGGCCTGACCACCTCGCAGGTTATGGAGCGTGTGGTGTATGCCGCGATCATCGACGGGCGCTGGCGCAAGCACCTCAAGCGCCTGCGCCAGCGGCTGGCCGAGGCGCACCAGGAAGTTGGCCGGCATCTGCATCGGCTGGGCTTCGAGCTGTTCATCGAGTCGGATGAAGGGATGTATATCTGGACCCGCCACCCAGCGATTCCGGACAGCGCGGCGTTGCTGGATGATGCGTTGGAGAAAGGCATCATGTTGGGGCCTGGGCAGTTGTTCATGGTCGATGCCAAAGCGACCGGCTGGATGCGGTTCAACGTGGCGTTCAGTACCGAGCCGGCGATGTGGGAGTTGCTGGAGAAGGTGTTGGTGAAGCATGTGCGGCGGGGTGGGGTGTAACGGGCTGCGGGGTGTTCGCCACAACACCTTCAGCGCCTATGAGATCGAGCGCCGCCCGCGCGGCGCTTCGCGGGACAAGCCCGCTCCCACATCTGTTTCGGGCCAGTCACTCCTGTGAGGGCACCTGTGTCCGCCTTGTTTGTTCCATTCGATATCGAGGGGGCGCGACTGCTCTTCATCGATCTTCAGCCATGCCCCAAGGCTGCAACCTATCTGGCGCAGGAGTAATTGGCCCGAAACAGATGTGGGAGCGGGCTTGTCCCGCGAAGCGCCGCGCGGGCGGCGCTCGATCTCATAGGCGCTGAAACTGTCAAGGCAAGCACCTGTCAGCCCCGACACTACGTTATCGCCAGTCCGCCTTGTCGGCAAAAAACGCCTGCGCATTCGCCTCCAGGCTCTCCAGGTGATACCCCCCTTCCTGCACGATCAGGCACGGCAAGCGCATCGCCCGAATCCGCTCGCCCAATACCGCAAACCCTTCAGTCGTCACCGCCACCTTGCTCTGCGGGTCGAGTTCGTAGATATCGAACCCCAGCGACAACACCAGCACCTCGGCGCCGAAGTCCTTCACTGCAGCCAGCGCAACCTCCAGCTGGCCCATGAAGTCCGCTTCGCTAGCCCCATGCGCCATCGGCAAGTTGAGGTTGTACCCCTCCCCCGCACCGCTGCCACGCTCGTCCGCGAACCCGGCCACACCCGGGTAGAAGTTGGTGGGGTCGCCATGCACCGACACATACAGCACATCCCGGCGGTCGTAGAAGATTTCCTGAATCCCCTGCCCGTGGTGCATGTCGGTATCGAGGATGGCCACGCGGCTGTAGCGGCTGCGCAAGGCCTGGGCAGCGACAGCGGCGTTGTTGAGGTAACAGAAACCACCGGCCGCATCGAAGCGCGCATGGTGGCCTGGCGGTCGGCACAGGGCATAGGCCGCCGGCTCGCCGTCGAGAATGGCCTTGGCACCGGCCACTGCGCTTTGCGCAGACCAATAGGCCGAGCGCCAGGTGTGTTCGCCTACAGGGCAGCTGCCGTCAGCCAGGTAGCGCCCGGCCTGGGCGAGGATGCCGCGCAAGGCGTTGGGTTCACGCACGAAGATGTTGGACATGACCTCGTCGCCCCAGTCCTCGGGCACTTCCTTCCAGCGCGCATGGGCCTCTTCGAGGAAGGCCAGGTAGGCCTCGCCATGCACTGCCTTGAGCGGCTCGAGGCCGGCGTCCTCAGGCTGACGGATGTCGAAGCCCAGATCCTTGGCCGCCTGCAGCAGGCGCTGGGCACGCTCGGGGACTTCCTGCGGGGTGCGCATGGCGCCGCGCGAGTAGTAGCTGCGTGGGTGGTGCAGCAGTTGTTCGGGGTGGAAGTAGCAACGCATCAGGCTTCTCCTTGTTCGACAATGCCCGCGCGGGCCAGCACGGCATTGAGCAGTACATCGGCACCCTGGCGGGCGTCGTCGGGCAACACGTCTTCGGCTTCGTTGTGGCTCAAGCCGCCGACACAGGGGATGAACACCATGGCGGTCGGGCAGTAGCGGGCCAGCAGGATGGCGTCGTGGCCGGCACCGCTGACGATCGACTGCTGGGCATAGCCCAGGCCATCCACCGCCTGCTGCACGGCGGCTACGCAATCGGCATCGAATGGCGTGGCCGGGCTTGTCCAGTGGCGCTCGATACGCACCTGCAACCCGCGTTGATTGGCGATGGCTTGCAGCTTCAACGTCAGCTCGCGTTCCATCGCCTCGATGGCTTCGTCTCGGTGATGACGCAGGTCGACTGTGAACTGCAGCAGCCCCGGAATGGTGTTGCGCGAGGACTTGGCGATGGACAGTTCACCCACCGTGGTCAGGCCTTCAGGGGCAAAATCGGCAGCCAGTTGCTCGACTGCCTGGATCATCCGCGCGGTGCCATACAGGGCATCCTTGCGCAGTGGCATCGGCGTGGTACCGGCGTGCGCGGCCATGCCTTCGACCGTGACGTCGAGCCATCGGATAGCCTGCCCGCCGCTGACCACGCCAATGGCCTTGGCGTTGTCTTCAAGGATCGGACCTTGCTCGATATGCGCCTCGAAATAGGCATCGACCTGGCCGCCCAGCGGGCGCCGGCCGGCGTAACCGGTGCGTTGCAGTTCGTCGGCGACGCTGATGCCATCGGCGTCGCGAATGGCCAGCGCTTCGTCCAGCGCCAGGGTACCGGTGAACACCGCCGAACCGAACATGGCCGGGGTGAAGCGGGCGCCCTCCTCGTTGGTCCATACGGCGATTTCCAGCGGCTTGCGCGTCTGGATGTTCAGGTCATTGAGCCGGCGCACCACTTCAAGGCCTGCCAGCACACCGTAGACGCCATCGAAACGGCCGCCCTCAGGTTGGGTGTCGAGGTGGCTGCCCATCATCACCGGCGCTGCATCGGGGTCGCTGCCAGTGCGGCGGGCGAACAGGTTGCCGATGGCATCCACAGTCAGCGTCAGGCCGGCTTCGCGGCACCAGTGGCTGAACAGTTCACGGCCAGCCTTGTCCTCGTCGCTCAGGGCCAGGCGGCAGCTGCCGCCACGGGCAGTGGCACCGATTTCGGCCATGGCCATCAGGCTCGCCCACAGGCGTTCGCCATTGCTTTTCAACATGTGCGGGTACTCCAGAAAAAAGCGGTTCGATCAGGCCAGTTCCAGGCGCTGGCTGCGGGCGTACTGGCGCGCCAGGGCGAGCACGCAGACCAGCGAAATGGTTGCGATCAGGGTGTAGAACACCGCCATCGGCCACCATTGGCCGGTGAAGGTGTGGGCCAGCCACGTACCGATCAGCGGGGTCAGGCCGCCGGCGATGGCGCCGCAGATCTGGTAGGCCAGGGATATGGCGGTGTAGCGCACGCGGGTGTCGAACATGCCGCTGACATAGCCGGCGATCACCGCGTAGAACGACGCCATGCACGCTGCGGCCAGGGCGATGCCGAGCACGATCAACGGGCCCTGGCCAGAGCTGACCAGCACGAACATCGGGTAAGGCGAGGCCATCGCCAGCAAC
The DNA here is from genome assembly GCF_046764235.1 of Pseudomonas sp. s4. Classification (NCBI taxonomy): domain Bacteria; kingdom Pseudomonadati; phylum Pseudomonadota; class Gammaproteobacteria; order Pseudomonadales; family Pseudomonadaceae; genus Pseudomonas; species Pseudomonas sp. s4. The sequence continues at coordinate 2,361,863 of NZ_CP177209.1, read as the reverse complement.
GCGACCAGGGCCAGGAAGCGGGTGGCGCCGATCTTTTCCGATAGCCAGGCGGCCAACGGCTGCACGCAGAACTGGATGATCGCCACGAAGAACAGGCACTCCAGGATCAAGGAGCGCTCCAGGTGCAATTGCGTGGTGGTGTAGCTGATCATGAAGGTGTTGGTAAAGTAGACCCCGGCAATACCCAAGGTATTGGCACCGATGCATAGCAACAGCGGGCGCCAGGCCGTGCGAAGCACTTCGAATACCGGGGCCTGCTCCTTGCGCCGGGCCTTTTCCGCCTGCTCGCGGCTGGCGATGAACTCGGGCGACTCATTCACCCCCAGGCGAATCGCCAGGCCCACCAGCAGCAACAGCGCGCTGGCCAGGAACGGCACGCGCCAGCCCCAGTTCATCAGGTCTTCTTCCGGCAGGCGGGTGACCGCGCCAAAGGCCAGCAGCGACAGGATCAGGCCCGCCGGGCTGCCCAACTGGGCGAACGAGGCAAAGAAGTTGCGCCGGCCCTTGGGTGCATGTTCACCGGCCATCAGCACCGCCCCGCCCCACTCACCGCCCACGGCAATGCCCTGGACGATGCGCAGCAGGATCAGCAGTACCGGCGCGGTGGCGCCGATTTGTGCGTAGGTCGGCAGCAGGCCGATGCCCACGGTGACGATGCCCATCATCAGCAAGGTGATGACCAGCGACTTCTTGCGGCCGATACGGTCGCCCACGTGGCCGAAGACGATGCCCCCCAGCGGCCGGGCGAAGAAGCCAACGGCGAAGGTGCCGAACGCGGCCATGGTGCTGAACAGGCTGTTGTCGGAGGGGAAGAACAGCGCGCCGAACACCAGGGCGGCGGCGGTGGCGTAGATGTAGAAGTCGTACCACTCGATCATGGTGCCGATGAACGCGGCGGCGGCGGCACGGCGTGGCTGGGGGGAAGCGGTGGGCTTCATGGGGGCTCCTTTGCTTGTTGTTCTGGCAGGAGTTGTCAGGGGCACGGGGGCGCTCTTGTGGCGCTTGACCTGTTGAATCGGTGTTGGATTCTTCGCGGGCTCGCCCGCTCCCACAGGTACTGCGCAGCATTCGAAACTTGTGGTAACCCTGTGGGAGCGGGCAAGCCCGCGAAGAATCCAACACCGACTCGGCAGGCCTCGATACCTGCGATTTATCGGCCCGGGGCTATGATTAGTCAATTTTCTATTTATTATTCGAAATATTAGCCTTGCTTATTATCGAGCCCTGCCATGCCCGACCGTCTGCTCAACGACCGCCTCGACTGGAACCTGCTGCGCACCTTCCGGGTCATCGGCCAGGAGCTGTCCATCAGCCGTGCGGCCGCCCGCCTGCACCTCACCCAGCCGGCAGTGAGCCAGGCGCTCAAGCGCCTTGAAGAACAGCTTGGCCGCCAGCTCATCGCCCGCCGCGGGCCGCGCTTCGTGCTGACGGAAATGGGCGAGCAGCTGTTCCAGCTGGCTGGCGAGGTCTATGGGCAGATGTCGCAGATCGGCGGCTTGCTGGAGCAGCCGGCGGACGAACTGGTGGGCAAGGTACGCCTGCTGATGATCAGCCGTATCGTCAACGAACACTTCGACGACTTCCTCGCCGACTTCCACCGCCAGCACCCGCGGGTGGAGCTGGAGATCGACGTGATGCGCAGCTCCGACATCGTTGCCGCCCTGCAGGAAAAAACCGCCACGGCGGGCCTCAGCCTTAACCGGCGTGCGCAGCCACGGCTGGAGCAACGGTTGTTCCTGCGCCAGCGCTATGCATTCTTCTGTGGCAAGCACCACGCATTATTTGGCCAGGACGAGGGCGATCTGCAGCGCGAGAACTTCGTCAGTTTCACCAGTGACCAGATTGGCGGCATGCTGTCGCCCCTGACCATTTTCCGCGACCAGCAGGGGTTTGCCGGGCGGATCGTGGCATCGTCACCAAGCCTTGAGGAGGTACGCCGGCTGGTGATTGCCGGGTTTGGCATAGGTTGCCTGCCCGAGCATGTGGTAGCGCCGGATGTAGGCGCCGGGTTGTTGTGGAAGCTGCCGCCGCAGGAAGGGATTGCCGATGTGGATATCCACCTGTTGTGGAACAGGGAGCAGCGCTTCAGCCGCGCGGAAGAGGTGTTTATCGAGGCGTTGCAGCACAGCCTTGACTGAACGCAGAGCTGGGGTCGGCGAGCACTGGACACGATAGTGGCCAATTAGTAGCATCCAGACCAACTGAACATTACGGACAATCTCAGTCATGGATCGAGCTACCGGGGTCATTCGACGCCCCATTCATCACCCCATCCGCCCCTTGATCACCTGGGAAGAAGCATGGAAGGGGCCCGACGAGGGCTTGATCCGCTGCTGGGAGATTGGCCGTGAGCGGGCTCTGGCCCAGCCAGAACTTGCCCGGCACTGCGCCGATGGCGCGCTCCCGGTGCTAGGTTGGAAAGGTGGCCATGATCGCGCATTGAAGAAACCGATGAAGTACGGTTCGTTCAAGTACCTGGCGCAATGGCAGGGCCTTCGCGGCGAGGATCTGTTCATCGATACGCGAACAGAGCTCACCCTGACCTGTAATCACACCGGCATGATGACAACGTTCACACCGGACCAGGAAAAATACGCCAACGCTGTGATGCTGATGGAATAGCAACGAGGAACAGGGAATGGTCGATCTTCATCAGGAATTTCAGAACAGCCGCTTTTTTCACGAAGCGCGGATCGCGCAGCGCTCGGTTGATGGGTTGATTGGAATCGCTGCGGGCCTGACTGCTGACAATCAGGTCAATCAACAAGAAGCCGAGTTCCTCAAAGGATGGATGGAGCAGCAACTCGTTCATCTTGAGGATCCGGTCATCAATTTGCTGTACCGGCGCCTGAGCGACATGCTCAAGGACAATATGCTGGATGCTGCCGAGTCGGCTGAACTGCTTGAGCTATTGCAGCAGTTCACCGGCAAGCCGCGCTGCAGCGACAACCCATTCTCTTCACCCACCTCACTGCCACTCGATAACCCCGAACCCACACTGGAGTGGACAGGCCGCATGTTCCTGTTTACCGGCACAATGGCTTACGGGCCTCGCAAAGCATGCGAAGCGCTGGTAGTCGAACGTGGGGGTTCAATCGCCGCGGGGGTGAACAAGAAGACCCACTACCTGGTCATTGGCAGTATTGGCAACGAGCAGTGGCTGCACAGCAGTTATGGCACGAAGATCAAGAAAGCCGTGGAAATCAGGGAAGCGGGTGCGAACATTGCGATCATAAGCGAGGCGCATTGGCAGCGTGCGGCGTTTGGTTGATGGCCATGATGGCGTTTACCGCTTCTGAGCGGATCGATACACCTCGCTACGCTCGCGTTTGCCAACCGATACCACCACTACAACGATACGCTCCTCCTCGACTCGATAGACGAGGCGATATCCAGAGGCCTTGAGCTTGATTTTGTAGTGGTTCGGCAGGTCACGCAGCGCGTCGGCCTGTACCTTGGGTGACTGCAGGCGCTCGGCGAGTTTTTTCTTGATCTGTTCGCGCACGGTGTGGCCTAGCTTGCCCCACTCTTTCAGTGCCGAAGGCAGGAATTCGAGTTTATAGGTCATCCAGGGAAACCGGTACGCCTTTTTCACCCAACCTCGACTTGGCCAGTTCGCTCAATTCGAGATCTTCCAAGCGCTCCATCATGGCCTCGTACAGTTCGGCCGGCACCATGTAACCCATCACGCGGTTGTGATTGAGCACGGCGACGGGCATACCCGCAGCGCCGGTCATCACCGCGGATGGGTTCTTTTTCAGTTCCGACACGCTTACGGCCACGTCAGCGAATATGTTTTGCATGTTTGCACCCTCAATAGAGAGCCATATTTTGGTCCATATATAGGACACAAACAAGTCGTCACTGCTCAAGCATAGAGGTGAGACACGACAGGCGAAATGCCGTCTTTGTGGGAGATCGACCAGCCCTTTGAATCCAACGCGGTGCATGGCACCGGCTGCGCCGGTGTTCGCGGCTAAAGCCGCTCCCACAGGGTCCCTGCTAACTCAATGAGTCATTTGCAGTTCCATGAGGAGCGGTCGGGGTCAGGCTGTTGCCATGACCGGATAGTCGGTCAGGCCATGGGCATCACCACCGAACAGCGTGGCACGTTCGTGCTCGGCCAGGGGCGCATTCAGTTTCAGCCGCGCCGGCAGGTCCGGGTTGGCCACGAATGGCCGGCCGAAGCCGACCAGGTCAGCCCAGCCCTCCTCCAGCGCGCGCCGTGCACGTTCGCCGGTGTATTTGCCGGCATACACCATCACCCCGGGGAACACCGCCCGCAGCTGTTGCTTGAAGTCCACCGGCATGTCCGGCGCGTCATCCCAGTCGGCTTCGGCAATGTGCAGGTAGCCGATGCCGATTTCACCCAGGCGCTTGGCCGCTGCGGTATAGGTGGTGACCGGGTCGGCGTCGACACAGCCATTGAGCGTGGTCAGCGGCGCCAGGCGTACGCCTACACGCTGGGCGTCGCCGGTACCTTCGACCAGCGCACGGGTGACCAGGTCGAGGAAACGCAGGCGGTTTTCCAGCGAACCGCCGAAGCGGTCGGTGCGGTCGTTGGCGCCGGAATCGAGGAACTGGTTGACCAGGTAACCGTTGGCCGCGTGCAACTCGACACCATCAAAACCGGCGGCCATGGCGTTGCGCGCAGCCTGGCGGTATTGCTCGATGGTCTCGGCAATTTCCGCTTCGCTCAACGCGCGCGGCTTGGAAGCCTGGACAAAGCCTGGCGTGCCGTCGGCATTGTCGATGAACACATTCACGCCTTCAGCCTGCATCGCCGAGGACGACACCGGTGCCTGGCCACCAAGCAGGCTGCTGTGGCTGAGGCGGCCGACGTGCCAGAGCTGGGCGAACATGCGCCCGCCCGCGGCATGCACAGCCTCGGTGACCAGGCGCCAGCCGTCGATCTGCGCCTGGGTGTGGATACCCGGGGTGCGGGCGTAACCCTTGCCCAGTGGCGAGATCCAGGTGCCTTCACTGACGATCAGCCCGGCACTGGCGCGTTGTGCGTAGTACTCGGCCATCAGCGCGGTCGGTACATCGCCAGGCTGGGCAGCGCGGGAGCGGGTCATCGGTGGCATCAGCACGCGGTTGGCCAGGTTAAGGGCGCCGAATTGCAGGGGTTGGAACAGTGGATCTTGAGCCATTGCGAGCATCTCCGTAAGGCGAATCAGGGGTCAGGCGCGGCTGACGACAGGTTGTGGCTGGGCAGGTACGCGGCGGTCGAGGCGGCCGCTGTACAGGGTCAGGGCCAGGGCACCGAGGGTGACCAGCGCGGCAATCCATGGGGTGTGGCCGAGGCCGAGCTGTTGCACTACCTGGGCACCGCCCCAGGAGCCACCGGCCACACCCAGGTTGAATGCGGCGATGTTGAAACCGGCAGCCACGTCGACTGCGTCGGGGGCGACCTTTTCCGCCTGCTGCACCACGTACACCTGCAGGCCCGGCACATTGCCGAAGGCCACCGCGCCCCAGGCCAGTACGGTGATTACCACCAGTACCGGATGCGGCGCGGTGAAGGTCAGCGCCAGCAGCACCACGGCCAGCAGCAGGAAGATGATCGACAGTGCCTTGACCGGGCCTTTGCGGTCGGCCAGGCGGCCGCCCCAGATGTTGCCCAGGGCAACCGAAACACCGTAGGCGAGCAGCACCAGGGCGACGCTGTTGGCGCCGAAGCCGGCGAGGTCCTGCAGGATCGGGGCAAGGAAGGTAAAGGCGATCAGCGAGCCGCCGTAACCCACGGCAGTCATGGCATACACCAGCAGCAGGCGCGGTTGCAGCATCACCCGCAGTTGGCGCAGCAGCGGTGCCGGCTGGCTGTGCTGGATGCGCTTGGGCACGAACAGCAGTGCGCCGAGCAGCGCCACCAGGCCGAAGGCAGCCACCACCAGGAAGGTCACGCGCCAGCCGAAGTGCTGGCCGATGAAGGTACCCAGCGGGATACCGGTGACGAAGGCCACGGTCATGCCACTGAACATGGTGGCGATGGCGCTGGCGGCTTTTTCTTTCGGCACCAGGCTGGTGGCGATGATCGAGCCCACCGAGAAGAACACCCCGTGGGCCAGGCCGGTGAGGATGCGCGCCATGATCAGCGATTCGTAGCTGGGCGCCTGCCAGGCTACCAGGTTACCGGCGGTGAACAGCGCCATCAGGCCGACCAGCAGCAGCTTGCGCGGGACGCGACCGGTCATGGCGGTGAGCAGGGGCGCGCCGATGGCGACGCTGAGGGCGTAAAGGCTTACCAGCAGGCCGGCCGAAGGCAGTGTCACTGCCAGGTCATTGGCGATGGTCGGGATGAGGCCGACGATCACGAACTCCGTGGTGCCGATGGCGAAGGCCGCCAGGGTCAGGGCTAACAAGGCGAGAGGCATTTGAGAATCACCTGTGGAAGGTTGGGATGGGTGGATTCTCGGGGGGACGTGGGGATGGGAAAAAGATGGGCGCGGGACAATGAGTTTTGATCTGGAAGCAAAGGTTGCGACTGGGCTGTTGCGAAAGGGTCAATCTTTTGTGTTGCCTGACAGACGCATTCGCGGGCACGCCCGCCACCACCGGTGCAGCGCTGCGGGTCGACGGCGGCGTGGTCGACAGCCTGGCTATCTGAATTCAACCCCGGCTACCAAGCGACCGAAGCGCTGTTCAAGGCCATCTATGAAGGTGGCTTGGAAGCCTTGGCGAAAACCCCCGGCTAAGTGAATTGGGGCTGCTTTGCAGCCCACACCCGTCTCGAAAGGACCCGCACCCAATCGCTGGCGCGTGACGGCAGTTTTGCCGAGCTCTGCCTGCTCGATGCAAGCCTGGTCATGCATATCCACAGCGCGCTCAGCGACACCGCCGCGGCCGCCGTGCCCTGCCCCGCCCTGACCGCCTGGCAGGCCTTGGCCAAGGTTCCCGAAGGTGCCACAGCGCCGCGAGTTCACCTTCTCTGCTTTGCCACAGGCTCTGCGGCAGCTGAAAGAGGGCCAAGGCACAGGCAAATGGGTGACGCGCCTGGACTGAACGCTAAATGCGAAAACTTGGATCCCATTCTGCTACAAGGTATGCTGAGCAATAGCTAAACGCCACTACTTAGGCAGGCTTCGTGCCTGCCTTCAAGGACGAGCCCTTTGCCCAGCCACCCTACCCGCCACACCATCGCCCGCCAATGGCAGTTGCTCAAGCTGCTGCCAGGCCGTCACCCGGGGATGAGTTCCACCCAGTTGCAGGCCGCCCTGACCACCGTTGGCCATATCACCAGCAAACGCACGGTCGAACGCGACCTGGTCGAACTCGCGGCACTGTTCCCGCTGCAGTGCAACAGCAAAGGCATGCCCTACGGCTGGTACTGGCAAGCGGGCCTGAGCCCTGGCGAAGCGCAACAGCTGCAGCCCGATGCGCTCACACCTGCGGAACAGGTCGAGTTGCACGCCTGGGTCGATGATGCCCTTGCCCGGCGCCTTGAGGCGTCGCCGCTGTCGGCAGATATGCAACTGACGCTGCAGGCGGAAGGTGGTGCCACCCTGGTAGCTACCGTCGACGACAACCGCTCGCTGATGGGCTGGCTGCTGTCCCAGGCCGGCTCGATCCGCGTGCAGGCGCCGCAGGCATTGCGACAGGCCATGCTCGTGCAGTTGCGCCAGAGCCTGGCGCTGCACGAGGGTGGTTGTTGACCGGCAAGAACACCAACCCCGTGGCGAGTCACTGACTACCAGTGCCATTGGGCACTGACCTGTAGGAGCAGCCTTGTGCTGCGAAGAGGCCGGTACTGACCAAACATGTGTATCGCTCGTACCGGCCTCTTCGCAGCACAAGGCTGCTCCTACAAATGTGTATGACTGAAAAAACGGGTAACGATCTGCCAACGTCGGTAGCGTCTGGGATCTCTATTGTAGGTATCCCACACGGAACGGATGCGAGGAAGATTACATGGATCGTGCTGAGGCCAACCGGCTAGGTCGGGGGCGTTTTTCAGAGCCTGGCAGGCTGTACCTGCTGACCACTGTCACCCATGCACGCAAGCCACTGTTTCAGGATCTTCGTACAGCTCGCCTGGTCATCAGTGAGCTGAGGCAGACGGAACGCCTTGGCGCTTGCCGCTCACTTGCCTGGGTGCTGATGCCTGACCACTTGCATTGGCTGGTGGAGCTGCGTGCCGTCACATTGAGCAGCCTGATGCGACAGTTCAAATCGCGATCTGGTACGGCACTGTGCAAGGCGGGCGTGAGCCCGGGCCCAGTCTGGCAACGCGGGTTTCATGACCGAGCGCTGCGCCAGGTAGATGATGTGCGCAAGGTAGCCCGATACATCGTTGCCAACCCTCTGCGGGCTGGCCTGGTAGCAGAGATTGGCGATTATCCACACTGGGACGCAGTATGGCTCACTGACAGCCTGCACAACTCCTTGTAGGAGCAGCCTTGTGCTGCGAAGAGGCCGGTACAGGTGGTACACATGTTCAGTCAGTACCGGCCTCTTCGCAGCACAAGGCTGCTCCTACTGGTGAGGCGTTCAGTGCGGGTTACGGCGCGACAGGCAGGCATACCCCAGGCCCAAAACGCTGGCCGCCAATACGCCCAGCAGCATCATCAGCTCGCGGCTGTAGCGGGCCACCCAGGCCGGGAAACCGATGACCTCGCGGTAAACCTGTATGTCAGCCTTGCCATCGGCGTGACTGATGCTGACCCCGCCCTGGCGGATCTGCGAATAGTCTGCATCGAAATACACCCATACCTTGCATACGCCACCCGGCTCGATGGTGGGGATATCCGCTTGCATGGTGGAGGTTTCCACGATGGTGTCATTGCCAGCTGCATCGCGCACCTGCACCAGGCCTTTCGCCGGCAGGCGGATTTTCACCTGGCGCACTTGCGCATCACCACGGTTGCGCAGCTCGATGAGCAGACCGGTACGGTGGTCGACCAACCCGGCCTCGAAGGGCTTGGCGAACAGCTGGGCATACGGCGCCTGGGCCATTTCGATCAGCCGCTCGACCTGATCGTGGCTCAGCCCGCCCTCGCTGATGGCATTGATACGCCCCTGCAACTGCTCGTACTTGAGCTGTTCACTGGCTTTGGTGATGCGTTCGCTGAACTGGCTGGGATAGGTGAGGTAGGCATAGGTCAGCGATGCCTCCAGGCGCGGGTTACCCCTGAGCAACCCATAGGCGGCCAGCAGGACCATCAGGCCAAGCAGCACGGCTACGAGGAGTTTCCCCACCTTGTCCCAGCTCAATGCGAACTTCCTTCTGTCGTGATACAGAGATTCAAACTGACCAAGGGTGCCAAGTTCATGGTCCCCAGGCAAGCCTGACTAAGGCTCCTGCTCGCCTCCCCGAGCCTGGCGCAACTGCTGCAACTGGCCGTCGATCAGCGCCTTGGCCATGCCTGCCAGGTAGTACGTGGCCTGCATCATCGCCTTGCGGTCACCGGGCCGGTCGATGGCCTTGCGGGTGAGTTCGGTAATACAGCCCATGATGCTCGAGGCCTCCATCAATGCCGTGCGCATCGGCAATTGCGCGTTCATCTGCACCAGTTCGGCACCGCCGTTGCCAAAACGGCCCGCTGCACGCACGACATTGAGATTGCCGCTTTCTTTCGGAGTGTCTTTGTCCATGTCCATTTCCTCGGGTTACGAGCGTGCCGAGACTAGGGCGCTGCCTGCCCCGCCACAATAACCTTGGGGGTGGAAAGGCTTACTTTCGGAAATGGACTACAAGAACCCTACAAAGAGGACGCTCCGCCACCCCGCTGGCTCTTGACCGGCAAGCGGCAGTGACGGACGATCAATCCCCCCTCACAAGGATGAACATCATGCTACGGATATTGGGCAGAGCCTCCTCCATCAATGTGCGAAAAGTCCTGTGGGCATGCGCCGAGTTCGAGGTCGCGTTCGAGCGCGAAGACTGGGGGGCGGGCTTCAAGCCCACGGACAGCGCCGAATTCCTTGCGTTGAACCCGAACGCCATGATCCCGGTGATCCAGGATGGCGACTTCACCCTGTGGGAATCCAACAGCATCATCCGCTACCTGGCCACGCGCTATGGTGCCACCGCGTTCTACCCGGGCGAGGCGCAGGCGCGGGCCAGGATCGACCAGTGGATCGACTGGCAGGCCTCGGACCTCAACCGTTCCTGGAGCTACGCGTTCATGTCGCTGGTCAGGCATTCGCCGGCCCACCAGGACCCACAGGCCCTGGCCGCCGGCTGCGCGGACTGGGCGCGCTACATGCACATTCTCGACCGCCAGCTGGCAAGCACCGGTGCCTACGTGGCCGGCAGCCAGTTCACCTTGGCCGACATCCCCATTGGCCTGTCGGTCAACCGCTGGTTCGAAACGCCCTTCGAGCACCCGCACCTGCCGGCCGTGCGCGACTATTACGAGCGGCTGAGCGAGCGCCCTGCCTATCACCTGCATGGCCGCAACGGTACGCCGTGATGGGCAAGACTGTGGGGCTGCCTTGCAGCCCATCGCGACACAAGGCCGCTCCTACAAGGAATCGCGGTTTCCTGTAGGAGCGGCCTTGTGTCGCGATGGGGCGCAAAGCGCCCCCGAAGATCTCCACCTGTTACACAGCAACTTGACTCGCCGCAGCCCCCGCCCGCCCCCGCCAAGCGAACAGCAGCACCATCACCAGGCCCAAAACCGCCATCGCCGCCCCCGCCAGGGAAACCGCCGAATACCCAAGCCCGGCATTGATCACCGCTCCACCCAGCGCCGCACCAATCGCGTTACCCAGGTTGAACGCCCCGATATTCACCGCCGACGCCAAGTTGGGCGCATCGTTGGCCGCCTCCATCACCCGCATTTGCAGCGGCGGCACCAGGGCAAAGCTGGCAGCGCCCCACACCAGGATCGCCAGCGCAGTCGGCAGCGGCCAGTCCATCACCAGCGGGAACACCAGCAACACCGCAATCAGCACGGCCAGCGACAGCATCAGGGTACGGTCGATCGAGCGGTCCGCGGCCTTGCCACCCCACACGTTGCCCAAGGTCAGGCCGACACCGAACAACACCAGCATGGCCGTGACGAAGGTAGTGGACGCTGCCGCCTCGCTCTGCAGGATCGGCGCGATGTAGGTGAATACCGTGAACATCGCACTGGAGCCCACCACGGTCAGCAGCAATGCCGCCAGCACCGGCCCGCGGCCCAGCACGCGGATTTCGGCCATGGCCCCGCCACCCTTGGGCGACGGCACATCGGGTAGTGCGTACCAGAGGGTTGTCATTGCCACCAGGCCGAGCCCGGCGATGCCCCAGAACGCCATACGCCACCCCAGCATTTCACCGAACCAGGTCGCCAGCGGCACACCGCCGATGGTGGCCAGGGTCAACCCCATGAACATGGCGGCCACGGCACCGGCGCGCTTCTCGGGCGGCACCACGCTGGCCGCGACGATAGAGCCGATGCCGAAGAACGCACCGTGGTTCAGCGAGGTGACCACACGGGCGACCAGCAGGCTGGCATAGTCGCTGGCCAGGGCCGACATCAGGTTGCCGAGGGTGAAGATGGCCATCAACCCGATCAGCAGGTAACGCCGCGGGATCTTCACCGTGGCCAGGGTCATCAGCGGTGCACCGATCAGCACACCGATTGCATAGGCACTGACCAACAGCCCGGCTGCTGGGATGGAGACGCCAAGATCGGTGGCGATGCTGGGTAACATGCCCATGGGGGCGAACTCGGTGACCCCGATGCCAAAGGCACCGATGGCGAGTGCGACAAGAGGTGGATTGATACGCATGGCAAGCTCCTTATCTGTGCTGCAAATGCTACGATCCGAAGCTGAGCCGCACTAGACTGCATTTTTGCGAACCACCTTTGCTCAAGAGGCACAAATGGACTTCAGTGGAAGATCCGGAGAGATGGAAATATTTGCCAAGGTGGCCCAGGAGGGCAGCCTGTCCGCCGCCGCCCGCGCGCTGGGCCTGACGCCTTCGGCGGTGAGCCGCATCCTCGCGCGGACCGAACAGCGCCTGGGCACCCGCCTGCTGCTGCGTACCACCCGGGCGATCACCCTCACGCCTGAGGGCGAAGCGTATCTGCGCGGTGCACGGCGGGTGCTGGCCGACATGCTCGAAGTGGAAGAGGCCATCACCGACCAGGGTGTGCCCCGCGGGCGCTTGCGGGTCAGCGCAGCACTGGGCCATGGCCGGCTGACCGTGGTGCCGTTGCTGGCGGCGTTCAGCGCGCGCTACCCGCAGGTGCTGGTCGACCTTACCCTCAGCGACGAAGTGGCCGACATTCTCGGCGGCCAGGCCGATGTGGCGCTGCGCTTCGGCCACCTGCCGGACAGCTCGTTGAGCGCCCGTGCCATTGGCGAAACCGGCCAGGTGATCGTCGCCTCGCCCGAGTACCTGGCGCGCTGCGGTACCCCGCTTGTGCCAGAGGACCTGGCCCGGCACAACTGCCTGCGTTTCAACTTCCGCCGCGCCGCACCCGACTGGCCGTTCCGTCGCGACGGGCAGGCATTCTCGTTGAAGGTGACGGGCAATATCGAATGCAGCAGCGGCGAGGCCCTGGCGCATCTGGCCAGGCTCGGCGCCGGCGTGGCGCGCATCGGTACCTTTACCGTGGCCGATGACCTGGCCAACGGGCAGCTGGTGCCGTTGCTGCAGGCGTACAACCCCGGTGATCGCGAGCCGATCCATGCGGTGTTCGTCGGCGGCCCGGCGATGCCGGCGCGGGTGCGGGTGTTCGTGGATTTTCTGGTGGAGCAACTGTCAGGCATGCCCAGCGCCTTGTAGGAGCGGCCTTGTGTCGCGAAAGGGCTGCAGAGCAGCCCCAACAGACTATGCACAGTTGCTGAAATCCAGGGGCCGCTTTGCGGCCCTTTCGCGACACAAGGCCGCTCCTACAAGGGGCCACTGGATCCATGCGGCATCCGCTGATCTGGCAGTACAATGCCGCACTTTTACATCCACCATGCAAAGGACCGCCCATGCTTTACGTCGTCATGCTCGGAGGCCGCCACCCCGGCGCCAAGATCGAAGTTCACGATGTGGTGTTCGCCCTGGCCGACACCTTCGAACAGGCCTACCCGCAGTTGCGCCAGGCCTGGTTCGGCAGCCCGAAAGGTTTGCACATCGATTCATGGCTGGAAGTGCATGGTGTCGACGGCCAGCGCATCGAACTGCGCCCGCACGCCCCTGCCCCTGGTGCCCTGCGTCTGTACTTCATCAACCTCGGTGGCTACGAACGGGAGGTATTCGGCGAGGCGCACCGCTACCTGCTGGTCACCGCCCACAGCAAGACCGAGGCCAAGGCCCTGGGCAAGCAACGCATGCAGGCGGACTGGCTGAAGCCGCATACCGATGCCTTGCTGGATGTCGACGACTGCCTGGCGATCGACCAGGTGGCAGGGCAGTTCGTGCACCTGGTCGAAGGGGCGCATGAGCCGCTGATGGTGCGTAGTGACTACATCCTCATCTGATGCCGATAGCGCCTGTGGGTACTGAGGGCTTTCGTCACAGCGCACGGGTACACTTGCCTTCAGCTCACGCAGGAGTTGTTTCATGCCCTACCCCATCGAACAGAAACTGGTCATCGGCGTTGCTTCGAGTGCGCTGTTCGACCTCACCGTCTCGGACGACATCTACCAGACCGAGGGCGTCGAGGCTTACCGTCAGCACCAGCAGCAGAACCTGGACGAACCCTTCCCCAAGGGCGTGGCGTTCCCGTTCATTCGCCGCTTCCTGAGCATCAACCAGGCCTTCCCCGAGCAGTTGCCGGTGGAGGTGGTGCTGCTGTCGCGCAATTCGCCGGAGACCGGCCTGCGGGTGTTTCGCTCGATCAACCACTACCAGCTGGACATCACCCGCGCGGCATTCATGTCGGGCCGCTCGCCCTACGAGTACATCCCGGCATTCAATGCCTCGCTGTTCCTCAGTGCCAACGAGGAAGATGTACAGAAAGCCATCGACGCCAACTACCCGGCCGGGCGGGTGCTGCCGACGCGCATCTACGATGACGAGATCGACACCGAATTGCGGGTGGCCTTCGACTTTGACGGGGTGATTGCCGATGACGAGGCCGAGCGCGTGTACAAGCGCGACGACAACCTGGACGAGTTTCAGGAGCATGAACGTGTGCGCAAGGGGATCCCGCATTCGCCGGGGCCCTTGGCGGACCTGTACCGCAAGCTTTCGCTGATTCGCATGCTCGAGGACCGCAAGTTGGCCGAAGACCCGGCGTACAAGCGCATCTTGCGGATTGCCATCGTGACGGCGCGCAATGCCCCTTCGCATGAGCGGGTGGTGACGACGCTGAAGGACTGGGGCGTATCGCCGGACGAGTGCTTCTTTCTGGGCGGGATGGAAAAACCCAGGGTGCTGTCGATACTGAAGCCGCATGTGTTCTTTGATGACCAGCGCAGCCACCTGCAGTCGCCGGCGGGGGACTTGCCGATGGTGCATGTGCCGTTCGGGGTGGCGAATCGCGAGCGCTCGGCGGCGGACTCTGCGTTCGACGAGCCAGCTCCCACTTCGATAGCACCGGTTTGATCTGATGCGCAACCTGTGGGAGCGGGCACGCCCGCGAAGGGCCGCAAAGCGACCCCAATCTGTTTAGCTGACAGGCACCAGGGCCTGCGAACACCGGCAGCACCAGCCCGCTTTACTCAGCTCGCCCAGCAGGACTGCCGAATGACGCTGCAGAAATTCCCAGGCCGGAATGCAGGCTCCTTGTCCGCGATCACATCCGCCTTCACGTTGCCAAACGTGGTCTGCGGCTTGTGCCGGATGCCGTCGTAAAACGCCTGGATGATCGCCTCCTTGAACCTTCCCCCACGCGGGTGCGCCTGGACCACGGCGTCCCGTGCGGCAATTTCCAGCCCTTCGTGGTGCAACCCCAGCACATCAGTCTCCACCCCCGCAGTCACCAGAGCGATCAGCGGGTGCATATGCTCTGGAATACCCGGCGTGGTATGCAGCGCGATCGCCGTCCACACACGTTCGACATCGCGCTCGTCCACGCCGTGGCGCTGGAGGAAATCGCGCGCCGCATTGGCACCGTCCACCTCGAAGCGGCAGCAATCGCTGCTGTGCTGATGGGTCAGGCCCATGTCATGGAACATGCAGCCCGCGTACAGCAGTTCACTGTCGTAACGCAGCCCCAGCCGCTGCCCGGCAAGGGCTGCGAAGTAGAACACCCGGCTGGAGTGGTGGAACAGCAAAGGGGAAGCCGTGTCACGGACGAGCTCGGTGATTTCCCGAGCCATGGTGCTGTCGGGCACCTGGATACCGGCGATGGATGAGGACATGGTCGCTCCTGGGTGGGTTGATGACGAGCCCAGTCTGCGGTCGTGGGCCAATGTCCTCAATTGACTTGTACAGCCAAATACTGCCATTGTCGGCGGATTACGGACTTGCGGCGCAACGCCCGGAGCCACCATGCCCTCTGCCCCCATCACGGTCGCCATCCTGGCCATGCCCGGCGTACAACTGCTGGATGCCTGCGGCCCGCTCGATGTATTCGCCGAAGCCAACCGCCAGGCCGGCCGTGAAGCCTATCGCCTGCTGTTGCTGGCCTGCGAACCGGGGCCGCTGGTGAGCTCTTCCGGTACGCGCCTGGTCGCCGACGGCTGGATCGGCGAAGACCTGGAAGCCATCGACACCCTGCTGGTCGCCGGCACGCCGCAGGCTGCCGAGCAATACCTGCGCCCCGGCATTCTCGACTGGCTGCGGCAACGCGCGGGCGCTTGCCGGCGTTACGGCTCGGTGTGCACGGGGGCGTTTGCCCTGGCGGCTGCCGGGTTGCTGGATGAACGGCGTGTGACCACCCATTGGGCGGTGGCGCAGCCGTTGGCCGAGCGTTATCCGCGGGTGCAGGTGGATGCCGATGCCATTCAGGTGCATGACGGCAACCTGCGTACCGCTGCGGGGGTAACGGCCGGGTTGGACCTGGCGCTGGCCCTGGTGGAAGAAGACCTGGGGCGGGATATTGCCAAGCAGGTTGCCGGGCACCTAGTGATGTACTTCAAGCGGCCTGGCGGGCAGCTGCAGTTCAGCCGGCAAGGTGGGACATCACCGGTCGGGCGTTCGGCATTGCAGGGGTTGCAGCGTTACGTGGCCGCCAACCCTGCAGTGGACCACGGGGTTGCCAGCCTGGCTGCGCGGGTTGGGCTGAGCCCGAGGCATTTTGCGCGGGTGTTTCAGAGTGATGTGGGGATGACCCCGGCCGCGTGGGTGGAGCTGGCGCGGGTGAATGCTGCGCGGGCGCGGCTGGAGGCTGGGCGAGAGCCACCGAAGCAGGTGGCGGCGCTGTGCGGGTTTGCCAATGCGGATACGTTGCGGCGGGCGTTCGTGAAGCATGTGGGGGTTACGCCGGCGGAGTATCGCAAGCGGTTTGGGCGGTCGGGCTGAAATGAACCGTGGTGTGCGTGCGCTCGCGCCGGGTACGCTTTTGCGTCCCGGCCGAGGAGCGTTGCCTGTGGTTGCGGCTTGCAGCGCCGTAAAGCAGGCTAGCCCATCCGCCAATCATCGCCCGGCATGATACGCCGCATGAACTCATCGAAAAGCGGCACAGTGAACGCCGTATCACCGTGGTTCGGGCTGTAGATCATCCCTTTCTCGATCAATGCACTGCGCAGTGGTGCGAGCGTGGAAACCTTCCGCGCCAGGCTGGCGGCGATATCACCAGAACGATGAGGGCCGGCCCCCAGATCCGCCATGCCACGCAGGTACTTCTTTTCCGCAAGCGTAAGGCGGTCAAAGCGCACCCGGAAGAAGCTCTCATCCAGTGTGGCAATGGCCTGCTCTGAAGCGGTTTCGACATCAGCGCTGGTGATGGGGCTCTGCGAGGCTACATCCCATGAATGCTTGCCCCACTCCTGACTTATACCAAGATTAGGAAAGTTATCGAATTTGGATAACTTAACTAATCTCTCTTGATTCGGCAGTGTCAGCAAGAGCGGGCCCCTGTGCGCAGCACTTTTCTTGAGACCCGACGGTGTAGCCGCTAGCACTTCCGGGCCGTTGCTGGACACCTTTCACAACCAGAAGCGACAGTGAACCTTTGTGGCATCACTGGCTCAGTTGTGCAAAGCGCGCTTACCACTCCGACAAGGGATTGCCATGAGACCTGCCCCGTCTACCGCCCCTCCCCAGGTTCGCATCGAACGTGACCTGAGCCCGCGGGCGGTGCTCACCGGCGTAGCGCTGGGCATTCTGCTGACGCCCTCGAATGTGTACGCGGGCCTTCGGATCGGCTGGTCGTTCAACATGTCGATCATCGCCTTGCTGGTCGGTTTCACCCTGTGGCAGGGCCTGGCGGGGCGCAGCAAGGGCCGGCCCGCATGGACGTTGCACGAAAGCAACATCAACCAGACAGTGGCCTCGGCCGCCGCTTCCATCGTTTCTGGCGGGCTGGTCGCGCGCATTTTCGACGTTCTGACCGGTGGCCGCCCGGACACCAGCAGCGGCCGCGTCGTTCTGCTATACCTCATTGCCTGGCTCACCCCAACGAGGATGGATTCTCATGGAGCCACTGTGCACCACGCACCCGGGCGACGAGGATGGCGTGCCTGGCCGTTCGCCCGCCATGCAGGCGCTGCAGGCCTTGCTGCGGCGGGTGGCGCAGAGCGACCGGCCGGTACTGATCTTCGGCCCGACGGGAGCCGGCAAGGAAGTCATCGCCCAGCAACTGCACCGCTTGAGCGCGCCGGGCAAACCATTCATCGACCTCAACTGCGGGGCAATACCCGAGCCACTGCTCGAGTCCGAGCTGTTTGGCCATGCCCGCGGCGCGTTCACCGGCGCGGTTGGCGAGCGCATGGGCCACCTGCAGATGGCTGGGGCGGGGACACTGTTCCTCGATGAGATCGGCGAACTGCCCCTGACCCTACAGCCGAAGCTGCTGCGGGTGCTGGAAACCGGGCAGTACCGGCCGCTTGGTAGCAGCGAAAACCGGCGCTTCCGCGGCAGGGTGGTGGCAGCCACCCACCGTGACCTCAAGCGCCTGGTGGCCGAGGAGCGCTTTCGCGAAGACCTGTACTACCGCTTGTCAGTGTTCGAGCTCGAACTGCCGGGACTGAACGAGCGCCGTGAGGACATCCCGGACCTGATCGAGCATTTTTGCCGCCAGCAACGGCGACCGCTGCGCTTCGATGCAGCAGCGCTGGAGCTGCTGTGCCAACGAGACTGGCCTGGCAATGTGCGCGAACTGCGCAATTCGATCGATCGCATCGGCACCCTGGCCCCGTCACCACTGGTCGATCGGGAAACCCTCGAGCAATTGCTGGTACCGCCCTCGCCCGCCTCAGCGCCTGCCGTAGAGCTGGCCGAAGCGCTGCTCGGGCTTGAGGGGCCGGACAAACTGGCAGCGGTGGAGACACTGCTGATAGAGCATGCGCTGAACCGCTGCAACGGCAACAAGAGTGCTGCGGCGCAGCTGTTGGGGGTCAACCGCAAGGTGATCGAGCGGCGGGTCCGGTTGCGCCAGGACTTGCGCCTGACCGTGGAGCGCTACCTGGCCGAAGGCCGCAAGCTGATCGACGGGGCCGACTTCCGCGGCGCCCTGGGCCCTTTGCAGAAAGGCCTGGAAGTGGCCGAGCGGGTCTACGAGGGCAAAGACCTGTGGCGTTTGCAATTTGAGTTGCACCGGTTACTGGGAGTTAGCTTTCGCAGTATCGAGGGCTGGTTGAGCATCACCAGCCTGGCCAGCTACCGGGACGCCCAGGCCTTGGCCGCGCGTCAAGGCCAGCCGCAAGAGATGGCGTCGGTGTCGTTCGGGCTGTGGACCACTCTGTTGATGGGCCTGGAACTGGCAGAGGCCCGCGCTACGGCACAACAGATGCTGCAGCAGGCGCAGATAGCCGGTGGCGAGGCACTGCGCATCGAGGCCCACCTGGCCATGGCCAATACCCTGTTCTGGCTCGGCGACTTCGAGGAAAGCCTGGCCTGCCTGACGCGCGGCAGGCTGCTGGAGGACGACCAGGCCAGTTGGCCATCGAACCAAGGGCTGGACCTGGTGGGCCTGGCCCGCACTTTCGAAGGCCTGGCCGCCTTCGAGCTGGGCCTGTTCAGCCAGGCGCGCCAGGCGCTGGCCCGCTTGCAGTCCCGCGCCGAGCAGGCGGTCGACAACCCCTTCAACCGCGCGGTCGCCCTGCAGGGCGCGGCCTGGCTCGCCGCAGTACTGGGCGAGCGCGATGCACTCGGGCGCCAGGCCCGCGAGCTGGAGCTGCTCAGTGCGCGCCACGAGTTCTCCTTCTACCGGGGCGTGGGCATGATCCTGCGCGGCTATCACCAGGGCCTATCGGGTGAGTACGAAGCCGGTGAACAGGCCATTGCCGAAGGCTACCAGCAGCATGTGCTGCGTAACGGGGGCCTGTTGTTCCACGGCTTCCAGGCCTGGAAGCGCGGCGAAGTGCTGTTGCTGGGCGGGCGCGCAGAGGCCTGCCTGGAACTGGTGGATGTCGCCCTGGACCTGGCCCAGGACCATCAGGAGCGTGCCTACCTGTGCGAACTGATGTTGTTACGCGGCCGGGCGCTGCTGGCGCTTGGCGACGACCGCGAAGCCGAGGCGACCCTGCGCGTCGCCTTGTCCACCGCGCTGACCCTCGGCGTGGTGCCGGCGCGGCTGCATGCCGCCTTGGAATTGGCCCGGTTGCTCGAACGCAGCGAACGTGGCGCCCAGGTGCAGTCGATCCTGATGCGTGCGCTTCGCGGCCTCGACCCGCAACTGGACTACCCGCCCGCCAGCAACGTGTGTAGCTGGCTGGCACGTTTGTCGAGCTGACCCCCTCAACCGGAAAGCAGGAGCACGATCATGGCGTTCGAGCTGGAGCACAAGGATCTGCAAGCGTTGATCAACGGTGGTTGTTTCTTTGGCAGTGGTGGTGGCGGTACCTTGGCGTCGGCCCGGCACTTGCTGGCCGCGTTCAATGTCGGGGAATTCTACCCGCGCGACCGCGTCAGGGTGGTCACGGTGGATGAGGCCCGTGCCGGCGACGCCGCGGTAGTGGCGTACATGGGTGCACCGGAAACGATCGGGCGTTGCCAGTACCCCCTCGGGCCGATTCAGGCCCTGGAATGCTTGCGCCAGCGCTTGAATGAACAGGGCCGCGAGCTTGCCTATGTCGTGCCGCCGGAAAGCGGCGCGCTGGGCTTTCTGGTTGCGTGCCTGGCCGCCGCCAAGCTGGGCCTGGCGGTGGTCGATGCGGACGGCGCCGGGCGCGCGGTGCCCTCATTGCCGATGCTCACCTTCGCTGCTGCCGGTATACCGCCGCGGCCGTCGTTCGTGGTCAGCCAGGGCGGACTGGTGGTGGAACTGAATGTAACGCCGCCGGCCGAGGCCCAGGGGTACGCAGAAAACGCCAATGTGATCGCCGAGCAAATGTTGCGCCCTGTGGTCGGCTCGCCGGCGTTCGGTGAGTTCGGTGGCCTGGCGCTATGGTGCATGAGCCCCGACCAGCTGCCTTCCGCGCTGCCGCTGCGCGGCACCCTCAGCCGCGCCCTGGCGCTGGGCAGAGCCCTGGCTGCGGGGCAGCTGCACACTTGCCAGGCCGTGCTCGACTGGCTTGGCCAGTTCGGCCTGATGGCTCGGTGCCTGTCTCGCAATGCGCGCCTGACCCATGCTGGCGTGACTACCCAGGGCGGCTTCGACATCGGCCGCATCGACCTCGACAGCCACGAAGGAAGCTTGCGCCTGTGCTACGAGAACGAGTCGCTGTTGCTGTGGGACAAGCACCAGCCGCAACCGCTGGCCATGGCCCCGGACAGCATTGCCTGGTTCTTCGAAGGTGCGGGGCCGGCACTGGCCTCCAACGGCGACCTGGTGCGCGCCGATGGCTCGCTGGACCCGAGCTATGCCGGGCGCCCTGCCTGCCTGATCGGCTGGCAGGCGGCGGCGCCGCTACGCCAGCCCGGTGGGTTGATCGCGTGGAGCTTCGAGCAGTTGCTGGCAGACCTGGGCTACATGGGCGCCTACCGAAGCATCGAGCAACTGCAGGAGCTACGACCATGAGCCTGCGCATTGCGGTTCTCGCGCCGGTCAACTGCAGCGATTACAACGAGGGCCTGCTGGCCTCGATAGCCCCAGTGGTGCCCCCGGATGTCGAGGTCCAGGTGTACAACATCGATCAGGGCAGCCCGTGTATCCAGAACCGGCTGAATCTCGCCGAGAACGCCCTGGCAGTGGTACGCCTGGCACAGCACCTTGAGCAGCAGGGGTTCGACGGCATCTGGCTGAGCGATTTCGACATGTGCGGCGTGGAGCCTGCCCGCGAAGTGATCGATATCCCGATCATTGGCGGCTTCCCCACCTCCGCGTTCAGTGCCCTGGGGTTGTGTCAGCGGTTTTCCATCATCACCATCCTGCAGAGCACCCTGGCCCTGCAACGCGGTCATGTGGCCAATTATGGCCAGAGCATCAATTTTGCCTCGATCCGTGCCATCGACTGCCCGGTAGCCCAGTTGGGTAATGTCGAGGTGGTACTGGTCAAGGCATTGCAAGCCGGGCTGGCGGCCATCAAAGAGGACGGCGCGCAGGCACTGTTGCTTGGCTGTACCGGCTTCATGGGTGTCGCCGAGCGCTTGTCGAAGCTCATCGAGCAGGACCTTGGCTGCTACGTACCAGTGCTGGACCCCAACCAGTGCGGGTTCGGCTTCCTGCTGTCGCTGGTGCGGATGAAGGTGCGTCCGAGCCGTTTGTGCTACGCCAGGGCGCCCCTTGGTTGAGGTGGTCGGATGCGTCCGCCGCGAGCACCCCGAGGTGGACGAAAACGTCCACCCGCCCCCTTGCTTTTCAACCTAACTGGTTGAAAAGCAAGCGATCAGCAGCTTGGCATGATCGATGCTCCTGTCACTGGGCCGAGCGCGTGACCCCATGCCCTCGGCCCACATGACAAGGAGAGCATCATGAGCACTGACTACTATGTCGACTTCGATAACCAGACCAACGATACCTGGACCCTCGCGGTCTACCAGACCTTGCCAAGCTCGGTAGGGCTCGACAGCGTGTCGTGGAAGCAGACCACCGTGCCCACCCAGGGCTACAGCGGGGTGGAGTGGACCATCGACTACAACGTGGTGATTGCCAATTATCGGCAAGTCGGGGGTGTCGGGGTGTACAAGGCCAGCCAGACGCTGTCGACGCAGCTCGGGTCGGTCTGGGATTGCGTGTTCAAGGACAACGTCCAGCAACTGGTGCTGGGTAGCGGCTCCGCGCCCGCAGACAGCATCCAGATCAACAACAAATCGAACTTGCCTGCCAACCTGGGCATCGGCATGAGCGGCCAGGGTTCGGTGTTCAAGCCGGATGTGGTCGGTGGCGGCCAGGCCCAGTTCAAGGTGACGCCCACGTATTACCTGGGGCTGTTCCAGAAGGTACAGCTGGGTGAAGTCATCAGCAGCAACGTCGTAGTCGGCCCAATGCAGATCCAGTTCCCCAGTGGCATGAACTGCGCAACAGCGTCTGCGCGCATGGATGGCGCCAATATCAAGCTGACGCTCACCTACACCCAGGTGACCAAGGTGTCCTACGAGGCTACTCAACGGTTGATCGCGGCCCGCAAGGAACGCCTTGGCAGAGTCCTCGAACACGCCTGAGACCACGGCCGGCGCGCAGCAGCGCGCCGGCCCGCTGTCGCCGGATTCGGCAAGGAGCTGGAAATGAACAAACCCCTAGACATCGCCCTCATCTACGCCGGGCCGCTGGCGTTTGCCGCCGAGCCAGAAGTGACCGGCGCCCAGTTGCTGGACTTCGTCCATACCGTGGATCGACAGATCGAAAGCGTCACCAAGGGCCTGGTCGAGCAGTTGAAGAAGGGCAACATCAACGCCCGCGTGGTGCAGCAGGGCCGTGAGTACCTGATCATCCAGGAGGGCCTGAGCCCGGCGTCGCTGCCACCGCACGACGGCGTGGAGACCGATCCCGCCCCACAACCCTCGCGCATCCGCATCTTCGTCCGCAGCAGCGACGCACCACCCACCATCAATGCGATGCGACTGTTCTTCCGTGACTGGCGCGCAGTAGCAGGCCTGATCGCGGTAGGCGGCGCTTGGTATGCAGGCCAGTGGGTGATGCACGTGCGCCGACAGGACGAGTAGCAGCGCCCGTGGATGCGATGGGCTGCTGCCGGGCAGCCCATCGCCAGTTCACGCTTGACCCACACCCTCCACCCACCACATGCTCGATCGCTCCACCCACGCTCAAGGAACGATTGCATGAAGCTGGAAACCCTCGCTATCCACGCAGGCTTCAGCCCCGACCCGACCACCCGGGCAGTGGCCGTACCGATCTACCAGACCACCTCCTTCGCCTTCGACGACACCCAGCACGGCGCCGACCTGTTCGACCTGAAGGTGGCCGGCAACATCTACTCGCGCATCATGAACCCCACCAACGACGTGCTCGAGCAGCGCATGGCCGCCCTGGAGGGCGGGGTTGGCGCGCTGGCGGTGGCCTCGGGCATGGCGGCCATCACCTACGCCATCCAGACCGTCGCCGAGGCCGGCGACAACATCGTCTCGGTGGCCAAGCTGTACGGCGGCACCTACAACCTGCTGGCCCACACCCTGCCGCGCATGGGCATCCACACCCGCTTCGCCGCCCATGACGACATCGCCGCCCTCGAAGCATTGATCGATTCGCGCACCAAGGCGGTGTTCTGCGAGTCCATCGGCAACCCTGCCGGCAATATCGTCGACATCGCCGCGCTGGCCGAGGCCGCCCACCGCCATGGTGTGCCGCTGATCGTCGACAACACCGTGGCCACCCCGGTGCTGTGCCGGCCGTTCGAGCACGGTGCCGATATAGTCGTGCACTCGCTGACCAAGTACATCGGCGGCCACGGCACCAGCATTGGCGGCATCGTCATCGACTCCGGCAAGTTCCCCTGGGCCGACAACAAGGAACGCTTCGCCCTGCTCAACACCCCCGACCCGTCCTATCACGGCGTCACCTACACCGAAGCCTTCGGCCCCGCCGCCTTCATCGGCCGCTGCCGGGTGGTGCCGTTGCGCAACACCGGTGCCGCGCTGTCGCCTTTCAACGCCTTCCTGATCCTGCAAGGCCTGGAAACCTTGGCCCTGCGCATGGAGCGCCACACCGAGAACGCGCTGAAGGTCGCCCGCTACCTGCAAGCCCACGAGCAGGTGGCGTGGGTGAAATATGCAGGGCTGCCCGACCACCCCGAGCATGAACTGGCCCAGCGCTACACCGGCGGCAAGCCGGCGTCGATCCTGTCGTTCGGCATCAAGGGCGGCCAGGCGGCCGGCGCGCGCTTCATCGATGCGCTGCAGCTGGTGGTGCGCCTGGTGAACATCGGCGACGCCAAGTCGCTGGCCTGCCACCCCGCCTCCACCACCCACCGCCAGCTCAACGACGAGGAACTGGAGAAGGCCGGCGTGCCACGGGACATGGTGCGCCTGTCGATCGGCATCGAGCACAGCGACGACATCATCGCCGACCTGGCCCAGGCGCTGGAGGCCAGCCGCGGTTGATTCATCTGCGCCCTACCCAATGCCTACGGCGGGCGCACCTTTCGCACATATGGATAGCCCTGCGATGACCCTGTTCTACCTCAAGCTGATCGTCACCCCGCTCCTGATGTGGGCCATCTCTCTCGCCTCGCGTCGCTGGGGCGGCCTGCTCGGCGGGTTGCTGTCCGGCCTGCCGATCACCTCGGCACTGGTAATGACCTTCCTGTGCCTGGAACAGGGCACGGCCTTCGCCCTGGGTGCGGTGCCCGGCGCGCTGGGCGGCCTGGCGGCGGTGCAGGCCACGTACACCTTCTACCTGTTCGCCACACGCAGGCTCGGCATCGGCTGGGCCATATTGCTGGCGATGCTGTTCTATGGCGTCGCGGCCTACGCGTTTACCCACGGGGGCAACCTGTACCTGTCGATTGCCGTGGCGCTGGTGCTGATTGGCGTGCTGATACGCGCCAGCAGCCGCGAGCCCAGGCCGGACACCCTGGTCCGGCCCCGGCATCGATTTTGGGAAATCCCTCTGCGCATGGTGTCTGCCACTTCGTTGCTGATGGTCACCACAAGCCTGGCCAACTGGCTGGGCCCGGCGACCAGCGGGATGCTGGCGCCGATCCCGGTGATTGCCTGGCCGCTGGTGGTGTTCGCCCATGTGCAGACTGGCCGTGCCGGAATGGCGGCGATGGTGCGGGGCAATGCGATCGGGGCGGTGGGGGTGATTGCGTTTTATCTGGTATTGGCAGGGCTGCTCGATGGTTGGGGTGTCGCAATTGCCATCAGCCTGGCCATGCTTTGTGCCGTGATCCTGACCGTGGGGCTGGCGGCGATGTTGCGACGGGGGTGATACGCCGGCGCGCATGCCAGGGCTGCGTCGATTGGGGCTGCTGCGCAGCCCATCGCAGGCAAGCCAGCTCCTACAGGATCACTAAAGCCTTCAAGGCAGATGCAGTACCTGTGGGAGCGGGCATGCCCGCGAACCGGCGCAGCCGGTGCCATACGCCGTGTCGGGTTCTTCACGGAGGTCATTCCCTGCGCTGATCCAGGTCTACCGCAGGTTGCTCCCCTCTCTGCCTGGCATCGTCTTCCTGCCAATCACCACCCTCCTCTTCGTTCATGAGCGGGTCGTCGTCAGGGTCGGGTGAAGTGGGCATGTCCGGGTTCGTGCCGCCTTGTGCATTCGGGTTGGGGCTCATCGCTGCCTACCTCGCAAGAAAGGTGTGAACCACATTCGTTCCGGGCCAATTCCGTCACCGAGGCTGCGGGTGCTCGGCAGAAACCGAATTGTTTGCCTGCACGTCCTCCATCTCCTCTTCTATCGGGCCTTCGTCATCCGATGGTAGCGGGACCTCTCTGTCACCGCTGCCGGGCTGGGATTCGGTTTGCTCGGGGCCGGGGTCATTCTGATCGTTTGCCATGGACGTTCTCCTGGGTTTGCGCGTTGATCGCGCATACAGATCGGACGGAAAACGGCCAGCAGCAGTGCCTTGGGTTCGACAGGTGGCGCAAAAGGCCGGGGTACCGATCATGGCCCCATATAGAGCTAAACCATTATTCAGAGACGTTTCCTACAAGCTTTTAGGAAGCCCAATGCCTCTCTAGAAAGCGATTCCCCGTTAGTGTTCAGGGGTCGACAAGGCCCTGTCCAACACGAGGATCGCTCATGACCATCAGCCAACGTATTGCCCTCGCGATCGCCGAAGCCGGGCTGCCGCACGACCAGTGCATGTTCTGCGAGCGCCAGGGCCTGCCGATCCTGCCGCTGCGCCGCGCCCTGGTGCCCGATACCCGCCCCGAGTGTGTCTCCACCGTGGCGGATAACCGGCATATCTCGACAAAGATCGGCTTGCGCACCTTGCGCAGGGGCTTCCTGTATGTGCTGCTCGACCAGCAGGTCTGGCATGCCTATGCCGTCAGCGAGCAAGGTCATCTGCGCCGCTTCAACCCTTACGAGCCGCCAGATGGCCCGCCTTCGCCGCTGCCCGAAAAATGCGTGAACGCAGATCACGACATTCCTTCGGCCTTTCTCAACCTCGATACCGGCAGGTACACCAGCGCCTGGCTGGCCTTCTCCAGCGATCCTTGGCCGGTGAGCGTGCTGAACGCCTACAAGAGCGGCGCGTCGCCTGCGCATCGCTTCCAGGGCCTGGACCTGATTCAGGCGCGCAACAATCCCGAACTGCTGGGCATCGCCATGACGCCCGATAAGCTTGGGGTCGACCAGCAGGTGTTCGAGTACGCCCAGCATGGCTGTGCCCCCTTCGACAGTGCGCATGGCTTCCACAGCCGCTGGTTGCGCCGGTTCGCCCTGCGAGGGTATCTGGTCAATGCGATCAACCGGCACAAGCTGGAAAACGGCGTGCTGGCGGTGGTGCTCGACGACACTGTCGGGCTGATTCAGGAGTACAACCATCAGCGCCTGAACTGGGTAGTGAAGCGTCAGGCCTGGCGTGAAGACCCGATGCGCGCCTATCAGCTGCAGACCTCGCAGATCCTGCAGATCATTCGCGCCACGCACAGGGAATGGGCGGCGCAGAAGGTGCCGTCGCTGGAACCGATGACGGGTGATGGGCCGCCGGTGTTCACCGACCCGGCAGTCGAGCGGCAGCTGTTGGTCGAGCGTGCGCAGCAGGAGAGTGACGAGCGGCTTGAAGAGCGCTACCACGAACCGCAGCGGGCCGCGTTCCAGGCTGACTATGAGCAGCAGGAACGTGAGTTTCAGCGTTACATCGACAAGGACGCGCAGGCGTACGTTGCCTTGTTCGATACGCCCATGTTCAAGGTGGCCGAGGCGTACGACTACGACGGTAACGATCGTGAGTCCGGGGTGGCCTACGCCAAGACCATGGCCCTGTGCCTGGGCGGTGGGGTTACGGAAGCTGTCGTCCCCCGGCTTGAACCGCATGTTCCCGCTTCCGGCACCAGCGAACTGCTCTGGCTGAAATGGCTGCAGGACCCTGACAGCCCGCCCTACCGTGCCTTGCTGATACGCGACCAGGCACTGCTGGCCGGGCTGCTGCCCAGTTTCTCCGCCACAGAAGCGATCAGCTGGAACGACAGCGACAAGCTCTACGGCATGCTGAGCAAGATCATCGCCAGCGATGACGCCGGCTTGCGCACGCGCAATACCCTCAAACAGGCCATTGCTGAAACGCAGGGTGCGCTCAATGCGGCCAGTCAGCGGCTGGCGCCATGTTTGTCACCTGGTATTCAGAAGGCTGTGCGGCATTTGAACAGTGCCACGCAGTTTCTCTACAACGGCGTCCACCTGATCGAACTGGAAGTGAAGATGAAGCTGGGCGAGTACTACGCGTTGCAGAGCGCCCACCTCCGGGAGTTGCAGCACAAGGCCAATGCGTCGATCGCCGAGGCGCGGGACCGGATGCGCCGCAATATCGATGACTTCGAGTTTGGCTCGATGAAGGCCATGCGCAAGGTGCGGCCGATCATCCAGCATGGCTTGATGAGCCTGGCAATGCTCGATCCACGGCTCACCAATACGATGATCAGCGTGACGGTGTGGGTCGAGGGCAAGGCCGAGGAAGTGCACGGGCGGCTGTTCAAGGAGGCCAGCATGGGCGTGACCCAGGCGAGCAGCGCGGCGCAGCTTGCCCTGGTGGATATCTCGGTGGCAGCGGGGACGCTGGAAAACGATGCACGCAGGTTGTTGCAGGGGATGAAGATCACGTCGCAGCAGGCGGCCCGATTGGTAAAAACCGGTTTTTCCGGGTTGCGCGGGATTGCTGGCAGCTGGGAAGTCCTGCTGGCGATAGGCGGGTTGTATCTGCAGCAGGACAGCCTGGGCAGGAATCAGGAAAAGGCGGAAACGGAGATCGGGCCCAAGGCGCATGAGGCCAGGTTGGCGTTGCAAGGATCGCAGTTGGGCGTGTTGGGAGGGCAAATCGAACTGGTTGGGCTCATTTTGAGATCAAGTGCTGGTCCACTGAATTTGGGGTGGGCAAAGGGTGTTGCAGCCAGTGGGGGGGCCTTGATAAGGCTTGGTGCTTTGGTGAGTGCGGTTGCAGGGGTCTTTGATACGGCTCAAGCAATCAAGGCCATGAAGCGCACCGCCGCTGCGGGTGATGATGCAGCGAGAAGCCAACACTTCTTTTCCTTCCTCTTATATGGCTCGGGCACTATGGTGTTTAGTGTTGCAGTACTCAAGCCCTTGTTTTTCGGCCCGTTGGGACTGGCGATAGCCCTCACGCTTGCTGCTTATCAACTAAGTAAACTGGCTCAGGAAAATGAATCAACTGATCTGGAGCGGTGGGTAAGGCGATGCTGCTTTGGAAAAGCAAACGAAAAGCCGAGCATTCATTGGAATGCTCCGGAACATGCGGATATCGCTTTTGCCGAACTCAATGCTGCCACGCTAGGCGTTCAGGCGAAGTTGAATTTTTGAGTCGCGCTTGGCCACTGATCCAGGACTTCCGAAAATCGGTGGCTTGATTAATACCGAAATAACTAAAAAGCTAAAATTCTTGATCGCATTGCCTATGTACGATGAGCGGTCCTCGGGATATCGCTGGAAATTGATTGTGCATCGTCACGGTGACGGCAATCACCCTGATTACGTTGGCGGGGAAACTATTGCTTCGGGCAATTTCTTTGCAAACGCTGAACAACCTCTCTCACCGTCCTCTTCATTTTCCAGCTTTGCATCGCCACGGATCCCCGATCACGACCGCAGTATTTCAATTAGCGAGAAGCAGAAACCTTATTCTACTGGACTCTGTCAGTTAGAGATTTCTGGCTCAATATCGCTTATGGCGACTATAGGAAAACACACGATTCTGGCAGCTACGCTGTTGGTGATGTACTGGCCGGATCGGAGCTTGCCAAGTGGGTACATTGAGATTAGTGTCAGGGAGATTAACGAGTGAAGCGTGATGGTAAAGTTCTGTGGGAGCGTGGTTTTGGCTGGAGCCATGACCTTCCCAAGGTGGATGAAGGGCCAAAGTGGAGAAAAGTGTGGGCGAGTGTCAAACCGTCGCCCAACTATTTCGATGATGTTTATCTCGAGTTGCCACGGAGCAGCACCATCCTTCGAGGCGCTATATTTCTAATCGGTGTTGCGGGCCTGCTTTTTCTTTTTGGAATGACGCTTTACTTGTACTGGGATTTATTATACGACGACTGGCGGCACGACTGGCTGATGAATCTATCATTGGTAATTACCGCCTCAGCAATACTGTGGGCCTTGATTCCTTACATCAAGCTTGATCTGGTTGCCCCTAGAGACGAGCCTATTCGCTTCAATCGACTACGCCAAAAAATATATATTTATGAGTTTCGATATGACCGTATCTTCATCTTCAGTCGCAAACGCTGGGGCGTCAAACCGGTCGCCTACAACTGGGACGATGTAACCGCCGAAGTCTACCGAGTCTACGCCCCCGGCCACGGTGGCCTGATCGAAAACGTCATGCTGTCAATCCGCAACCCGGAAACCAACGAAGTTATCGACCGTGTGTTCTTCACCTATGACCTGTACCAAGGCGAAGCCTACTGGGCTATCGCCCGGCTATTCATGCAGCAAGGCCCAGAAGCCCTGCCAGCGTTCGTACACCCACCCCGTGACTGGAACGATGACGATGGCCTGAGCCACATGCATTGCCTGGCACCAAAGGTTCATTGGCCGGAGGAGATTGACCGTGAATCCCGCACTGCCCCATCTGACTGAGAAGGCCGATGCTTTGACGCAGCAGTTTTATACGGCCCGTGTCAGATGCCGAATCCATCTAAATATGGCGGCATGATCCGGAACTAAACTAACAAGTGGCACTTGTTTGCGAGGATAGGATCATGGCCTATGTCGATTGGCGATTGCGCGGCGCAGGGGTCGACCTTTGCAACTGCGATTATGGCTGCCCCTGCCAGTTCAATGCCTTGCCCACCCATGGCACTTGCGAAGCGGCAGTGGGCTATCACATCGAGGAGGGGTACTTCGACGAGGTGTCGCTGGCCGGCTTGAATGTGGCCTGCACCTTCGCCTGGCCTGGACCCATCCACGAGGGCGGTGGGCAATGCCAGGCCTTTATTGATGAACGCGCCAGTGATGCCCAGCGCCAGGCATTGCTGACCATTCTCAGCGGCCAGGAGCAGGAACCCACGGCCTTCTTCGCCATTTTTGCCAGCACGGTGCAGACCATGCACGCACCGCAGTTCGTGCCGGTTGAGGTGCACACCGACCGCGCCGCACTGACCGCCAGCATCCACGTGCCCGGGGTGCTGGATGGCCGGGCCGAGCCGATCCGCAACCCCGTGGACGGATCGGTGCACCGGGCCAGGCTGGTACTGCCAGAGGGCTTCGAGTTCGGCGAGACGGACTGCGCCAGCGCCACCTTCAACTGCTCCGGGGCGGTGAAGCTGGACTATGCCGGGCGCAACGCCATGCTCTACGACCTGGATATGGGGCCAAATGGCATCATCCGCGGCTAGCCGCTGGCCAGCCCCGGGCGCGCTGCTGACCGGCGCGCTGGTGCTGATGATCAGCGCGCTGGGTTGGTGGTGGCACGTCGAGCAGGCAACGACCATGGCGGCGATGGGCGAGATGCAGATGCCACCCACCGCCTGGTGGTCGCGCCAGGGCGCGCTGACCCTGCTGATGTGGTTGGCGATGATGCAGGCGATGATGCTGCCGGCCGCCCTGCCGGTGTTCCTGCTTTACCGACGCTGCCTGCTGCGCGACAGCACCGGCCCATTCAAGCTGCTGCTGTTCTGCGCGGCCTATGCGCTGCTCTGGTGTGGCTTCGCCCTGCTGATGACCCTGCTGCAGGCCCTTGGCGAATGGCTTGGCTGGCTCGATCCCATGACCCTGCGCCTGCCACCGCTCATGGGTGCGCTACTGCTTCTGCTGGCCGGTGGCTACCAGATGAGCCAGGGCAAGGCCGCTTGCCTGGAGCATTGCCAGAGCCCGCTGTTCTTTCTTCAGCACCATGTACGCCCGGGCCTTGGCGGCGCCTGGAGACTGGGGTTGCAGCATGGCCTGTACTGCATCGGTTGCTGCTGGGCGCTGATGCTGGTGCTGCTGGTGGTTGGCGCCATGAGCCTGTGGGGCATGGCCGCGCTGGCGATGCTGGTTCTGGCGGAGAAAGTGTTGCGGTTGGGCGCGGCCTGGCGCCGCTACAGTGGCGCCCTGCTTATCGCTGGTGGACTGCTGCTGGCGCTCTGGCCGCATATCTGACAACCCGCCCGGGCCTGCCCGGGCGGGGTGCAGCGGTACCACGCCGAAGCCCTTGGCGTCAGGCCAGCGCCTCGCGGCTGTGCTGGCCGTCGACCAGGCGTTGCAGGCCCAGCGGGTTGGCGTTTTTCAGGGCGTCGGGCAGCAGCGCATCCGGGTAGTCCTGGTAGCACACCGGCCGCAGGAAGCGGTCGATAGCCAAGGTGCCGACCGAGGTCCCACGGGCATCGGACGTGGCCGGGTAAGGCCCGCCATGCACCATGGCATCGCACACTTCGACACCGGTCGGGTAACCATTGACCAGCAGGCGCCCGGCCTTGCGCTGCAGCAGCGGCACCAGCGCGGCGAAGCGCTGCAGGTCTTGTGGCTCGGCAATGAGCGTTGCCGTCAGCTGCCCGTGCAAGGCTTGCAGCGCGCGGCGCAGTTCGGCTTCGTCGGCCACCGCCACGGCCACCGTGGCCGGCCCGAACACCTCCTCCTGAAGCAACGCATCACCGTCAAGCAGCAGGCTCACATCCGCCTGGAACAGCTGCGCCTGCGCCTGGTCGCCAGCCTGGTCGGCGCCGGCCAGATGACGCACGCCCGGGTGCTGGTGCAGGCGTTGCACGCCCTGGGCATAGCTGCGCAATGTTCCGGCATTGAGCATGGTCTGCCCGGGCTGGTCGGCCAGCTGCGCACCAAGGGCCGCCAGGAAGTTGCTGAACGCCTCGCCGGCAATACCGATGACCAGCCCGGGGTTGGTGCAGAACTGCCCGCAGCCCAGCACCACCGAACCGGCCAGCTCCCTGGCTACCTGCTCGCCCCTGGCCTGCAAGGCCTCAGGCAAGACCAGCACCGGGTTGATGCTGCTCATTTCGGCGAACATCGGAATCGGCTGCGGGCGCGCTGCAGCCAGCTCGCACAGCGCACGGCCGCCCTTGAGCGAACCGGTGAAGCCCACGGCCTGGATCGCCGGGTGGCGCACCAGCGCTTCGCCGACACCGGCACCGTAGATCATGTTGAACACGCCCGCGGGCATGCCGGTGGCCACCACCGCCCGCTCGATGGCCTCGGCCACCCGTTCGGCAGTGGCCATGTGGCCGCTGTGCGCCTTCACCACCACCGGGCAACCGGCGGCCAGCGCTGCGGCGGTATCCCCCCCTGCGGTGGAGAAGGCCAGCGGGAAGTTGCTGGCGCCGAACACGGCTACCGGGCCGACGCCGGTGCGGTACTGGCGCAGGTCGGGGCGCGGCAGCGGCTGACGCTGGGGTTGGGCACGGTCGATGCGAGCCCCCAGGTAGTCGCCACGACGAAGCACCGAGGCGAACAGGCGCATCTGGTTGCTGGTACGCGCGCGTTCGCCCTGGATGCGCCCGGCCGGCAGTGCGGTTTCGCGGCACACGGTGGCGACAAAGGTGTCGTCCAGCGCATCCAACTGGTCGGCAATGGCATCGAGGAACTGCGCACGGCGCTGCGGCGCCAGGGCGTTGTATTCGGCGAAGGCCGCTTCGGCAGCCTGCGCGGCGGCGTCCACTTCCTCCGGGGTGGCTTGGGCAAAGGCCTGCGGAAGGGCTTCGCCGGTGCGCGCGTCGAGGCTTTGCAGGCGCACGCTGCCGGCAGCGCTGCGCTGGCCGCCAATGAAGTTGCTTCCAGACATGGTTGGCTCCTGTAATTGAGAAAGACGGTTCAGATGCTCATGGCGGTAAGGGGGCTGCTGCGCAGCCCATCGCAGGCAAGCCAGCTCCTACAGGGTAACTGTGGGAGCGGGCGAGCCCGCGAAAGGGGCGCAGAGCGGCCCCGATTCAGCAACTGGCTGGCAGCGGGCTCAAAGGCTTCTCACCACCCCGGGGCGAACCTGCCCGGGCGCGGCGGCAATGCCATTGCGCAGCGGCTGGCCGAAGGCGTCGAGGCTGACTTCGAAGGTGTCGCCCGGGCGCGCCTGGATGCCGTCGGCGAACGACAGCGTGGCAGTGCCGAAGTAATGCACGTGGATATCGCCGGGGCGCAGGAACTGGGTGTACTTGAAGTGGTGGAATTCCAGGTTCTCGAAGCTGTGGCACATGTTCTGCTCGCCCGAGAGGAACGGCTTGCGCCACAGCTCCTGGCCGTCGCGCAGGATGCGGCTGGTGCCTTCCAGGTGAGCCGGCAGCGCACCCAGGCGCAGCTCTGGGCCGAAGCTGCAGGCGCGCAGCTTGGAATGGGCCAGGTACAGGTAGTTGCGCCGCTCCATCACATGGTCGGAAAACTCGTTGCCCAACGCATAGCCAAGGCGGTAAGGCGTGCCGTCGGCACCGATCAGGTACAGCCCGACCAGCTCTGGCTCCTCGCCGGCATCCTCGGCGAACGCCGGCAGCGGCAGGTCGGCGCCAGGGCGCACGACGATGCCACCGTCGCCCTTGTAGAACCACTCCGGCTGCGCGCCCTCCTCGCCTGCCGGCGGCCGACCGCCATCGAGGCCCCACTGGAACATGCGCATGCTGTCGGTCACCGCGCCTTCGGCCTGCTGCTGATGCATCTTGTCGCGGGTTGCGGCGCTGCCCAGGTGGGTCAGCCCGGTGCCGGTGACCAGGCAGTGCGCCGGGTCCGGGTGGTCCAGTGGCGGCAACACGCGGCCTTCGGCCAGCATGGCCAGGTAGTCGTGGCGCTCGCCCAGGCCGGCAGCCTGCACTTCAGCGGCCAGGTCACGGCCGGCGGCAATGGCTTGCAGGGCCAGCTGGCGGGTGCTGCCAGCGCCCTGCACCTGCAGGGCGTAATCGCCTTCCACCACGCCCACGCAGCGCTCGCCGGTGGCGGTTTCAAATTGGATCAATCGCATATTTGTGCTCGCTTCTCGGTTGCGAAAATTAGCGGGAGGCTTCGGCTGCCCGCGAGGAAGCCAGGCGCTGGCGGCGCTCCAGGCGGTTGTAGACAACCCCGGTGAGCAACAGCCCGAACAGCATCACCACGGCCAGGAAATACAGCCCCGACGAAAGTTGCCCGGTGTGCTCCTTGAGCGCGCCGATACCGAACGGGCCCAGGTAGCCGCCGAGGTTGCCGATCGAGTTGATCAAGGCGATGCCGGCTGCGGCGCTGGCCCCGGAGAAGAACCGGCCCGGCAAGGTCCAGAAGATGGCGGTGCAGGAGAACAACGCGAATGCCACCAGGCACAGCGCTGCCAGCTGCATGACCGGCACGCTAAGCCAGGCACTGAAGAACAGGCCGATCGCCCCCAGGGCATACAGCAGGCCCAGGTGGCCATAGCGGTCGTTCAGGCGGTCGGAGCTGCGCGGCACGATCAGCAGGCCGATGATGCCGAACAGGTAAGGCACGGCCGAAACGAAACCGGTGACCAGGTCACTGCCGCCAAACTGGTGGATCAGCGTGGGCAGCCAAAGGCCCAGGCCGTAGATGCTCAGAGTCACCGGCAGGTAGAACAGCGCCAGCAACAGCACCCGGCTGTCCTTCAGGGCATGCAACGGATTGCCATGGCGGGTCTGGCCGAACTCGCGCAGGTCATTGGCCAGCTGTTCCTGCAGCCAGCTGCGCTGTTCGTCGCTGAGCCAGCGCACCTTGGCCGGGCTGTCTGGCAGCAGGCGCAGGGTCGGCCAGGCCAGCAGCACCGCGGGGGTACCGATGCAGATGAACAGCCATTGCCAGCCATGCAGGCCGTAGATGCCATCGAGCCCCAGCAGCGCACCCGAGAGCGGCCCGGTGATCAGCATTGCCAGCGGCTGGGAGAGGATGAAGAAGCCGAGGATCTTGCCGCGATGGCGCACCGGGTACCACTGGGTGATGTAGTACAGCACGCCCGGGAAGAAGCCCGCCTCGGCCGCCCCCAGCAGAAAGCGCATCACGTAGAAACCGTTAGGCCCGGTAACGAACGCCATGCCGACGGTGATTGCGCCCCAGGTGACCAGGATGCGGGCGAACCAGCGGCGCGCGCCAAAGCGGTCGAGCAACAGGTTGCTCGGCACCTCGAACAGGAAGTAACCAATGAAGAAGAGCCCGGCGCCAAGGCCGTAGGCCGCGTCACCCAGGCCGATGTCGGCGCCCATGTGCAGCTTGGCGAAGCCCACCGCGGAACGGTCGACATAAGCCACCAGGTAAAGCAGTACCAGAAAAGGGATGAGTTTCAGTGTGATCAGGCGGACGAGCCGCTGCTCCTGAATCATGGCGATGTCTCCAATTGTTCTTGTAATGGGTACAGCACCTGGCCGGGGACTTTTTGGCAGACCTCTGACCTGGGGGAATGATCTTATAGTATTACTAATTAAGCCAACAAGCCTTCACAGAGACCATTTTTATCAGTACAGTCGGTCGTACAACGACAAATAGTAATACTAATTAGGTGTTCCCATGTCTGATAACAAACGCCCACTGCGCTCCGCCCAATGGTTCGGCACCGCCGACAAGAACGGTTTCATGTACCGCAGCTGGATGAAGAACCAGGGTATTCCGGACCACGAATTCCAGGGCAAGCCGATCATCGGCATTTGCAACACCTGGTCGGAGCTGACCCCGTGCAACGCGCATTTCCGCAAGATTGCCGAACACGTCAAGAAGGGCGTGCTGGAGGCTGGTGGCTTCCCGGTGGAGTTCCCGGTGTTCTCCAGCGGCGAGTCCAACCTGCGCCCCACCGCCATGCTCACCCGCAACCTGGCGAGCATGGATGTGGAGGAAGCGATCCGTGGCAACCCGGTGGACGCCGTGGTGCTGCTGACCGGCTGCGACAAGACCACCCCGGCGCTGCTGATGGGCGCGGCGAGCTGTGACGTGCCGGCGATCGTGGTTACCGGCGGGCCGATGCTGAACGGCAAGCACAAAGGCAAGGACATTGGCGCCGGCACCATCGTCTGGCAGATGCACGAGGCCTACAAGGCCGGCCAGATCGACCTCAACGAGTTCCTCTCGGCCGAGGCCGGCATGTCGCGCTCGGCAGGCACCTGCAACACCATGGGCACCGCCTCGACCATGGCCTGCATGGCCGAAGCGCTGGGTACCTCGCTGCCGCACAACGCCGCCATTCCGGCGGTGGATGCACGCCGTTACGTGCTGGCCCACCTGTCGGGCATGCGCATTGTCGACATGGTGCGCGAAGACCTGCGCCTGTCGAAAATCCTCACCCGCGAAGCCTTCGAGAACGCCATCCGCGTCAACGCCGCCATCGGTGGCTCGACCAACGCGGTGATTCACCTGAAGGCCATTGCCGGACGCATCGGCGTGGACCTGCAGCTGGAAGACTGGACCCGCATCGGCCGCGGTACGCCAACCTTGGTCGACCTGCAGCCTTCGGGCCGTTTCCTGATGGAAGAGTTCTACTACGCCGGCGGCCTGCCTGCGGTCATCCGCCGCCTGGGCGAACACGGCCTGCTGCCCAACCCTGCCGCGCTGACGGCCAACGGCAAGAGCCTGTGGGACAACTGCCAGGCCGCACCGCTGTACGACGAAGAGGTGATCCGCCCGATCGACAAGCCGCTGGTGGCCGACGGCGGCATCTGCATCCTGCGCGGCAACCTGGCGCCCAAGGGCGCCGTGCTCAAGCCCTCGGCCGCCACCCCGGCGCTGATGCAGCATCGTGGCCGCGCCGTGGTGTTCGAGAACTTCGACGACTACAAGGCACGCATCAACGACCCCGAGCTGGATGTGGATGCCAGTTCCGTGCTGGTGATGAAGCACTGCGGGCCCAAGGGCTACCCGGGCATGGCCGAGGTCGGCAACATGGGCCTGCCGGCCAAGCTGCTGGCCCAGGGCGTGACCGACATGGTGCGTATTTCCGATGCCCGCATGAGCGGCACCGCCTACGGCACCGTGGTGCTGCACGTGGCGCCGGAAGCGGCAGCTGGCGGGCCGTTGGCTGCCGTGCGCGAAGGCGACTGGATCGAACTGGATTGCAAGGAAGGCCGGCTGCACCTGGACATTACCGACGAGGAACTGGCCGGCCGCCTGGCCGACCTGCAAGCCCCGCCGCAGTTGATCAGCGGTGGTTACGCCAAGCTGTATTTGGACCACGTCATGCAGGCCGATGAGGGTTGCGACTTCGACTTCCTGGTCGGATGCCGCGGGGCGGCGGTGCCCAAGCACTCGCACTAAGGCCTGAAGCCTGTCGTTTAGCGTCATCGGGGCTGCTGCGCAGCCCATCGCCGGCAAGCCGGGCTCCCACAGGTACGGCGCCCCCCCCCCAAGAGCTACGCGGTCCCTGTGGGAGCCCGGCTTGCCGGCGATGGGCCGCAAAGCGGCCCCCAGACCGCTTAATTGACTGGCATCAGGGCATGCCCGCGAACACCGGCAAAGCCGGTGCCATCCATCGCGCCGGATTCTTCGCGGGTAAACCCGCTCCCACAGGTACCGCGCTAGCTTCGAGGTGACGCTACACCTGTGGGAGCGGCTTCAGCCGCGAACACCGGCGTAGCCGGTGCCATCCACCGCGTCGCCTGCTTCGCGGGTGAACCCGCTCCCACAGGGACGGCGCAGGCTTCAGGCTCACGCGGTACCTGTAGGAGCGGCTTTAGCCGCGAACACCGGCGCAGCCGGTGCCATGCACCGCGTCGACGCGCTAATGCTATGATGCTGCCCCCGCCAGAAGGATCCGCCCCGCCCCACATGAACTACCGCCAGCCCACCACGCGCAAGAGCATGCACGCCACCCTGGTCCAGGACCTTGGCGTACAGATCGTATCCGGCCAACTCGCACCCGGGCAAAAGCTGCCTTCCGAGGCCAGCCTGTGCGAAGCCTACGCGATCAGCCGGCCGGTGTTCCGCGAGGCGATGCGCGCCCTTACCGCCAAGGGCCTGATCGAGGCCCGCCCGCGGGTGGGTACCCTGGTGCGGCCGCGCCATGACTGGCACATGCTCGACCCGGACGTGCTGCACTGGCTGATGCAGGCCACACCGCAACAGGAATTCTTCAACATGCTGAGCAGCGTACGCTGGGTCATCGAACCCGCCGCCGCCGCACTGGCCGCCACCAACGCCAGCGCCGACGACGTCGATTCGATCGCCGAGGCCTACCAGCGCATGGAAGCCGCCCGCAACCATGAAGAACGCCTGCAACCGGACCTGGACTTCCACGCCCGCATCGCCGACGCCACCCACAACGACCTGCTGGCCTACCTGTGCAACATGCTGTCGATGGCGCTGCGCGAGTCGGTGCGCTACTCCAACCAGCGGGCGAATTTCGACGAACTCGCCCTGCCCCGCCATAAGGCGATTCTGACCGCTATCCAGAACGGTGACGCGCTGGGCGCGCGGCATGCTTCACTGGTACAGCTTGAAGATGCCCGCGTGGCCCTGGCCAAGGTACTGGGGCAGGACCCGACGAGCTGAGGTATCGACCGGGCCTACCTCAGCCACCGGGCCCGCCGATCAGAACACCGACCAGCCGATACGCGAACTGAGCAGTTCGAGCGCCGCCATGCCGGCCAGCGAGTTACCCGCCGCATTCAACTCCGGCGACCACACGCACACTGTGAATTGCCCCGGCACGATGGCCACGATCCCGCCCCCCACGCCACTCTTGCCCGGCAACCCCACCCGATAGGCGAAATTCCCTGCTTCGTCATACAACCCGCTGGTGGCCATGATCGAGTTCACCTGCTGGGTCTGGCGCCGGGTCAGAATCTGCTCACCGCTATGCTTGCAGAACCCATCATTGGCCAGGAAACAGAACGCCCGAGCCAGGTCCAGGCAATTCATCTGCAGCGCGCAATAGCTGAAATAGCTGCGCAGCACCGTTTCCACCTCGTTATGGAAGTTGCCGAACGATTGCATCAGGTAAGCCATGGCCGCGTTGCGCGCGCGGAACTGATACTCCGAGTCGGCAACGCGGGCATCGATCGCGATATGGGGATTGCCCGATAGCCGCCGCACGAAATCGCGCATCGACAATGTGGGTGCAGCGAAGCGCGACTGGTTGATATCGCAGATCACCAACGCACCCGCATTGATAAAGGGGTTGCGCGGCCGACCGCGTTCGAACTCCAGCTGTACCAGCGAGTTGAACGGCTGGCCGGAAGGCTCATGGCCAAGCCGCTGCCAAATGGCTTCCCCGGAGTGCCCAATCGCCTGCACAAGGCTGAACACCTTGGAAATACTCTGCACCGAGAACGGCACCAGCGCGTCGCCTGCGCAGTAATAGCTGCCATCGTTGCCATAGACCGCGATGCCCAGCTGGTTCGCCGGCACATCGGCCAGCGCGGGAATGTAGTCAGCCACTTTGCCCTTGCCGATCAAGGGACGTACTTCTTCGAGAATCTCGTTCAACAGCGTTTGCATGAAAGGCCCTGTATCAGTCCCCAGACGACGGCTAAGGGGTAGCATTCTTGACGAAGATCGAGCGAAAGAAATCACACTCCCGGCAAGAAATTGTCGGCCGACCGTGCATCACGCCATGGCCTATGCTGTGCTTGTTTCGACGGTATACAGACCGCGCACCCGCCAGGTACCCAAGCCAACCAAGGAACGGAGGACCCACAATGCCAGCTTGCCCCTTGCCCGCTGACGAAGCGCTGCGCCAGCGCACGCTCGACGACATGAACCTGGTCGACACGCCAGCCGAGCATTACCTGGATACCCTGGTGCGGCTCACCCAGGACCTGGCCCATGTGGACACTGTGCTGATCAGCCTGATCGACCAGGACCGGCAGTGGTTCAAGGCCCGCATAGGCCTTGAGGCAAGCGAGACGACGCGCAGTGTTTCGTTCTGCGGCTACGCCATTCTCGGCGAGGATACCCTGATGGTGCCCGACGCCAAGTGCGACAGGCGCTTCGTCGACAACCCGCTCGTGCTGAACGCGCCCTACATCCGCTTTTACGCCGGCCACCCCTTGCGTGCTGGCAACGGTAAAGCCATCGGTACGCTGTGCATGTTCGACCCGCGCCCGCGCGTGCTCAGCGAGGCTCAACAAGCGAACTTCAGGGACCTGGCCACGCTCGCCGAGGGGTATCTGCAGCTGCGTACCTTGGCCCAGGTGAACCGCGATCTGCGGCTTGAAATGGATCGCGAACAACGCAAAGCCCTGCTCGACCCTTTGACACAACTGTGGAACCGCGGCGCGTTGTCGGCGTTTGAAGCGCATGAACGGCGATTGGCCGAGGTGAACGGCTTACAGCTGGGTGCGGTTTATGCCGACCTGGACCACTTCAAGTCCATCAACGACAAGTACGGCCATGGCGGCGGTGACAAGGTGCTTTGCGAAACGGCCCGTCGCCTGCGCGCGGCACTGCGCCCCGATGACCTGGTGGTGCGCCATGGGGGTGAGGAGTTTGTTGCAATTTTGCAGGTGAAGGACAGCGAAGAGCTGACCCGGATTGCTGAGCGGATTCGCGAACAGGTGGGTGCCAGCCCGATGCAGTTGCCCTGTGGCCAGTTGAACGTAACCCTGAGCATCGGGTGCACCCTGTTTGCCAAGGGAGAAACGCTGGATGACGCATTAGAACGCGCTGACAAAGGGCTTTATGACGCCAAACAGAATGGACGAAACCGGGTTGTCTACATAGCGCCACCTCTCTGAGACGAGCACGATCCGGGCTGTACGGCGTCTCTTCTCGCCTCTCAGCCCGGCTATTCATTGCCCCAGACCCCGCCCCGCTCGACACTCCCGCTTCGCCAAAGCTGGATTATCTGAATGCCCCAACACAGCGCTCAAACCCTGCGCCCCCCACCTGTGGGAGTGGGAGCGGGCGCGCCCGCGAACACGGGCGCAGCCCGTGCCATCCAAGGTAAACCCGCTAAAAAAGCTGCAAGCCACTCATCAATAAGCAGAACCGCATACAAAAAGTCTCCACGAACAAATCCGCCCTCAAAACTGCCCACATCTCCCTGACTTAGCAGGTTCCCCTGTAGGAGCGGCTTCAGCCGCGAACACCGGCGCAGCCGGTGCCATGCCCACGCCAGATTCTTCCCCGCCCAAACGCAATACTCAGGGCCATGAGACCACAGCTACCCGCCTCCAAAACCCAAGGCCTTGCACCTTGCCCAAAGGCACCTACCAAATCGATCAGCCATATGCAGTTCCAGGACAACTGGCCAACGCCCAAAACAACCTGCCAATCGCCCCAAGCCCCGTCACTGCATCCCTACCCCGCCGGCCCCGATCTCATCCATGAAATCCTCAAGAAACACTTCAAGCCGAGCATGGCGCTCAGCAGCCAGTCGAGCCCCTTCAGCAGTTTTAAACCCTGACGCAAGCTTGAGCAGCTTGGTATGAAAGTGCTCGACCGCATACGCCTTGTCCTGATACTCCCTCCCCCACGCAGTGGGGTTCTCGAAATCGTACAGCGCCGACCCCATTCGCCCGGAAACGTAAAAACACCGGGCAATACCCACTGCACCTATGGCGTCCAGGCGATCGCTGTCCTGAAGAATCCTGGCCTCAAGGGTGAGTGGTTCGAAGCCAGCCGAGTAGCTGTGGGTTTTGACTGCATGCGCCACCTGCTCGATGCGCTGCAAGGGCCAGCCCATATCAGCCAGGATTGACGCCGCCCTTTGTGCGGACAGCGTTGACGCCTGCCCACGCAAGGGCGAGTTCTTTTCTACTGCGACACAATCATGCAGCACAGTCGCCGCAAGCAGCACTTCCAGGTCGCCGCCTTCTGCGCGCTGTATCCGTTGCGCGTTGACCCATACGCGATGGATGTGGGACAGGTCGTGGGAGCCATCTGGCTGGTCAGCCGGTAGATACTTCAGCAGGTCAGCGGCAAAGCGCTGGAAAGGGGCAAAAGCTTCGATAGTCATCTTCGGTGCATTCCATGGGCTGCTATTTGGCGTCCGTTGCCAAGGGCTGGACCGTGACCTGCCTTGGTCCAGATGCGAGCGGGTCAGTTTCAAGGCTTGAGTGGCGAAAGTCCATGCTGGACCGTTTGTTGGCATCGCGACATAACTGGATACAGGGATTCGTGAGGGGAAAGCTTTTTGAGAGCCACAAACCGTTAACAGAGCAGCCGGCGTTGCATGCTGTGAAGGTGAATGGGCAAAAAAAGTCAGAATTAACCCCTTCCTTGTAGGCCATTTCCCAAAGATACTCCCTGCGCCTGTTTTTCGTTGCGGTCGTTTTTTCAGCGTTCTAGTCTCGGTCCGTCGTTGCATATCAACGACCGGCTTTGACAGGCCGCGACGATACACAGTGCATACCCGTTTATGGCGGTTGTGCATGGGGCACGCTCGCGTGCGCCGGTTTCTGTGTTCGCCGGTCTGTCAACCCATGCACAGCTGCCACCTTTCCGTTTGACAGCGGGCTGGCGGTGGCCCCACCGAGAACACAGTACGATGCTAAAAATAGTTCCTGATCCACCCCACACTCTCCAATCCCTCGAAGACACCCTGATCCAGGCCACGGATTACGCGCTGTGCGCGGCGACCGTTGTGCATCAGGCTATGTTGCTGCAGCCCAAATCGCCTGCGTCGATTCTGATGATGGCCTCGATGCATGAACTGGAGACGCTGCGAGCTTTGCTTGAGTCCGCACTGGTCCAGGTGCAGATGCCCACTGAGCCTAGGACTTTGCACTAAGGCTTCATTTATGTGTCGCCTGGGCTGCCCCTATCGCCAGCAAGCAAGGCCCCCACATGGATCTAAGCTGCGCCACAGATCTCGAGGCCTATGCAGTATTTGTGGGAGCTGGCTTGCCGGCGATGAGGCCAGACCAGGCACAAGAAATTTCGGGGAGATTGAACAATGACCACAGAAGAAACCAAATTCACCGTCGGCAAAACCACCTTCTACCAAGGGGAAAACCAGACCCATCCACTGTTCCGCATCGAAGCAGGCATCCCCTGCCAGAGCGCCCGCGAACAAGCCTCGGAGCTTATGGGCTACGCACGGGATATGACCCTGGACGGCTTGATGGAAGACAAACCCCAGCTGATCTGGGCTTCGCATTACCTCTGCGCCTTGGCTAAGGCGCTGATGGATGATGCCGAGCTGGGCATGATGCGCTGAAGAGTCAACTATCTCAGCA
Source organism: Pseudomonas sp. s4 (assembly GCF_046764235.1). Classification (NCBI taxonomy): domain Bacteria; kingdom Pseudomonadati; phylum Pseudomonadota; class Gammaproteobacteria; order Pseudomonadales; family Pseudomonadaceae; genus Pseudomonas; species Pseudomonas sp. s4. The sequence continues at coordinate 2,318,368 of NZ_CP177209.1, read as the reverse complement.
CCGCCTTCGAAGGTTGGGCAAAGCCCAGCGCCGGAGGCATCTCACCCTCCCATTCCGAGACCTTCAAGTGAGCAGCCATACTACGAGAAACAAAGCTATACATTGCTCCGATTGAAATGATCGAGACGATCCAACAAGCGCATCATCATTTCCGACTCGCTCCCCATGCCCCCCGATTGGGCCACTTCGTTGATGCAAGCTTGAATTACCGGAGACCAGCGCTGCTCTGCCTGCTGCTGCAGTGACTCCAGCAACTGCAGCCCGCCGTAGTCTGCATCCATGATCACATCCCTTTCCGCCTGAAAAGCTGATTTGCGCTCCTCTTCCTGGCTGGCTGACGAAGTCGCGAGCCCCTCACCTTGCTCCCCACAAGCAACTCCCACAGCCGTTGGCTGTACAGACGCCACGAGGGCACCGATCAAGTCACCGGCCCTGCGAGTCATCCGCTGCACGGTACCCAACTGAGTATTTCGTCGGAGCTCGCATGGCAAAAAGAAATTTACTTGCTCCCCATAACCGAGCACTGCATCTCCCCACTCTCGCAGCGTCGCCTTCTCATCCCCACGAGGATAGTTCTTTCGCCCTCTAAGCCGAGCTATTGCTGAGTCGCTCAGCGTACTGGGGTCAATAAGGACCTTGTATTTGCGCAGCAGGTCATAGGCAACCTTCTGGGCTGGTGGCAACAAGCTCGAATCAATCTCCAGAGAGGGTTGCCCTTGACTGGTGATATCAGTCGTTTCCAAAAGACTCAACAACTGTGAAAGTTGATTGTGCTGGCTAGTAGCATCGGGAATGATCCAATCGGAGATCAGAGCCTGAGCCTGGCTAATGGATCGCAACTGGTTTTTTTGATCGATTGGCATCCATGTTCCTACGAAAAAAGTGATTTCGAGTCTGTCGTGAAGCGTTCAAGGGTCTGATCAACGCGAGCCCAGTACTTCCCCGGCCCTGCCCACTGGCCCCTGGTTATCCTTGGTACGGATAGCTCGACGCTGGGCCGCACGGATAGAGCACCACTCAGACATTTGATCTAAAAGCGCATTTCTGACCTGCCAGGACCATCCTCCAGCGGTTGCCTTTGATCGCTTACAAGCGCGAACCGCTGTACTCGGAAAGCTATCGTTGGCATTATTGGCACAACGCCACCACAGCGCAAACTCTCTTGTTTCAGGCAGTTGGATATGGAATTGACGGTGCGGGTCATGATGGCCGGTCGTGAGATTGACCGAATAACGCGGCCCCTTAAAAACGTCGATGGGGAGTTCTTCGTTTGGTACCGACGAAGAGAATGGCCCATTGAAGAAGGTTGCATACATGTCGATGCATTACCCGAGATACCCGCGACCTTGGAGAATGCAGCCCTTCTTGCTGACCTCAGACCGTTCCTCGACCTCATCGAAAAACCTCTGACCGTAGCTCTGACTGACTGTACAGCTCTGCTGCGATCCAGATTTCCAGAAGTGCCTGATGCTACCGTGATCTCCATAGCAACGCTCGCGCAGCTGGGGCTCAAGCTTGTTGCAAAGGAAGTTCTCATGGACTTCCTTGAGCTGCAGCATCAGTCCCGGTCACATGCCGAACCAACTCCTTCCGCCTCCGAACACGCTCATGCTGTGGCAGAGGACTCCTCATTTTTCGACTCGGCAGACGGCAATTTCGGAGAGCTGCCAGACGCAATAGCGGGGGATGATGACTGGTCATTCGACTGGCAGCCTGAGCTTGGGTGGAATGCAACCGAGGCAGACGACTCCGAGCTGCGCGACCTTGCTACAAAAACACAAAAGCTGATCGGCTCTCATGTAGCGTTAGAAACTGGGCTTCGCATCGAAAGCCTGGGCGAGCTACCCGCTGCTGACGACTGGAGGATTATCGCCCCTACCACAGCTGACAGGGACGTTCTCAGTGATGCTGAAACCGAGTCTCCGCTGCTCTTGGAAAATAATTTTGGACCTCGGGCGTCCGCACCTGCCGCTGCTGCAATAAGCTCGGCGCTACCCTCACCACACTTGGCGTTCATTGTCGAGAAAACTGCTGGGCTAGGCGAGGCAGCCCTTGAGGTACTAAGGTATTTTGCCGACAACCCTGATGACAAAAGCTCACATGCCGAGGAGTTCACCGGCATTCCGCGCGGAATGATCAACGCCCTCCTTACAGGAACGCTGAGCCGCTATGTTGAAAAAACCAAGTCAGGCGGCTGGGCATGCCATACGTGGGTCCAAGATGTTCTGGCCGCCATGGACGGCAACCTCGAGTGACGTCAGAGATTGTCAAGCTCCTCCCCTTGGACTCGGAGGAACTCCAACACATGCCCGAGAATTCTAGCCGGGCTTCTAAGCTCGCACTCCCAGATTGTGAGCACTTTCCATCCATCTGCTCTGAGCGCACGCCTGGCACGACCGTCTCTTTCGACATTTTGGGTGAATTTCGCTTGCCAGAAGTCTGCGCGAGTGTTGGGGGTAGTGGCGTAACGACAGCCATCATGGCGGTGCCAGAAACATCCATGGACAAATATACAGGTTCTGAATCTGGGGAGTACAATATCCGGGCTTCCCGGAAGGTCCCGGCGATGAAGCCGAAATCGGTAACCGTTGGCATGGAGGAAGCGCCGTACGATCATCTCAGGTCGTGTATTTCGCCCCTTGATACCAGCCATCATGCGAGATCGGGTTGCCGTGTCAACGATATCCATTCATCTCCCTTTTACAGCAGCGTGAATTCATGAGTCGTACCTATCCCATCCAGGTTGTGGATCTGTTTGCAGGGCCTGGAGGCCTTGGAGAAGGTTTTTCCTCTCACCTGAGCGATGGCGCTGAAACCTTTGAAATCAAGGTTTCAGCCGAAATGGAGACATCCGCAAGATCGACACTGCGACTTCGGGCGTTCTACAGACTTCTCAAGCGCGAATTCCCGGAAGCTCTTGAGGACTACTATCACTTCTGCGAGACCGCAGATGTGGAGAATCCTTACACCAGACGAAGCCATTCCGCTTGGAAACACGCTGACAATGAAGCACAGCAAATCGAACTGGGAACTCCAGAAGGCAACAACAAACTGGATGGTCTATTGGAGCATCGCCTCGATGAGTCCAAGCCGTGGGTCCTGATTGGCGGCCCACCTTGCCAAGCATATTCGATCATGGGGCGAGCCCGAAACCAGGCCAAGTCCGATTACAGAGCAGAAAATGATCACAGGCACTTCCTGTACAGAGAGTATCTGAGGATCATTCAGCGCAAACGACCCGCCATTTTCGTGATGGAAAACGTCAAAGGCATCCTGTCATCGACGGTGGGTGGTAATCAGATGTTTCCTCAGATCTTGCGCGATCTGGCAGATCCGGATGCCGCCTTCGGTGAAAGCACTACTGGGCCCAAGTATCGCATTTGCTCGCTTGTCACTGATGATATCTATGAAAGCGGAGCGGATCCGGACAGCGTATCCCCTGCAAATTACATCATCCATGCAGAGAGATTCGGAATACCTCAAGCCCGACATCGAGTGATTCTGCTAGGTGTTTCCGAGGAGTATCTGGGCGCAGTAGCTGATCACAAGCTGCTCGAGACCGCGTCTCCCAGTATTGACCAGGTCATCGGAAATCTGCCTCCCCTGCGCAGCACATTGACTCGCCAGGCAGATTCCCCTGAGCTCTGGGCTGACGTGGTCAAGCAACATCTCGCAGAGCTGGCCGAATCATGCGATGACAAGAACCATGACACTGCAAGCGGCGTCATGCTGGCGCGCCGACTTGGCATAATGGCTGACAGCTTTAGCAGCAACGGCTGGACAAATGGTGGCCTGCGAATGCTGAAACGCCCGGAATGGAGTGGCGAAACCGGAACTCATCTCGATGCATGGCTTCATGATCCTCGACTTCGCTTCTGGCTCAATCACGAAGCCCGAGGACACATGAGCTCCGACCTTCGTCGCTACGTCTATGCAGCGGTCTTTGCCGATGTCAAGAAGGGCTCCCCCAAGGGTCATCAGGACTTCGATTTGCCAGGTCTTGAACCTGACCACAAGAACTGGAAGACAGGGAAGTTCAGCGATCGCTTCAGAGTACAGCGGGCTGGAATTCCATCGACAACGATTACCAGCCACATCGCAAAGGATGGCCACTATTTCATCCATTACGATGCCAAGCAATGCCGCAGCCTGACTGTTCGCGAAGCCGCGCGACTGCAGACATTCCCGGATAACTATTTTTTCCTGGGTAACCGAACGCAGCAGTTCCACCAGGTCGGTAATGCGGTGCCACCACTTCTGGCGCGGCAGATTGCCGATGTCGTTGCAAGAATTCTGAAAAATGGCAAGAGCTCGGGAAATCCGGTAAAGCTGCCAATCAAGCAGTTCCGCATGTTCGAAACGGAGAGTTGATGTGGAGCCATCCCCTTTCAAGACCCGCAGCGCCCCCCCCAAAGCCAGCGCGATGGTCGAAGCGCTTCGCGGGCTAGGATATAACGTTCAAACGGCGCTAGCAGACATCATCGATAACAGCATTGCTGCTGGAGCTAACGAAGTTCGATTGAAGTTTGATTGGGCAGATGAGGCGAGCCTGATTTCTTGCCTAGACAACGGCAGGGGCATGACAGAGTCAGAGCTTGATCGAGCAATGAGACTCGGGGAGCGTAACCCACTGGAGGAGCGCACCTCGGCGGATCTCGGCCGCTTCGGAATGGGACTCAAGACGGCCTCATTTTCCCAATGCAGACGCCTGACCGTAGCAACTAAAGCCGTAGAAGGAGTGCACTGCCTGCGGTGGGATCTGGATTTTCTTGCGAGCAGTGCAGATGATGGATGGCATCTTCTGGAAGGCCCCCACCCGGGGTCCGAAGCGAACATTTCCATGCTATCGAAGCAACCATCCGGCACGTTGGTACTCTGGGAGCTGCTGGATAGAATTGTGACCAAAGGGAGTACCGTCAAAGACTTCCTCAACTTGGCCGACAAGGTGGAACAGCACCTGGGGATGGTGTTTCACCGCTATCTGGAAGGAAGCAAACCTCGACTGAGGATTCTGCTCAATGATCGCCCTGTAAAACCATGGGACCCTTTCATGAGCGGCCACCCGGCCAAACCATTCAACCCCCCGCCCTTTAGACATCATTCCGCATTTGGAATAGAGGCTGAATGTCACGTGTTACCCCACAAGGACAGGCTCACTCCGTTCGAATTCGATAATCTGTCTGGCCCAGAGGGATGGACTGCACAGCAAGGATTCTATGTCTACCGAAACGAAAGACTGCTCGTGGCAGGCAGCTGGCTCGGATTAGGCTCCGGTCGATCATGGACGAAAGACGAGGCGCACAGGCTTGCACGTATTCGTCTTGATATTCCCAACTCCGCTGATGCGGATTGGAAGATTGATATTCGCAAATCTACTGCACGACCACCTGTATATCTTCGATCTTGGCTTACCGGCCTCGCAGAGGAAACAAGGAGCCGTGCCAGACGAGCATTTGCTCACCGTGGAAAACCTACGCTGATGGGCAACAGACAGTTGATCGAAGCTTGGAGGGTCGAGCACCTTTCCAGCGGTGTGCGCTATCGGGTCGACAGCGAACACCCAGCGGTTCGGGCAGTTTTGGATGACGCTGGCATGCTGCTGCCGCAGATCAAGGCGATGCTGCGTGTAATCGAGGAAACTGTGCCTGTTCAACGCATATGGATCGACACTGCAGAAAGCAAGGATACCCCTGCTACCGGATTCGATCAGACGCCTCCGGAAGAGGTTTATGAAGTTCTAAACATCATGTATCGAAGCTTTGTAAAGAAAAAAGGCTATTCTCCTGCCTCGGCAAAAGCCCAGTTGCGTATTACTGAGCCTTTCCATGCCTTTCCTTCGTTGGTGGATTCCCTTCCCGACAATATCTAATGGAGCTAGACCCCCTCATGTCCGAGGAAAACAAGTGGACTGTGATTCAGGTCGTCCAGACCATGCTGGGCGAATTGGATGAAAAGACCCTGATCACTCCGGAGTTGATCTCCGAACATATCGACAAGGTCCTTAGCATCATGCCGAAGCGCGGCATCGGCCTGGACCGCGACGCTGTCACCGAAGAGCTTATCAGCCGTTTCAGTATCTGGGTTGGCGATGATGCTTCCTTGGTCAACATGGAAGGCCATGTCCCGTGGCTAACAGCCGAGCGTAAACAAAATTGGCGGTACTGGCAGAGGTATCGCGAATGGCAGGAACGTAAACTTCCATGGAAGGCAATGGAGGGGCTGGATAAGACAACGGATCAGACGCTCTCCATGCTTGAGGACCCTAAACGCGACGGGACCTGGGACAGGCGCGGCATGGTGGTCGGCCATGTGCAGTCAGGCAAGACTGCCAATTATACTGGTCTGATCTGCAAAGCTGCAGACGCAGGTTACAAGATCATCATCGTGCTTGCCGGGCTCCACAACAATTTGCGCTCGCAAACCCAGATGCGCTTGGATGAAGGCTTCCTAGGCTACGAAACAGCGGCGACCAAAAATGGCAGCCATCGCCTCATCGGCGTGGGATTGATTGACGGTTCGCACGAGCAGCGCCCCCAATATGTGACAAACCGGGCAGACAACGGCGACTTCAACCTGAGATTTGTGAACAACCTTGGTGTTTCGCCTGAACACAAGCCTTGGCTATTTGTAGTCAAAAAGAACAAATCCGTTCTTACAAGATTACTCAAGTGGCTTCACAGCCATGTCGCGCGCTCCGTTGATCCGGAAACCGGCAGACCTTTGGTAACTCATCTACCTCTGCTCATCATTGATGATGAGGCAGATCATGCCTCGGTGGATACCGGTGAGCACGTCATTGGCGACGATGGCAAACCTGATCTCGAACATGAGCCCACAGCGATCAACAAACTTATCCGGCAAATTCTACATTCATTTGCAAGGAAGGCTTATGTCGGGTACACCGCAACTCCCTTTGCCAATATTTACATTCACGAGCATGGGACTACGAAGCGCGAAGGGCCCGATTTGTTCCCATCGGCGTTCATAACCAACCTTTCTGCCCCATCGAACTATATCGGACCGTCTCGCGTCTTTGGTCTGGCTGGCGAAAATGGTCGCGATGGTGCGCTCGACCTAGTACGCACTGTGGAGGATCACTGCTCTGAGGATGGTCGCAGCGGCTGGATGCCAGTCGGGCACAAAAGTGCCTATGTTCCGGAAGAAGATATGCCTGCGTCACTAGTCGAGGCCATTCAGGCGTTCATTTTGACATGCTGTATTCGCCAGCTGCGCGGGCAACAAAACGAACACTCGTCAATGTTGGTTCACGTTACACGATTCAACTTGGTCCAGCAGCACGTCCATCGACAGATCGAAGATTACGTGTCGCTTCAAAAGCAGCGCGTCATGCGCAAGATCGATCATGAAACATTCATTTCTGACCTTCGCAAACTTTGGGATAATGATTTCCTTGCAACGAGCCAAAGAATTGCAAACCAGACCTCCGAGGACATGTACCGCACTATCCCGGATTGGGACGAGATCGAAAGATTGCTGCCCAGCGTGCTGGACGATATAAAGATAAGAATGATCAATGGCACAGCCAAGGATGCCTTGGACTATGTCGAGAGCACGGATGGGCTGAAGGTCATTGCTGTGGGCGGTGACAAGCTAGCTCGTGGATTGACTCTTGAAGGGTTGTGTGTAAGTTATTTCCTGCGCGCCTCCAAGATGTACGACACTCTAATGCAGATGGGGCGATGGTTCGGATATCGTCCGGGTTACCTGGACCTCTGCCGGCTCTATACAACACCGGATCTTGTCGAATGGTTCGAGCATATCGCCGATGCAGCGGAAGAACTGCGAGCAGAATTTGACTATATGATGGAGAGTGGGCTTACACCGCGGGATTATGGACTGAAGGTAAGATCACACCCAGTTTTGATGGTCACCTCCCCACTCAAAATGCGGACAGCCAAGACGCTATACCTTTCGTTCAGCGGTCAGCTACTTGAAACAGTAAGTTTCTTCAAGGACAAAGATAAGCTGACGTCAAACTTGAATGCACTTGCCTCTCTCTCCAAGGCGCTTGGCAAACCCGGATATATTCCGCCACAAGAGCGCAACGGCCGCCAAGACAGATGGAAAGGTGTGAGCTGGAATAATGTATCTGCTCAACATGTTGTCGACTTCCTTCGATCCTATCAGACCCATCCTGACTCCCGAAAAGTACGTAGCGATATTCTGGCCGATTTTATCGAAAAAATGAGCTTGTCAGGTGAGCTGAACGCTTGGACTGTTGCAATCATTGGCGGGGGCGAAAAAGCAGTTGAAGACATTCCTGGTCATCCTATTAACCGAATGAGGCGGACAAACAAAGCGCCAGCAGCAGAGGACAAATACTCCATAGGCCGAATCTTGTCTCCTCAGGATGAGGCTATCGATCTCGATGAAAGTTCATGGAATGCTGCCCTGCGACTGACGCAGGAGGCTTGGAAACCTGATCCGGCGCGGGCCCGTGGACAAGAGCGCCCGGAAATCCCAAGTGGCCCATACATTCGTCAGGTGCGGGGGCTCGGCAAGGGCGGAGTGACTGCCCACCCAGAACGCGGCGTGCTCATGATTTACATTCTGGATCCGGAAGCCAGCAAAGTTGAAAATGTCGAAACACCAGTCGTTGCATTTGCGATCAGTTTTCCCTCAAGCACAAAAAACCAATCAGTACCATACGTAGTTGCAAATCTTCTTTGGGAGCAGGAATACGGTGGTAGTGAATAGCAGCAGGGTCTTGACGATATGGAGAGCCTTGCAAGGTGAGCTTACGATTCCAGGCTGGCGATCCATCGATCTTTTTCAGACCAGCACCTGCCTGATCAAGTTGGCACGACACTCACCGAGCGGCCATGAAGCGATATTGATAGGTTTCGCCAACGCTAAATTGGCCCGAACATCGCTACTTCCAAAAGGACAAGGCTTCCGGATGGAACGTGCCAATTTGGGCGAGTCATCCGGTGGCCGCCAGTGGCTTGCAATAGTGAAGCAGCCTTCGGGATGCGTTGACTTGTTTGCTGCGGTAGTCGCTGACATCACTGAGCTCTTGGCTGCAACCAGAGATAGCAGTGAGGACTTGCTTTACCAACGCCTCATGGGGCGAGTCAGAGGCTGGCAGGAGTTCATGCGTAAAGGGCAGGAGGGCTTGAGCAACGAAGCCGAGCAAGGACTGATCGGAGAACTATGTTTTATCAACCAGCTCATCGAATCAGGCATACCCACTCATTCTGTTATAGATGGTTGGAAAGGGCCCGCGGATGGCCTTCATGATTTTATTCTCGGCATTGGTTCAATAGAAGTAAAATCCACAATTGGCAAAGAGGGATTTCCAGTACGAATTGCCTCACTGGATCAGCTTGACGATTCTCGCAGCTCCCCCCTTTATCTTGCAGGAATTCGTCTGGGCATCAGTGATCAAGGGAAAACGCTGACGGAGTACATAGCGAATATTCGAACTACACTGCAACTCGACCTGGCAGCTTTGACTCTATTTGAAAAAGCGCTGCATGATGCGGGCTACTTGGATATGCATTCTGAATATTATTCCAGAAAATTTCTGCCGATTGAGCTGAGAATGCTGCTTGTGGACTCTAACTTCCCAAGATTGATCCCTTTTAACACGCCCGCAGCTATTTGCTGGGCGCAATACGAAATCGACCTCTCCTTGATAGCGACCGAAAAGCTGTCGTTGCCAGAAGTCCTTGAAAAGCTTGGAGTAATTTGATGGAATTGGCGGAATTCCTGCAAGACACACAGACAGCTATCAGAGATGAGCTGAGCAAGGATTTTGTACCTGGTAAAATTCCTGTCTCTGCGGAAGAGCTGTTTACCGAGCAGGTAATGAACCATTTGAGCGACCAAGGCATCACGTTTGACACCAATGTTTGTCATTACGAGGCCAAGGTCGGCAGACACAAAGTCAAGCTCAGCGGCTATTCTGTATCGGACACCACAGATGAAGCAGGCAATCCAGACCGACTGGACCTTTTTGTAAGTTTATACAAGGGGTCGGACCAAGTTGAACTGCTCGCCGACCAGGAAGTCGCCCGAGCAGCGTCTCAAGGCATTCAATTCTTGAGGTTTTGCGCAAACAATCAGCTTTCCAAGCAACTGGACGAAACCAATAATGTTTACGCATTAGTTGCTGAAGTTGAGCGTATTTTCGCGAACCTCGATAGCATCAGAGTTTTTATAATCACGGATGCACGAGTCAAGACTCGAGATTACGCACCTCACGAGGTAGAAAACAAGCAAGTTCGAATAGAGGTAATGGATATTCAACGCCTCTTCAACCACCTGCAGCAAGGTCACTCCAGAGATGAGCTTGTTGTCAATTTCCCAGACTTGTGCGGAGGTCCATTGCCAAGCGTCTGGGTACCCGGATCTGCCAATGATGAATATGACTACGCCCTGACGGCAGTACCAGGCAACGCACTCAGAGCGCTTTACGAGAAGTATGGACCGCGCATTCTCGAGGCTAACGTTCGCTCTTTCTTGGGAGTCGGGGCAAAAGGAGTCAACAAAGGCATTCGGGACACTCTGCGAGATACTCCCGACCGCTTCATGGCTTATAACAATGGCATCGTGATTGTAGCTACTGCCAGCGAGTTGGGGCGAACTAGTGATGGATCTGTTGGCATTTCGTCGCTCAAAGGCATGCAAATTGTTAACGGTGGCCAGACTACTGCCTCCATATATTTTGCCAAACGAAAGCAGCCCGCGCTGGATCTCGACCATGTCAGGGTGCCTGCGAAAATTATCGTATTGCGCTCTGAAAATAGCGATTCTGATGAACTGATTGCAAAAATCTCTCGTTTTGCGAATAGCCAAAACGTAGTTAAACAGTCCGACCTTTCCGCAAACAAGCCCTTCCATCGCGAGCTAGAAAAAATGTCGATGCGGACTTTCTGCCCGGACGGCATAGGTAGATGGTTCTACGAACGCTCAGCTGGCAGCTACAAAGTGATGCTGGAGAAAGATGCAGCCACTCCAGCGCAAAAAAAGAAGCTGCAGTCCGAAATTCCGGCGACGCGAAAACTGACCAAGCCTGACCTCGCCAAATATATATTCGCATGGGGTCAGAAGCCCAATATTGTCAGCCTTGGGTCGCAAAAGAACTTCCAAGCTTTCATGGACGAACTTTCAGAACGAGAGGAAGCTGGCGAAGACACTTTGCCAACCCCTGAAAACTATAAAGAGATGATTGCTAAAGCCATTATTTTCAAAGCAGCACAACGCATCATACGCCCAGTATTTCCTGCATTCCAAGCAAACATCACCGCTTACACAGTTTCACTGCTTGGGCTCAAGCTCGGAACAAGATTCAGGTTTGATCTAGTATGGCAGGAGCAACGAATCTCCCCAGCACTTGAAGATCAGATAGTCATCTGGGCCAAGGAAGTGGACAGAGCTCTACATAAAGGCGCCGGAGGGAGAATGATATCCGAATGGGCAAAAAAAGCCGAATGCTGGGAGGAAATCAAATCTCTCAAATATACAAGCCCGGATGACAATATCCCAGAAATACACTAAGAAGCATCTACAGCACGTTTCTTCGAAGTAATTGTTGCGTCAGCTATCCATGCAGTTTTCTTTGCGTGCTGTTGGACCCGACCAAGGTTCAACGGCATCGCTTCCTAAGCTCTGTACGAAATCCCGCGATGTGCAATCCTGGATGATCGACTCAACCACTGTGTACGCGCAACCCGAGCCTCACTTGGCGCCGGAGAAAACGGGGCCTGACGGGCCTGCCGATCACGCTCTAGGTCGCAGTTGTGGTGGCCTGACAACAAATCCACTGCTCCGCGACGCCAACGGGACACCGTTGCGCTTCCTCCCCTCTGGCCGTCAAGCCAGCGATATCAGCTATCCCTGTTGGATGAAGTCAGCATTTAATCGAGCCAACGTGGCCGCCCGATGCGCTCGATGACGCGCAAATCTAAGCTTGGCTTACCTAAGCTTTTGATCGGCCCAAGTACCGACAGCGCAATATGATCGAGCACATTTTTGGCTGGCTGAAAGAGAACCGGCGCATCGTGACACGCCTCGACAGCTCGCGAAAAGCTACGCCGCCATGGTCTCACTGGCTTGTTCCATGCGGTGATTGCGAAATCTCTTTTCGTACAGGGCCTAGTAACGCCTCAAAATCTGAAGCCTGAAGCTCCGAAGCCCCACTCAACATATCTCGCGCCAACGCTCGCCGCTTACCCAGCAACTCATCCAGCGTCGCCTCAAATGTCGGCATCGCCGCATCCCGAACCGTCGGATAGTACACATACACATCCTTCTGCTGTCCAATCCGATAGGCCCGATCGGTCGCCTGATCTTCCTTGGCAGGGTTCCAGCAACGCGTGAAGTGAATGACGTGGTTGGCAGCCTGAACGTTCACGCCGAATCCGACGGCGATAGTGGACAGGATGATGACGGCGAAACCTGGCAGCTCCTGGAATTGATCAATCAGCCTCTGTCGGCTATTGGCGCTCTGACTGCTGGTGCTGGTGTCACCGTTGATGACCGTCGCCCGAAACCCGAAATGCTGCTGAATCGCGTGCTGCAATTCACGCTGAATATCACGCAACTCGGTAAAGACGATGACCTTGTCGCCGTTGCCGGCCCTCTTGATCGACTCGAGGGTCTGCGTCAACCACTGCAGCTTCGGCGAGTGGTCGCGCAACCGCGTGTCTGGCTGAACACTATAAGGATGGGCACAAATCAGTTTGAGCTTGTGCAGCAACCCAAGCATGCTGGAGGTCTTTTGATCGAGCTGCTCTTCAATCTGCTGCTTCTGGCTGTATGCGGCTACTTCGGACAAGTACAGATTGCGCTGCAGAGCATACATGCCAAGTGAACGACATGCTGTGTCTTCGATTTTGGCAGGCAGGTCTTTGCCTATGTCCTGCTTGGTACGCCGCAAAGTCTGCGGATCGATAAGTCCACGTAGGCGCTCCAAAGCAACCGTATCACGCTCCAGTGCGCCCTCAATGGGGCGCTGATACTCGCGACCGAATTGGTTCAAACTACCTAGGAATCCTGGCTGAATGAAGTCGAACACACACCACAGATCGATCAGGGTGTTCTCGACCGGCGTACCGGTACACGCCACTCGGAACCGTGCGGGGATGGCTTTGATCGCCTGAGTCACCAGTGCCGCAGGATTCTTCAGCTTCTGAGCTTCGTCACACACGACGATGGACCATTGCTGGCGCGCCAGGGAAAACTCTTGATCACGCAGTGTCTCGTAAGTCGTCAGGACGATTCGGGCATCGCCCATCCAACCTGGGCGCAGCAGATTCTTGATGCCTTTGGCTTTCAAGTCCGCTGGAATTTCATCTTTCTTGAATTTCACTGCACTCAAGGCTGAACCATACAGCTTCAACACGGGCAGTGCGTCAGCAAAGAAGAACCTGTGAAGCTCTCGCTCCCAGTTGTCGAGCAACGAAACCGGAGCGACGATCAGTGCTGGCTGATCTTTTGGGTACTGTTCCAGGTACCATACCAGGAAGGTGAGTAACTGGATCGTTTTCCCAAGCCCCATGTCATCAGCGAGCAAGCAACCTGATACGTCTGTGGGGGACAAACGGAACAAATGCTGCAACCACGCCACGCCTTGAAGCTGATGCTCGCGCAGGACGACTTCAGGCTTGAGCAAGCCAGGTAACTCCGGCGTTGCGTCCAAACCGGCGCGCAAGGCTGCTTGACGCACCTGAACGTAGGTCGGCTCATCAATGTTGTGGCCGATTTGCAGTACGGCGCGGCCAACTTTCTCCCGTTGCTCAACCTGGCTAATTTCGTCAGGTGCAATCTTCTTCGACCAAGCATCAAACAGTTGCTCGGCAGCGGCAATCGAGAGTGGCGTCTCGGACTCTGGCAAACAGACCGTTTCATCACCAGCAGCGCGCGCTTCATCCAACCGCTGCCCAAAAACCTCAAATTGAGCGCGGTCGGAAGGATCCCAACGCCCAAGGATTTCTGCGTCGATGCCAAGCGCCGCCACATCCTTCGGCAACCAGTTCTCGGTCGCCTCTTTGACTAAGAAAGGCGAAGTAATCCTTTCTGCTTCCCCAATGCCTGTCACACGGTCGCCGTAGAGAGAAAGGTCCAGGACCGATTCAAACTCGATTCCGGCCGCTTCGTTTTGCCAACGCTTGAGCAGGTCATTGATGCCTGCCAACTGGCGCAAATCAAAATCGCTGAGTTCCAGCTCATAGCCCTGCCAGAAGCCTGCAGGCATGCCGGCGGCCAACTTCAGGTGCAGTTCATGCGCAAGCGGCGCGAATTCATGGGCCGCTTTGAACTCAATTTCGATAGGCGCCTGCGGGGTTGGAGAAATCGGCTCGAGCGTCAGTGTTACCTGCTCGATACGCTGGTCCGCTTCATCCAGTTTGGGTTCCAGATGGAAGCGATGAAAGAAAATACCGGCCTCAGCGAGCTCGTCTTCATAGACTTCGGCATCCAGCACGTGTGCGGCACTTTCGCCGAGTGTGCTGTAAGGGTTACGGACGAATGAAAGGGCATCGTCACCAGCAACCCGACGCCCGGGTAAGGAACGCACGTAGTCCAGTACCGATTTGACTTCAGGCTCAATCAGAACATGAGTCAGCGAGCCATCGTCACCCGTTATCCGGTACCGATCCTGAACCTGCTTGGCACCGTCAAAGCTCTCAAGCCAGTTGGCCGGCTGGCCATCAAAGCTCGGTTGCAACTCGATAACTGGTGTGTCGCCAAGCTTCGACTTTCGTGGGTTGAGCCGCAGTTTCTCGGGTTTGATAACGACGGTCTTGTCCAAGAAGCCATCCATACCAGCGCCAGCCTTGCGCGCCAGCTTTCTGATGCTGGCCCAGCCGATCTGGTTGGTCACTTCACCGGGCTCATTTTGTTGTGCCAGATAAAGCTGCCGTACCGCACCGGTCAGCTTCCAGGATGCCTCTGGCAGCATTTCTGTAGCGCCCTGATGCTGAACAATGGCCCCCGTTCGCCGCACCTGCACGTTGGCATTGGACTGCGGATCACGCCAGCCACTGATGGAGACCTTGAAATCGTCGGAGGCAAGGCTGCCTTGGCTGCTCAATTGAGGGATGAGGGCTGTCTGCGACGGCAACCGCAATAGTGGCAGGCTTGTTTCGTGCTCTGGCTCATCCAGCAGCCGGTAGAGCTCATCCCACGTCAAGAGCCAGCGATCGCTCAACTGGGAGACGAACTCCTCTTCCTCCAGCTGATCAAGATAACTCGCCAGCGACCAGGACTCCGTACTCTCCGCCAAGCTCAAGGGATAACAGATGCCCTGCTCTTCAATGGAAAAAACCGGCTCAGTATTTTCTACAGCCGAGTTTGGCTGCAGGCCAATGCCTTTGAGGAAACGCTTGAGCATTACTGTCTCCAGAACCGGAGTGGCTGATTATTGACGGGCCTGAAGCCCAGGCGCTGCAGTGCAGTTACTGCGGCCGGGTCATGATCATCAAGCTGGACCTGAAATGCACCGCCGCGCTCGCGCTGATCATAGACCTTGTGTTTGACCGACTTTAGAGCGTCACGGACCTGGTCTTCAAAAGGCAACGGCTTGGCTGAACCTGCCGCTGCGACCTGACTCTGTAAACGAATACCCCATTGCTCGAGGGCATAATCGAATTTGCTGAGCCAACCCTCTATGCGGTCTGGGCGGCTGGGTGCAGGTGAATGCCGCATTCGATCCAGTGCACGATTAGGCTGCTTCAGCTCGCTCGCCAATTCGAGCTGCATCTTGTCTGGGTTGAAAGGCGACTTGTCTGCTTGATAGACATAGCAGGCATTACCCGTACCGGAGAATTCCACGAAAAAGTAGTTCCCGATCTGCATGATGACGGCGTTGTTATAACCGGGGCCACCTACCAGTCGGCTGAGGCGTCCTTTGTTCTTCTCTCGGAAATGGACGAAGTCTCGCCCGCTGTCATTCCAGGCATCCGAACCCATGACAATCCGGGTGTAACTCATCTGGTTGGCAAAACGCAGCCAATAATGCAGACGAGATTGATCGACTTCTGCCTCCCCTTTAAGCAGGTTGAAGAAGTGCTCCAGATCCTCCTTCGCAAACCACGCCACAACCATCGCACAGACATCTTTATCGACATACTGCAGCCAGCTGTTTTGTCTGGAGCGGATCTGCGGACTACCCCAATTGTCGAGCGCGAGCTGTTTGAGCAGCGACGATGGCTTCTCTCGATAAGCTGCCAAGTGGTAACGCGACAGGCATGCACTCAGAATGTCGTTCATGTACCGCGGGTGCTGCCGGCCGATGTCGACTAGGTCAGCCAAACGCTGAGAGAACTCGGCGTCATCGAGCATGAAAATGCGAGAAATCAGCACGGTAAAGATCCTGCGCCACAGCCAGCTGTTATCCGGGATCTGCGCAATCGTCTGCAATGCCGAAAGGTCATTGATCTCACCCTTGAACATCTGGTCACCCAGCGTGGCACCTGCCTGCTCGGAAAAAAGCTCCTGATGCTGCTGAACGATCTGCACCCATTCCTTCACACGCTTCTGCTGGTCTCTGACGCATTCGAAACCGAGCTGAACGTCTTCGCGCAATAGGCACCAATTGGCGTTTTGTGCGGGCGTGGCGGCATCGTACCCAAAGTAGCTGAAGCACAGCGCCAACCAATCCCGGCGGCTCAGCCTTCGCTTTTCGATACGCTGATGTACTTCTTCGTGCACCCGGGCGTAAAGCTGGTCATCGTCCAGTATCGGCCCGACTAGCTCACTCTTGTCTGAAAGGCCGGCGAACACCAAGCGCCATTCAGAGGCGTTGAGTGGCAGCACATTGCGAAACTTGCTTATCGCAGCACGGCGCTTTTCTTCGGGTGGCGGCAAGGCCTTTTCAGCGCGCTCGAATCGCTCGTATAGATCGACTCCCGCAGCAGCCAGACGAGGGAAACGCTCCAACGGTTGTGGGGCCTGCACCGTGCGATGAGCTGACAGGCTTTGGCTAATGGCGGCGGAAAGCCTCGCGATCGAGCTGGTCATCGGTTCATCGCCAACTGACATTTTTCCACATCAGTATTAGTGAACACCGGCACTTCAGGCTTGAGATTGCCCTCCTTCTCCTTCAAGCCAAAGAACTGCATGCGCAACTCCACTCGCCTGCTTTCTTCCTTGGTGTCCTTTGCATTATTGAAGGACACGCCACCCGCCAGAAACATCGATCTGATTTGCTGCTGATGCTCCGGCGACAATCCGACCTGGAGCGGGCTGCGACTATCGAGCAGGCTGCACATCACCCACTCCGAACGCTGCAGTGACAGGTGCAGGTTATAAAGGTAGGAACCATCGGTATCGGTAGACCCCTCGATCACGACCTGCTTGAACCACTTGCGCCCCTCTTCACTGTTGGCCGCGTCCAGAATCATCGGCACGACCTCCTGAAGTGCCGATTGGCCATCGTTGCTCAGCGCGTACTGGTTGTGCCCAAAGCGGCCAGCATCGCCGAAGCTAATCCGGTTGTCCTTGCAGTCCACGACGATGGTCTTGCTGGCAGTCTTCGCCTTGAGGCTCAGGTGCTCGCAAATCTGACTGATGTCCTTGCTACGCTGCTTCTCCCCCTGTTCCGCCTGGTTAATCCGCTGAGTCACGGAGCTCAAAGCCGCCACCATGACCACGAGAAACAGAATCATCATCGCGGTCATCAAATCAGCAAAGGAAATCCAGAAAGGCTTCTCTCCCTCGTCCTTGGAACGGGCAGCCGAAGGCATTTGCTTACCAAACATCGACTAGCCTCCGTTACCGCCTGATGCGTTCCATGATGTCGCCGAAGTCTTCGAGACTTTCCTTGACCCCTTCCACACCGCCAGCAAGGCTCTTGACGGCTTTATCGAGCTCGGTGTCGAGGCTACCCAGGGTTTGTCTCAACGCCCGGTCCATACCTTCACCGAACTCCTTGAAGCCGTTACCCAGCACACCACTGATGTTTTCGAGGTATTCATATACTTCACGGTTGAGCGCCTGCATCCGCTCGCTTTGAACCTTCAGGTCCTGGAGATATTGGCTGCGCCCGCTGGCTTCCCCTTGCGCACTGGCAACTACCCCTTCGATGACAGCGAGCGTTTTCGCGAGCGCTTCACGATTGTTCCGGTAGTCCGCGACAACGGTATTCAGCTCTCGCGAAGCCTGTGCAAGTTCAGCCCCTGCGCCCTGGACTGTACCCATCAACCCTGCAGTCGATTCACTGGCTCGCACAACGCTTTGCCCGGCAGTTTCAAATCGCTCAGCCGCCGCCCGCATCTTGTCCGCACCTAACTGCATGCTGTGCAGATGCTGCTCTGTCTGGGCGCTCAATGCATTGACGGTGTCCTGGGCAGATTTCTGTTGCTCGGAAACCGTCTGCAGCAATGCCTTGACCTGCTCGTCGAGGCCACCCACCAGGTCGCGGGTACCTTGGTGCAGGTCTGCTTGGGCAGCGCGAGTGGATTGATCCATCTGCTGCTGGCCCTGTTCCAGTTGCTTGAAGACTGCAGAGAGCTGCTCACCCAGCACCTCAACGGAGCCTGCAATCTTGGCCATGGTTTCCTGCTGGCCTTGGCCGATGCTCTGCTTGATCGACTCGACAAAAGCCTGGAGATTCTCAGCCATTGCCTGTTGGCGAGCCTCGCTTTGAGCAAACAGCTTCTCCAGTTGCTCGGCCATTCGAGCGCCAGCCCCCTCCCCTTCGTTGCCGATACGGGCAACCGAAGCCTGCAGATTGGCGAGCATCTCGTTCATCCCCGCTTGCATGGCGTTTTGTCCGGCCTGCATATCGGCCAGTAGCTGGGCAATCATGGTCGAACTGTTTTGATTCGAGGACTCGCTAGCCGAACGCATATCCTGGATCAGCGTCGAGAAGCCCTGCTGCATCGACTGCATGGCGGCAACCGACTGGCCCATCAACTCGTGCAGGTCATTGAACTGCTGGCCGAACGTACCTTCCAGCTTGTTCATAAACGCCACCAGAACATCCTGAAGCAGGTTCTGTACCTGCCCGGACTGATCGCCACTGGCGGCCTGCACGGCCCCCGCGATGGCTTCAAGCGGCGACTTGAGGCTATTTTCAATTGCGCCGCTCACCTGGTCGGCCAGCAGCTGCCCCGAGTCACGGTAGGTCGTCGACAAGGTATCTGCCAATTTGAGGCTTTCACGGACCTGGGTATCAACCAGGTTCTGTAGCATTTCCCGCAGATCGGTTACCAGGCTGTCCTTCAACTGACGGGTTTGCACCGAGCTTTCAGCACTTGATCGCACCAGCTCGGCCAGGTATTCCTCGCCGACACCGCTGTCAAAAAGCCCATCGATGGTTTCATTGAATGCCTCCAGCAGCTTGTAGCAGTGTCCCAAGCGCCACTTTTCAGTAAGCGTGACGGCGATAGAGGCCATGATTGAAATGAAGGAGCCGATGAAAGCGAACAGCACGTCTTTCAACAGCTTATCGACGCTGGCGTTAACCTGTTCAGGCGTGCTCGGGTCAAAGTGCTGAAGACCTAGCATCAAGCCGAAGAAGGTTCCGACGATCCCGATACCGGTCAAAATACCGGGTAGGTGCTTGTAGAACTCGGTCCCCAGCGGGGTATCAACCACACTTTGAGGTGAGAAGAAATGTGCAGCACCGGCAGTGGCTCGTGATCGGAGAAGAACCTGTTCGCCCTCCTTGAGCTCGAACTGATCGTGCAGCGTTTCAGCATACTCGCGCCAGGAATGCTCCAGTCTGCTGCCACTGAACAGACGTTCCAGCTC
The DNA here is from genome assembly GCF_046764235.1 of Pseudomonas sp. s4. NCBI lineage: Bacteria > Pseudomonadati > Pseudomonadota > Gammaproteobacteria > Pseudomonadales > Pseudomonadaceae > Pseudomonas > Pseudomonas sp. s4. The sequence goes on along the minus strand of NZ_CP177209.1, from coordinate 2,298,646 downwards.
AGAACGCCGGAGAGATGGATCGAGAGTTTTCACGTTCTGCAAGCTAACAGTCAAACGTTTCAGCTGGGCGCTAAGCTTGAATGACCTACAGAAGTAACGGACGAAGTACCAAGCGCAAAGAATGAAAACGAGACCAACAACCATTTTGGGTGCGATCAGCTGCTCAGAGCTTGCTGCACCCCATAGGTGCAACAACGTCGAAAAATCCATACCTTCCGCCTTCAATTAAGCATTTTTTGATATTCAGCAAGACCGCATTACCCACACGGATGCGCCAATCGCCTGTCCAGCTGGGGACAGCGACAGCACCTTGCCAAGCACGTTTTGGGGCACTACAAGCTCGGAGTGGAATGGGTGCATCAATGCGCCCCCAGAACCTTCCTTGGAAAAATGCCAGAGAACAATATCCTTATGCCATCACCTTAGCCTGAGCCGTAACTGGCGTAAAGCCGAGGACCACTAATGGCCCCCTGACTTGAAAGACCGAAAAAGCTTGTCGAGGGCGCTCCATGCCTTAACAAGCAGGCGGCTGAATGAAGGCATGGGATTCGCTGAAATCCCAAGCCTTCGCTACCCGCTAGTCTCTGCAGAGATCCCTTTGGTAGTGGCGTCGCATTGCCTCCAGCATTGCAGTTTGATGCGCTTCTGCCTTCGCATCACCCCATTCGCTATTCGAATATATCAAGTCCATTTTCAAAGAGTCTGGCCGCTTCTCAAGGGCTCGCTTGTTGAGGAATCGCTGGCGCTTTTCGTTGTATGGCAGATTGCTGTACTCGGAGTTGATGCTGCGCGAGACCAGCGCCAGATTACCAAAGCGGTTCAGCCAGGCGTTGGTGACCTTATTGGTATCGGTCACCTGTGGATTCTGCGGCGAAATATGCTCCACCGAGTTCTTGGCTGTGAAGCGGAAGTTGCCCCATGCATCATGATCACGATGCTGCTCATGCCAGAGCACAAAGTCCAGCTTGTAGAACCAGTAATGGGCAAAGTCGACGCCGTAATCGCAGGGCAACACTGCCTCGAATTGAAGCGCAGCGGCGGTACGCCAGGGCTCATTCATGAATGCCCGCGTGCGCACTACCAAGGGATCGCTCGTCACTTCCCCGAGCAATTGGTTATCCAAATGGCACAGGAAGCCGTAGTAGCGCTCAACCTCCTCCACGCTGCCACGCACGGTTTGCGCATGCTTGTGGATGAAATAGAGGAACGGAGTCAACCAATAATGGGTGGTGATCTCCTGGGAGTGGTAGAGCATGCTCTGCAGTAACGACATGCCTTGTTTCAGATCATTGTCACGGCTGCGATTGATGTAACGCTTGTCATCATTGGCAGAGATCGAGGTGTGGCAAATATGATGAACCTCGTCATCCCCCTGATCGACCCACTTGATGACGTATTCATCCCAAAGCACCCGCATACGCCAAAGCAGGTCGATGAACCCTTGTGCCCTCGCGGTACGCTGCTCGGGCTCCGCCGGCTGCAGTAAATGGGACTCGAACAAGGTAAGCAGGTGCCGATCCAGCACGCGGGGCAGATCCGGCTGCCCTTGCTCTTTCAACCAGATACGCAGCACATGCAGAAGGAACAAAGGGAAGCCAATGATACTGCGCGCCCATGGTGCCTCCCCTTCGTCCGCCGCGATGGTCGCGTATCCATTGTCAAACTCGGAATCTGCACCGTTGACGATGTTCTCCAAGGTCAGTCGTTCAGCAGACTCCGCTTGTGCAGCCTCAGCTCTTCGCGACAGCAGCCCGTGCACAGCTACTGCGTGAAGCAACTGCCCTTTGCTATAGAGATCACCCAAACGGTGAGCCTCAAGCTGGGTATCTTGGCAGAGATTACGTTCGACAAAGCCACTCATGTCGGCACAAGCGTTCCACAAAGCTGCGTAACGGGAACGACTTTCGGCGGGGATGTCGCGCAGTAGCCTTGCCTTGAGAATTTCGTGATGCTGAAGCTGGATCCCGCGGTTGTTGATGACCTCAAACAACTTGTTCAAGTCCATCCCCTCAGGCACCTGTGTGAGCACGAGAGAAACCTTGCGGTAAACGAAGGAAGCCAGCTCCTTGAGGTATTCGTCATCCACAGGCTTGCCATCCGCACGCTTGTAGGTCTGCTTGAAAGAGGCCATCAGTTGCTGAGCTTCTCTCATGCTTTGAGTATCCGGGATCTCTGGGCTTGCTCCACTTTTGCCAGGCATCATGCTGGCAAGGAAGGTGTTCACCTGCTCGCGTATCGAGAAATGCAGGCGTGGAATCACGCTGTCCTTCAGCACTACCCTGCTGAAGTCGCCCATCACTTGGTTCCATATGGCGACCGTGCTGAGCATCCACAGCGTCGTGAAGCGCTGCTGCCCATCGATTAGGTCGAAGCGGCGCAGCCCCTTAAGGCGATCTTGCTCAGAGGTTTTTTCGACCAGCAGGGCACCACCCAGAAAAAACTGGTCTTCGCCCCGATCAAAGGCATTCGCCATATCGGTCAGCAATGTCTTGATCTGATCATCACCCCAGACGTACAGGCGCTGGTAGATAGGCACGTTGAAGCACCAGGCCGCGTCGTCTTGATTAACTAGCTGTTCCAAGGTGAAGAGACGGGAATCAATACTCATGGCGATGTTCCTGGCAAGCCTTCAAGTACGTTTCGAGCCATCGCGATTTACCCGCAAGGGTCGAGCAGTCGGAGTCCAACTGCCCTTGATAGAAATCCAGGACTGCCCTCTTGTATCGCCCCTGCACCCCCTGCCCTGCTGATACCGTTTCGTTAGCATACGAAGACGCCACCGCTTGTTGTCGGTGCTGAAGGAAATCCAGCACCTGCTTCGGGTGGTAACTCTGGGCAATCACATCCAATAGGTTCAGCTCGGCCAGCCTGAAGAAATTGGCCGCGGTTTCCTGCTTGACCTGTTTTTTCTCCAGGCGAATCGCGCCCAGCAAAAACTCCAAGCGCAGGGCAAAAGCGGTCAATTGCTCAACGTCGAACTGATCGACATACATCAGGCTACAGAGCATGAAGATCTCGCGCAGGTACTCCTGGTTACTACGCAGCAGCTGTTTGTAAATCGTGCGGAACCTACTGACCTGCGGACAAGGCGCAGGAACATTCATTAGCCGTTGCAGCAACGCTGCGTACTTGTCTGCGTATAGAAAGAACCCTACACCTTCATGGATGGGCTGACGCAACGCGATAGGCAGGCTTGCAGGATTTTGCCCGACTCGCAGCTGGCTACCCTGCAGCACATAATCACCATCTCCCGCCAGCGTCATGCAGGACGCTAGCCGATTGTGCCGGGTCGCGTAGAGCGGCACGCTGTCAATACGGCTACGGCTGTCGGCGGCGTGGGGCCAAGTGTCACGCTGGAATTCTGCCAGGAGCGGTTCGTGCTTCCCCGCAGGCGTGTGCGATCCGCGCCAACGCCGCGCACGCCAGAGAAAACGATTGAATAAGTTAGGGGCGAAGTCCTGACCTGGGCTCAGCACCGCCGGGTGGCGTTGCAGCCTCTCCCAGCGCTCTGCACAGTCCCGCTGCAGTGCAGCCTTGAGTTCAGTCTTCCCTTGCGCATAGTCGATCGCACGCAGGTGATAGGCCTTGAGCAGGTCAGTGGCCTCCAAGCGCACCCCGCGGTTGTTCTGGGTGTCGAAGAAGGTGAAAGCGAGGTCAGTGCTGTCCACTTCGATCACTGTCAGCCGCAGCCTTTCGATGATCTGCGGCGCAATCGCCTCCATTTGCTTCAATGCTTGCAATCCCTCAGCAATATGTCGCGCGGATTGGCCCGAATAGCTGAGTACCTGCCCCACTGGCAGCTTGCCGGTAGAGCGGTGGTACAACAGTGAGAGCGCGGTGATGCGCTGCTGACCATCAATAATGAACCGCTTCGACTGGCTTGCATCACGATGCAGCAGTACACCACCCATGTAGTAAGGCAGGGAGGTATCCGCCTGTGCTGCATATGTTGCCAGGTCATTGACCAGTTGCGTCAGCTTGTCTGGCCCCCAGACGAAACCACGCTGATAGCTGTCCAATGCCAATGGCCAATCGCTTGCATTGAGTAATTCTGCGAAAGACAGAGTACTGACCCGTACAAGCGAACTCGGCTTCGCGGGTAAAATTTCCCGATTCAATTTTCGTCCCAACGTTTACGCAGCGTCCTGATCAGCGCGTTTCCTCGCAACGCGCGGCCGTCTGGCCCACAGAGTGCGACAGAGCCTTCCGGTAATCCGAAGACATCTTCGATCCTTGCCCGTATGGTGCTCACTTTCGCATCCGAGCGTGCGGCCCGATAGCGAGCCGCCTTCCGGTTTCCGATAACGACCGTCGAGTCTTCTTCCTGATCACCAGAAGCCTCCTGGTCCTCGGCATCCCAGCTCTCTTCCGCATCATCCTCCTCGATCAGCTCGCCATCGTCGTAAGCCTCTTCAGCCTCGTCGACTTCAGCGGTCAGGTCAGCCAGCGCTTGGGCATGGGAGTACCATGTGCTGGCATCCTCTTGTTCCCACACTAAGCCATCCTGGACATGGAAGGTGCGCAGGGCTGCGGAAGACGGAACGTAATCACTGAAGCGCGACTTCACGGCCGGCAAACGTTCAAAGCCAGCCCCCAAGGCACGCAGCACTTTTTCTGGGCCTGCGACCAGCAAAAACTCAGACCAGCACGGCTCGCGGAAATTGACGCTGACAGTACCGTACATATAGAGAGTCGCCCGCAGTGAAGCATCCTGTTCAGCCAATTGGGTGAGTACCTGCATCACCGTGCGGTAGATGCTGAAACCTGCGTCCTCTATGGACTGCGAATCGACCTCGACGGTGGGTAGGGGCGATTTACTGTTGACGAACGCGAGCTCCGTCACCGATTTTTTGATCATTGCGTTCATTCCTTGAGCGGGACCTTGGGTGGGCGTTACGAGCTGATGTGTCAAGTTTGCAAACATCGGGATGAGTGCATAGAGCAGTGAGTGTCATCCCACGCGGAAACCGCGTGCTTGAAAAGGCATAATGCCACCACTGCATGATATGACTCTACAATTCTCATCCAGCACAGCTTCATTCATGACGAGGCCACCAGCAGCAGCCTCAATCGGAATCAGCTGCGGATGCGCCAACCTGTCCCCTCCCTACTTCTCGTCTTTACGAATCTCGGATGGGGCTGGAGATGGGGGTTATCGATTCTTCACCCAAACCCATGGCAGGGGAACGTCCAGGCTTGCTTCCGGGCTGCTGCGATTGGCTTCTCGACATGTCCAGCGCCTATCGAACACTCTTAACATAGGCACCTTCTAATGTGCTGTCGCCCACGAAGTCATCTGAATAGTCGCCTTGCTCAAGGCCGATGAATGACTTGATCACTGGCGCATCCGGTGTAACGCATAGTACCTGCTTGCCACCAACCGAAACACATTCCCCAGCACAGTCAGGCACGATGAGAAAGCTTCTTTCCAGAGCTGGCTTACACTCATCACCGATGACTACCAACGCACCTGCCTCGACCTTGTTGAATACCACAGTGTCGGTGGACAATCGCTCCATCAACCGCTCGCACTCCTTGATACTGCCCTCGAGTTTGAACGAGCGAATCTTTTGAGCGATGGCCAGGTACTGGGCTTCCTCCTTGAACGTGGCGTAGCGGCTTTGCATTTCGAACGAAGAACAACAGCAATGCGCCTATAGAAACCCCATCCCACGAGCCATGCTCGCCCCCCTCAAAACCCTGATAATTCCGAAGACAGCAAGACGATATGTATCTGAAAGTGACACGTCTAGAATGTAGACTTATACAGGTAAAGAATCCGAGCATATGGTGAGGGTATGAAGCGCAAGCAATCCACCGAACAGGTTCGCTGGGACCTAGCTCTTCGCTATCGCCTGATTGAAACCGCAGCCTGGCGGGAGGGCCGGCTGACCACGGGACACTTGATACAGAGCTTTGGCATTAGTCGGCAGCAGGCGTCCAAGGCTATCAATACCTACATCACCGAACATGCGCCCAAAAACTTGACATATGACAAGCAACTCAAGGGTTATATGCCAAGCAAGCAGTTCAAGCCGCTGTTCATCGACGCCAGTGCCAGCGCACGTCCAGCAGTGGTGGTAATGCTTGATAGTTCTGAAAGAGATAAAAAGCTATCAAGTGCGTAGGGGTCGGGGCGTTTTGGATTTGCCTTTCAAGCAGTAGTACCCCGCCAACATCAGCAAATACCCAACCCACTTGTAGGGCAGTAACTTCACCATGAGCCCTGCTGCTGTCCAGTCTTCCCAGGAACCGCCCCCTCCGCCCAAAAACAAGGCCACAGTCAGCAGCTGGGTAAACACAACGTATGCGCCACCAAATTTCAGCAGAAAAAACCAGACTCGCTTACGTTTGGCTATGTACTCCGACTCACTGCCAGCACTCGACCGTATGCCACCCAGCACTGCCCCGAGGACCAAAAGGCCTACCGCCCCGGACACGAGTGAAAGTGCGGTGGACGCCTCTGCCAGATCCCCTTTACCGCCATACAGGTAGACGTAGTAAACCAGGAAGGCCAAATAGAGGGCGAAACCAATCCTGAAAGGACGAGACATCATCGCAAAGCCGATCAACGCGACGACGATACCAATAACCCACACCATTTATTGCTGCTCCTGCCAGTTCGCTGGATAACCAAGCGAGGTCCATCACCAAAAAACGCGATCAGCATAATACCAATACGCCACCACTAAAAATGAAGCCTTCGCCAAATGCTTATTGGCGAGAAAATAGCTTGGCCGGCTTCCGTTCTATTTCTACCGCTTGGAGTTACACCTGCAGCGCATGAATGCTGGTTAAACATACAGGTAAAAATTTCAATCATGCACCTCCGCGCAAGGCCTTGAAAATGCGCGTTGCATCTGAAGAAACCCCCGGGATATGGGCGTTTTGTTGACAGTTTACCATGTCCAATCAAAGTGCCATCATACAGACAGAACGGATTGCGCCGATCTATTGGTTTCACCCAACGCAATCTCATCCGGGATGCGATATGCCATCAGTTATTGGGCATGCGCGATCAACACCCTACAGACAAGGACGTGTGCATGCCTTTGCCCTCCCCTTCCATTGCACTCAATGCTTCTGTGCCAAGCAGTGACGCACTGACCTCGTGAACGGCCCTGAACGCGACCCGAATGCGGCAACTGCGGTTGTAACCTTCTCGGGCCGGCCCCCTTCTCGCACGACGGGAAAAGACCAGAGATTACTTGAGTATCCCAGCGCATAAGCCTCTGTGCACCCTATGCCATGCCTTCGCGCAGACCATCAACACTTAAAGGAATATCACCATGCTCGAAAGCCAGAAAGCGTTCGCCACTTACTTGAAGAAAATGCAGGTGCTGCTCAATGACCAAGCGTTTTCATTCGATCAGTCATTGCTTCCAAAAGTGATGGAGACCGAGCTTGTAGTGCCCGTGATCGGGGCCTTCAGTGCCGGTAAGAGCTCGCTGTTGAACGCGCTGATGGGCAAGGACATCTTGCCGGTCGGGATTGCGCCAGAAACTGAACTGGCGACCGAGCTTCGTTACTCCTCCGAGCCTTATCTGCTGGCAATCAAGCCCGACGGCGTGCAGGAACGTTTGCCTGTTGAAGCACTGAGTACCATCAACCGTCGTTCCAGCGAGTTTTCTCACTTGCGCCTATACCTCGACAGTGAGGCGCTGAAAGCCATTGCGCCCCTGGTGTTGGTCGACATGCCTGGCTTTGGCTCATCGCTGGAAAACCACAACAAGGCCATTGCTTACTACCTGCCGCGCGGTGTGCACTTCGTGGTGCTGACCAGTATCGAGGACGGCAACATTACGCAGTCGATGCTGCGTAAACTCGACGAGCTGAAAACCTACAACACCGACTTCACCTTCCTACTGAGCAAATGCAACCTGCGCGCCGCCGACCAGGTAGAAGACGTACAAGCCTACATCGACGACCAGCTCGGGGTGTATTTCGGCGAGCATTACCGCAGCATCCCCCTCGGCAACCGGGGTGGCGAGGAACTGACACACGCGCTGACCGCCTTGCAGCCCGACGCGTTGTTCTCGCGTCTGTTCATCGACATTCTCAAAGACCAGAACTTCGAAGTGCTGGCGCAGATCAACCTGGCGTTGAGCATGCTGAAAAAGGACAAGGCCGAGAGCGAGCAAACCGCACGCGCACTCGAACAGGCCCTGGCCAAGCTGCTGGAGCAGCGCAAGGACGTCGAGTCGGACCTGAAGGATCGCTACTCGGGAAAAATGCTCGACCGTAGCCTCCGCGGCCTAGACAACTCCCTCAACGACTCCCTCGACGAGCTGGTCACCTTGGGTAGCAGCAAGAACCCGAGTGCCCTGTCGAATGCACTCTCCGACATCATCCGCAGCAGCCTGTCCAGCACGATCAAATCTGAAGTGCAGGACATCTCCACCAACATGGTCGACCGAATTGCCAGCAACCTCAGTGCCACCAGCAGCCAGATGTCCGTGCTGGACATTAGCGGCAACTGGAGCGAGGAGCTTTCCAACAAGGTCAAATTCTCGCTGGAGCGCACCACGGAAATGCTCAGCGACTGGTCGACACGCCTGAGCAATCGTGCCGAGGAAGACAAAAACAGCGGCGTCATGCTCTACCGCAGCCTCTCTACCGTGCTCGCTGTCACCACCACCGTAGTCAATCCGCTGGTAGAGCTGGTGATCATCTTCTTGCCCGAAATTCTCAAGATGTTTAACGGTGGCGGTAACGAGCGCGAGAAGTTTCGCCAGAAGCTGACCGGCGAAGTGTTCCCCAACATCAAGGCGGAACTGCGCGGGAAAATTCCGGCAATCATCGACGAGCAGCTCAACGCCATGCTGAAGAAAATCAGCGACGGTTTCGAAGAGCAGATCACCAAGCAAAAGCACGTTATCGACTCAATTGCACAGGAAAGCCTGCAGCTTGAAGCGCAGATCAGCGAGAAGACCGCTGTGCTGGAAAACCTTGCCACCGCAGTGAAAGCCGCTGCAAACGAACACCTCTACAAGTAAGGCGAACGACCTAATGGATTACCAATCACTCGTCGCTTTTAGCGAAAGCCTGCACACGCTGGCAGCAAGCAACCAGGACCTGTTTGAGCGCGAAATCGAGCAGTTCAAGCGGCTGAACGGCATCGACCAACCGCAACAGCTCGCGCAAGCGTGCCAGACGCTGCAGGACCAGAACCGGCTGATGAACATCGGTATCGTTGGCCGTGTGAAAGCCGGAAAGTCATCGCTGCTCAATGCGCTGATTTTTAATGGCGAGCCGATCCTGCCCAAGGCCGCAACGCCCATGACCGCTGCACTGACCACCATTACCTGGGGCGAAGTGTTCCAGGCCAAGGTTGAGTTCTACAGCGAAACGGACATCGCCGCGATCCGCTTCAAATCGGACCAGTTCGAGCAACGCCTGGCCACGCGCAAGCGCGAATGTCTGGAAGAACTGGTGAAGCGTCGAAACGCCCAGGCCAATGGCGCGCCCCTCGATATGGCGCAGCTGACGAGCATGGCCGATAAAAAAGCCTTGAGCGAACTGCAACGCGAAGAAGGCTTGTTCGCGGCATACGACCAGTTCCACCGCATGAAGAAGTCAGAGCTCGATGCAGCCACCCTGCACCTGCACAGCGAGATTCAGGCAGGTAACCCGAAAGAGCTGGCGGCGCTTTTGCATAACTATGTCGGTGCCGACGGTACATACATGCCGTTCACCAAGACGGTTCATGTCGCCATGCCGCTGGAGGCACTGCGCGATATCTGCATCATCGATACCCCCGGCATGAACGATCCGGTCCAGTCGCGCGAAGAGCGCACGGTCGAATTGCTGAAAACCTGCGACGTAGTGTTCATCGTCAGCCCGGCTGGCCAGTTCCTCAATGAGCAAGACCTTGAGGTGATGGGGCGTATTACCCAGAAGGAAGGCATTCAGGAACTGGTACTGGTGGCCAGCCAGATTGACACACAACTGTACGGCAGCGAAAAACGCGCGCGCTTGAGCGATGCCGTGGAAGCCATCCGTGCCCAGCTGTCGGCACGGGCACAGAGCACCCTTGCAGACCTCAAGATGAGCAGCCCGGAAGTGGGCTCGGTGTTCGACAACCTGATCGGATCAGTACACCGTAACCTGCTGCATAGCTCCGGCTTGTGCCACAGCCTCAACCGCCGCTTCGAAACGCCCGAAACCTGGGACTCGAACGAGCAGGTGACCTGGGACAACCTGTCCACCGATTACCCGGATTACTTCACTCGTGACAACCAGGCACTGTCGTTGAGCAGCCTGGACAGCTTGGCAAACATTGACGCGATCAACGCCATGCTTGCCCAGGTCCGCGAGAAGAAAACGGAGATCACGCGGGAAAAAATCGCCAACCTGATGGTTCGCAAACAAAAGAACCTTGAGGCATTCAAGGCGCTGATCATCACCCTGGCACGCAACCAGGTCATCCAGATCAAGAACGCCAACGTCGATCAGCTGGACGAACAACTGGCTTCGCTGGAATCGAAGCGACTGGATCTCTCGCTGGAACTGGATGTCAGCTTCAAATACACCATGGCCGACTACCGCCAGAAGTTGCGTGACGACATGCGCAAGACAGCTGCGCAATTGCTTCGCGAGACGCAGTCCACTGTCAAAGACGCGGAAGGCTCTTTCAGTGAAACCATTGTCGTCGACAACCCTGGGGTTGGCAGCTGGTTTGCCCGCAAGCTTTGGGGCGGCGGTACTACCGAGAAAACGGTCGTCCGCTCCAAGATCATCAGTAGTCAGGTCATCTCCACCATCAACGAGTTCATGAACGACATCCAGGATGAGCTGGGCGCCAAGGTGGAGAGCTCTCATCGCGGGTTGAACGAAGAACTGGCCCGGACCCTCACGCCGAAGATCCGTGAGGTGCTTGAACAGGATGCCAATGCGCAAATGATCAAGCTCGCGATTCTTTCGATCATTCAATCGATTCCTGACGATGACTTTGATTTGGGCATTCCGTTGCCTGACTCCCTGAAAAGCAACGGCACGCTCAAGGGCTACGAGGCCGAACGTTTCAAGGATGCCGCCGATGACTTCATTGGCTCGTTGGGTAGCAAGGTCAAAAGCAAGATCAGTTCGTTCATCAACGATGTTGAACGCAACGCACCTTCCACCATCTCCAACTCCTTCGTCGATGAAATTCAACGCCGGATCAATGTGCTCAAGGATCAGGTCGACAACGCGGCTCAAACCATTGACCGGCTTGAACGTCTGGCACGCAAGGCCGAAGAGGTCACCCTGTGAGCAACCCGCCAGCCATTCATAAAGAGGCACGCTCGACGCTGGAGTCGCTGTCCCGCTTCTGGCAGTTCAAACGCAAGAAGCTGGCAGCTGAACTTCAGGGCCACCTGGATGATGCCCAGTGCCAGCTCGACACGTTTTTCAGCACCAATCAGCAATTGTCCGCGCTGTGCGCGGGCCAGAACGACGAAATCGGCGAGCTAAAATCGCGCAACGGCTCGCTAGTCGATGCGTTGCAGCTTGAAACAGCCAATTTGGCCTCGACCTCCGAAGCGTTAGCGCAGGAGAGGGGCAAGCTCCAGAAGGCTATGCTCGCACTGGCCCAGGCCAAGGTGCACGCCAAGGATCTGGAAGAGCGGCAGGCTCAGGCAATGACCCAGATCGCAGGGCTCGAAGAGCACCTTGCCGATCACAAGCAGGAGCTTGTCGACAAAGAGCGGTGCATTCAGGAACTCCAGCACACCCTGGCCGATACTCGACAGCAGATCGAAGCGCTGAACAACGTCAAACAGCGGTTGACCGAGCAGTGCGCCGAGCAGACTGAGCGGATCCGCACGCTGGAGTCGCGCAATCAGACGCTCAGCGACCAGTTGCAGGCAGAACAGGCCAATACGGCAGAGCTGGAAGCACGCAAGAACCAGGCGCTGGCACAAATTGCCGAGCTGGAGACGTACCTGGAGGAACATAAGAACCAGTTGATTTCCACGGAGCAGAACGTCGACCTACTGGAAAGCCTGACCGAACAACTGAAGGCCTCCCAGCAGCACCTGGAAGACAATTACGCCGACATCAACAAGCAGCACCTGTCGCTAACCGAGAAATTTTCCCTGGTGAGCAAAATCCTGGCCCAGCAACCGCCCGGTAATGAAGAGCTGGCCAAATTCGCCGATCTGATCAACCACGACTACATGGAGTTCGCCAGCCGAGAATCGTCGTTGGCCGGTGAAGCCCAGGCAGTGCTCGACATGCAGGCGATCCTCGCCGAAATGCAGATGCTCAACAACTTCCCGAGCATTGCCGGCAAAACCATCCTGAGCATTGCGGGTGGTTTCAGCAGCGGAAAGTCGGCGTTCGTCAACAGCTTCATCCGTAACCCGAGCGTGAAGTTGGCGACCGGCATCAACCCGGTGACCGTGGTCCCCAGCTACGTGGTGTGCTCCGAAGAAACCCGGATCAAGGGTTATTCGTATAACGGTGGGGCCATCGACCTGGAGCCCAGCCTGTACGCGTCGATGTGCCACGAATATGTTCAGGCCTTCGGCTTCGACCTGCGGCGCATCCTGCCCTTCATCAGCGTCAAGGTTCCCATGGACCCGGAGCTGTTCGGCAACCTGTGCATCATCGATACGCCCGGCTACAACCCGGGTACCACGGGTGGGGCCGCAGCCTCCGACCGTAGCACTGCAGCCTCCCTGGTCAATCAGGCCTCGGCGCTGGTCTGGGTCATCGGCCTTGACCCGGCCGGGACCATCGACCAGTCCGACATCGAGTTCATCGAGTCCACGCCGTTCCGCGCAGAGTCGCTGTATATCGTGTTGAACAAGGCGGATGTGAAGTCTCAGGACGATATTCTTGAGATCATGGAGCAAGTAGCCGACGACCTGAGTTTCGCGGGTATCGAGTACGCCGGCATGTGCGCCTATTCGTCCACGCGCAAGAAAGACTACCCCTCCAGCGGCCTGACGTTCGAGCAGTTCCTGCGCTCGATCAACCGTAAAGTGGATGTAGTCGGCAAGGTTAACAGCAAGCTCGATACCGTATTCGATGCCTACAAGCAGGCCATCCAGGCCGATATTGCGCAACTGGAAGGCCGCAAGGGCGAGTTCAATGCGTTCAAGCTCGATGCGCTGGAAATAGGCGGAACGGCGCTGTTTGACAGAATTGATCGAGCATTCCCCATCTCTGAGCAAATGTTCGATTCTTCCGGGCTGGAAAAACTCGTTGATGAATGCGAAGGCCTTCGTCGAAAGCTCAAGCTGGCCGCTCGAAAAGCCCTAGAGGTTTGCGAACTCGTTCGCACCAGAACCTCTGTCGAGTCTGATGACTTCCTTCGCACTCGAATACGCCGGTAAACGCCGGCACACAGCGTGTTACTAACCCAGGCCTGCCTGCTGGCAGGCCGTTGCAGGCCAGGGCGCTGAACCCTGGCCTGTGCGCTCAAAATCGCCGCCGTGCCAGCAACTCCGCCAACGCCCCTTCAAGCCACCCTGCGGTGCGCATCTTCAGTGCCTTGCTCCCGCACCTCGGGCACTGGTCAAACCACTCGCTGGGCATCAGCGCATCACTTTGCGGTGCCACTGTCTTTGTCCAACCGCATCCTTCACATTCAAAGGTGAAGGGCCTGGGTTTGATGGGCATTCTAAAGCTCGGCGGCGGCAAAAACTGAGTGCAACACCTGACCTTTCCGGTACGGTGCTGCCCCTATGTCTTATTCCGAACTCAGCGTTGAAGAACGCGCCACCATTCAAATCGGTCGTACCCAAGGCTTCAGCCTGCGCAGGATTGCCTGCTTGATCAACCGATCCCCTTCGACCATCAGCCGTGAGCTGCGCCGTAACCGAGGTGCTTGCGGTGGCTACTCGGCCCGCCTGGCCCAGCAGCAAATGCAGGCCCGCCGCCAACGCTGTCGACCGAAACGAAAGCTCTTGCCGAGTAGTGAGCGCTTCCAGTTGGTGGCCCATATGCTGCGCGAGCGTTTGTCTCCCGAGCAGATTGCCGGCAAGCTGCGCAGCATGAACATTCCCAGCCTCAGAGAAGCCTACGTCTGTCGCGAGACGATCTACAACGCGATCTATGCCCTGCCAGTGGGTGAGCTGCGTAAGGAGCTGATCATCTGTCTGCGCCAAGGCAAGACGACGCGCCGACCGCGCTCTGGTGGCGTGGATCGGCGCGGCCAGATCCCCGAGATGGTCAGTATTCATGTGCGCCCGCCGGAGATTGAAGACAGGCTGATGCCGGGGCATTGGGAAGGCGACCTCATCAAGGGCAAGGCCAACGCCTCGTGTGTAGGCACGCTGGTGGAGCGAACCAGTGGCTACCTGATGCTGGTAAAGATGAACGACGCGACGGCGACCTCGGCGATGGAAGGCTTCAGTGCAGCGCTCAATGGCATGCCGCTGGCGATGCGCAAGAGCATGACCTACGACCAGGGCCGAGAAATGGCGCGGCATGCTGAAATCACCCAGCAGACCGGGGTGGCAATTTACTTCTGCGACCCGCACAGCCCCTGGCAGCGCGGCAGCAACGAAAACATCAACGGCCTGATTCGCCAGTACTTGCCCAAGGGCACAGACCTGTCGGTACATAGCCAGGAGGAGCTGGACGCCATTGCCTTGCAACTGAATATGCGTCCCCGTAAGCGCTTCGATTTCAAATGTCCGATCGAAATGATGAGTGAGGTGATGCAAAAGGCCATGGCTATGCGGCACGATGCGCCCACTTCAATCCAATAACCGTGTTGCACTCAGCTTCTGCAACCGCCCTCCTTGGTCCCTTCGCTGATGTATTGCCATCGGTGCATTCAACTGCCCGGATATCCAAAGGAGGTATTCAGTAGCGCCCCGTGGCAAATGGAAAGCTACGAGGGGCCGAATGGTTTGTACAGCGTCAGGGCGTTCCGTCAGTTCCGCTTCGGCAATACGCTGTTGATCTGTCCCGCTAGCTACCGAAATATCGCTTTGAAAGAGATCGACAGCTACGCACATCGCTGTATTGCGTTGTCCGAGGCCAAGGTGCATGTAGCCGCTCCTGTATTAAGCAAGGATGCCGCGACGATAGCCAAGCTGAATTGATCCTGCCCCATGCCTACCCACGTTCCGGTGTTGATTGAATACCGGAACGCAAGATATAAATCTTGTCCCCTTTTATCCCACTCAATGCCGGCTGCAGCTCGCGGCTTCCCGCTAGAGGGTGATGAAACGCTCAAGATTTATTGAAAATCCCGAGCTCGCACTCCGAGCAATGAAGAGGCCTCGTAAAAGTGTTTCACTTGACAGTCCTCACCCTGCAGAGCCCTACACAATTTAATTGAAAAATTTTTGCGATACATTCTGTATAAAGGCCGCCTAGGTTGCAGCCTTTAGACTTATCCGAGCTTTGGAAGCCCGTCGTAAACTGACCGCACTAGCTCATCACCATATTTTCTCTCCAGACGCCTGACGGTGAAGTGCCCTTTTGCCATGTCCTGGAAGTGATCCATAAATATAGTATTTATAAACGCACCTCCTGCCGCACCAATTGCCGGAACTGCTTGCGCCGCAACCTTCTCAGTGATTTGAATACTGAACCGTTCTGCAATTGCAGCTATCAGCCTCACTAGAACAGGGGCGCTCTCCTCGGTAAGCTTTTTATTAACAAGAAATTCAGAAGCAGTCGCAACTGACTTAGCGAGGGCTGTCCTCACCGCATAATAAGTACTTTCAGCGCAATCATCATCAACACTTTCACCGCCGAGCGCGAATACGGTCAGACAAGCCTGTTTAGTGTCAGCGTCAGATATTGACTCGCCTTCGCTTCTTGCTATGTCAGCGATAGATCGCAACATGATTGAGGTAGAGATCGGAAGTTCGACTGCCAGAGCTGGCAATCCAAAAAAACCTCCGATTCCGCCGGTGATTGCTACTCCAAGCTTATGCCAAATATTTGAGGACTCTTCACCCGGAATATCTTTCATCGTGAAGATGGCCATATCCGACGCTTTGAGCAAAGCCGTCTTTACAACATCTCCGATATTTTTGTTCCAATCCTCGGGCAGCAACTCAAAGCCCTTTTCGATTGGGGCACCTATCAGGTTAGTAACCTTCACTGCAACGCCAGGATTCTCCAGAAGATTTTTTGCATTCTGCAGGGACTTCAGATCAGCATCAGAAATTTGGTCCATCACGGTAAAACCCTCGAAGCCTGAACGACGCCAATGAAGGCTATATGATATCACTGCTTTTTGACTCCAGCTCGACCAGCACCTGCTTCGACTACCAGCCTCGCTGGACATACGTCACACCGAGCCGCCACCGGCCTCCCGCGCCGCCTTCTCACGCTTCATCTCACTATATTCGCGATACAACTCGTACCCCTTGGTAACGATCACGATAAACCCAACAACGGCAAAGATATTCTTCATGGCTGCATGCTCCTTATTGATTGATTTGCCCGCCCATGCTCTAAAACCGCCGCCGCGCCAGCAACTCCGCCACCGTTCCGGCCAACCACCCAGCAGCGCGCACCTTCAATTCCTTGCCCCTACACTTCGGGCAATGGTCGACCCACTCCCCCGGCGCCAACGCCACTGTTTTCGTCCAACCGCAACCTTCACATTCAACAGTGAAGGGCCTGGGTTTGATGGGCATGTTTAAGCTCCTTGGTCCCTGTACAAACTCGTTGCATCAACCACATTCAACTACCGGGATAAGCCAGCTCGATCTGCTGATCGAACGCGCCGCCAATCCCACAGTAGTCAAGCGGAACGCGCTCAATGTCTTCGGCAACCTGCGCAATCACCTGGCGCAGTTCCAGGCGTTCGAGCCAGCGGGCCGGAATGCCGCCAGCACCATGCAGCGCCCCCAGCAAGTGCCCGACTACAAGCCCCGTGCTGGCACTGTCACCACTGTGATTCACCGCCGTGATCACCCCTTCTTCGAACGAGGGCGCCGTCAGCGCGCACCACAGCCCAATCGCCAGCACCTGCTCGGCAGCCCAGCCATCGACAAAATTACCAATGCGATGCGGGGTCGGTGCATAGCCCTCGTAAAAGAAGAACAGCACACGCTCGACAAGGCCACAGATATCTTCCATCCCAGGTACTTTCCCGTACCGGGCCAAAGTTTGCGTCACAGCGTGTTCCAGGCTGGCTTGCCGATCTACAACACGCTGAAGCAGGTCGGCGAACAGCCCTGCCGCCAAGTAGGCCGGCGGGTGCCCGTGCGTCAGGCGCCCGGACTGCGCTGCGTAGTCGAATGCGTTGGCGAAGAATGCGCAGGGTGCAGCGCGTACCAAAGCACCGCAGCCTTTGCTGTGGTTTTCGGCGACCGCACCCAACCGGCCGCTGGCCTTGAGGGCATTCAGGCTGGTGGTGTCCGGGGCACGACGCGACCAGAGCGCCACATGCTCGATCAGCCAGCCATCCGTTACGACCGGTATCACCGAGGGATGATCCTGGGTCGTCAGCCAGCGTAGTAACGCGTGGTGAATTACGCTGGGCACATGGCATGGCTGCCGCGAACTGCCAAGCACAAAAGCTCGCAGCAAGCCTTCAGCGGTAAACAGCATCATCTGCGTAGCGTCGCTGATGGCACCGGTGATGCCGTAAGCCTGGGCAAAATCACTGATGCCCTGCGCACCGAACCTGGCCTCGATCACAGGCCACTCAAGCAACTCCACGGGAGAGCCCAGCGCATCTCCGACGGCTCCCCCCAGCAGGCAGCCGCTGATCCGTTCAATTCTGTTCATATCGTCCCTTAACACCCTTCACCAGAAGCTAGGTCCTGCAAAATCACCAGCTTGCGCTGCAACTGCGCAACATGCTCCCGCTCTGCGCGCAACGCCGACCGAAGCTCGCGGTTTTCCATTTCCCAAATCTGTAGCCAGCGCAGGTCCCTCTGGCAATGCTCGACCTTTTTCCCAAGCTCACCGAGCTTCAAAGCCTGCTGAATCAGCACCAGCAGGATGATCCCCATCGCCACCAAGGCCCCTGTCGCAACCACTTCCGGCATAGTCATGCTCATATCCTTTGCTGCCCCCGATGTATTCCGAAGACAAACCAAAGATATGTAATGCAAAACTACACGTCTAGAATGTAGACTTATACAGGTAAAGTAATCGCGCACATGGAGAGGGTATGAAACGCAAGCAATCCATTGAGCAGGTACGCTGGGACCTGGCACTTCGCTATCGTTTAATCGAGACCGTTGCCTGGTGGGAAGGCCGGCTCACCACGGGGCACTTGATGCAGAGCTTTGGGATCAGTCGCCAGCAGGCGTCCAAGGACATCAACACCTACATCACCGAGCATGCGCCCAAAAACTTGACATATGACAAGCAGCTCAAGGGGTATGTACCGAGCAAGCAGTTCAAGCCGCTGTTCATCGACGACAGCGCCAGCGCCTATCTTCACCTGCTCTACCAGAACAATGAGCGGGCCCCGCACATCGACGGCCTCGCACTGGCCTATGCGCACACCAAGGTGCTGGAGGTGCCGGATCGGCCCATCCGCCCGGAGGTCCTGCGCCCTTTACTCAAGGCCTGCCGTGAGGGCCTGCGCCTGGAAACCGAGTACGTGTCGTTCAACACCCCCAACGTCGAGGTTCGCCTGATCGCCCCTCACACGCTGGTCTATACCGGCATGCGCTGGCATGTGCGGGCTTACTGCGAAAAGAATGGCCAATACCGCGACTTCGTGCTGAGCCGCTTGCGCGGGCAGCCGGATTTGCTCGACGCCTCACCGAACACGCGCGAGCTGGATGAAGACTGGAACACCGAGATTCCGGTGATCATCGAGCCCGATGGACGCTTGAACGAGGCGCAGAAGGCAATCATCGAAACGGACCTCGGTATGACCCAGGGGCAGTTGATTGTGCCCAGCCGCAGGGCGCTGGTGAAGTATGTGCTGCAGCGCTATCAGATTGACCGGCGCAGCCTGGCCATGAGCCCCGAGGCCCAGCAGATTGTCGTGAGCAACCTCAAAGAGCTGAAGCCGTGGTTGTTGCATGATTGAAATCGCGAGTCTCTCAGACGAGGGGGTCAATGCCCTTGGTCGATGGCCCGCTCACAGAGGTTCAGCTACGGCTGTAACTGCTGCGGTCTGCACACATTTGCTGCCAGATATATGCCGCGCCCAGGTAGTTGTCGATTTCCCGGATTAACAGCTGCGCCGCTATGTCGTGATAGCCCGCCAGCCTGGCAACGTCTCGGGCGGTGTGGCCCTCGTTGTTCCTCGCGCTCAGGTCCAGGCAGAAGGTCCGATAGTGGTTGGCGAAGTAGTTCGCAGCCTTGCTGTGGCCGTGCGCGGCCAGCCAATGGAGTGGAGTATTACCTGCCGCATCACGGTCATTCAGACTGCGGCCCTGCCGGTATCGATTGGCGAGCGCCTTGATGATGCCGCGTTTGCTGGGCAAACGATCATGGTTGACAGGGGTCAGAAAGCTGCCGAGGCCTTTCCAATCCAGAAGTTCTTTTTCACCCTCAGCCCCGAGCGCCTCCAGCGTGTCGATCCATGCCGTTCGGTTAAGCCGGTAGGCCATATCCAGTGGCGTGTTTTCGGCGCGGTCTCGGTCGTTCATCGCCACGGGAGCAAACGCCATCAGATGCTCGGCATCGTCAAAAAGCACGGCGGCATGCCAGGTGCCTATTTCCAGCGCCAGCAGGTCGTCGATGCCGAAGCGCGTAGTCCTGAGCGTCTTTTCCATCACGGCAAGGAAAGCGGGCGGATAGGTCATGACACGTTTTCCCGGATACACAGAAAGGCCAAGGCCACTATTCACAACGGGACGACCGGTTTTCCTGTCGCCCATGACGGGTCGCCATGCACAAGCCGTTGACCAGGTTCATGTCTTGCGGCGTCTGGCAGCGAATGGCCGTCAGGTCCGGGCTGGCAACGATGCACGCCAGCGTCTTGGCTCGGCTGACCGCCACATTCAAACGGTTTTTCGAGTACAGGAAGCCAATGTCCCTTGGCAGGTAGTCTTCATTCGACGTCGCCATCGATACGATGACAATTTCCGCCTCTTGCCCCTGAAACTTATCCACAGTGCCGACGCGCGCGCCCGCCGGGAGCAATTGCTTCAACAGTTGTACCTGCAGATTGTAAGGCGCCACGACCAGGATATTTTCAAGGCACAGCGCATGCTCCACGCCGGCTTTATCCACATAGCGCTGGCGTAGGAAATACAGGTACAGCGCTTTGACGCAGGCGGCTTCTTCATCGGAACTCTGGCTGTTGCCGTCATGTTCGACAGGGCAGAACATCAGCCCGCTGGGCGGTACTTCCGGTCGCTCCCCATCGAGCAGCAACAACTGCCGCTCGGTCCCTGGAGCCGATGAAAGCTGACCTTCGTACACCGCCTGGGAGATGAAAGAGCAAACCTGCGGATGCATCCGCCAGGTCTGTGCCAGGAACACCCCTCGGTCAGGTGCGATGGCGGGCGTGCCGGCCAGCAGATAGTCGAGGATGGAGTCACCGGAGCGGCCCGGGTGCACGCCCTGCACAGGTTGCGACAATTGCATCTGGTCACCCATCAAGACGATGTTACGGGCCGCCATGCCCATGGTGACCAGGCTCGCCACACTCACCTGGCCTGCTTCATCGATGAACAGGTAATCCAACTGCTCGGTGAAGCTCGCATCGGCGAACAGCCAGGCAGTACCGGCGGTCAGGTTGATATCGGGCCCCCAGTTGTCGAGAAATTCCGTTTTGTCCTCGATGGAGCGGATGCAACGGCCGATGAATTCCGTGCCCTCGCCTTCCGATGACTTTTTCAGCCCCTTGAATCTAACACCCTCCTCTTGTGCACGCGCCTCGACAGCAGCCAAAAGGTTGTTGATGGCAGAGTGCGAATTGGAGGTTACCCCGATGCGCCTGCCGGCTTTGAGCAGGTCAACGATCACCTGCGAGCCGGTGTAGGTCTTGCCGGCACCTGGCGGCCCCTGAATGAACAGCACACTGTCCTCGAGGTTGCGTACCACCTGCTTGATGGCATCGGTCGTTGCCAGGTCCGGATCAAGCAGAGGCGCACCCGGCTCGATGCCTTTAACCCGTGGTGCGCGTCGATGGAGGAAATCCGCCACCGCCTGGAAGCGTTGCTCACCAGCCAAGACGCTATCGGCATAACGAAACAGTGCCTTGCGCAGCGGCGTGGACGGTATTGGCCTGCCGGGAATCATGTCAAAGGCTTCCGGTGGCGCCTTTTTTGCGGTGGCCTTGAATGTCGCCAGGCACGCGTCATGGTCCAGACTGACCAGTTGCACACTGGCCAACGATTCTGGGATGACACCTTGGGATCCCGAACGCATTTTGCTTTCCTGCGGCTCGAAACTGTATTCGAACAGGAACGAATTATTGATCGGTTCCGGTGGTGTTTTTGTACGCTGCAAACCGGCGAGGCTCTCGATATCCTCCAGCAACTCTTCGGTCGTCATGTCCTGGCGGCTGAACAGCTGCCACCACACCGGCTTTTCTGCCCTACGGTAGAAGTCGAGCAGTTGGAAGGTCAGTACCCTGACCTGATGCTCGTCGCTCAGTGCGCATTCCTCGGACGGCAAGCCAGCAAGCAGTCGATCACGATAATTTGCCAGCAGAACCTCGATCTCCTTCTGCTCTGCTACGGCTTTCTCGCCCTCAGCATGCGGTACGACAAGAGCCTTGAGGCCCAACGGACTTATGTTTGCAAGCCAGTTGCGTAACAGATACGTAGAAAGCACATCGTCTTCGTTGTACCGCTCGATCTGCTCGAGCAATGCTGGCTCACCAGTCTCTTTCCAGCGCTCATAGAACACGATGCTCGCACCGGCATTGGTAACATCACCGTCGCGCTTTGCCATGTAGAAGTGTTCGATGTTCTTGATCGAGTAGCTGGGTTCCGACACCCGGATCGCTTCACGCACCACCTTGTAAAGGTCAATCAATTTGCCACTGCGCAGCAGCCAGTCCACTTGCGCCTCTCGCGTACCGTGCTGGCTCATCAGGCGCTTGATGGCCGTTTCTTCATAGCTGGCATAGTGGTAGACATGCGCATTCGGGTAACGCTCAAGGTGCGCGATGACCCAGTCGATGAACTGCTCGAACGCGATCTTTTCTTCGTCCCGGCTGTGCGCCCAAAAAGCTTTGAAGGTTTGTTCACCGCCTTCGTCTATATACAGGCCGAAGAGGTACTCCAGGCCACCCTCCTCCAGAGGATTACCTTCCATATCGAAGAACAGATCACCCTCGACTGCAGAAGGCATACGGCCAAAGCCACGCCGCGGCCCCATGACCGGCAACAGCTCGTACAACGGGGTATCGCTGGAGCGCCCCTGAAACTGCAGGCGCGCCTGATGGCGTAATTTGTTCAGTGACTCCGCTTGCAGCTTGGGGATACGCAAGTCATCGCCACTGGCCGCCAATTGTTGCAAGGTGGTCACACCGCCAACCTGCAATTTCTTGATTTGCGAGCGGCTGATACCAGCGACTGCCGAAAGATGATCATCCTGCAGACGTTGTTCAGTGCAACGATCACGCCACCCACAAAAACCACAATGCCCACACGGGTCCGGGTAGGTGACCCGAGGTCCGTCAATGTTCACGAACGCAGTGAAACGCTGCAGCACCTGCTCTAGGTAATCCGCGTAGTCAGCAACCCGATAGGCCTGCTCGGTACGCGCAACATCACCCAGCACGATGTACATGAACTGTGGCTGTACGCCCTGAATCGCTATCAGCATCCGCGAATAAAGCGCAACCTGCACCAGAAACTTGGCCTTTGCACTCTTGGCCAACTTGGTGTCGATCACTTCATAGCTGTGGCCACCCAACGCCGACGGCCGAGGCACTTTGCGCAGGAAGTCGGCATGCCCGATAAAGGCGCCCTCCTGAAGCGAGGCCTGAAAGATGATGTCCGCACCAGCCTGCATGGCTTCGATGGTCAGTTCCACCCGCCGAGGGAAGCTCGGATTACCCTCAGCGATGTCGACTACGTGGGCATGGTTGCTTTTGAGCCGTTCAAGAAATACTGCTTCGTGGGCCAGCCCTTTGTCCTGGATCAACCGGTTCTGCTCGCTTGCCGGGGCTTTCTCCATCGGCGCGACCAGGTGTTGCAGGTCCAGCGCTGTCAGATGCTGGCATTCCAGGAAGCCGCAGATGTCCGAGGCGGAATACAGCCGAGTCCCATTTCGAGTTTGCATGGTTGTATTGCCTCCGGCGTGGCTCAGGCGTCGAGCGAGCAACCTTGGTAGAACTGCTCGAACAAGGGCGTTGGCAAATGCTGCACATCGAGCAGGCCGAAGTGTTTGCCTACGCTGCGCCCTACGGCCATGAGTGTTCTTGCGGAGTTCTCGGTACCGGCATAGCCAGCGTTTACGACGTAGTCGACACGTTCCTTGTCGCTCTCTGCGCGGGCATAGGCATTGCCAGTGATAAATACATCAACCAGGCAGACATTGACGCGCTCGTCCCCCACCGTGAACGGCTCGAGCGTTTCACCAGACAAGGCTGCCCGCAGTCCATCCTCACCACCTTCAACTATGCGTTCAAGCGCAGCAAGCGAGCGGCCGAACAAGTCAAACTCGTCAATGGAAAACGGGAAGCAATAGCCCTGTGCAGTAGCGCGTGAGAGCGTTTTTCCATTGCGCGGCTCAGCCACCAGCCAGTCAACGAACGCGTCTTTATTGTCTGGCGCACCGCTGTGACGGAAGGCCAAGTAGTCACTGAGCACCTGGCCAAAAGAATGACCCGTGGGCACCCAGCCGCTATTGCCAGACTCGCGCAGCGATACTTCGCCCTGCTCGCCAACAGCCTGGGCCTCAGGTACTGGTGTCAGGCCAAAGCAGCGAAGGTCATAGCCGAGCATGAAAAGGCTCGCCTCGAATGCATGGCATCGCGCGGGCATTGCCCCTTGGTCGGCAAACCAGCCTGTGCGCCCGAGCAACGCGCGGACAATCCAGCCCAAGCGGACCTGCCAGCGCGCCCACTCAGCGTATTCGATCGCCGAGAACTGCGGCGCTGCCAAACAATTGGCAAACGCCCCGGGGTTGCGGATTTGGTCGCCACGCGCGCCGCCGGACGGAAACCTCAGCAGAGGTTTGCCACGCCCTACCCACTGCTGGCGGAACAGCGCATACAACATGGCAATCGCGGCGCCCACTCGGCTGTCATAGATCGGCGAACCGGAAAAGTCGAGCAAGGCGTGAATCTTGGTCAGGCCCGAATCGAAACGCTCGACACTGCTGAGATCATCCAGGTCACTGTCGGCATCGAGCGCCATGAGCCCAGCCATCTTCTGCAGGTAGCTCGACAACTCGCCGCTGGCCGCCAGCCGATGCAAGAATGGAATGGCGCCCCGCACGCCGCCCCAGCGCAGAATCTGCAAACAGGCCTGAAGCGCTTGTTGCTCATCACCGGCGCGGACACCAGCCGACAGCCACTCACGCAATTGCCTAAGCGAGCCCTGGGTCTGCATCCAGGTTTCAGAGTCAACCGCGCTCTGGTGGCTGTCGCGCCAGCTTGCCTTCCAGCGGTAATGCTCAAGGACCTGCTCAATCCCCTGTACATCGACCGTCAAACCGCCTGGCACAAACTTGCTGGACTTGAATCGCAGCTTGAAGGTGAGTACCGACAAGTTGGCTGCCAGCCATTCAATGAAAGCCTCGACTTCGGGTTGTGCCAGGAACTCATCACGCTTCATGCCAGCCGCCTTGCAGGTAGTGTCGAATGGCCATACCCTAAGCAAAATGACAGGCTGCGTCCACGTTGTCTGTTCATACAGGTAAACAATTGGAGCAGGTTCGAGTGCCCTGGCCAGATAGTTTCCAGCGCCAGCGGCGAGTCGCTCATTTAACTGTAAAGTTTTCAGACACACATCAGTTCTTTACGGACCGCGCGCCCCCTCAAGGATCATCACCTCATGGACCATCAAGCACTCAAGACCCGGCACCGCCAAGAACGTGAGGGCCATCACCCCAACCTCACCTTGCGTGTTCATCGAGCACTGAGCTGGCTGAACCGCGCCGAGCAGACTGATGATATTGATGGACGCTTTATCTTTCTGTGGATCGCCTTCAACTCGGCATACGCGACGGACATTGATGAAGAGTTCCGCCTGTCCGAACAGGCCACCTTTAAGGCATTTCTCGAAAAACTCTGTGCCTTGGACAAGAACAGCCTGATCGAAAATCTGGTGTGGTCCGAGTTCTCTGGCAGTATTCGCGTCTTGCTTGACAACCCTTATGTGTTTCAGAGTTTCTGGGATTACCAGAACGGCAAGATCAGCGAGCCACTGTGGACCGAACGCTTTGCCAACGGTCGTAAAACCGCGCAGCAAGCACTGGCCAATCGCAACACCGCAGCCGTGCTAGGGGTGCTGTTCAACCGGATCTACACCCTGCGAAACCAGATAATGCATGGCGGCGCCACTTGGAACAGCAGCGTCAATCGAGATCAATTGCGCGACTGCGCCAACCTGCTCGGTAAGCTGGTTCCGGTCATCATTCTGCTGATGTTGGATAACCCGGATACATTGTGGGGTGATGCATGTTATCCCGTGGTTGTTTAGCTCAGTGACCGCACTTGGACCTGGGTCGCCCGACGCTGGGCGCCCGAGCCGGTCATCGGCAGACCAGGAATACTTCTCGCAGTACTCCAATCGGTATTCCAGCCAAAATTACAAACCGGTACTCCCACTATTAATCAATATGTTACTAACTTAATTCAGATTACCCCGGCGCTCTCGATGCATGGGTCGCGCACTCCGTAGCACGACCAGTGAAAAGCTGCTTACGGTCCAACACAAGAAGTTCAGCCCGCAAATCTATTCGCCCACACCGGCCCTCATAACTTAGCGCAGGGAGCATCCGTAGCTGGACAGCGAATCCAACCAGGGTAGCCCACTCCTTTACGATACGCCTGCTCAGTTACGAGGTTCGCGAAACGATGCGCGCAGCTATCTTGCCTAACCGAATCACAAGATTGATTAATGAAACAAGCGAAGCCTCTAAAAAACCAAGAACTCCAGAAACAACAAAGCCACCCGAAGGTGGCTTAGTCGTTTAAATAATGGTCGGGACGGAGTGATTCGAACACTCGACCCCTTGCACCCCATGCAAGTGCGCTACCGGGCTGCGCTACGCCCCGACTGGGCTTTGAAGCATGTTCTCAATCCTACCGAGAACGTTGAAGAATGTACCCTAACCTCCTGATAAATGAAAGCTTTTTCTCAAAAAATTTCACTCATCAAAAACCCAGCTCACTTCTTCAACACCACCAACACATCCTCCAACTCGACAATCATCTGCCGAATCAGCTGCTTATACTGGCTAGACTCATCCTTGGCCTCATCACTGGAAAGCCTCAACCGAGCCCCGCCAATGGTGAACCCCTGGTCATAAAGCAGCGCACGAATCTGGCGAATCATCAGCACATCCTGCCGCTGATAGTACCGCCGATTCCCCCGCCGCTTCACGGGATTGAGCTGATCGAACTCCTGCTCCCAATACCGCAGCACGTGCGGTTTTACCGCACAAAGCTCACTCACCTCACCAATGGTGAAGTACCTTTTGCCCGGTATGGGGGGCAGTTCGTCGTTATGGCTTGGTTCCAGCATAGGCCTCAACCCGGGCCTTCAACTTCTGCCCTGGACGAAAGGTGACGACGCGCCGTGCGGTGATCGGGATTTCTTCCCCTGTCTTGGGGTTGCGGCCCGGCCGCTGGCGTTTGTCGCGAAGGTCGAAGTTGCCGAAACCGGACAGCTTGACCTGCTCGTTCTCTTCAAGTGCGTGCCGAATTTCTTCAAAAAACAGCTCGACCAGCTCCTTGGCCTCACGCTTGTTAAGCCCCAGCTCCTCGTACAGCCTTTCGGCCATCTCAGCTTTCGTCAGAGCACCCATGCCGTTATTTCCTTAACGTGGTGTTCAACCTTTGTTCGAGCGAGGTGAGGATGTTTTGCAGTGCGGCGTTCACCTCATCGTCGTTAAGAGTGCGCGATGGATGCTGCCAGGTCAAGCCGACGGCAAGGCTTTTTCTATCAGGATCAATGCCTTTACCTTGGTAGACATCAAACAGCCTGAGGTCTGTGAGCCATTCGCCTGCATTGTCACGAATTACTTCAAGCACCGAGCTAGAAGCTACATCACGTCCTGCGATCAAAGCCAGGTCGCGGCGGGTTTCCGGGAACTTGGACAGCTCGCTGAACTTCGGCAGGCGGCCTTCGACCACGTCGCCCAGCACCAGCTCGAACAGGAACACCGGGCGGTCCAGGTCCAGGGCTTTTGCCAGCTCTGGGTGGATGGCGCCGAGGTAGCCGACCAGCTTGCCGTCACGCTCGATGGCGGCGGTCTGGCCTGGGTGCAGGGCTGGGTGCTTGCCGGCGCTGAAGGTGAAGTCGCTCAGGGCACCGGAGTAGCCCAGCAGGGCTTCCACGTCGGCCTTCACGTCGAAGAAGTCGACGCCGTCGCGGCCGTTGGCCCAGCCTTCTGGCAGGCGGCTGCCGGTGACAACGCCGGCGATCATCGGCTGCTGCTTCAGGTCGCCGAGCTGGCCGACGAAGCGCAGGCCGCTTTCGAACAGGCGCACGCGGTCTTGCTGGCGGTTCAGGTTGTGCTGCAGTGCCTTGACCAGGCCCGGCCACAGGGACGCGCGCATGGCGGCCATGTCGCTGGAGATGGGGTTGGCCAGCAGCAGCGGCTCTACGCCCGGGCTGAACAGTTCGAACAGTTTCGGGTCGATGAAGCTGTAGGTGATGGCTTCCTGGTAGCCGCGGGCAACCAGCAGGCGGCGCAGGGTCGGCAGGTCACCGCGGGTTTCCGGCTTGCCCTGGGGGGCCAGGCGGGCTTGCGGGTAGCGAACCGGCAGGTTGTTGTAGCCGTACAGGCGGGCCAGCTCTTCGATCAGGTCCACTTCCAGGCTGATGTCGAAGCGGTGGCTCGGCACGTTCACCGTCCACTGCCCTTCCCCGCTCTTGGTGGTGGTCAGCTCCAAGGCGTTGAGCAGTTGCTCGACCTGGGCTGGGTCCATTTCCATGCCGAGCATCTGGGTGATGCGTTCGGCGCGCAGGGTGACCGGGGCCACTTGCGGCAGGTGCTGTTCGCTGACGGCTTCGACAACCGGGCCGGCTTCGCCGCCGACGATGTCCAGCAGCAGCTGGGTGGCGCGCTCCATGGCTTCGCGGGCCAGCTGCGAGTCTACGCCGCGCTCGTAGCGGTGCGAGGCGTCGGTGTGCAGGCCGTAGGAACGGGCTTTGCCGGCGACGGAGATCGGCTCGAAGAAGGCGCTTTCCAGGAACAGGTCGCGGGTTTTTTCGGTGTTCACACCGCTGTGCTCGCCACCCATGACGCCGGCGATGGCCAGGGCGCGGGTGTGGTCGGCGATTACCAGGGTGTCGGCGCGCAGGGCAACTTCCTGGCCGTCGAGCAGGACGAGCTTCTCGCCCTCTTCGGCCATGCGTACGCGGATGCCGCCGTTGATTTCTGCCAGGTCGAAGGCGTGCATCGGCTGGCCGAGTTCGAGCATCACGTAGTTGGTGATGTCGACGGCGGCGTCGATGCTGCGCACGTCGCTGCGGCGCAGGCGTTCGACCATCCACAGCGGGGTCGGCTTGCTCAGGTCGACGTTGCGGATGACGCGGCCCAGGTAGCGTGGGCAGGCAGCCGGGGCGCTGACTTCGACCGGGCGCACTTCGTCGTGGGCAGCCGGTACGGCTGGCACTACCGGGCGGGTGACCGGGGTGTCGTACAGGGCGCTGACGTCGCGGGCCAGGCCTGCGATGGACAGGCAGTCGCCGCGGTTGGGGGTGAGGCCGATTTCGATGCTGGCGTCATCCAGGCTCAGGTACTGGCGAATGTCTTCGCCAACCGGGGCGTCGGCAGCCAGTTCCAGCAGGCCGTCGTTCTCTTCGCTGATTTGCAGCTCGGCAGCCGAGCACAGCATGCCGAAGGACTCGACGCCGCGCAGCTTGGCCTTCTTGATCTTGAAGTCGCCTGGCAGTTCGGCGCCGATCATGGCGAACGGAATCTTGATGCCTGGGCGGGCGTTAGGGGCGCCGCACACGACCTGGAAGGTTTCCTGGCCGTTGCTTACCTGGCACACGCGCAGCTTGTCGGCGTCCGGGTGTTGTTCGGTGGCGAGGATTTCGCCCACGACGATGCCGCTGAACTGGCCGGCAGCGGGGGTAACGCTGTCGACTTCGAGGCCAGCCATGGACAGGCGGGCGACCAGTTCGTCACGGGAGACTTGCGGGTTTACCCAACCGCGCAGCCACTGTTCACTGAATTTCATGCTGTTCTCCTAGAATGTGCGTCGATTGGGCCTAGCGGAATTGGGCAAGGAACCGCAGGTCGTTATCGAAGAACAGACGCAAATCGTTGACGCCGTAGCGCAGCATGGCCAGGCGCTCGGCGCCCATGCCGAAGGCGAAGCCCTGGAACTCTTCAGGGTCGATGCCGGACATGCGCAGCACGTTCGGGTGCACCATGCCGCAGCCCATCACTTCCAGCCAGCCGGTCTGCTTGCACACGCGGCAGCCTTTGCCGGAACACATCACGCACTGGATGTCGACTTCGGCGGACGGCTCGGTGAAGGGGAAGAACGATGGGCGGAAACGTACCGCCAGTTCTTTTTCGAAGAACACGCGCAGGAATTCTTCGATGGTGCCCTTGAGGTCGGCGAAGTTGATATCGCGATCGATCAGCAGGCCTTCGACCTGGTGGAACATCGGCGAGTGGGTGATATCCGAGTCGCAACGGTATACGCGGCCCGGGCAGACAATGCGGATTGGCGGCTGGGTGGACTCCATGGTCCGCACCTGCACCGGCGAGGTGTGGGTGCGCAGCAGCATGTTGGCATTGAAGTAGAAGGTGTCGTGCATCGCCCGGGCCGGGTGGTGGCCTGGGATGTTGAGCGCTTCGAAGTTGTGGTAGTCGTCTTCCACCTCTGGGCCTTCGGCAATGCCGTAGCCGATGTGGGTGAAGAACTGCTCGATGCGCTCGAGTGTACGGGTGATCGGGTGCAGGCCACCGGTGGCCTGGCCGCGGCCTGGCAGGGTGACGTCAATGCATTCGGCAGCCAGGCGAGCGCTGAGCTCGGCTTCTTCGAAGGCGGCCTTGCGGGCATTGAGCACAACGGTGACGCGCTCTTTGGCGTCGTTGATCAGCGCGCCGACTTTCGGCCGCTCTTCGGCTGGCAGGTTGCCCAGGGTCTTCATCACCTGGGTCAGCTCGCCTTTCTTGCCGAGATAATTCACCCGGATCTGTTCCAGGGTATTGATGTCTTCAGCGCGCTCCACGGCCTCTAGGGCTTGGGAGACCAACGCATCCAGGTTTTCCATGTACAGACTCCAGATACGAAAATAGGGGAAGAGCTTTGAAGGCTCTTCCCCTATCGATGACGTTCAATGCCCGACGGCGCTAGCGCCGCCGGGTGATTGTCGCGGGTACTTAAGCCAGAACGGCTTTAGCTTTCTCGACAATCGCAGCAAACGCCGCTTTTTCGTTCACTGCCAGATCGGCCAGAACCTTACGGTCGATTTCGATCGAAGCCTTTTTCAGGCCAGCAATCAGACGGCTGTAGGACAGACCGTTGGTGCGGGCACCGGCGTTGATACGAGCGATCCACAGTGCGCGGAACTGACGCTTCTTCTGACGACGGTCACGGTAGGCATATTGACCTGCCTTGATGACAGCCTGCTTGGCAACGCGGAATACGCGCGAGCGTGCACCGTAGTAGCCTTTAGCCAGTTTCAGAATTTTCTTGTGACGCTTACGAGCGATGACGCCACGCTTAACACGAGCCATGAGTAACTTCCTCTATCTAAACCAGAATTAACGTACGCGCAGCATGCGCTCGACTTTTGCCACGTCAGACGGGTGCAGCAGGCTGGCACCGCGCAGTTGACGCTTACGCTTGGTCGACATTTTGGTCAGGATGTGGCTCTTGAAAGCGTGCTTGTGCTTGAAGCCGGAAGCGGTCTTCAGGAAGCGCTTCGCAGCACCGCTCTTGGTTTTCATTTTTGGCATGTTGGAACTCCGCATTCGATAAAATTACACAATAATCATCAGGCCTGCCGTGCCCGGGAGATTACTTCTTCTTTTTGGGGGCGATGACCATCATAAGCTGGCGTCCTTCCATCTTCGGATGCTGCTCAACAGAGCCGTATTCGGCGAGGTCGGCTTCGACCCGCTTCAACAGCTCCATGCCCAGCTCCTGGTGGGCCATCTCACGGCCGCGGAACCTCAGAGAGATCTTGGCCTTGTCCCCATCGGTAAGGAAACGTACCAGGTTGCGTAGTTTTACCTGGTAATCCCCTTCTTCCGTCCCTGGACGAAACTTGATTTCTTTGATCTGGATCTGCTTCTGGTTTTTCTTGGCTTCGTTGGCCTGCTTCTTCTTCTCGAAGAGGTGCTTGCCGTAGTCCATCACCTTGCAGACGGGCGGTTGCGCGTCGGCGGAGATTTCCACCAGATCCAGCTTCGCTTCATCAGCGATACGAAGCGCTTCATCAATCGAGACGATGCCAATCTGCTCGCCGTCAGCGCCAATTAACCGAACCTCGCGTGCCGAGATATTCTCGTTGATCGGGGCTTTCGGTGCAGTTCGTTTATCGTTTCTCATTTCACGCTTAATAGTCATTACTCCGATTCTAGGCGACCGCGCTGGGCAACAGCGCTGTTGAGCAGCTGCGTGAATTCAGCCACCGGCATGGAGCCGAGGTCTTTGCCTTCACGGGTGCGTACGGCGACGGTCTGCGTTTCGACTTCGCGATCCCCTATAACCAAAAGGTACGGGACCTTGAGCAAAGTATGCTCGCGGATTTTAAAGCCGATCTTCTCATTTCTCAAGTCCGACTTGGCACGGAAACCGCTACCGTTCAGGGTATTTTCCACCTCGAGGGCGAAATCGGCCTGCTTGTCGGTGATGTTCATGATCACGGCCTGGGTTGGGGCCAGCCAGGCCGGGAACACGCCGGCGTAGTGCTCGATCAGCATGCCGATGAAGCGCTCGAACGAACCGAGGATGGCGCGGTGCAGCATGACCGGGCGAACTCGGCTGTTATCTTCGGCGATATAGCTGGCATCCAGGCGTTCTGGCAGGTTCGGGTCGTACTGCAGGGTACCGCACTGCCAGTTACGGCCGAGGCAGTCGCGCAGGGTGAACTCGATCTTCGGGCCATAGAAGGCGCCCTCGCCCGGCTGGTATTCCCACTCCAGGCCCGATTCGTTCAAGGCGTCGGCCAGTGCGCCTTCGGCACGGTCCCACAGCTCTTCGGAACCCACGCGCTTGGCCGGGCGGGTCGACAGCTTCATGGCGATGTCGGTGAAGCCGAAGTCCTTGTACACGTCCAGGGTCAGCTTGATGAAGTCGGCGGCTTCTTTCTTCACCTGTTCTTCGGTGCAGAAGATGTGCGCGTCGTCCTGCACGAAGCCACGCACGCGCATGATGCCGTGCAGGGCGCCGGACGGCTCGTTACGGTGGCAGGCACCGAACTCGGCCAGGCGCAGCGGCAGGTCGCGGTAGCTCTTCAGGCCCTGGTTGAACACCTGCACGTGGCACGGGCAGTTCATCGGCTTGACCGCGTAGTCACGGCTTTCCGAAGA
Organism: Pseudomonas sp. s4; assembly: GCF_046764235.1. NCBI lineage: Bacteria > Pseudomonadati > Pseudomonadota > Gammaproteobacteria > Pseudomonadales > Pseudomonadaceae > Pseudomonas > Pseudomonas sp. s4. The sequence goes on along the minus strand of NZ_CP177209.1, from coordinate 2,266,132 downwards.
AGTGGTGAACATGTTCTCGGCGTAGTTGGACCAGTGGCCGGAACGTTCCCAGAGAATGCGGTCGACAACCTGCGGGGTCTTGATTTCCTGGTAGCCGTTGACGCGCTGGACCTGGCGCATGTACTGCTCGAGTACCTGGTACACGGTCCAGCCGTTGGCGTGCCAGAACACCATGCCCGGGGCTTCTTCCTGCAGGTGGAACAGGTCGAGCTGCTTGCCGATCTTGCGGTGGTCGCGCTTTTCGGCTTCTTCGATGCGCTGGATGTACGCAGCCAGCTGCTTCTTGTCGGCCCAAGCGGTGCCGTACACGCGTTGCAGCTGTTCGTTCTTGGCATCGCCGCGCCAATAGGCGCCGGACAGCTTGGTCAGCTTGAATGCCTTGAGGAAGCGGGTATTCGGCACGTGCGGGCCGCGGCACATGTCGACGTATTCTTCATGGTAGTACAGGCCCATGGCCTGCTCGTCCGGCATGTCTTCGACCAGGCGCAGCTTGTAGTCTTCGCCACGGGCCTTGAACACGTCGATGACTTCGGCGCGCGGGGTCACCTTCTTGATGACGTCGTAGTCCTTGTCGATCAGCTCCATCATGCGCTTTTCGATGGCGGCCATGTCTTCAGGGGTGAAGGGGCGCTCGTAGGCGATGTCGTAGTAGAAGCCTTCGTCGATGACCGGGCCGATCACCATCTTGGCGGTCGGGTACAGCTGTTTCACCGCGTGGCCGACCAGGTGGGCGCACGAGTGACGGATGATCTCCAGTCCCTCTTCATCTTTAGGGGTGATGATCTGCAGGGTGGCGTCGTTGCTGATCAGGTCGCAGGCATCGACCAGTTTGCCGTCGACCTTGCCGGCCACGGTGGCCTTGGCCAGGCCGGCGCCGATGGAAGCGGCGACTTCGGCTACGGATACGGGATGATCGAACGAACGTTGACTGCCATCGGGAAGAGTAATAACGGGCATGGCGCCTCCTCTCCTAGTGGTGACCCCTACCAAAGGTCACGTGGGTTGGGATGAGCCAGTACAAGATCCGACCTGCCTTCCCGCAACGGGAAGCCTGCCTCACAGTGGCAGAAGCCTTTCGGCTTGCCAGGGACGAACCAGAGTGACTGGAAAGAAAAAAGATAGCTGCAAGCTGCAAGTTGTCAGCTGCAAGCCGGGCATGCTAGCACGCGGGTTGCACGCCAGGCAGAAATATTTGGAAATTACGCCGCAGCGGTGAACTAACGCGGAAAAATTCCTATCAGACCTTGGGAAGCAACCTACTCTTGATGAGACCTTAACCCAAGGAGTAACTGGTTATGCGAGTTCCGTCTCTTCTGGCCCTGGCGGCCGCTGGGGCCCTGCTGCTGCCCATGGCTGCGAACGCCGGCAACTTCCCGGGCGGGAAGGAAGCCGCCTACATGACCCAGTGCACGCAAGTGGCTCAAGGCCAAGGCGTTGACGCTGCGACCGCGAAAAAGCACTGCGACTGTGGCGCGCAAACCATCAAAAAGAATTTCACCGACGCGGAAATTGCCGACCTCGACAGCAACGATGGCGTGGACGCCAAGCTGATGCAGAAGGCCCAGATGGTCGTGAAACAGGCCTGTGCACCGAAGAGCTGAAACCTTAAAGCCAGAGCAGACCAGCCATTCTTTGAGCTGGATCAACATCCTGCGAAGGTAAAAGGCGCTAGATGCGCAGAATTAGACTATGATGTGTTCCGTGCTCCGTAGCCTCGGCCGCATTGCACCACTGAAAAAACTAAATGTTCTGGAGATTCACCCATGTCCAATCGCCAACAAGGCACCGTCAAATGGTTCAATGATGAGAAAGGCTACGGCTTCATCACCCCAGCAGGCGGCGGCGACGACCTGTTCGTTCACTTCAAGGCCATCGAATCTGACGGCTTCAAGAGCCTGAAAGAAGGCCAGACTGTTTCCTTCGTCGCCGAGCGCGGCCAGAAGGGCATGCAGGCTGCACAGGTTCGTCCGGAGTAATTCGGATAGCTGTAAAAAAACCCGCCCTTGTGGCGGGTTTTTTTATGGGCGTTTACCAGGCTGCACGCGCTCGCTTTTTTTGTAGGAGCGGCCTTGTGTCGCGACGGGGCGCGAAGCGGCCCCTGGGTTTCAGCTTCGCAGCATCAATGGCCGGGGCCGCTTTGCGGCCCTTTCGCGACGCAAGGCCGCTCCTACAAGGACCGCGTGTCAGCCGCAGTTGACGCGAACCACCTTGCCCTGCTCGTCCACATTCAGGTTCAAGCGTTCGGAACGGTACTCGAGGGTAACCACGTCGTGCGGCTTGAGAATGCGGGCCATCTGCGAGCCACTGGCCTTGCGCGCCTGCTCCAGCAGCTCGGCGCTGGCCGGCTTGCCAATGGCAAAATCGGCGCCGCTGGCTTCGCAGCGGCCATCGTTGCCTGCCGGCGTGGCTGGCGCAACGCCACCAGCAGAATTGCCACCAGTGCTGCAACCAGCCAGGACAGCAGCCACCGCCAGGGTTGCCAGGTAAGCACGGGTACGGAACATGAAGCCTCCTAAATCGGTCCGGGAACTGTCTGATCCGACAGTTCCGCTGATCTTTTGTTGCAAAACCGGTCAAGTCTGCCTGAACTCGCCAGCCGAGGCGAAAACGCAATCGTGACCGGATTTTGCACAAGCCGCTGCGTTTGCCATATGCTTAAGCCGCAAGGTCACTGACGCAAAGTCATGATTTAGTGCAAGAAGTGGAGCGCACCCCGCCTCCATCGAACACCAGGGTCAGGTGTTCGCCCCTTCGTCCCGGGCCCCAAGCGAGAGCCTTTCATGAGCAGCCACAGCATCGAAGCCGATATCAAGGTCAAATGGGCCGAAGGCCAGAGCGCGTACAGCCCTGGCACGCCGGAGGAGTTGCTGCTGATTGCCATCGACCTGCTGGTGCGCGATCGCGGCGCCGAGGCGGCACGCAGCTTCTTCGACCAGGTGTTCGAGCGCTACGCGCCGCACACGGCTATTCCAATCGCGCCAAACGGGCGCTGAGCAGGTCGAACAGGCCCTGGGCATCGCCCTCGTCCACCCACATCACGTTGGCTGGCTGCTTGAGCACGCCGTACCAGTCGGCAAGGGTCTGGCCGAAGCTGGGGCCTTCGCGGCTGTCGATGGTCATGTGGATACGCCGGCCGCTGAACAGCTCGGGCTTGAGCAGGTAGGCGATGACGCTGGCGTCGTGCACCGGGCCGCCGGGCATGCCGTACAGGTCCATGTCGTGGGTGATGTAGGCGTTGAGGATATCCACCACCCGCTTGCTGGCCTGGTTGTTCACCGCCGCCAGTTGCTTGAGGCGGGCGTCGCTGGTCAGCAGCTTGTGGGTGACGTCCAGCGGCAGGTAGGTCAGCGGCACGCCGCTGGCCAGCAGCACTTCGGCGGCATGCGGGTCGGCATAGAGGTTGAACTCCGCTGCCGGGGTGATATTGCCACCGTTGAAATGGGCACCGCCCATGACCACCACTTGCTTGATGCCTTTGGCGATATCCGGGCGCTGGATCAGCGCCAGGGCCAGGTTGGTTTGTGGGCCGAGCATGGCAATGGTAATGCTGTGGGGCTTGGCGGTGCCCAGGGTGTCGACCAGGTATTGCACGGCATTGCCCCGGGCCAGCGGCGCTTTCGGTTCGTGAACCTGGATGCCGGTGAGGCCTTCTTCGCCGTGCACCTCGGCGGCGTAGATCGGCTTGCGCACCAGCGGGCGGGCGGCGCCGGCGTACACGGGGATGTCTTCGCGGCCGGCCCATTCGCGGGCCAGGCGGGCGTTGCGCGCGGTCTTTTCCAGGCGCACGTTGCCGGCCACAGTGGTGATGGCGCGGATGTTCAGCTCGTCGGGCGAGGCCATGGCCAGGAACAGCGCGACCACGTCGTCGGCGCCGGGGTCGGTGTCGATGATCAGGTCGATGGGGGCGGCCTGGAGGGTGGTGGCTGCGGCCATGAGGGCGATTCCTTGTAGCAGGGGTTTGAGCATGGGTGGCACTCCTGTTGCCTGGGTGGTGGCTTCTGGGGCCGCTTTGCGGCCCAATCGCCGGCAAGCCAGCTCCCACAGGTACTGCATCGGCCTCAAGCATTGTGCAGTACCTGTGGAAGCTGGCTTGCCGGCGATTCGGGGGCGCAGCCCCCGCCTTCAGAAAGTCACGCCGGAAATCAGCGCGATGTTGCTGTAGGGCTGGCACTCGCCGGTGCGCACTACCGCACGGGCACTGCGTGACAATGCCTTGAAATCTTCATGGCTCAGCCATTCGCGCTTGCCCAGCTTGCCCTTCAGCCGCTCGATCTCGACCAGCGCCGGCGGCACCACTTTCTGCATCTCTTCGGCCAGCACGTGGCGCTCTACCTGCAACTCGCTCAGCACAACCCGCAACACGCTGGCGAAATCCGGCAGGCCAGGCGTGACGGCCAGGTCGATCAGTTCGACGCCCGGCGGCACCGGCAGCCCGGCATCGCCGATCACCAGGATGTCGCCATGCCCCATGCCGGCGATGGTCCGCGACAGGGCAACGTTCAGCAGCGGGGTTTTCTTCATGGCGCAAGCTCCGCCAGGTAGGGAATCGACGGCTGGGCACCGGCGCGGGTAACCGACAGGGCCGCGGCGCGCTGGCCGAAGGCGATGGCTTCGCCCTCCTCCAGGCCGCGCACCAGGCCTGCGGCAAAGCCGCCGATGAAGGTGTCGCCGGCTGCCGTGGTGTCCAGCGGCTGCACCACCGGCGCGGGGAAGTGCTGGTGGCCCCGAGGGGTGACCAGCAAAGCCCCTTGCGCGCCCAGGGTGATGATCACTTTGCCCGCGCCCAGTTTCAGCAAGCATTCGCCGGCACGTCGGGCGCTGTCCAGGTCAGTCACCGCCACGCCGGTCAGGGCTTCGGCCTCGCTTTCGTTGGGCGTCAGGTAGTCGATGCGGGCGAACCAGTCCGCCGGCAAGGGGCCGGTCGCCGGCGCCGGGTTCAGGATCACCCGCTTGCCCAGTTCATGCCCCCGGGCCAAGGTCCAGGCCACGGTGTCGGCCGGTACTTCCAACTGGCAGATGATCACCTCGGCCGCCTGCAGCAGCGCATCGAACCGCTGCACCGACTGCGGCGTCAGCAGGCCGTTGCCACCGGGGACGATGACGATGCAGTTCTGGCTGGCGGCATCCACGGTGATCAGCGCCACCCCGCTGGACACGCCCTGGCAGGTGCTGACGCCCTGGCAGTCGATGCCTTCCACATACAGGGCCCGGTGCAGTTGTCGACCATAGTCATCGTCGCCAACGTTGCCGATCATCGCCACGCTGCCACCCAGGCGCGCCACGGCCACTGCCTGGTTGGCCCCCTTGCCGCCCGGCACGGTGAAAAAGCTTTCGCCGGGGAGTGTTTCGCCGGCCCGGGGCAGGCGCTGCGCGCGGGCCACCAGGTCCATGTTGAGGCTACCGACTACCACAACCTTGGCATTCATGACATTTCCTTAGCATCAGCGGTAATCGTTGAACAGGTCCGGACGCGGCCCGGTGGACTCGCGCAGCACAATGCGCGGGGCGACGATGCGTTGCTCTGCCGCGCCCTGCCGGGGGGTGCCGATACGCGCCAGCAACAGCGACGCGGCGCTCTCGCCCAGCTCGCGAATCGACTGGCCCACCGTGGTCAACGGTGGGTACACATAACGGCTGAGCTCGATGTCGTCGAAGCCGATCACCGACAGCTCGCCGGGCACGTTGATATTGCGTTCGGCCGCGGCACGCAACACACCGAAGCCGATCATGTCGTTGCCGGCAAAAATCGCCGTAGGCCGCTTGCCCTCCAGCAGCCGGCCTGCGGCTGCATGGCCGCCGGGGCTGGTGAAATCGCAGTGCAGCACGCGGTCGTTGCGCACCGGCACACCGGCTTCGGCCATGGCGCGGCGGAAGCCGCTCAGGCGCAGCTGGGTCACACCGGTCTCGGCGGGGCCGCCGATGTAGGCGATGTCATGGTGACCAAGTTCCAGCAGGTGCTGGGTGGCCAGGAAGGCGCCCTGCTCGTGGTCGATGCGCACCAGGTCGGCATCGACACCGTCCAGTTCGCGGTCGACGATCACCATGGGCGTGCGCACGCCAGCCAGGCTTTGCAGCAGGTCGCTGTCCTGCCCTACCGAAGCCACTACCAGGCCGTCGATGCGCTTTTCCAGCAGCACGCGCAGGTAGCTGCGCTGCTTCTGCGGGTTGTCGTCGGAGTTGCACAGGATCACGCAGTAGCCGTTGCGCTCGCAGGCGTCTTCGATGCCCCGCGCCAGTTCGGCGAAGTACGGGTTGACGCTGTTGGGTACCAGCAGGCCGATGGTGGCCGTGCTGCGCGCCTTCAGCGAGCGGGCCACGGCGCTGGGTACGTAGTCGAGTTCGGCGATGGCGGCTTCGACTTTCAACCGCACCTGCTCGCTGACCGGCCGGGTCTTGTTCAGCACATGGGACACCGTGGTGTAGGAAATGCCCGCCAGTGCCGCGACGTCTTTGATGGTTGCCATGTTTTCAGTTCCGCCGGCCTGCACGCCGGCTACGGTAAGTGTCGAGCACCACGGCGATGACAATCACCGCCCCGGTGATGATGCGTTTGGTCGGTTCGCTGGCACCGATCTGCGCCAGCCCTGCAGCCAGCACCGAAATGATCAGCACGCCAAAGAAGGTGCTGATGACCGAGCCGCGCCCGCCCATCAGGCTGGTGCCGCCAATCACCACGGCAGCGATTACCTGCAGCTCCAGGCCGGAGCCGGCATTGGGGTCGGCGGCTTCCAGGCGCGAGATCTGGAACAGCGCGGCCAGGCCGGCGAGCAGGCCCATCAGGGCGAACACCAGCACCTTGTACGGGCGCGGGTCGATGCCGGCCAGGCGCACGGCCTCTTCGTTGGTGCCGATACCGATCAGGTAGCGGCCGAACACCGTGCGGGTCAGCACCAACTGGGCCAGCACAATCACCAGCAAGGCGATGATGAACGCCGGCGAGATGCCGAATGCGATGGGGTTGGAGAACCAGGCATAGGCATCACCGATATAGGCGGTGCGCGAGTCGGTGAACTGGTAGGCCAGGCCGCGGGCCATTTCCAGCACCCCGAGCGAAACGATGAACGACGGAATGCGCCAGGCCACAGTGACGCCGCCGGTGATGCTGCCGGCCAGCGCGGCCACGGCCATGCCCAGCAGGGCCGAAGGCAGCACGCCCCAGCCCCAGCCGAGGATCGCCACGCTGACCGTGGAGGCCGCCAGCGCCAGTACCGAGCCCACCGACAGGTCGATGCCGCCGATGATCAGCACGAAGGTCATGCCCACCGCCAGTACCATCAGGTCGGGGATCTGGTTGGCCAGGGTACTGAAGGTGTTGTACGACCAGAAGTGGCTGCTGAGGAACGAGAACAGCACGATCATCGCCAGCAAGGCGCCGGCCAGGCCCAGGTAGGTACCCAGGCCAAGATAGGTGCCACTGCGGCGCACCGGTGCGGCGCCTTGGCTGTCGAGCGGGGTGGTTTTCATGCATCCATCCTGGGAGCTGCTTCATGCAGCAGTGCGTCACGTTTCTGATAACCGGCAAAGGCCGCGGCCAGCAACTGGTCCTGGCTCCAATGGTCACGCTCGAAGGTGTCGATCAGGCGACCGGCCGACAGCACGGCGATGCGGTCGCATATCAGCATCAGCTCGCGCAGGTCGCTGGACACCACCACCAGGGCCTTGCCCTGGCGCGCCAGCTCGGCCAGCAGGCCATAGATGTCGAACTTGGCGCCGACGTCGATGCCACGGGTGGGCTCGTCGAACAGCAGCACCTGGCAGTCGCGCTCCAGCCAGCGGCCGATCACCACCTTCTGCTGGTTGCCGCCAGACAGCTCGCCTACCACCTGCTGCGGGCCGGCACTGCGAATGCGCATGGCCTGGATCTGGCGTTCGGCCAATGCCGCTTCGGCTTCGCCATCGAGCACCCCGGCCCGTGATACCGCGCCGAGGTTGCCCAGGGCGATATTCGCGCTGATCGACTGCGTCAGCAGCAGGCCCTCGCCTTTGCGGTCTTCGGTGATCAGCGCGATACCGGCCTGCACCGCAGCCTTGGGCGAGTCGATGGTGACAGCCTTGGGCGGCTGGCCGAGGGCGATGCTGCCGCTGTCGGCACGGTCGGCGCCGTAGATCAGGCGCAGCAGTTCGGTACGGCCGGCACCGATCAGGCCGGAAATGCCGAAGATCTCCCCTGCCCTGACCTCGAACGACACTTCACGCACCTTGTCGGCACGGCTTAGCCTGTCGACCTTGAGCAGCGGCGCGCCGATCTGCCGGCGGCCTAGGGAAGGTCTGAAAAAGACTTCCTGAATCTGGTGAAATACGCCGATCCCGCCAGCCGAGTTTTTCCATGAAGCAGATGACCTTCGCCGACGCCGAGTACGCCGGCAAGCGCAAGCAGACCCGTAAGGAATTGTTCCTGATCGAGATGGATCAGGTGGTGCCGTGGAAGGGATTGATTGCCCTGATCGAGCCACACTACCCAAAGGGTGAAGGTGGTCGTCCAGCCTATCCGCTGATGGCCATGTTACGTATCCATCTGATGCAGAACTGGTTCGGCTACAGCGACCCGGCCATGGAAGAAGCGCTCTACGAGACGACCATCCTGCGTCAGTTCGCCGGGCTGAGCCTCGAGCGTATTCCCGACGAAACCACCATCCTCAAGTTCCGTCGCTTGCTGGAGAAACATGAGCTGGCAGCCGGCATCCTCGGCGTAATCAATGGCTACCTGGGGGATCGCGGCCTGTCGCTGCGCCAGGGCACTATCGTCGATGCCACACTGATCCACGCGCCCAGCTCGACCAAGAACCAGGACGGCAAGCGCGACCCGGAAATGCACCAGAGCAAGAAAGGGAACCAGTATTACTTTGGCATGAAGGCGCACATCGGCGTGGATGATGAGTCGGGGCTGGTACACAGCGTGGTAGGCACGGCAGCCAACGTGGCGGATATCACCCAGGTCGAAAAACTGCTGCACGGTGACGAGAACGTCGTCTGCGCCGATGCCGGCTACACCGGCGTCGAAAAGCGCCCCGAACATGCTGGCCGCGAAGTGATCTGGCAGGTCGCAGCACGCCGCAGCACCTACAAGAAGCTCGATAAACGCAGCGCCCTGTACAAAGCCAAGCGCAAGATCGAGAAGGCCAAGGCACAAGTGCGAGCGAAGGTCGAGCACCCGTTTCGAGTGATCAAGCGCCAGTTCGGTTACGTGAAGGTGCGCTTCCGTGGCCTGGCCAAGAACACCGCTCAGCTGGTGACGCTGTTCGCGCTGTCGAACCTATGGATGGCGCGCCGACATTTGCTGACTACCGCAGGAAAGGTGCACCTGTAATGCGGAAAATGGCTGCTGCGAGGTGCTCGCGGCGGCCAAAAACGGAGAACTGAGCGGGTTACCTGGTCGAATTTGATCGACGGCCCGCTTTCAAAAGCAGCGAGGGCTGAAGTCGACCGGAAATACAGGGCTACTTCAGACCTTCCCTAGGTCGATATGCTCGCCCAGCTCGCGGCCGACCATCAGGTTGACCAGTTCGGCGCTGCTATAGCGCTGTATCGGCTCATCGCACACCAGTTTGCCGTCGCGCAGCACGACGATGCGCTGGGCCACGCGCTGCAGTTCTTCCAGGCGATGGGAGATGTAGACGATGGCCACGCCACGTTGGCGCAGGCGCTCGATCTGGGTGAACAGCAGCTCCACTTCGCGCGCGGTGAGCATGGCGGTGGGCTCGTCGAAGATCAGCACATGGCAGTCGCCAATCAGGTTGCGGGCGATCTCGACCATCTGCTGATGGCCGATGCCCAGCTCGCCGACCGGGGTGTCCGGGTCGATGGCGTCGAGGCCGACCTGGGCCATGGCGGCCGTGGCCAGTTGGCGCAGGCGCTTCTGGCTGATCCAGCCGAAGCGGCCGGGCAGGTTGTCGAGGAACAGGTTTTCCGCGACGGTCAGCGTGGGCAGCAGGTTGAGTTCCTGCATGACCATGCGCACGCCAAGGCGCTCAGCCTCGCTGCGGCTGCCAGGCGCGTAGGCCTGGCCGCGGTAGCGCATGTGCCCGGTGGTGGGGGTTTCCAGCCCACTGATGAGCTTGGACAAGGTGCTCTTGCCGGCGCCGTTCTCGCCGGTCAGGGCCAGCACTTCGCCGGCACGCAGGTTCAGGCTGACCTCGCCGAGCACGGGCTGGGCGTAGGTCTTGCCCAGGCCACTGGCGGCGAGCACTACTTCGTTGGCCGATGCAGGCATGGCCGTTTCTCCTGCCAGCGATCAGGGCTTGGTGATGAGTTGGACCGGGGTCTGGATGACGTTGTCGGCATCCACGTCGGGTTTCTCGCCCTTGACCATTTTCAGCGCCGCCTGGATGCCGTACACCGCCTGCTGGCTGGCCGCCTGGTCGAGGGTGGCAAGCACACGGCCATCGGCGAGCATCGGCTTGATGGCGTTGATGTTGTCGTAGCCCACCACTTGCACCTGGCCGGTCTTGCCGGCGGCACGCACGGCCGACACCGCGCCCAGGGCCATGCTGTCGTTGCCGGCCAGCAGGGCTTTCAGGTCGGGGTATTCGTTGAGCATGGAGGCGGCGACGGCGTTGCCTTTGTCGATTTCCCAGTTGCCGCTCTGCACCGAAACGATCTTGATCTGCGCGGCGTCCATGGCGTCCTTGAAGCCGGCGGTACGCTGCTGGGCGTTGGTGGTGGTCGGCACGCCTTCGATGATGCCGACCTGGTCGCCGGCCTTGAGCTTCTCGTTGGCCAGGTAGTCACCGACCAGGCGCGCGCCCTTGCGGTTGTCGGGGCCCACGAAGGGTACGCTGATGCCTTTGCTCTTGAGCAGTTCAGGGTCCAGACGGTTGTCAATGTTGATCACCACAACGCCCTGGTCCATGGCCTTCTTCACCGCCGATACCAGCGCCTTGGAGTCGGCCGGGGCAATGACCAGGGCCTTGGCGCCCGCGTTGACCATCTGCTCGACGATGCGGATCTGCTCGCCGGTATCGGTCTCGTTCTTGATGCCGTTGGCGATCAGCTCGAATTCATCGGCGTGGGCTTTCTGGTAGTCCTTGGCGCCGTCTTCCATGGTGCGGAAGAACTCGTTGGCCAGCGACTTCATGACCAGGGCGACCTTGGGCTTGTCTTCGGCGTGGGCGGGGGAAAATGGCAGGGCCAGGGACAGCGAGGAAATGACCGCGAGGGCCAGCAGACGACCGGGGAACGGCAGTTTCATGGACGATGACTCCGAATCTTGTGTTTTTTGTCGGATCGCAAACGTTTGCGTTGCCTAACTATGGAAACAGGACCGGGGTTTGTCAAATCCGTTTGGCTGTCGGAGGTCAAGTCGAACTTGGCGCAGTTTATCCGGATTTTTTCCGAAAAGCCGAACGTCTTTTCCTGCATTTGTTCGGAATCTCGAATGGAACGCACCTTCATGTGGGGGCGGCCTTGTGTCGCGATGGGCTGCGCAGCAGCCCCGGCAATTTGTGCATTTGCCAGTGAATCCGGGGCCGCTACGCGCCCCATCGCGACACAAGGCCGCTCCTACAGGCAGCGCACACATGCCTGGTACGAAACCTGCCTTGCACCCTGTGCGACAAAACAACCATCTCATTAGGAAGAGAGAGAACAATAACGATGAATGCCGCACTGAAAATCTTCGCCCCCAGCGCACTCGCCGTGCTGCTGGCCATTCCAGCCACCGTTTCGGCCAAAGAGGCTGAAACCCAGCAGAAGCTGGCCAACGTGGTCATCCTCGCCACCGGCGGCACCATTGCCGGCGCTGGCGCCAGCGCCGCCAACAGCGCCACCTACCAGGCCGCCAAGCTGGGCGTCGACAAACTGATCGCCGGTGTGCCGGAGCTGGCCGACCTGGCCAACGTCCGCGGCGAGCAGGTCATGCAGATCGCCTCTGAGAGCATCTCCAACGACGACCTGCTCAAGTTGGGCAAACGCGTTGCCGAACTCGCCGAAAGCAAGGACGTCGACGGCATCGTCATTACCCACGGCACCGACACCCTGGAAGAGACCGCCTACTTCCTCAACCTGGTGGAAAAGACCGACAAGCCGATCGTGGTCGTCGGTTCGATGCGCCCGGGTACCGCCATGTCCGCCGACGGCATGCTCAACCTTTACAACGCCGTGGCCGTGGCCAGCGACAAGCAGTCGCGCGGCAAGGGCGTGCTGGTGACCATGAATGACGAGATCCAGTCCGGGCGCGATGTCAGCAAGGCAGTGAACATCAAGACCGAAGCCTTCAAGAGCGCCTGGGGCCCGATGGGCATGGTGGTGGAAGGCAAGTCGTACTGGTTCCGCCTGCCGGCCAAGCGCCACACGGTCAACTCCGAGTTCGACATCAAGCAGATCAGCAGCCTGCCGCAGGTGGATATCGCCTATGGCTATGGCAACGTCACTGACACCGCCTACAAGGCACTGGCGCAGAATGGCGCCAAGGCACTGATCCATGCCGGTACCGGCAACGGTTCGGTGTCGTCGCGGGTGGTGCCGGCGCTGCAGGAGCTGCGCAAGAACGGCGTGCAGATCATTCGCTCGTCGCACGTCAACCAGGGTGGCTTCGTGCTGCGCAACGCCGAGCAGCCGGATGACAAGAACGACTGGGTCGTGGCCCATGACCTGAACCCACAGAAAGCGCGGATTCTGGCGATGGTAGCGATGACCAGGACCCAGGACAGCAAGGAGCTGCAGCGCATCTTCTGGGAGTACTGATCGCCAGCCGCCCCCCCCCCCCCCCGGAAATGCAAACAGCCCCGCTGCCCAGGCGGGGCGTTTGCTGTCTGACTGTTGCGAAATTACTTACAGTGAAATACTGTATGCGCATACAGCAAAAACAAGGAAACACTTGTGTCCAGCACCGCCTCCGCCACCCCAAGCAGCTATGAACAACTGGGTATGCGCATTCAGAAAATCATCAACAGCCCCACTGCCCAGCGCAGCCGTGCGGCGTTGATTTTCCGTCTGGAGCAGGAAACCCCGGAAGATTGGGAAACCCTGCTAGAGGAAATCGCCGAAAACGATAACGTCACCCTCGCCCACCGCGACGATGGCGGCGTGCAGATTTTCTGGACGGTACCGAAGGAAGACTGACTGCATTCAGCCTCAAGCCAAGGCCTGCAGGTAGGCGCTGGCTTCGCGGTAACGCGCCAGCCGTGCCAGGTCGGTGGGGCTTGGGCACGGGATGCGCGAAAGGTCGCTGTTGTCGGCCAGATCGGCCAGCTTGACGGTGCGCGCCAGCGGGTCACCGCCCAGGCGCACCACGAAGTCCTGGTAGGCCTCGCCCTCACGGCGGCTGAGCGCCAGCAAGGCGGCAAGGATTTTCAGCGCGAAACCCTCGCGCGCCAGGTCGGACAGGGTCAGCGGGGTGTCTTCGATCACATCGTGCAGCACCGCGACAATCCGTTGTTCGGTTGTGGAAACCCGCATCATCACGCGTAGCGGGTGGAGGATATAAGCGGCCCCACCCTTGTCGTATTGCCCTTCATGCGCCCTGGCGGCCACGGCAATGGCCCGCTCCAGTGTAGACATGAGGCCCTCCCCGTTCGGCTTCTTCCTGACAAGCATAGCCAAAACTGTGCGGACAATGTCTAGCGCGCGTGTGACTGCTCGAAATCCGGAAGCTGGCGCATGCCCTGTAGGAGCGGCCTTGCGTCGCGACGGGCTGCAAAGCAGCCCCGGGATTCGGCATCACAGCAGATTCTGTGGGGCTGCTTCGCAGCCCGTCGCGACACAAGGCCGCTCCTACAGCCCCCCACTCACACAGAGTTTTCAGCGCGCTGCGCCGTGCTGAATCACCACCGAATCGGTACCCAGCTTGGCCATTACCTCGGCCTTGCGCGCTTCGGCTTCCTCACGGGTGGGGAATGGCCCCATCAGCACCACCGGCTTGCCGTCGCGGTACTCCACCGAGGACGGGATGCCCTTTTCGATCAGGCGTGCGGTCATGTCGCTGAGTGCGCCCATGTTTGCACCCTGGATCACTTCCACATCCCAGCCTTGCGGGGCCGGCTGGCCAGCCAGGGCCTCGGCGCGGCGCTGCAGCTCGGCGCCGCCGCACATTTCGCGGATGCGCAGGTTGTTGCCGCTGTCGTCGACGATGATTTCGTACTGGCCATCGCGCTTGATGGCCACGTAGCTGCGGTAGGCCTCGTACTGCCCGGCATCATCCTTGCCACGGACCTGGCCGCAGATGGTGCCCTGGGTGTCGATCCGCACGTTGCCGAACTTGGCGGTCTTGGGGTTGTGCAGGTGTTCGGCCACCTGTTTGTGCACGCCTTCGACTTCGTTCTCACAGCCCGCCAGGGCGAGCACTGCCATTACCACAGCCAGTTTGCGCACGCGTGTACCTCCAGATTCGAAGGGGCGGATTCTAGCACGCCGGGCAATGCCCCGAACCGCGACCAAACGTTACACGCTGCTTCATGCGCACAGCAAAAAGGGCGATCATTACTGATCGCCCTTTTTCGATTTGGTAGGCACAATTGGACTCGAACCAACGACCCCCACCATGTCAAGGTGGTGCTCTAACCAACTGAGCTATGTGCCTGTCGTGTGGTGCGCATATTAGTGATCGAATGCGTACCTGTAAAGCGTTTTTTTCAGAAAAATCAAAAACTTTGCGAATTCGTGCATAAGGGCCTGCTGCGCAGCACCAGGCCGCGAGAACCCAATGAAAAAAGGGGTGACCCTTGCGGATCACCCCTTCTTCGATTTGGTAGGCACAATTGGACTCGAACCAACGACCCCCACCATGTCAAGGTGGTGCTCTAACCAACTGAGCTATGTGCCTGTCGTGTGATGCGCATTCTACCCATTCCAAAAACCCTGTCAACACTTTTTTTCGCGCTAACCTACTGAATCTTAAACTCTTTATAGAAAAGTGCGCTGGCGGGGACCGAGTAAAGGATTTTCAACGGACGACTAGCGGGTGTTTATTATTATTGATAGCATCGGTACATTCGTTAAAAATATAAAACACGAGGTTCCTGCAGCATGGCTAACACCCCCTACCCCCAGTCCTACTACGCCGCCTCGGCCAACCCGGTGCCGCCACGTCCGGCGCTGCAGGGTGAGGTGGAAACCGATGTGTGCATCATCGGCGCCGGCTACACCGGCCTGTCCAGCGCCCTGTTCCTGCTGGAGAACGGCTTCAAGGTGAGCATCGTCGAAGCAGCCAAGGTCGGCTTCGGCGCATCGGGCCGCAACGGCGGCCAGATCGTCAACAGCTACAGCCGCGACATCGACGTCATCGAGCGCACCGTCGGCCCCAAGCAGGCTCAGCTGCTGGGCCACATGGCCTTCGAAGGCGGGCGCATCATTCGTGAGCGCGTGGCCAAGTACAACATCCAGTGCGACCTGAAGGACGGTGGCGTGTTCGCTGCCCTCACCAGCAAGCAGATGGGCCACCTGGAGTCGCAAAAGCGCCTGTGGGAACGCTTCGGTCACAACCAGCTGGAGCTGATGGACCAGAAGCGCATCCGCGAAGTGGTCGCCTGCGACAACTATGTGGGCGGCATGCTGGACATGAGCGGCGGCCACATCCACCCGCTGAACCTGGCCCTGGGCGAAGCCGCTGCGGTCGAGTCGCTGGGCGGCATCATCTATGAGCAAACCCCGGCCGTACGCATCGAGCGCGGCGCCAACCCGGTGGTGCACACCCCGCAGGGCAAGGTCCGCGCCAAGTTCATCATCGTCGCCGGCAACGCCTACCTGGGCAACCTGGTGCCGGAGCTGGCCAGCAAGTCCATGCCATGCGGCACCCAGGTGATCACCACCGAACCGCTGGGCGACGAGCTGGCGCGCACCCTGCTGCCGCAGGACTACTGCGTCGAGGATTGCAACTACCTGCTCGACTACTACCGCCTGACCAGCGACAAGCGCCTGATCTTCGGTGGTGGCGTGGTGTACGGCGCGCGTGACCCGGCCAACATCGAGGCGATCATCCGTCCGAAGATGCTCAAGGCCTTCCCGCAACTGAAGAACGTGAAGATCGACTACGCCTGGACCGGCAACTTCCTGCTGACCCTGTCGCGTCTGCCACAGGTTGGCCGTATCGGCGACAATATCTACTACTCCCAGGGCTGCTCGGGTCACGGCGTGACCTACACCCACCTGGCGGGCAAGGTGCTGGCCGAGGCCATGCGTGGCCAGGCCGAGCGTTTCGACGCCTTCGCCGGGCTGCCGCACTACCCGTTCCCGGGTGGCCAGATGCTGCGCGTGCCGTTCAGCGCCATTGGGGCCTGGTACTACAGCCTGCGCGATCGCCTGGGCTTCTGATGTAGGCAGGCTTGGCCTCTTCGCGGGCACGCCCGCTCCCACAGGATTTGTGCTGGTTGCACGGTCCCTGTGGGAGCGGGCGTGCCCGCGAAAGGGCCGGTACAGACAAAGCTATTTGTTCAGGCTACTCACAGCCTGCTTCGCCGCAATCTCCTGCCCCGCCCGGGCCAGTTCATCGGCAGCCTGCAACCAGCGCTGGCGGTCCACCTGGGCTGGCAGCTGCCGAGGTGGCTGCACCAGCACCGCCCAGCTCCCAAGCTTCGCCCACGCCGAGGCAAAGTCATCGAACGCCATCAACTGCCGCCGGTGCATGCCCGAGCGCAACAGCACCCGCTGCTTGTAGCGGTCGTAGCCGATCAGCACGGCGTAGCGTGGCTCGCTCCACCAGGCCGAACCATCCTCGTAACGCAGCAGCACCGGGTTGCCCGCCGCCACCTGGGTCAACAGCGCGTCCAGCTGCTTGTCCAGCGGATACACCACCATGCCGTAGTCGCGCGCCACCCGGGGGATGCCGGTGTCCAGGGCCTCGGCGCCCTGCGGCAGGTTCAGCGGCTTGTCCAGCAGCCCCGGCGTGATCGGAGCCCCCTGTTGCGACAGCACCGCCGCCAATGCCATGGCCCCGCTGTGGTTGGCGTTGCCACGGTAGAACGGCACGCTGCTGATCTCGACCCGCTGCGGCAGGCCCTTGAGGTTGCCGGAGGGTGCGCTGGCGCAACCGGCCAGGCTGGCTGCAACCAGGCAGGCAGCCAGCAGCCGACGAGGGATGGTCTTGAAGGAAGGTTGCTGCATGGACACTCGCTTGCTCCAACGCCGGGCAGGCAGCGCCCGGCTCTGGCCACCGATCATAGGTCGGACAGCGGCGCGGGTATAGTCCGACACCGCTTAGGAGCAAATCGGACCAAGCAATAGACCTTTGGTCAATGGAACGTCACAGGCGAAAGACTAGACTAAAGCAGTGTCTGGAAGGCCAGCGTCGGCGACCGAGCGCGGCCCGTAGAGATGGAGGCACAGATGAGCCTGACCATGGCAATCCTCATGCTGGTTGGCATGTGGCTGAGCGTTGCAGCCGCCATGCTATGGGGTGTACTGCGTATCGTGCGGCGTCATTCCCACCACCACCTGCCACCGCAAGCCCCCGCCAAGCCACAGCCTGTGCGCCGGTCGCGGCGGCATGCCGGGGTGCACTGACTACAGATTTTCCCTACCCCCATTCGCGGGCTTGCCCGCTCCCACTGGGGCCGCGTAGCTATCTGGCTGACGCGGCACCTGTGGGAGCGGGCAAGCCCGCGAACGGGGCGCGAGCGCCCCGCATTTTTTTACATCAACCTTCAGCCGCCTCACGCTTCAACCGTGCCCGACGGGCCAGGATGTTGAGGATCTCGATCGCCGTCGAGAAGGCCATGGCCGCGTACACATAACCCTTCGGTACATGGGCGCCGAAACCTTCGGCGATCAGCGTCATGCCGATCATGATCAGGAAGCCCAGGGCCAGCATCACCACGGTCGGGTTGTCGTTGATGAAGTTGGCCAACGGGTCGGCGGCCACCATCATGACGATCACGGCAGTGATAACGGCAATGATCATGATAGGCAGGTGCTCGGTCATGCCCACGGCGGTGATGATGCTGTCGACCGAGAAGACGATGTCCAGCAGCAGGATCTGGAAGATCGCCGCGGCAAAGCCCAGGGTAACCGTCGACGACACCTTGGCTTCTTCCTTGGCCCCGTGCGGGTCGACGTTCTCGTGGATTTCCTTGGTCGCCTTCCACAGCAGGAACAGGCCACCGGCAATCAGGATCACGTCCTTCCAGGAGAAGGCATTGCCGAATACTTCAAACACCGGGTCCGTCAGCTGGACGATCCAGGCCACCGTGCTGAGCAAGGCCAGGCGCATGACCAAGGCCATGCTGATACCGATACGGCGCGCCTTGGAGCGGTACTCCACCGGCAGCTTGTTGGTCAGGATGGAGATGAAAATCAGGTTGTCGATGCCCAGCACGACTTCCATGGCCACCAGCGTAGCCAGGGCAACCCAGGCGGTAGGGCTAGCGACGAGTTCCAGCAAGTATTCCATTGTTCAAATCCTGCAGCAGCGGTTGGGGGTCAGATTTCCTGGGTGTCTTCTTTGTTGTCGGCGTCCTTGGGCTTTTGCCCTTCGCTGCCGATGGCCTCGCTCAACGCCTGCTGTGCGGCCTTGTTGGTGTCGTCGATGGCCTGCTTGGCCGACTGTGCGGCCTGGTCGAGCATCTGCTGGGCGGATTTCTCGGCCTGCTCGCAACCGGCCAGGGTGAACAGGGCCAAGGCCAGCACCAGCGGCGTGCCGATGGATTTTAGTTGCAGCATGGGTTCCTCGCTTTTCATGTTCCGGCGGCGTACACGGCGCCTGATGGAGTCGCATTCTAAAGAGCGCAACACATCCGGAAAATTCGTATTTTCAGCGGTTATACTTCGGTTTTTGCGAATCCGGAACGATACCGATGCTCAACTATCGGCAGTTGCACTACTTCTGGGCCGTGGCCAAGACCGGCAGCATCGCCCGCGCCAGCGAACAGTTGAACCTGACCCCGCAAACCATCAGCGGTCAGATCAGCCTGTTCGAGCAGACCTATGGCCTGGAGCTGTTCCAGCGCGTGGGGCGCCAGCTGGAACTGACCGAAACCGGGCGCCAGACGCTGATCTATGCCGAGCAGATGTTCCAGCTGGGAAGCGAGCTGGAGGCCATGCTGCGGGCCGGCCCGCAGGAGCAGATCCTGTTCCGCGTGGGCGTGGCGGACGTGGTGCCCAAGTCCATCGTCTACCGCCTGCTGGCACCGACCATGGAGCTGGACGACGTTCTGCGCATCAACTGCCGCGAAGACAAGCTCGAACGGCTGCTGGCCGACCTGGCAATCCAGCGCCTGGACCTGGTGATTTCCGACAGCCCTATGCCCAGCCACCTGGACATCAAGGGTTATAGCCAGAAACTGGGCGAGTGTGGGTTGAGCTTCTTCGCCACCCCGGCGCTGGCACACCGCCTGGAAGGCCCCTTCCCCGCCTGCCTGCAGGATGCGCCATTGCTTATCCCCGGGCAGGAAACCGTGGTACGCAGCCGCCTGCTGCGCTGGCTGGGTGAGCAGCAGGTGCAGCCACGCATCGTGGGCGAGTTCGATGACAGTGCCTTGATGCAGGCATTCGGGCAGTCGGGCAGCGGCATCTTCGTCGCGCCCAGCGTGATCGCCGAGGAGGTGTGCCGCCAATATGGCGTGGAGCTGATCGGGCAGACCGAGGCGGTGCATGAGTCGTTCTATGCCATTTCGGTGGAGCGCAAGGTCAAGCACCCGGGAATCGTGGCGATTACCGAGGGGGCACGACGAGAGTTGTTTCACTGGTAACAGGCAGAATTGACGCCCCCGCGTTTCAATGGTCATATGCCCGCCAGTTTCAGGTGCCCTGCGCCGCCGCGCGCAGGGTGAAACGGGAAGCCGGTGCGTCGTGTTGCCCACGACAAGTCCGGCGCTGCCCCCGCAACGGTAAGCGAGCGAACCCTTCGAGATACCACTGTGCACATGCATGGGAAGGTGAAGGTTTCATGCCCCTCGCAAGCCCGGAGACCGGCCTGGAGCTTCACTTGGCAACCCGCGGTGGGCGGGCGCAGGCCGGTATCCGTGCGTGCGCCTGCGTGCACGGTGCGCCTTTGCGTGTTTTCCACCGGGATCCATTCATTCCTGCAGTAGTGGAACGACATGTCCCGTATCTTCAAGCTTCACCCCTTGGCGGCCTGCCTGGCCGTTTCCCTGCCGGCCCTGGCCGATGACCTCGAGCGACAACCACTGGCCCTGCCCTCCACGGCCATCACCGACACCCTAGACAGCCACGCCATCGACCTGGCCACCCCGACCCAGGCTGGCTCGCGCCTGGGCCTCAGCGCCCTGGAGACACCGGCCAGCACCAGCAGCATCAGCGCCGAGCAGATCCAGCAGCGCAACAACCTGACCGTGCAGGACGCGGTGACCCGCTCAGCGGGCATCAGCTACATCGGCTCCCCGGGCGACGGCGGCACGGGGTTGTCCGCCCGCGGTTTTACCGGGCACGGCTCGGTGATGAACTTGTTCGACGGCGCACGCCTATACACCGGTGCCGGCACCCAGACGTTCCCGGTCAACCCGTGGATGGTCGAGCGCATCGATGTCATTCGCGGCCCGGCTTCGGTGCTGTATGGCGAAGGCGCCACCGGGGCGGTGGTCAACGTGATCCCGAAAAAGCCGTTTGCCGGCGAGGTACGCAACCACCTGCGCCTGGGCTACGGTTCGTGGGACCGCCAGCAGCTCGGCCTGGACAGCGGCGGCAGCCTCGGTGAGCGCCTGAGCTACCGCCTGGCCCTGAACCAGCAAACCGGTAACGGTTGGGTCGACCGCACCCCGTCACGCAGCCTGGCGCTGAGCGCCGCGCTGCGCTTCGATGCCAGCGACGACCTCAGCTTCACCCTCGCTCACGACCGTGGCGATGCGCAGCCTGCCAACTACTACGGCACCCCGCTGATCGACGGCCACTACCGCAGCAGCCTGCGTAACAAGAACTACAACGTGCAGGACGACGTGCAGCATTACGTCGATGAATGGACCCGCCTGAATACCGACTGGACGTTGAACGACCACCTCAGCGCCAGCAACCAGCTGTACTACATCAAGAGCCGCCGTCACTGGTGCAATGCCGAGGAATACAGCTGGGATGCCGGGCGCCAGCAGCTGCTGCGCGGCAGCTACCTGCAGATCAAGCACAACCAGGAACAGTTCGGCGACCGACAGGCCTTCACCCTCGACCACAGGCTGTTTGGCCTGGCCAGCAAGACCGTGGTCGGCGCCGAGTACAACAAGGTCCGCTTCAACGTCGACAGCAACGCGCCCTACAACGATGTGGGCGGTGACTACGTCGACCCTTGGCAGCCGCAACCAGGCTGGTTCCACAGCGCGTCGCCTCTGCGCCCGCAAACGCTCTCTACCACCCACACCTTTGCCCTGTTTGCCGAAAACCGCCTGCAGTTGAGCGATCGCCTGTCGCTGGTCACCGGCGTGCGCCGCGACCAGAACCACATCGACCAGGAAAAACTGACCACCGACAGCCGCAGCGACCGCAGCCTGCAAGGCGGCAACTGGCGTGCCGGGCTGGTGTTCGCGGTCAGCGACGACCTGTCGCTGTATGGCCAGTACTCCACCAGCGAGGATGGGGTCGACAACCTCATCAGCCTCAGCGCCAACCAGATGCACTACGACCTGACCGAGGCCAGGCAGACCGAAGTGGGCCTGAAGCAGCGCTTCTGGGAAGGGCGTGGCGAATGGACATTGGCGGCCTACCACATCGTCAAGAAGAAGCTGCTGGTGGATGACCCGGTCACCCACGAGAAGCAACAGGCTGGCCAGCAGACGTCCGACGGCCTGGAGGCAACCCTGGAACTGGCGCTGGCGCACCAGTGGCAGGTGTCGGCCAACGCGGCGATCGTGCGCGCAAGGTACGACGACTTCGACGAAATGGTCGGCGGCGTGGCGCAGGATCGTGCGGGCAATCGCCCGGCCAATGTCCCGCGGCGTACCGCCAACCTGTGGCTGAGCAAAGGCTTCGGCCAGCGGCTGGAGGCCGGCATTGGCGCGCGTTATGTGGACGAGCGCTATGCCAATACCGCCAACACCCAGAGCGCCCCCGGCTACACCGTGGTCGATGCCGACATCGGCTGGCAGGTGTTGCCGGATGTGCGGCTGGGGTTGCAGTTGAACAACCTGTTCGACCGTGAGTATGTGCAGTCGGCGTTCAGTGGCCAGCAGTGGCTGATGGGGATGCCACGGTCGTACTTTGCGACGGTGGATTACAGCTTCTGATCTGAACTGCCTGCACCGGCCTCTTCGCGGGCTTGCCCGCTCCCACAGGAGTACCGCTGCCCTCAGGCCCGATGAGAAACCTTTGTAGGAGCAGCCTTGTGCTGCGAAGAGGCCATAACTGCCACAGAAAAGCTTCTGTCATGCCGCCCCCTTCGCAGCACAAGGCTGCTCCTACAGGTCCGCTGGGTAGCCGCGAAGAGATCGCTCAACACAGAAACCACTACCCGACGCCGAACAAATAGTTATAAGATAACGTTTCAGTTGACATCCATTCCTATCAGCGACCTCCCATGACAAGCGCCAGCGCCAACCCCACCCTGGTCACCCAGCGCCTGCAGAGCATCGACGCCCTGCGCGGCCTGGTAATCCTGTTCATGCTCCTGGACCACGTTCGTGAAACCTTCTTCCTGCACCGGCAGGTCAGTGACCCGATGGCCATTGATACCACCGAGCCCACGCTGTTCTTCAGCCGCACCCTGGCCCACCTGTGCGCGCCGGTGTTCGTCTTGCTGACCGGCCTTTCAGCCTGGCTGTACGGCGAGAAACACCAGGGCCGCGGCGATGTCTCGGCATTCCTGTTCAAGCGCGGGCTGTTCCTGGTGGTGCTGGAGTTCACCCTGGTCAACTTCGCCTGGACCTTCCAGCTGCCGCCCAGCGTCATCTACCTGCAAGTGATCTGGGCCATCGGCGTGAGCATGATCGCCCTGTCGCTGCTGGTGTGGTTGCCACGTGCCGCCCTGATCGCCGCGGGCGCAATCATCATCGCCGGCCACAACCTGCTCGATGGCCTGCACTTCGGCGTCGAATCCGCCCTGCACGTGCCATGGGCGATCCTGCATGACCGGGGCTGGCTGGAGTTCTCCGAAAACCTGCGCCTGCGCACCTCCTACCCGGTGCTGCCGTGGATCGGGGTCATCGCCCTGGGCTACGGCCTGGGCCCTTGGTTCGCCCGTGCCAGCGAGGCCGGCCAGCGTCAGCATCGCCTGCTGCTGGCCGGGCTGATCGCGCTGCTGGGCTTTGTCGTGCTGCGCCTGGTCAACGGCTACGGCGAGGCGCCGTGGAGCGTTTACCCGACCGTCACGCAAACCCTGATGAGCTTCTTCAACATCACCAAGTACCCGCCATCGCTGCTGTTCCTGGCCCTGACCCTGGGCTGTGGCCTGCTGTTGCTGCGCGCCTTCGAACGCGCCGGCCAGGCCCGCTGGATCAGTGCCCTGGCGGTGTTCGGCGCGGCACCGATGTTCTTCTACCTGCTGCACCTGTATGTGCTGAAGCTGCTGTACCTGGCCAGCGTGGCGCTGTTCGGCCGCAACCATGGTGACTACTTCGGCTTCGATGGCATCGCCGCGGTGTGGCTGGGGGCAGTGCTGCTGGCAGTTTCGCTGTACCTGCCGGTGCGCTGGTTCGCCCGCCTGAAGGCGCGGCGGCGCGACATCACCTGGCTGAAGTACTTCTGAAAAGCGTTTTCACCCGGCGGCACGATGGTCTACCATGCCGGCCGCCGGTTTCCACCACGGAATCAATAGGGAATCCCAGGCCCGCCAATTCGGGCCAAACGGAACTGCCCCCGCAACTGTAGGTGCCGAGCCTGCTCCATCAATGCCACTGGGCCACGAACCCGGGAAGGCCGGAGCCAGGCCATGACGCACCAGTCAGGAGACCTGCCGGCCCACATTCACCAACCGGCGGGGTGTCCGGGATTGGCCATCAGTGTTGCCCCTGCCGCCAGCTGGGGCTCGGCGATGCCTGTCCGTGCGTTCCTCACCCGAACTGTCCGATAGGAGATCGCCCAGCATGCTGCCCCGTTTTGCCACCCTGCTCGCCGGCCTCGGCCTTACCGGCCTGGCCCAGGCTGCTGCCACCCACTACCCGCTGACGGTCGACAACTGCGGCAAGCCGCAAACCTTCGCCCAGGCGCCGCAACGCGCGGTCACCATTGGCCAGGCCAGTACCGAGATGCTCTACGCGCTGGGGCTGGGCGACAAACTGGCGGCCACCTCGCTGTGGTTCAACAATGTGCTGCCCGAGTACCAGGTGCAGAACGCCAAGGTGCCGCGCCTGGCCGACAACGAGCCCAGCTTCGAGGCGGTAGTGGGCAAGCGCCCGCAACTGGTGACGGTGCAGTTCGAATGGATGGTCGGTGCCCAGGGGGCGGTCGCCACCCGCGAACAGTTCGATGAACTGGGCATCCCCACCTACCTGCTGCCATCGGACTGCGAAGGCAAGGACAACCTGGTGGGTGCCGACGGTACTCGCCTGCAGGCGTTTCAGGTCGACACCCTCTACAAGAGCGTCAGCCAGCTGGCGGCAATCTTCGACGTGCAGGACCGTGGCACAGCCCTGAATGCCGAGCTCAGAGGCCGCCTGGACAGTGCCAAGGCGCAACTGGCCGACAAGGACCTGTCCGCCACCTCGGCGCTGTTCTGGTTCTCCAGCGCCGATCTGCACATCGACCCCTATGTGGCGGGCCGTCAGGGGGTCGCCGATTTCATGCTGCGCACCCTTGGCGTGCGCAACGTGGTCGAGTCCAGCGAAGAATGGCCGACCGTAGGCTGGGAAACTCTGGCCAAGGCCAACCCCACCTGGCTGATCATTGCCCGCATGGACCGCCGCCGCTACCCCGCCGACGACTACCAGAAGAAGCTGGCATTCCTGCGTAGCGACCCGGTAACGCGCAACATGGACGCGGTGAAGCACGACCGCATCATCATCCTCGACGCCGACGCCATGCAGGCCGGCATTCGCTTGTTCAGCGGCCTGCAGACGCTGGCCGCTGCCTTCGCCAGCGGCAAAGCAGCCCAGTAATGATGCGCCTGCTACCCTGCATCGCCGTTGCCCTGGCCGCCCTGTTGGCGGCCCTGCTGGCCGGCACCGCCATCGGCGAAACCAACCTGTCGCCCGGCGTGGTCGGCCAGGTACTGGCCAACCACCTGTGGCAGGCCGGCTACCCGGTCGACCCGATCGACGCCGGCATCGTCTGGAACTACCGCCTGCCCCGCACCCTGGTTGCCGCAGCCTGCGGCGCCGGCCTGGCCACCTGCGGCGTGATCCTCCAGGCACTGTTGCGCAACCCGTTGGCCGAGCCTTACCTGCTGGGCCTGTCTGCCGGCGCCTCGACCGGTGCGGTGCTGGTGGGCCTGCTGGGCTTCGGCAGCCTGGCGCTGAGCATGTCCGGCGGCGCGTTCATCGGTGCCCTGGCAGCGTTCGCTTTGGTTCTGATGCTGGCCCGGGCAGCCGGCCCCAGCAGCAACAATGCCCAGGTGATCCTTGCCGGGATCGCCGGCTCGCAACTGTTCAACGCCCTTACCGCCTTCCTCATCACCATGTCGGCCACCGCCGAGCAGGCGCGCGGCATCCTGTTCTGGCTGCTGGGCAACCTCAGTGGTGTACGTTGGCCTTCGGTGTGGCTGGCCGTGCCAGTTGTACTGTTCGGGCTGTTGGTGTGCCTGTGGCATCGCCGTGCCTTGGATGCCTTCACCTTCGGTGCCGACTCGGCGGCGTCGCTGGGCATCCCGGTGCGGCGTACCCAGTTGCTGCTGATCAGCTGCGCGGCGCTGGTGACCGCCGTGATGGTGTCCATCGTCGGCGCCATCGGTTTTGTCGGGCTGGTGATCCCCCATGCCCTGCGCCTGCTGCTCGGCCCCGGGCACAGCCGCCTGCTGCCCGCCAGCGCATTGGGCGGGGCACTGTTCCTGATTGCCGCCGACATCCTGTCGCGCATCTTGATCCCTGGCCAGGTGATCCCCGTGGGCGTAGTCACAGCGCTGCTCGGCGCACCGGTCTTCGCGCTGATCCTGGTCAGCCGCCGGGGGCGCCCATGACGGTCATGACGGCGCTACAGGTGGCCCCCTTGAGTTGCCAGAACCTGGGGCTGCAACTGGCCGGCAATACCGTGCTCAGCGATATCGAACTGAGCGTTGTCGCCGGTGAAACCCTGGGCGTCGTCGGCCCCAACGGTTCCGGCAAGTCCTCGCTGCTGAAGGTGCTGGCCGGGCTGCGCAAGCCAGGCAACGGCAGCGTGCAGTTGCTGGGCGAACCGCTGGCACGGTTGCCCCGCCGCCGTGTTGCCCAGGCCTTGGCGCTGGTCGAACAGCAGGCCGACACCCTCGATGCGATCAGCGTGTTCGATGCCGTTGCCCTGGGCCGCACCCCCTGGCTGTCGGTGCTGGCGCCGTTCTCCCGGGAAGACCGTGCGATCGTCGAGCAGGCCTTGGCCGACCTCGACGCTTTGCACCTGCGCGCACGCCTTTGGGGGTCGCTGTCCGGGGGCGAGCGCCAGCGGGTGCACATCGCCCGAGCCCTGGCACAGCGGCCGCAGGTGCTGCTGCTGGACGAGCCGACCAACCACCTGGATATCCAGCACCAGCTGAGCCTGTTGCAACAGGTGCAGGCCCTGCCGGTGACCACCCTGGTGGCCCTGCACGACCTCAATCAGGCGCTCACCTGCGACCGCGTCGCGGTGCTCGACAAAGGCCGCCTGGTCGCCCTCGGCAAACCGCTGGAGGTGCTCACCCCCGAGCGCCTGCTGAACACTTTCGGCGTGCGCGCCCACTACCTCATCGACCCCTTCGACGGCGCGCACATCCTGCGTTTGCGCGCCCCCTGAACAGGAAGTTCTGCCTATGCCGCGCCGTGTCGCCCTGCTGCTCGCCAGCGCCCTGCTCGCGCCCCCTGCGCTGGCCGACTCCGCCCAGTCGCAAAGCAACGGTTTTGTCGAGGATGGCCGCTGGAGCCTGCTCAACCGCAGCGTATTCGACCAGCGCGACTACAAGCATGGCGGGCGCAACAGTGCCGGGCGCAACGCCTACAAGCCGCGCGATGAACGTAGCGGCAAGGCCGAGGAATGGGCCTATGGCCTGATGGGCACCTTCCGGTCCGGTTTCACCCAGGGGCTGATCGGTGTCGGGGTCGACGCCCACGCCTACCTGGGCGTGCAACTCGACAGCGGTGGCGGGCGCGTGGGCAAGGCACGCTTGCTCGGGGTGGATAACGAGGGGCACCCGAAGAACGAATACAGCCGTGCCGGCGCGGCATTGAAACTGCGCGTGTCCAATACCGTGCTGTCCTACGGCGAGCAACGGGTCAAGACCCCGGTGTTCAGTTCATCCGATAGCCGCCTGCTACCCGAGACAGCGACCGGGTTCTTCCTTGACAGCACCGAGTTCGACCACCTCAGGCTGGTGGCCGGGCACTTCAACGAAAACACCGACCGCAATGCTTCCAGCCACGATCAAGGCTTCGTGGTGAACTACTCCAATGGCCGCCAAGGCAACAGCTTCGACCTGGCCGGCGTGGTGTGGAACCCCGGCGCCGCCAGCGGTAGCCTGTACACCTCACGTTACCAGGACAGCTGGAACCAGCATTACCTGGGCAGCACCCTAAGCCATGCCCTGGATGAGCGACGCAGCCTCACCCTCGACCTCAACCTGTACCGCACCACCGACACCGGCAAGGCGCTGTCCGGGCGCATCGACAACACCACCTGGAGCCTGGTCTCGCGTTACGACCATGGGCCGCACGGTTTCAGCCTGGGCTGGCAGCAGGTGGACGGCAACACACCGTTCGACTACGTGACGCGAGGGGCGATCTTCATTGCCAACGCGGTGCAGATGTCGGACTTCAACGCGCCAAACGAAAAGTCGTGGCAGGCGCGCTATGACCTGAACATGGGCGCCTACGGCGTGCCGGGGTTGAACCTGACGGCGTTGTACGTGCGCGGGTTCGATATCGACGGCAGCCATGTCGACCCTGCGGGAGGGTATGCCTACCTGGGGTATGGCAAGGGGGGCAAGCATTGGGAGCGCGACCTGGAGGCACGCTATGTGGTGCAGAGCGGCAAGGCCAAAGGCACCGCGTTTTCGCTGCGGCATAACGTGCATCGGGGCAATACGGCACAGGCGGAGCTGGATGGGGACCAGATACGCTTGGCGGTGGAATGGCCGTTGGGGGGTGGGTTCTGATGTTTCGCGTTGCCTGAATGGGGCTGCATTGCAGCCCATCGCGACACAAGGCCGCTCAGGGGATTCGCGCAAAGATCCGGCCAGGCGCGCTCCCTGTAGGAGCGGCCTTGTGTCGCGATGGGCCGCACAGCGGCCCCCAAAATCCATCAGGCGACCACAACTGCCGTATAATCGGCAGCACTCACTGCCCAACCAGGCCACACCATGCCTCGCCTCCAGAAGTTGCTGTTGCCCCTGCTGCTGACTGCAGCCCTCACCGCCTGCGACCAGAAACCCTCCCGCGAAGAACAGATCCTGGCCCAGCTGCCGCTGCAGGATGCCTACACGCACAACATCGAGCGCATGGCCGCGCTGCTCGGCCGCACGCACCCGCAGCTGTCGCAGGCGACCATCCAGGGCGTGCTGCGCAAGCACCTGACGGTCGAGGACCAGCGCCAGGACCTGTTCCGCCTGTACAGCGAAAAGAACTTCAGCGATGCCGAGTTCGCCACCATCGTCGAGGCCACCCAGGACCCGGCGAAGGCCCGCGCCCTGGAAGACACCGAGGCCGGCAAACGCCTGAGCGAGAAGCTCACTGCCCTGATGCGCGAATCGGCCCGCGACGCAAAGGTGCAGGCCTTGGCGCAGCAGCGCATGCAACAGGTTGAAGACGAGCTGGACGCGCTGGAAAACGCAGGCTCCTGAACGCAGTTCCCCACTGCGCCCATAACGCGTAATGTTGCCCACATTTCGTAGCCGGTTTTTGATCACTCGAGGTCAGGATTGCCACACACCAAGCACGGACTGCGCCTGGATCTACGCACACTCATTCTGGTGCTTTGCGCCCTTACCGCCGTGGTGATGCTGTGCGCCAGCTATTTCGCCAGCTACCGGGTGCAACGCCAGTTGCTGATCGACCACGCCCTGGAAGCCAACCGGGTGTATGCGATGAAGCTGGCCAGCATTACCGAGACTTTTATCGACAACGCCTTGCAACAGCTGTCGTTCAGCGCGGGCGTGCAAGGCCGCCAGCTGGGTGACGCCGTCGCCCTGCAGGCGGAGGCCGAGCGTGTCCTGAGCCAGAGCATGGCCTTCAATTCCACGTTCGTGATCGATGCAAACGGGGTGCTGCTGGCGATTTCTCCCGCCCCCTTGCGGCACCTGGTCGGCAGGCACATGCATTCTCCCGGTGTCCAGGAAGCGCTACAGGCGCGCCGCCCACTGGTGTCGACGCCCTACATTTCGGCGGCCAACAACCTGGTGGTGGCGCTGTCGCAACCCATTTACGACAGCAACGGCCGCTACCTGGGGTATGTCGGCGGCAGCCTGTACCTGCGTGAACGCAACATTCTCAACAGCCTGCTGGGCGAGCATTTCTACAAGGACGGTTCCTACCTGTACGTGGTCGACCGCAACCGCCGTCTGCTGTACCACCCCGACAGTCAGCGGGTGGGTACGGTGGTTGAGGGCAATGCACTGATCGACCAGCTGGCGGGCCTGGGCAATGGTACCCGGCAATTGACCAACAGCCTCGGCGTGGAAATGCTCGCCGGATACGCCACCGTGCCCAGCGCCGGTTGGGGCGTGGTGGCGCAGCAGCCGCTGACCCAGACGGTGATGCCACTGAGCCATCTGATCCTCAACGTGGTCGGCACCTCCGCGCCGTTGGCACTCGTGGGCAGCATGCTGCTGTGGTGGCTGGCCATGACCATCGCTCGGCCGCTGTGGCAGCTGGCCGCCGGTGCCCGCTCGATGGATCGGGCCGGCACTGCCGAACGCCTGCATCGGGTACCGGCCTGGTATTTCGAGGCGGCCGAGTTGAAGCGTGCGCTGCTGTTCGGGCTGAACCTGCTGCATGAGCGCATCGGTCGGCTCAACCGCGACGCCCAGACCGACCCGCTGACCGGCCTGGGCAACCGCCGCAGCCTGGAGTTCAGCCTGTCGCTGCTGGAAGCCGAAGGCCGGGCGTTTGCGGCCATCGTGCTGGATGTCGACCATTTCAAGCGGGTAAACGACTGCCACGGGCACGAGGTGGGTGACCAGGTGTTGCGCCGGTTGGCGGAGCTGATGCGCCGCTGCTGCCGCGAGGGTGACCTGCTGTGCCGCACCGGCGGCGAGGAGTTCCTGATGCTGCTGCCAGGGGCTAGCCTGGACGTTGCTGCAGGGGTGGCCGAGCGGCTGCGGCTAACGGTGCAGGATACGCCGGTGGAGCCGGTGGGCGCGGTGACGGTGTCGCTGGGGGTGGCGCATTGGGATGGCGAGGCCGAGAGCGAACCGGGGGATGCGTTCAGCGAGGCTGACCGGGCGCTTTACCGGGCCAAGCAGGAGGGGCGCAATCGGGTGGTTGTTGCCTGAGCGCCCTTGCTTGCCTGTTCCGGCCCTTTCGCGGGCACGCCCGCTCCCACAGATGATGCGCCACCCTTGGGGGCAACAGAGTTCCTGTGGGAGCGGGCATGCCCGCGAAAGGGCCGGAACAAACAATAATGAATGGGCAGGTTGTAACATTCATTGTCATGAAACTGTCTTGTTTCAGTCATAGGATTGACCCCAACCTGACATTTTCACTTCATGGATGAACGTCTGATGCGTCGTGTGGTTTTCAATCAGAAAGGTGGCGTCGGCAAGTCCAGCATCGCCTGCAACCTGGCCGCAGCCAGTGCCGCCGAAGGCTATCGGACCTTGCTGGTTGACCTCGACCCGCAGGCCAATGCCACCTACTACCTGACCGGGCTGGTCAATGACGCCATTCCTTCCGGCATCGCCGATTTCTTCCGCCAGACCTTGTCGCCGGTCACCGCTGCCGGCAAGAAGCACCGGGTGGCGATCACCGAGACCCGCTACCGCAACCTGCACCTGGTCACCGCCAGCCCCGACCTCAGCGACCTGCAAGGCAAGCTGGATCGCAAGTTCAAGATCAACAAGCTGCGCAAGCTGCTGGTGGAGCTGGGCGAGGACTACGAGCGGATCTACATCGACACACCACCGGCGCTCAACTTCTATACCTTCAGCGCGCTGGTAGCGGCCGAGCGGCTGTTGATTCCGTTCGACTGCGACAGTTTCTCGCGCCAGGCCCTGCGCAACGTCATGGCCGAGGTCGAAGAACTGCGCCAGGACCACAACCCGGCGCTGCTGGTGGAAGGTGTTGTGGTCAACCAGTTCGCCGGGCGCACCGCACTGCACCAGACCCTGGTCGAGCAATTGCGCAGCGAGGGCATGCCGGTGCTGCCGGTATACCTTAGCCATTCGATCAAGATGCGTGAGTCGCACCATGCCTCGGTGCCGCTGGTGCACCTGGCGCCGCGGCACAAGTTGGCGCTGGAGTTCGTCGATTTGCTGGATGTACTGGAGCGTGCGGCCTGACAGAACCCCAGGGCGCAAAGCGCCGCAAAAATATCAAGGCCGAAGCACTACCCGACCGTTCGTCCGGGTGGTAGATTCGCCGCCATGAAAACCACCCGGCACACCCGCACGCTGACCGCCTGGACGCTCTACGCCAGCGTCCTGTTCAGCCTGGTTCTGTGTGGCCTGCACCATGGCCAGATGGGTGGCCTGCGCCTGGCCGGCCTGGAAGGCGGTTTCTGCTCGATCAACAGCGAACACGGCGTAGCCATCGACCTGGAAGGCGCTGGCGGCGACCAGCACATGGCCCAGCTCGATTGCCCGGTGTGCTCCTCGTTCGGCCTGGCCGTGCCGCTCAGCAGCAGCGGCTGGTCGTTCACCCCGGCGCAAGCCGTGGCCACCTCGCCCATCGTGGTGCGCAGCTGGGCGCAACCGCCGCCGCGTTATCAGCGCCCCGCCCTCAACCCCCGCGCCTCCCCTGCCACCTTCCCCGCAGCCGTACCTCATTTCGCCTGACCTCAGCCGGGCGCGCCTGACTGTGCGCGTTCGCGGTCAGCCATGACCTTTGCGTGGAAGACACACCAACATGCTTCGCAAAACCTCCCTGGTGCTCCTCATGGGCACCTGCAACCTTGCCTGGGCGGATGCTGCCCCGGTAGAACTGAGCGCCACCACCATCGACGGTGAACGCGACGCCGCCAGCGGCGTGCAACTGGACGAGCCGATCCGCACTGGCTCGCGCCTGGGCCTCACCGCGCGGGAAACGCCAGCCTCGGTCAGCGTCTCGGACCGCCGCCTGATCGAAGAGCGCGGCGCCAAGGACAGCCAGGACGTGATCAACGCCATGACCGGCGTCAACGCCTCGGCCAACCCGGGCTTTGGCGGCTTCGTCGCCTACCGCGGCTTCACCCAGAACCAGGTCACCCAGTTGTACAACGGCATAAACCTGGGCTACAGCAGCGCCACCCGGCCAGTGGATGCCTGGGTACTCGACCGCGTCGAATTGATTGGCGGGCCGTCGTCGTTCCTGCATGGTGCCGGCGCGGTCGGCGGCTCGATCAACTACATCACCAAGTTGGCCAGCCGCGATCAGCAGACCATCGACGGCCGTATCCGCCATGGCAGCTTCGACGACAGCGAAGTGGCGTTCGGCATCAACCAGGCTCTGGCCAGCAACCCCGCCGATGCCCGCCACTTCATGCGCCTGGACTTCAGCCGCGGGCAGGGCAACGGCTACATCGACCGCAACGAACGGCACACAGACAGCCTGGCTTTTTCGTTGCTGAGCGACCTCACGCCCAACCTCACCCACACCCTGGCCCTGGAATACCAGGAAGACCGCGAAGACAGCCCTTACTGGGGCTCGCCGATCCTGCCCGGGCGCAGCACGATGAAGATCGACAACAGCCGCCGCTTCGAAAACTACAACGTCGGCGACGGGCGCTATGAGCAGCGGGTACGCTGGCTACGCTCGATCCTCGACTACCAGCTCAGCGACAGCACCAGCGTGCAGAACACGCTGTACCACTACAACGCCCAGCGCGACTACCGCAACCTCGAACGCTACAGCTACACCAGCGATGGCAAGGTACGACGCAGCAGCCCTTACCTGCAGCGCCACGACCAGAACCTGCTGGGTGACCGCATCGAGCTGCGCCACGACAACCAGTTGTTCGGCCTGGCCAGCCAGTGGTCGCTGGGGCTGGAGTACTCGCGCATGCGCCAGACCCTCTACCCCACCTCAAGCAGCTGGAGCGACGTGGTCGATGCCGAGCACTTCGCCCCCGGCAGCTTCGACGACATCCCCGGGGTGAATGCCGGCCTGACCAAGCAACGCCGTCATGAGGTGACCAACCGCGCGGTGTTTGCCGAAAACCGCCTGCAACTCACCGAACGCCTGGCCCTGCTGACCGCCCTGCGCTACGACTACCTGGACATGCAGGTGACCAACTACGGCGCGGTGACGCCAACCTCGCCGGCGTTCTTCGAACGCCGCTGGGAACCGCTTTCCGGGCGTATCGGCCTGACGTATGCGCTGACCCCGTCCGCCAGCGTCTATGCGCAGTACAGTACCTCTGCCGACCTGCCGGCAGGCTCGCTGGCGGCGGCGACCTATTCCAACGTCGGGATGTTCGACCTGTCCAAGGGCGAGCAGTGGGAAGTGGGCAGCAAGTTCGACTTTCTCGGCGGGCGCGGTGCGGCCACGCTGGCGCTGTACCAGATCGTGCGCAAGGACTTTGCCGTGCGCGACTCCAACGACGCCAACCTCACGGTCCAGGCAGGGCAGCAGACCTCCCGCGGCGTCGAGCTGTCCGGGCGCCTGCAGGTGACGCCGAAGCTGCTGGCCGAGGCCAACTATGCCTATGTCGATGCGCAGTACGACGAGTTCAACGAGGCGGTCAACGGCGTGTCGGTGTCGCGCAAGGGCAACGCACCGGTGAACGTACCGGCCAACGTCGCCAACCTGTGGCTTACCTACAGCCTGACCCCGGCGTGGTCGGTGGGGGCAGACGGGCGCTACGTGGGCTCGGTGTATGCCGACAACGCCAACAGCCTCAAGGCCCCGGCGTACACCCTGTTCGGTGCGTTCGCCCGCTACCGGCTGGATGAACACACCACGCTCACCGGTCGGGTACGCAACCTGACCGACGAGGTGTATGCCAAGCAGGCCTACAACAGCCAGTACTACATGGGGCCGCCGCGCACCTTCGAACTGGCGCTGGACATGCGCTTCTGAGCGCATGGCCTGTCTTGCATGAACATCCCGGCCTGCATTGGCTCTTGTGGGAGCGGCCTTGCGTCGCGAAAGGGTCGCAGAGCGGCCCCGGCGATGTCAGTAGCGAAGCTGCAATCGAGGGGCTGCTGCGCAGCCCTTTCGCGACACAAGGCCGCTCCTTGTATCTCGACTTTCGCCTCCCAAGAGGCGAAAGTTCTCGACTGATCATCGAGGGAAGGTCTTGAAGCGGAGCCGCTCCAAGGGCATCGAGCCCGCACTGTAGATAACGCTCTGGCCTTTCAACCCCACTCGACGAGTTCGAACGGTATCTAGTGCCCGCCCCCGGCGTGAGCACGCATTAACAAGGTTGAACTGAGTGTAGGGTGATCGACTTTCGTAGTTTGAAGGAGAAGATCATGTCCGCCTTTGTTGGCGTTGATGTCGCCAAAAAATCTTTCGACATTGCCACCCCACTTCCCAACGGCAAGACGCGCACCAAAGCCAAGCTGTCCAATGATCCTGGAGGGTTCAAGCAGTTCAGCGATTGGCTTGAGCGCCATGCCGAACCAGGCGCCTGGATCGTTATGGAGGCCACAGGCACCTATCACGAAGCGTTAGCCGAGCACTGTCACAACCAAGGTTATCGGGTGTGTATTCTGAACCCGGCGGTGATCGCGAAATTCGCTGACGTGGAGCTTCGGCGCGTCAAAACCGATAAAGCTGACGCCAAAGTCATTGCTGCTTATGGCCAGCAGAAGGCGGCCTCGCTTCGCCAGTGGGAGCCGGAGCCACCTGCACAGCGCCGTTTGCGTGCTCTGGTGCGGCGACTGGACGACCTCAAGGAAATGCGCCAGATGGAGCAGAATCGTTTGGATGTCGCACAGGATGCGGTGCAGCAGTCGATTCAAGACGTCATCGGGCACATCACCGAAGAACTGGAAAAGACCAGGAAGGCCATCGAACAGACGATCGATGATGATCCAGACCTGCGCAAGCGACGTGATCTGATTACTTCGATAGATGGTTTGGGTGACACCACTGCTACGTTGCTGCTCGCCGAACTGGGCGATCCACTGAAATACCAAAGCTCTTCTGCGATCGTCGCGTTCTCAGGCCTGAACCCGGTAGTGCAGCAATCGGGAGAGTTCATAGGTCAGAGCACTATCTCGCGTACAGGCGCCTCAAGGCTGCGGGCGGGCTTGTGGATGTCAGGCACTGTCTCGATCAGGTACAACCCTGTCGTGAAGGCACTGGCAGAGCGGTTGAACAGCCGACACAAAGCCTATAAACAGATCGTTTGCGCGGCGATGCGCAAGCTGCTGCACCTGGTTTATGGGGTGGTGAAGTCGGGGATACCGTTTGACCCCAAAATCCCTCTTGCAGGGTGAGGGTCAAGACGGTATCTACAGTGGACCGTGCCAAGCGAACAGCTCGCGGTTGAATCAGGTATCCCGAGGTCGCCCTCGACAAAGCGTCCTCCAGCACCCGGCGATCTACTGGCAAGCACAACAATGATGGCGCGGCCCGACCGCGCCACTTTCATCATGCCTGCCCATGGAACCGGAGAGCACTCGCATGCCCACACCTCACGAGGTATCCCCCGCCACCCTGCGCCGGGTGATCGCCGCCTCGGCCATCGGCAATTTCGTCGAATGGTTCGACTTCGCCGTCTACGGCTTTCTCGCAACCCTGATCGCCAGCCAGTTCTTCGCCAGCGAAGACGCCAGCGTGGCCTTGCTGAAGACCTTTGCGGTGTTCGCCGTGGCCTTCGCCCTGCGCCCGCTGGGCGGCATCGTGTTCGGCGCGCTGGGTGACCGCCTGGGGCGCAAGCGCATCCTGTCGCTGACCATCCTGCTGATGGCCGGCTCCACTACCCTCATCGGCCTGCTGCCGACCTACGCCAGCATCGGCCTGGCAGCCCCCGCGCTGCTGACCCTGGCGCGCTGCCTGCAGGGCTTTTCTGCCGGTGGCGAGTATGCCGGGGCCTGCGCCTACCTGATGGAGCACGCGCCCAACGACAAGCGCGCCTTCTATGGCAGCTTCGTGCCGGTGTCGACCTTTTCCGCCTTTGCCTGCGCGGCGGTGATCGCTTATGGCCTGGAAGCCAGCCTGTCGGCCGAGGCGATGAATGCATGGGGTTGGCGCGTTCCGTTCCTGATCGCCGCGCCGTTGGGGCTGGTCGGCCTGTACCTGCGCTGGCGCATGGAAGAAACACCGGCGTTCCGCGAAGCCATCGCCCAAGGCAAGGAGCATGAACATTCGCCGCTCAAGGAAACCCTGCGCAACCATGGCCGGGCTATCCGCAACCTGGGGGCTTTCATTTCGCTGACCGCGCTGTCGTTCTACATGTTCACCACCTACTTCGCCACCTACCTGCAACTGGTCGGCAACCTGACCCGCGCGCAATCGCTGCTGGTAACCACCGTGGCCCTGCTGTTCGCCGCAGTCGGCTGCCCGCTGGCCGGAGCGTTCTCGGACCGCGTGGGGCGACGCAAGACCATCGGCTTTACCTGCCTGTGGGTGATGCTGTGCGTGTTCCCCGCGTACTGGCTGGCCAGTTCCGGCTCGATGCCCGGTGCACTGCTGGGAGTGATCCTGCTGGCGGTGGGAGCGCTGTGCAGTGGCGTGGTCACGGCGGCATTGCTGTCGGAAAGCTTCCCCACCCGCACCCGCTATACCGCTTCGGCAATTACCTACAACGTGGCCTATACGCTGTTTGGCGGCACTGCGCCGCTGGTGGCGACCTGGCTGATCGGGCAGACCGGCAGCAGCCTGGCACCGGCGTTCTACCTGGTGGTGATTGCGCTGGTGGCTTTGGTGGGTGGTTTGGCGTTGCCGGAGACTTCGCGGATTTCGTTGCATGATGAGGCTGGGGGCGACGGTGCAAGGGCTGGGGCTCGTCGTACTGTTTGAGAATTTGGGGCCGCTTTGCGGCCCATCGCGACACAAGGCCGCTCCTACAAGGGATCGCGTCAATTTGCGGCTGATGCGGTCCCCTGTAGGAGCGGCCTTGTGTCGCGATGGGCTGCAAAGCAGCCCCAAAACGCTCACCCCTCCTGCACCTCTTCGCGCCGATACGCCCACTGATACAACGCAGGCAACACCAGCAAGGTCAGTGCGGTGGACGACAGAATCCCGCCAATCACAACGGTCGCC
Source organism: Pseudomonas sp. s4 (assembly GCF_046764235.1). Lineage (NCBI taxonomy): Bacteria > Pseudomonadati > Pseudomonadota > Gammaproteobacteria > Pseudomonadales > Pseudomonadaceae > Pseudomonas > Pseudomonas sp. s4. The sequence goes on along the minus strand of NZ_CP177209.1, from coordinate 2,228,888 downwards.
AGCGGCCTTTGCACCTCGGCCCCGGTCCCGGTAGCCAAGGCCATCGGGATGAACCCCAGCGACGCCACCAGTGCCGTCATCAGCACCGGCCGCAAGCGCGTCAGCGCGCCCTCCTCGACCGCTGCCCGCAGCGTGCGCCCCTCCTCCCGCAAGCTACGGATAAAGGCGATCATCACCAGCCCGTTGAGCACCGCCACCCCCGACAAGGCAATGAACCCCACGCCAGCGGATATGGACAACGGAATGTCGCGCAACCACAGCGCCAGCACCCCGCCGGTAAGGGCGAACGGGATGCCGGTGAACACCAGCAGGCCATCCCTGAGGTTGTTGAACATCATCAGCAACAGCGCCATGACCAACAGCAAGGCCACCGGCACCACCACCTGCAGGCGCTCGGCCGCCGACTGCAGCTGCTCGAACTGGCCGCCCCAGCGGGTCCAGTAACCCGGCGGTATCTGCACCTGCTGGATCAGCGTCTGTTCTGCCTCCTCGACGAACGAGCCCAGGTCACGCCCGCGCACGTTGGCACTGACCACCACCACCCGCTTGCCATCCTCGCGGCTGACCTGGTTCGGCCCCAGCTGCAGGTTCAGCGTGGCTACCTGCGACAGCGGAATGAAGCCGATTTGCCCGGCACCCGCAGCAGCACTGGCCGGCACCGGAATCAGCAGGCTGGCCAGCCCGTCGACATCGGTGCGCAGGGTTTCCGAAAGGCGCACCACCATGTCGAAACGGCGGTCACCTTCGTACAGCGTACCGGCGGTGCGGCCACCCACGGCAATGGCAATGGCGTCCTGCACATCGCCCACGTTCAGGCCATGGCGGGCCGCCTTGTCGCGGTCAATATCGATGGTCAGCACCGGCAGTCCGGTAGTCTGCTCGACCTTTACCTCGGACGCGCCCGGCACGCCTTGCAGGCTGCTGGCGATCTGCGCTGCGGTGCGGTTGAGCACGTCCATGTCATCACCAAACAGCTTCACCGCCACATCGCTGCGCACCCCGGAAATCAGCTCGTTGAAGCGCAGCTGGATCGGCTGCGACAGCTCGTGGTTGCTGCCCGGCACGCTGGCGGCGGCGCGTTGTACCTCGGCGATCAGCTCATCACGCGGCTTGCCCGGGTCGCCCCATTGCTCACGCGGACGCAGCATCACATAGGCGTCGGAAATGTTCGGCGGCATCGGGTCGGAGGCGATCTCGGCGGTGCCGGTGCGAGCGAACACCCGTTCCACTTCCGGCACCTGGGCGATGATCGCCTGTTCCAGGCGCTGCTGCATGTCGACCGACTGCGACAGGCTGGTGCCCGGCACGCGCAGGGCCTGCAGGGCAAAGTCGCCTTCGCTGAGGCTGGGGATGAACTCGCTGCCCATGCGGCTGGCCATCACCCCGGACAACAACACCAAGGTAGCGGCGGCAGCGAATGCCAGCTTGCGCCGGCCCAGCACCCAGGCCAGCACCGGGGCATAGCGCTGACGCGCCGTGCGCATTACCAGGCCCTCCTCTTCCTTGACCTTGCCGGTGACGAACAGGGCAATGGCCGCCGGCACGAAGGTGACCGAGAGGATCATGGCACCAAGCAGGGCGATGACCACGGTAAAGGCCATAGGGTGGAACATCTTGCCCTCCACCCCGGTCAGGGCAAAGATCGGCAGGTACACCACCATGATGATCAGCTGGCCGTAGATCAGCGGCCGGCGCGCCTCACGGGCGGCAGCGAACACTTCATGGAAGCGCTCGGTGCGGGTCAGCATGCGGCCATGGCGTTGCTGGGCGTGGGCCAGGCGGCGGATGGCATTCTCCACGATCACCACCGCGCCGTCGACGATGATGCCGAAGTCCAGGGCGCCCAGGCTCATCAGGTTGGCGCTGACCTTGTTGCTGAACATGCCGGTGAAGGTAAACAGCATCGACAACGGAATGACCATGGCGGTGATCAATGCAGCGCGGATGTTGCCCAGGAACAGGAACAACACGGCGATGACCAGGATGGCGCCCTCGACCAGGTTCTTCTTCACCGTGGCGATGGCCTTTTCCACCAGGTTGGTGCGGTCGTACACCGTCACCGCGACCACGCCCTTGGGCAGGTTGCGGTTGATCTCGACCAGCTTGGCGGCGACCGCCTGGGCCACCGTGCGGCTGTTCTCGCCAATCAGCATGAACACCGTGCCCAGCACCACTTCCCGGCCGTTTTCGGTGGCCGCGCCCGAGCGCAGCTCTTCGCCCAGGCCGACCTGGGCAACATGGCTGACGCGGATTGGCGTGCCATCGACACTGGAGATGACGATATTGGCGATGTCCTCGGCCGACGCCACCTGGCCTGGCGCGCGAATCAGCAACTGCTCGCCATTGCGCTCGATGTAGCCGGCGCCGACGTTGGCGTTGTTGCGCTCCAGCGCCGCGATCAGGTCGTTGAGGGTGAGTTTGTAGGCTGCCAGGCGCTTGGGCTCCGGCGCAATCAGGTACTGCTTGGCATGGCCGCCGATGCTGTTGACTTCGGCCACCCCGGGCACGTTGCGCAACTGCGGCTTGATGATCCAGTCCTGGATTACCCGCAAGTCGGTCGGGGTGTAGGGTGTGCCGTCTTCCTTCAGCGCGCCCTGCTCGGCTTCCACCGTCCACAGGAAGATTTCACCTAGCCCGGTGGAAATCGGCCCCATGCCCGCTTCGATGCCGGCGGGCAACTGCTCACGCGCCACTTGCAGGCGCTCGTTGACCAGTTGGCGGGCGAAGAACAGGTCGGTGCCGTCGTCGAAAATGACCGTGACCTGCGACAGGCCCGAGCGCGACAGCGAGCGGGTCTGCTTGAGCCCGGGCAGGCCGGCCATGGCGGTCTCGATGGCGAAGGTGATGCGCTGCTCGGTCTCCAGCGGCGAATAGCCAGGTGCGGCGGTATTGATCTGCACCTGGACGTTGGTGATGTCCGGTACAGCGTCGATCGGCAGTTTCTGGTAGCTGTGGATGCCCACCGCGGCCATCAGGACCACGGCCAGCATCACCACCAGGCGTTGCTCGATGGCGAATTGGATCAGGCGTTCGAACATGCAGGTGTCCCCGTGATCAATGGCTGTGCTCGGCCGAGCCCTTGCCCAGCTCGGACTTGAGGACAAAGCTGCCGGCAGCGGCCACCTGGGTTCCGGCGGCAAGGCCGGTGGTGATTTCCACCAGGCCGGCGTCGCGGCGGCCGGCCTTCACCGGGCGGGCCTCGAAGCCTTCCTCGGTACGGGCAAACACCACGGTTTGCTCTTCCCAGGATTGCAATGCGCTTTCTGGTACCACCACGGCGGCGTTGAAGCGTTCGACGCTGACCGCGACGTTGACGAACAACCCGGGGCGCCAGGCGCCGTTGGGGTTGGCCAGCGTGGCGCGGACAGTGGCGGCACGGTTCTGCTCGCCGAGCAGGCTGCCGACGTAGTTGACCTTGCCCTCGACCCGGGCACCCAGGTCCGGCGCGCTGACCGTGACATTGCGGCCGGTGGTCACCTTGTCCAGGTCGCGCGGGGCGACGGCGAAGGTGGCCCAGACCCGGCTCAGGTCAGACAGGGTGAAGGCATTGCTGGTCTCATCGACCACCTCACCCACGGTCAGGTGCTTTTCCACCACCACTGCATCGAACGGCGCGCGCAGTTCATAGCGGTTGCCGGCACCGGCCGGGCCCACGGCGGCGACCTTCTGCCGGGCGTTGGCCAAGGCAATCTCTGCTTCCTGCAACGCCTGACGGGCCTGCAGGTAATCCTGCTCGGCGCTGATCCGCTCCTGCCACAGCTGCTGTTCGCGCTGGAAGGTCAGGCGCGCCAGTTCCAGGCGGCGCTGGGCAGCCTGTTGTTCGCTGCGCAGGTCGGAAATCTGCTGGCTGGCAATTACCGCCAGCACCTGACCACGCTTGACCGCCTGGCCCAGTTCGGCTTGCACCGACTCGACCACACCGGGCACACGTGGCACGACGTGGGCAGTGCGATCCTCGTCGAAGCGGATTTCACCCGGGAAGCTGATGGCGGTGCCCAGTTCACGAGGGCCGGCATCGGCCAGTTGCACACCGGCAGCTTCGATCTGGGCGATGGACAGGTGCAGCTTGCCCGCCTCTTCTTCGTGACCTTCGCCGGCCTGTTCCTCGCCGTGGCCGTGGCTGTCTTCGCCGTGGTCGTCGTGCCGGGCTTCAGTGCTTGATGCGTTGCCGAGGTTGCCGGTCCAGGCCAGGCCACCCAGGCCAAGCGCGGCAATGGCGGCAGCCAGAAGGGCTATCTTGCGTGGATTAGTCATTGTTGCTCCTGCTGTTCAATTTGTTGCTCAGCTCATCGAGGTCGCCATAGATCCGCTCGACCTGTGCCCGCGCGTCGGTCGCCGAGGCCAGCGCCTCGAGGTACAGCCCGCGTGCCTCGATCAGCGTGCGCTGGGCGTCGAGTACATCGAGAAAGGCGAACTTGCCCATTTCGAAACCGCGTGTGGCGGTGTCCACGGCCTGCTGGGCAGAAGGCAGGATGGTGCGGTCATAGGCCTGCACTTCCTGCATGGCCGTGGTCCACTGGCTGACGGCGCTGCGGGTTTCACTGCGCAGGCGCAGCTCCACGGCGTTGCGCAGGTCACGCGCCTGGTCGGCACGGCGGGCCGCGGCCAGCACGTTGCCCTGGTTGCGGTCGAACAGCGGCAAGGGCATCGACAGGCCCACCACATTGACCCGCTCGCGGTCTTCGCGGCTGTATTGGCTGCCAAGGCTGACGGTGAGGTTGGGAATACGCAGGGCCTTTTCCGATCCCAGGGACGCTTCGCCGCGCTCGACCTGGGCGGCGGCCAGGCGCCATTCGGCCGTTTGCTCGACCTGGTCGAGCAGAGCATCGGCGCTGGGTGCATCACCGGGGGACAGGTTGGCTGCCTGCAACTGGTCGAAGCTTGCCAGCGGGCTGCCGGTCAACCGTGCCAGGGCCTGGTAGGCCACACTGCGCTGGGTTTGCGCACGGCGCACTTCAGCCTGGGCCTGGGCCAACTGCACCTGGGCCCGGGTGGCCTCGACGGGCGATGACTGGCCAGCGGTCACCCGCCCCTGCACCACTCGCAGCCCACGCTCGGTCAACGCCTGCGATTGCTGCGCCAAATCCAGCGCGGTCTGTGCGCGCAGGGCCGCGTGGAAGGCCTGTATCACATCGGCGCGCAGGCCGTTGCGCTGGCGTTCCAGGTCCAGCAGGGCAATGGCCTGGCCAGCACCGGCCACGGCGATGCGTGCGCCGCGCTTGCCGCCCAACTCCAGCGGTTGGCTGAGGGTGACAGTGGTGGTGCTGGTGTCACGGCGGGTGTCCTCGACCTCCCAGGACAGCTCCGGGTTGGGGATCAGCCCGGCCTGGCGCCGTTCGCCATCGGCAATGCCGATTTCCCGTCCGGCTGCGGCCAGCTCCGGGTTCTGAGCAAAGGCGGCGTCTAGCGCCTGGGGCAGGCTCAGGCTCTGGCTGGCGTGGGCAGTGCCGGCGCCAGCCAGCAACAGGCAGAGCAAGGCGGTCTTGCGGGGGATGGGCACGAAACAGTCCTCGTCGGCGAGATTTGCCGAGGGACTGTAGAAAGCCGCGCTTATCGGGGCGGTGGCGGGAAAATTACAATTTTGTAATCCAGTCTGAGTTGCTGAGGGTTCGATAATCGCCCACTTTCCCGGAACAGCGGTTTAGTCCAATTGACTAAACTAACCAGGCGGTACAAAACTAGGAAGCATCCAACAACAACAAAGCGATGCCCGTCATGAAGCCCCTTATTCTCGTACTCAACGGCCCCAACCTGAACATGCTGGGCACCCGCGAGCCTGCCCAGTACGGCCACGAAACCCTCGCCGACCTGGCCCAGGGTTGTGCCGACACCGCCCATTCCCTCGGCCTGGAAATCGAATTCCGCCAAACCAACCACGAAGGTGAACTGATCGACTGGATCCATGCCGCCCGTGGCCGCTGCGCCGGCATCGTGATCAACCCCGGTGCCTGGACCCACACCTCGGTGGCCATCCGCGATGCCCTGGTGGCCGGCGAAGTGCCGGTTATCGAAGTGCACCTGTCCAACGTGCACAAGCGCGAACCGTTCCGTCACCTGTCGTTCATATCGTCCATCGCCGTCGGGGTCATCTGCGGCCTGGGCAGCCATGGCTATCGCATGGCCATCAGCCACTTTGCCGAAATGTTGCAGGAGCGCAGCGCATGAGCCAGCAAGCCATCCTCGCCGGCCTGATCGGCCGCGGCATCCAGCTGTCGCGCACCCCTGCCCTGCACGAACACGAAGGTGATGCCCAGGCGCTGCGCTACCTGTACCGGCTGATCGATGCCGACCAGCTGCAACTGGACGACAGCGCCCTGCCCGGCCTGCTCGACGCTGCCCAGCACACCGGTTTCACCGGGCTAAACATCACCTACCCGTTCAAGCAGGCGATCCTGCCGTTGCTCGACGAACTGTCGGACGAAGCCCGCGGCATCGGCGCGGTGAACACCGTGGTACTCAAGGACGGCAAGCGGGTGGGTCATAACACCGATTGCCTGGGCTTTGCCGAAGGCTTGCGCCGTGGCCTGCCGGATGTGGCACGGCGCCAGGTAGTGCAGATGGGTGCCGGTGGCGCAGGTTCGGCCGTGGCCCATGCCCTGCTGGGTGAAGGGGTCGAGCGGCTGGTACTGTTCGAAGTGGACGTGGCCCGTGCACAGGCCCTGGTGGACAACCTGAATGCCCATTTCGGTGCCGGGCGCGCCGTTGTCGGCACCGACCTGGCCACGGCCCTGGCCGAGGCGGACGGGCTGGTCAACACCACACCGGTGGGCATGGCCAAGCTGCCGGGCACGCCGCTGCCGGTGGAGCTGCTGCATGCTCGCCTGTGGGTGGCGGAGATCATCTACTTCCCGCTGGAGACCGAACTGCTGCGCGCCGCCCGGGCACTGGGGTGCCGCACCCTGGATGGCAGCAACATGGCCGTGTTCCAGGCGGTGAAGGCGTTCGAGTTGTTCAGCGGGCGCCAAGCGGATGCGGCGCGGATGCAGGCGCACTTTGCCAGTTTCACCTGACAGACAGGTGTCGGCTTCTTCGCGGGCTTGCCCGCTCCCACAGGTACTGCGCAAATTTCACTGATTACGCAAATCCCTGTGGGAGCGGGCAAGCCCGCGAAGAGGCCGGCACAGACAACTCACCCTTTCTCATCCAGCAACGTCTGTATCACCTGCTCCTGCCCACCATAATCCCCCTCGCCAAAGTGCACATGGCGCACCTGCCCCTTGCGGTCGACAAAGTAGTGTGCCGGCCAGAACTGGTTGCCCCAGGCATTCCACACCTTGTAGTCGTTATCCACCGCCACCGGGTAAGCGATCCCCAGCCTGGCCACCTTGTCACGCAAGGTGCCTACATCGTGCTCGTAGTCGTACTCCGGAGTGTGCACACCGACCACCACCAGGCCCTGGTCGGCATAGCGCCGCGCCCATTCGTTCACATGCGGCAGGCTGCGCCGGCAGTTGATGCAGTCCCAGGTCCAGAAGTCCACCAGCACCACCTTGCCCTTGAGCCCGGGGCCATCCAGCGGCGCCGAGTTAAGCCACTGGCTGGCGCCGGACAGCGACGGCATGGCACCGTAGCTGTCGCGGGCCATCAGGTGCCCGCCCAGACCCAGGCCGGCCAGCGCCAGGGCAATGCCGCCAACCTTCAACAACAAGCGGCGATCAATTCTCATGGCAACCGCCGGTGGCATAGGTGCGGTACTGCACGCTCTGCCGCTGGCCCTTGGAGTCGAGGTAGTCCATGCGGGTGTTCACCAGGCCGCAGGCGTCGCTCTGGTCATCCTGTATCGACAGCACTTTCTTCACATCCAGGTGGTCACCGTAGCGGTACTGCATGACCCCGCTGTCGTCCATCGGCATGGTGGAGGCCTGGGCGGCAATGGCGCCGAAGCTGAGCACGGCAAGCAGGCTGGCACGGGCGAAGGTATTGAAGTTCATGGCATCTCTCCTGTGTAACGCTTGAGGGTGGGGAGTTGCGCTCCCCGGTCGAGAGCCATTTCACGCCGGCCAGGTATCCCGTATGTGTCGCCCGAAGCTGTGATGTGCTTCCTCCTGTGTCTGTACGCATGGCAGATACACTGCAATACAAACCCCCGCAGGCAAGCGCGAACGCGCTCGGTACACTGCGCCCATCCCCTCTTGAACAGGAACGCAGCGCATGGAACACGTCGATCACATCCTGATCGTCGACGACGACCGCGAAATCCGCGAACTGGTCGGCAACTACCTGAAGAAGAACGGCCTGCGCACCAGCATCGTCGCCGACGGCCGGCAGATGCGCGCCTTTCTCGAAGCCAACAGCGTCGACTTGATCGTCCTGGACATCATGATGCCCGGCGACGACGGCCTGCTGTTGTGCCGCGAGCTGCGCGCCGGCAAGCACCGCAACACCCCGGTGCTGATGCTGACCGCCCGCAACGACGAAACCGACCGCATCATCGGCCTGGAAATGGGCGCCGACGATTACCTGACCAAGCCGTTCTCGGCCCGCGAACTGCTGGCCCGCATCAACGCCGTGCTGCGCCGCACGCGCATGCTGCCGCCCAACCTGACCATCAGCGAAAGCAGCCGCCTGCTCGGCTTCGGCCAGTGGCGGCTGGACACCACCGCGCGCCACCTGCTCGACAGCGAAGGCACCCTGGTAGCCCTGAGCGGTGCCGAATACCGCCTGCTGCGGGTGTTTCTCGACCACCCGCAGCGGGTGCTCAGCCGTGAGCAGTTGCTCAACCTGACCCAGGGCCGCGAAGCCGACATCTTCGACCGCTCCATCGACCTGCTGGTCAGCCGCCTGCGCCAGCGCCTGGGTGACGACGCCCGCGAACCCAGCTGCATCAAGACCGTGCGCAGCGAGGGCTACGTGTTCTCGCTGCCGGTGCAACTGCTCGAGTCACCATCATGAAGTGGCCACGTACCCTGGCCTCGCGCCTGGCACTTATCTTCTTCACCGGCCTGGTGCTGGCCTACGGCCTGTCGTTCGGCCTGCAGGCCTACGAGCGCTACATCAGCAGCCGCTCGATGATGCTCAGCACCCTGGAGCAGGACGTGGCCACCTCGGTGGCCATCCTCGACCGCCTGCCCGCGGCCGAGCGCCCCGCCTGGCTGCCGCGTCTGGAGCGGCGTACCTACCGCTACCGGCTGGACCAGGGCCTGGCGGGCGAAGCCATGCCGACCAGCGACCCGCCCATGGCCGCGGACTCGATCGTCAAGGCCATTGGCGCCGACTATCGCCTTTCCTTCCAGGAAATCCCCGGCCCGAATGCGCACTTCCAGGCCCACCTGACCCTCGCCGATGGCGCTCCGCTGACCATCGACGTAACCCCGTCGCCGCTCCCGGTGGCACGTTGGCTGCCCGTGGTGCTGCTGATCCAGTTGGCCGTGCTGTTGCTGTGCACCTGGCTGGCGGTACGCCTGGCGATCGGCCCGCTGACCCGCCTGGCCCGCGCGGTGGACAATCTCGACCCGGACAAGCCTGGCGTGCAGCTGGATGAAAGCGGCCCGCGCGAGGTGCGCTACGCCGCCGTGGCCTTCAACGCCCTGCAGGCGCGCATCGCTGCCTACCTCAAGGAACGCATGCAGTTGCTGGCGGCCATTTCCCACGACCTGCAAACACCGATCACGCGCATGAAACTGCGTGTCGAAGTGATGGACGAAGGAGTAGAGAAGGACAAGCTGTGGAACGACCTTGGCGAGATGGAGCATCTGGTGCGCGAAGGCGTTGCCTATGCCCGCAGCATGGATACCAGCACCGAGGCACCGTGCCGGGTCAACCTCGATGCCTTTCTCGACAGCCTGGTGTTCGACTACCAGGACAGTGGTGCCCAGGTGCTGCGCCATGGCAGCAGCGGCAGCCTGCTGGAAACCCGCCCGCATGCCCTGCGTCGGGTGCTGGTGAACCTGGTGGACAACGCCCTCAAGTTTGCTGGTGCTGCCGAGCTGGAGGTATGCCGCGAAGGGGACCTGACCGTGATCCGAGTGCTCGACAACGGGCCAGGCATCCCCGGTGGCGAACTGGATGAAGTACTCAAGCCGTTCTATCGCGTGGAAGGCTCACGCAACCGCAGCACCGGCGGCACCGGGCTGGGGTTGGCGATTGCCCATCAGCTGATCCAGGCCATGGGCGGCCGACTGACCCTGAGCAACCGCGCAGGCGGCGGGCTGTGCGCGCAGATCGAGCTGAAGTAAGGCAATCTCAGGTAGGAGCGGCCTTGTGTCGCGATCGGGCCGCAAAGCGGCCCCGGCAATTCATGCGGCGAAGCTGAAAACCTGGGGCTGCTTCGCAGCCCATCGCGACACAAGGCCGCTCCTACAGGGACTGCGGCGCTTGAGCGACTTCTACAATCCGATACACAACCCCACCACCGCCGACACACTGCAGATACCCCACCCCGACACACTCCCGGTCACACAACCACACCCCGGGAGCCTCCCTGATGAAACCCCTCACCCTTCCCTCCGGCTGGAAGCTGTTCGCCACGCTCGCCGGCCTGACCCTGGCGATGACCGCCGTGGTCCTGGCCAGCCAACCTGATCCGGACGGCCTGCGCAGTGCGATCCGTGCCACTGCGCGCAGCTCCTTCGCGCTATTCCTGCTGGCCTTTCTGGCCTCGTCGCTGGTGACCTTGCTGCCTGGCACCAGCAGCCGCCGCATCCTCCAGGAACGGCGCTATCTGGGGTTGGCATTCGCCTTTTCCCACACCGTGCACGGCGTACTGATCTACCGCTATGCCCAGCAATTCCCCGAGCTGTTCTGGGCCGGCCGCACGTTTACTTCCAGCCTGCCCGGCACCCTCGGCTACCTGTTCCTGCTGCTGCTCACCATCACCTCGTTCAAGGCCCCGATGCGCCTGTTGGGTGGCCATGCCTGGCAGGCCCTGCACAGTACCGGCATGTGGGTACTGGCCGCGGTGTTCTGCCTGTCGTTCTACAAACGCATCCCCATGGGCGGCTGGTACCCGCTGGCGTTCGCCCTGATGTTCAGCGCCATCGCCGTCAAGCTCACCGCCAAGCTGGCCCGTCAGCAACGCCGTAACGCCCGTGCCCTTTCCTGAAGAGAGAATCCAGCATGACCACCTTGACCCGCACCCTGACCACCTTCGACCGCTTCGGTACCTGGAGCGCCGACCTGCCATTGCGGCTGTTTCTGGCCTGGGAGTTTTTTGAATCCGGCTGGGAGAAATTCAATGGCAGCAACTGGTTCGCCGACCTGCAGGCGAACTTCCCGTTCCCCTTCAACCTGCTGCCTGCAGAGCTGAACTGGCAGCTGTCGATGTGGGCGGAGCTGATCCTGCCGTTACTGCTGTTGTTGGGGCTGGGTACCCGGCTGGCCTCGTTTGGGCTGATGGTGGTGACCGTGGTGGCGATTGCCGCGGTGCATTGGCCGGCGCACTGGTCGAGCCTGGCCGAACTGGCCCAAGGTTATGCGATTACCGACCAGGGCTTTGGCAACTTCAAGCTGCCGCTGATCTACCTGGTGGCGTTGCTGCCACTGCTGCTGAAAGGGGCTGGGCGGTTGAGCCTGGATCATTGGCTCAGAGGGCGGTTCTGCAGGTGATATCGCCGGGGCTGCGTTGCAGCCCATCGCCGCGGTTCATCGCCACGACAAGCCAGCTCCCACAGGTACTGCGCAAGATTCTGGGCATGCGCTGTACCTGTGGGAGCTGGCTTGCCGGCGATTGGGCGCAAAGCGCCCCAATACCACGATTCAACATGTACCGATGATGACCCCCTGCTCGCGCAGCCCCTCCAGCAACGCCAGCCCCTCCTCCACAGCACCGCCCAACGCCTGCAACCGCGCCCGCCCACTGCCCTGTTCCAGCGCCAGCAACCGGTACGCCAGCGGCGCCAGGCGCGCGAAGCGCACCTTCAGCCCCGCATCGCGATAAACCAGCAACAAGGTCGGCGCCTCTGGCGCGACCGCTGGCTGGTAATCCGCCCCGATCCGCTCCACCGGCCAGCGATAGGCCAACACCCGCGCCACACACGACAACAGTGGCTCCCCTTCCAGCAGGTCGCCTGCCGGGTCATGGGGCGGGTCCTGCGCATCGCTCAGATACAACTGCGCCTCGACCCACTCATAGTGCGCCAGCTCCAGCTGCCAGGGTGCATCCAGTTCGATGCCTTGCAGGTAATCGACGAACGCTTCGGCAATCTCGGTGAACAACGGTGTCTGGCTGCGATAGTTGGCATAGAAGTCTCGCACTCGGGCATGCCAGCGCGGTTCACCCAACGCCTGGCGCATCACCGGAAAACTGCCGGCCAGCAAACCTTCGATAGCACCATAGAACAGCTCGCGGTAAACCTTCAGGCGCCGGGCCTCCACGCCCGGCGGCGGCGCATGGCGCTGCGGGTCACGCAGGTGTCGGGCCAAGGTGTACTGCTGCTCACGCAAGGCCTCATTCATCTGCATGCCCTCCAGAAGCACGCTGCACAGCACGGATGCGCGCCGTTTCGGCGAGCAGTTCGACCAGCGGCGGGTAGTTGAAATCACGCTCGAGTACCGTCGGTTGCACACCGAAACGCTTACAGGCGACCGCGTACAGCGCCCACACATCCTCCTTCACCGCAGCCCCATGGGTGTCTACCTTGAGGTCCGGCGCTTCATCGTAATGGCCAGCCACGTGCATGCCGGTGACCCGCGCCTGGGGCAAGCCCGCCAGGAATTCGCGGGCGTCGTAGCCGTGATTGCAGGCGTTGACGAATACGTTGTTGACGTCCAGCAGCAGGTCGCAGTCGGCCTCATCGAGGACCGCACGGATGAAATCGAGTTCGCTCAACGCCTGGTACGGCGCCGCGTAGTAGCTGATGTTTTCCACGGCAATACGCCGCTCCAGGTGTTCCTGGGCCTGGCGAATCCGCGCGGCCACATGGTGCACCGCTTCGTCGGTGAACGGAATGGGCATCAGGTCATACAGGTGCCCGTCATCACTGCAGTAGCTCAGGTGCTCGCTGTACAGGCGCACCTGGTGGCGATCGAGAAACTGGCGGGTCTGGCCAAGGAAATGGCGGTCCAGCGGCTCGCTGCCACCCAGCGACAACGACAGCCCGTGGCAGGTAATGGCAAAACGCTCGGCCAACTGCGCCAGGCCCTTGCCATAGGCACCACCCACGGCAATCCAGTTTTCCGGTGCGCATTCCAGGAAGTCCACGGCGCCAGCCTCCATGGCCAGCAGTTCCGGCAACAGGCCGCGGCGCAGGCCAAGCCCGGTCTGTAACGGTGCAGGGGGCAAAGATGTGGGGTGCATGAACAGGTCTCCGCAACAGGCACAACGCCCCGCCTGACCAGCAGGAGGGGCGTTGCGCGGTTCATGGGGCAGAAGGTCAGGACTTGCCGGTCAGGTGGCTGAACAATCCTTCGGGCATGGCCTTGCCATTAGCCTGGTAGATCGCCTTGAGGTGATCCGCCGCCTCCTGTTCGGAGATGAAGCCATCATGGTTGCTGTCGATCTTGTCGAAGTCGCCGGCACGGTCCTTGGCCACCGCCAGGAACTCGTCGCGAGAGACCTTGCCGTCGTGGTTGCTGTCGGTCTTGGCGAACGAGGCATCACCACACTTGCCCTCGCCACACTTGCCTTCGGCCCCGGCCTTGGCGCTGGCGCCGCACTTGCCCTCACCGCATTTGCCTTCGCCTTGGGTGGCCTTTGCGCTGCCACCACATTTGCCTTCACCACACTTGCCCTCGCCTGCCACCTTGGCCGAAGCCAGCTGGTAACCCTGGGCCAACGGCTCGACGGCAAAAGCGCTGCTGCTCAAAGCCATGCTGCCGATCAGGGCAGCGCCGAGCAGGCCGAGGGTGTTTCGTACTTGAGTCATGGTGTCGCTCCACTGTGGTTGGAATGTGGAGCCATTAGGCCGTTGCGGTATGTCGTGGATGTATCGCGCGGGGTGCGGTTTTGTATGGGAATGGGTCTGCAGCGTGGGCAGATACAGTGGGATACACAACGGCCCCAAGGTGCCTCGGGGCCGTCGTGCAGGGTCAGTCTTCCAGCGGCTTGGGCGGCGCGGCAGGTTTGGCGGGCTTGGCGGGCTTGCTGTCCTTGGCCTTGGCTTCCGGTGCCGCTGCAGCCACAGGTTCGGGCGCCGTCATGGCTTTTTCGCTGGCAGGCAGCTCATCGACCGCCTTGAAAATAACCTGCGGGTCAATGGCCCCGCCCTCCTCATCGTCCTTGAGCATGTGCCGTTCACCGTCCTTGCCCACCAGGATCACCTTGGTGCCTTTGCTGGCACCCAGCTTCAACTCGCGGATCAAGGCCATGGTAGTCTGCTGCTCCAGGTTCTTGTCCTCACGCTTGCCCATCATGTTGGCAACGCTGTAGAGCACCAGGTTTCGCTCCTTGAAGGCGGCCTGGGTGGCCGGATCCTTGAGAGCCTCGTTCAACCCACGCAACGTCGGGTCGGCGCTGCTGGGCGCAATGACGACCAAGGGCCTGGCCTTGCCCAGTTCCTTGGCCAGCGGCGCGTCACTGTCGGCAGCAAACACAGGGCCGACGAGCGCGAGCAAGGTGGCGAGGGTCAGTGACCGGACGAGCATGCGTATCTCCTTATTCTCTCGATAAACCAGAAGACTACAGATCAGGGCGAAAGATCCGACAAGCGAGCGTAAACCAGCAAAAGGCCTCCATGTTTGAATGAACAGTAACCGGCGGTTACCAAGTGCGGTCGCTCCCCGTCCCGAGCCCGAAAAAGTACCTCTATCACTTGTAGCTTGAGCATAGTCCAATGCGCCCTGGTCATACCGGCCGTTGCAGAGCCTCGATGGTCAGTTGGAGTTCGGTCTTCTCGGTCCAAAGCCTGATTTCCGCCATCAACCTGGCGGCGTCCTCGGCATCTGCATCCTCTGCCAACTGGTTCTGAAAACTGGCCGGCACTTCCAGTTCGCGCACGTAGCGTTTCTCGAGATAATTTCTCCAGAACGGTTGCTGGACCATCCACACTGCCACCGATTGGTCTGTCTCGTTACGCCTGACTTGATCAGCCGCGCGCATCACCGAAGCGTCATCCAGGTCCGGGATGCCCGCGTGTAGCATGCTCCGCGCGTTGCCAGGGAGGCCCAGGTCATCGCGCAAGCGGATCGAGTAGGCCAGCGCCCATTCGATCGACTCATTGCCCGCACCTGCAGCCTCAGCCTCGCGCAAGGCGATGAAGTCAACCTCCTGTTGCCTCCACAACTGCCGCGCCAGTTTCACCAGGGCTTGTTCCTGGCTCCCAGAGGGGGCAGCCTGCTCGGCGTCCCACACAAGGCATCGGATTTCAAGCTGCTGGAAGACCACCGTGGCATTGTCGGCGCAGTTCTCGACCAGTGCATGGGCGAAAATTTCATTGGCCAGTGCTGCTGACTTGTCCACCTTTTCCATCATGGCCAGAACGCGTGAGGCCAGCATTTCCCCATATCGAGGATGGGTGAAGTCTTGCGAGCGCGTAAGCTGTTTCAGCAGTTGCATGAAGTTCGTCACCCCATCCATTTGCTCGATAGTGCTCCAGCGGATACCCAGATTTTCGCGTTCCACACCGTCCAGGCGGTCCATCCAACGAAACCTGTGAGGGACTGAACTGTCCTCCGGAATGTTCCAGGCCTCCTGCACATCTTCAGCCTGTTGCAGCAGCACAGGATTGCCTGACAGCGCCACGTAGCCTTCCCGCCACAACCGGGACTGGATGAAGTTAGGGGGCAACAGATTGATGAAGTTGTTGGAAGCATCGAGCATGTACAACGTCTGACAATCCGTGATGCCCTCGGGCAGCAGTACCAACCCGGCATTGCGCAAACGCAGTTCGGCCAACTGGTTCATCTGCGCCACAGAAAAGGTCATGTTCAAGCGGTTGTGCGAAAGGTTCAGGTAACGTAACCGGCTGCATTGCGCCAGCACTTGAGCCTGGGACTCGTCCAGAGAGATGCGATTGCCGGACAAGTCGAGTATGCGCAAGTCATTGAGCAACGACAGGCTCTCTGGCAGACGTTGCAACTTGTTGTAGCTCAGTTCCAGCGAGCTCAGATTGGGGAATGAAAGCAGGAATTGCTCTGGTACCTCCTTCAGCAACAGGCTACGCAGGGAAAGCTCGGTAACGTGCGGGAAGCTGAAGAGTGGGCCCAATTCAGGCAATGAGCGCAGGTCATACGCGCTGAACTGCCAAGTTACCGTCAGACGTTCATGCTGAGCGAGAACCTGAGCGGGCACCCGTTCCCGCCAGCATTGCATGAGTGCTTTGCGAAACCGTTTGCGCTCGGGTCGATCGCGATTCAGCAACCCTCGCCACTCCCAGCTTTTCAGGTGGTCGTTCAACCTGCGGGCTTGCTCTTCGAGCACACCGAGTTCGGTGTCGGTATCACGCCCCGAAGCATGCAAGGTGGTCAGCCAATCTTCGATCTGCTCGTCACTGTACGCTGGGTAAAGGTCGCGCAGACGCGCCTCGAACGCCCGGGGTCGAGACGCAGACCGGGCAAAGCATCCCTGGCAGCCGCCCAGCGGGTATCCGACCCTGCCATCCTCCAGGCGCACTGGCGCCAGCATCCATGGCTGTCGAGGGTTTTTGCCCAACACCTGGGCGAGTACCCTGCTGTGCCCGGGCATTTGCCGAGCCAACACTGCTCTCAAACTCGGTGCGTAGGGTTCAGTGATACCGAGTGCCGCATGATCGGCCGGGGCAAACGCTTCCGCCAAGGTCTCGAACAGCTCGCCGGGGCCGCGCAGCTCGAGGCCTAACGCGTCCTCAAGCTCGAACCGCCCGTTGTCATGCACAAGCCTGTAGTTCTGCCCGTCGCCAGCAGTAGTCATTATCGGCTGCGGGCTACCGCCATCGTACAGCCGCCAGCGCGGCCTGGTCTCCCTGACATCCAGAGTCTCCAACAGTGTCAGCGCGACCTTGGCCTGGTCCAGGGTCTGGGGCGTCTCGATGAACAGCGCCTCGCAGGCACGCGCAACGCGTATGCGCAGTACGCTCAGCCTGGCCCTTTCGACCAACCGGAGCGGCACTGTGCCGCCGACCAGTGCCTGAAATTCCGCACCTTCTGCCGACAGCTCGCCCACAAGCTCGCGCGCCGCTCGGCAATGCAGGCTCGGGAACGCCTTGCGCAAGGTTGCCACCGCCGCATCGTCTGGCTCCTGCTGCCCGTCATACACCTGTTGAAACAGCTGGCGCCGCCTTGCCGAGACCTGCGCCGCCAATGCTGGCCCGCCCTGCTCGGTGACGCCAGGCAGGGCGCGGGCCTTCGCCAGCAACGGCGCGTCCTCCGGCACCCGCCCGAGCTTCAAATCGTCCAGCAGGGTTTGCAGCCGGCGATCGATCAGCAGGCGCTCTACGGTATCGACCAGCTCGGCCTCAGGTGGCCGGCCGTACACATGCAGCGCCCGTAGATGGTCTGCATCCAGAGCATGGACGGCCATGGCCTGGTCAATCTGTTCATCATCCAGGCGAGCGAAACGCTCACCAAGGCGGCGGAACATCCTGTGCTTGTCTGTCCAGCTGGCCGGTTGCTCGGTCCATAGCCGCCAGGCACCGGCGTCATTGTGACGCAACAAAGGTCCATGACCACCTCGTGGTGCCAGTTGCCACTCTTCATCTGCGCGCTGGACGATTTCGTAGTTGTGGCCGTCCATGATCATCCAGCTTCTGTCCTGGGCACGGTAGATGCCCATTGCATCGGCCACTTCCCCAGCGGGAGGTGCAGCGCTGCGAAACGGCACCAGGTCTCCATTCCAGAGCTTCTCGCTGCCGTCTTCCAGGCGCGCTGGCACCCACTGGTCCAATGCGGCCCAGGCCCGGCTCGCTTCCCGCCATACCACGGCGGTGACACCGATCACGGCCAGGTCTTTGGTCACGTTGAGCACATGCTCCATTGCGGCGCTGGTATCGCCCTCGCGCCAGTCTTCAACGGCCTGGAACAGCTCGCCCAGCAGGTCCCAGACCATTACCGCCAGCAGCAGTGCATTGAGTGCGGGGATGAACACGCCCGCCACCGTGGCCAGGGTCCAACCCTCGGCAACCAACCTTTGCCGATGGGCTTCCTGGGCCTTGCGGTCAAGGTCTGACACCGGCGTTGCAATCAGCGCAGCATCGTCCTTGATATGGGCAATGCGCGCGGCGGCAAGTTGGGCGAACAACGGCAGCGGGTAGTCCCGCATGTGCTGGTCCATTTCCCGAGTTGCCCAATCGGCGACGCCCACCAGTTCCTTGGCAACCCTGGAGAAGAACTGCTGGCTGTCGCGCCGGCGTACGAAGCGTTTGAAGAAATCCTGATAGCGCTTGTCTCGCAGACGCTTGCCCAAGACCTTGCGGGTGAAGCTTTCCAGGTCGGGGCTTGCGGTCCAGGGACCGTGGGGGTCATCGGGAATATAGACAATGATCTTGCGGCTGACCTTGTCATGAAATACATCGAGTATCACGATCTGTTGCAAGTCGCAGCCGAACGCCTTCAGTTGCCGGGCCACCACTTTCGATTCGTAGAGCGTGCCGGGGCGTCCGTGCTTACACAGGTCCACCACCAGTTCCAGTTCAGCGGCGTTCAGTACGCCATCACTCTTGGCCTTGCACGCATCGATCAGCATGACCGAGCTGTAAAGCTGGGCAAGCGTCGAAGCCATGCTGCGCCAGCCGCTTGCCTGGCTGCTCGGCGCTTTGAGTACACTGTCCAGGTGCTGTTGATAGCGCCTGCCCAGATCCAGCTTGCGGCACAAGCGTGCGAAGGCTGGCGCGGTTGGTGAGGGGAGCCGTTGCGACAGGCTGTCGACGATGCAGTTGTCCTTGTGCTGTTCGTTCCGCCCCTCGCCCGGCGTGAAGTTGTCCAGTGCCGCCTCGATCAGCGGTACGTCGAAATAGTCCTTTTCCACCACCGGGTAGCGCCCCCACACGGTGCCCTGGCTGGGAGCGGTGTAGGTGTACCAGCGCCTGAAATACAGGCCATCGACATTTTCCGTGGTGCCGAATTCTTCCTGCATGGCGTGTCGAAGCAGCGGCTTGACGAAACGGTCGATGCCCTCGATTCGCGCAAGCTCCTTTTCCAGCCACTGTCGACAGGCCAGGCTGTCTTTCAACGCGTCGCGTAATGCAGCATGCTGCGATTCATACAGACCGTTGGCCGGGATGTTCTGCTCGGTCAGCGATACGATTCGCAGCCGGCGAATCCATCTGGGCAGTCGCTTGACGATGAGGTTGTCCTGATAGGCCTGCTCCATGGCCAGCGTATCGGCAGTTGGCGGTTGTTCCTGGCTGGGTGTAGTCACGTTGTTGCGCCTCGGGCTGATCAAAAGGCCCGACACTAGACGCAGGCTTGCCAAGCGATAAGCTAGATAGGTACCACCTCTTCAGAACAGCGCCAGCTGCTGGCCGGTCAACCCTTCGAAACTGTCGCCAACAAAAGGCAGGATGGCATCGGCCACCGGCTGCAGCTGCCGCGTCAGGTAATGCTCGTAGTCCACCGGCGCTTGCAGGTTTTCCAGGGGTTCGGGGCCCGCCAGGGTGATCAGATAGCTGATCCAGCCGCCGCGCTGGTATTGCAACGGGCGGCCAAGGCGGCGGTTGTAGTCATCGGCCAGCCGGGCCGCACGCACGTGCGGTGGCACATTGCGCTGGTAATCGACTAGCGGCCGGCGCAAACGCTTGCGGTACACCATCAGCTCATTCAGCTCGCCCGCCAGGGTGCGCCGTACATAATCGCGCACATACGCCTGGTAAGGCTCCCCGCGGAATATCCGGCCATAAAGCTCCTGCTGGAACTCCCGGGCCAGCGGCGACCAGTCGGTACGCACCGACTCCAGGCCCTTGTAGACCATCTGCTCGCTGCCATCGGCCCGCTGCACCAGCCCGGCGTAGCGCTTCTTGCTGCCTTCGTCCGTACCGCGGATGGTGGGCATCAGGAAGCGCCGGTAATGCACCTCGAACTGCAGCTCCAGCGCGCTATCCAGGCTCATCTGCTCGCGCAGGTGTTCGCGCCACCACTGGTTGACCTCGGCCACCAGCTCACGGCCGATGCGTGCTGCAGTCTCCTCGCAGTGGGCGCCCTTGAGCCAGACGAAAGTGGAGTCGGTATCGCCGTAGATCACCTCGTAGCCCCTGGCTTCGATCAGCGCACGGGTCTGGCGCATGATCTGGTGGCCGCGCATGGTGATCGAGGAAGCCAGGCGCGGGTCGAAGAAGCGGCAGCCGCTCGAACCCAACACCCCGTAGAAGGCATTCATGATGATCTTCAGCGCCTGCGAAAGCGGCGCGTTGCCCTCGCGCTTGGCTGCTTCCCGGCCCTGCCATACCCGCTCGACGATGGCCGGCAGGCAATGCTCGCTACGGGAAAAACGCCCACCCCGGAAGCCTTCCACCGAGTGTTCATCGTCGGGCAGGCGCAAACCTTCGACCAGCCCCACCGGGTCGATCAGGAAGGTACGAATGATCGACGGGTACAGGCTCTTGTAGTCCAGCACCAACACCGAGTCGTACAGGCCCGGGCGCGAATCCATGACGAAGCCACCGGGGCTGGCTTCGTCGGGGCGGCTACCGAGGTTGGGCGCAACAAAGCCAAGGCGGTGCATCTGCGGAATGTACAAGTGGCAGAACGCAGCCACCGAGCCACCGCTGCGGTCCACCGCAAGGCCGGTGACCGAGGCCCGCTCCAGCAAGAATTCGAGCAGGCGGGTGTGGGCGAAGATGCGCGTCACCAGCTCGCAATCCTTGAGGTTGTAGCGCGCCAGCGCCGGCTTGTCCTCGGCGAAGCGGCGGTTGATTTCATCCATGCGCTGGTACGGCGTATCGATGGCCTTGCCTTCACCGAGCAAGGTCTGGGCGACACTTTCGAGGCTGAACGACGGGAAGCTCCAGGTCGCCGAGCGCAGCGCCTCGATGCCGTCGATCAGCAGCCGCCCCGGGGCATCGGCGAACACGTGGCCACCACCGGCATGGCTGCGCAAGGTCATCGGCGCGCCATTGCGTCCCAGTGCCAGTGGTACCTGCAGCAGCTTGGCGTGCTCGTGCAGCAGGCGCAGGTCGAACTGGATCAGGTTCCAGCCGATGATTGCATCCGGGTCGTGCTCGGCCATCCACAGGTTGAGGCAGGCCAGTATATCGGCGCGGTCGGCGCAGTAGTGCAGGTCGAAGTCCAGGCCATCAGCCGTGCCGTTGGCCGGCCCGAGCATGTACACCTGGCGCTGGCCACAGCCTTCCAGGGCAATGCTGTACAGCTCGCCCCGCTCGCTGGTCTCGATGTCCAGCGACACCAGGCGCAGCGGCGGGCGATAACCCGGCAGGGGCTTGAGCTGGGCATCGCAGAGCACGCCTTGGGCATCCGGTTGGCCGGTGAACTGCACCGGGGCGGTGATGAAGCGCTCCATCAGGTAGCGCTCGGGCGGGCGAATATCGGCTTCGAACACCTCGATACCGGCCGTGCGCAGGCGTTGCTCCAACTGCATCAGTTGCCGGTGCTGGCGGCAGTACAGGCCCAGCACCGGGCGGTGGTCAAAGTCCTTCAGCTGCAGCGGCCGCAGCTCGACACCGGCTTCGTTGGCCAGCAGCACCCGTGCGTGCGCTTCCTGCGCCTGGGGGATGAATGCCACCGATGCCTGTGGCGCCAGGCGCAGCTGCCGTGGCCCCTGGTCGGTGGCCAGCCAGAACTCCACGAAGGTGCCTTCGGGCGCGTCATGCCAATGTCGGGTCAGGACAAAGCCCTGCTGCAACTCCACCGCGTCGACCTCTGAATCGTTTGTTGTGCTGATTGCGGCGATTCTACCGCTGACGCACCGTCGCAGCGCATTTTGTTGGGGCCAGCAGGTGTTTGCCGAAATATTTTCAGCGCCGGGCGCTTGCCGAAGGCCGGGCGCATGCTCGAACGCGTGTTCAGCCGTACAGGTAATTGATGTCCTTGCAGGGCAGCGGTGGCACCTGGCCAAGCAGGAACTCGCGCAGCTTGTGCATCTGCCGCGCCTTGGGGCTGGCCTTGAGCCAGGTCATGTAATAGCCGTCGCCGGTGGCCACCGCGTGCTTGAACGGCGTAACCAGGCGCCCGGCCAGCAGGTCGGCACTGGCCAGCACCAGGTCGACCACCGAAATACCCAGGCCTTGCTGTGCGGCCGAGATGCCCTGGTCGAGGGTATCGAACACTTGCCCGTGGTCGATGCTGATGTCCAGCGCGTCCATGCGAGCCAGCCAGCGCCGCCAGTCGCGCCGGTCAGGGGACGGGTGCAGGAATTCGCACTGGGCCAGATCGGCAAGGTCCGGTTGCGCCTGGGCCATGTAATCCGGGTGGCACACCGGGATCAGCCATTCATCGAACAGCTTGAAACTCTCGATATCGGCGGGAAAACGCCCGTTGGCCAGGAGGATCGCACAGTCGTAGGGCTCGGAATAGAAGTCCACGCTGTCGATGTCCATCCACACGCTGGACAGCTGCACGCTGCAGTTGTCCTCGGTCTTCTTGAACGCATCCAGCGCACGCAGCAGCCAGCGCACGGTCAGCGTGGACGGTGCCTTCAGACGCAGGCCGTAGCGGTCCTGGCGCAACAGGGCGCAGGCATTTTCGATGATCTTGAAGCCAACCTTGAGTTCCTGCGCCAGCAGGCGGCCGTGCTCGGTCAGGGCCAGCTTCGGCCCGCGGCGTTCGAACAGGTCGCAGCCGAACATGGCTTCGAGGGTCTTGATGTGGTGGCTGACGGCGCCCTGGGTCAGGGCCAGCTCTTCCGCGGCACGGGTAAATGAGCCATAGCGAGAGGCTACCTCGAAGGCACGCAGCGCGTGCAAAGCCTGAATCCGTTCCGACATGGCGACGCCCCGAGCATGAGTAAGACTAATAGTAGGTCATAGTTCCACGCGTTTTACAACGTCAAGGACGTCTCGGAAAATGCAGGTAAATAATAAACATAACCAAGATCCTGCCTGCATGTGACTTGAACGTTCATCAAATTTACGCCTGGGGAAATCATGTCGACGGGTTATGGAACTTGCTATCGCCTGGATGCGCTAGAGCTGGCCGCTGACCATGTGCGCAACACGCGACATTGGACCTACAAAGCCGTAGAACATTTTCGCAGTGTCCTCGCCAACCCCGAGTTTCCCTGCCTGTTCGGCCGCAAGGCGGTAAACGGCGCAACCTGCCACATCCTCTTCGCCCGAGCCGGGCAACTGGCCGATGACATCGCCATGGGCCTGGCCGACTACGTGCGCACCGTCGCACCTATCCCACCCAAGCAGCGTATCGGCAGCCCACTGGTGGTGTTTCTCGAAACCGCCGCCGACTACACACTGGCCGAGCAACAGGCGCTGGCCTGGAAGGTGTTGCGTGGTGTGCACGCGCGCGACCCGCATCCCTGGCCGCAGGGCATCCCGACCGACCCCGACGACAATGCCTGGTCGTTCTGCTTTGCCGGCATGCCGCTGTTCATCAACATGAACTTCCCCGGCCACCAGCAGATGAAAAGCCGCAACCTGGGGCCACACATTACCTTCGTCATCAACCCGCGGGCGAACTTCGACGAAGTGGCCAACGTCAACACCGAAAGCGGCCATCGTATCCGCGAACGCATCCGCGAGCGCGTGCACCACTACAACGACGGCGTCATGCCCGACACCCTTGGCTTCTTCGGCGATGCCGACAACTACGAGTGGAAGCAGTACCAACTGCAGGAGGCAGGGTCGCTCAACCCGTCCCGCTGCCCGTTCCACGCCCATGCCGTACAGCCGGCAACACCCGACATACTGATCGAGACCTGACCGTGAATACCGCACTCACCGCTACCTACGCCCTGACTGTCCTGCTACTGATCGCCACCCCCGGCCCGGTGGTGGCACTGATCGTCAACACCGCGGCCGCCTCCGGCTCACGCAAGGCCATGTTCACCGCTGTCGGCACCAACTGGGCATCACTGGTGCTGATCGGCGCAGCGGCCTGGATCATTCTCACCAGCGCCGCCATCGACAAGGCCTGGCTCAGCGCCATGAGCCTCCTGGGTTGCCTGTTCATCGGCTACATCGCCGTCGGCACGTTGCGGGAAGCCCTGCAGGCGCCTGCAACCGAGGCGCCAAGCGACCTCGCCAAGCCTGGCCGCGGCGGGCTGCTGCAAGGTTTCATGGTGGGCATCTCCAACCCGAAGGACATCATCTTCTTCATCGCCTTCTTCCCGCAGTTCATCCAGATCACCGAGTCATTCGGCAAGAGCATGGTGGTGCTGTCGTTGCTGTGGGTGGCCATCGATTTTGCCGTGCTCAGCCTTTACATCTTCGCCATCGGCAAGATCGCCTCGCAACGCAGCAACCGCATGATCAGCCTGGCCTCGGGGGTCGCCCTGCTGCTGATTGCCGCCGGCGGCCTGCTGTACAACGTCAGGGAGCTGGCGGCCTGAATGTGATGCACGGTGCCCGCTGCGAGAGAAGGAGAACCCATGACTGCGATTGACACGAGCCCTTCACCTTCGCCGTTGCAACAGGACTACCAGCGCTTTCTGCTGCTGGGCAGCCGGCGTGCACCGCACACCGTGCGTGTGCACGAAACCGGCTACCGCTCCGGCACCATCAATACCGATGCCCTGGGCCTGCGATACAGCCATTGCGCCGGCAAGCGTTTTTCGGTGGCCGAACGCGGTGGTGCATCACGTGTCAACCTGCTGGTCGGCGGTTCCGCGGCGCTGGGCATCGGTGCCAGCTCCGACGAACACACGGTGGCCTCGCACATGTCGATGCTTACTGGCGAAGTCTGGCTGAGCCTGGCCGGCTGCGGGCTTAATGCGAGCCAGGAGCTACTGATGTTCCTGACCCACCAGCACCGCCTTGGCCAGCTTGGCCATGTGGTGGTGCTCAGCGGCCTCAACACCCTGGCACACGAAGCCCTCTGCGAAGTCCTCGAAAACCTGAACGACCCGCGGCACGCCAAGGCCTATCAGGACTTTCTCAACAGTTTCAGCGAAGGCATGCAGCCCACGACAACGCCACGTCGGCAATCGCTGTGGCGGCGCATCGGTCAGGCGTTGGTCACGCCCCCGGCCGCGATATCTGCCACCTGGTCGCTGTCGCCTCCGGAAAAGCGCCTCACCCGAGCCGCCGACAACATTGGCCGGACCTTGCGCCAATGGGACCGGCTGCTGGCAGACAGCCACTCCACCCTCACCTTCATCCTGCAGCCGTTGCTGCCCTGGTGCCGGGATAGCGTGCCCGCTGGCGAGGAGGCGATGCTGGATGCGCTTCAGCGGCAACCGGCGAATTTCGACCGGCTGCTGGACGGCGCATTCGACAGCCAATTGCACTCGGCCTTCTTCCGCCGTATCAAGAGCCAGGCCGACCCGGTGCCTTGCTACGACATGAATTGCATGCTCAGCAGCTCGCCGGTGTTCGGCGCCGACCTGTTCATCGACCGCCTGCATTTGAACGACCTGGGCAACAATGCCCTTGCCAAGGTCATTACCGCCAAGCTTGGCCTGGCCCAGGAAAAACATGCCCAGCGCAAGGTCACGCCGATCAAGCTCGTCTGAGAATTGCCGGGTGGTCTTTCGGCCAGGCCCCTTGGGTGGCTAGAATAGGCCGTCGTTCCGATCTGCCCGAGGCGCACGCTTGACCGCCATGAACATCGAAGCCTTCCATCAGTACCTGGCACCCTCTGGAGCTTGCCTGTGAGCCGCATGCTTCGCTTGCCCCCGCTGTTGATCGCCCTGATGCCACTGGCTGCGCACGCGCTGGAGGTGCGCATCGACCCTCATGCCGACCTGCTCTACCGCCAGGCCTTGCCCCTGCTGGAGCAGGCCGACAACCAGGACGACGGCGCCAGCACGCTGCGCACGGCCATCGGCGGCGACCCGGAGCTCAGCCGCCAGGGCCAGGCAATGGCCCACACCCTGCCGACCGCGGTCGCCTTGCTGAAAAAGTCCGTGGAGCTGGGCCACCCGGTCGCACAGTACCGCCTGGCGCTGTACTACATGACCTACCTGCCCGCCGCGCAAATCCCGGATGCCGCCTGCCCGTTGCTCGAAGCCAGCCTCAGGCAGGGCTTTGCCGCACCGGCACCGGCCATCGCAACCTGGTGCCCTCCCTACAACGCCAGCAACGAGTACCGTACTGCGCTGGAGGCCATCCCCAACATGGCCACCGTGTATGCGCCCTACTACCCGCAACCGGCCACGCACCTGGCCTGCAACCGCAACCGGCCACAAGGCCTGGAAATGCAGTGGGGGCGCCAGCGTGACTACCAGGCCGAGGTATACCGCCTGCTCGGCGACCTGGACCCGCAGCACCGCCAGAGCCTGCTGCAGAAGGCCGTGGACACCAACGGCTGCGTGACGGCGCAGCAGCACCTGACCAGCCATCCGTAACACGGACGCGGTTTCTGTGTAGGAGCGGCCTTGTGTCGCGATGGGGCGCGCAGCGGCCCCAGGATTTCAGCTTCGCCGCAGATATTGCCGGGGCCGCTGCGCGCCCCATCGCGACACAAGGCCGCTCCTACAAGGGACCGTGCCCAGGCATAGCAAGATCGTTCAAGCCATCCCCCGCCCCGTCTGGCATGCTGGCCTGCCAACGTACACGCACTGCAGCCACCATGCCCCACATCGCCCGCCAAGCCTTTCTCCACGGCGCCATCGCCATTCTCCCGTTGTCCCTGGCCGTCGCCCCCTGGGGCCTGCTGGCCGGCTCCATGGCCATCGAGGCCAACCTCAGCGCCTGGGAGGGGCAAGGGCTGTCGGCCATCGTCTTCGCCGGTGCCGCGCAACTGGTGGCGATCGGCATGCTCAAGGGCGGCGCCAACCTGGCGTCGATCCTGCTGACCACCCTGCTGCTGACCTCGCAGCACCTGCTGTATGGCCTGACGATGCGCCCGGTGCTGTCCAGCCAGCCGCTGCGCTGGCGGCTGGGCCTGGGCTTCCTGCTCACCGACGAGTTCTTCGCCCTGACCAGCCAGTACGACCAGCAGCAGTTCAACCGCTGGTACGCCCTGGGCGTGGGCCTGACCTTCTACGTCGCCTGGAACCTGTTCACCCTGGCCGGCATCCTGCTGGGGCAGAACATTCCGCACCTGGACCAGCTCGGCCTGGACTTTTCCATTGTCGCCACCTTCGTCGCCCTGATCGCGCCGCTGGTGCGCAACCTGGCCACGCTGGTGTGCGTGGCGGTGTCGCTGTTCTGTTCGGTGCTGTTCAGCTACTGGTACTGGGAAACCGCCCTGGTGGCCGCAGGCCTGCTGGGCATGAGCGCCGGTTTCGTCTGCCAGAAATTCGCCGGAGCCCGCGCATGACCTGGGTCCTGATTCTTGCCATGGGCGCCATCGTGTTCCTCAACCGCTATGCGTTCCTGGAGCCGCGCCTGCCCTTGCGCCTGAGCTCCAACGCCAGGCAGTTCCTCGGCTTTGCCGTGCCAGGCATGCTCACCGCGATTTGCGGCCCGATCATCTTCATGCCCGAGCATCAGTTGAACCTGAGCCTGCTCAACCCTTACCTGCTGGGTTCGCTGGTGGCCATCGCCCTGGTGCTGTTGACCCGCAGCGTGTTGCTGAGCATGCTGGTGAGCATGTTGATCTTCTTCCTTTTGCGCAGCTGGCTGGCATGAGCACGCCCCTGCGCGAACAGACACACCTCTGGCAGGCGCCGGCACTGGGCGACGTCGAGATGCTGCACGCGCGTTATTTCCAGCAGCGCTTCGCCCCGCATGTGCATGAAGGCTATGTGTTCACCGTGATCGAGTCGGGCGCACAGCGCTTCTGGCATCGCGGCAGTGAGCACCTGGCGCCGGTCGGCAGCATGGTGCTGATCAACCCCGACGAGCTGCACACCGGTGCCACCGCCCACGAAGCGGGCTGGCGCTACCGTGGGTTCTACCCGGAACATGAACGGGTAACCGGGGTGCTCGACGAACTGGAACTGGGCCGCCACGGCATGCCCAGCTTCAAAGACAGCGTGATCCACGACCCGGCCCTGGCGCTTGCCTTCAGCCAGTTGCACCAGCTGTCCGAAGCCGGCGCCAGTGCCCTGCAGCAGCAGACCGCCTGGCGCCAGGCGGTGCTGGCCCTGGTGCAACGGCACGGGCAATGCGCCGATCCTGCCACCCCTGGCCACGAACCGCTGGCAGTGGCCCGCGCCCGTGAGCTGCTGGAAAGCCAACTGGCCGACCCACCCTCGCTCGAAGCCCTGGCGGCGGCGGTCAACCTGTCACCGTTCCACTTCGCCCGGGTGTTCCGCCAGGCCACTGGCCTGCCGCCACATGCCTGGTTGAAACAGCGGCGCCTGGCCCGTGCGCGGGAAATGCTCAAGCGTGGCTGGGTGGCCTCGGAAGTGGCGTTCGACCTGGGCTTTGCCGACCAGAGCCATTTGAGCCGGCAGTTCAAGCAGGCCTACGGGGTAACGCCAGGGGCTTATCGCAGCGCCTGCCTGCAAGGCTGAGCTGCGACAGCCGGCCTCAGGCAGGCCGGCCAGCCACTGCTACACTGACAAGGCTGAATGGAGGATCCTGCCATGTCCGAAAGAGAGCTCACCACCCTCCTGTCGCTGATGAACCAGCGCCAGGCCTGCCTGAGCAGTGCCTGCAAGGAGATAGCCGACTGGATCGACCGGCAGGGCGACGTGCCCGCCGCCGGCAAGATCCGCGCAAGCCTCAAGGCTCTGGAGGCTGATGAGGCCCAGGTCCGCAAGACCCTGACCTCGCTGACCCTGGACAGACCGCTGCCCAAGTTTCGCAGCTGATTGAACCGGGGGCTGCCTGGCAGCCCCCAAAGGGTTCAGCCTGATCAGTGCTTCATGTGCATGTGATCATGCCCGCCGCCCGCCTCGGCGTTGAGCGCACGCACTTCGGCCTGCACGTCCAGGGTTTCCTTGGCCCCCTTGGCATCTTCGATGGTCAGGGTCAGCGGCACTTTCTCGCCTTCCTTCACCTGGTTGTTCAGGCCCATCAGCATCACATGCAGGCTATTCGGGTCGAGGGTCACCGCCTTGCCGGCCGGTAACTCGACCGCCTTGACCTCACGCATGCCCATCACATCGCCGTTCATGGTCATCTCGTGCACCTGCACGGTCTTGGCCACAGGCGAAGCCACGCCCACCAGCTTGCTGTCGCTGCTGGCGGTCAGGGTCATGAAGGCACCGGTGGACTGCTGGTGCGGCACGGTCGCCCGCACCCAGGCGTCACTTACGGTGGTCTGGGCCAGGGCCGGCAGCGCCAGGCCCATCAGGACCAGGGCAGCCAGGCCGCGCTTGATCGGTTGCATCGACATTCAGCAGATCTCCATCAGGGTGACCAGGTCTTCGGCGCATTCCTGGGCGGTAAGGGAATGGCCCAGGCTCAGGCGCAGGGTGCCACGCGTATCGTAGACGTAGCTGGTGGACGAGTGAGAGACGGTATAGGTATCACCGGCCGGGACTTTCTCGTAGAACACCTTGAATTCCTTGGCCACCGCGGCGATTTCCTCGGGGGTGCCGGTCAGCGCGGTGAACGACGGGTCGAACGCCTTCACGTAGGCATCGAGCACCTCGGGGGTGTCACGTTCCGGGTCCAGGGTAATCAACACCACCTGGAACAGGTCGCGATCGCGGCCGCGCAGCAGCTTGCGGATTTGCGCCGCGCGCGCCAGGGTGGTCGGGCACACGGCCGGGCACTGGGTGAAGCCGAAGAAGATCATCGGCATGCTGCCGTAGAAACTCGACAGGGTGCGCACATTGCCTTGGGTGTCCTTGAGGCTGAACTTGCGCCCAAGGATTTCGTTGCTCATGTTCTTGCCGTACTTGAACTCGAGCCCCCGGGCCGGGCTGCAGCCTGCCAGCAGGCCAAGCCCGAGAACGCCCATCCCGGCGACAACTGCGCGCCGGGTATATAGATCATTCATGAAACCATCCTTTACAGGGAAGGTGCCGGCCCTCGGGACGGGCCGGTCGAAAAACCGGGGCATTCTGGCACGACACCCCGAGGGGTTCTACCCGACGAAGGCAAGGATCGGCTGCAGCCCTTTGAATACGGGCTGCGGCCTGTTGTCGCAGGGGTTGAAACAGTAACACTTTGTTGCTAAGGAAGAGGGTTCAACGCGATCCCTGTAGGAGCGCGTCAACCTCAGTAGTAGGCGTTCTCTTTCTGACTGTGGTCAGTCACGTCACGCACGCCCTTGAGTTCGGGAATACGCTCGAGCAGGGTGCGCTCGATGCCTTCCTTCAGGGTCACGTCGGCCTGGCCACAGCCTTGGCAACCACCACCGAACTGCAGCACGGCAATACCGTCGTCGACAACATCCACCAGGCTCACCTGGCCGCCGTGGCTGGCCAGGCCGGGGTTGATCTCGGTCTGCAGGTAATAGTTGATGCGCTCGTTGATCGGGCTGTCTTCGTTGACCATCGGCACCTTGGCATTCGGCGCCTTGATGGTCAGCTGGCCACCCATGCGGTCGGTGGCATAATCGACCAGTGCGTCTTCCAGGAACGGCACGCTGACCGCGTCCAGGTAAGCGGTGAAGCTCTTCAGACCCACGGCGGTGTCGTCAGGCTTCTCTTCGCCCGGCTTGCAGTAGGCGATGCAGGTTTCGGCGTACTGGGTGCCCGGCTGGGTGATGAAAATGCGAATGCCGATGCCAGGCGTGTTCTGCTTGGAGAGCAGATCGGCCAGGTAGTCATGGGCGGCGTCGGTAATGGTTATAGCGCTCATGTAGGTTCCTCACAGACTTGCGGCCAAGTGTACGCCAACCCGGCCTTCGAACAAAGTCCTAGTATTTGACTCGGGAAAGCGCATATTCAGGGGCCTGCCCCCGTGGCGCCGCCAGCCAGGCCTGCATGCGCCGGTACAGGCCGCGCTCCAGCCACTGGTAGCTGAACCACGACATTAGTCCAATGGACGGCACGCACAGGGCGAACACCAGGTACGGGTTCAACTGCAGGCGCTGGCTGGCGAACCAGCCGGCGTACAGCACCAGCACATGGACCAGGTACACCGAATACGAACAGTCGCCCAGCGCCTTGAGCACCCGGTTGCCGCGGAACACCGGCTCCAGGGCGACGAAGGCCAGCACGATCATTGCGCTCGGCACGCCCCAGTGCAGCAAGCGCCGGGAAGCGTCCAGGTGGTAGATGGCAAGGCCTGCCACCGCCAGCAACGCCAACGGCAGCCAGCGGCCCTGGTGAATCAGCCCGCGACGGTGCAGCACGCCCAGGCCGATGCCTAGCAGGAATTCGTAGATGATGTCGTTGCTATAGAAGCGACTGAGCACGCCCAGCCCGCCCAGTATCTCGCTGGCCAGCAGCAGCGCGGCGGTGACCAGCAACTGGTGATGACGCTGGCGCACCAGGAAGGCCAGGCCGAACAGCAGGTAGAAGAACATCTCGAAGTTCAGCGTCCAGCCCACGTTCAGGGTCGGGTACAAGCCGTAGCCACCGGGGTTTTCCGCCGGGATGAACAGCAGCGACAGCAGCAGGTGGTGCCAGGTGAATGCCTGGTGCGGCATCCATTGGCTGAAGGCCAACAGCAGGGTTGCCATCAGCGCCGTGTAGAACCAGTAGGCCGGGACGATACGCAGCGCCCGGTTGAGCAAGAACTGGCGGGTCTCAATGGCCTTGTCGCAAGTCGACAGGTAGATGACCAGCCCGCTGATGACGAAGAAGATGTCGACGCCTGCGGCGCCGCGGTCGGTGAGCAGTTGCCCGATGGGGCCGGAGGCTTGGAAGTCGAAGAAGATCTGCATGAAATGGTGGCAGACCACCACCCAGGCGGCGAACGCCCGCAGTGCCTGAAGCGAATACAGCATGGAGAACCCTGCAATTGCCGGTGCATTGAGGCCTTTGGGAGCGCGTTGCGCTCCATCGCCGGCAAGCCAGCTCCCACAAGTACTGCGCAGCCTTCAGGCATGTGCGGCCCTTGTGGGAGCTGGTTTGCCGGCGATTGGGCTGCACAGCAGCCCCCGGACCACCCATCGGTTCCGACCGCAGGGTAATCGGAAAGGTCAGCCCAACCGATCAGAGGTTCTCGTAGCGGTTCATGTCCAGCACGCCCGCCTCGACCGGCTCGGTCTCCTTGATGAAGCTGTTCAGGTCATGGAAGTAGCGCCAGAACTCTGGGTGACTGCGACGCACACCCCAGCGCATGACGATGCGCTCGAACCTGGCCGGGTCATCTTTCGCATACTCCATGTCCTCGACGAACTCGGGCACATCCCTGGTCGGGATGTTGAAGATGAAGTTGGGGTAGCTGCTGAGCACGCCCGGGTACAGGGTCAGGGTATCCAGCCCCGGCTGGTAGCGGTACGCCTCGCCCAGCAGGAACGCCACGTTGCTGTGCGCGCGGTTGCGCAGCAGGCTGTACACCTGGCGCTGGCCGCCCTGCCCTTCGATGCGCAGCATGGTTGCCTCGGGCAGCTGGTTGATCACCTTCAACCCGGCAGCCGGGCGCGACACCAGGCGGCTGAGCGACTGCTCGGCATTGCGGAACTCTTCGCTGACCTGCGGCCGTGAACAGAACGCGCCCTGGCAGCGGTTGATGGGGTCAGGCGCGGCATTCAGGCTGCCGGTACGCTGCAGAAGCTTCAGGCCGAAGTCGCGCTTGGGGTTGCGCGGGTCGAGCTGGATGCCGCTCGGGGTGTCGGTGTCGATGTCTTCATAATCCATCCACATCTTTACCTTGCCGCTGTTCTGGTACCAGTCGCCGAGGATCGCCTTGCGCTGGTCGGCCGGCATCAGGCGCAGGAAGTTGACCTCGGCGCCGTTGCGGATCAGGTCGAAGTACAGGCGCGTCTGCAACTGGTGCGAGACGTTGCCGAACACATCGAAGTTGACCGCCAGCTGGTAATAGGTGCGCTCGAACAACGGGTAGTCGAACAGCCACACGGTCAGCGGCACATCACCGATCAGGCCCTTGGTCACCGAGGCGCTGTCGAAGTGGCGGAAAATGCTCAGCAACGCGTTGTCGTTACCGGCCCATAGCGTCGCCCAGCCCGGGGCCGGCATGTCGGCATAGGCTTCGCGGCGCAGTTTTTCGTACTCGTTGCGCTTGTCACGGTAGGCGTGCCACAGGCTCAGCACGCTGCCCACGTCATCGATCTGCCCAGGCATGGCCAGCAGCGGCGTGGCCTCGCCACGGTACTTGGCATCGGTGATGTAGCGGTCGTGGGCCGGCTCCTGGAACAACGCCCAGAAGTTGTCGCGGATCACGTCGGTGGCAATCTGCCCACGGCATACCGGACCACGGATGAAGGTGCGCACGAAGTATTCGGCGTTATCCAGCATGAACTGGTAGCGCGCCACTGCCGGTATCGCTTCGAAGGTTTCGAACGGGTTGGCCCGGTGGCGCGGGCCGTAGCCTGGCAGTGCGGCGGCATGCCAGTCGCCGGCATAGAACAGTTGCTTGACCCGCTTGAGCTTCTGCGGCCCCATCGGGTAGGTGATGTGCGTCTTGTGCACGATCACGCCCTGCACCGGGATCAACCGGTAGTAGAAATCGGTGCCCGGCGGGTCATTGGGGCGGCGCGTGGCGATCAGGTCGACCGGCTGGCCGCTCGGTGTACGCGAACGTACCCATTGGAAGAAGTGGCCCTGCTCGCCACCGACGAAATAGATGTGCGCCAGGAACAGGTGCTCGTACAGCCAGCGGCCGACCAGCGCCTCGGTGGAACCCGGGCGGTTGAGCAGCTCTTCCCAGTCGGCAATCTGCTTGGCTTCGGCCGCACTTGGCTTGATCGGCTGGTACTCGACCGGCGCACCGGCGGCCAGCCAGCGGCGCATGGTGTCGTATTCCTTGTCGGTCAGGCCGGTCACCGCCAGTGGCATGCCTTCCTTGGGATGGGCGCCGGCATAGGCATCGAATTCTTGCGGCAACGGGCACATGTTGTTGCGGTTCAGGCCCAGGACGATTTCTTCGGGCAGCTTGGCATTGGGCGTGAGCGGGGTCTTGTGCCCGAGCTCCAGCATGCGCGCCATCAGCGCGGCCTGGCTACCCTGGTTGTCGAGGACCGAGTAAAAGCCCTTCTTGCGCCACTCGCCCTCGCTGTGGGCGTCGTAGAACAGCCGCGTGGTGGGCACTGCCTTGCTGCGCTCGCCCTGATACACCGGCACCTTGGTGGCGCCGCGCACCGCGCCTTCGGGGCTTTCCAGCTTCAGCTGGCAGGCGGCGTCGTTGCAGGCGTGGCAGGCCACGCATTTCTCGGTGAAGATCGGTTGAATGTCCCGGGTGTAGGAAATAGCCGGGCTCGACTGGGGGGCTTGCCCGAACGCCATACTGCTGATGAGCAGGGCGAAAACGCCGGCAAGAATACGATGCACCATGTGCGGAAAGTCCTGGGTATTGAAAGCCATCACGATTTGTTGCCTGGTCGTCCTTGGGTGCCCTGCTTCGCCGACGCCCGCCCAACATGAGCCATTTTCATGCAAATGGGCGATGCGCCTAAAAACCGCGCAGCTTTGTTATGATTCTGCACCTTCTGAAATTTGCCCGACCAGGTAGTTCCTATGTCCGACCGCAGCGCTCGTCTCCAAGCACTCCAGAACGCACTCAAGGAGCGCATCCTGATCCTCGACGGCGGCATGGGTACTATGATCCAAAGCTACCGGCTCGAGGAACACGACTATCGTGGCACGCGTTTCGCCGATTGGCCAAGCGATGTCAAAGGTAACAACGACCTGTTGCTGCTCAGCCGCCCGGATGTGATCGCCGCCATCGAAAAGGCCTACCTGGATGCCGGCGCCGATATCCTCGAAACCAACACCTTCAACGCCACGCAGATTTCCCAGGCCGACTACGGCATGGAGTCGCTGGTCTACGAGCTGAACGTCGAGGGCGCGCGCATCGCCCGCCAGGTGGCCGATGCCAAGACCCTGGAAACCCCGCACAAGCCGCGCTTCGTCGCTGGCGTGCTCGGCCCTACCAGCCGCACCTGCTCGATTTCCCCGGACGTCAACGACCCAGGCTACCGCAACGTCACTTTCGATGAGCTGGTAACGAACTACATCGAGGCCACCCGCGGCCTGATCGAGGGCGGCGCCGACCTGCTGCTGATCGAGACCATCTTCGACACCCTCAACGCCAAGGCGGCGATCTTCGCCGTGCAGCAGGTGTTCGAGGAAGACGGCGTCGAACTGCCGATCATGATCTCCGGCACCATCACCGACGCCTCGGGCCGTACCCTGTCGGGCCAGACCACCGAAGCGTTCTGGAACTCGGTACGCCACGCCAAGCCGATTTCCGTGGGACTGAACTGCGCCCTCGGCGCCAAGGACCTGCGCCCGTACCTGGAAGAGCTGGCGACCAAGGCCGACACCCATGTCTCGGCCCACCCCAACGCCGGCCTGCCAAACGCCTTTGGTGAATACGACGAAACCCCGGCCGAAATGGCCGTGGTGGTCGAGGAATTCGCCGCCAGCGGCTTCCTCAACATCATCGGCGGCTGCTGCGGCACCACGCCGGGCCACATCCAGGCCATTGCCGAGGCCGTGGCCAAGTACAAGCCGCGCGAGATTCCGGAAATCGCCAAGGCCTGCCGCCTGTCGGGCCTGGAGCCGTTCACCATCGACCGCCAGTCGTTGTTCGTCAACGTCGGCGAGCGCACCAACATCACGGGCTCTGCCAAGTTCGCCCGGCTGATCCGTGAAGAGAACCACACCGAAGCCCTGGAAGTCGCCCTGCAGCAGGTAGAGGCCGGCGCCCAGGTGATCGACATCAACATGGACGAAGGGATGCTCGACTCCCAGGCCGCCATGGTCCGCTTCCTCAACCTGATCGCCGGCGAGCCGGACATCTCGCGCGTGCCGATCATGATCGACTCGTCCAAGTGGGAAGTGATCGAAGCGGGCCTCAAGTGCATTCAGGGCAAGGGCATCGTCAACTCCATTTCCATGAAGGAAGGCGTCGAGCAGTTCAAGCACCACGCCCGCCTGTGCAAGCGCTATGGCGCTGCCGTGGTGGTGATGGCCTTTGACGAGGTCGGCCAGGCCGACACGGCCGCGCGCAAGAAAGAGATCTGCCAACGCAGTTACGACATCCTGGTCAATGAAGTGGGCTTCCCGCCGGAAGACATCATCTTCGACCCGAACATCTTCGCCGTCGCCACCGGCATCGAAGAGCACAACAACTACGCCGTCGATTTCATCGAGGCCTGCGCCTACATCCGCGACCACCTGCCGCACGCCCTGAGCTCGGGCGGTGTGTCCAACGTGTCGTTCTCGTTCCGTGGCAACAACCCGGTGCGGGAAGCCATCCACTCGGTGTTCCTGTACCACGCGATCCAGAACGGCCTGACCATGGGTATCGTCAACGCCGGCCAGCTGGAGATCTACGACGAGATCCCGCCTGCACTGCGTGAAAAGGTCGAGGACGTGGTGCTCAACCGCACCCCGCATGGCACCGACGCACTGCTGGCCATTGCCGACGACTACAAGGGCGGCGGCGCAACCAGGGAAGTGGAAAACGAAGAGTGGCGCTCGCTGCCGGTGGAAAAACGCCTGGAGCACGCGCTGGTCAAGGGCATTACAGCGTTCATCGTCGAAGACACCGAAGAATGCCGCCAACAGTGCGCCCGCCCGATCGAAGTGATCGAAGGCCCGCTGATGAATGGCATGAACGTGGTCGGCGACCTGTTCGGCGCGGGCAAGATGTTCCTGCCTCAGGTGGTCAAGTCGGCCCGCGTGATGAAACAGGCGGTAGCGCACCTGATTCCGTTCATCGAAGCCGAGAAAGGCGACAAGCCGGAAGCCAAGGGCAAGATCCTGATGGCCACGGTAAAAGGCGACGTGCACGACATCGGCAAGAACATCGTCGGCGTGGTGCTGGGCTGCAACGGCTACGACATCGTCGACCTCGGCGTGATGGTGCCGGCCGAGAAGATCCTGCAAACCGCCCGCGACGAGAAGTGCGACATCATCGGCCTGTCCGGCCTGATCACGCCGTCGCTGGACGAGATGGTCCACGTGGCCCGCGAAATGCAGCGCCAGGGCTTCCAGTTGCCGCTGATGATCGGCGGCGCCACCACCTCCAAGGCGCACACCGCAGTCAAGATCGAGCCCAAGTACAGCAACGACGCCGTGGTCTACGTCACCGACGCCTCGCGCGCGGTAGGTGTTGCCACCCAGTTGCTGTCCAAGGAGCTGAAAGCCGGCTTCGTCGAGAAGACCCGCCAGGAATACGAAGAAGTACGCGAGCGCACCGCCAACCGCAGTGCCCGCACCGAGCGCCTGAGCTACGCCCAGGCTATCGCCGCCAAGCCGCAGTACGACTGGGCTGGCTACCAGCCAACGGTGCCCTCCTTCACCGGCGTCAAGGTGCTGGAAGACATCGACCTGCGCACGCTGGCCGAGTACATCGACTGGACCCCGTTCTTCATCTCCTGGGACCTGGCCGGCAAGTTCCCGCGCATCCTCACCGACGAAGTGGTCGGCGAGGCGGCGACGGCGCTGTACAAGGATGCCCGCGAGATGCTCGACAAACTGATCGACGAAAAACTCATCAGCGCCCGCGCGGTGTTCGGCTTCTGGCCGGCCAACCAGGTGGCCGATGACGATATCGAAGTGTACGGCGAGGACGGCCAGGCCCTGGCTACCCTGCACCACCTGCGCCAGCAGACCATCAAGCCGGACGGCAAGCCCAACTGGTCGCTGGCCGACTTCGTCGCGCCGAAGGCCAGTGGCGTTACCGACTACGTGGGCGGTTTCATCACTACCGCCGGCATCGGTGCCGAGGAAGTGGCCAAGGCCTACCAGGACAAGGGCGACGACTACAGTTCGATCATGGTCAAGGCCCTGGCCGACCGCCTGGCCGAGGCCTGTGCCGAATGGCTGCACGAGCAGGTGCGTAAAGAGCACTGGGGTTATGCCCGCGACGAACACCTCGACAACGAGGCGCTGATCAAGGAGCAGTACCGCGGCATCCGCCCGGCCCCCGGCTACCCGGCCTGCCCGGACCACACAGAGAAGGAAACCCTGTTCCGCCTGCTTGATGGCACTGCCATCGGTGAGACCGGGCCGAGCGGCGTGTTCCTTACCGACCACTTTGCGATGTTCCCGGCAGCGGCGGTCAGCGGCTGGTACTTTGCCCACCCGCAGGCGCAGTACTTTGCGGTGGGCAAGGTCGACAAGGACCAGATCGAGCGCTACAGCGCGCGCAAGGGCCAGGATGTGAGTGTCAGCGAGCGCTGGTTGGCGCCTAACCTGGGTTACGACAGCTAAGACCCTTGGGGCCGCTTTGCGGCCCATCGCGACACAAGGCCGCTCCTACAGGAGAATGCAATCCCTTGTAGGAGCGGCCTTGTGTCGCGATGGGCTGCACAGCAGCCCCAATAGCCACCTACACTGTCCCTGATTGCCTCTGATTTCCTCAGGAGCCACCATGGACGATTCCAGCCAGGGCAAGCCCCCTACCTTCTGGCAGATGCTGCACAGCATCCTCGCTGCCGCCTTCGGCGTGCAAAGCGGCAAGAACCGCGCCCGCGACTTCACCCACGGCAAGGCCAGCCATTTCATTGCGCTGGGGACGCTGTTCACCCTGGTGTTCATTGCCGTACTGATCGGCCTGGTGCAATTGGCCCTGCACCTTGCGCGCTAGCAAGAACGCCTGCGGGACTCCCTCCCGCAGGCGCTCTGGCTGCATCACGGTCTTGAATACAAGTCTACTGGTGGCTGACCCAATACACGGCAGTGACCACCACCAGAACGATCAGGCAGAGGATCGCCCAGGCATCGACGCTGCTGTCAGCTTTGCGGACCTTGGTTGAGTTTCCCATTGCATTGCCTCTTGTAGTGGTTATGGGAATGCACTTCACCACCAGCAGTTAAGACGAGCAATGCCCTTCCCTCAAGCAGGGTCTTTCAATAATTGATCGGTGATGTCAGAAATGGGTACTGGTAGTCGGGCGGCCGCCCTTCGGCACTGTAATGCTGGAAATCGATACCGTAGTCGGGCCGTTCCAGTAGTTTCAGCCAACGGGTTGCCTTGGCCTGGTCAATCGACTGCAACACCGGGATGCGATGCTCGCGCAGGCCGTCGCGGTTCACCGTCAGTCCCTGGGCATCATCGTGCAGCATCACCATGGCCCAGCCGCCGAGGGTGAAATGCCCGCCCATCAGCACGCTAAGACGCCCGTCGATACGGGCATGCAGGGCCTCGGGCGAGCTGTTGATGGCGCTGAACAGCACATCGCGCCCCGGCTTGCGCCCTGCCTCCTCGAACGCCTGCATGGCACCAAAGGCCATTTCGTCGTTGGCCGACCATACCAGGCGGGTGGCCGGGTAGCGCTCCACCAGTTGCTGCGCCTGCTCGTAGGCGCGCTGGCGGCTCCAACCACCATATACCACCTGGCGCAGGCGCACCTGGGGGAAGTCGGCCAGGGCGCGGCGCATGCCCTCCTCGCGCAGCTGCGAGGCCGGGGTGGTCTTGACCCCGGCAAACGCCAGCAGGTCCACCGGCCCACTGTCGCGGGGCAATTGCGCGACCATCTGGTGCAACATCTCAAAACCCGCTTGCTCGTCGTTGGCCGTCAAGGTGCCCAGCAGCTCGGCATACTTGTCCGGCTGGGCCTCGATGCTACGGGCCTGGCTGGCAGTCAGGCCGTTGTTGACCAGGAACAGTTTGACGCCGGTGCCACGCGACAGGCGGATGATCTCCGGCGCCACGTACCGCTCATTGACCAGGACCAGGTAATCCGGCCGCTGCGGTCCGCCCAGGATCGCCCTGGCCTGGGTCAGCGCCAGGTCGGCGCGGCGTTCGCTGTATTCCACGTGCAGGGTCATGCCCAGATCGTCTGCAGCGGCCTGCATGAAGCGGGTATAACTGGTCCAGAACGTTTCGGTGGACAGCCCCGGGTTGAGGAAAACCACCGAAGCCGGTTGCGCACTTGCCGCCAGCGGCAAGGCAAGACACAAGCTTTGGCACAACGCCTTGAGCATGGGCTGACATCCCTGCGAAGCAAACGCCGGATTATAAACGCCAAGCCACGCCCAGCGCACAAATGGCAGTCAGTCTCACATAGTCCATTTGGTTCTTTTCATATGCAAAAACATCACTTTAGCGCATAAACGCAACCTGCTATCGTTCCCCGGCTCCGAAGCGGAGTGCGCGGCCGTGCGCGCGAATAGCTGCATGCCTGAGACAGGACTTTTATGTACGTATACGACGAGTACGATCAGCGGATCATCGAGGACCGCGTCAAGCAGTTCCGTGATCAGACCCGCCGCTATCTGGCCGGTGAGCTGAGCGAAGAAGAATTCCGCCCTCTGCGCCTGCAGAACGGCCTTTACATCCAACGTTTCGCGCCGATGCTGCGCGTCGCCGTGCCGTACGGCCAGCTGAACGCCACCCAGGTCCGCACCCTGGCCAGGATCGCCCGCGACTACGACAAGGGCTACGCCCACATCTCCACCCGCCAGAACGTGCAGTTCAACTGGCCGGCCCTGGAGGACATCCCGGACATCCTCGCCGAACTGGCCACCGTGCAGATGCACGCGATCCAGACCAGCGGCAACTGCCTGCGCAACACCACCACCGACCAGTTCGCCGGTGTGGCCGCAGACGAAATCGTCGATCCGCGCCCGTGGTGCGAAATCGTCCGTCAGTGGACCACCTTCCACCCGGAATTCGCCTACCTGCCGCGCAAGTTCAAGATTGCCATCAACGGCTCGCAGGAAGACCGCGCCGCCATCGAAGTGCACGACATCGGCCTGGAGCCGGTGCGCAATGCCGCTGGCGAGCTGGGCTTCCGGGTACTGGTCGGTGGCGGCCTGGGCCGTACCCCGGTGGTGGGCTCGTTCATCAACGAGTTCCTGCCGTGGCAGGACCTGATCAGCTACCTCGACGCCATCCTGCGCGTGTACAACCGTTACGGTCGCCGTGACAACAAGTACAAGGCGCGGATCAAGATCCTGGTCAAGGCCCTTACCCCGGAAGTGTTCGCCGAGAAGGTCGAGGCCGAAATGGTCCACCTGCGTGGCGGCAGCACCACCCTGACCGAAGCCGAAGTGCAGCGTGTATCGCGCCACTTCGTCGACCCGGCCTACCTGGCCCTGGACAACGTCGACTACGCCGCGCAGGACGCCGAGTACCCAGGCTTCGCCCGCTGGCGCTCGCGCAACACCCGCGCCCACAAGCGCCCTGGCTACGTGGCCGTAACCCTGTCGCTGAAGCCCACCGGCGTTGCCCCGGGCGATGTGACCGACAAGCAGCTGGACGCCGTGGCCGACCTGGCAGAACGCTACAGCTTCGGTTTCCTGCGCACCTCGCACGAGCAGAACATCATTCTTGCCGACGTCGAGCAGCGTCAGTTGCATGCCCTGTGGCTGGAATTGCGCGAAAACGGCTTCGCCACGCCGAACATCGGCCTGCTGACCGACATCATCTGCTGCCCGGGCGGTGACTACTGCTCGCTGGCCAACGCCAAGTCGATCCCGATCGCCGAATCCATCCAGCGCCGCTTCGACGACCTGGACTACCTGTTCGATATCGGCGAGATCGACCTGAACATCTCCGGCTGCATGAACGCCTGCGGCCACCACCACGTGGGCCACATCGGCATCCTCGGCGTGGACAAGAAGGGTGAGGAGTTCTACCAGGTGTCGCTGGGCGGCAATGCCGCGCGTGGCGCGAGCCTTGGCAAGATCCTCGGCCCGTCCTTCGCCCAGGATGACATGGCCGATGTGATCGAGAAGCTGATCGCCGTGTACGTCGAGCAACGTACCGAGGAAGAGCGTTTCATCGACACCTACCAGCGTATCGGCATCGACCCCTTCAAGGAACGCGTCTATGCAGCGAATCATTAAGAACAACCAGATCGTCGACGAAACCTGGCATCTGCTGCCCAAGGAAACGTCCTTTGACGAGCTGACCAACTGCGACGACTACATCGTCCCGCTGCAGATGTGGCGCGACCATGCCCATGCGCTCAAAGCCCGTGACGGCGGGCTGGGCATATGGCTGGACAGTGACGAAGAAGCCGAAGAAATCGGCGAAGACGTGCAGCACTTCCAGGTCATCGCACTGAACTTCCCGGCGTTCACCGACGGGCGCAACTACTCCAATGCGCGCCTGCTGCGTGACCGCTACAAGTTCAAGGGCGAGCTGCGCGCCATTGGCGACGTGCTGCGCGACCAGCTGTTCTTCATGGCCCGTTGCGGCTTTGACGCGTTCGCCATCCGTGCCGACAAGGACCCGGAAGACGCGCTGCAAAGCCTGAAGGACTTCTCGGTGACCTACCAGGCCGCCACCGACGAGCCGCTGCCGCTGTTCCGCCGGCGCTGATCGTCACCTTGCAATGCCAGACGGCCCGCCTATATGGCGGGCCGTTTCGTTTTCCTGTACCGGCCTCTTCGCGGGCTTGCCCGCTCCCACAGGAATGCCACATTCCTTGAAGCCTGTGGTGTACCTGTGGGAGCGGGCAAGCCCGCGAAGAGGCCGGTACAGGAAGAATCTGCTATTCCAGCAACACAGTCACGACTTTGCCGCTGATTCTTGACTGTGAATCAAATGACCTTGGCCCCGCCCCATCTTAATCAATCCCCCTCAAAGCCGCACACTGCTCCCCCACACGAAGAGCGATCGAACCCGAGCGACCAAGCTCGATTCGGCCCCCCCCCTCACTCACCAGGAGCAGATCCATGAGCGTTCCATCCTTCGGCCTCGGCACCTTTCGCCTAACCGGCCAAGCCGTCATCGATTCGGTCAAGTCGGCCCTGGAACTTGGCTACCGCGTCATCGACACCGCGCAGATCTACAAGAACGAAGCCGACGTCGGCCAGGCCATCGCCGAAAGCGGCGTCAAGCGCGGCGAGCTGTTCATCACCACCAAGATCTGGGTCGAAAACTACGCCGCCGACAAGCTGGTCCCCAGCCTGCGCGACAGCCTGCAAAAACTGGGCACCGACTACGTCGACCTGCTGCTGATCCACTGGCCAGCCCCAGGCAACGGCGTTGAGCTGCCCGAGTACATGGCCGCCCTGGCCGAAGCCAAGAAGCTGGGCCTGACCCGCCAGATCGGTGTATCCAACTTCAACATCGAACTGACACGCCAGGCCATCGAAGTGGTCGGCGAAGGCGAGATCGCCACCAACCAGATCGAACTCAGCCCCTACCTGCAGAACGGCAAGCTGACCGCGTTCCTCAAGGAGCAAGGCATCACCGTCACCTCGTACATGACCCTGGCCTACGGCAAGGTGCTGAAAGACCCGGTACTGGCCGACATCGCCGCCAAGCACAAGGCCACCGTGGCCCAGGTTGCCCTGGCTTGGGCCCTGCAGCTGGGCTACGCGGTGATCCCGTCGTCGACCAAGCGGGAAAACCTGGCCAGCAACCTGCTCGCACGTGACCTGAAGCTGGACGCTGACGACATGGCACGCATCGCCAAGCTCGAGCGCAACGGCCGTGAAGTCAGCCCTGACGGCCTGGCGCCAATCTGGGATTGATACCATGACCACGCCCCTCGAACGCCTGACCGCTGGCGGTTTCAGCATCGGCCTGGAAGCACCGCTGGACCACGACTGGACGCCCGCCGGCGACCAGGCGCGGCGCCGCGATGGCCGCCAGTTCGGCGAGCCGGACCTGGCCCGCCACGCAGAACTGGCACAACTGGCCGACCGCCTGGGCTACCGCGCCCTGTGGGTCCGCGATGTGCCGCTGTACGACCCGTCGTTCGGCGATGCCGCCCAGGTGTTCGAGGTATGACCCTGAAATCGGCCAACAGCTGGTAGCCGGCCTGACCCAGCAGAACCCGGAATGGATCGGCAGCAACCTCGACGGCTGCCTGGCCCACCCCGGCACACCGGACGACCACCGGCACCAGGTCGCCACCTGGCGCACGGTGGCGGGCAACAAGCCCTACAGCAGCTTCATCCGCCTGGACCTGGCGGACAACCCTGACGAACCGTTGCAACGCTGGCGTTTCGGTTTCCGCGGCGGCCGCAAGGCGCTGGCGGCCGAGCTCCGCGTCCTGCGTACGGGGGCTGGCCTCATCGATCAATGTCGGCGCGTTCAACCTGGGCAATGCCGTAGGCGCGGCGCTGGGTGGTGCGGTGATCAGCCTGGACCTGGACTATGCGGCCGTGCCGATGGCAGGTGGCGTGCTGGCGGCCACCGGCTGCTGCTGGTGTGGCTGGGTGGGCGTAGCAAGGCTGCCGGGAAAACTGCAGCCGACGCAGCCTGATAGAGCCCCCTTGCCCCATCTCCAGCGGTCTTCATTGTTCCACGCACTGCAATTATGATGTGCCAGGCACACCCATTCTCTGTTCAGCCAGCGGCTACTACTCTCCTACCAGCCAATCGAACTGAGGAGAACCCCGATGTCCCGCCCACCCCTGCCGCCCTTCACCCGCGAAAGCGCCATCGAAAAGGTCCGCCTGGCCGAGGATGGCTGGAACGGCCGCGACCCGGCCAAGGTCGCGCTTGCCTATACCATCGACACCGTGTGGCGCAACCGCGTCGAGTTCCCGCGCGGTCGTGCCGAGGTCGAGGCGTTCCTGACGCGTAAATGGAACCATGAACTGGAGTACCGCCTGATCAAGGAGCTTTGGGCCTTCACCGGCAACCGCATTGCCGTGCGCTATGCCTACGAGTACCACGACGACAGTGGCCAGTGGTACCGCGCCTATGGCAATGAGAACTGGGAGTTTGCCGAGGACGGGTTGATGCAGAACCGCCATTCGAGCATCAACGAGCACCCTATCAGTGAAGCCGAGCGCAAGTTCCACTGGCCGCTGGGCCGGCGCCCGGATGATCACCCCGGGCTCAGCGAACTGGGGCTCTGATCAG
The DNA here is from genome assembly GCF_046764235.1 of Pseudomonas sp. s4. Taxonomy (NCBI): domain Bacteria; kingdom Pseudomonadati; phylum Pseudomonadota; class Gammaproteobacteria; order Pseudomonadales; family Pseudomonadaceae; genus Pseudomonas; species Pseudomonas sp. s4. The sequence goes on along the minus strand of NZ_CP177209.1, from coordinate 2,184,276 downwards.
CCCTGCGGCAGCATGATTCTGACTTCCAGCCCGCCACCCGGGCGGTTGCCCAGGGACATGCTGCCCCCCTGCTCCAGCACGATGGCACGTGCTGCGGGCAGGCCCAGCCCCACGCCACCAGTATTGCGGTTGCGTGAACCTTCGATACGGTAGAACGGCGCGAATACCTGCTCGTGCAGCTCCGGCGCAATGCCCGGCCCGCGATCAAGCACGGTAATCTCGATCTGCCTGGCGTTTACCGCCAACACCACCGTGGGCTCGCAGCCGTATTTCGCTGCATTGTCGATCAAGTTGACCAGCACCCGCTTGATACCCACCGGCCGCCCCGTATACACACAGCGACGCGGCCCGCTGAGGCCGACCTCGACCCCCGCGTCCTTGAAGTCGTCCACCACGGTCAGCAGCAATTCGCCGAGGTCGAATACGGTCGTCTGTTCCAGCCGCGCGTCATCACGGAAGAACCCCAACGCCGCATCGACCATCGCCTGCATCTCGTCGACGTCCTTGAACAACCTGGCCTGTAGCTGGGCATCGTCGATGAACTCGGCGCGCAAGCGCATGCGCGTCAGCGGTGCACGCAGGTCATGGGAGATGGCCGCGAGCATCTGGGTGCGGTCGTTGAGAAAATGCTTGAGCTGCGCCTGGGTGGCATTGAACGCAAGAATGGTCTGACGCAGGTCGTGCGGGCCGACCACCGGAATGGGCGGGGCGTTGAAGTCCTTGCCAAAACGCCGCGCACCTTCGGCAAAGCGCTCCAGCGGCTTGGCCAGGTAGCGGGTGGCCAGCAGCGCGACGACAAGGCTGGAAACCAGCATCAGCCCGAGGATGATCAGGTTGCGCGGCAGTTCGTCCAGGCCCCAGCTACGGCTGGTGGCACGGAACAGTACCCAGGACTTGTCGGTCAGCTCGATCATCAGCGCATAACCACGTTCAGGTGCGTACTCCGGCATGTCGGACGGTGCGAAGGCCTCGACCCTGGCATCCGGGCGCTTGAGCAATGCGCGCAGGATAGGCGTGCCCTCGCTGAACTCGGCATCGACCAGCACGGGTACGCCCGCTTCGTCATGGCGGCGCAGCCAGCGCACGGAGTATGAGCCGTCGCCCGCCGCACTGGCGATGTTGGCGCGCTGCGCCATGGGCGCGACGTCGAGGATGCGAGTGACCGCTGCAACCTTCTCGATCACCCCGCTCTCCAGCAGCGGTGGCTGCGCCCAGACACTCAGCAACAGGCTGAACAGCCCCTTGAGCAGCAACAGGAACAGCATCGCCGTCAGGGTGGTCAGCGCGATCCAGCGGGCAATGGTGATCCTGGGCCGTGGCAGGGCCTGGCGAACCCTGGCGAGCAGCTTCATCGCTTCGCGACCGTGGGCGTGAACAGGTAACCGGCGTTGCGCAGGGTACGGATCAAGGGCTCGTTGCCGTTGTCGGTTTCAAGCTTGCGGCGCAGCCGGCTGACCTGGACGTCGATGCTGCGATCATAGGCGTCGTAGGCATCGCCACGGGCCATGTCCAGCAACTGCTGGCGGCTGAGCACCCGCCGCGGATGTTCGGCGAACACCAGCAGCAGCTCGAACTCACCGTTGGACAAGGGGATCATGACGTTGTCCGGCGAACGCAGCTCGCGCCGCACCACATCCAGCCGCCAGCCGGCAAACTCCAGGGTCGCGCAGGCATGGCCCGCCGCGCTCCCGGCCGCTTCGCCGGCACGGCGCAGCACTGCCCTCACCCGGGCCAGCAGTTCACGGGCGGCGAACGGCTTCGTCAGGTAGTCGTCTGCCCCCAGCTCCAGGCCAACCACCCGGTCACTCAACTCGCCCATGGCGGTGAGCATGATCACTGCCACCTTGTGCTCGGCCAGCAAGCGCTGGCACAACACCAGGCCACTGTCGCCAGGTAGCATCACATCCAGGATGACCAGGTCCGGCACCCGCCGCTCGACGGCCTGCCACAGCGCCTTGCCATCCCTGGCCACATCAACCTCGTAGCCATGTTGGCAGAGAAACTTCTGCAGCAGGTCGAGCACCTCGACATCATCGTCGACTATCAGCAAATGGCTCACAAAAAAGCACCGCAAAACAAGGTTATCAGGCCGTACTTTAAGGCCATCCCCACGTAGCCGTCATATATTTCAACCCGGAAACAAAGTGTCGACGCCGAGACAATCCGGACATTACCAGGCAAAGAAAACTGCGCAGCATCGCTGCCAGTTCTTGCCAGGAATGTATCTATGTCCCGTTCATCATCCGCCTCCCGCTCAGCGCGCTCAGCCGCGCTGGCCTTGTCGCTGCTTGTGGCGGGAGGCTGCAGCCAACGTGCACCGGCCACGGCGGCCTGCGGCAATGTCGCCTATCAGGTCAGTGACCCGGCGGAGCCCGCCAACCGCGCCGTATTCGCTTTCAACCGCACGGTCGACGACTATCTGCTGGCCCCCGTCGCACGGGGCTACACCGCGCTGCCCGGTTTTGCCCGGCAGGGCATGCACAACTTTGCCAGCAACTTCGGTGAGCCGAAGGTGTTCGTCAACGACCTGCTGCAGGGCAATGGCGAACGGGCGATGACCAGCCTCTCCCGCTTCATCTTCAACACCACCCTGGGTGTGGCAGGGCTGGTCGACGTGTCTGGCAAGATGGGGCTGAGCCAGCATCGCTCGGACTTTGGCCAGACTTTCGGGGTGTGGAACATCGCCTCTGGCCCCATCGTCGAGCTGCCGCTGCTGGGCACCCACAACCTGCGCGATGCCACCGGCACGCTGCTGGGCCTGGCACTGGACCCGTTTGGTGGCAACAGCGATACCGTCGAAACCATGGGCAACGTAGCCATGGCCGGCGGCATCGTCGATGCACGGGCCGAAGCACTGCCACTGACCGACCTGCTGCGCACCTGGCCTGACTACTACGTTGCGATGCGTGACTACACCGCGCAGCGGCGCAGCAACCGGGTGGCAGAAGGCAAGGCCGGCGAGCCGGGCACCTGGCCAGTGGATTGCGCAGGGGGTGCCCATGAAGAATGATGCCCAAGGCGCCATGCTGCTGTTCAGGCGCCTGGAAGGCGCTGCCCGGCAACCGCTGTTGCTGCATGAACTGGAGGCCCGGGTTTCGGCCGATGGCCGAAGCCTGGTGCTGAGCCGCTATCGCGAACGCTTTACCGCCGAGGGCAAGCCCTACCGACACGAGGCTCACCGCAGCGTACCGATTGCAGCATTGCTGCGCTGGGTGGCGCGGCAGGGTCAATCGTTCTGAAAGGGACCGGCTTCTTCCACCCAGCGCGGGCCCTTGTAGGAGCGGCCTTGTGTCGCGAAAGGGCTGCGAAGCGGCCCCAGCAATTTGTGCATCTGCGCTGAAACTCTGGGGCTGCTTCGCAGCCCTTTCGCGACACAAGGCCGCTCCTACAAGGGATCGTGCATGTTCCTCTGACGGATGTCCGAAACGCGACAGTGGCTGCCTGTTCGGCGTGAGACAGGCAAACCGGGCACTGGCTACCCTTCTTCGGCAAATGCCTTGTTCCCTTTCGCCAGAAGAAGATCGCCCATGACGACCTCCACCGCCTCCATGGCCGCCACCACACCTGCCGACCAACCCCAGGGCTTTCTGGTCCGCATCGTCGGCGCTGCGGCATTCGCCCACCTGCTCAACGACCTGATCCAGGCCGTGCTGCCGTCCATCTACCCGATGCTCAAGAGCGATTTCGCACTCAGCTTTGCCCAGATCGGCTGGATCGCCCTCATCTACCAGGTGACCGCGTCCTTGCTGCAACCCTGGGTCGGCCTGTACACCGACAAGCGCCCGCAGCCCTACCTGCTGCCGGCCGGCATGCTGGTGACGTTGGTGGGCATCGCCCTGCTCGCCTTCGCCAGCAGCTATGAAATGCTGCTGGTGGCCGCCGCGGTGGTCGGCGTGGGCTCGGCGACCTTCCACCCCGAAGCCTCGCGAGTGGCCAGGATGGCCTCCGGCGGGCGCTTTGGCACCGCGCAATCGACCTTCCAGGTCGGTGGCAACACCGGCTCGGCCCTCGGCCCGCTGTTGACCGCTGCCATCGTCATTCCGCACGGCCAGCCGGCCATCGCCTGGTTCATGCTGGCGGCCGCGCTGGCGGTATTCGTGCTGCTGCGGGTGACCGGCTGGACCGTGCGTCACGGCCAGACCCGGCTCAAGACCTTCGCCGGCCAGCAGGCCCCCGGCCTGTCGCGTGGCGCCATGTGGCGCGCCGTGGCGGTCATCGCCGTGCTGATGTTCGCCAAGTTCGTCTACATCGCCTCGTTCACCAACTATTTCACCTTCTACCTGATCGAGCATTTCGGCCTGAGCGTGCAGCACAGCCAGCTGTACCTGTTTGTGTTCCTCGCGGCCGTGGCCCTGGGCACCTTCGCTGGTGGCCCGGTGGGTGACCGTATCGGGCGCAAGGCGGTGATCTGGGTCTCGTTCCTCGGCGTGGCGCCCTTCGCCCTCGCCCTGCCCTACGCCAACCTGGCCTGGACGGCGGTACTGGCGGTGGGCATCGGCCTGGTGATGTCCTCGGCCTTCGCCGCCCTGGTGGTGTATGCCCAGGAGGCCGTGCCGGGCCGGGTCGGCATGGTGTCGGGGGTGATGTTCGGGTTGATGTTCGGTATCAGCGGCATCGGCGCCGCCGGGCTTGGCGAACTGGCCGACCGGCATGGCATCGAGTGGGTGTACCAGATCATCTCGTTCCTGCCGCTGCTGGGGCTGGCCACCGCGCTGCTGCCGGCAACCCGCTCGCAAGCCCGCCCCAGCCGCTGCTGTTAAAGTGGGCGTGCCAGGCTGCCCGTACAAGAGGTCGAAATGCTGAAGCCGCAGCACGAATTGCTGGTGGAGGTGGATGAGTGGAGCTGGGAGGTGGGCAGCCGTGCGACGGACTACCCGACCGACTGGTTCATCGAGCCCCACAGCCATGCCAAGCACCAACTGATCTATGCCACCAAAGGCCTGATGATCGTCGAGTCCGGTAACGAACGCTGGACCGTGCCACCCAGCCGCGGCGTATGGATGCCTTGCGGCCAGGTGCACGCGATACGCTGCGTGGGCGAGGTGAAAATGCGCAGTGTGTTCGTGCGCGTCGACGCGGCAGTGCAGTTGCCCCTGCAGAGCAAGGCGATCAGCATCTCGCCATTGCTCAGCGAGCTGATCAAGGCCTCCGTAGGCTTTACCGCGCCGTTTGCCGAAGACTCGCGTGAAGCCCGGGTGATGCGCCTGATCCTCGACGAGATCTGCGTGCTGCCGACCTTGCCGCTGAAGCTGTCGCAGCCCGGCGACAAGCGCCTGCAGGCGATCTGCTCCGCGCTGCACGAGCGGCCTGACGATAACGCCACCGTGGCCGACTGGGGCCAGCAGCTGGGGGTGGACGAAAAGACCATCCAGCGCCTGTTCCGCAAGGAAACCGGCATGACCTTCGGCCAGTGGCGCCAGCAGGCGCGGCTGATGCAGGCACTGGAGCGGATCGCCCTGGGCGAGCGGATCATCGATGTGGCGGGGACGCTGGGGTATGACAGCCCCAGTGCCTTCGCCAGCATGTTCAAGCGCCAGTTCGGTATCACGCCGAGTCAGTTCTTCAAATAGCCTGTAGGAAACATATGAGATCGCCCCCGCGTCGCCTGATCTCGCACAGCAACCCTGTCAAGCCGTGTACAGTACCCTCACAACAAAGCCACCAGAAGGAGCCCGGCACATGACAGTGACGCTGTCCCCCCTGCAGATCGACTGCGATTTCGACTCCGGCAACATTCAGGTGCTGGATGCCAGCAACCCGGCCCGGGTGCACCTGGCTATCCGCCCGGACACCCACAGCGGCCACTACCAGTGGTTCCACTTCAAGGTCAGCGGGCTGACGCCAGGCCAGGTCCATCGCTTCAGCCTCGACAATGCCTCCGGTTCCTCCTACAAGAACGCCTGGAGCGGCTACAACGCCGTGGCCTCCTACGACCAGCAAACCTGGTTCCGCGTCCCCAGCCAGTTCGACGGCACGGCGCTGTCGTTCGAGGTAAAGGCCGAACAGCCGCACATCTGGTTCGCCTACTTCGAGCCCTACCCGCGCGCTCGTCACAACCAGCTGATCGAACGTGCACGGCAACTGCCGGGGGTGGAATTGCTCGCCAGTGGCCGCAGCGTACAGGGCCGCGACATTCCCCTGCTGCGTGCCGGTGATGGTGCCGCAGGCAAGCGCAAGCTGTGGCTGATTGCCCAGCAACATCCGGGCGAACACATGGCCGAATGGTTCATGGAGGGCGTGATCGACCGCCTGCAGGCCAACGACGAGGTGATCCGGCAGTTGCTGGCCAAGGCCGACCTGTACCTGATCCCCAACATGAACCCCGACGGTGCCTTCCTCGGCCACCTGCGCACCAACTTCAAGGGCAAGGACCTCAACCGTGCCTGGCAGGACGCCAGCGTCGAGCTCAGCCCCGAGGTCTTCTTCGCCCAGGCACAGATGAAGCAACACGGCGTGGATGCGTTCATCGACGTGCATGGCGACGAAGAGATCCCCCATGTGTTCACCGCGGCCTGCGAGGGCAACCCGGGCTACACGCCGCGTCTGGCCAAACTGGAGGAGCAGTTCCGCAGCACCCTGTGCAGCCTGACCCGCGACTTCCAGACCGTGCATGGCTATACCCGCGACGAACCGGGGCAAGCCAACACGACGCTGGCCTGCAATGCGGTGGGGATGGCGCATGACTGCCTGTCACTGACCCTGGAAATGCCGTTCAAGGACCATGACGACGCGCCGGATGCCGTCACCGGGTGGTCGGGGGCACGTTCGAAGGCGTTGGCCGGGGCGGTGCTTGAGACCTTGGCGAAGATGGTTGGCGATTTGCGCTGAGGCCCCTGGCTGACGCGTCCCCTGTGGGAGCGGGCGTGCCCGCGAAGAATCCAATACGGTGTATGGCACCGGCTTCGCCGGTGTTCGCGGCGGTTCGACGCCTCGACACGCCCGCTCCCACAAGGTCCCTCGGCCGATAGCAATCCTGCGCTCAGAACTGCACATCCAGAATCACGCTGTCGGTATAGGTCGCAGCCGGTGGTGTAGCCTGGTCGGTGTAGACCTTGGCGTTGTAGTTGAACACCTGGCTACCGGTGCCGGTCCCCGTGCCGGGGTTCACATCGGCATCGGCGCTGGCCCGTCGCGCAGCCCCTGTCGAACCCCAGCGCACCGCACCGGCGCTCTTGAAAATGTCATAGGCCAGGTAGTTGTTGGCCGCCGACTTCATCCGCCGTCGACCATTGGCCACGTTCTGCCCGTCATCCAGGCCCACCGTGTAGTTGCTGCCCTTGGTGCACGACACGCTCAGGCTCTGGCTCACCGTGCCGAACCCCGCCACCACCGGCGCGCTGGCGAAGTTGATGCTGGGCGTGGTGATCTGGCAGTCGTCGGTCACCGTCATGCTTACCAGCAGGGTCCTGGTACCGGAGCCCTGGTCTCGCCCTATGCAAAGCCCGCCAACACCAATCCCGTCGCAATAGTCCCAGGCCCACTCGACATCGAGGAGTTCCTGATATAGCCCCGCCGATACGTTGCTGCCCACCTGCGTGCGCATGTAGATGGGCACGTTCTTCGGTGTACCGTTGAGCAACCCGAGCAAGTCGAGGATGCCGGTGGTCCTAAATTCGAAGGGGGTGCCACGGGTGATCGGATAGTTGGTTGTGGCGTCGGCATAGAGCGTGTAGGGGATCACATCCCCGGTAGGCCCTACCAGGCCGCTGGTGGTGGAGGTGATCTTGATCTTGAAGGAGTCGGTGCTACTGAGCACGCTAATCACCGAACCGTTGCACTGCAGGCCAGAGTTGGTGCTGGAAGCTGTCTGGACCGTGCCACGTACCTGAGTCGAGTTGAGCGAACCAAACGCCGCAGGCGCAGTCAACACTGACGTGCACTTGGCCCAGGCCGAGCCCGCCCACAACAACAAGGCGCATGCCCACAAACCACGCCAGCAGGCCTTCACTTGCACACCAACGGGCCAATCAACGGGATCGAGCCTTGCGACTCAGGCAGGTCGAACGCCACCTGGCAATGCCCGCCCCCCTCCAACTCAACCTGCAGTCGGTTATGCGGCGTCAGGTTCTCCAGATAAACCAGGCCATCCCAACCGACCACCGCCTGGCTGCCACTTTCTGCATGGGTGACACGGCTGCCCAGCTTGAGTGCCTGCTGTTCGGTGTCCACCAGTTCGACGCTGGCCGCCAGCACGCGCCTGAGCGGGAACTCCAGCAAGTAGCCGCTGCCTCGGCGCACCGCCACCCGCTGTTCCACTTCCGGCGCGAGGATGTCCGGCGGCAAGCCCATGGGGTCGATCTCGTACTTGCCGCGGTAGTAACCGCTGCTGTACGGCACCAGCAGGTGACCATCGGCATCGGTACGGCCGACCTCCTGGTTTTCATAGCGCACCGGCACGTCGGCGTAACCACTGGTGCTGACTAACACGAAGGCATCGTCGATACGGTTGGCAGCGAACAGCCCGGCATCCATCCAAACCAGCGAGCCACTGGCGTCGGCCCAGCGGGTCATCTCTCCACTGCTGCCATACAAACCGGCCTGCAACTGCACCGACTGCAGGCGCCAGGTGACATCGGCCTGGCGGTAGGCGTCGCGCTCGCTACCGGTGGCGTAGCCCAGGTTGTAACCGACACCGCCCCCCACCGGCGTCGCGCGGCTGTAGTTGACCCGCTGCAGGGTTTCGCCTTGCTGGCTGCGCTCCATGCCCAGGGCCAGGGTGCCGTGCAGGTCGAACGGGATCACCAGTTGCGCCTGCACTGCCCACTGGCTGTCCCCCACTTCACGGTTGGCCGACAGATAAACGCTGCTGTTGCCCCACAGCGGCCTGCTGTAGCTCAGGTTGATCAGCCGGGTACGTGTGCCGTCGCCGGCGCGCACATCGAAATAGCCGGCGCCGATGTTGCCGTATTCGTTCAGGTTCAGGCTCAGCGTGACCTGCTCGCTGCGCTGGCTCAGCTGTATGTCCCGGCTGTCGACCCGGGTCAGGTCGGCATAGTCGCCATGGCGTTGCAGGCGCTGGTAGCTGAAGCCGATGCGCTGGCTATTGTACTGGTAGCCGAGGGCGACCTGGTGGCCCTTGTCGCCGTCGAACCGGCTCTGCGCCAGCGCCGCATTGAGCACACCGAAGTTGCCCAGCCGCATGTTGCCACCCAGGCCTCCCAGCATCAGCGATTCGGCGCTTTCGGCATGGGTTTCCAGGGTGAAGATGTCGCTGACCCCGTAGCGCAGGCTGGCCGATGCGACCCCGGGGCCGTAGGCAAAATCGCGCACCCCGTAGTCACGCCGCAGGCTGCCGGCCGCTACCGAATAATCCGCCAGGCCCTGCTGCAGCAGGCTGCTGGTGACGTAGAACGGCAAGGTGGTCGACACCTGCCGGCCAAGGGCATCGGTGGTGACCACCACCGCCTCCCCGGCGCCGTTGATGAACGGCACGTTGGTCAACGTGTAGGGGCCCGGCTGCAATTCGCTGGTGCTGGACTTGTAGCCATTGATGAACAGGTCCAGCGAGGTCGGTACCGCCGCTTCACCGGAGAACGCCGGCAGCGGATAGGTGACCAGGTCGGGGCGCGCAGCGAAATCGCGCGACAACTGCAGGCCACCGACCCGCACCGAGCTGGTCCAGGGCAAGGCCCCGGTCACCAGGTCACCGGCTTCGTAGGTCAGCAGGCGCTGCTCGTCGGTGAAACGCCAGGTGGTGTCGTAGCGCAAGAAGCCCTGGCGCGTGTCGTCGGTCGGCGCACCATTGAACGACTGGCGCCATTGCCCGGTGCTGGAGAACGTACCCCAGCTGTCGAACAGACGCAGTTCGTTCCAGGCCGCCAGGTAGCTGCCGCCGTCATCGGTGTCGTTCAGGTACAGGTCGTAGTTGAACAAGGCGCCGAAACTACTGCGCGCATCGCTGGCCGGGTACAGGTTGCGGTCGCCCAGCTGCTGGTCGGGCAGCCAGGCCGGCGGCACTTGCAGCAGCAGGCGCTGGTTCTGGCTGTCGTAGTCGGCATGCATCCCCACGATGGCCTCCAGGGCCACCTCGCCCTGCGGGTTGCCTGGCAGCGAGACGCCGGCCGCCCGCAACACCTCGCTGTCCAGGTACAACTGCCCGGCGCGCTGCTGCACCGGTACCAGCTCAGCCCTGGGCACCTGGTTCACCAGCAACTCGAGGTACAACGTGGCATCGGCGATAGCGGACATCTCCGTAGGTGGTGGCGGCAGGTCGTCGGCCAGCACCAGGCCAGGGCCGACCAGGGCGAGCCCCAGGCACCAACGGTGGGTCAGCCACATCACACATGGTTTCCAACCATTGCCGGGTTCTCCACGGCCTCTGCGCGGCATTCAGGCGCAGGCTCATTGGCTTTGGCGGATAGCGTCCGCGCTGCTCTGGCCGTTTACCCTCCCCTTCAGCACACTGCCGGCACTCGGTGTTAGCGGTGCCGGCCAGCGCATGCTGGCCCCCGGCAGCACATAACCCAGCAAGCCATCGGCCAGTGGTTTGCTCTGGCTGCCCTGCTGCACCACCACATCAGTCAGGCGTGCATGCACCGGGCCGGTGTTGCGCAGTTCCACGTACGGCTTGCCCTGCACGGTCACCGCGCGCCAGCTGAGTTGCGGCTTGCCGACGCCCTCGGCATTGCGCTTGCCCTCAGGGCCTGCCTTGCCCCACAGGCCTTCGCCGTATACGAACAGGGGTACCGAGTAGCGCATCTGCAGGCGGATCGCCGCGGTGGTGCCGGGCTCGGCCTTGTCGACCGGGATGGCGGGCGGGATTTCGTCGATGATGATGCGGTAGGCCTGCTCCTGGCCGACTGGCGAGGGGCCGGTGCGGGTCAGGCGGATCAATTGCTTCTGCCCGGGGGCGACGTTGGCCACCGGCGGGCTGCCAATGATCTCGCGCTGTGCCTGATACTGTTCCTGGTAATCAACTTGGCGCCAGGCGAACACCCGCACCTGCAGGTTGGCCGGTGCGGTTCCGCGGTTTTCCAGCCACAGTGCGCCAGCCTTCTGGTCAGCCTCCAACACCGGGTCGATCGGCCAGATCAGCACCGAGGTGGCCGCCCAGGCTGGCAGGCTCGCCAGCCACGATACCCCGATCAATCCTCGCGCCCACTTCGCGCCTGCCCCCATGAAGCTCTCCTTGGATACTGGTCATTGGTGCCGATGCATTCACCAGGTCACCGTCACTTGCACCACATCGGTGTAAGTCCCCGCCGGCATCGTGCCGGTCAGCTGAACCCGCCCGTACACCGGCAGCTTGATCGCCGTCGGGTCGGTATAGCCCACGGCCACGCTCTGGCCGATCCCCAGGCTCTGGCTGTATGCCGCGTCCCGGTACAACTGGTAGGCCAGCACCTGCGTGCCGCCCGTGCGTTTGAGGTTGCGTGTGCCACTGGCACTGTTCTGCCCGCCATCCACGCTCATGCTCAAGGCCACGCCCGGGGTGCACTGGAAGGTCACCGTGGTACCGCCCAACGAGGTGCCGAGAGTTCCGGTGGCCAGTGCCGACTGCGAGCCGTAGTCGAGCGTCCCGTAGCTGGTCACGCCGCCCACCACCAGGCACCCGGCGACGATCTGCGCCGTCACCTGGAAGCTGCTGGTGGTCGCCGCATCCAGAGGCGCGGCCAGCAGCACGCCGAGGCCGCTCAGGCCGCCCGCCAGCCAGCTGCGCATGGTTCAGAACGACAGCTCGACGGACACTGTGTCGGTGTACTCCCCCGCCGGCAGGCCGACCTTGCCGCGCGCCTGGCCATACAGGTTGACGGTCTGGGCCACACCACTGCTGAGCGGCAAGGTGATGGTGCCGTTGATGGCCAACACCTGCGTACGCCCGGCATCGGTGTAGAAGTCGTACGGCACGAAGTTGCCGACGCCATCCGCCAGCGCACGGCTGCCCCCGGCCGACTGGCCATCGTGGGAACCTGCACCCACGCGGATGACTGGTACCGTGCCAGCCGAACAGAGAATGCTGATCGCCCCACCGCCGCCGCCGATTACCTGGCCGTCGGCGGTGTTGAACAAGGCATCGTGAGTGCCGAAGTCCAAGGTACCGAAGTCGGTCCCCGATGTGGCTGAGCTGCCGTTGACCTGACACGCTGCGGTCAAGGTCAGCGTCGACTCGATAGTCCCGGTGGTGGCGGCCTGCGCCTGGTAAGTCAGCATCAGCCCCAGACCGGCGAGGATGCAGCGTGAAAGGTTCGTTCGCATCGAAGTCTCCTTGTGTCATTACCAGTCCAGGGTCACCCTCAGGGTGTCACGGTACAGGCCGGCTGGCAGCGCACGCGGTTGCGCCATTACCACACCGTAGATGGGGATCGGGATCTGCCGGGTACTGCTGATGGTGAAGGCACGCGCCTGGCCGATGCCGTAGCGGCTGTTACCACCTGGGTCGATCGCCAGTTGGTAGGGGATCAGCTCGCGGCCGTTGCTCAGCCGCCGTATGCCGTCACTGCCATTCAGGCCGCCGTTGATGCGCACGTTGAACGCCCGCACCTCGGGCGTACAACTGATCTGCAGGCTGCCTTCGCCGCTCACATCATCAACCCGGCTGCGCAGCGGCTGGTCCCAGTTCGGTCCGCGCTCGCCGAAGTCCATCACGCCGGGGTTACCCACCGTTGCCGGTTGCGTCTCGTTGCTGCTGATCTGGCAAGCGGTGCTGATCACCAGCCGCGCCTGGATGAAACCGGTGCTGGTGCCATGCGCGGCTCCACCGGGCACCAGCAACGGGCCCAGGGAAAGCAGCAGGATCGAGGTGCGGTTCATGGCGTCGCGTCCTTGAGCATGGTTGCATCCCTACCAGGTGACCGTGACTTTGAGCAGATCGGCGTACAGGCCTGCAGGCGGTACCCAGGCCAGCTTGTCGATCCGTGCGTACAACGGCAGCTCGACCGAGCCGCTGTCCGGCACCCGCGCCGAGTGCGCCACATTCACCGCCAGCGGCTCGCGCCAGGCAGCGTCGCGGTAGAGGCGATACGGGATGAGCCGGGCCGTGTCATCGTCACTGGCCAGAAAGCGCAACTCGCCGACGCCGCCATGCTGCCCACCATCGACGCGGACCTGATAGGGGGTGTGGGGATTGCATTCCAGGCGTGGCGGGCGCTGGCTCAGCAGCGCGCCGGTGAGCGGCGCACCAGGGCCATCCAGCCGTGCAGCAGCACCCAGGTCGATGCGCCCCAGCGCCTGCGCCCCAGCATCGCGGGGCTGGTTGACCAGCATGCAGCCACGCTGCACCAGCACCCGTACCTCCACCAGGAAGTCCGCCGCCATGGCGCTGCTGCTCAACATAAGGCCCAACAGGGCGGCCAGGTAGCGCTCCTTCACCTTATTATCCTTGTCGATATCTGCTGCCTTGAGCGTAGCAGCGAGGTGGCATCATGATGCTGGCATCGAGCCATTTTTTTGTATTAGCCAAAAAGCGCTACCACTAAAAAAAAGCCGCACGACACAGAACGCATCGCCGACATTCTCCTCAAATGGCCAAAGGCCGTTATCCGGACCGATATTCTGTTAGGGTGTATCCCTTTCATCCTGCCTAGACTCATGCGGCATGCATGGAAGGACACGACAGGAGCGTTTTCATAGATGATTGCAGACAGCACGCTCACCCAAGCCCTCGAGCGCTGCGCCCAGGAGCCGATCCAGCTACCTGGCAGCATCCAGCCCCACGGTTTTCTGCTGGTGCTGGACGAAACCGACATGCGGGTACTCCAGGCCAGTGAAAATGTCGAGCATTGGCTGGGCATACCGGCCAGTGAACTGATAGGTCGCGAGTTCGCCGAACTGGTCAGCGGTGCCTTCGACTTGCGCCTGCACCTGGCCCGCCTGCCGCAGGACGAGGTCTTTCCGTTCCACATCAGCGATGTGCACCTGCGCCAGGACGCTCCATATCGTGGCAACCTGCACCTGCTGGTCCATCGTCACGACCAGGTGCTGATCGCCGAATTCGAACCCCCTCGCCTGCCGGCCGATCTTGTCGGGCAAGGCGACTACTACCCGCTGGTGCGCAGCTTCGTGGGCCGCCTGCACCAGGCCGGCAGCCTCGAGGAACTGCTGCAGCAAGCAGTGCTGCAGCTCAAGCGCATCACCGGCTTTGGCCGGGTCAAGGCCTATCGCTTCGATGCCGAAGGCAACGGCCAGGTGTTGGCCGAGGTGGCCGACCCGGGCTACCCGAGCTACCTGGGCCTGTGTTTCCCCGCTTCGGACATACCGCGCCAGGCGCGCGAGCTGTACCGAATCAACCGCATCCGCGTGATCGAGGATGCCAACTACCAGGCCTCGCCGTTGCTGCCCGCTGCCAACCCACGCACCGGCAAGCCGCTGGACCTGAGCTTTGCCGCGCTGCGCAGCGTGTCGCCAGTGCACCTGCAGTACATGCGCAACATGGGTACCCTGGCATCGATGTCGCTGTCGATCGTGGTCGACGGGCAACTCTGGGGGCTGGTGTCCTGTCACCACGAACAGCCACGCCCGGTGGACCTGCGCACCCGTACCGCCTGCGAACTGCTGGCCAGTGTGCTGTCGCTGCAGATCGAGTCGCGCGAGTCCCACGCCAACACTCGCCAGTTGCTGGAGCTGCGCCAGCACATCGTGCGCATGATCTCGTCCATGGCCGACCATGACAGTGTCGGCGACGGCCTGCGCGACTTGCCCGAAGTACTGCTGGCCTTCGCCGGCGCCCAAGGTGCCGCGGTCATATCCGCCGAACGTTGCGACCTGATCGGCAAGACCCCTCCGGCCGCGCAGGTAAACGCCCTGGTGCACTGGCTCTCCCAGCGTGGCGAAGACAGCGTGTTCCACAGCGACAACCTGTGCCGCGACATCGATGAACTGCCCGAGCTCGCGGCCCATGCAGGCGGTGTGCTGGCAGTGGCCATTTCGCAGATCCACTCGCACTACCTGCTGTGGTTCCGTCCCGAGCAGGTGCGCACGGTGAACTGGGCCGGGCAGCCGAACAAACAGGTCGGGCCGCAGGGCAACCTCGACCCGCGGCACAGTTTCGAAAGCTGGCAGGAAAAACTGCGCGGCTACTGTGAACCCTGGCACCCGCTGGTCATCGAAGGCGTGCAGGAGTTGCGCACGGCAGTGCTCGGCATTGTCCTGCGCAAGGCCGAGGAACTGGCGCAGCTGGCTGGGGAGCTGCGCCGCTCGAACAAGGAGCTCGAAGCGTTTTCCTACAGCGTGTCCCATGACCTGCGCGCCCCCCTGCGCCATATTGCCGGCTACTCCGAACTGCTCGGCGAAATCGAGGGCCAGAGCCTCAGCGAGCGCGGCAGGCGTTTTTTGCAGCACATCGAGGAAGCCGCGCATTTTGCCGGAAGCCTGGTCGACAACCTGCTCAACTTCTCGCAAATGGGCCGCTCGGCCCTGCGCCTGTCCGAGGTCGACCTCAACGCCCTGGTCGAGGCCATTCGCAGCGAACTGGCGCCCGACTACCAAAACCGCGAAATTGTCTGGGACATCGCCCAACTGCCCAAGGTGGTCGGTGACCCGGCGTTCATCAACATGGCCTTGCACAACCTGCTGGCCAACGCCATCAAATACACACGTGGGCGCACACCGGCGCGCATCGGCATCAGCGCCGTGCAACATCCGGGCGAAACCGAGATCTGTATTCGCGACAACGGCGTGGGCTTCGACATGGCCTACGCCAACAAACTGTTCGGCGTGTTCCAGCGCCTGCACCGCATGGAAGACTTCGAAGGCACCGGGATCGGCCTGGCCAGCGTGCGTCGCATCATCGAACGCCATGACGGCCGGGTCTGGGCCCATGGCAAGGTTGGCCAGGGTGCAACCTTCCACTTCACCCTCCCGCGCCATCCCGCAACTACCTGAGGCACCGCTACCATCATGCTCAAACCCATCCTGCTGGTCGAAGACAACCCACGGGACCTGGAGCTGACGCTCCTGGCGCTGGAGCGCAGCCAGTTGGCCAACGAGGTCATCGTGCTGCGTGACGGTGCCGAGGCACTCGACTACCTGCTTCGGCGCAATGCCTATGCCGAACGTGACGATGGCAACCCCGCCGTGTTGCTGCTGGACCTGAAACTGCCAAAGGTCGACGGCCTGGAGGTGCTGAAGGAAGTGCGCGCCACCGCCGAGCTGCGCAGTATCCCGACGGTGATGCTGACGTCCTCGCGCGAGGAGCCCGACCTGCTGCGCGCGTACGAGCTGGGGGTGAACGCGTACGTGGTCAAGCCGGTGGAGTTCAAGGAATTCGTCGCCGCCATTTCCGACCTGGGGGTGTTCTGGGCGGTACTCAACGAACCGCCACCCGGCTCGCTGCGCCTGAACCGGCGTGGCAGCATCTGAGGTGGCCGCGACGATGCAGCCAACGCCGCTGAAACTGCTGATGGTCGAAGACAACTCGATGGACGCCGAGCTGACCCTGATGCGCCTGGAACGCAGCGGGTTGCAGGTGCAGGCGCAGCTGGTGTTCGACCATGCCGGTGTCGAGCAAGCCCTGAGCGAGGCCCACTACGACCTGATCTTGTGCGACTGCGTGCTGCCGGGCTCGTCCGGCACCGATGTGCTGGCCATCGCCCAGCGCCTGGCACCCGACATTCCGTTCATTTTCCTGTCTGGTATCTATGGCGAAGAACATGCGGTGGAAATGATCCGCCTGGGCGCCACCGACTATGTGCTGAAGAAGAACCTGCCTCTGCTGCCCAAGGCCGTGCGCCGGGCCCTGACCGAAGTGCAGGAGCGCCAGCGCCGACGCCGCGCCGAAGAGGCCCTGGCAGACGTCGAGGCACGTGCACGCATTGCCATCGACGCTGCCGGCATGGGCACATGGGACATGCGCCCGCAGGAAGGCCTGTTGTTGTGGGATGACCGCTGCAAGACCCTGTTCGGTCTACCCACCGATACTGAAATGAGCCTCGAGGTGTTTTACGCCGGCATCTACCCCGACGACCTGCCGCAGGTGCGCGAGGCGGTGGAACAGGCCATGTGCCCGGAAGGTGGCGGCCTGTATCGGGTCGAATTCCGCATCGCCCAACCCGACGGCCTGGAACCGCGCTGGTTGCTCAGCAGCGGCCAGAGCCGGTTCGTCAACGACCAGTGCGTGCGCTTTTCCGGGGTGTTGCAGGACATCCACACCCAACGCCTGGCCACCCAGGCACTGCGCCAGCTCAACGAAATGCTGGGGGAAAGGGTCGAGCGCCGCACCCGCGAACGCGACCGTGCCTGGGAGCTGTCGCAAGACTTGCTGGCCGTGCTCAACAAGGACCTGACCCCAGTCGCGCTGAACCCCGCCTGGGAAGCCAGCCTGGGCTTGTCCCGAGAACGTCTGAGCCAGTCGTCCTTGCTGCACCTGCTGCCCGAGCATGACCAGGAACTGATGCTCACCGAACTGGCCGCCCTCGCCCATGGTCGCACCAGCGCCCGCTTTGTCGGGCGTATCCTGGATGCCGGTGGTCAGCAGCGCTGGTTGTCTTGGGTGGTGGTGCCGGAAGACACCCTGCTGTACGTGGTGGCACGCGACATCACCAGCGAGCGCGAAGCCGCCCTGGGCCTGGCCGAAGCCAACGCCCGCCTGCGCGAGCAGATCGCCGAACGCGAACGCATCGAGGCCGCGCTGCAGCAGATGCAGCGCCTGGAAGCGGTCGGCCAGCTGACCGCCGGTGTGGCTCACGACTTCAACAACCTGCTGACGGTAATCCTCACCGGCGCCAGCTTCCTTGAGCGCGACCTGGCCAAAGCCGACCTGGAAAAGGCCAGTGCGCGGCTCAAGCACATCCGCGAAGCCGGCGAGCGCGGCGCCAAGCTGACCTCGCAGTTGCTGGCTTTCTCCCGCCGCCAGCGCCTGGAGCCGGTGGCGCTGAACCTCAACCGCACCCTGGCCGGGCTGGAAGAGTTGCTGCGCCGCACCTTGGGCGGCAATGTCTCGGTGCGCCTGGACCTGGAACCAACCCTGTGGCAGGCCTTGACCGACCCGACCCAGACCGAAATGATCATTCTCAACCTGGCGATCAATGCCCGCGATGCCATGCCCGACGGTGGCCAGCTGACGCTGTCGACCCGCAACACCCGGATCGACGCACGTCCACAGCGCCCGGAAGACCCGGACCCGGGCGAGTACGTGATGCTGAGTATCCGCGATACCGGCTGCGGCATGAGCGAAGAGGTGTTGGCCAAGGTGTTCGAACCGTTCTTCACCACCAAGGATATCGGCAAGGGTTCGGGCCTGGGCCTGGCCCAGGTATTCGGCTTCGCCAAACAGTCCGGGGGTGGCGTGCGCATCGACACCACGCCGGGGCGTGGTACGCAGGTGGCCGTGTATCTGCCGGCAGTCAAGGGTGAAGCCGTCAACGAACCGATGCCGTCGCTGCTCAGCCACTCGACTAGCGAAAGCGGTTGTAATCGCACCGTGCTGCTGGTGGATGACGACCATCTGGTACGCGACATGCTTGGTGATGTGTTGCGCCAGTACGGCTACCAGGTACGCCAGGCGCACAGTGGCGAACAGGCTTTGGCCTTGCTGGATGAGCAGATCGACCTGCTACTGAGCGATTTCGCCATGCCCGAGTTCAACGGTGCGCAACTGGCCCTGGCGGCGCGCGAGCGCTACCCGCACCTGCCGGTGGTGCTTCTTACCGGTTATGCAGAGTTGCAGGGACTGGAGTTGCCGGGCAGCCTGGTGATCCAGAAGCCGGTACAGGCCGATGAACTGGCCCGCTTGCTGAACGAGATGCTTGGAACGGCCAGGTGACCGAACAGAGCCTTCGGCAAAACCTGTGGAAACGACAAAGCCCAGCGCTTGTCTTTCCAAGCACCGGACCGAGATACGTTTGAAGCAAGAAAATGGCAGGGGCGGCTGGATTCGAACCAACGCATGGCAGGATCAAAACCTGCTGCCTTACCGCTTGGCGACGCCCCTGTATCGGATGCAGCATCTGCTGCTCTGACAATTCCAACTGAGTGACAACTGGGTTGTTGTCTTGGAATGCGCGGCACTTTAACAACAAACTTTCGGTCTGTGAACCCCCTGATGAAAAAAAATTACCAAAAAACAGCGAGTTAGTCATTTTCGCGGTTGGCGAGGTGACCATCCGTCGCTTTCCGCCCGCTTGGCTTCAACACAATCGCATTCCTCCCTTCCAATCAGATGAACCATCTGCATTGACCAAGGAGGACCCCATGCCTGTCTCCCACGATCTTTACCAGGACTTGCACTACCCGCGCGAAATCGTCCAGCAGCGCCGACAGCAGGACAAGGCACTGGACCGTCTGCTGGACGAATACATGGACATCGACAACCAGGTGCTGGCCGCCGAGTCGATTTCGGCGGGCAACTTCGAGGATGAAGACCTGCGCCGCCTGAAAGAACGTCGGCTGGCAGTGAAGTACATGATCGAGCGCCAACTGGAGCAAAAGGCCTGAACTAACCCGGCAACATGGCCAGCGTCATGGCGTCCGGCTCACCGTCGTAGAACTGCACCAGCGCCAGCTGGAACAACGGGTTGCCGGGCGCGGCCTGGGCGAACAGGGTCAGGCACGAGCGCAGCTTGAGGTAGTCAGGGCTGCAGAGCATTTCACGGGCACTCTTGTCATGGTGCTGCAGCAGCGCAGTCACGCACGCTTGCAGGCGCGGGCCGAGCAGCGGATGAGCCAGGTAGGCACGGGCTTCGTCGATACCGGCCAGCGCATAGCGTTCGGCCATGGCGCTGTGGCCCAGGCCATCGAGCTGGGGAAACACGTACCACATCCAGTGGCTGCGCTTGCGCCCGGCCTGCAGCTCCTGCATCACCTGGTCATACACAGGGTTCTGCGCCTCTACGAAGCGCTGCAGATCAAAGTCGGCGTGCATGCTCGCCCCTCCTCGCACCGGTTCCAGCCTTTACTGTACGCCTGCATGGCGAACCTATCTCGTCAGGCGATGATTGCCGCGCACTTTCTGTATTAGTCAAAATGGCTGCCCTCGGGCAAGCTGCACCCTGCCCTGCCATCGCCCAAGGAGCTTTGCTTTTGCCTGCCTGGATCCCTACCCCGCTACGCCAGCTTGGCCAACGCCTGCGCGGCGCCGCCGCCAACCAGAGCGAACTGCTCGGCTGGTTCGAGGACAAGGCGCACAGCCGCGGTTACCAACTCAGCGACGGCCAACGCCGGGTAATCCACTGCATGGCCGAACAGCTGGCGCAGCTCGAACAAGGCCAGCCACGCAGCCTGTACCTGTACGGTTCGGTGGGCCGTGGCAAGAGTTGGCTGCTCGACGGCTTTTTCCAGGCCGTGCCGGTGCAGGCCAAGCTGCGCCTGCACTTCCATGACTTCTTTGCCCGCCTGCACCAGGGCATGCACCGCCACCGGGCGCTGGATGATGCACTGGGCGCGACCCTCGACGAGCTGGTGGGTGATTGCCAGGTGCTGTGCTTCGACGAATTCCATGTGCACGACATTGGCGATGCCATGCTGCTCACGCGGCTGTTCAATGCGTTGTTCAGCCGTGGCGTATTCCTGCTGGTGACGTCCAACTATGCACCCGAAGGGCTGCTGCCCAACCCGCTGTACCACGAGCGCTTCCTGCCGGTGATCCGCCTGATCAACAGCGCGATGGAAGTGCTGGAAGTGGGGGGCGATACCGATTTCCGCAGCCTGCCGGCCAACCGCGAACATCAGCGCTTTACCCGGGGCCACTATGTCTGGCCGGGCAATGCAGCGCAGCGCCAGGCGCTGAATGTGCCCGAGCCGCAGCCGGTGATGCTGGAAGTGAACAAGCGCCCGCTGCGCGCACTGGCGGTGGACGGCCGGCGGGTGGTGCTGGGCTTCGACGACCTGTGCGAAAAGGCCACGGCAGTGATCGACTACCTGGTGCTGGCCGGGCAATACGATGAGTGGATCATCGATGGGCTGGATGACTTGTCGGAATGTTCCCTGGCGGCGCAGCAGCGCTTCGTCAACCTGGTGGATGTGCTGTATGACCAGGACCGGCAGGTGCTGGTGATCGGCAAGCGGCCACTGGAAGAAAGCCTGGGCGGGCCGCTTGCCGACCTGATGCGTACGCGCAGCCGGTTGGGGCAGCTGCATCAGGTAGGACCCTAGAACTGCTTTGCCCGGGCCGGCCTCTTCGCGGGCACGCCCGCTCCCACAGGTATTGCACAGTTCTCAAGGCCTGCGACATCCCTGTAGGAGCGGGTTTACCCGCGAAGAGGCCAGCAAGGTCAAACCCTCAGCCAGCCCTGGGCAAGTCCGCCAGCACCGCCTCGATCTCCCCCAGCACCGCCGGGTCATCCAGGGTCGAAGGCGGCACATAATCCTGCCCGTCGGCAATCTTGCGCAGCACCGCCCGCAGAATCTTCCCGGAGCGGGTCTTGGGCAGTCGCTTCACCAACCGCACCCGGTTGAAACACGCCAACGCGCCAATCTCCTCGCGCACGCTGCCCACCAGGTCCACCAGCAACTGCGCCTCGGCAATGCCCTCGCCGTCCTTGAGCACCACCAGCGCCAACGGCACCTGCCCCTTGATCTCGTCATGCACGCCAATCACCGCGCACTCGGCGACCGCCGGGTGGCGTGCCACCAGGTCTTCCATCTCGCCGGTGGACAGCCGGTGCCCGGACACGTTGATCACGTCATCGGTGCGCCCCATGATGTAGACGAAGCCGTCATCGTCCAGGTAGCCACCGTCACCCGTGTGGTAATACCCCGGGTAAGTCCGCAGGTAAGCCTGCAGGTAACGCTCGTGGTCGCCCCAAAGCGTCTGGCTGCACCCGGGCGGCAATGGCAGGGCGATGACGATCGAGCCCTGGTGGTTCGGCCCCAGCAGGTTGCCCTCGTCATCCAGCACGCGCACGTGATAGCCCGGCACCGCCCGGTTGCTCGACCCGGGCTTCGCCGCACTGCCTTCCAGCCCTACGCAGGGCGCGGTGACCGGCCAGCCGGTCTCGGTCTGCCACCAATGGTCGTGCACCGGCTTGCCACTGACCCGTTCCAGCCATTCGTGGGTGCTGGAATCCAGTTTCTCGCCAGCCAGGAACAACTGGCGCAGCGAGCTCAGGTCGTGCTTGCGGATCAGCTCGCCCTCAGGGTCTTCCTTGCGGATGGCGCGCATGGCCGTAGGGGCGCAGAACAATGCGTTGACCTTGTATTGCTCCACCACCCGCCAGTAGGCCGAGGCATCCGGGGTGCGGATCGGCTTGCCTTCGTAGAACACCGTGGTGCAGCCGCTCATCAGCGGCCCATAGACGATCAGCGAATGGCCAACCACCCAGCCCACGTCGGATATGCCCCACCACACATCGCCGGCCTGCATGCCGTAGATATGGCGCATGGCGTAGCACAGCGCGACGGCATTGCCGCCGTTTTCCCGCACGATGCCCTTGGGTTTGCCGGTGGTGCCAGAGGTGTACATGATGTAAAGCGGATCACCCGCATCCAGTTCCACCGGTGGCACCGGCTCGGCTTTGGCCAATGCCGCCTGCCAGTCCAGGTCGCGGCCTGGCTGCAGCTGGGCACGCGCCTGCGGGCGCTGCAGCACCAGCACGTTGCGCGGCTGGTGGCGGGCCAGTTGCAGGGCACGATCGACCAGCGGCTTGTATTCGATCACCCGGTCGAACTCCAGCCCGCAGGACGCCGTCAGCAGCAGCGTCGGCCGGGCATCGTCGATGCGCAAGGCCAGTTCGTTGGCGGCAAAGCCACCGAACACCACCGAGTGCACTGCGCCAATCCGCGCGCAGGCCAGCATGGCCATGGCCGCCTGCGGCACCATGGGCATGTAGATGATCACGCCATCGCCCTTGTTCACCCCCAACTGGCGTAACAAACCGGCCAGGCGCGCCACCTCGTCACGCAGTTGGTGGTAGGTGTAGGCCTGTTGCACACCGGTCACCGGCGAGTCGTAAATCAGCGCCAGCTGCTCGCCACGGCCCTGCTCGATCTTGTGATCGAGGGCCAGGTAGCAGCTGTTCAGGCGGCCATCGGCAAACCAGCGGTGGGTACCGTCGGCATTTTCTTGCAGCGTGAGGGCCGGCTTGCGGTGCCAGGCCAGGTGCGCGGCCTGCTCCGCCCAGAAAGCGGCAGGGTCGGAAATGGAATGGGCGTAGCTGTGCTGGTAGCTCATATCGAAAGAAACCCGGTACTTGTTGTTATTGAAGGGCGAAACTTGAGTATGGACCGCTACACCCGCGCCGCCATGGGACTAAAGTCACAACCGACCTGCAAATTTGCAGACAACGCAAAAACGCCCCATAACGGTGCAAAGCCTCTAGAATAGGCCACCCCTTCAGCCACCGAGCAGCTCATGGACATCGATCAGGCCCGTACCTTTCTGGAAATCGTGCGTTGCGGCAGCCTGGTCGCCGCCGCCGAACGCCTGTTCGTGTCACAGACGGCGATCACCGCGCGGGTGCAGCGCCTGGAGCAGCAACTGGGCTGCCAGCTGTTCGTGCGCAGCCGCAACGGCGCCAGCCTGACCAGCGACGGCGAGGCATTCGTCAGTTATGCCAACCAGATGGTGCAAACCTGGGAAGCGGCGCGCCGCGACCTCCCGCTGCCCCAAGGCTGCCAGCAAGTGCTGCACGTGGGCGCTGAGGTGAGCCTGGGCAACCCGATGCTGCTCGACTGGGTCAGTGCCCTGCACCGCGAGCTGCCTAAACATGCCATCCGCAGCGAGGTGAGCGACGGCGAATCGCTGCTGCGCAAGGTCGAGATGGGCCTGCTGGATGCCGCGCTGGTCTACCAGCCGACCTACGGCCCGGGCCTGCAGGTGGAGCAGTTGATGGAGGAGAAGCTGATCCGTGTGCGCCGGGTCGCCCAGCCGGACCCGTACATCTATATCGACTGGGGCGAAGCCTTCCGTCGCCAGCACGATGCCGCCCTGCCCGACTGCGCGCGCCCGGCGCTGAGCTTCAACCTGGGCCCGCTGGCCTTGCAGTTCATACTCGACCAGGGCGGCAGTGGCTACTTCCGAACGCGGGTAGTGCAGGCCTATCTGGACAGCGGGGTGTTCGAGCGGGTACCGCAGGCGCCGGAATTCACCTACCCGACCTTCCTGGTGTACCCGCGTAAACGCGACAGCGAAGCCCTGCAGCAGGCCTTCGCCATCCTGCGCCGGCTGGTGGCCGCCGGCGCCAGCGACTGGTCACAACGCTGGGACCCGCTTATCTGAAGCCTCGGCCTCGCTGAGCAACTGGCGCTTGAGGCCGGCGATCAGATCGGTCTGGGTGATCACCCCCACCAACTGGTCGGCATCGAGCACCGGCAGGCAATGCAGGCCCTGTTCGCACAGCAGTGGCAGCAAGCGCTCCAGCGGGTGCTGGCTGCTGACACTGATTACCCGGCGGCTCATCACCTGCTCCATGCGCACCGTCTTGCGGCCGAACAACCCACGCCAACTGAAGCGGCCACGCTGCATGGCCGGGCCGACCAGATCGCTGAGGCTGACTACTCCCACCAGCTTGCCCTGCTGCAGCACCGGCAGGGTTTTGAGGTGGTGGCTGGCCAGCAGTTTCCAGGCCTGCTCCAGGGTGGTGTCGGGCGTGGCGAACTGCACGTCGCGGGACATCACCGAGGCCGCGGTGATGCCGCCGAGGCTGCGCTGCAGGGCGTGTTGCTCGGTGGCCAGGATGATGCGCTCCAGTTCGTCACGGGTGACATCGACGAACTCGCCCAGTTCTTCCAGAGCCTGGTCCAGGTCTTCCCCACGGATGCCGACCCGCTCGCTGGGCAGCGGGTCATGGGTGTGGTGCAGGTCCTTGCGCGGCACCGCGCCTTTCGGGTAGCGCACGCCGGTGAGGTGGTTGTAGAGGATCGCCACCGCTACCAGGATCAGCGCGTTGAGCAGCACCGGCTCCAGCAGGTGGTCGCCCATGGCGGTAAGCCCGGGGTCGGCCAGCACCGCGCTCACCGCCACCCCGCCGCCTGGCGGGTGCAGGCAGCGCAGCAGGCACATCACCAGAATCGAGATACCCAGGGCTGCAGCGGCCACCCACAGCTCCGGGCCGAAGCCCTGGCGCATGGCCAGGCCGACCGCGCCGGCCAGGGCGTAGCTGCCCAGCACCGGCCAGGGCTGGGCCAACGGGCCGGAGTGCACGGCGAACACCAGCACGGCCGAAGCCGCCAGCGGGCCGAGCAGGTGCAAGGCAATGCTGGGGCCGTAGGCCATGCTGGTCAGCCAGCCGGCGAGGAACAGGCCGAACAACGCGCCGATACCGGCACGCAACCATTCTTTGGGGGGAATATTCAGGGGCGCTGGCAACAGCCGCTGCAAACGACTTTCGAAACGCGAGGCAGGCATGTAGGTAATCGGAATCTGTAGTTTTTTCTGGTTAAAAAGAAAGCCCAGCCGAGGTGGCCTGGGCCTCGTATTGCGGTCGCAATAGCACAAGGGGCTCCGTCCGTGGAGAGATGGAAACCACAGGGTTTCGTGGGGGAATTTTGCCGGGTGGGGTGAGATTGGGCTAATTCAAAAAAATGCGGCTGTACTGCAATTTTTTTGCAGTGGTGATATGGCCCACGGGGTCATGCTTGTCGGCTCCCACAATGGGGCTGCTTTGCAGCCCATCGCCGGCAAGCCAGCTCCCACAGGGCCCTGCACATGGCTTGAGGTCGATGCGAGCGGCGTGGGAGCAACTGTCTTGCTCAAATTCTAAAAGTTGGCGCGCTCCCTGTGGGAGCGGCCTTGTGTCGCGAAAGGGCTGCAAAGCAGCCCCAGCAATTTCAACTGTTGCGCATCAATCCTGGGGCCGCTTTGCGGCCCTTTCGCGACACAAGGCCGCTCCCACAGGTACAGCGACAACCTCGAGAGCAACGCTGTACCTGTGGGAGCTGGCTTGCCGGCGATGGGCCGCAAAGCGGCCCCGGCATTACCGAGCCTTGCGCGGCAAGTCGATGCTTACCCGCAAGCCGCCCAACGGGCTATCCAGCAGCGCCAGGCGCCCGCCCCAGGCCTCGACGATATCGCGCACGATGCCCAACCCCAGCCCGTGCCCGTCTACCTGCTCGTCCAGCCGCGAGCCGCGCTCCAGCACCTGCTGCCGCTGGCCCTCGGGGATACCGGGGCCATCATCATCGACCCACACCTGGTAGCCATCGGTACTCGGCGCGATACCCAGCCGCACCTCGCTGTCGGCCCACTTGCAGGCGTTGTCCAGCAGGTTGCCGAGCAGCTCCAGGATGTCCTCGCGGTCCCAAGGCAGCAGCAGCCCGGGCGGCACATCCCTGGCCAGCAGCAGGCCCTCGCCATGGATCATGCCCAGCGTCCCCAGCAGCCCCGGCAGCTCGACGTCGCAGTCGAACTGCGCGCCAGGCAGCGCATCCCCCGCCAGGCGCGCACGGTTCAGCTCACGCGCCAGGCGCTGCTGAATCTGCTCCAGTTGCTCGCGCATCTGCGCGCGAACATCCGGCAGGTCTTTCAGGCGCTCGCTGGAGGCCAGGCTCAGCAACACCGCCAGCGGCGTCTTCAATGCATGGCCCAGGTTGCCCAGGGCATTGCGCGAGCGGCGCAGGCTGTCTTCGGTATGGCTCAGCAGGTGGTTGATCTGCCCCACCAGCGGCGCCAGTTCGCTGGGCACTTCGGCATCCAGCTGCGAGCGCTGGCCCTGCTGCAACTGGGCGATCTGCTGGCGTGCCCGCTCCAGCGGCCGCAGCGAGCGGGTCACGGTGATGCGCTGCAACACCAGCACCAGGATCAGCGCCACCAGGCCCATGCCCAGGCCGATCTGCTGCAGGCGCCGGAAACCTTCGCGTACCGGTGAATAATCCTGTGCCACGCTGATCGAGATGTCCTGGCCCAGGCGCCGGTAGTCGGCACGCAGGGCAAGCAGTTGCTGGCCTTCCGGGCCGAGTTCGTGGCTGTCGGAAAGGCCCGGCGCGGCGGGTTTGGGCATGTCCAGATCCCACAACGACCGGGAACGCCAGGTGCCTTTATCGAAATCGATGCGGAAGTAATAGCCGGAAAACGGCCGCTGGTAGGCGGCCGAGATACGCCGCTCATCCAGCTGCAGGCCCGAAGGCCCGCGCACCAGGGCCACCAGCAGGTTTTCGCTTTCCTTGCGCAGGCCATTCTCCAGGTAGCGCTGCAGGCCGACCTCGAACAACCACAGGGTCAGCTGCGCAAGCACCAGGCCGACCACCACCAGCACCGCCACCAGGCCCAGGCTCAGGCGCGCCTGGATCGACTTCACGCGGCGCTCCCGGCGTAGATGTAGCCCTGCCCGCGGCGGGTCTCGATGACGCTGCGGCCCAGCTTGCGTCGCAAGTGGTTGACGTGCACTTCCAGCACGTTGGAGTCGCGCTCGGTTTCACCGTCGTAGAGGTGCTCGGCCAGGTGGCTCTTGGACAGGATCTGCTGCGGATGCAGCATGAAGTAGCGCAGCAGGCGGAACTCGGCGGCGGTCAGCTGGATATCCACGCCGTCACGGTTCACGCACTGCCGGCTTTCGTCCAGGTGCAGGCCGGCCGCTTCCAGCGTCGGCTGGTTGGCCAGGCCACGGGCACGGCGCAACAACGCCTGGATGCGCAGCTGCAGCTCTTCGGGGTGAAAGGGTTTGCTCAGGTAGTCATCCGCCCCGGCCTTCAGCCCTTCGATACGCTCGGCCCACGAGCCACGGGCAGTAAGGATCAACACCGGCGTGGCCAGGCCGGCGGCACGCCACTGGGCCAGCACCTCCAGGCCCGGCAGGCCCGGCAGGCCAAGGTCCAGGATGATCAGGTCGTAGGGTTCGCTCTGGCCCTGGTACACCGCGTCGCGGCCATCGGCCAGCCAGTCCACGGCGTAGCCCTGGCGCTGCAGGCCTGCGGTAAGTTCATCGGCCAACGGTACATTGTCCTCGACAAGCAACAGGCGCATTCAGTCGTCTTCCTCGTCTTTTAGCAGGGCACCGCTGCTGGCATCGAGTTTGATCTCGCGCACCACGCCTTCAGCTGTCAGCAACTCGACTTCGTATTCGTAGCGATTGTCGTCTTCTTCCAGCTCGGCCTCCAGCAGGCGCGCCCCGGGGTGACGCCCCAGGGCGGTTTCCAGCAGATGCTCGAGCGGCAGGATGATGCCCTTCTGGCGTAGTTCCAGGGCTTCGTCCTGATCGAGGTCTCGGGCAACGGCCAGGGAACACACGGCCAGCAGCGCCAGCGCGAAGTAGCGCGCCGGCCGCAGTAGGTGGATCATCAGTTGTCCCGCTCGTCCTTCAGCACTTCACCGGTCTTGGCGTCCAGCGCCACGTCCCATTCGACGTTCTGCGTGTCGCGCAGCTCGACCTTGTAGACGTAGCGACCGTACTCATCTTCAAGTTCCGAGTCGGTGACGGTGGCTCCTGGGTGCTTGGCCACGGCGGCGGCCTTGAGTTCATCCAGCGACTTGACGGTCTTGGCATTTACCAGCTTGACCACTTCGTCGGGCTGCACATCCTTGGCGATGGCGGAATGGGCGCCCAGGGCAAGGGCGGCGGCTACGGTGAACAGGGCAGTCATGCGTTTCATCGTTCTTCTCTCCTGAGAACTGTGCAAGTTGTCTACGGGGTTAAGATTAACCACCGGTCCTTAATTCAACCTGAAAACAACTGGCGCCATGATAGCGCAGGTCAGGCTGCTGTCTCGCCATCACCGAATCCTGCGCGGTCACTGTGGGAGCGGGCTGGCCCGCGAACACCGGTGCAGCCGGTGCCATACACCACGTTGCATGCTTCGCGGGTGAACCCGATCCCACAGGGTATTCGCATGAAGCCTTATAATGACCGCCTGCTGCCCAAGAGATCCGCCATGAGCGCCATTCACATCAAATACCCCGCCCTCACCTTCAAGGCCGGCCAACGTGCCCTGCGGCAGGTCCGCGAGCGCGGCCTGCAGGCGGCCGATGTCGGTGTGCTGCCGGGTGCGGCTGGCGGGCCGAAGCCGCTGGGCATCCAGGGCCTGGACCTGGCGCTGTTCGGTGAGTGGCTGCCGTCGGCGCCACGCCAACGTGCGCTGATCGGCGCCTCGATCGGCGCCTGGCGCTTTGCCAGTGCCTGCCTCGACGACCCGGTCGCAGGCATCCGTCGCCTGGGCGAACTGTACACCGAGCAGGATTTCGCCAAGGGCGTCACCCCGGCCGAAATCAGCCGCAGTTGCCAACACATGCTCGATGACCTGCTGCAAGGCCGCGACAGCCAGCTGCTGGCCAACCCGCACTATCGCCTGAACATCCTGGTGGTGAAGAGCCATGGCCAGCTCGCCCACGACCATCGGGGCCGCCTGGGCCTCGGCCTGGGTTCGGTGATCGCCAGCAACCTGCTCGGCCGCTCGCGCCTGGCACGGCACTTCGAGCGCGTCATCCTGCACGACGGCCGCGCCACGCCGCCGCTCGACGCACTGACCGACTTCCCCTCGCGCTGCCTGCCGCTGGACCTGGCCAACCTGCGCCATGCCCTGCTTGCCTCGGGCTCCATCCCCATGGTCATGGAAGGCGTGAAAGACATCCCTGGTGCAGGTGCAGGCACCTACCGCGACGGCGGCCTGCTCGACTACCACCTCGACCTGCCCTACCGCGGCGGCGACCTGGTGCTGTACCCGCACTTCACCGACAAGGTCGTACCCGGCTGGTTCGACAAGGCCCTGCCCTGGCGCAAGGGCGATGCCACCCGCCTGCAGAACGTGCTGCTGATGACGCCCTCGCCGCAGTACCTGGCTGCCCTGCCCTACGGCAAGCTACCCGACCGCAATGACTTCAAGCGTTTCATGGGCGATGCGCCTGGCCGCAAGCGCTACTGGTACAAGGCCATTGCCGAGAGCCAGCGGCTGGGCGACGAGCTGCTGGAGCTGATTGCCACCGGGCGGTTGCATGAACGCCTGCAAGCCTTGTAGCGGCCATGCTGGTAGACTGCGCGCATTCTTGATTCACATAGAGTTATGACAGCGTGGAAATCTTCAAGGATTCCACAGTGGATTCCCGCCGAAAACCGAGCGATACCACAAACAGCCATGACGCCCTGAATACGGCGTCATTGGCGTATCGCCGCGTACCACTCTGTACCTTCCCAATCCCAAAAAGCTAGTACATCATCCAGTACATCCAACAGACCAGCGAGAGGCAATGTACTAGTGGCACTCACGGACACCGCGGCCAGGCAGGCCAAGCCCCGGGAAAAGGGCTACACCCTTGCAGACTCGCTCGGGCTCTCTCTGTACATCGCTGACACAGGCGTGAAGAGCTGGCATTTCAGGTTCACCTGGCTCGGCAAGCAGGCCAGGATTTCGCTCGGGACTTACCCGGAAATCGGTTTGAAGGAGGCGCGTGCGCGGAGGGATGAGGCGCGCGAAGAGGTAGCGCAGGGAACAGACCCGCGCGAATCAAGGAGGATGAAGAAGACAGAGCGCCTTGGCGCCCAGGAGAGGACATTCCGCCGCGTCTACGACGAGTGGCTGGAATTCAGGAAGGGAAGCCTGACCGAATCGTCGGTCAAGATCATTTCGAATGCCATGGAGCTGGATGTACTGCCGGCGTTCGGCCTGCGCCAGATCGATTCGATCAAGCGGTCCGATGTGATCACGCTGATTCGCCGCATTGAACGTCGCGGGTCGGTGACCACTGCCGTCAAGACCAGGCAATGGATGGGTCAGGTTTTTCGGTATGCGATCGCCACCGGCATGATCGAGAACAACCCCACGGCGGAAATGCACACTGTCACTGAGAAAATGGCGCCGCACAAAAATCGGCCGTTCCTCGCCTTCTCGGAAATGCCGACCATCATCAAGGCGATTGAGGAAAGCCAGTCAGGCCTGCAACTGCAGTGTGCCACCAAGCTGCTGATCCTCACTGCTTGCCGGCCGGCAGAGGTGCGCAAAGCCGAGTGGGCGGAAATCGACCTCGACACAGCGA
This sequence comes from Pseudomonas sp. s4, assembly GCF_046764235.1. NCBI lineage: Bacteria > Pseudomonadati > Pseudomonadota > Gammaproteobacteria > Pseudomonadales > Pseudomonadaceae > Pseudomonas > Pseudomonas sp. s4. Next base: position 2,153,507 of record NZ_CP177209.1, on the reverse strand, counting down.
CTTGGTCCATCCCTGCCAGCAAGATGAAGATGCGCCGCGATCACGTGGTCCCGCTGTCGCGCCAGGCCGTCGAACTGCTGCGCTCGATGCTGCCGATCTCGGGCGGGATGAAATACGTGTTCCCCAACCGATCCGATGCCGTACGGCCGATTGGCATCAATTACGCGGTAAACCTGCTGGACCGTTGCGGGTATACAGGGCGGCAATCGCCCCACGGTTTCCGGCACCTGTTTTCCACGGAGATGAACAGCCGTGGCTACAACAAGGACTGGATCGAGCGCCAGCTAGCCCACGCCGACAGCAGCGCCATCCGTGATGTGTACAACCACGCCACATATATAGAGCAGCGCCGCGACATGATGCAGGCCTGGGCCGACATGGTGCTGCCACCAAAGGATTGATTGGTGGCTTAATCACTCGTTCCCTTGGAGCGCCCACAGCCTGGCCGCCTCTGCCAGTTCAAGCATGTCCGCCAGGTCACCCTCGTCGATTTCCTGCCGCTGGTGCGCGGCATAGGCCATCTCACTGAGCACGGCCGCGCGGCCATCCGGGTCTTCGACCAGGGCGACCTGATCGTCCAGTTCGGCCAGCCAGGCCTGCGGCAGGTCAGTCGCCATAACTGCCCACCGCCCGGCACCACCACGACTGGGCGTACAGCACACCGTCGATTTCCTCGACACCGTTGATGTTGATCCCGAGCTGGGCCATGCCATTGAGCTTGGCGTCGTGCAACCGGGGGATGATGTCAGGCCCGGGGGACGGGTTGAACACCCATGCCTGGGTCGAAACCCGGCCCAGCGGCCCACTATGGTGGTCACCGATGTGGATGTCGGCCCGCAGGGGCTGGATCTTCCTGAGCTGATCGGAAGGAATGGCCACGCCATTCACGCGGCGGCGAACGAGGAGGAAGTACATGCTGCACCGAATACTGTATATCGATACAGCACCGTACAGCCTCCTCTAGACGCCTGGCAATAGCAACTGGTCGCCAAAGCCAGCCATCGATTTACCAGGTCGGAGGGATTCCGATGACTGCCGACGCGAACGAGACAATCGCTCCGATTACCGAGGCAGAGTTGGATGACCGCTCGATGTAGGTCCACAGCTTCGACTCTTTTAGGTAGGACGCCCCCTCCTCGGCTGTGTCGATTTTTCTTTCTTTGATAGCCCTCAACACCTCAATCACAAGCTCGGTCGGTGTGTCGGCCGGCAGCCCAAGGCTCTCTAATAGCCCTGGCTCGTCCCGCTCAAGGATGGCCGTCTGCACTCCAATGAGCTTGTTGTTTGTGAAATCCACGATTGCCGAGGAGTTCGCTGGAATGCTTAAGCCTGTGGAAACACCTATCATCGTGTTTCCATCGATTATGATTTTTGCCACATTTACCCCGCCTTTGGTGATGTCCTATTGCCACATCTTGACCATTTATCTCATCTAGAAAAATAAATCTACTGGCGGCTCTGCTGGACTGGTAATGATCACCAGTGGGTTAGCGTTTCGACTTAGCATGCATTCCGCTAATGATCGCCTCACAGGCCAGCCCGGCTATTCGGCTTCGCTCAAGCGCTGTCGCGAGGTCTCCCGCCATTCGGTCAGCTTCCTCAAGCAATCCCCCGAGCACCACGACGGCAGAGGTTCCTGCCTGGCGCTGCTGGGCAGCAATGGCACCGCAGGTGGCTCGGTGGCCGGCTCGCAGTCTGGCGATCTCGCCGCGCAGCCCGTCAGAAGCAGACTCAGCATCAGCGGCGCGGCCTTGGGCCAGTTCCAGTTTCTTGCGTGCACTCTCACCCTCCTCGTCCGCCACGGTTTGGCGGCGCTGTTCTTCGGTTCTTGCCTGAGCGGCTGCGCGCCGGTCCCGCTCGGAAACCTCCAGGCGGTAGTCGGACAGTTCCTTGCGTGCCTCTGTGGCTTCTCCATCGGCAAGCACAACCCGGTACTGCTGCCCGCCAGCGACCAGAACCAGAGCGATCAGCCACCAGCACCAGGCTGGTACCGCGCCCAGCCAGGTCATGCCAGCGCCCGCCGAATGCCTTCGTCGATCACCTCTGCCTTGTACGGGTTGCCGCCGTTCTCGTGGATGATGATGCTCACCACCATCCCGCGCAGCGTGGCCGGGTCCTTGATGTTGATCGGATCAGTGGTGCGCACGCCAAGGCGCTTGGCCACGGCGCCGGCATAGGCCTGGGTGTCGTTCTCGTTGCTCGGCGCCCAGCGGTTGATGGTCTCCAGCACCGTATCGATGCCCTTCCCGCCCACCCCGGGCATGCCGTCCTTGCCGCGGTAGTTGATCAGCAGCTTGCCCAGGGCGCGGATGCCGTTCTCGGGCGAGTCGAAACGGGCGAAGCGCGGCTTGGCCACGCCAACCTCCACGCCGAGCTGGCCCTGCCAGGAGTTGCGGGGGTTGAAATCGATGTTGCCGGGGTTGTTGTTGCGCACACCGCGGGGAGTAGTCATTCAGTGACCTCCTGTACTGGTTGACCTTCAACTTCCTCCACGGACACGGTGACCTTAGCGGAGTAACGCTTGATTACCTGGGCGGTGCGCACGATCGCAGCTGGCTGCTCCTCCAGCAGCTTGCGAGCTGCGGCATCCGCATCCTGTTCCGTGGGGTATTCGTTCTGGTGAATGGGATCGAAGTTGTTACTGGTGTTGATGACGATGAACGGCATAGGTTTTCTCCAGGCAAAAAAATACCGCCAGGTGGCGGTTGGGTGAGCTGCAGTGTTTGGTCAGGCCGGCAATGCGGGCCAGTCGATCTCGTCGGGGTAGCCGGCCTGCTCAGGCAACCGGCTCAGGGCAACTCGGTACCGCTTCCAGGCCTTGAGCGTCTCGGCCTCTTCTGCGGTGGCGTCCTCCAGATCAACAGCATCCTGCAGCGGCGCGATAGCCGCGTCTGCCACCATCCGCCGCTGAGCAACTTCAGCGATGGCGACATCGCGCTTTTGCTGAATCGCTGCTTGGGCCTGATCCTCGGCAGTCACCACCTGCCCCCAATCAATGGCTGCATAGCCTCGGCTCGGCGATGGCAGCAGGGCGTCAGGGATTGGCAGCGCGACCTTGCCATTTGCCGGGTCGGCAATGTCAGCCGGGAAACGGGCAGCCTCTGGGGCGTCGGGCCCATGTGGCAGGCTCAGGCTGAACGTCAGCTGACCATTGATCCGAGCAACTTGATCGATGATCCATTCGCAACCCGTTGCAGCGGCAGGAATGGTCGCGCCGTCAGGGAGCGGCGAGAGGTCCAGGGTCAGCCCGTTGATAGTGAGGCTGTCGCCTTGCTTGTACACGGTCAGCTCCAAGTCAGAGCGGACAGGAGAAAGCTTGATGATCATCAATACCACCGTCCTATAGCGATATATTCAATTACCAGGGTGCGGGATCCCGCGGTGGGCGCGATGCTGTACAGCGTCTTTGAGGCTGAGGCCGTTGCAGCCGCAGCTTCGGTCATCATCACCGTGCCTCCAGAGACAGAGCGCAAGCTCATCTCACAGATTGGAACCGCCGAGAATGCTATCGGGAAAGGTCTCGCCCCCGTGATCGCTGAGTAGTACAGCGGCCCAATCAAGCTGGGGTGATCAACAGCTCCAACGTTAACCGAGTGCCAGCAAATTTGCGTGCCATCCGCGTATCTGACGTAGTTGCCATTGGAGTTAGATCCCCGCTCAATGACGGCACCACTGGGCACGCCTCCCGCCTGGCCGACCGCCCCTACAATGTTCGATTTTGCATACCCCCCAGCTGCAGTGATAGCCGCCGCCAAGCTAGCTGGCAGCCCGGCAGCGTTGGCAGATCCCGCAAGGAAGTTGTACAGCTCATCGAAGTTTGCGATTGCCTTCAGCCAGGCGCTCCGGCGGTCGTCTCCACCGGCGCCGCTAGGAGCCGTTCCGAGGTTAATTACTTGTTTTGCCATGTCGCTTCCTTAAATAGGCTTCATTGGGCGAGACGCGAATAGCGTTCGACCATTCACGCTCAGCGGGTTAACGCCATCGAAATTCTCGCAATACATTTGGAGCACATCACGCCTACCAGGAAGGAAGCCGCCATAATTTGCCCGAATAGGCTGAGTGGTTTGACCAATGCTGGTGCAGGAGAACAGCGCATTGGCCAGGACATAGTCGCTGTAATTTCCCGTCCACCCCATCTGGGCTGACGAGGCGTAGTAGCTCACCCCGGTAATGGGCGCGCCAGCGTTGACGAACGAATTGTTCGCTGGCTGACTGTTCAGCAATGCAAGATTGGCTGTCGTTACGAACGTGCGATTACCAGAGGCATCACGAACAGAGGCGCCGTACATATCGACTGCGGTGTTTGGCGTCATGTAGCTCGCACAGAACCACTTGATCATCATCGGGTAAAGCGCAGTGTCGCCGTGCGCCGCCTGATTGTTGTATGCCTTGATGCGGAAGCCAGTCCAATTGCCCGGCGCCCCTGTCATAAAGAAGTTGCCAACCATCATGTAATTTTCGGCATTCAGGAAGATCAGCGGCCGCTCATAGGTGGTAATCGGCTGCGGAAAGGTCACAGTTCCATACTGGATCTGATTCGCACTTCCCGGCCCCTGAAAGCCGATGTTCAAGCCTCCGCTGTAGCGAACCGTCAACACCTGGTTGACTGAGTCAATCTGGGTGCGGATGCTGTTATTGGAAGCCCGGATACCATAACTGCCCGGGGCGGCGAACGGCTCACCGCCCTGCGACAAGATCATTACCTGCCAAGTCAGAGTCCCGGGCTGCCGTAGCTGCAGCTGACCCGGAGTGGCCCAGGCCGGCGGGGTGTAAGTGAGATCTGACCCGTTATACAGCGCATCAACCACCACGAACGACTGCGCCTGAATCTCGGGAATTGAGATGTACTGGTCGAACGCTCCATTGCCAGCGACCTGCATCATTTTCAGCGACCGCACCGAGGTGATGGTGGTGTCCAAGGTGATAACCCCGGACGCATCGCGCGCCCGGAGTCCATACAGGTCAGCCATCAGGTAAGTCTCCCCACTGCCGTACGCTCGGTGCCATTGGCGTCATACACATAGAGGCCTCCGTTGTTGAGCAGTGTCGAACCGTTGGCATCCTGGCCTCGCAGCGTGAACGTGCCCGCAGCGAAGTTGATTTCCAGCAGTGGCAGGCCCTGTGAGTTGAGTGCTTGAGAACGAATACTCATACCCATGATCAGCTCCTGGATGAAGGCTTGGTTGATCAATGCCGAGTTCAAGAACAGCTGACCATTCTGGAAAACGAACAGGCTTGCCTCTTGCCCGTTCAGGCCGTTGATGATCGCCACGCGGTCGGCCGACAGCAGAATCTCGCCAACGGACCCATCACTTCCTTGAATGATGCCGGTGGCCACCTTTTTGCCGCTGGCATTCGTCTCGGTTTTCCAGGAAGAAATGGCCGACACCTTGCCATCGACACCAGCTACGACTTCGCTGACCTGCTGTACAGAGGCATTGGTCTGGCCCATCTGCGCTTGGACCGTTTCGACCTGGCGCCCCATCGCAATGCCGTCCTCGACCCGGGCCGACTGCTCAGTCCAGACACCCACCAGGCCACCCGTGGCGCCTGCCAGACCGGAGCTGTCCCCTTCCATTTCCGGATTCACCTGGACATACAGCCCGTCCAGGCGACTGGCCTGCGCGGTGATCGCAGTACCCTGCTGCTTGACCGTCGTGTCCATCTGGCTGATGGCCGACGCCTGCGCGCTATTCACGCCCTCGGCGTCGCTCATGCGGTTTGTGAGGCTTAACAGCGATTGCCCTTGGCTGGTCAGCGTTGTGCCCTGCTGGGTAACCGTGCTGCTAAGCGTGCTGATTGCATCGGCGTTTGCCGCATCTGCAGCGGTGACGCGCCTCGCCACGATGTTGCACCAGAGTGTCCGCCCAGAGCCATCAGACGGCGTGATCAATGTCAGGAAGCGCCCCGCAACAGCGCCAGCTGGAGCGGTAATGCGTCCGGTGTATGTCTGGAACTGCCCCCCTGCAGTGAAGGAAAACGCTGTGAAGTAGCCAAGGCTAGCCCCCGCCTTGTCGATAAACTGCATTTGGAAGTGGCCCGCTTGGCCTGCCGTCATGTAATTCCGGAAGATATCCGCCGACACATCGAACTGCTCTCCAGCCTTTGTGAGCACGGAATAGGCGTTGCCGCAGAAGCTGTTGCTGTAGAATGTGATGGCCTTACCTGCGGAAGGATGCGCGGCAACAGCCGTGATCGTTGGATCAATACCGCCCGTGACCGGCACCCAAGGATCAAGCAGGCCATCTTCAAAACTCCCACGCCGTAGCAGATTGTCAGGTTGCTGGCCGATAGACGCCTTGATCTGAGTGATCGAGGTGCCCTGAGCGGTCAGCGTGTTGCCTTGGTTGGTGACGGTGGTTTGCAACGTCTGAAGGGCAGAGGCATCAGCTTTGGCCGCGACTTGAGCGAGCGCGCTAGCGGCAGCTGCTGCTGCATCGGTGGCCACCTTGTCGGTCACTGCAACCCAGGCGGACCCGGTCCAGCGCTTTGGCGTGTTCGCCGCCCCAGCGGTATCGATCCACAGGTTCTGCGCCAGGCGCTTGTCCGTTGCCGGCTCGGTGCTACTGTAGATCACCTCGCCTTTGCCACCGGCCTTGTCGGATGCCGCCTGGGCAGCCTGCTGCGCAGCCGTCACATTACCGTTTGTGGTCTGCAAGCTGCTGCTCAGGCCCAGGATGGCCGAGGCATTCGCCTCATCACCACTGATTCTGGCAGTGCGTTCATCCACAACCGAGGCCACCGAAGCCGACGGTGCGATCTGGCCTACGGCAATCCAGTCGATCTCGAATACATCGGTAGCGCCGGGACTGAGCCACAGGTAGAACCTGGTGATCGTGCTGTCCGACCAGTCGCTGCCACCATTGGTCAACTGCGACATGTCCCACTCAAGCACCACGGTCTGCCCAACCGCCAACCCCGGATCCGGGATCACCTTGCGGTAGGACGTAGACGAAGCATGAGTGGCAGTAGTGTAGGTGACCTGACCAGTCCACCCAGAACCCGCGCGCCGGGTGATCCGGCAGCGGACGCGGTCGTGGTCTCTGCCCTTGACCGACACCGTTGGCGAGCTCAGATATGCAGTGCCGGTACCGTCATTTGCGGCAACCAGGCGGCCGTTTTCTACAGTGAGCGTGCAGCGTGAGCCCGTCCAGCCTTCAACCGTCGAACCAAAGCCATAGTTGAGCGCCGAATCGAACCCGCCAGACTCGGCCCGGATCGTTGCAATCTGCGAAGCCAGGGCCGCGTCCGCGTTGGTTCGCGCCGTGGTCTCGTTGCTGATTGCCGACGAGTTGGCCGCGCTGCTGGCCGCCACGGTGTCGATCCGCTGCCCCAGAGCCGTGTCCGCATTGGTGCGCGCGGTGATCTCCGACTGGATGGCAGCAGCGTTACCGCCCGCCGAGGCAGTGACAGTATCAATGCGCTGGCCCAAGGCGGCATCGGCCGACTGGCGAGTCTGCGCCTCACTGGTGATGGCAGTGCCACGCGCCTGAGCCTCGGCCAGCAGGCCCTGAGCGCGTGCCGCCGCCTCTGCGTCGATCGCCTGGATGCGCGCCGTCGCCTCGGCTGCAACTCGCTGCGCCACAGAGCCTTCCAGTGTGGGCGGGCCCGAGATCAATTCGATCTCTTCCCGCAGCTCCGGATACAGAGCGCCATTGGTGATCTTGTCCTTGAAGTACTCCTCGTATTCCGATTGGTCGCTGCTGGCTTGGCCGTTCACCCCGACACCAGTTGGATACCATGGACCGACATTCCCGCTCCGATCCACCAGGCGCGCCCAGTAGAAGAAGGAAACGCCCGCGGCAAGGCCGTGGATTTCGTGCTCAGCCTGCGGATAGGCGAAGTCGCCGAGTTTGGTGGCGTCGTTGCGACTGGTCGTCGCGCTCTGCCAGATCTCCGTCCGCTCCGTGTCTTCGGCGCCAGCCGGAAAGCCCCAACTCAGACGAGTCCCGTATACCAGTGGTGTCGTGATGAGGAATGCAATCGCGGGGGGAAGCCCCTCCTTTCCCTTCAGTTGCGTCAGCGTGGAGTCGCGCCAAATCGAGGTAATGTCGAACGAGCTGACTGCACGCACACGGGCAAGGTAAGCGCCCGCGTAAATCCCTACCACATCGACCGATGTCGCACCGGTACGCTGAATTCGAACCCAGTTGCCATTGTCCTTCCGCCATTCGACGTCATAGGCGACTGCGCCCTGTACTGCCGGCCAGGCGATCGTCATCGTGTTGACGCCGATACCCTGGTCCACCGCGTAGGCCGACGTCAGCGACACGCTGGCCGGCGGCTGCACGGTTGTCACCGGGATGATGCTGATCGGGCGCTCATCCAGCTTGGCGCCGGTGTCGATTGCTGCGAACTTGCTTGGGTTGAACTCAAGCGCAGTGATCTCGTACTCACCCTCCTGAGTGCGAGTGGTCTTCAGCACGCGGAAAAGCTGTACCGCCAGGTCTTCGTAGTCGATTGCCCACTGAAGCTCGGGCTCTGGCTGCACGCTGTATTCAGTCGTCACCGTCACCGCGCGCCCGACCACAGACTGCACGGTGCGCGCCTGGGCGGTGCCGTTCGGCAGGTTCAGGATCAAGCGGTCACCTGCCTTGATCGGCGTGTCGCGATCGATGGTGACCACGCGACCGGCTGCGGAGGAGATCCGTCCACCATTCGGGCGGCCGGCCACCAGCTCATCCGCCACAGGGATGACATAGCCAGGCAGCGGGATACGGCCTTCCATGCCGGTCTTGAAGGTGACGGTGCGGTCCTGGCTGTTGCTCAGCAGCGCCCACTTACCGCGGCGCTGGGCCTCGGAGGCGCGGGTGCAGCCAATCGCCGAGATTTCCACCGGTCTATCCCGGTACCGGCGCTGAAGCGCCAGGTCAGTCACGGGGATGACGTCGGTGTCGTAGTTGTTGGCCGGGTTGTCGTAACTGACCAAGGCCCGGCTGTAGTGTGTGTTGCGCTCGGCACCGCCGTATACGAACTCACCGTCGATGACGTTGGCCCGGGTGAACACGTAGTCGATGTCCTGAGCACGCGGCATGTCAGCCTGCATGAACAGCGAGCCGTGGGCCCAGTACACCATGCCACGGTAGATGGCAGACAAGTCGCGCAGCAGGGTCCAGGCCTCCGCGCGGCCCTGCAGGTTCAGGTCGCACAGGTAACGGGGTTCCTGCCCACCCTGCCCATTTGGCACCAGCTGGTCACAGTACTGGGCGATGCGGTACATCTCCCACTTGTCGACCATCCAGGACTTGATGCGCTTGCCCAAGCCGAAACGGTCCTCCACGCAGATGCCATAGGTGGCGAACGCTGGGTTGTTGGTCCAGGCCTGCTTGAAGGTGCCATCCCACACGCCGGTGTAGGTGCGGGTAACCGGATCGTAGTTGGTCGGCACGGGCCAGCGCTTGGCCTTGCACTTCACCGTCACGGCCGGGATGTTCTGGAACTGCTGAGCGTCGAATTCGATGTACAGCAGCGCGGTGTTTGGGTAGCGCAGCTTCTCATCGATGATCTCGGTGTAGCCAGCGATGGTCATCGTGTCGGCCACAGTGCCGCTGTTGGCATTCGGGGTGATTCGGCGCACACGCATCATCCAACCGGACGTCGCCGCCGGCAAATTCACCCGCACCGAGCGCTGGTACCCGTTTGTAGTTTTGCCGTCCACCGCCCCAAGGTGAGCCTCGACGTACGCGCCGCCATCGGTGGCAATGTCGATGGCGTACTCGATGCGGTAGCCATTGGTGTTGCCGCTGCTGTCCTGCTGGGCCAGGCGCGGCCAGGACATTCGCACGCGGACGGCCGACAGTTGGGTATTGCTCAGCGCCCGGGTGAACGGGTTGTCACTGCGCAGTTCGACGTTGACTGTGGTCTCGCTCTCCACCGACGGGATGCCCTGGATGTAGTCCTGCTCAACGGAGCCAGGACGCCACTCCCACTTCACGCCCGGGAAATTCACGTTGCCGCTGGCGTCCATGATCGGCGTGTTGTCGAGGTAGATGTCGCGGTCGGTCGGCACACCGTCGAACTCGCCCTCGCCCACAGCCAGCAGAATCTTGGCAATGTTCGTCGACTGCAAGCTGTCAGGAGCCTCGACGGGTGACTTCGGCTTGCTCTCGCCGCCCTTGGCGCCGGTGATGTCCAGGTGATCTGTCGGGCCCATGCTTTCCTCCGGGCAACAAAAAACCGCCCGGAGGCGGTTTGTACGCTGAATCGGCCCTAGGCCTTGTCTTGTGCCTCAATGGAGGCAGAGATGATCGCCCCGCCCCATCGGCGCTCGCCGATACAGATCGGGACTGGGTTGCCGCTGGCGGTGGTGTTCTTAGCGCTGCCGAAGGCGTAGGACGCCAAGTTTTCGGGTGCAGCGCTTTGGGACAGGCCCTTGGCTTGGGGGCTGAGCATCTGGATGACGCCACCAATCATCATGGCCGCGCCAGCCTGATAGAGGAACGGAGATGCCCCGGCGAAAGGCGTGAAGGACAGCACAAATGCAGTCGCGATCAAGACTGCCCCGATGACTGTTTGAAGAGTCCCTCCGCGCTTGCGTCCTTCGGCAATAGGGACTATCCGTACTTCCCGCACCCCACCTCGGTCGAACTCGCTCTCCCCAACGTTCTGGCCATTACGGAAAATGGCGAACCTCATCCCCAGGCGATCTAGCCGTTTTATTTCTTCATCAAAGCCAGGCAGCGTGGCGCTGAGAGCTCTACATGCATCTCTGAAGCTTCTTACGTCCAGAAGCCGGCGATGCACTCTGCCGAATCGCCTGGCGAGAGGACCAGACAGTTTGATTATAGTCATTGGCTCATAATGAGCGGCTGTTGCAGCCATGCTTTTCTCCAGGCAATAAAAAACCGCCCGAAGGCGGTTCATGTTTCAGGACTAGATCATATGCAGCTGCGTGCAACGCTTACCCAGTTGGACCAGGTGCTATTCCTGATGTACACACGCACCTTGGCGCCTCCGGCGGCCTCCTCGACAAGAGCCATTACCGGCGTGCCGACCATATCGATATCCAAACGAATGCGGTACCCATTCTCAGTTTCAGTCGATGCGACTCGGGCATTGAGATCCTGCCACTTGGGGGTCAGGCACTTCGAATAGTCACGTGCCGATTTCTGCGTGAGCGAATCAAGGACAGGGCCCTTCTCCTCAAGGTCCGCCGGTGACACGCACCCCGCCAACAACGCCAGCCCCACTGCTCCGATCAGAACTCGCATGTGATCCCTCCATTGAAAACGGCGACTGTACCAGCCGGCCTGGCCAGGCATCCAGCGTGGATGAAATGCCAGTACCGCGCCAGCATTTCGCCAGTGTAGCTTTGCTCCTCCAACGAACCGCCCCGGTCCGTTGCCGGAAAGCCCACGGACTGGGGCACAATCATCAAGGAAGCACCATGAGCTCTAAATGGAAAATCGTCACTATCAGTTGCGCCAATCTCGACAATCCGAACTGGACAATGATGGTGAATCTTGCCGGACCACTGGGCGCCCAGACTACTTGCCACGTGCCTGCGCCAAGCAATATCGATAGCATGACCTTCAAGCAAATCAAGGAATATGCGCTAGCCAAGTGGGAAGAAGCTAACGCGTAACTTCCCGTGAGCCCTTCAGGCTTTCTACTTGAGCCTGGAGGGCAGCCAAGTCACTCTCTACTGCCATGATTCGGTGCTCGATGCGATGAAACCGAGCCTCAGCATTTACGTCCATTGCAGATAGGTCTCGGCGCAAAGCTTCAATTTCTAACTTCAGGTTATCGCTCATGCTTCCCCCTGCGGCCAGGCCGCTTCACTTCGCGTCCCGATGACGCAACACAAGACGCGTTCGGTCGAACCATGGCCCGCCGAACACGACGATTTCAGATGGCCGCCCCAGCAGGTGGTGCAGCATAAAAGGCCCAGGTCCGAAGACGTGTCCGTCCTCACCGGGCAGCTGCGCGTCACCCCCCAGGAAGATACCTGCGTGGTTTGGGTGCGCGGTTCGCCCCACGGCCATGACGATCATGTCGCCTCGCTGCGGCTGGCTGACCTGGTAGAACCCGGCGGCGTCATAGGCCTGCTCGTAGAGACTTGGGCCGTCTGCTTTCTCCCACCATCCCTCTTCACGGGTATAGGCCGGGAAATCCAGGCCCCACTCCCGCTTATACCAGTCGGCGCAGACCTGCCAGCAGTCCCATGCACCGTGCACGAACGGACGACCCAGCAGCGGCGTGTGTCCGGTCGGGGTGATGCTCCGGAGATCGCCCTCCGGCCACGACAGGATGTACCAGGGCAGCCCCGTGGCCTCGCACATGGCCAGGTCACGGGGTGACGGCCTGCTGGTGGCATCTGGATGCGAGTGCACGATGCCGATCACTTCACCCCGGTCTTCGGCCGCGGCGTACTGCTCCGGCGAGATGCGGAACTCCTCTGTAGGATCGGTAGCGATGTTGTCGCACGGGACGTACCGCTGGGCGCGCCCCACAGCGATGAGCAGCCCGCAGCACTCGCGCGGGTACTCCGCCGCAGAGTGCGCTTGCACGGCGGCGAGGATGTGTTTGCGCATGGTCAGCTCCGTGCGATGAGGGAAACAGCCGGGAAGCCGCCAAAGGGAAGTTGGTTGCCCTGGCCAAAGCGAACAGTACAGCCTGAGTCGAGACAGCCGTTGCACTGGTCCTTGGCCGGGTCATCCGTGGGGTTGCCGTCCAAGTCGTAATAGGGGCCGGTGTACCCACAATTCGGGCCACGGTAGCCGGCGGTCATCGCCCAGTGGCATAGCTGGGTCATCTGCCGGCCAATCGTCTCCCCGCCAACGTCGCCAGGGCTGGCCAGCTCCCAGGCCACCGTCTTGCCGTTCTCCGAAACCTTCTGATCGATGTACCAGACCTCGATGGCTTCCTCAGTGGGGTCGGCCTCCGGGTTGCCTGCCGGAAAATTCACCGCATCCAGGTAACGCGCCATGGTGTGGCGCATGGTCAGCTTGAACTCGAGGAGATTGTCGAAGGCCACGCACAGCGCAGTGATCCTTCCGTTGACGTTGCCCACCGTCAGCGTTGGGCGCACGGCGGTACCGTCCGAGTTCACTTCGATGCCTTCGATCTGCATTGGCCAGGCGCCGTACTCGTTGCCCTGCCACCAGATCGACTTGGCCGGCAGCTGGTCGGCGTTCGCGCCAGCCGCCGCAAGCTCCTGAGGCGTGTGTGGAATCGCGTGCCCGTGGAATCGCAGCGTGTCAGCGCCAAAATCCGAGCCGTCCAGCTCGAACAGCAGTACTTCACTGCCAGGCTCCAGGGTCTGGATGTCTTTGATCAGCGACATACTCGCTCCCTATGGGTGGAAAGCCCGCTCGAAGGTGGCGGAGACCTTGAATCGACCGCCGCCCACCGGCGTGGGCTTGGGGTCGGCGCAGGTGAACAACCCCAGATCACCAAGTGGTGTTGTCCAGACGAACGCCTTCGCGCCGCCATGCCGATCGAAGAACTCCATGATCTTGCGGGCCTGTGCCTTCGTACCGGTGACGGTGATCGGGTAGCTGTCCTCCTTGTTGTTGGGGCCGTCGCCCACAACCTGACGGTACCCGCCGCCAAACCTGGACTCGCGGACCCGGTAGGTGATGTCTGGCGTTTCGCCGCGATGCGTCGGCCAGCTGAACGTCTCGATGGCCATCAGCGCCCTCCTTTAGTGTTTCGGTAGCTCACTCCGCCGGGCCGCCACGAATCTGCAACAGCCTTCTCGGCAGCGAGCTGCATCTGCTTCTGCATGTTTTGCTGAAGCAGCGTCTGATCGAGCTCCATACCTTCGTCACTTCGATCCGCGACCGCCACGTTGACCGGTGCCGACACACTGATCATCGTGCCCGAAGTGCTCGTGGTAGCGAGGGTTGAAGCAGGCCCAGTGCCGAGCGGGGTGATGGTGCCACCCTGCCCCCCCATCATCAGATAGGTTTTACCCCCCTGATTTAGCAGTTCAGGCCCAAGCTCGTTAACCTGGTAGAGCGAGTTTGCTGCTACTGGGCCGCCACCAGCGCGCTGGCCGGAGACGAAGTTGTCCATGATGTCCGGGCTGTATCCAGCCTGGGTCGATCCGGCGGAGGTAGTTCCGCCACCGAAGTAGCTTGCAGCTGCAGACGCGCCAAAGCTCACCAGGCTTCCCAGCAGCCCAGAAGCAGCCTGCCGGGTCGCGATCCGTGCCATATCGGCAAGCACCGACTTGGTGAAATCCGAGAATGCCCCTTTGCCGGTGATGGCGAAGTTCACGATCGAGTCTTCCATGCTGGAGTAGGCATTGGTAAACAAGGTTCTCGTCTGCCCTGCTACATCCCTTGCCTGCTCCAGGTAGTTCTGGAAGGCCGACGATGCACCCTTGCGCCAGTCGCCCTGCGCGGCGGTCATCTGGCCGTAGTTGGCGATGGTGGTTTCCTGTAGATCCCTCTCGGTTTTGCCAAGGGCCGCCAGTTTCTGGTTGTACTCATCGAGGCTCATGCCGCGGGAGCCGTCGCCATACTGGTTGGCCAAGTCCAGGCGTTGTTGGTTCATCCGGTCGGTGATGCCGTTCTGCTGGTCCTGCAAACCGCGCTGACGGTCGCCAAGCCCAAGGCCATCGGCGGCGCGCTGCCCCTGCAACCTCAGCGCCTGGACCTGCTGGTCAAGGGCGTCGGTGTAGGTCTGCACTGCCCTGGCCTGCTTGGCCAGTCGGCCCTGCTTATTGGTCGCCAGCACCGAGAGCTCGGTATCGGCGTCCTTCTGCGCCTTGACCATGGCGGCGCGGGCATCCGCGATTTTCTGGTCAAGCTGGATTCGCTGCTGGGCGCTGGTGGTGTTCTTGCCTTTTGCCTCCTCCAGAGCTTTGATCTCGGCCTCGTAGGCGTTTGTAACTTCGACCTTCTGCTGCTCGATGATTGCGGCCCGTTGCGCTGCGTAGGATTCTTGAGAGATCAGACCAGCCTTCTGCGCCGCATCCAGCTCTTTCTGGTGGTTTTTGTATTCGCTCAAGATCGCATTCAGAGCGTTCTTCTGATCATTAAAGGATGTCAGATCGACCCCAGCAGTCCGCCCCTGCTGGTCCTTGTACTTGCTTTCGATGTTGGAGATGTTCTTGGCGATAGTTTCAGCGTTCAGTCGGGCATCGGTCGGGTCAGCTTTCCTGATTTCCTCAAGGTCACGGCGATACTTTTTGATCTCCTCGTTGCGCTTTTGCTCATTGGTCAGCGCTGACTTCGTCAGAGCGTCTACGCGCACCATCGCCGACGTAGCGTCCTTCTGCTGCTTCGCCTGCTCAGCATCATACTTCGCGATTTCGGCTTCAGCTTTCAGCTTGTCTTCGAGGAAGACCTTCTCGTCGCTTAGAAGCGCGAGAGCCCGCTGGCGGTTCATCGACAGACCGAAACCGCCGGCTTGGGTCATGGCAATGCGCCGCTCAACATCAGCAATCTGCTCTGCAACGGTCGACACTCTGCCAACATTCAAAATGCCGTCTACTGCCGCGGCAGCGCCGTCCTTCACGCGTTTCCAGGCCGACTCAATCAAGCCAAGATTGTCGGTGATCTCCTTGGAGCGGTCGCTGACTGCATCGGCATAAGTCTCGGTCAGCAGCTTGGTTGCACCGATAGTGTCGCCCTGCTCCTTGAGGGCAACGATCTGCGAGTACACCGATGCGGTCAGGAAGTGGTATTGGTCATCCAGTTCCTTCGCCGCTTTGACAGGGTCTTCGGCGATCTTGAGGAATTCGGCCACGGTGGCATCAACAGCCCGTCCGGTAGCGTCTTCCATCGCAACTGCCGCCTTTGCGATCAGCTCGAAGCTCTCGCTTGCGACTTTCCCGTTGCCCGCCAGCGAGGCCAGGATCTCGGCTGCCCCGCTGACAGTTCCGTTCACCTCACTGACCCGCCGCGCCATGTCGCCCAGGGCGCTCGCAGTGGTTCCGGCGTAGTTGCCGGTGAGGATCAGGGATTTGTTGTACTCATCTGCCTCTCTGCTGCCCTGACTGTAGCCGTAGATAACGGCCGCGATCGCAGCCGCAGTGGCGGTTAGCGCGCCAGCGACACCCCAAAAGCTTAGCGAAGCAGAGCTGACAGAAGGCCCGACCGCATCGATTGCGGTCTTCGCGTTGCCTGCAGCCTCTGCGGCCGAATTCGTCTGCTCTGCCAGGTCAGAGAGGCTTTCGCCAGCCTCGCCCGCGGTATCCGCCACCTCCTTGGAGCTGGTGGCTACATCAAGCAGAGACCCGCCCAGAGCGGGGCCACCGGAAACACCAGAAAACAGCGACAGGAACTTCTCTTTCAGAGCGTCGAAGGTTTCCTCGATACCGCCGAACGAGTCCTTGATCTGGCCGCCTTGCTGGATCAAGACCAGGAGAGGGTTCTGGCCACCAGCAATGCTGGTAAAAATATCGGTAAACTGAGCGGGAAGCTGGCGGAGCGCCGCTTCCGTCTGAGCAGAGGACGCCCCAGCTTTCCTCAATCCCTCGTCGAACTCGCCGAGCTTCTGCCGGCTCGACTCGATACGAGCGTCATACTCACGGAAGGTCTCTGCGTCTAGCAGCCCGGCGGAACGGTATTTCTGAAGCTGGGCTTGCTGCTGGTCCAGTTTCTCCAGCGCAGCCGCTGCGGGGTTGATCCTGCCCAGCAGGGCCTGTAGGCCATCGCCTTGGATGCCCGCTGCTGCGGCCGCCTGCCGGGCCGATTCCGCCAAGCGCTCTTCTGTTTCGATCAGCGACTTGCCGCGGGCGTTGATTTCGGCCTGATAGGCCGACCAGTCGGTCGCTGCTGCGCTAGCGGAGCCCATGGCTGTCGAGGTGCTGGCAAGGCTCGAAGCCAAGCTCTTGTGGTACTCACTGGCGTCGAGAGATGCCTTGGCCATGGCCGTCAGGCGTGCCATAGCCTCTTCAGTCGTCTCGGCGACCTTGGCTTCCGCCGTCGCGAGCCCTGCCGCTTCCGATGCGACCTTGCTGAACCCTGCCGCCAGCCCTTCAGCGGCTTTTTCCGCCTTCGCGCCAGATTGGGCCAACTGGTCGAGATTGTCCTTGGCCTCAACGGCATCACCGGAGTCGATCTGAAGACCGAGAGAGGCAATGGTGGTCATGATCTACTCCATGGATTCGGCCATGACGGCCAAGGCCTCAACCTCCATGACGCGGAGATCGGGGAAAATGTCGGTGAGGTCGCGGCGCTTGATGCCGAGCATTGAGGCAGTTGCGGGGATGGCGGTGTAGTCCAGGCCGGACGGGCCGCCCGAAGCCACCCGCCACTGCGTGCCCAGGGCATCGAACAGGCGGAAGGCCGGCCATGCATCTGGCCAGACCTCCACCACCTCCTCCTCAATGTCATCCGGGGTCAGTCCCAGCGCCGCCAGTTGCTCGACGGAGGGCCCCCGCTCATAGCAGGCCCGGGCCGCCGCCCTCAGTTTCCCAGGCGGGCCGGGCTGTAGGCAGCCTGGTAGGCATCGATGACCGCCTTCGGAGCGCCGGTGCAGGTGCGCACCAGGTCAACGATGGCCTCGGCGCTGAACTCGTCCTCCAGGTCCCAGCCTGTGACGATATCGCCCAGCTGCTCAGCCTGCAGGGCGATTTCACCGGTAGTGACCTCCTCCCAAGTCACCCCGTCCTTCTGGGCCTTTTCCGCCCAAGCGTCGCGCGCCTTGTTCCAGCGGTCGAACATTGCGGACAGGGCCACGCGGTCCATGTAGCGGAACTGGAATTCCACCGGTGCCGGCTCGGCGCCAATGCGCGGAACCTGCACCACGGCAGCGAAAGTGGGGTTCTGCGCGATTTTGATCTTCGCCATGAGAATTCCTTACGCGCCGGCCAGGTAACGAAGCGAACGAGCCGACAGGCCGACGCTGATGGTGCGGGTCATCATGTTGTTCCGCTCCATTGTGGGGTCTGGAGTGATGCTGACGTAGCCCGGATACAGGATCTGGTCACCGTTTCGGAGCTTCATGCGGATCACCGCAAGCTCTTTTGAAGCGTCGTAACCCTCAACAGCCTCAACGTACGCAGCGGACGGCTGGTCCTCAACCACGATCGACAGGTTGGTCGGGTTGCGGTTGGTCGGGAACTGCTTGTCATCATCGTCTTCCAGATATCCGACGGTCGCATATTGCTGCTCACCGCCGGACGAGTTGAACGAAGTGACCTTGGAGATTTGCACCCAGTCGGACACGGGCAGCACAGAACCAACACCCGCACCAGCGGTAAAGCGCTCGACATCGCTGGTATCAAGGCCGGCCAGGGAGAACGCGTCGGCAGCAACAGCGGATGCCTTAACGGCACGGTCATTGATCAACGCCCAGCCGGAGTTGACCAGCAGAACGTCGCCGTTCTGGATGGTGTGACCGGCAGCAGTCGCCACCGGAGGCTTCGCATTGGTCAGCGCGGTGAATGGGACGGCGGCGCCGATGACGCGTGCGATCTCCAGCACGGCGCCGTTTGGCAGCGGGAAGCGTGCGGCCATGGTTTGTTTCCTCTTGATAGCCCGCCGGGCGGCGGTTGGTTATGCCCCAGCGGGCGGTTGGTCCGCGACACCGCGGTAGATGAAGCTGGCCGGTACCGTGTAGGTCGCCGACTCGGTGATGGTTGGCCCCTGGTCAACTGGTTCGGTAACTAGGCCCTCAAAGCCGTTGCGGCTGAGTTCCGAATCCACCCTGAAGAGACTCGAAAGCTCCTCGACCAGACTCTCAGCGGTAGCCAGTGGCTGACCCGCCGGGCAAACGATGCTCACCTGGTAGACGCCGGTGTACTCGTAGGCATCGCTGCCCAGGTAGCGGCAGGTAGTGCCCGCCGGCAGCTGGAACGCTTGCAGGTAGGTTTCGTCGGGCCCGGCCTCGAAACCCTGCTCGAAGTTCGCGACCCTGATCGGGCGCGCCGTGGCCCAGGCCATCAGCTTGATCTCGATGGCCTGCCTGGCTCGTGCTTGGCTCATACTCGGTGGATCCTGATGGCTTCTTCGACGATGCGCTGGAAGTCGGCGACGGTGACACGCACCATGCCGGCAGGCGCCTGCGAACTGTGGCCGTACTCCAGAGGAAGGGCGTACGGAAGGTTGTTGACGATGTAGGCGGCCTCGCCAGCGGACAGATCACCGGCAGCCAGGAGAAGCCTGTCCAGCGTCTCGCCGGCGCTCTCGATTTCCTCGATCTCGCCTGCCGCCGGTACGCCGGTGGTGAGCTGCCAGTTACTGCGGAAGCGGCCGCCCACGTAGCCCTGGCCAGCCCTCCGAACGCCGAACCCGAAGTTCTCGCGTTGCTCGCGCTTGGTCAGCGGCTTGCGCAGCCGCAGACCGCCCTTCAGGTTGCCGCTCTTGGTGTAGTTGGCCTGGTTGGATGTGATGCTGGCATTGATGGCCGCCGCCTTGGCGTTGTAGGCCGCGATCTGCTCCGCAGCGCTGCCTTGGGCCTCGACGTTCACCTTCCAGAGGTCAGGGTTGCCCACCGGTGACATGGTCACCAGTCTCCGGCCAACCATGATCACGACCTCACGGAAGGTCAGGTCCATAGCCTCTTTTGCCTGCTCAGCGAACTGCTCCAACTGGGCTGCGAAGCTTCCATTCAGTCCGCCATAGCGGTCCTTCATGTGTGATCCGCGGGCCATAGTCACTTCCTCAGTTGGATGGTCCAGGTTGCCTTGGCGGCGTCCTGGCCAACGTTCATGACTCGGTAGCCACTGATACGATCACCGATGGCGGGGATGGCAGGATCTTCCGTGACCGTGCCGCCCTCCTTCATGAGCAGTTCATTTTGCAGCACCTTTAGGCGCACGTCCGACGCCAGGATGCGCGTGCCGTCGATCTCTCGGGCCTTGTACTGGCCGAAGACGCCGCGACCGGCGTAGTACAGCGTTGTCGCCGGCGTACTGCCGCCCTTCTCAGGATCGTAGGTGCCAGGCACAGACCGGCTGCCATCGACCTCACCCACCGCATCGGCCAGCTCCGTATCGAAGGCACGGCCCAGCTCGGCCTGCAACTCGCCTCGAAGCCCCATGTCACCCCCTAACGATCTTGACCTGGCCAGCGCCCAGATACCGCGCCAACAGGGCGAGGGCGAAGGACTCGCCGGCGCTGATGGCCTTGGATGTAGCCGAGTAGGTCTTGCTGCTCGACACGCCGTCGGCATCCACGGATTTGCTCAGCACGCCAGTTTCCTTCGCCTGGTACAGATTGCCCGCAGCCGCCTCTACAGCAACCTCTGCGCCAGCCTGCGCGACATCGGCGGGAACCGTGTCGAACTCAGGCAGACCTTGGTTGGTGAGCCAGGTGTTGGCCATCAGCACCGCGCGCGCCTTCTTTTCATCCGGCGCCCAGGTCTGGCCCAGCAGTGCGTCGACCTGCTCGATGCTGATGTAGGTCGTCATTACGCGGCCCCGTCCAGCAGCTTCTGCAGGTCTTCCAGACTGGCTTCAGGCGCGAACTGGACGCCCTTCTCGGTCAGCGCAGCCTGCAGCTTTGCCTTCTGCTCGGCTTCTTCAGCGGCTTTCTTTTCGGCTGCGGACTTACTGACCTTGGAGGCTTTACCCTCCTTGATCGGCTCGGGATGCTCGTAGCCCTCCGGCGCGAACTTGGCGTCGATGATTTTGTAGCCCTTGCGACGCAGGAAGGTCTTGCGCTCTGCCGAGACCGGGTGCTGCTCGTAGATGATGCTCTCGCTCATGGCGATCTCCTGAGGAAGGCGCCCCGAAGGGCGCGGTACCGGTTACTTGGTGGCGTCGCCGATGGTCATGACGCCGGCCGAGCCCTTGATGCTGTTCGCCACCAGATCCCAGTTGGTGCCGGTGGACAGCTCGGAGTTGGTCGGCGACTTGCCGCCGTTGGCGGTGTCCCAGGTGTAGCCCTTGAGGCCCATGCCGAAGGTGTAGTCAGCCTGCATGGTGGTCTCGATGCGCTCCTTGCCGTTGGAGGTCTCGATGTTGGTGATCAGGTCGGAACCATCCATCACCATCGCGGCGCCGTCGGCCAGGCTCAGCACCTTCTGCTTGTTCGGGGTGCCTGCCTCGTACAGCGCCGGGGCGTCGGTGACGATCACCGCCTTGCCCAAGACATCGACGACCAGAACGCCCCCGGCCTGGAAAAGCTGCTGGTTGTTGGCCAGGTTCTTGCCGATCAGGGCGTGATACTGCGCGCCGGTCATGACTTGGGCGATGAGTCGAGCCGAAGCATCGCCGAACAGCGCGTGAGCGCCGTTGATGGCGATATAGTCGACGCCAGCAGTGGCCGACACATCGTTGACCGCTCCCGGTTGGTTGCCGATTGCAGCAACCAGTGCAGCGATGGCGGTGTTCAGCTGGTCCGACACGATGGCCTCGGACAGGTTGCGGCTGATGACCTCCAGCGCCTCCTCGGGATTCTTCTGCACCCAGGACAGCTGGGCAGGCTCCCACAGGATCGGGCCGAAGCCGCCGGCGATCTTCACCGAGTCGTATTGTTTCTGCGACAGAGGGGTTGCGGCCTGGTTGCCGTTGGCGGCGTAACGGTCCACGCGGCGTTGTGCACCGTGCAGGCCGGCCCAGAACGATTCCTGCAGGAAGTCACCGTCGATACCTTGGGTGGTGAGGCGGATGGAGCCTGCAGATGCGGCGTTGAACTTATCGACATCCTGGGTAAGGGTTTCGATGGTGGCGTGGCGAAGGTATTCGTTGAACACCTTCATGTTCGAAAGGGCCATTGGGCCTCCTTATTCGCTTGCGATCAGGCCCTTCATGGCTTCCAGGCGCTCTGCCTTGGTGCCACCGAAGTTGCCCTTGGTGGTTTTGGTGCTGCCACCGCCATTCGGAGCGCCGCCGCCGTTGGCGCCGGAGCTCTTGAGGATGTGGTCGCGATGGGGGTACTGCGAGACGAGGGTTTCCAGCGCTTCGTTGAAGTCGGCCAGCTCACCCGGGCGGCTGCGGCTGAAGATCTTCTGGCCCTGGACGTCGTAGGCGACGACCTTGCCCTCTTCGATCTTGAAGCTGTTGCCGAAGGCGGCCTGGACCATGTCAGCCGGCACCGCCATCTTCTCGGCGATGAACTGCGAGCGGGCGAAGCTGCCGCCAATCTTCTCGGCATACAGCTGCTGCTCGAAGGTCTGCGCCTTGCCGTTGGCTTCATCCAGTTGGGCTTGGAAGGCCTTGCTGATTTCGCCCTTCACCTTCTCGATCTCGCCGGCATCCACCAGCTTCTTGGCGTCGAGGTTGGCGACGATCTCCAGGGCTTTCTTGGCGGCCGCAGCATCTTCGATGCCTTCGAATGCCTTGGCGGTCTTCTCGAAGCCGTCGGCGCGCTCGCGGTGCGACTTGGCTTCGGCGTTCAGCCGGGTGATGGTGTTGCGGGTGCCTACAGCGTCGAAGGCGACCTCCTTGCCATCGTCCTCGACGTAGACCGGCTTGCCATCTTCGATCACGGCATACTGCTTGCCATCCACTTCAACGGTTTTGAGTTTCATCTCGTCTCTCTGGGCCATCCGGCCTGTAGGTGAGCCATCCGGCCCCAGTTGCGCCCCGTCCATCCGAACCGCAGGCAGAAAAAAGCCCCGCACGAGGCGAGGCCTTGAAGTTGCGCGCCACGAAATCGCAGGTGATGGATTCGTGGCGCGGTGTTACTTGAGCCGATCCTGCAGTTGCGCAAGCGTGAGTAGCTTTCCCTTGTCGTTGTAGAACGCGCTGAGCTTCAGCCCGCCCTCACGCATCAGTCGGCCACGTTCCGGCCCAAGGATCTCGTCCTGGCGCGCCGCCGACTGCTTGCTGAGCCATTCGGCGTAGGTGGTCGACTCTGGTACTTGGCCGTCCATGCTCGCCCGCGTTGCTCCGTCGCTGAAACCCAGGGCCTTGGCGCTCTTGAGCACCGGGACCTTGGAGGAGCGGCAACAGAAGTGGATACGCCCCGGCCCCGCCAGCCACGGGATCGTGTGCCCGATGGGCTTGTAGATGCCCAGCGTGTACGGCAGGCGGTCACGGATACGGCAGTCGGACGATGTGTGGTTATCCAGAGTACTCAGCCACTCAACGTGGCTGATGATGTCGCTGTTGGCCTCGTAGGCTGCGTCACTGGCTGTTTCAGCCGTGTGAGACACCGCAGACCGCACTACCGCCTCAACATCGCGCCTGGCCTTCTGGAGGGCTCCGTCGGCGTATTTCTGAAACCAGCTACCCATGACCGTGCGGACGATCTCCGCAGTGGTGCGCCCCTCGACAACGCCCGAGCGCACGGCATCGCGCACTGCGGCAGCGCGACTGGACTCGATGCCGGCCATCCACTCCCTCAGCAAGCGCCCCCGGAACGGTCGGGCCTGGGCGATCGCCTTCACCGCGCTGAACGCTGGTGAAACGACCGGGTACGCCTCCTGCACCAGGGCCGGGAGAACGGCACGCAGCGCGCTCTGTTGGAACGCCAGCTCGTAGCTGATCAACCCGTCGGCCATCTGGTCCATGGCCAGGCGAATCTCAATGAAGGTCTGCTGGTTGATCCGCAGCACCGCCGACAGGGCGATATCGACAGCTGCGGCCGACAGGTCGGTGCCGAGGTTGTCGATGGCCTCGATCAACGCGGCGCGCAGGTCGGCGTCCTTGCTGTTGAGGATTTTGATGATCGTCACAACCTGGCTGTTGCTCAGCCTGGACAGGTCGACCTCATGCCCGATCAGCTCGTTCAGCAGCTTCTCGTTGGCCGTCTTCATCACAGCGTACCGAGGGACGGGCCCTGGGCCTCAATCTTCGCCAGTTCCTCTTCCCAGTCGTATTCGTCGCTGATCACGCCGCGGCGCTGCATCTCGGTGAACAGCGTCTCCTTACTGATCATCCCGGCATTGGCCATGGATACCAGCGTCGGCAGCGACACCTCCGGCATGTAGTCGACATCGAAGTTGCCGCGCATCTCGACCGTGCCGCCCTCGCCCAAGCCGCGGTAATCGGCCATGAACTGGAGCAGTTGGGCTAGGCAGTCTGCGAAGTGGTGCGCCATGCGCGCGAGCGGGGACAACTCCTGCGCCGCCTCCTCCTCCGCCTGGGTGGCGGTCTTGGTAGCCGTTTTGTCCGGCGTCAGCAGCTTGGCCCCAGCCATGCGCATCTCGTTGATCAGGTCCTGCAGCGCCGTGCGACCCGCATCGACGGCCTGGCCGGTGTGCTCGACGTACTTGAGGTCACCGTCCTTGGGCAGATCGGTCAGCTGACCGGTGCCCACCTTGAACTCTGGCGGGATCACCTTCCCCTGGTTGTCGTACTGGGTCTGGATGCCGATGCGAACCAGGATCGGGACGCGGATCACGTGAAGAATGTTGTCTTGGTCGCTCTGGCTTTGCCAATGCTTCACGTTCAGGTGCGCCAGCTCAATCAGTGGCGGCTTGGCCGTCATGAAGCCGGTCCGGCCCGTGTAGAAAGTGACCCATGGGATCGCGGCCAGGCTGTTGGTGCCTTCCTCGTACAGCTCCCAGGTACCGCCGGCTGCAGCCTGCTTGCCCCGTACGGCCTTGGCCGACCTGCGATAGGTTCGCCAAGAGCCCGGCTCCAGCACGCGAATCTGCTCGACGCACTTGGCGCCGAACTCGCCATCCTCCTCCTCAACCACCTCGATGTAGCGGACCATGGTCAGCACGCCGCCCTTGGAGCGCCAGCCCAGTACCTGCTCAGGCCTCACCATCACCACATAGGGGCGCACGCCAGCGGCCTGCTCGTCTGCCTGGGTCTTCAGCTCACCCGCTGGCGGGTGATCGACGAAGGCATGGCACAGGCCATGGCTCAACCCCTCGGTGAAGAACCCGACCGACCAGGAGTTGAGGTCATTGCCGGCGTGGTCGATGTCCTTGGTCATCTCGACAATGGCCTCTGGCACATCGTCACCCACCTGCAGCGGCTCGGCGAACACGCGGGAGGTCATGTTGCCCACGGTCTCGGAGTACGCCGGCAGCAGGGTCGAGAGGCGCAGGCGCTCTTTGTAGGCCTCGTCGTCTTCGGCTGGGTACTGCGGCAGCAGGACCTTCCCCGCCGCCCGCATCGCCATGGTTCCGCCCATGAGTGGCGAGATCACGGCCCAGTAGGCGCGCATCGCGTCGACAGCGGGCAGCGTGATGCTCGGGTTATCGCTCATGGTCACATTCTCAGGGATTGGGTCGTGAAGACCGGTCGTTCAATTGGGTAGTCGTGGTGGATGAAGTAGCCACCCGCGTCGTTCGCATGGTCCACGCCAGATTTCTTGTCTGGCTCACCGTTGGCAGCCCATACCTGCTGCTCCAGGCCGTCCGCATAGGTCGGGCAGCGCAGCGGGTTGATCAGGTAACGCCGCTCGCCATTCGCGTTGCAAAACATCGCGTTCATGGCGTTGATGCGGTCCTTCACCGGAGGGTTGGCGTCTGGGGCGATAACGCTGAACCCGGCCTGGCGCAGGATGGCGATGTCCGTCTCGCTGGCGTTCACCGACTTGCGGGAGCCGCCCGAGGCGTCGGGGTAGATCCGGATCTCGCAGGTCTTCTCGTAGTCCCTGCCGTTGTGCCGCCAGTAGCGCTCCTTGATGCGCCGGATCATGTCCGGGGTATCGAAGCCGTCGATCAGCTCATCCACGGCCCTGGGCTTTCCGTCAGGCCTTTTGACATGGACGATCGCCGCCATCTTGCCGACGTTGAAGTCCATGCCGATGAACAGGGGTTCTCCAGGCTCTACGGTGTCGAAGCAGGAATTCAGCTTCCGGTCGTAGGCGTGGTAGATCGACCCGGAGTTCAGGTTGACGAACTGGCCGTTGAGGTAGGCTAGGATGAGCTGGGCCGGATAGGACTCCATCAGCGACGGGATGTAGTCGGGCGGCAGGTTCAGCTCGTTGTCGAACGTGCTGGCCTGCACCAGGCCGTACATGCCCTGCAGGGCCGGTTTCTCGCGCAGCTGCTTCACGAACTGCTGATAGACGAACTTGAACCCCTCGGGGGTAGTCGTCACATCCACGCCGTTCTTCAGCCCGGGCACGTTGTAACGCATCCGGGCAATGATCTTGCGCCAGGCGTGCTCGGCCTTCAGCGCTGGCAGTACATCGAGTTCGTCGACCAGGGCATGCCCGATCTTGAAGCCGACGATGGTCTGCGGCTTCTCCATCGAGCGGCAGATGGTCGTGCTGCGGTACTGGCCTCCGCTGTAGAACTCGACCTCCTTGTCGCTCTCCTTCGTCTTGACCTTCAGGCCCCAGTCGAAGGCGACCTCCTCGATGGTCGGGAAAAAGATGTCGCGAATCTGCGGGTAGGTCGGGGCGAAGTAGCCGGAGTCGATCCGGGGCCACTCCCACACGTGCTTGCACAGCGCCGCGCAGCCGACCCAGGTCTTGCCTGAGCCAAATCCGGCAACGAATCCGCGGAACTTGTTCTCCATCCGGAGGAAGCTAGCCTGCGGAACGTTCAGCGACGGCATCAGGCTTCCTCGCATCCACCACATCGACCTGCACCCGAGTGGGCGGCACGTTGTCGTGGGGATTCTCGTTCTTGGTCTGGCGGTTCACGTAGACATCACCGACCTCTTTGGCAGCCTGCTCCAGCAGCTGAGCCGTCAGGGCCATGTTCTTCATGTTCTCGGCCTTCTCAGCCATCCGCCCCAGCACACGAAGCCGAAACGCTCGGTTGGCGATCGGTATCTCAGCCGTCTCCTCGCGGAAGCGCTTACGAGTGTCTTCGAAAAGGGTCACCCAGCGCTTGGCCAGGTCACGCCCAGCACGCTTGGTCGGGTCGTGCGCCTCACACTTCTGCCGGGTAACCTCAAGGCCGAATTCTTCTCGGACGGCTGCCGCGACTTGCGAGGGGGTATCGAAACAGGCTAGGGCCTGAACGATGAAGGCTTTCACCTCGTTGCTCAGGGCCGCCATAGGTTTTCATCCGTCGTGGGTCTGTCAGGGGTCAGGCAGACTTGAGCAGACAGGTTCCGCAGGCCCTCGAAATGTTGATCTTGGCCACCTCTGGCGGCCGGCTTGCAGCTTCGATCAGCTGCTGTACGTCATGCCCGGCGCCGTAGCGGCGAACCACCCCGACGAACTCTTCCACATCGTGTCCACGCAGCGTCAGGCTGGGCAACCCGTCCTGGGTGAACTTGGGCGCGCCGTACTGATCGAGCTTCTGGGCAATGTGGTACAGCTCATGTTCGATGAGGGCGCAGAACTCGGTGTCGGAACACTGGGAGCAGTAGTCGGCAGCCAGTGTGATGACGAAGCCCGGCACCTCGCCGAACCAGTCGATCATCTGTTGCTCTTGCCGGGCCTTCTGCCACCCGCCAGCACGAAACATCACAGCCTCGGCCTGCCCTACCACGGTTCGCCCTTGCTTCTCGAAGCAGGCTGAGGCCCACAGGAAGCGCAGCGGCGCGTCGATCAGGTGTGCATGGTCAGGGTTATGCAGCTCGCCACCCTCGCTGAGGATCACAGCCTGCACCCATTCGCCCACATCGCGCGCTGGCTGAAGCCTGGTGCCGAACATCGACAGCTCGGTCAGCTCAAGGAGGTCAGCCGGAGGAACTGGCCTTTCCATGCTGGTCAATCCTCATAGTCCGAACCTTGCCGCCGGTGTAGATATCCCGCTTCATCGCGGCACGAACCGCCTCTTCGGCACTTGCGCCCATGTCCATTGCTGCCAGGGCATAGGCCGAGCCGCTGCCGATCGCGTCAGGGTTGGCCGGATCGAGGTCCTGCCGCCATACGCCAGTCTTGTCGTCATGGCCCACCATCTGCAGCCTGCCGCCATCCACCACGTATCCCGAGCACTCGACAGGTACCGGCGATGGCGTGCCGAAGTAGGCCGCAATCAGGGCCTTCTCGTCGCACACGGCACCGGACAGGAAGAAGCTGACGCCATCCACGACGGTGAGCTTTTGGCAGTCATCGGAAACGATGGAGCCGCTGCGGGTCTGGCGGGAGTCGTAGGCGATTACGCCGTCCTTGTAGGCAATGGTGGTCATGGCTGCACTCAGGCGAAAGGATCGGCCGGCTTGGCGATCGAGCGCACAAACCACATGAAGCCCTGCTGCAGGTTGGTCTTGGCCAAGGCCAGCAGTCGCGGGTCAACACCTTCGATCTGGCCGATCTACTTGAACAGCTCGCCGGCATCGGCCTCCAGGGCCTTGATCGAGTTCATGCCGTCGATCTCGCTCTGGGTGAGGTCGCGGTAGCCGGTGATCTTCTTGTGCTGGTTGTGCATGGATGACCCTCAGGTTGTCGCGCCACGAAACGGCGCATCTCCAATTTGTGGCGCGGGTTAGGGCCCATCGACCTTTCGTTCAGCCCAGCGTTTGCCAAGCTGGCGAGCCTGCTCAACGCCAAGCACGCCGACAAAGCCAGCGGTGGCGAACGACCAGGCTATGCTGAGGCCGAATTCCTTCACAGTCAGTCCGACCACCATCACGATCAGCGCGCCAAGCGTTGCCTCGATTAGTTGGCGGACTGGGCGGGTTTCCTTGCCGTCGTACTGAATACGCAACCAGGTCAGGGCGAATGTCAGGCCCATCGCCAGGCCGTTCTCTCTCAGGGCTGTCAGTACAAGCACCCAGAAGGATGGGTCTTTCTCTGGCATATGGGCCATCTCGATTCCTCCCGTTGCGGGGAGCTATGAATAAAAAACCCGCACAGGGCGGGTAGTGGCTTCGTGCTATGTTTCAGGGTTCTCACACCATGGAGTCACACAGCATGAAACCGGAAATCCAATCAATTGGCTTTGATCAGGCCTGTATGCGGGTATCAGTCAAGGTCAACGACACTTTGAACATCAATGTGACCTTGCCAATACCGCCAATTCAGTACGAAAACATGACAGTCGCTCAAGTCCGTGACGCGGCGATTCAGCACGCTAAAAACCAACATCGAGACTGAGTCAGCTTCCGCTGTAGACTTTGCTCTGCAAGTTGTCGATTTGCGCTTGCAGGGCATCAACCTTACCGCCAAGCGCAGAATCGGCCGCGACCCTAGCGGCAACTTCCGATTGGATCAGCGCGGTGAGTGACTCTACCCGAGAGGCTAGGTCGGCCGCCTGGGCTTGAAGTCGGGCCAGCATGGCGTGTACCACATCAACACTAGAGCGCAATGACGCGATGGCTTCGTTGGTTTCGGACATTTGCTAACTCCAGATACGAAAAAGCCCCGGCAGATACCGAGGCTTGGAATGGGTGCGGAGGGCCGGTGCTTACCCGGCTTGGTGGCCTGGATCGCTGGGCCACATACCCCAGACTCTCACCGCGTAGCCGATCAGGGAGCGCACGGCTTTGATCGACGCCACTACCGACTTAGCCCAGCTGCCTGAGCGTGTCATCCGCATAAAAAAGCCCGCACAGGGCGGGCAAAGAGGGATCGTGCTTTTTTAAATCTGGTGGCTGTAGAACAGCGAGTACGACTCGATACCGTCGTTGGGCTGCTTAATGCCAGCGTTGGAGTAGTGAATCGCTCGGATGCCAACCTTCTGCGTCTCGCCGATCTTCAAGCCCGCACCGATGCGGTCTTCGAAGTTGAAGGCCGAACCAAAGTCCTGGTCACCTGCGGACGTACCAGAGAAGACCGCCAGGCCGATGCCAGCCTCAACGAATGGCTTCACGTTACCGCTGCCGAACTCGTAAACGAAAACTGGCGCAAAGGACAGCGAGTGAGCGCCACCGGAAGCATCTCCTGCTTCCCAATAGGTATACCCAGCATCCCAGTAACCGGTTAGACGGCCAGTACTGGATTCAAACCAGCTTTTGTCCCAGTTAAAGCCAACGCCTGCACGCGCCGTAATGCCGCCTTGACTTGTCGCACCCAGCGCCCCGGAAAGCTCAGCTGCTCCGGCAGACGCAGCGACAAGGGACAGTGCTGCAGCAGCTAGAACGGTTTTCATAATCACGGTCTTCCATGTTTGTTTAGTTAGCAACCTATCAGAATCATAGCGCCATCAAAACGTTCCGTGCTACACAAAAAAAATCTGCCCTCGCCAGAGGTGGCGTCGGGCCTCTTGAGGGCCTCTTCGGGCAATAAAAAACCCGGCTCATTGGCCGGGTTTCTTTTCGTCACTCCTCAACACGCGCAGGAATGACAGGATGGGGATATATTCGGCAATGCGGCAAAGGATGTCAAGCTGCCATCTTCACAAATAGCTCTTCTTGCTCCAGAAGCTCTACGCCAGCGTTTATGGCCTCGCCTACCATTTCCTCCAGGGCCTTGTGGATCTTGCTCCGCCAGTCACGGCGAGTGCGCTCCGGGGTGCCCTTGTTGTCATCCCACAGGTTCATGTCGTAGATGTTCGCCTGCAGGATGGCGGAGGACCGCTTTCCATCTGCGCCAGGCTTCTGCGGTTCTGCCCAGGTCAGCACTGCATAGAACTTGAAGTGCTGGTGTGCGTGGGTGGCGATCACCCGGCCCAGCCCCTTAATGGCGTGGCCCCGCTCTGTAGTGTCCAGCGTGTAGCGAGCGATCAGCGCATCCCAGTGCCGCGGCAGCAGGCGCTTGTGAAGTAGGCTGCGATACTCGCAGTCCATCTCGAAGCGCTCCTGGCGACTCAACCCGCCGTAGCCTGCGCAGCCCTGGTCAGCGTCGACCCAGGCCGCCGAAGCGGTTTTCCCTTCCGATCCAGCCAGCAGTATGCGGATCAACACGGAAGTCTTGTTCATGCCTGCACCTCCTTCTTGCGGCGGTTTGCGATCAACTGGGCGCGCAGAACGCACCAAGTGGAGGTGGTGATCATGGCCAGCAAGATGAGGCTGGCGGTGTCTTGGATAGTCCAGGTCATGCTGCTGCCCTCCGTAGGTCTTTGAGTTTTTGCCTGTACAGGGCCTTGATGGTCTGCAGGTCTTCGATGGTCAGGCGCAGGGCCTTATGAGGCCCCTCCAACCACTCCACAGCGTCGACGCCGATGCGCTTCACCAGCCGGATGCGGTACTCGACCGCGTTGCCTGAGAGGTTTCGGTTGCACTTCACGCACTGCCGGTGGACGTTCAGCGGCTCGAAGCGCAGTTCCGGGCAGGCACCCACCGACCGGTAATGGCCGGCATCCCAGCGGCTGCCGGTGATGAGGTCGTGGTCGCTCGGCAGCGAGTCGCAACTGATGCACGGCAGGCCGGCGTCGCGCTCGCGGATGTAGGCGTTGAACGCGGTTTGCGCCTCGGCCATGTGCTCGCGGCGGGTCTTCAGCTTCTCCCGGCGCTCCTGCAGGTCCTGGCGGGCCTGCTTCGTGATGGCCTTGGCCGCCACCTTCTGCACTTTCGAATCCTTCGACATGGCCAGCGCACAGGCGATGCTGCACACCTTCTGCGTGGTCATGGTCGGGTTGAAGGGCTTGCCGCAACCTGGCGCCTTGCACTTCTTCGGTTTCGAAGTTTTCAGGGCATTCATTGGTACACGCTCCCTGGCTGGCCAGGCTTGTTGCTGTCGCTGCACGCCAGATCGTGATCACTCGCATGAGGGCAGCGCTTGCACCCGCATACTGGGCACAGGATCATTTTTGTGGACGACAGCGGCACCCAGCCGAATGGACCTTCGGTGCCCAACCGGTGCTCTTCGATGCAGCGGTGGCATTCGCATTGGTGCGACATGACTATGCGCATGGCTCGACCTCCTTGGCTTTCTGCTGTTCGGGTTCGAAGTCGCCGCGCAGAGGCATGATCCATTTCTCCCAAACAATGGCTCCTGACTCGCCTTCCATTTCAGCGACGACCCACACGGGATCTCCTCCTTCCTGCTCATACACTCCAGGGTCCATTGGGTCGCGGCGATCAACAGGCCCAACCAGATGTCGCGACACCAGCTCCACGCACAAGCCGATAGCTGGCGGGTAGGTGTGGTTGGTCACCAGAGCCAGATCGCCCGGCTTGAATTGATGACTCATGCCGCCTCCTCGCTCAGCAGGTCGCTGAACACCACGCCCTGCGGCGCGAACTCGGCCACTATGCGGTCGGTGTACTGGCAGCCCTGAGCCCGGTCGAACAGCCGGGTCACCGGGAATCCATCCGGCCCGAACATGGCGCACGGCCCCATCAGGCGCAGCTTCACCTCATACGGCAGGTGGATGAACGACTCGGCCCAGCCGGTGCGGAACTCATCACAGCCGGCGCGCATGATCGGCACGCCGAAGTGCAGCTTGCAGTACCGGCGCACGTCCTCGATGTCGCCCATCTCGGTGCTCTTGGCGATTCGGTCGTACATGGCGAACCACAGGGCGTTCTGGTCCAGGGTGCGATCCTTGCCCGGACGCATGGTGACCACGACGAACTTCTTGTCGCGGAACAGACGGGTGAGCATGGTCACGGCCTCGGACAGCTTGGCCTGGCTGTTGACGCTGACCTTCTCAGTCATGGCTCGACTCCTTGGCCATGGCCGACTGAGCGACAGGGGTGCACCTCGGGCATGGAAGGTTGCCGAGACCATGGTGATAGTCGCCACAGGCCAAGCACTTGTTCGATGCTCGGTAGTCCTGGGGCGATGCGTTCTTGAATGGCGACAGATCTGCCACCTGCTTGCGCAGCACCTCGTTCTCGGCCTTCAACTCAATTTCATGATTTTTGAGTTGAGCGTTCTCGTCCTTGAGCTGGTCGCGCTCTCGATTGGCGTTGATGAGCTGGGCGGATAGGCAATCGCATTCGCCTCGCCACTCCCCGGTGATGTCGTGCACGTCGCCGGTGTCGCCGCAGGTCCAGCAGAATGGTCCGTGGCGCCAGGTTTCAAGCTCTTGTTCAAGCTCTCGCTCTTTTTTGCTGCGACTGGTCAACAACCGCTCGATCTCCGCGAGCAGGGCCAGGATGGTCTTCGGCATGGCCTGCTGAAGAAAATCCTGCACGGCCTTGACCTCCTCAGGGGCCGAGCCGACGGCCATGGTGATGTTCACGTCGGCTGCTACTGCGTTCGCGGCCTCAGCCAGTGCCTTCAGCTTCTCTTTGTCGATGGTCATGGCGCCACCTCCCGCACCAACGTCTCAGCCTTCTGGTCAGCGCGCATCACGTGCTTGGCGCGTGAACAGTCCAGGTTGCCGTAGCTACTGACGCTGTACCCGATCAGCTGCATGAGCTGGGATCTGTCATCCTTTTCGTACTCGCGAATGGCGATCTCATTCAGGCCGAAGCCATGCTTCTGGCAGAGGTCGAGCATGTCGCTGATGATCTGATTTGCCTTGAAGCGGATAACGCCGTCGGCCGCTACCACAACAGGCTGCATGGGTTGTCTCTTGCTCATGGCGCCACCTTCAGGCCCTGGGCCTCGATAGCCGTCCTGCACTCGCCCAGAGCATGGTTGTAGGCCTCCTGCACCGCCTCCTCCTTGGAGGTGCTAGTCCTGCAGGTGTCCTCGGAAGGCAGCTCCACCACCACGGCCTCGCGGGAGGCCTTCCAGCCATCCCAGGCACCGTTGGCATAGGCGCTTTGGTAGTAATCGGGGTGTGTGGACGACCGTGTGAAATCCATGCCCCTGAATTTCGGGCTGGTCTCGAACTCTTCGCGCATCTTGTTGGTGTCCATCAGTGCTTCTCCTGCATGCCTTTGCCGATCTCGGCGGCGGCGCAAGTGATGGCGCGTCGAGTCATCTCGTAATGGCAGCTATTGGCCTCGGTATAGGCGCACCAAATCTCGTCACCGAACTCGTCACAGACGTCGACACCAGTCTCGCTGGGCTTAACTTGGAGGCTGAGGTCTACAGCCAAGCGCAAGGCATCTGCATCTCGCCGGAGCGGGTTCCATGCCGTCGAAACCAACTCGCCGCCCCGGTGCGCCACAAGGCTCACCACAGGCGGATTCATGTCCATCCGCTGGGCGTTCCATTTGTGGTTCGTGTCAATGCCCACGGCCTTCGCCGCCAGCTCCAACAATTCGCGATCAGTCAGGCTCATACGCCCTCCCCGGCCGGCTGACCGGCGCGCTTGATATTCAACTTGGCCAGGAGGTGTGCACGGCACGCGGCGACGCTGGATGGGATCTGCTGGATCTCCAACAGGCGAACCTGCTTCTGGCTGGCGTACTCGTCGGCCAGCTGGGCGGCGCTCTTCTGGCTGTCGTGGCCGATGCCCATGGCGATGTCGCCCAGAGGCTCACCGGCCACCAACATGCGGATCGTGATGTCGTAGGCCCGGGCGAAGACCTTCTCGGCCCGCTCCACCTCCATCGACCCCAGGTTCTGCGCCTCGCACTGCAGGGCCGCGTGGCGCACCGCTGCGTGCGTCCAGGTGCGGGAACCTGCCCTGCTGGGGTGGAAATTCTCCAGCGCCTCTGCCAGGGCCCGCGCAAGCGGCGGAATACCCATCTCTTCCGGGGTCGGCTGGCACAGCTTGATGAACTTGCCGCTGCTTGGGGCGAAGTCGGTACCCAGCACCCGGCATTTCTGGATGCCGAAGCGGATCTGCTCGAGCGTGTTGATGCCCGCGGCGACGAACGACTTGATCCAGCTGCGCTTGGCAGCCTTCAGGGCCTCGTCATCCGGCCAGGCCTGCTTCCACGCCGGGAAGATGGCCTGCAGCTCCTTGAACAGGGCGTTGACCACCTCAGTGGTGCCAGGGTCGAGCTGCTGGGCCGGGGCTTTCGCCTCGGCTGGCAGGTTGCGAGCCGTGGCCATGATCTGCGTCACGCTGCGCAGTTTCGGTTGTGCACTCATAAGCCCCCCAGGTCATCAGCCCAGCTGGTGTCGTTGAAGTCGGGGCCGCTGGCGGGGCGGCGGGTTGCGAACGGGGCGGAGCCTGCTGGCTGCGGCAGTTCGTCCTCCCAGCGCTTGCCGTTCAACCAGGTCGAGGCGTGCGGGATGAACTGTCCGCCGTCCTTCGTCCAGTCGGTCGATACGGTCCAGGCAGCCAACGCCTTGGCCATCAGGTCGAACAGGTCAGCGGTGACCTTGATCTTCGCCCAAGCCTTCTTGGCGTCGGCCTTGCTCACCTTGCGCGGGTAGAGCGACCAGAAACGTTCGAAGTCGACCAGGTCGCTTTCGCGAGAGTCAGTCCTTACTCCCTTCAGTCCTTGCTTACCTTCAATACTTACTAGTGTCGGATTTGCCGGATACGGCTGAGCCGTAAGCGGTTCAACCGGATACGGCAAAGCCGGAAGCGGTGTTTCCGAGACGACGTAGTGGGTTTCGCCCAGCAAACCGGACTCGCCACGGTCCTGGCGGCGCTGGACGTAGCCGGCGGTGATCAGCTCTTGAAGCAGGCCGTACACGCCGTCACGACCCGTCGGCTTCGACGACTTGGCGGTCTCGTTGCGCAGGTGGGTGACGGACACTGCCCAGTGGTCAGGCTTGCCCAGCAGGAAGACCAGCAGGCCACGGGCAGCCCAGCTCAGGCGCCCGTCCTCGCTGATCGACTTGTTGAGCATGTAGAAGTTGGCCTCGGGGCGAGGCGCGCGGATGATGCTCATTGCCCGCGCTCCCTGGCCATGGCATCTGCCTGCTCCAATTTGTGATTGAGCGCCCAAACCTCGCCTTGCAGCTGGTTTTTTTCAGACAGCAACTGCTCAAGACGGGCATGCGC
The DNA here is from genome assembly GCF_046764235.1 of Pseudomonas sp. s4. Classification (NCBI taxonomy): domain Bacteria; kingdom Pseudomonadati; phylum Pseudomonadota; class Gammaproteobacteria; order Pseudomonadales; family Pseudomonadaceae; genus Pseudomonas; species Pseudomonas sp. s4. The sequence continues at coordinate 2,118,170 of NZ_CP177209.1, read as the reverse complement.
CACCTGCAAGGCAGCAGACGATCTTCCGTCGCCGCCGCAGGTAGTGCAGTCGCCAAGCCGCTCGAACGACTCAGGGCCTTGATAGGAGACGTGGATTTCCTCGCCGGAACCGTTGCAGGCTGGGCAGTAGTAGCCAAGCGCTGCCTTCGCAGCATCCCAGCCATTCCAGGCCGAACCCACGTCAGGAATGGCATCCCAAACGATATGGCCGGCGTCGGATATGGCGTCATCCAGCCACTTGTTGAAGTCGGGATCTTGCCACTGCTGGCGATCTTGCTCACGGCTTCTCATGCTGCACCCCGCACGGCCTTGTCGTGGGTGTGCAGGCCGTCCCAGTTCTTCTTCATGGGCAGATCACCGGCCAGGTACAGCTCGTACAGGCGCACAGCACCCTTGCGCAGGAGGACCGGCGTGTAGCTGATGAACGCCTCTTTCCCGTGCGGGGTGATCTCCTGCTGGTGCTCGGTCATGTACTTGTCGCGAGCGTAGGCGGCGACGCGGTACCGGGTACCGGACTTGCTCTCGTTGTAGAGCCAGTTGCGGCCCTCCAGGAAATGGCCGACCTGCATCACGTTGACCCCATTGAGGCCCTTGCAGAACTGGACGTGGCTCATGCCTTCCTTGAAAAGATTCTCCAAGTGGTCGATCTTCTTGGCCTGGGCCTGCACTTCAACGGTCAGTAGAACGCGCGCCTTCTCGGCGGCTTCCTTCTGCTCGACCTGATCGGCCCATGCGCGCGCGGCGGCAGCTGGATTGGTGAAATCGGGCAGCGCGGCTACCACCTGCCTCTCCAGCTCCTGCCAGCGGTCGACCAGCGCCGCGGTAAATTCCGGGCACAGCTGGGCGACAACGACGAAGCTGTCTCGCTTGTTGACCAGATAAACCTCGACAGGACGGGAGCCCGCGCCTTGATGAGAGGTTTCCACCGACGGTGAAAAGCTCACAATGGCCTTTTCCTGAAGGCGCTCCATGGCTCGCTTCACGCTGTCGTGCCTAGAGCCAACCAGGTCGGCGATCTCTCGGGACGACATCCGCGCCACAGAATCGCGCTTGTCATTTTGTGGCGCGACCCTTTGCAGGGCCTGTACACTTTGGGTCTGCATATGCATAATTCCCCTACAGAGTTTTGTATTGCAGAGAGCCGGGCCGCGAACCCGGCTTTTTTGTCTCTGCGATTTGGCGTCCCTTATGAGGGACTGGCGCCCGGGTCCCTAATTAGGGATCGGACGTTTACCTCGGCGCCGCGAACGGCACCACGTTGTTGCTCTTTGGCTTCCCCCGCTGAGCGAGGAAGTGCGTGGCCTTCTTCAGGATCTGCGCGGCAAGCTCGTCGGTGCTGACGCCAACCTCCTCCGCCCAGGCCTCCAGGTCCGCGAAGTCATTCCGGCGGAACCGGGCGACCTCTACGTCGTGCTGCTGTACCGCTTCGTTTGCAGGCGACATTCGTCCTCCCTTGACCTATTCAGGCCCTGGCCTTCTTCTCGTTGATCAGCGGCAGGTGGCCGTGCTCTTTCTTGAACGCCAGCGCGGCCAGGATGATTTCCCTTGCCAGCACGCTGTGCTGAGCCTTGAGCTCCAGGGCGTACCCCTTCAGCTCGTTGAAGTCCTCGTCATCCAAGCGGACCTTGACCTGGTGGTCGTGTCGGTGTGCTTTGTCGTCGTAGGCCATCGGGTGATCCCCAGGATGCTTCGGTCGTTTTGGGTTGAGTGTTATGAGGGCCTCCGCCCTACCCTGAAGAGTCCCTCGCAGAGGCCCTCATTGGGGTCACCAACTGCAAGACTTTGGCCTTCCTGCGGCCAACCACTGAAAGAGCCCCACTGGCTACAGCCGCTTCGAACACCTGGTTCATCGCTGTGCTGAAATCCCAGTTATTGGCCCTCATCAGCCCCTCTACTCGCTGCCGCACATCTGGCGACAGCTGATCAAGCTGTACGGTCATTTAGGCCTCCAAAGGGCCTTCAGCCCGCGATATCTTCTTGCTGCTTGTCCTGCATCAGCTCCTCGATAACGCCGTTGGCTACGGCCCACTCGATGATTTCGTACAGATAGGTGGCGTGCTGCATGCGGGTCTTGCTCGCGGCCTTGCGCAGGATTCGGTCGAGCACGGGCTCGAAACGGACCTTCACCGGGATGGCGCGCTTCTGATTCGGGTCTTGGTACATGCTTGGTTGGCTCCTTGCGGCTATGAAATGGGTTAAGCGGCGGATTTCTTGAGCGAGTTGGCCGGGTCGTCCTCGCGTTTCGCGATCAGCGCCCCGCTCGACTCCTTCTCCAAAACGCATTGCATTGGGTAGGAGAACCCGCCTGTCGTACGGCACTGAGAAACGCGGCTGCCGGTAACGCCCAGGGCGTCTCCGATTGCGCGGCCGGTGCCGAAAAATTTCAGGGCTTCGTCGTAGGTCATGGGTGTTTCTCCGATGTCTGCCACCGAGTTTAGAGTTCTAAACAGCACAAGGCAAGTTATCTAAACAATGAAGTGTTTAGAATCCTTAATATGGAATTCAAAGACCGCGTCGTAGCACGCATGAAGGAGCTAAATCTCAGCTCCGCCGACCTCTGCAAACTGACTGGCGTGTCCAAGGGCACCGTGAGCTTCTGGATCAACGGAACGAACGGCGCCAAGGGAAAGAACCTGCTCGCCCTGGCGAAAGCGCTGGAGTGCTCAGCAGAATGGCTGTCGGACGGAACTGGCCAGGCTACTGATCAGCCATCTCCTGTCGGCGCTGCGTCGACTACTGCAGAGCTGGTTGCGCAGATGCTGGCCTCCAAGGCCGGGAAGAACCTCTCCGAAAAGGCGCGCGAGGTGATGATGGCTGCCGCGGCTGAGGCCGACAGCCCGGACCATGGCCAGGAGTACCTGCCTGCTGCCTACTCGAGCCTAAAACCCACCCAGGAAGAGATCCTCATCCCGCAGTACGACGTTCGGGCAGCCATGGGCCACGGTCAGGTGCCGGCCGACTACAACGAGGCCGTTCGTAACCTGGTGGTGCGCGAGGAGATCCTGCGCGAGAAAGGCGTCACCTACACCGCTCCGTCAGCGCTGGCGATGATTACCGGCTGGGGCCAGAGCATGGAAGGTACGATCAACGACAAGGACCTGGTCATTGTCGATCGCGGGATCAACGAGTTCATCGGCGAAGGCATCTACGTGATCACCTGGCACCAGGAGCTGTACATCAAGCGCCTGATGCGCCTCGATGAGGACCACTTCCGCCTGATCTCGGACAACAAGCACTACGAGAACCAGACCGCGCGGATCGATGACGTTACGGTGCACGCGAAGGTTCTGCTGATATGGAACGCCAAGAAGGCGTGACCATCACGTGATAGCCCCTAGCCACAATGCTAGAATTAGGCCCTTCCTGCCTGATATGGAGATCACGATTGGACTTAACCGAAAAGCGGTGCCCCTTTTGCGCCGAGACGATCAAAGCTGAAGCCATTCGCTGCAAGCATTGTCACGCCGACCTGGATAAGGCAATTATTTTGCCGGCCGACTACATTGATAGGCCAAAGGGCATGGGGGTGATCACAAAGATTTTCCTCGCGCTGCTGGCTTTGGTCGTTGCATTCTTGGGGTTTGGCTTTTACGTCGACAGCACGCCAGAGGGCAAAGAGCGATCCAAAGCTAGAGCGGCAATCGAGCTGTGCCGGGATCGCGAAGCCTCGTATGAAGGGCCAGAGGCCGCTCGTGAAATCATTACCGGCGCCTGCAAACTCTTGGAAAAAGATTTCCGTTCAAAGTTTGGTAGTGAGCCGTAGCAGAACTGCTTTTAAGAAGCCCGCCAACCGAGCGGGCTTTTTTGTGGCCATCAGAAAGGGGCCGGCTCCTCGATCGCCACAAACTCATCCTGGTTCTGCGCCTGAGGGTCGTCATCCGAGAATGCCTCCCAGCGCAGCGTGACCGAGGCATCCTCCTCGTTGAATTCCATCTCTATCCCGTCAGTTTCCTTGAGAATCCCCATCACCTCTTCCCACTCCCGGTCACCGTCGGTGTCCAGGCGGTGAATAACGACCCATCGCTGCTGCTGCGCGATCGGGTGGTTGATCATCGATGACACTCGAAGACCCAGTCGCTCCACGCCCGACATAACCGCTCTCTCCTGCTGCTTCTGGGGCTTTGCCATCTGACACTCCAATAACTGTATATTCATACAGGGACGACACAAGATTAGCCGATCTCCTACAGAGCCGGAAGTCTTGACATTACGCGGCCTGTAGGAATTTCCGTTCGTCTCGCCTGTTTAGATTTCTAAAATAATTCTTGACGCGATCCGTTTAGTTTTCTAAATTCACCTCAAGCAGTCACTCACGAGGGACTGCAGAGGCCCTCAAGCCTCACCGCTCTTTAAAAACCAGATGAACGCCGAGCTGGCCGATGCATAGCCAGCGGACGTACCGCGCAACGGTACGCAGCGATTCGACCTCATGTCGGCGCTGGGCACAGGAGACCTCATCGGAGGGCGTAGCTGGAGAGGCTGCGTGGTGGCAAGTAAGCGTTTGGCCTTGGGACCATGATCCCGTGTCGCGCTGAAAGCCACTGACGGGAAAGCGACCGTCGGCCTGTGCAAGAGAAAGAGATTTCCTTGATGCCCTTCTCGCGAGGGGTATCAGGGGAATCAACCACAGGAGTGCTTATGAAAGCCTCAGAAGCAAAATCGGCCAGCTTGTACCTGGTATTCGCGGTTCTAGTTTTGATCGTTCTGTCAGCGGGCATGCTGGCATGGAAGTACCTGACCGCAGAAGTGAGCGGACGGGTTAACGCCGAAGTGCAGATCGAATCTGCGCCAAGCCGAATCGCCAACTACGAAAGCTACTTCGACCAATGCGCCGCGATTCAGGGCTATGAGGCATCACTTGTTGCCCAGAAGGCGGCCTTGTCCGGGTTGACTGGCGATGATGCCAGCCGCGTCAGGACGGTTATCGCAGGAATCACGGCCCAGCGCTCTCGGGCAATCGCCCAATACAACGTGGACGTGCGCAAGGACTACACCAAGGCGCGCTTCCTCGACTCAGGCCTGCCAAAGGCAATCGACGCTAAATCGGAGGTCACTGTATGCGCAAACTGATGATGGTCCCGCTCGGCCTCCTGCTGTGCGGGGCAATGATGGGCAACAAGGGGTGCGAGGCGGCTCCGCCGACCGCTCGTGACAAGAACATGCAGGCCCAGTCGTCGCTGATGGAGCGCGCCACCTCGGCGGTTCCAGTGCCTCAGGTGAACAACTTCCTGTCTCGCGAAGCGGTAGCCAAGCAGGTCCGCCGCCTGGATGAGAAAGGCAAGCTGTTTTACGTCTACATCCTCGGCAACAACGGCCAGCAGATGGGCTACTACGTATCGAACACGCGGCCAGTGCCAACCTGCTCGCTTCTGACCCCGCCTGATGACGTCTGGAAGGACTACAACGGCAATGGCGGGCTCACGTCACAGCGCCTCACTGCCCCAGGCCTGGGTGGCACCTATAGCCCGGGCCCCTGCAGCAGCGTGTTCTTCTTCGATGCGGCCACTGATGCCTACATCGAAATCGCCGGGCTCAACTACTTCGTTTCTGATCAGCCGCTGGCGGTCAAGTCCGACCCGATCAAGATCATCGGCACTCAGTAACCAATGGATTTCACTGGCTGGCCTTGGCGACAGGGCCAGACGGGAAATCAACCGAGGAACCCAGCATGCAGATCAACCAACAGAAAACGGTTCAGGTCGACGTGACCGAGCTTCGCCTTCACATCAAGGTACGCGACGGCTTTGCGGCTGGCCTCCAGGACGCGCAGGGCGACGAGGTGGGCAGCTACGAGGGCTATGTGCCCGACTTCTTCCCGGGCAATCACTATGGCGACTACCTGATCCTGAACATTGACCTGGAGACCGGCCAGATCAAGAACTGGAATAAGCCGGGCGCCGCTGACATCGAGAAGATGCTGGCCCAGGGCGAGGACGACTGAACAACCAGCGCCACGTCAGCCTGACGTTAACTGCCCGATGCCCTGCTCCCCATCGCAGGCTGCATCGGAGTGTGATCTGAATGCGCAGGCTGATGCGCAGCGATGCAGGCTCACAAGCGCGGCGCCGGCGGGCGAAAGCTGACCGGCTCGGTAGAACCTGACACTTCTCACGCACGCCGGAGATCAGCACCGGCCAGATCACACCCCGATGCAGAGAAGCGCCCAGCTCAGGGCGCGGTTACCGAAGCACCTGTGGACGTCCCTTCCCTCGCTCTGAGGGTAAACGAATTGCGCCGCTGGATGGGTCCACGCCAAGCCAGCTGCAGGGGTAGCGCCCGGCATCTGCATCACCCCTTCCCTTCACACGCGACCGCATTGGCGGGTGCCAGGCTGGCTTTTCACGCCCAGTTTGGTCACTGCGCCTGGCATCCGGCCAATGCGGTTGGCTACCGAGGTTCACACGATGAGCAAACCAACTGGCGGCCCGGCTTTTCCGGTGCCTGGCCTGCAGCATGACGACGACTTCAACGGCATGAATCTGCGCGACTACTTCGCTGCCAAGGCGCTGCAAGGCCTGTGCGCAGACCCTAATACTGCGAACGCCAAGCGTGAGGATATTGTCGCCGAGTGCTACGAACTGGCCGACGCCATGCTCGCCGCCCGGGTGAAGCCATGAGCGGCTGGATCAATTGCAGCGACAGGCTGCCAGCAGCTGGTGTCGTAGTGCTTGCGAGTGGGTTCAGGTTCGAATCTTGCGGCGGAGGCCGGTGGGTTGAGCCAGTCATCTACGACGAAGGCTGCTTCCACCCTCTTCGTGACAATGGCGAAGGGGAGTACGAGGCTGATTTCGACGGCGAGATGAACGAAGTCACCCACTGGCAGCCACTCCCGGCGCCACCCACCGAGTAACCCATCACCAGGAGGCGACCATGGGCGCACTTCGAGCAGCACAATGGCAGTACGACAACCAGTTGCCTCCGGCGGTCAGCGAAATCTCGGCCGAGCAAGCGGAGGCACGCTGGATCGACGACGGTGTCGCAGAGCTGATGTCGCGTCGTGACGTAGTGTTCCAGCGCAACTTCCGCCAGCGTGGCGTGACCTACGAGCGCTTCGCTCAGGCGGTGGATGAGTTCGTGATGGGCCAGCTTGGCTTGCCAGAGGTCAGCTGCTCGGTGCTGGGTCGGCTGGTGCTGGCGGCGCGCTGCAAGGTCACCAGCGATGCGGCCGCCGCAGCCGACGAGATCCTGAGCGTTGCCAACCCAGAGGTCCAACTTGAAGAGATTGCCCGGCAGCTGCTCACCCCTTTTGCCAAGGAAGCAGTGCTGGCCCAGGGCGAGGACGCGGAATGAATCCCCACAGCGTGGCGGTTCGCGCCATCGAGGCCGCAATCGAGACGATGCTTCTGCCGGGCTCAGGCCCGGTGGAAGACGCGAAGGCTGAGACGATGGTCGTCGCCTACTTCTCCATCCTCGTCATCGACTCCAACGAGTTCAAACACTACTGCGAGCGCATTCGGCGTATTGCCGTTCGGCGCAAGGAGGCTGCATGAGCGGCATTGACTGGGCAAGCTGCCCTGAAGCGACCCACTTCGACCCGGTGGACCAGAACTTCCTGCGCGAGATTGGCGAGGCGTTGCTTCTGTTCAACATCAAGCGCGGCTGGACCGTGCCTCTTCATACCGTGTACGGCCTGCGCATCGACGACTGTAATCGCCCATTGGTCAAGCGTCCGGAGTGGAATGGCGAAGGTATTCCGCCGGCTGGCACTGTATGCGAGCTGCGCAACGTCGCAGCAGAAACCGAGTGGTCGCAGGCAACTGTCGTATTCGCATCTCGCAATGTGATTGTCTGGGACTGGGCTGGCGAGCCAGCAATCAACGGTCTGTGCGCCTCGTATGCACATGCCGTCGAGGTGCGCCCTGTTCGCACGCCCGAGCAGATTGCGGCGGAAGAGCGCAGCAAAAGCATTGCCGAGATCGTCAAGCTCGTGGGTTGGGAGTATGGCGTGGTCGGTTCAGATGAGGCTGCTGCGCGCATCTACGACGCCGGATACCGCAAGCAGGAGGCATCATGACCACGCCGATCTTCCCGTCGATCATCGACGACCAGGTGGCCGAGGCTGCCCAGGCCGTGCCAGACGATCGAATCCTGCTGGTGTTTAAGGGCCTGACCATGAAGGACGCCATGAATCAGGCGCGCCTGGCTCACATTGAGAACCCGGCAGCCTGGTCGGGACGGGCATATCTCTGCGGCATGTGCACCCTGGCCTACGAGGTGCGGGCATGAAGGTGGTTGGCTGGAAATCAGGAGTTCCTGATAGCGACCGAGTGGTCCAAGCGCTGCGCCAACTCGACAACGGATCACGCGTTCGATGGAGATGTCGATTCCACTCCAATGAAGGTCGATGGGCCACTCATGACGGTATCTTCATCGGTGGCGTATTGGGCTGGAGAGAGCTGAAATGACCCGCTACCAGCGCGCCCGCCTGGTCATCTGGCGCGGCTCCTTCTCTGCCCTCTTCGCCTTCTGCACCGGCTGGCTCCTCCTGAGCGCCCTGGCCGGCAACATCACTTCCTGAGGAAATCAAATGAGCAGCATCACATTCAAGGCGCACGACGTTCAGCTCGAGGCTTTCTGCGGCAACACGATGCTGGTAACGGTTGAGGCCGACTTGACCGCGGTTGTAGAAGACATCCCGGTTGCAGATCGACTGCACGATGTTGATCCGGCCGACATCGTAGAAACAGCCGGACCAGTCAACCTGCTTAATGCCATGGGCGAACAGCATTTCTCTGCATGGGTTGAAGCCAGCGGTGATTTCTACGAAGCCCTGAATGCCATCGGCATAGAACGAATTCAGGAATGGATCAGCGACTACACCAGCGGCGAATGATCCCCTGACCCGAATCACGTAGCCGAGCACGGCGGCCCTTCGGGATAACCGTACCCCTTCGGGAGCGTAAGCGGCGAGAGCGCGCAACCATCCACCGCAGCCAGGGCCTGGAGCGTACCTCCGTGCCTGGGTGACCTGGCATTCCCTATTCCAACTGACAGCGCCGGCCTGGCGCGAGGTGTATCCCAATGTCCGAATTAACCATCAACGTCGACGACTACCTGAGCGAGTCGGATAAGCGTCGGATCGTGACCGATGCCTTCAGCGCCGCTGCAGCCGCCCATGCTCAGAAAGACTTCGAGCGCATCATCAGCAACTCCGCCTACTACTTGGTTGGCGAGATCGTCGACCAGCACTTCGACGGCAGCATGGTGGCCACCCTGAAAGACAAGGCCATCAGCGTCATCAACAACCTGTCATCGACGACGGTATTCAGTCCGCCGAACGCCTGGGATCGCGAGGCCAGCAAAGGCTGGCAGCAGATGCAGCAGGCGATTGAAGACCTCAAGCCAATGATCCACCAGCGCGTCAGCGACATCATCGCCGACTACGACCATAGCGCCCTGCGCGACCTGATCGAAACTCAGGTCGGCGAGGCCATTATCAAGAAGCTGACGGCATAAGCTGCTGGAGCCTGAAATGACCAACAACATGAGCATCTGGGAGAAGGTCCAGACGACCGACACCCGATTCACCAAGGACGCCAAGGTCGGTGGCCAGCAGATCACCAGCCTGAACGGCACCGCCATGATCATGAAGGCCACCGAGGTATTCGGGCCGGCCGGCATCGGCTTTGGGTGGAATGTCGTTGAGGAGCGCTTCGACAAAGGCGCCGAGATGTTCAGCGGCGAAGGCGACAAGCGCGTCAGCCTGGGCTTCGAGCTCAACCACACAATCAAGATCACCTTCTGGTTCATGCTCGACGGCCAGCGCGGCGAGATCGAGCAGTACGGTTGCACCCAGTACCTCTACAAGTCGAAGTACGGAACCACCACTGATGGCGAGGCGCCGAAGAAATCGCTGACCGACGCCATCAAGAAGGCTCTCTCCATGCTGGGCTTCAGCGCCGATGTGTTCCTGGGCATGTTCGACGATGTGAACTACGTGCAGCAGTTGCAGGCCGAGCAGGCCATCGAGCAGGCCGAGGACAGGCAGGCCGAGATCGAGCGCCAACAGCAAGAGCGCCTGGACTTCATCAAGGACACGATCGAGACCATGCAGAAGGCGGTTACGCCGCATGAGCGCAAGAAAATCCATGACCACGCAGTGCGCAAGCTCATTGGTCGCAAAGATGAGAAAGGAGCTGCGCGAATCTCGCTAGAACTGAAGAACCTTGAGGCCGGGAAACCACAGGAGGCTGCAGCATGACCCAGCTCTACGCACTCACCGGCCAGATGGCCGAACTGGCCGCCATGTGTGACACCGACGATGAAGGCCTCAAGCAGGCCATTCAGGACACCATGGCCGGCATCCAGGGCGAGTTCGAGGTGAAGGCCGACAACATCGTCATGCTGCGCCGGAACATCGAGGGCGACATTGGCGCGATCGACGCCGAGATCAACCGCCTGAGCGAGCTCAAGCGCATCAAGGCCAACAGCGTGACAGCCATCACCGACTACCTGCGCCGGAACATGGATGCCGCAAACATCAAGTCGATCAAGCGCCCGCTGTTCACCATCAGCCTGGTAGCCGGAAAGGAAAAGGTGATCGTCGATAACGAGCAGGCGGTACCCGATGAGCTGACGTCGGTGGTGACCAAAATCGCACCGGACAAGAACGCCATCGCCGCCAAGCTCAAGGCCGACCGCGAGCACAACGAAGCTGTCCGCAAGCGCATGGCCGCAGGCGAAGACTGCGAGCACGAACTCATCCCCGAGCCAGGCTGGGCGCATCTTGAGCGCGGCGAGAGCTCGATCCGCATCAAGTGAGGCGCCCATGGACCAATCAATCGACCTGGAGGCAGCGAAGGCTGCCTTCTTCGCATCTGGCGGCCAGCTGGTCGTGCTTGAGGGCTTCGAATACGTGCCTTTTCGGCAGCGCAAGCACCCCGAACCAAAGCCAAAGCGGGCCAAGCCAATCAAGCAGGAGCGCGGCGGCGAGCGCAAAAGCCGCGCCAAGGCCCGCACAGCCAAGATCGAAGAGCTCGCCAAGACCATGACCTGTGGTGAGGTCGCAAAGCTCCTGGGCGAAACCAAGACCGCTCTATGGGGCGTAGCGGCGCGGGGAGGATTCAGGTTCTTCAGCCCGCCCAAACCGTCCAGACCGGCGAAGGTAAATGCCGAACCGAGCCAGGAGGATCGCGACTTGGCCGACAAGATCATTGCCATGCGTGATGCTGGCAAGTCCAGATGCCGGACCACGTCTGAGCTGGGTATCGGCAACTGTCGGCTTGTGCGGATCCTCGATGAGTTCGGCATTGATTTTCCAGTTCAGCGGCGCCAGGGGTAGGCCATGAACGAGCACGGCGAGCACCCCAGCGTCTACTACCTTGGCCGGGAATGCCGCCGAAACGGTGGCGGCAAGATGGCCAACCCATTCGCCTATCACACGTTCCATGGGGCCTGGTTCTTGGCCGGCTGGAACGACATGGATCTTGAGATTGAGCAGAAAAATCCGAAGCGCGCTGCAAAGAACAAGGCGGCGTGAGCATTTCCACCTTCCACCAAGTGGCCTGCAGGAGGTCGAGCATGGCATCCCTTTTCGACGCATCGATTCGCAAGCCGGTCCGAAAGCTGTACATCACCCGCAGCGGCGGCCAGTACCGGCCTGATGATGTGGCCCTGGCATTCGCGCTGAGCCTGCGCATGCACGACAGCGCGGATCACCTGCGCAGGTTGGCCCGCCGCTTGGTCGACAAGGTCTGCCTGGAGCACCAGCCGAACATGAAGCGCCTGGCCCGCGAGCCGGACGACGCCATGGTGTTCGACACCGCGCTCAAGATCATCAACCGGGTGTGCGACCTGCTCGACATAGGGCCGGGCACCCGCTTTGTGCGTAATGGAGAAGATGATGGCTCTGACGCAGCAGCAGCGTAATGAAAACGCTGAGAGGAAACGCATCAAGTTCGACGAGAAGGCGCTGAGGCATCGGGTTAGGCCCGGCATCCATCAGGCGATGGAGCGTATCTGCAAGCGCGCCGATGACATGCCGATCAATGAGGTGCTTCAGATGGCGATCCTGAAGATGGACGCCATGAGCGATGATGAGCTGGCCAAATTCCTGATTGTGCGCCACGAAATCTTACTTAGCGAAAACGTGGTGCAGGCATTCAACGATGCCAGCGTGCGGAAGATCATTTCAGATCCAGATCAGGACGCCGACGACGAAATCGATCGTCCTTCATAATACCCCATCCAAAACCAAATTGCCACCATGCCGCATCCGGCCACGGAGGGCGGCGCATGCATGGAGAAAGCCATGACCCAGTTCTACCTGCAGGATAGTCGTACCGATGTTGGTGATGGCCTGATGTTCTGGGCCCTGGGCGGCGGATACACCACCAGCCTCGACAAGGCCGAACTGTTCACCCAAGAGCAGGCCTGTAGCCACCGCGACACCGACATTCCATGGCCGAAGGACTACGTTGATGCCCGCGCGCATCTTGGCGTCGATCATCAGTACATCAGCCTGGACGAAGCTCGCGACCAACTGAACCCGGGATGCACCGTTGTCCTGCAGATCCCAGGCCACTGGAACGGCAATGACATCGCCTTGGCACACTGGCCTATTGGCCATACCTACCGATTCGAGAAGGCCCACCGCCTGACTCTTGAGGCTGCTCAGGCGATCGGCAACACACCAGATGAGGCAGTGATCTGGCCGGTGGCTTACCTCGAAGCCAAGGCCCGGCGCCTGGTGCACAAGCGGGACGTTGATATCAAAGAGGCCCTGATGGGCACCGGCATTGTGCTGCCCAAGGCAAAGCGACGGCAGTCAGCAAGCATTCAGAACTGCGGCGGCTGTGGCCGATTCGTGCCTTCGCCCAGCTACGAAGATTGCCGCCACTGCGATCACGATAACCGCCCGTAACACCAAGCGCTGCCCGCCAGCGCCTTCCCCTATTCAACGATAACGCCGACCCGGCGAGGATCGTCATCGCCGATGCCAGATCCTGCCCTGTAGCGAGCCAAAGCGATGATCTGTCGGAGCCCGATGGCCAGTTCTTTCTGTAGGTGATCGTTCGGAAGCCCAATCTTTTCCAGCATCACCTCAGCCTCTTCTGCGATCAACGCAAGAGCGTCGGTATCACTTTTCAGTGCCATGGCGACCTCCGTTATGTCGTGTCGGAGAGCAGTGATAACCCACTTATCCAATCTGCGCCAATCATAAAAGGGAGTCGCATGACTGCGTATTACAACGAAATCGACCCATACGCCGCGCAGTGGCTCCGCAATCTGATTGCCGCAGGCCACATCGCGCCAGGCGACGTTGACGAACGATCGATCGAGGATGTTCATCCTGATGACCTCAAGCCATATACCCAATGCCATTTCTTCGCCGGCGTCGGCGTTTGGTCCTACGCCCTTCGCCGCGCCGACTGGCCCGATGATCGACCTGTTTGGACTGGTTCCTGTCCGTGCCAACCTTTCAGCGCGGCAGGCGCGGGAGCTGGGTTTGATGACGAGCGGCACCTCTGGCCGCACTTCCATTGGCTCATCAGCGAGCGCCAGCCTGCAGTCGTCTTTGGAGAGCAGGTTGCAAGCAAGGACGCAGAGCCTTGGCTCGACCTTGTACAAGTTGACCTGGAAGCCATGGATTATGCCTTCGGGGCTATCGCGTTCCCGTCTGCGGGCGTCGGTGCGCCGCATATCCGAGACCGCACGTACTGGGTGGCCAACTCCAACGGCCGCATTGGCCGACAAGGGCGTGCGCACCTTCGAAGGCGGCCTGCTGGAAGCCATGCGCAATCATGGGCCAGATCTAGCAGCGGCAGCGTGCTTGTCGGGATGGACGACGCCGACCACGCGCGACTGGAAGGACACCCCGGGCATGGTGGCTCAGCGGGACGGCAAGGACCGCAACGATCAGCTTCCGAGGCAGGCGTATCTGGCGGGATGGCCAACGCCGACAGCCCAGAACGCCAAACACGCGACTTTCTCTCCGGCAGCGCAAGCGAAGGCAGCCAAGGGGGAATGGACACTCTGCTCAATGGCTGCAATAGCGGATGGCCCGGCCCGGTTAACGGCCTGTGGGCAGATGCTGACTGGCTCTTCTGCCGGGATGGAAAGTGGCGGCCAGTTGAACCCGGCACATTCCCGCTGGCTCATGGGGCTACCGCCCGAGTGGGACGCCTGCGCGCCTACGGAAACGCCATCAATGCTGAAGCGGCAACGCACTTCATAGCCGCCTATCTCGAAACCCTATAACCCCGGCGAGGTATCCCCATGCCCACAGAAAACCGATCCAGCAACACAGAGATGGTCAGCGTGCCGCCATACATTGGCCGTGAGCCGCTGGTTGGACTTTACTACCCCGCCCAATGCCGCAGCTGCGGTTGGGTTGGCAGCTCCGAAGAGTTGACCGAAGACGATGCGCAGTGCACCCGCGACATTGGCGACCGCCTGTGCCTAGGCGACTGTGACGAGCTCGGACGGGATGACCTGCTCAGCATCATTCAGGCTATGGCCCAGCCAGCACCACAGCCCCACCCCGAGCCAATAGCCTGGATGGTTGGTACTGCCATCTGGTGGACCAAAGAAGAGGCACAGAGGGATGCGGCGGATACTGGGCTGCCGATTGTTGGCCTGGGGCCGATGACCGATACCGCCGAGGTTGAGCGGCTGGAATCTCGAATCAAAACACAGCGGGAGAGCATTCGCAGCCATGTGCAAGAGGTTGACCGCCTTCGAGTGCTAGAGATCAAGTATGGGCTGAAGATCGAAGAGCGAAACGACCTTCTACGCAAATGCCTGGAGTGGATTACATCTGCACGTGACGGTGTTCTTTACCCAATCGCGCGCGACTTCGAAGGCGTGGTCGGGCGCAATGCAGAAGGGCTTGGCCAGGCAACCCCAGCCTTGATTGATGCGATAGACGACGCCCTATCCGCCAGCGCAGCGCCGAGCGCGCCGGTTGAGCTCGATGAGCGGGCGGCGTTTGAGAAGGGCTATCACAAGGATGCCCTGCACCGCGATGGCGACGAATATTCACGCATGGCTGTACAGATGGCATGGGAAGGCTGGCAAGCCCGCGCCGCCCTGGAGCGCAAGCCCTCCTGACCACTGGAGTACATCCGTACTCCTTTCGCTGTAACCCCTCTCCCCTCTATTCACTGCCGCGATATGGCGGCCAAGGAATCCCCGTGCGCCAAGAAAAAGTCGTGATGTACGAATCCCCCGAAGCCGCCAGCCTGCAGACCGTTACCGGTTGGGTCGATCCTTCCGGCCGGTTCTGGGGCAAGGATGAACACATGGCCCGCTATTGCGGGTCGACCCACCGCCACTGCGCGAAGAATCCGGAGCACCCCATCCATGCCACAAACGGGTGGTGCGCGGTCTGTCACGCAGAGAGCCGGGCGGCCAAGTTCGCATCCATGCCGAAGCGCGTATGGGCCGGCGAGGTGATCACCGAATACGACGGTGACCAGTACTTCTTCGACGAGGAAGAGCTGCGCGACTACCTGATCGAGCATGAGATCGATCTGACCGACCTGAAACTGGTCTTCTGCACGCCGAACTACCCCAGCGAGATTGATCCAGGCGACCACTTCTGTGATGACCTGCCGGAAGATGGCGAGATCAACGACGACCAGTTGCTTGCAGCGTTCGAACTGCTCAATGAGATGATCCGCAAGAGCCCGCCATTGTCCTGGTCGCCCGGTCATGAGGCTGTCGAGTTGCCTAAGGCATTCATCGATATGGTTGCCCATGAACGCTTGGAGGCTCAGGAATGACCCGCCTCGCCCTCTGCCTCCTCCTGCTGGCCACCGGCGCCAGCGCAACCGAGAACGTCATCGACATCGAGCACGACAGCCAGCGCGGCGTCACCTGCTACCTGCTCAATGGGGTCGGAATCAGCTGCATCCCCGACAGCCAGTTGCAGGCGGGCAGCCAGCGCCAGCTCTCCCCGCACGAAACCCAACCCGAACCTACACCCGCTCTGGCGCCTGGGCGCTGGATTGATGAGAGGTATCAGCTGTGAGCAAGATCGATTGGAGCAAGGCGCCCGAGTGGGCAGACGGGCACGGCCTGGTCGCCCACCACGGCATCACCGAAGTGTGGATCAACATGGACCAGTACGCAGTGGTCGGCGCCGAGGATCGCGCTTATCCCTATGGCGGGGGCACCGGCGATAACCGGCACAACTTCACGCGTGGCCAGGTGCAGTACATCACGCCACGACCGGCGCGCTGGGATGGTGAAGGCCTACCTGCAGTTGGTACAAAGTGCGAGTTTAAGGCCAACGTTCTCGGCTGGGTCGAGGCGACCATTACCGCGGTTACTGACCTGGGCATCGTATTTACCCGCCCCTCGTATCAGAACGGCCGCCCTCTTGTTGAGGAGCGACTGCCACACAAGGCCATCGAACGATTCCGCCCAATCAGAACGCCAGAGCAAATCGCTGCTGATGAACGCCTGCACAAGGTCCGCAATGCTCACACGGCCATAGCAAGAACGCTTGAGTCTTTCCGAGGCGATATCCCCGCTGAGTCCATTTCCCGGCAGGTGATTGAGGCGATGATCGACGCAGGATACAGCAAGCAGGTGGCGCCATGATCGAGCAATTCGCACTTCACGAACTAGAAGCCGCCCTCAAAGGCCGCGCCATTCCCTGCGACCTGCGCTGCGGCGAATCCATCGCCCACTACCTGCACCGCGAGATACAGCGCTTGGCCACAGAGCGGGACAATCTTCGCGAAGACCGTGACAGCCTGCTCGAAGCCGGAGGACACCTTCTATGATCGCCCTCGCCTTTGTGGCCTTCCACCTCTACAGGTGGCCGCGATGACCTGCCTCCGCATCGAGCATGGCTTTGTCTGCCTGTCGCCTTTCTACCGCCTGCCGCTTGCGGACGGCACCCGGGTGTTCATGGCCTGGCACAACTACCTCGGCCCCACCTTCTTCCGCGACCGCAATGAGCAACGCGAGATCGAGACCTGGTACGAAAACCCGCTGATCTGCGACGCGCTCGACTGGTTCTGCAAGCGCGGTCACCGCGCATAACCCCTCCCCCAACTACTAAAGCCCGCCGACATGCGCGGGCAAGGATACTGCATGCTCGAAACCATCGAGGTGGTGCGCATCAAGCGTTTCGCCACAAACACGGCTGGCCGCGATTTCGCGGTCGGCGACATCCATGGGCACTTCACCCGGCTGCAATCTGCCCTGGACGCGGCCAGATTCGATCCGGCGGTTGACCGGCTGTTTAGCGTTGGTGACCTTGTAGACCGTGGCCCAGAAAGCCTGGCCGCCATGGAATGGCTTGACCGGTCGTGGTTTCACGCAATTCGCGGCAACCATGAGGAAATGACCGTATCGGCCTTCCGCGAAGGAAACACCGACCTGCACTTCTGCAACGGTGGCGCTTGGTTCTACGCGCTATCGCAGGATGAGCGGGCCGATGTCGTTGTGGCGCTTGAAGCCCTTCCGCTGGCCATCGAGGTTGAAACCGCGCACGGGATTGTCGGAATCGTTCACGCAGACGTTCCGTACGGTCGCTGGCCTGATTTCAAGCTGAGCATTGAGACTGGCTCGCCTGCCGAAACAGAGCATGCACAGGCTGTCGCCCAGTGGTCGCGCAGCAGGATCAACTCAGGCGAGACCGATCCCGTGACAGGAATCAGCGCCGTAGTGGTCGGGCACACCCCGCTACGCCAGCCCGCCTTACTCGGCAACGTCTACCACATCGACACTGCCGGCTGGATGGATGGCCATTTCACTCTTATTGATCTGGCCACCCTCCAATGCACACCACCTATTAACCCGAAGATCACTCACGACTGGGACTGAGCCAGGAGACCATCCATGAACCTGATCGACTGCTACGTCACGAAGATCCTCGGCGAGCCGTACCGCAAGTTCGGCGCCTGGTGGGTCGATGTCGAGTACAACGCCTGGGGCAGCACCAGCAAGACCAGGCTCATGTTCCGCACCGAGGAAGCCGCCCGCGCGGCGAAGGTCGGGCACCACTTCTTGGCCTGACCCTTCTATATAAAGGAGACACCCATGCGACCCGCAGAAAACATCGACCGCTTCCTGCGCCTCGACGAGGTGCTGCACGTGACCGGCATTGGCCGTAACACCGTCTATCGCAGAATCCGTGAAGGCACCTTCCCAAAACAGGTTAAGATAGGCCCCAATTCGGTTGCCTGGCGCCAGTCGGACATCACCCAGTGGATGACCTCTTTCGACCCCAGCGACGACCAATCAGTACATTGAGCAGTACATTGTAACGCCAATTTCCGCTCAAGCCCTTATCCCACCAGCTATACAGGTCCACCAGTGGAAATCTTCAAGGAATTCACATTCGAATCGGCCCACCGCCTGCCTCACGTCCCTGCCGGGCACAAATGCGGTCGCCTGCACGGCCATTCGTTCAAGGTCGGCCTGCACCTGACCGGCCCGCTCGACCCGCACACCGGCTGGATTCGCGACTTCGCCGAGATCAAGGCGGTCTTCAAGCCGATCTACGAGCAACTGGATCACAACTACCTGAACGACATACCGGGCCTGGAAAACCCCACCAGCGAAGTGATCGCCAAGTGGATCTGGGACCAGGTCAAGCCGCTGCTGCCGGAACTGTCGAAGGTGCGCATCCACGAAACCTGCACCAGCGGTTGCGAATATACCGGCGACTGATTTGGTAAACGCACCAGCCCATTCGCGGGCGTGCCCGCGAAGAGGCCGGCAGCTTCACCAATAAAGCTTCAGCCCTGCCCCGCCTCCAAGGCATCGCGCAGGAAACCGGGGGCGATGTAGCGCTGGTAATGCGCCTCGGACAGCAGGAAGAACTCGCGGTCGATGGCGTCGCGCAACTGCGGCAGCTCCCAGTCGCGAAATTCCGGCAACAGCACCATGCCGTAGGCTTCCAGGTCGCGGATCATCCGCGCCCCGCGGGCAATCAGCTGGTACGCCCAGCAATATTCCGACTGCTGCTCGACAAAGCGGATGGAACGCTGCTCCAGTTGCTGGCGCAGCAAGCCTTTGTCGAACACCTCCAGCTTGGCCATCATCACCTGCACCAGCAGTTGCTCCAGGCGCAGCCACACGGCGCGCTTTTGCGCATCGTCGTAGCCGTTCCAGTTGATCACTTCGTGGTGAAACCGCTTGCAGCCACGGCAAACCGTGTCTCCGTAAACCGTGGAGCACAGGCCGACGCAAGGGGTCTTGATGGACTTGTTGGACATGAAAAACAACAGCTTGGCGATGGAACACGAACCCATGTTAGCCCTTTGTCTAACCAGGGTCACTCGTTAAAGTCATCTTCGCCGCCTTACCTTCGGGCTTTTTTTGCCGTAGAATCATCCCGCCTTTTCAAAGGCAACAATGTCCGTTGGAAGCTGTTTTCAAAGCGTCACGAGCACAGTTCATCCGGTAGAACGGCGTTGGCCCGGGCCATGCATCCCTCGCATGCCCGTGCCAGCCCTCATCAGCTCCCCGTTCTGCAGGCGTAAAACTTTGAAAGCAGCTTCTGTAAGGATTCTTTGCGACTCTGGCTGGGCGGCCCACAAAGCCGTGGCAGCGCATGGGTGCATTGAATGCTGGATGAGCGTCCCGGACCCCCTTTAGGGACCACTGATGAGGGAAATAACTGTGCTTGAAGCCTACCGCAAACACATCGAAGAGCGTGCCGCCCTGGGTATCGTGCCCCAGCCGCTGAACGCCGAACAAACTGCAGGCCTGGTCGAGCTGCTGAAAAACCCGCCGGCCGGCGAAGAAGCCTTCCTCGTAGACCTGATCACCCACCGCGTACCGCCAGGGGTCGACGAAGCTGCCTATGTCAAGGCCGCTTTCCTCTCCGCCGTCGCCAAAGGCGAAGCCAAGTCGCCTCTGATCGACCGCAAGCACGCCACCGAACTGCTGGGCACCATGCAGGGCGGCTACAACATCGAAACGCTGGTCGCACTGCTGGATGACGCCGAACTGGGCGCCGTCGCGGCCGAACAGCTCAAGCACACCCTGCTGATGTTCGATGCCTTCCACGACGTGGCCGAAAAAGCCAAGGCCGGCAACGTTCACGCCAAGGCCGTGCTGGAATCCTGGGCTGCCGGCGAGTGGTTCACCTCGCGTCCGGCCATCGCCGACAAGTACACCCTGACCGTGTTCAAGGTGCCTGGCGAAACCAACACCGACGACCTGTCCCCTGCCCCGGACGCCTGGTCGCGCCCTGACATCCCGCTGCACGCACTGGCCATGCTGAAGATGGCCCGCGACGGCATCGAGCCGCAGCAGCCTGGTTCGGTCGGCCCGCTGGCCCAGATCGAAGCGGTCAAGGCCAAGGGTTACCCGGTTGCCTACGTCGGTGACGTGGTCGGTACCGGTTCGTCGCGCAAATCCGCCACCAACTCGGTGCTGTGGTTCTTCGGCGACGATATTCCGTACGTACCGAACAAGCGCGCCGGTGGTTTCTGCTTCGGTACCAAGATCGCCCCGATCTTCTACAACACTATGGAAGACGCCGGCGCCCTGCCGATCGAATTCGACTGCACCAACCTGGCCATGGGCGACGTCATCGACGTTTACCCGTTCAAGGGCGAAGTGCGCCGTAACGGCAGCGACGAACTGGTCACCACCTTCGAGCTGAAAACCGAAGTGCTGCTGGATGAAGTCCGCGCTGGCGGCCGTATCCCGCTGATCGTCGGCCGTGGCCTGACCGAGAAGGCCCGTGCCGAACTGGGCCTGGGCGCCTCCGACCTGTTCAAGAAGCCGGAGCAGCCTGCCGATTCGGGCAAGGGCTTCACCCTGGCACAGAAAATGGTCGGCCGTGCCTGCGGCCTGCCAGAAGGCCAGGGCGTGCGCCCAGGTGCCTACTGCGAGCCGAAGATGACCACCGTCGGTTCCCAGGACACCACTGGCCCGATGACCCGCGACGAGCTGAAAGACCTGGCGTGCCTGGGCTTCTCCGCTGACCTGGTGATGCAGTCGTTCTGCCACACCGCGGCCTATCCGAAGCCGATCGACGTCACCACCCACCACACCCTGCCAGACTTCATCCGCACCCGTGGCGGCGTGTCGCTGCGCCCGGGCGACGGCATCATCCACAGCTGGCTGAACCGCATGCTGATGCCTGACACCGTGGGTACCGGTGGCGACTCGCACACCCGCTTCCCGATCGGCATCTCGTTCCCGGCCGGTTCCGGCCTGGTGGCCTTCGCCGCCGCCACCGGCGTCATGCCGCTGGACATGCCGGAATCCGTGCTGGTGCGCTTCAAGGGCAAACTGCAGCCAGGCATCACCCTGCGTGACCTGGTCCACGCCATCCCTTACTACGCCATCCAGAAGGGCCTGCTGACCGTCGAGAAGAAGGGCAAGAAGAACATCTTCTCCGGCCGCATCCTCGAGATCGAAGGCCTGAACGAGCTGACCGTCGAGCAAGCCTTCGAGCTGTCCGACGCCTCGGCCGAGCGTTCCGCTGCCGGTTGCACCATCAAGCTGCCAGAGAAGGCCATCGCCGAGTACCTGCAGTCCAACATCACCCTGCTGCGCTGGATGATCGGCGAAGGCTACGGCGATGCCCGCACCCTGGAGCGCCGCGCCCAGGCCATGGAAGCGTGGCTGGCCAAGCCTGAGCTGCTGTCGGCCGACGCCGATGCCGAATACGCCGAGATCATCGAAATCGACCTGGCCGAAGTGAAAGAGCCTGTGCTCTGTGCACCGAACGACCCGGACGATGCCCGCCTGCTGTCTTCGGTACAGGGCGAGAAGATCGACGAAGTGTTCATCGGTTCGTGCATGACCAACATCGGCCACTTCCGCGCTGCCGGCAAGCTGCTGGACAAGGTCAAGGGCGGTATCCCGACCCGTCTGTGGCTGGCTCCGCCAACCAAGATGGACGCTCACCAGCTGACCGAAGAAGGCTACTACGGCATCTACGGCAAGGCTGGCGCGCGCATGGAAATGCCAGGCTGCTCGCTGTGCATGGGTAACCAGGCACGTGTGCAGACCGGTTCGACCGTGGTCTCCACCTCGACCCGTAACTTCCCGAACCGTCTGGGCGACGCCACCAACGTGTACCTGGCATCGGCCGAGCTGGCCGCTGTCGCTTCGATCATCGGCAAGCTGCCGACCGTCGAAGAGTACATGCAGTACGCGAAGGACATCGACAGCATGGCTGCCGACGTTTACCGCTACCTGAGCTTCGACCAGATCGCCGAGTTCCGCGAAGCGGCAGCCAACGCCAAGATCCCGGTGGTTCAGGCGTAAGCTGAGTTGTAAGATGTAAAAGAAAGCCCCGGCAGAAATGTCGGGGCTTTCTTGTTTTGCCCGCACCAGTCGAGATCCCTGTAGGAGCAGCCTTGCGCTGCGAAGAGGCCAGCAAGGCGACAGACTCTCCTGAGCTTTAATGGCCTCTTCGCAGCGCAAGGCTGCTCCTACAGGGGTTGCACAGGCCTTGAGCGCTGTGCAGGCCGACTCAGATCACGAACAGGTCGACAAACCTGTGCACCGCCATCTGCTCCAGCTTCTGCTGGTCCTTGCACACATCCACGATCTCCCCACACCGCTGCCGCGCAAAGCGCGTCGCCAGGTTGTCCCTGAACTTGGCCTCCAGCAACGGTATGCCCTCCCCTCGCCGCCGGCGATGCCCGATCGGGTATTCCACCACCACCTGCTCGGTACTGCTGCCATCCTTGAAGAACACTTGCAGTGCGTTGGCGATCGAGCGCTTGTCCGCCTCCAGGTACTCACGGCTGAAGCGCGGGTCTTCAACCACCTCCATCTTCTCGCGCAGGCGGTCGATGCTTGGGTGATTGGCATGGAAGGCATCTTCATAATGCTCGGCCACCAGATGACCGAAAATCAGCGGCACTGCCACCATGTACTGCAGGCAGTGGTCGCGGTCAGCGGCATTGGCCAGCGGACCGCTCTTGGAAATGATGCGGATCGCCGACTCCTGGGTGGTGATGACGATACGGTCGATTTCGTGCAGGCGGTTACGCACCAGTGGGTGGAGGGCTACCGCCGCCTCGCAGGCAGTCTGAGCGTGGAACTCGGCGGGGAAACTGACCTTGAACAGCACGTTTTCCATCACGTAGCTACCCAGGGCTTGCGGCAGGCGCAGCTCTTGCTGCCCGGCAGGCTTGAGCGCCAGGTCCTTGTTGGTGTGGCTGAACAGCACATCGTAGAAGCCCCACTGCGGCGCGGTGAGCACGCCAGGCACGCCCATCTCGCCACGCAGGGCGATATCGGCCAGGCGCACGCCACGGCTGGAAGCGTCACCAGCGGCCCACGATTTGCGCGAGCCAGCGTTGGGTGCATGGCGGTAGGTACGCAGCGCCTGGCCGTCGACGAAG
Organism: Pseudomonas sp. s4; assembly: GCF_046764235.1. Classification (NCBI taxonomy): domain Bacteria; kingdom Pseudomonadati; phylum Pseudomonadota; class Gammaproteobacteria; order Pseudomonadales; family Pseudomonadaceae; genus Pseudomonas; species Pseudomonas sp. s4. The sequence goes on along the minus strand of NZ_CP177209.1, from coordinate 2,094,888 downwards.
GCATGGGAAAGAGCGCTCAGCATCTGCTCACGGTTGGCCCCCATCAGCCTCGCACACACCGCGGTTGAGGCCACCTTGACCAGTATCACGTGGTCGAGGCCAACGCGGTTGAAGGCGTTTTCCAGCGCCATCACGCCCTGAATCTCGTGAGCCATGACCATGGCTTCGAGCACATCACGCATCAGCAGCGGTGCCTCACCTGCGGCCACGTGCTTCTGCGACAGGTGATCGGCAACGGCCAGGATTCCGCCAAGGTTATCCGAGGGGTGGGCCCATTCGGCGGCCAGCCAGGTATCGTTGTAGTCCAGCCAGCGCACCGTGCAGCCGATGTCCCAGGCAGCCTTGACCGGGTCGAGGCGGTAGGCGGTGCCGGGCACGCGGGCGCCATTGGGCACCACGGTGCCTTCCACCTGGGGGCCTAGCAACTTGGTGCATTCGGGGAAGCGCAGGGCCAGCAGGCCGCAGCCGAGGGTATCCATCAGGCAGTTGCGCGCGGTATCCAGGGCTTCGGCGGATTCGACCCGGTACGTAAGGGCGTAATCGGCGAGGGTTTGCAGCACCCGGTCATAGTCTGGGCGGGCGTTGAGGTCTACGTTGGCGCTCATATCCAGCTCCCTTCAGAATTGCCGGGGCTGCTTTGCAGCCCTTCGCGACACAAGGCCGCTCCTACAGGTACCGCGCACACCGTGTAGGAGCGGGCTTGCCCGCGAAGGGGCGCAAAGCGGCCCCAACGAACTAAAGCCGAGCGCCAGTGGTGCGTTAGAAGCTATCGCCAGGCACGCGAACCCAGCCCTCCATCAGCACGCGAGCACTGCGGCTCATGATTGCCTTGGTCACTGTCCATTCACCATTCACCTGGCGCGCCTCGGCCCCCACCCGCAGGGTGCCCGAGGGGTGGCCGAAACGCACGGCGCTGCGCTCGCCCCCGCCTGCGGCGAGGTTGACCAGCGTGCCCGGAATGGCCGCCGCGGTACCGATGGCCACCGCGGCCGTCCCCATCATTGCATGGTGCAGCTTGCCCATCGACAAGGCCCGTACCAGCAGGTCGATATCACCTGCCTGCACCGCTTTGCCACTGGACGCAGTGTAGGTGCTCGGCGGCGCGACGAAAGCCACTTTCGGCGTGTGCTGACGCCCGGCAGCCTGGTCGACGTTGTCGATCAGGCCCATGCGCACGGCGCCATGGGCGCGAATCGTCTCGAAGCGCAGCAGCGCCTGCGGATCGCCGTTGATGGCGTCCTGCAGTTCGGTGCCGGTGTAGCCGATATCCGCCGCATTGACGAAGATGGTCGGGATGCCGGCATTGATCAGGGTCGCCTTGAACGTACCGACACCCGGCACCTCGAGGTCATCGACCAGGTTGCCGGTGGGGAACATCGCCCCGCCGTCGCCATCTTCATCGGCCGCCGGATCTAAGAATTCCAGCTGCACCTCGGCGGCCGGGAAGGTCACCCCGTCCAGCTCGAAGTCGCCTGTTTCCTGCACTTCACCTTCGGTGATCGGCACATGGGCGATGATGGTCTTGCCGATGTTGGCCTGCCAGATGCGCACGGTGGCGATGCCATTGCGCGGGATGCGCGCCGGGTCGACCAGGCCGCTGCTGATGGCGAACGAACCGACCGCGGCGGAGAGGTTGCCGCAGTTACCGCTCCAGTCGACGAAGGCCTTGTCGATGCTGACCTGGCCGAACAGATAGTCGACGTCGTGCTCAGGCTTGATGCTCTGCGACAGAATCACGGTCTTGCTGGTGCTCGAAGTGGCACCGCCCATGCCGTCGATCTGCTTGCCGTAAGGGTCGGGGCTGCCGATCACCCGCAGCAGCAGTGCGTCGCGGGCCGGGCCGGGGATCTGCGCCTGCTCGGGCAGGTCTTGCAGGCGGAAGAACACGCCTTTGCTGGTGCCGCCACGGATGTAGGTGGCGGGGATTTTTACTTGCGGTACATGAGCCATGGATGTGCTGTCCTGTCTGATAGGCATAAAAACCCGGGGCTGCCATGCAGCCCATCGCCGGCAAGCCAGCTCCCACAGGAACCCAGCTGGCTGCAGGATGTGCAATCCCTGTGGGAGCTGGCTTGCCGGCGATGGGCCGCAAAGCGGCCCCCTGCAATTAGGCGGTCGCTTCGAGGAAGTCCTGGGCGAAGCGTTGCAGCACCCCGCCAGCCTCGTAGATCGACACTTCCTCGGCGGTGTCCAGGCGGCAGGTCACCGGTACCTCCAGACGCTCGCCGTTGGCGCGGGTAACCACCAGGGTCAGCGTCGCCCGGGGCGTGCGCGCGCCCAGCACGTCATAGGTCTCGCTGCCGTCCAACCCGAGGGTCTTGCGGTCGGTGCCCGGCTTGAACTCCAGCGGCAGTACGCCCATGCCCACCAGGTTGGTACGGTGAATACGCTCGAAGCCTTCAGCGACGATCGCCTCGACACCGGCCAGGCGCACACCCTTGGCCGCCCAGTCACGGGACGAACCCTGGCCGTAGTCGGCACCGGCGACGATGATCAGCGGCTGCTTGCGCTCCATGTAGGTCTCGATCGCCTCCCACATGCGGGTGACCTTGCCTTCCGGCTCGATACGCGCCAGCGAGCCCTGCTTCACGCTGCCGTCTTCCTTGCGCACCATTTCGTTGAACAGCTTGGGGTTGGCAAAGGTGGCGCGCTGGGCGGTCAGGTGGTCGCCACGGTGGGTAGCGTAAGAGTTGAAGTCCTCCTCCGGCAGGCCCATCTTCGCCAGGTACTCGCCGGCAGCGCTGTCGAGCATGATGGCGTTGGACGGCGACAGGTGGTCGGTGGTGATGTTGTCCGGCAGCACTGCCAGCGGGCGCATGCCGCGCAGGGTCCGTTCACCGGCTAAGGCACCCTCCCAGTACGGTGGGCGGCGGATGTAGGTGCTCATCGGGCGCCAGTCATACAACGGCGCCACCTTCGGCCCACGGTCTTCCTCGATGGCGAACATCGGGATGTACACCTTGCGGAACTGCTCCGGCTTGACCGCAGCACGTACCACGGCGTCGATTTCTTCGTCGCTGGGCCAGATATCCTTGAGGCGGATTTCCTTGCCATCGACCACGCCCAGTACATCCTTCTCGATGTCGAAGCGAATGGTACCGGCGATGGCGTAGGCCACTACCAGTGGCGGCGAAGCGAGGAAGGCCTGCTTGGCATACGGGTGGATGCGCCCGTCGAAGTTGCGGTTGCCCGACAGCACGGCAGTGGCGTACAGGTCACGGTCGATGATCTCTTGCTGGATCACCGGGTCCAGGGCACCGGACATGCCGTTGCAGGTGGTACAGGCGAAGGCGACGATGCCAAAGCCGAGCTGCTCAAGCTCCTTCTCCAGCCCGGCTTCTTCCAGGTACAGCTGCACGGCCTTGGAACCAGGCGCCAGCGACGACTTGACCCACGGCTTGCGGGCCAGCCCCAGTTTGTTGGCATTGCGCGCCAGCAGGCCTGCGGCAATCACGTTGCGCGGGTTGCTGGTGTTGGTGCAGCTGGTGATGGCAGCAATGATCACCGCGCCATCTGGCATCTGCCCTGGCACTTCTTCCCAGCTGCCAGCGATGCCTTTGGCCGCCAGGTCGCTGGTGGCGACGCGGGCATGCGGGTTGGACGGGCCGGCCATGTTGCGCACCACGCTCGACAGGTCGAAGCTCAGCGTGCGCTCGTAGACTGCACCGCCCAGGCTGTCGGCCCACAGGCCGGTGGCCTTGGCATAGGTTTCCACCAGCTTGACCTGTTGCTCTTCGCGACCGGTCAGGCGCAGGTAGTCGATGGTCTGCTGGTCGATGGCGAACATCGCCGCAGTGGCGCCATATTCCGGGGCCATGTTGGAAATGGTGGCGCGGTCGCCCAGGGTCAGGGCACGTGCACCCTCGCCGTGGAACTCCAGGTAGGCGCCGACGACTTTCTGCTTGCGCAGGAATTCGGTCAGGGCCAGCACCAGGTCGGTGGCGGTGATGTTCGGCGCCAGCTTGCCGGTCAGCTCGACGCCGACGATTTCCGGCAGGCGCATCCACGAGGCACGGCCGAGCATCACGTTCTCGGCCTCCAGGCCACCCACGCCGATGGCAATCACGCCCAGGGCGTCGACATGCGGGGTGTGGCTGTCGGTGCCGACGCAGGTATCCGGGTAGGCCACGCCACGGTCGTTGTGGATCACCGGCGACATCTTCTCCAGGTTGATCTGGTGCATGATGCCGTTGCCCGGCTGGATCACGTCGACGTTCTTGAACGCCTTCTTGGTCCAGTTGATGAAATGGAAGCGGTCTTCGTTGCGGCGGTCTTCGATGGCGCGGTTCTTTTCGAAGGCCTGCGGGTCGAAACCACCGCACTCGACGGCCAGCGAGTGGTCGACGATCAGCTGCACCGGCACCACAGGGTTGACCTGGGCCGGGTCGCCGCCTTTGTCGGCAATGGCGTCACGCAGGCCGGCGAGGTCGACCAGTGCAGTCTGGCCGAGAATGTCGTGGCACACCACGCGGGCCGGGAACCACGGGAAGTCGAGGTCGCGCTTGCGCTCGATCAGCTGGCCCAGCGAGGCGTCGAGGGTAGCCGGGTCGCAGCGGCGCACCAGGTTCTCGGCGAGTACGCGAGAGGTGTAAGGCAGGCCATCGTAGGCGCCGGGCTTGATGGCCTCGACCGCCGCGCGGGCATCGAAGTAGTCCAGGTCGGTGCCTGGCAGGTGCTTGCGGAATGCAGTGTTCATATCGTTATCAGGCTCGGTCACGGTACGGTCGTGGATAGCTTTCTAGTTGCAGCCCTGTGTCAGCTGTTCCGGCCTCATCGCCGGCAAGCCGGCTCCCACAGGTATTGCACTGCTCCTGAGGCTGGTGCAGTCCCTGTGGGAGCCGGCTTGCCGGCGATGAGGCCGGAACAGACCCCCACAGGTACGGCCTGTCAGCGCTGTTCGATCGGCACGAACTGGCGCTGCTCGACGCCGACATACTCGGCGCTCGGGCGGATGATGCGGTTGTTGGCGCGCTGTTCGAAGACGTGCGCCGCCCAGCCGGTCAGGCGCGAGCAGACGAAGATCGGGGTGAACAGCTTGGTCGGGATGCCCATGAAGTGGTACGCCGAGGCGTGGTAGAAGTCGGCGTTGGGGAACAGGCGCTTCTGCTCCCACATGGTCTTGTCGATGGCTTCGGAGACCGGGTACAGCACCTTGTCACCGACTTCGTCGGCGAGCTGTTTCGACCAGCCCTTGATCACCTCGTTGCGCGGGTCGGACTCTTTGTAGATGGCATGGCCAAAGCCCATGATCTTGTCCTTGCGCTCGAGCATGCGCAGCAGCTCGGCAGTGGCTTCCTGCGGGCTCTGGAAGCGTTCGATCAATTCCATCGCCGCCTCGTTGGCACCGCCGTGCAGCGGGCCGCGCAGGGAGCCGATGGCAGCGGTGACGCAGGAGTACAGGTCGGACAGGGTCGAGGCACAGACGCGAGCGGTGAAGGTCGAGGCGTTGAACTCGTGCTCGGCGTAGAGGATCAGCGACACGTTCATGACCTTGACGTGCAGCTCGCTCGGCTTCTTGCCGTGCAGCAGGTGCAGGAAGTGGCCACCGAGGGTGTCTTCGTCGCTGGTGCAGTCGATACGCACGCCATCGTGGGTGAAGCGATACCAGTAGCACATCACCGCCGGGAACAGCGCCAGCAGGCGGTCGGTCTTGTCGCGCTGGGCCTCGAAGGTCAGTTCGGGCTCCAGGGTACCCAGCACCGAGCAACCTGTGCGCATCACGTCCATCGGGTGGGCGTCACGCGGGATGCGCTCGAGCACTTCCTTCAGGGCTTGCGGCAGGTCGCGCAGGCCCTTGAGCTTGCGCTTGTAGTCGGCCAGTTCGGCTTTGTTCGGCAGCTCGCCGTACAGCAACAGGTAGGCGACTTCCTCGAATTCGGCACCGGCTGCCAGGTCACGCACATCGTAACCGCGGTAGGTCAGCCCGGCACCGGCCTGGCCCACGGTCGACAGCGCGGTCTGGCCGGCCACCTGGCCGCGCAGGCCTGCGCCACTGAGTACTTTTGCTTCGGCCATGGTGTTTCTCCTTTCTTGAACTTGTTATGGATTCTTTCTGGCTAATTCGGGGGTGGCTGTATCGGCCCTATCGCCGGCAAGCCAGCTCCCACAATGTCCTGCACAGGGCTCGAACCTTGTGCGGTACCTGTGGGAGCCGGCTTGCCGGCGATGAGGCCCTCACAGGCTCAACCTTTTTTCTGGGCAAACAGCGCATCGAGGCTCTGCTCGAAGGCGTGGTAACCAATGGCATCGTAAAGCTCCATGCGGGTCTGCATGGTGTCGATCACGTTCTTCTGCGTGCCGTCGCGGCGCAGCGCGGTGTACACGTTCTCGGCTGCCTTGTTCATGGCGCGGAACGCCGACAGCGGGTACAGCACCAGCGACACGTCGACCGAGGCCAGCTCCTCGGTGGTGTACAGCGGCGTGGCGCCGAACTCGGTGATGTTGGCCAGGATCGGTGCCTTCACCCGGTCGGCGAAGGTCTTGTACATCTGCAGCTCGGTGATGGCTTCAGGGAAGATCATGTCGGCACCGGCCTCGACGCAGGCGGCGGCGCGGTCCAGGGCGGCGTTCAGGCCCTCCACGGCCAGGGCGTCGGTACGCGCCATGATCACGAAGCTGTCATCGGTACGGGCATCGACTGCGGCCTTGATGCGGTCGACCATTTCCTGCTGGCTGACGATTTCCTTGTTCGGGCGGTGGCCGCAGCGCTTGGCGCCAACCTGGTCCTCGATATGGATGGCGGCAGCGCCGAACTTGCTCATCGAGCGCACGGTACGGGCGACGTTGAAGGCAGAGGCACCAAAACCGGTGTCGACATCCACCAGCAGCGGCAGGTCGCACACGTCGGTGATGCGGCGCACATCGGTGAGTACATCGTCCAGGCCGCTGATGCCCAGGTCCGGCAGGCCCAGCGAACCGGCGGCGACGCCGCCACCGGACAGGTAGATGGCCTTGAAGCCGGCGCGCTTGGCCAGCAGGGCATGATTGGCATTGATGGCGCCAACCACCTGCAGCGGATGTTCAGCGGCAACGGCGTCGCGGAAACGCTGACCGGGGGTGCTCTTCACAGTCATTTCTCACCTCGTGGGCTGTTGTTGTGGGCGTCCAGATAGTGACGCTCGATATTGCGCTTGGACGCGCCGATGTGGCGGCGCATCAGAAGTTCGGCCAGCTCGCCGTCACGGTCGGCGATGGCATCGAGAATGCGGTGGTGTTCGGCAAAGGCCTGGCGCGGCCGGTTGGGCGTGGCGGAAAACTGGATGCGGTACATGCGCACCAGCTGGTACAGCTCGCCGCAGAGCATCTTGACCAGGGTCTGGTTACCGCTGCCCTGGATGATCCGGTAATGAAAGTCGTAGTCGCCTTCCTGCTGGTAATAGCCCAGGCCGGCCTGGAACGCGGCATCGCGCTCGTGGGTGTCGAGCACCCGGCGCAGTTCGTCGATGTCGGCCTGGCTCATGCGTTCGGCGGCCAGGCGGCAAGCCATGCCTTCCAGCGATTCGCGAATTTCGTACAGCTCGATCAGTTCGGCATGATTGAGCGACACCACCCGCGCCCCCACATGCGGCACGCGCACCAGCAGGCGCTGGCCTTCGAGGCGGTGGATGGCCTCGCGCAGCGGCCCGCGGCTGATGCCATAGGTACGCGCCAGCTCCGGCTCGGAAATCTTGCTGCCGGGGGCGATATCGCCCTTGACGATGGCCGCCTGGATGCGCCGGAAGACGTTTTCGGACAAGGTTTCCGTTTCGTCTGTCAGCACCGGGCTGGGGGTGGATAGGTCCTGCATATTGTCGACACCTTGAAAATCTCTTTGCCAGAAATTAGCGAATTAGACCGAAGCAGTCAAAGACAAAATCAATATTGTCGACAATCGTCTAAGAACGAACTAATGCCAGCCCGGTGCTGTCAGATCGCGCACCGCTGGCGTCAAGGCGCCGGCGTGATAGAATGCCGCGCCTCCGATGGAGTATGGATAGCCTGTCTGTCATCCATTCATGCTGTTGACAGATGAACGAGGAAGCTTGCGCAGTCGCTGCCAGTCGCCTTGCCCTGAACACGGCTCTGAACATGGCTTTGAAAACAGCCCCGAACCTTGCACTGCACCGCGCCAGGAATATGAGACTTACACCCGCATCATTGCTGCTCTGCCTCACCCTGCTGCCGGCCCTTGGCCAGGCCGCAGGCAAGACCGTGTACGGTCTCAACGAATATGCACGCCTGGGCGACCTGGACCTGGAAGTGGCCGCCAAGCTCGACACCGGCGCCAAGACCGCGTCGCTCAGCGCCCGCGACATCAAGCGTTTCAAGCGCAACGGCGAAAGCTGGGTGCGCTTCTACCTGGCCATCGACGCCGCCCATTCGCACCCTATCGAACGCCCGCTGGCACGCGTAAGCAAGATCAAGCGCCGGGCCGGCGACTATGATGCTGAATCGGGCAAGGCCTACACCGCGCGCCCGGTCATCGAACTTGAAATCTGCATGGGCCAGGCCATGCGCACCATCGAAGTCAACCTCACCGACCGCAGCGCCTTCCAGTTCCCGCTGCTGATCGGCTCCGAGGCGCTCAAGCACTTCGACGCGCTGGTCGACCCAAGCCTTAAATACGCGGCCGGCAAACCTGCCTGTGCCACCGACGCTCCCAAAGCAGAGTAATCCCGATGCGCTCTCTTACCCTCCATCTGAAAGTCCTGATCACCGTGCTGGTGCTGTTGGGCGTGGCGGTCACGGCTTATCAGATCTTCGTACTCGGCATCCCGGTAACCGAGGATGAAACCGACGACCTGTGGAACATCGACGCCAAGGTCGAGTTCGTGGCCAGCACCAAGGACCCGGTCAAGGTGCAGATGTTCGTGCCACCGCTGAACCGCGACTACGTCAGCCTCAACGAGAGCTTCATCTCCAACAACTACGGGGTGAGCGTCAACCGTGCCGACGGCAACCGCAAGGTTACCTGGTCGGCCCGCCGCGCCAGCGGCAACCAGACCCTCTACTACCGCCTGGTGCTGACCAAGCGCTACAGCAACGAGAAGACCACGGTCAAAGGCCCGACCTTCCGTGACAGCCTGGCAGTGGAAGGCCCCGAAAAGATCGCCGCCGAGGCCCTGATGGCGCCGATCCGCCAGCATTCGGCCGACGTCGAGACCTTCGTCAGCGAGACCATCAAGCGGGTCAACAACCTCAACGACGACAACGTCAAGCTTCTGCTGGCCGGCGACACCTCGGCCATGAAGAAGGCCCAGGTCATCGACCTGCTGCTGTCGATCGCCCACGTACCGATGGAGAAGGTGCACACCATCCGCCTGGTGGCCGACACCCCGCAAACCCCGGAACTGTGGCTGCGCAGCTTCAACGGTACCGACTGGCTGTACTTCAACCCGGACACCGGCGAGCAGGGCCTGCCCAGCGATCGCCTGCTGTGGTGGACCGGTGACGACAACCTGATCACCGTCGATGGCGGCAAGAAGGCCAACGTTACCTTCAGCATGAACAACAGCGAGATGAACGCCATCCGTCTGGCCAAGCTGACCGACGAGAATACCGACGCCGACTTCCTAGAATATTCGCTGTACGGCCTGCCGCTGCAGACCCAGCAAACCTTCATGATCATGGTGATGATCCCGATCGGTGTGCTGGTGATCCTGGTGCTGCGCAACCTGGTCGGCCTGCAGACACTGGGTACCTTCACCCCGGTACTGATCGCCCTGGCCTTCCGCGAGACCCAGCTGGGCTTCGGTATCGTGCTGTTCACGGTAATCACCGCCCTGGGCCTGTCGCTGCGCTCGTACCTGGAACACCTGAAGCTGCAGATGCTGCCACGCCTGTCTGTGGTACTGACCTTCGTCGTGGTGCTGATTGCCGCCATCAGCCTGTTCAGCCACAAGCTGGGCCTGGAGCGCGGGTTGTCGGTAGCGCTGTTCCCGATGGTGATCCTGACCATGACCATCGAGCGCCTGTCCATCACCTGGGAAGAGCGTGGCGGCGGCCATGCCATGAAAGTGGCCATCGGCACCCTGTTCGCCGCTTCCCTGGCGCACCTGTTGATGATGGTGCCGGAGCTGGTGTACTTCGTGTTCACCTTCCCGGCCGTGCTGCTGATCCTGGTGGGCTTCATGCTGGCAATGGGTCGCTACCGCGGCTACCGCCTGACCGAGCTCGTGCGCTTCAAGGCATTCCTGAAGAAGGCTGACGCCTGATGTTTGGCCTGATCAAGACGTGGAAAGCCCTGGAGGCCCGGGGCATCATGGGTATCAACCGGCGCAACGCGGACTACGTGCTGAAGTACAACAAGCGCCACCTGTACCCGATCGTCGACGACAAGATCATCACCAAGGAGCGCGCCCTGGCGGCCGGCATCCATGTGCCGGAAATGTACGGCATCATCGAGACCGAGAAAGAGATCGAGAAGCTCGACCAGATCATCGGCGGGCGCAACGATTTCGTCATCAAGCCGGCGCAGGGCGCTGGCGGTGACGGCATCCTGGTGATCGCCGACCGCTTCGAGGACCGTTACCGCACGGTATCGGGCAAGATCATCAGCCACGAGGAGATCGAACACCAGATCTCGAGCATCCTCACCGGCCTGTACTCCTTGGGCGGCCACCGCGACCGCGCACTGATCGAGTACCGGGTCACCCCCGACCAGATCTTCAAGAGCATCAGCTACGAAGGCGTGCCGGACATCCGCATCATCGTGCTGATGGGCTACCCGGTGATGGCCATGCTGCGCCTTCCGACCCGCCAGTCCGGCGGCAAGGCCAACCTGCACCAGGGCGCCATCGGCGTGGGTGTCGACCTGGCCACCGGCGTTACCCTGCGCGGCACCTGGCTGAACAACATCATCAGCAAGCACCCGGACACCACCAATGCGGTGGATGGCGTGCAGTTGCCGAACTGGGACGGTTTCATGAAGCTGGCGGCCGGCTGCTACGAGCTGTGCGGCCTGGGCTACATCGGTGTCGACATGGTGCTGGACCAGGACAAGGGGCCGCTGATCCTCGAACTCAACGCCCGCCCGGGCCTGAACATCCAGATCGCCAACGACTGCGGCCTGACCCAGCGCACCCACGCCATCGAGGCGCACCTGGAAGCGCTGGCCAAGGATGGCATCAGCGAAGATGCCGAACAGCGCGTGCGAGTATCGCAAGGTTTGTTCGGGCACGTGCATCCGCGCTAGCAACCCGGGGGGCCGCTTTGCGGCCCATTCGCAGCACAAGGCTGCTCCTACAGGTTTACGCTATCTCCTGCAGGAGCAGCCTTGTGCTGCGAATGGGCTGCAAAGCAGCCCCCCGGCGCCAAACACAATGTTGAATGTCGCGCCCAGCGCTAGGCGCATTTCCTGCACAGGTCTACAATCGCTCTCCTCGCTTTTACATCGCCGTCCACACTGATGCCGACCTGTACGCTCCACCCCCTGCCCTACCAGCCCGACCCTGCCGCCTTTTTCGCCCGCCTGCGCCAGGCCCCCGGTGCGATCCTGCTGGACAGCGCCCGCCCCGGCGCCGAACGCGGGCGCTTCGACCTGCTCAGCGCCTGGCCGCTGCAACACCTGCAGGCGCAGCCCGACGAAGATGGCCGCACCTTCCTCCAGCGCCTGCGCGCCGGCCTGGCACAGCTGGGCCATGCGCAGTTGCCCGCAGGCAGCGAGCTGCCGTTTGCCGGCGGCCTGATCGGCTACCTGAGCTATGACTTCGGCCGCCGCCTGGAACACCTGCCCAGCCTGGCCGTGGACGACCTTGGCCTACCGGACGCGCAACTGGGGCTGTATGCCTGGGCGCTGGTGACCGACCACCAGTGCGCGACCAGCCAACTGGTGTTCCACCCGAGCCTGCCGGACAGCGAACGGGAACGCCTGATCGCCCTGTTCGAAGGTGTCGACAACGCGGAAAGCGGCAGCTTCCAGCTACTCGCGCCGATGGCCGGCGACCTGCAGCCCGAGCAGTACAAGGCCGCCTTTGACCAGGTGCAGCGCTACATCCAGGCCGGCGACTGCTACCAGATCAACCTTACCCAGCGCTTCCGCGCGCCCTGCCAGGGCGACCCGTGGCACGCTTACCAGGCCCTGCGCAAAGCCTGCCCCACCCCCTTCTCCGGCTACCAGCAACTGGCCGACGGCAGCGCCCTGCTGAGCTTTTCGCCCGAACGCTTCATCCGCGTCAGCCAGCGCCAGGTGGAAACCCGGCCGATCAAGGGCACCCGCCCGCGCGCCAGCAACCCGGCAGAAGACATGCGCAATGCCGAGGAACTGCTGCACAGCCCCAAGGATCGCTCGGAAAACCTGATGATCGTCGACCTGCTGCGCAACGACCTGGGGCGTACCTGCGAGATCGGCTCGGTGAAGGTGCCGGAGCTGTTCAGCCTGGAGAGCTACCCCAACGTGCACCACCTGGTCAGCAGCATCACCGGCCAGTTGGCCAGCGACAAGGACGCCCTTGACCTGATCGGCGACAGCTTCCCCGGCGGTTCGATCACCGGCGCGCCGAAGATCCGCGCCATGCAGATCATCGATGAACTGGAGCCGGTACGCCGGGCGCTGTACTGCGGCTCACTGCTCTACGTGGATGTGCGCGGCGAGATGGACAGCTCGATTGCCATTCGCAGCCTGCTGGTCAAGGGTGGGCAGGTCAGTTGCTGGGGCGGCGGCGCGGTGGTGGCCGACTCCGAGTGGCAGGCCGAATATGAAGAGTCGATTGCCAAGGTGCGGGTGTTGATGGAGACCTTGCAGGGCTTGTGATCGGCGACGCCTGCTTCGCGGGCTCGCCCGCACCCACAACTGGCAGATGTGTGCTGTACCTGTGGGAGCAGGCGCCACCGACTCCAGGCCCGCCTAACCCGGCATTTTTTGTTACCATCACCTCACTACGAGCGCACAGCGCCACAGCCAAGATGGAAACCGCCTGATGAGCCAACCCTTCGACGTCGCCGCCCTGGCCGCGACCTATGCCAACAAGTCCCCGCAGGACATCCTCAAGCTTGCCTTCGAGCACTTCGGTGATGACCTGTGGATCTCCTTCAGCGGCGCCGAGGACGTGGTGCTGGTGGACATGGCCTGGAAGCTGAACAAGCAGGTCAAGGTGTTCAGCCTCGACACCGGCCGCCTGCACCCGGAGACCTACCGGTTCATCGACCAGGTCCGCGAGCAGTACAACCTGCCGATCGAAATCCTCAGCCCCGACCGCGCCAAACTCGACCCGTTCGTCAAGGAAAAGGGCCTGTTCAGCTTCTACAAGGACGGCCACGGCGAGTGCTGCGGCATCCGCAAGATCGAGCCGCTGCGTCGCAAGTTGGCCACCGTTAGCGCCTGGGCCACCGGCCAGCGCCGCGACCAGAGCCCGGGCACCCGCAGCCAGGTGGCTGCAGTGGAAATCGACAGCGCGTTCTCCACGCCCGAACGCACCCTGTACAAGTTCAACCCACTGGCGCAGATGACTAGCGAGGAGGTGTGGGGTTATATCCGCATGCTGGAGCTGCCGTACAACAGCCTGCACGAGCGCGGCTTCATCAGCATCGGCTGCGAGCCCTGCACCCGCCCGGTGCTGCCAAACCAGCATGAGCGCGAAGGGCGTTGGTGGTGGGAAGAGTCGACGCAGAAGGAATGCGGGTTGCACGCGGGCAACCTGATCAGCAAGGCTTGAAATAGCCGGGGCTGTTTCACAGCCCATCGCGACACAAGGCCGCTCCTACAGGGGAATGTGATCTCCTGTAGGAGCGGCCTTGTGTCGCGATGGGCCGCAAAGCGGCCCCCTGCAATTCCGGATCAGTGCACCGGCAGCTCGACGCCTTCGAACAGATCTTCCAGCTCCTGCTTGTTATGGCACTGAATGGCCTTGGCCATCACTTCACGGGTCAGGTGCGGGGCGAACTTCTCAATGAAGTCGCACATGAAACCACGCAGGAAAGTGCCGCGGCGGAAGCCGATCTTGGTAATGCTGGCTTCGAACAGCTCGCTGGCATCCAGGGCCACCAGGTCGCTGTCGAGTTTGGTATCCACCGCCATCTTGGCGACGATTCCCACGCCCAGCCCCAGGCGCACATAAGTTTTGATCACGTCGGCGTCAGCCGCGGTAAACACAACTTTCGGCGTGAGGCCGCGGTGGTTGAACGCTTCGTCCAGCTTCGAACGCCCGGTGAAACCGAACACGTAGGTAACGATCGGGTATTCGGCGACCGCTTCCAGGGTAAGCTTTGGCAGCTTGGTCAACGGATGGCCCTGCGGCACTACCACGCAGCGATTCCACTTGTAGCACGGCATCATGATCAGGTCGCCGAACAGCTCCAGCGCCTCGGTGGCGATGGCAAAGTCGACCGTACCGTCCGCAGCCATTTCGGCAATCTGCATGGGCGAACCCTGGTGCATGTGCAAGGACACTTCCGGGTACTGCTTGATGAAGTTGCTGATCACCGGCGGCAAGGCATAACGCGCCTGGGTGTGGGTGGTGGCGATGGACAGCGTGCCCTTCTTCTCGTTGGAGAACTCCTGGGCAATCTGCTTGATGCTTTCGACCTTGCGCAGGATTTCGCCGGCGGTATTGATGATGCGCTCACCGGCCGGGGTAACGCGGGTCAGGTGCTTGCCGCTGCGGGCAAAGACTTCAACACCCAGTTCATCCTCGAGCAGGCGGATCTGCTTGCTGATACCTGGCTGGGAGGTATACAGGCTCTGCGCCGTCGCGGAGACGTTGAGGTCATGGTGCGCCACTTCCCAGATGTAGCGCAGTTGTTGAAGCTTCATAGGTTTCCCTCGGTTCAGCGATGAGTCCGCGGCAGCAGGCGGCGACGATATATAACTATATTAGTGGTTCTGGAAATAAATCTAGAACTATTTTGTTACATACCACCCCGAAATGGCCTACGGCCATCTTCATGCTTTCCTACGCCCCAAATGCTGCGCCAGCGGCACCATGTATACCGGTACCGGCGACAGCTGCAGCAGCCGTACCGCTGTGCGCCCCAATGGCACATCCACGCCGGCGCCGGCACTATGGCTACCGAAAATCAGCAGATCGACGCTCAGCCGCTGTGCCTGGTCGAGGATCACCTGCGCTGGGTCGCCCTGGCGTACCCGCACTGCCTTGATCACTGCCAGGTCAGCCTCCTCGCCAAGTTCGTCGCGAAAGTTTTCCAGCACACGCTGCTCGATATTGGCCATCACCGTATTCACCCCCTGGCTGTGCAACTGGTCGAGCGTCTGTTCATCCAGGTAGCTCTGCAGGAGAGATTCAGCGAACTGGCCCATGGGCTCCACCGCATGGATCACATACAACTCGGCGCCAAATGTGCGCGCCAGCGCCAGCGCGTGTTGCATGACAAAAGGGGCGTAGACACCGAGGTCGGTGGCATACAGCATGGAGTGGATCATTCGACCTCCTCGACTGCCGCTGCGGCAGAGCAAGCTTCAGCTTAGCAGCGCGCCGGACGCACGCTTTGCCGTCCGGCGCGCTGCCGATGCGGGCTGGAGCGCCCCGACGGGGCCAGAGCCACCCTCAGCGGGGCTGTTGGCCCCGGTCGATGAAAGCCAGCGCCTGATACAGCATCTCCATGCGCGGCAAGTGGCAGCCTGCCGCACGCGCCTGTGCCAACGGCTCGGCATAGATGGCCTGCAGCTCCAGCGGGCGCTTGTGGACATGGTCGTGGTACATGCTGGGCCAGTAGTCGGGCATGCGCTCGGTCACCTGGAACAGGTGCTCGGCATATCCCTCGGGCAACACATGGCCACATGCCGCCGCGCCTTGTACTACCTCCGCCATCAAGGCCTGGATCAGGGCACGGCCATTACTGTCGGCCATCAACGGCGTGGTGCTGGCTCCGAGCAGCACCGACAGGCCGTTATAGGGCACATTCCATACCAGCTTCTGCCAGCGTGCCTGGGCCAGGTCGGGCATGGCCTGCGAGTCGATGCCCGCAGCCCGGAACAGCTCAGCACCCTCATTGACCAGCGCGGCACCGCCATCGTTTGCCGGCCCGCTGTGGTAGCCGAGGTTGACCGCGCCCAGGGCCTGGTGGCGAATCACGCCGGGCGCCTGGCGGTTGACGCAGATGAAACACAGGCCGCCGAGCAGGTGCATGTCGCTGCGCAAGGCCGGACGCAACTGCTCCTCCACGCCCAGACCATTCTGCAACAGCACCACCTTGGCGCCCGGTGCAGCCGCCTGCACGATCAGCGGCGCCAACTGGTCATTGCTGGTGGCCTTGGCACCCACCAGCAGCCAGTCGCAGGGCGGCATGCCGGCGGCACTGGAATAGGCCTGCACCTTTGTCTGCAGTTTGCCATGCTCGGCACTTTCCAGGGTCAACCCCTGCTTGCGGACAACCTCGTACTCGCTGCGCAAAAGAAAATGCACATCGAAGCCGGCCCGGGCCAGCATCAACCCATAGAAGCCGCCGATGGCGCCACTGCCGATGATGCCGATACGTGGTGTGTGCGGATGCATGCCGATCTCCTGGTAAATGTCAGCCCTCTTTTTACACAGGTTGCGCGGCGCTGGGCAGCCCATGCTCGGCAAACACCTGCCATCTCGGAAAAACCCCACACGGACTGGGCCCAGCCCATTGTCGCGCCACCTGTAACGCGCTAAGGTTCGGCTCCCCGCTGCGATTATTCTTGCTGCTGGGCCGCACGGGGATAGTTGGCGGCCGGCACCCGTGACCTGACGAGTAACACGATGGCTGATTTACCGATCGATGACTTGAACGTTGCCTCCAACGAGACCCTGATCACACCCGATCAGCTCAAGAAGGAAATCCCCCTCAGCGCCAAGGCCCTGCAGACCGTGACTGCCGGCCGTGAAGTGGTGCGCAATATTCTCGACGGCAAGGACCATCGCCTGTTCGTCGTGGTCGGCCCTTGCTCGATCCACGACATCAAGGCCGCCCACGAGTACGCCGAGCGCCTGAAAGTGCTGGCCGAGGAAGTGTCCGACACGCTGTACCTGGTCATGCGCGTGTATTTCGAAAAACCGCGTACCACCGTCGGCTGGAAAGGCCTGATCAACGACCCGTACCTGGATGACTCGTTCAAGATCCAGGATGGCCTGCACATCGGCCGCAAGCTGCTGCTGGACCTGGCCGAAATGGGCCTGCCGACCGCCACCGAAGCGCTCGACCCGATTTCCCCGCAGTACCTGCAGGACCTGATCAGCTGGTCGGCCATCGGCGCCCGCACCACCGAATCGCAGACCCACCGCGAGATGGCTTCGGGCCTGTCCTCGGCAGTCGGTTTCAAGAACGGCACCGACGGCGGCCTGACCGTTGCCATCAACGCCCTGCAGTCGGTATCCAAGCCGCACCGCTTCCTCGGCATCAACCAGGAAGGCGGCGTGTCGATCGTCACCACCAAGGGCAACCCGTACGGCCACGTGGTACTGCGCGGCGGCAACGGCAAGCCGAACTACGACTCGGTCAGCGTCGCCCTCTGCGAACAGGACCTGGCCAAGGCCAAGATCAAGGCCAATATCATGGTCGACTGCAGCCACGCCAACTCCAACAAGGACCCGGCCCTGCAACCACTGGTGATGGAGAACGTCGCCAACCAGATCCTCGAAGGCAACCAGTCGATCATCGGCCTGATGGTCGAGAGCCACCTGAACTGGGGCTGCCAGTCGATTCCGAAGAACCTGGACGAGCTGCAGTATGGCGTGTCGATTACCGATGCCTGCATCGACTGGTCGGCTACCGAGAAGACCCTGCGCAGCATGCGTGCCAAGCTTAAGGATGTGCTGCCGCAGCGTAAGCGCGGCTGATGCAATAAAAGAGCGGGGCCGCTTCGCGCCCCATCGCGACACAAGGCCGCTCCTACAGGGTTATGCGATTTCCTGTAGGAGCGGCCTTGTGTCGCGATGGGGCGCGAAGCGGCCCCGCTTTTTTATACAGAATCAGACCTTGCTCGAATGCCGCTGCTGGCGCTCCATGTAGCGTTCCACGTACGAGCAGGACGGAATCACCGTGTAGCCCATCTGCTCAGCATACTCCAGGGCCCGCTCGGTCAGGGCGGCAGCAATCCCGCGGCCGCGCAGGGCGTTGGGTACGAAGGTGCGATAGATGTCCAGCGTCTGCTTGCCCAGGTCCATGTACGTCAGATAGGCACGATGACCGTCCACGCTGGTCTCGAACTGATGACCGGCCTGGTCATGATGGATGGTCAGCGCTTCGCTCATCACTACTCCTCGCAGGTCTTCTCGGCAGACCCATACCTTAACCGATGGTGGTTTATCCGGCACAGAATCCTCTACGCCACCTGTTGCCCACTTCGACCACTGGACGATTGCAATCGTTCGGATCTTCTGGCACTCACAAGATAGTAGGCGCCGCAGGCAGGATTGCTCAAGGTGGTGGCGGTTAAAAATGGCGAAAATGCAGCCAAATGCCATTCTTGACCGCGCGCCCTGCAGCAACCGGATGTACTAGGGCTTAAGACGCTGGCAGACAGTTAGAGTCACCCTTAGTTCAACAAAAAAGTTCCTGTACTACAGTCGCTTGCGAGCCTTGCACGTTTTTTTCACGGAGCGTGCCGCAAATCTTGTCGAAAAGGCGTCAGGCAACATTTTTTTTGCAGTTCTTGCGCTTAGTCAGTTTACTTACTACAAGTAATGGGTACTATGTACGCCGGCCAGTTTCTCTTTTCCGAGAGATGGCTATTTAATAGAAAGTCCTTGAAGGGGAACACGATGAACAACGTTCTGAAATTCTCTGCTCTGGCTCTGGCCGCAGTTCTGGCTACCGGTTGCAGCAGCGTATCCAAAGAAACCGAAGCTCGTCTGACTGCGACTGAAGACGCAGCAGCTCGCGCTCAAGCTCGTGCTGACGAAGCCTACCGTAAGGCTGACGACGCACTGGCAGCCGCTCAGAAGGCTCAGCAGACCGCTGACGAAGCCAACGAGCGCGCTCTGCGTATGCTGGACAAAGCCAGCCGCAAGTAATAATCCTCACGGATTGTTATGAAGCCGACCCACTTGTGGGTCGGCTTTTTTATTGCCTGCGCACAAGGCAAACGCGCCAGGCAGAAACGAAAAGGCCTGCACTAAGGCAGGCCCGGGTGTGTCGCAATTACCTTACTGCAGTTCGGGCGGAATGCTCGAAACCATCGGCGCACCACCCTGGTTTTCGGTCGGTACGGCAATTTCCACCGGCATGCCATCTTCCGCGGCCACCACATCACGCACCATGTCCCAGTTCATGCGTAGGTTATTGGCCAGGTCTTCTCGCTTGAGCAAGGCATTGATAACAGCAGTGTGTTTATCGACCACCGACGGATTACCCTGGTCGTCCAGCGGCGTGTGCGCCTCCAGATAGACCTTGCCACCACTGATACCGAACTTGTAGGGCTCGTTGATGATGCGCACCGGCGTACCCACCGGCACCATCTTCGACAGTTCCAGCACGTTGTTGTTGAGCATGCGGAAGCAACCGTGGCTGGTACGCATGCCAATGCCGAACTTCTTGTTCGAACCGTGGATCAGGTAGCCCGGCACGCCGAGGGTGAACTTGAACGGCCCCAGCGGGTTGTCCGGGCCAGCCGGCACCACGCTCGGCAGGATGTCGCCGTCAGCCGCGTGCTCGGCACGGATGGACGCTGGCGGAGTCCAGGTCGGGTTTGGCGTCTTGGCAGTGATCTTGGTATTGGCGATCGGCGAACCCCAGCCTTCACGACCGATGCCCAGCGGGAATGTATGCACCACGTTCTGCCCTTTCGGGAAGTAGTACATACGGTATTCGGCCAGGTTGATAACGATGCCTTCACGCGGGCCAGGCGGCAGGATGTAGCGGGTCGGCAGGATGATCTCGGTGCCGGCACCTGGCAACCACGGGTCCACGCCCGGGTTGGCGGCGATCATTTCCAGGTAGCCGAGGTCGTTGGCAGTGCCGATATCGGCGAACGTGTCCTCGTACTTTGCCTTGATCACATGCACCTGGCCGATGATGTCTTCACCGGGTGGTGGCAGTGGCAGCTCCAGCGCAGCAGCGGGGCCTGCTACCAGCAGGGCGGCCAGGGACAGGCTACGGGTGACGGCAGGAAAGCGCGGCAACATCCGGTAAATCCTTCGAAAGGTGGGTCAAGAGAATCGATTGTACACCCGCGCCGATGCAAGCGGGAGGCATTGGCGCCATGCAAGCGTTTCAGATGATGAAAGGTGCGGCGTTCAGCCGCCCTGCAGCTCTGGCCACACCGGGCGCATGCCGCGCCGCTGGGCATCGAGGATGGCGCGGCACAGGTCGCACAGGCGGCCATCGCGGTAGATCGAGCGCGGCACCCCCGACCAGCGCGGTTGCGCCGGCAGCAGGCCACCGCACAAGGTGCGATCGGCCGGTACGCCCAGCTCCAGCTGGCGGGCCACGAGGTGGACGCGGATTTCCTGGCAGGCGAACAGGTCGAGCTGCTCATCAGGCTCGATCAGTTGGTAGGCATACAGGGACCAGGCAGGGCGCGGCATCGGTGGCACTCGAAACGGGGGGCGCAACATTAGCCGAAAGCCGGCGCCGTTTAAAGCGTCACAGCAAGGGTTTTATCGCCGGCCAGGCATTTTCCAGCAGGCGCTGCTGGGCGGCCTGGGCCGGGTGAATGCCATCCGCCTGCATCAACTCAGGCACGCCCCCTACCCCCTCGAGGAAAAACGGCACCAGCGGCACCTGTTTTTCCGTCGCCAGCTGCTCATACACCTGGGCGAAGGCGGTGGTGTAGCGCACGCCATAATTGGGTGGCAGGCGCATGCCCAGCAGCACCACCTTGGCACCGGCCTTGCGCGAGCTCTCGATCATCGAGGCAAGATTTTGTTGCAATTGCGCTGGCGGCTGCCCACGCAGGCCATCGTTGCCGCCCAGTTCCAGTACCACCAGGCTCGGCTTGTGCGCTGCAAGCAGCGCCGGCAGCCGCGCCTGGCCACCTGCACTGGTGTCGCCGCTGATCGATGCATTGACCACCTTGTCGTCGAAACCTTCGTCCCGCAGGCGGGTCTGCAACAGGGAAACCCAGCCCTGGCGGGTATCCAGGCCAAAACCGGCGCTGATACTATCGCCGACAACCAGCAGTGTTCCCGCCGCCGCGCTCTGGGCCAGGCAATACAGGGCCAGACCGGCACTCAACCACCACACTCGCATCGGATTCTCCATGGGCCCCAGCATTCTCGTTGCGCAGAACCTTAGCAAAGTGGTCCCCAGCGCGGAAGGTGACCTGACCATCCTGCACGCCCTGTCCCTCGACCTGGCCCAAGGCGACAGCCTGGCAATCGTCGGCGCCTCGGGTTCGGGCAAGTCGACCCTGCTCGGCCTGCTCGCCGGCCTCGACCAGCCCAGTGCCGGCAAGGTCATCCTTGCTGGCCACGACCTGGGGCCGCTGGATGAAGACCAGCGCGCGCGGGTGCGCGCCGAACATGTGGGTTTCGTGTTCCAGTCGTTCCAGTTGCTCGACAGCCTCAATGCCCTGGAGAACGTCATGCTGCCGCTGGAACTGGATGGCCGCCGCGATGCCCGCGAACACGCGCGCACCCTGCTCGAACGGGTCGGTCTGGGCAAGCGCCTGAGCCACACTCCGCGCCAGCTTTCGGGCGGCGAACAACAACGGGTGGCCATCGCCCGCGCCTTCGCCGCGCAACCGGCAGTGCTGTTTGCCGACGAACCCACCGGCAACCTCGACAGCCACACCGGCGAACGCATCAGCGACTTGCTGTTCGAACTGAACAAGGAGCGCGGCACCACCCTGGTGCTGGTTACCCATGACGAACGCCTGGCCCGGCGCTGCCGCCGCCAGATTCGCCTGGATGCGGGCCGCCTGGTGGCCCCGGCGGAGGCCTGATGACCCACATGCCGCTGTCCCGCCTGTGCGGCCTGGCCCTGCGCCAGCTGCTGCGCGACATTCGCGCAAGCGAAGTGCGCGTGCTGTTCTTCGCCCTACTGGTGGCGGTCGCGGCCAGCACTGCCATCGGCTATTTCGGTGCCCGCCTCAACGGCGCCATGCAACTGCGCGCCAGCGAGTTCCTTGGTGCCGACCTGGTGCTGCAGGGCAGCGCCCCGGCCCGCGACCAGCAGATCGAGGCCGGCAAGGCACTGGGCCTGCGCCACGCCCAGGTCGTCGAGTTCACCAGCGTGGTCGGCGGCGACAACGGCATCCAGCTGTCCAGCGTCAAGGCTGCCGACGGTGCCTACCCATTGCGCGGGCAAGTGCGCAGTGCTGCGCAGCCCTATGCCACAGAAACCCCGGGCGGCGGCCCGGCACCTGGCGAAGCATGGGTCGAACCACGCCTTTTGGCGGCATTGGGGCTGAAGGTTGGCGACAGCATCGACGTGGGCATGAAGACGCTGCGCATGAGCCGCGTACTGACCTACGAACCGGACCGCGCCAACAACTTCTACAGCCTTACCCCACGGGTAATGATGAACCTGGCCGACCTGCAAGCCACCGGCGTGGTCCAGCCGGGCAGCCGGGTCACCTACCGCGACCTGTGGCGCGGCGATGCCGAAGCGCTGGCCCAGTACCGCGGGGCACTGAAAAAGGACCTGGCCGCCAACCAGCGCCTGCGCGACACCCGCGATGGCAACCAGCAGGTCGGCGGCGCGCTGGGCAAGGCCGAGCGCTACCTGAACATGGCCAGCCTGGTGGCGGTGCTGCTGGCAGGCGTTGCCGTGGCCCTGTCGGCCAGCCGCTATGCCGCACGCCGCCTGGACGCCAGCGCCCTGCTGCGCTGCCTGGGCCTTTCGCGCCGCCAGGCACTGGGCCTGTACTGCCTGCAGCTGGCCATGCTCGGCCTGGTCGCCGCGCTGGCCGGCGCCCTGCTCGGCTGGCTGGCGCAACTGGGCCTGTTCCGCCTGCTGCATGGCCTGTTGCCAAGCGTGGTGCCTGCAGGCGGCATCGTCCCAGCCCTGGCCGGCATCGCTACCGGGCTGGTAGCCCTGGCCGGTTTCGCCCTGCCGCCAATTGCCGCGCTGGGCCAGGTACCGCCGCTTCGCGTGCTGCGCCGCGACCTGCTGCCGATACCGCCCAGCAGCTGGCTGGTGTACGGTGCGGCCCTGTTCGCCCTGGGCCTGATCATGTGGCGCCTGAGCCTCGACCTGCTGCTCACCTTCGCCCTGCTCGGTGGCGGCCTGGTCGCCGCTCTGCTGCTCGGCGGCCTGCTGCTGCTCGGTTTGCGCAGCCTGCGCCAATTGCTGGCCGGGGCACCACTGACCTGGCGACTGGGGCTGGGCCAACTGCTGCGCCACCCCATGGCCGCTGCCGGCCAGGCCCTGGCCTTCGGCCTGATCCTGCTGGCCATGGCCCTGGTCGCGCTGCTGCGCGCAGAACTGCTCGACACCTGGCAAGCGCAGCTCCCCAAGGATGCACCCAACCATTTCGCCCTGAACATCCTGCCGGATGATCGTGAGCCCTTCGCCCAACACCTGCAGCAGGTCAATGCCGCCTCGGCGCCGCTGTACCCGGTGACACCCGGCCGCCTGGTAAAAATCAACGAGCAACCGGTGCAGCAGGTGGTCAGCAAGGACTCGGCAGGTGAGCGCGCCGTTCAGCGCGACCTCAGCCTGACGTGGGCGGCCGAGCTGCCCGAAGGCAACGCACTGACAGGCGGCAACTGGTGGCAGGCGTTGCCCGCCGAAGATGAAATCCCCGGTGTGTCGGTGGAGGCGGAACTGGCCAACAGCCTGAAGCTGCAACTGGGTGACCTGCTGACTTTCGACATCGGCGGCCAGCAACGCCAGGCACGGGTCAGCAGCCTGCGCAGCGTGCACTGGGACAGCTTCCAGCCGAACTTCTACATGATCTTCCAACCCGGCACGCTGCAGGGGCTCCCGACCACCTACCTGACCAGCTTCTATCTGGCACCGGGCCATGACCTGGATGTGGTGGCGCTGTCACGGGCATTCCCGGCAGTGACCATCCTGCAGGTGGACGCCTTGCTCGATCAGCTGCGCAGCATCCTCGCCCAGGTGACCCTGGCGGTCGAGTATGTGTTGCTGTTCGTGCTGGCAGCCGGGCTGGCGGTGCTGTTCGCTGGCTTGCAGGCAACGCTGGACGAGCGCATCCGCCAGGGCGCCTTGCTGCGTGCGCTGGGCGCAGCGCGGCCATTGCTGGTCAAGGCGCGGCGGATCGAGTTCGGCTTGCTGGGTGCGGCCAGCGGCTTGCTGGCGGCGGTCGGGTGTGAGCTGATTACCTTGGTGCTGTACCGCTATGCCTTCGACCTGCAATGGAGCCCGCATGTGTGGTTGCTGCTGTTGCCGCTGGCAGGGGCGCTGCTGGTAGGTGGGGCGGGGGTGCTGGGGACGCGGCGGGCGTTGAATGCCAGCCCGTTGGCGGTCTTGCGGGAAGGGTGAGACTTACCTGTCAGGGCCCTATCGCCGGCAAGCCAGCTCCCACCTCGACCGCATCGGCCTCGAGGCATGCGCTATCCCTGTGGGAGCTGGCTTGCCGGCGATAGGGCCATAACAGGCAATATCAGATCAGTGCCCGTAGCTGATGCTGTTTACATACCAGGTCGCTTCACCGGTAGGTGTGTGCACCACCACCTCATCACCCTCCTCCTTCTTCAGCAAGGCGCGAGCCATGGGCGAGTCGATCGAGATGTAGTCATTGCGCCCATAGATCTCGTCATACCCGACAATGCGAAACTTCATGGTCTCGCCCTCGTCGTTCTCAATCTCCACCCAGGCACCGAAAAACACCTTGCCCTCCTGCTGCGGCGAGTAGGCCACCACCTTCACATCTTCAAGACGCTTGCGCAGGTAACGCACCCGGCGGTCGATCTCGCGCAGCAGCTTCTTGTTGTACTGGTAGTCGGCATTCTCGCTGCGGTCGCCCAGCGAGGCCGCCCAGGTAACCTTCTGGGTAATCTCCGGGCGGTACACCCGCCACAGGTGGTCCAGTTCTTTCTTCAGCGCCTCATGGCCTTCCGTGGTGATGATATTGGTACTCAACAGCGCGCTCCTCAGCGGCGGGTAATCAAGCCTTGACGCGCGATACGGGTGAGGTGGCCGATGATATCTGCGGTTTCGTCCGGCGCCGGGGCCTGGATCACGGCCAGGTCGAAACGGTCATTGCCATACTGCGCGAGGTGACAGCCGCTATCGGCAAACTGGATCAGAAAGGCCCGCGCCTGGCCCTTGCGCCTGGACAGGCCTTCAAGGTGACGCAAAAGAGTGGGTTGATGCTGGCCGCCGAGCAGGATGCGCGGTGTGCGGGACGCCTGGCTGGCAGGCAAGGGGCTCAAACAGACACTGGTACGTGGGCAACTCATGGAGCTTCTCTCCGCCTCGCGAATCCCGCTGGGCAGCGGTGGGAGGCGTCACCGAACCAGCGCTTTAGCGGTATTTCGGATGACCCGGAGAGGGGCTTTCCTGCGCCCCGCAAGTAGCTGTTTAAATCGGCGCAGACGGTATGCTAGAGCCATGAGCTGGAAGTTGCAAGCAACAAGCCGCAAGCAGTGGCAGGCCAATACTCGGTCTGCTCTTGCTTGCGGCTTGTTGCTTGTAGCGTGCAGCTGTCGTTACCGGGCGATCAGGCGGTCCAGCGAGAAGCGGCCAGCGCCTTCGATCAGCACCGCGACGGTGCCAGCCAGCAGGGCCAGGCCGAACTCATAGCCGTTGTTGGACATGAACAGGCCGTTGCCGATGTGCACCGAGAGGATCGCCACCACCAGGGTCACCGCCAGCACCAGGGCCGCCGGGCGGGCCAGCAGGCCGATCACCAGCGCCAGGCCGCCGAAGAACTCGGCACTACCGGACAGCAGGGCCATCAGGTAACCCGGGGCCAGGCCGATGCTCTCCATCCACTGGCCAGTGCCTTCCAGGCCATAGCCGCCGAACATGCCGAACAGTTTCTGCGCACCATGCGCAATGAAGATGATGCCGACCAGGATACGGATGACGCTCAGGCCAGCGCCGGCGCGGGTGGAGAACAGAGCGTTGAGGGTAGCGTTGTTCATGTCGAAGACTCCTTGAAGCGGGAAAGTTGTGTTGGGATGGGCGCCATCATAATCGATTCGATAGATATGAAAATCGCAAAAAACCCAACAAAACAATCGACAATATCGATTTGTCAGCGTTTAGCCACACGCTCCAGCGCGGCACGCTCCCGGTTGAACGCTACAAAGTACTTGTTGACGCTATTGACGAAGTTGACTGGCCCCATGCCCACCTGCTCCATGGCGATGCGTTCGGTCTGGAAAAACCACTGGTCGCCATTCAGCCCGCGCCGGCGCGCTTCCGCGCGCATGGCCTGGACGCGCTCGGGGCCCAGGTTGTAGGCCGCCAGCACGAAGGCCATGCGCTCGCGCTCGTTGATCTTGGCGCTGGCAAAGAACTTGCGCCGGATCAGCGCCAGGTAACGGGCGCTGGCCTGGACATTGCCATCCACCGTGGCGGTGTTGCTCACCCCCACGCGCTGCGCCGCCGAAGGGGTGATCTGCATCAGGCCATGGGCCCCTCCGGTGCCGCGCGCTGCCGGGTTGAGCGTCGACTCCTTGAAGGCCAGCGCGGCCAGGTTGAGCCAGTCGATCTGCTGCGCCTCACCGTGTTTCTGCAGCACCGCCCGCAGTGCGGTCAGGCGCTGGCGATTCTTGCTGGCCAAGGGGTCGTGCACCCGGTACTGGCGGCGGTAGATGCGCTCGAACGCGGCGTCCTGGTTGTCCGGTGCGCGGTAGCCCTGCAGAAAGCGATCGACCGTGGCCTGCAACTGCGGCGCATCGGGCCTCACATACCAACGCATGGCTTGCGGCGCCCCCAGTTTTACGCGGCTGTCCAGGCGCAGGCGCGGCATCACCCGGGCCCAGCGCCGGGCGATCGGCTGCTCGACCACGGTCAGGTGATAGATGCCGGCCTGGACCATTTCCAGCACATCCTCCACCGCCAAGGTCGAGTCGACCCACTCCACCTTGATCGGCGCGCGCTTGCGCAGCGCCAGCTGCTGGTTGACCTGCTGGATCAAAGGGCCGGCCGCGCTGGCGCTGGTCAGGGCCACGGTACGCCCGGACAACTGCTCGACATGGCTGAAACTGCGCTCGCCCTTGCGCCCCACCAGCAGCAGCGGCACCTGGTCGAGCACTGGTGCGCTGCTGCTGACCCCGCGCACCACGGCGGGGTCGAGCAGCTCGCCCGGCGCGGCCAGGTCGCCCTCGCCACGGGCCAGGGCGCCCAGCAACTGCTCCTTGGCCCGCGGGATCAGCTTGAGCTGGATCTCCTGGCCGTCGGCGGCGCGGGCATTGAGGTAATGCTCCAGGGCACGCAAGCGATAGTATTCGATGCCGACCGGCTCGCCCTTGACCTCACCGGAGCTGTTGCGGCTCTGGTTGACCAGCACCCGCAGCACCTGGCTGGTGCGAATCTGTTGCAGGTCACGGACCTTGGCCGGCGCGATGTTCTGCTGCGGTCCCGGCACGCGCGCGTGGGCAGGCCCGGTCAAGGTCAGCCCAAGCATCAGCAGGAAAATGAGCCAGCATCGCTGCATGCGAAAACGTGTCCGTGGTCGGTGAGCGGCATCCATGGGGTTGCACCGCCAAGAGAGAAATGACGGCAAAAGACCACGGCAACAGCATGAAGTTCTTGGTTTTTTCAGAAAAACACGGTTTTTGCTATGCTGGCCGCCCCGCGGCACGAGATAGCACCATGCAACTGATCGATATCGGCGTCAACCTGACCAACAGCAGTTTCCACGACCAGCAGGCGGCAATCGTCGAGCGCGCCCTTGAGGCCGGGGTCACGCAGATGGTGCTGACGGGCACCAGCCTGGCGGTCAGCGAACAGGCGCTGGAGCTGTGCCAGCAACTGGATGCGAGCGGCGCGCACCTGTTCGCCACGGCAGGCGTACACCCTCATGATGCCAAAACCTGGGATGCCGGCAGCGAGCGCCAGTTGCGCCAGCTGTTGAGTGAACCACGTGTACGCGCCGTGGGTGAATGCGGCCTGGACTTCAACCGCGACTTCTCCCCTCGCCCGCTGCAGGAAAAAGCCCTGGAGGCACAACTGGCACTGGCTGCCGAGCTGCGTCTGCCGGTGTTCCTGCACGAACGCGACGCCAGCGAACGCCTGCTGGCGATCCTCAAGGATTACCGCGACCACCTGACCGGCGCAGTGGTGCACTGCTTTACCGGCGAGCGCGACGCGCTGTTCGCCTACCTGGACATGGACCTGCACATCGGTATTACCGGCTGGATCTGCGACGAACGCCGTGGCACCCATCTGCATCCGCTGGTGGGCAACATTGCCGAGGGGCGGCTGATGCTGGAGAGCGATGCGCCTTACCTGCTGCCGCGCAGCCTGCGGCCCAAGCCGAAGAACGGGCGCAACGAACCAGCGTTCCTGCCAGAGGTGTTGCGTGAAGTGGCCTTGCACCGGGGTGAGTCGACCGAACATACGGCGGCACATACCACGGCAACGGCGCGGGCGTTTTTCCAACTCCCCTGAACCCGACGCGTTCTCCTGTAGGAGCGGCCTTGTGTCGCGAAAGGGCCGCAACGCGGCCCCGGCAATCTATCCGCTGAAGCTGAAAACCTGGGGGCGCTTCGCACCCCTATCGCGACACAAGGCCGCTCCTACAAAAGCGCGGCAGTACTTGCGGCGGAATTTTCTTGATACACATCAAGAAAGGCCCTGGCTTGCGCAGGCACAATGATGGCACCTTGCCAATATTGTTCCCGCTCAACTCAGAGAAGACCTGCCCATGGGTGCCTGGCTTAGCAATGTTTCCCTGAAGTACAAGTTCTGGGCCGTCAACGCGGTGGCCTTTGTCACGACCTTGCTGCTGGTGCTCTATGCCGTGCACCTGGAGCAGCGCGCCCGCGCCGAGGCCGCGCAGGCCCAGGCGGCCGCGCAGGCGCAACTGCTTGCTGCCTGGCCGGCCGGCCAGCCGCTACCCCGCCCGGCCAATGTCATCAGCTGGTCGCCCGGGCAAACGCCCACCTTCGCGGGCGAACCCCTGGAGGCCCTGCGCAATGCCCAAGGCTGGGTCGAACTGCCTGCCGCCCGGCTCTTGGGCAACAACCCGCTACAGGGCGCGCAGGTACTGCGCAACGGTGATCAGCAAATGGCCGTGCTGGCCCAGTCGCCAAGCCTGCGCCAGGTGTTCTTCGACCGATTCAGCAACTACGCGGTATGCGTACTGATCCTGATGCTGGCCATGCTCGGCGCCTCGCAGTTGCTGATCCGCTTCCTGCTCAGCCAGCTCAACACCCTCAAGGATGTGATGCTGCACGTGGAAAAGACTGGCGACCTGTCGGCCCGCGTGCCGTTGGCCTGTGGTGACGAGGTCGGCCAGATGGCCGGGGCCTTCAATGCCATGCAGGCGACCTACCACCGCGTGGTCAGTACTGTCGCCCACACCGCTGCGCAACTGGACTCCGGTGCCGCGCGCCTGGCCGCGAGCATGAGCGACGTGCGCCACGGCATGCTCGGCCAGCAGAGCGAGACCGACCAGGCCGCTACCGCCATCAACGAAATGTCAGCAACGGTGCACCACATCGCCCAGCATGCCGGCGCCACCCGTGACCTGTCACAAACAGCCGACGCCCTGGCCGGTAGCGGCCAGGAGGTGGTCAGCCGGGTACAGGACTCGATCTCCGGGCTGTCCAGCGGCGTGCAGCAGACTGCCGAGATGATTCGTCAACTGGCCGAAGACAGTCAGAAGATCAATGGCGTGGTCAGTGTGATCCACAGCATCGCCGAGCAGACCAACCTGCTGGCGCTCAATGCCGCCATCGAAGCAGCGCGCGCCGGCGACCTGGGCCGCGGCTTTGCCGTGGTGGCCGATGAAGTGCGCAACCTGGCCAAGCGCGTGCAAAACTCCACCGACGAGATCACCACCATGGTTTCGGCCCTGCAGTCGGGCACCCGGGATGCAGTGGAGTTCATGCAGGAGAGCTCGTACAAGGCCGACGACTGCGTCCGCCAGGCCCAGGAGGCCGGCGAAGCACTGGCCGAGATTACCGGTGCCGTGGCGCAGATGCGCGAAAGCAACACCCAGATTGCCGTGGCAGCCGAGCAGCAAAGCCAGGTGGCCGAGGAAATGAACCGCGCC
This sequence comes from Pseudomonas sp. s4, assembly GCF_046764235.1. Classification (NCBI taxonomy): domain Bacteria; kingdom Pseudomonadati; phylum Pseudomonadota; class Gammaproteobacteria; order Pseudomonadales; family Pseudomonadaceae; genus Pseudomonas; species Pseudomonas sp. s4. The sequence goes on along the minus strand of NZ_CP177209.1, from coordinate 2,064,908 downwards.
GTGGTGAGTATCCGCGATGTCACCGAACAGACCGTGCAACAGACCGTGGGCTCGGCAACCACCAGCAGCGAACTGGCAACCTTGGCCGGTGAACTGAACAAGGCCATTGGCCAGCTCAAGCTATAGTCACCATAGCCAGCCTCGATTGGCCCCCGCCTGGGGGGCGCACTAAGCTTTGGGCATGACCGAGAGGAAATGCCCATGAGCAAACGCCTGCCCAACCTGCCCGCCTGGCAATGGCGCGGCTACCACCACAATCACCGCCACCCGGCCAACCTGGTGCTGCACCTGATCGCCGTGCCTTTGTTCATCCTTGGCACGTTGCTGATTCTGTCCGGCCTGTTCAGCCTGGACCTGGGCCAGATTGCCGTTGGCATCATTGCGCTGATCGCCGGCCTGGGCCTGCAACGCCAGGGCCACCGACTGGAAGCCGAGCAACCCGAACCCTTCGCCAACCGCAAGGATGCCGTGCAACGCCTGCTGACCGAGCAGTTCATCACCTTTCCGCGCTTCTTGCTGAGCGGGGCCTGGTGGAAGGCCTGGCGGGAACGACACAAGCATCGCCATTGATGCTCCAATCACGCGCAATCTTTTGTAGGAGCGGCCTTGTGTCGCGAAAGGGCTGCGCAGCAGCCCCGGATTTACAGCTTCGCCGCGAAGATTGCCGGGGCCGCTTTGCGGCCCTTTCGCGACACAAGGCCGCTCCTACAGGAAAGCGTGCAGGCCTGCAGGTATCTGCTAGGCAAACACGGTAACCGTCTGCCGGCTCAAGGCCAGCAACTCGCCCTGCGCCGTCCTCAACGCAGCGGCAGCGTGCCCGTAACCATCCCGCGCATGCTCGGTTTCCACGCAATAACGGCACCAATCCAGGGTCGATAGCTGCGCCGTGGGCTGCATGAATTCTATGGTCCAGGTCAACGTACTGCCGGCAGCCGGCTGTTTGAGAAACGGCATCAGGCTTGGCGGCCAGGCATCGACCAGCGCCAGCAGGTGCGCCTCGTTGACCGGTTCTTCGGCCACCCCGCGCAAACGTACCCAACCGCCCATTTGCCGCGACTGATTGCCACTGAACGGCAAACCACCCACCGCCCAGCGCAAGGCCACATGCTGCATGAACTCCGGAGTAACGCCTTTGATATGGGGTAGCTCGGGAGCTGCATCGTCGAGCGCTTTCATTTCCTCGGCCGGCAAGGCTGGCACATCGACCACCGACGGCCGCCCTGCACCGAAATTGCCCTGCACCAGCGTCACTACCTGGCCGTCTTGAACGGCACGGCCCAGCAAGGTGCTGACAGCCTTGCCTTCACGCAGCACCTCTACATCGAAGCGGATTGGCACATCTGCCGCGGCTGGCGCCACAAAGCTGATGGCCAAAGAACGCACGGGGCGGTCATCGGAGATTTTCTGGCGCATGGCTTCATACACCATGGCCGCCATCAGCCCGCCAAAGGCGGCGCGCCCCTGGGCCCAGCTTGGCGGGACACATACAGCTTCGGGGTTGGCCCGCACGGCGTCGAGCAGTTGGTTGAAATTCATTGGCCGGCTCCTGCCTGCTGCGAATAAGGTCTGCCCATCCTAGCCAGCAAACCCATACCGATCAGCCCGCATTTCGGTCATTTTTCGGGCTTTCGCCGCGCCAACGCCCGCTGCAGTGCATCCAGCGTCGCATCCGAATGGCGCTCGGCCTCGTGCAATTCCTGCTCCCAGGCGACCTTGCACGGCGCCAGGTCGGCATGCTCGCGCGCCTGCAGCAGCCATTGCAGGCGATCATGCCAGTCACCCAAATCGCCCTGGGCCTGCTTCAGCAAGCGCCGCAACTGCTTGCCCGCATGGTCGAGCTGCGGATAGGCCTCATCGCCATAGCGCGCACGCTTGATCAGCAAGCGCAAGCGGTGGCGGTCGTGGGCCGGGTCCTGCAGCGCCTGGTACAACTTGCGCCACTGCTTGACCAGGCGTTTGTCGATGCGCTTTTCCAGCGCCTTGACCAAGCCCTCGCGACCGGCTGCACGCATGAACAGCGGAAACGCGTCGACAATCGCCAGCACCCGCGTCAGCTCGGGGCTGGCGGCAACACTGGCGAATGTCCTGGCACGCCCTTCCAGGCGCCGCTGCCCGGCCTCGGCAAAACCATGCCCAATCAGTTCGGCCGCCAGCACCTCACGGTCGCGCAACGGCGTGGTGAGGGTACCCAACGACCTGGCGGCCTCCTCCAGCTGCTCCACCCCCGGCAGCCCACGCAGCGGCCGCAGCAGGCTGCGCAGGCGCCGCAGGGTGGTGCGCAGGTCATGCAAGGCCTCGCTGTCGGTATCGGCAGCCAGGCGCTCGCGGCAGGCCAGCAGGCGCACCTGCAAGGCCACTATCTGGGCAACCACGTGATCGAGCATGGCAGACATTGAAAGACGCTCCTTGGTCAGCGCCCGGCGCGAGACTCACGAATGTAGAAACGGGCCTTTTCGGCTTTTCTGGTACAGCTTTCATAACCTTCGAACTGCTGTTGGGTCTTGGCACCGGTCAGCAGCGACAAGGCCTTGGAGTAGCTCACGGCACCGGCAAAGCCTTCGGCCTTGGCCAGGTCCAGCTCCTTCCAGGCGGCATCCAGTTGGGTTGCGCAACTCTCGCGGTAGGCCGTCTTGCCCGCGCAGCCAGCAAGGGCCAAGGCAATCAGTGGAAGGCAGATCCAGGCTTTCATCGGTAATACCTCAATGGAAAAAACATTGGCTGTTCGACGCCCCGGCATCTGAAAAGTGCCCTGCCCAGCCAGCTTGGCCCAGCCAGTTTTATTACAGTAGCTCAGCACGATGCACATTGAAGCACAGGTGGCGATGGGTGCATTGTAGGACCATGGTTGCACTGGCCGGGGAATGTTCATGAGCAAACGCGTGGCACTGGTACTGGGATCGGGTGGAGCCCGGGGGTATGCACACATCGGGGTGATCGAGGAAATCGAGCGCCGCGGCTACGACATTGCCTGTATCGCCGGCTGCTCGATGGGTGCGGTGATCGGCGGCATCTACGCCGCGGGCAAGCTGGAAGACTACCGCAACTGGATCGAGAGCCTCGACTACCTGGATGTGTTGCGCCTGGTCGATGTCAGCTTTCGCCTCGGCGCAATTCGCGGCGACAAGGTGTTCGGGCAAATCCGCAAGATCGTCGGCGAGATCAACATCGAGCAATTGCGCATCCCCTACACCGCGGTTGCAGCCGACCTCACCAACCAGCAGGAAATCTGGTTCCAGGAGGGCTGCCTGCACCAGGCCATGCGCGCCTCGGCAGCCATCCCCAGCCTGTTCACCCCGGTGATGCAAGGCAACCGCATGCTGGTCGACGGCGGCATCCTCAACCCGCTGCCGATCGTGCCGGTGGTGTCCAGCCACTGCGACCTGATCATCGCGGTCAACCTCAATGCCACCAACCAGAAGCAGTACCAGCTACCGGTGATCGAACGCCCAGCGGCGTTCAAGATGCGCTTCGATGCGCTACTCAGTTCGCTGGGTTCGCGCTTGCCGTTCCGGCGCAAGCCGGCGGAGGAGCTGATACGTATCGAGCAGGAAATCGTCGCCGAAGGGCTGGCGCCGCCTAACCCGTGGCTGGCCGATGCCGCCAACCCGGAAGGCCAGCAACCGGCGGCGGCACCGGAGCGCGAGGGTGCGCCAAAGTCTGCGACCGGCTCGTTCATCATCGACAACGTGGGGCCCGCTTCGCTGCTGGACTTGATCAACCAGAGCTTCGAGGTCATGCAGACCTCGTTGGCACAGTACAAGATCGCAGGCTATCCACCGGATGTGCTGATCAACGTGCCCAAACGAGTGTGCCGGTTTTTCGAGTTCTACAAGGCGCCGGAGCTGATTGCCCTGGGGCGGGAGATTGCGCGGGATACGCTGGATATCCATGAAGGGGTGAAACGCTAACATGGCCTGTACTGGCCTCATTGCCGGCATCGACGTCAAGACATGCGAAGCACATGTAGGAGCAGCCTTGCGCTGCGAAGAGGCCATCAGGGCCGAAGAGAATCTATTGCCCTGCTGGCCTCTTCGCAGCGCAAGGCTGCTCCTACAGGGGTATCGAACAGGCCTAAAGCGCGGCGATGAGCAACAGAAACGAAACAGGCCGCTCAAGGCGGCCTGTTCGTTCATGCATCCATCACCTTAGTAGCGGGTGATGTCCGCCTTGGCTTCCAGCTGCTTGCGGTATGCCGCGAAGTCCTGCTGGCCAGCACGCGATGCGAGGTAGCGGCGGATCTGCTGCTTCTCTTCGTCGGTGGCAGCAGCGCCTTCGTTGACACCCTTGAGCTGCAGTACCACCAGGCTACCGTCACGCAGCACGACGCTGCCATAAACCGGCTTGTCCTTGGCCTGTGGCTTGCCCAGGCGGAACAGCGCCTGCAGCTCGGCCGGGTCGATACCGTCCTCGCCGCGGGTAACTGCTTCATAGGCCTTCCAGCCCTGCCCTTCGTGCACACTGCCCGCTGCGATGGAACCGTCACGCAGGCCGGCAATCAGCTTGTCCGCCTTGGCCTTGAGCTCGGCAGTTGCCTTCTCCTTGGCCAGGTGCTCGCTGATGTTCTTGGCCACGGCTTCCAGCGGCAGCTGCTCAGGCTTGCGGTGCTCCTTGACGCGCAGCACCACGGTGGTTTCCGGGTCGAGCTCGATGGCGGTGCTGTTGGCACCCTCCTCCAGCACTTCTTCGGAGAATGCGGCCTGCACGACCGAACGGTTGGCAGTGATGCCTTCGCCACCCTCGCGGCCGAACGCTGCGGAGGTTTGCACCTTCAGGTTCAGGTCCTGGGCCGGCTGGGCCAGGTCGGAAGCCTCGTAGGCAGCATCCTGCAGCTGCTTACTGGCATCTACGTAACGCTGCTCGACCAGCGGGATCTTCAGGTCACGGGTCAGCTTGTCCTTCAGGCTGGCGAAGCTCGGCACTTCCGGCGCCTGCACGCCCAGCAGCTTGATAAGGTGGTAGCCGAACTCGGTGCGAACCGGCGCCGAGACCTGACCGTCCTGCAGCTTGTACAGCGCATCCTCGAACGCCGGGTCGTAAACGCCCGGGCCGGCGAAGCCAAGGTCACCGCCGCTATTGGCCGAACCAGGGTCCTGGGAGAACTCCTTGGCCAGCGCGGCAAAGTCTTCGCCCTTGGCCAGGCGCTGCTCGATCTCTTCGGCGCGGGCCTTGGCCTGGGCGTCGGCGACCTTGTCGTTGACCTCGATGAGGATGTGCGCGGCATGGCGCTGCTCGGCGAGGTTGGCGATTTCCTTCTCGTACTGGGCCTTGAGCTCTTCGTCGGTCACCTTGACCTGATCGAAGAACGCCGACTTCTTCAGCTCGATGTAGTCGATCACCACCTGGTCTGGCGACATGAACTCCTTGGCGTGCTGGTCGTAGTGCGCCTTGATCTCTTCATCGCTGACCTTGACCGCGGCCGGGTCGGCCTTGAAGGTCAGGGAAGCGAAGTCACGGGTCTGCTTCTCGAGGCGGGCAAAGGCATCGACCTGCTGGTCGGTCACGAAGCTGCTGCCGGCCAGGCCGGTGCGCAGCTGGCCGATGAGCATTTCCTCGGCAAGCATGTCGCGGAACTGCATGCGGCCATAGCCCATCTGGCGAATGACCTGGTCAAAACGGTCGGCACTGAACTTGCCGTCCACCTGAAACTCCGGCGTCTGCAGGATCACCTGGTCCAGTGCGGCCTCGGAGAAGGCGAATTTGGCATCTTCGGCGCCTTGCAGCAGCAGCTTGCGGCTGATCAGCCCCTTCAGTGCCTCTTCGCGCAGCAATTTGTCATCCAGCAGCGCCGGGTCGAAATCCTTGCCCAACTGTTGCATCAGCTGACGGCGCTGCATGTCGGCCGCCTGGCTCAGCTCGTTCTGGCTGATGGTCTGGCCGTTCACCTTGGCGGCGTCCTGGCTATGGGTGGCGGCCTGGAAAATGGCTTCGAAGCCGGTCAACGCCATCAACACGACGATAAGGCCGATGATGGTCTTGGCAATCCAACCTTGTGAATTGTCCCTGATATTTTGCAGCATGCGTCCCCCAGAAACGGCTGTACCACTGCGTCGACAACCGCGGAGCGTGGGTAGAAACCTGATAAAAGAAAGGCGCATCCGAGGATGCGCCTTTTCTTAGCAAACGTGTCAGGCGGGAACGTTTGCGCCCCGCCATCACCGTGCTCGGACCTGGCCAGGCCGGGTCCGGCTGAAAGAGACGACTTAGTTGACGGCGTCTTTCAGGCCTTTGCCAGCCTTGAAGCCTGGAACCTTGGCGGCAGCGATCTTGATCGCGTTACCGGTTTGCGGGTTGCGGCCGGTGCGCTCTGCACGCTCCTTGACCGAGAAGGTACCGAAGCCAACCAGTACCACATCGTCACCTTGCTTCAGGGCGCCGGTGACGGATTCGATGACTGCGTCCAGCGCACGGCCGGCTACAGCTTTCGGGATGTCAGCAGATGCGGCGATAGCGTCAATCAGTTCCGACTTGTTCACTCTAAGTCCCCTTATTTCTCTATTGAGTTTGTTTCTAAGTATGTAATGAAAAGCTTATGAAACGTGCGCTGGGTGGCCTGATGACAATAGCGTGCCGCTTTATAGCAAGGCCCCGAAAAAACTGTCAAGGAAAGCCCCCCAGCCAAAAACTACTAGTGCGTGCTAATTCTTTCCTTAGCATCGCCGTCGCGCTTTTCATCTTTCGCGACAATCTCCGGAGCCACATCTGGCAAGGGCTCCGGGGCGTATTGCAGCGCAATTTGCAGGACTTCGTCAATCCATTTGACTGGTTTGATCTGCAGATCCTGTTTGATATTTTCCGGAATCTCCTTCAGATCGCGAACATTCTCCTCGGGAATGATCACCGTCTTGATCCCGCCACGGTGTGCCGCCAGCAGTTTTTCCTTCAACCCGCCAATGGCCAGCACCTGGCCACGCAGGGTGATTTCGCCGGTCATGGCCACATCGGCACGTACCGGAATCTGCGTCAGCGCCGACACCAGCGCGGTGCACATGCCGATACCGGCACTTGGGCCATCCTTCGGCGTGGCGCCTTCAGGCATGTGGATATGCACGTCGTGCTTCTCGTGGAAGTCGGCGGCGATACCCAGGCTGCGGGCACGGCTGCGCACCACAGTCTGCGCGGCGGTGATCGACTCGACCATGACGTCGCCCAGCGAGCCGGTCTTGATCAGCTGGCCCTTGCCGGGGATGACCACGGCTTCGATGGTCAGCAGTTCGCCGCCCACCTGGGTCCAGGCCAGGCCGGTAACCTGGCCGATCTGGTCCTGCTGCTCGGCCAGGCCGTAGCGGAACTTGCGCACGCCGAGCAGGTGCTCCAACTGCTCGCTGGCTACCTTGACCTTGACCTGCTTCTGCCCGGTATGTTCCTTGACCACCTTGCGGCAGACTTTGGCGATTTGCCGCTCCAGGCCGCGCACACCGGCTTCGCGGGTGTAGAAGCGGATGATGTCGCGGATCGCCGAGACATCGACTTCCAGCTCGTCCTTCTTCAAGCCGTTGGCCTTGACCTGCTTGGGCACCAGGTACTTGACCGCGATGTTGATCTTCTCGTCCTCGGTGTAGCCCGGCAGGCGGATGACTTCCATCCGGTCGAGCAGCGCCGGCGGGATGTTCATCGAGTTCGAGGTGCACAGGAACATCACGTCCGAGAGGTCGTAGTCGACCTCCAGGTAGTGGTCGTTGAAGTTGTGGTTCTGCTCCGGGTCGAGCACCTCGAGCAGTGCCGAGGCCGGGTCGCCACGCATGTCGCTGCCCATCTTGTCGATTTCGTCCAGCAGGAACAGCGGGTTGCGCACCCCCACCTTGGTCATCTTCTGGATCAGGCGGCCAGGCATGGAACCGATGTAGGTACGGCGGTGACCACGGATCTCAGCCTCGTCACGCACACCACCCAGGGCCATGCGCACGAACTTGCGATTGGTGGCAGCGGCGATCGACTCGGCCAGCGAGGTCTTGCCGACGCCGGGTGGGCCAACCAGGCACAGTACCGGGCCGCGGATCTTCTTGACGCGCTTTTGCACGGCAAGATACTCGAGGATGCGTTCCTTGACCTCTTCCAGGCCGTAGTGGTCGGCATCGAGGATTTCCTCGGCCTTGGCCAGGTCCAGACGCACCTTGCTCTGGGCCTTCCACGGCACCTGCACCAGCCAGTCGAGATAGGAACGGACCACAGTGGCCTCGGCCGACATCGGCGACATCTGCTTGAGCTTGTTCAGCTCGGCCTGGGCCTTGGCCAGTGCGTCCTTGGGCAGGCCAGCGGCTTCGATGCGCTTTTTCAGCTCTTCGACTTCGTTGTGGCCTTCGTCGCCATCACCGAGCTCCTTCTGAATGGCCTTCATCTGCTCGTTCAGATAGTACTCGCGCTGGCTGCGCTCCATCTGCTTCTTGACCCGACCGCGAATGCGCTTTTCGACCTGCAGCAGGTCGATTTCGGCATCCAGCAGCGCCAGTACGTGCTCGACACGGGTCGGCAGGTCGACGATTTCGAGAATTTCCTGTTTCTGCTCGATCTTCAGGGCCATGTGTGCGGCCATGGTGTCGACCAGGCGCCCTGGCTCTTCGATGCTGTTCAGCGACGACAGCACTTCGGCTGGGACTTTCTTGCCCAGTTGCACGTATTGCTCGAACTGCGACAGCAGCGTGCGCACGAACACTTCCGACTCGCGCTCGGCGGCGTCGACTTCGTCGATCAGGGAAACTTCGGCACGGATGTGCCCTTCTACTTCGCTGAAACGCTCCACGGCGCCGCGTTGCTCGCCCTCGACCAGCACCTTGACGGTACCATCGGGCAGTTTCAGCAATTGCAGCACGGTGGCAACGGTACCGACGCGGTACAGGGCGTCTTCGCCCGGATCATCGTCGGCCGGGTTTTTCTGGGCCAGCAGAAGAATCTGCTTTTCGCCCGTCATCGCCGCCTCAAGGGCTTCGATGGACTTTTCGCGCCCCACGAACAGCGGGATGACCATGTGCGGGTAAACAACGACATCGCGCAATGGCAAAAGAGGCAAGTCGAGGGTGGTCTTCATGATTTCGCCTCTACAGCGGCCTTATGGCCGGAAACCGGTGGAAATGATGCTTGGACCTAATGTGGGGGCAGGCTTGGGAAATTACAAGCGCTAGCGCAGGAAAAGCAGAAAGGGGCCCGTAGGCCCCTTCTTGCTTGCAACCGTCAACCAGCCATTGCCTGGATCAGGCGTCCGGCGCGGCCTTGGCTTGCGGCTCGCTGTTTTCGTAGATCATCAGCGGCTGCGAAGTGCCATCGATGACGCTCTCGTCGATCACCACCTTGCTGACATCCTTCTTCGAAGGAATCTCGTACATGGTGTCGAGCAACACGCCTTCGAGGATCGAACGCAGGCCACGGGCGCCGGTCTTGCGCTCCAGGGCCTTGCGCGCCACGGCCTTGAGCGCATCGCTGCGGAACTCGAGGTCGACGTTTTCCATCTCGAACAGCTTGGCATACTGCTTGGTCAGGGCGTTCTTCGGCTCGGTGAGGATCTGCATCAGCGCGGCCTCGTCCAGCTCGTCGAGGGTTGCCAGCACCGGCAGGCGGCCGACGAATTCCGGGATCAGGCCAAACTTGACCAGATCGTCCGGCTCGACCTCACGCAGGGACTCGCCAACCTTCTTGCCCTCTTCCTTGCTGCGTACTTCGGCGCCAAAACCGATGCCACCCTTGGTGGAGCGGTTCTGGATGACCTTTTCCAGGCCCGAGAAGGCACCACCGCAGATGAACAGGATGTTGCGGGTATCGACCTGCAGGAATTCCTGTTGCGGGTGTTTGCGGCCGCCTTGCGGCGGAACCGAGGCCACGGTGCCTTCGATCAGCTTCAGCAGTGCCTGCTGCACGCCCTCGCCCGATACGTCACGGGTGATGGACGGGTTGTCCGACTTGCGCGAAATCTTGTCGATCTCGTCGATGTAGACGATGCCCATCTGGGCCTTTTCCACGTCGTAGTCGCACTTCTGCAACAGCTTCTGGATGATGTTCTCGACGTCCTCACCCACGTAACCGGCTTCGGTCAGGGTGGTGGCGTCAGCAATGGTGAACGGTACGTTCAACAGGCGTGCAAGGGTTTCGGCGAGCAGGGTCTTGCCCGAGCCGGTTGGCCCGATGAGCAGGATATTGCTCTTGCCGAGTTCGACTTCGTCACCCTTCTTGTCACGCTGGTTCAGGCGCTTGTAGTGGTTGTACACCGCTACGGCAAGCACCTTCTTCGCGCGTTCCTGACCAATGACGTACTGGTCCAGGATACCGCTGATTTCTTTCGGCGAAGGCAATTTGTGCGCGCTGCTCTCGGCCTGGGCTTCCTGCACCTCCTCACGGATGATGTCGTTGCACAGGTCGACGCACTCGTCGCAGATAAATACCGAGGGCCCGGCAATCAGTTTGCGCACTTCGTGCTGGCTTTTGCCGCAGAAGGAGCAATAAAGCAATTTGCCGCTGTCCTCGCCGTTACGGGTGTCAGTCATTCGATCGATCCAATCCGGTAGGCTTGCAACACAAGATGAAGGCAATTGCGGGCTTTTTCAAGTCCGCAGGTAGGCGCTTTCCGCGCCTACCTGCTCTGGCACCCCGGTTCAGGAGGCCAGTTGCCGCTTGTCGTAGACCGAGTCGATCAGGCCGTACTCGGCCGCGCGCGAGGCGCTCATGAAGTTGTCACGTTCAGTGTCGCGCTTGATGGTCTCGAGATCCTGGCCGGTGTGGTAGGCCAGCAGCTCGTTCAGGCGGGCCTTGATATTGAGGATTTCCTGGGCGTGGATCTCGATATCGGTGGCCTGACCCTGGAAGCCGCCCAGCGGCTGGTGGATCATCACGCGCGAGTTGGGCAGGCAGTGACGCTTGCCCTTGGCACCAGCAGCCAGCAGGAAGGCGCCCATGCTGCAGGCCTGGCCGATGCAGATGGTCGAGACGTCCGGCTTGATGAACTGCATGGTGTCGTAGATCGACATGCCGGCGGTGACGGAACCGCCCGGCGAGTTGATGTACAGATGGATATCCTTGTCCGGGTTTTCCGCTTCAAGGAACAGCAGTTGCGCAACGACGAGGTTGGCCATGTAGTCCTCTACCGGGCCAACCAGGAAGATCACACGCTCCTTCAACAGGCGCGAGTAGATGTCGTAAGCGCGTTCGCCACGGGCGGACTGCTCGATAACCATCGGGACCAGACCGCCTGCGGCCTGGATGTCAGAGCTCTGCTGAATATAAGAATTGCGGGACATGTCCTGCGCTCACTCCCAAATAGTCATGGCTTGAATACGCACAAGCCAGCTCGAAGGCTGGCTTGTGGGGGTTTCCTACGAGAGAAGCCTGTTACTCAGCGGCGGCTGGAGCCTGTGCTGGTTTAACGGCATCTTCGTACGAGACCGACTTGTCGGTCACAGTCGCTTTCTGCAGAACAGTATCTACAACTTGTTCTTCCAGCACAACCGAACGGACTTCGTTCAGTTGCTGGTCGTTCTTGTAGTACCAGGCGATGACCTGCTCAGGCTCTTGGTAAGCCGAAGCCATTTCTTCGATCATTTCGCGAACCTTGCCTTCGTCCGGCTTCAGTTCGAACTGCTTGACCACTTCGGCCACGATCAGACCCAGGACTACACGGCGCTTGGCTTGTTCTTCGAACAGTTCGGCCGGCAGCTGCTCAGGCTTGATGTTGCCACCGAACTGCTGAACAGCCTGCACGCGCAGACGGTTGACTTCGTTTTCCAGCAGGGCTTTCGGTACTTCGATCGGGTTGGCAGCCAGCAGACCGTCCATGACCTGATTCTTCACCTTGGCCTTGATGGCCTGGCGCAGTTCACGCTCCATGTTCTTGCGAACTTCGGTGCGGAAGCCTTCCAGGGTCGATTCCTTGATGCCGAACTGGGCGAAGAACTCTTCGTTCAGCTCTGGCAGCACAGGAGCGGCAACGCTGTTGACGGTGATGGTGAACTCGGCGGCTTTGCCAGCCAGGTCCAGGTTCTGGTAGTCCTCTGGGAAGGTCACGTTAACAACGCGCTCTTCGCCAGCCTTGGCGCCAACCAGGCCGTCTTCGAAGCCTGGGATCATGCGGCCGGAGCCCAGTACCAGCTGGGTGCCCTTGGCCGAACCACCGGCGAACACTTCACCGTCGACCTTGCCGACGAAGTCGATGTTGACCTGGTCGTCGTTCTGCGCGGCACGCTCGACGGCCTCGAAGCGGGTGTTCTGCTTGCGCAGCACTTCCAGCATGTTGTCCAGGTCGGCATCAGCCACTTCGGCGCTCAGGCGCTCGACGCTGATCGACTCGAGGCCGCCAACGGTGAACTCCGGGAACACTTCGAAGATGGCGACGAACTCCAGGTCCTTGCCCTTCTCGAAGGACTTCGGCTCTACCGCAGGGGCGCCAGCCGGGTTCAGCTTCTGCTCGACGATGGCTTCGTAGAAGGAAGCCTGGACGAGGTCACCGAACGCCTCTTGACGGGCATCGGCTTCGAAACGCTGACGAATCACGCTCATCGGCACTTTGCCTGGGCGGAAGCCGGCAACCTTGGCGCGCTTGGCAGTCTGTTGCAGACGCTTGTTGACTTCGTTCTCGACGCGCTCGGCCGGAACGGCGATGGTCATGCGGCGCTCGAGAGCGGAAGTGTTTTCAACAGAAACTTGCATGGATATTCCTCGTTGCACAGACGTTAGCCGGCGTTAGCCCGACTCCAGAATCAAGGGCAAGCATTCTAGTGAGTCGCGCAGCAGAAGTCACCCCACTCGGGACGACGAGAAACCACGCCGGTCGATTAACTTTCAAGGCCCGTACGACATAACGCCGAGCCTGCTTCAATGGGGCCGCACGACGCCACCAGGCGACCTGCAGCCGAAATACCTTGTCAAACAACTGCCACCAACGAATTCGCTTCCTTTATTCAGGTTCGATTTCGTTGAACTGGCAGTACTCCTCCCACTCCATCCCCAGCGCCTCGGCTACCTCGCGGTGCGTCTCCAGGCGCATGGCCTGCAGCTGCTCGGGGGTTTCGGCGATCAGTTGCAGGGCCAGCTCCCAAGGCTGGATACCCAGCTCCTCGGCCGCATCCTCGAACGCCCACTCGATCTGCTGGGCCTGCTCGCGCGCATCCAGCTCACGGATCTCTTCGAGCAGCTGCGGGTTGGCCTCGGCAAAGCGCTGTAGCGCCAGGGCCTGACGGCCTTCTTTTGCGATCATCGGGTTGTTCCTCTGCCGGCCAAATGGGCCAGTGTTTCAACCGGCTGAAATCTAACAGCTTTTATTGGGGTGTCACCAGAGGATTGCAAGGGCCGGGATCGATTGATTTGCAACCCGGCGAACACTCCTACAGCACTGCGGGAAACACGCTATGGCACAAGCGATTGCCCTGCGCTTGAATGGAGCACCTTTTTTGGTACACTTCCATGGGCAGGAACACGACAACACTAGATGTCCGCTTCTTTCGCACCGAAGCCGGCAATGAGCCTGTACGCGAATGGTTGACCTCACTCCCCCGCACCCACAAATACCTGATTGGAACCGAGATCAAGACAATACAAATCGGATGGCCGCTAGGCATGCCCATTGTCAGGAAGCTCGGGAAAGGCCTATGGGAGGCCAGGGTCAACCTTGAGAACACGATCGCCCGGGTACTTTTTACCGTGGATGGAAACACCATGATCCTGCTTCACGGCTTCATCAAGAAGAGCCAGAAAACACCAGCGCCGGACCTGGCCGCCGCCAGGCAGCGCCAAGCCGCCATAAAGAGGCACAAGCAATGACCATACATATCGGCTCCGACTTCGACGACTTCCTGGCAAGCGAGGACCTTGCAGAGGAGGTATCCGCAGCCGCCCTGAAGCGCGTGATCGCCTGGCAGATCGCCGAGGCCATGAAAGCGCAGAAGATCAGCAAGAAGGCATTGGCCGAGCGCATGCACACCAGTCGCACCGCGGTTGACCGGGCGCTCGACCAGAACGACTCAGGCATGACACTGGCAACCCTGGCCAGCGCAGCGCGCGCCCTCGGGCATCGCGTAGAGGTGCGCCTGATACCGGAAAACAGCCCTGCCCTCGCCTGAGCGCAGCGCCGCCAGATCAGGGCGCAAAACAAAAAGGCGCCCGATCTCACGATCAAGGCGCCTTCAAAGAATATGGGGTGGACGATGGGAATCGAACCCACGACAACTGGAATCACAATCCAGCGCTCTACCAACTGAGCTACGCCCACCATATTGCGGTCTTGCGATGTTGCAGTACAACCTTACAGAAGCATGGTGCGGACGAAGAGACTCGAACTCTTACAGCTTGCGCCGCTGGAACCTAAATCCAGTGTGTCTACCAATTTCACCACGTCCGCGTAACGCTTAAAACAAAGGCGCCAGATGCTATCGAGGCGCCTTTGAAGAATATGGGGTGGACGATGGGAATCGAACCCACGACAACTGGAATCACAATCCAGCGCTCTACCAACTGAGCTACGCCCACCATATTGCATTACAGCCTACTTGCTTGCCAAAGCTGCCTAAATGGCGCACCCGGCAGGACTCGAACCTGCGACCATCCGCTTAGAAGGCGGATGCTCTATCCAGCTGAGCTACGGGCGCTTAAGCTTGAAGCCTAACCGAACGAGACCTTTAACAGGTAACTGCTAAACCACTCATTCTGCCCGACTTCGCCAACCAGTGCTAGGCTGTGCCCGACAAGTGCGGCGAATCTTATAGGCGAGCCTGAAAGTCGTCAACACCTTTCTCAAAAAAATTTAAATTATTTAAGGGCTTAGGGGATTTGCCCGACCACCCGCCTTTGCCCTTGGCCCATGTCGTGCGAGAATGCGCCCTCTTTAATTGTTTCCTTCTCGATGGTTAATCACGCGTCTATGACTGCACACCTAATCGATGGCAAGGCGATCGCCGCCAGCCTGCGCCAGCAGATCGCTCAACGTGTCGTGGAGCGTCGCCAGCAAGGCCTGCGTACGCCGGGCCTGGCGGTGATCCTGGTCGGCACCGACCCCGCCTCCCAAGTCTATGTCTCGCACAAGCGCAAGGACTGCGAAGAGGTCGGCTTCATTTCGCAGGCGTTCGACCTGCCCAGCGAAACCACGCAGCAGGCCCTGACCGAGCTGATCGACCGCCTCAATGACGATCCGGCCGTCGACGGTATCCTGCTGCAGTTGCCGCTGCCGGCGCACCTGGACGCCTCGCTGCTGCTCGAGCGCATCCGCCCGGACAAGGACGTGGATGGCTTCCACCCGTACAACATCGGTCGTCTGGCCCAGCGCATCCCGCTGCTGCGCCCGTGCACACCGAAGGGCATCATGACCCTGCTGGAAAGCACCGGCCAGGACCTGTACGGCATGAACGCGGTCATCGTCGGCGCGTCCAACATCGTTGGTCGCCCGATGGCCATGGAGCTGCTGCTGGCCGGCTGCACCGTGACCGTCTGCCACCGCTTCACCAAGGACCTCCCCGGCCATGTCGGCCGCGCCGACCTGGTGGTAGTGGCCGCAGGCAAGCCTGGCCTGGTCAAGGGTGAATGGATCAAGGAAGGTGCCATCGTTATCGACGTGGGCATCAACCGCCAGGAAGACGGCAAGCTGGTCGGCGACGTGGTCTACGAGACCGCCCTGCCGCGCGCCGGCTGGATCACGCCGGTGCCGGGCGGCGTCGGGCCGATGACCCGCGCATGCCTGCTGGAGAACACGCTGTATGCGGCTGAAGAGCTGCACAGGTAAGACCGCGTGATATGAAAACGGCACCTCTGGCAGGTGCCGTTTTTTTTGCCCGTAAACTATGCACCGCGCCGGCTTCTTCGCGGGCTTGCCCGCTCCCACAAGTACTGCGCCGCTCTCAAGATGCGCGGGGTACCTGTGGGAAGAAGCCAGCGCGGTGCTCAGCCGATCACTTCCTGGCCGCCTCCCACGACTTCAGCAGTTCGTTGTAGCTGACTGTCTCGCCCTTGGGCTTTTCGTTGGCCAGTTTCGGTTTCGGCGCCCCAGGCTGGTCGAACCAGTACTGGGCGTCCCTCTCCGGGTTCAGCTTCGGTGCGCAGGTGGCCTGGGCGTTGGACCGCTGCAAGCGCTCCATCATCCGGTCCTGGTCGCGGGCCAGGCCGTCCAGCGCTTCCTGCGGGGTCTTCTCGCCACTGGCCACTTCGGCGATGTGGCTC
This sequence comes from Pseudomonas sp. s4, assembly GCF_046764235.1. Lineage (NCBI taxonomy): Bacteria > Pseudomonadati > Pseudomonadota > Gammaproteobacteria > Pseudomonadales > Pseudomonadaceae > Pseudomonas > Pseudomonas sp. s4. The sequence goes on along the minus strand of NZ_CP177209.1, from coordinate 2,048,789 downwards.
CACCACAACTGCGCCAACCGCGGGTAGTCCGGCACGTTGGTGCCGGTCGGTGTCCACTGTACCCGCGCCGGGCTGCGGTAGAACTCCACCAGCCCGCCCAGCTTGGGCGCCAGCTCGGTCATGGCCTGGGAGTTGATGTCCGATTCGCGAATCGGCGTGAGGCCGACGATGGTCTTTTTCAGCGACACGGTCTTGGAGGTGACGAACTGGGCGTACAGCCACGCAGCCAGGCGTTGCTTCTCGGGGGTGGACTTGAAGAAGGTCCACGAACCGGTGTCCTGGTAGCCCAGCTTCATCCCCTCCTCCCAGTACGGCCCCTTCGGCGAAGGCGCCATGCGCCACTTCGGCGTGCCGTCGGCATTCACCACCGGCAGACCGGGCTTGGTCATGTCGGCGGTAAACGCGGTGTACCAGAAGATCTGCTGGGCGATGTTGCCCTGGGCCGGCACCGGGCCGGCTTCGGAGAAGGTCATGCCCTGGGCTTCCTTGGGCGCATAGGCACGCATCCAGTCCACGTATTTCTGCGTGGCATACACGGCAGCCGGGCCATTGGTGTCGCCGCCACGGGTCACGCTGGACCCCACCGGGTGGCAGTCCTCCACGCGAATGCCCCATTCGTCCACCGGCAGACCATTGGGCAAACCTTTGTCGCCGCCACCCGCCATGGAGAACCAGGCATCGGTGAAGCGCCAGCCCAGTGACGGGTCTTTCTTGCCGTAGTCCATGTGGCCATAGACGCGTTTACCGTCGATTTCCTTGACGTCTTCGGTAAAGAACCTGGCAATGTCCTCGTAGGCTGACCAGTTCACCGGCACACCAAGTTCGTAGCCGTATTTTTCCTTGAACCTGGCCTTCAGTTCGGGCCGCTCGAACCAGTCAGCACGGAACCAGTAGAGGTTGGCGAACTGCTGGTCCGGCAGCTGGTAGACCTTGCCATCCGGCGCGGTGGTGAAGGAAATGCCGATGAAGTCCTTCAGGTCCAGGGTCGGCGAGGTGTAGTCCTTGCCTTCGTTGGCCATCAGGTCGGTGATCGATTCCACCTTGCCGTAGCGAAAGTGCGTACCGATCAGGTCGGAGTCGTTGACCCAGCCGTCATAGATGTTCTTGTCCGACTGCATCTGTGTCTGCAGCTTTTCCACCACGTCGCCTTCCTGCAGCAGGTCGTGGGTCAGCTGTATACCGGTGATCTCGCTGAAGGCCTTGGCCAGCACCTTGGACTCGTATTCATGGGTGGTGATGGTTTCCGACACCACGTTGATCTTCATGCCACGGAACGGTTCGGCAGCCTTGATGAACCACTTCAACTCGGCCAACTGCTGTTCAGGGGTAAGGGTCGAAGGCTTGAACTCACTGCCGAGCCACTTCCTTGCCGCATCCTCGTACTGGTCGGCCCAGGCTGTGCCCTGCACGCTGGCCAGTACCAGCAACGCGGCCAGGGTCAAATGTCGCCTGTTGTACTTGTTGTCGAACATTGTGATCTCCCGTTTCAGTTATCCCACAGGGCCGCTCGCTCAGCCCCAGCGCAGCACCACCACCAGCCACGCCAGCGACAGCAGCGAGGCCACCCACAATGGCCACTCGCTGACGCCAACCACCAGCAAATGCAGGTAGGCGCTGGCCAGCAGGCCGATGAACAAACGGTCGCCACGGCTGGTGACCAGCGGCAGGAAGCCGCGTCGCTCCACGCAGGGGCGGCGCAGTTCGAGCAGGGTCATGCCCAGCAGCAGCACACCAACGGCGGCGAAGAACAGCGCCGTCGGCAAGGTCCAGGCCATCCACTCCATGCCTTGCCCTCCTCACACTCGGCCCAGGGCGAAGCCCTTGGCCACATGGTTGCGCACGAACCAGATCACCAGCATGCCCGGCAAGATGGTCAGTACCCCCGCCGCCGCCAGTACCCCCCAATCTATGCCCGAGGCAGACACGGTACGGGTCATCACCGCGGCGATCGGCTTGGCATTCACCGAGGTGAGGGTGCGCGCCAGCAGCAGCTCCACCCAGGAGAACATGAAACAGAAAAACGCCGTCACGCCGATGCCGGAGCCAATCAGCGGAATGAAGATCTTCACGAAGAAGCGTGGGAAGCTGTAGCCGTCGATATAGGCCGTTTCGTCGATCTCCTTCGGCACACCAGACATGAACCCCTCGAGGATCCACACTGCCAGCGGCACGTTGAACAGGCAGTGGGCCAGGGCCACGGCGATATGGGTATCGAACAGGCCGATCGACGAATACAGCTGGAAGAACGGCAGCAGGAACACCGCTGGTGGCGCCATGCGGTTGGTCAGCAGCCAGAAGAACAGGTGCCGGTCACCGAGGAAGCGGTAACGCGAGAAGGCATATGCCGCTGGCAGCGCCACTAGCAGCGAAATCAGCGTGTTCAGGCACACGTAGTACAGCGAATTGATGTAGCCGCTGTACCAGCTGGCATCGGTGAAGATCACCCGGTAGTTGTCGAGGGTGAACGCCTGTGGCCACAGGGTCAGGCCGCCGAGGATCTCGGTGTTGCTCTTGAACGACATGTTCAGCAGCCAGTAGATCGGCACCAGCAGGAAGAAGAAGTACAGCAGCAGGGCCAGCGATTTGCGCGTGCTCATGGCCTAGTCCTTGTCGGCATGGGTCATGGCTGTGTAGAACAGCCAAGAAACCAGCAGGATGATCAGGAAGTACACCAGCGAGAACGCCGCCGCCGGGCCCAGGTCGAACTGCCCCACGGCCATGCGCGTGAGGGTCTGGCTGAGGAAGGTGGTGGCGTTGCCGGGCCCGCCACCGGTCAGCACGAAGGGCTCGGTGTAGATCATGAAGCTGTCCATGAAGCGCAGCATCACCGCGATCAGCAGCACGTTCTTCAGCTTGGGCAACTGGATATGGCGGAACACCGCCCAGCCCGAGGCGCGGTCGATGCGCGCAGCCTGGTAGTACACGTCGGGGATGGCGCGCAGCCCCGAGTAACAGAGCAACGCCACCAGCGATGTCCAGTGCCACACGTCCATCACCAGCACGGTCAGCCAGGCGTCGAACGGGTCGCCGGCGTAGTTGTAGCTGACCCCGAGCTTGGCCAGGGTAGCGCCGAGCAGGCCGATGTCGGCCCGGCCGAAAATCTGCCAGATGGTGCCGACCACGTTCCACGGGATCAGCAACGGGATGGCCATGACGATCAGGCACACCGAGGCCAAGCGCCCCTTGGTCGGCATGGTCAGGGCAATGGCGATACCCAGCGGGATTTCGATCAGCAGCACGCAGGCGGAATAGATGAACTGACGCAGCAGCGCATCGTGCAGCGCCGGGTCGCGCAGCACCTGACGGTACCAGTCGGCGCCGACGAAGTAGCGGTTGGACTGGTCGAAGATGTCCTGCACCGAGTAGTTGACCACCGTCATCATCGGCACCACCGCACTGAATGCCACCAGCAGGAACACCGGCAGCACCAGCCACCAGGCCTTGTTGTTCGGCACCTTGTTCATGGCCCGGCCTCCAGCAGCACATCGTCGAGGTACAGCATCAGCCACTGCGCCGGCAGGCTGACCCAGGCCTGGGCCACCGGCACCGGGCGGTCCTCGCCCAGGCGTGCCTTGAGCGCGACACCTCCCAGCTCGAGGGTGACGATGCGGTAGGTGCCCAGGTCCTCGACGTCCAGCACCCGTGCCGGGTAGGCATCATCGAACGGGCTGTCCCACAGCTGCACGAATTCCGGGCGGATGCCCAGCTGCAGGCGACCACCACCACCTGTGGCCGCCAGGCGCTCTTGCAGATGTTCCCGCAAATGCCCGGGCAGCATCAGGTGAATATCGCCGAACGCCACCCCGTCCGCTTCGGCGCGCACCTCGATCAGGTTCATCCCCGGGCTGCCGATGAAGTAACCGACGAAGGTATGCCGCGGCCGCTCGAACAGTTCGCGCGGGGTACCGAACTGGACGATGCGCCCGCCGTGCATCACCGCGATCTTGTCGGCGAACGTCGAGGCCTCCAGCTGGTCATGGGTGACGTAGATCATCGTGATGTTGAACTGCTCGTGGATCTGCTTGAGCTTGCGCCGCAGCTTCCACTTCAGGTGCGGGTCGATCACCGTCAGCGGCTCGTCGAACAGGATCGCCGACACGTCATCGCGCACCAGGCCCCGTCCCATGGAGACCTTCTGCTTTTCGTCGGCACTGAGGTTGCGCGCCTTCTTGCGCAGCACGGCCGACAGGTCGAGCACCTCGGCAATCTCTTCCACCCGGGCCTGCACCCGGGCTTCGTCCAACCCTTGGTTGCGCAAGGGAAACGCCAGGTTGTCGAACACCGTCATGGTGTCGTAAACCACCGGGAACTGGAACACCTGGGCAATGTTGCGCGCCTGCGGTGACAGCTGGTTGACCGGCTTGCCGTCGAACAGCACCTCGCCGTGGGAAGGGGTCAGCAGCCCGGAGATGATGTTGAGCAAGGTCGACTTGCCGCAGCCCGACGGCCCGAGCAAGGCGTAGGCACCGCCCTGCTCCCACACATGCTCCAGCGCGTGCAGGGCATAGTCCGCCTCGCTGGCGGGCTGGCGGCTGTAGCTGTGCGCCAGTTGGCGCAGGCGGATCTCGGCCATCAACCTCTCCTTGCCTGGCGCAGCCCCGGGGCCTGCACCAGCGCCCCGGTACTGTCGAACACGAACAGCTTGTGGGTGGGGATGAACACGCGGATCGGCGTGTCCACCTGGTATTCGTGTACCCCTGGCAGGTGCAGGATCATGCGCCAGTGTTCGTTGCGTACATGCAGGAAGGTCTCTGAACCACTGATCTCGGCGAGTTCCACCAGCACCGACAATTCCAGGTCGTCGTCGTGCGCCGGCACCAGGCTGATGTGGCTGGGCCGCACGCCAAAGCGGTAGTCACCCTCGGCAAGCGGCTGCAAGTCGGCATTGCGAGCAAAGTGCACGGCCTGGGCCAGGCTCACGTCGTTGCCGCTGATACGGCCAGGTACCAGGTTGATCGGCGGCTCGGAAAACAGCTCGGCAGCCAGCACGCTGCCCGGGCGCTGGTAGACCTCGGCGGTAGGCCCGCTCTGGACGATACGGCCCTCATGCACCAGGGTGGTGGTGCCGCCCAGAGCCAGCGCCTCGTTGGGCTCGGTGGTGGCATACACGGCAATGCAGTGGCGCGCCGCGAACAGTTCGCGCAGCTCCTGGCGCAGGCCCTCGCGCAGCTTGTAGTCGAGGTTGACCAGTGGCTCGTCGAACAGGATCAGCGAGGCATCCTTGACCAGCGCCCGGGCCATTGCCGTGCGTTGCTGCTGGCCACCGGACAGCTCCAGCGGCAGGCGCTGCAGGTAGGCTTCGATGCGCAGCATCTCGGCGGTTTCCTGCACCCGTCGGCGAATCTGGGGCTCGTCCATGCGTGCCTGGCGCAGCGGTGACGCAATGTTCTCGTAAACGCTGAGGGTCGGGTAATTGATGAACTGCTGATACACCATCGACACATTGCGTTGGCGCACCGGCACGCCAGTCACGTCCTGGCCATCCATCAGCACCCGCCCCCGGTCCGGGCGATCGAGCCCGGCCATCAGGCGCATCAGGCTGGTCTTGCCGGCCAGGGTGCGGCCCAGCAGCACGTTGAACGAGCCGGGTTCGAAACGCAGTGAGGCATCGACGATCCAGGCCTGGTTGTCGACGCTGCGGCTGACCTGTTCCAGCACCAGGGACATGGCGTGGCCTTCTTGTGGTTTTTGTCTGCCGGACACAGCCAGTTTCGTGCCAGATGCGCCGCAACCGTCTGGCCCGGGGCCTGGCCGGCAATGCCGGTCAATCGCAGGTTCACAACTGAACACAAGCACTGAACAACTGAACACTTGCCGGTTTGACATTGAACAACCGTGCACGACACTGAACAGCGGTCGGCCCCATGACAACAATCACACAGGACAGGCCCATGGCCGCATCCGCTTCGCCCCATGCCCAACTGATCCAGGCCTCCTGGGCCCGCTGCCGCGACCACGGCCTGCACCCCCAACACGCCCCGGACTTCGACTGCCTGACCCGCGCCGAGCTGAGCGCCCTGCTGGAGCGGCGCCAGGCCCTGCTGCACCTGACCCGCGAAGCGGTGCTGCCGCAATATGCCCACCTGCTGGGCAATGCCAGCTACCTGGTGATGCTGGCCGATGCCAGCGGCTGCCTGCTCGACAGCTGGGGCTCGCGGCGGTTCATCGAGCCGCGCCAGCAGCATGGTTTCAGCGCCGGTGCCCACTGGCACGAGCGCGGTGTCGGCACCAATGCGCTGGGCACCGCGCTGGTCTGCGCCGAGGCGATCCACGTGGGCCAGGAAGAGCACTTCCTGCGCCAGAACCGCTATATGTCCAGCGCCGCCGCGCCGCTGTTCGACGCCGAACGGCAGCTGGTCGGGGTGCTCGATGTGGCCAGCGACGGCTACCTGCCCGCCAGCCAGACCCTGGGCCTGGTACGCATGATGGGCCAGAGCCTGGAGAACCGCCTGATCCTCGCCAAGCATGCCGACCAGCATGCGCAATTGATCTTCAACAGCGCCTCCGACAACCTCGACAGCCCCTGGGCCGGCCTGCTGGTGTTCGATGAGCAGGGGCAGGTGCTGGCCGCCAATCACCGGGCCGACACCCTGCTCGGGGGCAACCCGCTGCAGCAGAACATCGCGCAACTGTTCCAGTTGCCCCTGCAACAGCTGCTCAGCCATCCCCGGCAACAGCCCTTCGCCCTGCAAGCCACCGGGCGCAACCGCTTTCATTGCCAGTGGCAGCCGCCGCGCGAGGCTCCCGGCCGCCCCGCCGCCAGCAGCGCCGAGCCACGCCTGGAGAAAGCCCTGGCGCAGGCCGGCCTGCTGCTGGAAAAGGACATCCCGGTCCTGGTGCAGGGCGAAACCGGCGTAGGCAAGGAGGTATTCGTCGATACCCTGCACCGGGCCAGCAGCCGCGCCAGCCAGCCGCTCATAGCCGTCAACTGCGCGGCGATCCCCGCAGAGCTGGTGGAGTCGGAGCTGTTCGGCTACGACAAGGGCGCGTTCACCGGCGCCCACCAGAAGGGCAACCCGGGGCTGATCCGCAAGGCCCACCACGGCATCCTGTTCCTCGACGAAATCGGCGACATGCCGTTGCCCACCCAGGCCCGCCTGCTGCGCGTGCTGCAGACGCGCAGCATCCAGCCATTGGGCAGCGGCGAACCGGTGGCGGTGGATATCCGCGTGGTGTCGGCGAGCAACCGCGACCTGGCCGAAGAAGTGCGCGCCGGGCGCTTTCGCCAGGACCTGTATTACCGCATCGCCGGGCTGGCAGTGGTTTTGCCGCCGCTGCGCGAGCGCAATGACCGCCGGCAGCTGATCGAGCAGGTGCATGCGCGCTACCGTGATCCCGGGCAGCCTGCGCGGCTGCCTGCGGCCATTATCGAACTGCTCGATCAGCACCCCTGGCCGGGGAATATGCGTGAACTGGTGAGTGTGCTGCAGGTGGCGCTGGCCTTGGCGGGCAATGGGCCTGTCGGCCTGGAACACCTGCCTGCGGGTTTTCTCGCCGAGGCTCAGGTGCCTGTGCCGATTGCGACCGAAAAGGCGGACCTGCGCGAGCTGGTGGCACAAGCCAACGGCAACCTCTCGGCGGTGGCGCGTGGGCTCGGGATCAGCCGCACCACGCTGTACAAGCGGCTGCGTGAGCGATGATTGCCCCGGCCTGTACTGGCCTCATCGCCGGCCCAGCCACAGCCGATTCGGCTGCCAGCGCAGCGAAATCAGCCAAAGCCGCTGCCGCCACAGCCCATTACAGCCAGCTTTGCCTCCCCACCCGCCGCACAATGAAACCAGAGCCCACTCTGGAAGCGTCGACCGCAGGGAGACCCCTCATGACCCGCTATATCGATGTGCAAGACCTGGCCCGCCTGGTCAACCGCAAAGGCCTGCCCACGTGCCTGCTGGAAATGGCCGAGTACATCCGCCAGGACTACCTGCGCTGGCCCGCCTTCGAAAAATGCGCCCGGGTGGCCAACCATTCAGCGGACGGCGTGATCGAGCTGATGCCAATCTCGGACGCCAGCCGCTACGCCTTCAAGTACGTCAACGGGCATCCGAAGAACACTCGCCATGGCCTGCTCACGGTGATGGCCTTCGGCGCCCTGGCCAGCGTCGATACCGGTGCCCCGTTGCTGCTCAGCGAAATGACCCTGACCACCGCCATTCGCACCGCCGCCACCTCGGCCCTGGCCGCCCGCTACCTGGCGCGCGAGGACAGCCGCAGCATGGCATTGATCGGCAATGGCTCGCAGAGCGAGTTCCAGGCCATCGCCTTCAATGCCCTGCTGGGCATCGATGAAATCCGCCTGTATGACATCGACCCGGCTGCCTCGGCCAAGCTGGTCGCCAACCTGGCCAACCGCCCCGGCCTCAAGCTGAGCATCGCCAGCTCCGTGGCCGAAGCGGTGCGCGGGGCCGATATCGTCACCACGGTAACCGCCGACAAGGCCTGCGCCACCATCCTCACCCCGGAGATGATCGAGCCGGGCATGCACCTGAATGCCGTGGGTGGTGACTGCCCGGGCAAGACCGAGCTGCATCGGGCGATTGTCGAGCGGGCCCGGGTGATCGTCGAGTACGAACCGCAAAGCCGGGTGGAAGGCGAGATCCAGCAGATGCCTGCAGACTCGCCAGTGACCGAGTTCTGGCGTGTGGTCGCCGGGGAAGCCAAGGGGCGTGAGCACGGCGAACAGGTGACGCTGTTCGACTCGGTGGGGTTTGCCCTGGAGGATTACTCGGCATTGCGCTATGTGCTGGACACGGCGCAGGCACTGGGTATCGGCACGGACATCGGGCTGGTGCCGGTGCTGGAGGATCCGAAGGATTTGTATGGGTTGTTGCAGCCGCGGGTGGTGGAGTTGCGGGCGGTGCCCAAGGCTGGTTCTGTCTGCGCCTGATGGATCCTGGGGCTGCTGCGCAGCCCATCGCGACACAAGGCCGCTCCTACACAAGGACCGCGTATCCCTTGTAGGAGCGGCCTTGTGTCGCGATGGGCCGCGCAGCGGCCCCCTTTACCGCCTACCCTGTCCCATGCCCTCTTCTGAAAGAAGCCCAAGCGCATGGACACCAAGGACGCCAACGCCCACCCCCTCGACCGCATCGACGAAGCGATCATCGACATCCTGCGCCATGACGGCCGCATCACTTTCGAAAAACTCTCCAGCCTCGTCCACCTCACCCCGCGCCCCTGCCTGGAGCGTGTACGCAAGCTGGAGCGCCGTGGCGTGATCCGCGGCTACGGGGCGATCATCGACCTGCAGAAGGTCGCGCCCGGGGTGTCGCTGCTGGTGCTGGTCGCCCTGTCCAACCAAAGCGGGCGGGCCGCGCAGAAGGCCTTCGAAGCCACCCTGCGCAACTGCCCGGAAGTGCACGAGTGCCAGCTGATCAGCGGCCACTTCGACTACAGCCTGCGCCTGCGCTGCCGCGACATGGAACACTACCGGCTGCTCAGCGAAAGCTGGATGAACGACGACGCCCTGCACATCGACAAGCTGGTGGCGCACCCGGTGCTGGCCGAGGTCAAGCCAATGGCCCGCTGATGATCAAGGGTCACGCCATTGCACCGGCTGCCGGTAGGCCTGCGCCCAGGCTTGCACCGCACTGGCCGGCATCGGCCGGGCGATGCAGTAACCCTGTGCCAGTTCGCAGCCCAGGCCCATCAGCACGCGGCCGTGCTCGACGCTCTCCAGCCCTTCGGCAATCACCTCGCGGCCAAACGCCCGGGCCAGGCCAATCACCGCTTCGGTCAGCGCCAGGTCGTCCTGGTCATGCAGGATGTCGCGCACGAATGACTGATCGATCTTGATCGTCTGTGTCGGCAAGCGCTTCAGGTAGCTCAGCGACGAATAGCCAGTGCCAAAGTCGTCCAGGGAGAAGCGCACACCCAGTGCGCGGCAGGCATCGAGACAGCAGCTGACATGCTGCAGGTTATCGATGGCCACCGACTCGACGATTTCCAGGTCCAGCCGCGCCGGGTCCACCTCCGGGTGCGCCGCCAGCAACTGCTGCAGGCGCTCGACAAAGTCACCACGCTGCAAATGCCGCGCGGCGATGTTCACGCTCAGTGACCAGGGCTGCCCCTGACGTTGCCATGCCTGCAACTGGTTCAGCGCCTGGTCGAGCACCCATTCGCCGATTTCCACGATCAGGTCGGTCTGCTCCACCGCCGGCAGGAAATCACCAGGCGGCACCAGCCCGCGGCCTGGCCGCTGCCAGCGCAGCAAGCCCTCGAAGCCCAGCACCTGGCCGCTGCGCAGGTTGACCTTGGGCTGGTAATACAGGCACAGCTCGCCGTTGTGCAGGGCCCGGCGCACCCGCGCCACGGTCTGGTGGGTAGCCTTGAGTTCCTGTTCCTGTGTCACGTCGAACAGGTGATAGCGGTTGCGCCCACGCTGCTTGGCCACATACATGGCCTGGTCGGCATGGCGCACCAAGGTGTCGGCGTCTTCGTCGTCCTGCGGGTACAGGGTCACGCCGATACTGGCGCTGAGCGACAGGCGCTGCTCGCGTACCACATAAGGCGCCGCCAGTGCCCGCAGCACCCGGCGCAGCGCAGCATGCAACTGGCGGTCTTCGACGTTGCGCAGGATCAGCACGAATTCGTCCCCCGACAACCGGGCCACTGCGTCGCCATCGCGCAGGATGTGCTTCAGCCGCTGCGCCACCTCGACCAACAGCAGGTCGCCCATGGCATGCCCGTAGCCGTCGTTGACTGCCTTGAAGCCATCCAGGTCGAGCATGCACACAGCCAGCGGAATGTCTTCACGGCGCGAGTAGGCCAGGGCCTGGTTCAGCAGGTCGGACAGGTAAGCGCGGTTGGGCAGGCCGGTTAGCACGTCATGGCCCACACGCCATTGCAAGGTATGCAGCAGCTGGCGCTTCTCGGTGACGTCGAAACGGATCGACACGTACTTGCGCACCTCTCCGGTGAGCGGGTCGACCAGTGGCACCATGGTGCTGTCGACCCAGTACAGCGAGCCGTCCCTGGCGCGGTTGCAGATCTCGCCCTTCCATACCCGGCCGGCGGCCAGCGCCCGCCACATGCCAACGAAGAACTCCGGCTCGTGCAGGCCGGAGTTGAGGATGCGGTGGTTGGCGCCCAGCAGCTCCTCGCGGCTGTAGCCCGAGATGCTGCAGAACTGCTGGTTGACGTAAGTGATGGTTCCACGCAGGTCGGTTTCGGAAAAGATCGCAGCCGCGTCAACGGCTGCACGATAGTTGTCATCCATAAAGCATCCTGCCTTAACGGTTGAAGCGCTCCACAAGGGCACGCAGTCCGGCGCACACCTCTTCCAGTTCGGCGCCGCGAGAGGCTGCGGCGTTGGCGCTGTGTGCGCTGTGCTGGGCTATGCCGGCCACACCATTGATCTGCCTCGAGACGTCTTCGGCGACGGCTGACTGCTGCTGCGAAGCCGTAGCCATCTGCTGGCTCATGTCACTGATGCGCTGCACCGCATCACGAATGCCATGCAACGCCTGCCGCGCTTCCTGCACCTGGGCAACGCCCTGCTCGGCACCGTCGATGCCCTGGCTGGCAATCGCCACGGCCTCTTCTGCGCCACTGCGCAGAGCATCGATGATAGCCTGGATGTGCAGTGTCGACTGCCGGGTCTTGTCGGCCAGTGCCCGCACTTCATCGGCGACCACGGCAAAGCCACGGCCTTGCTCACCGGCACGGGCCGCCTCGATGGCGGCATTTAGCGCCAGCAGGTTGGTCTGCTCGGCGATGCCGCGGATCATCCCGGTGGCTTCGGCGATAGCACCGGTCTGACCAGCCAGGTGGCTGACCGCCTGGTTGATCTGGGCCACGGTACCGGCCAAGGTGCGGATTGCAGTTCCGCTGGCGTCGGCCACCAGGCTGCCCTGCTCGGCCAGCAGGTGCGCAGTGTGGGCTTCGGCAGCAGTCAGTTGCACATGGTTGGCAACCTCACCGATGGAAGCGGCCATCTGGTTCATGGCAGTGGCGCTCAGGTCGGTTTCCGCACGCTGCTCCAGCAATGCCGCCTCGGTGCTGCGCGACAACGCACCGGCATCATGTGCAGCCACGGCCATCTGGGCCGCCAGGTCACTTAACCGGGTCAGCGCGGTTTTCAGCCGCGCCTCCTCGCTGATCAGCATCAATTGCAGTTGTCCGCCAGCACCGGGCAGGTCGCTGTAGGTCAAGGCGGCGATCGGGTCGGCGAAGGTGCCGCCTGCGCCCTGCACTACGCGCTCCATCTGCCGCCCAACGGCATTGCGTGCCAACAGGCCATAGGCCAGGAACAGCCCCAGGGTCAGCCCCTGCGCGACCAGGCCGGGCCACAGTTTGTTGGCCCCCAAAGCCAGCCCCCCGCCCACGAGCGGTACGGCCAGGTCACGCGCCAGCATGGTCGCGCGCCGTGACCAGGGCAACACAGCCTGACCGTTGCGCATGCGTGCATACAGGGCCTCGGCACGGGCCACCTGCTCACGCGTCGGGCACACCCGTACCGATTCATAGCCCACCACCCGCCCGGCTTCGAGAATAGGCGTGACGTAGGCGTTGACCCAATAGTAATCGCCGTTGCGGCAGCGGTTCTTGACGATGCCCATCCAGCTCTTGCCGGCCTTCAGGTAACTCCACATCAACTGGTACACCGCCGGCGGCATGTCCGGGTGGCGTACCAGGTTGTGCGGGCTGCCGATCAGCTCCGCCTCGCTGTAACCGCTGATGGCGGCGAATTCGGGGTTGCAGTAGGTGATCAGGCTGCTGGTGTCGGTAGCAGAAATCAATCGCTGATCGGGGGGGAAACGTTGCTCGACCGGGGTAACCGGAAGGTTGAGACGCACTATGAGACTCCATTCATTCAAACGCCGGGAGCCTGCTTGCGAGGCGATTATCAGGATGAATCCCCTGCAATCGACCCTTTGGTGACTTCCCGGTCGGGCGCGGATTCTACGAGGTCAGCCAAGGAATGCAAATAAACCTTACGAATCATGGCGTTATCGAAAATATCGAAGTTGGCATGGCGATTGGCAAGCTGATTGCAAAGGTGCCCTAGGCACTGGCCAAAGCCTGATCTGATTCATGTGCGCACGCGGTTCGCCGCTGCGATTCACCTGTAAACGACCGCACTGCGGCTCCACCCAACCAGATGCACCGAATTAGAGCCAGATACGCTGGATTGCCCCACAACTGGTCAGACCGGTAAGGCCAAAAATCCTTGCAATGTCGGATTTTTCGCGCTTTCATGGCTTCGCGCTGAACAAACCGGTAAGACCACAATAATTAAGTCCTGCGCTCTTTCGCCCCGTGCGGCTACCGAAGCAAGGACACCGATCAGAGATCCCTCCCATGCTCAAATGGTGCTCGCGTTCGATCTTCCTTCAAGTCGTGCTCGGCCTTGCCCTCGGCATCGCCTGCGGTCTCAGCTTCCCCGACCTTTCCCTGCAACTCAAACCCCTTGGCGACGGCTTCATCAAGCTGATCAAGATGCTCATCGGCCTGATCGTGTTCTGCGTGGTGGTCAGCGGTATCTCGGGCGCCGGTGACCTGAAAAAGGTCGGGCGCATCGGCCTGAAGTCGGTGATCTACTTCGAGGTACTGACCACCCTGGCGCTGGTGATCGGCCTGGTGTTCGCCTTCACCAGCGGCATCGGCAGCGGCGCCAACATCCACCTGGACCAACTGTCCAGCGCCGACGCCAGCAGCCTGGCCGAGCGCGGCCAGCACATCCACGGTGCCACGGCGTTCTTCATGGACCTGATCCCCACCTCGGTGATCGGCGCCTTTGCCGACAACAACATCCTCCAGGTGCTGCTGTTCTCGGTACTGTTCGGTAGCGCGCTGAACCTGGTGGGTGACTCGGCAGCCGGCATCTCGCGGCTGATCAACGAACTGAGCCACGTGATCTTCCGCATCATGGGCATGATCGTGCGCCTGGCACCGATCGGCGTGTTCGGCGCCATCGCCTTCACCACCAGCAAGTACGGCCTGGAATCGCTGCAGCACCTGGGCGGGCTGGTGGCGCTGTTCTACCTGACCTGTGCCGGCTTTGTACTGATCGTGCTGGGCACGGTCATGCGCCTGTCGGGGCTGAAGCTGCTGCCGCTGATCAAGTACCTGCGTGAAGAACTGACCATCGTGCTGGGCACCGCCTCGTCCGACGCCGTACTGCCACAGATCATGCGCAAGCTCGAGCACCTGGGCATCGGCAGCTCCACCGTCGGCCTGGTGATCCCCACCGGTTATTCGTTCAACCTCGATGGCTTCTCCATCTACCTGACCCTGGCCATCGTGTTCATTGCCAACGCCACCGGCACGCCACTGGCAATGACCGACCTGCTGACCATCCTGCTGGTATCGCTGGTGACTTCCAAGGGCGCTCACGGCATCCCAGGCTCGGCGCTGGTGATCCTTGCCGCTACCCTGACCGCCGTGCCGGCGATCCCGGTGGTCGGCCTGGTACTGGTACTGGCGGTGGACTGGTTCATGGGCATCGGCCGGGCGCTGACCAACCTGATCGGCAACTGCGTGGCCACCGTGGCCATCGCCCGCTGGGAGAAGGACATCGACCTGGAACGCGCGCACAACGTGCTCGACGGCAAGCCCGGTTTCGCCCCCATGCCACGCAAGCAGCCCAACCCCCATCAACAGGAATTCTGAGGGAACGTGGCCGGCACTGACGCCGGCCCTTCCAGGAGCGAACCGTGATCAGCTCATCTACCGTCGTCAACTCAGTGGTGGAAAAACTGCGCCAGGCCCTGGCCCGAGGCCAATGGCGCACCGGCGACATGCTGCCAGGCCAGCGCGAACTGGCCGAACAACTGGGCATCAGCCGCCCCAGCCTGCGCGAAGCGGTGACCGTGCTGGAAACCCTGGGCCTGGTGCGTTCGCTGCCAGGCAAGGGTGTGCTGGTACTGGATGTCGATGCCGCCACCCAGGAACCGGGCCTGGACACCAGCGCCGCAGCCAGCCTGGCCGACGTGCTGGAGCTGCGCTACACCCTTGAGCCTTTCATCGTCGGCCTGGTGGCGCAGTCGGCCAACAGTCAGGACATCGGCCAACTGCGCCTGACCCTGATGGACATGCGTGAAGCGCTGGAGGCCGATGACAGCGAAGCCGGCGTCAGGGCCTACATCGCCTTTCATGAAGCGCTGTTCGCCCTGACCACCAACCCGATCTTCCAGAGCGTGGTGCAACAGACCGGCAATGCCCTCAAGCAAAGCGCTGACATGCTGCGCAATTCGCCAGAGCACCTGGCCGCGCGGCTGAAGGAAAACGAAGCGGTGGTGCGCGCCATACGTGAGCGCAGCAGCGCCCAGGCCAGTGCCCAGATGCGTCAGCACATCCTGGCCGAAGGGTTGCGCATGGGCATCCCGTTGAACATCCCGGACGAACACCCGCATCCATGACCCCAGGAGAGCGACCATGAACGCCGCCCCTCACTTGCCGGCCCTGCTCGCGGCCGGCGAAACCCGCCTGTCGGCCGAGCAGATCTACCCGCGGCTGTTCGATGCCATCCTCGAACAGCGCTTGCCACCTGGCAGCCTGTTGCCCGAACAGGCGCTGGGCCATGCCTTTGGTGTCAGCCGTACAGTGATCCGCCGTGTGCTCGGGCGCCTGTCCGACCAGCAGGTGGTGGTGCAACGCCCCAGCCACACTGCGCATCTGGCCGTGCCCGACCCGGAGCAGGCACGCCAGGTGCTCAGCGCCCGGCGTCTGGCCGAAACCACGCTGATCACCCTGGCCGCGCAACGCGCCCGGCCGGTACAGATTCGCCAGCTGCGGCAACTAGTGGCGCGCGAGCGCCAGCACCATGAAAACGGCGAGCGTTGTGCGGCGATCCGCCTGGGCGGCGAGTTTCACCTGAAACTGGCGCAGGTGGCTGCCAATGCGCCACTGGCGCGGTTTCTCAATGGCCTGGTGCCGATGACCTCGCTGATCATCGCCCGTTACGAGTCGCCTTGCTGCGACCACTGCGCGTGGGAGGAACATGCGGCGATCATCGATGCCGTGGAGCATGGCGATGCCGAGGCGGCGCTGGGGCTGATGCACAAGCACCTCGACCGCCTGGAAGAAAAGCTCGACCTGGAATGACCGATTCAAGCTGACGCCCCCCTTCTAGGAGCGGCCTTGTGTCGCGATGGGGCGCGAAGCGGCCCCAGGATTTCAGCTGTGCAGCAGAAATTGCCGGGGCCGCTTTGCGGCCCTTTCGCGGCACAAGGCCGCTCCTACATGGATCGCGTTGGCCGGACGATGGGCGATAGGCTGCACGGCAGCCCTTCACTACCCACCCTATACTCCGAGAACCACCCCAGCCTCTACCAGGGAGGCGGTTGCGTGAGCACTCGAGCCCTCCTGCTGCTGTGCCTGCTGCTGGCCTTGGCCGGCTGCGCAGGCAAGCCCCCACCTGTCCCGCCGCCACCGGTGGTGCTCACCCCCGCCACCTGGCAACGCATCGACCAGGAGCTGATCGAAGCCTCGGTCGGCGCCGGCAGCTCGGCCAACGACTATGCACGCCGTTCCATGCGGGTGTGGAAGGAACAGGTACAGCAGCGTACCGAAAGCGAATTCATCCCTTGGTTTACCGGCTACTGGACCCAGCAGTGGCTGACCCTCAAGGTGGCCTGGTACAAGATCGACAGCGGTGAAGGCCGGGAGCCGGCGGAAAAGCGCCTGGCGCTGTACCTGCAGGAGCAGTACCACAAGCGGGTGATCGAACCGGTGGCCGAGCAGATCAACCCCGAAGGCATTCGCGACCGCGCCAGCGAGCTGTACCTGCAACTGCTCGGCCAGCAGCTGCCGGCTATCATCAGCCGCTACAACGCTCCCCCCGAGCAGTTCAGCCAACGCCTCAACCGCATTCCCGCCATCGCCCTGGGGCCACCGGATGCGCGCAATGCCAGCCTTTACCAGCTTCTGCGGGCCAAGTCGCTGGCCCAGCAACCTGCCTGGCAAGCCATGCGCCAGCATCTGCACCAGCAGGCCAGCAAAGGCCCGGGCAAGACCGATGTCGGGCTGAACTCGGTGGCCAACCAGGCCAGCGAAAAGCTCGGCGCCACCCTGGCTCCGCGCGGCATCGCCAGTGCCGTGGCGTCGGCGGTGGGCAAAGTGGCGGGGGCGATGATTTCGATTGCGGCGGCCGGTTACGGGGTCATGACCCATGACCGCGAACACCCGCAGATGGTCGAGCAGTTGCGGGTGATCCTCAACGTGGCGCTGAACCAGGAATGGCAAGAGCTGATGGAGAACCGCCAGAGCGGGGCCATGTCGGGGGTGTACTACCTTTCGGGGCAGGTCGAGGACAGCTTGCTGGCCAGTGCACCGAGGACGGAGGAACAACCGGTTGAGCAGCAGGTGAAGCAGCAGCAGGAGCCTTTGATCATTCGCCTGCCGCCTTAGTGGTTGACTGTGTCGGCCTTTTCGCAGCTCCCGCCTGAAGGTTGTGCGGTCGCTGTAGGAGCAGCCTTGTGCTGCGAAGAGGCCGGAACAGGTTGAATCAGGCTGCTGCCAAGGCTGAGCTGGGCAAGCCAAAGATCCGGTCGAACGCCCAGTTGTAGGCAAAGGTGTAGCACGGCACCAGCACGATGAACGCCATGTCCACCAGCAGCGCCTCTAGCAATGTCATGTCCAGCCACCAGGCAATCAGCGGGATCAGGTACACCACCAGGGTCAGCTGGAAGCCGATGGCATGCGCCACCCGCCGTGCCACGTTGCGCCCGCGCGTGGCCTGGCGGCTCTCCCACCACTCGAACAGGGTGTTGTAGATCAGGTTCCAGAGCATGGCGATGGTAGTGATCATCACCGCCAGAGGCCCGGTATGCGATGCCTGGGTGTCCGACAGGTAGGCCAGCCCGAGGGTCGACATGCACAGCCCGATCAGTTCATAGAAAGTCACGTAGACGAGTTTGCGTTTGAGTCCCTGCACCCGGGATTACCTCCAATGACAAAGCGATGGGGCGCGATCATGCTTCATCGCTCTTGACAGCAAAAGTCAGCAGCTGTCAGATCTTCTGACAGGAGGCTGCCATGAACTTTTCCAGCGACAATATCCAGCTGTTTCTCGCCGTGCTCGACCGCGGTTCGTTTTCCGCCGCTGCGCGGGCCCTGCAGCGGGTGCCTTCGGCCGTGAGCATGGCCATCGGCAACCTCGAGGCCGAACTGGGCTACACCCTGTTCGAGCGCGGCCCACGGGAAGTCCGCCCCACCGCCGAGGCCAAGGCGCTGGAACCTCATGCCCGGTTGATCGCCGAACAACTGGGGCTGCTGCAGGTGCATGCCCTGGAACTGTCCCAGGGGCTGGAGAGCAGCCTGACCCTGGCCGTGGTGCCGGACATCGACCACCGCCCGCTGCTGGCGGCCATCGCTCACCTGGGTGAGCGGCACCCGCTGCTGGACATCGCCCTGCTCAGCGCCCCGCAGGAAGAGGCCGTACACCTGCTGGACAGTGGCCGCGCCGACCTCTGCGTGGCTTTTGCCGGGTTGCAGGTCGATGCCCGTCGCGGCTTCCAGCACATCGGCATGGAATCGCTGGTGGCCACACTGTCCCCCGCTCACCCGGCCTTGCGCGAGGGGCGTATCCACTACCTCGAAGACCTGACCCGAGTGCGCCAGATCCTGGTGCGTAGCCATGACCTTCCGGTGACAGACCCACGCCCGTTGATAGGCGCCACGCACTGGTCAACCGACAGCTTCGACCTCGCCCTGCAGATGGTCGAGGCCGGCCTGGGCTGGGGCGACTTGCCGCTGTCGAGGGTCGCGCCACTGCTGGCCAGCGGGCGCCTGGTGCGCCTGGATTTTCGCAACACCCGCAACGAGCTGCAGTTGCCGGTACACATCTTCTGGCGCAAGCAACAACCGTTGCAGCAGGCTGCACGCCTGTTGATCGAGCAGTTGTGTAGCCAGTGAATGCCGTCCGTCGAAATGACCGTAAGAAAATTCTGTAAGCACTTCAATCTTTTAACCCTTGAGCCGATATCCCGAACGATAGGTTCCGCAATGCGTCATGAGCGCGCTGCGCCCTCCCCTCATTGGCCCAAGGTCTCGAAACATGAACCTGAAATTTCGCCACAAGATCCTGCTCAGCGCCTGCGGTGTCGTGGTCCTGGCATTTGCCCTGTTCACGCTCTACAACGACTACCTGCAACGCAATACCATCCGCCAGAACATCGAAGCTTCGGTGCAGCAGTCGGGCGCACTGACCGCCAGTAGTGTGCAGAACTGGATGAACGGGCGCATCCTGGTGCTGGAAAACCTGGCCCAGGACATCGCCCAGCAAGGCGCTGGCGATACCCTGGAAGGACTGATCGAGCAGCCATCCTATACGCGTAATTTCCTGTTCACTTACCTGGGCCTGGCCACCGGTGCGTTCACCCAACGCCCCAATGCGCAGATGCCCGCCGGTTACGACCCACGTCAGCGCCCGTGGTACGGCGCCGCGGCCAGCGCCGGGCAGACCGTGCTGACTGCCCCGTACCAGGGGGCTGTCGGCGGCCTGATGGTAACCATCGCCACGCCAGTGAAAAGCAAGAACAATGGCGAGCTGATCGGCGTGGTCGGCGGTGACGTCACCCTCGACACCCTGGTCGAGATCATCAACTCAGTCGATTTCGGCGGCATCGGCCACGCCTTCCTGGCCGACAGCAATGGCCAGGTGATCGTCAGCCCCGACAAAGACCAGGTGATGAAGAACCTCAAGGACATCTACCCCGGCAGCAACCTGCGAGTCGCCGCCGGCATGCAGGATGTCACCCTCAATGGCCAGGACCGCATCATTTCCTTCGCCCCGGTGGCCGGCCTGCCTTCGGCACAGTGGTACATCGGCCTGTCGATCGACAAGGACAAGGCCTACGCTGCGCTCAGCCAGTTCCGCACCTCGGCGATCATCGCGATGCTGATTGCGGTGGCTGCCATCGCCGGCCTGCTCGGCCTGCTGATCCCGATACTGATGAGCCCGCTGACCACCATGGGCCGCGCCATGCGCGACATCGCCGAGGGCGAAGGTGACCTTACCCGCCGCCTGACCGTGCAGAACAAGGACGAGTTCGGCGAACTGGCCACTTCGTTCAACCGCTTCGTCGAGCGCATTCATGCCTCGATCAGCGAAGTGTCCTCGGCAACCCGCCTGGTGCACGACCTGTCGGAGAAGGTGGTCAATGCCTCCAATGCGTCGATCATCGGTTCCGAAGAGCAAAGCATGCGCACCAACAGCGTGGCCGCAGCGATCAACGAGCTGGGTGCTGCCACCCAGGAGATCGCCCGCAACGCCGCCGATGCCTCGCAGCATGCCAGCGGTGCCAGCGAGCAGGCCCACGGTGGCCGTGAAGTGGTCGAAGAAGCGATCAGCGCCATGACCGCCCTGTCGCAGCGCATCAGCGAGTCCTGCGCGCAAATCGAAACGCTCAACGCCAGCACTGACGAAATCGGCAAGATCCTCGACGTGATCAAGGGCATCTCGCAGCAGACCAACCTGCTGGCGCTGAACGCCGCCATCGAAGCGGCCCGTGCCGGTGAGGCCGGCCGTGGCTTTGCCGTGGTGGCCGACGAGGTACGCAACCTGGCGCACCGCACCCAGGAATCGGCGGAAGAAATCCACCGCATGATCACCAGCCTGCAGGTAGGCTCGCGCGAAGCGGTGCACACCATGAACACCAGCCAGGTTTCCAGCGAGCAGACCGTGCAGGTGGCCAACCAGGCCGGCGAGCGCCTGGCCAGCGTGACCCAGCGTATTGGCGAGATCGATGGCATGAACCAGTCGGTGGCTACTGCTACCGAAGAACAGACCGCCGTGGTCGAGAGCCTCAACCTGGACATCACCCAGATCAACGCCCTGAACCAGCAAGGGGTGGAGAACCTCAACGAGACCCTGCGCCATTGTGACCAACTGGCCCAGCAGGCCGGGCGCCTGAAGCAGCTGGTAGGCAGCTTCAGAATCTGATGGCCCAGGGGGGCTGCTGCGCAGCCCCCTACGCCACCGCCGCTTTAACCACTCTGCTCCGCCGGACCCAGGCCAGCAGCACCGCCGCCATCAGCACGAAACCCAGGTAGCCGAACAGCGGGTACACCTCACCCACCAGGCTGATGAACCCCACCAGGCTGCATCCGAACGCCGCCACGCCGGTCACCACCGAGCCCCAGCGAAACCTCACCGTACCCGCCGGCATCAGCCGCGAGAGAAACGAGAACAACGTACCCACCGCAGTGTTGACGATCATGCCGAAGATAATCAGGCACATCACCAGCCCCAGCAGTGGCGATACTTCGTTGGCAATCGACAGCATCGGCATCGGCAGTTCAGCCACGCTGTCCAGGCGCGACAACAGCCCGGCACTCATCACCAGCATCAGCCCACCCAGTGCGGCGCCACCAAGCAGCCCACCCCATACAGCGGTTCGCTCGCCCTTGGCCGACCCACCCAGGATGGCCAGGATCGGCGCGCCGGCAACGATGTTGTAAGACACGTACAGGAACGCCCCCAGCAGCCAGTGACGGGCGCCCGCCTGTTGCTGGCTGGCCAGCTGGTCGAGTTGGGCGAAGCTCTGTTCCCGGCTGAACACGGCGTACAACGCAATCGCCGAGGCCACCAGGATCAGCAACGGCGTGATGGCACCAATGGCGAGGATCACCCTGCGCACATCCAGGCACACGATGCCCACCACAACCAGCGTCACCAGCACGCTGCCGGCCAGCGCCGGGATACCGAACTGCTGCTCCAGCAAGGCACCACCACCGGCCAGCATGACCACGGTGACGGCAAACATGAAAAAGGTGATCAGCCAGTCGACGAACAGGCCCAGGTGACGGCCGCAGATGGCCTGGATCACATCCTTGTGCGAAGTGGCCTGCTGGCGATTGCCCAGCCCCGCCAGGGCCATGCCGAGGAAGGTGAACAAGGCTGCGCTGACCAGCGCACCGACCAGCCCCCACACACCGAAATCGACAAAGAACAACAACAGTTCCCGCCCCGAAGCGAACCCCGCCCCCACGATCACGCCGACAAACGCGCCGGCAATCTTCAGCTGCTCTTGCATGTGAACCTCTGGATTTATTGTTGTTGTCTCACTGCCACCGCATACTTTTTGTAGGAGCAGCCTTGCGCTGCGAAGAGGCCGGTATGACTGTTGCAAATGCATGGGTTTTACTGGCCTCTTCCCAGCGCAAGGCTGCTCCTACAGAAGCGCTCAGGCGTCGCCGACGAACGCCTGCACTTCGATCTCCACATCCACCCCCAGCGCCAATGCCGAGGCCACGGTCGAGCGCACCGGTAGCGCTGCGCCGAAGAATTCCTTGTACACCTCGTTGAAGCCGGCGAAGTGGCTCATGTCCGAGAGCCAGACCGTGGCCTTGACTACCTGGTCGAAACGCGCGCCGCAGGCAGCCAGGCTTTCGGAGATACGCTCGCAGGCGGCGCGGGTCTGGGTCTGGATGTCGCCGCGCACCACTTCACCGCCAGCACTCATCGGCACCTGGCCGGAGAGGAACAGGAAGCCGCCGGCTTTCACCGCTCGGGAGAACGGGAACGGCAGGCTGCTGGGGAAACGCTGGATATCATTGCTCATGGGATGCTCCTTTCAGGGTTGCTGGAAACGGGCCGGGGACAAGCGCTCGGGCACCACCCCTTGGCTGACAAGGCCGGGACACAGGGGCAGGCCCAGCAGCAGGTCGGCAGCCAGGCGCGAGGCGCCCGCAGCCGACTGGATGCCATAGCCACCTTGTGCCGCCAGCCAGAAGAACGCTGGCGCGCGCACATCGAAACCGATCACCAGGTCGCCGTCGGCGACGAACGAGCGCAGCCCGGCCCAGGTGTGGCTCGGCCGGCGGATCTCCAGGGTGGTCATGGCTTCGATGTTGTAGATGCCCAAAGCCACGTCGAGCTCCTCGGGCACGGCGTCCTGGGGTTCGACCGGGTCGGCATTGGCCGGCGACCCCAACAGCTGGCCGGCGTCGGGCTTGAAGTAGAAGCTTTCGTCTACGCCGATCACCGCCGGCCAGCGGGCGAAGTCCTGGTCTGCCGGGCCGGGGAAGGTAAAGGCACTGCGCCGGCAGGGTTGCAGGCCGATGCGCGCCACCCCGCACTGCTCGGCTACTCGGTCGGCCCAGGCGCCAGCGGCATTTACCAGCTGGCGCGCCTGTACGTGGCTGCCATCGCCCAGCTGCACCTGCCACAGGTCATCCAGGTACCAGGCCTGGATCAGCTCGGCGTTACAGCGCAGTTCACCGCCAGCGGCGCGATAGCCGCGCAAGAAGCCCTGGTGCAGGGCATGTACGTCCAGGTCCATTGCGCCCGCTTCAAGCACCGCGCCGGCCAGGTTCTCGGCACGCAGGCTCGGTACCAGGGCCAGGGCTGCGTCGCGGTCGAGCAGGCTGACTTTGGTGCCGTTGGCCAGGTTCTGTGCGTGGGTCTGCTCGAGCAGCGTGCGCTGTTCCAGGCTGGCGACGTACAGGCAGCCGCGCGGTTCCAGCAGCGGGTGCTCGCAGAACCCTTGCGGTGGTGCTTCGTAGAAGGCCCGGCTGGCACGGGTCAGCGCCTGTATCTGCGGAGTGCCGTAGGCCTCCATGAACATGGCTGCCGAACGCCCGGTGGAATGGTAGCCAGGCTGCGCCTCGCGCTCGAGCAGCAGCACCTTCTGCCGGCCGGCCAAGCGATAACCGAGGGATGCACCAGCGATGCCCGCGCCGATGATGAGGGTGTCGTAGATCGGGATCATGCACGCTCCTGCCAAGGAATTTTCATATATGAGAATTCTAATATATGAGAATTTACGAATACGCAAGGGTCCAAGGTAAGATGCCCGACCAACGCCGCATGCCGAGACCCCCGAATGCCCGCTGCCCTACCCTTGCTGGACCGTGCCGTAGTCGGCCAGCGCCTGCGCCAGGTGCGCAAGGCGCGTCAGATGACACTCAAGCAATTGTCCGAAGCCAGTGGCGTCCCGCTGTCCACCTTGTCAAAGATGGAGCTGGCGCAGGTCTCGGTCAGCTACGAAAAACTCGCCGCCGCCGCCCGGGCGCTGAACGTCGACATTGCCCAGCTGTTGCGCGCCAGCGGCACGGTAACCGCACCAGTGCCGGTGACGGTGGTGGTCGATTCACTGCCAGCGGCGGCTGGCTACTCGACCGGCACCTATGACTATCACCCGATTGCCGGCGACTTCCCTGAACGGCGCATGACACCCGCCTATGCCCGCATCATTGCCCGTGAACGTGGCCAGTTCGACGATTTTATCCGCCACCCGGGCCAAGAATTCGCGCTGGTACTGAGCGGGCGCGTTCGTATCGAGTTCGAAACCGGGGAAGCGGTGAGCATCGGGCCGCAGGAGACGGCGTATTTCGACAGCCAGGTGGGACATATCTACCTGTCGGAAAGTGACGATGGCGCAGATGCGCATGTGATGGTGGTGATGACTGATCGCTGACCCGGTGCTGCCTGCCAGGGCCTATCGCCGGCAAGCCAGTTCCCACAGGTACGGCACAGGCCTTGAGGTTGATGCGGTCGGTGTGGGTGCCGGCTTGATAGGGCCCTGGCAGGCAGCACCTGGTTATAACCTAATAACGAACAAGTCTATTTGGCTATAAAAAAATCTATATGCTGGCTGCATCCGATAACGGGCAAAGTTGGGCAGTCGAGTAGCGTATGGATGTAGGTTCTTTCGGTTTCACCATTGCAGGCCTGGTCGTGGGTTTCATCGTCGGCATGACCGGCGTCGGTGGCGGATCGCTGATGACCCCGATCCTGTTGTGGTTCGGCATCAGCCCGGCAACGGCCGTCGGTACCGACCTGCTCTATGCCGCCATCACCAAGGCCAGTGGCGTCTGGGTGCATGCGCGCAACAAGAACGTCGACTGGAAGATCACCGGCCTGCTCAGCCTGGGTAGCGTGCCCGCCGCGGCGCTGACCCTGTGGTTCCTCAGCACCCTGCACACCGACACATCGGCGCTCAACGCCGTCATCAAGCAAGGTCTGGCGGTCGTGCTGATCCTGACCGCGCTGGCCATCCTGTTCAAATCGCGTCTGCAGGCCTTCGCCAGCCGCCATGCCGGTGACCACTATCACCTCAGCGACCGCAGCCTGAACACCCTTACCGTGCTCACCGGCGTGGTGCTGGGGGTGATGGTCACCCTTACTTCCATCGGCGCTGGCGCACTGGGTACCGTGGCGCTGTTCCTGCTGTACCCGTTCCTGGTCACCCGCCGTCTGGTCGGTACCGAAATCGCCCACGCCGTGCCGCTGACCCTGGTGGCAGGGCTGGGCCATGCGGGGATGGGCAACATGGACTGGTCGCTGCTGGGTTACCTGCTGCTGGGCTCGCTGCCAGGCATCTACCTGGGCAGCCACCTCACCGGGCGGATTTCCGACCGCGTGCTGCGCCCGTGCCTGGCGGCGATGCTGTTGCTGATCGGCTACAAGCTGGCGTTCTGACCTTCAGCCCAGGCGCAGGCGCCACTGCCCGGTAAAGCTCAGCTCCAGGCGCGACAGGGGCAACACGTCGACCCGCTGGCTGGCGCTCATCGGGCAGCCAAGTACTTGTACAAGCACGGCGCGCATCACCATCGGGTGGGTAACTGCCAGCCATTCACCAGGCCTGTCGAAGGCCGCCAGCCAGGCGGCGATGCGCTGGCAAAGCACGGCGAACGACTCGCCGCCGTGAACATCACTGGCCGGGTCCTGAAGCCATTCGGTCAACGCCTGCGATTGCTCGGTCTGCAGTTGCTTCAGTGTCAGCCCTTGCCAACGCCCCAGGTCGCAATCGGCCAATGCCGGCTCGACCTGCACCGGCCCCGAAAACCACGCCGCTGTCTCGAAGGCTCGCCGCTCTGGTGCAGTCAGCACCGGCACACCGGAAAGGTCGGCGAAAGGCTGTTGGCCCAGTGGAAGAATGCCGTCTTCGGCATGGTGCAGTCGCCCGGACTTCTGGGCTTGGGTCAGGGCATGGCAGATCAGCGTCAGGCGGACGGCTTTCACCGGGTTTTTCTCATGGCGGGTTGAGGCGCAAGGTTTAGCATGCTGCGGCACTTTTTGCCGCAACAAATATGGCACCGCCTGCGCCAGTGTTCCCCGGTTTGTCGGTGAATGGGCCGTACAGCACCCCGATGTCAGAAGGTGATATTCAGCGCAGCGAACACCGCCCTGCCTGGCTGGTTATAGGTATTGGCGCCCGAAGTACTGGCGTTGCCACCACGCAGGATCTGCTTGTCGAACACGTTGTTCACCCCCACCCGCACGTCGTAGTTGGCGTTGAACTTGTACCCGGCGCTCACGTCCACCAGCCCGTAGGCTTCCACATCCTGTTGCGCGGCCTTGTCGTAGCTTTGCTGGGTTCGGTCGTTGAAGGTCGGCGACTTCTGCTTGCCGAAGTAGGTACCCGCCACCTGGAACGACAGCTTCTCGGTGGCGCGCCAGTCGAGGGTGGTGTTGACGGTGTATTCCGGGATCACCGACAGCGGCTCGCCGGTCTCGCGGTTGTCGTTGTCGAGCATCCAGGTCAGGTTGGTGTTCCAGTCCAGGGCCGGGGTCAGCTCGATGAACAGGTTGCCTTCGATACCTTCCACCCGCGCCTTGCCGGCGTTGTCCCACTGGGTCACGCGGCTGCCGGTGCCGATGGTGTACAACACATCGGTATCACCGACGATCTTGTTCTTGTAGTCGTTGCGAAAGTACGTGGCACTGGTGCGCCAGGTACCACGGTCGTACATCAGGCCGATTTCCTTGTTGACGCTGATCTCGGGCTTGAGGTCGGCGTTGCCCTGCAGGTAGCAGCCACC
The DNA here is from genome assembly GCF_046764235.1 of Pseudomonas sp. s4. Taxonomy (NCBI): domain Bacteria; kingdom Pseudomonadati; phylum Pseudomonadota; class Gammaproteobacteria; order Pseudomonadales; family Pseudomonadaceae; genus Pseudomonas; species Pseudomonas sp. s4. The sequence continues at coordinate 2,022,080 of NZ_CP177209.1, read as the reverse complement.
GTTGTTGGTCTGCTGCACGCTGCAACCATTGCCGCGGCTGTACAGCAGGTAGTTGGGGTTGGACTGGTACAGGTTCGGGGTCTTGTAGGCGCGCGCGATACCGCCTTTGACCGACAGTGCTTCGGTCAGCTTGTGCGACAGGTTCAGGCTGGGGCTGAAGTTGTCGCCGAAGGTTTCGTGGTGGTCGAAACGCAGGCCCGGGGTAATGGTGGTGTCGCCGACAATGATGTTGTCCTCGACGAACAGCGCATAGCTGCGGGCGGTCATCTTCGAGCTGCTGCGGTCGAAACCGACCAACCCGTCGTTACCGGTAGGGTCCGAGCTTTGCGGGCGCAGCGAGCCCTGGTCATTGAGCGCTTCGTACAGGTACTCGCCGCCCAGGGTCAGCACATGTTCGGTGCTGCCCATGGCGAATGGCAGGTTCACTTCGCTGCTCAGGCGCGTGTTGCGCAGGCGCGACATGGCAGCGCCTTCGGCATTGGGGGCACCTTCGGTACGGCCTGCCAGGCCCTCGTTGAGGCGCCAGTTGCGCACGTACTCGTAGGCCAGCACGGTCTTGCTGGTACCCCAGGTGAAATCGCCCAGGTGGGTCAGGTCGTAGGTACTGCGCTGTATCACATTGGTTTCGTGGCCGTACAGGCTGGACACGAACTCGACGTCACCACCACCGTTGCTGTTCATGGTGTCGCCGGCAAAGATATTGCCCTGGCGGCTGTAGCCGGCACTGGCCTCGAGGCGGTGCTCGTCGTTCAGCTTCCAGCTCAGCAGGCCATTGATGTCCTTGTTGCGTACGCCTTCGCGGCCCGCCACCAGCGCACTGGTGGCATGCCCGGCGTTGATGTCCAGGTCGTCGGCATCGGTCTTGGCCAGGCCGCCGTACAGGCGGAAGCCGAGGTTGTCGGTCAGGCCGCCGCCCAGGTTGAAGTTGGCCCGACGGCTGGCGCCCTCGGCGCTGTCTTCCGGCAGCTGGGTGTACAGGCTGACGCTGCCCTTGAGTTCGTCGGTGGGCCGCTTGGTGATGATGTTGACCACCCCGCCCATGGCGCCGGAACCGTAACGTGCGGCCGCCGGGCCACGCAGGATCTCGATGCGCTCGACCGCTTCTGCCGGTACCCAGTTGGTTTCACCGCGGGTATCGCGGTCGCCGTTCCAGCCATAGCGCACGGCGTTGCGTGCGCTGGATGGCTTGCCGTCGATGAGGATCAGGGTATTTTCCGGGCCCATGCCGCGCAGGTCGATCTGCCGGTTGTTGCCACGCGCGCCGCTGGCGCTGTTGCCGGTCAGGTTGACCCCGGGCTCGCGGCGGATGATGTCTGACAGGTCATTGGCCGGCGGATGGCGCTTGATGTCTTCGGCGGTGATGATCGACGTACCCAGGGCCTGGCGTGCCTCGCGCTCGGCGGTAACCAGAGTGTCCTGGATAACCAGCGCGCTGTCGGCAACCGGCATCTCCAGCACCTCACCCGTACGCTGTTCTTCGGCCTGGGCCGCGGTGGCCACCATGGCCGGTGACGCCAGCGCGACGAACGCCAGGGCCAGGCTGTTGGGTGAAGTCTTGCACTGCATGGGTACATCTCCTGCGATTCATGAGCGAAACGGCACATCCCTGTCGGAAACCGGGGGCCCTCGCCCACCGGCCTCGCAAACACAGTTTGGTGGCCAACAGGGATGGTAAATATAGAGATTCGCAAATGAGTTTAAATCTTATTTACGAAGTTTACATGTTTGTAACGGAACTTTGCTGACACGACAGCGTTGCCGACGCAGCCCGGCTATTCGCGCTGTTGCTTGCATACACCTGTCCGATTTGCATCCTGCGTGACGGCTCCTACAGTTTCGAACGTAGCCCTCTGCCGAACCTCCTGATGCGCAGCCACGAAGAAAGCCACGCCACGAACACCACCAGGTCCCTGTCGAAGATCCCTCGCAGTGTCTGGGCGCTGGGGTTCGTGTCGATGTTCATGGACATTTCCTCGGAAATGATTCACGCACTGCTGCCGCTGTATATGGTCACTGTGCTTGGTACCTCGGTAGTGGCGGTGGGCTTTATCGAAGGTATCGCCGAGGCGACCGCCTCGATCACCAAGGTGTTTTCCGGTGCCCTCAGCGACCGGCTGGGCAAGCGCAAGCTGCTCACGGTGCTGGGCTATGGCCTGGGTGCGTTGACCAAGCCGGTGTTCCCCATGGCCTCCGGGCTGGAGTGGTTGACCGCGGCACGCTTCGTCGACCGGGTAGGCAAAGGCATTCGTGGGGCGCCGCGCGATGCGCTGGTGGCCGACGTCACGCCCGCAGAATTGCGTGGTGCAGCCTTCGGCCTGCGCCAGGCGCTGGATACCGTGGGCGCCTTCCTTGGGCCGTTGCTGGCGATCGTGCTGATGTGGCTGACCGCGAGCCATTTCCAGACGGTGTTCTGGGTGGCGGTGCTCCCGGCGTTCGTGGCGGTGTACATCCTCATCGCCTTCGTGCGCGAACCTGAAACGCCGGCCACCACCCGGCCGGTGCGCTCACCGCTGGCCCTGCACGAGCTGGCCCGCCTGGGCCCGGCCTACTGGCGGCTGATCGGCCTGGCCACGCTGTTCACCCTCGCCCGCTTCAGCGAGGCGTTTCTGCTGCTGCGCGCACAGGACATGGGCCTGGCGCCGCTGTGGGCGCCGGCAGTGCTGGTGCTCATGGCCCTGGCCTACTCGCTGTCGGCCTACCCCGCGGGGGTGCTGTCGGACCGCGTGGGCCGCCGCGGCGTGCTGATGACCGGGCTGGGGCTGCTGGTCGCCGCCGACCTGCTGCTGGCCCTGCTGCCGGGCTGGACCGGGCTGGCCATGGGGGTGGCTGCCTGGGGCCTGCACCTAGGTTTCAGCCAAGGCATCTTTGCCGCCATGATCGCCGACAGCGCCCCCGCGGAGCTGCGCGGTACAGCCTTCGGGCTGTTCAACCTGCTGACCGGCGTGGCGCTGTTGGTGGCCAGCGTGGTGGCCGGGCTGCTGTGGGACGGGGTCGGCTTCAAGGCGACATTCCTGTTTGGCGCAGCGTGTGCCGGCAGCACCCTGGTCGGGGTCGCATTGCTCAGGTCAGGCCCGATCACCGGCAAGCCGCACTAGGCCAGCGCTGGCTGCTGTTCCAGCAGCGACCAGCCGCCATGCCCATCCACCTCCAGCCGATGGGTATGGAAACCTGCCAGTGTGCTGCGGTGCCCGACACTGACCAGCAACGCTCCCGGCATTTCCGTGCGCAACAGTGAATACAGGGCATGCTCGAGCCCTTCGTCCATGGCCGAAGTGGACTCGTCGAGAAACACCACCTGCGGCCGGTTGAACAGCACCCGGGCAAATGCCAGGCGCTGCTGCTCACCGACCGAGAGAATGTGTGACCAGTCACAGCTGACGTCCAGTCGCTCGGCCAGGTGGGCCAGGTTGACCTGGCGCAAGGCCTGCTGCATCCGCGTTTCATCCTCAGGCCTGCTGGCCGCCGGGTAGGCAATGACGGCGCGCAGATCGCCCAGCGGCAGGTACGGCCGCTGCGACAGGAACAACGCCTGGTGGCCCAGCGGGCGCCTGACCTCACCCTCGGCATACGGCCAGAGGCCTGCCAGCGCACGCAGCAGCGTGGTTTTGCCGCTGCCCGACGGCCCCTTGATCAACAGCGCCTGGCCGGCGTGCAGGTCAAGGTCCAGGTCGGCGATAAGGGCATGCCCGTCCGGGCGCAGCACCTGCAGGCGGCTGATCGCCAAGGCATGCTCCTGCTCCTCGGTGATGACGCGCGGCAAAGCGCTTGCCTGCTCGTTGGCATCGAGGAAGCCGGTCAGACGATCGAGAGTAGCCCGGTACTGGGCAAACGCATCATACGACTCGCGGAAGAACGACAGCGAATCCTGCACCTGGCCAAAGGCCTGGGAGGTCTGCATGACGTCGCCCAGCTTGATCGCCCCGCTGAAGAAGCGCGGTGCCTGCAGAATGAACGGGAACACCACTGCTACCTGGCTCACGCCCAGGTTGAAACCACTGAATTTCAGGTTCCGGAACACCAGCGCCCAGGCATTCACGATCAAGGCACCAAAGCGGCCCAGCAAGGTGCCCCGCTCGACCTGCGCACCCTGGTAGAAAGCGATGTTCTCGGCGTTCTCGCGCAGACGCATCAGCGCGTAACGGAAGTTGGCGGTGAGCTTTTCGTTGAGGAAGTTCAGGCGGATCAGCGGCCGCCCGAGGCGGAAGGCGATCCAGGTGGCGACGATGACGTACAGGTACACGGCAAACACCATCGCCCGGGGAATCTCCACACCCGCGACGGCCAGCGGCGCCGACAGCCCCCAGAGGATACCGGTGAACGCCACCAGCGAAACCAGCGCGCTGACCGCGCCCAGGGCGAGGGTCACCGAGTTGCTGACAAAGGCGTTGACGTCCAGTTCGATACGCTGGTCAGGGTTGTCCACCGGCTCGGCAAGGAACTGGCCACGGTAGTAGGCATCGCCGTGCATCCAGTCGTGGGTCAGGCGCTCGGTCAGCCAGACCCGCCACTGGATGCTGAACGCCTGGCTTACATAGAAGGTGAACAGCGAACGCAGCACATGGATGGTGGCCAATACCGCGAAGACGCCGAGCAGGTACCAGAAGGCGGCTTGGTCAAGGCCTTGCAAGGCGCTGTAGAAGCCGTTGTACCAGAACGAGAACAGCACGTTCAGGCGCACCGAGAATAGCGTCAATACCAGCAGCAGGGCGAACACCAGTAACGGCCGCCAACTGCGCCTGAAACTGAAATAGGGCCCGGCAAGCTGCCAGAACTGGCTGCCCCAGCGCGTACAACGTACGGCCAGTGTGGCGGCTGCTGTGAAGCAGACAAGGGTGATGAACGAGGCGATTGCCAGCCAGCTCAGGCTCTCTTGCAAGGCCTGGTGCCAGTTCATTTCCATGATGGGTATCCGTGCTGAGTATTTCCGCGAGCGTAGCATTGACCTGTGATTCGTCAGGCATAAATGACGCACATTTCATGATTGCTTTCGGAGCTACGCGGGCCTCTGTGGGAGCGTTGCACAGGTCTGGGGCTTATTGGCCAGAAAGACAAAACCCCTACCTGCATGCGCAGATAGGGGTTTTGCGAAATGAATCTTGACGATGACCTACTCTCACATGGGGAAACCCCACACTACCATCGGCGATGCATCGTTTCACTGCTGAGTTCGGGATGGGATCAGGTGGTTCCAATGCTCTATGGTCGTCAAGAAATTCTGTTGCCAGAATGTCCAGATGGACAGCCCAGCGAATTCGAATATGCGATATTTGTGATGTTGCGAACTTTCGGTTGCTTCGTCTTCACCACCGCAATCTGCGTTAGCAAATTGCTTGGGTGTTATATGGTCAAGCCTCACGGGCAATTAGTATTGGTTAGCTCAACGCCTCACAGCGCTTACACACCCAACCTATCAACGTCGTAGTCTTCGACGGCCCTTCAGGGGATTCAAGATCCCAGTGAGATCTCATCTTGAGGCAAGTTTCCCGCTTAGATGCTTTCAGCGGTTATCTCTTCCGAACATAGCTACCCGGCAATGCCACTGGCGTGACAACCGGAACACCAGAGGTTCGTCCACTCCGGTCCTCTCGTACTAGGAGCAGCCCCTCTCAAATCTCAAACGTCCACGGCAGATAGGGACCGAACTGTCTCACGACGTTCTAAACCCAGCTCGCGTACCACTTTAAATGGCGAACAGCCATACCCTTGGGACCGGCTTCAGCCCCAGGATGTGATGAGCCGACATCGAGGTGCCAAACACCGCCGTCGATATGAACTCTTGGGCGGTATCAGCCTGTTATCCCCGGAGTACCTTTTATCCGTTGAGCGATGGCCCTTCCATACAGAACCACCGGATCACTAAGACCTACTTTCGTACCTGCTCGACGTGTTTGTCTCGCAGTCAAGCGCGCTTTTGCCTTTATACTCTACGACCGATTTCCGACCGGTCTGAGCGCACCTTCGTACTCCTCCGTTACTCTTTGGGAGGAGACCGCCCCAGTCAAACTACCCACCATACACTGTCCTCGATCCGGATAACGGACCTGAGTTAGAACCTCAAAGTTGCCAGGGTGGTATTTCAAGGATGGCTCCATGAGAACTGGCGTCCCCACTTCAAAGCCTCCCACCTATCCTACACAAGCAAATTCAAAGTCCAGTGCAAAGCTATAGTAAAGGTTCACGGGGTCTTTCCGTCTAGCCGCGGATACACTGCATCTTCACAGCGATTTCAATTTCACTGAGTCTCGGGTGGAGACAGCGCCGCCATCGTTACGCCATTCGTGCAGGTCGGAACTTACCCGACAAGGAATTTCGCTACCTTAGGACCGTTATAGTTACGGCCGCCGTTTACCGGGGCTTCGATCAAGAGCTTCGCTTGCGCTAACCCCATCAATTAACCTTCCGGCACCGGGCAGGCGTCACACCCTATACGTCCACTTTCGTGTTTGCAGAGTGCTGTGTTTTTAATAAACAGTCGCAGCGGCCTGGTATCTTCGACCGGCATGGGCTTACGGAGCAAGTCCTTCACCCTCGCCGGCGCACCTTCTCCCGAAGTTACGGTGCCATTTTGCCTAGTTCCTTCACCCGAGTTCTCTCAAGCGCCTTGGTATTCTCTACCTAACCACCTGTGTCGGTTTGGGGTACGGTTCCCAGTTATCTGAAGCTTAGGAGCTTTTCTTGGAAGCATGGTATCAACCACTTCGTCGCCTAGAGGCAACTCGTCATCAGCTCTCGGCCTTGAAATCCCGGATTTGCCTAAGATTTCAGCCTACCACCTTAAACCTGGACAACCAACGCCAGGCTGGCCTAACCTTCTCCGTCCCTCCATCGCAATAACTGGAAGTACAGGAATATTAACCTGTTTTCCATCGACTACGCTTTTCAGCCTCGCCTTAGGGACCGACTAACCCTGCGTCGATTAACGTTGCGCAGGAAACCTTGGTCTTTCGGCGTGCGAGTTTTTCACTCGCATTGTCGTTACTCATGTCAGCATTCGCACTTCTGATACCTCCAGCAAGCTTCTCAACTCACCTTCACAGGCTTACAGAACGCTCCTCTACCGCGTCATCAAAGATGACACCC
>NZ_CP177209.1:807500-2012500 GCF_046764235.1 Pseudomonas sp. s4 | reverse complement strand
ACGCATTTCACCGCTACACAGGAAATTCCACCACCCTCTACCGTACTCTAGCTCGCCAGTTTTGGATGCAGTTCCCAGGTTGAGCCCGGGGCTTTCACATCCAACTTAACGAACCACCTACGCGCGCTTTACGCCCAGTAATTCCGATTAACGCTTGCACCCTCTGTATTACCGCGGCTGCTGGCACAGAGTTAGCCGGTGCTTATTCTGTCGGTAACGTCAAAACAGCAAGGTATTAACTTACTGCCCTTCCTCCCAACTTAAAGTGCTTTACAATCCGAAGACCTTCTTCACACACGCGGCATGGCTGGATCAGGCTTTCGCCCATTGTCCAATATTCCCCACTGCTGCCTCCCGTAGGAGTCTGGACCGTGTCTCAGTTCCAGTGTGACTGATCATCCTCTCAGACCAGTTACGGATCGTCGCCTTGGTGAGCCATTACCTCACCAACTAGCTAATCCGACCTAGGCTCATCTGATAGCGCAAGGCCCGAAGGTCCCCTGCTTTCTCCCGTAGGACGTATGCGGTATTAGCGTTCCTTTCGAAACGTTGTCCCCCACTACCAGGCAGATTCCTAGGCATTACTCACCCGTCCGCCGCTGAATCAAGGAGCAAGCTCCCGTCATCCGCTCGACTTGCATGTGTTAGGCCTGCCGCCAGCGTTCAATCTGAGCCATGATCAAACTCTTCAGTTCAATACTGCTTGGGTTTTTTAAGAAACCCTAAACTTGGCTCAGCAATCTCAAATGACTATGTGATTTCTCGCATGGCCACTTGTGATGCTGATAATCTTTGTGACTATCAGTCCGCACTCACAAGCACCCACACGAATTGCTTGATTCGATTTGTTAAAGAGCGTTTGGTTAAGAGCGTTTCGCTTCAACCGAGGCGCGCATTATACGCTTTCCTCATTTGCTGTCAAGCGTTTATTTTGAAGTTTTTTGCGAGAAACTCGTTTAGCTTCAAACACTTGACTCAACATGGTGGCTGGCTTTGCTTCGCTACCGCGTTGGAGTGGTGCGCATTATAGGGCGGTGTTTCAGGAGGTCAACCTTTAATTTCAATAATTTAGGTTTTTTTGAAAAAGACCGCGTCAGGGCCGCATGGTGCTCGCCGCGAGCCTTGCAGCGCCGGTGAGATCGAGCACCGAAATAACAACGCCGGGCACCTTGCCCCCACCCACCGTATTTGCGCACTATATTGCTCACCCCAATCCCGCTCAAGGATCGTCGCGCAGAAATGAACACCCAGCCCCGCAGCCTGGCCGCTACCCTCTTCCCGATCGGCCTGCTGCTCATCGCCATGGCATCGATACAGTCCGGTGCCTCCCTGGCCAAAAGCATGTTCCCCATCATCGGCGCGCAAGGCACCACCACCCTGCGCCTGATCTTCGCCAGCATCATCATGCTGCTTATCCTGCGCCCTTGGCGTGTGCGCATGACCCGCAATACCCTGCGCAACGTCATCATCTACGGCATGGCGCTGGGCGGCATGAACTTCCTCTTCTATATGGCCCTGCAAACGGTACCGATCGGCATTGCCGTGGCACTGGAATTCACCGGCCCGCTGGCCGTGGCAATCTTCTCCTCGCGCCGGCCGATCGACTTCCTGTGGATTGCCCTGGCCATCGTCGGCCTGCTGCTGTTGCTGCCTGCCGGCCATGGCGGGCAGGCCCTCGACCCGGTCGGCGCTGCCTATGCCCTGGGCGCGGGCGTATGCTGGGCGCTGTACATCCTGTTCGGGCAACGTGCCGGGGCCGAGCATGGTATCCAGAGTGCCGCACTGGGCGTAGTGGTGGCCGCGCTGTTCGTTGCCCCCATCGGTATCGCCCACGCCGGCAGCGCATTGCTCACACCTGCCCTGATCCCCATGGCGCTAGGCGTCGCGGTGTTGTCCACCGCCCTGCCCTACAGCCTGGAAATGGTTGCCCTCACGCGTATCCCGGCACGCACCTTCGGCACCCTCATGAGTATCGAGCCAGCATTCGGCGCATTGTCCGGCCTGCTGTTCCTGGGCGAGGTACTGACGATTACCCAGTGGCTGGCTATTCTGGCGATCATCACCGCGTCTGTCGGCACCACCCTGTCCATGCGCAAGGAACCCAGCCCGGTCGTTGCCACTGACTGATATGAGAAATATTTTCATTTGAGACAGGATTAGTGATTGTAGCGACCCGTCTCGCTGATTAAGCTGTCACAGAATCATCATCTATACGCTATTTACTGGACCGAACACGGACGCTGGGGAAATTTCAGGAAGAACCAAAGCGATAACGACAGGGCCAGGCAGCTGATCCGCCCTGCATTTAAGGACAGGAATGAAACGTATTTTGCTCATCCTGGCCATCTTGGCTATTGCTGGATGTGCCGCCACGGCCAAGACCGAGGTCAAAAAGGGCAAGAAAGGCCTGCATATCAATTGCTCCGGCCTGTCTTCCTCGTGGGACAACTGCTACAGCAAGGCCGCAAGCTCCTGCAGCACGCGCGGATACCGGGTCATTGCACGCTCGGGCGATAGCGATGAAGAACCCGGTGACTACTTGTTCGGCATCAACCCGGCGGGTTACACCAGCCGCAGCATGATCGTCATCTGCAAGTAGAAAAAAGGGCAGCTCGCAAGCTGCCCTTTTCATTTGCCACCTTACAAGGGCGCGGTGCGCGCCTCCAGCCAGGCCAGCGCGTCATCCTTGAGCAACGGCGCCAGACGCTCGCGTACTCTGGCGTGATAGCCATTCAACCAGTCCAGTTCTTCCCTGGACAACAACTCGGGCACCAGGCAGCGGGTATCGATCGGGCATAGCGTCAGGGTCTCGAAGTTCAGGAAGTCGCCGAAGGCGCTCTTGCCGACCTCGCGATTGACCACCAGGTTCTCGATGCGCACTCCCCACTGCCCTGGGCGGTACGTACCCGGCTCGATCGAGCTGATCATGCCCACCTGCATCGCGGTCTGCGGCGTGGGTGCCGCCTGGTAGGCAATTACCTGCGGCCCCTCGTGCACGTTCATGAAGTAGCCCACACCATGCCCGGTGCCGTGGCCGTAATCCACCTGGTCAGCCCAGATCGGTGCCCGGGCAATGGCGTCGAGCAACGGCGATAGCACGCCCCGCGGGAAGGTGGCACGCGACAGGGCGATCATGCCTTTGAGCACGCGTGTGCAATCCTGCTTCTGTGCAAGGCTCGGGTTGCCCACCGGCACCATGCGCGTGATGTCGGTGGTGCCCCCCAGGTACTGCCCGCCCGAATCGATCAGCAGCAGACCATCGCCCTCGATGACCGCGTGCGACTGTTCCGTGGCGCGGTAATGCGGCATCGCGCCATTGCCGTTGAAGGCGGCAATGGTCGAGAAGCTCAACGACACGAAGCCTGGGCGGCGGGCACGGGCGGCACTCAACTGCTCGTCGATCGTCAGCTCGGTAACCAGCTCACGACCAAGGTTGGCCTCGAGCCAGGCGAAGAATTCGCACAGGGCCGCGCCATCCTGCTCCATCACCTGCCGGATGTGCACCAGGTCCTCATCACCCTTGCACGACTTGCTCAAGGTGCTGGGGTTGAGGCCCTCGACCAGCTCCACCTCGGCCGGCAGGTTATCCAGCAGGCCGCAGGTCACCCGGGCCGGGTCGACCAGCAATCGGCTGCCGGCCGGCATGGCGGCAAGGGCCTTGCCTGCTTCGGCGTAGTCACGCACTTCGATACCGTCGGCCGCAAGCACCTTGCGTAGATGTTCGTCGAGCTTGTCCTGGCCGACGAACAGGATGGCCTGCTGCTGGCTGATCAGGGCAAAGGCCACGAACACCGGATTGTAGGAAACATCGCTACCGCGCAGGTTGAACAGCCAGGCGATGTCATCCAGGGTGGCGATGAAATGCCAATCGGCCCCCTTGGCCTGCACGCTCTGGCGCAACTGCGCCAGTTTTTCCGCACGGTTCACCGTGGCGTGCGGCGGCAAATGCTGGTAGACCGGGTTGCCTGGCAGCGCCGGGCGCCCTTCCCAGACCTGGCCCAGCAGGTCCTTGTCAGTCACCAATCGCGCCCCGCGCGCCTTCAGCCGATCGCTCAGTTGGCGCGCCGAAGCCAGCGCCATGACCGCACCATCTACCGCCACGCTGCCGTTGGGCTCGACGTGATCGCCCAGCCATTCCAGCGCACCAGGCTTGCCCGGCAGCAGCTTCATCAGCTCGATGCCACTGCCTGCCAGCTCGTGTTCCGCCTGTTCCCAGTAGCGGCTATCGACCCACAACCCGGCAAAGCCAGCTGTGACGACCAGCGTGCCGACCGAGCCATGGAAACCCGAAAGCCACTGGCGCCCTTGCCAGTAACCAGGCAGATATTCGGAAAGATGGGGGTCGGCCGAAGGTACCAGCAAGGCATCGATGCCCTCTGCGGCCATGGCCTGGCGAACCAGCGCCAAACGCTGCGGCACGCTTTGCCCAAGGGTGGTCTGAACGTTCATGCGCTCTCCTGCGGCTACATCACGGTTTATCCAGTGTGCCGATAATGGAACAGCCGCCGAAGCCCTGCAATCTTGGCGACCGACACACGGCATGCATTGCCCGTGACGCCCTGCGCATACCGGACATTTCCTACAGACGGGCCAGAACCACCGATCCAGTTCCGCTGAACTTCCACAAAGCACCGGCTTCACACTCAGTACATTCATTGCACACAGGCAAATGACCATGCCCAACGCCTGCGCCCCTAAAAGCGGCGTGGTGCTGCTCGACACCCGCGCGCACACCCCCGACCACGAGCATGCCGTGCACCTGAAGCTTGCCGATGGCCTGGCCCGCCTTCTGGGCTGCCCGCACGTGCAACCCAGCCAGCCACCAAGCGCCACCGACGGCTACTACTACCTGCCCACCGAAACCCTGGTCGATCCCGAACGCCATGCCGCCCTCGGCATCTGCAGCGAACAGGACCTTTTCGGTGGCCTGGTCGCACACCCCTACATGGCGACCAAGGCGATTTCCCACCCGCTGCCGGCCGGGGCCAGTTTCCCGCCGGGCTGGACCGATGCCTTCGCACGGCAAGCCTGCGACGCCCTGCTGCGCGGCTACACCGTATTCAGCAAGGCCGATGCACGGACCGCCGCACAGCTGTTACTGACGGACGGCCCGTTGCGAATCAAGCCGGTACTGGCCTGCGCAGGCCGTGGGCAACAGGTCATAACCACGGCGGATGAGCTGGAACCGCTGCTGGCCGGCATGGATGACCAGGACCTTGCGCTATGGGGGTTGGTGCTCGAGGAAGACCTGAGCGAAGTGCAAACCTTCAGCGTTGGCCAGGTACGTGTCGCCGGCCTGACCTGCAGCTATCACGGCACCCAGCAACTTACCCGCGACCATCAGGGCACGGAAGTGTATGGCGGCTCCGACCTGGTAGTGGTACGCGGTGACTACCAGGCACTGCTGCAACTGCCGCTGGATGAGCCGCTGCGCCTGGCCATCAACCAGGCGATGGCCTACGAACAGGCCGCCGAGCAGCACTTCCCCGGCTTCATCGCCTCGCGGCGCAACTACGACATTGCCCGCGGCGTGAACCCACAGGGCCACCTGCGCAGCGGCGTACTCGAGCAATCCTGGCGCCTGGGCGGTGCCAGCAGTGCCGAACTGCTGGCCTTGCAGGCGTTCGCCGACGACCCGGCATTGCAACGGGTACGTGCCTCCACCCATGAAGTGTTCGGCGCCCCCGAACTACCCACTGACGCCACCCTCTTTTACCAAGGAAACGACAGTGAACTCGGACAACTCAGCAAATTTGCGCGGATTCGCGAACATGACCATTCAAAGTGAAACCGTTGAACTCCAGGTCGAGGATGACAGCATCGTCGGCACCTTGGTCAGCCCCGGCAGCAAGATGCCGGGCATTCTCTTCGTCCACGGCTGGGGTGGCAGCCAGCAACGCGACCTGGCCCGCGCCCGGCATATCACCGGGCTGGGCTGCGTATGCATGACCTTCGACCTGCGCGGCCACGAAAAAACCGAAAGCCAACGGCTGACGGTAACCCGCGAACAGAACCTGACCGACCTGCTGGTGGCATACGACCGGCTGGCAAGCCACCCAGCCGTCGACACCAGTGCCATCGCCATCATCGGTAGCAGCTATGGCGGCTACCTGGCCACCTTGCTGACCCGTGAGCGGCCGGTCAAATGGCTGGCCCTCAGGGTACCCGCGATGTACTGGGACGACGAATGGAACCTCCCCAAGCAAACCCTCGACCGGCAACGGCTGAACGCCTATCGCCAACGCCTGCTCGGCCCGGCAGACAACCGCGCACTGGCAGCCTGTGCCGAGTTCGGTGGCGATGTACTGCTGGTCGAGTCCGAGCAGGACGACTACGTACCGCACAGCACCTTGATGAGCTACCGCTCGGCATTCGTCAGCGCCCATTCGCTCACCCACCGCATCGTCGACGGTGCCGACCACGCGCTGTCCAGCGAAGAGAGCCAGAAAGCCTACAGTTCGATCCTGGCGGCATGGGTCAGCGAAATGGTCATTGGCGCCCGCCTGGATCGCTACCCGCACTACGCACCCTGGTATGCCTGAGGCTCACCCACCTGGCAATGCAGGCCGCCATCGGCACCGCGCACCAGGCTGCGCAGCGTCTGGTAGGCAGCAAAGTTGACGCCACGCGCCTGGTACTGGCCAAGCAGGTCGAGGAAAGGTTCCCCGACGAAATATACGGCCGCCGCTGCCCACGCCTGGCGGGATTGCCACTGCAGGTACTGCAGCACCCGGCTGCCATCGTCGCTGGCCTGAATACTGACGCCCTGCAGTCCTTCGCAACGCGCGGCCAGCTCTTCGCTGCGCGCCACCAGCGCTTGGGCCAAGGCCTGCTGGAACTTGCCAGGCACTTCAAATTCGATCATCTGGGTAAACCACAGGGCATGGGATGTTGCCGTCATGAACGGTCTCCTGGTCACGGACGCCTACAGCGCGATGCAGAGCAGGGTAAAACCTCAAGTTATATCAAGGTCAAGCGGTTTCCGCACCGGGAACGCCCCCGCGCCCTAACCCGATACCGCGAAGCGCCGCCGATAATCACTCGGGGTCAGGCCGGTGATGCGCTGAAACACCTTGCGAAACGCACCCGGGTCCTGGTAACCGACGCCCCAGGCGATCTGCTCGACATTGCGCCGGGTGAACTCCAGCAAGCGGCACGCACGCCCCACCCTCACCTGCTGGCAGTACTCGGTCGGCCGTAGCCCCGTGGCAGCACGAAAACGCCGCAGGAAAGTGCGTTCCTCCAGCCCCGCGCATGCGGCCATGCTGGCCAGGTCGGCATCCTGCCCACCGTTGCCCTGCAACCAGTGCTGCACTTTCAGCACTGCTTCATCACCATGGTCCAGGCGTGGGTTGAACACTGCACCGGGCAGTGGCGCCGCGACCGGGTCGACCGCCAGGTAGCGGGCAGTTTCCCGCGCCACCGTCGCGCCCATGAAGCGCTCCAGCAAGCGCAAGCCCAGGTCGGTCCAGGCCATCAGCCCGGCCGAAGTGACGATGTCGCCATCGTCCAGCAACGGCTGCTGGGCCTCGACCCGCACCTTGGGAAAACGCTGGGCAAGCGAATGCACGTAGTTCCAGTGGGTACAGGCCGGGCGCCCGTCGAGCAGACCACTGGCGGCGATGAAGAACACCCCGATGCACACCGATGCCAGCACCGTGCCGTGCCCGTGCAACTGGCACAACGACGCGCGATGGCGCTCAAGCAGCTCACCCTGTGGTGCCGACTCCAGGCTTGGCGGAATGATCAGCACCCGCAGATCGGCCGCGGCGGCAGGCGGGCCCTCAGGGGCAAGCTGCAACCGCCCTGCCTCGTCTGCCTGCCAAAAGCTGATACGCGCCGATGGCAACTCGACAGCACCCAGTTCGGCAACCACCCGGTTGGCTACCAGGAAAAGGTCGGCCAGCCCATGCACGGCAGCACGCTGCGCGCCGGGGTACAGCAGCAGGCCGATGTCCAGGCTGGCGGGGTTGTCAGTTTTTGCCTGCATAGTGTCGTTCGCGCCAATCCTCAGGTCAGTGCACACAGCCTATAACTAACGTCATCCAACGACTACTGCCACAGGAGGCAGCATGAGCAAGCAGGCGCTGATCATCATCGACATCCAGAACGACTACTTCCCGGGCGGCAAATGGACCCTCGATGGTGCCGACCAGGCGGCCGACAATGCTGCCCGCCTGTTGGCGGCAGCGCGTCAACGGGGCGACTTGGTGGTGCATGTGCGGCATGAGTTCGAAAGCGCCGATGCGCCGTTCTTCGCGCCAGGCTCGCAGGGTGCGGCGATCCATGCCAAGGTCGAGCCTCAAGCCGGTGAGCCGGTGGTGCTCAAGCACAAGGTCAACGCCTTCCTCGGTACCGACCTTGAGCACACGCTGGACCGGCATGGCATCGAGGCCCTGACCATCGTCGGCAGCATGAGCCACATGTGCATCGACGCCGCCACCCGGGCCGCGGCCGACCTGGGTTACGACGTGACCGTGGCGCACGACGCCTGTGCCACGCTGCCACTGGAGTTCAATGGCAAGCGGGTGCCGGCGGCGCAGGTGCATGATTCGGTGATGGCGGCGTTGGCGTTTGCCTATGCCAAGGTGGTCAGGACCGATGAGTTGATAGGAGACTGACCGCGAACCTTGGTTGCCCATACGGGCCTCATCGCCGGCAAGCCAGCTCCCACAGGTCCACCTTCAGGCTCATAGCCAGTGGCGAACCTGTGGGAGCTGGCTTGCCGGCGATGAGGCCCTGGAGGCAGCAACACCTCTCGATCAAATCACCACATTGCGCACAAACCGCACCGCCACCGCCCCATCGTTGCGATAGGCATACCGGCAGTTACTGGGAAACACATGGAACTGCCCGACCTGCAGGCGATGCTCGACCCCTTCGATAATCAGCGTCAGTTGCCCTTGCGCCACATAAATCTGCTCGCTCCAGCCTTCGGCATCAGCCTCGCTGGAATAGCACTCGCCCGGTGCCAGGGTCCATTCCCACAGTTCCACCTCGCGCCGCGCCACGCTGCTGCCCAGCAGCACCGCCCGACTCTGCGGGTGCTCCCCGGCCCAGGCCAACTCTTCGATGCGCCCGGGGTCGCGCTGGTCAGGTGCCTGGATCAGAGTACTGAAAGCCACGCCCAAGGCCTCGGCAATCAGGTCGAGAGTAGTCAGGCTGACATTCTTCTCGCCCGCCTCGATCGCCACCAGCATGCGCCGGCTGACCCCGGAACGCTCCGCCAACGCCGTCTGGCTCATACCCGCGGCGTTGCGCAGGCTGCGTACATTGAGGCTGACATGTTGCAGCACCGATGCCCGGTGCGAGGAATCTTTGTGCACTATATTGCTCACTGGTCGGTATTGCGCAGTATACTGCCCACTTTGCGGCGATTGTGCGCCGCCCCCTCCGAGTGCGCAAGACCATGAGCCAGCCCAGCAGCAAACCGACCCCTGCCATTGCCTTTCGCCTGAGCAAGGCCGAATTGGTGCTGGTGTTCATCACCATGCTGTGGGGCGGCACCTTCCTGCTGGTGCACAACGTGATGAGCGTCAGCGGCCCGATGTTCTTCGTCGGCCTGCGCTTCGCCGCAGCCGCGCTGTTCGTCGGGGTGGTCTCGGCGCGGGCGCTGCCAGGGCTGACCTTCACCGAACTGAAGGCCGGCATGCTGATCGGGGTGTCGATCATGCTCGGCTACGGCCTGCAGACCATGGGCCTGCAAACCATCAGCAGCAGCCAGTCGGCGTTCATCACCGCGCTGTACGTGCCGTTCGTGCCGCTGCTGCAATGGCTGGTGCTGGGCCGGCGCCCCGGCCTGATGCCCAGCATCGGTATCGGCCTGGCGTTCATCGGCCTGATGCTGCTGGCCGGTCCGGAGGGTGGCAGCCTGCACTTCAGCGAAGGCGAGCTGGTAACCCTGGTCAGCGCCGTGGCCATTGCCGGCGAAATCATCCTGATCAGCCGCTACGCCGGGCAGGTCGATGTGCGCCGGGTCACCGTGGTGCAGCTGGCGACCGCCTCGCTGCTGGCGTTCCTGATGATCGTGCCGACCCAGGAGCGCATACCCGATTTTTCCTGGCTGCTGCTGACCAGTGCCGTGGGCCTGGGCGCCATGAGCGCGGTGATCCAGGTAGCCATGAACTGGGCGCAGAAGTCGGTCTCGCCCACCCGCGCCACCCTCATCTATGCCGGCGAACCAGTATGGGCCGGGATCGTCGGGCGCATCGCCGGTGAGCGCCTGCCGGGCGTGGCACTGCTCGGCGGCCTGCTGATCGTGATCGCGGTGGTGGTCAGCGAACTCAAGGTGCGCCGCCCGCGCGAGGTGGCCGAATCGCGGGAAGTGACGGATGAAGGTGAACGCCAGGCTGGCCTGTAAAGCCGCCAACTGCGGCTATGCTTTGTAAGAATCTGTTATAAAAAAACAGCTTGTCACAGCCTGTTTGTAGGATTCTGCGACAGCTTGCGTGTTGGTGATCAACCCCTCGGCACGTATGATTCTTTGCAAACTTCTCCAGAATAGAACGCTATGTCATTGATAGTGCTATTGCTTCTGCCGTTCGTGGGCAGTTGCCTGGCAGCAGTGCTGCCGCACAACGCACGTAACGCGGAGTCCATTCTCGCCGGGCTCGTGGCCCTGGTCGGCACTGTCCAGGTAGCACTGCTGTACCCTCAGGTTGCCCACGGTGGCGTGATTCGCGAAGAGTTCCTCTGGCTGCCCAGCCTGGGGTTGAACCTGGTGCTGCGCATGGACGGCTTCGCCTGGCTGTTCTCGCTGCTGGTGCTGGGCATCGGTACGCTGGTTTCGCTGTATGCCCGCTACTACATGTCGCCACAAGACCCGGTGCCGCGCTTCTTCGCCTTCTTCCTCGCCTTCATGGGCGCCATGCTCGGCCTGGTGATCTCCGGCAACCTGATCCAGCTGGTGTTCTTCTGGGAACTCACCAGCCTGTTCTCGTTCCTGCTGATTGGCTACTGGCACCACCGTGCCGACGCCCGCCGTGGCGCCTACATGGCGCTGATGGTCACGGGCGCGGGCGGCTTGTGCCTGCTGGTGGGTGCCCTGCTGCTCGGCCATGTGGTCGGCAGCTACGACCTGGACAAGGTCCTGGCTGCCGGCAACACCATCCGCCAGCATGCGCTGTACCCGGTGCTGCTGCCGCTGATCCTCATCGGCGCCCTGAGCAAGAGCGCACAGTTCCCCTTCCAGTTCTGGCTGCCCCATGCCATGGCAGCGCCCACCCCGGTATCGGCTTATCTGCACTCGGCGACCATGGTCAAGGCCGGGGTGTTCCTGCTGGCGCGCCTGTGGCCGGTGCTGTCGGGCAGCGAAGAGTGGTTCTGGATCGTAGGCGGTGCTGGCGCCCTCACCCTGCTGCTCGGCGCCTTCGCCGCCATGTTCCAGAACGACCTCAAGGGCCTGCTGGCGTACTCGACCATCAGCCACCTGGGCCTGATTACCCTGCTGCTGGGCCTGAACAGCCCGCTGGCCGCGGTCGCGGCGGTGTTCCACATTCTCAACCACGCCACCTTCAAGGCCTCGTTGTTCATGGCCGCCGGCATCATCGACCACGAAAGCGGTACCCGTGACATCCGCCGCCTCAGCGGGCTGATACGCCTGGTGCCATACACCGCCACCCTGGCCATGGTCGCCAGCGCCTCGATGGCCGGCGTGCCGTTGATGAACGGTTTCCTGTCCAAGGAAATGTTCTTCGCCGAAACGGTGTTCATCAGCTCCACTGCCTGGGTCGAGGCCACGTTGCCGGTGGTCGCCACCCTGGCCGGCACCTTCAGCGTGGCTTATGCCCTGCGCTTCACCGTCGATGTGTTCTTCGGCCCCACTGCACAGGACCTCCCGCACACACCACACGAACCGCCACGCTGGATGCGTGCGCCGGTCGAATTGCTGGTGCTTACCTGCCTGGTGGTGGGCATCTTCCCTGCCCAGTCGGTCGGCCCGCTGCTGGCCGCCGCCGCCCTGCCTGTGGTGGGCGGCACCCTACCGGAATACAGCCTGGCCATCTGGCATGGCTGGAACGCGCCGCTGATCATGAGCCTGGTGGCCATGAGCGGCGGTATCGTGCTTTACCTGCTGCTGCGCAAGCAGCTGCGCCTTGGCCGCTTCCCCTACCCACCGGTGATCGAACGCTTCAATGGCAAGCGCCTGTTCGAACACGGCCAGGTGCAGCTAATGCTGCTGGCGCGGCGCATCGAGCGCCTGCTCACCAGCCGCCGCCTGCAATCGCAGCTGTTCATGCTGGTGCTCGCCGCCTTCCTCGCCGGCCTCACCCCCATGCTCTACAGTGGTCTCAGCTGGGGCGACCGGCCGAAGATTCCGGGCTCGGGCGTGTTTGTCGCGCTGTGGCTGATCGCCATCGCCTGCGCCATCGGCGCTGCCTACCAGGCCAAGTATCACCGTTTGGCGGCGTTGATCATGGTCAGCGTCTGCGGCCTGATGACCTGCATCACCTTCGTCTGGTTCTCCGCGCCCGATCTGGCCCTGACACAGCTGGTAGTGGAAGTGGTCACCACCGTGCTGATCCTGCTCGGCCTGCGCTGGCTGCCGCGGCGAATCGAAGGCGTATCGCCGCTGCCGGGCAGCCTCGAGCGTGCGCGCATGCGTCGCCTGCGCGACCTGCTGCTGGCGGTGCTGGTAGGTGGCGGCATGGCCGTGCTGTCCTACGCCATGCTCACCCGGCCGACGCCGAACGACATTTCCTCGTTCTACCTGAGCCGGGCACTACCCCAGGGCGGTGGCACCAACGTCGTCAATGTCATGCTGGTCGACTTCCGTGGCTTCGATACCCTCGGTGAAATCACCGTGCTTGTGGCCGTGGCGCTGACCGTGTTCGCCCTGCTGCGGCGCTTCCGCCCGCCCAAGGAAAGCATGCAACTGCCGGCGCAACAGCGTCAGCTGGCACCCGACGTGGTCACCGACCTGATCAACCCGCGGCATGCCACCGACACCGCCCTGGGCTTCATGATGGTGCCCGCGGTGCTGGTGCGCTTGCTGCTGCCGATCGCCCTGCTGGTGTCGATGTACCTGTTCATGCGTGGCCACAACCAGCCGGGTGGCGGCTTTGTTGCCGGCCTGGTGATGTCGGTGGCGTTCATCCTGCAGTACATGGTGGCCGGCACCCAGTGGGTCGAGGCGCAGATGAGCCTGCGCCCGCTGCGCTGGATGGGCACCGGGCTGCTGTGCGCAACCCTGACCGGCGCGGGCGCCATGCTGCTGGGCTACCCGTTCCTCACCACCCATACCGCCCACCTGCACCTGCCGTTGCTCGGCGATGTGCACGTGGCCAGCGCGCTGTTCTTCGATGTCGGGGTGTTCACTGTGGTGGTCGGCTCGACCCTGCTGATCCTCACCGCCCTGGCGCACCAATCGGTGCGCGCCTACCGCCCGGGTAACCCGGCGAAAACCAGCCAAGCAGGAGCCGCCTGATGGAAGAAGTGATTGCAGTTGCCATCGGCGTGCTGGCCGCTTCGGGAGTGTGGCTTATCCTGCGCCCGCGAACCTACCAGGTGATCATGGGCCTCTGCCTGCTGTCGTACGGGGTCAACCTGTTCATCTTCAGCATGGGCAGCCTGTTCATCGGCAAGGAACCGATCATCAAGGACGGCGTGCCCCAGGACCTGCTGCACTACACCGACCCGCTGCCGCAGGCCCTGGTGCTCACCGCCATCGTCATCAGCTTCGCCATGACCGCGCTGTTCCTGGTGGTGTTGCTGGCCTCGCGCGGCCTGACCGGTACCGACCACGTGGATGGCCGGGAGCGTGACGAATGAGTGGCATGAGCCAATTGATCATCGCGCCCATCCTGCTGCCCCTGGTTACCGCGGCATTGATGTTGCTGCTGGGCGAGAAACACCGGCAGACAAAGGCCTGGCTGAACCTGCTGTCGACCTTTGCCGGCCTGGCCATCGCGGTCAGCCTGCTGCTGTGGGTGCGCACCCAGGGCCAGGCGGAATCGATCGGTGTCTACCTGCCGGGCAACTGGCCGGCACCGTTCGGCATCGTGCTGGTGGTAGACCACCTGTCGGCCCTGCTGCTGACCCTCACCGGCATCATCGGTTTCAGTGCCCTGCTGTTTGCCCGCGCTCGCTGGGACGGTGCCGGGGCCAGCTTCCACGCACTGTTCCAGATCCAGCTGATGGGCCTGTACGGCGCCTTCCTCACCGCCGACCTGTTCAACCTGTTCGTGTTCTTCGAGGTGCTGCTGGCCGCTTCCTATGGCCTGCTGCTGCATGGCTCGGGCCGCGCCCGAGTGCGTGCCGGCCTGCACTACATTGCCATCAACCTGTTCGCCTCGTCGCTGTTCCTGATCGGCGCAGCGATGCTGTATGGCGTGACCGGCACCCTGAACATGGCCGACCTGGCGCTGAAGATTCCGTTGGTGCCGGAGGCCGACCGTGGCCTGCTGCACGCTGGCGCGGCGATCCTGGCCATGGCCTTCCTGGTCAAGGCCGGCATCTGGCCGCTGAACTTCTGGCTGGTACCGGCCTATGCCTCGGCCAGCGCGCCGGTGGCGGCGCTGTTCGCCATCATGACCAAGGTCGGCCTGTATGCCGTGCTGCGCCTGTGGACTCTGCTGTTCTCAGGGCAGGCCGGGGCCTCGGCGCACTTCGGTGGTGAATGGCTGGTGTACGGTGGCCTGGTCACCCTGGCGGTGGCGGCAGTGTCGATCATGGCCGCGCAGCGCCTGGAGCGCATGGCCGCCCTCAGCATCCTGGTTTCAGCCGGCACCCTGCTCGGCGCCGTCGGTTTTGCGCAATCGGCGCTGACCGGCGCGGCGTTGTTCTATCTGGTCAATTCGACCCTGGCGCTGTGCGCGCTATTCCTGCTCGCCGAACTGGTCGAACGTTCGCGCTCGGCCAACGAAGCACCGCTGGACGACGAAGAAGACGCCATGCCGCCACCGCTGGAATCACTGCACCCGCCCAAGGGTATCAACCTCGACGATGAACAAAAGGTTGTGATCGGCCAGATCATCCCGTGGACCATGGCCTTCCTCGGCCTCAGCTTCATCGCCTGCGCCCTGTTGATCATCGGCATGCCGCCGCTGTCGGGCTTTGTCGGCAAGCTCAACCTGATCAGCGCGCTGTTCAACCCGCAAGGGCTGGGCGTGCCTGCCGAGCAGCCGCTGGGCATGGCGGGTTGGGGCCTGGTGGCGTTGCTGGTCCTGTCTGGCATGGCCTCGCTGATCGCCTTCGGCCGCGTCGGCATCCAGCGCTTCTGGAAGCCTGAAGAGCGCCCGTC
Source organism: Pseudomonas sp. s4 (assembly GCF_046764235.1). Taxonomy (NCBI): domain Bacteria; kingdom Pseudomonadati; phylum Pseudomonadota; class Gammaproteobacteria; order Pseudomonadales; family Pseudomonadaceae; genus Pseudomonas; species Pseudomonas sp. s4. The sequence goes on along the minus strand of NZ_CP177209.1, from coordinate 1,997,259 downwards.
GCCGGTGCTGCGCCGCTATGAATGTCTGCCCATCGTCATCCTGCTCGGCCTGTGCTTCATCCTCAGCTTCAGGGCCGAGCCGCTGCTGCGCTACACCCAGGACACCGCCGCCAGCCTGCAGGCCCCCGACACCTATATCGAAGCCGTGATGGCCGCCCGGCCGATTCCTGGCCCCACCTCGCTCGACGTACAGGTGCAGCCATGAATCGACTGTTCCCGGCACCGCTGTTATCGGTTTCGCTGTTCGCACTGTGGCTGTTGCTGAACCTCTCGGTCAGCCCCGGCAACCTGCTGCTGGCAGCCGCGCTCGGCGTGCTGGCGCCACTGCTGATGGCACCGCTGCGCCCACAGCATGCCCATGTGCGACGGCCGCTGGCCATCGCCCGGCTGATTGGCCGTGTCGGCATCGATGTGATCATGTCCAATCTCCTGGTTGCCCGTGGCGTGCTGCGCGCCAGCAAGCAGCCGCCGCGCTCGGCCTTCGTGCACATCCCGCTGGCCCTGCACGACCCACATGGCCTGGCGGCGTTGTCGATGATTACCACGGTGGTGCCCGGCACGGTCTGGTCCGAGCTGGCCCTGGACCGCAGCGTGTTGCTGCTGCATGTGTTCGACCTGGACGATGAGGCGGCCTTCATCCAGCACTTCAAGGACACCTACGAACGCCCGCTGATGGAGATTTTCCAATGACAGGCCTGCTCGCCAATGCTGTCCTCGCCAGCCTGTTCATCTTCGCCCTGGCCATGGCCCTGGCACTTATCCGGCTGTTCCGCGGCCCGTCCGCCCAGGACCGGGTGCTGGCGCTGGACTACCTGTACATCCTGGCGATGCTGACCATGCTGGTGCTGGGAATCCGTTATGCCAGTGACACCTACTTCGAAGGTGCCCTGCTGATTGCGCTGTTCGGTTTCGTTGGCTCGTTTGCCCTGGCCAAGTTCCTGCTGCGCGGTGAGGTGATCGAATGACTGAAACCCTGCAACTCCCCTTCTGGCTGGAGCTGGTCACAGCCGCGCTGCTGCTGACCGGCAGCCTGTTCGCCCTGATCGGTGCCGTGGGCCTGTTGCGGCTGAAGGACTACTTCCAGCGGATGCACCCGCCGGCACTGGCTTCGACCATTGGTGCCTGGTGCGTGGCACTGGCTTCGATCATCTACTTTTCTTGGCTCAAGGAAGCCCCGGTGCTGCACGCCTGGCTGATTCCGATCCTGCTGTCGATCACCGTGCCGGTGACCACACTGTTGCTGGCCCGGGCGGCGCTGTTCCGCAAGCGCATGGCGAAAGAGCCGGTCCCTGAAGAAGTCAGCAACGGCCGCGATCGAGGCAACTGACAGGTCGCCACCTCACCCTTGGGCCAGGCGCTGCAACTCGCGCCGGACCATGGCCGCATAAGGCGGCGGGCCGAGGCGATACAATTCCCCTGCCACCCAGTTCAACCAGGCGCCTTGCAGTTCTTCGCGCCTGGCCAGCAAACGCTCGGCCTCGGACACGGCATCCGCCTGGTGCTGCCGATGGAACTCGGCACGCGTGGCAGGCGCGTCGTCACTGTGGGTCATTCACTGGCCTTGAAGGTGGTCAGCTCACCCTTGCGCCATTTGGCAACCTTGCCGGTCACCGCCTTGAGCAACTTGCCCAGGCCTTCCTGCACTTGTTGCTGTGCGGCGAATACCAGCATCACACCGTGGCCTTCACGGAACACGATGCCCTCGCCTTCAGGCACCGACACAAAGGCATAGTCGCCCACGCCATATACGTTCAACTTGATTTCGCGAAAGCGCATTTCCAGTTTGCCGCCTTCGCGGCTGGGCAGCACGGCGGCGCGAAAGTGGTCGCCGACCTTCAGTTCCAAACGCTGCTTGTCATCGACGACCAATGCGCTTTCGGTGTCGATTTCGGCCATGTACAGGCCTTCGGGACTCTGTTCCGTAACATAGACAAAGCGGCCCTGGAACAGCTGGGCCAATTTACCGCGCAAGTCGCCCAAGGCGAACAACGCATGGGTATCAAGAGTGCTGACTGCCAATGAAGTAATCCTCAACCGGTTACAACCCGCCCTCACCCAAAGCTCGGTGAGGCACGGCCATTTCTTATCGATAGGCGAAAAGAGTAATAAAGCGATATGCGAAATGTCTGCGCCCGCTGGCGATGCAGCGTGCGGGAATCTTTACCCTGGCTTGCCAGATCTGGCCTCAAATACAGGCTTTCGGCATATTCCCGATTCGGGAAGCGCAATGTCTGACAGCAAAACCGCCAGAAAAAAATGCGACAGGCAATGCCAGAGCGCACGTAAGAACGGGCCCTGCAATCCATCAGCGCATTACTGGGGAAAGAATATGCACGAAAACACCGAAATTCGTCGAGAGGCAAAGTACATTTCTTACAAGCGAACGCCCTGAACAACACCCCGTTCGCTTGCCGGCAGCACTCACGGTGCTCAGGCAGCCAGGCCCTTCTTCAACTGCTGCCAGGCCGCTTGGCACTCCAAGGCCTCTTCACGGGTGGCAAATGCGGTACCACGGCGTTCGCCATTGACCAGCACCACCCAGCAGATGCGTTTACCCAGCGCCCGCATCGAGGCTGGCACACCAGAACCAATCATCACGGCTACATCGACCCGGCTATTCATCATTCCCTCCGGAATTTAATTAGCACCCTAACGATAAAGTGATGATACGCCTGCTTACGGCGCTGAAACAGCGCATCCCGGTACAGCAGTGTTACGTGCAGGGCAACAAAACCGCCGCCGGCAAGAAACGCAAAAAGCCCCAGGGATCGCTCCGTGGGGCTTGGCACACCGCGCGGGGTTACACCTGGCGCTGGTGGCGGTCGAGCTGCTCGTGGCGCTCCTGGGCTTCGATGCAGTACTTGGTGGTCGGGCTGATCAGCAGACGCTTCAGGCCGATTGGTTCACCGCTGTCATCACACCAGCCGAAGCTTTCGTCGGCAATACGGTCCAGGGCCATTTCCAGCTGCGGCAGCAGGCGCTGGTCGCGGTCGATGGCATTCACCAGCCAGCTACGCTCTTCTTCGACCGAAGCCACGTCGGCAGGGTCCGACGGGGTGTCCAGGCCTTCGATGGTGGCACGGCTCAGCTCGATGCGTTCATGGGTTTCGACTTTCATCGCCTGCAGCAGGCCAGCGAAGAAAGCCAGCTGGTCAGCGTTCATGTAGTCATCGGCCGACATGGCCAGCAACTGTTCCTTGGTCATCGATTTCTCTATGAAAAAATGTGCATTTGGGCGATTCGGGTGCCGCCGACGCCTCGGCATCGGCAGCAGAATTCTTCAAGCGCCAACCGGCACTCTTTTACAGGGGGCGGCAGTCTAAGGCGCCACGTCGCGTGGAGCAACTGCAATTGGGTGCGAATTTGCTTCCGGTGCCCACATTCCGCCAGTCGGCGCCCTCTGCTCTGGCTCTGGCTCTGGCTCTGGCTCTGGCTCTGGCTCTGGCTCTGGCTCTTGATCTTGATCTTGATCTTGATCTTGATCTTGATCTTGATCTTGATCTTGATCTTGATCTTGATCTTGATCTTCGCGACTTCAGGAGGCCGAGCAGAGGTTTTGCGGAGGGAGGTGACGGGCATGGATGCCCGTCAAGCGCTGAGGCCCCATGGATGGGGCCTGCAGCGCGTCCTCCCGGGAGCAAGACCGGAGCGAGGGAACCCCGTAGCGTAGCGGAGGGGCCGGATGATGGGAGCGCAGCGTTTTTTGGTTACTTTTTGTCGCGTTTGACAAAAAGTGACTCGCCGTAAGGGCGAAAAGGTGAGTAAGCGTCGCCATCGTAAATGGACTATGCGCGAGATCAAGACCAGTACGTTTCCGCTCTTCGCTCTTCGCTCTTCGCTCTTCGCTCTTCGCTCTTCGCTCTTCGCTCTTCGCTCTTCGCTCTTCGCTCTTCGCTCTTCGCTTTCAAGCGTGGGCATCAACAACAAGGTCAACATTCATTTTCGAAGGTGGCGCTTAATCACCTTTCCGCCCTTACGGCGGGTCACTTTTTGTCAAACGCGACAAAAAGTAACCAAAAAACGCTGGCTCCCATCATCCGGCCCCTACGCTTCGCTCCGGGGTCCCCTCGCTACGGGCCTGCTCCCGGGAGTACGCGCTGCAGGCCCCATCCATGGGGCCTCAGCGCTTGACGGGCATCCATGCCCGTCACCTCCCTCCGCAGTCCCTTCGCTCGGCCTCCTGAAGTCGCAATCGGCGGCGCCTGAGCTACCGTGCGCTTAGAAGCAAAGCAAAAGCAAAAGCAAAAGCAAAAGCAAAAGCAACGGCAATGCCGATTCCAATCAACGATCCTTGAACTGCGCCTCGCGCTTGGCAATGAACGCAGCCATCCCCTCTTTCTGGTCTTCGGTAGCAAACGCCGCATGGAACACCCGCCGCTCGAAGCGCACACCTTCGCTGAGGGTGACTTCGAACGCACGGTTGACGCTCTCCTTGACCATCATGCTCACCGGAATCGACTTGCTGGCAATGGTCGCGGCCACCTTCAGCGCCTCTTCCACCAGCTCCGCCTGCGGCACGATACGCGCCACCAGCCCGGCACGCTCCGCTTCCTCAGCCCCCATCAGGCGACCGGTCAGGCAAAGTTCCATGGCCTTGGCCTTGCCCACCGCGCGGGTCAGGCGCTGGGTGCCGCCCATGCCCGGCAGCACGCCAAGGTTGATTTCCGGCTGGCCAAACTTGGCATTGTCCGCCGCCAGGATGAAGTCACACATCATCGCCAGCTCGCAGCCACCGCCCAGGGCAAAACCGGACACCGCGGCAATGATCGGCTTGCGCCGGTTGGCAATGCGGTCGGAATCGCTGAACAGGTCGTCAACGTAGATTTGCGGGTATTGCAGCTCGGCCATTTCCTTGATGTCGGCACCAGCGGCAAAGGCCTTGGCGGAACCGGTCAGCACCACGCAGCCGATGTTCGGATCGCGCTCGAGCTGGTCCAGGGCCTGGTTGATCTCGCCGACGATCTGTGCGTTCAGCGCATTCAGCGCCTGCGGGCGGTTGAGGGTAATCAGGCCGACCTTGCCGTGGATATCCAACAGGATAGTTTCGAATGCCATGCAGTCTGCTCCTTCAAAGATTGCGCGCAATGACCATGCGCTGAATGTCGCTGGTGCCTTCGTAGATCTGGCAAACCCGAACGTCGCGGTAAATCCGCTCCAGCGGGAAGTCGCTCAGATAGCCATAACCGCCCAGGGTCTGCAAGGCATCCGAACAGACCTTTTCGGCCATTTCCGAGGCAAACAGCTTGGCCATCGACGCTTCCACCAGCGCCGGGCGCCCGGCATCGCGCAGCGCGGCAGCGTGCAGCACCATCTGCCGGGCCACGGCAATCTTCGTCGCCATGTCGGCCAGGCGGAAGGCCACCGCCTGGTGCTCGATCAGCGCCTTGCCGAAGCTCTGCCGCTCGTTGGCGTAGTCACGCGCCACTTCGAACGCCGCGCGGGCCATGCCCACCGCCTGCGAGGCGATGCCGATGCGGCCGCCTTCGAGGTTGGCCAGGGCGATCTTGTAGCCCTCGCCTTCGGCGCCCAGGCGGTTGGCCACCGGCACGCGCACATTGTCGAAAACGATCTGGCAGGTGTCGGAGGCGTGCTGGCCGAGCTTGTCCTCAACCCGCGCCACCTGGTAGCCCGGCGAATCGGTGGGCACGATGAAGGCACTGATGCCGCGCTTTCCGGCGTCCGGGTCGGTCACGGCGAACACGATCACCACCCCGGCGTTCTGCCCGGAGGTGATGAACTGCTTGCTGCCATTGAGCACGTAGTGGTCGCCATCCAGACGTGCACGGGTCTTCAGGCTGCTGGCGTCGGAGCCTGCCTGCGGTTCGGTCAGGGCGAAGGCGCCGAGCATCGCACCGCTGGCCAACGGGGTGAGGAACTGTTCTTTCTGCTGCTCGCTGCCAAAACGCAGGATCGGCACACAGCCCACCGAGTTGTGCACGCTCATGATGGTCGAGCAGGCGCCGTCACCGGCGGCGATTTCCTCCAGGGCCATGGCATAGGCCACGTAGCCGGTGTCGCTGCCGCCCCACTGCTCCGGCACCAGCATGCCGAACAGGCCCAGCTCGGCCATCTCGTCGATGGCCTCCTTGGGGAAGCGGTGTTCCTTGTCCCATTGCTCGGCAAACGGTTTCAGGCGCTCCTGGGCAAAGGCGCGTACCGCGTCGGCGATCTGTTGTTGCTCGTCAGTTACCAGCATGATTCACCTCAGTACAGGCATTCGACAGCCATGGCCGTGGCCTCGCCACCGCCGATGCAGATGGCCGCCACGCCACGGCGCAGGTTGTTCTGGCGCAGGGCCGACAGCAGGGTCACCAGGATGCGCGCGCCGGAAGCGCCGATCGGGTGGCCGAGGGCGCAGGCGCCGCCATGGATATTGACCTTGTCGTGCGGCAGGTCGAGGTGCTTCATGGCCGCCAGGGTGACCACGGCGAAAGCCTCGTTGATCTCGAACAGGTCGACCTCGGCCAGGTTCCAGCCAGTGCGTTTCATCAGCTTGTCGATGGCACCGATCGGCGCGGTAGGGAACAGTGCCGGGGTGTCGGCAAAAGCGGCGTGGCCGTGGATCACCGCCAGCGGCTTGAGGCCGCGCTTGTCGGCTTCGGAGCGGCGCATCAGCACCAGCGCCGCAGCGCCGTCGGAAATCGAGCTGGAGTTGGCGGCGGTCACCGTGCCGCCTTCGCGGAAGGCCGGCTTGAGCTGCGGGATCTTGTCCAGGCGCGCCTTGGGCGGTTGTTCGTCATCCTTGATGACGCGCTTCTCCTTGCCCTCGGTAACCTCGACCGGCACGATCTCGGCAGCAAAGCGACCACTCTTGATAGCGTCCTGGGCGCGGGTCAGCGAGGCGATGGCGAACTGGTCCTGGGCTTCGCGGCTGAAGGCATTGGCCTGGGCGCAGTCTTCGGCAAAGGTACCCATCAGGCGGCCCTTGTCGTAGGCGTCTTCCAGGCCGTCCATGAACATGTGGTCGATGATCCTGCCGTGGCCCATGCGGTAACCGCCACGGGCCTTGTCCAGCAGGTACGGCGCATTGGTCATGCTTTCCATGCCACCGGCCACCACCACATCGGCGGTACCGGCCAGCAGCAGGTCATGGGCCATGATCGCCGCCTGCATGCCCGAACCGCACATCTTGTTCAAGGTGGTGCAGGTGGTGTGCTTGTCCAGCCCGGCGCCCAGCGCGGCCTGGCGCGCCGGTGCCTGGCCCTGGCCAGCCGGCAGCACGCAGCCGAACAGCACCTGCTCGACACTGGCAGCATCGATGCCGGCACGCTCCACGGCACCACGGATGGCGGCGCTGCCCAGCTGCGGCGCGGTCAGGCTCTTGAGGTCGCCCTGCAGGCCGCCCATGGGCGTGCGCACGGCGCTGACGATAACGATCGGGTCATTGGCGAGGGTCATGTTCACTCTCCTTACTTGGCAGCCATGCGCAGTGCGCCGTCGAGGCGGATCACCTCGCCGTTGAGCATGCTGTTCTCGATGATGTGGCGGGCCAGCGCGGCGTACTCCTGCGGGCGACCCAGGCGCGGAGGGAATGGCACGCCGGCGGCCAGCGAGGCGCGTACTTCCTCGGTCATGCCGGCCATCATCGGCGTTTCGAAGATGCCCGGGGCGATGGTCATCACACGGATGCCGAAGCGCGCCAGTTCGCGGGCGGTCGGCAGGGTCAGGCTGGCGATGGCGCCCTTGGAAGCAGCGTAGGCCGCCTGGCCGATCTGGCCGTCATAGGCGGCGATGGAGGCGGTGTTGATGATCACCCCGCGCTCGCCCCCCTCATCGGCAGCCCCTTCGGCCATGGCCGCGGCGGCCAGGCGCAGCAGGTTGAAGCTGCCAATCAGGTTGACGTTGATGACCTTGGCAAAGCTGGCAAGGCCATGCGGGCCCTGTTTGCCCAGCACTTTCTCGGCACCGACGATGCCGGCGCAGTTGACCAGCCCGTGCAGGCTGCCAAAGGCGCTGACGGCCGCATCGACCGCCGCCTGGGCGGCCTGCTCGTCGCTGATGTCGGCCACCGCGAAACGGGCGTTTTCGCCGAGTTCGCGGGCCTTGGCTTCAACGGCCTGGGCATTGAGGTCGACCAGCATGACCTTTGCGCCGGCCTCGACCAGCATCTGCGCGGTGGCAGCACCCAGCCCGGAGGCGGCGCCGCTGACGATGAAGTGTTTGTTGGCTATCTGCATGATCGGTTCCTTTCAGGCGCTGGCAGGGGTGGCCTGTTGCGCTTGTTGTTTGGCGACTTCCTGGTTGCGCAGGATGAAGCGTTGCAGCTTGCCGCTCGGGGTCTTGGGCAGCTCGCTGACGAATTCGATTTCCCTTGGGTAGGCATGGGCGTACAGGCGCTGGCGCACGTGCTGGCGCAAAGCCTCTTCAAGCTCGGCGCTGCCCTGGTAACCGCTGGCCAATACCACGAAGGCCTTGATCAGCTCGGTACGTTCCGGGTCCGGTTTGCCAATCACCGCCGCTTCGATTACCGCTGGGTGCTCGATCAGTGCGCTCTCGACGTCGAACGGGCCGACCCGGTAGCCGGAGGTGGTGATCACATCGTCGCTGCGGCCGACGAAGCTGATGCTGCCGTCCTGGTTCAGCTCGACGGTGTCGCCGCTGAGGTAGTACTTGCCGACGAAGGCTTTGGTCGGCAGGCCGTGGTAGCCCGCGAACCAGCACAGCGGCGACTGCTCGCGGTCGACCGCGAGGATGCCCGGCTGGCCGGAGGGCAGTTCGTTGCCCTGCTCGTCCAGCACCACGATGCGGTGGCCGGGGATGGCGAAGCCGGCCGAGCCGAGGTGTACCGGGTGCTGCAGGCCATGGTGGTTGCACAGCACCATGCCCAGTTCGGTCTGCCCGTAGTGGTCATGGATGGTCACGCCCAGTTCGTCGGCGAACCAGCGGATCACTTCCGGGTTGAGCGGTTCGCCGGCACTGCTGACCACCCGCAGGCGGCCCTTGATCGGTGCCGAGAAGTCATCCCCGGCGGCAATCAGCAGGCGGTACGCGGTGGGCGAGCCGGCCAGGTTGGTGATGCCCAGCTTGTCGATCACCCGTGCGCAGCTTTCAACACTGAACGGGCCATCGTAGAAGGTGGTGGCATGGCCCAGCGACAGCGGGCCAGTGACCGCGTAATACAGGCCATAGGCCCAGCCCGGGTCGGCCAGGTTCCAAAAGTTGTCCTCGGGGCGCAGGTCGATGGCATCGCGCATGTAGCCCTGGAACGCGACGATGGCCCGCAGCGGCACTTCCAGTGGCTTGGCCGGGCCGGTGGTGCCGGAGGTGAACATCAGCAGGAACGGGTCGTTGCCCGAGCGCATGACCGGCTCGCATTTGTCTGCGGCTTTGTCCAGGCACTGCTGGAAGTCCAGCTCGCCATTGCGGGCATTGACGGTAATGATGGTCGGGCAGGCGTGCACATCGTCCAGCTTGGCGCGGTTGTGGCTGTCGGTAACGACCACCCGGGCGTGGGACTGCTCCAGGCGATGTTCGATGGCCTTGGGACCGAACGCGGTGAACAGTGGCTGGTACACCGCGCCGAGACGCCAGGTGGCGAGGATGGTGACCAGCAGCTCGGGGGTACGCGGCATCAGGCCGGCGACCCGGTCACCCGCACCCACGCCTTGCGCTTCGAGCACATTGGCGAAACGGGCCGCCAGTGCCTGCAACTGGTCGAAGCTCAAGCGCACGCTGTTGCCCTCGCGGTCTTCCCAGACCAGTGCGGTCTTGCCCTCACCGGCATGGCGGTCGCAACATTCGACACAGGCATTGAGGGCTTCGAGGTTGCCATGTAGCGCCGCCGCAGCAGCCTGGCCATGGTCGAACGCACGAGCGGCCTCGGTGTAATCGCGCATCGTCGGACTCCTGGTTTCTTGTTTTTGGAGTTGAACCATCGGTCCGACGATGTTCGCGCCGCGCTGGCGTCGCGGCAATGGCCTAAGTTGTCAAACTGGATGACCGGTTTGGCCGGTGGCCATCAGCCCGGTGCGCGCTCCAGACTGATCACGTAGTGCCGGGTCAGTTGCAGTTGCAACGTCAGCCGATCGGCCTGCAGCTGCGCATCCAGCGCCTGTACCTGGTTCAGATACTGTGCTTCACCCAGTTCATCGCGCCTTACCGCCAGGGCCGCCCGCTGCTCAGCGGCGAGTTGCTCCAGGTCGTTGAACGGCTGCGCAAAGTGCTGTTGCACAAAGCGCTGCCAGAACGCGCGCGTGCACAAGTCGGCCACTACATCATCGAGAACGTCCGCCCTTCCCACGGCTGCCTCTGCCGCCTGCAGCCGATGCTCGCTCAACCCTACGGCGGCCGCCCTGAGGCGCATTCTGGCAGGCTGGAACGGCAACCTGAGCCTGGTCCGCAAGCGCACCCTGTAGCGCATTGCCAACGTCGCCAGTACTGCAGGCTCGGCGAAGCCTTCAAGGTTTTGCCGCTCGGTCTCGACATACTCGTCAAGGCGGTCCAGGCGGTGCAAGGCGCGCCCCAACGCCAGCAACTTCGGGCCTCGGGACTGCGCACCATCGCCTGCCGCGTCGCGCTCGGCATGCAGACGCAGCAGTCGGCTGAACAGGTCGATGGCACCGTTGTCATCCATCACCACATCGTCGGCCGCCAGTTGCGCCTGGCGAGCGAACTCGACGTCTGTCTCCAGCATCGACAGGCATTGCCAGCCCATGCGCAGCAGATAAGCCTTGGGCCAGCTGAAGTCCGCCAAGCCTTGCAAAAGCTCCAGCAGATCGAACAGGCGGGCGTTTTCGTCCCGGGTGCTCAGCCGGTCCCAAAGCTCGCCGCGCCCATGGCTGGCGGAGTCGGAACCGACCCACCAGGCTCGGCCGATCTCTTCCTGCGGCTCTTCCAGAAGCGGCTCCAAGGCATACAGCTTGCCGTAATCGGCCATGGTCAGGCGGTTGCCATCAATCAGGATGCGCTGGCGAAACTCCAGCGGCATGGCCAGCACGCCGTCAGGCACCCCCCGCAAGAAATTGTCACGCAGGTCGGCTCGTTGCAGGAAGCCACACAATTCGAGCCCTCTGGGCCACTCGCTGAGCCCGCAGCGACGCAAATTCAGCTCGATCAGGTGGGGCAAGTGATGGAAGCGCATTTCGTACACCCCCAGCGGGCTGTTGTAGCTCAGGTCGAGGTGACTGAGCAGCGGCAACCCGTTCAGTGCTTCGATGGCATGGGTATCCAGGCGAATGCGGTTATGCCCCAGGCGCAACCGGCGCAGGTTGGTCAGGTAGCCAAGCCCGCGCGGGCAGCGCAACAGCTGGTTGTGGCTCAGGTCCAGCTCCTGCAGGTAGGTGAATGCCCGCAGAAACTCCTCGTTCACCACCCCGATGGTCGTCTCGCTCAGTACCAGGGTGGTTACGTGATAGAAATCGATAGGTGCAGGCATGACCGGCAACGAATCGGTTGGCAAGTCATTCAGGACCAGGCGCAACCCCTGGCGCTTGCCGTCACTGTCGATCTCCACATGGTCGCCAAGCGCCTGCCAGGCACGCAGCATTCGTTCGGCGAACAACTGACGCCGCGCCCGCGATGTGTCACCCAGCGCAGCGGACACCCAGCGATTGAGCGCGCGGTTCAACTGCTCGTAATCATCCTGCAGCGCCATGAGCGCATCGGCGACCGGCACATTCCGCAGCAGCCAGCGATCAACTTGCGTTTCCAGCGAATCGCCCAGCCCAGGGAAGAATCGCCTGAGGCCTGCACGCAGTTGTTCCCTGGGCGTAGTGGGCAGTGCCGCGCGCCCGCTGAGCAGGTAGCCGACGCGGCCATCGGCAAGACGCTGCCCAGGGTTGAACCAGCGTTCCGTCGGCGCCCAGCCCAGCATGCGGGCGATTTCCCCGTGGGTACCCAGGTGCGCCATGAGTTTTTCGCGCAGGCGCTCGGCATTGGCGTTCTCGGCCAGGCCCAACCGCCCCAGCAGGTTGCGCGACTTGAGCGCGGCCAGCACGGCCTGGAAAACGTCCGAGGACCCAGGTGGCTGCATCGCGAGTTTTCGGCCTCGCCCGTCGTACAGGGCAAAAACCCCTTGCTCACGCACCAGCACCCGCTGGTCGACCACGTCAGCAACCGAACCGATGCGCTTCAGCTCCACGGCATCGGAAACAGCTTTTCTCAATGCCAGGCTGAACGCATCCATGGCCTCGACATTCAGCAATGCCAACACCAGCATTCCCGTTTCATCGCTATACGCGCTCGGCAGATAAAGCCCTGCCATCGCCCTGCTCACCTTCGCCACCGAACACAACGACCTGGCCTGGATGGCCAACCTGTGCGATAGCTGCCCACTGTTGACGAACTGCTGACGGGCCTCGTGACTTGCCCCATCGGCCAGATCGCGCGCATAGGGTTCAGGCAACCCCAGCGCCATCAGCGGCTTGAGCAAAGGCTCAGCCGATTCTGGCAGGCGTGTCAGCCGAGCGAACAGCAGGTCGCTTGACCTTGGTCGGTCCGCAAGCACTGCGGCACGCCCTTTTTTACTGCCCGGTCGGGCCTCGCACCAGGCCAGCAGCTGCAAGTCCTGATCGGAGACAGTGTCGCGCTCCAGGTTGCGGAAGAACGTGTCGATCCGGGCATCGGCATCGAATGCCCTGAGGGTTTCCCGCAAGGTGGCAGGCGTTCGCCGGTTTTCCACCAGCAGGCCGCGCAGCTCATCCTCATCGAGGCCGGCCATGCGCAAGATCTGCTGCGCCTGCTGGCTATCGAAAGGTTGATTGCGCGGCCAAAGGGTGTCGAGCATCTTCGCAGGGTCGCGCCAGCGCTGCGGCTCATTGTGCATCAGGCGCCAACTGCGTTCGCCATTGTGCAGCACGACCGGGCCGTACGCCTCTTCGCGACCGGGGTGGCGCAGACGCCAGGGGCCATCGGGGTCAGGCCGATGAACTTCGTAGAAGACCCCGTCGGCCTTCATCCAGCGGCGCTCGCCATCAGCATAGGCCCCGTCCGTACCCAAGGTGATCGTCTCAGGGGTCGAGGCAAAAGCTGCCAGATCTCGGGACCACAAACGCCCCGCCCCATTGGCGAGCCTTACCGGCTCCAGCGCCGCGACGAACGCGCTGCGCACGAAGGTGACGCCGGCCACCGTCGCGGCGGTGCCCGCCAGTATCTCGGCAACGCCCAGCATGTGCTCCAGCGCCTCGTGCTGATGGCCTCGCGACCAGTCCTGCACGCCCTCGAAAACCTCCGAGAGGGTCTGGGCCACCAGTTGCCCAAGCAGCAAGCCACCCACCACCGGAATGAACAGGCCCGCGAGATTGAGCACATCAAGGCCGGCGGCCTTCCACGCCTCATGCCGTTCACGCGACGCGGCTTCATCGGCATCGGCGGTCGGCACCAGCAACAGGCGGCCATCCTGCTTCACCCGGTTTGTCTGCTGCGCAGCCAGCGCCTGGAAAATGTCATGCTGTGGCACGCTGCCATCGAGCTCCAGGTCCGGCTGGTCATCCGCCAGGCGGGCCTGCAGCTTGCGCATGAACCCGGCACGCTGATCCAGGCCGATCAACTGGCTGAACGCCTGGCGATAGGGTTCATGGCGCAGCTCGGCCACCAGCGTGCGGTTGATCGAGGCATGGCTGTCGAAGTGTCGCAACGCCTGTACCGGGTCGCTGGGCAGGTAGAGCACGCCACCCTGCGTTTGCCCATGCGTGTCGCGAAGTTGAATCCACACACCATCCGCCACTGGGCAACCGAGGGCTTCGAACAGGCCCGGGTGGCCCGTGAGGCTGGCGGATCGCCGATCTGCGGGTTTATCCACCAGGGCGTGCAATGCCTCCTTGACCGGCTCGGTAATCTCGCCTTTCAGCGCGGCAACCTGCACGGCCAGGCGCAGCCCGGAGCGTTTGTCTTCACACAAGATGCGCTGTGCCGCGGCATCGAATGTGCGGTCCAGTTCCTGCTGGTACAGGCGCCCGGCATCGAGCTTGCGGCACGCCTCGACCAGTTCATCGGTGCCTCGCGAAAGTACCCGTTCCTGCCCCGGCGCGACCAACCCGGTTCCCAGGTAGAAATCGTTGCTGACGGCAAAGTTGCGCATCAGGCGGAGCAAGCCGTTTTCACGCCGTTGCCCGTAAGTGGGAAATGGCGGCTCAGCGCCGGGCGTGGACGAAAAACGATGGGAAACTTCCAGCCACTCCAGCTGCCAGAACGCTACGTCACCCGGCAGCGGCTCGCGCAACAAACTGGCGAATTGCCGTTCGGCGAACTGCTGTGGTGACGGCAGCGCCAGGGTGATCCCGCGCAACCGGGCCTGGGTGGCATGATGGGCTTCCAGGCTTTCGCGCAAGGTGCGTATCTGGCTTTGCGTGGCCTGTTTGAGCCAGGCAGGCAACCGGTCACCGATGAAACCGTCGTGCAAGTGGCTGGAAGATGCAGAGGCGGGCTGTGGGGCGTGTGGTTCGCGGGTCATGGCAGGTCCCTGGATGACTGTCGAAAGCCACGCATGGTGTGCAACCTGCCGGTGCTTGCGCAGAGGGAACCCCTGCGGTAGAAGCAGGGCGGCACACTGCGTGCCGCCCCTGAAGGGCCGTCACTTTGCCTCTGGCACCATGAACGCTTCGCGCGTAAGGCGCTGGGCAAGGCTGGCCAGGGCCTGCTCGCGCTCGTCGCGCAGAGCGTTGCTCAGGTTCCAGTACTCGTCACTGGTCAAAGCTTCCCTTTGCTCGTCCAATGCCTCCAGCCGAACGGTGAATTGCGTTTCCAGGTTTTCGAAGTCATCCGGATGCTCTGCCCGCAGTACCGGCAACCAGAAATCACGCTCGCTGATGAACACGATCCGTTGCTCGCCCGCCTCCACCTCCAGCACTTCCTTGGAGGCCTCGTCCAGTTGCAGGGGCGACACGTTGGCCAGCCTGCCAAACTGCATATGGCGAGGCTGGCCCAACAGGTCCAGGCGCTGGGCCAAGCCGCTGAGGTAGGCAAGGTTGACCTCCACCTCCTCTTCATCGTGGTTCCCGTGGCTCCAGCGTCCATCCTGGTAGCGGGCGTCGATTTCGCGCCGGGCGATTTTCTCCACCCAGTGCACGCGAAACAGCCGCTTGGCCAGCTGCAGGCGTGCCGAGCGGGTCGAGATCGGGTCGCCGCCGCGGGTGGCCTGCTCGACATGCATGCGCACCTCAAGGCGGCTGAACACCGTGGAAACGCTGTCCACACAGGTGGTGGGCTCCGCTGCCAGGTCAAACAGCGCCATGCGCGTGGTGGTATCGGCATGGGCGGCATCCAGCATTGCCCATACCCTGAACCCGAGTTCGGCCGGCGCCTTGCTGAATTCGGCCGTGCTCGTCAGTTGCCTGAGCAGCTCGAAGAAAGCCAGGCTGCCGGGCTCGGCATTCAGCGCATCCCATTTCCCTTGCTGCTCCTGCCGCGCCGCTGGGTCCAGGGTCTGCAGCCATTGTTCCCGGGCCGGGGCGTGCCGTTGCGGGCGGGGCGTGGCCAGCAGGCGTTCGGCGGCATAAAGGCGATCGAGATCCTGCACTGGCAGTGCATTGCCCTCCAGGTGCATGGCACGGCGCAACTGCAACGGGGCCTGAAACAAGGCTGCCGGCAACTCGGCTATCTGGTTGTTGCGAAGGTCGGCGAACACCAACAGGCCACACCACTCCAGGCCCCAGGGCAGCGCCGTCATCTGCACCCGGTTCAAACGCAGGATCCGCAGGCTGGGCAACCGCTCGAACTGTAGCCTGATGTCGCCGAGCGGGTTGTCACTCAGGTCCAGCGAACGCAAGAGCGCCAGGCCAGTCAGCACATTGGCCTGCGGCTCCGAGATACGAATACGGTTGCGCGGCATCAGCAACTGGCGCAAGGCGGTCAAACGCTCCAGCCCCGCAGGTAGCGCGCGCAAGGCGTTGTCGCTCATGTCCAGGCACAGCAGATCGGGGAAGCAGGCGAGGAACCCCGGCGGGATGGCATCCAGACCGAGCGCCGACAGGGTCAATTCCGACACGTGCGAGAAGTCCGTCCCGATCGGCAATACAGGCAGGCTGCCCACCGGTACGGCGACGATGCTCAGGCTGAGCACCGCATCGTTGCCGATAGCCCCGACGGCGCGGTCGCTGCGCATCTGCCAGGCACGCCGCAACGAATCTGCGACGCGTCGGCGTGCGCGGCTGGCGCTGCCCGCCACCTCTGCAACCCAGGCCAGCAAGCTGTCATCCAGGCGGCGGTACTCCTGCTCGACACGCAGCAGGTTCTCGAACAGGCCCCCGCGCATGTCCAACAGGCTCTGGACATAGCGATCGACGCCGACATCCCCGATACCGGGGTACAAGGCGCGCACCCGCTGCCGCACCACAAGCTCCGGCGAGCCGATGCACGACTGGCAGCCACCCAGTGGATAGCCCGCTCGGCCATCGGCCAAACGCTGCATGGGCGATGCCATGGGCCTTGCCTCCCGCCAGCCGAGCAGGCGCAGCAGGGCCTGCCGGTCACCGGGTAGCCAGGCCTGCATCTGCTCGCGGATTCTGGTCGGCGCATCGGTGCCATTCCAACCCTGTCGCACCCGGTATTCCACGGGCAGGCAAGCGGCCAGCACCTCGAACAGCCCCTCGGGGGCGGCGACCTCGCGCTCATCCGGCAAGCCTCTGTCGTTGTAGAGCTGGAAGCGCCCTTCCCGCCTGACCAGCACCACGTCCTGCTCAAGGTCGGTCTCGGCGAACAGCCGTTCCATCGCCGCCCCAGCATACGGGTCACGACGCAACACCAGGTTGAACCCGGCAGCGCCGGGGCCATGCCGACGCAGCAGGGCAAAGGCCAGCGCCACCACTTCCGGCCGGTAACTGCCTTGCAGGTACAACGCTTCGCGCATGCGGGTCAGGCGCGCCAGTTGCAGGGCCACCCGCGCCTGCTCAGCCAACGCCAGCGGCAGACGGGACTCTGCCTGCATGCGCAAGCGCACAGCCTCGGTGGCCTGCTCCAGCACATCGAGGGCATAGGCTTCTGGCAGCGTCGGGAAGTCGCGCTGGATCAAGCCCAGCAGCGGGTCGTCAGCCAGGTAAAGCCCGGAGAAATGCTCGAGCATCGCCTCACGCAACTCGATTGCCGCGTCACCGATCGACAGCGCCTGTTCTTCGACGGTTTCATCCTGCAGCTGCAGCCTTTCGATGCACCATTGCCACAAGTCGGAATCGGTATCGGCCTCCCCCGCTTCCAGCCGGCTGAAAAAGGCTTGCGCGCGCGCGTCCACGGCAAAGCGCTGCAAGGTATCGCGCAGCTGCACTGGCATCGCTCGCCGCTCCACCAGCAGGCCACGCAGGTAGGCCTCGTCGACATCCGCGACTTTCAGCACCTGCTCCACCCGCACAGCGTCCATCGCGGCCGCAGCCGGCCAGAGCCGCCCGAGCAACAGCGCGGCGCCCTGCCATTCCAGTGGCCGCTCATAAGCCAGCCGCCAGCCACGCGCAGAGCAGCGTTCCAGCACCGGCCCGAACGCTGCCTCACCGTCGGCATGCAGCAAGCGCCAGACGCCATTGGCGGTTTGCCTTACCCGATACAAGGCTCCATTCAACCGCCACCAATGGCGCTCACCCTCGGCGAGCAAGCCGTTGTCGAGCTCCGTCAGCTGAACGGGTGGAGTAGTGTCCTGGTAAGGCGCCAGCTCATTGCGCCACAGCCGTTGCCGGCCATCTTCGGTGATGACCGGCTCCAGGGTTTCGACGAATGCGCTGCGGGCCAGGTGGGCACCGACAACCACCGCACCGGTGGTTGCCACGCTGAATGCCACCTGAAGCATATGCATCAAGGCCTCATGCTGATGGCCCAACTGCCAGTCACGCACGCCCTCGAAAGTTTCGGTCAACAGTTGCCTGGCAAGGTCCGCCAGCAGCAAAGCCCCGATGACCGGCACGAACAGGCCCGCCAGGTTGAGCAATACCAGGCCGGCGCCTTTGAGCTCGTCCAGGCGCTGCTCCGAAGCCGCGTCATCGGCCTGGGCGGTGGGCACCGCTAGGAAACGTCCATCGGCCTTGATTCGCTGAATGTGCCAGGCGGCCATCGACGCAAAACCGTCCCCCGCTTCCAACACCCTGCGGGGTTCCAGGTCAGGTTGTGCATCCTGCAAGCGGGTGGCCAGGGCCTGCTCACAAGTGGCGCGATCACCCAAGGCAATGCGCCGCACGAATGCCTGCCGATAGTCCTGGTTGCCCATCGCCGTGGCCAGGACGCGGTTCGCCTCATCCCAGTTGGTGAACGCGCGCAGGGGTTGCGCCTGATCGTCAGGGGTGTACAGGATCACTCTTTTCAAGCGCCCAGGTACCCCGAAGGGAAACGTGGACTGGTGGCGGGACTGCTCGATCAATTCAACCGCCAGCGCGCCATCCACCCGGCAGCCAAGGACCTGAAGCGCACCGATCTCCAGCTGCAGCGGCCCCTTGATCACGGCGTGTTCATCCTTGCACGCGACACGCAGCAGCAGCAGGTCTTGCGGATCCAGCTGCTGCTTGATGGCCGCGATCTCGACCGCCACGGCCAGTTCCAGGCGCCGGTCGGTGGTCAGGGCTTTTTCATAGTCAGGGGTCAATACCTGCGCCAGGTGCCGCTGGTAGGCGCTGCCGACATCCACCTGGCGGCACAGGCTGACAATCCGGTCGATGTCTTCGCTCACCACCTGCTCGTCCTGGTGGGCTCCCGGGAGGGTCAAGGCGGTGCCGAGGAAGAAGGACTCGTTGGCCTTGAAGTTCTGCAACAGCTTTTGCAAGGCCGGCATGCGCACGAAGTACGGTTGATAATCAGGGATCAAGCCGGTTCTCACATCCAGCCGTGCGCGTGTTTCGCGCCACACCAGCTTGTCCAGGTCAACCTGCAGCTTCAGCTGGCTGTCCTGACGCAAGGCAGGCTCGAACAGTTGCTTGGCAAACCGGTCCAGAGGCTGCAGGCGGTCGGCGAACCCTGCCATCTGCCTCTGACTCGCAAGATAGGCATTGAAACGCAGTTGCAGCCTGGCAAGCTGCTTGGGCTTGGCCGCCTTCAACCAGGCGGGCAAGCTTTGGGCGATGAAGTCTTCGGCGGGGTGAAGCAACTTGGGATGCAAGGCAGGTTGAGACATCGTCGATTTCCTGGTCAGTGATCGACTCGTCACGATGCTTGCCAGCGGCGGCGGCCGGCAGCGGGAAGGCGTGGTCCCCTAGCCGCCACTGCCGCGCTTGAGGATCAGCGCACGGTAATGCCCGGGGTTGCAGCCGAACCACTTGCGAAACGCCTTGTAGAACGAACTGCTGTCGGCAAAGCCCAGGCGTTCGGCGATTTCGCTCATGGCTGCGTCTTCCTGGCTCAGCCAGGCAATCGCCAGCTCACGCCGCACACTGTCCTTCAACCCCTGGTAATTCTGACCCTCTTCGGCCAGCCGCCGGCGCAGGGTAGAGGGCGACAGGCACAACTGCCGCGCCAGGCTGTCACCATCGGGCCACTGCCCCGGATCCAGGCGCAGCAGGTCGGTGCGAATGCGCCGCCCGAGGCTGGCCGGGTCACGGTACTTGACCAGGATGTTGCCCGGCGCCTCGGCCAGAAAACGCTGCAGTTCTTCTTCGCTGCGCCGCAGCGGCAGCTCAAGGCATTCGGCAGCGATGATCATGCGTGTGCGCGGGCGCTCGAACTGCAGGTTTTCCGAAAACATCACCCGGTAGTCATCGCAGAACGGCGGTTCGGCACAGCGCAGATCGATGGCCAGGATCGGGATACGTCGCCCGGCCAGCCAGCAGGTCACACCGTGCACGATCATCCAGAAGGTGAAATAGGTGAAAGCGCGGCGCGGGGTGTCACGCGGTTCATTGATGACGATTTCGGCCAGGCCCTGCTGGCGCACCAGGCTTGGCTGCAGGTCTTCAAGCATCAGTGACAGAAACGCCAGCGCGGTTTCCAGGCCAGCGCCCAGGGTCGGCTGGCCCATGCTGGCACGGCACATGAACGCCAGGCTGCCGCTGCGCAGACCGCGCGGGTCCATGGCGAAGAACTCATCGTTGCAGCGCCGCGCCAGCAGGCGCCAGAGCCGGGCATAGGACTCGGCGCTGACTCGCGCCGCAGGCAGGTGCAGCTGTTCGACGGCGATACCCGCCCGGGCCAGCAAGCCGATATCGGGCTCGCCAGCGGGGCAGGTCTGCAACAGCGCCTCGCGTACCAGCTGCATGGAAATGGTGTCTTTCTCGCTCATCAACGGTCCTGTCGGCTCAATGCCGGCCATCTTAGGCCGCCCCGTTGAAAACAGCCATCACAGCCCTGCCGCCAGGCCGAGGAACGCCTGGATCAGGCGCAGCTCACGGCGGCGCTCCAGGCAGCCGATCAGGTGCTGGTTGACCAGGCCGTCACCGGCCAGCGGGCGCGCCACTACCCGCGGGTCATTGGCGACTTCGGTGGACGACACCACGCCAATGCCCAGCTCCGAGGCCACCGCTTCGGTCACCGCCTCGCGGCTATCCAGCTCCAGCAGCACCCGAGGTTGCACGGCGGCCTTGCTGCAGGCCTTGTCGAAGGTGCGCCGGGTGGTGGAGCTGGGCTCGCGCAACACCATGATCTGCTGGTGCAGCTCGGCCAGCGGCAAATCACCTTCGCCGCTGGCCCAGGCATGCCCCGCCGGCAGCAAGGCGCACAACCGCGACTCGCACAGGTTCTGCAAATGCAGGCCTTTGCGCGGCTCGATCTCGGTCAGCACGGCCACGTCGGCATGTTCGCTGAGCAATGCCGCCAAAGTTTCCTGGGCATTGCCCAAGCGCAGGTTGACGGTAA
The DNA here is from genome assembly GCF_046764235.1 of Pseudomonas sp. s4. Classification (NCBI taxonomy): domain Bacteria; kingdom Pseudomonadati; phylum Pseudomonadota; class Gammaproteobacteria; order Pseudomonadales; family Pseudomonadaceae; genus Pseudomonas; species Pseudomonas sp. s4. The sequence continues at coordinate 1,976,568 of NZ_CP177209.1, read as the reverse complement.
TGCCCGGGTAGCGCTCGCGCAGCAGCGCCAGCATCGGCATGACCCGGTGCGGGCCATCGGCCGCCACCTCCAGGCGCCCGGTCAGCAATTGGCGATTAGCCTCGAGCATGGCCTGCGCCTCTTCGGCCAGCCCGAACATGGCGCGGGTGATGGCTGCCAGGCGGGTGCCCTCTTCGGTCAACTCAACCCGCCGCGCGGTACGCCGCAGCAAGGTGATCTGGTAGTGCTCCTCCAGCGCCTTCACGTGCCCGGTCACTGCCGGCTGGCTGATGAACAGGCGTGCGGCGGCACGGGTGAAGCTGCCCTCACGGGCCACGGCATCGAAGGCACGCAACTGGAACAGGTTCATATTTATCGGCCTTACTTATAGCTCGGATAACAACAAACAATTTGATTGATGACAGCGCCAATTGCAACCTAGGCCCCGTAGTTTCAGCCCACCGCTTGTGAGGAATAACGGAATGAGCAACGCCCCGATTCTGCTGACCCCCGGTCCCCTGACCACATCAATCCGCACCCGCCAAGCCATGCTGGTGGACTGGGGCTCCTGGGACCGCGACTTCAACCAACTGACTGCCAGTGTCTGCGAGCAACTGCTGGCCATCATCGATGGCAGCGCCAGCCACCACTGCGTGCCCCTGCAAGGCAGCGGCACCTTCGCCGTGGAAGCGGCCATCGGCACCCTGGTGCCGCGTGACGGCAAGGTCCTGGTGCTGATCAATGGCGCCTATGGCCAGCGCCTGGCGAAGATCTGCAAAGTGCTGGGCCGTGCCTACAGCACCTTCGAAACCGCCGAAGACCAGCCGACCACCGCCGCCGACGTCGACCGCCTGCTGGCCGCCGACCCGGCCATCACCCATGTCGCGCTGATCCACTGCGAAACCAGCACCGGCATCCTCAACCCGCTGCCCGAGATCGCCCAAGTGGTCAAAGGCCACGGCAAGCGCCTGATCATCGACGCCATGAGCTCGTTCGGCGCACTGCCGATCGATGCCCGCGCCATCCCCTTCGAGGCGCTGATCGCCGCCTCCGGCAAATGCCTGGAAGGGGTACCTGGCATGGGCTTCGTGTTTGCCGAGAAAACCGCCCTGGCCGCTGCCGAAGGCAACGCCCACTCGCTGGCCATGGACCTGCACGACCAGCACACCTACATGGCCAAGACCGGCCAATGGCGCTTCACCCCGCCGACCCACGTGGTCGCTGCCCTGCACGAAGCGCTGCAGCAATACAACGAGGAGGGAGGCCTGCCGGCACGCCACCGGCGCTATGCCGACAACTGCAAGACCTTGCTCGACGGCATGGCCGCCATCGGCCTGCGCAGCTTCCTGCCCGCCGAGATCCAGGCGCCGATCATCGTCACCTTCCACGCACCGAACGATCCCCGCTACCAGTTCAAGGACTTCTACGAGCGGGTCAAGGCCAAGGGCTTCATCCTCTACCCGGGCAAGCTGACCCAGGTGGAAACCTTCCGTGTCGGCTGCATCGGCGTGGTCGGAGCGGATGGCATGCAGGCCGCCGTGAATGCCGTGGCCGAGGTGCTGCGGGAAATGGAAGTGCTGGACATCTGACCCTTTGCCCACCCAATTTCAGGAACAAGCGCACATGAACTACAGCAACCCTACCCAGCTGCAAGCCGCCATCCTCGACTGGGCCGGCACCGTGGTCGACTTCGGCTCCTTCGCCCCGACCCAGATCTTTGTCGAAGCCTTTGCCGAATTCGATGTGCAGGTGTCCATCGAAGAAGCCCGTGGCCCGATGGGCATGGGCAAGTGGGACCACATCCGCACCCTGTGCGATGTGCCGGAAATTGCCGAGCGCTACCGCAAGGTGTTCGGCCGTACCCCGACCGACGATGATGTCACCGCCATCTACAACCGCTTCATGCCGCTGCAGATCGAGAAGATCGCCGTGCACTCGGCGCTGATCCCCGGCGCCCTGGACACTCTCACCGGGCTGCGCCAGGACGGCCTGAAGATCGGCTCTTGCTCGGGCTACCCGAAGGTGGTGATGGACAAGGTGGTGGAGCTGGCCGCGCAGAACGGCTACGTGGCCGACCATGTGGTGGCCACCGACGAAACCCCGAACGGCCGCCCATGGCCGGCCCAGGCCCTGGCCAACGTGATCGCGCTGGGTATCGACGACGTGGCGGCGTGCGTGAAGGTCGACGATACCGTGCCGGGCATTCTCGAAGGCCGCCGTGCCGGCATGTGGACCGTGGCCCTGGTGTGCTCGGGCAATGCCCTGGGGCTGACCTGGGAAGGCTACCGCGCGCTGAGCGCCGAGAAGCTGGAAAGCGAGCGCCAGCGCATCCACGCCCTGTTCGCCGGCTCCCGCCCGCACTACCTGATCGACACCATCAACGAACTGCCCGAAGTGATCGCCGACATCAACCGGCGCCTGGCCAAGGGTGAGATGCCGCAAACATCCTGACCCGGCCATGGGGGCCGCGTTGCGGCCCATCGCCGGCAAGCCAGCTCCCACAGGTCCAGCGACAATCTTGAGAACAACGCTGTACTTGTGGGAGCTGGCTTGCCGGCGATGGGCTGCAAAGCAGCCCCAGCAAGGCCCGCCCCTACTCCGGCAACTGCACCCGGGGTTTGGTTGCCGCGAAGATCGCCCAGCTCGACACGAACAGCGCCGCGATCAACGGCCCGATCACGAAGCCGTTGAGCCCGAACACCGCCAGCCCGCCCAGCGTCGACACCAAAATCAGGTAGTCCGGCATGCGCGTGTCCTTGCCCACCAGGATCGGCCGCAACAAGTTGTCCACCAGACCGATCACCAGCACACCGAACGCGGTCAGTATCACCCCCGACAAAATCGCACCGGTCAGCAGGAAATACGCCGCCACCGGTGCCCACACGATCCCCGCCCCCACCGCCGGCAACAGCGACAGAAACGCCATCAGCACCGCCCATACCAGCGCACTCGGGATATCCAGCACCCAGAAAATGAAACCGCCCAGCGCCCCCTGGGTAATGGCCACCAGCACGTTGCCTTTTACCGTCGCCCGCACCACACGGTTGAACTTCAGTTGCAAACGGCGCTTCTGGTGTTCGGGCAACGGCACTGCCAGACGCACCTGGCGGGCGACATCCGCGCCTTCGCGCAGGAAGAAGAACAACAGGTACATCATGATGCCGAAGCTGATCACGAACTCGAACGTGCCCTGCCCAAAGTTGAACGCCTGGCTGGCCAGCACCTGGCTGCCCTGGGTGGCCCACTTGCTGATCTTGTCGCGTAGCCCGTCGAGGTTGCCCATGCCCATGCTGTCCAGGCCCTGCTGGGCAAACGCCGGAAGCATGTCCTTGCCGCGCTCGACATAGCCGGCAATATCCAGCTCCCCGTGCTCGATGCGCTGGTACAGGGCGGCTCCCTCCTGCACCAGCAACGCGCTGGTGATGATCACCGGCAGGATCGCCACCAGCAGGCACACCAGCAAGGTGGCCGCCGCAGCCAGGTTGCGCCTTCGGCCGAAACGCAGCAGCAGGTGGCGCTGCAGCGGGGCGAACAGGATGCCGAGTATCACCGCCCAGAAGATCGCACCGTAGTACGGCAGCAGGATCCAGATGAAGGCAATGGTCACCAGCGCCAGCAGTACTGCCAGGGCTTTGTTCTGCAGGGCGGTCTGGTTCATCGCGGGTCCTCGCATGGCTTATGCGTTATTAGTGCACCGCGCCTTGGCAAAAGTGCCGCCATTTCCTTGATGCAAATCAATACGCGCCGTATCTGCCAGCCCTAGCATCCGCGCCTTTTGCTCCGGTGCGCACATGAACCCTATCGCCAAGCCCGAACTGCTGGCCCCCGCCGGCACCCTCAAGACCATGCGCTACGCCTTCGCCTATGGCGCCGACGCGGTCTACGCCGGCCAGCCACGCTACAGCTTGCGGGTGCGCAACAACGAGTTCGACCATGCCAACCTGGCCCTGGGCATCCAGGAGGCGCATGCCTTGGGCAAACGCTTCTACGTGGTGGTCAACATTGCCCCGCACAATGCCAAGCTCAAGACCTTCCTCAAGGACCTGGCGCCGGTGATCGAGATGGCACCGGACGCGCTGATCATGTCCGACCCAGGCCTGATAATGCTGGTACGCCAGCACTTTCCGCAAATGCCGGTGCACCTGTCGGTGCAGGCCAACACGGTCAACTGGGCCAGCGTGCAATTCTGGCAGCAACTGGGCCTGAGCCGGGTAATCCTGTCGCGCGAACTGTCGCTCGAAGAGATCGAGGAAATCCGCCAGCAGGTGCCGGGCATGGAGCTGGAGGTGTTTGTCCACGGTGCCCTGTGCATGGCCTACTCCGGCCGTTGCCTGCTGTCGGGCTACCTCAACAAGCGCGATGCCAACCAGGGCACCTGCACCAACGCCTGCCGCTGGAAGTACGACGCCACACCGGCCACCGAGAACGCCACCGGCGACATCGTGCGCGAAGTGCAGCCGACCCTGGGCCTGGGTGCACCGACCGAGCAGGTATTCCTGCTGCAGGAAAGCAACCGCCCCGGCACCGAAATGCCGGCGTTCGAAGACGAGCACGGCACCTACATCATGAATGCCAAGGACCTGCGCGCCATCCAGCACGTCGGGCGCCTGGCCGCCATGGGCGTGCACTCGCTGAAGATCGAAGGCCGTACCAAATCGCACTTCTACTGCGCCCGCGCCGTGCAGTCGTACCGCCAGGCGATCGACGATGCGGTGGCCGGGCGACCATTCGACCGCTCGCTGATGGACAACCTCGAATCCTTGGCCCAACGCGGTTACACCGAAGGCTTCTTGCGCCGCCATGTGCACGACGAATACCAGAACTACCAGCGCGGTAACTCGGTGTCCGAGCGCCAGCAGTTCGTTGGCGAGCTGACCGGGGCACGCGTCGACGGCCTGGCCGAGGTCAAGGTGAAGAATCGCTTCGCCGTGGGCGACCACCTGGAACTGATGACCCCGCGCGGCAACTACCACTTCGATCTCGAGCACATGAGCAACGGCCAGCAGCAACCGCTTCAGGTCGCCCCAGGCGATGGCCACACCATCTACCTTCCTGTTCCCGAGCAGGTGCCGTTGGCATATGGCCTGCTGATGCGTGACCTGCCAGCTTGAGCAAGGTGGCTGTGGCTAGAGCTCGATCCTGGTAACGGCACCAAGCCGTCGGTCGCCCAACTCTTTACGAATCTGCTGACGGAAACCGGCAAAACGTTCCACGTCAAAACGATAAACAGTGCCGGTGTTCCACACGACGATGTCACGCTGGGTCTCGCTCCAGAATCCGAAGTCGCGCATCTCCACGGTGCCATTGAAGCGAAACGAGTAGACCGCCAGATGGATCTGGCCCTCCTCGTCCTTCTGGCAGGGTGTGATCAGAAAGGATGAGGCGACGTCGTTCTGCCAACCCGACTGCAGGAACTTGCTGGCGTGTGCACTGATTCGCAGTTCCTGCATGGATGCGCGCGCCAGTTGGGCCAACAGCGTCGGTGTGCTGCCTGTGCCGATGGGCTCGAGCCTGGTATCGAAATCGTCATGGTCCCTGATGACCTGGGGCGGTAACTCCAGGGCGGCCGTCCTTACGCAGCCATGTTTCTCCAGGCGATTGCGGAAGCGGTCGAACCAGCTTTTCCATAGTTCGTCCCGGTCGAGAAAGCGGCTTGCGAACTCATCGGCATGGTCCAGCAACGTTTGCACGTCCAGGCGTTCCTCTTCGGACAGGTTTGGTCCGATGCCGATCAGATTGGTCTTGGAGTACAACAGGCAGTCCAGTGGTAGGGTCATGATCAAGCAGGCTCTCAGATAGGTGTGCCGCACGTTAGCCAGCGTGATGACAGGCCGGCATCCGGAACCAGTACCTGGCAGGTAGACTGGCTGCCTGGCAACGCTGGTGAAGGGCAACAGGCCGCGCTGCGCCTGAAGGCCGCTTGCGCTATGCTGCTGGCCAACCGCTGGATACCGGACCGCCCCTGGGGCCGCAACGACACCGGGCGCGAGCAAGGCACAGGCCTGGTCGCCGGTATCCGCCCACGTTTTTGAAGGAGTGTTTCATGATGCTGCGTAAACACCTGCTGCCCCTGGGCCTGCTGGCCATCACCGGCCTGGCCCAGGCTGCCGAGACCATCGACGTCTACCGCGACCCCAACTGTGGCTGCTGCAAGGCCTGGATCAGCCACCTGCGCGACAACGGCTTCACCGTCAACGACCATGTCGAGCCGAACATGAGCGAGGTGAAGCAACACCTGGGCGTGGCGCCACGCCTGGCGTCGTGCCATACCGGGGTGATCGATGGCAAGTTCGTCGAAGGCCATGTGCCGGCCGAGCAGGTGCGCCTGCTGGCCAAGCGCAACGACCTCAAGGGCCTGGCCGTGCCGGGCATGCCCATGGGCTCGCCCGGCATGGAAATGGGTGACCACAAGGATGCCTACCAGGTCATCGGCGTGACCCAGGACGGCAAGGACACCGTGGTCGCCAACTACTGATGCTCAGCCTGTGGGCGCTGTTCCTCAGCGCCTTCGGCGCCGCCACCCTGCTACCGCTGCAATCGGAGGCCGTGCTGGTCGGCCTTTTGCTGCGCCAGCCCGAGGCCTGGGCCACCCTGCTGCTGGTGGCGACCCTGGGCAATGTGCTGGGCTCGGTGGTCAACTGGGTGCTGGGCCGGGCCATCGAGCATCTGCGTGACAAGCGCTGGTTCCCGTTCAGCCCTGCCCAGCTGGAGCGCGCGCAGCAGCGCTACCAGCGCTGGGGGCAATGGTCGTTGCTGCTCAGCTGGATGCCGGTGATCGGTGACCCGCTGACGCTAATCGCCGGCATCATGCGTGAGCCGTTCTGGCGCTTCCTGCTGCTGGTGACCCTGGCCAAGGCCGGCCGCTATGGGGTGCTGGCGATGATTACCCTGGGCTGGTTTCACGCCTGGTAACACCTTTCACGTTCCGCGTGGTCCACTGACTGCTACAGTCGCCCCTTCCTACATGGCCCTACACGGAGTGCCCCCATGCTGCGCGCAACCGCCCTGGCCCTGGCCTGCCTCGCCGGCAGTTCGGCCATCGCCGCCGAATCGCCCACCTACGGTCCTCAGTTGGAAGGCTTCAGCTACCCGCATCCGCTCAAGCATTTCGACTTCAAGTCCCAGGGTCAGGCCCTGCAGATGGGCTACATGGACGTGCCCGCCCAGGGCCAGGCCAACGGTCACAGCGTGGTGCTGATGCATGGCAAGAACTTCTGCGCCGCCACCTGGGAAACCACCATCGATGCTTTGAGCAAGGCTGGCTACCGGGTCATCGCCCCCGATCAGGTCGGCTTCTGCAGCTCCAGCAAGCCGGCGTATTACCAGTACAGCTTCCAGCAACTGGCGAGCAATACCCATGCCCTGCTCGAACAGCTGGGGGTGAAGCAAAGCATCGTGCTCGGCCACTCCACCGGCGGCATGCTCGCCACCCGCTATGCGTTGATGTACCCGCAGCAGGTGGAGCGCCTGGCGATGGTCAACCCCATCGGGCTGGAAGACTGGAAAGCCCTGGGCGTGCCCTACCGCACGGTGGACCAGTGGTATGCGCGCGAGCTCAAGCTGGATGCCAACGGCGTGCGCGAGTATGAGCGCAAGACCTACTACGCCGGGCGCTGGAAGCCGGAGTACGAGCGCTGGGTGCAGATGCTGGTGGGCCTGAACAAGGGGCCGGGGCATGAAGCAGTGGCGTGGAACTCGGCGCTGATCTACGACATGATCTTCACCCAGCCGGTGTACCACGAGTTCAAGGACCTGCAGATGCCCACCCTGCTGCTGATCGGTGACCAGGACACCACGGCCATCGGCAGTGATATCGCGCCGCCGGAGGTGAAAGCGAAGCTGGGCAAGTATGCAGTGCTGGGGCCGCAGGTGGCCAAGCTGATCCCCAAGGGTGAGCTGATTACCTTTGAAGGCATGGGGCATGCGCCGCAGATCGAGGAGCCGGTGCGGTTCAACCGTACGCTGGTCGAGTGGTTAGGGCGCTAGATCTAATTTGGGGGCCGCTTTGCGGCCCATCGCCGGCAAGCCAGCTCCCACTTGACCGCATCAACCTCAAGCTTTGTTCAACACCTGTGGAAGCTGCCCAGCTCTTGAGCGTAGCGCGGTCGAGGTGGGAGCTGGCTTGCCGGCGATGGGCTGCGCAGCAGCCCCTTTGGCCCGTCACATCTTCCAGACCTGCTCCTCGGTCCAGCCCAGCTCGGCAAAATCCGCCACCCGCAACCTCGCCTCTTCCTCGCAGAAAAACTCATCCAGCTGCGGCGGCCTCACTGCCGTATCACTGAGCATCGCATGCACCTGCCCACGATGATGTATCTGGTGCTCGAACAGGTGCGCCAACAACCGCAGCCGTTGCTCGCGCTGTACCCGCTCGGGGCGCACGATGCTCACATAGCGCGCCAGCTCACCATCGCGCAGGCCCCGGCAATAGGCGATCAGCCGGTGATCGGCCTGGGCCTGTTCGGCGTGCAGGTCGGTGCAGGTGGCAAACGGCTGTTCGGGGTCGAAGAAGCGCTCGCCGTCGGCGTCGGGCTGCTCGCCACGCTGCTCGCACTCGAGCATGTGCAGGTAGAACCAGTCCACCGTCAGCAGGTGGTTGAGGGTGGCCTTGATCGACGGGAAAAAACTGCAGCGGGGGGCGACGAATTCGTCCTGGGTCAGTTGCAGGCAGGCCTTGTACAGACGGTGGTTGGCCCAGCCATTGTTGTAGGCCTGGGTCAGCAGATGATGCGACAGCGGCTCCATGGTTCGGCTCCTTTTCAGGCGAAGCGTTGCAGTTGCATCTCCCGTAGCCGGCTCAGGGTCCGTTGGTACGGGAACGCCAGATACCCTTGAGTGTAGAGGGCATCCAGCGGCACCTGTGCCTCCAGGTACAACGCCACCCGGCGGTCGTAGCATTCGTCGACCAGGGCTATGAAGCGGCGCACCGCGTCGTCCTTGGGCGACAGCGCCGGCAGCTCGCGGTCGCCCGCTGCCACCCGCGCCGCAGCATCCTCGGTGCCCCGGGCAATACGCCCGGCCCGCTGTTCACCCCCCAGCGCCGGAATGCCCGACACCAGGATGGCCGGGAACCGGTCGCACAGGGCCATGAACTCCATGGCCGCCAGCGGCTGTTCGCACAGGTCGGTGAAACGGCACCAGATGGCCTGCGCGCTGCGCCGCACCACCTGCACCTGCCGGGAGCCGATCGCCAAGGGCTGATCGTGGCCTTCGTCGCCGGGGCTGAGCTGGCGGAACACCTCGCCCAGCTGGCTGGCCTGCCCCGCTTGCGCCACCCAGTAACGCTGGCGCTCGGCGCCGGGGTGCAGGCGGTGGTCCTGCTCGCCGGCTACCGGCAGCACCTGCATGTGCCGCTGGATGGCGGCGATGGCCGGCAGGAACCGCTCGCGGTTGAAACCGTCGCGGTACAGCTGCTCGGGTGGCTGGTTAGAGGTGGCGACAATCACCACGCCTTGGTCGAACAGTACCTGGAACAGGCGGCCGAGGATGATCGCGTCACCGATGTCGTTGACGAACAGCTCGTCGAAGCACAGCACGCGAATCTGCCCGGCCAGTTCCCCGGCCAGCGCCAGCAGCGGGTCGGCGGTGCCGTTGAGCTGGAACAGGCGCTGGTGGACCCAGGCCATGAAGTGATGGAAGTGCTGGCGCCGGCTGGGTACCCGCAGGCAGCGGTGGAACTGGTCCATCAGCCAGGTCTTGCCCCGGCCGACCGGGCCCCAGAGGTAGATACCCTGGGTGGGGCGGCCCTGTTCGACGGCCTGGAAACAGGCCTGCAAGGCTTCGACGGCGCGGGCCTGGGCGGGGTCGGCGACATAGCCCTGGGTGGTCAGGGCCTGCTGGTAGAGGGAATGGGGATCGATAGCCATGCGGCATTATCTGCACCGGCCTCATCGCCGGCAAGCCAGCTCCCACAGGGATAGCGCATGGCTTGGGGCCAATGCGGTCGAGGTGGGAGCTGGCTTGCCGGCGATGAGGCCGGTGCAAGTGACTTTGGCTCAGCTATCTCCCAATCCAACTTTCAGCAGCGCGCCGTCCTTGTCATCGGTCAGCACATACAGGTAGCCATCCGGCCCCACCCGCACATCGCGGATACGCGCCTTCAGCTCACCCAGCAAACGCTCTTCATGCACCACCTTGTCGCCATCCAGTTGCAGGCGGATCAGATCCTGGGTGGCCAGCGCGCCAATGAACAGATTGTGGTCCCAGGCCTTGAACCTAAGGCTGTCGTAGAACGCCATGCCGCTGATACCCGGCGACTTCTCCCATACATGGTGCGGGTCGACCATACCCTGTACATGCTTGCCCTTGGCCTCGGGGATCGGCAGCAGCGAGTAGTTGATGCCGTGGGTCGCAATCGGCCAGCCATAGTTCTTGCCGGGTTCGGGAATGTTGATCTCGTCGCCGCCGCGCGGGCCATGCTCGTGGGTCCACAGCTTGCCGGTCCAGGGGTTGAGTGCGGCGCCTTGCTGATTGCGGTGGCCGAACGACCAGATCTCCGGCCGCACATTGTCCTTGCCGACGAAGGGGTTGTCCCTGGGCACTTCGCCGTCCGGCAAGATACGCACGATCTTGCCTTGCAGCTTGTCCAGGTCCTGGGCAGTCGGGCGCTGGTTGTTTTCACCGAGGGCGATGAACAGGTAGCCGTCGCGGTCGAACACCAGACGCGAGCCAAAGTGGTTGCCCTCCGACAGTTTGGGCTGCTGGCGGAAGATGACGTTGAAGTTTTCCAGCCGGGCGCGGTCCTGGGACAACTGGCCACGGCCGACCGCCGTACCGGCCTTGCCGTCACTGCCCTCTTCGGCGTAGGACAGGTAGACGGTGCGGTCCTTGGCGAACTCCGGCGACAGCACCACATCCAGCAAGCCGCCCTGGCCCTCGGCCCAGACCTTGGGCACACCGCTGATCGGCGGGCCGACCTTGCCTTCGGCATTGACCACCCGCAAGTTGCCGGCACGCTCGGTGACCAGCATGTCCTTGCCGCCCGGCAGGAACGCCAGGGCCCAGGGATTGCGCAGGCCGTCGGCCAGGGTGCTGACGGTCAAGGTGCCTTCTTCACTGCGAAACTGCTGTTCGGCCGCCGCCTGCGCCAAAAGGGGCAGGACTGCGGCGGCGGTCAGGGTTACAAGCCAGGGTGCTCGAAGCATGCAGGATTCCTTTCGTAGGCCGCTCATGGCGCGCGCGGGTTGTCGCGGGGTGGTCGGCTGGGCTCCAGGTTCGGGGTTTGTTGCTGGCGGCGCAGGTTGTCGCCATTGCCGATGCCGCGGTTGTCCAGGGTGGGCGTGCGCTGGTACGGGTCGGTGGACGGGCCGCGCACGGGAGGCGTGGCCGGCATGCTGCCCTGTCGGCTGTTGGGGTTGGCGCGCTGGATCGGGCTGTTGTAGGGGTTGTTGTTGCCGGCGGCGAGTTGCAAGGGCGGCTCGGGGGCCGCTTGCGCGGGCAGGCACAGCACCAGGCCGAGGGCCAGGATGGGCAAGGTCGGGGTCATGCTTCACCTCCTGTACGAAAATGCCGCGCCTGGTGGGTTTGATAGCCTAAGGCGCGAAGGGTTCGCGGCAAAAGTGTGAATGCGGGTGGAGATGATTCCTGATGTTTCAGTATGGGCCTTGGGGGCTGCTGCGCAGCCCTTTCGCGACACAAGGCCGCTCCCACAACCCCCCTACGGACGCCGAATTACTGGCCCTTGTCCACCTTGTGCCGCGCCGCATACAGGCACAGCATTTCCATCGCCAGGGTCGCCCCGGCCAGCGCGGTGATGTCGGCATGGTCATAGGCTGGCGCCACCTCCACCAGGTCCATGCCCACCAGGTTGATGCCGCGCAGCCCGCCAAGGATCTCCAGCGCCTGCACCGTGCTCAGCCCACCGCACACCGGCGTGCCGGTACCGGGCGCATACGCCGGGTCGAGGCAGTCGATATCGAAGGTCAGGTAAACCGGCCGCTCGCCCACCCGCTGGCGAATCGCCGCGATCACCGCCTCGGTGCCCTGCCGGTGCACCTGGCGGGCGTCGAGGATGGCAAAGCCCTGGCTGTCGTCATTGGTGGTGCGCAGGCCGATCTGCACCGAGCTGGCCGGGTCCACCAGGCCTTCGCGGGCGGCATGCCAGAACATGGTGCCGTGGTCGATGCGCTTGCCTTCCTCGTCCGGCCAGGTGTCGCTGTGCGCATCGAAGTGGATCAGCGCCAGCGGGCCATGGCGACGGGCATGGGCCTTGAGCAGCGGGTAGCTGATGAAGTGGTCGCCACCCAGGGTGAGCATGGCGCAGCCTGCTTCCAGAATATGCGTGGCATGGGCCTCGATGCTGTCCGGTACCGACTGCGGGGTGCCGCTGTCGAAGGCGCAATCGCCATAGTCGATCACCGCCAGGTGGTCGAACGGGTCGAACGCCCATGGCCAGTGCCGGGCCCAGGCCTGCTGCACCGAGGCGGCGCGGATCGCCCGCGGGCCGAAGCGCGCACCGGGGCGGTTGCTGGTGGCAGTATCGAACGGCACACCACTGACCACCACATCGACACCACGCAGGTCGCGGCTGTAGCGGCGGCGAGAGAAACTGGTAATACCGGCGTAGGTACTTTCCGCAGCGGTGCCATACAGGCTGTCGCGGGTCATGGCCTGGTCGTTGTTTACGGCTTGCTCCACGGTCGAGCTCCTTTGTCGTTATCGGTTACTGGCGGCTGCGGAACGCGGTCCACAGGCGGTTGCGCTGGCGCAGGTCGGCCAGGGCCATGCTGCGGTCGGCATACAGGCGCTGGCGCACCGCGGCCGACGGGTAGATGTCCGGGTCGTTGCGCACTGCTTCGTCCACCAGCGGCGTGGCCGCCTGGTTGGCGTTGGCGAAGAACAGCGTGTTGGTCAGCGCGGCGACCGACTCGGGCTTGAGCATGAAGGCGATGAACGCCCGCGCGGCCTCGGGGTGCGGGGCGTCCTTGGGAATGACCAGGTTGTCCTGCCACACCAGCGTGCCTTCGCGGGGGATGCGGTAGATCAGCTCGAACGGTTTGCCTGCGCGACGCGCCTGGTCGGCGGCCATCGCCGCATCGCCGTTGTAGGTCAGCGCCAGGCACACGCTACCGTTGGCCAGGTCGCTGATCTGCCGGCCATTGGCGACGTAGCTGATCGACGGCTGCAGCTGGCTCAGCAGGTTCTGCGCGGCGGCCAGGTCGTCCTTGTCCTGGCTGTAAGGGTCCTTGCCCAGGTAGTTCAGGGCCACGCCGATCACCTCCTGGGGCGAGTCGGGCATGGCGATGCCGCAGTCCTTCAGCCGGCTGGCGTACTCGGGCTTGAACAGCAGGTCGAGGCTGTCCAGCGGTACATCACCCAGGCGCTGGCGCACCGCTTCCACATTCACCCCCAGGCCCAGGGTGCCCCAGGTGTAGGGCACGGCATGGCGGTTGCCGGGGTCGGCCTCTGCGAGCTTGGCCAGCAGGTCCTTGTCGAGGTTGGCATAGCCGGGCATGGCCTGGGGATCGAACGGCTGCAGGGCATTTGCCTTGAGCGCCCGGGCCAGTACGGTTGACGACGGCACCACCACGTCATAACCGCTACCACCGGTCAGCAGCTTGGTTTCCAGCACTTCGGTGGTGTCGAAGGTGTCATAGCGCACTTTGTAGCCGGTTTCCCGCTCGAAGCGCTGGAGGGTTTGCGGGGCGACATAGTCGGCCCAGCTGTAGAGGTTGACGACCTTTTCTTCGGCCTGCAGCGGCAAGGCCAGGACCAGGGACAGCAGGCACAACGATCGACGCATGGCGAACACCTCGGCAAATGGGTGGATGCCGCGAGCATGCCAGCCGGGTTACATTGCAGGAATGGCAAGTTTGCAAAGCTGACATTCATCAGGAGCAATGTAATGCTCGGACAAGTGCACGACCCCGACCTGCATCTGCTGCGGCTGTTCGTCACTGTAGTCGAGGCCGGTGGCTTCAGCGCCGCGCAAGGCGTGCTGGGCCTGAGCCAGCCCACCATCAGCCAGCGCATGGCGCAGCTGGAAGCGCGGCTGGGCTACCGCCTGTGCAGCCGCGGCAAAGGTGGCTTTCACCTGACGGAAAAGGGCGCGTTGTTGCTGGACGCCGCCCGTGGGCTATTGCTGAACATCGAACAGTTTCGCCAGCAGGCCAATGGCGTTGCCGGGCGGCTGCTGGGGACCGTGCGCATAGGCATGGCGGAGAACCAGGACAAGGCGGTGAGCCTGAAGCTGGCGGCGGCCATTGCGGCGTTTCGCAGGCGCGAGGAGGCGGTGCAGCTGGAACTGATCAGTGCGCCACCGGCAGAGCTGGAGCGCTTGTTGCTGGAGCAGCGGCTGGATTACGCCATCAGCTACTTTTCCGGCAACCAGGCAGCCTTCGACTACCAGCCGCTGTTCCAGGAGCGGCAACGGCTGTATTGCGGCAAGGGCCATGTGCTGTTCGGTGAGGCTGGTGTTGGCCGGGAGCGGTTGCTGGCGATGGACCAGGTGCGCCATCCGTACCGGTTTCTCAAGGGCGGTGAGCCGTTCCAGAGCCAGCGCAGCATGGCGGTGGCGGAGCAGATCGAGAGCGTGCTGACGTTCATTCTGTCGGGGCGGCATATTGGCTATCTGCCATGCCATTGTGCGCAAGCTTGGGAGGCTGAGGGGCTGTTATGGGCGCTGGACCCGGGGTTGGACTTTGTGGTGCCGTTTACCCTGGCCAGGCACCGGGCGCAAGCGGTTGGCGAGGCACAGCAGGCGTTTGCGCAGGATTTGCTGGCGTCGTTTGCCTGACCTGGCCTCTTCGCGGGCTTGCCCGCTCCCACAGGGGCCTCACAATGCCTGAGGGCGGCGCCGTACCTGTGGGAGCGGGCAAGCCCGCGAAGAGGCCAGGTCAGACAACATCAATCAGTAAGCCATGCTCCAGGTCAGCGTGTAGGTACGCCCGCGCCCTTGGTAGTCATACAGGTAAGCCGGCCCGTAGGTCGGCGAGTAGAACAGCGTCGCACGCTGCCCCCAGACCGTGCTGTATTGCTTGTCCAGCAGGTTCTGGATGCCGGCGCTGAAGGTGCCGAAGCCGGTATCCTGGCTGCCCAGCAGGTCGAAGGTGGTGTAGCCGTCGATCTCGTGGTCGGCATCGTCCTTCAGGCTGAAGGCATGGTTGGCCTGTAGCCGCGCACTGCGGCCATCGCCCTTCCAGCCGACGAACGCGGTAGCCTTGGACAACGAGGCATAGCGGGCATCGCGCTTGATCCAGCCGCCATCGACATCCTCCTCCTCGGAGCGGGTCAGGTGCAGGGTGCCACCGGCTTCCCAGCCTGTCTGGAAGTGTCGGGTCAGAGCGCCCTCAAAACCGAAGTCACGGCTTTTCTGGTCTTCCACATTGATGGTCAGCGTCTGCGAATCGACGTTGATGATCTTGTCCGACCAGATGTAGTACAGCGCCGCCTGGGCATCCCAGTCCAGGTCGGCATAGCGCCAGCCCAGTTCCACCTGGCGGCTCTTGATGCCGGCCAGCGGGTTGTCGGCCACGCTCAATCCGGGCTTGCCGTAGTACTTGGCCGGGTCGGGCAGGTCGAAGCCTTCGCCGTAGTTGGTCCATACCTGGTGGCCATTCTTGAAGTCGTAGATGGCACCGACGTTGAACAGGTTGACCTGGTAATCGTTGCTGCCACCCGGCACACCCTTGAAGTTGCTGACGTCCACATCCATCTGCTGGCGCCGGGCGCCGCCGGACAGGGTCAGGTTATCGGTGGCATGCCAGTCCAGCTGCGCGTATACCGACACGCCATCGACCCGGTAGCTGGGGTAGCGTGCGGCCTTGCTTTCCTTTTCCAGCTCCAGGCCACCCGACTCGGACGACGTCTGGGCGTTGAAGGTGGTCTGCTCGGCGTTGAAGCGCTCGCGGTCCAGGTCCACGCCGTAGGTCAGCTTCAGCGCGTCCCACTGCTTGGCGAACAGGCCCTTGAGGCTGGTGACTTCGAAGTTTTGCTGCGAGGCGGCGAAGTACACCCCGCGCGAGCCGGTGGGCGTGGCGCGGTTGTAGTACGGGAACGGGTAGAAGTTGTCGTCTTCCTTGCGGTACGAGGCCTGCAGGTAGAAGTCCTGCCCCAGCACGTCGGTGTGGTGGTAGTTGGCGTTCAGCAGCAGGCGCCGGGTGCGCGGCTCCAGGTCCGACGAGTAGCCACTGCGCAGCTCGGCGTCTTCCAGGTCGGATGGGGCGTTGTAGTTCAGGTTAGGGAAGTAAATGCCGGTGCTGCCGTGGTTGCCCGAGTCATAGTACTGGGCCAGCAGGTCGAGGCTCTGCTGGTCGTTCAGTTGCATCCCCAAGGTGCCGAGCACGTCGATGGTGCGGTTGTATTGCAGGTCGGTCTGGGTGTTGTCGATGAAGATCTGGTCGCCGGCGCCGTCGTAGAAGGCTTCGTTCTGCTCTCCGGAAACCCCCAGGCGGGCGTTGAACCGTTCGTTGCCGCCACTGATCGACTGGGCGAAGCGGGTGGCCAGGTCGTCGCTGTTGTTGAAGCCGCTGCTGGCACCGAGCTGGGTCTCGAAACGCGCCGGGCCGGGTTCGCCCTTCTTGGTCACGATGTTGATGATGCCGCCGGTGGCGCCACCACCGTAGATGGCACTGGCGCCAGACAGCACTTCGACGCGCTCGACGTTGAACGGCGAAATGCTGTCGAACTGGCGTGACAGGCCGCGCGAGCTGTTCTGGCTGACCCCGTCGATCATCACCAGCACATTGCGCCCGCGCATGTTCTGGCCGTAGTTGGTACGGCCTTCCGGCGCCAGGTCGAGGCCTGGCACCAGCTTGCCGATGGCTTCCTTCAGGCTGACGCCGCTGTCGATCTGCTCGCGCAACTGCTGCTGGTCGACCACCCACACGGTGCCGGGGATTTCACTGATCGCGGTGCTGGTGCGCGAGGCCACGCTGACCTCGATCGGCTTGAGATTGATCGCCTGCGGCGCAGCGTCGGCCTTGCGCAGGGTCACCGTGCGGGCATCGCTGAAGTGCCAAACCATGCCACTTCCGGCCAGCAACTGCTGCAGCGCCTGCTCGATGCTGTAGCTGCCCTGCAAGGCCGGGCTGGCCTGGCCGGCGACGTCGCCGGTGGTGTACAGCAGGTGCAGGCCGGCCTGGTCGGCGAACGTCGTCAGGGCGTGGTCCAGCGGCTGGGCCGGCAGGTCGAGCTGGACCTGGCGGGCCTGAGTCTGGGCCTGTTCGGTGGCGGTCGAGGCAAATGCCTGCAGCGGGCCGACCAGCATGGCCAGGGCACTGCAGGACATCAGGGCATGGTGAAGCGGACCGCGGCGGCGGTGCAAGGGCTTGAGCATCAGAGGCACGAATGAGCTTCCTGACAAGTCGTAAATGAGAATTGGTTGCTGATCAGTCCCACTACGACGATCTGGCTTGCAGGAACTTGCAGTGCCAAATGGAAAATATTTTTATTTCTGTGCCGGCCTCTTCGCAGCACGAGGCTGCTCCTACAGGGATCACAGTTCGCTGTAGGAGCAGCCTTGTGCTGCGAAGAGGCCGGCACAGGCGAATCAATGAACCACGGCCAACCACGGCAGGTAGGTCACCTTCAGCCCATAACGCTGCTCAAGGGTCCGCAACAGGGCCTCCGGCTCATCGAGGTCGAACACCCCGCTGACCTGCATCGCCGCCAGCTTGCTATCGGACAACACGATCCGCCCATGCCGATAACGCTCAAGCTCCGCCAGCACCTGCCCCAGCGGCTTGCCGTTGAAGATCAGCTTGCCGCGCTGCCAGGCCATCTGCGTGCCGGCATCGGCCGCTACTGCCAGTTCATGTTCGCCAACCTTGGCTTCGCCATGGGCCAATACCACGCGGCCATCGCGACGCACGCTGAAGGTGGCCGCACTCCCCTGCACCCGCTCACCGGCCGTATCGACCACAAAGGGCCGTGAATCATCGGTGGTCTCGAACAAGGCCTCACCAGATTCCAGCACCACCCGCCGCTCACGGTCGCTGAACACCACGCTCAGGGCTGTGGCACTGTTCAGCGTCACCCGCGTGCCATCTGCCAAAGTAATCACCTGTCGCTCACCTACCCCGGTGTGGTAATCCGCCAGCAGCATTGGCGCCTTCTGCCAACCCGCCACACCAACGGCCAACACCAGTGCAGCAGCCACCCCTGCCTGTTTGAGCCAGTTGCGGCAATGGCGCAGGGCCTGGCCGATGTATTTCGCCACCATGCTTTCGGAAACCCCCAGGCGCTGCGCGATCTGCGCCTGGGTCAGGCCGTCGACGCGGTTGAGCAACAGCGCCTGGCGGGCATTGTCGGACAGCTGCAGCAGCGCCTGGTCGAGGATCTGCAAGCGCTCCCGGGCCAGCAAGGCCGCTTCCGGGGCCGGCGCCGGGCAGGCGACCTCACCTGCCCGCTCGCTGTCGTCGTGGCTGGCGGCAATGCGCTGCTCGCGGCGCAAGGCATCGATCGCCAGGTTGCCGGCCACGCGGAAGATGAAACTGCGCGCGTGCAGCACCGGCACCGCCTGCTGGTCGATGTTGACCAGCTTCAGGTAGGTTTCCTGCGCGACATCGGCAGCGCGCTGACGGTCGCTCATGCGCCGGGTCAGGAACTGAAGCAGGTCGTCGTAGTGCTCCTGGAAGCTTGCCAGCAGGCCCGGCGCGGGAGAAGTCAGCATGGGTTCGGGAACGGCCAGTAGGAGAAGTTATCGGGCGTTAATGAGAAACAGTATCTTTCATCTGGACGGTGACTTTCAACGCCGACGCGTATTTGCCACACTGCCCATTCGCCCACTCTGGCAAGGTCGCACTCCATGGCTGCCCGTCTGCACCGCTACGCCCGCCTGTTCCTGGTCCTGCTGCTGGCCTGCGGCCTGGGAGCCTGTGCGCTGTTCCAGGCACGCGACCCGGTCAATATCAGCGTGATCGGTATCGAGCCGCTGCCCGGGCAGGAGCTGGAACTGCGCATGGCGGTGAAGATGCGGGTACAAAACCCCAACGAGGCGCCGATCGACTACAACGGCATCGCCCTGAACCTGGAGGTGAACGGCCAGCCGCTGGCTGCCGGGGTGAGCGACCAGCAGGGGCACATCGGCCGTTATGGCGAAGCGGTGATCGTGGTGCCGGTGAGCATCACGGCGTTTTCCTTCCTGCGCCAGGCCTATGGGCTGGGCCAGGTGGACTCGCTGCAAGGCCTGCCCTATGTGCTGCGCGGCAAGCTGGCCGGCGGGCTGCTGGGGACCGTGCGCTTTACCGACGAGGGCAAGCTGGACCTGCCCAAGGGCGCCTACTGGTAGGCGCCTGGCGGGGTGTGATCAGCGGCTGGCGCTGGCTGCGGCCATCAGCTTGTTGACTTCGCTGCGCACCATGTTGGCGTATTCGGGCGGCGACATGCCATCCAGCTCGGCGCGCACCCACTCGGCCCATTTGCCTTTGCGCCGTGGTTTCTCGGCGATCAACCGTGCCGCTTCGCCCTTGGCCTTGCCCAGGTTGTTCTGCCACAGCTCGAACAGCCGGGCCTTCTCTGCCTCGATCTGCGCCCGTTCCTCGAAGCTCATGTTGGCCAGATTGAAACTCATGAAGGTACCTGCAGGTTTGAAAATGGCCGCTATCTTACACCCAGGTACTGCAACAGCCCAAAGCCGCCGCAACTTTCCCGACGCGCCGGCATCCATTGTTCAAGCCACACCATCGACGAGGACGAGTTCATGGCCCGGAAAAACGCCCCGCTGACCGACAGCGATCAGATCAAGGACCAGGTATTCAGCGAACTGCAAGCGCTGATCGAAGAGTCGGAAAAACTGCTGAACGACAGCGCCGCCCTGGTGGGTGACGAGGCGGAAACCCTGCGCGCGCAGGTAAGCCTCAAGCTACGTCAGGCGCGCAATGCCGCCGACAAGGTACGCAGCAAGGCGCAACCGGTGATGGACGCTACCCAGGACTATATCGGTGGCCACCCGTGGCAGACCGTGGCCATTTCCGCTGGCCTCGGGCTGGTGGTCGGCCTGCTGCTGGGCCGCCGTCACTGACGCCTGGGCTGCCTGGTGCGAATCAGGCGGCCTGCGCCATCGGTATACCGCTGTGAAAGCGCAGCTCCTGGTCCGGTGACTGGATCAGCTCCACCTCTGCTGCGCGCACCGGGTCCACCCGGCGGGCAATGTCTGCCTCTTCGCCATAGTTGTGCGCCAGTTTCAGATAACCTTGGTAATGGCGCGCTTCGCTCTTCAGCAGGCCGTGGTAGAAGCGGCCCAGTTCCTCGTCCAGATGCGGTACCAACGCGGCAAAGCGCTCGCAGCTGCGCGCCTCGATGAACGCCCCCACCACCAGCGTATCCACCAGCTTGACCGGCTCGTGGGCGCGCACCAGCCGCCGCAGCCCCGACGCATAACGCCCCGCCGACACCGGGCGCAGCGGCACGCCACGACGCTTCATCAGGCGCAGCACCTGCTCGTGGTGCACCAGCTCCTCGCGGGCCAGGCGCGACATCATGTTGATCAGGTCGAGGTGGGTGTTGTACTTGGCGATCAGGCTCAGGGCGGTGCTGGCAGCCTTGAATTCGCAGTTCTTGTGGTCGATCAGCAGGGTTTCCTGGTCGGCGAGCGCCGCTTCGATCCAGGCGTCTGGTGTCGGGCAACCAAGAAAGGCGTCGATTTCGGGGATCAGGGACATGAGCGTGCAACCACAAAGAACTGGCAGGGCCGGCGATTATACCGGCGGCGGCGGGCGGCGCCAGTGACTATGCTTGATGTACATCAAGCGCCAGCGGGGGAAGCGCCGACTATAGTCAGGCATTGGTCGCCACCTTTGAAGGGAGTTAACGCCCATGCAAGCCGTCCGCAGCATCCTCGTCGTCCTCGACCCCGAGCACGCCCACAGCCGGGCACTGACCCGGGCCAAGCTGATCGCCGGCGTCACCGGCGCCCGCCTGCACCTGCTGATGTGCGACAAAAGGCATGACCACAGCGCGCTGCTGAGCCTGCTGAGCAGCCAGCTGCATGATGACGGGTACGACAGCGTCACCCATGAGGAGGCCTGGCGCGACAACCTGCACGACACCATCATCTACGTGCAGCAGGCCGAGGGCTGCGAGCTGGTGATCAAGGAACACCGCCCGGACAACCCGCTGAAAAAGGCCCTGCTCACCCCCAGCGACTGGAAGCTGCTGCGCCAATGCCCGTGTGCCGTGCTGATGGTCAAGAGCGAGCGGCCGTGGACCGGCGGCAAGATCCTGGCCGCGGTGGACGTGGGCAACCAGGACGAGGACCACCGCCGCCTGCATGCCAGCATCATCGACCATGGCTATGCCATTGCCGGGCTGGCCAAAGGCGAGCTTCACGTCATCAGCGCCCATCCGTCGCCGATGCTGTCGGCGTCGGACCCGGTGTACCAGCTGAGCGATACCATCGAAAAGCGCTACCGCGAGGCGTGCAAGGCATTCCAGGCAGAGTACGACATCAGCGAAGACCGCTTGCATGTGGCCGAAGGGCCGGCGGATGTGCTGATTCCGTATACCGAGAAGAAGCTCGATGCCGTGGTAACGGTGATCGGCACGGTGTGCCGCACGGGGATTTCCGGGGCGTTGATTGGTAATACCGCGGAGGTGGTGCTGGATTCGCTGGAGGGGGATGTGCTGGTGCTCAAGAGCGAGGAGGCAATTGCCCATCTGGCGGAACTGGCCCGCGGCTGAGTTCAACCTGTCAGGGCCCCATCGCCGGCAAGCCAGCTCCCACATCGACCACATTGACCTCAAGTCATGTGCAGTACCTGTGGGAGCTGGCTTGCCGGCGATGGGCTGCGCAGCAGCCCCATTCGACACCAAACGCTAGGCCAACGCTTCCTGCACCTTCGGGTCCAGCCCCTCCCCTGCATTGGCCTCGGCCCATTCCGCCAGTTGCCGGCGCATCGCAGGCGTCCAGAAGCTCTGCAGATGCTGCCGTATCCCTTGCACCGCCAGCGCCCGGTCTGGCTCGCTGTCGAAGTAATGGGCAATCTGGTTGGCCATCTTGACCAGATTCTCACTGCTCATCGGCGCACCTCGGTTTTCTCGGCAATACGACGCTCCTTCAACAACCGCCGCTGCTCGTCACTGAAGTCCTGGTAGCGCTTCTGCCACTGCGACGGCTGGAACACTTTCACCACCTCCACCGCCGTCACCTTGTACTCAGGGCAGTTGGTGGCCCAGTCGGAGTTGTCGGTGGTAATCACGTTGGCCCCCGACTCTGGGAAGTGGAAGGTGGTGTACACCACACCCGGCGCCACCCGCGTACTGACCTTGGCGCGCAGCACCGTCTGCCCGGCGCGGCTGCCGATGCCGACCCAGTCGCCATCCTGGATGCCGCGGCTTTCGGCGTCGGTCGGGTGGATTTCCAGGCGGTCGGCGTCATGCCAGGCGACGTTGCCGGTACGCCGGGTCTGGGCGCCGACGTTGTACTGGCTGAGAATGCGCCCGGTGGTCAGCAGCAGCGGGTAGCGGTTGTTGACCTTCTCCTCGGTGGGCACGTAGCCGGTGAGCATGAAGCGCCCCTTGCCACGTACGAACTGGTCGATGTGCATGGTCGGCGTGCCATCCGGCGCTGCGTCGTTGCACGGCCACTGCAGGCTGCCGTGGCGGTCGATCTCGGCGTAGCTGACGCGGTGGAAGGTAGGCGTAAGGCGGGCGATCTCGTCCATGATCTCGGACGGGTGACGGTAGCTCATCGGGTAGCCCAGGGCATTGGCCAGGGCTATGGTCGCCTCCCAGTCGGCCTTCCCGGCCAACGGCTCCATGACCTTGCGCACCCGCGAAATACGCCGCTCGGCATTGGTGAAGGTACCGTCCTTCTCCAGGAACGAGCTGCCCGGCAGGAACACATGGGCGAACTTGGCTGTTTCGTTGAGGAAGATGTCCTGCACCACCACGCACTCCATGGCCAGCAGGGCCGCAGTGACGTGCTGGGTGTTGGGGTCGCTCTGGGCAATGTCCTCGCCCTGGCAGTAAAGGGCCTTGAAACTGCCGTCCAGCGCAGCCTCGAACATGTTGGGGATGCGCAGGCCCGGGTCAGGCTGCAGGGTCACGCCCCAGGCCTGCTCGAACTCGGCGCGTACAACTTCGTTGGAAATGTGCCGGTAGCCGGGCAGTTCGTGGGGGAACGAGCCCATGTCGCACGAGCCTTGCACGTTGTTCTGCCCGCGCAGCGGGTTCACCCCTACCCCTTCACGGCCGATGTTGCCGGTGGCCATGGCCAGGTTGGCGATGCCCATCACCGCGGTGCTGCCCTGGCTGTGTTCGGTCACGCCCAGGCCGTAGTAGATGGCCGCGTTGCCGCCGGTGGCATACAGGCGCGCTGCGGCGCGGATCTGCTCGGCAGGCACGCCGCAGACCGGGCCAAGCACTTCGGGGGCGTTTTCCGCCAGGCTGACGAAGTCGCGCCAGCGGGCGAAATCCTCGGTTTCACAGCGGGCATCGATGAAGCGCTGGGCCAGCAGGCCTTCGGTGACGATCACGTGGGCCAGGGCGTTGAGCATGGCCACGTTGGTACCGGGGCGCAGTTGCAGGTGCAGCTCGGCGCGGGCGTGCGGCGAGTCGACCAGGTCGATGCGCCGAGGGTCGATCACGATCAGCCGCGCGCCCTGGCGCAGGCGGCGCTTGAGCTGCGAGCCGAATACCGGGTGGGCGTCGGTGGGGTTGGCGCCGATCACCAGCACCACGTCGGCCTGCATCACCGAGTCGAAGCTTTGTGTACCAGCCGACTCACCCAGGGTCTGCTTCAGGCCATAGCCGGTGGGCGAATGGCATACCCGCGCGCAAGTGTCGACGTTGTTGTTGCCGAACGCCGTGCGCACCAGTTTCTGCACCAGGTAGGCTTCTTCGTTGGTGCAGCGGCTGGAGGTGATGCCGCCGATGGAATCGCGACCGTACTTCAGCTGGATACGGCGGAACTCGCTGGCGGCGTAGGTCACCGCTTCGTCCCAGCTGACTTCCTGCCATGGGTCTTCCAGGCGCTTGCGGATCATTGGCTTGGTGATGCGGTCCGGGTGGGTGGCGTAACCCCAGGCGAAGCGGCCCTTGACGCAGGCGTGGCCGTGGTTGGCGCCGCCGTTCTTGTCCGGGACCATGCGCACCAGCTGGTCGCCCTTCATTTCGGCGCGGAACGAGCAGCCGACGCCGCAATAGGCGCAGGTGGTGATGACCGCACGCTCGGGCTGGCCCAGCTGTACCAGGCTCTTTTCGGTCAGGGTCGCGGTCGGGCAGGCCTGCACGCAGGCGCCGCATGACACGCACTCGGAGGCGAGGAAGTTTTCACCACCCGCCGCCGCCACCCGTGATTCGAAGCCGCGCCCGGTAATGGTCAGGGCGAAGGTGCCCTGGATATCCTCGCAGGCGCGCACACAGCGGCTGCAGACAATGCACTTGCTCGGCTCGTAGTCGAAATACGGGTTGGATACGTCCTTTTTCTCGGCCAGGTGGTTGGCGCCGTCGTAGCCGTAGCGCACCTCGCGCAGGCCCACCTGGCCGGCCACGGTCTGCAGCTCGCAGTTGCCGTTGGCCGAACAGGTCAGGCAGTCCAGCGGGTGGTCGGAGATGTACAGCTCCATCACGTTGCGGCGCAGGCCGGCCAGGCGTGGGGTTTCGGTGTGCACCACCATGCCTTCGCTGACCGGGGTGGTGCAGGAGGCCGGGTAGCCGCGCATGCCTTCGATTTCCACCATGCACATGCGGCACGAGCCGAAGGCTTCGAGGCTGTCGGTGGCGCACAGTTTGGGAATGCTGGTGCCGAGCATGGCCGCGGCACGCATCACCGAGGTACCGGCGGGCACAGTGATGGCACGGCCATCGATGCTCAGGCTGACCTGTACCTCGCTGTCACGGGCCGGGGTGCCGAGGTCGCTGCTTTTATCAGAAGCGGGGTCGAAGAAATTGATCACTGCGCGGCCTCCGTGTGGGTCAGCCCGAAATCGGCGGGGAAGTACTTCAGCGCGCTGGCCACCGGATAGGCGGTCATGCCGCCCATGGCACACAGCGAGCCGTATTGCATGGTGTCGCACAGGTCGCGCAGCAACAGAGCCTGGTCATGCCGTTCGGTCATGTCGCTGGTGGCGATCAGCCGGTCGACCACTTCCATGCCGCGGGTCGAGCCGATGCGGCACGGGGTGCACTTGCCACAAGACTCCTCGGCACAGAACTGCAAGGCGAAGCGCGCCATGCTGGCCATGTTCAGGGTGTCGTCGGCCACTACCACACCACCGTGGCCGAGCATCGCGCCCATGGCGGCGAAGGCTTCATAGTCCAGCGGCGTGTCGAAGTGGCTGGGCGGTACCCAGGCACCCAGCGGGCCACCAACCTGCGCGGCCTTCAGCGGCCGGCCGCTGGCCGTGCCGCCGCCATAGCCTTCCACCAGCTCGCGCAGGGTCAGGCCGAAGGCGCGTTCCACCAGGCCGCCCTGGCGGATGTTGCCGGCCAGCTGGAACGGCATGGTGCCCAGCGAGCGGCCCATGCCGAAGTCGCGGTAGAACGCCGCGCCCTTGGCCATGATGATGGGTACCGAGGCCAGGGTGAGCACGTTGTGCACCAGCGTCGGCAGGCCGAACAGGCCCTGCAGCGCGGGCAGCGGAGGCTTGGCGCGGACGATGCCGCGCTTGCCTTCGATGGATTCGAGCAGCGCGGTTTCTTCGCCGCAGATATAGGCGCCGGCGCCGACCCGCACTTCCAGGTCGAAGGCCTGGCCGCTGCCGGCCACGTCGCTGCCGAGATAGCCGGCGTCACGGGCGATGGCGAAGGCCTGGTCGAGCACGCGGATGGCGTCGGGGTATTCCGAGCGCACATAGATGTAGCCCTTGTCGGCACCCACGGCGAGGCCGGCAATGATCATGCCTTCGATCAGCAGGAACGGGTCGCCTTCCATCAGCATGCGGTCGGCGAAGGTACCGGAGTCACCCTCGTCGGCGTTGCACACCACGTACTTCTGCCCGGCCCCGGCGTCACGCACGGTGCGCCACTTGATGCCGGCCGGAAACGCCGCACCGCCGCGGCCGCGCAGGCCGGAATCGAGCACGGCGGCGACCACCTCGGCACCGTCCAGGGCCACGGCCGCTTCAAGGCCGGCGAAACCGCCATGGGCACGGTAGTCGTCCAGCGACAATGGGCGAGTGATGCCGGCGCGGGCGAACAGCAAGCGCTGCTGGGTCTTGAGGTAAGGGATGTCCTCGACCGGCCCCAGGGCCAGCGAGTGGCCACCAGGTTCACCGGTAAAGGCGTCGAGCAAGGACGGCACGTCTTCCGGGGTGACCGGGCCGAAACCCAGGCGCCCTTGCGCGCTGTCGCACTCCAGCAGCGGCTCCAGCCAGTAGAGCCCGCGGGAACTGGTGCGCTGGATGTCCAGCGGCAGCTGGCGGCGCTCGGCCTCACGTTGCAAGGCATCGGCGACCTGGTCGGCGCCCACGGCACGGGCTACCGAATCGCAGGGGATGTACAGCTTCAGCATGCTGCGTCCTCCCGGCAAGCGTTGACCAGCGCGCGCAGGCGCTCAGGGGTAAGGCGCGCATGCACCTGGCCGTCCAGTTCCAGCGCTGGCGAGCAGGCACAGGCGCCCAGGCAGTACACCGGGCGCAGGCTGATGGCGCCGTCGGCGCTGGTGCCGTGGTCGTCCAGCGCCAGTTGTTCGCGCAGTTGCGCGGCCAGCGCCTCGGCGCCCCGGCTCTGGCACGACTCGGCGCGGCACAGGCGCAGGGTGTGGCGCGCCGGTGGCGTGGTGCGGAAATCGTGGTAGAAGCTGATCACCCCACGCACCTCGGCCAGGCTGAGGTTCAGGGCATGGGCAATTTCGGCGACAGCGGCATCGGGGATGTAGCCGATGTCGTGCTGGATGGCATGCAGGATCGGCAACAGCGCGCCGGGGGTATCCTTGTCACGGGCCAGAATGCGGTGGATCACAGGCAGGTGGAGCAATTCATCAGGCATACAGCGGACCTCGGCATCACGGACCCTGCCTGAATTGTTGTAAGGGCAGGTATCCGGCGTGTTCTGCTGCGGCGCGCCGGCCACGTCACGGTTGCGTGGTACCAGCGGCCTCCTTGCCTGCGGCCGCACGTCTGCGCGCGCTGGTCCGAGGCATCCTGCAAGCATGGCACTTGTGGCGCCGGGGGGTTGCGTGCGAACGACCAGGCGCATCCTGAAACCGACGCGGGTTGTTTCTGGCCTTATGCAGTCTGCTGCGCTGTCGCTTAGAGAACTGAATTCGCAAGCGGTCCGCGTACCCAGTGGGAGCGGCTTTAGCCGCGAAGAATCCAACGCGGTGCATGGCACCGGCTGCGCCGGTGTTCGCGGCTAAAGCCGCTCCCACAGGGTCCCTGCTAATTCAATGAGTTATGTGCAGTCCCATGAATGCATGGTATGCGCAAGGCTTCAAAGCTGCACGGCTTTGTCGATCAGTGCTTGCCTTCCACCGCCTTGGCCGTCTCGATCAGCTTGTCGAACTTGCGGTTCAGCTGGGCAAAGCGCTCATCGCTCTTGGCCCGCGCCTTGACGTTCTGGTCCGAGCTGGCCTTGTCGGCGATGGTCACCACCGTCCAGTCCCGGTCCTTGGCCACCCAGTACACCAACTCACCTTCAGCGGAAAACGCCTCGAGCCGGCCACCACTGTTCGGCACAGGCTTGGCCTGCCTGGTCATCGGCAGCAGTTGCTGGACCCGCGCCTCGTCGGTACTGGCCAGCCGCACCTCCACCTGGCGAAGCTGGTCGGCCTCGTTGAACGACGCCTTCACTTGCGTGATGGCAATACCGCCCAGGTTGTAATCGCCCTTCGGGTTGCTCCCCTGAAAGAACTCGGTGGGCACCTGGTAGTGATAGCCGGTGAAATGCTCAACTTCACCGAACTGCTGCTGCAGAATGGCCATGGCCTGGGGCTTGGGCATGCCCAGGGTGAACTGGCCGACTTCCAGCGCCGACCAGGCTTGCAGGGGGAAAAGCGCGCAGGCGAATACCAGCGGCAGGGTCCGTTTCATCGGTCATCTTCCTTGAAAAGAGCCCAGCAACCTAACCCCTGCATGACAATCAGACAATACTGGCAGGGTGCCAAGCCCACCCTGCCCCCGGCTTCAGGCTACCGCCTTGTCCACGCTGCGCCCGGCCTCCAGTTCACGCACCAGCGGCAGCACATGTTCGCCGAAGTACGCTACTTCCTCCTGGAAGTGCAGGAACCCGGACAAGATCAGATCCACACCCACCGCCTTCAGCGCAACGATGCGCTCGGCAATCTGCCGCGGTGTACCGATCAGGTTGGTCTTGAAGCCATCGTTGTACTGCACCAGGTCTTCGAAGCTGGACCTGGCCCAGTTGCCCTCGCCCTCCGGGCTGGCAGAACCGGCATGCTTCACTTCCTGGCCAAACGCCCGCACCGCCTCGGGGTTGGCCTTGTCGATGATCTCCTGCAGCACCGCACGCGCCTGCTCTTCGGTGTCGCGAGCGATGATGAAGGCATTGACTCCAACCTTTACCGAATGGCCGTTGGCCGCCGCCTTGGCGCGGATATCGTCGACCTGCGCCTTGATCCCTTCCACGCTGTTGCCGTTGGTGAAGTACCAGTCCGACACGCGCGCCGCCATGTCCCGTGCGGCACGCGAGCTGCCGCCCTGGAAAATCTCCGGGTGCGGCTGCTGCAGCGGCTTGGGTTTGAGGTTGTAGTTGCGAAAGCGATAGAAGTCGCCGTTGAAGGTGAAGTTGTCCTGGGTCCAGATGCCCTTCAGCGCGCGGATGAATTCCTCGGAACGGCGATAGCGTTCGTCGTGGTCCAGCCAGGGTTCGCCGATGGCGTGGAACTCGCCCTTGAACCAGCCCGAGACCACGTTGATGGCGATGCGGCCGTTGGTGAACTGGTCGATACTCGCCAGCTGCTTGGCCGCCAGCGCCGGGTTCCACGGGCCTGGCAGGATGGCGGCGATGACCTTGAGCTTTTCCGTGGCAGCGAGCAGCGCGTGGCTGATGGTGACCGACTCGTGCTGATTGTCGGCGCCGTAGCCGGCGGTGAAACGGATTTGCGACAGGGCGTAGTCGAAACCGGCCTGTTCGGCGATTTGCGCGAGCTTGCGGTTGTAGTCGATGTCCCAACTGGTGCGTTGCTCGATGGTGCTGACCACCAGGCCACCACTGACGTTGGGGACCCAGTAGGCGAACTTGATCGGGGCTTGGCTCATGGTAAGGCTCCTTGGTGATCCTCGGGTTCAAGGAGGCAGGAGCAGCAAACATGCCAGGCTTTAAAGTGTTTTTATTTCAATGGGTTAGCTGAAATTGGCGGCGATGTTGGCTGCATGCGGTCGAACAAGCTGCTGGATCGCTGTTGCCTGCACAACATCGCCGCCCCGGGGCAGGTCAGCGGTTCTTGCGCATGCCCATATGCGCGTCATCCATCAGCGCCTTGGCCATGTCGCAAAGAAAGTGCGAAGCCCAGACCAGCACCGGTTCGTTGTCCATCACCCCGATAAACGATGCTCGCCGTGAGCAGTCCATCAAGACCGACGCTTGTTCGATGGCATGGTCGCAGCAGTTTCCCGGTTCTACGCGGAACAGTTTCTTGCCGTCCAGCACACCATCCAGGAACGTGGCCGCGCCTACGGTCAGGCCCAGTGTGCCGGTGTCGTCATCCAATTCCTTGTCCATCTGAAACCCTCTTTTGAATCTGCCGGCCAGTGCGATTTCCCGGTTGCAGTCCCTGGCAGGAAAACCACACCGCCCAGGCTGGCAAAATTTGAAAATCAGCTCATCAGTGCAATGTATGCACCGGCTGCCCGCCCCGGAGCTGCACCTGAGCAATCGCCGACTCCAGCAGCGTGCGCACAGCCTCCATTTCATGCATGACCGCCAGGGTCATGATCGTGGCGGTAGATCTGGGGAGCGAGGCTATCGCGTGATGGCCTACGGACAAGGCGCAGAGCACGTATTCCGTGGCCTGGATCAGGGTGTCTTCCAGGTGATGGGGTGAGTCGGAAATGGGGGGATCCGGGACTATTTTGAGCATGGTCACATCTCGATTTCGTGAGAGAAAACCACACCCCATCCCTTGCAGAGAATGGGTGGCGGCTACGTACGGGCCTGCAAGACCGGGGAAGATCGAGAAAAACCCAGCTGACCCGAAGGTCACCCGTACGCAGCCACCATTAAGCACAACCATTGGCACAGACCAACGGCTCGATGATGAGCACGCTTTCGATACTTCCCCAGGCTTGCAGACCCGGTCGTTGAATTTGCAACGACAGGGCGAGACTAGGGGGCTCAGGTTTCCATCGCAATGGTGAAACGGCTTGAAAAGGATGATTCAGAAATGGACTACGAGGAAGGGGAAAAATCTGATTAGTTCTTGTAGGAACTGATATGAGTTTCTCTAAAAAGACTCAAAGATCCGAGTGTGAAGCACAGCGCTTGGCAGTACGCTGTGCTTCTTTCAAATGCTCACTACAACGCCAACCGCGCCAGTCGCTGCAAAGCTCGAATCACCTCCTGATCCCGGTTCTCCAGCACATCCGCCTGAATACGCGCGATCACAGCCTTCAGCAATTCGGTCTGGTTCATCTCTGTATGCTGCTGAAGCGCAAGCATGTCCTCCGCCATGTACGGATTGACCTTCATCGACAACCGCCGAGTAACATTGGAACGCGCAAGCCCGCGCTGCTCTCGCTGTTCATCCAGCGCCTGAAGGAACGTTTGATGCGCCGCATGCAACTGCTCACACTGCTGCGCCTGCACCAACTGTTGGAAATAGTGGGCAAGAAACAACTTGCGCAAATTTGCCCCCGCCTCATTACTGACCGCATGCATGGCCGCATCGAGCACATCCAGATAGACCGCCGGCAAACGCGCCTCAATCGACTTGAGCTGCTGCTTGCGCGCCTCGCGGATGGCCGGCGTGGATTGCGATGGAATGGCGACCACACCATCACAACGAGCGCACACGCCCACCAGAATGTCCTTGGCCACCCCTTGGCCATCGCTAAACGGCACATCCCGGCGAGCATAGTGCGTGGGCACCACTGCCTGGCAATGCTCGCAAAGCGCATTTCCTCTGTCGCCTTCGAAAAAGATCTTCATGATCTGGGTACTCACTGGTGAACGCTGATGAACCAAGTGTCTGGCTCGATGAAAAAGAACTTTATGTACCAACCATCCCGTTTGAGCACATGCACCTCGATGGCTGCGACGGCATGGTGAGGGGTGCTGGCGTGATGAATACCCCTGCATGAGCGAACGACTTCGGCAACCTCGCCGGCTGACACTTCCCCTGTAGCCAGCAGGTTCTTTACATCGATATCCCTGCGTGAAACGTGTTGATACTCCCCTGACTCAAGCGCCGCTATCACCGCTCGCTGGGCCTCCCTGAAGCCGAATTTCATAGCTCATCCCTGCCAATACGAAAATCATCGTACAAAACCCGAATCAAATCTACCGTTTGCCGAGCCCGGGCGACCAATGGCACCCCGGCCAGCTCAAGACAGCGATCCGGAACACGCATGAACTATGGTCCCATCGACCGCAGGACGGCGTAGAGCAATGTAACCAACGCTTTCATGGCCTTTTCCGACTGCCCGTTCGAGGGCAAAACCTGCTCCCACGAACACATCACCGAGGCGTCATTCAGGTAAGCTCAGCCCAGCGCAATGCAACCACCAAGGACGGTACCCATGCATTCACTGACCAATGAACAAGTGCTGGCAATCATCCACGAGAACCCGATAAACCGGGCATTGCTGGCCGCCCTGCCAGCGCTGGATATCCCGCACTGCATGTTGACGGCAGGCGCCCTGTTCCAGACATTCTGGAACCACCGCGCCGGGCTACCTTCGGAGAGGGGCATCAAGGACTATGGCATCGCCTATTTCGACGCCGACTTGTCCTGGGAGGCAGAGGACCGTGTCATCGCCCGGGTTCATCAGGCGTGCGCGCACCTGGGCGTCAACGTGGAAGTGCGCAACCAGGCCCGTGTTCACTTGTGGTACGAGGCGAAGTTCGGCGCATGAGCGACATTGAAATACTGTCCTTGTCCCCAGACGGTCGCTACCAAGTCCAGGCGACCCCGTGGGAAGCAGGCAACTCGCACTGGCTGTTCCCGCCGCAAATCATAGATACCCAAAACGGAAACGTGGTGTTTGGTTTCGAGGATCCTCTGTGGTCAGCAGATCTCATTACCTGGCTAAGCCCGACCCGGGTCGAACTAACGCTGCGCAAATACCCCGGCCATCGAGTACCTTTGGGGCTCACGATGATCGTTGACTGTGCGCTGCGTATCGCTGAATGTGGCGATGGAACGCACATTGAATTAGCCCGTCTGGAAAGCACCCTTGAGGGAATGCTCGACCTGCTCGGCTGAACTCACTTGTCAGCAAGGGACTGAATGATGAATTGGAAGGCTCTGGAACAGGCGCTGTTCGACGCCGCCAGACAGACATTGCAAACGCTGCTCGATGAGGGGGGCAGCCCTTTGTACGCCGCAGCGTTTCATGCGAGCTATCGAGAAGAAGAGGCGGTTCTGTCACTGCCCAGCTTTGCCGCAAACAGCTTGCAAGCACTCTGCGAAGACTACCCCGACGAGGAAGATGAAAGCTTCAGTTCGGTGAAGTGGAACCCGGCGGACTGGCGCTGGGATTGGGAAATCTGCGCTGGTGAGCCGTTCACGCAGCTCGATGATGAACTGCAAGCCCACGCCAATCGGCTTGGCCCGCGCCAATGGCAAGCGGCTGAGCAACGCTTGCTGGTCACCGTTAGCCGTGCCGCCAGGTCGCTGGGCCGCCATTTCAGTCAGCATCCTGGTGTGACGCCTGGCTTCGTGGTGATTTTTCATGACTTTGCTGGCTATATGCCCTTGGCCAAGCGCAGCATGACCCGCCAGCAATTCGAGGATAATTTCCCTGTCGAACTGGCCATTGAAAACACCCTGCGCGGTGTCGCTGCCTTGCCGCTAGCCGAGCAGGTCGCGTTCTACGTCAGCCGCTTACATTGTTCGGATGGTATTTCGGGGGAAGACGCAGAGCGCTGGCTAATTGCCAACGGCCGTCCCGCGCAGGCAGCGCTTATCGAGCAGCTAAACGGGCACAAACAGCCTACCACTGCCGCGCGTATTCTCGGACTGGCCGGCATGGCTGATGAGCCCGTCATCCAGGCCCTGCGTCGACAGGCGATTGAGGCCTGTGAGCAACCGACCCGCAACTGGAGTGCAAAAGCCTTGGGTTACCTTGAGGATTTCGACTGGCTTATGCAGCAAACGCCCGACGTCGTTGTCGCGGGTATTTGCGCTAACTTCGACGGTTTCCGCCGGCGGGGCGTGCAGCCACCGGTGCTTAACTACACACCCGTTAAGCATCTACTCGATCAGCGTCCTGAGCTTCGGGCTGCTGTTGAAGAGACACTTGAAGAAGTCTACGGCCAGATCAATACCACCGCCGCCGATGTCAGCGAAGCCTTGCACGGTTTGATTTCACCCCACGTAGTCATTCGTCGTCATGCTGTGAGTGGATTGAATAACCGTGGTCTGCTGCCCGACGACGCGCTTCGAGCCATCGAGGCGCTACGCCTAGCAACACAGGATACCGATGAGCAGGTGCGGCACGCTGCGGGACTTGGCCTGGAAGCTTTGAAACCCGGCCTGGCTCATCGTTTTTCCTGAGTGCACCGCAGATGGATAAATTACGAGTGTTCATGAGCAATTCGCCGGGCATGGGCCTACAGGTTACCGATTCAACTAGGTGATGAGCGTGTGCCCTGTCGGTCGGTTGCTGGAGTCTGGTTCTGACCCGAAGCAGGGCTTCTCAAGATTAAAGGATGCGTCATGTTGAATGAACCGAGCTTGGGGATTTGAACGTCCGCAATGGGTAGATAGCGGTCACTCACGAACGGCCGCTCTCGACCCAAAGCTGCCTCTCGGGAAAGAAGCAGCCGTTTAAGAGCGATAAATTTGATCAGCGTGGCCATTTCAAGAGAGCTATGAACAACTGATCTGCAACTCATCAATCAATGGGCAAAGAGAGCTCAAGCTTTCCATCGGATCTAAAATTGGATATCTGAACACGGATTAAATTACCCAATGGAAAGTGAGCCATAACAACCGTATTAAGAGGCAGCTTGCTGCGATGAAGAAGGCCGCTATGCCCGTTAACCCGCACAAATACCCCAAAGTCTTTCACGCCTGTTACATATCCTTCGTAGGTGCCGCCAACGGTTAGACCTTCTACTTTTTTACTTATCAAAGAGGCAGGCGACTCCAAACAAACCTGAACAAAATCTCTATCGAGATTCAGCGAGCTTACATAAAAGTAACCCTCAAAGCCTTTAGCCCTACGAAAACCATCGTGCCTGTTTGGCAATACCGCCACTAGCCCGACCTCTAGCTCGACCGAACAATAATTTTTCTTGACAGCTATCACTTTGCCTTTTATCGGCAAACAGTCATCCAGACAACGAAACGCTTCGCCCCACGCCGGTGACTCTTTACGTGAATATAAGGCTTGCAACCAATCGCGCACTGCGGGCGGAAGCACGATGCCGGCAGTAAGATTGCTCATAATATTGACAGTTTTAAACCAGTGCCCGTTATTGGGACAGGCGTTTATGCGCTCGGTCAAGTTCACGGAAAAATCCGCCGATGCTGCGTGGTGGGGCGCTATGGCTATGAACTTTGCCGCCAGTAGTGGCCATTCAGGTTTGGCCTTGGTACTTTCAAGCCATGTGGCGACCTGCGCGATGAAATCACTGGACTGGAATCGCTGATCTAGCATCGCCTCGCAAACAAAGCCCCATTCCTTAGTGTTTTCGCGCCCGGCCAGCCACCCAGCACCAAGGCACAACAGTTCACCGAGCTGCATGTCGTGCGGCGGCGACTTACTCTGTGCCAACAACTCTTCCCAGATAAATACCCACTCTGTCCGGTCTTCGCGCCCTGTCAGCCACTCCCTACCAAGGCGCAACAGCTCACCGAGCGGCATGTCTTCAGACTCGGACTTACTCTGTGCCAACAACTCTCGCCAGATATACGTCCACTCTGTCCGGTCTTCGCGCCCAGTCAACCACTCCCTACCAAGGCGCAACAGCTCACCGAGCGGTATGTCTTCTGGTAGTGACTTACTCTGCGCTAGCAAATCCTGCCAGATATAATTCCACTCTGCCCGGTCTTTACGCCCGGTCAGCCACTCCTTACCAAGACGCAACAGCTCACCGAGCGGTATGTCCTCTGGTAGCGACTTACCCTTCGCCAGCAAAGCCCGCCAGGCATACGCCCAATCGGCCCGGTCTTCGCGTCCGGCCAGCCACTCCCTACCAAGGCGCAACAGCCCACCGAGCGGCATGTCTTGCGGCAGTGACTCACCCTGCGTCAGCAAAGCCCGCCAGACATACGCCCACTCGGCTCGGTCTTCGCGCCCGGCTAGCCACTCCGTACCAAGGCGCAGCAGCTCATCGAGCGGCATGTCTTGCGGCAGTGACTCACCCTGTGCCAGCAACTCTTGAAAGACATGCGCCCACTCGGCCCGGTCTTCCCGGCCAGCCAACCATTCCCTACCAAGGCGCAACAGACCACCGAGTGGCATGTCTTCTGGTAGCGACTTACCCTTCGCCAGCAAAGCCCGCCAAGCATACGTCCAATCGGCCCGGTCTTCGCGTCCGGCCAGCCACTCCCTACCAAGGCGCAACAGCCCACCGAGCGGCATGTCTTGCGGCAGTGACTCACCCTGCGTCAGCAAAGCCCGCCAGACAAAACTCCACTCGGCCCGGTCTTCGCGCCCGACCAGCCAAGCTCTTCCCAAAAAAGCCAGATCATCCAGTTGTGGCCTGCTATGTTGCGCTAGGGCATAAAGGTCGCCAAATACATAAGCCCAATCGGCTCCGTCATTTTCCTCACGCACACGATGAAGGCCAAGAGTCAATACAGGATCGGCTTTCCAATCTGGTCTGCAGCTATCAGGTAGGAGTTTCTTCCAAACAAAATGCCAATCAGTGCGGCGGAAGTGTTTTTGCAGCCAAACCAGCCCCATGTGATGCCATACAGAGCTACGTCCGGAATCATGCTCTAGGCAGTGCTCCCAATCTAAAGACCATGTAGGGTGCGATATCTTCAGTGGGTCCGCCAAATGCTCTGCAGCCCAAGCGAAAAGCTCGTCGTGCTTTGGGTAGCTCCCGGCCAGACGGCTCCAACAACCTGACCAGACCTTATTTGCTGACTCCATGCGAGCCAGCGCATTGTCGAGGAGATTTGTTCCAAAAACTGAGGCAATGCAGGGAATCGCCGCAGCCCAACAAGCCCAACTAGTGGCGGCTTCCGCCGATCCGTCCGCATCAAGTGCCAGCAGCGCCTGCTCGTTTGTCCATAACTTGGCACACTCGCGTCCCAAGCGAGTGCGGTCCACAATACTCAACCGTTCACTCGTCAGAGCTTCCCCGCGTGCAGAAAATACCCGCAACAGTTGCAAAACCAAGCCTGTATTACGGTCGGCAAGCGCACGCCGGAAGATGGCTATCAAATCGTTGGTAAAGGCATCAGCATTAGCTGGCTTGCGTAGTGAGCGATACAGGGCATCGGCCAGATGTGGATGCGTCAGGCGAACGATTTGCGACTCGTTGTCCGCGTCTAACAGACTGAAATCGCCTTCGCCATTTAAGGTGGCAAGCTTTTCGCGGTCATCTTCGGTCAGCCAGTCGTAAGGTGCACGCAGGTAGAGCCGATTCATTGCCAGAGGCAGGCGTAGCGCTTCTTCTAGACCGTTGAGGCGAACCCGCTCTGCAAAGCGTTTTGCGAAGGCTTGTAGATCGCCGTGCGCCAATTCCACTGCCAGCGAGACGAATAGACCCTCATCATCTTTCGAAGCCTGAGAAAAAGCAGCGCCGCGGTTCGGCACTTGGCCGGTGCGAACGCAATACCAAGCTTCGATCTCGGCAGCCTCGCTCGCGGCAATGGTTTCCACTGTTTCGCGATGAACTTCGAAACCACC
Source organism: Pseudomonas sp. s4 (assembly GCF_046764235.1). Classification (NCBI taxonomy): domain Bacteria; kingdom Pseudomonadati; phylum Pseudomonadota; class Gammaproteobacteria; order Pseudomonadales; family Pseudomonadaceae; genus Pseudomonas; species Pseudomonas sp. s4. The sequence goes on along the minus strand of NZ_CP177209.1, from coordinate 1,939,723 downwards.
GAAAGCAGAATCTTCTTTAAAAGACTCAGCAAATTCAGCTGGGCCACAAGTCAGGATCATTGGCCATGCCTGGTGACCGCGCTCGTCGATGAATTCGCCCAAACGTGCAAGATCAAGCCGTTCACGAGCGTCGCGATCATATAGATCATCGATAGCAATGAAATCCGGCCACCACTCGCTAGGCGTACCAATAATCGCACGCAGGGCAGGCTCTAGTAATTCGGCCTGTCCTTTGAGCCATAAAACCCGCCAGCCTTCCCCGACAAGTCGCTCAACCGTCTGGAGTAGCAACACGCTCTTACCGACACCGGAACGACCACTCAACCAAAAAACGCGAGCCTCGCTCTTAAGGTCGCGCTGACTGAGATCCTTGCATTTGAGCAACGTGGCATAAAGAGCGTCCAGGCGGTGGGCGCGCGCCATGTATTGCTGATCACGCAGTCGCGCTAGGGTGATTTCACGCCCGATTTCCAGCGAGGGGCTGGGATGAACGACACATTGAAAATCTGCCGAAGTCAGAAGTTGCCCAGAACGCTCGTGCATCTGCCGAGCTTGTGCGAAGCGCTCACAAATATCGTCACGAATACGCTGTGCATCTGCAGCAGTTGGCGCACGAGTCAAGGCACGATCCAGCGCAAAGCGCAGGAAGCCGTAGGGATCTTTCAAATGCTTCCATACAGCGGCAATTGCTCTCCACCACGGGTCGGGCTCGATGCGTGGCGGCAAAAGCCGATCTTCTTGAAGAAGCGTATCTATAATCGAACGGGCTGCATGTTTTTCCGGAATTTCTCTCCATTGCAACGCGACATCACCTTTTGACGCGACGAGCTCGAATTTCACCAGATCACGCAAGCTTGGGTGGTGTTTTCTAAGAAAGCAATCGATGGCCTCGACCTCGGCTGCAGCATCCTTGAGAGTCTCCTTCGTTAAGGTTCGCTTGACTTGGATGCAGACTAAGCGCCCCCCCTCGGTTTGCTTAGCCAGATCTGAAAGTGCTTCCAGAAATAGCCCGCCTGCCTCATCAAGCCCCTGTCCTTCGCCAGCAAGAGACTCTGCAAACTCGGCCAGATAGCAGCGTAGCTGGTAGTCAAAGCCAGTTAAGGCATAAATACCACCGAGGGCTCTGCGTGATTGCACCTGCTCGTAAGCAGAGAGAATTGATGTCAGTTCGTCCATGAGTAGATGATCGCAAAACTCTTAAGAGAAGCCCAGACCTTCGGAATTTGCGTCCTCGAATCTTTTTTGCTCCGCTAATAGCTATGAGCCAGAAGACCTGCAAAAAATTGTCAAAAACTGTTTCGTCCGAGCGGTATGAATTAGTTGCCCGACAAGCTGAATCGCATTCCGGTCATTTGAATTCAGCTTCGCCAACGTGGGTCGCCGCTTCTGGCCGATAGCCGCCCTCCGCGACCGACCGCTTCGGGTCGATAGCTGCCGGTCGTGGATGAGCGCTTTCGCCCCAGAGCGGCTCTTGGCGGAGGGTAACTAACGAACAGAAGCAGTCTCCCTAAGCGCCGACAAATAGAGTGACGGTCCAGCTGCCCTTTCAACTGACCTTGCTGCGATACCAAACGGAAGTCCGTTCATTATCAGCTTGGGATTTTCGTATTTCGAACTGTCGTGATTCGTGCAGGACATGCCTCCAGCGATTGCAACCGTAGCGCTTGGGCGACTGCTCCGGATAGGTATCACTAATCCAGCGGATCGCTGCTTCCAGTCGAGTCCAGCCACCTTCGGCAAGCTTGGCTTCTGCCTCACGTAAACAGGAGCAGATCCCACTGCCAGGCCAATCGACCGAGCCGTCCTCCCGTATGCCGTCGAGCGCATCTTCAAATACCTGGCTCTGTATAAACGAAGCCATTTTAACTTGTGCCTCAACCATGGTTCTGGCCCAACATTGCAGGTTCAAACAATGCCGATTGATGGTCTGGTAGCTTTCCTCCAGATAACCATCCGCAGCCTGGCAGCCTGACTCTGACCAGAGATCGAAATGCTCAATGAAGTGGTGAACCAGCTTGTTACGCAGGTCGACCAACGCCTTGGTAACCACCTTCGTTGCCTCATAATGCTCGACTGGCATTTCCAACTGGTTTCGATAGCTGAACCCGATCTGGTCACAAGCATCGGCGTCCGTCTGTGACTCCTCATTTTTTGGGGACTGGATCAGAAAGCTTTCGGTCAGCATCCTGACCAACATGCCCATGGTTTTTTTCTTGGTACGTGCGATCTTCTGCTCACGGATGGCATGCAGCCGATCCACAGGGCCGCTCAACTCAGCATGCGCGACTATGACTTTCAGCAGCTGTTCGTATTGTTGCAAACGCAACAGACAGCGTCCGAGCTTGCGCTGCACCACAGGTTGAAGTTCAGGTACATCATCCGCGGGCATGGTAGTGACTTCATCCATGATCAACGACTCACCTAAAAGTGGCAGGGCTGGAGCAATTCACGGCAATGCGCTTGCCCTGCAAGGAGGGCCTGCAATGCGTATATCGGGCGCTTTTCAAGCGTCAGTATAGGTTGAGGATTTTTACCCGCATCGGTCGACAGCTACCCCTGGCACTCAGGACCATTCAATGGCGACGAGCCTGTTCTGCAGGCGTCGTAACGGCCTGGATCAATACTCGTGTTGAAGCTATACCCAAAGGGTTCAGAGTAGCGATGAACCATCCGCCCTGTTAGCGACTGGGGGAACTTCGCGGTGTCGAATCAGCTGGTCATACGCAACATGACCCGTCCCGAACTGGACGAGCTCGTCGATTGGGCTGCCCGTGAGGGTTGGAATCCCGGCGTTCACGATGCCGAGCTGTTCTGGGCCACGGACCCTGCCGCCTTCATTGCAGCGTCCCGGGGCGGCGAATTGATTGGTGGCGGTGCAATCACTTCCTACAACGGCGAATTCGGTTTCATGGGTTTTTTCATCGTCCGGCCTGAGTATCGCGGTCAAGGCCTGGGCAATACCCTCTGGCACGCACGCCGCGAGCGACTCCTCGCCCGCCTGCGCCCAGGCGCGAGCATTGGCATGGATGGCGTGTTCGCAATGCAGGACTACTACGCCAAGGGTGGGTTCGTCTTCTCCCATCGCAACATGCGTTTTCGTGCCAAGGCCACCGGATGCCCGGCGAGCTCGCAGGTAGCCAACCAGGACATCGTCCCGTTGGCTACCTTCCCGTTCGATGAGGTAGTCGATTACGACCGCACCTGCTTCCCTGCCGCGCGCGCAGCCTTTCTGAGCGGGTGGATAGCCCAGGCCGATGCACTCGCCGTGGGTTGCCGCCGCGAGGGCAGGCTTAGCGGCTATGGCGTGGCAAGGCGCTGCCGGGAAGGCTACAAGATCGGCCCCTTGTTCGCCGATGACGACCTGGCAGCCAATGCCCTATACGCGCGCCTGGCAGAATTTGCGCAAGGTTGCCCGCTGTTTCTGGATGCCCCCGAGAATAACCCCGCCGCCATGGCGCTTGTGCGCCAACAGGGCATGATCGAGGTTTTCGGCTGCGCATGCATGTACCTCGGCCCTCCTCCGGCGATCGCACACGAACGTGTGTTCGCCGTCACGACCTTCGAGCTGGGCTGATGTCGGCTCGCAACCTGATCGGTTATGGCGGCAACCCACCCCACCCGCGATGGCCCGGTGGGGCGCGCGTCGCGGTCCAGTTCGTACTCAACATCGAAGAGGGCGCGGAGTCATGCATGCTCAATGGCGACGCACAGTCGGAGGCCTGGCTTCATGAGCTACCGGGCCGCCCGCCGCGTGTGGGGGAGCCGGACCTGAGCGTCGAGGGCATGTACGAATACGGATCGCGCGCAGGTGTGTGGCGCATTCTGGAGCTGTTCGGCGCCAGGGGCCTGCCGCTGACCGCCTTTGCCGTTGGCCGAGCACTGGAACTGACCCCGGCGGTTGGCCATGCGCTCTGCGCTGCCGGGCATGAGATTGCCGGGCATGGCTACCGTTGGCTGGACTATCGCGACATGCCTGAAGACCAGGAGCGGCGCCATATCCGCCTCACCATCGACGTGATCGAGCAGATCTGCGGTAAACGCCCCGTAGGTTGGTATACAGGCAGGGTCAGCCAGAACACCCGCCGCCTGTTGCGTGAGGAAGGTGGGTTTCTCTATAGCTCGGATGCCTACAACGATGATCTGCCCTACTGGCTCCCAGGCTCGCCCGCCCACCTGGTGATTCCGTACACACTGGTCAACAACGACGCCCGCTATCTGCTGCCCAATGGCTTCGCCTGCGGTGAAGACTTCTTCCGGCTGCTGAAGGATGCTTTCGACCTGTTGTGGCAGGAGGGCGCGCACCACCCGAAGATGATGAGCGTGGGCCTGCATGGGCGGATCAGTGGCCATCCTGGTCGTGCGATGGCGCTGGCGCGCTTTCTCGATTACGTGCAAGGCCACAACGAGGTGTGGATCTGCCGGCGAGAAGAGATTGCCAGGCACTGGATAGCCCAGTTCCCCGCCTGAGCGGTCGCTGGTTCGCAACAAACGCGGGATCAGCTAACGGCCGGCCCTGCCAGACGCGCCGAGCACAGCCATGCGCTGGCATTTCATCAGGACCTTACGGCCGGTTTCGACAAAGGGCGTGACGATCAGGCTATAGACCGTCAGGTAACGCTGGTGGTCCTGCTCACCGGTGCCGAAGCGGATGTTTTCGGGCGTTGATGTAGTGACATAGAGCGTGCCGAACATCCAGTCCCAGAGGGACAGGTTGGTGCCGAAGTTCCGGTTGAAATGGCGCGGGGCATCACTGTGATGGATCTGGTGCTGGGCCGGGCTGTTCAACACATGTTCCAGCTGCGGGCCGAACGACAGCCAGACATGGCTATGCCGCAGGTTGGCCGCCAGGCTGTTGAAGATGAACACCAGGTAGGTCACGCCGAACAGGGTGTAGCGGCTGACTTCACCGCCGCAAAGGTACCAGAAGCATCCGGCGTAGAAGCCGATGCCAATGCCGGTGCTCAGTTTCTCGACGATCTTTTCCACGAAATGCACCCGGCTCGCCGTCGCCGGTACCAGCACGGGCGCCGAATGGTGGACCTTGTGAAAGGCCCAGAGCCAGCGGGAGTGAAAGGCCCGGTGCGCCCAGTAATGGATGAAGTCCTTGAGCAGGAACACCCCCAACCCGTAGAGCAAAGACAGTGCGAGGTTTTCGCCCAGGCGCGGGCGCGCGCCCCAGAGGTTGCTGAAAAAGGCCAGGTAATCGCCGGAGCGCAGGATGTAGGGGTCGACCAGTTGGACGACGGGCAGCACCAGTGCAACCTTGAGGATGGCCCGCACGAAGTAGTAGCGGTAGTCCAGCAGCGCCGAGGGATGCAGATGTACCCGGGCGCCGCCGATGAATAGCCAGAACGACTGGGCGTCGCTCAGGCCGCGCCGCTTCCTGAAACGGAACAGACCGTAGGCTGCGCCATAGGAGATGCAAAGGAACAAGGCCCCGAAACGGCCGTTCATATTGAAAATGCCGAGAAACTGGTCGGTAACGGGCGTAATTACCCACTCGGTCAGGTGCTCAAAGACAAGCGACAGGGCATCCACGAAACGTCAGCCTCGGCAAAAGGGACGCAATTGTAAATCAGATTAATTTACTCCAGTGGTTTTATGCATGGCCTGGTGCTGCCTCACCAGCTCCCGCCTGCAGGCACTGCCGCAGTGAAAGTGGCGGCGAAGTGCGCTGGCGATGCTCGGAGTTCATTGATCAGCGTGAACGACCCGCTTCGCCCAGTCGACCGATCATGCCGGGCCGGTTACGCTGGCGCTTCCCCTTGCACGGAAGCGCCAGCGACCGCACTCACCCTGCTGCCCTCCCCTGCGAACACCGAAAGCACCGGTGCCATCCACGGCACGGTCAAGACAATCCCCGATACAGCAATCCCGGCTAGGCGCCTGCATGACTGAACAACGGATGCTAGCGCTCACCGCACCTCCCGGAGATTCCGTTCGTTGACTGATTCACAGCACAAAGCGACTTACGCGAAACGGTTCGAAGCCGTGCTTGCCTACATCGACAGCCACCTCGAAGGTGACCTGTCGGTAAATGCCCTGAGCCGCGTCGCGCACTTCTCGGCATTTCATTTCCATCGGCAGTTCACGGCATACATGGGCGTTTCGGTTTCACGGTATGTGCAACTGATGAGGCTTCGACGCGCGGCGCACCAACTGGTTGCCTCGCCTGCCATCTCCGTGCTGGAAGCAGCTTTCGGCGCCGGCTTCGAAAGCCCCGAAGCCTTTTCCAGGGCCTTCAAGCGTGCTTTTGGCGTGGCACCGAGCGTATTCGCCAAGGCCCCGAACTGGCAGGCCTGGAGTGCGGTTTTCGTTGTTCCTCATCTTTCAAGGAGTATCACCATGCAGATCCGCATCGTGGATTTCGCCGAAACCCATGTGGCCGCGCTCGAACACCAAGGGGCGCCCGGCCTGGTCAGTGAAAGCGTTGCGCGTTTTCGCCAATGGCGCATTCAGAGCCGCCAGTCATCGGTGGCCAGCAGCCGAACCTTCGGCATCCCCTACGACAACCCCGACACCACCCCGGCGCACGCCTTTCGCTTCGCCGTGTGTGGCGAGATATGCGAAGCCGTGCAGCCCAACGATTTCGGCGTACACGAACGCATCATCCCGGCGGGCCGCTGCGCTGTGATCCGGCATACCGGCTCGCCTGACTACATTGGCGAAACCATCTATCCGCTTTATCGGGACTGGCTGCCTTCGAGCGACGAGGAACTGCGGGATCATCCGTTGTTCTTTCACTACTTGAGCGTGTATCCGGAAACGCCGCTGGAGCAATGGCAAACGGATATCTACGTGCCGCTCAAGTAAGTTGGCTGGTGGCTAATCTGGGGAGAAGGCTGCTGGGCCGCGCATAGATCGAGTCCAGACGGATGCCCGGCTCTCTTGGTAAACTAGCTGCCTGCCCTGGCTATCACCGAGCACTTGCCGTCGACTTTTGCCAGGGCGCGCAACCGGATTGCTACAAACACCTTCGAAACTGCTGAATTTGGTACAAGACACGTTGAACGATATGACCACAAACCCAGGCTCTAACCCAGCAACCACGTGCCCTGAGCCTTCCCGTCGCTTCAGCGTTGCACCCATGATGGACTGGACAGACCGCCACTGCCGGTTCTTCCTGCGCCTGCTTTCCAAAAACACCCTGCTGTACACCGAAATGGTCACCACCGGTGCCCTGCTGCACAACGACGCCCACCGTTTCCTGCGCCACGACGTCTCCGAGCACCCGCTGGCCCTGCAACTGGGCGGCAGCGTGCCGGCCGACCTGGCCGCCTGTGCCCGCCTGGCCGAGGAGGCCGGCTACGACGAGGTCAACCTCAACGTCGGCTGCCCGAGTGACCGGGTGCAGAACAACATGATCGGCGCTTGCCTGATGGCCCACCCGGCACTTGTGGCCGATTGCGTGAAAGCCATGCGCGATGCGGTGTCTACCCCGGTGACGGTCAAGCACCGCATCGGTATCAATGGCCGCGACAGCTACGCCGAGCTGTGCGACTTCGTCGGCCAGGTGCGCGAGGCAGGCTGCCGGAGCTTTACCGTGCATGCGCGCATCGCGATCCTGGAAGGGCTGTCGCCGAAGGAGAACCGTGAGATTCCGCCGCTGCGCTATGACGTGGCGGCGCAGTTGAAGGCGGACTTCCCGGACCTGGAGATCGTGCTCAACGGCGGGATAAAGACCCTGGCCGAGTGCCAGGCACACCTTGAAACCTTCGATGGGGTGATGCTGGGGCGTGAGGCGTACCACAACCCTTACCTGCTGGCCGAGGTGGACCAGCAGCTGTTCGGCAGCGAGGCGGCGGTGGTCAGCCGCAGCGAGGCGCTGGCGCAGTTGCGGCCTTATATCGTCGAGCACATGGAAAGTGGTGGCGCGATGCACCACGTTACCCGGCATATCCTGGGGCTGGCCCAAGGGTTCAAGGGGGCGCGGCGCTTCCGCCAGTTGCTGTCGGCGGATATCCACAAGGCGGCGGAGCCTTTGGCGGTGTTCGACCAGGCGGTGGAGCTGTTGCAGGGGCGGTAACCCGGCCCGAGCATCTGACGCGGTCGGGTGTAGGAGCGGCCTTGTGTCGCGAAAGGGCTGCAAAGCAGCCCTGGCAATTTGGGCACCAGCGCTGAAGCCCTGGGGCTGCTTTGCAGCCCTTTCGCGACACAAGGCCGCTCCTACAAGGGGGCGCGACAGCTTCAGACGTGTGCATGCGGAACCTAGGGGCCGCTTGCGACTCGAATCCTCACCTTTCGCACCGCGCTTCGCGAGCCCTTGAGTGGCCGCCGGGGCTCGGGTAATGTCGAGTCATTGCACAGGACAGAGCACGCCCATGACCTCCAAGCTGGAACAACTCAAGCAGTTCACCACCGTGGTCGCCGACACCGGGGACCTGGACGCCATCACCCGCCTGAAACCGGTCGATGCCACCACCAACCCGTCGCTGCTGCTCAAGGCTGCGGCCATCCCGGGTTACGCCGAGCTGCTCAAGCAGGTGAAGGCCGATGCCAAGGGTAATGTCGACCTGGCCTGCGACAAGTTCGCGGTGGCCGTGGGTTCGGGCATCCTCAAGGTCATCCCGGGGCGTATCTCCACCGAGGTGGATGCCCGCCTGTCGTTCGATGAACCCGCCCTGCTGGCCAAGGCGCGCAAGCTGATCGAGCTGTACGAAGCCGCCGGCGTTGGCCGCGGCCGTGTGCTGATCAAGCTGGCCTCCACCTGGGAAGGCATCCGCGCCGCCGAGAAGCTGGAGAAGGAAGGTATCCAGACCAACCTCACCCTGCTGTTCTCCTTCGCCCAGGCCCAGGTCTGCGCCGATGCCGGGGTGTTCCTGATTTCGCCGTTCGTGGGCCGTATCTACGACTGGTACAAGAAGAGCACCGGCCAGGAATACGTGGGCGCCGAAGACCCGGGCGTGCAGTCAGTCACTCGCATCTACAACTACTACAAGGCCAACGGCTACGGCACTGTGGTCATGGGCGCCAGCTTCCGCAATATCGGCCAGATCGAACAGCTGGCCGGCTGCGACCGCCTGACCATCAGCCCGGAACTGCTGCAGCAGCTCAGCGATGACCAGGGCGACCTGCCACAGGTGCTTAAGCCGGGCAATGCCGGCGAGCCCAAGCAGCAGCTGAACGAAAGCCAGTTCCGCTGGGCGATGAACGAAGATGCCATGGGTACCGAGAAACTGGCCGAAGGCATTCGCCAGTTCGCGCGGGACCAGGAGAAGCTGGAGAAGTTGATGGCTGAAAAGGCCTGATATATTTCGGGATTGCCTGACGGGCGGGAAGTGTTCAGCATTTTCCGCCCGTTTTTCGTCTGGCCCCATCAAGTGCCGGGCTTTAGCAGTTTGTTGAATTCAATGGCCCTATCGCCGGCAAGCCAGCTCCCACAGTTACTGCACAGCCTTCGAGATCAGCGCTGTACCTGTGGGAGCTGGCTTGCCGGCGATAGGGCCGGTTAGCCCTCAGAGCTGTCGATGACCTCCTCTACCCCATTGCCCCTCGTACTCGCCGGCCCGGTACTGCGCCGCCTGGAACCTCAGCGCCTGGCCATCTGGCTGGTCGCCACGCAACCGCTGCAACCCGAATTCATCTTCCCGGCAGGCGAGGCCCAGGTCGATTGCCAGGTGGTCGCGGTGGGCCAGCACGCCTTCATCCACCTGCTGGACATCCACTTCGCCCAGCCGCTGCCCTGCAACCAGCTGCTCGACTATGACCTGCTCATCAACGGCCAGGGCATCGCAGGCTGGGCGCCGCACCTGCTTTACCCCGGCGCCCGGCGCCCAAGCCTGGTACTGCGTGATCGGCTCGACCACCTGCTGCACGGTTCCTGCCGCAAGCCGCATTTCCCGGCCGCCGATGGCCTGCTATGCGCCGACCGCCTGCTGCTGGCCTGCGAAAAACCCGCGGACCGCCCCGCCGTGCTGCTGATGACCGGCGACCAGGTCTATGCCGACGACGTTGCCGGCCCGATGCTGCGCGCCATCCACAGCCTGATTGCGCGGCTGGGCCTGTTCGATGAGCAACTTGAGGGCGCTGTGGTGCCCGACAGCCAGGCGCTGTACCAGCACCCGGCCTGCTATTACCACCGCGCCGACCTGCTGCCAGCGCAGGAACGCAACGAAACCCTGCGCGAGCGCTTTTTCGGCGGCAAGCGCAAGCCGATATTCTCGTCCAGCAACGCCGACAACCACCTGGTGACCTTCGCCGAGGTCATGGCCATGTACCTGCTGGTGTGGTCACCGGTGCCCTGGCAGCTGGTGAACCTGGACATGCCCGACGGGCTCACCGCACCGCGCCAGGCACGTTACCGGCAGGAGCTGCCGCTGATCCAGGCGTTTGCCGACAACCTCGGCCAGGTAGCGCGGGTGATGGCCCACCTGCCGTGCCTGATGATCTTCGACGACCACGACATCACCGACGACTGGAACCTATCGGCGCTATGGGAAGAAACCGCCTACGGCCACCCCTTCTCGCGGCGGATCATCGGCAATGCCCTGCTCGGCTACCTGCTGTGCCAGGCCTGGGGTAACGACCCGCAGGGTTGCAAGCCACTGCTCGGGCAATGCCAGGCGTTGAACAGCCAGACCCAGGATGAGCTGATCGGCGCACTGCTGCGCTTCCAGGGCTGGCAGTTCAGCCTGCCCACCAACCCACCCTTGCTGGTGCTGGACACCCGCACCCGCCGCTGGCGCAGCGAAAGCAGCCTGGCCAAGCCGTCCGGCCTGCTCGACTGGGAGGCGCTGAGCGAGTTGCAGCAAGCACTGCTGGACCACCCGTCGGCGATCATCGTGTCACCTGCGCCGATTTTTGGCGTGAAGCTGATCGAGACGGTGCAGAAGCTGTTCAGCTGGCTGGGCTACCCGCTGCTGGTGGATGCCGAGAACTGGATGGCCCACCGCGGCGCAGCGCAGGTCATCCTCAACATCTTCCGCCACTCGCGCACGCCGGGGCACTACGTGGTGCTGTCCGGCGATGTGCATTACTCGTTCGTCTATGAAGTGCTGATCCGCCACCGCCAGCGCAGCCCGCACTTGTGGCAGGTGACCAGCAGCGGGATCAAGAACGAATTCCCGCGGCGCCTGCTGGATGTGCTCGACCGGCTCAACCGCTGGCTGTATGCGCCACGCTCGCCGCTCAACTGGTTTACCAAGCGGCGGGAAATGGAGGTGGTGCCGCGTACGCCCAGCCATAGCAAGGCTGGCGAGCGGTTGTGGAATGGTGCGGGGTTGGGGCAGGTGTTCTTCGATGAACAGGGGCGGCCGGCGCGGGTGTATCAGCTGGATGCGGGTGGGGGTGAGGCTACCGAGTTTGCGCGGTGAGGGTGATCAGGCAGGTAATGCTTGTGTTGGCCTTGCCGGCCTCTTCGCGGGTAAAACAGCTCCCACAGGGGCAACACAGGTTTCGAATGCAACGCAGTACCTGTAGGAGCAGCCTTGTGCTGCGAAGAGGCAGGTATGACAAAAGATATTCTGTGGCAGTGCTGGCCTCTTCGCAGCACAAGGCTGCTCCTACAGGTGAGTGCATGACTCAAGACTGGTGCATAACCTGTGGGAGCGGGTTTACCCGCGAAGAGGCCGGTACAGGCTGAAGATCAGGTCCGCTCCAGCGCATTGACCAGGTCATGGAAGGCTTCACGGTTGGAGTCGTTCAGGCCCATGAGGATCTTGTGCGCCTCCAGCACCTTGGAGCGCACCACGTCTTCGTTCTGGTCCTGGGACGGCAGGTCGGTCAGGCATTCCGGACACGGGATCGGCCGATCGACGATGTTGAACACCTGATCGAAGCCCATCGACTGCAACAACCGGGAAATGTCCGGGTTGGTGGTGACCACGGTCGGCAACAGGCCCACCTTCTGGCGCGACAGGATCGACAACTTGGCCAGCAGGCCCAGGGTGGTACTGTCGATGCTCTCGGTTTCGGTCAGGTCGATGACAATCGCCGAGAAGTTCAATGCGGTGAAAATCTTCTCGATCGTCGCATCCAGCGCCGAACACAGGGTCAGGCGCACTTCACCGACGAATTTCAGGACGAAGGTACCGCTCTGCTCGGCGAACTGGATTCTACCGGTACTCATTGAAGGTTCCTGCTCAACACCAATAGGGCGATATCATCCGGCATCTCCCCAAGCGTAGCCAATCCGAATCGTTGACGCAGCCCATCCAGGCTGCCACCTGCTGCCCTGACGATTTCCGGCAGGGCGGTTTCTTTATCTTTGAGCGTATCACCCGGCAAAAGGTCCAGAATGCCATCGGACATCAGGCTGAGGCTGAACTGCGGCGGCAGCTCCACTACCAGGTCCTGGTAGGTAGCCTCGTCGAACAGCCCTACCGGCAGGCCGCGGCCTTCCAGGTAGCGGGTGTGCTCGGGGGTGTGCAGCACCGGCAGCGGCAGATGGCCGCCAACGGCGTAGGTCAGCAGGCCGGTGTCTTCATCGATCACCCCGCCAACCATGGTCACGTGCTTGCCCAGCTTGCAGTTGATCAGCCCGCGGTTGATGTGGCTGAGCACCTGCGAGGGTTTGAACTCGCGCATTTTGCTGCCGCGCTTGAATTCGAACAACAGCCGTGTGGTCATGAACTTCAGCAGCACGGTGACGAACGCTGAGGACGCGCCATGCCCGGAGACATCGGCGAGATAGAAAGCGATGCGCCGTTCGTCCACCCGGAAGTAATCGGCAAAATCACCCGACAGGTACAGCGACGGGATGATTTGGTGCTCGAAGGCGAACTCGCCGGCCACCCAAGGGCTTTCCGGCAGCATGTTCATCTGCACCTGGCGACCGGCGGTCTGGTCCTCCTGCAGCAGGTGCAGGCTGGCCTCCAGTTCGCGGTTGGCGGCTTCGAGCTTGTCGCGGTAGCGCTGGTTTTCCAGCACCAGACGCGAGCGGTCGAGGGCGCGGCGCACCGAATGCTCGAGCACGGCCAGGTCTTCCAGCGGCTTGATCAGGTAGTCGGCAGCGCCCAGGCGCAACGCTTCCACCGCATCACTCATGACGCCGGCACCGGACACCACGATCACCGGCAACTGCGGGGCGCGCTCGCTGACCTGGCGGATCAGTTCGAGGCCGCCCATCTGCGGCATGCGCAGATCGCAGATCACGAGGTCGGGCTGGTGTTCTTCGAAGACCTGAAGCCCCTGCTGGCCATTGCCGGCCTGGAGGACGCTGAAGCCACTGTCTTCAAGATAGGCGGCGAGGCTTGCACGGACCACGTCGTCGTCATCGATGATCAGCAGCGTTGCACTGGTTTTCTGCATGTGGGCGAACGGCGCCGATTTAGGTTGGTGCAGCGGTGTCGGCAAGGCAGACGGCCAGCTACGGGAATTCTTTATGGTCACACTCTACTTGAGTTGTAGGACAAGAACACCTGCCCGGCAACTGTCTGGCAACTGCGAGAGCTACCTTGTAAGGCGCAGACGGTACTCCCATCCGGCAGGCGTTTCAAGCATGCAAGGGTCGACCCCGGCGCACTTTACAGGGCAAATCACCGAGAGTTATAAGAAAGTCGACCAGCGCAACCCGACGGGAAGGATGCAGCATGCCCCACACGCCCTCCAGCCATGGCGAGAAACGCGATTTCATCCGCATGCGCATTGACACCGAGGTCAGCCTTCTGCACGAAGGCCAGGTGATCGCGGCAGTGTGCCTTGACCTGTCCAGCGGCGGCATGCAGGTGCAGGCACCGCAGCGCTTCCAGGTGGGGGACCATATCGAGGTACGGATCGAGTCCGAGCATCCGGCGCTGAAAGGGCTGCACGCCAGCACGGAAGTGGTGTGGATTGCCGACCAGCCGGGCGGGCAGCAGAAGTTCGGGTTGCGGATTGTGGCGATGCATTGATGGCCCTGCTGGCCCCCCCCTGTAGGAGCGGCCTTGTGTCGCGATGGGCTGCGCGGCAGCCCCCGGATTCAGCTTCGCCGCATGAGTTGCCGGGGCCGCTTTGCGGCCCTATCGCGACACAAGGCCGCTCCTACACGGGGACTGCACAGGACCAAGCACGTGCAGGATCAGAAGTCGTCTTCGACCTCGCCATCCTTGACCTTGAACTCGCGGTTCTGCAGGTAGGCGTTGCGAATGAAGATGTACTTGTCACCCTGGATCAGCTTCTCTGCCGACAGCAGGTCGGCGCGGGTGTCGATGATGTCCAGGGCAAAGATCGAATTGCGCGTCGGCACATGGTCGATGTAGCGGTAGGGTTTGGTGTAGGTATCCGGGTACTTGGCCACGCCGTCACGCACGGTGCTCGGGCCCAGCAGCGGGATGACCACGTACGGGCCGCTCGGCACGCCCCAGTAGCCGAGGGTCTGGCCGAAGTCCTCGTCGTTGCGCTGCAGGCCCATCTTGGTACCCACGTCGAAGAAGCCGCCCAGGCCGAAGGTGGTGTTGACGATCAGCCGCGCAGTGTCCACGCCCGCCGCATGGGGCTTGAACTGCAGCAGGTCGTTGGCCAGGTTGGTCACGTCGCCCAGGTTGCGGAAGATGTTGTGGATGCCATCCTCGAGGAACTGCGGGGTGACCGCCTGGTAGCCCTTGGCCAATGGCTTGAGGGCATAGGTGTCGAGGGTATCGTTGAAACGGAAGATCGGGCGGTTGACCGCTTCCCAGGGATCTTCCTCGGTGGCTGCCTGAGTGGCTGCCACGGGCGCCAGCAGCATGCTGGCGCAGACACAGGCCTGGGTGACTCGTTCGATCACACTGGCACCGATCCTACGCATAGGTGTTTCTCCATCGAATTTCTCGGCCGCAAGCGCAAACGGGTGCGCTGCTGTACGGCGGCAGTATAGAGGCTTGCGGGCTGATAAACAGCTTTACACATCTCTGCTCAATATTTTGTGAACAACTGTTGCGCGGTGCCGGTTGTCACAGGGCGGTAACAATCGCCGAATAGCCTGCGGACTATTTGAGGGAAGTTGCCATGGACAATGCACCCGCCTTCACCGCTGTGCTATTCGGCTTGCGCGGCTGCCTGGTGCAAGCCGCCAACGGTACCCCCTCGCCCGCCCCCGGCGCGCTAGCCACCCTCGCCAGCCTGCGCCAGCGCCAGGTGCCGTGCATCTGGCTGGACGACCTCGACGCCCCCCAAAGCAAGCGCCTGGCGCACGTACTGCCCGCCTGGCTGCCGGGGCATTCGGTGAACGGCGTGCGCTGGCCGGCGCCGAACGCCTGCTGGCAGGCCCTGATGACGCTGGACAGCGAACGCCTGGACGGCTGCGTGCTGGTCAGCGGCGACCCACGCCTGCTGCAATCTGGTCTGAACGCGGGGCTGTGGACGGTGGGGCTGGCTGCCTGCAGCCCGTTCTGCGACCGCAGCTCGCGGCAATGGCAAGCCTTGACCCCGCAGGAGCAGGACCTGGCCCGTGGCAAGGCGACGCTGGAACTGTTCAGCCTGGGCGTGCACTCGGTCATCGACCACCTGGAAGCGCTGGACACCTGCCTGCAGGACATCGCCCAACGCCGGCGCAAGGGCGAAAAACCCTGATACAGCACCATTGACGCGGATCATGCAAAGCATCGGCAGGTGGATTACGCTGAAGACAGGCCAGAACCTTTGCCGCTTCGCTGAGGTCCATGGCTTGCCAAGCCATTGATGGAGAACTGCCAATGCCTGCCCGCGAATTGCAAGAGCGCCTGAACAGCTTGCGCGAGCAACTGGACCGCAACGTGCCGCTTTCGGACGAGGAACTGGCCGCGCTGCACGAAGAAGCGCGCCAGATCGAGGCGCAACTGAAGCTTGAGGAAGCCACGCCAGACCATAACCTGGTGGACGGCGTGAACCTGGCGATCGAACGCTTCGAGGCCGACCACCCCGACCTCACCGCTACCCTGCGCAGCATTGCCAACTCGCTGCACAGCATGGGGATCTAGAAATACTGGGGCCGCTTTGCGGCCCTATCGCGACACAAGGCCGCTCCTACAGGTACAGCGCAAGCCCCAAATCTTGCGCTGTACCTGTAGGAGCGGCCTTGTGTCGCGATAGGGGCGCGAAGCGCCCCCCGGCGTACTTGCGAACCTTACTGCCGAACCAGGCGCTTGTTGTCCGGGCTGATCGCCCTCGTGCTGCGGTAAGGGTTGATATCCAGCCCACCCCGGCGCACATAGCGCGCATACACCGTCAAATGCTCCGGCTGCAGCAGGTTCTTCAAGTCCAGGTAGATCCGCTCCACACACTGCTCGTGGAAGTCGGCATGCTGGCGGAAGCTGATCAGGTAGGTCAGCAGGCTGGCATGGTCCAGCGCCCTGCCCTTGTACTCGACCACCACGCTGCCCCAGTCCGGCTGGCCGGTGACCGGGCAGTTGGACTTCAGCAGGTGACTGTGCAGGGTTTCTTCCACCTGCCGCTCCGGGTTGCAGTGCAGCAGCTCTGGCTGTGGCTGTTCGTAGTTGCTGATGGCAACGTCCAGCGCATCGATGCACTGCCCCGGCAACGCCACCACGCCTTGGGCCTCGACCTCGGCCAGGGTGCGCACTTTCACGCCCACCGGCTTGCCGGCGGCGGCGGACAGGTCTTTCTCCAGGCACGCCTGCAGCTCGCCAAGCGAGGCGAACACCGTCTGGTTCAACGAGTTCAGATACAGCTTGAACGACTTGGACTCGATGATGTTCGGCGAATCGGCGGGGATAGCGAACTCGCCGATCGCCACCACCGGCTTGCCCGAAGGCAGCAGCCAGCTCAGCTCGAAGCAGTTCCAGTAATCCACACCCTGCCACGGCAAGGTCTGGGCGGTAACGCCCAGCTCGGCCCACTTGGCGGTACGCGGGATCGGGAACAGCAGCTCCGGGGAATAGGTGGCAATGTATTCGCTGGATTTGCCCAGCGGGGAATGTTCGGCAGCGGGATGCATGGAAACTGACCTGAAGGTTCGAAATTGCCCCTAGTCTACCGGTTTTGCACCCCACCTTGGAGCGCAAGTCAGCGGTATTACATCTTCGTCAGTTTGGGGCGAGCGGGTGCATCGTCACGTATCATCTCAGCATCACCCGGTCCCTGTAGGAGCGGGTTCACCCGCGAACACCGGCAAAGCCGGTGCCATGCACCGTGTTGAATTCTTCGCGGGTAAACCCGCTCCCACAGGGTTTTGTGCCGTTTGCTGGAGTCAATTCACCCAATGAAACTGCTGATCGTCGAAGACCAGGCCCGGACCGGCCAGTACCTGAGCCAGGGCCTGAACGAGGCCGGCTTCGCCACCGAACTGGCCACCGACGGCGAGACCGGCCAGTTCCTCGCCCTGACCGGTGACCACGACCTGCTGATTCTCGACGTGATGCTGCCCGGCCGTGACGGCTGGCAGATCCTCCAGGCCGTGCGCCAGGCCGGCCTGGACACCCCGGTGCTGTTTCTCACCGCCCGCGATGCCGTGGAGGACCGGGTGCACGGCCTGGAGCTGGGCGCCGATGATTACCTGGTCAAGCCGTTTGCCTTCTCCGAACTGCTGGCGCGGGTGCGCAGCCTGCTGCGCCGGGGCACCAGCCCCAGCCAGGACACCACCCTGGGGCTGGCCGACCTGCGCCTGGACCTGATCCGCCGCCGCGCCGAGCGCGCCGGCCAGCGCATCGACCTGACCGCCAAGGAGTTCGCCCTGCTTGAACTGCTGCTGCGCCGCCAGGGCGAGGTGCTGCCCAAATCGCTGATCGCCTCGCAGGTGTGGGACATGAATTTCGACAGCGATACCAATGTGATCGAAGTGGCGATCCGCCGCCTGCGCCTGAAGATCGACGACCCGCACCCCAACAAGCTGATCCATACCGTACGCGGCATGGGCTATGTACTCGAAGAGCGCGCGGAGTGATGCGCCAGGTCTCCCTCGGCAGCCGCCTGGCCCTGCTGTTCGCCGCCTGCACCGCCGCTGTCTCGCTCGGCGCGGGCCTGATATTCAGCCGGGCCAGCGAGCAGCACTTCGTGGAACTGGACCAGCAGCTGCTGGACTCGCGCCTGTCGCTGTTCCGCACCCAGCTGGCCGGCATCTCCACCCCGGCCGAGCTGCAGGCGCGCCTGCCCGCCTTGCGCGATGAACTGGGCCACCAGGCCGACCTGGCCCTGCGCATCAACGGCAGCGACGGCGCCACCTGGTTCGAAAGCCGCACAGGCCTGCCCCGGACACCGCTGCCCGACGGGCTGGCAACCCTGCATGCGCAAGGCACCGACTACCGCAGCCTGGCCGTGCACCTGGCGCAAGGCGCCCCGCAGTCGCCACAACTGACCCTGTACCTCGACATCACCCATCACCAGCACTTCCTGCAGGGCATGCAACGGCTGATCTGGCTGACGGTGGGCCTGTCGGCGCTGGCCACGGCGCTGCTCGGTGCCTGGGCTGCACGCCGCGGGTTGCGCCCATTGCGGCAGATGGGCCAGGTGGCTGCCAGCGTGTCGGCGCGCTCGCTCACCACCCGCCTGCCGGTGGCACAGATGCCCGAAGAGCTGGCCGAGCTGGCGACGGCCATGAACGCCATGCTGCAGCGCCTGGACGATGCCTTCCAGCGCCTGTCGGCATTCTCTGCCGACATCGCCCACGAGCTGCGCACGCCGCTGTCCAACCTGCTGACCCACACCCAGGTCACCCTCACCCGCCCGCGCAGCCTCGAAGAGTACCGCGAAGCCCTGCACGGCAACCTCGAGGAACTGCAATGGATGGCGCAGATGATCAACGACATGCTGTTCCTGGCCAAGGCCGACCATGGCCTGCTGGTGCCGGGGCAAGCACCGCTGGTGCTGCATGAGGAGGTGGATGCGCTGCTGGAGTACTACGCGCCGCTGGCAGAGGACAGCGGCGTGCAGATGCTGCGCGAGGGTGAGGCGCTGCTGCAGGGCGACCGGCATATGCTGCGCCGGGCGCTGTCCAACTTGCTGGACAATGCCTTGCGCTTTACCCCGTCGGGTGGGCAGATAAAGGTGACATTGGGGCCAGGGCCGAGGGTTGGCGTGGCCAATACCGGGGCGGCTATCGAGCCGGCAGTGTTACCACGGTTGTTCGACCGCTTCTACCGGGTGGACCCGGCGCGGCGGGAAGGCAGTAGCGAGCATGCCGGGTTGGGGTTGGCGATTACCCGGTCGATCGTGCAGGCCCATGGTGGGCGCATCAGGGCGGAGTGTGCGGACGGGTGGACGCGATTCGTGATCGATTTCACTGAAGACCAGTGACATCGGGGCTGCTTTGCAGCCCATCGCCGGCAAGCCAGCTCCCACAGGTACAGCGCAGGTCTTGAGCTTGATGCAATCCTGTGGGGGCGACCGTCTTGTACTGCCTGTACTGGCCTCATCGCTGGCAAGCCAGGCTCCTACAGGGACTGCGCAGGGCTTGAGGCCGATGCGGTCGGGGTGGGAGCTGGCTTGCCGGCGATGAGGCCCTCAACAGTCACTCAAACTGCCAGGCCAATCGCCGGCTGCACCTGCGATGCCCGATAAGCCGGGTAAATGGTCGCCAGGAAGCTCATCACCAACCCGGCAGTGCAGATGATCGCCACATCGCCCCACTGCAACTGCGACGGCAAGCTGCTGACGAAGTACACATCCGAAGTAAAGATGTGCTGCCCGCTCACCCGCTCCAGCCAACCGACGATCTGGCTGACGTTGAACGCCGCAACCACCCCAAGCACGCCACCGATCAGCGTCCCGACAATACCGATCAGGCTGCCCTGGACCATGAACGTGCCCATGATCTGCGCCGGCGTGGCGCCCAGGGTGCGCAGGATGGCGATGTCCGGCCCCTTGTCGTTCACCACCATCACCAGGGTGGCGATGATGTTGAACGCCGCGACCGCGATGATCATCAGCAACAGCAGGCCGATCATGGTCTTTTCCATCTTCATGGCACTGAACAGGCTGCCCTGGGTATGCGACCAGTCATCGGCACGGTAGGCATCGCCCAGCCCGGCAGCGATGGCCTTGGACACCTGCGGCGCGGCATACAGGTCGTGCAGTTTCAGGCGCACGCCCTGCACCTGGCCCGGCGCCCAGCGCTGCATGGCGCCGGCATCGTCGACGTGAATGTAAGCCTGCGAGCCGTCCAGCTCGGCGCCGACCTTGAAGATACCGACCACGGTCAGGCGCTGCATGCGCGGGGTGATACCGCCCGGCTCCTTGCTGATTTCCGGCACGATCAGGGTCAGTTTGTCGCCGGTATTCAAACGGAAGCGCCGCGCAGTCAGCTCACCGATGACCACGCCGAACTCTCCCGGCTGCAGGTCCTGCAGGCGGCCCTGGACGATATGCTGGCCGACGATCGAGACCTTGCCCTCTTCGGCCGGGTCGATACCGCCGACCTGGATCGGCTGCATCGCGCCCTTGTACGACAGCATGCCTTCCATTTCGGTAATCGGCGCTGCCGCCATCACCGCCGGGTCGCGCATGGCCGCGTCGGCCACCTTGTGCCAGTCGTCCAGTGGCTGCACGCCGAGGATGGCGGCATGCGGCACCAGGCCGAGGATGCGCGAACTCATTTCGCGCTGGAAACCGTTCATCACCGACAGCACCACGATCATCGCCAGCACGCCCAGCGACAGGCCGATCATCGAGGTCATCGAGATGAACGAGATGAAGTGGTTGCGGCGCTTGGCTCGGGTGTAGCGCGCGCCGATGAAGATGGGCAAGGGTCTGAACATGTACGGAAACACCCAATGAAAACAGGAAAACGGGGCGGCACCGGCCACCCCGTGCAGTCGATCAGATCGCCACCAGGTGGCCGTCGTCGAGCTTCAATACACGGTCCATCTGGCGCGCCAGGTTGAGGTCGTGGGTGACCACCAGGAACGCCGTGCGCGACGCGCTGGACAGTTCCTGCATCAACTCCTGGATGCCCTGGGCGGTGTGGTGGTCGAGGTTGCCGGTCGGCTCGTCGAGCATTACCAGGCCGGGGCGGTTGACCAGTGCGCGGGCAATCGCTACCCGCTGGCGCTCACCACCGGACAACTCGGCCGGCTTGTGGTTGAAGCGGTGGGCCAGGCCAACACGCTTGAGCAGCGCCTCGGCACGCTCACGGGCCTCGGGGATCGGCGTGCGGCCGATCAGCAACGGCATGCACACGTTTTCGATGGCAGTGAATTCCGGCAGCAAGTGGTGGAACTGGTAGACAAAGCCCAGCTCGCGGTTGCGCAACAGGCCACGGGCACGCTCGCCCAGTGCCGACAGCTCCTCGCCGGCCAGCCAGACGCTGCCCTGGGTCGGCCGGTCGAGGCCGCCCAACAGGTTGAGCAAGGTACTCTTGCCCGAGCCGGAGCTACCTACGATGGCTACCCGCTCACCGGCGTGCAGCTCGAGGTTGAGCCCGGACAGCACCTGCACCGACTCCGGGCCCTCGTCGTAGGACTTGCCCAGGTTGCGGCAACTCAGAACGGCTTTATCACTCATGCGCGACTCACTCATAACGTAGCGCCTCTGCAGGCTGGGTGCGGGCCGCACGCCAGGCCGGGTACAGGGTGGCGAAGAAACTCAGGACCAGCGCCGCACCACAGACCATGTATACGTCCTGGGCCTGGATCTGCGACGGCAGGTAATCGATGAAGTACACGTCGGCGTTGAGGAACTTGTGCCCGATCAGTTTCTCGATGCCGGCGATCACCGCGCTCACGTTCAGCGCGGCGACGATCCCGACCACGGCGCCGATCAGGGTACCGATCACCCCGATCACCGTGCCCTGGACCATGAAGATGAGCATGATCTGCCCAGGCGTGGCGCCCAAGGTACGCAGAATGGCGATGTCGCCACGCTTGTCGTTGACCACCATCACCAGGGTGGAAATGATGTTGAACGCCGCCACCGCCACGATCAGCAGCAACAGCAGGCCGATCATGGCCTTTTCCATGCGGATCGCCTGGTACAGGTTGCCGTGGGTGCGGGTCCAGTCACGGCTGTAGAACTCCTGGTCCCCCAGGCGCTGGGCGATGTCCCAGGCCACCCGCGGCGCCTGGAACAGGTCGTCGAACTTCAGGCGCAGGCCCTGGACCTGGTCAGGCTTCCAGCGGTGCAGCCGGGACAGGTCGCTGATGTTGGTCAGGCCCAGGTAGCCGTCGATTTCGCCCGCGCCCACGTGGAAGGTACCGACCACGGTGAAGCGCTTCATGCGCGGGAACATGCCGGCCGGGGTCACGCTGACCTCGGGGGCGACGAAGGTGAGCTTGTCGCCGATGCCCACGCCCAGCTTGGCCGCGGCCTTGTCGCCGATCATGATGCCCCACTCGCCCGGCGCCAGCTGGTCCAGGCGGCCTTGCAGGACGAACTTGTCGATGATCGACACTTCGCGCTCGCGGGCCGGGTCGATGCCGTTGAGCAGCACCTTCTGCACCTTGCCTTCGTGGGTCAGCAGGCCCTGCATCTGGGTGAAGGGCGCAACCGCCACCACCTGCGGATTCTGCTTTACTTGTTGGGCAAGGGCCGGCCAGTCGGCAATGGGCTGGCCGCTCTCCAGCGTGGCATGGGGGATCATGCCCAACACGCGGGTACGCATCTCGTGGTCGAAACCGTTCATGACCGAGAGCACCACGATCATCACAACCACACCCAGGGCGAGGCCGATCATCGAGGTCAGGGAAATGAACGAGACGAAGTGATTGCGACGTTTGGCACGGGTATAACGCGTGCCGATGAATGCGAAAAGAGGTCTGAACATGTCGGGGCTTGTTCGGATGAAAGGGAACGTCCTTGTGGCGAGGCGCCTACGGCGGCTTTACACTCGGACCACCGCCGCTACCTTGGGTTCGCCATGACGACATTAGACGAAGAAGATCGCCGCGAATACTACCGCATCGAAGATCGGATCGCACTTCAAATCAGCCCCCTCAGCGCGGCCGAAGCCCTTGACCCAGATGTGTTGCAAGATGATTCGCCTCTGTTCAACCTGCTCAGCGAGCTGCACCTGTCCGACTTCGAGTCGCAGCACCTGCTGCGCCAGCTGAGCGAGAAGGACCGCACCCTCGCCGCTTTCCTGCGCGCACAGAACAAACGCCTCGACCTGCTTAGCGCAGTAGTTGCCCAGACCCTGCTCGGCGAAGTTGGCCAGCCCCAGCCGGTGGTCATTTCCGAGGGCGGCATCGAGTTCGCACAAGCCACAGCGGTTGCCCCCGGCACCCGGGTGAAGGTGAAGATGGTGCTGATGCCGCGCGCCCACGGCCTGCTGCTGCGCGGCAAGGTCACCCATTGCGACCCGCGCCCGGAGGGCGGCTTCGAGGTCGGCACCGAATTCACCGACATGACCGACGCCCAACGGCAATTGCTGGCCCGCTACATCCTGCAACGCCAGCAGCAGCAACGGCGCCAGCAGCTGGAACAGAACGACCCCGCCTCCTGAGCCCATTTTTCTCTGATTTGAAGGAACGAACGTGACCCTGATCTACGGCCACCGCGGCGCCAAGGGCGAAGCGCCCGAGAATACCCTGAAGAGCTTCCAGCAATGCCTCGCCCATGGCGTGACCCGCTGCGAGCTGGACCTGCACCTGTCGGCCGACAACGAGCTGATGGTGATCCACGACCCGACCCTCAAGCGCACCACCGGCAAACGCGGCAAGGTGGTCGAGCACCCGGCCGCAGACCTGGTCAAGATAGATGCCCGCAAAGGCGGCCCGGGCCATGTCCAGCCCTGCCCGATTCCGAGGCTGGAAGAACTGTTCCAGAAGTGCCCGTTCGAGCATTGGCAGCTGGAAGTGAAAAGCGCCTCGCGTACCCGCGCCGCGACCACCGTGCTGGCGATCCGCGAACTGGCCCAGCAGTACGGCCTGCTGGACAAGGTGACCATTACCTCCAGCTCACGCGAAGTGCTGGGTGCCGCCCTGGAGCTGGTGCCGGACGTCAAACGCGGGCTGGTAGCCGAATACGCCTGGCTCGACCCATTGAAGGTGGCACAGAACTACGGCTGCAACCTGCTGGCATTGAACTGGACGCTGTGCACCCCCGAGCGCCTGCTGAAAGCCCAGGCCCAGGGTTTGCACGTGTCGGTGTGGACGGTCAACGAACCGGCACTGATGCGCCGGCTCGCTGACTTCGGTGTGGACAGCCTGATTACAGACTTTCCCGGTTTGGCCAGGACCACCCTCGGGCAGGGTTGAAATCGGTCTCTCCGACCGGCTCAGGCCACCGGTCGGAGCCGCTCAAAAAAGCCGGTTCAGGCCATCGTAGGCAGCTACCCGATAGGCTTCGGCCATGGTCGGGTAGTTGAATGTGGTGTTGACGAAATACTTCAGGTTGTTCAGCTCGCCCGGCTGGTTCATCACGGCCTGGCCGATATGGACGATTTCCGAAGCCTGGTAGCCGAAGCAGTGTACGCCCAGCACCTCCAGTGTTTCGCGGTGGAACAGGATCTTCAGCATGCCTTGCGGCTCGCCGGCGATCTGTGCACGGGCCATGCTCTTGAAGAAGGCTTTGCCCACTTCGTACGGCACCTTGGCCTGGGTCAGTTCCTGCTCGTTCTTGCCGATCGAGCTGATCTCCGGAATGGTATAGATACCGGTCGGCACATCATTGACGAAGCGCCAGCTGCCATTGTCCACGATGCTGCCAGCTGCCGAACGGCCCTGGTCATGGGCAGCACTGGCCAGGCTTGGCCAGCCGATCACGTCGCCGGCACCGTAGATGTTCGGCACGCTGGTGCGGTAGGCCTCGTCGACCTCGATCTGGCCGCGGCTGTTGACCTTGATGCCGATGTTTTCCAGGCCCAGCTTGTCAGTGTTGCCGGTACGGCCGTTGCACCACAGCAAGGCGTCGGCCTTGATCTTCTTGCCCGACTTCAGGTGCAGGATCACCCCGTTGTCCAGGCCTTCGACGCGCTCATACTCTTCGTTGTGGCGCACGGTGATGTTGTTGTTGCTGAAGTGGTAGCTCAGCGCCTGGGAAATTTCCGAGTCGAGGAAGCTCAGCAACTGGCCACGGTTGTCTACCAGCTCTACCAATACACCCAGGCCGCTGAAGATCGAGGCGTATTCGCAACCGATCACGCCGGCTCCGTACACGATCAATTTGCGTGGGGTGTGGCTGAGGCTGAGGATGGTGTCGCTGTCGTAGACGCGCGGGTGGTGGAAGTCGATATCGGCCGGGCGGTACGGGCGCGAGCCGGTGGCGATGATGATGTGCTTGGCGTTGAGCTTTTCCACCACACCGTTCGGGCAAACCACTTCGACGGTCTGCTCGTCGGCGAAGCTGCCGGTGCCGAAGAACACGTCCACGCGGTTACGTGCGTAGTAGCCGGTGCGCGACGCTACCTGCTTGGCGATGACCTTCTCGGCGCTTTTCAGCACGTCGGGGAACGAGAACCAGCGCGGCTCACCGATGGCACGGAACATCGGGTTGGTGTTGAACTGCATGATCTGCCGCACCGAGTGACGCAGTGCTTTGGACGGGATGGTGCCCAGGTGGGTGCAGTTGCCCCCGACCTGGCGACGGCTATCGACCATCGCCACCTTGCGCCCTGCTTTGGCGGCGTTCATTGCCGCACCTTCTCCGGCCGGGCCGGAACCCAGCACCACTACGTCGTAGTTGTAGACAGCCATGCGTACTCCTTCAGAACTGGCCCGCAAGCTACGGTCGCTCGCGGGGCGCGATCATGCCGCCGGGGCGTCATGAGAAAATTCGGGTGCAGTCTAATCAAGCGTGAACGCCGCGCACATTAACCCTTGGTCGCGTCGTAGGCCAATTTCGCCCGCACTACATGTGTGAACCATTCCCTGGCGGCGATCATCCCTGCTTGTGCTTTCACTCGCCTTTCACTGCCCGTTCGAATGCGGGCGTAGCTCGGGAGACGAAGCCACCCTCGGCCCGAGTCACCAATACCGCGGCAAGGCCATGCGCCACGGCAAAATCCCAGCCACGTTCCGGGCCCAGGATCAACAGCAGCGTCGAATAGCCGTCGGCCTGCAGCGCCGAGGCATCGAGCACGGTGACCGCGGCCAGGTCGTGCTGCACCGGGCGCCCGAGGCGGGCATCGAAGGTGTGCGAATAGCGCCGGCCATTCTCCTCGAAATAGTGCCGATAGTCACCCGAGGTCGATACCGAAAGGCCGTTGACCGGGATGATCTGGCGGGCTATCTGGCGATCTTCGCGTGGCAGCTCCAGGGCGATGCGCCATGGGCTGCCATCGGGCTTGCGGCCGGCGGCCTTGAGCTCGCCGGTGGCTTCGGCGACAAAGTTGGCCACGCCCATGGCCTGCAGGCGCGCGGCGATCAGGTCGACGGCATGGCCGGCGGCGATGCTGTTGAAGTCGAGCTTCACCGGGGCGTCCTTGCACAGGGCCTGGCCGTCGATGTGCAGATGCCGGTAGCCCACGCGCTGGCGCACCTGGGCCAGGGCCGACGGGTCGGGCACCTGTTCGTGACGGGCCTGGGGGCCGAACCCCCACAGGTCGAGCAAGGGTTCGACGGTAAGGTCGAAGGCGCCGCCGCTCTGCTCGGCCAGGTGCTGACCAAGGCTGACCAGTTCGAGCATGTCGGGCGGCAGTACCTGGCACTGGTTGGCGGGCAACTGGTTGAAACGGCTGATGGTGGAGTCGCCGCGGTAGGTCGAGTAGTGCTGGTCGATGCCGTGCAGGATGGTTTCGACTGCCGCCTGCACCTGAACCGGCGCCGGGCCGCCGGGTTCGCGCACGTACTGGATGCTGTAGCTGCTGCCCATGGTCGGGCCACCCAGGCGCTCCAGGGTGGGGCCCTGGTTGCAGGCGGTGAGCAGCATCAGCAAGAAACAAAGAAATGCGCGCAATATCGAGATCTCGAATGTCTGTACTGGCCCTTTCGCGGGCACGCCCGCTCCCACAGGTACCCCACTGCCCTCCAGCCCTGTGATATCCCTGTGGGAGCGGGCGTGCCCGCGAAAGGGCCAGTACAGACACAGTAAATGCCCGATCGGTTTATCAGGCGAAAAAAAACGGGAACCCGAAGGTTCCCGTTTTTTCATTGCCTTACAAGCGTATCAGTGCGGAAACGCTGGCGGGTTCACACCGGCCATCTCTTCCATCACACGAACCACCTGGCAGCTGTAACCGAATTCGTTGTCGTACCAGACGTACAGAACAACGCGGTTGTCATTGCAGATGGTCGCTTCGGCGTCAACCACACCGGCGTGGCGCGAACCGACGAAGTCGGTCGAAACCACTTCCTGCGAGCTGACGTAATCGATCTGCTTGTGCAGTTCCGAGTGCATGGCGGTCTGGCGCAGGTACTCGTTGATCTCGTCGCGGCTGGTGGCCTTCTCGAGGTTCAGGTTGAGGATGGCCATCGAAACGTTCGGCGTCGGTACGCGAATGGCGTTGCCGGTCAGCTTGCCCTTCAGCACTGGCAGTGCCTTGGCGGCAGCAGTGGCGGCGCCGGTTTCGGTGATGACCATGTTCAGCGGCGCGGCGCGGCCGCGGCGGCTGCCCTTGTGGAAGTTGTCGATCAGGTTCTGGTCGTTGGTGAACGAGTGAACGGTTTCGACGTGGCCGTTGACGATGCCGTACTGGTCGTTGATGGCCTTGAGCACCGGCACGATGGCGTTGGTGGTGCAGGAAGCGGCCGAGATGATCTTGTCATCGGCAGCGATGTCGCCGTGGTTGATGCCGTGCACGATGTTCTTCAGCGCGCCCTTGCCAGGTGCGGTGAGGATCACGCGGGCAGCGCCCGGGCAGGCCAGGTGCTGGCCCAGGCCGTCGGCATCACGCCATACGCCGGTGTTGTCGACGATCAGCGCGTTTTCGATGCCGTACTGGGTGTAGTCGACTTCGCTCGGGCTCTTGGCGTAGATAACCTGGATCAGGTTGCCGTTGGCGGTGATGGTGTTGTTGGCTTCGTCGATGGTGATGGTGCCATCGAACGGGCCGTGCACCGAGTCACGGCGCAGCAGGCTGGCACGCTTGACCAGGTCGTTCTCGGCGCCCTTGCGCACGACGATGGCGCGCAGGCGCAGGCCGTCGCCACCACCGGTCTTCTCGATCAGGATGCGCGCCAGCAGGCGGCCGATGCGACCGAAACCGTACAGCACAACGTCGGTGCCCTTGCGCGCCGAAGCGTTCTGCTGGCCAACTACCGCGGCCAGTTCTTCACGGACGAACTGCTCGGCAGTGCGGCCATTGCCTTCCTGCTTGAACTTGTTGGCCAGCTTGCCCAGGTCGACCGAAGCGGCGCCCAGTTTCAGCTCGCTCATGGCCTTGAGCAGGGGGAATGTCTCGTGGACGGACAGTTCGGTTTCGTCGGCTTGACGATGACGCGCAAAGCGGTGCGCCTTGAGGATCGAGATAACCGAACGGTTGATCAGGCTACGGCCATAAATCGAGCTCACCACGTTGTTGTTGCGGTAGAGCTGACCGATAAGCGGGATCATCGCTTCAGCCAGGGCTTCACGATCGATCCACTCACCAAGACACTGGTCGGGCTTCTGAGTCACGGGAACCTTCCACATGTAGGGACAGAAAAAAGGGGCTACATTATGACGCCCCAACGCGTTACGGGCAATGAGCGCCTGTCGCGGCCACGCAAGCCAGCGTTCACGCCCTTTCGAACCTGACAGCCGGCACCGTCACCGGTACAATCGATCTCTTTGCCGCAACGCTTGGAGTGCAATCTCCCGTGTCAGTTCTGCGCCTACCGCAAATGTCGGCCACGGCCGGCAAACAAACCTGGGGCAATCTACCCGGTGCCGCCCTCAGCCTGGCCATCGCCGAGGCCGCCAGCAGCGCGGGCCGCTTCACTTTGCTGCTGACAGCCGACAGCCAGGCTGCCGATCGTCTGGAACAGGAACTTCGCTTCTTTGCCCCGGACCTGCCGGTGCTGCCGTTCCCCGATTGGGAAACCCTGCCCTACGACCTGTTCTCGCCGCACCAGGACATCATTTCCCAGCGCATCGCCAGCCTCTACCGCCTGCCCGAGCTGAGCCACGGCATCCTCGTGGTGCCGGTCACCACCGCCCTGCACCGCCTGGCGCCGACCCGCTTCCTGCTGGGCAGCAGCCTGGTGCTGGACGTGGGCCAGACCATCGATGTGGAGCAGATGCGCCTGCGCCTGGAGGCCAGTGGCTATCGCTGCGTCGACACCGTCTACGAGCATGGCGAGTTCGCCGTGCGCGGCGCGTTGATCGACCTGTTCCCGATGGGTAGCAAGCTGCCCTACCGTATCGACCTGTTCGATGACGAGATCGAGACGCTGCGCACCTTCGACCCCGAGACCCAGCGCTCGATCGACAAGGTGGATTCGGTGCGCCTGCTGCCGGCGCGCGAGTTCCCGATGCAGAAAGAGGAAGTGACCCGCTTCAAGGCGCGCTTCCGCGAACGCTTCGATGTCGATTTCCGCCGCAGCGCGATCTTCCAGGACCTGGCCAGCGGTATCATCCCCGCCGGCATCGAGTACTACCTGCCGCTGTTCTTCGAAGAAACCTCGACCCTGTTCGACTACCTGCCGGCCGACACCCAGGTGTTCTCGCTGCCCGGCGTGGAACAGGCCGCCGAACACTTCTGGAACGACGTGCGCGGGCGTTATGAAGACCGCCGTGGCGACCTGAGCCGGCCGCTGCTGCCGCCGGCCGAGCTGTTCCTGCCGGTGGAAGACTGCTTTGCCCGGCTCAAGCAATGGCCACGGGTAGTGGTCAGCACCGAAGACCTCGACCCGGGCGTGGGTCGCGAGCGCTTCCCGGCACGCGCCCTGCCCAACCTGGCAATCGAAGCCAAGGCCAACCAGCCCCTGGCCGAACTGGCCAACTTCCTCGACCAGTTCCCCGGCCGGGTGTTGTTCACCGCCGAATCGGCGGGCCGCCGCGAAGTGCTGCTGGAGCTGCTCGAGCGGCTGAAACTGCGCCCGCATACCGTCGACGGCTGGGCCGACTTCATCACCGGCAGCGAACGCCTGGCAATCACCATCGCCCCACTGGACGAAGGCCTGCTGCTGGACGACCCAGGCCTGGCCCTGATCGCCGAAAGCCCGCTGTTCGGCCAGCGAGTCATGCAGCGCCGGCGCCGCGACAAGCGTGGCGAAACCGCCAACGACGCGGTGATCAAGAACCTGACCGAGCTGCGCGAAGGCGCGCCGGTGGTGCACATCGACCATGGCGTGGGCCGCTACCTGGGCCTGGCCACCCTGGAAATCGACGGCCAGGCCGCCGAATTCCTCACCCTGGAATACGCCGAGGGCGCCAAGCTGTACGTGCCGGTGGCCAACCTGCATCTGATCGCTCGCTACACCGGGAGCGACGATGCCCTGGCACCGCTGCACCGGCTGGGCTCGGAGGCCTGGCAGAAGGCCAAGCGCAAGGCCGCCGAACAAGTGCGCGACGTCGCCGCCGAACTGCTCGATATCTATGCCCGCCGCGCCGCGCGCAAAGGCTATGCATTTGCCGACCCGTCCGCCGACTACGCCACCTTCAGCGCCGGCTTCCCGTTCGAGGAAACCCCGGATCAGCAGGCTGCCATCGAAGCCGTGCGTGCCGACATGCTGGCGCCCAAGCCGATGGACCGCCTGGTGTGCGGCGACGTCGGCTTCGGCAAGACCGAAGTGGCCATGCGCGCAGCGTTCATCGCCGTACACAGCGGCCGCCAGGTGGCCGTGCTGGTGCCCACCACCCTGCTCGCCCAGCAGCACTACAACAGCTTCCGCGACCGCTTTGCCGACTGGCCGGTGACCGTGGAGGTGATGAGCCGCTTCAAGTCGGCCAAGGAAGTGGCCAACGCCGCCGCCGATCTGGCCGAAGGCAAGATCGACATCCTCATCGGCACCCACAAGCTGCTGCAGGACGATGTACGCTTCAAGGACCTGGGCCTGGCCATCATCGACGAAGAGCACCGCTTTGGCGTGCGCCAGAAGGAACAGCTCAAGGCCCTGCGCAGCGAAGTGGACATCCTCACCCTCACCGCCACGCCGATCCCGCGTACGCTGAACATGGCGGTGGCGGGCATGCGCGACCTGTCGATCATCGCCACGCCGCCAGCGCGCCGCCTGTCGGTACGCACCTTCGTCATGGAGCAGAACAAGAGCACGGTCAAGGAGGCGCTGCTGCGCGAGCTGCTGCGCGGTGGCCAGGTGTACTACCTGCACAACGATGTGAAAACCATCGAGAAATGCGCCGCCGACCTTGCCGAACTGGTGCCAGAGGCGCGCATCGGTATCGGCCACGGGCAGATGCGCGAGCGCGAGCTGGAACAGGTGATGAGCGATTTCTACCACAAGCGCTTCAACGTGCTGGTGGCCTCGACCATCATCGAAACCGGCATCGACGTGCCCAGCGCCAACACGATCGTCATCGAGCGCGCCGACAAGTTCGGCCTGGCCCAGCTGCACCAGCTGCGCGGCCGTGTTGGCCGAAGCCACCACCAGGCCTACGCCTACCTGCTGACGCCAACCCGGCAGAAGGTCAGCGCCGACGCCGAAAAACGCCTGGAGGCGATCGCCAACACCCAGGACCTCGGTGCCGGCTTCGTGCTGGCCACCAACGACCTGGAGATTCGCGGAGCCGGCGAGCTGCTGGGCGAAGGCCAGAGCGGGCAGATCCAGGCGGTGGGCTTTACCTTGTACATGGAAATGCTCGAACGCGCGGTCAAGGCGATCCGCAAGGGTACCCAGCCCAACCTTGAGCAGCCGCTGGGTGGTGGTCCGGAAATCAACCTGCGCCTGCCGGCACTGATCCCCGAGGACTACCTGCCCGACGTGCATGCACGGCTGATCCTGTACAAGCGCATTGCCTCGGCCGCCGATGAAGAAGGCCTCAAGGACCTGCAGGTGGAAATGATCGACCGCTTCGGCCTGCTGCCCGAGCCGACCAAGAACCTGATGCGCCTGACCTCGCTCAAGCTGCACGCGGAAAAGCTCGGCATCAAGAAAGTCGACGCCGGCCCCAACGGCGGCAAGATCGAGTTCGAGGCCGAGACCCCGGTCGACCCGCTGACCCTGATCAAGCTGATTCAGGGCCAGCCCAAACGCTACAAGTTCGAAGGCGCCACCCAGTTCCGTTTCCTGGTGCCCATGGAGCGCGCCGACGAACGTTTCAATACCCTGGAGGCGCTGTTCGAGCGCCTGACCCCACAGCCTGCCTAAGGAAGACCCATGCGTGCCATCCGTTGCCTGACCCTGCTGCTGGCGCTGTTCGCCCCGGCCGCCTTCGCCGAAGGCCTGTATCAGGTAGAAATGATCCTGGTGCGGCAGAACAGCGTGCCCGCCTTCACCAGCCCGTTTGCCCCCGAAGACTGGAGCGCCGGCGCTCCGCGCCTGGAGAAGGACGCCGAGCGTCGCCTGGCGCTGGAAGACGAAGCCACCCGCCTGGAAGCCACCGCCGACTACACCGTGTTGATGCACAAGGCCTGGCAGCAGCAAGTGGGCAGCGAGCCCAGCCGCATCGCCTTGGGTGAAGGCGCCGAGCAGTTCGGCCACTTCCCCATCGAAGGCAACCTGAGCATCGCCGAGGGCCGTTTCATCGCGGTCGAGGCCAATTTCTGGGTCAACCAGCTGGACGGTAACGGCAGCGTGCTGCAAAGCGAGCAGTTCAAGCAGAGCAACAGCAACGTCAAGGGCGGCCAGCTGACCTTCCTCGATGGCGGGCACCTGGCGGTGCTGCTGAAGGTGACACCACCAGGTACGCCTAAAATGCCGGTAATGGACCCGGAGATGATGGAGCAGTGATGCAATGAGCCGTGACGCTCTCCAGTTGCTGCGCGAGTACCCGAACTGGACCCAGTCGTTCACCGGCCCGGTCCTGCAACGCGGCGAGCGTTACGCCCGGGAAGACCGGGTAGAGATCGAAAGCTGCACCGGCACGCTCGTCGAAGCCAGCTGTCGTGGCAGTGAGGGCAGCCCTTATCGGCAGAGGATCACCCTCACCGCCCTGGCTGGCCGCTGTCATGTACGCGGCCAGTGCAGTTGCCCCGTGGGGCACAACTGCAAGCATTGCGCCGCCGCGCTGTTCGTCCTGAGCGAACAGCAGGCAACGGTGAAAAGTGACGGTGACGCACTGCCGGCCAACCTGCAGCGCTGGCTGAAAGGTCTCGAACAGCCTGCGCAGGAGCCTGCCGAAAACCAAGACAAACGCGGGCGCATGGTTTGCTACCAACTCGTGCTGACCGACGAGCCAGGCTGCGCGCTGCGGATACGCAAAGGCACACGCGAAGACCAGGGGCTGCGCTATAGCCGTGTGCAGTCACTCTACGATTTCCTTTACGAACCTCCGCGCTTCGTCAAGGAAGACGATATCCGCATCTTGCGCCTGCTTTCGGCGCTCAATCAGGCCGGCAGCCAGGACCGCGGCTACCAGCTCAAAGGCCGGGAAGGCGGCGAACTGTTCCAGCGCGCGCTGGATACCGGCCGCATGCTCTGTAACGAAAACAAGCCCCTGCTGCGCGAAGGCCCTACGCTTGCGGCCGAGTTCCGCTGGGTGCGGCTGGACAATGGTCACTATCGGGGCATCTGGTACCACGGTGAAACGCCGCTGAACTGCGTGATTGCGCTGCTGCCACTTTACTATTTCGATTTCACCGGCAGCGTGGTGGGCAAGCTCGAGCACAGCCTCGATCCGCATATCGCCCTGCAACTGACCATCGCTCCTGACGTTCCGGAACACCTTGTCGTGCCCCTCAGCCACAAGCTCAACGCCTTGAACCACCAACTCCCTACCCCAACCACGCTGGACGAACAACTCATTGACGACCTGCAGCCCAGGCCGCACCTGGCCCTGGGCAGTCTCGAATTCAGCGCCTACATGCCCAAGACCGGCCGCATGCAACGGCAGATGCAACACCGTGCCGCGCTGGCATTCGACTACGACGGCCTGCGCGCCAGCGGCAGCGACGACAAGCCGCTGACCCGCCTGGTCGGCGATACCTGCCAGCGCATCCGCCGCCAGCCCCAGGCCGAACAGGCGCTGCGCAAGGTGCTGCGCGACCTCGGTTTCAAGGCCGCCACCCGGCAGAGCAAAGCCCTGCCTGATAGCGCCGGCGAGATGCTCCAGTTGCCCGATGACGAAGCCTGGCTGCGCTTTGCCCGAGAAGGCCTGCCGCGCCTGCGCGAAGCAGGTTGGGACATCGACATCCACCGTGACTTCGCTTTCAACCTGCAGGAGGTGGATGACTGGTACGCCACCATCGACGAAGCGCCCGGCCATGAGTGGTTCGACCTGGAGCTGGGCATCGTGGTCGATGGCCAGCGCCACAGCCTGCTGCCGATCGTGCTGCAACTGCTGCGCAGCAACCCGGAGCTGCTGCGCCCCAGCGAACTGGCCCGGCGCAGTGACGACGAGCACCTGCTGATCGACCTCAACCGTGGCCGCCTAGATGCCCCGGCCCTGCGCGTTGCCTTGCCC
Organism: Pseudomonas sp. s4; assembly: GCF_046764235.1. Classification (NCBI taxonomy): domain Bacteria; kingdom Pseudomonadati; phylum Pseudomonadota; class Gammaproteobacteria; order Pseudomonadales; family Pseudomonadaceae; genus Pseudomonas; species Pseudomonas sp. s4. Next base: position 1,905,520 of record NZ_CP177209.1, on the reverse strand, counting down.
TATGGCCGTATCAAGGCAGTGATGGGCACCCTGGGCGAACTGTACCTGCACGAAGACGCCGCTGGCCCCTCCCTGCGCCTGGACCGTGCCGATGCCGCACGCCTGAATGAAATCGACAGCCTTCCTTTGCACTGGGAAGGTGGCGAGCATGTACGCGACCTGGGCCGACGCCTGCGCGATGCCCGTGACTTGCAGGTAGAACCGCCGACCGGGTTGCAGGCAAGCCTGCGCCCTTACCAGCAACAGGGCCTGAACTGGCTACAGGCGCTGCGCGAGATGGGCACCGGCGGCATCCTCGGCGACGACATGGGGCTGGGCAAGACACTGCAGGCCCTGGCACACCTGCTGCTGGAAAAACAGTCCGGCCGCCTGAGCGCTCCAGCCCTGGCGGTGATGCCGACCAGCCTGGTACCCAACTGGCTGGACGAAGCCCAGCGCTTCGCCCCCGGGCTGCGCGTGCTGGCCCTGCAAGGCCCGGGGCGCAGCAAGCATTTCGCCAAACTGCACGAATACGACCTGGTCCTGACCACCTATGCCCTGGTGCCGCGTGACCTCGAGCACCTGCGCGCCCATGCCTGGCATGTGCTGGTGCTGGATGAGGCGCAGAACATCAAGAGCAGCACCAGCAAGGCCGCCCTCGCAGTTTGCGAGCTGCGGGCCAATCAGCGCGTCTGCCTGACCGGCACGCCAATGGAAAACAACCTCGGCGAGCTGTGGTCGATTTTCCACTTCCTCATGCCCGGCTGGCTGGGTGACCTGAAGCGTTTCAACCAGGACTACCGCACACCGATCGAGCGCCACGGCGACAGCGAGCGCATGGCCCACCTGGCCAGCCGCATCCGCCCGTTCCTGCTGCGCCGCACCAAGGAGCAGGTGGCGACCGAGCTGCCGGCCAAGACCGAGATGGTGCACTGGGTCGAGCTTAGCGATGCTCAGCGTGACACCTACGAGGCCGTACGGGTGGCCATGGACAAGAAAGTCCGCGATGAAATCGCCCGCAATGGCGCCGCGCGCAGTCAGATCGTCATCCTCGACGCCCTGCTCAAGTTGCGTCAGGTGTGCTGCGACCTGCGCCTGGTCAAAGGGGTGGAAAGCAAAGGCAACCAAGCCGACAAGGGCAAACTGGGCGCGCTGCTGGAAATGCTCGAAGAGTTGCTGAGCGAAGGGCGCCGGGTGCTGTTGTTCTCGCAGTTCACCTCGATGCTGGCGTTGATCGAGCAGGAACTGGAGAAGCGCAAGATTCGCTACAGCCTGCTGACCGGCGACACCCGCGACCGGCGCACGCCGGTGCAGCAGTTCCAGCAGGGTGACAGCGAAGTGTTCCTGATCAGCCTCAAGGCGGGTGGCGTGGGCTTGAACCTGACAGCCGCGGACACGGTGATCCACTTCGACCCCTGGTGGAACCCGGCCAGCGAAAACCAGGCTACCGACCGCGCCTACCGCATTGGCCAGGACAAGCCGGTATTCGTGTTCAAGCTGATCACCCGGGGAACGGTGGAAGAAAAGATCCAGCTGTTGCAGCAGGAGAAGGCCGCGCTTGCGGCGAGCCTGCTGGATGGCGGGCAGGCCGGGCAATGGCGGCTGGGGGATGAAGAGATCGAAGCGCTGTTTGCGCCGCTGCCCGGGAAGCGCGGGCGGTAGCCCAGAATCCTTCGCTGCCTGTACCGGCCTCTTCGCGGGTAAACCCGCTCCCACAGGGAGATCAGTGCCCTCAAGGGCGGTGCCGTACCTGTGGGAGCGGGCGTGCCCGCGAAGGGGCCGGCGCGGTCAATCGACCAACTGCGCCTCTCGCAACGCCCTCAACGCCTCCAGCCACCGCGGCTGCTGGCGATAGTCAGTGCGTGCAAAACTGAAGCCTCGCATCCGAGCAAGGCGCGGCGATGGCTTGACTTTCAAGCGCTGCGCAGCAAGCAGAGCAAGCTCTGCCGAAGCCCGGTCATTACATACCAGGCCCACGTCACATCCCGCACCGAAAGCAGCCTCGACGCGACCAGCAACATCTCCGACCACATGGGCACCGGCCATGGACAGATCATCACTGAAAATCACGCCATCGAAGCCAAGCTCCCCCCTGAGAATGTCCTGAAGCCAGCGCCTCGAAAAACCGGCGGGCTTACTATCGACCTGGGGATAGATCACATGTGCAGGCATCACTGCCGACAGCTGGCGTGCCAATCGGGTAAATGGCACCAGGTCCGTCTTGCGCAGTTCATCCAGGCTGCGATCATCTACGGGAATGGCCACATGCGAATCGGCCTCAGCCCAGCCATGCCCAGGAAAATGCTTGCCGCATGCTGCCATGCCCGCTGCAGTCATGCCCCGGATGAACGCCCCACCCAGCTGAGTGACACGCTCTGGATCACCATCGAAGGCACGTGCACCAATGACTGCACTGCGCCCATGATCCAGATCGAGCACTGGAGCAAAACTCAAATCCAGCCCGATCGCCAGCACCTCGGTTGCCATCAACCAGCCACAATGCCCGGCCAATCGCTCGGCATCATCGCTCTGGGCGATCTGCCGCATGGATGGCAACCTGACGAACCCTTCACGCAAGCGTTGCACCCGCCCACCTTCCTGATCGACCGCAATGATCAGGTCAGGGCGCAAAGCACGTACCGAAGCGCACAGCTCCCGCACCTGACGCGGGTGGGCAATATTACGAGCAAAGATGATCAAACCAGCTACTTCAGGCTGGAGCAATAACCGACGATCCTCAGGCGTCAGCCCTGTGCCTTCGATATCGACCATCAAGGCCCCCTGCATACAAACTGTCATTACAAAATCCTCTAATCGAATATCAGAAACCCATTACGGGCGAAGCGGAGAAATCTCCGCTTTGCCCGAGTCTCTGGAATGCGTGCCGCCTGGTACACCGGGGCACATTTCCCGGTGTACTCACGCAATACGCACATCGAAAACGCAGGATCCTGTCTCGGACCGAGCAGGGTGGAGCCTCGTCAGTCGACCAGTTGAGCGTCCTTCAACGCGGACAATGCCTGCTGCCAACGAGGCTGCTGACGATAGTCAGTCCGCGCAAACCCTTGCCCGCGCATGCCTGCGATGCGTGGCGAAGGTTTTACCTTCATGCGTTGTGCCGCGCTCAATGCCAGCTCCGCCGCCGCCCGATCATTGCAAACCAGCCCCATATCACAACCGGCGCTCAGTGCTGCTTCGATGCGGCTCGCCGCGTCCCCGACAACATGTGCGCCGGCCATCGACAAATCGTCACTGAAAATCACCCCGTCGAAACCCAGCTCGCCACGCAGGATGTCCTGCAACCAGCGCCGTGAGAAGCCAGCCGGCTGGTTGTCGACCTGCGGGTAGATGACATGCGCCGGCATCACTGCCGCCAATTGCCCGCTCAGGCGGGTGAACGGCACCAGGTCGGCCTGGCGCAGCTGTTCGAGGCTGCGCTCATCGGTCGGGATGGCCACATGCGAGTCCGCTTCGGCCCAGCCATGCCCCGGGAAGTGCTTGCCACAAGCCGCCATACCCGCCGCATTCATGCCACGGATGAACGCCCCGGCCAGTTGCGTGGCACGCAGCGGGTCACTCTCGAAGGCGCGGCTGCCCACCACGGCGCTGCGCTGGTGGTCCAGGTCGAGTACCGGGGCAAAGCTGAGGTCCAGGCCAACCGCCAGCACCTCGGTCGCCATCAACCAACCGCACTGCTCGGCCAGGTACTCGGCGTTGTCATTGTCGGCCAGCGCTCGCATGGCCGGCAGGCGCACAAAGCCCTGGCGCAGGCGCTGCACCCGGCCGCCCTCCTGGTCCACCGCCAGGATCAGGTCGGGCCGGATGGCACGGATCGACGCGCACAGTTCACGCACCTGGCGCGGGCTGTCGATGTTGCGGGCAAAAATGATCAGGCCAGCCACTTCAGGTTGGCGTAGCAGGTGACGGTCTTCGGCGGTCAGCCATTTACCGGCGATATCCACCATCAGGGAGCCTTGCAGGCTGACAGTCATGGGTAATCCTTCATTGAAGACTGAGAGAAGCCCACTGGGGGCAGGCGGCCTGCTCGATGCGCACCGGGCAATGGGCCGGCACCTGCTCGAACAGGCTTAGCAAATCGATGTTGCGCAGGCGTATGCATCCATGGGACAGCGCTACGCCCAAGGGTTCCGTATCCGGGGTGCCGTGCAGGTAGATATAACGGCGGAAGGTGTCGACCGCACCCAGGCGGTTGACACCCGGCTCGCAGCCACTAAGCCAGAGGATGCGGGTGAGGATCCAGTCCCGGCCGGGGTATTGCGCATGCAAGGCCGGCGACCACACCTCGCCGGTCCAGCGCCGCCCGACCAATACCGCTTTCAGCGGCAAGCCCGCGCCGATCTTCGCTCGCACCTGGTGCAAGCCACACGGCGTGCAACCCGAGCCGTTGCGCTCGCCGGCGCCGTTGCGCGCCGTTGAAACCGGCAGGCGTACGCGCAGCTGGCCATCGGCAAAACCATAAAGGCGCTGATCGGCGAGGGAAATGTGCAGGAAGTCGAGGTCAGGCATGGGCGCTAGCTTAGCCGAAGCGCCCTGCCCCGCCCAGCCTTCAGGCCTTGGCGGTGGTCGCGCCTGCGCTGGTCTTGGTGCGCGGGCGCAGCTGCGCGGCGGCCATGGCGTCGTCGGTTACACCGCTATCGGCACGCATGCCCGCAGCCAGGAACGGCACCATCAGGCGCATTACCTGCTCGATCGAGGTATTGATGCCGAAATCGGTTTCGGCAATCGCCCGCAGGGCCTTGATACCAGACATGCTGAAGGCGGCGGCGCCAAGCATGAAGTGCACGCGCCAGAACAGCTCCAGCGGCGGAATGCGCGGCGCGGCCTCGTTGACCAGTAGCATGTACCGGCGGAACACCTTGCCGTACATGTCTTCCAGGTAACGCCGCAGGTGGCCCTGGCTCTGGCTGAAGGCCAGACCCAGCAGGCGCATGAAGATCGACAGGTCGTTGTTGCTGCGCGGCTGCACGGCCAAAGCCTGCTCGACCAGCATTTCCAGCAGCTCCTCGAGGCTCGGCTTGTGCTCAGGCTTGGCCTGGCGCCGCTCCAGCTCACGTTCGAGGCTGGCGCAGAACGGCCCGAGGAAGCGCGAAAACACTGCCTGGATCAGGGCCTTCTTGGAGCCGAAGTGATAGTTGACTGCCGCCAGGTTGACCCCGGCCTTGCTGGTAATCAGCCGCAACGAGGTTTCTGCGAACCCCCTTTCCGCGAACAGCTGCTCGGCAGCATCGAGAATGCGTTCAACGGTTTCCGATTGGGCCATGACTACTCCGACTACTCCGCCAGACAAACAGGTGTTTGAAACATACGTTTCAGCCCTGTTTCTGTCAAGGCTCGGTGACCGGTCGGTCGCCATTTAAAAACGCCAGGCGGGTGGCTGCAAGCGCCATTGCTACTGTTTATTGCGGGTTTTGGCTTGCAGCGCATCCAGTACTGTATATAATCCCAGTCACTGTACAAAAAGACAGAGCGCTCACCATGTTGAAACTGACGCCACGCCAAGCCGAAATTCTCGCGTTCATCAAGCGTTGCCTGGAAGACAACGGCTTCCCGCCGACGCGCGCCGAGATTGCTCAGGAGCTGGGCTTCAAGTCGCCCAACGCCGCCGAGGAGCACCTCAAGGCCCTCGCCCGCAAAGGCGCGATCGAGATGACCCCGGGCGCCTCCCGTGGTATTCGCATCCCCGGCCTGGAAGCCAAGGCCGAAGAAAGCGGCCTGCCGATCATCGGCCGGGTTGCCGCCGGTGCGCCGATCCTTGCCGAACAGCACATCGAGCAATCCTGCAACATCAACCCCGACTTCTTCCACCCCCAGGCCGACTATCTGCTGCGCGTACACGGCATGAGTATGAAGGACGTCGGCATCTTCGATGGCGACCTGCTGGCGGTACACACCTGCCGCGAAGCCCGCAATGGCCAGATCGTCGTGGCCCGCATCGGCGACGAAGTCACCGTCAAGCGCTTCAAGCGCGAAGGCAGCAAGGTGTGGCTGCTTGCCGAAAACCCCGAATTCGCCCCCATCGAAGTCGACCTGAAAGAACAGGAGCTGGTGATCGAGGGCTTGAGCGTCGGCGTCATTCGCCGCTGATCCAGGAGGCATCATGCAGCAGTTCATTCACGTACCCGAGCAAGCTCAGTTGCCATTGTTCGAAGCATTCCTCGCCCAGCCCGTACTGCCTGGCCTGAAAGCCAGCGAAGTGGCACGCAAGAACAGCCAGCCCGAGCTGTTCAGCGAACTGTCGCTGCGCGGAGCCCCCGGGCATTGCCAAAGCCTGCTGGCACCCGTGCTGCGCGAACTGAGCGAAGAGGACGAGACCCGCTGGCTGACCCTGATCGCCCCGCCGTCGAGCCTGACCCAGGCCTGGCTGCGCGATGCCGGGCTCAACCGTGAACGCATCCTGCTGCTGCAACCTCGCGGCAATCAAAGCCCGCTTCAACTGGCCTGCGAAGCCTTGCGTCTGGGCCGCAGCCACACCGTCGTCAGCTGGCTGGGCAATGTCAACGCCACTGCGCGCCAGCAATTGCTGCGCGCTGCCAGTGCCGGAAACGCACAAAGTCTGAACATCCGCCTCGGCTGATGTTCAGGCTTTGCCTGTCACTGCATGAAACCTAATGCCTTGCTGCACCTCAGTGCAGCACTCGCGGCCCTTCATCACGCTCAAGCTCGCCATCCATCAGGCGACCGGCCATCTGTACGCCCACGCTGAGCATGGCCTTGGCCACTTCCACATGCTGACCCTGCAGGAACGCCTTGGCGTCTTCCGAGAAATCCAGGGTTACCAGAGAGCCCTCATCCTCGGCGCGACGCAGTTCGATGCGGCCATCAGGCAACTCGACAATTTCCAGAAACGACGTAGACATAAATGGCAGTTCTCCGCGAAAGGCCGGCATTGTACCAGCCGTAGCTGCTATCAGCACTCACTCAACGCGTCACGGAAACGTCTCACCAGGCCTTTGAGGTCGCTGCGCCAGCGTTCCAGTTCGGCATGCGACAGCGCCGGATGCTCGGGCTCATCGAGATTGACCGCCTGAATCAATGGCTGGGTAACGTCGGTTTTCGGCGTTTTTTTCGCGACCGGTGGTCGGAACAAATCGGCATAAGCACCAAGCATTTGTGCCAGCCAGGTTTCGCGCTGGCGGGCCAGCTCCAGCAGCTCGGCCACTTCCGGAATGGCGATACCGTTCAGGGCGTCGTCAGCCAGTGCTTGCTCGACAGTTGCAACAACTGGCAGGCGGTAGAAGCCACCAATTTCATGACACAGGCCCAGCAATGCGCCGTAGAGATGGAACAGCGCCGACTCGCGTTCGGCCTGGACCAGGCCCTGGGCATTCATGGCCTGGCTTTGTTCGGCCTTGGCCATGGACTCCAGGGCGAGGCCGGCAAAGAACAGTTTCTGATTGGTGCGGGTGTAGAGTTCCTGGGCCATTTCAGTGACCTCCCTAAGGCTGCAAGGCGGATAGCTGCATCATAAATGATTGGGGCCGCTTTGCGCCCCTACGCAGGCTTGCCCCGCCTGACCGGTTAACGCGGTCAGCTGTAGGAGCGGCCTTGTGTCGCGAAAGGGCTGCAAAGCAGCCCCAGCAATTTGTGCATCTGCGCTGAAATCCTGGGGCTGCTTTGCAGCCCTTTCGCGACACAAGGCCGCTCCTACAAGGGCGCGCGCAGGTCAGAGACTGATGAAGAATCAGCGCTTGTCTTCAACCTTCCACGCATTGCCGTCGTAGAACGCCTTCCAGCCGGTCGGCTTGCCATCAACCTCGGACTGCACATACTGCTCCTTGGTCTTGCGGCTGTAGCGGATAACTGCAGGGCGGCCTTCCGGGTCTTTCTGCGGCGCATCGCACAGGAAGTGGTACTTCGGATCAATCTCGTGTTTGTGTGGAACGATTTCCAGCACCAGCGGTGCACGGGTTTCGCGATTCTTGGGGAACTGGCTGGCTGCCAGGAACAGCCCCGAAGCGCCATCACGCAGCACGTAGGTATCGTCGACCTTCTCGCACTTGAGCTCCGGCATGTCCACCTTGTCCATCTTCGGTGGCGCCGCCTCGCCGCTCTTGAGCAGTTTGCGAGTGTTCTTGCACGCCGGGTTGGTGCAACCGAAGAACTTGCCAAAGCGGCCAGTCTTCAACTGCATCTCGCTGCCACACTTGTCGCACTCCAGGCTCGGCCCTTCGTAACCCTTGATGCGGTAGTTGCCTTCCTCGATCTCGTAGCCAGCGCAATCCGGGTTGTTACCGCAGATGTGCAGCTTGTGCTTCTCGTCCAGCAGGTATGCATCCATCGCCGTGGCGCAGATCGGGCAGCGGTGCTTGCCCAGCAACACGCGGGATTCCGATTCGCCCTCGTCGTCGGCGGCAATCTCGTCGCCCGGCACCAGGTTGACGGTGGCCTTGCAGCGCTCTTTCGGCGGCAGGCTGTAGCCCGAGCAACCGAGGAACACGCCGGTGGAGGCGGTGCGGATCATCATCGGCCGGCCACATTCCTTGCACGGAATGTTGGTCATGGTCGGCTGGTTGGCACGCATGCCGTCTTCGCTGGACTCGGCAGTCTGCAGTTTCTTGCTGAAGTCGCCGTAGAACTCGTCGAGCACGTTCTTCCAGTCACGCTCGCCCTGGGCCACGTCGTCGAGGTTCTCTTCCATGTCGGCGGTAAAGCCGTAGTCCATCAGGTTGGAGAAGCTTTCGGACAGGCGCTCGGTGACGATGTCGCCCATCTTCTCGGAATAGAAGCGGCGGTTGTGCAGGGTCACATAGCCACGGTCCTGAATGGTCGAAATGATCGCCGCATAGGTCGACGGGCGACCGATGCCGCGCTTTTCCATTTCCTTGACCAGGCTGGCTTCGGTGAAGCGCGCCGGTGGCTTGGTGAAGTGCTGGCTCGGGTCGATCTGGATCAGCTTCAGCGCTTCGCCCTGGACCATTTCCGGCAACACGTCGTCTTCGCCAGGCTTGCTCTGTTGCGGCAGCACACGGGTGTAACCGTCGAACTTGAGGATACGGCCCTTGGCACGCAACTCGAAGTCGCCTGCAGCCACGGTGACGCTGGTGGACAGGTACTGCGCCGGCGGCATCTGGCAGGCCAGGAACTGGCGCCAGATCAGCTCATACAGGCGCTCGGCGTCACGCTCCATGCCACTGAGCTTGCTCGGGTGGGTGTTCACGTCGGAAGGACGAATCGCTTCGTGCGCCTCCTGGGCGCCTTCCTTGCTGCCGTACACCAGCGGTGCCTCGGGCAGGTACTGCTTGCCGAACTCGCGCTCGATGTAGCTGCGCGCCATATCCAGGGCGTCGGCCGACAGGTTGGTCGAGTCGGTACGCATGTAGGTGATGTAGCCGGCTTCGTACAAGCGCTGGGCCATCATCATGGTTTTCTTCACACCGAAGCCCAGGCGGTTGCTGGCGGCCTGCTGCAAGGTGGAGGTAATGAACGGTGCCGAAGGCTTGCTGCTGGTCGGGCGGTCTTCGCGCTTGACCACGCTGTAGCTGGAAGCCTTGAGCTTCTCCAGCGCGGCCATGGCCTGGGCTTCGTTCAGCGGTTTGAAGGCCTCGCCCTTCTCGCGGGCCACTTCGAAGCGCACCTTGGCGTTCTTGGCGGTGCCGAGGTCGGCATGGATTTCCCAGTACTCTTCCGGGATGAACGCGCGGATTTCACGCTCGCGCTCCACCACCAGCTTCACCGCGACCGACTGTACACGGCCGGCGGACAAGCCCCGGGCGATCTTGGCCCACAGCAGCGGCGAAACCATGTAGCCGACCACGCGGTCGAGGAAACGCCGCGCCTGCTGCGCGTTGACCCGGTCGATATCCAGCTCGCCCGGCTGCGAGAAGGCTTCCTGGATAGCCTTCTTGGTGATTTCGTTGAACACCACGCGCTTGTAGCGGGTGTCGTCGCCGCCGATGGCCTCGCGCAGGTGCCAGGCAATGGCTTCCCCTTCGCGGTCCAAGTCGGTTGCGAGATAGATGGTGTCGGCGTCCTTCGCCAGGCGGCGCAGCTCTTCGATCACCTTTTCCTTGCCAGGCAGGATCTCGTACTTGGCCTTCCAGCCGTGGTCGGGGTCGACGCCCATGCGTGCCACCAGCTGGCGGCGGGCCTTTTCCTTCGGCGACAGGGCCGGAGCCTCACCCGCGGCCTTGCCACGCTTGGCGGCTGGCTCTTTGCTGGCGCTGGCCGAACCGCTGGTGGGGAGGTCTCGGATATGGCCGATACTCGACTTCACCACGTACTGGTTGCCCAGGTACTTGTTGATGGTCTTGGCCTTGGCCGGGGATTCCACAATGACCAGCGATTTGCCCATGGATCGGAGTATTCCTGAATCTGAAGATGAAAAACGCGTCAGGTGCCAGACGCGGCACCGCTATATATAGTGGCAAAAGTGTGAGGTCAAGTTCGGACTATCACTGGTGCGACTTGCCCAGCACCCCGGGCAGCCCCTCTTCGGCCTTGACCAAAGCAAAGCGTGGCACCTGCTCGCCGTCAACCTCGACGGACTCCCGGAACATCGAAAGTGGCCGTACCCAGAAGCTGTAATCACCATACAGGCATTGGTAGAACACCATCCACTCTTCGCTCTCGGAGTGCCGCGCAACACTGAAGACACGGTACTCAGGCCCTTTGTAATGCCGGTATACGCCTGGTTGTATCTGCATGTTGCTCCACCCTCTTGAATAAAACCTGTAAAAACAAAACCGGGGCACAAGGCCCCGGTCGCTGTCCCGCTACGCGATCAGACGCGCTCGAAGACAGTGGTGATACCTTGGCCGAGGCCGACGCACATGGTCGCCACCCCCAGGGTACCGCCATTCTGCTTCATGACATTGAGCAGGGTGCCGGAAATCCGCGCCCCGGAGCAACCGAACGGGTGGCCCAAGGCAATGGCGCCGCCGTGCAGGTTAACCTTCTCATCCATCTTGTCGAGTACTTTCAAGTCTTTCAGCACTGGCAGGGCCTGTGCAGCGAAGGCTTCATTGAGCTCGATGAAATCGATGTCGGCCATGGTCAGGCCAGCACGCTTGAGGGCTTTCTGGGTCGACGGCACCGGGCCGTAGCCCATGATTGCCGGGTCGACACCAGCTACCGCCATGGAACGGATGACCGCCAATGGCTGGATGCCCAGGTCCATGGCGCGCTGACCGGACATGACGATCATGCACGATGCACCGTCGGTGATCTGCGACGAGGTACCGGCAGTGACGGTACCGCCTTTCGGGTTGAACGCCGGCTTCAGCGATGCCAGGCCTTCGAGGGTGGTTTCCGGGCGAATGGTTTCGTCGAAATCGAACACCTTCAGGAAGCCGTTCTCGTCGTAGCCCTGCATCGGGATGATTTCGTCCTTGAACTTGCCTTCGACCGTGGCCTTGTGGGCCAGCTGGTGCGAACGCAGGCCGAACAGGTCCTGCTGCTCACGGGTGATGCCGTGCATCTTGCCGAGCATTTCCGCGGTCAGGCCCATCATCCCGGAAGCCTTGGCAGCATGCAAGGACAGGTGCGGGTTGGGGTCGACGCCATGCATCATGCTGACGTGGCCCATGTGCTCCACGCCACCGACCACGAACACATCACCGTTGCCGGTCATGATCGCCTGGGCGGCGGTGTGCAGCGCGCTCATCGACGAGCCGCACAGGCGGCTGACGGTCTGCGCCGCGGAAGTGTGCGGGATCTGGGTCATCAGCGAGGCCATGCGGGCGATGTTCCAGCCCTGCTCGAGGGTTTGGTTGACGCAGCCCCAGATCACGTCCTCGACTTCTTTCGGGTCGACCTTGTCGTTGCGTTCCAACAGCTTGCTGATCAGGTGCGCCGACATGTCTTCGGCGCGGGTATTGCGGTGCATGCCACCCTTGGAGCGGCCCATCGGCGTGCGACCGAAGTCGACAATCACCACGTCTCTTGGATTCAGGCTCATATCAAATCTCTCGCTCTAGCTCGTTGACCGCTCAGTTGAAGAAGCGCTGGCCGTTCTTGGCCATCTCACGCAGCTTCGCGGTCGGGTGGTACAGCGGCCCCAGGTCGGCGTATTGATCGGCCAGGGCAACGAATTCGGCCACACCGATCGAGTCGATGTAGCGCAGCGCACCACCGCGGAAGGGAGGGAAACCAATGCCGTAGACCAGACCCATGTCGGCTTCGGCAGCGGTTTCGACGATGCCGTCTTCCAGGCAGCGCACGGTCTCCAGGCACAGCGGGACCATCATCCAGTTGATGATGTCTTCGTCGGTGACTTCACGCTGCTCGTAGACGATCGGCTTGAGCACGTCGAGCACGGTGGCGTCGGCGACCTTCTTCGGCTTGCCGCGCTTGTCGGTTTCGTAGGCGTAGAAGCCCTTGCCGTTCTTCTGCCCCAGGCGGTTGGCCTCGTACAATGCGTCAACGGCCGAGCGGCGCTCGTCCTTCATGCGGTCCGGGAACCCTTCGGCCATCACGTCGCGGCCGTGGTGGCCGGTGTCGATGCCGACCACGTCCATCAGGTACGCCGGGCCCATTGGCCAGCCGAACTTCTCCATGACCTTGTCGATACGCACGAAGTCGACACCGGCGCTTACCAGCTTGGCGAAGCCGCCGAAGTACGGGAACAGCACGCGGTTGACCAGGAAGCCCGGGCAGTCGTTGACCACGATCGGGTTCTTGCCCATTTTCTTGGCGTAGGCCACGGTGGTGGCAACCGCCACTTCACTGGACTTCTCGCCACGGATGACTTCCACCAGCGGCATCATGTGCACCGGGTTGAAGAAGTGCATGCCAACGAAGTTTTCCGGGCGCTTGAGCGCCTTGGCCAGCAGGTTGATGGAAATGGTCGAGGTGTTGGAAGCGAGGATCGCATCGTCCTTCACCTGGGCTTCCACTTCAGCCAGCACGGCCTGCTTGACTTTCGGGTTCTCGACCACGGCCTCGACGACGATGTCGACATTGGCGAAGTCACCATAGGACAGGGTCGGGCGAATGGCGTTGAGTGCCTCGGCCATCTTGGCCGGGGTCAGGCGGCCCTTCTCGACGCGGTTGCCGAGCAGCTTGGAGGCCTCGTTCAGGCCCAGCTGGATGGCTTCCTCGCGGATATCCTTCATCAGGATCGAGGTGCCCTTGACCGCCGATTGGTAGGCGATGCCGCCACCCATGATGCCGGCACCGAGCACGGCGGCCTGCTTCACGTCGTGGGCGATTTCGTCATGCGCCTTGGCCTTGCGCTTGAGTTCCTGGTCGTTGAGGAACAGGCCGATGAGGCTCTCGGCAACCGAGGTCTTGGCCAGCTTGGCGAAGCCTGCGGCTTCGACTTCCAGGGCCTTGTCACGGCCGAAGTTGGCAGCCTTCTGGATAGTCTTGATGGCTTCGACCGGGGCTGGGTAGTTCGGGCCGGCCTGGCCGGCGACGAAGCCCTTGGCAGTCTCGAAGGCCATCATCTGTTCGATGGCGTTGAGCTTGAGCTTTTCCAGCTTGGGCTGGCGCTTGGCCTTGTAGTCCAGCTCGCCACTGATGGCGCGCTTGACCAGGTCAAGGGCACCGGCCATCAGCAGCTCAGGCGCGACCACGGCGTCGACAGCCCCCACTTTCAGGGCGTCCTCGGCACGGTTTTCCTTGCCGGCGGCGATCCATTCGATGGCGTTGTCCGAACCGATCAGGCGCGGCAGGCGCACGGTGCCGCCAAAGCCCGGGTAGATACCCAGCTTGACTTCCGGCAGGCCGATCTTGGCGCTGGTGGACATGACCCGGTAGTCGGCGGCCAGGCACATTTCCAGGCCGCCGCCCAGGGCGATGCCGTTGATGGCGGCGACGGTCGGCACTTCGAGGTCTTCGAAGGCGTTGAAAATGCGGTTGGCTTCCAGGTTGCCGGCGACCAGTTCGGCCTCGGGCAGCTTGAAGTTGTCGACGAACTCGGTGATGTCGGCGCCGACTATGAACACGTCCTTGCCACTGCTGACGATCACGCCCTTGACCGAGGCGTCGGCCTGGATGGCATCGACGGCCTGGCGCAGTTCGTTCAGGGTCAGGCGGTTGAACTTGTTGACGGACTCACCCTTGAGGTCGAACTTGAGCTCGACGATGCCACTTTCAAGAGCCTTAACCGTGATGGCTTTACCTTCGTAAATCATCAACTGATCTCCACGATATGGAAGCTGAACTGTACACGCCGATCGCTGCGGCAAAAGCAGGCCTAGCTGCCCTGCCCCAGGCACACCCGTCAGCGCGCTAGTCGGAAGTATGGCTTGGCGTCATGACATACAAACGCTCAATTCATACGCCCGTTTGATTTGGGTGTGCACACATTCTCCGAAAAGATCGGCGTTGTCAAATGCTCGCGAGCAAGGTGAAAACACGACTTTCCGGTCATTTTGTAGCGTCCCGGTACAAAACATGATGACAGTGATTGCTGACCATTCATGTCGGCGATTGACCATGAACCGCAGAAGAATGCTGCAGCTTTTGCCTTGCGCGGCGGCCTCCAACGGCTACACTGGCACTTGCTTGAATGCATACCCGGCCTGCCTGGCCTTTTCTGCGCAGCAGAACGCAAAGCGGCGACTTGGCACCCCACCCCTTCAGGGTTCGGCCAAGCCGCCGCTTTGTCGTTATAGAGGCTTAAAAAGCACCGCATACCCCTGTAGGAGCGGCCTTGTGTCGCGATCAGGCTGCGCAGCAGCCCCGGGGATTTGAGAGAAAAGCAAAGATTGCCGGGGCTGCTGCGCAGCCCGATCGCGACACAAGGCCGCTCCTACAGGGCCCGTGCAAGACAGCTCTCAAGCCAGGGCTTCGAGGACGTGGGCAATATCCTGCAACACAGCCGTATCGCCCCGCTCGGTCCAGTACAACGCGATCATCCGGGCATCGGCCTCGACCTTGTAGACACTCGCCGGCAAGCGTGCCAAGGCCTCCATGAAGCGTGGGTCCTCGCAGGGTTCACGCCACTGGTTCCACCAAACCCCCGGGGTGATCTGCCAGAAGCAGAAGCTGTCCTCATGCCCGCGGCGACGCGCCCGGTGGTATTGCGGGCATGGGCTTGGCGGCTCCTTTTCCAGCCAGTGCGGCCACTGCTGCGGCGCCAGCTGCATGGCCAAACCCATGCGCCGAGCCTCCAGGCGCAGCTTCATCTGCTCGCTCTGCTTGCGCGATGTGCGCAGCCAGGAAAGCGGGCTGAGAATCAGCGCGAGGATTGACACCACCAGCAATACCGTCATATCAGTAGTTCCCATAAAACGTTGCAAATGAGCTGGTTAGCCATTTTTCACGGAAGACCCGCCCGAAAGCGACCATACTTCTTCTATCGCGATTGTCAGGAGTTCCGCTCATGTCCTACGAACATCTTCTGGTCGCCGTCGACCTGACCGAAGAATGCGACCCGGTGATCAAGCGCGCCATGGCGCTGGCCGCGCCGTCGAATGCCAAGGTTTCGCTGGTACACATCGTCGAGCCGATGGCCATGGCGTTCGGCGGCGACGTGCCGATGGACCTGTCGCAGCTGCAACAGCAGCAGTTCGACCAGGCCAAGGAACGCATGGACCGCCTGTTCAACAAATACCCGGACATCCACCGCGGCGACTCGCACCTGACCTATGGCCAGCCGCGCCAGGAAATCCACCAGTTGGCCAAGGACCAGAAGTGCGACCTGATCGTGGTTGGCAGCCATGGCCGGCATGGCCTGGCATTGCTGCTGGGCTCCACGGCCAATGACGTGCTGCATGGCGCGCCGTGCGATGTACTGGCGGTGCGATTGCAGAAGAAGGAATGATTCAACCTGTGCCGGCCCTTTCGCGGGTGAACCCGCTCCCACAGGTACTGCACCGCGCTCAACAGCGGTGCGGTCCTTGTGGGAGCGGGTTAACCCGCGAAGAGGCCGGGTCAGGCTAACGCCGATCAGCCTTCCAGCTCGGCCCAGCGCTCCACCAGCACATCCAGCTCACTCTGCAGCTTCTCGATCTTGGCCAGCACTGCCGAGGTTTCCGCAATCGGCCGCTGATAGAAGCCCGCCGCATTCACTTCTTCCTGGGCCTCGGCCATGCGCTGCTCCAGCTCGTCGATCTGCCCCGGCAGCATTTCCAGCTCACGTTGCAGCTTGTAGCTGAGCTTCTTCTTCGAACCATCGGCCACCACTGCAACCGGCGCAGGCGCCGGCTTGGCCTCTACCTTCTCCACCACCGCGCTGTTGAGCTCGGACTTGCCGCCCTTGCTCTCGGTCACGCCCAGCAGCTTCGGTGAGCCCCCTTGGCGAATCCAGTCCTCGTAACCACCGACGTATTCACGCACCTTGCCCTCGCCTTCGAACACCAGGGTGCTGGTGACGACGTTGTCGAGGAAGGCCCGGTCGTGGCTGACCATCAGCACGGTGCCCTTGTAGTTGGACAGCACCTCCTCGAGCAGCTCGAGGGTTTCCACGTCCAGGTCGTTGGTCGGCTCGTCAAGCACCAGCAGGTTGGCCGGCTTGCTGAACAGCTTGGCCAGCAACAGCCGTGCACGCTCGCCACCCGAGAGCGCCTTGACCGGCGTACGGGCACGCTGAGGGCTGAACAGGAAATCGCCCAGGTAGCTCAGCACATGGCGGTTCTGGCCGTCGATCTCGATGAAGTCCCGGCCTTCGGCCAGGTTGTCGATAACGGTCTTTTCCAGGTCGAGCTGGTGGCGCATCTGGTCGAAATAGGCCACTTCCAGCTTGGTGCCGCGCTCGACCTTGCCTGCGGTCGGCTCCAGGTCACCGAGCATCAGCTTTAGCAACGTGGTCTTGCCGGTACCATTCGCGCCCAGCAGGCCAATGCGGTCCTCACGCTGCAGGACCATGGAGAAGTCCTTGACCAGCACAGGCCCTTCCGGGTGATGGAAGCTGACGTTCTCCAGCACCATTACCTGCTTGCCGGACTTTTCCGCCGCCTCGATCTGGATGTTGGCCTTGCCCTGGCGCTCGCGGCGTTCGCTGCGCTCCACGCGCAGGGCCTTCAGCGCGCGTACGCGGCCTTCGTTGCGGGTACGGCGGGCCTTGATGCCCTGGCGAATCCATACCTCTTCCTGGGCCAGACGCTTGTCGAACAACGCGTTGGCGGTTTCCTCGGCGGCCAGCGCGGCCTCCTTGTGCACCAGGAAGCTGGCATAGTCGCCGTTCCAGTCGATCAGGCCGCCGCGGTCCAGTTCGAGGATGCGGGTGGCCAGGTTCTGCAGGAACGAACGGTCGTGGGTGATGAACAGTACCGCGCCATTGAAGCCGCGCAGGGCCTCTTCGAGCCAGGCGATGGCACCGATGTCCAGGTGGTTGGTCGGCTCGTCGAGCAGCAGCAGGTCGGGCTCCGAAACCAGCGCCTGGGCCAGCAGCACGCGGCGGCGCCAGCCACCGGACAGTTCGGCCAGGGTCTTGTCGGCCGGCAGCTGCAGGCGGCTGAGAGTGCTTTCCACCACCTGCTGCAGGCGCCAGCCGTCACGGGCTTCCAGCTCGTGCTGGACGTGCATGAGTTTTTCCAGGTCTTCATCACCCTGGATGTTCAGGCTCAGGTGATGGAACTGCGCCAGCAGATCGCCCACACCATCCAGGCCTGCGGCCACCACGTCGAACACCGTGCGCTCGTCGGCCACCGGCAGCTCCTGCGGCAGCTCGCCGATCTTCAGGCCCGGGGCACGCCAGATTTCGCCGTCGTCGCCCTTCTGCTCGCCCTTGACCAGGCGCAGCATGCTCGACTTGCCGGTGCCGTTGCGGCCGATGATGCACACCCGCTCGCCACGAGCGATCTGCCAGGACACTTTGTCCAGCAGCGGCATGGCGCCGAATGCGAGGGACACATCGCTGAATTTGAGCAGGGTCATGTTGGTCTCCATAAATCGGGCGCGCATTCTACCTGACTTGGCCCCCGACGGCATCCGCCTGGCCATCCGGCAAGGGCTTTGCGACATCTGGTCGAACTTAATATCCCGATACAAGCACAGTGCTTTCACCCGCCGCTGGCAAACAGCTAAGCTAAGGCAATAGCTTCCAACAGTGCTGGCTCCGCCGTCACTTCCCCATGGTTCAACTGCCCGGACGTATCATGCGCAGCCGCCTGTTACATATTGCATCCTGCCTGCTGCTCACCGCCGCCACCTGCGCGGCGCAGGCCGCCGATCTTACCCTGCAACGCCAGTACTATGACGAGGCCAAGCGCGCGCTGGCCAAAGGCGACAAAGGCCCCTATCTGCGCTATGCCCAGGCCCTCAGCGACTACCCGCTGACGCCCTACCTGGCCTACGACGAACTCACCGCCCGCCTGAAAACCGCGAGCAACCAGGAAATCGAAGGTTTCCTTGCCAAGCATGGCGACCTGCCCCAGGCCAACTGGATGAAACTACGCTGGTTGCGCTGGCTTGCCGAACGCGGCGAATGGAACACTTTCGTCAAGTACTACGACCCCAAGCTCAACTTCACCGAACTGGACTGCCTCAACGGCCAGTACCAGCTCAGCCACGGCCTGCGCGCCGAGGGTTTTGCCACGGCCGACAAACTGTGGAACGTCGGCAAGTCGCAGCCGGCTACCTGCGACACACTGTTCGGCATGTGGGCGGCCGAGGGCCAACTGACCGAGGCCAAGCGCTGGCAACGCACCAAGCTGGCGGCCCAGGCGCGCAATTACGGTCTGGCCAACAGCCTGGTCAAGACCCTGACCACCCTCGCGCCGCAGGGGCGCCTGCTGGTAGAGGTGGCGCAGAAACCCGAGCTGCTCAACCAGCCGTCGCGCTTCACCCCGGCCAACGAAGCCATGTCCGACGTGGTCAGCCTCGGCCTGCGCCGCCTTGCCCGACAGGACCCGGAGCGGGCCCTGGCGCTGCTCGACGACTACGCCCAGCGCATGCACTTTTCACGCGACGAGAAGGTGGCCATCGCCCGCGAAATCGGCCTGACGCTGGCGCGCCGCTACGACCCGCGCGCGCTCGACCTGATGACCCGTTACGACCCCGAGCTGCGTGACAACACCGTCAGCGAATGGCGCCTGCGCCTGCTACTGCGCCTGGGCCGCTGGGAAGACGCCTACGAGCTGACCCGCCGCCTGCCCCAGGACCTGGCCAACAGCAGCCGCTGGAAGTACTGGCAGGCGCGCAGCCTGGAGCTGGCGCAGCCGAACAACCCACAGATCCCGCTGCTGTACAAGACCGTGGCGCGCGAGCGTGACTTCTACGGTTTCCTCGCTGCCGACCGGGCACAAACCCCTTACCAGCTGAACAACAAGCCGCTGGTGCTCAGCCCACAGCTGGTCAACAAGGTCCGCAACACCCCGGGCATCCGCCGTGCCCTGGAGTTCCACGCCCGTGGCCAGATCGTCGAAGGTCGCCGCGAGTGGTACCACGTCAGCCGCCACTTCAGCCGCGACGAAATGGTCGCCCAGGCGCGCCTGGGCTACGACCTGCGCTGGTACTTCCCGGCCATTCGCACCATCAGCCAGGCGCAGTACTGGGACGACCTGGACATCCGCTTCCCGATGGCCCACCGCGACACCCTGGTGCGCGAGGCCAAGGTCCGCGGCCTGCATTCGAGCTGGGTCTTCGCCATTACCCGCCAGGAAAGTGCGTTCATGGAGGATGCCCGTTCCCCGGTCGGTGCCAGCGGCCTGATGCAGTTGATGCCGGCCACGGCCAAGGAAACCGCGCGCAAGTTCAGTATCCCGCTGGCATCACCGGCGCAGGTGCTCAACCCGGACAAGAACATCCAGCTGGGTGCGGCCTACCTGAGCCAGGTGCACAGCCAGTTCAACGGCAACCGGGTGCTCGCGTCGGCAGCCTACAACGCCGGGCCCGGGCGTGTGCGGCAGTGGCTCAAAGGCGCCAAGCACCTGAGCTTCGATGTGTGGGTGGAGTCGATCCCGTTCGACGAAACGCGCCAGTATGTGCAGAACGTACTGTCGTATTCGGTGATCTACGGGCAGAAGCTGAACTCGCCGCAGCCGCTGGTGGATTGGCATGAGCGGTATTTCGATGACATGTGATTGCTACTGAGCCTGTGCCGGCCTCTTCGCGGGTTTACTCGCGAAGAGGCCGGCACAGGCAACACAGCTACTCCAGGATTTCGACCTGCATCCCTACCTCCAACCACCCGCTGCCATCCACCGCCAGGTTCTGCCCGAACAGCACATCCCCCTCCTTCTCACGGAAGGTCCTGAGCGTGGCCATCGGCTCGCGGTCCTCGCTGCGCTCGCCGGTAACCGGGTCGATGGTGGTAAAGATGCAGCGCACACTGGGCTTGAGCACGCGAAACTCCAAGCTGCCGATACGAATCCGCTTCCAGCCATCTTCGGCAAACGGTTCAGCCCCCTGCACCACCAGGTTGGGTCGAAAGCGAAGCACCTCCATGGGCCGGCCGATACGGCGATCGAGTTCTTTCAGCGATCCCTGGTTGATCAGCAACAACGGGAAACCGTCGGGGAACGCCGCCCGGTCACTGTTGAAGCCATAGCCATTGGGCAGGTAACGCGCGCGCTGCTCCGGGCAATACACCAGGCGCACGGCCTTGCCCAGCAACTGGCTGAGCCAGGCCGCCGCCGCGTCGCCCGCATCCGGCACACGCAAGGTATCGCGCCAGATGGTCACGCCGCGCAGGGCGTCATCGGCAGGTGGCACAGGTACCCACAAGGGAGTTTGCCCAGGTGCTTCCAGCAGCAACTGGCCGCTGTCATCGTCGCTTGCCTTGATCTGGCCTAGATGAGGCCAGGCGCGCTGGGTAAGGAAGCGTCCATTTTCTTCCTCCACCACCATCCAGCGCCGGTCACCCTGCAACCCCAGCAACCCAACCGCTGAAGCCTGCAGGCGTTGCGCCTGCCCGGACTTCACCGGGTACCGATACAGCTCACTAAGAAACATCCCTGCCGCCTCGCGTCATGCCAAAACGCCAAGCTTATACCCCGCAGGGGGCGGGATCACGCGGTAGCGGCATCCAGCAACAGGCGTTGCTTGACCACGTCGACCAGGCGATCGGGCTGGAACTTGGACAGGAAGTTGTCGCAGCCCACCTTCTTCACCATGGATTCGTTGAAACTACCCGACAGCGAGGTGTGCAACACCACGTACAGCTGGCGCAAACGGGCATCGCCACGGATCTCGGTGGTCAACCGGTAGCCATCCATTTCCGGCATCTCGGCGTCGGTGAACACCATCAGCAGCTTCTCGCACACATCCTCACCAGCGTCGGCCCAGCCCTTGAGCATGCGCAGCGCCTTCAGGCCATCACTGGCCACGTGCAGCTTCACGCCCAGCTGGGACAGGGTGTCGCGCAATTGCGCCAGGGCCACGCTGGAATCGTCCACCAGCAGCACTTCGCGGCCGCGGGCCCGGGCCAGCACCGGGTCGGCGAGTTTGTCGCCGGAAACCCGGGCGTTGTAGGGCACGATCTCGGCCAGCACCTTCTCCACGTCGATCACTTCCACCAGCTTGTCATCGACCTTGGTGATGGCCGTCAGGTAATGCTGGCGCCCGGCGCTGGACGGCGGCGGCATGATCGCCTCCCAGTTCATGTTGACGATACGGTCGACACCGCCCACCAGGAAAGCCTGCACCGAGCGGTTGTATTCGGTGACGATGATGGTGCTGTCCGGCCCCGGCTGCAGCGGGCGCATGCCGATCGCCTGGGACAGGTCGATCACCGGCAGGGTCTGGCCGCGCAGGTTGACCACACCGCAGACGAAAGCGTGGCGCTGGGGCATCAGGGTCAACTTGGGCAGCTGCAGCACTTCCTGCACCTTGAACACGTTGATCGCGAACAACTGGCGGCCGGCCAGGCGAAACATCAGGATTTCCAGGCGGTTCTCACCCACCAGTTGCGTGCGTTGGTCTACCGTGTCGAGAATGCCAGCCATTGGAAAGCCCCCAGGCTTGAGTCGGAAAAAGTGAAATCATCCACCCTGTATCGGCGGCTTCACGCACACCTTGACCCTTGCGGGAAAATGCCGTGAAGGCAATTGATATCACTTTACCATCATGCTTTACTGCGGGAAGCGCGGGTGATTCAGCGGGACAGCAAAAGTTCCCCTCCTGAGGCCCTTATCAGGGAAACCCTTAGCTACAATCGGGTGCGACCTGATGTTCGCGATATCCTTTAGCCATTAATGTGACGCCATTCTCATTGCATGAATGGAGTCAGGCTTTTGCTAGCTATCGTTTTGGCGTGCCCGTCCCCTGTGCCAGCCCCACGCGCGGGGGCATCATGATGGACAGCGCCTTGTCGTTCGATAACGCCCTGCAGGGGTTCCTGCTGGATGCGCAGGTACTGCTGACCCAGGCCCAGGAATGCCTGCAGCATCTGGAACTGATCGACAACGACCCGGATGCTTGCCACTGCCTGGAAAATGCCCTCGACAACCTCGCTCGACAGGCCGCACATCTGGGCCTGCGCGAAGTCGCCCATTACACCACCGCCCTGCAGCAATTGCTGGCACCGGCCTGCCAGGTCGGTTGCCTGCAGCGCGAAGCCCTGCCCGCGGTAGGGGCCTGCCTGACCTTGCTGGCCTGGCAGCTGGAACTGGTAGACCCTTGCACCGGACGGCTTAACCTGGACATCGGCGAGCAGTTGGTGCTGCTGGGTGAACTGGCCAAGGCCTTGCAGCAAACGTTTGCACAACCTTGCACACCCTGCGACGAGCAAGGCAGCGTGTGCATTCACCCGCATTCCGAGACGGCAGGCAGCACGCACTCCGGCCGCTCATCTGCCACCTATTGAACTGGCGCAAAATGCAGCCGGGCACGTTTATTCAGGCCCATCCTGGCCGAACCTGGAACATTCTCGAGGTTTTTCAGGTTGCGGGGTGCCAAGTTGAATCAACAGCGCACAAGTTCGATGGCAAGTGCATATTGCGCGATCAAGCAAAGCGGCACTTTGCCACCCTCCCGCACCCGCCCCGTCGGCGTTTCATGGCGTTAGCCGACCGCGACCGATGCACTGCGAAGTGGTAATATGCGCCCCCACAAACGCTTGCGGCCTGCAGCAAGGTCGCAAGATCACGTGTTTGAAAGAAAACGGCAAGTACTGCTCCAAAGCCTCTGACATGGATTGTGCAAGGCCTCCATCAGCAATACTTCAGTGGCTTCCCTACCTATGCTTCCACGCTTGAAGACTTCTTTGCTGTGCTGCTCCCGTACTACCCTGCTGCGCTGGGCGACTGTCGGGCTGTGCATTGCCTCGCTGGTCGCCAACCTGTTGCTGTACCTGGCCGATCAGGTGATTCCGGCCAGCCTGCTGGTGCTGCAACTGGCCGCCACACTGGGCGCTACCGTGCACCTGGCCCTTGGTGCCAAGTCGATCAGCCTGCGCCCGGCGGAACTGGCCGAGCGCATGCTCAAAGTCCAGGAAGGCGAGCGCCAGCACCTGAGCCGGGAACTGCACGACGACATCGGCCAGTTGCTCACCGCCGCCAAGCTGCAGCTGCAGTGGCTGCAGAAGCGCATGCCCGACGAGCTGCAAGGCCACTGCGACGCGCTGCGCAGCACGCTGGATGACACCTTGGGCAACGTGCGCGATGTCTCCGCCCTGCTCAACCCGCGGCAGTTGGCCAGCCTGGGCCTGGAAGCCAGCCTGCGCGCACACCTGGTGCGCACCCTGGGCAACAGCGGCGTTCACTGGAGCCTGGCATGCAACCAGCGCTTGGGGGGCATCGACGAGGCCGTGGCCATGGCGGTGTTCCGCATTACCCAGGAAGCCGTGACCAACATGCTGCGCCACGCCCAGGCACGCAATCTGGTCATCCGCCTGCAGCGCACCCCCGAGGGGTTGGCGCTGTCAATCCAAGACGATGGCCGCGGCTTCGTGCCCGCCAGGCAACCGGCCGAAGCAGGCCAGCGGGGCTTGGCCGGTATGCAGGAGCGGGTAACCGCGTTGCAGGGCAGCCTGGACATCACCAGCCAGCTCGGCCTGGGCACGCACATCGAGGCGATGTTCCCATGGCCACCGCGCACCCAGCAACGCGCCAGGAGCACTGCAACCCATGACCTGTAGACTGCTGCTGGTAGACGACCACTCGCTGATTCGCGCTGGTGTGCGCGCACTGGTGTGCGACATCCCCGGCTATGACGTGATCGGTGAAGCCGACGACGGCAGCCAGTTGCTCGAACAGGTGCGCACGCTGGCGCCGGACATCGTCTTGCTGGACATCTCCATGCGCTCGACCAGCGGCCTGGACGCCCTCACCCAACTGCGCGCCAGCGGCAGCACCTGCAAGGTGTTGATCCTGTCGATGCACACCGACCCGGACCTGATCATGCGGGCACTGGAGAGTGGCGCCCACGGCTACCTGCTCAAGGACACCAGCGCCACCGAGCTGGAACAGGCCCTGACCGCGGTGCGCAACGGCGAGCGCTACCTCAGCCCAGCCGTCGCCCATACGGTCATCAACCAGGCGCTGCAGCACACCAGGCAGGGCAAGCTACCAGCTGGCGAGCGGCATAATCTCACGGCGCGACAGCTGGAGATCCTGCGCCTGATCGTGCGTGGCAAGTCCACCCGGGAAATCGCCACCGGCCTGGGCCTGTCGATCAAGACAGTGGAAACCCACCGCTCGCAAGTCATGAAACGCCTGCAAATCCATGACGTGGCCGGCCTGGTGCTGTTCGCCGTGCGCGAGAAAATCATCAGCCTGGACGACTGAGCAACGGAGACCCCTCCGGCAGGTGTAGCCGCAGTGCAGCGGGCTTGGCCTGGAAGCGTAACTTTTCGGCCTGCACTGGCTCGCCATCAAGATTGATGTCCAGCCCCTGCGAGCACTTGATCTCCACCCAGGGCAACCTGGCCCTGACGAACAGACCGTTACCGGCCAACAGCTCACGCAACGTCCCGACCATCTCCTGAGGTGCCGGCAGGATGGCGATATCGAGCAAGCCGTCGTTCACCAGGGCCTCGGGGCACAGCACTTGCCCACCCCCGGCCTGGCGGCCATTGCCGATCCCCAGCGCCAGCAGGTCACCCTGCCAGTCGAAGCCTGGCCCTTGCAGCTCTACCGAGGCGGCCTGCAGTTCGCTAAAGCGCGACAACCCGGTGAACAGGTAGGCGGCCGCGCCCAGTACTTTCTTCAGGTCTTCGGAGGTATTGGCCGTGACCTGGCTGCCAAAACCGCCCGTGGCCATGTTGAGGAACAGCTGGTCGCCGGCCTGGCCCAGGTCTATCGGCCGTGCGGGTATGTTCAGCAAGGCCAGGGCCGTGGCAGGCTCCAGGGGTATGCCGGCGGCCTTGGCAAAATCGTTGGCCGTGCCCAGCGGCAACAACGCCAGGCTGGCCTTGGTACCTGCCAGCCCCATGGCCTCGGCGACATCACGCAGCGTGCCATCCCCGCCTCCGGCGACGATGTGGTCGTAGCCGGCGGCCAGCGCCTCGGTGACCAGGCGCTGGGCGTCACCGGCCTCCCAGGTAACCCGCACATCCAGGACCCAGCCGCTGTCGCGCAGGTCATGCACGGCGCTGCGCAAGTCTTCGTTCATCGCCTGCTTGCCATGCAGGATCAGCATTGCCTTGCCCGCTCGCATGTTGTGCGCCTCCGTGAAGTGATCAACCCAGATCTCGACCCTTTGCAGTCGCGGATCGTTGCATGCGCCCGAAAAAATAGCAGGCCGCTCCCCAGTGCCTGTCAGTTAAGCAATTCGGGGCTGCTTTGCAGCCCCAGTAAAGCCTGTAGAAACCTTAACTGACTGGCATTAGGCCGCTCCCAGTATTTAATTGCGTAGGCCTGTCTTTTCCCACACGCCTGGCAATGCACGGCTATGCTCAGCAGATACACTTTATTGCCACGGACGCGCCCCCGGCAGTGGTTCTACCACTGCTGCCCATGGGCGCGTCTTGCTATCCGCAGCCTTTAGCGAGGATTCCGGGTCATGCGCATTCTCTGGACACTGCCGTACCTGCCCTGGCCAACCACCAGCGGCAGCAAGACCCGGCAATACCACCTGATACGCGCACTGGCACAGCGGGGCCACCGGATTACCCTGCTGGTGCAATCGAAGATCCCCCTTGACGATGCCGCCCGCGAGGCCCTGGAGCCGCTGCTCGAGCGCCTGATCGTGCTGCCCCGACGGCCCCTGCACAGCCCGCTCAACCTGCTGGCCTCGCCGATTATCGCTTACCCCATGCGCGCAATTATCAATGGTCTGGCCCCTTGCCTGCGGCACCGCTTCGAGCAATTGCTGGACGAGCCCTGGGACGTGATCCAGATCGAGCACAGCTACAGTTTCCAGCCCTTCGAAAAAGCCCTGCAGGCACGCGGGCTGCCGTACATGCTTAGCGAGCACACCCTGGAATCAGTGATGGGGGGCGCCAACCACGATCGCCTGCCGCTATGGTTACGCCCGCTCAACGCCTTCGACCGCTGGCGTTATCGACGCTGGGAACAGCGGGTATTGCACCAACCCACCGAACTGGTGGCAGTCAGCGCCCACGATGCCGAATTGATCGCACAGATCAGCGGGCGCCCGGTGAACGTGGTGGTCAATGGCGTGGACTGTGATTTCTACCAGCATGTGCAACCCGCGCTGCACAGCCAGCGCCTGCTGTTCGTTGGCAACTTCGAGTATGGTGCCAACCTGGAGGCCATCGAATGGGCGCTGGAAGACATCATGCCGCAGGTCTGGATGAGCAACCCGGCGGTGCGCCTGGCGATTGCCGGGCATGCCATGCCGGCCAGCTGGAAACTGCACTGGAACGACCCGCGCATCGAATGGTTCGGCTACCGTCCCGACCTGCGTGAACTGCAGCGGCGCTCGGCACTGTTCTTCGCACCACTGCGCTATGCCGGTGGCTCCAAGGTAAAAATCCTCGAAGCGATGGCCGCCGGCTTGCCGGTAATCACCACCGGCAAGGGCGTTTCAGGCCTGGCCGCGAACAACGGTGAGCACTACCTGGGCAGTGAGGATGGCGACCAGTTGGCGCTGCTGATCACCCAGTTGCTCAACCAGCCCTGGCGCATGAGCCAGTTGAGCGACGCCGGGCGCCAGTTTGCCCGCCAGCGCCACGACTGGAGCGTGGCCGCCCAGCAACTGGAGAACGTGCACATGCGCCTGGCCCTGGCGGCACCGGTCGAGGCCGCGCCGCTGGCCAGTGCCTGGCTGGGCCGCTCAGCCAAGTAGTTCGCTGAAGGGAATGAAGGGCACGCTGTCACCCTGCTTCGGTGTACTGCCTTCACGCACTTCTACCAACCCCTCGGCCCAGGCCGCACTGCGCAGTACGCCCGAACTCTGGTTCTTGTAGATGCGCACTTGGCCTTGCTCGATGCGGGCACGCAGGTACTCGCGGCGCGTGCCGGCCTTGGGCCAGTCAAAGCCGGCCGGCATGTCGAAGCGCAACGGCGTAACATCGGTCACGCCCTGACGCCGCAACAAGTAAGGCCGGGTGAGCAGGCCGAAGGTGACCAGGGTCGAGGCCGGGTTACCCGGCAGGCCGATTACCGGCACGCCCTGGAAGTGGCCGAAGGTCAGCGGCTTGCCCGGCTTGATCGCCAGCTTCCACAAGGCCAGCTCGCCGGCTTCGCGCAGGGCGGCACCGAGGTAGTCGGCCTCACCCACCGAGACACCGCCGGTTGACAGGATCAGGTCGACATCGCCCAGTTCGACCAGGCAGGTGCGGGTGCGTGCCAGGTCATCCGGCAGGATGCCCGCATCGACCACCTCGCAGCCCAGCCGCTGCAACCAGCTGACCAGCAGTCGGCGGTTACTGTTATAGATCTGCCCCGGCCCCAGCGGCAGGCCAGGTTCGACCAGTTCGTCACCGGTGGACAACACCGCCACCCGTACCTTGCGCACCACATCCAGCCGGCCGTGGCCCAAGGTCGCGGCCAGGCCCAGCTCGATCGGCCCCAGCCGGGTGCCGGCGCTCATCACCTGTTCGCCCTTGCGGGTTTCCTGGCCCTGGGGACGAATGTTCTGCCCGGTCTTCAGCGCTTCGAGAAAGCGTACCCGCCCATCCTCCGCCACTTCGGTGTTTTCCTGCATCTCGACGCAGTCGGCACCTTCGGGCAGCGGTGCCCCGGTGAAGATGCGTGCGCAGGTACCCGGCTGCAGCGGCTGCGGTGGATGGCCGGCGAAAATCCGCTGGCTGACCGGCAGTGGTTCGCCCTGCCAGTCGGCCAGGCGCAGGGCGTAACCGTCCATGGCGCTGTTCGGCCAAGGCGGCAGGTCGAGCGAGGCCACCAGGTGGGTGGCCAGCACACGGCCTTCGGCCTCGGCCAGTGGCAGGTTCTCGGTGTCACGGATAGGTGCCGCTTCGGCCAATGCCAGCAGCTGCTCCAAGGCCTGCTCTACCGGCATCAGCGGCCGGGCCTGGGTAACCTCAGCCACGGCTGTCGCAGGCCGCTGCCTGCTTCAGGTGCGGCACGAAGTTGCACGGGCGATGGCGGGCATCCAGCTGCTCGGCGAGGATACCGTCCCAACCGGTGCGCACCGCGTTGGTCGAACCCGGCAGGCAGCACACCAGGGTGCCGTTGGCCAGCCCGGCCAGGGCGCGGGACTGCACGGTGGAGGTGCCGATGTCGGCCACGGAAATCTGCCGGAACAGCTCACCAAAACCTTCTACCTGCTTGTCCAGCAGGCAGGCCACGGCCTCGGGCGTGCTGTCGCGGCCAGTAAAGCCGGTGCCGCCGGTGATCAGCACTACCTGCACGCTGTCATCGGCAATCCAGGTGGCGACCTGGGCGCGAATCTTGTACAAGTCGTCTTTGAGCAGCACGCGCTCGGCCAGGCGATGGCCAGCCGCGCTCAGGCGGTCGACGAACATCTGGCCGGAGGTATCGGTGTCGAAGGTGCGGGTGTCGCTGACTGTGAGCACGGCGATGTTCAGCGGCACGAAGGGGGTATCTGCCTTGGCTTTCATGGGGGTCCGTCACAAGAAGATGGGATGGCCGCAGTTATAACACAGCACGCGCCCATCACAGCTTGACGCCCGTGGCCCTTGTCCTCGATCAATGCCACAGGTTTGCCGCTATGCTGCACTGTAGACGGAACTTGCGTGGACGCCCTGCGTCTTAATGTCATCTAGCACCATCGCACTGGAGAAACACGATGATTCAACGGACCCTACCCGCCTTCCTGCTCGCCCTGGGCCTGGGCGCCCTCGCTGGCTGCGCATCGCCAACCGTCATTACCCTGAACGACGGTCGCGAAATTCAGGCCACCGACACACCGAAGTACGATGAAGACTCGGGCTTCTACGAATTCGAGCAGCTGGACGGCAAGCGCACGCGCCTGAACAAGGACCAGATCCGCACCGTCAAAGAGCTCTGATCGCAGCCTGTTTTTTGCAAAGGCCCTTTTAACAACAAGGGCTTGCGTGCAAAAAAAGTATGCAGTAGGATTTCCTTCATCGGAGTGTAGCGCAGCCAGGTAGCGCGTCTCGTTCGGGACGAGAAGGCCGCAGGTTCGAATCCTGTCTCTCCGACCAAATCCTCGTCAAAAAGCCCGCCTTGTGCGGGCTTTTTCGTTCTCTAGCCCAGGGCTGTGCAACCCCCTCGGGGAGTTGAGCGACGCCGTACAGGCGCAGCTGGGGCCCATGCTGACACCAGTTAGTGCCAAGGCAGTCATGCCACCTACCAGCATCGGCACGCCTATCCGCCTGGGCGACTACGGCTTGCCGGACGATCAAGCCACGCTTGTGGCAGGGCTCTGCCGCCGAACAACCGGGAGGTTCGGCGCCGCGCAAGCTTTCACCTAGTGAACGATGTCGGGCAATTATGAGCAGGCGCGGGCGCGATCTGCTGTGATAAGGCTGTTATGTTTTACTCACCGTCCTGGCTCTCTACCTGCACTGCTTCTTCGTGGCCGCAGTCATTACAAAGCATGATGACAATTGAATCATCCTCGGTTGCTTGCAAGCTGAAATCCATGCTTTTGCATTCCGGGCATTTGGGCTCTGCATCAAAGCCCAAGTGTTTCAGGTAAAGGTTTTGGAAGATAGAAACGATTGAGCATGTAAATAGCAGGCAAATTTTGGCGTCTGGAATATTTTTGTTTGGCGAGTGAACAATTTCAGACGAATAGTCCCAAGCCATTTCTGCCATGCTGCGGCTATGCTTTCGCAGATTGCTGTTACTTTTCCCTTCTGCGTATATTGAAATTACTGCTTTTGCTATGCCTTTAAAATCTGCGGCTTTGAGATTATTCTCTTCCAAGATGGTTGGATTAGCGCTTACTAGCGCTTTAGCCAGCTCAATCAAGCTTTCTCTGCATGTCAATCCGATACTTTGAATGTCTTCCACGCCAGCAACATCGTTCAGGGCCTGCGCTGCTAGGTTTAATCTTCGACTGATTGATTTTATTTCGTCAATGTCTAATGGCAATTCATCAATTATATGTTTGAACTCACTATGGTGACGTGCTTGTAGTCTTTGGGTTATACCCATATGAAAAGAATAAGCCTCATCAGCGGAAAAATAAAAAGCGTCCTGAGGATAGAGATTCATGGGGGCACCTTCCCCTTCCACAACCCACCAGTTTCCGCCTTCTGCTTTCACGTTCCAAACGTGAATTTCCACGCCCAAGTCGCTGAATGTTTGCTCAACCTGCATATATTTAATATTTTTGACGTCATATTTTGACAGGTAGGATGTGATCTGCTTTTCTACTGCGATTCTATATTCTGGGGTCATTTTCAGGCCGTGACTATCATTAGGCGGCATGCCATGCCGTGTTTTTGTCGCGAGGAATAGCGAAAGCTACCTAATTTTCCGTTTGGCTGTCCATCGTCGGTGCGACCTCCTTTAGCTCTTCCTTTGCGAACAGGTCCAACTGCTCAGGCGCAGGGCCGGGCGGCAGGTCGAAAAGGTTAGGCTCTTGGTCGTCGGGAAGGGGAATGGGGATAATGGTGCGCATGGCGGGGCACTCCACACTTAGCAGGTATTTCGAAAGCGCCCCTGCAAATGGGAAATCGGCGCGAATTTCAGTTTAGCATCGGTGCCAGCTGCTGCTGGACCGGTACAGCTCGTTACTCAGCCTGAATACGTGCCCATTCGCTGGCATATTGCTCGGCTTCGTTAACGCAGTCTTCGCACAGCGCGGCGTCGTAGTAAGCCTCATTGTTCAAGGCTTCAACCAAAGCCTTTCCTTCAAGCGTGACTGCACACTCATTATGGTATCCGCCCGGATTTTCTACGCCGTCGCACGGGCGAGACAGGAAAGGCTGTACCACCTTTTGTTGGAGGGCAGACAATTGCTCGTAACCCTTGTCTACCGCCAGCTGGGCGATACCTCGGACCTTTTGGTCCTCGTCATCCAAGCTGCCATTTTTGATAAGAACTTCTAACACTTGCTGCTCAACGCTCATGTGAATCTCCATGAAAACCCGAAGCACCTGCCTCAGCAGTAGGAGCCGAACCATACCACTGCGTCGCATCAGATCGGAAGGCGACGCGGGGCTATTCTGTGCCAGGAAAAGGTATGAAGGTTAAGGTTGCTGGCCAGCGAGGGGTTGTTGCGTACTGAGTTGCTCGGTGATGAGCTTAGATAGCACCTGATGCAGCGGACCTAGGTCCAACGCCCCTTGAGCCCAGGACGCATCCACGAGCTGCAGTGCATCAACGTAGTCCTGTCGGTCGCGACGGATTAGCTCCGGGAGGATGGTAGTTCCCGGTAGCCAGCCACCTGATTTCAGGCACAGTACGAAATAGCAAGCGGCCCTGGCAGTCCGGCCGTTGCCATTGATGAACGGGTGAATGTGGTTTAGTCGCCAGAGCACATATGCAGTTAGCGTCACATCATCCGTTACCTCCCAGTTCCTGTTCACCATGTTCACAAGATCATCCATGAGCGCCTCAACACGATAGTGGTCTGGGGGCTGGTGGGTGCCTACGTAGACGGGACAGGGACGGTACTCGCCAGCATTGGTATGCAGGCAAGTGATCGCATGAAAGTTCAATGCTTTGATGATGTGGGTCGACAAGAAAGGGCGCTGCGTAGCCAATGCAGCGCCCACTATGGACTTTAAGAAGTCATACTGCCGATTACCATTGGATACTTCCAGTTCTTGATAGACTGGATTATGCTCGGTGTTACCGCACAATTCGAAGAGGATCAACGTTTCGCCCCTTCGACACCTTCCTGCTCCAAGATCAGCTTGCGAATCTGCTCGCGCGTTACGCCGTTCTGCGCGTCCACCGACCCATAGACGAACGACACTCGCTGTTCCAGCATCTCGGCAGCAGTCTGTTTGTGTTGCGCGGCCCCTCGGAGCGCAGACAACAGCTCTGGATTTGTCTTCAAATCCAGGAAATTCCTAGCCATGTTGATCTCCTCCTCGCTGGTGGCTGTTTTGGCCCCGTCAATGACGGTATGAGCCAGTCAGTGCCACTGATTGTAGCATCAGCAGGCGCCACAGTGACCAAGGTCGAGTTAGCCCAGCCCAGGCAGTATCCGACCAGTGGTAAAAAGCGTGGTAAATGCTAGGCGCCACATTAAGCGAAGTCAGTAGGTACGGGGCTTGTAGGACATAGTTCGGCCGATGTCTCTCCGACCAAATCCTCGTCAAAAAGCCCGCCTAGTGCGGGCTTTTTGTTGTGCATTGAAAAGTGCCCCGCCCCAGCGCGCCCCCCCTGGAGCGGCCTTGTGCCGCGATGGGCTGCAAAGCGGCCCCAGATTCCGGCATCGCTGATATCGCCGGGGCTGCTTCGCAGCCCTCTCGCGACACAAGGCCGCTCCTACAAAGGGCTGCGTCAACCGGTCATAACGCTTGCTCGGCCTCCACCGGCACATACAGCAACTGCAGGCGCTCGCTGCTCCATGCCCGGGTCTGGTTGGTCAGCGCCAGGTTGTTGTTCAGCTTTTGCCCATAGCTCGGTACGATTTCCTTGAGCCTGGCCTGCCAGGCTGGCGACTGGATACGGTCCTTGAAGGTCTTTTCCAGCACGGTCAGCATGATCGGAGCCGCTGTCGAGGCACCCGGCGAAGCTCCCAGCAACGCAGCGATGCTGCCGTCCTGCGCCGCCACCACTTCAGTTCCGAACTGCAGCACACCGCCCAGGACCGGGTCCTTCTTGATCACCTGCACCCGCTGGCCGGCCTGCAGCAACTTCCAGTCTTCGTTCTTGGCGTTGGGGAAGTACTCGCGCAGCGCGTTCATGCGGTCATCGAAACTGAGCATCAGCTGCCCCATCAGGTAGGTGCTGAGGTCGATGTTGTCGATACCGGCATTGACCATCGGCAGCACGTTGTGGCTGTTCAGCGAGGCGAACATGTCCAGCAGCGAGCCGTGCTTGAGGTACTTGGTGGAGAAGGTGGCGAACGGGCCGAACAGCAGCACCTGCTTGCCATCGATCATCCGCGTGTCCAGGTGCGGTACCGACATCGGCGGCGCGCCAACCGAGGCCTTGCCGTACAGCTTGGCCTGGTGGCGGGCGACCAGGTCGGGGTTGTCGGTCATCAGGAACTGACCACCGACCGGGAAGCCGGCGTAGCCTTCGGCTTCAGGAATGCCCGACTTCTGCAGCAGCTTCAGCGCGCCACCACCGGCACCGATGAACACGAAGCGGGCGTTGACGGCCTTTTCCCCGCCGCCGTTGGCCAGATCGACCACCCGCACATGCCAGGTGCCGTCGTCGTTGCGCACGATGTCACGCACCTCATGACGCAGGTTCAGCGACACATTGGGGTTGCGGGTCATCGCGGCGAACAACTGGCGGGTGATTTCGCCAAAGTTCACGTCGGTACCGATGGCCATGCGCGTGGCGGCGACCTTCTGCCCCGGGTCACGGCCCTCCATCACCAGCGGCGCCCACTTGCGGATCTGCTCGTGGTCTTCGGAGATTTCCATGCCGCGGAACAGCGAGCTGTGCTGCAGGGCGTCGACGCGCTTGTGCAGGAAGGCGACGTTGTCGTCACCCCAGACAAAACTCATGTGCGGCACGTTGTTGATGAACGACTTCGGGTTGCTCAGCACGCCCTGCTCGACCTGGTAGGCCCAGAACTGCTTGGACACCTCGAACTGCTCGTTG
This sequence comes from Pseudomonas sp. s4, assembly GCF_046764235.1. Classification (NCBI taxonomy): domain Bacteria; kingdom Pseudomonadati; phylum Pseudomonadota; class Gammaproteobacteria; order Pseudomonadales; family Pseudomonadaceae; genus Pseudomonas; species Pseudomonas sp. s4. The sequence continues at coordinate 1,871,657 of NZ_CP177209.1, read as the reverse complement.
ACCCCCACGGCCTTGCTGATATCGATATTGCCGTCCTTGCCCACACTGGTGTAGTTCAACTCGCAGAACGCGGAGTGACCGGTGCCGGCGTTGTTCCAGGCATTGGAGCTTTCTTCGGCCACCTGGTCCAGGCGCTCGTAGACGTCGATCTTCCAGGAGGGCTCCAGCTCGGTGAGGTAGGTACCCAGGCTGGCACTCATGATGCCACCGCCGATCAGCAGCACGTCGACGGTCTTTTCCGGTTCCGCGGGTTTGGAGCAGCCGATGACGCCCAGGCAGAGGAACGTCAGCAGGAATTTCTTCATTGATGTTATCCAGTTGTTGTGTACACGCGCGCCGCCTTGAGCAGGGAACGTGCCAACTGGGTCTGGAGCAGTGAATACAGGGGGCGGGCGACGGGGAGCATGGCGACAATCCGCCAGGGGGGCCGGATGCACTGCAATGAAATGGCGGATTTCCCCGCCTTGCGCTGCCCTTGTAGGAGCGGCCTTGTGTCGCGATGGGCTGCAAAGCAGCCCCCTGCGATATCAGCACTGTTGCCGAGACATTGGGGCCGCCTTGCGGCCCATCGCGACACAAGGCCGCTCCTACAGGGACCGCGTCAGGCATGACAGGGCGTCAGGCGCTGAGGCGGGAGGTGACTTCACCCAGCTGCCCCGACAACCCATGCAGGCGCTGCCCCGCCTGTTCGGTATGCTGCACCGCCTGCTGGTTGGCCGTGGCGATGCGGGTGATTTCGATCAGGTTGCAGGAGATGTCCTCGGCCACGCTGGTCTGCTCTTCGGCCGCCGTGGCGATCTGCCGGTTCATGTCGCGGATCGCTTCCACTGCCAGGGTGATGCGCTGCAGCATCTGCCCGGCCTGCTGCACCTGCTCGGCACCCTCCTCGCTGCGCTGCTGGCCGCTTTCGATGGCCTTGACCGCCTCCACCGCCCCCGACTGCACCGCCTCGATGATCTGGTGGATCTCGGCGATCGACGCCGCCGTGCGCTGGGCCAGGCTGCGCACTTCATCGGCGACGACCGCAAAACCTCGCCCGGCCTCGCCAGCACGGGCCGCTTCGATGGCCGCGTTGAGCGCCAGCAGGTTGGTCTGCTCGGCAATGCCGCGGATCACTTCAAGGACTTTGCCAATGCGCGCGCTGTCATGCTCAAGGTCGCGAATCACCGCCGCCGTGCCGGCAATTTCGCGGTTGACCGCGCCGATGATGTCGATGGTCTGCTGCATCACCTGCTCGCCCGCCTGGGCACTGTGATCGGCATCGTCCGCCGCGCGGGCGGCCTCGGCGGCGTGGCGGGCGACTTCCTGGGCGGTGGCGGACATCTCGTGCATGGCCGTGGCCACCTGGTCGGTGCGCTGGAACTGGTCGTGGGTACCACGGGCCATGTCGCCGGCGATGCTGCGCAGCTGGCCGCTGGCCCCTTCCAGTTCCTGGGCGTTGTCCTGCAGCCGGCCGACCGTGTCGGCGAGGAAATCGCGCAGGGTGTTGGCGGCCCGCGCCAGACGGCCCAGTTCGTCCTCACGGCGGCTGTCTACCCGGGCGGCAAAGCGGCCCTGGCTCAGCTGCGCGACATACTCGATCAACTGGCGGATCGGCTCGATCAGGCTGCGGTTGACCAGCCACAGGCTGAGCAGCCCCACCGACACGGCCGAGGCCAGCATCACCAGCAGGCCCAGCCATACCGTGCGCTCGGCACCGGCACTCAGCCTGGCGGCGTGCTGACGAGCTTCGGCACGCAGTTGCTCGACCAGTTCGCTCATCTGCTCGCTGACGGCGCGGTCCACGCCCTTGACCGCCAGATCGCCGGCCACCGGGTCGCCGCCCGCCGCCAGGAATGCCTGGCGACCCTGCGCATAGGCCTGGCCCAACTGCCGGTGGCTGTCACGCAGTTGCTGCAGCGGCGCCTTGAGCCTGGCGTCGCTGCTGTCGATCAATTGCCCGAGCAGTTGCTGCACCTGCTGCTCGCGAGCCTGGAACTGCTGCCAGTACTTGTCCATGTCAGCCGGCTGACGCCCGCGCAACAACACGTTCTTCCACTCCTGCACCTGGATCTTGAACTGCAGGTTGGCTTCGTCGATCAATTGCGAGGCCCGCAGCGGCCCATCGACCAACTCGGCATAGCCGCGCACGCTGGACGAAAGGAACTGGAAGCACACCAGGGCGATCAGCAACATCGCCACCAGACTGCCGCCGAGCAGGGAGAGAATTTGCACTCTGAGGGATTTACGCAACATCTTGGATCTCGGAAAGCAGGAGGAAGACCGGAGGGCCGCGCAAGCTGGCAACAAGGCGCAACGCAGCCCGGTTGCGGGCAGGCCAAAAAAAGGCTGCCATCAAGCAATGGCAGCCAGGTCGAGCACTTACGCAACAGTTGAGCTAGATACTCTCAGGCAAATACTACAGAAATGTTACAACGCCACTACAAGCTACCCCGTGGTGAACTGCAAGGCCGCCAGCCGCGCATACAGCGGGCTCTCTTCGATCAACTGGCGATGCGTCCCCACCGCCACCAGCCGGCCCTTGTCGATGACCGCGATACGGTCGGCATGCTGGACCGTAGCCAGACGATGGGCGATCACCAGTGTGGTGCGCCCGGCCATCAGGCTGGGCAGCGCCTGCTGGATCAGGTGTTCGCTTTGTGCGTCGAGTGCGCTGGTGGCTTCGTCCAGCAACAGGATCGGCGCATCGACCAGCAACGCACGGGCAATGGCCAGGCGCTGCCGCTGCCCGCCGGACAGGCCGATGCCGCCCTCGCCCAGCGGTGTCTGGTAGCCCTGCGGCAATTGCCGGATGAATGCGTCGGCATGGGCACCCCGGGCGGCTGCCTCGACCTCGGCCAGGGTCGCCTCGGGCCGGCCATAGCGGATGTTGGCCTCGACCGTGCCGCGAAACAGCGAGGGGTTCTGTGCCACCAGGGCGAACTGCTGGCGCAGGTGATCGGGGTCGAGTTCGGTGATCGCCCGGCCATCGAGCAGGATGCGCCCCTGCTGGGGGTCGTAGAAGCGCAGCAACAAATCGAACAAGGTCGACTTGCCCGCCCCCGACGGGCCCACCAGCGCCACGGTCTGCCCCGGCTCGATGGTCAGGCTCAGGCCATCGACAGCCGCCACCGAGGGCCGTGACGGGTAGGCGAACACCAACTGCTGCAGTTCGATACGCCCACTGGCCCGCTGCTGCGGCAGCACCTGCGCCACGGCGGGCGGCAGGATTACACTGCGCGCCGCCAACAGTTCGGCAATGCGCTCGGCGGCGCCCGCCGCCCTTTGCAACTCGCCGATCACCTCGCTGAGGGTGCCGAAAGCGCTGCCTACGATCAGGCTGTAGAACACGAAGGCGGCCAGTTCGCCCGCGGAAATACGTCCGGCGATCACGTCCATGCCGCCAACCCACAACATCACCCCCACCGCTCCCAGAACCAGCACGATCACCAGGGTGATAAGCCAGGCGCGCTGGGCAATCCTCTGCCGGGCCACGGCAAACGCCGCTTCGACCGTGCCGGCGAACAGCTGGCGGTCATGCGCCTGGTGGTTGTAGGCCTGCACGGTCTTGATCTGCCCGAGGGTCTCGGCCACATAGCTGCCCACATCGGCCACCCGGTCCTGGCTCTGCCGCGACAGGCTGCGTACCCGGCGGCCAAACAGCAGGATCGGCGCCAGCACCAGCGGCAGGGCCACCACCACGATGCTGGTGAGCTTGGGGTTGGTGATGAACAGCAACACCACGCCACCGATGACCATCAGCGCGTTGCGCAGGAACATCGACAGCGAAGAGCCGATTACCGATTGCAGCAAGGTGGTGTCGGCGGTCAGCCGCGACTGGATCTCGGAGCTGCGGTTGTCTTCGAAAAACCCGGGATGCAGGCCGATCAGGTGGTCGAACACGGCCCGACGGATATCGGCCACGCAGCGCTCGCCGATCCACGACACCAGGTAGAAGCGGCTGAAGGTACCCACCGCCAGGGCCAACACCAGCAGCAGGAACAGGCCGATGTTCTGGTTGAGCTGATGCGCGGAGCGGGTCATGAAGCCCTGGTCCACCAGCAGGCGGATGCCCTGGCCCATGGACAGGGTGATGGCGGCGGTGACTACCAGGGCCAGCAAGGCCAGCAGCACCTGGCGACGGTACGGACGGACAAACTGCCAACCCAGGCGCAAGGCTCGGCGTTGACGCGGGGAAACCGATTCGGGCATGGCGCTGACCACATTGGCGGGAAACCGCAGCCTACCACTCATCCACGCCTGTGGAACCCTTTCAGGGTTGCTATAGCCTATCGGTCTAACCAGGCTATGGAGCTTTACTGACGTTTCTGTTGGACTGTGCCTGCCGTGACACTGCAGGTACTGTCACAGGCCAGTCACGGCACAGGGTTAACCTGCGCTTGAACCTGATGAGGAGACAATACATGAGCTTGCAACATGGCAGCGACAACCAGAAGCCCCGGACCACACCACCGTCGCAGGTGTGCGGTTCGATCATCGATGCGAAGGGGCGCGAAGTACCGATCACCGAGCAGATGATCCAGCAGGCCTGCAAGGCCCTGGAAGAAAGCCGGGTCGAGCGCGTACGCAAAGGTTGATCGGCGAATTCCTTGCAACCCGGCGCTTGCGCCGGGTTTTTATTTGCCTGAATCCTGTACCCGCGAAGAGGCCGGCACAGCGTTCAAATGGCTGTCAGACCAACACCCCACCCAAGGCACTGACCAGCTGCGCCAACTGCGGCGACTCCCCGCGCAAGCGCACCGCCAGCCCCTCGATCTCGCGCCGTGGCGGGTACTGCTTGCGCAACTGGTCGAACGCTGCACGCTGCTGCTGCGGGTCGTCGCTGAGGCTGCGGCGGAAATCGGCATCGTCGCGGCGTGGGTCGTAAACCGCGCGGCACAGGGTGGCCAAGGCCCAGGCCGGGTCGGCGCTGGCATCCAGCTCGATCTGCGCCAGCGGCGGCCGGGGCAGCAGGTCGGCCAGTTGCACCTGTTCATCCACACCGAGGAAGCGGCACAGCGCCTGGTAGATCTGCGCCGTACCACGCTGGCGGCCGTCGAGGCTGTAGCCGGCAATGTGCGGCGAAGCCAATGTGCACAGGTCGGCCAGTTGCAGGTCGACCTGCGGCTCACCCTCCCACACATCCAGCACCGCATGCAGGTCTTCGCGGTCCAGCAGCAATTCGCGCAGGGCGGCGTTGTCCACTACCGGGCCACGGCTGGCGTTAACCAGCCAGGCACCCGGGCGCAACTGTGCCAGCTGCGCCTGGCCCAGCAGGTGCCAGGTCGGGTGGTCGCCGCCACGCTGCAAGGGGGTGTGCAGGCTGATCACATCGCACTGTTGCAGGATGGTCTCGAGGCTGACGTAGTCACCGCCCTCGGCGGCCTGGCGCAGCGGGTCGCATACCAGTACCTTCCAGCCCAGGCCGTGCAGCACCCGCACCAGGCGGCCACCCACCTCACCCGCGCCCACCACGCCATACACGCGCTCGGGCAGTGCCACGCCATCCAGCTCGGCCAGGGTCAGCAGGCTGCCCAGCACATAATCGACCACGCCGCGGGCATTGCAGCCCGGTGCGCTGCTCCAGTGGATGCCGGCTTCGGCAAAGTAGTTCAGGTCGAGGTGGTCGGTGCCGATGGTGCAGGTGCCGACGAAGCGCACGCGGCTGCCTTCGAGCAACTGTCGGTCGACCTTGGTCACCGAGCGCACCAGTAGAATGTCGGCGTCCCTTACGCTGGCGGCATCGAGGCTTCGGCCGGGGTAACGGCGGATTTCGCCGAAACCCTGGAAGAATGCATCGAGCAGCGGGATGTTCTCGTCGGCAACTATCAGCATGGCGCTCTCCTGTCTGGGGAACGCAGTGTAGGCGCAACGCCGGGCGTGTTCCAGAGCGGTTCAGTCGGCTTTCTTGCGGATCCAGTACAGGAAGGTACCGGCGTCTTCCTGCTGCTGCAGCAGTTCGTGGCCGAGGAAGTTGCAGAACTTGGGGATGTCGCGGCGGGTCGAGGGGTCGGTGGCGATGACCTTGAGCAGGCCGCCAGCGGCCAGGTTGCGCACGTGCTGGTGCAGCATCATTACCGGTTCCGGGCAGTTCAGGCCGGTGGCGTCGAGGATGGCGTCAGGGGTGAAATCGGTCATGGGGGACTCCGCAAATGATCGCTATTGTCGCGCATCGCGCGCCGTGGTCCAAGCACCGCCTGTGAAGACAAGCCCTGAGCTTGCTCTTGATCTTGATCTTGCTCTTGCTCTTGCTCTTGCTCTTGCTCTTGCTCTTGCTCTTGCTCTTGATCTTGATCTTGATCTTGATCTTGATCTTGATCTTGATCTTGATCTTCGCGACTTCAGGAGGCCGAGCAGAGGTTTTGCGGAGGGAGGTGACGGGCATGGATGCCCGTCAAGCGCTGAGGCCCCATGGATGGGGCCTGCAGCGCGTACTCCCGGGAGCAAGACCGGCGCGAGGGAACCCCGTAGCGTAGCGGAGGGGCCGGATGATGGGAGCGCAGCGTTTTTTGGTTACTTTTTGTCGCGTTTGACAAAAAGTGACTCGCCGTAAGGGCGAAAAGGTGAGTAAGCGTCGCCATCGTAAATGGACTATGCGCGAGATCAAGACCAGTACTTTTCCGCTCTTCGCTCTTCGCTCTTCGCTCTTCGCTCTTCGCTTTCAAGCGTGGGCATCAACAACAAGGTCAACATTCATTTTCGAAGGTGGCGCTTATTCACCTTTCCGCCCTTACGGCGGGTCACTTTTTGTCAAACGCGACAAAAAGTAACCAAAAAACGCTGGCTCCTATCATCCGGCCCCTACGCTGCGCTCCGGGGTTCCCTCGCTACGGGCCTGCTCCCGGGAGTACGCGCTGCAGGCCCCATCCATGGGGCCTCAGCGCTTGACGGGCATCCATGCCCGTCACCTCCCTCCGCAGTCCCTTCGCTCGGCCTCCTGAAGTCGCAATCGGCGGCGCCTGAACTATCGCGCGCTTAGAAGCAAAAGCCGAAGCAAGAGCAAAGCGGTTCGCTGTGCTAGCGCTTCAAGTCCAACCGGCGCAGATGGCAGGTCACTTCCTCGCGGTCGTGATACAGCTGCTTGCAAGCAATCGACACCTTGATCTTGCGCGCCTTGAAGGTCGCCTCCATGCGGTCGAGCAGCCGGCGTACCTCGGCATAGCGCTGCTTCATCGGCAGCTTCAGGTTGACCACAGCTTCACGGCACAGCCCCTCGCCCAGCCAGGTCTCGATCAGCGAGGTGGTACGGGCCGGTTTCTCGACGATGTCGCACACCATCCAGTCCACCGGCTGCTTCGGTTGCCAGGTGAAACCATCGGCCATCAGGTGCTGAACCAACCCGGTGTCCATCAGGCTTTCGGCCATCGGCCCGTTGTCGATGGCGGTCACCAGCATGCCCCGGCGCACCAGCTGGTAGGTCCAGCCACCCGGCGAGGCTCCCAGGTCGACACCGGTCATGTCATCGCCCAGGCGCTGCTCCCACTGCTCGCGCGGGATGAACTGATGCCAGGCCTCTTCCAGCTTGAGGGTCGAGCGGCTGGGCGCCTCGCGGGGGAACTTCAGACGCGGGATGCCCATGGGCCACAGTGCACTGTTGCTGGCCAGAGCAACACCGGCAAATACCCGGCGGCCGCTGATGAAGGTGAGCAGCAGGCGTGGGCGGCTGGCGTCGTCGACCAGGCGGCCAGCCTTTTCCAGGGCCTTGCGCAGCGGCACCTCGAACTTGCGGCAGAAGGTGGACAGTTCCTTGCCTTCGTTACTGTCCAGTACCTCCAGCCACAGGCTGCCGAACACCGGGAACCCGGCCAGATGCGCCAGCAGCACACTGATGCGGTCGCTTTCCGGCAGTTCGACATAACCGCCACGAGCCCACTGCCGCGGGAAAATCAGCTGGTTGAAGCGCAGTTCCCCCATCAAGCGCTCGGCACCGCCCTCCTCGCTACAGACAAACTCGGCACTGGCACTCTGCGGCTTGCCTTTGGCATAGCCGGCAACGCCCAGGCGGGCGGCATGTTCGCTGATTTCGGCGCACACCTCACCCTCGAAACCGGGCCGGCAATGCATGAACAGGGTATTCATCTCTCACTCCACTACGGCTGGCGCGCCACAGGCGCCGGCAGGGCGGCGATGATAAAGGAAGATCGGAACCTGCGACACGCCCCGCCGGTCCAGAAAAGGGTCAGGTGGCGCAAAGCGGTCTAACCTGACCTTTCAGCCAGGTCCGTGCCGTGCGGATCGATACACAGCGGTGCCACCGGCAGATCTTGCCAGGCACCGGCGCAGAAGGAGTTGGCAATGCCCTCGCTCGATAGCCTGAATACCCTCAAATCCCTCAAGGTCGGCGACCAGACCTACCACTACTTCAGCCTCACCGAGGCCGCCCGCCAACTGGGCGACCTGCAGCGCCTGCCCATGTCGCTGAAGGTACTGCTGGAAAACCTGCTGCGCTGGGAGGACGGCAAGACCGTCACCGGCGACGACCTGCGCGCCCTCGCCCAATGGCTGGGCGAGCGACGCTCCGACCGCGAGATCCAGTACCGCCCGGCGCGGGTGCTGATGCAGGACTTCACCGGTGTGCCGGCCGTGGTCGACCTGGCCGCCATGCGCGCTGCCATGGCCAAGGCCGGCGGCGACCCGCAGAGGATCAACCCACTTTCACCCGTGGACCTGGTGATCGACCATTCGGTGATGGTCGACCGCTACGGCACGCCGCAGGCCTTCAGCGAGAACGTCGACATCGAAATGCAGCGCAACGGCGAGCGCTATGCCTTCCTGCGCTGGGGCCAGAGCGCCTTCGACAACTTCCGCGTGGTACCGCCGGGCACTGGTATTTGCCACCAGGTCAACCTCGAATACCTCGGTCGCACCGTCTGGACCCGTGAGGCCGATGGCCGCACCTACGCCTTCCCCGACACCCTGGTCGGTACCGATTCGCATACCACCATGATCAACGGCCTCGGCGTGCTCGGCTGGGGCGTGGGCGGGATCGAAGCGGAGGCGGCCATGCTCGGCCAGCCGGTGTCGATGCTGATCCCTGAAGTGATCGGCTTCAAGCTGACCGGCAAGCTGCGCGAAGGCATCACCGCCACCGACCTGGTGCTGACGGTGACCCAGATGCTGCGCAAGAAGGGCGTGGTGGGCAAGTTCGTCGAGTTCTATGGTGATGGCCTGGCCGAGCTGCCCTTGGCCGACCGTGCGACCATCGCCAACATGGCCCCGGAATACGGCGCCACCTGCGGCTTCTTCCCGGTCGACCAGGTGACCTTGGACTACCTGCGCCTGTCCGGCCGCCCCGAGGCGACCGTGCAACTGGTCGAGCAGTACTGCAAAGCCCAGGGCTTGTGGCGGCAGCCGGGCCAGGAGCCACTGTTCAGCGACAGCCTGGCGCTGGACATGCAAGAGGTCGAGGCCAGCCTGGCCGGGCCCAAGCGGCCGCAGGACCGGGTAGCCCTGGGCCAGGTCAGCCAGGCCTTCGACCACTTCATCGAACTGCAACCCAAACCGCTGGCCAAAGAGGTCAGCCGCCTGGAAAGCGAAGGTGGCGGCGGCGTGGCGGTGGGCAATGCCGACCAGGCCGGGGAGATCGACTACAGCCATCAAGGCCAGACCCACACCCTGCGCGATGGCGCCGTGGTGATTGCCGCGATCACCTCGTGTACCAACACCTCGAACCCCAGTGTGATGATGGCCGCCGGGCTGGTGGCGAAAAAGGCCCTGGAGAAAGGCCTGCAACGCAAACCCTGGGTCAAGAGTTCGCTGGCGCCGGGCTCCAAGGTGGTCACCGACTACTTCAAGGCCGCCGGGCTCACCACCTATCTGGACCAATTGGGGTTCGACCTGGTCGGCTATGGCTGCACAACCTGCATCGGCAACTCCGGCCCGCTGGATGAAGCGATCGAAAAAGCCATCGGCAGCGCCGACCTCACGGTGGCTTCTGTGTTGTCGGGTAACCGCAACTTCGAAGGCCGTGTGCATCCGCTGGTCAAGACCAACTGGCTGGCCTCGCCGCCACTGGTGGTGGCCTATGCCCTGGCCGGCAGCGTACGCCTGGACCTGACCCGCGACCCTCTGGGCACTGGCAAGGATGGCCAACCGGTGTACCTGCGCGACATCTGGCCCAGCCAGCAGGAAATTGCCGCTGCCGTGGCCAAGGTAGACACGGCGATGTTCCACAAGGAATACGCCGAAGTGTTCGCCGGCGATGCACAGTGGCAGGCCATCGAGGTACCGCAGGCGGCCACCTACGTTTGGCAGGCCGATTCTACCTATATCCAGCATCCGCCGTTCTTCGACGACATCGGCGGGCCACCCCCGCAGGTCACCGACATCCAGGGTGCGCGGATCCTGGCACTACTGGGTGACTCGGTGACCACCGACCACATTTCCCCAGCTGGCAACATCAAGGCCGACAGCCCGGCCGGGCGCTACCTGCGTGAGCAGGGCGTGGAGCCCCACGACTTCAACTCCTACGGCTCACGGCGTGGCAACCATGAAGTGATGATGCGCGGCACCTTCGCCAACATCCGCATCCGCAACGAAATGCTGGCGGGCGAAGAAGGTGGCAACACCCTGCACGTGCCCAGTGGCGAGAAGCTGTCGATCTACGACGCGGCGATGCGCTACCAGCAGGAAGGCACGCCGCTGGTGGTGATCGCCGGCCAGGAATACGGCACCGGCTCGAGCCGCGACTGGGCCGCCAAAGGTACCAACCTGCTGGGGGTCAAAGCGGTACTGGCGGAAAGCTTCGAGCGCATTCACCGCTCCAACCTGGTAGGCATGGGCGTACTGCCGCTGCAATTCAAGGCCGGGCACAACCGCAAGCAGCTAGGGCTGACCGGCAAGGAGAAGATCGATGTGCTGGGCTTGAACGGTACACAGATCCGCCCGGGCATGAGCTTGCCCTTGCGCATCACCCGCGAGGATGGGCAGCACGAGCAGATCGAGGTGCTGTGCCGGATCGATACTGTGAATGAAGTGGAATACTTCAAGGCAGGGGGGATATTGCATTATGTGTTGCGCCAGCTGATTGCTGGTTGAGGCGCGTATGCTTGGGGCTGCTGTGCAGCCCATCGCCTGTAGGAGCGGCCTTGTGTCGCGATGGGGCGCGCAGCGGCCCCGCTCGATAGCGGCGGCGGAGCTGAAATCTGGGGCCGCCATGCGGCCCATCGCGACACAAGGCCGCTCCTACAAGCGACGCGTAGCGGCCCGTTTCTGCTTACCCGAGAAGGACTACTCGTGCCCCGTTCCAACCTGTTCACCCTGCTTCTGCTGGCGCTCGGCTACACCCTCGCCCTGAGCCACGGCAACCTCGGCATCACCACCTTGCCCACCTTTCTCGCCCTGCTTGCCAGCGCCCTGCTCGCTCGCCGCCCCCAGCGCTGGCAACAAGCCCTCGGCCACACGTTGTTCATCCTACTGGCCATCGCCCTGGCATTGCACTGGCTGCCCGGCTTCAACGCTGCCAAGGTCATCGACGGCGTTGTCCTCAGCCCTGGCGCCCTGCCCTTCACGATGTACCTGAACCTGGACAAACCGCTGATCGGCGCCTGGCTGCTGCTGGCCTGCCCTTGGTTGTTCCTGTGGCGTAGCCAGGGCCTGGCGACCAGCCTGCTGTACGCCCTGCCCCTGACCCTGCTTGCCTGCCTGGGAGGCGCCTGGGCAATGGGCATGCTGGGCTGGGCCCCGAAATGGCCCGACCAGGCCTGGCTATGGCTGCTGAACAACCTGCTGCTGGTAAGCCTGACCGAAGAACTGTTGTTCCGCGGTTACATCCAGGCCGGCCTGCAACGGCTGCTGCGCCACCAAGGGCTGGCATTGTTCGCCGCCGCCTTGCTGTTCGGCCTGGCACACCTGGGGGCCGGCTGGCAATGGATGTACCTGGCCACCCTTGCCGGTATCGGCTACGGCCTGGCGTACCGCTGGGGCGGCGTGGCGGCGGCGGTGCTCTGCCATTTTGGCCTGAACCTGGTGCATTTCACCCTGTTCAGCTATCCGATGCTGGCTCTTGGCTAGCCATTCGGTCATCATTCGACTTATCCGTCATGAAACAGCAGTAAAAACGAAATAATGACGCTAAATTGCTTGAACGTGCTCGTTGGCTAACCCAGATCGACTGATGGCCAGTTGCCACAGGTCAAGCACATTAATTATTCATTCAATAAAACCAGCGGCTTGCCGATACCAGTCGAAAGCCCTGCGGACTATCAACCCATGCGTAACAACCAGCCGATTACCCAGAGAGAACGGACTTTCCCTGCCCAGCAGCGGTTGATCTCCACCACCAATGCCAAAGGTGTGATCACTTACTGCAACGATGCCTTCATCGAGATCAGTGGTTTCACCCGCGAAGAACTAACCGGTGCGCCGCACAACCTGGTGCGCCACCCCGACGTACCGCCAGCGGTGTTTGCCCACATGTGGCAAACCCTCAAGCAGGGCCAGCCGTGGATGGGTATCGTCAAGAACCGCTGCAAGTCCGGCGACCACTACTGGGTCAACGCCTATGTCACGCCGATCTTCGACAACAACCAGGTAGTCGGCTTCGAGTCGGTGCGGGTCAAGCCTACCGCCGAGCAGGTCCGCCGCGCCGAGGCGCTGTACCAGCGCATCAACCAGGGCAAGCCGCCGGTACCACGCCGGGACAAGTGGCTGCCGGTGCTGCAGGACTGGTTGCCGTTCATCCTGATCAGCCAGGTGGGCTTCCTGATCGGCAACTGGCTGGGCCATTCCTGGGGCTTCGCCCTGGCTGCCGGGCTTTCCGTACCGCTGGGCCTGCTGGGCCTGAGCTGGCAGCAACGTGGCCTCAAGCGCCTGCTGCGCCTGGCCGAGCAAACCACCTCCGACCCGCTGATCGCGCAGATGTACACCGACAGCCGGGGCGTGCAGGCGCGCCTGGAAATGGCCATGCTCAGCCAGGACGCGCGCATGAAAACCTGCCTGACCCGCCTGCAGGACAGCGCCGAACACCTCAGCGAACAGGCGCGCCAGTCTGACGCGCTTGCGCACAAGAGCTCTTCGGGCCTGGAGCGCCAGCGAGTGGAGACCGAGCAGGTTGCCGCTGCGGTCAACCAGATGGCCGCCACCACCCAGGAAGTGGCCAACCACGTGCAGCGCACCGCCGATGCCACCCAGGAAGCCAACCGCCTGACCAGCCAGGGCCGTCAGATTGCCGGTGAAACCCGCGAGGCCATCGAGCGCCTGTCGGCGGCGGTGGGCGAAACCGGCCAGACGGTGACGCAACTGGCCAAGGACAGCGACGAGATTGGTGGCGTGGTCGATGTGATCAAGGGCATCGCCGACCAGACTAACCTGCTGGCGCTGAACGCGGCGATCGAAGCGGCACGTGCCGGTGAAATGGGCCGAGGCTTTGCCGTGGTGGCCGACGAAGTGCGCCAGCTGGCCCAGCGCACTGCCGAATCCACCGGGCAGATCCACGGCCTGATCGCCAAGCTGCAACAAACCGCCAGCAATGCCGTACTGACCATGGAAACCGGCCATCGCCAGGCGCAGGAAGGCGTCGACCGTGTGATGCAGGCCGACGAGGCGCTGGTGGGTATCAGTGAAGCGGTGGCCAACATCACCGACATGGCCACCCAGATTGCTGCAGCGACCGAAGAGCAGACTGCAGTGGCTGACGAGATCAGCCGCAACATCAGCACCATCGCCGACCTGGCCGACCAGACTGCCGAACAGGCCCAGCACTCGGCGCTGCTCAGCGAAGAGCTGACCAGTACGGCGGGTACCCAGTACTCGCTGGTGGAGCGGTTCAACCGCTAGGGCCCTGTAGGAGCGGCCTTGTGTCGCGATGGGCCGCGAAGCGGCCCCTGGAGTTCAGCGGTGATGCAAAAAATGCCGGGGCCGCTTCGCGGCCCATCGCGACACAAGGCCGCTCCTACAACGACCCCGTCCAGACTACCAATCCAGCTGCAAACAGCTCTCGAAGTAGCGTTCTTCCCCGCTCAGCGGGTCTGCAAAGCGCAGGCTCTGCGCCAGCAACTTCAGCGGCCGCTGGTAGTCGTCCTCGTCGTTGAGAAGCTGCGGATAGAACGGGTCATTGCAGATCCCCGCCCCCAGCGCCGCCATGTGCACGCGCAACTGATGGGTCTTGCCAGTTACCGGCGACAGCCCATAACGCCAGAGCTCGCCATTCTTCTCCAGCACTTCGGCCAGGGTTTCGCTGTTGGCCTCCCCCTCTACCTCGTGCATGCGGAAAAACGGCTCGCCATGTACCAGGCGACTTTTGTGCACCAGCGGGAAATCGTGCTGCGGCATGGCCGCCGCAATTGCCTGGTAGCGCTTGTCGATGCGTCGTTCGGGGAACAGCCGCTGGTAGGCACTGCGGCTCTGCGGGTTGGCGGAAAACAGCACAAGCCCGGCGGTATGCCGGTCGATACGGTGCAACGGCACCAGATGCGGGTTGCCCAGGCGGCGGATCAGGCGGCGCAGCAAGGTCTGTTCGACGTATTCACCAGTCGGCGTCACAGGCAGGAAATGCGGCTTGTCGGCTACCACCAGGTGCTCATCCACATGCAGTATGGCCTCCTGCACCGGGATCGGCCGCTCGTTCGGCACCTCACGGAAGTAGTGCAATCGCATACCGCGCTTGTAAGGCAGTTCGGCGGAAACCGCCCGCCCTTCGGCATCAAGCACCCGGCCACGGGCAAAACGATCGAGCCACTGGGCGCGGTCGATGGCCTTGAAATGGTCACACAGGCAGTCGAGCACCGTCGCCCAGTTACCGGGGGGCAGGCACACCGTGCTGGCTTGCTGGCGGGCGGGGTCGAAAGGCGTGGTCATGGCAGGGCTCGAAACGTTCACGGCCGCGCATTATCCCCCAAGCCCGCGCCCTCAACCAGCCTGGGCAATGGCCTCGCAGCGATCCCTCAGCCAGCGCAACACCTGCACCGGCTCCCAGCGCCCAGGGTCGTAGAGGGCATACAGCAACCCCTGATACCCCACCACATCCAGCCCGCGGTGATAGCCGGCACGCTGGAACAGGGCCTCGATCTCGGCGAAGCAGGTATTGAAGTGGACCTTGCCGAACGGCGTGCGGTCGTCGGTCACCAGGCCTTCGAGGCGCAGTTCCAGAACAGCGTCGGCCACCCGCTCGACAGGCATGCGGTTGACGCTGTACTTGAGTTGCTCGACATTGAGCATGGCTTCACCTCGACACTGTATTTATATACAGCATACGAATATCCCCTTGCCGCCGTCAATGCGCTTCATTGCAGGCCCGGCAGATAGCCGGTGCCTTTACGGATGGTCAACACCTGGCGCCGAGGGACGCCGCGCGACACGGCCAGGTGCACCCAGTCATCGAATTCGAGGATCAGCTGGTCGAAGGGGATGGTGCTTTCGCTGATCCGTCGCACAACCTCGCGCGGGGTCACTTCAATCACCGTGAAATCAGCCGCCAGCCCCTGCAGATGCTTGCTCGTCAGCGTCCCGCCAATACGCTGGTTGACTGCGGGGCTGCGATAGCCACTGCTGACGATGACCGGTGCGCCGAACAGCGCGCGCACCTGCTCCAGTGCATTGCACAGCAACTGCAGGTTGGCACGCGCCTCGGCTGGAGGATTGTTGTCGAGCCCTTCCCTGGCGGCGAGCTGCGAAACAGTCATTTCATCGAGGGTGAAATGGGGGGTAATGCGCATGGCTGGATTCCTGATGACCGGTGAAGGATGCCGGCCTCAACGTGCCGGCAGCGGATCATCACAACGCTGCACACCCCATGGAGCAGGGACAGACCTCCCCTTGCGCAATTACTGCGCGAGAAACGCCACCACCTGTTCGGCATCGAACGGCCAGTGCAGCTCGGCGCCGTTGTCACAACGGCGCAGCACCGGAATGATCAGGCCATAGCGTTCGAACAGAGTTTCGTTCTCGGCAATGTCGACCAGTTCCACCAGCAGGCCATGATCGACGAAGGGCATCAGCACGGCCTCGGCCACTTCACACAGGTGGCAGCCGAGGGTGCCGAACAGTTGGCATTCAGGCAGCATGGGGGCAAGTCCGCTTTGGCAGAGAGAAACCTATTCTAGGTCCGTCCTGCCCACAGTGCACCTGACCTGGCTCAATCCTGGCTGGTGGCGCCGATACGGTGTAGCGACAGGTCCGCGCCCTGGAACTCCTGCTCATGGCTCAAGCGCAGCCCATGCAGCGCGCGGATTGCACCATACACGGCAAAACCGCCGGCCAATGCCACCACCACGCCCATCAGGCTGCCCAGCAATTGGCTGACCAGGCTGACACCGCCCATGCCACCCAGCACCTCCTGGCCGAAGATGCCGCAGGCCATGCCACCCCATACGCCGCACAGGCCATGCAACGGCCACACACCCAGCACATCGTCGATCTTCCAGCGGTTCTGCGCCGCGGTGAAGGTCCAGACGAACAGCGCCCCCGCCACCAGGCCGGTGGCCAGCGCACCAATCGGGTGCATCAGGTCGGAACCGGCACAAACCGCCACCAGCCCGGCCAGCGGCCCGTTATGCAGGAAGCCCGGGTCGTTACGCCCGGCCAGCAAGGCCGACAGGGTGCCACCGACCATGGCCATCAGCGAGTTGATCGCCACCAGGCCGCTGACACCTTGCAGGGTCTGGGCACTCATGACGTTGAAGCCGAACCAGCCGATGATCAGGATCCACGACCCCAATGCCAAAAAGGGAATGCTCGACGGGGCAAACGCCACCAACCGGCCATCGCGGTAGCGCCCACGGCGCGCGCCCAGCAGCAACACCGCCGCCAGCGCCAGCCAGCCGCCCATGGCATGCACCACCACCGAGCCGGCAAAATCATGGAACGGCGCGCCGAAGCGTGCCTGCAACCAGGCCTGGACGCCCAGGTTGCCGTTCCACACCACGCCCTCGAAGAACGGGTAGATGAACGCTACGATCAATGCCGTGGCACACAGCTGCGGCACAAATCGCGCCCGCTCTGCGATGCCCCCGGAGATGATTGCCGGGATCGCCGCAGCGAAGGTCAGCAGGAAGAAGCACTTGACCAGCGCATAGCCATGGTCGGCCGCCAACGCTGCCGCCGGCTGGAAGAAGCTGACCCCGTAGGCGATCCAGTAGCCGATGAAGAAGTACACCAATGCCGAAATAGCGAAGTCGCTGAGAATCTTCGACAAGGCGTTGACCTGGTTCTTGTGGCGTACAGTGCCCACTTCGAGAAACGCGAAGCCGGCATGCATGGCCAGCACCAGGATGGCGCCCATGAGAATGAACAGGGTGTTTGAACCGTGGACCAGAGAGTCCATCGCGCTGTGCATGTTTTCCATGAAATAGGCAGACCTGCTGAAAAAGGCACCAGGACAGTTCAAGAACCTGCATCCCTGCACCGAATCGGTGCCAGCTCCCTGCCCCGTTTCGGTGAACCGGGCGGAGCCTGCTTGGTTTTTTCTTGGGTTTGTCGTGGATTGAGTTAAGGTTTATCGGTATCCGCTGCGCTGACGCCCTGAATCGGCGCAATACCCGACCAGGGCGCCCCGCAACGTGGCAAAGCCTTAGCAAGGCCCATACCAGCGCCGGTACTTGAACCTTCCGCGCGTGCTATTACTCGAACTACCAACACTCATCGACAGGGAGATACCCATGGCCAGCAAATCGGCAAAGACTGCACAAGAGATATTGATGGCTGACTTCCAGGCACTGGTCCGCGACACCGAGAAGCTGCTGGCCGACACTGCCAACCTGGCAGGCGACCAGGCTGACGAGTTGCGTGAACAGATCCACGACCGCCTGACCCAGGCCCGCGAAACCCTGCAACTGACCCAGGACTCGGTGCGGGAACGCGGCCAGGCAGCATTGAGCAGTGCCGAACAGTACGTGCAGGAAAAACCGTGGCAGGCGATCGGCATTGCCGCTGGTGTCGGCCTGTTGATCGGCCTGCTGGCCAACCGGCGCTGAGGGGTTTCCATGGAGAACGACGCCAACGGCGCCAGCGCCTCGGGCAAACGCCTGGGGGCGGCTGCCCTGGGGCTGCTGCACAGCCACATCGAACTGTTCGGCATCGAATTGCAGGAGCAGAAGGGCCGCACCTTGAGCCTGCTGCTGTTCGCCGGCCTCGCCCTGGTGTTCGCCCTGCTTCTGCTGACGGCGTTGTCCGGGCTGTTGCTGGTGCTGCTGTGGGATAGCTATCGCCTGGCCGGCATCATCGGCCTGTGCGTGTTCTACGGCATAGCCGCGCTGTATTGCGGCTTGCGCCTGAAGGCCGCGGTGTTCGACGAGTCGTCGCCCTTCGGCGCCACCCTTGAGGAACTTGCCAAGGACCGGGAGCGCCTGTTGCCATGAGCCTGCCAGAACTGCCAAACACCCGTAACCCGCGGGAACTGCGCAAGGCGCTGCTGCGCCTGCGCATGGAAATGCACCGCCAGGAAATCCGCCACGAGTCCGCGCAGTTGCTTGAGCCACTGCGCCGCGTGCGCGGCATGGGCAGCTCACTGCACGACGGGCTGGGCATCAAGCATGCGCCGCTGTGGGGGATTGGCGCCGTGGTGGCGCTGGGCTTCCTCACCGGCAAGGGCGTGCGCAGCGGCAACCTGGCGCGGCTGTTGCGCCTGGGCACCAGCCTGCTGCCGTTGCTGCGCCTGTACCTGCAAGGCAGCCGCCGCCCCTGACCATCGCAATCCTTGTAGGAGCAGCCTTGTGCTGCGAAGAGGCCGGGAGCGGCAAGGAATTTGTATCGATCAAACGGACCTCTTCGCAGCACAAGGCTGCTCCTACAGGATATGCTGCTGCCTTCGACCTACAGGAGACCGCGCCTTGGACTGGCACACCCTGCTCACCCGCGAACGCCTGGGCAAAGCCCTGTACAGCGCCGATGAACTCGGGCGCAGCCCCTTCCACAAAGACCACGACCGCATCATCTTCTCCGGTGCCTTTCGCCGCCTCGGGCGCAAGACCCAGGTGCACCCGGTTTCGAGCAACGACCATATCCATACACGCCTGACCCACTCGCTGGAAGTCAGCTGCGTCGGCCGCTCGCTGGGCATGCGCGTCGGCGAAACCCTGCGTGACAGCCTGCCGGACTGGTGCGCCCCCAGCGACCTGGGGATGATCGTGCAGTCGGCCTGCCTGGCCCATGACATCGGCAACCCACCGTTCGGCCACTCTGGCGAAGACGCCATCCGGCACTGGTTCCAGCAGGCGGCCGGGCGTGGCTGGCTGGACGACATGAGCGACGACGAGCGCGCCGACTTCCTCAACTTCGAAGGTAACGCCCAAGGCTTTCGCGTACTCACCCAACTGGAGTACCACCAGTTCGACGGCGGTACCCGGCTGACCTATGCCACCCTCGGCACTTACCTGAAGTACCCGTGGAGCGCACGCCACGCCGACGCCCTGGGCTACAAGAAGCACAAGTTCGGCAGTTACCAGAGTGAACTGCCGCTGCTCGAGCAGATCGCCCGCAAGCTCGGCCTGCCGCAACTGGAACACCAGCGCTGGGCGCGCCACCCGCTGGTCTACCTGATGGAGGCTGCAGATGACATCTGCTACGCGCTGATCGACCTGGAAGACGGCCTGGAAATGGAGCTGCTGCAATACGCCGAAGTCGAAGCCCTGCTGCTCGATCTGGTCGGCGATGACCTGCCGGAAACCTACCGCCAGCTCGGCCCTGGCGATTCCCGGCGGCGCAAGCTGGCGATCCTGCGCGGTAAGGCCATCGAGCACCTGACCAACGCTGCCGCCCGTGCCTTCGTCGAGCAGCAGCAGGCCTTGCTGGCCGGGCAGCTGGCGGGCGACCTGGTCGAACACATGCACGGCCCGGCCAAGCGCTGCGTGCTGCAGGCCAAGGACATGGCACGCAACAAGATCTTCCAGGACAAGCGCAAGACCCTGCACGAGATCGGCGCTTACACCACGCTGGAAATCTTGCTGAACACCTTCTGCGGGGCCGCCCTCGAGCAGCACGGTGGACGCACGCCCTCGTTCAAGAGCCGCCGGGTACTGGACCTGATCGGCAACAATGCCCCCGACCCACACGGCTCGCTGCACAGCGCCTTCCTGCGCATGATCGACTTCATCGCGGGGATGACCGACAGCTATGCCAGTGAAATGGCCCGGGAAATGACCGGGCGCTCCAGCCCGACCTGAGCCCTGCCGGTGCAGCCCGGACATCGCCCGTAGCTGCACCGCACATTGTGGGAAACTTCCTACATATACTGGCGACAAGTTAAACGTCACGAATAAAAGTAAATGAAAAGTTACCAATCACGCTTTGACAATGAATTAAACGCGCTTATTTCGTAGCCCGAATTGTTTTATCTTGTAAGCCATTTCCCATATAGGGCTAATAGCCCTTCCTCGCATGCCCGATGACTTTCAACTGCGATAAGGTGCCGCCTGTCACCCTCAATCGCCCGCAGGGAAGTTGAACATGCATTCCATATTTATCGTCGACGACCATCCCGTCATCCGCCTGGCCGTTCGTATGTTGCTGGAAAACCAGAATTACAAGATTGTCGGCGAGTCGGACAACGGCGTGGACGCCATGCAGATGATTCGCGAAGCCGCCCCAGACCTGGTCATCCTCGACATCAGCATCCCCAAACTGGACGGGCTGGAGGTGCTTGCCCGGTTCCAGGCCATGGCCTTGCCCCTGAAGGTACTGGTACTGACCGCGCAATCTCCCGCATTGTTTGCCGTACGCTGCATGCACTCGGGTGCCGCAGGCTATGTGTGCAAGCAGGAGGACCTGAGCGAACTGCTCAGTGCAGTAAAGGCCGTGCTGGCTGGTTACAACTATTTCCCCAGCCAGGCAATCAAGCATAACCAGGCGGTAGATGCCGACCTGCAACTTTTCCGTCAGGTTAATGACCGCGAACTGATGGTGCTGCAACTATTCGCCCAGGGCCGCAGCAACAAGGAAATTGCCAAGGGCATGTTCCTCAGCAGCAAGACCGTCAGTACCTACAAGAAGCGCCTCATGCACAAACTTCAGGTCAATACGCTGGTCGATCTGATTGAAATGGCCAAACGCAACGCGCTGGTCTGAGGGTAGTCATGGCGCACAGTATCGCTCGCCTACTGCTCACCCTGCTCCTGTTCAGCGGCGTGGCACAGGCTACCCATCACGAGGCTTCATCCTATACCTTGCTGGCACGCTCATCGGCCAGGCCGGCATTACCAGCGCTCACGGACGAACAACGGCAATGGCTCGAAGGCCGTCAGGAACTGGTGCTGGGTACCTCGGCACCAGACTACCCGCCGTTCGACATCACCAGTGGGGGCCGCGACTACCAGGGCCTTACCGCCGAGTACGCAAGCCTGATCGGCAAGGCCCTGCAGTTGCCCGTGCGGGTGCTGCGCTTTTCCAGCCGGCAAGCGGCGGTCGAGGCGCTCCGGCAGGGCGATATCGACCTCCTTGGCAGCTCCAACGGCTACGAAGCGGCCAGCGATGGCCTGGCCCTGTCGGCCCCCTATGCCATCGACCAACCGGTGCTGGTAACGCGCGAGGACGAAAGCCGGGCGCTGGACACGGGCCTGGGCGGCATGCGCCTGGGCATGCTCTACCATTACCTGCCCCGGCAGGAGGTGAACAGCGCCTACCCCAAGGCCGAGCTTCTGGCCTTCGGCTCGTCCAGCCAGGCCCTGAGTGCCGTGGCGTTCGGCCAGGCCGACGTGTTCATCGGTGATACCATTTCCACCCACTACCAGCTCAATCGCGGCCACCTGCCGCGCCTGCGCATGGCCAGTTTCGGCAAGCACGAGGCCATCGGCTTCGGTTTTGCCCTGCGCCGCGAGGACAGGGTCCTGATGGATCTGGTGAACGCCACCCTGGACAGACAGACCTCGGCCATACGCGCCAGCATCTTCAAGCGCTGGAGTGCTGGTAGCGACCTGCTGCTGACCGACCGCAAGCTGCAACTGACCGACACCGAAGAACAATGGCTGAAAGAACACCCGGTGATGCGCGTTGCAATCGATGACACCGCTGCACCGGTTTCCTATTTCGACGGCTCGGGGCATTTTCGCGGCATCACCGCCGACCTGCTCGAGCTCCTTCGCCTGCGCACCGGCTTGCGCTTCGAAGTGCAGCGCGCCAGCGGCCTTGCCGACATGATTGCCCGCCTCAAGGATGGCCGCGCCGATGTCATTGCCGCACTGGCCAGCGGCGGGATGAACGAAGACGACCTGCAAATCAGCCAACCCTACCTGGAAAGCGCCTATGTGCTGGTCAGCCGCAAGGACAAACAACCCTTCACCTCGCTGGAACAGCTGCAGGGTCATCGCATCGCCATTACCCGCTACAGTGCCATGGACGCCATGCTGTCGCGGCACTATCCGCAAATCGGCTGGGTCGAGACCGAAAGCTCGTTCTATTCCATGGCGTTGCTCAACAGTGGTGCCGTCGATGCGGTGATCACCACCTTGATCGACGCCAACCACGCCCTGGCTGGCAATCCCGAACTGGTCATCCGGGCCACCGTCGGCAGCGAACCCGCCACCTTCGCCATGGCCACCAGCGCCCCGTCACAAGCGCTGGTGTCGATCCTCGACAAGGCGCTGCTGAGCATCTCGCCGGAAGAACTGGGGGTCATCAACAACCGTTGGCGCGGCTTCAGCCTGCACGAGGATGGCAACGACCACGGCTACCGCCGGCTGGCGATACAGGTGGTACTGGGCACCGCCGTGCTGTTGCTGCTGGCCTTGTTGTGGAATGCCCGCCTGCGCCTGCAGATTCGCCAGCGGCAACGCGCCGAACGGGCGCTGAACGACCAGTTGGCGTTCATGCGCGCCCTCCTCAACGGCACGCCCCACCCCATGTACGTGCGTGATCGCGAGGGCCGACTGCAAAGCTGCAACTACAGCTACCTGGAAGCCGTGCAGGCCCGCTCCGAGGAGGTCATCGGCAAAAACCTGGAGGGGAGCCTGTTCGCCGATTACGAGCAGACCCGGCAGATCCACGCCGATTATCTGAAGGTGATGGCCGAAGGCTCGCCGCTGATCATGGACCGGCCACTTCGGATCCAGGGCCGGGAGATGACCATCTACCACTGGATTCTGCCGTACCGCGACTCACTGGGTGAGGTGCAGGGCATCATCGGTGGCTGGATCGACATCAGCGAGCGCCGCCATCTGGTCATGGAGCTGCGCCAGGCCAAGCAGCAGGCCGATGATGCGAACCGCGCCAAAAGCACGTTCCTGGCCACCATCAGCCACGAAATCCGCACCCCGATGAATGCCGTCATCGGCATGCTCGAGCTGGCAGTCAAGCGCGCCGACCAAGGCCGTGTAGACCGCTGTGCGCTGGAGCTGGCCCACCATTCGGCCAAGGACCTGCTGGGCCTGATCGGCGATATCCTCGACATTGTGCGCATCGAGTCCGGGCATTTGTCCCTCGCCCCGGAGGCCGTTGACCTGGCGGCCTTGGTCGAGTCGGTGGGGCGCATTTTCGAGGGCCAGGCCCGGCAGAAAGGCCTGGCCCTGGAGGTGATCATCGCACCGGCCGCCCGCTGCCATGCCCTGCTCGACCCCCTGCGTTTCAAGCAAGTCCTGTCCAACCTGGTAAGCAACGCCATCAAGTTCACCGAGCATGGCCAGGTGCGCATATGCGTCGGCCTGGTGGACGACGGCAGCACTACCCCCGCAGTGCTGGAGCTGGAAGTGCGCGACAGTGGCATCGGTATCCACGCCGACGACCTGCAGCGCCTGTTCAACCCGTTCATCCAGGCCAACCCGCATAGCCAGAGCGCCCGTGCAGGTACCGGGCTGGGCCTGGCCATCTGTCGCAACCTGTGCGAGATGATGGGCGGCAGCCTGACCATAAAGAGCCTGGAGGATGTCGGCACCCAGGTGCGCCTGAAGATGCCGCTGCAGCGGGTTGACGCAGCAGCGCAGCCGGCCCCGCTGATCGAAAACCTCGACGTGCCCGACCCACGGCTGAGCGTGCTGGTGATCGACGACCACCCGGCCAACCTGCAACTGATGGCACAGCAGCTTGGCTACCTGGGGCTTGAGCACACCAGCGCCCAAGACGGTCGCGAAGGCCTGGCTACCTGGCGGGCGGGCGACTTCGATGTGCTGGTGCTCGACTGCAACATGCCGCACATGAACGGTTACCAGCTGGCCACTGCCGTACGTACCGAGGAACGCCATGGCAAGCGGCAGCGCTGCACCATTCTCGGCTACACCGCCAACGCACAGCCGGAGGTACGCCGCAAGTGCCTGAGCGCCGGCATGGACGACTGCCTGCTCAAGCCCATCAGCCTGGGCACGCTCAGCCAGCGTCTTGCCAGTATCCGCCCACGCCGCCAGCAGAAACCGCGCCGCAAGCTCTATAACCTGGACGGCCTGGCGACGGTGGTCGGGCATGACCCGAACGATCGCCAGCGTTTCCTGCAGGCGTTGCAGCAGAGCCTGCAGGCCGACCTGGCCACCTTGATGGCATTGCATCCGCAGCATGACAGCAATGCCATTGCCGAACAGGCGCACAAGGTGCTCAGTGCCGCGCGGATGCTGGAAGCCCCCGAGCTGATGAAAGCTTGCGAAGCCCTCGAGGCAAGCGGCTTGCCTACCACCCAGTTACGCCTGCGGCGCCAGGCACTGGCGCGGCATATGTGCCGGGTAGAACGTGCCCTGGCCAGGGAACTGGCCACAGGTACCTGCACACAGGCAGGCAGCCAGGCGTGTTAACTGGTAGACTGCGCGGCGTTATTACCTAAGAGGATTGTTTCATGGCCACAAACCGCTCCCGTCGTCTGCGCAAGAAGCTGTGTGTCGACGAGTTTCAGGAATTGGGCTTCGAGCTGAACCTGGAATTCAAGGAAGATCTGGATGACCAGGCAATCGATGCTTTCCTCGACGCGTTCCTGGCAGAAGCCATGGACGCCAATGGCCTGGACTATGTAGGCGGTGACGATTTCGGCCTGGTGTGCTCGGTCAAACGCGGCTCGGTCAGCGAAGAACAGCGTGCAGCCGTTGAAGCCTGGCTCAAAGGCCGTAGCGAACTGACCAAGATCGAGGTCAGCCCGCTGCTGGACGCCTGGTACCCGGAAAAGCCGATCAACAAGGCCGAGTAATACCGGCCCGGCTCGATCGCTGAAAAGGCCACCCTCAGGGGTGGCCTTTTTTATTGGGGGTGCTTTTCCGTCGAACGTGGCGCATCGTCGCTGCGCTTGGGGCATAATGCGTATTCTTTCACCCTGGGGCCATCATTCCTTACAGCCCCAATGCCCTTTTCCCTCGCCGTAGGGTATTTATCGATCATGATCAAAACGCTTCGTCCCCTCGTTCTTGCCGGCCTGCTGTTGCCACTCGCCCTGCCCAGCCAGGCCGCCGCCGTCAACACCACGCTGCCTGCCAAGGTGCAGCAGGCCCTCAAGGCCAACAAGCTGCAGGATTCTGCCCTGTCGCTGGTGATGCTGCCGCTTGACGGCCCCGGCACACCGACCATGTTCAATGCCGATGTCTCGGTCAACCCGGCCTCGACCATGAAGCTGGTCACCACCTACGCCGCCCTCGAACTGCTCGGCCCGACCTTCCAGTGGAAAACCGAGTTCTACACCGACGGCACCCTGAGCAACGGTGTACTCAACGGTAACCTGTACCTCAAAGGTGGCGGCGACCCGAAACTGAACATGGAAAAGCTGTGGCTGCTGATGCGTGACCTGCGCGCCAATGGCGTGCGCACCATCACCGGCGACCTGGTGCTGGACCGCAGCCACTTCGTGCAGCCCAACCTGCCGCAGTTCAACGACGACGGTGGCGATGAGAACAAGCCGTTCCTGGTCAAGCCCGACTCGCTGCTGGTCAACCTCAAGGCCCTGCGTTTCGTGGCCCGCAACGATGGCGGCAAGGTCACCATCGCGGTCGAACCGCCGATTGCCAGCATCCGCATCGACAACCAGGTCAAGGCAGTAGCCTCCAGACAGTGCTCGGGTGACGTGCGCTACAACCCGGTGCAGCAGGCCGATGGCATCAGCGTAACGGTCAGTGGCCAGCTGGGTGACGGCTGCAACTCCCAGACCTATCTGTCGCTGCTCGACCACCAGACCTACGCCGCCGGTGCCGTGCGCGCGATCTGGAACGAGCTGGGTGGCAGCATCCAGGGTGGCGACCGCTTCGAGAACGTGCCCAAGGGCGCTCGCCTGCTGGCCCGAGCCTTCTCGCCAGACCTGGTGGAAGTGATCCGCGACATCAACAAGTACAGCAACAACACCATGGCCCAGCAGCTGTTCCTGAGCCTTGGCGCGCAGTTCCGCACCGATGCCGACGGTGACGACGCCCGCGCCGCCCAGCGTGTGGTGCGCCAGTGGCTGGCGAAGAAGGGCATTACCGCGCCGCACCTGGTAATGGAAAACGGTTCCGGCCTGTCGCGTGCCGAACGGGTCAGCACCCGGGAGATGGCCGCGATGCTGCAGGCTGCCTGGAAGAGCCCTTATGCTGCCGAGTTCATGAGCTCGATGCCGCTGGTGGGTATGGATGGCACCATGCGCAAGCGCCTGAAGCGTACCGCCATGACCGGCGAAGGGCACATCAAGACTGGCACGCTGAATACCGTGCGGGCAATTGCCGGCTTCAGCCGCGACAGCAACGGCCATACCTGGGCGGTGGCGGCGATCCTCAACGATCCGAAACCGTGGGGCGCCTCGCAGGTGCTCGACCAGGTGCTGCTGGACCTGTACCGCCAGCCGAAACTGGCCGGCAGTACTGCGGCCAACTGATCGTTAGCCGGTACCGGCCTCTTCGCGGCTAAAGCCGCTCCTACATGTACAGTGCAGGGTTCAAGACCTGTGATGTCTCTGTGGGAGCGGCTTTAGCCGCGAACGGGCCGGCATTGGCAACTGAAAGCTGTCAGGCCAACTCCCCCTCCACCCGGTCCCGCCCGGCCTGCTTGGCCGCATACACGCCTGCATCAGCCCGCAACAGCAAGGCATCGGCCCCTTCCCCCGGTCGCCAGCCCGCCACACCAAAACTCGCGGTCACCCTGCCCACGCCTTCCACCGGCACATTGCGCACCCCATGCCACAGCTCCAGCGCCAGCAGCCGCGCCTGCTCGGCATCGCTCCCCGGGCACAGCACCATGAATTCCTCGCCGCCCAACCGGCAGAAAACATCGGTACGGCGCAAACGCTGGCTGATACGCAGGCACAGGCTGCGCAGCACGCGATCGCCGACAGCATGGCCAAAATGGTCGTTGATGCGCTTGAAGTGATCGATATCGAGCATGATGACCGCCAGTGCCTGGCCATCGCGCTGGGCCCGTTCCAGCTCGAGCTTGAGCCGCTCCTGAAAGTAACGGCGATTATGGATGCCGGTCAGCGAATCGGTCACCGACAGCGCCCGCAACTCTTCCTCCACACCCTTGAGGTCGGAGATATCGGTCAGGTAGCCATGCCACAACGTGCAGCCCTGCTCGCCCACCTCCGGTGTCGCCTCGCCACGCACCCAACGCAGCCCGGCACGCGGCAGGCAGACCCGATATTCTTCACGCCAGGGCGACAGGTGTTCGGCCGAGTAACGCACCGAGCGGCGCACGCGCTCGAGGTCATCCGGGTGGATGCGTTCGAACACCGCCGTGGCATCCTCGCGCAATTGCTGCAGATCGACTTCGTAGATGTCGTACAGGCCCTTGCTGGCGTACGGAAAACAGGAATGGCCGTTGCCATCCAGGCGGTACTGGTAGATGCCGCCCGGCACCTCGGCACTGAGTTTTTCCAGAAGGCGGTCACGCGCCGCCAGCGCCTCATGCACCCGACGCCGTTCAGTGACATCGATGCAGATCGCCAGGTAACCGATCCATAACCCCTGCTCATCAAGCATGGCGGTGACCAGCATGTTGGCCACCAGTTGGCTGCCATCGGCGCGCAACAAGGTCCACTCCCCCGGCTCGGCACCATGCTCCTGCACCGTTTCGGCAAACATGGCCTGGCCACCTGCAATCGGCCGGCCGAAACGCAGGCTCAAGGCATGGGCACGCAGGCTCAACTCCTCGGGCAACACCAGGTCCTCCAGGCGCAGCTTGCCGATTGCCTCGCTGGCCGGGTAACCGAGCATGCGCTCGGCACCGGCGTTGAAGGTGCTGACCAAGCCCTTGAGGTTGGTGGCGATGATCGCCACCTGGGTTGCGGCATCCAGCACGCTGCGCAGCTGGTTATGGGTACCACGCAGTGACTGCTCGCTGACCCGCAGCTCGGCGGTACGCTGCTCTACCAGGGCCAAGGCGCGCTGGCGCTGGCTGAACAGGCTGTAGAGCAACACACTGAGCAGCAGGCTCAACAAGCCGCCCAGCAGGCTTACCGCCAGCACCGCGGAGGAGCGGTTGGCGCGCACGAAGGCCAGGCTCGGCCGGATACTCAGCTGGAAGTGGTGGTCAGCCAGGTGCAACAACTGGTTGATGGCCAGCGGCAGAGGTGCGACCGGGTTCTGTGAATCGAACATCACCTCAGGGCCATGCAGCCCGGTGGGGTCGACGATACGCACCACCAGGTTATCGTCTGCCGTAACCGGGCGCCCCTCACTGACCAGTTCACGCATGCTCAGCAGGGCCATCACATAGCCCATTGCCGCGCCGCGGGGGTTGGCATCGGAAAACACTGGCGCCACCATCAGCAGGCCACGCGCATCCGAGCTGGTATCGAACATGGGCAGTGGCTCGGACACCGCCATGCTGCCGGGCCCCAGCGCCCGCGCCAGTGCCGCCAAGGGCACTTCCTGGCCGGCGAGGTCCAGACCATAGGGCAGCCCGGGCAATTCACCCGACTGGGTATAGAGTACCGGGAAGTAATGGTCGCGCTGGGGGGATGGGTGCCACTGGCCTTGTTCATCCTGGTCGCGGATCACATAGCCCGGGCCGAAATGCACACTGGCCTGGCGCTCGAACTCGGCGCGTTGCGCGGCCTCGACACGCGGCGCCCAGGCGTAGGCCAGGGTCCGCTGCAGCAATGGCCGGGCGTAGCCGTCGAACTCGTGTGGGGTGATTTCGTTGGAAAAGCTGAAAAACCGCCGCAGCCCGTCCAGGCGCTGCTGCTGTTCATCAAACCGCTCGGCGATACGGCTGAAACGCTCGCTGGCCAGCAGCTCGAAGCGCTGGCGCAGTTGCTGCTTGTAGAAGGTTTGCGTGGCTAACGCCAGGACGGCCGTCAACAGGCCACCCACGATCAGGGCGACCACGGCCACCGCCCAGGCGGACACTGCCTCTGTGCACAGGCCAAGCAACCGCGCACGCACGCCACCCTTTGACATACACCCATCTCGTCACGTCAGCGTCCTGCGGATTATCTTGCCCTGCCCTCAGTTATAGCTATTGGCCATTAGCCGCGCAATGTACCTCGTCGCCTCAACGAAGCTGCAGACGCCAGGCACGATGGATACGGTTATTGCGCGCGAAGTCCGGGTCCAGGGTCTGGGCCGTGATCTCTTCCACCGCATAACGCGCCATCAGGTGCTCGTCCAACTGGAACTTGCGGAAGTTGTTGGAGAAATACAGCACGCCACCCGGCGCCAGGCGGGCCATGGCCAGGTCCAGCAGTTGCACGTGGTCACGCTGCACATCGAACACGCCTTCCATGCGCTTGGAGTTGGAGAAGGTCGGCGGGTCGATGAAGATCAGGTCATAGCTGTCGCGGTTGCCTTCCAGCCAGGCCATCACATCGCCCTGCTCCAGGCGGTTGCGCTCGGAGAAGCCATTGAGCGCCAGGTTGCGTCGCGCCCAGTCCAGGTAGGTTTTCGACAGGTCGACGCTGGTGGTGCTGCGCGCGCCGCCCTTGGCCGCGTGCACGGTGGCCGTGGCGGTGTAGCAGAACAGGTTGAGGAAGCGTTTGCCGGCTGCTTCGCGCTGGATGCGCATGCGCATCGGGCGATGGTCCAGGAACAGGCCCGTGTCGAGGTAGTCGGTGAGGTTGACCAGCAGCTTTACGCCACCTTCGTTAACTTCCTGGAAGCGGCCTTCGGTCGCCTGGCGCTCGTACTGGCGCGTGCCGCTCTGCCGCTCGCGACGCTTGAGCACCACACGCTGCGGCGAAATGCCCAGGGCCTGCGGGATGGCTGCCAGCGCGTCAAGCAGGCGTGCCTGGGCCTTGTCCGGGTCGACCGAACGTGGCGCGGCGTATTCCTGCACGTGCACCCAGTCCTGGTACAGGTCGACCGCCAGGGCATATTCGGGCATGTCGGCGTCGTACAGGCGGTAGCAATCGACCTGCTCGCGGCGGGCCCACTTGCCCAGTTGCTTGAGGTTTTTCTGCAGGCGGTTGGCGAACATCTGCGCCCCTTCCGACAGGCGCGCCGGCTCGCTGGCCGGTGCTGCCTGCTGGCGGGTTTCCGCGCCTTCAGGCTGCGCCTCGCGGCGCTCGCCGGTAACGAACTGGTCGGGCTGCACCTTGAACAGCAGCAGCTTGCACGGCAAGGCGCCGTTCCAGAACGCGTACTGCTTGTGGCTGCGAATACCCATGCGCTTGCCCAGCTGCGGCGCGCCGGTGAACACCGCCGCCTCCCAGCCCATGCAGGCCTGGCGCAGACGCTCGCCGAGGTTCTGGTAGAGGTACAGCAGGCTGGCTTCGTCACCCAGGCGCTCGCCATAGGGCGGGTTGCTGATGACAAGGCCTTTCTGGTTCTGGTCAGGGCGCGGCTCGAAGGTACTGACCTCGCCCTGGTAGATCTTCACCCAGTCGCCCAGGCCGGCACGCTCGACGTTGTTGCGGCCTGGCTGGATCAACCGCGGGTCGGCCTCGTAGCCACGGATCCACAGTGGTGGCTTGGCCAGACCGGCCTGTGCCCGCGCCTGCGCCTCGTCATGCACCTTGCGCCACAATGCCGGTACGTGGCCGAGCCAGGCACTGAAGCCCCAGCGCTCACGCTTGAGGTTGGGCGCGATATCGGCGGCGATCATCGCCGCTTCGACCAGGAAGGTACCCACACCGCACATCGGGTCGGCCAGCGCGCCACCTTCGGCGGCAATGCGCGGCCAGCCGGCGCGGATGAGTACCGCCGCCGCCAGGTTTTCCTTCAGCGGCGCGGCGCCTTGCTGCAGGCGGTAGCCACGCTGGTGCAGGCTGTGCCCGGAAAGGTCGAGCGAGAGAATGGCTTCGCCACGGTCCAGGCGCAGGTGCACGCGCACATCAGGGTCGATCTTTTCCACCGACGGGCGCAGGCCTTCACGGTTGCGCAGCTTGTCGACGATCGCGTCCTTGACCTTCAACGCACCGAAGTGGGTGTTGTCGATGCCCGAGCCATGGCCGCTGAACTCAACCGCCAGGGTGCCGTCGGCTGTCAGGTGATCGGCCCAGTCGACCGCGTGCACGCCGTCGTAGAGGTCGTCGGCGTTCTTCATGGAGAAGCGCTTGAGTACCAGCAGCACCCGGTTGGCCAGGCGTGACCAAAGGCACAGACGGTAGGCGGTTTCCATGTCGGCGGCGCCGCGAATGGCCGAGGTGTGCTCGCGCACGTCATCCAGGCCGAGGCCCCGCGCCTCTTCGGCAAGCAGGCCTTCCAGGCCTTTAGGGCAAGTGAGGTAAAGTTCGAAACGGTCCGACATGAGTAATCCAGCGCCTTGGGCTATTTGACTGACGGGGCGACGCATCGCCCCGCGATGTTTGCCCGCACACCTTTCCAGCAGGCGTGCGGGTGGCCCTTCCCGACACGCGAGCGTGCGATGAAAGGCCGGGCCGCCTGACCGATCTGTGCTTGGCCCAGTGGCAAAGACAGCTTAGATCATCAGGCAGTATGAAAAATTCTGGCGATACCAGGGCCGATGTGACCCTTCGTCGCATTTCAAATTATTTCTGTCATCCGCAAGCAACGCTGGCGAAATGACGTCAATGATCGGCAAACCCTGATCATAGCGGGCTCAACGCTAAACAAGGTTGAGTCGCATTTATTTACTTATCCCCTCACCCTTGGAAAGGTTACGTGCTTATGACAAATCGATCATTCACACCGTGACTCGCATTCGATAGAACTGGTCTCAGGCCACTTCGCAACGAGGTGGCACTTTCAGCTCGCCACGCCGGCAGCGAGCGCACACCGGCAGAAAGACTCTGCCCGGCCTCGGAGAGGCCGACGGGACATTACAGTCAACAAGTGAGGGCAACACCCTATGAGAAGACTTAAGCGTGATCCGTTGGAAAGAGCATATTCACGTGGCTACCAATACGGGGTCACCGGCAAATCCCGCGAACTTTGCCCCTTCAATCTTCCTTCTGTTCGCCAAGCCTGGATCAACGGCTGGCGTGAAGGTCGCGGTGATAACTGGGACGGAATGACTGGCACCGCTGGCATCCATAGACTCAACGAAAATCACGCCGTTGGCTGAACGAGGACACTGAATTCGATTCACCATGCACGCCCTATCCGGGCGGCGGGCGAAGGCCCAGGGGCCCCTTGATGGGGCCCTTTTTTATTGCCGATCAAACCCGTGGCATTGCCGCGATAGCGTCCACCGCCTCGCGAATCAGCGCCGGCCCTTTATAGATGAAGCCGGAGTAGATCTGCACCAGGCTCGCCCCGGCAGCGATCTTCTCGGCGGCATGGCGGCCTTCGGTAATGCCGCCAGCGGCAATGATCGGCAGCTTGCCGCCCAGCTCACCCGCCAACACCTTGACGATATGGGTGCTCTTTTCCAGCACCGGCGCACCCGACAGGCCACCCGCCTCGCCACCGTACGGCAGGCCTTCGACACCTTCACGGCCCAGCGTGGTATTGGTGGCGATCACCGCATCCATGCCCGACTCGATCAGCGCCGCGGCCACCAGGGCGGTTTCTTCGTCGCTCATGTCCGGGGCAATCTTGATTGCCAGAGGTACGCGCTTGCCATGCGTGCCGGCCAGTTGCTCGCGGCGCACGGCCAGGGCATCGAGCAGTTGCTTGAGCGAATCGCCGAACTGCAGACTGCGCAGGCCCGGGGTGTTGGGCGAACTGACGTTGACCGTGATGTAACTGGCCTCGGTGTACACCTTGTCCAGGCAGATCAGGTAGTCATCGACGGCACGCTCCACCGGGGTGTCGAAATTCTTGCCGATGTTGATGCCCAACACACCGTTGTAACGCGCAGCCCGTACCCGGCCGAGCAGGTGATCAACGCCCAGGTTGTTGAAGCCCATGCGGTTGATGATGGCCGTTGCCTCTGGCAGGCGGAACAGCCGCGGCTTGGGGTTGCCCGGCTGCGGTCGCGGGGTGACGGTGCCGATTTCGACGAAGCCGAAGCCCAGCTGGGCGAAACCGTCGATGGCCGCACCGTTCTTGTCCAGGCCGGCCGCCAGGCCCACCGGGTTGGCGAAGTTCAAGCCCATGACCGTAACCGGCAAAGCCGCCGGCTGCTTGCACAGCATGCCGTTGAGGCCGAGACGGCCACCGGCGCCGATCAGGTCCAGGGACAGGTCGTGGGAGGTTTCCGGGGAAAGCTTGAACAGCAGCTGGCGGGCCAGGGTATACATGGGCGGGCAAGGCTCGGGGTGAATGAGGGGGCGATTATAGCCAGCGTGGGGCCGGCATGACAGCAAATCGTGGGGCTGCTGCGCAGCCCATCGCCAGCAAGCCAGCTCCCACAGGTACAACACAAGGGCTGAAACCTGTGCTGTATCTGTGGGAGCTGGCTGCCGGCGATGAGGCCAATGCAGGCGGCACAGGGCAGTTGCCCCACAGGGATGCTGCCAGATGGCACATCGGTTGCACCGGAAAAGCCCACAGCCTTATCGGTACGGGCGAGGAACCTTGTGAACACTGCACCCCGAGCAACGCCCCTGGCCTGGGTCAACGGCAGCGACGCGCCGGAAAAGCCCAGCCTGAACATCGGCTACATGGCCCTGACCGACTGCGCCTCGGTGGTAGTCGCCGCCACCCAAGGCTTCGCCCAGCAGCACGGCCTTACCCTCAACCTCAAGCGCCAGGGCTCCTGGGCCGGGCTGCGCGACAAGCTGGTCAGCGGCGAACTGGATGCGGCGCACTGCCTGTATGGCCTGGTGTACGCCGTGCACCTGGGCATCGGCGGTGTACCGGCCAGCGCCATGGCCGTGCTCATGGGGCTGAACCAGAACGCCCAGGCCATAAACCTGTCCCCGGCCCTGCAGCGCAAAGGCGTGACCAACCCTGAAGCACTGGCGCGCCTGGTGCACCAGCATGGCGCACGCCTCACCTTCGCCCAGACCTTCCCCACCGGTACCCACGCCATGTGGCTGTATTACTGGCTGGCCAGCCAGGGCATCCACCCATTGCGCGACGTCGACAGCGTGGTGGTACCACCGGCGCAAATGGCTGCGCATATTCAGGCCGGGCGCATCGACGGTTTCTGCGTGGGCGAACCCTGGGCTGCCGACGCAGTGGCCACGGGCCAGGGCTTCACCCTGGCCACCAGCCAGTCGATCTGGCCGGACCACCCGGAAAAAGTCCTGGCCTGCGCCCGCGCCTTTGCTGAGCAATACCCCAACAGCGCCCGCGCGCTGATCAAGGCGGTACTCGCCGCCAGCCGCTTCATCGAGCAAAGTCCGGAAAACCGCCGCAGCACTGCGCAACTGCTCAGCAGCAGCGCCTACGTGGACACTCCGCTGGCAAGTATCGAGCCGCGACTGCTCGGCAGCTACCACGATGGCCTGGGTAATCACTGGCAAGATCCGCACGCCCTGCGCCTGCACGATCACGGCCGGGCCAACCTGCCGTACCTGTCCGACGGCATGTGGTTCATGACCCAGTTCCGCCGCTGGGGCTTGCTGCGCGATGACCCCGACTACCTCGGCGTGGCGCGCCAGGTCCAGCAACTGGCACTGTATGGCGAGGCGGCACAAAGCCTCGGCGTGGCCTGCCCCGAGCAGCCGATGCGCAGCAGCCTGCTGATAGATGGCAGCCGCTGGGACGGCAGCGACCCCTACGGCTATGCCCGCAGCTTCAGCCTGCATGCGCTGGGCGACCTGCCCGATGCCCGTGTCGGCGCGTGAGGGGGACCATTCATGTTGCGCATCCTGCTGATCGACGACACCCAGAGCAAACTCGGCCGCCTCAAGGCGGCCTTGAGCGAGGCCGGCTTCGAGGTCATCGAAGCCCCAGGCCTGACCATCGACCTGCCCGCCTGCGTTGAAACGGTGCGCCCGGACGTGGTGCTTATCGATACCGACTCACCGGACCGCGATGTGATGGAACAGGTGGTCCTGGTCAGCCGTGACCAGCCACGGCCAATCGTGCTGTTCACCGACGAGCACGACCCCGGGGTGATGCGCCAGGCGATCCAGGCAGGGGTCAGCGCCTACATCGTTGAAGGCATTCATGCCGCGCGGCTGCAACCGATCCTGGACGTGGCCATGGCCCGCTTCGAAAGCGACCAGGCGCTGAAGGCGCAGCTGCTTGCGCGCGACCAACAACTGGCCGAGCGCAAGCGCATCGAGCAGGCCAAGGGTTTGCTGATGAAGATGAAGGACTGCAACGAAGAACAGGCCTACACCCTGATGCGCCGCCAGGCCATGAGCCGGCAGCAGAAGCTGATCCAGGTGGCCGAGCAGATCATTGCCATGCACGAGATGCTGGGCTAGCAACCTGCTTCAAGCGGTCCCCTGTAGGAGCGGCCTTGTGTCGCGATGGGCTGCACAGCAGCCCCGGTAATCTCTGCCGCGAAGCTTAGATCCTGGGGCTGCTGCGCAGCCCATCGCGACACAAGGCCGCTCCTACAAGGGGACTGCAACTTCTCAGAGTTGGCCCATCTCTTGCTGAACAAATATCACCGGTAGCCAACGGCGGTTGCCCCACTTAATCCCCGACAAAGACGTCGCTCTCCCCTCCACGCACGTGGAGCGGGTAGCGGCGTCTTTTTCGTTCCGTTGCATTGCCGAGTGAGGTGTTCGATGAGTACCAGCTTCTGGAAATCCGGGCATGTGCCCACGCTGTTCGCCGCGTTCCTGTACTTCGACCTCAGCTTCATGGTCTGGTACCTGCTTGGCCCATTGGCGGTGCAGATTGCCGCCGATCTGCAGCTGAGTGCACAACAACGGGGCCTGATGGTGGCCACGCCGATCCTGGCCGGGGCGATCCTGCGCTTCGCCATGGGCGTGCTGGTCGACCGCCTGTCGCCCAAGACCGCCGGGCTGATCGGCCAGGTGGTGGTCATCGTCGCCCTCGCCGCTGCCTGGCACCTGGGCGTGCGCAGCTATGAACAAGCGCTGCTGCTGGGCGTGTTCCTCGGCTTTGCCGGCGCTTCGTTCGCTGTGTCACTGCCGCTGGCCTCGCAATGGTACCCGCCACAGCACCAAGGCAAAGCCATGGGCATTGCAGGTGCCGGCAACTCCGGCACAGTGTTCGCCGCCCTGCTGGCCCCGGCGCTGGCTGCGGGCTTTGGCTGGAACAACGTGTTCGGCTTCGCGCTGATCCCGCTGTCGCTGGCCCTGTTGGTGTTCGCCCTGCTGGCACGTAATGCTCCGCAGCGGCCCAAGCCAAAAGCCATGGCCGACTACCTCAAGGCCCTGGGCGACCGTGACAGCTGGTGGTTCATGTTCTTCTACAGCGTCACCTTCGGCGGCTTCATCGGCCTAGCCAGCGCCCTGCCCGGCTATTTCAGCGACCAGTATGGCCTGAGCCCGGTCACCGCCGGCTACTACACCGCTGCCTGCGTGTTCGCCGGCAGCCTGATGCGCCCGCTCGGCGGCGCCCTGGCCGACCGCTTCGGCGGCATCCGCACCCTGCTGGGCATGTACAGCGTGGCGGCCATCTGCATCGCTGCAGTCGGCTTCAACCTGCCTAGCGCCGCCGCCGCACTGGCCCTGTTCGTCAGCGCCATGCTCGGCCTGGGGGCCGGCAATGGCGCGGTGTTCCAGCTTGTGCCGCAACGCTTCCGCCAGGAGATCGGCGTGATGACCGGGCTGATCGGCATGGCCGGCGGCATCGGAGGCTTCCTGCTGGCCGCCGGGCTTGGCACCATCAAGCAGCACACCGGTGACTACCAACTGGGGCTGTGGCTGTTCGCCAGCCTGGGCTTGCTGGCCTGGTTCGGCCTGCACGGCGTGAAACAGCGCTGGCGCACCACCTGGGGCTCGGCTGCGGTTACCGCGGCACGGGTCTGAGGCACAGCCATGAGCCTGCAACTGAACTTTGCCCAGGCCAGCGCCACCGGGCCGCGCGAGGAAAACCAGGACGCCCTGCGCCTGGTTACCCCGGCGCCGGAGCTGGCCGCCAGCAAAGGCTACCTGTTCGCCCTCGCCGACGGCGTCAGCCAATGTGCCGATGGCGGCCTGGCAGCCCGTGCCAGCCTGCAGGCGCTGGCCCTGGACTATTACGCCACCCCCGCGACCTGGAGCGTGGCCCAGGCACTGGACCGCCTGCTGCTGGCGCAAAACCGCTGGCTGCGCGCCCAAGGCAGTGGCCAGCCACTGCTGACCACCCTCAGCGCGCTGGTGCTGCGCGGCCGACGCTTTACCCTGGCCCACGTGGGCGACTGCCGCGTGTACCGCTGGCACGCCGGGCGCCTGCAATGCCTGAGCGAAGATCACGTATGGGACCAGCCTGGCATGCAGCATGTACTGAAGCGCGCGCTGGGCCTGGACCAGCACCTGCTGGTGGATTACCTGGAAGGCGAGCTGCAGCCAGGCGAGAGCTTCCTGTTGTTGAGCGATGGCGTATGGGCCAGCCTGGGCGACCAGCACATCCAGGCGGTGCTGCGCGAGCAACCCGACCTGCAACTGGCCGTCGATACCCTGGTCGCCAGCGCGCACCTGAACGGCAGCCAGGACAACGCCAGTGCCTTGCTGGTGCAGGTCGAGCAATTGGGCACTGCCAACCTGGGTGACACCCTGGCGCAACTGCAGCAATGGCCGGTGCCCGGCCCATTGCGTGAAGGCCAGGTAATCGATGGCTGGCAAGCCGAAAAGCTGCTTTCGCAAAGTCGCCAGTCGCTGCTGTACCGGGTGCGCGATGGTCAGGGCCGAGCCTGGCTGCTGAAGACACTGCCACCCGCGCGCGGGCAGGAGCCCGGTGCGGCGCAAGGGCTGTTGCTGGAAGAATGGTTCCTGCGCCGGGTCGCTGGCCGGCACTTCCCCGAGCTGCACACCGCCAGCCAGCGCCAGCACCTGTACTACGTGATGCGCGAATACCCCGGCCAGAGCCTGGCGGCGCTGCTGGCCGAGCATGGCCCGCTGCCCATGCCGCAGTGGCTGGAGCTGGCCCGGCAACTGTTGCAGGCGGTCGGCGTATTGCACCGGCGCAACCTGCTGCACCGCGACATCAAGCCAGAGAACCTGCACCTGGGCAGCGATGGCCAGCTGCGCCTGCTGGACTTCGGCCTGGCCTACTGCCCGGGCCTGTCCGAAGACCCGCTGCACGAGTTGCCGGGTACGCCGTCATACATTGCCCCGGAAGCGTTCGACGGCCAGCCGCCCAACCCACGCCAGGACCTGTATGCCGTGGGTGTGACGTTGTATCACCTGCTGACCGGGCATTACCCCTACGGCGAGGTGGAGGCCTTCCAGCGCCCACGCTTCGGCCTGCCGGTCAACGCCGCGCGCTACCGCCCTGACCTGCCGGAATGGCTGCAGCACAACCTGCAGCAGGCACTGGCAGCCGACCCGGCGCAGCGCTTCGAAACCGCCGAACACTGGCTACTGCTGCTCGAACGTGGCGACCGCCAGGAGCTGCCCACCCGGCCACGGCCGTTGCTGGAGCGCGAACCGTTGAAGGTCTGGCGCACCCTGGCCCTGCTGTCCTTGCTGTTCAACCTGATTTTGCTGCTCACCCTGCTCAAGGGCTGAACGCACCTTGCCGATGAGGAAACCCTGATGAATGCGAAAGTCTGGCTGGTTGGTGCTGGCCCTGGTGATCCGGAGCT
The DNA here is from genome assembly GCF_046764235.1 of Pseudomonas sp. s4. Lineage (NCBI taxonomy): Bacteria > Pseudomonadati > Pseudomonadota > Gammaproteobacteria > Pseudomonadales > Pseudomonadaceae > Pseudomonas > Pseudomonas sp. s4. The sequence goes on along the minus strand of NZ_CP177209.1, from coordinate 1,832,945 downwards.
GCTCACTCTCAAGGCTGTACGCGCCTTGCAGCAAGCCGCTGTGGTGATGATCGACGACCTGGTCAACCCGGCAGTGCTGGAGCACTGCCCACAGGCCCGTGTGATTGCCGTGGGCAAGCGCGGCGGCTGTCGCTCCACGCCGCAGGCATTCATCCAGCGCCTGATGCTGCGCCATGCGCGGCAAGGGCGCTGCGTGGTGCGGCTCAAGGGCGGCGACCCGTGCATCTTCGGCCGCGGCGGTGAAGAGGCGCTGTGGTTGCAGGGGCATGGTATCGAGGTGGAAGTGGTCAATGGCATTACCGCCGGCCTGGCCGGCGCCACGCAATGCGGTATTTCCCTGACCTCACGTGGCGTAAGCCGTGGCGTGACGCTGGTCACGGCCCATACCCAGGACGACAGCGAACTGAACTGGGCGGCCTTGGCCCAGGGCGGGACGACGCTGGTGGTGTACATGGGCGTGGCCAGGCTGGAGCAGGTGCGCCAAGGGTTACTGGACGGGGGCATGGCACCGGCGACGCCGGTGGCGATGATCGAGAATGCCTCGTTGCCGCAGCAGCGGGAATGCAGGAGCGATGTGCGGGGGATGGTCGAGGATGCGCGGGGGTTTGGCTTGCGTAGCCCGGCGATTTTGGTGATTGGGGAGGTGGTTGGAGAACAGCAGGCCCTGGGGCTGATCGCAGTCGCGGGCTGAACGCCATCCCTGTAGGAGCAGCCTTGCGCTGCGAAGAGGCCGGTAAGGGCAATGGTATTCTGTTGCTGTAATGGCCTCTTCGCAGCGCAAGGCTGCTCCTACAGGCATTGTGCAGGCTTTGAGACCGGATAAATCCCAGGCAAAGAAAAACCCGGCCGAAGCCGGGTTTTTCATGAAGCTTCAAACCAATTACTTGGCCTGGGCTTCTACCTGAGCCTCAACGCGACGGTTGACAGCGCGGCCTTCTTCGGTGGCGTTGTCGGCAACCGGACGGGTTTCGCCGTAGCCAACCGAATCAACACGGCTGGATTCTACGCCGTACTGCTGGGTCAGGACCTGCTTGACAGCGTTGGCACGACGCTCGGACAGCTTCTGGTTGTAAGCGTCTGGGCCGACGGAGTCAGTGTGACCTTCCACGGTGGTGGTGGTCTGTGGGTACTGCTTCATGAAGTCAGCCAGGTTCTTGATGTCGCCGTAGCTGTTTGGCTTGACGACCGACTTGTCGAAGTCGAACTTGACGTCCAGCTCAACGCGAACGACTTCGGCAACAGCCGGGCAGCCATCAGCGTCAACGGTAACGTTGGCCGGGGTGTCAGGGCACTTGTCGACGTTGTCGCAAACGCCGTCGTTGTCGGAGTCGGAGCACACTTCGGCAACTGGGGCCGGAGCGACTTCAGCTTGCTTCGGGCTACCGCCGAAGTTCAGACCAACACCAACGGTCGGGCCCCACTCGGTGTTGCCGTTGTCGATGTTGTACATGGCTTCTACGCCAGCACGGGCGAAGAACATGTCGGTGATGTACCACTTGGCGCCAGCGCCAACGTTGGCGAAGGTGGAGTGGTCGCGGCCGCTACGAGTGGCCTGGCCCAGGCTCTCGTGAGCGAAACCGGCGGAAACGTACGGACGCAGAGCGTCGCCAACGGTACCGAAGTGGTAGGTAGCGTCGAGCTTGGCCTTGGAACCTTTGATGTCTTTGTTGAAGACTTCACCACGAGCGTTGTGGGTCTCGTTGTAGCCGAGGTCCAGGGAAACGTCGTCGGTCAGGAAGTAGCCCAGGCGAACACCAGGATTGGTGCCGTCGTTCTTGAAGTTACGTTCGCTGTCGTAGTACTGCTTGGTAACGTTGCCTTCGATTTCCACAGCGCCTTGGCCTTGAGCCAGAACGCCGAACGAAGTAGCAGCGACGAGCGAGCCAATGGCCAAGCCCAAGGTGTTTTTCAATTTCATCCGTTAAATCCCCATCTGGTGATAGTTAAGCAGTCCCACCACAAACAAGGGGGACAACTCGACGGCAAGTCTAGCAGAACTCGCCGGTTCGTTAGAGATATTTGCACGCCACTAAGTTTCATCGAGGCCGGCAAATTTCTCCCGAAGCTTGTCTAGCGCGCGCTTGTAGCGCATTTTTGTCGCGCTCAGGCCCATGTGCATGATGTCGGCAATTTCCTGAAATTCCAGCTCTGCGACAAAACGCAGCACCAGGATTTCCCGGTCAATCGGGTTCACATGCACCAGCCATTTGTCCAGCCCGCCTTTTTCTTCCGGCTTCGGAGCCTTGTCTTCGGACGCCTCTTCGACAGGGTCCAGACTCAAGGCATCCATCAGCCGACGTTTACGGCGCTCCTTGCGGTACTGGGTAATGCATTCGTTGTAGGTGATGCTGTAGAGCCAGGTCTTGAACTTGGACTTACCCTCGAAGTTCTTCAGCCCGTACAGCACTTTCAACATGACTTCCTGACAGACATCGTCCGCGTCACGGTCGTTCCCCAGATAACGCGCACAGACGTTGAACAGGGTCCGTTGGTAGCGCCGCATGAGCTCCTCATAGGCGCGGGTAACGTGATACAGCTCTTCATGCGAACGCGCCACCAACTCTTCGTCGGTGAGCTCGCGAGGGTCATAACGCATGGGCGGCGAATGAACTTTATTCAAAACGGATCTGGCCGACAGTCAGGTCAATGTCGCCGCGCGACCCCGTGGGTCGATTTTCGCGGCGGCATACATTAACAGCTTTGTGCGGTTAGCGGCTATTGACTCGCTGCTCAAGCAACTCGCGATTGGACAGCGAAACCAGTTCGCCATCATCGGTCAGCAGCGTCGTCTTGACCGTGCCGATTTCCTCGATGTGCCCTTCGACCTCTCCAATTCGCACTTGCTGGCCCACCTGATACAGTTCGCGCACGTAGATGCCGGCCAGGATCTGCCCGGCGATTTCGCGGCTACCCAGGCCCATTGCCAGCGCAACGGCCAGACCAACGGTAATCAGCCCGATCACGATCACATGGTTCAGCAGGTCGGTTTTCACCTCCAGCTGGCTGATGGCCACCGAGATGCTGATGATGATCACCAGGCCCTGGGTGATACGCCCCAGGCCTGCCGAGTACTCCAGGCCGATGCCTTCGGCAGCGCCGCGTACCAGGCCGTTGGCCACCTGGGCCAGCAGCACGCCGGCCAGCAGCACCAGGGCTGCGCCGAACACCTTCGGCAGGTAAAGGGCAAGCATGTCGAGGGTTGCCGAAACCCGCTCCAGGCCCAGCGACTCTGCGGCCGAGACCAGGAAGATGAGCAGCACGAACCAGTAGACGATCTTGCCGATCAGGGTGGAGATGGGTACCTGGATGCCGACCCGGCCGAGCATCTTGGTCAGGCCGGTGCCGGCCATCAGGCGGTCCAGGCCGAACTTGGCCAGCAGTTTGGACAGCAGCGTGTCGAGCAGCTTGGCCACCACGAAACCGAGCAGCACCACGACCAGCGCGCCAAACAGGTTGGGGATGAAGTTCGCTACCTTGGTCCAAAGGGCAGTCATGGCGGTGACCAGGCTCTGGGTCCAGAGATCGAGTTCCATATTCAATCGGCCTTATCTGCTTTGCTGCCGTTGGCAGCGTTGCGGGAAGAGTGTCGACGCACCGGCGCAACATGCGCCGCGCCATTGTTCACGGCGATCAGCAGCGCCTGGCTCCAGCGGCCAAGCAGGCTGAACAGATCGCCCGCGCCAACCTGGCGGTTGGCGGTTTTCAGCACGCGACCCAGGCAAGCGGCGTCGTCCCGGTCGTCCCGGTCATTGCCGGAGGGGGACGCCTTGAGCAGGTCGCGCAGGGATTCTTCAAACGGATCGTGCATGGGCACCTCGCGCAGTGTCAGTCAGAGACGAGATGGCCGGTCGATGGGTCACACATCGCATTGGGACGAGTGTTTCAAAATGAATGACGCTTGCCTGCACTGGCCCTATCGCCGGCAAGCCAGCTCCCACAGGGGTACCACAAGCCTTGAAACCTGTGGTGTACCTGTGGGAGCTGGCTTGCCGGCGATAGGGCCGGTGCAGGTCAATGAGCATCTATACCCACCGCAACCGCCGAAACAGCCACCACTGCCCCACCGCAAGCCCCAGCACGACGATGCAGGCGAACAGGAAACCATAGGGGTTTTCCGCCCCGGGGATGCCGCCGACATTGATGCCCAGCAGCCCGGTGATGAAGCTCATGGGCAGGAAGATGCAGGTGATGATGCCGAAGCGGTACATGGTGCGGTTCATGCGCTCGCTACGCCGGCGATCCTGGCTTTCCAGCACCAGCGCGGCACGTTCGCGGGTCAGTTCCAGCTCTTCGAGGTAGCGGATGAGGCTGTTGTTCAGCTCGTTCCAGTAATCGGCATCGGCATCGGCGAACCAGCTCCATTTGCTGCGCGACAACTGGGCGTAGATTTCCCGCTGCGGGGCAAGAAAACGCCGCAGACCGGCGGCACGCCGGCGGATCTGCTGCAGGCTGCCGTTCTCCGGGGTATACCGTTCGTCGGATTCAACCTTTTCTTCCTCAATGTCGGCCAGTTCGGACAGGTCGCTGACCAGGCCCTGAACCTTTTCGGTGAGCAGTTCGCCCATCAGCAGCAACAGCTCGGAAGCCGATTTCGGGCCCCTGCCCTCTTCCAGCTGCTGGAGAATCTCGTCACTGGCGCGCAACGGCCGCAGGCGCAGCGAGATGACCCGCTGCGCCTCGGCAAAGATACGCACCGAGACCATGTCTTCCGGCTCTGCACCCGGGTTGAGGTTGACCCCACGCAGGAACAGCAACAACTGTTCATCGGCCATGGGCAGCAGGCGCGGCCGGGTGTTTTCTTCCAGCAGCAGCTCGCAGGCGAACGCGCTCAGGCCGCTGTCGTGCAGCAGCCAGGTGCGGGTTTGCGGATGGCTGCGATCCCAGTGCAGCCACAGGCTTTGCTCGGGTTGCAGCTGCAGGTCGTCCAGTTCGGTACGGGCAATCGAGCGCGCGCCACCTTTGCCATCGAGCACCAGGGCGTGCACCAGCCCCCACTGCGCGTTGTCTTCCTCGAACATCAAAGCTCCATCAGCGCGGGCGGCGCCTTACTCAGGCATTTTCAACGGGCTTGGCGAGACCAGCACGCCATTGTTGTCGGCATACACATACTCGCCCGGGCGGAAGGTCACCCCGGCGAAGGTCACTGGCACGTTGAGGTCGCCGATGCCGCGCTTGTCGGTCTTCATCGGGTGGCTGGCCAGGGCCTGCACGCCGACGTCGGTCTGGATCAGCACGTCGACGTCACGCACACAGCCGTAGATCACCAGGCCTTCCCAACCGTTCTTGGCAGCCTTTTCGGCAAGCATGTCGCCGAGCAGTGCGCGACGCAGCGAGCCGCCACCATCGACGACCAGGACCTTGCCCTTGCCATCGAGCTCGACCTGCTCCTTGACCAGCGAGTTGTCTTCGAAGCACTTGATGGTGACGATCTGGCCACCGAACGAATCGCGGCCGCCGAAATTGCTGAACATCGGTTCCAGCACCTGCACCAGGTCCGGGTAGGCATCACACAGGTCGGGCGTAACGTAATGCTGCATGGGAAGCTCCTGTCAGTCACAACGAAAGCGGGTATCGGCCAAGGCTACACCGTAGAGCCCGTTGCAGTCATCCAGGACCGAACGGTCATGTTTTGCCTGTACCGGCCCTATCGCCGGCAAGCCAGCTCCCACAGGACCCCGCTGGCTTCAGGCTAGTGGTACTCCTGTGGGAGCTGGCTTGCCGGCGATAGGGCCAGTACAGATACAGCAGAATCAACTGGCGGGCACAGGCTCCGCCACCACCGTGGATTCATGCACCGGCACCAGCGGATCCCGCAGCCAACGCTCCACCAGCGGCCACACCTGCACCTGCGCGGCCTTGCTCACCAGCATGTCGACATGCCCGAAAGCGTCGAAGCCTTCCTCGAGCCCCAGCCGCAGAAACTGCTTGCGCTCACCGCCAAATTGCTCGAACAGCTTGCGGCAGGCCCACACCGGGTCCTGGAAGTCCCCCGCACCAGCCACGGCCAGCAGCGGCACATCCACCTTGGCCAGCCCCGCCCACCAGTCGCTCTGTTTGTCGCCAAAGCGCCCGAACAGGCCATGCCAGCGCATGCTTTCCAGGGCCAGGCCGATCGGCTCATCCTCCGGCCCACGCTTGAAACGCGGCCCGGAAATCTGCCCCCAGCGCTTGAGCAGCAGCTTCGCCCCCCAGGCCAGGGGCGGCACCTTCAACGGCCAGTACACGCGGCTGATCTGGGTACCGAACAGCGCCACGCTGGCCACCTGCTCGGCAGGCAGAAAGCCACCGCCCAGCGCTGCCGCCAGGGTCGTACCACCCAGGGAATGGCCGACCCAGTGCGGCGTCTGGCCCGACTGCTCGCGCACGAACGCGGCAATCAGCGGCAGGTCATCGCGGGCATAGGCGGCAACGCTGTTGTGCTTCCAGTCATGGTTGCGCGGCGACAGGCCATGGCCGCGCATTTCCGGGATCCACACATCGAAGCCGGCGCGGACGAGATAGGCGCCCAGGCCAACCCCTTTGGGGGAATACCAGAAGCGGCGGTTGGAGAAGCTGCCGTGCAGGAGAATGACCGGTACGCCCTGGGCCTGGCCCTGATCGGCCAGCCCCAGGCGGGTGACAGCCAGCTCGACGCTGGGGTCAGGGCTGTTGCCGGCCTTGATCCGGTACACGTCTTCGCTGAGGTCGCCGCGGCGTTCGGCACTGAGCAGGGCCACGGGGAATAGAGTGCTGCTGCTTTGCATAAGGTTGCTTGGTGCACAAAAAAGGGCGGGATCCATTGCTGGAGCTCGCCCTGGAAAAAACCAGGCGGGGGTACGCCAGACGTACCCCCGCGTTTTACTGCATCAGACCGCGCCCTGGCCTTCAGCCAGGTAGAACCAGGTTTCGAGTACCGAGTCCGGGTTCAGCGACACGCTGTCGATACCCTGCTCCATCAGCCACTTGGCCAGGTCCGGGTGGTCCGACGGGCCCTGGCCGCAGATGCCGATGTACTTGCCAGCCTTGTTGCACGCGGCAATGGCGTTGGCCAGCAGCTTCTTCACCGCAGGGTTACGCTCGTCGAACAGGTGGGCGATGATGCCCGAGTCACGGTCCAGGCCCAGGGTCAGCTGGGTCAGGTCGTTGGAGCCGATCGAGAAGCCGTCGAAGTACTCCAGGAACTCTTCGGCGAGGATGGCGTTGGACGGCAGTTCGCACATCATGATCACGCGCAGGCCGTTGTCGCCACGGGCCAGGCCGTTTTCGGCGAGCAGGTCGACAACCTGGCTGGCTTCACCCAGGGTACGCACGAACGGCACCATGATCTCGACGTTGGTCAGGCCCATCTCGTTGCGCACGCGCTTGAGCGCACGGCACTCGAGCTCGAAGCAGTCACGGAACGATTCGCTGATGTAGCGCGAAGCGCCACGGAAGCCCAGCATCGGGTTTTCTTCTTCCGGCTCGTACAGCTTGCCGCCGATCAGGTTGGCGTACTCGTTGGACTTGAAGTCCGACAGGCGCACGATGACCTTTTTCGGGTAGAAGGCCGCAGCCAGGGTGCTGATGCCCTCGACCAGCTTCTCGACATAGAAGCCTACGGGGTCGTTGTAGCCGGCGATGCGCTTGTCGACGCTGTCCTTCAGGTCGGCTGGCAGGCCGGCGTAGTTCAGCAGCGCCTTGGGGTGCACGCCGATCATGCGGTTGATGATGAACTCCAGGCGCGCCAGGCCGACACCGGCGTTGGGCAGCTGGGCGAAATCGAAGGCACGGTCCGGGTTGCCGACGTTCATCATGATCTTGAATGGCAGGTCGGGCATGGCGTCGACCGAGTTCTGCTTCACATCGAAGCCCAGCTCGCCCTCGAAGATGAAGCCGGTATCGCCTTCGGCACAGGACACAGTCACACCCTGGCCGTCTTTCAGCACCTGGGTGGCGTTGCCGCAACCGACCACGGCCGGAATGCCCAGCTCACGGGCGATGATCGCCGCGTGGCAGGTACGCCCGCCACGGTTGGTGACGATGGCGCTGGCGCGCTTCATCACCGGTTCCCAGTCCGGGTCGGTCATGTCGGAGACCAGCACGTCGCCCGGCTGGACCTTGTCCATTTCCGATACGTCGTTGATCACGCGGACCTTGCCGGCGCCGATGCGCTGGCCAATGGCGCGGCCTTCGACCAGAACGGTGCCTTTTTCTTTCAGCAGGTAGCGTTCCATGACGTTGGCGCTGGAGCGGCTCTTCACCGTCTCGGGGCGCGCCTGGACGATGTACAGCTTGCCGTCGTCACCGTCCTTGGCCCATTCGATGTCCATCGGGCGCTGGTAGTGCTGCTCGATGATCATGGCCTGCTTGGCCAGCTCGCTGACCTCGGCATCGGTCAGGCAGAAGCGCGCGCGCTCGGCGCGGTCCACTTCGACGGTCTTGACCGAACGGCCGGCCTTGGCTTCTTCGCCATAGACCATCTTGATCGCCTTGCTGCCCAGGTTGCGGCGCAGGATGGCCGGGCGGCCTGCCTGCAGGGTGTTCTTGTGCACGTAGAATTCGTCAGGGTTGACCGCACCCTGCACCACGGTTTCGCCCAGGCCGTAGGCGCCGGTGATGAACACCACGTCGCGGAAGCCCGACTCGGTGTCGAGGGTGAACATGACGCCGGCGGTGCCGGTTTCGGAGCGGACCATGCGCTGCACGCCGGCGGACAGGGCCACCAGCTTGTGGTCGAAGCCCTGGTGCACGCGGTAGGCGATGGCACGGTCGTTGAACAGCGAGGCAAACACTTCCTTGGCCGCGCGGATCACGTTGTCGACGCCGCGGATGTTGAGGAAGGTTTCCTGCTGGCCGGCGAACGAGGCGTCCGGCAGGTCTTCGGCGGTGGCCGAGGAACGCACGGCAACGGCCATGTTGTCGTTGCCGGCAGCCATTTCGGCGAAGGCCGTACGGATTTCCGAATCCAGACGTGCCGGGAAGTCGGCTTCCATGACCCACTGGCGAATCTGCGCGCCGGTCTTGGTCAGGGCGTTGATGTCATCCACATCGAGTGCGTCGAGCGCGGCATGGATACGGTCGTTGAGACCACTCTGTTCGAGAAAATCGCGGTACGCCTGCGCCGTAGTGGCAAAGCCGCCCGGCACCGATACACCAGCACCTGCGAGGTTGCTGATCATCTCGCCCAGGGATGCGTTCTTGCCCCCCACATGCTCCACATCATGGACGCCGAGCTTATCGAGGGAAACTACGTACTCTACCAAGGTGATCTCTCCACTAACTGTGTTGGAAAAGCTCAAGGGCGCCCGCCTGCCTTCGTTGACTTGGCCGGACGCTTGTGGCCTGTACCTGGAAAATAAGTGAGAATGCCGACAGCCGCATTCGGCAAACCGAACTTATCATATCCAAGAAACGTCATCAGCTTAAGGCCCAGATCGCAAATGAAACGAACCGCGTTCTTCATCTCCGACGGCACCGGCATCACCGCCGAAACCCTGGGCCAGAGTCTGCTCGCTCAATTCGAGAGCATTCCGTTCAATAAATTCACCCGTCCCTACATCGATTCGCCGGAAAAGGCGCGGACCATGGTCCAGCAAATCAACGCTGCGGCCGAGCGCGATGGTGTACGCCCGATCATCTTCGACACCATCGTCAATCAGGACATCCGTGAGATCCTGGCTACCTCGAATGGCTTCATGATCGACATCTTTTCTTCGTTTTTGTCCCCGCTTGAACAAGAATTGACTGCCCATTCGTCGTATTCCGTCGGCAAGTCGCACTCCATTGGCGGCAATTCCAACTACATGGAACGCATCGAGGCGGTGAATTTCGCCCTGGACAACGACGATGGCGCACGCACCCACTACTACGACAAGGCCGACCTGATCCTGGTAGGCGTATCGCGCTGCGGCAAGACCCCCACCTGCCTGTACATGGCCATGCAGTTCGGCATCCGCGCCGCCAACTACCCGCTGACCGAGGAAGACATGGAGCGCCTGCAGCTGCCGGCGGTGCTGAAAAAGCACCATAACAAGCTGTTCGGCCTGACCATCGACCCCGACCGCCTCACCGCCATCCGCCACGAGCGCAAACCCAACAGCCGCTATTCCAGCTTTGCCCAGTGCGAGTTCGAAGTGCGCGAGGTGGAAAACCTGTTCCGCCGGGAGAACATTCCCAACATCAATTCCACGCATTTTTCGGTGGAAGAGATTTCGGCGAAGATCCTGGTGGAGAAAGGGGTGGAGCGCAGGTTCAAGTAAGCCTGTACCGGCCTCTTCGCGGGTAAATCCGCTCCTACAGGGGCCTCACTACGCTCAAGCCTTGTGATAGCAGCACAGGAATAAAAAAGCCCCGGCATCGCTGCCGGGGCTTTTCATTTCAGCTCATGGCTCAGGACGGCACCACCGCCGCCTGCCCGCTCATGGCCAGGTCGACCAGCTCGCGGTTGGCCACCGCGTACATCGCATAATCGGTACCCGTTGCATTGCGCAGGTCATCCAGCATGGCGCGCCAGCGCTCCACCATCACCCGGTGCTGCTCGGCCCACAGCGCCACGCGGGCGTCCATGTCTTCCGGTGCATCGGCCATCTGCAGTACCGAGATGGTGATCGCCCGCTGCTGCAGGTCGATGTCGTCGCGGAACGCCTCGCGGGCCAGCGCCTGCCAGTTGTTCTCCACCGGCAGGTTGCTGATTTCCTGCAGGTACCAGGTCAGGTCCAGTGCGCTGCCCACGGCGAAGAACGCCTTGGCCACCTGCGCCGGGTCATGGCCGGTAACGTCCGAAGCCTCGATGATCGGCAACAGGGTGTACAGGTGGGTAGTACCAGCCACCATGCGCGCCAGCAACTCCGGCACACCAGCCTCGACGAAGCCTTGGTAGCGCACCATCCAGCGCTCGCGGGTCGGGCCTTCGAGCAACTCGTCGAGCTTGAGCCCCAGTTGCGCGATCTTCGGCCCGAAGTGCGCGGTGTCGCGCCCGGCGTCCTGCTCGTTGCGGCGGCTGCGCAGGAACCAGCGGGTGGCACGACGGCCCAGGCGCATCAGCTCGTCCATCAGGGTCAGCTGGATTTCCGCCGGCACCTGGTAGTCCAGAGCCTCGATCTGACGGAACCAGTGCGGCAGGTGGAAGATGTCGCGCACGATCACGTAGGCCCCGGCCACGTTGGCCGGGCTCATGCCGGTCGACTCCTTCAGGCGCTGGACGAAAGTGATGCCCATGTTGTTGACCAGGTCGTTGGCGATCTGGGTGCTGACGATTTCGCGCTTCAGGCGGTGGCGGCGCATGGACTCGGCGAATTTGCTGACCAGCGACGGCGGGAAAGCGGTTTCCATGTCGCGGGTCAGGTAGTCGTCGTCCGGCACCAGCGACTTGAGCAGCTGTTCCTTGAGGTCGATCTTGCTGTACGAGATCAACACCGACAGCTCGGCGCGGGTCAGGCCCTGGCCGGCGGCCAGGCGTTCGGCCAACTGCTCTTCGGACGGCAGGAACTCGATGGCACGGTCCAGCTTGCCACGGGCTTCCAGGTCGGCCATCAGGCGCTTGTACTCGGCAATCCGCTCGCGGGCGCGGCGGGCCGCCAGCGACAGCGCCTGGGTTTGCTTGTAGTTGTTGCCCAGCACCAGGCCGGCCACTTCGTCGGTCATGCTGCCCAGCAGCTGGTTGCGCTGCTTCTCGGTCATGTCGCCACCCTGCACCACTTCGTTGAGCAGGATCTTGATGTTGACCTCGTGGTCGGAGCAGTCCACGCCGCCGGCATTGTCGATGAAGTCGGTGTTGGTGGCGCCGCCATGCAGGCCGAACTCGACCCGGCCAAGCTGGGTCATGCCCAGGTTGCCGCCCTCGCCCACCACCTTGCAGCGCAGCTCGTTGCCATTGACCCGCAGCGCGTCGTTGGCCTTGTCGCCGACGTCGGCGTGGCTCTCGGTGCTGGCCTTGACGTAGGTACCGATGCCACCGTTCCACAGCAGGTCTACCGGTGCCTTGAGCAGCGCATTGAGCAGCTCGGTCGGGGTCAGGCGATCGGCTTCGATGGCGAAGCGCTCTTTCATCTGCGGGCTGATGGCGATGCTCTTGGCACTGCGCGGGAAGATCCCGCCGCCTTCGGACATGATGCTGGTGTCGTAGTCGCTCCAGGCCGAGCGCGGCAGGTCGAACAGGCGCTTGCGCTCGGCAAAGCTGGACGCAGGCTCCGGGTTCGGGTCGATGAAGATGTGCAGGTGGTTGAACGCCGCCACCAGTTGCAGCTTGTCGGACATCAGCAGGCCGTTGCCGAACACGTCGCCGGCCATGTCGCCGACGCCAATGACGGTGATCGGGTCTTCCTGCACATTGATGCCGCGCTCGCGGAAGTGGCGCTGCACGCCCACCCAGGCGCCGCGCGCGGTAATGCCCATCTTCTTGTGGTCGTAACCGGCCGAGCCGCCCGAGGCGAAGGCGTCGCCCAGCCAGAAGCCGTAGTCGATGGCGATGCCGTTGGCGATGTCCGAGAAGGTCGCGGTGCCCTTGTCGGCCGCCACCACCAGGTACGGGTCGTCATCGTCATGGCGTACCACGTTGGCCGGCGGCACCACGCCACCGTCCTTCAGGTTGTCGGTGATGTCGAGCAGGCCGGAAATGAAGATGCGGTAGCACGCCACGCCTTCGGCGGCGATCTCGTCACGGCTGCCGCCCAGCGGCAGGCGGCGCGGCAGGAAGCCGCCCTTGGCGCCGACCGGCACGATCACCGAGTTCTTCACCTGCTGGGCTTTCACCAGGCCCAGCACTTCGGTGCGGAAGTCTTCCTCGCGGTCGGACCAGCGCAGGCCACCGCGGGCGACGTTGCCAAAGCGCAGGTGCACGCCTTCGACCCGTGGCGAGTAGACGAAGATCTCGAACTTGGGCACTGGTTTAGGCAGTTCGGGGATCAGCTTGGGGTTGAACTTGAAGCTGAAGTACGACTTGTTGTGGCCGTTGGCGTCCGGCTGGTAGAAGTTGGTGCGCAGGGTGGCCTTGATCAGGTCCAGGTAGCGACGCAGGATGCGGTCTTCGTTGAGCACCTGCACGTCGTCCAGCGCGGTCAGGATGGCTTGCTCCAGGCGCAGTTGCTTGTCATCCAGGTCTTCCTGGGTGAGCTTGCGCGCCAGGTAGAAGCGGGTCTTGAACAACCGGGTCAGCTCGCGGGCGATGTCGGTGTGGTTGTTCAGGGTACTGGCGATGTAGCCCAGGTCGAAGCCCAGGCGAATCTGCTTCAGGTAACGGGCGTAGGCGCGCAGCAGCGCCACGTCGCGCCATGGCAGGCCGGCGGTCAGCACCAGGCGGTTGAAGGCGTCGTTCTCGGCATCGCCGCGGACGATGTGGATGAAGGCATCCTGCAGAGTGTCGTTGAGCTGCTGGATGTCCAGGCTCAGGCCTTCGCTGTAGGTGAAGGCGAAGTCATGGATCCAGTAGCCGCGGCCACTGGCATGGCGCAGGCGGTACGGGAACTCGCCGAGTACGCGCAGGCCAAGGTTCTCCAGGATCGGCAGCACGTCGGACAGCGCCAGCGGCGTGTCGGCGTGGTACAGCTTGCAGTGCAGGGTGCGTTCCCCGACCTGGGTCAATGGCTGGTAGAAGCTCATCGCCAGCGGCTTGCTTTCCGACAGGTTCAGCACGTGCTGCAGGTCGACCACCGCCGAGTGCGCGGCGAAGCGCTCGCGGTAGCCGGCCGGGAAACCTTTGGGGAAGTCGGCGAGGATGTTGGTGCCCTGGGCTTCGCCGAAGTTCTCGATCACCAGTGCCGAGTAGTCGTCATGCCACGAACGACAGGCCTGGATCACTTCGCGTTCCAGCTGCTGCGGGTCGATGTCGATGCGGTTTTTCGGGTCTACCCGCAGAATCAGCTGAACACGTGCCAGCACCGATTCGGAGAAGAAGGTCCAGAACTCGCAGTCGCTGGCCTTCAGGCGCTCCATCAGCACCTGCTGGATCTTCTGCCGCACTTCAGTGGAGTAGATTTCCCGCGGTACATAGGCCAGGCAGTAGCAGAAGCGGCCGTATGGGTCCTTGCGCAGGAACACGCGGATCTTGTTGCGTTCCTGGATCTGCACGATCGACATGACGGTGCTGAACAGCTCGTCGACCGGGGTCTGGAACAGGTCGTCGCGCGGCAGTACTTCCAGTACCTGGGCCAGTTCCTTGCCCAGGTGGGCCTTGGGATCGAAGCCCGAGCGGCGCTCGACTTCGGTGACCTTCTGCCGGATATAAGGGATGGCATGCACGCTTTCGCCGTACACCGACGAGGTGTACAGGCCCATGAAGCGGTGTTCCTTGATCACCTTGCCGTCGGCGTCCAGCTGGCGGATCGACACGTAGTCCGGGTAGGCCGGGCGGTGTACGCGGCTTGGCAGCGCGGCCTTGGCGAACGACAGCAGCAGCGGTTCGTTGAGGTAGGCCACGGCGTAGTCTTCGATGCGCAGCTCGTCGCTCGTCAGGCCCACGCGCAGGCGACGCGGCAGGCCAAGGAACGACTGCTCGTCGTAGACCATCTGGCCGCCATCGGCGTCGCCCTTGACGGTGAATTCTTCATAGCCCAGGAAGGTGAAGTGGTTGTCCAGCAGCCACTCGAGGAAAGCCTTGACCTCGCCCTTTTCGTTCTGCGCCGGGCCAAAGGCTGTCTGCTCTACCTCCGCCACCACTTCGCGCAGCTTGGCCTTCATCGGTTCGAAGTCGGCCACCACCACCCGCACCTCGGCCAGCACCTGCTCGATCTCGCGGGCCAACACCGTCAGCTCGGCAGCGTTGGCGCAACGGTCGATCTCCATGTACATCAGCGACTCATGGCGTACGTCCTCGCCCTGGGTGCCCTTGGGCAGCAGTTCAAGCAGCTCGCCTTTGGCGCCGCGGCGCACGCTGAGCACGGTGGTCTGCAGGGTGTGGATGCTGTAGCCGCGGCGGTTGAGCTCGGTGCGTACCGAGTCGACCAGGAACGGCAGGTCGTGGTGCAGCACTTCGACCACGCTGTGGGTCGATTGCCAGCCATTACGCTCGTAATCGGGGTTGTACACCCGTACTTGCGGGTATTCGGGGTCGAAACGCTCGATGATGCGCCAGGCTGACAGGGTGCAGCCGGCCAGGTCGGAAAGCCTGCGTTGGGTGAGTTCGTCCAGAGAGATGATGCCGAAGAACTGCTCGGCGAACAGCGCGACTTGTGGCAGGGACTGTTCGCTGATGTGCTGCGCCAGGGCCGCTTGCAGTTGATGCTGGAAGTCGGCTTTGCTGGCTGCGGTGAAGAACGCCATCTGTGGTACTCCGCTTGGGCTTTGTAATAATTGAAGCGTCGCTGCGTGCGCCGTGTACGGATCAACGATAGCCAACCCGTGGCAAGGCGGACGGTAAAACCAGGCGTTGAACGTGCGCAGGCACGCCCAGGGCTCGCCGAAGCTTAACGACTGATCGGTCATCAAGGCTTGCAGCGCTGCGACAATTTCGGTCAAGGGGGGGTAACTTTACGTTTATGCCTGTCGGCAAGACTGTCAGAATTCCCTTCCGTTTCCTTTGATCCGAGCCTTGTCCATGCAAATCAATACTGCCCTGCTGTTCGCCACCCCTTGCGATGACGAGGAAGACAACATGGCGACCCTGTGCTGCCACAGCGACAAGGGTCAGATGTTCCTGCTGACCCGCTACCCGGACGAAGACACCGTCGACCTGACCCTGGATGACGAGCCGTCGACGCTGGATGGCCTGAAAGTAACCCTGAGCGCCAAGCGCCTGCTGATCGAAGTGGCGGCCGGCGACCGGGATGCGCTGAAGGGGGATGAGGTGCTGGAGATCAACCTGACCAGCGAGTTGAGTGACATGGATGAAGTGAAGGAAACCCTGGAGAACATCCTGGCCGGGACCGGCACCTTCGTTTGCGAGCTGTGACAAACTGAATACCGGCGCTGCCCCTGTGGGAGCGGGCATGCCCGCGAACACCGGCACAGCCGGTGCCATCCATCGCGTCGCCTGCTTCGCGGGCTTGCCCGCTCCCACAGTGATCGCGCCAGTTTTTAGGTTTTGTGCAAGGCAGTTCCCCCACAACGATCATGCCAGCGCTTGCTGCATCTCCCGAGCCTGCACCCGCAACGCCTGGCAAAACGGCTCCACCGCCGCCGACGCCGGCCGGTGGTCCGGCCTGATCAGCATCACCTGGTACGGCACCGACACCCGCAACCGCCGGATCGGCAACCCGCCCTGCGCCGCCTCCAGCCCGCTCAGCGGGTTGATGATCGCCACCCCCAGGCCCTGCCTCACCATGGCGCACACCGAGGCAGCACTGGTGGTCTCGATGACCGTGCGGCGGTTCACCCCTGCCGCGCGAAAGTGCTGGTCCAGGCGCTGCCGGTAGGTGTCCAGGCTGGCCAGGTTGATGAAGTCGACCTCGTGGAAATCGCTCAGCTCCAGCTCGGCCCTGGCCTGCAACGGGTGCCCGTCGGGCAGCACGCACACCATGTTGGCGCTGAACAGCAATTCGCCGTAGGCGCCACGCGGTATCTGCTCTACCTCGGTCAGGCCCAGGTCATGCTGCTGGGCAACCAGCGACTCCTCCAGCAACGGCGACTCCTGCGCCAGGATACTCACGCTCACGCCCCGGTGCTGCTGGTGAAAGCGCTGGCAAGCCTTGGGCAGCAAGGTCTGGGAAAACAGCGGCAGGCAGGTAATGGCCAGCCGGCCCTGCTCGAAATTGCGGATGGCCTGGGCAAAGCGGTCGATGCGCTCCAGCCCTACGTAGGCCCGCTCAACCTCCTCGATCAACAGCAGCGCCTGGGCCGTCGCCACCAGGCGGCCACCTTCGCGCTCGAACAGGTTCAGCCCGGTTACCTGCTCCAGCCGCGCCAGTTCGCGGCTGACGGTGGGCTGCGAGGTGAACAGCAGGCGCGCCGCACCGGTAACGCTGCCAGCGGCCATGATGGCGCGGAACACTTCGATATGGCGGACGGACAGTTTCACGGGCAACACCTGGCAAGTCGGCAATGGTCATATCAGATATGAATGGCTGACAGAAAAATAGCTATTTTTCTGAATTCCTGCTTTGGCTCATCCTCGTGGCCTTCCTTATATGAGTAGCGCCACCATGACTGCACCCTTCACTCTTCTGGCCGAGGCTGTCCGCCAGCACGGCTCGCCGCTGTGGGCCTACGACGCCGGCACCATCGCCGAGCGTGTCGAACAGCTGAAGGTGTTCGACACCGTGCGCTTCGCCCAGAAGGCCAACCCCAACCTGCATGTGCTGCGCCTGATGCGCGCCCACGGCCTGGTGCTGGACGCAGTGTCGCTGGGCGAAATGGAGCGGGCCTTCGCCGCGGGCGCCAGCGTGGATGGCGACCCTGCCGGCGTGGTGCTGACCTGCGACGCGCTGGACCGGCCGACCCTGGAGCGGGTGGTGGCCTCGAAGATCGAAGTCAACGCCGGTTCCATCGACATGCTGCGCCAACTGGGTGAACGCTCGCCCGGCCACCGCGTGTGGATCCGCATCAACCCCGGCTTCGGCCATGGCCACAGCCGCAAGACCAACACCGGCGGCGAGAACAGCAAACACGGCATCTGGCACGAAGAGCTGGGCGAAGCGCTGGCCTGCGTGAAAACCCATGGCCTGCACCTGGTAGGGGTGCACATGCACATCGGCTCGGGGGTGGATTACCAGCACCTGGAGCAAGTGGCCCGCTCGATGATCGAGCTGATCGGCCGCCTGGGCGTGGACATCGAGGCGTTCTCCATTGGCGGCGGCCTTTCCACCCCGTACCGCAGCAGCGACAAGCCGGTCGACCTGCAACGCTACGCCCGGACCTGGGCCGTGGCCCGCAAGGAAATCGAAGCGATGCTGGGCCACCCCGTGCGCATGGAGATCGAGCCAGGGCGCTTCCTGGTGGCGGAATCGGGCTACCTGGTGGCCGAGGTACGCGCCGTGAAGCAGGTGGGCCGCAACACCTTCGTCATGATCGACGCCGGTTTCAACGACCTGATGCGCCCAGCGATGTACGGGGCCTACCACCGCATGACCCTGCTCGACGCCAACGGCCAACCGGTGGATCGCCCACGGCAGCCGACCGTGGTGGCCGGGCCGCTGTGCGAGTCGGGTGATGTGTTCACCCAGGATGACCAGGAACTGACCCCGCACGACCTGCCCCAGGCGCAGGTGGGTGACCTGCTGGTGATCCACGACGCCGGGGCCTATGGCGCGTCGATGTCATCGAACTACAACAGCCGGCCGTTGCTGCCGGAGTTCCTGATCGAGGATGGAGCGCTACGGATGATTCGCCGCAGGCAGACGGTGCAGGACTTGCTGGGCCTGGAGGCGGGCATCTAGATACCGTTTTTCAGGCAGATTGCCCAGCGCGTTGGGCTGCGCTGCCACGTAGAGAACTGAATTCGCAAGCGGTACGCGTACCCTGTGGGAGCGGGTTTACCCGCGAAAGGGCCGGCCCGGGCAACACATCAGCTGATGCCCTGCCCCACCGTCCATTGCCCCGCCCCACACAATCCGGGTACCCTTTTTCTTCCTCCCGGCCTCCCCGGCCATACACCGCCCAGGCATGACTCCATGATCATTCGCCAAAGTATCGCTGCAGACCACCCGCAACTGCTCGATATCTGGCTGCGCGCCGTGCGCGCCACGCACCACTTTCTACAAGCGTCCGACATCGACGCGCTGCTGCCGCAATTGCGCGACGTCTACCTTCTGGCCGTCGAGCTCTGGGTCGCGGTTGACACCGAAGACCGCCCGCTGGGCTTCATCGGTTTCAATGGCAACCACGTGGAAATGCTCTTCGTCGCCCCCGAACGCCATGGCCAGGGCGTAGGCCGCGCGCTGCTGGACTTCGGCCGCCAGAAGCACAGCGTGATGAGCGTCGATGTCAACGAGCAGAACCCGCAGGCGGTGGGGTTCTACCGGCACTATGGTTTCATCCAGACCGGCCGTTCACCGCTGGATGGCGAAGGCCGGCCGTTCCCCTTGCTGCATATGAGCCTGCCCGCACAGGCTTGATTTCCGGGGCCGCATTGCGCCCCGCCGCTGTTACAAATTCGCGAGACAGACCAAAGGTATGAACCCGACGCGCTATAGCACCGTGGCCAAGGACTTGATGGAAGGCATCGCCAGCGGCCGCTACCCGGTGGGCAGCCTGCTGCCGACCGAGTTCGAGCTGTGCGACCTGTACGATGTGAGCCGACACACGGTGCGCGCGGCGATCAACCAGTTGCTCAACCAAGGGCTGGTATCGCGGCGCAAGCGCGTAGGCACCCGGGTGGAGGCCAGCAGCCCGCGCGGTGGCTACTCGCAGTCACTGGCCAGCGTGGCAGACCTGGCGCACCTGGCGGAAACGCAGCAACGGGAAATTCAGGACGTGCGCCACTTCGTCGCCGACCTGAGCGAGGCGGCGCGGCTGGGGCTGGTACCAGGCGAGCACTACTTCTGCGTGTCGAGCATCCGTGTCGACCGCGTGCACAACGCGGCGCCGCTGTGCTGGACCGATGTGTACGCGCAGCGCGACCATGCCGAGGTCATCGAGTTGGCCCGCGAGCACCCCGACCAGCTGATTGCGGGGCTTATCGAGCAGCACTATGGCCGGGCGATCGCGGTGGTCGACCAGCAGGTGCGGGCAGTGTTGCTGAGCGCGGAAATGGCCCGAGTGCTGAAGGCCGAGACAGGCGCGCCGGGGCTGAAGATCATTCGCCATTACCGCGAGGAAAACGGCGACCTGATGGCGGTGTCCGAGACGGTGCACCCGGATGACCGCTTTACCCTGGTTAGCCAGATGCGCCGCGACCGGTCGCCTGGCTGATCAAACCAGCGCCATGCTCGATATCCCAAAACTTGCGCGATCCCTGTAGGAGCGGCCTTGTGTCGCGAAAGGGCTGCGCAGCAGCCCCGGCAATTTATGCACCTGCGCGGAAATCCTGGGGCTGCTGCGCAGCCCTTTCGCGACACAAGGCCGCTCCTACAGGGATCGCGCATGCCTGTAAGCAGTGGCCAGGTTTACCTCACATGTCCAGCACCCGCTCAGCCTCCACCAACTGCTGCCCCCGCACCGTGGTCACCCGATGGTCTCGCGCCAGCAAGGCATAGATCGTCGGCAGCACAAACAGGGTAAACAAGGTCCCCACCAGCATCCCGCACACGATCACTACCCCCAGGCCAAAGCGGCTGTTGGCCCCGGCACCGCTGGCGAACAGCAGTGGCAGCACGCCGAAGGTCATCGCCGCCGTGGTCATCAGCACCGGCCGCAGGCGTATCTGCGCGGCGCGGACGATGGCGGTGGCACGGTCGAGGTTGTCACGCACCTGGATCTCGTTGGCGAACTCCACCATCAGGATGCCGTGCTTGCTGATCAGGCCGATCAGGGTCACCAGGCCGATCTGTGTGTAGATGTTCAGCGTGGCCCAGCCCAGCGCCAGCGGCAGCAGCGCACCGCAGATCGACAGCGGCACGGTCACCAGGATGATCAGCGGGTCCACCAGGCTTTCGTACTGCGCGGCCAGCACCAGGTAGATCACCACCAGGGCGGCGAGAAACGCCCACATCAGGGCAAAGCCCTCCTGCACGTACTGGCGCGACTCCGATTGCCAGTCATGGCTGAAGCCAGGTGGCAGTTCGGCGGCAAGCTGTTCGAGAAATGCCACGGCATTACCCATCGACACACCGGGCGCCGGGATCGCCTGTAGGGTACTGGCGTTCTGCTGGTCGAACTGCAGCAAGCGGTTGGGCGCCACTTCGATGTCCAGGTGCACCACCGTGGCCAGCGGCACCAGGGTGCCGTTTTCGGCGCGCACGTACTGGCGGTTCAGCGCTGCCGGCGTCAGGCGCTGGTCCTGGATGCTTTGCGGGATCACGTCGTAGGAGCGCCCGAACAGGGCGAAGCGGTTGAGGTACTGTTCACCCACCAGCACACCCAGCGACTCGCCGATGGCCTGCATGCTGATGCCCAGGCTGGCCGCCTTGGCGCGGTCGATGCGCACCTTGACCACCGGGTTGTTGTAGTCGAGGTCGCTGTCCACCACGCTGAACAGGCCGCTGTCGCGGGCGCGCTGCTTGATCATTTCCATGGTCTGGTACAGCTCGGGGTAGTCCTGTGCGCTGCGCAACACCATCTGCACCGGCAAGCCACCGCTGGAACCCGGCAGCGAGGCCACCTGGAAGGCGAAGATGCTGCTGCCCTCGATGTCCGCCACGGCCTGCTGCAACTGCGCCTGCACCTGCGCGGCGGAACGCTCGCGGGCCTGCCAGGCGCTGAGGTTGATGCCGCCGAAACTGGCGGCCGGGCCGTCGGTACCGTTGATGATCCAGGTGTCGGTGGTTTCGGCGAGGGACTTCATCACCTGGTCCAGCTTCAGGGCAAAGCGCTCCACATAATCCAGGCTGGCATGCTGCGGCGACTTGATGGCCGTCAGCACCGCCGCCTGGTCCTCGGGCGGGGCCAGTTCGCGCTGCGGCAGCAGGTACAGCCAAGGCAGGCTCAGGCACACCACAAGCGCCACACCACCACTGATCCAGCGATGCGACAGGGTGTAGGCGAGTACTCGCCCATATACCCCGGTCAGCATGCCGAACAGGCGGTCGGCCATGTTGGCCATGGCGCCATGCTGCTGGCCGGGTTGCAACAACAGCGAACTCATCACCGGCGACAGGGTGAGCGCGACGATGCCCGACACGATCACCGCCCCCGCCAGGGTCAGGGCAAACTCACGGAACAGCGTGCCGGTCAGCCCGCCCATCAAGCCGATCGGCGCGTATACGGCGGCCAGGGTCAGGGTCATGGCGATCACCGGCCCGGCGATTTCCCGCGCCCCGGCCAGCGCCGCGGCAATCGGCGAGTTGCCCTCTTCGATATGACGGTGCACGTTCTCCACCACCACGATGGCATCGTCCACCACCAGGCCGATGGCCAGCACCATCGCCAGCAAGGTCAGCAGGTTCAGGCTGAAGCCGAACAGCAGCATCAGGCCCGCCGCACCGAGCATCGACAGCGGGATGGCCACCACCGCGATCACCACGCTGCGTAGTGAGCCCAGGCACAGCCAGATGACCAGCACCACGATCACCATGGCCTCCACCAGCGTGCGCAGCACCTCGTCGATCGAGGCGTCGATGAAGCGTGCGGTCTCGTAGGCCAGCGCCACCTCCACCCCGGGTGGCAGGGTCTGGCGGATCTGCGGCAGCAGCTGGCGAATACCCTCGACGATCACCAGCGGGTTGCCGGTCGGGGTGGGGAACAGCCCCAGGTGCACGGCGGGCTTGCCGTCCATGGTGGCGCTGGTCTGGGTGGCCGCCGCGCTCAGCTCGACGGTGCCGACATCGCGCAAGCGCACCAGGTCGGTGCCATCGTTGCGGATGATCAGCTCGCGGAAGTCCTCGACCCGGGTCAGGTCGGTGTCCACCTGGATATCGGCCAGCACGTACTGCCCACGCACCTGCCCCGGCGTCGCCTGGTAGTTGTTGGCACGCACCGCCTGTGCCACGTCGGCAGCCGTCACCCCGCGCCCGGCCATCTGTTCGCTGTCCAGCCAAAGGCGCATGGCCAGGCGCTGCCCGCCGAACGACTGCACCTTGGCCACACCGTCGATGCCGGAGAACTGCGGTTCCACCACCCGCGACAGGTAATCGCTCAGTTCGGGTATCGACAAGGTTTCGCTGGCAAAGCCCACGTAGGCCACCGCCGTGGAGTCACCTGCCGACAGCTCCACCACCGGGTCGTAGGCCTTTTCCGGCAGGCGATAGCGCACCTGGTTGACCTTGGCCATGGTCTCGGCAAGCGCCTGGGTCGAATCGCGGTTGAGCACCATGCGCAAGGTGATCAGGCTGCGCCCCTGCTGCGACGACGAGGACAGGTAGTCGATGCCTTCGACCGACGACACCGCCTGGGTGATCGGCTGGGTCACGAAGCCTTGCATCAGCTCGGCAGAGGCGCCCGGGTACTCGGTGCTGATGGTGATGGTGGAAGTTTCCAGCAGCGGGTACTGGCGGATCGGCAGCTTGCCCATGGCAAACAGCCCCAACAGGATGATCAGGCTGCTGACCACCAGCGCCAGCACCGGGCGGCGGACAAAGAGGTCGGTGAACTTCACGATTGCCGCCCTCCCTGGCTGGCCTGCAGGCTGTCCTGAGCCACTGGCTCGACCGGCATGCCGTCGCTCAGTTTCAACTGGCCGGAAACCACCACCTGGTCACCGGGTGCCAGGCCTGAGGTGATCTCCACCCGCCCCTGCCAGCGCTCACCGGTAGTCACCCGCACCCGGCTGACCCGGGTGCCCTGTTCAGGGTCCCGGGTAGCGACGAACACCGTCTGCCCGTAGGCGGTGTAGGTGATCGCGGTTTCCGGCACGGCCAGCACGCTTGACGGCTGCGCGGCATCCAGGCGCACGCCGGCGTACATGCCCGGCTGCAACTGCCCGCCCGGGTTCGGCAAGGCCGCCTGCACCTGCACCAGGCGCGCCTTGCTCACCACCGGGTCCACCGCGACCACCCGGGCCTGGAAGTCCTGCCCGCGCACCGCATCCACCGTCAGCGCCAGCAGTTGCCCCACGTGCACTTCGGGGGCGGCTTGTTCGCCCAAGGAAAAATTGACGTGCAGCTGGCTGATGTCGGCCAGACTGGCGATGGTCTCACCGGCGCTCAGGTACTGGCCCTGATGCACCCGGCGAATGCCGAGCTTGCCGGCAAACGGCGCGCGAATTGCCTTCTGCGCGATCAGCGCCTCGACATGCTGCAGCTCACCGCTGGCCACGTCCACGGCGGTGGCCGCATTGTCGAGCAGCTCCTGTGACACGGCGTTCACCGCGCGCAGCTTGCGGCTGCGCTGCAGCACCACTTCGGCATTGCGCAGCCTGGCGCGCAACTGCACGCGCTGGGCCTGCTCCGGGGCATCGTTCAGCTGTACCAGCAATTGCCCTGCACTCACCAATTGCCCCGACTCGAAGGCGATGCGGGTGATGCGCCCCGCCGTCTCGGCCGCCACCTGTACCTGGTTGACCGCCTCCAGCTCCCCCGAAGCAAAGTTCTGCCGTGCCAGCTTCACTTGCTCGGCCGTGGCCAGCGCCACCTTGGTCGCCGGCCATGCCGCCGCAGCCGGCGGCGCCGAGCCACTGCCGACCAATGCATAGGCAGCGGCCAGCAAACCTGCAACAGCGCCAGCCCAGGCCAGTAACGTCCTTTTGTTCATGCAGTGCTCCGATCATCAGGGAAAGCGGTTGCGGGGAAGATCGGGCAGGACTATAAGAGCTCGAGTTAACTTGAGGTCAACAGGCATGGCAGCGGACAACACACGGATGCTAACGGTAGGGGAAGTGGCCAAACGCAGCGGCGTGGCGGTTTCTGCGCTGCACTTCTACGAGACCAAGGGGCTGATCGCCAGCGTCCGTACGGCGGGTAACCAGCGCCGCTATCCTTCACTGGTGCTGCGCACGCTGGCCATCATCAAGGTGGCGCAGCGCACGGGTATTCCGCTTGACGAGATCAAGCAGGCCTTCAGCCGCTATGCGCCCAACAGTAAGCTCACGGCAGCGCAATGGGGCGAGATGTCGACCGCCTGGCGCGAAGACCTGAACGCCCGCATTCGTACTCTGGAAGCGTTGCGCGACAGCCTGGACAACTGCATTGGTTGCGGCTGCCTGTCGCTGGAAGATTGCCCACTGCGCAACCCCGAGGATGTGCTGGGCAAGGAAGGTACCGGGCCGCGGATTCTGGAGAAGAAGGCCCGATAGCCCGTCACCGGGTTTATCCACGCATCGCGTACCCTGTAGGAGCGGCCTTGTGTCGCGAAAGGGCTGCAGAGCAGCCCCAGCAATTTATGCATTTCGGCTGAGGTCCTGGGGCTGCTCCGCAGCCCGTTCGCGACACAAGGCCGCTCCTACAAGGGACCGCCTGCCCCATAAAGTTCAGTCGCCTTTGCCCAGCACATACCGGTCGAAATGCTCGATGTGCTCGTCCAGGTTGTCCTCGAGCATCATCCGGTACTGCTCGCAGAAATACTTCAACAGCTCCTCCCGCGCGGCAGCCAGTTCGGCACTGGTCTTGAAACTGCGGGCACTCATCCAGGCATTGAAGCGCGAGGCGCCGAAGGTCAGTGAGGCACTGACCTTGCCCAGGTCTTCGATTTTCTCGATCTGCTGGTTCGCCAGTTCGATATGCGCATCCGCGCGGTCGTAAAAAGCCTGATCGGTAGCTTGTGTCATTGCGGTTTACCTTGCTGCTGCATTCAAATTAGGCACAGCGCCGTTTTACAGCGAAAGCTCACGACGTGAAACCGGCAATTCACCTTCATGAGATTGCCCGGCGTCCTGTTTCCCGGCCATGCGCGCCAACAGCAACTTGATGCACACCAGCAGCGGCGCTGCCACGGCAAACAGCAACGCCACAGCGATGAATGCCGTGTCGAAGGCGATCACCGCCCCTTGCCCCGTCACTGCCTGCGACAACAGGCTCATGGCCACTCGTCCAGCTGCCGGCGGGTCAATACCCTCAAGCCGCAACATCGACGTCACCGAATCAAGCCGTTCATTTACCGCTGTCGCGCCTGTGCTCACATGCGCACCAAGCGTCTGGGCATTGAGCACGCCATACTGGTCGAGCAGCGTCTGCAATCCTGCCACCCCCAAAAGCCCACCCACCTGCCGCCCGGTATTGAAAAGGCCGATACCACTGGCCAGGCTGTGCCGGCCCAGCCTGCCAAAGGCAATCAGAGTCAGCGACAGAAACAGCAACCCCAGCCCGGCACCGCGCAGTATGACCGCGGCCATCATGTCGTGCATGCCACTCTCGCGGGTCGAGCCCGAAAGCATCCACATCGCCGCCATGATTGCCAGGATGCCAAACGGCACGGTGGCAAAAGGCGCGATACCACGCACCTGGATCAGGTACGCCACCCCCAGCAGCACGGCGATGAACACAACGCCACTGGGTAGAAGCACCTGGCGATTACCAATCACGCCGGCAACCGGCGCTCGCACCACGGTATGCTCAAGCTCGATCAGCGCCAGGTCGCGCGCGGCCCTGGCCTGGGCGATAGCCGCCACGGCCGCCTCGCGCTGGGCATCCAGCACGGCGATACGCTGACGCTGAGCATCGAGTGTCGCCGCCGCAGCCTTCAGCGCGGCCTCGGCGCTGCTGCGGGCGGCGTCGGTCTGATCGACCAAGGCCTGGCTGATTGCACTGTACTGAATCAGCTTGCGGCTGCGCTCGTGGGTTTTGCTGGCCAGCTGCCGCTCGGCCTGGGCCGACTGGCGCTGCGCCTCGGCCTGGCGGACCTGCGCCTGCTACAGGCGTGTCTGAGCGTCGACATCGCCAAGACGCGCCTCGGCAGCCTTCAGGTTGGCCTGCGCCTGGGCCAGGTGCGCACGGTAGTCGCGGTCATCGATACGGAACAACACGTCACCGGCCCTGACCTGCTGATTGTCCCCGACCTCCACCGCCGTCACGTAACCCGACACCTTGGCCGCCAGCGACGTGACATCTCCACGCACATAGGCGTTGTCGGTAAAGGCGGCGTCAGCAGAGCGCAACGTCAGCCAGCCCACAGCCAGCAACAGTATGGCTGCCACGCACAGCACGACGCCCACTATCTTCATCCGTGCAGGCTGCGGCATCACCGCCGCGCGGGCCTGCTCAGGTTCATGTGTGTTCATGATGCGTTGTCCTGTATTCGGCCCTGGTGGCATGGCACTGCCAACAGGGCCGAAGGCCTACTTCTCGCTCGGCGTGACCAGTACCGTCTCATTGCTGTCGAGCACGAACACGGCCATCAGCTTGGCCGGCTTGCTGTCGCTGGCGTTGGCACTGACGCCATGGAAAGCGCCCGGTGCCTCGTACCAGTTTTCGCCAGGTTTGTAGACCTTGGCTGGCTCGCCATTGACGCTGCTGCGCACTTCGCCTTCCAGCACCGTGGCATAGATGAATGCGGATTTCGGGTGCCGATGCGCGGGCGACGCGGCCCCGGGGGCGTAGTCGACGATCACTCCGCGCATGCTTTTGCCTGGCACGTTGGGCAGTGGTCTGTCGAAGACCACGGTGACTTTGCTGACTGGCCGCTCGGCGGCGATTAGCGGGGTTATGGCCAGCACGGTGAACGCGGCGGCCAGGAGGGGGCGGCTGAACATGGTGATGCTCCTTCGGTTCGGGATAGGGGTTGAATCGCTCACTGGCGAGCCAGCCAGTCTTCGAAGCGGATCTTGCCAAGCCGCGCGCCGCTGCCGGGAGTCAGCGACTTGTCATCGAGCTCGGCACCGAAATAGCGGGCATGCACATCCGCCACCACCTTGCGTGTATCTCCACGCAGGCGCAGGAAGCGGCGCACCAGTTCATCCAGTGGCGCGGCCTCTGGCCCGGCAACCTCCAGCATGCCGAGCGCTGGTGGCGCCAACGCCACATCGATCAGCGCCGCTACCACATCATCCGAGGCCAAAGGCTGGAACAGCGCCGGCGACAGGCGAATCTCCTCTCCCACCGTCCCTGCCTGGGCAATGCCTTCGACGAACTCGAAGAACTGCGTGGCGCGCAGAATGGTGTACGGCAGCGCGGATTGCCTGATCAGCGCCTCCTGGGCGACCTTGGCCCGGAAGTAGCCATTTTCCGGCAACCGCTCGCTGCCCACGATAGACAACGCGACATGATGCTTGACCCCTGCAGCTTTCTCGGCTGCCAGCAGGTTGCGGGTGGACGTCTCGAAAAAATCGAGCACCGCCTGGTCCTCCCAGGACGGGGCATTCGCCACATCCACAACCACATCCGCACCGTTCATCGCCTCTGCCAAGCCCTCGCGGGTGATGCTGTTCACCCCCGTGCTCGGCGCTGCCGCGACGGCATCGTGGCCGCGCTCGCGCAGGCCATCGACAAGCTTCGAACCAATGAGGCCAGTGCCTCCGATCACCACGATTTTCATTGGGGCTGTCTCCACGTTCACGACCGCAACCATTGCCGTCGTGGTGGTTCAAGCATGCGCCGCCGGCCTGTGCAGAGTCCTTGCGTACCGGCTGGTTTTGCCTCCAGGCGTGCTTGAATTTCCGTCCAAACTGTTCAATCCACGCCCTGGCGTATGCAGCCAGCTTTGCGCTGCCGTATCATCGGCCCATACCACTGAACAGTCGCCTCGGACACCTAGCCTAGGGCGCGCGAGGGGATACATCGTGCCATTCGAGTTTGACGACTATGTGCTCGACGAACAGCGCAGGGAGCTGACCCTGTGCGGAAAGGCCGTGGCCATCGGCCCGCAGGTGTTCGACCTGCTCTTGCAACTGGTCAGTCACCGCGACCAGGTGCTGGGGCGTGACGAGTTGTTGGCGCGCGTGTGGAACGGCAAGATCGTCTCGGAATCGACCATCACCAGCCATATCAATGCCGTGCGCAAAGCCATCGGCGATTCCGGTGAAGAGCAGCGCCTGGTACGCACGATCGCGCGCAAGGGCTACCGCTTCGTCGGCCTGGTCCGCGAGCCTTCCAGCAGCGCGGCACAGGCCCCATCAGAACCTGTTCCCGTCGCCTGTGGGCCCGCCCTGCCCGATAAACCGTCGATCACCGTGCTGCCCTTCCAGAACCTCAGCGGTGACCCTGAGCAGGACTATTTCGCCGACGGGATGGTCGAGGACATCATCGCCGCCCTGTCCCGCATTCGCTGGCTGTTCGTCATCGCCCGCAACTCGAGCTTCACCTTCAAAGGCCAGCGCATCGATGTGCAGCAGGTTGGCCAGGCACTGGGCGTGCGCTATGTACTCGAAGGCAGCGTGCGCAAGGCTGGCAAGCGGCTACGCATTACGGGCCAGCTGATCGACGCCACCAGCGGCGAGCATCTGTGGGCCGAGCGTTTCGAGGGGCGGCTCGACGATCTGTTCGAGTTGCAGGACCAGGTGACCGAAAGCGTGGTGGGCGCCATCGCCCCGCAGCTGGAAAGGGCGGAGATCGAACGTGCCAAGCGCAAGCCCACCGGCAACCTGTGCGCCTACGATTATTACCTGCGCGGCACGGCCAAGCTGCATAACGGAACGCGCGACGCCATCGCCCAGGCTTTACCGCTGTACTACCACGCCATCGAACTGGACCCTGAGTTCGCTTCGGCCTATGGCATGGCGGCGTGGTGCTACTTCTGGCGCAAGCTCAATGGCTGGATGGATGATCGTGCCCAGGAAATCACCGAGGGTGCCCGGCTTGCGCGCCTGGCAGTGGAACTGGGGCGTGACGATGCCGTGGCGTTGACCCGCGGCGGCCATGCCTTGGGGCATCTGACGGGTGACCTGGACGGCGCGATAGCGCTGCTTGACCGGGCGCGCCTGCTCAACTCCAACCTGGCGCCGGCCTGGTACCTGGGCGGGATACTCAGGGCGTTACGCGGCGAGACACAGACCGCCATCGACAATCTCAAGCACGCCACACGGCTGAGCCCACTGGACCCGGAGATGTTTCGCATACAGGTGGGCATGGCGTTGGCGCATTTCTTTGCCGGGCGGCTGGATGAGGCTGTGGAGTGGGCGGAGAAGTCGCTGGGGAATCTGCCCAGCCTGCTGGCAGCGGTGGCCCTGCTGGCGGCCAGCCATGCACTGAGTGGGCGGATGGACAGCGCGCACCGGGCGATGGAGCGCTTGCGGGCACAAGACCCAGGGTTAAGGGTGTCGACCTTGCGCCAGTGGCTGCCGATTTACCGCGATGAGGATCTGGCCCGATTTGCCGAAGGGTTGAGGTTGGCGGGGTTACCGGCTTGATAGAGTTTGGACGCCCCCTTGGCCCGGATTGCCTTCGTTGGAGTACCGAAACTCCAACTACAAATTTGTACCCGCCACCAGTGAACCTGGATTGAGGCGCACAGTCTTAGCCGAGCCCTTAATTCGGCCTTGCCGCCGCCATTCACCAGAGCCATTCACCCCATGCGCCACGCAGTCCGTCGCTCCCCCTTTGTCTCGCTCTGCCTCATTCCTTTTTTCCACCTGTTCGCCAACCCCGCCCATGCCAGCGGGGAAAGGCAACTGGTGGCAGCCATCAACGACTATCGCACCCAGCCACAACGCTGCGAGCGGCGCATTATCCGGGGCTCGACGCCGCTGGTGCTGAAGCCGAAACTGGCGTTGCCGGTCGGCTACGGCGGGGCATTGCGGGAAGGATTGAAGGCTGCGGGGTATCAGGCGGTGAAGGTGCGGGCCATCCGTCTGGTCGGCGCACAAGATGCCGAGGAGGCCTTCGACATGCTGCGCAGCGACTACTGCACGGCCCTGCTCGATAGCCAATATGCCGATATCGGCGTCAGTCGCTCACGCAACGAGTGGCGGGTGCTGCTGGCTCGGCCCCTGCTCGATGCCCAGCTCGGCGATGGGCGATCGGCAAGCAAAGCGTTGCTGGCACAGGTGAACGCTGCACGGGCGAAACCACGCCTGTGTGGTCGCAAGCGCTTTGCCGCTGCACGCCCGCTAGCCTGGAACACCGCCCTGGGAACGGCGGCGCAGCGACACAGCCGGGCGATGGCCAACGATAATTTCTTCGCGCACCGTGACCTCGACGGTGATCTGCCCGCGGATCGGGCATGGGATGCCGGCTACCGTGGGCGGCAGATCGGCGAGAACATTGCCGCAGGCCAAGGGTCACCGAGCAAGGCGATGGCAGGCTGGCTGGCCAGCCCCGGGCATTGCGCCAACCTGATGAACCCGATGTTTACCCAGGTGGGGGCGGCCTTTGCCAAAAACTCGCGTAGCGATAACGGCGTGTACTGGACGATGCTGTTCGGCGCGCCTTGACTGACTCAGGCTGCAGCCCCCGAACGAGCCGCCGTTCTGACTTGCAGGCCACCCCGCGGCCAGCCGCAGGCGCCGGGGCTGGCCTGACGGATGCCCTACAGCACTTCGAACAGCCCTGCCGCGCCCATCCCGCCGCCAACACACATGGTCACCACCACGTACTTCACCCCGCGCCGCCTGCCCTCCAGAAGCGCATGCCCGACCATCCGTGCACCGCTCATGCCGTAGGGGTGGCCGATGGCAATGGCACCGCCATTGACGTTCAGCTTCGCAGGGTCTATCTGCAAACGCTGGGCACAGTACAGTACCTGGCAGGCGAACGCTTCGTTCAGCTCCCACAGACCGATGTCGTCCACGTTCAGGCCGTGCTGGTGCAGCAACCTGGGCACCGCCAGCACCGGGCCGATACCCATTTCCTCAGGAGCCAGTCCGGCCACGGCGATACCACGATACAGCCCCAGCGGCGCCTTGCCCGACCTTGCGGCCAGTGCGCCTTCCATCAGCACGCAGGCACTGGCGCCATCAGACAGCTGGCTGGCATTGCCGGCCGTCACGCAGCCGCCTTCGACAACTGGCTTCAGCCCTTGCAGGTCTGCCAGGGTGGTCGCCGGCCGGTTTCCTTCGTCCTGACTGAGGCAGACTTCCTCATGGCTCACCGCACCGGACAGCTTGTCGACAACCTTCCTGCGTGCCGAGACGGGCACGATTTCATCGGCAAACAACCCCGCCGCCTGCGCCGCTGCAGTGCGTTGCTGCGACTGCAAGGCGTAGGCGTCCTGCGCTTCCCGGCTGATGCCATAGCGGCGGGCGACAAACTCGGCGGTTTGCAGCATCGGCATGTAGGCGTGTTCGCTCATTCGCAGCACGGCAGGGTCATAGGCCTCGCTGGCCAGCTGGTTGTGCACCTGCTGGACCAGGCTGATCTGCTCCTGGCCGGCGCCGATGGTCACCTGCATACCATCGACAATGATCTGCTTGGCCGCTGTAGCGATGGCCATCAGGCCCGACGCACACTGGCGGTCGAGGGTCTGCCCGCTGACCGATTGCGGCAAGCCGGCAGCCAGCGCCGACAGTCGGCCAGGGTTGATCGCGGCGGTACCACTCTGCATGGCGGTACCCAGCACCAGATCCTCCACCTGCGCCGGCTCGATACCAGCCCGCTCGACGGCTGCCCGAATGGCGACGGCAGTCATGCTGGGGGTTTTCAGGTCGTTGAAGGCGCCACGCATGGCTTTGCCGATGGGTGTGCGGGCAGTGGCTACGATCACGGCGTCTTTCATGGTCGAAATTCCTCGGGGAGTAAAGGCTGCAGTTCGCTCAACACCTGCCGCAAGCGGGCAGGCACCGGGACCGGGCGTCGGCCCTGCCGGTCGACGAATACATGGACGAAGCGTCCGGTGGCGCAAGCCAGGGATTGGCCCTGGATGAATACGGCCAACTGGTACTGCACCGAGGTGTTGCCCAGCCGGCTTACCGCCAGGCCCACCTCGATGCCCTGCGGAAACGCTACAGGCGACTGGTAGTCGCAGGCCGAACTGACCACCAGCGCAATCACCGCGCCATGGTGGATATCCAGTCCGCCCTGCTCGATCAGCAGGCGGTTCACGGCGCTGTCGAAAAAGCCGTAATAGACCACGTTGTTCACGTGCCCGTAGGCGTCATTGTCATGCCAGCGGGTGGCGATTGGCGTGTAGTGCCGGTAGTAGTCACGTTGCCGATGCACGCTCATCAGTAGGCAGCCTCGTAGATGGCCAGTGCATCGGCCTGGGTGACTTCACGCGGGTTGTTGACCAGCAGGCGCTGCTGTTGCATGGCATCTTCTGCCAGTTGCGGCAGGCGAAGGCGCGGAACATCGGCATCACGCAGCCGCCCAGGCAAACCGCAGCGGGCGCCCAGCGCGGCCAGTTCCTCGACGAACTGATCAGCCTGCCGGTGCAGGTCGCCAGGCTGCAACCGTGCGCCCAACAGGGGCACCGCCAGCTGGGCATAGTCCGTCACCGTCACGGGCAGGTTGAAACGCAGCACATGCGGCAACACCAATGCATTGGACAGGCCATGGGGAATGTGGAAGTGCCCACCCAACGGGTAAGCCAGCGCGTGCACCGCCGCCACCGGGGCATTGGCAAACGCCTGGCCGGCCAGGCAGGCGCCCAGCAGCATGGCCTGACGCGCATCCAGATTGCCGCCATTGTGCACGGCCTGATCCAGGTTTTCCGCCAGCAGCCGCAGCGCCTCGCGCGCCAGCAGGCTCGACAGCGGGTTGCGCTTGAGACGGCTGGTATAGGCTTCGATGGCATGCACCATGGCATCGATACCGGTCGCGGCGGTTACCGCCGGGGGCAGGCCGAGCGTGCAGACGGCATCGAGTACCGCCAGGTCCGGCAGCAGCAGCGGCGAGACGATGCCCATCTTGCTGGTGGCGCCGGTGGTGACGATGGCGATCGGCGTCACCTCCGAACCAGTGCCGGCCGTGGTCGGCACCTGGATCAACGGCAGGCGTCGGCCCTTGGCCTTGTCCATGCCATACAGTTCGGCAAGCGGCTGGTTGCAGTCGCTGTGGGCCAGCAGCGCGACCAGCTTGGCAACATCCATCGAACTGCCGCCGCCAAAGCCCACCACCAGGTCGGCACCGATATGCCGGGCCCGCTGGGTGGCTGCCAGTACACAAGCTTCGCTGGGGTCGGCGGTAACCTCGCTGAAGATCGCCACGCCGACCTTGGCCGTCGTGAATCCCGGTAGCAGATCATCGAGCATGCCCAGGCGGGCGATACCGGGGTCACTGACGATCAGCACGCGCCGTGCGCCGCGCTCGCGGCACAGAGTGGCAAGGCGCTGCACTGCGCCCGCTTCGCAGAGGATCTGCCCGGTAGTGGCAAAGCTGAAAGGCTGCATCTGGCTCTCCTTGTCGTCGTTGGCCCTGCGTCAGAAGGCGAAGTCGCTCGCTGGCAGTGCCATGAGGCAATCTGCACCGCCCAGCAGGGCTTCGCGGTGCGCGGTGGCGCGGGGCAGGACGCGTCGCCAGTAGAACTGCGCCGCGTGCAGCTTGGCCCGGTAGAAATCAGTTTCGGCACTGCCGCCAGCCAGCGCCGTCTCGGCACGCACGGCCGCCTGCAGCCACAACGCTGCGAGCAGCACATAGGCCGAGTAGGCCAGGAAGTCCACCGAGACCGCGCCCATTTCCTGAGGGTCACGCTGGCAAGCCTCGACTACATGGCCTGCCAGCACACGCCATTCCTCCAGGCGCTGCCCGACCGCTGTCGCCATGGCATGCAGACCACCACCGACACCAGCCGCCTCGACATGCAGGGCCAGTTCATCGACCAGCAAGTTCAGCTCGGCCCCGCCGTCGCCCAGCAGCTTGCGGCGCACCAGGTCGAGAGCCTGGATGCCGTTGGTGCCTTCATAGAGCTGGGTGATGCGGCTGTCGCGCATCAACTGCTCCATGCCCCACTCGCGGATATAGCCGTGTCCGCCATATAGCTGCACGCCAAGGCTGGCGACCTCCTGCCCGACATCGGTGAAAAACGCCTTGACGATCGGGATCAGCAGTGCCGCCCGCCGGGTTGC
This sequence comes from Pseudomonas sp. s4, assembly GCF_046764235.1. Taxonomy (NCBI): domain Bacteria; kingdom Pseudomonadati; phylum Pseudomonadota; class Gammaproteobacteria; order Pseudomonadales; family Pseudomonadaceae; genus Pseudomonas; species Pseudomonas sp. s4. The sequence continues at coordinate 1,798,720 of NZ_CP177209.1, read as the reverse complement.
GCCCTTGCGTGCCTGATCGCCAGGCGCTGCGTGCTCCAGGTCGAGCTGCCGGGCGGTATAGATGGCCAGCATTCGGCAGCCCTCGGTAAGGGTTTTCTGGGTCAGCAGCATGCGTCGCACATCCGGGTGGACGATGATCGGATCGGCCGGCCTGTCCGCCGCCGCCGGGCCGGTCAGCGCGCGCGATTGCAAGCGCTCGCGTGCATAGGCCAGCCCCCCCTGGAAGGCCGCTTCGGCAATGCCCAGCCCTTGCAGGCCGACTTGGAAACGGGCGTCGTTCATCATGGTAAACATGCACGCCAGGCCTTGGTTGGCCTCGCCTACCAGCCATCCCTGGGCACCGTCGAAATTCATCACGCAAGTCGAGGCGCCCTTGATGCCCATCTTGTGCTCCAGCGCGCCACAGCCCAACGCGTTGCGTTCGCCGCCCGGCAGCAGCTTGGGCACCAGGAACAGGCTGATGCCCCGCACCCCGGCCGGCGCATCGGGCAGGCGTGCAAGTACCAGATGAACGATATTGTCGGTCAGGTCCTGTTCGCCGCCACTGATGAAGATCTTGCTGCCTGTGATGCGATAGGAACCATCGACCTGCGGCTGGGCGCGGGTGCGCAGCAAGGCCAGGTCGGTGCCGGCCTGCGGCTCGGTGAGGCACATGGTGCCGGCCCACTCGCCACTGACCATGCGCGCCAGATAGGACTGCTGCAACGCCGGGCTGCCATGGCGATGCAAAGCCAGCACGGCACCTTCGGTGAGGCCGGAGTAGATGCGGAACGACAACGACGCGGCCATCAGCATTTCGTGGAAGCTGGCCGAGGCCATTTGCGGCAGGCCCTGACCGCCGTAAGCCTGCGGCCCGGTCATGCTGGCCCAGCCATGGGCCACGTATTGCCGGTAGGCGTCGCGGAAACCATCGGGCGTGATGACCTCCCCATCAGCCAACTGGCAGCCCTGCTCGTCACTGTTGCGGTTGAGCGGAGCGACTACCTCGCCGGTAAAGCGCGCGGCCTCTTCCAGTATGCCGTCGAGTGTGTCGCGGTCCAGTTCGATACCCAGCTGCTGACAATGGGCGGCAACGTCGAACAGCTCATGCAGCACGAAGCGCATGTCGCGCAAGGGAGCCTGGTAGTTCATGCCTGAACCTCCGCCTGCTGCTCGAAACGCTTGCCGTTGGCCACCAGCGTGCAGAGCAGAGCGGCCGGGCGCCAGTGCTCGCCCAGTACGCTTTGCAGGTATTCCAGCCGAGCCAGGACGAATGCTGCACCCTGGTCATCGGCCCAGCGCATCGGGCCACCTGTGGCCGCAGGGAAGCCATAGCCGTTGAGCCACACCCGGTCGATGTCGGCGCTGCTGGCAGCGATGCCTTCCTGCAGAATCTTCGCGCCCTCGTTGACCAGCGCCAGCAGGCAGCGCTCGACGATTTCCTCGGCGCTGATGCCCCGGCGTCGGTAACCCAGGTCGTTGGAAATCTTGAGCACCAGGGCGTCGACCTCGGGGTCATGCTCGGCCTGGCGGCTGCCAGGTGCATAACGGTAATAGCCCTTCCCTGTCTTCTGACCCAGCCGCCCCAGATCACACAGCGCATTATCCACTTGCACCAGCGGATCGTGCATGCCCTGCCTGGCCAGCTGGCGGGCACGCCATTCCAGGTCGATACCGACCACGTCGTACATGCGGAACGGGCCCATGGCAAAACCGAACTGTTGCAGCACCGCATCCACCTGGTGCGGCAGCGCGCCTTCGAGCAGCAACTTGCGCGCTTCGGCCACATAACTGCGCAGCATGCGGTTGCCGATGAAACCGGGGCAGTTGCCGGCCACTACCGCCACCTTGCCCAGGCGCTCGCCCAGCGCCAGGGCGGTATGGAGCACCGCCTGGTCGGTGTGCGCGCCGCGCACTATCTCGAGCAGCTTCATGACATGCGCGGGGCTGAAGAAATGTAGGCCCAGTACGTGCGACGGTCGCCGGGTCACCGCCGCGATCGCGTCGATGTCCAGCGCCGAGGTATTGCTGGCCAGGATCGCCTCCGGTTTGAGGTGCTGGTCCAGGGCCCGGAAGATTTCCTGTTTGAGTTCAAGGCTTTCATACACTGCCTCGATCACCAGATCGGCCTGGGCCAGGGCGGCGTAGCCATCCACCGCCTGCACTCGCGCCAGGCAGGCTTCAGCCTCGGCCTGGGTGACACGCTGCTTCTCCACCTGCTGAGTCCAGGCCTGGCTGACCATGCTCAGGCCAGCGTCCAGGGCTGATGCGTTGCTGTCGAGCCACAGCACCGACAGCCCGGCACTGGCGAGGCTGATGACAATGCCGCGGCCCATGGTACCTGCGCCTATCACGGCCACCTGGTTGATCGCAAAGGGGGTATTCACGCGCAACGCTCCTGCTTGTTGTAGGTATGAGGACAGGCATCACCCTAAGCAGGCCGCAGGTATTTTTGAAATTTCAATTTCGTATGCCATATATTCTGCCCATGAATATTTCCAACTTCGATCTGAACCTGCTGCGGGTCTTCGACATGTTACTGCGCGAGCAGAACGTCTCACGGGCGGCTGAACGCCTGGCCCTGACCCAGCCCACTGTCAGCAACGCCCTGGCGCGGCTGCGCGACCAGCTGGGCGACCCGCTGCTGGTTCGTGTGGGCCGGCGCATGCGCCCTACGCCACGGGCGTTGGCGCTGGAAGGGCCGATTCGAGCGGCGCTGCAACAAATCGAGCAGACCCTGGCCACTGGCGATGCCTTCGAGCCACGGCGCAGCCACCGTCAGCTGCGCATCGCCCTCACCGACTTCGTCGAACAGTTGTGCATGCCACCGCTGCTGGCACGCCTGCAGGTACTGGCCCCGCACTTGCGCATCGATGTGGTGCACCTGGCTCCCAACCTGCCGGCCGACGCGCTGGACCGCGGCGACCTCGACCTGGTGCTGGGGCGCTTCGATGAGGTGCCGGCACGTTTCAGCCGCCGCCCCTGGAGGCGTGAAACCCTGCAAGTCGCGCTGCGCCAGAAGCATCCGCAACTGGCGCCGGACCAGGCACTGGATCTTCAGGCGTTTCTTGGTTTGCGGCACATCTGGGTACACGGTGGCCAGACCCGCGGCATGGTCGACCAATGGCTGGCCGAACAAGGCCTGACCCGGAAAATTGCCTACACCACCCCCAACTACCTTCAAGCAGCGCATCTGGCAGCCGCCACCGAGATGTGCGTGGTGCTGCCGCGGCAACTTGCGCAGCAGTTCGCCAAGTTGCTGCCCTTGGCGGTGCACGAACTGCCCTTCGCCCTGGAGCCGTTCGAGCTGGAACTGGTGCACCTGACCCATCGTCGGCACGACCCCGCCCTGGCCTGGCTGGTGGAGCAGATCATGGAGCTTCCGCCTGCCTGAGCCCATCAGCAAATGCGATGGCAACCATGCCGCTCTGGTATTGGCTGGTGCCCGAACCCGTCCCCTACAGTGGTCCGCCACCATAACAACAAGGACACACCATGCGCTTCCCACTGTCGATGCTGGCGCTCGCCCTGCTGGCGCCCCTCCCGAGCCTGGCCACTACGGCGGCAAAGGATGCCACCCCGGCCACCCAGGCCAGCAACCAGCAATGGCTGCAACGCCTGCCGTTCGATGACCACGGGGATTTCGAAGCGGCCCGGCGCGGGCTGCTTGAACGCTTCGACGGGCCGGTCGCGACCGCCGATGGCAAGACTGTGTGGGACCTGGGTCAGTATCGTTTTCTCGACCCGACGCAGGCCCCGGCCACGGTAAACCCGAGCCTGTGGCGCATCGCCCAGCTGAACACCATCGCCGGCCTGTTCAAGGTCACCGAAGGCATCTACCAGGTCCGCGGTCTGGACCTGGCCAACATGACCATCGTTGAAGGCCAGGACGGGCTGATCGTGCTCGATCCGCTGCTGGCCGTCGAAACCGCCAGGGCCGGCCTTGAACTGTATTTCCGGCACCGCCCGCGCAAGCCGGTGACCACGCTGATCTACACCCACCCGCACATCGACCATTTCGGTGGCGCGCGCGGGGTGATCGACAAGGCGGACGTAAAGGCCGGCAAGGTCCAGGTCATTGCACCCGAAGGCTTCTTCGAGCATGCCATCGGCGAAAACGTGCTGGCCGGCCCGGCCATGAAGCGCCGCGCCCAGTACATGTACGGTGCCCCCCTGCCCCGCGGGCCACGCGGCCAGGTGGATGCCGGGCTGGGCAAAGGGGTGCCGGCCAACGCCACCGTCAGCCTGATAGCGCCGACGCTGGAAATCAGCCAGCCGCTGCAACGCATGACCCTCAGCGGCGTGGAGGTAGAGTTCCAGTTGACCCCTGGCACCGAAGCGCCAGCGGAGATGAACATCTACTTCCCTGGGCTCAAGGCTCTGTGCATGGCCGAGAACGCCACCCACGTGCAGCACAATGTGCTGACCCTGCGGGGTGCGCTGGTACGCGACCCGAAAGTCTGGGCGCACTACCTGGACCAATCGCTGTTGCGTTACGGCGACCAGGCCGAGGTAGTGTTCGCCCAGCATCACTGGCCGACCTGGGGCGGGCCGGCAATCCGCGAGTACCTGGCCGACCAGCGCGACATGTATGCCTTCATCGATAGCCAGACCTTGCGCCTGATCAACCAGGGCCAGACACCAATGGAAATCGCCCAGAGCCTGGCCAACCTCCCGCCGCGCCTGGCCAGCAAGTGGTACAGCCGCGACTACTATGGCTCGCTCAGCCATAACGTACGTGCGGTCTACCAACGCTACATGGGCTTTTACGATGGCAACCCGGCCAACCTCGACCCACTGCCGCCGCAAGCTGCCGGCAAGCGCTACGTGGCGGCAATGGGTGGCGCCGATCAGGTGCTGGCCCAGGCACGCCAAGCCTTTGCCGAAGGTGACTACCGCTGGGTCGCGCAGTTGGTGAACCATCTGGTATTCGCCGAACCGGGCAATACCGCAGCGCGCGAACTGCAGGCCGATGCGCTGGAACAGCTGGGTTACCAGAGCGAGAACGCTACCTGGCGCAACGCCTACCTCAGCGGCGCCCAGGAGCTGCGCGGCGGAATAGCCGCCGCCACCGGCAGTGGCGGCAATGCCGACGACATGGTGCGGGCACTGACCCCAAGCCTGTTCTTCGATTACCTTGGGGTACGGGTGGATGCCTTCAAGGCGGCGGAGAGCGACCTGAGCATCAACTGGCGCTTCACCGACCTGGGTGAAGACTACGCCCTGACCCTGCGCAACGGCGTGCTCACCCATCGCGACCTGGCTCGTCACGCCCAGGCCGATGTGCAGGTGAGCATGAGCAAACAGACATTGGACCGCATTGCCCTGAAGCAGACCGGGTTCCTCAAGGAGGCCACGCTGGGCGAGATCTCCATCGAAGGTGAGCGGGTGAAGTTCCTGCGTTTCATGGGCGGCCTGGAGAACGCCGATTCGCGTTTCAACATCGTGACCCCTTGAGCGCCGGCATCTTCGCCGGCAAGCCCGCTCTCACAGGTACCGCAATGGCGTCTGGATTCACATCGTACCTGTGGGAGGGGTTTCAGCCCCCGTTCGCCAACCGGTACAACCCTGCCAGCGCCATCAGGCACACTGCGCTGCCCAGTGCCACTACCGGTAGAATCGCAGGCCGACCGCGCTCGACCCGCAACATCGCCAGGCCCTCGCTGTAGCGCCGTCCCTGGCGGGTCAACAGCGTCAGCGTTGCGAAGCCGACTACTGCCGCCAGCGCCAGGTCGCCCTGGCGCAAAGCCAACCCCGCGACCGCCACCAGCGCCAACCAGGTACGCCGCCAAGCCAGTTCGGTGCGTTCGGCCTGCAAGCCCGGATCAGGCATGCCAGCGCGGCCACAACACGACAGCGGCCATCAACGCCGCGATCAGGCAACCCAGTGCCAACAGCGGCACCAGCGCCGGCAGCGGCAATGGCCGGCGCTGTCGCAAGGCACGCTCCACCCGCAGCCAACGCAGGCAGGCGCCGGCGCTCAGCAACATGCTCAGCAACATCAGGCTGCCGACAAGCCAGAGCCGAAGCGGCGCCTGCAGGGCCTGGCCGGCAAAGGTCTCGATGGCAATGCCACCTCCCAGCAACGCCAGCGCGGTACGGATCCAGGCCAGGAACGTGCGCTCGTTGGCCAAGGTGAAGCGAGGGTCGGGCGCCTCGCCCTGCCCCAGCAGACGCCGAGCCCAGTCCGGCCGTGGTTCAAACGCGTCCATCAGCGCACGCCAAAGCTGCGCAGGGCGCCGGGAGAAAAATACGAAAGGCTGGTGCGAACATTGAAGTCGAACGGGCGACGTTGCTCGTTGATCAGCCCCGACGCATGGTAGCGGCCACTCTTGAGGTCATAGGTGACCTCCATTGCGTTGACCGCCACCTCGCCGCCTGGGTGGTAGAAGCTGTGGGCCTGTGATGTACGCCACAGATGGCCGCCAGCATCGTAGCTGTCGGTTTCGAGAATGGCCCAGGTGTCTTCGTCCACATAGAAGCGTCGCTTGGCATAGATGTGCTGTGCGCCGGGCTTCAGCGTCGCCTCCACCACCCACACCCGGTGCAGCTCGTAGCGTGTGGGTGCCGGATTGACATGACCAGGCCTGATCAGCTCGGCATAGCGCAGCTCGGGCGATGCCAGGCGGTAGCTGTTGTACGGCACGTGCAGGGCCTGCTTGCCCAGCAGCTTCCACTGGTAACGGTCGGGGGCGCCATTGAACATGTCGCGGCTGTCGGCAGTACGCAGGCCTGCGGTGCCAGGCCCCGTGGTGTCGTAGGCGATGTTCGGCGCGCGCCGCACACGCCGCTGACTGGCACTGTAGACCCAGGACAAGCGGGGCTCGGCTACCTGGTCAAGGGTTTCGTGAACCACCATGGCATCACCGGCAAGCCGTGATGGTGCCGTCATGCGGTAGGTGAAGTAATACAACACATTGCCTGCACCCAGCCCACCCAGGCCTTCCGGGCGGGCTACATCCTGGCGCGCGCTCATCAGCACGAAGCGGCCGTTCTTGAACGGTGTGACGCTGTCGGACATCTGAATGTAACTGGCATTGCGGTGCCGGGTCAGATGGTTCCAGATCACTTCCAGCCCGTTGTCCGGCCGGGGAAACGCAATCACTCCATTGAACCCGCGCAGGCCGTTGCCCTGGTCATCCAGCTGCGCCTGCGCTGCATTGCGGGCGGCCGAGGCGGCGACGCCGGCAGGCACCGCGACACTGCGATGGGTGGGGTAGACCGGCAGCTCGAAGGTGTGCGGGAAGCGCTTGAGCAAGGCTACCTGGCCGTCGGAAAGCTGGCCCTGGTAACGCCGATAGTTGGCCGCCGTGATCCGGTACAGCGGCTGTTCGGCGGCATACGGATCCAGCGGCGTGCCGTTGTCACCCAGGCGCTGCTGGGCGACGCTCAACCCGCCTTGCCAGGCCGGGATACGGCCGTCCGGGCTGGCCGCGCGTTCGGCGCCCACAGGGGTGAGGTTGTCTGGCAGGCCTGTCGCAGCCAGCGCGCCGCTGGCCCAGAACAGGCCGATCATCACCATTCGCATATTCATCATCATGCCCTCAGAAGGTGACGCCCAGGCTCAGCGAGACAAAGTCCCGGTCACCACGGGTGCCATAGTCGCCATCGATAAAGTCGGTGTACGACAGGCTCAGGCTGTAGGTACTGGCAAGCGTCGCATCCAGCCCGACGCTCATGGCCTTGGAGCCTTCGCTGAAAGCCGAGCCTTCCACCGGGCCTGTACCGTGCACATCGTGCGACCAGGACAGGTTCGGCCGCAGGTCGAAGCCGGCGATCACGTTGGGGTAGGTCAAGGTCGCGCGTAACCGGTAGCCCCAGGAGAACGGGGTCATGAAGCCTTGGTCGTTACAGTGCTCTGGCGTCTTGGAAATCGCCCGGCAGACGCTGTTGTCCGCCAGCTCGCCACTGTTGAAGGTACCCGAGCGGCCGTAACGCGGGCCTGCGCCGCCCTCCAGCCCGCCGACGTAGGTGGCCCCGGCCTCGCCCACCAGTAGCATCTGGTTGGCCCCCAGCACCTGACTGAAGGCATGTACGGCGGTCACCTGAAGCTGGGTCACCTCCTTGCGCCGGTAGCCGTCAAACAGGGTGCTGGCGCTTTCTGGCCGCAGCCCGTCGCCCAGCAAAGGCGAACGCCCCTCGACGTTGAGCAGCGACTGGATGATGTCGGTACCGTTGAGTTGCATGGGCATATTCGGCCGGTAACTCAGCTCACCCTGCAGGGCCGTACCGCTGCGCAGGGTGGTGGCGAACGACAACCCGTACATGCGGATGTCCTCGGGGTACTGCACACGGTACTGGGAGGTACCCAGGCGCAATGCACCGACCAGCGACTGACCGGCAGCGGAGCCGAGGAACCCGGCGCAGCCGGCCGGGCCGATACCCAGGTTGGCGCACAACTGGGGGGCGAAGCGGCTGTTGTCGAAATAAGGGCTGCTGACCGTCCCCAGATAAGGCGTGCGGCTGTGATAGTTGGCTGCGTAGGCACCGAACTCGGTGTCCAGCGCCGCCACGTACCAGCGCAACGAAACACCCCACTGCCCGCCGTCGCGGGCATCCTGGTCACTGCCCCGGGGTATGCGCACGCCTTCGCTGGTCAGGTTCACGCCAAACGGTGCAAGGCCGGCCACGGCAGCCGGGTTGCCAAGCAACCTGGCTCCCACATCCAGGCCATCGCAACCATCGGGCAGAAAGTCGTTGTTGGAGAAGAACGTGCCACAGTTGTCGAGCTGGGTCTGGTCCCAGTCCAACTGGTAGAAGCCATCGACCGACAACGCCTCGGTCAGGTTCTGCGTGAAGTAGAACAGGTTCACCGGCACCAGCGCGTCCTTCACCTCGGAACCTGGGCGGCGCAGCGCCGCCAGGTTGAAGGGATTGATGACGTTCAGCCCGCCCTGGATGAAGGTGCTCTCGCCCCAGTTCACTACCTGCTTGCCCAGCCTTGCCGAGCCTGGCTGGCCATCGATGTCGTAGAGGTAGTAGCCAAAGGCGTCGAGCAGCTGGGTACCTGCGGTCTTGGCCGAACGCTTGCGGTTGTTGTCCTCGACCTGCTTGAAGCGCTGGTCATGGTCGCGCAGCGCCGTGTCGTACCAGTAGGTGCCACGCAGGAACACACCCAGGTTGGCATGTTTGAGCTCCAGATCATGGGTACCTTTGAACACTGCCGAAAATACATCACCCGAGGCAAAGTTCAGGCGGCCGTCATCACTGTTTGCACTATTGTGCAAAGCCGGGTCCGGGTTGGCAGTGGAAATGCTGGTGCCAAACGAAAACGCTGAATCAAACTGTCCTTCAAACTCTCCCAGATTAAATTGAACAGCCAGGGCAGGCACAGAAAAAAGTGCAGACGACGCAAGCAGCGACAACGGTCCCGAAAGACCAGAAGCACGAAATGCCATCACTCTTAACCTCTTATTGTGTTTATTCGAGAGTGAGTTGCGAGTTAGCGCCGAAACACGGCGCAAAGGCTTGTGTAAAAAGGGGCTGGGTAAATAAGTGAAAGTTTCTGTTATCCTCGATCCGGTGTTCCCCGATACTAAGTAGGCCACTAGAGCTGAACAAATAACGTCTCTCGATAGTTGCCATACCACTTCGGCATAGCCTGAGAATTGCCATGACTTTGAAACAGCTGCGTTACCTGATTGCCATTGTCGAAGCCGGCAGCTTCTCCAACGCCGCGCGCCACGCGTTCATTGCCCAGCCAGCATTGAGCCGTCAGATAGGACTGCTGGAAAGCGAGCTGGAAATGCAGTTGCTGGCGCGCCAGCATGACGGCATCGAGCTGACCGATGCAGGGCGCCAGCTGTACGAAGTGGCACGCTCGGTGATACAGAAGCTTGATTCGGTGAAGGACGAACTCAAGTCCAGCCGCGGCAACCCCAAGGGCCACGTGGCCATCTCGATTCCGGCCACGGCTTCGGCGCTGTTGTTGCCAGCCATCATCACCCAGGCGCAGGCGCGCTTTCCTGGTATCAAGCTCACCGTATGGGACGGCCTTAGCCGCGAAGGCGGCCAGGCGATCGAGCTGGGCAAGGTGGATTTCGGTGTGGTGCCCAATGCCGAGGAGCTGGCGCACATTGTCGCCGAGCCCGTGTTCTCCGAAGACCTGTACTGGGTCGGCCTGCCTGCGCATGGTCCGGACGATTCACCGATCACCCTGGCCGAGGCCGCGTCGAGCCGGCTGGTAATGCCGCCGCGCAGCCTGCACCTGCGCAGGCGCATCGAGCAGGCGGCCATGGAAACCGGCGTGGCCCTGGATTCAAGCTATGAACAGCAGTCTGCGCCCGGCATAGCCAGCCTGGTACGCGCCGGCTTGGCGGCGACCATCAGCAACTGGCCGCCATTGCTGGACCTGGCCGCCCCGGCCAGCGCGCGGCTGATCGTGGAGCCGCGCATCACTCGTACGATTGCCCTGGCCCATTCGCAACACAAGCCATTGTCGTTCGCCGCCGCCTGCATGCGCGACCTGGTGCGCGGGCTGCTCGTGGATGCGGTGCGCAGCGAGCGCTGGAAAGGCACCCTGATCGAGCGTGCCCCCTCCCCCAGCAGAGCCTCTGACGCAGCGCAGGTCAGGCCCGGGCCAGCGCAGCCGTGCCCACCTGAAGCAGCCGTTGGCGGGTTTTCTGAGGGTCCATCCATACCAACCCTGTCAACCCGGCAATGACCAGCACCGCCCCGCATACCAGGAAGCCCTGGCCATACCCTGCCGGGTGGTCGGCTCCGGCGCCCTGCACCAGAAACCCCGTGACTACGGGTGCCGCCAGCCCGGCCAGCGAAGCGATACCATTGCCGATAGCCAGGATGCCGCCACGCTGCCCGCTGGGCGTGAACTCCGCCAGCATGGCTGGCCCCACCGAGTACATGACCAGCGCCAGCCCGCCACTGAAAGTCAGGCTCATGATTCGCTCGACATTCCCCAGGCCCGGCAGGAACAATGCCGCCGACAACAACCCGCTGGCAATCAGGCACAGGGACACGAAGGCTCCGCGCGACCAGCGTGTCGCCACCCCGGCGCGCATCATGCGCTGCGACAGCCAGGCCATGAACAGGCTCAGCGGCGTGGTCACCACCACGAAAAGCACGAACACCCGACCGGTCATGATCGGGTCGATGCCCAACCCGGTTTCCAGATAACTCGGCACCCACGTCAAGGTCAGGGCCAGCGACCAATTGGCGGCGAAGTGGCACAGGTAATTGCCCAGCACGGTGCGGTCGCCGAGCAGACGGCGGTAGGCGATGTGCGCCTGTTCTTCCCTGGGCTGGGCGGGGCGGCTGCGGTCAAGAGTACCCTCGCGCCCCAATGCCCACCACAGCACGCACCATACCGCGCCGATCAAAGCCAGCACGATGAAGTTCATGCGCCAGCCATAGTGCACGCTGATCCATGGAATCATTGCGCCTGCCACCAGCAGCCCAAGTGCACTACCGGTATGCAACAGCGCCACCGGCAGGTTGCGCCGGTCGTTGGGGAACCACTTGTACAAGGCATGGGTTGCCACCGGTGACGCCGGCCCTTCGCCGATGCCCAGCAGCACCCGGCAAGCGACAATCGCCCACAGGGAGGTGACGAACAGCATGGGCAGCTGGATCAGCGCCCAGAACGCGCCCATGCCCAACAGCAGGGTGCGGGTCGGCCGGCGGTTGGCCATGAAGCCACCGACCACTGCAGAGATGGCGAAGAACCAGTGCAGCGCGCCACCCACCAGGCCGAACTCGGCCGGGGACAAACCCAGTTCCCTGGACATGGGTACCGCTACAAGGCCGATGACCACCTTGTCCAGGAAGTTCACCAGCATAAGCAGTGCCAGCAGTACCGCAATCATCCAGGCCGTGCCTGCACGCGCGCGGGAGTCAGTATGAGTCATGTCGATCTCTCTTATTGTTCTTGTGGGAGAGCCCGGCCACTCGAGGCCGGGCGTGCAGTTTCACTGCTCGGGCATGAGCACGCCCTTGGCAATGGTGTTGCGCTGGATTTCGCTGGTCCCGGTAAGAATGCGCATCATACGGGTCGCACGGAAGATCCACTCCACCGGGTTGCCCCGCAACAGCCCGGCCCCCCCATGAATCTGCACCGCGCGGTCGGCGATACGGAAGGCCGTTTCCGATACGAACAGCTTGCACATCGGCGCCTGGGTGCGGATATCGCCACCGGCGTCATTCACCGCGGCAGTGGCATAGACCATGCTGCGTGCCGCATGCAGTTCGGTGGCCATGTCGGCGATCATGTGATTGATCGACTGGAACATCGCGATCGGCTGGCCAAACTGCTTGCGAGTGCGGGCGTAGTCCACCGTCAGGTTCAGCGCCAGGCCCGCCATGCCCAGCATGGTTGGGCAATGCAGCAGACGATTGAGCGTGATGCGCCCCATTGCCAGCTTGAAGCCCTGCCCCTCCTCGCCAATGCGGTTGGCCACCGGCACTCGTACCTCATCGAGAAGGATGTCGCCATGGGCGCCGCCACCGGACATGACCGAGTAATCGCTTTCCACCCGCACGCCCGGCGCATCCAGCTCGACAAAGAATGCCGAGATCCCCTGGGCGCCACGCCCGGGGCCGGTGACCGCGAGCAGTATTGCGATATCGGCATAAGGCGCCCCGGAAATGTAGCGCTTGGCCCCGCTCAGCACGTAATGCTCGCCGTCGCGCCGAGCGGTAGTCCTGATCGCCGTGGCATCGGACCCGGCTTCACTTTCGGTCAGCGCGAAGCACACTGCCTTTTCGGCTCGGCACACCGGCTGCAGGAAAGCCTCGACCTGGGCCGGGCTGGCCACCTTGAACAGGTGGCCGACACGCGGCGGCCCGGAAAGCTCGCCGAGAATGTGCGGCGCCAGCATAGAGCCCGTCAGCACTGTGGCCTCCTTCACCGCACACAGGTCGGACACGCTCAATCCTGCACCACCAATCGTTTCGGGCAGCATGATGTTGTAGAAGCCCTGCTCGCACGAGCGTTGCCACACCTGCTGCAGCACCTCACGCGGGTGCGGTTCGGCCCAGCTGAGGCCGGCGCGTTGCTCCAGGGGCAGGATTTCGTTGCGAACGAAGCCGCCGATGGCCTCGATGATCTGTTTGGCCTTTTCGCTTGGCTGGTACATGGCAATTCCTCAGGTCAGATGCGGCGTTCGCTGTTTTGCCAGTAGGCGTCTCGAATCAGGCGGCGCACCACTTTGCCGTTGGGGTTCTTCGGCAGCTCGCTGACGAAGTCCACCCCACGCGGTTTCTTGAACCCGGCAAGAGCCTGGGCGCAATGCTCGATCACCTCGTGCTCCTGCAGCTGCATGCCAGGCTTGAGCACGATCACTGCCCGCACCGCTTCGCCCCACTGTTCGTCGGGCACGCCCACCACGGCGGCCTCGAACACTTGCGGCAGGCTGTAGAGCACCTGCTCGACTTCGCTGGGGTAGATGTTGAAGCCACCGGAAATGATCATTTCCTTCTTGCGGTCGACGATGAACACGTAGCCCTGCTGGTCCACCGTGGCCAGGTCGCCGGTGAGGTAGTAGCCATCACGCATAACCTCGGCGGTGAGATGCGGTGCGCGCCAGTAGCCCTGCATGATGTCCGGTCCCTTGACCACGATCTCGCCCACCTCGCCTGGCTGGACATCGCGGAAATCGTCGTTCACCACACGCAGGTCGGTCTCGAAGTAGCATCGTCCGCACGAGGCCAGCCGGCGGTGGTCGCCGCCTTCACACAGGTGGTCCTGCTCGGTCAGCACCGTCACCAGCGAGCAGGTTTCGCCAGCGCCGTAGCCCTGGGCAAGAATCGGCCCGAACACTTCGATAGCCCGCTTGACCAGCGCTGGCGCCATTGGCGCTGCGCCATACATCACCAGGCGCAGGCTGCTCAGGTCATAGCGCTCGACCCCGGGAAAATTGACCAGACGGTTGATCATGGCCGGCACCAGGAACAACCGGGTCACGCCCTCGCGCTGGATGGTCTCGAGCAGCAACTGGTCATCGTAGCGTTCCAGCAACAGGCTGCAGGCACCCACCGCCAGCAGCGGCATCAGCTGCATGCCGCTGGCATGGGTGATGGGGCCGACATGGGCCATGATGTCGCCTGGGCCGGCACGCCGGGTGGGGCTGGCGATGCTCTTGCGGATCAGCGCCTTGCGGTTGCCGACGCTGAGCATTGCTGCCTTGAGCACACCGGAACTGCCCGAGGTGTAGTGCAATACGGCCAGTGCATCGTCAGGCAGATCGCAACTGACCGGCTGGCTGCTGCCTTGGGCCAGCAGTGCGCCGTAGCCGATATCGCCGCCCTGCTCGCCAAGGGTAACGATCAGGCGTAGCGCAGGCACCTCCTGCCTGCGCGCCAGCAAGGCCTCGGCAGCTTGCGGGTCGGCGATCAGCGCGACGCTGCAGGCGTCATTCAGTACCTGGATCACTTCATCCAGCGCCAGGCGTGCATTGACCGGGACCTTGACCAGGCCGGCCTTGTAGAAAGCCACCTCAGCCTCCACCAGCTCGACCCGGTTGGGAGCCAGGATCGCGACATGTTCGCCGCTGGTGATGCCGTGGGCCAACAAGGCCGAGGCCAACTGATTGGTCCGCTGTTCAAGCTGCGCGAAGGTGAGGCGGGTGTGGCGGTCGATCACCGCCAAGCGCTCAGGCCAGTATCTTGCACTTCGACTGGTTAGGGTTGCGAGGTTCACGTTGTTGTTCTCGTCGCGGTTAAGACCCGGTCGATGCTAAACAGCGTGCGGTCGGAGCAAGTAATACCAGTTACGTATGCAGGCCATAACGGTTTGCACTGGACCACATCGCATGAGCGGCAGTGGTGATGACACATCGCTTGCAAATGACACCTTGTGTCATTAATATTGATTTTGTGTCCTGATAGCGCTTCGCGCCAATCAGCCTTTATAGGCCCTTCATGCAGGTACAGCCCATGACGACCACCATGCAGACCCCCAAGGATCAGCTCGTCAAACTCGCCCAGCAGCAGATGCTGACGGCGCTGGCCGACAACACCTACACTCCTCGCCAGAAACTCGCCCTTACCTGCCGCATCCTGTTCGACGGCGGCCACGACTCGGGCCTGGCCGGGCAGATCACCGCCCGCGCCGAGCAGCCTGGCACCTACTACACGCAACAACTCGGCCTGGGCTTCGACGAGATCGCCGCTTCCAACCTGCTGGTGGTCGACGAAGACCTCACCGTGCTGCAAGGCCGCGGCATGGCCAACCCGGCCAACCGCTTCCATAGCTGGCTGTACCGCGCACGCCCCGACGTCAACTGCATCATCCACACCCACCCACTGCACAGTGCCGCCCTGTCGATGCTGGAAGTGCCACTGGCGATCTCGCACATGGACCTGTGCCCGCTGTTCGACGACTGCGCGTTCCTCAAGGAATGGCCCGGCGTACCAGTGGGCAACGAAGAAGGTGAAATCATCTCCAGGGCGATCGGCGACAAGCGCGCGATCCTGCTTTCCCACCACGGTTTGCTGATCGCCGGCCGCTCGATCGAGGAAGCCTGCGTCCTTGCCATGCTGTTCGAGCGCGCGGCAAAGATGCAGCTGCTGGCCATGGGCGCCGGTGAAATTCGCCCCATCCCGGATGCCCTGGGCAAGGAAGCCCACGACTGGATCTCCACCCCCAAACGTCATGGTGCCGCGTTCAGCTATTACGCGCGCCGTGCCTTGCGTGCCCATGGCGACTGCCTGGGCTGACTGAAGCTGTACTCTTTCCCCAACAACGGCAAAGGTGCCTGGTTATGTCTACACCTGTAATTCGCGGCGTTATCGGCTACACCATCACTCCCTTCAAGGCAGACGGCGCGCTCGACCTGGATGCCCTGGGCCTGTCCATCGACCGCCTGATAGAGGACGGCGTGCACGCCATCGCACCGCTGGGCAGCACCGGCGAAGGCGCCTACCTGTCCGACAGCGAATGGGAAACGGTGGTGCGCTTCAGCCAGGCACGCATCGCCGGCCGCGTGCCCAGCGTGGTCAGCGTCTCCGACCTGACCACCGCACGCACCGTGCAGCGCGCCCGCCTGGCACAGGCCTGCGGCGCCACGGCGGTGATGGTGCTGCCCATCTCCTACTGGAAGCTCACCGAAGCCGAAGTGGTCGCCCACTACAAGGCGGTGGGCGCGGCCATCGACATTCCGATCATGCTCTACAACAACCCGGGCACCAGCGGTACCGACCTGTCGGTGGAGCTGATCCTGCGCATCCTCGGCGAAGTGCCCAATGTGACCATGGTCAAGGAAAGCACCGGCGACATCCAGCGCATGCACCGCCTGTTCAAGGCCACCGATGGCCAGGTGGCCTTCTACAACGGTTGCAACCCGCTCACCCTGGAAGCCCTGGTGGCCGGTGCCACCGGCTGGTGCACCGCCGCGCCCAACCTGATCCCGGCGCTGAACCTGGCGCTGTGGGACGCGGTGCAGCAAGGCAACCTGGCCGAAGCTCGCGCGTTGTTCTACCGGCAGTATGAACTGCTGGAGTACATCACCCGCCGTGGCCTGCCCACCACCATCAAGGCCGGTTTGAAACTGCTCGGCCAGGATGTCGGCGCTCCACGCCTGCCCCTGCAACCACTGGATGCGCAAGGCAGCGACTACCTGAAGAGCATGCTGGTAGAACTGGCCGACTGACCGTGACAACTGCCCGGCGGCGTCTTGCTGCCGGGCTTCATCCTGGCGACGTTGCTCGCCCTTGGCCAGACTCGACCTGGCGCAACACCTTCGCCAGTTTCGCCACGGCCATCGCCAGCTCGCCAGGGGTATGCGCCGCAAACCCCATCAGCAATCCCGCCTCCCCTTTCGTCGACGCATACAGGCCACTTAGCCCCAGCAGGTCGATACCAGCGGCCTGCGCCGCCTTCACGACCTGTTCTTCAGGCATCGGCCTGGTGAAAACACAAGGCATCTGCATGCCGCCTGCGGGCACACGCGCGACAAGAAAGTCCGACAGCTGTGCCTGCACCAATGCCGCCAGGGCATCGCGGCGCTCCGCATAGATCGCCCGCATCAAGCGCACATGGGCGCCGAAGTGCCCGCCTTCGATGAACCTGGCCAAGGTCAGTTGCGCCAGCGAAGCCGTATGCCCGTCCTGCAAGGTTCGCGCAGCGATCATCGGCTCGACCAGTTGCGGCGGCAAGACCATGTAGGCAATGCGCAAGCCGGCGACCAGGGACTTGGTGAACGTGCCGATGTAAACCGTACGGTCGTGGGCATCCAGGCCTTGCACGCACGCGGTGGGTTTGCCGGCATAGTGAAACTCGCTGTCGTAATCGTCCTCGATGATCCAGGCGCGTTGTTGCCGCGCCCACTCGATCACCGCCAGACGCCGGTCCAGGGACAGGGTCACGCCAGTAGGGAACTGATGCGAAGGGGTCAGGAAAACAGCCCTGGCATGGGGAGCCAGCCGTGTTATCTGCTCGACCTGCATGCCGTCCGTGTCCACGGCCACGGCGATGCAATGCAGGCCAGCAGCACCCAGCGCCTTCCTGACCCCATGGTAGGCCGGGTCTTCGATAACCACCTGGTCGCCCGCGTCGGCCAATACGTGGGCACACAGGCTGAACGCCTGCTGTGAGCTGGTAAGGATGAGCACGCGGTCAGCCGTGGCCTGTGCGCCACGTTCAAGATTGACGTAATCGGCAATAGCCCGCCGCAGTGGCTCGGTACCTTGCGCGCTACTGGGCTGCAATGCCTGGGAGCCATGTTCCTTGAACACCTGCCGTTGCAGCTTTTCCCAGGCCTGCAACGGGAAGTTGCGGGTTTCCGCCACCCCCGGCGCAAACGGCCGAGAAACGAAGAAATTGTGCACTCCGCCCTCCTGGCACAGCGCCTGGCCACGACGGCTGATTGCCGGCGGTTCGTCCGGGGCTTTCACCTTGCGGCCCCGGGGCTGGGCCGGCAGGTACTGCGCACGGGGTGAAACGAAGCTGCCACTGCCCACCCGGCGCTCGATGAAGCCTTCGGCGTGCAGCTGGCCATATGCAGCCTCGACCGTATCCCGTGACACAGCCAGCGAGGCCGCCAGCGCACGGGAGGCGGGCAACGCCTTGCCCACGGGCAACGCCCCTTCGAGAACAAGCTGGCGTATCGCACGCTGGATTCTTACGTGCAAAGGCAGTGACGCGCGCTCTGGGTCGCCGATCCAGGCTTTCACCGACTCCAGTTGTGCATGCTTGAACATTGGTATGGCCATGTGTGGAAAAGTGGTGGGGCTATACCGGCCATTCTAGCGCTATAAAAACCAGCCTTTCCAACCCTATGCGCCAGAACGACCGAGGCCTCGATGAACACGCCCGCACACACTGTTCCCACCCCGATACGGCTGACAGACATCCTTCACCCCGTGGTGGCGGGGATCGTTTCGGTAATAGTCAATTATGGCGGCACCTTCATCCTGGTGTTCCAGGCCGCCAAGCTGGCCGGGCTGAGCCCGGCGCTGACCTCCTCGTGGGTCTGGTCAGTGTCGATCGGCGTCGGGCTCAGTGGCCTGGTCCTGTCCTGGTACAGCCGCGAGCCGGTGATCACCGCCTGGTCCACGCCGGCCGCTGCGTTCCTGGTCACAGCGCTGGCCAGCGTGCCCTACAGCGACGCCATCGGTGCCTACCTGCTGTCGGCAGGCGGCTTCGTGATGCTGGGAGTGACCGGTTACTTCGAGCGCCTGGTGCGGGCCATCCCGGGCGGAATTGCCGCCGGCCTGCTGGCGGGTATCCTGTTGCAATTCGGCATTGGTGCATTCGGCGGCCTCTCGGTCGACCCCGCCCTGGCCGGGCTGTTGATCGCGGCCTATGTAACATTCAAACGCTTTACCGCCCGCTATGCCGTAGTAGGCATTCTGCTGCTGGGCCTGGGCTACCTGCTACTGCAGGGCCAGGTGGACCTGACAGCGCTCAGGCTGGAATTCGCCACGCCGTTGTTCACCGCGCCCACCTTCTCCCTCAACGCCGCCCTGAGCGTGGCCCTGCCGTTGTTCCTGATCACCCTTACCGGTCAGTACATGCCAGGCATGCTGGTGCTGCGCAACGATGGCTTCAAGACCAGCGCCAATCCGATCGTGGCAGTCACTGGCCTGGGGTCGTTGCTGATGGCACCGTTCGGGTCGCACGCTTTCAACATCGCTGCCATCACCGCCGCCATCTGCACTGGCAAGGAAGCCCACGAAGACCCGGGCAAACGCTGGGTCGCGGGCATCGCTGCCGGTGTCTGCTACATCCTCGTAGGGGTATTCGGGGTCACCCTGGCCAGTGTGTTCATGGCCCTGCCGGCCACCTTCATCACCACGCTGGCCGGCCTTGCACTGCTGGGCACCATCGGCGCCAGCCTGGCCAACGCAATGGCAGATGCCCGTTCACGCGAAGCGGCACTGATCACATTCCTGGCCGCGGCAGCCAACATCAACCTGTTTGGCATTGGCGGGGCATTCTGGGGGCTGGTCATTGGCTTGCTGGCCTATGCCGTACTGAACGGCCGCCTACCCGGTTTCTGCCACTTCTCCCGGTAAGCGGGCTTTCCACCATCCTGCCGTGCGCCAGGTGCGCACGCCGTACAACAGGTATCGACATGCCCAAAGCTGGCCCCAAGCTTCTTACCCAAATTGCTGCCGTACACTTCGTCAGCCATGTGCACATCATGCTTATCCCGGCGCTGCTACCCGTGCTCCCCGACTTGCTGGGGGTAGGGTTCGTCGAACTCGGCGCAGCCCTGGCCGTGTTCAATATCGTCTCCGCCCTGGTGCAGGCACCGCTAGGCTATGCCGTCGACCACTACGGTGCGCGCAAGGTGCTCAAGGCGGGCTTGCTGCTGGGCAGCATCAGTTTCCTGCTGGTTGCTGTCAGCCCCAGCTACATCCTGCTGTTGGTGGCGATGGCCATGGCCGGCCTGGCCAATGGCGTGTACCACCCGGCCGACTACGCGCTGCTGGCCAACGGCATCGAACAAGGCCGCCTGGGGCGGGCGTTCTCGATCCATACCTTTGCCGGCTTCCTCGGCTCGGCGGTAACGCCAGCTATATTTCTCGGCATCGCTGCACTATTCGGCACGCAGGCTGCCCTGATGGCGGGCTCGGCTGCGGGGGTTGCCGCCTTGCTGTTGATATCGGTTCCAGGCAATGGAATCCACCACGTTGCCAAGCCTGGCAAAGGCGGCGCTGGCCCCACTGCAGCAGGTCGCGCGCGACTGTTCACGCCCATGCTCGGGCTGCTGACGGTCCTGTTCATCTTGCTCAACCTGAGCACCAGTGCCATCGAGAAGTTCTCCGTGGCCGCCCTGGTCCAGGGCCAAGACCTGACCCTGGCCTGGGCCAACACGGCACTCACGGCCTTTCTGCTCAGCAGCGCTGCAGGTGTACTGTGCGGTGGGGCCCTGGCTGACCGGACCCGGCGTCACGGCCTGGTGGCGGCCTCGGCCTTTGCCCTGGCTGCCGCGTTGACAACGCTGGTGGCCCTCGGGCTGCTTCGGGGCTGGGGGTTGGTGGTGGTTCTCGGTGCCATTGGCTTGCTGACCGGGATCATCGCCCCGTCGAGGGACATGCTGGTGAAGGCGGCGGCACCGAGCGGCGCCGAGGGCAAAGCGTTCGGGCTGGTCTCGACCGGCTTCAGCATCGGCGGTGCCCTCGGGCCGGTGGCGTTTGGCTGGATGCTCGACCAACGCCTGCCTCATGGCATCTTCGTGGCATCGATCGTGTTCATGCTGCTGACGGTGCTGCTGACCTTGGCACAGGAGGCCTACCTGGCCAGGAAGCACCGACAGCCTGTCTAGCCCCAGGGCTGCTTTGCAGCCCTTTCGCAATGCAAGGCAGATCCAGCAGAACAGCACATGGCCATTGATTCATCTGCGCACTGGCTACTCAGGCGACCGGATTGGCATGCACCACCCTCCCACCTGCCCCCGGCCGATTGACGAACAACACATCCAGCACACTGCCGTGCAACCCCTTTAACGCATTCCAGTTCGCTGATGCATGCACGTACCTGTCTCGCAACAATCGCTGCTCATCCTCGGTCAACCCAGGCTGTTCGCATTCACCCAGGGCAAACGCATGCAACTTGCGGCTGATGCCCAGCAGTTCATCCGGCAGCCGGTGCTCGACCTGCCCGCCCAGTTGCGCAAACGGCACACCAGCGCGCACCGCCAGCTCCCGCATGATGCTCAGGTACACCCGCGACAGCTGCCCCGCCACTTCCCGTTCGCGGTACACCGCCGCATATACCTGTTTTTGCGCCTCGCTAGGCAGGCCACCGGCAATCGGAACCTCCCAGGCCAGCACACGCGGCCTGGGCGCGCCCATTTCGCCAAACGACGACGCCAGCAACGCACTGACTGTGGCATGCACACGCGTGTGCTCGGCGCGCATTCTCAGCGGCACCCGCTGAGAATGCGGTTTGCACAGCAGCACCTGCTCCTGCGTGGTATCCGGGTAACCACCGCCAATGTTCGAGTGCACGCCTGGCAACACGATGTCATGGCCGCTGCGTACCAGCGGGAAGTTGTGCCGCTGCTCGTCCCCCGCCACCAGCTGCACCATTTGCCGGGCAATGCCCGCGCCCAGGCCAAGGCGCAAGCCACCATGGCGGTCGTCGGCAGGATCGAAGTCGCCCTGCAGCGGCGCGATGATTGCCGCAACCGTGTCGAACAGGCCGATGAAGTTGATCACGATGCCACAGGGCACAGCCAACAGGCTGCTGCCGCCATCATGCAGCAGGTTGGCCAGATGACGCACAGCCGCAGCGCCGCGGCTGAAACCGAACAAGTCGAACTCGACCCGCTCGAGCCTTGCCTGTGGGTGCGCCTGGCGCCAGTCCCGCAGTTGCCCGGCAATCCCCGCCAAGGCCTCGGTGACCCGCGCCTCGGCCCCTCTACGCCCACACCCGGTGGCCGAGGCATAGGCATGATCCGCCTCCCCCGCCAGGGTGCCCACGCCCTCGACATAGCGCTTCAGAAACGCCATGGTCCCATCAGCATTGGCCCCCTGCGTCGGGTACAGTGCATGCAACAGGGCCACATTGCTCAAGGCATTGGCATAACTGCCCCCCTTGTTCCCCGGTGCATCCACCGGCATCACATTGCTCAGGTTGTTACCGGTGCCATCGAAGAACACGCCAAAACGCAGGGTGACCGGCGTGATGCGTGCAGTGCTACAGCTGTTCAGGTCCATCGTCGTGCTTCCTGCTTGTACCAAAAGCACAAGCAGGCGCCAGCACGCTGCTGCGGAACATCAGCCAATGGCCAGCGATACACAGGACATTTCCGGACCTGCATGGCCCCCGGCAAGGATAAATTTCCCTACCGCCATTGGTCGCCACCCCCCCGGATGGATTAAAGTATCACCCCTTGCCAGGGCAGCTGCTTCCAGCCGCCTGCGGCCCCATACCAGGAACCGTCACCGATGGAACACCGTGAAGCGCTGATCGCGCTGCGCACCTTTCTTTCTTCCCAGATCCTAGGCCAGGAGAAACTGGTCGAGCGGCTGTTGATCGTGCTCCTGGCAGACGGCCACATGCTGGTCGAAGGCGCGCCGGGCCTGGCCAAGACCAAGGCCATCAAAGAGCTCGCCGAAGGCATCGAGGCGCAGTTCCATCGCATCCAGTTCACCCCCGACCTGCTCCCGGCCGACATCACCGGCACCGAAATCTACCGCCCGGAAACCGGCAGCTTCGTGTTCCAGCAGGGGCCGATCTTCCACAACCTGGTGCTGGCCGACGAAATCAACCGCGCCCCGGCCAAGGTGCAGTCCGCACTGCTCGAGGCCATGGCCGAACGCCAGGTCAGCGTGGGCCGCAGCACCTACGACCTGTCGCCGCTGTTCCTGGTCATGGCCACACAGAACCCGATCGAGCAGGAAGGCACCTACCCGCTGCCCGAAGCCCAGCTCGACCGCTTCCTGATGCACGTGAAAATCGGCTTCCCCGACGCTGCGGTAGAGCGGCGCATCCTGTTGCAGGCCCGTGGTGAAGCCCTGGGCGGCGAGACCAAGCCCGAGCGCCGGGTCAGCCAGCAGGCGATCTTCGCCGCCCGCAAGGAAATCCTTGGCCTGTACATGGCCGACGCGGTGGAGGAATACCTGGTGCAACTGGTGATGGCCACCCGCACCCCGGCCAAGTTCGATGCCGAACTGGCCGACTGGATCGCCTACGGCGCCAGCCCGCGTGGTTCCATTTCGCTGGACCGCTGCGCGCGCGCCCACGCCTGGCTGGCCGGGCGCGATTTCGTCAGCCCCGAAGACATCCAGGCGGTGCTGTTCGACGTGCTGCGCCACCGCATCATCCTCTCGTTCGAGGCCGAGGCGGCAGGGATCGATCAGGACCGCGTGGTCCAGCGCATCCTCGACGTCGTCGCCGTTGCCTGAGCCCATGCCCACTGCATCGCTGGCCGAACCCGGCATCCGCATCGGCCTTGCCGAGCTGATCGACATGCGCCACCGCGTGCGCGAAATCCAGCTGTTTTCCCGGCCCGGCCAGCGCAGCCCGCTGGTGGGCCTACACCACTCCAAGCTGCGCGGGCGCGGCGTGGACTTCGACCAGGTGCGCGTCTACCAGGCTGGCGACGATGTGCGCAACATCGACTGGCGGGTTACCGCGCGTACCCAGGAGCCGCATACCAAGCTGTTCCACGAAGAGCGCGAACGGCCCATCTTCATTCTTGTCGAGCAGAGCCAACGGCTGTTCTTCGGCTCGGGGCTGATGTTCAAGTCGGTGCTGGCCGCCCAGGCTGCAGCGCTGTTCGGCTGGGCCGCGCTGGGCCATAACGACCGCATTGGCGGGTTGGTGTTTGGCGACAACGAGCACCACGAAATCAAGCCCCGGCGCAGCAAGCAGAGCCTGCTGCAACTGCTCAACCGCCTGGCCAAGGTCAACCAGGCGCTGCACACCGAGGCCACGCCCGGTGCCGACAGCCTCGGCCTGGCCCTGCGCCGCGCCCGCGAAGTGCTGCGCCCCGGCAGCCTGGCCATCGTGATCTGCGATGAGCGCTCGCTCACTGCCCAGGTGGAGCAGCACCTGGCCATGCTCTCGCGCCATTGCGACCTGCTGTTGATGCCGGTGTCCGACCCGCTCGATCATGCCCTGCCCGCCGCCGGCCTGCTGCGCTTCGCACAGCGCAGCGCGCAGCTGGAGCTCGACACCCTGGACGCCAACCTGCGCCAGGCCTACCGCCAGCAGGCCGAAGCGCGTATCGAGCGCTGGGAGCTGATGGCGCAAAAGCTGCGCGTGCTGCTGATGCCACTGAGCACCCAAAGCGACATGATCGAGCAGCTGCGCGAATACCTGAACGCCCAGCGGCCACGGAGCGCGTCATGAAGAGCAGCGGCCAATGAACCCGCTTGATCAACTGCAGCCGCTGATCGCCCCCGCGCCGATCGGCCTTTGGCCACCGGCACCCGGCTGGTGGCTGCTGCTGGCCGTGCTGCCGCTGCTGGCCTGGGGCCTGTGGCGGGTGCGCCACTGGCGCCCGGGCAAACGCCGTATCGTGCGTGCCGAACAACCCTTGGACCCGGTACGCGTGGAAGCACTGGCCGAACTGGCCCGCCTGCCGCGCCCCTACGACGGCGCCCCGGCCGGGGCGTGGCTGCAACAGATCAACGCCCTGCTCAAGCGCCTGTGCCGCAGCCACTACCCGGGTGCCAACAGCCATACACTCAACGGCCGCCAGTGGCTGGCGTTTCTCGACAACCGCTGCCCGGCCGCCGGCCTGACCCGCTGGATGGTACTGGTAGAGGGCGCCTACAAACCCGAGTGCAAGCTCGACGACAAGGCCATCGCCGGGCTCAGCCAAGCCGTCGAAACCTGGATTCGCAAGCATGTTTGAACTGGCCTGGCCGTGGGTCTTCGCCCTGTTGCCGCTGCCGTGGCTGGCGCGCCTGGTGTTGCCGGCCGCCGACAGCGGCGAACCGGTGCTCAAGGTGGGCTTCCTCGACGAACTGGAAGACCTGGCCGGGCGCCGCGCAAGGCTCAACCTGCCGACCTGGCGCCAGCAGGCGCCCTTTGTCGTCATCTGGCTGCTGCTGCTGTGCGCCGCCGCCCGCCCGCAATGGCTGGGCGAGCCGGTGCCAGTGGCTGCCAGCGGCCGCGACCTGCTGGTGGCGGTGGATGTGTCCGGGTCGATGGACTTCCCCGACATGCAGTGGCAGAACGAAGAAATCAGCCGCCTCGACCTGGTCAAGGCGCTGCTCGGTGACTTCCTGCAGGAGCGCGAGGGCGACCGCGTGGGCCTGATCCTGTTCGGCAGCCAAGCCTACCTGCAGGCGCCGCTCACCTTCGACCGGCGCACCGTGCGCACCTTCCTCGACGAAGCGCAGATCGGCATCGCCGGCAAGAACACCGCCATCGGAGACGCCATTGGCCTGGCGGTCAAGCGCCTGCGTCAACGGCCGGCACAAAGCCGGGTGCTGGTGCTGATCACCGACGGTGCCAACAACGGCGGGCAGATCCACCCGCTGACCGCCGCCCGCCTGGCCGCCCAGGAAGGCGTGCGCATCTACACCATCGGCATCGGCGCCAACCCCGAAGCCAGTGGCACCCCCGGCCTGCTCGGCCTGAACCCGAGCCTGGACCTGGACGAAGCCTCGCTCAAGGAAATTGCCGATATCACCCACGGCACCTACTTCCGCGCCCATGACGGCGCCGAACTGGACGCCATCGGCGACACCCTCGACCAGCTCGAACCGGTGGCCCAGCAACCGACCCAGGCGCGCACGGCCAAGGCCCTGTATGCCTGGCCCCTGGCCCTTGCCCTGCTGCTGAGCGTGCTGCTGGTGCTGGCCGTGCAATGGCCCGACAACCTGCTGCACCGCCTGCTGCGCAAGCCGCGCTTCCTGCAACCGCACCCAGAATGGCGCCAGCGCCTGAAGCGCCTGCGCCTGAGGAGGCGGCGATGATCGAACTGTGGCCCGAATGGTTGCGCCCGCTCTGGCTGCTGGCCGTACCCCTGCTCGCCTGGCTGCTGTACAAACTGTGGCACCGGCGCAAGCGCGCCGGGCGCTGGCAGATGATTCTGCCACCGGCGTTCCATGGCGTCCTGCTCGGCGGTGGCAGCGGCAGCACCAGCAAGCTGCCGTGGGTGGCGCTGGGCCTGGCCTGGGTGCTGGTGATCCTGGCGCTGCTCGGGCCGAGTTGGCAGCGCGTGGAAGAAAGCCGCCAGCGCCCGGCCGACCCACTGGTGATCCTGCTCGAACTGACCCCGCAGATGCTCGCCGAGGACAGCCCGCCCAACCGCCTGGAGCAGGCGCGGCGCAAAATCCTCGACCTGCTGGAGCACCGCCGCGACAGCCAGACCGCGCTGGTGGTCTACGCTGGCTCCGCACACACCCTGGTGCCGCTGTCCGATGACTTGGCCACCAGCCGCAACCTGCTCGAGGCGGTCGACCCATCGATCATGCCCAAGCCCGGCCAGCGCGCCGACCTGGCCGTGCAAAAAGGCCTCGCCCTGCTTGCCCAGAGCGGCCTGGGCCAGGGCCGCCTGCTGCTGATCGGCTCGTCGCTCAGCGCCCCGGAGCGCGAAGGCATCGCCCAGGCCCTCGGCCGGCAGGGCCCGAGCCTGTTGATGCTGGGCATCGGCAGCAGCGAAGGCGCACCGGTGCGCCAGGCCAATGGCGAATACCTGAAGGACGACCAGGGCGGCATCCTGTTGCCACGCCTGGACAGCGCCAGCCTCAAGGGCTTCATCAACGGCACCGGCGGGCGCTACCGGCATGCTCGCATCGACGACCTCGACCTGCGAGGCCTGGGCCTGTTCGACAGCCCGCGCACCGGGCGCAATGATGGCCAGACCCTGCAATTGGACAGCTGGGCCGACCAGGGGTACTGGCTGCTGCTGCCGCTGTTGCTGCTGGCCGCCTGTGCCGGCCGACGCGGCTGGCTGTTCTGCCTGCCGCTGCTGCTGGCCCTGCCCCAGCCCAGCCAGGCCTTCGAGTTCAACGACCTGTGGCTGCGCCCCGACCAGCAAGGCCAGCGCCTGCTGGAGCAGAACCGCCCGGCCAGCGCCGCGCGCCAGTTCCAGGACCCGCAATGGCGCGGCATGGCCCTGTACCAGGCCGGCGACTATGCCGGCGCTGCCGAAGCCTTTTCCCAAGGCGACACCGCCGCCGCACACTACAATCGAGGCAACGCCCTGGCCCGCAGCGGTGAGCTGGAAGCCGCGCTGGACGCCTACGAACAAGCCCTGGAACGCCAACCCGACCTGCAAGCGGCGCTGGACAACCAGGCACTGGTGCAGCAACTGCTGCAACAGCGCGAGGCCACTGCCGAGGAACAACCGGCCAGCAGCGATACCCAAGGCACGCCCGGCAGCGAAACCGAAGGCAACAGCAGCTCGGCCAGCAGCCCGGCCCAGGGCACGCCCGGCAACGACGAACAGGCCAGCGCCGAACAGCCCGGCGAAGGCAGCAGCAACAGCCAGGTAACGCCCGGCAACCAAGCGGGCGCGGACGACAGCGTCATCCAGCCGCCGCAGCGCCCGGTATCGACCAGCCTTGATACCGAACAGCGCCAGGCCCTGGAACAATGGCTGCGGGAGATCCCCGACAACCCGGCGGAGCTGCTGCGGCGCAAATTCTGGTATGAACAGCAATTGCATCAGGAAACCTCACGATGAGTCGCTTCGGCGTCTTTCTCCTCTGTCTGCTGTGGGCCGTGCTGGCCCAGGCCGAACCGTTGCTGCGCGCCAGCGTCGACCGTACCCGCCTGGAAGCCGGCGAAAGCCTGGAGCTGACTCTGGAAAGCCAGGACGTCACCCAGTTCGGCAAGCCCGACCTGCGCGCGCTGGAGGGTGACTTCGAAGTGCGCGGCACGCGCCAGCTGAACAGCCTGCACAGCCTCGACGGCGAAACCCGCGCCAGTACCCGCTGGATCATCACCCTGCTGCCGCGACGCAGCGGCAGCCTGCGCATCCCCGAACTGCAACTGGGCCAGTCGCACAGCCAGGCCATCGAACTGCAAGTGCTGCAGGCCGATGCCAGCCGCCAGGACAGTGCCTCGCAGGTGTTCATCGAAGCCACGCTCGACAGCAGCGAGGTCTACGTACAGGCCCAGGCCGTGCTCACCCTGCGCATCTACCATTCGGTGGCACTGTACGACGACAGCAGCCTCAGCCCGCTGCAACTGGAAAACGCCAAAGTCGAACCGCTGGGTGAATCGCGCACCTATGAAAAGGAAATCAACGGCGTCCGCCACGGCGTGATCGAAACCCGCTATGCCGTGTATGCCCAACAAAGCGGAACCCTCGACATCCCACCGTTGACTTTCACCGCCACCGCCGCCGCCAGCCAGGACGAGGCCCCGCAAGCCAACGGCACGGCCCGGGCCGGCCACCAGGTGCAGGTCAGCTCGTTGCCATTGCGCCTGGCCGTGCGGCCGATTCCGGCGGCCTGGCCTGCTGGCGTGCCCTGGCTACCGGCCCGCAGCCTGACACTTGAAGAGCACTGGAACCCCGACCCTGGCAACCAGCAGGTGCAGATTGGCGACTCGCTGACCCGCAACATCACCCTGCGTGCCGAAGGCTTGTCCAGCACCCAGCTGCCACCGCTGCCAGCCACCGAAATCACCGGCCTGCGCCGGTACCCCGACCAGCCATTGCTGCGCAACGAAATCAGCGAACGAGGGATGATTGCCAACCGCGAAGAGCGCGAAGCCTTGGTGCCGACCCACAGCGGCGCGCTGGCCCTGCCGGCGCTGGAAGTGGCCTGGTGGAATACCCGAGAAGACCACCTGGAGCACAGCAGCCTGCCGGCGCGCACGCTGAATGTGCAGGACAACCCGGCGCTGAGCGCCGACACCCCGGTCGGCGACAACAGCAGTGCCAGCAGCTTGCTGTGGCCCTGGCAGCTGGCCACCCTGGTGTTCGCCCTCACCACCGTGCTGGGCTTTGCCCTGTGGTGGCGCGCCCGCTCGCAGCCAGCGGTGCTGCGTGCCGCGCAGGCCGGGCCGAGCCCACGTACCTTGCTGGATGATCTCAAGCGCGCGTGCCAGGCCAACGACCCACAGGCAACCCGCCAGGCGCTGGACGCCTGGGCCCGCCAGCAGCCGGAGACCCTGGCCGAGATGGCGGCGCGGTTCGTGCCGTTGTCGGATGCACTGGATGGGTTGAATGGGGCGCTGTATAGCGAGAGCGGGCAGTATTGGCAGGGTGAAGATTTGTGGCGGGCGATCGGTACGATTCCCCCGGCTGAGCAGGTATTGCTGCCGACCGGCGAGAACGGCAGCCTGCCGCCGCTCTATCCCAAGTGATGTGCTGCCTGTGCAGGCCTCTTCGCGGGCATGCCCGCTCCCACAGTGACCGCGCCGGCCTGTAGGAGCAGCCTTGTGCTGCGAAGAGGCCATGACTGCCACAGACAGTCTTCTGTCATACCGGCCTCTTCGCAGCACAAGGCTGCTCCTACAGTCATTGGCTGCTTACACCCCCCCTGTGGGAGCGGGCGTGCCCGCGAACACCGGCGCAGCCGGTGCCACCGTAAGATATTTCTGAACCTGCCCCCCAATGCTTCAGGATCAACCCGCTTAGGAATTATCCTACGCGCGCTGCCGAACTATCACTGTTGTCGGGGAAACACCTCACGGATAAAGCTTCCGGGGCGCTTCGGTGACCGGGTGTGAGAACCCGACGATAAGCAAATTCCGTCAGCTTTCATGGCGGCCGCGCGCGGGCAGACTTCGGTCTGGCCGAGTTTTCCTTTGCTTCCTCGGTTTCTCACCCCGCGCACGGCTGCCACCTAAACCCGTGAGAAGGTTGCGGTGGTGGCATTCTCTGATCAAGCAAAGGGTTTGAATCATAAAAAAGGATCGTCCCCGATCCACCCGTAAAACTAACGGCCCGTCCCTTCTACACCATCAACCAGGACACACCCTCGGTTGACGCCCTGATCCACACCCTCCAGCTGATGGCCGGCATCGAAGACTCGCTGGACGAATACATCTGCGCCAATGCCGGCGAGCCCGGCATCAACATGCTGGTCAACGCGGTGCATCACGTACAGATGACCAAGGCCTTGGCCGAGTTGCTGTTGCACCGGCAAACCGGGGATATCACCCGGCACTGACTACACAGCCCCAAGACATGCGCGACCCCTGCAGGAGCGGCCTTGTGTCGCGAAAGGGGTGCGAAGCGCCCCCAGGATCTGCGCATCACCGCAAAATCGCCGGGGCCGCCTTGCGGCCCTTTCGCGACACAAGGCCGCTCCTACAGAGACCGTGATCAGGGCTTCATCAACCTGCGAGCACCGGTTGAACTGGCTGACGGCTCAGATGAACCGCTGCCCCTCGAACGGGTTCCAGCTCTGCTGCCCTTTGGTCTGCTTCAGGTAGTAGGCACGGTTGGTCAGGAAGCTGTACAGAAACGCAAACGCCATGCTGATGCCGTTATCCACCGGGCGCGGGATCTCGCTACCCGTCGCGATCTCGTAGTAGCTCAGGAGAACGCCGATGGCGATCATGATGGTCAGCATGACCAGGTTCTTCTTCCACAGCCCCAGCACGAACCAGTAGATCGGGCCGAAGAAAAAGGCGATGAAGTTGTTGTTGATCAGCAGCTTCTTGCCAAATGGCAAGGCGCGGAAAGCGGCTTTGTAGGGCTCGGAGGTGGGTGCGCCGTACTGATCGAAGAAAGCGAAACGCTCCCGCCATTTTGGCTTGAGGTTATCTGGGGTGGATTGGGTTTGTGGGATGCCTTCCATTGGTGACTCCTGTGATCGTCGTCCGTGAGTGTCGAATAGCCATGATCATGGCCGGTTCGGAGGGTAAATCAGCATGCCTTTGAGGGCAAGCTTGATACCTCCCGCAAAGCGAGAGCCAAGTCACGAAACACTCAAGGCTTCCAGATCGGCGCGATCAGAAATTCGTTGTTCACCAATTGATGTCGGTCAGGCGACCCAGCGGGTGGTCGTAGTGCAGGTGTACGCGGGTGCCGCCGGTGGCGCTGATGTCGGTCAGCGTACCGTCAGGCGTGCGGGTGAAATGCAGGAAGTGGCCGAGAACGTTCTCGATGCGTTGCAGCGGCACTTCGGTGTTGGTGTCTGGCACTTCGCCGAAGTAGAAGAACAGGTTGTCCCGCGTTTGCAGGATGTAGTGGCCGCCCTCGGTGCACACCAGGTACACTTGCTCGTGCGGGTTGCGCTGACCGTATTTGCCCTAAAAATATTTGGCTCCGCCAGCAATTTGGCAGAGCCAGTCTATTTTAACTGTTAAAGATCACGCCATCAAAGTCGTACAACAAAAAATTTACACAGAAAATAACTCTCGGGAAAACTCGACGGCACAGGCATCTAATCCTTAAACTGCACCCCGCGCACCAAGCCATTCTCCAAAACAGACTTGACGCGAGCAGTCACCACAATCGTAGGGCTGTCCTCTTCAGCCCTAACGACATCACTAGAAAGCACCGCCTCATTATCCAAAACTATCTTACTGAACCACCTCGGACCATCTGGCATATAGCTAAGTAACGGCTCACTAACAGATTCTTTCAAGTTAAAGGCTGGTGATTTACCTATAACATTGAATATCTTGTAACCAGTATAGGAAGCCTCACCTATCAGTAGATCCGCATCCACAAACTGAACACCAGAAATACTTTCTCTCCTCATTAGTTCGTAGAGCCGCGGCGAAATCAAATTGGGCCCATCACTGAAAAAAAAATCATAGCTAAGGAGCTTGGAAGTACTGACCCTTTTCGACCCCTCGAAACAGACTTTTATATCCTTGCTTACAACCACGCACTCTTTGAAAATCCCAGAATCCTCACCAGACAACATCTTTGTCTTCAGCCAATAACTTTCAGGATAGTCATCTGAAATAGAAAGTATAAAATTTTTAGCCACAAGTCGCTCCCCGAACAGAGTTTTTATTCAGCATCGTTTTACCTGCACGCAGACCTTTTCTCTCATCAACCATGACTCCGTGAATAGCCTTCTGGTAGTCCGCTTTGGTCCAGCCATTTTTCTTGCCGTATTCGTGAATAATATCCAGTTTCTTCTCTACAGCCGAATTATATTGCGCGTGAGAGCCACGATGCACCGTTCGCACCGGATGGTTCTCCTCATACTTAGGCAGATAAATAATATTGGACAGCTTATGAATATTCACCTCGCCCGCCTGCATGGCCGCATGATTAGATAGCTGCTGCGGGATAATATGATGCTTCTGGAAACCATCTATCGCAGGCATCGTATTATAGGTAATCCATCCCAAAGGATCCAGCCAGCTAACAGGGTTCGGCGCATATTGATATAAGTTTATTCCGCCTAACAAGCCTATTGGGTCATGCGATATATATTTACCGACCTCCGAATCATAGTAGCGGAACGTGTTGTAGTGCAGTCCCGTTTCGCTATCAAAGTACTGACCTTGGAAACGCAAATTCTGCTCGATCTCATTGATCGGCAGACCCTCTATTGCCCCCCACGAGCGATACGTCGCCTGCCAGACGATCTTACCGTCACTGTCCGTGACCTCCAGCGGCGTACCAATCTGGTCAGTATGGAAATAATAAAGCTTCTGCTCCTCCCCTTCCGCCTGATCAACCCGCGCCAACGGCGCATAGCTACCCGGCTCATACAGGTACAGGATGCTCTGCCCGGGCGTTTCCTCGCGCAGCATCCTCAGCCCTTGCCAGAGGAAGCGCTTCTGCTCGACCTGCCCATTGATCTCAGCCAGCTTGGCCACCCGCCGCCCCAGGCTGTCATAACGGTAGTGCCCGGCACTCTCCAGCTTGCCATTGCCCCATGTCTCCGCCCGCACCAGCCGGTTTTCACCGTCATAACCGAAGCGCTGCAACCGGTTGCCATATTCCGAGCATTTTTCGATCAGGTTGCCCCACGGGTCGTAACGGTACTCCTGGTCCCGCCAGTGTGTGATGCGGTTGTCCCTGGACTTGGCAAATTGCCGGGCATTGAAATCCAGGCGGTTGCCCGCAGGGTCGTAACGAAACTCTTCGCTGCCAACCAGCGAGCCCGTATCGCGGCTGCGCAACTGGCCGTTCGCTTCGTACTCGTACTTGATCTCGCCACACAGCTTGTCGAGCGTACGCACCAGTTCACCTGCCGGGTCGTACTGATAACGGCGGTGAATCGGGTTGTAGGCATGCTCCACCAACAGCGAGGTATTAATGCCAGTGTTGTGCACTTGCGACAGCTTGTCGGCCGGCAGCATCGATGCGTATTGCCACGCCTTGCGCCCCATCGCGTCATAACCGAAACAACTGGTGAGCTTGCCCTGGGTCCGGTAAACCTCGCGGTGCAGGTCATCACGCTCCATGTCGCTGATCACCTGACCGTCCAGGTTCAGTTGGTGCAGATGCCCACTGCCGTAGTACAGGTGATTGACCTTACGACCATCCGGCAGGGTCAGCGTAGTCAGGTTGCCGAGCGGATCGTACTCGTAGCCGAGCGTGCCGTCGGGGGTGATTTCTTTGGTCAGCCGCCCCAGCAGATCGTAGGCGTACTCCAGCTTCTCTTCCGTGATCCCTAGCTGCTTGCCGATCCCGGTCGGCTGCCGCTCGATGCTCAGCAACCGGTCTCCGTCGTCGTACGCGAAGGTCTGGCTCGCATCGCGGTTGATCTTGGCGACCAACCGGCCAATGCTGTCACGCTCGAACAGCGTATGCCGCTCCGGCCGCTCGGCATTTTCGCCATAACCAATCTCATCCAGCCGGGTCAGATGGCCGCCGAGGTTGTAGCTGAAACGCCGGGTCAGGTTATCCACCCGCACTTCTTCAGTCAGCCGGTCCGAGGCGTCATAGGCAAAGCGGTACGTGGCGTTGTTCTCGTTCACCAACCCGGTCAGGCGCCAAGCCTTGTCGTACTCGTAACGAACCACACCTCCTTTCGGGTCCCGGCGGTTACTCGGCAAACCACGGGAAGTGCGTAGCAGGCGGGTGATCTGGCCTTTGCCATCGGTGTGGTCGAGCACCTGACCAAGGTCGTTGTAGGTGAAAGTTTCCGCCGTGCCGTCGGGGTGACTGATGCGCAGCACCTCACCGTCAGGCTTGCGCTCCAGCGTGGTGGTCTGGTTCAGCGCATCGGTTACCGCGACGAGGTGCTGGCGTTCGTCGTAGCGGTACCAGGTGTTCTTGCCCGAACAATCCTGGTAACGCTCGACCTGGGCCAAGGTGTTCCACCACAGGTACTTGGACTTGTAGGTCGCGTCGATGATGGTGTGCGGCAGGCCGTCATCGCTGTTCAGGTATTCGGTCATTTGACCCAGGGCATCGAATTCGGCGAGCAGGTTGCCCTTGGCGTCGTAGCGCGCCCGCCAGGTGCTGCCATCCGGGTAACTGACCTGGGTCACCAGCGTGGTCAGGTGGTGATATTCGTAGGTGGTCTTGCGGCCCAGCGGGTCGGTCTCTTCGAGCAGACGGGAGAATTCGTCGTACTTGAATTGCAGGCAGCTACCGTCCGCCAAGGTCAGGTCGACCATGTTGCCATTGTCGTCCAGCTCGGCGGCGTAGCGTTCGCCGCCGTAGTCGCGGCTGGCGATCACCCGGTGGTCGGGGTTGTACTGCACTTCCAGCTCGCGGCCGAGCACGTCGGTGGTCCAGCTGGTACGGGCATCGAGGTCGTAGCGGAAGTGGAAGCGTTCGCCATCGGTGGTCCAGTGCTCGACCACCCGCGGCTGGCCGCCGAGGGTTTCCCAGCGGTAATGGCAGCCCAGGCCCAGCGCATTGCTGTGGGTCACCATCAGGCCTTCGGCGTAGCTGAAACTGCGCACGGTGTGGCCGTTGCGGTTGATCACCGCGCTCAGCTGGCCGTGTTCATCGTAGCGGTACTGGGTGAGCGTTTCGACGGCCTGGTCGTTCACCACGCGCTTGATGTCGGTCAGGCGGCCCAGCGGGTGGTCGTAGTGCAGGTGCACGCGGGTACCGCCGGTGGCGCTGATGTCGGTCAGCGTACCATCGGGCGTGCGGGTGAAATGCAGGAAGTGACCGAGAACGTTCTCGATGCGTTGCAGCGGCACTTCGGTGTTGGTGTCTGGCACTTCGCCGAAGTAGAAGAACAGGTTGTCCAGCGTTTGCAGGATGTAGTGGCCGCCCTCGGTGCACACCAGGTACACCTGCTCGTGCGGGTTGTAGATCCGTTCGCCCGGTTGCAGGGTCACGAACGGAACTTTGCGGCCTTGGTTGTCGGTGAGGTAAATGAATGAGCCCCGCCGACGCAGACTTTGCTCCCAGGGCAGCACCCAGCCGCGCCCGAGCACGCTGTCGACGGTAAGGTCGCTGGCGTAGAAACGTGACCACTCGATCGGCATCAGCCCGGGCAGGCTGAAGTCGATCTCGTCGGGGATCAGCTTGCGACCGGTGGTGAGGTCGACCGGGTTGCCAACCAGTCCACCCAAAACCCTGCGTGCCACGGGTTCGACCATGTAGCGGGCGGCCACTTCGCCGGCAATGAAGCCGGCCGTGAATTTCAGGGCACAAGGTAGGGCGGCCTTCATACCGGCCTGGGTACCCATCTTGAGCACATTCGCGAGGCCACTGGCTGCGCCAGCAATCGCCATCAGCACATCCACGGTGGTGCGCAGCCACTCCGGGACTTCGTCATCCACGGGCAGGTAGCGGTAAGTGCCACCGCCGATGAAGACGTTGTTCGAACCCCCGGAAATGGTCGCGCCGCAGGTCAGCTTGTCGCCCTTGCGCGCCGCCGCGACGCCATTGATGAAGACATTGGTCGAGCCTTCGGCGATCTGCACCGGGCCAGGATGTTTGTCGCAGGTGCCGATGCTTTTTTCGACGCGGGCGGCCTTGCGGCTGTTGATGAACACGTTGGGTGAGGCAGTCGTTATCGTCCCTGAGGGGGATGAGAACAGACTTCCCAGTGCCTCGCCGGCAGCGGTCAGCAAGCTGCCCCCGAGACCTGCTGCGAGGCCGGCCAGCAAAGCCACGCCTAACCCGCAGGTGAAGGTGGCGATGGCCACCGTGGCCACCAGTGCGATACCCAGGGCAGCGCCCAGCAGAAAGCCGCCCAATGCGCCGGTGTGTGAAATCTCGTCGCCAAACCTGGCCGCTTCGAACATGAGGGGTTACTCCTGTTCGGCCAAGTTGTGCAACGTGAATGAACGACAAGACTGAAGCAGCGAGCGCTCGGTCAGATCCTTGATCATTGTTGCGTCCTTGAGGCTTGAAACCCAAGGACGCTAGGAAAACGCCGTTAGGCCGTCAATGAACAAGGCGTTCAGTGCGCGGACCTGCTTGTAGGAAAGCACTTACCCGCCAGGAGCGACTGCCTTGCCGCATAGGCTTGGGTTACCATACCGCCCTTGCGGAACACCCATCACCCAAGCCAAGCCCCCGCTTGCTCGACTCGACACCAACAGGTCATCCATGCGTCTGTTTCATACCTCCGACTGGCACCTGGGCCAAAGCCTGCACGGCCAGGAACGCGACTTCGAACACGCCTGCTTCCTCGACTGGTTGCTCGGCCAGCTGCGCCTGCGCCAGCCGGATGCGCTGCTGATCGCCGGCGATATCTTCGACACGGTCAACCCGCCGGTCAAAGCCCAGGAACGTCTCTACGACTTCATCGTCCAGGCCCACGAGCAACAGCCGAAGCTGGACATCGTGATGATCGCCGGCAACCACGACTCCGGCTCGCGCATCGAGCTGCCCGCGGCGCTGATGCGCCGCCTGCGCACCCATGCCCTGGGCCGTGTGCACTGGCTGGACGAGGGCCAGCTGGACGCCGAGCGCCTGCTGATTCCGCTGACCAACGGCCGCGGCAAGGTCGCCGCCTGGTGCCTGGCCCTGCCCTTCCTGCGCCCGGCCGAAGTGACCGGTCCGCAACTGGGTGACGACTACCTGCAAGGCATTACCCAGGTGCACCAGCAGCTGATCGCCGCCGCGCAAAAGAAGCGCAAGAAGGACCAGGCGCTGATCGCCATCAGCCACGCGCACATGGCCGGTGGCGCGGTGTCGGAGGACTCCGAGCGCAGCCTGATCATCGGCAACGCCGAGGCGCTGCCGGCCAAGCTGTTCGACAAGGCCATCAGCTACGTCGCCCTGGGCCACCTGCACAAGCCGCAGAAGGTCAACCGCGAAGAACGCATCCGCTACAGCGGCTCGCCGATCCCGCTGTCGTTCGCCGAAATCAACTACCCGCACCAAGTGCTGGAAGTGGAGCTGGACGGCACTGGCCTGGTCAGCGTCGAACCGCGCCCGGTACCGCGCGCCGTGGCCCTGCAACGGGTCGGCCCGGCACCACTGGGCGAACTGCTGGAGCAGTTGGCCGAGCTGCCAGTGATCGACCTGCTCGAAGACCCCAACCGCCAGCCCTGGCTGGAGGTGCGGGTGATACTGGATGAGCCGCAACCCGACCTGCGCCAGCAGATCGAAACCGCACTGCAAGGCAAGGCCGTGCGCCTGATCCGCATCAGCGCCGAATACGCCGGCCGCAACAATGCCGAAGACGATGACCTGGCCTTTGTCGAACTGGCCCAGATGACCCCGCAGGACCTGTTCAGCCGCGCCTGGGAGCAAGCCTATGGCAACCCCGCCGACGAACAGGCGCTGGCCGACTTCGCCCTGCTGTTGCAGGACGTGCAGCAGGAAGAGGAACAGCCATGAAGATTCTCGCCATCCGCCTGAAGAACCTGGCATCCCTGGCCGGCCCGGTCGATATCGATTTCACCGCCGAACCGCTGGCCAGCGCCGGCCTGTTCGCCATCACCGGGCCTACCGGGGCGGGCAAAAGTACCCTGCTCGACGCCCTGTGCCTGGCGTTGTTCGGCACCGTGCCACGGCTGAACGACATTGGCCGCGAGGCCAAGGTGCCGGATGCAGACGGTGAAATCCCTACCTCCGACCCGCGCAACCTGCTGCGCCGCGGCACCGGCAGCGGCTTTGCCGAAGTCGATTTCGTCGGCATCGATGGCCGCCGCTACCGCGCCCGCTGGGAAGCCAACCGCGCCCGCGACAAGGCCAACGGCAAGCTGCAGCACAGCCGCCAGAGCTTCTACGACCTGGACAGCGAGCAGGTACTGGGCAGCGGTAAGAACGAGTACAAACAACTGGTCGA
This sequence comes from Pseudomonas sp. s4, assembly GCF_046764235.1. NCBI lineage: Bacteria > Pseudomonadati > Pseudomonadota > Gammaproteobacteria > Pseudomonadales > Pseudomonadaceae > Pseudomonas > Pseudomonas sp. s4. The sequence goes on along the minus strand of NZ_CP177209.1, from coordinate 1,760,785 downwards.
AGCCCGCCTGGGCCTGAACTTCGAACAGTTCACCCGCGCGGTGATGCTGGCCCAGAGCGAATTTGGCGCCTTCCTCAAGGCCGACGACAAAGAACGCAGCGAGCTGCTGGAAAAGCTCACCAACACCGCCATCTACACCCGCCTGGGCCAGCGGGCCTTCAGCAAGGCACGCGAAGCCGGCGAGGCCCACAATGCCCTGAAGGACCGTGCCAGCCACCTGCTGCCGATGGCCACCGAAGCCCGCGCCGAGCTCGACCAGCGCCTGGAACAGGCGCAGCAGCAATTCAAGGCCGACCAGGCCGGCGAGCGCCAGCTGGAACAGCAACGCAACTGGCTGAACGAGCAGCGCCAGCTGCAGGCCCAGCACGCCGAAGCCGGTACCGCGCTGCAGGCCGCCGAACAGGACTGGCAACAACTGGCTGACCAGCGCCTGGACCTCGTGCGCCTGGAGCGTCTGGCCCCGCAGCGTCACCAGTTCCACCGCCATCAGACACTGACTGCGCAACTGGCACCGGTGGCAGCGAAGATCGCCGAGCAACAGCAGCAGCAAGCGGAGCTGCAAGTGCGCACCGGCGAGCTCGAACAGGCGCTGGACGCCGCGCGCCAGGCGCTTGCCGTCAGCCAGGCCCAACACAGCGAGAACGCCCCTCGCCTGCGCCAGGCCTTTGCCGCCCAGGACAACCTGGCCCGCCTGGACCAGGAGCTGGCAGCACAGCGCAGTGCCAGCCAGCAGGCCGAGCAGCAGGTCGCCGAAGGCCAGCAGCACCTGCAGCAGCTGGAAGACAACCAGCAGCGCAGCCTGCAGCAACTGGCGCAGATCGACACCGCGCTCGCCGACAGCCAGCACCTGGCGGGCCTGGCCAACGCCTGGCACGCCTACCTGCCGCAACTGAAGCAAGTGATGCTGATCGGTGGCCGCCTGGCCAAGGGCCGTGAAGAGCTGCCTGGCCTACAGGCCCAGGCCAGCCAGGCCAATGCGCACTTGCAGGCCGAGCGCGATGCCTTCGAGCTGCTGTTCCGCGAAGCCAAGGCCGAACCCCAGGCCCTGGCAGAACAGATCGACCTGCTGGGTGGCATGCTGCAGGACAACCGCAAGCAGCAGCGCGCCGTGGAAGAACTGTCACGCCTGCATGGCCGTGAACTGGAACTGCGTCAGCAGCTGGAGGCCGTGCGCGTGCGTCAGCAGCAGGCCATGCAGCAGCGCCAGCAGCTGATTACCGAAGGCACCGCCGCCAAGGCCGAGCTGGAGGCCGCCGAGCAAGCGCTCAACCTCACCCGCCAGTTGCTGGAACGCCAGCGCCTGGCACGTAACACCAGCGTCGAAGAGTTGCGCGGCCAGTTGCGCGACGGCGAACCCTGCCCGGTGTGCGGCAGCGCCGAGCACCCGTTCCACAAGCCTGAAGCGCTGCTGCAAAGCCTGGGTCGCCATGACCAGGCCGAGGAAGACGCCGCGCAGAAGCAGGTCGAAACCCTCAACAGCAAGCTGGTGGAGCTGCGCACCCAGCTGGGCGTGGTCAACGCCCAGCTCAAGGATTATCAGCAGCAACAGCAGCAACTGGGCGAACAGCTACAACCGCTGGTGGCCCAGGTGCAGGCGCACAGCCTGTGGCCCGCCCTGGCACCGCAGGACGACAATGCCCGCAGTGCCTGGCTCGACAGCCAGCTGCGACGCCTGGACGAAGAAATCGGCCAGGACGAGAAACGCCAGAGCGCCCTGCTCGCCCTGCAAAAAGATGCAGCCCGTCTCAACCAGCAATTGCAGGCCGCCCAGCAGGCGCAACAGCAGGCCCAGCGCCACCTGGAGCAACAGCACCAGGCCCTGGTCAGCGACGAGCAGCAGTTGCAGCAAGGCCTTGAGGACCTTGCCGGCGTGTTGCCCGAAGAAGCCCTCAAGGCCTTGAACGACGACCCGGCCAATGCCTTCCTCGCCCTGGACCAGCAGATCGCCCTGCGCCTGCAGCAACTGGAGCAGCGCAAGGACGAACAGGAAGAACAGCAAGCCCGCCAGGCCCAGCTGGACAAGCTGCGCGACCAGCAACAGGCACGCGTGCAGACCCAGCAGCAGTTGCAGCAGAAACTTGCCGCCCTCGACGAGCAGCGCCAACAGGCCCAGGCTTCGCTTGGCGAACTGCTTGGCGGGCATGCAAGCGCCGAGGCCTGGCAACAGCATATGGACGCCGCGCTGGAGCAGGCCCGCGCCCTCGATGCCGACACTGCCCAGCGCCTGCAGGACTTGCGTACCCAAGGCGTGCAACTGGCCAGCGAACTCAAGGCCAACACCCAGCAGCAGCAGGCGCTGGACGCCGAGTGCCAGCAGTTGCAGGGCCAGATCGCCCAGTGGCGCGCAGAACACCCGGAACTGGACGACGCCGGCCTGGATCGCCTGCTGGGCATGGAGGACGCGCAGGTAAATGAGCTGCGCCAGCGCCTGCAAGGCGCCGAAAAGGCCATCGAACAGGGCCGCGTGCTGCTGCAAGAACGTGAACAACGCCTGCAGCAACATGCCGCGCAAATGACTGTGGACACCTCGGCCGACGCCCTGGAACAGGCCCTGACCGAACTGCGCGAACGCCTGGCCGGCCATGAGCAGCAATGCGCCGAACTGCGTGCACAGCAGGCCGATGACCAGCGTCGCCAACAGGCGCACCAGGCGCTGGCGGCGGAAATCGAACAGGCCCACCAGCAGTGGCAACGCTGGGCTCGCCTGAACGCCCTGATCGGCTCGGCCTCGGGCGATGTGTTCCGCAAGATCGCCCAGGGCTACAACCTCGACCTGCTGCTGCACCACGCCAACGCCCAGCTGCGCCAGCTGGCCCGCCGTTACCGCCTCAAGCGCGGCGGCAGCGCCCTCGGCCTGCTGGTGCTGGACACCGAGATGGGTGACGAACTGCGTTCGGTGCACTCGCTGTCTGGCGGGGAAACCTTCCTGGTGTCGCTGGCCCTGGCCCTGGGCCTGGCCTCGATGGCCTCCAGCACGCTGCGCATCGAATCGCTGTTCATCGACGAAGGCTTCGGCAGCCTCGACCCCGAGTCGCTGCAACTGGCCATGGACGCCCTCGACGGCTTGCAGGCCCAGGGCCGCAAGGTGGCAGTGATTTCCCACGTGCAGGAAATGCACGAACGCATCCCGGTGCAGATCCAGGTGCGCCGCCAAGGCAATGGCCTGAGTGACGTGGAGGTGTGCGGGTGATCCTCTACTCGTTCCGCCGCTGCCCCTGGGCCATGCGCGCGCGCCTGGCCCTGCGCTATGCGGGGTGCGAGGTGGAGATTCGCGAGGTAGCGATGAAGAACAAGCCGGCAGAACTGCTGGCCCTGTCACCCAAGGGCACGGTGCCGGTACTGGATACCGGCGCCGGCGTGCTCGAAGAAAGCCTGGACATCATGCGCTGGGCGCTGGCGCAAAACGACCCGCAGGACTGGCGGCTGCAGGCCGACCCTGCGGCGGCGCAGCAGGCTGAAACACTGATTGCGCGCAACGACAGCACGTTCAAGGCGCAGGTGAACCTGTACAAGTATGCCGAGCGCTACCCCGAGCATACCCGCGAGCATTACCGCCAGCAGGCCGAGGCCTGGCTGGCGGAGCTCGAAGGCCTGCTGGCGGGCAGGCCCTACTTGCTGGCCACGCACCCGAGCATTGCCGATGCCGCGTTGCTGCCCCTGATGCGCCAGTTTGCCGGGGTCGAACCGCAGTGGTTCGCCGAGGCGGCTTATCCGCGGGTGCGGAGCTGGCTGGAGGGGTGGTTGGCTTCGGAGCTGTTCAGGTCAGTCATGGCCAAATGAACGCTGTTTCCTGTACTGGCCCTATCGCCGGCAAGCCAGCTCCCACAGGTACGGCGCTGGACCTGAGGCCTGCTCAACCCCTGTGGGAGCTGGCTTGCCGGCGATAGGGCCAGTACAGGATTCAGTGGTTGTGTTTGCCACTCAATGCCGCATGGAAGTTGGCACTCTGGCGCAGGTACTGTTCGGTGTAGCTATGGGTAGCAGACGCCTTGCCGCTGCTGTCGGCATGGGCATGCGCCGGCAATACGACCGAAGCGGAAATGGCGGATGCGGCAATGACCGGGAAGAGATTGAAGTTCATCTGGGCTGACCTCGACGGCGGTGGTTTGACGTTGGCCCGTTTGGGCCTTGGGTCAAACTTACGCCGCCGAAGCCGCAGGCAAAAATTCATTGCGGCAGTATCGATTATCACGCCGATCGATATCACTCGATGAACTTCAGGTCCGACGGTGCCTCCTGCTTCAGCTTCTGCACCGTCTCCAACAACTTGCCGCTGCGCGGATCGCGGCGTATCACCACGATCTGGTTGCTCTTCTGGTTGGCCACCAGCAGGAAGTTGTCACTCGGATCGAGGGCGAACTCGCGGGGATGATCCCCCTCCACCGAACGGCGCTGCAGGAACGTCAGTTGGCCATCCTGCTTGCCCACGCTGAACGCCACGATCTCGTTGGCCGTGCCGCGGTTGCTCACATACAGAAAGCGCCCGTCTGCCGACAGGTGCAAGCCACCTGCCGCTTTCGCCGCAGCTTCCTTGCTCTCGGTCAGGGGCAGGCGCTGGCGTTCGACCAGGTTGCCCTCCTGCACGTCGAACATCACCACTTCGGCACTCATTTCCAGGGTCAGGTAGGCGTGACGGCCCTTGGCGTCGAACAACAGGTGGCGCGGCCCGCTGCCCGGCGGCAGGTCCACCGACGCGGGGATCGCTGGCGTCAACGGGTGGTCTGCGCTAGCACCGTCGTAACGGTAGATGAACACCTTGTCGGCACCCAGGTCGCTGGCATACAGGTGGCGGCCGTCCGGTGACAGCACCAGCGAATGCACATGGGCGCCGGCCTGGCGCTCGGGGTTGACCCCGCTCGCCTTGTGCCGGGCCTGTTGCACCACCGGCTTGAGCTTGCCGTCCTTGGCCACCGGAACTACCACCAGGCTGCCGCCGGGATCGGGCTTGACCGCGTAGTTGGCCACGAACAGATAACGCTGGTCCTGGCTGAGGCTGGCGTGGGTCGGTTCGTCACCTTGGCTGGTCACCTGGTTGAGTGCCTTGATCTCGCCTTTTGCACTGACGACGAAACTGCTGACATTGCCGTTCGGGGTTTCGTTGACCGCGAACAGTTGGCGTTGATCGGCCGACAGCACCAGCCATGAAGGGCTGACACTCTCCACCACCTGCTGCGGCGACGGGTCGATATGACCGGTCTTTTCGTCGAACCCGTAGCGGTAGATGCCCTCGCTGGCGCCATCGGTGTAACTGCCCACCAGCAAGGTGGCGGCGTGGGCATGGATGGTCAGGCTCATCAGGCTAGCGGTCAGCAGGCTCGTCCAGATCCGATTCATCTTCGTCATCATCCGGGGCGCGAAAGGCACTCATACAGACTAGTCGATGCGCGCCGTCGGCATCGTCGAGTTGCCACTCGTCACCCACGGCGATGGCAGCTGTGATCTGCTCGGGGGTGAAGGACCAGCGGCGGAGCTGGCGGCCGTCCATGCATTCGATGGTGAGGCCGGATTCATCGGAGGTGAAGTCGAAGGCGTGCAGGCCGTCGATCAGGAGCATGTCGCAGGACTGCAGGGCGGTGGCGAGGGGGGACATGGGGGTACCAATCTGAAATGAGTTGGCATTATAGCCTTGGGGCTGCCTTGCAGCCCATTCGAGCACAAGGCTGCTCCTACAGAAGGCTCGCGGTCCCCCCTGTAGAAGCAGCCTTGTGCTGCGAATGGGCCGCAAAGCGGCCCCCGGCAATTCAATGAGCGAAAATGGAGCCCCCCTCCTTGCCCACCATCTTCTCAGGCTTGATCAGGAACCTTGCCAGCGCCGGCAGCAGCCACAGCGCCCCGAACATGTTCCACAGCAGCATGAAGGTCAGCATCAACCCCATGTCCGCCTGGAACTTGATCGCCGAGAAAATCCAGGTGCACACGCCGATGGCCAGGCACAAGCCGGTGAACAGCACTGCCTTGCCGGTCGAGCGCAGGGTCTCGTAATACGCCTCCTGCAACGGCAACCCGGCGCGCAGGAAGCTTTCCAGCCGGCTGTAGATGTAGATGCCATAGTCCACGCCAATGCCCACACCCAGCGCCACCACCGGCAAGGTCGCCACCTTGACCCCGATGCCCATGTAGGCCATCAGCGCGTTGCCCAGCACCGAGGTCAGCACCAGCGGCAGGACGATACACAGGGTGGCGGCGAACGAGCGGAAGGTAATCAGGCACATCACCGCCACGCAGATGTACACCAGGATCAGGATGGTCAGCTCGGCCGACTTGATCACCTCGTTGGTCGCCGCTTCGATCCCGGCGTTGCCCGCCGCCAGCAGGAACTGCAGGCCTTCCTTGTTGTGGCTGTCGGCAAACGCCTTGGCCACGGCGGTGACCCGCTCCAGGGTTTCGGCCTTGTGGTCGTTGAGGAACACCAGCACCGGTGCCAGCGAGCAGTCGCCGTTGTACAGGCCATCGGCGCGGGCGATGGAGTTGTTGAGGATGTCCGGGTTGCGCGACAGGGTTTCCCATTTCAGGCTGCCCTCGTTCATGCCCTTGATCACCTGCTTGGACACGGTCACGAGGGAAATTGCCGACTGCACGCCCGGGGTGTTCTGCATGGTCCACATCAGCTCGTCGATCGGCGCCATGGTCGAGTGGATCGAGCAGCTTTCCGGCGGGGTCTTGACCATGATCACCAGCACGTCGGAACTGGTCGAGTAGTTACTGATGATGAAGTTGTTGTCCTGGTTGTAGCGCGAATCGGGGCGCAGCTCCGGTGCGCCCTGGTCGAGGTCGCCGATCTTCAGGTTCTGGCTGTACCACAGGCCACCGGCGAAGGCGACCAGCGCCAGGGCCACCGATACAGGCGCCACCTTGGCACTGGCGAAGTTCGACAACAGGCGCCAGAACGGGTGCTCGCGGGTGGCGTCCTGCTTGCTGCGCTCGACGGCCTTCTTGCTGATGCCGACGTAGGAGATGGCTACCGGCAGCAGGATGAGGTTGGTGAACACGATCACCGCCACACCGATGGAAGCACCGATGGCCAGTTCACGAATCACGCCGATGTCGATGATCAGCAAGGTGATGAAGCCCACGGCGTCGGCGAGAATGGCGATCATCCCAGGCAGGAACAGCTGGCGGAAGGTGCGCCGGGCAGCGGTCAGGGCGTTGTCGGCATCACTCGACTGCAGGGCGATACCGTTGATCTTCTGCACCCCGTGGGAAATGCCGATGGCGAAGATCAGGAACGGCACCAGCATCGAGTACGGGTCCAGGCCAAAGCCCACCGCATGCATCAGGCCCAGCTGCCAGACCACTGCCACCAGGGTGGTGATGAGCACGGCGATGGTGCTGCGGATGCACCAGGTGAACCAGTACAGCAGCACCCAGGTGATGGCCAGGGCGACGCCGAAGAACATCGCCACCATCACCAGGCCGTCGATCAGGTCGCCGACCTTCTTGGCGAAGCCGACGATGTGCACCTTCACGTTGGGGTTCTGCGCCTGGAACTTGTCACGGATCTTTTCTTCAAGCTGGTGCGAGAACTGCTGGTAGTCCAGCTTCACCTGCTTGCCCGGGTCCTGCGGGTCGGGGTAGCTCTCCAGCAGTGGCACATCGACGATGCTGGACTTGAAATTGTTGCCCACCAGGCGCCCCACCTGGCCCGACTTGAGCACGTTGTCGCGCAGGGTGTCGAGGCTGTCCTGCGAGCCGTTGTAGGTGTTGGGAATCACCTCGCCACCCGAGAAGCCTTCCTCGGTGACCTCGCTCCAGCGCACGCTGGGGCTCCACAGCGACTTCAACCCGGCACGGTCGACGCCCGGGATGTAGAACACCTCGTCATGGATCTGCCGCAGGGTCTCCATGTAGTCCTTGTCGAAGATGTCGCCATTCACCGCTTCCACCGAAATGCGCACGGTGTTGCCGAGGTTGGCCAGGTCGTTGCGGTGCTCCATCATCTGCTCGATGAACGGGTGCTGCAGCGGGATCATCTTCTCGAAGCTGGTGGACGGGCGAATCTGCGTGGCCTGCCAGAACAGGAAGATGCTGACCAGCACGCACAGGGCGATGACCACGGGGCGATTGTTGAAGATCAGGCGTTCGAGCAACGTGGCCTTGTCCTGGTGATGCGGATGCATGGTGATGCTCTCCCTGCTGGTCATGGACGCACCTCCTGGTCAGCACCCTGCGGGTCAGCCAGGTGCACGCCACCCTGCCCTACCAGCAGCAGGCCGCCATCGGCCAGGCCGCTGACGCCGGCCAGGGCAATGCGGTCGGCGCGGTTGTAGACACTGAAGGTCTGGCCGTCATCGGTACTGCGCAGCACGCTGCCGCCATTGCCGACCAGCACCAGGCTACCGTCCTCGACAAGCGTAGCGCCTGCCAGGCCGAATTCGAGGGTGCCACGTGCGGCCTTGAGCTCGATCGGTTGCCAGCTGTCACCGAAATCGGTGGAGCGGAACAGGTTGCCGCGCAGGCCGTAGGCCAGCAATGTGCGCGGCTGTGCAGTGCCGATCACGCCGAACAGCGAGCCCTCGTAGGGGCCTTGAACCTTGGCCCAGGTCTGGCCGTTGTCGGCTGAGCGGAACATGCCGCCCTGCTCGCCGACAATGAACAGGCCCGCGTCACGCACCTGGGCGATACCGTTCAGGTGCAGCTGGTCGGGGTTGTCCAGGCGCTCGGCCACGTCCTGCCAGTGCTGGCCGCCGTCGGTGGTTTCCAGCAAGGCGCCGTAGGCACCTACGGCAAAGCCGTGCCGGGCGTCGAGGAAGGCGACATCGAGCAAGGGTGCTTCGCGGGGCAGGTCTTCGAACTGCTTGCTCCAGGTGGCACCACCATCGCTGCTGGCGAGCACCAGCGCATCGTGGCCGACGGCCCAGCCGCGCTTGTCGTCGAGGAAGAACACCGCGGTCAGCAGTTGCCGGGTGGGCACCCGCGCCTGGGTCCAGGTTCTGCCCTGGTCGTCGGAGAACAGGATATGACCGCGATCGCCCACCACCACCAGGCGCTTGCCGGCATGGGTGGCGTCGATCAGCAGGCTTTGGCTGGCCTTGGCCGATTCGGTGGAATATTCGTCGGCGGCAGCGGCTTGCACGTTGTCAGCCCACACGCCGAGCCCCAGCGCCAGTACCGCGCTGGCTGCCAATGGCCAGGCAAAGCGCCTGTTCTGTTCCCTCATGACTGTCCCCCTGTTGTGTTCTTGTCTGGTGGGTCAATGCACTGCAGGTACTGCGAAAAGCCTGATCTAGAGGCCCGCAATAGCTTGAGGGGATCGTAGCGGGGATATTTGCGGGAACACAACGGGCGGGGTGTTATGTTTTGTTGTCGGCTGTAAAAAGCCGGGGGCCGCTGTGCGGCCCATCGCCGGCAAGCCAGCTCCCACAGGGACAGCACATGCCTTGACGGCAGTAGAGTACCTGTGGGAGCTGGCTTGCCGGCGATGGGCTGCAAAGCAGCCCCCTTCGCCCTTAAGCCAGGCTCTTGCTCACCACTTCATACACATCACTGGACAACTCACCAGAAGCCAGAATCCGCTCCAGCTCGCCCTTCATCAGGGCCTGACGCGCAGCGTCATACTTGCGCCAGCGGGTCAGTGGTGCCAGTTGCCGCGAAGCGATCTGCGGGTTCAGCGCATTCAGCTCGATCACCAGATCCGCCAGGAAGCGGTAGCCCGAGCCATCCGCCGCATGGAAGTTGACCAGGTTCTGCCCGGCAAAGGCGCCGATCAACGCACGTACCTTGTTCGGGTTCTTCAGGGTGAACGCCGGGTGCTGCATCAGCGCCTTGACCCGCGCCAGCCCGCCCGGCAGCGTACTGGCCGCCTGCACGCTGAACCACTGGTCCATGACCAGCGGGTTGTCCTTGAAGTGCTCGGCAAAGGCTTCCAGCGCCTTGGCCCGCTCGGCCTCGAACGGCGAGTTGACCAGCACGGCCAGGGCGGTAAGGCGTTCGGTCATGTTGTCACAGTGCTCGAACTGCTCCAAAGTCGCCTGCAGCACCTGCGGCTTGCCGCTCTGCATCAGGTACGACAGCGCGATGTTCTGCAGGCTGCGGCGAGCGAAATGCTCGGCCGAGGCCACGTAGGCGGTGCTGCGCGACACTTCGCGGTTGGCCTGGTAGCGCGCCCACAGGGCGTCGAACAGCTTCTCGGCGATCTGCTGGCGGGCGAACTCGCGGGCGGCGTGGATGGCGTCCACATCGGCCACCTGGCTGATTTCGGTGAGGTAGGCCTCACCCGGCAGCGAGAGCATTTCGGCAACCATGGCCGGGTCCAGCGACTCGTTGCCGAGCACGGTGCCCAGGGCGGTGATCATGCGCTGGTCGAGCTTCAGTGCTTCGCCGCGCTGATGCTGGCCGATCAGCTCCTGCAGCACCTGCACCGACAACTGCTGCCCCGCCTCCCAGCGGTTGAAGCCGTCGCTGTCGTGCTGCATCAGGAACATCAGCTGGTCGCGGTCGTAGGGGAAGCTCAGCTTGACCGGTGCACTGAAACCACGCAGCAGCGACGGCAGCGGCTTGGCCTGGATACCCTGGAAGGTGAAGGTCTGCTCGGCCTCGGTCACCGACAGCACGCGGCTGGTGCCCTGCGCCGTATCTTCGCCGGCCAGTTGCAGCGGCAGGTCGTTGCCTGCAGCATCCAGCAGGCCAAGCTCCACCGGGATCACAAACGGCAGCTTTTCGGCCTTGTCCGGGGTCTGCGGGCAGCTTTGGCGGAAGGTCAGGCTGTAGGTTTGCGCGGCCGCGTCATAGGCCTCGCTGGCTTCCAGGCGCGGGGTGCCGGCCTGGTTGTACCAGCGCTTGAACTGGGTGAAGTCGACGCCGTTGGCGTCTTCCATGGCCTTGATGAAATCGTCGGTGGTCACCGCCTGGCCATCGTGGCGTTCGAAGTACAGGTCGCTGCCCTTGCGGAAGCCGTCGGCGCCCAGCAGGGTACGAACCATGCGCACCACTTCGGCGCCCTTCTCGTACACGGTCAGGGTGTAGAAGTTGGAGATCTCGATGAAGCTGTCCGGGCGCACCGGGTGGGCCATGGGGCCAGCGTCTTCGGCGAACTGGTGAGTACGCAGGTAGGCCACGTCTTCGATGCGCTTGACCGTGCGCGAGTTCATGTCGGCGCTGAACTCGGCATCGCGGAACACCGTGAAGCCTTCCTTCAGCGACAGCTGGAACCAGTCACGGCAGGTGACGCGGTTGCCCGACCAGTTGTGGAAATACTCGTGGGCAACCACGCCTTCGACGCGCTGGTGGGCGGCATCGGTGGCGGTTTCGGCACGGGCCAGCACACAGCTGGAGTTGAAGATGTTCAGGCCCTTGTTTTCCATGGCGCCCATGTTGAAGTCGTTGACCGCGACGATCATGAAGATGTCCAGGTCGTACTCGCGGCCATAGACTTCTTCGTCCCAGCGCATGGACTTCTTCAGGCTGACCATGGCGTGGTCGCACTTGTCGATGTTCTCGGGCTCGACATAGATGCGCAGGGTCACGTCACGGCCGGACTGGCGGGTGAAGCTGTCCTCGACGCACCACAGGTCACCGGCCACCAGGGCGAACAGGTAGGCCGGCTTCATGAACGGGTCTTCCCAGGTCGCCCAGTGGCGACCATCGTCTGCCGGCCCGCTGCCGATCGGGTTGCCGTTCGACAGCAATACCGGGTAGCGATGCTGCTCGGCGATCACCGTGGTGGTGAAGGTGCTCATCACATCCGGACGATCGAGGTAGTAGGTGATCTTGCGGAAGCCTTCGGCCTCGCACTGGGTGCAGAACATCTTGCCCGACTTGTACAAGCCTTCCAGCGCGGTGTTGCTCTCGGGGTGGATCTTCACGCTGGTGTCGAGGGTGAAGCGCTCGGCCTTGGGCTGCACGGTCAGGCTGTCGGCGTCGAGCTGGTAGTCGCCCGGCTGGAGTTCCTGGTCATCCAGCGAGGCGCGCAGCAGCTCAAGCTGCTGGCCATCGAGTACCAGTGGCGGCAGGCCGGCACCGCGTGCCGGGTTGCGGCGCATGACCAGTTGCGCGTGAACCAGGGTATGGTCCTCGAACAGCTCGAAGGTCAGGTGCGTCTCGTCGATCAGGTACTCGGGCGCCTGGTAATCCTTGAGGTAGATCACTTGCGGTTGTTCGGTACGCATGTGCAGGTCCTTTTTACTGGAGTACGGCCAACTGGTAGGCCGTGTACTTGCGAATATTGATCACACCGGTGTCGAAGATCAGGTACTGGCCCTTGATGCCCAGCAGCGTGCCTTCCACTACCGGGTCCTTGTCGAGGTTGAAGCTGACGATCTTCGATGGGTAGGCCTCGACCGGGTACTTCATCTGCACCACTTCGGCATCGGCCAGCGGCTGAACCGCCTGCAGGCCGAAACGCCCCTGCAGCTCGCGCAAGCCATCGGCACAGGCGTCGAAGACCTGTTCACGAATGGCCACCAGGTCGAGCTCCTCGGCATCGCCCTTGAGCAGGGCGCGCCAGTTGGTGCGATCCGGCACCTGGCTGCGCAGCAAGTCTTCGACCAGGCCGGACTGCTGGCGGGTGGCCACGCGCACGATCGGCAGGGCCTGGCTGGCGCCCTGGTCGAGCCAGCGGGTGGGCAGCTGGGTGGCGCGGGTGACACCGACCTTGATCCCCGACGAGTTGGCCAGGTAGACCACATGGTCGGTCATGCAGAACTGTTCGCCCCACGACGGTTCGCGGCAGGTGCCGGCGTCGTAGTGGCACTTTTCCGGGGCCATGATGCACACGTCGCACTGGGCCAGTTTGGTCATGCACGGGTAGCAGTAACCCTGGCTGAAGCTGGTCTTGGTGCGCTTGCCACAATGGCTGCAGTGAATGGCGCCAAGGTACTCAAGGCGCAGGCGCTGGCCGATCAGCGGGTTGACCGGCACCTGCGTGTCATCCAGGCGAAAGCTGTACTGCACCACTGGCGCCTGCAGGCTTACCGCCATCTTGCTCAACGAGCCACGAGCGAGTTCGATCAATGTACCGAGTCCGACTTGAACAGAATGTTGGCGATCGGCGCGGACTTCGAGGCGCATTCCTGCGGGCCCATGTAGCCGGTACGCTGGTCTTCGGGCAGGTTTTTCATCTCCCAGGCGATTACCGCCTGCAGCGACAGCTCTTTCTGCTCGGCAGTGAGCTTGCGGCCATCCGACCATTTGCCGATTTCCACGGCCAGTTTCAGGCTCTCGTAGATTTCCGGGGTGATGTTTTCGATCATTTGCGCGAAAGTGGACATAGTGTCTCCTGATTCAAGCCGACAGTTTACGCCGGGCAAGCGCCCCACCCAAGAGCCCGGTCAGGCATCCGATGAGCAGCCCGCCGACGTGGGCGGCGTTGGCGATCTGGCCAAGGCCCAGGGTGTCGATCACGCCGCTCAGGCACACCACCAGCCAGATCAGCATCATCACCAGCACGCCCTTGGGCAGGTTGAAGTAACGGTCGGGTGCCAGCCACTGGTACAGCCAGATGTGCCCGAGCAGGCCGTACAGCACGCCGGACAGGCCGCCGAACAGGCTCGGCCCGCTGCTGTAATGCTGGGCCAGGTTGGACACCAGGCTGAACAGCAGGGTCAGGCCCAGCAGCGCCCACGGGCCCTGGCGCAGTTCGATGCGTTTGCCCAGCTCCCAGTACCACAGGCTGTTCATGGCCAGGTGCAGCACGCCGAAATGCAGCAGCATGGGCGATACCAGGCGCCACCACTGGCCTTGGTCCAGGCTTTGCGCCAGCGGGTTGAAGTACAGGTAGTCGCCCTGGACGCGGAAATCGAGGAAGGTGAACCAGCTGATGGTGGTGAAATTGTCGCCAAGGCCGGTGAGGCCGGCGACGATGAAGCACAGCAGCAGGGTGATAGTGGTGACTTTGCAGGCTTTGGCCTGTTCTGCCAGGGAGGGTTGTGTGGGGCTATTCGCGGGTAAACCCGCTCCCACAGGGTCCTGTGCAAGTTCGAGGTCGGCGTTGCCGTCGGGGTAGCGCTGGTAGAGTTCGCGGACGTCCGCTGCCAGGGTGTCGGGGGCCCACAGCACCTGGGCATCGCCCTCCTCGCTGACCCGGTGCGGCACCTGCAGGCGCTGCAGCAGGTGAACGAAGCCGCTGAGGTCGACCGACAGCGGCAGGCGCATCACTTCGATAATGTTCATTGGTTGGCCTGTGGGCGGTCGACGTCGACCCAGACGAACTTGTGCGGGTCGATGCGGGTTTCATCATCCAGCCGGTAGGCTGCCAGCTTGCCGTAGAGCACGGCGCTGTAGTCCAGGCAGGCCAGGTTGGCGCGGATCGGCGCCGGGCGGCCGCTGCGCCAGTAATGGCCGACGAACAGCATGGGCTCGTCTTCGGCATAGCGCAGCAAGGCGTTCTTCTGGCTGTGACTGAGCGGGGTGCTGGCCACTTCCGCGGGCAGGGCGTCTGGCTGGAACACGATGTCACCGTAGGTTTGCGGGTCTTCTTCCCAGAACTTGGTACGGAAGAAGGCACGGGTCAGGCCGTCGCCACCGGTGAGGGTCAGGCCGTCCGGCAGGCGCATGTCGGTACCGCGCAGCAGGCGGTTGCACACGGTGGCGGCAAAGCTGCCGTTCACCGCCGAGGCCTGGATGAAATGCTCGTCGATACGCCCGTCGGGGTACTGCTGGCGCAGCGGCTCGATCAGCCGCGGGTCCCAGCAGGCATGCACCAGGCGGAAACGCCCGGCGTCGACGAACAGCGGCAATTCGTAGAACCAGTTGACGAAGTCGTGCCAGTCAGCGGGGTGGTGGGCGAACTGGGTCAGGGTTTCGTCGATCAGCCGGGCGTGGCGTGGCGTATGCTCGCGCACAAAGGCCTTGCCGCTGCCAGGCAGTGCCGGGGTGACCCAGCCCAGGGCGTTGTACTCGTGGTTGCCCATGATGCAGAACGCCTGGCCGGCCTCGACCATGTCGTGGACGATGTGCAGCGCCTCGCGGATGCGTGGCCCGCGGTCGACGATGTCGCCAAGGAACAGCGCCTGGCGCCGCGGGTGGCGCCACACGCCTGCCACACGCTTGTAACCGAGGGCGTCGAGCAGGCGTTCAAGGGTCAGCGCACAACCGTGCACGTCACCGATGATGTCGAAACTACGCGCCGGATCGAGCATCAGTCGTCCCTGCTTCCCAGCCGGCTGCCCCAGCCGAGCTTGGTGCGGCAGACCTCGTAGTAATTGTGGTCCAGCGGGTGGATCAGGCGCAGCTTCTGCGGTTTCTTGCTCACCGTGATGGTGTCGCCGGGGGCACAGGTGAAGTGGTTCTGGCCGTCACAGGATACCTGCGGGTAGATCTGCAGGTCCTTGGACACCACGATCTTCAGTTCGCTGTTGCCGTCGACCACGATCGGCCGGCCTGACAGGGTGTGCGGGTACATCGGCACGATGACGATGGCGTCGAGCTTGGGGTGCATTATCGGGCCGCCGGCCGACAGCGCGTAGGCGGTGGAGCCGGTGGGGGTGGCGACGATCAGGCCGTCGGCCTTCTGGCTGCAGACGAACTGGCCATCGATGTAGATCTCGAACTCGATCATGCGCGTGGACTTGCCCGGGTGCAGCACCACATCGTTCAGCGCATCACCCTGGCCGATGGCTTCGTTGTGGCGGCGTACCTCGGCCTGCAGCAGGAAGCGGTTTTCCACCAGGTAGTGGCCGTCGAGCACTTCGGCGACCTTCTCTTCCAGCTCGTCGGGGCGGATGTCGGTGAGGAAGCCCAGGTTGCCACGGTTGATGCCCAGCACCGGAATGTTGTGCCGGGCCAGGGCGCGGGCGGCGCCCAGCAGGCTGCCGTCGCCGCCGACCACGATGACCAGGTCACAGACCTCACCCAGCAGCTTGCGGGTGGAGGTTTGCAGGCCATGGCCAGGCAACACTTCGGCGATGGTGTCCTCGAGGATCACGTGCAGGTGGCGCTCGATAAGAAATTTTTTCAGTCGGCGAATGGTGTCGAGCACCTGGGAGCTGCCAAGGCGGCCAATGATACCGATATTGCGAAATTGCTCCATGGGGCTCCTGCGAGGCTCTGCGGCGGGTGACTATGCCGCGATTATGGGCGAAACCACCGGGTAGCGGCAAACCGGCTATGCTCGCAGGATGATGCCATTCGCCCTGCTCCACGACCTGCCCCGGCAGCTACGCCGCCCCAACGTGCGCGACCTGGCCTGGGCCCTGCTGTCGCCCCCGTTGCTCAGCGCCCCGCCCTGCCCCCAGCGCCACCCGCTGGCGGGTAGCCTGTGGGCGGACCAGCCACAGCGCCTGGCAGACTGGCTGCGGGCGCTGGATGACGATGATCGCCCACTGCGCGACTGGCTGGCGCAGCTAGGCAGCCGGCGCCTGGGGCACTACTACGAACGGCTGTGGCAATTCGCCCTGGGCCAGGCCCCGGGCATCGAACTGCTGGCAGCCAACCTGGCGATTCGCGAAGGCGGGCGCACCCTGGGCGAGCTGGATGTGGTGCTGCGCGACCGCGATGGTGTGCACCACCTGGAACTGGCCATCAAGCTGTACCTGGGTCCGGAACACCCCGGGCACGACCCCGACACCTGGCTAGGGCCAGGCTGCCATGACCGACTGGGAAGCAAACTGGCGCACCTGGCACGGCACCAGTTGCCCATGTCGGCGGGGGCGCACAGCCGCGAGGTGCTGGCCCGGCTGGGGGTGGAGCAGGTGCAGGCGCATGTGTGGCTGGGTGGCTATCTGTTCTACCCGTGGCCCGGGCATGCGCAGCCACCACAGGGCGCCAACCCGCAGCACTTGCGCGGGCGCTGGCTGCGGCGGCGGGACTGGGTCATGGGCGAAGGTGAGCAATGGCAGCCGCTGCAACGGCATGCCTGGCTGGCGCCGGCGCGGGTCGAGGCGCATGAGTGCTGGGCGGTGGAGCAGTTTGCGGCGTGGCTGCATGTGCTGGAACGGCAGGCTCCGGCGCAGTTGCTGGTGAGGTTGGAGCAAGAGGCTGACGGGGCGTGGCAGGAGGCCGAGCGGGTGTTTCTGGTGGCTGACAGTTGGCCATCTACACCCGAGGCATGATGCCAGCTGTACCGGCCCTTTCGCGGGCTTGCCCGCGAAGAGGCCGGTGCAGACAACACAATTTTCACAGACCTGGCGCAAAGATTTGTTCCCCCGCAGCCATTACAGTACTTCCTGAGCGCCGGCAAGAGCGCCATTCCGACCTGATGACGAGGACCGATCATGGTTTCATCCACCCCCGCGACCCATTACGCGCGCCTGTCCATTGCCCTGCACTGGCTGATGCTGGTGCTGCTGGCCGCTGTCTACGCCCTAATCGAACTGCGTGGCCTGTTCCCCAAGGACAGCGTCGAACGCAACCTGATGAAGGACCTGCACTTCATGCTCGGGCTCAGCGTGTTCGTGCTGGTCTGGTTGCGCCTGGCCATCCGCCTGAGCCGCCCGACCCCACCCATCGTGCCCAAGCCTGCGGCCTGGCAGACCGGCCTCGCGCACCTGATGCACCTGGCGTTGTACCTGCTGATGATCATCCTGCCGCTGGCCGGCTGGCTGATCCTCAGCGCCGCCGACAAACCAGTGCCGTTCTTCGGCCTGGAGCTGCCGCACCTGATCGGCCCGAACCCGGATCAGGCCAAGTTCATCAAAGGCTGGCATGAACGCATCGGCAGCTGGGGCTACTGGCTGATCGGCCTGCACGCGCTGGCCGGGCTCTATCACCACTATGTGCAGCGCGACAACACGCTGCTGCGCATGCTGCCCTACAAGTAACCGCGCCGGCCCTGCAGGCCGCCGGTGTGCACCACGATCAGGCGGGTGCCGGGCGCGAACAGCCCGGCCTCGACCTGCTCACGCAGGGCCAGCAGGGCCTTGCCTGTGTAGAGGGCTTCGAGCGGCACGCCGGTGTGCCGCTCGCAATCAGCGATGAACGCCAGCAGATCAGCGTCGAATTTGCCGAAACCGCCACGGCAGGCGTCGTGCAGCTTGTAGCCATGCGCGCCGGCCAGTGCTGCTACCGCCTCCGGCACGCCATGGTCCCTGGGTACCGCCAATGCACCATGCACCACATGTGCGCCCGCCTCGGCCATTACCAGACCGGCCAGGGTAGTCCCCGTTCCGGCAGCCAGCCACCAGGCGTCGTAGCCCGACCAGCCCAGTGCCGCGATCTGCGCCCGTGCCTGCTGCATGATCAGCGCGCAGCCCTGTGCACCGGCAAGCCCGCCTCCCCCTTCGGGGATGCAGTGCCAACCCGGATAGCGTGCCTGCCAAGGGTCCCAGAAACCCGCTTGGTTTCGTGCGCGGTAGCCGCCATAGCCCAGCCAGTGCAGTTCCATACCCAGCGCCTGCAGGTCACGCACGGTTGGCGTGTCCTGGGCGTGACCACGCAGCAGGCCGGCGGTGGCGAAGCCGAAGCGCTTGCCGGCAGCGGCCAGGGCGTGCAGGTGATTGGAATGGTTGCCGCCGAGGCTGATCAGGCCCGAGGCGTTGCTGGCGCTGGCCTGTTGCAGGTGATGGCGTAGCTTGAACCATTTGTTGCCGCTGATCAGCGGATCGATCAGGTCCAGGCGCAGGATGGCGGCTTCTACCTGGGCTTGTTGGAGCCAGGGCAGGATCAGGGGCTGCAAGGGGGGTTGGGGGAGGTCAAATTGCATCGCGCGAGTTTACCAGTGAAGGCCTGGGGGCTGCTTTGCAGCCCATCGCCGGCAAGCCGGGCTCCCACGGGTACAGCGCCAACCTCAAGCATCACGCTGTACCTGTGGGAGCCCGGCTTGCCGGCGATGGGCCGCAAAGCGGCCCCGGCGATCTCAGAGCTCAGCCGCCAATCTCGAACCCTGGTTGATCGCCCGCTTGGCATCCAGCTCGGCCGCCACATCGGCCCCACCAATCAGGTGCACCGACTGCCCCGCCGCCACCAGCCCGTCCTGCAGCTCGCGCAGCGGTTCCTGCCCGGCACAGATCACTACGTTGTCCACCGCCAGTACCTGCGGCTCGCCATCGGCCACGCGAATGTGCAGGCCCGCATCGTCGATGCCCAGGTACTCGACGCTGTTGAGCATCTGCACCCGCTTGTTCTTCAACCCGGTGCGGTGAATCCAGCCAGTGGTCTTGCCCAGGCCGTCACCCACCTTGGATTTCTTGCGCTGCAACAGGTACACCTGCCGCGCCGGGGCATGCGGCTCGGCCTTGATCCCGGCCACGCCACCACGCGCCTGCAGATGGGTGTCGATACCCCACTCCTTCCAGAACGCCTCACGGTCCTGGCTGGTGGCAACGCCCTGATGCACCAGATACTCGGAAACGTCGAAACCGATGCCACCCGCGCCAATCACCGCGACAGCCTTGCCCACCGGCTTGCGCTCGAGCAGCACGTCGAGGTAGCTGAGCACCTTGGCATGCTCGACACCGGGGATGGCCGGTGTGCGCGGGGCGATGCCGGTGGCCAGGATGATCTCGTCGTAGCCACCGTCCACCAGGGACTGCACATTGACCCGGGTGTTCAGGCGCAAGTCCACGCCCGTGCTTTTGACCTTGTTGCGGAAGTAACGCAGGGTTTCATGGAACTCTTCCTTTCCCGGTACCCGCTTGGCCACATTGAACTGCCCGCCGATCTCGCTGGCGGCATCGAACAGGGTCACCGCGTGGCCGCGCTCGGCCGCCACCGTGGCCGCCGCCAGGCCGGCCGGGCCTGCGCCGACCACGGCAATGCGCTTCACGGTGCGCACAGGCAGGTAGTTGAGCTCGGTCTCGTGGCAGGCACGCGGGTTGACCAGGCAACTGGTCAGCTTGCCGCCGAAAGTATGGTCCAGGCAGGCCTGGTTGCAGCCGATGCAGGTGTTGATCTCGTCGCCGCGACCGGCAGCGGCCTTGTTGACGAAGTCCGGGTCGGCCAGGAACGGGCGTGCCATCGAGACCATGTCGGCATCGCCTTCGGCCAGCACCGCCTCGGCCACCTCCGGAGTATTGATGCGGTTGGTGGTGATCAGCGGAATGTTCACCACGCCGCGCAACTTGGCGGTGACCTTGCTGAATGCCGCGCGCGGCACCTTGGTGGCAATGGTCGGTATACGCGCTTCGTGCCAGCCGATGCCGGTATTGATCAAGGTCGCGCCGGCCTTCTCGATGGCCTTGGCCAGCAGCTCGATTTCATCCCAGGTGCTGCCGCCCTCGATGAGATCGAGCATCGACAGGCGGAAGATGATGATGAAGTTCGGCCCGACCGCGCCGCGCACCCGGCTGACGATCTCCACCGCCAGGCGCATGCGGTTTTCATAACTGCCACCCCAGCGGTCGGTGCGGTGGTTGGTGTGGGCGGCGAGGAACTGGTTGATGAAGTAGCCTTCCGAACCCATGATCTCGACGCCGTCGTAACCGGCGCGCTGGGCCAGCACCGCGCAATTGACGAAGTCGGCGATCTGCTTCTCGATACCCGCCTCGTCCAGTTCCTTGGGCTTGAACGGGTTGATTGGCGCCTGGATCGCGCTGGGCGCCACCTGGCGCGGGCTGTAGGCGTAGCGCCCGGCATGCAGGATCTGCAGGCAAATCTTGCCGCCGGCAGCGTGTACCGCCTCGGTGACGATGCGGTGCTTGTCGGCTTCTTCCTCGGTGCTGAGCTTGGCCGCCCCGGAATACACCCCACCCTCATCGTTGGGCGCGATGCCGCCGGTAACCATCAGGCCGACACCACCGCGGGCGCGCTCGGCAAAGTACGCCGCCATGCGCTCGAAGCCGCCCGGGCGCTCTTCGAGGCCGGTGTGCATCGAGCCCATCAGGGTGCGGTTGCGCAAGGTAGTGAAGCCCAGGTCCAGCGGTGCGAGCAGGTGCGGGTAGCGGTCGGCGGCCATGGAAAGGTCCCCAGGTGGCGTATTCACGGAATGCGGGTGCCTCACCGGCTGGCGGACCCCGTCGTTTGTCTGCCTGCGACATTAAACAGACGTTTGAACGGGCTCAATGATCGAAACTGACAAGTTATTGATCCTCGCGCACAGCGCGACTACCCTAGGAAACTCTTGTTTCCAAGGCGCTGTCCTGCTTCATGCGAAAACTCCTGGCAAGCGCCCTGGCGCTGGTGATGATCGCCGCCCTCTGCGGCTACGGTTTCTGGACCCAGCAGCGCCCGGAAGGCCATTACCTGTCCGACCTGCGCATCGAACTGGCGCTGAACCATGGCGTGCCGGGCGAGCACGGCAACCTGCTTGGCGTCGAACCGCTGCTGTTCCCGGGCGACTACCAGAACCTGCAGCGCCTGCACCGCAAGCTCGCGGCCTACCTGGAGCAAGCCCGCACCCAAGGGCTGGTCGGCCCGCGCACGGTGGTGGTGCTACCCGAGCACATCGGCACCTGGCTGTGGGCGCGTGGCGAAAAAAACGAGCTTTATCAAGTCACGCAAAGCCGCGAAGCTCTGCAATGGCTGGAACTGAGCAACCCGCTGCGCTATGGCCTGGCCATGCTCCGTGCCGACGGGGACGACTGGCGCGCCGACGCGCACCTGCGCATGAAAGCCGAGCAGATGGCTGCGGACTACCAGCAACTGTTCGGTGGCCTGGCCAAGGAATTCAATGTCACCCTGGTGGCCGGCTCTATCGTACTGCCCGCCCCCTACGTGAAACAGGGCGTGCTGCATGCCGGCAGCGGCCCGCTGTTCAACAGCAGCGTGGTGTTCGCCGGCGACGGCTCGCTGCTGGGCCAACCGCAACGCCAGCAGTTCCCCGACAGCGAAATGCGCCGCTATGTACATGATGGCCGCCAGCACCCGCTGCAGGTATTGCAAACCCCTGCCGGGCGCCTGGGCGTGCTGGTGGGCAGCGACAGCTGGTACCCGGAAAACCACCAACAACTGGCCCAACAGGCAGTACAACTGATCGCCAACCCGGTGTTCCTCAGCGGCAAGGGCAGCTGGCAAGCGCCCTGGCGCGGCAATCGCCATCAGGATGCCAGCGCCGGGCTGCCCTTGCGGCGCGGCGAAGTCAGCGAACAGGCTGCATGGCAGCGACTGACCCAATCGGCCGGAACCAGCGTCAGCAGCATGAGCGTGTTCATGCGTGGGCAGTTCTGGGAACAGGGCAGCGACGGCCAGGGCTTTGCCCGCCAGGCGGGTGAATTGCTGGCAGGCCCCCCCAGCCCTGGAGCCCGCCTGTTGAACCTGTGGTTGTAAGCCCATGGCCCGCCCCCGCGTGCGCCTGGGTGACCTGTCGGTTGGTTTTGTCCAGCCGCTGACCGAGGCCCTGCGTGAACTGGGCCACGACCCCGAGCCGCTGCTGCGCCGCTATGGCCTGGACGCGGCACGCCTGGGCGAAGCCGGTGCGCGCTTGTCGATCCCGCGCTACATGCACCTTGGGCACGCTGCCATCGAGCTGTGCGGCGAGGCCGCACTGGGCCTGCACATGGGGCGCCTGAGCCGCCTGGCGCATGCCGGCCTGGCCGGGGTCACCGCTGCCCAGGCACCGAACCTGGGCGAGGCGGCACGTACCCTGTTGCGCTTTGAGCCGCTGTATGCGGCCAACTACCGAGGCCACTCCAGTTTTCAGGAAGATGCCCAGGGCGCCTGGCTGCGCTTCTACTCCATCAGCCCCTACAACGCCTACAACCGTTTCGTGGTCGATTCGCTACTTGCCGGATGGCTCGCCCAGCTTGCCGACCTGGCCGGTACGGCGGTGCAGGCCGAACATATGGACATCGAGTTCGCCGCACCCGCTTATGCCGCGCGCTACCAGCCGCTGTGCAGCACGCCCGTGCAGTTCGCGGCCGCTGGTAACCAGCTGCGCCTGAGCCGGGCCACGCTGCAGCTGGCCAACCCCAGGCATTGCCCGAGCACCTGGCAGCACCTGCTACAGCTGTGCGAGGCGGAAATGCTGCAGCGTACGCGGGTGCGCAGCCTGGGTGAGCGCATTACCCACCTGCTGGGCCCGTTGCTCAATGGTGGCCGTGAACCGGACCTGGAAGAAGTGGCGCTGCACCTGCAACTGCCGACCTGGACCTTGCGCCGCAAACTGGCCGAGGAAGGCACGCGCTTTCGCGACCTGCTCAGTGAAACACGGCGCGACCTGGCCGAGACCTATATTCGCGATACGGAGTTGGCCTTCGGCGAGATTGCCTATCTGCTGGGGTTTGCGTCGGCCGAGGCCTTCCAGCGCGCGTTCAAGCGCTGGACGGGCCTTACACCGGGAGAGTTTCGCCGCAGCCAGCGGCGGGCAGGCTAGAGCTCTGTAGCGTCGTCAGCCGGTTCCGGGGTGTCCAGTTCATAAGCCTGGAATTCGAGAAGTTCTTCTTGGTATTCGTCCATAGCCCTAAGCCCTCTTCATTCATTTTTCCTGGTAACTGTCGCCTCACCCTAGGCAGGAAGGATGAAGGAATCATGACAAGCTTATGATCCGGTGCCCAGCAATCGTTAGCCCCGTGCTACTTGATATTAGCCGTTTGTAGGTCATGCAGGCTTTAGACGGCAGGCCCAAGCCGAACTACGCGTGCGCAGTGCTGGCTGCGCTCCCTCGTGCAGTGCGCAAGCATGCCATAGCCATTTCTGTCGCCGCAGGTGTGCCCCATGATAAGCTCAGCCAGGCACTAAGTGCTCTGGCGACTGCGCACTCAGCGCCCTTTTCAACACTTCGTAGAGTTTGCCGTCACCCGATTGAGCAACGTTGAAGCGCAGGAAATCCCCCGCCGTCATGGATTGGCTGAACGCATTACCGGGCGCCAGCACTACACCTTCATTCAGGCAGGTCCTGGCCAGCGTTGCTGCATCCTTGCCTTGAGGGAGCTGGCACCAGAGGTACATGCCTGCCTGGGGAATTATCCACGGCTTGATACCAATGGCCTGAAGCCTCGGCACCGTTCTGTCCATTGCCTCGCCTAACCGGTGGCGGACACCTTCCATGTGTTTTCGGTACCCGCTATCCGTAATCGCTTGATAGATGATGTCCGCGGCCAAGCGTCCGCCGCCGAAGGTGGTCGCGATCTTCAGGTCGACCAGGCTCTCGATCCATTCACCACGGGCGGCGATGTAGCCGCATCGGATTGAAGCAGAGATGGTCTTGGAAAAGCTGCCTATCTGAATCACACGCGAGAGGCCGTCGAAGGCAGACAGCCGTGGCGCGGGCGTATTCTCGAAATCAGCGAAGATGTCGTCCTCCACGATCACCAGGCTAGAGGTGTCGGCCAGCTTCAGCAGCCTGTGCGCGGTGACCGGGGACAGGCTGGCCCCGGTTGGGTTGTGGATGCCGGAATTGGTGATGTACAACCTGGGTGCGTGCCTGAGCAGGGCTGCGCCGAACGCCTCGATGTCCGGGCCTGTCTGCGTGTAGGGTACCCCGACAATGTTCACCCTGTGGGCTTTGAGCAGTGCGTGAAAATTGAAATAGCAGGGGTCGTCGACCAGGACCGTGTCCCCCGGTTCCAGCAGAAAACGGCAAATCAGGTCGATGGCGTGGGTGCCCGATTCGGTGAGCATGATCTGTTCCAGCGGGGCTTCGATGCCGATGCCAGCCAGCCGTCGCGACAGGAACTGCCTGAGCGGCGGATGCCCGAGCGGCGAAGCGTACTCGGCCAGTTTTACCGTGTCGGAACGGGCAGCGACTCGCAGCGCTTTACGCATGCCGGCTTCGTACATCCAGGAGGCAGGCAGCCACCCGCACCCTGGTTTCAGCGCATCGCTGGAGGTTTCAAGAGACTGGCGCGAGATCCACAGCGGGTCGACCTCACGATCGAGCCTGGGGCCGAGTTCGGTCAGTGCCAAGGGCGCCACGGGCCCTGCCACGTAGTAGCCAGAGCCAGGGCGGGCGCTGAGCACCCCCTCTGCCATCAACCGTTCATAGGCCTCAAGTACGGTAGAAACCGATACCTGCATGGCCTGCGCCATTGCCCGGACCGAAGGGATCCGCGTACCGGGTGTGTAGGTCCGGGAGGCTATCCTCGCCTGCACCTCACCCATGACGGTCCGAATCAGCGTTCCACTGCGTTTCATCGCACCCTCAACTGTGCTGGATTAATGTGCATAACAGTTCGGTCAAACTGTATTGGATTGTACATGGCCTTGGTGAGCGCGTCAGTGATGTACTGAACCCAGACTTATCGAGGACTGGGCGATGGAAAAATCAACAAGCGGATGGATCAACGGCTTTATAGGCGTCGCCATCTTCGCCGGCTCGCTGCCGGCCACCCGTGTGGCAGTGACGGCCTTCGAACCGACGTTCCTGACCTGTGCCAGGGCAACGATTGCCGCTCTGTTGGGGGCGCTTTTCTTGCTTGTGCTGCGCCAGCCTCGCCCTGAACGCGGTGACCTGTGGTCATTGGCGGTAACAGCGTTGGGCGTGGTAATCGGTTTCCCGCTGCTGACGGCACTGGCCCTGCAGCATGTAACCTCTGCGCATTCCATTGTCTTTGTCGGGCTGCTGCCGCTGTGTACCGCAGGGTTTGCCGTGCTGCGGGGCGGTGAGCGACCTCGGCCACTGTTCTGGTTGTTCTCGTTGACGGGTGCCGGAATCGTCGTTGGATATGCGCTTATGAATGGTGGGGAGGCATCGGCGCTGGGCGATTTGCTGATGATGGCGGCGGTCATCGTCTGTGGGTTGGGTTATGCCGAAGGGGCGCGCCTGTCGCGGACGTTGGGGGGTTGGCAGGTGATCAGTTGGGCGTTGCTGGTGGCGTTGCCGCTGATGCTACTACTGACAATCACTAATCTTCCGACACCAGATGCCTTCGCCAAAGTAAGCGCCCCTGCGTGGTTCAGCCTCGGCTACGTTTCACTGTTCAGCATGCTGATCGGTTTTGTGTTCTGGTACCGAGGGCTGGTCCAGGGTGGCATTGCAGCAGTGGGCCAGTTGCAACTCTTTCAGCCGTTCATGGGGCTTGGGCTGGCAGCGTTGCTGCTGCACGAACAGGTCAGCTGGATGATGCTTGTGGTGACGCTGGGGGCTGTCATCTGTGTTGCCGGGGCCAAGAAGTACGCCTTGTAGATGTCGATCCAGAAAAAAGCGAATTGGGAAGGCTTCGCCAAGCCGCAGCGCGCCTTGGGGACCTCCGTAAGCTGTTCGCACCGGGGCAGTTGCACAGCACAGGGCCAAGTTCATGGGCACGGAGGATTTTGCCCCATGGCGGTACTGCGCAGATGTTGAGAACTGCGCAGTACCTGTGGGAGCGGTTTACCCCTACAGGCAAGCCATCAGAGGGCGGGGGACGCGGGCTCAGCGGCCTCGGCAGGCTGTGCTTGCTGTTGTACTTCAATAGGCGCAGCCTCAGCCGGCGGTGCCACTGGCTGCGAGCCCTGGCTGTCATCCAGCACCGGCGCTGCTACCGCCTCGCTGGCCGGGGCTACAGGGGCCGGGGCTGGCGCCGCATCAACCAAAGGCTCAGCAACCGGGGCCGGTGCCACCGGCGCTGCGGCGGCCGGCTCCGGCAGCCCCAAGGCAGCCGCTGGCGCGTCGACCTGCGGTGCGGGCTCCTCGACCTTGGCCTTGCTCTCCTGCCTAGCCTTGGGCTTTGGCAAGTAGCTCTCAACCAAGGCGAAATAGCGATCATAGAACTGCGCCGCTGTCACAGTCTCGCTGGCCACCTTGACCATCGAGTCGTCGCTGGAGCCGATCGGCATCGATACCGACCCCAGTACACCAACCCCCAGGCTGGCGGAGGTGTTGGACTTTTTCAGCGCGTAGCGGTCCTGCAAGGCGTTGGCGAACATGGTCGAACGCTGCTCGTCGCTCACATCCGGCGCACAGGTGACGTTGAAACTGATCTGCAGGTGGTTCTCGCTGTTCTGCTGGAAGCTCTTGTTGCCCACCACCTGGTTGGCGCCGCTGCTGGTGATGATGTAACCTTGGCTGAGCAAGGCGCGTCGGGCGGCCTCGCAGGAGCCGGCATCGCTCACCGGGAAGCTGCGCGAGAAGGTGCCCGAGTCATCGAAGTTCTCGTGCTCGTAGACGGCGGCTTTTTTCGAGGAACAACCGGTCACGCCCGCCAGCACCAGGGCCAGCCCGAGCGCACCAAAGACGGAAGATCTGGTCATTGCGAATTCCGGGTAAGTCAAGAAGGTGCCTATTGTGCAACACAGCAGGCAGGCACAGGAACCGCTGATCGGTGAAGAGTCTGTCAGGTTCGTGTAAATCTGGGTCAAGGGCGGCAATTGCCAGACGCAGAAACGAAAAAAGCGACCCTAAGGTCGCTTTCTCGTTGCTTCGAGACGTTCAAGGGGCCTCGAAGCGAAGATGGCGCAGCGGACGGGACTCGAACCCGCGACCCCCGGCGTGACAGGCCGGTATTCTAACCGACTGAACTACCGCTGCGTATCATTCAGGCTTGCGCCCGATTGAAACCTGGGTCTACCCTTCCGGCGTGATGGCCTCAGGACAGGCACAAAAAAAGCGATGACGTGATCGCTTCTTTTGTGTTTGCTTCAAGGTGTTCAAGGACCTTGAAACGAAGATGGCGCAGCGGACGGGACTCGAACCCGCGACCCCCGGCGTGACAGGCCGGTATTCTAACCGACTGAACTACCGCTGCGTATCGTTCAGGCTTTCGCCCGATTGAAACTGGGATCAGCCTAAGGCGTTTACCTTGTGGCTTCAGACCGGTGCCAGGCACCCATCTGATACTGAAAAATGGCGCAGCGGACGGGACTCGAACCCGCGACCCCCGGCGTGACAGGCCGGTATTCTAACCGACTGAACTACCGCTGCGCAGTGCGTTCCTCTCTGGCTATCGGTTTCTTGCGAAACCTGAAGCACCAGGAACATCTCAGGAAGTGGTGGGTGAT
The DNA here is from genome assembly GCF_046764235.1 of Pseudomonas sp. s4. Lineage (NCBI taxonomy): Bacteria > Pseudomonadati > Pseudomonadota > Gammaproteobacteria > Pseudomonadales > Pseudomonadaceae > Pseudomonas > Pseudomonas sp. s4. Next base: position 1,733,122 of record NZ_CP177209.1, on the reverse strand, counting down.
GACGGGATCGAACCGCCGACCCTCTGCTTGTAAGGCAGATGCTCTCCCGGCTGAGCTAATCACCCTCGCGATGTTGCTTGTTGCGTTTGCTTCGCTGAGGCCGCGAAATTTACGCAGGTGGCGAAGCTAAGTCAATAGCCCCATTGAATTTTTTTCAGAAAAGCGCAAAAGCGGTGCGGTTGCCTGTGGCGGCCTCTTCGCGGGTAAACCCGCGAAGAGGCCGGTACAAGATATGCACAAGGCTCAGGTGTAGATCATCTTGCGGGTCATGCCGCCATCGACCACGAACTCCTGGCCGGTGACGAACGCCGCTTGCCGAGACAACAGCCAGGCAACCATGGCCGCCACGTCTTCCACCGTCCCTACCCTGCCCGTCGGGTGCTGGGCATGGTCCGCCTCGGTCAACGGCTCGGCACGGCGCTGCGACGGATCACGGGCATCGATCCAGCCCGGGCTCACCGCATTGACGCGAATCTCCGGGCCCAGGCTCATGGCCAAGGCATGGGTCAAGGCCACCAGCCCGCCCTTGCTCGCTGCGTAGGCCTCGGTATCGGGTTCGGATTGCCGCGCCCGGGTGGACGTGAGATTGACGATCGCCCCATTGTGCGCACGCAGGTACGGCGCACAATGCTTGGCCAGCAGCATCGGGCCGTTGAGGTTGACCGCCAGCACCCGGTTCCACTGCGCCAGGCTCAGGCTTTCCAGGGTCTGGTTGTGCGGGTTGGCGATGGCCGCATTGCACACCAGCGCGTCCAGGCGACCAAACTGCCCCAGCACCTCCGACACCCCGGCGCTGACCTGGGCCTCGTCGGCAACGTCCATGGTGATGAACCAGGCATTGTCACCCAGCGCCTTGGCCGCCTTTGCGCCGCGCTGGCGGTCAAGGTCGCTGAGCACCACCTGCCAGCCTTCGCAGATCAACCAGGCGGCAATACCCAGGCCGATGCCGCGTGCGGCACCGGTCACCAGGGCTACCCGGCCGTTATGGCCGGGCGTACCGCCGCGGATTTCAATCACAGTGCCGCCAACCCGCGCGCCAGGTCGGCCTGCAGGTCGGCCACATCTTCCAGGCCCACGGCAACCCGGATCAGGCTGTCGCGGATACCCGCGGCTTCACGCTCCTGCGGCGTCAGGCGACCGTGGGAGGTGGTGGCCGGGTGGGCGATGGTGGTCTTGCTGTCACCCAGGTTGGTGGTGATGGAAATCACCCGGGTAGCGTCGATGAAGCGCCAGGCGCCTTCTTTGCCACCCTTCACCTCGAAGCTGACCACCGCACCGAAGCCACTCATCTGGCGCTTGGCCAGTTCGTGCTGCGGGTGGCTCGGCAGGCCGGCGTAATGCACCTTCTCCACGCCCTCCTGCTGCTCCAGCCATTCGGCCAGCAGCTGGGCGCTTTCGCAGTGCGCACGCATGCGCAGGCGCAGGGTTTCCAGACCCTTGGTGAAGATCCAGGCGTTGAACGGGCTGAGGGTGGGGCCTGCGGTACGCAGGAAGCCCACCACTTCTTTCATCTGCTCGGCACGGCCGGCAACCACGCCACCCATGCAGCGGCCCTGGCCGTCGATGAACTTGGTGGCCGAGTGGAACACAATGTCAGCACCCAGCTTCAGCGGCTGCTGCAGCGCCGGGGTGCTGAAGCAGTTGTCCACCACCAGCATGGCGCCGTGGGCATGGGCGATTTCGCTGAGCGCGGTGATGTCGACCAGCTCTGCCAGCGGGTTGGACGGCGATTCGACGATCAGCAGCTTGGTATTGGCCTTGATGGCCTTTTCCCAGCCGGCGAGGTCGACCAGTGGCACGTAGTCCACCTGCACGCCAAAGCGCTTGAAGTACTTCTCGAACAGGCTGATGGTCGAGCCGAACACACTCTGCGACACCAGCACATGGTCACCGGCACTGCACAGCGACATCACCACGGCGAGGATCGCCGCCATGCCGGTGGAGGTGCCCACAGCCTGCTCGGCGCCTTCCATGGCCGCCAGGCGCTCCTCGAAGGCACGCACCGACGGGTTGGTGTAGCGCGAATAGACGTTCCCCGGCGTTTCGCCGGCAAAGCGTGCGGCCGCATCGGCAGCCGTGCGGAACACATAGCTGGAGGTCAGGAACAGCGCTTCGCTGTGCTCGGCCTCCGGTGTACGGTTTTGACCAGCGCGCACCGCCAGGGTGTCGAAACCGACACCCTCGAGGTCACTGTCCAGTCGTCCGGCATCCCATTGATCCGTCATGCCGTCGCTCCCGAAATCAGTTGTTGTAGAGGTCGATGATCGCACTGACCGCCTGGTTCTTGGCCTTGGCCAGGTCGTTACGAGCCTGCTCGATGCGGTCGAGGTAGGCTTCGTCGATATCGCCAGTGACATACTCACCGTTGAACACCGCACAATCGAACTGATCGATCTTGATCTTGCCGCCACCGACCGAGTCGATCAGGTCCGGCAGGTCCTGGTAGACCAGCCAGTCGGCGCCAATCAACTCGGCCACCTGTTCGGTGGTACGGTTGTGGGCGATCAGTTCGTGAACACTCGGCATGTCGATGCCGTAGACGTTGGGGTAGCGCACGGCAGGAGCTGCGGAGCAGAAGTAGACGTTCTTGGCGCCGGCTTCACGGGCCATCTGGATGATCTGCTTGCAGGTGGTGCCGCGCACGATCGAGTCGTCCACCAGCATCACGTTCTTGCCGCGGAACTCCAGTTCGATGGCATTGAGCTTCTGGCGTACCGATTTCTTGCGCGCGGCCTGGCCTGGCATGATGAAGGTACGGCCGATGTAGCGGTTCTTGACGAAACCTTCGCGGAACTTCACGCCCAGACGGTTGGCCAGCTCCAGGGCCGCGGTGCGGCTGGTGTCCGGGATCGGGATGACCACGTCGATGTCATGCTCGGGACGTTCGCGCATGATCTTGTCGGCCAGTTTTTCACCCATGCGCAGACGGGCCTTGTACACCGACACACCATCCATGATCGAGTCCGGACGGGCCAGGTAGACATGCTCGAAGATGCACGGCTGCAGCTTTGGTGCTTCGGCGCACTGCTTGGTGTACAACTGGCCTTCTTCGGTGATGTACACCGCTTCGCCCGGCGCCAGGTCGCGGATCAGGGTGAAGCCGAGGACGTCCAGGGCCACGCTTTCCGAAGCAATCATGTATTCCACGCCTTCGTCGGTGTGACGCTGGCCGAACACCACCGGGCGGATGCCGTTGGGGTCGCGGAAGCCGACGATGCCGTAGCCGGTGATCATCGCCACCACGGCGTAACCGCCAACGCAGCGGCTGTGCACGTGGGAAACCGCGGCGAACACGTCTTCTTCGGTCGGCTGCAGCTTGCCACGCACCGCCAGCTCATGGGCGAACACGTTCAGAAGTACTTCCGAGTCGGAGTTGGTGTTGACGTGGCGCAGGTCGGACTCGTAGATCTCCTTGGCCAGCTGCTCGACGTTGGTCAGGTTGCCGTTGTGTGCCAGGGTGATGCCATACGGCGAGTTGACGTAGAACGGCTGCGCCTCGGCAGAGGTCGAGCTGCCCGCCGTCGGGTAGCGCACGTGGCCGATACCGATGCTGCCGACCAGGCGCTGCATGTGGCGCTGCTGGAACACGTCGCGCACCAGGCCATTATCCTTGCGCAGGAACAACCGGCCGTCATGGCTGGTCACGATACCGGCAGCGTCCTGGCCGCGGTGCTGGAGGACCGTAAGCGCGTCATACAGCGCCTGATTGACGTTCGACTTACCGACGATACCGACGATGCCACACATGCGACGCAACCCCTACTTTGACGAAACTTGAGTGAATAGTGCTCAGGGCTTTGCCGGCCCGAGCAACTGTTCCTTGAACGGAAGATCAGCTGGAGTGCCGATCAGCCCACTGGGTGTCCACTGGCCGGTAAAACCCAGGATCAGGTTTTTCGACCAGTCGGCAACCAAGAGAAATTGTGGTATCAGGCGTGATTCCTGCCACCAGGTGTCTTGTTGAACCGGCCCCAGGCTGATCAGCCCGATGGCCACCACCACCAGCAGGGCCCCGCGCGCGGCGCCGAAGGCCATGCCCAGGAAACGATCGGTGCCGGACAGCCCGGTCACGCGAATCAGCTCGCCGATGAGGAAGTTGATCATGGCCCCCACCAGCAAGGTGGCGACGAAAAGAATGGCGCAGCCGGCGATGACGCGCATCGACGGCGTCTGGATGTAGCTTTCAAGATACACCGAGAGCGAACCGCCGAACATCCAGGCAACCGCACCGGCAATGATCCAGATGAGCAAGGACAAGGCTTCCTTGACGAAGCCGCGCTTGAGACTGATCAGTGTGGAGACGGCGATGATCGCGATGATCGCCCAATCAACCAAGGTAAATGCCACGGTGCTGCCTGCAGACGTTTGAGGCGGCGCATTTTAACAGAGCGGCGGGCTGGGAGTAAGCGGAATGTCGGGTGGATTAGCATGCGCACTTCTGTAGGAGCGGCCTTGTGTCGCGATCGGACCGCACAGCGGCCCCAAGGATCTCGGACACAGCCAAAATCGCTGGGGCCGCCATGCGGCCCGATCGCGACACAAGGCCGCTCCTACAAGGGCCCGAGTCAGCCAGACTCAGCTGCGCTCAGGCTGGAAGCGCACCACGAAGCCATTGAGGCTGTTCTGGCGGTTGATGGCGTCGCGCACGCGCTCAGCCTCGGCCCGCTCGATCAGCGGCCCCACGTACACGCGGTTCATGCCACCCGCCGAGCGGATATAGGCGTTGTAACCCTGGCTACGCAAGGTTTGCTGCAGCTTTTCGGCCCCGGCACGGTTGGACAGGCTGGCCAACTGGATCGACCAGCTGACCGGCAGGCCATTGACGTCGATCTTCGATGGCGCCGTCGGCGCGGCCGGCTTGGCTGCCGGCTGAGGCTCGACCTTGGCCACAGGCGCCTGCGGCTTGGCAGGCTGAGGCTGGGGCTGCACCTGCACTTGAGGCTGGGTCTGCGGTGACGGTGCAATCGGCTGGCTGGGCGTGCTCGCCGGCGCGGTGGACTCGTCCACCACCACCGGTGGCTGTTGCGGCTCTTGCGCAATGGCCTGCGGCTCCGGCACGGCGACCGGCTCCACCTTCACTTCCGGCAGGCTTGGCATGGCCGGCGCCTGCGGGGCATCGACGCGCACCTGACGCATCTCGTCCTCGCGGGTGAACAGCATCGGCAGGAAAATCACCGCCAGCGCCACCAGCACCAACGCACCCACCATGCGCTGTTTCATCCCTTTATCCAGCACTGCCATCTACTCCACCCTCCTGGGCGTGCCGCTCCAGCCATTCCAGTGCCTGGGCAACACAGAAAAACGAACCGAACAGCAAGATCTGGTCATCCGCCGTTGCCTGCGCGCATTGCCCTTCAAGGGCAGCATCGACGCTGGCATAAGACTTCACCGCGGCGCCGACGTTCGTCAAGGCCGTGGCCAGCTCCGCAGCCGGGCGGCTGCGCGGGGTATCCAGTGGCGCCACTGCCCAGTCGTCGACCAGCCCCTGCAGCGGCGCGACAACACCGTCCAGGTCCTTGTCGGCGAGCAGGCCGAACACCGCCAGGCGGCGCCCCTTCAGCGGCCGGGCCGCCAGGCGCCGGGCCAGGTACTCCGCGGCGTGCGGGTTGTGCCCGACATCCAGCAACAGTTCCACCGGCTTGCCCTGCCAGCTCAGCTGGCGACGGTCGAGGCGACCCGTGATTCGGGTATCCAGCAGCGCCTGGCGAATCTGGCCGGCGTCCCAGGGCAGCCCCATCAGCAGGTAGGCCTGCAGGGCCAGCGTGGCGTTTTCCATGGGCAGGTCGAGCAAAGGCAGGCCAAGCAGCTCTACCGGCGCTCCATCAGCCGCAGTACCCCGCCAGTTCCAGCTGCCATCGGCAATGGCCAGGTCGAAGTCACGACCACGCAGGAACATCGGCGCAGCCAGTTCGGCGGCCTTGTCCAGCAGCGGCTGAGGCGGATCCAGGTCACCGCACAGTGCCGGCTTGCCCTGACGGAAGATGCCTGCCTTCTCGAAGGCCACCAGCTCGCGGGTATCACCCAGGTAATCGACATGATCGACGCCGATGCTGGTCACCAGGGCCAGGTCGGCATCCACCACGTTCACGGTGTCCAGGCGGCCACCAAGCCCCACCTCCAGTACCACGGCATCCAGCTGCGACTGGTAGAACAACCAGAACGCGGCCAGAGTGCCCATCTCGAAGTAGGTCAGGGAAATTTCGCCCCGCGCCGCCTCGACGGCGGCGAAGGCTTCGCACAGGCGCTCATCGCTGGCCTCTTGGCCATCGATCAGCACCCGCTCGTTGTAACGCAACAGGTGCGGCGAGCTGTACACGCCAACCTTCAACCCCTGGGCACGCAGCAGCGAGGCCACGAAGGCACAGGTCGAGCCCTTGCCGTTGGTGCCGGTCACCGTCACCACACGTGGCGCCAGCTTGCCTAGCGCCAGCCGGGCAAGCACCTTCTGCGACCGCTCCAGGCCCATGTCGATGGCCGAGGGGTGCAACTGCTCGAGGTAGGCGAGCCATTCGCCCAGGGATCGTTGTTTCATCACGCGACGGCAGCCGCCTCACGCGCTTGCTCCGGGGTTTCCTGGCCAGTCATCTGCGCCAGCAGGCGGGCCAGACGCGGGCGCAGCTCGCCACGAGAGATGATCAGGTCGATGGCGCCGTGCTCCAGCAGGAACTCACTGCGCTGGAAGCCTTCCGGCAGCTTCTCGCGCACGGTCTGCTCGATCACGCGCGGGCCGGCGAAGCCGATCAGTGCCTTCGGCTCGCCGACGATCACGTCACCGAGCATGGCCAGGCTGGCGGAGACACCACCGTACACAGGGTCGGTCAGTACCGAGATGAACGGGATGCCTTCTTCGCGCAGGCGCGCCAGCACGGCCGAGGTCTTGGCCATCTGCATCAGCGAGATCAGCGCTTCCTGCATGCGTGCACCGCCCGAGGCGGAGAAGCAGACCATCGGGCAGCGGTGCTCCAGGGCATAGTTGGCCGCGCGCACGAAGCGCTCGCCGACGATGGCACCCATGGAGCCGCCCATGAACGAGAACTCGAAGGCGCTGACCACGATCGGCATGCCCATCAGGGTGCCGCTCATGGAGATCAGGGCGTCCTTCTCGCCGGTTTGCTTCTGCGCGCCAGCCAGGCGGTCCTTGTACTTCTTGCCATCACGGAACTTCAGGCGATCGACCGGCTCCAGGTCGGCGCCCAGTTCGGCACGGCCATCGGCGTCGAGGAAGATGTCGATGCGCGCACGTGCGCCGATGCGCATGTGGTGGTTGCACTTGGGGCAGACATCCAGGGTCTTTTCCAGCTCCGGACGATACAGCACGGCCTCGCAGGCCGGGCATTTGTGCCACAGGCCTTCAGGCACCGAGCTCTTCTTCACCTCGGAACGCATGATCGAAGGGATCAGTTTGTCGACTAACCAGTTGCTCATGCTTTCTTTCTCCAGTATTGGCAGGCGTGGTCCGGTGTCGCCGGCCCTACCCTGCCCTTGAGCTCAAAATCTTTTATGAAACGATGATGGACCGGCCGCCAGGACTACCAGCGCGCCACCCCACCGCTAATGTGTTGTGTTGCCGCCACAGGCGCAGGCGGCTGCCCCGCAGGGCTGCGAAAGCTATGGACGATGGCGCGCAGCCAGCCGTCACATCTGCCATCACGCCTGTTTCACCGCACGCATGAAGGCCTCGATCTTCGCCGCATCCTTGATGCCCTTGGCTTGCTCCACGCCGCCACTGACATCCACCGCGTACGGCCGTACCTGGGCGATGGCCTGGCCGACATTGTCGGCAGACAGCCCGCCCGCCAGAATGATCGGCTTGCTCAGGCGCGCAGGCACCAGCGACCAGTCGAACGCTTCACCGGTGCCTCCGGGTACGCCCGGCACGTAGGTGTCCAGCAGAATGCCGCGGGCACCAGCGTAAAGCCGGCAGGCCGCCTCCAGGTCGTCGCCCGGGCGTACGCGCAGGGCCTTGATCCAGGGGCGGTGGTAGCCTTCGCAGTCCTGTGGGGTTTCGTCGCCGTGGAACTGTAGCAGGTCCAGCGGAACCACTTCGAGAATCTCGTTCAGCTCGCAGCGCGAAGCATTGACGAACAAACCGACCGTGGTCACGAACGGCGGCAGCTCGGCAATGATCGCCCGCGCCTGGCGCACGTCCACGGCGCGCGGGCTCTTGGCATAGAAGACGAAGCCGATGGCATCGGCCCCCGCTTCGGCAGCGGCCAGTGCGTCTTCGATGCGGGTAATCCCGCAGATCTTGCTGCGAACATTGCTCATGGACAGCTAACCCTGCTTGTTACGGTGAAAGGCCGGATGTTAGCAAATGACTTTTCGCCCGTCAGTCTGCCAATGCTTCGTAACCGGTCAAAAAGTGTGGACCGATGTAACGCTTGGGCAGCGCGTACTCCTCGGGGTACTCCACCTGCACCAGGTAGAGGCCGTATGGGTGCGCCGTGACCCCACCTTCGCGGCGGTTGCGCCCTTCCAGCACCTCACGCGCCCAGGTGACCGGGCGCTCTCCGGCACCGATGGTCATCAGTACACCGGCAATGTTACGCACCATGTGGTGCAGGAAAGCCGTGGCGCGCACGTCCAGCACGATCATCTGGCCATGGCGGGTGACGCGCAGATGGTAGATGTGCTTGATCGGCGACTTGGCCTGGCACTGGCTGGCGCGGAAGGCACTGAAGTCATGGGTACCAAGCAGGTACTGCGCGGCTTCGGCCATGCGTTCGACATCCAGCGGGCGGTGGTTCCAGGTGACTTCCTCGGCCAGATGGGCCGGGCGGATCGGGTCGTTGTAGATGACGTAGCGGTAACGCCGGGCGCAGGCCTTGAAGCGGGCATGGAAGTCGGCCGGCATCGGCCGCGACCAGACCACGCTGATGTCATGGGGCAGGTTGAAGTTGGTGCCCATGGTCCAGGCGCGCTCATCGCGCACGGCGCGGGTGTCGAAGTGCACGATCTGCCCGCAGCCATGCACACCGGCGTCGGTGCGCCCGGCGCAGATTACCGAGATGGGCTCGTTGGCCACCTTGGACAGCGCCTGCTCCAGGGCCTGCTGGACACTGGGCACGCCACTGGCCTGGCGCTGCCAGCCACGGTAGCGCGCGCCTTTGTATTCCACGCCCAGGGCGATGCGGGAGTAGCCTTCGGCCGCGGACTCGGCGGCGGCGGTGTCGATGATGTCCAAGAGCATGAAACCTGTGGGGGTGTACGGAATGGCGGGGATTATAACGACAACGGCAGCCGTGTAGGGCTGCCGTTGAATATGCACTGCCTTTCAGGGCCTCTTCGCGGGTAAACCCGCTCCCACAGGGCCCGCACAGAATTCGGACCTGTGATGAACCTGTGGGAGCGGGTTTACCCGCGAAGAGGCCGGAGCAGGCAACCTCAGACCAGCCGGGAGAGCATGTCCTCGGCCTCCTGACGCTGGCTGTCGTCGCCATCCTTGACCACTTCATCGAGAATGTCGCGTGCGCCCTGGTTGTCGCCCATGTCGATATAGGCGCGGGCCAGGTCAAGCTTTGTGGCCACTTCGTCGCTTCCGGAGAAGAAGTCGAAGTCCAGGTCGTCCAGTGGCTCGGGCTCGGGCTGGGCAGCCGCATCCTCGCTGGTGAAATGCGGCTCCAGCGACGGCGACTCGAGGCTCTGCGACAGCTTGTCCAGCTCAGCGTTGACGTCGTCCAGCTCCGAGGTAAAGCTCTTGGCTGCCGGCGAATCGTCTTCCAGCGACAGCGAAAGATCGAAGTCGGATGGCAGATCGAACTCGGAAAGCGGGTCGAACGCTGGCTCGCTGTCGAAGGCAGCCAACTCGGCGGCGACATCCACCGGGGTTTCGTCGACCGCAGCCGGGGCTGCCGGGGCAACCGGCTCGCTGATGTCGAGGTCGAAGTCGGACAGGTCCACAGCGGGCTGTGGCTCGGCCTGCGCCAGCATGGCCTCGAATTCGGCGTCAGCGTCGGCCTGTAGCTCGGCGTCCACCGCAAACGGCTCGTCTTCGGGCTGAGCCGATTCCAGCACGGGTTCATCCAGTACCGGCTCTTCGACTACAGGTTGCTGGGCCACAGATTCGTCCAGCAGCGGCGCTGCCAGCGGGTCTTGCTCGGGCAGGTCGTCACCCAGGCTCAGGTCGAAGGCACTGTCCAGGTCCTGCTCGTCCAGGCCCGGCGCATCGAGGGTCGGCACTTCATCGAAGGCATCCAGCTCAGCATCCAGGTCAACTTCGGGTTCGAGCGCTGCTTCAGGTTCCGCCAGAGCAACGGCCTCTGGTTCAATCGCCACCTCTGGCTCGACCGCCGGCACTTCCTCCGGCGCTACATCGGCAACCACTGGCGTATCAGGCTGATCCTGCAACAGCTCCTGCACGTACTGCTCATCCATCTCGGCAGCCAGGGCCGCCGCGCCCAGGCCGGCAGCAGCCAGGCCGAGCATGGCCGGGTAGCGCTCTTTCAACCCGGCAACCGCTGCACTGTTCTGCTCACTGGCCGGCAACTTGCGCTCCTGCTCGACGAACGCGCTCTGGTCACCCTGGCGGGCGTACACATCCATCAGTTTCAGGCGCAGGTCGTCACGCTGCGGCGCGGCGGCCACGGCAGGTTCCAACAGGTCGGTAGCGCGGTTCAGGCGGCCTTCGGCCACGCACTGCTCGACTTCCGCCAGCAAAGCGGCGTGGGGGTCGGCTTGCGGTTCAGGTTGCGCTTCGACAGCGGGTGCCGCCGTTTTTTCCGCGGCGGTGGCGGCGGCAGCCGAAGCGGCGACCACGGCCGGCGACAGGGTTACGCTCGGCGCCGAGACTTCTACGCCATCGAAGCTTGCGCTATCGCTGTCAAAGCCTGCGCCCTGCTCTTCTTCCAGCGCCCGCGCCATGCGCAGGTGCTTTTCAGCCTCCTGCTGGGCCTTGCGCTTGCGCGCCAGCAACAGCAGCAGAAGCAGCAGTACGAGGAAGGCGCTACCGGAAATCAGCCCGAGCAGCAGCGGGTTGCCCATGATTTCGTCGATCACGCTGTCAGGCTGACCGGCAGGTGCGGCCTCGGCGGCGGGCACCGGCTTGGGTGCGGTATCGACGGCGGCAGGCGCAGGCTTGGCGACCGGTTCGGCCGGTGCAGCCGCCCCCTGGGCTTCAAGGCGGGCCAGCTGGTTGTTCTTCAACTCGATCAGACGCTGCAGCTTGTCCAGCTGGCTCTGCAGGTCGGCCATGCGGCTCTTGAGCTCTTCGTTGTCGCGACGACTGGTGTCCAGGCTTTCCTGGGCCACCGCCAGCTTGTCATTGAGGGCCTTGGCCTGGTCGGCACCAGCCTGGTTGCCCGGGCTGACCAGGCGCAGGTTGTCGCCCTGGGCGATACGCGCCGGAGCTGCCTCGGCGGTACCGCGGCGAGTGGCGTCCAGCTGGCGGGCACGCGGGCCCAGGCGACGACCTTCACGCCAGGCAGCATACTGCTCGGCCACCTCGGCGGTCGCCTCGCTCTGCGGGATGTTCTGGATCTGCTGCTGGTCGGGCAGGCGCAACACCTGGCCAACCTTCAGCTGGTTGATGTTGTTGCCGATGAAAGCGTCCGGGTTCAGGGCCTGGATCGCGATCATGGTCTGCTGGATCGAGCCGCCCTGGGTATTGCGCGCGGCAATCTGCCACAGGGTGTCCCGGCGCTGGGTGGTATAGCTGCCGGCAGCGGTCACCGCTGGCGCGACATTGCCTGCCGCAGGCTTGTCGCCCTGGGCCTTGGCCTGGTCGAGCAGCACGCTGTAGTCACGCAGCAGGCGGCCCTGCGGCCACATCACCTGGACCAGGAACTTTACCACCGGTTCCGGCAGCGGCTGGCTGGAGGTAACACGCAGCACGCTCTTGCCGTTGGGGTTGATCACCGGCGTGAAGGTTAGGTCTTCGAGGTAGGTTGGGAATGCCACCCCGGCCTTGCTGAAATCTTCCGGCGGCGCCAGGCTCGGTGCCACTTCGGCAGCGGTGAGGTCGCGCACGTCGAGCAGTTCGATCTCGGCGTCCAGGGGCTGGTTCTGTGCCGATTTGAGGGTCAGTTCCCCCAGGCCCAGGGCATTCGCCATGCCCGACGACAGCGCCGATGCTGCAGCCATGGCCAGAACCAGTTTGCGAATTCGAAGCATGACCTCTTCCCTTGTATGAAGCGTCCTGAAACCTGCATGCAGAGCAGGACAATAGTGCTCGCCAGTATCTTTTACAGCATGTGTTTAATCAACAATTGCGCCACTTGCACAGCATTGAGCGCGGCGCCTTTGCGCACGTTGTCGGTGGTCAGCCAGAGGTTGAGCTGCTGGTCTTCATCAACACCATGCCTTACACGACCAACATAGACCACGTCCTGGCCTACTGCGTCGCCTACCGGAGTCGGATAATCGTCGCGCTCCACCAGTTCGACGCTGTCAGCCGCCTCGAGGGCCTGGTTGACCGCCTCCAGGTCGACCGGGCGACGGCTCTGTACCGCCACACTGAAGCTATCGCCGAAAAATACCGGGACTTGAACGCAGCTCACGGAAATCTTCAGTTCAGGCAGGCCCAGCAGCACACGCAGCTCACCGACCAGGCGGCGCTCCAGGGCGGTGTGGCCTTGCTCATCGGCGGCACCGACCTGGGCCAACATGTTGAACGCCACCTGGCGATCGAAGAAGCGCGGCTCCAGGGGCCGGGCATTGAGCAGCTCGGCAGTTTGCCGGGCGAGTTCGTTGACAGCTTCCCGACCTTGTGCGGACACCGCCAGCGCGGCCATCACCTGCACCCGCTCGATATCCAGCAGGCGCTTGAGCGGTGCCAGAGCAACGGCCAGGGCAACCGCGGCCGAGCACGGGCTGACGATGCGCGCGGGCAATGCCAGGTCAATCAGGCGTTCGGCGTTGGCTTCGGGCACCAGAGCCAGGGCGTCGTCCAGACCAGCGGACAGGTCGATGACCGTGCAGCCTGCCTGCAGCGCCTTGCTGGCAAAGCTTCGGCTGACTGCGGCGCCTGCGGCGAAAAAGGCCAGCTTGACCTGGGCAAAGTCGAAGCTGTCCACCTCACGTACCTTCAGCTTCTTGCCGGCGAACATCACGCTACTGCCCGCCGATTCCATGCTGGCTAGCAGGTGCAGGGTGGCGACCGGGAAATCCAGCTCTTCGAGGATCTGCACCAGGGCTTCACCGACGCTGCCGGTGGCGCCGACGACGGCGATGTCCAAAGGGTGTGTCATGGAAGGGATCCTTTTGCTGAAAACGGCGGGGGGCGGCACTTTACTCGGATTGTAGAGTTTTGTCTGTGCTGGCCCAAACCTAGAGCTGCGCTGCTCTTGCTCTTGCTCTTGATCTTGATCTTGATCTTGATCTTGATCTTGATCTTCGCGACTTCAGGAGGCCGAGCAGAGGTCTTGCGGAGGGAGGTGACGGGCATGGATGCCCGTCAAGCGCTGAGGCCCCATGGATGGGGCCTGCAGCGCGTGCTCCCGGGAGCAAGACCGGCGCGAGGGAACCCCGTAGCGTAGCGGAGGGGCCGGATGATGGGAGCGCAGCGTTTTTTGGTTACTTTTTGTCGCGTTTGACAAAAAGTGACTCGCCGTAAGGGCGAAAAGGTGAATCAGCGTCGCCATCGCAAACGGACTGTTCGCCATATCAAAACCGTCGCTTAAGCTTTTTGGCTTTTTGGCTTTTTGGCTTTTTGGCTTTTTGGCTTTTGGTGTGGGCATTCGCATCGAGTAGACATTCATTCGCGATGGTGGCGCCAAGTCACCTTTCCGCCCTTACGGCGGGTCCCTTTTTGTCGTGGCAAAAAGGAACCAAAAACCGTCGGCTCCCATCATCCGGCCCCTGCGCTACGCTCCGGGGTCCCCTCGCTACGGGCTTGCTCCCGGGAGGACGCGCTGCAGGCCCCATCCATGGGGCCTCAGCGCTTGACGGGCATCCATGCCCGTCACCTCCCTCCGCAATCCCTTCGCTCGGCCTCCTGAAGTCGCAATCGGCGGCGCCTGAACTATCGCGCGCCTAGAAGCAAAAGCAAAAGCGAAAGCGAAAGCAGAGAAGAGCCGGGCCGGCCGGGATGGATCGGAAATAAAAAAACCCGCGCTGTCGCCAGCGCGGGTTTTCGGTCAGGCCGGAGCGATCAACGCTCCAGCAGAATCCGCAGCATGCGGCGCAGCGGCTCGGCCGCGCCCCACAGCAGCTGGTCACCTACGGTGAACGCGCCCAGGTACTGGGACCCCATGTTCAGCTTGCGCAGGCGGCCAACCGGGATGTTCAGGGTGCCGGTAACCTTGGTCGGGCTCAGCTCCTGCATGCTGATTTCACGCTGGTTAGGTACCAGCTTCACCCAAGGGTTGTGCTGGCTGATCATGCCTTCGATATCGGCCAGCGGCACGTCCTTGTTCAGCTTGATGGTCAGCGCCTGGCTGTGGCAACGCATGGCGCCGATGCGCACGCAGATGCCGTCGACCGGGATCGGGCTCTTGAAGCGGCCGAGGATCTTGTTGGTCTCGGCCTGGGCCTTCCACTCTTCACGGCTCTGACCGTTCGGCAGTTCCTTGTCGATCCACGGGATCAGGCTGCCAGCCAGTGGCACGCCGAAGTTCTCGGTCGGGAACGCTTCGCTGCGCATGGTCTCGGCAACCTTGCGGTCGATGTCGAGGATGGCGCTGGCCGGGTTGGCCAGGTCATCGGCGACGGCAGCATGGGTAGCACCCATCTGCTTGATCAGCTCGCGCATGTTCTGCGCACCGGCACCCGAGGCCGCCTGGTAGGTCATAGCGCTCATCCACTCGACCAGGCCGGCTTCGAACAGGCCACCCAGGCCCATCAGCATCAGGCTGACGGTGCAATTGCCGCCGATGTAGTTCTTGGTACCCGCGTCCAGCTGCTGGTCGATGACCTTGCGGTTGACCGGGTCGAGGATGATCACCGCGTCATCCTGCATGCGCAGGGACGAGGCGGCGTCGATCCAGTAACCCTGCCAGCCGGCTTCACGCAGCTTGGGGAAGACCTCGTTGGTGTAGTCGCCGCCCTGGCAGGTCAGGATAACGTCGAGGGTCTTGAGTTCTTCGATCGAATAAGCATCCTTGAGCGGTGCTGTATCCTTGCCCACGTTCGGGCCTTGGCCGCCAACATTGGAGGTGGTGAAGAACACCGGCTCGATGAGGTCGAAATCCTGCTCCTCCAGCATCCGCTGCATGAGCACGGAACCGACCATACCGCGCCAACCGATCAGACCTACACGTTTCATCGCAACTACACCTTTGCTAAAAGTGGGCCGCCACCGGGAATTTTGGGTGGCGGGCCAGAGAGATTACAGATTCCGCAGCGCTGCGACTACTGCGTCGCCCATTTCCTGCGTACCAACTTTGCGGCAGCCTTCCGAGAAGATGTCGCCGGTGCGCAGGCCCTGGTCCAGGACCAGGCTCACGGCCTTCTCGATCGCCTCGGCGGCAGCCGACTGATTGAAGCTGTAACGCAGCATCATCGACACCGACAGGATGGTCGCCAGCGGGTTGGCGATGCCAAGGCCTGCGATGTCCGGCGCCGAGCCGTGGCACGGCTCGTACATGCCCTTGTTGTCGGCATCCAGCGACGCCGAAGGCAGCATGCCGATGGAGCCGGTCAGCATGGAAGCTTCATCCGACAGAATGTCACCGAACATGTTGTCGGTCACCATCACATCGAACTGCTTGGGCGCACGCACCAGCTGCATGGCGGCGTTGTCGACGTACATGTGGCTCAGTTCAACATCCGGATAGTCCTTGGCCACGTCCTCGACCACTTCACGCCACAGCTGGCTGGAAGCCAGGACGTTGGCCTTGTCTACCGAGCACAGCTTCTTGCCGCGCACGCGGGCCATGTCGAAGCCGACACGGGCAATGCGGCGCACTTCGCTTTCGCTGTACGGCAGCGTGTCGTAGGCCTGGCGCTCGCCGCCTTCCAGCTCGCGCTGGCCACGCGGGGCACCGAAGTAGATACCGCCGGTCAGCTCACGGACGATGAGGATGTCCAGGCCGGAAACGATCTCTGGCTTGAGCGACGAGGCATCGGCCAGTTGCGGGTAGAGGATGGCCGGGCGCAGGTTGGCGAACAGGCCCAGTTGCGAACGGATTTTCAGCAGACCGCGCTCGGGACGGATGTCCCGTTCGATCTTGTCCCACTTCGGCCCGCCCACGGCGCCCAACAGCACGGCATCGGCCTTGCGCGCACGTTCCAGGGTCTCGTCGGCCAGCGGCACACCGTGCTTGTCGATGGCGGCGCCACCGATCACGTCGTGCTCCAGGTTGAAACCGAGCTGGAACTTGTCGTTGGCCAGCTCCAGCACCTTGACCGCCTCGGCCATGATTTCCGGGCCGATACCGTCACCTGGGAGAATCAGAATCTGCTTGCTCATGCTTTCCTCTATCCATTCACGCGGCGCGGCCAAGCGGGCCCCACCGAAAAGTTCTTAACGCTCGGCCCACAACACCAGCACATCGGTGCTGAACGAACCATCGGCCTCGATCTGGTAATACTGCCGTACTTCTTCGCCCATGGCTTGCTGCAATTGGCGAATTGCCACGCGCATTGGCTCGGGGGTGCGCATGCGCTCGACCCAGCTGGAAAACTCCAGGCGCAGCGGCTGGCGGGTGTGGCTGCGTACATGCAGGCCAGCCTCGCTGACCTGGCGTTGCCATTCGGCAGCGGAATAATCGCGCACGTGGCTGGTGTCGCGCAGTACTTCGACCGTTTGCAGGTAGGTGTCGAGCAGCGGGCTGCCCGGCGACATGACGTCGATGAACGCCGCCACGCCACCCGGCTTGAGCACTCGGCGCACTTCGCGCAGGGCCAGACCCAGGTCGCTCCAGTGGTGGGCCGAGTAGCGGCTGAAGACGAAGTCAAACGAGGCGTCGGCGAACGGCAGGCGTTCGGCGGCACCGCGTTCGGTGGTGATATTGGCCAGGCCGCGCT
Organism: Pseudomonas sp. s4; assembly: GCF_046764235.1. Classification (NCBI taxonomy): domain Bacteria; kingdom Pseudomonadati; phylum Pseudomonadota; class Gammaproteobacteria; order Pseudomonadales; family Pseudomonadaceae; genus Pseudomonas; species Pseudomonas sp. s4. The sequence goes on along the minus strand of NZ_CP177209.1, from coordinate 1,716,220 downwards.
CGGCGGCGGCACTGGCGACCACGTCGAGCATGGCTTGCGAGAGGTCGTAGGCGACCACTTCGGCAACCAGAGGGGCGACGTGGAAACTGACATGACCGGCACCGCAGCCAAGGTCGAGCACGCGGGCATGGCCCCGCCCTGCCAGCGCGTCTTGCAGCAGGCCGAATTCACTGCCTTGGGCGTGCACGGCGCTGCTGAGGTAGGCGCTGGCCTGTTCGCCGAACTGGCGTTGGACCACATCGGTGTGCTGGGTGCTGGTCATGTCTCGATCCTTTTGGTTTTGGGTTGTCTCTACTGGCCCTATCGCCGGCAAGCCAGCTCCCACAGAGAACCCACAGTCTTCAGACCTGTGGAGTTCCTGTGGGAGCTGGCTTGCCGGCGATGAGGCCAGCAAACCCAACTACATCATTCAGGCATCACGGAACAGCCAAGGCTGCCCGGCGCGGTGCTTGCCTTCGAAGGCCTTGATCGCATCGCTGTCCTGCAGGGTCAGGCCGATGTCGTCGAGGCCGTTGAGCAGGCAGTGCTTGCGAAACGCATCGATCTCGAAGTGCAGCACCTTGCCATCCGGACGGGTCACCGCCTGCGCCTGCAGGTCGATGGTCAGCTGATAGCCCGGGATGGCTTCGACCTGCTTGAACAGCTCGTCGACTTCCTCGTCGCTGAGGATGATCGGCAGCAAGCCGTTCTTGAAGCTGTTGTTGAAGAAGATGTCGGCAAAGCTCGGCGCGATCACGCTGCGGAAGCCGTACTCGTCCAGCGCCCATGGGGCGTGCTCACGGCTGGAGCCGCAACCGAAGTTCTCCCGCGCCAGCAACACGCTGGCACCCTGGTAGCGTTCGTGGTTGAGCACGAACTCCTTGTTCAGCGGGCGCTTGCTGTTGTCCTGGTAAGGCTGGCCCACGTCCAGGTAACGCCACTCGTCGAACAGGTTGGGGCCGAAGCCGGTGCGCTTGATCGACTTCAAAAACTGCTTGGGGATGATCTGGTCGGTGTCGACGTTGGCACGGTCCAACGGCGCGACGAGGCCAGTGTGCTGGGTAAAGGCTTTCATGCTGCGCTCCCTTGGATCAACTCGCGGACATCGATGAAGTGGCCGGTCACCGCGGCGGCGGCGGCCATGGCCGGGCTGACCAAGTGGGTGCGGCCACCGGCCCCCTGACGGCCTTCGAAGTTGCGGTTGGAGGTAGACGCGCAATGCTCGCCGCTCTCCAGGCGGTCCGGGTTCATCGCCAGGCACATCGAGCAGCCTGGCTCACGCCATTCGAAACCGGCCTCGAGGAAGATCTTGTCCAGGCCTTCGCGCTCGGCCTGGGCCTTGACCAGGCCCGAGCCCGGCACCACCAGCGCCTGCTTGACGTTGGCAGCGACCTTGCGGCCCTTGGCGATTTCGGCGGCAGCGCGCAGGTCTTCGATACGCGAGTTGGTGCACGAACCGATGAACACGCGGTCGAGCTTGATATCGGTTATCGCCTGGTTGGCGGCGAGGCCCATGTACTTGAGGGCACGCTCGATCGAACCACGTTTGATCAGGTCAGGCTCGGCAGCCGGGTCCGGCACGCGCTGGTCGACAGCGAGGACCATCTCCGGCGAAGTGCCCCAGCTGACCTGCGGCTTGATTTGCGCAGCGTCGAGCTCGACCACGGTGTCGAACACCGCGTCAGCGTCGGAGACCAGGCCTTTCCAGGCTTCGACCGCCTGCTTCCACTGCTCGCCCTTCGGCGCGTACGGGCGGCCTTCGACATAGGCAACAGTGGTGTCGTCCACCGCCACCAGGCCTACGCGGGCACCGGCTTCGATGGACATGTTGCAGATGGTCATGCGGCCTTCCATCGACAATTCGCGGATGGCGCTGCCAGCAAATTCCATGGCGTGGCCGTTACCACCGGCGGTACCGATCTTGCCGATCACGGCCAGGACGATGTCCTTGGCGGTTACGCCGGCAGGCAACTGGCCTTCCACGCGCACCAGCATGTTCTTCATTTTCTTGGCGACCAGGCACTGGGTAGCAAGCACGTGCTCCACTTCGGAGGTGCCGATGCCGTGGGCCAGGGCACCGAAGGCGCCGTGGGTGGAGGTGTGCGAGTCACCGCAGACCACAGTCATGCCAGGCAAGGTGGCCCCCTGCTCCGGGCTGATGACGTGGACGATGCCTTGACGCTCGTCATTCATCTTGAATTCGACGATGCCATATTCGTCACAGTTCTCGTCGAGGGTCTGCACCTGCAGGCGCGACACCTGGTCGACGATGGCCTCGATACCGCCCTTGCGCTCTGGCGTGGTCGGCACGTTGTGGTCAGGCGTGGCGATGTTGGCGTCGATGCGCCAAGGTTTGCGGTTGGCCAGGCGCAGGCCTTCGAAGGCCTGGGGCGACGTCACTTCGTGGATGATGTGACGGTCGATGTAGATCAAGGACGAGCCGTCATCACGGCGCTTGACCTCATGGGCTTCCCAGAGTTTGTCGTAGAGCGTTTTGCCAGCCATCAGACTGTTCCTCATCAGCGTCTTTCTATGCCAAAGACCCCTTGGCTTGTGCGGTCGATGCTAGGGGGTTAGATTGAATAACTCAAATTCATAATTTTTATGCTTTGGATAACCAACAGGAATGCGACCCCATGGATCTGGCCAACCTTAGCGCCTTCATCGCAATTGCCGAAACCGGTAGTTTTTCCGGGGCGGCCGACCGCCTGTTCCTGACTCAACCGGCCGTCAGCAAACGCATCGCCGGACTGGAACAGCAACTGGATGTGCGCCTGTTCGACCGGCTGGGCCGCGAGGTGACCCTGACCGAGGCGGGCCGCGCCCTGCTTCCCCGCGCCTACCAGATCCTCAACGTCCTCGATGATACCCGGCGCGCGCTGACCAATTTGACCGGGGAAGTGAGTGGTCGGCTGACCCTTGCCACCAGCCACCATATCGGCTTGCACCGCCTACCCCCGCTGCTGCGGGCCTTCACCCGGGAATACCCTGCAGTGGCGCTGGATATTCAGTTCATGGATTCGGAAGCGGCCTACGACGAAATCCTCCATGGCCGCGCGGAGATTGCCGTTATCACCTTGGCACCCGAGCCGCACCACCTGGTCAAGGCCGTGCCGGTATGGGACGACGCCCTGGACTTCGTCGCCGCTCCCGAGCACCCGCTGGCCAACAACAACACGGTCAGCCTGGCCGACGTCGCCCGCCACCCGGCCGTGTTCCCGGGCGGCAACACTTTTACCCACCACATTGTTCAGCGCCTGTTCGAAAGCCAGGGCCTGACGCCGAACATCGCCATGAGTACCAACTATCTGGAAACCATCAAGATGATGGTGTCCATCGGCCTGGCCTGGAGCGTGCTGCCGCGCACCATGCTCGACGAACAGGTTGCACCCATCGCCTTGCCGGGCATACAGCTGTCTCGCCAGCTAGGCTACATTTTGCACACGGAGCGTACGCTTTCGAACGCGGCCAGGGCATTCATGGCCCTGCTCGACAGCCACGCAGGGCCCGCCTGACCGGTCGTCAGCCCGGTATTGCCACCTCCAAGGACGCGTCATACGCCAAAGGTCTGGTACCGATGCCCAAATCAGCGAATCGCTTTTTGCGCCTGCCGCGCATACCAGCGGCCGACCCTCAGGAGTCGGAACAGGCCTGGCAGAACGCCCCACAGTTGCTGGCCGCACTCAACGGCGCACGGCTGGGAGCCTGGCTATGGGATATCGACAGCGGCCGGGTGAGCTGGTCACGGGGCACCCAGGCTCTGTTCGGCTTCGACCCGCAGCGCCCGCTCCCCGCAGATATCGACTACCTCGACCTGCTGCCGGAGGAAGACCGTGCGCGCACACGCCAGGTGTTCCAGGCAGTGTTCAACGGCGAACCGGTGGAGCAGGCCATGCGCCACCGCATCCGCTGGCCGGACGGCAGCCTGCACTGGCTGGAGATCAACGGCAGCCTGACCCACGACCCGAACGGCCGGCCGCAGATGATCGGGGTGATCCGTGAAATCACCCGCCAGCGCGAGCGGGAAACGGCGTTGATCAATTCGGAAAAACGCTTCGCCACCCTGTTCCACCTCAGCCCCAATGCCATTTTGCTCACCCGACGCCACGACGGCATGATCTTCGAGGTCAACCAGCACTTCGAAGACATGTTCGGCTGGCCCGGTAGCCAGGTGATCGGCAAGACCAGCCTGGAGCTTGGCCTGTGGGCAAACCCCGAACAGCGCCACCAGTTGCTGGAGTCGACCCGTGGCAACACTGGCCCTTTGATAATGGAAGTCCAGTTCCGCGCTACCAGCGGCAAGGTACATGACGGCATCCTCTGTACCCAGGGCATCGAACTGGAGGGCGGAACCTTCCTGCTCAGCACCTTTATCGACACCACCGAGCGCAAACGTGCCGAGCAGGCCTTGAAGGACAGCCAGGAGCGCCTGGACCTGGCCCTGGATTCGGCACAGCTGGGCACCTGGGACTGGCATATTCCCAGCGGCATGCTCTACGGTTCGGCGCGCGCCGCGCAGCTGCACGGCCTGCCGCCCATCCCGTTTCACGAATCGTTCGACGCGTTTTTCGAAGGGGTCCCGGAGCAAGAGCGCAATTCGATGCGCCAGGCCTACCGCAGCCTGCGCGAAGGACCTGCCGGCAACTACCAGATCACCTACCGGGTACAGCTGGAAAACGGCATCTCGCGCTACATCGAAAGCCGCGCCCGGCTGTACCGCGACGAGCAGGGCAACCCGCTGCGCATGGCTGGCACTTTGCTCGACATCACCGACCAGGTGGAGCGCGAACAGCGCCTGAGCGCTTCGGAAGAGAAGTTCGCCAGCCTGTTCCAGGTAAGCCCCGACCCAATCTGTGTCACCCGCCAGGACACCGGGCAGTTCATCGAGATCAATCCGGCGTTCACCCAGACCTTCGGCTGGAGCACCGAGCAGGTGATCGGCCGCACCGCCGAGGAAATCGGCCTGTGGGCGGAGTCCATCGAGCGCGCGCAACGCATCGAGCGGGTAATCCGCGAGCAGGCCCTGAGCAACGTCGCCGTAGTGGTCAACCACCGCAATGGGGCACCGCTGACCTGCGTGATTTCCAGCCGCCTGATCACCGTCGATGACCAGCCTTGCAGTGTTACCACCCTGCGCGACATCACCCAGCAGCAGCGCGCCGAGGCGGCGCTGAAGTCCAGCGAGGAGAAGTTTGCCAAGGCCTTCCACTCCAGCCCTGACGCCATCACCATCACCGAACGCTACAGCGGTCGCTACCTGGAAATCAACGACGGTTTCTGCCGCCTGACCGGCTACAACGCCGCCGACGTGGTCGGCCGCACGGTGTACGAGATCGGCATCTGGGCCGACGACAAGCAGCGCAGCGCCCTGCTGGCCGAGTTGCGCGAGCGTGGCCGGGTGCATCATCGCGAGATGCTAGGGCGCAACAAGCGCGGCGACATCCTCACCGTGGAAGTGTCGGTGGAGCCGATCACCCTCAATGAGGTGGACTGCCTGCTGGTAACCGCCCGCGATGTCAGCCAGCTGAAAAACGCCCAGGCACAGATTCGCCACCTGGCCTACCACGACCCGCTGACCAACCTGCCCAACCGCGCCCTGCTGATGGACCGCCTGAGCCAGCAGATCGCCCTGCTCAGGCGCCACAACCTTCGCGGCGCCCTGCTGTTCCTCGACCTCGACCACTTCAAGCACATCAACGACTCGCTGGGCCACCCGGTGGGCGACACGGTGCTGAAGATCATCACAGCGCGGCTGGAAGCCAGTGTGCGCCTGGAAGACACCGTGGCGCGCCTGGGTGGCGATGAGTTCGTGGTATTGCTCAGCGGCCTGGAAGGCAGCCGCGAGCTGGTCGAAGAGAAAGTCCGCGGGCTGGCCGATACCCTGCGCGAACTGCTGGCCGAGCCGATGTCGCTGGATGGCCAGCGCCTGCAGGTAACACCCAGCATAGGCGTGGCGCTGATCCCTGACCACGGCGCCACCCCGGCCGACCTGCTCAAGCGTGCCGATATCGCCCTGTACCGTGCCAAGGATTCCGGGCGCAACACCACCCAGCTGTTCCATACCACCATGCAGAAGGCTGCCAGCGAGCGCCTGCGCATGGAAAACGACCTGCGCCTGGCCCTGGCCCGCGGCGAGTTGGCGCTGCACTTCCAGCCACAGGTGGATGCGCGCGACAACCGCATCGTCGGTGCCGAGGTGCTGCTGCGCTGGCATCATCCGCAACTGGGTCAGCAGCCACCGGCGCAATTCATTCAGGTGCTGGAAGAAAGCGGCCTGATCCTGGAGGTTGGCAGCTGGATACTCGACGAAGCTTGCGATGCCTGCGCACGCATGCTCGGCGACGGGCTGATCGACGCCGATGATTTCAGCTTGTGCGTGAACATCAGCCCACGGCAGTTCCGCCAGAACGACTTTGTCGGGCGGGTGCTGCGCAGCCTGGACGATTACCGCCTGCCACGGCAAATGCTGACGCTGGAAATTACCGAAGGCATCGTCATCCAGAACCTGGAGGACACCATCAGTAAGATGCGCGAGCTGAAACGCTACGGGGTGAGCTTTGCCATGGATGACTTCGGCACCGGTTATTCCTCGCTGACCTACCTGAAACGCCTGCCAGTGGACGCGCTGAAGATCGACCAGACCTTCGTGCGCGATGCGCCGGAAGACCCCAACGACGCCGAAATCGTCCGCGCTATCGTCGCCATGGCTCGCAGCCTGGAGTTGACGGTGATTGCCGAAGGGGTGGAACTGACCGAACAACTGGAGTTTCTGGAACGGCTGGGGTGCCACCTGTACCAGGGGTACTTGCACAGCCGGCCGCTGCCGTTGCCGGAGTTCCGGCAGATGTTGCTGGAGGCGCCGGCGGATTACTGAAACCGCTCCCACAGTGATCGCGCCAGCTTCTGGATGTTGTGCAAGACAGCCGCCACAAAAAAGGGCACCCCTAGGGGTGCCCTTTTTCACATCTACACGATCAGTTCAGCGCTGGCTTGTCGCCGTTGATCGGAATGCGCTTGGCCTTGGCCTCTTCAGGCACGATGCGCAGCAGGTCGATGCTGAGCAGGCCATTGGCCAGGCCGGCGGCCTTGACTTCAATATGGTCGGCCAGGCGGAACGACAGCTTGAAGGCGCGCTGCGCGATACCCTGATGCAGGTAGGTCACTTCAGCAGGGCCATTGTCGCGCTTGCCACCGGTCACGGTCAGGACACCTTTTTCAACCTGCAGGTCGAGGTCCTCTTCCTGGAAACCGGCTGCAGCAACCACGATACGGTAGTGGTCATCGCCATGCTTTTCCACATTGTAGGGCGGGTAGCTGCTACCGGCCTCGTTACGTGCCGCGGATTCGAACAGGTCGTTGAAACGGTCGAAACCAACGGAATGGCGGAACAGTGGAGCGAGAGAGAAAGCGGTAGTCATGGTCATGAACTCCTGAGATTCAGCAAGTAAGTCATTACGCGACCCGACTTCGGCATCGCGTACTCAAGAGATATGGCCGGGGGAAATGCTTTCAAGGGGGGAGCAGAAAAAATCTGGATTCCTGCACTGGATTTGATGGCCTCTTCGCGGGCACGCCCGCGAAAGGGCCGGATCAGGCAACACAAGCCTCCAAGGAAACCGCCTCAACCCCCAGCAACCGGCTGATCCGCGCACAGTCATCTTCCCGCCGCAATTCGGCAAACAGCACAACCGCTTCGGGATAACTGCGGGTCAGCATCGCCAGCCACTGCTTCATCCGCCCCGGTGCATAGCGCGGCGACAACTTGGCCTGGGCCTGACGCCAGAACTCGCGAAGCAACGGCAGCAGGTCGTCCCAGCTCATCGGCTGGTACTCCCGCCCGTCACGCGCCGCGGCAATCTGCAGCCCAAGATCGGGGCGCGAAACCAGCCCACGGCCCAGCATGATATCTTCGGCGCCACTGACCTCACGACAGCGCCGCCAGTCATCCACGGTCCAGATCTCGCCGTTGGCGAACACTGGCACCTTGACCACATCCTGCACCCGCGCCACCCACTCCCAGTGGGCCGGGGGCTTGTAGCCCTCGACCTTCGTCCGCGCATGCACCACCAGGTGCGCCGAACCGCCTTCGGCCAGCGCCATGGCACACTCCAGCGCGCCATCGGGGCTGTCGAAACCCAGGCGCATCTTCGAGGTGACCGGGATATGTGCCGGCACGGCACGGCGCACTTCACGCACAATGGCGTGCAGCAGCTCCGGCTCCTTGAGCAGCACCGCTCCACCGCGCGACTTGTTCACGGTCTTGGCCGGGCAACCGAAGTTCAGGTCTATCACCGGCGCGCCCAACTGGCAGGCCAGCGCGGCGTTTTCCGCCAGGCACACAGGGTCCGACCCCAACAACTGCACGCGCATTGGTACCCCTGCAGCGGTCCGTGCGCCATTGCGCAACTCGGGCGCCAGCTTGTCGAACGAGGAAGGCGGCAGCAGGCGGTCGCACACGCGAATGAACTCGGTGACGCACCAGTCGATACCGCCCACGCGGGTCAGCACGTCGCGCAGGATGTTGTCGACCAGCCCCTCCATGGGGGCCAGGGCAATTTGCATGTCGGGGTCTCGGCGGAAAAAGCCGGCAGTTTAACAAAAATTGCCGGTGTTTCAGGCGCCGATCAGCGCCGGGCCGTAACCGTCGAGGAACTCCGCCGGCATGCGCTTGGGCTTGCCGCTGGACAGCTCGATGCAGGCAAAGGTGGTCTGGGCGCGCAGCAAAGTCACGCCGTCGCGCGGGCGCCTGAGCTGGAAGCGCCGGGTCATGCGCAGGCGCTGGTCCCAGTCGATGATCCAGGTGGCCAGTTGCAACTCGTCATCCTCGTAGGCAGCAGCCAGGTAGTCGATTTCGTGGCGCACCACCGCCATGGCCCGGTCCAGCCGGCGATATTCGGCCAGGTCCAAGCCCAGGCGCTGGGAATGGCGCCAGGCGCAGCGCTCCAGCCAGGTGACGTAGACCGCGTTGTTGGCGTGGCCGAGGCCGTCGATATCCTCGCTACCGACGCGCAGGTCGATGACGAAGGGTGTTGCCAAGTCCCAGCTCATGTTCGCTTCCTTGGAGCAAAAGTGGATTTAGCAGGGACCGCCGAGGGAAAGTCCAGCCCTTCTGCACTTGCCTGCGGGGCTACGCGGTCCCTGAGCGGCCTTGCGTCGCGATGGGGCGCGCAGCGGCCCCAAAATCTCAGTCCCGACACAGATTGCCGGGGCTGCTGCGCAGCCCATCGCGACACAAGGCCGCTCCTACAGGCACCGCGCCAGCCCGGGCCAGCAGCTCCAGCACCGCTTCACTCAGGCGCGGATCGGACAGCACGCGCTGGTGGCCACCCGCCTCCAGCAGCATCAGGCGGCTATCGAACCAGGCCTTGTGGATAACCCGGGCCTCATCGGCTGCGACCAAGGCGTCATCGGCGGCATGCACCACCAGCCCGGGTAACTCCAACTGGTAACCCGTCACATCCAGCCGCGCAATCTGCATGCCCACATCCCGCTCCACCTGGCGAATGAATGCAGCCCGCGCCCGCGCCGGCAGACCCAGACGATGGGCAAAGCCACGCAGTACGCCCAATAGCCGCGCCGGGGCAGCGATGCTTACCGCTGCCTCGGTACGCAGCCCCATCTGCAAGGCCAGCAATACACTGGCGCCGCCCATGGAATGGCCAATAACCGCGCGCAGCGGCGGCAGCTCGCCGGCAGCTTCCAGCAGCGCTCGGGCAAACAACACCACATTTGCCTGTTCGCCAGGCGAACGGCCATGCCCCGGCCCCTCCAGCGACACCACCGTGTGCCCCGCCTGGACCAAGGTTTCGATCAACGCGGCAAACTGGGTCGGGCGCCCCTCCCAGCCGTGCATCATCAGCACGGTCGGCCCCTTGCCCCAGCGCAAGGCCGACAAGCCGAAGCGCAAAGTGATGCGCTCGGCGCTGGCCAGCACGGGCAACTCCCAATCCCGTGGCGGCAGGTTGCGAGGAGTCATGAAGGCACGGCGCATCTTGCCCGCGACATGCTCGGGGGCCAGGCGGCCCAAGGTGCCATTGACACCACGAATCCAGCTCAGGGTAGTCATCGCCATGCTCCAGGCTCAAAGCACCGCCGATTTGGCGGCGCGCAGAATACGATCGGACAGTTCGCTGGTGCCCAGGGCACGGGCAAGCGCCAGGCCACCAACCATCAGGGCCAGGTCGGCCAATGCCTTGTCGGCGTCCTCGGGGCGGTCGACCATGGCGGCAGCCATCAACTCGATGTGCTCGGCCAGAACCTCGCGGAAGGCCTCTGGCAGGCGCTGCATCTCGCCCAGCGAATTGGGCAGCGGGCAGGCATGCACTTCGGCATCACGGTGCTTGCGCGACAGATAGAACGCACTGGCCAGCGCCCGCCGCCCGGCGCCATCGAGGCTGGGGTCGATCTGCGCGAGCAAGGCGCGGCGCTCGCCCAGCAACTGGCGGAACGCTTCGAGCATCAACTCGTCCTTGCTGTCGAAGTGGGCGTAGAAACCACCGACGGTCAGGCCTGCCGCACCCATGACCTGGCTGACGCTGGGCTCGGCCGGGCCGTGCTGGATCAGCGCACTTCGCGCCGCCTCGAGAATGCGCTCGCGGGTTCTGCTCTTCTTGTCGCTCATCAGGCCACTCGCCAACAAAAATATGATGATCGAAATATTATTCGCATAATATTTTTTGGCAAGCAGAATCTGCAGCCGCCTGTCGGTCGCGAAATTTTGATTAGGGGAGAAAAACAAAAGGCCCATTCAATAATCGAATGAGCCTTCAAAGTCCCGCAAAACGCGGGTAAACGTGGCGTCCCCTAGGGGACTCGAACCCCTGTTACCGCCGTGAAAGGGCGGTGTCCTAGGCCACTAGACGAAGGGGACGTAACCTTCGTGCCGATCCGCTTACGCGAACCGCGGCAGAAATGGTGGAGCTAAGCGGGATCGAACCGCTGACCTCCTGCATGCCATGCAGGCGCTCTCCCAGCTGAGCTATAGCCCCGAAACAAAAGGCTCATCAGTAATCGACGAGCCTTTAAAGCCCTGCAAAACGCAGGAAAAGTGGCGTCCCCTAGGGGACTCGAACCCCTGTTACCGCCGTGAAAGGGCGGTGTCCTAGGCCACTAGACGAAGGGGACGTAACCTTCGTGCCGATCCGCTTTCGCGAACCGCGGCAAATTGGTGGAGCTAAGCGGGATCGAACCGCTGACCTCCTGCATGCCATGCAGGCGCTCTCCCAGCTGAGCTATAGCCCCGGATTTCTAGCCTCTCGGCCCAGCGACATCCTGAAACATCGCTTGTGCAAAACTGGCGTCCCCTAGGGGACTCGAACCCCTGTTACCGCCGTGAAAGGGCGGTGTCCTAGGCCACTAGACGAAGGGGACGAACCTTCTTACCTTCAAGACCCGGTTGCTGGACCCGGTCTTGCCCGACAGCCTTGGCTGCCAGACGGAATTTGGTGGAGCTAAGCGGGATCGAACCGCTGACCTCCTGCATGCCATGCAGGCGCTCTCCCAGCTGAGCTATAGCCCCACAATGTCGCTTTGAACCGAAGCGCTGGCTGGGTGCCTGGCGTTTCGTTTTCGTTCATCGCTGTGGACGGGGCGCATATTAAGATCGGATTGCAGGGCTGTCAAACGAATTTTTCAAAATATTCAAAAAATTTTTCACAGATAACAATCACTTACCGCCCTCCCCTTGCCAAAACTGAACACTGAGCCCCGTGGGAGCGGGTTTACCCGCTCCCACAAGTTCGGCTTATGGCCTCGGGACCACTGTCAGGCGATAGAGGCCAGCAGCTTTTCCCACTCTTTGTTTTCTTTCTTCGACACACCACCCAGCAGGTCCAGGGCCTGGCGCAGGCGGTAGCGGGTCAGGTCCGGGCCAAGGATTTCCATCGCGTCCAGCACCGAAACCGAGCTGGCCTGGCCGGTAATGGCGGCAAACATCAGCGGCATGGCATCACGCAGCTTCAGCTCCAGCGCCTCGACCACCGCCTGGATGCAACCGGTGATGCGCTCTTTTTCCCACTGACGCAGGCTTTCGAGCTTCCACAGGATCAGCTGGATCACCTGGCGTACCTGGTCGGCCGACAGCTTCTTGCTTTCGAACAGCTTGGCGTCCAGCTTCAGCGCGCCTTCGAAGAAGAACCCGCCCAGCGGGGCAACCTGGCTGAAGGTTTCCACCCGGCCTTGCACGTGCGGGGCGATCTTCATCATGTAGTCGCTGTTGAACGCCCACTTCTGCAGGCGCGCGGCGAACTCCTCGACCGACAGTTCGCGCAGCCACTGGCCGTTCAGCCAGGACAGCTTCTCGATGTCGAAGATCGGGCCGCCCAGCGAGATACGCGACAGGTCGAAGTGCTCGACCATCTCGGCCAGCGAGAACTTCTCGCGCTCGTCCGGCATCGACCAGCCCATGCGGCCCAGGTAGTTGAGCATCGCCTCGGGCATGAAGCCCATGCGCTCGTAGAAAGTCACCGAGGTCGGGTTCTTGCGCTTGGACAGCTTGGACTTGTCCGGGTTACGCAGCAGCGGCATGTAGCACAGCTTGGGCTGTTCCCAGCCGAAGTATTCGTACAGTTTGATCAGCTTGGGTGCCGATGGCAGCCACTCTTCGCCGCGCAGCACGTGGGTGATGCCCATCAGATGGTCGTCGACCACGTTGGCCAGGAAGTACGTCGGCAGGCCGTCGTTCTTCATCAGCACCTGCATGTCCATGCGGTCCCACGGGATCTCGACATCACCACGCAGCATGTCCGGTACCACGCACACGCCTTCGCTCGGCACTTTCATGCGGATCACGTGCGGCTCGCCAGCGTCCAGGCGGCGCTGCACTTCCTCGGCGCTCAGCAGCAGCGCGCGGCCGTCGTAGCGCGGGGTTTCGCCACGGGCTTGCTGCTCTGCGCGCATCTGCTCCAGCTCTTCGGCGGTGCAGAAGCAGTAGAAGGCATGGCCGGCGTCAACCAGCTCCTTGGCGTACCTGGCGTAGATTTCGCCACGCTCGCTCTGCCGGTAAGGGCCGTGCGGGCCGCCGACGTCCGGACCTTCGTTCCATTCGATGCCGAGCCAGCGCAGGGCATCGAAGATCTGCTGCTCCGACTCGCGCGTGGAGCGCAGCTGGTCGGTGTCTTCGATGCGCAGGATGAACTCACCGCCGTGCTGCTTGGCAAAGCAGTAGTTGAACAGGGCGATGTAGGCAGTGCCGACATGGGGGTCGCCGGTAGGCGATGGCGCGATACGCGTGCGTACGGTGGTCATGGAGAGTCTCGAACGAAAGATGAAACAAAGGCGGGATGTTAGCAGGAGGCAGGCACCGGGCTCCAGCAATGGCGCGAACGTCACTTGTCGACCGGCCATGTGCCGCTGTTAAATTTATTTACATTTCTGGAACGATAGTCCTCATGCCTGCCCAACTCAAACGCCGCCTGCTGGTCTTCTTCACCTTGGTGGCCGTCATCGCCCTCACCTTCCTGGGCCACTGGTACTTCAAGGGCCGCTTCTACGAAAGCACCGACAACGCCTACGTACAGGGCGAGATCACCCGCATTTCCAGCCAGTTGGGCGCACGCATCGACGAGGTGCGGGTCGAGGACAACCAGCACGTCAGGAAAGGCGACCTGCTGGTGCGCCTGGAGGCCGCCGACTTCGAACTGGCCGTGCAACGCGCCCGCGCCGCCCTGGCCACCCGCGAAGCCGAGCAGGTGCAGGCGCAAAGCCGCCTGACCCAGCAAGCCAGCCTGATCGCCGCCGGCCAGGCCCAGGTGGCGGCCAACCAGGCCACCTTCGACCGCTCGCGCCTGGACCTGAGCCGTGCCGAGAAGCTGCGCAAACCAGGTTTCGTATCGGAAGAACGGGTCACCACCCTGTCCGCGGACAGCCATGTCGCCGGCTCGCAGGTCGACAAGGCCCGTGCCGACCTGCAAAGCCAGCGCCAGCAAGTCAACGCACTGACCGCCGAACTCAAGCGCCTCGACGCGCAGATCGCCAACGCTCGCGCCGACCTGGCACAAGCCGAACTGAACCTGACCCGCTGTGAAATCCGTGCACCGATCAGCGGCAGCATCGGCCAGCGCAACGCGCGCAATGGCCAGGTGGTACAGGCCGGTGCTTACCTGCTGTCGATCGTGCCGGATGAAGACATCTGGGTGCAGGCCAATTTCAAGGAAACCCAGATCGGCCGCATGCAGCCCGGCCAGCGTGCCGAGCTGCTGTTCGACAGCTACCCCGACACACCGATAGAAGGCCGGGTCGACAGCCTTTTCGCCGCCTCCGGCGCGCAGTTCAGCCTGCTACCGCCCGACAACGCCACCGGCAACTTCACCAAGGTGGTGCAGCGTATTCCGGTCAAGCTGACCTTCCGCGCTGACAACCCGCTGCACGGGCGCATCCGCCCTGGCATGTCGGTGACCGCCACCGTCGACCTGCGCAGCGAAGACGAAGGCCACAATGGCCGGTGACCAGCTGCTCAGGCCAACCGCGGAGCCGACACGGCGGGACTGGATCGCGGTGATGAGCGTGATGCTCGGCGCCTTCATGGCGGTGCTGGACATCCAGATCACCAACTCGTCGCTCAAGGACATCCAGGGCGCACTGTCGGCGACGCTGGAGGAAGGCTCGTGGATTTCCACCTCTTACCTGGTCGCGGAAATCATCATGATCCCGCTCACCGCCTGGCTGGTGCAGCTGCTGTCGGCGCGGCGCCTGGCCGTGTGGGTGTCCAGCGGTTTCCTGTTGTCGTCGCTGTTATGTTCGATGGCCTGGAACCTGGAGAGCATGATCCTGTTCCGCGCCCTGCAAGGTTTTACCGGCGGTGCGCTGATCCCGCTGGCCTTCACCCTGACCCTGATCAAGCTGCCCGAACACCACCGCGCCAAGGGCATGGCCATGTTCGCCATGACCGCCACCTTCGCCCCCTCCATCGGCCCCACCTTGGGCGGCTGGCTGACCGAGAACTGGGGCTGGGAGTACATTTTCTACATCAATATCCCACCGGGCCTGGTGATGATCGCCGGCCTGCTGTACGGGCTGGAAAAGAAGGACGCGCACTGGGAGCTGCTGAAAAGCACCGATTACGCCGGCATCGTCACCCTGGGCCTGGGGCTTGGCTGCCTGCAGGTGTTCCTGGAGGAAGGCCACCGCAAGGACTGGCTGGAATCGCAGCTGATCGTCGGCCTGGGCAGCACCGCCCTGGTCAGCCTGATCACCTTCGTCATCCTGCAGTTTTCCAAGCCACACCCGCTGATCAACCTGCGCATCCTCGGCAACCGCAACTTTGGCCTGTCGAGCATCGCCAGCCTTGGCATGGGGGTGGGCTTGTACGGGTCGATCTACCTGCTGCCGCTGTACCTGGCGCAGGTGCAGGGCTACAACGCCTTGCAGATCGGCGAGGTGATCATGTGGATGGGTATCCCGCAGCTGTTCCTGATCCCGTTGGTGCCGCAACTGATGAAAGTGGTGTCGCCCAAGGTGTTGTGTGCCCTGGGGTTCTGCCTGTTCGGCGCCGCCAGTTTCGGCTCGGGGGTGCTCAATCCGGATTTTGCAGGGCCGCAGTTCAACCATATCCAGATCATCCGTGCCATCGGCCAGCCAATGATCATGGTGACCATTTCGCTGATCGCCACGGCGTATATACAGCCGCAGGATGCGGGTTCGGCGTCGAGCCTGTTCAATATCCTGCGTAACCTGGGCGGTGCGATCGGCATTGCGCTGCTGGCCACCCTGCTGGATGCACGGACCAAGGTGTATTTCGATTACCTGAGGGAGGCGGTGGTGCCGAGCAACCCGCAGGTGGCGGAACGGTTGGCGCAACTGGCGGAGCGGCTGGGCAATGACAATGCGGCGCTGGGCAAGTTGAGCGAGATCACTCACCAGCAGGCGTTGATCATGGCCTATAACGATGCGTTCCACTTTGTGGGGATCGGGTTAGCGGTGAGCATGGTGGCGGTGTTGTTGACCCGCAAGTTGCCGGAGGGGCTGAAAGCGGGAGAAGCACATTGAGGCTATTTCAAACTGTATGCGGTCCCTGTGGGAGCGGGCGTGCCCGCGAACACCGGCGCAGCCGGTGCCAGCCACCGCGTTGAATTCTTCGCGGGCACGCCCGCTCCCACAAGGCCCGCGCCAGGCTTCAGCTGGTAATCAACCGCTCGCGCAGCTGGGCAATCTCGTCGCGCAATTGCGCCGCGGCCTCGAACTCCAGGTCGCGGGCGAACTGCATCATCTTCTCTTCCAGTTGCTTGATGCGTTTGGTGATCTCGCCCGGCGTGCGCAGCTCGGCCTCGTAACGGGCGCTCTCCTCCGCTGCCTTGGCCATGCCCTTGCGCTTCTTGCTGCGCGCGCCGGGCACGGTGGCGCCTTCCATGATATCGGTGATGTCCTTGACCACACCTTTGGGCACGATGCCATTGGCCTGGTTGAATGCGATCTGCTTCTCGCGACGACGCTCGGTTTCGTCGATGGCGCGCTGCATGGAACCGGTGATGTTGTCGGCATACAGGATGGCCCGACCATTGAGGTTACGCGCAGCACGGCCGATGGTCTGGATCAGTGAGCGCTCGGAGCGCAGGAAACCTTCCTTGTCGGCATCGAGGATCGCCACCAGCGACACCTCGGGCATGTCCAGGCCCTCACGCAGCAGGTTGATGCCCACCAGCACGTCGAAGGTACCCAGGCGCAGGTCGCGGATGATCTCCACCCGCTCGACGGTGTCGATGTCCGAGTGCAGGTAACGCACCCGCACGTCGTGGTCGGCCAGGTAGTCGGTGAGGTCTTCGGCCATGCGCTTGGTCAGCGTGGTGGCCAGCACCCGCTCACCCTGTGCCACGCGCTTGCGGATTTCCGACAGCAGGTCATCCACCTGGGTAAGCGCCGGGCGTACTTCCACCTGAGGGTCGACCAGGCCGGTGGGGCGCACCACCTGCTCTACCACGCGCCCGGCGTGCTCGGCCTCATAGGGGCCCGGGGTGGCGGATACGAAGATGGTCTGCGGGCTGACGTCCTCCCACTCGTCGAAACGCATCGGCCGGTTGTCCAGCGCCGAAGGCAGGCGGAAGCCGTACTCGACCAGGGTTTCCTTGCGCGAGCGGTCGCCCTTGTACATGGCGCCGACCTGCGGAACGCTGACGTGGGATTCGTCGATCACCAGCAGCGCATCGGGCGGCAGGTAGTCGTACAGGGTGGGCGGCGGCGCCCCGGCCGGGCGCCCGGACAGGTAGCGCGAGTAGTTCTCGATGCCGTTGCAGTAGCCCAGCTCCAGGATCATCTCCAGATCGAAGCGGGTGCGTTGCTCCAGGCGCTGGGCCTCGACCAGCTTGTTGGCCTTCTGCAGGTATTCCAGGCGGTCCTTGAGCTCTTCCTTGATGCCTTCCACCGCCTCCAGCAGGGTTTCCCGCGGGGTGACGTAGTGGCTCTTGGGGTAGAAGGTGAAACGCGGCAGCTTGCGGAAGACCTCGCCGGTCAGCGGGTCGAAGGCGGCGATGTTCTCCACCTCGTCATCGAACAGTTCGATGCGGATGGCCTCGAGGTCCGATTCGGCCGGGAAGATGTCGATCACATCGCCGCGCACGCGGAAGGTGGCGCGGGCGAAGTCCATCTCGTTGCGGGTGTATTGCAGGTCGGCCAGGCGGCGCAGCAACGCGCGCTGGTCGAGCTTGTCGCCACGGTCCACGTGCAGGACCATTTTCAGGTAGGTCTCGGGGCTGCCCAGGCCGTAGATGCACGACACGGTGGTGACGATGATCGCGTCACGCCGCTCCAGCAGCGCCTTGGTCGCCGACAGGCGCATCTGCTCGATGTGGTCGTTGATCGAAGCGTCCTTCTCGATGAAGGTGTCGGACGACGGTACGTAGGCTTCAGGCTGGTAGTAGTCGTAGTAGGAAACGAAGTACTCCACCGCATTGTTGGGGAAGAATGCCTTGAATTCGCCATAAAGCTGCGCGGCCAGGGTCTTGTTCGGCGCAAGCACCAGGGTAGGCCGCTGCACCTGCTGAATGACGTTGGCGATGCTGAAGGTCTTGCCCGAGCCAGTCACCCCGAGCAGCGTCTGGTGCGACAGCCCCGCCTCGATACCTTCGACCATCTGGCGGATGGCCTCGGGCTGGTCGCCGGCCGGCTGGAAACGGGTGACGAGCTGGAACTCGGACATGACAGACCTCGCGGTGTTGCAGCAACTGTAAATTTAGCCAGTAGTCTATACCCAAATGCGCCCGCAGGGGGGCGCTTTCAAGGCACAGCTGTGAGCGCTTGTTGCAGTGGACCCGGCAATTAGACCAATGGTCGAAAAATATTTGCGCAAATGACCTGAAAAGCGATGCCGGACTGTCGCGGTGACCGGTCGGTATCACTATACTGACTCCCCGTTTGTGCACCGCTTCAGTGCATTCGGGCTGGAGCGTGTACGTCCTATCACACTCCAATCAGAGCCAAGGTAACAATGAGCCTGTTTTCCGCTGTCGAGCTGGCACCCCGCGACCCTATTCTGGGCCTCAACGAAGCATTCAACGCCGACCCACGTACCGACAAGGTCAACCTGGGCGTGGGCGTATATTGCAATGAGGAAGGCCGAATTCCGCTGCTGCGCGCCGTGATCGAAGCCGAGACCCAGCGTGCCGCCCAGCACGCCTCGCGCGGCTACCTGCCGATCGACGGTATCGCCACCTACGACCAGGCTGTACAAAAGCTGCTGTTCGGCGCCGAGTCGCCACTGCTGGCCGCCGGCCGCGTGGTTACCGTGCAGGCCGTCGGCGGTACCGGCGCACTGAAGATTGGCGCCGACTTCCTCAAGCGTGTGTCGCCGAACGCCGTGGTTGCCATCAGCGACCCGAGCTGGGAAAACCACCGTGCGCTGTTCGAATCGGCCGGCTTCCCGGTGCAGAACTACCGCTACTACGACGCGCCGACCAACGACGTCAACCGCGCCGGCATGCTCGAAGACCTGAACAACCTGCCGTCCGGCTCGATCGTGGTGCTGCACGCCTGCTGCCACAACCCGACTGGCGTCGACCTGAGCCTGGACGACTGGAAGAACGTCCTGGAAGTGGTCAAGGCCAAGGGCCACGTGCCGTTCCTCGACATGGCCTACCAGGGCTTCGGTGACGGCATCGCCGAAGACGCCTTCGCCGTGCGCCTGTTCGCCGAGTCGGGCCTGGAGTTCTTCGTGTCCAGCTCGTTCTCCAAGTCGTTCTCGCTGTACGGCGAGCGCGTCGGTGCGCTGTCGATCGTCACCGCCTCCAAGGACGAGAGCACCCGCGTGCTGTCGCAGGTCAAGCGCGTGATCCGCACCACCTACTCCAACCCGCCGACCCACGGTGCAACCATCGTTGCCACCGTGCTGAACAGCGCCGAACTGCGCCAGATGTGGGAAACCGAGCTGGCCGAAATGCGCGAGCGCATCCACGGCATGCGCAAGCAGATGGTTTCGCTGCTGGCCGAATATGGCGCCAACCGCGACTTCAGCTTCGTTGGCCGCCAGGTTGGCATGTTCTCGTACTCGGGCCTGACCGTCGAACAGGTCGCCCGCCTGAAGAACGAGTTCGGCATCTATGCGCTGGACACCGGCCGCATCGCCGTGGCCGCGCTGAACAAGAGCAACATCCACGTAGTGACCAAAGCTATCGTGCAGGTACTGTAACTCATTGTTTTGCCTAGGGGTGGCTTGACTTCCCCTGGGCAATCAGTAAGATACGCACAGATTCCGCGATAGCTCAGTCGGTAGAGCAAATGACTGTTAATCATTGGGTCCCTGGTTCGAGTCCAGGTCGCGGAGCCAAACATTGAAAACCTCCAGATGCGCAAGCACTGGAGGTTTTTTGTTGCACTTATCCCCTCATGCCAGCGCACGGCTGCTGTATCGTCCGAGATCCCTCGACGAGCACAGGCAAGCATGAAAGCCAACGATTTCACCCAGAACGCTCAGCAAGCGGTAGCAATCGCCGCCAACCAGGCCCTCCTGGCAAGCCGACAAGCAACGTTCGCCGTGGGTGGCTGCATCATCGAAAATGCCACTGGAAAGGTACTGATCGCCCTGCACAACCGCGTGCTGGAGCCCTCTGCCAGCCAGGCGCAACCCGCATTCAGGCTCCGCGACCCAACGGGGCATGGTGAGCGCCGGCTGGTCGACTGGTATTTCGACAACCAGCAGCGCCTTGCCCTCCCCCCCACGCATGAACTGACCGTCATCACCACGCTCGACCCCTGCGCCATGTGCGCAGGCGCCTTGCTGACTGCCGGCTTCAATGTTGCCGTAAGTGCGCTCGACACCTTTGCCGGCGTCAATCATGACGGCCGTTTCGAATTCCCCGGCCTGCCGGCCGCACTTCGTCTGCGCGCGCAAGCCACGTGGGGCTACTATGCTGTCGGCAGCCCTTTTGATCGCGACTATGTCGGGCCGCCGCAAGGGCCGGTCTACGCTGGCGAACGCATCGACGCCGCAACGATGTGCCTTACCCGTTCGTTGTTCGAGGCCAGCGTGAACCATGTGCACGACGAAAGCAGCAACGCCGGCCTCCCGCCATCTGCCCTGAAGGACCCGATCACCCTACCCAGCCGGAGCCTGGTACGCCAGGCCCTGGCGGGCTTGAGCCCATGGAGCCTGCGCAGCAAAAGTGCAGACCCTCGGCTGCCCGGCATCGAACTGGCCGAGCCATTGGTCGACACAGCGCTCGCGGCAGATACGTGCAATGCCGTAGCCTTGCTGGACCCATTCGGCAATCTGCTGGCCTGCCTGAGCGGTGACGAAACGCGCTCCCCCATTCGCACTGCATTCATGGAGACCACTCGCAGCTACGCCGCGTTGCGCTGGAACCTGATGAACCATGACGACCCACAGGTCCGCCACGAAGCACACCAGCATCTCACCCACCCCCGTTTCTGCACATTCGTCCTGCTCCGTTTTCCGGACCCGGCCGACAGCGAGGCGGTCATGACCCTTGGCGCGTATGGCTCCACCATGGAACGGCACACCGCGCCGTCCTTCCCCTCAAGCCTGCAATATGTATTGCTGCCAACAGGCTGCACTGCCAAGGATGTTGCTCGACTGGCGCAAAATCTGCCGCCGTTCTACACGAGCAACGTGCAGGTTGCGCCTTGCCAGGTACTGGACCCGAACCTGATGCAGGAAGTTACAACCCGGCTGGGGCAGGCTCAGCGCTCCGAGCCTGCTGCCGGATAGGGCAATGTGACCGCACTGCCTTCATCCACCAGGCTCCAGACCAGCAACCTGGCTGACTGCTTCTGACTGGCGTTGCGTGACACGCTGTGCACGGTACCCGGGGCTTCGTACCAGTATTCACCGGCCTTGTAGGTTTTCTCCGGCTCGTTATCGAGCTTCGATACCACTGCCCCTTCCAGCACGTAGGCCATCACTGCGCCCGGGTGCTGATGCGCAGGTGATGCCTGGCCGGGGGCGTAGCTGACGGTGAGCATCACGGCGCTCTTGCCGGGGGCGTTCGAGGGTTGTTGCTGCTGCAGCACCTTGACCTGGTCGGCAGCATCGCCGTGCGCCCAGGCAGGGGTTTGAGCGGCGAGCAGGGCGAAAAGGATGATGCTAAACGGTTTCATGGGGGCTTCTCCTGGATGGCAATTGCCTGCAGGTTAGGCCTGTGGGGCAGAGAGACAAATGACCAATTCGGGGAAAAACCAAGAGGCCGATCATTGCCTGTGCCGACCTCTTCGCGGGCAAGCCCGCGAGGAAGCCGGTGCAGGCACCAGATATCTCAGCTGCTACGTCCGATCGGATAAAACTCACCGTGGCTCCAGACCCCAAGCCACTCTTCCCCGTCGATCTCGCGCGGCACCGCCAGCTCTACCAACTGGTAGAACACATTGCGATTAATCAGCGCCTCGAGGTTGCTGCGTATCAGCACATACGGCGATGGCTCCTGCGTGACAGCGTCGATCACCACGCGCAGCGGGTTGGCCGGCCCGGCTTCGACCTGGTCCTCGACATTGCTGGTGAAGTGCAGCACCTGCTGCTCACCCTCACCTTCCACGTCAAGCGCCACGGCCACGAACGGCGCATCGTCGACGCGGATGCCCACCTTCTCTACCGGGGTAATCAGGAAGTAGTCATCGCCATCGCGGCGGATGATGGTGGAAAACAGCCGCACCATCGGCTTGCGACCGATCGGCGTACCCAGGTAATACCAGGTGCCATCACGGGCGATGCGCATGTCGATGTCACCGCAGAAGTCCGGGTTCCACAGATGTACCGGCGGCAGGCCCTTGGCCTTGGGAATCTGCGCCAGAAGATCATTGGCCTTGCCGGAATCGCTCATCACGCTTGCCTCATTCACTCACACCCAGAAGGCTACGAGCGTACTCGCGCATCGGCGCGCCAAGCAAATCCTCCGGGGTTTTATCGTGGAACGTCAACAAACCGCCACGGCTCTTGATACGTGCAGTGTCGATCAGGTAGCGGGTACTGGTTTCGATGAGCATCATCTGCACCACGCCGGTGTCCCAGCCCAGGCGGTCGACCGCTTGTTCGTCATACCACTCGTCGCCATTGCCGATGCGGTCGTCGGTGCGCGCGAAGCGGGTGTACAGCACGTAGTCGGCACCCACCGAACGGGCCTGGGCGATGGCCTCTTCCAAGCCCAATGGCCCTTGGGCACGCCGTACCAGCGGGAAATATTCGACGAAGCTCTTGTAGGCCTGCTCGGCCACCGCGTTCTGCCGCGGCACCGGTCCCTTGCCCGGAGGCACGAACGCGCCCTGGCCGATGAAGATGAACGAATCGGGCTGCAGGCGGATCGACAGGGTGCGACGGGTATCGCTGTGGTCCAGCAGACCGGCATCGCTCATGTGGTAACGGACGCCCTCGCCCATATCGCTGACATTCATGCAACCGCCCAACGCCATCAGCGCCAGCAGCAAAACCAGGCTACGCATCTTTCCTCCAGTGGCCGGCGACGAAAAACCGGCGAATAGCTGGCGGATGCAGCTTTTGCGCCAGCTTCAGCCGCCAATCACCTTCATCACCATCACATCGCCGGAAAACGCCAGGTCCTGTTTGTCTGCCAAGGCCTTTACCAGCAAGCGCTGCAGCGCCGGCAGCGCCTGATGGCGCGGTTTTTCCAGAAGGTCGCCGACGAAATGGCGATTGCCCGACGACAGGCAGCCATGCAGCCAGCCCGTGGAGGACAGGCGCAGCCGCGAGCAGGTGCGGCAGAATGGTACGCTTTCGTTGGCGATCACGCCGAAGTGGCCTCTGCCGGGCACCTGATAACGCAAGGCAGTGGCGTCCAGCGGCGCATCGACCTGAACGTAGGCATGCTTGCCAGCAATCAGTGCGAGCAGTTGGTCGAGGCCGACGAACTGCTGCAGGAAGACGTTTTGGTCACGGGCCAGGTGGCCCATGCGCATGAGCTCGATGAAGCGCAGTTCGAAGCCGCGCTCAAGGCAATAATCCAGCAGCGGCAGCACCTGATCGAGGTTGTGCCCGCGCATCGGCACCATGTTCACCTTGATCTGCATGCCCATGGCGCTGGCCCGCTCCATGCCCGCCAGCACGCTGGCCAAGTCGCCGCCCCGGGCAATACGGCGGAACGCCTGAGGGTCGAGGGTGTCGAGGGAAACGTTCAATCGGCGGATACCTGCCGCCTGCAACTGGGGCAACTTGCGCGCCAGCAACTGGCCATTGGTAGTCATCGAGATATCGTCAAGGTCGAGCTTGGCCACGGCGGCCAGGAAAGCATCCAGGCGCGGACTGACCAATGGCTCACCGCCGGTGATGCGCAAGCGTTCGATGCCGGCGGCTTCGATCAGGTAGGCCACGCCACGAGCCAGGGCCTCCGCCGACAGTTCGTCCTGTGCTGCCACCAGGCGCTTGCCGTCTGGCACGCAGTAGGTGCAGGCATAGTTACAGGCAGCCGTCAGGCTGACGCGCAGGTTGCGAAAACGCCTGCCTTGACGATCGACGATCATGAATGACTCCGGCATGGATGATGGGGGCTGGCAAAACCTGACTCATAAATCAGGTTTTTGCAAGCCCTGCACATCGCCGAAATAGGTAAGAGCAGCCTTGTGCTGCGAAAGGGCCAGTACAGCCATGCAGATGTGTGCTGGCTGTACCGGCCCTTTCGCAGCACAAGGCTGCTCCTACAGGTACTGCGTATTGCCTGAACGCGGATGCTTCAGTTCGAAGGTTCCGGGTCGCGCTTGCGCTTGTTGCCCATGCGCACGCCAATGTCCATCAGGAACTGGAAGAAGCCTTCCTGGTCCTCCAGCACATTGCTCCAGAACGGCGAGTGGTAAAGCGCCACGGCGCCGTGCACCAGCGCCCAGGCGGCGCAATAGTGGAAATACGGCGGCACGTCTTCGAGCTTGCCTTCGCTGATACGGCCCTTGATCAGCTGGGTCAGGCGGTCGAAGTTGGAGGCACGGATGCTGTGCAGCTGTTCGACCATTTCCGGTACCTGGTTGCCCTTGACCACCTTTTCTTCCAGGCGGTCGAACAGCCGGTAACGCTGCGGATCGCGCATGCGGAACTCGAAGTAGGCTCGCGACAGGGCTTCCTTGTCGCGATCGACGTCGGCCGAATGCAACAGCGCGTTCAGGTCGCGCTCGTAGTCGAGCATCAGGCGCAGGTAGATCTCCGCCTTGGACTTGAAGTGCTTGTAGATCGTGCCTTTGCCGATGCCCACGGCGTCGGCGATCATCTCGACGGTGACGCTGTCTTCTCCCTGTTCGAGAAAAAGCTTGAGCGCGGTGTCGAGGATTTCCTGTTCGCGACGGCGAAACTCACGGACCTTACGAGGTTCTTTCTGCATAGGAAGGACTGGATGACAATCGAAGCGGTTTATTATGCCTAACTTGCAAGAAATTGCACGGATCATCCAAGCATGTCTGTGTTTCACGATGCTTATGGCCATGCGCTGCGGGAGGAATGAAACGTGGGCGTATTCCAAATTTGTTTAAAAATCGATCAATATGCACTGGCACTGCGCCAAAGCTGACTAATACTTGAAGTGTTGGCGCGGCGCATCCCCCCCAAGTGGCGCGCCGATAAAGGTGCTCAGGGACCGCGTACCTTTGTTTTACTCCTAATGGTCTTAACCCGGATTCCCCCCCCAGAACCCGGGTTTTTTTTGGGTGTTTCGAGGGGGGGCGTTGGGGGCATTTTTGGGATTACGTGTGGGCTGCTAGGTGCCCTCACCCGCAACCCTTCGAGTCAGGCCACCCGCGCCAACGGGAACAAACGCTTGAAGTTGGCAGTGGTCTGTTCGGCCAACTGCTCATAACTGGCCCCGCGCAACGAAGCCACGTACTCCGCCACCTCACGCACATACTGCGGCAAATTCGGCTTGCCGCGATACGGAATCGGCGCCAGGTACGGCGAATCCGTTTCCACCAGCAAACGATCGACCGGCACCTGCCGCGCCACTTCACGCAGGGCATCGGCATTGCGGAAGGTAACGATGCCAGACAACGAAATGTAATACCCCAGGTCCAGCGCCGCCTTGGCCATGTCCCAGTCTTCGGTGAAGCAGTGCAGCACGCCGGCCTGCGGCAGATTGGCCTCGCGCAGCAGTGCCAGGGTATCGGCACGCGCCGCACGGGTATGCACGATCACCGGTTTGCCGGTCTGCCGCGAGGCCTCCAGGTGCAGGCGGAACGAGGCTTGCTGCAACTCGGCTGCTTCCGGCTCGTAGTGGTAATCCAGCCCGGTTTCTCCAATCGCCACCACATGTGGGTGAGCCAGTTCGCGCAGCAGCCATTCCAGCGCCGGCGTTTCGCCCGGCGCCAGGTCCAGCGGGTGCACGCCCACCGAGCAATCGACATCGGCGTAACGCTCGCTCAGCGCCTTCACCGCACCAGCATTCTCGGCACTGACGCCAATACACAGGAAATGCCCGACCCCGCGCTCACGCGCCGCCTGCAGGGCAGCATCGAGGGAGCCCTGGTGGGCGCTCAGGTCCAGACGGTCGAGGTGGCAATGGGAATCTACGAGCATGGGATAACGACACACATGAAAAAATGAAAATCAGCGGGCGCCCGGCAACTGCAGCCAATGGGCCAGCAGCGATTCAAGCAGCAGGGCGCGGTTGAGGTTGGCCTTGCCCAGCACCTTCTGGCGCTGTTCCAGGATCCATGCCTCCACCTCCAGCACCTTGGCCTGGCGGCTCTTCTGCGCCAGGTACTGCACCACCTTGCGCATATCGGCCAAGCCTAGCCCTTCCTCGTCCTGGGTCAATTGGTAGCGCAGGATCAGGTGCGCCCAATCGCAGAACCAGTCGAACAGCAGCAGCAGCGGTACACCGTTCCAGGCATCGGCCAGCTGGCTGGGCGATTGCTGCTGCTTGAGCAGCTTCTTCACCCCGTCGGTGACCAGCGCACGCTGCTCTCGCACGCCTTGCGCCTGCAAGCTGACCGCCATCAGCGGCGAACCGGCAGCCAGGGTCAGCAACTCGTCGCGCTCGGTCTCATCACTGTCGGGCAGCGCGCCGCCCAGCCAGGCTTGGCTCTGGGCCAGGCTGGGCTGCGGGCAGGCGACCTGCTGGCAACGGCTCTTGATGGTCGGCAACAGACGGCTGGGCTGGTGGGTGACCAGCAGCAACACGGTATCACCGGAGGGTTCTTCGAGGCTCTTGAGCAAGGCGTTGGAGGCGTTGACGTTCATCGCCTCCACTGGCTCGATCAGTACCACCTTGCGCCCACCCAGCTGCGCGGTCTGCACCACGAAGGCCACCAGCTCGCGTACCTGATCTACCTTGATAGGCTTGTCAGCTTCTTCGGGCTCAAGTACGAAGTTGTCCGGGTGGCTGCCGGCCTTGAGCAGCAGACAGGACTTGCACGCGCCACAGGCCTCCAGGCCCTGGGGCTGCTGGCACAGCAGGCGGGCCATCAGGCGCTCGGCCAAGGCCCGCTTGCCGATACCCTGCGGCCCATGCAGCAGGTAGGCGTGAGCGTGCTGGCTGCGGCCGGCCAGTTGCTGCCAGAGGGCCTGCTGCCAGGGATAGGCCTCAGCCACGGCAACGCTCCACGATGCCTGGTAGCAACGCATCAATGGAGCGCTGCACCGCCTCCAGAGGCTGGGCGGCATCAAGCAGGGTATAGCGCTGTGGTTCGCGACCGGCGCGCTGCAGGTAGGCCTGGCGCACTGCTTCGAAGAACGCCTGGCCTTCCTGCTCGAAACGGTCCAGGCGGCCGCGGGCGGCGGCGCGGGCCAGGCCCACTTCGACTGGCAGATCGAAGACCAGAGTCAGATCCGGGCGCAGGTCGCCCTGGACGAATTGCTCCAGGATGGCGATACGCTCGACTGGCAAACCACGCCCGCCGCCCTGGTAGGCGTATGTCGCATCGGTAAACCTGTCACACAAGACTACGGCCCCGCGGGCCAGCGCCGGCCGGATCACCTGCGCCAGGTGCTGGGCACGCGCAGCGAACACCAGCAACAGTTCGGTGTCGGCCGCCATGCTTTCATCGCTGGGCGCCAGCAGCAGCTCACGCACCTTTTCGGCCAGCGGCGTGCCGCCGGGCTCACGGGTCAGCACTACGTCCAGGCCCTGCTCGCACAGGCGCGCAGCCAGGTAGTCGCGGTTGGTGCTCTTGCCCGCGCCTTCGGGGCCTTCCAAAGTAATAAACAAGCCGCTCACAGGCAGTCCTTAATGTTGTTCGTCAGACATCGGCCGTTCGGCCGCTTGCGCGCCGCCGGCTGGGGCGTCCTGCACAGGCGGCTGGTCGGGCGCTGGCTGCACGGTAGACTCGTCGGCAGGGGCTTCGGGTTGTTCGGCCTCGTCGGCACCTGGTTGCGTCTGTTGCTCTGGCTGCGATTGCGGCGCGGGGCTGGAGCGGTAGTCCGCACGGCGCTTGAGCTGGAACTCGCGCACCGCCGAGTTGTGGTCGTCGAGGTCGTCGGAAAACACATGGCTGCCATCGCCACGGGCGACGAAGTACAGGCTGGTGCCATCGGACGGGTTGAGCGCCGCGTGAATCGCTTCGCGACCGACCATGGCGATCGGGGTCGGCGGCAGGCCGGTGATGGTGTAGGTGTTGTAGGGCGTCGGCTCGCGCAGGTCGGCGCGGGTGATCTTGCCGTTGTAGCGCTCACCCATGCCGTAGATCACCGTAGGGTCGGTCTGCAGCATCATGCCCAGGCGCAGGCGCCGCACGAAAACGCCGGCGATCTGCCCGCGCTCCTGAGGAATGCCGGTTTCCTTCTCCACCAGTGAAGCCATGATCAGCGCCTGGTACGGGTCGCGGTATGGCAGGTCGGTGGTGCGCTCGGCCCACTCCTTGGCCAACACTTCGTCCAGGCGCATATAGGCCTGCTGCAGCAACTCGACGTCGGTCATGCCGCGCACGAAGCGATAGGTGTCCGGGAAGAAGCGCCCTTCAGGGAACACCCCGGTATGGCCGAGCTTGTCCATCACTTCCGAATCGGACAGCCCGTCCAGGGTGTGCTTGATCTTTTCATGCTTGGCCACGGCCGCGCGCACCTGGCGGAAGGTCCAGCCTTCGACCAGGGTGAGGTTGTACTGCACCACGTCGGCTCGACGCCAGGCATCGAACAGCTGCTCCACGGTCATGCCGGGGGTCAGGCGATACTCACCGGTGTGCAGAGGGGTGCCGGCCATGTTGAAACGCCAGTACAGGCGCAACCAGACGGCGTCGTCGAGCAACCCTTCGTTCTGCATGCGATAGAACATGCGGTTGGGGGTGGTGCCATTGGGCACGTCCAGCAGGCGCTCCTGCGTCACGTGCAGAGGCTGCTCCAGGACCGAGTTGACCTTCCAGGCCGACCAGCCCACGGCAAGGCCGGCGAGGATCAAGCCCATTTCCAGCAGCAGCAGGAATTTACGTCTCACGAATTCAGGTTTCCAGTAACGTACGGGCAACGGCCTGCAGTTTACGGGTGAGCGGGCCCGGCGACCAGTTTAGCTCGGCAACGCCTCGCACGGGCCAGACACCGTAGACGCTGTTGCAGACAAATACTTCATCTGCCTGCTCCAGAGCGTCGAACGGCAGGTCGCAGACCTGCAATGGGATGCCCTGCAGCGCTGCCTGTTCCAGCAACGCGCCCCGCATCACGCCAGCGACGCCACAGCGGCTTAGGTCAGCCGTGAACAGCACGCCATCGCGCACCAGGAACAGATTGCTGTACACACCTTCGATCACCCTGCCCTGCCCATCACGCATCAGGCCTTCGGCATGTTCGCTGTCCTGCCATTCGGCACGGGCCAGCACCTGCTCCAGGCGGTTGAGGTGTTTGAGGCCGGCCAGCAGCGGTTGTTCCCCAAGCCGGGTCTGGCACGGAAACAGTTGCACGCCCTGCTCGGCATTGTCGACAGGATAGCTGGGCAACGGGCTGCCCTGCAGAATACGCCGCGGCGCGGCACCGGCAACCGGTGCGTAACCGCGCTGGCTGTCACCACGAGTAAGGATGAGTTTGGCTACGCCATCACCGAGCTGGCTGGCATAGCGCAGGAGTTCGTCGCGTACCAGCGCCAGGTCGGTACTGATCGCCAGGCGCTGGCAACCCAGCGCCAGGCGTGCGAGGTGGCCGTCCAGCAAGCTGGGCCGGCCGTCGCGCACGGCGATGGTCTCGAATAGCCCATCGCCGTAGGCCAGGCCGCGGTTCTGCAGGTTGACTGCAGCCGCCGGCTGGCCATCGATCCAGCTTTGCATCAACCGGCGAACCGGCGGAATACCAGCGAACCGTTGGTACCGCCAAAGCCGAACGAGTTGGACAGCACCACATCGATCGGCATGCTGCGCGCCTGGTGCGGCACGAAGTCGAGGTCGCAGCCTTCGTCCGGCTCGTCCAGGTTGATGGTGGGCGGAGCCATCTGGCTGTTGATTGCCAGTACGCTGAAGATCGCTTCTACGGCACCGGCGGCGCCCAGCAGGTGGCCGGTCATCGACTTGGTCGAGCTGACCGCCAGCTTGTAGGCATGCTCACCGAACACGCGCTTGATCGCCGCCACTTCGGCCACGTCGCCAGCAGGGGTCGAGGTGCCATGGGCGTTGATGTAGCTGACCTCTTCCGGCTGGATGCCGGCATCACGCAGGGCGTTGGCCATGCAGCGGGCAGCGCCTTCGCCGGTGTCGGGTGGCGAAGTCATGTGGTAGGCGTCACCGCTCATGCCGAAGCCGACCAGCTCGGCATAGATGGTCGCGCCGCGGGCCTTGGCGTGCTCCAGCTCTTCGAGCACCAGGGCACCGGCACCGTCGGACAGCACGAAGCCGTCACGGCCCTTGTCCCACGGGCGGCTGGCCCGGGTCGGCTCGTCGTTGCGAGTGGACAGTGCACGGGAGGCACCGAAGCCGCCCATGCCCAGGCCGCAGGCAGCCATTTCGGCGCCGCCGGCGATCATCACGTCGGCTTCACCGTAGGCGATGTTGCGCGCGGCCATACCGATGCAGTGGGTACCAGTGGTGCACGCGGTGGCGATGGCGTAGTTCGGCCCTTGCAGCCCCAGGTGGATCGACAGGAAGCCGGAGATCATGTTGATGATCGAGCCTGGCACGAAGAAAGGCGAAATACGACGCGGCCCCGAGTCGTGCAGGGTGCGGCTGGTTTCTTCGATATTGGTCAGGCCGCCGATACCCGAGCCCATGGCCACGCCAATACGCTGGCGGTTGGCGTCGGTGACTTCCAGACCGGCATTACGCACTGCCTGGAACCCGGCCGCCAAGCCGTACTGGATGAACAGGTCGAGCTTGCGGGCCTCTTTGGCCGACAGGTATTGCTCGACCTCGAAGCCTTTCACCGAGCCGCCAAAACGGGTGGAGTAGGCAGACAGATCCGTGTGTTCGATCGGACCGATGCCACTGCGGCCAGCCAGAATGCCCTGCCAGGTGCTCGGTACATCAGTACCCAGTGGCGACAGCATACCCATACCGGTGACCACGACGCGTCTACGCGACACAGTACTCTCCTTTTCTAATGACAGAGTTTCTTGCCATTGCATTCAAGCGATGGAATGAAATGGCAACAAGCTCTTGATACCCGGTGAACGAGACCGACTTGCAAAACGCAGGGTGCTCGCAAAGAAAAAACCGCACGCCGGCAAAGGCAGTGCGGTTTTTCCCGACAAGAAGCGTCGACTACAGCGTCTTAGGCCTGGTGGGCTTTGACGTAGTCTACGGCAGCTTGAACGGTAGTGATCTTCTCGGCTTCTTCGTCAGGGATTTCGGTCTCGAATTCCTCTTCCAGAGCCATCACCAGCTCAACGGTGTCAAGCGAATCGGCACCCAGGTCATCGACGAAGGACTTCTCGAGAGTCACTTCCTCTTCCTTGACGCCCAGTTGCTCGGCGACGATTTTCTTGACGCGTTCTTCGATGGTGCTCATACCTAGTTTTCACTCCTAATGGACATATGTCAGGCAGCTGGCCGGTGGCTAATTTTATAGAAAGACGTTCGCTTTTCAAGCTAAACACGCCTTCACACCAACCCCCACACCCGCTGCCTGGAATCTGGTTGCAGCTTTATAACGGATTTTAGGCTCGCAGTATGACTCTTTTTTTACGAAATCCGTCACATTGAGTTGCAGTGTTACATGTACATCCCGCCGTTGACCGGCACGGTAGCGCCGGTTACGTAGGCTGCGCCGTCAGATGCCAGGAACGAAACAACCTTGGCAATTTCGTCGGCCTGGCCCAGGCGGCCCAGCGGGATCTGGGTCTGCAGCGCTTCACGCTGCGCTTCTGGCAGCTCGCGGGTCATGTCGGTGTCGATGAAGCCCGGGGTCACCGAGTTGACGGTGATGCCACGCGAGCCCACTTCACGCGCCAGGGCGCGGCTGAAGCCTTCCAGGCCGGCCTTGGCGGCCGCGTAGTTGGCCTGGCCGGCGTTACCCATGGCACCGACGACCGAGCCGATGCTGATGATACGGCCCCAACGTGCCTTGGTCATGCCACGCAGCACGCCCTTGGACAGACGGTAGAGGCTGTTCAGGTTGGTATCGATCACGTCGAACCACTCGTCGTCCTTCATGCGCAGCATGAGGTTGTCACGGGTGATACCGGCGTTGTTGACGAGGATGGCCGGTGCGCCGAATTGCTCGCCGATGGCGGCCAGCACAGCTTCAACCGATTCGGCGCTTGTCACGTTCAGTTCCATGCCGGTACCGGTGATGCCGTGTTCTTTCAGCGTGGCAGCAATGCGCTCGGCGCCGGAGGCCGAGGTGGCGGTGCCGATCACGGTCGCGCCCTGGCGGCCCAGCTCGAGGGCGATGGCCTGGCCAATGCCACGGCTGGCGCCGGTGACCAGTGCAACTTTACCTTGCAGGCTCATGCAAGCTTCTCCAAATCAGGCCAGTGCCGCGCGGGTGGCGGCGACGGCGTCAGGGGTATTGAGGTTGTAGGTGGTCACGCCATCGGCGCAACGCTTGTTCAGGCCGGCCAGGACCTTGCCCGGGCCGCACTCGACCAGGTTGACCGCACCGTTAGCGGCCAGGGTCTGCACGCATTCGACCCAGCGCACTGGCTGGTACAGCTGCGCCAGCAGGTCGTGCTTGAGGGCATTAAGGTCAGCGGCAACGGCAGCGGTGACGTTCTGCACCACGGGAATTTGCGGGGCGTGCCACTCGATGGCGTTGACCGACTCGGCAAAGCGCTCGGCAGCCGGCTTCATCAGCGCGCAGTGCGACGGCACGCTGACCGCCAGCGGCAGGGCGCGCTTGGCACCCTTGGCCTTGCACAGCTCGATGGCGCGATCGACGGCGGCCTTGTTGCCAGCGATAACCACCTGGCCTGGCGAGTTGAAGTTGACCGCGCTGACCACCTGGTCTTCGGCCGCTTCGGCGCAGACTTCCACGACCACGGCGTCGTCCAGGCCAAGAATGGCGGCCATGGCGCCATGACCGGCCGGCACGGCTTCCTGCATCAGCTGGCCCCGGCGCTCGACCAGGCGCACGGCATCTTTCAGGCTCAGGCTGCCGGCGGCAACCAGGGCGCTGTATTCACCCAGGCTGTGACCGGAGACGAAGGCCGGCCTGGCACCGCCCTCTTCCAGCCACAGGCGCCACAGTGCGATGGACGCGGTGAGGATGGCCGGCTGGGTCTTGTCGGTCTGGTTGAGTTGCTCTTCCGGGCCTTCCTGGACCAGCTTCCACAGGTCGTAACCGAGTGCCTCGGACGCTTCCTTGAAGGTTTCGATGATCACTGGCTTCTCGGCGCCGAGCTCGGCGAGCATGCCCAGCGACTGGGAACCTTGACCGGGAAAGACGAATGCGAGAGATGCAGACATTGAACAAGCCCTTATGATCTTGTCGTCGGATAGGGTGCGCCGGACATTAGCCAGACGCGGAATCTGAAAACTTGGATGGAGACGCGGACCAAGCGGTCACATTTAAGCACTTCAGCGGCGATATGCCTAAGGTCTTTATTCCTTCAGCACCGGCCTCTTCGCGGGTAAACCCGCTCCCACAGGGTTACCACAGACCTAAAGGTTATGGGGCACCTGTGGGAGCGGGTTTACCCGCGAAGAGGCCGGCACAGGCTACAACAGCAAATCTTCCAGCCGCCCATGCAAGCGCTGCGGCAGGTTTTCCTGAATCTCGATCAACGCCCGCTGGATGGCACTCTGGAAGCCCTGCACCCCCGCCGAGCCATGGCTCTTGATGACGATGCCCTGCAACCCCAGGAAACTCGCACCATTGTGCCGCGCCGGTGCCAGGTCGGCCTGCAGGCGTTTGAGCAGCGGCATGGCCACGGCCCCGGCTGCCCGCGACAATACGCCACCCTTGAACAACTGCTCTATGCGCGCACCGATCATCGTCGCCAGCCCCTCGCTCGACTTGAGCAGGATGTTGCCGACGAACCCGTCGCACACCACCACATCGGCTTCGCCGCGATACAACCCGTCACCCTCGACGAAGCCTATGTAGTTGAGCCCGCGGGCGTTCTGCAACAGGCTGGCCGCCAGCTTGACCTGCTGGTTGCCCTTGATGTCCTCGGTACCGATGTTAAGCAGCGCCACGCGCGGCCGCTGCACACCCAGCGCCTGGGCGGCCACCGAGCCCATCACGGCGAACTGGTAGAGGTTCTCGGCGCTGCAGTCGACGTTGGCGCCAAGGTCGAGCAACTGGCAGTAACCGGTCTGGGTCGGGATCGCCGCCACCATGGCCGGCCGATCGATACCTGGCAGTGTCTTGAGCACGAAACGCGAGAGCGCCATCAGCGCCCCGGTATTGCCGGCGCTGACGCAGGCCTGAGCCTTGCCGTCGCGCACCAGTTCGAGGGCGATGCGCATCGACGAGTCCGGCTTGCCGCGCAGCGCCTGGGATGGCCGCTCGTCCATGCCGACCACCTCGCTGGCGGCCACGATTTGCAGGCGCGCGCGATCCGCAGCCGCAAGGCCGCTGACAAGATCTTCGAGGAGGGAGGGTTGACCGACG
Source organism: Pseudomonas sp. s4 (assembly GCF_046764235.1). Taxonomy (NCBI): domain Bacteria; kingdom Pseudomonadati; phylum Pseudomonadota; class Gammaproteobacteria; order Pseudomonadales; family Pseudomonadaceae; genus Pseudomonas; species Pseudomonas sp. s4. The sequence goes on along the minus strand of NZ_CP177209.1, from coordinate 1,681,914 downwards.
AGGGTCAGGTGCAGCGAGGGGGTAGCCGAAAGGCAGGCAATGCTAGCCTGGACAATGCTGCGGGGACCGAAGTCCCCGCCCATTGCGTCGATCGCGATGATCTGAGCGGACAAGGATTACTCGTCAGCGCCCTTGTCGACCACTTTGCGACCACGGTATACGCCTTCTGGCGAAACGTGGTGACGCAGGTGTACTTCACCGGTGGTTTTCTCTACCGACAGCGCGTTTTCCGACAGGGCGTCGTGCGAACGGCGCATGTCACGGGCAGAGCGGGATTTTTTGTTCTGCTGAACAGCCATAATTGATTAACTCCTAAACGTTTGGGTCACGCTTTAACTGCGCCAAAACACTGAACGGGTTGGACCGCGATACCTCGTCCTTGCTCGATTCGGGCTCGTCTGCGCCCGCCGGCTGCTGGCATTCTTCCGGATGATGAGCAGGCACGATTGGCAAGGCGAGCAGAAGCTCCTCCTCGATCAATGCCTGCAGATCCAAAGGATCTTCGCCCAGTTCCAGCACGTCATAGCCTTTCGGCAACGACTGGGTATTCGCACCCTCCTTCACCACGGCGTATGTACATTCGCTGTGGATCGGCAGGGTGACCAGCTCAAGACAACGCTGGCAAACCATCTTGACCTCGACGTCCAGCTCGCTGTGGATAACCACCACGTGCTGTTCATCTCGTTCAAAATCGAACTTCGCCTGCACCGTACCGACATTGTCGGAAAGCGGGTCGCAGAGTCTTTCCAAATCAGCGAGCTGCAGCGAACCGTTAAGGGTTACGCCACGATCGGCTAATTTGCGCGGGTCAACGTGAGGTGGAATCGGGTCATTCAACATAGGCGCAGCATTCTAGGGATGCCCCCCGCCCCTGTCAAAGGAAATTCGGCGGCATCGTGCGTGATAGAATTTGTTCAACCGATTCAGGAGTCTACCATGCTTCCTCTGTTACTGGCTTCCAGCTCTGCCTACCGCCGCGAACTGCTTGCACGCCTGCGCCTGCCCTTCACCTGGGCAAGCCCCGATATAGACGAGCGACGCCTGGATGACGAACCGGCGGTGGAGCTGGTGCAGCGGCTGGCCAGGCAAAAAGCCGAGGCCCTGGCAGGCAGCCACCCCGGGCAGCTGATCATTGGTTCGGACCAGGTTGCGGTGCTGGGCGAGCAGGTACTGGGCAAGCCGCACACCTTCGAGCGGGCTTGCGAGCAACTGCTGGAGTGCAGCGGGCAGCAGGTGAGCTTCCTGACCGGGCTGGCGCTGCTGAACAGCGCCACCGGGCACTGCCAGGTGGACTGCGTGCCGTTTACCGTGACCCTGCGCGAACTGGACCGGGAGCGAGTGGAGCGCTATGTGGCGGCGGAACAGCCGCTGGACTGCGCCGGCAGCTTCAAGGCCGAGGGCCTGGGAGTGAGCCTGTTCCAGAGCACGCACGGGTGCGATGCGACCAGCCTGATCGGACTGCCGTTGATTAGACTGGTGGATATGTTGACCAAGGAAGGGGTGGTGATTCCCTGAGGTTTTGGGGCCGCGCCGCACCCCTTCGCGGGCACGCCCGTGAAAGGGCGCAAAGCGCCCCCGACAATCCCGGATCAGCGCAACTGCGGCCCCTGGAAGCCCATCCACATCGCCAAGCGTTCAGCCACGCTGGCGCCAACGCGCTTGGAGAAGCGATCGAGCGCCGATTCCTGCACGGTGAAGTCCACCAACTCCTTTTCACCCACGATCTCGCGCGCCACATAGCTGGCACTGCCCAACCCATCCACCAGGCCCAGCTCCTTGGCCTGCTCGCCCGACCAGACCAGGCCACTGAAGAGCTCCGGATGCTCCTTGTCCTTCAGGCGCTCACCCCGCCCCTGCTTGACCATGGCAATGAACTGCTGGTGCGTGGTATTCAGTACGCCCTGCCAGAACTCGGTCTCTTCCGGCTTCTGCGGCGAGAACGGATCGAGGAAGGCCTTGTGCTCGCCTGCAGTGTAGGTACGCCGCTCCACACCCAGCTTCTCCATGGTGCCGACAAAGCCGTAACCGGCCGCCGTCACACCAATCGAGCCCACCAGGCTGGCCTTGTCGGCATAGATCTCGTCCGCCGCACTGGCGATGTAGTAGGCACCGGAAGCGCCAAGGTCGGCGATGACCGCATACAGCTTGATGGCCGGATATTCAGCCCGCAGACGGCGAATTTCGTCATACACGTAACCCGACTGCACCGGGCTGCCTCCCGGGCTGTTGATGCGCATCACCACAGCCTTGGTCTTGCTGTCCTTGAACGCCTCGCGCAGGCTCTTGACGATATTGTCGGCGCTGGCTGGCTCCTGGTCGGCAATCACCCCGCGCACCTCGACCAGCGCGGTATGGCTGGCACTGCGCGACGCTGCCTTGTCCATGTCCATCAACGGCGTGAACAGGATCAGGATGCCGAACAGGTAGACGAAGGTCAGCAACTTGAAGAAGATCCCCCAGCGTCGCGCCCGGCGCTGCTCCTGAACGCCCGCCAGCAGGGTCTTTTCCAGCAGCTTCCAGCTCTTGCGCTCTTCGCGCCCCTCGTCGGGTTCGGCCTCAGGGGCTTTCCATTCGTCTGCCATGCTTACCTACCTTGGAAATGGAATTGCGGAACCACCCAGCCACTCACGCAACTGGGAAAAATGATCGATGCACACCTGCGGACCAAACTCGGCCAGTGCCTGCAGCGACATGGCACCATAGCCCACGGCCACCGAATGCATGCCGGCATTGCTGGCCATCTGCAGATCGAATGCCGAATCGCCAACCATCAGCGCACGCCCTGCTTCGACACCGCAATGCCGGAGAATTTCCTCGAGCATCAGCGGGTGCGGCTTGCCGCGGGTCTCGTCGGCGGCGCGAGTGATGTCGAAGAACTGCTCCCAGCCATTGGCCTTGAGTACCCGATCCAGCCCGCGACGCGCCTTGCCGGTGGCCACCGCCAGGCGGTAACCCTCGGCACGGAAGGCATCCAGCGACTCGACCACACCCTCGAACAGCGGCGAGGGCTGCTGGTCCAGGGCCATGTAGATATCGGCATAGTGCTGACGAAAGCTTTCGACCTGAGCAGGCGCCAGGTGCGGGTACAGGGTGTGGATCGCCTCGCCCAGGGCCAGGCCGATGATGCCCTTGACCGCGTCCTCGCTGCTTTGCGCCTCACCGGCACGCTCGGCGGCGGCGTTCATGGCCTCGACGATACGCCCGATCGAGTCGGCCAGGGTGCCATCCCAGTCGAAGATCAGTAGCTCATAGCCTTTTTTCATAGGTCAGGACGCACTCAGACGTTCAACGGTTTTCGCCCAGACTTCATCCACCGGCGCCTCGAGCTTCAGCTCGCCACCGTCCGGCAGCGGCACGGTCAGCGCATAGGCATGCAGGAACAGGCGCTTGCCGCCCAAGTCGCGAATTTCACGACTGAAGTCTTCGTCACCGTACTTGCTGTCGCCAGCGATCATATGCCCGGCATGCAGGGTGTGCACACGGATCTGGTGGGTACGGCCAGTGATCGGGCGCGCCTCGACAATGGTGGCGAACTCGCCGAAGCGGCGCAGCACGCGGAACAGGGTCAGCGCCTCCTTGCCCTCGTCGTTCACCTCGACCATGCGCTCGCCGGAGCGCAGGTTGCTCTTGAGCAACGGCGCGCTGACCTGCTTCTTCGAGGTCGGCCAGTGGCCGCGCACCAGCGCCATGTAGCGCTTGTCGACACCGTCGCCACGCAATGCGGCGTGCAGGTGCCGCAGCATGCTGCGCTTCTTGGCGATCATCAACAGTCCGGAGGTGTCGCGGTCCAGGCGGTGCACCAGCTCCAGCTCCTTGGCGTCCGGGCGCAACTGGCGCAGCGCCTCGATCACGCCGAAGCTCAGGCCGCTACCGCCATGCACGGCGATGCCGGCCGGCTTGTTCATCACGATCAGCGCCTTGTCTTCGTAGACAATGGCCGCTTCCAGGCGCTGCAACAGGCCCTGGGCCACCGGCGCGGGCTCGTCACGTTCCGGCAGGCGGACGGGCGGTACCCGCACGATGTCCCCGGCCTGGATCTTGTACTCCGGCTTGACGCGCCCCTTGTTGACCCGTACCTCACCCTTGCGCAGGATGCGGTACACCAAGGTCTTGGGCACGCCCTTGAGGGCCGTGATGAGGAAATTGTCGATGCGTTGGCCGGCAAGCTCCGGCGCGACTTCGATCAGCTGAACGCCGGAAGTCGGAGGGGTATTGGTCGTCATGGCGGGATCATAACAATTTTTTATGGAATTGAAGCACTTAATCATTGCTGCTATAGTCGCGAACGCCGCCAAAAGCGGCAGGCCAGCGGCACCAGGCTCCGAGCCGGTCCCTGACCAACGCAATTCTCCAGGACGCGAGGCCGTCCTACGGGGTTTTCGCCAGTTTACCGAATTGCCTGGAATCGCCACCAGCGCTGTGTAGAGAAGACCGAAAAAAAACGACAAGTGCGGTGTTTCACCTGCTTACCCGATTCTTTTCGCTGCACCTCTGCCCGCCCCGTCGCTTCCACGCAACGCCCGGCGAATGCTTCGGAAATACCTGCCTTGGACATGAATGGCGCCAGCGCAGTACCTGCGCTGGCGAAAAATGCAACCCGTTGCGGATTCAGCGCGCGGCAGCACCCGAATTATCAGGGATACGTGCAGGGTGGAGATGCACAGCCCTCGGACCGTGTAGCACCGCGTCCGGCCACCAGCCCACTGAGCGGCTGGCGAGCGGATAAGGTCCTGAACAGATGCCCCCGGGCGTCCACGGCTGACGGTTGATTCCTCCTCCTGACTGAGTGCACAAGGCCCGCTTGGTTGATTCGGATTCCAATTCGAAGCCACCGGGGCCTTGTTGGCACCGCAGCAAACAGGACGCGTCGTCGCGACAACGGCAGGCTGGGCAACCGGCTGGTGCCGAACGTCGCTCGACACGGGGGTGGCCCGGCCACCCTTTGCGCACCTTGGCACCGACCATGAGACGTCGTGTGTGCCGAACGCCGTTTCCGGCAGCCCGGAAACCGACGGTACAACATGAAAAGAATGCTGATTAACGCGACTCAACCCGAAGAGTTGCGTGTAGCCCTGGTGGACGGCCAACGTCTCTACGACCTGGACATCGAGTCCGGCGCGCGCGAGCAGAAAAAGGCCAACATCTACAAAGGCAAGATCACCCGCATCGAACCCAGCCTCGAAGCCGCCTTCGTCGACTTCGGCTCCGAACGTCACGGCTTCCTGCCGCTGAAAGAAATCTCCCGCGAATACTTCAAGAAAGCCCCCGAAGGGCGGGTCAACATCAAGGAAGTGCTGAGCGAAGGCCAGGAAGTCATCGTCCAGGTCGAGAAGGAAGAGCGTGGCAACAAAGGCGCCGCCCTCACCACCTTCATCAGCCTGGCCGGCCGCTACCTGGTGCTGATGCCGAACAACCCGCGTGCCGGTGGCATTTCCCGCCGCATCGAAGGCGAAGAGCGCAACGAACTGCGTGAAGCCCTGAACGGCCTGACCGTGCCGGGCGACATGGGCCTGATCGTGCGCACTGCCGGCCTTGGCCGCAGCAGCGAAGAAATGCAGTGGGACCTCGACTACCTGCTGCAACTGTGGACCGCCATCAAGGAAGCGTCCCAGGACCGCGCCGCGCCATTCCTGATCTACCAGGAAAGCAACGTCATCATCCGCGCCATCCGCGACTACCTGCGCCAGGACATCGGCGAAGTGCTGATCGACAGCATCGATGCCCAGGAAGAAGCCCTGACCTTCATCCGCCAGGTCATGCCGCAGTACGCCAGCAAGGTCAAGCTGTACGAAGACAGCGTGCCGCTGTTCAACCGCTTCCAGATCGAAAGCCAGATCGAGACCGCCTTCCAGCGCGTGGTCGACCTGCCGTCCGGCGGTTCGATCGTGATCGACCCGACCGAAGCCCTGGTGTCGATCGACATCAACTCGGCGCGCGCCACCAAAGGCAGCGACATCGAAGAAACCGCCCTGCAGACCAACCTGGAAGCGGCCGAGGAAATCGCCCGCCAGCTGCGCCTGCGTGACATCGGTGGCCTGATCGTCATCGACTTCATCGACATGACCCCGGCGAAAAACCAGCGCGCCGTCGAAGAACGTGTTCGCGAGTGCCTGGAAGCCGACCGCGCCCGCGTCCAGGTCGGCCGCATCTCGCGCTTCGGCCTGCTGGAAATGTCCCGTCAGCGCCTGCGCCCTTCGCTGGGCGAAAGCAGCGGCATCGTCTGCCCACGCTGCTCCGGCACCGGCATCATCCGTGACGTCGAATCGCTGTCGCTGGCCATCCTGCGCCTGATCGAAGAAGAAGCCCTGAAGGACCGCACCGCCGAAGTTCGCGCCCAGGTGCCGATCCCGGTGGCTGCCTTCCTGCTCAACGAGAAGCGCAACTCGATCACCAAGATCGAACTGCGCACCCGTGCGCGCATCATCATCCTGCCGAACGATCACCTGGAAACCCCTCACTTCGAAGTCCAGCGCCTGCGCGACGACAATCCGGAAGTGCTGAGCAACCAGTCCAGCTACGAGATCGCCGCCGCCGAAGCCGAAGAAGCGCCGCAGCCGACCACCACCCGCACCCTGGTTCGCCAGGAAGCCGCAGTCAAGACCGCCCCGGCCCGCGCCAACGCGCCGGTACCGGCCACTGTCGAAGAACCGCAGCCTGCCGCAACGGTCGCCCCTGCCCAGGTCGCTCCGGAGCCAAGCCTGTTCAAGGGCCTGGTGAAGTCGCTGGTAAGCCTGTTCGCCGGCAAGGAAGAGCCTGCCGCAGCGCCGGTTGTCACTGCCGCCGAGAAGCCGGCCGCCGAGCGCAGCCCACGCAACGAAGAACGCCGCAACGGCCGTCAGCAGAGCCGCAACCGCAACGGCCGTCGCGACGAAGAGCGCAAGCCGCGTGAAGAGCGTGCCGAGCGCGCACCTCGTGAAGAACGTGCCCCGCGCGAAGAGCGTGCACCACGTGAAGAACGCGCCCCACGCGAAGAGCGTGCACCGCGTGAAGAGCGTGCACCGCGTGAAGAACGTGCCCCACGCCAGCCACGCGAAGACCGCCGTGGCAATCGTGGCGAAGAGCGTGTGCGCGAACTGCGTGAGCCACTGGACGCCACCCCTGCCGAGCGTGAAGAACGTCAGCCGCGCGAGGAACGTGTAGCCCGTGAAGAACGTGCCCCACGTGAAGAGCGTGCACCTCGCGAGGAACGCGCACCTCGTGAAGAACGTGCTCCACGTGAAGAACGCGCACCTCGCGAAGAACGTGCTCCTCGTGAAGAGCGTGCACCTCGTGAAGAACGTGCTCCTCGTGAAGAACGTGCACCTCGTGAAGAACGTGCTACACGCGAAGAACGTGCCCTTCGCCCACCACGCGAAGAGCGTCAGCCACGCGTAGCCGAAGAAGCCGCCGAGCAGGCTGCCGAGCTGGCCGAAGAGCAACTGCCGAACGAAGAACTGCTGCAGGACGAACAGGAAGGCACCGATGGCGAGCGCCCGCGCCGCCGTTCCCGTGGCCAGCGTCGTCGCAGCAACCGTCGTGAGCGTCAGCGCAACGCCAACGGCGAGCTGATCGATGGCAGCGAGGAAGAAGGCAGCGAAGAGCAGCCACAACAGCACCAGGCCACCGAGCTGGGTGCCGAACTGGCCGCCGGCCTGGCCGTGACTGCCGCTGTCGCCAGCAGCAACATCAGTGCCGACGCCGAAGCCCAGGCCAACCAGCAGGCCGAGCTTGCCACCGCCGAAGTCGCCCAGCCGGTCGAGCAGGCTGAGAAGTTCGAGCAGGTAGAAGCTGCTGCCGAGGCTGAACAAGTGGCTGTGGCTCCTGTGGTCGAGCAGCCGGTCAGCGAGCCTGTGGCCGTGGTCGAGGCAACTGCCGAGCCAGTGGTCGAAGTCACTCCGCAGCCAGTGGTCGACGAAGCACCTGCTGCCGAACCGGTAGTGGTTGCCGAAGCACCGGTCGAAGCGCCTGCCGTCGAAGCCGGTGAAATCGAGCAGGCCCCGACCGTGGTCGAAGCCGCTCCGGTCGCCGAGCAACCTGCCCCGGTTGTCGAAGCCCAGCCAGAAGTGGTGGCCGAGCCTGCACCAGTGGCCGTCGAGCCTGCACCGGTCGAAGCCCCTGCGGTGGTGGAACCTGCCACTGTCATGCTGGCCAACGGCCGTGCGCCGAACGACCCGCGTGAAGTGCGTCGCCGCAAGCGTGAGGCCGAGGCTGCAGCCAAGGCCGCGCAGGAAGCTGCTGCTGCCGAGGAGCCAGCCCTGGAAGCCAGCGATGAGCAAAAGCCTCATCACGGTTGATAGCCAAGGCTGAATGAAAAAGCCCCGCCAGTGCGAACTGGCGGGGCTTTTTCTTGGCTGGGCGTTTTTCCTGTACCGGCCTCTTCGCGGGTAAACCCGCTCCCACAGGCCCCCACCACCCTCAGGCCCTATGACGTCCCTGTGGGAGCGGCTTCAGCCGCGAAAGGGCCAGCCCAGGCACTGAATCAGTAGAGGTTAGGCTCCATCTCCAGCTCGACCCCGAACCGCTCGAGGATATCGGCCTGGATCCGGCGCGCCAGTGCATGCATCTGCGCCCCGCTCGCCTGGCCGTAGTTGACCAGCACCAGCGACTGCAAACGATGCACCCCGGCATCCCCCTCGCGGTGGCCCTTCCAGCCTGCCTGCTCAATCAACCAGCCTGCCGCCAGCTTCACCTGGCCATCGGCTTGGGGATAAGCCACTACCCCCGGGTACTGCGCACGAATACGCTCGACCAGTTCCGCCGAGACCACCGGGTTCTTGAAGAAGCTCCCGGCATTACCCAGCTCTGCCGGGTCTGGGAGCTTCTCGCGACGAATGCTGCAGATCGCCTCGCTGATCGCCTGCGCGGTCGGTTCGGTCACGCCCTGCTCCGCCAGGCGCTGGCGCACCGGGCCGTAGTCCAGGTGAGCCTGTAGCGTACGGCTCAAGGCAAAGCGCACACGCAGGATCAACCAACGCCCAGGGTTGCGCTTGAACAGGCTGTCGCGATACCCGAAGGCACATTCAGCCAGGCCGAAGTCACGCAACTCGCCGGTCTCGCGGTCCAGGGCGGTCAAGCCGACAAATACGTCCTTGATCTCCACGCCATAGGCGCCCACGTTCTGCATCGGCGCGGCGCCCACGGTGCCGGGGATCAGGCTGAGGTTCTCCAGCCCGCAATAGCCCTGCGCCAGTGTCCACTGCACGAACGGGTGCCACGGCTCACCGGCCTCGGCCTCGACCACGATACGTTCGCCATCGTCGCCGAGCACGCGCCGACCACGGCTGGCCATATGCAGCACCAGCGCATCGATATCGCGGGTGAGCAGCAAGTTGCTGCCACCGCCAATCACCAGCACCGGCACGCCGCCTTGCTGTGCCTGGCCCAGCGCCAGGCGCACCTCCTGGTCATCATGTGCCTGGGTGAAATACCGCGCCTTCACGTCGATGCCATAGGTGTTGTACGGCTTGAGCGATACCTGCTCCTGCCACTGCACTGTCATAGCCGCCCCTTGATTTCCAGGACCAGCGCCTGGCACGCCGCTTCAACCAGGTCGAGCACCTGCTCGAAGCCGTCGGCGCCACCGTAGTACGGGTCCGGCACTTCATCCAGCGCTGCGCCATAACGGCGCAGGAACAGGTCGAGCTCCCCCACTGCCGTGTGCGGGCGCATCGCACGCAAGTGGCCAAGGTTGCTCTCGTCCATGGCCAGGATCAGGTCATATTCGGCAAAATGCGCCGCCTTGACCTGCTGGGCACGCTGCTGCGACAGGTCATAACCACGCGCCAGCGCTGCCTTGCAGGTGCGGCTGTCGGGCGCCTTGCCGACGTGCCAGTCGCCGGTGCCGGCCGAGGCCACATGCACCCGGTCTGCAAGCCCGGCAGCCTGCAATTGATGGCGCAGCACGCCTTCGGCGGTGGGCGAGCGACAGATATTGCCGAGGCAGACGAACAGGACGCGCATCAGGCCTCCAGCAAGCGCCGTACGCGCTCCAGATCTTCAGGGGTATCCACGCCCACGGCAGGCGCCTCGATGGCGTCTTCGACGTGGATGCGCACGCCATGCCACAGGGCACGCAGCTGCTCCAGCGCTTCGGTCTGCTCGAGCCAGCATGGGCCCCAACTGACGAAGTCCTGCAGGAAGCCGACGCGGTAGGCGTACATGCCAATGTGGCGGCGATATGGCACGCCTTCTGGCAACAGGTTGCGATCCTTGGCAAAAGCATCGCGAGCCCAGGGCAGCGGCGCACGGCTGAAGGTCAGGGCCAGGCCGTTCTTGTCGCTGACCACCTTGACCGCATTGGGGTTGAACACCGTTTCCGGCTCATGGATCGGTTCGGCCAGGGTGGCGATGCCGGCTTCCGGATGCGCCGCCAGGTTGGCTGCCACCTGGTCGATGATCACCGGCGGGATCAGCGGCTCGTCGCCCTGTACATTGACCACGATGGCATCGGCAGACAGGCCTAGGTGTACGGCCACTTCGGCCAGGCGGTCGGTGCCGGACTCATGGTCGGCACGGGTCAGCAGCACTTCGGCGCCGAAGGCCTTGCAGGCCTCTACGATGCTGGCGTCGTCGGTGGCGATGACCACGCGGCTGGCGCCGCTCTTGCGGGCCTGTTCCCACACATGCTGCACCATCGGCTTGCCGGCGATCGACAGCAATGGCTTGCCCGGCAGGCGCGTGGAGCGCAGCCGGGCGGGGATCACCACGGTGAAATCCAGGCTCATTTGTCCAGACGCTCTTCATCGGTCAGGGTGCGTGCCTCGCTTTCCAGCATGACCGGGATGCCGTCGCGGATCGGGTAGGCCAGGCCAGCCCCCTTGCTGATCAGCTCGGTCTTGTCGGCACTGAGCTTGAGCGGGCCCTTGGTGATCGGGCAGGCCAGGATATCGAGCAGTTTGGTGTCCATTTGAGGCTTCCTTTAGGCCAGGTGGCCGGGAATTGAAAAAGGGCTCAGGGCTTGCGCAGCAAGCGTTGCAACTGGTTGTCGAACCAGGCGCTGAAAGCCGGCGTGGGCTGCGCCTCGACGGCCAGGTACCACCAGTCGTCAGCGGCGAAGGCCCGGCATTTCACCGCATCCTTCTCGGTCATGACCAGCGGCAGCGGCGGGCTGAAGGCCAGGCTCTGGGCGCTGAACTGCGCATGGTCGGCAAAGGGATGCGGCACCGGCTGCCAGTTTAGCCCCAGCAGGGTATTGAAGAAACGTTGCGGGTTGCCGATACCGGCCACCGCGTGCAGGCGCTGGCCTGCGGGGAAATGGTCAAGCGCACGGCGCTCGCCACTGCGCAGGTTGACCAGGGCGGACGGCTGCAGGCGGAAGCCGAAACCATCGGCGCGGTCTGCGCTGGCGCCGTTGAACAGCACTGCGTCAGCCTCGTGCAGGCGCTCGGCGGGCTCACGCAGTGGCCCCGCCGGCAGGCAGCGGCCATTGCCCAGGCCGCGTGCGGCATCGATCAGCACCAGCTCCAGGTCGCGCGCCAGGCGATAGTGCTGCATGCCGTCGTCACACAGGATCAGGTCGAGGGGTTCGCTGGCCAGCAATGCCTGCACGGCCCGGGAGCGGTCGGGGTCGATCATCAGCGGCACGCCGGTGCGCTGCACGATCAGCAGCGGTTCATCGCCGGCCTGCCCGGCCGCCTGATCGGGCTGCACGCGCCAGGGTAGCTGCGGCGGCTTGGCGCCATAGCCACGGCTGACCACGCCCACTTTCAACCCCTGCTTGCGGCAGTGCTCGATCAGCCAGAGGATCATCGGCGTCTTGCCGGTACCACCCACGGTAATGTTACCCACCACGATGACCGGCACCGGGGCCCGGTAGCTGGCACTTTCGCCACTGAGAAAACGCGCCCGCTTGCGCGTGACCACGCGGCGATACAGCGCCTCCAGCGGGCGCAGCAGCGCCAGGGCCGGGTGCCCGGCGTACCAGGCGGCGAGCAGACGGTCGGCGAAGGCCATCAAGGTGTGCCCTGGGCCGCCTCGACAGTGGTCATGCGCAACTGGCTGAAACCGAGCTTGCCGGCGGCATCCATCGCAGTGACCACGGCCTGGTGCGGGGTCTTGCCGTCGGCGCTGATGGCCAGCGGCAGCTTGTTGTCGCCGCCCGACTCACGCTCGATCGCTTCGCTCAGGGTGGCCAGGTCGCTCTTTGGCAGCAAGTGGTTGTTCACCGAGTACACGCCTTCGGCGCTGATGGTGATTTCCACCAGCTTGCCCTGGTCGGGCGCCGCCGGCTCGGCGCTGGCAGCTTCAGGCAGCTCGACGCGCAGCTGGGTCTCGCGGGTGAAGGTGGTGGTGACCACGAAGAACAGCAGCAGGACGAACACCACGTCGATCAGCGACGCCAGGTTGATGTCGACGTTCTCCCGCTGGCGATTGCGCCGGAACTTCACACCTTGCCTCCGGCCACTTCCACTTCGCGGTCGCCCTGGATCACCTCCACCAGCTTGATCGCTTCCTGCTCCATGCCCACCACCAACTCATCGATGCGGCGCTGCAGGAAGCGGTGGAAGAACACCGCCGGGATACCAACCATCAGGCCGGCCGCGGTGGTGACCAGGGCTTTGGAGATACCACCGGCCAACACCGCGGCGTTGGCGGTCATCTGCGAGCCCATGAAGGCGCTGAAGATGTCGATCATGCCCAGCACGGTGCCCAGCAGGCCCAACAGCGGAGCCATGGCGGCGATGGTGCCGAGGGTGCTGATGTAGCGTTCCAGTTCGTGGATGACGCGCGAAGCGGCCTCCTCGATGCATTCCTTCATGATTTCGCGGCCATGGCGCGAGTTGGCCAGACCGGCGGCAAGGATTTCGCCCAGTGGCGAATCGGCGCGCAGGGCCTTGAGCTTGTCACTGGTCAGTTGCTTGTCCTTGATCCACATCCACACCTGACCCAGCAGGTGCGGCGGGGTGACGCGGCTGGCGCGCAGGGTCCACAGGCGCTCGACGACGATAGCCATGGCAGCGATGGAGCTCAGAATGATCGGCAGCATCATCCAACCACCGGACTTGACCAATTCCCACACAGTAAACGCCCCTTCGGAAAAAGGCCGCCACTCTACCATAGGCGCGCCGGGGGCTCATCTGCCGGAGGTCAGGGAATTGGGTTGTGTGGGGGGTGAGGGGTGGGGGGTGGGGTCGCCATGACAGTTGCAGCGCCTGCGAGATCGAGCGCCGCCCGCGCGGCGCTTCGCAGCGCAAGGCTGCTCCTACATCTGTTTCGGGCCAGTAACGCCTGTGCCAATGCGCGCGACCGCCTTGTTTGTCCGGCCCGATATCGAGGTGGACGCCAAGGGGCCGCGCGCCTTTGCCTGAGGAATAATTGGCCCGAAACAGATGTAGGAGCAGCCTTGCGCTGCGAAGCGCCGCGCGGGCGGCGCTCAATCCCACAGGCGCTGAAAATGTAACGGCAAGCACCTGCAAGCCACTACACCTCACTGCACCCGAACCCGCCAAAACCGCCTCTGCCCCCGCACACCCTCCACCTCCCCCAGCCTCCCCAGCACCAACCGCAACGCCCCCTGCTCCGCCGTGTCATGCATCACCACCCCATGCCGCCGATAACGTTCGACCACCTGCGCATGCGGGTGCCCGAAGCTGTTGTTGCGCCCCCGCGAAATCAGTACCCCGCGCGGCGCCGTGGCGCGGATGAAGGCCTCGCTGGACGAACTGCGGCTGCCGTGATGCGGCGACTGCAACCAGTCGATCCGCGGTGCTTCCGTGGCCGCCAGCCAGGCCCGTTCGGCACCGGCCTCCATGTCTCCCGCCAGCAACAACCGCTCACCCTGCGCCTCGACCAACAACACACAGGAGCGGTCATTGCTGCTCTGCCCATCGGCCCAGCGCCACATCGAAAAGCGCACGCCATCCCACATCCACTGCTCGCCACTTACGCAAGGTTGCAGTTGCAGGTCATCCAGCAATTCGCCGCCGATCACCCGTTCGACCGGCAGGCCACGCATGATTGCGCCAGCACCACCGGCGTGGTCGGCATGGGCGTGGCTGACCAGCATCAGGTCCAGGCTGCCCACCCCCAGCTTGCGCAAGGTCGGCAACACCACCCGCTCGCCCAGGTCGCTCTGGCCCCTGGCCGGCCCGGCGTCGTACAGCAGGTTGTGATGCCGAGTGCGCAACAGCACCGCCAGCCCCTGGCCGACGTCCAGCTGCCAGACCTCGACCTGGCCGAACGGCACCGTCTCCCGGGGTACCCACAGCGCCAGCAGCATTACGCCACCCAACCCGCGCAGTGGTACGCCACGGGGCATCAAAACCAGCAACGTACCCAGGCACACCAGCAGCCAGGCCCACAACGGCAGAACTGCTGGCAGCCACGCCGACTGCTGTTGCGCCACCAACTCCAGCAGCCGGAAGAGCACATCGAGCAAACCTCCCGCCAGCCAGAGCAGTGCCTCCCCTACCCCGCCCAACGGCAGCAGCAAAGTGCCCAGCAATGCCAATGGCAGCACGGCCAGGCTGACCCAGGGCACCGCAACAAGGTTGGCCAGCGGCGCACTCAAGCTCACCGGCAAGCCCGTAGCCAGCAGTACCGGCAGCAAGCCGATCGCAATCACCCATTGCGCCCGCGTCCAGGCCTGCCAGGGCCGCCAGCTGCCCAGGCGGGCACTGAAGCAATAGACAAGCGTGGCCACGGCCGCGAACGACAGCCAGAACCCGGGCAGCAGCGCGGCCAACGGCTCCACCAACAGTACGGCAATCAGCGCCAGCAACAACGGTAAGGTCGCACCCAGTTGGCGAAAACGCAGGCGCCAGAGCAACACCACGGCCAGCATCAGGCAGGCACGCTGCACCGGTACACCGCCACCAGCCAACCAACCGTAGGCCAGTGCCGCAGCCATGGCCAAGCCACACGCCCAGGGCAGCCACGGCAACCGAGCGGGCCACAGCCCCCAACGCGCCAGCCCGGCAACCAGGCCATACAGCAAGCCGGCAACCAGGCCGATGTGCTGGCCAGAGATCACCAGCAAGTGCACCGTGCCGGTGGCCTGCAACGTTTGCCAGTCCTCCCGGGCCAGGCCCGCCCCGTCGCCAAGCACCAGCGCCACCAACGCTGTCTGCCGGCCATTGGCCTCGACTGCCAGCAGGCGCTGGCGCAGCGTGTCGCGCCAGCCGCCGACAACCGGCGCCAGCAACTGCCCGGCCTTGACCGTACCGGTCGCACCGACCCGCCGCGCCAGCAATTGCGCCTCACGGTCCGGTCCATGCGGGTTGAGCAGCCCGGCCGGGCGCTGCAAGGTCACCGCCAGCCGCCACTGCTCGCCCGCGCGCAGCGGCGGGCCGTCGAACCAGCTCAGTTGCAGGCGCTGCGGCAGCTCTGCCCGCCGCGAGCGGGCCGCGTCCAGCTCGAAGCGCACACCCTGCGCAGTCCGGGTCGGCAGGCCGACCACCCGGCCCTCAAGCCACAAGGTGCGGCCATCCAGCCCGGTTGCCAGGCGGTCATCCAGCGCCTGCTGCGCAGACCAGCAGGCCCAACACAGGCCCAACAGAAAACAGCCCAGTGGCCACAGCCGGGTAAACAGGCCGATGCCACCGGCTACAGCCAGCAGCACCAGCCATCCGACCGATGGCAATCCGGGGAGAAAGCCCAGGCACAACAGCCCGAGCGCGAGCGCAAACATCCCTGTGCGCATGAAGTAGAGCTCCAGAAGCGAAATCACCTTCTGAGGCATAGCCCAATTGCCGGCAGCGCTTGCTCAACAATTGTCACAAACTCTAAACGAGGCTGAGCGGGAATCAGGGCATACTGCCCGGATCAACGCTCCGGGAGCCTACATGCCGCGCCGACTTTTCAAACGCTACATGCCGGACCCGACCAGTATTCGGGAACACAAGTCCTTACGCTTTTTCGGCAAGTTGCTGCATGACCCGAACCTCTGGCACCTGAACCGCCATTCGGTGGCGAGGGCCATGGGCGTTGGCCTGTTCGCGGCGCTGATCCCGATGCCGGCGCAAATGCTGCTGGCTGCCGCGCTGGCCATTCCACTGCGCGGCAACCTGCCGATCGCGGTCAGCCTGGTTTGGCTGACCAACCCGCTGACCATGCCACCGGTGTTCTTCGTCACCTACATGACCGGCGCCTGGCTGATGCAGGTACCGCCGCGCACCCTGCCCGACGAGCTGACTTTCCAGTGGATAACCGACCAGCTGTCGACGTTGTGGCAACCTTTCCTGCTCGGCTCGGTAGTGTGTGGTGTGGTGCTGGGCATCCTTGGCTACTTCACCACCATGCTCTACTGGCGCTGGTGGGTGGGCCGGCAGTGGCGTCTGCGCCAATGCCGGTGCAAGGCTTCAGGCACGCATGCCGCGGCCGCTGACCAGCAGGCGAACGCACACCAGGTAGAGCACCGCGGTGGCGACCAGCATGAAGGTAATCGCCGTACCAATGCTGATATCCGACACCCCTAGGATGCCGTAGCGGAACGAGTTGACCATGTGCAGCACCGGGTTGGCCAACGACACGGTCTGCCAGAACGGCGGCAGCAGGTTGATCGAATAGAACACCCCGCCCAGGTACGTCAGCGGCGTCAGCACGAAGGTCGGGATGATCGAGATATCGTCGAAGTTGCGTGCGAACACCGCGTTGACGAAGCCCAGCAGCGAGAAAATGGTTGCGGTCAGCAGTACCACGACCACGGTCACGCCTAGGTGGTGCACCTGCAAATGGGTGAAGAACAGCGACAGGAAGGTCACGATCACGCCCACCGCCAAGCCGCGCAGCACGCCACCCAGCACATAACCGACGAGGATGGTGTGTGGCGAAACCGGCGACACCATCAACTCCTCGATAGAACGCTGGAACTTGCTGCCGAAGAAGCTCGACACCACGTTGCCGTAGGAGTTGGTGATCACCGACATCATGATCAACCCCGGCACGATGTACTCCATGTAGCTGAAGCCACCCATGTCGCCGATCTGCCGACCGATCAGGTTACCGAAGATGACGAAGTACAGAACCATGGTGATCGCTGGCGGCAGCAGGGTCTGCGGCCAGATACGCAGGAAGCGCCGCACTTCGCGGTAGACGATGGTATTCAGGGCGACCCAGTTGGTGCGCAGTTCCACACTCATACGGCCACCTTCGACAGGTTTTTTTCCACCAGGGACACGAACAGCTCCTCGAGTCGGTTGGTCTTGTTGCGCAGGCTCTGCACCTCGATGTTCTGCAGCGCCAGCTGGCCGAACAGCGCAGTGATGCCGATGTCCTTGTCCACCTGCACTTCCAGGGTGTGCGGGGTCAGCAACCGGCACGGGTAGCCCTGCAGCACCGGTGCAGTGGCCAGGTCCTGCCTGAGGTCGAGCACGAAGGTTTCGACATGCAGCTTGCCCAGCAACTGGCGCATGCTGGTGTTCTCGACGATGGTGCCGTGGTCGATGATGCCGATGTTACGGCACAGCTGCTCGGCCTCTTCCAGATAGTGGGTGGTGAGGATGATGGTGATGCCCTTCTGGTTCAGCTCGGTGAGGAAGCTCCACATCGAACGACGCAGTTCGATGTCCACACCGGCGGTGGGCTCGTCGAGAATCAGCAGGCGCGGTTCGTGGATCAGCGCGCGGGCAATCATCAGGCGGCGCTTCATGCCCCCCGACAGCGAACGCGACTGCACGTCACGCTTGTCCCACAGGCCGAGCTGGGTCAGGTACTGCTCGGCACGCTCCTTGGCCACCTTGGGCGGGATGCCGTAGTAACCGGCCTGGGTCACGACAATGTCGAAGGTTTTCTCGAACTGGTTGAAGTTGAACTCCTGCGGCACCACGCCCAGGCAGCGTTTGAGCGCCGACGGCTCGCGGTCCAGGTCGTGGCCGAACACGTTGACCGTGCCGCTGGTCTTGTTCACCAGGGTGGAGAGGATGCCGATGGTGGTGGACTTGCCCGCGCCGTTGGGGCCGAGCAAGGCGAAGAAGTCGCCTTCGGCAACATCCAGATCGATGCCCTTGAGGGCCTGGAAGCCGTTGCCGTAGGTCTTGGTCAGCTGTCGGATGGACAGGGCGGAACTCATAGCGGGTCACTTACCGAGAAAAAGGTGCAGGACACGCCAGGTAAAGGCACTGGCGCAGTGAGTGCGGCCAATGGTGCTTGGCCTGGCCGCACAAGTACAGTCATGTGTATTGATAATGACTATCGAAGTGGCCGTGGTGTTCGATCAGGTCAGCGCAGTCATTACCGCTGCCTGGTAGGCAGGGCGGGCCTTGAGGCGCTCGTACCAGGCCTCCAGGTGACGCATGGCCGGGCGCTCGATGGGCATTTCGAACCAGGCATAGATGAAGCTACCCAGTGGGATGTCGCCCATGCCGATCTGGTCACCGGAAAGGTACGGTTGTTTGGCCAGGGCTTCGTCGGCAATGGCCAGCAACTGGGCGCATTGCTTGTGCGCAGCGTTGATCGCCACCCAGTCGCGCTGGTCTTCCGGGGTGCGCAACAGGCCCCAGAACAGTGGGCGGAACGGCGTGGCGAAGGACGAGGTGGTCCAGTCCATCCACTTGTCCGCCAGGGCGCGCTGACGCGGGTCTTCCAGGTACCAGCCTTGCTCCGCACCGTACTCGGCGCACAGGTAGCGGACGATGGTGTTGGACTCCCACAGGGTCAGGTCGCCGTCTTCCAGCATCGGCACCAGGCCATTGGGGTTGCGCGCGCGGTA
This sequence comes from Pseudomonas sp. s4, assembly GCF_046764235.1. Taxonomy (NCBI): domain Bacteria; kingdom Pseudomonadati; phylum Pseudomonadota; class Gammaproteobacteria; order Pseudomonadales; family Pseudomonadaceae; genus Pseudomonas; species Pseudomonas sp. s4. Next base: position 1,663,289 of record NZ_CP177209.1, on the reverse strand, counting down.
GTGCGGCTCGTTGACTACGCCGAAGGCGCCGCCGGCGTCGATCGACTCGAAATCCAGGCCCAGTTCGTGGGCGATCCATAGCGCCTTGCGCACATTGCTCGAATTCTTGCGACCCCAGATCTTCAGCATGGCAACGTCCTAATGAATGCGGAGGTGGTGCAGTCTACTCCAGACTTTCGTCGCCTGTACCGGCCTCTTCGCGGGTAAACCCGCTACAGGGTTCTGCGCCAGACCTGAGAGTGGTGCAGTACCTGTGGGAGATTGCCCAGCCCTTTGGGCTGCGCTTTCGCGCAGAGAACCAATATCGCTCGTCTGACGCGTCCTTTGTAGGAGCAGCCTTGTGCTGCGAAGAGGCCGGTACAGCCAATAGACAGGCTTTGTCAGCCCCGGCCTCTTCGCAGCACAAGGCTGCTCCTACAGAACCTCGCCGAACCAATGAGTCATGTGTTGTTCTATGAGAGCGGGTTCACCCGCGAAGAGGCCGGCACAGACAAACAATGCCCTGAAACTCCCGCCGCCATACCCTGTCACTGTTCTGACCCGGCCATTCTCAGCATTGCGTCTAAGCTGTCTGGGACGGCTTACCCCCCTGGTTCCAAGGAGGACCGATTATGTTGCTGTTGTGGTTGGTAGTGCTGGTGATCGGCGCGGCGTACCTCACGCACCGGCGCCTGGCGCCCTTGCAGATTCTTGGCATCATGGCGGCTTATGTACTGCTGATGGGCATTTTCAGCAGTGCTCCCGGCTGGCTGCTGACCCTGATCTGGATAGTGCTGGCCCTGAAAGTCGCCCTGGTGGCGCTGCCGGAATGGCGCCGCAAGGTATTCACCGATCCGGTGTTCAAGTGGTTCCAGCGCACCCTGCCGCCGATGTCGCAGACCGAGCGCGAGGCGATCGACGCCGGCACCGTGTGGTGGGACGGCGAACTGTTCAGCGGCCGTCCCGATTGGCGCACCCTGCTCGCCTACCCGGCTCCACAGCTGACCGAAGAAGAACAGGCATTCATCGACGGCCCGACGGAACAACTGTGCGCCATGGTCAGCGACTGGCAGATCGGCCAGGACATGGACCTGCCGCCCGAAGCCTGGGCGCATATCAAGCAGAATGGCTTCTTCGCCCTGATAATTCCCAAGGAGTACGGCGGCAAAGGCTTTTCGGCATACGCCCACTCCCAGGTGGCGATGAAACTGGCTACCCGCAGCGGCGACCTGGCTTCCACCGTGATGGTGCCCAACTCGCTCGGCCCGGCCGAACTGCTGTTGCATTACGGCACTGACGAACAACGCAACCACTACCTGCCACGCCTGGCGCGTGGCGATGAAATACCCTGCTTCGCCCTCACCGGCCCGCTGGCCGGCTCCGACGCAGGCGCCATGCCTGACACCGGCGTGGTCTGCAAAGGGCAATGGAACGGCGAAGAGGTCATCGGCCTGCGCCTGAACTGGGAAAAGCGCTACATCACCCTCGGGCCCGTCGCCACCCTGCTGGGTCTGGCGTTCAAGGCCTACGACCCGGACCACCTGCTGGGCGAGCAGGAAGAACTGGGTATCAGCCTGGCGCTGATCCCTACCGACACGCCCGGCGTCGAAATCGGCAAACGCCACCTGCCACTGGGCGCCGCGTTCATGAACGGCCCCAACAGCGGCAAGGATGTATTCGTGCCGCTGGATTTCCTCATCGGTGGCCAGGCCATGCTCGGCAAGGGCTGGATGATGCTGATGAACTGCCTGTCGGTAGGCCGCTCCATCTCCCTGCCGGCAGTGGGCACTGGCGCAGCCAAATACACCAGTCTGGTCACCGGCCAGTACGCCAACATCCGCGAACAGTTCAATGTCCCGCTGGCTGCATTCGAAGGTATCCAGGAGTCGCTGGCACGCATCGGCGGCAATGCCTGGCTGATGGACAGCGCGCGGTTGCTGACCGCCAAGGCCGTGGATCTGGGCGAGAAGCCTTCGGTGCTGTCGGCGATCCTCAAGTACCACCTCACCGAGCGTGGCCGCGAGTGCATCCAGCACGCTATGGACGTGCATGGCGGCAAGGCCATCATCATGGGGCCGAACAACTATCTGGGGCGCAACTGGCAAGGTGCGCCGATCTTCATCACCGTCGAGGGGGCGAACATCCTTTCGCGCAACCTGATGATCTTCGGCCAGGGCGCCATCCGCTGCCATCCGTTCGTGCTCAAGGAAATGGCTTTGGCCGGGCGCGAGGACGGTGACCAGGCATTGAGGGAATTCGATGACCTGCTGATGAAACACATCATGTTCGCCGCCGGCAATGCGGCCAGCACACTCATACTCAGCCTGGGGCTGGGGCGACTGGAATCCGTGCCCGGCGATGCCCTGAGCCAAGGCTACTTCCGTGCACTCAACCGCCAGGCAGCGGCCTTCGCCATGCTGGCTGACCTGTCGATGATGCTGCTGGGCGGCGCACTGAAACGCCGCGAACGGCTGAGCGCAAGGCTGGGGGATGTGCTGAGTTACCTGTACCTGGCCAGCGCCGCGCTCAAGCGCTATCACGACCTGGGCTCACCGGAACACATGCAGCCCTTGCTGCGCTGGGCGATGGAGGAAAGCCTGGGCCAGGCGGAAACAGCCCTGGACCGGCTGCTCGACAACTTCCCTAACCGCTTTGTCGGCTGCGCGTTGCGGATACTGGTGTTCCCCTTCGGCCGCCGTCATACCGGGCCGAGCGATGAACTGGATGCAGAGGTGGCGGCGCTGATCGGCCGCAGCAAGGGCGACCCGGCGCTGGAAGAGCTGCTTGCTGGTTGCTTCAGGCCGCAGGGCGAGGGCGACCCGGTGGCAGCGCTGCAACGGGCTTGCGACTTGCTGGATGAAACCGTGCCACTGTACAAGGCACTTCATCAGGCGATCAAGGAGGGCAAGGTGCAGCCGGCACCAGGGCAGTCGCTGATCGATGCGGCAGTCGAGCATGGTGCACTGCAGCCGACCGAGGGGCAACGATTGCGTGAAGCCGAGCAAGCCCGCCGCGCGATCATCGATGTGGACGCCTTCGACAAAACGCAGTTGCTACTGGGGCAGGGCAAGGTACGTTGACCTGCTGATTGCCAGACGCGATTTTGGAGTACAGCGGTCTTGTGTTTCGACGGGGCGCAAAGCGGCCCCGTCTCTTGGGAAATGTCCCACACCTTGGCAACACGTAATACAGCGCGTGTGCCTGAGGGCTGCTCAGGCACTGGGTGGGAACTTGGAAAGCTGAACTTCACAATCTATTTGATGGTTCGCTTTCATATCAGCCTGGAGGAGAGCTGAGCCCGTTTTGGCAATCACCTTCAGGCCCAGGCCTTCGCTGACGAAGTCGCCAACGGAATAGGTTCCCTGCAGATAGCTGTATTGGGTCCGGTCGAGCGACGCTGGCCTGTGAGTGGTCAAGAATGTGATGGATGAGTGCACAACCCAATCGTCTGGGGCCTTTCTATACTTCAACGTAATGGTCGAGGCAGAAGGGATGTCGCTCATCGCAATACCGCTGTTGGTCGCATCAACCGTCTTGTTGGCCCTTTCGCCACTGCCCTCTGCTGGCAAGGTCAGGCCATGGCTGACGTTGGACTCGTGCCAGAAGATGATGGCACCGTTCTGTGCCGGGGTGTTGCCCTTTTCCATGATACGCACCTCGCGTGGAAGATTGAGTGCCCTGAACGCCTATCACCGCCAGCAACGGTGCAGTGTCATTGTGTGGGCTTGAATCTAGATCAATACCCGTGCGTGCGCACCTGGCAGAATTGACAGGTCCATGGTTCGCACGCGGTGCTCGCCGACCATGCCGCATCGGGTAATCACAAGGCGCAATGGAGCGGAGCAGCCACCACCGTCCCCAACCCGCCCTCAACCGGCGTATACTCCGCCCCCGTTTCAACTACCCCGAGGACCGCCCCCATGGCCAACCCCCACCTGGAATACCACCTGCAACTGCTGAACCACCTGCGTACCATTCTGGTGGCTCTGGGTGAAGCCGAGCAGGTACCGGAGGAAAGCCACACCCTGTTTCTCGAGCGTTTCGACGAATTGCTGACCCTGCTACCGCAAGACCCGCTGGAAAGCCAGTACCTGGGCCAGGACCTGATCTGCCAGGTGATCCAGCGCTACCCGCAAATCGCCCACCTGGTGCCACGCGACCTGCTGTGGTTCTTCGGGGGTGACTGCCTGCACTACATGCCCGACGAAGAGCTGGACCTGTACCAGCAGCTGGAAGAACGTCGTTACGAAGCCGAGCAGAGCGGCGAAGCGTTCGACTGGCACCAGCAGAAGCGATTGATGAGCCAAGCTCATGGCGACAATACCCAGCACTGATATGCACAGCACACCACACGCTTGCGAGCGCGCCTTGCAATGTCTCCAATTACCTCACCAAAGGTAGACTTCGCCTACAGCTTCACCCCGCCCCCCTTTCTATCCTGCACGCCGAACAGTTTTTGTCTGTTCGGCCCGTTTTTTCGCCCCCAGGATCAGAAAATGAAAAAAACCCTTCTCGCCATCGCCTTTGGCCTGGCAAGCAGCACAGCATTTGCAGATACAGGCACGATCACCTTCGCCGGCTCGATCAAACCCGGTGGTACCTGCCCTATCGACCTGGTCATCCCAGGAACCGGAACCAGCATCCCCAGGCTTGAAATGGGCAGCCTGCGAGCGGAGGACTTCCCAGCTACAGGTAGCAAGTCCAAGCTGGTTCGTTTCGCCTTGAAGGTCACGCCAGGTGCCGGCTGTGTGGTCGGCACTCAAGATGGCTATGTCACGTACAAGCCCGTTTACGATACAGCAGGTACAAAGCTATATGGCCTTGACAGAATCGACCCGGATGCCGCGAAAGGAATAGCGCTTGCCATCCTGGATAGAGCACAAAACTACGTGGAGCCCAATAAGGAATCCATCGCGTATCCGCTCGACGATACCCTGCCCTCGGAGATGGACTTCTTTGCACACTACGAGTCCACCGCCAACACCGTAGAGCCTGGCCACGCAAACGTCCTGGTCGAATACACGTTCGCGCTCAAGTAGCAACAAGCCCCCAGGCTCGATCAGGGCCTGGGGCGCACGCAACGACCCCTGTAGAGACTCCCCATGCGCCATCCGACTTCAAGCAAGTTCAACCTGACCTCGGCCTATGCCCTGGCCATCTGCATGCTCCTGCTCGCCCCCTTCAGCGCCAATGCCGCCCTGACCATCAGCTCCACCCGTATCATCCAACCCAGTGACCGACAAAGCACCAGCATCGTCGTGGCCAACCCAAGCAACCGGGCCTATGCCGCACAAGCCTGGATCAATACTGAAGCCGATGACAGCACCACTGCGGTCCCCTTGATTGCCTCGCCAGCGCTATTCCGCATCGACCCGGGCAGCGAGCAGACCGTGCAGCTCAACCGCCTGCCGAATGACTTGCCAAAAGACCGCGAGTCACTGTTCTTCTTCAACCTGCAGGAAATCCCGCAAGCCAACGATAAACCTGACAATGTGCTGAACATCGCCCTGCGCACACGCATCAAGGTTTTCTTCCGCCCCAGCCAGCTAAAGGGTCGCCCACAGAATCATCTAAAAAACCTCACTTGGTCCGTGCAATCCATAGACGGCAAGCCGCACCTGGTGGTGGACAACCCTTCTCCCTACTACTTCACCTTCAACCAGCTGACCCTCATCAGCCCCAAGGGCAGCGAAAAAATCGATGCCAGGAAAATGGCCATCCCGTTGGGTAGGCAAACCTATCCGCTGAAAACACTGCCAGCCCAGGGCAACCTGAAGGTCGATTTCACCACCATCAATGACTACGGCGCCATAACGCCAGCAATGTCCAGCCCGGCAAGGCGCTCATGAGCCTGATCAGGCTCTCAGCACAGGGTGATATTCCGGGAAGTCGACCCAATGCGCCCCGTCATCGAAACTCACCTGCACATGCAGGGTGAACTGGGCGTCACGTTTGAGGGTGGCGAGAAACGTCTTCGGCACGGTGACGTCCTGGTTTGCCCCAACGCCCTGACGCACCTGCATTTCGTTTATGCCATGCGCGGTCAGGACATGATGCGGTCCAGCCTCGGCACCGCTCTGCAACACCCCCGTCACCCAGATACTGATGCGCTGCCCAACCGCAATCAATCGCCACGGAGCCAGCTGTACGGGCACCTTGGCCGGTGCACTTGCCAGACTGAAGCCATCGCTGGTGGCACCTATCAGTTCGATAAGAGGCAGTTTTTCTGTGAGAGCCGTGACTTTGAGATTGCGCGGGGTGGAGGGAAACTCATCAATGCCGTCATCAACCTTGTATGAAACCTTGAGTATCTGGTTACTGTAAGCCAGCAAATTCTTCTCAGGGATCAAGAACCGTTTATCTGTACCCGGCAACACTTCGGATGTTGTGAAATAACCCGCATCACCTGGCTCTCCCCAAATGACGGTCACCCGCTCCTCCGGATAAATCACGGCCTCTTCGGGAACGATGACCACCATCGGAGGCCGGTAGTCATTCAACTGCAACGACAACGCTTCTCCAGAGCCTGTTGCCTGGGGTATTTCAAGCCAAGGCAAGGTCCGGGGAATTGGAGCGGCAGCTATCTGCAACGGCACAGGCCTGGACCGGGCGCTGAGATTGCCCGCGCGGTCACGTATCTGATAGTGGACATAGCGCTCACCATCGCCTCGCGATCTTATATCGTCGCCTTCGATCGGCAGGAAAATCGGCTGAGAAGTGTCCTGCCTGGTAATCGTATATTCGCCAAGCTTGTCATTGGCAAAGGGGCGATCGTCCCAGTAGTAGATAATTACATCGCCTACCGCAACCTTCTGGTAAACAGGTACCTCAGCGAGTAAGCGATCTTCATGTTTTTCCAGATAGCGCGCCGTCACCCCCTCGCGCCCGACTTCCTCATCAAACAGCAAAAGCCCCTCATCGCCGCCGAGTACCGGGGGGACGGTGTCAATCGTAAGGGTCAGCGGACTGGAGTGTGTGACAACACCATTGAACCCATACACTTCATAAGTGACTTCCTGGGTGCCGTGCAGCAGCACTGCTACAGGGGCTTCCACGAAAAGATCGTCCTCGGGAATCTTATCCTCCCAACGCTTTGGCTCACCAACCGCCACTCCGTTCCAGTACAGCGTCAATACCTCTGGAAGACCAGGCATCGGGTTGGACTCTTGCCAGATGGGCACGTCGATCCTCAACGGCCGGCCAAGGGCCGCAACCGGCAACAAATTCAGCTCACCCTCAGGGATGTTCGCGAGCGCCGCCGGCGCAGAAGGAGGGTCGAGCAGGCGCTTGCGAAACAGGCTCGCTAACTTCTTTTGCAGCCAGAACAGAAAGCCCGCGGGTTTGATGTACATATCACCATCCTCTTTGAATCCGACCCACAAAAAAGGAAGGCCGAGGCCTTCCTTCCTTAGTGATCACCAGCTGTACCGGAACCCGACATTAGCCCCCCACGGCTGCTCGATCTTTTCTCCGTTGGCGTAATCGAAATCGGCATGCAGTTGCATGCGCTCGTTCAAACTGATGGCGACACCCATGCCGAATTCGGCGCGCGAGCCCGACAGATCATTATCGAACCGATTGTCGTTGACCTTGACCTCATTGCTGCCGACGAATTCGTGGGCGTAGGCAAGACGTACGTAGGGCTGCACCTGCCGCCCTTTGCCAAGCTGCACGGTACGCCCCACTGTTGCCCCGGCCTTTCCAAGCAGCGAACGGGTATCGTCACCCTGAGCCTTCAGGCCATTGTCCAGGTGATAATCCTTACCCTGGATCGTGACCATGGCCCATTGGGTGTAGGGCTCGATAAAGTAACCCTGCCCCAGGTCGATGTTGCGCCCGAACTCTGCGGACATGCCCAGGCCCAGGTTGTCATAGTCACCTTTGCTGCGCTGGCCATCACTGAGAGCAACCTTGGCACTGTTATCGAAACGGTTGGCTTTCATCACACCATCGAAGTAGTAGCCACTTTGTGCATCTAGCCAGGTGGCGTAAAGCCCCAGATAATAGCTCTTGACCTCAGCGGAGCTGCCGCGAATCAGGTCCAGGTCAGATGAGCTGTGGCCCGCCATTACACCGGCCAGCCACTGGCCGTCACCGAATGGAAGTGGCGCATCGACCCCGATCGAGAACCCACGCTGCACCTGGCTGTAGGGGCTGCCCGCATTGTCCGAAACCTGGTACTTGTTGCCATAAGCCCTCGCCCATCCCCCTGCCTTGCGCTCATCCAGGCGTAATTCGCCCATACGGCTGCGCAAGGTGGTCAATTCACCGTACCAAACGGTGGGCGCGGTATTGAACAGCGCCAGCACCGATGCAGTGCCAGGGCTGATCACTTTACGCGTACCATCAAGGAACCAATCGTTACCACGCTGTACCAACTCGTAGGAAAATGCACCGAGATCCACCGGGCCATTAACCAGAGAGAAGCTGGCATCACCTGCTGCCGCATGCACCAGGTGAAGGGCGTTCTCACTCACGGGGTCCGCACCACTGCTACCCACCAGCAGGCTATGGCTACCGGTAGCGTTGCCTACTTCAAGGAAGTCTGTCGCACCGGTTGTGAAGTCAGCATCCATGATGAAGGTACCGCTACCGGCCAGCGTACCCAGCGTCAAGCGCTGGTACTGCCCTGGCTCACCGAAACGGACCACGCCACCATTCATGGCCAGGCTGCCAACCTGACTGCTCTGTACCATGTTCCAGCGCGCCTGGTTGTTCAAAGTCAAACCGGCCACGTTCTCCAGGTGCCCGGTCAGGCTGGCCTGATTGTCCAGGATCAGGGCCGCACTGGAACCTGCCTCGACCCGTACATCCCCTACCAGGTGGCTATTGTCCACAGTCATGGTGGCCTCGGACCCTCCCACCACTTCAAGCAGGTTACCGTTGCTCGCCACCAGGCTCGAACCACTGGCAACGACGATGTCCGCCTTGGTCGGGCCGATCAGGGAGTGCCCCACGACAATCGCCGAACCATCCTGGCCCTCGACCCGCGAGCCAACCAAGTTGATCCTGGCGGCCCCCGAGAACGTGGGGTCGGCAAGTACCAGCAAGCCGTCAGTGGCGCCAACCACCGAGCTGCCCTGTGCCGAAAGCTCGGCGTTGCCAAACAACTGGGCTGCCGGTTGGGCGACTACAAGGCCGATGATTTCAAAGGGGTTGGCACAACGACGAAACCCGTCCCCTTCCACATCAACCTCGTTGACTGCAAAGATGCCAGCGCGCCCCTCCCCGGTACCGCCAATGTGTACATAGAGCTGGATGGTATCGATGGTTCGAAACCCACCGTACCCGCGCAAGGGCGCTTCAGCCTGACCAGCGCCTCGGACGCCGACGGGGTCGAAATCCAGTTGCTGCGCGGCGACACAAGCAACCCCATGCCCCTGCAAGCGGAAGTGCGCATGAAGCCCGTGGAAATCGGCATCACCCGCCTGGACTTTTACGCCCGCTACTACCAGAGCTCGCCGATAGTGAAGCCAGGTTCGGCCGAGGGAGCACTGAGCTTTACCGTAAGCTACAAATGACAGGCAAAAAAAAGACCGCAGGGTTAATACCCTGCGGTCTGGATGGCGAAGAAAAACAAACGACAAAAACGAAGAAAGGGACTTGCGTCCCTTTCTTCGTTCTTCGATTTGGAGCGGGAAACGAGACTCGAACTCGCGACCCCGACCTTGGCAAGGTCGTGCTCTACCAACTGAGCTATTCCCGCATTGTGAAACCTTACCGCTATCGGCGTGAAGCGCCTTTAAGACCTTCACCACCACTGCACCGCATAGACGCCACAGTATTTAAACTGGAGCGGGAAACGAGACTCGAACTCGCGACCCCGACCTTGGCAAGGTCGTGCTCTACCAACTGAGCTATTCCCGCAAATGGCGTCCCCTAGGGGACTCGAACCCCTGTTACCGCCGTGAAAGGGCGGTGTCCTAGGCCACTAGACGAAGGGGACACACGACACTTTTCAGTGCACCAGGTTTGAACCTCACGATTCAGCCTGGATTTTCTTTTCCTGCCTCGCCGAAGCGCTGCCGGAGAAACTGGAGCGGGAAACGAGACTCGAACTCGCGACCCCGACCTTGGCAAGGTCGTGCTCTACCAACTGAGCTATTCCCGCAATTTGGCGTCCCCTAGGGGACTCGAACCCCTGTTACCGCCGTGAAAGGGCGGTGTCCTAGGCCACTAGACGAAGGGGACACGCTGCTGGCATTACTGCCTGCTTTCACTCCCTGCCGCGTTTCGCTGTGTGCTTTACGCTGCAAGTGGCGCGCATTCTATGGATGGTTCGTACAGGCGTCAACCCCTTTGTAGAAATTTATTTAAATCAATGACTTCCGGGTGAGTTGGGGTGCAGATGCGGGATGGGGTGCCGATATAGAGAGAAGCAATCCTGTGCCGGCCCTTTCGCGGCTAAAGCCGCTATTCGCCCCCCGGCAAACTCACTACACTCAAAGCTGTAATTCTTCTTCAATGAGGCATTAACGGTGACACCACTTCTGATCACCCTGCTCATCGTGGCGGGTATCGCGTTGCTGATCGTGATCGGCTACCTAAACAATGTGGTCGAGAACGGTAAGCTCGAGCGCGCCCGGATGAAGGTCGAGCTGGCCGACCGCCTGCGCCGCTGTGGCGAAATCACCGAGACCTTCCCCGGCCAGTTCATGACCCCGGCCTTGAAGTTGCTGCTGACCCGCCTGGAGCTCAACCTCAACCAGCGTCAACTGGCGATGGACAAGCACAATGCCGAGATCAAGGCGCGCATCGCCGAACTGGAGAGGCTGATTGCCCTGGGTGCGCAAATCCCGGTGAACAACCCGCCCAACCCGATCCAGACCGAGATCAAGGCCAAGGATGTGCGCTTCCTGCTGGAGGCGTTGCACAACCAGGTGACCCGCGCCGCCCAGGAGGGCTTCCTGCCCACGCCCGAGGCCAAGCAATGGATCAAGGAAATCCGCCATATCCTGGTGCTGCTGCATATCGAGTTCTTCAACAACCTCGGCCAGCAGGCCCTGCAGAAAAACCAGCCAGGCCAGGCGCGCCTGGCCTTCGAGCGCGGCGTGCAGTACCTGCGCAAGCAGCCGGAACCGAAGGTGTATGAAGAGCAGCTGACGTACCTGGAGAAGCTGCTGGCCCGGGCCAACGCCCAGGTGCTGGACCGCATGGCCCCGGCGGAGGACGAGCAGAATGAACTGACCCAGGGGCTCAAGACCGATGAGGAAGAGACCTGGAAGAAGAAGGTGATGTACGACTGATGCATTAACCTGTACTGGCCTCTTTACGGCTAAAGCCGCTCCCACAGGGACCACATCGCCCTCAGGCTTGGTGCGATCCTTGTAGGAGCGGCTTTAGCCGCGAAGAGGCCGGTACAGGCAACAAATATCAGCAGTCGGTCAACTCCAGAAAAATCGCCGCCAACCGCTCCAGCCCCACCTGATCCGCCTCGCTGAAGCGCCCAAACTTCGGGCTGTCCAGGTCCAGCACACCAATCAACCTGCCCTCCTTCACCAGCGGGATCACCAGCTCGCTGTTGGACGCGCTGTCACAGGCAATGTGCCCCGGGAACGCATGCACGTCCTCTACCCGTTGGGTCTGCCGGGTGGCCGCTGCCGCCCCGCACACGCCTTTGCTGAACGGGATGCGCACGCATGCCACCTGGCCCTGGAACGGGCCCAGCACCAGTTCTTCGTTGCGGTTGAGGTAGAACCCCGCCCAGTTCAGGTCATCCACCTGGTTATAGAGGAACGCCGAAAACTGCGCGGCATTGGCGATGAAGTCACGCTCGTCGGCAAACAGCGCCTGCACTTGCGCCGCCAGCAGGTTGTAGCCGTCGAGGCCGGCGCCACTGGCATTGAGGTCGATCATTTACTTTTGCTCCAGCAATTGCAGCCCGACCCAGTAGCGGGCGAACTGATAGGCACAACGGCCATTACGGTTACCGCGGCCGGTGGCCCAGCGCACGGCGAGGATGTCGAGTTCTTCGCTGCGCTGCCAGGCCAGGCCGGCAGTTTGCGCAAGCTGGCCGATCCAGTGCTCGACCACGTTCAGGAAGTGTTCCTGGGTGAAGGGGTAGAACGACAGCCACAAGCCAAAACGGTCGGACAGGGCAATCTTGTCTTCCACCGCTTCACTGGGGTGCAGCTCGCCGTCCACGCGCTTCCAGTTCTCGTTGTCGCTCTCCTTTTCCGGCACCAGGTGGCGGCGGTTGGAGGTGGCGTACAGCAGCACGTTGTCCGGAGCCTGCTCGAGCGAGCCGTCGAGCACGCTCTTGAGCACCCGGTAGTCGCCCTCCCCGGCTTCGAACGACAGGTCGTCGCAGAACAGGATGAAGCGCTGCGGCAGCTTCTGCAGCTGCTCGACCACCCGTGGCAGGTCGGCCAGGTGGTCGCGTTCGATTTCGATCAGGCGCAGGCCGGCACCGGCGTGCTCGGCCAGCAGGGCACGTACCAGCGACGACTTGCCGGTGCCGCGCGAGCCCCACAGCAGTGCATGGTTGGCCGGCATGCCGTTGATGAACTGATGGGTGTTGCGGCCCAGCTGGTCACGCTGCAGGTCGACGCCGATCAGGTCGCTGAGGCGAATGTCCAGGCTGACCTCCAGCGGCAGCAGGTAGCCGCTGCGGCCATCGCGCTGCCAGCGCGCGGCCAGGGTGGTGGCCCAGTCGATGTTCGGGCGCTGGGCCGGCAACAGGGGTTCGAGGCGGGCCAGGACCGATTCGGCGCGGTCCAGGAAAGCAATCAAGCGAGCGTCCATGACGACTCCTACGAATTTCAGTTTTTTGGGGCCGCTGCGCGCCCCTTCGCGGGCTTGCCCGCTCCCACAGGTACACTGCAAATCTCGAGAGCAGTGATATACCTGTGGGAGCGGGCAAGCCCGCGAAGGGGCGCAAAGCGGCCCCCGCTTGGCAATCAACTGAAATGAACAGACAGACCCACCAGCAGCCGGGGCTATTCGGCTATGCTTGCGCAGCGCAAGGGACGTGAAACCGGCTCGGGACACATGGATATAAAGTTCACCAATCGCCTGTCATACAAGCAAGCCCGGTTGACAGTCCTGGTCGGCTTCATCCTGGGAACATTGCTCAGTCTCATCCAGATCGGCATCGATTATGCCAGCGAAGACGCGTCCATCAACCGTGAAGTACGCGCCTTGCTGCAAATCAGCCACAACCCGGCCTCGCGCATCGCCTACAACATCGACTCGGAACTGGCGCTGGAGCTGACTCGCGGCCTGCTGGAGTCGCCGGCCATCATCCGTGCGCGGCTGATCGACAACAACGAAACGGTACTGGCCGACGTCGAACGGCCGCGCCTGGAGGACCGCTACCGGCCACTCAGCGACTTCCTGTTCGGCGATCAGCGCCAGTTCAAGGAACGCCTGTATCTGACCCACATGCCCGAGGAAAACCTCGGCACCCTCTACCTGGAGGTGGACACCTACGCCTTCGGCAGCCGCTTTCTCGACCGTGCCGGGATCACCCTGCTCAACGGCTTCGCCCGTAGCCTGGTGCTGACCGGCATCCTCCTGGCGCTGTTCTACATGATGCTGACCAAGCCGCTGGTGACGGTAATTGGCGCGCTCAGCGGCAGCGACCCGCGCAAACCCACGCAAAGCCGCCTGCAATGCCCACCCGGACATGAACATGACGAGATCGGCGTACTGGTAAGGGTCGCCAACCAGCAGTTCGTCAGCATGGCCACCGAGATCGATCAGCGGCGCACCGCGGAAAACCGCCTGACCCAGTACCTCAACGAGCTGGAAGATATCGTCTCGGCACGCACCAACGAGTTGAAGGCCAGCAACAGCAGCCTGAGCCAGTCCAACCAGGAGCTGGAAGAAGCCCGCCGCCGGGCGCTGGACATGGCCCAGGCACGCGCTGCCTTCCTCGCCAACATGAGCCACGAAATCCGCACCCCGCTCAACGGCATGCTCGGCATGATCGCCCTCGCCCTGGACAGCCCGCTGCCCAGCGAGCAACGCCAGCAACTGGCGATTGCCCATGACTCGGGCAAGGTGCTGGTGGAGTTGCTCAACGATATTCTCGACCTGTCCAAGTTCGATGCAGGCCAACTGGAGCTGGAGCGCATTCCGTTCGACATGGGCTCGATGGTCGAGGACACTGCCAACCTGCTGTCGCAGAACACCGCGCAAAGCGTGGAGCTGACCTGCCTGATCGCCCGCGACTTCCCCAGCAGCGTGCTTGGCGACCCGACGCGGGTACGGCAGATCGTCAGCAACCTGCTGTCCAACGCCCTCAAGTTCACCCGCTTCGGCCGCGTGGATGTGCGCCTGGCGACCATTGTCGGTGGTGTGCGCCTGGAAGTGCGCGACACCGGCATCGGCATCCCCGAAGAAGCCCAGGCACGGATCTTCCAGCCATTCACCCAGGCCGGCGCCGGCATCACCCGCCAATACGGCGGCACCGGCCTGGGCCTGGCGCTGACACGCAACCTGTGCAAGGCCATGCAGGGCCACCTGCATATCAAGTCCGACCCTGGCTTCGGCAGCCGCTTCACCGCCGAGCTGCCGCTGGCCGTGCACACCGAGGCCATTGCGCCGGCACCGTTGCACGGGCGCGTGGTGGCGCTGAGCACGGCCGGCAGCGGCCTCGATGAACTATTGCAGGACCTGTTGCCCGCCTGGGGCCTTGCCTACCAGCACCATGACAGCTGCGCGGGGCTCGACGCCACGGCCATCGACCTGCTGATCACCGACAGCCTGGACCACCTGTTCGAACTGCGACCGGCATTGAAAACACCGATCTTGCTGGTGACCGCCTACGGCAACTTCCTGCCCAGCGAACAGTCGGTCGCCCTCGCCCCCCTGCACCAGCTGGCCCGGCCGCTGGCGCGCAACGCCCTGTACCAGACCTTGCGCCGCACCTTGCAGGGCCATGAGCCCGAACACCCGCTGGCGACCCCGACCATCATCCTGGAACAAGGCCGCGCGCGCATCCTGCTGGTGGAGGACAACCCGGTGAACCAGCTGGTGGCCAAGGGCATGCTGGTCAAGCTCGGCTGCCAGGTACAGCTGGCCACCCAAGGCGCCGAGGCCCTGGAGCTACTGGAACAGGACGAATTCGATCTGGTCCTGATGGACTGCAACATGCCGGTGATGGACGGCTACGAGGCCAGCCGGCGTATCCGCCAAAGCGGTCGCTGGCCCGACCTGCCAATCGTCGCCCTCACCGCCAACGCCATGCCCGAAGAGCGCGAGCGCTGCCGGGCAGCCGGCATGAACGACTACCTGGCCAAGCCGTTCCGCCGTGAAGAGCTGCTGGCGCTGGTCGAGCACTAGGTGCCTGTCAACGGCTGAGCAGGCGCTCGATGTCCGCTTCCAGGGCCTGCGGCTTGGTGGTGGGGGCGTAGCGCGTTACCTGGCCAGAGGCCGGGTCGACCAGGAACTTGGTGAAATTCCACTTGATCTTCTGGCTGCCCAGAATGCCCGGGGCGCGCTGCTTGAGTTCGACGAACAGCGGGTGGCTGCCGGGGCCGTTGACCTCGACCTTGCGGAACAGCGGGAAGCTCACGCCGAAATTGCGCTCGCAGAACTGGGCAATTTCCCGTGCATCGCCCGGCTCCTGCTTGCCGAACTGGTTGCAGGGGAAGCCCAGCACCACCAGCCCGCGCGCGCGATAGGCCTGCCACAGTTGCTCCAGGCCCTTGTACTGCGGGGTAAAGCCGCACTGGCTGGCGGTATTGACCACCAGCAGCGCCTTGCCGGGGAAGTCGCCGAGCTTCTTGTGCTCGCCGCCCAGGGTCACGCAGGGGATGTCCAGTATCGATCCAGCCATGGTCGGGCTCCGGTCAGTCGCGCGGGCGCAGGTCGATGCACACCGAGTTGATGCAGTAGCGCAGGCCGGTCGGTGGCGGGCCATCGGGGAACACGTGGCCCAGGTGCGCATCGCAGCGGGCACAGGTGACTTCGGTGCGGATCATGCCGTGGGAGGTGTCGCGAATCTCGATCATCGCGCTTTCCTCGATGGGTGCGTAGAAGCTCGGCCAGCCGCAGCCGGAATCGAACTTGGTCTGCGCATCGAACAGCGGCAGGCCGCAGCAGATGCAGTGGTAGATGCCGTCGCGGCGCTCGCTGTTGTACTTGCCGCTGAACGGCCGCTCGGTGCCCTTGAGGCGGCACACCTGGTACTGCTCGGGGTCGAGCATCGACCGCCATTGTTCCAGGGTTTTCTCGATCTTTTGCATGTAGGGACCTCGGCAGGCTGAATTTCACAGCGCACCGTCTTTTCCGGGGCGCGGGTGGCACGTATATTAGTTGGCTTCGTGTGCCAGGCGTTCAGTCTGGCACCCGCTTCCTGCCCTTTCAAACCTTTCGGCGGGGCGTAGCGCGTTTTCTCAATCGGGATCCCATCATGCAGTTCAGCAAATCGAACAAGCTCGCCAATGTCTGCTACGACATTCGCGGCCCAGTGCTCAAGCACGCCAAGCGCCTGGAAGAGGAAGGCCACCGCATCCTCAAGCTGAACATCGGCAACCCGGCGCCGTTTGGCTTCGAGGCGCCTGACGAAATCCTCCAGGATGTGATCCGCAACCTGCCCACCGCGCAGGGCTACAGCGACTCCAAGGGCCTGTTCAGCGCGCGCAAGGCGGTGATGCAGTACTGCCAGCAGAAGCAGATCGAAGGTGTCGGCATCGAGGACATCTACCTGGGTAACGGCGTGTCCGAGCTGATCGTGATGTCGATGCAGGCGCTGCTCAACAACGGCGATGAAGTGCTGATCCCCGCCCCCGACTACCCGCTGTGGACCGCCGCCGTGAGCCTGGCCGGCGGCAAGCCGGTGCACTACCTGTGCGACGAGCAGGCCGACTGGTTCCCCGACCTTGAGGACATCAAGGCCAAGATCACCCCGAACACCAAGGCCCTGGTGATCATCAACCCGAACAACCCGACCGGCGCGGTGTACTCCAAAGAGCTGCTGCTGGGCATGCTGGAACTGGCCCGCCAGCACAACCTGGTGGTGTTCTCCGACGAGATCTACGACAAGATCCTGTACGACGAAGCCGTGCACATCAGCACCGCCTCGCTGGCCCCCGACCTGCTGTGCCTGACCTTCAACGGCCTGTCCAAGTCGTACCGGGTGGCGGGCTTCCGTTCCGGCTGGCTGATCATCTCTGGGCCCAAGCACCACGCGCAAAGCTACATCGAAGGCATCGACATGCTGGCCAACATGCGCCTGTGCGCCAACGTGCCGGCCCAGCATGCCATCCAGACCGCGCTGGGCGGCTACCAGAGCATCAACGACCTGGTGCTGCCACCGGGCCGCCTGCTGGAGCAGCGCAACCGCACCTACGAGTTGCTGAACGACATCCCGGGCGTTAGCTGCGTGAAGCCGATGGGTGCGCTGTATGCATTCCCGAAGATCGACCCGA
Organism: Pseudomonas sp. s4; assembly: GCF_046764235.1. Classification (NCBI taxonomy): domain Bacteria; kingdom Pseudomonadati; phylum Pseudomonadota; class Gammaproteobacteria; order Pseudomonadales; family Pseudomonadaceae; genus Pseudomonas; species Pseudomonas sp. s4. Next base: position 1,645,932 of record NZ_CP177209.1, on the reverse strand, counting down.
AGGTTTGCCCGATACACAACGACGAGAAGTTCGTGCTCGACCTGCTGCTGTCGGAGAAGCTGCTGATCGTTCAAGGTACGGCGTTCAACTGGCCGTGGCCGGACCACTTCCGCGTGGTCACCTTGCCGCGGGTGGATGACCTGGAGGCGGCGATTGGCCGGATCGGGAATTTCCTGAAAGGTTATTCGCAGTAAGTGATGGCCTCCTCGCAGCGCAAGGCTGCTCCTACAGGAGAACGCATGCCCCTGTAGGAGCAGCCTTGTGCTGCGAATGGGCTGCAAAGCAGCCCCAAAAACCCCACAGGATGTTTCTTACATCCTGCAACGCTCTATCCCACAGCCCCTGCGCCATCCTCTGCCATACTCCGCCGTACACAGTTTGAAATAGTCGCCCGATTGAATCGGCACGGCCGGCCCCTTATATACCCCGCAGTAAGCGACAACTCATCCGTCAGGAGAACGTAACAACCATGATGCGCATTCTGTTGTTTGTAGCCACCAACCTCGCGGTGGTGCTGGTTGCAAGCATTACCCTGAGCCTGTTCGGTTTCAACGGGTTCATGGCCGCCAACGGGGTCGACCTGAACCTCAGCAGCCTGCTGGTGTTCTGCGCCGTGTTCGGCTTTGCCGGCTCCCTCGTTTCGCTGTTCATCTCCAAGTGGATGGCGAAGATGACCACCGGTACCCAGATCATCAGCCAGCCGCGCACCCGCCACGAGCAGTGGCTGCTGCAAACGGTCGAAGAGCTGTCCCGTGAAGCGGGCATCAAGATGCCCGAGGTGGGTATCTTCCCGGCGTACGAGGCCAACGCCTTCGCCACCGGCTGGAACCGCAACGACGCGCTGGTCGCCGTGTCCCAGGGCCTGCTGGAGCGTTTCTCGCCCGATGAAGTACGCGCAGTGCTGGCCCACGAGATCGGCCACGTGGCCAATGGCGACATGGTCACCCTGGCGCTGGTGCAAGGCGTGGTGAACACCTTCGTGATGTTCTTCGCACGCATCATCGGCAACTTCGTCGACAAGGTGATCTTCAAGAACGAAGAAGGCCAGGGCATTGCCTACTACGTGGCGACCATCGTTGCCGAGCTGATCCTGGGCATTCTGGCCAGCATGATCGTGATGTGGTTCTCGCGCCGCCGCGAATACCGCGCCGACGAAGCCGGTGCACAGCTGGCCGGTACCGCGGCGATGATCGGTGCGCTGCAGCGCCTGCGCGTGGAGCAAGGCCTGCCGGTGCACATGCCCGACACCATGAAGGCCTTCGGCATCAATGGTGGCCTGAAGCATGGCCTGGCCGGGCTGTTGATGAGCCACCCGCCGCTGGAAGACCGTATCGAGGCCCTGCGCCGTCGCGGTTGATCCAACCAGTAAAACAAAAGGGCGACTTCGGTCGCCCTTTTTTATGCTTGCCTGCACCGGCTGACCCGGTAAACCCGCTCCAACAAACTCGATACCCCGGCCTGCAAAAACTTCGGGCTTTCCTCAATCACCTCCTCAGCCTCCAGCTCATCCACCTGCCACCCGGCAAACCCTTGCCGCAGCTCCTCATCCCCCACCGAAAACGGCGGCCCGCCCAGCAAAACCTGGTCATAGTCCAGAGTCACCACCACCCCCTGGCAACCCGCCGGCAGCAAGCTCGACAACAGCTGCATGTACGCCCCACGCATCTGCGGCGGCAATGCAATCACCGCCGCCCGGTCATAAAGCCCCGCGCAGTCACCGACATCCCCTGCCTGCAACGCAAAGAAATCCCCACACCAAAGCTCAACGTCACCACTGCGCCAAACTTCGAAAAACCCGCGCTGCTGCACCTCGGCTTCAAGCCCATGCTCACAGAAGAATGCCTCCACCGCTTGCCGCGACAACTCTACGCCCAACACGCGATACCCCTGCCCGGCCAGCCAGGCCAGGTCCAGGCTCTTGCCGCACAACGGCACCAGCACGCGGCTGCCCGGCGCCAGGCCAAGCGTTGGCCAGTACCTCTGCAGATAGGGGTTCACCTGCGCCTGGTGAAAGCCGATCTGGTTGTCGGCCCACCGCTGCTGCCAGAACGCTGGCTCCATGATCACTCCTGATTTTTAGATGGTTTGTCGGTAAAAGTTGGTTTGGATTTCGATCTGTAGTTGATCGAAGATGATTGCATCTTAACCGTCAGGACCCCGCCATGCTGCCCAGCCTGTTCATTTCCCATGGTTCTCCCATGCTTGCCCTGCAACCCGGCGCCAGCGGGCCTGCGCTGGCAGGGCTTGCCAACGCCCTGCCCCGGCCGAAAGCGATCGTGGTGGTGTCGGCGCACTGGGAAAGCCGCGAACTGCTGGTTACCGGCAGCGCACAACCAGAGACCTGGCATGACTTCTACGGCTTCCCACCGGCGCTGTATGCGGTGCAGTACCCGGCGCCGGGTGATCCCACCCTTGCTGGCCAGGTCAGTGAATTGCTGCAGGCTGCCGGGCTGACAGCCCGGCTGGACGCGCAGCGGCCGTTCGACCACGGCGCCTGGGTACCGCTGTCGCTGATGTACCCGGATGCGAATATTCCGGTGGTGCAGGTTTCACTGCCCAGCCATATGGGGCCGGCACTGCAGGTCAAGGTAGGCCAGGCGTTGGCGGGCTTGCGCGACCAGGGCGTGCTGTTGATCGGTTCGGGCAGCATTACCCACAACCTGGGCGAACTGGACTGGCATGCCGGGCCGGATGTGATCGAGCCTTGGGCACTGGCGTTCAGGGATTGGGTGGTGGAAAAGCTTCGGGCGAATGACCAGGAAGCGTTGCTGGGTTATCGGCAGCAGGCGCCGTTTGCGGTGCGCAACCATCCCAGTGATGAGCATTTCCTGCCGCTGTTCTTTGCCCTGGGGGCTGGCGGCAAGTTCGGGGTGGTGCACCAAGGGTTTACCTTGGGGGCGTTGGGGATGGACATTTATCGGTTCGACTGAAGATAGCCGGGGGCGCTTTGCGCCCCTTTCGCGACACAAGGCCGCTCCTACAGGGGTTACGCGTCACCTGTGCACAGGCAAAAAAATCCCCAGCCAAAGCCGGGGATTTTTTCATTGCGCCAGGATCAATCCTCGCGGTAGCGACGCAGCTTCAGCTGCTTGCCAGCCACGCGGGTGTCCTTGAGCTTGGACAGCAGCTTCTCCAGGCCATCTTCCGGCAGCTCGACCAGGCTGAAGCTGTCGCGCACCTGGATGCGGCCGATGGCGTCACGAGCCAGACCACCCTCGTTGAGGATCGCGCCCAGCAGGTTCTTGGCAGCGATGCCGTCACGGGCACCCAGAGCAGTACGGCAACGCACGCGGCCTTCGGCCAGCGGCATCGGCGCACGGCGCTCGCGGTCACCACGCTCAGAGCGTTCGCCACGCTCACCACGCTCGGTACGCTCACCACGCGGGGCGAAGCTCGGCACCAGCGGCTGCTCACGCTCTACCGCAGCCAGGTCCAGCGCCTGGCCATTGGTGGCCTTGCGCAGCAGGGCGGCAGCCAGGGCACGCGCGCTGCAACCCAGGTCGGCGGTCAGGCGGTCGAACAGATCGCCGTGGGTGGCTTCTGCTTCGGCAACCAGTGGCGCCAGGCTCGAGGTCAGCTTCTTGATGCGGGCATCCAGCACGGCCTGGGCATTCGGCAGGCGGGCTTCGGCAACTTTTTGCCCGGTTACACGCTCGATCACCTGCAGCATGCGGCGCTCACGCGGGGTGACCAGCAGCAGTGCACGGCCATCGCGACCGGCACGGCCGGTACGGCCGATACGGTGTACGTAGGACTCCGGGTCGTACGGCATGTCGACGTTGAACACGTGAGTGATGCGCGGTACGTCCAGGCCACGGGCAGCGACGTCGGTAGCGACAACGATGTCCAGGCGGCCATCCTTGAGCGAGTCAATCACGCGCTCACGCTGGTTCTGGGCGATGTCGCCGTTCAGCGCGGCAGCCTTGTAACCCTTGGCTTCCAGCGCGGAGGCCAGGTCCAGGGTGGCTTGCTTGGTACGCACGAAGGCGATCAGCGCGTCGAACTCTTCCACTTCCAGCAGACGCAGCACAGCCGGGATCTTCTGGTCGGCGTGGACCATCAGGTGAGCCTGCTCGATCGCGGTAACGGTCTGGGTCTTGCTCTGGATCTTGACGTGCTTGGGCTCGCGCAGGTGGCGTTCGGCGATCGAGCGGATCGACGACGGCAGGGTGGCGGAGAACAGCACGGTCTGGCGGCTGGCCGGGATGGCATCGAAGATCACTTCGAGGTCGTCCATGAAGCCCAGCTTGAGCATCTCGTCGGCCTCGTCCAGTACCAGGTACTGCACGGTCGACAGGACTTTTTCGTCACGACGCAGGTGGTCGCACAGACGGCCAGGGGTGGCCACGACGATTTGCGCGCCGTTGCGGATCGCACGCAACTGTGGGCCCATCGGGGCACCACCGTAGACGGCGACCACGTTCACGCCCGGCATCTGCTTGGCGTAGGTTTCGAAAGCGGTAGCAACTTGCAGCGCCAACTCACGGGTTGGCGCCAGGATCAGGGCTTGCGGTTCGCGCTTGCTCACATCGATCTTGTTGAGGATCGGCAGGGCGAAGGCAGCGGTCTTGCCGGTGCCAGTCTGCGCCTGGCCGATCATGTCGTGACCGGCGAGGATGATCGGGATCGATTGTTGCTGAATGGCGGACGGCTCTTCGTAGCCGGTCGCCAGAACGGCAGCAACAATATTCGGATTGAGATCGAGAGCGGCGAAGCCGCCGGTTTCCTGGGTCATGGGTCTGCCTCTAGGTGCATCCGCAAAGACCCATGCTCCAAAGCTGCACAAGCCATGAAAGACCGACAGGTCACCCAGGCAGCTTTGGCGGCGGGGATTTGCGAAAACGATTGAAAAAGAAAACGTGGGAAAGTCCGCCTAGCGGACGTGCAGCCGAAGCTGGACTCGGAGGGTTTGCACCACCTGATTTTGCGGTCCGCTAAAAGACCGGCGCGTACTATACCCGAAATCGTGCGCAGACGTGAGGAATATTTTCAGGGTGCTTGGCCAGTGTCGGGCCATCAATCACCTGGAGCTGAATCGATAATTCTTTATTGCCTGTACCGGCCTCATCGCCGGCAAGCCAGCTCCCACAGGGACAGCGCATGGCTTGAGGCCAACGCGGTCGGTGTGGGAGCTGGCTTGCCGGCGATAGGGCCAGCAGCCTCGCCACAGATTCATCAGGTAGCCGACCGAATCTCGCGGATCAGCCCCTCGAGGCTGTACCCAAGGCGCGGCGCCAGCGCCTGGGCCCGGGCTTTCAGCCCATCCAGGTCCAGCGTCTGCTCCAGGTCCGCCGGCACCAGCAGGATCACATTGCCCTCCTTCACCGGCAGCTCCCAGTAATGCCGGTGGTACAACCCGCGCAGCAACGCCGCGCCCAGCGGCTTGCCGTCGTCGGTGGCCCACTGGTTGATCACCAGCCAACCACCCGGGTTCAGTTGCTGCTGGCAGTTCTCCAGGAAGTTCCACGCCAGGTGGCCCACCCCCGGCCCATGGTCGGTGTACAGGTCGACGAACAGCAGGTCGGCCTTCTCCGCCGTGGGCAACAGCTCCAGCGCATCGCCGATGCGTACATACAGCCGCGGATCGTCATCCAGGCCCAGGTACTCCATGGCCAGGCGCGGTACGTCCGGGCGCAGTTCGATGGCCTCGATGTCGTCCAGCGGCAGGAACTTCATGCAGGCCTGGGTCAGCGTGCCGGCACCCAGGCCGAGAAACAGCGCGCTCTCCGGCTGCTCGTGGCACAGCGCCCCCACCAGCATGGCGCGGGTATAGTCGTACTCAAGCCAGCTGGGGTCGGCCGTGAACACGCAGCTCTGCTCGATCGCATCGCCGAATTCCAGAAAGCGGTAGTCGTCGACTTCATACACGCTGATGACGCCAAAGGCGTCCTGCACCCGTGCCAGTAGCCGCTCTTCCCGTTCCGCCGCCATGCTCACCACCTACCCGCACAAAAACGCGCATTGTCCGCCAACACCCTCGATGCAACAAGCGCAGCGCCAACTGTTACCATGGCCCATAGCCTACAACCGACAAGACCGAGCCCGAGATGAACCAACCGTGGAGCCCCGACAGCTGGCGCGCCCTGCCGATCCAGCAGCAACCGACCTACCCCGATGCCGCGCACCTGCTGAAGGTCGAACAGACCCTGGCCAGCTACCCGCCGCTGGTGTTCGCGGGCGAGGCGCGCGAGCTGCGCCGGCAGTTCGCCGAGGTCACCGAAGGCCGCGCCTTCCTGCTGCAGGGTGGCGACTGCGCCGAGAGCTTCGCCGAGTTCTCGGCGGCGAAAATCCGCGACACCTTCAAGGTGCTGCTGCAGATGGCCATTGTCATGACCTTCGCCGCCGGCTGCCCGGTGGTCAAGGTCGGGCGCATGGCCGGGCAATTCGCCAAGCCGCGCTCATCGGGCGATGAAACCATCGGCGACATCACCCTGCCCGCCTACCGTGGCGACATCGTCAACGGCATCGGCTTCGACGCGAAAAGCCGCATCCCCGACCCGGAACGCCTGCTGCAGGCCTACCACCAGGCCACCGCCAGCCTCAACCTGCTGCGCGCCTTCGCCCAGGGCGGGTTCGCCGACCTGCACCAGGTGCACAAGTGGAACCTGGACTTCATCGCCAACTCGGCGCTGGCCGACAAGTACCACCAGCTGGCCAACCGCATCGACGAAACCCTGGCATTCATGCGCGCCTGCGGCCTGGACAGCGCGCCGCAGCTGCGCGAAACCAGCTTCTTCACCGCCCACGAAGCACTGCTGCTGAACTATGAAGAAGCCTTCGTGCGCCAGGACAGCCTGACCGGCGACTACTACGACTGCTCGGCGCACATGCTGTGGATCGGCGACCGCACCCGCCAGCTGGACGGTGCCCATGTGGAGTTCCTGCGCGGCGTGCACAACCCGATCGGGGTCAAGGTTGGCCCCAGCATGAACCCCGAAGAACTGATCCGCCTGATCGACACGCTGAACCCGGCCAACGACCCCGGGCGCCTGAACCTGATCGTGCGCATGGGTGCCGGCAAGGTCGGCGACCACCTCCCGGGGCTGATCCGCACGGTCGAACGCGAAGGGCGCAAGGTGCTGTGGAGCTCCGACCCGATGCATGGCAACACCATCAAGGCCAGCAGCGGCTACAAGACCCGCGATTTTGCGCAGATCCTGGATGAGGTGAAGCAGTTCTTCCAGGTGCACCAAGCTGAGGGTAGCCACGCCGGCGGCATTCACATCGAGATGACCGGGCAGAACGTCACCGAATGCATCGGCGGCGCCCGGCCGATCACCGAGGATGCGCTGTCCGACCGGTATCACACCCACTGCGACCCGCGGATGAATGCCGACCAGTCGCTGGAGCTAGCGTTCCTGATTGCCGAAACCCTCAAGCAGGTGCGGCGCTGAGGTTGGGGCATGCCTTGGGATTTTCAGCGCCTGTGAGATCGAGCGCCGCGCGGGCGGCGCTCGATCTCACAGGCGCTAAAAACCTCCAGCCAAACACCTCTGCGCCCCAACTCACCTCCTCAGCGGATCATCCCAGAAATGCCGCTCGGCCTCCTGCTGGATATCCGCCCGGCTCAGCCCCAGGTCGTGCAGGGTCGCATCACTCAGGCTGGCCAGTTCCTGGCGCTGGCGGTATAGCTGCAGCCATCGCGCCGGGCGCCGCAGGGCGGCATGCCACAGGTGGTTCAGGGAAAAGGCAGGTTGCTGGATGCTGCTGACATGACCTTTCATCGTGAAGCCCTCCGTGTTGATGGCTCCAGTCTCCTGCCAGGCATAAGATCAATCCAACGAATGTTTCTGATGCCATGCATCTCGGAGATTGATGCAATGTCCCAGTACCAGAGCCTCGATGCGGACGTACTGCGCACGTTCGTGGCCATCGCCGAGCAGGGTGGCTTCACCCGCGCCGGCGAGGTGGTCAACCGCACCCAGTCGGCGGTGAGCATGCAGATGAAACGCCTGGAAGAGGACATCCTCCAGCGCCAGCTGTTCGAGCGCGATGGCCGCCAGGTGCGCTTGACCGCCGAGGGCCAGGTGCTGCTCGGCTATGCGCGGCGCATCCTCAAGTTGCATGGGGAAGTGTTCAACACCCTGCGCATGCCGCACATGGTCGGGGTAGTACGCATCGGCACGCCGGACGACTATGCCATGCGCTTCCTGCCGACCATCCTGTCGAGCTTTGCCCAGGCCTACCCGCTGGTGCAGGTGGAGGTGCATTGCGACTCCTCCAAACAACTGATGCTGCGCCAGGACCTGGACCTGACCATCGTCACCCGTGAGCCGGGTAACGAGATTGGCCAGCTGCTGCGCCAGGAACGCCTGGTCTGGGCCGCCGCGGAAGGCTTCTGCCCGCAGGAGCAACGCCCCATGCCGGTAGCCTTGTTCAACACCGACTGCTTCTGCCGGGCCTGGACCTGCAATGCCCTGGAGGCCCAGGGCATCGACTACCGCATCGCCTATACCAGCCCGAGCCTGGCAGCGATCTTTGCCATCGTCACCGCAGGGTTGGCGGTGACCGCACAGTTGCAGAGCCTGATTGGCGGGAATATCCGCATTCTGGGCGAAAACGAAGGGTTGCCGCAGTTACCGGTGGCCAATGTGATGCTGGTGCGCAGTACCCAGAACCCTTCGCCGATTACCGATTGCATGGCCGACTACATTGTCGAAGGGTTCAAGTGAGCCGCAGCGGGCATGTCCCCCTGTAGGAGCAGCCTTGTGCTGCGAATGGGCCGCAAAGCGGCCCCAAATTTCAAAGCTCGAACCCGAGCATCACCGCACAACCCACCAAAAACACACAGAACATCGCCCGCAACACCTTCTCCGGCAACGCATGGGCCAACTTCACCCCCCAGCTGATACTCAGCAAGCCGCCCACCGCCAATGGGATCCCCACCCCCCAGTCAACACTGTGGTGCACCCCGTAGGTGACCAGGGTTACCAAGGTACTTGGCGCCGCAAGCGCCAGCGACAGCCCCTGCGCCACCACCTGGGTGGTACCGAACACACTGGTCAGAATCGGCGTGGCTACCACGGCCCCACCAACTCCGAACAAGCCGCCCATGGTCCCGGCAAAGCTGCCCAGTACACCCAGCCAAGGCCAGGCATAGCGCAACTCGGCGCTGGGCGGCGTTACCTTCATGAACATCCGCGCAACGTTCCACACCGCCAGGGCCACCAGGAAGCCGACGAAGCCCAGGCGCATGGAATGCGCATCCAGCCCGACCGCCCAGATCGACCCCAGCCAGGCGAACACGAAGCTGCACAGCGACAGCGGTACCGCATGGCGCAACTCGATGCGGTTACGCTGGTGATAACGCCACAGCGCCAGCAGCACATTGGGCACTACCATCACCAGCGCAGTGCCCTGCGCCAACTGCTGGTCCAGGCCGAACAGCACGCCCAGCGCCGGAATCGCGATCAGCCCGCCGCCAATGCCGAACAGGCCACCCATGGTCCCCAGGGCTGCGCCCAACACGATATACAACAACCACTCGATCATCAGGGGCCTCATCCGCCTGTACACATAAAGCGAGCATGCTATCGATTGCGGGCTGGTGGGGAAACGCACAGCAGCGCACAATGGCTGTGCGTTTTTCGCAAAAGCAAGGCAGCCATGAGCCCCGATACCCTGACCGACCAGCTAAGCCTGTTCCTCGATGTGCTGGAAACCGGCAGTTTTTCTGCCGCCGCCCGCCGTCACCCGCTGACGCCTTCCGCCGTGGCCCGCCGCATCGACAACCTGGAAAGCGCCGTGGGCAGCCGCCTGTTCACCCGCAGCACCCACGCCGTGCGTGCCACGCCTGCAGGCAACGCCTTTGCCGAACGGGCCAGGCGCATCATCGAGGAACTGCGCCTGGCCCGCGCTGAAGCGGTGTCGCTGAGCAATGCCCCCGAAGGCCTGATCCGCATCGACGCCCCCGCCGCATTCGGCCGCCGTCACCTGGCCCCTGCCATCGCCGACTTTCTGGTCGCCTATCCGGGCCTGGATGTGCAACTGCGCCTGATCGACAGCTTCGTCGACCTGCATGGCAGCCACCTGGGCGAGGTCGACCTGGTGCTGCGCGCCGGCCCCCTGGCCGACACCCGGCTGGTCGCCACGCCACTGGCCTACATGGTGCGCATCGCCTGCGCCAGCCCGGCTTACCTGGCCAGCCGCGGCATGCCCAGCTGCCCCAGCGAGCTGCCAGGGCACGACGGCCTGGACTGGGACGGCCTTGCGCCACCATTCGCCTGGCGTTTCAACGTGGCCGGGCAAACCCGCCTGTACCGCCCCTCACGCATGCGCATGGCCGCCAACAACGCCGAAACCCTGCTGTTCGGTGCGCTCGCAGGCTTAGGCATAGCCCACCTGCCTACTTGGCTGATCAGCGAATACCTGCTGCGCGGCGAGTTAATACCGTTGTTTTGCGACGGTGGCTTGCCCAAAGCGGAAACCAGCGGTATTTACGCACTTCGCCTGGAACATGAAACGAACTCTCGCAGCCGTTTGCTGCTCGAATTTCTCAAGAGCCGCTTCAGCCCGATTCCACCCTGGGACCTGGCCTTGCGCAGTGAGCTGCGCGAATAAAGCGCGCACTAACGATCCGCGTGCCAGACTTTCCCATTGATTACCTTCAAGGACCTGCATGAACGCCGACACCCAAGCCTCCTGTGACGAGCTGCTGCTGGACAACCAGGTCTGTTTCGCCCTGCACTCCACCTCGTTGCTGATGACCAAGGTCTACAAACCGCTGCTGCAGGCCCTGGGCCTGACCTACCCGCAGTACCTGGCCATGCTCGTGCTCTGGGAGCACGATGGCCTGACCGTAGGCGAGATCAGCCAGCACCTGCTCACCGACCCCGGTTCGCTGACACCGCTGCTCAAGCGTCTGGAGAGCGAAGGCCTGCTGCAGCGCAACCGCAGCCGCGAGGACGAACGGGTGGTACTGGTGCAGCTGACCGACAAGGGCCGCGCCTTGCAGCAGCAGGCCAAAGAAGTGCCGCAGTGCATCCTCAAGGCCAGCGGGCGCAGCCTGGAACAGCTGCAACAACTGCAGGCCGACCTGCTGGCGCTGCGGGAGAACCTGCAGAAAACCCTCTGACAGCTATGCTGTGCGATGGCCGTTCAGATGAACGGTGATGATTTATCTTGCGCACTAACTAATTGCGCGCTAATTTAAATCCCACACCAACCCGCGCCCTCCTCCAGACGGGGAGCGCACAGCACATTAGCGAGGCTCAAGATGCAAAAGGTCACTCCGCTGTACATCGCAGAAGCTACCTCCACCGGTGGGCGCGACGGCAAATCCCGCTCCAGTGACGGCAAGCTGGTGGTCAGCCTGAGCACCCCCAAGGAACTGGGTGGCGCTGGCGGTGACGGCACCAACCCCGAGCAGATGTTCGCCGCAGGTTACTCGGCGTGCTTCATCGGTGCCCTGAAGTTCGTGGCCGGGCAGGAGAAAAAAGCCCTGCCGGCGGACGCCTCGATCACCGCGAAAGTGGGCATTGGCCAGATTCCAGGTGGTTTCGGCCTGGACATCGACCTGCACATCAACCTGCCGGGTCTGGCTCAGGCCGATGCCGAAGGGCTGGTGGAAAAGGCCCACAAAGTGTGCCCGTATTCCAACGCCACCCGCGGCAATGTGGATGTGCGCCTGCATGTGACCGTGTAAGCCACAGGCATAAAAAAACCCGGCCTAGGCCGGGTTTTTTGCGTTTCACAAGAAGGATTACTTCTTGGAACGGCCTTTGAAGCTGTTGTCGCGAGTGTCGATATCGATCCACTCGTCGATCTGGATGAAGTCGGCAACCGAGATCTCGGTACCGTTCTTCAGCTTGGCAGGCTTCATGACTTTGCCCGAGGTGTCGCCGCGTGCAGCGTTCTCGGTGTAGACAACCTGGCGGCTGATGGTGGTCGGCAGTTCAACCGATACCAGGCGGCCTTCGAAGAACACGGCTTCGCAGACGTCTTCCATGCCTTCTTCGATGTACGGCAGAACGGCTTCGATGTCCTCGGCGTTCAGTTCGTACATGGTGTAGTCGGTGGTGTCCATGAAGGTGTATTCGTCACCGTTGATGAACGACAGGGTCGCTTCTTTGCGATCCAGGATCACGTCGTCCAGCTTGTCGTCTGCACCGTAGACGGTTTCGGTCTTGTAGCCGGTCAGCAGGTTCTTCAGCTTGGTCTTCATGATCGCGCTGTTACGGCCCGACTTGGTGAACTCAGCTTTTTGAACCAGCCACGGGTCGTTGTCGATCCGCAGGACGGTACCGGGTTTCAGTTCTTTACCAGTTTTCATTACGAAGTATCCGAATCTGGATGGATTTATAAAAATCGAGGCCGCGTATCATAGCGAATTTCGGTAAAAGTGTACTAGCGCTGTGGCAAGGTCCGGCTGAGCGGCCTGTCGCGCCGCCCAAAGCCGGGCATGCTGCTGCAGTTCCGGCCAGTGCTGACGGGCTGCCTGCCAGGCCTGGCCCATGTCGCGATCCATGTTCCAGGCACGCCACAGGCCAAGCAGGGCGGCATCGGCATCGCCTGACAACCCCTGTCGATAATGCGCGAGAAACGCTTCGAGCTTTTCCCAATGGGCATTCTCGTCCTGCACGTAAATGTGCCACAGCATCGGCTGCCCGGCCCACTGCGCGCGCACGAACGAGTCTTCGCCGCGCACGGCATTGAAATCACAGCTCCACAGCAATCGGTCGTAGTCGTCCTGGCTGACGAAAGGTAGCACCTGCAGGGTCAGCGCCCCTCGCTTGCGCACGCTGCCCACTTGCAGTACCGCCTCGCCAAGCCACTGGCCGAGCCCCGCGACAACGCGCCCTTGCGGCACCAGCAGGTGGCAGGGTTGCTCGCCTGAGGCCAGGGCCTCAAGCCAGTTGCCCAATTGCGGGTTTTCGTAGGCGAACAGGGAAATCAGCAACGCCCCCGCTTCAGGGTTTACGCCAAGCCCGTGCAAGAAGGCCTGCCGTGCCCCCTGCTCGAACACATCACGCCGTGCCAGCAGCGAGCCCTCGCGCAGCAGGCCACCGGTTTTTTCGGTGAAGCCTGGAAAGAAAAACACCTTGCGCAAGCCATTGGGCTGCGGCGAAGGCAAGCCATGGCAACCTTCCACCCAGTCCTCGGCACTGAGGTATTCGAGGTTCAGCCACAGCGGCGGCGCGACACGAGCACGCATTGCCTCCACATAGGCTGCTGGCAATTGGCAGGCGAAGGCACCGATTACCACATCAGCCGGCGCCACCGGCAACCAGGCTACCGGCCATTGGCGCACATCCACACCGTGCTGCCACTGCTGCGGGGCGGTGGCATCGGCCCCGGGGCACATGGGCGTGAATGCATTGAGGTCATCCACCCACAGGCGCACAGCCAGGCCGTGCTCGGCCACCAGCTGCCGGGCCAGGCGCCAGGTCACGCCTATATCGCCGTAGTTGTCGACGACGCTGCAGAAGATGTCCCAAGTGGCTTTCATGTGCCCAGCCCTCGCCCAGCGGAAAAACCGCGCATTCTGCGTATAAATTGTCGCTGACAAAAGCACCTGCGCGGAAAAATGCCCAGGCGCATGCGACAATGCCCCCCGAACACCCTGCCAGGAGGCTGCCATGGCGCGCCACCGTGAACTGAAGATCACCCTCAAGCCGCTGCCGTTGATCGTGTGCGTTGCCTTTGGCCTGTGGCTGGGCGCCGTGGCGATCGCCGCAAGCCTGTGGCTGGCCCTGCAACTGTGGCCACAGCAGGTACAGCCACTGGCCCAAGCCGTGGCCCCCGCCGCGTACCGGCCTGCCGCGCCGCCAGCGCCAGCCCCTGCGGCGGATGCCCAGGCGGAAATGTTCGAACGCTACAAGGACATCCTGCACAAGCAGGAGCTGCAACAGGCCGCCGAGGCCGCCCAGGGCAACCCGCGCAACCTCAACAGCCCCAAGTGCCAGTTCTGGCTGCAGCAGAACCGCACCGCGCCCACCGACAAAAGCCAGGCCAACGTGCTGGAGTTCTGTTACTGACCATGGACAAGCCCAGCCTGCTGGCGCAGATAGTTGCCACCCTCGAACATGACCTGGATGTGCTGACCCGCGCGGCGCAAACTGCGTACGAAGCCGCCACTGCCGAAGAGAACATCGCCGAGAACAAGTACGACACCCTGGGCCTGGAGGCCTCGTACCTGGCCACCGGCCAGGCCCGCCGCAGCGCCGAGATCCGCAAGGCGCTGCTGACCTACCAGCAACTGCTGCTGCGCGATTACGACCCGGCACGCGGGGTGCAGGTGAGCAACCTGGTGACACTGGAGGATGAAGATGGCGGGCAGCGCCGACTGTTCCTCGGCCCCGAGGCGGCGGGGTTGAAGATTGGCGAGGGGGATGGGCTGGTGACGGTGATTACCCCGCGCTCGCCGCTGGGGCAACAACTGGTCGGCAAGAAGGTTGATGATGAGGTAAACCTGGGGGCACAGACATTGGTCATCATCGATATTGCCTGAACCGGCCTCTTCGCCCCTCAGGCCAGTGATACCCCTTGTAGGAGCAGCCTTGTGCTGCGAAGGGGCCATGAGCAACACAGAAGATCTTTTGCCTTACCGGCCCCTTCGCAGCACAAGGCTGCTCCTACACGGATTGCAAGGCATCGAACCGCCGCGCCAACCCCTGCTCTGCGAACTGCTCCACCACAAAATCGACAAACCCCCGGGTCTTGCCCGGCAACAGCTTGTGCTCGGCGAAATACAGGCTGATATGCCCATCGTCCACATACCAGTCCGGCAGCACCCGCCGCAGCCGCCCGCCTTCCAGGTACGGCACGGCAAACGGCAGGCTCACCAGGGCGATCCCCAAGCCCTGCTCGGCCACCGCGCAAGCCGCATCCGAATCGCTCATGGTCATCGTCTGGCGCAACTGCAATGGCTGCTGCACCTGCCAACGGCTGGTCAACGGCCATGACCGCACCCGCCCAGTCTGCGGCGAGCGGATCAGGATACCGTCATGCCGTTGCAATACCTGCGGGTCGTCAATCGGCGCGTGCCGCCCCAGGTACGCCGGCGCCGCCACCAGCACCCTGTGCGCCGGGGTCAGCTTGCGCGCCACCACCCCCGGCGGCAGCTCGAAACCTCCGCCAATCGCCGCATCGAAGCCCTGGCCGATCAGGTCGACCTGGCGGTTGTCGAAATGCCAGTCCGGAGTAATGGCCGGGTAGCGACGCAGGAACTCACCCAGCAATGGCAACACATACAAGCGCCCGAATACCGTGCCCATGCTCACCCGCAACAACCCGGCCGGCTGGCCTTCGCTGCTGGCCAGGTTGGCCACGGCGTACTGGATGGTGCGGAAGCTGTCACTGACCTCCCCCAGAAATCGCTGCCCTGCCTCGGTCAGGGTCAGCTTGCGGGTACTACGCTGGAACAACCGCACCCCCAGGCGCGCTTCCAACTGGGCAACATGCTTGCCTACGGCAGCCGGGGTAATGCTGAGGCGCCTGGCGGCTTCGGCAAAGCTGCCGACTTCGGCACTGCGGATGAAGCATTCCAACGCGTTGAATGATTCCATGGCCATGATTGGCAACCAAAGGTTTACTCTGCTGATAGTGATTGCCATCTTATCAGCAGGTAATCAAGCGCCGATACTGCGCCCATCCAAGGCATTCCGGCCTGGCTTCCAGCAGGAGATCAACATGTCCAAGCAACACTCACTCGAAGGCAAGGTGGCCCTGGTACAGGGCGGTTCCCGCGGCATTGGTGCAGCCATCGTGCGACGCCTGGCCCGCGAAGGCGCACAGGTGGCCTTCACCTATGTCAGCTCCGCCGGCCCGGCGCAGGCGCTGGCTGAGGAAATTACCGAAAACGGCGGCAAGGCCCTGGCCCTGCGGGCCGACAGCGCCGACGCGGCGGCCGTGCAACTGGCCGTGGATGACACCGTGAAGGCCTTCGGCCGGCTGGATATCCTGGTCAACAACGCCGGTGTGCTGGCGGTAGCGCCGGTGACCGAATTCGACCTGGCCGACTTCGACCACATGCTGGCGGTGAACGTGCGCAGCGTATTCGTCGCCAGCCAGGCCGCGGCACGCTACATGGGCCAAGGCGGACGCATCATCAACATTGGCAGCACCAATGCCGAGCGCATGCCGTTTGCCGGCGGCGCCCCTTATGCCATGAGCAAATCAGCCCTGGTCGGCCTGACCCGCGGCATGGCCCGTGACCTGGGGCCGAAAGGCATTACCGTGAACAACGTGCAGCCAGGGCCGGTGGACACCGACATGAACCCAGCCAGCGGCGAGTTCGCAGACAGTTTGATCCCGCTGATGGCGATCGGGCGCTATGGCGAGGCGGATGAGATTGCCAGCTTCGTGGCTTACCTGGCGGGGCCTGAGGCGGGGTATATCACTGGGGCCAGCCTGACGGTCGATGGCGGGTTTGCTGCCTGATTGAAGGGTTGCCTGTGCCGGCCTCTTCGCGGGCGCGCCCGCTCCCACAGATACTGCGCGATGCCTGTGGGAGATTACCCAGCCCTTTTGGGCTGCGCTGTCGCGCAGATAACAACTATCGCTCGTTTGAAGCGTCCTTTGTAGGAGCAGCCTTGTGCTGCGAAGAGGCCGGTACAAGCAACAGACAGGCTTTGTCAGTACCGGCCTCTTCGCAGCACAAGGCTGCTCCTACAGAACCTCGCCGAACCAATGAGTCATGTGTTGTTCTATGAGAGCGGGCATGCCCGCGAAGAGGCCGGCACAGGCTCTGCCGCACAATGCATTGATGTAAGGCCCGACACTTTCCGATAATCCCCCCTTTTATTCTGCCCGCCACGAGAACTGCATGAACGCCCCCACTCTCAGCCGTGCCCTGATTCTGCTGATGGCCACCGCCACCGGCCTGGCCGTGGCCAGCAACTACTATGCGCAACCACTGCTGCACAGCATCGCCCAGCAGTTCGGCCTGAGCACCGCCAGTGCCGGCAGCATCGTCATTGCCGCGCAACTGAGCTACGGCGCCGGCCTGTTGCTGCTGGCGCCCCTGGGCGACCTGTTCGAGCAGCGCCGGCTGATCACCGTGATGACTGCCATTTCTACCCTTGGCCTGGTCATCAGCGCCTGCGCACCGAGCCTTCCCTGGCTGATCCTTGGCACGGCGCTGACCGGGCTGTTCTCGGTGGTGGCGCAGATCCTCGTGCCCATGGCCGCAACCCTCAGCGAGCCACACCAGCGCGGGCGGGCGGTCGGCACCTTGATGAGCGGATTGCTGCTGGGCATCCTGCTGGCGCGTACCGCCGCCGGGTTCATGGCCGAACTGGGTGGCTGGCGCAGCATCTACGTGCTGGCCGCGGTGCTGATGGCCATCACCGCCGTGGCGCTGTACCGCAGCCTGCCACAACACCACAGCCATGCCGGGCTGAAATACCCAGCGCTGATCGGCTCGGTGTTCCGCCTGTTCCTCGAAGAACCGGTGCTGCGCCTGCGTTCTCTGCTAGGCCTGCTGGCTTTCAGCCTGTTCGCCCTGTTCTGGACGCCACTGGCGTTCCTGCTGGCGAAAGGCCCGTACCACTATTCGGACGCGGTGATAGGCCTGTTCGGCCTGGCCGGTGCAGCGGGTGCACTGTCGGCCAATTGGGCGGGGCGCCTGGCCGACCGTGGCAAGGGTTCGCTGGGCACCACCGTGGGCCTGGTGGTATTGCTGCTGTCGTGGGTGCCGCTGGGCTTCGCCGAACAGTCGTTGCTGGCCTTGCTGCTGGGCGTGCTGATGCTCGACCTGGCAGTGCAACTGGTGCACGTGAGCAACCAGAATGCGGTAATTGCCCTGCGACCCGAGGCGCGCACGCGGCTGAATGCCGGGTATATCACCTGCTACTTCATTGGCGGGGCCTTGGGATCGCTGCTGGGCACGCAGCTGTTCCAACGCCAGGGCTGGATGGGGATTGTGCTGGCCGGGTTGGTGATTGGCGGGCTGGCGTTGCTGGCGTGGGGTTTGGCCGAGCGCAAGCGCAAGAACGCTTTGCAGATCGCCTGAAGCCCATTGACCTGAGCGACAATGCACCGCACGACCCTCCGTCGCATGGCCGTTGACTTGCCTGCCCGGGCAGCGCTCAGTAGGCGCTGGTCAATGCCCTTTCCCTGACAGGACGACGTTATGACAAGACTCACGGTGCAATCCGGCGATTTCTTGCAAGGCGAAGGCGAGTATCGCAACGGATCGCTCACACTCAAGACCCCGCACAGCCCCTCCCCGGGCGAGCGGATTTCCCTGGCACGCATCAGCGACCTGCGGCTGGCCAGCCTGGAATCCAGCCGCAGCCTGGGCAGTGCCCTGGGCTGGGGCGTGGCCGGGGCACTGGTGGCCGGGCCGGTGGGGTTGCTGGCCGGGCTCTGGCTGGGTGGCAAGGAAGAGGAAGCCACCTTCCTGGCCACTTTCAAGGACGGGCGCAAGCTCATGGCCATTACCGATGGCAAGACCTGGTCGAAGATCGACGACAACTGGAAGCAGCACAGGCGGCCGGCCAGCAAAGGCTGACGGGATATCGCAGGGCCCGGATCGTTTTATGTTGAAGGCGGCTGTAAGATGCCGCCTTTTTTCATGGCCTGTGCTGGCCTCTTCGCGGGCTCACCCGCGAAGAGGTCGGCGCAGGTGTCGCGCATCCAGGAGCCCCACCGCATGCCCCCGCGTCATCCCCGCCTGCCCCTGAGCCTGCTCAGCCTGGGCCTGGCCCTGCATTGCCCCCATGTGCTTGCCGAAGACAGCGTGCTACTGGCCCCGCTGCAGGTCTCCGATACCTACACCAACGACGGCTATCAGGCACGCCAGGCAGCAGTAGGCGGCTTCCAGCCCGCGCCCCTGCTCGACACCCCGGCCTCGATCAGCGTGTTCAGCCAGCAACTGCTGGAAGACCGCCAGGTACGCCAGCTCAGCGAAGTGCTGCAAAGCGACGTCTCGGTGGGCGAAAGCTACGCCCCCATCGGCTACTACGAAAACTTCAACGTGCGCGGCTTCGAGCTGAATGCCGCCAGCAGCTACCGCATCAATGGCCAGACCATCGCCGGCGAGCAGAACGTGGCCCTGGAAAACAAGCAGCAGGTGGAGCTGCTCAAGGGCCTGTCCGGGCTGCAGAGCGGCGTATCGGAGCCGGGCGGCCTGATCAACTACGTGACCAAGCGCGCCGAAGACGTGCGCAGCGTCACGGTGTCGACCAACGAACAAGGCGAGCGCTACCTGGCCACCGACCTGGGTGGCTGGTTCGGCAGCGAGCGGCAGTTCGGCCTGCGGGCCAACCTGGCTCATGAAGACATCCGCTCCTACGTCGACCACGCCGACGGCAAGCGCGACTTCGCCTCGCTGGCCTTCGACTGGCAGATCAACCCAGATGCCACCCTGCAGCTGGATGCCGAATACCAGCACCGTGAACAGCGCTCGGTGCCGGGTTACCAGCTGCTCGGTGGCAGCGAAGTACCCCATGGCATCGACCCGGACGACCGCCTGGCCTACCAGCACTGGGCCAAGCCGGTGCAGAACGATTCGCTGAACCTGGGCGGGCGCTTCGAGTACCGTTTCAACGAAGCCTGGACCGGGACTTTGAGTGCCTCGCGCAGCAAGGTGGTGATCGATGACTACAGCTCGTTTGCCTGGGGCTCGAGCGAAGGCGCGTTCTTCGGCAGCAACGGCGACTACGACATCTACGACTTCCGCAGCCCGGACGACACCCGCCGTACCGACGAGGCGCAGGCCATGCTCAACGGGCGTTTCGATGCGCTGGGCGTGGGGCATGAGCTGACCGTGGGCACCAGTGCGCAGCGGCGCACGCTGGATCAGCGCCCCAGCTATATGGAATGGGTAGGTACAGGCAACATCTACACGGGTGCACCGGCCTTTGATCCATCCGACAAGCCCATCAGGACTAGCGAACGTCGCCTGGACAGCCGCCAATACGGGTTGTTCGTGAGCGACCGCATCAGCTTCAACGAGCACTGGCAGACCGTACTGGGTGCCCGTGAAGTACGCCTGGACGAGAAAACCTGGAATGAGGACGGCGTTGCCGGTCGCCATACCCGGCAGTACGAGTTGCTGCCCAACGCCGCGCTCATCTACAAGCCGCAGCCGGATACCACGGTATATGCCAGTTATTCCAAAGGCCTGTCGGCAGGCGGTACCGCACCGTGGTTCGCCGAGAACAGATTCGAAATCCTGGCACCGACGACCTCACACCAACTGGAACTAGGCCTCAAGCATGACTGGCAAGGCCTGAGCTTCAGTGCCGCACTGTTCCAGATACGCCAGGCGTACCAGTACGCGCGCCCGGACGACGCCGGCACTTTCACCTACGTGCAGCAAGGCCAGCAGAAGAACACCGGCCTGGAACTGGGCGCCAGCGGCTGGGTGACCTCGAACCTGCAGGTGCAGGCCAGCGCTGCAGCGATTCGGGCGCGGGTGCAGAACAGCGATACCGATGCCTATGAGGGCCACCAGGCGATCAACGTGCCCAGGTTCCGGGCGGCGTTGCAGGCGGAATACACCCTGCCGGTACCGGGATTGGCACTGCTGGGTGGGGCGCGCTACAGCGCCAGCAAATATGCGAGCCAGGCGGAGAATGTGGAAGTTGGTGGGTATACGGTGTTCGATGTGGGTAGCCGCTACCGTACGCGCATCGGGGGGTATGACACGGTGCTGCGGCTGACTGTGGATAACGTGTTCGACAAGCGTTATTGGCGCGATGTGGGGGATTACCTGGGGGATAACTACCTGTTCCAGGGAGCGCCGCGCACGGCTCGGCTTTCGGCTTCGGTCAGCTTCTAGGTTTTTGGGGCTGCCTTGCAGCCCATTCGCAGCACAAGGCTGCTCCTACAGGGGCGCACCCCATCCTGTAGGAGCAGCCTTGTGCTGCGAATGGGCCGCAAAGCGGCCCCAAAGGGCGTGAAAACAAAAAGCCCCCGGCTTTTCAGCTCGGGGGCTCTTCGTAGAATGTGGCGGTGAAGAAGGGATTTGAACCCTTGATACGATTTCTCGTATACACACTTTCCAGGCGTGCTCCTTCGACCACTCGGACACTTCACCGTTTCTCTTCAAGCCTTGCAGCCTGTCGAGGTGCGCTAATTTAGTGAAAGACCTTCCCTTTGGCAAGCATTTTTTTCAATTTTTTCATGCATTTGCATTTGAGCTCTGGCGAACGCTGACCGACCAGTCAGCCTTACTGCTTTACCTCGCCCCTGCCGCTGGGTAACGTCGTCGCCACGCCAACAAAAGGACTCTGCCATGAGCGAGCTGATTACCTACCACGCCGAAGACGGCATCGTCACCCTGACCCTGAACAACGGCAAGGTCAACGCCATCTCGCCAGACGTCATCGCCGCCTTCAACGCCGCGCTCGACCGCGCCACCGAAGAGCGCGCGGTTGTGATCATCACCGGGCAGCCCGGCATCCTGTCTGGCGGCTACGACCTCAAGGTGATGACCAGCGGCCCCAAGGAGGCGATCAGCCTGGTCACCGCCGGCTCCACCCTCGCCCGCCGCCTGCTGTCGCACCCGTTCCCGGTAGTGGTCGCCTGCCCGGGCAACGCCGTGGCCAAGGGCGCCTTCCTGCTGCTGTCGGGCGACTATCGCATTGGCGTCGAAGGGCCGTACAAGGTGTGCCTGAACGAAGTGCAGATCGGCATGACCATGCACCATGCCGGCATCGAACTGGCCCGCGACCGCCTGCGTCGCTCGGCCTTCCACCGCTCGGTGATCAATGCCGAGGTGTTTGACCCGCAGGGCGCGGTGGACGCAGGCTTCCTCGACAAGGTGGTGCCGGCCGAGCAGTTGCAGGATGCGGCACTGGCGGCTGCGCGGGAGCTGAAGAAGCTGAACATGCTGGCGCACAAGAACACCAAGCTGAAGGTGCGCAAAGGGCTGCTGGAAGCGTTGGACAAGGCGATCGAGCTGGACCAGCAGCATATGGGTTAGCCGGGCCGACCTCTTCGCAGGCAAGCCCGCGAAGAGTCCGCAACAGGCTTGCACCAGGGTTTGCCCCGACCAGTGCACATCCGTACACTGCCCGGCGACTGTCTGGTGTGAGTCGTACCATGCTTTATTCATTGCGCATGCTCCTGCTGGCGCTGCATTTCCTTGTGGTTGGGGCCCTGGGCCTGGTCATTGGCCTGTGCCGCCCCTTCAACCCCGACAACAGCCGCGTGTTCGCCCGCCTCTACAGCCTGCCGGCCACCTGGCTGATGCGCATCAGGGTCAAGGCCGAAGTCGGCCCGCTGTGGGACCAGCCGCCAGGCTGCGTGATCGTCGCCAACCACCAGTCCAACTTCGACCTGTTCGTGCTTGGCCAGGTGGTGCCGCAGCGCACCGTCGCCATCGGCAAGAAAAGCCTGGGCTGGATCCCGCTGTTCGGCCAGCTGTTCTGGCTGGGTGGCAACGTGCTGGTCGACCGCAAGAATGCCTACCAGGCACGCAAGGCCATGCAGAAGACCACCCGGGTACTGCAGGACGACACCTCGATCTGGATTTTCCCCGAAGGCACGCGCAATCCCGGCGAGCACCTGCTGGCCTTCAAGAAGGGCGCGTTTCACATGGCCATCGAGGCCGGTGTGCCGATCGTGCCGGTATGCGTCAGCCGCTATGCCGGGCGCCTCAGCCTGAACAGCTGGCGCCAGCGCACGGTGATCGTGCGCTCGCTGCCACCGATCGCCACGGCGGGCATGACCCTGCAGGACCTGCCGGCGCTGATCGAACAGTGCCGCGGGCAGATGCAGCAATGCATCGACCGCATGGAAGGGGAACTGGCCAAGAGCTAGGTTGCTCTTGAGCCCACTACAGCCCAAGCTGTAACCCGTGTCCAACCGGAATAAGCGAACAACCATGGGTCGAGTCGTGGCATCGGCGGTATACAGCGCCGGCAGAAAGGTCACCAACATCAGCATCGACGAAGGCAGCGAATGGGCACGCAAGCCAGGGCATTTTGTGTGGATTGGCCTGGAAGAGCCCAACGCTGAGGAACTGGCCAACCTGCAATGCCAGTTCAATTTGCACGAACTGGCCATCGAAGACGCCCTGGAAAAGCACAGCCGGCCCAAGCTGGAAACTTTCGGCGACGCCCTGTTCATCGTCACCTATTCGCCGGTGCGCCACGAAGGCAAGCTGGAGTTCATCGAAACCCACATCTTCGCCGGCAACGGCTACATCATCACCTGCCGCAACGGCCACTCCAAATCCTATGCCCTGGTGCGCCAACGCTGCGAGGCGCGGCCGTTGCTGCTGGAGCACGGCGAAGACTTCGTGCTGTACGCCCTGCTCGACTTCGTCACCGAGAACTACCAGCCGGTCAGCGAGGCCATTCATGGCGAGATCGAAGAGCTGGAGCAGAGCGTGCTTGGCGGGTCGCTGCAAGAAGACGATATCCGCCGCTTGCACAGCCTGCGCCGCGACATCCTGCGCCTGCGCCGCTACGTGGCACCGATGGTGGAAGTGAGCGAGGAACTGCAGCGCCTGAGCTTCCCGTTCATCGACAAGAACATGCGCCCGTACTTCCGTGACGTGCAGATCCACGTGACGCGGCAGATGGAAGACCTGGCCGGTATCCGTGACATCGCCAGCCAGACCATCGAGATCGGCATGCTGCTGGAGTCGTCACGGCAGAGCATCGTGCAGCGCAAGTTTGCAGCCTGGGCGGCGATCCTGGCGTTCCCCACGGCAATTGCAGGGGTTTACGGGATGAACTTCCAGAACATGCCGGAGTTGGGGTGGCACTATGGGTACTTCGGGGTGCTGGGGGTGATCGGGCTGGGCTGTACCGCGTTGTATGCCAGCTTCAAGAAATCTGGCTGGCTTTGAGATTGTCGGGGCCGCTTTGCGGCCCATCGCGACACAAGGCCGCTCCTACAGGGGGTCGCGCCAGTCAGGTTATTCGCGATCCCTGTAGGAGCGGCCTTGTGTCGCGATGGGCTGCACAGCAGCCCCCAGCCATCACGCTGCGGTATCTTTGCTCACCGGCTGCTGGATAAACCGCAACATCCACTCCCCCACCAGGTCGCCCTGGTGCTCGGTGGCCAGGCTGGCCACGGCCTTGTGGTACACCTCATCACCCAGATACTCCTGGCGCGCATCGAGCAGCGCGCGGGAGTAGTCGTGCACGAACTCGGGGTGCCCCTGGAAGCACAGCACCTGGTCACGAATGTGGTACGCAGCGTTCGGGCAGAAATCGCTGGAGGCGATCACCGTGGCGCCTTCCGGCAGCTCGGTCACCTGGTCCTGGTGGCTGATCAGCAAGGTCAGCTCCGACACCTCCGGGTCCATCCACGGCGCATGGGCCGCCAGCGAATAGCGGTGGATACCCACGCCCCAGCCCTGCTCGGCACGCTCGGCCTTGCCACCCAGGGTCAACGCCAGCAACTGGTGGCCGAAACATACACCCAGCAACTTCTCGCCACGCTCGTACAGCTTCAGCAGGTAGGCCTTGAGGGTCTGGATCCACGGGTCGGTACCAAACGAGTCGGCCTTGCTGCCCGTCACCAGATAGGCATCGAACACTTCGTTGTCGGCGGGGTAATCGCCGTTCATCACGTTGTACACACGAAATTCGGCGGCGATCGGCTGACGCGAGAAGAGCTGCTCGAACATCCTGCCGTAGCCCTGGTACTGCGCGGTCAACTCCGGTCGCAGGACATCGGTTTCAAGGATGCAGATGCGTAACGACATAGGGATAGTCCTGAACGACATGGGTGGGAATCTGCTGTAGAGACTGACGCGAAAGGCACGTACAAGCAAGTAGGCCGCACTGACGAACGGTCACATTTCATCGGTGCCCTGCTGGCACTTGCGCCACCGTCTAGCGAGAGCATGCCAGCCGGCTGGCACTTGGCCTCATAGCCCGAAGAAATTAATGACCGACAACATTAGAACAAAGGGTTCTCAAACATGGATGACGCACACCCTACTGTTGGTTGTATATCCACTTTCAAGAGGCAGGCAGTTCAGGCGTCACGCAACGCCACTGCGATCGACCCGAAGCGCGACAGGGAAGCCAACGGGTATTCAGGAATAACAACAAGAAGGCGGTCCGCCATGTTCAGACAATCGAAAATTCGCCAAGCTGGGCTCATTCTCTTCGCCACGACTTTGCTGCTGATCCTGCCGAACCTTACACGATTGTTCGGCTGACTGCCGCTGTGGCGCCAACAGGCAACGCACAGGTAACCTGCTGGCCTTGATGGTCGGAGATTACCCATGCGCCACTGCCTTGCACTGTTAGTGTTGCTCCTGAGCCTGCCGCTGTCGGCGGCGCAACTGCACCTTGAACTGGGCGCTACGACGCGCCAATGGAGCAGTGAAGAACTGCTCGACCACCCGCAGGCCCGGGACATCAGCATCGACCAGGACGTTTCCTACAAGCAGCCCATGCGTTATCGGGCTGTGCCGCTGGCCGCGCTGCTGGACGGCGTGAGCGCCAGCGACCACCTGCAGGCAGTGGCGCTGGACGGTTTTGCCGCCGAAATGCCCGCGGCGCCACTGTTGCAGCAGGGGCCGGCACAGGCCTGGCTGGCGGTGGAGGAACCTGACCGGCCGTGGCCACCACTGGGCCAAGGCAAGCCGAGTGCAGGACCGTTCTACCTGGTGTGGACTGCACCGCAGGCCAGCGGTATCCGCCCGGAGCAGTGGCCGTTCCAGATTGCCACGATTCGCAAGCAGGCCTCCGTCGAAGCGCGTTTTCCGGTGCTTCTGCCCGACCCGAAGTTGCCGGCCGACAGCCCGGTGCGCCGAGGCTTTGCCTTGTTCCAGCAGAATTGCCTGGCGTGTCATAGGTTGAATGGCGCAGGCGATGCACAGGTGGGGCCGGACCTGAATATGCCGCACAACCCGACCGAGTATTTTCGGCCTGAATATCTGCGCCAGCTGATTCGTGACCCACAAAGCCTGCGGCAGTGGCCGCAGGCGAAGATGCCGGGGTTTGCAGAGAGTGTCTTGAGTGAACCGGAGCTGGATGAATTGCTGGCCTATTTGAGGCATATGGCTGGGCGCAGGCCTTGAGAACCTGGGGGCGCTTTGCGCCCCTTTCGCGACACAAGGCCGCTCCTACAAGGGTACGCGCACGCCTGTAGGAACGGCCTTGTGTCGCGATGGGCCGCAAAGCGGCCCCAAACTCCCGAAATCTCAGGCTATGGGCCGCTCCTGCTTGACCCCCCACCCTTCCACCTCACCGCCATAAGGTGTCACCAGCTGCTCGAAGGCCTCTTCAAAGTCGCCAATTCCGCCATGGGTGGCATACATGACCTTGCTCAGTTCCAGATGCCATGCACCGTCGCCCAGTTCCTTGACCTGGGCATTCAGCGATTCACCGCGAAACTGCCCGGCCGCACGGCGGGCCCCTGCTTCGTCGGGGAATATGGCGTAGAACTCGATGGGATGGATCTGGGTGAAGTCGAAACCGCCTGCCTTCATCTGGCGCAGGACGTTGCTGCTGATATCGTCGTTCTGGCTGCTCATGAAACGTCCTCCTGAATAATGCGATGGATAGACTTTCCGTGCACTACGCACCTGCCGGCAGCGGCCGGGCAGTTCGAGCTGATGCAAGACGCGAAGGGATGCGGTGCCGACCTGCAGAATAGGCCGGCACCTTCATGCAGCGTAGTGCCTGCCAGGGCACCACGCAAACGTGTGGTTCAGGGCGTTTCGTGGATGCTGGTGATGGTCACGCCACTCTGCTCCTTCAGCCAGCGTGCGGTGGGGGAAATGGTGCGGTCCTGGAAGTCGTTGAGGTCCAGCTCGTCCATCACCGGGAACAGGTGCGAACGGATGGCCCGCGCGGCGTCCTCTTCGCTGGGGCACTGGTCGCCGCGCAGCGTCAGGGTGGTGAGCACGCCTTTCTGGTCGGCAAAGATGACTTCCCACTCTTTCATTGAACGAACCCTCTCAGTCAACGAACACCAAGGTGTGTGATGCCTGAAACAAGTGACCTTGAGGTGGGGAGAATGTTCAGTCGGAGGGATTTGTGTTGGGCCCATTCGCGGGCACGCCCGCTCCCACAGGCCAACACAAGGTCCGAAACCTGTGCTGTACCTGTGGGAGCGGGCGTGCCCGCGAATGGGCCGTGAAACGGCCCCGACCTACTTCGGCGTGCCGTGCACTACACCGGCAGTGTTATCCAGCAAGCTCTTGGTCGCAGTCTGGATATACGCTTCCAGCTTCTTCAGCATTTCCGGCTGGTCCGGGCTTTCGATCAGCTCGGCCTTGAACTCGCTGCCCAGCTGGTAGCGGTACATGCGCGGGGTCATGTCCTTGGACTCGATCAGGATACGGTCGCCCTGTACCAGGCCGACGATCTGCTCGCTGCCCGATGGCTTGATCATGCCCATGCCCTGGTCGCCCTCAGGCAGGTTGAGCAGGTCGCGGCCCCAGCACTGGTGACGGGCCTGGCCACCCAGGCGGCCCATGATGGTCGGCACGATGTCGACCTGGGTGCCCACGGTGTGGTTGACCGCACCGAACTTCTCCTGGATGCCTGGGGCAATCAGCAGCAGCGGCACGTTGAAGCGGCCCAGGTCCAGCTCGGTGACCTGCTGGTGGTTGCCAAAGCCATGGTCGCCAACGATGACGAACAGGGTTTCCTTGAAGTACGGCTCCTTGCGCGCCTTCTCGAAGAACTGCCCCAGCGCCCAGTCCGAATAGCGCATGGCAGTGAGGTGCTCGTCCAGGCGGCCCTGGCCGGTTACCGGCTCTACCGGCAGGTCTTTGGGCAGCGCGTACGGGGTGTGGTTGGACAGGGTCTGCAGCAGCGCGTAGATCGGCTTCTTGCCATCGTGCTTGGCCAGCTCTTCGGCGCCGCGGTCGAACATGTCCTGGTCGGACACGCCCCAGGTCGGGTCGGAGAACACCGGGTTGACGAAGTCGTTACGGCCAATGAAGGTGGTCATGCCCTGGTTGCCGAAGAACCCGGACTGGTTGTCCCAGGCAAAGTCGCCGTTGTAGACGTAAACGTCGTCGTAATCGCGGGCGCTGAGCAAGGCTGGCAGGCCAGAGAGCTTGTGGCCGCCTTCCGGGGTCTGCATCAGGTACTCGAAGCCTGGCAGGTTGGGGAAGCAGGCCATGGTGGCGAACATGCCCTGGTGGGTATGGGTGCCGTTGGAGAAGAAGCGGTCGAACAGCAGGCCTTCTTTGGCCAGCTTGTCGAAGTACGGGGTGATGTTGTTGGGGCTGCCCAGCGCGCCCACCGAGTGGCCGGCGAAGCTTTCCATCAGGATCACCACCACGTTCTTGATCGGCAGGGTGCGCTCGGCCGGCGGCACGAAGTCGCGGCGGATTGCAGCCTCGTCGGCATCGACCAGGGTGTCGTGGGCGGTCAGCAGCTGCTCGCGCACGCTCTGCGTGGCCACGTCCTGCTCCAGCACCGGCTTCCAGATGTTGGCGCGGTCTTCGCCGAAGCGGCTCTTGGCAGCATCGATCAGGGTCAGGGTGCCGTTCAGGCCC
Organism: Pseudomonas sp. s4; assembly: GCF_046764235.1. NCBI lineage: Bacteria > Pseudomonadati > Pseudomonadota > Gammaproteobacteria > Pseudomonadales > Pseudomonadaceae > Pseudomonas > Pseudomonas sp. s4. Next base: position 1,617,554 of record NZ_CP177209.1, on the reverse strand, counting down.
AGCTGGTTGACGAAGTTGGAATCGGTGGTGAAGGCATCACCCCAGCGCATCGGCGGGCCCTGACGCAGGGTGCCACGGGCGGCGACCACGGCCACCAGCAGGATCACCATGAACACCGCCAGGCGGTTGTACCACGGCGCTGCACGGCGCTGCAGGGTGACCTCGCCGGCACCGTTGCCACGGGTCATGCGGTCGATGCCCTTGAACAGCAGGCTCAGCAGCCAGGTGCCGAACAGCCAGGCCAGCAGGTAGCGCACCACCGGGAAGCCGTACCAGAGCATGCTCAGCACGGTCTTCGGGTCTTCCTTGATGTACTGGAACACCAAACCGTTGAGGCGCTGGTGGAACTCGCGATAGAAGTCCATTTCCATCAGGCCGAGGAACATCACCACGCTCGAGGTGATGGTCAGCCAGAAACGGAACAGGCCACGCCGGGCCATGGCCCAGGGACTGAGGATGGCCAGCAGCAGCGGAATGCTGATGTACACCACTACCCGCAGGTCGAAGCGCAAACCGTTGAGGAAGCCTTCTGCGACGGTCGCGCTGGGGGTATCGCCGATCATGTCGCTGTTGTAGACCAGCAGCGCCAGGCGCACGAGGCTGAGCATCAGCATGATCACCAGGCCACTGAGCAGGGTGTAGGCCAGGTGGGATTTCAGAGTGGGCGAGAACGACGCTCGCGCGCCCCGTTGCTTCAAGGCGTCCAGGTTAGCCATGAATGGGAAGGTCCTAGGATTGCGGGTTTGCGGATATGGCGCAGGTGTATACCAACGCAGCATTGTGCGGGTGCGGATTCTGTTTAAACCAATGTGAAAATTTTGTCACGGGGGTGTTGCGGGTTTTGTCTGTTCCGGCCCTATCGCCGGCAAGCCAGCTCCCACAGGATCACCACAAGCCCTGGCATTGTGGAGTACCTGTGGGAGCTGGCTTGCCGGCGATAGGGCCAGTATAGGCATTCAGATCCGCACATTCCCCCGCGGCCCGGCGATCGCCCAGATCACCAGGCCCACCACCGGCAGCAAGGCGATGAGCAGGATCCACAACACCTTGATGCCCACTTCACTGCCACTTTTGATCACATTCAGGATGGCCCAGATATCCAGCGCCAGGATGATCAGCCCGACCAGGCTGTTGAACGTCGACCCCATGCCAAAACTCCTGTCAAAGGCTTTGCTGCACAGCATAGTCAGCTATCAAGGCGATAGAAGGGAATCCTTGGCGGTTGGCACAGGTCCCTGAGTAGACTGCCGTTATTCACTGATTCGAGGTTCACATGCCCCCCGCCCACACTCAAAGCGCCGCCCCAACCTCGCTGCTGAACGCCTGGCGCCGACAGGCCGTGAACACCCCGTGGCTCAGCGCCGGCCTCGGGTTGAGCCTGCTGGCGGTGTTGCTACTGCTGGCCGCCAGCCTGTGGAACGCAGTGAACGGCGACCATGCCGACAACCTGCACCTGGCCATGCTGGGCGGGTTGTCCGGCTTTGGCGCCACGGCGCTGGGCGCAGTGCTGGCAGTGGTGCTGCGCGATGTCAGGGCCCGCACCCAGGATGTGATGCTGGGTTTTGCCGCCGGCATGATGCTGGCGGCCAGTTCGTTTTCGCTGATTCTGCCGGGCCTGGATGCCGCCCGCGAAATTACCGGCAACGGCCCGGCCGCGGCCTTTACCGTGGTGCTGGGCATGGGCCTGGGCGTGCTGCTGATGCTGGGCCTGGACCGCTTCACCCCGCATGAACACGAAAGCACCGGCCCTTGCGGCCCGGAGGCCGAGCGCATCAGCCGGGTGTGGTTGTTCGTGCTGGCGATTACCCTGCACAACCTGCCTGAAGGCATGGCCATTGGCGTGAGCTTTGCCAATGGCGACATGAACATCGGCCTGCCGCTGACCAGCGCCATCGCCATTCAGGACATCCCCGAGGGGTTGGCCGTGGCGCTGGCCTTGCGCGCTACCGGGTTGTCGAACCTGAAAGCCGCGCTGGTGGCGATCGGGTCGGGGCTGATGGAGCCGCTGGGTGCGGTGATCGGCCTGGGGATTTCGACCGGCTTTGCCTTGGCCTACCCGGTCAGCATGGGGCTGGCGGCGGGGGCGATGATTTTTGTGGTGAGCCACGAGGTGATTCCCGAAACCCACCGCAATGGGCACCAGACGGCGGCGACCCTGGGGTTGATGGGTGGGTTTGCGGTGATGATGTTCCTGGATACCGCACTGGGCTGAAGTTCTGGGCTGACTGTACCGGCCCTATCGCCGGCAAGCCAGCTCCCACAGGTACAGCACAGGTTTCGAACTCTGTGGTGATCCTGTGAGAGCTGGCTTGCCGGCGATAGGGCCATCAGCCTTTAGATGTGTACAGCCACTTTCAATGCCTCCAGGGCCGGCTCGACCTTGATCCCCACCTCAGCCCCCAGCTCCAGCACCCGCGCCAGGTCGTTCTGCCCTACCATCACCATCTGCAGCTCGTCATCCAGCAACTGGCTGAAGTTGAGCAGCACATACCCGCCCGCCTCCTTGTTCAGCGCCCCCATCTGCACCTGAATGCGATTGAGCGCGGTCAGCGGCTCGGTGCGGGCCAGTTGTTTGGGCTTGAGGGTGAACGGCACGCTCTGGTCGAACGAATCGCTGATCTGCTGGAACAGGTCCTGGTAGCTGTCGGCCTGGAACACCACGGTGTCCGGCAGGCTGCCCAGCACCACCCATTCGCCCAGCGGAATGGGGAAGCTGTCGTCGTAGTTGATGTCGGGGTTGGCGGCCAGGAAGGCGGCGGGGTCGGCGTAGGCCTGGGCGGCCTCGTCGGCGATGCGCTCGATGTCTTCCTCGCGCATGCAGCCAGCGCCAATGAGGCTGATGAATTCGAGCAACTGAGTTTTCATGAAAGGGGGCCTGCGACGGGTGAAAAGTCGCCAAGGATAGCCGCAAATGCCCCCTTGCGGTTAGCCGGCCAGCACTTGCAGGCGCGCTGCGGCGTCCACGGCCCCCATGGTTTGCGCCGCCATCAGCGCGGTGGCACCGCGGGCATCCTGGCGCGCCGGGTCGGCGCCCTGGGCCAGCAGGTAGTCGAGGATTTCGCTACGGTTGAACATGGCCGCCAACATCAGTGCGGTGCGGCCATCCTGCGCGGCGGCGTCCACCGGTACTCCGTGCTCCAGCAACAGGCGAATCATGGCCAGGTCCCCCTTGAACGCAGCGCCGGCGATGGGCAGTTGGCCGTTATCGTTGGCAATCAGCGGGTCGGCGCCATGCGCCAGCAGCACACGCACTGCGTCGTGGTGGCCGTGGTAGCTGGCCAGCATCAGCAGGGTGTCGCCCTTGTGGTTGCGCAGGTTGGCCGGCAGGCCGCTGGCCAGCAGGCGCCCGAGCATCTCGGCATCGCCCTGGCGGGCACGTTCGAACACCTGCTCGGCAAAGGCGGCGGTCTCGTCGTCGGTCATGGTGGTGGGCGTGGGTTGGCTGGACATTTGGAACCTCCTGGCAGAAATCGTTGCCCAAGTCTTTGTCAGGCAAGGCTGCCGGGTCAAAGGTTCAGATTCTATCGGGGCGATAGCTGGCCATGGGTCGTGCAATATGCACTGTGCAAAATGCACGACCATGCAGGCTGCACGATAGCGCTTCGGCAAAAAACACATAACTAACTGAATTTTAAGGATTTTTTCAGAAAAAGCTTCCTGGCACGGTCACTGCAACCATCAACTCACGTCTGCCACGCAACAGCCAGGAGTTGATATGGACCTCATCCAGGAAAAGTTCGTTTCGGTATTTTCTGCCTACCAGGTGAATACCCAGGCCCGCCCAGACGGCGGTGTGCTGCTGACCCTTCGCGCAGCTGATGGCAAGGTCACCCGCCGCGTGCTGACCTACGCGCAATTGCACAGTGCCGAGCAGCTGTCCTGGGCAATCAGTGCGATTCGCCGCGATTTGGCCGAGCAGGCCAGTGAATTGCCGGTGATTTCGATGCTGCAGAGCCAGCAGCGGTTTGCCCTGCCGACTTATCGCTGAGTTTTTTGTTGGTTGATCTGGCCTCTTCGCAGCACGAGGCTGCTCCTACAGGGCCCGCGCTGGCCTCAAGCGTCGCGTTTTACTTGTAGGAGCAGCCTTGTGCTGCGAAGAGGCCGGCAAAGCCATCACAACTCATCAATGCCCAGAAACGCCCGCGCAGTCACATCCCCGGTAAACCTCGGCTGCATCCCTTCCTCGCTGCCGTACAACCGCAACGCCAGGCAAAACGGCGCATCGCCCAGCTCGACCCAGCGCCGAGTCCCCGCCGGCACCACCAGCTGGTCACCCTTCTCGCACAGCACCGAATACACCCAATCCCCCAAACGCAGGCCAACCTGAGCCCGCCCGCTGACCACGGCGAACACCTCGTCGGCGTCATGCACATGCTCATCGCGAACGTCCACCTGCGCAGGGGCCTCACCCTCACGGTTGAGTACCACGAAAGCCTTGCTGCCATGCGCCGTCATCAACTGGTCAAGGTGCTCGCGACAGGCCTCCAGTACCTCCTCCTGGGCAGTGCCAGGGCGCACACGCAGGCCATGCTCGGCATGGGCAAAGCGCACGTCCTGCTCGGCCAGGGTGGCAACGATATCGTCGTGGTGGGTCAACACCTTGTTCGGCAGTTCCGGGCTGGAGGGGTGGAAAACGCTGAGAATGCTCATCAGGGGCGGGTCCTGGTCGGTTGCGAACAAAGGGCAATGATAACGGCTGCAGCCAAGGCTGCGGCACTGGCCATACCAAAGGTGAAGGTGGGCCCCAGCAGTTTCCAGCTGTAACCCGAATACAACGCCCCCAGCGCACCGCCAGTGCCCGACAGCGCCGCATACAGCGCCTGGCCCTGGCCCTGCTGGCGGGCGCCGAAACTCGCCTGGACGAAAGCGATGCTGGCGGCATGGAAGCAGCCGAAGGTGGCCGCGTGCAACACCTGGGCAAACACCAGCACCGCCGGCTCGCCGGCCAGGTTGCCCAGCAACAGCCAGCGCAGCGCCGCCAGCACGAAGCTGGCCAGCAGCACCCGCTGCACCGAAAACCGCGCGAAGATACGGCTCATGGCCATGAACACCAGTACTTCAGCCACAACCCCCAGTGCCCACAGCAAACCGATGGCCCCCCTGGCATAACCCAGATGCTCCAGGTGCAGGGTGAGGAAGGTGTAGTACGGCCCGTGGCTGAGTTGCATCAGTGCCACGCAGGCGTAGAACGCGACCACCCCGGGCGCCCGCAGCTGCTGCAGGAAACCGCCCGCGCCGCTGCGCTCGCCCTGCTCCACCGGCTGGGCATTGGGCACCCACAGGCTGGCGGCGACGATGCCGGCCATGATCGTGACCAGCGCCACCGGATAGATGTCCAGGCTCAGCCACTCGAACAGCCGGCCCAGGCCGACCACGGTGAGTATGAAGCCGATCGAGCCCCACAGGCGCACCTGGCTGTAGCGCGCGGTTTGCCCGTGCAGGTGGGCCAGGGTGATGACCTCGAACTGCGGCAGCACCGCATGCCAGAAGAATGCGTGCAGGGCCATGACCAGCGCCAGCCAGGCGTAGCTTTTGCCAAGGAAGATCAGGGCGAAGGTGGCCAGGGTAGATAGCGCGCCCAGGCGCACGATCAGCAAGCGCTGGCCAGTGCGGTCACCCAGCCAGCCCCACAGGTTGGGGGCGATGCAGCGCATGAGCATGGGGATGGCCACCAGCTCGCCGATGCGTGCCGGAGAGAAGCCCAGGTGGTCGAAGTACAGCGCCAGGAACGGGGCGGTGGAACCGAGCAGGGCGAAGTAGAACAGGTAGAAGCTGGACAGGCGCCAGTAGGGGATCGGTTGCATGGGGTGGCCTATGGGGTTGCCGGTACTGGCCCTATCGCCGGCAAGCCAGCTCCCACAGGTACCCCACAATGTTCAGGCTTGTGGTAATCCTGTGGGAGCTGGCTTGCCGGCGATAGGGCCAGTGCAAGCGAATCAGAGCTGGCCCAGCACCGGGGTATTCACCTTCACATCGGCATTCTGCGCGCGGTGGCGCAGCAGGTGGTCCATCAGCACGATGGCCATCATCGCCTCGGCGATCGGCGTGGCGCGGATGCCCACGCACGGGTCGTGGCGGCCTTTGGTGATGACGTCCACCGGGTTGCCGTCGATGTCGATGGAGCGGCCCGGGGTGGTGATGCTGGAGGTCGGCTTCAGCGCCAGGTGGGCAACGATCGGCTGGCCCGAGGAAATACCGCCGAGGATGCCGCCAGCGTTGTTGCTGAGGAAGCCTTGCGGGGTCAGTTCGTCACGGTGCTCGGTGCCGCGCTGGGCCACGCTGGCGAAGCCGGCGCCGATTTCCACGCCCTTGACCGCGTTGATGCTCATCAGCGCGTGGGCCAGTTCGGCATCGAGGCGGTCGAAGATAGGCTCGCCCAGGCCCGGCATGACGCCTTCGGCGACCACGGTGATCTTGGCACCCACCGAGTCCTGGTCACGGCGCAGCTGGTCCATGTAGGCCTCCAGCTCCGGCACTTTGCTCGGGTCAGGGCTGAAGAAGGCGTTCTGCTCCACCGACTCCCAGGTCTTGAACGGGATTTCGATCGGGCCCAGCTGGCTCATGTAGCCGCGCACGGTGATTCCCTGGGTGGCCAGGTATTTCTTGGCGATGGCACCGGCGGCCACACGCATGGCGGTTTCGCGCGCCGAGCTGCGGCCACCGCCGCGGTAGTCGCGAACGCCGTACTTGTGGTGGTAGGTGTAGTCGGCGTGGGCCGGGCGGAACAGGTCCTTGATCGCCGAGTAGTCCTTGGACTTCTGGTCGGTGTTGCGGATCAGCAGGCCGATCGAGCAACCGGTGGTGCGGCCTTCGAATACGCCGGAGAGGATTTCCACCTCGTCGGCCTCCTGGCGCTGGGTGGTGTGCCGGCTGGTGCCGGGCTTGCGCCGGTCAAGGTCGTGCTGCAGGTCGTCGAGAGAAATCTCCAGGCCCGGTGGGCATCCATCGACAATGGCGACCAACGCCGGGCCATGGCTCTCGCCAGCGGTGGTGACAGTGAACAGCTTGCCGTAGGTATTGCCGGACATGGACGCTCCGCGAGATCTGCCTGAAGTGAACGAAAGCGGCAGTATACAGATGGATTGATCGCCTGTGCTGGCCTCTTCGCGGGCTCGCCCGCTCCCACAGGTACCCCACACGACTCAGGCCTGTGGTAAACCTGTGGGAGCGGGCGAGCCCGCGAAGAGGCCGAACCTGCCAGGCAAGGCCCAAGAACCTTCCCGCAAACACTGGGTCAAACCCTCATCTCCCCATGTAGTACCGAATGATGTCGCGCCTCGTCGCCCTCTTCTTCCTGCTGTGCACCGGCCTGGCCCAGGCCGCCGCCCCCACCGTGCTGCAACGCCCGATCGACCTCGACACCGGCCAGGGCGTGCTGCACGGCAGCCTGCTGCTGCCGCAACAGCCAACCCCGCCACCGGTGGTGCTGATCATCGCCGGCTCCGGCCCCACCGACCGTGACGGCAACAACCCGGCGTCAGGCCGGGTCGACAACCTCAAACGCCTGGCCCTGCTGCTGGCCAACGAACACATCGCCAGCGTGCGCTACGACAAGCGCGGGGTAGCCGCCAGCCAGCCGGCCACGCCCGACGAGCGTGACCTGAGCGTGGAGCGCTATGTAGCAGACGTGGTCGCCTGGAGCCGCAAGCTCAAGGCCGACCCGCGCTTCGGCCCGTTGATCCTGATCGGCCACAGCGAAGGCGCGCTGATCGCCAGCCTGGCCGCCGAGCAGGCCGGCGCCAGCGCGGTGATTACACTGGCTGGCAGCGGCCGACCGCTGGCCGACGTGCTGCGCGAACAGCTGGCACAGCGCCTGCCGCCGGCACAACTGGCCGGCGGCAGCGCCCTGCTCGACCGCCTGCAGGCCGGGCAGACCAGCCTGGAGGTACCAGCGCCGCTGCGTCAGGTGTTCCGCCCTAGCGTGCAGCCCTACCTGATTTCGCTGTTCCAGCAAAACCCGGCGGCGGCCTTCGCCCGCCTGCCCATGCCCGCGCTGATCGTGCAGGGGCGCAACGACGTGCAGGTGGGCGTGATCGACGCCGAACGACTGAAGGCGGCTAAGCCGGATGCCCAACTGGTGCTGATCGATGGCATGAACCACATGCTGCGCATCAGCCCCAAGGCAATGAGCCAACAGCGCGACAGCTACCTCAACCCTGAACTGCCGCTGGCAAGGGAGCTTGGCGAGCAGATTGTGACGTTTATCCAGCATTTGCCTTCTGCCTGACCCTCAGGTCTTGGCCGGTACGGCCGATATTTCAGTATTAGCGGAACTTTGGGGCCGCTGGCGCGCCCCATCGCCGGCAAGCCAGCTCCCACAGGAACACGATAGGCCTGAATGCCCTGCGGTCCCTGTGGGAGCTGGCTTGCCGGCGATGGGCTGCGCAGCAGCCCCTGCCGCATGCCCGTACCCAAGGACAAGCCCTGATGACAACCGCCCCCGCCGCCGTAGAGCCAGCCGAAGAGCCCGAGGAAAGCCCTGCCCTGCCCTGGGCCGATCTGGCCGCCGAACATTTCCAGCTGTTGCGCCTGGCCGCCCTGCCCACCGACCGCAACACCGGCGCGCGGCCCCTGCGCTTCGTGCAGTTCGGCTATGCCGAGCGCCACGACAAGGCCCACAGCCTGCTGCGCATGGAAATCCAGCTGCCCGGGCAGAAGGTGCACAAGGAACAGAACCGCCTGGACATTCGCGTCGACCACTCCGCGCGCCTGGTGCGCATTGGCAATGAACACGGCCTGCAACTGGAGCCGCTGAACCGTGGCATCGGCCGCTTCCTGCTGGCCCAGGCCGCGCAGTGGCTGCAGCGCAAGTGGTCGCACTACCGGATCGAGGGCATGGCGCTGCCGAGCAAGGATGCGCTGAACGAAGACTCACGCCTGCGTCGTGACCACTGCCTGCGCGGGATGGGTATCGGGGTGGAGTACGAGGACAGCCAGCATCTGAAGGGCCGTACCGTGGAAATGACGGTGGGCGAGCTCAAGGGGGCGTGGAACAGCGAGCGCTTGCAGCGAGTGGGGATACTGGATGCTGCCGGCCTGCTGCAGCAGGCTGACCAGCAGTTGCAGGAGAAGGAAGGGCAACTGCGTGAGCGGGATGAACGGGTTGCCAAGTACCAGCGTGAAGACAGCGGGTTGCGCTTTACCATTACCTGCCTGGTGGCGTTTGCGGTGTTCCAGGCGGGGTTGCTGATCTGGATTGCCACGCGCTGACACCGCGTCGCCTGCTTCGCGGGCTTGCCCGCTCCCACAGGAATTGCGCAAAGCCTGAGGACAGCGCTGTACCTGTGGGAGCGGGCAAGCCCGCGAATGGGCCCTGAAGTCAGACCCGGGCCTTGAACAGTTCCTGATGCTGGCGGCACTGCTCGGCAGTCAGCATGAACACCCCGTGCCCACCGCGCTCGAACTCCAGCCAGGCAAAGTCCACCTCGGGGTACAGCGCCTCGACATGCACCTGGCTGTTGCCCACCTCGACAATCAGCAAGCCCTTGTCGGTCAGGTGGTCCGCCGCCTCGGCCAGCATGCGCCGCACCAGGTCCAGGCCATCGTTGCCGCAGGCCAGGCCCAACTCGGGCTCGTGGTGGTACTCGGCCGGCATGTCGTCGAAGTCTTCGGCATCGACATACGGCGGGTTGGACAGGATCAGGTCGAAACGCTGCCCCGGCAAACCGCCAAAACCGTCGCCCTGCACGGTGTACACGCGCCCGTCCAGGCCGTGGCGTTCGATGTTCTGGTTGGCCACTTCGAGCGCTTCGAACGACAGGTCGGCCAGCACTACCTCGGCCTCGGGGAACACGTCGGCGGCAACGATGCCGATGCAGCCAGAACCGGTGCACAGGTCAAGAATGCGCGCCGGCTCGCTCGCCAGCCACGGCTCGAAGCGTTTCTCGATCAGCTCGCCAATCGGCGAACGCGGCACCAGCACGCGCTCGTCGACGATGAACGACATGCCGCAGAACCAGGCTTCGCCCAACAGGTAGGCGGCCGGCACGCGTTCTTCGATACGGCGCTTGAGCAGGTGCTGCAGGCGTACCCGCTCGTCGTCCTCGAGCATGCAGTCCAGATAGCTGTCGGCCACCTCCCACGGCAGGTGCACCGCCCCCAGTACCAGCAGGCGGGCCTCGTCCCAGGCGTTGTCGGCACCGTGGCCGAAGAACAGGTCGTGCTCGTGGAAGCGGCTGACCGCCCAGCGGATGTAGTCGCGCAGCGTGCGCAGGCGGGATGTGATCACGGGGTACTCCTAATTCAGACCGGACAAAAGTCTAACAGCCCCACCCGCACATTTGTTCCTTTGCCTTACCCAATGGCTAGCCACAAGCCAGTAACCATGCCGCTTGCGTTGTCAACCATTCCCATTGGCGCCAAGGCAGGGGAGAATAGGTATACAAAAGCCCTATCCAAGGAGCCCTTGATGTCCGTTCCAACCACGATGTTTCGCCTCACTGGCCGCGACTACCCGCCGGCCAAGCTGAGCCACGCCAGCCTGATCATCATCGATGCGCAAAAGGAGTACCTCAGCGGGCCCCTGGCGCTGTCGGGCATGGACGAGGCCGTGGCCAACATCGCCAGGTTGCTCGACGCCGCGCGCAAGAGCGGCCGTCCGATCATCCACGTTCGCCACCTGGGCACTGTCGGTGGCCGCTTCGACCCACAAGGGCCGGCCGGCCAGTTCATTCCGGGGCTGGAGCCGCTGGAAGGCGAAATCGTCATCGAAAAACGCATGCCCAATGCATTCAAGAACACCCAGCTGCATGAGACCCTGCAGGCGCTGGGCCACCTGGACCTGATCGTCTGCGGTTTCATGAGCCATTCCAGCGTCAGCACCACGGTACGCCGCGCCAAGGACTATGGTTACCGCTGCACCCTGGTGGAAGACGCTTCGGCGACCCGCGACCTGGCATTCAAGGATAGGGTGATCCCGGCCGCGCAGATCCACCAGTGCGAAATGGCCGTGATGGCCGACAACTTCGCTTGCGTGGCCCCCACCGCCAGCCTGATCTGAGCGGCTGAGCACAACCGCCCGGCAGCCGAGCGGAACCCGATGGGCGGCCCCAGGTCGAATTCCGGATATCCACAGAGGAGAGCGGAATGAAGCTCAAAGGCAGTTTCGACGCCAAGCGCCTGCGCCCGCGCGAACCGCGTAACTGGGGTGCACGCCTGGCGGCAGGCCTTTCGGCCATGCTGGCGACCCTTGGCGTGCTGCTGGCGATGGCCGGCGTTGCCGGCCTGCTGGGCAACTACCCTGCCCTGGCGGAGCTCAACGCCAACAAACCACTGGCCGGCATCCTCACCGTTGCCGGTTTGCTGCTGCTGTGGCTGGGCGTGCGCTTCTGGCGGCGCAGCCGCATTCGCCTGCGCCGCGGGCGGGAACTGAACCTGTCGCCGCACCTGATGAAGAAGCATGACTGAAACCTGTACCGGCCCTATCGCCGGCAAGCCAGCTCCCACAGGTACCCCACAAGTCCTCAGGCCCTTGGTAATCCTGTGGGAGCCGGCTTGCCGGCGATAGGGCCCACACAGGCTGCACAAGGCCCCACAGTCGCGTAAACTACGCCGCCCACGTGGAGGCATCATGCAAGACGACGATTTTTCCCTGTTCAAGGCCGAAGTGCGCGGTGTCAAACCGATCAGGCACGACCGCGCCGAAGTCGGCAAGCCCAAGGCCGACCGCCAGAAGCTGGCCGGCCTGCGTCAGGCGGCGACCGTGCGCAGTGACAAGGCGCTGGTGATCGACGGCATGTCCGACCAGTTCGTCATCGACGTTGGCGCCGAAGACGAGTTGCTGTGGCGCCGCGATGGCGTGCAGGAAGGCCAGCTGCGCAAGCTGAAGCTGGGGCAGATCCCGTTCGAGGGCAGCCTCGACTTGCATGGCATGACCGTGGAAAAGGCCCGCGAAACCCTGTGGGATTTCATCGCCGAGGCCACCAGACTGGAAGTGCGCTGCGTGCGAGTTACCCACGGCAAGGCCGCGCGCCTGGACGGCAAGCGCCCGATGATCAAGAGCCACGTCAACACCTGGCTGCGCCAGCACCCGCAGGTGCTCGGTTTTGCCTCGTGCAGCGCCCGCCACGGCGGCACCGGCGCGGTGTATGTGATGCTTAAGCGAACCATGCTCGAAGGCCGCGACGAGTAACGCCGCGCTTGCAGCGCCGCCCTCACCGCCGTACCCTTCGTTTTTGCGATTTTTTCCCACAGGTAGATCCATGTCCCTGGAACAGAACTACACCGAGATCCTCAGCCAGATTGGCGAGGACGTCTCCCGTGAGGGCCTGCTCGACACGCCCAAGCGGGCTGCAAAGGCGATGAAGTACCTTTGCCGCGGTTATGAGCAAACACTGGAAGAAGTCACCAACAACGCGCTGTTCAGCTCTGACAACAGCGAAATGGTGCTGGTCCGGGACATCGAGCTGTATTCGATGTGCGAACACCACATGCTGCCGTTCATCGGCAAGGCGCACGTGGCCTACCTGCCCAAGGGCAAGGTACTGGGCCTGTCGAAGGTGGCGCGCATCGTCGACATGTACGCTCGCCGCCTGCAGATCCAGGAAAACCTCAGCCGCCAGGTTGCCGAGGCCGTGCAGCAGGTAACCGGTGCCGCCGGCGTTGCCGTGGTCATCGAAGCCAAGCACATGTGCATGATGATGCGCGGTGTCGAGAAGCAGAACTCGACCATGATCACCTCGGTGATGCTGGGTGAGTTCCGCGAAAACGCCGCCACCCGCAGCGAGTTCCTCAGCCTGATCAAGTGATTGGCTGCTGACCCCGAGCCGACCCTGCCGGGTCGGCTTTTTCATTTCAGGAGTTGCCCATGATCGTCAAAGCCCTGCGGGTTGGCCTCGGCCAGCTCATCGTGTTCGGCGACTGGATCAGCCGCCCGGCCAAGCGCAAGCGCGACGCCGCCGCCCAGGCCCGCGTCGAGCAAGCGGCCCAGGGCCTGGCGCTGTACCAGTTCCACGCCTGCCCGTTCTGCGTCAAGACCCGCCGCACCCTGCACCGTTTGAACGTGCCGGTGGCGCTGCGCGATGCCAAGAACGACCCAGTGCACCGCCAGGCCCTGCAGGAAGGTGGCGGCCGGGTGAAAGTACCGTGCCTGCGTATTGAAGAAGCGGGCAAGGTGACCTGGATGTATGAGTCCAAGGCGATCATTGCCTACCTGGATGAGCGGTTCGCTTCGGCCTGACCGTTTGCCGGCGGCCTGTGCCCGCCTCTTCGCGGGCACGCCCGCTCCCACAGGTTCACCACAGGGCTGAATATTGTGGAATACCTGTGGGAGCGGGCATGCCCGCGAAGAGGCCGGCACAGGCTATAAACTAGCCCACCATCGGCACATGCCGCGGGTGGCTGCTGACCCGCTCCAGCCAGGCCCTCACTGCCGGGTAGTCGGCCAGGTCGAACCCGCCCTGCTGCGCCACGTGGGTGTAGGCATACAACGCCACATCGGCAATCGAATACTGCTCGCCGACCAGGAACGGCGTCATCTGCAGCTGCCGCTCCATCACCTTCAGTGCCTTGTAACCGCCCTTGTGCAGCTTGCGGTACTCCTCCAGTCGCTCGTCCGGCAACCCCAGGTAGAACTGGATGAAACGCGCCACTGCAATGTACGGCTCATGGCTGTACTGCTCGAAGAACTGCCACTGCAACACCTGGGTGCGCAGGCGTGGCTCGGTGGGCAGGAACTCGCTGCCATCGGCCAGGTAGTTGAGAATGGCATTGGACTCCCACAGGTAGCTGCCGTCTTCCAGCTCCAGCACCGGTACCTTGCCGTTGGGGTTCATCGCCAGGAACTCGGGCGTTTCGGTCTCGCCCTTGAGGATGTCCACCGGGTGCCATTCATATGGCCGGCCCAGCAGGCTCAACATCAGCTTGACCTTGTAACAGTTGCCCGACTGGTAGTCGCCGTAGACCTTGTACATCGCCCCTCTCCCCCTCTATGCCAAAGATCTCGCCTGGCCCTGTAGGAGCAGCCTTGTGCTGCGAAGAGGCCGTTACAGGCGCAGCACCTGCATGGGCTGAAACGGCCTCTTCGCAGCACAAGGCTGCTCCTACAAAAGCGGGCGCCATTCTTGTGGCTGCCTGTGCAGTTCTGCATTTGCGCCCAATAGTTGGCGACTGTACGGCTAAAAGCAATGGCCGCTGTATGGCAAGGATCAACCTTGCTCGCTGTAGTCTGAAAAAACTGCTTACACCTTTACAAGGATTTTGTTCATGACCGACGCCACTTCCATACGCCTGCGGCCCCTGGCAGACAGCTCCCCGTCGGCGGTGGTCGCCGGCTTCATCGCCATGCTCACCGGCTATACCAGCTCGCTGGTGCTGATGTTCCAGGCCGGCCAGGCAGCCGGGCTGACCACCGCGCAGATTTCCTCATGGATCTGGGCGTTGTCGATCGGCATGGCGGTGTGCAGCATCGGCCTGTCGCTGCGTTACCGCACACCGATCACCGTGGCCTGGTCCACCCCCGGCGCCGCCCTGCTGATCACCAGCCTGGGCGGGGTCAGCTATGGCGAAGCGATCGGCGCCTACATCACCTGTGCCGTGCTGGTGCTGATCTGTGGCCTGACCGGCAGCTTCGAGCGCCTGGTCAAGCGCATCCCGGCCTCGCTGGCCTCGGCGCTGCTGGCGGGTATCCTGTTCAAGATCGGCAGCGAAATCTTCGTTGCCGCCCAGCATCGCACCCTGCTGGTACTGGGCATGTTCTTCAGCTACCTGCTGGTCAAACGCCTGTCGCCGCGTTACTGCTTGCTGGCCGCGCTATTGGTGGGTACGGCGCTGTCCGGCGCCCTGGGCCTGCTGGACTTCAGCGGCTTCCGGCTGGAGATGGCCACGCCGGTGTGGACCACGCCAAGCTTCTCGCTGGCGGCGACCATCAGCATTGGCATTCCGCTGTTCGTGGTGGCGATGACCTCGCAGAACATGCCGGGTGTGGCCGTGCTGCGCGCCGACGGCTACCAGGTGCCGGCCTCGCCGCTGATCTCGGCCACCGGCTTTGCCTCGCTGCTGCTGGCGCCGTTTGGTTCGCATGGGGTCAACCTGGCGGCGATCAGCGCGGCAATCTGCACCGGGCCGCATGCCCATGAAGACCCGGCCAAACGTTATACCGCGGCGGTGTGGTGCGGGATTTTCTATGGCATTGCCGGGGTGTTCGGCGCGACCTTGGCGGCGCTGTTTGCGGCGCTGCCGAAAGAGCTGGTGCTATCGATTGCGGCGCTGGCGCTGTTCGGCTCGATCATGAACGGGCTGACCGTGGCAATGAGCGAAGCGCGCGAACGGGAGGCGGCGGTGATTACCTTCATGGTGACCGCTTCGGGGCTGACCTTGTTCTCGATCGGCTCGGCGTTCTGGGGGATTGTGGCGGGGGTACTGGCCTTGATGATCCTCAACCCGCGCAGGGCCTGAAGGTATTTGTTGCCTGTACTGGCCTCTTCGCGGGTAAACCCGCTCCCACAGGGATCACACAATATTCAGCATTGTGGTATTCCTGTGGGAGCGGGTTTACCCGCGAAGGGGCCGGTACAGGCAACACAAGCCCCAGGTCCAGATCACAACCTGAAATGCCCCACCATCCCCTTCAGGTCGGTACCCAGCTGCGCCAGCTCGATACTCGACCGGGCATTATCCTGCATCGCCAACGCCGCCTGATCGGCACTACCACGGATCTGCGTGACGCTGCGGCTGATCTCTTCTGCCACCGAGCTCTGCTGCTCGGCCGCCGCGGCAATCTGCTGGTTCATCTGCTGAATCAATGACACCGCCGCCGCAATGCTGCCCAGCGCGCTTTCGGTCTGCAGTGCATCAGCCACCGCCAAACGCACCAGCTCGGTACTGCCGCGAATCTGCGCCACCGACTGCTGGGCATTGCCGCGCAGGCTGGCGACCAAGGTCTCGATCTGCTCGGTAGACTGCCGGGTACGCCGCGCCAGCGCACGCACCTCGTCAGCGACCACGGCAAAGCCACGCCCCTGCTCACCCGCGCGGGCGGCTTCGATAGCAGCATTCAGCGCCAGCAGGTTGGTCTGCTCGGCCACGCTCTTGATCACTTCCAGCACGTCGCCAATGGTGTGGATCTCGGCACTGAGGCTGTCGATACCGGCGCTGGCCGTCTCCGCCGCCGCCGCCAGTTGCTCGATGCGCTGCATGCTCTGGCGCACCACCTGCTGCCCGGAATCAACCTTCTCATCCGCTGCCTGGGCCGCCTGCGCCGCCTCTTCGGCATTACGCGCCACATCGTGCACGGTGGCGGTCATCTGCTGCATGGCGGTAGCCACCTGCTCGGTCTCTTCCTTC
Source organism: Pseudomonas sp. s4 (assembly GCF_046764235.1). Classification (NCBI taxonomy): domain Bacteria; kingdom Pseudomonadati; phylum Pseudomonadota; class Gammaproteobacteria; order Pseudomonadales; family Pseudomonadaceae; genus Pseudomonas; species Pseudomonas sp. s4. Next base: position 1,601,273 of record NZ_CP177209.1, on the reverse strand, counting down.
TGGCTGCCCACCTCGCGGTTGGTCTGTTCGGTCACCGCCGACAGCGCCTGCGCATTGCCGGCCAGTTGCTCGATGCCCTGCTGCAAACCGCTGACAATGCCCGACAGGCCAGCCGCCATCTGCTGCATGGCCTGCATCAACTGCCCTACTTCGTCACGACGTGGTGCCTGGGCGTCGAAGCTCAGCTCGCCGGCAGCGATGCGCTGGGCGCGGGCAATCACATGCTTGAGCGGGCCGACCACGGCGCGGGTGATCAGCCAGGCTGCCAGCACACCTACCAGCAGCGCCAATGCGGTAGCCAGGCCGATGGCCACGGCATTGCGTTGCAGTTCGCCCTGCAGGGCCTGCTCCTGCCCCAGGTAAGCCTGGTCGACCCGGTTGGTGACTTGCTCGGCACTGGCCTGCAACTGCGCCTTCAAGCCCTGCTCGCGGGCCAGTTGGTCCGTGTATTCGTTAAGCTTTTCCGAGAAGCTGCCAATGTGCCCCGCCACTTCGCCCAGCACACTCTGGTAGCCGGCATCGCTGACAGCGCCCTGCAACTGGCTGACCAGGCTGGCGGCTTCGACGGTCTGGGCAATGCGCTCCTGGCTGACGCTCTCTTCGCCCTTGCGGCTTTTTTCCAGGCGTACCCGCGCTTCGTCCATGGCCTGCAGCATCAGCCGCGACACCTGCGCCACCTGCGTGGCCTGCTCGAGGAACGCGCCGCCCTGCTGGCCCTGGGACTGCTTGAGGGTATACACGCCGTCATCGGCCAGGCCGGCCTGCAGTACGTCGAGGTTGTTGGCCACGCTGGACACCGACCAACTGGCCATGTCCAGCGCCAGCTCCTTGGCCTGCACCGCCTCGACAAAGGCCTCGAACGCCTGGCCATAGGCTGCCAGGTCGTTTTCCGCCGCCGCCAGCGCCGGCAGGCCACGGGCGCGTTCGACCAGGCCCTGCAAGCCGCTGCGCAAGGCCTCGGCCTGCTGCAGGTCGGAGCGCAGGGCAAATGCCTGCTCGTGCTGGCGCAAGCGCAGCAGGTCAGTATTGAACTGGGCCAGCTGGCGCAAGCTGTCGAAGCGCTGGCCAACGCTGTGCAGCGCGGCAATGCCAATGCCGGCCACCGCCAGGGTCAGCACCAGCACCAGGGCAAAGCCCAGGCCGAGTTTGCGTGCCATGCCCAGGTTCGCCAGCACACCGTGCTTGCTCGTGCCCATGCCGATTCCCCTTCTGCGTGCGAGGTTATCCCGAAGGCCAAGGGTGGCAACGTTGCCAGCCGATGAACAAGGGCCTGACGTCAGAATAGTGTCAAATAGCTATGAGCGTGTCGCTATCAGCTTGGCAGAGGTCGCCCTGCGTGCTGAAGGAAGGCCTGGGCGCGGGAGTCCTGCCCGTAAGCGACATTGATGCGCAGCCAGGCGCTGGCCGCGCCCTGGTAATCGAAGGCGCTGCCGGGGGTGAGCAGCACGTCGTGTTCCAGTGCAAGGCGCTCCAGGCTGGCAAAATCGCGGCCTGGCACCCGGGCCCAGACGGTTGTAGTAGCCGGGGTTTTCCACAAGGACCGTGTCGCCCGGACGCAGCAGGGTGCGCACCAGCAGGTCCAGGCCGTGGCTGGCGCCGTGGGTGGTGAGGATACGTTCGAGGCCGGCGGCGATGCCCAGCTGCGCCAGGCGCTTGTGCAGCTGTTGGCGCAGGCTGGCCAGGCCCAGGGGTGGGCAATAGTCGAACAGGTCCTGCGGGTTGCCACGGCTTACCTGGCGCACTGCCTGGGCCAGCTCGGTGGCCGTGCGCCAACTACGACGCACTGACCGCCTGGCTGCGGGCCAAGGCCCGAATCGACGGCAGGCGCGCGCCGGGCGCAGGCGTTGCTGGTCGATCCAGGTTTGCAGGTGGTCGGTGAGTTGCTGCACCAGCGGGGTGGGGCTGGTGCGGTCGAGGGGCAAGTGTTCGCTGGTTTTGAGCGAACAGTTAAGCATAAAGGGTTGGCGGTGTTTCTGGTGATGGGGGTGGGCTGGCATCAGAGTGGGCAGGCCCGACCCTTTCGCGGGTGAACCCGCTCCCACAGATCGCACCCAACCCGAGAGCGGTGCAGTACCTGTGGGAGCGGGTTTACCCGCGAAGAAGGCCACATCGATATCGGCTCAGATCGCCGTAGCCCCACCATCCACTGCCAGGCAATGCCCTGTGGTAAACGCCGCGCCATCACTGCACAGGTACAGCACGGCGCTGGCAATTTCCTCGACCTTGCCAATGCGCCCCACCGGATGCATGGCAGCGGCAAACTCGGCCTTGCGTGGGTCGGCCTCATAGGCGCGGCGGAACATGTCGGTGTCGATCACCGCCGGGCACACCGCATTCACCCGGATGCCCTTCTTGGCGTATTCGATGGCCGCCGACTTGGTCAGGCCGATCACCGCGTGCTTGGAGGCGCTGTAGATGCTCATCTTCGGCGCCGCGCCCAAGCCCGCCACCGAAGCGGTATTGACGATGGCCCCACCGCCCTGGGCCAACAGCAACGGCAGCTGGTACTTCATGCACAGCCACACACCCTTCACGTTGACGCCCATGATGGCATCGAACTCCGCCTCGCTGCCCTCGGCCAGGCGGCCCTGCTCTATCTCGATACCTGCGTTGTTGTAGGCATAGTCCAGCCGGCCATAGGCGGCGATCAGGCGCTCGTGCAGTTGGCGCACCTCGGCGTCACGAGTAACGTCGCAGGCAATGAACAGCGCCTCCCCGCCCGCAGCGTGGATCAGGGCCACAGTGGCCTCGCCACCGGCCGGGTCGAGGTCGGCCACCACCACCTTCAGGCCCTCCTGGGCGAAAGCCAGGGCGGTTGCCCGGCCGATGCCGGCGGCGCCGCCGGTGACCAGGGCTACCTGGCCGGAAAAGGTCATGCTCATCGCGTGCTCCAAAGCGTGCTTGGTGGGGTTCAGAGCATAGTCAGCCACCACCCGCCCGGGCAGCATCATCACCCCACCGGTTGGGCTACCATGCTTGTCAGTGATGTTACGGACCTGCCTACATCAACAGGGTAGATTTGACGCCTCCCCCTTCCATTGCCCACAAGGACCCGCCATGACCAACACCAACCGCCGCTTCCTGCTCGCCAAACGCCCGGTCGGCGCCGTGCGCCGTGACGACTTCAGCTTCGAGACCGTGCCCGCCGAACAACCCGGCGAAGGCCAGGTGCTGGTGCGCAACCTGTACCTGTCGCTGGACCCGGCCATGCGCGGCTGGATGAACGAAGGCAAGTCCTACATCCCGCCCGTGGCCCTGGGCCAGGTGATGCGCGCGCTGGGTGTTGGCGAGGTTGTTGCCTCCAACCATCCCAGTTACAAGCCGGGCGACCATGTAAGCGGCGCCCTTGGCGTGCAGGACTACTTCACTGGCGAACCCCAGGGCCTGCACAAGATCGACCCCAACCTGGCGCCCCTGCCCCGCTATCTGTCGGCGCTGGGCATGACCGGCATGACCGCCTATTTTGCCCTGCTGGACGTCGGCCAACCCAAGGCCGGTGACACCGTGGTGATTTCCGGCGCGGCTGGCGCGGTGGGCAGCATTGTCGGGCAAATTGCCAAGATCAAAGGCTGCCGCGTGGTCGGCATTGCCGGCGGCGCCGAGAAGTGCCAGTACCTGAAGGACGAACTGGGCTTTGATGGGGTGATCGACTACAAGGCCGAAGACGTGCTGGCCGGCCTGAAGCGCGAATGCCCCAAAGGCGTGGACGTGTACTTCGACAACGTCGGCGGCGACATCCTCGACGCCGTGCTGACCCGCATCAACTTCAAGGCACGCATCGTGATTTGCGGCGCGATCAGCCAGTACAACAACAAGGAAGCGGTGAAAGGCCCGGCCAACTACCTGTCACTGCTGGTGAACCGCGCGCGCATGGAAGGCTTCGTGGTGATGGATTACGCCAAGGATTACGGCAAGGCCGCGCTGGAGATTGCCGGGTGGCTGGCCAGCGGGCAGGTGAAGAGCAAGGAAGATGTGGTGGAAGGGCTGGAGACCTTCCCCGAGACCTTGCTGAAGCTGTTCAGTGGGGAGAACTTTGGCAAGTTGGTGCTGAAGGTATAAACCCCTCAACACTGCGCGGTCCCCTGTAGGAGCGGCCTTGTGTCGCGACGGGGTCGCGCAGCGGCCCCTCATTTGTAGCTTCGCCGCAGATATTGCCGGGGCCGCTTTGCGGCCCAATCGCGACACAAGGCCGCTCCTACACTGACCACCTATGCAGGAGCAGCGCGTCAGACTTTCCTGAACCTTGCCCCCACCGCTTCAGCTTGAAGCAGCAAGCGAACTATCCTACGCAGCGATCGGAAGCAGCTGAATTGTCGAGGAAATCCCTCAGGGATAACTTCACCGGGTCGCCATGTTGGTGACCGGGTGTGAGAACCTGTTATGCACTGCTGCTCCACTGTTCAATGGCAGCCATTCGCGGGCAGGCTTCGGCTTGGCCGGCGTCAGTGCACCGGTTTCTCACCCCGCGCAATGGCTGCCACCTTTGTCCGTGAGAAAGATCCGGGTGGTTGCTCCTCGTCACGCACTGGATTTTAACCATGAAAAAGTACACCCCCTCCCCCATCCTAACCGCAGGCCTGGAAACCTTCCTCGAAGCCGGCAACCCCACCCTGGACCTGCTCCGCGTACAACCCGGCATACCGATCGATGATGCCTACGAGCACGTGTCAGTCCTGCTGGGCTACATCAAGCACCTTGTGCGCGAAGGCGACATGGAAGATGACCACAAACTGCTGGGCTCCGCCGATTACCTGCTGGCCATGGCCAAGGCCCTGATGAACGACATCGAACTGGCCAAGAACAAGCTGCACTGACAGGCTTTGAGGGAACAACCCAAAATCCAAAAGCTGACTCACCCGCTCCCACAGGTCCAGCTCTGCCTGCGAGGCTGCGCTCTTCTGTGGGAGCCGGCTTGCCGGCGATCACCGCCAAAGGCGGTGCCATGTACCAAACAAAAAAGGCCAGCACTCTCGTGCCGGCCTTTCTTTACAACGCGGGCTACTTACCCACGAATCTCCGCCACCACCGCAGCCAACGCCTGCGCCGGATCGGCAGCCTGGCTGATCGGGCGCCCGATCACCAGGTAATCCGAACCCGCATCCAGTGCCTGGCGCGGGGTGAGGATACGGCGCTGGTCATCCTGCGCACTGCCCGCCGGGCGAATACCCGGGGTCACCAGTTGCAGCGACGGGTGCGCAGCCTTCAGTGCCGGGGCTTCCAGAGCCGAGCACACCAAACCGTCCATGCCAGCCTTCTCGGCCAGCGCCGCCAGGCGCAGCACCTGCTCTTGCGGGTCGACATCCAGGCCGATACCGGCCAGGTCTTCACGCTCCATGCTGGTCAGCACGGTCACGCCAATCAGCAACGGCTGCGGGCCGCTGCGCTTGGCCAGCTCTTCGCGGCAGGCCGCCATCATGCGCAGGCCACCGGAGCAATGCACGTTCACCATCCACACACCCATCTCGGCCGCAGCCCTCACCGCCATGGCGGTAGTGTTGGGGATGTCGTGGAACTTGAGGTCCAGGAACACTTCGAAGCCCTTGTCGCACAGGGTTTCGACAATGCCCGAAGCACTGCTGGTGAACAGCTCCTTGCCAACCTTCACCCGGCACAGCGCAGGGTCAAGCTGGTCAGCCAGCTTCAGGGCGGCCTCACGGGTAGGGAAATCCAGGGCGACGATCAGGGGCGTCTGGCAGGCGGACATGGGCAGGGTCTCTTGGCAAGTCGAAAACGGCGCGCATTGTAAACGAAGTGGCGCAGGCTTTGGGGCCCGCGGGTCACGGAATTGGCCCGGCAGTGGCTGGCTCCTATAATTGAACCAACGGAACGGGCAATTGCTCAACATTTGTACAAGCGCTGCCCATCACCAGCAAAGGAGAACGACAATGCCCTGGTATGCCTGGCTGATACTCATCATAGCCCTCGGCTCGATCGTCGGCGGGCTGATGCTGCTGCGCGACACCGCAAAAAAACTGCCACTGACCGAAGAACAGCTGCGCAAGGTGCATGAGCGCAATGCCGAAGCGGATGCCAAGGATGCGCAGGACCGCTAGCGCCCCCGCCGGTGGCTGGCAGGATCTGACCGCTGATACGGTCCATGTACCGTCGCAAGGCCGTTTTCATAGAGTTGCACATAACTCATTGAATCAGCAGGGTCCCTGTAGGAGCGGCTTTAGCCGCGAATACCGGCGCAGCCGGTGCCATGCACCGCGTTTGGTTCTTCGCGGCTAAAGCCGCTCCCACAGGGTACGCGGACCGCTTTTGGATTCAGTTCTCTGAATTGAATCTTCATGAAAGGCAGGGCCAGGACACAAACCCCAGCCCCCCTCCCCCCTATTCCACCATCACCTTGTCCCGGTTGCGCTCCAGCAACGCATTACCAATCCCCTTGATCTCTAGCAGCTCATCCACCGAAGCAAACGGCCCATTGGCCTCCCGGTAGGCCACGATGGCCTCAGCCTTGGCCTTCCCTATCCCGTTCAGCTCCTTCTGCAAAGTAAGCGCGTCAGCGGTGTTCAGGTCCAGCCGCTGCGGCTGCTGGGCCTGCTGCTGGCTTACCACCGGGACCGGCTCGGGCACCGCCGTGGCGCTGGCCGGGGCAGCGCTAAGGGAAAAGGACAGGCTGGCGAACAGCGGCAGCAGCAAGTACGACAGAACGTTGTTACGCATGGTGAACACTCCTGGGTTGGTCATTTTCCAGCAGCCGGTTTCCTTCAGCTGCGCAATCAACCCTAGCGGCAAGCCCGACATCGAAACAGCTACCATCATCGGCGAATGGTTACCAAATCGATCAATCACCCAGCCAACTTCGCCAACCCAAAAAAACAATCGCCTTTTCCCTCCACCACCCCAGCCCGAGAGCATTGGCGCCATGCATCACGGCCTGTAGCCGAATACCCGTTTGTCCGATGCCGCATTCACAGCAAAACCTGCCCACATTCCTACAACCTCCGGTGAACAAGGCCTGAGCAGGAACAACCGCACTCTCCAGCGGGCCATCCCGCCCTACGCCAACTGGCATCACATGAACCAACTGCTAGATTTTTTGAGCAATGGACAGCCGTTTGCTTGAAGGACCCCAAGCTGCATGCCCTCACCCACCCGCCGCTTGCCCTCGCTCCCGGCCCGTCCACAAGGCCAGTCTCCGCGCGCCTGCCCGGCCCCTTGTGGCCCACCCGTACCAGCCCGTCCAGCAAGAGGATCACCGCCGTGCCCCTCAAGACCCTCACCGTATTTGGCACCCGTCCAGAAGCCATCAAGATGGCCCCCCTTGCCCTGCAACTCGCCCAGGACGCCCGCTTCGAGTCGCGCGTGTGCGTCACCGGCCAGCACCGGCAAATGCTCGACCAGGTACTGGAACTGTTCGATATCACCCCCGATTACGACTTGAACATCATGAAACCCGGCCAGGACCTGACCGGCGTGACCACCGGGATTTTGCGGGGTATCCAGCCGGTACTGGCCGAATTCAAGCCCGATGTGGTGCTGGTGCATGGCGACACCGCGACCACTTTTGCTACCAGCCTGGCAGCCTATTACCAACAAATACCCATAGCCCACGTAGAAGCCGGCCTGCGCACCAATAACCTGTATTCACCCTGGCCAGAGGAAGGCAACCGGCGCCTTACCGGCACCCTGGCCGCCCTGCACTTCGCCCCCACCGCCACCTCGCGTGACAACCTGCTAAGGGAAGGCATCGACCCGGCGAGCATCTTCACCACCGGCAACACTGTGATCGACGCCCTGCTGGAAGTGGTGCACAAACTGGAGAGCCCGGCGCTGAGGGCACAGTTCGAGCGCCAGTTCGATTACCTGGCTGCCAACCGCCGCATGGTTTTGGTAACAGGCCATCGTCGCGAGAACTTTGGCGGTGGCTTCGAACGCATCTGCCAGGCTTTGGTACAGACGGCGCGCCAGTTTCCGGAGGTGGATGTAGTGTACCCGGTGCACCTCAACCCCAACGTGCGCGAGCCGGTCAACCGGCTGCTGGCGGATGTGGGGAATATCTACCTGATCGAACCACTGGATTACCTGCCGTTCGTTTATCTGATGAGCCGGGCGTATGTAATTTTGACCGACTCGGGGGGCATTCAGGAGGAAGCGCCGGCGCTGGGTAAGCCGGTGCTGGTGATGCGCGATACCACGGAGCGGCCAGAGGCGGTGGCAGCGGGGACGGTGAAGCTGGTGGGTACGGAGGTTGGGTCTATTGTCGGGGAGCTAGCAAGGTTGCTGACGGATGATGGGGCGTATCGAGAGATGAGCGTGGCGCATAATCCGTATGGGGATGGGAAGGCGTGCTGGCGTATAGTGGGGGCGCTTGCTGATTTGGCCGTTGCACTGGATGGTGAGATGGCACCCAACGGTACGTAAGCGATCCTTATACCCCATCTATCACCTGATATGCTTCCCGGCGGTAAGTGGGATTTACGGATCGTTTATCATCATGGTGTACTGGCTCCAGAAAGTAATCAGGAGCACAGCATCGGGGATCGGGTATAGAATTGGAATGGAAAGATAATGGACCGGTTACGAAATAGGTTCAATTGACCGCGACAGGAATGGGACCGAAAAAACTTCTGAACTTCCCTTGCCAAACATGGGCAGCCAATGCGATCCGTCAACGGCAAGCACTCTCAAGCTTGGTATTCCTCAGCCACCGTCAACAGCAGATCTTCCATAGCCTTACGGCTTCTGCTTGCTTCAAAGTACTTTTTCACATAATGCGCCCCGTTCTTCCCCATTTGCACCCGGCGCTCCTCTTGACCCATAAGATCAGCAATCAAGCCAGCAATTTGCCCACTGTCGTTTGGCGAAAAAGTCACGCCTGCCTTGGCTTTAGCAATGATCTGTTCCGCCTCACCTCGAACACCACTAATCACTGGTTTCCCGCATGCCATGTAATCCAGCAGCTTGGTGGGAATTGCGCCGCGGAACAATGGAATATCCTGCAGAGTGACAATGCAGAGATCAGCGGCACTAATGCACTCCCTAACCTGGTTCTTAGCAATAGGCTCCCAGCACTTAACATTGACCAGAGACAGTTCCGCCGCGCGCTGTTCGATGTCTGCTCGCTTCATTCCGTCACCGACAAGAAGGAACAACAGTCGACTGTCATCGCATTGAGCTGCAGCATCAAGAACAACATCAAGATTGTTGGCTTCGCCCATTGCCCCCATATATAAAACAATCTGTCGACTCTCCCAACCATGCCGACGCCTGAAAGCAAGGCCGGCTTCAGGATCAGGATAGAGCATATCACTATCGACCCCACAGGTTATAACCTCCAGTCTATGGGCAGGCCATCCGCGCGATTCGATATCGTCATGAATGCCTTGAGTCAACGTCACGATGCGTTTGGCCTGATCGTAGAGCAAACGTTCAATCCATGACATGATGGCAATAAGATATTTGTTACGCAGAATTCCCATTTGCACAGCAGATTCCGGCCACAGATCACGGACTTCTAATACCATAGGAATTCTACGAATCTTGCAGACCAACCACACAGAAAACATTGGGAAAATAGGGGGTGACGAGGCAAGCACAACATCAGGCTTGGAGACCCTCAGCAAACCGATTGGTGCGGTCAGGGAGAATGAAATGAAGCTCATCAACCGCCCAAGGTAACTACGATGTAGCTGGGTATAGGTAAAAGTGCGAATGACCTCGACGGCTCCATCTTGCTCCCTCCGAAACAATCGCTTGTACCAAGGCAGACTAGGCTGAGCAGTCTTCATATAGCCTGTTTCACCTGATACAACTGAAACTGAATGTCCTTGATGGACGAGATATTGTGTAAGTTCGTATACCAGTGAATGTCCCGGCGCAGAATGCCCCTGATAATACTGATAAACCACCGCAACTTTCATCTCAACCCCTCGTAAATCACCTGAAGCTTCCCACCTTCCTGCTGCCAACTTAGGGCCTGGCGAACAGCCTTCAGATTATCGCGCCAACGCTGCATTTGCTTTACATCACCAAAAAAATCCGTTATTGCCTCGGCAATCAGTAGAGAGCTACCTAAGTTCCTAACTTGCCCAATATCATTTCCCGCAACGAGCCGCTGTAACTCAGGCAGGTCACTTGCCAAGATAGGCAGACCTGCCGCAATAAACTCAAAGAGCTTGTTCGGCGTGCAGTAATAATTATTCAGACAGGTCGCCTGATAGGGAATAATTCCAGCATCTGCAGAAGCTGTGATTTCCAAGAGTCGGTGCTGGGGAACGGCTTGGTGAATGTGAACTCGTCGCTGCAAACCCTTCGAAACAATCAATTTCGATAATGCTCCACAGAGTTGCCCATCACCCAGCAGCACAAGGTGAACATCCTCGGCCCTCACCAGAGCAATGCTCTCAATTAATACGTCCAGATTCCGCCCGGCAGAAAATCCACCTTGGAACAACAGCACGCGGTGGTCGTGAGGTATGACGAAATGGTCATGTAGGTACCATGACCTTTCCTGCAATGGAGCTACCTTTTCTGCATTATGAATCACTGACACTTCCTCAATGCCATAACGCGACTCCAGTTCACGGGCAATTGACGGATTTACTGTAATGACGCGATCACAGGCTCCAATATGACGTTGCTCAATCTTTGCCCAATTCTTCTGTTCACCGCGAGAAAACTCTTGCTCGCAGAACAACTCATGACTGTCATAAACCAGTGCCGCATTGAATACCTGCGCCAAAGTACGCCCCACTGATAGCATGGGCAAATCATGAGCAACCACGACATCAGCAATGTGCTGTCGTCCTTCAGGTAAGAACAGATTCAGATAGAACTTCTCCTGGTCGACAATGAACCGCCAAGCGAGCGATTTCATCCAACGCATCACACGCCCGTTCATTGGTAGCCATCTGCGGAACAGTCTATATGCTTCAAGCACACGATTCTCTTTACGAGCGAATCTCTTGGTGCTCGCTCCGATACGCCGTACTCGTTCGTCATCAACTGTTACGAGACTATCCAACGGCATCGCCAGGATAGATACCTCCCAACCAACCTCCTGCAGGCTGTCTGCCTGCAGGAGGATTCGCCGATCAATCTGTCGATCGTTGGTCAGCATCAGAATCCGTTTGCCACTCTTTACGGATTCAGACCCCACTTGGTTGCATGTCTCTGTCAATGAAGATGCGGTGCCACAGTTCTAGGCTCAACAGGCCCCATACCACACGTCCGAATTCCCGCTCATTACCGAGCATGTTTTCAACTACATCCAGATTGTACAAGCCGCGGCGACGTGCGTGGTCGGACAACAATGTGTCGCGAACAAACTCACGAGCAACTCCTTTGGTCCACTGGGTAAGTGGAGTTGGGAAGCCCATCTTGTCTTTACGGGCGGTGATGTTGTGAGGTATTGCACTCTTCACCGACTCCTTGAAGAGATGCTTCATGCGACCGCCCGCAAACTTGATATTTGGCGGAATAGTGGCCATGAACTCGACAATTCGATGATCTAGGGAAGGTCTGAAAAAGACTTCCTGAATCTGGTGAAATACGCCGATCCCGCCAGCCGAGTTTTTCCATGAAGCAGATGACCTTCGCCGACGCCGAGTACGCCGGCAAGCGCAAGCAGACCCGTAAGGAATTGTTCCTGATCGAGATGGATCAGGTGGTGCCGTGGAAGGGATTGATTGCCCTGATCGAGCCACACTACCCAAAGGGTGAAGGTGGTCGTCCAGCCTATCCGCTGATGGCCATGTTACGTATCCATCTGATGCAGAACTGGTTCGGCTACAGCGACCCGGCCATGGAAGAAGCGCTCTACGAGACGACCATCCTGCGTCAGTTCGCCGGGCTGAGCCTCGAGCGTATTCCCGACGAAACCACCATCCTCAAGTTCCGTCGCTTGCTGGAGAAACATGAGCTGGCAGCCGGCATCCTCGGCGTAATCAATGGCTACCTGGGGGATCGCGGCCTGTCGCTGCGCCAGGGCACTATCGTCGATGCCACACTGATCCACGCGCCCAGCTCGACCAAGAACCAGGACGGCAAGCGCGACCCGGAAATGCACCAGAGCAAGAAAGGGAACCAGTATTACTTTGGCATGAAGGCGCACATCGGCGTGGATGATGAGTCGGGGCTGGTACACAGCGTGGTAGGCACGGCAGCCAACGTGGCGGATATCACCCAGGTCGAAAAACTGCTGCACGGTGACGAGAACGTCGTCTGCGCCGATGCCGGCTACACCGGCGTCGAAAAGCGCCCCGAACATGCTGGCCGCGAAGTGATCTGGCAGGTCGCAGCACGCCGCAGCACCTACAAGAAGCTCGATAAACGCAGCGCCCTGTACAAAGCCAAGCGCAAGATCGAGAAGGCCAAGGCACAAGTGCGAGCGAAGGTCGAGCACCCGTTTCGAGTGATCAAGCGCCAGTTCGGTTACGTGAAGGTGCGCTTCCGTGGCCTGGCCAAGAACACCGCTCAGCTGGTGACGCTGTTCGCGCTGTCGAACCTATGGATGGCGCGCCGACATTTGCTGACTACCGCAGGAAAGGTGCACCTGTAATGCGGAAAATGGCTGCTGCGAGGTGCTCGCGGCGGCCAAAAACGGAGAACTGAGCGGGTTACCTGGTCGAATTTGATCGACGGCCCGCTTTCAAAAGCAGCGAGGGCTGAAGTCGACCGGAAATACAGGGCTACTTCAGACCTTCCCTAGCAGCGGCACTCTCGACTCGATAGAGGAAGCCATGCTTGTCCGATCTTCGACATGCAACAAAGCAGGAAGCGAACCTTTGAGGTCAAAGTAGGTCATTTTATTGACCAGAGAGTGCAATTCGTCCCGGTTGAAGATCCGCTGGAAGGACTCGAACGGAGAATAGTTCTGACCGCTGCGCAGCGCTTCCTGGTTGAATAACTGCGACATACCATCACTGCGATCAACCAGGCTGAAGTAACGCTGGTCATGCGATCCAAACAGTCCATCTTTCCACAAGCCCTGCAGCATCGGCTGATAGGTCGCCAGCAGAGGCAGGTTAGGGACTATTGACTCCAGTGATACTGCGTAGCGATTCTGATTAGCAGTCTGGTAAATGGCACCCGAGAGGCACTTTTCCAGGTAGGTTGCCATGTAGCGTGCGTAGCCTATGAACAGTTCATCACCGCCCTGCCCCCCCATGACTACCTTCACGTGCTTGCTTGCAAGCTGAGAAACATAGTACTGGGGAATTACGCCAGGACCTGCTAGCGGTTCGTCCATGTAGTACATGAGACGAGGGAGTACCTCCGGCAGTTCATTACCTGCAGGAATGAAAATTTCATTGTAAGCAGTCCCAGCAAAGGCGGAAACCTCCTTCGCGTAACCCGTCTCATCAAATTGTGGTCCTTCATTAAAGGCACCGGTGAAGGTCTTAAGCTGTTCACCTCCCATCATCCGAGACGCTAGACAGACTACCGCACTAGAGTCAAGCCCGCCCGAAAGATGGGCTCCCAATGGAACGTCCGAACGCAGATGCAGACGAATGGAGTCATCAATTAGACCAGCTAAGGTATCAATGAAGTAACGTTCGTCATGCTCTTCATCAATATTGTAGTGCAGATCCCAATACTGTCGCACCTGGAACCTCAACGTATCGCCAACGTACGTAGCAGACAGGCAATGACCGGGCTCCAGTTTCTGAATCCCCTTGAACAGCGTTTTGTCGTCAAGGCAGAACTGGAACGTCAGATAATCCTGAAGGCCCTCAGCAGATGCCTGAGCCCGAACCGAATCGTCGGCGAGAATGGCCTTGATTTCGGAGGCAAAGAGTAAACGCTTACCATCAAAACTGTAATAGAACGGCTTTATCCCAATGCGATCCCGAGCACAGAACAGCTTTTGCTCATACTTATCCCAGATGGCGAAAGCGAACATACCAACAAGTCGATCAACGAACGATTCACCCCACTCCCGGTACGCATAGAGCAATACTTCAGTATCGGAGTAGCTATGAATCGGATGACCTTTGCCAATCAGTTCGCGGCGCAGTTCCAGGTAGTTATAGATGGCGCCGTTGAACACAACGATAAAGCGCCCATCCTCAGTAACCATTGGTTGCTTTCCATGCTCTGGATCGATAATCGCCAGGCGGACATGACCCAGGCCCATAGGGCGATTTTCATCCAGCCAGACACCGTCACCATCAGGGCCACGGTGGCGGATGGCATTCATCATTGAACGCAAGCCGTCCTGCACCTGCAGAGGTGACCCAGACGTCGCGAGCCATCCCGAGATTCCACACATAATACATTCGTCCTAGAAATAAGCAGACATCAATTCTTCAGCAGAAGAATAAGTTCGAGTGACAGTGGCGCCGTAGAAGAACCCTGCGCCCCGGAAAACTTGCAGGGCTGGGTTGACCTGATAGAAACTCAGGTCTGCCGAGTAGTTACACTTACCCTGAAGCATGGACTCAAGTGAGCAACGGTATTCTACGCCCAGTGTCGGGTCGTACACGGAGGTACGCCCTTTGCGCTTAACTTCGACTACACTATGTATGCGCCCATCAAGAGCACTAAGATCAAACACTTGCCATTGCGCTCCCTTCGGCAGTCGATTAACAAAAACAAGGGCGTAATTACCGCAATGTGCATCCTCTCCTGCACCGATCATATTTTCGATATCAACAAGGCTCTTGCCCTTACTGTCATCAAACTTGCTCAAGCCTTTGCCATAGTCGAACTCAGCGCTGACCGAGGCGGCAAGACGACGAAGTTCACTATCACCGTCAACTGTATTGGAAGCAAACATCGGCGTGAGCGATCGTAGGATCAAGCGCCCCTGCCCCTTCCCGTCCAGTAATTTCACCCGATAGTATGGATAGGCAGACTTTGTTTGAACATGAATATCGGAAAACAAGTAACCAGAGATATTATAAGGATTGGGTACCTGGTACTGCCCAAGCGAAACCTCTTGTTTAAACTCTGGATCTCTTGCAGCCAAGACCTCGATATGCTGACCGATCTCTGCCCCTGAGTACCATCCCAGTGTAACCCTCGCCAGATTACCTCGCACAGTACTTGCCATGCACACGGAAGACGTCTCTTTCGCGACGGCAGAGTAATAGTCATTCAATGAGGTCGAGTCGAGCGCTTCAATACCGAACCCTGGATAAGTTTGCGCGCCAGGGCAGGAAACAAAGGAGTACGGACCGGTCGTACCGGTCGATACAGATTGCTCCTTGCTCATAACAGGACTGATTTGGCGCAAGATCAAACGATTTTGCGCACCGCCATCTGTAACTTTGAGCCAGAAACGTTTGAAGCCAGCCGGATTATCGAAGTCCAGACTGGATAGCGCATAACCATTGCGCTCCACAACCTCAAGACTGGTATATTTCCCAACTATTTCCCACTGCGATTTGCCATCCCCTTTATCTCCGGCATCTCCATAGATCTCAATTGACTTAGGCGCCGTAGCGCTATCATTCCAGATAGCTTCAACACCATGAACAATACCTTGTCCTTTGGCATTGAAACAAATACTGGAGTGCTCGAGATCTATTGCAGACAAATAGTCCGCTAGCGTGGCCGTCTTCAGCGCGTCAACACCATAGCCATCGTAGTAACTACCTTGGGCGCAGTCATCAAAACTCACACCTTGCTGTGAAGTACCATCTACGGTTACACCGGTAACCATCCCCACCAGTGAGTACTCAGCTAGTTGAAGATAGGGATACCCGACGGTGTTTTTATAATAGGACTTTGCTGCTTCCTTCAGCTTATCGATATCGCAATGCTGCGACTGGCACTGATCATAGGCCAGTTTGAATTCTCGACCTGCCGGAGAAATGAAAGCTTTATCAAGATAACGCTGGAAGGTGGCATAATCCAAGCCCATCATTTCAAAGCCCAGCAATGAAAAAAGGTGCTCGACGTCTACCCAACCACGCTTGTCCAGATACGCGTAGTAAGCGTCGGCAGCCTCCCCCACCTCATCGACCAAGTATTTAAAGGGAAGGCCTCCCGTGCCCGACACAAGAGCGTCACCAACCTTCCACGAGTCAATACCGATGAACTTAGGCAACAAGATGCTTGGACGCCCCTCTTTAGAGTTAATCGCCAGCAAAGTAGTCGAACTCGATGAAAAGAGCAGACTTACCTTGCCAGAGGTGTAACCCTGCATAAAGTATATATAAGCACCTGGATTAAATAGACTGCCGGTATCCGGAACATTATAGACTGCACCCTCGCCAACCGGATAGAGTTGACCAAAGCCCAGCCCGTAATCCTTGCCAGCAATTTTCACTGCATAACCGGACTTATCCCGATAGTTATCCCAGCCCTTCCCAAACACCGGTAGTTGCTGTGCGCTCTCCGGCCATTGCTCCTTGTTCAAGGAGTACTTTTCGGTGAGACTCATATCCTTTTGTTTGAGAAAAACCAGACTCCCACGCATCGAAGACAAAACTATCAACTCATCGCCATCTGGAACACTGGCATACGGGTAGTTCAGCAAGTTATGGGCAGGGCCGTTTCCGCCAGTGTAGCGAATAGCATCCAGCGTTTTCGGATCAATGACACTAACATATCCGGACTGGGGGTCCGATACGACGAGGTTGCCATCTGCCAGCGGATAGATCGAGGTTGGCCACATATAGGTTGCGGTCATTGGATCCCAACCCATGGCTCCTTTGGCACGTAGCACTTGGCCCGATTTCAGGTCCAACTCATAGAGCTTACGTTCAGTGAGGCCTGTCGCGTAAACCTTGCCATTGCTAACCGTTACGCCATGTGCCTGAGGAACGGAGGCGGCCCATACCTGTTTCTTCGTCTTGGTATCGAAAGCAACAATCGTTCCTGCGTCATAGTTAGCACTCAGGAGTAAGCCGCTCTCTTTATCCACCACTACGTTTTCAGGGCCCCGTGTGTCGGGGGATGAAAACTCACCCGCCACCACAAAAGTACAGTTTTCTGCATCAACTGAACCTTCTAAAACGTTATTTCCTTTGTAGTTAGCAACAAAGAGGTGACCCTCCTCAGTTGCGTAGACACCCGTCGGATTGTAGATTGCTCCGCCAGTGGATTTCGCATCAAGTGAACTGCCGGACATGCCTTTTGCATCAAGCCTGCATAGCGAGGCGTCATCACGCTTGAAGAGAATCAAGTCTTGATAGTTAGCAAGCACATACTGCCGCTGCCCTAGAGGCGCAACAGAAACATAATTGTTCTTTAAATTTGCACCAACTTCCCCGGCAAAACCAATCAACACCGGGCTCTTATCAAGATCAAGTGCAAAGTAGCCACGCTGCTCGTCCTTGCATGCCGATAGGCCGACGCATAAAGCGATTGCGCCACCCAAAACACGGAACTTCATATACACCTCGAAATCCAAATTCCAAAAATGCCGTATTTAGGCGCTACGCTTAAGCAACAAGCTTTGCATAGCTTGACCATAAATGCTTCCTTGCCCACTCCAGGCCAACTCACCACGCCTCAACCGGATTGCGCTACGCCACTGGGGCAAGGCATTCTGCGAAAATGCTGCGTCAATACTACGGGCAATATCCTTCGAACTCTTCATTTTTGCAGAGCAGCCAAAACCGTTAAGTTTCACGAAACGATTAAGTTCCGGAGAATCATTTGCTAATATAGGAAGCCCGGCCTGAATAAACTCAAACAATTTATTGGGCGTGCAAAAATAAGAGTTCAGATCGACATGCGGGTACGGAATAATACCAATGTCAGCAGAAGCACTGTGCTGCAGCAGTTCGGACTGGGGTACTGCTGGCAGGAAATGAATGCGGTTACCCATCAAATTGAGCTTACCCGCCTTTAACTTCAGCAAGTCTCCAAATGCACCAAAGCCCATCATGACAAGATCCACATCAGGCGTCTTCACATGGGCCATGGCTTCAACCAGCGACTCAAGGTTACGATATGGTGCAAAGCCGCCCTGAAACAAGAGAATCCGCCGTTCGGCGGACAGTCCGAGCTTCTCCCTAAGTAAGTCATAGCGTGCTTCGGGATCAAATTCGGCGGGCGGATCGATTGCGTTTAGCAGTGTAACAGGCTTGGTAATTCCGTAACGCCGAGACATCTCTTCGCCGATCGATTCATTGACAGCAAAGACCAGATCAGCCTTTTTGATTTGAGTTGCTTCAGCCATCGAGCAGATCTGGCGCTGGATAGCAGAAAATGATTTCTGCTCGGGATAAAGCTCATGGGCGTCATACACCAATGGTACCCCCCATGCGTTCGCTAGTTCGGCACCAGCTTCCAACGCCGGCAAGTCGTGCACCTGAACAACGTCAGCCGTGTGCGGTAAACCATGCTTGACGAATGCCTGACGGAAAGGCAATGGATCATGCAAGCTACGGTTGCGATAACGCGCCAATAGAAGAAACTTGTATAGCGCCCAGTTCAGCTTGCTGCCGAAGTTGAACGTCCGCTGGAATACGCCCAGGCGCTTAGGGTAACGATTGGCGCCCCAGTTAAGCAAATCGTTCAACTTGTACTGTCGCGACATATACCCATTATAAGTAGGATTCTCCGGGACAATATCATTCAAACCGATACGCGTCAGCTGAAATCCTTCCTGCGTCGTTTCATCAGTAGTGTCACCGTTGTAAGACAGTGCCAGCAAACGAACAGAGTGCCCTTGTTCAATCAAAGTAACAGCCTGTGCCACCACCCGACGATCCAAATGTTGGTCGTGGCACAGCATCAATACTTGAGCCATCAGACTCGCCTCCCTTATCTCTCGCCGCGCAGCCTCGCAAATACGTTCCTGACGGCAGCTCCTAATCGGTTTTCCAAGTGTTGGTTCAATTGCGTCAGACGAAGTTGGCAAGCGTGCATGGCCGCATGCAATTGCTCTTTATCTGCTTTCGTCTGATTTAGTACGCCCTGGAGACTCTCCAGTGACTTTTCAGCTTCTTGAGAGCGGTTGCTCAGTTCTTCTATCTGCCCCTGCAACTCAGCGAATGCCACATACAACTGCTTCAGCTCCTCGCCATGATTTAGATCCTCTTGGCGAATATGTTCACTCAAGACCTCACACTGACTATTCAGCTGGTTGACTTGCTGCAGCGCCTCTTGCAATTGCTGTAACAAGGCAGATTGCTCTGCTATGAGATTCTGTATTTGCACAGCCGATTGATCGGCCTCTATGGCTCGCACGATCAATGCCTCACGCTCTGCAGAGAGATTCTCTACCTGAACAGCCAGCTGCTCCACCTCAGCAGCACGCGCAAGAAGAACCTCATTCTCGGCACTGAGGTTCTGCAAGTCGACCGCATGACGCTGAGCCTGTTTGGCGACAAGGAGCAATTCATCTCGCTCTGCCACCAGGTTCTGCACAGCCACTGCAAGTCGATCGGCTTCGCCAGCCCGCAGAAGCAATGCGTCCCGCTCCGCGGCGAGATTCTCTACCTGGACAGCCAGCTGCTCTGCTTCGGTAGCACGCGCAAGTAGAGCCTCATTCTCGGCGCTGAGGTTCTGCAAGTCGACCGCATGACGCTGAGCCTGTTTGGCGACAAGGAGCAATTCATCTCGCTCTGCCACCAGGTTCTGCACAGCAACTGCAAGTCGATCGGCTTCGCCAGCCCGCAGAAGCAATGCGTCCCGCTCCGCGGCGAGATTCTCTACCTGGACAGCCAGCTGCTCTGCTTCGGTAGCACGCGCAAGTAGAGCCTCATTCTCGGCGCTGAGGTTCTGCAAGTCGACCGCATGACGCTGGGCCTGTTTGGCGACAAGGAGCAACTCATCTCGCTCTGCCAACAGGTTCTGCGCAGCCACTGCGAGTTGATCGGCTTCGCCAGCACGTAGAAGCAATGCATCCCGCTCGGCGGCGAGACTCTCTACTTGGACAGCCAGCTGCTCTGCTTCGGTAGCACGCGCAAGAAGAGCCTCATTCTCGGCGCTGAGGTTCTGCAAGTCGACCGCATGACGCTGGGCCTGTTTGGCGACAAGGAGCAACTCATCTCGCTCTGCCATCAGATTCTGCACAGCCACTGCAAGTCGATCGGCTTCGCCAGCACGTAAAAGCAATGCGTCCCGCTCGGCGGCGAGATTCTCTACTTGAACAGCCAACTGCTCTGCCTCGCTAGCACGCGCAAGAAGAGCTTCATTCTCGGCGCTGAGGTTCTGCAAGTCGACCGCATGACGCTGGGCCTGTTTGGCGACAAGGAGCAACTCATCTCGCTCTGCCAACAGGTTCTGCGCAGCCACTGCGAGTTGATCGGCTTCGCCAGCACGTAGAAGCAATGCATCCCGCTCGGCGGCGAGACTCTCTACTTGGACAGCCAGCTGCTCTGCTTCGGTAGCACGCGCAAGAAGAGCCTCATTCTCGGCGCTGAGGTTCTGCAAGTCGACCGCATGACGCTGGGCCTGTTTGGCGACAAGGAGCAACTCATCTCGCTCTGCCATCAGATTCTGCACAGCCACTGCAAGTCGATCGGCTTCGCCAGCACGTAAAAGCAATGCGTCCCGCTCGGCGGCGAGATTCTCTACTTGAACAGCCAACTGCTCTGCCTCGCTAGCACGCGCAAGAAGAGCTTCATTCTCGGCGCTGAGGTTCTGCAAGTCGACCGCATGACGCTGGGCCTGTTTGGCGACAAGGAGCAACTCATCTCGCTCTGCCACCAGATTCTGCACAGCCACTGCAAGTCTATCCGCTTCGCTAGCACGCAGAAGCAATGCGTCCCGCTCTGCACTCAAATTCTGGATCTTTACTGATTGCAGCTGCGCCTCGTCCAGAAGCTTGTACAGTTGCTCTCGCTCAGCGGACAGATTTTGAACTGTTACTGCCAGCTGATCAGCATCATTAATTCGCGCCAGCATGGCTTCACGCTCTACGTTGAGAGTCTGCATACCGGCCTCCAGCTGGTCGGCAGCGGATGCCCGCAACAATAACACTTCACGTTCAGCCCGTAGATTTTGTACCTCTACTGCGAGGCGGTCAGCTTCAACAGCCTGAGCCTGCAACGCAGATAGCTCGCCCCCGAATGAGGTCTGTGATTCTGTGATTACAGCCTGGAGGGCATCACGCTCCGCTGTCAGGTTTTGCAAATCGACAGCCAATCGATCAGCCTCCGCTGCCCGCAGCAACAACGCATCACGCTCCGCAGTGAGGTTTTGCACATCTACCGCCAAACCCTGTAACTCTCGGGCCTGGGCTATCAGATCTTCGCGCTCGGCAGACAGGTTCTGAACTTGCACACGCAGATCGTTAATACCACTTGCAAGATTGCTATTAGCTGCCGCTGCACCTTCAATTGCCAAGGCTTGCTCGAAGCACTCTTCCATCCCCCTCATTGCCTGGGCAGGCGTAGGTTCAGGTACGGCAGAAACTGGCTCAAGACTGACCGGATCAAACCAAAGCGGCTGAGCAATCTGTATATAAAGTGGACCTGACTCGTGCTGAAGTGGCAGGTATGTACACAGGGCTTCTTTGTCAGGATTCGACCAGTAAATCTGTGGGCCGCTTCCAAGCTGAATGCTTGCAAACGGCTCCTGACGGTCGAAGGACACCAGAACACCGTAGTACCCAGGAATCGGACTACGTGCCAGTGATACTTCGCGCACGTTCTGCCCCTCTTCAAGCACGCAGCCGTCGAAAAGGCAGCCGGCCCCGTCCTCCACCAGCAAGTGCAATGGGCCCGTACTCCCTTCACGACGCACAACTGTCAACTTAGGTTGCGCCTCATAAAGCGGGAACTGCGCCCTCCAACTCCCATCCACACCTGCCACATATTGCGCAACTTGGCTGTAGGGCTGAAGGTTGTCGTTTGGTTGTTGCCGAGTGAGGTCAATCAAAGAGGCCGATTGAACAAATTTTTCCGCCTGCACCAATTCGGGAAGCCTAATTGCAGCCCCGTCACGCTCGAAGATCACCAGGATTTCGCTGTGGCTGCGGCAGTAGCGGTGCTGCGTCAGGACCGGATAGAGCTTGCTACCTAAGGAGCGAGCCAGCAATGAAGGTAATGGTGCGATCTCTGTGGCCTTGCTCCCCGCACTCCCGCAACGGGAGCACATAGCGGCTTCCCATCCCGACCACTCGTCCAGCACCTCACGCCGTAAATGAGTCTCTGGAGGTAACATCGCGCTCCAGGGCTCGCCCGAGAGAATGGTTGCCCGCACTCGCCAACCAGCAGGCGCACGACGGTGCATGTCGCCAATATCGTAACTGCGCTCATGCCAGTTCACATGGTAGTGATGGCCACAAGCTTCGCAACGGGCAGTCGCATCCAGTAACTCTTCGCGGAACGGTACTGCCACCATAACCGCCTTCGCGGCCACTCGGAATAATTCATTCCAGGCCTGAGTTTCCTCAGCATCTGGCATGTGCTCCAGAGCATCAGTGCTAATGGTCACGTCAAAGGTGCCGTCGGCAAACGGCAAAGCCTGCGCATCGCCCTTGACCCCAGTAAAAGGTAGGCGCGACAGCGCCTCCTCACTACTGTCCAGACCGACCAGTCGCAAACTTTTGGTCTGCAACAGTCGCGAAGTCACCTTGCCGTCGCCACACCCAACATCCAGCGCCGTATGAATACCCTCAGGCCAAGCATCAAGCACAGCCTGCAGTAAATTGCGCTGACCAAGCTGCAGCGGCTGGTCCCAAACTTGTGCGGATCCATACAGGCGAATGTCTTGACTCAAGTGATCTGCTCCCAATTAACGGGTTGGTTGACCACGCCAATCTGAACATGGATACCTGGTGGAGGCAGCACCTTCAGTGCATGGCAGCGGTCATGGAGGTCGTAAGAAGCAGGTTCGACCGCCGACGCCAGATTTAGCTCCCTGAACAAGGCAACAGACACCAAATAATCACCAGGCCCTAATAGCAACGGGGCGAAGTTCACTCGGATTCCGCCCTTGCCTTCGAGTCGCGGGAAATGCTTGCCGGCCATGCTCGCAATGACCTGCATGACGCAGGTTCCATCTGGTCGATAGATCGCCACTACCGGCACAGGATCCATGACAGGCTGGGCTGCATCGTAGCCGATCACCGCAAATGCAGGCTCGCCGCTGATAAGAGTGTGCCTGCGTTCGGATTCACCATCGAAAAAGCCAAAACCTGTGATACGAACTTCACCGCTACCATAGCGATCTTCGCTACTAAGCTCCTGCAGTTCAGAAAGCAGCTCTGCACTTTCACTTCCCCCGATGGCAGTAGTCGCACAAAGCGCTAAGCGCGTCGTCTGCCAATCACTCTCACAAGAAGTATCAAACTCGGCCAGATGGGTATATTCAGCACTTTCAGCATCATATTGTTCGAGTAGAACGCCCTCAGAGCCGCTGGCCTTGTACTCTATCTGCACCCAGGCGCTTTTGGGTACAATCGCCGGCCAGACGATCTGCAGTGGTGCATGCTGATAACGCCCGCCAAAATCACCAAATGCCCAGCAGGGGCCCTGTGTTTCACGCTCAAGGTATTTCCAGTTCATGAACTGCGGATCGACGATCAGGGCGGAGCCCCCAGACTGCGGGCCTTGCAGATCGATCTGACCAAGTACCCCGCTTTCGTCACCATACTCTACCGAACGAACCAGCAGCGGTTGGCGCGGAGCCACGCTATCGCGACCGATAAATCGCAGGAGGCTTGTCTGACTCCCACCTCCCTGCAATGCCATTACCTGACCGCGAGTTAGAGACATACTCTTGGCGCGGACCCTGCGCTCCTCTTCATCACGAACACTAGCCAGGTAGGACTTGCTCACCGGCAGCAATGGCCCATCCTGCCGAACCCGCCCCGCCTCCAGCCAGATACCACGATCACAGAGCATTTGCACAGAGCTGATATCGTGTGACACGAACAGGATCGTAGCGCCTTGGCTCGTCAGGTTTTTCATACGCTGGATGCATTTACCTAAGAAGTACGCATCGCCAGCACCGAGAATCTCATCAATGATCAGCACTTCCGGAGTCATTGTTGTGGCGACGGCAAACGCTAGTCGCGCGTACATACCGGCCGAATATTCCTTAACCGGCCGCTGAAGGAATGAGTCCAGTTCAGTGAAATCAGCAATTTCCTCAATGCACTCATCCATTTTTGCCGGAGCCACCCCTTGGAAGGCTAAGGCTGAGCGGATATTTTCCACGCCAGTAAAGTCAGGGTGGAAACCTGTGCCCAAAGTCATCAGGGCCTGTACCTGCCCATTAACCCGAATGGTACCGTTATCGGCGCGCATCTGCCCTGAGATAAGGCGCAGCAAAGTACTCTTACCTGCACCATTGCGGCCAATCAACGCAACTTTCTCACCACGAGCAATATTAAAGTTTATATCGGTAAGCGCTTGAAAGTTGTCATAGCGCTTACGAGAAACAGGCAAGCCCAGCGCATCAAGAGCGCGCCATCCTGGGTGCTGAAAGCGCCGGAAGGTCTTGCAGACCCCGGCTAGAGAGATCGCAATATCAGACATGGTCGATAAACAATGGCTTCAGTCGGGTAATAAGAGCTCCGCCCAGGCAGAACAACACACATGCAAATAAAGTGAAAAGACCTAATTGCTCCAATGGCACCGTCCCCTGCATCAAGCATGCTCGATACAACTCCATCAGCCATGCCAGAGGGTTGAAATGCAGGATAGCGTTGAGCCCTTCCGGTACCATGTCGGCGGTATAGCCAATAGGCGAGATCATCATTAACATCAGAACCAGAACAGGAATGGACTGCTGCAGATCACGAAAGAACACAGTAAGTGTTGCCGTAATCCAAACCAGGCCGAGAACCATGATGATCTGTAGCAGATAGATCACCGGCACCAATAAGTGCGTCCAGTAGAACCCGTGATAATAGATGACCGCCCCCCACAACAAGAGCATCCCCATACCCATCGTGGTATGACCGATTAGCACATCCCGCGCCACCACTAATTCGATGGGGAATAGTGTATTCATCAACAAGTCCCGGTTGGCGACGATACTAGTTGTGCCGACACCAAAAGCCTCGGAAAACGCCAAGAACGGAACTAGGCCCGAAAACACCACAAGGATGTAGTCCATGGTACCTAAGCCCGGTATGCGCACCTGCAAAATCTGCACGAATACAAGGCTATACATGCCGAGAAACAGCAGCGGGTAAAGTAGCAGCCAGAGCGCGCCCAGCGCATTGGCACTGGTGCGCTTTTTCAAGCCCTGAACAACAGTCGAGTGCAGGATCCGGCGATGCTTTAGAAGGCTCGCTAGAGCGCCCATATCAACCTTCTTTCAACAGTTCTTCGAGAATCAGCCGACTTGCTACACCAGAGCCATAAGGGGCTCCCTGCACATCGGGACGATGCTGGAGCGATTGAGCATAGGCCTCGAGGATCCGAGCGCGAGCTGCGCCTACCAACCGATTCCAGCCAAGCTCGATCGTCTCGACCCACTCGGTTTCGTCACGCATGGTGATGCAAGGCACCTGATAGAAGAACGCTTCCTTCTGAACGCCACCCGAATCGGTCAGAATGACCTTGGCTGCCTGCTCTAGAGCAACCATATCCAAGAACGATAGAGGCTCTACCACTGTCAGTTTCTCCAGGAAACTCTCCAACCCATAGTCTGCCACCAACTTACGGGTACGCGGATGCAGCGGCAGAACTACCGGAACTTCTGAAGCGATTTCCGACAGCGCAGAAAGGATTTCGGTCAGACGCTCGCGAGAATCAGTGTTTTCCGCACGATGGCAGGTTGTCAGGACGAACTCCCCGTGCTCGAGCCCAAGCGTTTGCAGAATGCGGCTTTCGCGACGGGCTCTATCGCGGTAATACAACGCAACGTCATACATGACATCGCCAACATTGCGAACCCCCTCAACGACACCTTCCCGCGCCAAGTTCTCCACAGCCATGTCTGTCGGGCATAGCAGGAGCGTCGAGACCCGATCAGACAGAATCCGGTTGACCTCTTCCGGCATGCGCATGTTGAACGAGCGCAGGCCCGCCTCGACGTGTGCAACCGGAATGTGCAGCTTGGACGCAGCCAGCGCACCCGCCAAAGTGGAGTTGGTATCTCCGTAGATCAGCACCCAATCCGGCTTTTCTTCGATCAGGATCTTCTCGATGCCTTCAAGCATACGGCCGGTCATGACACCATGGGTGCCTCCCGATACCTCGAGATTGTATTTCGGCGCCGGGATCTCCAGCTCATCGAAAAACACCTGGGACATGTTCGGGTCGTAATGCTGGCCGGTGTGAACCATGACTTCTTCGATTTCACCGGAGTGCTTGAGAATTTCTCGCGAGACAGCCGCAGCTTTGATGAATTGAGGGCGTGCGCCGACGATTGTGACGATTTTGCGGGTCATGCGCTGAGACTCTCTTTCAAGGCAGTGATGATGTGACGCTGGGAGACTTCGTCGAGGTACGGATGCATCGGCAAGCTCATGACACGAGCGGCAATGGCATCACCAATCGGCAGTTGGGCCTGGTCGTCCCGCACCGCAGGCTGGCGGTTGAGCGGAATCGGGTAGTGGACTGCAGTGGGCACACCCACTGCCTTGAGGCGCTCCTGGACCGTATCACGCTCTGCAACCTGCACAGTGTATTGGGCCCACGCACTCTGATTGTGCGCTTCGACGAAAGGTGCTGCGATACCGGCTACCTCAAGCAGCCCGGCATAGCGAGCAGCAACCTGATCACGCTGGATGAGTTCCTGCTCAAAGATTTCCAGCTTCGGCAGCAGAATCGCCGCCTGCAGCGTATCCAAACGACTGTTCACGCCCACACGGACATGGTGATAACGGCGATCCTGGCCATGACGGGCAATCTGGCGCAAAACCTTGGCCAGCTCTGCATCGTTGGTAAAAATGGCCCCGCCATCTCCATAGCAGCCCAACGGCTTGCTTGGGAAGAAGCTGGTGCAAGCGATGGTGGTCAGGTTGCAGGAGCGCTTGCCCTTGTATTGCCCACCAAAACTCTGCGCCGCATCCTCGATAACCGGAATGCCGTGCTTGGCAGCAATGGCGTTGATCGCGTCGAAGTCGGCGCACTGGCCATACAGGGAAACAGGAATGATGGCCTTGGTGCGCGGCGTGATCGCCGCTTCAAGCTTGGCTGGGTCAAGGTTGTAGGTCTTCGGGTCGACATCCACGTAGACCGGCTTGGCACCGAGCAATGCAACGGCTTCAGCCGTGGCGATGTAGGTGAAACCTGGAGTGATGACCTCATCCCCTGGGCCGATCCCGAGTGCCATCTGGGCAATCTGCAGGGCATCGGTACCGTTGGCGACCGTAATGCAGTACGCCGCGCCAGTGAAAGCCACCAGACGCTCTTCGAGCTCTGCGACCTCAGCGCCGAGGATGTAGTTGCCATGGGCAAGAACGCGGGCGATGCCGGCTTCGATCTTGTCCTTGATCAGATTCTGCTGAGCCTTCAGATCAATGAAATCGATCATAGCCCGTTCTCCTTGCTGACGACATTTCCATGCAATACATAACGAATACCGGAGTGCGCGCACACCGCGACAGCCTCGCCCTCCAAGGGCAGCTCGAGCTGTTCGCCGTGCTCGCTCATCCAGCCAATCTGCCGGGCCGGGACACCCACGACCAAGGCATAGTCAGCTACGTTCTTGTTGACCACCGCACCGGCACCGACAAAGGCAAACCGGCCAATGGTCACACCACACACGATCGTGCAGTTGGCGCCCAGCGTGGCGCCTTTGCCGACTACGGTGTCGCGGTATTCACTCTTGCGCTCGATCAGCGAACGCGGGTTGTAAACATTGGTGAACACCATGCTCGGACCACAAAAAACCCCCTCTTCCAGGGTCACATTGTCATAGACCGAGACGTTGTTCTGAATCTTGCAATGGTCGCCGATGACCACCTTGTTGCCAACAAAAACGTTTTGCCCAAGGGACACGCCTTTGCCGATACGCGCGCCACCACAGACATGCACGAAGTGCCAGACCCGCGAGTCTGCACCGATCTGCGCACCATCATCAACGATGGCGCTCGGGTGCTGGTAGAAACTCATGAATTACCTCGACCTGCGTTCGCCAGCCAATGCTGGCGAAGCCGCAATGCTTATCAACCCAGCAGGCGAGCCAGGAACGGATGGCCTTCGTTGTCCGTCGGACGGCTCAACGCCAAGGTACGAATGGTCTCGACGGTTTCCACGCAGTGGCGCGCATCTTCGATGCCATAGCCCTTACCATCGAGAATGGACTGGTAGCTCACGGTGTGCAGATCGGTGAAACCTTCCGAGAATTCTATCTCCGCACCATCGCAAGTAATGGAACGGTAGGTCGGCTTCTTGCCCTTGACGCTATCTGGCAGGTCGTTGGCATCGATGGACAGGAACCAGCGTACGCGCGCGTTCTCGTACTCCAGGTAACCGGCAGCTTTGTGCTCATTGACAAAGTGCACGACGTTACGCTGCAGCTTGCCGAAGATGAAATGCAGCATGTCGTAGAAGTGCACGCCAATGTTGGTGGCAACACCGAACGACTTACGCGGGTCACCTTTCCAGCTTTCCATGTACCACTTGCCACGGGAAGTGATGTAGGTCAGTTCGACATCGTGCTTGTGATCCCGCTTGCCACTTTGCACACGATCCTTCAGCGCGATGATCGCCTGGTGGTGGCGCAACTGCAGGATGTTCCACAGGCGGCTTCCGGTTTCCTTTTCCACCAGTGCCAGGTCATCCAGCATCGCGGCGGTGGGCACCAGAGGTTTCTCACAGATCACATCGCAACCCAGGCGCAGGCCGGCCGTGATGTGCGGGTGGTGCAGGTAGTTGGGCGAGCAGACGGAAACGTAATTCAATGCCGTGGCCGGGTCACGCTTGAGGCGCCAGGCATGATCATAGAAGCGCTCGAACTCGGTGAAGAACTCACTGGCCGGGGAAATGCTGTCGATGATGCCGACAGAATCGTTGATGTCGTAGGCGCAGGCCAATTCATTACCTGTGTCCTTGATGGCACGCATGTGGCGTGGAGCGATGTAACCAGCAGCACCAATGAGGGCGAAACGCTTCATCCTAACCTCTCGCATAAATTCGATAAGCAGCAAGCCGACATCGACGTGATCGATGCCGGCTGGGCAGAGCGGGGACGCAATCAGGCCTTGATTACGTTTTCAGCAGGTGCACGGTACTTGCCGCGGCTGTCGATGACCAGTCGAGCGCTGCGCTGAATCAGCTCATAGTCGAATTTGTCATGATCGGTAGCCAAGACCACCGCATCGAACGACGCCAGGTTTTCTGCAGTCAAGACCTCGCTGCTGAGCGTGAAGTGGTGCTCTCGCATTTGTGGGAAGACTGGCACGTGTGGGTCGCTGTAGGCAACCACGCCGCCTTTGGCTTCAATCAGCTCCATGATTTCCACCGATGGCGATTCGCGCATGTCATCTACGTTCTTCTTGTAAGCAATGCCGAGCACCAGCACACGACTGCCCTTCACGGCCTTGCCTTGCTCGTTGAGGCCGTCCATCAGCTTGCCGACCACATATTCCGGCATGGCCTGGTTAACCTCACCAGACAACTCGATGAAGCGTGTGTGCAAGCCGTACTCACGCGCTTTCCAAGTGAGGTAGAATGGGTCGATCGGAATGCAATGGCCACCCAGGCCCGGGCCAGGGTAGTAGGCAGTGAAGCCGAACGGCTTGGTGGCGGCTGCATCGACGACTTCGAAGATGTCGATACCCATGCGATCAGCCACGACCTTCATTTCATTGACCAGGCCAATGTTCACCGCGCGATGGATGTTCTCCAGCAGCTTGGTCATCTCTGCGGCCTTGGTCGAGCTCACTGGCACGACGCGATCAATGGCCTGCTCGTATAGGGCGATACCAACTTCCAGGCACTGAGGCGTATGGCCACCAATGACCTTCGGAATGGTACGAGTTTCGAAATTCGGATTACCCGGATCTTCACGCTCCGGCGAGTAGACCAGGAAGATATCCTCACCCACCTTCAGGCCATTTTCCTGAACACGAGGCAGCAGCTCTTCTTCGGTAGTACCCGGATAGGTGGTGCTCTCCAGAGAAACCACCTGGCCTGCCCGCAGGTAAGGCTTGAGCGCGTTCGTGGTATCGATCACGAAGCTCATGTCGGGTTCGCGATACTTATTGAGCGGCGTCGGCACACACAGAATCAGCGCATCGCACTCAGCGACCCGACTGAAATCGGTGGTTGCCGAGAACCCGCTTTCGCGCGCCTTGGCGACCGATTCACACGGAATATGCTCAATGTAGCTTTTACCCTGATTGAGCTTTTCCACCTTCACGGGATCAATATCGATACCCAAAACACAATAGCCGATAGCGTTATAGCGAAGCATCAGAGGCAGCCCAACATACCCCAGACCCACGATACCGATAACTGCGTCCTTGCTCTTAAACTTACTAACTATCGCCGATGACATTAATGGAGTTCCGCTTCCAAGGTGTATGAAATTTATTTCACAAATGGCGCGAATATTACACTTTGGATCCAAGCATGGCAACCCGACACGATCGAATTCTATCGCTGCGAAAATAGCGAGCCAGAGGGCTCGCAGTAGCAGGCCAGCCCCCTGCTCCGCCCGCCTGACAAACGGTACACCCACGCCAGCAGCAGCAACTACCCACCTATCACGAAAACAAAATAAAATCAACAAAAGCTACCTATCTACTGCACAACATCAGGAGCCTGTAAACATCACTTGATAAAAACGGATGATCGAAGGGGCAAATTACAAGAAAACACTATCTGCATCGCTAAGACACATCAATAATTTTAGATTTCACCTTAAATATTAACGAGCCAATAAAAATACCTCAAACCCAATCAGAACAATTAAATAAGAACACTAGAGATCAATAAGATCTTTTCTAACAGAATTGTTTTTTCCAACCGCCCGCCCGACTCATCTCGCGTAAGTGAAAGCAGCATCAACGACTGCGGCAACAGCTACCCGATCTTGCTCACCCGCAGTGTCGAAAGCCGCGTCAGCAAATCTTTGAGACAGCATATGGATCATGTCCATTCATGCGCGCCGACTGGACAGACTCATAATCGCCGCCGCCCGCCGCCTCTGCGCAGCTACATGGTGAACAACCCGTTAGATCGTCCGAGAACACCGTCGTACCTGTTTTTCCCACTGACTGTTGCAGCGCTTTGATAATTGGCACCGCTTCCCCCCCATATTCGCCAACGATCTTCACCACTCATACCTCCAGCCCGGCGTTCGAGTTCGTACTTGCCACCGATCGCGCGCTGGGCTTGTTCAGCCAGTTGACTCTCGTTCACTACCTACAAGTCGAAAAGCTTGCGCCGAGCTTGGGCCATGCAGCACCGCACAATGTATCCATCACCTGAGCCGGCAGCCCTGCGCTCGCTTTATCAGAAACCGGCGCAGGTACCGTCGCCTGGATCAGTGTTTCACATTAGCGGCAGGCTCATTCAATGGCTGACCTATGCCTGTGGCTTCACCAATGAATGGCGTTGGCATACCCGCATAAACTGTCTGCCCAGGTACAAGCCAAGGCTTCTGCCATGTAATCTCGAGCGTCTACACCTTAAAAGACGGATATTTAACCCCCTCAATAAACTTTATCCTGCACCAACCTCTTCAAATACTGCCCATACCCATTCTTAGCCAACGGCTCCGCCAACTTCAGCAACTGCTCCGCCCCAATCCACCCCTGCCTGTACGCCACCTCTTCCGGACAAGCCACCTTCAACCCCTGCCGCCGCTCAATGGTCGCGATATACCCACTCGCCTCGAGCAACGAATCATGCGTCCCGGTGTCCAGCCAGGCATACCCGCGCCCCATGATCTCCACCGACAACCGGTTCTGCTCCAAATACACCCGGTTCAAATCGGTAATCTCCAACTCACCCCGCGCAGATGGCTTGATGCCTTTGGCAATCTCGACCACGTCCTTGTCGTAAAAGTACAACCCGGTCACGGCATAACTGGACTTCGGCTTGGTCGGCTTCTCCTCCAGGCTGATTGCCTTGCCCTTCTCATCGAACTCGACCACGCCGTAACGCTCGGGGTCGTGCACGTGGTAGGCGAACACGCTGGCGCCTTCGCCGCGGTCCATGGCGTTGCCCAGCAGTTGCTGGAAGTCGTGGCCATAATAGATGTTATCGCCCAGCACCAGCGCTGACAGGTCGTTGCCGATGAAGTGTTCACCAATCAGGAAGGCCTGCGCCAGGCCATCTGGCGAGGCCTGCACGGCGTAGCTGATGTTGATGCCCCACTGGTGGCCGTCACCCAGCAGTTGCTCGAACCGCGGGGTGTCCTGCGGGGTGGAGATGATCAGGATGTCCTGGATACCCGCCAGCATCAGGGTGGTCAGCGGGTAGTAGATCATCGGCTTGTCGTACACCGGCAGCAGCTGCTTGGAAATAGCCAGGGTCGCGGGGTGCAGACGGGTACCCGACCCGCCCGCCAGAATGATGCCTTTACGCTTCATAGTGGTCATTTCTCGTGTATTTCCGAAAGCATGCGAGCCATACCCAAGCGCCAGTCTGGCAGGGTCAGGGCAAAGGCTTGCTGCAGTTTATGGGTGTCCAGACGCGAATTGGCCGGCCGCTTGGCCGGGGTCGGGTAGGCGTCGGTGGTCAATGGGTTGACCTGTTCGGCGTGGGCTCTCAATGGCACACCCAGAGCCACTGCCTGCTCCAGCACATAACGAGCGTAGCCGCACCAGGTGGTTTCGCCGGCCGCCGCCAGGTGGTACAGGCCGGCCAGGGCCGGGTCGCGTCGGGTGGCGGTGATGGCGTGGGCGGTGATGTCGGCGATCAGTTCCGCACCGGTCGGGGCGCCGTACTGGTCGTCGATCACGCCCAGGCTGTCGCGTTCCGCAGCCAGGCGCAGCATGGTCTTGGCGAAGTTGTTGCCGCGTGCGGCATATACCCAGCAGGTTCGGAAGATCAGGTGCTGGCAACCGGCGGCCTGGATGGCCTGTTCGCCGGCCAGCTTGCTTTCGCCATAGGCATTCAGTGGGCCGACGCTGTCGTCTTCGCGCCAGGCTTGAGTGCCCTGCCCCGGGAACACGTAATCGGTGGAGTAATGCACCAGCAATGCTCCGCAGTCGGCGGCGGCGCGGGCCAGCACGCCGACGGCTTCGGCGTTTACCTTGAAGGCTTGTTCGCGGTCGCTTTCCGCCTTGTCCACGGCAGTGTAGGCGGCGGCGTTGACGATTACATGGGGGGCGTAGGCGCGCACTGTTTCGGCCAGGCCCGGCAGGTTGGCCAGGTCGCCGCAGTGGGCCTGGCTGCGGGAATTGAGCGCCAGCACCTGGCCCAGCGGGGCCAGGCTGCGTTGCAGTTCCCAACCTACCTGGCCGTCCTTGCCCAGTAGCAGAATCTTCATGCCGAGCGCCCTGCGTAGTTTTTCTCGACCCAGTCGCGGTAGCTGCCGGACTGTACGTTCTGCACCCACTCCTGGTTGTCGAGGTACCAGGCCACGGTCTTGCGAATGCCGGTTTCGAAGGTTTCGGCAGGCTTCCAGCCCAGTTCGCGCTCGAGCTTGCGGGCGTCGATGGCGTAGCGGCGGTCATGGCCGGGGCGGTCGGTCACGTAGGTGATCTGCTCGGCGTAAGGCTTGCCGTCGGCGCGGGGGCGTAGTTCGTCCAGCAGGGCGCACACGCGGTTGACGATTTCCAGGTTGGGCTTTTCGTTCCAGCCGCCCACGTTGTACACCTCGCCGGTCTTGCCGGCTTCCAGCACGCGGCGGATGGCGCTGCAGTGGTCCTTGACGTACAGCCAGTCGCGAATCTGCTGGCCGTCGCCGTATACCGGCAGCGGTTTGCCAGCCAGGGCGTTGACGATCATCAGCGGGATGAGTTTTTCCGGGAAGTGGTAAGGGCCGTAGTTGTTCGAGCAGTTGGTGGTCAGCACCGGCAGGCCGTAGGTGTGGTGGTACGAGCGCACCAGGTGGTCGCTAGCGGCCTTGCTGGCCGAGTACGGGCTGTTGGGCTGGTACTGGTGGGTTTCGGTAAAGGCCGGTTCGCCGGCGGCCAACGAACCGTAAACTTCGTCGGTGGACACATGAAGGAAGCGAAAAGCCTTGCGCGCCGGCTCATCCAGGCCACCCCAATACGCGCGTACCGCTTCCAGCAGGCGGAAGGTACCGACGATGTTGGTTTCGATGAAGTCTTCCGGGCCGTGGATCGAGCGGTCGACGTGGGACTCGGCGGCAAAGTTGACGATGGCGCGTGGCTGGTACTCCTTTAGCAGGCGGGCAACCAGTTCGGAGTCGCCGATGTCACCGTGCACGAAGATATGGCGCTTGTCGCCCTGCAGGCTGCTCAGGGTCTGCAGGTTACCTGCGTAGGTGAGTTTGTCGAGGTTAACCACGTGCTCATCCGAGCCAGCCAACCAGTCCAGGACGAAGTTTGCGCCGATGAATCCAGCGCCACCTGTTACCAAAATAGTCATTATCCGTTCTTCCCCTGGTACGTCTTCAAACCTAGTAAGATTTTGAAATTCATATGCGACAAGCCATCCGATCAGGATGGCATTTTCTTTATCTATAACTGCCAGCGCAGCCTTTTAAGGTTCCAGCCGCTGGCGCTCATACAACCAGTCAACAATCTCCCCGCCTGGCGTATAGCCACTGACAGTATCCCTCAGCAACTGGCGAACCATCTTGAAGTCATCGGATGCAATGGCCGCCATCAGTGCCTCTAGGCTTTGCCTCAGCTTGTCCCATTGCAAGTAGTCTTCATTGGCACACATGATCATTGGGTGGCGCGTAACCAAAACATTTTCACCAATTAGCAGTTCCTCATAGAGCTTTTCACCTGGCCGCAGCCCGGTAAACTCAATGGCAATATCTCCAAGTGGGTTTTGCTCAGATCGAACACTTAAACCCGAAAGATGGATCATTTTTTCCGCCAACTCAGTAATCCGCACCGGTTCCCCCATATCCAGCACGAATACATCTCCGCCCTGTCCCATCGAACCCGCTTGGATAACCAATTGAGCGGCTTCAGGAATGGTCATGAAATAACGTGTGATCTTGGGGTGGGTAACCGTCAACGGCCCACCATGCTTTATCTGCTTGTGGAACAGCGGAATCACCGACCCCGATGAGCCCAGCACATTCCCGAAGCGCACCATGGTGAAACGGGTCTTGTTCACCCGCGCAATCTTACCGCTGTCGCCATACATCACAGGTGCTGCCTCGCGACTCAGTGCCTGAAGGATCAGTTCGGAAAGACGTTTGGTACTCCCCATTACATTAGTCGGGCGCACAGCCTTATCGGTGGAAATCAAAACAAAATTCGCCACCCCTGACTGCAGTGCTGCTTGAGCCGTATTAAGCGTGCCAAAGACGTTGTTGATTATACCTTCGGCCATGTTGTGCTCGACCATCGGCACGTGCTTGTATGCAGCAGCATGGTAGACAGTGTCCACCCGCCAGGTACTCATGACATCTATAAGGTGCTGCTGATTACGCACTGACCCCAGCATCGGCAGCAGCCGTACCGACAGCGATTCACGCGCGATGCGCTGCTCCAGTTCACTGAGAATGCTGTACAGGTTGTATTCGCTGTGGTCGAACAACAGCAAAGTCTTGGGGCCCAGACCGACAATCTGTCGGCATAGTTCGGAGCCGATTGAGCCACCTGCCCCAGTCACCAGCACAGTCTGCTTTCTGATACAGCGTTCGAGCAGGTCGCCCTGTGCCGGTACCGGGTCACGCCCGAGCAGGTCCGCAATATCGACATCCTGAATATCATCAACCTTGACCCGACCACTGGCTAGGTCGGCAAAAGCAGGCACGCTACGCACATGTAGCGGATAGGGTTCGAGCAGAGCTAGGATCTCCTTGCGCCGGGCACGTGAGGCCGATGGTACCGCGAGGAGAATTTCCTGCGCGCCAGTATCCCTGATCAACTTCGGCAAATGCTTGGGCGCATATACCTGCAACCCGGAAATGACTCGATTGGCAAGGTCGCCATCGTCGTCGATAAAAGCCACCGGGCGCATCGCCCGCCCCAAGCGCAATGCCGCCAGCAGCTGGTTTCCGGCCGTACCCGCACCGTAAATGGCAACCTTGGTCAACCCGTCATCACGATGGGTAAAGGGCATCTGATGCGCACCAGTGAACCAGTCCCCGAGAAAGTACTGACGCATAATCAGTCGCAGGCCACCTATGATGACCAAGCTCAACCACCAGTAGTTAAAGATGATCGAGCGAGGTATCACGACCCGGTGGTTGCTGTACCAGTACACCACCACGGCCAGAATCAGCGACGACAGGGTCACAGCCTTGATGATGGCGACCAGTGCGTCATTGCCGAAATAGCGCATCACCGCGCGGTACATGCCGAAACGGATGAATAGCGGCACGGCCACCATTGGTGAAGCGAGGAACAACCAGGTGTGTTCGATGATGGGGTTGTACATTTCATCGATACCTAACCGCACGATGAACGACAACCACAATGCGAACCAGATCAACACAACATCCGTGCACACCTGCAAGAGCCGTTTCTTTTGTCTGGAGAGGTTCACCAGGTACGAGCGAAGCCCCTTGTTGTAGTCGTCTCTCATCCTGCGCTCCTTGGTGCCGATCTGCCCCGTTCGCTTGACCAGAGGGCTTGCCAGCCTGAACGCCCAAACAACCGGGTGGTGCAATGCCTGTTGCGTTGAGCCATATTACTCCCGTTCTCCCGCGCGATATTTGATCGCCAGCAGTGTAAGAGGCGCATAGGCAATCAAGGTTCCCAACGCTCCATCGAGATTCAGGACCACAACCACTATTGCTACAGGCAGCAGCCAAAGCAGATTTATGGCTGCCACAGACAGGCTCACCGGCAGGTGGCTGCCAAAACGGCGCGAGGCGTACTGGTAGGCATGGCTTCGATGGGCCTCGTAGACCTTCTCACCGCGAATCAGGCGTCGGATCAGTGTAAACGTGGCGTCCACCACGAACACACCCAAAAGTATTAACCACCCCCAAAATAATAGTGGATTTATCCACGCTGCCTGCAACGCCAGCAGCCCTAACACTACTCCTAGAAATCCACTACCGGCATCACCCATGAAAATGCGTGCTGGGGGGAAGTTCCAGAATAGGAAACCAGCCACCGTCACGGCCAACAGCATTGGCAACCAGATGGCCTGCGTATTGCCTGTGGCCCAGTAAAGCAGAGCGCCGCCTAGGCAAACGCAGATCGCCTCGATGCTGGCTAGCCCATCAATGCCATCCATGAAGTTATAGAGGTTGAGCAGCCAAACGAGGTACAAAAGACCGATGACAATGCCAAGTACCGCTGGCGCGAGTTGCACGCCGAACACGGCAAGCGGCGGCATTCCGCCTAGCCAGTACAATCCCCAACCCGCTGCAGCGAAATGACCAAGCAAGCGCCAGCGCGCCGCGATGTGCCCATGGTCGTCCATGAATCCAATCAGTGCAATCAGACCGCCAGCGCCCAACAAACCATACTGCAGGCCCGGGACGATGGTGTCGTTCCAGCCCAGCCCCAAGACCAGCACCGCAGCCAAGAATGTGACTACAAACGATACCCCACCGCCGCGCGGCGTTGGCAAGGTATGAGAACTACGTGCATTGGGGATGTCCAGCAGGCTACGGGCCAGCGCGTAGCGGCGCAAAGCTGCAGTCATCAGCAGCGAAGTGAAGCCTGCACCCAAAATCAGCCAAATCATAGGTGTTGTGTTTCCAGAAAAGATCGAGCTGTCATATCCAGGCCTTGCTCCAGCGTCAGGGGAGGCCCCCAGCCAAGCACCAGACGGTTCTTGCTGATGTCTACTTGCAATGAACCGAGCAGACGCTGCGCCAGATCGCGCCTGCCAAGCGCCCGCGCGGCAAGCAACAGTATCGCCTGCGGCACCGGAAGCAATCGCGCTGGGCGGCCGAGCGCAACGCCCAACGCACGTAGCAGTTGAGTCAATGAGATATCCTCACCGTCACTGGCGAAAAACGTTTGGTTTGCAGCGTGGGGGTGCTCAATGCAAGTAACAATCAAATCGACAAGGTTGATGACTGAAACTAGGCTGCGCCGATTATCGACAGCGCCAAACGGCAACGGCACGCCGCAATGTACCCATCGCATCATGCTCTGAAAGTTTGCCTTCACACCTGGCCCGTAGACGAGCACTGGACGAATGACCACCACCTCCATACCCGTTGCTGCCGCCAATTGATACAAGCCCTGCTCCGCTTCATGCTTGGAAATACCGTAGGCATCCTGAGGCGAGGGCGCATCGTCAGCAGACAGCGGTTGACCAGGACGGCTGCTTTCACCATTGACCTTGATCGAACTGATAAAAATGAAACGCCGCACGCCGACCGCAGCTGCCTGCCGGGCTAGGCTGAGGGTCAATGTCATCAACTTTGGAAATTATCCATAAATATCATATAATTAGCGCTCAAATCAGTGCATGGGAGAAGCCCTTTTGACTACCTATACCGCATCGCTTGACACCGCCAGCCAAACCCTGGCTTGAAAATTGTACAAAAAATAACCAGCCCGCTCGATTGTCCCGCCTTCATCGCCGCCCACCGCCAGAATCCTCAAGACTTTACCCGCCGACGCCAGCTCACCTTCAAGAACCTCGTCCTGTTCCTGCTCAATCAGCCGCGCACGGCCCTGCAAACCGAACTCGATCAGTTCTATCGCGTACTCAATCAGGCGTCGACTGAGACGCAAATGGTCACTGCGCAGGCCTTCTGCAAAGCGCGCAAAAAACTCAACCCCGAGGTATTTGAAAGTCTCAATCGCCTCCTGCAGCAACAAATTGACTGCTTCGGGCTGCGCCAGAAGTGGCGTGGGCTGAGGGTGCTCGCGGTGGATGGCTCGACCGTGCATTTACCCCTGGAGTCGACCATGGCGACCTTCTTTGGCAGTCACTCTGGCTTTCCCATGGCTCGCTTGTCCACACTCTACGAAGTCGCTGACGGTCAAACCTTGCATAGCCTGATCGTGCCCCTGACAGTCGGCGAGCGCGACTGTGCCCATCTGCACCTTGAGCACCTGCCGGCTGACAGCCTGACGCTGTTTGACCGTGGTTACCCTGGGCACTGGTTATTCGCGCTGTTCGCGCAGCAACAGCGGCACTTTCTGATGCGCCTGCCCTGTGGCTATAACGCCCAGGTCAAAGCGTTTCTACACTCTGGCCAAGTTGAAGACACACAGCTTTTCGTGGCCAACCATCCTGAAGCACGTCTGTTCTGCTCCGAGGCTGGCGTTGATCCTGCCAGCCAGATCGAGCTGAGACTGATCCGGGTCGAGTTGGCCAACGGCGAAAGCGAAGTATTGCTGACCTCGCTGCTGGATCGAGAAGCCTTTCCCGCTGAGGTGTTTGCCGAGCTTTACCACCGCCGCTGGGGCATCGAAACCGACTTCCGTCGCCTCAAACAAACCCTGACGCTGGACAACTTCAGCGGCCGCAGCGTGACCGCTGTAAAGCAGGACTTTCATGCCGCTCAACTGTTGAAGAACCTGGCGCTGTTGATGCAGCACCTGCTACAGCCGGTCATCGAACAGCGCCACAAAGGTCGCAAGCTGCGATGGAAAGTCAACTTCACCCAAGGCGTGTCACGGCTCAAAAATACCCTGGTCGAGCTGCTGGTGCGGCACTGTGCTCAGGGGCTGAGCAATGTGCTGGCCTTGATGGCTAAAAGCCTCAGTGCCGTACGCTCAGGCCGTAGCTTTGCGCGCCAACGCAAACGCGCAGCCAGCCGAGGTTGTGAGGGCTACAAACCGACGCGCTGAAGAAACACCACCGCCCAACCTCCGTGCAAAAAAGCTGGCCACAAGCGGTCGGCATAGGCTCGTCCGGA
The DNA here is from genome assembly GCF_046764235.1 of Pseudomonas sp. s4. NCBI lineage: Bacteria > Pseudomonadati > Pseudomonadota > Gammaproteobacteria > Pseudomonadales > Pseudomonadaceae > Pseudomonas > Pseudomonas sp. s4. The sequence goes on along the minus strand of NZ_CP177209.1, from coordinate 1,561,622 downwards.
GAACGAGAAATCTCGCCTAGACAGCCGGAACAGACGATGATCACATCACCGCCAGCCCAGCTAGACCGCCTGATTGAGCGGCAGAGGCCTGGTCATCGCCCGACGGCCATGGCGGCTGGCTGCTTCGGGGGGCTTGCCTTGGGCAGGGCTGCAGCTTAGGTTGATGACATTGGGCTGAGGGTACCGTCAACATTGACCCTCCGAAACTCGGCGAGGCTATCGGCGGCTGTTTCCTTCATTACATGTACACGAGCGGCGGCGTGCACCACTACTTCAACGCGGGCCAAAGCAGCCGACCAATCGGTCGAGCAGGCCAAATCACCTACGGTAATAGCATGCACTCCGGGTGGTATTGCAACATCCGCCCTGCGTATCGCCGCCCGAGTATTAAACGCGCCCAACTGGACCAGACGGCGGCAAATCGCCCCGCCTACGAACCCGCTGGCCCCCGTGACAAGTATTGTTCGCCTATCCATGAAAACTAACTCGCAAAAGCTGTTGCATAACGCCTAAGCGACCGCCCCCTCTGTGAACCTTCACTAGTAATGCAAATGCGCTCGCTACACTCATAGCAGTTCTCATATCGACTTGCACCAACCTAGAACCTACCTGCAACCGAAGCCGTCTTGCGAGCCTTGTAAACTCGATGCGAGGGGCCACCACCGCACACGTTACGCCTCGACAACAGAGTATGCATCCAAGACCTGCAAGTTCGACTTGGAATCCGCATTTGCTGCCTAGCAATTCCATTTGCCTGAGCTGCCCGAAGCTAACGATTCGCCACCATCCTTGACTTGCGAGCGATTCTCTGATCTATTCGCCAAGCTAAGAAGCCAAGCAACCACGGATTAATCAAACGGGCGTTCCAATCCACGAAGGGACAGTAGACTAGCTTGCCTCAACGCACCTACTGGCAAATTTCTATGCGCATTGACCTAAGAACGCCTCTTCGAGACAAATCCTGAACGGGACTCGATCCCGCAAAGCTGAACCCATTCCGAGCACCAGGGCAAAACCGCCAGCGCAAGAAAACCAGCATTAAAACACATCCCCAAAACCTGAAATGCTGGTGAGTCAACACCTCCGCCAAACGGAAGTAGCTCATCTTTCGTCAGAAAGATCCTATAGTGACTTCGGAATCATTCCCTTGCATAGTCATATATCCCGAATGCCCATCAAAACTCTGCAACTGCGCAGCCATTCAAAAACACCACCGAAAAATTGACCTCCGGGGTTCAGCCGGACGCACGACTCAAACCCAAAATACCATGTTGTGTGCGACTAGCCAAATGGATAGAATGCTCGACAAAGCACCCGCAGGGCCAGCCATCATCAACCTCACCTAGCCCTTGTGCTCCCCGCGCGCCCAAATTAGAGCTTCGCCGTATGAATTGATCGGCCCATGGTGGTTTTTTGATTCCCAAATCCTCAGCACAAAAACAAGGAAGGCAAAACGCACCAGCGACAGGCGGCCAGCATGTCGCCATCTTGCTTTCCACCTATAATGGAGAAGAGTTTCTCAACGAACAACTCGACTCACTCGCTCAACAAACCCATAAAAATTGGACGATTTATGCGTCCGACGATGGCTCGAACGACTCCACGACAAGAATTTTGGCATCGTATCGCCAGCGCATCGGCGAAGATCGATTACATATATTTGAAGGCCCGCAACTTGGCTTCGCCGCAAACTTCCTTAGTCTGGTGAGAAGAGAGGAAATTCAAGCAAGCTATTTTGCCTTCTGTGATCAAGATGACATTTGGGCCCCCAGACGACTTGAGTCCGGCATCACCTGGATGAACAATTTGCCACAAGACCGCCCTGGCCTCTACTGCTCGCGCACCTCCCTGATTGATGCAAGTGGTGCTCCGATAGGATCATCCCCCCTCTTTACCAAGCGACCATGTTTCAAGAACGCCTTAGTGCAAAGCATAGCAGGTGGAAACACCATGCTCCTCAACAACGCCGCAAGAGATCTTCTCAAAAAGACTTCCATAGACACCAAAATCATCTCACATGACTGGTGGGCCTACATACTTATTACAGGCTGCGGCGGCGATGTACATTACAGCAACGAACCCACCATTTACTATCGACAGCATGATCGAAACATTATCGGCTCCAACATCGACATCAAAGACCGCATAGCACGGTTCAGAAAGCTATTACTTGGCAGCTTCCGAGAGTGGAATAATGCAAACTTGAGCGCCATCTCATCGCTCAAAAGCGAACTTACCCAAGACAATCTACGAACATTAGATCTTTTCGAGAAAAGCAGGCAAGCCAATTTATTTAACCGACTATACCTTCTCCAACAGTCAGGTGTGCATCGGCAAAATATTTTAGATACACTCGGCCTAGTCGTAGCCACAATTTTAAAAAGACTATAATCGATGAATATCTTTATCGACAATAGCGCAACCTTCATTTGCACAGGTCATGCATTCGATTACCTAGCCGCTTTAGAAGAGCCAGTAGCGAACTTTGGTAAATCAACTCGCACTAAGGGATGTTGCGCTAAATATCACGCTCGAAATCACGTTACAGGGACTCTCAGCAGCCTTGGTGGTTGTACCCAGGCCAAATTGATCGACACCCCCACCTACCGGACCAGCTACGCCCTCTCGAGCATGCACCACCGCAAAATACAGGCTTCCTCCACCCGCTAAGCGGCTAGCCAATTCGCGCTTTCCAAATGGTAAGCTTTTCGACATGGAACAACCCCAGTGGCAGTTATCCGCCAAACGCATGACCAGAGAGCCGGTGAACCAGGGAAACGTATGATCCGCAGAGGAATTATCCTAGCCGGAGGGGCCGGCACACGCTTGCACCCGGCGACGCTTGCAATCTCAAAGCAGCTCCTCCCAGTCTATGACAAGCCCATGATCTATTACCCGCTATGCACGTTAATGCTAGCGGGGATCCGCGACATCCTTGTGATATCCACCCCCCAAGACACACCGCGATTTCAGCAGCTGCTTGGTGATGGCAGCCAGTGGGGCTTGAACCTTCAGTACGCAGTTCAGTCCAATCCAGACGGATTGGCGCATGCATTCCTAATTGGGGAAAAATTCATTGACGGCGCGCCGAGCGCCCTGGTGCTTGGCGATAACATTTACCATGGTCACGATTTCCAGGAGCTACTGCGGAGCGCCAACCAACGATCCACAGGCGCCAGCGTATTTGCCTATCACGTGCATGACCCTGAACGCTACGGCGTCGTCGAGTTTGACTTCCACGGTAAAGCTATCAGCCTGGAAGAGAAGCCAACGACACCGAAGTCCAAGTATGCCGTCACCGGCTTGTATTTCTATGACAACCAAGTAGTAGACATCGCCAAAGGCATCAAACCATCTGCTCGTGGCGAACTTGAAATCACAGACATCAACAAAGTCTACCTTGAGCAAGGTAGCCTCTCGGTCGAGATTATGGGACGAGGCTACGCCTGGCTCGACACTGGTACCCACGATTCGCTACTGGAGGCAAGCCATTTCATCGCCGCACTGGAGAACCGCCAGGGGCTGAAAGTCGCATGCCCAGAAGAGATTGCGTATCGACACCAGTGGATCAACTCCGAGCAGCTGTCTGCGCTCGCCGCACCATTGATAAAAAATGGCTATGGCCAATACCTGAAACGCCTACTGGTCGAGACTATTCACTAATGAAAGCTACTCCTCTTGCAATTCCCGACGTAATGCTTATCGAGCCGCAAGTCTTCGGCGACAATCGCGGCTTTTTCTTTGAAAGCTTTAATCACCGCCAGTTTGAGGAATCTATCGGGCGGATAGTCAACTTCGTACAAGACAACCACTCACGCTCAAGCAAGGGCGTACTCAGAGGCCTCCACTTTCAGCTCAAAAACCCTCAAGGCAAACTCGTTCGGGTAGTAAATGGAGAGGTCCTCGACATCGCAGTCGACATGCGGCGCTCCTCACCAACCTTCGGCAAGTGGGTCGGCGCACTTCTCAGTGCCGATAATAAACATCAGCTATGGGTACCAGAGGGTTTTGCCCACGGCTTCGTGGTACTTTCGGATTACGCAGACTTTCTTTACAAAACTACCGACTATTACTCACCAAAATATGAGCGCTGCCTTGCTTGGAATGACCCACAGATCGCTGTGGACTGGATGCTTGAACGCTTGGGCGGCATGCCGCCTCAACTCTCCGCCAAAGATCAGGCGGGCCAGGCGCTAGGTGAAATAGAGGCATTTGCCTGATGCAGAAATTTTCCATCTCGCCTATCGAAATGGTAGCCAGCGCCTGCCGGCATAACGGACTGATCTGGACAATGATCCGGCGCGACGTCGCCGGAAGATATCGTGGATCCTCGCTTGGCATGTTGTGGTCTCTGTTCAATCCGATCCTGATGCTGGTTATCTACACATTCGTGTTCAGCGTCGTGTTCAAGGCACGCTGGAGTACTGACGGGGAGTCGAAAGAGCAGTTTGCCTTGATGCTTTTCGCCGGATTAATTTTTTTCAATCTTTTTGCCGAATGCATTACCCGCGCCCCAAATCTTATTTTAGGAAATGTCAACTACGTAAAAAAAGTTGTTTTTCCCCTCGAAGTTTTGCCATGGATAACACTCGGCGCAGCACTATTCCACTTCCTTATTAGCCTCTTGGTATGGCTGGCTGCCTGCCTTTTGTTAACTGGAAAGCTGCATTTGACAGCACTATTACTGCCAATCGTTATGCTACCATTATTACTGATTTCAATTGGCCTTACATGGCTAATTGCGTCGCTAGGCGTGTTTTTGCGCGATGTTGCCCAAGTAGTTGGAGTGATCGTGTCCGTCATGATGTTCATGTCACCGATCTTCTATCCAGTCAGCGCACTACCTGAAACCTACCAGGGCATACTGCAAGCCAACCCTTTAACTCCCACCATCGAAGGAGCAAGAAAGATAATGTTCTTCGGTGAGATGCCGGACTGGCACCAACTAGGGATGCTTAGCCTACTATCCTTGGTCATCTGCTGGCTCGGTTTTGCCTGGTTCCAGAAAACGCGCAAGGGTTTTGCCGATGTCCTCTGATTTGAAGCACAACATGGAAGCCAACCAGAACGATTCGGACATTGCGATCAGGGTCAGCAATCTTTCGAAGTGCTACCACATTTACGATCAGCCTCGCGATCGATTAAAACAATTCATATTGCCCACTTTGAGGCGCTCCACCCGCCTGGAACCCAAGAATTATTTCCGTGAGTTTTGGGCGCTGCGTGACGTTTCCTTTGAAATACGTCGAGGCCAAGCAGTTGGCATCATTGGCCGGAATGGTAGCGGTAAATCGACTCTGCTGCAGATGATTTGCGGCACCCTGAACCCAAGTAGTGGCAACATCGAAACCTACGGCCGCATCGCCGCACTTTTGGAGCTCGGTGCCGGCTTCAACCCTGAGTTCACCGGGCGTGAAAACGTCTATTTGAACGCATCCGTTCTTGGGCTCAAAAAAGATGAAATCGATGCGCGCTACGACGACATCGTGTCGTTTGCCGACATCGGTGACTTCATTGAACAGCCAGTAAAAACATACTCCAGCGGTATGATCGTACGCTTAGCTTTTGCAGTACAGGCGCAAATAGATCCGGATATCCTAATAGTTGATGAAGCCCTTGCCGTAGGTGATGCCAAATTCCAAGCAAAATGTTTTGAGCGGCTTAGGCAACTTAAAGAGAACGGCACCAGTATTCTGCTGGTCACCCATTCAACCGAACAGATTGTCACTCACTGCACCCACGCCGTCCTTTTGAATAGCGGTCAAGTGGTTGAACAAGGTGATCCCCGACGCATATCAAATCTTTACTTAGACTTGCTTTTCGGAAAAGAGCGTCGAAGCAATACTTCAGAAAGTAAGGCATTTGATAAGTCGAAGCAAGTTGAGGCTGATAGGGACTGCTCCAGTTTCGACTACTGTTCATTGAATCAAACCGAAGATGCATTCAATGAACGGCCGGGCTATAACCCACACGAGTACCGATGGGGAGATGGCTCTGCAAGGATTCTCGACTACTATATTGCTGCTGAAGGTGAAGCCTACCCTACGAGCTTTACTGTCGGGCAAGAGATTGTTTTGGTTCTCTCGATCAGCTTTATACACGATGTATATCGTCCAATCTTGGGTATCACCATCAAAACCAAGGAGGGTGTAACGGTCTTTGGAGCAAACTCTGAAACACTGGACTTCGAAGATTTCAAAGCCTCAGGCCAAGCCGGAACTTCCGTACGTGTCGGAGCCCGATTCAATTGTCGCCTTGGGTCAGGAGATTATTTCATTTCACTGGGCGTCGCGTCGCGACAGGGCGAAGAAATTGTGCCCCATGATCGTCGATACGACTCCATCCACATTCAGGTGCGTCCGGACGAGAACTTCTTCGGCCTGATCAACCTCGATCTTAAGCTATCGGCAAGCCAATGAGTAATTACAAAGACACACTATTAAATCAAGGCTACCAATTCGACACCTCAGAATTTGTCTGGTACCGGCCGGAATACGCCAGCATTGCATACAATGATGGCGACGAAGTTGAAAGCCGCCTAAAAAGTATTCTAGACAACGCTTCCGACCTCACAGTTCTATCACCGGAACTTCGTAAGTATTGTGCGGACTGGCCCAGCCTTTACCACCTCTCTAGCGTCCGTGCCAACATTCTACGCCCCTTGCATACCGAACTCGAAGGCGCTCGGGTCTTGGAGATTGGGGCTGGTTGCGGAGCCATTACCCGATATCTCGGAGAGTCTGGTGCCGAGGTGCTCGCCCTGGAGGGTTCGCTGAGGCGTGCAACTATTGCTCGCGCACGTACTCGTGACCTTGACAAGGTTGTAGTGTTGGCCGATCGATTCGCAGACTTCGCCACTGATGAGCGTTTCGATATCATCACAATGATCGGAGTTCTGGAGTATGCAAACTTATTTACCCCTGGTAATGCACCAGCACTGAGGATGGTGCAGCGAGCTAGAGAGCTGCTCAAACCAGGCGGGAAACTGGTAATTGCCATCGAAAACCAACTTGGGCTGAAGTATTTAGCCGGCTCACCAGAAGACCATGTTGGCTTATCGATGTATGGTCTAGAGAATTTATATCGTGCCGGCCAAGCCGAAACTTTTGGCCACACTGAACTTCTTCAGATACTGAAGGATGGCGGCTACTCCGGTGTCAATACGCTTTTGCCACTTCCCGACTATAAATTTCCACACTCAATTCTTTGCGAGCGAGGTCTTGAAACCCCTAACTTCGACGCGGCGGCATTTGCGTGGCAGAGCGCTCGGCGGGATCCTCAATTCCCGCCCCATGTAACTTTCCGACAAGAATTAGTTTGGCCGGTGCTTTTCAAGAACAACCTGGCAATCCCACTATCCAACTCATTCTTATTAATTGCAGAAAACGGCCAAGTCGACGCCACGAACACAGATGTTCTGGCATATCACTTCAGCACTGATCGCAAGCCTGAGTATTGTAAAGAAACACTATTTAGGTCCCGCGAAGATGGCTCAATCAGCGTAAAGTACCGCCTACTTGGTGAGCAACAAAATGCCTTAGAAACACAGGTGATACATTGCCTGAGTGAGCACGAAACTGATTATTGCCATGGCACCGTTATGTCTTGGCAGTTCGTTAGAATCGTGACGCGAGACGGGTGGGATATTGCGAGCATTGCTGAGTTTTTCAAGAACTACCGGGCATCGCTACTAGACATCCTAGCCGAGCGAAACTTGCACGCAGAATCGATTTCCGAAACAGAAGATCTCTTACTGCCTGGAGAGTTCCTTGACATTATCCCGCAGAACCTGATTATCACCCCAACGGGGAAAACACTGGTCATCGATCAGGAATGGCGGTCAAATAGCAAAATACGCTACAGCCAACTTGTGTTCCGATCATTACTAGCAATGTCCGGAATGATTAGCTACTTTGGCAAGCCAGCCGCTGGGCAAATGCCGACGTGGCGCAGCATTCTGTCGACACTTTTCCAAGAAATGCAATTAGAATGGCTACCAGACACTGAAGATAACTTGGTAGTGTTTGAAGTCGACATGCAAGAAACAGCTACTGGGGCGTCCTCAAAAGGGCGCTTCATGGAGTGGCTTGCGAGCAAACCTCACAACCAATTTACCATCTCAGACTTGCAAAACAGCAGCCGTGAGTTGGCCGCAGCGGTAACGGAACGTGACAGATTGATCAATGATTACCACATCAATACATTGGCCAAAGATGCAGAACTTGCAGAGCTAAAACAAATGGTTAACGATCAAGCTAAACGTAATACGGTCGTAGATTCGACCAGCGCAGAAGTCATCGAACCTGACAGCGCTATAGAACTGCAAGAAAAAACTGTGTGCCGCCTTCAAGATGAAATCTCTGAAAAAAACCATATTATTGAAGATCTTAATGAGCGTGAGCTCAATCTTTCCAGAGCCCTCGAAGACAGCAGGCATCAGCTCGAAGTACTTCATTATGAGATTTCTCAGCTACGCTCATCCACGAGCTGGAAAGTAACAGCACCACTAAGATTTGTTAGCCACCAAATCAAGCGGGGAAGTCATCTGATTAGGCTGGCCCCTACTTTCATGCAACGAAAAGGAACGTGGAATAGCATTCGACGAGCAATAACCATTTTGTGGCATGAGGGTCCCGAAGGTATAAAGTGGCGCCTGCGGATGCTCGAAGGACGCTCACATTTGGCTCCAGCCAGGGGAGATGGTGAGGCCAACGAGATCAAGCTCGATTATGACGAATGGATAAAGCGCTACGATACGCTCGATGAGAATGCGAGAGTTAAGATTCGCTCGAGAATTAATGCTCTTTCGTGGTCGCCGAAATTCTCGCTGATCATGCCAGTCTACGATCCACCTCTTGAGTTTCTGGATAAAGCTATCCACTCCGTACGTGGGCAACTGTATCCAAATTGGGAGTTATGCATAGCTGATGACGCCTCTAAAAACGAAGAGGTCCGAGATCTGCTCAAAAAACATGCTGCAGAAGATAAGCGAATTCGTCTCGTTCTACGCGAAGAAAATGGGCACATTTCCAAAGCTTCCAACAGCGCCTTGGAAATTGCCCAAGGTGACTTTATCGCTATGTTCGATCATGACGACCTAATCCCTGAGCATGCGCTATACATGTTTGCCGAGGAACTCAACAAAAATCCGACGCTGGACTTCCTCTATAGCGATCAAGACAAGATTGATATGGCCGGCCGTCGATACGACCCCTATTTCAAGCCTGACTTCAACCCGGACTTGCTACGATCCCAGAACTTTGTCGATCACCTGGCAGTGTTCCGCACGGCTCTCGCAAGGGAGATTGGTGGTTGGCGTAGTGCATTCGATGGCAGCCAGGATTACGATTTTGTGCTTCGATTCACCGAACGACTAGCGGTAGAGAAAATTGCGCACATCCCGCATGTTCTTTATCACTGGCGTGCAGTTCCAGGCTCACTAGCCATCGACGCAGGTGCTAAGAATTACGCTGCTACACGGTCACGCCAAGCGCTTGCAGAACACTTGCAACGGATGGGCATTGATGCAGAAGTAACATCTGAATATCCAAATCTTTCTATCCATCGAGTAGTTTATCCACTATTGACCGAACCGCTGGTCAGCATCGTAATCCCAACCAAGGATGGAGTAGACATCCTACGTCAGTGCATGGACGGAATCTTCCATAAAACTGATTACACTAACTACGAAGTCATCATTGTCAACAACCAGAGCGAAAAGGCAGAGACACTGGAGTATTTCGATGAACTTCGCCGTGACAAGCGCGTGAGGATCATCGACTTTGATCACCCGTTCAATTACTCAAGAATCAATAACATCGCTGTCAAGGAAGCAAACGGTAGTATACTTGCACTCTTGAACAACGACCTAGAAGTTATTAATCGAGACTGGCTACGTGAAATGGTCAGCCATGCCGTTCGCCCTGAAATCGGTGCGGTTGGTGCTCGACTTTTTTATCCGGACGGTACAGTCCAACATGCCGGCGTACTACTGGGGTATAAAGGCCGTGCTGGCCACATGTACAGATATGCTCCGCGTCACTGGCTTGGCTACTGGGCAAGAGGCGTCCTTATACAGAATTTGACCGCAGTTACAGCCGCTTGCCTTGTGCTCAGGAAGGAGATCTACGACTCGATTGGTGGCTTTGATGAAGAAAACTTCACTATTACCTTCAACGATGTAGATCTTTGCTTACGTATACATGAAAAAGGCTTTAGAAACCTCTACACCCCGTACGCCGAGCTATATCACCATGAGTCTAAGACTCGAGGCCTCATGGCATTCCAAAGCGAAGAGGATTACTTCTCGGAACGCTGGAAACCTTATATTCAGTACGATGCTGCCTACAATCCAAATCTTTCTTTGGAGAGCGAAGACTTTTCACTTGCCTTCCCACCGCGGGCCACTCGGCCTTGGGAATCAAAGAGCTTTCGCATTTCCGCCAGACCGCTCGTCAGCATCATTACTCGCACTCATGGTGAACGCCAGGAATTTCTCAAAGAGTCGATTCAATCCGTATTAGGGCAAACGTATCGCCCTCTCCAGCTGGTCATTGTCGAGGACGGGAGTGACAATGCACGCGCAGTGGTGGATGAATTGTCACTTCCTTCAGGTATCACAGTAACCTACGAAGCACTGCCCAAGCGAGGCCGTTGCTTTGCTGGGAATCGTGGCTTGGAGTTGGCCAAAGGTGAGCTTTTCGGCTTCTTGGATGATGACGACCTGTTGTTACCCGACCATGTCGAATCGTTGGTTGGACAACTTCACATTTATCCCGATGCAGCTGCTGCCTACTCCAGTTCATGGGAAGTTCCGACCGAGGTCGTCAGCCTATCTCCACTAAATTATATCGAGGGCGACAAGACGCTGTTCGGCAGGGCACGCTTTTCGATCAATGCGCTGTGGAACTATAACTACATCGCAATTCAATCTCTACTCATAAAAAAAGAGCTATTCGTCAAACACGGAGGATTCTCCGAGGAGTTGGATTGCCTAGAAGATTGGGACCTTTGGCTCAGGTACACCTCCGAACACGATTTTGTTTTCTTAGACAAAACCACATCCATATTTAGAATGCCTCATCAGGCAGGAGTTCTTGCACAACGTCGCCAGCAACACCTTCAATACCTTCCGACGCTCAGAAAACGACAGAAGGAACTACTAAACAATCACTTGAATTCGGCTGAATATCCTCGTCTGAAAAGTGCATTTGACACAATACAGAACTGACATCACCAGATTCAAATAGAAAAACAGAGCATTGCCAGCTTTCTCGTTCCCAAGCAGAGAAAGCTGGCATGACTCTTAAAGATAATTGTCGGCTCCCACTCCCACAACGATCTTCAAGCCTGAGCCTTATTAGCAAAAACAATAAAACTCAAGAAACTAGAAAAATTACCGATCTATTCGGGAATCTGGATAGTTAACGGAACCCCCAGCTCAGCATAGCGCTTAGTCAACACCTGCCGAAGTGCACTTTTTGCAGGACCCTCACCATGCACCAATACAACCTTTGCCGCCGGCTTATTATCTCCAAGCACAAAATCAATTAGCCCGCGCTGGTCAGCATGGGCCGAGTATCCATCAATAGAGATAATTTTGGCTCTAATTGGATACATACATCCATCCAAATCAATCTTTACAAACCCCTCTGCCCTTTCACTGGCCTGTATCACCGCTCCCGGTGTCCCCTTGGCCTGATACCCCACAAAGATCACCTCATGTCGCGGATCCTCCAGCATGGCCTTCAGATAATTGACGATGCGCCCACCCGAGCACATGCCATTGCCGGCAATCACGATCGCCGGCCGCCCGGTGCTCTTCAGATAATTGACCACCTGCTGGTGGCGGGCGTGGGTGTCCACGCTGATCAACTGGCTGAAACCCAACGGGTCGCGCCCTTCGGCAAGGCGCGCCTGGGCTTCGGCATTCCAGTAGTCGTGCAGTTCCCGATATACGCCGGTAATGCGCTGGGCCAGGGGTGAGTCGAGGATGATGGGCAACTGCGACCAGTCGAGCGGGTCGCCGTCGGGGGCCGGGCCGGCTTTGTTCAGCAAGGCCTTGCGATGAAGAATGCTTTCGAGTTCGTACAGCAACTCCTGGGTGCGGCCGAGGCTGAAAGCCGGAATGAGCAGCGTGCCCTGGTCAGCCAGGGCGCGGTCGATGGCCGCTTCCAGTCGCTGCTGACGGTCGCCTGCAGGCGGGTGCAGGCGGTCGCCGTAGGTGCTTTCCAGTACCAGTACATCGGCCCGTTCCGGGGGTTGCACTGGGCGCAGCAAGGGGTTGCCACAGGCGCCGAGGTCGCCGGAGAACACGTAGCGGGTGCTGGCTTGCGCGTACTGCACATCGCATTCGACATAGGCCGAACCCAGCAGATGCCCGGCGCGTTGCAGGCGAATGCGACAGGTGAGCCCTGGTTGCTCGATCAGGGTGTGCCACTGCTCGAAAGGCAGGGGCACGATCAGGTCGCGGATGAACTCCAGGTACCTCGCCACATGGGCGGGCTCACTGCTAATGCTCAGTTTGTAGGCATCTTCCAACACCAGTGGCAGCAGCCGGGCGGACGGCTCGCTGCACAGGATCGGGCCACGATAGCCCGCAGCCAGCAGTGCCGGAATGCGACCTACGTGGTCGAGATGCACATGGGTGATCACCAGGGCCTGGATACCCTGCACGTCGAAGCCCAGCGGTGCCGATGCTGCGCCTGGCGCGGCATCCGCGCCCTGCTCCAGGCCGCAGTCGATCAGCAGGCTGGTGGACGGATCGAGGTGCAGTTGATGGCAGGAGCCAGTGACGCCGCGGGTGCCACCATGATGGGAAAGGACGGGATATTCCATGCTGCGCACACTCGCCTGGGCCGAAAATGAAGTGCGTTATTACTCCATGATGGCCGGCGCAGGCATAGGTGAGACTTTCCCAAACGGATGTAAGAAATGCCCTTAGTTACCGCTCAATGCTGCCTGGCGGGCAGAAGCCTTGATCTTGCGCTTGCTGCGCTGCACGCCGTAGGCACCCAGCAGCGGACCGACTGCCAGGCCAATGACCAGGGCGGCCAGAACCAGCACGGCGACCGGCATGGCCGGGGCAGCCCAACCGAACAGGACCAACGAGACGGTTTGCTGGTTCTCCAGCACGAAGAACAGCACCACAGCCGCCAACAGCAGCACGAACACCGCCGCCAGGGCGCGCTTGAGGTTACGCATCAGATTGCTCCTTGTGGAATCAGGTGTGGGCCTCATGCTCTTCTTCATTGACCCGGTCGCGCAACTCTTTGCCGGGCTTGAAGTGCGGCACGAACTTGCCTTCGAGGCTGACCGACTGGCCGGTCTTCGGGTTGCGGCCAACGCGAGGGGCGCGATAGTGCAGCGAGAAGCTGCCAAAACCGCGGATCTCGATGCGATCGCCGGTGGCAAGGCATTGTGACATCTGCTCAAGCATGGTCTTGATGGCAAGCTCCACGTCCTTGGACGAGAGCAGCCCCTGATGGGTGACAATACGTTCGATCAGCTCCGACTTCGTCATATTTTTCCCTTCGTTATCAAGCAGCTAGATCATTGCTTAACCAGTTTGTAGCACGCTGGGAGGGATTTGAACAGGGTGGTTCTTGACTTAATAAAAAAATTCAAGATTGAAGTTTTACAGGAATGGTCTAGCTGGCGGGGGCTGGAGGCGTGCGGCCAGGGGGGTGCGGTGACGCGGAGATCGAGCGCCGCCCGCGCGGCGCATCGCGAGCTGCGCTCGCTCCTACGTTTGTTTCGGACCAGTCATTCCCGGGGGATTGCGCGCAAACGCCTTGGCGCATGTCTCGATATCGCGTGGAACAAACCAGGCGTTACCGGCCCGAGGCAAACGTAGGAGCGAGCGCAGCTTGCGATGCGCCGCGCGGGCGGCGCTCGACCTACCACACACCACAAACCTCGCGCCATCCACTTACATGCTGCAACCCTAATCCCCACCGGTATCCGCCCAACGCAACTACGCTGCGACCATACGCCCGTGCTCAAGGATGAACACAATGCTCAAACCCCACGGCCACCGGCTTCGCCATGCACGATGCTCGGTACCAGGCAGGCTTTACCTGCTGACAACCGTTACCCACCAACGCCTACCTTTGTTTCAAAACTTCCACTATGCCCGCCTGGCTATCCACAACATGCGCCACGCAGAACAGAGACAGGACTGTCATTCTCTAGCGTGGGTAGTGATGCCAGACCACGTGCATTGGATGCTCGAATTGAAAAACACGACGCTTGGCACACTGATGCAACGGTTCAAGTGCCAGTCCAGCAGAGCATTGCACAAGGCCGGAGCGAAGGCGTCGCCGATCTGGCAAGCAGGTTATTACGACAGGGCCTTGCGCCGGGACGAGGATATTATCAAGGTAGCCAGATATATCGTGGCCAATCCGATTCGGGCGGGGCTGGTTAACAGGGCCGGCGATTACCCGCATTGGGATGCGGTTTGGCTTTGAGGGGGGGGGGTGGCGGCAGAGCGGAAGGGTTTGACGGTGGAGTGTCTGCTCCTGTCAATCGAGCGTCGCCCGCGCGACGCATCGCGAGCTGCGCTCGCTCCTACGTTTGTTTCGGGCCAGTCGCGCGGGCAGCGCTCGATCTGCCAGACGCCACATAACCCACGACGAACAACACAAACCTGAATCCACGCCAAAAAAAAAGGGCGACCCGAGGGTCGCCCTTTTTTACCGATCAAACAGAACTCAGTTCTGCTTGGCCATTGCTTCGCGCAGCAGCGCAGCCATGGTGGTGTCGGCAGCCGCTTCCGGAGCGTTTTTCAGGCTCTGGATGGCTTCGCGCTCTTCAGCGTCGTCTTTCGATTTGATCGACAGGCTGATAACGCGGGACTTGCGGTCAACGCTGATGATCTTGGCTTCGATCTCTTCGCCTTCCTTCAGGACGTTACGCGCATCTTCAACGCGGTCACGGCTGATTTCGGAAGCTTTCAGAGTAGCTTCGATGTCGTCGGCCAGGGTGACGATGGCGCCTTTGGCGTCAACTTCTTTCACGATGCCCTTGACGATAGCGCCCTTGTCATTGACAGCAACGAAGTTGGAGAACGGATCGTCTTCCAGCTGCTTGATGCCCAGGGAGATGCGCTCGCGCTCTGGGTCAACCGACAGGATGACGGTTTCCAGCTCGTCGCCCTTCTTGAAACGACGTACGGCTTCTTCGCCGGTTTCGTTCCAGGAGATGTCGGACAGGTGAACCAGGCCGTCGATGCCGCCGTCCAGACCAATGAAGATACCGAAGTCGGTGATCGACTTGATGGTACCGGTGATCTTGTCACCCTTGTTGAACTGGCCGGAGAAGTCTTCCCATGGGTTGGACTTGCACTGCTTGATGCCCAGGGAGATACGACGACGCTCTTCGTCGATGTCCAGAACCATGACTTCCACTTCGTCGCCAACCTGAACGACTTTCGACGGGTGGATGTTCTTGTTGGTCCAGTCCATTTCGGAAACGTGTACCAGACCTTCAACGCCTTCTTCCAGCTCAGCGAAGCAGCCGTAGTCGGTCAGGTTGGTAACGCGAGCCTGTACGCGAGTACCTTCTGGGTAACGGGCAGTGATAGCTACCCACGGATCTTCGCCCATCTGCTTCAGACCCAGCGAAACGCGGTTGCGCTCGCGGTCGAACTTCAGAACGCGTACGTCGACTTCGTCGCCAACGTTAACGATTTCCGATGGGTGCTTGATGCGCTTCCAAGCCATGTCGGTGATGTGCAGCAGGCCGTCGATACCGCCCAGGTCCACAAAGGCGCCGTAGTCGGTGAGGTTCTTGACGATACCCTTGACCTGTTGGCCTTCCTGCAGGGTTTCCAGCAGGGCTTCGCGCTCGGCGCTGTTCTCGGCTTCCAGCACGCTGCGACGGGAAACGACAACGTTGTTGCGCTTCTGGTCCAGCTTGATGACCTTGAATTCCAGCTCTTTGCCTTCCAGGTGGGTGGTGTCGCGCACTGGGCGGACATCAACCAGGGAGCCCGGCAGGAACGCACGGATGCCGTTAACGTCGACAGTGAAGCCGCCCTTAACCTTACCGTTGATAACGCCCTTGACCACTTCTTCGGCGGCGAAAGCTGCTTCCAGAACAATCCAGCACTCGGCGCGCTTGGCTTTTTCACGGGACAGCTTGGTTTCGCCAAAGCCGTCTTCGACCGCGTCCAGCGCAACGTGAACTTCGTCACCGACCTTGATGGTCAGCTCGCCAGCTTCGTTGTAGAACTGCTCGAGCGGGATGACGCCCTCGGACTTCAGGCCAGCGTGTACGGTAACCCAGTCGCCGTCGATGTCGACAACGATACCGGTGATGATGGCACCCGGCTGAAGATTGAGGGTTTTCAGGCTTTCTTCAAAGAGTTCTGCAAAGCTTTCGCTCATTTTAATTCCTGTAGATTCGGGCGAAACAGACGCCCATAGCCACATTCCAGACAATGTGGGTTTGTTTTAAGTAAAGGAAAGCCTGCAGGACGTTGACTGGTGCCCCTGCCTGCTTTCCTGGCTATCAGAGAAGGTCGCGCAGTGCGATCTCGCTCCTGATACGTTGCAACACCTGCTCGATGGACAACTCGGTAGAGTCCAACTGAATGGCATCGACCGCTGGCTTCAGCGGGGCCACTGCACGTTGGGTGTCGCGCTCATCACGCGCACGAATCTCATCCAGCAGACTCGACAGACTAACATCTTCACCCTTGCCCTTCAACTGCAGGTAGCGGCGACGCGCCCGCTCCTCCGCGCTGGCGGTGAGGAAGACTTTCAACGGCGCGTCCGGGAACACCACGGTGCCCATGTCGCGGCCGTCGGCTATCAGGCCTGGCGCCTCGCGGAATTCGCGCTGACGCACCAACAGCGCATCACGCACGGCCGGCAGCGAAGCAACCATCGACGCACCGGCACCGACGGTTTCGGTGCGGATGACGTTGCTGACGTCCTCGCCCTCGAGGATGATCTGTTGCAGCTTACCGGGCTCGGCGGCGATGAACTGCACATCCAGATGGGCGGCAAGCTTGGTCAGCAGCTCTTCGTTGGTCAGGTCGACGCCGTGGTTGCTGGCGTTGAACGCCAGCAGACGGTACAGCGCGCCAGAGTCCAGCAACCTCCAGCCCAGTTCGCGGGCCAGCAGCCCGGCGACCGTGCCCTTGCCCGAACCGCTTGGCCCGTCGATGGTGATGACCGGCGCCAGGGCACTCACGACTTGCCCTCTTCGGCCACGCGGATGCCCACTTCGGCGCACAGCGCCAGGAAGTTGGGGAACGAGGTGGCGACGTTGGCGCAATCGTGGATGCGGATCGGCGCGCTGGCGCGCAGCGAGGCCACACTGAAGGCCATGGCGATACGGTGGTCACCGTGGCCATGCACTTCGCCGCCGCCCAACTGGCCGCCGTCGATGATGATGCCGTCCGGGGTCGGCTCGCACTTGATGCCAAGGGTGATCAGGCCGTCGGCCATGACCTGGATACGGTCGGATTCCTTCACCCGCAACTCTTCGGCACCACGCAGCACGGTACGCCCTTCGGCGCAGGCAGCGGCGACGAACAGCACCGGGAACTCGTCGATGGCCAGTGGCACCAGCTCTTCAGGGATGTCGATACCCTTCAGCTTGGCGCCGCGCACACGCAGGTCGGCCACCGGTTCGCCGCCGACTTCACGCTGGTTTTCCAGGGTGATGTCGCCGCCCATCAGGCGCAGGATGTCGATCACGCCGGTACGGGTCGGGTTGATGCCAACGTGCTCCAGCACCAGCTCGGAGCCTTCGGCGATGGACGCTGCTACCAGGAAGAACGCCGCCGAGGAGATGTCGGCCGGCACTTCGATACGGGTAGCAGTGAGCTTGCCGCCGGACTGCAGTGAGGCCACCGGGCCGTTGCTTTCGACGCTGTAGCCAAAGCCGCGCAGCATGCGCTCGGTGTGGTCACGGGTTGGTGCAGGCTCGGTGACGGTGGTCTTGCCTTCGGCGTACAGGCCGGCCAGCAGCAGGCAGGATTTGACCTGGGCACTGGCCATCGGCAGCGTGTAGGTCAGCGCCTTGAGCTTGTGGCCACCACGGATGGTCAGCGGCGGGCGGCCTTCAGGGCCAGTCTCGACCACGGCACCCATTTCGCGCAGCGGGTTGGCCACGCGGTTCATCGGGCGCTTGGAGAGCGAAGCGTCGCCGGTCATGGTCACGTCGAACGGCTGGCCGGCCAGCAGGCCCGAAAGCAGGCGCATCGAGGTACCCGAGTTGCCCACATACAGCGGCCCGGGTGGTGGCTTGAGGCCGTGCAGGCCGACACCGTGAATGGTCACGCGACCGTGGTTCGGGCCTTCGATGACCACACCCATGTCACGGAATGCCTGCAGGGTCGCCAGCGCGTCCTCACCTTCGAGGAAGCCTTCGACCTCGGTGGTGCCTTCGGCCAGCGAGCCGAGCATGATCGAGCGGTGGGAAATCGACTTGTCGCCCGGTACGCGGATTCGCCCGGACAGGCGGCCACCCGGTTGGGCCAGGAAAATCAGATCGTTGGCGTTCATAGCGTCCACATAGGCCCGGCGGGCCAGGATTTTACTGAAATGCTCGCGGGCAACGCGTGCGCGGGTGAATACACCCAGCAGCTGGTGCCCGTCCCCTTCAGCGATCGCGTCGCGCAAGGCGTCGAGATCGCTGCGATATGTATCAAGCGTGCGCAGGACAGCGTCGCGGTTGGCGAGAAAGATGTCGTGCCACATGGTCGGGTCGCTGCCGGCGATTCTCGTGAAATCGCGGAAGCCTCCCGCAGCGTACCGGAAGATTTCGAGGTTTTCATTGCGCTTGGCCAGTGAATCGACCAGGCCGAAGGCCAGCAGATGCGGCAGGTGGCTGGTGGCGGCAAGCACTTCGTCGTGGCGTTCGACCGACATGTGCTCCACATCGGCGTCCAACGCGCGCCACAGGCGGTCGACCAGCGCCAGGGCGGCCGGGTCGGTTTCGGCCAGCGGCGTGAGGATGACCTTGTGCCGGCGGAACAGGGTGGCGTTGGAAGCCTCTACCCCGCTCTGCTCGGAGCCGGCGATGGGGTGGCCGGGGACGAAGCGCGGCAAGCGCTCCCCAAAGACCGCCCGCGCCTCACGCACGACGTTGCCCTTGGCGCTGCCGACGTCGGTGATGACGGCAGCGCCAAGGTCGAGCTTGGCCAGGCGGGCCAGGACTTTTTCCATGGCCAGGATCGGCACGGCCAACTGGATGACATCGGCACCGACACAGGCGGCGGCAAGGTCTTCTTCGCAGCGATCGACCACGCCCAGGGCCACGGCCTGCTTGCGCGAGGGGGCGTCCAGGTCGACACCGACCACTTCGCGGCACAGGCCGCTTTCACGCAGGCCCTTGGCGAACGAGCCACCGATCAGGCCGAGGCCGACCACGACCAGGCGGTTGATGATTGGCGCGGGTTTGGTTGTTACTGCTTTTACCACTGGTGCGAACCCTGTTCAGAAATCTAGACAGCCTGTGAGGGCCATTGGGGCTGCCTTGCAGCCCATCGCGACACAAGGCCGCTCCTACAGGGGCCAGTACAGTTTCGAGGCCTGCACAATACCTGTAGGAGCGGCCTCGTGTCGCGATGGGCCGCGCAGCGGCCCCAACCATCTCAAATCAAAGCACCGCCTTCGGATACGAACCCAGCACCTTCAGCGCCACAGCCTCCTGGCTGATCTGCTCGAGCACCGCCTTGATCAGCGGGTCGCGGTGGTGGCCGACGAAGTCGATGAAGAACACGTAGGTCCACTTGCCGCTACGCGACGGGCGGGTCTCGATGCGAGTCAGGTCGATGCCGTTCTGGTGGAACGGTACCAGCAGCTCGTGCAAGGCACCCGGCTTGTTGCTCATCGAAACGATGATCGAGGTCTTGTCGTCGCCGGTCGGCGGCACTTCCTGGTTACCGATCATCAGGAAGCGCGTGGAGTTGTCCGGGCGGTCTTCGATCTTCTCGGCCAGGCGAGTCAACCCGTACAGGTTGGCCGCCATGTCGCCGGCGATCGCCGCCGAATTCCACTCGCCCTTGACCCGCTTGGCGGCCTCGGCATTGCTAGACACGGCCACGCGCTCCACGTTCGGGTAGTGCGCGTCCAGCCACTTGCGGCACTGGGCCAGCGACTGGGCGTGGGAGTAGATGCGGGTGATGCTGTCGGTCTTGGTGTTCTCGCCCACCAGCAGGTGGTGGTGAATGCGCAGCTCGACCTCGCCGCAAATCACCATGTCGTGCTCGAGGAAGCTGTCCAGGGTGTGGCTGACCGCGCCTTCGGTGGAGTTTTCCACCGGCACCACGCCGAAGTTGACGGCACCGGCAGCCACTTCGCGGAACACTTCGTCGATGGCCGCCATCGGCCGGCTGATCACCGCGTGGCCGAAGTGCTTCATGGCCGCAGCCTGGGTGAAGGTGCCTTCAGGGCCGAGGTAGGCGATTTTCAGCGGCTCTTCCAGGGCCAGGCACGACGACATGATTTCGCGGAACAGCCGCGCCATCTCTTCGTTGTCCAGCGGCCCCTTGTTGCGCTCCATCACGCGCTTGAGCACGGCGGCTTCACGCTCGGGGCGGTAGAACACCGGTTTTTCGCCTTCCGCCAGCGAGGCGGTCTTGACCTTGGCCACTTCCTGGGCGCACCGGGCGCGCTCGCTGATCAGCTCGAGGATCTTCTCGTCGAGGCTGTCGATGCGAACGCGCAACGCCTTCAGTTCGTGCTCGGACATCAGCCGTGCTCCTTCTCGAATTCGGCCATGTAGGCCACCAGAGCTTCGACCGCTTCAAGGCCCAGGGCGTTGTAGATGGAGGCGCGCATGCCGCCTACCGAACGGTGGCCCTTGAGGTTGAGCAGGCCACGGGCATCGGCGCCGGCGAGGAAGGCCTTGTCCAGGCGCTCGTCAGCCAGGCGGAACGGCACGTTCATCCACGAACGGGCGTTGTGGCTGATCGGGTTGGTGTAGAACTCGCTGCTGTCGATGAAGCCGTACAGGCGGTCTTTCTTGGCGCGGTTGCGCTGTTCCATGGCATCGACGCCACCCTGCTCTTTCAGCCACTCGAACACCAGGCCCGAGAGGTACCAGGAGTAGGTGGCCGGGGTGTTGTACATCGAGCCGTTGTCGGCCGATACCTTGTAGTCGAGCATGGTCGGGCAGCTGCTGCGGGCGCGGCCCAGCAGGTCTTCGCGCACGATCACCACCACCAGGCCGCTCGGGCCGATGTTCTTCTGCGCGCCGGCGTAGATCAGGCCGTACTGCGACACATCGATCGGGCGCGAGAGGATGTCGGACGACATGTCGACCACCAGTGGCACGTCACCGGTTTCCGGCACCCAGTCGAACTGCAGGCCACCAATGGTCTCGTTGGACGCATAGTGCACGTAGGCAGCGTTCTTGGTCAGCTTCCACTCGTTCTGGCCCGGGATGGCCAGGTAGTCGTAAGGCTTGGCGCTGGCGGCGACGTTGACGTTGCCGAAGCGGCGCCCTTCCTCGATGGCCTTTTTCGACCAGATGCCGGTCTCGATGTAGTCGGCGGTGCCGTTTTCCGGCAGCAGGTTCAGCGGGATTTCGGCGAACTGCTGGCTGGCGCCGCCCTGCAGGAACAGCACCTTGTAGTTGGAGGGGACGGACAGCAGGTCACGCAGGTCCTGCTCGGCCTTTTCGGCGATGGCCACGTAATCGTCGCTACGATGGCTCATTTCCATCACCGACAAGCCCTTGCCACGCCAATCCAGCATCTCGGCCTGGGCGCGCTGCAGAACAGCGTCAGGAAGCGCGGCAGGGCCTGCGCAGAAGTTAAAGGCTCGTTTGCTCACATCCACTCTCGCTCTGCCAAATGGTACAAATTCGTTTCTTGCAGGCCTCGCATCGCTCTTGTAGGAGCAGCCTTGTGCTGCGAATGGGACGCGTAGCGGCCCCGGCTATCCATGCGTTGACGCTGAAATTCCGGGGCCGCTTCGCGTCCCATTCGCAGCACAAGGCTGCTCCTACAAAAACAGCATGCCCCTTCAGGGCCAGCCATTGCCTGCTGTAATCAGTCAAACGGGGCGACCTTGGTCGCCCCGTTCGGGTTTTACGCTTGCTTACTCCTGCGGGGCCTCTTCGGCGCCAGCAGCTTCTTCGTTGTCTGGCACTTCAGCCTCGACGCCCTCTTCACCCGCCTCGATCACATCATCGAGTTCGTCCTCGGAAGGCTCCTGGATACGCTCCAGGCCCACCAGTGTCTCGTCGGTAGCCAGCTTGATCAAGGTCACGCCCTGAGTGTTGCGGCCCAGGCTGGACACCTCGCCAACGCGGGTACGCACCAGCGTGCCCTGGTCGGAGATCAGCATGATCTCCTCACCTTCCTGCACCTGGATGGCACCGATCAGCAGACCGTTGCGCCCCTTGGTGCCCATGGCGATCACACCCTGGCCACCACGGCCGCGACGCGGGAACTTGGACAGCGGAGTGCGCTTGCCGAAGCCACGCTCGGAGGCGGTGAGGATCTGCGCGCCGGATTCCGGGATCAGCATGGAAATGATCTGCTGGCCCTTGCCCAGCTTCATGCCGCGCACGCCACGGGCGTTACGGCCCATCTCGCGCACCACGCTTTCAGCGAAGCGGATCACCTTGCCGGCGTCGGAGAACATCATGACCTCCTTGGCGCCGTCGGTGATGGCCGCGGCGATCAGGGTGTCACCTTCCTTCAGCTTCAGGGCGATCAGGCCGTTGGAGCGCGGACGGGCGAACTGCACCAGCGGGGTCTTCTTCACGGTACCCGAAGCGGTGGCCATGAAGATGTAGGCGCCGGTCGGCTCGGCCACCCATTCAGGGGTGTCGCCGTCTTCCTCGTCCACTTCCTCGGCCTCGACCACTTCGCCTTCGAGCACGGTGTCTTCCGCGTCCTCCAGCTCTTCGTCGGCGTCAGCGTTCTGCTGCAGGGCCTCGAGGTCGATCTGCAGCATGGCGGTGATGCGCTCACCTTCCTCCAGCGGCAACAGGTTGACCAGCGGGCGGCCGCGGGCGGCGCGGGACGCTTCAGGGATGTCGTAGGTCTTCAGCCAGTACACCTTGCCCTTGCTGGAGAACAGCAGCAGGGTGGCATGGCTGTTGGCAACCAGCAGGTGCTCGACGTAGTCCTCGTCCTTCACCCCGGTAGCCGACTTGCCTTTGCCGCCACGGCGCTGGGCCTGGTAGGCGGACAGCGGCTGGGTCTTGGCGTAGCCGCCGTGGGAGATGGTCACCACGCGCTCTTCTTCCGGGATCATGTCGCCGTAGTTGAGGTCGTGGCGCGCATCGAGAATTTCGGTACGACGGGCATCGCCATATTCGGCGCGGATGGCTTCCAGCTCTTCGCGGATCACTTCCATCAGGCGCTCGGCGCTGCTGAGGATGCGGATCAGCTCGCCGATCTGCTCGAGGATTTCCTGGTACTCGGCCAGCAGCTTCTCGTGCTCCAGGCCGGTCAGGCGGTGCAGGCGCAGGTCGAGAATAGCCTGGGCCTGTTCCGGCGACAGGTAGTACTTGCCTTCACGCAGGCCGTACTGCTCCGGCAGGTCCTCGGGGCGGCAGGAATCGGCGCCGGCGCGCTCGACCATGACCTGCACGGCACTGGATTCCCAGGCAGTGGAGATCAGGGCTTCCTTGGCCTCGGACGGGGTCGGCGAGGCCTTGATCAGGGCGATGACCGGGTCGATGTTGGACAGCGCGACCGCCTGGCCTTCGAGGATATGGCCGCGTTCGCGGGCCTTGCGCAGCTCGAACACGGTACGGCGGGTCACCACTTCACGGCGGTGACGGACGAACGCTTCGAGCAGGTCCTTGAGGTTGAGCAGGCGCGGACGGCCGTCGACCAAGGCCACCACGTTGATACCGAATACGCTCTGCAGCTGGGTTTGCTGGTAGAGGTTGTTGAGCACCACTTCCGGCACCTCGCCGCGACGCAGCTCGATGACGATGCGCATGCCGTCCTTGTCGGACTCGTCGCGCAGCTCGGTGATGCCTTCGATCTTCTTCTCTTTGACCAGCTCGGCGATCTTTTCGATCAGACGAGCCTTGTTCAGCTGGTACGGCAGCTCGGTAACCACGATCTGCTGGCGACCACCGACCTTGTCGATATCTTCGATCTCGGAACGGGCGCGCATGTAGATGCGGCCACGGCCGGTGCGATAGGCCTCGATGATGCCCTGGCGACCATTGATCAGGCCGGCAGTCGGGAAGTCCGGGCCAGGGATGTGCTGCATCAGCTCATCGATGGTGACTTCGGGGTTGTCGATGAGTGCCAGGCAGCCATCGATGACCTCGCCGAGGTTGTGCGGCGGGATGTTGGTCGCCATGCCTACGGCAATACCGCTGGAACCGTTGACCAGCAGGTTGGGAATACGGGTCGGCATGACCGCCGGGATCTGCTCGGTGCCGTCGTAGTTGGGCACCCAGTCGACGGTCTCCTTGTGCAGGTCGGCCAGCAGCTCGTGGGCCAGCTTGGCCATGCGCACTTCGGTGTATCGCATGGCTGCGGCGTTGTCGCCGTCCACCGAACCGAAGTTGCCCTGGCCGTCGACCAGCAGGTAGCGCAGCGAGAACGGCTGGGCCATACGCACGATGGTGTCGTAGACCGCGATGTCGCCGTGCGGGTGGTACTTACCGATCACGTCACCGACCACACGGGCGGATTTCTTGTACGGCTTGTTCCAGTCGTTGCCCAGTTCGCTCATCGCATAGAGAACGCGACGATGCACGGGCTTCAAGCCGTCACGCGCATCGGGCAGCGCTCGCCCGACAATCACGCTCATCGCGTAGTCGAGGTAAGACTGTCTCAGTTCGTCTTCGATATTGACCGGGAGGATTTCTTTGGCCAGTTCGCCCATGAGAAGCCTGATTCCTTTTTCTGGTGAAACTTCGCAGCTCCATCAAGGGCCGAACGAAGCTCGCCGCCGCAGCGCATAAGGGTGCGACGACTTACGACAAATCAATGAGTTGTGCCATGGATCTGCGCAATGAAGGCCGCCGTGGTGGGCGGTCTTGGAAACTGCCGGATGTTATCACAAAGGCAGGGGCGGTGGGGAGATGTGGCAGGTGGCCTCACACAAGGGTAAATCTGGATTTTTTATAGCCTGTGCCGGCCTCTTCGCGGGTAAACCCGCTCCCACAGGTACACCACCGCCCTCAGGCCTTGTGCTATCCCTGTGGGAGCGGGTTTACCCGCGAAGAGGCCGGCACAGGCACTACGAATATCAGTGCAGCCGCTTGCGGCAGATCAATTGCGCCAGCTTGGCGGCATCCGGCCGCTCGACGATGCCGCGCTCGGTCACGATCACGTCGATCAGGTCGGCAGGGGTCACGTCGAATACCGGGTTGAACACCTCGACATCCGGCGCCACGCGGGTGCCGCCAATGTCCAGCAACTCGTCGGCAGCGCGCTCTTCCAGCGGGATGTCCTCGCCCGTGGCCAGGTTCAGGTCGATGCTGGTGCTCGGCGCCACCACCATGAACCGTACGCCGTGATGCATGGCGCTGACCGCCAGCTGATAGGTGCCGATCTTGCTGGCCACATCGCCGTTGGCGGCGATGCAGTCCGCGCCCACCACCACCCAGGTGATGCCCTTGCTCTTCATCAGGTGGGCCAGCGCCGAGTCGGCGCACAGGGTCACCGGGATGCCTTCGTTGGCCAGTTCCCAGGCGGTCAGGCGCGAGCCATGCAGCCAGGGGCGGGTCTCGCCGGCGTATACACGCTCGACCATGCCCTCCAGGTAACCGGCACGGATCACCCCCAGCGCGGTACCGAAACCACCACAGGCCAGAGCACCGGCGTTGCCATAGGTGAGCAGGATCTGGGCGTTGCCCTGGTGGCGGCGGATCAGCTCGATACCGTGCTGGGCCATGGTCAGGTTGGCCTCGCGATCGCTCTCGTGGATGGCCACCGCCTCGGCCTCCAGTGCAGCCAGCACGTCTTCCTCCGGACGCAGGCGCTGCAGGCGCTCACGCATGCGGTTCAGCGCCCAGAACAGGTTGGCGGCGGTAGGGCGCGCTTCAGCCAGGACAAGGAAGTCTTCCTCCAGGTCCATTTCCCAGTCGCCGCCCTCGGCCAGCCGCTCTTCCAGGGCCAGCACCAGGCCATAGGCCGCGGCAATGCCGATGGCCGAGGCGCCGCGCACGGCCATGTCGCGGATCGCCGCTGCTACCTGCGCGACATTGTCGCAGGCCAGCCAGCACTCTTCCGACGGCAGCAGGCGCTGGTCGAGCAGGTGCAGGACGCCGCCCTGCCAGCGGATCCCGGTCACCTTCTCCGCCGCCAAAAGTCGCTCGCGCATCGCCTCTCCCCGTCGTTCGGATATCAAAAGCCGGCGATTATAGCGACCCTCGGGGCCGAGCGCTCGGGTATACTCCGGCGCAATTTTGCGAAGTTTCAGAGGACTGTTCTAATGAGCAACGTCGACCGCGCCGAAATCGCCAAGTTCGAAGCGCTGGCCCACCGCTGGTGGGACCGCGAAAGCGAGTTCAAGCCGCTGCACGAAATCAACCCGCTGCGCGTCAACTGGATCGACGAGCGCGTCAGCCTCGCCGGCAAGAAGGTGCTGGACGTGGGTTGCGGCGGCGGCATCCTCAGCGAGGCGATGGCCCTGCGCGGCGCCACGGTCACCGGCATCGACATGGGCGAGGCGCCACTGGCGGTGGCCCAGCTGCACCAGCTGGAGTCGGGCGTGCAGGTGGAATACCGGCAGATCACCGCCGAAGCCCTGGCCGAGGAAATGCCCGAACAGTTCGACGTGGTCACCTGCCTGGAAATGCTCGAGCACGTGCCCGACCCGTCTTCGGTCATCCGCGCCTGCTACCGCATGGTCAAGCCTGGCGGCCAGGTGTTCTTCTCCACCATCAACCGCAACCCCAAGGCCTACCTGCTGGCCATCGTCGGCGCCGAGTACATCCTGAAGATGCTGCCGCGCGGCACCCACGACTTCAAGAAGTTCATCCGCCCGTCCGAGCTGGGCGCCTGGAGCCGCGTTGCCGGCCTGCAGGTGAAAGACATCATCGGCCTGACCTACAACCCACTGACCAAGCACTACAAGCTCAGCAGCGACGTCGACGTCAACTACATGGTCCAGACCCTGCGCGAGGAATAAACATGAGTTTGCGAGCAGTACTCTTCGACATGGACGGCACCTTGCTCGACACGGCGCCGGACTTCATCGCCATCTGCCAGGCCATGCTCGCCGAGCGCGGCCTGCCGGCCGTCGATGACAAGCTGATCCGCGACGTGATCTCCGGCGGCGCCCGGGCGATGGTCGCCGCAACCTTCGCCATCAGCCCGGAGGCCGAGGGCTTCGAAGCCCTGCGCCTTGAGTTCCTCGAGCGCTACCAGCGTGACTGCGCGGTGCACAGCAAGCTGTTCGACGGCATGGCCGAGCTGTTGGCCGACATCGAGAAAGGCAACCTGCTGTGGGGTGTGGTCACCAACAAGCCGGTGCGCTTCGCCGAGCCGATCATGCAGCAACTGGGCCTGGCCGAGCGTTCGGCGCTGCTCATCTGCCCGGACCACGTCAAGAACAGCAAGCCCGACCCCGAGCCGCTGATCCTCGCCTGCAAGACCCTCGGCCTGGACCCGGCCAGCGTACTGTTCGTCGGCGACGACCTGCGCGACATCGAGTCTGGCCGCGACGCCGGCACTCGCACGGCAGCGGTGCGCTACGGCTATATTCATCCAGAGGACAACCCCAACAACTGGGGCGCCGATGTGGTGGTGGACCACCCGCTGGAACTGCGCAAGGTGATCGACAGCGCGCTGTGCGACTGCTGAACCCCGTCTAGACCGCGGCACAGCCCCTGTGGGAGCGGGTTCACCCGCTCCCACAGGGGCTGTGCCGCGCCAACGAACTCGAAGGACCTACCATGTTCGACTACACCGCCCGCCCCGACCTGCTGCAAGGCCGGGTCATCCTGGTTACCGGTGCCGGCCGCGGCATCGGCGCCGCTGCCGCCAAGGCCTACGCGGCGCTGGGCGCTACCGTGCTGCTGCTGGGCAAGACCGAGGCCAACCTCAACGAGATCTACGACCAGATCGAAGCCGCCGGGCACCCGCAACCGGTGGTGATCCCGTTCAATCTGGAAACCGCCCTGCCCCACCAGTACGACGAACTGGCGGTAATGATCGAAGACCAGTTCGGCCGCCTCGACGGCCTGCTGAACAACGCTTCGATCATCGGCCCGCGTACGCCGCTGGAGCAGCTGTCGGGTGACAACTTCATGCGCGTGATGCACATCAACGTCAATGCCACCTTCATGCTCACCAGCACCCTGCTGCCGCTGCTGAAGCTGTCGGAAGACGCTTCGGTGGTGTTCACCAGCAGCAGCGTCGGGCGCAAGGGCCGGGCCTACTGGGGCGCCTATGGCGTGTCCAAGTTCGCCACCGAGGGCCTGATGCAAACCCTGGCCGATGAACTGGAAGGCGTGGCACCAGTGCGCTCCAACAGCATCAACCCCGGTGCCACGCGCACGGCGATGCGGGCACAAGCCTACCCTAGCGAAAACCCGCAGAACAACCCGCTGCCGGAAGAGATCATGCCGGTATACCTGTACCTGATGGGGCCGGACAGCAAAGGGGTGAATGGGCAGGCGTTCAACGCCCAGTAAGGCTTGGAATTGCCGGGGCTGCTTTGCAGCCCATCGCGGCACAAGGCCGCTCCTACATGGGTATGCGATCCCCTGTAGGAGCGGCCTTGTGTCGCGATGGGCCGCATGGCGGCCCCCGGGCCTACCCCGCTGCCAACACCGGGCGCATGCGCCCTTGCTGGCGCCCTTCCAGCTGCATGCACCGTTCCAGGAACAGGTACATGCAGTCGTAGCTCTTGCAAATCGCCTTGCGCAGTTCATTGCGCAGCCCCAGGGTCGGGTTCTCGCCAGCCAGCGTACAGATGATCTCCAGCGCCTCCCACGGGTGCGCGTCGTCATACTGGGCATGCATCTTCAGCCACTTCATCGCCCGCTTGCGCTGGTCCTCCGGGAAGCCCAGCGCATAGGTGTCGGTGGAGCACACCACCGCCGACCATTCACCGGTCGCACCTTCGATGGCGTAGTTGGTCGCCGCCATGGAAATGGCCAGGTTCTCGGTGGCGCACACGCGCCAGCACCAGTCGTTCAGGCCGTTCAGTTCAGGCGGCACTTCCTGGGCCTGCAGCTCGTGCAGGTGCACGCCATGCGCCTGGCACCAGTTCACCCAATAGTCGGCGTGGTTGAGCTCGACACGGATGTTGCGCATCAGCCAGCGCCGCGCCATGTCTTCGCCCTGGTGCCGGCCATAGCGGGTCTTGGTCAGGTTGTGGGCCATGTACAGCGAGAACTGCTCCACCACCGGCCAGCCACCGATCAGGTACTGGCGAATGGTCGATTGCTTCAACTGGCCATCGCGCAGGCGCGCGTAGAACTCATGCTCGACTACCCGGCGCTTGCTCTCGCGGCAGTCTTCAATCAGTTGCTGGGCCCATTGGGGGTAGCTGGCGGGATCCATCAAAGGCCCGATACGAACGAATGCGTCAAACACTTTCAGCTCCTTGATCCTTGTGATTTCTAGCTAGCGAAACGTGCCAGGTGCCCGCTGCAACAGAGGCCGGGCGGCGATCCGTTGGCGCTGCAGACTGTCACAGGTGAACACCTGAGGGCGTTCGATGAGGTAGCCCTGGGCATAATCCACGCCGATTTCCTGCAAGGCCTGCTCGATCAAGGGTGTTTCGACGAATTCGGCAATGGTGCGCTTGCCCATTACGTGACCGATGTGGTTGATGACCTCGACCATGGCCCGGTTGACCGGGTCGTCGAGCATGTCCTTGACGAAACTCCCGTCGATCTTCAGGTAATCCACGGGCAAATGCTTGAGATAGGCGAACGACGACATGCCGGCGCAGAAATCGTCGAGCGAGAAGCGACAACCCAGCCCCTTCAACTCGTTGATGAAACGGATGGCGCTGCCAAGGTTGGCTATGGCGCTGGTTTCGGTGATTTCGAAACAGATCATCCGTGGCGGAATGGCGTATTCGACGAACAGGCGTTGCAAGTATTCGAGGAACTTGTCATCGCCAATGCTCGACCCCGACAGGTTGATCGCGCAGATCGACAGCGGCCCCTCGCGCCCTTCGTCCAGGCACTGGCGGATGACCAGAAACACATTGCGCACCACCCAGCGGTCCAGCGCGGTCATCAGGCCGTAGCGCTCGGCCGCCGGGATGAAACTGCTGGGCAGGATGGTACGCCCGCTTTCGTCGTGCAGGCGCAGCAGGATCTCGATATGGCCGGGGCCTTCGAAGGTTTTCAGCGGGGCGATTTCCTGGGCGTACAGACAGAAGCGGTTTTCTTCCAGGGCCACGTGCAAGCGCTGGATCCAGGCCATTTCACCAAAGCGCATGGACAGCTCGCTGTCGTCGGCATGGTACACCTGCACGCGGTTGCGGCCCTGTTCCTTGGCCATGTAGCAAGCCATGTCGGCGGCGCGCAGCGAGGTTTCGAGGGTGCCGGGGGACTGGGCCATGTGCACCAGGCCGACACTGACGGTGGTGACGAACGGCCGCCCTTTCCACACGAAATGCAGGCTCTGCACCAGCTGGCGCAGCTGCTCGGCAATGCGCTCGGCCTGGTCGGGCGGGCAGTTTTCCAGCAGCACGCCAAATTCGTCACCACCCAGCCGGGCCAGGGTATCGCCCTCGCGCAGGCCGGACTGCAGCACGGCGCAGATGTGCCGCAGCAGCTCGTCGCCGGCGGCATGCCCGCAGGTATCGTTGACCAGCTTGAACTGGTCGAGGTCCAGGAACATCAGCGAATGCCGCCCGGCCTGGCGCGCCAGGTCATTGAGCGCCTGCTCCAGGCGGTATTCGAACTCGCGGCGGTTGGCCAGGCCGGTCAGGGCGTCATGGGTCGCCTGCCAGGACAGGTTGGCGATGTACTGGCGCTCCTGGGTCATGTCGTGCAGCACCAGCACGATACCGCTGACCTGGCCGTCATTGACGATCGGCGAGCCGACCAGGTTGACCGACACAGTACTGCCGTCCAGGCGCTGGATCAGCCGGGCATGCTCGGCGCCACCCTTGAGGCTGCCGCTGAGCACCTGCTCGACCAGGCTGCGGCCGTCTTCCTCGGCCTGCTCGTCCACCAGGCTGAACAGCGCCGACAACGGCAGGCCCTGGGCTTGGCCGGCCTGCCAGTGGGTCAGTTGTTCGGCGGCCGGGTTCATGTAGCCGATACTGCCCTCCACATCGGTGGTAATCACCGCATCGCCAATGGCCTGCAGGGTAATCTGCGCCCGCTCCTTTTCTTCTTGCAGGGCGCTGGCAAAGGCCTGGCGCTGGGCCAGCAGCTTGCTGGAGCGGCGCCAGGCAATGGCAATCAGGAACATCGCGGTCAGCAGGTTGGTGATAAGCAGCACCCGCAGCAGCATGCGCGAGCCTTCGCCCAAGGCATCGCTGAACGCCTTGGCGGCCGGGGTTACCCCTTCGTTGATGGTGACGATGCGCGCCTTCCAGTCGCTTATTGTGCGGGCGTCGACCGAGCCAGCGGCGAAGCTGCTGCGCATTTCCACGGCCAGCATATCCAGCTTGCCCAGGTAGTCGTCGCCGATGTCCCAGTAGTCGATGGCCGTCTGCATGTAGCTTACGTTGCGAAAGTTACGGTAGAACCAGATGATCCGCTCGACATCGTCGGGGTGGTTACCGCCTTGCAGCACGGCCTGGCGTGCGGCATCCAGGTCGGGGCTGGGCTGGTCCATCACTTCGCGCAGTTGGTGGTCGCCCTGGGGCACGGTGATGGCCTGGCGATAGCGCTGATAGGTGCTGTCGTCGCGGGTTTCGGCGTACAGGTTGAGGTAGTAGATGGCGTCTTTCTGCGCCTTGGACCACAGGCTTTCGCCCGCGACGTAGGCACGCACGGCCGAGAGCGTATAAAGGCTCAGGCTGCCCAAGGCTACCTGGAAGACCACAACGGCGATGAAGGGCCAGGTGATGCCGAGCAACTTTGGCGCTTCTAGAGTGCGATGTCCCTTCATGGAGTCCCTGTCACAGAGCAGATAAGGCGCAAATCAACCCAGACAAAGCACAGCGTAGGCCATTTGCCATCCTCGCGGTTGGGTTTTTTATGACAGGAAACCCGGGGGTTTTCGCACGGCCTTCCCGGCCCTATCGCCGGCAAGCCAGCTCCCACAGGTACCCCACAACGCTCAGGCCTGTGGTAATCCTGTGGGAGCTGGCTTGCCGGCGATAGGGCCCGCACAGGCAGCCACAAATTCAGCTCTGCTGCAGGTGCCCGTAAAGCTTGGCATACAACCCACCCTCGGCAATCAGCTGCTGGTGGTCGCCATCCTCGGCCACATGCCCGCCGTCGAACACCAGCACCCGGTCGGCCTGTTTCACCGCCGACAGGCGGTGGGCGATGATCAGTGTGGTGCGGCCGCTGAGGAAGCGCGCCAGGGCTTGGTGCAGGTTGTATTCGGTGGCGGCATCCAGGGCCGAGGTGGCTTCGTCGAGGATCACCACCTTGGGTTCGGCCAGCACCATGCGGGCAATGGCCAGGCGCTGGCGCTGGCCACCGGACAAGCGCACGCCGGAGCGCCCCACCACACTGTCCAGGCCCTGCGGCAAGGCGGCGATGGTGGCGTCCAGCTGGGCGATGCGCAGTGCCTGCCAGCAGGCCTCGTCGCTGCAGTCACGGCCCATGGTCAGGTTGGCGCGCACGGTGTCGTTGAACAGCGAAGGGTGCTGCAACACCACCGCGACGTTTTCACGCAGGGTTTCCAGGCCGATTTCCTGCAGGCTGGCACCGCCAAAGCGGATGGTGCCGGCCTGGGCGCTGTAAAGCCCCAGCAACAGCTGCACCAGGGTGCTCTTGCCGCCACCGCTGGCGCCGACTATCGCCACCTTCTCGCCCGGGGCGATGGACAGGTCGAGGTGCTCGAGCACCGGCTCGTCGGCATAGGCAAAGCGCAGGTCGCGTACTTCGATACCTACCGTCTCGCGGCCGGCGAACGGGTTGCTGGCCGCCGGGTACTGCGGCTCGTCGGCACGTGCCAGCAGCTCGTTGAGGCGGCTCAATGCGCCGCCGGCGGCGTAGTAGGCGTATTGCAGGTTGAGCAGTTGCTCCACCGGGCCGATCATGAACCACAGGTAGCTGAATACCGCCAGCATCTGGCCGATCGACAGGTCGGAGAACAGCACGGTGAGCATGGCCGCGGCACGGAAGATATCGATGCCGAACTGGAACAGCAGGCCACTGGCGCGGCCGCTGGCATCGCTCTTCCACTGCGAGTCCACGGCATAGTCCCGCACTTCGCGGGCGCGCAGGCCAAGGCGACCGAGGAAGTAGCCCTGGCGGTTACCGGCGCGAATTTCCTGAATGGCGTCGAGGGTTTCCGCCAGCGCCTGGGTAAAGCGTGCGGTGCTGTCGTTCTCGAGCTTTTTCAGGTGCTTGACGCGCTTGCCCAACTGCACGGTGAAATAGATCACCAGCGGGTTGAACAGCAATATCAGCATGGCCAGCTGCCAGTGCATCCAGATCAGGATGGCCGCCGTGCCGGTCAGGGTCAGCATGGCCACCAGGAAGCGGCTCAGGGTTTCGCCGACGAACTTGTCGAGGGTGTCCAGGTCGGTGACCAGGTGGGTGGTCACCGTGCCGCTGCCCAGGCTTTCGTACTCCTTCAGCGAGATGCGCTTGAGCCGCTCGATCAGGCGAATGCGTAGGCGGTAGACGATGTCCTTGGCCAGGCCGGCGAACAGCTTGGCCTGGATCACGTTGAACGCCAGGGCGGCCAGGCGCAGGCACAGGGTCAGCAGCAACATCAGGCCGATGTAGCCCGCGGCCACCTGCCAGCTGGATGGCAGCAGGTGATTCATCCACTTCAGCGCGGCATCGCCATGGCCCAGCAGCACTTCGTCCACCAGCAGCGGCAGCAACAGCGGGATGGGCACGCTGCAGCAGGCCGCCAATACGGCGATGAAGTTGGCGGACCAGAGGTTTTTCTTGTGATGCAGGGCCAGGCGGCGGATTTCCGCCCAGCTCAGTCGATCGGCCGCAGTGTGAGGCTTGCCCGGCACCGGGTCGGGTGACCCAGGCACATCAAGCACAGGCGGCCTGCTGCAGCCAGCGGCCGAGCAAGGGTTGCAGGCGCTCCAGCGGCTGATAGCCGTTGGTCAGCAGGGCCAGTTGGCCATTGCGTTCGGCCAGCAAGGTCGGGAAACCGGCGATGCCCAGGTCCTGGGCCCAGCTGAAATCGGCTGCGGTGGCGGCGCGGGTGTCGGCACAGGCGAAGGCCTCGGCGAACACGGTGCGGTCGAAGCCTGCCTGTTCGGCCAGGTCGACCAGATGCGGCGCAATGGTGACGTCCACGCCCTGCTCGTAGAACGAACGCTGGATCAGCGCCAGCAGCGGCCAGACGCGTTCGGCGTCCAGCTCGCGGGCGGTGACCAGGGCACGGCAGGCCGGCTCGGTGTCGTAGACGAAGCCGTCGGGCATGGCCCCCTCGAAGCGGAACGGCTGGCCGGTGGCGTCGGCCACCGCCTGCCAGTGTTCAAGGATGTACTTGCGGGTAGAGCTGTCCAGGGCACTGCCGCCGGTACGCAGCCCGCCTGGCACCAGGCGGGTGGGCACGCCTGCGTCACGCGCCTGGGCGATCAGGGCCGCTGCCACGGGTGCGAAACCCCAGCACCAGGAGCACATCGGGTCCATCACATAGATCAGGCGTGCAGACATGCATCAAGCCTCGGCTTTGTAGTTGTAACCGATCGGGTGCGGCAGGTTGCGGGCCTTGGCCAGCTCGATCTGCTTCTGCCGGTCGATGGCGCTACGCCGGGTCTTCTCGCTCAGGGTGTCCCAGCAGTGCGGGCAGCTGACCCCTGGCGAATAGTGCTCGGACGCGCGCTCCTCTGCGTTGATCGGGTGGCGGCAGGCGTGGCACTGGTCGTACTCGCCTTCGCTCAGGTCATGGCGCACCGTGACGCGGTTGTCGAAGACGAAGCAGTCGCCGTCCCACAGGCTTTCTTCCTGAGGCACTTCCTCGAAGTATTTCAGGATGCCGCCCTTAAGATGATAGACCTCCTCGAAGCCTTCACCGAGCATGTAGCTGGAGGCTTTTTCGCAACGGATACCGCCGGTGCAGAACATGGCAACCTTCTTGTGCTTGCTGGGGTCGAAGTTGGCCTTGATGTAGTCGGGGAACTCGCGGAAGGTTTCGGTCTTCGGGTCGATGGCGCCCTTGAAGGTGCCGATGGCCACTTCGTAGTCGTTGCGGGTGTCGATCAGCAGCACTTCCGGGTCGCTGATCAGCGCGTTCCAGTCCTTGGGCTCGACGTAGGTGCCGACCGCCTGGTTCGGGTCCACGCCCGGTACGCCGAGGGTTACGATCTCTTTCTTGAGCTTGACCTTGGTGCGGTAGAACGGCTGTTCGTCGCAGTACGACTCCTTGTGGTCGACATCGGCCAGGCGCGGATCGTTGCGCAGCCAGGCCAGCAGGCCGTCGATGCCTTCGCGGGTGGCCGACACGGTGCCGTTGATGCCCTCGTGGGCCAGCAGCAGGGTGCCTTTGACGTTGTTGTCGAGCATGGTCTTGAGCAGCGGCTCGCGCAGCTCGACGTAGTCTTCCAGGGTGACGAACTTGTACAGCGCCGCGACGACGATGGGTTGGGACATGAAGCAGGTTCTCCAGGTGGTTGCCCTCGTAAGGGGCGGACCGGGTTTGACAGTGTGACAAAAAAGCAGGGGGCGCTTTGCGCCCCATTCGCGGCACAAGGCCGCTCCCACAGGGGAATGCACCAGCCGACGGGCTGCGCTATCCCTGTAGGAGCGGCCTTGTGCCGCGAATGGGCCGCAAAGCGGCCCCCGGAATGCTGCGGATTCTACCAGAACAACAGCAAGGTTTCAGTGCCCGCCGCCCGCACACACCGGCGAGGCCGGTGCAACGCCGACCTTGGCCCACTCTTCGGCGGTGTAGGTGTGGATGGCCAGGGCATGGATCTGCCCCATCAGCTCACCCATGGTGGCGTACACCTTCTGGTGGCGCTTGACGCTGTTCAACCCGGCAAACTGCTCGCTGACGATCACTGCCTTGTAGTGGGTCTCCTGACCACGACTGTGCATGTGGCTTTCATTGAGCACTTGCAGGTGTTGCGGCGCCAGGGCGGCCAACTGCTGTTCGATACGCTGTTGCATGGTCATCGCGGCGTACTCACTTCTTCGCCGGGGCGGCGGCCTTGCCAGCGTTCGGGTCCAGTTCCTTGGTCATGTCGTCCAGCAGCTTGTTCACCACCGGTACCGCTGGCTCCAGGCTCTGCTGGGTCAGCTGGGCCGACTGCTGGGTGACCTTGGGCATTTCGCGCAGCACTTTCTTGCCCAGCGGCGATTCGTAGAACTTGACCAGGTCCTTGAGCTCCTGCTCGGTGAAGGTCTGGGTGTACAGGTCGACCATCTTCGGCTTCAGCTTGTTCCAGCCGATGGCGTTGTCCAGCGCGGCGTTGGCCTTGGCCTGGTAGCTTTCCAGCACCGGCTGCTTGGTGGCCGGGGCCTTGGTCTGGGCGAAACGTTGGGCGAACATCTGCTGGACCTGCATGTACACCGGGGTGCCCAGCTTGTCGGCGTTGGCCAGGGTCAGGAATTTCTCGGCAGCAGCGTTGTGGCTGGCGGTGGCAGCGAGTACCTGGCCGCTGGCGCAAGCCAGGGCAACGGCGGCACAAAGGACACGGAGACGGGTCATTGCATTTCCTTCAGAAGAGAGGGAGGCGGGTACCTCAGAGTAGAGCATTCTGCGCCGTGGTGGCGATGTGCTCAAGTGGCACGACGAGCGACTGAACCGCTCGGTCGAATCAGGGCCTAAACTGCGATTTCGAACTACAAGGGAGTGAGTACAGAATGAGCCGTATCGAGACAGACAGCCTGGGCCCGGTCGAAGTTCCTGAGGACGCCTACTGGGGTGCGCAGACCCAGCGTTCGCTGATCAACTTCGCCATTGGCAAGGAACGCATGCCCATCGCGGTGCTGCATGCCCTGGCGCTGATCAAGAAGGCCGCGGCACGCGTCAACGACCGTAACGGCGACTTGCCGGCCGACATCGCCCGGCTGATCGAACAGGCCGCCGACGAAGTGCTGGACGGCGAGCATGACGACCAGTTCCCGCTGGTGGTCTGGCAGACCGGCAGCGGCACCCAGAGCAACATGAACGTGAACGAAGTGATCGCCGGGCGGGCCAATGAGCTGGCCGGCAACGGCCGTGGCGGCAAGGCGCCCGTACACCCCAACGACCACGTCAACCGCTCGCAGAGCTCCAACGACTGCTTCCCCACCGCCATGCATATCGCTGCGGCGCAGGCGGTGCACGACAAGCTGCTGCCGGCCATTGCAGAGCTGTCCTCGGGGCTGGCCGAGCTGTCGGCACGCCACCACAAGCTGGTAAAGACCGGTCGCACGCACATGATGGACGCCACGCCGATCACCTTCGGCCAGGAGGTATCGGCCTTCGTCGCCCAACTCGACTACGCCCAGCGTGCCATCCGCGCCACCCTGCCGGCAGTGTGCGAGCTGGCTCAGGGCGGCACTGCCGTGGGCACCGGGCTCAACGCCCCGCACGGTTTTGCCGAAGCCATCGCCGCCGAGCTGGCGGCGCTGTCCGGCTTGCCGTTCGTCACTGCGCCGAACAAGTTCGCTGCCCTCGCCGGCCACGAGCCACTGACCAGCCTGGCCGGCGCCCTGAAGACCCTGGCCGTGGCCCTGATGAAAATCGCCAATGACCTGCGCCTGCTGGGTTCCGGCCCGCGCGCCGGGTTGGCCGAGGTACGCCTGCCGGCCAACGAGCCGGGCAGCTCGATCATGCCAGGCAAGGTCAACCCTACCCAGTGCGAGGCGCTGTCGATGCTGGCCTGTCAGGTGCTGGGCAACGACGCGGCGATCGGCTTTGCCGCCAGCCAGGGGCATTTGCAACTGAACGTGTTCAAGCCGGTGATCATCCACAACTTGCTGCAGTCGATCGAATTGCTGGCTGACGGCTGCCGCAACTTCCAGCAGCACTGCGTGGCGGGCATCGAGCCGGATGCCGAGCAGATGGCGGCGCACCTGGAACGGGGGCTGATGCTGGTGACGGCGTTGAACCCGCATATTGGCTATGACAAGGCAGCGGAAATTGCCAAGAAGGCCTATGGCGAAGGCAAGACCTTGCGCGAGGCGGCACTGGAATTGAAGTACCTGACCAATGAGCAGTTCGACCAGTGGGTGAGGCCGGAGAACATGCTGGCTCCGGGGGGCAAAGGCTGACAGCTCAGAGACCGCGCTCCCCTGTAGGAGCGGCCTTGTGTCGCGATGGGCTGCGCAGCAGCCCCAGAAATCTCGGCAGCAACATAGATTTCTGGGGCTGCTGCGCAGCCCATCGCGACACAAGGCCGCTCCTACACAGAGCGCGCAACCCTCTTGAACTTGCGGGCGCGCCACCCGGCCACCAGCGAAGGCCCCAGTGCCACCAGCGCCGAGCCCAGCACCACGGTCACCGCCCCCACATAGCCCAGGGCATTGATGTCCTCGGCGTGCACATAATCAGGCCAGACCAACGCCGCCAGTGCCACCGCGACAAAGGTCACCAGCGGGGTCAGCGCCAGCGTGGCACTCACCCGCGACGCCTCCCAGTGCGCCAGCGCCTCGGCGAACGCGCCATAGGCCACCAGGGTGTTCAGGCAACAGGCCAGCAACAGCCAGCCTTGCACCGGGGTCAGCTGCAACGCCTCCAACGGGTGGGCCCAGGGTGTCAGCAGCGCGGCGCAACTGAGGTAGATCACCATCATTACCTGCTGCGAATGCCACACCGTCAGCAACTGCTTCTGGCTGAGCGCATAGAACACCCAGACGCTGGTGGCCAACAGGATGGTCAGCACGCCGGTGGTATAGGTGCCGAGCGAGGTCAGCAGCTCTTCCAGGCGCTGGTTGAAAAACAGCCCGAACCCCGCCAGCAGGATCAGCAGGCCCACGCCCTGCCCCAGGCTGAAGCGTTCGCGGAACACGAACACGCTGGCCACCAGCAACAGCACCGGGCCGATCTGCACGACCAGTTGCGCAGTGCCCGGGCTGAGCAGGTTCAGGCCAATCAGGTACAGCACGTAGTTGCCCATCAGGCCAAGCACGGCCACTACCACCAGGCCTTTGCGCTTGGGCGTCAGCTTGCTGAAGGAAGGCAGCCTGCGCTTGGCGGCCAGCCAGGCGAACAGCAGGCCGCCGGAGACCAGCAGGCGGTACCAGGTGACGGTGACCGGGTCGACCACTTGCAGCACCTGCTTGAGCTTGATCGGCAGGATGCCCCAGAGCAACGCCGTCAAAAGTGCCAGGAAAAGGCCATAGCCCCAGCGGCCGGTAATGGTGTGCATAAAATCCTCGATCGAGCCCGTGGTGGGGGTGGTTGAATTCTACGGGCTTGGAGGGCGGGGACGGTGGTGGGTGCCGGGAAAAGAATTCATCAGGTCATTCTTCTGCGGCATGGCTTGGCAGGTGTGCTGCCTGTTCTGGCCCTTTCGCGGGCACGCCCGCTCCCACTGGGACCCCACAAGATTCAGAGTGTGTGCAAATCCTGTGGGAGCGGGCGTGCCCGCGAAGAGGCCAGAACAGGCAACCAACAAGCCTGGCTATTTCTTGTCCCTGGCAAACGCCGCCTCAAGCGCCTGGTTGATGGTGCGCAACACCTTCACCCGCGCCCAGCGCTTGTCGTTGGCCTCCACCAGCGTCCACGGCGCAATCTCGGTGCTGGTGCGGTCGACCATGTCGCCCACCGCCTGGACATAGTCGTCCCACTTGTCGCGGTTGCGCCAGTCATCCTCGGTGATCTTGTAACGCTTGAACGGGATCTGCTCGCGCTCTTCGAAACGCTCCAGCTGGGTCTGCTGGTCGATCGCCAGCCAGAACTTGACCACCACCGTGCCGGCATTCACCAGCTGTTCCTCGAAATCGTTGATCTCGCTGTAGGCACGCATCCAGTCGGCCGGGCTGCAGAAGCCTTCCACACGTTCCACCAGCACCCGGCCATACCAGGAACGGTCGAAGATGGTGAACTTGCCACGCGCCGGAATGTGCCGCCAGAACCGCCACAGGTATGGCTGCGCGCGCTCTTCTTCAGTGGGCGCGGCAATGGGCACGATGCGGTACTGGCGCGGGTCCAGCGCTGCCGCCACGCGGCGGATGGCGCCCCCTTTGCCGGCAGCGTCGTTGCCTTCGAACACCGCCACCAAGGCATGCCGACGCATGTGCTTGTGGCGCAGCAGGCCGGCCAGGCGGGCCTGCTCGGTGACCAGTTGCTCCTGGTAGTCGGACTTGTCCAGGCGCAGGGTCATGTCCAGCGCGCCGAGCAGGCTGCGCTGGTCGATGCTGCGGCCCAGCGGGGCGACGTTGCCCTGGTGCTTGCCTTTGGGATTGTTGTCCAGTGCCGCCTGCAGGCTTTCCAGCAGGATGCGCCCTACCGCCAGGCTGCGGTAGTTCGGATCGACGCCCTCAATGACATGCCATGGCGCGTAGTCGCGGCTGGTGCGGCGCAGCACGCGCTCACCAAAGCGCACGAAACGGTCGTAGGTTTCCGACTGCTGCCAGTCCAGCGGGCTGATCTTCCAGCTGTGCAGCGGGTCGTCCTTGAGCGATTTCAGCCGCGCCTTCATCTGCTTCTTGGACAGGTGGAACCAGAACTTGATGATCAACGCACCTTCGTCGCACAGCATCTCTTCCAGGCGTTCGGCGCCGGTGATGGCCTGGTCGAGCACGGCATCCTTGAACACCCCGTGCACCCGCCCCTGCAGCATCTGGCTGTACCAGTTGCCGAAGAACACGCCCATCCGCCCCTTGGGTGGCAGGGCCCGCCAGTAGCGCCAGGCCGGCGGGCGGGCCAGCTCTTCGTCGGTCTGCTGGTCGAAGGTGAGCACATCGATCATGCGCGGGTCCATCCACTCGTTCAGCAGTTTGACCGTCTCGCCCTTGCCGGCGCCTTCGATACCGTTGATCAGCACGATCACCGGGAAGCGCGCCTGCTGCTTGAGTTCGTACTGGGCTTCGAGCAGGGCCTCGCGCAAAGCGGGTACCTCGGCGTCGTAAGCCTCCTTGTCGATGCTGTGGCCGATTTCTGCGGATTCGAACATGCACTGGCTCCTTCAATGGATAAGCAAGACTAGCGGATTTGAAGGCTTGTGCAGTACTTGTGGGAGCTGGCTTGCCGGCGATAGGGCCGGCACAGCCAGCGCAAAATCCTCAGATGGCATAAAATCCGCCCATCCGCTGCAACCGAGCCAACCATGTCCACCCTCCTCCAGCACGCCCAGATCGACTGGGACGACCAGGGCCGCCCCCATTCGCGGCAATACGACGACGTCTATTTCGCAGTCAACGAAGGCATCGAAGAAACCAGGCACGTGTTTCTCGGGCAAACCCGTCTGGCCGAGCGCTTTGCCAACCTCGCCCCGCACGCCTGCGTGGTGATCGGCGAAACCGGGTTCGGCACCGGCATGAATTTCTACTGCGCCTGGCAACTGTTCGAGCAGCACGCCCATGCCGAGGCCCGCCTGCATTTCGTCAGCGTCGAAAAATACCCCCTCGGCCGCGACGATCTGGCCCGCGCCATACGCCTGTGGCCGGAACTGGCGGCCTACAGCCAGCCCCTGCTGGAGCAGTACGTTGCGGTGCACCCTGGCTTCCAGCAGTTCACCTTCGACAACGGCCGGGTCACCCTCACCCTGCTGATAGGCGACGTACTGGAGCAGCTGCCGCAACTCGATGCGCAGATCGATGTGTGGTTCCTCGACGGCTTCGCGCCGGCCAAGAACCCCGACATGTGGACCCCGGAGCTGTTCGCGCAACTGGCACGGCTGTCACACCCGGGCACGGTGCTAGGCACCTTCACCACCACCGGCTGGGTACGCCGCAGCCTGGTCGATGCCGGCTTCGCCATGAAGAAGGTGCCGGGCATCGGCAAGAAATGGGAAGTGATGAGCGGCGCCTATGTCGGCCCTGTGCCCAGCCCCGGTGCGCCATGGTATACGCGCCCGGCTGCCGTTGCGGGGCCGCGTGAAGCGCTGGTGATAGGCGCCGGGCTCGCCGGCAGCACCACCGCCGCCAGCCTGGCACGGCGTGGCTGGCAGGTTACCGTGCTGGAACGCCACGACACGCCGGCTCGGGAAGCTTCGGGTAACCCGCAAGGGGTGCTGTACCTCAAGCTGTCCGCCCATGGCACGGCGTTGTCGCAGATGATCCTCGCCGGTTTCGGCTATACCCGGCGCCAGCTGCAGCGCCTGCAACGTGGCCACGACTGGGATGCCTGCGGCGTGCTGCAACTGGCCTTCGACAGCAAGGAAGCCGAACGCCAGGGCAAACTGGCTGGGGCCTTCGAACATGGCCTGCTGCACTCGCTGGAACGTGCAGAAGCCGAAGCCATCGCAGGTGTGGCCTTGCCGGCTGGCGGGCTGTTCTATCCCGAAGGTGGCTGGGTGCACCCGCCGGCGCTGTGCCAGCAGCAGTTGCAGCACCCGGGTATTCGCCTACTGACGCACCAGGAGGTGCTCGAGCTGCGCAAGGTCGACGGGCAGTGGCAAGCCTGGGCTGGCGAACGTTTGCTGGCCAGCGCGCCGGTGGTGGTGCTGGCCGGTGCCGCCGACATACTGCGCTTCGAACCATGCGCGCAGCTGCCGCTCAAGCGCATCCGCGGGCAGATCACCCGCCTGCCGGCCACCCCCAGCAGCCGCGCGCTGCGCACCGTGGTGTGTGCGGAAGGCTATGTAGCGCCGCCGCGCGGCGATGAACACACCTTGGGCGCGAGCTTCGACTTCCACAGCACAGACCTGGCGCCGACGGTAGCCGAGCACCAGGGCAACCTGGCATTGCTGGACGAGATTTCGGTCGACCTTGCCCAGCGCCTGGGCGCCGCCGAACTGGACCCCGGGCAGTTGGAAGGCCGTGCAGCGTTCCGTTGCACCAGCCCGGATTACCTGCCGATCGTCGGGCCGGTGGCGGATGCGCAGGCGTTCGCCCAGGCATATGCAGTGCTGGGCCGGGATGCGCGGCAGGTGCCGGATGTGGCCTGCCCCTGGCTGGATGGGTTGTATGTGAACAGCGGGCACGGCTCGCGCGGGTTGATCACGGCGCCGTTGAGCGGCGAACTGGTGGCGGCGTGGGTATGCGGGGAACCGCTGCCGTTGCCACGGGCGGTGGCGGAGGCGTGCCACCCGAATCGGTTTGCCTTGCGCAGGTTGATTCGTGGGAAGTGATCGGGCCGGGGGCTGCTGCGCAGCCCAATCGCCGGCAAGCCAGCTCCCACAGGGACCGCGTAAGGCCCCAGGCCTGTGGTGAACCTGTGCGGGCGAGCCCGCGAAGGGCTGCGCAGCAGCCCCATATAACAGATCGATCTAAAACTCTCGCAAACCACATGGGTCAGTTCCTTAAGGTGCCCTAATCCGGGGCCCCCCCTCCCCAACGGAAAAACCGGTAAGGACCTATGTGCGGATTAGCAGGAGAGTTGCGTTTTACACCCATCGACCAAGCCCCTCGCCCAGCCGACCTGGCTGCGGTAGAGCGCATAACCCACCACCTGGCGCCCCGCGGCCCGGATGCCTGGGGCTTCCATAGCCAAGGCCCGATCGCCCTCGGCCACCGGCGCCTGAAAATCATGGACCTGTCCGACGGCTCTGCCCAGCCGATGGTGGACAACACCCTGGGCCTGTCGCTGGCCTTCAACGGCGCCATCTACAACTTCCCCGAACTGCGCCAGGAGCTGCAAGCCCTGGGCTACAGCTTCTGGTCCGACGGCGACACCGAGGTGTTGCTGAAGGGCTACCACGCCTGGGGCGCGGCCCTGCTGCCCAAGCTCAATGGCATGTTCGCCCTGGCCATCTGGGAACGCGACAACCAGCGCCTGTTCCTCGCCCGCGACCGCCTGGGCGTAAAGCCCTTGTACCTGTCGCGCAACGGCGAGCGCCTGCGCTTCGCCTCGACCCTGCCAGCGCTGCTCAAGGGTGGTGACATCGACCCGATGCTCGACCCGGTGGCACTCAACCACTACCTGAATTTCCACGCCGTGGTGCCGGCGCCACGCACCCTGCTGGCCAACGTGCAAAAGCTGGAACCCGGCACCTGGATGCGCATCGATCGTCATGGCGAAGTGGAACGCCAGACCTGGTGGCAGCTGCACTACGGCGCCAACCCCGATGAACGTGAGCTGGACCTGGAAGGCTGGACCACCCGCGTGCTCGACGCCACCCGCGACGCCGTGGCCATTCGCCAACGGGCAGCAGTGGACGTAGGTGTACTGCTGTCTGGCGGGGTCGATTCCAGCCTGCTGGTCGGCCTGCTGCGCGAAGTGGGCGTGGATGACCTGTCGACCTTCTCCATCGGTTTCGAGGATGCCGGTGGCGAACGCGGCGACGAGTTCCAGTACTCCGACCTGATCGCCAGGCACTACGGCACCCGTCACCACCAGCTGCGCATTGCCGAGCACGAAATCATCGACCAGTTGCCAGCCGCCTTCCGCGCCATGAGCGAACCCATGGTCAGCCATGACTGCATCGCCTTCTACCTGCTGTCGCGGGAAGTGGCCAGGCACTGCAAGGGCGTGCAAAGCGGCCAGGGCGCCGACGAGCTGTTCGCCGGCTACCACTGGTACCCGCAGGTGGACGGCGCAGAGGATGCCTTTACCGCCTACCGCGAAGCCTTC
Source organism: Pseudomonas sp. s4 (assembly GCF_046764235.1). Lineage (NCBI taxonomy): Bacteria > Pseudomonadati > Pseudomonadota > Gammaproteobacteria > Pseudomonadales > Pseudomonadaceae > Pseudomonas > Pseudomonas sp. s4. Next base: position 1,516,990 of record NZ_CP177209.1, on the reverse strand, counting down.
TTCGATCGCAGCCACGCCGAGTACCGCGACACCGTGCAGGCACCCTGGCTGCTGGAAAGCGACGCAGCGGGCGACTTTGTCCGTGAACATTTCGCCCGCCCTGGCGCCCCCGATGCGGTAGACAAGGCGCTGCGCCTGGATAGCACGGTGATGCTGGTCGACGACCCGGTCAAACGGGTCGACAACATGACCATGGCCTGGGGCCTGGAGGCGCGCACGCCGTTCCTCGACTACCGCCTGGTGGAGCTCTCGGCACGCATTCCGGCACGCTTCAAGCTGCCCGACGGCGGCAAGCAGGTGCTCAAGCAGGCGGCGCGGCGGGTGATCCCGCACGAGGTGATCGACCGCAAGAAGGGCTACTTCCCGGTACCGGGCCTGAAGCACCTGGAAGGCGCCACCCTCGGCTGGGTGCGTGAGCTGCTGACCGACCCCAGCCAGGACCGTGGGCTGTTCAACCCGGCCATGCTCGACCGCCTGCTGAGCAACCCGCACGGCCAGTTGACGCCGCTGCGCGGCTCCAAGCTGTGGCAACTGGCGGCGCTGAACCTGTGGCTGAGCGAACAAGGAATCTGACCGATGAAAGCCCACGAAATCGCTTACGGTCAGCGCCTGCTGCGCGGCCAGGCGCCGTCCTACGAGCGCCTGCAGGCGCGCCTGGCCGGCGACGGCAGCCAGCCCCACGACCAGCCGCGCGCAGTACATTGCGGCTGGGGCCGGCTGCTGATCGGCCACACCTACCCCAACCCGGCCGACCTGGCCGCCGACCTGCTGGAAGAACGCCCCGGCGAGCGCGATATCGCCCTGTACGTGGCCGCGCCGCAGCAGCTGCTGGCCCAGGCCCCGCAGCAACTGTTCCTCGACCCGTCCGACACCCTGCGCCTGTGGTTCACCGACTACCGCCCGGCGCAGCGGGTGTTCCGCGGCTTTCGCGTGCGCCGGGCGCAGAACCCGGGCGACTGGCAGGCGATCAACACCCTGTACCAGGCGCGCGGCATGTTGCCGGTGGACGCCGAGCTGCTTACGCCTCTGCACCTGGGCGGCCCGGCGTACTGGCTGGCCGAGGACGAAGACAGCGGCGCGGTGATCGGCAGTGTCATGGGCCTGAACCACGCCAAGGCGTTCGACGACCCCGAGCACGGCAGCAGCCTCTGGTGCCTGGCGGTAGACCCGCACTGCACCCGCCCCGGCGTGGGCGAGGTGCTGGTGCGCCATCTGATCGAACACTTCATGAGCCGCGGCCTGGCCTACCTGGACCTGTCGGTGCTGCACGACAACCGCCAGGCCAAGCGCCTTTACCAGAAGCTGGGTTTTCGCAACCTGCCGACCTTCGCGGTCAAGCGCAAGAACGGCATCAACGAACAGCTGTTTCTGGGGCCGGGGCCTCAAGCCGACCTCAACCCCTACGCACGCATCATCGTCGACGAAGCGCTGCGTCGAGGCATTGAGGTACAAGTGGACGATGCCGCTGGCGGCCTGTTCACCCTCAGCCTGGGCGGGCGCCGCATTCGCTGCCGTGAGTCGCTCAGCGACCTGACCAGCGCCGTGACCATGACCCTGTGTCAGGACAAGCGCCTTACCCAACATGCCTTGCACAATGCCGGGCTGCAGGTGCCGGCGCAGCAGCTGGCCGGCAATGCCGACGACAACCTGGCGTTTCTCGAAGAGCATGGCGCGGTGGTGGTCAAGCCGGTCGATGGCGAGCAAGGCCAGGGCGTGGCGGTGAACCTCACCTGCATCGACGACATCACCCAAGCCGTGGCGCATGCCCGCCAGTTCGACAGCCGCGTGTTGCTGGAGAGCTTCCATGCCGGGCATGACCTGCGCATCGTGGTGATCGGCTACGAAGTGGTGGCGGCAGCGATCCGTCACCCAGCCCAAGTGCTGGGCGATGGCAAGCACAGCATCCGCGAGCTGATCGATGCCCAGAGCCGTCGGCGCCAGGCCGCAACCGGTGGCGAAAGCCGCATTCCACTGGACGACGAAACCGAGCGCACCCTGCGCGCGGCGGGCTTTGGCTACGACGACGTGTTGCCCGCCGGCCAGCGCCTGGCCGTGCGACGCACCGCCAACCTGCACACCGGCGGCACCCTGGAAGACGTGACCGAACGCCTGCACCCGGTGCTGGCCGAAGCCGCCGTGCGCGCTGCACGGGCGCTGGAGATCCCGGTGGTGGGGCTGGACTTCATGGTGCGTGATGCCGGGCAACCGGAGTACGTGATCATCGAGGCCAACGAGCGTGCCGGCTTGGCCAACCATGAACCGCAACCGACCGCCGAGCGCTTTATCGACCTGCTGTTTCCGCATAGCCGGCCTTTGGCGTAACCGCTGCTGGCCTCTTCGCGGGTAAACCCGCTCCCACAGAGACCCCACAAGTATCGAGGGCTTTGGTGGACCTGTGGGAGCGGGTTTACCCGCGAAGAGGCCGGCACAGGAGTAAAGGAGTCCCCCAACCATGTCCGACCGACATCCCGAACCCGATCTCGACTATCTCAAGCGCGTGCTGCTGGAGATGCTCGCCATCCCCAGCCCCACCGGTTTCACCGACACCATCGTGCGCTACGTGGCCGAGCGCCTGGACGAACTGGGCATCCCTTTCGAGCTGACCCGCCGCGGCACCATCCGCGCCACCCTGAAGGGCCGCCAGACCTCGCCCGACCGCGCCGTGTCCGCTCACCTGGACACCATCGGCGCCAGCGTGCGCCAGTTGCAGGACAACGGCCGCCTGGCCCTGGCGCCAGTCGGTTGCTGGTCCAGCCGCTTCGCCGAAGGCAGCCGGGTCAGCGTATTCACCGACACCGGCGTATACCGGGGCAGCGTGCTGCCGCTGATGGCCAGCGGGCATGCTTTCAACACCGCCATCGACCAGATGCCGGTCAGCTGGGAGCACGTTGAGGTACGCCTGGACGCCTACTGCGCCACCCGCGCCGACTGCGAGGCGCTGGGTGTAAGCATCGGTGATTTCGTTGCCTTCGACCCGCTGCCCGAATTCACCGAAAGCGGCCACATCAGCGCCCGCCACCTGGACGACAAGGCCGGCGTGGCAGCGCTGCTGGCGGCGCTGAAAGCCGTGGTGGAAAGCGGCCGCCAACCGTTGATCGACTGCCACCCGCTGTTCACCATCACCGAAGAGACCGGCTCGGGAGCGGCTGGCGCCCTGCCCTGGGACGTCAGCGAGTTTGTCGGCATCGACATCGCCCCGGTGGCGCCCGGGCAGGCCTCCAGCGAACATGCAGTGAGCGTGGCCATGCAGGACTCGTCGGGGCCTTACGACTACCACCTGTCCCGGCACCTGCTGAAACTGGCCGGCGACCACGACCTGCCGGTGCGGCGCGATCTGTTCCGCTACTACTTCAGCGATGCCCATTCGGCAGTGACGGCGGGGCACGATATTCGTACCGCGCTGGTAGCCTTTGGTTGCGATGCCACCCATGGCTACGAGCGAACACACATCGACAGCCTGGCGGCGTTGAGCCGCTTGTTGTCGGCGTACCTGCTGAGCCCGCCGGTGTTTGCCAGTGATTCGCAGCCGGCCAATGCGTCGTTGGAGCGCTTCAGCCACCAGCTGGAACATGATGCACAGATGGAGAGCGATACGCGGGTGCCGGCGGTGGATAGCCTGGTTGGCAACAAAGGCTGAGGGCCCTGGGGGCTGCTTTGCAGCCCAATCGCCGGCAAGCCAGCTCCCACAGGATAACCACAGGCCCAGGCTTTGTGCTGTCCCTGTGGGAGCTGGCTTGCCGGCGATTGGGCCGCAACGCGGCCCCAAAATCCCGAATGTTTCGCGTAGCATGCCCCCACCAAGACCCTAGGCAACGCCACCATGCTGATCCCCTACGACCAACTGCAAGCCGAAACCCTGACCCGACTGATCGAGGACTTCGTCACCCGCGACGGTACCGACAACGGCGACGACACCCCGCTGGAAACCCGCGTGCTGCGGGTGCGCCAGGCATTGGCCAAGGGCCAGGCGTTCATCCTTTTCGACCCGGAAAGCCAGCAGTGCCAGTTGCTGGCCAAGCATGATGTGCCCCGCGAGCTGCTCGACCAACAGATCTGACCTCTTCGCGGGCGTGCCCGCGAAGAGGCCGGCACAGGCAACATCAAACCCTGCGGGCCTTGGCCTGCTGCCCTTCCTTGATGCGCTTGTACACCTCGGCCCGATGCACCGGCACTTGCCGCGGTGCATCCACGCCAAAGCGCACCATCCCGTCCCGCGTTTCCACGACCATGATCCGAATGTCATCACCAATCACGATGATCTCTCCCACTTCGCGCCCTATTACCAGCATGCTCCGTTCCTCCAGCGAAAGGGAAAACCGGAGCCTGCCTTGACGGCATAGGGCTACTCAATAGTTCTACCGTGATTCAGAAGCACCCTACATCTGCCGGTAACTTTCCTTACAGACGAATCATCGCGACTGAGCCTTGGCCCGCATTTTCACCGCCATCTCAGCCATCTCGTCATACAGCCGCTCAGGTGCCTGACGCTTCAGTTGCCAGGCCTGGCGCCCGGCCTCATGGGGCAGGATCAGGAACTCACCAGCGGCAACCTGCCGGTGGATGTATTCGGCGATGTCCGCCGCATTGATCGGCGAGCCTTCAAGCAGCTTGCCAACCTGGGCTTTCATCGCCGGGTTCGGCCCGCGGAACGAGTCCAGCAGGTTGGTCTGGAAGAAAGACGGGCACACCACGTGCACCGCCACTTCCAGTTCGCGTAGCTCGACCAGCAGGCTTTCCGACAGGGCCAGTACGCCGGCCTTGGCCACGTTGTAGTTGCTCATGCCCGGCCCCTGCATCAGCGCAGCCATCGAGGCGATGTTGATGATTCGCCCCTTGCTGCGCTCCAGCAGCGGCAGAAAGGCCTTGCAGCCCTTGACCACACCCATCAGGTTGACCGCGATCTGCCAGTCCCAGTCCTCCAGCGACAGTTCGGCGAAGAACCCGCCCGAAGCGACGCCGGCGTTGTTGACGATCACATCGATACCACCGAACTGCTCGGTGCAGGCCTGGGCCAGGGCGGTGAGCTGGCTGTAGTCGCGCACGTCGCAACGCTGGGCAAAGCCTTCGCCGCCAGCTGCGCGGGCCAGCTCCAGGGTTTTGCGCAGGCCGGCTTCGTTGACATCGGCCAGCGCCAGGCGCCAGCCCTCACGCGCCCAGCGCAGGGCGATCTCGCGACCGAGGCCGGACCCGGCGCCGGTAATCATGATGCGGTTTTGCATGGTGACTGGCCTTGTTCTGATGGGTTGTGCAACCAGTCTAATCAAGGCCTGGTGGGCAGGCAGGGTTCATCAGGGTAGTGAATGGACGGGCATGACTGTGTGGTTAGCCTGCACCGGCTGCTCCTGCAGGGACCGCACACACCTGTAGGAGCAGCCTTGTGCTGCGAAGAGGCCGGTACAAGCCCTACACAAATGGAATCTTTGACACTCACCACCAGTCCTTATTTACAAGAGGCCAGCAGTCCGAGGCCCTTGACCCTCAACCACGCAAGGACTCCGTCATGACAACGATTCTCATCATCATCCTGATCCTTCTGCTGATTGGTGGCTTACCGGTCTTCCCGCACTCGCGCAGCTGGGGCTATGGCCCGTCCGGCATCATCGGCGTGGTGCTGGTAGTTCTGCTGGTTTTGTTGCTGCTAGGCATGATCTAGCGGCGAAAACACAAAAAAACCGCGCCGAAGCGCGGTTTTTCATTGCCGGAAGGATCAGTGCGAAACAGCACCCGAAGCGCCCAGGCCAGTCTGCGAACGCACGAACTGCGGGAAGAACAGCGCACGTTCGTCTTCGGCAGCCTTGGACTTGTCGGTGACCGAGAAGAACCAGATACCGACGAAGGCGATCAGCATCGAGAACAGCGCCGGGTACTCGTACGGGTAGATCGGCTTCTCGTGGCCGAGGATCTGCACCCAGATGGTCGGGCCGAGGATCATCAGCGTCACCGCGCTCACCAGGCCCAGCCAGCCGCCGATCATCGCACCGCGGGTGGTCAGCTTCTTCCAGTACATCGAGAGCAGCAGTACCGGGAAGTTGCAGCTGGCCGCGATGGAGAACGCCAGGCCGACCATGAAGGCGATGTTCTGCTTCTCGAACAGGATACCCAGGCCGATCGCCAGTACGCCCAGGGCGACGGTGGTGATCTTCGACACGCGGATCTCGTCCTTGTCGTTGGCCTTGCCCTTGCGCCATACACTGGCGTACAGGTCGTGGGACACCGCCGAGGCACCGGCCAGGGTCAGGCCGGCGACCACCGCCAGGATGGTGGCGAAGGCAACAGCCGAGATGAAGCCGAGGAACACGCTGCCACCCACGGCGTTGGCCAGGTGCACCGCTGCCATGTTGTTGCCACCCAGCAGGGCGCCAGCGGCGTCCTTGAAGTCCGGGTTGGTGCTGACCAGCAGGATGGCGCCAAAGCCGATAATGAAGGTGAGGATGTAGAAGTAGCCGATGAAGCCGGTGGCGTACAGCACGCTCTTGCGCGCTTCCTTGGCGTCACTGACGGTGAAGAAGCGCATCAGGATGTGCGGCAGGCCGGCGGTACCGAACATCAACGCCAGGCCCAGCGAGAATGCCGAGATCGGGTCCTTGACCAGGCCGCCCGGGCTCATGATCGCCTCGCCCTTGGCGTGCACCTTGATTGCCTCGGAGAACAGGGTGTTGAAGTCGAAGCCAACGTGCTTCATCACCATCAGCGCCATGAAGCTGGCACCGGACAGCAGCAACACGGCCTTGATGATCTGTACCCAGGTAGTGGCCAGCATGCCGCCGAACAGTACATACAGGCACATCAGGATACCCACCAGGATCACCGCCACGTGGTAGTCCAGGCCGAACAGCAGCTCGATCAGCTTGCCGGCACCGACCATCTGCGCGATCAGGTAGAACGCCACCACCACCAGCGAACCGGAGGCCGACAGGGTGCGGATCTCCTTCTGCCCGAGGCGGTACGAGGCCACGTCGGCGAAGGTGTACTTGCCCAGGTTGCGCAGGCGTTCGGCGATCAGGAAGAGGATGATCGGCCAGCCGACCAGGAAGCCGATCGAGTAGATCAGGCCGTCGTAGCCAGAGGTGAACACGAGTGCGGAAATACCCAGGAACGAGGCGGCCGACATGTAGTCACCGGCAATCGCCAGGCCGTTCTGGAAACCGGTGATCTTGCCACCGGCGGCGTAGTAGTCCGACGCCGACTTGTTGCGCTTGGAGGCCCAGTAGGTGATGCCGAGGGTGAACGCGACGAAGGCCACGAACATGGCGATCGCGGAGACGTTCAGCGGTTGCTTCTGCACCTCGCCGGTCAGGGCATCGGCGGCCCACACGGCGGGTGCGAAGGCTCCGCAGGCCAGTACGGCCAGGGCTTTGGCGTGGCGAATCATTGTTGCGCCTCCTTCAGGATGGCCTTGTTCAGCTCATCGAATTCGCCGTTGGCGCGGCGTACGTAGATGGCGGTCAGGACGAATGCCGAGACGATCAGGCCGACGCCCAGGGGGATGCCCCAGGTAATCGACGACTCAGGGCTGAGCTTGGTGCCCAGGATCTGAGGACCGTAGGCGATCAGGAGGATGAAGGCGCAGTACAGGCCGAGCATGATCGCCGAGAGAATCCAGGCGAACCGTTCGCGTTTGGTGACCAGCTCCTTGAAGCGGGGGCTGTTTTGTATCGAGAGGTAAATGCTGTCGTTCATTGTTTTTGTCCTAGCAGCACAGATAGGGGTGGAACCCACGACCCTTACTTTATGCGGCTATCGGACGCCAACCAGACGACCTTAGTCTTAGATGCAACGGTGTTTTACGGATCACGCAACAAAACAGCTTGCACATATCCCTGTAGGAGCAGCCTTGTGCTGCGAAGAGGCCGGTACAGGCTGCCCGAATCTTCGCAGCTTGCACCGGCCTCTTCGCAGCACAAGGCTGCTCCTACAACGGAACGGGTGTTACTTGCCCGTCCACTCCTTCACGCGATCAGGGTGCTTGGCCACCCAGTCCTTGGCCGCCGCTTCAGGCTTGGCGCCTTCCTGGATAGCCAGCATCACTTCGCCAATCTCGTCCTTCGACTGCCAGTTGAACTTCTTCAGGAACTCCGCCACTTCCGGGGCCTTGGTGGCCAGTTCCTTGCTGCCGATGCTGTTCACGGTTTCCGCGGCGCCATACACGCCTTTCGGGTCTTCGAGGAACTTCAGCTTCCACTTGGCGAACATCCAGTGCGGTACCCAGCCGGTCACCGCGATCGACTGCTGCTTGGCATAGGCACGGCCCAGTTCTGCTGTCATCGCCGCGCCGGAACTGGCCTGCAGCTTGTAACCGGTCAGGTCGTAGTCCTTGATGGCCTGGTCGGTCTTGAGCATTACGCCGGAGCCGGCGTCGATGCCGACGATCTTCTGCTTGAAGGTGTCATCGGTCTTGAGGTCGGCGATGCTCACCGCCTTGACGTACTCAGGGACGATCAGGCCAATCTTGGCGTCCTTGAAGTTCGGGCCGTAGTCGACCACGTTGTCCTTGTTCTTGGCCCAGTACTCGCCATGGGTTACCGGCAACCAGGCCGACAACATGGCATCGAGCTTGCCGGTGGCCACGCCCTGCCACATGATCCCGGTGGCAACGGCCTGCAACTTCACGTCGTAGCCGAGTTTCTGCTTGATCACTTCGGCAGCCACGTTGGTGGTCGCCACGCTGTCAGCCCAACCATCCACGTAACCAATGCTGACTTCTTTGGCCATTGCCTGTGCCGCGCCCATGGCCAGTACCATGGCAGTGCCCACACCCAGGAAACGTCGCATTTTTGTATTAGCAGCCATCAAAGCATCCCCTCGTCAGGTCTCGGAATTTGCATCATGGTCCTGCAACAACAGTCGACCTGCTCCAGCTACGACCTATATCCGCCCCATATGCGACAGCACTATGCCATTAGCGCCATCGGCCTATGCCGCCCTGCGCGATCCTTGCATGCCAAAAGTTTGGCGCCGGGCTACTATCTACCCTTTTGCGCCTGACGATGGACCGCCCGATGCCCAGTTCTACCCGCCTGCTGCTGCCGTTGTACCTGCTTGCCTGCCTGCTCGCCCTGCTCGGGCTCGGAGGGCTCTGGTACGGGCTTGGCAAGCCGGTGCAACTGCCGGACGCGGCCAGCCCGACGCACAAGCTGCAATGCGCCTCGTATACCCCGTTCGACAAGGACCAGTCGCCCTACGACCAGCCGTTGCGCCTGCGCCCGGCCCGCATGGATGCCGACCTGGCGTTGCTGGCCGAGCGTTTCCAGTGCATCCGTACCTATTCCCAGACCGGTCTTGAAGCAATCCCGGCGCTGGCACGCAAGCATGGCCTGAAAGTGATGCTGGGTGCCTGGGTCAACGCCCACCCGGCCGACACCGAGAAAGAAATCGAGCTACTGATCGCCGCCGCCAATGCCAACCCCGACGTGGTCAGTGCGGTGATCGTCGGCAACGAGACGCTGCTGCGCAAGGAGGTGACCGGCGCACACCTGGCCACGCTGATCGCACGGGTGAAAAGCCAGGTCAAGGTGCCGGTAACCTACGCCGATGTGTGGGAATTCTGGTTGCAGCACCCGCAGGTAGCGCCTGCGGTGGACTTCCTGACTATTCACTTGCTGCCTTACTGGGAAGACGACCCGCGGGGCATCGACGAAGCCCTGGCCCACGTCGCCGATGTGCGCCGGGTGTTCGGCACGCGCTTCGCGCCGAAGGACATTCTGATCGGCGAAACCGGCTGGCCCAGCGAAGGCCGCCAGCGCGAAACCGCACAGCCCAGCCGGGTCAACGAGGCGCGTTTCATTCGCGGGTTTGTGGCCATGGCCGAAAGCAACGGCTGGCACTACAACCTGATCGAGGCGTTCGACCAGCCATGGAAGCGCGCCAATGAAGGGGCGGTTGGTGGTTACTGGGGGCTTTACGATGCCGACCGGCAGGACAAGGGCATACTCGAAGGGCCGGTGAGCAACCTGCCTTACTGGCCGCAGTGGTTGCTGGCCAGTGCCGTGCTGACGGTGGTGATGCTGATGCTTGCCGGGCGCCCCGCCACCCCGGCGGCAGCCATGCTGCTGCCGTTGCTGGCAGCGTTTGGGGCAGGCTGCCTGGGGCTCTGGGGCGAGCTGATGCGCACCCATGCGCGTTTTGCCGGGGAGTGGCTGTGGGCGGTGCTGCTGGCAGGACTGAACCTGCTGGTGCTGGCCCATGCCGTGCTGGCCCTGGCACGGCGCGCGGGCTGGCGCGAGCGCCTGTACGCCTGGTTGCAGGCGCGGGCCGGCTGGCTGTTGCTGGCGGCGGGTTTTGCCGCGGCGGTGAGCATGCTGGCGATGGTGTTCGACCCACGCTACCGCAGCTTCCCCAGCGCGGCGTTGGCGTTGCCGGCGCTGGTGTTTGCAGTGTGGCCGGTGCGGGCGCGGCGTGCGGAGGTGGCGTTACTGGCGTTCATCGTCGGTGCCGGGGTGGCGCCGCAGTTGTTTGTGGAAGGGTTGGAGAACCAACAGGCCTGGGGATGGGCAGTGGTCAGTGTGCTGATGACCGCGGCCTTGTGGCGGAGCTTGCGGCTGCGCCCGGCCTGATATCCTTGGGACCGCTTCGCGCTCCATCGCAGGCAAGCCAGCTCCCACAGGAGTTATGCTACCTATGGAATCGGCGCGGTCCCTGTGGGAGCTGGCTTGCCTGCGATGGGCCGCAAAGCGGCCCCTTTCAGCCTTGATCCGGCGACCTGACCAACCGCAACCCCGCCAGCACCAGCGCGAACACGGCAATGCTGGCGGTATACAGCACCAGTGCCGGCACCGCGAACACCAACGCCACCACCGCCAGCCACCAGCCGCCACGGCCGGCAATGACCTGCGCCAGCAGCGCCAGCGCCAGCCCGCCCCAGGCCATCACCTGGTGATGAATGCCCAACCCCAGCAACGACCGCACCTCACACTGCCAGTACGCCGCCGGCGCCGTGCACAGCCCCACCCACTGCCCGTCCTCCATCAGCCCATAGCGCACACCATAACTGGCAGCAAGCCAGAGCCCCAGAAACAGCACAAGCAGCGCAGCCGGCAGCGAACGAGACATCCAGCTCTCCAATAGCGGTAATCGAAAGCATCCATGATCGCTTATGCCCAGTTGTAAGGCAAAATCACCTCCCTGCAGCTATGTTGCAGATAACAAGCACACCAAAGACCACCGCACCTGGCAACTTTGCCCGGCCCGTTGTGGTCCTAGCCTGCACACTGCTCGACCTTGCGTTCTTTTGGGGGATTACATGCTTCGATCTTTGCGCCTCGCTGCCTTGCTCGGTGGCCTGCTCATGGCTGTGGCCGCTTCGGCGCGGGATATCGACGCCGCGAGCTATGGTTTTCCCTTGACCAACCCGTTCGAGGCAACCATCGCCACCACGCCACCGGACCAGCGCCCCACCCTGCCCGAAGATGACGAAATCAACCAGTCCGACTACAGCCTCAACCTGCGCCCGGACCGTGAATTCACTCTGCCGGACAATTTCTGGGCGGTGAAAAAGCTCAAGTACCGCCTTGCCCGCCAGGACCGCGAGGCGCCGCTGATCTTCATCATCGCCGGCACCGGTGCGCCCTACACCAGCAGCATCAACGAATACCTGAAGAAGCTGTTCTACCAGGCCGGCTTCCACGTGGTGCAGCTGTCGTCGCCAACCAGTTACGACTTCATGAGCGCCGCCTCGCGCTTCGCCACCCCAGGCGTCAGCCAGGAGGATGCCGAAGACATGTACCGGGTGATGCAGGCCGTGCGCGCCCAGCACCCGCGCCTGCCAATCAGCGAGTTCTACCTCACCGGCTACAGCCTGGGCGCACTCGACGCTGCCTTTGTCAGCCACCTGGACGAAACCCGCCGCAGCTTCAACTTCAAGCGCGTACTGCTGCTGAACCCGCCGGTCAACCTGTACACCTCGATCAACAACCTGGACAAGCTGGTGCAGACCCAGGTCAAGGGCATCGACCGCAGCACCACCTTCTACGAGCTGATGTTGGCCAAGCTGACCCGCTACTTCCAGGAAAAGGGCTACATCGACCTCAATGAGGCCTTGCTGTACGACTTCCAGCAGTCGCGCCAGCACCTGTCCAACGAGCAGATGGCCATGCTGATCGGCACCTCGTTCCGCTTCTCGGCGGCCGACATTGCCTTTACCTCCGACCTGATCAACCGCCGCGGCCTGATCATTCCGCCGAAGTTCCCGATCACCGAGGGCAGCAGCCTCACGCCATTCTTCAAGCGTGCCCTGCAGTGCGACTTCGACTGCTACATGACCGAGCAGGTTATCCCCATGTGGCGCGCCCGTACCGACGGCAACAGCATCCTGCAACTGGTCAACCAGGTCAGCCTGTATGCACTTGAAGATTACCTGAGCAGCAGCGACAAGATCGCCGTGATGCACAACGCCGACGACGTCATCCTCGGCCCTGGTGACATCGGCTTCCTGCGCAAGGTGTTCGGTGAGCGTCTGACCCTTTACCCCCATGGCGGCCATTGCGGCAACCTCAATTACCGCGTCAACAGTGACGCCATGCTGGAGTTCTTCCGTGGTTAACAAACTCCTCTTCGCCACTGCCCTGTTCGCCGCCGGCCACGCCCTGGCTGCCGAAACCGCCCCCCGGGCCAGCGTGGTCGAGGCCGACCCGCAAGTCACCGAAGCGCCACTGGCGCCCGAGACCGATGGTTTCCTCGACCCGCTGCGTGAGCTGAAATTCAACCCGGGGCTGGACCAGCGCGAGTTCGAGCGCTCCACCCTGCAAGCGCTGAACGTGTACGACCCGCTGGAGTCGATCAACCGGCGCGTCTATCACTTCAACTACCGTCTGGACCAATGGGTGCTGCTGCCGATGGTAAGCGGCTACCAATACGTCACCCCGCGCTTCGTGCGCACCGGGGTGACCAACTTCTTCAACAACCTGGGCGACGTGCCGAACCTGTTCAACAGCGTGTTGCAGCTCAAGGCCAAGCGCTCGGCCGAGATCACCGCGCGGCTCATGTTCAACACCATCATCGGCGTGGGTGGGCTCTGGGACCCGGCAACCAAGATGGGCCTGCCGCGGCAAAGTGAAGACTTTGGCCAGACCTTGGGCTTCTATGGCGTACCGGACGGGCCGTACCTGATGCTGCCGGTGCTGGGGCCTTCGAACCTGCGCGATACCACCGGGCTGGTGGTGGACTATGCAGGCGAACAGGCGATCAACTACCTGAACGTGGCCGAAGCCAGCAGCGACCACCCGGAAATCTCCGTGCTACGCGTGGTGGACAAGCGCTACAGCACCAAATTCCGCTATGGCCAGCTCAACTCGCCGTTCGAGTACGAGAAGGTGCGGTACGTTTATACCCAGGCGCGCAAGTTGCAGATAGCCGAGTAGGCCGGCCAGGCCTCTTCGCAGCACAAGGCTGCTCCTACAAGGCGACGCGCTACTCGGTAGGAGCAGCCTTGTGCTGCGAAGAGGCCGACACAAGCAATATCAAATCCCCAGGAACTGACAAAGCTCCCGTTTCTTGGCCAAGGCATCCTTTCGCCCCAGCTCTATCAGCTCGCTGCAGTAACTGGCCTCGAACAGCAAATAGCTCAACACCCCCGCCCCGCTGGTACGCGTCGCCCCCGGCCCACGCAGGAACATGCGCAAAGCCGCCGGCAACTCGCGCCGATGTCGCGCGGCAATCTCGTCCAGCGGCTGGCTGGGCGCCACCACCAGCACGTCGATCGGCGCCAGGCCCAGGCGCCGGGCGTCCAGGTGCGCCGGCAACAGGTGGCTCAGGTGGTTGAGGCGCTGCAGCAGCTCGATGTCGTCTTCCAGGCTGTCAATGAACGTACTGTTGAGCATGTGCCCGCCGATCTGCGCCAGGCTCGGCTGCTGCCCGCTGAACACCCGCTGGGTCGGCAGCGGTGGCGCCGGCCGCTGCGGGTTGCCGCTGACCCCGACCACCAGTACCCGGCTGGCGCCCAGGTGCAGGGCCGGGCTGATCGGTGCCGACTGGCGCACCGCACCATCGCCGAAATATTCATCACCCAGCCGCACCGGGGCGAACAGCAACGGAATGGCCGCGCTGGCCAGCAGATGATCGATGGTCAATGGCGTGGGCATGCCGATACGGCGATGGCGCAACCAGGCTTCGATGGTGCCGCGGCCCTGGTAGAAGGTCACCGCCTGGCCGGACTCGTAGCCAAACGCGGTCACCGCGACGGCGCGCAGTTGCTCGGCGGCCAGGGAGTGGGCGATACCGTCCAGGTTCAGGTGCGCCTGCAGCAAGCCGCGCAATGGGCTGCTGTCCAGGAGCGCCACTGGCGCCGGGCCACCCACGCCCAGCAGGTTGTGGGCGACGAAGCGGCTGGCCTGGCGGACCACACCGGGCCAGTCGCTGCGGATGACCAGGTGGCTGCGGAAGTTCTGCCAGAAGGCGGTGAGCCGTTGTACGGCGTCGCTGAAATGGGTGGCGCCGCTGGCCAGGGTGACGGCGTTGATGGCCCCGGCGGAGGTGCCCACGATGACCGGGAACGGATTGTGCGCGCCGGCGGGCAGCAACTCGGCAATGCCGGCCAGCACGCCCACCTGGTAGGCGGCGCGGGCGCCGCCGCCAGAAAGGATAAGACCGGTTACCGGGGGTGGGGGCATAGGAGTCCTTCCTGGGGTTGATGTGCTGTCAGTGCCGGCCCTTTCGCGGGTGAACCCGCTCCCACAGGTTCTTCACCGGCCTTGAAGGCTGTGCAATACCTGTGGGAGCAGGTTCACCCGCGAAAGGGCCGGCACAGGCAAAACAAAATTCAGCGCTTTTTCTTGTCATACAGCCGCGGCTCCCCTTCGGGTCGCGACTTGAAACGGCGATGCGCCCACAGGTACTGCTCGGGGCATTCGCGCAACACGCTTTCCACCCACTGGTTGATTCGCAGGCAGTCAGCCTCTTCGCTCTCCCCGGGGAAATCCGCCAGCGGCGGGTGGATCACCAGGCGATAGCCGCTGCCATCCTCCAGGCGCTTCTGGGTGAACGGTATCACTTGCGCCTTGCCCAACCGGGCAAACTTGGTGGTAGCGGTCACCGTCGCCGCCGGGATGCCGAACAGCGGCACGAACAGGCTCTGCTTGGCGCCGTAGTCCTGGTCGGGTGCGTACCAGATCGCCCGGCCCGAACGCAGCAGCTTGAGCATGCCGCGTACGTCCTCGCGCTCCACCGCCAGCGAGTCGAGGTTATGCCGCTCGCGGCCGCTGCGCTGGATGAAGTCGAACAGCGGGTTGCCGTGCTCGCGGTACATGCCATCGATGGTGTGATGCTGGCCCAGCAGTGCGGCGCCGATCTCCAGGGTGGTGAAGTGCACCGCCATCAGAATGGCCCCCTGCCCCGCCTGCTGGGCGGCCTGCAGGTGCTCCAGCCCCTCGACATGGGCCAGGCGCGCCAGCCGGGCCTTGGGCCACCACCAGCTCATGGCCATTTCGAAGAAGGCGATACCGGTGGAGGCGAAGTTGGCCTTGAGCAGGCGCTGCCGTTCGTCGACCGACAGCTCCGGGAAGCACAGCTCCAGGTTGCGCGCGGCAATGCGCCGCCGCTCACCGGCAAAGCGGTACATCACCGCTCCCAGCACGGCACCGACTTTCAACAGGACCCGGTACGGCAACTGGACCAGCAGCCACAGCAGGCCCAGGCCCAGCCACAGGCCCCAGAAACGTGGGTGAAGGAAATAGGGACGAAAACGCGGGCGTTCCATTGAAGCTTCCGGAAAGACAAAGGCCGCGCATTCTACAACGGATCAGCGCATGTTGCGGGCAACCGGTCTTATCGTTATAAGTCAGGGCACTTTTTTCGCAACAAGCCGTCTATGCAGACCATGAGCCCAAACCACACACCCGACACCGCCTCCGTGTTCCAGCTCAAGGGCAGCATGCTCGCCATTACAGTGCTGGAGCTGGCGCGCAATGACCTTGAAGCCCTCGACCGCCAACTGGCGGCCAAAGTCGCCCAGGCACCGAACTTCTTCAGCAACACGCCACTGGTGCTGGCGCTGGACAAGCTGCCGGCCGACGAGGGGGCAATCGACCTGCCCGGCTTGATGCGGATCTGCCGCCACCACGGCCTGCGTACCCTGGCCATCCGTGCCAACCGCATCGAGGACATCGCCGCCGCCATTGCCATCGACCTGCCGGTGCTACCGCCATCCGGCGCGCGCGAGCGGCCGCTGGAGCCCGAACCCGAGGTGAAGAAGCCAGAGCCAGCCCCTGTCCCGCCACCAATCCTCGAACCCGAGGTGCGCCCGACCCGCATCATCACTGCGCCAGTACGTGGCGGCCAGCAGATCTACGCCCAGGGCGGTGACCTGGTGGTGACCGCTTCGGTCAGCCCGGGGGCGGAACTTCTGGCCGATGGCAACATCCATGTGTACGGCGCCATGCGCGGCCGCGCCCTGGCCGGCATCAAAGGCAATACCAAGGCACGTATCTTCTGTCAGCAGATGACCGCCGAAATGGTCTCCATCGCCGGCCAGTACAAGGTCTGCGAGGACCTGCGCCGCGACCCGCTGTGGGGTACCGGCGTGCAAGTCAGCCTGTCTGGCGACGTGTTGAACATCACCCGTCTTTAACGGATACTTGCCAGCATTTTTAGTGCAACTTTTCTTACCGTTGCCATTTATTTGTATTTTTGCAGGGACGTGTGTCCCGATTATTTTAGGGGTGAAACACCTTGGCCAAGATTATCGTGGTTACTTCCGGCAAGGGGGGTGTGGGCAAGACCACTACCAGCGCCGCCATTGGTACCGGCCTCGCACTGCGTGGCCACAAGACCGTCATCGTCGACTTCGACGTGGGCCTGCGTAACCTCGACCTGATCATGGGCTGCGAACGCCGCGTGGTGTACGACTTCGTCAACGTGGTCAACGGCGAAGCCAACCTGCAACAGGCCCTGATCAAGGACAAGCGCCTCGAGAACCTGTACGTGCTGGCCGCCAGCCAGACCCGTGACAAGGACGCGCTGACCCAGGAAGGCGTGGAAAAGGTCCTGATGGAGCTGAAGAAAGACTTCGACTTCGTCATCTGCGACTCGCCGGCCGGTATCGAGAAAGGCGCCCACCTGGCCATGTACTTTGCCGACGAAGCCGTCGTGGTCACCAACCCCGAGGTATCCTCGGTACGAGACTCCGACCGCATGCTGGGCATCCTGTCGAGCAAGTCGCGCCGCTCCGAGAACGGCGAAGAGCCGATCAAGGAACACCTGCTGATCACCCGCTACCACCCGGAGCGCGTGGAAAAGGGCGAAATGCTGAGCATCGCCGACGTCGAAGAGATCCTGGCGATCAAGCTCAAGGGTGTGATCCCCGAGAGCCAGGCAGTGCTCAAGGCTTCCAACCAGGGTATCCCGGTCATCCTCGACGACCAGAGCGATGCCGGCCAGGCCTATAGCGATACCGTCGACCGTCTGCTGGGCAAAGAAAAGCCCCTGCGGTTCATCGAAGTGCCGAAGCAAGGATTCTTCGCGCGCCTGTTTGGAGGCAAGTAAACCATGAACCTTTTTGACTTCTTTCGTGGCAGACAGAAACAGACCAGCGCGTCGGTAGCGAAAGAGCGTCTACAGATCATCGTGGCGCACGAGCGCGGCCAACGCAGCGAACCGGACTACCTGCCAGCGCTGCAGAAAGAACTGCTGGAAGTGATCCGCAAATATGTGAACATCGGCAACGATGATGTGCATATCGAGCTGGAAAACCAGGGTAGCTGCTCGATTCTGGAGCTGAACATCACCTTGCCGGATCGCTGATTTCGCGACCAGGCCTGGATCATTGGGGCTGCTTTGCAGCCCATCGCCGGCAAGCCAGCTCCCACAGGGTTCGCGCTGTACCTGTGGGAGCTGGCTTGCCGGCGATGGGCCGCAAAGCGGCCCCAGTGTTTTCCCCGATATAACCGAGACCAAGCAATGCCGCTGTCCAACATCCAGATCCTGCACGAAGACGCCGCCATCCTGGTGATCAACAAACCGACCCTGCTGCTGTCGGTACCCGGCCGCGCCGAGGACAACAAGGACTGCCTGATCACTCGCCTGCAGGAAAACGGCTACCCCGACGCGCTGATCGTGCACCGCCTGGACTGGGAAACTTCCGGCATCATCCTGCTGGCCCGGGATGCCGACAGCCATCGTGAGCTGTCGCGCCAGTTCCACGACCGCGAAACCGAAAAGGCCTACACCGCGCTGTGCTGGGGCCAGCCGGCGCTGGACAGCGGCAGCATCGACCTGCCGCTGCGCTACGACCCGCCGACCAAGCCACGGCATGTGGTGGACCACGAGCAGGGCAAGCATGCGCTGACCTTCTGGCGCATCGTCGAGCGCTGCGGTGATTACTGCCGGGTAGAGCTGACACCGATTACCGGGCGTTCGCACCAGTTGCGCGTGCACATGCTGTCGATCGGGCACCCGCTGCTGGGCGACCGGCTGTATGCCAACCCCGAAGCACTGGCTGCCCATGAGCGGTTGTGCCTGCATGCCTCGATGCTGAGCTTTACCCACCCGGTGTCCGGGGAGCGGTTGAAGTTCGAGTGCCCTGCGCCTTTCTGATTTGTGAGTGGCTGTACCGGCCTCTTCGCGGCTGAAGCCGCTCCCACAGGGACCGCACAGCTGTCAAGTTTTTTGCGATCCCTGTGGGAGCGGGCGAGCCCGCGAAGAGGCAGACACAATTTGTCGACCTAATACGCTAAACTCGCGCCACTGCTGTCTGGAGTGAGCTATGCGCGACGCACTGAATTCTGGCCTTATCGACTTCCTCAAGGCCTCCCCCACGCCCTTCCATGCCACCGCCAGCCTGGCCCAGCGCCTGGAAGCTGCCGGCTACCAGCGCCTGGACGAGCGCGACAGCTGGGCCACGGTACCTGGCGGCCGCTACTACGTCACCCGTAACGACTCGTCGATCATCGCCATCAAGCTGGGCAAGCAGGCACCGTTGCTGAACGGTATCCGCATGGTCGGCGCCCACACCGACAGCCCGTGCCTGCGGGTCAAGCCGCAGCCCGAGCTGCAGCGCCAGGGCTTCCTGCAGCTGGGCGTCGAAGTGTATGGCGGCGCCCTGCTGGCGCCATGGTTCGACCGCGACCTGTCGCTGGCCGGCCGGGTCACATATCGCCGTGACGGCAAGGTCGAAAGCCAGCTGATCGACTTCAAGCTGCCGATCGCAGTCATCCCCAACCTGGCAATCCATCTCAACCGCACCGCCAACGAAGGCTGGACCATCAACGCGCAGAACGAGCTGCCGCCGATCCTGGCCCAGGTGGCGGGTGACGAGCGCATCGACTTCCGCGCCCTGCTCACCGAGCAACTGGCCCGCGAGCACGAGCTGATCGCCGACGTGGTGCTGGATTACGAGCTGAGCTTCTACGACACCCAAAACGCCGCGCTGGTCGGCCTGAACGGCGACTTCATCGCCGGCGCGCGCCTGGACAACCTGTTGTCGTGCTATGCCGGCCTGCAGGCACTGCTGGCCGCCGACAGCGACGAGACCTGCGTACTGGTGTGCAACGACCATGAAGAAGTCGGCAGCTGCTCGGCCTGTGGCGCCGACGGGCCGATGCTGGAGCAGACCCTGCAACGCCTGCTGCCGGATGGCGACGCCTACGTGCGCACCATCCAGCGCTCGCTGATGGTGTCGGCCGACAACGCCCACGGCGTGCACCCCAACTACGCCGACAAGCACGACGGCAACCACGGGCCCAAGCTCAACGCCGGGCCGGTAATCAAGGTGAACAACAACCAGCGCTACGCTACCAACAGCGAAACCGCCGGGTTCTTCCGTCACCTGTGCATGGCCGAGGAAGTGCCGGTGCAGAGCTTCGTGGTACGCAGCGACATGGGCTGTGGTTCGACCATCGGGCCGATTGCCGCCAGCCACCTGGGCGTGCGTACGGTGGATATCGGCTTGCCGACCTTTGCCATGCATTCGATTCGCGAACTGTGCGGCAGCCATGACCTGGCGCACCTGGTGAAGGTGCTGAGCGCGTTCTACCGTTGCCGCGAGTTGCCTTGATGCTTTGATGTAGCCAGGCCCGGCCTCTTCGCGGGCTCGCCCGCTCCCACAGGATCATCACAGCATTCAAGGACTGTGCAGTACCTGTGGGAGCGGGCATGCCCGCGAAGAGGCCGGGCCTGCTCAAGGTCAATCCCGCTTCGTCTACCACCCGCTATGCTTGTTACATGGCCCCACTGCAAAAGGATTGCTGTCCATGTCCCCGTTCCTGTCCCTGTTCGTGCCGGTGTTTCTGTTCCTGTTGCTGCTGACCATCGGTTTCAGCCTGCGCGAGCGCAATATCGGCGTTGTGATGATGTGGGTCGGCACACTGGGTATCTTCGGCCTCACCTGCTGGAAAATCCTGGAGCAACTGCCGTCGTGAACCTCTACACTCGGTCAATCGTTTGACCTGAGGTAGTTTTGCCAGTGCCTGCTCTCCTGCGTTGCCTGTTCCTGCTGCTGTTCCTGTTTGTCACCCCGTTACAGGCTGCGGGCCTGCCAGGCCTGCTGGGTGGCAGCGCGCCCGCGCAGCCAGAAGCCAGCGAACCGCTGGGCAAGTCGCTGGACGAGGTGATCAAGAACCTGGAAAACGACCAGCAGCGGGCCAAACTCCTGGCCGACCTGAAAAAGCTGCGCGACGCCACCAGGCAATCGCAACCCACCGTCGAACAGGGCGTGCTCGGCCTGATCGGCGGCGCCCTGCATGACTTCGAAAAGCAGTTCAGCGGCGATGCCAGCCCGTTCCATCGCTGGGCCGCGGAAATCGAACAGGCCCAGGCCGAACTGACCGAGTTGATGGTGCCGGTGCACCAGTGGCCGGCCATTCTGTTTGGCTTTGCCGCCGTCATCGCCGTCTGGAGCGTGCTGGCCTACGCCTTCAACTGGGTCGGGCATCGGGTACGCCTGCGTTTTGGCCTGAGCGAGGAACTGCCGCAGCACCCGCGCACCTGGGACCTGGTGCGCTTTGCCCTGCGCAAGCTGGGCCCGTGGCTGGTGGCGCTGGTGTTCACCGTTTACCTGAGCTTCGTGCTGCCGCCGTCGCTGGGCAAGTCACTGGCCATGGTGCTGGCCTACGCACTGGTGGTCGGCACCTGTTTCTCGGCCATCTGCGTGATTGCCTTCTCGCTGCTCGACGGCCCCCACCGCCACCGCGCCCTGTACATCCTGCGCCACCAGGCCTTCCGCCCGCTGTGGCTGATCGGCAGTTTCGCCGCGTTTGGCGAAGCGATGAGCGACCCGCGCCTGATGGTCGCCCTCGGTACCCACCTGGCCCACGCCCTGGCCACCCTGGCCAACGTGATCGCGGCGCTGTGCACCGGGCTGTTCATCCTGCGCTTCCGTCGCCCGATCGCCCACCTGATCCGCAACCAGCCGCTGTCACGGCGCCTGACCCGGCGCACCCTCAGTGACACCATCGAGATCCTCGGCAGCTTCTGGTTCGTGCCGGCACTGATCCTGGTGGCGATTTCGCTGTTCGCTACCTTTATCTCGGCCGGCGACACCAGCACCGCCCTGCGCCAGTCGCTGATGTGCACGGTGCTGGTGGTGGTGTGCATGGTGCTCAACGGCCTGGTGCGCCGCCACGCCGCCAACCCCAAGCGCGCCAGCAAGCGCCAGGCGGTGTACGCCGAACGCCTGCGCAACTTCGGCTACCTGCTGGTGCACCTGTTCATCTGGCTGGTGTTCATCGAACTGGGGCTGCGTGTGTGGGGCCTGTCGATGATCAGCTTCGCCGAAGGCGACGGTCACGACATAAGCGTGCGCCTGCTGGGCCTGGCCGGCACGCTGATCGTCGCCTGGCTGGTGTGGATCCTTGCCGACACCGCCGTGCACCACGCCCTGGTGCGTTCGCGCAGGGGCCTGGCCAACGCCCGTGCGCAAACCATGATGCCGTTGATCCGCAATGTGATGTTCGTGGTCATCTTCATCATCGCGGTGATTGTCGCCCTGGCCAACATGGGCATGAACGTCACCCCGCTGCTGGCTGGTGCCGGTGTGATCGGCCTGGCCATCGGCTTTGGTGCCCAGTCGCTGGTGGCCGACCTGATCACCGGGTTGTTCATCATCATCGAGGACTCGCTGGCCATCGACGACTACGTGGATGTGGGCGGCCACCTGGGCACGGTGGAGGGGCTGACCATCCGTACCGTGCGCCTGCGTGACATCGACGGCATCGTGCATACCATCCCGTTCAGCGAGATCAAGAGCATCAAGAACTACTCGCGCGAGTTCGGCTACGCGATCTTCCGCGTGGCGATCCCGCACAGCATGAACATCGACCAGGCCATCACGCTGATTCGCGAAGTGGGGCAGAAGCTGCGCAACGACCCGCTGATGCGCCGCAACATCTGGTCGCCGCTGGAGCTGCAGGGGGTGGAGAGCTTCGAGTCGGGGTCGGCGATCTTGCGGGCGCGGTTCAAGACTGCGCCTATCAAGCAGTGGGAGGTTTCGCGGGCGTTCAACCTGGCGTTGAAGCGGCAGTTGGATGAGGCGGGGCTGGACCTGGCGACGCCGCGATTGTCGGTGCAGGTGGTCACGGCGGCTGGTGGCACGATGGCAGATGGCAACGCCGTATCGAACTAGGGCCGCTTCGCGCCCCATCGCGACACAAGGCCGCTCCTACAGGAGTACGCGTTTCCCTGTAGGAGCGGCCTTGTGTCGCGATGGGCTGCAAAGCAGCCCCAAAAAACCATGGTCAACCCGCCTGGGCGCGGATGCGGATGGCATCATGCCGCCAATACTCCAGGTCGCAGTCGATCAGGTGCCCATGCTGGTCACTGTTGACCCGGGTGATATGCAACCCGGGGCTTCCCGCCGACACCTTCAAGGCACTGGCCGCCTCCACCGGCAACGCCGTCGGCAAGATCTCGAAGCACACCTGCCCATACTGGATACCGTACACCCGCCCATAAATCTCGGTCAGCGACTGGGCCAGGTCCTGTTCGAGAATCTCCGGGAAGTACCGGGGGTTGAGGTAGTGCTCGGCATACAGCACCGCCCGCCCATCGATCCGCCGCAACCGGCAGATACGTACCACGCTGGACAACGCCGGCAGTTGCAAGCGCGCACAGATGGCCGCCGACGCCGGCTGCAGCCGAGCCGACAAGAGTTCGGTACTGGGCACCCGCCCCTGGTCGCGGACCATGGCATGGAAGTGGCTGCGCTCGATCAGGTCGTAGGTCAGCCGCTCGGGCGCGACGAACCAGCCGCGACGCTCTTCGCGGTAGATCAGCCCCTGGGCTTCCAGCTGCACCAGCGCCTCACGCAGGGTAATGCGCGTGGTATCGAACACCTCGCTGAGCTTGCGCTCGGCCGGCAGCTTGCCGCCCGGCGCCAGCAGGCCGTGCTCTATCTGTTCCTGCAGGGCGTGACAGATGGCTGTTACCGCACGCGGTGGCATCGGCTGCATCAAAGGTTACCTATCTGGACTAGTCCAGCCCCAGAACAGGGCACTTGGAGAATAGTGCAAGCCTAGGCAGGGCTGATGAACATCCTGTGACAAGGCTTTGGCCAAACACTGCCAGAAACGCGCCAAGCCAGCAGAACCGGGGCGGTTCCGTGGTCTACGCTGTAGCTTCAGGGCCTTCACCGGCCCTTCCCTACATCAAACTGTCACGCAAGCAGCCTACCTTGGCTCAAGGTTTGCTGACCTAGACCAACGGTCACCAGACAACGGCTTCACTCATAACAACCATCGCTAAAGGCACCCACCAAGGAGCTTCGGATGAAAAAGTTGTTCATGGCGTCACTGCTCGGTTCGGCCATCGCCCTGTGTACCACGGCCATGGCCGCCGATACCGACCTCAAGGCCCTGGAAGACGCCGCCCGCAAGGAAGGCAACGTCAACAGCGTGGGCATGCCCGATGCCTGGGCCAACTGGAAAGGCACCTGGGAAGACCTGGCCAGCAAGTACGGCCTGAAGCACAGCGACACCGACATGAGCTCGGCCCAGGAAATCGCCAAGTTCGAAGCCGAGAAGGACAACGCCAGCGCCGACATCGGCGACGTGGGTGCCGCCTTCGGCCCGATCGCCGTGAGCAAGGGCGTGAGCCAACCGTACAAGCCGAGCACCTGGGACCAGGTGCCGACCTGGGCCAAGGACAAGGACGGCCACTGGGCGCTGGCCTATACCGGCACCATCGCCTTCATCATCAACAAGGACCTGGTCAAGGAAGGCGAGCGGCCAACGACCTGGCACGACCTGGAAAAAGGCAAGTACAAGGTTGCCATCGGTGACGTCGGCACCGCCGCCCAGGCCGCCAACGGCGTGCTGGCAGCGGCTATCGCCTACAAGGGTGACGAGACCAACCTGGCACCGGGCCTGCAACTGTTCACCAAGCTGGCCCAGCAGAAGCGCCTGTCGCTGGCAAACCCGACCATCCAGACCCTGGAGAAGGGCGAGGTGGAAGTGGGCGTGGTGTGGGACTTCAACGGCCTGAGCTACCGTGAACAGATCGACCCCAAGCGTTTCGAAGTGCTGATCCCGTCGGATGGCTCGGTGATCTCCGGCTATACCACCATCATCAACAAGTACGCCAAGCACCCGAATGCGGCCAAGCTGACACGTGAATACATCTTCAGCGATGCCGGGCAGATCAACCTGGCCAAAGGGCATGCGCGGCCGATCCGTGCCGAGCACCTGAAGCTGCCGGACGATGTGCAGGCCAAGTTGCTGCCCAACGAACAGTACAAGGCTGCGCAGCCGATCAAGAATGCCGAAGCCTGGGAGGCGAGCTCGAAGAAACTGCCGCAGATGTGGCAGGAGCAGGTGATCATCGAGATGGAATAAGGGGCTATCTTCTGTAGCGCCTGGACTGGCCTCATCGCCGGCAAGCCAGCTCCCACAGGTACCCCACTGGGTTTGAATCCTGTGGTAGACCTGTGGGAGCGGGCGAGCCCGCGAAGAAGCCAACGCGGTTTATGACTGGAGCCACCATGCAACACAACGTCATCCTGGTCCTGCTCGACGGCCTCAACTACCAGGTCGCGCATCACGCCATGGGCCACCTGCACGCCTACGTCGAGGCCGACCGTGCCGCGCTGTACCGCGTGGAATGCGAACTGCCGTCGCTGTCGCGGCCGCTGTACGAGTGCATCCTCACCGGTGTACCGCCGATCGACAGCGGCATCGTGCACAACAACGTCAACCGTCTGTCCAACCAGCGCAGCGTGTTCCACTACGCCCGCGAGGCCAACCTGGGCACTGCGGCTGCGGCCTATCACTGGATGAGCGAGCTGTACAACCGCTCGCCATTCGACCCGCAGCGCGACCGCCATACCCACGCACCGAAGCTGCCGATCCAGCACGGGCTGTTCTACTGGGACGACCGTTACCCCGATTCGCACCTGCTGGCCGATGGCGAATACCTGCGCCGCCGCCACGCCCCCAATTTCCTGCTGGTGCACCCGATGAGCATCGACGATGTCGGCCACCACCACGGTCTGGACAGCAGCCAGTACCGCAACGCCGCACGCAGCGCCGACATCCTGCTGGCAGACTACCTGCCAGGCTGGCTCGAAGAGGGCTACCAGGTACTGGTTACCGCCGACCACGGCATGAACAACGACCGCTCGCACAATGGCCTGCTGACCGAGGAGCGCGAAGTGCCGCTGTTCGTCTTCGGCGATGCCTTCAGCCTCGATCCTGCGGCCAAACCGCTGCAGACCGAGTTGTGCGGGACCATCTGCGAGCTGCTCGGCGCGCCGCATGACAAGACCGTCTGCCGGGAGCTGCTGAAGTGACCACACCCAAGAGCAGCAACACCCGTGGCCGCTACCTGGCCCTGCTCTGCCTGCTACCGTTCGCCGTGTTCTTCGTCATCTTTCAGATCGCCCCGCTGGCCTGGGTGGCGATCAACAGCCTGCAATCGGAAGCGGGTTGGGGCGTGGACAACTTCAGCAAGGTATTCGCCTCGAAGTTCTACCTGCAGGCCCTGCAACGCAGCCTGGAAATCAGCTTCTGGTCAAGCCTGTTCGGCATCGTCATCGCCACCCTGGGCGCCTACTCGCTGCGCCAGGTGGACTCGAAGCTGCGCGACTTCGTCAGCGCCTTCGCCAACATGACCAGCAACTTCGCCGGGGTGCCGCTGGCCTTCGCCTTCATCATCCTGCTCGGTTTCAACGGCGCGCTGACCCTGCTGCTGAAGCAGGTCGGCCTGCTGGAGGACTTCAGCATCTATTCCAAGAGCGGGCTGATCCTGGTGTACACCTACTTCCAGATCCCGCTTGGCGTGTTGCTGCTGTACCCCGCGTTCGACGCACTGCGCGAAGACTGGCGCGAGTCGGCCGCACTGCTGGGTGCCAGCCACTGGCAATTCTGGCGGCACATCGGCCTGCCGGTGCTGACCCCGGCACTGCTGGGCACTTTCGTCATCCTGTTGGCCAACGCCCTCGGTGCCTACGCCACCGTGTACGCGCTGACAACCGGCAACTTCAACGTACTGCCGATCCGCATCGCCGGCCTGGTGGCAGGTGACATCAGCCTCGATCCCAACCTGGCCAGCGCCCTGGCGATGGTACTGGTGGGGCTGATGACGCTGGTCACGGTGGTGCACCAATGGCTGCTGAAAAGGAGCTACCATGCGCGCTGACGCCCGTTCCGGCGGCTGGTACCACCGCGCCGTGGTCTACCTGCTGTTCCTCATCCTGCTGCTGCCGCTGGCCGGCACCCTGCTCTACTCGCTGGCCACCAGCTGGTCGGCCAGCCTGCTGCCCAGCGGCCTGACC
Organism: Pseudomonas sp. s4; assembly: GCF_046764235.1. Lineage (NCBI taxonomy): Bacteria > Pseudomonadati > Pseudomonadota > Gammaproteobacteria > Pseudomonadales > Pseudomonadaceae > Pseudomonas > Pseudomonas sp. s4. Next base: position 1,490,301 of record NZ_CP177209.1, on the reverse strand, counting down.
TTCAAGTGGTACATCGCGCTGTGGAGTGAGCCGCGCTTCCTGGCCGCCTTCGGCCAGTCGCTGCTGGTGTGCGTGGGCGCGCTGCTGCTGTCGGTGGTACTGATCCTGCCGCTGCTGTTCGTGGTGCACTACCACTTCCCGAGGCTCGATGCGCTGATGAACATCCTCATCCTGCTGCCGTTCGCGGTGCCGCCGGTGGTGTCGTCGGTGGGGCTGTTGCAGCTGTATGGCAGCGGGCCCATGGCCATGGTCGGTACACCGTGGATTCTGATCGGCTGCTATTTCACCATCGCCTTGCCGTTCATGTACCGGGCCATTACCAACAACCTGCAGGCGATCAACCTGCGCGACCTGATGGACGCCGCCCAGCTGCTGGGCGCCAGCACCTGGCAGGCGGCGCTGCTGGTGGTGCTGCCGAACCTGCGCAAGGGCCTGATGGTGGCACTGCTACTGTCGTTCTCGTTCCTGTTCGGCGAGTTCGTGTTCGCCAACCTGCTGGTCGGCACCCGCTACGAGACCCTGCAGGTGTACCTGAACAACATGCGCAACAGCAGCGGCCACTTCAACAGCGCGCTGGTGATCTCGTACTTCGCCTTCGTGCTGGTACTGACCTGGGTCGCCAACCGCCTGAACAAGGACAAGACCTGACATGAGCTTCGTCAGCGTACAGAAACTGCAAAAAAGCTACGCCGGCAGCCCGGTGTTCGAGAACATCGACTGCCATATCGAACGCGGTGAGTTCGTCACCCTGCTTGGCCCGTCCGGTTGCGGCAAGTCCACGCTGCTGCGCTGCATCGCCGGGCTGACCCCGGTGGACAGCGGGCAGATCCTGCTCGACGGCCATGACATCGTACCGCTGAGCCCGCAAAAGCGTGGCATCGGCATGGTGTTTCAAAGCTATGCGCTATTCCCCAACATGACCGTGGAGCAGAACGTCGCCTTCGGCCTGCGCATGCAGAAGGTCAAGGCCGACGAAAGCCAGGCCCGGGTGCGCGAGGCGCTGGAACTGGTGGAACTGGGCAACTTCGCCGGGCGCTACCCGCACCAGTTGTCCGGCGGCCAGTGCCAGCGCGTTGCCCTGGCCCGCTCGCTGGTCACCCGCCCGCGCCTGCTGCTGCTCGACGAACCGTTGTCAGCGCTGGATGCGCGCATCCGCAAGCACCTGCGCGAGCAGATCCGCGCCATCCAGCGCGAGCTGGGGCTGACCACCATCTTCGTCACCCACGACCAGGAAGAGGCGCTGACCATGTCCGACCGCATCTTCCTGATGAACCAGGGGCGCATCGTCCAGAGCGGCGATGCCGAAACCCTGTACACCGCGCCGGTGGACCTGTTTGCCGCCGGCTTCATCGGCAACTACAACCTGCTCGACGCCGACAGCGCCAGCCGCCTGCTGCAGCGCCCGGTGACCAGCCGCCTGGCGATTCGCCCCGAGTCGATCACCCTGGGCAACAACGGTGAACTGGACGCCGAAGTGCGCAGCCACAGCCTGCTGGGCAACGTGATCCGCTACCGGGTGCGGGTGCGCGAGGTGGAACTGGTGGTCGACGTACTCAACCGCTCACCGTCCGACCTGCACGCGGACGGGCAACGGGTAAGCTTGTCGATCGACCCCACGGCGCTACGGGAAGTGGCCTAAGGAGAATCAACACCATGGCACTGGCAATTTTCGATCTGGACGAAACCCTGATCCACGGCGACTGCGCCTCACTGTGGAGCGAGCAGATGGCCCGGCTGGGCTGGGTCGACGGCAAAGCCTTCCTGCGCCGCGACCATGAGTTGATGGAAGCCTATGGCAAGGGCCACCTGCGGATGGAGGACTACATGGCCTTCAGCCTGGAGCCGATTGCCGGGCGCACCCTGGAAGAGGTCGAGCACCTTGTAGCACCGTGGGTCGAAGAGGTGATCGAGCCAATCATCTACGGCGACGCCTGCCGCTGCATTGCCGAGCACCGCAAGCGCGGGGATCGCATCCTGATCATTTCGGCGTCGGGTACGCACCTGGTCGGGCCGATTGCGGCGCGGCTGGGGGTGGACGAATACCTGGCGATCGAACTGGAGGCGGTGAACGGGGTTTATACCGGCAAGACCCACGGGGTGCTGACCTATCGCGAAGGGAAGATCACGCGGTTGCTGGAATGGCTGGACCAGGAGCAGGAGAACCTGGAAGGGGCGACTTTCTATTCCGACTCGCGCAACGATTTGCCGCTGTTGCTGAAGGTGGATCATCCGCATGTGGTGAACCCGGATGCGGTGTTGCGGGAGCATGCCGAGATCAATGGCTGGCCGATTCTGAGCTGGACTTGAGGGCCATGGGGGCGCTTTGCGCCCCTTTCGCGACACAAGGCCGCTCCTACAGGAAATCGCTTTCCCTTGTAGGAGCGGCCTTGTGTCGCGATGGGCTGCAAAGCAGCCCCGGCAATCTCAAGCCAGGCCTGGGTCGATCACCATCACCAGCTTGCCCGACACCTGGTTGGTCTCAAGCTCGGCATACGCCGCCTGGGCAAACTCCACCGGGTAGGTGTCCACCAACTGCGGCGACAGGCGCCCTTCGGCAAACAGCGGCCACACCTGCTGCTGCAACTCGCGCAGCAGTTCGGCCTTGAAGCCGTCATCGCGGTTACGCAGCGTGGAACCGGTAATCTCCAGGCGCTTGCCCAGTACCTGTGCCAGGTCCAGCTCGAACTTGCGCCCGCCCATCAGGCCGATGATCACCCAGCGCCCGTCACGCGCCAGCAACTTGAGGTTGAGCTCGCCGTAGCTGGCGCCCACCGGGTCGAGAATCACGTCGAACGGGCCGAAACCTTCCAGTGCTTCCAGGTTTTCGTTACGTACCACACCACCGGCGGCGCCCAGCGCCTCGCAGTAGGCCAGGCGGTCCTGGGAACCGACGCTGACCCATACCGGGCTGCCGAACGCCTTGCACAGCTGGATGGCGGCCGAGCCAACGCCACTGGCGCCAGCGTGCACCAGCACCTTCTCGCCAGCTTTCACGCCACCCAGCTGGAAGATGTTCAGCCAAGCAGTGGCATATACCTCCGGCAACGCCGCCGCTTCGTGCAGGCTCAGGCCTTCGGGCACCGGTAGCACGTGGCGGGCATCCACCACCACTTCCTCGGCCATGGCGCCGCTGGCCAGCAGCGCACACACCCGGTCACCCACCCGCCAGCCGGCACCGGCCCCCACTTCCTCGATCACCCCGGCGCACTCCAGGCCCATGTACGGGCTGGCGCCTGGCGGTGGTGGGTACAAACCTTTCATCTGCAGCAGATCGGCGCGGTTCAGCCCCGCAGCAGCCACGCGAATGCGCACTTGACCCGCGTCGCAGGCCGGGCGCTCGGCCTCAACCCAAGCCACATGTCCGTCAACGCCTTGCAATGCCTTCACAGTGCCTCCATAGTTGAATCATATGACCGAGCCTGGGAACGCCAAGTCCCCAGGCTTTTTGCAGTATGCATCCGGTTTTTTGCAACCGGTGAACAGAAAAGACGGCCTACTATGCGTGATCAATTGTCTCCACGTCGAATCAGCATGAAGCATTTCCTCCCAAGCACCGCCCTGGCGCTGATGATCGGCCTGGGCAGCCTCACGCTCGGCGGCAATGCGGCGGCCGCCAACAAATGGGACAGCCTGCAGCCGGACCGCGACGAGATCGTCGCCAGCCTCAACGTGGTGGAATTGCTCAAGCGCCACCACTACAGCAAGCCGCCGCTGGACGACGCCCGTTCGGTCATCATCTATGACAGCTACATCAAGCTGCTGGACCCGGCGCGCAGCTACTTCACCGCTGCCGACATCGCCGAATTCGACAAATGGAAAACGCAATTCGACGATTTCCTCAAGAGCGGTAACCTGGACCCGGGCTTCACCATCTACAAACGCTATCTGGACCGCGTCAAGCAACGTCTGGACTTTGCCCTGGCCGAGCTGAACAAGGGCGTGGACAAGATCGACTTCAACGTCAAGGAAACCTTGCTGATCGACCGCAAGGACGCCCCGTGGATGAAGGACCAGGCCGAGCTCGACGATTTGTGGCGCAAACGCGTCAAGGACGAAGTGCTACGCCAGAAGATCGCCGGCAAGGAACCCAAGCAGATCCAGGAAACCCTGACCAAGCGCTACAAGAACCAACTGTCGCGCCTGGACCAGACCCGTGCCGAGGACATCTTCCAGGCCTACATCAATACCTTCGCCCAGTCCTACGACCCGCACACCAACTACCTGTCGCCGGACAATGCGGAAAACTTCGATATCAACATGAGCCTGTCGCTGGAAGGCATCGGCGCAGTGCTGCAAAGCGACAACGACCAGGTCAAGATCGTGCGTCTGGTGCCGGCAGGCCCGGCGGCCAAGACCAAGCAGGTGGCACCGGCCGACAAGATCATCGGTGTGGCCCAGGGCAACAAGGAGATGGTCGACGTGGTCGGCTGGCGCCTGGACGAAGTGGTCAAGCTGATCCGCGGCCCGAAAGGCTCGGTGGTGCGCCTGGAGATCATTCCTGCCAGCAACGCGCCTAGCGACCAGACCAGCAAGATCGTGTCGATCACCCGCGAGGCGGTGAAGCTCGAGGAGCAGGCAGCGAAGAAGTCGGTGCTCAAGCTCAAGCAGGACGGGCGTGACTACAAGCTGGGCATCATCGAGATCCCGGCCTTCTACCTCGACTTCAAGGCCTATCGCGCCGGTGACCCGGAGTACAAGAGCACCACGCGTGACGTGAAGAAGCTGCTGACCGAGTTGCAGAAAGAAAAAGTCGACGGCGTGGTCATCGACCTGCGCAACAACGGCGGCGGCTCGCTGCAGGAAGCCACCGAGCTGACCAGCCTGTTCATCGAGAAAGGCCCAACCGTGCTGGTGCGCAACAGCGACGGCCGTGTCGACGTGCTGGAAGACGAAAACCCCGGTGCCTTCTACAAGGGCCCATTGGCACTGCTGGTCAACCGCCTGTCGGCCTCGGCTTCGGAGATCTTCGCCGGTGCCATGCAGGACTACCACCGTGCGCTGATCATCGGCGGCCAGACCTTCGGCAAAGGCACCGTGCAGACCATCCAGCCACTCAACCATGGCGAGCTGAAGCTTACCCTGGCCAAGTTCTACCGGGTTTCCGGGCAGAGCACCCAGCATCAGGGCGTGCTGCCGGACATCGACTACCCGTCGATCATCGATACCAAGGAGATCGGCGAGAGCGCCCTGCCCGAGGCCATGCCGTGGGACACCATTCGCCCGGTGGTCAAGCCGGCGGCCGACCCGTTCAAGCCGTTCCTGGCCCAACTCAAGGCACAGCATGAAGCGCGCAGCGACAAGGATGCAGAGTTCACCTACATCCGCGACCGCCTGGCCCTGACCCAGAAGCTGATGAACGAAAAGACCGTCAGCCTCAACGAGCAGGACCGTCGTGCACGCCACGATGCAATCGAGGCCAAGCAGCTGGCACTGGAGAACATCCGCCGCAAGGCCAAGGGTGAAGAGCCGCTGAAGGAGCTGAAGAAAGAGGACGAGGACGCGCTGCCGACCGAGGATGAAAACACCAAACCGGAAGACGATGCCTACCTGTCGGAAACCGGCCGCATCCTTATCGACTACCTGAGTGCAAGCACCAAGGTGGCCAAGAAGTAAGACTGTGGCAATGATGGCAAATTAGCTCTACTTGTCATCAAACAGTCATCGCGCTGTCGTGAAATAGAGGGGCCGGGCGTGGAATCGCCCGGCCCTTTCATTTTCAGGAATACGCCATGACCGTCGCCGAACAGCTCAGTGCCTTGAGTGCCATCCTGGCTCAACGCAGCATCCACAGTCTGTTCCAGCCGATCATGTGCCTGAGCGAGCAACGGGTTTTCGGACATGAGGCGTTAAGTCGCGGGCCGTCCAACAGCCCGCTGCACGCACCGCTGAACCTGTTTACCATCGCCCGCCAGGCCGGCCGCCTAACCGAACTGGAGGCTGCCTGCCGGGAAAGCGCCTGCCGGCGTTTCAGCGAACAGCAGTTGCAGGGCAAACTGTTTCTCAACATCTCGCCAGAATCGCTGCTCGAGCCGCACTACCCGTCCGGGCAGACCCTGAAACTGCTCGGACAGGTCGGCCTGCCGCCTAGCCGGGTGGTAATCGAGCTGACCGAACACACCCCGACTGACGACTTCCAGCTGCTGTCCAACGCCCTGCACCACTACCGGGACATGGGCTTCTCGATTGCCATCGACGATCTGGGAGCGGGTTATTCAAGCCTGCGCCTGTGGTCGGAGCTGCGCCCCGAATATGTGAAAATCGATCGCCACTTCATCGATGGCATCCACCGCGACCCGCTCAAGCGTGAATTTGTCGGTTCGATATTGCAGATTGCCCGAGCGTCGAAGGCGCAGGTAATTGCCGAAGGCATCGAGATGGCGGAGGAGCTGGCGGTGCTGGTAGAAATGGGGGTGGACCTGGTGCAGGGCTATCTGCTGGGGCGGCCGCAGGAGCTGGGGGTGCGCGAAAGCCGGCCACTACCGGCGCTGATGAACGTTCCGCAGGCCGGACAGCCGACGGTGCGGCTCAATGCGACGATTGGGCAGTTGCTGGAGTTGTTTGGCCGACACCGGCACCTGGAGGTATTGGAGGTGGTGGATGCCGATGGCAGGGCTTGCGGATTGATTCACAGGGATGCACTGCCTGTTCCGGCCCTATCGCCGGCAAGCCGGCTCCCACAGGCTCACCACACATCTTGAACCTTGTGCAGTACCTTGTAGGAGCAGCCTTGTGCTGCGAAGAGCGCATTACACATACCGGCGCTTTCGCAGCACAAGGCTGCTCCTACAGGTCGGCGCTATCCCTGTCGGAGCGGGTTTACCCGCGAAGAGGCCGGGACAGGTAACGCTTCAGGCCGTTTCGGGGTAGCTGTACTCGAACACCCTGACCACCTCGGAGGCATGCCATGAGGCCGCTTCCATGCCGTCGACCGGCCCGGAAAATCGGCCCAACCGTTCAACGCACTCAAAAAACCCGGTACGCGGCAAACGGCTGGCACCCTGACTGATCACCAGCGAGCTGCGCAATGGCTGCTCGGCGCGGGCATCCAGCACCGCCAGATACTCCAGCGCGGCCGTCAGCGTCTGCATGGCCGGGCTGGGCAACTGCAAGCGCTCGATCAGCGCTCGATAGGTCAGCAAGTGACGTTGACGACGGGCCAGGTCAAGCTCGCCCAGCAGGTTATCCCAGTGCTGACGGCTGATCCTGACCTGGCTCATGACGGTTCGCTCCAGCCAGCCACCCCCAGATGCCAGGCCAGAGCACGGCGGATAGCAGCATCCGGCTGGCGTTCACCTGATTCGATCATGGCCAGGTATGCCGGGCTTACCCCGACATTGCGCGCCAACTGCTCAGGGGCAATGCCCTTTGCCTGGCGAATCTGTGCCACTTCGCTGAAGGCCGGCAATGGCGCACTGGCTACATCGCCCTGCGCTTCACTGGCAACTACCTCGGCTGGTGCCTGCCCAGCGGCCTTGAGCAGTGCCTGGTACTGTTCCCAGGGAACGACGGCGTACTCGGGTTGACCGTCCCGGCTGATGACCTGAATACCCATTACAAACCCCTTTAAAAAGGATTACAGCATGTAATCCGTAGGCATAACCCTTATGCCAATTATATTACCAACTCTGGGGTCTGTGCAGTTGCGCTGCGGTTGCGGCCAGTTTCACTGCGTGTTGCGTTCCAACCGCAGCGCTTCGGGGGTGGCCGGCAGCCGCTCGACCACGCGCAGCCGTTCGGGCGCCTGGCTGTCGCGCCAGGCCTTGAAGCGCGCCAGTTCGTCAGCCACGGTCTTCAGTACCCAGCCCAGCACCGCGATGTCATCAAGGAAACCCACGCCCAGCAGCCAGTCGGGGATGGCGTCGATGGGGCTGACGAAATACAGCAGCCCGGCGACGATGGTGACCAGCGCCTTGGGGCTGATGGCACGGTACTCGCCGCGCCACCAGGCCAGGCACAGCGACTGCAGCAGCTTCACGTCTTCACGCAGCTGGCCGATGCGCGGACCTTTGCGAGCTACCGCGAACAGCAAGGCGGGCAACCGGCCGCGGCTGAGCAGGCGCTCGGCCAACGGCAGGAAACGGGCAAAATTCCAGGGTGCGCTCATGGAGCCTCCAGAGGAAAAGGTTATCCACATTTATTGTGGATAACCTTGTGAACAGGGCGATGTTTCTGACCCCAGGTGCCTGCCAGGCAAGGGCCTCGGTCAGATCGGGCGTTTTTTACACAGTCGTTTCACACCGTGGGTGCGTACGCCGCAAACGATTTGCGTCAGAAGCATACTGCTTCTTCACGCTGCATTTCCTCGGACAGTATCAGCAGTTGCAGGTTCGTCCAACTACCCGGCACAAACGAAAACGCCCCGTCAGGACGGGGCGTTTTGCGTGAGCCAGCCAGTGTTACTTGGCAGGCGCTTCGGCCGGGGCTTCAGCAGGAGCTTCCGCTTCCGGCTCGGCGCCCTGCAACTGGGCCGGATCCTTGATGGCGATCAGTTCCAGGTCGAACACCAGAACCGAGTTGGCCGGAATCAGCGGGCTTGGGCTTTGTGCGCCGTAAGCCAGTTCAGCCGGGATGAACAGCTTGTACTTCTCGCCGACGTGCATCAGCTGCAGGCCTTCGACCCAACCCGGGATCACGCCGCTGACCGGCAGGTCGATCGGGCTGCCGCGCTCGACGGAGCTGTCGAACACCTTGCCATCGATCAGCTTGCCTTCGTAGTGGACGGTGACCACATCAGTCGCCTTGGGCTGCGGGCCATCGGCCTTCTTGACCACTTCGTACTGCAGGCCCGAGGCAGTGGTGACCACGCCTGGCTTCTTGGCGTTTTCCTCGAGGAATTTCTTGCCGGCGGAGGCGGCTTCTTCGCTGGCCTTGGCCAGGCGCTCTTCGGCACGCTTCTGCAGCGCAGTGAAGGCTTCTACCAGCTCTTCGTCCTTGATGCGCTGTTCCTTCTTGCCAACGGCGTCTTCGATGCCGAGGGCTACTGCTTTCGAATCAAGGTCTTCCATGCCTTCCTGAGCCAGGCTCTTGCCCATGTTCAGGCCGATACCGTAGGAGGCTTTCTGTGCCGGAGTCTTCAGCTCGGGGCTGCTGGTCTGTTGATCACAGCCAGCCAGTACCAGGCCTACCAGGGCAACCGCAGCCGCCAAACGATGCTGTTTCATGCTATTTCCTTGTTCATGCGCCAAAAGGGCAATCAGGGTAAAGCCGCGAGCTTAGCAGGCGGCCATGACCAATGGCTACCGGCATAGGAGCGGGTTTTGGTAAGGAAGTTCAGTAGTTAAACGCTTATTCATCAAAGGATGTGCAGCCACTGGCCAGTATTGACCTGAAAGCAGGTTTTTTCCTCCGTTACGTGCACGAGCCGCTTGAAGTACCTGTCATTTCTGCCAGTGGTGCCTCTCCACTGCACGGAGCCTAATCGAACCCCGGGCGAGATATGCCCATACGTCAAAACCAGTGAGGTTCGATGGACATGAACAGTGAACTCAAAACCAGAATGCCAATGCCAATGCCAATGCCACCTTCAGCAGCACGTATCACCGATGCATTGCAGCCGGCGCCTGTGGATGTGAGTTACGGAGAAGGCGGCTACAGCCACGTAGAGAGCCATGACCCCCTGCACGGTTCGGTTTGCGCCGACATTTGCGCGAGCCATATCAATTCGCGGCTTTACTATGCTGCCACATATAGATACCGGGCGGCTGACGACTACAATGGCAGCTTTATCCGGCAGCTGGACGAAAAAGGAATAGCCGAGTCCCCCTTCGCCAGCTTCAACGACTACCTCTCCAACCAGACTTTCACGCCAACGCAATTGGTCGAGGATCCAGACAACAAAAAGCTTCTTTGCCTTGGCAGGCTGTCCACCGGTAATAGCTTCACCATGCGCCTGTGGCGATTCGATGCTGATGGTAGCCTGGATCAGGGTTTTGCGAGCAAGGGCTACATTGACAGCGAAGAGTTGATGCTCGGTGCTGGCGCTATCTTGCAGTTGACCTCGCATGCGCACGGATACAAGTTGATTGCCACGAAGGACGGCAGGCCTTTCCTCATCGCGCTCGATGATAAGGGGGAGTTGAAACGTGGTTTTGGTAGCGACGGCTTTGTCGATCTCGACGCAGCGTTGAAGTATCCGCTTTCCACGGGAGCCGGATTCGCACTGGCCGCATTTGGCCAAAACGTCCTTGTAACCATAGTCGCGGTCGATTCTGAACACGACTTTTCCCTGCTGGCCAGCTTCAACGATGTCGGGGTACTCGACACCGGGTTCGCAGATCAAGGCGTCTTCAAAGCCCAGGACGGGACGTATCACTACGGTCTGTCCATCCATGAGCCGGCGATGGTAATCACCCTGCCCGGTGGCCATAGCGATGATTACGTAACAATGTACCCCGAGCTTCTGCGCCTGAGTGCCGATGGCAAGCCGCTGGCAGAATTCAACGGCGGCAAACCTGTACGGTTCGACACGCCGGGTGGCTGGCATTACATGCACGAGGTCAACGGTCGTCTCATGGGATACGGTAGTTTCTACAGCCACAACCGAGCGGTGTGCTACGCCCTTGAAGGTAACCTGGACACCCGATTCGTCTTTCCGGATGGCTTTGGAGAGCTGGGTGTAACCCCCTACATGGATGGTTTCCGCCCGACTATCGAGGCCTCTGTTGCCTTCGTGCCCGATAGCCAACGGTTGTTGGTCGCCGGACGAATATTCCGAGACAACCAGAAAGGTGCCAACGCTGTGATAGCAGCTATTTCCTACCAAGCCGGTCTTGGTGAACGCCCTCAGGGATAACTCCCCTGCCGATACTGCTCCGCCATCTCACGCAACACCTCGCATACCCACTGACCGGGCAGGCTCTGCGGCAAGGCAGCATTGCGACAGATGCCGACCGAGCCGCCCGGCTCGCGCACACCCAGGTCGAGCTCGACCAGCTCGCCCCGGCGCAGGTCGAGCAGCACCGCATCGCGCGGCGCCACCCACACTGCATCGCTGCCCAACAGGTAGCGCCGGCTCAGCGCCAGCGACAGGGTTTCCAGGCGCTGGGCGGGCATCTGGATGCCACATTGCACGAACAGGCTGTCGGCATGCTGGCGGATGGTGGTGCCGGCTGGCGGCAGCACCAGCGGGTAATGTCCAACCTCCCCGCGCTCTAATGGCTTGCTGGCCAGCAGCGGGTGGCCTGGCCGCACCACCAGGCTCATCGACTCGCTGTACAGGTGCTCGAACGACAGGCCCTGAATCTGCGGGCTGTCGGTCATGCGCCCGACCACCAGTTCCAGTTCGCCGAGGCGCAACTGGCCGAGCAGCTGCGCGCTGACCCCGGTGACCACACTGATCACCAGCGCCTCATGCCGCTGGTGCAGGCGGCACAGCACTTCGGGCATGAGCAGGCCTTCGACCGTGGACAGCACACCGATGCGCACCTGCGACGGCGCCCGCGCCTCGCCACGCAGGCTGCTGACGCCATCGCGCAGGGCCTGCACGCTGGGCCCGGCGTAGCGCATGAAACGCGTGCCGGCCGGGGTCAGCTCGACGCCCTGGCGGCTGCGCGCGAACAGGCGCGTTTCCAGCAGGTCTTCGAGTTCCTTAAGGGTCTTGGAGATGGCTGGCTGGCTGATTGCCAGGATGTCGGCAGCCCTGGCCAGGCTGCCCTGCCGGGCAATCTCCAGGAAGCACAGCAGGTGGCGGTACTTGATGCGGGTGTCGAGGTTCATGGGCTCAAGCTTACCGCATTGCTGGGTCTGGTTATGTATATTGCCTGTTCCGGCCTCTTCGCGGGCGTGCCCGCGAAGAGGCCGGTGCAGGCGGCAGATGACTTTCAGGCCACAGCCAACTCCACCGCCTCCCCGTTCAACCGCACCGGCCACACCCGCAGGCGCTGCCCGCTATCCTCCAGGCACTCCCCGCTCTCCAGGCTGAAGTGCTGCTTGTACAACGGCGCCGCCACCACCAGCTCGCCCTGCACACTGCCCACCAGGCCGCGACCGATGATGTTGGCGCCGGACCTCGGGTCGCGGTTGTCCACCGCGTACAGCGGCTGCACCTGCCCCGGCAGGTAGAACAGCGCCACCTGGGCCCCGTCGAGCCAAACCACCACCCCGGAATCAGCCACCAGGTCATCCGCCTGGCACACCGCCTGCCAGTTCTCGTGGGTTTTCACAGCAGCATTGGACAAGTTCATCAGACAGCCTCCTCGACGGTTGGGATCAGGTGCAGTGGCGCAGCAGGCCGGCGCTGTTCGCGTTCGCGCACGAAGTGCACGTCCGGGTCGGCGCGGCGGTCGTTGACGAAAGTACGGAAGCGCTTGAGCTTCTCGGGGTCGTTGAGGGCGTTGGCCCATTCGCATTCATACTGGTCGACCACATGCTGCATCTGCGCCTCCAGCTCGCTGGCCAGGCCCAGGCTGTCGTCGATGATCACCTGCTTCAGGTAGTCCAGCCCACCTTCCAGGTTCTCGCGCCACACCGAGGTGCGCTGCAGTTTGTCAGCGGTGCGGATGTAGAACATCAGCACGCGGTCGATCAGGCGCACCAGGGTTTCGTCGTCGAGGTCGGTGGCGAACAGTTCGGCGTGCCGCGGGCGCATGCCGCCGTTGCCGCATACGTACAGGTTCCAGCCCTTGTCGGTAGCGATCACGCCGATGTCCTTGCTCTGTGCTTCGGCGCATTCGCGGGTGCAGCCGGACACCGCGAACTTGAGCTTGTGCGGGCTGCGCAGGCCTTTGTAGCGGTCTTCCAGGCGCAGGGCCATGCCGACGCTATCCTGCACGCCATAACGGCACCAGGTGCTGCCGACGCACGACTTTACCGTGCGGGTCGACTTGCCGTAGGCGTGGCCGGTTTCGAAGCCGGCCTCGATCAGCTCGCCCCAGATCAGCGGCAGCTCGTGCAACTGGGCGCCGAACAGGTCGATGCGCTGGCCGCCGGTGATCTTGGTGTACAGATCGTACTTTTTCGCCACCTGGCCGATCACGATGAGCTTGTCGGGGGTGATTTCACCACCGGGGATGCGCGGCACCACCGAGTAGGTGCCGTTCTTCTGCATGTTGGCCATGAAGGTGTCGTTGGTGTCCTGCAGCGGCACCAGCGCCGGGTCCATGATCGGCTGGTTCCAGCACGAGGCGAGAATACTGCCCACCGCCGGCTTGCAGATGTCGCAGCCAACGTGGCCCTTGCCGTGGCGTTCGAGCAGTTCGTTGAAGGTGCGGATACCCTCTACCCGAACCAGCCCGTACAGCTCCTGACGGGTGTAGGCGAAGTGCTCGCACAGGCTCCTGTCCACCGCCACGCCACGGGCGGTCAGCTCGTGCTCGAACACCTGCTTGAGCAGTGCCGCGCAACCACCACAACCGGTGGCGGCCTTGGTGCAGCCCTTGACTGCGGCAAGGTCGCCGCAGCCGCTGTCTATGGCGGCGCAGACCGCGCCCTTGCTGACGTTGTGGCACGAGCAGATGGTCGCGCTATCGGGCAGCGCATCGGCGCCCAGGGCCGGTGCGCCGCCGCCTTGCGGCAGGATCAGTGCCGCGGGGTCGGCTGGCAGGGCGATGCCGTTCTGGGCGTATTGCAGAAGGGTGTCGTAGTAGCTGTTGTCGCCCACCAGCACCGCACCGAGCACGTGCTTGCCGCTGGCATCCACCACCAGCCGGCGGTAGGCGCTGTTGGCTTCGTCGATGAAGCGGTAGCTGCGTGCGCCCGGGGTGGCGCCATGGGCATCGCCGATGGAGCCGACATCCACGCCCAGCAACTTGAGCTTGGTCGACATGTCGGCACCGGTGAATTCGCCAGCGGCCTCACCCATCAGCAAAGCCGCCAGGTTGCGCGCCATGCTATAGCCAGGGGCGACCAGGCCGAACACGCTGCCGTTCCACGAGGCGCACTCGCCGATGGCGAAGATGCGTGGGTCGCTGCTGCGGCAATGGTTGTCGATCACCACGCCGCCACGCGCGGCGATGTCCAGGCCACAGGCACGGCCCAGGGCATCCTGCGGGCGGATACCTGCGGAGAACACGATCAGGTCGGTTTCCAGGTGCTCGCCGCCATCGAAGTTCATGCGGTAGCGGTAGTCTTCACCCGCACTGATCGACTGGGTGGCCCGCGACAGATGCACGCCAACACCCAGCGCTTCGATCTGTGCCTTGAGCGCGGCACCGCCCTCGCCGTCCAGCTGCACCGGCATCAGCCGTGGGGCGAACTCCACCACGTGGGCTTCCAGGCCCAGCGACTTGAGGGCGTTGGCTGCTTCCAGGCCAAGCAGGCCACCGCCCACTACCACGCCACGTCGGGCACTGGCTGCGGCAGCGCGGATGGCGTCGAGGTCGTCGAGGGTGCGGTAGACCAGGCGGGCATTGCCGCTGGAGCCTTCGATCGGTGGCACGAAGGGATAGGAACCCGTGGCCAGCACCAATTGGTCGTAGCCGTAACGGCCCTCGGCGGTAACCACTTCGGCGTGCTCACGGTCGATTTCCAGCACCGCTTCACCGAGGTGCAGGTGCACACCGTTGGCGCCGTAGAAGTCCTGCCCGCACAGGGCCAGGGTTTCGGCACAGCTGCCGCCGAAGTACTCGGACAGGTGCACGCGGTCGTAGGCACGCTGGCGCTCTTCGCCGAACACATGCACTTCGAAGCGCTGCAAGGCGCCGCGGCTGACCAGTTGTTCGACGCAATGGTGGCCGACCATGCCGTTGCCGACGATGACCAGTCGCTCTCGTTGTCCGCTGCTCGCTGTTGCCTTCATAAGCCGATCCTCGATCAAAAAAAAAGCGCCTGGAGCCGAAGCTCCAGGCGCCTTTGCCTGTATTCATCACGGTAGGGGGCCCGGGTTGATCGCCGTTGATCAGTGGGCTTTGTTGTAACTGGGATAAAGCAGGGAGTGTGCCAACCCTGTTTCCTGTACCGGCCTCTTCGCGGGCACGCCCGCTCCTACAGGGTTCTCCACGTTTATTCAGACCTGTGCAGTACCTGTAGGAGCGGGCGTGCCCGCGAAGAGGCAAGTACAGCAAATGCACATTCCAAGTGCATCACTCCCCATCTTGGAGCACATCAATACACATCCCGCCGATACCGCTTGGCCCTGCCCAGCGCTTCGACATAAGCCGCAGCCGCCGCTGCATCCATGCTGCCATGCTCGGCGACGATGACCCGCAACGCCGCATCCACATCCTTGGCCATGCGCTGCGCATCGCCACACACATAGAAGTACGCGCCCGCCTCCAGCCACTGCCACAACTGCGCGCCGTGCTCGAGCATGCGCTGCTGCACGTAGACCTTCTCGGCCTGGTCGCGCGAGAACGCTGTGTCCAGGCGCAAGTGCCCTGCAGCCTGCCAGGCCTGTAGCTGCTCCTGGTAATAGAAATCGGTGGCCGCGTACTGCTCGCCAAAGAACAGCCAGTTAGCCCCTTTCGCCCCACGTGCCTCTCGTTCTTCGAGAAAGGCCCTGAACGGCGCAATGCCGGTGCCGGGGCCGACCATGATCACCGGCACGCTGTCGTCCTCGGGCAGGCGAAAGTGCTTCGACACCTGCGGGAAGATGGCAACCTTCAGCGCCTGCGCACGGTCGGCAAGGAAGCTTGAACACACCCCTTTGCGCGCGCCATAGCGCACCGTGGACACGGTCAGGTGCACCTGCTGCGGGTGCGCCAGCGGGCTGGAGCTGATCGAGTACAGGCGCGGCTGCAAGGGCTTGAGCAGCTCCAGCCAGCTGGCCAGCGGCAGTTGCTGGGGGAAGGCGCGCAGCACATCGACCAGTTGCCGCCCCCACAACCAGTCCTGCAGCTCGGCCTTGCACTCGGGCTGCAGCAGGCGATGCAGGTCCGGGGCATTGCCGGCGAAGGCCTGCAGCTGCTGCGTGGTGACCTTGGCGATTTCCAGGTGCGCTTGCAGGGCTTCGGTCAGCGGCATGGCGGGCTGGCCTTTCAGTTCGACCATGGTCTGGCCATCGAGCTGTATCAGCGCCAGCAGCTCGTCGACCAGGGCGGGACAGTTACGCGGCCACACGCCCAGGGCATCACCGGCGGCATAGGTGAAGCCGCTGCCGCTGAGGTCGAACACCAGTTGACGGGTTTCCTTGGTAGCACCCGGGCCGTTCAGCAGGCGGTTTTCCAGCAAGGTGGCAGCCCAGGGTTGCTGCTTGCCATAGGCCGCCACGGGCGCAGGCTCGGTGACCGGTTGCGGTGCAGCAGCGCTGCTTAGCGTGGGCAGCAGCGCATCCAGCCAGGCGGCGAAGGCGTCGTCGAAGTCCGGCTCGCAGTCCACCCGCTGCAGCAGGCGCCGCCCGCCCAGCTCGGCCAGGCGTTGGTCGAGTTTGCGGCCAAAGCCGCAGAACTGGTCGTAACTGGAGTCGCCCAGGGCCAGCACGGCAAAAGGCAGTTCGGCGCAGTGGGCGCCCTCCTCGCCCTGCAAGGCTTGCCAGAATGCCGCTGCGCTGTCGGGCGCGTCACCATCGCCAAAGGTGCTGGCGATCAGCACCACGCTGGCGGCGCCCTGCAGCTGGCGCGGGCTGACCGCTTCCATGCAGCTGAGCTGCACGTCGAGGCCGGCACCGCGCAGGCGCTCGGCACAGCGTTCGGCCAACAGCTCGCCGTTGCCGGTTTGCGAAGCCCACAGCACCTGGTGCCGTGGTGCCATCAACGCCGCATCGGGCAGCACCGCCGGCTGGGCGAACAGCCCGGCCAGCAAGCCATCGACGAACAACCGGCGGTTGGCGGCCAGCGGCGCACTGGCCGGCAGACAGGGCACGCCCTCGGCGCGAGCCTGGTCCAGGCCCAGCAGAAAGCCTTGCAGGTAATGGCGCTCTTCCTCGGCCAGCACCGGAGCTGGCAGGGTGTCCAGGCCAAGCAGACGGGACAGGGTGGCGGTCGGCATGCGGGCAGGCTCCGGATTGGCAGTGTTCAGATCAAGGGCTTCGATGCGCTCACCGGCAACCCGCTCCAGGGTCACGGCACAATGCTTGAACGCCGGCTGCAGCGACAGCGGGTCGACCGCATCGCAGGTCACGGCATTGATCGCCAGTTGCTCGCCGATCAGGTCGTTCCAGTGGAACGGGGCAAAGCAGTTGCCAGGCATGACCCGGTCGCTGATTCGCGCGGGCAGCACGGCCTGCCCGCGGCGCGAGCGAATGGCCACCTGGTCCTTTTCGGCAATGCCCAGCCGGGCAGCATCGTCGCGGTGGATTTCCACGAAGGGGCCGGGCTCCAGCTTGTTCAGCGCCGCTACCTTGCCGGTCTTGGTCAGGGTGTGCCACTGGTGCTGCACGCGGCCGGTATTCAGCACCATGGGGTAATCGGCATCCGGCAGCTCCGCCGCCGGCAACCAGGGCCGGGCGAAGAAGCGGGCCTTGCCGCTGGCGGTCGGGAAGGCCAACACCGGGCACTCGCCCTGGGCATCGCGCAACAGCGTCTGGCTGCTGCCGTCGTTGCGATAGCGCAGCGGGCTGCGCGGGTTGTCGCGGCCCGGGGCGCAGGGCCACTGGTGCGGCTGCTCGCGCAGTTCGGCATAGCCGATGCCCCGCAGGTCGTAGCCGGTGGTTGGGTTGTGAAAGCGGCGGATCTCCTCGTACACCGCCTCGGCATCGGGGTAGTCAAAGGCGTCGGCATAGCCCATGGCGCAGGCGACCCGGGCGATGATCTGCCAGTCTGGCAGGCTCTGCCCGGGCGGTTCGACGGCACGTGGCATTAGGGTGAGGTTACGCTCGCTGTTGATCATCACGCCCTCGCCTTCGGCCCAAAGTGCAGCCGGTAGCAGGATGTCGGCGTAGCGGTTGGTCTCGGTGTCGAGGAAGGCATCCTGGGTAATTACCAGTTCGGCCTGGCGCAGGCCGTCGATCACCTGCTGGCGGTTGGCGACACTGGCCACCGGGTTGCTGCAGATGACCCAGCAGGCCTTTACCGCGCCGCTTTTCATCTGCTCGAACAGCGCCACCGTGCCCTCGCCGCCTTCGTTGCGCAGGCTGCCCGGGGCCAGTTGCCACTGCTGCTCGACGAAGGCACGGTCTTGCGCTACCAGCGCCGAACGCTGACCTGGCAGGCCGGGGCCCATGTAGCCCATCTCGCGGCCGCCCATGGCATTGGGTTGGCCGGTCAGCGAGAACGGACCGCTGCCCGGGCGGCAGATCGCGCCCGTGGCCAGGTGCAGGTTGCAGATCGCATTGGTGTGCCAGGTGCCGTGGATGCTCTGGTTCAGGCCCATGGTCCAGCAGCTCATCCAGTTGCTGGCGCTGCCGATCCATTCGGCGGCCCTGATGATGTCGGCCTCGGCCAGCCCGGTAATGGCGGCCACGCGGTCAGGGGTGTAGTCATCGAGAAAGGCCGGCAGTTCGTCCCAGCCTTCAGTGTGGCGGGTAATGAAGTCAGGGTCGGTGTGGCCGTTACGCAGCAGCAGGTGCAGCAGGCCGTTGAGCAAGGCCATGTCGCTGCCGGGGCGCACCTGCAGGAACAGTTCGGCCTTGTCGGCGGTGGCACTGCGCCGCGGGTCGACGACGATCAGCTTGGCCCCCGCCTTGACCCGGTCGAGCAGGCGCAGGAACAGGATCGGGTGACAGTCGGCCATGTTGGCGCCGATCACCAGGAATACGTCGGCGTGCTCGAAGTCCTGATAGCTGCCGGGCGGGCCATCGGCACCGAGCGACAGCTTGTAGCCGCTGCCGGCGCTGGCCATGCACAGGCGCGAGTTGGACTCGATGTGGCGGGTGCGGATAAAGCCCTTGGCCAGCTTGTTGGCCAGGTACTGGGCCTCCAGCGACATCTGCCCGGACACGTACAGCGCCACGGCGTCGGGGCCGTGCTGGTCGATGATGCTGCGCAAGCGCCCGGCGGCGGCAGCGATGGCCTGGTCGATGCCGGTACGCGCTGGCTGCTGGCTGCGCTGCTGGCGCACATAGGCATCCTCCATGCGCCCGGCGGCGGTCAGCGGCAGGTGTGCGGTGAGGCCTTTGGTGCACAGGCGGCCGAAGTTGCTGGGGTGCTGCTTGTCGCCGCTGATCTTGCCGACCTTGCCATCGGCGACGCTCATGACGATGCCGCAACCGACGCCGCAGTAGGGGCAGACGCTGCGCACTTCGCTGTTGGCCATGGGCGGGCTCCTGTAGGGAACGCAAAAAGGCGCCGGCTGCCCCTGCTTGCTGGGCAAGCGGGGCAACACGGCGCCTTTGTCGTGAAGTTTTGTGGGCTGTCGACGTTGATAGCCCTGGATGGAGGTGAAACAGCAATTTATGGGCCAGCTGTGCCGCCCCTTTCGCGGGCATGCCCGCTCCCACAGGGATATCGCAAGGCCTGAGGGCGGTGCTGCACCGGTGGGAGCGGGCGTGCCCGCGAAGAGGCCGGTACAGGCTGTGCACCATGCGATGGCAACCCCGCACCCCATGGCGCTATGCTGGGGCACATTCCAGCATGAGCCACTGCCCTCCCCCCATGTCCCAGGTGATTATCAAGACCCCCGCCCAACTCGACCTGATGCGCCGCGCCGGCCAGCTGCTTGCCCAGGTGTTCGCCGACCTCGACAGCTTCATCCGCCCCGGCGTAACCACCATGCAGATCAACGACCGCGCCGAGGCGTTCATCGTCGGCACGCTCAAGGCCCGCCCGGCGAGCAAGGGCCAGTATGGTTTCCCCTATGCGCTCAACACCTCGGTGGACCATGTGGTGTGCCATGGCATGCCCAAGGTCGATGAAGTGCTGAAAGAAGGCTCGATCATCAACGTCGACATCACCCTGGAACAAGGCGGCTATATCGCCGACTCGTCGAAGATGTACAGCATCGGGCCGATCAGCGATGAGGCGCAGCGCCTGGTCGACACCACCTATGACGCGCTATGGAAAGGCATCGAACAGGTACGCCCCGGGGCTACGCTGGGTGATATCGGCCATGCCATCCAGACCCATGCCGAAGCGGCGGGCTACAGCGTCGTACGTGAGTATTGCGGGCATGGCATTGGCCAGCAGATGCATGAAGGGCCCGAGGTGCTGCACATTGGCCAGCGCGGGATGGGCCTGAAGTTGAAGCCGGGGATGGTGTTTACCATCGAACCGATGATCAACCAGGGCGGACGCGGGACGCGCACGCTGAAGGATGGCTGGACGGTGATTACCCGCGACCACAGCTTGTCAGCGCAGTGGGAGCATACCGTGGCGGTGAACGAGGATGGGGTCGAGGTGCTGACCTTACGGGAAGAAGAGCGTCGCCGCTGAGATTGCCGGGGCTGCTTTGCAGCCCATTCGCCGGCAAGCCAGCTCCCACAGGGATAGCGTATGGCTTGAGATCAATGCGGTCGAGGTGGGAGCTGGCTTGCCGGCGATGAGGCCCTGACAGGCAATACAAGATAGTTTTTTGCTCAATGCAGAAACAAAAAAAGCGACCCTAAGGTCGCTTTCTCTGTTACTTCCGGGTGTTCAGTAGGCCCTGGAAGTGTAATATGGCGCAGCGGACGGGACTCGAACCCGCGACCCCCGGCGTGACAGGCCGGTATTCTAACCGACTGAACTACCGCTGCGCTAAACATCGAGTGGTGGGTGATGACGGGATCGAACCGCCGACCCTCTGCTTGTAAGGCAGATGCTCTCCCGGCTGAGCTAATCACCCATGTCTCTCGGTGTGGCGCGCATTCTACGGGCGACTTGGCGCTCTGGCAAGCACTTATCAAACTTTTTGCAGATTTCGCGAAAACACCAAATCGCAGGCACAAAAAAAGCGACCCTGAGGTCGCTTTCTCTGTTACTTCAGGGTGTTCAGTAGGCCCTGGAAGTGAAATATGGCGCAGCGGACGGGACTCGAACCCGCGACCCCCGGCGTGACAGGCCGGTATTCTAACCGACTGAACTACCGCTGCGCTAAACATCGAGTGGTGGGTGATGACGGGATCGAACCGCCGACCCTCTGCTTGTAAGGCAGATGCTCTCCCGGCTGAGCTAATCACCCTTCGTCTCGGTGTGGCGCGCATTCTACGGACGACCCCGTACCCTGGCAAGCACTTTTTTAACTTTTTTCAAAAAAAACCTCAGACCTTTCAAAGACCTAGCGTTGCCACGTGCATCTTTACATTCAGCTACAGCTACTGGCACTCCGACAGGGTTGGCCTGAGAGCACCGCTCGGAGAATAATGCCCGCCTTATGCATTAAGGAGAGATTGCCCCTCATGTGGTTCAAGAACCTGCTGACCTACCGTCTGACCCAGGAAGTCCCGTTCGAGCCTGAAGCGCTGGAAGCGGCCCTGGCCAGCAAGCCGGCCCGCCCCTGCGCCAGCCAGGAGCTGACCACCTATGGTTTCGTCGCGCCATTCGGCAAGGGCGAAGACGCTCCCCTGGTGCATGTCAGCGGCGAGTACCTGCTGATTGCCGCGCGCAAGGAAGAACGCATCCTGCCCAGCAGCGTGGTCAACGACGCGGTGAAGGAAAAGGTCGAAGAGATCGAGACCGAGCAGATGCGCAAGGTCTATAAAAAGGAACGCGACCAGATCAAGGACGAGATCATCCAGGCCTTCCTGCCGCGCGCATTCATCCGCCGCTCGATGATCTTCGCCGCCATCGCACCGCGCCTGGGCGTAATCCTGGTCAACTCGGCCAGCGCCAAGCGTGCCGAAGACCTGCTGTCGACCTTGCGTGAAGTAATGGGCTCGCTGCCGGTGCGCCCGGCCACCGTGAAAATCGCCCCGGTTGCCACCATGACCGAGTGGGTCAAGTCGCAGGAGGCAGCTGAAGGCTTCTATGTACTGGACGAATGCGAACTGCGCGACACCGCCGAAGACGGCGGCATCGTGCGCTGCAAGCGCCAGGACCTGACCGGCGAGGAAATTCAGCTGCACCTGAGCACTGGCAAGGTGGTCACCCAGCTGGCCCTGGCCTGGCAGGACAAGCTGTCGTTCATTCTGGATGACAAGATGGTGATCAAGCGCCTGAAGTTCGAAGAGCTGCTGCAGGAGCAGGCCGAACAGGATGGTGGCGATGAGGCTGCGCAACAGTTCGATGCCAGCTTCCAGCTGATGATGATGACCTTTGCCGAATTCCTGCCGGTGCTGTTCGAGGCGCTGGGTGGGGAAGAGATTCCGCAAGGGGTCTGACTGGTTTTGAAATGCCGGTGCTGGCCTGGGAGATATCCTCAGACCGTACTGGCCCTTTCGCGGGCTTGCCCGCTCCCACAGGTACACCACAGCTTCTGAGTACTGTGGTGTACCTGTGGGAGCGGGCAAGCCCGCGAAGAGGCCAGTGAAATTATTGAAGCGATAAAACAAAAAGGAATTGCCCCCCATGCGTGCCCTCGCCACCCTCAGCCGCTTCGTCGGCAATACCTTCGCCCTGTGGGTGCTGGTGTTCGCCGTACTGGCCTTCCTGCAACCGCAATGGTTCATCGCCCTGAAGGTGGCCATCGTGCCGCTGCTGGGCCTGGTGATGTTCGGCATGGGCCTCACCCTCAAGCTCGATGACTTCGCCGCCCTCGCCCGCCAGCCCTGGCGGGTGATGCTGGGTGTGGTCGCGCACTTCGTGATCATGCCGGGCATGGCCTGGCTGCTGTGCCAGCTGTTCCACCTGCCGCCGGAAATCGCCGTGGGCGTGATCCTGGTTGGCTGCTGCCCGAGCGGCACGGCATCGAACGTGATGGTCTGGCTGTCACGCGGCGACCTGGCGCTGGCGGTGGCCATCGCTGCGGTCACCACCCTGCTCGCCCCGCTGCTGACCCCGGCGCTGATCTGGTTCCTGGCCTCGGCCTGGCTGCCGGTGTCCTTCATGGACATGTTCTGGTCGATCCTGCAGCTGGTGATGCTGCCGATCGTGCTCGGCGTACTGGCCCAGCGGCTGCTTGGCGCGCGGGTGCAAGCGGCGGTGCAGGTACTGCCGCTGGTGTCGGTGGTGAGTATCGTGATGATCGTGTGCGCGGTGGTGGCGGCCAGCCAGGCGAAGATCGCCGAGTCAGGGCTGCTGATCATGGCGGTGGTGATATTGCACAACAGCTTCGGCTACTTGCTGGGGTACCTGACCGGCAGGCTGTGCAAGCTGCCGCTGGCACAGCGCAAGTCGCTGGCGCTGGAGGTGGGCATGCAGAACTCCGGGCTGGGCGCAGCACTGGCAGCGGCGCATTTTTCGCCGCTGGCTGCGGTGCCGAGTGCGTTGTTCAGCGTTTGGCACAATATTTCCGGGGCGCTGCTGTCTACCTGGTTCCGGCGTATGGGGGACCCTGTGGCAGAAGCCGAAGGTGGGGAGCTGGCCAGGCATTGAAGTTGCCTGAACTGGCCCCTTCGCGGGTAAACCGCTCCCACAGGTACTGCACAGGTCTGAAAATTGTGGAGATCCCTGTAGGAGCGGGTTTACCCGCGAAGAGGCCGGTACAGGCTTGCCCCTAGGGCTGCAGGTGTGCACCATGTATCCACTGTGAGGACGACCTCACGACGCACAGCGTGACCATTCCGGGGACGGCCCCATCATTCACAACGATGGAGACGCACCATGTCCTGGATCATCCTGTTCTTCGCCGGCCTGTTCGAGGTCGGCTGGGCCGTCGGCCTGAAATACACCGACGGCTTCAGCAAACCACTGCCCACCGTCCTCACCGTCGCCGCCATGGCCATCAGCCTAGGCCTGCTGGGCCTGGCCATGAAAGAGTTGCCGCTGGGTACCGCCTATGCCATATGGACCGGCGTCGGCGCCGTCGGCACGGTGATCGCCGGCATCATCCTGTTCGGCGAGTCCATGGCCCTGGTACGCCTGGTCAGCGTGGCGCTGATCATTACCGGCCTGGTCGGCCTGAAAGTCAGCGCCAGCTGACGCCCTCCCCTAGCGCAGGTTGCCGCGCAGGCGGCTGACCTGCTCACGCAAGGCTTCTGGCTGCGCCGCCTCCACCGGGATGGCGGCGCCTGCCACGATGGTCACCCGCGACCACAGGCGCTTGAAAAAGCCCTTGGCCGGGTCACGACTGAAGAAGCTGCCCCACAGCCCCTGCAAGGCCAACGGAATGACCGGCACCGGGGTTTCCTCGAGGATGCGGTTGACGCCGCCCTTGAACACGTCGATTTCGCCATCCCCGGTCAGCTTGCCTTCAGGGAAGATGCATACCAGCTCGCCATCGGCCAGGTACTCGGCAATGCGCGCGAAAGCACGTTCGTAGATGGCCAGGTCTTCGTTGCGCCCGGCAATCGGGATGGCGCCTGCGGTGCGGAACACGAAGTTGAGTACCGGCAGGTTGTAGATCTTGTAGTACATGACGAAGCGGATCGGCCGGCGAATCGCCCCTCCCAGCAGCAGCGCATCGACGAACGACACGTGGTTGCAAACCAGCAGCGCCGCGCCTTCGTCGGGGATGCGTTCGAGGTCGCGGTGCTGCACGCGGTACATCGAATGGCTGAGCAGCCAGATCAGGAAGCGCATGGTGAACTCGGGCACGATCCTGAAGATATAGGCGTTGACCGCGATATTGAGCAGCGACACCACCAGGAACAGTTGCGGGATGGTCAGCTCGGCCAGGCCCAGCAGGATGATGGTGAGCACTGCCGACACCACCATGAACAGGGCATTGAGGATGTTGTTGGCCGCGATCACCCGGGCGCGCTGGTCTTCGGCGGTGCGGGCCTGGATCAGTGCATACAGCGGTACGATATAGAAGCCGCCGAACACCCCAAGGCCGACGATAGACAGCAGGATCCACCAGGCCTGGCCCATGCCCAACAGCGCCAGCCAGTCGTGCGGTGCCGCCGCAGCCGGCACATCGCCGGAGTGCCACCACCAAAGCAGGCCGAACAGGCTCAGCCCGAACGAGCCGAACGGCACCAGGCCGATTTCCACCTTGCGCCCGCTGAGCCGCTCGCACAGCAGCGAACCCAAGGCAATCCCCACCGAGAACAGGGTCAGCACCAGTGTCACCACCGTGCCGTCACCGTGCAGCCAGTCCTTGGCGTAGGCCGGGATCTGCGTGAGGTAGATGGCACCGACGAACCAGAACCACGAGTTGCCGACGATCGAGCGCGACACCGCCGGCGGCTGCCCCAGGCCCATGCGCAGGATCGCCCACGACTGCCTGAAGATGTTCCAGTCCAGCGGCATTTGCGGCGAAGCGGCAGCGGCCCGCGGGATCCAGCGGCTGGCCAGGTAACCGAGCACGGCGGTGCCGACCACGCCACCAGCCACCACGGTGGCATAGCTGTCAGCCGACATCATCACCCCAGCGCCGATGGTGCCGGCGAGGATGGCCAGGAAAGTACCGGTTTCCACCAGCCCGTTGCCGCCGACCAGTTCTTCCTCGCGCAGGGCCTGCGGCAGGATCGAGTACTTCACCGGGCCGAACAGAGCCGAGTGGGTTCCCATGCCGAACAGCGCCACCAGCATCAGTGCCAGGTGGTTGGTGATGAAACCGAGCGCGCCTACCGCCATGATCGCGATCTCGGCCAGCTTGATGGCCCGGATCAGCGCATCCTTGGCGAACTTCTCGCCAAACTGCCCGCCCAGCGCAGAGAACAGGAAGAACGGCAGGATGAACAGCAGGGCGCACAGGTTGACCCAGATCGAACGGTCGCCGTCGCCCAGGCTGAGCTTGAACAGGATCGCCAGGATCAGCGACTGCTTGAACAGGTTGTCGTTGAAGGCACCCAGCGACTGGGTGATGAAAAACGGCAGGAAACGCCGCTTGCCGAGCAAGGTGAATTGCGAGGAGTGACTCATCGTCCTTGGTCCTGAGGGCTTTTCAATTGGAGGCGCGCAGGGCGCGACAAGCCACAAATCTGCATGGGAAATGCACTGACTGGCAAGCGCGGTGATTCTGTAGCAAGCCTGTCCCGGCCTCATCGCCGGCAAGCCGGCTCCCACAGGTACCGCACATGGCTTGAGATCAATGCGGTCGAGGTGGGAGCTGGCTTGCCGGCGATGGGCTGCAGAGCAGCCCCCATTTGTCATATGCTCCGATTCGGCTATTCCACAACAAGGACGTGGCAATGCTCGCCGCCATCAAACGCTACCCGCACACCGTGCGCCTGCTGCTCGGCACTACCTTCACCCTCACCGTCGCCCGTGCCCTTACCCTGCCCTACCTGGTGGTGTACCTGGCTGACAACTTCCAGCTGCCGATCAGCCAGATCGGCCTGCTGATCGGTGGTGCGCTGATCATCGCCTCGCTGCTGAGCCTGTATGGCGGCCACCTTGTGGATACCTTGCGCAACCACACCCTGGTCAGCGCCAGCACCCTGCTGTTTGCCCTGGCTTTCGTCGGCGCGGTCGCCAGCAACTCGGCGCTGCTGTTCTTTATCTGCCTGGTGCTGATCAACCTGGCCCTGGCAGTGGTCGACATCGCTGCCAAGGCGGGCTTCTGCGCATTGCTACCGGTGGAGGCACGGGCCGAAGTGTTCGCCATCAAGTACACCCTCAGCAACGTCGGCTACGCCGCCGGCCCGCTGCTGGGCGTGGCCATGCTGGAGCTGAACGACCATATGCCGTTCATTGCCTCCGCCCTGCTCGGCCTGGGTATGTGCCTGACCTACTGGCGCCTGGGGGACCGCGGCCTGCAGGCCAGTGTGCCGGACAAACCCGGGGTCGGCTTTGGCCAGGTGGCGCTGGGTCTGGCCCGTGACCGACGGCTGATATGCTTCACCCTGGGCGGGGTGCTGAGCGCGGTAGTATTCGGCCAGTTCACTGCCTACCTGTCGCAATACCTGGTGGTAACCAGCAGCCCGGCCGAGGCGGCGCGCCTGATCGGTTACCTGGTGACCACCAACGCGGTGACGGTGATTGCCCTGCAGTACCTGATCGGCCGCCGCATCAGCCGCCAGCGCCTGATGCCCTGGCTGCTGGCCGGCATGGGCCTGTTCATCGCCGGGCTGCTGGGCTTCGCCCTGGCCGGTTCGGCGCTGGCGTGGTGCCTGGCGATGCTGGTGTTCACCCTGGGCGAGATCATCGTGATCCCGGCCGAGTACATGTTCATCGACCTGATCGCGCCGGAGCACTTGCGTGGGGTGTATTACGGCGCGCAGAACCTGTCCAACCTCGGTGCGGCGCTGGGGCCGGTGATGGTGGGGTTTGCCCTGGTACATCTGTGGCCGGGGGCGATCTTCTACCTGCTGGTGTTGTCGGTGATACTGGCGGGGGTGTTTTATTGGCTGGGTACCCGCAGTAACTGATGTTGGCTGTATCGGCCTCTTCGCGAGCAAGCTCGCTCCTACAACCATCGTCTGCGCTGACGAAGCGGCACCTGCGTGCCAGACTGATTGATCGGGACCGCGTTATCTTTTTGCTTCGGAGTCTTCATGTCGTTGTCCAGCGGGCTGATCGCCGTGGTCGCCCTGGCCTATATGGCCATCATGTTCGCCATCGCCTTCTACGGCGACCGCCGCAGCACGCCGTTGCCGCCGAAGCTGCGTGCCTGGGTGTACAGCCTGTCGCTGGCCGTGTACTGCACCAGCTGGACCTTCTTCGGCGCGGTCGGCCAGGCCGCCGAACAGCTCTGGGCATTCCTGCCGATTTACCTGGGCCCGGTGCTGCTGCTGATCTTCGCGCCCTGGGTGCTGCAGAAGATGGTGCTGATCAGCAAGCAACAGAACATCACCTCGATTGCCGACTTCATCGCCGCGCGCTATGGCAAGTCGCAGTCCCTGGCGGTGGTTGTGGCGCTCATCTGCCTGGTCGGCGTGCTGCCGTACATCGCCTTGCAACTCAAGGGCATCGTGCTGGGGGTGAACCTGCTGATCGGCGCCAACGCCGACGCCACCGGCACCCGCGTACAGGACACCGCACTGGTTGTATCCCTGGTGCTGGCACTGTTCGCCATCGTCTTCGGTACCCGCAGCCTGGACGTGACCGAACACCACCGTGGCATGGTCCTGGCGATTGCCTTCGAATCACTGATCAAGCTGCTGGCCTTCCTCGCCGTGGGCATCTTTGTCGTCTTCAACCTGTATGACGGCTTCGACGACCTGTTCAGCCAGGCCCGCCAGTCGATCCACCTTCAGGACTATTGGCAGGAGACCATCAATTGGCCGTCGATGGTGGTGCAGACCGCCGTGGCGATGATGGCGATCATCTGCCTGCCACGGCAATTCCACGTCACCGTGGTGGAGAACATCGAACCCCAGGACATGCGCCTGGCGCGCTGGGTATTCCCGATGTACCTGGCGCTCGCCGCATTGTTTGTGGTGCCGATCGCCCTGGCCGGGCAGATGCTGCTGCCGGGCACGGTGATCTCCGATTCGTTCGTCATCAGCCTTCCTCTGGCCGAGGCACACCCGAGCCTGGCCCTGCTGGCATTCATCGGTGGTGCATCGGCGGCCACGGGCATGGTCATCGTCGAGGCCGTGGCGCTGTCGACCATGGTCTCCAACGACATGCTGCTGC
This sequence comes from Pseudomonas sp. s4, assembly GCF_046764235.1. Taxonomy (NCBI): domain Bacteria; kingdom Pseudomonadati; phylum Pseudomonadota; class Gammaproteobacteria; order Pseudomonadales; family Pseudomonadaceae; genus Pseudomonas; species Pseudomonas sp. s4. The sequence continues at coordinate 1,462,012 of NZ_CP177209.1, read as the reverse complement.
CCTGGCTGCTGCGCCGTACCAACGCCGAGCGGCCGTTCGAGGCATTCCGCCACTGGATGCTCTCTGTACGCCGGGTGACCATCGTGGTGATCCTGCTGCTGGCGTATGTCAGCTACCGCCTGCTGGGCTCCACCGCCAGCCTGGCGACCATCGGCCAGATCGCCTTCGCTGCCGTGACCCAACTGACACCGGCCATGCTTGGTGCGCTGTACTGGAAACAGGCCAACCGCCGCGGTGTGTTCGCCGGCCTGGCCGCAGGTATTTTCCTGTGGTTCTACACCCTGGTGCTGCCGATTGCCGCGCATAGCGTGGGCTGGTCGCTGCAGCTGTTCCCAGGGTTGGCGTGGCTGCACGGCAACCCGCTTGACCTGCCGATCAGCCCACTGACCCAGGGTGTCGTGCTGTCGCTGGCGGGCAACTTCACTCTGTTCGCCTGGGTCTCGGTGCTTTCGCGCACGCGGGTTTCCGAGCATTGGCAGGCCGGCCGCTTCATCGGCCAGCAGACCAGCGCCAGGCCCAGCAGCAAGCCGCTGCTGGCGGTGCAGATCGACGACCTGCTGACCCTGGCCTCGCGCTTCGTTGGTGAAGAACGCGCCCGGCAGAGCTTCATCCGCTTCGCCTACCGCCAGGGCAAGGGCTTCAACCCCAACCAGAACGCCGACGGCGACTGGATCGAACATACCGAACGCCTGCTGGCCGGCGTACTCGGCACCTCGTCGACCCGCGCCGTGGTCAAGGCCGCCATCGAAGGCCGCGACATGCAGCTGGAAGACGTGGTGCGTATCGCCGACGAAGCCAGCGAGGTGCTGCAGTTCAACCGCGCCCTGCTGCAAGGGGCAATCGAGAACATCAACCAGGGCATCAGCGTGGTCGACCAGAACCTGCACCTGGTGGCCTGGAACCGCCGTTACCTGGAACTGTTCAACTACCCCGACGGGCTGATCAGCGTGGGCCGGCCGATCGCCGACATCATCCGCTACAACGCCGAGCGTGGCCTGTGCGGACCGGGCGAGGCGCAGGTGCACGTGGCGCGTCGCCTGCACTGGATGCGTCAGGGCCGTGCGCACTCCTCCGAGCGCTTGTTCCCCAATGGCCGGGTGATCGAGCTGATCGGCAACCCGATGCCGGGCGGCGGTTTCGTCATGAGCTTCACCGACATCACCCCGTTCCGTGAGGCCGAGCAGGCCCTGCGCGATGCCAACGAACGCCTGGAGCAACGGGTGGCGGAACGCACCCAGGAGCTGTCGCAACTGAACCAGGCGTTGTCCGAAGCCAAGAGCCGTGCCGAAGCGGTGAGCCAGTCCAAGACCCGTTTCCTGGCTGCGGTCAGCCATGACCTGATGCAGCCGCTGAACGCGGCCCGGCTGTTCTCCGCCGCCTTGTCGCAACAGGCCGAGGGCATGAATGAAGAGGCCCGGCAGCTGGTGCAGCACATGGACAGTTCGCTGCGCTCGGCCGAAGAGCTGATCAGCGACCTGCTGGACATCTCACGCCTTGAAAACGGCAAGATTACCCCGGATGCCAAACCCTTTGCCCTCAACGAGCTGTTCGACACCCTGGGTGCCGAATTCAAGGTGCTGGCCGCCGAGAAGGGCCTGGAATTTCGCCTGCGCGGCAGCCGCCTGCGGGTGGACAGTGACATGAAGCTGCTGCGCCGGGTGCTGCAGAACTTCCTGACCAACGCCCTGCGCTACGGCAAGAGCCCGATCCTGCTGGGCGCACGGCGCCAGGGTGAACAGTTGTGGCTTGAAGTGTGGGACCGCGGCCCCGGCATCGCCGACGACAAGCTGCAGGTGATCTTCCAGGAGTTCAAGCGCCTGGACAGCCACCAGACCCGCGCCGAGAAGGGCCTGGGCCTGGGCCTGGCGATCGCCGACGGCCTGTGCCGGGTGCTGGGGCACAAGCTGGAAGTGCGCTCGTGGCCGGGCAAGGGCACGGTGTTCCGCGTCAGCGTACCAATTGCCCACCAGGCCGCGCCGGCGCCCGCCGCCCCGGTGGAACAGGGCGGCCAGCCACTGGCCGGGCTGCAGGTACTGTGCGTGGACAACGAAGACAGCATCCTGATTGGCATGAACAGCCTGCTCAGCCGCTGGGGTTGCCAGGTGTGGACCGCGCGCAACCGCGCCGAATGCGAAGCTCTGCTGGCCAAGGGCATGCGCCCGCACCTGGCGCTGGTCGACTACCACCTGGACGACGGCGAAACTGGTACCGGGCTGATGGGCTGGCTACGCGCGCGCCTTGGCGAGCCGGTGCCGGGCGTGGTGATCAGCGCTGACGGCAGCAAGGAAACCATCGCCATGGTGCATGCCTCTGGCCTGGACTACCTGGCCAAGCCGGTCAAGCCGGCGGCCCTGCGTGCCATGCTCAATCGCCATCTGAACCTGGTTCAGTAAGCGCTTCGTCCGGCAACGCCTCATCGGACAGCGCCCGCTCCAGCAGGTCGGCCGGCAGGCTCTTGCTGGCGCGGGCGCCCAGCAGCTTCAGCTGTTCGCTGCGGCTGACCAGGTTGCCGCGCCCTTCACACAGCTTGTTGCGCGCCGCGGCATAGGCCTTGTCCACCTGCTGCAGGCGGCTGCCCAACTCGTCCAGGTCCTGGATGAACAGCACGAACTTGTCGTACAGCCAGCCGGCGCGTTCGGCGATCTCGCGGGCGTTCTGGCCCTGGCGTTCCTGCTTCCACAGGCTGTCGATCACCCGCAAGGTGGCCAGCAAGGTGGTCGGGCTGACGATCACGATCTGCCGGTCGAAGGCTTCCTGGAACAGGTTCGGCTCGGCCTGCAGGGCTGCCGAGAAGGCGGCCTCGATCGGCACGAACAGCAGCACGAAATCCAGGCTGTGCAGGCCTTCGAGGCGGTTGTAGTCCTTGCTCGACAGGCCTTTGACGTGACTGCGCAGCGACTGCACATGCTGCTTGAGCGCAGCCTCGTCGTTGCCGGCGACGAACTGCTGGTAGGCGGTGAGGCTGACCTTGGCATCCACCACTACCTGCTTGTCGCCGGGCAGCATGATCAGAACGTCAGGCTGGAAGCGCTCGCCATCGGCGCTCTTCAAGCTGACCTGGGTCTGGTATTCGCGGCCCTTTTCCAGGCCGGCATGCTCCAACACCCGTTCGAGGATCAACTCACCCCAGTTGCCCTGGGTTTTCTGGCCCTTCAGCGCCTGGGTCAGGTTGGTGGCTTCGTCGGACAGGCGCAGGTTGAGTTGCTGCAGGCGCTCCAGCTCCTTGCCCAGCGAGAAGCGCTCGCGGGCTTCCTGCTGGTAGCTCTCTTCCACGCGTTTTTCGAAAGCCTGGATGCGCTCCTTGAGCGGGTCGAGCAACTGGCCGAGATGCTGCTGGCTGGTCTGGGCGAAGCGCTGCTCGCGCTCGTCGAAGATCTTGGTAGCCATGTCGGCGAACTGGGCGCGCAGGGTGTCGCGGGCTTCCTGCAGGTCTTCCAGGCGCTGCTGGTGGCTTTCCTGCTGCTCGCGCAGTTCGGCGTCCAGGCGTGCGGTCTGGGCCTCCAGGCGACGCAGTTCGGCTTCGCGGTTGGCACGTTCGAGGTTCCAGGCGTGAGCGGCATCACGGGCATTGTCACGGTCGATCTGCAGCAGTTCCAGCTCACGGCCCTGGGCGGCCAGCTGGGTCTGCTTGACGGTGTTGGCTTCGCTGAGATCGCTGATTTCATCGCGGCTGGCGTCCAGTTGCGCCTGCAAGCCGGCCAGGGCCAGCTGGGCAGCATTGAGGCGCTCTTCGAGCAAAGCCTGTTCGCCTTGCCGCGTGCCCTGGCGACGCTGCACCTGCATGACCCAACCCAGGCAAGGTAATGCACCTGCCACCAAGCCCAGCAGAATGCTGGCCAGATCCACTGTCATGCTTACCCCGAATGATCCTGGATGAATGCATCGCAGCTTATCAGCCTGAGCGGTGTGTTGCCTGTTCCGGCCTCTTCGCGGGTAAACCCGCGAAAAGGCCAGTGCTGGCAATACACCTCAGGCATGGAACCACTGCCGCAAAAGCCGCCGTGCTTCCTGCGACCCTTGCCCTGCCGCCAGCTCCAGCCAGTACCGCGCCTGCTCCGGCTCGTTGTGCTGGCACAGCCGTGCATACTCCAGTTGCGCGCGCCGATCACCGGCGCGGGCCGCCTGGCGCAGCAGTTCATGGCCAATACGCCGGTCACGGGCATTGCCGCAATCACGGCACAACATCTGTCCCAGGCGGCTTTGCGCCACTACCACACCCTGACGCGCCGGCTGTTTCAACAGGCGCCCGGCCAAGTGCTTGACCTGCGGCTTGTCACCCAGGCGCGGGTTGTCGAGCAGCCACAAGGCCACTTTGAGGGAGAAACGTTTGGGGGGAGGCGCAGGCGTCGATGCAGCAGGGCTGGCGAGGTGTTTACCGCGAAACTTCATGAGCAACAGGATTGGCAACTCGAAAGGCGCGCCACTCTACCCTTTTTTTTGCGACATGGCCTTCCGATTTCTGCAGGATTGAAAAAATTTTCAATGATCTTTTCTTGACGTTTTCAAGTGGATGACCAACTGGCCTCCTGAAGCATGTAGATTGTCGGACAGTTCACTGTATTGCTGGCACGCCCGTCCTAGAGCAAGCGCCAGGGACAATCCACAGTTCCTGTGGATAACTCGGTGGACAACCCCCTGGCATCCCCCGCAAACCCCTATGAATTGGGGCTTTCGCTCAAACTGACGATTTTTTCACCAGCTAAAAATAGTGTTTTTTTTCATTGACTTAACCGGCCAGTCAAGGCATTGGCGAGGCTGTCATCGCATGCTGCAAGGCAGTTGCAAGCGCTGCTCCAAATGTGAACAAGTGCACCAAAAACCTTCAATTGAATGCACGAAATCGGTACATCAGGCCGGATACGGGGCTTTTGCAGCCCCTTCCCATCAGGGAAAATACGCGCCATACTGCGCGGCTAACCTATATTAACACAAAGTCCTTGCCAAGCACCTGTATTTTCGCTAAGGTGCGCATCGTTAGTACCAAGCTGAAAGTCAATTCTGGCCTTAAGCGTCCTTGCAGACACACTCCTCCCAAGGGTGACGCTGCTGAAACCAGGACCGGCCCATTCGATGATTCACTCGCCAGCCCTGCGCTGTTCAAGCACGAATCACGTGACAGATTGATCAGGATCCCACCCCGACGGCCTAGAACCTTGGCCCCGGCGTGCTGCCTGTCCTCTGAAGTACCTACCAGTCAGCCCACGCGCCCACCTTTGATTGCGCTCCCTCTGGCTGCCCTGTTCCAGTCAGGTTCGTTCGTCCCTTAATAAAGGCGTCACTGGAACGTTTCTATCATGCACGGATCATAACTCCCGTGTTTAAAGCAGGAACCTCCAACAATATGCAAACTCATCATCAGATTCAGGCTGCCATTGGCACCCTCTCCCAGGCCTTCTCGCCGTTGAAGTGCCTTATCGTTGCCCCTCGCAAAGGCAGCTTCAGCTTCACCCTGGTAGACGAACACGGCGTCGCCTGCCACACCGAACGCCTGTACCCTGAACAGTACAGCCGCAGTGAACCGCTGCAGGCGGTCATCGCTCGAACCCGCCAGTCGCTCACCGCGTGAGCGGCGAATGCTGCGGTATTCAAGCGCTGAATCATCCCATCGCAAGCCTGCCTGAACGTTCGTGGCGTAATTGCCTTAAGGCATATAGCCAAGTACGTCAGGCAGCAATCGATTTAAAAACAGCCCTTTACACCACGATTATCACACTACACTTCAACTCGAGCGGTGCTTGCCGCTTCCGGCGGGCCTGATCACTCACCAGCTGCCAAGCTCCAGCGCCCGTCCGGCCCTTAACTGCTCGAGGGCATCATGGGTATCGCGGCGAATGAATTGTGTCAGTATGTGATCCGACCCACCCTGGTCTACCTGAACCGTCACTGCGCTAGCGCCGAAGCCTTGTTGCTTGGCATCGCCGCCAGCCAGTCGGCCCTGGGGTCGGCCTTGCACGACCGTCGTGGGCACGGTCTGTACCGTATTGGCGAACACCGTCACCAGGCTATCTGGGACGACTATCTTGCCCGTGACCCCGACCTGGCCAGCCTGGTCCGCGGCCTGGCCAGCCAGCACGCCTTCCTCGGCGGCCCGCACCTGGAACTCACCGTCAACCTGCGTTATTCAACCGCGATTGCCTGGATGCTCATCGAAGAGCAGGCCACGCCACTGCCGGCCGCCGATGACCTTCTCGCACTTGCGCGAATCTGGCGACAGATTTTCAACCCCCAAGGTCGCCTGCGCGACTTCACACACGCCTGGCATACCTGCATAGATCAGAGATTGCCGCAGGCATCTTAAGACGCGTCCTACAACGCACCCGGAAAAAAGGGAATTTTGGTCGGATTGTCCTACAAAACCGCTCTATCTCCTGCGATTGAGGCTATAGCGCGGCGCGTGATTTGTTGGTAGCTTTTCGCCCCGGAGATCCCAAGGAGTTTTCTAATAATGAAAAAAGTAATGCTCAAAGCCTCCCTCGGCGTAGCCGTTGCACTTGCTTCCAGCCAACTGCTCGCCGCAGGTTTCGCGCTGAACGAACAAAGCATCAGCGGCATGGGAACCGGGTTTGCGGGACGTTCGTCTTCTGCCGAAGATGCCAGCACGGTGTATGGCAACCCTGCGGGCATGTCTCGCCTCAAGCGCGAACAGGTCACCGTGGGTGGCGCGGCTGTCATTGCCAAAACTGATATTTCGGGTCGTGGTAGCAATTTCGGGGGGGAAACCGATGGCGACATGGTCCCGGTCGTGGGTGTACCCATGGGCTATTACGTCAAACCGATCGATGATCACTGGAGCGTCGGTTTCGGCGTTTACGTGCCATACGGCCTGATCACGGACTACGGCAGCGACGACGCGGCACGCTACTGGGGCAAGAAGAGCAAGGTCGAGGTCGTCACCTTCCAGCCAACCATCAGCTATGCCTTCAACGACAAGGTGTCGATCGGTTTCGGTCCGACCATCAACCGTATCAAGGGTGAACTGGGCTCGAATCTGTCCAGCAAGGCGCTGCTGGGCCCGAACGGGCCGGATGGCGAAATCAAGATCAAGGGCGACGACACCGCGATCGGTTACAACATTGGCGTCCTCGTACAAGCTACAGACCGTACCCGCCTGGGCCTGACCTATCACTCGATGGTCGACTACAAGCTTGAAGGCGACACGCGAGTGTCGTACCCGATTGCAGCCCTCGGCCTGAACGGCAAATTCGACGCCAGCCTGAAAATAAAGACGCCAGAATCGGTGGACTTCTCGATCACCCATGAACTGGATGACCAGTGGACACTCTATGCGGGTAGCACCTGGACTCGCTGGAGCCGCCTGGAGAGCATCGTTGTCAAGAACGAAGCACCGGCGGGCTACCCACTGCAGACCATCACCGAAGAGCAAAACTGGCATGACACCTGGGCACACGCCATTGGTGCTGCCTACAAGGTGAACAAGGAGTGGACCCTGCGTGCAGGCTTCTCCGTCGACCAGTCGCCCACCAACAACCATGATCGCTCGCCACGCATTCCTACCGGCGACCGCAAGGCTGTCAGCTTTGGTGCCGGTTGGAGCCCGAACGACGACATGACCATCGATGTTGCCTACTCGTATCTGTGGGAAGAGGATACCAAGGTGAACAATGTGTCCGGCTCGCCGACACAACAGGCGCTGAAAGGCACCTATCAGGCCAAGTATGAGAACAGCGCTCACGGTATTGGTGCATCCCTTACCTACCGCTTCTGATTCATACGCGTGACATGAAAACCGCCCTCGTGGCGGTTTTTTTACATCTTCACCTGCCAGTCATCGCCCAGGCATTCGCGCAGGTAGTCCATGAACACCTGTACTTTTGCGGTCATGGCAAAGCGGTCGGCCAGGCACAGATAGATATCCATCGGTTCGGTCTGGGCATAGGCCTGGCCGCTATCGCTGTATTCGAACAACGGCACCAGCACCCCGTTATCCAGATGCGGCCTTACGATGAACTCGGCAAGGCGGGTGATGCCGCCATCGTGCAGCGCCATCTGGGTCAGGGCATCGATGTCGTCGCTGATCAGGACACTACCGAACTCTGCCTCGAACCGCAGCCCGTCGCGCATGAACCCCCAACGCAGGAAGCGTCCATCCACCGGGTAGCGGAACACCAGGCAGCGGTGCTCACGCAACGCCTCGGGCGTGGCCGGCACTCCGGCGCTTTGCAGATAACCGGGCGAGGCACAGCAAACGAACGGGATGCGGGCGATATGCCTGGCCAGCAAGTGGTCTTCTAGCTGCGGGGTAATGCGCAGGCTTACATCCACATCCTCCCGCGCGTGGTTGACCCGGCGATCAGTCGTTACCAACTCTATCGAAAGCAGTGGGTAGCGGGCACTGAACGCAGGTATCAATGGTGCCAGGACATGGCGACCGAAGGCGGATGTCGAAGCAATGCAGAGCCGTCCTTGGGGTTCACTGTCGGGGGTGGTGACAGCCTGTTCGGCCATGGCCAGATCGCGCTCGATGTGCCTGACGCGTTCGTAATACTGGGTACCGGCGGGTGTCAGCGCCATGCTGCGGGTGGTGCGGCTGAGAAGGCGAACCTGTAAGTGACCTTCCAGGCGTGCCAGGTTCTGGCTGACCGCAGCCGGGCTCAGGCCCAGGTTGCGGGCACCGGCGGCGATACTGCCGGCCTCGACAACCTTGATGAAGCTGCGAATGGCGTTGAGCAGGTCCATGCTGAGCCCTTTGATTCGTAAGAATCTCTTTATAAAGAACTCAATACGACTGGTCTACAACTGTTGCCAGGTGCGTTGCTAACCTGCGTCTCTACTTACTTTTCAGGAGTTCGCATGAGCAACTTGTCCCAGGCACGCAGCCGACGCAAATTGCATCCCGCCGCCACGCCTTACGTTTTTGCCTTTTACATGTCGTCGATCATGGCGCTATTGATGTGTTTCGTGATCACGGCAGCGAATGCGGGGGTCAACCCTGAGTACCTTGGCAACGTGCTGAAGGCTTACCAATTGGCAATGCCTGTGGCGTTCGTTTGTGTATTGATGGTCAGGCCGGTGGTGGTGCGGTTGGTGGCGATTACTGTGCATGCAAAGTGAAGTAACCCCAAAGCCCAGGCAAGCCCCCTGCTCTTGCTCTTGCTCTTGCTCTTGCTCTTGCTCTTGCTCTTGATCTTGATCTTGATCTTGATCTTGATCTTGATCTTGATCTTGATCTTGATCTTGATCTTGATCTTGATCTTGATCTTGATCTTGATCTTGATCTTGATCTTGATCTTGATCTTGATCTTGATCTTGATCTTGATCTTGATCTTGATCTTGATCTTGATCTTGATCTTGATCTTCGCGACTTCAGGAGGCCGAGCAGAGGTCTTGCGGAGGGAGGTGACGGGCATGGATGCCCGTCAAGCGCTGAGGCCCCATGGATGGGGCCTGCAGCGCGTACTCCCGGGAGCAAGACCGGCGCGAGGGAACCCCGGAGCGCAGCGCAGGGGCCGGATGATGGGAGCGCAGCGTTTTTTGGTTACTTTTTGCCGCGTTTGGCAAAAAGTGACTCGCCGTAAGGGCGAAAAGGTGAGTAAGCGTCGCCATCGTAAATGGACTATACGCGAGATCAATACCAGTACTTTTCCGCTCTTCGCTCTTCGCTTTCAAGCGTGGGCATCAACAACAAGGTCAACATTCATTTTCGAAGGTGGCGCTTAATCACCTTTCCGCCCTTACGGCGGGTCACTTTTTGTCAAACGCGACAAAAAGTAACCAAAAAACGCTGGCTCCCATCATCCGGCCCCTACGCTGCGCTCCGGGGTCCCCTCGCTACGGGCCTGCTCCCGGGAGTACGCGCTGCAGGCCCCATCCATGGGGCCTCAGCGCTTGACGGGCATCCATGCCCGTCACCTCCCTCCGCAGTCCCTTCGCTCGGCCTCCTGAAGTCGCAATCTGCAGCGCCTGCACTATCGCGCACTTAGAAGCAAAAGCAAAAGCCAAAGCAAGAGCAAGAGCAAGAGCAAGAGCTGCTAGGTTATGGCTGGGAGGCAATGGCCTTTTCGATGGCTGCCCGGAATGCTGGATCATCCGGCTTGGTCAGGCTGGAAAAGTTATCAATCACCTTGCCCTTTCGGTCCACCACGTACTTGTAGAAATTCCACTTCGGCGCACTGCTCTGGCTTGCCAGCTCCGCGAACAGCGGTATCGCATCCGCCCCCCGCACCGACTGTGTCTTGGTCATGGTAAAGGTAACGCCATAGTTGGCATAACATACCTTGGCTGTCTTCTCGCTGTCGGCGTCCTCCTGCTTGAAGTCATTGGACGGCACGCCAAGCATTTCCAAGCCTTGCCCGTGATATTCCTTGTAGGTCGCTTCAAGCCCCTCGAACTGCGGCGCGAAACCGCAGTAACTGGCCGTATTCACCACCACCAGGGGCTTGCCGGCAAAGCGCTCGCACAGGTCCACCTGCCCCTTGCCCCGCAACTCTGGCAGGCTGCCCTGCAACAACGCCGGGCAATCAGCAGCCCAGCTCGATGCGCTGGCAAGCAGGGCCAGCACCGGCACCGTCAACCAATGTGCACGCATGACTCTTTTCTCCCGCAAGACAATCCTCGAACTTGCAGGGTAGCGCCTAACAAACACTCATGCCCAGTTGCATCAACGCCATCCCGCCCTTGTGCCAGCCCCACCACACCAGCGCCAGCAACGACAGGGCGGCGAGGGCCAGTAGCCCTCGAGCCAGGTAGCGGTTCATGCGGCCTGGGCCTGCAGGCGGGCAACCGGGCGTTCGCGCACGGGCCAATTGAGGGCGGCAGCCAGCAGGCTGAGCAGGATGGAAATCTGCCAGACCAGGTCGTAGCTGCCGGTGCGGTCATACACCACCCCGCCCAACCAACCGCCCAGGAAGGCACCCAGCTGGTGGAACAGGAAGACGATACCGCCAAGCATGGACAAGTTGCGCACGCCGAATACGGTGGCAACGGTACCGTTGGTCAACGGCACCGTGGACAACCACAGCAGGCCCATCGCGATGCCGAACAGATAAGCACTGAATTCGGTCACCGGCGCCCAGAGGAACAGCACGATCACTACCGCACGCAGCAGGTACAACCCGGTCAGCAGGCGCGGCTTGGACATGCGCCCACCCAGCCAGCCGGCAGTGAAGGTACCGACGATATTGAAAAGGCCTACCAGCGCCAGCACCGTGGTGCCGGTAGTCGCGGCCAGATGCTGGTCGACCAGGTAGGCCGGCAGATGCACGCCAATGAACACCACCTGGAAACCACAAACGAAAAAGCCCAGCGCCAGCAACCAGAAGCCTGAGTGCGAGCAAGCCTCGCGCAAAGCCTGGCTCAGGGTCTGTTCGGCTCCATGAGTGGGCAGAGGCCGGTCGCGCAGCAGGCCGACGAAGGGCACGATCAGCGCCACCATCAGGCCCAGTACCAGCAACGCTGCGGACCAGCCCAGCCACTGGATAAGGCCGAGAGTGCCCGGCAACATTGCGAACTGGCCGAAAGAACCGGCAGCGCTGGCAATGCCCATGGCCATGCTGCGCTTTTCCGCCGGCACGGCACGCCCGACCACGCCGAGGATGACCGAGAACGAGGTGCCGGACAGACCGATACCGATCAGCAAGCCGGCACTCAGCGACAACGACCAGGCCGAGTCGGCCATGCCCATCAACACCAACCCGGCAGCGTAGAGAATACCGCCAATGATCACCACCCGCGCCGCACCCATGCGGTCGGCCAGGGCGCCGGCGAACGGTTGCGCCAGCCCCCAGATCAGGTTCTGCAAGGCAATGGCGAAGGCAAACACCTCACGCCCCCAGCCGAAGTCCGCGCTCATAGGCGCCAGGAACAGGCCGAAGCCGTGCCGCACACCCAGGGATAGCGCCAGGATCAGCGCTGCCCCCACCAATACCCACCCGCTGGTTCGCCACACCGAAGTCATTGTCGTTATCTCCAGCACATCGCAAGGTTTTACGGGTATATACCCGCTTATAGTCGTATCAATTTCAAGCCAGCTGGTTCAGCAAACGGACCAGTTCATCCCGCTGCCCTGCCCCCAGCCGCTCCACCAACTCTGCCTGTGCCTGTTCCCAGGCCGGATGGGCCGCGTGCAGCAACTGGGTACCGGCCTCGGTCAGCAGCACCACGCGGTTGCGTTGGTCGTCACCATCGGCCAAGGCCACCAGCCCTTCAGCCTCCAGCACCCGTAGGTTGCGGCCCAGGGTACTGCGCTCCAGGCCCATGGCCTCCGCCAGGGTGGTGATACTGGGACGATCGAGCCGCTGCAAATGACGCAACAGGGAAAACTGGGCGACATTGACCCCAAAGCTGGCAAGGGCCTCGTCGTAATGCCGGCTCACCCCACGGGCGGCGCGACGCAGATGGGTGCAGATGCATTCACTGGTCAACATGGATACGTGTATATACCCGCATCATGTGTGTTGCAAGAGTTTTCACGACTGTCAGACACCTCAGCCTGGGTTCAGGCGCTTGCGAATCGGCTCGAACTCCACCGTGGCCTTGCGCGCCAGCGGGTCTGGAGCGCCCTGCTCGATTGCCTGCCAATAGCGCCACGGTACCCTGGTCGAGCCCAATTCGTAGTCCATGCCGTCCCAGTTATCTTCACGGAAGCTGTAGAAGGCCCAGTGCAACCGGTGGCGATCCAGCACGCTGAGCACGTCTTCCAGGTATTGCCGGCAGCCCGGCAGCCTGCGCATGCAGCCGAACTCACCCACCACCAGCCGCGAGCGGGGCACGTTCATGGCCGCGGCCCAATCCAGCGGCTGGCGCAGGTATTGCGCCACACGCTGGCCATCCCACTGCTGCGTCTGCCCCGCAAACGGTGCCGGGCCGGGATAGGCGATGGGTTGCTTGCGCGTCATGTTCGGTGCACTGGTCACCAGATAGGGCTCGTACATGTGCACGCTGTACAGCACCCGCTGGTCTTCCAGGGGAGCCGGCCAGTAACCGAAGGCATCAGCGGCGGCGAACCAGCCGGCATCGAGCATGACCGGCGTGTCCGCGTCCTCCTCGCGAATGGCCGCTATCAACTGCCGATACAGAGCCGGCAGATCACGCGCACTGCCCTGCTGCCCTGCATACCACTGCTGCATTTGCCCAGGGTCGGCATGCTCGGCCAGGCCACCGTGCTTCTCCGGGGCGGGCTCGTTGACCAGGTTGTAGGCGGCGATGGCCGGGTGACCTTTCAGCTCATGGGCCAGATCCCGCCAGAAGGCCGCAGCCTGCAACCAGTAGCGTTTGTCCTGCCAGAGGCGGTCGTCGAACTGGCCATGGTTGTTTTGCGACCAGCGCATGCCGGGTAGCGAGAGCGGTGCGATGACCACCTTGAGGCCGGCTTGGTGGGCGCGGTCGAGGGTGGCTCGCAGCGTTGCCAGGTCGGCGGCAGGCAGGCCTTGGTAGGCATCGGCATCGCCGAGGAGGAAATCGCGTTCCGCCGGCTGCCATTTGTCGTAGGACAGCCGCACCCACGTCGCGCCATAACCGCTCAAGGCGTCGAAGTAGGCTTGGTCAGGTGGCAGCCGGTTGAAGCTGTTGCCACCGTGGCGGGGGTAGTTCCAGAAATCCATGAGATCGGCTGCCACGGCGGCAGGCCCCATGGCCAGCAAAAACGCAGCAAGAATGACATGACGCATGGTGCCGACACTCCTCGACAGTTTGCGGGAGGGGCAAGCATACGCCAGTGAAAAGATGCCGGTTCTTGCCGATTTTTTTCACGATTTTACCAGCACGTTAGGCTCAGAAACGCCCTACAGAAACATCCTGCTTGCGCGGTCACTTGTAGGAGCGGCCTTGTGTCGCGAAAGGGCTGCAAAGCAGCCCCATGACTTCAGCGTTAGTGCATAAATTGCCGGGGCTGCTTTGCAGCCCATTCGCGACACCAGGCCGCTCCTACAGGGCCCAGAGCAAGGCTCAGAGGCCCAACGCCAACCCCAGCACCACGGCCAGTTCGAGCAACTCCAGCATTGCACCAGCGGTATCGCCGGTAGTCCCGCCCAGGCGCCGGCACATCAGGTGCCGCAACCAGGCAAACACCGCCAACGCCAGCACCACGATCCACCCGCCCAGGACCAGACAGAAAAGCACACAGCCCAGCAGCACCCAGCCGGCCGCATGCCGGGGCAGGTGCTCGGCCAGCGCCTGCCCCAAACCGCCCTGCCGTACATATGGCGTACTCAGGAACAGCCCGAGCATCGCCGCCCGCCCGATCAACGGTGCCAGTAGCAACTGTGCGCCAATGCCCTGCTCGACCAGCACCCACAAAGCGCAGAACTTCAGCAACAGCACCAGCACCAGGGTGACCACGGCAATCGGCCCGCTACGTGGGTCCTTCATGATCAGCAAGGTGCGTTCGCGGTCACCGAAACCGCCAAGCCAAGCGTCGGCGCTGTCCGCCAGGCCATCCAGGTGCAAGGCGCCACTGAGCAACACCCACAACGTGAGCAGCAGGGCCGCGTGCAGCGACGCAGGCGTGCCCTGCAGCAGGTAGCTGGCCAGCCACAGCAACAGGCCGAACAGCAACCCGACCAGCGGGTAGCAGAGCAGCGAGCGCCCCACCTCGCGCGGCGCCGGCATGCCCGGCAGACTCACCGGCAGGCTGCTGAGAAACTGCAAGGCAATCCACAACGGCAACATGTCAGCGCCCCTCGACCCACTGGCCGTCGTCACCCGGCACCAGTCGCATCAGCGCAGCGTGGCCGACTTCGACCTGCAGCAACTGCGCCCTTGGCAAACCACGGGCACGTGCCAGCAGCAGCCGCATCACACCGCCATGGGTGACCAGCAGCACGCGCTTGCCAGCATGCTGGCGCCCCAGGCGCTCGACAGCGGCCAGCACTCGCTCGGCGAACGCCTCGACTGGCTCGCCATTAGGTGGCGTAAACGCGTAAGGGTCCGCCCAGAAGCGCCCCAGCGCGTCCGCCTGGTCTTCCATGATCTGCGCGGCACTACGGCCCTCCCAGTCGCCAAAATGCAGCTCCTGCAATGCCGCTTCGCGCTGCACAGGCAGGTTCAGCCGCTCGCCCAGTTCCTCGGCAAAACGCGCACAGCGCTGCAGCGGCGAACTGACCAGCACCTCCCACGGGCCGGCTTCGGCCACGGCTTCACGCATCTGCGCCCAGCCCTTGTCGGTCAAGGCATCATCAAGGCTGCCACGCAGGCCGCCCTGTTCCGTTTCGCCATGGCGCAGCAGGTCGAGGATCATGCCGGGCGGTCCGCCACCGCAGCCTCGGCAAAGGTCGCCATCTGCCCGTGCAACGCACAGGCCAGGCGCAACAGCGGCACGGCCAGGGCAGCCCCACTGCCCTCGCCCAGGCGCAGGCCCAGGGCCAGCAACGGCTCGGCCTGCAAGGCGTCGAGCAAGGCTTTGTGCCCAGGCTCTGCGCCTTGGTGGGCAAACACCAGCCAGGCCCGACACTGCGGGTTGAGACGCACCGCCAGCAGCGCGGCGACACTGCAGATGAAGCCGTCCACCAGTACCGCGATACCCGCCTGCGCGCAGCCAATGTAGGCACCGGCCAAGGCCGCGATCTCGAAACCACCGACACAGCCCAGTGCCTGCAATGGATCGTTGGCGCTAAGGCCATGCAGGCTCAACGCACGCTCGATGACCTCGGCCTTGTGCCGCACCCCGGCGTGGTCCAGGCCGGTACCCGGGCCACTCAATTCAGCCGGCGGGCAGCCGAGCAACACGCTAGCCAGGGCAGCGGCAGCCGTGGTGTTGCCAATACCCATCTCGCCCCCGATGAACAGCTGCGCGCCCTGTTCGGCGGCGCGCAGGGCACTATCGCGACCGGCCTGCAGGGCGGCCTGCAGCTGGCCCTCGGTCATCGCCGGCTGGCGGGCGAAGTTGGCGGTACCGGCGCCAAGGCGCAGGTGGCGCACGCCAGGCAGTTCCAGGTGGGGGTCGATGGTGCCCAGGTCGACCACTTCCAGACTCGCCTGCAGCTGGCGCGCCAGCACGCTGATTGCCGCGCCACCACCGACGAAGTTGCGCAGCATCTGCCCGGTCACCGCTTGCGGGTAGGCCGAGATGCCTTCCTCGACCACGCCGTGGTCACCGGCAAAAATGCTGATTGCGGCGTTATCCAAGGTCGGCCGTTCACACCCCTGCAGACCGGCCAGCTGAATGGCCAATCCTTCCAGTTGGCCTAGCGAACCGGCAGGTTTGGTCAGCTGTTGCTGACGGGCGCGGGCCTGGTCCATGGCGGCGTTGTCGAGAGGTTGGCAGGCGTCACGCCACCAGGCTTGGGTCATAGTGCAGGTCCTTTGAGCATTAGGGGCAGGCCGGCCACAGTCAGCACCACGCGCTGACAGCGTTCGGCCACGGCCTGGTGCAGCCAGCCGGCCAGGTCGACATAGCGACGAGTCAGCTCGCCCATGGGCACGACGCCCAGGCCGGTTTCGTTACTGACCAGGATGACCGTGCCCGGCAACTGTTCCAGGCAGGCCAGCAGCGCATCACGCTCCTCGGCCAGGCGCTGGTCGTCTTCGAGCATCAGCAGGTTGGTCAGCCAGAGGGTCAGGCAATCCACCAGCAGGCAGCGCCCTTCGGCCGCTTCGGCGCGCAGTACCGCGGCCAGGGCCAGGGGTTCCTCGATCAACCCCCAGTCATCAGGGCGACGCTGGCGATGCAGCAGCACGCGTTCGTTCATTTCACCATCCAGCGGCTGGCTGGTGGCGATGTAGGTCACCGGCAGGCCACTGGCGCTGGCCAGCTGTTCGGCCAGGCGGCTCTTGCCCGAGCGGGCGCCGCCGAGGATCAGGTTGAGCATGTCAGGCTACCCCACAGAGCTGGCGCAGGCGCGCGGTGTCCAGGTGCTTTTCCACCAGGTCGGCCAGGCGCTCTATATCGCGTTCGCGCAGGGCCTGGTAATCGACGGCCTGCACATCATCCAGCCCAGCCCAGCGCAGCAGCGCCGCGCACGACTGGCTGCCTTCGAACAGGCCGTGCAGGTAGGTGGCAAGTATCTGGCCATCAGCGCTGACAGCGCCATCGCAACGGCCATCGGCAAGTTGCACGGCTGGCTGCTCCAGAGCAGGCCCCGTGGTGACGCCGGCATGAATTTCATAACCGGCAACCGGGACTGCTTCGAGGTTCAGCGTGCCGGCAACGTTGCGCAGTTGCTTCTCGGCTTCGAGCACCGTGGCGTAATCGAGCAGGCCAAGCCCCGGGCTGGAGCCGGCGACCCCTTCGAGACCAAGCGGGTCATGCACTTCGCGGCCCAGCATCTGCAGGCCGCCGCAGATCCCGATCAGCTTGCCGCCATAGCGCAGGTGCCGGTCGATGGCCTTGTCCCAACCGCGCTCACGCAGTTGCGCCAGGTCGCCGCGCACACTCTTGGAACCCGGCAGGATGATCAGGTCGGCGGCCGGGATCGGCTGGCCCGCGCCGATGAACTGCAGGTCCACCTGGGGGTGCAGGCGCAGCGGGTCAAAGTCGGTGTGGTTACTGATACGCGGCAGTGCCGGGACGATCACCTTGAGCACGCGCTCGGCCTTTGCCCCCTGGCGTGCGTCGATGCCGTCTTCGGCTTCCAGATGCAGATCGGTGACATACGGCAGCACGCCCAGCACCGGCTTGCCGGTGCGCTGCTCCAGCCAATCCAGCCCCGGCTGCAGCAAGGCGATGTCGCCGCGGAAGCGGTTGATGACAAAGCCCTTTACCCGCGCCTGCTCACTGGGCGACAGCAGTTCCAGCGTGCCGACCAGATGGGCGAACACACCACCACGATTGATGTCGGCAACCAGAATCACCGGGCAGTCCACCGCTTCGGCAAAGCCCATGTTGGCGATGTCACCGGCACGCAGGTTGATCTCCGCCGGCGAGCCCGCGCCTTCGACCATGACCACCGGCCAGGCAGCACTCAGACGCAGGTGCGAAGCCAGCACCGCCTGCATGGCGATGGCCTTGTAGTCGTGGTAGGCCACCGCGTTCATGCTGGTGACGGCACGGCCATGGATGATCACCTGGGCGCCGGTGTCGCTGTTGGGCTTGAGCAGCACCGGGTTCATGTCGGTGTGTGGTTGCAGCCGGCAGGCCTGGGCCTGCACCGCCTGGGCCCGGCCGATTTCACCGCCATCGGCGGTCACCGCGCTGTTCAGCGCCATGTTCTGCGGCTTGAACGGCACCACGCCGACGCCCTGGCGCAACAGCCAGCGGCACAGTGCGGTCACCAGCGTGCTCTTGCCGGCGTCGGAGGTGGTGCCTTGCACCATGAGGGTGGTCATGCCGTTTCCTTCTGATAGGCCGCCAGGGCCTGGGCCAGGCGCTGTTCGTCCGCCGCATGGGCAGGCAGCCCAAGGCGTACCGCCGACGGCTGCTCGAACAGCCGCACCAGGATGCCGCGGCGGGCAAGAAAGTCATGCAGTTGCGCAGCGTGCTCGCTGCGCACGTACTGGAACAGGTCGCAACCGCCGCTGGGCGCCAGGCCGGCGCTGCGCAACAGCATAGCCAGCCGCTGGCTGGCGGCAGCGCAGCGTTCGACCTGCACACGCTGGGCGGCGTGGTCGGCCAGGCTGGCCTGGGCCAGCACCCGGGTCGGGCCATTGACGGTCCACGGCCCAAGCAACTCGGCCAGGCGCAGCAGCAGGCTGCGTTCGGCGGCAACGAACCCCAGGCGCACGCCGGCCAGGCCGAAGAACTTGCCGAACGAGCGCAGCACAATCAGCCCCGGGCGCTCGGCACAATCGACCACGCTTTGCGCAGGGGTGTTGTCCATGAACGCTTCATCGACCAGCAGCCAACCACCGCGGGCGGCCAGGCGCGCATGCCAATCCAGCAGGCGTTCACGCGGCACCCGGCGGCCGGTGGGGTTGTTGGGGTTGACCAGCACCAGTACGTCGAGGCTGTCGAGCGTCGCCTCTACCTGCGCTTCGTCCAGCTCCAGCAACTGGTGCCCCGCCCGTTGCCAGGCGTATGGGTGCTCGGCATAGCAAGGCGTCAACACCCCCACCCGGCCGGCTGCGCGCAACAGCGGCAAGGCCTGGATCGCGGCCTGGGAACCGGCCACCGCCAGCAATTGGCGGGCGCCGTAATACGCACGCGCGGCGTCCTCCAGGCCGTCCTCGGTCTCCGGCAGGCGGGCCCAGGCCTCCATGGGGATCTGTGGAATCGGGAAAGGCCATGGCGCAATGCCGCTGGACAGGTCGAGCCACTGCTCGCGGGCGATGCCGTATTGCCGTACCGCCCGCAGCAGGCGGCCTCCGTGTTCAAGCATTGATATAGGCCCCCAGGCAGATCACCAGCAGCCATAGCCATACGCCGCGCTGGACCAGGCCCCAGCCGCGCTCGATGGCGTCGGCGTCGGCCATTGGCCCGTCACCCAGGCGTGGCCGCTCATGCAGCTCGCCGTGGTACACCGCCGGGCCACCGAGTTCCACCCCTAACGCACCAGCACCGGCGGCCATCACCGGCCCGGCATTGGGGCTGTCCCACAGCGGGCCCTGCTTGCGCCAGCAGGCCAGGGCCAGGCGGGTCTTGCCCAGCAGCGCGTAGGTCAACGCCACCAGCCTGGCGGGAATATAGTTGAGCACATCATCGACACGCGCCGCACACCAGCCGAAGCGTTCGAAGCGCTCGTTGCGGTAGCCCCACATGGCATCCAAGGTGTTGCTCAGGCGGTACAGCACCACGCCAGGCGCGCCGGCGACCACGAACCAGAACAGCGCGGCGAATACCGCATCGCTGCCATTTTCCAGCACCGATTCGGTGGCCGCCCGGGCCACCGCAGGCTCGTCAAGTTCGCGGGTTTCGCGGCTGACCAGGTAGCCCACACGGCGCCGCGCTTCTTGCAGGTCACCCTGGCGCAAGGCACTGGCCACTGGTAACACGTGTTCACCCAGGCTGCGCAGCCCGACGGCGCAGTAGAGCGCCAGCACGTCGACCAGCCAGCCGATGTACGGCAGCCAGGACAGAATCAGTGCCACCAGGGTAAGCGGCACCACAGCCAGGAACCATGCGCTCACCCCGTGACTGCGCCAGCCGCGCCCACCGGCATTGAGGCGGCGCTCCAGGTTACTGGCCATGTTGCCAACGGCCACCAGCGGGTGGCGCCGCTGCGGCTCGCCCAGCAAGGCATCCAGGGCCACCCCGGCCACGGTCAGCAAGGCCACGCTCATTGGCGCTCTGCCCATTGGTTCTCAAAGAGCATTTCACTCAAGGGCCGTTCCTCGGCCCAGTTTTCCAGCACCAGCATTGGTGCCGGATAGAACTCGGTCACCGGCCCCAGGCACAGCACCGCGACCGGCTTGGCCCCACTCGGCATACCCAGCAGCGCCGCCAGCGCCTGCGGGTCGAACAGCGACACCCAACCCATGCCAAGGCCTTCGCCACGGGCTGCCAGCCAAAGGTTCTGGATGGCGCAGGCCAGCGAGGCCAGGTCCATTTCCGGCAGGGTGCGGCGGCCGAAGATGTGCGGCTCGCGGTTGTCCATCAGGGCGGCCACCAGCAGCTCGGCGCAGTCATTGATGCCTTCCACCTTCAGTTTCATGAAGGCATCGGAGCGTTCGCCCAAGGCTTCGGCGGTACGCACCCGCTCTGCTTCCACCAACGCCTGGATGCGCGCACGCAAATCGCGCCGGGTGATGCGGATGAAACGCCAGGGCTGCATCAGCCCGACGCTCGGCGCCTGATGCGCGGCGGCCAACAGGCGCCCCAGCAGTTCCGGGGCTACCTCGCCTCCGGCGAAATGGCGCATGTCACGGCGTTCACCGATGGCCCGATAGATCGCGGCGCGCTCGGCGTCGCTGTAGGCGTATTCGCTCATGGTCGCAACAGCGCCGCCGCCGCATCAGGGTTGGAGGGAAAGTAGAAGTGCACGTAGGAAGCCGTCAGCCGACCCAGACGGTACACCGCTTCGTTGCCGCGCCCGCCGTTGGGGCTCAGGCCACGTGCGATCGGCTCCAGTACGGTACTGGTCAACGAATGGTGATAGGTGTGACCGCGCAGGGTGCCTTCCGGCAGTTCCACCGCCTGCAGGGCCAAGGCAGCCAGGCGCTTCTGCATGGTCGCTTCGCCCGGCAGCAGGCCGAGCAGCTCGGCACGCTCGCCGGCCACGTCGGTCAGGGCATCGAGCAGGTACAGCATGCCGCCGCACTCTGCCAGCAACGGTTTGCCCTGGGCGTGATGGGCACGGATCGCCTCGCTCATTGGCGCGTTGGCAGCCAGGGCGTGGTGGTGCAGTTCGGGATAACCGCCCGGCAGATACAGGCTGTCCACTGCTGGTAGTTCGCGGTCATGCAGCGGCGAGAAAAACTCCAGCTGCGCGCCCAGGTTGCGCAGCAGGTCGAGGTTGGCGCCATAGGTGAAGGCAAAGGCCTCGTCCCGCGCCACGCCAATGCGCACACCGGTCAACGAGGCGACACTGGCTTGCGGCTCGGGTTCGGCAAAGGTCACTGGCGGCGGCAAGGCGGCATCGCAACTGGCGCCAAGCGCTTCGGCAGCGGCATCCAGACGAGCGTCCAGGTCGTTCAGCTCGCTGGCCTGGACCAGCCCCAGGTGGCGGCTGGGCAGCTCTATACCGCGCTCGCGGGACAAGCCGCCATACCAGCGCAGGCCTTCGGTCAGGCTACCTTCCAGCAGTTGCGCGTGGCGCAGGCTGCCGACCCGATTGGCCAACACACCGGCAAACGGCAGGTCCGCCTGGTAGCGTGCCAGGCCCAGGGCCAAGGCGCCAAAGGTCTGGGCCATGGCCGTGCCGTCGATCACTGCCAGTACCGGCACGCCGAAGTGACGCGCCAGGTCGGCGCTGGACGGCGTGCCGTCGAACAGCCCCATCACCCCTTCGATCAGGATCAGGTCGGCCTCCCCGGCTGCCTCCCACAGAAGGCGGCGGCTTTCCTCGGCGCCGATCATCCACAGGTCGAGCTGGTACACCGGCGCGCCGCTGGCCCGCTCAAGGATCATCGGGTCGAGAAAGTCGGGGCCGCACTTGAACACCCGCACCTTGCGCCCAAGGTTGCGGTGCAGGCGGGCCAGGGCGGCGGTGACGGTGGTCTTGCCCTGACCAGAGGCCGGTGCCGCGATCAGTACCGCAGGGCAATGGCGCGACTGGCTCACAGTTCCACGCCCTTCTGTGCACGGATACCGGCCTGGAACGCGTGCTTGAGCATGCCCATTTCGGTCACGGTGTCGGCCAGCTCGATCATCTCGGGTTTCGCGGCACGGCCAGTGACGATCACATGCTGCATCGGTGGGCGAGCCTGGATGTCGGACAGCACCTGGTCAAGGTCGAGGTAGCCGTGCTTGAGGGCGATGTTCAGTTCATCGAGCACCACGAACTGCACGGCAGGGTCTTGCAGCAACTGGCGCGAAACAGCCCAGGCGGCTTCGGCGGCGGCGATGTCGCGCTGGCGATCCTGGGTTTCCCAGGTAAAGCCCTCGCCCATCACGTGGTAGCGCACCTGCTCGGGGAAACGGCGGAAGAACAGCTCTTCGCCGGTGCTGTTGCGGCCTTTGATGAACTGCACCACACCGCATTGCATGCCATGGCCCAGTGCGCGCGCGAGCATACCGAAGGCCGAGCTGCTCTTGCCCTTGCCGTTGCCGGTAAGCACCAGCAGCAGGCCGCATTCGTTGGGGGAATTGGCGATACGTTCGTCGATGATCGCCTTCTTGCGCTGCATGCGCGCCAGGTGGCGTTCGTCGCGTTCGGTGGATTCGCTCATCAGGGTTCTCCGCTGGCTGGCGCCCGCGGCAACGCGCGGCGACAGATAAAAGGCGGGCAGACGGAGAACGCGCAGGGGCCGTGGCCGTAGGCAACGGTGCACCGCGCATCACCCTCCGTGATGCCGTTGGCAGTATCAGGCCGGTCTCCGGGCTTGTGAGCGGGCCTTGGCCCAGGCCTGCGCGCCTTCCCGGGTGCTGGCACCCAGTGGCCCTGCGCGGCCGCGACTCACCTACCGTTGCGGGGGCAGCGCCGGAATCGCGCCATGCTGGCACCCACCGGCTTCCCAGTTTCACCCTGCCCAGTCGGGGCTGGCAGGGCACCTGAAACACGCGCGAAGGTTAGAGGGTTGGACCGGGAGCGTCAATCGAAGCGGGCCGCTTTGCAACCGAACAGGCACCGCCCGGGTAATGGCCAATTCACCTGGTTGTGCCACACTGAATACAGTGATATCACATAGCCATCACTTTCAGCTGAACGCGATCACAACGATAACAGGAGAGCGCAGCATGCGAGGCCAGATCATCAACAACCCGCGCCTGGAGTTTCTTGCTCCGGTGCTGGAGCGCTGGGGCGACTGTATTGACCGCTTCAACCAGTTTGCTGGCGATGCCGAAGCACCTTACTGGCATGGCGCCGCCGCCAATACGGGGCTGCTTGCCGCAGCGGCCTGGCAAGCCGAACTGGCGGCGCTGCAGCAGTTTGCCGGCAAGAAGCAACGCGACGAAGGTGAACACGAAGGGCGCTGCGACCTGTCGATCAGCAGTGCCGATGAAGCGCTGTACCTCAGTGTCAGTCAGCGCTGGCCAAGAATCGCTCGGCTGGACATGGCCGACGCCCTGCAGCAGACCACTGCCCTGGCGCGCCAGGTGGCCTACCCCAGCCAGTTGAAAGCTGGTGCGCTGTTCATCAGCCCGTGGAAGGCTGGCCAGCATGCCAGCCCCGAGGAACTGCAGGACCTGGTCGACGATCTGCAGAAACATACCGCCTGTGCCATCGCCTGGTACTTCCCGTATGCCTACCGCAAGTTGCACAACGAGCTGGGGCAGTATTTCCCGGGGGTGGCGTTGCTGCTCAAGCAGGCTTGAAGCAACTTCGGCTCGGGCCGGGGCCGGAACTCGTTTCGCAAGCGCGACGTGGCTTCTGTGGGAGCGGGCGTGCCCGCGAAGAATCCAACGCGGTGGCTGGCACCGGCTGCGCCGGTGTTCGCGGGCGCGCCCGCTCCCACAGAGCCCCTGCTAAACCTTTCAGTTATATGCGGTTCCATGAGAGCGCGGCCCGTGCCGCGAATGGCCTGCGCGCCTTTCAGGTCTTAACGCATCATGCCGAGTTCGGCATCATCCAGCAGCGCTTTGCCCAAGGCGCAAAGGTAGTGCGCGGCCCAGATCAGCTTTGGCTTGTCTTCCATCAGGCCGTCGATGGTCAGGTCCCGTGCATAGCCGATCAATTCCGAGGCTTGTTCGCGGGCGTTCTGGCAGGAGATGCCGGGTTCGATGCGAAACAGGGGGTGGGTCTGGTTTTCACCTTGAAAGAATATGGTTTTGCCGACTGTGCATTTCGTGTCATCGGTGGTCATTTAAGGCTCCTGTCGTAGTGAAGCGACCACCGACCGCGGCTAAACAGTATGGTGGCAGCTGTACGTGGGTTAGCCGACCGGGACGTCAGGCACCCGGCGCACCCGCAGGTGCCCCACGCACAGCCGCCATAAGGCGCCAATGCCGATTACTCGGTATTGCTCAGCTGCGGTGTCTGACGATTTCGGGCGGCTAACCCGGTCATTGAAGGTCAACGACATGCCGAGACTAGAGACCGCATTTGGCGCGCGCAACGGAGAATAGGTGTTAAGAGTATCTTTGGGAAACGGCCTACAAGAAAGGTGTTAAATCTGATTCTTGGTCTCGCCCCCACGCCACCTTTGCAACAGCAGCGGCGCATCTCACTAGCACATTGAGCCACCACCAGACCTGCTTGCTCTTGCTCTTGCTCTTGCTCTTGCTCTTGCTCTTGCTCTTGCTCTTGCTCTTGATCTTGATCTTGATCTTGATCTTGATCTTGATCTTCGCGACTTCAGGAGGCCGAGCAGAGGGCTTGCGGAGGGAGGTGACGGGCATGGATGCCCGTCAAGCGCTGAGGCCCCATGGATGGGGCCTGCAGCGCGTACTCCCGGGAGCAAGACCGGCGCGAGGGAACCCCGTAGCGTAGCGGAGGGGCCGGATGATGGGAGCGCAGCGTTTTTTGGTTACTTTTTGCCGCGTTTGGCAAAAAGTGACTCGCCGTAAGGGCGAAAAGGTGAGTAAGCGTCGCCATCGTAAATGGACTATGCGCGAGATCAAGACCAGTACTTTTCCGCTCTTCGCTCTTCGCTCTTCGCTTCAAGCGTGGGCATCAACAACAAGGTCAACATTCATTTGCGAAGGTGGCGCTTAATCACCTTTCCGCCCTTACGGCGGGTCACTTTTTGTCAAACGCGACAAAAAGTAACCAAAAAACGCTGGCTCCTATCATCCGGCCCCTACGCTCCGCTCCGGGGTCCCCTCGCTACGGGCCTGCTCCCGGGAGTACGCGCTGCAGGCCCCATCCATGGGGCCTCAGCGCTTGACGGGCATCCATGCCCGTCACCTCCCTCCGCAGTCCCTCCGCTCGGCCTCCTGAAGTCGCAATCGGCGGCGCCTGAACTATTGCGCGCTTAAAAGCAAAAGCAAAAGCAAAAGCAAAAGCAAAAGCAACGGCAACGGCAACGGCAACGGCAACGGCAACGGCAACGGCAGTTGGATGGTTCCGGGAACCTGGCGAATGTCACCGACCTCTCAATTCATAGGCCCTGTTAGGAGGACGCCGCCCCATGAAACACCTGACGCCTTGGTTATTGGCCGCCAGCCTGACTGCCTGCGGCGAAACCGCCCTGCTGAATGTACTCGACGGCAGTGGCCCAACCCCCCAGCTGCCTGCTCCGGTCAAGACCACCCTCCCCACCGTGAATATCGCCCCGGCAGTGGGCTGGCCCAAGGACGCCAAGCCCGAGGCAGCACCAGGCACTCAGGTGAAAGCGTTCGCCAGCGGGCTCGACCACCCTCGCTGGCTATACCTGCTGCCCAACGGCGACGTCCTGGTGGCCGAAACCAATGCCCCGCCCAAGCCCGAAGATGGCAAGGGCCTGCGCGGCTGGGTCATGAAGAAGGTGATGAAGCGGGCAGGCGCAGGCGTACCCAGCGCAAACCGCATTACCCTGCTACGTGATGCCGACCACGACGGCGTGGCTGAAATCCGTACGACCTTCATCGAAGAGCTAAACTCACCGTTCGGCATGGCCCTGGTCGGCAAGGACCTCTACGTCGCCAACACCGACAGGTTGCTGCGCTTTCACTATGAGCCCGGTGCCATGCAAATTCGCAATGAAGGCCAGCCGGTAGTCGAGTTGCCAGGCGGGCCGCTCAACCACCACTGGACCAAGAACGTAATCGCCAGCCCTGATGGCAAGAAGCTTTTCGTGACGGTCGGCTCCAACAGCAACGTAGGCGAAAACGGCATGGACAAGGAACAGGGGCGCGCCGCGATCTGGGAAGTGGACCCCACCAGCGGCCAGCACCGCCTGTTCGCCACCGGCCTGCGCAACCCTAACGGCCTGGCCTGGGAGCCACACAGCGGTACGTTGTGGACGGCAGTCAACGAGCGTGACGAGATCGGTAGCGATCTGGTACCGGACTACATCACTTCCGTGAAGGACGGCGGTTTCTATGGCTGGCCCTATAGCTACTACGGCCGCCACGTGGACGAGCGCGTGCAACCGCCAGCGCCTGAAAAAGTAGCCCAGGCGCTGGTGCCCGACTACGCCGTAGGCCCACACACGGCATCGCTGGGGCTGGCATTCGCCGAACCGAACGGGCTACCACCGCCCTTCGAACAAGGGGCATTCGTGGGCCAGCACGGGTCGTGGAACCGCAAGCCACACAGCGGCTACAAGGTGATTTTCGTGCCTTTCGACCCGTCAGGAAAACCCTCGGGCAAGCCTGTGGACCTGCTTACCGGTTTTCTGGATGAGCATGGCAAGGCCCAAGGGCGCCCGGTCGGCGTAATCACCGACGGGCGTGGCGGCGTGCTGGTAGCCGATGATGTCGGCAATGTGGTCTGGCGGGTGAGCAAAACCCCGCCTGTCCTCAGGGGTTCTGCGCCAGATGCCCTTGCGGAATGACGCGCTTGGCCTGCAGGTAAGCCTTGGCCCAGTAGCTGTTGGACAGGTAGTCCAGGCGCACCGTGCCACCGCTGGAAGGTGCATGCACGAAGCGCCCTTCCCCCACATAAATGCCGGCATGGCTGACCTGCGAGCCGCCACTGGTGGCGAAGAACACCAGGTCACCGGACTGCAGCGACTTGGCATCCACGGTTGGCGCGCGCATGACGATCATCTCACGCGTCGAACGCGGCAGGCTTATGCCAGCAGCATCACGGTAGACGTACTTGATCAGGCCACTGCAATCGAAACCGGAGTCCGGCGTGTTGCCGCCCCAGCGATAAGGCGTGCCCACCAGGCCGATAGCACGCATCAGCACGTCATCGGCAATCGGCGAAGGGCTGGGCTGGCTATAGGTTACCTGCGGCTGTACCACAGGGGCCGGCGCAGGCGCACGGCTGGAGCAGGCAGCCAGCAAGGCTGCCAAGGAGAGAAATGCGAAGCGCGCCATCTTTACCATGGCCAGAACATCCTGTCTGAGTCCGCTGGGCCGCAGCCGAAAAGAATTGAGAATTTAGATTAGACGCTTTCTATAAATGCGCACGGCGGCGAGCTTTTTTCAAAGCATCGCCGCCGCGGCAGGATATATCATTTTGCTATCAGTTGCGCGCGATATTGGTGGTCGGCGCCATGGCCAAGGCACGCTTGGCTTCGATGAAGGTCTTGCTCCAGTAGCGGTCACCGAGGCTGTCGATGCGCACACCACCGCTGCGGCGGCTGCTGGAGTGAATGAACTGGTTGTCACCCAGGTAGATGCCAGCATGGCTGACGCGGCCGCGACCATTGGTGCTGAAGAACAGCAGGTCACCTGGCTTGAGCTTGTTGCGGGCCACTTTCGGGGCATCGACGTTGATCATTTCACGCGTGGAACGCGGCAGGGTCACACCCGCCTCTTCGCGGAACAGATAGCCGATGAAACCACTGCAGTCGAAGCCGGACTTCTCCGAGGTACCGCCGAAGCGATAGCGAGTGCCGATCAGCGACATGCCGCGCTCGAGAATGCTGTCAGCCAGAGCTGGCAACTGGTAAGGCTTGCTGCTGGAGAAGGTCTCCAGGTCATCTTCGGTAGCCAGCTCTTCCGGCTCGCCGAATACCGACGAGGAGGAGGCTTTGGCCTTGAAGGCCGATTGTGCGGCGATCGGGGAGTGATCCTGGGACTGCAGCTCTGAATGAGAAGCTGGGCCTTGGGCCGCGCAGCCAAAAAGCAGGGTCACGAGTGCGAGTGGCACGAGGGGTGCGAAGCGCTTCAGCATGGGCACGACCGTGTCTGTAATCCTTTAGAAGGGTGAAACTATGCCCTCTATCATGGCCATTTGCAAATTTTATCGAAAAAGATGTGACTTTTTCGTTTTGCCGCTCTGGCCCAGCGTTTTCGGGGTTACCAGCCCAGGGTTTCTTTGAGGAAAGGGATGGTGAGCTTGCGCTGTGCCTGCAACGAGGCCTGATCGAGGCGTTCCAGCAGGTCGAACAACGCGCTCATGCTGCGTGCGCCGCGGGTGAGGATGAAGTGGCCGACTTCGTCGGTAAGGTGCAGGCCACGGCGCGAAGCACGCAGTTGCAGGGCACGCAGCTTGTCTTCGTCGGACAGGCCGCGCATCTGGAACACCAGGGCCAGGGTCAGCCGCGACTTCAGGTCCGGCAGCTTGATCGGCAGTTCGCGCGGCGACGCCGAGGCAGCCAGCAGCAGGCGCCGGCCGCTGTCACGCAGGCGGTTGAACAGGTGGAACATGGCCTCTTCCCAGTCAGCCTTGCCGGCGATCACGTGCAGGTCGTCGATGCACACCAGTTCGTACTGGGCCAGGTAGTCAAGCAGTTCTACGCCACGATCGAGCAATTGCGCCAGCGGCAGGTAGACGGCTGGTTCGCCGCGTTGCTGAAAGCGGTGGGTGGCGGCCTGTAGCAGGTGGGTCCGGCCAACACCCTGCTTGCCCCACAGGTAGATAAGGCTCTCGGTCCAGCCGGCGTCGGCTTCGCATAGCCGCTCGACGTAGCCCAATGCCGCAGCATTGGCGCCCGGATAGTAGTTGATGAAGGTGGCGTCATCGCGCAGGCGCACACCCAGGGGCAACTGGATCGGTGGTTTCATGCTCGCGGGCGGTCGACAGGACCGCAGGGGGCCTTTGGTGAACAATGTGCAAAGTCTATACCCGCAGCGCGGGGCGCACAATCACGGCAGCGGATAGCACAAGTAAAATCAATGAGTTGCGCTTTTTTTGGCTATTTTGGGGCTGCTTTGCAACCCTTCACGGGCTTGTCCGCTCCCACAGGGGGCGCGTAAATCATGGGCTCAGCGACACATCTGTGGGAGCGGGCAAGCCCGCGAAGGGCCGCAACGCGGCCCCAATTTTCTTAACTGGCCGGCATTAAGGCGGCCCTGGGATCACAACTCCGGGTCGATATCCCCGGCATACATGTCCGATTCCTTGTACAAGTCATGCACATGCCGCAGCAGCACCATGATCACCGCCGCCACCGGCAGCGCCAGCAACACCCCGGTAAAGCCGAACAGCTCACCGCCGGCCAGGATCGCGAAAATCACCGCAACCGGGTGCAGGCCAATGCGGTCACCGACCAGCAGCGGAGTCAGCACCATGCCTTCCAGCGCCTGGCCGACCATGAACACTGCGACGATACCCAGCATCGGGTACAGGTCGCCGCCAAACTGGAACAGGCCAGCCACCAAGGCCGCGCCGATGCCGATGATGAAACCCATGTACGGCACGATGGCAGCCAACCCGGCGAGCATGCCGATCAATAACCCCAGTTCCAGCCCCACCAGCATCAGCCCGGCCGAATAGATGATGCCCAGGGCCACCATCACCATCAATTGCCCGCGCACGAACGCCCCCAGCACCTCATGGCATTCGCCTGCAAGGCCCATCACTTGCGGCTCACGCTGGCGCGGCAGCAGGCCGCGCAGCTTGGCCATCATCAGGTCCCAGTCGCGCAGCAGATAGAAACCCACCACCGGGATCAGCACCATGTTGGCCAGCCAGGCCATCAGCGCCAGGCTCGAGGCAGTGGCATGGGACAGCAGCACACCGACGATATCGGTGGTCTGGCCCATGTGCGTGCCGATGGCGGCCTTGATCTTGTCGAACTTCCAGAAGCCGTCAGCCAGGCCCAGCCGGCTCTGCACCCAGGGCAGCGCCACGTGCTCGAGCCAGTCGAGCATCTGCGGCGCCAGTTCGTACAGGCGCACCAGCTGTTTGGCCAGCAGCGGCACCAGAACCAGCAGCAAGGCCAGCAACAGCAAGGTGAACAGGCCGAACACCACCACCACGCCCCAGGTGCGCGACAGCCCCAGGCGCTCCAGGCGGTCGACCAGCGGGTCGGCCAGATAGGCCAGCAGCACGCCGACCAGGAACGGGGTAAGAATGTTGTGCAGGCTGTAAAGCAGCACGGCGACCAGCAGGGCAACGCCCAGCCAGATCCAACGACGTACGTCGGTCACGGTGTGCTCCCCTTACCAGCGAAAACGCAAACCGTCGAACGGCTTGGGTGCTGGCTGGGCCGGCACTGGTTGCCCGGCCCCGGCAGCGTCTGCCGGAGCTGGAGGGGGCTGCACAGCGGGCGCCTGCTCTACCGGTACTTCCTGCAGCTTGGCCAGGCCAAGCTGGGCACGCAACTGTTCGCGGTTGGCAGTCACGCCGTAGGTCAGGGTGCTGCCTTCGGCCATTTGCAGCCGCGGGCCGTAGGGTTCGAGCACGCGGGCCAGTTCGGCGTAGCGCTGCAGGTTCATCCCCTGCACTTGCACCTGCAACTGGCTGCTGGCCCCCGGGCGGGTGACGTAGCGCGGCGCCAGGCGGCTGCTGAGCGCCAGCATCACGGCGTCGGCCAGCGCTGCCGGGTCGGCACCTTCGGCAGTGCCTTGTTCACGCTGGTCGCCCAGCCAAAGCTGCCATTTGCCCTGCCATTTGCCGTCGGCTTCCCGGGCATGCACCGCCAGCAAGGCATCGGCGCCGTAGCGCCCTGAGGCTTCGCGCAGCGCCGCAGGGTCACTGCCTTCGATCTGCTCGGCATTGGCCACCAGTTGCTCCTGCAGGTCGGCCAGCGGCAGGCGCAACGGCAGGCCACGGTGCTGGGCGGCACGACGCAGGGGTTGGGCGCTGGCCTGGCCGTCACCTACCAGGTTGCTGCCTTCGACACTGTCGTTCAGCCACCATCCGAGGATCGAGGGGCGGTTGCTGCCCCACAAGGCCAGGCCGGCCTTGCGCAAGGCCCGCTCGGTACTGCCAGGGTCGAACTCGACCAGCACCGATTCGGGTGGCCCGGCTTCGCTGGCGACCTGGTTGATGATTTGCTGCGGGTCCTTGCGCAAAGCGGCCAATGCCAGGCTTTGCGCCGCCTTGGGGTCGCCGGTCAGGCGCGTTACCAGGGTATCGAGAGCCTGGATGGTAGCCGCGGCACGGGCTTCGGCGCCCTGCCCTGTGACCGGCTCGCGCACCTGGTAAAGGCCGGTGACATTTTCAGCCTGGGCACTGGCCGAGATCAGGGCCAGACAACCGGCTGCCAGAATATTGAAGAGACGCATGGAGGATTCCTGTCCATTTACCGCAATGCCTATACCTTATACACGGGGGCGAAAGGTAACCAGTCGCGAGGATGAAAGATTGGTTGCGGAGATTGCCTGGGAAATGTGATGGGTCTGACAGGTGCTCGCCGCAACAGGTTCAGCGCCTGCGCGTGCATGGCGCGGCCCTTGTGGCGCCTGCGAGATCGAGCGCCGCCCGCGCGGCGCTTCGCGGGACAAGCCCGCTCCCACATCTGTTTCGGGCCAATTATTTCTGAGGCAGAGGCGCGCGGCCCCTTGGCGTCCACCTCGATATTGCGTCGGGCAAACAAGGCGGTCGTGTGCAATGGCACAGGCGTTACTGGCCCGAAACAAATGTGGGAGCGGGCTTGTCCCGCGAAGCGCCGCGCGGGCGGCGCTCGATCTCACAGGCTCCACACCTCTCGTGTCGTACACCCCCAACTTTTTACCTATTTTCATGCCCTGCCCGTCGGCCTGAGGATGGCCGCTGCCCGGCAACCCTGATAAAATCGCGCGCCTTCACAGACCACTGACGTTTCAGGCAGCCGCCGCTTACCAGCCGGCCTTGGCCGTCATGGTCGTTTTTAAGAATCCCTCCCTCCTAAAGGCCTGGATCAATGAGCAAGCAACCCTCCCTGAGCTACAAGGACGCCGGTGTAGACATCGACGCCGGCGAAGCACTGGTCGAACGCATCAAGGGCGTGGCAAAACGCACCGCACGCCCTGAAGTCATGGGTGGCCTGGGCGGCTTCGGCGCCCTCTGCGAGATCCCGGCCGGCTACAAGCAGCCGGTGCTGGTCTCCGGCACCGACGGCGTCGGCACCAAGCTGCGCCTGGCACTGAACCTGAACAAGCACGACAGCATCGGCCAGGACCTGGTCGCCATGTGCGTCAACGACCTGGTCGTGTGCGGCGCCGAGCCGCTGTTCTTCCTCGACTACTATGCCACCGGCAAACTGAACGTCGACGTGGCCGCCACCGTGGTCACCGGCATCGGTGCCGGTTGCGAACTGGCCGGCTGCTCGCTGGTCGGTGGTGAAACCGCCGAAATGCCTGGCATGTACGAAGGCGAAGACTACGACCTGGCCGGCTTCTGCGTCGGCGTGGTGGAAAAGGCCGAGATCATCGACGGCTCCAAGGTTGCCACCGGCGACGCACTGATCGCCCTGCCGTCCTCGGGCCCGCACTCCAACGGCTACTCGCTGATCCGCAAGATCCTCGAAGTGTCCGCCACCGACATCGAGAACACCCAGCTGGACGGCAAGCCGCTGACCGACCTGCTGATGGCGCCGACCCGCATCTACGTCAAGCCGCTGCTGCAACTGATCAAGAACACCGGCGCGGTCAAGGCCATGGCCCACATCACCGGTGGCGGCCTGCTGGACAACATCCCGCGCGTACTGCCGGCCAACGCCCAGGCGGTCATCGACGTGGCCAGCTGGCAGCGCCCGGCGGTGTTCGACTTCCTGCAGGAAAAAGGCAACGTCGACGAGCATGAAATGCACCGCGTGCTGAACTGCGGCGTCGGCATGGTCATCTGCGTGGCCCAGGACCAGGTAGAAGCAGCCCTGAACGAACTGCGCGCCGCTGGCGAGCAGCCATGGGTGATCGGCCACATCGCCGAAGCCGCCGAAGGCGCTGCCCAGGTCGAGCTGCAAAACCTCAAGGCACACTGATGCCAAGCAAGACCTGCAATGTAGTGGTACTGCTGTCGGGCTCCGGCAGCAACCTGCAAGCCCTGATCGACAGCTGCCAAGGCCAGGACAGCCCGGTGCGCATCCGTGCGGTGGTTTCCAACCGCGCCGATGCCTACGGCCTGCAACGCGCCGCGGCGGCCGGCATCGACAGCGTCGTGCTCGAGCACACCCAGTTCGACGGCCGTGAAGCCTTCGATGCCGCGCTCATGGCGCGCATCGACGGTTTCGCCCCGGACCTGGTGGTGCTGGCCGGTTTCATGCGCATCCTCAGTGGCGACTTCGTGCGCCACTACCAGGGCCGCCTGCTCAACATCCACCCGTCGCTGCTGCCCAAATACAAGGGCCTTCATACCCACCGTCGGGCGCTGGAGGCAGGCGACGCCGAGCACGGCTGCAGCGTACACTTCGTGACTGAGGAACTCGATGGCGGCCCACTGGTCGTACAGGCTGTGGTACCGGTGGCGCCTGACGACACCGTCGAAAGCCTGGCCCAGCGGGTACACCGCCAGGAACACCTGATTTACCCGCTGGCGGTGCGCTGGTTCGCCGAAGGGCGCTTGCGCCTTGGCGAACAGGGTGCATTACTGGATGGCCAGCCCCTGGCGGCCAGCGGTCACTTGATTCGATCCTAGGAGAATTTATGCGTCGCGCCCTGCTCTTGGCTCTCGCCGTGCTCGCCCTGCCCCTCCAGGCAGCTGATCTGAAGCCTTTCTCGGCCAGCTATACCGCAGACTGGAAGCAACTGCCCATGAGCGGCACCGCCGAGCGCAGCCTGGTCAAGAATGCCAACGGTACCTGGGACCTTAATTTCAAGGCTTCCATGATGATCGCCAGCCTGACCGAGCAAAGCACCCTCCGCATGGACAACGACACCCTGCTGCCACAGAAGTACCACTTCGAGCGTGGTGGCCTGGGCAAGGCCAAGAAGGTTGACCTGACTTTCGACTGGAACAGCAAAAAGGTCACCGGCAGCGACCGTGGCGATGCCATCAACCTGCCGCTGAACCGTGGCGTGCTGGACAAGTCGTCCTATCAGCTGGCCCTGCAACATGACGTGGCCGCCGGCAAGAAGAGCATGACCTATCAGGTGGTTGACGGTGACGAGATCGACACCTACGACTTCCGCGTGCTGGGCACCGAAAAGGTCACTACCAAGACTGGCCAGGTCGATGCGGTGAAGGTCGAGCGCGTGCGCGACCCAAGCCAGAGCAAGCGCATCACCGAGCTGTGGTTCGCAAAGAACTGGGACTACCTGCTGGTGCAACTGCGCCAGGTCGAGACCGATGGCAAGGAATACGTGATCGTGCTGCAGGACGGCACGGTCGATGGCAAGCCGGTGAAGGGCAACTGAGCCAGCGCTGCCAGCAGCACCCGAAGCCCCGCCTTGTGCGGGGCTTTTTTCTGCCTGCCTTGCAGCGACGCCTGTAGGAGCGGCCTTGTGTCGCTCCTACAAAAGCGCACCTGCCGACCCAAACGCTGATCATGAAACTTGTTTCATGCCGGTTTTATTTACTTAGCCTGCTAACAAACTCTATAAAGAGGCTGTGCGACACAGTGTCGCAGCCAACTGAAGCAGTGGAGTTTAACGATGACAGTCCAAGTAACCGAACGCGACGAATCGAAAATATCCCACGAAGGCCTGGCCGCTGGTGTGCGGATCTGGGATGTGCACCAACAGGGCCAACTGGTGGGGATGTTCCACAACGAACACGAAGCACACCAGTACCGCGCAGAGCTGGAAACTTTGGAGAACCAGCGCGCCACGCAATGACCCATCTTCAAATGAAAAACCCCGCCAAGGCGGGGTTTTTCGTGGTTACCACATCAGATCATCAGGGATCTTGTAGGCCGCGTACGGGTCGTCCTCGTCCGCTTCCTCGACATGGGTGTTCAGCAGCAGGACACGGCCAGGATCGCGTTCCTGGATCTTCAATGCCGCCTCACGAGGGATCACCTCGTAGCCGCCGGCAAACGACACCACGGCCAGCGCACCATTGCTCAGCTTGGTCCGCATCAGGGCATTGACGGCAATGCGCTTGACCTTCTTGTCGTCGACGAAATTGTAGTAGTCCTCGGTGCTCAGCTTCGGCAGGCGAGTCGCTTCGATCAACTGCTTGATCTGCGCGGCGCGGGCCTTCTGCTCGGCTTTTTCCTGCTGCTGGCGGTTCAGTTCCTGGTCACGCTTGGCTTTCTCGGCCATGGCTTCCTTGGCCATGCGCTGCTGGCTGTCGTCCACCTCGACCTGGCCTTTGTGCTCCAGGCGTTTCTGTTTCTTCTCGGCTTTGTTGGCCTGGGAAACCTGTTTCTGGTTGACCAGACCGGCTTTGAGCAGTTGGTCGCGAAGGGAAAGGCTCATGAATGTTCACTCACTTATGCAACAGCTCAGCCGCAGCTGGGCAGGTTCTTTTCCTGACGTTTGGCTTCACCCCAAAGGGCATCCAGTTCATCAAGGTTACAATCTTCGATGGGGCGGCCACTGTCGCGCAATGCCTGTTCGATGAAGCGGAAACGCCGCTCGAACTTGCGATTGGCACGGCGCAGGGCGTGTTCCGGATCATGCTTGAGGTGGCGGGCCAGGTTGACGGCGGCAAACAACAGGTCGCCGATTTCATCCTCGAGCGCATCGGCATCGCCGTCGGCCATGGCCTGCAGTACTTCGTCCAGCTCTTCGCGCACCTTGTCCAGCACCGGCAATGCCGCAGGCCAGTCGAAACCGACCGTGGCCGCGCGCTTTTGCAGTTTGGCTGCCCGCGACAACGCCGGCAATGCCGCTGGTACGTCGTCGAGCAACGACAGCTGTTCGGGCTGGCTCTTTTCCGCGCGCTCTTCAGCCTTGATTTCTTCCCAGCGTGACTTGACCTGGGCCTCGTCCAGGCTGGGGGTGTCCACCGGCGCATACAGCTCGCCGGTGGGGAATACATGCGGGTGACGGCGAATGAGCTTGCGGGTGATGCTGTCGACCACGCCGTCGAACTCGAAACGCCCCTCCTCGCGGGCCAGCTGGCTGTAGTAGACCACCTGGAACAGCAAGTCGCCCAGCTCACCTTGCAGGTGCTCGAAGTCGCCGCGCTCGATGGTGTCGGCAACCTCGTAGGCCTCTTCGATGGTGTGCGGGACGATGCTCGCGTAGTTCTGCTTCAGGTCCCATGGGCAGCCGTACTGCGGGTCGCGCAGGCGGGCCATGAGGTGCAGCAGGTCTTCGAGGGTGTAGGTCATGGTCAGCTATTCCTCGGCGGGGGCTTTGCCCCCGATCGACGGCAAGCAAGCTCCCACCGGTATTGCACAGGACTTGAGGCCTGCGGAGTACCGGTGGGAGCTGGCTTGCCGGCGATGGGCCGCACAGCGGCCCCAATCCAGATTATCAAGGTGTACGATTACGCCGCGTCTCGATGATGTTGGGCAACTGCGAGATCCGCCCCAGCAGGCGCCCCAGCGCATCCAGGCCTGGAATCTCGATGGTCAGCGACATCAGCGCGGTGTTGTCTTCCTTGTTCGAGCGGGTGTTCACCGCCAGCACGTTGATCTTTTCGTTCAGCAGCACTTGCGACACATCGCGCAGCAAGCCCGGGCGGTCGTAGGCACGGATGACGATGTCGACCGGGTAGGTCTGCACCGGGATCGGCCCCCAGCTTACCTGGATCATGCGCTCCGGTTCCTTGCCCGCCAACTGCAGCACCGAAGCGCAGTCCTGGCGGTGGATGCTCACACCGCGGCCCTGAGTGATGTAGCCGACGATGGCGTCGCCCGGCAGCGGCTGGCAGCAGCCGGCCATCTGCGTCAGCAGGTTGCCGACACCCTGGATCTGGATGTCGCCACGCTTGCCGGTACGCGGCCCGGTAGGCTTGCGCGGTACCAGTTCGATCTGCTCGATGCGCTCGGGCTCAAGCAGCTGCTGGGCGGCGTTGACCAGGTGCGCCAGGCGCAGGTCGCCGGCACCGAGCGAGGCGAACATGTCCTCGGCGGTCTTGACGTTGGTCTTCTCGGCCAGGCGCTCGAAATCCACCTGCGGCAGGCCCAGGCGGCTGAGCTCGCGTTCGAGCAAGGTCTTGCCGGCAGCGACGTTCTGGTCGCGTGCCTGCAGCTTGAACCAGTGCACGATCTTGGCCCGCGCCCGCGAGGTAGTGACGTAGCCCAGGTTGGAGTTCAACCAGTCACGGCTAGGATTGCCGTGCTTGCTGGTAATGATCTCGACCTGCTCGCCGGTCTGCAGGCTGTAGTTGAGCGGCACGATGCGCCCGTTGATCTTGGCGCCGCGGCAGTTGTGGCCGATTTCGGTGTGCACGCGGTAGGCGAAGTCCAGCGGCGTGGCACCCTTTGGCAAGTCGATGGCGTGGCCGTCCGGGGTAAACACATAGACCCGGTCCGGCTCGATGTCGACCCGCAGCTGCTCGGCCAGGCCACCGATGTCGCCCAGCTCTTCGTGCCACTCCAGCACCTGGCGCAGCCAGGAGATCTTCTCTTCGTAATGGTTGGAACTGGACTTGACGTCGGTGCCCTTGTAGCGCCAGTGGGCACATACCCCAAGCTCGGCTTCCTCGTGCATGCCGTGGGTACGGATCTGCACTTCCAGCACCTTGCCCTCGGGGCCGATCACCGCGGTGTGCAGCGAGCGATAGCCGTTCTCCTTGGGGTTGGCGATGTAATCGTCGAACTCCTTGGGGATATGCCGCCACAGGGTATGCACGATGCCCAACGCGGTGTAGCAGTCGCGAATTTCCGGCACCAGCACGCGTACCGCGCGCACGTCGTAGATCTGGCTGAATTCCAGGCCTTTGCGCTGCATCTTGCGCCAGATCGAATAGATATGTTTCGCCCGGCCGCTGATGTCGGCCTTGACGCCAGTGGCCAGCAGCTCGTTCTGCAGCTGGTTCATAACCTCGCTGATGAACCGCTCGCGGTCCAACCGGCGCTCGTGCAGCAGCTTGGCGATCTGTTTGTACTGGTCGGGTTCGAGGTAGCGGAAGGAAAGGTCTTCCAACTCCCACTTGATGTGGCCGATACCCAGGCGGTGCGCCAGCGGCGCATAGATATCGAACACCTCGCGCGCGACACGCAGGCGTTTCTCGTCGTCGGCGGCCTTGACCGCACGGATCGCGCAGGTGCGCTCGGCCAGCTTGATGAGCGCCACGCGCACGTCGTCGACCATGGCCACGAGCATCTTGCGCAGGTTCTCGACCTGCGCCTGCGAGCCCAGCACCAGCGATTGGCGCGGGCTGAGGCTGGCGCTGATGGCGGCCATGCGCAGCACACCGTCGATCAGCTTGGACACTACCGGGCCAAAGCGCTGGCTGACCTCGGCCAGGGTCACTTTGCCCTCGCGTACCGAGCGGTAGATGACCGCCGCCACCAGGGAATCCTGGTCGAGCTTGAGGTCGGCTAGGATTTCCGCGATCTCAAGGCCCGCCTGGAAGCTGGACGTACCGTCCGCCCAGGAATGCTTGGCCGGGTTGCCCTTTTTCTCGACTTCATGGGCAAACTCGCAGGCCTCTTTCAGCGCTGCGCGATCCAGTGCCGAATCGACGCTTACCACATGGTCCAACCATGCTTCGAGATTGATACTGCCGTCGGTGTTGACCGGCTGGTGCACTCTCACCTGTACCATCTTTGTTTTACCTTTCCATACAGCACACCACACGGGTGCGCTGGCGATCACCGTGCGGCCACCATTCCATGAAAGCCGCACCAAGGGGCCAGTCAGCTAGCCCGCTTCGAATAACGCCATGGCCTCGACATGCGCCGTCTGAGGAAACATGTCGAGAATCCCGGCCCTTTTTAACCGGTACCCCTGGCCGACCAGCACCTGCGCGTCTCGCGCCAGCGTGGCCGGGTTGCACGATACATAGACCAGCCTTCTGGCCTTGAGGCGGGCGATGCCTTGCACCACCTCGAAAGCACCGTCGCGCGGTGGATCCAAGAGTACCGCAGAAAAGCCCTCGGCGGCCCATCCGGCACCCGCCAAAGGCTGCGATAAATCGGCCTGAAAAAACCGTGCGTTATGCACATTGTTGTTCCGGGCATTGGCCGCGGCCCGATCGACCATGGCCTGCACTCCTTCCACTGCCACTACCTCGCGCGCCTGCCGGGCCAGTGGCAGGGCGAAGTTGCCCAGGCCGCAGAACAGGTCCAGCACACGCTCGTCGGCCTGCGGTGCGAGCCAGGCCAGGGCCTGCTCTATCATCGCCGTGTTGACCTGGGCATTCACCTGCACGAAGTCACCTGGGCGCCAGGCCAGTTCCAGCTGCCAGGGCGCCAAGGCAAAGCCCAACTGCGCGGCCGGGTCCACTGGCGCCGGCTCCCCTTCGCCCTGCAGCCACAACTGGGCATTGGCCTGTTCGCAGAACGCCTGCAGCCTGGCCAGGTCTTCAGCGGGCAACGGCGCGACATGGCGCACCAGCAGCGCCTCGGCAGTACCGCTGAACAGTTCTACATGGCCCAGCGCCTGCGGCTTGCTCAGCGAGCGCAGCACGGTCGGTAAATGGCGCAGAATCGACTGCAAGGGCTGTACCAGCACCGCGCAATCGTCGATGGCAATGACGTCCTGGCTGGCTTCGGCGCGGAAGCCGACCTCCAGTTGCCGCGCCTTTATGTCCCAGCGCACGGCCACGCGGGCGCGACGCCGGTAGCCGAACTCCGGCCCGCTCAGCGGTGCGGCCCATTCCTCGGGCTGCACGCCGGCCACCCGCTGCAGCTGCTCTGCCAGGGTGCGCTGCTTGAGCGCCAACTGCGCTTCGTGCGGCAGGTGCTGCAGGTTGCAGCCTCCGCAACGCTCGTAATACCGGCACGGTGCCTGACGGCGTTCGGTGCTGGCCTGCAGCAGGCGCTCCAGGCGGGCCTCG
The DNA here is from genome assembly GCF_046764235.1 of Pseudomonas sp. s4. Classification (NCBI taxonomy): domain Bacteria; kingdom Pseudomonadati; phylum Pseudomonadota; class Gammaproteobacteria; order Pseudomonadales; family Pseudomonadaceae; genus Pseudomonas; species Pseudomonas sp. s4. The sequence goes on along the minus strand of NZ_CP177209.1, from coordinate 1,422,062 downwards.
ACCACTTTGCCACGGGCATTGAGCACCCGCGCCTCAACGGCCTCACCGGCCAGGGCGCCGCTGACGAACCAGGTGCGCCCTTCGTGGAAGGCAATGCCCCGGCCGTCACCGGCCAGGCGCTCGATTTCCAGGCGCTGCTTCTTGCCCACCGGGACCTGGGGGCTGCGGTTGCCGCCGGCCGGCTGGAAGCGCAGGCCGCTGTTGCTTTTCTTCTTGGACATTTAGCTCGGGTCGAACAGGCCGGTGGACAGGTAACGGTCGCCGCGGTCGCAGATGATCGCGACCATCGTGGCATTCTCCACCTCGCGGGACAGGCGCAGCATGGCCGCGACTGCACCACCGGAAGACACGCCGCAGAAAATGCCCTCTTCACGGGCAAGGCGGCGGGTGGTTTCCTCTGCTTCCTGCTGCGACATGTCGACCACGCGGTCGACACGGCTGGCGTCGAAGATTTTCGGCAGGTATTCCTCGGGCCAGCGGCGGATGCCCGGAATTGCCGAGCCTTCCATTGGTTGCAGGCCGATGATCTGCACCGCCGGGTTTTGTTCCTTGAGGTACTGCGAGCAGCCCATGATGGTACCGGTGGTACCCATGGAGCTGATGAAATGAGTGATGGTGCCTTGGGTCTGCTGCCAGATCTCGGGGCCGGTGCTGTTGTAGTGGGCGATGGGGTTGTCGCCGTTGGCGAACTGGTCCAGCACCAGGCCGCGGCCTTCGGCCTGCAGCTTCTCGGCCAGGTCACGGGCGCCCTCCATGCCCTCTTCCTTGGTCACCAGGATCAGCTCGGCGCCGTAGGCGGTCATGGCGGCCTTGCGTTCGGCGGTGGAGTTGTCGGGCATGATCAGGATCATCTTGTAGCCCTTGATCGCCGCAGCCATCGCCAGGGCGATGCCGGTGTTGCCGGAGGTGGCTTCGATCAGGGTATCGCCGGGCTTGATCTGGCCGCGCAGTTCGGCGCGGGTGATCATCGACAGTGCCGGGCGGTCCTTCACCGAGCCGGCGGGATTGTTACCTTCGAGCTTGAGCAGGAGGGTGTTGCTGGTTTCGCCAGCAATACGCTGCAGGCGAACCAGGGGCGTATTGCCGACGCAATCGGCGATGGTTGGGTACTGCAAGGTCATGGCGTATTTCACAATCCGGACGGCAGGGGTGCCTATCATACCGGCAAACCCTTCCTGGCCATATCACGCAATCTGTGATGAATATAGCTACAAGCTATATATCGGCGTGTATTGCGTGTACGGCCTTTGTAGGAGCGGCCTTGTGTCGCGATGGGGCGCGCAGCGGCCCCGGCAATATATGCGGCGAAGCTGAAACCTTGGGGCCGCTGCGCGCCCCATCGCGACACAAGGCCGCTCCTACAGGGACCGCGTTAAACTCAAGCGCTGTGGTGAGGCCGGCACATGTAATGGCAAGCGCATCCACAACCGCAGCCCATACTTGCCATTCTGCGCCCACAAGGTGCCACCCTGGCGCTGGATGGCACTGCGGGCGATGCTCAGCCCCAGGCCGAAACCACCATCCCCGGGCCGCGAACCGTCCAGCCGTGAGAACGGTGCAAAGATCCGCTCCAGGTCTTCTTCAGCCACGCCACCGCCTTCGTCTTCCAGCCACAACCGCCAATACCCGCCTTCACGCTGCCCACCGAGGCGCACCACACCCTCGGCCGGCGAGTGACGAATGGCATTGCGCAACATGTTCTCCAGCGCCTGGGCCAGGTAGTTCAGGTTGCCCTGCACCCAGCAGTCCGCCGGCACTTCGCAGCGCAGCCGCGCCGGGGCCCAGCCGCTTTCGTAACTGGCATTCTCGGCCAGCAGCTCCCACAGCGCCTGCACCTCGATCGGCTCAAGGTTCATCGGCGCACGGTCGGCGTCCTGCCAGGCCAGTTGCAGGGTATCCTCGACCAGCTGCTGCATGCAGTCCACCTCCCGTGCCAGGCGTTCACGCAGGCGCTGCAGGTCGGTTTCACCATCGCAGGCCACCCGCAGCCGGCTGAGTGGCGTACGCATTTCGTGAGACAGATCACGCAGCAACTGCTGCTGCATGGCTACCGTGCCCTGCAGCCGCTCGGCCATCTGGTCGAAGGCACGGGCCAGTTCACCCAGCTCGTCATGCCGGGCGATGGTGCGTGAGTCGAGGCGAGCCGACAACTGGTCGGCGCGCCAGGCATTGGCCTGCTCGCGCAATTGGTTCAACGGCACGATCAGCATGCGATAAAGGCCAACGCACAACAGCAGGGTGAACAGACCCGGGATGATGCCGTTGGTGATGATACGCCACAGCATCCGGTACTGGCCGGGGTTGAAGCGCTGCGGCAGTTCGATCACCAACATGCCCTGCTCCGGTGCCCCCGGGAACGGTATGCGCAACCACGGCTGGTCGACGCTGCGCCGGCTCATCGGCCAGTCGACACCGCGCAGGCGGGTCAACCGCTGCATGATCTGCGGGTCGAGGCTGGCGCTGTCGAGCGGCCGCAGGTTCAGGTCGAGCACGCCGACCCAGCCGCGTTCGCGCTGGTGCATCGTCGCCACCCAGCGGTCCAGCCCTGCCCGCCCACCACTGCGCCATGCCTGCTCGGCCTCGGCGGCATAGCCACGCAAAGCCTGCCGCGCCGGCTCCGAAAGGAAGGCGTTCTGGGTCTCCATGTGCCGCCCCCAGGTGTAACTGAGGCCGATCATCAGCAGGCAGAAGCCCACCAGCAGGATCGCCAGCTTCCAGAACAGCGAATGGCGGTCGAGCATGGGTTACTCCGCCTCGCTGGCGCTGAGCACGTAGCCCTTGCCCCACACGGTACGGATCTGCCGTTCGTGATAGCCGATGCCCTTGAGCTTGCGGCGTATCTGGCTGACGTGCATGTCCAGGCTGCGGTCATGCCGCGAATAGCCTCGCTGCAGTACTTGCTGGTAAAGGAATGGCTTGCTCAGCACTTCGTCGAGGTTGCGGTTGAGAATGTCGAGCAGGCGGTATTCGCTGGGTGTCAGGCCGGCCAGGCGGCCATCCAGGCGCACGTCGCACAGCGCCTCGTCGTATTGCAACTCGCCACTGCCGTCCTGCACCTGCGGGGTTTGATGGCGCCGCTCGAGGACCACACGGCGCAGGATAGCCTCGATGCGCACCCGCAGCTCTGCCATGCTGAACGGCTTGGGCAGGTAGTCGTCGGCACCACGCTGGAAGCCGCTGATGCGGTCGGCTTCGGCACCTAGCGCCGACATCAGGATCACCGGCGTGGCGCTGCGCTTGCGCAACTGCGCCAGGGCATCCAGGCCGTTTAGCCCGGGCAGCAGGATGTCCATGAGCACCACGTCGAAAGCATGGCGCCCCGCCGTTTCCAGGCCCTCCAGGCCATTGCGGCACCAGGTCACCTGGAAGCCGCCGCGCTGCAGCTCTTCGTGCAGATAGGCACCGAGGACCGGATCATCCTCGATGGCGAGGATATTGGAGTTGTGAATAGCTACAGGATTCATTGGCAACTGCCATGCATTCTCAATTGCGTGATTATTGAGTATCCAGCGCCTGCCAGGCAACCGCCCTGCGACCAATGCCGCTGCAAGGGCACAAAACACGTACTAAAGAGGTGCAATAGCACGGCAGGCGGAGTAACTTCCCGGCTTGGCCGTCATCGCTTGACGGTGTCCAGGCACATGACAGGAGGCAAGTGTGCTCGATCGCTTGGGAATTCGCAGCCGGGTCCTGCTGCTGGCCCTGCTGCCGGCCGGCCTGATGGCATTGGTGCTGGGTAGCTACTTCACCTGGCTGCAACAGAACGACCTGCGCACCCAGCTGCTGCAACGCGGCAAGATGATCGCCGAGCAACTGGCGCCGTTGGCCGCGCCCGCCATGGCCAAGCTGGCACCGGCACAACTTGAGCGCATTGCCGCACAAACACTGGAGCAGGCCGATGTGCGCGCAGTCGCCTTCCTGGCCCCGGACCGCACGCGCCTGGCCCATGCCGGCCCGAGCATGCTAAACCAGCCGCCCAGCGGCGGCACCGGCACCCAACTGCTGCAACGCAGCGGCAATGACGCCACCCGCTATCTGATGCCAGTGTTCGGCCACCACCGCGACCTGGCCACCGATGCCGTGCCGACCGAAGCCGAACGCCTGCTGGGCTGGGTCGAGATCGAGCTGTCCCACGACGGCACCCTGCTGCGCGGCTACCGCAACCTGTTCACCAGCCTGTTGCTGATTCTCGCCTGCCTGGTGCTCAGCGGCCTGCTGGCACTGCGCATGAGCCGCACCATCAACGACCCGATCAAGCGCATCAAGCATGCGGTCAACCAGCTCAAGGACGGCCACCTCGAGGAGCGCCTGCCGGCCATGGGCAGCCACGAGCTTGACGAGCTGGCGCGCGGCATCAACCGTATGGCCGAAACCTTGCACAACGCCCACGAAGAGCTGCAGCACAGCATCGACCAGGCCACCGAGGACGTACGCCAGAACCTGGAAACCATCGAGATCCAGAACATCGAGCTGGACATGGCGCGCAAGGAAGCCTTGGAGGCCAGCCGCATCAAGTCGGAATTCCTGGCCAACATGAGCCACGAAATCCGCACCCCGCTCAACGGCATCCTCGGTTTCACCCACCTGCTGCAAAAAAGCGAGCTGACACCGCGCCAGCTCGACTACCTGAGCACCATCGAGAAGTCTGCCGACAACCTGCTCGGGATCATCAACGAGATCCTCGACTTCTCCAAGATCGAGGCCGGCAAGCTGGTGCTCGACAGCATCCCCTTCAACCTGCGCGACCTGATCCAGGACACCCTGACCATCCTCGCCCCGGCCGCCCACGCCAAGCAGCTGGAACTGCTCAGCCTGATCTACCGCGATACCCCGTCGTCGCTGATCGGCGACCCGTTGCGGCTCAAGCAGATCCTTACCAACCTGGTCAGCAACGCAATCAAGTTCACCCGCGAGGGCACCATCGTCGTACGCGCCATGCTCGAAGATGAGCACGAGGACAGTGCGCAGCTGCGCATCAGCGTGCAGGACACCGGCATCGGCTTGTCGCCGCAGGATGTGCGTACGCTGTTCCAGGCCTTCAGCCAGGCCGACAACTCGCTGGCCCGCCAGCCTGGCGGCACCGGCCTGGGGCTGGTGATTTCCAAGCGCCTGATCGAACAGATGGGCGGCGAAATCGGCGTCGACAGCACCCCGGGCGAGGGCTCGCAGTTCTGGATCAGCCTCAACCTGCCCAAGGCCCACGATGGTGTCGAGGAGCTGCCGCTGCAACCGCTGCTGGGCCGCCGCGCAGCCATCGTCGATGGCCACGAACTGGCGCGCCAGGCGTTGGAGCACCAGCTGGAAGACTGCGGCCTCAGCGTCAGCCTGTTCGCCTCCTTCGACCAACTGCTGCAGGGCGTGCAAGCCGCCAGCCAGGCCGGCCTGCCGTTCGAGTTCGCCGTGCTCGGGGCCAACCTTGGCAACCTGTCGCCCGAGCAGTTGGGCCATTACCATCAGCAGCTCGAGCGCTACCATTGCCAGTGCGTGGTGCTGTGCCCGACCACCGAGCAGGCGCTGTACCACCCGTACCTGCCCAACGGCCATGGCCAGTTGCTGTCCAAGCCGACCTGCACGCGCAAACTGCGCCGCCTGTTGCTGGAACTGGTACAACCACGCCGCCCGCAGGGCGAGGTGAACAGCATCAACGGCCAGCGTCAGCCGAAGATCCTCTGCGTCGACGACAACCCCGCCAACCTGCTGCTGGTGCAGACCCTGCTCGAAGACCTGGGCGCCGAGGTGCTGGCCGTCGACAACGGCTATGCGGCAGTACAGGCGGTACAGGACGAACCGTTCGACCTGGTGCTGATGGACGTGCAGATGCCCGGCATGGACGGCCGCGCCTGTACCGAGCAGATCCGCCTGTGGGAAAACACCCAAAGTGGCAACCCGTTGCCGATCGTCGCCCTCACCGCCCACGCCATGGCCAACGAGAAACGCGCGTTGCTGCACGGAGGCATGGACGACTACCTGACCAAGCCGATCAGCGAACGGCAGCTGGCCCAGGTGGTAATGAAATGGACCGGCCTGAGCCTGGGTGCGCCAGAGCAGGAACGCCTGGCCGAGCAACTGGCCAACGGTGATGACCTGAAGGTGCTGGACCCTGAGGAAGGCCTGCGCCTGGCCGCCGGCAAAGCGGACCTGGCGGCCGATATGCTGAGCATGCTGCTGAGCTCGCTGGAAGCCGACCGCGAAGCCATACGTGCCGCCCGCGAGGCCGACGACCGCAACCGCCTGATCGAACAGGTGCACCGCCTGAACGGCGCCTCGCGTTATTGCGGCGTACCGCAGTTGCGGGCCGCGTGCCAGCGCAGCGAAACCTTGCTCAAGCAGGAAAACCCGCTGGCACAACTGGCACTGGACGAACTGGATGCGGCGATCAACCGCCTGGCGGCGCAGGCCAGATTGAGCGCCTGACCTCACCGGCCCTATCGCCGGCAAGCCAGCTCCCACAGGAAATCACTGCTCTTGAAGGCTGTGTTGTACCTGTGGGAGCTGGCTTGCCGGCGATAGGGCCGGTCCAGGTCAACACCCCTTTCAACCCGCTGGCTACAATCCCCAGACCACTGCAAAGGAAGCCCCACCATGCGCGCCCTGTTGTTCAGCAGCCAGCACTACGACCAGGAAAGCTTCACCCGTGCCGCCAGCGGCACCACCCTGGACCTGCACTTCCAGCCCGCCCGCCTGACCCTCGACACCGCTGCCCTGGCCGATGGCTACGAGGTGGTCTGCGCCTTCATCAATGACGAGCTCGACGCCCAGGTGCTGCAGCGCCTGGCCGCAGGCGGCACGCGCCTGGTCGCCCTGCGCTCGGCCGGCTACAACCATGTCGACCTGGCCGCCGCCCAGCGCCTGGGCCTGACCGTAGTGCGAGTGCCGGCCTACTCGCCGCACGCCGTGGCCGAACACGCCGTGGCGCTGATCCTGGCCCTGAACCGGCGCCTGCACCGGGCCTACAACCGCACCCGCGAGGGTGACTTCACCCTGCACGGGCTGACCGGCTTCGACCTGCACGGCAAGACCGTCGGCGTGGTCGGTACCGGCCAGATCGGCACAGCCTTTGCTCGCATCATGGCTGGTTTCGGCTGCCAGTTACTGGCTTATGACCCCTACCCCAACCCCGAGTTGCTGGCCTTGGGCGCGCGCTACCTGCCATTGCCCGAGTTGCTGCGCGAATCCCGCGTCATCAGCCTGCACTGCCCGTTGACCGAGCACACCCGGCACCTGATCAATGCACAAAGCCTGGCCCAGTTGCAGCCCGGCGCCATGTTGATCAACACCGGCCGCGGGGCGCTGGTCGACACCCCGGCGCTTATTGATGCGCTGAAGAGCGGCCAGCTCGGCTACCTCGGCCTGGACGTATACGAAGAAGAAGCCCAGCTGTTCTTCGAGGACCGCTCCGACCTGCCGCTGCAGGACGACGTGCTGGCCCGTCTGCTGACCTTCCCCAACGTGATCATCACTGCCCACCAGGCGTTCCTTACCCGCGAGGCACTGGATGCCATCGCCGCGACCACGCTGGACAACATCAACCGCTGGGCGGCAGGCAATCCACAGAATCTGGTGATGGGTTAGTGCTAGGATACGCGGCATTTCTGGAGGACCCATGGTCGAGCACGATTTCCGCTACACCCTTTTCAACCCGCAACATACCCTGATCGAGTGCCGCGCCCTGGTGCCGGGCCGCTACCAGGTCACCGGCAACGGCGGCTCGATGCACAAAGGCGACACCCTGCTGGTCACCCTCAAGGGCAGCAAGGACTTGTCCATGCGCCTGACAGTGGAGAGCGTGCGCCACCTGATCAACCCGCGCGGCCAGTGGGTTGCCGTGGCCAGCGGCCCGGTGTTCAACGAGCTGGAAATCCTCACCTGGCAGGTCGCGTGCGACAGCTGCGACGCCGTGCTGGACTTCGAGTTCGCGGTGGACGCCAAGCTGGGCAAGAAAGCCCGCCAGCCTGCCGCCAGCGCGCGCGTTGCCGAGCTGGGCTGGGCCAGCCGTGGCGAAAAACACTTGTGCCCGCGTTGCCAGGAGAGCGCCGAGTGAAAAATCTGCTGACCGGCGTGCTGATTGCCACCGGCCTGCTCGGCTGCGCCGCAGAACCTTCCAAGCTGCAGCAGGAGCGCAGCTATGTGCTGGAGTGGATTGGCGAACGGCCGCTGATCGACTACAGCCACCTGACCCTGACCTTGGCCAGCGATGGCCGTGCCTATGGCAATGGCGGCTGCAACCACTGGTTCGCGCCATACACACTGGACGGCGAGCACCTCAGCTTCGGCAAGGTCGGCAAGACCCGTAAGCTCTGTGCGCCGGCGTTGATGGAACAGGAAAAACGCTTCCTGCAGGCGCTGGAAACAGTGCAGCGCTGGGATGTGTCGCCTATCGAGCAGATGCGTTTCTGGCCGGCCGAAGGCAAGCCGCTGCGCTTCTGGCCTGAGGAAGGCTGAATATTGCCGGGGCCGCTTTGCGGCCCATCGCGGCACAAGGCCGCTCCTACATGGGATGCGATCTCCTCTAGGAGCGGCCTTGTGTCGCGATGGGCTGCAAAGCAGCCCCAAAATGCATCAGGCGCCCTTCAGCGCCTTGATCTTGGCCTGCAGCCCTTCCAGGGTCTGCTCGCCCATAAGTTGCTCCCGCACCTTGCCCTTGTCATCGATGATGTAGGTCACCGGCAATGCCTCGCTACGTGGCAGGTCATAGCGCTCGGCCGGGTCCTGCGCCAATACGGTGAAAGCGATCCCCAGGGTTTCGGCAGCCTGCTTCAGCTCCTGCCCTTGCAAGCCATCGAAGTTCACCCCCACCACCTTGATACCATCGGCCGCCCACTGCTTGGCTGCCGCGTTCAGTTCAGGGATTTCGGTACGGCACGGCCCGCACCATTCGGCCCAGTAGTTGAGCACCAGCCAGTGCCCGTCGATCTGTTCGGCCTTAACCGTATTACCGTGTTGGTCCACGCCATAATCGGCACCGCAACCACCGAGCAACAGGCTCGCGGTGATGGCCAGTACTGCTGCCAGACGCCTTGCCATGGGTCAATCCTTCTCGAGTTTTAAAGCAAATTGGTCAGTCGCTGCGGTTAGAATAGCCGCCACACCCTGCTGGATGCGACCCGACATGACCGACCTCACGCTCTATCATAACCCGCGCTGCTCGAAATCCCGCGGCGCCCTGGAACTGCTCGAAGCTCGCGGCTTGGCGCCGACCATCGTGCGCTACCTCGAGAACCCGCCCGACGCGGCCACCCTGACGGCTCTGCTCGGCAAGCTGGGCATCGCCCCGCGCCAGCTGCTTCGTACCGGCGAGGACGAGTACAAGGAGCTGAACCTGGCCGACCCGTCGCTTACCGACGCGCAACTGATCGACGCCATGGCCCGGCACCCCAAGCTGATCGAGCGGCCGATCTTCATCGCTGGCGACAAGGCCGTGGTCGGCCGACCACCCGAGAAAGTACTGGAGATCCTGCCGTGAGCGAGCCCTACATCCTGGTGCTGTATTACAGCCGCCATGGTTCGACCAGCGAGATGGCCCGGCACATCGCCCGCGGCATCGAGCTGGCCGGCATGGAAGCCCGCCTGCGCACGGTACCGGCGATTTCCACCGAGTGCGAAGCAGTGGCCCCGGACATCCCGGCCAACGGTGCGCTGTACGCCACACTGGACGACCTGCGCCACTGCGCCGGCCTGGTACTGGGCAGCCCGACCCGCTTCGGCAACATGGCGGCGCCGCTCAAGTACTTCCTGGATGGCACCAGCAGCCTGTGGCTGGGCGGTGAACTGGTCGGCAAGCCGGCAGGCGTGTTCACCTCTACCGCCAGCCTGCACGGCGGGCAGGAAACCACTCTGCTGTCGATGATGCTGCCGCTGATGCACCACGGCATGCTGGTGATGGGCCTGCCGTACAGCGAATCGGCATTGCTCGAAACCCGTGGCGGCGGCACCCCGTATGGCGCCAGCCATCATGCTGGTGCCGATGGCAAGCGCGAGCTCGACCAGCACGAGATAGCCCTGTGCCGCGCCCTTGGCCAACGCCTGGCGACCACTGCAAAGGCCCTGGAGGCTGCACGTGGCTAAGAAGCCCAAGGTATTGCCGCCGCTTGAGTGGCTGGCGCCTCGCCTGCGCCTGACGCGGGCGCTGAGCCTGGCATTCTTCTTCGGCCTGATCGCCCTGCTGGTGGCGAACAACCTGTGGTTCGCCAACCTGCACGGGGCGCGGGTCGAGGTGATCCTGGCGATCGAACTGGTGCCGTTGCTGCTGTTGCTGCCGGGCATGCTGACAGGCAGCGCCCGGGCACATGCCTGGACCTGCTTCGTGGTGAATATCTATTTCATCAAGGGCGTGCTGGCGGCGTTCGACCCGGCGCGTGCGGTATTTGGCTGGGTTGAAGTACTGGTGAGCCTGGGGCTGTTCATTGCCGGGCTGCTGTATGTGCGCTGGAAGTTCCAGCACGAGCGGCGCATGGCAGGCGAAGGCAGTTGATATCCGGGGGCCGCTTTGCGGCCCAATCGCCGGCAAGCCAGCTCCCACAGGTACAGCGCAAGGCTTGAGACCTGTGCTGTACCTGTGGGAGCTGGCTTGCCGGCGATTGGGCTGCAAAGCAGCCCCAAAATCTCAATGGTTGACGGTATGCGCCAGCATCACCGACAACTGGCACAGCGGCCGCCCACTCTCGGCATGCCACTGGTTGAACGCCTGCTGCACCAAGGCCAGGTCCCGCTGGCTGGTCGGCGGTTTGTCGATCACCTTCTGCGCAATCAACGCCGCAGCCATGTCATCGGTAGGGATGAACGTGTCCTTGCCGACCATGCGCAGGAAGCGCGGTGCCGACAACCCGCCCAGCTGGTTGCCGTGTTTGGCCAGGTATTTCCACAAACCGACGATGTCGGTCACCGGCCAGTCGGCGATGAAGGCGCCGAAACTGCCCTTCTCCTTGGCCACGTCAAGAACCATCTGCGCATTGCGCGGCACGCTCTTGAGCTTGCCCAGGTGGCGGATGATGCGCTCGTCGTGCATCAGCCGCTCGAGGTGCTCGGCGCCCATCAATACCACCTTCTCCGGGTCGAAGCCGAAGAACACCTGCTCGAACGCCGGCCACTTGGCATCCACCAGGCTGTGCTTGAGCCCGGCGCGGAACACGCGCAGGGCCAAGGTCGACAGGTAGCGGTCGTCACTGATATCACGCAGTTGTGCGGGTGTGCGCGGCTGCGGCAGGAAGGCCTCCAGGGCCTGGGCCGAGCCGAAGCGGTTCAGGCAGTACTCGTGCAACCACTGGTAATCGCGCATGGGCTCAGATGTTCAGCACGTCAAGGAAACGTGGGGTGGCGTTCTCGTCGATCTTCAGGCTGGTGAAGTCGAACAGGTTGCGGTCGGCCAACTGCGACGGTGCCACGTTCTGCAGGGCGCGGAAGATGCTCTCGGTACGCCCCGGGTGCTTGCGCTCCCACTCCACCAGCATGTCCTTGACCACCTGGCGCTGCAGGTTTTCCTGCGAACCGCACAGGTTGCACGGGATGATCGGGAATTCCTTCATGTCCGAGTAGGCCTGGATATCCTTCTCGCTGCAGTAGGCCAGCGGGCGGATCACCACGTTGCGGCCATCGTCGGCACGCAGCTTCGGCGGCATGCCCTTGAGCGCACCGTTGAAGAACATGTTGAGGAAGAAGGTTTCGACGATATCGTCGCGGTGGTGCCCCAGCGCCATCTTGGTCGCGCCGATTTCGTCGGCAAAGGTGTACAGGGTGCCACGGCGCAGGCGCGAACACAGCGAGCAGGTGGTCTTGCCCTCGGGGACAAGCTCCTTGACCACCGAATAGGTGTCCTTCTCGACAATGTGGTACTCGACGCCCACTTCCTTCAGGTAGGCCGGCAGCACATGCTCGGGGAACCCCGGCTGCTTCTGGTCCATGTTCACCGCGACGATCTCGAACTTGATCGGTGCCACCTTCTGCAGGTGCAACAGAACGTCGAGCATGGTGTAGCTGTCCTTGCCGCCGGACAGGCAGACCATGACCTTGTCGCCATCCTCGATCATGTTGTAGTCGGTGATGGCTTCGCCGGCGAGACGACGCAGGCGTTTTTGCAGTTTGTTCTGGTTGACCGAGAGGGTGCCCATAGCGCTTGGATCCGCGAGGTGTGACAAAAGCCGGCTATTTTACGCACAAACGCGGCGGCGCTGTAGGCATTCCGATAAAGACTTCATTGTAATCAACAGCGCGTCTTACAGCGCAATTTGCTCTAAAAAGCACGGTTTATGCGGGTAACGGCTTCCTATACTGCGACATAAGGCCACATTACCGCTTGCTTCGGTGTTCGGGCCTAGGGCCGCTTGCGCTCCATCTGGGGGGCGTTTGGCAACATTGAGAGGAGTGATCGGCATGATTCATCACGTTGTGGGGCTGTTTACCCATCCCGACCAGGAATGGCGGGAAATTCGTGGCGAAGAAGAAACCATCAGCCACATGTACCTGACGCACACCCTGATCCTGGCTGCGATCCCCGCCGTTTCGGCATTCATCGGTACAACCCAGGTCGGCTGGGTGATCGGCGACCGGCCAGCGGTGATGCTGACCATGGAAAGCGCCATCTGGATGAGCATCATGTCGTACCTGGCGATGCTTGCCGGGGTGGCGGTAATGGGGGCGTTCATCCACTGGATGGCCCGTACCTACGATGCCAACCCGTCCATGGCACAGTGCATCGCCTTTGCCACCTACACCGCCACACCGTTGTTCATCGGCGGCCTGGCGGCGCTGTACCCGCACCTGTGGCTGGGCATGCTGATCGGCACGGCCGCCATCTGCTACACGGTGTACCTGTTGTACGTCGGTTTGCCGACGTTCATGAACATACCGTCCGACGAAGGCTTCCTGTTCTCCAGCTCGGTGCTGGCGGTAGGCCTTGTGGTACTGGTGGCGATCATGGCCGCCACGGTGATCATCTGGGGACTGGGCGTGGGGCCCGTCTACACCAACTAGAACAGACTCGACCAACACTGGGGCATCAAACCTGGGGCCGCCGCAAGGCGGCCTCTGGCTGTGCGCTGACCGGTGGCTCGGCAGGTTGCCCGGGGTTGCGGCATAATGTCCGGTCAGGAGAACCACCCCGCCATGCCCGAGCTGCTCAGACAACGCGTCGAAACCTGTTACCAGCAAGCTGAAACCTTCTTCAAACGCCCCTTCCCACGCCCGGAAATCAGCTTCAAGCTGCGCGGGCAAAAAGCCGGCGTCGCCCACCTGCACGAGAACCTGCTGCGCTTCAACCTGCAGCTTTACCGCGAAAACCAGGAAGACTTCCTGCGCCAGACCGTGGCCCATGAGGTGGCGCACCTGGTGGCACACCATCTGTTCGGCGACCGCATCCAGGCCCATGGCGAAGAGTGGCAGCTGATCATGCGCGGGGTGTATGAACTGCCGCCCAACCGTTGCCACAACTACGAAGTGCAAAGGCGCGTGGTGACCCGCTACATCTACCGCTGCCCCTGCCCGCAGAGCGACTTCCCGTTTACCGCGCAGCGGCACAAGCTGGTGCGCCAAGGGCGGCGCTACCTGTGCAAGCGGTGTCGGGAGATATTGGTGTATAGCGGCGAGACGCGCGTGGAATAGATTGGGGTTTGCCTGCACTGGCCTCATCGCCGGCAAGCCAGCTCCCACAGGTTCGGCACAGGTTTCAAATGTTGTGGGACTCCTGTGGGAGCTGGCTTGCCGGCGATAGGGCCGGTACAGGCGATATATGAATCACAGGCACAAGAAAGGCGACCCGGGGGTCGCCTTCTTTTGCATCAGCCTGCGCCTTACTTCTCGACGAAGGCACGCTCGATCAGGTAGTCACCCGGCTCGCGCATGCGCGGGGAGATCTTCAGACCGAAGCTGTCCAGCACTTCGCTGGTTTCGTCGAGCATGCTCGGGCTGCCGCAGATCATCGCGCGGTCGTCCTGCGGGTTGATCGGTGGCAGGCCGATGTCGCTGAACAGCTTGCCGCTGCGCATCAGGTCGGTCAGGCGGCCCTGATTCTCGAACGGTTCACGGGTCACGGTCGGGTAGTAGATCAGCTTGTCGCGAACCGACTCACCGAAGAACTCGTTCTGCGGCAGGTGCTCGGTGATGAACTCGCGGTAGGCCACTTCGTTCACGTAGCGCACGCCGTGCACCAGGATCACTTTCTCGAAGCGCTCGTAGGTTTCCGGGTCCTGGATGACACTCATGAACGGTGCCAGGCCAGTGCCGGTGCTCAGCAGGTACAAGTGCTTGCCCGGGTTCAGGTCGTCGAGTACGAGGGTACCGGTAGGCTTCTTGCTGATGATGATCTCGTCGCCTTCCTTCAGGTGCTGCAGCTGCGAGGTCAGCGGACCGTCCGGCACCTTGATGCTGAAGAACTCCAGATGCTCTTCCCAGTTCGGCGAGGCGATGGAATAGGCGCGCATGAGCGGACGGCCGCTTTCTTGTTGCAGGCCGATCATCACGAACTGACCGTTCTCGAAGCGCAGGCCCGGGTCGCGGGTGCACTTGAAGCTGAACAGGGTGTCGTTCCAGTGGTGCACACTGAGGACACGTTCGTGGTTCATGTTGCTCATTTAATGGGGCTCCTGAAGAAAGACGCGGCGCGCGCAAGACGCGCAGTTGCGCGATAGTTTAGGGGCAGCGACAATATCTGTTAACTGGATTATCAAGATATGTGTTATCGGTTATATCGATATGCGATTTACACTTCGTCAACTGCAAGTCTTCGTTGCCGTGGCCCAGCACCAGAGCGTTTCGCGCGCCGCCAGTGTGCTGGCCTTGTCGCAGTCGGCCGCCAGCACCTCGATCACCGAGCTTGAGCGACAGTCCAGCTGCCAGCTGTTCGACCGCGCCGGCAAGCGCCTGAGCCTCAACGCCCTGGGCCAGCAACTGTTGCCGCAGGCAGTGGCCCTGCTCGACCAGGCCAAGGAAATCGAAGACCTGCTCAACGGCAAGTCCGGTTTCGGCTCGCTGGCAGTCGGCGCCACGCTGACCATCGGCAACTACCTGGCCACCCTGTTGATCGGCAGCTTCATGCAGGTGCACCCGGAAAGCCAGGTGAAGCTGCATGTGCAGAACACTGCGCATATCGTGCAACAGGTGGCGCATTACGAAATTGATCTGGGTCTGATCGAAGGCGATTGCAACCACCCGGACCTGGAAGTGCAGCCCTGGGTCGAGGACGAACTTGTGGTGTTCTGCGCGCCTCAGCATCCGCTGGCCAAACTGGGGCGCGCCGATGTACAGACCTTGTCCCAGGAGGCGTGGATCCTGCGCGAACAGGGCTCAGGCACGCGCCTGACCTTCGACCAGGCCATGCGCCACCACCGCACCAACCTCAACATCCGCCTGGAGCTGGAACACACCGAAGCCATCAAGCGCGCGGTGGAGTCGGGCCTGGGCATCGGCTGCATCTCGCGCCTTGCCCTGCGTGACGCCTTCCGCCGCGGCAGCCTGGTAGCGGTGGAAACCCCGGAGCTGGACCTGATGCGCCAGTTCTACTTCATCTGGCACAAACAGAAGTACCAGACCTCGGCCATGCGCGAATTTCTCGAACTGTGCCGCAACTTCACCGCGGGTTTCACACGCAGTGACGAGATCGTGTTGCCACCGATCGCTTAAAGCAGGATCACACCCCACACCAGCGCCACCATGGTCAGTGCCACCAGCTGCGCGGCGCTGCCCATGTCCTTGGCGTTTTTCGACAGCGGGTGGCGCTCCAGCGAAATGCGGTCGATGGCTGCTTCCACCGCCGAATTGAACAGTTCGACGATCAAGCCCAACAGGCACACGGCGATCATGATCGCCCGCTCCGCACGGCTGACCGGCAGCCAGAAGGCGATCGGGACCAACAGCACGTTGAGCAGCACCAGCTGGCGGAACGCGGCCTCGCCCTTGAAGGCGGCGCGCAGGCCGTCCAGCGAATAGCCGGCGGCGTTGAGGATACGTTTGAGGCCGGTCTGGCCCTTGAATGGCGATGTCATGTGAGTCACTTCACAACGGAAAGGCCAGCAGACTAGACCGGCACGGGTCAAAAAAGCGTGAAGCCACGCGCACTCAGCTGCTGGCAACCGATTCAAGTTGTTGCAGCAACAACGCCGCCTGGGTGCGGGTACGCACACCCAGCTTGCGGAAGATCGCGGTCACGTGGGCCTTGATGGTCGCTTCCGACACGTTCAGCTCATAGGCGATCTGCTTGTTCAGCAAGCCTTCGCAGACCATGGTCAGCACGCGGAACTGCTGCGGCGTGAGGCTGGCAAGGCCTTCGCTGGCGGCCTTGGCCTCGGCCGAGACATCGACCTTTTCGAACGCCTGCGGCGGCCACCAGACCTCGCCGTCGAGCACCTTGCGCACCGCATCCTGGATCACTTCCAGGGTGCTGGACTTGGGAATGAAGCCACTGGCGCCAAATTCGCGGGACTTGACCACCACTGCAGCCTCTTCCTGCGCCGATACCATCACCACGGGGATCTGCGGGTATTGCCCGCGCAGCAGCACCAGCCCGGAAAAACCGTAGGCACCCGGCATGTTCAAGTCCAGCAACACCAGGTCCCAGTTGTCTTTTTCGCTCAGACGGGTTTCCAGTTCGGCAATGCTGGCAACTTCTACCAGGCGTACATCCGGGCCCAGGCCGAGGGTAACGGCCTGGCGCAAGGCGCCACGGAACAGCGGGTGGTCATCGGCAATCAGGATTTCGTAAGTGGCCATCGATCTGGGGATCCTGTTCTGTGTCGGGCACTCGGGTAAGGGTCATTATGAACCAAAGCAGGGGTTGTGCCCCTTGGACTATAGGAAGGTATGCAAACGCTGGTGGGTGTCGTCCTGCTCGTCCAGCGGCAGGCGACGCTTGCCGCTCAGGTAATGCAGGCTGAACACATCCAGGTAGGCGTCCAGCGCCTGCGAGGCCTGGGTATCGCCGGCAAGGTCCAGGCACATGGCCGCGACTTCCGCGGTACAGAAGTGATCATCGCGCTTGGAGCGGCGCAAGCGGTAGCGGGACATCTGCTCGGCCTGCAGGCTCAACACCGGGAAGCGATCAAGGTACGGGCTTTTGCGGAACATCTTGCGCGCTTCGGTCCAGGTGGCATCCAGCAGGATGAACAGCGGACGCTTGCCGGGCTCGCGCACTACCTCGCTGACCACTCGCTCCTGGGCAACGAATTCGCCGGGGAAGACGATGTAGGGCTGCCAACGCGGGTCGTCCAGCAACGCCAGCAAGCGTTCGTCGACCGAAGTGCGCAGCCAGCCGAAAGCCGAGGTGTCCTCGATCAGGTCGGCGATCAGCCAGCCGGTATTGGTAGGCTTCAGTGGCTCGGTGTCATGCATCAGCAGGCACACGCCGGACTCGGCCTGCACCCGCGGCTTCCAGGCGCACAGGCAATGAGTGGCGATGACCCGGCAATCGGGGCAGCGTTCGGCACGTGAACCACGGGCGATAAAGGGCTTGTTGCTGCGAGCCAGGCGTTCGGCGCGCAGGCGCGCTACCGCATGGCTCATGCCGGCAGGCCTCTGGACAGGTTGGGAATGGACACAAGGATGACTCGGAGAAAACTAAGGGCGCCAGTCTACCAGAACAGGGGGCAATTGCTGTGCAGGTGGCGACGCGGTCCTTATAATCGCTGCTTTACCGTACCCCAGCGTCGCGCCTGCGCGATTTTCAGGGAACGCCGTCGACCCGCGCATGTCAAAGCGCCAGTCATCGAACCAGGAGAGATTCATGCTGCGCCGTATCGTCCCCGCCCTGAGCCTGTTGCTCGCCCTGCCCCTGGCAGCCCAGGCGGCTTCCAAGCAGGAATACGACCTGAACAACATGCTGCAGAAGGTTGCCAAAGAGAGCAGTGTCGGCACCCCGCGAGCCATCAACGAGGACATCCTCGACCAGGGTTACACGGTGGAAGGCAAGGCACTGGTCAACCACCTGAGCGTGCGCCAGGACCATGCCGCGCGCATGCAGGCCAACCCCGAACAGGTCCGCAGCCAGCTGGGTGATAGCGTCTGCCGCAACAGCGGTTTCCGTAACCTGATGTCCAAAGGCGCGGTGATGGTCTACCGCTTCACGGTATACAAGACCAACCAGCCGATCATGGACCAGGCGTTCGACAATGCCAGCTGCGTGGCCGGCAACAAGAAGAAGTAAACCAGCTCGGATCGCTACGCCTTCTCGTCTTCACGGGCGCACCAGCGCCCCTCAGCGGCATCAGCGCGCATCTCTGCCAGCAGCGCCTGCAGGTAGCGCGACTGGCATTCCAGCCCCGACAGCCTGCGCCGGCACTCGTTCTCCAGGCTCAGGTGATGCATCTGGGCCGCATTCTCCAGCTGCTGGTAAAGCTGCCGGTCAACTTCGATGATCAAGCGATGCATACCGCCACCTCCTGCATCGACACGTTTCGCTTTACCCAGTTAACCAAACCCGCATCCCCCGTGGCTGCATGCCGACGGGCGGCTGTGTCGAACACCCCCGGCAGGATTGAGCGCAAGGGTCTAGATTGAGGTCAGAGGTATAGGTGCAGAAGGAGACGTTGCATGCCTTACCAATCGAGTGAACTGCTGTTCAGCCATTTCCGCGACAACAACATCGACCTGAGCAACATCGACGCACAACTGCAACTGGTGGCACCGAACAGCCCCAACCTGGCGCTGTACCGCGACATGATGCTGACCATCCTGCGCATGGCCCATGACGACACCGACCGCTGGAGCGCCAAGATCACCCTGCAGGCCCTGCGCGAACTGGACCATTCGTTCCGCACCCTGGAACGCTACAAGGACCGCCGCAAGGTGACCGTGTTCGGCTCGGCGCGCACCCCGCTGGAACACCCGATGTACGCCCTGGCCCGCGAACTGGGCGCAACCCTGGCGCGCTCCGACCTGATGGTAATAACCGGTGCCGGCGGCGGCATCATGGCAGCCGCCCACGAAGGCGCCGGCAGCGACCACAGCCTGGGATTCAACATCACCCTACCCTTCGAACAACACGCCAACCCCACGGTAGATGGCACCGACAAGCTGCTGCCGTTCCATTTCTTCTTCATCCGCAAGCTGTTCTTCGTCAAGGAGGCCGATGGCCTGGTGCTGTGCCCGGGTGGTTTCGGCACTTTGGATGAAGCATTGGAGGTGCTGACCCTGATCCAGACCGGCAAGAGCCCGCTGGTACCGGTGGTGCTGCTGGACTCACCAGGTGGCAGCTTCTGGCGCGACTGCCTGGACTTCATCAGCCGCCAACTGGAGGAAAACCGCTACATCTTGCCCAGCGACCTGAAACTGCTGCGCCTGGTGCACAGCGCTGACGAGGCAGTGGAGGAAATCAACCAGTTCTACAGCAACTACCACTCCAGCCGCTGGCTGAAGAGCCAGTTCGTGATCCGCATGCATCACCCGCTCAGCGAAGCGGCGCTGTATGACATCCAGGAAGGCTTTGCCGATTTGCGTTTGAGTGGCAAGTACCACCAGCAACCTGACAGCAGCGCCGAGCACGAAGTGGGCAACTTCAACCACCTGACCCGTTTGTCATTTGCCTTCAATGGCCGGGATCAGGGCAGGCTGCGCGAGCTGGTGGATTTCATCAACCTGCCGGAGAACTGGGCCAAGCCGCAGCCCATGCATACGACGCAGCGGGCCAGGGAGGCGTTGAAGGTCAGTTGATCGTGACACAGGTCCGCTCCCGCAAAGGACTGTAAAACGGCCCCAGCCCTCAGTAATCGTCGAGATCACGCCCACTGAGCAGCCGGCCGATCATGTCCATGGGGAAACCCCGGTAAGCCAGAAACCGGGTCTGCTGGGCACGGCCGCGGGGATCTTGCGGGCGCTGCCCGGCAAACTTGCGCTGCCATACGTCACGCATGCGCTCGCCCCAGTCCACCTCGCTCTCGCGTAGCGCCTGCTCGATATCAGCACGCGCCAAACCGCGCTGGCCTAGCTCTTCGCGAATACGCGCAGGGCCATAGCCGGAGCTTGAACGGTACCGGATGAAACTTTCGAGGTAGCGGGCTTCGCTAAGCAACCCTTCTTCGGCGAGCCGATCGAGTTCAGGCCCAATCAACTCGTCCGAAGCGCCGCGCTGACGCAACTTGCGCGTCAGCTCGACGCGACCGTGCTCACGTCGCGCAAGCAGGTCCATGGCTGTCCGCCGGATGGCGACGGGGGTGTCGAGTACGGCGGACATGTTCGGCTATCTACCGCGCAATCAATAGCCGGCGTCAGCGTCGGCCATGTCATCGGCATCGGCTTCGGCAGCAGCAGCCTTACCAGCAGCCGCAACAGCACCAGAGGTCAGCAGCTTCTCGCGAATCTGCTTCTCGATCTCGGCACCAATAGCCGGGTTCTCAGCCAAGTACTTGGCAGCGTTTGCCTTGCCTTGACCGATCTTGTTGCCCTGGTAGGCGTACCAGGCACCGGACTTCTCGACCAGGCCTTGGGAAACACCCAGGTCAATGATCTCGCCGTTACGGTAGATACCTTTGCCGTAGAGGATCTGGAACTCGGCCTGACGGAAGGGCGGCGAAACCTTGTTCTTGACGATCTTGACGCGGGTTTCGCTACCGACCACCTCGTCGCCTTCCTTGACCGCACCGGTACGGCGAATATCCAGACGCACCGAGGCGTAGAACTTCAGGGCGTTACCACCAGTGGTGGTTTCCGGGCTGCCGAACATCACACCGATCTTCATACGGATCTGGTTGATGAAGATGACCAGGCAGTTGGCGTTCTTGATGTTACCGGTGATCTTGCGCAGCGCCTGGGACATCAGGCGCGCCTGCAGACCCACGTGCATGTCACCCATTTCGCCTTCGATCTCGGCCTTCGGTACCAGGGCAGCAACGGAGTCGACGATGATCACGTCAACAGCGTTGGAACGCACCAGCATGTCGGTGATTTCCAGGGCCTGTTCGCCGGTGTCCGGCTGCGAAACCAGCAGGTCGTCGACGTTGACGCCCAGCTTGCCGGCGTACTCGGGGTCGAGGGCGTGTTCGGCGTCGACGAAGGCGCAGGTGGCGCCGTTTTTCTGGGCTTCGGCGATGACCGACAGGGTCAGCGTGGTCTTACCCGACGATTCCGGGCCGTAGATCTCGACGATACGGCCTTTTGGCAGGCCGCCGATGCCCAGGGCGATGTCCAGACCCAGCGAGCCGGTGGAGATGGCAGGGATAGCCTGGCGCTCGTGGTCGCCCATGCGCATGACGGCGCCCTTGCCGAATTGGCGTTCGATCTGACCCAGGGCCGCAGCCAAGGCGCGCTTCTTGTTGTCGTCCATTGAAATCCTCACGTGTTCGACTTGGCCCTGACGGCCGGAATACCTGTATAAGTAGCCAGTATTATTCCACAGGCAGGCGCTCGCGCAAACCCCTGTCGTCGATTTACTCGGCACCAAGCTGTAACAAGCCGTCTAACGCGGCGATCACCGTCTGTCGGCGCACCGCCTCGCGGTCGCCGTCAAACTGGCGCCGCTCGCTGAACACATGGTTGCCGTCGCCCCAGGCCAGCCACACGGTGCCCACCGGTTTGCCCGGCGAACCACCGTCCGGCCCGGCCACGCCGCTCACCGCCACGGCAAAGCGCGCGCCGCTGGCGGCCTGGGCGCCGCGGACCATCGCTTCGACCACTTCCTGGCTGACCGCGCCAACCTGGCCGAACAACGCCGCGGGCACTCCCAGCTGACGGGTTTTCTGGGTGTTGGAATAGGTCACGTACCCAGCCTCGAACCAGGCCGAGCTGCCGGGCACGCGGGTGATGGCCTCGGCGATGCCGCCACCGGTGCAGGATTCGGCGGTGGTCACCTGCGCGTTGAAGCGGCGCAGGTGTTCACCCAGGCGGGTGGAAAGCGTGGTGATCGGGTCCATGTCGGGCTCCTTGAAGGCTGCCCTCTACCCTAGCATTTTGGGGATGGGGGTGGAGGATGAGCGTCTGGCGGCGTGCTGGGCCCGAGCATGTTCGCCTCTGGATTTTTGGCGCCTGTAAGATCGAGCGCCGCCCGCGCGGCGCTCTATCTCGCAGGCGCCAAACCTCTCAAGGCATGCACCTCAAGCCCACACCAATCAGAAATTCAGCCGAAGCACGGTCCGCCAGATGTTCTTCATCGGTGAACGACGATGCTTGGTCCAGTTGCGCTCCCACCACTCGTCCTCATTGCGCACCACCTGTTCCAGGTCGCTACCGGCCACGGCGGCGGCGTGCTGGCGGAACATCATGGGGAACACGCAGTGCTGGCGGATCCGGTGTTTGACCACCACATCCACCGGGGTGCCATCGTAGGGCGTCTCTGCCAGGATCCGACAGCCCTCGCGCGACAGCACATAGGCATGCAGGGCCACCACCCGCCCGCGGGCGATGAACGGGAACCAGGTCAGCCAGGTTCGCCCCATGGAATAACCCAGGTGCAAGGCCTCGAAGGGCCGTTTCTGCATGAAGCGGTTTACCCAGCGCACCCGCGAAGGCTTGAACTCATACGCCTTGGCATCGTCTTCGAAGATCAGGATTCGATCTAGGCCATTGTCCAGCGCATGACGGGCCAGTTGCTGATGGGACTCGTAGCAACCGCGCTTGGGGTCGCTGTTTTTCTCGACGACATGAAAGTGCACTTCGTTGTCGAGCTGTCGCCCGATGGTTTCGCTGAACAGCGTGCGCCGGTCAGCGCGGGTGTCGAGGGAAATACAAAAAACCGCATCTACATCAAAACGAATTGCGCTCACTGCACTAATCAACCTGTTGCAATAACTTTTTACCGGGCCACGGGCCACCGCGAATGCGTCAGGCAAGCCATCCCTGATGGGCGAAGGCAGGCAATTCTCCATGGAGGCACCATGATGTCAACCTGCCTTCAGCGCATCCCTGTGCACTCGCCGGACTTGCAGGTACAGCCTGCCGGGTAGCCGTGTTAATCTATGCGGCTTGAAAATCCGGTGGGTCTCGGCGTCGTGCATGCAACACAGAACGCCCCAATTTGCCCCACAATATTGAGACCTACTTTCTAAGCCATTGATGAATAAAGCAATTTCCGACTTCTCCGCACACACCCCGATGATGCAGCAGTACTGGAAGCTGAAGAACCAGCACCCGGACCAGCTGATGTTCTACCGCATGGGCGACTTCTACGAGATCTTCTACGAAGATGCGAAAAAAGCCGCAAAACTGCTGGACATCACCCTGACCGCGCGCGGTCAGTCGGCCGGCCAGTCCATCCCCATGTGCGGGATTCCGTTCCATTCGCTGGAAGGCTACCTGGCCAAGCTGGTCAAGCTCGGCGAATCGGTGGTGATCTGCGAGCAGATTGGCGACCCTGCCACCAGCAAGGGCCCGGTGGAACGTCAGGTGGTGCGCATCATCACCCCGGGTACGGTCAGCGACGAGGCCCTGCTCGACGAGCGTCGCGACAACCTGATTGCCGCGCTGCTCGGGGACGAGCGCCTGTTCGGCCTGGCCGTACTGGACATCACCAGTGGCAACTTCAGCGTGCAGGAGATCAAGGGCTGGGAAAACCTGCTGGCCGAGCTCGAGCGCCTCAACCCGGTCGAGCTGTTGATCCCCGACGACTGGCCGCGCGACCTGCCTGCCGAGAAACGACCGGGCGCCCGTCGCCGTGCGCCATGGGAATTCGACCGCGACTCGGCGCGCAAGGCCCTGTGCCAGCAGTTCGCGACCAAGGACCTCAAGGGCTTTGGCTGCGACAAGCTGACCCTGGCCATCGGCGCCGCCGGTTGCCTGCTGATCTACGCCAAGGAAACCCAGCGCACCGCCCTGCCGCACCTGCGCAGCCTGCGCCACGAACGCCTGGACGATACGGTCATTCTCGACGGTGCCAGCCGCCGCAACCTGGAGCTGGACATCAACCTGGCCGGCGGCCGAGACAACACCCTGCAGTCGGTGGTCGACCGCTGCCAGACCGCCATGGCCAGCCGTTTGCTGAGCCGCTGGTTGAACCGCCCGTTGCGCGATCTCAAGGTGCTGCAGGCGCGCCAGGACTCGATCCGTTGCCTGCTCGATGGCTACCGCTTCGAGAAGCTGCAGCCGCAACTCAAGGAAATTGGCGATATCGAGCGGATTCTCGCCCGCATCGGCCTGCGCAACGCCCGCCCACGCGATCTGGCACGCCTGCGCGATGCCCTTGGGGCGCTACCCGAGTTGCAGAATGCCATGGCCGAGCTGGAGGCACCGCACCTGGCGCGCCTGGCCGCCATTACCGGCACCTATCCCGAACTGGCCAGCCTGCTGGAGCGGGCGATCATCGACAACCCGCCGGCGGTGATCCGCGATGGCGGCGTGCTCAAGGCCGGCTATGACAACGAACTGGACGAGCTGCTGGCGATCAGCGAGAACGCCGGCCAGTTCCTGATCGACCTGGAAGCCCGGGAAAAGGCCCGCACCGGCCTGGCCAACCTCAAGGTCGGCTACAACCGAGTGCATGGCTACTTCATCGAACTGCCGACCAAGCAGGCCGAGCAGGCCCCGGGGGACTACATCCGCCGTCAGACCCTAAAGGGCGCCGAGCGCTTCATCACCCCGGAGCTGAAGGCGTTCGAGGACAAGGCGCTGTCGGCCAAGAGCCGCGCCCTGGCCCGCGAAAAGATGCTCTACGATGCCCTGCTGGAAACCCTGATCAGCCACCTGGCACCGCTGCAGGACAGCGCCGCCGCCCTGGCCGAACTGGACGTGCTCAGCAACCTGGCCGAACGTGCACTGAACCTCGACCTGAACTGCCCACGCTTCGTAGACGAGCCGTGCCTGCGCATCGAGCAGGGCCGTCACCCAGTGGTGGAACAGGTACTGACCACACCGTTCGTGGCCAACGACCTGGGCCTGGACAACAGCACGCGCATGCTGATCATCACCGGCCCGAACATGGGCGGTAAGTCCACCTACATGCGCCAGACCGCCCTGATCGTGCTGCTGGCGCATATCGGCAGCTTCGTGCCTGCTGCCAGCTGCGAGCTGTCGCTGGTCGACCGCATCTTCACCCGCATTGGCTCCAGCGACGACCTGGCCGGCGGCCGCTCGACCTTCATGGTCGAGATGAGCGAAACCGCCAACATCTTGCACAATGCCACCGACCGCAGCCTGGTGCTGATGGATGAAGTGGGCCGCGGCACCAGTACTTTCGACGGCCTGTCGCTGGCCTGGGCTGCCGCAGAGCGCCTGGCCCAGCTGCGCGCCTACACGCTGTTCGCCACGCACTACTTCGAACTCACCGTGCTGCCGGAAAGCGAGCCACTGGTGGCCAACGTGCACCTGAACGCCACCGAACACAACGAACGCATCGTATTCCTGCACCACGTGCTGCCTGGTCCTGCCAGCCAGAGCTACGGCCTGGCCGTGGCGCAGCTGGCCGGCGTGCCGACGGCCGTCATCCAGCGTGCCCGTGAACACCTGGCGAGGCTGGAAACCACCAGCCTGCCGCATGAACAACCCCCGGCCCAAAAGGCCAAGGACGTGCCACAGGTCCCGCACCAGAGCGACCTGTTCGCCAGCCTGCCACACCCGGCCATCGAGAAGCTGGGCAAGCTGCAACTGGACGACATGACCCCGCGTCAAGCTATCGAAATGCTATATCAACTAAAGAACCTGTTATAACGGCGCCCACTACAAGCTGGTAGAATCCGCCGCGGTTTGCTGGTGCTGCAGGTTATTAGCCTGGCCTGCAGCCACATACCCGTAAACCGCGCGGCCCTGAGAGGAAGGGCCGCCGCCGTCGCCTGAGGAGAGAATTAGAAATGACCTTCGTCGTCACCGACAACTGCATCAAATGCAAATACACCGACTGCGTGGAAGTCTGTCCGGTGGACTGCTTCTACGAAGGCCCGAACTTCCTGGTCATCCATCCGGACGAGTGCATCGACTGCGCCTTGTGCGAGCCGGAATGCCCAGCGCAAGCCATCTTCTCGGAAGACGAAGTGCCTGCGGGCATGGAAAACTTCATCGAGCTGAACGCCGAACTGGCGGAAATCTGGCCGAACATCACCGAGCGTAAGGACGCCCTGCCGGACGCTGAGGAATGGGATGGCAAGACTGGCAAGATTGCAGATCTGGAGCGCTGATAGCGTCCGGACACTAAAAAGGCCCTTTGGGGCCTTTTTTGTTTTCTGCAGGCAAAAAAAGGGGCGGTTTGACCCGCCCACATTTTTTCCGTAGTCCCTGCTTGTCCCAAACATCATCCTGATGAAATCGCGTCTTGCGATGTCCCTGGCTTTCCTCCTGAAAGCCTGTGCATGTCCCTGTGCACAGTTCGAATACTAGCGACTTGAGCCTGGCCGGCAACCGCGAAACCTCACAGGGTGTTGCAGGTGACACATTTCCTCACAGCTGAATAAGTCAGGATTTTCAAGAGGTTGGGAAAACGCAGGATCTGTATACGACAATGATTTACTGAAGCGTACATAGAAGGCTTACAGAACAAGTAAGCAAAGGCTTACACGCAATGTTATTGGGGTAGCGCGGTACATAATGTCTTGGGGCTGCTTTGCAGCCCTTTCGCGACACAAGGCCGCTCCCACAGGATAGCGGTACATTCAAAGGCGATGAAATACCTGTGGGAGCGGCCTTGTGTCGCGAAAGGGGCGCAAAGCGCCCCCGCAATTTTGAATGGGACACCTCTGATCGCCACAAACAAAAACGCCCCGAAATCATCGGGGCGCTTTGTGCTACAGGCTTCCGCTACTGGAACAAGGACTCACTGGACAGGCCGTTCTTCTCGAGAATCTCACGCAAACGCTTGAGCCCCTCGACCTGGATCTGCCGCACCCGTTCGCGGGTCAGGCCAATCTCCAGTCCGACATCTTCCAGGGTGCTGCTTTCATGCCCGCGCAAGCCAAAGCGGCGCACCACCACTTCACGCTGCTTGTCGGTCAACTCGCCCAGCCACTGGTCGATGCTCTGCGACAGGTCATCATCCTGCAGCAGTTCGCATGGGTCGGTCGGGCGGTCGTCGGTCAGGGTATCGAGCAGGGTCTTGTCCGAGTCCGGGCCGAGCGACACATCCACCGAAGACACCCGCTCGTTCAGGCCGAGCATGCGCTTGACCTCGGCGACCGGTTTCTCCAGCAGCGTGGCGATTTCTTCTGGCGAGGGTTCGTGGTCCAGTTTCTGGGTCAGCTCGCGCGCAGCGCGCAGGTAGACGTTCAGTTCCTTGACCACGTGGATCGGCAGGCGAATGGTGCGGGTCTGGTTCATGATCGCCCGCTCGATGGTCTGGCGAATCCACCAGGTCGCATAGGTCGAGAACCGGAAACCACGCTCCGGGTCGAACTTCTCGACCGCACGGATCAGCCCAAGGTTGCCCTCCTCGATCAGGTCGAGCAGCGACAGGCCGCGGTTCACGTAACGACGGGCAATTTTTACAACCAGGCGCAGGTTGCTTTCGATCATGCGCTTGCGGCCGGCAGGGTCGCCCTTTTGCGACAGACGCGCAAAGTGCACTTCCTCTTCCGGCGAAAGCAGAGGCGAGAATCCTATCTCGTTGAGATACAACTGGGTGGCATCGAGCGCCCGGCTGTAATCGATGTACTTGTGTTGCTTGAGCGAAGAGCCCGACTTGGCCCTCGTCCGAACCGAAGATACAGCAGGTTCGTCTGACACCACATCCGTTTCCAAAACGATTCCCGTCTCCATCAGAAGCAGGTCATCGTCGATGTCAAACTCCGGCACTTCTTTACTGAGAGCCATTGTTATAGTCCTTTGCTGAGTTCGAACTCAGACTCGAGCGGCACCTATCTCCCTGGCAGCGCTGGAGCCTGTCCCCTCTACATCACAGGAACAGGCCGGGTACAACGGTCAACGACGTGGCAGGAACTGGAGCGGATCGACGGGTTTGCCCTGGCGGCGAATCTCGAAATGCAGCTTCACCCGATCTGTGCCCGTGGACCCCATTTCAGCAATCGACTGCCCTGCCTTGACCTGCTGCCCCTCCCGAACCAACAGCCTGCGGTTATGGCCGTAGGCACTGACGTAGGTATCGCTGTGCTTGATGATGATCAGTTCGCCGTAGCCCCTCAAGCCACTCCCGGCGTACACCACTGCACCATCAGACGCAGCAAAAACAGGCTGTCCCAAATCACCGGCGATATCAATGCCTTTATTCAAACTACCGTTTGAAGCGAATTTTCCAATCAGCACGCCGTTGGCAGGCCAGGTCCAGCCACCTACCGCGCGCTCCGCGGCAGGCACCGTGGCGACCACCGGGGCGCTGCTGGAGGCTGCCGGCGTGGCCGGTTTGCTGGTGTTGCCAGTAGGTGTGCTGGTGCTTCCCACAGGCCGCCGGATGACCGTGGTCTTGCTCGACGACGACGGGCTGGACACCACCGTGGTGCTGCCGGTAGAGCCGCTGCTGAAACGAATCGCTTGCCCCGGGCGAATGGTGTAAGGCGCCGCGATACCGTTGCGCGCAGCCAGCTCCTTGTAGTCCCAGCCATAACGGAAGGCGATGGAGAACAGCGTATCGCCAGGTTTGACGATGTACTGCCCGGTGGTTACTGCCGGGCGCTTGGGCACGGTGTTGTTGCGGTCGACCACCCGCGCGCTGTTGCTGCTGGTGCTCGAGCAACCCACCAGTAGCGCGCCCATGGCCAGTGCAATCACCAGAAGCGTGAAACCCGACCCGTCCTTGCGCTGCCGAATGACTGTGTGACCCACCCGCGCTCCCCTCATGGTGCCGAAAACGATATGAAGACAAGAAATGCAATATTATTGCAATTATAACCAAGCCCGCCCGCATTGGCAGGGTTGGTGAAAGACTGCTGCAAAGCCTTGCAACACGCTGTGCGCTAGCGCTTCACCCCGCCAGATAGACAGGGCGTTGCAGCAAGAATTCGGTGCTGGCGCAAAAATATCGCGCGACTCGAACCAGCAGTGTTCAGGCCAGCGGGCCGTTGAGCAGCGGTACGAAGCGCACGGCCCCCAGCACGCGGCGGGAGAATCCATGCTCCTCGCGCACGATCAGCATCAGCTGCTGGGTTTCGCCGGCTGGCCCCACCGGGATCACCATACGGCCACCGGGCGCCAGCTGGTCGAGCAATGCCTGCGGCACTTCCGGCGCCACGGCGGTGACGATGATGCCGTTGTACGGCGCCAGCGCCGGCCAGCCTTCGCAACCATCCCCCCAGCGGAACACCACGTTGCGCAGGTTCAGTTCCACCAGGCGCTCCTTGGCCCGGTCCTGCAGCACCTTGATGCGTTCCACCGAGAACACCCGCTCGACCAACTGGGCCAGGATTGCCGTCTGGTAGCCCGAGCCGGTGCCGATCTCCAGCACCTTGTCCAGCGGCCCGGCCTCGAGCAGCAGTTCACTCATGTGGGCAACCATGAACGGCTGCGAGATCGTCTGGTTGTGGCCGATCGGCAGCGCGGTGTCTTCGTAGGCGCGATGCGCCAGCGCCTCGTCGACGAACAGGTGGCGCGGGGTACGACGGATGACGTCGAGCACCTTGGTGTTCGAAACGCCCTCCTCGCACAGGCGCTGGATCAGCCGCTCCCGGGTGCGCTGGGAGGTCATGCCGATGCCACGCCGCAGCATATCGTCCTCGCGCATCAGAGCAGGCCCTCCAGCCAACCGTCGAGCTGCTCGAAGGCATCACTGAAGGTGCGGTCGAGCTGCAGCGGAGTGATCGATACATAGCCTTGCATCACCGCATGGAAGTCGGTCCCCGGGCCACCGTCCTCGGCATCCCCGGCGACAGCGATCCAGTAGCCTTCCTTGCCGCGCGGGTTGACCACCTTGGTCGGCGCCGCCGCCCGCGCCCGGTGACCGAGGCGGGTGAGCTGGATACCACGAATGTGCTCCAGCGGCAGGTTGGGGATATTGACGTTGAGCACGGTACGCGGCGGCAAGGCCAGGCGCGACTGAGCCTCGACCAGGCGGCGGGCGATGTGGGCCGCGGTGGGCAGGTTGTCCGGCTGGCGCGACAACAGCGAAAACGCCAGCGAGGTACCGCCGAGGAAACGGCCTTCCAACGCGGCCGCGACCGTGCCCGAATAGAGCACGTCGTCACCCAGGTTGGCACCGAGGTTGATCCCCGACACAACCATGTCCGGCGCCTGTGGCAACAGCCCATTGAGCCCCAGATGCACGCAGTCGGTCGGCGTGCCGTTGAGGCTGATGAAGCCATTGGCCAAGGTCTGCGGGTGCAGTGGCCGGTCCAGCGTCAGCGAACTGCTGGCGCCGCTCTTGTCTTGATCCGGGGCAATAACCACGCACTCGGCGTAATCCACCAGCGCAGCATGCAGCGCGGCGATGCCGGGTGCGGTAACACCGTCGTCGTTCGAAATCAGAATACGCATGAGCTGTCCGTCTGCCCCGCCGACACCAGATCCACGATTTCGCGCACCACCACGGTGGCGAAACATCCGGCCGGAAGGACGAATTCCAGTTGCAGGATATCAGGCTCGGGATAATGCCACGTAAGACCGCCAATAGGGAGCCGCAGAATGCGTCGTTCGTGATCCATGCCCGCCAGGGCCAGCCACTGGCAAAGTGCCGGCTGCCGTGCGGCGATCGCATCCTCTTGTTGCGCAGTACTCCCCGTAGCCGGCGAATCGCCTGCCCCCCACAGCGGGCCGGTCGGATGCAGGTCAAGAATCGCCAGCCGAGGATCGGAACATTCCGACTCCCCAGCAGGAAAGAAGCTACGACTCGTGGTGAACGCCAACAGGTCGCCCACCTGCGCACGCGCCCAGCTGCCGTCGGCAACACGGGCTGCCAGCACCTGGTTGAACAGGTAGCTGCGCCCGGCCGAGAGCAACCGCGAACGCACGTTGCGCTGTTCGGGCAGGGCATTGCGTGCGGCCCAATCAAGAGCGTCGTGAACGTTGCCGCCACCGTGGCCGAAGCGCTGGGTGCCGAAATAATTCGGCACACCGTAATGCTTGAGCTGTTCCAGGCGCGCATCCACCGCTTGGTGATCGGCAGCCAAGGCAGTCAGGCGCAGCGTGAAGCCGTTGGCCGAATGCGCACCGCGCTGCAGCTTGCGCTGGTGGCGCACCTGCTTGAGCACACGCAGGCTGGCATCCTCGGCACGCGACAGGTCCGGGTCGGCCTTGCCGGGCAGGTGCAGGCTGAACCACTGGCGGGTCAGGGCCTGGCGGTCCTTGAGGCCGGCGTAGCTGATCGTGCGCACCGGCACCCCAGCGGCACGGGCCAGGCGGCGGGCCGCCTCCTCGGTGTTCAGGTCACGCTTCTCGACCCACAGCCACAGGTGTTCGCCCTGGCCCGAGAGGGGGATGTCCAGTACTTCGTCGACCTGGAAATCCTCGGCCACCGCCTTGAGGACGGCGGTACCCAGTGGTTCGCCCGATGCGCGCGGGCCCAGCAGTTCCAGTTCGGTCATGCTGGCAGCAGCAGGGCTACCGAATGCACGGCGATGCCCTCCTCGCGGCCGGTGAAGCCGAGCTTCTCGGTGGTGGTAGCCTTGACGTTGACCTGGTCGAGTTCGACCTGCAGGTCTTCGGCGATCAGCTTGCGCATGGTCTCGATGTGCGGGGCCATCTTCGGCGCCTGGGCGACGATGGTGGCGTCGATGTTGCCGACCTTCCAGCCCTTGGCCTGGACGATGCCGACCACATGACGCAGCAGCACCCGGCTGTCGGCGCCCTTGAACTGCGGATCGGTGTCGGGGAAATGTTTGCCGATGTCACCCAGCGCCGCCGCGCCAAGCAAGGCATCGCTCAGGGCGTGCAGCAGCACGTCGCCATCGGAGTGGGCCAGGAGGCCGTATTTGTGGGGGATACGCACCCCGCCCAGGGTAATGAAATCACCGTCGCAGAAACGGTGCACATCGTAGCCGTGGCCAATACGCATAGAAAAACGCCCTGAATGAGTCAGGGCGTGATTCTACCTGCTTTAACCGGTATTGGGGCCGTCGTTGTAGGAGCAGCCTAGTGCTGCGAATGGGCCGCAAAGCGGCCCCGGCAATATCGGCGATAGCGTTAGACCCAGGGTCTGCTTCGCAGCCCATTCGCAGCACAAGGCTGCTCCTACAGGCGATCGCGCAGCTACGCCTCACACCCGCCCCAAGGCCACCGCATGATGACGCAGATGCTCCTCGATGAAGCTGGCGATGAAGTAGTAGCTGTGGTCATAGCCAGGCTGCAGGCGCAGGGTCAGTTCATGCCCCCCTTTGCGTGCCGCCTGCTCCAGCGCTTCAGGCTTGAGCTGCTTTTCGAGGAAGTCGTCACGGTCGCCCTGGTCCACCAGCAACGGCGGGCATTCGCCGGCCGGAGCCTCGGCCAGCAGCACGCTGGCATCCCACTCGCGCCAGCGCGCACGGTCTTCACCCAGGTAGCGGCTGAAGGCTTTCTCGCCCCACGGGCAATCCATCGGGTTGCTGATCGGCGAGAACGCCGACACCGAGCGGTAGCGCCCCGGGTTGCGCAAGGCGCACACCAGCGCGCCATGCCCACCCATGGAGTGGCCACTGATGCTGCGCTCGCCCGAAGCCGGGAAGTGCGCCTCGATCAACGCGGGCAACTCCTCCACCACATAGTCGTGCATGCGGTAGTGCTGGGCCCAGGGCTGCTGAGTGGCATTGAGGTAGAAGCCAGCACCCAGGCCGAAGTCCCAGGCACCGTCCGGGTCGCCCGGCACCTGCTCGCCACGCGGGCTGGTGTCGGGGGCGACGATGATCAACCCAAGCTCCGCGGCTAGGCGCTGGGCGCCGGCCTTCTGCATGAAGTTCTCGTCGGTGCAGGTTAGGCCGCTGAGCCAATACAGCACCGGCAGCTTTTCGCCCTGTTCGGCCTGCGGCGGCAGGTAGACGGCGAACACCATGTCGCAACCCAGCACCTTGGAGTGATGCCGGTAACGCTTGTGCCAGCCGCCGAAGCTCTTCTGGCAGGAGATGTTATCCAGGCTCATGGCAAACCTCAGAAGTGGATGACGCTGCGGATGCTCTTGCCTTCATGCATCAGGTCGAAGGCCTTGTTGATGTCTTCCAGGCCCATGGTGTGGGTAATGAAGGTATCCAGCGGGATCTCGCCCTTCTCGGACATTTCCACGTAGC
Organism: Pseudomonas sp. s4; assembly: GCF_046764235.1. NCBI lineage: Bacteria > Pseudomonadati > Pseudomonadota > Gammaproteobacteria > Pseudomonadales > Pseudomonadaceae > Pseudomonas > Pseudomonas sp. s4. Next base: position 1,389,099 of record NZ_CP177209.1, on the reverse strand, counting down.
TCGGCAGCTCGCTGCGACCACGCACGCCACCGAACGCCGAACCACGCCATACGCGACCGGTGACCAGCTGGAACGGACGGGTGGCGATTTCCTGGCCGGCACCGGCCACGCCGATGATCACCGACTCGCCCCAGCCCTTGTGGCAGCATTCCAGCGCAGCACGCATCAGCTGCACGTTGCCGATGCACTCGAAGGAGAAGTCCACGCCGCCGTCGGTGAGGTCGACGATCACTTCCTGGATCGGGCGGTCGTAGTCTTTCGGGTTGATGCAGTCGGTAGCACCCAGCTGACGGGCGATCCCGAACTTGGCCGGATTGATATCGATGGCAATGATGCGCGACGCCTTGGCCTTGACCGCACCGATCACTGCCGACAGGCCGATGCCGCCCAGACCGAAGATGGCCACGGTGTCACCCGCCTTGACCTTGGCGGTGTTGAGCACCGCGCCGATACCGGTGGTGACGCCGCAACCCAGCAGGCAGACCTTTTCCAGCGGCGCTTCTTTCTGGATCTTGGCCACGGAAATTTCCGGCAGCACGGTGTACTCGGAGAAGGTCGAGGTACCCATGTAGTGGAACAGTTGCTGGCCTTTGTAGGAGAAGCGCGTGGTGCCGTCCGGCATCAGGCCCTTGCCCTGGGTGGCGCGGATGGCCTGGCAAAGGTTGGTCTTGCCCGAGAGGCAGAACTTGCACTTGCCGCATTCCGGGGTGTACAGCGGAATGACGTGGTCACCGACGGCGACCGAGGTGACCCCCTCGCCTACCGCCTCGACGATCGCGCCACCTTCGTGACCGAGGATCGACGGGAAGATGCCCTCCGGGTCGGCGCCCGACAGGGTGTAGGCGTCGGTGTGGCAGACACCGCTGGCGACCACCCGCAGCAGCACTTCACCGGCCTTGGGCATGGCCACGTCGACTTCGACGATTTCCAGGGGTTTCTTGGCTTCGAAAGCTACGGCAGCACGGGACTTGATCATCAAAGGTCTCCAGACAGAGTGTCGATTCAGTCTGGCAGTGTAATTCACCGACTTTTGATGAATAATCAGGCCAAAGACAAAACATTATTGCCATACAGGGATAATCAATGAGCAGCCGCTGGGAAGGCATCGACGAGTTCGTCGCCGTGGCCGAGTCGGGCCAGTTCACCGCGGCCGCAGAGCGCCTGGGGGTTTCCTCGTCGCACATCAGCCGGCAGATCGCCCGGCTGGAGGAACGGCTGCAGACGCGCCTGCTGTACCGCAGCACCCGGCGGGTGACCCTGAGCGAGGCCGGGCAGACATTCCTGCAGCACTGCCAGCGCCTGCAGGATGGCCGCGAGGAAGCTCTACGCGCCATGGGCGATCTGGCCAGCGAGCCCAAGGGGCTGCTGCGCATGACCTGCGCGGTGGCCTACGGCGAGCGTTTCATCGTGCCGCTGGTGACGCGGTTCATGGCGCTTTACCCGCAGCTGCGGGTGGATGTGGAACTGAGCAACCATACCCTCGACCTGGTGCATGAAGGCATGGACCTGGCCATCCGCCTGGGCCGGCTGGCCGACTCACGACTGGTGGCAACCCGCCTGGCACCCCGGCGCATGTACCTGTGCGCTTCGCCGGCCTACCTGGAACGTTATGGTCGGCCGCACAGCCTGTCGGAACTGGCGCGGCACAACTGCCTGGTAGGCAGTTCGGATTTGTGGGCGCTGCAGCAGGACGGCCGCGAGATCAGCCAGCGAGTCCAGGGCAACTGGCGTTGCAACAGCGGGCAGGCGGTGCTGGACGCGGCGCTGCAGGGGATGGGGTTGTGCCAGTTGCCGGATTACTACGTGCTGGAGCACTTGAACAGTGGTGCGCTGGTGTCGTTGCTTGAGGCGCACCAGCCACCGAATACCGCGGTGTGGGCGCTGTATCCGCAGCAGCGGCACCTGTCGCCGAAGGTTCGGCGGCTGGTGGATTACCTGAAAGAAGGGTTGGCGGGGTTGCCGGAGTATCGCTTGAACTGAAACCTTGTGCTGGCTGGTCTGGCCTCTTCGCGGGTAAACCCGCTCCCACAGGTACAGCGCAAACCTGAAGGGATGTGCGATACCTGTGGGAGCGGGTTTACCCGCGAAGAGGCCGGCACAGGGCAAGAAATTCAGCGGCGCCCTGCCCAACGCTGGCGCAACCACTCCAAGTCTTCCGGCCGGGTCACCTTGATGTTGTCGCTGCGCCCTTCGACCAGCCGCGGCGCCTGGCCGGACCACTCGATGGCAGAGGACTCGTCGGTCACCAGCACATCCGACACAAGGCACTCGGCCAGTGCCCGATGCAACGCCCCCAGGCGGAACATCTGCGGCGTATAGGCCTGCCAGATGGTGCTGCGGTCGACGGTAGCGCCCACCCGACCATCGGCATCGGCCCGCTTGAGGGTATCGCGCGCCGGCACCGCCAGCAGGCCACCCACCGGGTCGCCTGCCAGCTCCGACAACAGCTTGTCCAGATCGCTGCGCGCCAGGTTTGGTCGCGCGGCATCATGCACAAGCACCCAGTCGCTGTCCGCCGCCCCTTGAGCATGCAGCATCAGCAATGCATTGAGCACCGAGTCGGCACGCTCGCGGCCACCCGCGGCGCGCTGGATGCGCGGGTCGCTGGCGCAGCGCAGGCGAGGCCAGTACGGGTCATCTTCGGCAATGCTGACCACCACGCCCTTGAGCATCGGGTGGCCAAGAAAACAGTCGAGGCTGTGCTCGAGAATGGTCTGCCCGGCCAGCTCCAGATACTGCTTAGGGCGGTCGGCAGCCATGCGGGCACCTACGCCCGCAGCAGGAATCACAGCCCAGAAGGCCGGTAAGGTTTCGATCATTTCTGTGGCAACTGGAAGAGGGTTTCGCCCTCTTTGACCATCCCCAATTCGTGGCGAGCCCGCTCTTCAACGGTCTCCATGCCTTTTTTCAGCTCCAGCACTTCGGCATCGAGCACGCGGTTGCGCTCGAGCAAGCGCTCGTTTTCGGCATGCTGCTCGGCAATCTGCTGCTTCAGCTCGGTCACTTGCGCCAGGCTGCCATTACCCACCCACAGGCGGTACTGCAGGCCACCCAGCAGCAGGAGCAGGACGAGGAACAACCAATAGGGACTGCGCATCACGTTATCCAGGTTAAAAAGGCTGCCGGGTACTTTTTACTTCGGGGCCTCGAATAGCACGAAGCCTGGCCGAGGCCAGGCTTCGTCGACAGAAACCCGTTGGAATGTAGGAAAGAACAGTACGAACGTTCCTACAACTCCGGCTGCTGTCTTTTTACCATCTCTTGCTTAGCCGCGAAACTCGGCACGACCGCGGTAAACCGCTTTGGCACCCAGTTGCTCTTCGATGCGCAGCAGCTGGTTGTACTTGGAAACGCGGTCGGAACGGCACAGCGAACCAGTCTTGATCTGGCCAGCAGCAGTACCCACGGCCAGGTCGGCAATGGTCGAGTCTTCGGTTTCACCGGAACGGTGCGAAATCACCGCGGTGTAGCCAGCAGCCTTGGCCATCTGGATGGCTTCCAGGGTTTCGGTCAGCGAGCCGATCTGGTTGAACTTGATCAGGATCGAGTTACCGATGCCCTTCTCGATGCCTTCCTTGAGGATCTTGGTGTTGGTCACGAACAGGTCGTCGCCAACCAGCTGCACCTTGGTGCCGATCTTGTCGGTGAGGATCTTCCAGCCAGCCCAGTCGGACTCGTCCAGGCCGTCTTCGATCGAGATGATCGGGAAGCGCTCGGTCAGGCCTTTCAGGTACTCGGCAAAGCCTTCGGCGTCGAACGACTTGCCTTCGCCGGACAGGTTGTACTTGCCGTCTTCGTAGAACTCGGAAGCCGCGCAGTCCAAGGCCAGGGTCACGTCGGTGCCCAGCTTGTAGCCGGCTTTCTCAACGGCTTCGGCGATGGCCCCCAGAGCGTCTTCGTTGGAAGCCAGGTTAGGGGCGAAACCACCTTCGTCACCAACGGCGGTGTTCAGACCACGGGCCTTGAGCACGGCTTTGAGGTGGTGGAAGATTTCGGTACCCATGCGCAGGCCGTCGGAGAAGGTCTTGGCGCCAACCGGCTGTACCATGAACTCCTGGATGTCGACGTTGTTGTCGGCGTGCTCGCCACCGTTGATGATGTTCATCATCGGTACCGGCATCGAGTACTGGCCAGGGGTGCCGTTCAGGTTGGCGATGTGCGCGTACAGCGGCAGGTCCTGGTCCTGGGCAGCGGCCTTGGCGGCAGCCAGGGAAACGGCCAGGATGGCGTTGGCGCCCAGCTTGGCCTTGTTCTCGGTACCGTCCAGCTCGATCATGGCGCGGTCCAGGGCCTTCTGGTCGGCAGGGTCCTTGCCCAGCAGCAGGTCACGGATCGGGCCGTTGATGTTGGCGACGGCCTTCAGCACGCCCTTGCCCAGGTAACGGCTCTTGTCGCCATCACGCAGCTCCAGCGCTTCGCGCGAGCCAGTGGAAGCACCGGACGGCGCGCAAGCGCTGCCGATGATGCCGTTGTCGAGCAGTACATCGGCTTCCACGGTGGGGTTGCCACGCGAATCGAGAACTTCACGACCTTTGATGTCGACGATTTTTGCCATTGTTGTAAGCACTCCAGAATTGACGAAAACAACTTAGCTTAGGAAATTCTTGCCGTTCACCGGGCGGACTTGCAGTGGGCAGGCCGGGTGAAGGGAACCCCTGACCGACTGGTCAGGGGTGGATCGGACGGTACTTTACCCGAGAATTGAGCTTTACGCGGTTTCTACCGTCGGAAAACTTTTCACCAGGTCGTCCAGTTGCTTGAGCTGGGCCAGGAATGGCTCCAGTTTGTCCAGGCGCAGGGCACATGGGCCATCGCACTTGGCGTTGTCCGGATCGGGGTGTGCTTCGAGGAACAGCCCTGCCAGGCCTTGGCTCATGCCGGCCTTGGCCAGGTCGGTGACCTGGGCGCGGCGACCACCGGCGGAATCGGCGCGACCACCCGGCATCTGCAGGGCGTGGGTCACGTCGAAGAACACCGGGTACTCGAACTTCTTCATGATGCCGAAGCCGAGCATGTCCACCACCAGGTTGTTGTAGCCGAAGCTCGAACCACGCTCGCAGAGAATCAACTGGTCGTTACCGGCCTCTTCGCACTTGGTCAGGATGTGTTTCATTTCCTGGGGCGCGAGGAACTGGGCCTTCTTGATGTTGATCACTGCGCCGGTCTTGGCCATGGCCACCACCAGGTCGGTCTGCCGCGACAGGAAGGCCGGCAGCTGGATGATGTCGCACACCTTGGCTACAGGCTCGGCCTGGTAAGGCTCGTGCACGTCGGTGATGACCGGCACGTTGAAGGTGCGCTTGATCTCTTCGAAGATCTTCAGCCCCTCTTCCATGCCCGGGCCACGGTACGAGGTCACCGACGAACGGTTGGCCTTGTCGAAGCTGGCCTTGAACACGTACGGGATACCGAGCTTCTCGGTCACCCGCACGTACTCTTCGCAGACCTTCATTGCCAGGTCACGGGACTCCAGGACGTTCATGCCGCCGAACAGGACGAACGGCTTGTCGTTGGCTATCTCGATGTTACCGACGCGAATGATCTTCTGGGTCATTGATCAGGCCTTGTTCTTCTGAGCCAGGGCTGCCTTGACGAAGCCGCTGAACAGCGGGTGGCCGTCACGCGGGGTCGAGGTGAATTCCGGGTGGAACTGGCAGGCGACGAACCATGGGTGGTCCTTGGACTCCACCACTTCCACCAGCGCGCCGTCTTCAGAGCGGCCGGAAACCACCAGGCCGGCATCGATCAGTTGCGGCAGCAGGTTGTTGTTCACTTCGTAGCGATGGCGGTGACGCTCGGTGATCACGTCCTTGCCGTAGCAATCGTGCACCTTGGAACCGGCCGCCAGCTGGCAGTCCTGTGCGCCCAGACGCATGGTACCGCCCAGGTCGGAGGCTTCGCTGCGGGTTTCGACGGCACCGGTGGCATCGGCCCACTCGGTGATCAGGCCGACTACCGGGTGGCCGCTGTTGCGGTCGAACTCGGTGGAGTTGGCGTCCTTCCAGCCCATCACGTTACGGGCGAATTCGATCACGGCCACCTGCATGCCCAGGCAGATACCCAGGTACGGCACCTTGTTCTCACGGGCGTATTGCACCGCGGTGATCTTGCCTTCCACGCCTCGCAGGCCGAAACCGCCCGGCACCAGGATGGCATCGGCGCCTTCGAGCAGGCTGGTGCCCTGGTTCTCGATGTCTTCCGAGTCGATGTAGCGCAGGTTGACCTTGGTGCGGTTGGTGATGCCGGCGTGGCTCATCGCTTCGATCAGCGACTTGTACGCATCCAGCAGTTCCATGTACTTGCCGACCATGGCGATGGTCACTTCGTGCTCAGGGTTGAGCTTGGCATCGACCACCTTGTCCCACTCGGACAGGTCGGCGCCATTGCACTGCAGGCCGAAACGCTCGACGACGAAATCGTCCAGGCCCTGTGCGTGCAGCACGCCCGGGATCTTGTAGATGGTGTCGACGTCTTCCAGCGAGATCACCGCACGCTCTTCAACGTTGGTGAACAGCGCGATCTTGCGACGCGACGAGGCATCGACCGGGTGGTCGGAGCGGCAGATCAGCACGTCAGGCTGCAGGCCGATGGAGCGCAGCTCCTTGACCGAGTGCTGGGTCGGCTTGGTCTTGGTCTCGCCAGCGGTGGCGATGTACGGGACCAGGGTCAGGTGCATCAGCATGGCGCGCTTGGAGCCCACTTCGACGCGCAGCTGGCGGATGGCTTCGAGGAACGGCTGCGACTCGATGTCACCCACGGTACCGCCGATTTCCACCAGGGCCACGTCGGCATCGCCGGCGCCCTTGATGATGCGACGCTTGATTTCGTCGGTAATGTGCGGGATGACCTGGATGGTCGCGCCCAGGTAGTCACCACGACGTTCCTTGCGCAGTACGTGCTCGTAGATGCGGCCGGTGGTGAAGTTGTTGTTCTGGGTCATGGTGGTGCGGATGAACCGCTCGTAGTGGCCCAGGTCGAGGTCGGTCTCGGCGCCATCGTGGGTGACGAACACTTCACCGTGCTGGAACGGGCTCATGGTGCCCGGATCGACGTTGATGTACGGATCCAGCTTGAGCATGGTGACCTTCAGGCCCCGCGCTTCCAGGATGGCCGCCAGGGAAGCCGAGGCAATGCCTTTCCCCAATGAAGAAACAACACCGCCCGTGACGAATATGTAGCGCGTCATGAAAAACCCTAGAAGTCTGCGTTAAGGCGGCCAGCGCCGCCGGAGAAAGCGAAGGAAGGCCGAAGCCCCCGATCACCTGCGTCAATCACAGTGCATCTCGAAAAACTGCCGCGTCTGTACAGACCAGGGGTATCCCCGGCATGGAGCTCGCTCGTCATTTCCAGAATCAGCCCAGCAAAAAACTGCTTGGTAATCGGCAACTCCTGTGTTTTCGCGGAACCCACAGAAGCTGTATCAAGAAGGGAGGGTAGTCTACCCGAATGTACCCTTCAGCTCAAACCTTGCGCGTTCGTCGGCAACTGCCAGGACAGCTGGCAATCAGCCTGCACCAGCCCGGGCAGGTTGGCCACCGCCAGCAAGCGTTCGCCCTGGTACAGCAGTGGCAGGCGCGGGCGCAGGAAAAGCGGCACCTGCAGTTCGTTTAACAGGCGCTTGAGGTCGCGTCGGCCGCGGCCGGGGACATCCAGCACTTCACCGCCCTGGCGGTAGGCAATGCGCAAGCCGTCCAGCGGCGCTGCGCCAACAAGACGCACCCTGCCGTTACCCGGCAACAGCAAAGGCTTGGCGGGATCGGCCCAAGGCAGTTCGCCGACGGGCAACTGCAGCCAGTCACCACTCAACCACCAGATGCGGCCATGACTGCGCAGCAACTGCCCATCGGCAAGCTGCCAGGCGGGCCGGGCATCGGCGGCGGCATCGCGCAGGTCCGCCCAGCCGGCCCAGTGTCGGGTGTCGGGCAGGCGGGTACGGCGGCTCAGCCAGTACTGCAGGGCATTGCGCTGACGGGCCGGCGACAGTGCCACCAAGGTAGCCAGGTCGAGGGAGTCCAGCCCCGGCCAAGCCAGCGGCGCGCCCTCCCCGGCGAGCACCAGGTCATCCTGGGCCAGCTCGTCCAGCAGGCCTTGGGCTTCGCCCAGGTGCTCGGCGGCGCGGGCCAGGTTCTGGCTGGCCTGCGGCCAACGTTGCTGAAGCAGCGGAAACACTTCGCTGCGCAGGTAATTGCGGGCAAATTGTGTGTCAGCGTTTGAGGGATCTTCGATCCAGGCCAGCCCATTGACCTGGGCGTGGTCCTGCAGTTGCTGGCGGGAACAGCCCAGCAATGGCCTGACCAGGCTGCCCTGCCCTAGAGCCCGCTGCCCCGGCATTGCAGCCATGCCACGCAGGCCTGCGCCGCGCAGCAGGCGGAACAGCAGGGTTTCGGCCTGGTCGTCGCGGTGCTGGCCGGTGAACAGGATGTCGCCTGGGCCGAGCGCTTGCCTGAAGGCAGCATAGCGGGCGTCGCGGGCGGCCTGTTCGAGGCTGGCGCCGGGGGTGACCTGGACATGGATGACCTGGAGTTCGATGCCGAGATTGTCGCAGACGGTTTGGCAGTGGGCGGGCCAGGCATCGGCGGCGGGTTGCAGGCCGTGGTGGACGTGGATGGCGCGCAATGGAGGGGATGCGTGATTGCGGGCGTAGTCGGCCAGCAGGTGCAGGAGGACGGTGGAATCGAGGCCGCCGGAGAAGGCGATGTACCAGGCTGGGGCGTTGAGCCAGGGGGTGAGGTTGATCATCGGGGCCTCACATGGCTTGAGATTGCCGGGGGTGCTTTGCACCCCTTTCGCGACACAAGGCCGCTCCTACAGGATTACGCGATCCCCTGTAGGAGCGGCCTTGTGTCGCGAAAGGGCCGCATAGCGGCCCCAGGGTGTCTCAGAGACCGTAGCTCATCAGGCGATCGTAACGGCGGGCCAGCAGCGCGTCATGGTCGAGCTTGCCGAGCATGTCCAGCTGCTGTACCAGGTCGGCACGGATGCTTTCCGACATCTTCGCCGGGTCACGGTGGGCGCCGCCCAGCGGCTCCTGGATGACCTTGTCGACGATGTTCAGGCTCTTCAGGCGCTCGGCGGTGATGCCCATGGCTTCGGCTGCGTCGGCTGCCTTGTCGGCAGTCTTCCACAGGATCGAGGCGCAGCCTTCCGGCGAGATCACCGAGTAGGTGGAGTACTGCAGCATGTTCAACTGGTCGCACACACCGATGGCCAGCGCACCGCCGGAACCACCCTCACCGATCACGGTGGCGATGATCGGGGTTTTCAGGCGCGCCATCACGCGCAGGTTCCAGGCGATGGCCTCGCTCTGGTTGCGCTCTTCGGCGTCGATGCCCGGGTAGGCGCCCGGGGTGTCGATGAAGGTCAGGATCGGCATCTTGAAGCGCTCGGCCATTTCCATCAGGCGGCAGGCCTTGCGGTAGCCTTCAGGGCGCGGCATGCCGAAGTTGCGGCGTACCTTCTCGCGCACTTCGCGGCCCTTCTGGTGACCGATGACCATGACCGGCTTGCCATCCAGGCGCGCGGTACCACCGACGATGGCAGCGTCGTCGGAGAAGTGGCGGTCGCCGTGCAGCTCTTCGAACTCGGTGAAGATGTGCTCCAGGTAGTCCAGGGTGTAAGGACGACGCGGATGACGAGCCAGGCGGGCGATCTGCCAGCTGGTCAGGTTGCCGAAGATGCTTTCGGTCAGGGTGTTGCTCTTGTCTTGCAGACGGGCAATTTCATCGCTGATGTTCAGCGAGTTGTCGTTGCCTACCAGGCGCAGGCCTTCGATCTTGGCTTGCAGGTCGGCAATCGGCTGTTCGAAATCGAGAAAATTCGGGTTCATAGTCATCCGTCTTGGGTCTACGGCCAGGCGGCCGGCCGGTTGATCCGTTTGGCGCCCTACCTTAAGGGATCAGGCGCATTCAGGTCGAGATTAAATTTTTGTCGGTTCAACGATATTGCAGGAAGACGTTCTCACGCCCGAACTGGTCACGCAGCGCCTGAATCAGCCCATCGGCCGGGTCGATCGCCCACTGCTCACCGAACTGCAGCATGGCCTTGGCGTCGCTGCCGGTGTACTCGAGGGTGATCGGGCAAGCGCCGCGATGGCGGGTAATCAACTCGCCCAGCCACTTCAGCCGGTCGCCCTTGAGCGCTTCGTGTGCCACCTTCAGGCGCAGGCTCTCGGCCAGCTTGGTGCGCGCATCCTCCATGGTCATCACCTGCTTCACCCGCAGGCGCAGGCCACCGGAGAAATCGTCGTTGCTGACCTCGCCTTCGACCACCACCATGGCATCGGTCTGCAGCAAGGACTGTGCCGCCATGAAGGCATCGGCAAACAGCGACGCCTCGATGCGCCCGGAGCGGTCGTCCAGGGTGACGAAGCCCATCTTGTCGCCCTTCTTGTTCTTCATCACCCGCAGGGCAATGATCATGCCGGCGATGGTCTGGGTTTCGCGTGACGGCTTGAGGTCGATGATGCGCTGGCGGGCGAAGCGGCGGATCTCGGTCTCGTACTCGTCGATCGGGTGGCCGGTGAGGTACAGGCCGAGGGTGTCCTTCTCGCCCTTCAGGCGTTCCTTGAGGGTCAGTTCGCGCACCTTGCGGTGGTTGGCGTAGACGTCGGCATCCGCCTCTTCGAACATGCCGCCGAACAGGTCGACGTGGCCACTGTCGGCGGTGTGGGCTGCCTGCTCGGCAGCCTTGATGGCCTCGCCCAGCGCCGAGAGCAAGGTTGCACGGTTGATGTCGATGTTGGCGTGGTAGGCCTTGATCTCGTCATGGAAGTGCGGGCCCAGGCGGTCCAGCGCGCCACTGCGGATCAGCGCGTCGAGGGTACGCTTGTTGACCCGTTTGAGGTCGATGCGCTCACAGAAGTCGAACAGGTCCTTGAATGGGCCACCCTGGGCGCGGGCCTCGACGATCGCCTCCACCGGGCCCTCGCCGACGCCCTTGATGGCGCCCAGGCCGTAGACGATGCGCCCGTCATTGTTGACGGTGAACTTGAAGTCGGAGAAGTTCACGTCGGGCGCGTCGAGGCGCAGCTTCATGCTGCGCACTTCCTCGACCAGCACCACCACCTTGTCGGTGTTGTGCATATCCGCCGACAACACCGCAGCCATGAACGGCGCCGGGTGGTGGGTTTTCAGCCATGCGGTCTGGTACGAAACCAGGCCATAGGCGGCGGAGTGGGATTTGTTGAAGCCGTAACCGGCGAACTTTTCCACCAGGTCGAAGATGTTACCAGCCAGGTCTGCATCGATATTGTTGTTGGCACAACCTTCAATGAAACCACCGCGCTGTTTGGCCATTTCCTCGGGCTTCTTCTTACCCATCGCACGGCGCAGCATGTCGGCGCCGCCGAGGGTATAGCCAGCCATAACCTGGGCGATCTGCATCACCTGTTCCTGGTACAGGATGATGCCGTAGGTCGGTGCCAGCACCGGCTTCAGGCCTTCGTACTGGTAGTCCGGATGGGGGTAGGCGAGCTCGGCGCGGCCGTGCTTGCGGTTGATGAAGTCGTCCACCATGCCCGACTGCAGCGGACCTGGGCGGAACAGCGCCACCAGTGCGATAAGGTCTTCCAGGCAGTCGGGCTTGAGCTTCTTGATCAGCTCTTTCATGCCCCGCGATTCAAGCTGGAACACCGCCGTGGTTTCGGCCTTCTGCAACAGCTCGTAGGTCTTGCGGTCGTCCAGTGGGATGAAGTCGATGTTTACATCGGGCAGGTTCTTCTTGGCCTGCTCGCGGTTGATGATCTCCATCGCCCACTTGATGATGGTCAGGGTCCGCAGGCCGAGGAAGTCGAACTTCACCAGGCCGGCGGCCTCGACGTCATCCTTGTCGAACTGGGTTACCAGGCCGCCGCCCTCTTCATCACAGGCGATCGGCGAGAAGTCGGTGAGCTTGGTGGGGGCAATGACCACACCACCGGCGTGCTTGCCGGTACCGCGTGTCACGCCCTCGAGCTTCAGGGCCATGTCCCAGATTTCGCGGGCGTCTTCGTCACCCTTGAGGAAGTCGCGCAGGATCTCTTCCTGCTCGTAGGCCTTTTCCAGGGTCATGCCCACTTCGAACGGGATCATCTTCGACAGGCGGTCGGCCAGGCCGTAGGACTTGCCCTGTACCCGCGCCACGTCTCGCACCACCGCCTTCGCCGCCATGGTACCGAAGGTGATGATCTGGCTGACCGCGTTGCGGCCATAGGCTTCGGCCACATAGTCGATCACCCGGTCACGGCCATCCATGCAGAAGTCGACGTCGAAGTCGGGCATGGAAATACGTTCAGGGTTGAGGAAGCGCTCGAACAGCAGGTCGTAGGCCAGCGGGTCGAGGTCGGTGATCTTCAGTACGTAGGCCACCAGCGAGCCAGCACCCGACCCCCGGCCCGGGCCTACCGGCACACCGTTGTTCTTGGCCCACTTGATGAAGTCCATCACGATCAGGAAGTAACCGGGGAAGCCCATCTGGATGATGATGTCCAGTTCGAACTTCAGGCGGTCCAGGTAAACCTGGCGCTTCTCTTCGTAGTTGGGCGTGGTCTCTTTCGGCCACAGCACTGCCAGGCGCTCTTCCAGGCCTTCGTGGGACACATGCCGCAGGTAGTCATCGATGCCCATGCCATTGGGCGTGGGGAAGTCGGGCAGGAAGTATTTGCCCAGCTGCACCTGGATGTTGCAACGCTTGGCAATCTCGACGGTGTTGGCAATGGCGTCGGGCAGGTCGCTGAACAGTTCGGTCATTTCTTCGGCCGACTTCAGGTACTGCTGGTCGCTGTACATCCTTGGGCGGCGCGGGTCGTCAAGGGTCCAGCCCTCACCGATGCATACGCGGGTTTCGTGAGCATCGAAGTCCGATTGCTTGATGAAACGCACATCGTTGGTTGCCACCAGCGGAGCGCCGAACCTGTCGGCCAAGGCCACGGCGGCGTGCACATATTCCTCGTCGCGGGCGCGGTTGGTGCGCTGCACCTCGACATAGAAGCGCTCGGGGAACATCGCCATCCAGTCCTGCAGCAGGGCCTCGGCTTCATCTTGCCGCCCCGCCAGCAAGGCCATGCCGATGTCACCTTCCTTGCCTGCGGACAGGGCGATCAGGCCCTCGCTGGCCGGGGCGATCCATTCACGCTGAAGGATCACCAGGCCGTTGCGCTGGCCCTCGGTCCAGCCGCGCGAGATCAGCTCGGTGAGGTTGCGGTACCCCTTGGGGTTCATGGCCAGGAAGCAGATACGCGACAGCGGTGCTTCCGGGTCGGCAGCGGCCAGCCACAGGTCGGCGCCGCAGATCGGCTTGATGCCCGCGCCCATGGCAGTCTTGTAGAACTTTACCAGCGAGCACATGTTGCTCTGGTCGGTGATCGCCACTGCCGGCATGTTCATCCCGGCCAGCGCCTTGGCCAGCGGCTTGATCCGCACCAGGCCGTCGACCAGCGAGAATTCGGAGTGGACGCGCAGGTGAACGAAGGGAACCGACATGGAAGATCCTGTAGCAGTGCTGAACGACAAGGGCGGGATTGTAGCGTAAATGGGGATGTTTTTTGGGGCTGCTTCGCAGCCCTTCGCGGGCACGCCCGCTCCCAGAGGAATATCATCGCCCTCGGGAACGGCGCCATACCTGTGGGAGCGGGCGTGCCCGCGAAGGGCCGCAAGGCGGCCCCAGAGGTCAGATCAGGGAGTCGGTGACGCCTTCACGTGCGTCCCACGCAGCCCGCACCGGGGCAAAGGAGCGCCGATGAATGGGCGTAGGCCCCAACCGTGCCAGCGCCTCGAGGTGCACCGGGGTCGGGTACCCCTTGTGCCCACCAATGCCATAACCCGGGTAGATCAGCTCGAATGCGCTCATCTCCCGGTCACGGGTCACCTTGGCCAGGATCGACGCCGCCGCGATGGCCGGCACCTGGCTATCGCCCTTGACTACCGGCGACGCCGGTACGGCCAGTTTCGGGCAGCGGTTACCGTCGATCAGGGCCAGCTTCGGTGTAATGTGCAGGCCTTCCACCGCGCGCTGCATGGCCAGCATGGTCGCATGCAGGATGTTCAGGCGGTCGATTTCCTCGACCTCGGCACGCGCGATGCAGAAGCTCAAGGCCTTTTCGCAGATCTCGTCGAACAGCGCTTCGCGCTTGGCTTCGGTGAGTTTCTTCGAATCGTTCAGGCCGAGGATCGGGCGCGCCGGGTCGAGGATCACCGCCGCGGTCACGACTGCACCGCACAGCGGGCCACGGCCCACTTCGTCGACGCCCGCGACCAGGTCCTCGACCAGGTTGAAGTCCAGTCCAATTTGCATGTCAGCGGTCCTTGAGCAAGGCCAGTACCGCCTCGGCCGCCTGGTTGGAGGCGTCACGGCGAAGGGTGCGGTGAATTTCGTCGAAACTTTCGGTCTGCCGGCTGCCATCGGCTACCAGCGGCGCCAGGGTATTGGCCAGTGCTTCGCTGGTGGCGTCATCCTGCAGCAGCTCGGGTACCAGCGCACGCTGGGCCAGCAGGTTCGGCAACGAAACGTAGGAGCTCTTTACCAGGCGTTTGAGGATCCAGTAGGTCAGGGGCGCCAGGCGATAGGCCACAACCATCGGCCGCTTGTACAGCAGCGCTTCGAGGGTGGCAGTACCCGAGGCGATCAGCACCGCGTCACAGGCCGCCAAAGCCTGGTGCGACTGGCCATCGAGCAGGGTCAGCGGCAGCTTACGCCCTTCGAGCATCTGCTCGACCTGGGCACGCCGCGCGGCATTGGCACAGGGCAGTACGAAACGCACGCCCGGTACCTGCTGGCGCAGCCTTTGGGCAGCATCCAGGAACAGTGCCCCCAGGCGCCCTACTTCGCCGCCCCGACTGCCCGGCATCAACGCCACTACCGGCCCTTCGCCCAGGCCAAGCGCGGCACGCGCCGCAGGACGGTCGGCTTCTAGCGGGATGGTATCGGCCAACGGGTGGCCAACGAAGCGCACTGGCACGCCCTGCTCTTCATAGAACCGCGCCTCGAATGGCAACAGCGTCAGCATCAGGTCGCAGCCTTCGCGAATCTTCAGCACACGCTTCTGCCGCCAGGCCCATACCGACGGGCTGACGTAGTGCACGGTCTTGATCCCGGCCTGACGCAGTTTCAGTTCGATGTTGAGGGTGAAGTCGGGGGCATCGATGCCGATGAACACATCGGGCTTTTCGCCGATCAGGGTCTCGATCAGCAGCTTGCGCCGCTTGAGCAGCTCGCGCAGGCGCCCCAGCACTTCGACCAGGCCCATGACGGCCAGGCGCTCCATGGGGAAATAGGATTGCAGGCCTTCGGCTTCCATCAAGGGACCACCAACGCCGATGAACCGTACATCGGGGTGGCGTGCCTTGATGGCACGCATCAAGCCTGAACCGAGAATATCGCCGCTGGCCTCACCTGCGACCAAGGCTACGCAAAGCTGGGCCATGTCAGCGGGTGATGCCGCGGGCGGAGTTCACGATCGACTGGCGGAACAGATCGACCTCAGGGTGCTTCGCAGCCAGTTCGTCCAGCTCCTTGAGCGCGTCTTCGACGGTCAGGCCCTGGCGATAGACAATCTTGTAGCAACGGCGCAGCACATGGATCACCTCGTCGCTGAAACCCCGGCGGCGCATGCCTTCGAAGTTCATGCTGCGGGCTTCGGCCGGGCTGCCGAACACGGTGACGAAGGCTGGGACATCCTTGCCGATCGCCGTGCCCATGCCGGAAAACGCGTGGGCACCGATATGGCAGTACTGGTGCACCAGGGTGTAACCGGACAGGATCGCCCAATCCCCCACGTGCACATGGCCGGCCAAGGCCGTGTTGTTGACCAGGATGCAGTGGTTGCCGATAACGCTGTCGTGGCCGATGTGGGCATAGGCCATGATCAGGTTATGGTCACCGACGGTGGTTTCCGAACGGTCCTGGACGGTACCGCGGTGAATGGTCACCCCTTCGCGGATCACATTGTGGTCACCGATCACCAGGCGCGTCGGCTCACCCTTGTACTTGAGGTCCGGGGTGTCTTCGCCGATCGAGGAAAACTGAAAGATACGGTTGTGCTTGCCGATGCGGGTCGGCCCTTTGAGCACAACATGCGGGCCGATAACGGTGCCCTCCCCGATCTCCACATCAGGGCCAATGATCGACCAGGGGCCGACCTCGACACCATCGGCCAGCCTGGCCGAGGGGTCGATAATGGCCCGAGGATCAATCGAATTCATAGGGAGCGTTCCGCGCAGGTGATTTCTGCCGAGCAGACCGGCTTGCCGTCGACCAGGGCGCGGCACTCGAATTTCCAGATCATGCTCTTGCGGCTGAGGAACTTGGCTTCCAGCACCAACTGGTCACCCGGCAGTACCGGCTGACGGAAACGCAGCTTGTCGGAACCGACGAAGTAGTACAGGGTGCCATCGGCCGGTTTGGCGTCGAGCATCTTGAAACCGAGGATACCCGCGGCCTGTGCCATGGCTTCGATGATCAGGACGCCCGGCATGATCGGGTGCGCCGGGAAATGGCCGTTGAAGAACGGCTCGTTGATGCTGACATTCTTGTAGGCACGAATGCTCTGGGCCTCGTAGTCCAGCTCCGTCACGCGGTCCACCAACAGGAACGGGTAACGGTGAGGCAGGTATTCGCGAATCTCGTTGATGTCCATCATTTCGGGGGGGAAGCCTGTAATAAGAATAGGGAGCGCAGGTGCTGACCACACGCTCCTTTTGCAGTCCAAAGAGGAGCCAGCTAGCGACTGTTCACTCTTGCTCAGGGAATGGTATCAGCCTTCTGATGTCGGCTGGCCACCTGAGGTCACGGTATCGACGCGTTTTTCCAGCTGCTGGAGACGCTTGGCCATGTCGTCCAGGTGGCGGATACGCGCGGCGCTCTTGCGCCATTCAGCCAGTGGCTGCATGGCAGTGCCGGAAGAATAGGCACCCGGTTCGGTGATCGAACGGGTCACCATGGTCATCCCGGACACGAAAACGTTATCACAGACATCGATATGACCCACCATGCCGACACCTCCGGCAATGGTGCAATGCTTGCCGATGCGCGTGCTGCCGGAAATCCCGACGCAGGCAGCCATGGCCGTGTGCTCACCGATCTGCACGTTGTGGGCGATCTGGATCTGGTTGTCGAGCTTGACCCCATCAGCGATGCGCGTATCCGACAGTGCCCCGCGATCGACCGCAGTGTTGACACCGATTTCCACGTCGTCGCCGATGGTAACACCACCGATCTGGGCAATTTTGCGCCACACGCCCTTCTCGTTGGCAAAACCGAAGCCTTCACCGCCAATCACGGCACCTGACTGGATGACCACACGCTTGCCGATGGTCACATCATGGTACAGGGTGACCCTCGGGGCCAGCCAGCCGCCCTCACCGATCACGCAACGGGCACCGACCACACAGTGTGCACCCACACTGACATTAGCCGCGATGCGCGCACCGCTTTCGATGACCGCGAACGGCCCGATGCTGGCACTGGCGTCCACCTGCGCGTCCTCGGCCACCACGGCGCTGGGATGAATACCCGCCACAGCCTTGGGTTTGGGGTCGAACAGGTGGGAGATGCGCGCATAGGCCAGATACGGGTCGGCGACGATCAGCGCATTGCCGGCAAAGCCTTCGGCGTCCGCCGCCTTCAGCAGCACCGCAGCCGCCTGGCTGCTATCCAGGAACTTGCGGTACTGCGGGTTGGCGAGGAAGCTCAACTGACCTGGGCCAGCCTCCTGCAAGGTGGCCAGCCCGGTAATCTGCAGCGCCTCGGGCCCCTTGAGAGTGGCGCCGAGGGCCTCGGCCAACTGGCCTAGCGTCATGGTCACAGTCATATCAACGGGCTTGGTTCATGCGCTCGATGACCTGGCGGGTGATGTCGTACTGAGGCTTGACATCGATGACCGCGCCACGCTCGAGGACCAGGTCGTAACCACCCTTCTTGATCACTTCCTCGACAGCGCCATCCAGCTTCGGCTTCAGTTGCTTGAGCATGTCGCGGTCAGCAACGGCCTTGGCTTCGTTCAGTTCCTTGGACTGGAACTGGAAGTCACGGGCCTTCTGCTTGAACTCGAGTTCCAGGCGCTCGCGCTCCTGCTGCTGCATCTTGTCGCCGCCCTTGATCAGACGGTCCTGGATGCCCTTGGCGCTGCTTTCCAGGCTTTTCAGCTTGGTCAGTTGCGGGCCGAACTTCTTCTCGGCATCCACCGCGTATTTCTTGGCGGCGTCCGACTCCAGCAGGGCCATCTGATAGTTCAGGACGGCAACCTTCATTTCGGCGAAAGCCGGGGTGGCGACAAGCGCCGCGGCCACTACGGCCAGTTGGGTCAACTTACGCACGATGCACTCCTGGATAAACCGTTGTCATTAAGCGAGGGCCGACCTCAGAAGGTCTGGCCCAGAGAGAATTGGAACACCTGGGTGTCGGCATCGTCCGGCTTCTTGACCGGCATTGCCAGGCTGAAGCTCAGCGGGCCCAGTGCGGTGATCCAGGTCACGCCCAGGCCGACCGAGCTGGCCATACCCGAGAAACCGACCTTCTCGCAATCAGGCTGGTTGCCGCAATTGGTGTCGAACACGTTACCCACATCCCAGAACACGGACGTGCGCAGCGAACGCTGATCCTTGACGAATGGCAGCGGGAACAGCAGCTCCACACCACCTTGTACCAGCACGTTGCCACCAAACGGCAACGGATCCTGGTCCGGGTCGGCGATGGTGCCTGGCTTGCCACCGTTGGCCTCGCCGCGGCTTGGGGTACTGCGTGGGCCCAGGCTGCTGTCCTTGAAGCCACGGACGGAGTTGAAGCCACCCGCGAAATAGTTCTCGTAGAACGGCAGGCCGGAGGTGCTGCCGTAACCATCACCATAGCCCAGCTCGGTGTGCAGGCGCAGGGTGTAGTCGTTGGTAATCGGCTTGAACAGCTGGCCGCGATAGTCGAGCTTGAAGAACGACAGGTCGCTGCCCGGAATGGTGGATTCCAGGGTCAGGCTTTGCGAGTGACCACGGGTCGCCAGCACGCCTTTGTTCAGGGTCGACTCCGACCAGCCGATCGAGGCCTTGAAGTTCAGGAAGCTGTCGCCTTCCTCTTCGAGGAAATCGAAGATCTCGTCAACGGTGTACTTGCCGGTCTTGATCTTGTCCTGCTGCACGCTCAGGCCATAGGTCAGGCGCGAGGTCTCGCTGATCGGGTAGCCGAGGCTGACGCCTGCACCGTAGCTGTCCACCGCGTAGCTGGCCACGTCGACGTCGAGGTCGTCGTAGTCGGTGCTGCGGTAGAAGGCGTTGTAACCCAGGCTCACGCCATCGGCAGTGAAGTAGGGGTCAACGAAGCCGAAGTTGTAGCGGGTCTGGTATTCCGAACGGGTCAGGCCGATGGATACCTTGTTACC
The DNA here is from genome assembly GCF_046764235.1 of Pseudomonas sp. s4. Classification (NCBI taxonomy): domain Bacteria; kingdom Pseudomonadati; phylum Pseudomonadota; class Gammaproteobacteria; order Pseudomonadales; family Pseudomonadaceae; genus Pseudomonas; species Pseudomonas sp. s4. The sequence continues at coordinate 1,369,760 of NZ_CP177209.1, read as the reverse complement.
GGTACCGAGGAAGTTGCTCTGGCTGATCGAACCACCGAGGATCAGGCCGGCGCTCTGGGCGAAACCGACGCTGGCGGTGATCGAGCCGGAGGCCTGTTCCTCGACGCTGTAGTTGACGTCGACCTGGTCGTCGGTGCCCGGCACCGGCGGGGTCTCGACGTTCACTTCCTTGAAGAAGCCCAGGCGTTCCAGGCGGGTCTTGGACTGGTCGATCAGGTAGGTCGAGGCCCAGCCGCCTTCCATCTGGCGCATTTCGCGACGCAGCACTTCGTCTTCGGTCTTGGTGTTGCCGCGGTAGTTGATGCGGTTGACGTAGGCACGCTTGCCCGGGTCGACCACGAACATGATGTCGACGGTGTGGTCTTCATCGTTCGGCTGCGGCACACCGTTGACGTTGGCGAAGGTGTAGCCTTCGTTACCCAGGCGGCGGGTGATCAGCTCGGAGGTGCTGGTCATCACCTTGCGCGAGAACACCTGGCCAGGCTGCACCAGCAGCAGCGACTTGACCTGATCTTCCGGCACCTTCAGGTCACCGGACAGCTTCACGTCACGGACGGTGTACTTCTCGCCTTCGTTGATATTGACGGTGATGTAGACGTGTTTCTTGTCCGGCGTGATGGACACCTGGGTGGAGGCGATGTCCATGTTGATGTAGCCGCGGTCCAGGTAGTAGGAACGCAGGCGCTCCAGGTCACCGGAGAGCTTTTCGCGGGCGTACTTGTCGTCGTTCTTGAAGAACGACAGCCAGTTGGTGGTCTTCAGCTCGAACAGCTGCGCCAGGGTCTCGTCGTCGAACACGTTGTTGCCAACGATGTTGATGTGCTGAATGGCGGCGACGGTGCCTTCGTTGATCTTGATCTTCAGCGCCACGCGGTTGCGCGGCTGCGGCACCACCTCGGCGTCGACCTCGGCCGAATAGCGGCCCTGGGCCACGTATTGGCGCTGCAGTTCGTTACGCACACCTTCGAGGGTGGCACGCTGGAAGATCTCGCCTTCGGCCAGGCCGGATTGCTTCAGGCCTTTCATCAGGTCTTCGGTGCTGATTGCCTTGTTGCCTTCGATCTCGATGCTCGACACCGACGGGCGTTCGACCACGTTGATGATCAGGACATTGCCATCGCGGTTCAGCTGAATGTCCTGGAAGAAGCCGGTCTTGAACAGGGAACGGGTCGACTCCACCAGTCGGCGGTCATCGGCCTGGTCGCCGACGTTCAGCGGCAAGGCACCGAAGACACTGCCGGCGGAAACCCGCTGCAGGCCGTTGACGCGGATATCGGAGATGGTGAAGGACTCGGCGTGAACTTCAGCGATCATCAGTGCGGACATGACCGCAGTTAGCAGCAGACGTTTCATGAAGTCCTTTTATTCCAACTGGCAATAAACAGCCCGCCGCGACAAGACGGCAGGTTTCGCAATTGAGCGAAGCTTTATAGTCGACCCAGATCGTTGATCAGGGCGAGCAACATCACCCCTATGACCAAACTGATACCGATCTGGACCCCCCAACCTTGCACCCGATCCGACAGCGGACGACCGCGCACCCACTCGACCAGGTAAAACAGCAAATGCCCCCCATCCAGAACCGGGATGGGCAGCAGGTTAAGAACCCCCAGGCTTATGCTCAGGTAGGCCAGGAAATTCAGGAAATCCCCCACGCCGGACTGGGCTGAAGCGCCCGCCACTTTAGCAATGGTTATCGGTCCGCTCAAGTTTTTTACCGAGAGCTCCCCGAACAGCATTTTCTTCAGCGATTCAAGGGTCAGGACGCTCATGTTCCAGGTGCGTGACAAGCCCTCACTCACCGCATCCAGCGGGCCGTAGCTGACTTCGCGAAGCATGTTGGCAGGCCATTCGCCACCTTTTACCCCGGCGCCCAGATAGCCGCCGGCCGCCTTGCCCTCGCCCTTGCGCGCCAGGGTGACCGGGACGTCCAGCGCAGCACCATCGCGCTCGACACGCACAAGAACCTTGGCTTGCGGGCGGGCCCGCACGGCATCGACCACCTGCTGCCATTCGCTCACTGCCACGCCATCGAGGGCCAGCAGCTTGTCACCGGTTTTCAGGCCCGCAGCGGCAGCCGGCCCCTTCGGATCGATCTCGGCCAACACCGGCAAGATCGCCGGGCGCCAAGGGTGCAGCCCAAGGGACTGGATCGGGTCCGGCTCGTCGGCGCCCTTGAGCCAGCTGTCCAGCTTCACCTGCAGCTGGCGCTCGGCGCTGGTGCCCTCTTCACGCACGCCAATCTGCAAGGTGCCGCTCTCGCCCAGGCGGCGAACCAGTTGCAGGTTGACCGCAGACCAACCATTGGTCGGCTTGCCGTCGATGGAGACGATTTCCTGACCTGCGGTCAGGCCTGCCGATGCTGCCAGGCTGCCCGCATCGACCGCGCCGATCACCGGGCGGATCTGCTGGGTACCCAGCATCGCCAGCACCCAGAAGAACAGGATGGCCAGCAGGAAGTTGGCAACCGGGCCCGCCGCGACGATCGCGATGCGCTGGCGCACGGACTTGCGGTTGAACGACTGCTCGATCAGCGCCGGCGGCACGTCCCCCTCGCGCTCGTCGAGCATCTTGACGTAGCCACCCAGCGGGATCGCCGCGACCACAAACTCGGTGCCATGGCGGTCATGCCAGCGCAGCAGCGGCGTGCCGAAGCCCACCGAGAAGCGCAGCACCTTGACACCGCAGCGGCGTGCCACCCAGAAGTGGCCGAATTCATGGAAAGTGACCAGTACACCCAAGGCTACGAGGGTGCCGATAATCATGTAGAGCGCTGTCATATCCATCTCCGAATGATGTTCAGCGGGCTGGCATCATGCCCAGCCCCCTCGTGAACCGTGGCGGGCCTGCATCAGCGACCGTGACGCCTCAGCCACTCACGGGAAAGCTCCCGGGCACGCTGGTCGGCGGCGAACACCGCGTCCAGCGACGGCAGCGGTACGACGGGCTCCTGATCGAGCACCTGTTCGATCATACCCGCGATCTCCGGGAAGCGGATACGCCGCTGGAGAAATGCCTCGACTGCGACCTCGTTTGCCGCATTGAGCACGGCCGGTGCGCTGTTGCCGGCCTCGGCAGCCTGCCGCGCCAGGCGCAGGCAAGGGAAGCGCTGTTCGTCGGGCGCCTGGAAGTCCAGACGGGCGATGCCGAACAGGTCCAGCGGCGCCACCCCGGAATCGATCCGCTCGGGCCAGGCCAGGGCGTTGGCGATGGGTGTGCGCATGTCCGGGTTACCCAACTGCGCCAGCACCGAACCGTCCACATAATCCACCAGGGAGTGGATCACGCTCTGCGGGTGCACCACCACCTCGACCTTGGCCGGTGCAGCATCGAACAACCAGCAGGCTTCGATCAACTCCAGGCCCTTGTTCATCATGCTGGCCGAATCCACGGAAATCTTGCGCCCCATGGACCAGTTGGGGTGCGCGCAGGCCTGTTCCGGGGTGACGTCCAGCAACGCCTCGACGGGCGTCTCACGGAACGGGCCACCGGAGGCGGTGAGCAGGATCCGGCGCACGCCGACGGTACTCAGGCCGCGCGCGTAGTCGCCGGGCATGCACTGGAAGATCGCATTGTGCTCGCTGTCGATCGGCAACAGCACGGCACCACTGCGCCGCACCGCCTCCATGAACAGCGCGCCGGACATCACCAGCGCCTCCTTGTTGGCCAGCAACACCTTCTTGCCCGCCTCGACCGCCGCCAGGGTGGGGCGCAGGCCGGCGGCGCCGACGATGGACGCCATCACCGCGTCCACTTCCGACGCAGAAGCCACCTGGCACAACCCGGCCTCGCCTTCCAGCACCTCGGTGGCGCAACCTGCCGCAACCAGGCTTTCGCGCAGTCGCGCGGCCGCCTCGGCATTCGGTACCACGGCGAATGTCGGCCGATGGCGCACGCACAGCGCAAGCAATTCGTCGATACGCGAATAGCCACTCAGGGCGAACACCTGATAACGGTCGGGATGGCGCGCGATGACATCCAGCGTGCTCAGGCCGATGGAGCCGGTGGCCCCGAGCACGGTAATACGCTGCGGACGGCTCACATCACACCCCATTCGGCGGCCCATAGCAGCACGGCGAAAATCGGGATCGCCGCAGTCAGGCTGTCGATGCGATCGAGTACCCCACCATGGCCAGGCAACAGGTTGCTGCTGTCCTTGATGCCGGAACGGCGCTTGAACATGCTTTCGGTCAGGTCACCGACCACCGAAGACATGACCACCAGGGCTGCACTCAGCAGGCCCAGCAGAATCTGGCCGAAGCCCCAGTCGCGACTGATGCCGACCACCAGGGTAATCACCAGGCTGACCGCCAGGCCGCCATACACGCCTTCCCAGCTTTTGCCAGGGCTCACCTGAGGCGCCAGCTTGCGCTTGCCGAAGGCACGGCCGGAGAAGTACGCGCCAATATCGGCAGCCCACACCAGCACCATGACCGACAGGATCAGCCAGTTACCCAGCGGCCAGTGCTTGAGCAGCACCAGACCCTGCCAGGCCGGCAGCAAAACCAGCAGGCCGATCAGCAACCGGCAGGCTGCACTGGCCCACAGCTCGCTACTACGTGGATAGGTAAGCACCAGCCAGGTGGCCAACCCCCACCAGATCACCGCAGCGCCCAGCACCCAGGGCGCCAGCTCCGGAAGGATGTACAGCAGCATCAGCGCTCCGGCGACGACCACGGCATAGGCGATGCGCAGCGGCTGGGCCATGAGCCCGGCCAGACGCGCCCACTCCCAGGCGCCGAGGGTCACCACGAAGCCGATGAACAGGGCGAAGTCCCCACCGTTGAGCAGGAAGAAGCCACCCAGCGCGATCGGCAGCAGGATCAGCGCGGTAATGATGCGTTGTTTAAGCATTAAGCACGAGCTCCAGCCTCGACCTGCTCGCTGGTCTTACCGAAGCGGCGCTGGCGCGAAGCGAAATCGGCCAGGGCGGTGCGCATGGCCTCGTGTTTGAAGTCCGGCCAGTACAGGTCGGAGAAGTACAGCTCGGCGTAGGCCAGCTGCCACAACAGGAAGTTGCTGATGCGGTGCTCGCCACCGGTGCGGATGCACAGGTCCGGCAGCGGCAGCTCGCCGGTTGCCAGGCAGGTCTGCAGCAGGCCCGGGGTGATGTCTTCCGGGCGCAGGTGCCCGGCTTGCACTTCCCGCGCCAGCCGCTGGGCGGCCTGGGCGATATCCCACTGGCCACCGTAGTTGGCCGCGATCTGCAAGATAAAGCGATTGTTGCCGGCAGTCAGTGCCTCGGCCTCAAGCATGGCGGCCTGCAGCTCGGGATGGAAGCGCGAACGGTCACCGATGATACGCAGACTGATGTTGTTCTCGTTGAGGCGTTTGGCCTCGCGGCGCAGGGCCGAGAAGAACAGTTCCATCAGCGCACCGACCTCTTCGGCGGGACGCTGCCAGTTCTCGCTGGAGAAGGCGAACAGGGTCAGCACCTCGACCCCGGATTCGGCACAGACTTCGATGACCGCGCGAACGGCGTCTACACCCGCCTTGTGCCCGGCAACGCCGGGCAACAGGCGCTTTTTCGCCCAGCGGTTGTTGCCATCCATGATGATCGCGACATGACGCGGCACCGAGGACGGCGCCGCTGGCTTGGTCTTTTCCATTAAAAAGCCCCGGCCTTAGACGGCCATCAGGTCCTTTTCCTTGGCTTTGAAGGCTGCATCGACTTCGGCAACGTACTTGTCGGTCAGCTTCTGGATCTCGTCAGCGGCGCGACGCTCTTCGTCTTCGCTGATTTCCTTGTCCTTGGTCAGCTTCTTCAGGTCGGCCAGAGCGTCACGGCGCACATTGCGCACGGCTACCTTGGCATCCTCGGCAACGCCGCTGGCCTGCTTGGTGTAGCCCTTGCGGGTTTCCTCGGTCAGGGCCGGCATCGGCACACGAATGGTGGTGCCGGCGCTGGACGGGTTCAGGCCCAGGTCGGAGGTGAGGATGGCCTTTTCGATGGCAGCACTGAGGTTCTTGTCGTGGGCGACGATCTTCAGGGTGCGGGCATCTTCGACGGTGATCGCGGCCACCTGGTTCAGTGGCATCTCGCTACCCCAGGCAGTGACCTTGACGCTGTCCAGGATGCTTGGGTGGGCGCGACCGGTGCGGATTGCCGCGAGGTTGCGAGCCAGGGCTTCGATAGACTTGCCCATGCGCTCCTGCGCGTCTTTCTTGATGTCGTTGATCATGCTTGGCCTTCCTCGATCAGAGTACCTTCAGCGCCACCCACCACGATGTTCAGCAGGGCGCCAGGCTTGTTCATGTTGAATACCCGCAATGGCATCTTGTGGTCACGGCACAGGCAGATTGCGGTCAGGTCCATCACACCCAGCTTGCGATCCAGGACCTCGTCGTAGGTCAGGTGATCGAACTTCTCGGCATGCGGGTCCTTGAATGGATCGGCAGTGTACACACCATCGACCTTGGTCGCCTTCAGCACCACGTCGGCATCGATTTCGATGGCGCGCAGGCAGGCGGCGGAGTCGGTGGTGAAGAACGGGTTGCCGGTACCGGCGGAGAAAATTACCACATCCCCGGAGTTGAGGTGGCGAATAGCTTTGCGACGATCGTAATGATCGGTGACACCGACCATGGAAATGGCCGACATGACCAGGGCCGGGATGTTCGAGCGCTCCAGCGCGTCGCGCATGGCCAGGCCGTTCATCACGGTAGCCAGCATGCCCATGTGGTCACCGGTGACGCGATCCATGCCGGCTGCGCTGAGCGCGGCGCCGCGGAACAAGTTGCCACCACCGATCACCAGGCCGACCTGGACACCGATCCCTACCAGCTGGCCAACTTCGAGGGCCATGCGATCCAGCACTTTCGGGTCGATCCCGAAGTCTTCCGAGCCCATCAGGGCCTCGCCGCTAAGTTTGAGCAAAATGCGTTTATAGCGAGGTTGGCGACCACTCACCTGCTGAGCCATTGCGAGTCTCTCCTGCGGCGTACTTTTAGAAAATTCGTGCGGGCTGTTTGCAGCCTGCTAACTGTAGCGTGGCACCGCTTCGGTGCCAGCGACGACGGGCCTTATAAACCCTTCGCCGTTTTGACAAAGAGGCTGCGCGCGTGAGCGGGCAGCCTCTTTGGGGCGACAGACGGGGCTGTCTTACTGCTTGGCAGCAGCGACCTGAGCGGCAACTTCAGCAGCGAAGTCGTCGACTGGCTTCTCGATGCCTTCGCCTACCTTGAAGTAGGTGAAGGAAACGATTTCAGCGCCGGCTTTCTTGGCCAGATCGCCAACCTTGACTTCCGGGTTCATGACGAAGGCTTGCTCTTTCAGCGAGGCTTCGGCCTTGAACTTGGTGATACGGCCGTTGATCATGTTCTCGACGATGTTTTCCGGCTTGCCGGCGATCTTGTCGGCGTTCAGCTGCAGGAAGACGTTCTTCTCGCGCTCGATGGCTTCAGCGGAGATTTCCGACGAATCCAGGAACTCAGGGTTCGAAGCTGCAACGTGCATGGCGATGTTCTTGGCCAGCTCGATGTCGCCGCCTTTCAGAACAACGGCAGCGCCGATCTTGTTGCCGTGCAGGTAGGCACCGACAACGTCACCCTCAACGCGCACCAGGCGACGGATGTTGACGTTCTCGCCGCACTTGGCAACCAGGGCTTCACGAGCAGCTTCACGCGAAGCGATCAGCGGAGCAGCGTCGGTCAGTTTCTGGGCGAAGGCTTCTTCGATGCTGTCGGCTACGAAAGCCTTGAAGTCGTCTTGCAGGGCCAGGAAGTCGGTCTGCGAGTTCACTTCCAGCAGGACGGCGGATTTACCGTCGGTCTTGACGGCGATAGCGCCTTCAGCAGCGACGTTGCCAGCCTTTTTGGCGGCCTTGATGGCGCCCGAGGCACGCATGTCGTCAATGGCTTTTTCGATGTCGCCGCCGGCCTTTTCCAGGGCCTTCTTGCAATCCATCATGCCTTCGCCGGTACGCTCGCGCAGTTCTTTGACCAGCGCTGCAGTAATTGCTGCCATTTCAAAATCCTCTTGGAAAGTTTTTCAACCATTCCACCCGTTCGTCACGGGCGTTCAATTCTGCAAATCCACTGTGTTTATCTCAGCGGGCCCATGATGCGGGGCCGATGCTGACAGCAGGATTTCAAGGTGGCAAAAAGGGGGCAGAGCCCCCTTTTTGCGTGCCAAGTCGACGCTAGCGTCTAATTACTCGGCAGCAGGTGCAGCCGCTTCTTCAGCGTAAACTTCGGTGCCGCCGGCAACGTTGTTGCGGCCGCGGATGACTGCGTCAGCCATCGAAGTCATGTACAGCTCGATAGCGCGGATGGCGTCATCGTTACCTGGGATGATGTAGTCAACACCTTCCGGGCTGCTATTGGTATCGACAACGCCGATTACCGGGATGCCCAGCTTGTTGGCTTCGGTGATCGCGATGCGCTCGTGATCAACGTCGATAACGAACAGAGCGTCTGGCAGACCACCCATGTCCTTGATGCCGCCCAGGCTGCGATCCAGTTTTTCCAGGTCGCGGGAGCGCATCAGGGCTTCTTTCTTGGTCAGCTTGGCGAAAGTGCCGTCTTCGGCCTGGGTTTCCAGGTCGCGCAGGCGCTTGATCGAAGCGCGGATGGTCTTGTAGTTGGTCAGCATGCCGCCCAACCAACGGTGGTCAACGTACGGCGAACCGCAACGAGCAGCTTGCTCGGCGACGATCTTGCCGGCGGAACGCTTGGTACCGACGAACAGGATCTTGTTCTTGCCCTGGGCCAGGCGCTCTACGAACGACAGAGCGTCGTTGAACATTGGCAGGGTTTTTTCCAGGTTGACGATGTGGATCTTGTTACGCGCGCCGAAAATGTACTTGCCCATTTTCGGGTTCCAGTAACGGGTCTGGTGGCCGAAGTGCACACCGGCCTTCAGCATATCGCGCATGTTGACTTGGGACATGATAGTTCCTTGATAAGTCGGGTTGGGCCTCCACGTATCCCAATGACCAACCCGCGAATTCTGCAACTCGGGGCACCCAGGTCATCGTGTCGACACGTGTGTGGGTTAAGTGCTGACGGGGTCGTCCCCGAAAGCGGCGCATTTTATACCACAGACCGCGACCGAACGGAACCCGGATACCGTTGCGTCCGTCAGCGGTTTTTGCAGCACCCCGGCTTTCGCGCCAGAATGCCAGCTGTAGACAGCAGCATTGCCGCCTTTATCCCGACCGATCGGCGCCCTGCTCTGCTAGAATCCGGCCTTTCCCGTTTGTTCGCGCCGTGCACGGCGCTGTAGAGAGCCTGTAATGACCGTCACCATCAAGACCGCAGAAGACATCGAGAAGATGCGCATCGCCGGCCGCCTGGCCGCCGAGGTGCTGGAAATGATCGAGGAACACGTCAAGCCCGGTGTCACCACCGAAGAGCTGGACCGCCTGTGCCACGACTACATCGTCAACGTCCAGCAGGCCATCCCGGCACCGCTCAACTACAAGGGCTACCCGAAGTCGATCTGCACCTCGATCAACCATGTGGTCTGCCACGGCATCCCCAACGACAAGCCGCTCAAGGACGGTGACACGCTGAACATCGACGTCACCGTGATCAAGGACGGCTACCACGGCGATACCAGCCGCATGTTCCACGTCGGCACCGTGCCGGTATGGGCCGAGCGCCTGTCCAAGGTGACCCAGGAGTGCATGTACAAGGCCATCGAACTGGTCAAGCCGGGCTGCCGACTGGGCGACATCGGCGAAGTGATCCAGAAGCACGCTGAAAAGAACGGTTTCTCGGTGGTACGCGAGTTCTGTGGCCATGGCATCGGCAAGGTGTTCCACGAAGAGCCGCAGATCCTGCACTACGGCCGCGCCGGCACCGGCATGGAGCTGAAGGAAGGCATGACCTTCACCATCGAGCCGATGATCAACCAGGGCAAGGCCGACACCAAGGTACTGGGCGACGGCTGGACCGCCATCACCAAGGACCGCAAACTCTCGGCCCAGTGGGAGCACACCCTGGTGGTGACCGCGACCGGCTACGAGATCTTCACCCTGCGCAAGGACGACACCATCCCGCGCACCTCGGCCTGACCGCACTCCCACAGGCCACCCTACGACAGGAACGTGACGCGATGCCCCAGGTGGACCCCGAGCTGTTCGACCGCGGCCAGTTCCAGGCGGAACTGGCCCTCAAGGCGAGCCCCATCGCCGCCTTCAAGAAAGCCATCCGCCAGGCCGGCGAGGTGCTCGACAAGCGTTTCCGCAGTGGCAGCGAAATCCGCCCACTGATCGAGGCCCGCGCCTGGCTCGTCGACAACATCCTGCAACAGGCCTGGAACCAGTTCGACTGGGGTGACCAGAGCGGCATCGCCCTGGTCGCGGTGGGTGGCTACGGACGCGGCGAGCTGCACCCGCATTCGGACATCGACCTGCTGATCCTGCTGGGTGCTGCCGAACACGAGCAGTACCGCGACGCCATCGAGCGGTTTCTCACCCTGCTTTGGGACATCGGCCTGGAAGTAGGCCAGAGCGTGCGCACCGTCGACGAGTGCGCCGAGCAGGCCCGCGCCGACCTGACGGTCATCACCAACCTGATGGAAAGCCGCACCATTGCCGGTCCCGAGGCGCTGCGCCAACGCATGCTTGAGGTGACCAGCACTGCGCACATGTGGCCGAGCAAGGACTTCTTCCTGGCCAAGCGCGCCGAACTCAAGGCCCGCCATCACAAGTACAACGACACCGAGTACAACCTCGAACCCAACGTGAAAGGTTCACCCGGTGGCCTGCGCGATATCCAGACAGTGCTGTGGGTGGCCCGCCGCCAGTACGGCACCCTCAATCTGCACGCGCTGGCCGGCGAAGGCTTCCTGCTGGAAAGCGAGAACGAACTGCTGGCCTCGTCCCAGGACTTCCTGTGGAGGGTGCGCTACGCCTTGCACATGCTGGCCGGGCGCGCCGAGGATCGCCTGCTGTTCGACCATCAGCGCAGCATCGCAGCGCTGCTGGGCTACAGCGACGACAACCCCAAGCGGGCGATCGAGCAGTTCATGCAGCAGTACTACCGGGTGGTGATGAGCATCAGCCAGCTGTGCGACTTGATCATCCAGCACTTCGAGGAGGTCATCCTCGCCGATGACGACAGCGGCACCACCCAGCCGCTGAATGCGCGCTTCCGCCTGCATGATGGCTATATAGAGGCAGTCAGGCCGAACGTGTTCAGGCGCACACCGTTCGCAATGCTGGAAATCTTCGTGCTGATGGCTCAGCACCCCGAGATCAAGGGCGTACGCGCCGATACGGTGCGGCTGCTGCGCGAACACCGGCACCTGATCGACGACACTTTCCGCACCGATATCCGCAACACCAGCCTGTTCATCGAGCTGTTCAAGTGTGAAATCGGTATACACCGCAACCTGCGGCGGATGAACCGCTACGGCATCCTTGGCCGCTATCTGCCGGAGTTCGGCCTGATCGTCGGGCAGATGCAGCACGACCTGTTCCACATCTATACGGTCGATGCGCACACCCTCAACCTCATCAAGCACCTGCGCAAGCTGCAATACACCCCGGTGTCCGAGAAATTCCCGCTGGCCAGCAAGCTCATGGGCCGCCTGCCCAAGCCCGAGCTGATCTACCTGGCCGGCCTGTACCACGACATCGGCAAGGGCCGCCAGGGCGACCATTCCGAGCTGGGCGCGGTGGATGCGCAGAAGTTCTGCGAGCGCCACCAGTTGCCGGCCTGGGACAGCCGGCTGATCGTCTGGCTGGTGCTGAACCACCTGGTGATGTCGACCACCGCCCAACGCAAGGACCTGTCCGACCCTCAGGTAATCAACGATTTTGCCCTGCACGTGGGCGACGAGACACGCCTGGACTACCTGTACGTGCTGACCGTGGCCGATATCAACGCCACCAACCCCAGCCTGTGGAACTCGTGGCGGGCCAGCCTGCTGCGCCAGCTGTACACCGAGACCAAACGCGCCCTGCGCCGAGGCCTGGAAAACCCGCTGGACCGCGAAGAGCAGATTCGCCAGACCCAATCGGCGGCGCTGGATATCCTGGTGCGCGAAGGCACCGACCCGGACGATGTCGAGCAACTGTGGTCGCAGCTGGGGGATGACTACTTCCTCAAGCACACCGCTGCCGACGTGGCCTGGCACAGTGACGCGATCCTCCAGCAGCCAGCCGATGGCGGGCCGCTGGTGCTGATCAAGGAAACCACCCAGCGCGAGTTCGAGGGTGGCACGCAGATCTTCATCTATGCCCCCGACCAGCACGACTTCTTCGCCGTCACGGTGGCAGCCATGTCGCAGCTGAACCTGAACATTCATGACGCGCGAATCATCACCTCGAGCAGCCAGTTCACCCTCGACACCTACATCGTGCTGGACAACGACGGCGGCTCGATCGGCGACAACCCGCAGCGGGTCAAGCAGATTCGCGACGGCCTGACCGAAGCGCTGCGCAACCCCGAGGACTACCCGACCATCATCCAGCGCCGGGTACCGCGCCAGCTCAAGCACTTCGACTTCCCGCCACAGGTGACCATCCTCAACGATGCCCAGCGGCCGGTGACCATCCTCGAAATCACCGCGCCCGACCGCCCAGGCCTGCTGGCCCGGCTGGGGCGGATCTTCCTGGAGTTCGACCTGTCGCTGCAGAACGCCAAGATCGCCACCCTTGGCGAGCGGGTGGAAGACGTGTTCTTCATCACCGATGCCGACAACCAGCCGCTGTCCGACCCACAGCTGTGCAGCCGACTGCAGGAGGCCATCGTCCAGCAGTTGCAGGCCGGCCAGGCCAGCGATGCCAGCCCCACCCGCGTGACCTTTTAACGACTAGACGATTGACGAGACCTTGCGCCGATGAACCATGCCTTGACCCAGCTTCAGCCCTACCCGTTCGAGAAACTCCGCGCCCTGCTGGGCAGCGTGAAGCCTGCGGCGGACAAGCGCGCCATCGCGCTGTCGATCGGTGAGCCGAAGCACGAATCGCCGGTGTTCGTCGCCCAGGCCATGGCCGACAACCTCGACAAGCTGGCAGTGTACCCAAGCACCATCGGCCTGCCCGCCCTGCGCCAGGCCATTGGCCAGTGGTGCGAGCGGCGCTTCGGCGTACCGGCCGGCTGGCTGGATGCCGACCACCACATCCTGCCGGTCAACGGCACCCGTGAAGCGCTGTTCGCCTTCACCCAGGCCGTGGTCAACCGCGCCGATGACGGCCTGGTGGTCAGCCCCAACCCGTTCTACCAGATCTACGAAGGCGCAGCGCTGCTGGCCGGTGCCACCCCGCACTACCTGCCGTGCCTGGAAAGCAACGGTTTCAACCCCGACTTCGACGCCGTGCCGGCTGAAGTGTGGAAGCGTTGCCAGATCCTGTTCCTGTGCTCGCCGGGCAACCCCACCGGCGCACTGGTGCCGATGGACACCCTGAAGAAGCTGATTGCCCTGGCCGACGAGCACGACTTCGTGATTGCCGCCGACGAGTGCTACAGCGAGTTGTACTTCGACGAGGATGCCCCGCCACCAGGCCTGCTGACCGCCTGTGCGGAACTGGGCCGCAGCGACTTCAAGCGCTGCGTGGTATTCCACAGCCTGTCCAAGCGCTCCAACCTGCCGGGCCTGCGCTCGGGCTTCGTCGCCGGTGACGCCGAGATCATCAAGCCGTTCCTGCTGTACCGTACCTACCACGGCTGCGCCATGCCGGTACAAACCCAGCTGGCCAGTATCGCTGCCTGGCAGGACGAGGCGCATGTGCGTGAAAACCGCGACCAGTACCGCGCCAAGTACGACGCCGTGCTGGATATCCTGCAGCCGGTGCTGGATGTGCAGCGCCCGGATGGCAGCTTCTACCTGTGGGCCAAGGTGCCCGGCAGCGATGCCGAGTTCAGCCGCGACCTGTTCGAGGCTCAGCATGTGACGGTGGTACCGGGGTCGTACCTGTCGCGTGAAGTGGATGGCGTGAACCCGGGCGCCGGGCGTGTGCGCATGGCACTGGTTGCACCGCTGGCCGAGTGCATCGAGGCGGCGGAGCGGATTCGCGAATTCCTGCAGAACCGCTGATTCGACAGGGGCCGTACAACTCTCGAGTGTTGTGCAGTACCTGTAGGAGCGGTTTTACCCGCGAACACCGGCACAGCCGGTGCCATGCACCGCGTCGCCTGATTCGCGGGTAAACCCGCTCCCACAGGGCCGCAAAGCGGCCCCTTGGGGTCTACCTGACTGACCCCAGGTTCGCTTCACTCATATCCAGCTCACCCAGCACCTGCCGCACCACTTCATCCCCCACCAGATGCTGGCGATGCAGTTCATACAGCTCCAGCCGCTGGGCCCGCAGCGCCCGCAGGCGCAAACGCCGCTCCAGCAGGTCCATCTGCTCGGCCAGGGCCTTGGCCTCGGCGCTGTTGTTGTAGCTGTCCAGCTCATCGCGGTATTCCGCCATCAAGCGCGCCTTCAACTCGGTCGCCAGGGTCGCCTGCGCGGCATCCTGCGGCGCATTGCTGTCGATCACTTCCTCTGCCTCCAGCGCATGGATCGCCGCCTCGGCCGTGCGTCGCCAGGCCTCCTGCACTTCCTGGTGCAAGCGCTCGTCAGGGCTCTTGGTCACCCCGCGCAGCAACAGCGGCAGCGCGATACAGGCGCTGATCAATGACAACAGGATCACACCGGCCGCAATGAAGATCAGCAGGTCACGCTCCGGGAAGGCCTTGCCTGCTCCCATCAGCAACGGGATCGACATCACGCCGGCCAGGGTGACCGCTCCGCGCACACCGCCCAGGGTCAGCAGCCAGCACGAGCGCGCCGTGGGCACCAGCACCAGCGCCGGCTTGCCGCGCCAGCGGCGTACCACATCGATCAAGCGCCAGATGCTCTGGACCCAGATGAACCGCAGCAAGATCAGCGCCACAAAGATCGCCACCACGTCCAGGCAGCGCCAGGCCAGGGTCGGCCAGACGGTGGGCTCATGGCTGACCACGGCCTTGATGATGTCCGGCAACTGCAGGCCCAGCAGCAGGAAGATCAGGCCGTTGAAAGCGAACTCCAGCAGCGACCATACGCTGCGGTTGAGCAGGCGCGTGCTGGTCTGCCGTGGCAGCAGGTCCAGCCAGCTCTGCATCATGCCGGCGGCCACCGCCGAAAGGATGCCCGATACGCCCAGGCGCTCGGCCAGCACGTAGGCAGCGAAGGGCAGCAGCAACATGAACACCACGTGGGTGGCCGGGTCATCCCAGCCGCGAGCGATCATCCAGGCACGCAGGCGGCCGATCAGCCAGCTCAGGCCCACGCCCACCGCCAGGCCGCCCAAGGCGACCAGCACAAAGCTGAAGCTTGCATCGGTCAGCGAGAACACCCCGGTGATCGCCGCCGCCAGGGCGAACTTGAAGGTCACCAGGCCCGAGGCATCGTTCATCAGGGCCTCGCCCTGGAGCATGTGCATCAGCGGGGTGGGCAGGCGGTCCTGGGTAATGGCCGAAACCGCCACGGCGTCGGTTGGCGACAACACTGCGGCCAGGGCGAAGGCCACGGGCAGCGGGATGCTCGGCAGCAGCCAGTGAATGAAGTAACCGGCCCCAACCACGGTAAACAGCACCAGGCCCACGGCCAGCGCCACCACCGGCCCACGAATGCGCCACAACTCACGCTTGGGAATGCGCCAGCCGTCGGCGAACAGCAACGGTGGCAGGAACAGGAACAGGAACAGCTCGGGGTCCAGTGCCACATGCAGGCCCAGTGTCGGCCAAGCGAGCAAGGCACCAGCGGCGATCTGTACCAGCGGCAAGGGCAGCGGAATCATGCGGCCGACCAGCTTCGACACGCTGACCAGCGTCAGCAGGATGAGGACGGTGTAGGCGGACTGCATCCGGGAAAGCTTCCTTTGTGAACCAGAAACGACAACAGGGCGAAACATCGCCATTGAAACAATATGTTAGCGGCGGTGGGCGATTCGGGGCCGCTGCACAATAGTCGCAAGGGAACCACGAATATGTAACACGATGCGTCTCAAGCGAAAAAATAGACCCGCCGAAGCGGGTCTGGGTAATTCCAAATGTTTACACCGCTTCAAGCCGCTCCAGCATATCCGGGTATTTTTCAACCAACTTGAGCAACATTGCCGCCTGAGGGTTCGGGCTGGCTTTATCCTGCTCCCAGTTCCGGAGCGTTGCTGCCTTCGTCCTGATGCACCTGGCAAATACCTCCTGCGACATACGCAGCCCCTCACGTATGGCGACAATCTCCTGCGGAGTAACCTTGGGTGCATCCAATGCCTTTACATGATGCTGGCGCAGGGTGATCTTCCCCTCGCGCTGCGCTTTCATCTCGTCGATGCCGCTCATCATTTCGGCAAACAAATCACGCTTTTTCATTCATTTGCTCCTCTGCTTGACCGATCGCTTCGTTTTTCGCGCCTCGACTTCCACAGTGATGGCCATAGAGAAAACGTACGCAAGTTGCACATACTTAACAATGGTGCAGGCTTGACCGGGTGTTGCCTTGGAACTGTATGCCTTGAAGTTGAGGTGATGCTGAGATCGAGCGCCGCCCGCGCGGCGCATCGCCGGCAAGCCAGCTCCCACATCTGTTTCGGGCCAGTCTCTTCTGTGAAATTACCGCTGCCCGCCCTGTTTGTTCCCTTCGATATTGAAGGTATCGCTTCTGCTTCTCACCAAAATTCAGTCATGCACTAAGGGTTCGCGCGGCTGAGGTGCAGGAATAACTGGCCCGAAACAGATGTGGGAGCTGGCTTGCCGGCGATGCGCCGCGCGGGCGGCGCTCGGTCTCCGACACACTGCAAGACCCAAGACATGCACACCCGTGGCGCTCACAGGATCGTTCCCGCATAATCCCGCGACTGAAATCGGAAAACGGAGAGATTGGGGCAGCCTGTTATCCCCAATGCACACAATGACCTACACGCTCTACGGCATCAAAGCCTGTGACACCATGAAAAAGGCACGTACCTGGCTCGAAGACCAGGCCATCGCCTACGAATTCCACGACTACAAGGCCCAAGGCATCGACCGTGACAGCCTGAACCGCTGGTGCGAGGAACACGGCTGGGAAGTCATCCTCAACCGTGCCGGCACCACCTTCCGCAAGCTGGACGACGCCAGCAAGGCCGACCTCGACCAGGCCAAGGCCGTCGAGCTGATGCTGGCCCAGCCGTCGATGATCAAGCGCCCGGTGCTCGACCTTGGCGCGCGTACCCTGGTCGGCTTCAAGCCCGACCTGTACGCCGCTGCCCTGGCCTGAGCCCCTACCCTATTTCGCACGAGGTAATCACATGTCCAATACCCTGTTCAGCCTGGCCTTCGGTGTCGGCTCCCAGAACCGCCAGGGCGCCTGGCTGGAAGTGTTCTACGCACAACCACTGCTCAACCCGAGCGCCGAACTGGTCGCTGCAGTAGCCCCTGTTCTCGGTTACCAAGGTGGCAACCAGGCCATCGCCTTCAGCAACGCCCAGGCCGCGCAACTGGCCGAAGCCGTGAAAGGTGTGGATGCCACCCAAGCCGCCCTGCTGACCCGCCTGGCCGAAAGCCACAAGCCGCTGGTCGCCACCCTGCTGGCCGAAGACGCCGCGCTGACCTCGACGCCAGAGGCCTACCTCAAGCTGCACCTGCTGTCGCACCGCCTGGTCAAGCCGCACGGCGTGAGCCTGGCTGGCATCTTCCCGCTGCTGCCGAACGTGGCCTGGACCAACCAGGGCGCGGTCGACCTGGCCGAACTCGCCGAACTGCAACTGGAAGCGCGCCTGAAGGGCGAGCTGCTGGAAGTGTTCTCGGTGGACAAGTTCCCGAAAATGACCGACTACGTGGTCCCGGCAGGCGTGCGTATCGCCGACACTGCCCGAGTGCGCCTGGGCGCCTACATCGGCGAAGGCACCACCATCATGCACGAAGGCTTCGTCAACTTTAACGCCGGCACCGAAGGCCCGGGCATGATCGAAGGCCGCGTTTCCGCTGGCGTATTCGTCGGCAAGGGCTCGGACCTGGGCGGCGGCTGCTCGACCATGGGCACCCTGTCCGGTGGCGGCAACATCGTCATCAAGGTTGGCGAAGGCTGCCTGATCGGCGCCAACGCCGGTATCGGCATTCCGCTGGGCGACCGCAACACCGTCGAAGCCGGCCTGTACATCACCGCCGGTACCAAGGTGAACCTGCTGGACGAGAACAACCAGCTGGTCAAAGTGGTCAAGGCCCGCGACCTGGCCGGCCAGACCGACCTGCTGTTCCGCCGCAACTCGCTGAACGGCGCGGTGGAGTGCAAGACCCACAAGTCGGCCATCGAGCTGAACGAGGCGCTGCACGCGCACAACTGAGAACCCTTCAACCGCTGCCGGAGCGAGCTTGCTCGCGAACAGCGGATTCTCAGCGTTTGAAATGTTAAGATCGGGTCTGGCACCACGCCAGACCCGATTTTCATTCCAGGCCCCGCGACCATGTTTCAGCCCTCCCCCTGGCGTGCCGATTTTCCCGCCATCGCCGCCCTGCAACGGCAGCACCAGACCTACCTGGACAGCGCCGCCACCACCCAGAAGCCGCAAGCCCTGCTCGATGCCCTTAGCCATTACTACGGCCATGGCGCAGCCAACGTGCACCGTGCCCAGCACTTGCCCGGCGCACTGGCGACCCAGGCCTTCGAAACCAGCCGCGACAAGGTTGCCGCCTGGCTCAATGCGGCAGACTCGCGGCAGATCATCTTCACCCACGGTGCCACTTCGGCGCTGAACCTGCTGGCCTATGGCCTGGAACACCGCTTCGAGGCCGGTGACGAAATTGCCGTCAGTGCCCTGGAGCACCATGCCAACCTGCTGCCCTGGCAACAGCTGGCGCGCCGGCGCAACCTGCGCCTGGTGGTGCTGCCGCTGGACGCCCATGGCCGCATCGACCTGGACCAGGCGCTGCAACTGATCGGCCCGCGCACCCGGGTGCTGGCGGTGAGCCAGCTGTCCAACGTACTGGGTACCTGGCAGCCGCTGCCGGCGCTGCTGGCCCATGCCCGCGCCCAAGGCGCACTGACCGTGGTCGACGGTGCCCAGGGCGTGGTGCATGGCCGCCATGATGTGCAGCAGCTTGGCTGCGACTTCTATGTGTTCTCCAGCCACAAGCTGTACGGCCCGGAAGGCGTCGGTGTGCTGTACGGCCGCAGCCAGGCGCTGGAACTGCTGCACCACTGGCAGTTCGGTGGCGAGATGGTGCAACTGGCCGAATACCACAGCGCCAGCTTCCGCCCGGCGCCGCTGGGGTTCGAGGCAGGCACGCCGCCGATCGCCGGGGTGATCGGCCTGGGTGCAACCCTGGACTACCTGGCCAGCCTCGATGCCCAGGCGCTCGAATCCCATGAAACCAGCCTGCACCAGTACCTGCTGCGTGGCCTGGCGGACCGCGATGGCGTGCGCATCCTGGGCACGCCACAGGCGGCCCTTGCCAGTTTCGTCATCGACGGCGTGCATAACGCCGACATCGCCCACCTGCTGACCGAGCAAGGCATTGCCGTGCGTGCCGGGCACCACTGTGCCATGCCGCTGCTGCAGGGCCTGGGCCTGGAGGGTGCGATCCGCGTGTCATTGGGGCTGTATAACGACAGCGATGACTTGCAGCGCTTCTTCGCGGCGCTGGATCAAGGCCTGGAGCTGTTGCGATGACCCTGCCGGATCAGGCGCGCCAGGCGCTGGAAGCTTTCGAGCAGGGCAAGGGCTGGGAACAGCGTGCGCGGCTGCTGATGCAGTGGGGCGACCGGATGGAACCGCTGGCTGACACTGAAAAGACCGAGGCCAACCGGGTACATGGCTGCGAAAGCCTGGTATGGCTGGTGGCCGAGCAGGTCGAGGGCCTGTGGCGGTTCAAGGCCAGCAGCGATGCACGCCTGTTGCGTGGGCTGCTGGCGTTGTTGCTGGTGCGGGTGCAGGGATTGGCCAGTGAAGAACTCGCCGGGCTCGATCTGCGTGAGTGGTTCACTCAGCTGGGCCTGGAGCGCCAGCTTTCGCCATCGCGCAGCAATGGGCTGCATGCGGTGTTGCAGCGGATGGCGGAGCTGGCGTCCAACCGTTGAATCGGTGCTGGCCTCTTCGCGGGCTCGCCCGCTCCCACAGGACCTTCACCTTTCTGGAGAGAGATGCAGTACCTGTGGGAGCGGGCAAGCCCGCGAAGAAGCCCACGCGGTCTATTCAGGCTTGACCCGCTCCGAAGGCCGCCGCGCCCCCGCTACCAGTTTTTCCACCGCCTTGCTCGCCGCCACCATGCCAAAGGTCGCGGTCACCATCATCACCGCGCCAAAGCCACCCGCGCAGTCCAACCGCACGCCCTCGCCCACGAAGCTTTTCTGCAGGCAAACGCTGCCATCGCCCTTGGGGTAGCGCAGCTGTTCACTGGAGAACACGCATGGCACGCCATAGTTGCGGCTGACATTGCGCGAGAAGTTGTAGTCGCGGCGCAGGGTGGAACGCACCCGCGAGGCCAGCGGGTCGTTGAAGGTCTTGTTCAGGTCGGCGATCTGGATCTGTGTCGGGTCGATCTGCCCACCGGCGCCCCCCGTGGTGACGATGGCGATCTTGCGCCGCCGGCACCAGGCAATCAGCGCCGCCTTGGCCATGACGCTGTCGATGCAGTCGATCACACAGTCGAGGTTCTCGGTGATGTACTCGACCATGGTGTCGCGGGTGACGAAGTCAGCGACAGCATGCACCGTACACCCCGGGTTGATCGCCCGCAGGCGCTCGGCCATGACCTCGACCTTGGGCCGCCCCACCTGCCCTTCCAAGGCATGGGCCTGGCGGTTGGTGTTGCTGACGCACACATCGTCAAGGTCGAACAGGGTGATCTCGCCCACGCCACTGCGTGCCAGCGCTTCCGCCGCCCACGAGCCTACCCCGCCAATACCGACCACGGCCACATGGGCCTGGCCCAGACGGTGCAACCCCTGGTCGCCATACAGCCGGGCAACGCCGGCGAAGCGTGGATCTTCTGTGCTCATGTTCATACCCCAAAAAACCGGCGCGCATTATATGCCAGCGGGCCCATGGCCTGCATCGTTAGGAAAGAGACTACCAACCCTGCTTTAATGTCGTATCACTTCGACACATATGGACGACAATGTCTTCACGTAAATTCGGCCTGAACCTGGTCGTGGTCCTGGCCATCGCCGCGTTGTTCACCGGGTTCTGGGCCCTGATCAACCGCCCGGTCTCCGCCCCCGCCTGGCCAGAGCAGATCTCTGGCTTCTCGTATTCACCGTTCCGCCTGGGCGAAAGCCCGCAGAAGGGCCAGTACCCCAGTGACGACGAGATGCGCCAGGACCTGGAACAGTTGAGCAAACTGACCGACAGCATCCGGATCTACACCGTGGAGGGCACCCAGGCGGATATCCCGCGCCTGGCCGAGGAATTCGGCCTACGGGTGACGCTGGGCATCTGGATCAGCCCGGACCTGGAGCGCAACGAACGCGAAATCGCCACGGCCATCCAGCTGGCCAACACCTCGCGCAGCGTGGTGCGGGTGGTGGTCGGCAACGAGGCGCTGTTCCGCGAAGAAGTCACCCCGGAAAACCTGATCAAGTACCTGGACCGGGTACGCGCAGCGGTCAAGGTGCCGGTGACCACCAGTGAGCAATGGCACATCTGGAAGGAAAACCCGCAGTTGGCCAAGCACGTCGACCTGATTGCCGCGCACATCCTGCCGTACTGGGAGTTCGTGCCGATGAAGGATTCGGTCGAGTTCGTGCTCGACCGTGCCCGCGAGCTGAAGCACCAGTTCCCGCGCAAACCCCTGCTGCTGTCGGAAGTCGGCTGGCCGAGCAACGGCCGCATGCGCGGCGGCGCCGATGCCACCCAGGCTGACCAGGCCATCTACCTGCGTACCCTGGTCAACACCCTCAACCGCCGTGGTTACAATTACTTCGTCATCGAAGCCTACGACCAGCCGTGGAAGGCCAGCGACGAAGGCTCGGTGGGCGCCTACTGGGGCGTGTACAACGCCGAACGCCAGCAAAAATTCAACTTTGACGGCCCGGTGGTGGCGATACCGCAATGGCGCGCCCTGGCGGTGGCCTCGGTAGTGCTGGCGATGATCGCCCTGATGGTACTTTTCATCGACGGTTCGGCCCTGCGCCAGCGCGGCCGCACCTTCCTGACCTTCATCACCTTCCTGTGCGGGTCGGTGCTGGTATGGATCGCCTACGACTACAGCCAGCAATACAGCACCTGGTTCAGCCTGACCGTAGGCGTGCTGCTTGCCCTCGGCGCGCTGGGCGTGTTCATCGTGCTGCTGACCGAGGCCCACGAACTGGCCGAGGCAGTATGGATACACAAGCGCCGGCGCGAATTCCTGCCGGTGCAGGCCGATAGCGCCTACCGGCCCAAGGTATCGGTGCATGTGCCGTGCTACAACGAGCCGCCGGAGATGGTCAAACAGACCCTCGATGCCCTGGCCGCGCTGGATTACCCAGACTACGAAGTGCTGGTGATCGACAACAACACCAAGGACCCGGCCGTGTGGGAGCCGCTCAAGGCCCATTGCGAGAAGCTCGGCGAGCGCTTCAGGTTCTTCCACGTCGCGCCCCTGGCCGGTTTCAAGGGCGGCGCGCTGAACTACCTGATCCCGCACACCGCCAAAGACGCCGAGGTGATCGCGGTGATCGACTCGGACTACTGCGTCGACCGCAACTGGCTCAAGCACATGGTGCCGCACTTCGCCGACCCGAAGATTGCCGTGGTGCAGTCGCCGCAGGACTACCGCGACCAGCACGAAAGCGCCTTCAAGAAGCTGTGCTACAGCGAGTACAAGGGCTTCTTCCACATCGGCATGGTCACCCGCAACGACCGTGACGCGATCATCCAGCACGGTACCATGACCATGACCCGCCGCAGCGTGCTGGAAGAGCTGGGCTGGGCCGAGTGGTGCATCTGCGAGGACGCCGAACTGGGCTTGCGGGTATTCGAGAAGGGCCTGTCGGCCGCCTATGCCCACAACAGCTACGGCAAGGGCCTGATGCCCGACACCTTCATCGACTTCAAGAAGCAACGCTTCCGCTGGGCCTACGGCGCCATCCAGATCATCAAGCACCACGCCAGCGCCCTGCTGCGCGGCAAGGGCAGCGAGCTGACCCGCGGCCAGCGCTACCACTTCCTGGCCGGCTGGCTGCCGTGGATCGCCGATGGCATGAACATCTTCTTCACCATCGGCGCGCTGCTGTGGTCGGCGGCGATGATCATCGTGCCGCACCGGGTCGACCCGCCGCTGATGATCTTTGCCATTCCGCCGCTGGCACTGTTCTTCTTCAAGGTCGGCAAGATCATCTTCCTCTACCGCCGCGCGGTAGGGGTGAACCTGAAAGATGCCTTTGCTGCGGCGCTGGCCGGGCTGGCACTGTCGCATACCATCGCCAAGGCGGTGCTGTACGGGTTCTTCACCAGCAGCATGCCGTTCTTCCGCACACCGAAAAACGCCGACAGCCACGGGCTGCTGGTGGCGATTTCCGAGGCTCGGGAAGAGCTGTTCATCATGTTGCTGCTGTGGGGCGCCGCGCTGGGCATCTACCTGGTACAGGGGCTGCCGAGTTCGGACATGCGCTTCTGGGTGGCGATGTTGCTGGTGCAATCGTTGCCTTATGTGGCGGCGCTGGTGATGGCGTTCCTGTCTTCGCTGCCCAAGCCTGGGGAAAAGGCCGCCGAGCCGCAGCAGGCCTGAGAATGCCGGGGGCGCTTTGCGCCCCTATCGCGACACAAGGCCGCTCCTACAGGGGATCGCATCCCGTCAGATATGGCGAGATCGCCTGTAGGAGCGGCCTTGTGTCGCGATGGGCCGCAAAGCGGCCCCATTGGCCTGACGGTTTGATATAAGATAACGCCCTCAGATTTCCCCGCCTTGCCTTGCCCCGGAGTTCCCCATGACGGCCCCTGCCGAGCTCTCGCCTACCCTTCAACTGGCCTGCGACCTGATCCGTCGCCCCTCGGTCACCCCCGTCGACGCCGACTGCCAGGCGCAGATGATGAACCGCTTGGGCGCCGTAGGCTTCCAGCTCGAGCCGATGCGCATCGAGGACGTCGACAATTTCTGGGCCACCCACGGCAGCCAGGATGGCCCGGTGCTGTGCTTCGCCGGCCACACCGACGTGGTACCCACCGGCCCGGTGCAGCAATGGCAGCATGAGCCGTTCGAAGCGCTGATCGACGCCGACGGCATGCTCTGCGGTCGTGGCGCCGCCGACATGAAAGGCAGCCTGGCCTCCATGGTGATTGCCAGCGAGCGCTTCGTGCAGGACTACCCGGACCACCGCGGCAAGGTCGCGTTCCTGATCACCAGCGACGAGGAAGGCCCGGCCCACCATGGCACCAAGGCCGTGGTCGAGCGCCTGAAAGCACGCAACGAGCGCCTGGACTGGTGCATCGTCGGCGAACCCTCCAGCACCACCCTGCTGGGTGACGTGGTCAAGAACGGCCGCCGTGGCTCGCTGGGCGCCAAGCTGACCGTGCGCGGCAAGCAGGGCCATGTGGCCTACCCGCACCTGGCGCGCAACCCGATCCACTTGGCCGCTCCGGCCCTGGCGGAACTGGCGGCCGAGCACTGGGACGAAGGCAATGCGTTCTTCCCGCCGACCAGTTTCCAGATCTCCAACCTCAATTCCGGCACCGGCGCCACCAACGTGGTCCCCGGCGAGCTGACCGCCCTGTTCAACTTCCGTTTCTCTACCGAGTCCACCGTCGAAGGCCTGCAGGCGCGGGTGTCGGCGATCCTCGACAAGCATGAGCTGGACTGGTCGATCGACTGGGCGCTGTCGGGCCTGCCGTTCCTTACCGAACCGGGCGAATTGCTGGACGCCGTCTCGGCCAGCATCAAGGGCGTCACCGGCCGCGACACCCAGCCGTCGACCAGCGGCGGTACCTCCGATGGGCGCTTCATCGCCACCATGGGCACCCAGGTGGTCGAGCTCGGCCCGGTCAACGCCACCATCCACCAGGTGGATGAGCGGATCCTGGCCAGCGATCTCGACCTGCTGACCGAAATCTATTACCAGACCCTGGTCCGGTTGCTCGCCTGATGCTCGCCTGCCCTCTTTGCCAGGCGCCGCTGAGCCGGCTCGACAACGGCGTGGTGTGCCCGGCCGGCCACCGCTTCGACCGGGCCCGCCAGGGTTACCTGAACCTGCTGCCGGTGCAGCACAAGAACAGCCGCGACCCGGGTGACAACCAGGCCATGGTCGAAGCCCGCCGCGATTTCCTCGACGCCGGCCACTACGCGCCGGTGGCGCGCCGCCTGGCCGAGCTGGCCGCCGAACGCCAGCCCGAGGCCTGGCTGGACATCGGCTGTGGCGAGGGTTACTACACTGCGCAAATCGCCCAGGCACTGCCGGCTGCCGACGGCTATGCCCTGGACATTTCCCGCGAGGCAGTCAAGCGTGCCTGCCGTCGCGCGCCCGAGGTTACCTGGATGGTCGCCAGCATGGCCCGCGTGCCGCTTGCCGACGCCAGCTGCCAGTTCATCGCCAGCGTATTCAGCCCGCTGGACTGGGACGAGGCCAAGCGCCTGCTCAGCCCGGGCGGCGGCCTGATGCGGGTCGGCCCCACCAGCGGCCACCTGATGGAACTGCGCGAAGTGCTCTACGATGAAGTACGCCCTTACGCCGACGACAAACACTTGGCCCTGGTCCCCGAAGGCATGGCCCATGCCCACAGCGAAACCCTGGAGTTCCGCCTGAGCCTGGCCGCGCCCAAGGCCCGCGCCGACCTGCTGGCCATGACCCCGCACGGCTGGCGTGCCAGTGCCGAAAAGCGTGCCCGGGTGATCGACCAGCCCGAGCCGTTCGAGGTCACGGTTTCCATGCGTTATGACTATTTCGTGCGCCAAGACTGAGCACACCCGGAGCCCTTATGCGCCAACCTGATATCGAGATCTACCTGAAGGACGCCGACGTCGACCACAAGCAGATTGCCGAGTGGCTCGCCCAGGCAATCGGCCCCTGCAGCGAATGGAAGCAGAAAGGCCATACCTTCAAATGCCAGGCCGGTAACATTCCGGTCACCTGGCTACCCAAGGCTGTAGGGAAATGGAACAGCCTGTACCTGGAAAGCGACCAGACGCCGTGGGCCGATGACGTTGCCTGCGCCCGCGCCGCATTTGCCGCACTGGGTGTGGAAGTGCGCTGCGCGCCAGGTGGCTGGGTGGAGGAAGATGGGGAAGAAGATGCCGACCGCTGGGTCCGCATCAGCGCCGACGGTGAAGAGGAAATCACCTGGCGCACCTGAATGCACTGCATTCTTTGTGGGAGCCCGGCTTGCCGGCGATGCAGGCAACACGGTGCCTGGCACCGGCTTCGCCGGTGATCGCCGGCAAGCCAGCTCCCACAGCAAGCCTTACCGCATGAGGCTCAGAGCCCTACTACGTCCTCGGCTTGCAGGCCTTTCTGGCCCTGCACGCAGGCGTACTCCACCCGCTGACCTTCGACCAGGGTACGATGCCCCTCACCGCGGATCGCCCGATAGTGGACGAATACATCCGCACCACCTTCGCGCTGAATGAAGCCATAACCCTTGGCATCGTTGAACCACTTTACATTCCCAGTCTCACGAGACGACATCTGAACTACTCCGGATTTTTATTGTGAAGATCGCCTTGCAGACACAGAGTCCCTCCCTGTGTCGACGCCGCTTGCGCAAATATCTTGCAAGTGGCAGGCCGAGTATATGACACAGAACAAAAAAATTTGATGACCGTCGCGCCGTTCGGCGATTTTTGCTGAACTTGCGCGGATACGGCAGACTAATTGGCTGGATACCCACCTGAAAACCACCCCCAGGGCACACACCCCATGACCCGTTCCCCCCTGCGCCGCCTGATCTTCGGCGCCCTGCGTCGCCTGTTGTACCTGTGGGTGCGCTCCGAGACCATCAACCAGTCTTCCCTCACCCTCAAGCTCGACCGCAGCCGGCCGGTGTTCTATGCCTTGCCCTCGCCCGCGCTCACCGACCTGGTCGTGCTCGACCATGAATGCACCAAGGCGGGCCTGCCGCGCCCGGTGCTGCCGGTGGCGGTTGGCCCGCTGCAGGAACCTGCGGCATTCTTCTACCTCACCCCGGACCCGGACTGGCTCGGCCGCCATGACAAGCGCGGTGCCCCACCCACCCTGGAGCGCCTGGTCGCCGCCGTCAGCCAGCATGCCGAAGAGGATGCGCAGATCATTCCGGTCAGTGTGTTCTGGGGGCAGACCCCGGCAAGTGAATCCAGCCCGTGGAAGTTGCTGTTCGCCGACAGCTGGGCGGTTACCGGGCGCCTGCGTCGGCTGCTGACCGTACTGATCCTCGGGCGCAAGACCCGGGTGCAGTTCTCCGCGCCCATTCACCTGCGCGAACTGGTACAGCACAACAAGGGCCACGAACGCACCGTACGCATGGCCCAGCGCCTGATGCGCGTGCACTTTCGCAACCTGAAGACCGCAGTCATCGGCCCGGACATCTCGCACCGGCGCAACCTGGTCAAAGGCCTGATCCACGCGCCCCAGGTGCGCCAGGCCATCGTCGAAGAGGCGCAGCGCGAAAACCTGCCGCTGGCCAAGGCCGAAGCCCAGGCCCTGCGCTATGGCAACGAGATTGCCTCGGACTACACCTACACCGCGATCCGCTTCCTCGAAGTGGTGCTGAGCTGGTTCTGGAACAAGATCTACGACGGCATCAAGGTCAACCACATCGAGCAGGTGCAAGGCATCGCACCCGGCCACGAAGTGATCTATGTGCCGTGCCACCGCAGCCACATCGACTACCTGCTGCTGTCGTACCTGCTGTTCCGCAACGGCCTGACGCCGCCGCACGTGGCCGCGGGCATCAACCTCAACATGCCGCTGGTGGGTAACCTGCTACGCCGTGGCGGCGCCTTCTTCATGCGCCGCACGTTCAAGGGCAACCCGCTGTACACCGCGGTGTTCAACGAGTACCTGCACACCCTGTACACCAAGGGCTTTCCGGTCGAGTACTTCGTCGAAGGCGGGCGCTCGCGCACCGGGCGCATGCTGCAGCCGCGCACCGGAATGCTGGCCATTACCCTGCGCAGCTTCCTGCGTTCGTCGCGTACGCCGATCGTTTTCGTGCCGGTTTACATCGGCTACGAGCGCGTGCTCGAAGGCCGCACCTACCTGGGCGAGCTGCGCGGTGCCAGCAAGAAGAAAGAGTCGATCTTCGATATCTTCAAGGTGTTCGGCGCGCTCAGGCAGCGCTTTGGCCAGGTGTACGTGAACTTTGGCGAGCCGATCCGCCTGGCCGGTTTCCTCGACCAGCAACAACCCGGCTGGCGTGAACAGGACCACGGCCCGCAGTACCGCCCGGCCTGGCTCAACGCCACCACCACCCGCCTGGGCGAAACCGTTGCCCGCCACCTCAACGAGGCGGCCGCTATCAACCCGGTCAACCTGGTGGCGCTGGCGCTGCTGTCCACCAGCCGCCTGGCCCTGGACGAGCGCGCCCTGACCCGCGTGCTCGACCTGTACCTGGCCTTGCTGCGCCAGGTACCCTACTCGCCGCACACCACCCTGCCCGACGGCGACGGCCAGGCGCTGATCGAGCACGTGCGCGGGATGAACCTGGTGGCCGAGCAGAAGGACGCCCTGGGCCGCATCCTGTACCTGGATGAAGGCAACGCGGTACTGATGACCTATTACCGCAACAACGTGCTGCACATCTTCGCCCTGCCGGCGCTGCTGGCCAGCTTCTTCCTCAGCAGCTCGCGCATGAGCCGCGAACTGCTGGGCCAGTATGTACACGCGCTGTATCCCTACCTGCAGGCCGAACTGTTCCTGCGCTGGACGCCGGAACAACTGGATGCGGTGATCGACCAGTGGCTGGCCGCACTGGTCGAGCAAGGGCTGCTGCGCCAGGACAACGCCATCTACATTCGCCCGGCGCCCAGCTCGCGGCAGTTCGTGTTGCTGACCCTGCTCGCCCGCACCATCACCCAGACCCTGCAGCGTTTCTATATGGCCACCTCGCTGTTGCTCAACAGCGGGCAGAACAGCCTCAGCGCCGAAGAGCTGGAAGACCTGTGCGTGATGATGGCCCAGCGCCTGTCGATCCTGCACGGCCTGAACGCCCCGGAGTTCTTCGACAAGACCCTGTTCCGCCACTTTATCCAGACCTTGGTCGAGCAAGGCGTGCTACATGCTGACGCCCAAGGCAAGCTCGGTTATCGCAACAAGCTCGGCGAGCTGGCCGAAGGCGTGGCCAAGCGCGTGCTGTCTGCGGAACTGCGCCTGTCGATCCGCCAGGTGGCATTGCACCGCGATGAGCCTGCGGAGGTTATACAGCGGTAGCTTTTCAGGCTGCTCTCAGCCCTTGGGAGGGATCAGGATCACGGTGCTCTTCAGCACATCCCTCTCAAGGAGCACCAACATGACTCAAATGAAGACGCTGGACGTTGAAATCGTTTCCTCTGGCGATAACACGCTCGCACCGTCCGGCCTGGTTGAATTGAAGCTGATCGATATTTCGAAGGCAGATGCGCGCTCCATCAGCCTTGCCGAGTTGCGTCTGCGCTGTGGCGGCCTGATGCCGATCAATCTGCCGCTGACGTTTGATACCAGCCTTATCGACCCACGCCGCAGCTATGCCCTCGCCGTGCGCATCGAGATAGACGGCCAACTGCGCTACATCACCACCAGCCGTCACTCGATAGAACCAGCCACGGTATCGGGTACACAACGGGTGACTGTCGACCAGATTGCCACCGAAAACGGTCGCCAGTTCAGCGACAACCTCGCTGAGTGACTGGCGCCTGTACCCATGACCGAACCGAGGAAAACCAACATGCTACCCGCCAACTTCATCGAGATCCGCGGGACCGTGCTTGTCCCGTCGTGCATCCATACAGCTGAAGGCGCACCGCACCTTGGCGTACGCGTACAGTTGGGCACGGATGAGAACAAGATCATCCTGGCCGCCTGGGGGTGCCAGACGCTTGGCGTCGCAATGCCTTTCAACTTGCTGCTGGACCGCAATAGCCTGCCGGAAGGTGCCGAACCAACGCTAGTGGCCAGTTATGGTGTTGGCGTCAATGAAGAGCCAAACGGCTTGAGCCTGTCGATGCCACTTGCAATCAACCAGCCTGAGCCAAACCCTCCCATGGTCCTGAGGATACCCGCCCAGCCTGGCGAGCAAAGTCAGCAGCCCCTGTCGCCCGCGATCATCGAGATGAAGAACATCATCGAGATTCCCGAAGAGTTGCTAAGGCCACAGGCGCTCATGACGTTCGGCCTGTATCGGACCCAGGAAGACGGTTACAGCAACAGAAGCTCCAGCTACATTGCCGGTGCCGCCCTGTGGCCGACACACGGACCTGTGACGCTTACCACGTACCTGGATGGCAACACAGTCAATGACGACGAACCCTTGCATCTGCGCGTGGCCTACTACGACCCACACACCATGACCCCGTACGCCGGGAGAACGCTGCGCGGCCTGACCCTTCCAAGCGTTACCGAACTGGAGGCAATCAGCCTGCGACCGCCGCGCCGTAGCTGAATATTGCGCTTCGCCTTGCTCTCCCCCTCTTTGTCTTTGTCGCATCTTCATCAAGGACCCACCAGAAGAAATCCGCTAAAGTCCCTGGGGTTGGCCACAAGCCAACGCCAAGGACTTCGGAGATACCATGAAAAAGCTCTTTATGCTGTGTTGCGCATCCTTGCTAGCAGCCTGTTCCAGCCACACCCCGTCCAACCAGGCCAGCCTGGATGGCGAAGTCTTCTACCTGCAACGCAGTGCCCTGCCACCGGCCGCCACCCTCAGCGTGGAGCTGCAGGACGTCTCGCTGATGGACGCCCCGGCGGTTACCCTGGCCCGCCAGGCTGGCCCGGTCAAAAGCAACGTACCGCTGCCATTCCACCTCATCTACGACCCGGCCCAGGTCAAGCCAGGCCACCGCTATGCGGTAAGCGCGCGCATCGAGCTGGACGGCAAGCTGCTGTTCATAAACACCGAGCACCACGGTGTCATGCTCGACGGCAGTGACCCTCAGCCCGTGCGGATCAAGGTCGATCCGGTCCGCTGAAACCCGTATTCATCTGTTTACAAGGAAAGCTTCATGATCCGCACTTCCCTGCGCTTCACCACCCTGTGTGCCGGCCTGCTGCTGTCGGCCAGTGCCCTGGCCCTGTCGCTTGGCGATCTGACCCAGAAAGACGCCACTGGCGGCCTGAAGGATGCACTGACCCAAGGCGCACAATTGGCCGTCAAGCAGCTGAGCACCCCGGGCGGCTTCAGCGACAACCCCGACGTGCGCATCGAACTGCCTGGCAACCTGGGCAAGGCCGCCAAGGCGATGAAGATGTTCGGCAAAGGTGAACAGGTCGAGGCCTTGGAAACCAGCATGAACAAGGCCGCCGAGGCTGCCGTGCCGCAGGCCCAGGCGATTCTGGTAGATGCCGTGAAGAACATGAGCGTGACCGATGCCAAGGGCATCCTCGCCGGCGGTGACGACTCGGCCACCCAGTACCTGAACAAGAGCAGCCGCGAGCAGATCCGCGCCAAGTTCCTGCCGATCGTCAAGCAGGCTACCGACAAGGTTGGCCTGGCTCAGCAGTACAACAACTTTGCCGGGCAGGCAGTGGCGTTGGGTGTGGTCGATGCCAAGAGCGCCAGCATCGAGAACTACGTGACTGAAAAGGCACTGGATGGCCTGTTCGAGATGATTGCCAAGCAGGAGCAGAGCATTCGCCAGAACCCGGCTGAAGCGGCTACCAGCCTGGCCAAGAAGGTCTTCGGCGCCCTCTGAATCCCGGTTGTCGCAAATCCTTGTAGGAGCAGCCCTGTGCTGCAAAGAGGCCGGGGCAGCACATGAAAATTCATGTTGCCGTGCCGGCCTCTTCGCAGCACAAGGCTGCTCCTACAGTGCGATGACAGCCGCTAGGCTTTCTTCACCCTGAACCAAGCCGCATACAACGCCGGCAAGAACAGCAGGGTAAGCACCGTGGCCACGATCAACCCGCCCATGATCGCCACCGCCATCGGCCCGTAGAACACACTGCGCGACAACGGGATCATCGCCAGCACCGCCGCTAAAGCAGTCAGCACGATCGGGCGGAAGCGCCTCACCGTGGCTTCGATGATCGCTTGCCAGCGATCCAGCCCCGCCGCGATGTCCTGCTCGATCTGGTCCACCAGGATCACCGAGTTGCGCATGATCATCCCCGCCAAGGCAATGGTGCCAAGCATGGCGACAAAGCCGAACGGCTGGCGGAATACCAGCAAGAACAAGGTCACGCCAATCAGCCCCAGCGGCGCGGTGAGGAACACCATCACCGTGCGCGAGAAGCTGCGCAGCTGGATCATCAGCAAGCTCAGCACCACCACCACGAACAGCGGCATGCCGGCATTCACCGACTTCTGCCCGCGCTCGGAGTCCTCGACCGTGCCGCCCACTTCCAGCAAATATCCATCCGGCAGCTTGGCACGAATGTCACGCAGGGTCGGTTCTATCTGTTTCACCAGCGTCGCCGGCTGCTCCTTGTCGTAGATATCGGCGCGCACGGTCACCGTCGGCAAGCGGTTACGGTGCCAGATGATGCCCTCCTCGAAGCCGTACTCCAGGGTCGCGACCTGCGACAACGCCACGCTCTGGCCATTGTCGGTCGGCAGTGCCAGGCTGCCGAGGTTGCCCAGCTCGCTGCGTTCCTGCCGGGTGCCGCGCAGCAGGATCTCGATCAACTCGTTGTCCTCGCGATACTGGCTGACCGTGGTGCCGGTCAGCGAGCTTTGCAGGAAGCTCGACAGGTGAGCGGTGCTCACGCCCAAGGCGCGGGCGCGGTCCTGGTCGATCTCGAGGAACACCGCCTTGCTCGGCTCTTCCCAGTCCAGGTGCACGTTCACCACATGCGGGTTCTGGCGCACCTTGTCGGCCACTTCACGGGCCAGCGCACGGGCCTTCTCGATGTGCTCGCCAGTCACCCGGAACTGCACCGGGTAACCCACGGGCGGGCCGTTTTCCAGGCGGGTGACCCGGGCACGCAGGTCGGGGAACTGCTGGTCCATGGTGCTGATCAGCCAGCTGCGAAGGCGCTCGCGGTCTTCCATCGACTTGGCCAGTACCACGAACTGGGCGAAGCTGGCCGCCGGCAGCTGCTGGTCCAGTGGCAGGTAGAAACGCGGCGAACCGGTGCCCACGTAGGCCACGTAATTGTCGATACCTTCCTGCTGCTTGAGCAACGCCTCCAGTTGCTTGACCCGCTCGGCAGTGTTGGCCAGCGAGGCACCCTCGGCCAGTTTCAGGTCGACCATCAACTCCGGGCGCCCTGAGGCCGGGAAGAACTGCTGGGGCACGAAACGGAACAGCAGGATACTGCCGACAAAGGCGGCAATGGTCAGCAGGATCACCGTCTTGCGCCGCCGCACACACCACTCCACCACACGCCGTACACGCTGGTAGAACGGTGTGGCGTAAGGGTCTGGCGCGTGGCCGTCCTTGCCATGACGGGAGGCATGCAGCTTGGCCAGGTCCGGCAGCAGGCGCTCGCCCAGGTAAGGCACGAATACCACGGCGGCCACCCAGGAGGTCAGCAAGGCAATGGTCACCACCTGAAAAATCGAACGGGTGTACTCGCCCGTACTGGAGGCCGCCGTGGCAATGGGCAGGAAGCCCGCCGCCGTGATCAGGGTGCCGGTGAGCATCGGGAACGCGGTGCTGCTCCAGGCGTAGCTGGCCGCCTTGAGGCGGTCGTAGCCCTGCTCCATCTTGATCGCCATCATCTCCACGGCAATGATCGCATCATCGACCAACAAGCCCAAGGCCAGCACCAGCGCGCCGAGGGAGATCTTGTGCAGGCCGATACCGAAGTAGTGCATGGCGGCGAAGGTCATGGCCAGCACCAACGGGATGGCCAGCGCCACCACCAGCCCCGTGCGCAGGCCCAACGAGAAGAAACTCACCAGCAGCACGATGACCAACGCCTCGACCAGCACCTGGACAAACTCGCCCACGCCGGCCTTGACCGCCGCCGGCTGGTCCGAGACCTTGCGCAGTTCCATGCCGGCCGGCAGGCTGCGTGCCAGGCGCTCGAACTCGCTTTCCAATGCCTTGCCCAGCACCAGGATGTCGCCGCCGTCTTTCATCGAAACCGCCAGGCCAATGGCATCCTCGCCCATGAAGCGCATGCGCGGTGCGGGCGGGTCGTTGAAGCCGCGGTGCACCTCGGCCACATCGCCGATACGGAAGGTGCGTTCAGCTATGCGGATGGGGAACTGGCGGATCTGCTCGACGCTGTCGAAGCGCCCGCTCACCCGCAGTTGCAGGCGCTCGCTGGGCGTTTCGAAGAAACCGGCGGTGCTGACCGCATTCTGCTCCTGCAGGGCCTGCTGCACGGCCTCCAGCGGCACGCCGAGGGTGGCCAGCTTGACGTTGGATAGCTCGATCCAGATTTTCTCGTCCTGCAGCCCGATCAGCTCGACCTTGCCCACGTCCTTGACCCGCTGCAACTGGATCTGGATACGGTCGGCATAGTCCTTGAGCACCGCGTAGTCGAAGCCCTCACCGGTCAGTGCATAGATATTGCCGAAGGTGGTGCCGAACTCGTCATTGAAGAACGGGCCCTGGATCTCCGGCGGCAAGGTGTGGCGGATGTCCGCGACCTTCTTGCGGATCTGGTACCACAGCTCGGGGATGTCCTTGGAATGCAGCGAGTCGCGGGCCATGAAGGTGACCTGCGATTCGCCCGGGCGGGAGAACGAGACGATCCGCTCGTACTCGCCGGTTTCCATCAGCTTTTTTTCGATGCGCTCGGTGACCTGACGCGACACTTCCTCAGCAGTGGCACCGGGCCACAGGGTACGAATGACCATGGCCTTGAAGGTGAACGGCGGGTCCTCACTCTGGCCGAGCTTGGTGTAGGACATGGCGCCAATGGCCGCCAGCAGGATCATCAGGAACAGGACGATCTGGCGGTTGCGCAGCGCCCAGGCAGAAAGGTTGAAACCCATCGGGACTTACTCCTTGGCCGTCAGGTTCACTACGCGGTTGGTACGGTCCACGGGGCGTATCTCCTGGCCCTCGCGCAATACATGGCCACCCGCGGCGACAACCCAGTCGCCGGGGGCGAGGCCTTCGAGCACGGGTACGCTGTCGGCGCCATAGGGCCCCAGGCGCACCACTGCCCGCTCCAGGCGGCTGTCCTTGTTGACCCGCCAGACGTAGGCCTGGCCGTTTTCCGCTGTGACTGCCGACAGGGGCACCGCCAACGGGATCAGCCCTTCGTGGGCGATGAACACCCGGGCGCTCTGGCCCAGCTCCGCCGGGGTGGCGGCTGAGGTAAAGGCGATGCGGGCAGCGAAAGTGCGCGAACGTGGGTCGGCAGCCGGTGACAGCTCGCGGATACGCCCCTGGAAGCGCTCCTGCGGGTGCGACCATAGCTCCACGCTCACCGGCTGGCCCACGGCAAAGCGGGCGAACTGCTGCTCCGGCAGGCCGATGGCGACTTCCCGCTCGCCATCTGCAGCCAGGGTGAACACAGTCTGCCCTGCGCCGACCACCTGGCCCACTTCCACCTGGCGCTTGGCGATCACCCCGGCCTGCGGGGCGCGCAGCACAGCATATTCAGCCTGGTTGCCAGCCACGTCGAACTCGGCCTTGGCCTGTTTCAGCCGGGCCAGGCCGGCACGGTAGAGATTTTCGGCGTTATCGAACTGGGAATGGCTGACCATTTGCCGGTCCAGCAGCTTCTGGTAGCGATCGCGCTCGGCGCGCACCAGCGACAGGTTGGCCTCGGCGGCTGCCAGCTGGGCACGGTTGGCCTCCAGTTGCAGGCGCACATCCTGCGGGTCCAGTTCGGCCAGCGGCTGGTCGGCCTTTACCCGCTGCCCCTCCTCGACCAGGCGCTTGCTGACCTTGCCGCCTATGCGGAAAGCCAGTTCCGGCTCGAAGCGTGCACGCACTTCGCCGGGGTAACTGTCGGCAGCGGCTTCGGCCGGCTGCGGCTGCACCACCAGCGCCGGGCGCGGCGCAGCCGGTGGGGCGGCTTCCTGGCCGCACGCCGCCAGCAACAGCGCGGCAGCGGCAGACAGAGCAATGAACAAGGCATGGCGCAACATGATGAATCCTTTCGCGGAGGGCACATTCAATATTTGTACTGGAGAGTATATTAAGTCAGGCAACGGATGCCGGGAAGAGGTTGCAGCCGAATACGGCAGGCGTGCGTTGAACGGCATGTGACCGTGCGCCTTCGGGCTCCCGGCGCCAGGGCCATATAGTCCGATACTCCCAGTCCGCCTAGGAGTATCAGCCGATGCGCAGCTCATGGCGCTTCGCCATAGTGGAGGTCTATTACAGAGGCCTGTGGTCAGGCCTCGACAACCGGCAGTGGTGAGGGCCACGGCCTCGTTCACAGACAGCGCGCCGATCATCACCGCGACCGGTGTGAGCGTGACGCTGGACGAAACGACCTCGTTGCAGACAACAACATCGTGCTGGGCCGGGCTGGCGGGCCAACAGGCGCGATCATCTTCGCGGGCTATATCGAAGAAACCGGATCGCCCGTCAGCGGCGGCAAGATCTGGACGGTGGAATACCAACCGCTGAAGCATCCGGACACGAGCAACTCCGACGACGCGCTCAATCTGCTGAACAAGGTGTTCATCGGCACCAGTCAGGACCTGTTATTCAGCCTGGCCAACGCCCCCTCCGGCCAGAACCTGTTCCTGATGTTCACCACCGCGAACCCGACCGTCGTCAATGACGTAAGATCGAGTACACCACCACACAGGATCACAACCGCGTACTCGTCGAGAACGGGGCCGCCGTCGACCTCAAAGGCCAGACCGGTAGCCCCCAGGCCGTCGGCGCCGATCGTACTGTCCCAGAACCCATATTGCGGCAGGATACTTCCGGTTCCGATCAGGTTGCCGAAGGCATAGGACTCGGGGTACCCGACCCGACCGAAGCCTCGCTACAGATGCTGTCTGCGCCAGTGTTGTCGATCGACTGGACGACGGCGTTCGGATCACCATTGGGCACCAGCGTGTCTCGTTGCCCCGCGCCAGCATCGAACCCGCTGACCTGGTAGAGGAGCTGATCGGTCGACAGGTCGACGTTGAAGGCATCGCGCTGGCCAGTCGTGCCAACCAGGGTGAAGTCGAACGGTGCGTTGCCCGATTCGTTGGCGAACAGGTTGGCGTCGAACGTGCTACTCGCCGAGTCGCCATCTTTGTCCGTCAGCGTCGCACTGAACTGCAATTTGACGTCGTAGGCCAGGTCTCGGTTTCCTTGATGAACTCGATCACCGGGATCTCCATTGCCGAATCCGGCGGGCAGACGACGACCATCACCCTGGTCGGGGTCGATATCTTCAACAGCGACATCTTCAACGGCAGCGCCTGAAACACTGCGTACGTGAAACCTGCGAGGGTGCCCTGGAAACCACCCTCGCAGCGCAATGCCAGTCAGTTAAGCGAAGTGGAGCCGCTTTGCGGCCCATCGACGGCAAGCCGGCTCATATAACAAAACATGACTCATTGGTTCGGCGAGGTTCTGTAGGAGCAGCCTTGTGCTGCGAAGAGGCCGGTACTGACAAAGCCTCTCTATTGCTTGTACCGGCCTCTTCGCAGCACAAGGCTGCTCCTACTGTCTCCCATGAAAAACGTTCCATGTCCTCCCCTTGTAAGCCTTTTCCTACAGACCCTTCGGTGGAGTCTAGGCGAACCTTGCCTGCTGCCAGTCCCTCGCGCCGGCAGGCAGCACCTCAAGCCCCCTGTGGATGGGAGCCATGCTCACCCCGTCCCGCCCCTGAAAATCAATGTCTTGGGCTCATCGGGCGCCCCCATGAGGGCACTCCTGCATGCGACGAAAAGTCAACTAATCGACGAATGGCGCGAAGTTACACACGTTAAAATTATCTCGTCAATTTACCGCCACACAGGTTTTCCCCGCAGGCTTTAGCCGGATGGCGCCTGAACCGTTAAGATGGTGTTTCTCCAACCAGATGCAGACCACAATGTCCAACGACGCACCCATCGGCCCGGGCCGGCCCAAGGACCTGGCCAAACGCGAGGCAATTCTCGAAGCAGCCAAAGCCCTTTTCCTCAGCCTCGGTTACGCCAACACCAGCATGGATGCGGTCGCTGCGGCGGCAGGTGTTTCAAAGCTCACCGTATACAGCCACTTCACCGACAAGCAGACGCTTTTCGGCTCGGCGGTCATGGCAACCTGCCAGATCCAGTTGCCCGACCTGCTGTTCGAGTACCCCGACGGTGTGCCGGTAGAAGAGGTACTGCTGACCATTGCCCGTGGTTTCCAGGCGCTGATCAGCAGCGATGAAGCGGTCAAACTAAGCCGCCTGATCATGGCCCAGGGCAGCCTCGACCCGAGCTTTGGCGAGTACTTCTACGAAGCCGGGCCCAAGCGCGTGCTGGCGGGGATGGAAGCTTTGCTGCGCGGGGCGCATGAGCGCGGGCTGCTGCGCATCGAAAACCCGCTGCGAGCTGCCGAACACTTCTTCTGCCTGGTCAAGGGCGCGCCGGATTATCGGTTGCTGCTGGGGTGTGCCGGGCCGCTGGAAGGTGACGAGGCAGAAGCGCATGTGCGCGAGGTGGTGGGGGTATTCTTGCGAGCTTACCTACCCTGAAAGCACCTTCTGGCATACGCGGTCACTTTGTAGAACCCCGTATGCCAGTTACTGCGCCCCAACCGGCGCACTACCTGACATTTTTGCCAGTATCTGACCAGCCCCCCTCCTGACAGACTCTCATGTACTCGTCCGCAATAGAACGCGACCATGTCCATGCAAACACTCAAACTTTTTTACAAGGGCAGCAAACTCTCGACAGTGCACTCAGGCAGTGCTCATTTCACAGTCGTCAGCGCCAACCACCAGAATCTGTGCGAAACGACCAACCAAACCACGCCAACACAGCTTTTGGCCACCGATGCCCAAGCGTCGACAGTTACCGCCCATGCAGGAAGCCAAACGGCCATTGCCTACAGCCCTTATGGCAATGACAGTTTACCGGCCTCTTACCAGGTACTGTCCCGCTTTACCGGGCAAACCTGGCTACCCTCAGCCATCGGTTACCTGCTCGGTAATGGCCATCGCTTGTTCAACGTGGGACTGATGCGCTTTCACAGTGCAGATAGCTTGTCCCCATTCGAAAAAGGGGGAATCAATGCTTACGCTTACTGTACCAATGATCCCATTAACAGATCGGATCCTAGCGGTATGTTTTCGATACTAAAATTCGTGACCGGAGGATACCGCGCAAAAAACATCATTCTTCGCCTGTACGAGAACAACCCCAGTTTGACATCCCGAGAATACAAAATACTTACACGACACTTTGCAGCCCAAAAAGTTAAAGGGATGAAGGAGGCAATATCCCAATCCCCCGAAGTAAGAACAATAGGTAAAAATAGAATCCTCAACGCCACTTCCCAAGAATCCATTTTAACGAGCCTTACGCGTGACGAATTCAATGGCAGAACACGATACGTCGACGCGGCAAAAATCAGCCCTGAAGATGTAACAAAAGGTTTTGAAGAAGTAACAAAAAGATTTGAAGAATTTAAGGCCAAATACAGTAGCAACGGTGCCCCGACCACTTCTACCTTCTACAACAGGCCAGATCAGCCGTCGTCTACGTGGCCCAGAAGAAGGCCACGTTCGAAAAATCTCGATGATTTCACAGGTAATTACATCGACAAGGAAGTAGCAAAAATCCGCATGGACTAGCATTGAGGCCAGACTGACAAGATGATCTCGCAGTTGCGATCAGCCTCTCAACGCTTTCTTCGGATAAATGTCATACCGGCTCGACTTGCCCTCCAGGCTATGGCTCGGCTTCGGCCCGTCGATGATCGGCGCCTTGCGCGGCCGCTTCACCACCACCCGGTGGCTGGCCAGCGCCAGGGCGGCTTCGAGCAGGGCCGGGGCATCCAGGTCATCACCGACCAACGGGCGGAACACACGCATTTCCTTCTTCACCAGCGCACTCTTGTCCCGGTGCGGGAACATCGGGTCGAGGTAGATCACCTGTGGCGCCTCGCCTTCCCAGGCGCGCATGCGCTCGATGGCGTTGCCGGTCAGCAGGCGCATGCGCCCCACGATCGGCCCCACCTCTTCATCCGCACGGGCCCGCGCCAGGCCGTCCTCCAGCAGCGCGGCAATCAGCGGCTGGCGCTCGATCAGGGTCATCTGGCAGCCCAGGCTGGCCAGCACGAACGCGTCCTTGCCCAGCCCGGCAGTGGCATCCAGTACCTGCGGACGCACGCCTTGGGCAATGCCCACCGCCTTGGCGATCATCTGCCCGTTGCCACCACCGAACATGCGCCGGTGCGCGGCCTGGCCTTCGACAAAGTCCACCCGCACCGGCCCCGGGGCCTGCGGGCCCAATTGCTGGATCTGCAAGCCATCAACGCCCACCTGCACGGCGAACCCGGCAGCATCGTCCTGCAGCGGCAGCTCAAGGCGCTCGGCCCACGCAGCAGCTTGCGCCTCGAATTCAGCCGACAACGCCTCGACCCGGATACCTGTGCCCTGCTCTTCCATCATTCACACCTAGAAATTGAACCCAGCCGTTAATGTATCGGCTACTTCGGCCGATACAGGCAATATCCCGCTATTCTGCCAGAGCACAACGCGCGCGACTGCCATGTCAGATACTCTTCCCATCGGCTTGACCTACCTGTCGCCTGTCGGCAACTACAGTCAGCACAACACCCAGGCACTCGGGGGCGTCAGCCACCTGTGGCAGGATTTCTTCGCCCGGGCCATGGCCGAGCAGCAGGAAGAGCCCGTGGACAGCGTCAGCCAGTCGTTCGTGCAATACGACCAGAGCAGTGGCGAGCCGATCGGGGGCGCCCGGGCGCTAGCCCTGATCGACGCCCAGCGTGCCTGCCCGGTGCACGACACCATCGTGGCACCGCCCGAGCCACTGTTCCTGCCCAAGGCAGAACTCGAAGCCAACCTGCTGCCGCCCGCCCCCGAGCCGTTCAGCGCAGTCGAGCTGATCGAGCAGCAGCGCCAGCTCGATATCAGCAACA
This sequence comes from Pseudomonas sp. s4, assembly GCF_046764235.1. Taxonomy (NCBI): domain Bacteria; kingdom Pseudomonadati; phylum Pseudomonadota; class Gammaproteobacteria; order Pseudomonadales; family Pseudomonadaceae; genus Pseudomonas; species Pseudomonas sp. s4. The sequence continues at coordinate 1,328,846 of NZ_CP177209.1, read as the reverse complement.
GCTGGCTACGCCCGGTGGTGATGAGCCAAGGTCACCCGATTGCCGAGCCCGGCCCCGGCCCTGCTCCGCGCTCGCTGTTCCTGCCGATCGCCGAGTTCGAGACCAACCTGCTGGACCCGGCGCCCGAACCGTTCGATGACGCCACCCTGGCCAAGCAACAGAACGACCTGGAGTTCGACATCCACTGGGCACGCCCGGTGGTGCTTAACAATGTGCGCGCCCACGCCTGAACGCGCCCACGCTCAGCGACAGATCTGCCAGCGGCCCATGTCCATATGAAAGTGGTTGTGGTGTGCAGCGTTGTAGTCCGGCCCCAGTACCGTGCTGAAGCTGTCACAGGCCGCCCGCTGCACCTGACGAAGGAATTCCGCTTTCTGCCCGCCCGCCTGCCAGTCCCGCGCAAGGACGATGCGCTGGCCGTCCCGCAGGCGAAAGCCACTGATGTCCAGGGCATCGGCCGTGGCGTGCTGGCTCAGCCGGCCCTGCTTGCGGTGGTAGACATTGCGGCAGGCAAAACTGCCCAGGTGGTCGATCTGAACCACCGGCTGCCCCAACACCCGTTGCGCCACAGGCTGCAGCCCATGGTTTTCGAACAGTGCATACGCCACTGCCAACGGACAACTGGCCAGGAAGCTGCCGCCGAGCCGCGCCTGACCACCGTCGATACGCCATACGTTCCGCAATGGGCAGTTGGCAGTAGCCGAACTGTCGGCTTGTGCCCGGTAGCGCAGCTGGCTGGTTTGAAGTGCCAGGCGACACAGCGTCGGGTCATCGCGAAGGCGAGACAACTTGTACGGGGTCAGCAGGTTGGGGGGCTGACGCACGTCGAGCGGCGCCCACGGGTTCCACGCGGCGGGCAGCCGCCAACCCAGGTGCCAGGCCAGCCCCGCAAGCAGCGACAGGCTGGCCAGCAACGCCAGCACGGCCCTCATCAGCGGCGGAACAGGTCGTTGAGTTTGGCGAATGGCAGCGCCTGCTCCCCATAGCCGAAGGTGCCCTCATCGCGAATCTCCAGCCGGTGGAAGGCCCCCAACGCGGCACGGGCAAGCGACGAGCCGACGCTGATGCGGCGTACACCCAGGTCCTGCAACTGGTTGACGCTCAGCGGCACGCCCGCCATGCCCATCAGCACATTCACCGGCCGCGGCGCGAGGGCCTGCACCACCGCGCGGATTTCCTCGACAGTCCGCAGCCCTGGCGCGTACAGCACATCAGCACCGGCCTCGGCATAGGCCTGCAGGCGCAGGATGGTGTCGTCCAGGTCCATGCGCCCGTGCAGCAGGTTCTCTGCCCGGGCGCACAGGGTGAACGGGAACGACAGGCTACGCGCTGCCTGCACAGCTGCACGAATGCGCTCCACGGCCAGCCCGGAGTCGTAGATGGGCGCTTCACTGCGGCCACTGGCATCTTCGATGGAACCGCCTACCAGGCCAGCCTCGGCAGCGCGCAGGATGGTCTGGGCACAATCTTCGGGCAGGTCACCAAAGCCGTTCTCCAAGTCGGCAGCCACCGGCAGCGGGGTGGCATCGACGATCTCCCCGGCATTATCAAGGGTATCGTCCAGGCTCAAGGCGCCTTCGGCGTCCGGACGGCCCAGGCTGAAAGCCAGGCCTGCACTGGTGGTGGCCAGCGCCTCGAAGCCCAGGCTGGCCAGCAACTTGGCCGAGCCGGCATCCCACGGGTTGGGGATGACGAAGGCGCTGTCACGCTCGTGCAGGGCCTTGAAGGCTTCGGCTCGCAGGGTTTGCACATCCATGGTTCAACCTCCGGCAGTCAGGGGAAGGTCAGAGTAGCCCCAATTGTTCGACCGCGGGGGTGCGCGGCAATTCCGGCAACGCGGCAAGGCCCGGCAGGCGCTGCATCAGGCGTTGATGAAAGCGCTGGGCCAATGCCGCGGCCAATCGGTTGTCCGAGGTGTGCAGGAAGATGTAGGGGTTGCGGCCTTCCTCGATCCAGGCGGCGACCTTGTCCACCCAGGGGGTAAGAAAGGCCTCGTTGGCCTCCAGCTGCGGGTGGCCGATGAAGCGCACCTGCGGGTGCTGGGTGAAGGCTGCCGGGCGAGGCGGTACTTTGGGCTTCTTCGCCTGCGCATGCAGCACGGCAGGTTCACGAGAGGTGCAGCTGAACAAGGCGCGCGGGTCCAGGCAGATACGCTCCACACCGCGCTCATGCAGCAGGCGGTTGAGCAACCGCTCTTCTTCACCCTTGGCGAAGAAAGCCTGGTTACGCACCTCCACGGCCACCGGCACTCCGACTTCGTCAAGGAAGTGGCAAAGCTCGCCCAGCCGTGCTGGGCTGAACTGGGCCGGCAACTGCAGCCAGTATGGCGCTACGCGCTGGCCCAACGGGGCCATCAGGCGGGTGAAGTCAGAGGCCGGTTCCAGCTGATCGCGCAGGTCGCCTTCATGGCTGATGTCCCGGGGGAACTTGGCAGTGAAGCGAAAGTGTTCGGGCATGATCTGCGCCCAGCGCGCAATGGTGCCGGGTGCAGGACGTGCGTAGAAAGTGGTATTGCCCTCGACGGCGTTGAACACCTGGCTGTAGTAGCCGAGCATTTCACCGCTGTTGGCGTCGACGGGATACAGGTAGTCGCGCCAGGCGTTTTCGCTCCATGACGGGCAACCGAGAAAATAAGGCAGTGGTGATGGACTCATCCACTAAATGTACAGGTCGAGCCCCAGTACTTCCATGTCCCAGTCGGTAAAACCGGCAGTGCTCAGGTAGCTGGCCAATGCGGTAGCGGTGCGGCGGTCACGGGCGCGGGGGAAGATCATGTCCTGCTGGCGTGCTGGCAGGCCACCACTGCGGCGGCGAGCGGTGGTTTCCTGAGGGGCGGTCTCGACCTCCTCGATCACCTCGGCATCATCGATGGCCTCGTCACGCACAGCTGCCTTGCGCGGCGTGCGCTTGATCGGATAGGACTGTGATGAGAAACCGTCGATACGCATGGCATGAGCACTCAGAACCAATGATGGCAATCTAGCAGCATCAGGGTTCCATCGCTAATGCTCGAGTGATAACTGGACCACAGATCGCGCAAAAGGTTTTAGTGTCATCGGCGATAACCGACGAACAACACTCAGCGCTTCTTGGGTGTCGCTACATTATCGCGCAGGTAGACCGGTTGCGCCTGTTCGGCAACGATCGCCTCGCCGCGTGCCCAGGCAAAGCTGGCCAGGCTGAGGATGTCAAGGGCGTTGGGCAAGGCACTGGCATTGCTGGCGGCCACCTGCACCGCCAGGCGCTCGGCATAGCCCCAACCGGTACCGGCGCCGAACCACTCGCCAGCGCTGCCCACCGGCAGCGCCACCTGCTCGGGCGGCAGCACTGCCTCCTGGCCGACCAGGCGCATTTCACCTTCGGCGGCCTGGTAGCAGCCCCAATACACTTCATCCATGCGCGCATCAATGGCGGCCGCCACTTGCTGTACACCGTGTTCACGCAGCGCGCCCTGGGCCAGTGCGGCCAGGTTGGACACCGGCAAAACCGGGCGCTCCAGTGCGAAGGCCAGGCCCTGGACCACCCCGATGGCAATGCGCACGCCGGTGAAAGCGCCCGGGCCACGGCCAAAGGCGATGGCATCCAGCGCATTCAGCGCCACGCCGGACTCGGCCAGCAGCTGCTTGATCATCGGCAGCAGCTTCTGGGCATGCATGCGCGGGATCACCTCGTAATGGCTGGTTACCTTGCCGTCATGCAGCAGTGCGACGGAACAGGCTTCGGTAGCGGTATCCAGGGCCAGCAGGGTGGTCATCGAACGGGTATCCAGGTACTAGGGGGAAAAGAGCGGCAGTATAGAGCAGCCGCGGCGTTGTGTCCGCAAGGGGCCGCTGTGCGGCCATTGCCCGCTCGGCTGGCGCCGTCCCTGTAGGAGCGGCCTTGTGTCGCGATGGGCCGCAAAGCGGCCCCTGCAATTTTCGCGGCGAAGCTAAGTTTTTTGGGGCCGCTGCGCGCCCCATCGCGACACAAGGCCGCTCCTTGTATCTCGACTTTCGCCTCCCAAGAAGCGAAAGTTCTCGACTGATCATCGAGGGAAGGTCTTGAAGCGGAGCCGCTCCAAGGGCATCGAGCCCGCACTGTAGATAACGCTCTGGCCTTTCAACCCCACTCGACGAGTTCGAACGGTATCTAGTGCCCGCCCCCGGCGTGAGCACGCATTAACAAGGTTGAACTGAGTGTAGGGTGATCGACTTTCGTAGTTTGAAGGAGAAGATCATGTCCGCCTTTGTTGGCGTTGATGTCGCCAAAAAATCTTTCGACATTGCCACCCCACTTCCCAACGGCAAGACGCGCACCAAAGCCAAGCTGTCCAATGATCCTGGAGGGTTCAAGCAGTTCAGCGATTGGCTTGAGCGCCATGCCGAACCAGGCGCCTGGATCGTTATGGAGGCCACAGGCACCTATCACGAAGCGTTAGCCGAGCACTGTCACAACCAAGGTTATCGGGTGTGTATTCTGAACCCGGCGGTGATCGCGAAATTCGCTGACGTGGAGCTTCGGCGCGTCAAAACCGATAAAGCTGACGCCAAAGTCATTGCTGCTTATGGCCAGCAGAAGGCGGCCTCGCTTCGCCAGTGGGAGCCGGAGCCACCTGCACAGCGCCGTTTGCGTGCTCTGGTGCGGCGACTGGACGACCTCAAGGAAATGCGCCAGATGGAGCAGAATCGTTTGGATGTCGCACAGGATGCGGTGCAGCAGTCGATTCAAGACGTCATCGGGCACATCACCGAAGAACTGGAAAAGACCAGGAAGGCCATCGAACAGACGATCGATGATGATCCAGACCTGCGCAAGCGACGTGATCTGATTACTTCGATAGATGGTTTGGGTGACACCACTGCTACGTTGCTGCTCGCCGAACTGGGCGATCCACTGAAATACCAAAGCTCTTCTGCGATCGTCGCGTTCTCAGGCCTGAACCCGGTAGTGCAGCAATCGGGAGAGTTCATAGGTCAGAGCACTATCTCGCGTACAGGCGCCTCAAGGCTGCGGGCGGGCTTGTGGATGTCAGGCACTGTCTCGATCAGGTACAACCCTGTCGTGAAGGCACTGGCAGAGCGGTTGAACAGCCGACACAAAGCCTATAAACAGATCGTTTGCGCGGCGATGCGCAAGCTGCTGCACCTGGTTTATGGGGTGGTGAAGTCGGGGATACCGTTTGACCCCAAAATCCCTCTTGCAGGGTGAGGGTCAAGACGGTATCTACAGGGATCGCATGTGGCAACAGGGCCAAAAACGACAACGGCCCGCAAGCGGGCCGTTGTCGAGGTGCGTCAGGCGCTGGATCAGCTCAGGGCTGCCAGGACCTTGGCGGTGATGGCTTCGACCGAGCCGACGCCTTCGATGTGGCTGTACTTCGGCTTGCCGGCATTGGCCGCCGACAGCTTCTGGTAGAAGTCCACCAGCGGCTTGGTCTGGCTGTGGTAAACCGACAGGCGATGGCGAACGGTCTCTTCCTTGTCGTCATCACGCTGGATCAGGTCTTCACCAGTCTCGTCGTCCTTGCCTTCCACTTTCGGCGGGTTGTACTGAATGTGGTAGGTGCGGCCCGAAGCCAGGTGCACGCGGCGGCCAGCCATGCGGCCGACGATTTCCTCGTCGTCCACGGCGATTTCGACCACGGCGTCGATATCGACACCGGCAGCGACCATGGCTTCGGCTTGCGGGATGGTGCGTGGGAAGCCGTCGAACAGGCAGCCCTTGGCGCAATCAGGCTGGGCGATGCGCTCCTTGACCAGGCTGATGATCAACTCGTCGGAGACCAGCTGGCCGGCATCCATGACTTTCTTCAGTTCCAGGCCCAGCGGGGTACCGGCCTTGACGGCGGCACGCAGCATGTCACCGGTGGAGATCTGGGGGATACCGAACTTTTCGGTGATGAACTTTGCCTGAGTACCTTTACCGGCCCCGGGAGCTCCCAGCAGAATTACGCGCATCTCGTGCTCCTCAAATTTTGTTATGAAATTCAATGGATTCGGCGACCAGGGCCAAGTCCGGAAAATCGGGTATGACCATAAATCGGTCAGAAGGCTGCTCAAGATACACAGCGCCCGGCAGCCAGACAAGCGTCCCAAAGTTGCAGGATTGCGCCACCTACGGCTGGCCTGGCAGGCGGTTGCGCCCGGCGCAACCACCCTCTTCGCCCACTTGCATCCCCCGCACGGCACCTGCCCTGTGCGCCCCGGGCCTACCCTCAGCCGGTGTTGCGCAGGCCGGCTGCAATACCCGCCACAGTCACCAGCAAGGCCTGCTCCAACGGGCTGTCCAGAGCGGCTTCGCGGCTGCGCGAGCGGGCCAGCAACTCGGCCTGCAGGCGGTGCAACGGGTCCAGGTAGGTATTGCGCAGGCTGATGAATTCCAGCGTCTCGGGGCTGTGCGCCAGTAGCACCGGCTGCCCGGTAAGGCCCAGTACCACCTGGCACGACTGCGACAATAGGTCGCGCAGGTGCGCACCCAAAGGCAGCAGGTGCGGTTGCACTAGACGTTCGTCGTAGGCCTCGGCGATCTGCGCATCGGCCTTGGCCAGCACCATCTCGAGCATGTCGATGCGGGTGCGGAAGAACGGCCATTGCTCGCGCATCTGCGCCAGCAGTTCACCCTGGCCACGGGCCAGGGCATTGTTCAATGCCGTTTCCCAACCAAGCCAGGCGGGCAGCATCAGGCGGGTCTGGGTCCAGCCGAAGATCCACGGGATGGCCCGCAGGCTTTCGATGCCACCGGCGCGGCGCTTGGCCGGTCGGCTGCCCAGCGGCAGGCGCCCCAGTTCCTGCTCCGGGGTCGACTGGCGGAAGTACTCGACAAAATCGGGGTTCTCCCGCACCACGCCGCGGTAGGCCTTGACGCCATCGGCGGCAAGCTGGTCCATCACCTCGCGCCAGGCCGGCTGCGGTGGTGGCGGTGGCAACAAGGTGGCTTCCAGCACCGCAGCCAGGTACAGGTTCAGGTTCTGCTCGGCGATACCCGGCAAGCCGAACTTGAAGCGGATCATCTCGCCCTGCTCGGTGGTGCGGAAGCGCCCCGCCACCGAACCCGGTGGCTGCGACAGGATCGCCGCGTGGGCCGGGCCACCGCCGCGGCCCACCGTGCCGCCACGGCCGTGGAACAGCAGCAATTCGACCTGGTGCTCGGCGCAGATGCGCACCAGGTTTTCCTGGGCCCGGTACTGCGCCCAGGCTGCTGCCGTGGTACCAGCGTCCTTGGCCGAGTCGGAATAGCCGATCATCACTTCCTGCGGGCCGCGCAGGTTCGCTCGGTAGCCTGGCAGGCCAAGCAGGCGTTGCATCACCGGGCCAGCATTGTCGAGGTCGGCCAGGGTCTCGAACAGCGGCACCACGCGCATGGGCCGCGTCAGGCCGGCCTCCTTCAACAGCAGCTGCACCGCCAGCACATCCGAGGCGGCACCGGCCATGGAGATCACGTAAGAGCCCAGCGATGCGGCTGGCGCGGCGGCAATTTCCCGGCAGGTGGCAAGCACCTCGGCGGTCTCGGCCTGCGGCTTGAAGTGCGCGGGCAGCAGTGGCCGGCGGTTTTTCAGCTCGGCCTGTAGGAACTCAATGCGCTGCTCTTCATCCCAGTCGGCATAACGCCCCAAGCCCAGGTAGTCGGTAATCTCGCTCAACGCATCACGGTGGCGAGCGGCGTCCTGGCGCACGTCCAGGCGGCCCAGGAACAGGCCAAAGGTCACGGCGCGGCGCAGGCAGTCGAGCAACGGGCCTTCGGCGATCACACCCATGCCGCAGGCGTGCAGGGACTGGTAGCACAGCTCCAGCGGCGCGATCAGGTCGCGGTTGTCCACCAGCACCTCGGCGCTGGCCGGCTGGCTGCTGGTCAATGCCGAATGCGCCCACGCGCGCGTTGCTCGCAGGCGATCGCGCAGTTGCTTGAGCAGGGAGCGGTAGGGTTCGGGACTGTCGCCGACCTGCTCGCGCAGCGCATCGTCGGCCTGCTGCATGGACAACTCGGAAGCCAGCGCATCGATGTCGCGCAGGAACAGGTCGGCAGCCATCCAGCGCGCCAGCAGCAGGACTTCGCGGGTGACCGCTGCGGTCACGTTGGGGTTGCCATCACGGTCACCGCCCATCCACGAGGCGAAGCGGATCGGCGCCGCTTCCAGCGGCAGGCGCAGGCCGGTAGCCTCCAGCAGGGCCTTGTCGACCTTGCGCAAGTGGCTGGGGATGGCGTGCCACAGCGAATGCTCGATTACCGCAAAGCCCCACTTGGCTTCGTCCACCGGCGTCGGTCGGGTGCGGCGGATTTCTTCGGTGTGCCAGGCCTCGGCGATCAGCCGGCGCAAGCGCTCGCGCACCTGCTGGCGTTCCCCCGGGGTCAGGTCGCGGTGGTCCTGGGCAGCCAGTTGGCCGGCGATGGCGTCGTACTTCTGGATCAGGGTGCGGCGAGCCACTTCGGTGGGGTGCGCAGTGAGCACCAGCTGGATGTCGAGCTTGGCCAATTGCCGGGCCAGGGCATCATTGCTGTGCCCGGCCTGCTTCAGGCGCGCCAGCAGCTCGGGCAGCACCCGGGCCTCGAACGGCTCGGGCTGGTCGGCGTCGCGGCGGCGGATCAACTGGTACTGCTCGGCCATGTTGGCCAGGTTGAGGAACTGGTTGAAGGCCCTGGCCACGGGCAGCAAGTCTTCATCGGCCAGGTCCGCCAGGGTCGAGCTCAGTTGCTCGCCGGCGCTACGGCGGTCGGCCTTGGCACTGTGACGGATGTCCTCGATCTTCTGCAGGAACGCCTCGCCATGCTGCAGGCGAATGGTATCGCCAAGCAGTTCACCCAACACATGGACATCTTCACGCAAACGCACATCGATATCGGTCATTGGCCCTCTCTCCGGCGCGGCTCTGGCGCATTGCATCCCTTTTTCAGCCTTTACGCGATCCCCTGTGGGAGCGCGGTATTCGCTCCAAGAGTGCCCACAGCCAGGCGCCGATGGCAAGCCGTGATCGGCCAAAGCAAACTAAAGTGAAAGCACGACACTCCCATGCATTGCAGCCCTTTCAGGCGTCAACAGAGGTCAGCATGAAAATCCGTGAACTCGCCCAGCACTGGGAACAGAATGCCGCCGGCACCCTCAGCCCCACGGGCCATGTCCTGCATCTGGACCTTGAGTCCGAAGCGCGACTGGCCGCGCTGATCGACATGTACCCCAAGCGCACCGCCGAGGAACTGCTCGGAGAGCTGGTCGCGGCAGCCCTCGAGGAACTGGAGGCCAGCTTCCCCTATGTGCAAGGCCGCCAGGTCATTGCCACCGACGAGGAAGGCGACCCGCTGTACGAGGACATCGGCCCTACTCCGCGCTTTCTGTCACTGTCGCGACAGCATCTGCACGCCCTGAGCAACCCTGGGGCCGATAGCGAATAGCTAATGGGTAGGACGTGGGGTTTGCAGCGCCTGTGAGATCAAGCGCCGCCCGCGCGGCGCTTCGCAGCGCAAGGCTGCTCCTACATCTGCCTCGGGCCAGTCACGCCTGTGCCAGTGCACGCGACCGTCTTGTTCGTACAACGCGATATCGAGCCATGCGCCAAAGCGTTCGCGCACAAACCTCACAGGAATAATTGGCCCGAAACAGATGTAGGAGCAGCCTTGAGCTGCGAAGCGCCGCGGGGGCGGCGCTCGATCTCCCAGACGCCACAAACCCCAGACAGCATCAAATTTTTCTGAACTATCCGAAAAACGCGTCAGTCACAGCCGATAGCCATCACGCTAAAACCCTGCACACCTGCCGTTGTGCACCGTTGAGCTGAAGCGCGCGCACGTGTCAGGGAACGAGCGATGGACTGCTACGGACAATGTCGTAAACAGGAGTGATCCAATGGAACTGACCACCAAGAACACCCGCATCTACAAACCCTCATCCACTCATGTGCGCGGGTTCAAGCTGGCAGCGCTGGCCTTGGGCAGCAGCCTGGTCCTGGCTGGCTGTGCCGGCAACCCGCCCACCGAGCAGTATGCAGTCACCCAGTCCGCCGTGAACTCCGCCGTCAGCGCTGGCGGCACCGAGTTCGCCGCCGTTGAAATGAAAGCGGCACAGGACAAGTTCAAGCAGGCCGAGATCGCCATGCATGACAAGAAGTACGACGACGCCAGGCGCCTGGCCGAACAGGCCGAGTGGGACGCCCGCCTCGCCGAACGCAAGGCCCAGGCGGCCAAGGCCCAGAAGGCCGTGCAGGATGCCCGCCAGGGCGTTCAGGACGTACGTGAGGAAGGCCTGCGCAGCGCTCAGTGAGCCCTGCCCTGCCCACCTCGGTCTTCGCACACGATCAAAGGATGAACACTATGCGCAACTACGTCATGATTCCCGCCCTGCTGGCCCTGAGCGTCGGCCTTGCCGCCTGCTCGCACGACCCTAACGCCAACCTCGAATCGGCCCGCACCAACTTCTCCTCGCTGCAGAGCGACCCGCAATCGAGCAAGGTTGCGGCGCTGGAGACCAAGGACGCCCAGGACTGGCTGAACAAGGCCGACAAGGCCTACATGGACCGTGAAGACGAGAAGAAGGTCGACCAATTGGCCTACCTGACCAACCAGCGCGTCGAAGTGGCCAAGCAGACCATCGCCCTGCGCACTGCCGAAAGCGAACTGAAGAACGCTTCGGCCCAGCGCGCCCAGGCCAAGCTTGACGCACGCGACGCACAGATCGCCAAGCTGCAGGACAGCCTCAACGCCAAGCAGACCGACCGCGGCACGCTGGTCACCTTCGGAGACGTGCTGTTCGACTTCAACAAGGCCGAACTCAAGAGCAACGCCTACCCGAACGTCACCAAGCTGGCGCAATTCCTCCAGGAAAACCCGGAACGCAAGGTGATCGTCGAGGGTTACACCGACAGCGTCGGCTCGGCCAACTACAACCAGGGCCTGTCGGAGCGCCGCGCCAACAGCGTACGCATGGCACTGGTACGTGCTGGCGTCGACCCAGCGCGCATCGTCGCCCAGGGCTATGGCAAGGAGTACCCGGTCGCGGACAACTCGAGCAATTCGGGGCGTGCGCAGAACCGCCGGGTGGAGGTGACCATCTCCAACGACAACCAGCCGGTGGCACCTCGCTCTGTGAGCCAGTTACAGCAGTAAGGCTGGCTAGCTGAACTGACAAGCCCCGCGATCGAAGCGGGGCTTTCTTTTGCCTGTGCTGGCCCTTTCGCGGCTGAAGCTGCTCCCACAGGGACTGGCGCGGTCCCTGTAGGAGCGGCTTCAGCCGCGAAAGGGCCAGCACAGGCAGCAGAGATAATGGCTCACTGCACCTGCTGCGGCGTTTCCTCGCCCATGCAACGCACAGCGCGCTTGCGGTTGTCCACCAGCACCCCTGTCAGGCCTTTCTGCTGGGTATCGAACAGCACCAACACGCCGTCGACGCACTGGGCCATTTGTGGTGCCGGGTCCAGCGAGACCTTGTAGTCCTCGCCGGGGATGGTCTTGAGCATGGTGAAGTCCTGCAGCAACAGGGCATCTTCGGGCTTGGCGAAATGCAGGTAACCGTAGTACCACAAGGCCCCCACCGTCACGATGATGCTGCCGACACCGGTCAGGATCAGCGGGATGGCGTTGCGTTCTTCACTCATTTCTTGTTCTTCTCGTCAGGGTAATTGGGCACTTCGGCCAGCCGCCGCAGGCCGTTGAAATGGCTGGGGTCGTCAAGAAAACGCAGCATGACCTGGCGCCAGGTCGGGTCGGCGAAGGTCTGCACGTGGCCACCACGGGTCAGTTGCAGCACCCGCGGCGCTGGCGCGTGCTGGTACAGGCGGATGCCGTTGTCCATCGGCACCAGGGTATCGTCGATGCTGTGGAAGAACAGCTTGGGCGGGCTGCTCAGTTGTTCGATCGAGCGGATCGCGCTGTCGCCGTCCGGCACCAGCCACGACAGCGGCACCTGCAGCGGCCAGGTCATCCACGAGGTGCTGAGGGCAAAGCGCCCGACCGCACGGTAACTGGCCGGCACACCATCGAACACCAGGGCGTTGAAACGCTGGCGCTGCTCCGGATGGGCCGCCAGGTAGTGAATGGCCATGGCCCCGCCAAGGCTCTGCCCCAGCAGCACCAGCGGCTTGCCCTTGACCTCGGGCGCCTGCTCCAGCCAGGCCATGGCCGCGGCGATGTCCTGGTACACTTCGGGCAGGCTCGGCTCGCCCTGGGACAGGCCATAGCCGCGGTAATCGATCATCAACACCTGGTAGCCCTGCTCCGGCAGCCAGTAGCTGCCGCCCAGGTGCCCAGGCAGGTTGCCGCCATTGCCATGCAGGTGCAGCACCGTGCCCTTGACCTCGACCCCGGCCTTGGCCGGCAACCACCAGCCGTGCAGGCGGATGCCATCAGCAGTGATCAAGGTGACATCGCGGTACTCGAGCCTGGCCCGCTCGGGCGTGAACGGCTGGCCGCGCTCGGGATAGAACAGCAGGCTGCTGCAACCGCCCAGGCCCAGCAGGATCAAACCCAGGGCCAGCAGGCGGCAGCACTCAGAGAATGTTCGCGTAATCGGCTTCAATACGGTCCAGGCTCAGGTGGTTGAGGAAGTTGGAGAAGCACATCCAGGCCGACAGCGCATTGAGGTCGCGGAACTGCTCGGGCAGGTACTTGGGCGGCTCGACCAGGCCTTCCTCGACCAGCTGTCGCAGGGTACGCATGTCTTCCAGGGTGGTCTTGCCACAGAACAGCAACGGGATCTGTTCGAGCTTGCCCTTCTTCACGGCCAACTGAATGTAGTTGTAAACCATGATGAAGCCTTTGAGGTAGGACAAGTCCTTGGTAAATGGCAGGCCATTGGGCACCGACCCGCGGAACACCCGGCTGGCGTTGCTGTAGCTCTGCGCCATCTCGAACCCCTGCTCGCGGAAGAAGTTGTAGATCTGCATGAAATCGGCACCCTCCTCGACCATGTGGATGGCGCGGGTGCGGTTGGTGAGCTTGCGCAGGCGGCTGGGGTAGGAGGCGAAGGCGATCACCTCCATGAGGATGGCCAGGCCTTCCTGGGTCACCGTCGACGAGGGCGGGCCCTTGGCCAGGAAGGTACAGATCGGCTGGTTCAGGCCGTTGAGCGTGGTGCCGACATGCACCAGCCCTTCGTGCACCTCCAGGGCACGCACGTCACGGGAGTTGAACATGGCGTCGGCACGCACCTTGATGTAGTCGGCCCCGGCCGCGGCATCGGCGACGATACCGTCGGACTCGAACACACGGATGGTCTCTTCGGCCTCGCCAAACACCTTGTTCAGCCGGTGCTGGAGGATTTCCACGGCCTCCTTGGCGGTGAGGTTCTTCGGTTCGTCCTTGAGGTCGCCACGGCCATCGATGTTGTTCAGGTAGTCCGACAGCATCAGGCCGAGGTCGGCCAGGGTCGGATCACCAGCGTGGAAGGCATCCGAGGCAGCGCCGTACAGTTCCTGGGAGATCAGCCCGAAATCCTCGGTGCCACGCGCTTCGAGCATGCGCACCACCATGCGGTATTCGCGGCACATGCGCTTCATGATCTGCCCGACCGGGTTGAACTGGCCGAGCTGGCGAATGATGTCGCGCTCGATGCCCTGAAACTCGGCCTTGACCGCGCTGGAATCGAACGCCAGCGGGCGCGACTGGTAGTAGGCACGGTCGACAGCCGGCGGCTCCTTGCCCTTGGCCTTGAGGAAACCCTGGCGGATGTTGTCGTCCCACTTCACCGCGTCCAGAACCCGGATCGGGGTCTGTGCCGCGACGATGCGGTCGGACAGGGCGCGGATGGTTTGCTGGTATTCGTCCACCGGGGACTCCTTATTGGAACAAAGTGCCAAGCCTTGCTTTGCCTGTACCGGCCTCGGTTCCTGTAGGAGCAGCCTTGTGCTGCGAAGAGGCCATTAGCGGCAACTGAAATGGTTTGCCCTACTGGCCTCTTCGCAGCACAAGGCTGTTCCTACAGGGGACCTGGGCCGGCACAGGTAATTACTTGCCGGAGCGCTGGAACCGCGCCACTTCAACGAACAGGTCGGAGTTGGCCGGGTCGTCCAGGTACGCCAGCACCCGCGCCGACGGGCTGTCGATCAGCACGCCGTCGCCGTTGTCTTCCGGCACTTCGGTGCTGCGCCCGGTCAGCTCCTTCTTGTCCACCGCCTGCTGCACCTGCTCGACATCCAGGTTGTAGACCACCAGTTCCTTGCCATCGACGATATCGAAACCGCCGATCAGGAAATTGCCACCCAGGCGCTTCGGCACGCCAGCCGACAGGTACCAGCGGTTGCCGTGGCGCGACACGGTGAACACGTATTCCTCAGGGGCCTTGCCTTTGGCCGTGGCCACCGCCTTGTAGGCATCACCGCCGCTACGGCTGATCACCAACTTCAGCGGCTCGCCCCAGGCGTCCTTGCTGCTCCACTTGCCGAGCAGGGCCTTGGGCGCCGCCTGGTTGCTAGGCAAGGGCTCGTGGAAGGTCACCAGACAACCGCCCAGCAGCAGGAATGACAGAGTCAACAACACCACACGCCAGGCTTTCATCAGGTTCTCCTTGAAAAGTCGGTCTCGGCTCAGGCCGATGCAAGCACCAGCTGCAGGTATCGGCTAAGCATAGCGAGCATCTGCCCATCGGCTTGCGCGTTCGCATCCTTGAGCAGGCCCTGATATTCCATCTGCTCGATAATCGCCGTCAACATTTGGGCGTCCTGTTCCGGTTGTTGCGAGCCCACCACCTGCAGCAATTGGCGGGTGCCATGCAGCAGGATCTGTTCATGGGCGCACACCAGTTGAGCCAGGCGCGGGCACAGTAGCGCCTCCTGGCGGAAGGCCTGCTCGGCCATCAGAAAATCACGGCGGTTCAGCAACTGTCGCTGCACGTAGTCGGCAGTCATGCGTGCTACCTCGTCAGCCAACCGCGCCCGCGCCTGCGGGCTGCCGTCACCCTGGGCCAGCAACTGGCGCAACACCACCTCGGTATTGGCCCACAGCTTGGCCATATAGGCGGCGCTGCGTTCGACGTACTGGGCAAAGGTATCGGTGAGCAGGTCCTCGATATCCTTGAAGTAGTAGGTGGTGGCCGACAATGGCACACCGGCCTCGGCGGCGACGGCGCGATGGCGCACACCGCGTACGCCATCGCGCACGACAATGCGCATGGCGGCATCGAGGATCAGTTGGCGACGCTGCTCGCTGCCCTGGCGGGCAGTCTTGCGGCCTTGGTATTGCACGCTTTCGGCGACGGCGGTGGCGATGCCGGCGGCGCCCTGGTGAGGCATTGCGGGTGTCACAGGGGGTACCTCATGGTTCAAGTCATCTGCAGCCTGTACCGGCCCTATCGCCGGCAAGCCAGCTCCCACAGGTACTGCACAAGTCCTGAAGATTGTGGGAACCCTGTGGGAGCTGGCTTGCCGGCGATAGGGCCGGTACTGACAACATAATGCTTCAGGCAAGAAAAAGCCGCCTCGAAAGGCGGCTCATTCAATTCACTCAGGCCTGCGGACGCATGTGCGGGAACAGGATCACGTCGCGGATCGACGGCGAGTTGGTCAACAGCATCACCAGGCGGTCGATACCGATACCTTCACCTGCAGTCGGCGGCATGCCGTACTCCAGTGCGCGAACGAAGTCGGCGTCGTAGTGCATGGCTTCGTCGTCACCGGCGTCCTTCTCGGCCACCTGGGCCAGGAAGCGCTCGGCCTGGTCTTCGGCATCGTTGAGCTCGGAGTAGGCGTTGGCGATCTCGCGGCCACCGATGAACAGTTCGAAACGGTCGGTAACAGCCGGGTTGTCGTCGTTGCGACGGGCCAGCGGCGATACTTCGAACGGGTACTCGGTGATGAAGTGCGGCTGCTCCAGCTTGTGCTCGACCAGCTCTTCGAAAATCATCACCTGCAGCTTGCCCAGGCCCTCGTGGCCCAGCACCTTGGCACCGGCCTTTTTGGCGATGTCGCGGGCGCGGTCGACGTCCTGCAGGTCGGCAGCGGTCAGCTCCGGGTTGTACTTGAGGATCGAGTCGAATACCGACAGGCGGGCGAACGGCTCGCCGAAGTGGAACACCTTGTCGCCGTACGGCACGTCGGTAGTGCCCAGTACCAGCTGCGCCAGCTCGCGGAACAGTTCCTCGGTGAGGTCCATGTTGTCGCGGTAGTCGGCGTAGGCCTGGTAGAACTCGAGCATGGTGAATTCAGGGTTGTGACGAGTCGAAACGCCTTCGTTACGGAAGTTGCGGTTGATCTCGAATACCTTCTCGAAGCCACCAACCACCAGGCGCTTGAGGTACAGCTCCGGCGCGATACGCAGGAACATGGCCATGTCCAGGGCGTTGTGGTGGGTTTCGAACGGCTTGGCCGCGGCACCGCCCGGGATGGTTTGCAGCATCGGCGTCTCGACTTCGAGGAAGTCGCGCTCGATGAGGAACTTGCGGATGTGCGAGATCACCTGCGAACGCACACGGAAGGTGTGACGGGTTTCTTCATTGACCATCAGGTCGACGTAACGCTGGCGGTAGCGCTGCTCGGTGTCGGTCAGGCCGTGGTGCTTGTCGGGCAGCGGGCGCAGCGACTTGGTCAGCAGGCGCACGTTGGTCATTTCGACGTACAGGTCGCCCTTGCCGGAACGGGCCAGGGTACCTTCGGCGCTGATGATGTCGCCCAGGTCCCAGGTCTTGACCGCGGCCAGGGTTTCTTCCGGCAGGGTCTTGCGGTTGACGTAGACCTGGATACGGCCGGTCATGTCCTGAATGACCATGAACGAGCCGCGGTTGAGCATGATGCGGCCGGCAACCTTGACCGGAATCGCTGCAGCTTCCAGTTCTTCCTTGGTCTTGTCCGCATACTGCTTCTGCAGGTCGTTGCAGTAGCTGTCGCGACGGAAGTCATTGGGGAAGGCATTGCCCTTGGCGCGCTCGGCGGCAAGCTTTTCCTTGCGCAGGGCGATCAGGGCGTTTTCTTCCTGTTGCAGGTCTTGCGCTTCGGTCTTGAGGTCGCTCATTTCGTCATTCTTTCCATCAGGTGTTCGGTGCCCCTTTCGGGCAGGGCACGCGGTACCGGCCCAGGCCAGGTACCGCGGCGGTTGTGTGCGATTTACAGCCCTTGCTTGAGGCTCGCTTCCAGGTACTGGTCGAGGTCGCCGTCCAATACCTTCTGGCAGTCGCTGCGCTCGACACCGGTACGCAGGTCCTTGATACGCGAGTCATCCAGCACGTAGGAGCGGATCTGGTGGCCCCAGCCGATGTCCGACTTGCTGTCTTCCAGCGCCTGCGAGGCGGCGTTGCGCTTCTGCATTTCCAGCTCGTACAACTTGGCCCGCAGCATTTTCATGGCGGTGTCCTTGTTGGCGTGCTGGGAGCGTTCGTTCTGGCAGGCCACCACGGTGTTGGTCGGTACGTGGGTAATACGCACCGCCGAGTCGGTGGTGTTCACGTGCTGACCACCGGCACCGGAGGAACGGTAGGTGTCGATACGCAGGTCGGCCGGGTTGATCTCGATCTCGACCTTGTCGTCGATCTCGGGCGACACGAACACCGCCGAGAACGAGGTGTGGCGACGGGCACCGGAGTCGAACGGGCTCTTGCGCACCAGGCGGTGCACGCCGATCTCGGTGCGCAGCCAGCCGAAGGCGTACTCGCCCTTGATATGCACGGTGGCGCCCTTGATACCGGCGACTTCACCTTCGGAAAGCTCGATGATGGTAGCGTCGAAACCACGCTTGTCGGCCCAGCGCAGGTACATGCGCAGCAGGATGTTGGCCCAGTCCTGCGCCTCGGTACCGCCGGAGCCGGCCTGGATGTCCAGGTAGGCGTTGTTCATGTCCATCTCGCCGCTGAACATGCGACGGAACTCAAGCAGGGCCAGGGACTCTTCCAGGGCTTGCAGCTCGGTCTCGACGTCGCTTACGGCGCCTTCATCCTCTTCCTCGACGGCCATGTCGAGCAGGTCCTTGCAGTCGGACAGGCCATTGGACAGTTTGTCCAGGGTCTCGACGACCTGCGCCAGCATGGCACGCTCGCGGCCCAGGGCCTGGGCGTACTCGGGCTTGTTCCAGACGTTGGGGTCTTCCAGCTCGCGGTTGACTTCGATCAGGCGGTCATGCTTGTGATCGTAGTCAAAGATACCCCCGAATGGACTGGGAACGCTCGGTGAGGTCCTTGATGGTGTTCAGGATCGGTTGGATTTCCATGGGCTGGCTACTCGCACGAATTCGGTGAAAAGCCTGCGAGTATAACCGAGTCCGCCGCAGGGCGGCAGACCCGCCGGGCGCCGAATGGCTGCAATTACCGTGCAGGCCCTGTCAGGCGATGCCAACCTGGTTGCGCCCGCCATTCTTGGCCTGGTACAGGCCTTTGTCCGCAGCCGAGATCAGTTGCCGGCTATGGCTGCCGATGGACGGAGTCTGGGTGGCCAGGCCAATGCTCACGGTCAGATACGAGTCGGGCACCGGCGCGGTGTGCGGGATGCCCAGGCCGAGCACGGTCTGGCGCAGCTTCTCGGCCATCAGGCGTGCCCCACCCGGCGAGGTGTTGGGCAATACCAGGACGAATTCCTCGCCACCATAGCGCGCCGGCAGGTCGGTCGGCCGCGAGCACGAGCCGCGGATCGCTTCGGCCACCTGGCGCAAGGCCTCGTCACCGGCCAGGTGGCCAAAGCTGTCGTTGTAGGCCTTGAAGTAGTCCACGTCGATCATCAGCAGCGACAACTGCTGCTGCTCACGCATGGCCCGGCGCCATTCCAGTTCCAGGTACTCGTCGAAGTGGCGGCGGTTGGACAACCCGGTCAGGCCATCGGAGTTCATCAGCCGCTGCAGCATCAGGTTGGTATCGAGCAGTTGCTGCTGGCTGACACGCAAAGCGCGGTAGGCCTCGTCGCGCTGCAACAGGGTAAGGTAGGAACGCGAGTGATAGCGGATGCGCGCCACCAGCTCGATGGTGTCCGGCAGCTTGACCAGGTAATCGTTGGCCCCGGCAGCAAAGGCTGCGCTCTTGACCAGCGGGTCTTCCTTGGTCGACAGGACGATGATCGGAATGTCCTGGGTCGCCGGGTTGTTGCGGTATTCACGCACCAGGGTCAGCCCGTCCAGGCCAGGCATGATCAGGTCCTGCAGGATCACCGTGGGCTTGATGCGCACGGCCTGGGCCACCGCCTGGTGCGGGTCGGCGCAGAAGTGGAAGTCGATGTTCTCTTCATGGGCCAGGCCACGCCGCACCGCCTCGCCGATCATGGCCTGGTCGTCGACCAGCAGCACCATCGCCGAGTTCTCGTTGGGGGTCGTGAAACCTTCGATCGGTAAATCATTCATACCTGTTCACCCGATCACTGCCGGCCTGGCGGCGTGATTCAATACACTTCGTCATTTTGCGAAAAATTCCATCAAGCGCCCGGCTATGCGTTCCAGCGGGCGGATTTCCACTGCGGCATCGATGGCCGCAGCGGCCTTGGGCATCCCGTACACCGCACTGCTGGCCTGGTCCTGGGCAATGGTCAGGAAACCCTGCTGGCGCATCAGCTTCAGGCCCTGGGCACCATCGCGACCCATGCCGGTAAGCAACACACCCACCGCATCGCCGGTCCAATAGCGCGCCACACTCTCGAAGAACACATCGATCGAGGGCCGGTAAATTTCATTGACAGGTTCGGCAGTGTAGGCCAGTTGGCCGTTCTGTAGCAGGCGGATGTGGTGATTGGTGCCGGCCAGCAATACCTGCCCCGGCTGTGGTGGCTCGCCCTCACGGGCCAGGCGCACCGGCAAGCCGGCGGCGCTGCTGAGCCATTCTGCCATGCCCGCGGCAAATACCTGATCCACATGCTGGACCAGCACGATGGCCGCCGGAAACGCCGCCGGCAGGCCCTTGAGCAGTACTTCGAGGGCCGCCGGGCCGCCAGCGGACGAACCGATCGCAACCAGCCCGCGGTGCTGTGACGCCGCCCGCACGGGTGCGGCGACCGGGCGTGCGGCCGGTGCGCGCTGCTGACCAATCAACCAGCTTATGTTGAGGATCTTGCGCAGCAGTGGCGCTGCCGCTTCACGCGGATCGCCCGCCCCCAGCGCCGGCGTGTCGACCACGTCGAGGGCGCCGTGGCCCATGGCCTCGAATACCCGGTGCACGTTCTGCTTGCGATCGACCGTGACGATGACGATGGCGCAAGGGGTTTCGGCCATGATCCGCCGGGTGGCCTCGACGCCATCCATGACCGGCATGATCAGGTCCATGAGGATCAGGTCTGGCTGCTGCTCGGTGCAGCGCTGCACCGCCTCGGCGCCATTACTGGCCACCCACACCACCTGATGCGCCGGTTCGAGGGCAACCGCCCGGCGCAGCGCCTCGACGGCCATGGGCATGTCGTTGACGATGGCGATCTTCATCCCTGAGCACCTCCGATCAGCTCAACCACAGCATCCAGCAACGCATCGTCATGGAAACTGGCCTTTGCCAAATAGTAGTCGGCGCCGGCATCCAGGCCCCGCCGTCGGTCTTCCTCACGGTCCTTGTAGGACACCACCATCACCGGCAGCGATTGCAGGCGCTGGTCGCGGCGTACCAGGGTGACCAGCTCGATGCCGTCCATGCGCGGCATGTCGATATCAGTGATCAGCAGGTCGAAGTCCTCGCCACGCAAGGCGTTCCAGCCGTCCATGCCATCCACCGCAACGGCCACGTCGTAGCCACGGTTGCCGAGCAGCTTGCGCTGCAGTTCACGCACGGTCAGCGAATCATCGACCACCAGGATGCGCTGGCGCGCCACGCCACGGGTGCCGCTGCTGCCGCGGTCGATGCGTTCCAGGCTGCCGGTGCTGAGCAGCTTCTCCACCGAACGCAGCAGGTCCTCCACATCGACGATCAGCACCACCGAGCCATCGTCGAGCAGGGCGCCGGAAGAGATGTCCTGCACCTTGCCCAGCCGTGGGTCGAGCGGCATCACCACCAGCACCCGCTCGCCCACCAGTCGCTCCACGGCTACCCCGTACAACTGCTCGCGCTCGCGGATCACCACCACGCGCAGGTTGCTCTCCTGCGTTTGCCCGGCCGGGCGATTGAGCAGTTGGCTGGCCGCGACCAGGCCTATGTGCCGGCCTTCGTGCCAGAAATGCTGGCGCCCCTCGATCTGCACGATCTCTTCGGCACTTACTTCGAGCGTGCGTTCGATATGAGCGAGCGGGAAGGCATAGGCCTCGCCACCCACCTCGACCACCAGGCTGCGCACAACCGACAAGGTCAGTGGCACCTGCAAATGGAAACGGCAGCCCTGCCCGGCCAGCTGGGTCAGCTCTATCGAACCGCGCAGCTCCCGGATCATGTGCTGCACCGCATCCAGGCCGACACCGCGCCCGGACACCTCGGTGACTTTGTCGCGCAGGCTGAAACCGGGCAGGAACAGGAATGTCAGCAACTCTTCCTCGCTCATGCGCGCCACCGTGTCAGCGGGCGAAAGGGCGCGCTCGACAATGCTGCTGCGCAGGCGTTCGAGGTCGATGCCGGCACCGTCGTCGATCAATTCAAGGCTGAGCATACCGGCCTGGTGCGAGGCCCGCAGGCGGATCACGCCCTCCTCCGCCTTGCCCGCCAGCAGGCGCCGCTCGGGCAGCTCGATGCCGTGGTCGACCGCGTTGCGCAACAGGTGGGTCAACGGTGCCTCGAGCTTTTCCAGCACATCACGGTCGACCTGGGTCTTTTCCCCTTCCACCAACAGCCGCACCGGCTTGCCCAGCGAACGACCAAGGTCGCGCACCATGCGGCTCTGGCCGGTCAGCACATCGGCAAACGGCCGCATCCGGCAGGCCAGCGCGGTGTCGTAGAGCAGTTGTGCGCGCTGGCTGGCCTGCCAGCCGAACTCGTCCAGATCGGCAGCCTGCTGCTGCAGGATCTGCTGGGTTTCCGCCAGCAGGCGCTGGGTCTGTGCCAGGGCTTCGAGCACCTCGCTGCTCTGGCCACTGTCCTCCAGTTGCAAGCGCAGGCCATCAAGCGCCTGCATGCCCTGGCCGTGCATGCGCTTGAGGCGCTGCAGGGTGGCCAGGTAAGGCTTGAGCCGCTGGGTTTCCACCAGCGACTTGCTGGACAGGTCGAGCAGGCTGTTGAGGCGGTCGGCGGTGACCCGCAGCACCCGCTCCGTACCTTCGCCGGTGCGCTTGCCGGCCTTGCGACGCGGGGCCAGCTCGGGCTCGGGCTCAGGCTCCAAGGGTTCGACGGGCAGCGGCAAAGGTTCGGCTTGCACGGTTTGCGCCGGCGCTTCCGGCAGCGCTGGCACGGCTGGCGGCGCGGGGGGCAAGGCTGCCGCCCCCGGGTCGAGCAGGTTGGCCATTTGCGCAAGGAACACCGGCAGGGTCGCCTGCGCCCCGGCATCGCCAGGCGTGGCGATGCGCATCAACAGGTCGGTGCCCTGCAACAGGGCATCGATATGCTCGGCGCTCAGCCGCAGGCGACCCTCCTGGGCGGCCACCAGGCAGTCCTCCATGACATGGGCGACGCTGACGCCAGCGTCCACTCCGACGATCCGCGCCGCGCCCTTCAGCGAGTGGGCCGCGCGCATGCAAGCCTCAAGCTGGTCGGCCTGCGTGGGATTACGCTCCAGCGCCATCAGGCCGGCACTGAGCACCTGGGTCTGCGCCTCGGCCTCCAGGCTGAACAGTTCGAGCAACGATGCGTCGCGCATTTGCTCTGGGGTCATGACAGGCTCCGCTGCACGGCAGACAGTAAATGTTGATCGTCCAGTACCCGCACGCTGCGGCCACGCCATTGCAGGACCGCTGCGGTGAAGTGGGAGGCGTCCTGCCCGCTGTTCAGCAGCAGCGGGTCGAGCCGGTGAATGCCGTCGATTTCCTCGACCGCCATCACCACCGGCCCGCCCTCCGCGGCCAGGATCAGCATGCGTGGCATCGCCCGGCCGCCACGTTGCTCGGCAGCGCTGGCCTGCACACCCAGCAAGTCAGCCAGTGACAGGCACGGCACCAGCGCACCACGTACGTTGGCCACCCCCTGCAGCACCCGCGAGCGCTGGTGCGGCAGCGAATGCACCGCCTGCAGCGGGGCAATTTCGGCCAGGCAGGCGGTGGGCAGCGCCAGCCATTCTTCGCCAAGGCGGAACAGCAGCATGGAGCGGCCAGTGTTTTCCTCCACCGGCGCAGCCACGGCGGCCTGGTGGTCCTGCATAAGTGCGTAGCGGTCGAGCAGGCGTGTGGCCGCTGCGGCATATACCTCGCAGTTGCGACAGTGAACATGACGCTCCAGCAATGGGCACTGCTTGTCGCCGTGCACGCCAATGCGGTTCCAGCAGTCATCGACGTGCGTGTCAGCCTCGGCGAGCAATTGCATCGCGGATTCCTTCATCGTTCAGACTCCCGGCCAACCCGCGCGGCGCGCTCCTGCAGGCGCCGGGCACCGGCCAGGTCACCCTGGGCTGCCAGCAAGGCAGCCAGGTGTACCAGCGCCTCGGAGTGCTGCGGTTCCAGGTACAGGGCTTTGCGATAGTGGGTCAGAGCCTGCTGCGCATCGCCTTCGGTGTCGCTGAGCAGCCCCAGCCAGTAGTAAACCTGCGCCGAAGGCGCGAACTGGCCCAGGTAGCGCTGGCATTCGGCACGGGCCTGCTCGCTGGCACCGGCGTTGGCAAGCCGGGCAATGCTGGCCAGCAACTCAGTTGCATCCTCACGTTTGTGCTCGCGCGCCGGTGCTGGCTTGGCGGCAAAGGGGAGCACCCGCAATGGGCGCGGCAACGCTGCGCTCGGTAACGGAGAGCCTGGCTTGGCAGGTGCTGGCGACGTGCGACGCAAGGGCTGGACCGGGGGCGTAGCCAGCGCAGCGCTACCGCCCTCCTGGCGCACGTAGGCGAACGACTGGGCAATCCCCAGCGGGCGCATGCCCAACCGCGCCAGCAAGCTGCCTTCGGCGGGGCCGATGAACAGTACGCCCTGTGGATGCAGCAAGCGCTTGAGCACTTCGAACACCCGTTGCTGGGTCGGCACGTCGAAATAGATCAGCAGGTTGCGGCAGAACACGAAGTCGTACAGGCCATCGCGGCTGGCCAGGGCCGGGTCGAGTACGTTGCCCACCTGCAGGCTGACTTGGTCACGCACCCGCTCATGCAGGAGGTGGCCTTCGTCGAGCGCATCGAAGTAACGCTCGCGAAAGCCCAGGTTACTGCCACGGAAGGCATTGCGCCCGTACACGGCCTGCCCGGCCTTGGCCACGGAACTGGGGCTGATGTCCATGCCGTCGATCATGAACGCCCCCGGCGCGATACCGGCATCGAGCAAGGCCATGGCCAACGAATAGGGCTCCTCGCCGGTCGAGCAAGGCAGGCTGAGCAAGCGCAGCGGGCGCGCCCCGGCCAGCTCGGCCAGGCGCTTGTGCGCCAGGCTGGCCAAGGCGGTGAAGGATTCGGGGTAACGGAAGAACCAGGTTTCCGGAACGATGACCGCTTCGATCAACGCCTGTTGCTCATCCGTCGACTGCTGCAGGTGCAGCCAGTAATCATCCAGGTCCGCGGCGTCCACGGCCACGCAACGCTGGCGCAGCGCACGCTCGACCATGGGCGCGCCCACCGACTCCACGTCCAGGCCTATGCGCTCGCGCAAGTAGCGGAAGAAATGCTGTTCGTTCATGTCGGCATCCCTGTCGGATCACCCGCATACAGCAACTCGTGCACGGCATCGGGGAGCAGGTTGTTGACTTCGATGCGCTGCAACAAGCCCTGCTCATCCTGACGCACCGGGCCCAGGTACGGGGCCTCGCCGCTGTCCACGCCATACGGCTGGAACTCGTCGGGGTGGCAACGCAGGGTTTCGGTGGCCTGCTCCAGTATCAGACCAAGCTGTAGGCCGACTCGGTAGTGCACCAGAACCAGGCGGGTACTGGTGCGCTGCGCTGCCGGTTGGCCGAAGCTCAATGCCGCCAGGTCGACCACTGGTACCAACAGGCCTCGGTGCGCAAGGATGCCTGCGACCCAGGCAGGTGCCTTGGCGATCGGTTTCAGCGGCTGACGCGGCAGCACCTCGATCACCTCGTGCACGCTCAGGGCAAAGCGTTGCTCCCGAATGCGAAACTGCAGGTACAACGCCCCCTTGGCGTTGCCCGTCCGCGCGGCCCGCGATTGCAAGTCGTTCATCGCGGTCAGACTTTGAAGCGCGACACGCCGCCACGCAGGCCCGCGGCCACCTGGCTCAGCTCATCGATGGCGAAACTGGCCTGGCGCAGCGACTCGACTGTCTGGGTGCTGGCATCGCTGAGCTGGGCCAGCGCCTGGTTGATCTGCTCGGCACCGGTGGCCTGGGCCTGCATGCCTTCGTTGACCATCAGCACGCGCGGCGCCAGGGCCTGCACCTGGTGGATGATCTGGCTGAGCTGTTCGCCCACCTGCTGCACCTCGAACATGCCGCGGCGCACTTCTTCGGAAAACTTGTCCATGCCCATGACCCCGGCCGACACCGCCGACTGGATCTCGCGCACCATCTGCTCGATGTCGTAGGTGGCAACGGCGGTCTGGTCGGCCAGGCGGCGCACTTCGGTGGCCACCACGGCAAAGCCCCGGCCGTACTCGCCGGCCTTTTCCGCTTCGATGGCAGCGTTGAGCGACAGCAGGTTGGTCTGGTCGGCAACCTTGACAATGGTCACCACCATCTGGGTGATGTTGCTGGCCTTTTCGTTGAGGATGCCCAGCTTGGCGTTGACCAGGTCGGCGGCACCCATCACCTGGTGCATGGTTTCTTCCATGCGTGCCAGGCCCTGCTGGCCGGAGCCGGCCAGGCTGGAGGCCTGGTCGGCGGCCGAGGTGACTTCGGTCATGGTGCGCACCAGGTCACGCGAAGTGGCGGCGATTTCCCGCGAGGTGGCGCCGATTTCGGTGGTGGTGGCGGCCGTTTCGGTGGCGGTGGCCTGCTGTTGCTTGGAGGTTGCGGCAATTTCGGTCACCGAGGTGGTCACCTGCACCGACGAACGCTGGGCCTGGGCCACCAGGTTGGCCAGGGCCTCGGCCATTTCGTTGAAGCCGCTTTCGATGGCGCCGAACTCGTCCTTGCGGTCCAGGCTCAGGCGCATGCTCAGGTCGCCGGAGCGCAGTTTGTCGAGGGCATGGACAATGCGTTGCATGGGCGCGGTGATGGCGCGCATCAGCAACAGGCCGCAGATACCGGCGGCGATGATCGCCAGCAGCAGCGAAACCATCATGCTGCCCTTGGCGGTGCTCACGGCGCCGACGATCTCGTTGGTGTCGGTGTCGGCGGCGGCCCGGTTGTGCTCGATCACTTCGTTCAGAAGCTTGCGGCCTTCTACCCAGGCCGGGGTCAGCACATCGGTGATCAACCGCTGGGCTTCGGCATAGTCGTGCTTTCGATAGGCTTCCAGCACCTGCTCGATGATCTTGAGGTAGGCAACCTCCATCTGGATGAAGGCGTCGAACCGCGCCTGGTCGTCATCATCCTGAATGGTGCCCTGGTAGCTGGCCATGTGCTCTTTCAGGCGGTCCTGGAAGCTCTTGAACAGTTCCGCATCGGCCGAGGTGAATTCACGCTGGTTGGACAGGCCTACCAACTGCTGGCTAGCCACGTAACCGTCGACCCAGGCACTGCGGATCATCGAGCTGTAGTAGAGGCCGGGAATGCTGTCGGTCCCCACTGCCTGTTCGGCGGATGCGATGGTCACCAACCGCGAGTAGGCGGCCACGATCATCAGCAGCATGATGGCGATGATCACGGCGAAACTTGCCAGGATCCGTTGGCGCAAGGTCCAGTTCTTCACATTCAGCCCTCAGGAATTCACAACGAGCGGGAAAAATCGCCGAAGTATAGCCCAGGCGCCCAGTGCTCATGCGGCTGAAATGTGGGGTGACCAGGTAACCTTGCCGACAGACCGGTCATTTGTGCCCAACGCCATTGGGGCCGCTGTGCGGCCCATCGCCGGCAAGCCAGGCTCCCACCTCGACCGCATGACCTCAGGTCATGTGTGATCCCTGTGGGACCCGGCTTGCCGGCGATGGGCTGCAACGCAGCCCCCATCACTGGCCGGCGGCAAGCCTTGCCTGGCTTTCCAGCTCCTGGCGCAGGGCCGGGTCCAGGCGCAGCTGGCGGGCCAGTTCGTCCAGGTAGGCGCGCTCCATGAAGTTTTCCTGGTCGACCATCATCACGCTGGCCAGGTACATCTCGGCGGCCATTTCCGGCGTTTGCGCGGCACGGGCCACTTCGGCCGGGTCCAGCGGCTTGTTCAGCTCGGCATGCAGCCAGTGCTGCAACTCGCGGTCGTTGTCCAGGCGGGTGAATTCACCCTCGATCAGCGCACGCTCGCGTTCATCGATATGGCCATCTGACTTAGCCGCCGCCACCAGCGCCCGCAGCACCGCCTGGCTGTGCAGTTCGGCCT
The DNA here is from genome assembly GCF_046764235.1 of Pseudomonas sp. s4. Classification (NCBI taxonomy): domain Bacteria; kingdom Pseudomonadati; phylum Pseudomonadota; class Gammaproteobacteria; order Pseudomonadales; family Pseudomonadaceae; genus Pseudomonas; species Pseudomonas sp. s4. The sequence continues at coordinate 1,301,596 of NZ_CP177209.1, read as the reverse complement.
GGGCCGGCGGCAGGCGGTCGACGGTCTGCGGCTCGGCGGCGGCCACCTGCTGGCGCGCCTGCCAGTTGCCGTAGGCCTTGTAGGCCAGCACACCGAGCGCGGCCAGGCCGCCATAGGTAAGGGCCTTGCCGCCATACTTGCGGGCCTTCTTGTTGCCCAGCAGCAAGCCCATGGCGCCCGCCGCCAGGGCGCCGCCACCGGCACCGGAAAGCAGGCTGCCAAGGCCGCCGGCACTGGCGCCTGGCTTGCCAGAGCTGCCCTTGCCGGCCTGGCTGGCGAGCAAGTCCTGGCCGGACTTGAGCAACTGGTCGAGCAATCCCCGGGTGTTCATCAAACGGTCTCCACGTTGGCCAAGGGAGCCGTCAGGTTAAGCCCTGCCCGCCCGATCGCCATGGGGGGATTTGCTTCCGGATGTTGCATTGGCTGGCAAAAAGCCAACTAGACTCGATATCGCCAATACCGCGCGTAAACCGCACTACGCCTATAACGCTCGCTTCACGGCTTGCTTGATGACTGCCCCGACCAAAATCTCCAAGAAGAGGGAACACCATGTCAGTGCACAAGACCGCATTGCTCGGCGCAACCGCCTGCGCCGTGCTGGCCAGCGCCAGCCTGCAGGCTGCCGAACCGCCCAAGGCCCTGGGGCCCGGCGAGGGCCGCCTGGACATCGTCGCCTGGCCCGGCTACATCGAGCGCGGTGAAAGCGACAAGGCCTACGACTGGGTGACCGGCTTCGAGAAGGAAACCGGCTGCAAGGTCAGCGTCAAGACCGCCGCCACCTCGGACGAGATGGTCAGCCTGATGACCAAGGGCGGCTATGACCTGGTCACCGCCTCGGGCGATGCCTCGCTGCGGCTGATCGCGGGCAAGCGGGTACAGCCGATCAACACCGACTTGATCCCCAACTGGAAGAACATCGACCCACGGCTGCAGAACGGTGGCTGGTACGTGGTCGACAAGCGGGTCTACGGCACCCCGTACCAATGGGGCCCGAACGTGCTGCTGTACAACACCGACGTGTTCAAGCAGGCGCCCACCACCTGGGGTGTGCTGTTCGAGCCGCAGAACCTGCCCGACGGCAAGCCGAACAAGGGCCGCGTGCAGGCCTACGATGGGCCGATCTACATCGCCGATGCGGCGTTGTACCTGAAGACGGCCAAACCGGAGCTGGGCATCCAGGACCCGTACGAGCTGAGCGAAGCGCAGTACAAGGCCGTGCTGGAGCTGCTGCGCCAGCAGCAACCGCTGATCCACCGCTACTGGCATGACGCCACGGTGCAGATGAGCGACGTGAAAAACGAAGGCGTGGTTGCCTCCAGCTCCTGGGGCTACATGGTCAACGGCCTGAAGGCCGAGAAGCAGCCCGTGGCCTCGACCATTCCCAAAGAAGGCGCGACCGGCTGGGCCGACACCACCATGCTGCACAGCGAGGCCAAGCACCCCAACTGTGCCTACAAATGGATGGACTGGTCGCTGCAGCCGAAAGTACAGGGTGACGTGGCGGCCTGGTTCGGTTCGTTGCCGGCGGTGCCGGCGGCCTGCACCGGCAACGAGCTGCTGGGGGCCGAGGGCTGCAAGACCAACGGTTTCGACAACTTCGACAAGATCGCTTTCTGGAAAACCCCGCAGGCCCAGGGCGGCAAGTTCGTGCCGTATAGCCGCTGGACCCAGGATTACATTGCGATCATGGGCGGGCGCTGAGGGTTTCTTCACCTGTACCGGCCCTATCGCCGGCAAGCCGGCTCCCACAGGGCCCGCATAGGCCTTGAAGCCTGCACAGTACCTGTGGGAGCTGGCTTGCCGGCGATAGGGCCGGCACTGGCAATACAAGAACAACCGAGTACCGCCTATGCCCCTAGCCGTCCAGTTCACCCAGGTTTCCCGCACCTTCGGCGAGGTCAAGGCCGTCGACCAGGTCAGCATCGACATCATCGATGGCGAATTCTTCTCCATGCTCGGCCCCTCTGGCTCGGGCAAGACCACCTGCCTGCGCCTGATCGCAGGCTTCGAGCAACCCACCAGCGGTTCGATCCGCATCCACGGTGTCGAGGCTGCGGGCGTACCGCCCTACCAGCGCGACGTCAACACCGTATTCCAGGACTACGCCCTGTTCCCGCACATGAACGTACTGGACAACATCGCCTACGGCCTGAAGGTAAAAGGCGTGGCCAAGGCCGAACGCCACAGCCGCGCCGAAGAAGCCCTGGCGATGGTGGCCCTGGCCGGCTATGGCGCGCGAAAGCCGGCGCAGTTGTCCGGTGGCCAGCGCCAGCGCGTGGCCCTGGCCCGCGCGCTGGTCAATCGGCCACGGGTACTGCTGCTGGACGAGCCGCTTGGCGCGCTGGACCTGAAGTTGCGCGAACAGATGCAGGGCGAGCTGAAAAAGCTGCAACGCCAGCTGGGTATCACCTTCATCTTCGTCACCCACGACCAGACCGAGGCGCTGTCGATGTCCGATCGCGTCGCAGTATTCAACCGCGGCCGTATCGAGCAGGTCGACACCCCGCGCAACCTGTACATGCAGCCGGCCACCACCTTCGTCGCCGAATTCGTCGGCACCTCCAACGTTGTGCGTGGCGAACTGGCCACGTTGCTCAATGGCAGCCCGGCGCCCTTCTCCATCCGCCCCGAACACATCCGCCTCGGCGACCCGGCCACAGCCAGCCAGCACGTCCAGGTCAGCGGCCTGCTGCGCGATATCCAGTACCAGGGCAGTGCCACCCGCTACGAGCTGCAGCTGGACGGCGGCCAGCTGCTGGCGGTGAGCCAGGCCAACGACCGCTGGCAGGCGCAGGCACAGGCACAGGCATGGCAAACAGGGCAACGGGTACAGGCGCACTGGCCCCGTGAAGCCATGACAGTGCTGCAGGAAACGGAGGGCCGCTGACATGAGCACGCTGCGCGGCCTGTCCAACCTGCTGTACCGGCGCCCCAACCTGTACCTGGCCCTGCTGCTGATCCCACCGCTGACCTGGTTCGGCGCGATCTACCTGGGCTCGCTGCTGAACCTGCTGTGGCAAGGCTTCTATACCTTCGACGACTTCACCATGGCGGTGACCCCGGACCTGACCCTGGGCAATTTCGCCGCGCTGTTCAACCCGTCGAACTTCGACATCATCCTGCGCACCCTGGGAATGGCGCTGGCGGTGTCGCTGGCCAGCGCGGTGCTGGCCTTCCCCATCGCCTACTACATGGCGCGCTACACCAGCGGCAAGACCAAGGCATTTTTCTACATCGCAGTGATGATGCCGATGTGGGCCAGCTACATCGTCAAGACCTACGCCTGGACCCTGCTGCTGGCCAAGGGCGGCGTGGCCCAGTGGTTCGCCCAGCAACTGCACCTGGATGCCCTGCTGCAAATGGTGCTGACGGTGCCGGGCGTGGGCGGCAGCACGCTGTCGACTTCGCACCTGGGGCGCTTCATGGTGTTCGTGTACATCTGGCTGCCGTTCATGATCCTGCCGATCCAGGCCTCGCTGGAACGCTTGCCGCCGTCGCTGCTGCAAGCCTCGGCAGACCTGGGCGCCAGGCCCGGCCAAACCTTCGTGCAGGTGATCCTGCCGCTGTCGATCCCGGGCATCGCCGCCGGCTCGATCTTCACCTTCTCGCTGACCCTGGGCGACTTCATCGTGCCGCAGCTGATCGGCCCGCCCGGCTATTTCATCGGCAGCATGGTCTATGCCCAGCAAGGGGCGATCGGCAACATGCCGATGGCCGCCGCGTTCACCCTGGTGCCGATCGTGCTGATCGCGGTGTACCTGTCCATCGTCAAGCGACTGGGGGCCTTCGATGCACTCTGAAAAAGCCTCGACCGGGCTGCGCCTGGCGGCCTGGGGCGGATTGCTGTTCCTGCACTTCCCGATCCTGATCATCTTCCTGTACGCCTTCAACACCGAAGACGCGGCATTCAGCTTCCCGCCCAAGGGCTTAACCCTGAAGTGGTTCGCCGTGGCCTTTGCCCGGCCCGATGTGCTGGAAGCGATAAAGCTGTCGCTGCAGGTGGCCTGCCTGGCCACGCTGATCGCCCTGGTGCTCGGCACGCTGGCCTCGGCGGCGCTGTACAGGCGCAGCTTTTTCGGCAAGGAGAGCATTTCGCTGATGCTGATATTGCCTATTGCCCTGCCTGGCATCATTACCGGCATCGCCCTGCTCTCGGCGTTCAAGAGCCTGGGGATCGAGCCCGGCGTGTTCACCATCGTGGTCGGCCACGCCACGTTCTGCGTGGTGATCGTCTACAACAACGTGATCGCCCGCCTGCGGCGCACTTCGCAGAGCCTGATCGAAGCTTCGATGGACCTCGGTGCCGACGGTTGGCAAACCTTCCGCTACATCATCCTGCCCAACCTCGGTTCGGCGCTGCTGGCCGGTGGCATGCTGGCCTTTGCCCTGTCGTTCGACGAAATCATCGTCACCACCTTCACTGCCGGCCACGAACGCACCCTGCCGATCTGGCTGCTCAACCAGCTCAGCCGCCCGCGCGACGTGCCGGTGACCAACGTGGTCGCCATGCTGGTGATGCTGGTGACCATGCTGCCGATACTTGGCGCCTATTACCTGACCCGTGGCGGCGAAAGCGTCGCGGGCAGCGGCAAATGACCCTGGAGGAGTCCCCGATGCAAACGCAGATGCTAATCAATGGCCAACTGGTCGCTGGCGAAGGCCCGGCCTGGACCGTGCTCAATCCGGCGCTGGGCAGTGCCCTGGCGCAGATCAACGAAGCCAGCGAGGCCCAGGTGGACAGCGCCGTGCGCGCCGCCGACCAGGCCTTCGACAGCTGGTCGCAAACCAGCCCCAAGGAACGCTCGCAAGCCTTGCTGGCACTGGCCGACGCTATCGAAGCCCATGGCGATGAACTGGCCCGACTGGAATCGCAGAACTGCGGCAAGCCGCTGAGCGCTGCGCTGAATGACGAGATCCCGGCAATTGCCGACGTGTTCCGCTACTTCGCCGGTGCGGCGCGCTGCCTGGGCGGCTCGGCAGCTGGCGAGTACCTGCCGGGCCATACTTCGATGATCCGCCGCGACCCGCTGGGCGTGGTGGCCTCGATCGCGCCGTGGAACTACCCGTTGATGATGCTGGCGTGGAAGATCGCCCCGGCCCTGGCTGCCGGCAACACGGTGGTGATCAAGCCCTCCGAGCTGACCCCGCTGACCGCCCTGCGCCTTGGCGAACTGACCCGGGACCTGCTGCCACCGGGGGTGCTGAACATCCTCTTCGGCCGTGGCCAGACGGTCGGCAACCCGCTGGTCAACCACCCCAAGGTGCGCATGGTGTCGCTGACCGGCTCGATCCCCACCGGTGCTCACATCATCAGCGCCACCGCCGACAGCGTGAAACGCATGCACATGGAACTGGGCGGCAAGGCCCCGGTGCTGGTGTTCGACGATGCCGACATTGATGCCGCCATCGACGGCATCCGTACCTTCGGCTTCTATAACGCCGGCCAGGACTGCACCGCCGCCTGTCGGCTGTACGTGCAGGATGGCATCTACGAGCGTTTCGTCGAACGCCTGGGGGCCGCGGTGGCCAGCCTCAAACCGGGCCTGCAGGAAGCCGAGGACACCGAACTGGGGCCACTGATCAGTGCCCAGCACCGCGACAAGGTCGCAGGGCTGGTGCAACGGGCCATCGCCCAACCGCACATTCGCCTGGTGACCGGTGGCAAGGCGATCGAGGGCGACGGTTTCTTCTTCGAACCGACCGTACTGGCCGACGCCCTGCAGGACGACGAAATCGTGCGTAATGAAGTGTTCGGCCCGGTAGTGTCGGTGACCCGCTTCAACGACGAAGCGCAGGCGCTGGAATGGGCCAACGACTCCAACTACGGCCTGGCCTCATCGGTATGGACCCGCGACACCGGCCGCGCCCACCGCCTGGCGGCGCGCCTGCAGTATGGCTGCACCTGGGTGAACACCCACTTCATGCTGGTCAGCGAAATGCCCCATGGCGGGCAGAAGCATTCGGGGTATGGCAAGGACATGTCGATGTATGGGCTGGAGGACTACACCTGTGTGCGGCATGTGATGATCAAACATTGAGGGTAATGCCTGGGCTGAGACCGGCACCTCAGTCCAGGAGCTTTCCTGCAAAGTAGCCAATAGAACAGGAGTAAGTATCAACGCCTGATTTTGCGCGACCTCTGTGGGAGCGGGTTCACCCGCGAACACCGGCAAAGCCGGTGCCATACACCGAGTCGCCTTCTTCGCGGGCATGCCCGCTCCCACAGATGCCGCACCGCATTCAAAGGCAGTGCAATACCGTGTAGGAGCGGCCTTGTGTCGCGAAAGGGCCGCAAAGCGGCCCCGGCAATATCAGCGGCGGAGCTGGAAACCTGGGGCCGCTTCGCAGCCCTTTCGCGACACAAGGCCGCTCCTACAACGACCGCGCAATGCTTGGGTCAGGTCAATCCCGCAGGTCCGACTCGTGAATCGGGTTGGCCCGGCTGGTGGCGCGCTGGTATTGCGCCGGCCAGGTAGCTTTGTTGCCGCCCAGGTCGTCGTCGGCGTGCAGCGGCCAGTACGGGTCGCGCAGCAATTCGCGGGCGAGGAAGATGATGTCGGCCTGGCCAGTGCGCAGAATGTGCTCGGCCTGGGCCGGTTCGGTGATCATGCCCACGGTGCCGGTGGCGATTTCCGATTCCTTGCGCACACGCTCGGCGAAGCGCGTCTGGTAGCCCGGGCCGGTGGGGATTTCGGCGTTGACCGAGGTGCCGCCGGAGGACACGTCGATCAGGTCGACGCCCAAACCACGCAGGCGGCGGGCCAGTTCGACGGTTTCATCCGGGTTCCAGCCGTCCTCGACCCAGTCGGTCGCCGATACCCGCACGAACAGCGGTAACTCGGCAGGCCAGACCTTGCGCACGGCCTCGACCACCTGCAGGGTCAGGCGGATGCGGTTTTCGAAGCAACTGCCGTATTCGTCGCGACGCTGGTTGCTCAGCGGCGACAGGAACTGGTGCAACAGGTAGCCATGGGCGGCGTGGATCTCGACCACCTTGAAACCGGCCTTCAGGGCGCGCTCGGTCGAGGCGACAAAGGCGGCGATCACAGCCTGAATCTCATTGTGGTTCAACTCATGCGGCGTCGTGTGTTGCGGGTCGAAGGCGATTTTCGACGGGCCCACCGGTTGCCAGCCGCCCTCCTCGAGCTTGACGCTGCCTTGCTTGCCCAGCCATGGGCGATAGGTGCTGGCCTTGCGCCCGGCGTGAGCCAGCTGGATGCCGGGCACGCTCCCCTGGGCGGTGATGAAACGGGTGATGCGTTGCAGCGGGGCGATCTGAGCGTCGTCCCACAGGCCGAGGTCTTCAGCGGTGATGCGACCATCCGCGGTCACCGCCACGGCTTCAGTGATTACCAGGCCAGCGCCACCCACGGCGCGGCTGCCTAAATGGACAAGGTGCCAATCATTGGCCAGGCCATCGACGGCGGAATACTGGCACATCGGCGAAACGGCGATGCGGTTGGGCAGGGTCAGCTGACGCAGGGTGTAAGGCTCGAGCAGCAGGCTCATGAGGGCACCTCCCAAGGACTCCAATGGTGATCCGGCCCGGACACTCAATTGCACGTCCCTGGCCCAGGTCCGGTCATAACTTCAGACTAGACCAGAATGGTTGGGGGGGAGGTTCCATGGGATTTGGTAGAGGTTGAACGGCTCTGCGTTACCAGCGCCATGTCTGATCAGAGTTTCAGATATCCCTTACGGCCCAGATCTGGTGAAGCCTAGGCTGAGGAAATAACCTACAAGTCCTGTCGACTCGCGTCTGATTGTTACTGGAATCCCGACTCTCTAGCCTTTGCTGGTCGCTGGCATTCAGCGGCCGGGGGTGGAATCCCGATCAATTACCGAGTAGCTGTCGTCATGGCAGTTGTGCGCGGAAGGCCGCAAAGCCTACCGGGTCTACTCGTAGCCTGGATTCCACACCGCGTACAACTGCCACCCTTCGTGTGGAATCGGAGAGGCGGTCAATCAGCCATTCGCCAGCCCACAGGTACAGCGCAAGCCTTGAGCCCGGCTCAGGCCATGTGGGAGCGGGCGTGCCCGCGAAGAAGGCGACTCGGTGGCTGGCACCGGCTCTGCCGGTGTTCGCGGGCATGCCCGCTCCTACAGGTACGGTGCAAGCCTCAAGCGCGGCGCTGACCCTGTGCGAGCGGGCGTGCCCGCGAAGAAGGCGACTCAGTGGATGGCACCGGCTTCGCCGGTGTTCGCGGGCATGCCCGCTCCCACAGGGATCCTCACCTGGCATCAAGGCCTTGTGCCATACCTACAGAGTTGCGGAAGCCGCAGTACTTGCAGTCAGCGCGGCTCCATGTGGGCAATCATCAACTGCACACTTTCGTTGCCACGGAACTCGTTCACATCCAGCTTGTACGCCAACTCGACCCAACGCACCGTCGGGTTCGGCCACACTTCGCGGTCAATGCCAAAGGCAATGCCGTCCAGCCGCACCGAGCCGCACTCGCTCTTGAGCACCACCTTCAGGTGCCGCTCGCCCACCACGCGTTGCTCCACCAGCTGGAACACGCCATGGAACAGCGGCTCGGGGAAGTGCTGCCCCCAGGGCCCGGCATGGCGCAGGGCCTTGGCCAGGTCGAGGTGGAACTCCTCCACCGCCAGGCTGCCGTCGGACAACAGCCGACCGGTCAGGTCCTCTTCGCGCAGCTGGCGTCGCACTTCTTCATCGAACGCCTCGGCAAATGCCGGGAAATTGGCCTCGGGCAAAGACAACCCCGCCGCCATCGCGTGGCCGCCGAACTTGCTGATCAGTTGCGGGTGGCGCGCCGCCACGGCATCCAGCGCATCGCGAATATGGAACCCCGGCACCGAACGCGCCGACCCTTTGAGCATGCCCTCGCCAGCGTCGGCGAAAGCGATGGTCGGCCGGTGGTAACGCTCCTTCAGGCGCGAAGCCAGAATACCGATTACCCCCTGGTGCCAGTCGGCATCGAACAGGCACAGGCCATATGGCATCGACTCGACAGGCAGGTCCTTGAGCTGGGCCAGGGCCTCGCGCTGCATGCCCTGTTCGATGGACTTGCGGTCCTGGTTCAGGTCGTCCAGCTGCTGGGCCATGTCCTGGGCCAGGGCCGCGTCTTCACACAGCAGGCATTCGATGCCCAGGCTCATGTCGTCCAGGCGCCCGGCAGCGTTCAGCCGCGGGCCGAGGATGAAGCCGAGGTCGGTCGAGGTGATACGCCGGTGATCGCGACGGGCCACTTCAAGAATGGCCTTCAGCCCCGGTCGGGCGCGGCCGGCACGAATGCGTTCGAGGCCCTGGTGCACCAGGATGCGGTTGTTGGCATCCAATGGCACCACGTCGGCGACGCTGCCCAGGGCAACCAGGTCGAGCAATTCGCCGATGTTCGGCTGCGGCTGCGTTTCGTAGCGCCCCAGGCTGCGCAGGCGCGCACGCAGGGCCATCAGCACGTAGAAGATCACCCCTACCCCGGCCAGCGCCTTGCTCGGGAAACTGCAGCCCGGCTGGTTGGGGTTGATGATGGCGTCGGCGTCGGGCAACTCCGCGCCCGGCAGGTGGTGGTCGGTGACCAGCACCTTGAGCCCGGCGGCTTTGGCAGCAGCCACACCCTCGACGCTGGAAATGCCGTTGTCCACGGTGATCAGCAGCTGCGGCTGGCGTTGCAGCGCCACCTCGACGATTTCCGGGGTCAGGCCGTAGCCGTATTCGAAGCGGTTGGGCACAAGGTAGTCGACGTGGGCCGCGCCCAGCAGGCGCAGGCCCAGCACGCCGACAGTACTGGCAGTGGCGCCGTCGGCATCGAAGTCGCCGACGATGAGGATGCGCTGGCGCTGGTCGATAGCCTCGACCAGCAGATCCACGCCGGCCTCGATGCCCTTGAGCTGCTGGTACGGCAGCAGGCGCGCGAGGCTTTTGTCCAGCTCGGCCTCGCTCTGCACGCCGCGCGCGGCGTACAGGCGGGTCAGCAAGGGTGGCAGGTTACCCAGGAATGGCAGGGTCGGCGGCAGCGGGCGAGGTTCGATACGCATGGGGTGCTTCAGCCGCGCTCACCAAGCAGCCAGTCCAGCTGCACTTCGTGCTGGCCACGGTCGTCGGTGACGAACAAGGTGCCCTCACTGATCATCACGTCCCACTTGATGGTGCGGGGCATGTCGGTGGAGAGAGTTTCCAGCACCTCCTGCGGCACAGCGGCAATGCTCAGGTTCTTCAGCCCCTTGACCGCGTCTACAACCTTGTTCTGCCATACGCGCAGGCTGCCGTAGGCCAGCAGGCTGGTACGCTCGGTGCGGCGCGAGCACCAGGTCAGTCGGTCGGCGTCCGGCTGGCCTACTTCGATCCAGTGCAGGATGCGATCGTCCAGGCTCTTTTCCCACAGCGCCGCCTCGTCCACGTCGGACAGGCCACGGCCGAACGACAGGTTTTCGTTGTACCAGAGGGCGTAGGCCAGCAAGCGTACGGCCATGCGTTCTTCGGTTTCCGAAGGGTGGCGGGCAATGGTTTGACGGACGTTTTCGTACACGCCGCGGTCGAGGTCGGTCAGGTTCAGTTCGAATTTGTAGGTGGTGGACGGCTGGGCCATGGTCGACGGGCTTCTTGCGCAGAGAAAAAGTGACACAGTCTAACCGATACTGCCCTTCGTTGCCCCGCAGCAGTATCTGCCGCTTCGGACCTATGATAAAACCACGCATCTGCCCAGCTGCCACGGATGCCCCATGACTACGCCCAGCAAACCCCTCGCCGGTCTCAAGGTTGTCGAACTCGGCACCCTCATCGCTGGCCCGTTCGCCTCGCGTATCTGTGCCGAATTCGGCGCCGAGGTGATCAAGGTCGAATCGCCCGATGGCGGCGACCCGTTGCGCAAATGGCGCAAGCTGTACGAGGGCACTTCGCTGTGGTGGTTCGTGCAGGCCCGCAACAAGCAGTCGCTCACCCTCAACCTCAAGCACCCAGAGGGCCGCGAGATTCTAAAACGCCTGCTGGCCGACGCCGACATCCTGATCGAGAACTTCCGCCCGGGCGTGCTGGAAAAACTCGGCCTGGGTTGGGACGTGCTGCACGCGCTCAACCCGCGCCTGGTAATGGTGCGCCTGTCGGGCTTCGGCCAGACCGGGCCGATGAAGGACCAGCCGGGCTTCGGCGCCGTGGGCGAGTCGATGGGCGGCCTGCGCTACATCACCGGCTTCGACGACCGCCCACCGGTGCGCACGGGTATTTCCATCGGTGACTCGATTGCTGCCCTGTGGGGTGTGATCGGTGCACTGATGGCGCTGCGACACCGGGAAGTCAACGGCGGCCAGGGCCAGGTGGTGGACGTGGCCCTGTACGAAGCGATCTTCGCCATGATGGAAAGCATGGTCCCGGAGTTCGATGTGTTCGGCTTTATCCGCGAACGTACCGGCAACATCATGCCAGGCATCACGCCCTCCTCCATTCACACCAGCGCCGACGGCAAGCATGTACAGATCGGCGCCAACGGCGATGCGATCTTCAAGCGCTTCATGCAAGCCATTGGCCGCACCGACCTGGCCGACGACCCGACCCTGGCCACCAACGATGGCCGCGACCTGCGCCGTGACGAGCTGTACGGGGTAATCGACCGCTGGGCCAACAGCCTGCCGCTGGAGCAACTGATACAGGTGCTGAACGCCGCCGAAGTACCGGCCAGCCGCATCTATTCGGCCGAGGACATGTTCAATGACCCGCAGTACCTGGCACGCGAAATGTTCCTGCAGGCCAAGCTGCCGGACGGCAAGCCATTCCGCATGCCGGGGATCGTGCCCAAGCTGTCGGACACCCCCGGCTCTACCGAGTGGGTAGGCCCGGCGCTGGGCGAACACACCGAGGCACTGCTCGGCAACCTGGGCTACGACGCGGCGGCCATCGCCAGCCTGCGCGAAGCAGGCACGGTCTGACCCTGGCGCGGCCCTGGTCCATGCGCGCTGCCCGTTGCCTACGCCACCTGGCCCTGCTGTGCGGGCTGCTGCCCGCATTGCTGTTGCAGCCTGCCAGCGCCAAGGAGCGCCTCTTCTGGCTGGTGCGCGACCTGCCGCCGTTTACCATTCTGGAAGGGCCGGAAAAAGGCCAAGGGGTGATCGACCAGTTGCTGCCCCTGCTGATCAGGCAGATGCCCGAGTACGACCACAGCATCCTGCGGGTCAACCGCGCCCGCGGCATCCAGATGCTGCAGGACCCGAAAAGTTTCACCTGCGACCCGACCCTGCTGTGGACGCCGGAACGCGCCGAATATGTGAGGTTTTCCGTGCCTTCCCTGGGCGTGCTCAGTGGCGGCCTGGTGCTGCGCAAGGACAGCGAGGCGCTGGTGGCGCCTTACCTCGACGGCCAGGAGGTAGACCTGCTCAACCTGCTGAGCAAGACCCCACTGAAGCTGGGTGTTGTCGCCGAGCGCAGCTATGGCACACAGATCGACGCCATCCTGCGCCAGTTGCCCGACACCGCGTTCAGCCGCCACTACGGCAACGACGCCACCGCCAACCTGCTGCAGATGCAACAGCTCGGGCGCCTGCGCATGGTGCTCGGCTACTGGCCCGAGGTGCGCTACCTGGTCGACCTGCAAGGCGGGGCGCTGGCTGACTACCAGTTTCACCCTGTGAAAGGGGTAAACCGCTACCAGTTTCTGCATGTGGGCTGTTCAAACAGCGAGCTGGGGCGTGAAGCCATTGCGCACATCGACCAGCTGCTGCCTGCCCTGCGTCGGGATGTGTTGCCGGGGTTGTATGCACGCTGGCTGGACCCGGCGTTGCAGGAAGACTACCTGGAAGAGAGCAAGCGCTTCTTCGAAGACCACTAGCTGCCCGATCGGCCCCTGTAGGAGCGGCCTTGTGTCGCGATGGGGCGCGTAGTGGCCCCACATTTTCAGCTTCGCCGCAAAGATTGCCGGGGCCGCTTTGCGGCCCATCGCGACACAAGGCCGCTCCTACAAGGACATGTGCCTGCCCCCCAAGAAAAGAAACCCCGGGCGCTGGGGAAACACGCCCGGGGCCAAGCGAAAGCCCTTGGGGGCTTCCCGTGACAGCCTTGCCAGCGCCGGAGCAAAGCACTGGCCAGGCTGCCCCTACAGTGTCTGATAAACCACTCAGGCAAAGGTTCCATGGGGTTGCTGACGCTGCTGCAATGCCGCGATCACACAGGGCTGCAAACGCCCTTCGGCGATCTGCAGGTCACGGTGAAGGCCATCCACCAGGTCGACCAACAGGCGTTGTTCCTGCAACTGGCGTTCGCTCACCGTGCGCCGCAAGGTGATGCCGGCGAGGCGGTCATGAACGGTCAGTTGGCGATTACCCTGGGCATCGGCGACGCCGAGGTGGGTCTGATAGGGGGTCAGGGCTTCGTTGAGCAGTCTGCAGATTCTTTCCATCCGGATCACTCGCTGCGTGGTGGGATATAGAGGAACTGACCAACAGACGCAGCGGAAAGTTCGTTACACCGCGGCTGCTTCAGTGAGCATGCGGGGCGGACGTGACAGTTTGAATACGCCGCCACGGGCGCACCTGCAGTGCCTGCAGAGCTCGCTGCAGGCATGGCATCGACAGTGGCCAGGACAGTTCCGCGAGCACCCACAGGCCCCGGTTTCTGGCCTCTTGGGCAAGGTTGCGGCGCTTGGGGGTAGCCTGGCCGACGAACAGCAAAGCACGAGTTCGGTGCTGCTGTTCGAGCAAGGCAAGGCCGGCCCGGGTTGGCATGGCGTGGTCAAGGATCAGCAGATCGGGGCGGTGATCGGCGTTCAGGCAGGCGTCGAGGTCTGCACTGGTTTCGCTGATGCGCACATGGAACATGCCCTGAGCGTTGAGGGCCTGGTGCAGGAGGATCTGATGGGATGGGCGAGCCTGGTGGATCAACACGTAGGGCTGGTGCATGAGCCGCTCCTGATGGGAGGACCGGCTAATTTAGGCGTTGCGCTGGGCGGCCTGAATAGGATGTTTCTGATGGAGCAGTGGGAAGATTCGGATAATTAGGGCTGCTCCGCAGCCCATCGCCGACAAGCCAGCTCCCACAGGGATTGCACATGACCTTGGGTCTATGCGGTCGGGGTGGGAGCTGGCTTGCCAGCGATGGGCCGTAGTGCGGCCCCGATGCTTACAAAGGCTTGCCGCGGTTACCATGCTGGCTGACAAAGCCCTGCACGGCCTTCAGGTCATTGGCCAGCACCGTGCAACGCTCTTCACGGCTGAACAGGTCGCTGAGGTGCGCTGGCAGCTCCAGCGCCTTGCCAACACCGGCCTTCTCCACCGCTTCCGGGAACTTGACCGGGTGCGCGGTGCCCAGCACCACCATCGGCGTGTCCAGGCTGCGGCGGCACTCGCGGGCGGCCTTGACGCCGATAGCGGTGTGCGGGTCGAGCACTTCGCCGGTAGCGGCGAACACTTCGGCGATGGTTTCGCAGGTCTGCTCGTCGCTCACTGCCAGCGAGTCGAACAGCTTGCGCGCTTCGGTCCAGCGGTCTTGCTCGACGCTGAAGCCGCCACCTTGCTTGAAGTTGGCCATCAGCTCGGCAATGGCGCCGCCGTTGCGGCCGTGCAGGTCGAACAGCAGGCGCTCGAAGTTGGACGAGACCATGATGTCCATCGACGGCGACAGGGTCGCGTGCAAAGTTTCCTTGACGTACTGGTTGCCGCTCATGAAGCGGTGCAGGATGTCGTTGCGGTTGGTGGCGACGATCAGCTGGCTGACCGGCAGGCCCATGTTACGTGCCAGGTAGCCGGCGAAGATGTCGCCGAAGTTGCCGGTCGGCACCGAGAACGCCACGGAACGCGCCGGGCCACCCAGCTGCAGGGCAGCGTGGAAGTAGTAGACGATCTGGGCCATGATCCGCGCCCAGTTGATCGAGTTGACCGCAACCAGGCGGGTGCCCTTGAGGAACGACTGGTCGGCGAAGCTGGCCTTGACCATTTCCTGGCAGTCGTCGAAGTTGCCTTCGATGGCGATGTTGTGGATGTTGTCGCCGAAGATGGTGGTCATTTGCCGGCGCTGCACTTCCGACACGCGCTGGTGCGGGTGCAGGATGAAGATGTCGACGTTGTCGCAACGGCGGCAACCTTCGATGGCGGCGGAACCGGTGTCACCACTGGTGGCGCCGATGATCACCACGCGCTCGTTGCGCTTGGCCAGCACGTGGTCCAGCAGGCGGCCGAGCAGTTGCAGGGCGAAGTCCTTGAACGCCAGGGTCGGGCCGTGGAACAGCTCCAGCACCCACTCGTTGCTGTTCAATTGACGCAGCGGGGCAACCGCGGCGTGGGCGAACTCGCCGTAGGTTTCCTCGAGGATCTTCTTGAAGTCGGCGTCGGCGATGCTGCCTTCGACGAACGGGCGCATCACCCGGAAAGCAAGTTCGTGGTACGGCAGGCCAGCCCACGAGGCGATTTCTTCCTGGGTGAAGCGTGGCAGGTTTTCCGGGACGTACAGGCCGCCGTCGCTGGCCAGGCCAGCCAGCAGGACGTCTTCGAAATTGAGGGCCGGAGCCTGGCCGCGGGTACTGATATAGCGCATGGGTGCAAACCTTCGATACTGGGGCCGGGGCCGCGCTGGCGGCCCCACGGCACTATTGTTAGTTGAGCTGCTCGACGCGAATGCGCACGACCTTGCCGATGACGTCCTGCAGGGCTTCCAGGGCGACGATGGCGTCGTTGATGCGCTGCTCGACCACGCGATGGGTCAGCAGGATCATCGGCACCAGGCCGTCCTGTTCCTCGGCTTCCTTCTGCATGATCGACTCGATGTTGATGCCACGCTCCGAGAGGATGCTGGCCACCTGGGCCAGTACGCCAGGGTGATCCTTGGCCTGGATGCGCAGGTAGTAGGCACTTTCGCAGGCTTCGATCGGCAGGATCGGGTGGGCCGACAGCGAATCCGGCTGGAAGGCCAGGTGCGGTACGCGGTTTTCCGGGTCGGAGGTCATGGCACGGACCACATCCACCAGATCACCGACCACCGACGAAGCGGTAGGCTCCATGCCGGCACCGGCGCCGTAGTACAGGGTGGAGCCGGCAGCGTCGCCGTTGACCATGACGGCGTTCATCACGCCGTTGACGTTGGCGATCAGGCGGTCGGCCGGGATCAGCGTCGGGTGTACGCGCAGCTCGATACCTTCGGCAGTGCGGCGGGCCACACCCAGGTGCTTGATGCGGTAGCCCAGGGCCTCGGCATAGTTCACGTCAGCAGTGGTCAGCTGGGTGATGCCTTCGGTGTAGGCCTTGTCGAATTGCAGCGGGATGCCGAAAGCGATCGAGGCCAGGATGGTCAACTTGTGCGCGGCATCGATGCCTTCAACGTCGAAGGTCGGGTCGGCTTCGGCGTAACCCAGCGCCTGGGCTTCGGCCAGCACGTCCGGGAAGGCGCGGCCCTTCTCACGCATTTCGGTGAGGATGAAGTTGCCGGTGCCGTTAATGATGCCGGCCAGCCAGTTGATGTGGTTGGCCGACAGGCCTTCGCGGATGGCCTTGATCACCGGGATGCCGCCGGCCACGGCCGCTTCGAAGGCGACGATCACGCCCTTCTCGCGGGCCTTGGCGAAGATTTCGTTGCCGTGCACGGCAATCAGCGCCTTGTTGGCGGTGACCACGTGCTTGCCGTTTTCGATGGCCTTGAGCACCAGTTCGCGGGCCACGGTGTAGCCACCGATCAGCTCGATGACAATGTCGATCTCCGGGTTGCTCGCAACTTCGAACACATCAGCGGTAATGGGGGTACCGGTAATCTGGCAGTTCGGGTTCTGCGAGCGCATGGCAATCTGTGCCACTTCAATACCGCGCCCGGCACGGCGGGCGATCTCCTCGGCGTTGCGCTGAAGTACATTGAAGGTTCCGCCACCGACGGTCCCCAACCCACAGATGCCTACTTTGACCGGTTTCACTGTGAACTCCCCATTGAACGGCCGACACCTATGCCGACCGTGAAACATGCCGTCACCCCATGACGACGGCGTACTGAATTGGATTACTTGGCCAGTGCCAGCTTGGCGACCTGAGGTGCCGGCTGGTAGCCCGGAATGACCTGGCCGCTTTCAAGGACGATCGCCGGCGTGCCGTTGACGCCGATCGACTGGCCCAGCTGGAACTGCTTGCTGACCGGGTTGGCGCACTTGGCGGCCTTGATTTCCTCACCCTCGACCATCTTGTCCATCGCCGCACGGCGGTCGCTGGAACACCAGACAGCCTGCAACTGCTGGTCACCCGACGAACCGAGGCCCTGACGCGGGAAGGCGACATAGCGCACTTCGATACCGCGGCGGTTGAGCTCGGGCACCTCGGCGTGCAGCTTGTGGCAGTACGGGCAGGTGGTGTCGGTGAACACGGTGATGTGCGACTTGGTCTCGCCTTTGGCAGGATAAACCACCATCTCGGCGGCTGGAATGCCGTTGATGAGCTTGGCAATGCCCAGGCGCTCGGTCTTCTCGGTGAGGTTGACCGGCTTGCCGTCCTGGATCTGGAACAGGTAGCCCTGCATCACGAACTGGCCGTCGCCGCTGGCATACAGCACGCGGCCGCCCTGCAGCTTGACTTCATACAGGCCGCTGACCGGGCTGCTGGCCACGCTTTCGACGGGCACTTCCAGCTCGAGGTTCTGCAATGACTTACGGATGGCCTGCTCGGCAGCAGCATTGCTATCGGTTGCCGCGGCAGCGGCAAAGGTACTGGCCAGCGCCAACGCGGCGGCGGCGAAAAACTGGGTCACGCGCATGGGAACTCCTGAAGGCGGACAGGGGCCGGAGGGCGCCACCTGCGGAAAATACGCGGTGACCGTGCGGCCCTTGGTGCAAACCGCTCAAGCCTACCACATCACACCGCCAGTGAAGGGCCTTGCAAGGACCGGTCGGCGGAACATGAAAAACATTCATCCACGCGGGTGGTGCTGGGCATGCAATTGCTGCAGGCGGGCCTTGGCGACATGGGTGTAGATCTGCGTGGTCGAAAGGTCACTATGGCCCAGCAGCATCTGCACCACGCGCAGGTCGGCACCATGGTTGAGCAGATGAGTAGCGAAGGCATGGCGCAGGGTATGCGGCGACAGCGGTTTGTCGATACCGGCGACCCGGGCATGGTGCTTGATGCGATGCCAGAAGGTCTGGCGGGTCATCTGATCGCCACGCTGGCTGGGGAACAAGACATCGCTGGGGCGGCCATTGAGCAGTTCGGCGCGGCCATCGCGCAGGTAGCGCTGCAACCAAAGCACCGCCTCTTCGCCCATGGGCACCAGGCGCTCCTTGCTGCCCTTGCCCATCACCCGCAGCACGCCTTGGCGCAGGTTGACCTGGTCGAGGGCCAGGCTGACCAGTTCGGTGACCCGCAGGCCGCAGGCGTAGAGAACTTCGAGCATGGCGCGGTCACGCTGGCCAATGGCTTCGCTCAGGTCCGGGGCCTGCAGCAAGGCTTCGACGTCGGCTTCGGACAACGACTTGGGCAGCGGCTTGCCCAGTTGCGGCATGTCGACTTGCAGGGTCGGGTCGATGGCCACCAGTTTTTCCCGCAGCAGGTAGCGGAAGAAACCGCGCAGGCCGGACAGGAAGCGTGCCGTGGAGCGCGGCTTGTAGCCTTGGTCGAGGCGCCAGGCCAGGTGGTCGAGAATCAGGTCGCGGCCGGCATCGGGCAAGCTGACGCCGTGTTCCTGCAGCCAACCGTTGAACAGGGCCAGATCGCTGCGGTAGGACATGCGGGTGTTGTCGGACAGGCCCTTTTCAAGCCACAGGGCGTCGAGGAACTGGTCGATCAGGGGGTGGTCTAGGGCGGGCATTCGGGGCTGCTGGGTGTTGGAGGTGGGGCTAGTGTTTCACAGCAGCTGACAAGTTGTCGTGCCCAATCAGGGGCTTGGGCAGCTGACGCGGGCCTTGTAGGAGCGGCCTTGTGTCGCGATGGGCTGCACAGCAGCCCCAGGATTCCAAGGGCTGTACCATCTTGGGGCTGCTGTGCAGCCCATCGCGACACAAGGCCGCTCCTACAGGGGCCGCGTCAGGCCCAGGATGGGCTCAGGCCTGGGGCATAACCGGCACCGGCCGCTTGTCCTCGTCGATGGCGACGAAGCTGAACACCCCGTGAATCGCTCGCTCGCGCCCATCCAGGTACATGTTCTCGACGAACACATCCACCTGCACCTGCAAGCTGGTATTACCCACCTTGATGACCGTCCCCACCAGCTCGACGATCGAGCCCGCCGGGATCGGGTGCTTGAAGTCGATGCGGTCAGTGGACACGGTCACCAGTGGCAGGCGGCAGAAGCGCGTGGCAGCAATGAACGACACTTCGTCCATCCAGGCCAGGGCGGTGCCGCCGAACAGGGTGTTGTGGTGGTTGGTGGTGTTGGGGAACACCGCCTTGGTCACGCGGGTCACCGACAGCTCGGTGCGGCGCAGGATTTCCTGCTCTCGGGTAGTCATGGCAATCACATCTTCGGGGGTCAAAACGCAAAAAAGCAGCCCGAAGGCTGCTTTTTTCTCGCTAGGCGGCCTCGGCCACCGGGCAAACTGCACTCAGGACAGTTTTTCCTTGATGCGAGCGGCTTTGCCGGACAGGTCGCGCAGGTAGTACAGCTTGGCTTTACGCACGTCACCACGACGTTTCACGGCCAGGCTGTCGATTTGCGGGCTGTAGGTCTGGAAGGTACGCTCTACGCCAACGCCGCTGGAGATCTTGCGCACGGTGAAGGCGCTGTTCAGACCGCGGTTACGCTTGGCGATAACGACGCCTTCGAACGCCTGCAGACGGGAACGCTCACCTTCCTTCACTTTAACCTGAACGACAACGGTGTCGCCTGGTGCGAAGGTCGGGATTTCCTTGCTCATCTGCTCGGCTTCGAGCTGCTGGATGATCTTGTTGGTCATGCTGTGCTCCTAAGATGGATACGTGATCCACCATCGATACGTTTAACTATCGTCCCGCTCGCGGAGATATTCCTCGAGCAGCTTCTTCTCTTCTCCAGAAAGCGAGCGACTTTCCAGAAGATCGGCGCGTCGTTCGAAGGTCCTACCAAGGGACTGCTTCATTCTCCAACGCCGGATGTGTGCATGGTTGCCACTTAGCAACACGTCGGGAACACGCTGATCCGCATACACCTCAGGTCGGGTGTAGTGCGGGCAATCGAGCAGACCGTCGGTGAAGGAATCTTCTTCCGCCGAGTCCACATGCCCTAAAGCTCCGGGCAGCAGCCGTGTAACCGCATCGATCAGTACCATGGCCGGCAGCTCGCCACCGGAAAGCACATAGTCGCCAATCGACCACTCCTCATCGACATGAGCCTCGATAAAGCGCTCGTCGATGCCTTCATAACGACCGGCGATCAGGATCAACGATTCCTGTTCGGCCAGGCCTTTGACCGCCTGCTGAGTCAGCTTGCGGCCTTGTGGCGAAAGGTAGATCACCTTCGCCGCTGCTCCGGTCGCTTGCCTGGCGCTAACCAGGGCGTCTTCCAGAGGCTTGATTTTCATCACCATGCCCGGACCACCGCCAAACGGCCGATCATCCACCGTGTGGTGACGATCTGTGGTGTAGTCCCGCGGGTTCCAGCAAGTCACCTGAAGCAACCCCTGTTTCACCGCGCGGCTGGTAATGCCGTACTCCGTGATGGCCGAGAACATCTCGGGGAACAACGTTATGACGTCTACGCGAAGGTTACCCATCGTTTAGAAGTCCGCGTCCCATTCAACCCGCATCACGCCTGCTTCCAGGTCGACGTCGAGCACGCATTGCGCCGTATAGGGCAACAGACGCTCGCGATCATCCAGGCTGCCTGCGCAGGGCTTGACCACCATTACATCGTTCGCACCGGTCTCCAACAGGTGATCGACCTTGCCGAACAGTTGTTCGTCCTGGTTGATGACCTTCAGGCCGACCAACTGGTACCAGTAGTACTCGTCAGCAGCCAGGTTGGGCAGAAGGCTCCGCGGAATGCAGATTTCGTAACCGCTCAGAAGACGGGCTTCATCGCGATCATCGAGGCCTTTCAGCTTCACGACCAGGCCCTTCTGGGAGCCACGACCGTTGACCAGCTCGACCTGCTTTACCTTGCCTTCGTGCCGAAGCGTCCAGCGCGGATAATCCAACAGGTTTTCAATCGGATCGGTAAAGGAATACACCTTCACCTCGCCGCGAACGCCGTGAACCGAAAAAATCTTGCCAACGACGATGAGGTCGTCAGCCTTTTCTGGCGTCGCGTTCATACTACTCAGGCAGCAGCCTTGGCAGCGTCCTTCAGCAGCTGAGCAACGCGCTCAGACGGCTGTGCACCCTGGCTCAGCCAGTAGTTGACGCGCTCTTGGTTGACCGACAGCTTGACTTCGGCGCCAGCAGCGATCGGGTTGAAGAAACCTACGCGCTCAACGAAACGGCCGTCACGGGCGTTACGCGAGTTGGTCACGGTCAGGTGGTAGAATGGGCGCTTTTTCGAGCCGCCACGGGCCAGACGAATGGTTACCATGTGAACATCGTTCCTATAGTCGGTGCTGCAGTTGATACAGCAGCTGGTACTGCAAATCTGAATGCCAAATAGGCACACGGGTGCCCAAAAGGCCGCATATTCTCGGGGAATACACGGACATTTGCAAATGACTTTTTCGGCAAGGCCCTGCCCTGCCGTCCAGATCTGCCGGTTGAGCCGCGAAATCCGCGGCCATTGCCCCGCCACGGCGGGGGTTCTGGACGCCTGCCGGACAAACGGCAGGCCCCCGGAATAGGGGTTACAGCTTCGGCATGCCGCCGCCCGGCAGCATCCCGCCAAGGCCGCGCATCATCTTGGCCATGCCGCCCTTGGCGGAGAATTTCTTCATCATCTTCTGCATTTGCTTGTGCTGCTTGATCAGGCGGCCGACGTCCTGCACCTGGGTGCCGGAACCGATGGCAATGCGGCGCTTGCGCGAGCCGCTGATCAGCTCCGGATCACGGCGCTCGGCCGGGGTCATGGAGTTGATGATCGCTTCCATCTGCTTGAACTGCTTCTCGGCGGCGCCCTGGGCGTTGCCCATCTGCGACAGGTTGACCCCGCCGATGCTCGGTAGCTTGTCCATCAGGCCGCCGAGGCCGCCCATGTTCTTCATCTGCTGCAGCTGGTCACGGAAGTCTTCGAGATCGAAGCCCTTGCCCTTCTTCAGCTTCTTGGCCAGCTTGTCGGCCTTGGCCTTGTCGATGTTCTGCTCGGCCTGCTCGATCAGGCTGAGCACGTCACCCATGCCGAGGATGCGCGAGGCGACGCGGTCGGGGTGGAACGGTTCGAGGGCTTCGGTCTTCTCGCCCATACCGATGAACTTGATCGGCTTGCCGGTGATGGCACGCACCGACAGCGCGGCACCGCCACGGGCGTCACCGTCGACCTTGGTCAGCACCACGCCGGTCAGCGGCAGCGCCTCGCCAAAGGCCTTGGCGGTGTTGGCCGCGTCCTGGCCGGTCATGGCGTCGACCACGAACAGGGTCTCGATCGGCTTGACCGCGGCATGCAGCGCCTTGATCTCGTCCATCATGTCGGCGTCGATGTGCAGACGGCCGGCGGTGTCGACGATGACCACGTCGATGAACTTCAGCTTGGCTTCGCGGATGGCCGCTTCAGCGATGGCCACCGGCTTCTGGCTGATGTCGGACGGGAAGAAGGTTACGCCGATGTCGTTGGCCAGGGTTTCCAGCTGCTTGATCGCCGCCGGGCGGTAGACGTCGGCGGACACTACCATCACGCTCTTTTTCTTGCGCTCCTTGAGGAAGCGCGCCAGCTTGCCGGCGGTGGTGGTCTTACCGGCACCCTGCAGGCCGGCCATCAACACCACGGCTGGCGGAGCGGCGTTCAGTGCGAGGTCTTCGTTGGCCGCGCCCATCAGGCTTTCCAGCTCGGCCTGGACGATCTTCACGAACGCCTGGCCCGGGGTCAGGCTGCGCGACACTTCGGTGCCGACTGCACGGTCCTTGACGCTGTTGACGAAATCCTTGACCACCGGCAGGGCAACGTCGGCCTCGAGCAGGGCCATGCGCACTTCGCGCAGCGTGTCCTTGATGTTGTCTTCGGTCAGCTTGGCCTTGCCGGTGACATGGCGCAGCGTCTGTGACAGGCGGTCGGTCAGGTTTTCGAACATGGTGATCCTTTCAGGCCCAGTAAAAGCCGAGGTTTGTCAGGCGCCCAGGGGGGAATGCATACCCGCCGGGCACAGCAAGGCGGCGATTATAGCGAAGTGCGGCGGCGGCGCACACCTTGCTGGCGGCCGGGTAGATATTCGGTGGCTGTGCCGGCCTCTTCGCGGGTGAACCTGCTCCCACAGGAACATCATCATCCTGAAGAGCGGCGCGATCCCTGTGGGAGCGGGCGCGCCCGCGAATGCCGCACCGCAGTCTGCCAGTCTTCCTAGACCAGCGCGATCTATGCCAAACTCCGTCTCTTTAAGGCTCGCCAACCAGGACTTATGTTCTCCTCACCCAGCCTCATCCCCAACCTGATCGCCGCCGGCCTATATATAGCAGCGGCCATCTACCAGGGCTCTTACCTTGCCCAGAACCGCAAGGCCGACAAGCGCCTGCTTGCCCTGCTGGGTGCCTTCGCGGTACTCGCCCAGGCCGGTGCGCTGTTCTTCCAGCTGATCACCCCGCTGGGCCTGAGCCTGGACTTCTTCAGTGCCGCCAGCCTGATCGCCGTGGCCGTCATCGCCCTGACCCTGCTGGCCTGCTTGCGCATACCCGTGGAAAACCTGCTGGTGCTGCTGTTCCCGCTGGGCGCGGTGACCGCGCTGCTGGCCCAGTTCGCGCCCCCCGGCACGGTGCCGCTGGTCAACGAAGAGCCGGGCATCCTCGCGCATATCCTGCTGTCGATCCTGGCCTATGGGCTGTTCACCATTGCGGTGTTCCAGGCCCTGCTGTTGCTGCTGCAAGACCGCCAACTGAAGAACAAGCACCCGTCCGGGCTGATCCGCAACTTCCCGCCGCTGCAAACCATGGAAAGCCTGCTGTTCGGCTTCCTCTGGGCTGGCTGGTGCCTGCTGTCGCTGTCGCTGATCTCCGGCTGGCTGTTCCTCGACAACCTGTTCGCCCAGCACCTGGTACACAAGACCCTGCTGGCCTGTATCGCCTGGGTGGTGTTCAGCGTGCTGCTGTGGGGCCGCACCCGCCTGGGCTGGCGTGGCCACAAGGCCATCCGCTGGACGCTGGCCGGTTTCTGCCTGCTGATGCTGGCCTATTTCGGCAGCAAGCTGGTTCGCGAATTCATCCTGCATATCTGACGGCCGCCCATGGATACCCTGCCGTACGCACCGCTATTCGGCACCCTGGCACTGGCCCTGTTGTGGTCGGCGCTGTTCACCGCGGTGGACGCCGCCCGCCTGCAACTCAATGGCACGCTGCGTGTCGGCGACGACGGCCAGCCCGTGCTGCCGACCCAGGCCTTGGTGCTGTGCGCCAGCCTGGGCAAGCTGCTGGTGCTGGGCCTGGCCTGCCTGGTTGGCCAGCGCCATAGCGGCGAGCACGGCTTCTGGCTGGCCGGGTTGGCCGCCACCCTCGTCCTGCTGGTGTTTGCCGAATACCTGCCGCGGCGCCTGGCCCGGCGCAACCCGCAAGCGTTCGTCAGCCTCGGCACCAGCCTGCTGAAAGTCCCCCTCGCCCTGCTGCAACCGCTGGCCTGCCTGCTGGATGGCATTGCCAAGCTGATCCTGCGTCCGTTCCGTGTACAACCCACGGCCGTGGCCCTGCACCCGCAGGAAGCCGACGAGTTCGACGAGGATGAGGAACACGAAGCACCGCGCCACGGCCTGCTCGACGGCCTGCAGTCACTGGACAAGATGACCGTCAACGACATCCTGGTACCGCGCAACGAAGTGGACGGCATCAGCCTCGACGAGCCGATCGAGCGCATCATCGAGCAACTGATCGTCAGCCGCCACACCCGCCTGCCGGTGTACCACAGCGACATCAACCAGGTTGAAGCAATCCTCAATACCAAGCTGATCAGCCACCTGCTGCCCAAGGCCGAACTGACTCTGGAGATGTTGCTCGGAGCCTGCTACGAGCCCTATTTCGTGCCCGAGAGCACCCCCTTGCAAATGCAGTTGCTGAACTTCCACAAGCAGCAGCGCCGCCTGGGCGTGGTGGTGGACGAGTACGGCGAAGTGCTGGGCATCGTCACCCTGGAAGACATCCTCGAAGAGATCGTTGGCGAGTTCGAGGATGAACACAGCCTGGACAACCCCCACGTGCACCCGCAGCCCGATGGCACTTTCGTCATCGACGGCACTGCTTCGCTGCGCGAGATCAACCGCAGCCTGGGCTGGCACCTGCCCTGCGACGGCGGGCCGAAAACCCTCAACGGGCTGGTCACCGAAGCGCTGGAAAGCATCCCGGAAAGCGCCGTTTGCCTGAAGATCGGCCGCTATCGCCTGGAAATCCTCGAAACAGAGGACAATTGTGCCAGCAAGGTACTGGTGTGGACCGTGACCCGATAGCTATACTCGGGTCACGCTTACCCAGCCCCGCCGTCCCGCCTGCTACCCGCACCCGGCGCTCCACGGCCAGTCCGCTCCACTGACACGCCCCGCGGTCCTGCTTCAACACCCCGAACAGTGCCCGCCCCCGCCCCTATCCCCCTTGGGCTATCGTCAGTCGGGCGCACACAACAACAAAACGCTCCGGCGCCCGCGCCACCGTGCCTGCCCTTTTGCATTGCACACCGCGGGGCTTATCCCAATGGAGCCGGACCAGACTGTCAGGGACCTATTCAATGACAACCAGCAGCACCTATGCCGAAGCGCCTGCCGCGCCGGTCAACTCGCCCGCGCGGGTAGCCACCGCCAGCTTCATCGGCACCGCCATCGAGTTCTACGATTTCTACGTCTACGCCACTGCCGCCGCCCTGGTGATCGGCCCGGTGTTCTTCCCGTCCGGGTCAGGCACCGCGCAGATGCTGGCGGCCTTCCTCACCTTCGGTATCGCCTTCCTGGCGCGCCCGCTGGGTTCGGCACTGTTCGGCCACTTTGGCGACCGTATCGGCCGCAAGTCGACCCTGGTCGCCTCGCTGCTGCTGATGGGCGTGTCCACCACGGCCATCGGCGTGCTGCCGGGCTACGACAGCATTGGTGTCTGGGCGCCGATCATCCTCTGCCTGCTGCGCTTTGGCCAAGGCCTGGGCCTGGGTGGCGAATGGGGTGGCGCGGCCTTGCTGGCCACCGAGAACGCGCCCGAAGGCAAGCGCGCCTGGTTCGGCATGTTCCCGCAGCTGGGCCCGTCGATCGGCTTTTTGGCCGCCAACGGTCTGTTCCTGACCCTGGCCCTGGTGCTCAGCGACGAGCAGTTCCGCGAGTGGGGCTGGCGCATTCCGTTCCTGCTCAGCGCCGCGCTGGTACTGGTAGGCCTGTATGTGCGCCTGAAGCTGGAAGAAAGCCCGGTGTTCGCCAAGGCCGTCGCCCGCCACGAGCGGGTGAAAATGCCGGTGGTCGACCTGTTTTCCAGATACTGGCTGCCGACCCTGCTGGGCGCAGCGGCGATGGTGGTGTGCTACGCGCTGTTCTACATCTCCACGGTGTTCTCGCTGAGCTATGGCGTGACCACGCTGGGCTACAGCCGCGAGACGTTCCTTGGCCTGCTGTGCTTCGCGGTGGTGTTCATGGCCCTGGCCACACCACTGTCGGCCTGGCTCAGCGACCGCTACGGGCGCAAACCAGTGCTGATCGTCGGCGGCCTGCTGGCGGTGGCCTCGGGCTTTACCATGGAGCCGCTGCTGACTTCGGGGTCGACCGCAGGCGTGGCGCTGTTCCTGGCCATCGAACTGTTCCTGATGGGCGTGACCTTTGCGCCGATGGGGGCACTGCTGCCTGAACTGTTCCCGACCCACGTGCGTTATACCGGCGCTTCGGCGGCCTATAACCTGGGCGGCATCGTCGGCGCCTCGGCGGCACCGTTCTTTGCCCAGAAGCTGGTGAGCATGGGTGGGTTGAGCTGGGTGGGGGGTTATGTTTCGGTGGCGGCGGTGATCAGCTTGATTGCCGTGCTGTGCCTCAAAGAGACCCGCAATACCGAACTTTGAACAGTTGGGGGCGCCCTGCGCCCCATTCGCAGCACAAGGCTGCTCCTACAGTGGGATGCGTTGCCCTTGTAGGAGCAGCCTTGTGCTGCGAATGGGCTGCAACGCAGCCCCAATCGGATCAGAACTCGACCTTGACCGCCTGCGAAGCACGGGTCGCCTTGGTACGCGCCGCTTCGACCGATTCGTCACGCGCCAGGCACACGCCCATGCGGCGGGTACCGTTGATTTCCGGCTTGCCGAACAGGCGAATGGCGGTATCCGGCTCGCTCAGCGCCGCACCCAGGTTGGCAAAGCTGGTCTGCTGCGACTGCCCCTCGGGCAAGATCACCGCCGAAGCCGAAGGGCCGAACTGGCGCACAACCGGAATTGGCAGGCCAAGAATGGCGCGGGCATGCAGGGCAAACTGCGACAGGTCCTGGGAAATCAGGGTCACCAGGCCGGTGTCATGCGGGCGCGGCGAGACTTCGCTGAACCACACCTGGTCGCCCTTCACGAACAGTTCCACGCCAAACAGGCCACGACCGCCCAGGGCATCGGTGACCGCCTTGGCCACCCGCTGCGACTCGGCCAGCGCCTTCGGGCTCATGGCCTGCGGCTGCCACGATTCCTGGTAGTCACCCTTCTCCTGGCGGTGGCCGACTGGCTCGAGGAAGGTGGTGCCACCGACGTGGCGCACGGTCAGCAGGGTGATTTCGTATTCGAAGTCGATGAAGCCCTCGACGATGACCCGGCCTTTGCCGGCGCGGCCGCCTTCCTGGGCGTAGGCCCACGACTTCTGCAGGTCGGCATCGCTGCGCAGCAGGCTCTGGCCCTTGCCCGACGAGCTCATCACCGGCTTGACCACGCACGGGTAGCCGACATCGGCCACGGCCTTGGCGTAGTCTTCGTAGGTGTCGGCGAAGTGGTACGGCGAGGTCGGCAGGTCCAGCTCTTCGGCGGCCAGGCGGCGGATGCCTTCACGGTTCATGGTGAGCTGGGTGGCGCGGGCGGTCGGCACCACGTTGAAACCTTCGTTTTCCAGCTCGACCAAGGTGGCGGTGGCGATGGCCTCGATTTCAGGGACGATGTAGTGCGGCTTCTCGGCCTCGATCACCGCGCGCAGGGCCACGCCATCGAGCATGTTGACCACGTGGCTGCGGTGCGCCACCTGCATCGCCGGGGCATTGGCGTAGCGGTCGACGGCGATCACTTCGACGCCCAGGCGCTGCAGCTCGATCACCACTTCCTTGCCCAGCTCGCCACAGCCGCAGAGCAGTACACGGGTCGCAGTGGGCGACAAGGGGGTTCCGATACGGGTCATTTCAGGTCCTCGAAGGCGTCCGGGGCCGCACCAGGCTTGGCGCCGCCCGCTGAAAAAGGACCGCTATTCTACACCATCAACCCGCCACGGCGGCCCGCCGGGCGCGAAATGCCATGGCCAGCCACACGGCGGTGACACCGGCGAATTTCGAGGCCATGGCGGTGCCGATCACGGCTGGGGTCAGGGCACCGATCATGCCGAAGAAGATGAAGGTGTCGACCGGGATGCTCAGCGCCGAGCTCAGCCACAGGCGGTCGCGCAGCGGTCGGCGGGTGATGCTGAACACCAGCCAGTCGATCAGTTCGGAAATGAAGAAGGCGGTGGCGCTGGCCAGGGCGATGGCCGGTTCCGAGGTGACGTAGGACAGCACCAGCGCCGCCAGCATGGCGACCAGGGCGCCATGGCCGAAGCGGGTTTGCACCATGTCGCGCAGGATGAACACCAGGCCGCCCCAGGCGGACCAGATGATGTCCAGGTGCGGCGCACTGGAGAAGGCGTAGTTGATCAGCACTACGCTGCTGATGTAGGCAATCAGATAGAACATGGCGGGTAGTCTGTGGGCAAGCGGCACAGATTACCGCTGGCTGGTTCGCGGGTAAACCCGCTCCCACAGGGGCGGGCGAGCGAAGAGGCCATAACTACAAACGAACACCTTTTGCCTTGCTGGCCTCTTCGCAGCACAAGGCTGCTCCTACAGGGGGGCGCGTCAGCCTACAGGATGAGGCCAGCCTCCACGGCCCTTTCATGGCAACGCTTGAGCACAGCCCGGCGCTCGTCGTTGTCCATCCGCCCCCAGCGGCTGATTTCCGCCACGCTTCGCTGGCAACCGGTGCAGATATCCTGCTCGTCCAGTGCACAGATGCTCACGCACGGCGAGGCCACCGGCCGCTCCACTACATCACTCATCATCAACCACCAACTCCCGTGCATAACGCTGGGCATTGTGCACGTAATGCGCGGCACTGGCTTCAAGCATGCGTTTCTGCTGTTCGGTCAGCTCGCGCACCACCTTGCCCGGCGAACCCATCACCAGCGAACCGTCGGGGATCTCCTTGCCTTCTGCAATCAGCGCATTGGCGCCAATGATGCAATGCTTGCCGATACGCGCGCCATTGAGGATGACCGCGTTGATACCGACCAGGCTGTAGTCGCCCACCGTGCAACCATGCAGCATGGCGTTGTGGCCAACGGTCACGCCCTTGCCCAGGGTCAGCGGCGAGCCCATGTCAGTGTGCATCACCGTGCCATCCTGCACGTTGCTGCCTTCGCCAATGTCGATCAGCTCGTTGTCCCCGCGCAGCACCGCGCCAAACCACACGCTGGCATCGGCCTGCAGGCGCACCTTGCCAATCAGCGTGGCGTTGGGTGCGGCCCAACTGGTGGGGTGGCTCTCGACCCGCAGGTCGCCCAGGCGGTATTTCATGCTTGCTCCTCAGGCTGCAACGCAGACGACGGGGTTGGCCCCGCTCAGTTTTCGATGTAACGCTCCGGGGGCTGGTGCAGGCTGATGCCGGCATCGAACAGCAGGTTGACCAGTTCGACGATCATGATCGCCGACAACCCCCAGATCTTGTATTCGCCATAGCGATAGCTGGGCACATACCAGCTGCGCCCCTGGTAATCGATACGATGGGTATGGTCGCGCGGGTCCTGGCGGAAGAATTCCAGCGGCACGGTGAATACTGCCGCGATCTCGGCATCATTGGCACGGTATTCGACAAAATCGGGGATGAGCCCGACGAATGGCGTCACTTTCAGGCCGTGCAGCGAAATCAGCGGGCTGAGCGGGCCGATCACTTCCACCAGGCCTGGTGGCAGGCCAATTTCTTCTTCGGCTTCACGTAGCGCGGTGAACACCAGGTCCGGGTCTTCCGGGTCGCGGCGGCCACCGGGAAAAGCCACTTCGCCGCCGTGGGTGGACAGGCCCTTGGCGCGCAGGGTCAGGACCAGCTCGGGCGCTTCGCTGCGGGTAATGGGCAAGAGGAC
Organism: Pseudomonas sp. s4; assembly: GCF_046764235.1. NCBI lineage: Bacteria > Pseudomonadati > Pseudomonadota > Gammaproteobacteria > Pseudomonadales > Pseudomonadaceae > Pseudomonas > Pseudomonas sp. s4. The sequence continues at coordinate 1,271,354 of NZ_CP177209.1, read as the reverse complement.
CGCCGCTTCGGGGAACCGCCGGTCGGTTTCCAGTGATGCGGGTTGGTGGTTGCTCATTCGGCGAAGTAGCTCGTCCAGCATTGCGCACGCTCATATCCAAGGCCTGCCTTGCATGATGCACCAAAGGCGCGAAGCACCCAAGCCCCGTGCGCTTGCGACGGCACGGCCGGCGCGCCAAGATAGCCCGGAGCAAAAGGAACTACACATGAAATTCTGCAGCGCGTGCGGCCAGCCGGTCACTCAGCGGATCCCCGAGGGCGACAGCCGCCTGCGGTATGTCTGCGAGGTTTGCCAGACCATCCACTACCAGAACCCCAACATCATCGCCGGCGTGTTGCCGACCTGGGGCAGCCAGGTGCTGCTGTGCCGGCGCGCCATCGAGCCACGCCGCGGCTTCTGGACCCTGCCCGCCGGTTTCATGGAAAACGGCGAAACCCTGGACCAGGCCGCCCGTCGCGAAACCGTCGAGGAGGCCTGCGCCCGGGTCGGCAGCATGAGCCTGTACCAGCTGTTCGACCTGCCACACATCAACCAGGTGCACGTGTTCTTCCGCGCCGAGCTTGCGGACCTTGATTTCGCTGTCGGTGTCGAAAGCCTGGAGGTGCGGCTGTTCGAGGAACATGAGATTCCGTGGGGCGAGCTGGCTTTCCGCACCGTCACTCGCACACTAGAATGCTACTATCGCGATCGCATCAGGCAGCACTACCCCATAGGCCATGAATACCTGCCGCCGATGAACGTCTCGCCCACCACCTAGAAGCCTTCAGGGATACCGTTACATGCGCTGGTTGCTTGCCCTTTTCTGCCTTTGCGTTACCTCGGTGTCCCAGGCGGCCTTCACCGAGACCATCATCCGCAAGCCCCAGCCGGCAGTGCAAACCCCGTCGCCTTCGCAGCAGGCCATGCAACCGCTGATCGACAAGGTGCTGGTGATCAAGTCCGAGCGCCGTCTGCAACTGATCAGCCGTGGCGAACCGCTGAAGACCTACCGCATCTCGCTGGGCAAGCAGCCAAAAGGCGCCAAGGAGCGCGAAGGCGACAAGAAAACCCCCGAGGGCCTTTACTGGCTGGACTGGCGCAAGCAAAGCGACCGTTTCAACCTGGCCATACACATCAACTACCCGAACATCAACGACGCGGCCCGTGCCACTCGTGAAGGGGTGAGTGCCGGCAGCATGATCATGATCCATGGCACGCCGATCAACGACGAGTATCCGGAGTGGTACTTCCACACCCTGGACTGGACGGATGGGTGTATTGCCATGCGTAACCGCGACATGCAGGAAGTGTGGGACCTGGTGCGGGATGGCACGTTGATCGAAATTCGGCCCTGATAGCGGGCCTTTCAACTGATGCTGTAGGAAGCTTCCCACTATCAGGCAAGAACGCGCCCTACAAGCGCTTAGGCCGGGTACTGCATCCAGGCGAACCCCTTAATTTTTAGCATCCACGCAGACGAGTACGAAATCCGTACATCATTTGCGGGGTGCTTCAATGCCGTTCCACATTCATCGCGCCACCTGCTGGGCGCTCACCTGCTGCCTGTCAGGTTTGCTGGCCGCACCACAGGCGTTGGCCGACGACCCGGCCAGCCAGCAACTGCGCGATCAGCAGCGCGGGCTGCGACAGCTGGAACAGCAACAGCGGCTGGAACGCTGGCAGCGCCAGCCCGCCCCTGCCGAAAGCCACGACGCCACCGCCCCCCTCCCCCACGACCAACACTGCTGGGCCATCACCGGCGTACGCGTGGCCGGCAACCGCGAGCTTTCCGACTCGGCGCTAACGCCAACCCTCCGCAGGTTCATTACCCCGTGCATGGGCATCGCGGAAATCAACGGGCTGCTGAAAGCCATCACCCAGCGCTATGTGCAAGCCGGATACCCGACCAGCCGGCCCTACCTGCAGCAACCTCCACAAGACGGCGCACCGCTGAACCTGGTCATCGTCGAGGGGTTCGTCGAGTCCATCGAAATGGCCGGCCCCGAGTTGCCCCTGTCGCTCCCCGGCGCCTTTCCCGGCCTGCTCGGGCAGCCACTGTTCCTGCCAGCCCTGGAGCAAGGCCTCGACCAGCTCAACCGGCTGCGCGCTTATGACCTGTCCGCAGAGTTGCTGCCCGGCGAACTGCAGGGCGGCACCCGGGTTGTCGTGCAGCCGCGCAAGGTGGCCTCGCGCGGGCACCTGGACAGCCGCTTCGACAACCGCGGCAGCGACCTGACCGGGCGTCATCGCCTGAACCTCGGCTTCGGCCTGGACAGCCCGCTGGGCCTCAATGATGACCTGCGCCTGTCACTGAACGGCACGGTGCTCGATGCGCCCGGGCAAAGCCAAGGCATCTCGCTGTACTACAGCATCCCCTACGGCGCCTGGACCTTCGCGCTCAGCGCCAGCGAGCTGCGCTACGAGACGCCGCTCCCCCACAGCCGCCAGGTAGCCGACGGCAGCAGCAGCTACCAGGGCCTGAGCGTCGAGCGGGTGCTGTGGCGCAACCAGCAAGGCATGCTCAGCGCCAGCGCCCGGCTGGACCGCAAGCAGATGGTCAACCGCAGCGCGGGCGCGGTGATCGTCCAGCAGAGCCCCACCCTGGTCTCCTTGGAAGCGGGTATCAACCTGCTGTGGCTCCAGGGCGGCCTGTGGAATGGCTACCTCGGTGTCGCCCAGGGCATCGATGCCTTCGGCGCCGACCGCTCACCGCTGGGAGCGGAACGCCTGCGCCCGGATTTTCGCAAGTACCGAGCCAACCTGCTGCACCTGCGCCAAGGCCCGGCCAGCCACCCATGGCGCTGGCAGAGCGAACTGGCTCTGCAGTACAGCAGTGACCCGCTACCCGCCGTCGAGCAGTTGCTGGCCAGCGACGATTCGGCCGTGCGCGGGTTTCGCCTGCGTACCTACTCAGGTGCCAGCAGCGCCGTCTGGCGCAACACCGTCAGTCAGCCGCTGCCGGAGCGCTGGACGGCTCCCCTGCAGGTACGCCCCTACATCGGCCTGGACCTGGGCTGGACCCGCACTGCCGAAGGCAAGCCTTCACAACGCCTCGCCGGGGCCACTGCCGGTGCCGAACTGAGCCTGCCCGGCAGCCACCTGCGCCTGGGCTACCAACGGGCACTGTACGCCAGCGACCTGCCCCGCCCGCTGCTGGAACCCGGCTTCTGGGTAGTGGAACTGGCCCTGACCATCTGAATCACCCACAACAAAGAGAACGAGAACATGCAAACACTCTCGCAGTCACCGTATTCCCGCCCGGATATCTTGCGCTGGGCCATCTTCCTCGGCCTGCTCGGGCCCGGCGCCGCACTGGCCCAGGGCGGCCTGGCAGCAACCAGCGGCCCCGGCGGTACACCGGTCATAAACGACGGCCACGGCGTCCCGGTCATCGATATTGTCGCGCCAAACGCCAACGGGCTGTCACACAACCAGTTCCTCGACTACAACGTCGACCGTTCAGGGCTGGTGCTGAACAATGCCACCCAGGCCGGGCAGTCGGAACTGGCCGGTGCCCTGGCGGCCAACCCGCAATTTCAGGGCCAGGCCGCCTCGACCATCCTCAACGAGGTGGTCAGCCGCAACGCCTCGCTGATCGAAGGGCCACAGGAAATCTTTGGCCGCCCAGCCGACTACATCCTGGCCAACCCCAATGGCATCACCCTCAACGGCGGCAGTTTCATCAACACCACGCGCGCCGGCTTCGTGGTGGGTACCCCCGAGTTCGAGGGCCAGCAACTGAAGTATCTCGACACGCTGAACGCCAGCGGTACCCTGCAAGTGCTCGAGGGCGGCCAGCGAAACCCCAACGGCGCCCTCGAGCTGATTGCCCCGCGCGTGGACAGCAAAGGGCTGCTGATGGCGCGCAACTCCATCGATATCACAGTGGGTCGCAACCGTATCGACAGCAGCAGCGGCGAAATTGTCGAGCACCTGCCCGGCACCCCTTCCAGCATCGATGCCAGCCTGTTCGGTGCCATGCGCGCCGGGCGCATTCGCGTGGTGAGCACCGCAGAAGGTGCTGGTGTGCGTGTGGGGGCATCGCAGCTGCTTGGCATCGACGGGGTCGACATCCAGTCGGCCGGCGCCCTGCAGGTCAGCGGCAAGGCCGACAGCCCCGTCGAACTGCACAGCGAACAGGGCGATCTGCGGCTGACCGCTGCCGATGACCTGACACTCGAAACCGTCGATGGGCAGGCTCGGCGAATCGAGGCCAAGGCGGGCAAGAAGCTCACGCTGGATGCCACAACCCGCGAGAACATCGAGCGCGACAGCGACAGCTGGAACAAGAAGTTCCTGTTCGTCACCCGCGAAACCTACAACCGCGAAACTACCACCACCCAGCAGCAGCAACAGGGCAGCCGCTTGCAAGGCAAGGACAGCGTGCTGCTGCAATCCGCTGACGACATGCGCCTGGTGGCTGCCAAGGTGGATGCTGGCAATGAGCTGACCCTCGACAGCGGCGCCAACCTGGCCATCGCTGCGGGCATCGACAGCCAACACACCGAAGAGCAGGTTCGCCACCGCAAGGACTTGTGGCGCGGTGACAGTGATACCGAACAGTACAAGGAAACCGCACAAGGCAGTGCGCTCCAGGCCCAGCGTATGACGCTCAAGGCCAAGAATACTGTCGATGTGAAGGGGAGCAGCCTGCACAGCCGCGGCGACATGGCGATCGAAGCCAAGGAGGCAAACATCGCTACCACCGCCCTGCAGCAGCGCGGTACCCGGCGCGACTATCGCGGCGACCTGGTATCCGGCACCTTCTTTGGCGACCGCAAGGGTAACGACAGCGAAGGCCAGGCCGTTGCCGGCAGCAGTGTCACGGCGGATGGCAAGCTTACCGTGACAGCTGACCAGGTAGCCATCAAGGGCAGTACCGTGTTCGGCAAGGAGGACTCGGTGCTCTACAGCACAAAAGGTGCACTGGCCATCGAAGCCGACCATGGTCGAACCACCTCTACCGACCGTACCAGCGACAGCAAGCTGTTCGGCCTGATTGGCAGCGACCGCGAGAACACCGAGCGTACGCAACAGGTGCTTACCAGCGACGTCAGCTCGGCCACCAATTTGCGCCTGGCCAGCGCCGAGGAAATGCGCATCCAGGGCGCCAAGGTCGTAGCGGGCGAGCACCTGCAGGTAGAGGCCAAGGGCGACCTGCTGATTACCAGCGCGCAAGCGGTTGACGAGCGCGAAACCCGTAACCAGCAACGTGGGTTCACTGCCAGCGCCAAGCAGACCCAGGAGGCCGAGGATGGCAAGCCCGAGTCCCGCCAGTATTCGGCCGGCATTGCCTATGACGTTGCCACCACCAGCAGCAGGCAGCGCACCACCAGCCAGGTCGCCAGTGAGCTCGAGGGCGCCTCGGTGAGCCTTGGCAGCAGGGCCCACCTGCAAGTCAACGGTTCCACGGTGAAAGCCGCCGCAGGCGACCTCGATGTGCAGGCCCAAAAGGTGACCCTGGGGGCAACCCGCAATGACCACGACACCACCACCAGCACCACCCAGAGTGGCGGCGGCTTGACGGTGACCGGCGGCATCGACCGGCTGGGCAGCTTGTTCGAAGGCCATCACAACCGCCAGGTGCAGACTGAACGCGACAGCAAGGCGCAACGCAGCACATTGCAGGCCAGCGGCGACCTGAAGCTCAAAGGCGATGAACTGGTCACCGAGGCCGCACGCGTCAAGGCTGGCAACACTCTGCAGGTAACGGCCAAACGCATCGACAACCGCGCGGTGCAGGATATCGAGGAACGTGAACAAAGCCGTGACGACTGGTCGGGCAGCCTCGGCGCCAGTGTCGAGTATCGCGACCTTACCCGCCCCATCGAACGCCTGGTGCTGGGCGAAGAAGCCGCACGCTTCCAGCAAGCCTCCCCCGAAGACGCCATGGCGCCACCCAGCGTTGGCGCCGACATGACCGTGGAGCACATCAAGCGCCTGGAAAACCAGCGCCGCGGCTTTGCCCAGGTGAGCGAGTTGTCCGGGGCCAAGGTCGAAGTCAAGGCCGACAACATCACCGACCAGGGCACCGCCTGGCGCGCCAACGCCGGCAAGCTGCAGATCGAGGCCCGACAACACCAGATGCAGGCGGCCGAGAACACCCAGGAAAATACCGTGCAACGCCTGGCCTACGGCGGCGATGTTCGCCTGGACACCAGCACCGGCGAAGACCTGAATGTACGCGCTGCCGGCAAAGGCGGCTCGCTGGACAAAAAGGACAGCACCAGCAGCGCCGTACCCGGCAGCCTGTATGGGCAACAGGGCATCCAGGTGCAACTGGGCAGCTCAGGCCATTATGAAGGGACGCGCATCGATGGCGGTGAAGGCAGCGTGGTCATGAGCAGTGCCGGTTCGCTGACATTGCCCCAGGCAACCGACCAGGTCGAACAGCAGTCACGCCAGCTCGACGGCAATGCCTGGGCCAAGGTCGGCAACCGCCCGGGCAGCACCGGCGTCGATGGCCGGGGCTACCTCGACCACGGCCAGAGCCAGAGCACACAGCGCAAGGCCCAGGTGGCGCAGATCGACGCCAAGGGCCAGGTACATCTGAGCAGTGGCGGCGACCTGTTGCTCGAAGGCACCCGCATTGGCAGCCGTGAGGCCAAGACCGGCGACATTCAACTGCAAAGCGGCGGCCGGCTGCAGGTCAAGGCGGCCAGCGATACCCAGAACGCTACCGGCGCCAAGATGGGCGGCGGCGTGGAGCTGGCGGTCAAGGCTGGCGACACCAAGGGCGGTGCCATCGGAGGCCACTTCAGCCACGGCAAGCAGGATGAAGAGGCACGCCAGGCGGTGAATGCCCTGTTCGCAAGCAACGGCACAGTGACCCTGGGCAGCAGCGCCCGCGAGAATGTCGCCCTGCACCTTGAGGGCCTGCAGGCTTCGGCCGAACAAATAACCCTCGACGCATCGAATGGGGGCATGCTGGTGGAAGCGTCATCCAGCCAGGAGCGACGTGACAACCTCGACATCACCGCCGGGGCCGGCTTCGACATGGCCAAGGGCGCGCTCGATACTCGCGGCCTGCATGGCCGCGTCAAAGTGGAGCTCGACAAGCGCGACAACCTCACCTGGAATGCCAGCGACCTGCGCGCCGAGCGCATCGACTTGCAAAGCCGCGGCGATACCCGCCTCGAAGGCACCACCGTGGAAGCTGGGCATATCAAGGGAATGATCGATGGCGACCTGCGTATCGCCAGCCGCAAGGACAGCGTCGATACCCTGAGCGTGAAAGGTGATGCCCGCCTGAGCCAGGAGAAAAACCCGCGGGGCTACGTCAACGCGGCCACTTCGGTGGCAGGGCCACTGGGGAGCAAGGTGAATGAAAAAGCTGGCTCCGCCCTGAGCAAGGCAGACCCGGGGCTCTCGCCCACCTTCAGCCTCGACGTGTCGCACGCGCAGCGCGACAGCGTAGGCCAGCAGGCCACGCTCAAAGGTAGCGACGGCATCGACCTGCAGGTTGGTGGCAACGCTCACCTGGTGGGGGCACGCATGCAGTCGGCCAAAGGCGATGTGGTACTCGACGCCAACTCGGTTAGCCGGGAAACACTGAGCGGTAACGACTATCGCCGGGATGTGTCGATCGATGCGTCCAACTCACCGGTGGACCTGGGCACGGCGGTGGCCGAGCTGGCCAAGGGCAAGGGTGCGGCGGATGGGGAAAATGCACTGGACCTGGGGTTGTTGAGGACCAGTGGGCACAATCGCAGTGAGCAGTGGGCTTCGAGTGTGCAGGGCAAGAAAAACTGAGGCAGGCGCCGCGCTGGAGGGCACGGGCTTCGCCCGTGTTCGCGGGTAAACCCGCTCTCATGGAACTCATTGGTTCAGTGAGTTTTTGTAGGAGCAGCCTTGTGCTGCGAAGAGGTTGGTACTGACAAAGCCTGATTATTGCTCGTACCGGCCTCTTCGCAGCACAAGGCTGCTCCTACAAAGGACGGGTCGGAGTCGATTGGATAAGTTGTAGGAGCCGAGCCAGCTTGCCGGCGATAACACCTGTCTACCAGCGCAAATCCCGCTGCCCTGCCAGCGCCTGCGGCCCAAGCCACTGCACGCCACGCAGCAAAGGCGTCAGCGCCGCTTCTGGCTGCAACTCCACCACCACTTGCGCCCGTCGCGCTGGCAGGTCAGCATCCACGGCCAACAGATGCTGCCCCGGCTGCGCCAACTGCCCGCGCAGGTGCCAGCCGCTGCGGCAGTCCATTTCCAGCCAGCCCTGCCCCAGGCCCAGTGACCAGGGCTCGCTCAAGGCAAGGTCGGTTACCGCGATGCGGCCTTCGCTGGCACGGCATTGCCGCCCTGCTCCCTGCACCCGCAACGCGCCTTGCCACTGGCCGGCCAAGCGGAAATCCGTCGTCACCGTCGCCTGGGCCCCCATGGCCGTCGCCTCCAGCCGCCAACGCCATGGCCAGCCTTCGGCGCGCAACTGCCAGGCCTGGCCCTGGAAGCCGAGCTGCGCGTTCGCCTGCATGCGCCAGGGCTGCACCACCCAACGCAATGGCCCGACCGGCCCCAGTTGCTGCGCCTGGCCTTGCCACAGGCTGCCGCTGACCTCACGCGCTGGCAGGCCTATCCCGCGCACCACCCAGCTGGCCGGCAGTTCCACCAGCAATGTCACGGTGAATACCAACAGCACCCACGCCACACTTCTTCGGCTCATGGCCGCACCACCAGGTCGAAGCGCAATCTCTTTTCATGCTGTTCCAGCCCCCACTGCAATGGCTGTACGCCTTCTGCACGCAGGGTCTGCAACCAGCCTTGCAGCACTCGCTCGTCGGCCACCTGCCCACGCAGTTGCCAGGTCTTGCCCTGCGCATCGACCTCGGCCAGTTCGATCTGCCGCGCCTGGGCCGACTGGCGTAGCCGCTCCAGGCTCACCCCCGGGCCGCCTTGAAGGCTGGCGGCCTGTTCGGCCAGCCCGCGCCACTGGCTGAGCTCGAGCCATTGCGCAAGGCCTGCGCGCAGGGCCAGGAAAGCCAGCAAAACAGCAATCAGTAGCCAGGCGAACTTCAAACGGTGACGCTGTATCCAGTTCCGGTTCATGAGGCGGCTCCCAGGTCGAACATCACTTGGCCGTCCTGCACCTGAACGGAGGCCCCGGCAGCTGTCGCCATGTCGCTCCATGGCGGCGTACTGCCGTCACCCTCCAGCCGCAGGTGCCAACGCTGGCCGTCGAAACGTACCGCTTGCAAGTGCCAGCCGGGATGGTCACGCAGCCATGTCTGCAGCGCCGCCTGCAAGTCTTCAAGCTGTCGTGTACGCAGTTGCTGTTGTAGTTCACTTTCGCGCAGGCGCTTGAGGGCCTGCGCGGCGTGCCGGGGGCTGGCCTGCTCACCGGTCACGGCGATGACCTGGCTGCGCCAGAGTTGCGCCTGGGCCCACTGCTTGTTCAACCACAGCCCGCCCCAGACGGCAGCCAGTACCAGGCAGGCCGCGAGCAGCCGTTGCTGTGGCCGGGAAACCACCGGCAGCGAACGCACCTTGCGGGTACGCTCGAACAGGCCTGGCAATAAATCGAGCGGTGCCAGCGTACTGGGCCAGTCTCCGCTCAGCGAAACCTTTTGCAGCTCCGCCCACGGCTGCCGTGGCACCTCGCCCAGTGCATCCGGCCAGGCCAGCCAGTGCTCCTGCCTGTCTTCGGCCAGCCCTTTGTACAAATACATGCCGGGTGTGCGCTGCCATTGCCAGGCATGTCCCGCCTCGGGGGGCGGCAGCAGCTGTAGTTCTGCCCAGCAACGTGCCACCTGCAAGCCCCATTCGGCGCACTGCCCGCGCCAGTCCTCCAGTTGCTGACGAGCCACTACCAGTAACCGAAGATGGCCGGGCTCGCGGGCCAGGCAGGCGCATGTCACCTCGTCGACTGCCTGCAGCAAGCGGTCTTCGAGCAACAGCGGCCATTCTTCACGCTTGAGCCCCGGCGGTGCCGGCACGCGGAAGTAGCTGCAGGTCTCGGCAGGCAGGATCAACGCCACACGGGCTTGCAGGTTCGCCGGGGGCTCGCCCTGCCCATGGCGTTGCACAAGGCCGCCCTCGGCCAGCGCCCAGTGCCAGACAACGCCCGGTCGCAGCAACAGCCACGACTGGGCCGGGCTGCGCCGCCGCCATTCAAACTTCATGAGCGCCCCCACGGGAGGGCGAAAGTGCAGACATAGGGTGCTCCGTCACGCTGCAGTTCCAGACGCACGCCACGGCCGGGGTGCGCAGGTTGGTCGGAAGGCCAGGCCAGCCAGCGGCCGCCCTGGTAATAAAGAACATCCATGGCGCTGACCCGGTCGAGCCGCTCGCGCTGGACCCAGCGTGGGGCGGCGGCGGCATAGAGATCGGCCGAGCTTTCCAGCAGCAGGCGCTGCTCACGCGCCTCGAAGCGCAGGCGCTGGCGCTGCAGGCGCGAGCCGCCTTCGGCTTCCGGCATGCCGGTGATGGCGACCCAGAGCAACTGGTTGCTTGCCGGTTGCCAGTCCAGCCAGCGGCTGGCCAAGGGCAGGCGCTGGTCGTAGACACGGCGCATTACCGGGCTGTCGAAGCGACGCTCCAGGGCCAGGCAGAAATCCAATACCGAGGTTTCCTGGTTGGTGACCTGCAGGCGTTCGCGAACCTTGAGCCAGCCGTTGACCAGGGCGGCGAGCATGATGCCGAGCACGGCGGTAAGTGCCAGGGCTACCATCAGCTCGATCAGGGTAAGGCCGGCCTGGCGGTGCCTCGTGGGTAGACATCTGCGCGGGGGGTTGAACTGAGCATCTGTGGGAGCGGGTTCACCCGCGAACACCGGCGAAGCCGGTGCCATGCACCGCGGTGCCTGCTTCGCGGGTAAACCCGCTCCTACAGGGACCGCGCACGCTTCACGATCTCTGTAACTCATGGCCGCTCCAGAAACACGGTGTACTGGCCTAGCGGCAGGCGCTGGTCGCGGTCGGCGAACAACAGCAGCTCGCCACGGCGCAGGTCGCGTACGCCGGTGCGGCGCAGTTGCAGTTGCCAGTGGCAGCGCTGGCCGCCCTGGCTCAGTTCACCGCCAACCTGGTTTTCAGTTGGCCAGTACTGCTCGACGGCAAAGCGGGTTTGCAGTTCTCGCGCGCATAGCAGGCCAAGGCGGTGTTGCTGCAGGTTGTCCTGCACCGCCAGGCGCTGGCGCAAAACCTGGCTGGTGATCACCGCCAGCACCGCGGCAATCGCCAGGGCCACGGTTACCTCCAGCAGGGTGAAGCCACGCTGATGCCGCTTCATGGGGCGACCACCACCTGCATGCGGCCATCGCGGCTCCAGGCCCATTGCTGGCTGCCATCGGCCCAACGCCAGCGCACCTTGCCTGGTTGCGCCCAGCCATGTGGGGTGAACAACAGGCGCGGCTGCGGGCTGGCCGGCCAGTCCGGGCGCAGCCCCTTGGGCCAGTCACCAAGGGCGACTGCCTCGACCACCCAGCCATTACCCTCGCGCCGGACGAACTCCGGACGCTGGCCATTCCAGCGCAGCCCGCGCAGCTGCCCGGCATGCCGGGCCAGCGCGGCCTGCGACCGGGCCTCGCTCGCCAGCCGTTGCAGCGCCTGGTCGACACTGGCCTGGCTGTTGCCGAACCCGGCCACCGCCAATCCGGTCATCAGCCCGGCGATGGCCAGCACCACCAGCAATTCGATCAGGCTGAAGCCCCGCTGACGACGCACCCGTTACAGTTCCCAGTTACCCAGGTCGGCATCCTGGCCTTCGCCGCCCGGCAGCCCGTCGGCACCCAGCGAGTACACGTCGACCCGGCCATGTTCGCCGGGCATGCGGTACTGGTAAGGGGTGCCCCATGGGTCTTCCGGCAGGCGGCGCACGTAGCCGTCGCTGCGCCAGGCCCGTGGCAGCGGCTCCTGGGCCGGCTTTTTCACCAGCGCGGCCAGGCCCTGCTCGCTACTGGGGAAGCGCAGGTTGTCCAGGCGGTACATGTCCAGCGCTTGCTCCAGGGTGGCCAGGTCGGCCATCACCTTCTGCTTCATGGCCTTGTCCTGGTTGCCCAGCACGCTGGGCGCGACCACGGCGATGAGCAGGCCGATGATGAAGATCACCACCATGATTTCCATGAGGGTGAAACCGCGCTGGCGGTTACGTCGATGCTGCATGGCAGTACTCCTTGTCGTCACAGTTGCAGGCCCTGGTTGAGTTGCATGATCGGCAACAGCACCGCCAGCACGATGAACAGCACCACGGCGCCCATCACCAGGATCATCAGGGGTTCGAACAGCGCCATGGCGGTATCGACCTGGCGGGCGAAGCCGCGCTCCTGGTCATCGGCCACGCGCTCGAGCATGTCGGCCAGGGTGCCGCTGGCCTCGCCGCTGCCGACCATGTTCACCAGCAGCGGCGGGAACTGCTGGCAGGCATCCAGCGCGCGATGCAGGCTGGTGCCGCCCTGAACTTGCTGGCGCACCTGCTCCATGGCCAGGCGGATACGGCGGTTGCCGACGGTTTCGGTGGCCACTTGCAGGGCTTCGAGCAGGGCCACGCCACTGCCGCTGAGGATTGCCAGGCTGCGTGCCAGGCGCGCGCTTTCCAGCACCTGCAGCAGGTTGCCTATATGTGGCAGGCGTAGCAGCAGCTGGTCACGGCGCAGGCACCAGTGCGGCTTGCGCAGCAACCAGCCGCCGAGCGCGCCAAGCAACAGGGCCAGCGCCAAAAGCCAGGGCCCGGCCTGCACCAGCCCTTGGCTCAGGCCGATCAGCAACGAGGTAATGAGCGGCAGGCTCTGCCCGGCATGGGCGAATTGTTCGGTGAGCTTGGGTACGACGAAGGTCATCAGGCCTACCACCACGGCAAGCGAAACCCCCATCAACACGGTGGGGTAGATCAGCGCGGTACGTGCCTTGTGCTGCTGTCGTTGAACCTGCTCCAGGTGGTCAGCGAGGCGGGTCAGCACCTGGGCCAGGCGGCCGGACCGCTCGCCGGCCTCGACCAGCGCGCAGTACAGGCCGGTAAACGGTGCCCCCTGACGTGCCAGGCTGCGAGCCAGCCCCAGGCCTTCGGCCAACGAGCCGCGCAAGGCCACCAGCACACTGTGCAAGGCGGGCTGGCGCAGTTGCCGTTCCAGGGTAGCCAGGGCGTCGACCAGAGGGATACCGGCACCGGTCAGGGTGGCCAGCTGACGAGTCAGTTCGCATAGCTGGACGCGGCTCAGGCGCTGGCGCCGGGGTTGCCGGGTGCCGGCTTCGTGACGCTGCAAGCGGCGGGCGAACAGGCCCTGCTCACGCAACAACTGGCGGGCATGACGTTCGCTGTCGGCCTGCAAGCTGGCCTTGTGGGTCTTGCCGGCGAGGTCGACGGCCTGGTAGCGATAGGTCGGCATGGCTCAGCCCTGCACCACGCGTAGTACTTCGGCCAGGCTGGTCTCGCCACGGGCCAGGCAGTCACTGGCCATCGCCACCAGGCTCTGCCGGCGCTCGGCCAGGTAGTCCTGCATGGCCAGTTCGCTGGCGCCGTCGTACAACAGGCCGATCAGCCCGGCATCCAGCTCGATGAATTCATACAGGCCCAGGCGCCCGACATACCCGCTGCCCTGGCACTGCTCGCAGCCCACCGCGTGGTAGCTGCTGCCCAGCGCCGCCAGCTCGGGCCACAGGTCGCGTTCCGCCGGCTGCAGCGGGTGCGCCACGGCGCAACTGCACAAGCGCCGCACCAGGCGCTGGGCCAGTACGCCGCGCAGGCACGAGGCAATCAGGAACGGTTCGATGCCCATGTCGCGCAGGCGGGTCACCGCGCCCACCGCACTGTTGGTGTGCAGCGTGGACAACACGAGGTGGCCGGTGAGGCTGGCCTGCACGGCGATCTGCGCGGTCTCCTGGTCACGGATTTCGCCAAGCATGATCACGTCCGGGTCCTGGCGCAGGATGGCGCGCAGGCCGCTGGCAAAGGTCAGCCCGGCACGCGGGTTGATGGCGGTCTGGCCGATGCCTGCGATAGCGTATTCCACCGGGTCCTCGACCGTGAGGATGTTGCGGCTGCCGTCGTTGAGGCTGTTGAGGCTGGCATACAGGGTAGTGGTCTTGCCCGAACCGGTCGGCCCCGTGGACAGCACGATGCCGTTGGGCCGCGCCAGGCAACTGCGCAGGCCGTGCAATACCGCTGCCGGCATGCCCAGGTTGCCCAGCGCCAGCAGGCTGGCCTGCTTGTCGAGCACACGCATCACCACCCGTTCACCATGGATGCCGGGCAGGGTCGAGACCCGCACATCCACTTCGCGCCCCGCCGCACGCAGGGTGATACGGCCATCCTGGGGCTGGCGCTTTTCGGCGATGTCCAGACGGGCCATGACCTTGATCCGCGACACCAGCATGGCCGACAACGCACGCGGTGGGCGCAACACTTCGCGCAGGTGGCCATCGACACGCAAGCGCACCACCAGGCTCTGCTCGAAGGTTTCTATGTGAATGTCCGAGGCACGCAGGCGCAGGGCCTGGCCGAACAGGCCGTTGATCAGGCGGATTACCGGGGCTTCGTCGTCGCTTTCCAGCAGGTCCTCGATGCGCGGCATTTCGCTCATCAGGCTGTCCAGGTCGACCTGGTCGCCGATGCCTTCGATCAGCGCCTCGGTGGCGGCATCGCCGGCCTGGTACAGCTGGCCGAGGCGTTCGTCGAACAGTGCAGGCTCCAGGTATTCGAGCAGGCTGGGCTGGCCGTGCACGCGCAGCAGCTCTTGCAATTGGGCGCTGTCGGCGTCGTGCCGCAACCATAGCTGCCAGCCCTGCTCCGCAGGGGCCATGGCCACCCCGCTCTGCCGTGCCTGGCGATAAGGCAGCATCACCAGTCACCGCCTTCCAGCCGTGCGCGGCTGGAGGGGAACACCTGCAACAGCGGCGTAGCGTTTTGCGCATCCGCCAGGTCGGGCAACTGCAGCGGCGTGGTCTGCTGCAAGGTGCGGTACTTGTCTTCGCTGAGCCCGGCCAGGCTCGGCCCGTCACGCAGGATGCGCGGGCGGATGAACACCATCAGGTTCTGCTTGGTGTTCTTCGTGGCGTCGGAGCGGAACAGCCGGCCCAGGTAAGGGATATCGCCAAGCAGCGGCACACGCTGGTCGCTGGTGCTCAGTTCGTCGCTGATCAGGCCGCCGAGGATCACCAGGCCGTTGTCCTCGACCATGACCTTGGTCTTGATCTCGCGCTTGTTGGTGATCACGTCGCTGGCAGCCGTGGTGTCGGCAATCGACGACACTTCCTGGACGATGTCCAGGCGCACGCTGTTGTCGATGTTGATCTGCGGCTTGATGCGCAGCTTCACCCCGACTTCCTTGCGCTCGATGGTCTGGTACGGGTTGGCGTTGTTCTGCGTCACCGATCCGGTGACGAAGGGCACTTCCTGGCCGACCAGGATCGACGCCTCGGCGTTGTCCAGGGTCAGCAGGGTGGGCGTGGACAGCAGGTTGAAGCCGCTCTTGCCCTTCAGCGCGTTGACCAGCATGGCGAAGTTGAAGCCGCCGCCGAAATGGCCGATACCCGCCATGGCGCCGGTGGTGCTGGACAGCAAATCGCCAAGGGCCTCGTTGTCGCCACTGGCAGCGGCCCCGGCGATGCTGGCGATGTTTACCCCGTTGCTGCCGAAATTGACGATGCCGGCACCGAACTTCTCGTCGGCGAACAGCCACTGCACGCCCAGCTCCTGGGCGCTGCTGTCGGACACCTCGGCGATGATCGCTTCCACCACTACCTGGGCACGGCGGATGTCCAGCTGCTCGACGATGGCGCGGTAGGCGGCCAGCTCGCTGTCGGGGCCGACCATGACCACGGCGTTGGTGCCTTCTTCGTATTCCAGGCGGATGCCCGAGCCCCCGGCGACAGGCACTACGGGCCTTTCCTTGCCCTCTGCTTCGCCCGCACCTTCAGAGGGCGCCATGCCTTCCTGGCTGAGCCCGCGCAACACCTTGACCACTTCACCAGCATTGGCATGGCGCAGGTAGATGACCTGGGTACTGCCACTGCCTGGTGCGTCCTGGGGGCGGTCGAGCTGGCGCAGCAAGCTGGCGATACGTTCCAGGTTGCTGCGCCAGTCGGTAACTACCAACTGGTGCGCTGCCGGATAAGGTGTGATCACACCGACCCGTGGGTCGATCAGGGGCTTGAGAATGCCCAGCACCTGCTCGCTGGCGGCGTTGCGCACATTGAATACCCGCGTAGCCACGCTGTCGCTGCCTTCCCCCTGCTGCCCTCCCGCCTCCACCGGCACAGGCTCCAGGCGGGCGGCCTGGTCGGGAACGATCTTCACGCTGCCATTGGGCAGGTCGACAGTGGCGTAGCCCTGGGCGCGCAGCTGGGCCAGAAAGATGTCGTAGATGGCATCGGCGTCGTGCAGGTCGACGGTGCGCACGGTGACCTTGCCCTTGACCCGGGGGTCGACGATGAAGGTGGTGCCGGTGATGCGCGACACGCTGTCGATGAACTCGCCCAGTTCGGTGTCGACGAAGTTCACCTCGTACATCGGCGTACCGTTGTCGTCGAACACCGGCTCTTCAGCACAAGCCATGGACAGGGCCAGGCTCAGTGCGGCCGCCACGCAATATCTAACAGGCATCGTTCATCCTTGCCGCTTGAAGCCGGTCACGGCGGGGCGTGGCGGCCAGGGCAGGCGTTCACGCCGCCCCTGGTTGTTGAAAATCAGGCCATCGCTGTCGATGTCCTGCAGCACGATCCCTGGCGCCAGGCGCTGGCCGCGGGCCAAGGTGCGCACCTGTTCGCCATAGCGCAGCACCACCACGCTGGAGGCCAGCGGCTGGGCCTTGAGGCCACCCAGGTATTGCAACGGCAGGCGGGTGATGACGATGGCACCGTCGTCGACGGGTACCTGCCAATGGCCAACCATCAAGCCAGGCAGCGGCTTGTCGGGCGCGGCGGGCGCAGTGGCCGGTTGCGGCTGGCGGCCCAGTTGCAGCACGCACTGGGCCGCCAGCCAGCCGACCAGGGTCAGGCCAGCGCCAGTCAGCAGGCGCGAGGCGAGCATCACGAGGCCAGTTGCCTTGGGTGCCAGCCCGGGTGCCCCTGCACGTAGCGCACTTCGGGCAGTTGCAGCGGCGCCAGTTGCCAGTCGCTTGCCTGGCGGGCGAGCCAGGCTTCGACCCGTTGCCACAGCGGCTCGCCGGCCTGGTTTTCGAATTGCAGGCCAAAGGTGCGGCACAGGCCCTGCACCGGCTCCAGGCCACTGATGCGCTTGCCTTGCGGGCTGTAGCTGACACGCCAGGCCTGGCCCTGCCAGCGCGGCAGGTCCTGGCTGTTGTCCAGCAGCAGCGGGTCGCCGAACAGTTGCTCCGCGGCGTTTTCCAGCACTTGTTCGACCTGCCGGGCCGGAGCTTCGACCACCGGTGCCGGGTAGCCACCGGTGAGGCTGATCAGGTGTTCGCGGGTAATGGCCGCCCCGGCGGGCAGCGGATAGTCGTAACGCAGGCCCGGCAGCAACACCGGCATGCTGCTGTCGTCGGCCAGGGCCTGATGCAGCAGGCGGTCCCAGCTGCCGCCTCGGGTATCGCGGCGCCACAGCGCCTGGGGTGCGCGGGCCAGCGGTTGGTCGAGCCAGGCTGCGTGGCCGGCGCGCTGCTGGCGCAATTCTGCCTGCAATGCCCCGATACGCTGCTGCGCGGCGGGTGCCAGCTGGTGCTCAAAGGCTGGGAAGAAACGCCCGTCGAACTGCCACAGCCCGGCCACGCGCTGGCAGCGCAGGCGGAAGGTGCCGCTGCCCCGGCAACCGGCGAACAGCACCGGCACGCGGCGGCCGCTGGCCTGGCTAACCTCGACCGGCGCCGGCCACAGGTCCTGGCCGCGGGCGCACAGCAGCACGTCGATCTGCGGCACCCGCTCGGCCAGCCACAGGCCCGGCCCGGTACCGACATCAGCCATGGCTACCACCAGGTCAGCATCGCGCCGCGCCTGTTCGAACACCGGCTGCAATGATTGGTACCACTGTTTAAGAGAGGCTTTCTGGTCCTGGGCGTAGGGGTCGGTCACGCCGACCACAGCAATACGTGCACCGCCACGTTCGAAGACGTGCAAGGCTTCCAGGCCCAAAGCCCGGCGTTGTGTGTCTGCCAGCCCGGCGCCCAGGGTAACGGTGCCAGCCTGGCGATACAGCGCCGGGCTGCGCTGTGGCCACAGCACGCGCTCGTCACTGCTGACCCGCGCTTCGCTGCCCAGCAGCTGGCTGCCCTGCAGGCCGCTTTCGCCCTGGGTCAGGTAGGCCAGGCCACTGCCATTCCAGCCCTGGCCGTTTTCCAGGGTCAGGCTGTTGCCCGCCCCAGCCTCGCCGCGCAGTTGCTCGAGCAACGCCGCCAGCACCGCATAGCCGCCCAGCTGGGCAGATGCAGCCTGGCTGGCATCGAGCAATGGCGCCAGTTGCGGGTAGGCGATGCTGGCACTGCTGCCGGTCATCCATGGGGCGCGGCCCAGGTGGCTGACCGGCCCCAGGCGGGTGGCCGGCACCACGGCCTGGCCAGGCTGGCGGGCATCGAGGGTGTCGGCCACGTACAGCAGGTCGAAGCTGGCATTGCCGCCCTGCTGCCCAGGAAGGGCGGAGCAGGCGCCGAGCAACGGTGCCAAGGCACCGATACCCATCCAGCTGATCACTTCGCGCCTGTGCACACTGCTTGCCATCGAACCCGCCATCCTTATCCATGTTCATTCAGGGCCCCGGATGTTGCGGCGTTGGCATTACAGTTTGATGGCAGAAATCCGACAGCCATTCCAAATTGATCTGTAGAGCACGCTTCTAAGAGCGAGTTGTTTTAAAACCCCTTTAACATTTCTGCCAATGAATCATCATATTTGCGCACTAAAGTCGCGGTTCCTTCAACTCAGCCAACATAAGGACACCCTGATGAGTCGAGATACCGGCGACAACCTGGACCGGAACCAAAGCGGCAACCTGCCGATGGCCAGCGTTATGGACGCCTACCTGAGCCGCCGCAGCGTGATGCGTGGCAGCCTGGGCGCCGCCATCGCCATGATTGCCGGTACCGGCCTGACAGGCTGCTTCGACGGTGGTGGTTCCGATCACGATGATCCGGTCACCGAGCCACCCGTGACTGAGCCGGAAGTGCCGAAACTGGCACTGGGCTTCCAGTCCATTCCGGGCTCGCGCACCGACGCCTGCGTGGTAGCCGCCGGTTACAGCGCCTATGTGCTGGCGCCCTGGGGCACGCCGATCAACAGCAACGGCAACCCGTGGAAATCCGACGGCAGCAACACCTCGACCGACCAGGCCAACGCCATGGGCATGCACCATGACGGCATGCACTTCTTCCCCATCAACGGCAGCTCCGAAGACGGCCTGCTGGCGATCAACTTCGAGTACATCGACACCGCCGCCCTGCACCCGGCCGGCCCGACCACCGATGTGAACGGCAAGCGCCCGGTCGAGGAAGTGCGCAAGGAAATCAACGCCCATGGTGCCGGCGTGGTGCGCCTGCAGAAAATCGGCGGCCGCTGGCAGGTGGTCGACAACGACCCGCTCAACCGCCGTTTCACAACCGCCTCGCGCATGGAAATAACCGGCCCCCTGCGCGGCACTGATCACGTGAAGACCAAGTATTCGCCGGACGGCACCCACTGCCGCGGCACCAACAACAACTGCGGCAACGGCTACACCCCCTGGGGTACCTACTTGACCTGTGAAGAGAACTGGCCAGGCATCTTCGTCAACAAAGGTACCCGCCCTGAAGACCAGCGCCGCATTGGCGTGGGCACCTCCAGCGGCCAGTACAAGTGGGAAACCGCAGCCGGTGACAGCAGCGAAGTGGCCGACGAATTCGCTCGTTTCGACGTCACCGTCAAAGGCGCCAGCGCCACCGACGACTACCGCAACGAAGCCAGCACCTACGGCTACATCGTCGAGATCGATCCGTACAACAGCGCCACACTGGCCACCAAGCGCACCGCGCTGGGCCGTTTCCGCCACGAAGGTTGCTGCCCGGGCCTGGCGGTCGCGGGCAAACCGCTGGTGTGGTACATGGGCGACGATTCGAACAACGAGTACCTGTACAAGTGGGTGTCCACCGCTGTGTGGGACGCCGCCGACGCCAACCCCGCCGACCGCCTGGCCACCGGCGCCAAGTACCTCGACCAGGGCAAGCTGTACGTGGCACGCTTCAATGCCGACGGCACTGGCGTATGGCTGCTGCTGGACGTGGGCACTGCGACCACTGGCGGCAGCACCTTGGGTGCGCTGTATGGCGACCTGCCGGGCATCATCCTCAACACCCGTGGTGCTGGCGATGCGGTGGGCGCAACGCCGATGGACCGCCCGGAATGGACCACGGTCAACCCGCTGAACGGCGACGTGTACCTGACCCTGACCAACAACAGCGCGCGCACCCCGGAGAAGGTCGATGCAGCCAACCCGCGCGGCCCGAACCGTCACGGCCACATCATCCGCTGGCACGACAGCGACGACCAGCTGAGCTTCACCTGGGACATCTTCGTGTTCGGCGCCAACGCTGCCGGTACGGCCGACATCAACCGCTCCGGCCTGACCGAACTGAACCAGTTCGCCAGCCCGGACGGCATGAGTTTCGATAGCCGTGGCGTGTTGTGGTTCGAGACCGACAACGGCGAGAGCACCGTGACCGACTACACCAACGACCAGCTGCTGGCAGTGATCCCCACCAATCTGGTGGATGCCAGCGGCAAGCAGGTGCCGGTGAACGCGCAGAACCAGGTGGACCTGCGCCGCTTCTTCGTCGGGCCGAATGGCTGCGAGGTGACCGGCATTACCTTTACCCCGGACAACAAGACGCTGTTCGTCAACATCCAGCACCCGGAGAACTGGCCGTATACCGACAAGGCCACCGATGCCACCCCGGCAGGTGCCACGGTAAGGCCGCGGGCTGCGACCGTGGTGATCCAGCGTATCGATGGCGGAGAGATCGGCACCGCCTGATTGATCTGCGCACGGGGGCCGCTTTTGCGGCCCTATCGCGACACAAGGCCGCTCCTACAAGGGATCGCATTCCCCTGTAAGAGCGGCCTTGTGTCGCGATGGGCTGCAAAGCAGCCCCGGAAAAATCATCCGTTACATTTCTACTCGGGACCGCATGCCCAGTAGCAGTGTATTCAAACCACCTGATAAATCTGCCAGTAGACATCCGCAAGCTTGTGAAAAATACTTTTACCACTTGTAACCCTTTGGAACACACACATGCGTTCAGCAACGCCCCAATCAAAACGGAAAAAATTCTTTTTCCAAGATAACCAATTGACTTGTGAAGCAAGTGACAGCCCACGTCGCCTATTGTGGGCCAATGGCATTACACTAGCGGAACTAGACACCTCGAAAAAAGCCAGCCAAATTCTGCAATCCGACAATGCAAACACTGCTTTGCGCAGTATTCCAGAAGGTTTGCCACAAAACTATTCGCCCTATGGATTTCTCCAAACAACTCCATTCATCTTGTCGCATTCAGCGGGCAGCGACTCGATACAATGCTGCAATGTTATGCACTTGGCAATGGACGCCGATTCTATAGTCCCAGATCAAGACGATTTCTCCAGAGTGATAATCAATCTCCGTTCCGTAAAGGTGGACCTAATGGATACAGCTATTGCCAGAACGACCCCATCAATCGGCATGACCCAAATGGACAATGGTGGCAATGGTTGAAGCGGGGAGTAAATTGGCTGGCCGGTAAGCTTCCAACATATTCTGTAGATAGACCACAGTTACGCACCGGAAACCAAACCTTACAAAGCCCCAACGTTAATATAAGAATTCATACCACTGAACAAGCACCATCACCGGATTCATTTCACGTTTCACTAAATATCCGTGACATCGAGTTTGCCGCGAGAATAGGAAACAGAGTCATTAATAGTGCCACAGTACTAGAACCATTGTCTAATGCGGCCGTCAGACAGTTAAACCATGCAGCCGCTGGACTTGCAGTGGCCTATACTACCGACCGTGTAACGAATAGTATTTTTGGCGAACCCAATACGGCTCTCGCTGTAACCGCCGAGCTCGGAACTCTAGCTTATCTCGATAGACGCCTAATCAGTGATACTGCATCAGCCATTCGAAATGTATATTTCCGATAGCACCATAATGCTTCAACCGCCATTGAATTAGCTTTTGCAATCCAAGGGTGCTGTCGAGCAAATTGGAGCAGCGCCGTGGTCTTGTGACGCGCCTCTTCCAAGGATGTATTGCTCAGCGAAAAATAGTTCCGCGACATGGGCCACGGAAAGGCTTCAGGCTGTGACTGTGGTGATCCAGCGTACTGATGGCGGCGAGATTGGGACTGTCTGACCGTTCTGGGCATAGGGGCCGCTTTGCGGCCCTATCGCGACACAAGGCCGCTCCTACAAGGGATCGCATTCCCCTGTAGATACCGTCTTGACCCTCACCCTGCAAGAGGGATTTTGGGGTCAAACGGTATCCCCGACTTCACCACCCCATAAACCAGGTGCAGCAGCTTGCGCATCGCCGCGCAAACGATCTGTTTATAGGCTTTGTGTCGGCTGTTCAACCGCTCTGCCAGTGCCTTCACGACAGGGTTGTACCTGATCGAGACAGTGCCTGACATCCACAAGCCCGCCCGCAGCCTTGAGGCGCCTGTACGCGAGATAGTGCTCTGACCTATGAACTCTCCCGATTGCTGCACTACCGGGTTCAGGCCTGAGAACGCGACGATCGCAGAAGAGCTTTGGTATTTCAGTGGATCGCCCAGTTCGGCGAGCAGCAACGTAGCAGTGGTGTCACCCAAACCATCTATCGAAGTAATCAGATCACGTCGCTTGCGCAGGTCTGGATCATCATCGATCGTCTGTTCGATGGCCTTCCTGGTCTTTTCCAGTTCTTCGGTGATGTGCCCGATGACGTCTTGAATCGACTGCTGCACCGCATCCTGTGCGACATCCAAACGATTCTGCTCCATCTGGCGCATTTCCTTGAGGTCGTCCAGTCGCCGCACCAGAGCACGCAAACGGCGCTGTGCAGGTGGCTCCGGCTCCCACTGGCGAAGCGAGGCCGCCTTCTGCTGGCCATAAGCAGCAATGACTTTGGCGTCAGCTTTATCGGTTTTGACGCGCCGAAGCTCCACGTCAGCGAATTTCGCGATCACCGCCGGGTTCAGAATACACACCCGATAACCTTGGTTGTGACAGTGCTCGGCTAACGCTTCGTGATAGGTGCCTGTGGCCTCCATAACGATCCAGGCGCCTGGTTCGGCATGGCGCTCAAGCCAATCGCTGAACTGCTTGAACCCTCCAGGATCATTGGACAGCTTGGCTTTGGTGCGCGTCTTGCCGTTGGGAAGTGGGGTGGCAATGTCGAAAGATTTTTTGGCGACATCAACGCCAACAAAGGCGGACATGATCTTCTCCTTCAAACTACGAAAGTCGATCACCCTACACTCAGTTCAACCTTGTTAATGCGTGCTCACGCCGGGGGCGGGCACTAGATACCGTTCGAACTCGTCGAGTGGGGTTGAAAGGCCAGAGCGTTATCTACAGTGCGGGCTCGATGCCCTTGGAGCGGCTCCGCTTCAAGACCTTCCCTCGATGATCAGTCGAGAACTTTCGCCTCTTGGGAGGCGAAAGTCGAGATACAAGGAGCGGCCTTGTGTCGCGATGGGCTGCAAAGCAGCCCCGGCAATCTCAAGCCCTACCACACCATCGGCTCGCGGCTGCGCACCCGCACCTGCTGCGCCGGTACCCGGGCATGCCATTGCACCACCCCCAGCGCCTCCACCTGGAACTCACTGCGTATCACCCGCCCCTCCTCCGCGAACGACAGCTGCAACAGGAAATACCCGCTGTTCAGCAGCAGCCCTTCGCTCAAGCGCTCGAAGGTTTCGTCATCCACCGCCCCCAGGGCCTGGCGTAGCGCAGTTGCATCCACATACCCCGACGCCGGCCGGCCGCTGATGATGCGGCTGAGCAACGAGCGTGGATAACGCCCTTCATACAGCGCCTCCAGCAACGGCAGATGCTCCAGCCCCAGGGCATTGGCATTCAGCCGCCAGCCGGTGGTCTGCGGCAAGGCGCACAGCATCGGGTAACGGCCCTGGCGGCTGGCGTCCGGCTCCAGTAGCAGATTCAGCTCGCTGGTATCGAGCATCGGCTGGTTGGCAGCCAGGCGTGGTGGTTGCTGGCGCAGGTACTGGGCGCTCTCGGCGCCCTGCAGGCGGGCATCGCTGTCGGCATCCAGCCAGTCGGCCAGGGCATCGACCAGGCGCTCGGCAGCCATGTCGTCGCCCAGCAGGTAGCGCAACTGGCGCGCAGCACGCTCGCCGTCAGCACCGAGCAGCGCATTGACGTTGAAACAGGTGTGCTGGTCGCGCACCCGCAACTGCGCCTGGCCGGCGCCAAAATCGTAGTTCAACGGCTGCCCGCGCAAGGCCTGCCAGAACAGTGGGCTAAGCCGCCAGCTGGGGTCACGCAGGGCCTGCTCGGCATAGGCCAGGCCGGCCTGCTCCATCGCGCGCGCCTGCACCCGCTGGTGCAACAGACGCACATCATCGACCTGGCGTCGGCCATCTTCCACCAGCCAGGCCATGCCCGCCGCCAGCATCGCCAGCACAACCATCACCATCAGCAGGGCCGCGCCCTGCTGTTGCCTGCCACCCATCCTTGCCTGCCCCTGTCGCCGAATAAAGACGCCAGTCAACACGCCCGGTGTTGCAGGTAGATGGCAGTGACCGTTCGTCATGTGTACGTCATCTGCGCGAGGCAGGATTGTCTTTCCTTTTCATGACCTTACAGGAGTGGTCGCAATGGGTGGCATTGGAATCTGGCAACTGGTGATCGTACTGCTGATCGTATTCCTGCTGTTTGGTACCAAGCGCCTCAAGGGCCTGGGCAGCGATATGGGCGAGGCGATCCAGGGTTTTCGCAAGTCCATGGGCGGTGACACTGACGCCACTCCCCCAGCGCAAACGCAGGTGCAGCAACAGTGCCCGTTGACCGGTCAGGGTACGCAGCAACCGCAAGCAGACCGTCAGCCCTGATGTTCGAGGTAGGCTTCAGCGAGTTGCTGCTGGTCGGCATCGTCGCACTATTGGTTTTAGGCCCGGAGCGCCTGCCGGTGGCTGCACGCACCCTCGGGCGCGGCCTGGGCCAGGCGCGCAGGGCCATGCACGCCTTGCGCAGGCAGGTGGAGCGGGAGATCGAACTGCCCGCTGTCGAGCTACCCACTCTCGACAGTGCGCCTTTGCAGCGCCTGGAACAGGAGATCCGCCAAGGCATCAGCCTGAAAGCGGAGCCGGCCAATGATGCGGCCACGGTCGCTCCCCCCAAGGAAAACCTTTCATGAGCATTGCCATGGACCCGGCGGCGAGCATGCCGCTGACCGAACACCTGCGCGACCTGCGCAAACGCCTGATGCGTTGCCTGGCGCTGGTGGCGCTGGTGTTCGCCGGCCTGTTCCCCTTTGCCCAGACGCTGTATACGCTGATTTCCGAGCCGTTGCGGCGCTTCTTGCCGGAAGGCGCGAGCATGATCGCCACCAGCGTCACTTCGCCGTTCCTGACGCCGTTCAAGCTGACTGCGATGTGCGCAGTGTTTATCGCCATGCCACTACTGCTGCACCAGGCCTGGGGCTTTCTGGCGCCGGGGCTGTACCGCCGTGAACGGCGCATTGCCCTGCCGTTGCTGGTATCGAGCATCGTGCTGTTCTACGCCGGCATGGCCTTCGCCTTCTTCCTGGTGTTCCCGATGATGTTCGGCTTCTTTGCCAGCGTGACACCGGAGGGGGTGGCGATGATGACTGATATCAGCCAGTACCTGGACTTCATCCTTGCGCTGTTTCTGGCGTTCGGGCTGGCGTTCGAGATCCCGGTGGCGACGTTTATCGTGGTCTGGGTGGGGTTGGCCGATGTAGCTACATTGCGGCGCAGCAGGCCCTACGTGATCGTCGGCTGCTTTGTGGTGGGGATGATCCTGACGCCGCCGGATGTGTTTTCACAGACGATGCTGGCGGTGCCGATGTGGGTGCTGTTCGAGGTGGGGTTGCTGGCTTGTGGGTGGTTGAAGCGGACTGGGCAGGGCAAGGAGATTGTGGCTGGATTGTAGGGCCCTATCGCCGGCAAGCCAGCTCCCACAGAGATATCACAGGTTCTGATGACTGCGATATTCCTGTGGGAACTGGCTTGCCGGCGATGGCCTTGATGTGGTCTAGAACTCGGCGAGCCGCCAGACTTCGTAGGCTGGCGTCTCGTACGGGTGGCTCTGCTTGAGTGCAGCGACGACCTGGGCAATCAGGTCGTCAGCCACCACCAGCTCCACCTTCCACTCTTCCACCACCTCGACCTGGCCGGTTTGCCCGAGGAACGGCTGGCTGCCGTCCAGCGGGCGGAACTGGCCCTGGCCCAGCGTCTGCCAGGCGCAGTGGTCATAGTCACCGATGCGCCCGCCACCAGCGGCGAACACAGCGGCCTTGACCACTTCGACGTGGCTGGCGGGGACGAAGAAGGCGAGCTTGTACACGCCTTAGTTCACCCACACCCGTGCGTTACGGAACATACGCATCAGCGCGGCATCTTCCTGCCACTCATCCGGGCGCCAGGAGTTCTGCACGGCACGGAACACACGCTCCGGGTGCGGCATCATGATGGTCACGCGGCCGTCGCGGCTGGTGAGGCCGGTGATACCACGCGGCGAGCCGTTCGGGTTGGCCGGGTAGGCTTCGGTGACCTTGCCATGGTTGTCGACGTAGCGCAGGGCCACGCAACCGGACAGGTCGGCTGCCAGTAGTGCTTCTTCGCTGGCGAACTCCGCATGGCCTTCACCGTGGGCGATGGCGATCGGCATGCGCGAACCGGCCATGCCCTGCAGGAAGATCGAGTTGGACTTCTGCACCTCGACCATGGCCACGCGTGCCTCGAACTGCTCCGAGCGGTTGCGCACGAAGTGCGGCCAGTGCTCGGTGCCCGGGATCAGTTCGTGCAGGTTGGACATCATCTGGCAACCGTTGCACACGCCCAGGGCGAAGCTGTCGGTGCGCTCGAAGAAGGCCTGGAAGGCGTCACGGGCGCGGCTGTTGAACAGCGCCGACTTGGCCCAGCCTTCACCGGCACCCAGCACGTCACCGTAGGAGAAGCCACCGCAGGCGACCAGGCCCTTGAAGGCTTCGAAGTCGACACGGCCGGCGAGGATGTCGCTCATGTGCACGTCGATGGCGGCGAAGCCGGCGCGGTCGAAGGCGGCTGCCATCTCGACCTGGCCGTTGACGCCCTGCTCGCGCAGGATGGCCACTTGCGGACGCACGCCCTTCTTGATGTACGGCGCGGCGATGTCGTCGTTGACATCGAAGCCCAGCTTGACCGACAGGCCCGGGTTGTCTTCCTCGAGCAGCAGGTCGAATTCCTGGTCGGCGCAGTCGGCGTTGTCGCGCAGGCGCTGGATCTGGTAGCTGGTCTCGGCCCACTGGCGCTGCAGCATGCGGCGGTCGTCGTCGAACAGCACTTCACCGTTCAGGCTGATGGACACTTCACCGTTGTTGACCGGCTTGCCGATCACCGCGACGCAGCCTTCACCCAGGCCAGCGGCGCTGAACTGTGCAAGTACGTCCGGGGTGGCATCCTGGCGAACCTGGATGACCGCGCCCAGCTCTTCGTTGAAGAGGATAGCCGGCACGTCGCCTTTGCTGTCGGTCAGCGGGTCGAGGTGCAGGTCGAGGCCGCAGTGGCCGGCGAAGGCCATTTCCAGCACGGTGGTGACCAGGCCGCCGTCGGAACGGTCATGGTAGGCCAGCAGGTGACCATCTTCGTTCAGGCCCTGGATCACGGCGAAGAACGCCTTCAGGTCTTCGGCATCGTCGACGTCCGGTGCCTGGGCAGCGATCTTGCCGTAGGTCTGTGCCAGGATCGAAGCGCCCATGCGGTTCTTGCCGCGGCCCAGGTCGATCAGGATCAGGTCGGTCTCGCCCTTGTCCATGCGCAGTTGCGGGGTCAGGGTCTTGCGGATGTCGGTGACCGGGGCGAAGCCGGTGATGATCAGCGACATTGGCGAGGTAACGCTCTTCTCTACGCCCTCGTCGCTCCACTTGGTCTTCATCGACATCGAGTCTTTGCCGACCGGAATGGTAATGCCCAGCTCCGGGCACAGCTCCATGCCAACAGCCTTGACGGTGTCGTACAGGCGGGCGTCTTCACCTGGGTGGCCGGCGGCAGACATCCAGTTGGCCGACAGTTTGATGTCGGACAGCTTCTCGATGCGCGAGGCAGCCAGGTTGGTCAGTGTCTCGCCAATTGCCATGCGGCCGGACGCCGGGGCATCCAGCAGCGCCAGCGGGGTACGCTCGCCCATGGCCATGGCTTCACCGGTGTAGACGTCGAAGCTGGTGGCGGTGACGGCGCAGTCGGCCACCGGTACCTGCCACGGGCCGACCATCTGGTCACGAGCTACCAGGCCGGTGATGGTGCGGTCGCCGATGGTGATCAGGAAGCTCTTGCTGGCCACGGCCGGGTGGCTGAGAACGCGCTGAACGGCGTTGTCCAGGTCCAGCTTGCTCGGGTCGAAGTCATCGCCCAGCTCGGCTTCGCGGGTAACCGAACGGTGCATGCGTGGCGGCTTGCCCAGCAGTACGTCGAGCGGCATGTCTACCGGCGTGTTGCCGAAATGGCTGTCGCTTACGGTCAGGTGCTTCTCTTCAGTCGCTTCACCCACTACGGCAAACGGGCAACGCTCACGCTCGCAGATTGCCTTGAAGCGCTCGAAGTCGACGGCGCTGACGGCCAGCACGTAACGCTCTTGCGATTCGTTGCTCCAGATTTCGTGCGGGGCCATGCCCGGCTCGTCGTTGGGCACGTTGCGCAGTTCGAAGCGGCCACCACGGCCACCGTCGTTGACCAGTTCTGGGAAGGCGTTGGAGATACCACCGGCGCCGACGTCGTGGATGAAGGCGATCGGGTTGTTGTCGCCCAGCTGCCAGCAGCGGTCGATGACCTCCTGGCAACGGCGCTCCATTTCCGGGTTTTCGCGCTGTACCGAAGCGAAGTCGAGGTCAGCCGAGCTGGCACCGGTCGCCACCGACGAAGCGGCGCCGCCGCCCAGACCGATCAGCATGGCCGGGCCGCCGAGCACGATCAGCTTGGCGCCGACAGTGATCTCGCCTTTCTGCACGTGGTCTTCTCGGATGTTGCCCATGCCACCGGCCAGCATGATCGGCTTGTGGTAGCCGCGCACTTCTTCACCGTGCGGGGTGTTGATGGCCTGCTCGAAGGTACGGAAGTAGCCGGTCAGGGCCGGGCGACCGAATTCGTTGTTGAACGCAGCGCCACCCAGTGGGCCTTCGATCATGATGTCGAGGGCGTCGACGATGCGCTCAGGCTTGCCGTAGGCCTGCTCCCACGGCTGCTCGAAGCCCGGGATACGCAGGTTGGACACGGTGAAGCCGGTCAGGCCAGCCTTGGGCTTGGCGCCACGGCCGGTCGCGCCTTCGTCGCGGATTTCGCCGCCGGAGCCGGTGGAGGCGCCGGAGAACGGGGCGATGGCGGTCGGGTGGTTGTGCGTCTCGACCTTCATCAGGATGTGCACCGGCTCCTGCACCGCGCCGTACTGGCGGGTTTCAGGGTTCGGGAAGAAACGGCCGGCAACGTTGCCGACGATCACCGAGGCGTTGTCCTTGTACGCAGACAGCACACCTTCGTTGTGCATCTGGTAGGTGTTCTTGATCATGCCGAACAGGCTCTTTTCCTGAGCCTGGCCGTCGATGTCCCAACTGGCGTTGAAGATCTTGTGGCGGCAGTGCTCGGAGTTGGCCTGGGCGAACATCATCAGTTCGATGTCGTTCGGGTTGCGCTTGAGGCCCTGGAAGGCGTTGACCAGATAGTCGATCTCGTCTTCGGCCAGGGCCAGGCCCAGGTCGATGTTGGCCTTGGCCAGGGCATCACGGCCGCCGCCGAGGATGTCCACCGAGGTCATCGGCTTGGGCTGGGCATGGCTGAACAGGTCAGCGGCCTGCTCCAGCTGGCCGAGCACGCGCTGGGTCATGCGGTCGTGCAGCTCGGCCGCGATCAGTTCGGCGTCGGCTTCGCTCAGGTTGCCGGCAACGTAGTAGGCGATACCGCGCTCCAGGCGCTGGATCGACTGCAGGCCGCAGTTGTGAGCGATGTCGCTGGCCTTGCTGGCCCACGGCGAAATGGTGCCCAGGCGCGGCACGACCAGGAACAGGCGGCCGCTCGGCTCCTGTACCGGCACGCTCGGGCCGTACTTGAGCAGACGGCCCAGCACCTGCTGCTGGTCGGCGGTCAGCTCGCCGTCGACATCGGCGAAATGGGCAAATTCGGCATACAAACCAGTAACAGCGGGGACTTTCTGGCTCAGTTGCTCGAGTAATTTACCGTGGCGAAAGGCAGAAAGGGCAGGAGCGCCGCGCAGGATCAACATCGTCGGGACAGCCTCAGGAAGGGGTGTGCTTAGAGGCCGTGCATTCTAGCCTAATTCGAAGGGTTTCGGCACCCGCTCTAAGCCACGGCTGCCGGGCGGCGGAACCGGACTTGCGGGTCAGAATTCAGGGGGCCTACCTTTAGAGATTTAGCGCCTGTGAAATCGAGCGCCGCCCACGCGGCGCTTCGCAGCACAAGGCTGCTCCTACATCTGTTTCGGGCCAATTATTCCTGGGGGAGTGGCGCGCGGCCCCTTGGCGTCCACCTCGGCAGCGTGTCGGAAAATCAAGGCAGTCGCGCGCATTGGCGCAGGCGTTACTGGCCCGAAACAGATGTAGGAGCAGCCTTGTGCTGCGAAGCGCCGCGCGGGCGGCGCTCGACCTCCCAGGCGCTGAACCTCCAAAGGCAAGCCCCCAAAGCACAGAACCCGCTACCAGACAAGCTAACAGTTGTCGAGATATGGTTGGGCCAGTCCTTTGCGTATACTGCAACCTATGTTCGCCCACACTGCTTTGCGCCAGCGTTGCGCCAGATGGCTTTTCGCAACCGGACTCTTTCTGCTGCTCGGTGCCTGCGTTGAAAAACCCAGCACCCTCGAGCGCGTGAAGGAGGATGGCGTGCTGCGCGTGATCACCCGCAACAGCCCGGCCACCTACTTCCAGGACCGCAACGGCGAAACCGGCTTCGAATACGAGTTGGTCCAGCATTTCGCCGAAGATCTGGGCGTGAAGCTGCAGATCGAGACCGCCGACAACCTCGACGAGCTGTATGACAGCCTCGGCAAGCCCTCCGGCCCGGTGCTGGCAGCGGCCGGCCTGGTCACCAGCGAACGGCGCAAGGCCCAGGTCAGGTACTCCCACCCTTATCTGGAAGTGACCCCACAGGTCATCTACCGCAACGGTCGCACGCGCCCCACCAACGCCAAGGGCCTGGTCGGAAAGAAGATCATGGTGCTCAAGGGCAGCAGCCATGCCGACCAGCTGGCCGAGCTGAAAAAGCAGTACCCGGGCCTGGAATACGAGGAATCCGACGCCGTCGAGGTGGTCGACCTGCTGCGCATGGTCGATGAAGGCCAGATCGACCTGACCCTGGTCGACTCCAACGAGCTGGCGATGAACCAGGTGTACTTCCCCAACGTGCGGGTTGCCTTCGACCTGGGCGACACCCGCGACCAGCGCTGGGCGGTGGCGGCCGGTGAAGACAACAGCCTGCTCAACGAGGTCAACGAGTTCCTCGACAAGGCGCAGAAGAACGGCACCCTGCAACGCCTGAAGGACCGCTACTACGGCCATGTCGACGTCCTGGGCTATGTGGGTGCCTACACTTTCGCCCAGCACCTGCAGCAGCGCCTGCCCAAGTACGAGAAGCACTTCAAGAGCTACGCCAAGGTCGAGCAGGTGGACTGGCGCCTGCTGGCCGCCATCGGCTACCAGGAATCGATGTGGCAGCCCGAGGTCACCTCCAAGACCGGCGTGCGCGGCCTGATGATGCTGACCCAGCGCACCGCCCAGGCCATGGGCGTGTCCAACCGCCTGGACCCGAAGCAGAGCATCCAGGGCGGCGCCAAGTACTTCATGAAGATCAAGGAAGAGCTCGACGACAGCATCCAGGAACCGGACCGCACCTGGTTCGCCCTGGCTGCCTACAACGTCGGCAGCGGCCACCTGGAAGACGCCCGCACCCTGGCCAAGCGCGAAAAGCTCAACCCGAACAAGTGGCTGGACGTGAAGAAGATGCTGCCGCGGCTGTCGCAGAAGCAGTGGTATCGGCAGACCAAATACGGCTATGCACGTGGCGGCGAGCCGGTGCATTTCGTGGCCAACATCCGTCGCTACTACGACATCCTCACCTGGGTGACCCAGCCACAGCTCGAAGGCCAGGTGGCCGAGGGCAGCCTGCATGTGCCCGGGGTGAACAAGGACAAGCCGGCGGAGCAGTCGCCGCCGATGTAGCCTGTCAGGGCCCTATCGCCGGCAAGCCAGCTCCCACAGGCTCACCACTGCCCCCAAGGCCTGCAGATATCCTGTGGGAGCTGGCTTGTCGGCGATAGGGCACTGACAGGTTACCCCTTGGCTCGGCGAGCCTTGAAGAAGTCACTGAGGATCTGCCCGCACTCCTCCGCCAGCACCCCCCCCTCCACCATCACCCGGTGGTTCAGGAAACCCTGCCCGAAGAACTGCCCCTGGCTCTGCACGATCCCCGCCTTGGGCTCCAGCGCGCCGAATACCACCCGCATCACCCGCGAATGCACGATCAACCCCGCACACATGCTGCACGGTTCCAGGGTCACATACAGGGTGCTGCCGGGTAGCCGGTAGTTACTGGCGGATTTCGCCGCCGCGCGAATGGCCACCATCTCGGCGTGCGCACTGGGGTCACTGTCGATGATCGGCCGGTTGAAGCCCTGCCCGATCACCTGCCCATGCTGCACCACTACCGCGCCCACCGGCACCTCGCCCATGGCCGCACCTTCGGCGGCCAGGGCCAGGGCCAGACGCATGAATTCCTGATCGCGACTGCGATCGATGATCTGCGGGCGCATCAGACCACCGCGATCGCGGCCATCAGGCCGGTTTCCATGTGGTCGATGACGTGGCAATGGAACATCCAGGTGCCCGGGTTATCCGCCACCAGCGCCACCTGGGCGCGCTCGTTCTTGCCCAGCAGGTAGGTATCGGTGAACCACGGCTCCTTGATGTCATGACGGTTGGAGCCGATCACCTTGAAGCTCATGCCGTGCAGGTGGATCGGGTGCTGGTACTGGGTCATGTTCTTCAGCTCGAAGATGTAGCTCTTGCCCTTCTGCAACGTGGCAATGGGGCGCTCGGCGCAGGTCTTGTCGGTGATGTCCCAGGCCTGGCCGTTGATCTGCCACATGCTCGACGGCTTATCCTGGTCCGTAGTGACCGAGACTTTCGCCGCCCACTCGAAATTGAAGTTGAGCTTTTCGGCATTCTCCAGGTCCGGCTCGGCGATCGGG
Source organism: Pseudomonas sp. s4 (assembly GCF_046764235.1). NCBI lineage: Bacteria > Pseudomonadati > Pseudomonadota > Gammaproteobacteria > Pseudomonadales > Pseudomonadaceae > Pseudomonas > Pseudomonas sp. s4. The sequence goes on along the minus strand of NZ_CP177209.1, from coordinate 1,238,070 downwards.
TTGGGCGGTAGCGCCGGCGGCCAGTCACTTGGCGCGTCGTTGCTGGCAACCGAACGCAGGGTGCCCAGGCGCACGAAACCGTCGCGCAGGGAGATCTCCTCCCCCGCCTCAGGAATACGGATAGCGAGGCAGATACGCATGCCTGGGCCGAGCCAGTAGTCATCGTCCAAGGGGCGCGGGGTTACCGGGTTGCCGTCCAGAGCATAGATTTTTGCCTCGCAGTTACCCTTGAGGTTGATGCGGTAGGTCCAGGTGTTGTCCAGGTTAAGCAGACGCACCCGCACAACCTGGCCGGCTGGCAACTCGGTGACCGAATCGGCCTGGCCATTGATGGTGATCAGGCGCCCGGCGGTGCCGTTGCGCGCCGCCTCACGCGGGATGCTGAACGGCAACCAGGCGCCCTGCTCGTCCACGTGCCAGTTCTTCAGGCTGAGCGTGCGTTCATGCTGGAAGCCGGTCGGCTCGCGCTCCTCGACGATCAGCGGGCCGACCAGGCCACGGCCCAGCTCTTCGGAACTGCTGACATGCGGGTGGTACCAGTAGCTGCCGGCGTCCGGCACACGGAATTTGTAGTCGAAGTACTCGCCCGGCTTGACTGGCAGCTGCGACACATAGGGCACGCCGTCCATTTCCAGCGGCAGGCGGATACCGTGCCAGTGGATGGTGGTTTCGACCGGCAGGTGGTTGATGAAGCGCACCCGCAGCCAGGTGCCCTGGCGCACACGCAACTCGGTGCCTGGCGCCGAAGGGCCGAAGGCCCAGGCCTCGGTCTTGAAGCCCGTCACCAGCTCGACGTCCAGGGGAGCAGCGATCAGCTCGTAGTCATGCCCGGCGTTGTCGTCCTCGACCTTGCCCAGCCAGTAACGTGCCGCGCCACCGGCGCCCAGGCCAACCACAACCAGGCCGGTCAGGCCCTTGAGCATTTGTCGACGGGTGAAGGACATCGGTGCGGGTACCTCGCGTTCTGCGCAATCAAGCTGCCAGCACGGCTGGCGATGAAGGGCGAATACGATACACCTGCAAATGGGAAATATTAAGTGAAGTATCCAGCCATCGTTTGCTTTGGCCACCCTATTGGCCATTCCGCAGACTTAACGGAACTGACCGACAAGCATGAGATCAAATTGACACCATTGCCAGAGGCACCTCAGATGAGAAAATGCCTCGCAATGCAATCGGCAGCTCGATTGGCGACTGGCTTGACCGTCAGCGTGGTGCATGGGAAAGAATCGCCTGCCGCCCGCACACTCACCTGCCTTCTCTAAAGGAATGCAATGGTAAATGGACTTATCAACTCACGTCCCTAGCTGGGGCGACATCGAACGCAACCTGGACCAAAAATTCAGCGCCCTCAATCAAAGCGTCAGCAGCGGCTTGCGCAATGTCCATGACAGCTGGGACGGCTTCACCCGTCGCGTAAGCGATGGCGCCAGCCAGGCTTATGGCGCTGTAGGCGGACACCGGATAGACAATGTCCGGCAGGCGATGGCTTTGTCCTATCCCATGATGCAGTCAAATCTGTCGCGCAAATGGGCGTCCATCAATATCGACCAGATTTTGCCCGTACTGCTCAAGCTCGTGCAGGAAGTGGTGATGATTCTCGGCGGCAGCGTCGCGCTAGGCGGCGCTATCGGCGGCGCCGTGGGTTCTCTAGCCTTTGGCGTCGGTGCGGCACCTGGGGTGGTCGCAGGCAGCGGTATCGGCCTGCAGGTCGGCAACCTGATCCTGATGGCGCTGGGCCTGGCCGCCATCGCGGAGTATTTCTATCAAGGGCTTCCCGCGTGCCTGGCCTCCATGCAAGAGGGGCTTGCTACCGCGTGGACTGCCGAAGACGGCTTGAAACCCTCCGGTCTCGACCCTTCGGGCGGCTCGGCGGCGCTGGTTCAAGAGCGTACCGAACACGCTGCAAGGCAACTGGCCCGTGGGCAAGAGCAGCTGGTGATGCTTTTGCTGATGGCAATTGTGACCTACCTGACCCGCGGGCAGATGAAAGCCGGCGTGATGAGCAGCGTGGAAAGCATCGCCAGCCGTAGTGCCAAGCTTCAAGCCGAAATCTCCAACAAACAGTTGGCCACCTGGCTGGCGAAGAACGAAAGCAGGCTGCTGGCTGAACCTGAGTTGCAGATGAAGGCCGCGACACCGCTGCAGAAAGCAGAGCCAGAGCTGCCGCCAGCAAAGCAAGCCACTGAAAAAAGCATTGCAGCGGCGCCCAAGAAGCTCATGAGCCTGCGAGAGGCAGTGGGCAAGGACATGGCAGAGCGATGGATTGCCGAAGGCCGCGCCCGGGCAGATTTTCGGGCCCCGGAGCTTTCGAAACTGCTCAGCGACGATCAAATAGGCGCACTTTACGGTTACTCTACCAACGATGTGTACAAGGCGTATAACCTGGCGATGCGCCAAGGCACAGCCACGCCTGAAATCATGGCTTTTGCCGAGCATGCAACCGAAGGTCTGGCACGCTTGCCTCGCTACGTTGGCGCTGAAACCTACCGTGGAACGGATCTGCCACTGGATGTGCTCAATCGCATGCAAATGGGCGCAGTGGAGACCGACATGGCATTCTTCAGCTCATCCGCGACAACACCATTCGCGGGCAATACCCAGATGGTCGTACGCGGCGTATCCGGCAAGGACATCAGTTTCCTGACGCAAATTCCCGAGGCGGAAGTACTGTACCCGCCGGGTACTTCTTTCAGGGTACTGAACCGGATTGAGCAAGGCCCCACGACTCATCTCTTATTAGAAGAAGTTCTATGATCGACCTGCACAGCCCTACCCTTGAAGTTACCGAGTATGCCTACCGGTACAACCACTTGCTACCAGCGCCCACCCCACGCGAGTCCGCAGGCCGTGCCTACGTGCACCCGCAATGGCAAGAATCGCGCGTTTGCACATTAACCCCCGAACAATCGCTCGACCGAGCCAAAGGTGCGTTGCTGGGTTTGGCCATTGGCGATGCCGTAGGCACCACCCTGGAGTTCCTGCCTCGCGATAAAGCACACGTCGATGACATGGTCGGCGGCGGGCCGTTCAGGCTCAAGCCAGGTGAGTGGACCGATGATACGAGCATGGCGCTTTGCCTGGCGGACTCGTACCTGGCTTGCATGCGATTCGACCATGCAGATTATCTCGAGCGACTGTGCAGGTGGTACAAGCGAGGGGAAAACAGCGCAAACGGTGTCTGTTTCGACATCGGCAATGCTACACGCCTTGCCTTGGAAGGGTGGCTACGCCATGGCCTGGACTGGATAGGCAACACAGAGCCGAATACGGCCGGCAATGGCTCCATCATCCGGCTCGCCCCCACCGCCATATTCAGGCGCCACATGCTGCCATCCACGTGGCGCGAAGCCCAAAGCCAGAGTCGGGCCACCCATCGGGCGCCCGAAGCAGTGAGTGGCTGCGAACTGCTGGGCGCGCAGCTGCACCTCGCCCTGAACGGCGCCGACAAGGATGAAATGTGCCGCCCGATGGTCCGCCCGCTGCAGCCCCGCGCCACCATCATCAACGCTGGCGAATACAAGGAAAAAAGCCGCGACCAGATCCGCTCCTCAGGGTATGTCATCGACACCTTGGAAGCTGCGCTATGGGCGGTTTGGAATACCGACAATTTCAGAGACGCAGTGCTACTGGCGGCAAACCTGGCAGACGACGCCGACAGCGTGGCAGCCGTGGCTGGGCAGCTGGCCGGAGCGTTGTACGGGGTATCCGGCATGCCCGAGGAATGGGTAAAGACAGTGGCGTGGTCTGAACACATCCAGGACCTCGCCCAAGCGTTGCACGACCAGGCGCCTGAAAACGACCCGTTCTATTCGCTGTGATGATGCGCCCGTCGGGGCAGACAGCTGAATGATAAAGGCCCAGGCCTCGGTCTTGAACCTCGGCACCAGCTCGACGTCAAGCGGCGCGGCGATCAGTTCGTAGTCATGCCCGGCGTTATCGTCCTCGACCTTGCCCAGCCAGTATCGGGCCGCGCCTCCGGCGCCCAGGCCAACCACAACCAGGCCGGTCGGGCCCTTGAGCATTTATCGACGGGTGAAGGACATCGGTGCGGGTACCTCGCGTTCTGCGCAATCAGTCTGCCAGCAGGGGCTGGCGATGAAGGGCGAATACGATACACCTGCATTTGCGAAAGATTAAGTGAAGTCTTGTCGCGCGACCGGTTATCTGCCCCGACACCTGTGGCAACCTGCTCCCCCCGGTACCCAACTAACGCCCAGAGGCTGACTTGCCCGATTCAGGGTGGGCTGCTTAAGTTCAACAGACGGGGGGCACAGGTGCTGGCCTTCTGCCCGCCTATCGCTTCAGACAAGACGCCTGCTCTGTGAATGCGAAGGTTTGACACCATGTGGCACAGGAATTCATTACTGTATTTTTCGCTGCTGCTCACTTCAGGCCTTCTTCTGGCACCGAAGATCATCCTGATCGAGTTTTTCTCCTATCGATGGGTGGAGACCGGTGTTCTCGATATTGCCCTGTACTTGCTTCAAGACGTGCTGCTGGTGGTCGCCTTCTTTGTGATTGCTACCACCACCATTACCAGAAACAAATTCAATTTTTATCTGTTAAGCATCGCCTCAGGCGCCTTGCTGCTGTTCCTGCTGGTGGATATGCGAGTTCGGGAGCTATGGCTGAAGCCACTGGACTGGCAACTGATACGCTACAGCCTGCAGAACGCAAGCAACCTGACCTCCGGAGCCGAGGTGTTCCTCACCCAAGCCGCCGGGTTCGGGCACACATTCAGGTTCATTGTCTTTGTGCTTTTTCTTGCCTACCTGGTGACCTGGTCTTTCGCTGGGCTGGCAACCTACATCGCTTATAAAGAACAGCGCACGGTCCCAATAAAGAAAAGACAACACCTCTGGGCGTCGCTGCTGGTGATAGGCGCCCTGCTCATCGGCTCCATCCATGCCAAAGACGCACGCTATTACCTGAACGAAAATATTGTCGTCAGCCCGCTGGTCACAACACTCAGAAGCACGACTCCCTTGAATGCAGCTCCGCATAGACCGCCGCTGCCATTCGAACAACCCGCCTACCCGCTAACCAGCGTCAACGACATCCGAAAACTTCAATCTCATGCCACACCAGACTTCAAGAACCTGGTCTTCATCATTCTGGAGTCGGTGCGCTGGAACAGCGTTTTTGCGCCCGACATCAAAACCGCCGAGAGGTATCCCACCTTCGATAAGCTCTCTCGGGAGGGCATGCTCTTCAAAACGTACGTATCAGTGCCTCACTCGTCCAAAGGCTACCACGCGATCCTGACGGGGCTGCACGCCTACCCAGATATTGAAATCAAAGAGGCCATGTACCTGCTACAACCCAGCGTCATCCATGAGCTGAAAAACAGGAAAGACATGGAAGCCGTCGCATTCAGCTCGCTGTACCTGCAATTCGAAAACATGGAGGGTTTCCTGAAGTCCATCGGCGTATCGAATGCCTATGCAGTTTCGGAGATCACCCATGCCGAAAATCGCTCACAACACGCCAGTAGCTTCGGAGAGAGTGATGAACAGCTGTTTTCATCCAGCATCTCTTACCTGGAGAAGATAAAAAAGAATGGCCAGGGTTTCATCGCACTCTACTTCCCAAGCGCAGCCCACTACCCCTACCAATGCAGCCAAGGGCCCCCATTACTGAGCGAGCTGGAAAAGTATGAAGACTGCATAGCCAGAACAGACAGCGTACTGGGTGAAATGCTGACATCATTCGACAAGCAAGGCCTTCTGGACTCGACATTATTCGTGCTCGTGGGTGACCACGGTGAGTCGTTTGGTGAGCACGGTCTCTTCATTCACAACGCTTCCATGCACGAAGAAGAAGTGACCGTACCCCTGATTTTCTGGGCCAAGGAAAAGTCACTGCCCAAACCCGCCACAACGACCAGTCACCAGATCGATGTTGCGCCCACGGTCGCCGACTTCTTTGGCGTGACCGAGTCGCCCCTGTCTGTCCAAGGCATCAGCTTGTTGAGGGAACATGGCAAACGCACATTCTTCATGTCCACGTTCTTTGACCAACTGGCGTCAGCCTTGGTGGAGCACCCTTACAAATACATATACGAATTCAGTTCGGACACCCTGACCAAATACAATATCGAGAATGACCCGCAGGAAAAGCACCCGCAGCGCGTGGAGGGCGATGAGTTCGTCGCGGTGAAGAGCAGGTTGCTTTCCTATAATGTCTACCAGAAAGCGCTATTTGCCAAAAAGCCAAAAGAATAAGCAAATCTGAATGAGCAAGAACCAGAAAGCCCGCAATTATGCGGGCTTTCTGGTGTATCCGTGCCTACGGGCACCAGCCTGAGCTGGCTACCCGATCATTCCCACTCGATAGTCGCTGGCGGCTTGCTCGACACGTCGTAGGTAACGCGCGAGATACCGTCGATTTCGTTGATGATACGGCCGCTGACGGTTTCCAGCAGCTCGTACGGCAGGTGCGCCCAGCGCGCGGTCATGAAGTCCACGGTCTCGACGGCACGCAGGGCCACGACCCAGGCGTAGCGACGGCCGTCGCCGACGACGCCTACCGACTTGACCGGCTGGAACACCACGAATGCCTGGCTGGTCTTGTGGTACCAGTCGGCCTTGCGCAGCTCTTCGATGAAGATGTGGTCGGCGCGACGCAGGATGTCGGCGTATTCCTTCTTCACTTCACCAAGGATACGCACGCCCAGGCCCGGGCCCGGGAACGGGTGGCGGTAGACCATGTCGTACGGCAGGCCCAGCTCCAGGCCGATCTTGCGCACTTCGTCCTTGAACAGTTCACGCAGCGGCTCGACCAGCTTGAGGTTCATTTCCTCCGGCAGGCCACCGACGTTGTGGTGCGACTTGATCACGTGGGCCTTGCCGCTCTTGGCGCCCGCCGACTCGATCACGTCCGGGTAGATGGTGCCTTGGGCGAGGAACTGGATGTTTTCCAGCTTGCTGGCTTCGGCATCGAACACGTCGATGAAGGTGCGGCCGATGATCTTGCGCTTCTTCTCCGGGTCGGCTTCGCCGGCCAGGTTGTCGAGGAACTGCTTTTCAGCGTCGGCGCGGATGACCTTGACGCCCATGTTCTCCTTGAACATGGCCATCACCTGGTCACCTTCGTGCAGGCGCAGCAGGCCGTTGTCGACGAATACGCAGGTCAGCTGGTCGCCGATGGCGCGGTGCAGCAGTGCGGCAACGACGGAGCTGTCGACGCCGCCGGACAGGCCCAGCAGGACGTTGGCCGAACCGACCTGCTCACGCACCTGGGCAATGGCGTCTTCGACGATGTTGGACGGAGTCCACAGGGCTTCACAGCCGCAGATGTCCTGCACGAAGCGGGACAGGATGCGACCGCCCTGCTTGGTGTGGGTCACTTCCGGGTGGAACTGCACGCCGTAGTAGCCGCGCGCGTCGTCGAACATGCCAGCGATCGGGCAGCTCGGGGTGCTGGCCAGCACGTGGAAGTTGCCCGGCATCTGGGTGACCTTGTCGCCGTGGCTCATCCACACGTCCAGGCCCAGCAAGCCGTCGGCGTCGATGTGGTCTTCGATGCCGTCGAGCAGGCGGCTCTTGCCAACCACGTCCACGCGGGCATAACCGAATTCACGCAGGTCGGAACCTTCGACCTTGCCGCCCATCTGCTCGGCCATGGTCTGCATGCCGTAGCAGATGCCCAGCACTGGTACGTTCAGGTCGAACACCGCCTGCGGGGCGCGCGGGCTGTTGGCTTCGTGGACCGACTCGGGGCCGCCGGCGAGGATGATGCCGCGCGGGTTGAATTCGCGGATCGCTTCATCGTCCATGTCGAACGGATGCAGCTCGCAGTACACGCCGATTTCGCGCACGCGGCGGGCGATCAGCTGGGTGTACTGGGAACCGAAATCGAGGATCAGGATGCGGTGAGCGTGAATGTCGAGGGCCATGACTCAATCTCGTCAGTGGAAATCGGAAACGACGCGGGGCTGTCATGACAGCCCCGCTTTCTGTTGTAGCTGGAAGCCTCAGCCTACGCGGTAGTTAGGGGCTTCTTTGGTGATCTGCACGTCATGCACGTGGGACTCGGCCATGCCGGCACCGGTGATGCGCACGAATTCCGGCTTGGTGCGCATCTCTTCGATGGTTGCGCTGCCGGTGTAGCCCATGGACGAACGCAGGCCGCCCATCAGCTGGTGGATGATCGCGGCCAGCGCGCCCTTGTAGGGAACACGGCCTTCGATGCCTTCCGGTACCAGCTTCTCGGCGCCGGCCGAGGAGTCCTGGAAGTAGCGGTCGGACGAGCCTTGCGCCTGTGCCATGGCACCCAGCGAGCCCATGCCGCGGTAGGCCTTGTAGGAACGGCCCTGGAACAGCTCGACTTCACCCGGAGCCTCTTCGGTACCGGCGAACATCGAACCCATCATCACGCAGGAAGCGCCGGCAACGATGGCCTTGGACAGGTCACCCGAGAAGCGGATGCCGCCGTCGGCGATCAGTGGCACGCCAGTGCCTTCCAGTGCAGCGGCAACGTTGGCGATGGCGCTGATTTGCGGCACGCCTACGCCAGCAACGATACGGGTGGTGCAGATCGAGCCTGGGCCGATACCGACCTTGACCGCGTCAGCGCCAGCTTCGGCCAGAGCCTTGGCGGCAGCGCCGGTGGCGATGTTGCCGCCGATCACCTGCACTTGCGGGTAGGTTTCCTTGACCCAGCGAACGCGATCGATCACACCTTTGGAGTGACCGTGGGCGGTATCGACCACAACCACGTCAACGCCAGCAGCCACCAAGGCGGCAACACGCTCGCCGGTGTCCTTGCCGGTGCCGACCGCGGCGCCGACGCGCAGGCGACCCTGGTCGTCCTTGCTGGCCAGCGGGTAGGCCTTGGCCTTTTCGATGTCCTTGACGGTCATCATGCCCTTGAGGTTGAACTTGTCGTCAACGATCAGGACTTTTTCCAGGCGGTGCTTGTGCAGCAGCTCGCGGACTTCGTTCTTGTCGGCGCCTTCGCGGACGGTGACCAGACGCTCTTTTGGGGTCATCACGTCGCGGACCTTGGCGTCCAGGCGGCTTTCGAAGCGCACGTCACGGGAGGTGACGATGCCGACCAGGTCGCCGTTCGCCAGCACCGGAACGCCGGAGATGTTGTTCAGGCGGGTCAGGTCGAACAGGTCGCGCACGGTGGCGTCGGCGTCGATGGTGATCGGGTCCTTGACCACGCCAGCCTCGAACTTCTTGACCTTGCGGACTTCGCTGGCCTGCTGTTCGATGGTCATGTTCTTGTGGATGATGCCGATGCCGCCTTCCTGGGCCATGGCAATGGCCAGGCGCGCTTCGGTCACGGTATCCATGGCAGCGGATACCAGCGGAATGTTCAGCTCGATGCCACGGGTCAAACGGGTCTTGAGACTGACTTCATTAGGCAGTACCTCGGAATAGCCAGGTACAAGGAGGATATCGTCGAAGGTCAGGGCTTCTTGGCTGATACGCAGCATCGCGGGGGCTCCCGGGCGGGAAAAATGGAAGCGCGCCATTATACTCATGCACGGCGCGCCGCTCAATGCAAAATAAGGGCCTTCGGTCAGCCTTGTGGCAGTTTTACCTGTACCACGGCCACCGGCTGGTCGAGCCAGTCGGCGAAGCTGTCGAGGAAGGCCTGGGTGAACCCGGCCTCGCCCCAGTTGTTGAAGATGAACCCCAGGTTGGAAAAGGCACATGGCTGCAGGTAAATGAAGCCATTGATGTCATCTTCGAAGCCGCACAACGGGCAGGTGAAGTTGTCGCTAACTGCCGGCATCCATTCTTCCAGGCTTTCGAACAGCGGCTCACCCACCTCGCGCCGGCACTCGGGGCAACCGGCCTCTTCGAGGAAACCTTCGGTAGGGGTATAGATGCAGCGCTTGAGCATCACCTCCAGGCCGTTGACCTGTTCGCCGAAGGGCAGTTTCTCCGGATGCAGGGCCACTTTGCGGGCACCTTCGGCCAGGGCATGGCCCATGCGGTTGCCGGTGCGGCCACAGGTGGTCAGCTGTTCCTCGACGACTTTCTCGCGCACCAGCCAGCGCAGGATGGCGCGGGCACGGGCTTCGTGCACCGGGACGGTAGAAAGCTTGGGAACGATGATGCTCTGGGTGTTCATGAACGGGGCAAGCCTGAAAAACTGCGGTGATAGCGCAATTCTACCGCCTGCTCAGGCGCTCAGGTAGCGACCGATCAGCGCCAGGCCGCTGGCCAGCACCAGCCAGGTGACCAGGCGCACGAAGGCTTCGCGAGACAGCCGATGGGTAAGCCTGCGCCCTGCCCAGAGGCCGACGAGCATGACGGGCAACAGGCAGGCGGCGAGCAACAGCAGGCTCTGGTCGGCATAGACGCCTGCGATAAGGAACAGCGTCAGCCGCACCACCGTACTGCAACTGATCAGCGCGCTCTGGGTAGCGCGCACCTGCTCCTTCACCTCCAGCCGCGCGCTCAGGTACAGCGCATAAAGGAAGCCGCCGCTGCCGAACAAGGCGCCGAACAGCCCGCCTGCCGTGCCCATCGGCATTGCCCAGAAACCCGACAGACTGGCCGGCCGTACCTTCACCGCCAGCCCGTACAGGGCATACGCCGTGACGAACAGCCCCATCAGCAGCAGCAACAGGTCTGACTTCAGCTGTAGCAGGAATACCACACCCAGCGCGCAGCCAATGGCCATGAACGGCAGCAGCCGCAGCAGTTCGCCGCGCACGACATCGCGGCGCGAGGGCAGCAGGTTGCCGAAGGCGGCGACGAAGTCCAGCAGCACCAGCAGCGGAATGATCCGCGACAGCGGCATGAAGTGGATCAGCACTGGGCCGGCCACCAGCGCGGTGCCGAAACCGGCGATGCCGAAGACGATGTAGGCAGCGCCGACACCAAGCAGGATAGGCAGCCAGTCGAGGCCGGAAAACGACAGTTGGGCGAGCATGGCAGCAGTTCCTGGGAAGACAGGCAAAGGTTAGCCAGCCATGAGCCATGCCGACTAATATGCCTTTGTCGCCACACTCATCTCGAAAAGGCATGACATGACGTCAATCCGCCAACTGCGTTACTTCGTGGAAATCGCCGAATGCGGCAGCTTCAGCGCTGCCGCCGAGCGGCTGTACATCGCCCAGTCGGCGCTGAGCCGGCAGATCAAGGAGCTGGAGCAGCAACTGGGCACGCCGCTGTTCGAACGCACCGCGCGCCTGCCGCGCCTGACACTGGCTGGCCAGGCCTTCCTGGAACGGGCGCGGCGCTTGCTGGCCGACCTGGCGCAGGCCGAGCGTGTAACCCGCGACATTGGCGAAGGGCTGCAGGGCAGTCTGCGCCTGAACCACTCCAGTACAGTGCCGCTGACCGGCCCGCTGCTGGCTCGCCTGGGCGGTTACTTGCGCGACAACCCAGGGGTTTCGCTGGAAATTGCCCAGCAGTCGTCGGAGGCGCAGTTGGAGGATATCGCTGCCGGGCGGTTGGATATCGGCCTGCTGCGCTTGCCTGTACTGCGCCAGTATGAAGGGGTGGTGCTGCATGAACTGTTCAGCGAACCCCTGCTGCTGGCGGTCTCCGCCGGGCATCCCTTGGCCCGCGCGCCACAGGTGAGACTGGAACAACTGCGGGAAGAGCGCTTCATTTCCATTCCGCACCGGGACCGTGGCGGGCTGAGCTACCTGTCGGCCTCGATGTGCATGGAGGCAGGCTTTTTCCCGCGCGCAGCGCAGGTGCTGTCGCGCAAGACCACCCAGTTGCAGTTGATTCAGGCGGGGTTTGGGGTGGCGTTGTTGCCGGAATGCATGCGCGAGATTGCGCCAGCCTCAGTCAGCTTCGTGGCACTGGAAGGAGGGTGTGAGAGTACTGTGGCGATGGCTTGCAGGCGTGACGCAGGTTCGATGGTGCGCCAGTTCGTGACGGCGATGCAGGCCTGAAAGGCCCCATCGCCGGCAAGCCGGCTCCCACAGGGACAGCATGAGGCCCAAGCCAGCGCGATACCTGTGGGAGCCGGCTTGCCGGCGATGGGGCCGGGACAGACAACCGGGGCCGATGTCCTTTATGATGCCCGCCATGATCAGAGACCCTTTCGAACGACTCGGCCTGGACCGCGAGGTCCTTACCGTCAGCCAACTCAACGGCCGCGCCCGCGTGCTGCTGGAAGACGTGTTCCGCAACGTATGGGTGGAAGGCGAGATTTCCAACCTCGCCCGCCCGGCGTCCGGCCACATGTACTTCACCCTCAAGGACAGCGGCGCACAGGTGCGCTGCGCGCTGTTCCGGCAGAACGCCACGCGGGTGCGCCAGGCCCTGCGCGACGGCCTGGCGGTGCGGGTACGCGGCAAGGTTTCGTTGTTCGAAGGGCGTGGCGACTATCAGCTGATTCTCGACACCGTCGAGCCGGCCGGCGATGGCGCCCTGCGCCTGGCCTTCGAGGCATTGAAAGAGAAGCTCGGTGCCGAGGGGCTGTTCAGCGCCGAACGCAAGCAGCCGCTGCCGGCCCACCCGCAGCGCATCGGCATCATTACGTCGCCCACCGGCGCAGTGATCCGCGACATCATCAGTGTGTTCGGTCGCCGCGCCCCGCAAGTGGAACTGAACCTGATCCCCACCGCAGTGCAGGGCCGCGAAGCCATTGCACAGATCGTGCGCGCGATCCGCCTGGCCGATAGCCTGGGGTTCGATGCGCTGATCCTGGCCCGGGGCGGCGGCTCGCTTGAAGACTTGTGGTGCTTCAACGAAGAAGCGGTGGCGCGGGCCGTGGCCGCCTGTGTCACGCCGATTGTCAGCGCCGTGGGCCATGAGACCGATGTCTCGATCAGCGACTTCGTCGCCGACGTGCGCGCGCCTACACCGTCTGCCGCCGCCGAGCTGCTGGCCCCCGACAACAGTGGCCTGCAGCAACGCCTGGATGGCCTGCAACGGCGCCTGCTGCTGCGCATGCAGAACCGCCTGACCCACGACCGCCTGCGCCTGGAGTCACTGACCCGGCGTCTGCGCCACCCGGGCGAGCGCCTGCGCCAGCAGGCCCAGCGCCTGGACGACCTGGACATGCGCTTGCGCCGCGCGTTCATGCTCAACCTCAACCAGCGCCACGAGCGCCTGGCACGCCTGGATACCCGCCTCGCCGCGCAGCACCCGGGGCGTACCCTGAAACTGCTGGGCCAACGCCTGGACAGCCTGGCCGAGCGCCTGCCACGGGCCATGCGCGAGGTGCTCAAGGACCGCCGCCAGCGCTTCCAGGCCCAGTTGCAGACGCTGCAGGTGGTCAGCCCGCTGGCCACCCTCGCCCGCGGCTACAGCATCCTGCTGGATGAACAGGGCCAGGCCATCCGCAGCGCCGAACAGACCCGCAATGGCCAGCGTCTGACCGCCCGCCTGAACGAAGGCGAGCTGTTGGTGCGGGTCGAAGACAACCACCTGACCCCGGTCACCCTCTCACTTCTGGACTGACACATGCCCCGCCTGCTCGCGCCCCTGCTTGCCCTTTCCCTCCTGCTGCTGGCCGGCGGCGCCCAGGCCAGCTACATCACCCGCACGCTGAACAAGCCGGTACCCGGCGGCGTGGCGGTGGTCGACCTCGGCCCCGCCGCCAGCGCGCCCAGCGCCCGCTTCGACGGCAAACCGGTGCTGGTGGTGAAAGAGCAGGACAACTGGCTGGCCATCGTCGGCATCCCGCTGACCCAGAAGCCCGGCACCGCGATGCTGAGCCAGGGCGGCCGCACCCTGCCCTTCACGGTCGGTAGCAAGAAATACCCCGAGCAGCGCATCACCCTGAAGAACACCCGCCAGGTCAACCCGAACCCGGCCGACCTCAAGCGCATCGATCGTGAGCTGGCCGAGCAGATCAAGGCTTACCGCAGCTTCAGCCCGACCCTGCCCAGCAACCTGATTCTCGACAAGCCGGTCAGTGGCCCGCTGTCGAGCAAGTTCGGCGTGCGCCGTTTCTTCAATGGCGAAGAACGCAACCCGCATGCCGGGCTGGACTTCGCGGTACCGGCCGGCACGCCGATCAAGACCCCGGCCAATGGCAAGGTGATCCTGGTGGGCGATTACTTCTTCAATGGCCGTACGGTGTTCGTCGACCACGGGCAGGGCTTTATCAGCATGTTCTGCCATATGTCGAAGATCGATGTGCAGGTGGGGCAGCAGCTGCGCCGGGGCGAGGTGGTCGGGCGCGTGGGCTCGACCGGGCGGGCTACCGGGCCACACATGCACTGGAACGTCAGCCTGAACGATGCACGGGTGGATCCGGCGATTTTCATTGGCGCGTTCCAGCCCTGAGATCGCGGCGCCTGCTTCGCAGGCATGCCCGCTCCCACAGGTCCCGTGCAGGATTCGAGGCCTGTGGTAATCCTGTGGGAGCTGGCTTGCCGGCGATGAGGCCAGAGCAGGTAAACTCGCTTCCAAGGTGTTGCGCCATCGAAAAATACTGCGCAAAAATCGAGAAGCACTCAGAAAATTACAGCGATAAAATCTCGCCTTTCAGCTTTTTTTAAGCATTCCTCTCAATTTTTTCTGAACGCTTGCCATCACCCACCCCACTGGTTAGGGTTGAAGGCATGAAAACCTTCAGCACCCTCATCCTGCTCCGACAACATCGCAGCCTCTGCCTGGTCAGCGCCCGACTACCAGGCTGAATCGCGTCGCCTCGCCTTTTATCTCGTTATCGCTCGGCAGGCCCGATCTCGGCCGCACACAAAAGGATTGCTTCCATGACCATGCTCAAAGACCCTTCGAAGAAATACCGCGCGTTCCCGACCATCGACCTGCCTGACCGTACCTGGCCGTCGAAGACCATCACCGCCGCGCCAATCTGGTGCAGCTCCGACCTGCGTGATGGCAACCAGTCGCTGATCGAGCCAATGGATTCGGAGAAGAAACTGCGCTTCTGGAAGACCCTGGTGCAGGTTGGCGTGAAGGAAATCGAAGCCTCGTTCCCGTCCGCCTCGCAGACTGATTTCGACTTCGTGCGCATGCTGATCGAAGACGGCCACATCCCGGACGACACCACCATCCAGGTGCTCACCCAGGCCCGTGAAGACCTCATCGCCCGTACCTTCGAATCGCTGCGCGGGGCGAAGAAGGCCATCGTCCACCTGTACAACGCCACCAGCCCGTCGTTCCGCCGTATCGTCTTCAACCAGGACAAGCAAGGCGTGAAGGACATCGCGGTGAACGCGGCCAAGCTGTTCGTCAAGTACGCCGCCCAGCAGCCGGAAACCCAGTGGACCTTCCAGTACTCGCCGGAAACCTTCAGCGCCACCGAGATGGAGTTCGCCAAGGAAGTCTGCGACGCGGTCATCGAGGTGTGGAACCCTACCCCCGAGCACAAGATCATCCTCAACCTGCCGGCCACCGTGGAGGTGTCCACCCCGAACATCTACGCCGACCAGATCGAATGGTTCTGCCGTAATGTCAGCCGTCGCGACAGCGTGATCATCAGCCTGCACTGCCACAACGACCGTGGCACCGGCATTGCCGCCACCGAGCTGGGCCTGATGGCCGGCGCCGATCGTGCCGAAGGCTGCCTGTTCGGCAACGGCGAGCGTACCGGTAACGTCGACCTGGTGACCCTGGCGCTGAACCTCTACACCCAGGGCATCGACCCGCTGCTGGACTTCTCCGACATCGACGGCGTGCGCAAGGTGGTCGAAGAGTGCAACCAGCTGCCGGTACATCCACGCCACCCGTACGTGGGCGACCTGGTCCACACCGCGTTCTCCGGCTCGCACCAGGACGCCATCCGCAAGGGCTTCGCCAAGCAGCAGGAAGGCGAACTGTGGGAAGTACCTTACTTGCCGATCGACCCGGCCGACATCGGTCGCAGCTACGAGGCGGTAATCCGCGTCAACAGCCAGTCGGGCAAAGGCGGCATCACCTACCTGCTCGAGCAGGAATACGGCATCAGCCTGCCGCGCCGCATGCAGATCGAATTCAGCCAGGTAGTACAGGGCGAAACCGACCGCCTGGGCCTGGAAATGACCGCCCAGCAGATCTACAGCCTGCTGCACAAGGAATACCTGCAGGCAAACTCCCCGTATGCGCTGGTCAGCCACCGTCTGCAGGAAGAGAACGGCCACAGCGCCGTGGAAGTGGAAGTCGCCGGTGAAGGCGAAACCACCCTGCACTGGCGCGGCAAGGGCAACGGCGCACTGGAAGCACTGGTGGCCGGCCTGCCGATTGCCGTGGAGATCATGGACTACAACGAGCATGCCATTGGCGCCGGCACCAATGCCAAGGCCGCGGCCTATATCGAACTGCGCGTGGCCGGTGGCCGCCCAGTGCATGGTGTGGGTATCGATGAAAACATCACCACGGCCAGCTTCAAGGCATTGTTCAGCGCACTGAACCGCTCGTTGAGCCAGCAGGAAGCCAAGGCGGCCTGAGCCGTACCGCAATGAATGAGAAAGCCCGCATCGTTTGATGCGGGCTTTTTTGCTGGCCTGTGCCGGCCTCTTCGCAGCACAAGGCTGCTCCTACATAGGGCAGCGCAAGGTCCGGATGCTATGCAGTTGCTTGTAGGAGCAGCCTTGTGCTGCGAAGAGGCCGGCACAGGCACTGCAAGAATTTCAGGCAAAAAAAGGGGCGCCGACCAAGCGCCCTACAAGCCGTAAAGCACACAACAAATTCAGTTGGCGTCCAGCAGCGCCATCGCCTCCGCGCTGCACGCTTCGATCCGCGCCCAGTCGCCGTTCTTGATCCAGCTGCTGTCGAGCATCCAGGTACCACCCACGCACATCACATTGGGCAGCGCCATGTAGTTGCGCACGTTGGCCGGGTTCACCCCGCCCGTAGGGCAGAAACGAATATCGCCGAACGGGCCGCCAAAGGCCTTGATCGCCGCTACCCCGCCACTGATCTCCGCCGGGAACAGCTTGAAGCGGCGGTAGCCCAGGGCGTAGCCCATCATGATTTCGGACGGCGTGCTGATGCCTGGCAGCAGCGGGATCTCGCTGTCCACACCAGCTTCGAGAATGTCTTGGGTAATGCCTGGCGTAACGACGAATTGCGCACCCGCAGCTTCAACCGCGGCGAACATGCCACGATCGAGCACGGTGCCGGCACCGACACAAAGCTCCGGGCGCTGCTCGCGCAACACCTGGATGGCCTTCAGGCCATATTGCGAGCGCAAGGTCACTTCCAGGGTACGGATACCGCCGGCGGCCAGGGCGTCAGCCAGCGGCAGGATGTCTTCCTCACGGGCGATGGTGATCACCGGCAGGATGCGCGCCTCTTTGCAAATGGCGTCGATCCGTGCGGCTTTGTCGGCCATCGAGAGCTTGGGCTGTGGGCGTTCGAGGGTGGTCATGACTGTGGATCCTTGGCTCATGGGCACCAGTAGATGTCCAGGGGGGCGTGAAGAAAAGCGCGTATCGGCATTTCGGAAAGGTCGGTGCCAGCCAGCGCGGCGCGCAGGGTAGCGAGTTTGCCCTGCCCTTGTACGGACAGCGCGGTAAAGGCGGAACTGGCCAGCAGCGAGCGGGTCATCGAAAGGCGCTGGCGCGGTACGCTCGGTGCCAGCAAAGGCAGGCAGCGGCGTGGGTTGGCCAGGTCGAGGCCTGCCTCCAGGTTGGGGCTGGCGGGGAACAGCGAAGCTGTATGGCCATCATCCCCCATGCCCAGCACCAGTACGTCAATTGGCGGCAGCTCGGCCAAGGCCTGATCGGCCTTGCCTGCAGCGGCATCAAGGTTCTCCGCCTGCTGGTAAAGACCAACGAAGCGGGCCTTGGCCGCCGCGCCCTTGAACAGGTGGCGCGCCAGCAGGCCGGCGTTGCTGTCAGCATGCTCCACCGGCACCCAGCGCTCATCGGCCAGGCTGACGGTGACCTTGGCCCAGTCGAGGTTTTCGCTGGCCAGCTTCTCGAGGAACGGCACCGGGCTGCGGCCGCCGGATAGCACCACGCAGGCCTGGCCCTTGGCGGCAATGGCTGCGCGCAGGCGCTCGGCCACGTCATGGGCCTGGGCTGCGGCCAGAGCCTTGGCATCCGCCAGCTCATGTACCGTCACAGTCGCTGGCAGTTTCAGTTCAGATATCCCCATACCACGCCCTCCCATCGCGTGTGATCAGTGCAATCGAGCTCATCGGCCCCCAGGAGCCTGCGGCGTACGGTTTGGGCGCATCGCCTGCGTTACGCCAGCCAGCAATCAGCTGGTCGCACCACTTCCAGGCATACTCGATTTCATCCTTGCGCACGAACAGGTTCTGGTTACCGCGCATCACTTCGAGCAACAGCCGCTCGTAGGCATCCGGGATCCTTGCACTGCGCCAGGTATCGGAGAAATTCAGCTGCAACGGGCCGCTGCGCAGTTGCATGCCTTTATCCAGGCCCTGCTCCTTGGTCATCACCCGTAAAGAAATGCCTTCGTCCGGTTGCAGGCGGATGATCAGCTTGTTACCGATCTGCAAACGCTGTTCCGGAGCGAAGATGTAGTGCGGCGTTTCCTTGAAGTGGATGACGATCTGCGACAGTTTCTGCGGCATGCGCTTGCCGGTACGCAGGTAGAACGGCACCCCCGACCAGCGCCAGTTGCGGATGTCAGCACGCAGGGCGACGAAGGTTTCGGTGTCGCTCTGGGCGTTGGCGTTGTCTTCTTCCAGGTAACCGGGCACCGGCTTGCCATCGCTGTAGCCGGCGATGTACTGGCCGCGCACCACACGGGTGCTCAGCCCTTCACCGGTGATCGGTGCCAGGGCCTTGAGTACCTTGACCTTCTCGTCACGGATGGCGTCGGCCGACAGTTCGCTGGGCGGGTCCATGGCGATCAGGCACAGCAGCTGCAGCAGGTGGTTCTGGATCATGTCGCGCAGCTGGCCGGCCTTGTCGAAGTAGCCCCAGCGGCCTTCGATTCCGACCTTTTCGGCGACGGTGATCTCCACATGGGAGATGGAATTCTGGTTCCACTGGGTTTCGAACAGGCTGTTGGCGAAACGCAGGGCGATCAGGTTTTGCACTGTTTCCTTGCCCAGGTAGTGGTCGATGCGGTAGACCCGGCTCTCTGGGAAGAACCGAGCCACAGCATCATTGACCCGGCGCGACGACTCCAGGTCGTGGCCAATGGGCTTCTCCAGCACCACTCGGGTGCGTGCGGCCAGCCCGGCCTTGTCGAGGTTTTCGCAGATGGCCCCGTACACCGCCGCGGCGGTGGCGAAGTAGGCAATCAGCGGCAGCTCGCCCGGCAACTGCTCGGCCAGGGCCTGATAGCCCTCGGGCTGGAGGAAATCCAGGTGCTGGTAGCTCAGCCTGGCGAGGAAACGGCCCAGCGCGGCGGGCTCGATATCGGCCTCGGGCACATGCCGGCGCAGGTGCGCCTCGATGCTGTCCAGGTGGCCCTGCGCGCTACCGGCCTCGCGGGCCAGCGCCAGCAGGCGGGTTTCCGGGTGCAGCAGGTTGGCCCGGTCGAGCTGATAGAGGGCAGGAAACAGCTTGCGCAATGCCAGGTCGCCTAGGGCGCCAAACAGGGCAAAGGTGCAAGGTTCGACACTGATCGCAGCCATGATGTTGGTTCTTTCCTAAAGTTGGTCTAGGAATACCGCTTTCACATACGGTTTTCAAGGGATAATGTAGTAAAAACCACAACATTACACACAAGTGTTACAGACAAGTGGTACGTCAACCGCGCCGACAGTACGATAGACGACCGTGCAAAAAGCCTGCTGCTCCAACAGCCGGCTGTCTTCCCGACCCAAGGACACACCCATGGACCGCGTGCGAAACCTCCTGGAACAGATCCAGGGCCGCCTCGACGAGCTGAACAAGGCCGAACGCAAAGTCGCCGAAGTCATCCTGCTCAATCCGCAACAAGCCACCCGTTTCAGCATCGCTGCGCTGGCCCAGGCGGCCAAGGTCAGCGAACCGACCGTCAACCGCTTCTGCCGCTCGTTCGGCGTCAGCGGCTACCCCGAGCTCAAGCTGCAGCTGGCGCAGAGCCTGGCCAGCGGCGCCGCCTACGTCAGCCGCGCGGTGGAGGCTGACGATGACCCGGCAGCCTACACCCAGAAGATCTTCGCCAGTGCCATCGCCTCGCTCGACAGCGCCTGCCAGCAGCTCGACCCGCAACAGGTCAGCCGTGCCGTGGACATGATGATCCAGGCCCGGCAGATCCACTTCTTCGGCCTGGGCGCCTCGGCCCCGGTGGCGCTGGACGCCCAGCACAAGTTCTTCCGCTTCAACCTGGCAGTATCGGCCCACGCCGACGTGCTGATGCAGCGCATGCTGGCCTCGGTGGCGCACACCGGCGACCTGTTCGTCATCATCTCCTACACCGGGCGCACCCGCGAACTGGTCGAGGTGGCCCGCCTGGCCCGGGAAAACGGCGCCTCGGTACTGGGCCTGACCGCTGCCGGTTCGCCACTGGCCAATGCCTGCAGCCTGAGCCTGCACATTCCGCTGCCGGAAGACACCGACATCTACATGCCGATGACCTCGCGGATCATCCAGCTGACCGTGCTCGATGTGCTGGCCACCGGCATGACCCTGCGGCGCGGCGTGGACTTCCAGCCGCACCTGCGCAAGATCAAGGAAAGCCTCAACGCCAGCCGCTACCCGATCGAGGACGACGAGCTCAACTGAGCCGGTGGGCCTGCAGGCGCAGGTGGGCACGCTGCCCCGGCGCCAGGCTCAGGCCCTCGCCACTGCCGCTGGCGGCCTCGACACAGACGAAGCGCTGGCATTCACGCCCGGTCACGCCCATCAGCGGGCGGTTGCCCGGGTGCCACACCACCGTGTCGTCGCTGTCACCGGTATCGATGCACAGCTCGCGCTGCCAGGCCGGGTCCTGCAATTGCACCCGCGGCGTGCCGGGGTAGACCTTCTGGCAACCGCCCTTGAGCTTCAGCGCGCCATCTTCACGGCAGGCCTGGCGGTTCAGGCGGTCGTAGCCTTCGATATCCTCCAACCCGGACAGCGCTATCTCGGACACGTCACTGATGCGCCAGTAGGCCAGCAAGGCATGGCTCAGCTGACAGGGTTCGCTGTCCTGGTGCTCGGTGCTCAGGCTCAGCTCCATGCGGCTACCCAGCCGGGCATGCAGGTCGACCTGCCAGTCGCACAGGTCCAGCCGCCATTTCAGGGTTACGCCCTCCTCGTCCTCGCGGCTGTCCACCAGCTTCCAGTCGAGCAGGCGCGCCCAGCCATGGGCGGGCCACAAGTCCTCGCTGGGGTGGCGTCCATACCATGGCCAGCACACCGGCACGCCACCGCGGATCGCCCCCACCTGCGGCCACTGCTCGGCGCACCACAGCCAGGGCCGTTCACCCGCTGGTTGAAAATGCAGCAGTTGCGCACCCTGGCGGCTGAACACCGCCTGGCAACGGGGATGGTCGATGATCAGCACATCGCGCTGCTGGTAACGCTCCCACTCGAATGTCGGCCGGGGCCGCTGCGAGGTGAAGAAGCGATGGAGCGGATGTTCGGGCATGGTTCAGAGCTCTTGTTGTTTGAGATAGCGCTGTCTCGGCCTATCCCCGACAACCACTGAAGACCAGTGGTTGCCGGGTACCGAAGTGGATTGGCGTAAATTTACAACAATTGCTCTCAGAATGACGACTGAATCTTCAACCCTGCGACCAGCGCGTTGTCCACCTCATCCACGCCGCCGGGGCTCTTGATGTACTGCAGGTTGGGCCGCACGGTCAGCCAGTTGGTGACGTGGAAGCCGTAGTAGAGCTCGGCGTTGTACTCGGTACGCTGCAGCGGCACGAAGCCTGGGTTGTCGTAATCGCTGATGCCGCTCTGGGCGTTGAGCAGTTCGGCGCGTTTCTTCACGTCGTCATTCACATGAATGCGCGCCACGCCGAAGCCGATATCGTCCTTGGGCCGGGCGTCGAATGCGCCTTTGTAGACCAAGCCCACTTGCTGATAGTTGTCGACGACGTTGGTGGCCTTGTCGTGCACGGTGAAGTTGGCGAACAGGCTCAGGCCACGGTTTACATCGCCGCCATGGGCAGTGACCTGCTGCTGTGCCACCACCCACCAGCCATGCTTGCTGGAGTGCGACTTGAAGGCCTCGCCCGTCAGCGCCTGCGGGTTGCCGTTGACGTCATCGAACACATCGTCGGCCTTGGCCGTGCTGTAGTAGTAACCCAGGCGGTACTCGCCCGGCAGGCCATTGACCTTGGGTGACCACACCGCTTCCACCGGCAGGATCGCGCCTTTGGTGCCGCTGCCACTGAGCTTGAAGCCGTTGCCGGTTTCCAGGTTGGAAGGGTTCTGCTCGAAGGCACCGACCTGAACGAAGAATTCCGGAGTGATGTTGTATTTCACCCGCAGCGCCCACTGGCTGACCGGCCAGTTGTACCAGATGCCGCCAACCCAGTTGCCCACCTGCGAGCCGCAGAAGGCCAGGTTCTGGAAGTCGCAGGGGAAACTGTTGAAGTCCTCGCCCTCGCCGAAGCGGCCGAATTTCACGTCCAGCGCACCGTCGAAGTACTTCTGCTTGACCCACATCTGGGTCAGGCGCCAAGTCTGGCCGCGGCCCCACACTTCCTGCACCGAGCTGAACTGTCCGGCGCGCGGGTCGCTGATGCGGTCGTTGGACAGGTTGCGGCCGCTGCGCTCGGTGATCGCCAGCTTGAACTCGGCGTCGTGCCAGCCAAAGATTTTCTGCAGGTCCAGGTGCGCGCCGAGGGCGAACTGGTCGCTGTAGCGCGCAGTCTTGTCGTCGTTGTATCCACCGTGCAGGTTACCGGCAACCTCGCCGACGTAATCGAGGGTGAAGTCATAGCCCTTTTCCAGCAACTCGGTGCGGGTGCCGCCCCAGTCGCCGGTCATCCACTTCGATTCGCTGGAGAAAGCTTCGGCAGCCTGAACGCTGCTGCCAACAGCCATCGCCAGTGGCGCGAGCAAGGCCAGCGAGCCCAATGTCCTGATGCGTTTGCGCTGTTCCATCCCTTTGCGTCCTCTTTTTCTTATTTGATGGTGTAGACGAGTTATCGGCCCTTGAAGTGCGCCACGTTGTCTTTCATGGTTGCAGCAGTGGTGGCCAGGTGCAGGCGCTCGCCGCTGGCGGCGTCGAACAGCAGCACCCGGGCTGGGTCGAATTGCAGGTTCAGGTTATCGCCGACCCGGCACGCCACATCCGGCGCCAGGCGGCAGCAGACCTTGGTCTGGTTGAGGGTGACGAATACCAGCAGGTCTGGCCCGGTGGGCTCGGTCACCTGCACCTCGGCGCGAATGCCGGGCAGGCCATTGCCCTCGGCTGCCCCCAGGGCAATCTGCTCGGGGCGGATGCCGAGGATGACCTCGCGGCCATCCATCTCGTCCGCGGCCATTCCCAAGGGCAGCTCGCAACGCGCCTGGCCGCTGTCGAGCACGGCCAGCAGGCGCCCGTCCTGTTGCGTGAGGCGCACCGGGATGAAATTCATCGGCGGCGAGCCGATGAAGCTGGCGACGAACTGGTTGGACGGATCGTTGTAGATCTGCTGCGGGGTGCCGAACTGCTGGATGATGCCGTCCTTCATCACCGCCACCTTGTCGCCCAGGGTCATGGCCTCGATCTGGTCATGGGTGACGTACACGGTGGTGGTCTTCAGGCGCTGGTGCATCAGTTTCATTTCGGTGCGCATCTCGACGCGCAACTTGGCATCGAGGTTGGACAGCGGTTCATCGAACAGGTAGATCTTCGGCCGCCGTGCCAGCGCCCGGCCCATGGCCACGCGCTGTTGCTGGCCACCGGACAGCTGCGCCGGCTTGCGCGCCAGCAGGTGCTCGATCTGCAACAGCTTGGCCACCCGCGCCACTTCCTCGTCGATTGCAGCTTGCGGCAGCTTGCGGATCTTCAGGCCGAACTCGATGTTCTCGCGCACGCTCATGGTCGGGTACAGCGCGTAGGACTGGAACACCATGGCGATGTCGCGGTCCTTGGGGCTCATGCCGCTGACGTCCTGCTGGTCGATGAGTATCGCGCCGCCGGTGATCTGCTCCAGCCCGGCGATGCAGTTCATCAAGGTCGACTTGCCGCAGCCCGAGGGGCCGACCAGGATCAGGAACTCGCCATCCTTGATCGACAGCTGGATGTCCTTGAGGGTGTCCGGCAAACCGCTACCGTATGTCTTGTTCACATTGCGAAGTTCGAGCGTTGCCATGACTTACCCCTTTACCGCGCCAGCAGTCAGCCCGCGGACGAAATATTTGCCTGCCACCACGTAGACCAGCAGGGTTGGCAGGCCGGCGATCATCGCCGCCGCCATGTCGACGTTGTATTCCTTGGCCCCGGTGCTGGTATTGACCAGGTTGTTCAGGGCCACGGTAATCGGTTGCGAATCGCCGCTGGAGAACACCACCCCGAACAGGAAGTCGTTCCAGATCTGGGTGAACTGCCAGATCAGGCAGACCATGATGATCGGCGTGGACATCGGCAGGATGATGCGGCGGAAGATGGTGAAGAACCCGGCACCGTCCAGACGCGCGGCCTTGACCAGCGCATCGGGGATGCTTACGTAGAAGTTGCGGAAGAACAGCGTGGTGAAGGCCAGGCCGTAGACCACGTGCACCAGCACCAGGCCGGTCGTGGTGCTGGCCAGGCCGAGCTTGCCGAGGGTGAACGAGGCCGGCAGCAGTACAGTCTGGAACGGCAGGAAGCAGCCGAACAGCAGCAGGCCGAAGAACAGCTGCGAACCGCGGAAGCGCCACATCGACAGCACATAGCCGTTCAGCGCGCCGATGGCGGTGGAGATCAGCACCGCTGGCACGGTGATCATGATCGAATTCCAGAAGTAACCGCTGACCGTGCTCCAGGCCTTGACCCAACCGATGCCGGTAAATACTGCCGGCCAGCTCAGCAGGTTGCCGGTGCTGATGTCTTCCGGGGTCTTGAAGCTGGTCAGCAGCATCACCACCAACGGTACCAGGTACAGCAGCACCGCCAGCAACAGCACCGCGTGGATGGCGATGCGGCTCGGGCTCAGCACCGCTTTGTCGAGAGGGCTATGCATGGCGTTTGCTCCGCAGCTCCGAGTACAGGTAAGGCACGAGGATCGCCAGGATCGCCCCGAGCATCAGGATGGCGCTGGCCGAGCCCATGCCCATCTGGCCGCGGCTGAAGGTGAACGAATACATGAACATCGCCGGCAGGTCGGACGAGTAGCCTGGGCCGCCGGCAGTCATCGCCGCCACCAGGTCGAAGCTCTTGATGGCAATGTGCGCGAGGATCATCAGCGAGCTGAAGAACACCGGGCGCAGGCTGGGCAGTACCACGCGCCAGTAGATGCGCGGCAGGCTGGCGCCGTCGATCTGCGCGGCACGGATGATCGACGGGTCGACGCCACGCAGGCCGGCAAGGAACATTGCCATGATGAAACCCGAGGCCTGCCACACGGCGGCGATCACCAGGCAGTACACCACCCGGTCGGGATCAATCAGCCAGTCCAGGCGAAAGCCCTCCCAGCCCCAGTCACGCAGCAGCTTGTCCAGGCCCATGCCGGGGTTGAGCAGCCACTTCCAGGCGGTACCGGTGACGATCATCGACAGCGCCATGGGGTACAGGTAGATGGTGCGGATGAAACCTTCGCGACGGATGCGCTGGTCCAGCAAGACCGCCAGTACTACGCCGATGACCAGGCTGATGGCGATGAACAGGCCGCCGAACAGCAGCAGGTTCTTGCTTGCCACCCACCAGCGGTCGTTGTCGAACAGCCGGGCGTATTGCGCCAGGCCGGCCCATTTGTAGGTCGGCAGGAAGGTCGAGGTGGTGAAGGACAGAACGAAGGTCCAGAGGATGTAGCCGTAGAAGCCCACCAGGATGATGAACATGCTAGGCGCCAGCACCAGCTTGGGCAGCCAGCGCTGTAGCGCGTCCAGGGGTGAGGCCCGCAGTTGGGCGGTTGCTGTGGTCATGGTTCACCTCAAAGGCGCCGCACTCCCCTGTAGGAGCGGCCTTGTGTCGCGATGGGCTGCGCAGCAGCCCCAAAGGACTCAAGGTCGATTACCTACCTTAAAGATCGAGTGCGCAGGTTATGGGGCTGCTGCGCAGCCCATCGCGACACAAGGCCGCTCCTACAACGGAATCGCGTCAGCTTTACTGGGCAGACTTGATCGCCGCCGCCAGCTTCTTCGCCGCATCGGCCGGGTCGGCCTTGGGGTCGTTGATGTAGTTGGTCACCACATCGAAGAACGCGCCCTGCACGGCCAGCGTGGTGGCCATGTTGTGCGCCATGCTCGGCTGCAGGCCGCCATTTTTGGCATCGGCCAGGAAGTCCTTGGCAGAGGTCTGCGCGCAGGCGTCGAAGCCATACTTGCCCATGTCGGCCAGCATGTCGTTGCGCACCGGGATCGAGCCCTTGTTGCTGCTGAAGACCTTCTGGAAGTCCTCACCCAGCACCTTGCGGGCAATGTCCTGCTGGCCGGCAGACGTGCCGGCGTCGTTCTGCTTGAACACCACCAGCGAGTCGATGTTGTACAGGAAGGCCTTTTCGGTGCCGGGGAACGGCACGCACTGGTAGTCCTTGCCGGCGGTCTTCTTCGCCAGGGTCCATTCGCTCTTGGCCCAGTCGCCCATGATCTGCATGCCGGCCTTGCCGTTGATGACCTTGGCCGCTTCCAGGTTCCAGTCCTGGCCTTTGCCATCCGGGTCCATGTAGGTGGCGACCTTTTTCAGTTCGGTCAGCGCCTTGACCATCTCCGGGCCGGTCAGGGCCGCGCTGTCGAGGTCGACCAGGGCCTTCTTGTAGCCATCGGCCCCCATCACCGCCAGCACCACGCTTTCGAACACGGTGCTGTCCTGCCACGGCTGGCCGCCATGGGCGAGCGGGATGAAGCCGGCGGCCTTGAGCTTGTCGGCGGCGGCATAGAATTCGTCGAGGGTGGCTGGCGCCTTGTCGATCCCGGCCTTCTTGAAGACGTCGGGATTGATCCACAGCCAGTTGATGCGGTGGATGTTCACCGGGACGGCGACATAGTCACCGTCGTACTTGACGGTGTCCGCGACTTTCTTGTCGAGCAGTGAGTCCCACTTTTCTTCCTTGGCCACATCCTTGAGCACATCGGCGTCGAGCAGGCCGGTGGCAGCCCAGTCCTGGATGTCCGGGCCCTTGATCTGCGCGACACCCGGCGGGTTGCCGGCCACGGCGCGGCTCTTGAGCACGGTCATGGCGGTGGCACCACCACCACCGGCGACGGCGCCGTCCTTCCAGGTGAAGCCATCCTTTTCAACCTGGGCCTTGAGCACATCGACCGCCGCTTTTTCACCACCGGAGGTCCACCAGTGCACGACCTCGACACTGCCTTTGGCATCGGCAGCCAAGGCACTCAGCGGGAACAAGGAGGCCAGTGAGATTGCGGCAGCGAGACGGAGCGTGGAATTCATCGAAGCACCTTTCTTGTTGTTATGCCGTGCAAGTCGATCGCTTGCGTTGCATGAAGTCTAAACAGCGTGCTCGCCTCGCCAGGTAACGAAGCGATGCGCGAATGTCATCGTTTGGTTACATTGCCGGCCAGGCTGCTGGCCAGGCTGGGTGCCAGTGGCAAGCCCGGCAGCAGCAGCGCCTGGTAGGCATGGTAGAGGTCGGGTTTGCCTGGCCAGATGGTCGCAGCGGGCTGGTTGTGTGCATCGAGCTCGTGGTGCCAGCTGCCAGCGCCATGGTCGATGAAATGGTTGGCGATGAAGTCCCAGCAACGGCGGTACCACTGTTCGTAGTGCGCCTCGCCCGTGCGCAGCAACAGGGCCGCGGCGGCGGCGCAGGCTTCGGCATGCACCCAGTGCAGGCGTGCGCGCACCACCGGGCGATCGGCCCAGTCCAGGGTGTAGACGAAACCAGGTGTGCCATCGACGCTCCAGGCCTGCCGGCAGGCTGTGTCGAATAATGCGCGGGCGCAGTCTGGCAGCCACTGCGGGGCTTGCAGGCCGGACCGTTCCAGGCTGGCCTCCAGGTGCAGCAGCAACCGCGCCCACTCCAGGGCATGCCCGGGCGTGGAGCCATAAGGCCGGAAGTGGTCTGCCGGGTGCGCCTGGTTGTAGTGCGGCAGCGGCTGCCAGAGGGCGTCGAAATGCTCGATGACCCGGTAGCCGTTGGCGGCGGCATGGGTATGGATGATGCGTTCGGCGATGCGCAAGGCGCGTTGCAGCCACAGGTTGTCGCCAGTTACGTCTGCCAGGGCCAGGAAGGCCTCGACCGCATGCATGTTGCTGTTGGCGCCACGGTACTGCTCGGGCAACTGCCAGGCGCGGGAGAAGGCTTCCCGCAGGGGACCCTCCTCTTCGCTCCAGAAATGCGCTTCGAGCACCTGCACCGCGTCTGCCAGCAGGGCTGGTGCACCACCAGCACCTGCCATCACAGCCGAGCAGGCGGCCAGGGCGACAAAGGCATGCAGGTAAGCCGCCTTGCCGCTGTCGTCATGGCCACCGGGGTGGGCGAACCAGCCGCCGTAGGTGGCATCCTGCAGCGCACCACGCAGGGCGGCCACACCGTGTTCGGCATAGGCCAGGTAGCCGGGCACCCCCTGCAGGTGGGCCAGGGCAAAGCAGTGGGTCATGCGGGTGGTGATCAGGGTTTCGGCGCGGGCACCGGGGGCAAGCAGGCCTGCGGCGTCGAGGCTACCGAAGCCATCGTGCAGTTTCGAAGCCGTGGCGAAGGCCAGCAGGCGTTGCCCTTCTGCCATGCGCCAGGCGTTGTGGGCCGGGGCATCGAGCCAGCGGGTGGAAGCCAGGTTGGAGGTGCTCATGGGCCAGCTTGATCCTTGCCAGTCGTCTGCGAATTCTAGTGAGCGGGCCTGGATGGGAATGTCACCAAGGAGGGTGGATTTGTCACCAGTCAGTGACATTTGTGTTGCCTGTGCCGGCCTCTTCGCGGGTAAAACCGCTCCTACAGGTTTTTGCGTTAGCCTCGGAGTCTGCATGGACCTGTGAGGTCTTTGTGGGAGCGGGTTTACCCGCGAAGGGGCCGGTAGAGGCAATACAACCCTTCAGTCCATGCCCCGCGGCAGATACAAGGTCACCCGCAACCCGCCCTCACGCAGGTTCAGCAAGCTCACCTCCCCGCCATGGCTATGGGCAATGTTGCGCGCAATCCCCAACCCCAGCCCGTACCCCTGTTGCTGCCCGGCCAGACGGAAGTGCGGCTCGAACACCTGCTCCAGCTGCTGCTGCGGCACCCCCGGCCCCTGGTCATCCACCTGCAGGACAAAACCCTCGGCATTGTCGATGATGCGCAACCGTGCCCGCTCGCCGTACTTGATGGCATTGTCGATCAGGTTGCCGATGCAGCGCCGCAACGCCAGCGGCTTGCCCGGGTACGGCGCCAGCGCCCGGCCTTCGAGCGTTATGCGGCCATCGCCCAGGTAAGGCTCGGCCAGGATTTCCAGCACCTGGTTGAGGTCGACCGGCTCGATGTTCTCGTGGATGTCGGTGTCCTTCACGCACTGCAACGCGCCTTTGACCAGCAGTTCCAGCTCGTCCAGATCCTGGCTGAACTTGGCCTGCAGGCGCTCGTCCTCCAGCAGCTCGACGCGCAGGCGCAAGCGGGTGATCGGCGTGCGCAGGTCGTGGGAAATGGCACTGAACAGCTGGCTGCGCTCGGTCAGGTATCGGCTGATGCGCTCGCGCATGCTGTTGAACGCACGCCCCACCTCGACCACCTCGCTGCCACCGCCTTCGGCCACCGGCGCCACATCGGCGCCCAGCGACATCTCCCGCGCAGCCCGCGCCAGGCGCTTGAGCGGCCAGCTTTGCCAGTGCACCAGCAAGCCGATGAACAACAGCAGCAAGGCCGTGGTCAGCACGATGAAGCCGATCTGCTGACGCGGCAGGCGCTCGGCCTCCAGGCTGGTGTAGGGCTCGGGCAGCAGCGAGGCGATGTACAGCCACTCACCCTCGCCCAGGCGGATCTGGGTTACCAGCACCGGCGGGTTGAGTGGCTCCAGGGTCAGCGAGTAATGCGCCCAGGAGCGTGGCAGTTCGTCAAGCTTCAGCCCGCTGTTGAAGATACGCAGGTCGTCCGGCCCGACGAACTCCACGGAAATTTCCATCTGCGAACCCAGGCGCTCATGCAGCACTTGCTGGAACACATCGATCACCGCCTGCTTGCGTGGGGTAACGGGCAGTAGCGGCATGTCCAGCGGCTTGGCGTTGAGGGACACGAAAAAGCGCGTGCCGCCCATGCTGCGCAGCTGGTCGAGGACCATCGGCCGGTACGCCACCGGCAACGAGCGGAAGTAGCTGACACTGGCACTCATCGAATGAGCCAGGCTGCTGGCGCTGGCACGCAGGCCCTGCAACTGGCTGGCGCGCAATTGGGCAACCCAGATGATGCTCGACAACCCCTGGGCCAGCAGCACTACCAGCAGGGTCAGCAGCAGCATGCGCCCCAGTAGCGAACGCGGCAGCAGACGCCAGCGCCGCTCAGGGCGCATTGCAGACATGGGCAGCCAACAGGTAACCGCTGCCGCGTACGGTGCGGATCAGCCTGGGTGGTTTGTCGGTATCGCGCAGGCGCTGGCGCAGGCGGCTGACCGCCATGTCGACGATGCGGTCCAGTGGCATCGGCTCGCGACCACGGGTGGCGTTGCCGATGGTGTCGCGGTCGAGGATCTGCTGTGGGTGGTCGAGGAACAGCTTGAGCAGGGCGAAGTCGGCGCCGGAGAGAATCACTTCCTCACCGTCGCGATGGAACAGGCGGTGGCTGACCGTGTCCAGGCGCCAGTCGTCGAAGGCCAGCACCGCACTGCCCGGCGCCGCCTGGCCGAACTCGGCGCGGCGCAGCAGAGCCTTGATCCGCGCTTGCAGTTCGCGGGGGCTGAATGGCTTGCCCAGGTAGTCGTCGGCGCCCAGCTCCAGGCCGATGACCCGGTCGGTTTCGTCGGAGCTGGCGGTGAGCATGATGATCGGTACCCGTGCCTGTCGCGGGTGCTGGCGTACCCAGCGGCACAAGCTGAAGCCGTCTTCGTCGGGCAGCATGACATCGAGGATGACCAGGTCGCAGGGGGTGGTTTCCAGCGCGCGGCGAAAGCCCTTGCCGTCGGCTTCGGCATGCACCTGGAAGCCGGAGCGGCTCAGGTAGGTTTGCAGCAGTTCGCGGATTTCCTGGTCGTCGTCGACCATCAGGATCGATTTGCCGGCAGTGCTCAAGGTGGTCCTTCCTCTTGTTGATTGCAGGTCTTTTTGCCTGCTGTCGGGTGTTGCTTTCTGGGGCTGCCTTGCAGCCCATCGCGACACAAGCCGCTCCTACAGAATGGCGCGGCCCCGTGTAGGAGCGGCCTTGTGTCGCGATGGGCCGCACAGCGGCCCCCTGCTACCTATCGGTTATCCAGCGCCTGCTGCAAAGCCACCCCGGCCCCCAGCAACCCGGAAAACTCCGCCGTCACCAGCCAAACCGGCACGCCAGCGAAATAGCCACTCATGCAGCCCTTGTCGGAAAAACTCGCGGCAAACCCGCTGCGCACGAACAGCTCGGCAAAGCGCGGGATCACGCCGCCGACAATATAGACCCCACCCCGTGCGCCCAGCGTCAGAACATTGTTACCAGCGACTCGGCCGAGGAACCGGCAGAACTGCTCGATCACCGCCAGCGCCCGCGGCTCGCCGCCGAGCGCGGCATCGGTGATCTGTGCCGGGGTCTTGTGTCGGGGTGTGTCGCCGTCCAGCGAGCAAATTGCCTGGTACAGGCGCAGCAGGCCACCGCCACTGAGCACGGTCTCGGCGCTGACATGGCCGATCTGCCCGTGAATCTGTTGGTGAATCGCCGCTTCGCGGGCATTGCCCACCGGCAGGTCGACGTGCCCGCCCTCTCCCGGCAAGGCATGCCAGTGCTGTTCGCCCAGGCGCAATAGCGCGCCAACGCCCAGCCCGGTACCCGGGCCAATGACCAATGCCGGCCGAGACAGGTCCGCCTGGCCTGGGCACACTTCGCGGAACTCGCCGGGGCGCAGGCGGGTCATGCCCAGCGCCATGGCGGTAAAATCGTTGATCAGCAGCAGCCGCTCGACCTGCAATGTCTGGCAGAAGGCCACGCGGCTGAGGCGCCAGTGGTTGTTGGTGAAGCGGAACTCATCGCCATCGACCGGACCGGCCACCGCCAGGCAGGCAGCAGTCACGCCGCCGCGGGGAATGCCCAAGCCTTCAAGGTAAGCCTCGATGGCCTGTTCCGGGCTGGTGTAGTCCTCGGTGGCAAAGACCTTCACTTCATCCAGCTGGTTGTCACGCCACAACGCAAAACGGGCATTGGTGCCGCCGATGTCGCCAACCAGCAGGTCCTTCATTTGAGGTTCTCCAGGGCCGAGGTGAACGCACTGGCGCCCTGCTCTGCCGGGCTGAACGCCATGCGCATGAAGCCGAACAGCTCGCGCCCGCAGCCCAGGTCGTTGCCCTGTGGCGCTGGCGGCAGGTCGCGGCTGGCCAATTCTTCAGCCGACACCATTACCCGCAGCGTGCCTTCGACACCATCGACCCGCACAATATCACCATCGCGCACCCGTGCCAGCGGGCCGCCGTCATAAGCCTCGGGGCAAACGTGAATGGCCGCCGGGATCTTGCCCGAGGCACCGGACATGCGACCGTCGGTGACCAGTGCCACCTTGAAGCCACGGTCCTGCAGCACACCGAGGAACGGTGTGAGCTTGTGCAGCTCCGGCATGCCGTTGCAGCGCGGGCCCTGGAAGCGCACCACGGCGACGAAGTCACGCTCCAGCTCGCCGGCCTTGAACGCATCGGCCAGCGACTGCTGGTCGTGGAACACCCGCGCCGGGGCCTCGACCACCTGGTGCTCGGGGGCAACAGCGGACACCTTCATCACGCCGCGGCCGAGGTTGCCCTCCATCACCCGCAGCCCGCCTTCGGCCGAGAACGGCCGCGCGACCGGGCGCAGGATGCTTTCGTCCAGGCTGTGCTGCGGCCCTTCGCGCCACACCAGCCTGCCGTTGTCGAGGAACGGCTCCTGGGTGTAGCGGCGCAGGCCATGGCCGGCCACGGTGTTGACATCTTCGTGCAGCAGCCCGGCATCGAGCAGCTCGCGGATCAGGAAGGCCATGCCGCCAGCGGCCTGGAAGTGGTTGATGTCGGCCTTGCCGTTGGGGTAGACGTGGGACAGGGTCGGTACCACCTCGGACAGGTCAGCCATGTCCTGCCAGGTCAGCTGGATACCCGCAGCCTGGGCAATCGCCGGGATGTGCAGGGTATGGTTGGTCGAGCCGCCGGTGGCATGCAGGGCGACGATGGAGTTGACCAGCGCCTTCTCGTCGACGATTTCACCCAGCGGCATGAAGCTGCCGCTGGCCTTGGTCATGCGCGTGACCTGCTGCGCGGCCTCGGCGGTGAGCGCGTCGCGCAGCGGTGTGTACGGGTTGACGAACGAGGCGCCCGGCAGGTGCAGGCCCATCACCTCCATCACCAACTGGTTGGTATTGGCAGTGCCGTAGAAGGTGCAGGTGCCAGGACTGTGGTAGGACTTCATCTCCGACTCCAGCAGCTCTTCGCGGCTGGCCTTGCCTTCGGCGTAGCGCTGGCGCACATCGGCCTTCTGCTTGTTGGAAATGCCGGAGACCATCGGCCCGCCCGGAACGAAGATGGTCGGCAGGTGGCCGAAGCGCAGCGCCCCCATCATCAGGCCGGGAACGATCTTGTCGCAGATGCCCAGCATCAGCGCGGCATCGAACATGTTGTGCGACAGGGCCACGGCAGTGGACATGGCGATCACTTCGCGGCTGGCGATGGCCAGCTCCATGCCCGGCTCGCCCTGAGTCACGCCATCGCACATGGCTGGCACGCCACCGGCGAACTGGCCGACCGAGCCGACTTCACGCAAGGCCTGCTTGATCTGCTCGGGGAAGTGCTGATACGGCTGGTGCGCCGAAAGCATGTCGTTGTAGGCCGAGACGATGGCCACGTTGGCCGCGTTCATCAGGCGCAGGGTCTGCTTGTCGTCGCTGCCGCAACCGGCCACGCCATGGGCGAAGTTGGCGCACTGCAGGCTGGCACGCATGGGGCCGTCACTGGCCGCGCCGCGAATCAGTTGCAGGTAGCGTTCGCGGGTGGCACGGCTACGTTCGACCAGCCGCTGGGTGACCTCAAGGATGCGCGGATGCATGTACTGGACTCCAGGCTAATTGTAAGGGCGGTTTGCCGGGCATTTCCCCTCCAAACGATTGCGGCCTAGGCTCAAGGTAGAGGAGCCCGCTGCATCGGTGGAGGCACGTCGCCCAACCACTCGTTGTATGTTTAAACAAAATACTGCCACTAAAAAGGCTTGTTTTCTATCGGCAGGTGAATAATCTTGTAATTCCAACAACAAAACCGTTTCAGTGAAGCTCCTTTGTGCCACAGCTTTCACTCGGACTGCCAGAGGTACTGCCATGACCCTACGCATCGCCATCAATGGATTCGGCCGCATCGGGCGCAACGTCCTGCGCGCACTGTATACCCAAGGCTACCGCCAGGACCTGCAGGTCGTCGCCATCAACGACCTGGGCGACAGCGCCATGAATGCCCACCTGCTCAAGTACGACAGCGTGCACGGTACCTTCGACGCCAGCGTCGAGGCCGACCACGAAAGCCTCACGGTCAATGGTGACCGTATCGCGGTCAGTGCCATCCGCAACCCGGCCGAACTGCCCTGGAAGGCCGAGGCGATCGACGTGGTGTTCGAATGCACCGGGCTGTTCACCGAGCGTGCCAAGGCCGCCGCCCACCTGGCTGCGGGGGCTGGCAAGGTGATTGTCTCGGCACCGGCCAAAGGCGCCGATGCCACCGTGGTGTACGGGGTCAACCATGACATCCTGCGGGCCTCGCACCAGATCATCTCCAATGCCTCCTGCACTACCAACTGCCTGGCACCGATTGCCCAGGTGCTGCACCGCGAGTTCGGCATCGACCAGGGCCTGATGACTACCATCCATGCCTATACCAACGATCAGGTGCTGACCGATGTGTACCACGGCGATCCGTACCGTGCGCGCTCGGCGACCCAGTCGATGATCCCGAGCAAGACCGGCGCTGCCGAGGCCGTGGGCCTGGTGCTGCCGGAGCTGGCCGGCAAGCTGACCGGCATGGCGGTACGGGTGCCGGTGATCAACGTGTCGCTGGTGGACCTCACGGTCAATCTCAAGCGCGAGGCCACGGCCGAACAGGTCAACCAGCTGTTCCTCGAGGCCAGCAAGCATTCCAGGGTATTGGGCTACAACGCCTTGCCGCTGGTTTCCTGCGATTTCAACCACAACCCGCTGTCGTCGATCTTCGATGCCAACCATACCCGGGCAAACGGGCGCATGCTCAAGGTGCTGGCCTGGTATGACAACGAGTGGGGGTTCTCCAACCGCATGCTGGATAACTGCCTGGCGTTGTGCCGCGCCCGCTGAGCTTCGGCACGCTCCCTGTAGGAGCGGCCTTGTGTCGCGATGGGCTGCGCAGCAGCCCCCTGCAATCTGTGCCAAGGCCAAAATGCTGGGACTGCTGCGCAGCCCATCGCGACACAACGCCGCTCCTACACGGGACCGCGCAAGGCTGGGACTCACAATCTTTACCTTTTCCTAACATTTCCAGGCTTGACCTTCGAGGTGGATGATAAGCATTATCATTAACCTTTCGTCGGCCAGGTCCCCCAGTGAGTCAGTCCCGGTTCAACTCTGTCTTCCTCGTCCAGCGCCTTACCCTGCTGCGCACCCTGCAGCGCATGGTGGGCAACCCCAATACGGCCGAGGACCTGTTGCAGGAAACCTACCTGCGGGTGTCCCGCGCGCTCGGTGAGCGGCCCATCGAACACATCGAGCCGTTCGTGTTCCAGACCGCGCGCAACCTGGCCCTCGACCACCTGCGCGCACGCCGGGTGCAATCGCGCATGCTGGTCGACGACGTGCCCGACGAGGTCCTGCACAGCGTGGCCGCACCGGCCACCAGCAGCGAGGATGCGGCCCATGCCGAGCAGTTGCTCAGGCACCTGAGCATCAGCCTCAACCAGTTGAGCGAACGCCAGCAGCGCATCTTCATCCTCAGCCGCCTGCATGGCGCCACCTACCTGGAAATCGCCGAACAACTGAATGTTTCGCCCAGCACGGTACAGAAGGAACTGAAACTGATCATGGCGATCTGCATGGGTGTCGCCGACCGCCTCAAGTGAGGCAACGCAAAGCCCTTGCCACACCCCGCCTCAGCCTTGATCATTCGCAAAAAACCATTCAAGGATTCACCGTGACCGACAGCCCTGCCCCTCGCCCGTCACCCGCCGGGCCCAGCGCCCGTGCTCGTGCCATGGACGAGGCGCTGGACTGGCTGGTGCGCCTGCAATGCGCCGATGCCGACGACACACAGGCCTTCGAAGCCTGGCTGAGCGCAGCGCCGGAAAATGCCGAGGCCTATGTGGAGGCAGAAGCCCTGTGGAACGGCGCGCCGCTGCACCAGGTGGCCGTGCAGATGCATCGGCAACAGCGCCGCTCGTGGCGCGGGCGCCTGCGCAGCCACTGGAAACCCCTGGCCACGGCAGCGCTGCTGCTGGTCGGGCTGTTCACCCTCGGCAACCTGCCCATGCGCCTGCAGGCCGACCACCTGACAGTGGTGGGAGAACGCCAGCGCCTGCAGCTGGAAGATGGGGCGAAAGTGCTGCTCAACACCAATTCGGCATTTGCCAGCGAGCAGCGTGATGGTCGCCAGGTCGCCCGCCTATTGCAGGGTGAGGCCTATTTTCAGGTCCCCGAGGGCGCGCTGCTACCACTGGAAGTGCAGGCCGGGCCGTTGCGCGCGCAGGTGCGCGACACCGACTTTGCCGTGCGCTACCTCGACGGCGAGGCACAGGTGCGGGTGCAGCGCGGCGATGTCGACCTGCAGGGGGCCCGCGACCAGCGCATCCGCCTGAGCGCCGGCGACAGCATCAGCGTCGGCCCCAAGGGGTTCGGCCAGCGCCAGCGCCCCGACATGCACAAGGACCTGGCCTGGGTCGACGGCCGCCTGGTGTTCGAGAACTGCCCGCTGAGCCAGGTGCTGGCCGAGGTGCAGCGCTACTACCCGGGCTGGATCATCAACCGCAATGCGCAGCTGGAAGACATGGCGGTCACCGGCAACTACCGCCTCGACCAGCCGCTGGAAACCCTGCGTGCACTGGCCCACATCACCGCGGCACAGCTGCATGAGTACCCGGCGCTGGTTATCCTGAACTGATCTTTTGCCTGTCTCGGCCTCATCGCCGGCAAGCCAGCTCCCACCCCGACCGCATTGGCCTCAAGCAATGCGATGTCCCTGTGGGAGATTACCCAGCCCTTTTGGGCTGCGCTGTCGCGCAGAGAACAAATATCGCTCGTCTGACGCGGCCTTTGTAGGAGCAGCCTTGTGCTGCGAAGAGGCCGGTACAAGCAACAGACAGGCTTTGTCAGTACCGGCCTCTTCGCAGCACAAGGCTGCTCCTACAGAACCTCGCCGAACCAATGAGTCATGTGTTGTTCTATGAGAGCTGGCTTGCCGGCGATGAGGCCCGTGCAGGCAGCACATGATCATGGTCCCCTGAATTTATTTTTACGCAGTCACGCTACCCCGCCCGTCTCGTTATAGCCAATGCAACTGATTCTCGTTTGAAAACGAGGACAGCCATCACCTATAACAGTCCGCGCGTCAGGGAGCGCTTCCGATGTCCACAGGTCCTACCCGCCCCTCCACCCTTCCTCGCCATGGAGGGCAACTGTCCCTCCTGAGCCTTTCCCTACTGAACCTCGCCCTGCTCGCCAGCGGCGCCATCAGCCTGCCGGCGCTGGCCGCCGAGCCGGCACAGGCCAGCAGCCCGCGCATGGGCGACTACCGCTTCAGCATCGGCCAGCAGCCGCTGGTTACGGCCATCAATGCTTTCAGCCAGGTCACCGGCTGGCAGGTCGGCTTCAGCGCCGAACTGGCCGACGGCGTGGCATCGCCAGGGGTGCAGGGTTCGCTACCACCGGAAGCCGCGCTCAAGCGCCTGCTGCACGGCACCGGCCTGGGCTTTCGCAAGATCAGCAACGGCAATGTGGTGCTCGAACGCCAGGCCAGCGCCAATGTGATTGCCCTGCAGCAGGTGACCGTCAGCGCCACCCGCAGCGCCCAGGACGTCAGCCAGGTGCCGAGCACCGTCAGCGTGCAGACCCGCGAGCAACTGGACCGGCAGAACGTGAACAACATCCAGGACCTGGTGCGCTACGAACCGGGTGTGTCGGTAGCCGGCACCGGCCAGCGCAGCGGCCTGAACGGCTACAACATCCGTGGTATCGATGGCGAGCGCATCCTCACCCAGGTGGACGGCGTGTCGATCCCCGACAGTTTCTTCTTCGGCCCCTACGCCCAGACCCAGCGCAACTACGTTGACCCGGAGATCGTCAAGCGTGTGGAAATCCTCCGCGGCCCGGCCTCGGTGCTGTATGGCAGCAACGCCATCGGCGGGGCGGTGAGCTACTTCACCCTAGACCCGGACGACATCATCAAGCCTGGCAAGGACGCCGGTGCCCGCCTGAAGACCGGCTACAGCTCGGCCGACGAAAGCTGGCTGACCTCCGCCACCGTCGCCGGCCGCCAGGGCGACTTCGACGGCCTGTTGCACCTGAGCCAGCGCAACGGTCACGAAACCGAGACCCACGGCGGCCACAGCGGTGACGGCCTGGCGCGTACCGAAGCCAACCCGATGGACGTGCGCACCACAAACGTGCTGGCCAAGCTGGGCTGGAACTACGCCGACGACGCGCGCCTGGGTTTCACCTACGAACGCTACAAGGATGACCGCGACCAGAACATCCTCAGTGCGGTGGGCGGGCCTTTCATTCCTGGCTTTGGTGCCTCGGGGTACTACAAGGCGCGCAATGGCAACGACACCATCACCCGCGAACGCTTTGGCATCAACCATGAGTTCGGCCTGGATTCGCTGGTCGCCGACCATGTGAAGTGGAGCCTGAACTACCAGATCGCCAAGACCGACCAGCACACCGAGGAAGTCTACGCACCGCCTGGCCGTCAGGTACTGCGTACCCGAGACACCCTGTACAAGGACCGCCAGTGGGTATTCGACGCCCAGCTGGACAAGGCCTTCAGCCTCGGCGCCACCGACCACCTGTTGACGTACGGCACCACCCTCAAGCACGAGAAGGTTACCGGTTCCCGCAGCGGTACCGGTACCTGCCTGGCCGTTGGTTCAGGCTGTTCTGCCGCTGGCGCCGAGCGCCCGGCAGACGGCCAGGCCCTGGTCAGCGACTTCCCGGACCCGACGGTGAACACCTACAGCCTGTTCGTGCAGGATGAAATCCGCTGGAACAACTGGACCTTCATGCCTGGTGCCCGTTACGACTACACGCGCATGGAGCCCAGGTTCACCGAGGAATTCCTGCGTGGCCTGGAGTCCAGCGGTACCGCACCTACCTCCCAGGACGACTCGGACAAGAAGTGGCACCGCGTCTCGCCCAAGTTCGGCCTGACCTACGCCTTCAGCGACAACTACACCTGGTATGGCCAGTACGCCGAAGGTTTCCGCACCCCGACCGCCAAATCCATGTACGGGAAGTTTGAGAACATCGAGCAAGGCTACCGCGTCGAAGGCAACCCGGGGCTCGAACCCGAAAAGAGCAAAAGCTATGAAACCGGCCTGCGTGGCAACTTCGACGCCGGTAATTTCGACGTGGCGGTGTTCTACAACAAGTACCGCGACTTCATCGACGAAGATGCCGTACAAAGCGCCAACCTGGAGCAGACCTTCAAGGCCAACAACATCAAGCACGCCACCATCAAGGGTACCGAGGTCAAGGGCCGCCTGAACCTCGACCACTTCGGTGCGCCGCAGGGCCTGTATACCCAGGGCTCGATCGCCTACACCTATGGCCGAAACGATGACACCGGCGAGCCACTGAACAGCGTCAACCCGCTCAAGGGCGTGTTCGGCCTGGGTTACGAACAACAACACTACGGCGGCCTGCTGAGCTGGACATTGGTCAAGCGCAAGACCCGCGTCGACGACAGCACCTTCTACTCGCCCGACGGCTCGAGCTCCAAGTTCCGCACCCCGGGCTACGGGGTGCTGGACCTGACCGGTTACTACAAGGTCACCGACGACGTGACCATCAACGCCGGCCTGTACAACCTCACCGACAAGAAGTACTGGCAGTGGGATTCGGTACGCAGCTACGACGGCCAGGGTGAAGCGGCCGTGACTCAGCCGGCCAACATCGACCGCCTGACCATGCCGGGGCGCAACTTCGGCATCAATGTGGTTTGGGATATCTGACCCCTTGCGTCTGTACCGGCCTATTCGCGGGCTCGCCCGCTCCCACAGATACTGCGCAAGCCTTGGGCCTGCGATGGACCTGTGGGAGCGGGCAAGCCCGCGAAGAGGCCAGTACAGGCAACACGAAAACCCGATTTTTTTACTGTCCCAGCCCCGCTGTTTCGTCTTGTCTCTAGACGCCCCCTTTTCCAAGGACTGCCCCATGACCGACCGCCCAGCCCTGCGCTCCCAGCGCCTCAACCAGATCACCCACGCCCCCCACGCCGAACTGGATGCCCTGGTCAAAGCCCACGCGCCCTTCGACAGCCGCGAAAGCTTCGCCCGCTTCGTGGTCGCCCAGTACCTGTTCCAGGCCGAGCTGCAGGCCCTGTACAACGACCCGCAACTGATCGCCATCATCCCCGACCTGGCCGAGCGCTGCCGTGCCGAACAGGCCCGCCTGGACCTCGCCGACCTCGACACCGAAGTACCGCCAGCCGTACCGGGGGCCCTGCGCAACCCGAGCCTGGGCGAGGCAATGGGCTGGATCTTCGTCTCCGAAGGCTCCAAACTGGGCGCTGCGTTT
Source organism: Pseudomonas sp. s4 (assembly GCF_046764235.1). Taxonomy (NCBI): domain Bacteria; kingdom Pseudomonadati; phylum Pseudomonadota; class Gammaproteobacteria; order Pseudomonadales; family Pseudomonadaceae; genus Pseudomonas; species Pseudomonas sp. s4. The sequence continues at coordinate 1,197,428 of NZ_CP177209.1, read as the reverse complement.
CTGATCAAGCGTGCCGTGGCCCTGGAACTGTCCGAAACTTTCGGTGCCCGACACCTGGGCGAACCGGCCGGTGGCCGTGCCGAAGGCTGGAAACAGTTCACCCGCATTCTTGATGGCCTGGCCCTGTCGGCCGAAGAGGAAGCCGCTGCCGAACGCGGCGCAGTTGCTGCCTTCGAGCGCTTCACCAAGCTGCTCAAGCATGCCTATGCTGCAGATGCCGCGCTGGTTTGACACGCCATACCCCGGCCACCCTACCGGTGGCCGAACCGCTTCCATGCAGTGAGACCATGACCCGACCCGCCCGTTCGAAACTCGCCCGCCTGCTGTATGCGACCTTGGCTTACGTGAGCCTGGGCGTGGGCCTGGTCGCGATCGTCATTCCCGGCCTGCCGACCACCGAATTCATCCTGCTGGCTGCCTGGGCGGCCACACGCAGTTCGCCGCGCCTGTCTGCCTGGCTGGAAAACCACCGGTTGTTCGGGCCGATCCTGCACAACTGGCGCAATGGCAAGGTGATCCAGCGCCGGGCCAAGGTCAGCGCGACCCTCAGCATGCTGCTGTGCGCGGGCCTGATGCTGACGTTCCTGGAACACCGCTGGCCGGTGTTCCTGGCCATTGCCGGCATGACCCTGGGCAACCTGTGGATCTGGTCCCGCCCCGAGCACGCCCCCTGCCCTGCCCCGTCACAAGCTCAGCAGCCCTGAGTACAGGGCATAGGCCGCCAGCGCGGCACCTGCCAGCACGGCAGCGAAAATCAGCTTTTCCCAAGTGGTGAACAAGGTTTTACCCTGCTCATGCTTGGCCCTGGCGAACAGGATCACGCCCGGCGCGTACAGCAGCGCCGACAGCAGCAGGTACTTCAGCCCGCCGGCGTACAACAGCCACACGGCATATACCAGGGCAACCAGCGCCACCAGCAGGTCCTTGCGGCGCAGGGCCGGCTGCTCGTCGTAGGTTTCTGCACGTACCGCCAGCAGCACGGCGTAGGCCGCCGACCACAGGTAGGGCACAAGAATCATCGACGAGGCCAGGTAGATCAGGCTGGTATAGGTACCGGCGGAAAACAGCGTGATCAGCAGGAAGCCCTGGATCATGCAGTTGGTCAGCCACAGGGCGTTGGCCGGTACATGGTTGGCGTTTTCCTTGGCCAGGAAACGCGGCATGGTCTTGTCCCGCGCCGTGGCGTAGAGGATCTCGGCACACAGCAACGCCCACGACAGCAGCGCGCCAAGCAGCGAAACCGCCAGGCCGATACTGATCAGCAAGGCACCCCATGGCCCGACGATATGCTCCAGCACCGAAGCCAGTGACGGGTTCTGCAGCCCGGCCAGTTGCGGCTGGGTCATCACCCCCAGCGACAGCACGTTGACCAGCACCAGCAGCGCCAATACCCCCAGGAAACCGATCACCGTGGCCTTGCCCACATCCGAGCGGCGCTGGGCGCGCCCGGAATACACGCTGGCGCCCTCGATACCGATGAACACGAACACGGTGACCAGCATCATGTTGCGCACCTGCTCCAGCACGCTGCCGAACTGCGGGTTGCTCAGGCCCCAGATGTCACGTGTGAAGATATCGGCGCGGAAGGCGAACGCCGCGATCACCACGAAAATCAGCAACGGTACCACCTTGGCCACGGTGGTCACCTGGTTGATGAATGCTGCTTCCTTGATGCCGCGCAGCACCAGGAAATGCACCGCCCAGAGCAGCAGCGAAGCGCAGCCGATGGCGATTGGCGTGTTGCCCTCGCCGAACACCGGGAAGTAGAAACCCAGGGTGCTGAACAGCAGCACGAAGTAGCCGACGTTGCCCAGCCAGGCACTGATCCAGTAGCCCCAGGCCGAGGAAAAACCCATGTACTCGCCAAAGCCGGCCTTGGCGTAGGCGTACACTCCCGAGTCCAGCTCCGGCTTGCGGTTGGCCAGGGTCTGAAATACGAAAGCCAAGGCCAACATGCCGACTGCGGTGATACCCCTACCGATCAGCACAGCCCCCACATCGGCACGCGCCGCCATGTTCTGCGGCAACGAGAAGATCCCGCCTCCAATCATCGAGCCGACCACCAATGCGATCAGCGCGCCCAGGCGCAGCTTCTGTCCCGGTTCGCTCATGAGCCTTCCTTTTTTTGCGCACTGTCATGGGCTTGAAACAGCCATGCGGTCCATATAAGTGTTGCTACTTATAATGATCCTGACCAATGAAGCTATAGCACTAATAACTGCTTTGTCTATGCCAGCTTTTGAGTAAAACCTAGCAGCTCCGGAGCAACTAGAAAAGAATCCGATAAAACTCGAAATTCTTGTGAAAAATTTGCGAAAGCGGCAAAAACGGCTAGCGTCAAGCATCGCAGGCTGAACAGAGCGTTTGCTCTAGATGGACATGGAGGTGCCAGCATGCAAGGCCTGCGGCATAAGTTGTCGGCACTCTCCAGGAGCTTCGTGAAGGAATTTTCCTACTTCACGTCGCCATGAACTGACCCAAGTCAGCGAATGGCAGCGGCGTCGGATTTACTCTGTCGTCAACTTTCTCCTGGCAGGAGTTGTTAAATGTCTGATTCATCCGGAAAACTAAAGCTCGGCGCGTTAGTTGCACTTGTCGTCGGTTCGATGATTGGTGGCGGGATCTTCTCGCTGCCGCAAAACATGGCTGCCAGCGCAGGGGTTGGTGCTGTACTGATCGGCTGGGCGATCACCGCGGTCGGCATGCTGACCCTGGCGTTCGTGTTCCAGACCCTGGCCAACCGCAAGCCTGACCTGGATGGCGGGGTGTATGCCTACGCCAAGGCCGGTTTTGGCGACTACATGGGCTTCTCCTCGGCCTGGGGCTACTGGATCAGTGCCTGGCTGGGCAACGTCGGCTACTTCGTGCTGCTGTTCAGTACCCTGGGCTACTTCTTCCCGATCTTCGGCGAAGGCAACACCCCGGCCGCCATCATCGGCGCATCAGTGCTGCTGTGGGCCGTGCATTTCCTGGTGCTGCGCGGCATCAAGGAAGCAGCATTCATCAACCTGATCACCACCGTGGCCAAGGTGGTACCGCTGCTGCTGTTCGCCCTGATCTGCCTGTTCGCCTTCAAGCTCGACATCTTCACCGCCGACATCTGGGCGGTAGGTACGCCAGAGCTGGGCAGCGTGATGAACCAGGTGCGCAACATGATGCTGGTCACCGTGTGGGTGTTCATCGGCATCGAGGGTGCGAGCATCTTCTCGTCGCGGGCGGAAAAACGCTCTGACGTGGGCAAGGCCACGGTCATCGGCTTCGTCACCGTGCTGCTGTTCCTGGTGCTGGTCAACGTGCTGTCGCTGGGCATCATGACCCAACCAGAACTGGCCAAGCTGCAGAACCCGTCGATGGCTGCCGTACTGGAGCATGTGGTCGGCCACTGGGGCGCGGTACTGATCAGCGTCGGCCTGATCATCTCGCTGCTCGGGGCCCTGCTGTCGTGGGTGCTGCTGTGCGCCGAGATCATGTTCGCCGCCGCCAAGGACCATACCATGCCGGAGTTCCTGCGCCGCGAGAACGCCAACCAGGTACCGGCCAACGCCCTGTGGCTGACCAACGCCATGGTGCAGATCTTCCTGGTGATCACGCTGTTCTCCAGCAGTACCTACCTGTCGCTGATCTACCTGGCCACCTCGATGATCCTGGTGCCCTACCTGTGGTCGGCCGCCTATGCCTTCCTGCTGGCTCTGCGTAGCGAAACCTACGAGCAGGCCCTGGCCGAACGGCAGAAGGACCTGGTGATCGGTGGTATCGCCCTGTTGTACGCCGTCTGGCTGCTGTACGCCGGTGGCGTGAAATACCTGCTGCTCTCGGCCCTGCTCTACGCACCTGGCGCAATCCTGTTCGCCAAGGCCAAGCGTGAGGTTGGCCAACCTGTCTTCACCAACGTGGAAAAACTGATCTTCGCAGCCGTAGTCATCGGTGCCCTGGTGGCAGCCTTTGGCCTGTACGACGGCTTCCTGACCCTTTGACCCACGTCTTCGTTCAACTGGAGGAATGAAATCATGTCCGCTGAAAAACAGAAGTACGGTGTCCACTCCGAAGCCGGCAAACTGCGCAAAGTGATGGTTTGCTCGCCGGGCCTCGCGCACAAGCGCCTGACGCCGAGCAACTGTGACGAGCTGCTGTTCGACGACGTGATCTGGGTCGACCAGGCCAAGCGTGACCATTTCGACTTTGTCACCAAGATGCGCGAGCGTGGCGTGGATGTGCTGGAGATGCACAACCTGCTGACCGACATCGTCCAGCAACCCGAAGCACTGAAGTGGATCCTCGATCGCAAGATCACCTCCGACACTGTCGGCGTCGGCCTGACCAACGAAGTGAGAAGCTGGCTCGAAGGCCTCGAGCCACGCCATCTGGCCGAGTTCCTGATCGGCGGCGTGGCAGGCCAGGACTTGCCGGAAAGCGAAGGCGCCAGCGTGGTCAAGATGTACAACGACTACCTGGGCCACTCCAGCTTCATCCTGCCACCGTTGCCCAACACCCAGTTCACCCGCGACACCACCTGCTGGATCTATGGCGGCGTCACGCTCAACCCGATGTACTGGCCGGCGCGCCGCCAGGAAACCCTGTTGACCACCGCCATCTACAAGTTCCACAAGGAGTTCACCGGCGCCGACTTCCAGGTGTGGTACGGCGACCCGGACAAGGACCACGGCAACGCTACCCTCGAAGGCGGTGACGTGATGCCGATCGGCAAAGGCATCGTGCTGATCGGCATGGGCGAGCGCACCTCGCGCCAGGCCATCGGCCAGTTGGCGCAAAACCTGTTCGCCAAGGGCGCGGTGGAAAAAGTCATCGTCGCCGGCCTGCCGAAATCCCGTGCTGCCATGCACCTGGACACCGTGTTCAGCTTCTGCGACCGCGACCTGGTCACGGTCTTCCCGGAAGTGGTGAAAGAGATCGTGCCGTTCATCATCCGCCCGGACGAAAGCAAGCCTTACGGCATGGACGTGCGCCGCGAGAACAAGTCGTTCATCGAGGTGGTGGGCGAGCAGCTTGGGGTCAAGCTGCGCGTGGTCGAAACCGGTGGCAACAGCTTTGCCGCCGAGCGCGAACAGTGGGATGACGGCAACAACGTGGTGGCCATGGAACCGGGCGTGGTCATTGGCTACGACCGCAACACCTACACCAATACCCTGCTACGCAAGGCCGGGATCGAGGTCATCACCATCAGTGCCGGCGAACTGGGCCGGGGCCGGGGCGGCGGCCACTGCATGACCTGCCCGATCGTGCGCGACCCGATCGACTACTAACGACCATTACCCCCCGGCCGCCCTCACCAAGCGGCGGCCGGTGCGTTCACCAAACTCAAGGAGAAAAGTCATGGCGTTCAATATTCACAACCGCAATCTGCTCAGCCTGGAACACCACACCACCCGCGAGCTGCGCTACCTGCTGGACCTGTCCCGCGACCTCAAGCGCGCCAAGTACACCGGTACCGAGCAGCAGCACCTGAAAGGCAACAACATCGCGCTGATCTTCGAAAAAACCTCTACCCGTACCCGCTGCGCCTTCGAAGTGGCCGCCTATGACCAGGGGGCCAATGTCACCTACATCGACCCGACCTCCTCGCAGATCGGCCACAAGGAAAGCATGAAGGACACTGCCCGCGTGCTCGGGCGCATGTACGACGCCATCGAGTACCGGGGCTTCAAGCAGGAAATCGTCGAAGAGCTGGCCAAGTTCGCCGGCGTTCCGGTGTTCAACGGCCTGACCGACGAATACCACCCAACCCAGATGATTGCCGACGTGCTGACCATGCGCGAGCACAGCGACAAGCCGCTGCACGACATCAGCTACGCCTACCTGGGCGACGCCCGCAACAACATGGGCAACTCGCTGCTGCTGATCGGCGCCAAGCTTGGCATGGACGTACGCATCGCCGCGCCCAAGGCGCTGTGGCCGCATGACGACCTGGTCGAACGTTGCCACAAGTACGCCGAGGAAAGCGGCGCACGCATCACTCTCACCGAAGACCCGGTTGCCGCGGTCAAGGGTGTGGACTTCGTGCACACCGACGTGTGGGTATCGATGGGTGAGCCGATCGAAGCCTGGGGTGAGCGCATCAAGCTGCTCAAGCCGTATCAGGTGAATGCACAGCTGATGAAGTCCACCGGCAACCCGCGGACCAAGTTCATGCACTGCCTGCCGGCGTTCCACAACTCCGAAACCAAGGTAGGCAAGCAGATCGCCGAACAGTACCCGGACCTGGCCAACGGTATCGAAGTGACCGACGACGTCTTCGAGTCGCCGGCCTGCATCGCCTTCGAGCAGGCGGAAAACCGCATGCACACGATCAAGGCGATCCTGGTGTCGACACTGGCTGACCTCTGACAACCACCTCGATCCTGTGGGAGCTGGCTTGCCGGCGATACAGGCAACTCGGTGCATGGCACCGGCTTCGCCGGTGATCGCCGGCAAGCCAGCTCCCACAATGGATCGAGGCGCTCACCCTATATCCGCAAAGGACATTCCCCATGCGTATCGTTGTTGCATTGGGCGGCAACGCCCTGCTGCGTCGCGGCGAGCCCATGACCGCTGACAACCAGCGCGCCAATATTCGCACCGCCACCGAACAGATCGCCAAGATCCACCCAGGCAACGAACTGGTCATTGCCCACGGCAACGGCCCGCAAGTTGGCCTGCTGTCGCTGCAGGGCCTGTCCTACAAGCCCGACGAGGCCTACCCGCTGGACGTGCTTGGGGCCGAGACCGAGGGCATGATCGGCTACATGATCGAACAGGAACTGGGCAACTTGCTGGCCTTCGAAGTGCCGTTCGCCACCCTGCTGACCCAGGTCGAAGTGGACGCCAACGACCCCGCCTTCAAGGACCCGACCAAGTTCATCGGCCCGGTCTATGGCAAGGAAGAGGCCGAGCGCCTGGCCAAGGAAAAGGGTTGGGTGGTCAAGGCCGACGGCGACAAGTACCGCCGAGTGGTGGCCAGCCCGAAACCCAAACGCATCTTCGAGATCCGCCCGATCAAGTGGCTGCTGGAAAAGAGCAGCATCGTGATTTGCGCCGGCGGCGGCGGCATCCCCACCATGTACGATGAGAACCGCAAGCTCAAGGGCATCGAGGCGGTGATCGACAAGGACCTGTGCTCGGCCCTGCTGGCAGAGCAGCTGGACGCCGACCTACTGATCATTGCCACCGACGTCGATGCGGCCTATGTTGACTGGGGCAAGCCCACACAAAAGGCCATTGCCCAGGCCCACCCCGACGAACTCGAACGCCTTGGCTTCGCCGCCGGCTCCATGGGGCCGAAGGTGCAGGCCGCCTGCGACTTTGCCCGCAACACCGGCAAAGTGGCAGTGATCAGTTCGCTGGAGAACATCGAAGACATCGTCAAAGGCACCGCCGGCACGCGCGTTTCCACCGCGAAGCCGGGGATCAGCTACCGTTGAATGCAGTAGGCGGGCGCCAGCGTCCGCCATTTTCGACCTTCCAAAGGAGCTTGCCATGGCCCAGTACCAACCCGGTCATGTACACATCGAGCGCACCGCGCTGAACCAGAATGACCACAGCTATGACCTGAACATCGAATACGAGGCAGTGTCGGACCCCAAGGAAGGTAGAGGCATCCAGTTCAAGATGCATGGCAGCATCGAAGGCAAGCCAGTGGAAGAAAAGTTCTTCCTGGCCAAGGACCAGGTATTGCCCAGCTTCCTCATGCAGTTGAGCCGAAGGGCGCAGTCGTACCTGAAGCCACCGAAGAAGTTCGAGAGCCTGAGCTCGCCGCACAAGCTTTATGACCATATGTTCGCGGACATTCGCGAAAAGCTGGATGTGAAATCGGGCGATCCGATCAAGCCTGAACATCTGGAGTGATTTCAGGATCCGGGGGCTGCTTTGCAGCCCATCGCGACACAAGGCCGCTCCTACAGGGTGTGGCGCTGTACCTGTAGGAGCGGCCTTGTGTCGCGATGGGCCGCAAAGCGGCCCCGACAATGTTGAGGCATACTACCGCCCTCCCCCAGCCACAACCGCACCCTCCCCATGCGCATCCACGTCAGCTTCATCGACCGCGTCGGCATCACCCAGGAAGTCCTCGCCCTGCTCGGTGCCCGCAACCTCAATCTGGACGCCGTGGAGATGGTCCCGCCGAACGTCTACATCGACGCCCCTACCCTCAGCCCCGCCGTGCTCGAAGAACTGCACGACGCGCTGTTCGAGGTACATGGCGTGCAATCGGTGGACGTGGTCGACATCCTCCCTGGCCAACGCCGGCACCTGCAGCTCGATGCCCTGCTGGCTGCGATGAGCGACCCGGTGCTGGCCGTGGACAGTGCCGGCAAGGTGCTGCTGGCCAACCCGGCGCTGATCGAACTGTGCGGCCGCGAATCGGCCGGGCGCTCGGTGGGTGAGCTGTTCGGCGACCCGGCGCTGCTGCAGGCCCTGCTGGACAACAACTTCCACCTGCCCATGCGCGAGATGCAGCTCAACGGCCAGAGCCTGTTGCTGGACGCCATGCCGATCACCAACGCCGGTGGCCTGCTGACGCTGTACCCGCCTACGCGCATGGGCGAACGCCTGTCGGCCCTGCACCACGACCATGCCGAAGGCTTCGATGCCTTGCTCGGCGAGTCACCGGCCATCCGCACCCTCAAGGCCCGCGCCCTGCGCGTGGCGGCGCTCGATGCACCGCTGCTGGTGCATGGCGAAACCGGCACCGGCAAAGAACTGGTAGCCCGCGCCTGCCACGCCATCAGCAGCCGCCACGCGGCACCATTCCTGGCGCTGAACTGTGCTGCGCTGCCCGAGAGCCTGGCCGAAAGCGAACTGTTCGGCTACGCCCCCGGGGCCTTCACCGGCGCACAACGGGGCGGCAAGCCCGGGCTGATGGAGCTGGCCAACCAGGGCACGGTATTCCTCGATGAAATCGGCGAGATGTCGCCATACCTGCAGGCCAAGCTGCTGCGCTTTCTCAGCGATGGCAGCTTCCGCCGGGTGGGTGGTGACCGCGAAGTGAAGGTGGATGTACGCATCATCAGCGCCACCCACCGCGACCTGGAGCGCATGGTCGCCGAAGGCAGCTTCCGCGAAGACCTGTTCTACCGCCTGAACGTGCTCAATCTGCAAGTGCCACCGCTGCGCGACCGTGGCCAGGACATCCTGATGCTGGCGCATTTCTTCATGCAGCAGGCCTGCACGCAGATCCAGCGTCCACCCTGCAGGCTGACCCCGGCCACCCATTCGGCGCTACTGGCCAACCCTTGGCCGGGCAATGTGCGCCAGTTGCAGAACGTGATATTCCGCGCCGCAGCCATCTGCGAGGGCAACCTGGTGGATATTGGTGACCTGGACATCGCCGGCACCTCGGTGGCCCGTGGTCAGGACGGCGAAGTGGCCAGCCTGGAACAGGCCGTGAGTGATTTCGAGCGCGAACTGCTGCAACGCCTGTACGCCAGCTACCCATCCACGCGGCAACTGGCCGGGCGCTTGCAAACTTCACATACCGCCATTGCGCAGCGCCTGCGCAAATATGGAATACCGAGCAAAGCCTGATACCTGTCAGATAGCGTCAACGGGGCTGCTACGTAGCCCATCGCAGGCAAGCCAGCCCTTTTGGGCTGCGCTGTCGCGCAGAGAACAAATATCGCTCGATTGAAGCGTCCTTTGTAGGAGCAGCCTTGTGCTGCGAAGAGGCCGGTACAAGCAATAGACAGGCTTTGTCAGTACCGGCCTCTTCGCAGCACAAGGCTGCTCCTACAGTACCTCGCTGAACCAATGAGTCATGTGTTGTGCCATGTGAGAGCTGGCTTGCCTGCGATGGGCCGCAAAGCGGCCCCTGATAGTTATTGTAATAACCCGGTTGTTATTCAGGCTTTTCCTACGCCAGTGAAAGATACTCTCCCACGTATGCCTCGTAGAATGGTGACAGTGTATTCCCACCTGTCACCCCACTTGTCCGCCCCATAGCGGGAAGTGGTCCGCTACTGGATATAACGAGAGCACCTGATGTTTGAACTCGATTTTTACGGGACGCTTGTAGCCGCCTCTTTGGTACTGTTATTGGGGCGCGGCCTGGTCGCGCGTATTGGTTTCCTGCGCACTTACAATATTCCGGAACCTGTCGCTGGCGGCCTGGTAGTGGCCTTGGCGTTCCTGGCGTTGCGCAGTTTCGATATCCACGTGCAATTCGATACTTCACTGCAAACTCCTCTGATGCTGGCATTCTTCGCCACCATCGGTTTGAGTGCGGACTTCGCCAGCCTGAAAAAAGGTGGCCGCGTGGTTACCGTGTTCCTGCTGGTGGTGACCGGCTTGTTGCTGGTCCAGAACGCCATGGGTATCGGCCTGGCAACGGCGCTGGGCCTCGACCCGCTGATGGGCCTGCTGGCCGGCTCTATTACCTTGTCCGGCGGTCACGGTACAGGCGCCGCGTGGGGGGCCACTTTCACCGAAAAGTTCGGTCTGGCGTCGGCCTCCGAACTGGCAATGGCATCAGCTACCTTCGGCCTGGTACTGGGTGGCCTGATTGGTGGCCCGGTCGCCCGGTTGCTGATCAGACGGGTAACGACACCTGGTATCGAAGAACCAGCACCACAACTGCCCAAGGGTTTCGAACAACCAGACAAAGAACGCTTGATCACGCCGTTTTCATTTATCGAAACATTGGCGCTGATCGCTGTCAGTTTGCTCGCAGGCTCGTTACTTAACGGTATGCTGAAAGGCACTGCGTTTGAACTGCCTACGTTCGTTTGCGTGTTGTTTGTGGGCGTGGTGTTGCGAAACGGCCTTTCGGCGCTCGGCTTTTATCAAGTCTTCGAACGGGAAGTCTCGGTATTGGGCAATGTGAGTTTGTCGTTATTCCTGGCCATTGCCTTGATGTCGCTCAAGTTGTGGGACCTTTCAGCGCTGGCATTACCATTCTTTGCATTGCTCGCCGCACAGACATTGGTCATGGCACTGTTCGCGATATTCGTCACGTTCCGGGTCATGGGCCGCAACTATGATGCAGCGGTACTGGCTGCCGGGCACTGTGGTTTCGGCCTGGGTGCAACGCCAACGGCAATCGCCAACATGCAAGCGGTGACCCAGCGCTACGGAGCCTCGCGCATTGCCTTCCTGGTGGTGCCGATGGTGGGGGCGTTCTTCATCGACATCATCAATGTCATCGTCATCAAGCTGTACCTGGCGTTGCCGTTCTTTTGAACCAGACGCTGAACGCTCAGCCGGTATGTTGCTGCGCCAGGTCCTGCCCAGAATCCGTAGACAGGGCCTGGTGCAGCATTTCCTCCAGGATCGAGAAAAAGCACTTTATGTGAGGCTGCTTCAATGCCTGTGGCCGGGTCACCATGTAGACCTCCAAATCTGGAAGGGGAAGGTCGACGAACAACTCGATCAAATCCTTGGCCAGAATCCGGGGCAGTACCGCCACCCCCATGCCTCGTCTCACCGATTCGAGCTGTGCGCTGAACGAGGTCACGCGGATCGGCGCACGTTCCAGCCCCCCCGCCTTTGCCGCACGTACTTGCGGCAACACGTCCAGCGGCGGAAGCAGGCCGATATTGACCGCCGTCGCAGGGGTAACCCCCGGAAAACGGTGCAGGTAACCAGCAGCGGCGAACACACCATAGCCAAGCCGGCCTATCGGCCGATAAATCAGTGAGGGCTCACCCAGGTGGGCCGTGCGCACGGCAATGTCCGCCACACCCCGGACGATCTTGTGGAAGTCGGCGGTCACGGTCAACTCCACCGAGCACCCCGGGTGTAGTCCGGTGAAGCGATTGGCCGCCTCCAGTACGCAAGTCGAGAAGCCTTCCCCTGCGCTCACCTGCACAGTGCCAGAGAGTTCGCAAGGCAGCTCGGCTGCGCCAGCAGGCGTCTGGCGCCGTAGCCCAGCTTCTGCTGCCTGGGCCACTTCGACCAGCGATTGACCGCGCGAGGTCAGCCTGCATCCCTCTACGCCCCGCTCGACGAGCGGCTCGCCCAATGCTGCCTCAAGCTGGGTCAGGCGACGCGAAACGGTCGATGGTGCAATACCCAGCAACTCGCCAGCGCGAAGAAAGCTGCCACGCCGCGATACGGCCAATAGCAGCCGAAGATCGTCCCAGTTTTCCTGCAATGCCATATGTGCTGGCCTCTCCCTGGTCTGCAAATTCGCAAACCCACTATGCAGTAGGCGCTGTTTTTCGACAGCAAGCGCGGGAGTATACCTTGGGCCCCTCTGAACAAATGGAATGGATTGCATGATGACTAGCCCCAAGGACTATGCCCAACGCGCCGCCAATGCCTTTAACCAGCGTGATGTGCAAGGGCTGCTGGCACTGGTCGACGAAGACTTCGTGTACCTGGACGGCATGACGACCCAAACCGGGCGCGAAGCCATGCGCGCGCGGGAGATGGCGCTGTTCAGCGCACTCCCTGATGCCCAGGTGGCCCTGACCCCATTCATGGTCTCGGAAGATCGGCTGGCAATGACCGCCGTCCTGACCGGCACCTTCACTGCCCCGCTGCTGCTGCCAGCAGGCGTGATCGTTCCGGCCCATGGGCGTCGGATTTGCGTGCACTATGCGGCGCACTTCACCTTCAGAAATGGCCTGGCCATCCGTGAAGCGGTGTTTTTCGACAGTGCCATGTTGAAGCCATCTGCCGAACAGAGCGAGGGTTGAGCCATGCGCAATGTGTTCGTTACCGGAGCAACCGGCTTGCTGGGCAACAACCTGGTCCGTGAACTGGTCGCTCATGGCTACACGGTCAAAGGGCTGGTGCGGTCAAGAGCAAAGGGGGAACAGCAGTTCGCTGATCTGCCCGAAGTAGAGCTGGTCGAAGGCGACATGGCCGATGTCGACGCTTTCGCGGCGTCGCTGCGCGGCTGCGATACGGTGTTCCATACTGCAGCCTTCTTTCGTGACAACTACAAAGGCGGTAGCCACTGGCAAGCACTCGAGCAGATCAACGTGACCGGTACCCGCCACCTGTTGGAGCAAGCCTACCTGGCCGGCATCCGGCGGTTTATCCATACCTCGTCCATTGCAGTGCTCGACGGGGCACCAGGCACGTCGATCGATGAGACATGCCTGCGGGCCGAAGCAGATGCAGATGACTACTACCGCAGCAAGCTCCTCGCCGACCGCGTCGTGACTGAGTTTCTCGATGCCTGCCCCGACATGCACGCCTGCATGGTGCTCCCCGGCTGGATGTGGGGCCCTGGCGACATCGGCCCTACGTCAGCCGGGCAACTGGTCAACGATGTCGTGCGCGGCAAATTGCCTGGCTTGATCCCGGGTAGTTTCTCGGTGGTCGACGCCCGCGATGTAGCGTTGGCGCAGATTGCCGCAGCCACACAAGGACGAAGCGGCGAACGCTACCTGGCGGCCGGGCGACATATGACCATGGCTGAACTGGTACCAATAGTAGGCCGTCTGGCCGGCGTACGAACGCCCGCGCGGCATTTACCGTTGCCGTTGTTATTCTGCCTGGCCGCAGTACAGGAAATGTATTCACGGCTCACCGGCCAGCCCATCCTGCTGAGCTTGGCCACGCTGCGCCTGCTGGTACGCGAAAAGGATCGTACGCGTTTCAACCACAGCAAAAGCGAGCACGCGCTTGGCCTGAGCTTTCGGGCGCTGGAGCTGACAATCGCCGATACGGTGGCGTGGTATCGTGACCACGGCTGGTTTGAACAACATAGCGCGCCCACCAGGACCAGGACCAGGAAGTAGTTACACCATGACCGCAAAAATACTCGCACAATGTCGAAACGGTCAGCGGTGCCAGGCTGGCACCCCGCAGGCAATACCGTATCGATTTAAATACACCGTATTCAAATCGATACACACACATTCAGATACGGCAGTGCAAGGGTTTGATCCCCAAACCCTTTTCCATCCCCCTCCCGCTGTAGCGTTTTCATTCCACAAGAATGACAAACTGAATACGTAAAACAATTAACATATTGATTTAAAAGGTTTTTTAACGATTGGCCGCATTTTTGCTAAGGGAATCCCAACCCCAAGAGCGCGGAGCCACCGCGCCTAACGCCCTGCTTCCCGAGGATTCCCCATGAGCGAGTTGCGTTTCACTGAAGATCACGAATGGCTGCGCGTCGAAGCCGATGGCAGCGTTACCGTGGGCATCACCGCCTACGCCCAGAACGCCCTTGGCGATGTGGTCTACGTGCAACTGCCAGAGCTGCAGCAGTACGACAAAGGCGCCGAAGCCTCCACCGTGGAATCGGTGAAAGCCGCCAGCGGCGTGTACATGCCCCTGGCCGGTGAAGTGGTCGCCGTCAACGAAGCCCTCAACGACAGCCCCGAGCTGGTCAACGAAGACCCGCTGGGAGACGGCTGGTTCTTCCGCTTCAACCCGGCCGACATGAGCGAAGTCACCGCCCTGCTCGACCAAGACGCCTACGACCGCCTGATCAAAGCCAACGACGACGCCTGAGGAACCCCGCCATGACCATCAACCTCGGCACCGCCAACGAATTCATCGCCCGCCACATCGGCCCGCGCGCCGCTGACGAGCAGGCCATGCTGGCCGCCCTCGGCTTCGACTCGCTGGAAGCCATGACCGCAGCGGTCATCCCTGACAGCATCAAGGGCACCAGCGTGCTCGGCTCGCACGACGGGCAGAGCGAAGCCGACGCGCTTGCCGCGCTCAAGGCCATCGCCGGCAAGAACCAGCTGTTCAAGAGCTACATCGGCCAGGGCTACTACAACACCCACACCCCGGCGCCGATCCTGCGCAACCTGCTGGAAAACCCGGCCTGGTACACCGCCTATACCCCGTACCAGCCAGAAATTTCCCAGGGCCGCCTGGAAGCGCTGCTGAACTTCCAGACCCTGATCAGCGACCTGACCGGCCTGCCGATCGCCAACGCCTCCCTGCTCGACGAAGCCACAGCTGCGGCCGAGGCCATGACCTTCTGCAAGCGCCTGTCGAAGAACAAGGCCAGCCACGCCTTCTTCGCCTCCGTGCACTGCCACCCGCAAACCCTCGACGTGCTGCGCACCCGTGCCGAGCCGCTGGGTATCGAGATCGTGGTCGGCGACGAACGCGAGCTGGGCGATGTCAGCGCCTTCTTCGGCGCCCTGCTGCAGTACCCGGCCAGCAACGGTGAAGTGTTCGACTACCGCGAAGTGGTCGAGCGCTTCCACGCCGCCAACGCCCTGGTCGCCGTGGCCGCCGACCTGCTGGCCCTGACCCTGCTGACCCCGCCGGGCGAGTTCGGTGCCGACGTGGCCATCGGCAGCGCCCAGCGCTTCGGTGTGCCGCTGGGCTTTGGTGGCCCGCACGCGGCCTACTTCTCCACCCGTGACGCATTCAAGCGCGACATGCCAGGCCGCCTGGTCGGCGTGTCGATCGACCGCTTCGGCAAGACCGCCCTGCGCCTGGCCATGCAGACCCGCGAACAGCACATCCGCCGCGAAAAGGCCACCAGCAACATCTGCACCGCCCAGGTGCTGCTGGCCAACATCGCCAGCATGTTCGCCGTGTACCACGGCCCGGCCGGCCTCAAGCGCATCGCCGAACGTACCCATGCCCTGACCGCGATCCTGGCCGCCGGCCTGAAGACGCTGGGCGTGCAGGTAGTGGGCGCCAGCGCCTTCGACACCCTGACCCTGGCCACCGGCAGCGCCACTG
Source organism: Pseudomonas sp. s4 (assembly GCF_046764235.1). Lineage (NCBI taxonomy): Bacteria > Pseudomonadati > Pseudomonadota > Gammaproteobacteria > Pseudomonadales > Pseudomonadaceae > Pseudomonas > Pseudomonas sp. s4. The sequence continues at coordinate 1,181,825 of NZ_CP177209.1, read as the reverse complement.
CCAGCCTGCATGACAAGGCCCGCGCCCAGGGCATCAACCTGCGCCAGATCGACGCCGCCCACGTGGGCCTGTCGCTGGACGAAACCACTAGCCAGGCCGATGTCGAGACCCTGTGGCAACTGATCGGTGGCGACCAGGCCCAGCCGGACTTCAACGCGCTGGCCGCCAGCACCGGCTCGCTGCTGCCTGCCGCCCTGCTGCGCCAGTCGGCCATCCTCTCGCACCCGGTATTCAACCGCTACCACAGCGAAACCGAGCTGATGCGCTACCTGCGCCGCCTTGCCGACAAGGACCTGGCGCTGGATCGCAGCATGATCCCGCTGGGCTCGTGCACCATGAAGCTGAACGCCGCCAGCGAAATGATCCCGGTCACCTGGGCCGAGTTCGGCAACCTGCACCCGTTCGCCCCCGCCGAGCAGAGCCAGGGCTACCTGCAGATGACCACCGAGCTGGAGGCCATGCTCTGCGCCGCCACCGGCTACGACGCCGTGTCGCTGCAGCCCAACGCCGGTTCCCAAGGTGAGTATGCAGGCCTGCTGGCCATTCGCGCCTACCACCGCAGCCGTGGCGAAGGCCACCGCGACATCTGCCTGATCCCGTCGTCGGCCCACGGCACCAACCCGGCAACCGCGCACATGGCCGGCATGCGCGTGGTGGTCACCGCCTGTGATGCCCGCGGCAACGTCGATGTCGAGGACCTGCGCGCCAAGGCCATCGAGCACCGCGAGCGCCTGGCCGCGATCATGATCACCTACCCGTCGACCCACGGCGTGTTCGAGGAAGCGATCGGCGAAATCTGCGCGATCATCCACGACAACGGTGGCCAGGTGTACATCGACGGCGCCAACATGAACGCCATGGTCGGCCTGTGCGCCCCAGGCAAGTTCGGCGGCGACGTTTCCCACCTGAACCTGCACAAGACCTTCTGCATCCCGCACGGCGGTGGCGGCCCGGGCGTCGGCCCGATCGGCGTCAAGTCGCACCTGGCGCCGTTCCTGCCCGGCCACGCGCAGCTGGAAAACACCGAGGGCGCGGTTTGTGCCGCGCCGTTCGGCAGCGCCAGCATCCTGCCGATCACCTGGATGTATATCCGCATGATGGGCGGTGCCGGCCTCAAGCGTGCCTCGCAGATGGCAATCCTCAACGCCAACTACATCGCCCGTCGCCTGGAAGAGCACTATCCTGTTCTCTATACCGGCGGCAACGGCCTGGTGGCGCACGAGTGCATCCTCGACCTGCGCCCGCTGAAGGACACCAGCGGTATCAGCGTCGACGACGTGGCCAAGCGCCTGATCGACTTTGGCTTCCACGCCCCGACCATGTCCTTCCCGGTGGCGGGCACGCTGATGATCGAACCGACCGAAAGCGAGTCCAAGGAAGAACTGGACCGCTTCTGCGACGCGATGATCCAGATCCGAGAAGAAATTCGCGCGGTCGAGAACGGTAGCCTGGACAAGGACGACAACCCGCTGAAGAACGCCCCGCACACTGCGGCCGAACTGGTTGGCGAATGGGCCCATGGCTACAGCCGCGAGCAGGCGGTGTACCCGCTGCCAAGCCTGGTGGAAGGCAAGTACTGGCCGCCGGTCGGCCGGGTCGACAACGTATTCGGCGACCGCAACCTGGTGTGCGCCTGCCCGTCGATCGAGAGCTATCAGGACGCCTGACCCGGCGCTCTGGCCTCATCGCCGGCAAGCCAGCTCCCACAGGGGCCTCACCGCACCCAAGGCTGGAGCAATACCTGTGAGAGCTGGCTTGCCAGCCCTAAAGGGCTCACCTGTTTTCCAAGGCTGGTGCAGTACCTGTGGGAGCTGGCTTGCCGGCGATCGAGTGCGCAGCACTCGCCTTACCTTTCGGAGGGAATGAGCAATGTCTTTGAGCGTCTTCGACCTGTTCAAGATCGGCATCGGCCCCTCCAGCTCGCACACGGTCGGCCCGATGCGCGCCGCCGCGCGTTTCGCCGAAGGGCTGCGTCGTGATGGCCTGCTCGCCCGCACGGTTAGCGTCAAGGCCGAGCTGTACGGCTCGCTCGGCGCCACCGGCAAGGGCCACGGCAGCGACAAGGCCGTGCTGCTGGGCCTTGAAGGCGAACACCCCGATGTCATCGACACCGACACCATCCCTGCCCGCCTGCAGGCCATCCGCGACAGCGGTCGGCTGAACCTGCTCGGCGAGCACAGCATCGCGTTCATCGAAAAGCAGCACCTGGCGATGATCCGCAAGCCGCTGGACTACCACCCCAACGGCATGATCTTCCGCGCCTTCGACGAGGCCGGCTTGCAAATCCGCAGCCGCGAGTACTACTCGGTGGGCGGCGGTTTCGTGGTCGACCAGGACGCTGCCGGCCACGACCGCATCGTCGAGGACAGCACACCGCTGACCTACCCGTTCAAGACCGCCAAGGAGCTGCTCGGCCATTGCACCGGGCAAAACCTGTCGATCAGCCAGGTAATGCTGGCCAACGAGGCGGCTTGGCGCCCCGAGGCGGAAACCCGTGCCGGGCTGCTGCGCATCTGGCAGGTGATGCAGGACTGCGTCGAAGCCGGTTGCCAGCATGAAGGCATCCTGCCGGGCGGGCTCAAGGTCAAGCGCCGGGCGCCGGCGTTGTACCGCCAACTGAGCCGCAATCCCGAGGCCAGCCTGCGCGATGCCCTGTCGGTGCTCGACTGGGTCAACCTCTATGCCCTGGCAGTGAACGAGGAAAACGCCTACGGCGGGCGTGTGGTCACTGCGCCGACCAACGGCGCGGCGGGCATTGTCCCGGCGGTGCTGCATTACTACATGCGCTTCGTACCGGGAGCCAACGAGGACGGGGTGGTGCGGTTTCTGCTCACCGCCGCGGCCATCGGCATCCTGTACAAGGAAAACGCCTCCATTTCCGGTGCCGAAGTAGGCTGCCAGGGCGAGGTTGGCGTGGCCTGTTCGATGGCCGCCGGCGCGCTGTGCGAGGTGATGGGCGGCACCGTGCAACAGGTGGAAAACGCTGCCGAAATCGGCATGGAACACAACCTGGGCCTGACCTGCGACCCGATTGGCGGGCTGGTCCAGGTGCCTTGCATCGAGCGCAACGCCATGGGCTCGGTGAAGGCGATCAACGCGGTGCGCATGGCCTTGCGCGGCGACGGGCAGCACTACGTGTCGCTCGACAAGGTCATCCGCACCATGCGCCAGACCGGCGCCGACATGAAAAGCAAATACAAAGAGACCGCCCGTGGCGGCCTGGCCGTCAACATCATCGAATGTTGACCCGACAACAACAGCAAGGAGTCACCGATGTCCGAAACACTGCTCAAGACCCCACTGCACGCCCTGCACCTGGAACTGGGTGCGCGCATGGTGCCGTTCGCCGGCTATGACATGCCGGTGCAGTACCCGTTGGGCGTGCTCAAGGAACACCTGCACACACGCGAGCAGGCCGGCCTGTTCGATGTCTCGCACATGGGCCAGATCACCCTGCGCGGCAGCGATGCCGCCAAGGCACTGGAAAGCCTGGTGCCGGTGGATATCATCGACCTGCCGGTGGGCATGCAGCGCTATGCCATGTTCACCAATGAGCAAGGCGGCATCCTCGACGACCTGATGGTCGCCAACCTGGGCGACGACACGCTGTTCCTGGTGGTCAACGCCGCCTGCAAGGACCAGGACCTGGCCCACCTGCAAGCGCACATCGGCAGCCGTTGCGAGGTGCAGCCGCTGTTCGAGCAGCGCGCCCTGCTGGCCTTGCAAGGCCCGGCGGCAGTCAAGGTGCTGGAACGCCTGGCCCCGGAAGTGGCCGGCATGACCTTCATGCAGTTCCGCCCGGTGAAACTGCTGGGTGAAGACTGCTTCGTCAGCCGCTCAGGCTACACCGGCGAAGACGGCTACGAAATTTCGGTACCGGTGCATGCCGCCGAAGCCCTGGCCCGCCGCCTGCTGGCAGAGCCCGAAGTACAACCGATCGGCCTGGGTGCGCGTGACTCGCTGCGCCTGGAAGCCGGCCTGTGCCTGTATGGCCACGACATGAACACCGAGACCACGCCGGTGGAAGCCAGCCTGCTGTGGGCCATTTCCAAGGTTCGCCGTGCCGATGGCGCGCGTGCCGCCGGCTTCCCGGGTGCCGAGGCCATATTCGCCCATCAGCGCGAGGGCGTGTCGAGCAAACGTGTGGGCCTGTTGCCGCAGGAACGTACGCCAGTACGCGAAGGCGCGGATATTGTCGATGCAAACGATAAACCTGTAGGCAAAGTTTGCAGCGGCGGCTTTGGCCCGACACTCGGTGCACCTGTAGCAATGGGTTATATCGATAGTGAACATACCGCTATCGACACCCCACTGTTTGCCGTGGTGCGTGGCAAGAAGGTTGCCTTGAAAGTCAGCAAAATGCCTTTCGTGGCACAACGTTACTACCGGGGCTGAAGCCGCTTTGTGAAGGTTGCGGGCAGGTTCGACATATTCGTTTTCGAACCTGTCCAATAACTTTTGAACATGGCGCCAGGCCAGGCGCCATGCCGTTTCCGACAAATCGGTCGGTTATCGGCAAACGGCCGATTTTCCATACGACCAAGGGCTTGTTTTTCGCTCGGGAGTTGGCGTAGAGTCACTGCACTGTGTTTGCATGGGTCGCAACAGTTCGTGACCTGGGCCAGTAGCCGCAATCTGCTACAACCCGTTCGACGTCTCTTACTTTCCTGCAACCCAGCCCAGTAATCTTTTGCTTCCTTTATTGCAAAAGAAACTGTCATCAAAATTCAAGCTTCATAGGAAATAAGACAATGGCTGAGCGTCAGAACGGTACCGTCAAGTGGTTCAATGACGAAAAAGGTTACGGCTTCATCACCCCAGAAAGCGGTCCGGATCTGTTCGTGCACTTCCGCGCTATCGAAGGTAACGGCTTCAAGAGCCTGAAAGAAGGCCAGAAGGTCACCTTCGAAGCAGTCCAGGGCCAGAAAGGCATGCAGGCTGACAAAGTTCAGGTCGCCGGCTAAGCCGAACCCGACTTCGAGAAAAGCCCCTGCCAAGTGCAGGGGCTTTTTTTTGCCCGTAGAATAGCGGCTTCGTCTTCTGGAGCCGTTTTGCATGTCCAAGCCTCTGCTCACACCCCAGGGTGATTTTCCTCCGGTCGGCCTGGGCCGACGCCTGGCGGCGATGTTCTACGACTTCCTGCTGTGCACGGCGCTGCTGATCGTGACCGCAGGTGCCTACAAGATGATCCAGATGGCGATCATCGGCGAAGCCCGCATGCGTGAATTGACCGAGGCTGGCGCACTGGACGGCGACCCGCTGCTGTCGACGGTGCTGCTGTTCGTCCTGTTCGGTTTCTTTGCCAAGTTCTGGACCCATGGCGGGCAGACCCTGGGCATGCAGGTGTGGGGCGTGCGGGTGCAGAACGCCGATGGCACGGCCATCAGCCTGTGGCAGGCGCTGCTGCGCTTCGTGGTGTCGATTGCTTCGTGGCTGTGCCTGGGGCTGGGTTTTTTCTGGGCGTTGATCGACAAGCGCCAGCGGGGCTGGCATGACATCTATTCGGAAAGCCAGCTGGTGCGGGTGCCTAAGCAGAAGAGATAAGTACAAGCTTCAGGGCAACCAATGTACCTGTAGGAGCAGCCTTGTGCTGCGAAGAGGCCATCACTGGCAACGAGAGTGTTTTGCCAGACCGGCCCTTTCGCAGCACAAGGCTGCTCCTACAAGTTCGCCGCAAGCCTACAGCTATTGGTCAAGCAGCAAAAAGCCGACCCTGAGGTCGGCTTTTTTGTACAGCTCAGGCCATCAACCTGCCCGGCGCAACAACCACACGCCGGCCAGCGCACAGATGCCTGCCGGGATCACCACCGCCAGCAGCGGCGGGAAGCCGAACACCTGGCTCGAAGGCCCCAGCAGGTCCTGGGCGATGCGGAACACAAAGCCCACCAGTACACCGGTGAACACGCGCTGGCCAAGGGTTACCGAACGCAGCGGGCCGAAGATGAAGGAAATGGCCATCAGCACCAGCGCCGCGGTCACCATCGGCTGCAATACCTTGGTCCAGAACGCCAGCCAGTAACGGGCATTGTTCAGGCCCTGGTCGGACAGGTAGTGGATGTAGTCCCACAGCCCGGTGATGGACAGCGACTCCGGCGCGAGGATCACAGTATTGAGCAGTTGGGGCGTGAGCGAAACGTCCCAGCGCTCCTGTGGCGCGGTCACCACTTCGGTGTGGTCGCCACGGAAGAAGGTGGTGCGCACGTCGCTGAGCATCCAGTGGTCGTCCTGGTACTGTGCACGGCGGGCGAAGCTCGAGGTGACGATCTTGCGCTCGCTGTCGAAGCGGTAACGGGTCACACCCAGCAGCAGGCCGTTAGGCTGCACGGCGTTGATGTGCACGTACTCCTCGCCCTGGCGGTGCCACATGCCGCGCTTGGAGCTTTGCGCCTCACCACCGCCCTGGGCCAGGGAACGGTCGGCCTGGGCCTTGTTCTCGGTCACCGGCGCCACGTACTCGCCGATCAGCAGGCCCACCAGCATCAGTACCAGCATCGGCTTCATCACCGCCCAGACGATGCGCCCGATGGAAACCCCGGCAGCACGCATGATGGTCAGTTCGCTGCTGCTGGCCAGGCTGCCCAGGCCGATCAGGCAGCCGATCAAGGCGGCCATCGGCAGCATTTCGTACAGCCGCCGCGGTGCGGTCAGCAGGACGAAGTTGCCCGCCTCCATCACCGTGTAGGTGTCACTCAGGTCGCTCATCTCGTCGATGAAGGCAAACAGCGAAGCCAGGCCGAGGATGATCCCCAGCACGGCGAGGATGGCCAGCAGCACGCTCTGGCCGATGTAGCGGTCGAGCTTACCCATGGGCCACCTCCGCACGACGGGCGGCGCGCTTGAGGCGCAGCGGCTCCCAGTACATCAGGCCCAGGCCGATCAGCAGGAACAGGCCGTGGACCCACCACATGCCCAGGGCGATCGGCAGTTTGCCCTTCTCGAGGGCGCCGCGTACGGAAATCAGCATTGTCAGGTAGGCCATGTACAGAAGAATTGCCGGCAGCAGCTTGAGGAAGCGGCCCTGGCGCGGGTTGACCCGGGACAGCGGCACCGCCAGCATGGTGACGATGAACACCAGGATCGGCAGCGACAGCCGCCATTGCAGCTCGGCGCGCTCACGCAGGCCCTTCTTGCCGATCAGCTCGGAAGTGGGGATGGCTTCGCGATCGGTCACTTCCTCGGCGACTTCCGGCTTGGGCAGCAGCACGCCGTAGGTGTCGTACTTGATTGCACGGTAATCGGCCTGGCCCGGGTTGCCGTCGTAACGGTAGCCGTTTTCCAGCACCAGGTAGCGGTTGCCGTCGGCCTGGATTTCCTGGTGGCCTTTTTCGGCAACCAGCACCGACGGGGCGCGGTCCTTGGTCTTGTCCTGGTTGAAGCGCTTCTCGGAAATGAACACCCCGGCCAGGTTGATGCGGTCGTCCGACAGCTCTTCGGTGTAAGTCACCCGCGAGCCGTCGCGCAGGGTCTGGAAGCGGCCCGGCACCAGGGTGTCGAACTCGGTCAGGGCATCCTGCTGGGCGATGATCTGCTGCACCTGGGCCACGCCCAGCGGTGCCAGGCTCAGGCTAAGCCAGGCCACCAGCAGGGCGACCAGGGCGGCCGGCGCCATGGTCAGGCCCAGCAGGCGCTGCTGGCTCATGCCGGTGGCCGACAGCACGGTCATCTCGCTTTCCAGGTACAGGCGCCCGTACGCCAGGAGAATGCCGAGGAACAGCCCCAGAGGCAGGATCAGCTGCAGGAAGCCCGGCAGACGGAAGCCCATGATCAGGAACAGCACGCTCGGGTCGAGCACACCCTGGGCAGCCTGGGCCAGGTACTTGATGAAGCGCCCGCTCATGATGATCACCAGCAGCACGGCGCTGACGGCGCTCAAGGTCACCAGGACCTCGCGGGACAGATAACGAAAGACGATCAAACCAGACACTCCTGGGTTGTCAGGGCGGACTGCCAATCAATGGCGCCAGACAATGACTTAGTACAGCCAAGACCAATGCCGGTTCGCCAAAGGCGAACCTCCATGTAAAGTGCGCGCATTATCCTGTGATTGACCGCCCCTGTCACTTCGCCGCGCATGAAGGCGCATAACGGGGTTGTCAGCACGCTTCCCGCAGGCTCAAACTGGCAGCTTTTCCGCTGGCGCGCGACGACGCGGCCAGGCCCGTCCAGAGCGCTGGAATACACAGCGCCGACTGTATCGATCATTCGGGGATCCTGACATGGAACTGGTTGTAAAAAGCGTAGCTGCTGCATCCGTAAAAACCGCCACCCTGGTCCTCCCGGTAGGTGAAAACCGCAAGCTCGGCGCCGTGGCCAAGGCCGTCGACCAGGCCAGCGAAGGCGCCATCAGTGCCGTGCTCAAGCGTGGCGACCTGGCCGGCAAGCCGGGCCAGACCCTGCTCCTGCAGAACCTCGCGGGCCTGAAGGCCGAGCGCGTGCTGCTGGTGGGCAGCGGCAAGGACGAAGCCCTGGGCGACCGCGCCTGGCGCAAACTGGTCGCCAGCGTCGCCGGCGTGCTCAAGGGCCTGAACGGCGCTGACGCAGTGCTGGCCCTGGACGACATCGCGGTCAGCAACCGTGATGCCCACTATGGCAAGTACCGCCTGCTGGCCGAAACCCTGCTCGACGGCGAATACGTGTTCGATCGCTTCAAGAGCCAGAAGGCCGAGCCGCGCGCACTGAAGAAGGTCACCCTGCTGGCCGACAAGGCCGGCCAGGCCGAGGTCGAACGTGCCGTCAAGCATGCCAGTGCCATCGCCACCGGCATGGCCTTCACGCGCGACCTGGGCAACCTGCCGCCCAACCTGTGCCACCCAAGCTTCCTGGCCGAACAGGCCAAGGACCTGGCCAAGGCGCACAAGGCGCTGAAGGTCGAAGTGCTGGACGAGAAGAAGATCAAGGACCTGGGCATGGGCGCGTTCTACGCCGTCGGCCAGGGCAGCGACCAGCCGCCACGCCTGATCGTGCTCAACTACCAGGGCGGCAAGAAGGCGGACAAGCCGTTCGTGCTGGTGGGCAAGGGCATTACCTTCGACACCGGCGGCATCAGCCTGAAGCCTGGTGCCGGCATGGACGAAATGAAGTACGACATGTGCGGTGCCGCCAGCGTGCTCGGCACCCTGCGTGCGGTGCTCGAGCTGCAGCTGCCGGTCAACCTGGTGTGCCTGCTGGCCTGCGCCGAGAACATGCCGAGCGGCGGCGCCACCCGTCCGGGTGACATCGTCACCACCATGAGCGGGCAGACCGTGGAAATCCTCAACACCGACGCCGAAGGCCGCCTGGTGCTGTGCGACACCCTGACCTACGCCGAGCGCTTCAAACCGCAGGCAGTCATCGACATCGCTACCCTGACCGGTGCCTGCATCGTCGCCCTGGGCAGCCACACCACTGGCCTGATGGGCAACAACGACGACCTGGTCGGCCAGTTGCTCGACGCCGGCAAGCGCGCCGACGACCGTGCCTGGCAGCTGCCGCTGTTCGATGAGTACCAGGAGCAGCTGGACAGCCCGTTCGCCGACATGGGCAACATCGGCGGGCCGAAGGCCGGCACCATCACCGCCGGCTGCTTCCTGTCGCGCTTTGCCAAGGCCTACGACTGGGCGCACATGGACATCGCCGGCACCGCCTGGGTCAGCGGCGGCAAGGACAAGGGCGCCACTGGCCGCCCTGTACCCCTGCTGACCCAGTACCTGCTGGACCGCGCCGGCGCCTGACGCCATTGAGCCGGTGGCGCCCCGCGCGCCACCGGCCGGCGATACCACCATGAGCAAAGTCGATTTCTACATCCTGCCCACCGACTCGCTGTCGGCGCGGCTCGATTTCGCCTGCAAGCTGTGCGAAAAGGCCTGGCGCCTTGGCCACCGGGTCTACCTGCATTGCCAGGACGCCGAGCAGCGCAGCGAGCTGGACCAACGCCTGTGGCGCTTCAAGGGCGAGGCCTTCGTGCCCCACGACCTCGCGGAGGTACATGCCGATGCCTGCGTGGCATTGGGCCTGGCCGCCGACAGTGCGGGCGACCACCACGACCTGTTGATCAACCTGGGCACCGGCGTACCGGCCTTCGTCGGCCAGTTCGAGCGAGTGGCCGAAATCGTCGTTGAAGAGCCTGGCATCCGCCAATCGGCCCGTGAACGATTCCGTTTCTACCGTGAACAGGGCTATGCTCTGCAAGACCACCGCTTACAGCGACTTTGACGACGATGGACAAGCCCTCCCCCCTGCCCGATTCCGCCCATCTGCTCGATGACCTCGAGTCGATACGCCAGCTGCTTGGCGACGCCGACCTGCAACCGCCGCTGCTGACCGAGACGGTGGAGCAGATCCCGTTGCTGCTGGAAGAAGCGCCCGGCAACCATGTGCCTGCGGCCGAACCGATAGCTGCCGAACCCGAAGACGACCCGCAGACCCGCCGCCAGGACACCCTCCTGCACCTGGAAAGCGAACTGCGTGCGGCGGCGCAGATGATCATGCAGGACGTGATCAACGACTTTACCCCCCACATCGAGAACGAGATCAAGCGCCGGCTGGATGCGCGGATCGAGCGGTTGATCAAGCGTTCCGAGTAAAACCGAAATTCGGCGGTGCCTTCTTCGCGGGTTTACCCGCGAATAGGCCGTCCCTGCCTGCCAGATAGCAGCAGCTTGTCGCCTGCGGCCCCTAGCTTGGTTATACTTCCCGGCTTTCCCGAATAAATGCACAGGGTCCCGCCGCGCATGGATAAGACCTACCAGCCGCACGCCATCGAAACTTCCTGGTACAACACCTGGGAGTCCGAGAACTATTTCGCCCCACAAGGTGCAGGCGAGTCCTACACCATCATGATCCCGCCGCCGAACGTGACCGGCAGCCTGCACATGGGCCACGGGTTCAACAACGCGATCATGGACGCCCTGATCCGTTTCCGCCGCATGCAAGGCCGCGACACCCTGTGGCAGCCAGGCACCGACCACGCCGGTATCGCCACCCAGATGCTGGTCGAGCGCCAGCTTGAGGCCAAGGGCCAGAACCGGCATGACCTGGGCCGCGAAAAGTTCCTGGAAAAGGTCTGGGAATGGAAGGACCAGTCCGGTGGCAACATCAGCCGTCAGATCCGCCGCCTGGGCTCGTCGGTCGATTGGAGCCGCGAGCGGTTCACCATGGACGACGGCCTGTCCGAAGCGGTCAAGGAAGCCTTCGTGCGCCTGCATGAAGACGGCCTGATCTACCGTGGCAAGCGCCTGGTCAACTGGGACACCAAGCTGCACACGGCCATCTCCGACCTCGAAGTGGAAAACCACGACGAGAAGGGCCACCTGTGGAACCTGCGCTACCCACTGGCCGATGGCGCCAAGACCGCCGAAGGCAAGGACTACCTGGTCGTCGCCACCACCCGTCCGGAAACCCTGCTGGGTGACGCGGCCGTGGCGGTCAACCCGAACGACGAGCGCTACCAGGCACTGATCGGCAAGTTCGTCGAACTGCCGCTGGTCGGCCGCCGCATCCCGATCATCGCCGACGACTACTGCGACCCAGAGTTCGGTACCGGCTGCGTGAAGATCACCCCGGCCCACGACTTCAACGACTACGAAGTCGGCAAACGCCACAACCTGCCGCTGCTGAACATCTTCGACAAGAATGCCTTCGTGCTGGCCAGCGCGCAGGCCTTCAACCTCGACGGCAGCGTCAACGAGCAGGTGGACACCCGCCTGCCGGCCCAGTACGCCAACCTCGACCGCTTCGTCGCACGCAAGCAGATCGTCGCCGACCTGGATGCCCAGGGCTTGCTGGTCAGCATCGACGACCACGCGCTGAAAGTGCCGAAGGGCGACCGTTCGGGCACCGTCATCGAGCCGTGGCTGACCGACCAGTGGTACGTTTCCACCAAGCCGCTGGCAGAACCTGCCATCGCCGCAGTGGAAGATGGCCGCATCCAGTTCGTGCCCAAGCAGTACGAGAACATGTACTTCTCCTGGATGCGTGACATCCAGGACTGGTGCATCAGCCGCCAGCTGTGGTGGGGCCACCGCATCCCGGCATGGTACGACGAGGCCGGCCAGGTCTATGTCGGCCGCAACGAGGAAGAAGTGCGCGCCAAGCACAACCTGGGCGCCGACGTGGTCCTGCGCCAGGACGACGACGTACTCGACACCTGGTTCAGTTCGGGCCTGTGGACCTTCTCTACCCTGGGCTGGCCGGAACAGACCGAGTTCCTCAAGAAATTCCACTCCACCGACGTGCTGGTGACCGGCTTCGACATCATCTTCTTCTGGGTTGCGCGCATGATCATGCTGACCATGCACCTGATCAAGAACGAGGATGGCACCCCGCAGGTACCGTTCAAGACCGTGTACGTGCACGGCCTGGTACGTGACGGCCAGGGCCAGAAGATGTCCAAGTCCAAGGGCAACGTGCTGGACCCGCTGGACATCGTCGACGGCATCACCCTCGACGCCCTGCTGGAAAAACGCACCAGCGGCATGATGCAGCCCAAGCTTGCCGAGAAGATCGCCAAGCAGACCAAGGCCGAGTTCCCCGAAGGTATCGCCAGCTACGGCACCGACGCCCTGCGCTTCACCTTCTGCTCGTTGGCCTCCACCGGCCGCGACATCAAGTTCGACATGGGCCGCGTCGAAGGCTACCGCAACTTCTGCAACAAGATCTGGAACGCCGCCCGCTACGTGCTGGACAAGGGCGAGGACTGCGGCCAGAACGGTGAGGCCTACGAGCTGTCGCTGGCCGACCGCTGGATCATCTCGCAGCTGCAGCGTACCGAAGCCGAAGTGACCCGCCAGCTGGAGCAGTTCCGCTTCGACCTGGCCAGCCAAGCGCTGTACGAGTTCATCTGGAACCAGTACTGCGACTGGTACCTGGAGCTGTCCAAGCCGGTGCTGTGGGACGAGAACGCCCCGGTCGAGCGCGCCCGTGGCACCCGCCGCACCCTGGTGCGCGTGCTGGAAGTGGCGCTGCGCCTGGCGCATCCGTTCATGCCGTTCATCACCGAAGAAATCTGGCAGCGCATCGCGCCGCTGGCCGGCATCGAAGGCAAGACCATCATGCTGCAGCCATGGCCGGTGGCCAATGAAAGCCGCATCGATGCTGCCGCCGAAGGCGACATCGAGTGGCTCAAGGAGCTGATGGTCGGCCTGCGCAACATCCGCGCCGAAATGAACATCGGCCCGGGCAAGCCGCTGCCGCTGTTCCTTAAGAACGCCAACGCCGACGACCAGCGTCGCCTGCAGGAAAACGAAGCCCTGCTGAAGAAGCTGGCCAAGGTCGAATCGTTCACCGTACTGGGCGATGCCGACGAAGCGCCGCTGTCGGCCACCGCCCTGGTCGGTGACCTGCAAGTGCTGGTGCCAATGGCCGGCCTGATCGACAAGGATGCCGAGCTGGCGCGCCTGAACAAGGAAATCCAGCGCCTGCAGGGTGAAGTGGCACGCGTGGGTGGCAAGCTGTCCAACGCCGCCTTCGTCGACAAGGCACCACCTGCCGTGATCGAGAAGGAACGCGCCAAGCTGGCCGAGTCCGAACAGGCCCTGGCCAACTTCACCGAGCAGCATGCGCGGATTGCAGCGCTTTAATCACTAGAGAAAAGCTGGGGCCGCTTTGCGGCCCTTTCGCGACACAAGGCCGCTCCTACAGGGACGGCGCCGGTCTGAAGGGCGCCGCTATCCTGTAGGAGCGGCCTTGTGTCGCGAAAGGGCTGCAAAGCAGCCCCAGGCTCTATCAGCCACCGCTCGTATAGGGCTGGACACTGCCATGACCCCGAACAAACCCACCCTGCACCCGCGCAACCGCCACCAGGGCCGCTACGACTTCCCCAGCCTGATCAAGGCCCACCCTGACCTGGCGCGCTTCACCATCACCAACCCCCACGGCAAACCCAGCATCGACTTCGCCAACCCCGAGGCCGTACGGGTGTTCAACCGTGCTCTGCTGAAGGCCCAGTACGGCATCCAGCACTGGGATATCCCCGCCGACTACCTGTGCCCGCCGATTCCTGGCCGCGCCGACTACATCCACGTCGCCGCCGACCTGCTGGCCGATGACAATGCCGGCGAGATTCCCAAGGGCGCCCAGGTGCGTGCGCTGGACATCGGCGTGGGGGCCAACTGCATCTACCCGTTGCTGGGCCACAGCGACTACCGCTGGCGCTTCCTTGGCTCGGACATCGACCCCGTGGCCCTGGCTTCGGCCAAGGCCATCGTCCAGGCCAACGGCCTGGGCAAGGCCATCACCCTGCGCCAACAGGCCAACCGTGCGCACATCCTCAGCGGCCTGCTGCAGGAGGGCGAACGCTTCGACCTGACCCTGTGCAACCCACCCTTCCATGCCTCACGCGACGAAGCCACCCGTGGTAGCCAGCGCAAGTGGAAGAACCTCGGCAAGCAGGACCCCAAGCGCAAGCTGCCGGTGCTCAACTTCGGTGGCCAGAACAACGAACTGTGGTGCGAGGGCGGCGAGATCCGCTTTGTCAGCCAACTGGTCAGTGAAAGCGTGCAGTACGCCGAACGGGTACTGTGGTTCACCAGCCTGGTGTCCAAGGCCAGCAACTTGCCGGGGATCGAGGCTGCGCTCAGGAAAGCGGGCGCCAAGGCCGTGCGCATCAGTGAAATGGGCCAGGGGCAGAAGCAAAGCCGCATGGTCGCCTGGAGCTTCCACGACGACGAGGCGCGCCAGGCCTGGCACGCCGGGCGTAAAACCCAGGCATGAAAAAACCGCGTCCGGGCAAGCCGGGCGCGGTTTCGTCAAAGCTTCAACAATTACTTGTTGATGGCGTCGGTCAGCACTTTGGCCGGAACGAACTTGACGACTTTCTTGGCAGCGATTTCGATGGCAGCGCCAGTCGAAGGGTTGCGGCCGGTACGGGCAGGACGCTCAGCGACTTTCAGTTTGCCGATACCTGGCAGAGTGATTTCAGCGCCGTTTTCCAGCTGGTCGGCAACGATCTGGCCCAGTTGCTCCAGAGCGTTCTTGGCGGTGGCTTTGGGCGCGGCGATCGATTCGGCGATGTCGGCAATCAGTTGGTCTTTGGTCAATGCCATGGTGGTGTTCCTTCCCTATCAAATTCGATGGTTATGCAGCGGACTACGACGTTATCGGGCCAGCCCCTGAAAGTGGAGGGCCGCGCCAATCGCGTATGTAGATACGCAAATCGACGTTTGGTTCGACACGACGACAGCACGCTGCCAGCAATGCGCCACACAAGGGGCGCAAGACCGCGCAAAGCTACCACAGGAGCAGATAAATATCCGCTGCACGCTTCGATTTAATGCAGGTTTTTCGGGGGTTTTAGCCTAAAACGCACAAAATTGAACAAAAAACGAACAACCGGCATTTCTGCCAACATCCGGCCACTGCATCACCTGGTGTCTAGGGTAAACTGGACAACTTTTGCAGCTCGCCGAGAATTCCATGCCAATCCGTCATTGCATCGTTCACCTGATCGACAAAAAGCCCGATGGCAGCCCCGCCGTGCTGCATGCCCGCGATTCCGAACTGGCTGCCTCCGACGCCATCGAAAACCTTCTGGCCGACCTCAATGACAGCTACAACGCCAAGCAAGGCAAGGCCTGGGGCTTTTTCCACGGCGAGTCCGGCGCCTACCCGCTGAGCGGCTGGCTGAAGCAGTACCTGGACGAAGAAAAGGACTTTACCTCCTTCAGCCGTGTGGCCGTGGAGCACCTGCAAAAGCTGATGGAAGAGTCCAACCTGTCCACCGGCGGCCACATCCTGTTTGCCCACTACCAGCAAGGCATGACCGAATACCTGGCGATCGCCCTTCTGCACCACAGCGAAGGTGTGGCAGTGAACGCCGAGCTTGATGTGACGCCTTCGCGGCACCTCGACCTTGGCCAGCTGCACCTGGCGGCGCGCATCAACCTGTCGGAGTGGAAGAACAACCAGAACTCCAAACAGTACATTTCGTTCATCAAGGGCAAGAATGGCAAGAAGGTCTCGGACTACTTCCGTGACTTCATCGGCTGCCAGGAGGGCGTCGACGGCCCGGGCGAAACCCGCACCCTGCTCAAGGCCTTCAGCGACTTCGTCGAGAGCGAAGACCTGCCGGAAGAGTCCGCCCGCGAAAAAACCCAGACCCTGGTCGAGTACGCCACTACCCAGACCAAGCTCGGCGAACCGGTCACGCTGGAGGAGCTGTCCAGCCTGATCGACGAGGATCGGCCCAAGGCGTTCTACGACCACATCCGCAACAAGGACTACGGTCTGTCGCCGGAAATCCCTGCGGACAAGCGCACCCTCAACCAGTTCCGCCGCTTCACCGGCCGTGCCGAGGGGTTGTCGATCAGCTTCGAAGCGCACCTGCTGGGGGACAAGGTCGAGTATGACGAAGCGGCAGGGACCTTGATCATCAAGGGCCTTCCGACCACCTTGGTGGATCAGTTGAAGCGGCGCAAGGACTGATGACCCCGGGGCTGCTGCGCAGCCCATCGCCGGCAAGCCAGCTCCCACAGGTACTGCACAGGCCTGAGGTCTATGCAGTCGAAGTGGGAGCTGGCTTGCCGGCGATGGGGCGCGAAGCGGCCCTAATTAGCAGCCACTACTGCGCCATAGGAGGCCACCAACGCCTCCTTCGCCGACTTGCGCAGCCGCTTCACCAGCCGCTCCTGGCGTAACGCCTCGCCCTTGTCCGGCCATTGCTCCACATACACCAGCGCCTGGGCCGGGCTGGTCTTGAAGTAACGCGCGCCCTGCCCTTTCTGGTGCGCCAGAAAGCGCCGCTGCGGGTCATCGCTGATACCGCAATACAGCGATCCATTGGCAGCCCTTACCAAGTAGACATACCAGGGTTTGCTGGCGGCAATTTCAACGGGGTCACTCACCCTGGGCCTGCTGGAATGCTCGCAATCCTTTGAACGCCTGCTGGCGTACCTTGTTCTGCACCAGCGGCGACCAGCCCAGCAGCATGCCAGGCACACCCAGCGCCTGCCGCGACCAACGCCACAAGTCGAAGTGGTCATCGTGCTGGCAGATCAAACCGTCACGGATCACGAAACGCGCCTGGATATCATTGACCACGATGCGGCCGGTCTGGCTGAAAAGGTAGGTGGCCACCCAATGTGCGGCGCCCGTGCGTTCATCGGCGCGGACGTTGTCGAAGGTCAGGGTGAAGTCCTTGGCCCGGCTGGTGAGCATTCGCCACATGTCGCCTGCATCCTTGCCACGCAAGGTGCCGAAGACCGGGTCGCTGAAGACGATATCGTCGCTGTAGCAGGCGACCATGGCCTCGGCGTCCAGGCGCTGGAAGGCCTGGTAGAAGCGGGTGATCAGGTCGCGGTTGGCGTCGCTCATGTGGGCTGGTCCGTCCTGGGGATGAAAGCAGCACGATAATCTGCCCCGGTTGCTTATGCCAGTACCGGCCCTTTCGCGGATACATCACGGCTTCAAGCTATGTGCGATCCCTGTAGGAGCGGGTTTACCCGCGAAAGGGCCAGCACTGCCAATATCAGCTTCAGACTTTCTCGCTGCTCACCTGCACATGCAAAGCCCGCCCAGCCCCCAGGCCGAACACGATGGCCCCCGCCCCCAGCACGGCAAAAATCCACCCCACTGCCACCCAGCCCCCGGTCAGGTCATGTACCAGCCCCACCGCAAACGGCCCCATCGACGCCAGGGTATAACCCACCCCCTGCGCCATGCTCGACAGGTTCGCCGCGACATGGGCATCCTTCGAGCGCAGCACGATCAAGGTCAGCGCCAGGGCAAAGGTACCGCCCTGCCCCAGGCCCAGCACAACCGCCCAGCCCCACAGCCCGGAAAGCGGCGCATACAGGCAACCGAACAGGCCGGTCAGGGTAATCAGCATGACCAGCACGATGGCCAGGCGCTGGTCCTTGCCGCGAGTGGCCAGCCAGGGCGCACTGAGCGAACTGACCAGCTGCACGATTACCGACCCCGACAGCACCAGCCCCGCCTCGGTCGGGCTCAGGCCGCGACCGATCAGGATCGATGGCAACCAGCCAAAGACGATATAGGCCAGTGACGACTGCAGGCCCATGTACAGGGTCACCTGCCAGGCCAGCGGGTCCCGCCATAGCCCACGCACGCGATAAGCCACCTTGTGCAGGCCATGACCCTGGCGGGCCTGCGGCAGCCATACCAGCATGGCCAGCAGGGCCGGCAGCATCCAGAAGCCAAGCCCCAGCGCCCATCTGTCATTGAAGTGCTGGGCCAGAGGCACCGTGGCGCCTGCAGCCATGGCGGCGCCCAGGCACAGCGCCATGGTGTATACGCCGGTCAAGGTGCCAGCGTGTTGCGGGAAATCGCGCTTGACGATGCCCGGCAACAGCACGCCAATGATGCCGATACTGGCCCCGGCCATCAGGCTGCCGAGGAACACCCCGGTGGCCCCCAGGCTACTGCGCACGACGATGCCAAGCGCCAGGGTGGCGAGGATGCCGAGGATCACCCGCTCGCTGCCAAAACGCCTCGCCAGCACCGGCGCCAAGGGAGCGAACAGGCCCAGGCACAGCACTGGCAAGGTGGTCAGCAAACCGGCCTGCGAGGCATTCAGCCCCAAGCCTTCGGACACCTGGCCCAGCACCGGCGCCATGCTCGACAATGCCGGGCGCAGGTTCAATGCCACCAGCACCAGACCGAGCAACAACAGCCAAGGCCGCTGTATCTGTACCGGCTGCTGTTGGACCTGCTCGTCGTCAGCCTCGGCGTCGATCAGCAACTCATCGAGGTCCCGCTCGCTCGGTGGGGTGTTACGGGTGATGGAATCAGCCATGGCCTTCTCGGAGTCAGGATTCGATAAGGGTACGGCTCAGGCGCTTGGCCTGCTCCGCATCGCGTTGCTCGATTGCGGCAAGGATCTGCCCATGCAGGTCGAACGTGGCCTGGCAGCGCGGCACGGTTGCCATGTTGTGCTGCAGCGCGGCAGCCACCACCCCGGAAAAGTATCGGTACAGCTCACTCAAGGCCGGGTTATGGGCGGCATCGACCAGCCGCTGGTGAAACACCAGGTCGCAGGCCACATAGGCATCGATATCACCGTGAAAATGCCCGGCACTGTTGGCCAGGGCATCACGAAGCGCCTGAAGATCGGCGTCGGTTCGGCGCAGCGCGGCCAGGCCGATGGCCTCGGCTTCAAGGATGTGCCGGGTCTCACGGGCCTGCTCGGGCGTGCAGCGTGACATCGCCTGCACCGCCTGTAGCGGGTCCTGGGCCGTGCGCAGGTAGCTGCCATCCCCCTGGCGAATCTCCACCAGGCCACTGAACGCCAGCACACGCATGGCCTCGCGTACGGTGTTGCGGCTTATGCCCAACTGCAGGGCCAGTTCCGGCTCGGTCGGCAAACGCTGGCCAACCTGCCAGTCGCCCAGCACGATGCGTTCGCGCATGCGCTCGACGGCCAGTTCGACCAGGGAGCGCTTGGTCAATTCGGTACTCATGCAACTCAACCAATCATCCGATGAATTGGCGCAGCATACCGGTGGACAAAGTGTTTGTCATTGAAGAGAGCAGCGATTAAAAACCTGGCGCGATTTTTTGTAGGAGCGGCCTTGTGTCGCGAAAGGGCCGCAAAGCGGCCCCTGGATTTCAGCGCAGATGCAAAAACTGCTGGGGCCGCTTTGCGGCCCTTTCGCGACACAAGGCCGCTCCTACAAGGACCGCGCAGGGCAGTGGATGGCGTCAAGTCAACGCATCGAGCAGCGCCTGGTTCATCTCTGGCGTACCGATGGTGATGCGCAGGAACTGGGCAATACGCGGCTGCTTGAAGTGGCGCACAATCACCCCCTGCTCGCGCAGGCGTGCAGCCAACTCACCGGCATCGTGCTGCGGGTGGCGGGCGAAGATGAAGTTGGCCGCCGACGGCAGCACTTCGAAGCCCTTGGCCCGCAGTTGCCCGACCAATACCTCGCGGCTGTCGATCACCTTGCGGCAGGTTTCTTCGAAGTACTCGCGGTCCTCGAACGCCACCGCTGCGCCGACGATCGCGGCACGGTCCAGCGGGTAGGAGTTGAAGCTGTTCTTGATCCGCTCCAGCGCTTCGATCAGGTCCGGGTGGCCAACCGCCAGGCCAACCCGCAGCCCCGCCAGCGAGCGCGACTTCGACAGGGTCTGGGTGACCAGCAGGTTGTCGTAGCGGTCCACCAGGCTGATCGCCGTTTCGCCACCGAAGTCGATGTAGGCTTCATCCACCACCACCACCGAATCACGGTTGGCTTGCAGCAACTGCTCCACCGCCTGCAGCGGCATCAGGCAGCCGGTCGGCGCATTGGGGTTGGGGAAGATGATGCCGGCGTTGGGCTTGTTGTAGTCCTCGATGCGAATCTGGAACTGCTCGTCCAAAGCCACCTGCTCGAAGGCGATACCGTAAAGACCGCAGTAGACCGGGTAGAAGCTGTAGCTGATGTCCGGGAACAGCAGCGGTGCGTCGTGCTGGAACAGCCCGTGGAAGATGTGCGCCAGTACCTCGTCCGAGCCGTTGCCGACGAACACTTGTGCCGGGGTCACGCCGTAGTACTCGGCCACCGCCTGCTTCAGCCGGTCACCATTCGGGTCCGGGTACAGGCGCAGGTTGTCGTTCAGCTCGCCGCGCATGGCCTCCAGCGCCTTGGGCGACGGGCCGTAGGGGTTTTCGTTGGTGTTCAGCTTGACCAGGCGGGCCAGCTTGGGCTGTTCGCCCGGCACGTAAGGCACCAGGTCCTTGACGAAGGGGCTCCAGAATCGACTCATGCTCAGTTCCCCTTCTCTTGGGTCAGAATGCGGTATTCAGCGCTACGGGCGTGGGCGGTAAGCGACTCGCCACGGGCCAGGACCGAGGCGGTGTGGCCCAGCTCGGACGCGCCCTGCTCGGAGCAGAAAATGATCGACGAACGCTTCTGGAAGTCATACACCCCCAGCGGCGACGAGAAACGCGCGGTACCGGAGGTCGGCAGCACGTGGTTGGGCCCTGCGCAGTAGTCGCCCAGCGCTTCGCTGGTGTGGCGGCCCATGAAGATCGCGCCAGCGTGGCGGATGTGCGGCAGCCAGGCCTGCGGGTCGGCGACCGACAGCTCCAGGTGCTCCGGGGCAATGCGGTTGGCCACTTCCATGGCCTGTTGCATGTCACGCACCTGGATCAGCGCGCCACGGCCATTGATCGACTTCTCGATGATCTCGGCACGTTCCATGGTCGGCAGCAACTTGTCGATGCTGGCGGCAACGCGGTCGAGGAAGGCGGCGTCCGGGCTGACCAGGATGGCCTGGGCATCTTCATCGTGCTCGGCCTGGGAGAACAGGTCCATGGCGATCCAGTCCGGGTCGGTCTGGCCGTCGCATACCACGAGGATTTCCGACGGGCCGGCGATCATGTCGATACCCACCTGGCCAAACACGTGGCGCTTGGCGGTGGCGACGTAGATGTTGCCCGGGCCGACGATCTTGTCCACCTGCGGCACGCTTTCGGTACCGTAGGCCAGCGCGGCGACAGCCTGGGCGCCGCCGACGGTGAACACACGGTCGACACCGGCGATGCAGGCAGCCGCCAGCACCAGTTCGTTGACCTCGCCACGCGGGGTCGGCACCACCATCACCACTTCGGCTACGCCGGCGACCTTGGCCGGGATGGCGTTCATCAGCACCGACGACGGGTACGACGCCTTGCCACCCGGCACATACAGGCCGGCGCGGTCCAGCGGGGTGACCTTCTGGCCGAGCACGGTGCCGTCGGCCTCAGTGTACTGCCAGGAGTCCTGCTTCTGCCGCTCGTGGTACATGCGCACACGGTTGGCGGCCTTCTCCAGGGCTTCGCGCTGGGCCGGGGTAATGCGGGTCAGCGCCAGCTCCAGGCGCTCGCGACCGAGGATCAGGTCATCGATGGACTTGGCATCGACACCATCGAAACGCTGGGTGAATTCCACCAGTGCCGCATCGCCGCGCTCGCGCACGGCCTTGATGATGTCGAGCACGCGCTGGTTGACCGCGTCATCGGACACACTTTCCCAGCTCAGCAGATGATCCAGATGTCGGGCGAAATCCGGATCAGCAGCGTTGAGACGGGCAATTGCAGTGGACACGGTCATGGCGAGGGCCTCGATTATTGGCGAATGCTCAGGCGCCCTAGGCTACCAGTCCATCCGCGCGGGCACCCGAGAAAAATGGCTATGACGCGGATAGACGGGCGCGGCAGCGAAGGCCGCGCGCAGTCGGTAGAGAGTCAGCCGCGGTGTCGCGATTCGACCGCTCCGCGCAGCGTGTCGATCAGGCTCTGGATACGGGCGTGCTGCATTTTCATGGAGGCCTTGTTGACCACCAGGCGCGAGCTGATCGTGGCGATCAGTTCCTGGGGCTCCAGGCCGTTGGCACGCAGGGTGTTGCCGGTGTCGACCACGTCGATGATCTTGTCGGCGAGGTTGATCAACGGAGCCAGTTCCATCGAGCCGTACAGCTTGATGATGTCGACCTGGCGGCCCTGTTCGGCGTAGTAGCGCTTGGCTACGTTGACGAACTTGGTAGCCACGCGCAGACGGCCCTTGGGCTCGGGTGCGCCGACCACGCCAGCGGTCATCAGCTTGCAACGGGCAATCTGCAGGTCCAGGGGCTCGTAAAGGCCCTGGCCGCCGTACTCCATCAGCACATCCTTGCCGGCCACACCCAGGTCGGCGGCACCATGCTCGACATAGGTCGGCACGTCGGTCGCACGCACGATCAGCAGGCGCACATCGTCCTGCGTGGTGGGGATGATCAGTTTGCGGCTCTTGTCCGGGTTCTCGGTCGGCACGATACCGGCCTCGGCCAGCAACGGCAGGGTATCGTCGAGAATACGGCCTTTGGAAAGCGCGATGGTCAACATTGGAACGTCGGTCCTTAAGCGGCTACTGCCGGCCGGGCGTCGAGCCCGACCGCATTCAATTCGTTAGGCACATCCTGCGAAAGCGGGCAAATCCCACCCCCACAGGATGCACCAGGCAGACGACTAGCCCGGTACGCGACGGATCTTCGCGCCCAGCATCTGCAGTTTTTCTTCGATGCACTCGTAACCACGGTCGATGTGGTAGATGCGATCGATCAGGGTATCGCCTTCGGCTACCAGCGCCGACAGCACCAGGCTGGCGGAAGCACGCAGGTCGGTGGCCATTACCGGGGCACCCTTCAGCGCCTTGACGCCAGTGACGATGGCAGTGTTGCCTTCGACCTGGATCTGCGCGCCCATGCGGTGCATTTCGTAGACGTGCATGAAGCGGTTTTCGAAGATCGTCTCGATCACTGCACCGGTGCCTTCGGCAATGGCGTTGAGCGAGATGAACTGCGCCTGCATGTCGGTCGGGAACGCCGGGTACGGGGCGGTACGCAGGTTGACGGCTTTCGGCCGTTTGCCGTGCATGTCCAGCTCGATCCAGTCTTCGCCAGTGTTGATGTCGGCGCCGGCTTCCTTGAGTTTTTCCAGTACGGCTTCAAGGATGGTCGGGTCGGTGTCCTTGACCTTGACGCGGCCGCCGGTCACGGCAGCGGCAACCAGGTAGGTACCGGTCTCGATACGGTCCGGCATCACGCGGTAGTTGGCCGAGTGCAGGCGCTCGACGCCATCGATGACGATGGTGTCGGTACCAGCGCCCTGGACCTTGCCGCCCATGGCGTTGATGAAGTTGGCCAGGTCGACCACTTCCGGCTCGCGCGCGGCGTTCTGCAGTACGCTGCGGCCCTTGGCCAGGGCAGCGGCCATCATGATGTTCTCGGTACCGGTCACGCTGACGGTGTCGAAGAAGAAGTGCGCACCGCGCAGGCCACCCTCAGGTGCCTTGGCCTTGATGTAGCCGCCTTCGACTTCGATCTTCGCGCCCATGGCCTCGAGGCCACGGATGTGCAGGTCGACCGGGCGCGAACCAATGGCGCAACCGCCAGGCAGGGCCACTTCGGCCTCGCCGAAACGGGCAACCATCGGGCCCAGCACCAGAATCGAGGCGCGCATGGTCTTGACCAGCTCGTAAGGTGCAACCAGTGTCTTGATGGTGCGAGGGTCAATCTCGACCGCCAGCTTTTCGTCGATCACCGGCTCGATGCCCATGCGGCCGAAGAGCTCGATCATGGTGGTGATGTCGTGCAGGTGCGGCAGGTTGCCCACGGTGACCGGGCCGTCGGCCAGCAGGGTCGCCGCCAGAATTGGCAAGGCTGCGTTCTTCGCGCCCGAAATGCGGATCTCGCCATCAAGGCAAGCGCCGCCAGTAATAATCAGTTTGTCCATTGGAATCTCGCCGCCACGTTGGCTCAGGTGCGCTCAGCCCAGGCTGCGCTGCTGAAAAATTTCATGGTTACCGCATGGATGCTGCCATTGGCGATCCACGGATTCAGGTGAGCATAGATCGCCTGCTGGCGTTTGACCGGGCTCAGGCCAGCCAACTCGTCGCTGATCACGTTCAACTGGAAGTTGCAGCCTTCGCCTTCAACTTCGACCCGGGAACCCGGCAATTTCTCTTCAAGGAAGCTTTTAACTTCTACGGCCTGCATGCTCAACCTCAATCGGCGCCCGATGCGCACGGGTCGGCCATCATACAAAAAAGCCCCTCGCCTGCGAAGCCCAACGAGGGCTTCACTGACCGAGGGGCCATCATCCGTGCCGGGCCATCAGGTTGCCAGCACTTCATCGAGGTCATAGACCTCGGCAATTTCCCGCATGTCGTCCGGCATGCTGCGCACCTGACAACCCTTGCCGGCGGCCTGGGCATCGCGCATGAAGGCCAGCAGCAACGACAGGCCGACACTGGTGGAACGCTGCACTGCCGAACAATCGAGCACCAGCTGCGCCTCGCGGCATGCCGCGATCAGCGCCTTGCCCTGCTTGCGCAGGACCGGCCCGCTGCGGTAGTCCAGCACGCCGGCCAGGCGCAGCACGCCCGGCTCGGCCATGCTTACACCGGCCTCACTCATTTGACGGTCTTCTCCGGCGAGTTGTCGGCGGCCTGCTTGGCCTTCGCCACTTCGCCGGCCCAGCCGTCGATGGTCTTGTCCAGGTCGTTGCCATTGCGCTGCATGGCGTCGGCGAACTGGTCGCGGAACAGCTTGCCGATGTTGATGCCGTTGACGATCACGTTACGCACCTTCCACTCGCCACCGATGTTCTCCAGCGTGTACTGCACGGGATACACGGCACCGTTGTTGCCGGTGACCTTCATGCCAACGCTGGCGCGCTTGCCGTCATCAGCCTTGGCCGGGTCGACGGTGATGCCCTGGTTGTTGTACTCGAGCAGGGCATTGCCATAGAACTGCATCAGGCTGCGCTTGAAGTTTTCCTGGAAGCGCTGCATCTGCTCGGGGGTGGCCTTGCGCGAGTACTTGACGGTCATGATGCTCTTGGAAATACCGTCAGCGTCCACCACCGGGCCGAGGATGCGGTTCAGCGCATCGTAGAAGGCATTGGGGTTGGACTTGTACTGTTCCTTGTTGGCCTTGAGGTCGCCCAGCAGTTCAGTGGTGGTGCCCTGAACCACATCGTGTGGCGTCTGCGCAGCCACGGTCAGCAGGGGGAAGGCTGCCAGCAGGACCAGCAGGCCACGTCGCAGGATGGAAATCATGGAAACTCCTTAATTAGCCGGTTGCGCTTCTTTCGGTTCCTTGCCAACGGAGTTGAGCAGGAACTTGCCAATCAGATCTTCCAGCACCAGTGCCGACTGGGTGTCGTGGATGGTCCCGCCGTCCTTGAGCACCTGGTCCTCACCGCCCACGCTGATGCCGATGTACTTCTCGCCAAGCAACCCGGCGGTCAGGATCGAGGCAGTGGAGTCGGTCGGCAGGTTGTCCACCGACTTGTCCAGCTGCAGCGTCACCCGACCGGTGTACGAGTCACGGTCCAGATCGATGGCGGTAACCTTGCCGATGGTCACACCGGCCATGGTCACTTTAGCTCTGACCGTCAAACCGGCGATATTGTCGAAGTAGGCATAAACTTTATAGGTATCGCTGCTCGGGCTGGCCGACAGCCCGCTGACACGCAGGGCGAGCAGCAGCAGCGCCAGGATCCCGGCCAGGAGGAACAGGCCGACACCGATTTCCAGGGTGCGGTTTTGCATCAGAAATCTCCAAACATCAAGGCGGTCAGAATAAAGTCCAGACCCAGCACTGCCAACGAGGCATAGACCACGGTCTTGGTGGTGGCACGGCTGATCCCTTCTGAGGTGGGCTCACAGTCGTACCCCTGGAATACGGCGATCCAGGTCGTGACGAAGGCAAATACCAGGCTCTTGATCAGCCCGTTGAGCACGTCGTCGGTGAACGAAACACTGTTCTGCATGTTGGCCCAGAACGAGCCCTCGTAGACGCCCAGCCAGTCCACCGCCACCCACGATCCACCCCAGATGCCGACCACGCTGAAAATCAGCGCCAGCAACGGCAGCGAGATGAAACCGGCCCACAGGCGCGGCGCGACGATGTACTTGAGCGGGTCGACGCCGATCATTTCAAGGCTCGACAACTGCTCGGTGGACTTCATGTTGCCGATTTCTGCGGTCAGCGCCGAACCGGCACGGCCGGCGAACAGCAACGCCGTTACCACCGGGCCGAGCTCACGCAGCAGGGTCAGGGCGACCATCTGCCCCACCGCCTGCTCCGAGCCGTACTTGGTCAGGATGCTGAAGCCCTGCAGCGCCAGCACCATGCCGATGAACACCCCGGACACAACGATGATCGCCAGCGACAGCACGCCCACCGAGTACAGCTGCTTGGTCAGCAGCTGGAAGCCGCCGCCGATGCCGCCACGGCCGATCAGCGCATGGAACAGGAACAGGCAGGAGCGCCCCAGCACCGCCAATACGTCGATGGCCGAGCGCCCCAGCAGGCGGACACGTTCGAGTAAGGATTTTCTGCGCATCAACGCGCTCCCAGCAGGTCGGCGCGGTAGTCAGGCGCAGGAAAATGGAAAGGCACCGGGCCGTCCGGGTCGCCCTTCATGAACTGGCGAATCCGCGGGTTGTCCGAGCCCATCAGCTCGTCAGGCGTCCCCTGGCCCAGCACCTGGCCATCACCTACGACATAGATGTAGTCGGCGATGCTGGCGGTTTCCGCCAGGTCGTGGGAAACGACGATGCTGGTGATACCCAAGGCATCGTTGAGCAGGCGGATCAGACGCACCAATACACCCATGGCGATCGGGTCCTGGCCGACGAACGGTTCGTCGTACATGAGAATCTGCGGGTCCAGTGCAATCGCACGGGCCAACGCCACACGGCGCTTCATGCCACCGGACAGCTCGTCGGGCATCAGGTCGATGGCACCGCGCAGCCCCACGGCCTGCAGCTTCATCAGCACGATATCGCGGATCATCTCGTCCGAAAGCTGGGTGTGCACGCGCAGCGGAAACGCGACGTTCTCGAACACATCGAGATCGGTGAACAGCGCGCCGCTCTGGAACAGCACCCCCATTTGCTTGCGGGCGTCGAACAGGTCGCTGCGCGACAACGTCGGCAGGTTCTGCCCGGCAACCCAGACCTCACCGCTGGAGGGGCGCAACTGCGCGCCCATCAGGCGGAGCAACGTGGTCTTGCCGCAACCCGATGGCCCCATGATACCGGTGACCTTGCCGCGCGGGATGCGAATGTCGACGTTGCTGAAAATGCTGCGCGAACCACGTTTGAAGGTAACCCCCTTCAACTCGACCGCGTAGGCGCTATCCACACTCATCTAGACTCCTTGCTGGTGCAGCCTCGTCCTAATGGACGTCGGCCTCCATCTGGAAGGCACAAGCGCCCCTGGCAGGCCGAATAGCGGCGAACTATAGCACCGCTGACAGCGCCGCCCCAAGGTCGGCTAGCGAGTCGTTCAGCCCTGCGACAGGCTGGCGAGACATTCACCACGGCAATCGAAAGCGTGAGGGTTTCTTTCATTGCAGCTATAATCGCCGCCTTTTCATCAGGCATTGCTTTTTCGACATGAGCCAATCCAGCGAGCTGATCCAATCCGCCCAACGCACCCTGCGCCTGGAACTCGAGGCCGTAGAGGCCCTGCTGGCGCGCATCGACGACAATTTCGTCAAGGCCTGCGAACTGATCCTGGCCAGCAAGGGCCGGGTCGTCGTGGTCGGCATGGGCAAGTCCGGGCACATCGGCAACAAGATCGCCGCCACCCTGGCCAGCACCGGCACACCGGCATTTTTCGTGCACCCGGCCGAAGCCAGCCATGGCGACATGGGCATGATCACCCGCGATGATGTCATCCTTGCCCTGTCGAATTCCGGCAGCACCGCCGAAATCGTCACCCTGCTGCCGCTGATCAAGCGCCTGGGCATCAAGCTGATCAGTCTGACCGGCAACCCGGACTCGCCCCTGGCCCAGGCTGCCGAGGTCAACCTCGACGCCCGCGTCGAACAAGAGGCCTGCCCGCTGAACCTGGCCCCCACCTCCTCCACCACCGCATCGCTGGTGCTGGGCGACGCGCTGGCCATTGCCCTGCTCGAAGCCCGCGGCTTCACCGCCGAGGACTTTGCCTTCTCGCACCCGGGTGGTGCACTGGGCCGCCGCCTGCTGCTCAAGGTGGAGAACGTGATGCACGCCGGCGACGAACTGCCCCAGGTGCCCCGCGGCACCCTGCTCAAGGACGCACTCCTTGAAATGTCCCGCAAAGGCCTGGGCATGACCGTGATCGTCGAAGCCGACGGCAAGCTGGCCGGGATCTTCACCGACGGCGACCTGCGCCGCAGCCTGGACCGCAACATCGACGTCCACACCACCCTGATCGATCAGGTCATGACCGTGCACGGCAAGACGGCCCGCGCCGAAATGCTCGCGGCCGAGGCCCTGAAGATCATGGAAGACCACAAGATCGGCGCTCTGGTGGTGGTGGACCGCGAGGACCGCCCCACTGGCGCCCTGAACATGCACGACCTGCTGCGCGCCGGCGTGATGTAAAGGAGCGATGGAATGAACCAGGACCTCATGCAACGCGGCAAGGAAATCAAGCTGGCAGTGTTCGACGTGGACGGCGTGCTCACCGACGGGCGTCTGTACTTCCTCGAGGACGGCAGCGAGTTCAAGACCTTCAACACCCTCGACGGCCAGGGCATCAAGATGCTCATGGCCTCGGGCGTGACCACCGCGATCATCAGCGGGCGCAAGACCCCGGTGGTCGAGCGCCGGGCGAAGAACCTCGGCATCCCGCACCTGTACCAGGGCCGCGAGGACAAACTGGTGGTGCTGGACGGCCTGCTCGCCGAACTGGGCCTGAGCTATGCTCAAGTGGCCTACCTTGGCGACGACCTGCCCGACCTGCCGGTGATCCGCCGGGTCGCACTGGGCATGGCGGTGGCCAACGCCGCGCCGTTCGTTCGCCAGCACGCCCATGGCGTGACCCAGGCACGTGGCGGCGAAGGTGCGGCCCGTGAATTCTGCGAACTGATCATGCAGGCCCAGGGCACCCTGGACGCTGCCAACGCCAACTACCTGTAAGGCTGCCCATGTTCAGCAAGAAAGCCCGCAACATTGCGCTGCTCGCGGTGATCGCCGCCCTGCTGGTGGCGATCGGCTACTGGAATGTCAGCCCGGAAAGCTTCCTCGACAAGCCTGTGGCCCAGGTCGACGAAAGCGCCATCGACTACTACGCAGTCAACGCCCACAGCGTGCAGTTCCTGCCCGACGGCAAGCTGCAGTACGAAATGACCGCTGACAAGGTCGAACACCTGAAAGCCAGCGAAATCACCCTGCTGACCACGCCGGACCTGCACCTGTACCGCGGTACCGAATACCCGTGGCACGTACAGAGCACCCGCGCCGAGGTCAACCCGGACGGCAGCGAAGTCGAACTGATCGACAACGTACGGGTCGCCCGCACCGACGAAAAGCAGCGTGAAATGATCATTACCAGCTCACGCATGACCGTGTTCCCGCAGAAGCAATATGCGCAGACCGAGCAAGCCGTTAGAATCGACGGCGCCGGTGGCACAACTACGGGCAAAGGAATGAAAGCGTATTTGAAAGAAGGCAAGATGGACTTGCTCTCTAACGGAAGAGGACAGTATGAGGCTCGTTAAAACCCTCCCCCTTTTGCTCAGCCTGAGCGCAGCACTGGGAAGCGCGAGCGCCCTCGCCCTGCCGAATGACCGTGACCAGCCTATCCGCATCCAGGCCGATAACGCCCACCTGGACGACAAGCAGGGCGTGGCCACCTACACCGGCGACGTGATCATCACCCAGGGTTCGATGATGATCAAAGGCAACACCGTGACCATCACCCGTTCCGCCTCCGGCGACATCGACGTGGTGACCTCGGTGGGCAACCTGGCCTACTTCGAGCAGCAGCAGAGCGCAGCCAAGCCGGACAAGATGAAAGGCTGGGCGGTGACCATCCAGTACCAGTCGCAGAAGGACATGGTGATACTCACCGACCGCGCCAAGGTCGAGAACGAAGGCAACACCACCGAAGGCGAGAAGATCGTCTACAACACCCAGACCCAGGTGGCGACCGCCGGTCGTGGTGGCAACGTGACCTCGCCGCGTCAGCGTATCGACATGGTGATCCAGCCCAAGAAGAAGGCCGAGTAAATGGCAACCCTCAAAGCCCAGCACCTGGCCAAGAGCTACAAGGGGCGGCAAGTCGTACGTGACGTCAGCCTGTCTATCGACAGCGGCCAGATCGTCGGCCTGCTCGGCCCCAACGGCGCCGGCAAGACCACCTGCTTCTACATGATCGTCGGCCTGGTCCAGGCCGATCAGGGGCGCGTGCTGATCGACAACCTCGATGTCAGCCACCAGCCCATGCACGGTCGCGCCCGCGCGGGCATCGGCTATCTGCCGCAGGAAGCCTCGATCTTCCGCAAGCTGTCGGTGGCCGACAACATCATGGCCATCCTCGAGACCCGCAAGGAACTCGACCGCGACGGCCGGCGCAAAGAGCTGGAAAGCCTGCTGCAGGAATTCCACATCAGCCACATTCGCGACAACCTCGGCATGAGCCTGTCCGGTGGTGAGCGCCGCCGCGTGGAAATTGCCCGCGCACTGGCGACCGCACCCAAGTTCATCCTGCTGGACGAACCGTTTGCCGGTGTCGACCCGATTTCGGTCGGCGACATCAAGCAGATCATCCATCACCTCAAGGCCAAGGGCATCGGTGTACTGATCACCGACCACAACGTGCGTGAGACCCTGGATATCTGCGAAACCGCCTATATCGTCAATGATGGCCGGCTGATCGCCGAAGGCGACGCCGAAACCATCCTGGCCAACGACCTGGTCAAAGAAGTTTACCTGGGCCACGAGTTCCGGCTCTGAGCCCGGCACGCGCCTGGAGTACTGGCAAATCGCCCTGGAACCTGGGGTAAAGTGTTACGGTACTCTAGGCAAACGCTACAATTTAAGGCATAAAACTTGCTTGATCTGGCGCCCCGGCGCCCTCGTGTAGTGGATGGCGCATGCGCGCCGGCGAACAAGGTATTAAGCCCCAGCCATGAAACCATCGCTCGTCCTAAAAATGGGCCAGCAACTGACGATGACACCGCAGTTGCAACAGGCCATCCGCCTGCTCCAGCTCTCCACCCTGGACCTCCAACAGGAAATCCAGGAAGCGCTGGAGTCGAACCCGATGCTCGAACGTCAGGAAGACGGCGACGACTTCGACAACAGCGACCCGATGGCGGACAACGCCGAGAACAAGCCGGCCGCCGAAGTCCAGGACAACAGCTTCCAGGAAAGCACCACCAGTGCCGACACCCTGGAAGACGGTGAATGGAGCGAGCGCATCCCCAACGAACTGCCGGTCGACACCGCCTGGGAAGACATCTACCAGACCAGTGCCAGCAGCTTGCCGAGCAACGACGACGACGAGTGGGACTTCACCACCCGCACATCGGCCGGCGAAAGCCTGCAAAGCCACCTGCTGTGGCAACTGAACCTGGCTCCGATGTCCGACACCGACCGCCTGATCGCCGTCACCCTGATCGACAGCATCAACGGCCAGGGCTACCTGGAAGACACCCTCGAGGAGATCTGCGCCGGTTTCGATCCGGAGCTGGATATCGAGCTGGACGAGGTCGAAGCGGTTCTGCACCGCATCCAGCAGTTCGAGCCAGCAGGCGTTGCCGCCCGCACCCTTGGCGAATGCCTGTTGCTGCAATTGCGTCAGCTGCCCGCCAGCACCCCGTGGATGACGGAAGCCAAGCGCCTGGTCACCGACTTCATCGACCTGCTCGGCAGCCGTGATTACAGCCAGCTGATGCGTCGCATGAAAATCAAGGAAGACGAGCTGCGCCAGGTCATCGAGCTGGTACAAAGCCTCAACCCGCGCCCCGGCTCGCAGATCGAGTCCAGCGAACCCGAGTACGTGGTGCCCGACGTCATCGTGCGCAAGGACAGCGACCGCTGGCTGGTGGAGCTGAACCAGGAGGCCATTCCGCGCCTGCGCGTCAACCCGCAGTACGCCGGTTTTGTGCGCCGGGCCGACACCAGCGCCGACAACACCTTCATGCGCAACCAGCTGCAGGAAGCGCGCTGGTTCATCAAGAGCCTGCAAAGCCGCAACGAAACCCTGATGAAGGTGGCCACGCAGATCGTCGAGCACCAGCGCGGCTTCCTCGACCACGGCGACGAAGCGATGAAGCCGTTGGTACTGCATGACATTGCCGAAGCGGTGGGCATGCACGAGTCGACCATTTCGCGGGTAACCACGCAGAAATACATGCACACCCCGCGTGGCATCTACGAACTGAAATACTTTTTCTCCAGCCACGTCAGCACCTCCGAAGGCGGAGAATGCTCGTCTACGGCGATCCGCGCGATCATCAAGAAACTGGTTGCGGCGGAAAATCAGAAAAAGCCATTGAGTGACAGCAAGATCGCTGGTTTACTGGAGGCACAAGGCATCCAGGTAGCCCGTCGCACTGTCGCCAAGTACCGCGAGTCCCTCGGCATCGCACCGTCGAGCGAGCGCAAGCGACTGATGTAGCCCCTGAGATGTGCCACAGCGTTTGTGGGGCAGGTGCAAGACCTGCCTCTTTATGCACGGGCAACAAAGGAGAAGCTGTATGCAAGTCAATATCAGTGGACAGCATGTAGAAGTCACCCAGCCACTGCGCGATTATGTGCTTGAAAAGCTCGCTCGCGTGGAAAGTCACTTCGACAAGATCACCAACGTGCAGGTCATCATGAAAGTCGAGAAGCTGCAGCAGAAGGTCGAGGCGACCTTGCAGATTCCCGGCGGCGAAGTGGTTGCCAACGCCGAACACGAAGACATGTATGCAGCGATCGACGCCTTGGCCGACAAGCTTGACCGCCAACTGAAAAAACACAAGGAAAAACAGCAAAGCCTGCTGCAAGGTGCAGCTGCCCGCTGATCCCCCTCATCCATGATCCGACTTGAAACCATCCTGACCCCCGGCCGTTCCCTCGTGAACGTGCCGGGCGGCAGCAAGAAGCGCGCCCTGGAAAAGGTCGCCACCGTCATCGCCGAACAAGTGCCCGAACTGGAGATGCAAGACGTCTTCGAAAAACTGGTCGCCCGGGAAAAACTCGGTTCGACCGGTTTCGGCAACGGCATCGCCATCCCGCACTGCCGGCTTGAAGGATGTTCCGCTCCGGTCAGCGCCCTGCTGCACCTGGAAGCGCCTATCGACTACGACGCCATCGATGGCGCGCCGGTGGACCTGCTGTTCGTCCTGCTGGTGCCAGAAGCCGCCACCGATGCCCATCTGGAATTGCTGCGCCAGATTGCCAGCATGCTCGATCGCAAGGAGGTCCGTGATCGCCTGCGTGCGGCCACCAGCAGCGAGGCCCTGTTCCAGGTTGTCCTGGACGTACAGAACGAGCACTGAACATGCGCCTGATCATCGTCAGCGGCCGGTCCGGCTCCGGCAAGAGCACCGCCCTCGATGTCCTGGAAGACAACGGTTTCTACTGCATTGACAACCTGCCCGCCGGGCTGCTGCCGCAACTGGCGGAAAATGCGCTGATCAACACCGAGTTGCAGCAACCCAAGGTCGCCGTGTCGATCGACGCGCGCAACTTGCCCAGCCACCTGACGCGTTTCCCCGAGTTGCTCGAAGAAGCCCGCGCCCGGCATATCCATTGCGACGTGCTGTACCTGGATGCCGACGAAGACGTACTGCTCAAGCGTTTCTCGGAAACCCGCCGACGCCACCCGCTGACCAACGCCAACCGCTCGCTCGCGGAAGCGATCCGGGTGGAAAGCGAATTGCTGGGGCCGATTGCAGACCTGGCCGACCTGAAGATCGACACCACCAGCCTGAACCTGTACCAGCTGCGTGATTCGATCAAGCTGCGCCTGCTCAACCAGCCCGAGCCTGGCACCGCGTTCCTGGTCGAGTCGTTCGGTTTCAAGCGAGGAATGCCGGTCGATGCCGACCTGGTGTTCGATGTGCGCTGCCTGCCCAACCCTTACTGGAAGCCCGAGCTGCGTGAGCACTCCGGCCTCGACCAACCGGTGATCGACTACCTGGCCGCACAGCCGGATGTCGAAGAGATGTTCAACGACATTTCCAGCTACCTGCTCAAGTGGCTGCCCCGCTTCGCTGCCAGCAACCGTGCCTACGTCACCATTGCCATTGGCTGCACCGGCGGCCACCACCGCTCGGTGTACATCACCGAACGCCTTGGCCAGTTGTTGCAGCAATCCCTGAAAAACGTCCAGGTCCGCCACCGCGACCTCTAGCCCAAGGATCCGCCCCACGATGCCCGCCCGTGAAATCACCATCATCAACAAGCTGGGTCTGCATGCCCGGGCGGCAGCCAAGTTCGTCGGCGTCGCCGGCCGCTTCCCCTGCCAGGTCAGGGTTGGCCGTGCGCCGGACAAGCTGGTGGATGGCAAGAGCATCATGGCGGTGATGATGCTGGCGGCCGGCAAAGGCACCCAGGTGCACCTGCATACCGAAGGCGAGCAGGACGACGATGCCATGGCAGCGCTGGTCGAACTGATCAACAATTATTTCGACGAAGGCGAATAAAGTTCGCAGGCCCGCACGGTCCGTGTGGGAACAGCTTTTTTGCACAAAAAAGCCTTTAGGAGATTGCCCAGTCCTTTGGGCTGCGCTGTCGCGTAGAGAACTGAATCCGCAAGCGGTACGCGTACCCTGTGGGAGCGGCTTTAGCCGCGAAGAATCCAACGCGGTGCATGGCACCGGCTGCGCCGATGTTCGCGGCTAAAGCCGCTCCCACAGCGAAGCCGGTGAACACCCCATCATCCGGCGCAAACCGATGCACAGCCCCAAGCGGGCCAGGCCAGGTCCAACCAGGCGAAGCCGCGCGCCAATAGCAACGCAGTGCCTGCCAGCAACAGCAAAGTCCCGAGCGCCAGGCGAAACAGGCGAAACAGGCGCACGCGGCTGACAGACATCATCTGGGAGCGCATACCGGGGAGACTCACTTCAGGGTTTCGAGGTAGCGGCGCTCCACTTCCGCCCAGTCAATGACGTTGTAGAAGGCACCGATGTATTCCGGACGACGGTTCTGGTACTTCAGGTAGTAGGCATGCTCCCACACGTCCAGGCCGAGGATGGGCGTGTTGCCGTGCATCAGCGGGCTGTCCTGGTTGCCGCTGCTTTCCACTACCAGGGTTTTCTGCGGGGTCACGCTGAGCCAGGCCCAGCCACTGCCGAAGCGGGTCAGCGCAGCCTTGGTGAAGGTCTCCTTGAAGGCATCGAAGCCGCCCAGTTGGGCGTCGATGGCCTGCGCCAGAGCGCCCTGCGGCTCTCCCCCGCCGTGCGGCGACATCACGGTCCAGAACAGGCTGTGGTTGGCGTGCCCACCGCCATGGTTGGTCACCGCACCACGCAGGTTTTCCGGCAGTTGCCCGACCGCGCCGAGCAGTTTTTCCACCGGCCACTCAGCCCACTCGGTGCCTTCGATGGCGGCGTTGAGGCCAGTGACGTAGGTCTGGTGGTGCTTGGTGTGGTGGATTTCCATGGTCTGCGCGTCGATGTGCGGTTCCAGCGCAGCGTAAGCGTAAGGCAGTGCAGGCAAGGTATGGGGCATATCAGTGAATTCCGTAGGCATGGGTTGGGCGATGACCAACGCGGCCACCGCTGACGCTTGGGCCGTGACTCAGTGTCAGATACCACCGGCGGTGAGTTTTTCCGGGTCCAGTAGCGCTTCCAGCTGGTCACGCGACAGGTCGGTGTGTTCCAGCGCCACGTCGATGATCGGACGGCCTTGCTTGTAAGCGGTCTTGGCGATTTCGGCGGCCTTGAGGTAGCCGATGATCGGGTTCAGCGCCGTGACCAGAATCGGGTTGCGTGCCAGGGCTTCCTTGAGCTTGCTTTCGTTGACCTTGAAACTGGCGATGGCCTTGTCGGCCAGCAGGCGGCTAACGTTGGCCATCAGTTCGATGCTCTCCAGCAGGTTGCGGGCGATCACCGGCAGCATCACGTTCAGCTCGAAGTTGCCGGACTGGCCAGCGATGGCGATGGTGGCGTCATTGCCGATCACTTGGGCGGCGACCATGGCGGTGGCCTCTGGAATCACCGGGTTGACCTTGCCAGGCATGATAGAAGAGCCCGGCTGCAGGCCTTGCAGTTCGATTTCGCCCAGCCCGGCCAGCGGGCCAGAGTTCATCCAGCGCAGGTCGTTGGCAATCTTCATCAACGCCACGGCGGCAGTCTTGAGCTGGCCGGACAGGGCCACTGCGGTGTCCTGCGAGCCGATCAGGGCGAACAGGTTCTGCCCGGGGGTGAACTCGACCTGGGTCAGGCCGCTGAGCTGGCGGGCGAAACCAGCAGCGAATTGCGGGTGGGCGTTGATGCCGGTACCCACGGCCGTGCCGCCCTGGGCCAGGGCCTGCAGGCTCGGCAGGGTCGCTTCGATGTGTGCCTTGGCGCCATTGATCTGCGCCGCCCAGCCATCCAGCACCTGGCTCATGCGCACCGGCATGGCGTCCATCAGGTGGGTGCGGCCGGTCTTCACGTACTGATGCACCTGTGCCGACTTGGCCTCGATCACCTGCACCAGATGCGCCAGGGCGGGCAGTAGCTGCTCGTGCAAGGCCAGGGCGGCGCTGACGTGAATCGTGGTCGGGATGATGTCGTTGCTGCTCTGGCCGCAGTTGGCGTGGTCGTTGGCGTTGACGGCCTCACCCAGCACGCGACTGGCCAGTGTGGCGATCACCTCGTTGGCGTTCATGTTCGAGCTGGTTCCAGAACCTGTCTGGAACACATCCACCGGGAAATGCTGGATGAAGTCACCCGCCAGGAGTTGCTCGACTGCTGTTACGATGGCCTTGCCTTGCGCGGTCGACAACTGTTCCAGTTCGACGTTGGCCTTGGCCGCGGCAGCCTTGGCCAGCAGTAGTGCACGAATGAACTGGGCCGGCATGCGCTGGCCGCTGATCGGGAAATTGTCGACCGCGCGTTGGGTCTGGGCACCGTACAGGGCCTGGGCCGGCACCTGCAGTTCGCCCATGCTGTCACGCTCGATACGGGTATCACTCATCATCAAATCCTTGCATCAGTTCATCGGGAGAAATCGACGGCAGCAGGCGGCAATTGGCCAACTGCAGGGCGTAGGGCTGCCAGCGCTGGCTCTGTGCCTCGCGGTCGAGGTTGCGCAGGTCCAGCAATGGGCGCCAGGCCTGGTCCAGGCACAGGCAGCGCCAATGCCAGGGCAGCATGCGGTCGCAGGCGGTATCCAGCAGCAGGCGGAAGGAGGTCAGTGCCACCGTCCATGGCGAAGTCTCGGTGCAGCACACCAGGTAACGGCCTTCAGCCAGGTAATGCTCGATCAGGCGCGGTTCGTCGGGCTCAAGCGCACAGCGGATGCGTCGGCTGAGCCAGCGCCAGTTTTCCAGGTAGGGCAGTTCGCGGAGGACGGGTTTCATGAACATCATCGCCGGGTTACTGGGTAATGATATTAATTATTAAATGATAAATAGAATCACTTCAATAGAAAGCTGATGGAACAAAAAACCCGGCGCGGGGGCCGGGTCTTTGGTTTCATTGAAAATTCTGTAGTGCCTGCACCGGCCTCTTCGCGGGTAAAACCGCTCCCACAGGAATCGCATAAGGCTCAGTCTTGTGCAGTACCTGTAGGAGCGGGTTTACCCGCGAAGAGGCCGGTAAAGGCTGTGGATCAGCTACCTGCCACAGTCATCCGCTCGATCAGCACCGACCCGGTGTGAATGTTGCTGCGGGTCTCAAGATCGCTGCCGATCGCGACAATCTGCTGGAACATGTCTTTCATGTTCCCGGCAATGGTCACTTCCTGCACCGCGTGCTGAATCTCGCCATTCTCGACCCAGAAGCCCGCCGCGCCACGGGAATAATCACCCGTCACCATGTTCAGGCCATGCCCCATCAACTCGGTCACCAGCAGCCCTCGGCCCATGCGCCGGATCAGCGCCGCCTGGTCTTCGACCCCATGGCTGACGAACAGGTTGTGCACGCCGCCGGCATTGGCCGTGCTTGGCAAACCCAGCTTGCGCCCGGAATAGGTACCCAGCAGGTACGACACCAGCTCACCCTTGTCGACGAACGGCTTGGCATAGGTAGCCAGGCCATCGCCGTCGAATGCGGCACTGCCCAGTGCCCGCGGAATGTGCGGGCGCTCGTCGAGGGTCAGCCAGGTGGGGAACAGGCGCTGGCCGATGGTCCCCTCCAGGAATGACGACTTGCGGTACAGGTTGCCGCCGGAGATGGCCGACAGGAAACTGCCGAACAGGCCACCGGCCAGCTCGGCCGAGAACAGCACCGGCACCTCGCAGGTCGGCACCGGCCGCGCCCCCAGACGGCTGGCTGCACGCTGGGCAGCGCGCATGCCGATGCTACGCGGGTCGG
The DNA here is from genome assembly GCF_046764235.1 of Pseudomonas sp. s4. NCBI lineage: Bacteria > Pseudomonadati > Pseudomonadota > Gammaproteobacteria > Pseudomonadales > Pseudomonadaceae > Pseudomonas > Pseudomonas sp. s4. The sequence continues at coordinate 1,143,151 of NZ_CP177209.1, read as the reverse complement.
CCAGCAGGTTGCCCTGCCGGTTCACGTCGTACCAGTAGTCACGCTGCATCTGGCCGTCGCCTTCGGCGATCATCACACAGCTCAGGCTGTGCCGGGTCGAGGCGTAGCCACCGATGAAACCATGGCTGTTGCCATACACGCGGCAACCCTGGTGGGTATTGAGGGTGGTACCGTCGGCATTGAGGATACGCGGGTCGGCGTCGAACGCCGCCGCTTCGCAGGCCAGGGCCATCTCGATGGCCTTCTCTGGCTCGAGGTTCCAGTCGTGGTACAGGTCCAGGTCCGGGATATCGCGGGCCATCAACGCTGCGTCGGCCAGGCCGGAACATTCGTCCTCGGAGGTATGCCTGGCAATCGCCAAGGCCGCGGCGACGGTTTCGCGGATCGCTTCCGGGCCACTGGCCGAGGTGCTGGCCGAGCCTTTGCGCTGGCCCACATAGAGGGTGATGCCAAAGCCCTGGTCGCGGTTGAACTCGACCGTCTCGACCTCTCGCTGACGTACCGTGGTGGACAGGCCCTGCTCCAGCGACACCGCCACTTCGCAGGCGCTGGCCCCCTGGCGGCGCGCCTCGGCGATGATCGCCTCGACCTGCTCCTGCAATGCTGGCAGGTCCTTCGGACCTACGCTCTGGACTGCACTCATGGTTCTCTCCACTCAAATTCTGCGTTCGGCGAGGGTCATTCTACGACCGGGCCGGACAAGCGGCCCCCGACTGGTTATCATGGCGGCGATTTCTAGCGGACTGCCACCATGGTTGATTCAAACGACGACGCCTTCGACGGCGAAAAAAGCAAAACCCAGATCAAGCGCGAGCTGCATGCGCTGGTCGAACTCGGCGAGCGCCTTACCACGCTCAAGGCCGATACCCTGGCTCGCCTGCCGTTGACCGACGAGCTGCGCAAGGCCCTGGCCGAAGCCAGCAAGCACACCGCTCACGGTGCCCGCAAACGCCACATGTCGTTTGTCGGCAAGCTGATGCGCGTGCAGGACCTGGATGCCATCCACGCTCTGCTCGAACAGATGGACAGCTCGACCCGCCAGTACAATGAGCGCTTCCACAGCCTGGAGCGCTGGCGCGACCGGTTGATCGACGGTAACGACGAAGACCTCGAACGCTTCGTCAACGAATACCCCGACACCGACCGCCAGCAGCTGCGCTCGCTGGTACGCCATGCCCAGCACGAGAAGGCCCGGAACAAGCCGCCTGCCGCCGCGCGCAAGGTGTTCAAGTACATCCGCGATCTCGACGAGCTGCAGCGCGGATTGCGCTGATCGCCATGGGGCCGCTTTGCGGCCCATTCGCAGCACAAGGCGGCTCCTACAGAAATACGCGATCCCTGTAGGAGCAGCCTTGTGCTGCGAATGGACCGCAAAGCGGTCCCTGAAGCCATCACGCCCCTGTACCGCCCACGGTGATCGCATCCAGCTTCAAGGTCGGCTGCCCGACCCCCACCGGCACCGACTGCCCGTCCTTGCCGCAAGTCCCTACCCCGCTGTCCAGCGCCAGGTCGTTACCGACCATCGACACCCGGCTCATCGCCTCCGGCCCGTTGCCGATCAGGGTCGCCCCCTTCACCGGCGCGGTAATCTTGCCGTCTTCGATCAGGTAGGCCTCACTGGTCGAGAACACGAACTTGCCGCTGGTAATGTCCACCTGGCCACCGCCGAGGTTGGCGCAGTAGATACCCTTCTTCACCGAAGCGATGATTTCCTGCGGGTCGCTTTCGCCCGCACGCATGTAGGTGTTGGTCATGCGCGGCATCGGCAGGTGCGCGTAGGATTCGCGGCGGCCGTTGCCGGTCACCGCCATGCCCATCAGGCGCGCATTCAGCTTGTCCTGCATGTAGCCCTTGAGCACACCGTTCTCGATCAATGTGGTGCACTCGGTCGGGGTGCCTTCGTCATCCACGCTCAGCGAGCCACGGCGGCCTTCGAGGGTGCCGTCGTCGACAATGGTGCACAGGCTCGACGCCACCTTCTCGCCAATGCGGCCGCTGAACGCCGAACTGCCCTTGCGGTTGAAGTCACCTTCCAGGCCATGGCCGACAGCCTCGTGCAGCAGCACGCCCGACCAGCCCGAACCCAGCACCACCGGCAGGGTACCAGCCGGTGCCGGGATCGCCTCCAGGTTCACCAGGGCCTGGCGCAGCGCTTCGCGGGCATAGCCCATGACCCGTTCTTCGGTGAAGAAGCGGTAGTCGGTACGCCCGCCACCGCCCTGCCCGCCACGCTCGCGGCGGCCGTTCTGCTCGACGATTACGCTGACGTTGAAGCGCACCAGCGGGCGCACGTCGGCGGCCAGGCTGCCATCGGCCGCAGCGATCAGGATGCGTTCCCAGACCCCGGCCATGCTCACACTGACCTGCTGGATACGCGGGTCAAGGGTGCGGGTGGCGGCGTCGACACGCTTGAGCAGTTCGACCTTTTCGGCACGGCTGAGCACATCCAGCGGGTTGTCCGCCGGGTAAAGCGCGGTCACATCCTGGCTGCGGAAGGCCTGCACCTTGCCGTTCTGCCCGGCACGCGAGATCGAACGGGCGGCACGGGCGGCCGAGGTCAGCGCTTCGAGGTTGATTGCATTGCTGTAGGCAAAGCCGGTCTTTTCACCGGACTGGGCACGCACGCCCACGCCCTGGTCGAGGTTGAAACTGCCCTCTTTGACGATGCCGTCTTCCAGCGCCCAGGTTTCCGAGATCTGGCCCTGGAAATACAGGTCGGCGGCATCGATGCCGGGGCCGGCCAACTCACCCAGCACGCTCTGCAGGCTGTCCAGGGTCAAGCCGCCTGGGGCCAGGAGCTGCTCGCTGACGGTGGATAACATCTGGCTCATAGTCACTCCGAGGTGTGCGCAGGCCGCAACGCGCCCTGCGAGAAAAAGCGCCGGTGCGATACCACCGGCATGCGCGCCCGGATGGACGCTTGTTCGTCAATGTCGCGCTCGGCGAGCAGCACCGCTTCACCTTGCGCCTGTTCCGCGACGATGCGCCCCCAGGGGTCGACGATCGCCGCATGGCCATGGGTTTCCCGTGGCCCCGGGTGGGTGCCGCCCTGTGCCGCAGCCAGCAGGTAGCACTGGGTCTCGATGGCACGGGCGCGCACAAGCACTTCCCAATGTGCCGCGCCCGTTACCGCAGTGAAGGCGGCCGGCGCAGTGATCAGTTCCGCGCCGGCGGCGCGCAGTGCGCTGTACAGTTCGGGGAAGCGCAGGTCGTAGCACACGCTCAGCCCCAGCCGCCCCACCGGCGTATCAGCCACCACTACCTGGGCGCCGTGGGCATAGTCGTCGGACTCGCGGTAACGGCCACGATTGTCGGCAACGTCCACATCGAACAGGTGCAGCTTGTCATAGCGTGCCGCTACCTCACCGTGTTCGTCGATCAGCAGCGAGCAGGCATGGGCCTTGGCTTCAGGTTGGCCGACCGGTGGCAATGGCAAGGTACCGGCGACAATCCATAACTTGAGGTCGCGGGCGGTGCGTTTCAACCATGGCAGGATCGGCCCTTCGCCCAACGCTTCGGCGCGGCCGATGGCAGCGGCGTCCTTGCGGCCCATGGCAGCGAAGTTTTCCGGCAGCACCGCCAGCCGTGCGCCGCCAGAGGCGGCCTGCTCCAACAGGGCACCGGCGCGCTGCAGGTTGGCCAGCACATCGTCCTGGCTGACCATCTGGATTACAGCTGCCTTCATGGGCACTCCTAGCGGGATTTCTCGAAAGGTTTCACAAATGTGATTCTAGGCTCTTTCACCGGACCTTCGACACGGTAGTGCACGCTGGCGAAGCGTGACACCCGGTCACCGATCAGCCGGTCCACCAGGAACAGCGCCCCGCCCACGGCCGGCGCGCCGACAATCAAGGCCGCCAGCGGCAAGTTGTTGGTCACTGGCAGGCTCACCTGCAGGTTGGCATCGACCCGGTCGCGTACCAGGTCCAGGGTACCGTCCAGCTCGAAGTTGCTCGACGGGCCGGTCACAGCGATTGGCTCGCGGGTCACATAGACACCGTCACTGGCTACCAGCAAACCTTTGACACGGTCGTAGGCCAGGCCCTTGTCGAACAGGTCGGAGAAGTCCAGGCGCAAGCGCCGACCGATGGAGTTGAAGTTCAGCAGGCCGAACACCCGCAGCGCCTGGGCACTGCCTTCAACCTCCACGAACTGGCCGGTGCGCAGTGCTGCGTCCATGCTGCCAGAGAAGCGCTTGAGGCTCACCGAGGCCGGCGAACCCGGCCAGCGGCCATCCACATCCAGGCGGAAGTCGCGGCTGGTCACGGTCGGTGCAAAGCCCCAGGCCTTGAGCACATCCGCCAGGTTCTTGCCGTCCAGGCGCCCTTTGTACCAGCTGCTGGTGCTGCCCGGTTCGCCTTCCCAGCCACCGCCACCATCGATACGCAGGCCTTTGAAGTCGAGGTCTATATCGCTGGCGGTCACGCCACGCGCGGTCGGCCGCAGCTTGAGCGACGCACTGCCGTACAGGTCGTCACCGCGATAGAGCTTGTCAATGCTCAGGTCCAGCGCCGGAACCTTGCGCGGGTCGAACGAAGCCAGCGGGTCCGGGCCCTCCTCGGCCTGTGCCTCTGCCTGCTTTTCCGCCGCGCTGGCGGCGGGCAGGCGCAAGGTCTGCATGCGCACCACCATTGGCGCGCCCTTGGCATCCGGCACCCGGGCGTTGCCGATGACTTCCTTGCTATCGAAGCGCAGATCCCAGGCGGGGCCGCCACGGGCCAGGCGCACCACGGCCTGGTTCAGGTCCAGGCCAAAGGCTTTCAGCTGGCCGATGCTCAGGTCTACGCCTTGCAGGTTCTGCCTCGCGCTACCGCCCGGGTCATCGCCGGCCAGGCGCGCCGCCTGTTCCTGCCAGGGCCCCAGGTCCAGCGTCTCCAGGTGCCCGCGCACGCGCAGGCCCTGGCCGGCAGGTACCTGGGCGTTACCGGTGCCCAGCAGCAACTCGCCACGGCCCTGCCCCAGCTTCTCGGCCGGCGCGGCGTAGGCAAAGCGGGCAAGGTCGGTGTAGGCGACATCGAAGCGCCGCTCCGGCCCCTGGAGGGTCATGCTGAAGCGTGTGTCACGGGTATCGGCCGCTGCCTTGCCGAACGGTGCCGGCAGGTCTATGGCCAAGCCCCTGAGGCTGGAATCGACACTCAGGCGGTTGTCCCGGCTACCCAGGCTGAGCTGCAACTGGTAAGGCAGGTCGCCGGACGCCGGCAAGGCCTGCTTGAACTGCAGCCAGTCGGTCAGTGCCTTGAGCGACACCTGGCCGCTGGCGTTGACGCGTGTCTGCATCTGCCCGGGCTGGCCTTCGGCGGTGATTTGCGCCGTCACCGGCTTGCCGAAGGCCTGCAGGCTGATGCCCTTGCCGCTCAGGCCCTTGTCCAAATCGAAACTGAAGTCACCCTTCAGGCGGCTCAACTCCAGGCTCGGCGGCGCAACCTTCAATCGCGCATCGTCGGTGGCAAAGTCTACCTGCACTTTCGGCCGCTGCCCGCGAGCCAGCGGAATGTCGAGCTTGACCTTGCCCTTGAGCGGCCCCTCACCCTCCCAGCCGGCAAATATCTCGCCGGTGCCGATTGGAGCCTCCTTGAGGATCTTCAGGCCATCGCCCAAGCTCCCGTCGAAGTCACCATCGAGGTACAGGTGGCTTTGCTGGCCCTCGTCGACATGCGGGATATCGACGCTCACATTACTGACCTTGGTGTCGAGGAGTACGCCACGCTGGGCCTTGACGCGCACACCACTGTCCTCGATGAACACATCGCCATCCACGTGCTGCACCTGCGGCCAGCCCGGCTGGAAGTCCAGGGCTGCATCACGCACCTTGAAGAACAGGCTGATGCTGCGGGCTTCCGGCGCGACACCATGGTTCAGCGAGCCTTGGTACTGGAAGTAGCCTTCGTCCACCGTGCCTTTGACGATCGCACTGCGCAGCCATTCGTCGAGTGCCGGGCTGAGCACCTCGGGCAGGTACTTGGCGGTGTAGCGGCCATCGCCTTCGGTCAGGCCGACGCGCAGGTCCATGTAGTCTTCACGGCCTTCTTCGAACAACAGGCGAATGAGGAAGTCACCGGCGATCTTGCCCTCCTCGCCCAGTACCTTGAGGTAAGGCGCGACCAGGGTGAAACCCTCCTTGTCCAGGGCCCAGGTCAGGCGCGCATTGGCCTTCTGGTAATGCCAGGGTTTGGCGAAGATCGGGTACAGGTGCAGCATGAACGCATCGGTATCAAGGCGCAGTTCGCCATGACCAAGGTCTCCGCTGATGCTGCCGCTGACGTTACCGGCTGCCGGGGCATTGTGATAGGCATCGAAACCGACCTTCTCCAGGTTGGCTTCGAACTGCAGGCGCTGGTCACCCTCTGCCTTGGGCCGGGCTACCAGACGCACATTGCGCAACGCGCCGGTCACATTCAGGCCATCGACCACGGCCATGACCTTGTCCGGCAGTGGCGCCAGGGCATCGACGAGCGGTGTCAACGGCGTGAGGTCGAGGCGGTCGGCCTGCACGTTCCAGCTTTCCGCGGCAGCGTCCTCGCCTGGACGCTGCTGCAATTGCAGGTGCGACTCCCAACGGGTCTTGCCGACGTCCATGGCCAGGGAGTCGACTACCACATCGAAGCCTTGTTCCTGGCGCAGGAACCAGGCACCCAGCGCCAGGTTGTTCAGCCTGGCCGCCTTGCGCCCGGCATAGGCACCGTGCAGCTCCGGTGCATTGAGGCGTACAACGGCCTGCTGCAACTGCCCCTTGCTCCAGTCGACCCAGAACTCGCCGCCCGCCCGCAGGGCGTCGGCATGCCACTGGCCCAGCAGGCGTGGCGGCAGCCAACGCGCCCAGTCACTCTGTGGCAGGCTCAGGTAGGCTTCGACCTTGCCGTCGCGCCAGGCGCTGGGCGTGGCACGACTGCGCAGGTTCAGCGAAAGCGGTTGGCCATCGGGAAGGGTCGCGCGCAGATCCAGGGCATGGCGCGAAGCTCCGGCCTGCAGGCCAACGCTCACATAAGTGAGGGTCAACGGGTCGCGCTGCCAGGGGTGCAGGGTGACCTGACTGTCGAACACATCGATGCGGCCCAACTGGCGCAGGCGCTGCAACAACTCGGCGGGGTCGAGCGGCGCATCGTCCTTCTTCGGCAGGCCTTCGAGGTTCCAGGCGCCCTGCTCGTTCTCGCGCAGGATCAACTGCAGGCCGCCCAACTGAATGCGTGCCAGGCGTACTTCTCGGGCAGTGAGGCTGGCCCAGACATCGGGGACTACCTTGACGTCGTCCAGGCGCAGGGCCGTCGCCCCATCGCCCAGTTGCAGGTCACGCACCCGCAGCACCGGTGCCAGGCCGCTCCAGCGGCCTTCCAGGGCACCAACGTGCACGGGCAGGCCCAAAGCCTGCTCGGCCTTGCTTTCCACATCGGCGCGATACTCGGCCACCAACGGCACCAGTTCGCGGCCGAGGCTGACATACAGTGCCACCAGTACTGCCAGCAGGGCGCAAACGCCCAGCCCCCAGCGGGTCAAGGCGACAAGAACGCGGTTCAGACGTCCCATGGCCATGGCCCTCCAGGTCGTTTATCCATGATGGCCCGTAGCCCCGGATTTTCCAGCCCGGGCCACCTGCGGCGCGTTTCAGAAGGCCTCAGAGCAGCACCACATCGTATTGTTCCTGCGAATACATCGACTCCACCTGGAAACGAATGGTTCGGCCGATAAAGGCTTCCAGCTCCGCGACGTTACCGGATTCTTCATCCAGCAACCGATCGACCACCTTCTGGTTGGCAAGCACGCGGTAGCCTTCGGCCTGATATGCACGGGCCTCGCGCAGGATCTCGCGGAAGATTTCGTAACAGATGGTCTCGGGGGTTTTCAGCTTGCCACGACCCTGACAGGCCAGGCAGGGCTCGCACAGCACCTGTTCCAGGCTTTCGCGTGTGCGCTTGCGGGTCATCTGCACCAGGCCCAGCTCGGTGATGCCGATGATGTTGGTCTTGGCGTGATCGCGCTCCAGCTGCTTTTCCAGCGTTCGCAGCACCTGGCGCTGGTGCTCCTCGTCTTCCATGTCGATGAAGTCGATGATGATGATGCCGCCGATATTGCGCAGGCGCAGTTGCCGGGCGATGGCGGTGGCGGCCTCGAGGTTGGTCTTGAAGATGGTCTCTTCAAGGTTGCGATGGCCGACGAAGGCGCCGGTGTTCACATCGATGGTGGTCATCGCTTCAGCCGGGTCGACCACCAGGTAGCCACCGGACTTCAGCGGCACCTTGCGCTCCAGTGCACGCTGGATCTCGTCCTCGACGCCGTACAGGTCGAAAATCGGCCGTTCGCCCGGGTAGTGTTCGAGGCGGTCGGCGATTTCCGGCATCAGTTCGCCAACGAACTGCGTGGTCTTCTGGAAGGTTTCCCGCGAGTCGATGCGGATCTTCTCGATCTTCGGGTTGACCAGGTCACGCAAGGTACGCAGGGCCAGGCCCAGGTCCTCGTAGATGACCGTGGGCGCACCGCAGGTCTTGATCTGGGTGCCGATCTGCTCCCACAGGCGGCGCAGGTAGCGAATGTCCTGCAGGATCTCTTCAGCGCGTGCGCCTTCGGCGGCGGTGCGCAGGATGAAGCCACCGGCGTCCTTGATGTTCTCGCTTTCCATGCAGTCGCTGACTACCTGCTTGAGGCGCTCGCGCTCGGCTTCGTCTTCGATCTTCAGGGAAATGCCGACATGGCTGCTGCGCGGCATGTACACCAGGTAGCGTGACGGGATCGACAGCTGGGTGGTCAGGCGCGCGCCCTTGGTGCCGATCGGGTCCTTGGTCACCTGTACCACCAGGGCCTGGCCCTCGTGCACCAGGGCGGTGATGTTCTCTACCGCCGAGCCTTCGCGCTGGGATATTTCCGAGGCATGGATGAATGCCGCGCGCTCAAGGCCGATGTCGACGAAGGCCGCCTGCATGCCCGGCAGCACACGCACCACCTTGCCTTTGTAGATATTGCCGACGATGCCCCGGCGCTGGGTGCGCTCGACATGCACTTCCTGCAGCACCCCGTTTTCCACCACCGCCACGCGCGACTCCATCGGGGTGATGTTGATCAGGATCTCTTCACTCATGGCAGGCTCTCGTCAAAGGTCTTGGGTAATGATGGATGGCGTATGCAGTGCTGGCTACCGCTGGTTTGTTACCTCTGGCGTATGCGCGGGCGATTGCCAGCAGGCAATGCCGAATTGGCCAAGCAGTTCGGCCGTTTCGCTGAGGGGCAAGCCGACCACCGCCGAGTAGCTACCGGAAAGGCCGGTGACGAACACCGCGCCCAAGCCCTGGATGGCATAGCCGCCGGCCTTGTCCGCGGGCTCGCCGCTGGCCCAGTAGCGTTGCGCTTCCTCGGCGCTGATTGCACGGAAGCGCACCTTGCTGGTGACGCACAGGCTGTGCACGCGCTGGCCATCGCTCAGGGCGACCGCGGTCAAAACCTGGTGCTCGCGGCCCGACAGGTCGGCCAGCATGGCCAGGGCATCTTCGCGGTTTTCCGGTTTGCCGAGAATACGACCATCGAGCACCACGGCAGTGTCTGCACCCAGCACCACAGCTGGGCCTTCGAGGCAGGCCAGGCCGGCGGCAGCCTTGGCCCGGGCCAGGCGCTCGACGTAGGCCGGGGCGCTTTCATTGGGCAGCGGGGTTTCATCGATGGGGGCACTGACAACGCTGAACGGCACCCCGATCTGGGCCAGCAGTTCACGACGACGGGGCGAGCCGGAGGCCAGGTATAGCGGGTTCATGCAGACATCTCCCTGTCAGTCGCGGCGGCGCCGTCAGTTGATATGCAAGCGTCGGCGCAGGTCGCGCAGGGCGAAACTGATCCACGGCCAGAGCAAGGCACTGATTACCGCTGACCAGACCAGCGCCAGGGTGGGCAGCCGGTTGCCGGTCAGCGCGCTGAGCCACAGCTGGATCAGCTGGGCAATGCCGAAGATCACCAGAATCACCAGGCTCTGCTGCCACATGGGGAACATGCGCAGGCGCTGCTGCAAGGACAGCACCAGGAAGGTGATGAGGGTGAGGATCAGCGCGTTCTGCCCCAGCAAGGTGCCGTACAGCACATCCTCGGCCAGGCCCAGCACGAACGCGGTGGTCATGCCGACCTTGTTCGGTACGGCGAGGGTCCAGAACGACACCAGCAAGGCCAGCCACATGGGCCGGAACACTTCCATGAACTGCGGCATGGGCGAGACGCTGAGCAGCAGGCCGATGGCGAAAGTCAGCCAGATGACCCAGCCGTTGTTGCGGCGTGATGCAGCCATCATTGCCTCCGGGTGTGAGCGGGTGCGGCAGGCGCGGCAGCCGGCGTGGCAGGTGCGGCCACCGGAGCTGCAGGCTGCGCAGCCGGGGCTGTCGGGGCCGCTGGTGTGGCCGGCGTGGCAGGTGCGCTGCCAGCTGGTGCACCCTGCTCGCCCGTCGTGGCCGGCTGGCCTGGGGCCGAGGTGCCCTTGCGGTCAGCCTCTTCCTGGGCAATGGCGGCATCGGTGGCGCGCTGTTCCGGGCTGCGCCGGTCGCTGAACACCAGCAGCATGTAGCGGCTGCGGTTGAGCGCGGCGGTGGGGATGGCACGAACGATGGCGAACGGCTGGCCGGAATCGTGGATCACTTCGTTGACCGTGGCCACCGGGTAGCCGGCCGGGAACCGTTGCCCCATGCCGGAACTGACCAGCAGGTCGCCTTCCTTGATGTCGGCGGTATCGGCCACATGGCGCAGTTCCAGGCGCTCCGGGTTGCCGGTGCCGCTGGCGATGGCGCGCAGGCCGTTGCGGTTGACCTGCACCGGGATGCTATGGGTGGTATCGGTCAGCAACAGTACGCGCGAGGTGTACGGCATCAGCTCGACCACCTGGCCCATGAGGCCACGGGCATCGAGCACCGGCTGGCCAAGGAACACGCCATCACGTTCGCCCTTGTTGATCAGGATGCGGTGGGTGAACGGGTTGGGATCGACACCGATCAGCTCCGCCACTTCGACCTTTTCGTTTACCAGCGCCGAAGAGTTGAGCAACTCGCGCAGGCGCACGTTCTGCTCGGTCAGGGCCGCCAGTTTCTGCAGGCGCCCCTGCAGCAGCAGGGCTTCGGTCTTGAGCTTTTCGTTTTCGGCGATCAGTTCGGTGCGGCTGCCGAACTGGCCGGCCACACCTTGCCACGCACGCTGCGGCAGGTCGGTGATCCAGTACGACTCCATGAGTACCAGGCCCATCTGGCTGCGCACTGGTTTGAGCACGTCGAAGCGCGCGTCGACAACCATCAACGCGACCGACATCACCACCAGGACGAGCAGGCGAACGCCCAGCGAAGGGCCCTTGGAGAAAAGCGGTTTAATGGGCCGTTCCTCGTGGACGACTCAGGAGGTCATTGGACATGGGACAACGCACCAGCCTGGTTGCGGGTTGACGGATACGGCGCCCCGAACGGGCGCCAGCCCAGCACATACAGGTAGCACTGTGCGTACTACCTGTAAACCGGGCGCTCGTGAACAGCGAGCGGAATCACTCGCTGGAGAGCAGGTCCATCGCGTGCTTGTCCATCATCTCCAAGGCGCGACCGCCGCCACGGGCGACACAGGTCAGCGGGTCTTCGGCGACGATCACCGGCAGGCCGGTTTCCTGGGCCAGCAGCTTGTCGAGGTCACGCAGCAGCGCGCCACCACCGGTCAGCACCAGGCCACGCTCGGCGATGTCCGAGGCCAGCTCGGGCGGCGATTGCTCCAGGGCACTCTTGACCGCCTGGACGATGGTCGCCAGGGATTCCTGCAGTGCTTCAAGCACTTCGTTGGAGTTCAGGGTGAAGGCACGCGGTACGCCCTCGGCCAGGTTGCGGCCGCGCACGTCGACTTCACGTACTTCGCCGCCCGGGTAGGCAGTGCCGATTTCCTGCTTGATGCGCTCGGCGGTGGACTCGCCGATCAGGCTGCCGTAGTTGCGGCGCACGTAGGTGACGATGGCTTCGTCGAAGCGGTCGCCGCCAACGCGGACGGATTCGGCATAAACCACGCCGTTCAGGGAGATGAGCGCGATTTCAGTGGTACCACCACCGATATCGACGACCATCGAACCGCGGGCTTCTTCGACTGGCAGGCCGGCACCGATGGCGGCGGCCATCGGCTCTTCGATCAGGAACACTTCACGGGCACCGGCACCCAGCGCCGATTCGCGGATGGCGCGGCGCTCTACCTGGGTCGACTTGCACGGCACGCAGATCAGCACGCGCGGGCTCGGCTGCAGGAAGCTGTTCTCGTGAACCTTGTTGATAAAATATTGCAACATTTTTTCGCAGACGCTGAAGTCGGCGATGACGCCGTCCTTCATCGGACGAATGGCAGCAATGTTGCCAGGCGTACGGCCCAGCATGCGCTTGGCTTCGGTACCGACGGCGACGACGCTTTTCTGGTTGCCATGGGTACGGATGGCAACAACCGAGGGCTCATTCAGGACGATACCGCGCTCACGCACGTAAATAAGGGTGTTGGCAGTACCCAGGTCGATGGACAGATCGCTGGAAAACATGCCACGCAGTTTCTTGAACATGGGAAAGTGACCCTGGGGAAAGCGTGGGTAAAAAAGTGCGGCAAACTCTAACAATGGCAGGGATTTTGGGCAAGGAGCCAATATGTTAAATTGGCTGTTTTTCCGAGCACGCCAGCAGAATTTCGCGGCCGTTAGACCGCCAGAAAGCTGACATGTTCCTCACTGCGGACCCGAATTCCGGTCTTTGTTTCCCCTGGAGATCCCCATGGCGCTTGAACGCTGCGACGTGGAAAAGATCGCCCATCTGGCCCGTCTGGGCCTGAATGATGGCGAACTGCCACGCATTACTGACGCACTGAACAGCATTCTCGGGCTGGTCGACCAGATGCAAGCGGTCGACACTACTGGCATCGAGCCACTGGCCCACCCCCTGGAGGCCAGCCAGCGCCTGCGTCCCGACCAGGTCACCGAAAGCAACCAGCGCGACGCCTACCAGGCCATCGCGCCGTCGACCGAAAGCGGTCTGTACCTGGTTCCCAAAGTCATCGAGTAAGGGATAGTGCCTGCCATGCATCAATTGACCCTGGCCGAGATCGCCCGCGGACTCGCCGACAAGTCGTTTTCCTCCGAAGAGCTGACCGGCGCCCTGCTGGCGCGCATCAAGCAGCTCGACCCGCAGATCAACAGCTTCATCAGCATCACCGAAGACCTGGCCCTGGGCCAGGCGCGTGCCGCCGACGCCCGTCGCGCCGCTGGCGAAACCGGCGCGCTGCTGGGTGCCCCCATCGCCCACAAGGACCTGTTCTGCACCAACGGCGTACGCACCAGCTGCGGCTCGAAGATGCTCGACAACTTCAAGGCGCCGTATGACGCCACCGTGGTTGCCAAGCTGGCCGAAGCCGGCATGGTCACCCTGGGCAAGACCAACATGGACGAATTCGCCATGGGTTCGGCCAACGAATCCAGCCACTACGGCGCGGTGAAGAACCCATGGAACCTCGAGCACGTCCCGGGCGGCTCGTCGGGCGGTTCGGCCGCGGCAGTGGCTGCACGCCTGCTGCCAGCCACCACCGGCACCGACACCGGCGGCTCCATCCGCCAACCGGCGGCACTGACCAACCTCACCGGCCTCAAGCCAACCTACGGCCGCGTGTCGCGCTGGGGCATGATCGCCTACGCCTCCAGCCTCGACCAAGGTGGCCCGCTGGCCCGTACCGCCGAAGACTGCGCCCTGCTGCTGCAAGGCATGGCCGGTTTCGACGCCAAGGACTCCACCAGCATCGAAGAACCGGTGCCGGACTACAGCGCCAACCTGAATGCTTCGCTGCAAGGCCTGCGCATCGGCCTGCCGAAGGAGTACTTCGGTGCCGGCCTCGACCCACGCATCGCCGACCTGGTCCAGGCCAGCGTCAAAGAGCTGGAAAAGCTCGGCGCGGTGGTCAAGGAAATCAGCCTGCCGAACATGCAGCACGCCATCCCGGCCTACTACGTGATCGCCCCCGCTGAAGCCTCGTCCAACCTGTCGCGTTTCGATGGCGTGCGCTTCGGCTACCGCTGCGAGAACCCGAAAGACCTGACCGACCTGTACAAGCGTTCGCGTGGCGAAGGCTTCGGTGTCGAAGTGCAGCGCCGCATCATGGTCGGCACCTACGCCCTGTCGGCCGGCTACTACGATGCCTACTACGTGAAGGCTCAGCAGATCCGCCGCCTGATCAAGAACGACTTCATGGCCGCCTTCAACGACGTCGACCTGATCCTCGGCCCGACCACGCCAAACCCGGCCTGGAAGCTCGGCGCCAAGAGCAGCGACCCGGTCGCCGCCTATCTGGAAGACGTCTACACCATCACCGCCAACCTGGCGGGCCTGCCGGGCCTGTCGATGCCGGCCGGCTTCGTCGATGGCCTGCCGGTTGGCGTGCAGCTGCTGGCGCCATACTTCCAGGAAGGCCGCCTGCTCAACGTCGCGCACCGCTACCAGCAAGTGACCGACTGGCACACCCGCGCCCCCAACGGCTTCTGAGGAATTCACACATGCAATGGGAAGTTGTGATCGGGCTGGAAATCCACACTCAGCTCGCCACCCAGTCGAAGATCTTCTCCGGCAGCGCCACCACCTTCGGTTCCGAGCCGAACACCCAGGCCAGCCTGGTTGACCTGGGCATGCCTGGCGTACTGCCGGTGCTGAACCAGGAAGCCGTGCGCATGGCGTGCATGTTCGGCCTGGCCATCGATGCCGAGATCGGCAAGCGCAACGTGTTCGCGCGCAAGAACTACTTCTACCCGGACCTGCCAAAGGGCTACCAGATCAGCCAGATGGACTTGCCGATCGTCGGCAAGGGCCACCTCGACATCGCCCTGGAAGACGGCACCATCAAGCGCATCGGGGTAACCCGCGCGCACCTGGAAGAAGATGCCGGCAAGAGCCTGCACGAAGACTTCAGCGGCTCCACCGGCATCGACCTGAACCGTGCCGGCACCCCGCTGCTGGAAATCGTCTCCGAGCCCGACATGCGCAGCGCCAAGGAAGCCGTGGCCTACGTCAAGGCAATCCACGCGCTGGTGCGTTACCTGGGCATCTGCGACGGCAACATGGCCGAAGGCTCGCTGCGTTGCGACTGCAACGTGTCGATCCGCCCGAAAGGCCAGGCCGAATTCGGCACCCGCTGCGAGATCAAGAACGTCAACTCGTTCCGCTTCATCGAGCGCGCGATCAACAGCGAGATCCAGCGCCAGATCGACCTGATCGAGGACGGCGGCAAGGTGGTACAGGAAACCCGTCTGTACGACCCGAACAAGGACGAGACCCGCTCCATGCGCAGCAAGGAGGAAGCCAACGACTACCGTTACTTCCCCGACCCGGACCTGCTGCCGGTGGTGATCGAGGACAGCTTCCTCGAAACCGTCCGCGCCGGCTTGCCGGAACTGCCGACGCAGAAGGTCGAGCGCTTCCAGAACCAGTACGGCCTGTCGGCCTACGACGCCAACGTGCTGGCTTCCAGCCGCGAGCAGGCGGACTACTTCGAGGAAGTGGTGAAAATCGGTGGCGATGCCAAGCTGGCTGCCAACTGGGTCATGGTCGAACTGGGCAGCCTGCTGAACAAGCTGGGCATCGAGATCGACCAGGCGCCGGTCAGCGCCGCACAGCTGGGCGGCATGCTGCTGCGTATTCGCGACAACACCATCAGCGGCAAGATCGCCAAGACTGTGTTCGAGGCCATGGCCGCCGGTGAAGGCGATGCCGACAGCATCATCGAAAGCAAGGGCCTGAAGCAGGTCACCGATACCGGTGCGATCGACAAGATGCTCGACGAGGTGCTGGCGGCAAACGCCGAGCAGGTCGAACAGTACCGCGCGGCCGACGAGGCCAAGCGTGGCAAGATGTTCGGCTTCTTTGTCGGCCAGGCGATGAAAGCCTCCAAGGGCAAGGCCAACCCGGGGCAAGTGAACCAATTGCTCAAGGCCAAGCTCGAAGGGTGATCTGAATATGCTGCGAGGGCTTTGCCCTCGTTCGCGGGCTTGCCCGCCCCCACAGATACTGCGCCGCTTTCACAGGCGGTGATATACCTGTGGGAGCGGGCAAGCCCGCGAATGGCTGCACTGGAGACCTCCTGACTTGCTAAAGCGATCCCTGAGCACCCTCGCCCTCTTCTCCCTGCTGGCCGGCTGCGCCAGCCAGGACATCGACCCCAACGGTTACGACAAGACCGGCACCGCCTCCTATTACGGCTCTCGCCACCATGGCAAACGCACCGCCAGCGGCGAACCGTTCAACCAGCACGGCCTCACCGCCGCCCACCGCAGCCTGCCTTTCGGCAGCCGGGTACGGGTGACCAACCTGGCCAACCAGCGCAGCGTCGTGGTGCGCATCAACGACCGTGGCCCACACACCCGCGGCCGCCTGATCGATCTTTCACGTGCCGCCGCAGAAAAAATCGGCATGATCCGTAGCGGAACCGCGCGCGTGCGAGTACAAGGGCTTAGCGACTGACGCGACAGGAGTCCGACCATTTTCGACCTGGCTACCCTTCCCACCTCCAGCCTCCTGCAACTGGGCATCGCCCTGCTGTTGCTGATCGGCGGCGCCGAACTGCTGGTACGCGCAGCCCTGCGCCTGGCCCAGCGCCTGCACGTACGCCCGCTGATCATCGGCCTGAGCCTGGTGGCCTTCGGCAGCACTGCCCCACAAATGACCGTGAGCCTGCAGGCCGCCTACCAGGGCGCGCCGGATGTGGCGGTGGGCAGCGTCATCGGCAGCAACATCTTCAACGTATTGGTCATTCTCGGCCTGGCCGCATTGATCATCCCGCTGCGCGTGTCGCGGCAACTGGTGCGCATGGACATTCCACTGATGATCGTCGCCAGCGGCCTGGTCTACGCGTTATCCGCCAACGGCCACTTGGGCCGGGTCGAAGGGGTGTTGCTGTTGATCGGCCTGGTCGGCTACCTGGCAATGCTCTGGCACCAGTCGCGCCACTACGCCCGCACCTACCCCGCACCGGCAACCGTCATCAGCAGTACCGGGCGCTTCTGGTCGGGCACGCTGCTGCAGGTGCTGGCCGGCCTGGGCCTGCTGAGCCTGGCGGGTCACTTGTTGCTGGAAGCCGCCGTGGAGGTGGCCACCGACCTGGGCCTGTCCGAGCGCATCATCGGCCTGACCGTCGTTGCCATTTGCACCTCCCTGCCGGAACTGGCCGCTGCACTGATCGCCGCCCTGCGCGGTGAACGGGAAATCGCCGTGGGCACAGTGATCGGCAGCAACCTGTTCAACCTGCTGGCCGTGCTGGGCCTGACCGCGCTGGTCACTCCCGAGCCGCTGTCGATCTCGCCCAACGCCTTGGCCTTCGATCTGCCGGTAATGCTGGGTGTTGCTGCGCTGAGCCTGCCGGTGTTCTATTCCGGCTACCGCATCACTCGCGCCGAAGGCCTGGTGTTCCTCTGCCTGTACCTGGCCTATGGGCTGCACGTGGCGGCGTTTACCATGGGCATGCCACTGGCCGGCCGCCTGGAGCGGTTGATGCTGTTCTACGTACTGCCGGTGCTCGCCATGGTGTTGCTGTACACCACCGCACGAGCCTGGCGCCGCCAACACTAAGGAAAACAACATGGCTGATAGCAAGAAAACCGGCGAACAGATTCGGCGCCAGGTGATGGGCGATGCATTCGTCGACCGCGCCCTGGGCAATGCCACCGACTTTACCCAGCCGCTGCAGGACTTCGTCAACGAACATGCCTGGGGCAGCGTGTGGGCCCGCGACGGGCTGCCGTTGAAAACCCGCAGCCTGATTACCCTGGCCACGCTCACGGCACTCAAGTGCCCGCAGGAGCTCAAGGGTCATGTGCGCGGGGCGTTGAACAATGGCTGTACGGTGGAGGAGATTCGCGAAGCGCTGCTGCATTGCGCGGTGTATGCGGGGGTGCCGGCGGCGATTGATGCGTTCCGTGCGGCACAGGAAGTGATCGACAGCTATCAAGGCTGACCCAGCCTTTTTCAGGCCCGGCCTCTTCGCGGGTAAACCCGCTCCCACAGGTACTGCACAGGTCTCAGAGCCTGTGGGATCCCTGTGGGGGCGGGTTTACCCGCGAAAAGGCCGGCACTGTGTTACCTACCTGGCCTGGCGAGCCTTCTTCATCTTGAAGGCCACCCACAGCACCAGGATCCACCCCGGAATCAGCATCACCGAGATGCGAATCGGCGGGGTCAGGTACATCACCACCAGGATCAGCACGATGAACGCCAGGCACAGGTAGTTGGTTACCGGGTGCCCCCAGCTTTTGTAGAACGGGGTAATCCCGGCCGCCAGCTTGGCCTTGCGGAACTTCAGGTGGGTGATGCTGATGCTCGCCCAGTTGATCACCAGCGCCGACACCGCCAGGGCCATCAGCAGACCAAAGGCTTCACCCGGCATCAGGTAGTTGATCAGCACGCACAGCCCGGTGGCAAAAGCCGACACACCCAGCGCGGTCAGCGGCACGCCGCTACGGCTTACCTTCAGCAACTGAAGCGGAGCGTCGCCCTGGCTGGCCAGGCCGAACAGCATGCGGCTGTTGGCGTACACACAGCTGTTGTACACCGACAGTGCGGCCGTCAGCACCACGATATTGAGGATGGTCGCCACCAGGTCACTGTCCAGTTCATGGAAGATCATCACGAACGGGCTGCCACCCTGCACCACCTTCTGCCATGGGTACAGCGACAGCAGCACCGCCAAGGCACCGATATAGAAAATGAGGATACGGTACACCACCTGGTTGGTGGCCTTTGGGATGCTCTGACGCGGGTTGTCAGCCTCAGCGGCGGTGATGCCCACCAGCTCCAGGCCACCGAACGAGAACATGATCACTGCCAGTGCCATCACCAGGCCGGTGACGCCGTTGGGGAAGAAGCCGCCGTACTGCCAGAGGTTGGCCACGCTGGCGTCCGGGCCGCCATGGCCGCTGGTCAGCAGCCAGGCGCCGAAACCGATCATGCTGACGATGGCCACCACCTTGACCAGGGCGAACCAGAACTCCATCTCGCCGTAGACCTTAACCTGGGTGAGGTTGATCAGGTTGATCACCACGAAAAAGATCGCCGCCGTGGCCCAGGTGGGAAAGCCGGGCCACCAGTACTGCACGTAGATGCCCACCGCTGTAAGCTCGGCCATGCCGACCAGTACGTACACCACCCAGTAGTTCCAACCCGAAACAAACCCGGCAAACTCGCTCCAGTACTGGTGGGCGAAGTGGCTGAAGCTGCCGGCCACGGGCTCTTCAACAACCATTTCACCGAGCTGGCGCATGATCAGGAAGGCCATCAGGCCGGCAATGGCGTAGCCCAGCAGGACGGAGGGGCCAGCCAGCTGGATGGTCTGGGCAATGCCCAGGAACAACCCGGTACCGATGGCCCCGCCCAGCGCGATCAGCTGGATATGGCGATTCTTCAGCCCGCGCTGTAACCGCTCGGGCGTGCTCTGGTCTTGCATGAAGTGTCCTTTAGCTCAGTGAGGCTGTGTTTTTGTGTTGTTTGCAGTCAAGGATCTAGATCCATCCGCCCCACTGCAAGATGAAAATACCAATGTTGGTGGTGATCGCCGCCATTAGCGTGGTAATCACGATGATCGATGCAGCCAGCTCATGGTTGCCGTTCGCCGCCCGCGCCATGACGTAGCTGGCAGCTGCAGTCGGGCTGCCGATGTACAGGAACAGGATGCCCAGCTCGGCGCCGCGGAAGCCGCATAGCCAGGCTCCAAGGGTACCCAGCAGCGGCAGCCAGACCATCTTCACCAGGCTGGCGTCGATGGCCAGCCTGCCACTGTCGCGCAGTGCCGCCATCGACAGCGTGCCACCGATGCAGATCAGCGCCAGCGGCAGGGTCATCTGCGCCAGGTAATCGCCCGAGGTCAGCAGCCAGTTGGGCAGCGGCACCTGGCCGTAGGCCATGGGCGTGGCCACCAGCACACTGATGATCAGCGGGTTGCTGAAGATGCTCTTGCAGATGCTCCACGGGTCGGATTTCAGGTCCGGGCTGTAAACCGCCAGCACCACTGCCGACAACGAGTTGTACATGAGGATGACCAGGCCGGCGAGTACCGCCCCCAGGGAGATGCCGTAGTCGCCGTAGAGACTGGCGGCCAGGGCCAGGCCGATCACGCCGTTGTTTCCACGGAATGCGCCCTGGGTATAGATGCCCCGGTCGGCCAGCGGGCTGCGCCAGATGGCCATGCCCCAGGCAATGGCGAAGCCGGCCAGGGTGGCGACGATGAAATAGAGAAGGACGCCGGGTTTGACCGCCGTGGCCAGGTCGGCGTGATAGATGCCGAGGAACAGCAACGCCGGCATGCACACGTTGAACACCAGTTGCGAGGCTACACGGTTGAAATTGTCGTCGATCAGGCGGATACGTTTGAGCAGCACGCCCATGAACAGCATGGCGAAGACCGGGGCCGTGATGTTCAACGTCTGGATAAGAAGGGCGAGCATGCGCAAGCGATCCTGGAGGGGTTGCCGTTAGGGGGCTAATGATACGCCAACGGCCGGGACTTGCGGGGATCGCGGGGTGATAAAGAGAAGTTTCTGGCAGTTACGGCCCTTTCGCGGGTAAACCCGCTCCTACAGGTACTGCACAGGTCTGGAGGCTTGTGAATACCTGTAGGAGCGGGTTTACCCGCGAAGAGGCCGGTACTGCCAGTACTGAATCAGCGCCTAACCGGGCGCTTCTGCAGTTTGCGCTGCAAGGTCCGCCGGTGCATGCCCAGCGCCCGCGCGGTGGCCGAGATATTGCCCTCGTGCTCGTTCAGTACGCGCTGGATATGCTCCCACTGCAGGCGGTCGACCGACATCGGGTTTTCCGGCACCAGGCTGTCCAGGTCGGTGTGCTCTGACAGCAACGCAGCCAGCACATCATCGGCATCGGCCGGCTTGCACAGGTAGTTGCAGGCACCGCGCTTGACCGCTTCCACCGCAGTGGCAATGCTCGAGTAACCGGTCAGGATCACCACGCGCATTTCCGGGTCCAGCTCCAGCAGCTTGGGCAGCAGCACCAGGCCGGAGTCGCCTTCCATCTTCAGGTCCAGCGTGGCGTAGTCCGGCAGGTCCTGCTGGGCAAGGATCAACCCTTCTTCGGCAGAGCTGGCGGTACTGACGCGGAAACCGCGGCGGCTCATGGCCCGGGCCATGACCCGGGTGAAGGTGGCATCGTCATCCACCAGCAACAGGTGCGGCAGCTCTTCGCCTTCGACCTGGTTTTCTTCGCTCATCATTCATCTCCTCGCTTGCCATAGGGCAGGCGCAGTTCGGTCAGGGTGCCACCCTGTTCATGACTATAGAGTTTCACCGAACCGCCCGCACGGGTCACGCTGGCCTTGCTCAAGAACAGGCCCAGGCCGAAGCCTTTGCCCTTGGTGGTAATGAAGGGTTTGCCGATGGCCTCGGCGATTGCCGGCGGTACGCCGGGGCCGTGGTCACGGATGCTGATGACGATGTCATGGGTGTCCCAGTCCAGGCGCACTTCAAGGTCGTCGGGGCAGGCATCGGCGGCATTGTTCAACAGGTTCAACAGCGCCTGGGTCAGGTCCGGCGGCGGGGTCAGGCGCGGCACCTGGCCGTCGCGCAAGCGCTGGAAGCGGTAGCTGGCTTCCGGGCGCATCAGGTGCCAACGGTTGAGCGCTTCGTCCAGCCAGGCCGTGACATCCTGCTCCACCACGGCCAGGCGGCGGTTGGCTTCGGCGGCGCGTACCAGCTGTTGCAGGGTTTCCTTGCACAGCTTCACCTGGTCCTGAAGGATCTGCAGGTCTTCCTGCAGCAAGGGGTCGGCGTGGTCCTGGCGCATTTCGTTCAGCAGCACGCTCATGGTCGCCAACGGTGTGCCCAGCTCATGGGCGGCACCGGCGGCCTGGGTGGCCACGGCCAGCAGCTGCTCGTCGCGCAGGCTTTCTTCACGCCGCTCGGAACGCAGTTGCTCCTGGCGGCGCAGCTCTTCGGCCATGCGTGCGGCAAAGAAGGTGATCACCGCCGCGGCCAGGGCAATACTCAGCCACATGCCATACACCTGCATCTTGTCCCGCGCCATCGGCAGGCCTTCGAGCGGGTAGAACTGCACCAGCAGCAGGCTGTAGGCGGTCAGGGCAATGCCGGACAGGATCAGCGAATACAGCCACGGCAAGGTAACTGCGGCAATCGCCAGCGGCACCAGGTAATACGAAACGAACGGGTTGGTCGAACCGCCGGAGTAGTACAGCAAGGCACTGTGGATCAGCAGGTCGCAGGCCAGTTGCAGGGCATATTCCAGCTCGGTAACAGGCAACGACAGGCGCAGGCGCAGGGCCGTGAAGGCGCACAGCAGCGAAGACAAGGCCAAGGTGCCGGCCAGCGACAGCCAGGGCAAAGGCAGCAGTTCGGTCCAGTAGGCGACGCCCACGGAGCCGGCCTGGGCAGCCAGGACCAGGACCCGAATGACGGTCAGGCGCCAGAGGTTCTGGCGAGTAGCAGACAGCGGTTGTACGGCGGCGAGCATGAGCTCTCCTGATGAGTGCTCCAGAAAAATCGGCTGGAGTATACCGAAGCCAGGCGCCTCGCTGCAGCGATGCGGCAAAGCGCCACACTTTGTCACAGGTTCATGATGGCACTTTTGAACCCACTACACTGTTGCCGGTCTGATGGGCCATGCGTGGAATGGATGGCCACAACCCACGCCTTATATTGCCAAGGAGTATCACATGCAAATCCCACGTCGCGGCACCGCCCTGATCCTGTCCTGCGGCCTGCTCGCCAGCCTGCCGGCGCTGGCTGCCGATGAGCCGCGCTACAATCAGGTCTCGCTGCGTGCCGAGGTCAGCAAGGAAGTGGCGCGCGACCTGATGGTCGTTACCCTGTACAGCGAAGCGCAGAACACCGACCCGGGCAAGCTCGCCAAGCAGATCACCGAAACCATGAACAAGGCCGTACAGCAGTCGCGCCAGGTCAAGGACGTGAAGATCAGCCAGGGTAGCCGCAACAGCTACCCGGTATATGACAGCAAGGGCCAGAAGATCACCGGCTGGCGCGAGCGCGCCGAGTTGCGCCTGGAAAGCGCCAACTTCCCTGCCCTGTCGCAGCTGACCGCCGACTTGCTGCAAGAGCTGAAGATGGGGGGCATGGACTTCTCCATCGCCCCGGCCACGCGCAAGGCCAGCGAGGATGCACTGCTCAAGGATGCGGTGGATGCCTTCAAGGCACGCGCGCAACTGGCTACCGAGGCACTGGGTGGCAAGGGCTACAAGGTGGTCAGCCTGAACCTCAACAGCAGCGGTTACCCGCGCCCTTACCTGCGCAGTGCGCCGATGGCGATGAAGGCAATGGGGGCTGATGAGTCGGCACCGGCGCCGGATATCGAGGCCGGGACCAGTGAAGTGAGCATGAATGCCGATGGCCTGATCGAAGTGCAGATGCCTTGAGTTCGCCGGGGGCGCATTGCGCCCCTATCGCCGGCAAGCCAGCTCCCACAGATACACCACAGGTTTCAGCCCTTGTGTTGTACCTGTGGGAGCTGGCTTGCCGGCGATGAGGTCAGTCGAAAAAGCGCAGATTCAGACATTTCCTACGCACCAATAAGGTGCTTCCTACGCCAACCCCGCCTCGAAATATCCCGCAAAAAGCCATCATTTTGCCTACGCAAACGTTTAACTTCTTCGAAAGTTATATCAATGCGACATCCATGTACGCTCGTACCACTTTTCTGGCGCCAACTATCCCTCCGCATATTGCATTGGGAACACCCCCTGCATTAGTATCCGCAGGTCGGCTCACGAGGCCACCTCAATCGAAAAATGACAACAATGAGGCCACCATGCTCAAACACGCAGTCATTCCGTTCCTGCTAGGCGCAGGCTTGCTCTCCGGCGCACCGTCGGCCCTCGCAGCGTCCAACCTGGTGTTCTGCTCCGAAGGCAGCCCGGCCGGCTTCGACCCGGGCCAATACACCACAGGGACTGACTTTGACGCCTCGGCCGAGACCGTGTTCAACCGCTTGACCCAGTTCGAACGTGGCGGCACGGCAGTCATCCCGGGGCTGGCGACCAAGTGGGAAGTCTCCGACGACGGAAAGACCTACACCTTCCACCTGCGCGAAGGGGTCAAGTTCCACACCACCGACTACTTCAAGCCCACCCGCAACTTCAACGCCGACGACGTGCTGTTCACCTTCAACCGCATGCTCGACAAGGACCACCCGTTCCGCAAGGCCTACCCCACCGAGTTCCCATACTTCACCGACATGGGCATGGACAAGAACATCGCCAGGCTGGAGAAGCTCGACGAACATACCGTCAGGTTCACCCTCAACGAAGTCGACGCCGCATTCATTCAGAACCTGGCCATGAGCTTCGCCTCGATCCAGTCCGCCGAATACGCCGACCAGTTGCTCAAGGACGGCAAGGCCGCCGACATCAACCAGAAGCCGATCGGCACTGGCCCGTTCGTGTTCAGCAAGTACCAGAAGGACGCGCAGATCCGCTTCAAGGGCAACAAGGACTACTGGCAACCTGATGACGTGAAGATCGACAACCTGATCTTCGCCATTACCACCGACGCCTCTGTGCGCATGCAGAAGCTGAAGAAGAACGAGTGCCAGGTCACCCTGTTCCCGCGCCCTGCCGACATCCAGCCGCTGAAACAGGACCCCAAGCTGCAGATGCCGCAGCAAGCCGGCTTCAACCTCGGCTACATCGCCTACAACGTGATGGACAAGGTCAAGGGCAGCAACGAGCCCAACCCGCTGGCCCAGCTGAAGGTCCGCGAGGCGCTGGATATGGCCGTGGACAAGAAAAAGATCATCGAGTCGGTCTACCAGGGCGCCGGCCAACTGGCAGTCAACGCCATGCCCCCGACCCAGTGGTCCTATGACGACAGCATCAAGGACGCGCCATTCGACCCTGAAAAAGCCAAGCAACTGCTCAAGGAAGCCGGCATCAAGGAAGGCACCGAAATCACCCTGTGGGCGATGCCTGTGCAACGCCCGTACAACCCCAATGCCAAGCTGATGGCCGAGATGCTGCAATCCGACTGGGCCAAGGTCGGCATCAAGGCCAAGATCGTCAGCTATGAATGGGGCGAGTACATCAAGCGCTCCAAAGGCGGCGAACAGGGCGCCATGCTGATCGGCTGGAGCGGTGACAACGGTGACCCGGACAACTGGCTGGGCACCCTGTACGGCTGCGACGCCATGAACGGCAACAACTTCTCCAAATGGTGCTACAAGCCCTACGACGACCTGATCAAGCAGGCCAAGGCCACTTCCGACCAGGCCAAGCGCACCGAGTTGTATCAGCAGGCACAGCACATCCTCAAGGAGCAGGTGCCGATCACCCCGATCGCCCACTCCACCGTGTACCAGCCCATGAGCGCCAAGGTGAAGGACTTCAAGATCAGCCCGTTCGCGCTGAACTCCTTCTACGGCGTCAGCGTGGACAAATAGGCTAGCCAAGGCACCCGCCGAGCTGCGGGTGCCCCGCCAACCTCGTCCCCCTCCATGTCGTCCCGCTGCCATCCGCAGCGGGGTCGGCGACCTGTTGCCGCCATTCGTACCCCGAGGCGGCGCAAACAGACGTAAAAGGACTTGCCATGCGCCATACCACCCGAGTTTCCGCCCTGCTGGCCCTGGGCCTGATCAGCCAATCGCCGGCCTTGCTGGCCAACAACCTGGTGTTCTGCTCCGAAGGCAGCCCCGCCGGCTTCGACACCGCCCAGTACACCAGCGCCACCGACAATGATGCCGCCGAACCGCTCTACAACCGCCTGGTCGAGTTCGAACGCGGCGGCACTGCCGTGCACCCTGCCCTGGCGACCCGCTGGGAGGTGTCCGAGGATGGCCTGCGCTACACCTTCCACCTGCGCGAAGGGGTGAAATTCCACAGCAACAAGGCCTTTGCACCGAGCCGCGACTTCAACGCCGACGACGTGCTGTTCACCTTCAACCGCATGCTCGACAAGAACCACCCGTTCCGCCAGGCCTACCCGACCGAGTTCCCCTATTTCATCAGCATGGGCCTGGACAAGAACATCGCCCGCGTCGAAAAGACCGATCCACTGACCGTGGTGTTCACCCTGAACAAGGTCGATGCCGCGTTCATCCAGAACCTGGCCATGAGCTTCGCTTCCATCCTGTCTGCCGAATACGCCGAACAGCTGATGGCCAGCGGGCGCCCCAGCGACATCAACCAGCAACCGATCGGCACCGGCCCGTTCGTGTTCCAGCGTTATCAGAAGGATTCGCAGATCCGCTACAAGGGCAACAAGGCCTATTGGTCACCGCAGGACGTGAAGATCGACAATCTGGTGTTCTCGATCAACATCGACCCTTCGGTGCGCATCCAGAAGCTGCGCCGCAACGAATGCCAGGTCACCCTGCACCCGCGCCCCGCCGACCTGCCGGCGCTCAAGGCCGACAGCAAACTGCAGGTGCTGCAGCAGCCTGGCTTCAACCTCGGCTATATCGCCTACAACACTCAACACCCACCGTTCGACCGGTTGGAAGTGCGCCAGGCAATGGATATGGCAGTGAACAAGCAGGCGATCATCCAGGCTGTGTATCAGGATTCCGGCCAGCTGGCAGTCAACGCCATGCCGCCAACCCAGTGGTCCTATGACGACAGCATCAAGGACGCCCCCTTCGATCCGGAAAAGGCCAAACAGCTACTGCAGCAGGCCGGAGTCAAGCCGGGCACCGAGATCACCCTGTGGGCCATGCCGGTGCAGCGCCCGTACAACCCAAACGCCAAGCTGATGGCGGAAATGCTCCAGGCCGACTGGAGCAAGCTCGGCTTCAAGGTGCGCATTGTCAGCTATGAATGGGGCGAGTACCTCAAGCGCATGAAAAGCGGCGAGCACGATATCGCCCTGATCGGCTGGACCGGGGACAACGGCGACCCGGACAACTGGCTGGGCACCCTCTACAACTGCGATGCCATCGGCAGCAACAACTACTCGCTGTGGTGCGATCCGCAGTACGACAGCCTGGTCAAGCAGGCCAAGCAGGTCACCGACCGCGCGCAGCGCACCGCCCTGTACCAGCAGGCCCAGCAGCGGCTCAAGCAGCAGGTGCCGATTACCCCGGTGGCACATTCAACGGTCAACCAACCGCTGAGCATCAAGGTTTCCGAATTCAAGGTCAGCCCTTTCGGGCGCAACGATTTTTCCGGTGTGAGTGTTGATTGAGCATTAGCCGGTACCGGCCTCTTCGCGGGTAAACCCGCTCCCACAGGGTTCTCCTCAGGTTCACGAAACCTGTGGTAGCGGGCGCGCCCGCGAAGAGGCCGGCACAGCCAACACAACGCCCCGATTCTGCCCGGTGACCCCGGGCAACCCTGGCAACACCGCAGCAAGAAGCCCGGCCCACAAGGCCAGGCAATAACTAGAAGAACAGAAAGGGAGCTTTAACCTTGAGACTATTCACCTTGACCGCACTGGCTTTATCCATCAGTGCCTTATCCACCGTGACCCAGGCAGACCCGCAAAGCCAGGAATACGTGCCCATCACCCTCAAAGGCAGCAGCGAGCAGGAGCAGGCCAGCGGCTTCGTCGACGGCCAGAGCCTGTCCGGCAGCACCCGCAACTGGTATGCCCGCGAGCGCGCCGCACGCGCCCCGCTGTGGAAGTACTACAAGAGCGACGGCACCCGCCACGACACCCACAGCCGCGAGAACTGGGTGCAGGGCACCATCCTCAACTACAGTTCCGGTTTCACCCAGGGCACCGTCGGCTTCGCCGTCGAAGCCGCCGGTTACAATGCCATCGCCCTGCTGCAGAACCGCGAGGACGTCGCCGGCCCCAACAACCGCACCCTGACCCACAGCGACGGCGACCCGGTCGGCCAGTGGAGCAAGATGGGCCTGGCCAACGTCAAGGCGCGGGTGTCCAACACCACGCTCACCGTCGGCCGCCAATCGGTGGACACGCCGATGATCGCCTACATCGGCAACCGCGCCCTGCCCTCGAGTTTCCAGGGCGCGTTCCTGCACAGTGCCGAATTCGACAACCTGAGCTTCGACCTGGGCACCTTCGACCGCGTCTCGCCACGTACCGAACAGAGCCTCAGCAAGTTCCGCACCGAGTACAGCGCCACTGGCGTGGAGACCGACCGCGCCAGCACCGCCGGCATCAACTACCAGCCGTTCAAGAGCCTGAGCACCAGCCTGTACGCCACCAAGGTCGACGACTTCTGGAACCAGTACTACTTCGGCGCCAACCATGTGCTCGGTGATAGTGCAGTGCTAAGCCTGAGCACCGGCCTGAACTACTACAAGACCGTCGACGCCGGCAGCAAGAAGATGGGCGATATCGACAACGACACCTACAGCCTGTCGTTCGGCCTGACCCATCAGGCCCACACCCTCAGCGCCTCCTGGCAGCAGGTCAACGGCAACGAGTACTTCGACTACCTGCACGAAACCAACGGCATCTACCTGGCCAACTCGCTGCTGTCGGACTTCAACGGCCCCAACGAGAAATCGCTGCAGATTTCCTACGTGCTGAACATGGCGCCGTACGGCGTGCCGGGCCTGAAGTTCAACCTGTACAACGCCCGCGGCTGGGGCATCGATGGTACCCATTACCGCGGTACCGCCTACGACGTGAACGGCCTGGATGGCGAAACCCACTACGAGTGGGGCTTCGGCACCAGCTACGCGGTACAGAGCGGGCCATTGAAAGACACCAGCATCCGTGCCACCTACACCGCGCACCGCGCCAGCAAGGCCCAGGGCGATGGCAGCCTGGATGAGTTCCGGGTGGTTACCACCATTCCATTCAACATTCTCTGACCGCCGGCGCCACGGCCTGCTTCGCTGCGGGCCGTGGCGGCTACGCTGGAATCAATGCAAGCAGGGAGTTTCAACCCATGCAGAGAGCTTTCATGAAATCGCGGCCACTGCGCCTGGCCCTGGCCGCACTGCTTCTGGGCGGTGCCACGCAACTGGCGGCCAAACCATTGGTGGTGTGCACCGAAGCCAGCCCGGAAGGGTTCGACATCGTCCAGTACACCACTGCGGTCACCGCCGATGCCTCGGCCGAGACGGTGTTCAATCGCCTGGTCGACTTCAAGCCCGGTACCACCGAAGTCCAGCCGGCCCTGGCCGAGCGTTGGGCCATTTCAGCCGATGGCCTGACCTACACCTTCCATCTGCGCCAGGGCGTGAAGTTCCACACTACCGACTACTTCAAGCCCACCCGCGACTTCAACGCCGATGACGTCCTGTGGAGCCTCAATCGCCAGCTCGATCCGAACCATCCATGGCATGACAAGACCAGCGTCGGATACCCGTACTTCGAGAGCATGGGCTTCAAGGACCTGCTCAAGTCGGTCAGCAAGGCCGACGAGCACACCGTGGTGATTACCCTTACCCGACCGGAAGCGCCGTTCCTGCGCGACATGGCCATGGGCTTCACCTCGATCTACTCCGCCGAATACGGCGACCAGTTGCTCAAGGCTGGCAAGGCTGCCGAGTTGAACAGCAAGCCGATCGGCACCGGCCCGTTCATCTTCCAGCGTTACAACAAGGATGCCCAGGTTCGCTTCAAGCCCAACCCGGACTATTTCCGCGGCAAGCCACCGGCCGATGCGCTGGTCTTCGCCATCGCTACCGACAGCAATGTGCGCCTGCAGAAACTGCGCGCCAACGAGTGCCAGGTAGCGCTCTATCCCAAGCCCGATGACGTGCCGTCGATCAAGCAGGACCCGAAACTCAAGGTCGAGGAGATCGAGGCCTTGGTCACCGGTTACATCTCGATGAACACCGAACACAAATACCTGAGCGACGTTCGCGTGCGCAAAGCCATCAACATGGCCTTCGACCGCCAGACCCATGTCGACCAGTTGTTCGGCAAAGGCAACGCATTGGTCGGCGTGAACCCGTACCCGCCGACCATGATCGGCTACAACAACGAGAACAGAAACCCACCCCGCGACCTGGCCAAGGCGCGCGATCTGCTCAAGCAGGCGGGCGTGCCCGAAGGTACGGTAATCACCCTGTTCACGCGCAACGGCGGCGGCCCGACCAACCCCAACCCGCGCTTGTCTGCCGAGATGCTGCAGGCTGACCTCAAGCAGATCGGACTGAAGCTGGACATCCGCGTGATGGAGTGGGCCGAAATGCTGCGCCGGGCCAAGAAGGGCGAGGCCGACCTGGTGTCCACCGGCTGGGCCGGCGACAACGGCGACCCGGACAATTTCCTCAGCCCGCTGCTCAGTTGCGATGCCGCCAAAAGCGGCGAGAACTATGCACGCTGGTGCAACCCCAAGTTCCAGGAGCTGATCAGCCGCGCCCGCGAAGTGATCGACAACGACGAGCGTGCAAGGCTCTATAACGAGGCATTGAAAGTGTACGATGACGAACAACCCTGGATCAGCATGGCCCATCCGAAGATGTTCACCGCCATGCGTGACAACGTGGAGGGCTACGTGATCAACCCTCTGACCAACAACAACTTCGCCACAACCAAGGTGAAGTAGAACAACAACGACCGCCGGCAACCCACACGGGAACCGGCGGCACCACCGTAGCGGGCTGATCGCCCCACGGCCTGATGAGGTAACCCCGACAATGTTGAGCTTTATTGCCCGGCGCCTTGGCCTGCTGATACCGACCTTTTTCGGTATCACCTTGCTGACCTTCGCGCTCATACGCCTGATCCCCGGCGACCCGGTGGAAGTGATGATGGGCGAGCGCAGGGTCGACCCCGAAATGCATGCCCAGGCCATGGAGCGCCTGGGGTTGAACAAGCCGCTGCCGGTCCAGTACCTGGACTACGTCGGCAAGCTGGCCCAGGGTGACCTCGGTGAATCGCTGCGCACCCGCGAGAGCGTTTGGAGCGAGTTCCTCACCCTGTTCCCGGCCACACTCGAACTGGCCTTCGCCGCCCTGTTGTTCGCCGGCATCGTCGGCCTGCTGGCCGGGGTGATCGCCGCGCTCAAGCGCGGTTCGCTGTTCGACCACGGGGTGATGGGCATTTCGCTGGCGGGTTATTCGATGCCGATCTTCTGGTGGGGCCTGATCCTGATCATGTTCTTCTCGGTAAGCCTGGGCTGGACCCCGGTGTCCGGGCGCATCGACCTGCTCTACGACATCGAGCCGAAGACCGGCTTCATGCTCATCGACACCCTGCTCAGCGACGAGGAAGGTGCGTTCAAGGACGCGGTGATGCACCTGATCCTGCCGGCCATCGTGCTCGGCACCATCCCGCTGGCGGTGATTGCCCGCATGACCCGCTCGTCGATGCTCGAAGTGCTGCGCGAGGACTACATCCGCACCGCCCGCGCCAAAGGCCTGTCGCCGGCCCGCGTGGTGTTCGTGCACGGCCTGCGCAACGCGCTGATCCCGGTACTGACCGTATTCGGCCTGCAGGTCGGTACGTTGCTGGCCGGTGCGGTGCTGACCGAAACCATCTTTTCCTGGCCGGGCATCGGCAAGTGGCTGATCGAAGCCATCGGTGCCCGTGACTACCCCGTGGTCCAGAACGGCATCCTGTTGATCGCCTGCCTGGTGATCCTGGTCAACTTCGTCGTGGATATCCTCTACGGCCTGGCCAACCCACGCATCCGTCATCAGCGCTGAGGCCTTCGCCATGACTAGCCCGATTCCGAAATCCGTCACGCCGGCCAGCCCGGTGGACCAGAGCCTGCTCTACCCCTCGCCATACAAAGAATTCTGGCAAGCCTTCGCCCGCAACAAAGGCGCGGTGATGGGCCTGGCCTTCATGTGCCTGGTAGTGTTCTGCGCGCTGTTCGCGCCGTGGGTCGCCCCGCACGACCCGAGCGAGCAGTACCGCGAATTCCTGCTGACCCCACCGGTGTGGCTCGAAGGTGGCAGCTGGCAGTTCATCCTCGGCACCGACGAACTGGGCCGCGACCTGCTTTCGCGGCTGATCCAGGGCGCACGGCTTTCGCTGCTGATCGGCCTGTCGTCGGTGGTGATGTCGCTGATCCCTGGCATCCTGCTGGGCCTGCTGGCCGGTTTCTTCCCGCAACTGCTCGGCCCGTCGATCATGCGCCTGATGGACGTGATGCTCGCCCTGCCCTCGCTGCTGCTGGCGGTGGCCATCGTCGCCATCCTCGGCCCAGGCCTGATCAACACCGTGATCGCCATCGCCATCGTGTCGTTGCCATCCTACGTGCGCCTGACCCGCGCCGCCGTGATGGGCGAGCTGAACCGCGACTACGTCACCGCCGCACGCCTGGCTGGTGCCGGGCTGCCACGGCTGATGTTCGTCACCGTGCTGCCCAACTGCATGGCACCGCTGATCGTGCAGGCCACCCTCAGCTTCTCCTCGGCCATCCTCGACGCCGCCGCCCTGGGCTTCCTTGGCCTTGGCGTACAGCCGCCGACCCCGGAGTGGGGCACCATGCTGGCTTCGGCCCGTGACTACATCGAGCGCGCCTGGTGGGTGGTGAGCCTGCCCGGCCTGACCATTCTGCTCAGTGTGCTGGCAATCAACCTGATGGGCGACGGCCTGCGCGATGCGCTGGACCCGAAACTCAAGAACGCCGCCTGAGGAGAACGCCATGTCACTGTTGCAGATCAACAACCTGAACGTGCGCTTCGGCGACACCAATGCGGTACCGGTAGTCGATGGCCTGGACCTGACGGTGGAAGCCGGCGAGATCCTGGCCATCGTCGGCGAATCCGGCTCGGGCAAGTCCGTGACCATGATGGCCCTGATGGGCCTGATCGACGCCCCCGGGCGCATCACCGCCGACTCGCTCACCTTCGACGGCACCGACATGCTCAAGCTCAGCGGTCGCCAGCGACGCAAGGTAGTGGGCAAGGACATCGCCATGGTTTTCCAGGACCCGATGACCGCGCTCAACCCCAGCTACACCGTGGGTTACCAGATCGAGGAAGTGCTGCGCCAGCACCTGGGCCTGAAGGGCAAGGCCGCGCGCCAGCGTGCCCTGGAGCTGCTGAAGAAGGTCGAGATCCCGGCTGCGGAAAGCCGCCTGGACGCCTACCCGCACCAGCTGTCCGGCGGCATGAGCCAGCGCGTGGCGATTGCCATGGCGATTGCCGGCGAACCCAAGCTGCTGATTGCCGACGAACCCACCACTGCGCTGGACGTGACCATCCAGGCGCAGATCATGGAGCTGCTGGTCAACCTGCAGAAGGAGCGCAACATGGCGCTCATCCTGATCACCCACGACCTCGCCGTGGTCGCCGAAACGGCCAGGCGGGTGTGCGTGATGTACGCCGGCCAGGCCGTGGAAGTGGGCCAGGTGCCGGAGCTGTTCGACGTGCCCGCCCACCCCTACAGCGAAGCGTTGCTGGCGGCGATCCCCGAGCACAGCATCGGTGCCGAACGCCTGGCCACCCTGCCTGGCATCGTCCCCGGCCGCTACGACCGCCCCGTGGGTTGCCTGCTGTCACCGCGCTGCCCGTACGTGCAGGACAACTGCCGGCGCCAGCGCCCGCCCCTCGATCCCCAGGCCCATGGCCTGGTGCGTTGCTTCTACCCGCTGAACCAGGAGGTGGCGTGATGGCCGTCGTTCTATCCGCCCGGGAGCTGACCCGGCATTACGAAGTCTCCCGTGGGCTGTTCAAGGGGCACGCCCTGGTCCGCGCGCTGAATGGCGTGTCGTTCGAACTGGAGGCCGGCAAGACCCTGGCCGTGGTCGGCGAATCCGGCTGCGGCAAGTCGACCCTGGCCCGCGCCCTGACTCTGATCGAAGAGCCGTCGTCCGGCTCGCTGCAAATTGCCGGCACCGAAGTGAAAGGCGCCAGCAAGAGCGAGCGCAAGCAACTGCGCCGCGATGTGCAGATGGTGTTCCAGAGCCCCTACGCCTCGCTCAACCCACGGCAGAAGATTGGTGACCAGCTGGCCGAGCCGCTGCTGATCAACACCTCGCTGAGCAAGGCCGAGCGGCGAGAAAAGGTGCAGAAGATGATGGAACAGGTCGGCCTGCGCCCCGAGCATTACCAGCGTTACCCGCACATGTTCTCCGGTGGCCAGCGCCAACGTATTGCCCTGGCCCGGGCAATGATGCTGCAGCCCAAGGTGCTGGTGGCGGACGAGCCGACCTCGGCGCTGGACGTGTCGATCCAGGCCCAGGTGCTGAACCTGTTCATGGACTTGCAGAATGAGTTCAACACCGCCTACGTGTTTATTTCGCACAACCTTGCGGTGGTGCGGCATGTGGCCGATCAGGTGCTGGTGATGTACCTCGGCCGGCCGGCGGAGATGGGGCCGAAAGAAGATATCTACGAAAGGCCGTTGCACCCATATACCCAGGCGCTGCTGTCGGCGACGCCGGCGATTCACCCGGACCCTTTGAAGCCGAAGATCCGCATTGCCGGGGAGTTGCCCAACCCGCTGAACCCGCCGGAGGGGTGTGCGTTTCACAAGCGCTGCCCGTATGCGACCGAGCGGTGTGCCAAGGAGGTGCCGGCGCTCAGGCAGGTGAGTACCCGGCAGGTGGCTTGTCACTATGCCGAGCAGTTTCTTTAGCCTTTAGATAGCCGGGGCTGCTTTGCAGCTCATCGCGACACAAGGCCGCTCCTACAAGGGACCACGATCTCCTGTAGGAGCGGCCTTGTGTCGCGATGGGCCGCAAAGCGGCCCCAATAATTTCAATGCATAAAGAACCAGATCAGGATAATCACCGGAATCGGCACCCCAATCATCCAGAGCAGTATCGAGCGCATGGCCTTTCTCCTTGTTCGATGTTGAACAGACCGGTGCACTCGCCATGCCATCCCTGTCAAAAAATCACTCTCAACCAAATCAACGGCTTACGCCCCAAGCCGCTTGGCAAAACCGTGCAATATGCCGGATCCGCCCCCTTGCAGCTGGGTGTTCTGCAATGCACTATCAGGCTCATGACCGCCACCACCCTCCCCGACGGCCCCGAGCAGACCCCGCTCACCGCCGACACCGTGCTGCGCTACCACCTGTGCTGGAAGCACCGCGACCTCGACGGCGTCATGTCGCTCTACCACCCCGACATTCAGTACCACGACTTTTTCCAGAACCGCGTGCTCGGCTACCAGGAACTGCGCGACTACGTGCGCGCCTGCCTGCCCCATGAAGCCGGCGAAGATATCGTGCACAGCGACCGCATCCGCGTCGACGGCTGTACCGCGTTCATCCAGTACCAGGTCACGGTCCAGGGCGGCGACGGCCTGGTGGCGTTCCAGTCCAGCGAGGCGATTACCGTCAAGGACGGCCTGATCTGGCAGGTCAACGAATATGCCACGCTGGTCCGCCGCAATGGCAGCGGCCACGCCAGCAGTGGCCCACGCCCGGCCACCAGCCGCCTGGGCCTGTCGCCGAGGCAGTTGTCGACCATGGCCCAGGACCTGGAACACTACTTCCAGCGCCAGCGCCCCTACCTGGACCCGGAGCTGGACCTGCAGCAGGTGGCCGACGCCAGCGGCTACAGCCGCAACCAGATCTCCTACCTGCTCAACCAGGTGCTCGGGCAAAGCTTCTACCGCTACGTCAACCAGGCCCGCCTGCAGCACCTGATGGCCAGCCTTGATAACGACAGCATCGAGGCCACGATCGACGAGCTGGCGTTCAATGCCGGTTTCAACTCGTTGTCGGCGTTCTACAAGTGTTTCCGCGAACACACCGGGCTTACGCCCAAGGCGTACCTGAAGCAAATTTCCCTGCGTGCACGCACGTAGGACAGCCGCCCGCCGACACCACTAGGATCGCCCACAGACCTTGACGGATGTGGAGCCGAACCCGATGCAACCCCTGCGCACGCTCAGCCTGTGGATGGACCAGCTCGACGAGCCGTTGTGCACCCGCCCGGCCCTGCGTCAGGACCTGGACGCGGATGTGTGCATCATCGGCGCTGGCTACACCGGCCTGTGGACCGCCTACTACCTCAAGCGCCAGGCGCCACAGTTGAACATCGCGGTAATCGACGCCAACATCGCCGGCTTCGGCGCTTCGGGGCGCAACGGCGGCTGGCTGATGGGCAACCTGCTCGGCGAAGACCGCCTGCTGGCCACCCTTTCACCGCAACAACGCCGCGCCAGCATCGACCTGCTGCATGGCATTCCCGATGAAGTACACCGCGTACTGCATCGCGAGAGCATCGACTGCGACTACCGCAAAGGCGGCGTGCTCTACTGCGCCGCGCGCTACCCGGAACAGGAGCGCAGCCTGCGCGCCTACCTAGACGACCTTTATCGCCAAGGCATGACCGAGGACGACTACCGCTGGCTGCGCCCCGAACAGCTTGACGCTCAGTTGCGGGTCAGCAACGCCTATGGCGCCATCTACAGCCCGCACACCGCAACCATCCAACCCGCCAAGCTGGCGCGTGGCCTGGCCCGGGCGGTAGAAGCGCTGGGCGTAACCATCTACGAAAACACCCCAGCCATCGACTGGCAGCCGGGTGAGGTGCGCACCCCGTTGGCGCGCATCCGTTGCCAATGGACGGTACCCGCCGTGGAGGGCTATGCCGTCAGCCTGCCGCCACTGGGTAAACATCAGCTGCCGGTACAGAGCCTGTTGGTGGCCACCGAACCACTGCCGGAGGCCACCTGGCAACAGATCGGCCTGAACCAGGGCCAGGCGTTCAGCGAGAGCAGCCGCCAGGTCACTTACGGCCAGCGCACCGCCGACAACCGCCTGGTATTCGGCGCCCGTGGCGGCTACCGCTTCGGTGGCCGCCTGCGCGAAAACTTCAACCTCGACGAACAGGAAATCGAGCTGCGCCGCTACCTGTTCAGCGAGTTGTTCCCACAGTTGAAGCACGCACGCATCACCCATTCCTGGGGCGGCAACCTGGGCATGGCGCGGCGCTTCCGCCCGCACATGCTCTGCGACCGTCAACGCGGCATCGCCCTGGCGGGCGGCTACGGCGGCGAAGGCGTCGGCGCCACCAACCTGGGCGGGCGCACCCTGGCCGCGCTGATCCTCAACCAGCACAACGAACTGACCGCGCAACCCTGGGTGCTCGACAACCGCCCGCTTTCAAGCCTGGCCAGCTGGCCACCCGAGCCCTGCCGATGGCTGGGCTACAACGCGATCATCCAGAGCTTCGTCCACGAGGACCGGACCCTCGCCAACCCCGCCAGTGCGCCCTGGAGGCGGCGCCTTGCCAGCAATCTTGCGGACTTCATGGAAGGCTTCATGCGCTGATTTTTCCCCCTCACTGACACAGGATTTACCGGTCATGAGCATCACCCATTTCAAGAACACCGACAGCGCCGTGCTCGACAGCTCCAACCCGGTCACGGTGCCGCTTGGCGACCCCGTTGCAGTGACTTCGGTCACCTGCGTGGAACGCAGCGACGGCGTCGAAACCGGCATCTGGGAGTGCACCCCCGGGCGCTGGCGGCGGCAGATCGTGCAGCAGGAGTTCTGCCATTTCATCAAGGGCCGCTGCACCTTCACTCCCGACGGTGGCGAGCCCCTGCTCATAGAAGCCGGAGACGCACTGATGCTACCGGCCAACAGCACTGGCACCTGGGACATCCAGGAGACCGTGCGCAAAACCTACGTTCTTGTCTTCTGATCCGCTGATCGCCTGCCTTCGATAACAACACACAAAGCAAGGTAACCCCGACATGCGCACGCTCCTTCTCGCCCCCCTGATGCTGGCCGCCAGCGTGGCCGGCGCCGCCGAAACGGTGAAGATCTACAACTGGTCCAGCTACGTTGCCCCCGACACACTGAAGAACTTCCAGCAAGCCAGCGGTATCGTGCCCACCTACGACGTTTACGACAGCAACGAAACCCTCGACGGCAAGCTGATGACCGGCAACTCCGGCTACGACGTGGTGTTTCCGTCCAACCATTTCATGGCCCGGCAAATCCAGGGCAAGGCCCTCAAGCGCCTGGACAAGTCGCAATTGCCCAACTGGCACAACCTCAACCCGGTGCTGCTCAAGGCGCTCGAAGTGAACGACCCGGGTAACCAGTACGGTTTCCCATACCTGTGGGGCAGCACCGGCATCGGTTACAACATCGACAAGGTCAAGGCAGTGCTGGGCGACGATGCCCCGGTGGACTCCTGGGACCTGATCTTCAAGCCCGAGTACATGAGCAAGCTGAAAAGCTGCGGCGTCGCGGTGTTGGACAACGGCCCTGAACTGCTACCGATCGCCCTGCACTACCTGGGCCTGCCGCACCACAGCCAGGACCCGGCGGACTACGACAAGGCCAAGGCGCTGCTGATGCAGGTGCGACCGTATATCAGCTACTTCCACTCCTCGAAGTACACCGGCGACCTGGCCAATGGCGACATCTGCGTGGTGGTGGGCTTCTCGGGGGATGTGCTGCAAGCGAAGAACCGCGCCGAGGAGGCGAAGAACGGGGTGAAAGTGGGCTACTCGATACCCAGGGAAGGCGCACCGATGTGGTTCGACATGGTTGCCATGCCGGCCGATGCACCGGACGAAAAGGCCGGGTATGCCTACATGAACTACCTGCTGCAGCCAGAGGTGATGGCCAACATCAGCAACCATGTGCAATACGCCAACGGCAACCTCAAGGCGGACGGGCTGGTGGATCCGGCGATGAAGGGTAATACGATGATTTACCCGAGCGAGGAAGTAATGGGCAAGCTGTATGCGCTGGAGGCGATGCCGGCCAAGATCGACCGTATTCGCACGCGGATCTGGACCAGTATCAAGGCCGGGAACTGAATGGGGCCGCTTTGCGGCCCTTCGCGGGCACGCCCGCTCCCACAGGTATCGCGTAACCTTCAGGTGTAGTGATTCCCTGTGGGAGCGGGCGTGCCCGCGAAGGGCTGCAACGCAGCCCCATTTCAATACTTAGTGGTGCTCGCGGGTAGCGCGGAACTTGATGTCCGGCCAACGCTCTTCCATCAGCGACAGGTTGACGCGGGTCGGCGCCAAGTAGGTCAGGTGCCCGCCACCGTCGATGGCCAGGTTCTCCATGGCCTTGTTCTGGAACTCCTCAAGCTTCTTCTTGTCGTCGCAACCGATCCAGCGGGCCGACCACACGGTGATCGGCTCGTAGGCGCACTCGACCTTGTACTCTTCCTTCAGGCGGCTGGCGACCACGTCGAACTGCAGCACACCGACTGCACCGAGGATGATGTCGTTGCTGCGCTCAGGGAAGAACACCTGGGTCGCACCTTCTTCGGCCAGCTGTTGCAGGCCCTGACGCAGCTGCTTGGATTTCAGCGGGTCCTTCAGGCGCACGCGGCGGAACAGCTCCGGAGCGAAGTGCGGAATACCGGTGAAGCCCAGCGCCTCGCCTTCGGTGAAGGTGTCGCCGATCTGGATGGTGCCGTGGTTGTGCAGGCCAATGATATCGCCGGCATAGGCCTCTTCCAGCTGCTCACGCTCGGAGGAGAAGAAAGTCAGCGCGTCGCCGATGCGCAGGTCCTTGTTGATGCGCACGTGGCGCATCTTCATGCCCTTCTCGTACTTGCCCGAGCAGATGCGCATGAAGGCGATGCGGTCGCGGTGTTTCGGGTCCATGTTCGCCTGGATCTTGAACACGAAACCGGTGAACTTCTCTTCCACAGGCTCCACGGTGCGCTCGTGAGCCACACGGCCCAGCGGGCGCGGCGCCCAGTCGACGACGGCGTCAAGCACATGGTCGACACCGAAGTTGCCCAGCGCGGTACCGAAGAACACCGGGGTCAGCTGGCCGTTGATGAACTCTTCCTGGTTGAACTCGTGGCAGGCGCCCTGCACCAGCTCCAGCTGTTCGACGAACGAATCGTACTGGTCGCCCAGGTGGGCACGGGCTTCGTCCGAATCCAGCTTCTGGATGATCTTGGCTTCGGTGCGCTCGTGGCCGTGGCCCGGGGTGTACACCACGATGTAGTCACCGGTCAGGTGGTACACGCCTTTGAAGTCGCGGTAGCAACCGATCGGCCAGGTGATCGGCGCGGCCTTGATCTTCAGCACGGCTTCGATCTCGTCGAGCAGTTCGATAGGGTCGCGGATGTCGCGGTCGAGTTTGTTGATGAAGCTGACGATCGGCGTGTCGCGCAGGCGGCACACGTCCATCAGGGCGATGGTACGTGGCTCTACACCTTTACCGCCGTCGAGCACCATCAGCGCCGAGTCCACCGCGGTCAGGGTGCGGTAGGTGTCTTCCGAGAAGTCTTCGTGGCCGGGGGTGTCGAGCAGGTTGATCATGTGCTCGCGGTACGGGAACTGCATCACCGAGGTGGTGATGGAGATGCCGCGCTGCTTCTCCATTTCCATCCAGTCGGAGGTGGCGTGGCGGTCGGACTTGCGCGACTTCACGGTACCGGCGACGGCAATGGCCTTGCCCATCAGCAGCAGCTTCTCGGTGATGGTGGTCTTACCGGCGTCGGGGTGGGAAATGATTGCGAAAGTGCGGCGCTTCGCGACTTCGGCGGCCTGGTTGGTCATGGGAAATCGCCTGACTGGGGGATTAAAAAGGGGCGATATCATACCTGAAGTTGGGCCGGGACCAAAATTTGCTGAACCGGCGGTGCCTGTTCCGGCCCTTTCGCGGGCACGCCCGCTCCCACCGGTACTGCACAGGCCTGCACAGCAGTGGAGATCCCTGTGGGAGCGGGCGTGCCCGCGAAGAGGCCGGCACTGCCATTACAAATTCAACAACCAGCCGCTTTATCACGACAAATGGCCAAAGGGCAGTTATTTCAACGCCTACAGCGCACCAACCCGTTGCTTTCTCTCGTCAATTTTCCAACCAGCCAGTGATTAACGCTGGCCAAATGCCGCCCCAGATGGGAACCTTTACGCCCACGGAGACGTCCACTCCCCTGCAACCCGCTTCGGTTGGGGAGCTTTTTTCATCAGCATTTTCGGGCCCGACGGGGTTCGGCTCATAGCCTGATCGCAGCCTTCGGCGTGCGTCACGCTGCTACTCGCGAACACACCACCCGCCGCCAGGACTGGTCGGCAACCAAGAAGTGTGCTCGCCGACTACACAAGGAGTCCGCCTGTGGCAAAACGCTACGGAAAAGGGCTGTTGGGATGGGCCTCCGTGCTCGTCATCCTGGCCCTGCTGGTCCACTGGATCGGCATCGACACGATCGCGCGGTATCGCGACGATCTTGGGTTCTACCTGCAAGCGCACCTGGTACTGGTGCTGGCTTCGATGGCGGCGGCGCTCGCCGTGGGCATCCCCGCCGGCATTGCGTTAAGTCGACCGCACCGGGTCGACAAAGCCGAACGCTTCATGCAGTTCTTCAACGTTGGTAACACCATCCCTCCCCTGGCCGTTCTGGCCATCGCCCTGAGTATCCTGGGCATCGGCGCCGGGCCCGCGATCTTCGCGCTGTTCCTCGCCTCCCTCCTGCCCATCGTGCGCAACACCTACGAGGGCCTGAAAAACGTCCCCGCCTCGCTCAAGGAAGCCGCCACCGGCATCGGCATGACTCCGCGCCAGCAACTCTGGCAGGTGGAGCTGCCCAACGCCGTGCCAATCATCGTTGGTGGCGTGCGTGTGGCCCTGGCGCTGAACGTCGGCACCGCACCGCTGGCGTTCCTGATTGGCGCCAACAGCCTGGGCAGCCTGATCTTCCCCGGCATCGCCCTGAACAACCAGCCACAACTGCTGCTGGGGGCTGCCTGCACCGCACTACTGGCGCTGGCGCTGGACGCAGCGGTGAGTTTCTCCAGCAAGCGCTGGCTGGAACGTGGCCTGGCTGGATAACGAGAGGGAACATATGAACAAGAGAATCGCCTTGTTGTTGGGCGCGACCCTGCTGTTCGCAGGATTTGCCCAGGCAGCGGAAAAACCACTTGTCCGTATCGGCGCGCGGGTGTTCACCGAACAGACCGTACTTGCCGAAATCACCGCGCAATACCTGCGCGCCAACGGTTTTGATGTGCGCGTCACCAGCGGCCTTGGCAGCAACATCGCACGCCAGGCCCAGGAAACCGGCCAGCTCGACCTGATGTGGGAATACACCGGCGTGTCACTGGTGTCGTACAACCATATCGACGAGCGCATGCCCAGTGCCGAGGCCACCTACGCCAAGGTCAAGGCACTGGACGCGAAGAAGGACCTGATCTGGCTGACCCCGTCGAAGTTCAGCAACACCTATGCGCTGGGCCTGCCCAAGCAGGTCGCCGAGGCTTATCCGCAGATCAACTCGATCAGCGACCTCAACCAGGTACTACGTGACGAAAGCCACCGCAACCACCTGGTGGCGCTGGACACCGAGTTCGCCAACCGCCCGGACGGCCTGGTAGGCCTGAAAGCGATGTACGACCTGCAAGTGGGCCGCGCCAACATCCGCCAGATGGATGCCGGCCTGGTCTACACCGCCATGCACAACAACCAGGTGTTCGCCGGCCTTGTGTACACCACCGATGGTCGCTTGAACGCGTTCAACCTCAAGCTGCTGGAAGACGACAAGCACTACTTCCCCGACTACACCGCCGCCCCGGTGGTGCGCAAACAGGTGCTCGACGCCAACCCGCAACTGGCCGGCCTGCTCAAGCCTCTGGCCGAGCAACTGGATGACGAAACCATGCGCCAGCTCAATGCCAAGGTCGACGTCGAACACCAGAACCCGACCAAGGTGGCCGCCGCCTTCCTGCGTGACCACCCAATGCCTGGCGAGGTACAACCATGAGCCTGCTCGACACGTTCGCCCACCTCGACTGGGCCCAGGTACTGCAGCTGACCTGGCAACACATCATGCTGGTCGGCGTCGCCGTGGGCCTGGCGATCATCGTCGGCGTACCGCTGGGCATCCTCATGACCCGCTTCCCGGCCGTCGCCGGCCCATTGCAGGCCAGTGCCACGGTGTTGCTGACCATTCCCTCGATCGCCCTGTTCGGCCTGCTGCTGCCGTTCTACTCCAGGTTCGGCCAGGGCCTGGGGCCGCTGCCGGCGATCACTGCGGTGTTCCTCTACTCACTGCTGCCGATCATGCGCAACACCTACCTGGCTTTGACCAACGTCGAACCCGGCATCCGTGAAGCCGCGCGTGGCATCGGCATGACCTTCGGCCAGCGCCTGCGCATGGTCGAACTGCCCATCGCAGTGCCGGTGATCCTCGCCGGTGTGCGCACCGCCGTGGTGATGAACATCGGCGTGATGACCATCGCCGCCACCATCGGCGCCGGCGGCCTTGGCGTACTCATCCTCACCTCCATCAGCCGCAGCGACATGTCGATGCTGCTGGTCGGCGCCGTGCTGGTCAGCCTGCTGGCGATCATCGCCGACCTGCTCCTGCAAACCCTGCAACGTGCCCTGACTCCAGAAGGACTGCGCTCATGATCGAACTGAAGAACCTCAGCAAAACCTTCAACGTCAACGGCAAGGACGTCAAAGCCGTCGACTCGGTAAGCCTCACCGTCAACGAAGGGGAAATCTGCGTGTTCCTCGGCCCCTCGGGCTGCGGCAAGAGCACTACCCTGAAAATGATCAACCGCCTGATCACGCCCACTTCCGGCCAGGTATTCATCAATGGCGAAGACACCACCGGGCTGGACGAAGTCACCCTGCGCCGGCATATCGGCTATGTCATCCAGCAGATCGGCCTGTTCCCCAACATGACCATCGAGGAGAACATCACCGTGGTGCCGCGCCTGCTCGGCTGGGACAAACAGAAGTGCCATGAACGCGCCCGCGAGCTGATGCACATGATCAAGCTGGAGCCCAAGCAGTACCTGCAGCGCTACCCGCGCGAGCTGTCCGGCGGGCAGCAGCAGCGTATCGGCGTGATCCGCGCCTTGGCGGCGGAAGCGCCGGTGCTGCTGATGGACGAGCCGTTCGGCGCGGTCGACCCGATCAACCGCGAGATGATCCAGAACGAGTTCTTCGAGATGCAGCGGGCCTTGAACAAGACCGTGATCATGGTCAGCCACGACATCGACGAAGCGATCAAGCTGGGCGACAAGATCGCCATCTTCCGCGCCGGCAAGCTGTTGCAGCTGGACCACCCGGACACCTTGCTGGCGCACCCGGCGGACGAGTTCGTCAGCAACTTCGTCGGCCAGGACAGCACCCTCAAGCGCCTGCTGCTGGTACGTGCGGAGGATGCGGCGGACAACGCGCCATCGGTGAGCCCGCAGACGCCGGTGAGCGATGCACTCGAGCTGCTGGACGAGC
This sequence comes from Pseudomonas sp. s4, assembly GCF_046764235.1. NCBI lineage: Bacteria > Pseudomonadati > Pseudomonadota > Gammaproteobacteria > Pseudomonadales > Pseudomonadaceae > Pseudomonas > Pseudomonas sp. s4. The sequence continues at coordinate 1,099,185 of NZ_CP177209.1, read as the reverse complement.
ACGACCGCCGTTACGTGGTGGTGACCGATGCGCAGAACAAGGCACTGGGCTACGTGCGCCGGCGTGACATGCATCGCCAGCAAGGGACTTGTGGCGACTTCCTGCGGCCGTTCAATGCCACGGCGTCGCATGATGAGCATTTGCGCATCCTGCTGTCGCGGATGTACGAGTTCAACCGGGCGTGGCTGCCGGTGCTGGATGCCGAACAGGTGTTCCTGGGCGAGGTGACGCAGGAGTCGATTGCGGCTTACCTGAGTTCGGGGCGCTCGCGGGGGGCCAAGACCAGCATTGTCTCGCCGGCCGAGGCGGTGGTTTCGTAATCGCCGGGGGCGCGCTGCGCCCCTTTCGCGACACAAGGCCGCTCCTACAGCAGATCGCGCTCCTCTGTAGGAGCGGCCTTGTGTCGCGATGGGCCGCAAAGCGGCCCCGGCAATCTCGGCTCAAAACCCAAGTAATGGATTGCCTGTGCCGGCCTCTTCGCGGGTAAACCCGCGAAGCAGGCGACGCGGTGTCAGAACCCTACACTGGCCTGCACGTAAAAGGTCCGTGGCTCACCCACATAGATGCCGGCATTGTTGTCGCTGGAGCGGGTGAAGTACTGCTTGTCGAACAGGTTCTTCACCCCCGCCGCCAGCTTCAGGTTGGACATCTGGGGCCCGAACTCATACCCGCCACGGGCATGCCAGGTCACATAACCCGGGATATCGCCAAACTGCCCGTCCGCACTCGGCTCGGTGATGTAGTCGCCGTTGAAGCTGCCATCGGCATTGATCCCGGTACCCGGCGCGCGCTGCTTGGATTGGGCGTAGGCATCCAGGTTCCAGGTCCAGTGATTGACCGCGTAACGCACGCCGGCAGTGGCCACCTGGCGTGAATAGAACGGCAGGTCACGGCCCTCGAAGCCAGGGATGTCCCCTTCATAAGTAGCGCGGGTATAGGTGTAGCCGCCGCTCACCGACAGCCCTTCCAGGCGCGGGTCCAGACCGTCCAGGTCATAGCGCACCGAGGCCTCGATACCCTGGTGCTTGGTCGCACCGAGGTTGGTCCAGCCCACATCGTTGCTGATGTACTGCAGTTCGTCATCGAAGTCGATGTAGAACGCCGTCAGCTCACCAGCAAAGCCGCCATTGTCATAGCGGGTACCGATTTCGTAGGTCTTGGCCTTTTCCGGCTCCAGGCCATTGGCCGTACTGTTGCCCGTACCACCCTGGCCCAGCTGGAAGTACTGCAGGCTACCGAACGAGGTCTCGTAGTTGGCGAACACTTTCCACGCATCGGAGATGTGGTACATCACGCTCAGCGCCGGCAGTGGCTCGTTGCTGGTGATGCTGCGTTTCTTCTCCGGCACCGGCTGGCCGTTGGCACCGAGCACCGGGCGGTCGCGCCAGTCGGTGTTGATATGCTCGAAGCGGATACCTGGGGTGATGGTCCAGTTACCCACGTCGATCTTGTCGTCAATGTAGTAGGCACTGGCCTCGGTACCACCGCTGCGGTCCTGGAACACATGGCCGTCGGAGGTCGGGGTCGGCGTCGGCACGTTGTCGATCAGCGCCAGGCGGGTCGACTGCTCACGCATCGCTTCCTTCAGGTAGCGGTAACCCACGCTGACTTCCTGGGTGGTCGGGCCGGCGAAGAAGATCCGCGACAGCCGCGGTTCGATGGCAAAGGTATGGTAGTTGCGCGGATACGACGACAGGGTCTTCATGTCGCGCGAGGCAATGGCGCTGCCGCGGAAGCTGTCGGTGTAGTAGGTCAGCACTTCGAACTGGGTGGCGTCGTCGAGCTGGCGCTGCCACTTGAACGACACGTCCTTGCGCCGGCCGGCAAAGTAGTCGTAGTCGCGCAGCGACTGGTACGGGTTGCTGTCGTATTGCGCCTGGGTCAGGCCGCCAGGCATGTCGGCTCGGCCGTCGTAGTAGTGGAAGTTGAGCCAGAACTCGTCAACGTCGGTCGGCGCCCAGTGGGTCTTGAGGATGACGTCGTCGATGTCGTTGCCGTTGTTGCTTTCACGGTAGCCGTTGCCATTCACCCCGGTGTACAGCAGCGCCACGCCCATGCCGTTGTCCGCCGTGCCGCCGACGAAGGCCGACTCGGTGTGTTTCCAGCCGCCATGCTGGGAGGTTTCCAAGGTGGTGGACAGCTCGGCCGAGGCCTTCTCCGGGATCGCCCGGGTAACGAAGTTGATCACCCCACCGACGTTCTGCGGGCCATAACGCACGGAACCGGCGCCACGCACCACGTCGATGCTGTCGAGGTTGCCCGAGGAAATCGGCGCCATCGACAGCTGCGGCTGGCCATAGGGCGCGAAAGCGGCCGGAATGCCGTCGATCAGCACCGTGGAGCGTGGCGACAGGCGCGAAGTCAGGCCGCGAACGCCCACGTTCAGCGACAGGTCGCTACCGCCGGTACCGTTGGAGTCCTGCACCTGAACGCCGGGGATGCCGCGCAGCACGTCACGCACGTTCATTGCGCCCTTTTCCACCATCGCCTCGCGGCGCACCACGGTGCGCGCGCCGGGGTGGTTCTGCACCACGCTCTGCTGAGCATCGCCCAGCCAGTCACCCACCACCTTGACGTCGGTGGGTGCCAGCTCCAGGCTACCGGTGGTGAGGGTGCCATCGGCCTGGGCCGGCTTGACCACCACGGTGCCCTGGGACATCTCGTAGGTCAGGCCGCTGCCTTGCAACAACTGCTGCAGCGCCTGCTCGGGCGCCAGCTGGCCGGACACCGCCGGGGCCTGCTTGCCGGCCACCAGGTCGGGGCTGAAGAACAGCTGCAGGTTGGTCTGCTGGCCCAGTTGGTTCAGCGCCGATGCCAAGGATTGGGCCTGAATCTGGATAGTGCTGCCGGCGTCTGCGGCCTGGCTGTTGACGGCCACGGCGCTGACCGCCAAGGCCAGCGCCAGGGCGCGGAAGCGTGGGAAGGGCTTGTTGTTGTTCACGTCGTCGAAACTTCCTGGAATACGGAATAAACGCCAACCGCATGCAAATGGAAATGCTTGGCAGTTGCAGCTGGCGGGGAAGACGAACGAGCGGAAAAAAACCTGAATCTATTTCGCGATTATTTCGCGCGAGCCATCTTCATGGGCCTTGATGGCCACCGGCAGGATGCTCGGCAAGGCACGCAGCAGCGCATCGGTATCGTCGGTACTGAAGGTGCTGGACAGCCGCAGCTGCGCGACTTTGCCGGGGGCGACCCGCAGCGGCTGGCTGCGGTAACGCGAGGCCTCGGCCACCACCTCGGCCAAGGTGGCGTTGTCGAACACCAGCCTGCCTTGGCGCCAGGCAGTCAGGGCGCCGGTATTCACCGCATAGGGCGCCGCCACCTGGCCTTGTGCATCTATATGCGAGCCCTGGCCCGCCGTGAGCTGCGCCAGCGAGGCGCCCTTGCCCTGCACACGCACCGAGCCCTGCTCCACCGCCACGCGGGTGCTGGCCGGGTCCAGGCGGACGTCGAAACGGGTACCGGTGACAGTCACGCTGCCCTGGGCGGTGTCGACCACGAACGGTCTGCCACTGTCGTGTGCGACGGTGAACATCACCTCGCCCGCCATCAGCCGGACATGCCGCTGGCCAGCGCTGAAAGCGACCTGCACTTGCGTGCTGCCGTTGAGTTCAAGGTGCGAACCATCCGGCAGTTCGACCTGGCGGCGTTCGTTGAAGGCAGTCTGCAAGCTGCCCTGGTGATTCAGTTGCTGGTAGTGCCAGCCGCCCCAGCCCAGGCCCAACGCCAGTGCGGCCACGCTGGCGGCCAAGGCCTGGCGCACGAAGCGCCGACGTGGCAACTGGCGTACCGGTGCCGGCTGGCACAGCGCTTCCAGGCGCTGGCGCGGGATGAAGTCGGTGGCCTGCCACAGGCGGGCGAGCTGCTGGTACTCATCACGGTGCCGTGCATCACCTTCCAGCCAGGCGTGCAGCTGCGCCTGCAGCCCGGCATCGCGAGGCGCATCCTGCACCCGGGCGAACCACGCGGCCGCCTGCTCGCGGACGGTATCGGTACCGTGCTGTTTCATCGAAAAGGTCTCCTGACTCATCATGCCGACACATCCAGGTGCTCACGCAGATGCCGGAGCGTGCGGATCATATACTTTTCGACCATGTTCTTGCTCAACCCCATGCGCTCGGCGATCTCGGCCTGGGTCAGGCCTTCGAGCTTCTGCCAGATGAACACCTGCCGGCAATTGAGCGGCAGTTCGGCCAGCGCCCGCTCGACACTGTCGGCCAGCTCCAGCGCATGCACGTAGGCCTCGGGGTCGCCACTGGCGGCCACGCTTTCATCGAAGGCTTCCAGCTCCAGGGCCTGGCGGCGGTCCTCGCGCCGGAAACCATCCACGGCAATATTGCGTGCGGTCTGGTGCAGGTAGGCGCGTGGCTGCTCGACCTGCTCGCGCGGGTTTTCCAGTACCCGGACAAAGGCATCGTGGGTGAGGTCCTCGGCCTGCTGTCGACTGCGCAACTTGCGCGTCCAGGTGCCGATCAGCTCATGGTAGTGGTCGAGGAAGCCTTTGGGTCCGGACACGGTCGGGGTCATCAGGGAGGCAGACAAGGGTGCGAATAGTAATGTTTCTCATCAATGGCGGCAATTCCGCCAGTCGGTAACAAAAAATTTATCGTCTTTTTCATGCACGGCAGTGCCAGGGAAATGTGGCCATAAATATGAACACCTGAGGCCCTTTCGCGGGCACGCCCGCTCCCACAGGAACCGCGAGATGCCTGTGGGAGTGGGCGTGCCCGCGAAGGAGCCAACGCGCTCCATTCCACTATTTTTTACGCTTGAAACACTCCGGGGAACATCAGCCGGTCACATGGGTCGGTTATTCAAATGGCAGGTCGTCGATCCGCGTCGATCACGCCCGGATTGCCTGTTGATTCTGCATTCTTCACGCCCTAAAGTGCGCGCCGAACGTCCATGCTGGAAACGATCCATCCGGCTCAAGTACTGAGTAGGCGAACCAAAGTGGGGATACGGAGGACGTTCAGTTTGCAGCCACTTAAATTTTCAGTTTGCCCATGGAGTCCCTGAGCATGTCGATCCAGGTCGAAGACTATTTCGCGCGTGACACCTTCCAGAAAATGAAGGCGTTCGCCGACAAGCAGGAAACCCCGTTCGTACTCATCGACACCCAGATGATCAGCCAGGCCTATGACGACCTGCGTGCAGGTTTCGAATTCGCCAAGGTGTACTACGCGGTCAAGGCCAACCCGGCCGTGGAAATCATCGACCTGCTCAAAGAGAAAGGTTCGAGCTTCGACATCGCCTCGATCTACGAGCTGGACAAGGTGCTGGGTCGCGGCGTCAGCGCCGACCGTATCAGCTACGGCAACACCATCAAGAAGTCCAAGGACATCCGCTACTTCTACGAGAAGGGCGTGCGCCTGTATGCCACCGACTCGGAAGCCGACCTGCGCAACATCGCCAAGGCCGCACCGGGTTCGAAGGTGTACGTGCGTATTCTCACCGAAGGCTCGACCACCGCCGACTGGCCGCTGTCGCGTAAATTCGGCTGCCAGACCGACATGGCCATGGACCTGCTGATTCTCGCCCGCGACCTGGGCCTGGTGCCTTACGGCATTTCCTTCCATGTCGGCTCGCAACAGCGCGACATCAGCGTGTGGGACGCCGCCATCGCCAAGGTCAAGGTGATCTTCGAGCGCCTGAAGGAAGAAGACGGCATCGAGCTGAAGCTGATCAACATGGGTGGCGGCTTCCCGGCCAACTACATCACCCGGACCAACAGCCTGGAAACCTACGCCGAAGAGATCATCCGCTTCCTGAAGGAAGACTTCGGTGACGACCTGCCGGAAATCATCCTCGAGCCGGGCCGTTCGCTGATTGCCAACGCCGGTATCCTGGTCAGCGAAGTGGTACTGGTTGCACGCAAGTCGCGCACCGCCGTCGAGCGCTGGATCTACACCGACGTGGGCAAGTTCTCCGGCCTGATCGAAACCATGGACGAGTCCATCAAGTTCCCGATCTGGACCGAGAAGAAAGGCGAGACCGAAGAAGTGGTCATCGCCGGCCCGACCTGCGACAGCGCCGACATCATGTACGAGCACTACAAGTACGGCCTGCCGCTGAACCTGGCCATCGGTGACCGCCTGTACTGGCTGTCGACCGGCGCCTACACCACCAGCTACAGCGCAGTGGAATTCAACGGCTTCCCGCCGCTGAAGGCTTACTACCTGTAAAGCAAAACGGGGCCGAAAGGCCCCGTTTTCATTTGTGCTTTCCGCCCTCAGGCCTGTGCAACTCCCTGTAGGAGCAGCCTTGTGCTGCGAAGAGGCCATAACTGCCAAAGGCCATCTTTTGTCTTGCCGGCCTCTTCGCAGCACAAGGCTGCTCCTACAGGCCTTGAGGGAACCTCAAGCTTCGCGCCGTTCGATCTCCTCGGCATACCGCGCCGCAAATGCCATCAACACCGGCCCGGCCTCCTGCAAGGTCACCAGCGCACTGCGCAGAAAATTCATGTTTCCCTCGACCCGCGCCCGTTCCAGCCAAGGCCCGGCTTCCGCCACCTGCCCCCGCTCGACAAGCACCAGCGCCAGGCTGAACATGCCACGGAAATCCCCCGCCTCGGCTGAGCGCCGATACCAGCGCACCGCCCGTGTCGGATTGGGCGCCGTGGCGATGCCTTGTTCCAGGTAACGCCCGTACAGGTTCATCGACTTGGCATGCCCCATGTGCGCGGCCTTCTCGTAGCACATCAGCGCCTGTGCCTGGTTGGCCGGTATGCCGCGCCCGGTGGCCAGCAAGTTGCCCAGGTTGTACAGCCCCCAGTCCAGCCCAGCATCGGCCGCACGCGCATAGTGAATGGCCGCCTGCGCCTGGCTTGGCTCACCGCCCCAGCCATGCTCCAGGCAACGGCCCAGCATGTTGTGCGCCATGGCACTGCCACCCTGCGCGGCGATGCCGAACCAGCGCCTGGCGACGGCGGCATCCGCCTGAATGCCGCGCCCGTCGAGCAGGATCTGCCCCAGCAACAACTGTGCCTCGACCACGCCCTGCCCTGCCGCCGCCAGGATCGCCTGGGCGGCCTTGCCAGGGCTTTCTTCCAGCATGGCCTGCAAACCGGCCACATCCACCACTTCCTCACGTCGCAACTGATAGGACACGGCTCAGACCTCGGCCCAGCGGCGCAGCAGATTGTGGTAGGTGCCGGTCAACTGCAGCAGTGACGGATGGTCCGGCACATCGGCTGTCAGTTGCTGGATGGCATTGTCCATTTCGAAGAGCAACGCCCGCTGGCTGTCCTCGCGCACCAGGCTCTGGGTCCAGAAGAACGCGGCGTAACGCTGGCCACGGGTCACCGGGTTGACCTTGTGCAGGCTGGTGCCGGGGTACAGCACCAGGTCACCGGCAGCCAGCTTGACCTGCTGCTCGCCGTAGGTGTCCTGGATCACCAGCTCGCCGCCGTCGTAGCTGTCCGGATCGCTGAGGAACAGCGTGGAAGACAGGTCGGTACGCACCCGCTCCGGGCTGCCCTTGGGCTGGCGCAGGGCGTTGTCGATGTGAAAGCCGAAACTGCCGCCTTCGCGGTAGCAGTTGATCAGCGGCGGGAACACCTTGTGCGGCAAGGCTGCAGACATGAAGCGCGGGTTCTGCCACAGGCGGTCGATCAGCGCGCTACCGATTTCCTTGGTCAGCGGATGGCCTTCCGGCAGTTGCAGGTTGTGCTTGGCCTTGGCCGACTGGTAGCCGGCCGTGATCTTGCCGTCGGCCCAATCGGCCTGCTCCAGCGCCTCGCGGATACGGGCCAGTTCATCGGCGTCGAACAGGCCGGGGATATGAAGCAGCATGGCGACAGCACCGTTTGGAAAATGTAAGGCGCCAATGATATTGATTCCCTTTTTCGCTTCACAAGCCCCAATGGCCGCTTAAGACGTTTCAGCTTGATGAAACCGTAAAGGCAAATTGTAAAGATTGTAAATTCTTCACGAATGGTAACGACTCTCAATTGTGACTAACAATTGCTTACATTAAGATCCGCGGCCTTACCACCTTGGGGAAGGTCCTTAGCAATGCGCCAGTACGTACCATCTGCAGTGAGTTCACCACGCCTGATCGTGTCTGCCATCGGCGTAGCCCTCAGCGCTTCGTCGGCCTACGCCGCCGACCCGGTCGCCAGCAGTGCTATCACCCTCGACGCCACCAGCGTCAACGGCAAGGCTGAACAGGCCAGCACCGATTACAAGGTCGACCAGGCATCCTCGCAGAAGTACACCGCGCCGCTGGTGGATACCCCCCGCTCGGTAACCGTGATCCCGCAGCAAGTGATCAAGGACACCAACGCCCTGACCCTGCAGGATGCACTGCGCACTGTGCCGGGCATCACCTTTGGTGCCGGCGAAGGCGGCAACCCACAAGGCGACCGCCCGTTCATCCGCGGCTTCGACGCCCAAGGCGACACCTACCTGGACGGCGTGCGTGACACTGGCGCGCAAACCCGTGAAATCTTCGCCATCGAATCGGTGGAAGTGGCCAAGGGCCCGAACTCGGCCATCGGCGGCCGTGGTGCCGCCGGCGGCACCATCAACCTGGTGAGCAAGCGCGCCCACCTGGGCAACTCGCTCGATGGCGCCTGGACCTGGGGCAGCGACCAGACCCAGCGCTATACCTTCGATGGCAACTACCAGTTCAGCGACTCCGTTGCCGGGCGCCTGAACCTGATGACCCACGAAAGCAACGTCGCCGGCCGCGACAAGGTCAACTACGACCGTTGGGGTATCGCCCCATCGCTGGCCTTCGGCCTGGGTACTCCGACCCGCGTGAACCTCGACTACTACCATCTGGAAAGCGACGACCTGCCGGATTCGGGCATCCCGTACACCATCCCGACCGCTGGTAGTACTGCCCGCACCTCGGCACATCCGAGCAAGCCGTACGACGGCGGTGACAGCGACAACTTCTATGGCCTGACCGGTCGTGACTTCCGCAAAAGCCGCGTGGATATTGCCACCTTTGCCATCGAGCACGACTTGACCGACTCGCTGACCATCAAGAACACCCTGCGCCATGGCAACAGCATGCAGGACTACATCCTGACCCAGCCTGACGACAGCAAGGGTAACGTCAACAACGGCAGCGTCTGGCGCCGCGCCAACACCCGTGTGGGCAACACTGCCACCACCACCAACCAGACCGACCTGTTCGGTGAGTTCTACCTGGGTGGCATGAAGAACAGTTTCTCGACCGGTATCGAGCTGAGCCGAGAAGAGAGCAAGCGCTCGAGCTACACCGTCGATACCGACACCGTCCCAGGCGGCACCGCCAACACCAACTGCACCCCAGGCATGATCGGCGCCACCAGCGGTTACAACTGCACCTCACTGAGCAACCCGAACCCGGACGATCCGTGGAACGGCAGCATCGCACGCAACTACGCGGGCACCGATACCAAGAGCAACACCCGCGCAATTTATGTTTTTGACACACTCGAACTGACGCCCGAGTGGCTGTTGAACATGGGCCTGCGCTACGACCACTTCGACACCCAGTACCGCACCTACGACGCCACAGGCGCCACCGTGGTGAACAGCAAGGGCGTTGTCTCCAAAGGCAAGGATACAAGCGAGTTCGTTACCGGCCAGCTGGGCCTTGTATGGAAGCCGGCCGAGAATGGCAGTATCTACGTTTCCTACGCCACCTCCGCAACGCCACCCGGAGCAATGCTGGGCGAAGGTACTGAAGGCAACCCGTTGGGCAACACCACCGACCGCGCCGGCAACTTGCTGAGCAGCGATCTGGAGCCGGAGGAAACCACCAACTTCGAAATCGGCACCAAGTGGGACCTGCTCGACCAGCGCCTGTCCCTGGCCGCTGCGCTGTTCCGCACCGAGAAGGAAAACGCCCGCGTCCAGGTTGACACCACTACCTACGAGAACGTCGGCGAAACTCGCGTACAGGGCATCGAACTGTCTGCCAGCGGCAAGATCACCGAAAAATGGCAGGTATTTGCCGGCTACACCTACATGGAAGCTCGCCAGATAGACGGTGGTGCCGTGAACAAGGCCAACGACGGCAACCAGCTGCCAAACACGCCGAACAACAGCGCCAGCCTGTGGACCACCTACTCCATTACGCCGAAGCTGACCGTGGGTGGCGGTGCCTTCTACGTGGATGACGTGTATGGCAGCGTGGCCAATACCACCATGGTCGACAGCTATGTACGCTACGACGCTATGGCCGCCTACAAGCTGACCAAGAACATCGACCTGCAGCTGAACGTGCAGAACCTGACCAACGAGGTGTACTACGACAAGGCCTTCTCTACCCACTTCGCCAACCAGGCGGCGGGGCGGACGGCTCTGTTGACCACCAGCGTCCACTTCTGATGCCGGGATGGGGTTGATCTGTTGAATGGGCTGCGCCTGTGCCGGCCCTTTCGCGGGTGAACCCGCTCCCACAGAAATATCACTGGACATGAGGTCAGTGCAGTACCTGTGGGAGCGGGTTCACCCGCGAAGAGGCCGGTACAGACAACACAAGCCTGACTGACTAGCCCACCCTGCCCCGTTCATTCCCGTGAGCGGGGCTTTTGCGTATCAAGGCATAATGCACGCCGCGTAGTGTGCGGCAGAAACACAAGGTGATCATGTGGTGAAGAAGACGCTGTTCCAATTGCACTGGTTCTTTGGCATCACCGCTGGCCTGGTGCTGGCCTTGATGGGTATCACCGGGGCCTTGTACTCGTTTCAGGAAGAACTGCTGCGCGCGCTGAATGCCGATGTCCTGAAGGTCCAGGTGCGCCCGGAGGGCGTGCTGCCCCCGGCCGAACTGGTCCAGCGGGTCGAGGCCCAGCAGCACGACAAGGTGGCGATGCTGTGGGTCGATGTACGCGAAGGCAACGCCGCACGCGTCTTCTTTACCCCACCGCCAGGCGAGCGCCGTGGCCAGCTGCGCTATGCCGACCCGTATACCGGCGAACTCAAGGGAGAAGTGGCCGGGCAAGGCTTCTTCAACCTCATGCTCAACCTGCACCGCTTCCTGGCCATGGGAGACAGCGGCCGGCAGATCACCGGTGCCTGCACCCTGATGCTGGTGTTCTTCTGCCTCTCCGGCCTGTACCTGCGCTGGCCGCGCAAGGCGCTGGACTGGCGCACCTGGCTGACCTTCGACTGGGCCAAGAAAGGCCGCGCCTTCAACTGGGACCTGCATGCGGTGGCCGGCACCTGGTGCCTGCTGTTCTACCTGCTGTTCGCCCTGACCGGGCTGTTCTGGTCCTACGAGTGGTACCGCGAGGGCCTGAACAAGCTGCTGGCCGACGCGCCGGCCGCCGGCCAGCAGCAAAAGCGCGGCGAAGGTCGTGGCCGCCACGGGCCGCAGAAAATCGACAAGAACGCCCCGCCGCTGGTGGTCGACTACGACGCAATCTGGGCCAACCTCAAGGACGCTGCCGGCCCGGGCCTGGCCATGTACAACCTGCGCCTGCCACCGGTAGGCGGCCAGCCGGCCAACCTGTTCTACCTGCTGGACAACGCCGACCACCCACGTGCCTTCAACACCCTGGTACTGGACCCGGCCAGCGGCCAGGTGAAAAGACATGACCGCTACACCGACAAGTCCTTCAAGGCCCAGCTGCTCCAGAGCGTCTACGCCCTGCACGTGGGCGAATACTTCGGCCTGCCGGGGCGCATCATCGTCACCATCGCCAGCCTGACCATGCCGCTGTTCTTCGTCACCGGCTGGCTGCTGTACCTCGACCGCCGTCGCAAGAAGCGCCAGGTACGTGCCGCCCGTGGCAACGTCACCAGCAACACTGCCAGCGGCGACAGCTGGCTGATCGGCTTTGCCAGCCAGAGCGGGCTTGCCGAACAACTGGCCTGGCAGAGCGCCGGGCAGCTTCAGGCCGCCGGCCTGCCAGTGCAGGTACGCGCCCTGGCAGAACTGGGTGAAAGCGACCTGCGCCAGGCCCGCCGTGCGCTGTTCGTGGTCAGCACCTTCGGCGACGGCGAAGCCCCCGACAGCGCCCGCGCCTTCGAGCGTAAGGTGCTAGGCCAGCCTTGGGCGCTGGACAACCTCAGCTATGCCCTGCTCGCCCTCGGTGACCGCCAGTATCCGCACTTTTGCGGCTTCGCCCGCCGCCTGCAGGCATGGCTGGGCGAACGCGGGGCCAGCAGCGCATTCAGCCCGGTGGAAGTGGACAACGCCGACCAAGCCGCGCTGCAGCAGTGGCAGCAGGAACTGGCGCAACTGACCGGCGCCCAGCCAGTGGCCGCCTGGCAACCGCCGAGTTTCGGCAACTGGTCGCTGGTGCGCCGCGAACTGCTCAACCCGGGCAGCCAGGGCCAGCCGGTGTACCTGCTGGGCCTGCGACCGGAGCAGCCCGCCAGCTGGGAAGCCGGCGACCTGGTGGAGATCCTGCCGCTCAACGGCCAGCCGAGGATCGACGCCTTCCTCGATGGAATGACGCTGGACGGCGGCGCCAAGGTGCAAGTGAATGGCTTGGCCGAAACCCTCGCCCAGGCCCTGTCCGGTCGGCAGTTGCCGACCCGTCGCGATCACCTGGTCGGTTTGCAGCCGCAGGCGCTGGTCGACGCACTGGTGCCGATCGGCAGCCGCGAATACTCGATTGCCTCGATCGCCAGCGATGGCGTGCTGGAGCTGATCGTGCGCCAGGAACGCCATGCCGATGGCAACCTGGGCCTGGGTTCCGGCTGGCTGACCGAGTACCTGCCGCTTGGCGGTACGTTGAGCCTGCGTTTGCGGCGCAATAGCAGCTTCCACCTGCCGGAAACGGCGGCACCGCTGGTGTTGATTGGCAACGGCACCGGCCTGGCCGGCCTGCGCAGCCTGCTACGCGCGCGGGTGAATGCTGGCGAGCAGCGCAACTGGCTGCTGTTCGGCGAGCGTAACCGGGCGCATGACCTGCTGTGCGGCAACGAGCTGCAAGGCTGGCTGGACAACGGCGACCTGGCACGCCTGGACCTCGCCTTTTCGCGGGATCAGGCCGACAAGGTGTATGTGCAGGATGCGTTGCTGCAGCAGGCTGAAGAGTTCAAGCGCTGGGTCGCGGATGGTGCCTGTGTGTATGTATGCGGCAGCCTGCAAGGCATGGCTGCCGGGGTGGATGCGGCGCTCAACGGCATCCTCGGGGAAGCGGTTGTGCAACAGCTGATCGAGGATGGGCGGTATCGGCGGGATGTTTACTGAAAAACTGGCCTGAGCTAGCAACGCAGTACCTGTAGGAGCGGCCTTGTGTCGCGAAAGGGCTGCGTAGCAGCCCCGGCAATTCATGCATCGCTGCCAGGATCCTGGGGCCGCTCTGCGGCCCTTTCGCGACACAAGGCCGCTCCTACAGCGGGCCAATTCAAGCCATACAGTTCCGGCCTAGTGCAGCTCGAAGGTGTCAGCATCCAGGTTGGCCGGGAACTTGGCCCGGTAGGCCGCCAGTTCCGCCGCACTCAACACCGCGGTGAACACCCCGTCGGCCTCCCCGGCACTGAGCAGGCTCTCGCCCTGGAAGTCCAGCACCTGGCTGTCACCGGAATAGGCAAAGCCCTTGCCGTCGGTGCCCACCCGGTTCACCGCCGCCACATAGCACAGGTTCTCGATACCCCGCGCCGGTAACAGGCGGTTCCAGTGCTGGCGGCGCGCAGCCGGCCAGTTGGCGGTGTACAGCAACAGGTCGGTGTCCTGGGCATCGCGGCTCCACACCGGGAAGCGCAGGTCGTAGCAGATCAGCGGGCGAATACGCCAGCCCTTGAGCTCGAACTGCACCTGGCGCTCGCCCGGGGTGTAGTGCTTGTGCTCACCGGCCATGCGGAACAGGTGGCGCTTGTCGTAATGCAGGATCTCGCCATCCGGCCGAGCCCACAGCAGGCGGTTGCGGTGGCTGCCATCGGCGGCCTGGATGATCACGCTGCCGGTGATCACCGCGTTGTACTTCTTCGCCTGGGCTTTCAGCCACTTGTAGGTCGGGCCGTTCTCCGGCTCGCACAGGCTTTCCGACTGCATCGAGAAACCGGTGGTGAACATTTCCGGCAGAATCACCAGGTCCACCTCGCCTACCTGCTCCAGCAGCACCTCGAAGTGCGCAAAGTTGGCTTCGCGGTCATGCCAGGCCAAGGTGGTTTGCACCAGGGCGATTTTCAGGTTCGGCAGTTCGCTCAGATCGCGCATAGTCTTTCCGCTGCCTGACGCAGCGTCTCCTCTCGTTTGGCAAAGCACAGGCGGACCAGGCGTTGCTCGGGGATGGGTTGCTGGTAGAACACCGACACCGGGATGGTCGCCACGCCGTGCTCACGGGTCAGCCACAGCGACATGTCGACATCGTTCAGGTCCGGGCGGATCTGCGAATAGTCCACCAGCTGGAAATAGGTACCCGCCGTGCGGGTGAAACGGAACCGCGAGCCCTCCAGCAAGCCGCAGAACATGTCACGCTTGGCCTGGTAGAAGGCCGGCAGTTCATCGATATGCTCAGGGTGCTCGGCCATGAAATCGGCCAGGGCGCACTGCAGCGGGGTCACGCCGCAGAAGTTGACGTACTGGTGCACCTTGCGCAGCTCGGCGCTCAGCACCGGCGGGGCGATCACGTAGCCGGTCTTCCAGCCGGTGACGTGATAGGTCTTGCCGAACGAGCTGACCACGAAGGCGCGCGGGTACAGCTGCTGGTGGGCCAACACGCTGGCATGGCCTACACCGTCATAGACCAGGTGCTCGTAGACCTCGTCGCTGACCAGGTAGATATCGCGGTCAGCGATAAGCCGGGCCAGTTGGCCCAGGTCTTCTTGGGTAATCAGCGCACCGCTGGGGTTGTGCGGCGAATTGAGAATGACCATGCGCGTGCGCGGGCTGAGGGCATCGCTGAACTTCTGCCAGTCGATGCGGAAATCGCCATCGCTCAGCTGTACATGCACGCAGCGCCCACCAGCCAGTTCCACGGACGGCTCGTAGCTGTCGTAGCAAGGATCGAAGACGATTACCTCGTCACCGGCATGCACCACAGCCTGGATGGCGCAGAAGATCGCCTCGGTGGCGCCAGGGGTGATGGTCACTTCCTGGTCGGCATCCACCTGCGCGCCATACAGCCGCGCGACCTTGGCCGCCACCTGCTGGCGCAGGGCCGGCAGGCCGGTCATCGGCGAATACTGGTTATGCCCGTCGGCCACATGCCGGCCGACTGCATCGAGCAGCGCCTGCGGGCCATTGAAGTCGGGGAAGCCTTGCGACAGGTTGAGCGCGCCGGTCTGCACGGCGAGCTGGGACATGGTGGTAAAGATGGTCGTGCCGACATTCGGCAGTTTGCTGCGGATCATGGAGCCCTCTTTCCTGGGGTGTATCCGGCACGGGGTGGAGTCCGAGCATAGCGGATCGAGCGGTCAGGAAAAAGGTTGAAACTCTAGGGGAATTTGCGCTGGATCAAAGGCTGTTGTCGGTGCGGCATCCCGCTATATGGGCGTATCAAGAAACCTCGCTTCGTAGCCTAAAGCGCAAAGTGCGTGCGCGATGATCATGCAGCGTAGAACCAAGCGCGGGTGCTCATTGACAACCCACGAAATTCGAGCGCTGCCTCGAGCAGCGCTCGCTTAATTTCTGCCCTATCTCCGCTCACTACATTTTTTGCCTTATCAAATTAAACTAACTGAGGCGCCTATTTCTTAACGCTACACTTCTACTCCGATTACCTTGGTAAGCGTTTTACACTTTACGAATCGCAGAACCCTCATTGGATAAATTCAACCCTTCATCCACCGAGCGCGTTCTGCGCAAGGCCCCGCTGGATGTTTCGCCACCAGCGGGCGACCCTCGATAGGATTGACTATGAGATAACCTTAACTTTCCCGGGCGCTGAATTCTTATTTTAAACAAGGCGGCGGCAAAAACTGAGTGCAACACCTGACCTTTCCGGTACGGTGCTGCCCCTATGTCTTATTCCGAACTCAGCGTTGAAGAACGCGCCACCATTCAAATCGGTCGTACCCAAGGCTTCAGCCTGCGCAGGATTGCCTGCTTGATCAACCGATCCCCTTCGACCATCAGCCGTGAGCTGCGCCGTAACCGAGGTGCTTGCGGTGGCTACTCGGCCCGCCTGGCCCAGCAGCAAATGCAGGCCCGCCGCCAACGCTGTCGACCGAAACGAAAGCTCTTGCCGAGTAGTGAGCGCTTCCAGTTGGTGGCCCATATGCTGCGCGAGCGTTTGTCTCCCGAGCAGATTGCCGGCAAGCTGCGCAGCATGAACATTCCCAGCCTCAGAGAAGCCTACGTCTGTCGCGAGACGATCTACAACGCGATCTATGCCCTGCCAGTGGGTGAGCTGCGTAAGGAGCTGATCATCTGTCTGCGCCAAGGCAAGACGACGCGCCGACCGCGCTCTGGTGGCGTGGATCGGCGCGGCCAGATCCCCGAGATGGTCAGTATTCATGTGCGCCCGCCGGAGATTGAAGACAGGCTGATGCCGGGGCATTGGGAAGGCGACCTCATCAAGGGCAAGGCCAACGCCTCGTGTGTAGGCACGCTGGTGGAGCGAACCAGTGGCTACCTGATGCTGGTAAAGATGAACGACGCGACGGCGACCTCGGCGATGGAAGGCTTCAGTGCAGCGCTCAATGGCATGCCGCTGGCGATGCGCAAGAGCATGACCTACGACCAGGGCCGAGAAATGGCGCGGCATGCTGAAATCACCCAGCAGACCGGGGTGGCAATTTACTTCTGCGACCCGCACAGCCCCTGGCAGCGCGGCAGCAACGAAAACATCAACGGCCTGATTCGCCAGTACTTGCCCAAGGGCACAGACCTGTCGGTACATAGCCAGGAGGAGCTGGACGCCATTGCCTTGCAACTGAATATGCGTCCCCGTAAGCGCTTCGATTTCAAATGTCCGATCGAAATGATGAGTGAGGTGATGCAAAAGGCCATGGCTATGCGGCACGATGCGCCCACTTCAATCCAATAACCGTGTTGCACTCAGCTTCTGCAACCGCCCAACATCAATTCATAGGTAAAAACGTACTCATTAATCGCTTTAGCAAGACGCTTCCGCATTGAAGGATAATCGACTTTGGCACTTGCACGCGTAAAATTTTCGGGACTAGTTCCTGCGAGCCCCGCCAAGTTGGACATAAGGGATTTCGCTGATTCCTCCATGGGTGTTAGATCACTATTAAACCGCTTTTTAATTTTTGAAGTTCTGTCCAACCTCGGATCATGTTTCAGTTTGTTGGTCATCACCTGAAATTCTGACGCCATTGAATCCAATTGCCTCATAAGTTCTTTGGATCTCTTATACGCTGGCGATCTGAACCAGACCCGCAAATGACCACTTGAGTCGGTGTAATTTATAGGATCCCCATCGCAATACCCATACGCGTTCAAAACCCTAAAAGGTGAAAAACTGTCTGGAGAATAGAATCTCAGACCATTAAAAAATCTGTAACCGTTTCCCAGCAGGTACCCGTTAATTAAATTACCGTAATACTCGCCATTGAATCCTAGCAGAGAATGGCCCGATGAAAGGGAAGAACAATGGCCATAAGCAGTATAATCAAATCTCTCCCATTCCCCCTGATGCGCCATGCCATTCACGGAACCGGATTCACTGACCGACAATAAGCTGACATTACTTTCAGCACTGCCATTCCACTCAGCTAATGCTTGCCCTCCCCCTCGAAACACGGTTCGACTGCCTTGATCACCAAGGCACGCATGTATATCACCGTCACAATAAAACAGACTCAAAGTTTTACGCTGAATCCCCATACTTAGCCCCTCGCTGGCAGACACCTACTTTAGGAATAAGTCTTTCAAAGCTTGCGGCAGCGTACAACTAGCATTTTTTACAGGTAGGACCGAGTAGCAGCACGTGCCTATGGGCTGGTGAGACAATCGCACTAGAACTCGAACGGGTCGCGAATCAAGCGGTCAGGGGAAGGTTGAACGAAAAGTGGAAGAATTGGCTTTTTTGGCTTGGCGGCAGTAGAGGTGACTGGACTGCCACTGTAGTACTGCCGCTGCCAAATGCCAATCTGTGAGGACTGTCCAAGACCAAAATGCGCAGCGGTCTGGCGCAGTGAAAGCCGATGCTCGAGCATGTAGCTGAGCACTTGCTGCTTGAAATCACAGGTATAACGCCGCCCAGGCGAGCCTGAACAGATACCCTTACCGACCTGATAACTGGCAACCCAGCGCCGGAGCAGGCTGAAGTCGATACCGAAGTGTCGAGCCACCTTTCGGAAACCATTGTTGCCATTCAGGTAAGCAGTGATCGCAGTGAGCTTGAATAGCTCGGTGTACTTTTCCATAGATCCCCCAAGGGTTGGATTGGCGTCCAACTTTTGGGGGGGCAGTCCAACCTGTGGGAGCGGGCAAGCCCGCGAAGAAGCTGACGCGGAATCAGCGCTTGTCGCGGCGCTTCTTCTCGGCCTTCTTGTGGTGCGACATCAGGCGGCGCTTCTTGTTGACCTGGCGATCAGTGAGGGTGTTCTTCTTGCCCTCGTACGGGTTCTCACCGCCCTTGTACTCGATGCGGATCGGCGTACCGACCAGCTTCAGCACACGCCGGTAGGTGTTCTCCAGGTAACGCGAGTACGACTTCGGAATCTTGTCGGTCTGGTTGCCGTGGATCACGATCAGCGGCGGGTTGGCACCACCAAGGTGGGCATAGCGCAGCTTGATGCGGCGGCCGTTGACCAGCGGCGGCTGGTGCTCGCTCACGGCATCTTCGAGGATCTGCGTCAGGCGGCTGGTCGGCCAACGGGTTACCGCCGACTTGAACGCGGCCTGCACCGACTTGTACAGGTGGCCCACGCCGGTGCCGTGCAGGGCGGAGATGAAGTGGATGTCGGCGAAATCGACGAAGAACAGCCGGCGCTCCAGCTCGGTCTTCACGTAGTCACGCTCGCCCGGCTCCATGCCGTCCCACTTGTTCAGGGCGATGACGATGGCACGGCCGGCTTCCAGGGCGAAGCCCAGCAGGTTCAGGTCGTGGTCCACCACGCCTTCGCGGGCGTCCATGACGAAGATCACCACGTTGGCGTCCTTGATCGCCTGCAGCGTCTTCACCACCGAGAACTTCTCGACTTCCTCGTGGATCTTGCCGCGCTTGCGCACGCCGGCGGTGTCGATGAAGGTGTACTTCTCGTCATCGCGCTCGAACGGGATGTAGATACTGTCGCGGGTGGTGCCCGGCTGGTCGTACACCACCACGCGCTCTTCGCCGAGCATGCGGTTGACCAGCGTCGACTTGCCGACGTTGGGGCGGCCGATGATGGCGATCTTGATGCCATCCTTTTCGCTCGGGCCCGGGATACGCACCGCTTCCTCGCCTTCGGCGACTTCGGCGTCCAGCGCTTCCTCGACCTGGTCGCGTGGCAGGTGGCCGAGCACGGCCTCCATCAGCGCATTGATGCCGCGGCCTTGGGAGCCGGCCACCGGGATGGCGTTGCCCATGCCCAGCGGCGAGAACTCGGCGCGAGCCACATCGGCGTCGATGTTGTCGATCTTGTTGGCAACCAGGATCGCTTCCTTGTTCCGCTTGCGCAGGTGCTCGGCGATCATCTGATCGGCAGCGGTCATGCCGGCACGGGCATCGACCAGGAACAGCACATAGTCAGCTTCTTCGATGGCCATGAGCGACTGCTCGGCCATTTTCTCGTCCATGCCCACTTCGTCACCGGTGATACCGCCGGTGTCGATCAGGATGAAGGAACGACCCTGCCAGGTGGCATCACCATACTGGCGGTCACGGGTCAGGCCCGACAGGTCACCGACGATGGCATCGCGGGTCTTGGTCAGGCGGTTGAACATGGTGGATTTGCCGACGTTCGGGCGGCCCACCAGGGCGATTACGGGAACCATTCGGCTCTCCACTCTTGAATTCTTGAAAATGCAAAGGCCGCTGCAAGGCAGCGGCCGGAGTTCGGGCGGCGTGTCCTACGCCGCGGCTTGAAGCCCGCCAAGGCTTCAAGCATAGCTTCAGCGGATGGTCAGTGCCTCGAGCTTGCCGCTGTTGCCGAAGACGTAGATGGTGTCGCCGACCACAAGTGGGCGGGCGCGCAGGCCATCACTGTCGATACGCTCACGGCCGACGAAGCGGCCATCGACCTGGCTCAGCAGGTGCAGGTAACCCTCGAAGTCGCCCACCGCCACGTAGCTGGAGAACACTTCAGGCGCGGTCAGCTGGCGGCGAGCCATGGTGTCGTTGGTCCACAGGGCGCTGGACGAGCGCTCGTCGACGCTTTCGACAGTACCGGAAGCTTCGCTGACATAGACGTTACCGTAACCCTGGGCGACACCCACGTAGCTGGAGGCATCACGCTGCCACAGCACGCGGCCGCTTTCCAGGTCCAGGCCCGCGACGCGGCCCTGGTAGGTGCTGACGTACAGGGTACCACCCGACAGCAGCAGGCCGCCGTCGATATCGACCACGCGGTCCAGCTCGGAACGGCCCTGCGGAATCGCCACACGGCTTTCCCACACCGGTACGCCGTTGTTGATGTCCACCGCCACCACCTTGCCGGTGGACAGGCCGGCGACGGCCAGGCGGTTGGTGGCGATCGGCGCGCCGGTGCCACGCAGGGTCAGCACGGCCGGGGTGTTTTCGTAGATCCAGCGACGGTCGCCAGTGGCGGCATCCAGGCCGATCAGGCGATCGTCCTGGGTCTGCACCACCACCACGTCACCGTTGTTCGCAGGCGGGGCCAGCACTTCGCTGGTCACGCGGGAGCGCCAGCGCTCCTCACCGGTGCTGGAGTCCAGGGCGATGACTTCACCCTTGAGGGTACCGATCATGACCAGGCCGTAGCCCACGCCGACAGCGCCGGAAACCGGCAGCTCGAGGTCCTTCTTCCACACCACGTCGCCGGTGATACGGTCGAGGGCAAAGACTTCGCCGTTGACGTCGGAGGCGTAGATACGGTCGTTCTCGATGGCAGGTACGAGGGTGTTGTAGGTCTCGCCCTGGCCGTCACCGATCGAACGGCTCCACTGCTTTTTCAGCACCACTTCCTCGGTGAACTTGGTCAGCTCGGCCGGAGGCAGTTCCTTCTTGCTGTTGCTGCTGCAACCTGCGGCCAGTACGGCCAGGGTCAGCACTGCTGCATGTTTCCAACCGATCACTTACGCGTCCCCTTTGGCCAAGTCATCCAGCTTCAATTGCAGGCCACCGACCGCCGCCTCATCGGACAACGCAGCCTTGGCTTTCTCGTAAGCGCTGTGCGCGTCGTCGGCGCGACCCAGTTGCACCAGCAGGTCACCTTTCAACTCTTCGCGGCTGGCCAGGAAGGCTTTGTCGGCGTCGCCGTCGAGCAACTTGAGGGCATCCTCGGCCTTGTTCTGGGCGGCCAGCACACGAGCCAGGCGCTGACGCGAAATCTCGCCCAGGGTGGCATCGGCCGGCTTGTCCAGCACGCTCTTCAACTCGGCAGCAGCGTCGTCGAGCTTGCCGGTCTCGACCGCGACCTTGGCCACGAACAGGCTGCCGTACTGGGCGTAGGCGGTACCGCCGAACTCGCTCTTGAGCTTGCCGGCCAGTTCCGCGACCTTGGTCGCGTCAGGCTGGCCAGTCGGCGTCAGGCTGGTCTCCAGCAAGGCCTGGTACAGCTGCGAGGCACCTTGCGACTGATTGTTCTGGTACTTGTGCCAGGTATTCCAGCCCAACACCACCACGCCAGCCAGCAGGGCACCGGTCAGCAGCGGCTTGCCGTTGCGGTTCCACCAGTCCTTGACCCCTGCCAGTTCATCATCGGTACTCGACACCCCAATACTCCTTTTCGCCTATTCGCTTGTTGAACCGCGTTACGCCTGCGCGATCGCGGTTTCCAGGTGCTCAGCCAGAGCATCCCAGGCAATGTTCTGTTGTTCGCCCTGACCACGCAGGGGCTTGAAGCCGATCTCTTGCTTGACCAGTTCGTCGTCACCGAGGATCAGGGCGAACAGCGCGCCGCTCTTGTCGGCTTTCTTGAACTGGCTCTTGAAGCTGCCACCGCCGGCGTTGACTGCCAGGCGCAGGCCCGGCAAGCGGTCACGCAGGCTTTCGGACAGGCGCAGGCCGGCCAGCTCCGCCTGTTCGCCAAAGGCGCACAGGTAGACGTCGATCTGGCGGCTGATGGACTCGGGCACCTTGCCCAGGGTTTCCAGCAGCAGGATCAGGCGCTCGATGCCCATGGCGAAACCGACGCCCGGGGTCGGCTTGCCGCCCATCTGTTCGACCAGGCCGTCATAACGGCCGCCGGCGCAGACAGTGCCCTGGGCGCCGAGCTTGTCGGTGACCCACTCGAACACGGTCTTGCTGTAGTAGTCCAGGCCACGCACCAGCTTGGTGTTGATCACGAACGGGATGCCGGCAGCGTCCAGGCGGGCCTTGAGGCCCTCGAAGTGCACGCGCGACTCTTCGTCCAGGTAGTCTTCCAGCTTCGGCGCGCCGACCAGCACCGCCTGGGTGTTCTGGTCCTTGCTGTCGAGGATGCGCAGCGGGTTGCTCTTCAGGCGGCGCTGGCTGTCTTCGTCCAGTTGCTCCAGGCGCGCCGAGAGGAACTCGACCAGCGCATCACGGTAGCGTGCACGGGCTTCGCTGGTGCCCAGGCTGTTGAGCTCCAGCTTGACCGCGTCCTGGATGCCCAGCAGGCCCCACAGGCGCCAGGTCAGCATGATCAGCTCGGCATCGATGTCCGGGCCATCCAGGTTGAACACTTCCACGCCAATCTGGTGGAACTGGCGGTAGCGGCCCTTCTGCGGGCGCTCGTGGCGGAACATCTGGCCGATGTACCACAGTTTCTGCACCTGGCCGTTGCCGGTGATGCCATGCTCGAGTACGGCACGCACGCAGGCGGCAGTGCCTTCGGGGCGCAGGGTCAGCGAATCGCCGTTGCGGTCCTCGAAGGTGTACATCTCTTTTTCGACGATGTCGGTCACTTCACCGATGGAGCGCTTGAACAGCTCGGTGAACTCGACGATCGGCGTGCGGATCTGGCTGTACCCGTAGGTGTCCAGCAGGCCGGCCACGGTGCCTTCGAAGTAGCGCCACAGTGGCGACTGTTCTGGCAGGATGTCGTTCATGCCACGGATGGCTTGCAGCGATTTGCTCACGAAAAGTCCTTACGAATTCTGTGTGTCAGCCACGGACGATCAGCGCCGCGTCGGCTTCGGCCTTTTCGGCCGCTTTCTGGCGGATGAGCTTTTCCAGCTCATCGACCAGGTTGTCGTTGGTCAGCTTCTGCGCCGGCTTGCCGTCGATGTAGATCAGGTTCGGCGTGCCGCCGGTCAGCCCCACATGGGCCTCCTTGGCTTCGCCCGGGCCGTTGACCACGCAACCGATCACCGCCACGTCCAGCGGCACCAGCAGGTCTTCCAGGCGCCCTTCCAGCTCGTTCATGGTCTTGACCACATCGAAGTTCTGCCGCGAGCAGCTCGGGCAGGCGATGAAGTTGATGCCACGCGAGCGCAGGTGCAGCGACTTGAGAATGTCGTAGCCGACTTTCACTTCTTCGACCGGGTCGGCCGCCAGCGAGATACGGATGGTATCGCCAATGCCTTCGGCCAGCAGCATACCGAGGCCGACAGCGGATTTCACCGTCCCCGAACGCAGGCCACCGGCTTCGGTGATGCCCAGGTGCAGCGGCTGCACGATCTGCTTGGCCAGCAGGCGGTAGGCTTCGACGGCCATGAACACATCGGAGGCCTTGACGCTGACCTTGAAGTCCTGGAAGTCCAGGCGGTCGAGGTGCTCGACATGGCGCAGGGCCGACTCGACCAGCGCCGCCGGGGTCGGTTCGCCGTACTTCTTCTGCAGGTCCTTTTCCAGGGAGCCGGCGTTGACGCCGATACGGATCGGGATGCCCCGATCGCGGGCGGCATCGACTACCGCGCGTACACGGTCTTCACGGCCGATGTTGCCCGGGTTGATACGCAGGCAGTCGACGCCCAGTTCGGCCACGCGCAGGGCGATCTTGTAGTCGAAGTGGATGTCGGCAACCAGCGGCACGCTGACCTGCTGCTTGATGCGGCCGAACGCCTCTGCAGCGTCCATGTCCGGCACCGAGACGCGCACGATGTCCACGCCGGCATCGACCAGGCGCTGGATTTGCGCCACGGTGGCGGCCACATCGTTGGTGTCGGTGTTGGTCATGCTCTGCACCGCGATGGGGGCATCACCACCCACCGGTACATTGCCGACCCAGATTTTGCGGGATTCGCGACGTTTGATCGGAGATTCGCCGTGCATGATTACTGTCCCAACTTCAGGCGAGCGGTCTCGCCACTGGTGAACGGGGCAACATCGACGGCCTGGCCGTTGTAGCTGACCTGGGCGCCACGGGCAAAGCCCAGGCGTACCGAGAACGGCGGCTTGCCGGTCAGCTCGAGGTTGTCCCCCTTGCGCTTGATGGCGCTGAACAGCACCTTGCCGTTGCCGTCGGTGACCTGGGTCCAGCAATCGGCGACGAACTGGATGGCGACCTTGGCACTGCCAGCCGGCACTGCGGCGGCGGCAGGCTCGGCAGCGGCCACGGCCGCTACAGGTGTAGCAGGTGCAACAGCCGCCGGGGCCGGGGCAACCGGTGCTACCGGCGCAGGCGCGGCAGCAGGTGCGCTGGCGATCGCTGGCACAGGCGCCTGCTGGGCCGGTGTCGGTACTACGGCAGCGGTATCGGCAGGTGCCGGGCTTGCCGGTGCCGGTACGGCGGCAGGCTGATCGGCTGCGCCCTGCTCAAGCGGCAGCGGCGCACTCTCAGGCTGCTGGCCAGCGGAAACAGCCTGGTCTTCAGGCTCATCGAGCGGGTGAATCTGGGTGGTGCCGTCGGCGCTTTCGACTTCGACGTGCTCCAGGGCAATCTTGGCCAGCTCCTTGCCACGCAGGCTGCCCTGGTCCTGCCACCAGACGAAGCCGCCGCCGACCACTGCCACCAGCAGCAGCAGGCTGACGCCACGCAGAATGTTGTGCGACAGGCGCACGGGCTCTTCGATACGGCCCAGCGAGTGCACGTCGCTGCCTTTGGCGTGGGTGCCGGTGTAACGGTCGAAGGCGTCCACCAGGGCAGCCTGGTCCAGGTCCATCAGCTTGGCATAGGCGCGGATATAACCACGGGCGAAGGTATGCCCCGGCAGCTTGTCGAAGGCGCCGATTTCCACGTGGTTCAACGAACTGACAGTGAGGTTGAGCTTGCGGGCCACCTCGGCTTGTGACCAGTCCCGGTTCTCACGGGCCTGACGCAAAAGCTCACCGGGGTTCTGGCCAGGCGCTACTGCTACTTCGGGATGCGCGGCTTTCATCGTTGCTCCGACAGGTATTGCTGATATTCCGGCGTACCGGGATAAAGTCGTTGTAATTGCTGGCCCAGCTCGGCCAGTGTGCCTTGCTCGTCGAATACCCTGGCAAGGCGGCTGCCCAGCAGCAGGCTACGGGCATCGTGGTCGCTCAACTGGCTGAAACGATCGTAGTAGTCCCGGGCCGGCACATAATGCCTGTTTTCGTAGGACAACTCAGCCATTTCCAGCAAGGCTTTCGGCTGCCGCTGGTTGAGTTGCAGAGCTTTCTGCAGATACGCATGGGCCTGGTCGCGGCGCTCGAGCTTCAGGGCGGTCAGGCCCAGGTTCTCGTAAACGCGTGAGCGCTCAGGATACAGGGTATCGGCGCTGGCAAGGCGAAACATCTGCTCGGCCTCGGCAAATCGGCCTTGAGCATAAAGGAAACTGCCGTAATTGTTGCGAATTCGCGTGTCGCCGGTACGTGCCTTCAGCGCCTTGCGGAAGTGCGTTTCGGCCAGCGCAGGCTCGCCTTCGGCCTGAAAGACCAGCGCCAGGGCGGCGTGCGCATCGGCATCACCACCATCCAGGGCCAGGGCCTTGCCCAGCGGCGCCTTGGCCTGCTCGGTCAAACCCTGTTGCAAATAACCCAGCCCAAGCTGCACATAGGCCCGCCCCGCCTCTGCCCTGCCCTGGCGGCTGGCCAGGGGGTCGCCCGCGCCGCCCGACACGCAGCCGGCCAGCAGCGAAAGCGCAAGGATCGACAGCGCGGCGCGCAGGCTCATGGGCAAGGTCCCGGTCAGTGGCTGGCGGGGCTGTCTTGCAGCTCGGCGTCCGCGGACAGCTGGCGCACAGCGATGTAGCGCTCGCTGCGGCGGGTGCGGTCGTTGACCTGGCCGACCAGCTGACCACAGGCAGCGTCGATGTCATCACCACGGGTGGTGCGGGTGGTGACGTTGAAGCCACCATGGTGCAACAGATCCTGGAAGCGGCGAATGGCGTTGTTGCTCGGCCGCTCGTAGCCCGAGTGCGGGAACGGGTTGAACGGGATCAGGTTGATCTTGCAGGGTACGTCGCGCAGCAGCTCGATCATTTGCGCAGCATGCTCAGGCTGGTCGTTGACGTCCTTGAGCAGGGTGTACTCGATGGTCAGCACGCGCTTGCCACCCAGGGTGGACATGTAGCCCATGCACGATTCCAGCAGCATCTTCAGCGGGTACTTCTTGTTGATCGGTACCAGCTTGTTGCGCAGTTCGTCGTTCGGTGCGTGCAGCGACAGGGCCAGCGACACGTCGATGTGCTTGGCCAGCTCGTCGATCATCGGCACCACGCCCGAGGTGGACAGGGTGACGCGACGCTTGGAAATGCCATAGCCCAGATCTTCCATCATGATCTTCATGGCGGCGATGACATTGTCGAAATTCAGCAGGGGTTCGCCCATGCCCATCATGACCACGTTGGTAATGGCGCGGTCGATCTTGGCCGGAACGGTCCCGAAGGATTTGTTGGCAAGCCACACCTGGCCGATCACTTCGGCGGCGGTGAGGTTGCTGTTGAAGCCTTGCTTGCCGGTGGAGCAGAAGCTGCAGTCCAGGGCACAGCCGGCTTGCGACGACACGCACAGGGTGCCGCGATCGTCGGTGGGGATGTAGACGGTCTCGACGCAGCTGCCGGAGGCAACGCGGACCACCCACTTGCGGGTACCGTCGGCGGAAATGTCTTCACTGACCACTTCCGGGCCCCGAATCTCGGCAACGGCCTCGAGCTTTTCGCGCAAGGCCTTGCCGACATTGGTCATGGCGGCGAAATCGTCGACGCCATAGTGGTGAATCCATTTCATGACCTGACCGGCACGAAAACGCTTCTCTCCGATCGACTCGAAGAATTTTTCCATTTCCTGCAGGGTCAGGCCCAACAGGTTGATCTTGCCAGTCATGTCACTCATGGAATCACCCAAGACCTGCTTCGCTTAGCGAATGCGGTCGCACAGCTCGGTAGCGGAGAAGAAGTAAGCGATTTCGCGGGCAGCCGAAGCTTCCGAGTCGGAACCGTGAACAGCGTTTTCGTCGATGGAAACGGCGAAGTCAGCACGGATGGTGCCGGCAGCAGCTTCTTTCGGGTTGGTGGCGCCCATCAGCTCGCGGTTGGCCAGAACGGCGTTTTCGCCTTCCAGAACCTGAACGATGACCGGGCCGGAAGTCATGAAGGCAACCAGGTCACCGAAGAAGCCGCGCTCTTTGTGTTCGGCGTAGAAGCCTTCGGCTTCGGCTTTGGACAGTTGCTTCATTTTCGAAGCGACGACGCGCAGGCCGGCTTTCTCGAAACGAGTGGTGATCTCGCCGATGACGTTCTTGGCAACGGCGTCAGGCTTGATGATGGAGAAAGTACGTTGAACAGCCATGGAAAACTCCAGAAAAATGAGTGTTGCGAAAAATTAAACCCGCGAATTATACGCGGGTTCCAGGGGATTGCCTAACCTGCAGGACGCGTTCAGTCGGCTTCTTCGATCCAGGCCGCCTGGATGGCCTCGAGCACTTTCTCGCCGCCGCGTGACGGATCGTCGCTGAATTCTGGCAAGGCCAGCACCCAGCGGTGCAGATCGACGAAATTCACATAACGAGGATCGACTTCCGGCTTGCTTTCTGCAAGCTGGATGGCGATCTCAAGTACATCAATCCATTTCAGGCTCATGGGGTAAACCTCAGTGCGGCGCTTCGGCGGCGTGGTTGAGCGAATACTTGGGGATCTCGATGACCAGGTCCTGGTCAGCGACAACCACCTGGCAGCCGAGGCGCGATTGAGCCTCCAGGCCCCAGGCCTTGTCCAGCATGTCCTCTTCCAGTTCGTCGGCTTCTTCGAGCGAGTCGAAGCCCTTGCGCACGATGCAGTGGCAAGTGGTGCAGGCCTTGACGCCGCCGCAGGCGCTTTCCATCTCGATGTGATGGTCGTGGGCCAGCTCCAGGATGTTGGTCCCGGTCTCGACTTCCACGGTCAGCCCTTCGGGGCAGAACTTCTCGTGCGGCAGGAATGTCACCAGCGGCATCGGTTACTCCTCGATCTCATTCAGGTTGCGCCCGGCCAGTGCGGCTTTGACCGTCGAATCAAGGCGACGGGCGGCAAATGCGTCGGTCACCTGCGACAGACGTTTGGTCTGTTGCTCGATGGCTGCGCCATCGGTGCCGGCCAGCAAATCACGTAGTTCTTGCATCTGGAATTCGATGGCGTCGCGCTCGTCACTGCTGAGCAGGCGTTCGCCGTCGGCGTCCAGGGCGCCCTGTACCGCTTCGAGCAGGCGCTCGCCGTCCACCTGGTGCTCGCGCAGCTGGCGGGCCTGCTTGTCGGAACCTGCGTGTTCGAAGGAATCCTTGAGCATGCGGGCGATTTCGCCGTCGGTCAGGCCGTAGGACGGCTTGACCTGAATGCTGGCTTCCACGCCCGAGCCCAGCTCGCGGGCGGCGACGCTGAGCAGGCCGTCGGCGTCGACCTGGAAGGTGACGCGGATCTTTGCCGCACCGGCGACCATGGCCGGGATGCCACGCAACTCGAAGCGCGCCAGCGAGCGGCAATCGCTGATCAGCTCGCGCTCGCCCTGCAGCACGTGGATCATCATGGCCGACTGGCCATCTTTATAGGTGGTGAACTCCTGGGCACGCGCCACCGGGATGGTGGTGTTGCGCGGGATCACCTTCTCCATCAGCCCGCCCATAGTCTCAAGGCCAAGCGACAGCGGGATGACATCCAACAGCAGCAGTTCGCCACCTTCGCGGCGGTTGCCGGCCAAGGTATCGGCCTGGATGGCGGCACCGATGGCCACCACCTGGTCGGGGTCGATCGAGGTCAGCGGGGTGCGGCCGAACAGTGCTCCGACGGCTTCACGCACACGCGGTACGCGGGTCGAACCACCGACCATGACCACGGCGCTGACTTCTTCCAGCTCGATACCGCTGTCACGCACGGCGCGGCGGCAGGCCTTGAGGCTGCGGGCGACCATGGGCTCGATCATGGCTTCGAAACCGGCGCGGCTCAACTCGCCCTGCCAGGTGCCATGGCTGACGCTGACCACGTCGGCGTCGGTCAGGGCTTCCTTGGCGGCGCAGGCGGTCTGCAACAGTGCGCGCTGGGTGGCCGGGTCCAGGTCGGATGACAGCCCGGCCTGCTCGATGATCCAGCCAGCGATGGCGTGGTCGAAGTCGTCACCGCCCAAGGCGGTATCGCCACCGGTGGCCAGCACTTCGAATACGCCGGCAGTCAGGCGCAGGATGGAAATGTCGAAGGTACCGCCGCCCAGGTCATAGATGGCCACCACGCCTTCGGCGTTCTGGTCCAGGCCATAGGCCACGGCAGCGGCGGTCGGCTCGTTGAGCAGGCGCAGCACGTTCAGGCCGGCCAGGCGCGCAGCGTCCTTGGTGGCCTGGCGCTGGGCATCGTCGAAATAGGCCGGCACGGTGATAACCGCGCCCACCAGCTCACCACCGAGGGTGGCTTCGGCACGCTCGCGCAGCACCTTGAGGATATCGGCGGACACTTCCACCGGGCTTTTCGGCCCCTGCACGGTGTCGATGAACGGCATGTGCGACTCACCGCCAACGAAGCGGTACGGCAGCTGCTCGCCCAGTTGCTTGACGTCGGCCAGGCCGCGCCCCATCAAGCGCTTGACCGACAGCACGGTGTTCAGCGGGTCGCTGGAAGCGGCATCGCGTGCAGCCTGCCCCACTTCGTTGCGCCCTTCGAGGTAGCGCACCGCGGACGGCAGAATGACATTGCCCTGCGCGTCGGGCAGGGGCTCGCTACGGCCGCTGCGCAGTGCGGCGACCAGGGAGTTGGTGGTACCCAGGTCGATCCCCACCGCCAGGCGGCGCTGATGCGGCTGAGGGCTTTGACCGGGTTCGGCAATCTGCAGTAGGGCCATGCTTATCTGAATACCTTAGGTGCTATCACGGGCAGCACCGGGTTAATCGTCGAGGCGCTCTTCCAGTTGGCGCACTTCTTGGGCGAGCTTGTCGAGGAACTGCATGCGGCGCATCAGGCGTTCGGCCTTGTCGCGCTCGCCCGGGGCGTCCCAGCAGGCGGCAAAGTCCTCGTTCAGCGTGTCCTGGGCGACCTTCAGGCGCTTCTTGAACACGGCCACGCCATCGAGGTCGGCTTCGTCCTGCAGTTCTTCGAGCTCTTCACGCCACTGCATCTGCTGCAACAGGAAGTCGGGGTCGTGGACCGTGACCTCCTGAGGCACTTCGTGGCCGCCGATGGCCAGCAGGTAGCGGGCGCGACGCGGCGCACTGCGCAGTGTCTGGTAGGCGTCGTTGAGGGCCGCGGACTTTTCCAGCGCCACGCGCTGCTCGCGCTCGGAGGCGTCGGCAAAGCGGTCGGGATGGACTTCGCGGGCCAGCTCGCGATAGCGAGTGGCCAGCTTGTCGAGATCCAGGCGGAAGCTTGGCTGGAGGTCAAACAATGCGAAATGACAAGGAGTACCCACAGCCAGCCTCAAACGTTGAAGCTTTCGCCGCAGCCACACTCACCGCGCACGTTGGGGTTGTTGAACTTGAAGCCTTCGTTCAACCCTTCCTTGACGAAGTCCAGTTCGGTGCCATCGAGGTAGACCAGGCTCTTGGGATCGATGATCACCTTGACGCCATGGTTCTCGAACACCTGGTCCTCGTCCGCCAG
Organism: Pseudomonas sp. s4; assembly: GCF_046764235.1. Lineage (NCBI taxonomy): Bacteria > Pseudomonadati > Pseudomonadota > Gammaproteobacteria > Pseudomonadales > Pseudomonadaceae > Pseudomonas > Pseudomonas sp. s4. The sequence goes on along the minus strand of NZ_CP177209.1, from coordinate 1,068,348 downwards.
CTCGTCGACGAATTCCAGCACGTAGGCCAGGCCCGAGCAACCGGTGGTGCGCACGCCCAGGCGAATGCCTTCGCCCTTGCCGCGCCCTTCCAGGGAACGCCGCACGTGGTTGGCGGCGGCTTCTGTCATGCTGATAGCCATCAGGACTCCTTACCTCGCAACAGGCGACTTAGATCAAGCCTTTCTTCTGCTTGTAATCGCGAACGGCTGCCTTGATGGCATCTTCGGCGAGTACCGAGCAGTGGATCTTGACCGGCGGCAACGCCAGTTCTTCGGCCAGCTGGGTGTTCTTGATGGTTTCGGCTTCGTCCAGGGTCTTGCCCTTCATCCACTCGGTGGCGAGGGAGCTGGAAGCGATGGCCGAACCGCAGCCGTAGGTCTTGAACTTGGCGTCTTCGATCACGCCCTGCTCGTTGACCTTGATCTGCAGGCGCATCACGTCACCGCAGGCCGGGGCGCCGACCATGCCGGTACCGACGTCCGGGTCTTCGGCATTCATCTTGCCGACGTTGCGCGGGTTTTCGTAGTGGTCGATGACCTTTTCACTGTATGCCATGGTGCAATTCCTTCCTCATCAGGGAGCCGCTCTTGCCGGCGACTGCTTAGTGGGCGGCCCACTCGATCTTGGAGATGTCAACGCCGTCTTTGTACATGTCCCACAGCGGCGACAGCTCACGCAGTTTGTTCACGGCCTCGCAGACTTTCTGCGCGGCGTAGTCGACTTCTTCTTCGGTGGTGAAGCGGCCGAAGGAGAAGCGGATCGAGCTGTGCGCCAGCTCGTCATTGCGGCCCAGGGCGCGCAATACGTAGGACGGCTCGAGCGACGCGGAGGTGCAGGCCGAACCGGACGATACGGCGATATCCTTCAGCGACATCAGCAGCGATTCGCCTTCGACGTAGTTGAAGCTCAGGTTCAGGTTGTGCGGTACGCGGGCAGTCTTGCTGCCGTTGACGTACAGCTCTTCGAGGTCCGAGACCTGCTTGAAGAAGCGGTCGCTCAGGGCCTTGATGCGTACGTTTTCCGCGGCCATTTCCTGTTTGGCGATGGCGAAGGCTTCGCCCATGCCGACAATCTGGTGGGTCGGCAGGGTGCCCGAACGCATGCCGCGCTCATGGCCACCGCCGTGAATGATGGCTTCCAGGCGTACACGAGGCTTGCGGCTGACGTACAGTGCGCCGATGCCTTTCGGGCCGTAGACCTTGTGCGCCGAGAACGACATCAGGTCGACCTTCAGCTTTTGCAGGTCAATTTCGACCTTGCCGGCCGACTGCGCGGCGTCAACATGGAACAGCACGCCGCGCGAGCGGGTCAGTTCACCGATGGCGGCGATATCGTTGATCGAGCCAACTTCGTTGTTCACGTGCATCAGCGAAACCAGGATGGTGTCGTCGCGCAGCGCCGCCTCGACCATGGCCGGGGTGACGATGCCGTCTTCGCCTGGCTCGAGGTAGGTGACTTCGAAACCTTCACGCTCCAGCTGGCGAGCGGTATCCAGGACCGCCTTGTGCTCGATCTTGGAGGTGATGATGTGCTTGCCCTTGGTCTGATAGAAGTGCGCGACGCCCTTGAGTGCGAGGTTGTCGGACTCGGTGGCACCGCTGGTCCAGACGATTTCGCGCGGATCGGCGTTGATCAGTTCGGCAACCTGGCGGCGACCGTTCTCGACCGCTTCCTCGGCTTTCCAGCCAAAGACGTGGGAGCGCGAAGCCGGGTTACCGAAGTTCCCGTCGACCAGCAGGCAGTCGGCCATCTTCTGGGCCACGCGTGGGTCGACCGGGGTGGTCGCGGAGTAATCGAGGTAGATCGGCAACTTCATTTGTCTCTCCTATCAGGCGGTGGCGTCGCTCGTCGTCCCGGTGGGATCAATCGACGGCGGACGTCTCAATCTTGTCCAGCTGGGCGGTTCGGCCTGCGACACGACGCAGGTCCTGGCGCTGGGCGACTTCCTGCACCTCACGGCGCATGACGAGGTCGGCCAGGCTTATACCGCTGAGGAATTCATGGATCTGCTGGCTGAGGTCGCACCACAGGTGGTGGGTCAGGCAGGTATCACCGGCATGGCAGTCCCCGAGGCCCTGACAACGGGTGGCATCGACCGATTCGTTGACCGCATCGATGACCTGGGCCACCTGGATGGTTTCCATGCCCCGCGACAGCTGGTAGCCACCGCCTGGACCACGCACGCTGGAGACCAGGCTGCTGCGGCGCAGCTTGGCGAACAGCTGTTCCAGATAAGAGAGGGAAATGCCCTGGCGCTCGGAAATGTCGGCCAAAGACACCGGCCCATGCTGCGCGTGCAACGCCAGGTCGAGCATGGCGGTCACGGCGTATCGGCCTTTGGTAGTCAGTCGCATGGCTATTGGGTACCACGGGAGTTACAGGATGTGAGCGAGTATGCGATTCCCGAGCATTTAAGTCAACTATTAGACCTAGTGCTTTAGTCGGGTTTGCATCGGGGAGGCGGGCGCGATTGTAGCAGACAGGGGGCGTGAGCACACGCCCCGTATGTCACCATGATTTCAGGGCGGCGCAATCAATGTGACTGAGTGTCGCGCTGAGCCACCTGGGCAACTTCCTTGAAGTCATCTTCCGGCAGGGCTGGCAGTTCCTTGGCGCAGTAATCACTGCCCATCTTGGTCAGGGCGCCGCACATGCCCTCCAGCCGTTCGTCGACTGCCTGCAGGTGGTCGAGCATCTGGCCGATGGCACGGGCCACCGGGTCGGGCATGTCGCCACTGACGCCGTAGGCATCGAAGCCAATCTTTTCAGCCATGGCCTTACGCTTGGCCTCGACCTCGTTGTCTTCGCTCTTGACGATGATTCGCCCGGGGATACCAACCGCCGTAGCCCCGGCCGGCACGGCTTTGGTCACCACCGCATTGGAACCGATCTTGGCCCCGGCGCCGACGGTGAACGGGCCCAGCACCTTGGCCCCCGCCCCTACCACCACACCGTTTTCCAGGGTGGGGTGTCGCTTGCCTTTGTTCCAGCTGGTGCCGCCCAGGGTCACGCCCTGATAAAGGGTGACATCATCGCCGATCTCGGCGGTTTCACCGATGACGATACCCATACCGTGGTCAATGAAGAAGCGCCGTCCGATGGTGGCGCCGGGATGGATCTCGATGCCGGTCAGCCAGCGGCCGAAGTTCGATACCAGGCGGGCCAGCCACTTGAAATCACGCTTCCACAGGGCATTGCCCAGGCGGTGCAGCCAGATGGCGTGCATGCCTGGGTAGCAGGTCAGCACCTCAAAGGCGTTGCGTGCAGCCGGGTCACGGTGGAATACGCTTTGAATATCTTCACGCAGGCGTTCGAACATCTGTCAGTCCTTCCGTTTATGCGGCTCGCCCCGGACCACTTTCTGGGTCTCGGTCAGGATGCCGCGCAAAATGCTCATTTCCGAACGTTCGACCGCCACCCGCCCATACAGCCGGCGCAGGCGCGGCATCAGGTGCTTGGGCTTTTCGGGGTCGAGAAAGCCGATACCGACCAGGGTCTTCTCCAGGTGGTCGTAGAACAGCTCCATTTCGTCCATCGTCGCCAGCTCGCTGGCGTCAACCTTCTCGACTTTGCCCGGCACTGCACCGGCGGCAAGCCAGGCCATGCGCACCTCGTAGGAGAGCACCTGGACAGCGGCGGCCAGGTTCAGCGAGCTGAAGTCGGGGTTGGAGGGAATGTGCACGTGGAAGTGACATCGCTGCAGTTCTTCGTTGGTCAGGCCGGCGTGTTCACGCCCGAACACCAGGGCGATTTCCTCGCCACCGTTGGCATGCTCCACCGCCTTGGCCCCGCACTCGCGCGGGCCGATCAACGGCCAGGGGATGCTCCGCTCGCGGGCGCTGGTGCCCATTACCAGGTTGCAGCCGACCAACGCCTGCTCGAGGCTGTCGACCACTTGGGCATTGTCCAGCACATCGTCGGCACCCGAGGCTCGGGCACTGGCATCCACGGCGGGGAACTCTTTCGGCTGTACCAGCACCAGACGCGACAAGCCCATGTTTTTCATGGCACGCGCAGCGCCGCCGATGTTGCCGGGGTGGCTGGTATTGACCAGAACAACACGAATATTTTGCAGCAAGGTGTTGTGCTCACAGATGCAGGAATCAGGGCCTTCGATCTTACAGAACCGACAGACGTAACGCCATGAAAGCAAATGTGACACTTCTGCCGCCAAAGTTTTCTGCTAGAATGTTCGGCTTTCTTCTTTAACATCTCCAGGTGACCCGCCCATGCAGCCTATGCTGAATATCGCCCTGCGCGCCGCTCGCAGCGCCAGTGAACTGATTTTCCGCTCCATCGAACGCCTGGATAGCATCAAGGTCGATGAGAAAGAGGCCAAGGACTACGTCTCCGAAGTCGATCGCGCCGCCGAGCAGAGCATCGTCAACGCCCTGCGCAAGGCCTACCCGAACCACTCCATCCAGGGCGAGGAAACCGGCCTGCACGCGGGTAGCGGCGAAGAAGGCAAGGATTACCTGTGGATCATCGACCCGCTGGACGGCACCACCAACTTCCTGCGCGGCATCCCCCACTTCGCGGTCAGCATCGCCTGCAAGTACCGTGGCCGCCTTGAGCACGCCGTGATCGTCGACCCGGTTCGCCAGGAAGAATTCACTGCCAGCCGCGGCCGTGGCGCCCAGCTCAATGGTCGCCGCCTGCGTGTCAGCTCGCGCACCAGCCTGGAAGGCGCGCTGCTGGGTACCGGCTTCCCGTTCCGTGACAGCCAGATGGCCGACCTGGACAACTACCTGGGCATGTTCCGCGCCCTGACTGGCCAGACCGCCGGTATCCGCCGCGCCGGCTCCGCCAGCCTCGACCTGGCCTACGTGGCCGCCGGCCGTTTCGACGCTTTCTGGGAGTCGGGCCTGTCCGAATGGGACATGGCGGCCGGCGTACTGCTGATCCAGGAAGCGGGCGGCCTGGTGAGCGACTTCAACGGCGGCCATGACTTCCTCGAGAAGGGCCATATCGTTGCGGGCAACATCAAATGCTTCAAGGCCGTGCTGACCGCTATCCAGCCGCACCTGCCAGAGAACATGAAGCGCTAAGCGCGGATTGCTGGCAAAAAAAGCACCCCTCGGGGTGCTTTTTTATGCCTGTAACCATATCCCAAGACTTTCGCGATCCCTGTAGGAGCGGCCTTGTGTCGCGAAAGGGGTGCGAAGCGCCCCCAGAATCCGCGACCTATCAGAGATTGTCGGGGCTGCTTCGCACCCCTTTCGCGACACAAGGCCGCTCCTACAAAGAGCAGACCGCGCCGAGCCTTACTGCCCGGCTTCGCTCAGGATCAGCTTGCCATTCTTGTCCAGTGGAATGGTCGAACCGGGCTCGTGATCCATCTTCACCTGCCCGACCTTGTCGCCGATGGTGTACTTCACGTTGTAGCCCACCACCTTCTCACTGATATCGTTGACCGTATTGCAGCGGTTTTGCGTGGTGGTGTAGGTGTCACGCTCCTGCATGCCCTCCTGCACCTTGTTACCGGCATAACCACCACCGACCGCACCGGCAACGGTGGCGATCTTCTTGCCGCTACCACCACCGATCTGGTTACCCAGCAGGCCACCGGCAATGGCGCCCACCACGGTACCGGCGATCTGGTGCTGGTCCTTGACCGGCGCCTGACGCGTCACGGCGACGTCCTTGCAGACCTCACGGGGGGTTTTTACCTGTTGTTTGATCGGTTGCACGTCGGTGACCTGTGCATATTCAGGCCCCTTGTTGACCAAGCTGTAGGTCGCGACAGCACCTCCGGCAGTCACACCGACAGCACCCAGTACCGCACCCACAAGCATTGATTTGTTCACACGAACCTCCTGATCATCACCCGCGGGTCCGACCCGCCTTCTCCCAGCCTTGGAGTAAAAAAAAAGGCGCGAGTTCAACACTCGCGCCTTTTTGGCCGCCAAACGGCGTGGAGCACGCCTTATGGACGGTCGTCCACACCATCGGTCTTGGCTGGCGGGATCAGGTCTTCACTGCTCAGGTTCAGCCAGATCAGTACCACGTTGGCGATATAGATCGACGAATAGGTACCGGCCATGACGCCGATGAACAGTGCCAGCGAGAAGCCGAACAGGTTGTCGCCACCGAAGAACAGCAGCGCGGCAATGGCCAGCAAGGTCGAAACCGAGGTGGCGATGGTCCGCAGCAGGGTCTGGGTGGTGGAAACGTTGATGTTCTCGATCAGCGAGGCCTTGCGCATGACGCGGAAGTTCTCGCGCACCCGGTCGAACACGACGATGGTGTCGTTCAGCGAGTAGCCGATGATCGCCAGCACCGCTGCCAGCACCGTCAGGTCGAAGGTGATCTGGAAGAACGACAGGATACCCAGGGTCACCACCACGTCGTGGATCAGCGAGACGATCGCGCCCACGGCGAACTTCCACTGGAAGCGGAAGGCCAGGTAGATGAGGATGCCGCCCAGGGCCAGAAGCATGCCCATGCCACCCTGGTCGCGCAGCTCTTCACCCACCTGCGGACCAACGAACTCGACACGCTTGACCTTGGCCGGGTTGTCGCCGCCAGCCTTCTGCAGGGCTTCAGCTACCTTGTTGCCCAACTGCGGGTCATCACCCGGCATGCGCACCAGCAGGTCGGTGGTGGCACCGAAGCTCTGCACTACCGCCTCGTGGAAGCCGGAATTGACCAGCTCGGCACGCACCGCCTTGAGGTCGGCCGGGCGCTCGTAGGTCAGCTCGATCAGCGTACCGCCGGTGAAGTCCAGGCCGAAGTTCAGGCCCTTCTGCCACCAGCTGAACAGTGCCAGCACGGTGAGGAGCACGGTAACGGCGAACGCGACATTGCGCACGCCCATGAAGTTGATGGTTTTCATCGCAGCTCCCTCAAACCCACAGCTTCTTGATGTCACGCCCGCCGCAGGTCAGGTTGACCATTGCACGGGTCACCATGACGGCGGTGAACATCGAGGTGAAAATCCCGAGGGACATGGTGACCGCAAAGCCCTTGACCGGGCCGGTACCCATGGCGAACAGGATGCCGCCGACCAGCAGGCTGGTCAGGTTGGCGTCGATGATCGCGGTGTAGGCGCGGTTGAAGCCTTCATGAATGGCGCGTTGCACCGACATGCCGGCGTTCAGCTCTTCGCGGATACGCGAGAAGATCAGCACGTTGGCGTCCACCGCCATACCCATGGTCAACACGATACCGGCAATACCCGGCAGGGTCAGGGTAGCACCCAACAGCGACATCAGCGCCAGCAGCAGGACCATGTTGCCTGCCAGGGCGATGGTGGCGATCACACCGAAGGCGCGGTAGATGGCGATGATGAACAGCGAGACGAACAACATGCCCCACAGCGACGCATCGATACCCTTGGTGATGTTGTCGGCACCCAGGCTTGGGCCGATGGTACGCTCTTCTGCAAAGTACATCGGCGCAGCCAGGCCACCGGCACGCAGCAGCAGGGCCAGTTCGGACGATTCGCCCTGGCCGTTCAGGCCGGTGATGCGGAACTGGCTGCCCAGCGGCGACTGGATGGTCGCCAGGCTGATGATCTTCTTCTCTTCCTGGAAGCTCTGTACGGCAACGTCCTTCTCGACGCCGTCGACGGTCTGCTTGACGTAGCGGGTGACCGGCTTCTGCTCGATGAAGATCACCGCCATGCTGCGGCCGACGTTGCTGCGGGTAGCGCGGGTCATCAGCTCGCCACCGTGGCCATCCAGGCGGATGTTCACCTGCGGGCGACCTTGTTCGTCGAAGCTGGCCTGGGCGTCGGTCACCTGGTCACCAGTGATGATCAGGCCGCGCTCGACCGCGGCGGAGCGGCCGCCTTCACGGAACTCGAACACCTCGGTAGTGGCCTTGGACGCACCCGGCTCGGCACCGAAGCGGAACTCCAGGTTGGCGGTTTTACCCAGGATACGCTTGGCTTCGGCAGTGTCCTGCACGCCTGGCAGCTCGACCACGATGCGGTTGGCGCCCTGGCGCTGTACCAGCGGCTCGGCCACACCCAGCTCGTTGACCCGGTTGCGGACGGTGGTGAGGTTCTGCTTGATCGAGTATTCGCGGATCTCGGCGACTTTCGCCTGGGTCAGCGCCAGACGCAGCACGGCGAGCTCGTTGCGCTCGGTGGTGGTCAGGTCGAAGTCATTGAAATTCTTGCGGATCAGGACACGAGCCTGTTCGCGGGTAGCATCGTCAGCAAAGCCCAGCATGATGCCGCCATCCTGTTGAGGCAGGCTGCGGTAGCGGACGCGCTCTTTGCGCAGCAAGGTCTTGACCTCGCCTTCGTAGACTTTCATGCGGGCGTTCATGGCCTTGTCCATGTCCACTTCCAGCAGGAAGTGCACACCACCGGACAGGTCCAGGCCCAGCTTCATCGGGCTTGCGCCCAGGTTGCGCAGCCATTGCGGGGTAGTCTGGGCCAGGTTCAGGGCCACGACGTAATCATCGCCCAGTGCCTTGCGCACTACATCCTTGGCTGGTAGCTGGTCTTCCTGATTGGTCAGGCGGATCAGCCCGCTGCCCTTCTCACCCAGGCTCACGCCCTTGACGGCGATCTTGGCATCGCCCAGCGCCTTGCTGACGCGGTCGAGGTCGGCCTGGTTCACCTGCAGCGCCGAACTGGCACCACTGATCTGTACCGCCGGATCATCCGGGTAGAGGTTGGGAGCGGAATAAATAAAACCGATCGCCAGTACCAGCACGATCAGTGCGTATTTCCACAGAGGGTATTTGTTCAGCATCACGCCGCCCGTTCAAGACGCGGGGCGCTTTGCGCGCCCCGACTGGAAAAATGAAACCGGTAACTCAGATAGCCTTGAGCGTACCTTTTGGCAGGGTGGCCGCGATGGCACCCTTCTGGAACTTCAGCTCGACGTTGTCGGAAACTTCCAGGACCACGAAATCATCGGAAACCTTGACGATCTTGCCAGCGATGCCGCCGTTGGTGACAACTTCGTCACCCTTCTGCAAGTTGCTCAGCAGGTTCTTCTGCTCTTTTGCACGCTTGGCCTGCGGGCGCCAGATCATCAGGTAGAAGATGACCAGGAAACCGACCAGGAAAATCCACTCGAAGCCGGTACCGGCTGGGCCGGCGGCAGGTGCAGCGGCGTCCGCGTAAGCGGCGGGGATCAAGAAGCTCATTGGGCACTCCTAATGTAATTTTCTAATAATGGATGCAGACAGTCAGTCCAAAGGCGGCACAGGAAGCCCGCGCTTGGCGTAGAAGGCGTCGACAAAGGCGGCCAATTTACCTTGTTGAATAGCCTCGCGTAAACCGGCCATCAAGCGCTGGTAATGGCGCAAGTTGTGGATGGTATTCAGCATGCTGCTCAGCATTTCGCCGCACTTGTCCAGGTGATGGAGATAGGCGCGGGAGAAGTTGGTGCAGGTGTAGCAGTCACAGGTCGGATCCAGCGGCGAATCATCGTGGCGATGGAACGCATTGCGAATCTTGATCACCCCTGTATCGACGAACAGATGACCGTTGCGCGCGTTACGCGTCGGCATCACGCAGTCGAACATGTCGACGCCGCGGCGCACACCCTCAACGAGATCTTCCGGTTTGCCTACCCCCATAAGGTAACGAGGTTTGTCAGCAGGCATCTGGCCCGGCAGGTAATCCAGCACCTTGATCATTTCGTGCTTGGGCTCGCCCACCGACAGACCGCCAATGGCCAGGCCGTCGAAGCCGATGTTTTCCAGGCCTTCCAGCGAGCGCATGCGCAGGTCCTGGTACATGCCACCCTGGACGATACCGAACAGCGCCGCGGTGTTGTCGGCGTGGGCGTTCTTCGAGCGCTGGGCCCAGCGCAGCGACAGCTCCATGGACGCGCGCGCCACATCGTGCTCGGCCGGGTACGGGGTGCACTCGTCGAAGATCATCACCACGTCCGAGCCCAGGTCACGCTGCACCTGCATCGACTCTTCCGGGCCCATGAACACCTTGGCGCCATCGACCGGCGAGGCGAAGGTCACGCCCTCTTCCTTGATCTTGCGCATGGCGCCCAGGCTGAACACCTGGAAGCCACCGGAGTCGGTTAGGATCGGGCCTTTCCACTGCATGAAGTCGTGCAGGCCGTTGTGCTTCTTGATCACCTCGGTGCCCGGGCGCAGCCACAGGTGGAAGGTGTTGCCCAGGATCATCTCGGCGCCGATGGCTTCGATGTCGCGCGGCAGCATGCCCTTGACCGTGCCATAGGTACCCACCGGCATGAACGCCGGCGTTTCCACGGTGCCACGTGGGAAGGTGATGCGGCCACGACGGGCCTTGCCGTCGGTGGCCAGCAGTTCGAAGGACATTCGACAGGTGCGACTCATGCTTGATCCTCGGGCCCGCGTGGCGCCGGATTGCGGGTGATGAACATGGCATCACCGTAACTGAAGAAGCGGTACCCCTGCTCGACCGCTGCCGCGTAGGCGGCCATGGTCTCGGGGTAGCCGGCGAAGGCCGAGACCAGCATCAGCAGCGTGGACTCCGGCAGGTGGAAATTGGTGACCAAGGCGTCGACCACATGGAACGGCCGGCCCGGGTAGATGAAGATGTCGGTATCGCCGCTGAAGGCCTTGAGCACGCCATCGCGCGCTGCGCTCTCCAGCGAACGCACGCTGGTGGTGCCGACTGCGATTACCCGGCCGCCACGGGCGCGGCAAGCCTCGATGGCATCGACCACCTCCTGGCTCACTTCAAGCCACTCTCTATGCATGTGGTGGTCTTCGATCTTGTCGACCCGCACCGGCTGGAAGGTGCCCGCGCCCACGTGCAAGGTGACGAAGGCACGCTCTACACCCTTGGCGGCAATCTTCTCCAGCAACGCCTCATCGAAGTGCAAGCCTGCGGTCGGTGCGGCGACTGCACCGGCTCGTTCGGCGTACACAGTCTGGTAGCGCTCACGGTCGGCGCCCTCGTCGGGGCGGTCGATGTACGGCGGCAGCGGCATGTGGCCGACACGGTCGAGCAGCGGCAGCACCTCTTCGGTGAAGCGCAGCTCGAACAGCGTGTCATGGCGTGCGACCATTTCGGCCTCGCCGCCGCCATCGATGAGGATGACCGCGCCTACCTTGGGCGCCTTGCTGGCGCGTACATGGGCCAGCACCCGATGGCTGTCGAGCACGCGCTCGACCAGCACTTCCAGCTTGCCGCCGGAAGCTTTCTGGCCGAACAACCGCGCCGGGATCACCCGGGTGTTGTTGAACACCATCAGGTCGCCGGGGCGCAGGTACTCGAGCAGATCGGGGAATTGCCGGTGCGCCAGCGCGCCGGTTGGCCCATCGAGCACCAGCAGACGGCTGCCATGGCGCTCGGCCAACGGGTGGCGGGCGATCAGGGAATCGGGGAGTTCGAAGGAAAAATCGGCGACGCGCATGATGATGTTCGGTTCGGCAGGGCCGGGAAGTTTAGCCCAATGTGTGAAAATTGACCATGAAAGCCGATTGACCGACCAGCGGTGGCTCTCTATACTGCGCGCCACAAGCCCTGATGGCGGAATTGGTAGACGCGGCGGATTCAAAATCCGTTTTCGAAAGGAGTGGGAGTTCGAGTCTCCCTCGGGGCACCATCATATAGTTCCAAGCGGTCCCTACCAGACCCGGAACACCAGAGAAACCGGCCACTGAGCCGGTTTTTTTGTGTCTATCGTTCCCAGTGGTTCCCTTGTAAGCCCAAAGTTATGTGAGTAGATTTGTGAGTAGACCGAGTTCGGTCCAGAAATCTACTCACATACTGACCGCATTCCGGCGTGCTCAGTGAACTACAAGGGTATCGCCGTGGCGCTCACCGACACTGCCATCCGCACCGCCAAACCCCGCGATAAGCTGTACCGCCTGGCTGACGCTCACGGCTTATGCCTTGAGGTCACGACGACCGGCAGCAAGCTGTGGCGCGTCCGCTACCGATTTGAAGGCAAGGCGAAGATGCTGGCCGTGGGCGCTTATCCCTCGGTCACGCTCGCCAATGCCCGCGAACGCCGTGATGCCGCACAGAAGCTGCTGGCGCAGGGCGTAGACCCAAGCGCCTATAAACAGCAGGAAAAGGTGGCGGCTGCGATCCAGGCCCTGACGGTCGAGTCACTGGCGCGGGAGTGGTACGCCTACAACCACCCGCGATGGGCACCGGCCACCGCGTCGAAGGCATTGCAGTACCTGGAGTCGGACATTTTCCCGGTGATTGGTAAGCGGCCTGCTGCCGAGGTACAGCGCCCTGAACTGGTAGACCTGGTGCGCAAGATCGAGCGGCGCGAGGCATTCAACGTCGCCCGCAAGGTTCGCCAATGGCTGAGCCAGATATTCCGGTTCGGCCTGGCCAAGGGCGTGGTACCCGGCAACCCCGCCACCGATCTGGACGTAGTAGCCGCCCACGCCCCGCGCACTCGCCATCACCCGCACGTATCGGAAACCGAGCTGCCCGAACTGCTGGAGAAGCTGGAGGCAGCCCAATGTGATATCACCAGCAAGATCGCCATTCGCCTGCTACTGCTGACAGCAGTGCGCCCCGGTGAGCTGCGACTGGCGCCCTGGGAGGAGTTCGACCTGGATGACGCGACCTGGACGATCCCAGCAGCGCGGATGAAGGCAAGACGCCCGCACATAGTCCCACTCCCGCGCCAGGCAGTAGTACTGCTGCGCACCCTGCATGAGCTGACCGGCACATATCCCCTCGCCTTCCCTGGCCGCAATGATCGATCCAGGCCGATGAGCGAGAACACCGTGAACAAGGCCCTGTCCACGATGGGCTACGAGGGGCGCCAGACGGGCCACGGCTTCCGCCACCTGCTGAGCACCAGCCTCAACAGCCGGGGTTACAACCGCGATTGGATTGAACGGCAGCTTGCCCATGGCGATCAAGACTCGATCCGCGACACTTACAACCACGCGCACTACCTGGAACAACGCCGGGACATGATGCAAACCTGGGCAGACTCGATAGATGCCCTGTGTGCTGGCGCGAACGTGGCGACTATCAAGCGGGCAAAGCCATGACTCACGACTGGTCCGAATGGGAAAAGGAACGTAAGCAGCGCGAAAAAAAGGCCAAGGAGGTTCATCGCCTTGACGCTAGCGATCTGGCTCTAATCGATGATCGAATCAGCGGACACTTGAAAGACGAGCTGAGGCGCTGGGCTGCTCGCCGCTGGTGGAAGCTATTTGGATCGCAAGGGCACAGCCTCAATACATTGGAGGACGAATCCAGATTCATCAGGGGGCTGGATACAGCATTCCCCTACCCTGCCCCAAGCAATTTGTTAGCGGCGCCTTCACACGCCAGGCAGGAATACACCACTAGGGAAATTACAAAGCGCGGTGACATTCGAGACGTATCCTTTAACGGTCCACCTGTAAGTCGGCTTCTGAGCCTAATGCTCTATGGCTTCTTTGATTTCCAGGGGCAATGGATCTATCTCAACAGAACGGGGCGATACCCGAACGGAGAGAAAGCACCAGAGCAGTGGCACGTCATGTGCGCCGATCCAAGGGATCGACTCGGTATACGCGTAACAGTGAATGCAGGATATCGCGGGCGCCACCATCCGCCACCAGATGCTGTTTTTTCAGCACTACCCAGCAAGGTCAAAGAGTACGTAGCGGAAGACGTTGACTCCATTGATCGCCGGGAGTGGCTAGAAGGGATTGCCGATATTCTGTGCAAGGCTAAATACGACCCAAGGCCGCCAACGGTTCTTGAACTGGCCGGGGACTACGAACTGGATAGCTATCCGCTCGCAGACCTAATCGCCAATGGAAAGCGCACCAGCGGAAAGCGAGTAGAGCCAGTCAACGGCAATTACTTCGACTGCCGCCCCGATAACCTTTCCAACCGATCAAGCGCGGGCCGCAAGATGAAATGCAATTACTGCCGGAAGCCCACCACGGCCAAAGAATCTAGCAGAATCAAAGACTCAACCGGCTCAACCTTTAGGATTTGTCGAACCTGCCAGGCGCAGGTTGGGCGTATCCACCCGTGACGAGCACTAAAATGCCGTACGGGAAGAATGGGGTATTGCCAAGAATGATTGGGATATAGTATTTTGGCCCTAGTGTGTGGTAACTGCATCAGACAGAATGGCGACCGGCCTTGAGGCCGGTTTTTTTTCGTCTGAGAAATACCCACCGACACTTATAACCCCGCCATCCTGAGCGGGGTTTTTCATTTCTGGCCCGCCATCGTGCGGGCTTTTTTGTGCCCGGAGAAAAGCCCATGAGCGCTAAGACCATCCGCCGCTTTATCAAACTTGCCGGAGTCAAAGACCTTACCGCCCTATCCACATCGGAAATCTACCGACGTATCGGCGCTGGCACCTTCCCCAAGCAGGTGACATTGGGGCCGAAGTCCGTTGTCTGGATTGAGTCTGAGGTGCTTGCGTGGTGTGACGCACGCATCACTGAAAGCCGCGAGGTGGCCTAAAATGAAAAAGGCCACGATCCCCGAAGAGAAACGCAGCCAGTCGCAAGGCGATATTACCACCAGCAAGCCGCCGAGCAAGATCGCCCGCGTGCTGGCGCACATGCTCAATGATGGCAGCCTGATTCGCTTTGAAGCCGAGCGCCTGGGCGACCACTGCTTGCACTCCACTATCAGCAGCCTGGCCAATGGCTATGGCCTGAAGTTCCAGCGCCAGCTTGAGCGCGTACCGAATCATTGGGGCGAGCCTTGCACCGTGACCCGGTACACCCTTCCCGCCAGCGAGCGCCGCCGCGCCAGCGCCGTGCTGGAGATGCTTTGCTCGCCCTTGAAGCAACGCCAGCGGGTGGCCGCATGAGTGCTCGCATCGTTCCACTCGACTACGAAGGCCAGGCAGTGCGGTTCAACGGTGACGGCTGGCTTCATGCAACCGAGATTGCCGACCGTTTCGGCAAGCGGCCAAACGATTGGCTTAGCCTCCCCTCGACCATCGAATACCTGGAAGCACTCAACCGTCGCACCGTTACCGGATCATCTGGTAACGCCTGGTCGATGACCAAGCGCGGCGGTAAAAACCAAGGCACCTGGCTTCACCCGAAGCTGGCCGTAGCCTTCGCCCGGTGGCTTTCGGTGGACTTCGCTGTTTGGTGCGATGAGCAGGTAGACGCTTTGCTGCGCGGTGACATGAAGTCCTGGACCAGCGCCAGGCGTGAGGCTGCCATCGGTCACAAGGCCGTGTGTGACGCCATCGCGCTCAACTGCGAGGCCCAAGGCAAGACGCCTCAGAAACACCACTTCATCAACGAGTCGCGGCTCATCAATCAGGTTATCACCGGCTCGTTTGCAGGCCGAGACCGTGACCAGTTAAACGCTGCCGAGCTGGAGATTGTCACCCTTGCCGAACTGCGCGACTCGGGGCTGATCTGCGCGGGCATGACCTATGCCGAGCGCAAAGCCAACCTGCTGGCCTACGTCCGCAAGTTGCAAGCCAAGCACCAACGGAGGATTGCCGCATGACGCCCGCCATCCACCCAGCGCTGCCGTTGCCCAATCTGAAACAGGGGGTTGCATTCCAAAATGTACGGGGATACATTGCGTCCGTCGCTGCAAATTCAGCGACCGGGTTTGGCGACCCGATCAACATAAGGCGCACAGGCGCCCCCATCACGATTGCAGGCGCTTTTTTTGTGCCCGTACGTCCGTGTTATGGCGGCTGTGCGTGGGAGACCTTCGGGTCTGCCGGTTTCCTTATGTACCGGTTCGCCAACCTGCGCACAGCTGCCACCCTAATTCGTTTGGCGACGGACCGTGGCAGCTCCACACATAAGGAGCGTCACCCCATGCACACACTCATTCCGTCCAAAATCCGCGCCGCTGCCCACCGCGCAATGGCCATCGCTGCCCTTCACGCTGATAGCTCGCTGAGCGTTCGCCTCAAGCGCTACAACGCCGCCATGGCAAAAGCCCGCGCCCTGGACGCGCAAGGCGGTGCCCAGTGACTCACATTCAGCAGACCTCCGAGGCCGTACAGGGCTACATCCAATCCCAAGTCGTGGTCACGATCCCCGGCCAGCAAGCGCTCCACTTTCCCCCGGTGGTCGGGCGCAGCCTTGCGGTAGGTATTGCCGCCATGGTGAAAGCCGATTTCCCATGCGCTTCGATCAGCATTCGGGGGCGCTACCGCGACTCTTTGGCTGGCCTGGAAGACGCCTTGCGCATGTCGGGTAAGGTCCAGTCCACGCTTGTGGAATGTCAACGTCAACCGCGTCCAGGCGCCGCGCTGATAGAGCACTTCAAGGCCGCAGCCCAAGTCGGAGGTGAGCAATGACCAACTTCCCAAGCGCTGCGCCCCTTGAAGGCGAGGTGCTCTCAGAGGCGGTGCTCGACGCCCTTGAAATGTCGCAAATGAACTACGCCAGGGAGGAGCATCGCAAGCTGGAAGAAATCCTGCTGACGTTCGTGATTCCGGCTATGGGTGGCTATGAGAATCAAATGGCCCGTGACATTGCCCGGCACCTAGAGCAAATCCAGTCGTTCAGCGGCAACTATTGCTGGCGCCACCGCCACCTTGGTGCCTCGCATGGCGTTGTGGGCAAGCGTGCTGGCTTGGATCGGGAGGCTGCCGTATGACTTCCCTTATCCACATGCCCAAATAAACCCAAGACGATCTGCGCGACGTACAAGGCGTGCTTGTGTTGCTGAGCATGGCGCTAGCGCTGATCGCCGCACCTGCCACGCCGGTCATCGTCGCCCGCGTTATCGCTGTGATGGCACAACACACCGCCATGGCCTGGGCCGAAATGCTGGAAGGCGTGATCGCTGAGCAAGGGGGTGATCTGTGAGCACCAAGGCTGAAGCCAGCACCATCAACCAACTGTTGGCAGCTAAGCGCGTAGAGGAATCGCTAGATGCCATTGGCATTTTGGCTGAGGTTCTGCTGAACAACGGCGGTTACAAAGGTGGCCCGGATAGCGGGGATATCCCTGCGCAGATCAGTGACCGTGGTGAGTCAGGCATTCAGTCTGCAATCAATATCATTGCTCGGATGGCCCATCGCGATTTTTGCGCCCTTGCAACCGATCTAGGCATCCCGGCGTAAGCCAATAGCCTAAGGATAAAGACGATGAAACTTCAAAACAGTGCGCAAGCGCTGACCGGATCGGCTTGCCCAAAGAAAGCCACCGAGCTGTTTTACGTGAGCCACCCGAAGGCCGAGCGGGCCTTGCTGGGGCCGTTCTTGAGCCAGGCCGATGCCGAGTGTGGGCGTGTAGTTTTGCGTAGTGCTGAGGCCGTAGTGACGGCCTGCCTCGTCGAATCGCTGGACGATCTGACCTACTGGCACGCGGTGAACAATGGCCAGGTCTGCCGGGCCTTCGCTGGTGCTGATCGCCAAGGGGGTGGCCATGAGTAAGGTCACGCCGATTCGGCGCAAGGGTGCCGGGGGGCCGCCTGCTGCTGGCGCTCATATCGACAGCGCCAGCTATGCGCTGCTAGTGGAAACGCTGGCGGGCTTCCTGGAACTGCGCATTGCCGAGGGTGACGCTGGGCATCACTGCTCCGAGCTGGAGCGTCTTACCAATCAACTGGAACGGCTGGCCAAGCGCTTCACGCCGCCGCTGGGGGCCGCATGACCGACGCGACGATCCTTTTCCGTGACGTGCTCCAGTCGGCCTATGGGCCGCTCGACTGGCTGCCCTTGGACGATGGCGACATTCACCGCTTCCACGTCCCCGGCGACAAGCCCGGCACGCTCAATGGCTGGTACTGCCTATTTTCCGATGGCATCGCCTCGGGCGCCTTCGGGAGCTGGAAGATGGGCGGCACCAGCACCTGGTGTAGCCGTGAGCCGGTAGACGCCCGCGAATCTGAGCAGGTGCGCCAGCGCATCGAGCAGGCCCGGCGCCAGCGCGAAGCCGAACGGCAACGGCGCCAGCTCAAAGCGGCTGGCCAGGCTCAACGCTGGTGGCGTGACGCTCGCCGTGCTGACCCGGCCCACCCTTACCTGGCCGCCAAGGGCATTCGTGCCCACGGCCTACGCCAGCGTGGTGACGATCTGCTGGTGCCGCTGTATGCCGGGAGCGTGCTGGTCAACCTGCAACGGATCGCCCCGGACGGTGACAAGCGCTTTCTGTATGGCGGGCGGATCAATGGCGCCTACTCGCCGCTGGGGCGCATCACGCCGGGCAGGCCGCTGTGTATCTGCGAAGGCTGGGCCACGGGAGCCACGCTTCACGAAAGCGGCTACACGGTCGCCTGCGCGATGAATGCCGGGAACCTGAAACCGGTGGCGCTGGCGCTACGGGCCGACTACCCCGACACCGAAATCATCGTCGCGGGCGACGACGACCGCCAGACCGAAGCCGAGGGCAAGGGTAATCCGGGGCGCACCGCTGCCCATGACGCCGCTGCCGCGTGTGGTGGCCTTGTGACCTTCCCCGAGTGGCCCGCCGATGCGCCGCTGACCCTTTCCGACTTCAACGACCTAGCCGCCTGGAGGTGCCACCATGCGCCCGCCTGAGAACAACGTTATCAACCTGCGCCCAGAGGCGCCCATGGTCGAGCCAGATCGCCCCTGCTGGGGCGTGTACGAGCACTGGGTAACGAATGAGAAGGGCCGCAGGCTCAAGCCCGGCGTCTATTGGCACACCTTCAAGCGCAACGCCGCCGACGATGACAGCGACGACGATAAGACCGACCGCCACATCACTGATGAATGGATCGCCACGCCCGTGACGGTGGTGGCACGCACCACCAATAGCGACGATGGCAGCGAGGGGCGTTTTCTGCGCCTGCACACGGACAACGGCGCCAAGGAATGGATCATTCCCATGGAGGTGTTCGGCGGGAGCGGTGAAGACGCCAGGCGGACACTGTTTGGCATGGGCGTGATTATCGCGCTCAAGAAGCGCGGCCAGTTCATGGAGTACCTGCTGGACCAGCGCCCCGCCGAAGTGTTCGCCACCACCTGCCGTCCCGGCTGGCATGAGTCGGGCGCGTTTGTGCTGCCTGGGCGCACCATCGGCAGTGACAAGGTGCGCTATCAGGCCAGCGGTAAGGGACAGAACCTGTTTAGCGTGCGCGGGAGCTTGGACGGCTGGAGGGCCGAGGTTGCGGCCAAGTGTGAAGGCAACCCGGTGCTCACCCTGGCCATCGGCTGCGCCCTCGCTGGTCCGCTGCTGAGCCTGGTGGGCGTGCTGGGTGGCGGTGTTCACCTGGTGGGCGACAGCTCCAGCGGCAAGTCACTGGCGCAACTGATCGGCTCGTCCGTGTGGGGCGACCCCGGCATATTCGCCGCGTCCTGGGACATGACCAAAGGCGGCTTGGAGATCGAGGCGTCCAGCCGCAACGACACCATGTTGCCCCTGGACGAAATCAAGCGGGCCGACCCCAAACGCGTACAGGAGATGGCCTACTCGCTCGCAAACGGCCAGGGTAAGGGCACCATGACACGCGACCGGGAGGCACGCGGCAAACTGAGCTGGCGACTGCTGGCGCTATCCAGCGGTGAGCGCTCCCTGTCTGAGCACGCGGCCATCAGCGGTAACGCCGCCCATGCTGGCGCTGAGCTGCGCATGGTGGACGTGAACGCCGGTACGCGTACACACCGCGCCTTCGACGAATTGCACGGCCTGGAGGGAGCCGACTTCCACCGCCAGCTCACCGTGGCTGTGGGAGCGAACCACGGGCACATCGGCCCGGCATTCGTGGAGAAGCTGCTGGCCAGCGACGACCGCCCCGGCCTGCTAGAAGACTTCGCCGGTATCCGCGCCCAGTTTGTTGAAGACAACGCCCAAGCCGGACGGGTGGCGGATCGCTTCGCAGTGATCGCGCTGGCGGGGGAAATGGCCATTGCCTATGACTTGCTGCCCTGGACGCCGGGTAGCGCTCTGGCCGATTGCCAGTTGCTGTATGGCGAATGGCTGAGCCGGGTGGGCGGTGGCAATGCCGAGGATCGCCAGATACTGGCGGGCATCCTCGATTTCATCGACAAGCACGGCAGTAGCCGGTTTTCGGACGTGAATGACCAGACGCCTGACGCCAAGGTGTTCAACCGGGCCGGGTACTGGAAAGTCTCAGGCGGCAAGCAACTGTACCTGTTCAACAAGTCGGCATTGATCGAGGCAGCGCATGGGTACGGGCTGAGCCGCATCGTGAAAGCGCTGGATGGCGCCAGCGCGATTGCTGAGCGTGGAGCGGATCGGAAGCGGCACGCCAAGAAGTACCGCGTACCGGGTGGCGGTTCACCTTGGCTGTATGTGATCGACCCCGAAGCCCTGGACAGTGAAGGTGGTGCTGTATGACCACCAACGCCACTAGCCGAGATTGCCCATATTCACAGGAACCTAGATTCGGTGGGAACAGTGGGAACAGTGGGAACAGCCTTGAAATCCGGGGCTTCCAGCCGTTCCCACCTAATAAAAAGAGTGGGAACAAGTGGGAACACACAATCGCTTTCCAATATAAGGGCGCGGCCAGTCTGCCTTGTTTGGTTATCACAGTTCCCACTAAAAACGGGGTGGGAACAAACTGGGAACAGAAAAACACCCCTGGAGGCCTCGAATTTACTGGGGCGTTCCCACTGTTCCCACTGTTCCCACACTTTTTGAATTCACAGGAACATTTGATTAGCAGCTATCAGGGCATGGTGACGCCATGAGCCTCCTTTCCGACCTGCTCAATCACATGCCGCCGAACGGTGCTGGCGCTGGCAAACCATCCATGGCGAAACGCATCCCGGATCGCCCTCGCCTGGTGCTGGTCGAGCCTGCGCCATTGCCGCCCAGCCCGTACACCAACGCTGCCAATGCCACCCCTGAATGGCGCCAGGCCCGCGACCAGTACATCAGCCATGTAATGACCTGCCGGGGCTGCTATGCGCCTGGTGGCCGCTATTGCCAGATTGGTGCCGAGCTGCGCACCACCTACGACAACACGCCCATGGAGGCCAACCCATGACGCCCACTCCGACCATGCGCCTGTGCGATATCGCCTTGAAGCCCGGCATCAGCGCCAGCACGCAGCTCATCACCACGCGGCGTATCTGCCGCAACATCAGCCGAAACCTCGATTCGATCCATGCCGAGCGAAGGGCTATGCGCCGCCAGGCGGGCAAGCTTAAAGCGTTCCTGCCGTTCACCCGGCAGGCCATTGCCGATCTGGAGCAGCAAGCGTGGGAGCACCGCGACGATGAGCGCAGCAAGGCCCTGGTGGCCTTGTCTGGTTTCGGGCGGCAGTTGCTGTTCGATGAGGACGGGTTAGCCGATACCCTGGGGTTCGAGCGCCTGTGCGACCTGCTGAGCGTGAACACGGTGGAGCGAGAACAGGCCAGGCGGGAGGGCGTCACCAGCTTGGAAGGCCTGGCGTTCACCCATGCCCTGGAGGACAGCGCAGAACGCCGGGGGCAAGAATGGAATGACGCACCGCTGTTCAACGCCTGTCACGCGGCTATGACGGACTTCATCAGGGACTGCCCCGATGGCGTGCTGCCTGACCCATTCGCACCTGGGGCGCCGTTCGGGCCGAAGCTGCCACCGAAACTGAGGGTGGTGTAAGCCATGGTCATGCTGAAACAGGCTGATTCAGCCGAAAAAATGAGACACCGGGTTTCAGATGAGCAGCGCCAGCAGGTACTGGACCTGCGCCGCCGTCACTCGCTGCGTGAGGTGGCCGAGATTACCGGCCTGCCACTGGGGACGGTGAAGACCCTGGTTTCACGCTCAGGGGCGTTCCGCGACAACGAGCAGCATCGCGCCATGTTCACCTTGCCACCGATCAGCACCAGCACTGAAACACTGCCCAGCGTGCCCGAGCTACCGCCGCAGGAAGTCGTGACCGGCGACAAGGAAGTGGACGCCGTACTGTGGCTGCGCTCGATCATCAGCACCGGGCAGGCCGCGCTGATTGACCGGGCCATGGAGGGCGCCAGGAAGATCAGGACGCCGCTCGACGTGCTGGAGAAGCGTTACCGCGATCACCTGGTGGCCACCAATCCCGGCCACCTGTTCGCCGCCATGTCGTCGTTCGGCTTCGCTGACCTGGATGCGCTGGCCACTCGGGCCATCGAACAGCACCGGCTGAGGCTGGAGGGTAACGCTCGCTTCGGTGACGCCTTGCTGGACGACACCGTGGCGGAAACCTTCTGTATCGAGGCGCTGAGCGGTCTGGAGCAAAGCGGCCCCCTGCTCGACTTCGACAAGGCGCAGGTAGCCGACCGGTTCAACGCCCACCCTGAGCTGCTGCCTCACACCTTGGCGGACTGCCTGTACGAGCTGGACTACTGGGACCAGCTCTACCGGCTGCGCAATGCCGTGGACCAGGACGCCAGCGACGGGCCGCCCGAGGCGACGGCGCGGGACTGGTTTGTGTTCGCCCTGCTGGCGCAGATCAGGCCCCGAGACAAGGCCGAGGCGCTGGCCGTGTTCCGCTACCTAATCGATAGCGAGCGCGACGACATGACCGAGAGTGAGGCAATCCTCTGCAACCTGATCGGGTAGGCCGCGCCACGAAACGCAAATGCACGAAAACGTGGCGCGACCTTTGACAACACCACTGAGCGCCAGCCCAGACCAGCGCCGATGGCGCCCTTCAAGAGGAAATACACATGAGCACTCCTCAGTACCTACGCAAGATCAAGCTCACCATTGGTGACAATGCAGAAGCCCTAGACCTATCCGAGTTGCGCATACGCTTCGCCGTGCGACGTGGGGACTTCAGCACCCCCAACTCTGCCGACATTCGCGTTTACAACGTTAGTGATAACACCGCGAGCAAGGCTCAAAAAGAATTCACCCGTGTACGCTTGGAGGCAGGCTATGACGGCAATTACGGCGTGATCTTCGACGGCACGATCATTCAGGTTCGCCGGGGCCGGGAGAGCCAGACTGACACGTACCTGGACATCACTGCCGCAGACGGCGATAGCGCCTACAACTTCTCCGTGGTGAATTGCGCGCTGGCTGCTGGCGCCACGCTCGACGACCAGTTGAACGTCTGCCTTCAGGCCATGGCGCCCCACGGTGTGACCCTGGGATACAAGCCTGAGCTGTCCAAGCAAAAGCTGCCACGCGGCAAGGTGATGAGTGGCATGGTCCGTGATTACCTCGACTCGATCACTCAGGCCGCTGCTGCGAAATGGAGCATTCAGGATGGGCGCCTGTACATCATTCCGCTGAGCAACTATGTGCCGGGGGAGGCTCTGCAGATTAATTCAGCGTCGGGAATGGTTGGTCTGCCAGAGCAAACACAGAACGGCATCACCCTGAAAATGCTACTCAACCCCAGCGTGAAGATTGGCAGGCTTATCGAGCTGAACAACCAGAGTATCCAGCAATACCGCTACAGCCTCGCGTTGCGGGCCGGGGCCGAAAACGAACGGATCGCCTTGCAGAACAAGCTCAACGGAGACGGGCTGTATTACGTGATGGTGGCGAACCACTCGGGAGATACACGCGGGAATGACTGGTACACCGATGTGATCTGCCTGGCCGTGGATGCAACTGTTGCTCAGGAGTTCTTGCCCAGCAGCACCGCCGCTTCTGCCAGTGACCTGAAGCCAATCAAACCGTTCGGCTGATCCCGCGCCCACACATCGAGGAAAGACCATGAGACAGTACGAACGTTACGACGACCCGCTAACCGTTATGAAGCTTGCTCTCCACTCAGCCAAGGCCACCACCTGGACGGCTCTGCCAGGTATCGTTGAGAGCTTTCACCCCGAAACCATGACCTGCGTGGTTCAGCCGGCAATACAGAGCATCATCACCGACCGGGACGGCGAGCAGACCACTAGGAACATGCCGCTGTTGCTGGATTGTCCGGTGCAATTTCCAGCGGGTGGCGGTTGCACGCTGACCTTCCCGGTGGTCAAGGGTGACGAATGCCTGGTGGTGTTTGCCTCTCGCTGTATTGATGCCTGGTGGCAGGCTGGTGGCATTCAGACTCAGGCCGAACTGAGAATTAACGACCGATCAGACGGCTTTGCCCTGCTGGGTTTTCGGTCATTGCCCCGCACCATTAACGGCATCAGCCTGAATGCCGTCCAGCTTCGCAGCGATGATGGGCAGGCCTTTGTTGAAGTGAACCCGACCAGCCACGCCATCAACGCAACGACCACCGGGGCGATAACTGCGAGCGCCAATGATGGCATGACGCTTACGGCGCCGCTCGTGACCATCAACGGCGACGTTAAGGTCAATGGCCGGATCGACACGACCGGCGACGTGAAGACCGGTGCAATCAGTCTTCAGACTCACAAGCACGCCGGGGTTACCAGCGGCAGTGGTACCAGTGGTGTGCCGCAGTAGCTTAGAAATGCGGGACGCCTAGTGGATCGGCTTCGGGATTGAGCACTTCAAACTGCCAGCCTGGGGCCGTTCGTGCGGGGACGAATGCGCTTTTCGGAAAGGCCTGCCGGTTGCCTGATGGCGACACGGTATCAACCGTGTCGCCGAGCGCCGAAGACCAGCACCGAGGCTCTTTGATGCCGCCCGTGCTGACTTCGGCGTATTTCATCTGGCTGGCGTTGGCTATTGGCAGATTACAGGACCGGTCTGTGTAGAGCACGGCTGTGACGGCGTATGCATCGACGAGCTGACCTGGCTGGGCTGGCGCATCAATGAACACCTGGTCGGCGCTGGCCTCGCAGCAGAGTGCGACTGTCGCTAGCGTCAAAATGTGACTGCGCATAGGCCCTCCGGCATTGGCGGTTTTAAAGCGAGAGTCGATCAATCAAAAACAGAAACGGGTAGAGATAAGGTTAGCCGGAGTCAGCCCTAAAACGGCTGAGTGTTTTCCTGTTTTAGCATGCATTCTACGAACGCTTTCATTTCTGATCGGCCAGGGACAAGAGAGGCGGACCAAGCAGGTTCTTTACCGTTTGGAAAACTGATCCTCAACACCTTGGCTCTGCTCATCATGCTAAGGAAAGTTGCCGTCACTTCCTTAGGTAGAGCTGCGTCAACGATCTTTCCATCGCCATAAGACTCAAGGGTAAGAGGCTGGCCATCTGAAAAGTCGATGGTGGTGGTAACCGACGTTCCCTGCGGGATGCGCCACGAATCCTTGTACATGGTGAGGTTTAGATACTCACTACCGCCAAATTTTTTGACCACGACATTTTTCACCGTGAGCCCGGACGCTGGGGTGGCTGTCAGTGCGCATAGCGGCGTCCCTTTCGGTGTTCTTGTCGAGAGTGCCGACCACGCGGTAAGTGGTGTGCCGGCATCGGCAAGCGCCATACTTGATACTGAGAGGGCGACAAGTGTCGCAGTGAGTGAGCGCCTCATTTTCCTTTCCTTTGGTTGAATGGTCGTTTCCAGACTGGTCACTACAGCACGTAACACATAATCCGACACGGCTTTAGACTAACGGATATCATGCCTGCAGCTCTTTCAGTTGTCCGCAGTATTAAGGGTTTTCGGAGCCCATAAAAAAGGGCAAGCCACCTGCTGACGACCTGTAACAAGGCTGGTTGTAACAAAGGATGTAACAGGGTAACGCGCTGTTTCTCGCACCACCTTCACGAAGGCCAAGTGCGCGAAACCTTTCAAGGTAAGCACCGCTGGTACGCATTCAGACCTGCGTATCGGATAAGTTCGCACCAGTGGTTCGCACGCCAGGTACGCACCCGCCTATGCGCGAACCTGGCGGACTGCCCGTTATCAACGGTGATGGTTTCCACGCGCTGGTTGCCACTGTGGTTTCCACGGTATGGCAGCCTTGCCAGTGGCAACCTGTCCGGTGCGCCACGCCTCGAATGACCACATGAAAACCACAATGCTCGCCGCCCAGCGCCAGCCGATCCGATCTCAGGTTTTCTCAGGTTCCACTGTGTAGGAATCGACACACTGTGTAGGAATCAACACGGCAGATTGGCCAGCGTAGCTTTACCGGGCCTTTACCGAATGTGAGACAGGCGTGATACAGATTCTTGACAGGCAATTGACGGATTGCGCCGCTGGCGCTTGAGCATGATCGGCTGTAAGCCTTGCTGTACAAGGGCTGGCGCTGATTCTGGCCGACCCGTGGGAGCGAAGGCCGTCAAGAATTTCCGGGCGTGCTCGTCAAGGGAATCCGGGCCGCCCAGAACCTGACAAAACTTGACATGCCGGGCCTGTGAAGGGGGCGACCAAAGTGATGTACCCCTGATATCAGCCTGGGGCAAACCAGCGGCCAAGGATGCGGAAAACCAGCAGGCTTGCATGGGGAAACCCCGCAGGCAAATCAGGGAAACCCTGAGCGCCGAAATTACCAATTCCGGCAGTCTCGATTGATATTGGTAGTCTCGCCCCGCTTTGGCGAGCTAACGCCAGCAGCGTTACCTACATAGACGGACAGACTGCGCCAAAATTTACAGCCCTGACAGCAGGCCGGAATAGGTGGCCCGGCAACCTGGTGCAAACTACCCGGATGCTGGGTAGTTATCAGATAATCAGGCGCCACCACATCGAGGGCCGCACCATGTCCGTTATCGACTGCGACTACCTACCCGACCCGGAGCCGATCACCTTCCCGCCTGAGCTGGCGCTACTGATCGTAAGAAAGGCCGCCGCCATGGCCGAGGCATTCGAGAGCAAGGCGCTCGACCAGATGACCATGGACGCCAGCCGAGCGCTTCGCAATGGAATGGAACCGCGCAGGATCATCAGGCAGATGGGGCTGTAATTACTGGATTCCCCGTAATTGCCAGCGGCACCGCATGGAGCGTCACGCCTGATACGCCGAAACGGGACGCCAGGTTACATACCCGGAATCTAGGGCTTGTAGCGATGAGCAAAACCGGCTGGTTAGGCCTGGGGTCGATTTCAAATCGCCCCCTTCCTGGCCGCTGGTATTCCCCGGTGGGGGTGAACGATCCGTTCACCCGGTGGCCTTGCCGCGATCTTGCCGTGACAGGTGCCAGGCACTACCCCGAAACAGGGTGGCGATAACACCACCGATTTGTCCAATTAAGAGTCGCAAAAGGGGGCCACGCGAAGAAAAGTGAGTAGATTTGTGAGTAGACGAAAAACCAAAAATCACGAAAACCCCATAAACACTAGGCTAAACCTCATGTGTTTTAGTCCCCCTCGGGCACCAAGATCCGGAAAAAACCGACCTTATGGTCGGTTTTTTTTTGCCCGTCCGGTCAGCGCCAGCGATCCAGCTGCCCCTGGGCACGGCTGCTGAAAATCGTCAGCAGCTCGCTCAATGTATGCGGTGACGGTTCGGCAGTGCGGGTCACCGCATACAAGGTAATCGGCAGCGCCGGGGCCAGCGGCCTGATCGCGGTCGCCCCAGGCGCCGCGCCAAGTGCGGTGAAGGGATCGATCACCGCCAGCCCAGCACCGGATTCGACCATCGCCCTGGCCAGTGAATAGGTTTGCACCGCAATGCTCACCCGTGGCGGCGGCTCCACCGCCTTGAGGTAGCTTTCGAGGCGCACCGACAGCGGGTCGGCGCTGGACAGCCCGATCATGGGCGCACCGGCCAGTGCCGCCAACGGCAGCGGCTTGCCTTCATCTTCCAGCGGCCAATAACCTGCCGGTGCCAATGCCACCAAAACCCCGCTGGCCAGCGCCTGAGCCTTGAGCGCAGGGTGATCTGGCTGTTGCAAGGTCAGGGCGACATCGATCTCCCGCATCAAAAGGTTCTGCACCAGTTCGCGACTGTGGGCGCTGGACAACTCGCAGGCGATATCCGGATAACGCTGGGTCCATTCATGAATGGCCGGCGGCAGCAGCGACAGGGCCAGTGCCGGGGTCGCACCGATCCGCAGGCTGTGGCCTGGCGCGCGACGCAGGCTTTGCGCCAGGCGTCGCACTCCTTGCAGACTCTCCGTTACCTTGTCGACCTCACGCTCCAGCTCCAGCGCTTCGGGCGTGGGCTGCAGCTTGCCGCGCACCCGCAGGAACAACGGGAAGCCCAGTTGCTGCTCGGCGTGCTGCAGAACCTTGGTCACGGCAGGTTGGGAAACGTGCAGCAACTGTGCGGCACCGCTGACCGAGCCGGTCTGGCGGATGGCCTGGAAAATCTCGATATGGCGAAGGCGCATGGCAAGTCCATAACCTTTGTTTATGGCTCAGCGATCTTTATTCATTTTTCGCCACCTGTCACCTGGCCCTAACCTCAGCCTCGTTCCAACAAAGAACAAGGACTGACATGGCTCAGCATGTATGCATCATCGGCGGTGGCGTCATTGGGCTGTCAACCGCTTATGCACTGGTACGCGACGGCTTTGACGTGACGCTGATCGAGGCTCGCGATTCGTTGGGCAGTGAAACCAGCTTCGCCAACGGCGGCCAGCTGTCCTATCGGTACGTGGCGCCCCTGGCCGACGCAGGTGTGCCATTGCAGGCCCTTGGCTGGATGCTGCGCGGTGAATCGCCGCTGCGACTGCGCCCGCGCTTCGATCGTGCCCAATGGCGCTGGATGGCAGCATTCCTTGGTGCTTGCCGCTCCTCGGTCAACCGTGCCAACGCAGGCCACCTGTTGCGCCTAGCGCTGTTGAGCCAATCGACCTTGCAAACCTGGCGAGAAGAGGATGGCCTGGACGGTTTCAACTGGCGGCGCAACGGCAAGCTGGTCACCTTCCGCCAGGCCAGCAGCTTCGAACATGCGCGCAAGAACCTTGCCGCGCCCCAGCAACAACAGGTGCTGTCGCACGCCGACTGCACCCGTCTGGACCCGGCACTGGCAGAGGCGCCCTTTGTCGGCGCCATCTATACCCCGGATGAAGAAGTCGGCGACTGCCACAGCTTTTGCCAGCAACTGGCGGCGCACCTGCAGGCGTCGGGACGCTGCAAATTCCGCCTGGGCCAAGCGGTGTCCGCAATTCGCCATGCGCATGGCGTAGTGAATTCAATTGAACTGGACGACGAAGTGCTGCCGGTGGAGCAATTGGTCGTTGCAGCCGGCCATCGCAGTGCGTTGCTGGCACTGCCGGGCATCGACCTGCCGCTGTATCCACTCAAGGGCTATAGCCTGACATTACCGATCGGTGCACAGCACAAGGCGCCGGACCTGAGCATCACCGACTACGATCGCAAGATCGTCTACGCCCGGATTGGTGAACAGTTGCGGGTGGCGGCGATGGTCGACATTGTCGGTTTCGATCCGTCGCTGGACCCCAAGCGCCTGGCCCTGCTAAAACGCCAGGCCCGCGAAACCTTCGCCAATGCTGGTGACTACGACTACGCCATCGAATGGGCCGGCATGCGGCCGGCGACCCCCAGCGGCGTACCGCTGCTGGGCGCAACGGCGTACCGCAATCTGTGGCTGAACCTTGGCCATGGAGCGCTGGGCTTTACCCTGGCCTGCGCCAGCGCACGTCTGCTGAGTGAACTGATCGGCCAGCGCCGCCCCTCCATCGACCTGCAGGGTTTAACCGCCCGTGCGGCTGGTGGAAATAACCGTACTGCAGCACGTCTCTGATCCCCTCACCTACAACGGAGAATAACAATGCGAAAAATCACGTTGATCGGCTGCACCCTTGGCCTGTTGCTAGGCACCCAGGCCCATGCTGACGAAGTAGCGCTGGGGCCTACCCTGAGCAAGATTGCCAGAGCCAACAGCATTACCCTGGGCTATCGCGATGCTTCAGTGCCGTTCTCCTACGTGGGAGATCATTCGGGACAACCCATGGGCTACTCAGTAGACCTGGCGAACAAGATCGTCGAGCGGGTACAGCAGAAGCTGGCATTGCCCCAGCTCAAGGTGAAATACAACCTGGTGACATCGCAAACCCGCATTCCGCTGGTACAGAACGGTACCGTTGACCTGGAGTGCGGCTCGACCGGCGTCACCGCAGAGCGCCAGAAGCAGGTGGCGTTTTCCTACGGGTTCATCTATGTCAAAGGTCAATTACTGACGGCCAAAGACAGCGGGATCAAGAGTTTCGCCGACCTGCGCGGCAAGAATGTGGTGACCACCGCCGGCACCACCAACGAACGCTATCTGAAAAGCTACAACGTCGATAACAAGATGGACATGTACGTGATCAGCGCCAAGGACCATGGTGAAGCCTTCCAGATGTTGCAGTCCGGCCGGGCAGCGGCGTTCTACATGGATGATGCGCTGCTCTACGGAGAACGCGCCAAGGCCCGTGACCCGCACAACTGGGTGGTGGTCGGGGAAGAGCAGTCGCGGGAAATCTACAGCTGCATGGTGCGCAAGGATGACCCACAGTTTCTCGCGCTGGTGAACGCGGCGCTGGGCGAGCTGTACAGTTCCGGGGAAATCAACGGGATCTACCAGCGCTGGTTCGAACAACCGATTCCGCCCAAAGGCTTGAACCTGGAATTCCCGATGACCAGCGAACTCAAGGCCATCTTTGCCAAGCCGGTGAGTGACCCGGTGGAGTAGCATCCAGACGACCAGCCCCTCTGGCTCACGGCCTCGCCGAGTACTGGAGGCAATGGCCTCGGCCGCTCCGGCCGCGCCCCGTTGCCAGCGCAGGAATGACCTGCCATGAAGCTGACCAACCGCCCCGTTCAGCCCTCCGAAATCCCTGTTCTGCTAGCGGGGAACTACATGGGGCTGAACGAGGAGGTCGACACCCAAGGCACGAATGACTTTCAGCACAGTGTCAAAGCGTGGTTTTGCGCCTGGACTGAGTGCCTTGTACAGACT
Organism: Pseudomonas sp. s4; assembly: GCF_046764235.1. Taxonomy (NCBI): domain Bacteria; kingdom Pseudomonadati; phylum Pseudomonadota; class Gammaproteobacteria; order Pseudomonadales; family Pseudomonadaceae; genus Pseudomonas; species Pseudomonas sp. s4. Next base: position 1,037,878 of record NZ_CP177209.1, on the reverse strand, counting down.
TTCCCTTCCCAACCCACTCTCGGTGGCGATCTGCGTCATTCCCCGTGCGCGAGCGATATGGCCAAGTGCCCGAATTATTTCCTCGGTATCGCCATCTGCGAGGACCTGACTAAGGTACTCAGTGATGGCCTCATCACTACTCAACAAGGCCGCCATATCAAACGGGATCAACTTTTCGCTCATTTCACACCCATTCAAGTGTTGAAGCGGCCCACTCTGTCGCCTTACCCCTTATATGGGAACTCAGGCATTTCCCATAGCGGGGTCAGACTTTTCTCTTCACGGTCATAAAAAACCTGCAACATTCAACACCCGAACCTTCGCCGCGCCTCGACGTCCGATCCTGCATCACCCGCGTTTCGAGGTACCCCCGCGTGAAAGACATCATCACCCGCAAGTACCGCCTGGTCGTGAAGACCGTCGGCTACATCGGCTGGTCGCTGTTCTGGCTGCTGATCTGGGATGTGCTGGTCACCATCGATTTCATGCTGTTCTTCAACAGCAAGTTCACCCTGCCGCTGATCCCGTTGACCTTGCTGGGCTCGGCGCTGGTGGTGCTGGTGAGCTTTCGCAACAGCAGCGCCTACAGCCGCTGGTGGGAGGCGCGCACATTGTGGGGGGCGTTGGTGAACAGTTCGCGCAGCTTCGCGCGGCAGGTGCTGACCCTGATCGATGACCCGGATGATGGCCTGAACCCGATCAAGGCTACCCTGCTGCGCCGGCATATCGCCTATGTGAACTGCCTGGCGGCACACTTGAAGGGCGAGCGCTGCCCGGATGAACTGATGGCGTTCATCCCGCCTGCGGAATTCGAGCGGCGCAACCGTTCGAACAATTTCGCCAACGACATTCTGAGTGGTTCGGCGGCGTTGCTGGCGCGGGAATACCAGGCCGGGCGGCTGGACAGCATTCGCCTGGCAAGGCTGGAATCGACGCTGGTGGACCTGTCCAATGCCCAAGGTGGCATGGAACGGATCGCCAATACGCCACTGCCCTACCCTTACGTGTATTTTCCGCGGCTGTTCATCACCCTGTTCTGCCTGATCGTACCGGTGGGGCTGGTGGAGTCGCTGGGCTGGTTCACGCCGCTGGCTTCGACGGTGGTGGGCTTCATGCTGCTGGCCATCGAGCGGATCGGGACGGATTTGCAGAGCCCGTTCAGATTCAGTGAACACCAGATCCAGATGGACAGCATTTGCGAGACGATTGAGCGGAACCTGGAGTCGATGCAGCGGGAGGCGCAGTGTGCCGGAGTTGTGGGTGCCTGAGGGATTTTGGGGCTGCGTTGCAGCCCATCGCGACACAAGGCCGCTCCTACAAGGGGCCGCGCAAGCATCAAAGGCGGCACTTTGCCTGTAGGAGCGGCCTTGTGTCGCGATAGGGCCGCAACGCGGCCCCGGCTATCTGTCAGGCCCGCACATAGCGCTGGCGCAACACATCACTCAACGCGTCCACCAGCAACACCAGCACCAGCATCCCCATGATCACCGTGCTGGCCTGGGCCTCCTGGAACAGGCTCAAGGTGGTGTACAGCATCTGCCCCAACCCACCCGCACCGACAAACCCCAGAACGCTGGCCATGCGGATATTGTTCTCCCACCGATACAGGCTATAAGCCAGCAACTGCGGCCACAGATTGGGCAAGGTGCCAAAGCAGAATGCCGCCACCTGGCTACCGCCCTGCAAGCGGATGGCCGCCGCCGGCTCCGGCGGTGCGTTCTCCAGCGCCTCGGCAAACAGCCGCCCCAGCACGCCAGCGGTGTGCAGCGCCAACGCCAGGGTACCGGCATTCGGCCCAAGCCCGGCAGCCAGCACCGTCAGCGCGGCCCACACCAGTTCCGGGATGGCCCGCAGGGCATTCAGCAACAACCGCGCACAGGCCTGCAGTGGCCAACCGAACCGGCCAGCGGCCGGCAGCGCCAACAGCATGCCCAGCAGCATGGCCAACAAGGTGCCCAGGCCGGACATGGCCAAGGTTTCCAGCGCCCCATGCGCTACCGCGCGCAGGTGCCCGGCAGACAGGTCCGGGTGCAGAAAACGCCCGGCATACTCGCCCATCTGCCCCAGCCCGCCGTTGCCGACCAGCGCCTGCAAGTCCAGCTCCAGGTATGCGAACGAGGCCATCACTGCAGCCACGATGGCGCCGAGCACCAGCCAGTTGATGACCCGGTTCATGCAAGCCTCCAGCGCAGGAAGCGGCTGAGCAGGTCGGCCAGCATCACCAGGACCAGGAAGGTCAGCAGCATGCTTGCCACCTCCGCTCCCGCGAACATTCGCATCGACAGGTCGATCTGCTGCCCCAGCCCGCCAGCACCGACAAAGCCCATCACCACCGAGGCGCGCACCGCGCACTCCCAGCGGTACACGGTGTAGGACACCACTTCGGAGACCGCACTGGGCAGGATGCCGTAGAAAAACGCAGCCAGGCGGCCACTACCCGCCTGCAGCAAGGCATGCGCCGGGCGCTGGTCGACCGATTCGAAGATCTCGGCATAGACCTTGCCGAGCATACCGCTGTAGGTAATGGCGATAGCCAGCACGCCCGCCGTCGGCCCCAGCCCCACGGCCCGCACGAACAGCAACGCCCAGACGATTTCCGGCACACTGCGCAGGAAAATCAGCAACCAGCGCACTGGCAGGCGTAGCAGACGCGACCACAACCCGGCGCGACCGCCATGTGAGGCGGCACGCAGCGACAAGGCACGGCTGGCCAGCAACCCGGCAGGGACCGCCAGCAGCAACGCCAACGCCATGCCGGCCGTGGCCACGGCCAGGGTCTGCAAGGTGGCCTCATAAAGCAGGGAAAGGAAGTCGGCATCGTGTGCTGGTGGCCAGAAGGCACTGGTGAAACTGGCGATCTGCTGGCGATTCTCCGCTTGCAGCAGGACCGCCGGGTTCAATTCGCTCAGCTGCACGCCAGGCCACAGCACCGCCACAGCCAGCAGGGTCAGCAGCAACCGCGGCCACAGCGCCGGGTCGCGGGCATCAAGTTTCAGCATCGCGGTATCTGCACGGTCAGGGTCGGCCCCTGGCTCGGTGGTGAAGCCAGTTGTTCATTCGCATACAACGCATCCAGCAACTGCTCGGTCACCGCTTGCGCCGGGCAGTCGAACACCACCTGCCCTTCGCGGATACCAATCACCCGCGGGAAGTGCGCCAGCGCCAGGTCCACGGCATGCAGGCTCGCCACCAGAGTGACGCCATTGGCCTGTGCGTGGCGGTTGAGCAAGGCCAGACTGTGGTCAGCCAGCACCGGGTCCATGGCCGACACCGGCTCGTCGGTCAACAACACCTGCGGCCGCTGGTACAGCGCCCGGGCAATGCCCACACGCTGCAACTGGCCACCGGACAATTGCCCGCACTGTACGAAGAGTTTGTCGGCCAACCCCAGCTCGGCCAGTGCCTGGCGCGCCCCCGGCACATCGCAGGGGTACAGCAGGTTGAACAGGCCACGCAGCATGCCCCACTGCCCCAGGCGGCCGGCCAGCACTGCCGTCACCACCCGCTGGCGCGGCGGCAAGGGCGGTGCCTGATGCACCAGGCCTACCCGCGCACGCAGGCGCTGGCGGGCTCTGGAGGACAACGCCCATGGCTGCTCGCCGAGCAGTTCCAGGCGCCCGCTGCTGGGCTGGACGGCGGTCGCCATCAGGTGCAGCAAGCTGGACTTGCCCGCCCCCGACGGGCCTATGATGGCGACGCGCTCGCCCTGGCCGATGCTCAGGCTCACGGCATCGAGCGCACGCACCTGGCCATGGCGCAGCCCGGCCTCGTGCAGATGGATCGCCACATTGGAAGCCACTGTCGATATCACTTGAGCAGGCCGGCCTCGCGCGCAGCCTGCTCGGTGCCCACGTAGTTCTCAGGTCTGGTCTCGATGAAGCGGCTGGCCGCCTGCAGGTCGAGGATCGCCTTGTGCTCCGGGTTGGCCGGGTCGAGGCCGAGGAAGGCTTTCTTGATCTTCTCTTTCAGCGCCGGGTCCATGTTGCCGCGCACGGTCCAGTTGTAGTCGAAGTAGGTCGGGGTGGTGGCGAACACCTTCACCTTGGCGGTATCGACCTTGCCGGCATCCACCAGCTTCTGCCAAACGCTGGCATTGAGCACGCCGCCATCGACCTTGCCGGCCTGCACCCAGGCCACGGTGGCATCGTGGGCGCCGGAGTAGGCAACGCGACCGAAGTAGTCTTCAGGCTTGATGTTGTCCTGCTTGAGCATGAAGTAACGCGGCATCAGGCTGCCCGAAGTGGAGGAAATGGAACCGAAGGCAAACGACTTGCCCTTGAGGTCGGCCAGGCTCTTCACATCAGGGTTGGCGGTGATGAATTTGGAAGTGAACTGCGCATCCTGTTCACGCTGCACCAGCGGCGTGGCGGCAGGGTCCTTCAAGTGCACCTGTACGAAGGTGAAGCCCCCCAGCCAGGCCAGGTCCAGGCGGCCGGAGGCCAGCGATTCGACTACCGCGGGGTAATCGGCCACAGGCACGAACTTCACCTCCATGCCCAACTGCTTGGCCAGGTACTCGCCCAACGGTTTGAACTTGCGCTGCAGTTCGGTCGGTGCTTCGTCAGGGATGGCGCTGACCCGCAGAGTGTCGGCGGCCTGGGCGACAACGGCACAGCAAGACAGCACAAGGCCGGCGGCGAGCGCCAGAGGGCGTTTGAGCATGAGGTGTTCTCCGGTTCAATAGCGGGGAAATGTCGGCCTATAGGCCGACGACGGGAATTATAAGAGGCGCAGGCGCAAAGGCCAGCTTTGCTACAATCGCGCATCAAATTGACCTCCTGAGGTGCACATGAGCGAGCCGATTCGCCTGACCCAGTACAGCCATGGTGCCGGCTGTGGCTGCAAGATATCCCCCAAGGTGCTGGATGTGATCCTCGCAGAAAGCGGCACCCAGGCTCTGGACCCGAAACTTTGGGTAGGCAACACCTCGCGCGACGACGCTGCCGTGTACGCGCTGGATGACGAGCGCGGCGTGGTCTCGACCACCGACTTCTTCATGCCGATCGTCGATGACCCGTACGACTTCGGCCGTATCGCCGCCACCAACGCCATCAGCGACATCTACGCCATGGGCGGCGACCCGCTGATGGCCATTGCCATTCTCGGCTGGCCGGTCAACGTGCTGCCACCGGAAGTGGCCCGCGAAGTGATCCGCGGCGGCCGTGCGGTATGCGCCGAAGCCGGTATCCCGCTGGCCGGCGGCCACTCCATCGACGCCCCCGAGCCGATCTTCGGCCTGGCCGTCACCGGCGTGGTCAGCAAGCGTCACCTCAAGCGCAACGACACCGCCAGCGCAGGCTGCCGCTTGTACCTGACCAAGCCACTGGGTATCGGCATCCTCACCACCGCCGAGAAAAAGGCCAAGCTGCGCCCCCAGGACCAGGGCCTTGCCCGCGACTGGATGTGCACCCTCAACACGCCAGGCAGCCGCTTCGGCAAGCTTGACGGGGTCAAGGCCATGACCGACGTCACCGGTTTCGGCCTGCTCGGCCACCTTGTGGAACTGGCCGAGGGCAGTGGCGTTACCGCGCACCTGGACTATGCTGCCGTCCCGCGCCTGCCCAGCGTCGACCACTACCTGGCCGAGGGCTGCATCCCCGGCGGTACCCTGCGCAACTTCGACAGCTACGGCCACAAGATCGGCGCCCTGAGCGACGACCAGAAGCATCTGCTGTGCGACCCGCAGACCAGTGGCGGCTTGCTGGTGGCGGTTATCCCGGAGGGTGAAGCCGAGTTCCTGGCGGTGGCCGCCGAACTGGGCCTGCAACTGGCGCCAATCGGCAAGCTGGTCGAGCGACAGAGCCACGCGGTCGAGGTGATCTGATGCGCCCCGACTGCACCGACTTTCGCCAGTTGTTCCTCGACGATGTGCCGATGATGGACATGCGTGCACCTGTCGAGTTTGCCAAGGGCGCCTTCCCCTGCGCCGTCAACCTGCCGCTGATGAATGACCAGGAGCGGCAAAAGGTCGGCACCTGCTACAAGCAGAAAGGCCAGGCTGAAGCCATCGTTCTGGGCCACAAGCTGGTCAGCGGCGAGATCAAGCAGGCACGTCTGGAGGCCTGGGCAAAGTTCGCCGAGGATCACCCGGAAGGCTACCTGTACTGCTTCCGTGGCGGCCTGCGCTCCCATCTTGTGCAGAAAGTGCTGCGCGATGAGAAGGGCATCCACTACCCCCTCGTCGAGGGCGGCTACAAGGCTATGCGCCACTTCCTGCTGGAGACTACCCAACAGGCGGTCGCGCAATGTGATTTCGTGCTCGTGGGCGGCCTGACCGGCACCGGCAAGACGGATGTGCTGCACCTGCTGGACAACGCGCTGGACCTGGAGGGCTACGCCAACCATCGCGGTTCCAGCTTTGGCAAGCGCGCCACTGCACAGCCCGCGCAGATCGACTTCGAGAACAGGCTGGCCATAGACGTGTTGAAAAAACGCGCCCGGGGCATCGAGCAGTTCGTGCTGGAAGACGAAGGCCGAATCGTGGGCAGCTGCACCGTACCGCTGGAGTTGTACCAGGGCATGCAGCAATACCCGCTGGTGTGGCTGGAAGACAGTTTGGCCAACCGCGTGGAGCGTATCCTGCGCGACTACGTGATCGACCTGAGCGCCGAGTTCGTCAGCCTGCATGGTGAAGAAGATGGCCGGCGGCTATTTGCCGAGACACTTCTGCAGAGCATGGGCAGGATTCAAAAGCGCCTCGGCGGCGAGCGCCATCAGCGGCTGTCGGAAATCCTGCGCCAGGCGCTGGACGAGCAGCAGCGCAGTGGTTCGGTGGAGTTGCACCGGGTCTTCATCGAAAGCTTGCTGAGCGAGTATTACGACCCGATGTATGCCTACCAGCGTGCAGCGAAAGCAGAGCGTATCGAGTTTGCCGGGGATGCGGTGGAAGTGCGCGAGTATCTCAAGGCCCGGGCGCTGCGCGAACCGCGCAAGTAAAAACGGGGCCGCTTCGCGCCCCATCGCCGGCAAGCCAGCTCCCACAGGTATTGCACTGCCTGACAGGGTATGCGCTCCCTGTGGGAGCTGGCTTGCCGGCGATAGGGCCAGTACTGGCAGCCTCACTGCCCAGGGCTGAGCACGCGCTCCAGCTCCGCCGCCCGGTCGCGGGTCATGTCCATCACACAGGACCCACCTTCCAGCTGTGCCATGGTCCCGCCACTGGCCTGCACATGGAACCCGCAATTGCCATCGCGGTAGGCAAGCCACTTGCGCTGCACATCACGCAGGCTCTTCTGCTGCCCGGCATCCAGCTTGCCCATCAATTGCTTGTACACCCGGTTCAAACGCTGGTCCTGCAACTGCGTCTCGGCCCGAATGCACTCGCTCATGGCAACGGTACTGGACGCCTTGTCCATGCACTGCCCGTATCCCGGCGTGTAGTCATCCGCCTGGGCCAGCGGCAGCACACAGGCCAATGCCAGGCCCGTCAGGTAATGCTTGGTCATAAACTCTCCTTGTGGGCATCACAGCGTCTGCGGCTGTTCCGGCGGCATCAGCACCTTGCCCGGCTCGAAGCGCAGCGACGGCATCTGCGTTGCCGCATAAAACATCACGCCAAGCGCCGCGACCAACACCACATCCAGCCAGCTCCAGCCCGGCATGTCGTCGGCGCTGCGTGCCCTCCAGCAATGCCAGGCCTGGCCCATGCAAAACACCACCATTGCCGCCAGCCACAGGTAGAAACCGGCACCAAAACCGGTCAGGTCATGGAACTCATAGCTCTGATTGTCCGGCAGGCGGTCAATTCCAAAGCTGCTGGCCGCCAGATACACAGCCACCAGCCCGACCAGCAATGCCAGCCGGCGAAAGCGTCGATGGGCAAGGACCGCCAGGGCCAGCAGCGGGTTGGCAAACCACTGGTACAACCCGAAGGGCATACCCCAAGGCCCGTACAACAGCATCTGCAGGGCCGGCATGTGGCGGTCACCACTCATCAGCGCGCCGTCGAAGAACAGTGCGAGCAGGTAAAGCAGCAGGCTGGCGCTCAGGTAGAAAACTGGCAAGAGATTTACTTCCTATGCAACCGGGGGCTCTAGCAGAAGGCCATAAATACCCGAATCGGACAACTCGCCGGCAACGCACCAACGCGCACGCAATGTGCCTTCCAGCACAAAGCCCTGGCGCTCCAGAGTGCGTGCCGAACCTTGGTTGCGCGGGTCGATCTCGCCTTCCAGGCGGCGCATGTGCAGGGTGTGGGCGAGGTAATCGATGAAGCAGGTCAGTGCTTCGTCCATGTAACCCCTGCCCTGCACCGCGCTGGCCAGGCAGTAGCCGATTTCACCACGGCGAGAGACATCGTCGATATTGAACAGCTGGACCATACCGATCAGTTCGCCGTTGTCACGGCGGTACATGCCAAGCTTGAGCTGGTCACCATTGGCATAGGCTTCGCGGTCGGCGGCCAGGGCGCTTTCGGCTTCGGCCAGGTCTTGCCAAGGTGCATGGTGCCAATAGCGCATGACCTCGGGGTCGGCCATGATCGCCAGCCATTGCGCGGCATCGGCATGGCGCATGGGGCGCAATTGCAGACGCGGGCTGTCGAGGCAGAGGTCACTGGGGAAACTGCGGGGTGGGGTCACGCCGGATCTCCTGTCCATTGCTGGGGAGATGACAGTTTAACGTCAAGCGATCGGTTCAAGCATCCCGGGGCTGCTGCGCAGCCCTATCGCCGGCAAGCCAGGCTCCCACAGGTACACCACAGGCCAGGAGCCTTGCACTATACCTGTGGGAGCCTGGCTTGCCGGCGATGGGCCGCAAAGCGGCCCCAAAAATCGTTCAGGCGCCCCGATTCAAGCCCATTTCCATGTCATTGATCAGCGCCTTGGCCATGGCACTGAGAATGCGCGCCGCGCTGCCAGCGATCTTGTCGCCCTCCATCTCGGCCTCTTCGTTCAAATGCTTGATACAGCCGATCAGCACCGACAATTCATCGAATGCCAGATCAAGCGGTACACCCGGCTCTATCCGGTACAGCTCAAGGAATTTCTCCGCACCTACGGTGGTGCGGGATTTGAGGTGGTCGCTCATGCCTGGGCCTCCTGCGCCTTTATGTGGGCTAACAAGGCGTGCAACAGGGCAGTTTGCGTCGACATGTTTTCGAGAAGGGTGGAACGCAGGTCCGGGGCTTCTGCGTCGAGGTATTGGAGGATGGTGTTGGAGAGAATGTCCATGACCTGGGTAGCCTGGGACTTCGCGGCTTGGTAAGTAAGGTCTGTAACGGGTGGATCAGGTACAAGTTTTTTCATAGTCATCTCGGAAATATTTTCAGAGGCAACCACTCGCATCCTTCTCACAGATAAGGTGGCAGCCGTACGCGAGGTGAGAAGACCAGTGTCCGAGGCACCGGCCAGACCGAAGTCTGCACGCGCACGGCTGCCATAACTGGCAAGCCATCTCGAAACACCGGGCTTCTCACACCCGATCGCCAATTGTGACGACGCCGAAACGTTATCTCTGAGGTAGCTACTTGCCTATCAGACGGCATCCGACTTAGGCCGTAGGATAATTCCTAATCCCTGGCAACCTGAAGCATTTGGTTGCAGGTTCAGAATCTTCTTACAGCTGATGGCCCTTTCGCGGGTAAACCCGCTCCTACAGGGTACGGTGATACCTGTAGGAGCGGGTTTACCCGCGAAAGGGCCGGTACAGGCTAACGAAATACGATCAGGCCACCTCAGCCCCATCATCCGGCCAATGCGGCTCGTTGGCCCCGGGCGGGGTCAGTGGTGGCAGGCCATACGCCGCCCGCGCATCGTCGCAGCTGGGGTTATGCACCCCACCCTCCCACGACGCCTCGAACTCGCGGCAGGGGCTGGAACGGTTGGCGTAGATGGTGCAAGCCACTTCCTGGCCGATCTCGCCCTGCAGGCTGATGCAGCGGCAGGGTTTGGCATCGGTGCCGATCATGGCAACACGGGTGGGGTTGATCTGTACCACCAGGTCGTCCGGCACAAGGCCCCCGGCGGACTGGCATTCGCCCCAGAAAAAGGACACACGGAAGTACCCGCAGCAGGCGCCGCAGTCAAGGCAAGGGTTGTATTCGGACATGATGGCACGGAGGGAAGGTTGTTGTTATCGGGGCTGGCCCGCGGCGCCATTTTCAATCCAAGCCGGGGCGGCTGGATAGAGGGGAATGCAAAAAATATTTGCCGCTGATCCGGCAATTGAACACGGGCGACCAACGACTTCCCCGGCCGCCCATTCAAGTCAGCGTAATGCCTTGTAGGTGTTGACATCCCAGCGCTGCTGGCCAAGGCCCTCGGTCGGCTCATAGCCATCACCACACACCTTGCTGAAGTGAATGCAGGTCTCGCCGCAATACACCAAGCGGTCGTCATCTTCGCCCTCGGTAAGTACGGTATACGACTCGCTACGCATGGCCTTGTAACTCCCTTCGGCAGCGGCCATGACCATGTGATATCGCATCAACTGCTCGTCGCTCAGGAACAGGCGCCTGTCCAGTTGCACACCCCAGCGGGTCAGGCAGACCTCGGCAAAATGACGAACGATCAATCCCGGCTCCGCCAGTACCTTGCCATCACTCGCACCGTCGATGGAGGCGTTGCCCACCAGCGTGGCGTGGCGGCCTGGTATCGGGTAGATGCATATCCGTGTACCCGGTTCGACCGAAGGGATCACGCAGGCAAAGCCTTTGGATCGCTCGTCCCGCGAATAGAAACCCACATACTCGCGGACATTGCCCGCCAAGGTTACCCGCTGGCTTTGCAGGTTACCGATGCCCGGCACCGGGTCGATGGCGAAGATATTCACGGGTATGTCCCGCAATACAGGGTCCTGCGCCATGGCGTTGGCCAGCATGTGGCAACTGATCCCTCCCCTGCTCCAACCCACCAGGTTCACCTGGGTCGGCAAGCGCGGCTTGCGGAACAGGTTGATGATGCGCTCTTGCAGCTCCTGTGGCGTCGGGTGGCGTTCGCCGTAGTCATAGGTGCGCCAGAACCAGGAAGCTGTAGAGGTGGCATCCGGGATCGGAACCGCGGCCTCCTTCAGCCGCTCGTATTCTTCCTCGCTCAGCTTGGTGCGCTGCCAGCTGCTTTCGCCCTTGATCACCTTCAGCACATGGTTGACGTTCTCTTCCCAGCCGCTGCCGAACAACTGGCCGCTCCAGTTGAAATAACCACCGGGCTCGACGAACAGATTGTCATCCTGGAGGTTGCCGCTGCCGGGGCCGTCAACGGCAATCCAGTGAGCGAACTCGCGGCCCTGGTCATTGCTGGCCAGGGTCGAGACCAGCTCACCATTCCAGAAGTTGGGGTTGGCATCGTCGAAGCGGTGGGAGCCGGTGCCGCAGAAATAGGCGGTGAAGACACTCATCTTTCGGGTCTCTGAAGTGAGAAATGAGTGCAGAAAAATAGTTATCTGGGTAGCTGTAGAGCAGTAGGAAAGTGCTCCTACAGGTACGGCGCAGGCCGTGCGGCATGTGCCGTACCTGTAGACATGGGGGCTTACTTACGAGTCAGGCCATCAGCCCGGAACATCTGCCGGATCCCGCGAATCGCCTGGCGAATACGATCCTGGTTCTCGATCAGGGCAAAACGCACATGGTCATCACCATAATCACCAAAACCGATCCCCGGCGACACACAAACCTTGGCTTCGGCCAGCAGTTTCTTGGAAAACTCCAGCGAGCCCAGGTGCGCATACTCCGGCGGGATCTTCGCCCATACGTACATCGAAGCCTTGGGGTTCTCGACCATCCAGCCCAGCTCGTGCAGCCCTTTCACCAGCAGGTTGCGGCGCTGGCGGTATTGCTCGGCAATGTCTCGTACGCACTGCTGGTCGCCTTCCAGTGCTGCAATGGCAGCCACCTGCAGCGGGGTGAAGGTGCCGTAGTCGTGGTAGCTCTTGATCCGCGCCAAGGCACTGACCAACTCGGGGTTGCCGACCATGAAGCCGATCCGCCAGCCAGCCATGTTGTAGCTCTTGGACAGGGTGAAGAACTCCACCGCGATGTCCTTGGCCCCCGGCACCTGCATGATCGACGGGGCCTTCCAGCCATCGTAGACGATGTCGGCATAGGCCAGGTCATGGACCACCAGCACGCCATACTGCTTGGCCAGGGCCACCACGCGCTCGAAGAAGTCCAGCTCCACGCACTGAGCGGTGGGGTTGGACGGGAAGCCGAGGATCATCATCTTCGGCTTGGGGATCGACTCGCGGATGGCCCGCTCGAGTTCGTTGAAAAAGTCCACGCCCGGCACCAGCGGTACCGAACGCACCTGGGCACCGGCGATCACCGCCCCGTAGATATGGATCGGGTAGCTGGGGTTGGGCACCAGCACTGTGTCGCCCTGGTCGAGGGTAGCCAGCATCAGGTGCGCCAGGCCTTCCTTCGAGCCGATGGTGACGATGGCTTCGCTTTCCGGGTCGATGTCGACCTCGTAGCGTTCCTTGTACCAGTTGGAGATGGCCCGACGCAGGCGCGGGATGCCGCGAGAGGTGGAGTAGCCGTGGGTATCTTCACGCTGGGCGACCTGCACCAGCTTCTCGACGATGTGCGGCGGGGTGGCGCCATCGGGGTTGCCCATGCTCAGGTCGATGATGTCCTCGCCACGGCGGCGGGCGGCCATCTTGAGCTCGGCAGTGATGTTGAAGACGTAAGGGGGCAGACGATCGATGCGCGCAAAGCGGCGCGGCGAACCTGGGTTGGCCATGGCTTCCTCTGAGTACGTAAGCGCCCGGAACCGTCCGAGCGACGCTGGCCGATGTGGCGGCCTGAATCAGAAGATAGTGCCGATACAGGATACCTGTAAAGGACAATTTCCTGTTTTCATAGATCTTTTCAGATGTATTTTTTGAAAATAAGAAATTTATATTCTGCTGTGCCGGCCTTGTTCGCGGGCGAGCCCGCGAACAAGGCCGGCACAGAAAAACGCCCATAAAAAACCCCGGCACAGTGGCCGGGGTTTTTCGTGAAACAGGCAGCAGTATCAGCGTGCGTATGTCATCAGCACTTCCGCAGCGGTCTGGCTGTCCACACCCATCATCACGCTCAGGGCAGTGACGGTGAGGATGGAGAAGCCGAACACCTTGCGTGCCCACTTGCTGTCGTCCTCGGCCTTGTAGCCAGCCCAGGCCATGTACAGCCAGTACAGGCCCATGGCTGCTGCCACGGCCAGATAGCCGAGGCCGGCGTAACCGCCGAGGGTAAGCATCAGGGTTGCGAGCACGAAAGCCAGCACGTACAGCACGATCTGCTTCTTCGCCGCGAGGATGCCACGTGCCACCGGCAGGACCGGAATGTTGGCAGCGCTGTAATCCTTGAAGCGGAAGATCGCGATGGCGAAGCTGTGCGGCATCTGCCACAGGCTGAACATCACCAGCAGGGTAAATGCAGCCAGGTCGAAGCTGTTGCTCACGGCGCAATAGCCGATCACCGGAGGCATGGCACCAGACAGGCTGCCGACCAGGGTGCCGTGCACCGATTTACGCTTCAGCCACAGGCTGTAGAAACCGACGTAGACGATGAAGCCGATCAGCGCACAGAACGCCGACAGCGGGTTGGCCTGGACATACAGCAGGCTGAAACCCGCCACCCCGAGCAGGGTGGCGTAGATCAGCGCGAGGGGCAGCGACATGCCGCCCTGGACCATGACGCGGTTCTTGGTGCGCTCCATCTTGTGGTCGATGTCACGGTCGATGCAGTTGTTGAACACGCATCCGGACGCAACCACCAGCGAAGTACCGATCACCACCGCCAGGAACAGGGCGAAATCCACATGGCCCTTCGAGGCAAGGAAGAAACCGCCTGCCACGGAAAGCACGTTACCGAAAATGATCCCCGGTTTGGTGATTTGGATAAAGTGCTTAACGGACATGCAGTCTTACCTCACTTGGCCAACATTTCGAAGTGGATGCTGAACATGATCCACAGCGACAGGCCGACAAGCAGAGCGATCACCAGGGTGGTGAACAGGAACGTCGAAACGTTGTTGCGTTGCTCTTTCGAGCGGTCCATGTGCAGGAAGTACACGAGGTGCACTACTACCTGGATCACGGCCATGGCAACAATGATCAGAACGGTCAGGTTCTTCGGCAGGCTTGGCGACATGGCCAGGCCGAACGGGATCGCAGTCAGGATGATCGACAGGATGAAGCCGATCATGTACGACTTGACGCTGCCGTGGTTACCTTCGTGATGAGTGTCGTGTGCGTTAGCCATTACAGAACTCCCAGCAGGTAGACGACGGTGAATACGCAGATCCAGACCACGTCCAGGAAGTGCCAGAACAGGCTCAGGCAGCTCATGCGGGTCTTGGCGGTCGGCGTGATGCCGTGCTTGTTGATCTGGTACATCATGATTGCCATCCAGATCAGGCCGGCGGTCACGTGCAGACCGTGGGTACCTACCAGGGCGAAGAAGCCCGACAGGAAACCACTGCGGTTCGGGCCGTAGCCCTCGGCGATCAGGTGATGGAATTCGTAGATTTCCATCGCGATGAAGCCTGCACCGAACAGGAAGGTCACAGCCAACCAGCCCAGTACGCCAGCTTTCTTGCCGTCGAACATCTTCAGCATGGCGAAGCCGAAGGTGATCGAGGACAGCAGCAGGAACAGCGTTTCAACAGCTACGAAATCGAGCTGGAAGATGTCATGACCCGACGGGCCGCCGGCAAAACTGCCGGACAGCACCGCGTAGGTGGCGAAGAGCGACGCAAACAGGATGCAGTCGGTCATCAGGTACAGCCAGAAACCGAGTACGGTCATCTGGCCCGAGTCGTGGTGGTGGTCGTCATGCCCATGGTCGTGACCATGAGCAGCACCGTGCATTACTTGACTGGACATTGATTACACCCGCTCAAACGATTCGACACGTGCGCCGGCAGGCAGAGCACCTGCTTTGGCCAGCGCTTTCATGCGCTCGCCTTCGATGCGCGCCACTTCTTCGGCCGGAACCATGTAGCCCTGGTCGTCACGCGCAGCGTGGCGAACGAAGACAGCGATGGTTGCAACCAGGCTCGCGCCAACCAGCCACCAGATGTGCCAGATGAAGGCGAAGCCGAAGACGGTCAGGAACAGGCCCATGAACAAACCGGTGGAGGTGTTGCTCGGCATGTGGATCGCTTCGTACTTGGCCGCAGGCTTGTAGGCAACACCGGCTTCCTTGGCTTCGTGCCAGGCGTCCAGACCAACCTTCTCAGGCATGTGGGCGAAGTTGTAGAACGGAGGTGGCGACGAAGTCGACCATTCCAGGGTACGGCCGCCCCATGGGTCGCCGGTCACGTCCAGGTTCTGGTTGCGGTCGCGAACCGATACGTACAGCTGGATCAGCTGGCAGGCGATACCGAACAGGATCAGCACGGCGCCGACAACGGCTACGTACAGGTAGGGTTCCCACAGTGGGTTGTCGGAGTGGTTCAGACGACGAGTCATGCCCATGAAGCCCAGGGCGTACAGCGGCATGAACGCTACGTAGAAGCCCGAGATCCAGAACCAGAAGGCAGCCTTGCCCCACTTCTCGTTCAGGGTGAAACCAAAGGCTTTCGGGAACCAGTAGGCGAAGCCGGCGATGTAGCCGAATACCGCACCACCGATGATCACGTTGTGGAAGTGAGCAATTACGAACAGGCTGTTGTGCAGCACGAAGTCAGCACCTGGAACAGCCAGCAGAACACCAGTCATGCCACCGATGGAGAAGGTGATCATGAAGCCCAGGGTCCACATGATCGGCGCGGTGAAGCGCAGACGGCCCTGGTAGATGGTGAACAGCCAGTTGAACAGCTTCACACCGGTCGGAATGGAGATCAGCATCGTCGCCAGGCCGAAGAAGGTGTTGACGCTGGCGCCGGCACCCATGGTGAAGAAGTGGTGCAGCCATACAGCGAAGCCCAGCACGGCGATGGCGCCCGATGCGTAGATCATCGAGTGGTGGCCGAACAGACGCTTGCCTGCGAAGGTGGAGGTAACTTCCGAGAACACACCGAAGGCCGGCAGGATCAGGATGTAAACCTCAGGGTGACCCCACGCCCAGAACAGGTTGACGTACATCATCGGGTTCCCACCAAGCTCGTTGGTGAAGATGTGGAAGTCCAGATAACGGTCAACAGTCAGCAGAGCGAGTGCAGCGGTCAGGATCGGGAAGGAAGCCACGATCAGCACGTTGGCCCAGGTGCAGGTCCAGGTGAAGATCGGCATGTCCATCAGTTTCATGCCAGGTGCGCGCATCTTCATCACGGTGACGAGGAAGTTCACGCCGGTAAGCGTCGTACCCAGGCCTGAGAGCTGTAGCGCCCAGATGTAGTAGTCGACACCCACCCCAGGGCTGTACTGAATGCCCGCGAGCGGCGGATAGGCAACCCAGCCGGTCTTGGCGAATTCACCAACGCCCAGCGAGATGTTGACCAGCAGCACGCCTGCCAGCAGCAGGTAGAAGCTCAGGGAGTTCAGGAACGGGAAGGCAACGTCACGTGCACCGATCTGCAGAGGAACCGCCAGGTTCATCAGGCCGGTGAAGAACGGCATCGCCATGAAGATGATCATGATCACACCGTGAGCGGTGAAGATCTGGTCATAGTGTTCAGGCGGCAGGTAGCCTTCGGAGCCACCGGTAGCGGCAGCCAGCTGGGTACGCATCATGATGGCGTCGGCAAAGCCGCGCAGCAGCATGACCATCGCGACGATGATGTACATCACCCCGATTTTCTTGTGGTCGACAGTCGTCAACCACTCGCTCCACAAGTAGGTCCACTTGCGGAAGTAGGTGATAGCACCGACGACAGCGATACCACCGAGCGCGATCATGGCAAGCGTCACCATGACTATCGGCTCGTGATAGGGTATCGCCTCCAGGCTTAGTTTACCGAACATCTCTTACTCCTCTGCACCGGCAGCTGGTTGCATACTCGATTCCACACCCTTGGTAGTGGCCAGATCTTTGCTGCCTGCTTCTTCGTGGCTCGGACGACCGCGGTTCATGCCTTCGTACTTGTCGACGATCAGCTGGAACTGGTCAGGCGAAGCCTCGCTATACAGCGCGACTGGGTTGTTTTCGCTTGGTTTGGCCAAGGCGTCGTATTCGGCCTTGTCCAGCTTCTTCGGCGACTGCTTGACCTCGGCGACCCACTTGTCGAAGTCTTCCTGAGAGGTGGCAGTAGCCTTGAATTTCATGCCGGTGAAGCCAGCACCGCTGTAGTTGGCGCTGATACCGTCGAACTCGCCGTTTTCGTTGGCGATCAGGTGCAGCTTGGTGGTCATGCCGGCCATGGCGTAGATCTGGCCGCCCAGGCCCGGGATGAAGAACGAGTTCATCACGGCGTCGGAAGTGACGCGGAAGTTGACCGGAGTGTTAGCCGGGAAGACGATCTTGTTGACCGTGGCAATGCCCTGCTCCGGGTAGATGAACAGCCATTTCCAGTCCAGTGCGACCACGTCGATCTGCACCGGCTTCACATCGGAATCCAGCGGACGGTACGGGTCCAGCTTGTGGGTGGAGTGGTAGGTGAAGTAGCCCAGGGCGATGATGATCAGGATCGGGATGATCCACACCGCGGCTTCGATCTTGGTCGAGTGCGACCAGTCGGGGGTGTAGGTGGCAGCCTTGTTGGAAGCACGGTACTTCCAGGCGAAAACCACGGTCATGATAATGACAGGAATCACCACCAGCAGCATCAGGCCGGTAGCGATCAGGATCAGGTTCTTTTGCTCAATGCCGACCTGACCTTTCGGGTCGAGCAGGGTCCAGTTGCACCCACTGAGTAAAAGCATGCCTAAAAAGGGCAATATGCCAAACAGTCTGGGGTAACGCTTTTTACTCATCTCACGACCTCTAGATCAGCTTGCTTCAATGCAATTTGTGTTTTGGTAGCCAGCACTTCGTCCTGCCAAGTGAGGCATTTCGCGCCCGAACTCGCTCCTGCCCGGGGTCCGACTGCAGGACCTTGGCGTCAAGCGGGTTAGCGGTGCTTATGGTTTCGTAGGCAACAGGCCTGTACTTCAGACCAAGTCCATTTGGTGCGGGAAAACGCGGAGGGGGATCCGCCCGGTATCGCCGTTGGGCGAAACTTGACGAAGTCAGCAAAAAGGAGCGCTGAGGCTTCCTTCAATCCTGCGACTCGCAAGCAGTGCCGAACGGAAATTGGGGGCGATTGTAGATAGGTCGCCAACCCTTGACTATGACTTATTGAGCAACAGTCCTTTACAGAATCTGCAACAATACCGCTCAAAAATTCAACTTCGCGACAGTTTGTCGCACCCCGCTTGATAGGCCCCAAAGCCGCATTCTGCAAGGCCTCCGGGTTGATCTGGATCAAGCGGTGAGCGAATTTCCCCTCTTCTCATGCGGCGTAAAAGACCACATGCCATTCGGTACTTTTGTCTAAGCCTGGCGTCGGTTGCGATAGATCCCGAGCGGAACCAGTACAGCCGTAAGGACGAACGCCACCAGTGCCCATTGCGCCAGCGACAGACCGAGGATCGGCGGGTACGGCGTGCTGCAGAAGCCGTCGACCTGGAACACCAGCGGCCAGAGCTTGGCCAGCGGCAGGTCGTCCACGATCGGCTGCAAGGTGTCGATGCCGCAACTGACCATGGGGTTGGCGAGTATATACACATGGTTGCCGGCCGCAACGATTCCGCCGATGGCGCTGAGCACCACCAGTGCCTCGAAGAAGGTGAGGCTACGGCGCCCGGGCATGGCCGCAGCGATGAAGGCGAACACGGCGATGAACAACAGCGCATAACGTTGCAGGATGCACAGCGGGCATGGTGCCTCGCCCAGGACTATCTGCATGTAGAGGGCGCCACCGATCAGCGAAATGCAGATCAGGCCCAACAGTACCAGAAAGCGCCGTTCCCGATTCAGGCGCGATGTTTGTTCGTTCATTGCCGGTTCCTTCGATGGATAGTGGCAGCGTGATCTGCCTGCCTGGCGCAATTCTACACGCTGGGCAGGACCTTTGACGTGCCGAGGAAGCGGCGTGATAACGCTGCGCGGGGCTATCCGGTGTGGCTGAGACCGGCCGCAACGACGTCGGTTCAACGCCGTGCGGCAAAAAAGCGGCTGACCGGGTGCCGCGCAGGAGCAAGCCCCTCGACACCCGGGAGTGAAGGATACCGTGATTAAAGGAGGATTAAAGATGAAAGCTGCGCAGCCGCTTTCATCTCTCCTTTATATATAGGCAGGAAGGTGAAGTGTGGCCCAGCGGCTGGGATGAATACGATGTAAGCCTGTACCGGCCTCTTCGCGGGTAAACCCGCTCCCACAGGGATCGCGCAGGCATTGAAATCTGCGCGATCCCTGTGGGGGCTGGTTTGTTGAAAACCACTAAATTTCCCACAGATCCCCACAAGGTTTGAAACCTGTGCGGTCCCTGTGGGAGCGGGTTTACCCGCGAAGAGGCCAGTGCAGGCGCTACATCACTCCAGCGCAGCCGCCGGCCCGAAGAACTCGTAGCGGCTCTGCTGCTCTGGCACACCCAAGCCCTTCAGCTGGCGCTTGACCGCAGCCATGAAGCCCTTGGGGCCGAGGAAGTAGGCATCCACGTCTCGCTCTTGCGGCAGCCACTCGGCCAGCAAGTCCTCGCTCAGCAGGCCCACGGCATCAGCCGCGGCATCATCATGCGGTTCGGCATAGCAGTAGAAGCGCTTGAGCTGTGGGTGACGCTCGGCCAGCTCGTCGATCCAGGCGCGGAACGCATGCACGGCGCCGTTACGGGCGCAGTGAATGAAATGCACCTCACGCTGGGTTTGCAACGCCGCCTGCAACATTGGCAGGGTCGGAGTAATACCCACGCCACCGCTGATCAGCACCAGCGGCTTGTCGCTCGCCGCCAGGGTGAAATCGCCAGCCGGCGGGAACAGCTGCAGGGTATCGCCCACCGCCAGCACATCGTGCAGGTAGTTGGAGACCTTGCCACCCGCCTCGCGCTTGACGCTGATGCGGTATTCCTTGCCGTCGCACAGTGCCGACAGGGAGTAGTTGCGGCGCTGCTCGGCGCCGTCGATGTCCAGCTTCAGGCCGATGTACTGGCCAGGCTCGGCCTTGAGCACCGGTTTGCCATCCACCGGGGCAAAGTAGAACGAAACGATTTCGCTGCTTTCCTGCTCACGGCGCACCAGGCGGAATTCGCGGGTGCCGCGCCAGCCGCCTTCGGCTTCTTCCTTCTGTTTATAGAGGTTCTCTTCCGCGCCGATCAGGATGTCGGCCAACTGGCCATAGGCCGCGCCCCAGGCGTCGATCACGGCGGGAGTGGCGATTTCCTTGCCCAGCACTTCTTCGATGGCGCGCAGCAGGCAGCTGCCGACGATCGGGTAGTGCTCCGGCAGAATCTGCAGGGCAACGTGCTTGTTGATGATCTGGCCGACAAGGCCGCCAAGCTGCTCCAGCTGGTCGATGTGGCGGGCATACATCAATACCCCGTTGGCCAGGGCGCGCGGTTGGTCACCGCTGGCCTGGTGGGCCTGGTTGAACAGCGGGCGCACTTGCGGGTACTCGCTGAGCATCATCTTGTAGAAGTGGGTGGTCAGCGCTTCGCCGCCGCTTTCCAGCAGGGGGACAGTGGCCTTGATGATTGCACGTTGTTCGGCATTGAGCATTGCAACAACTCCTGAGCCTGTGGCTTCAAATGACTGCCCGAGCTATTACACCAATCATGCCAACTCTTATCTCCAGCAAAATCAGGGGTTTGACACAGGTCATGTCAAAACGACCCACCTCGACGTATAGTCATATCGACCCACAGGAGTCCATATGACCACGAAGCCCCTGCTCACCACCCTGCTGCCCCTGGTCAGCGACCTTTCCCGCGACCTGCCCGACCAGGAACGCTATCGCCGCCTGCTGCAGGCCATGCGTGGGTTGCTGCCCTGCGATGCCGCCGCGCTGCTGCGCCTGGACGGCGAATGGCTGGTGCCGCTGGCAGTGGACGGCCTGAGCCCCGATACCTTGGGCCGGCGCTTCCGAGTCAGCGAGCATCCACGCTTCCAGATCCTGCTAAGCAGCCGGGAACCCACCCGCTTCGCCAGCGACTCCGAGCTACCCGACCCTTACGACGGCCTGGTCAACGCCCCTGATGCCAACCTGGAAGTACATGACTGCATGGGTTGCCCGTTGATGGTCGACGAGCGCCCTTGGGGCCTGGTCACCCTCGATGCCCTGACCCCCGGGCAGTTCCAGAGCCTGGAGCTGGGC
This sequence comes from Pseudomonas sp. s4, assembly GCF_046764235.1. Lineage (NCBI taxonomy): Bacteria > Pseudomonadati > Pseudomonadota > Gammaproteobacteria > Pseudomonadales > Pseudomonadaceae > Pseudomonas > Pseudomonas sp. s4. Next base: position 1,016,730 of record NZ_CP177209.1, on the reverse strand, counting down.
GCTCTGCAGGCCTTCGCCAGCCTTGCCGCCGCCACGGTAACCGTGGCCGAGCGCATCGAGCACCTGGCCCTGCGCGCGGAAGACGAACACCACCGCGCGGAAATCTACCGCCAGGCCAGCGGCCAGGACAAAGAGCTGATTGGCCAGAGCCCCGCGCACAAGCGCCTGGTCGAGGAAATCCGCCTGGTCGGTGGCAGTGACCTGACCGTACTGATAACCGGTGAGACCGGCGTCGGCAAGGAGTTGGTGGCCCAGGCCCTGCACCAGGCCAGCAACCGCGCTGACAAGCCGTTGGTCAGCCTCAACTGCGCCGCCCTGCCTGACACCCTGGTGGAAAGCGAACTGTTCGGCCATGTACGCGGAGCCTTCACCGGCGCCCATGGCGAGCGCCGCGGCAAGTTCGAGCTCGCCAACGGCGGCACACTGTTCCTCGACGAAGTCGGTGAACTGCCACTGACGGTGCAGGCCAAATTGTTGCGCGTACTGCAGAGCGGCCAGTTGCAACGCCTGGGCTCGGATCGCGAACACCGGGTGGATGTGCGCCTGATCGCAGCCACCAATCGCGACCTGGCAGCAGAGGTGCGTATTGGCAACTTCCGCGCCGACTTCTACCACCGCCTCAGCGTATACCCGCTGCACGTTCCGCCGTTGCGCGAACGTGGGCGGGATGTGCTGCTACTGGCTGGCTACTTCCTCGAACAGAACCGTTCGCGCCTGGGCCTGAACAGCCTGCGCCTGAGCAGCGAAGCCCAGGCCGCGCTGCTGGCCTACGACTGGCCAGGCAACGTACGTGAACTGGAACATCTGATCGGCCGCTCGGCGCTCAAGGCGCTGGGCCAACATTCCGACAGGCCACGCATCCTCACCCTGGAAGCCATCGACCTGGACCTGCGCGCAACCGCAACGCCCGGCACCCCGCCCTCCCCTGCTGTGCCCTTGCCGGCGGCACCGCTACCCGAAGGGGGCCTGCGCGAAGCCGTCGACGACTACCAGCGCCAGCTGATCGAGGCCTGCCTGCAGCGGCACCAGGAAAACTGGGCAGCGGCTGCCCGGGAACTCGGCCTGGACCGCGCCAACCTTAGCCGCCTGGCCCGTCGGCTGGGGCTGCGCTGAGTTGGAATCCTGGGGGCGCTTTGCGCCCCATCGCGACACAAGGCCGCTCCTACAAGGGACCGCGCCCCCCCCTGTAGGAGCGGCCTTGTGTCGCGATGGGCTGCAAAGCAGCCCCACAATCCCCACACCCGCTAAAGCCCGACCAAACCAGGCCGATAACCGGTTATTCCCCTGTTCCCCACGAAGGTCACCATGGCCACGCAAAATGCCCGCGCGGACTCGCTGTCCCTGCTGCTGTTCACCCTGCGCAGCGGCAAGTTGATGGCAATCAACCTGCTCAAGGTCAGCGAGATAATCCCCTGCCCACCGTTGACCAAGCTGCCCGAATCGCACCCCCACGTGAAGGGCGTGGCAACCCTGCGCGGCAATTCGCTGTCGGTCATCGACCTGTCCCGCGCCATTGGCGAACGGCCGCTGGCCGACCCTGACGGCGGCTGCCTGATCGTCACCGAGATCAGCCGCTCGCGCCAGGGCCTGCATGTGCAGGCGGTCAGCCGCATCGTGCATTGCCTGAGCACCGACATCAAACCACCCCCTTATGGCTCGGGCAGCCGCTCGTTCATCACCGGCGTGACCAGGGTCGACAACACTCTGGTGCAGGTGCTGGACATCGAAAAAGTCATCCACGCCATCGCCCCGCCGGTGCCCGAACCGCATCACGCCACCCTGAGCGAGGAAGACGCCAGCCTGCTGGCCGCCGCCAATATCCTGGTGGTGGACGACAGCCAGGTAGCCCTGCAACAGTCGGTGCACACCCTGCGCAACCTCGGCGTCGAATGCCATACCGCGCGCAGCGCCAAGGACGCCATCAACGTGTTGCTGGAGCTGCAGGGCACCGCGCAGGAAATCAACGTGATCGTCTCCGACATCGAAATGAGCGAAATGGACGGCTACGCGTTCACACGCACCCTGCGCGAAACCCCCGACTTCCAGCACCTGTACATACTGCTGCACACCTCGCTGGACAGCGCGATGAGCAGTGAAAAGGCGACCCAGGCCGGGGCCAATGCCATCCTCACCAAGTTTTCCTCGCCAGAGCTGACCGATTGTCTGGTGGTGGCGGCGCGCGCCGTGGTGTTCGCCGAGCGCTGATATATTCGGAGACAAACTCCCCGGCTTGCCGTCGGGGTCGAGTCGGGCATAATTCGCCCCCCTCGCAAGTAACTTGCCGGAATCCGTATGAAGTTTTTCAGCTCTATCCTGATCAGTTTCGCCCTCTTCAGCGGTATCGCCCAGGCCTCCAGCAGCCAGGCCTGGAACGAGCAGCGCCAGCAGATGCTCAAGTCTTGCCTGGCCGCCAGCCAGTTCAAGGATGCTCACGCCCGCAGCAAGCCCGCCGAGTTCGATGACCAGGTCGGCATGAGTGCCCTGCTGATCGAAGGCGTCTACCCCCAGAAGCACATGCAGCAGCGTACCGGCACCGAGCTGTGCCTGTACGACCGCCAGCACCAGCGCGCCTTCGTCAGCGAGTGGAGCCCGGAGGTCAAGTGACCGACAGCCTGCGTTTCGCCTGTACCGGCTGCGGCAAGTGCTGTACCGGCCACCACGTGCCCTTGACCCTGGCCGAAGCGCGCCGCTGGGCGGACAACGACGGCCAGGTGGTGGTACTGATCGAAGCCTTCGTGGCGGACGGCCGTGGCATGCCGGTAGAGCAGCGTGATCATGTGCTGCGTCGCTCCCATCCCGTACCCTGCGGCGACAGCGAGGTACGCGTCTCGGTGACCTTTGCCGCCTTCAACCCCGGGCGCTGCCGCAACCTCGACGACAACGACCTGTGCACCATCTATGACCAACGGCCGCTGGTCTGTCGCATCTACCCGGTGGAAATAAACCCGCATATCCCGCTGCGGCCAGGCAGCAAGGACTGCCCGCCGGAAGCCTGGCAACAGGGGCCGGAGCTGATTCACGGCAGGCAACTGGTCGATGCCGGGCTGGAGGCGCTGGTGCAGGCCTCGCGCCAGGCCGACCGCGATGACATCGCCGCCAAGGTGGCGGTGTGCCAGGCGCTGGGCATGACCACCAGTGCGCTCAAGGGCAACGGATTTACTGCCTACCTGCCTGACATGGGGGCCTTCCGCGCGGGTCTGGCGCAGGTACCGGAGGCTGGCCTGGCACAGTGGACCCTGCACGTGGAGGACGCGGCGCTGGTGGCGAGCTTGCAGGAACATGGTTTGCGCACCACCAATGAGCCCCCGGTGTATTACGCTTTCATCAGCTTCTAGCTATGCCTCGGCGGGGGCAACCGCCTTGCACAGCAACCAAAGCCTGCCGCGGTCCCTGTGGGAGATTACCCAGCCCTTTTGGGCTGCGCTGTCGCGCAGAGAACAAATATCGCTCGTCTGACGCGGCCTTTGTAGGAGCAGCCTTGTGCTGCGAAGAGGCCGGTACAAGCAACAGACAGGCTTTGTCAGTACCGGCCTCTTCGCAGCACAAGGCTGCTCCTACAGAACCTCGCCGAACCAATGAGTCATGTGTTGTTCTATGAGAGCGGGCGTGCCCGCGAACACCGGCACAGCCGTTGCCATCCACCGCGTTGCATTCTTCGCGGGCATGCCCGCTCCCACAGGGGTCGCAGTTCGCATGCCAGATGTGTGATGGAGGCGCAGGCAATTCTGACAGCGCTGTCAGCCAGCGGTCACGCTGCCGACCCGGTTCGGGGGCTATAAGATTGAATACAGCCACTTCCCTCCCCTATGGCCAAGGTGCCCGCACCGATGCGACGTCCGTCCCGCCCTGTCATCCTCGCCGCCCTGGCGCTCATGGTCCTGGCGGTAGCGGGCCTCTGGTTCGGCCAGCGCCAGCCAGCACCTGCCACCCGCGCGCAAACCGCCATCCCGGTGCGCGTGGTCAGCGTCGTCCAGCAGAACGTGCCGCGCTATGCCAGCGCCATCGGCTCGGTGCTGTCGCTGCACAGCGTCGAGGTGCGCCCGCAAGTGGAGGGGGTACTGACCCAGGTGCTGGTCAAGGAAGGCCAGTGGGTGAAGGAAGGTGACCTGCTGGCCACCCTCGACGATCGCGCCATCCGCGCCAACCTCGACCAGGCACGTGCCGAACTTGGCCAGAGCCAGGCGCAGATCCAGGTAGCCAACGTCGACCTGCAGCGCTACCGCCTGCTGAGTACCGACAACGGCGTTTCGAAGCAGACTCTCGACCAGCAGCAGGCCCTGGTCAACCGCCTGCAAGCCACGGTCAAGGGCAACCAGGCGGCCATCGCCAATGCCGAGGTGCAGCTGTCGTACACGCAGATCCGCTCGCCAGTGACCGGCCGGGTGGGCATTCGCAACGTCGACCCCGGCAACCTGGTGCGCACCAGCGATACCCGCAGCCTGTTCAGCGTCACCCAGATCGACCCGATCGCCGTCGAATTCGCCCTGCCGCAGCAAATGCTGCCAACCCTCCAAAGCCTGCTGAAGGCGCCCACCCCGGCACTGGTGCAGGCCTACATGGATGCCGACGGCGAACGCAGCCTGCTGGGTGAAGGCCACCTGGCACTGATCGACAACCAGATCTCCGCCACCACCGGTACCGTGCGGGTAAAGGCCGAGTTCGACAACAAGGACGGTCACCTGTGGCCCGGCCAGTTGGTCACCATCCGCCTACGCACCGCAGTGGAAGAAAACGCCCTGGTAGTGCCGCCCCCGGTGGTACAGCGCGGCGTCGACGGGCACTTCGTCTACCGCCTGGACGGTGACAAGGTCACCAGCGTGCCGGTCAAGGTGCTGTACCAGGACAGCGGGCTGAACATCATTGCCGGGGTCAAGCCGGGCGAGCGCCTGGTGCTCGATGGCCAGTCGCGACTCAAGCCAGGTTCGCGGGTCGAGGTGGCCCCCGATGCCCCCGCGCCGTCGGAAATGGCCGACCGGCGGAGCCAGCCATGAACACGCGCAACGGCGTTTCGGCCTGGTGCATCGACCACCCCATCGCCACCCTCCTGCTGACCTTCGCCCTGGTGCTGCTGGGGGCCATCGCCTTCCCGCGCCTGCCGGTGGCACCACTGCCGGAAGCCGACTTCCCGACCATCCAGGTCACCGCCCAGCTGCCCGGCGCCAGCCCGGAAACCATGGCCTCGTCAGTGGCCACGCCGCTGGAAGTGCAGTTCAGCGCCATCCCCGGCATGACCCAGATGACCAGCAGCAGCGCACTGGGCTCGACCAACCTGATCCTGCAGTTCACGCTCGACAAGAACATCGACACCGCCGCCCAGGAAGTGCAGGCGGCCATCAACACCGCCACCGCGCGCCTGCCGCAAGACCTGCCCAACCCGCCGACCTGGCGCAAGGTCAACCCGGCCGACAGCCCGGTGCTGGTGCTGACGGTCAGCTCCAGCCAGATGCCTGGCAACGACCTCAGCGACTACGCCGAAACCCTGCTCGCGCGCCAGCTGAGCCAGATCGACGGGGTCGGCCTGATCAACATCACCGGGCAACTGCGCCCGGCGATCCGCGTGCAGGCGCAACCCGAGAAACTGGCCGCCATCGGCCTGACACTGGCTGACTTGCGCCAGGCCATCCAGCAGACCAGCCTGAACCTGGCCAAGGGCGCGCTGTACGGCGAACACAGCGTTTCGACCATCGCCGCCAACGACCAGTTGTTCCATCCCGACGACTACGCCCAGCTGATCGTCTCCTACCGTGACGGTGCACCAGTGCACCTGAGGGACGTGGCAAAGGTGATCAATGGCGCCGAGAACGCCTACGTCAAAGCCTGGTCCGGCGACCAGCCCGGGTTGAACCTGGTGATTTTCCGCCAGCCTGGCGCCAACATCGTCGATACCGTGGACCGGGTACTGGCTGCCCTGCCCAAGCTGCAGGAGATGCTGCCAGCCTCGGTCGAAGTGTCGGTGCTGCAGGACCGCACCCAGACCATCCGTGCCTCGCTGCATGAAGTGGAGCTGACCCTGATGATCGCCGTGGCCTTGGTGATCGGGGTGATGGCGCTGTTCCTGCGACAGTGGTCGGCGACCATGGTGGTGTCCAGCGTGCTTGGCGTATCGCTGATCGCCAGTTGCGCGCTGATGTACATCTTCGGCTTCAGCCTGAACAACCTGACCCTGGTGGCCATCGTCATCTCGGTGGGCTTCGTGGTCGACGATGCCATCGTCGTGGTGGAAAACATCCACCGTCACCTGGAGGCCGGCGACGACAGCCGCACGGCAGCGCTCAAGGGCGCCGGGGAAATCGGCTTCACCGTGGTGTCGATCAGTTTCTCGCTGATCGCCGCGTTCATCCCGCTGCTGTTCATGGGCGGCGTGGTCGGCCGGCTGTTCAAGGAGTTCGCCCTTACCGCCACTGCCACCATCCTGATTTCGGTGGTGGTCTCGCTGACCCTGGCGCCAACCCTGTGCGCACTGTTCATGCGCCGCCCGCCCGGAGAGCACAAGGGCGGCTTCGGCGAGCGGCTGGTCAGGTGGTACGAAAAGGGCCTGGACCGCGCCCTCGCCCACCAGCGTCTGACGCTCGGCGTGTTTGGCCTGACCCTGGCCCTGGCGGTGGCCGGTTACGTGGGTATTCCAAAGGGCTTTTTCCCGCTGCAGGACACCGGCTTCATCCTTGGCACCAGCGAGGCGGCGGCGGATGTGTCGTACCCGTCGATGATCGAGAAGCACAAGGCGCTGGCCAAAATCATCGAGGCCGACCCGGCGGTGCGCGCGTTCTCCCACTCGGTGGGCGTCACCGGCAGCAACCAGACCATCGCCAACGGCCGCTTCTGGATCGCCCTCAAGCCCCGTGGCGAACGCGATGTGTCGGCCAGCGAACTGATCGACCGGCTGCGGCCCAAACTGGCCCAGGTGCCAGGCATCGTCCTGTACATGCGTGCAGGCCAGGACATCAACCTTAGCTCCGGCCCGTCGCGTACCCAGTACCAGTACGTGCTCAAGAGCAACGACGGCATGGCACTGAACCTGTGGACCCAGCGCCTGACCGAGCGCCTGCGGGAAAACCCGGCGTTCCGCGACCTGTCCAACGACCTGCAACTGGGCGCCAGCGTCACCCGCATCGATATCGACCGCCAGGCCGCGGCACGTTTCGGCCTGACCACCACCGACGTCGACCAGGCGTTGTACGACGCCTTCGGCCAGCGGCAGATCAGTGAATTCCAGACCGAGACCAACCAGTACAAGGTGATCCTCGAACTGGATGCCCGCCAGCGCGGCAAGGCCGAAAGCCTCAACTACTTCTACCTGCGCTCGCCGCTGACCAACGAGATGGTGCCGCTGTCGGCAGTAGCCCATGTAGCGCCGCCCAGCACCGGGCCGCTGTCGATCAGCCACGATGGCCTGTTCCCGGCGGCCAACCTGTCGTTCAACCTGGCCCCGGGCGTGGCCCTGGGCGATGCGGTGACCATCCTCGAGCGCACCCAGCGCGAGCTCGGCATGCCCGACTCCATCAGCGGCAACTTCCAGGGCGCGGCCCAGGCCTTCCAGAGTTCGCTGTCGAGCCAGCCGTGGCTGATCCTGGCAGCGCTGGTGGCGGTGTACATCATCCTCGGCGTGCTGTACGAAAGCTTCGTCCACCCGCTGACGATCATCTCCACCCTGCCCTCGGCCGGCCTCGGCGCGCTGATCCTGTTGTGGGCCTTGGGCCAGGACTTCAGCATCATGGGGCTGATCGGCGTGGTGCTTCTGATCGGTATCGTCAAGAAAAACGGCATCCTGCTGATCGACTTCGCCCTGGAGGCCCAACGCCGCCAGGGCTTGACCCCGGAGCAGGCGATCCACCAGGCCTGCCTGACGCGCTTCCGGCCGATCATCATGACCACCCTGGCCGCCTTGCTCGGCGCGGTGCCGCTGATGTTCGGCTTCGGCACCGGTTCCGAACTGCGCCAGCCACTGGGCATCGCCGTGGTTGGAGGCCTGCTGGTGAGCCAGGCGCTGACGCTGTTCACCACCCCGGTCATATACTTGGCCCTGGAGCGCCTGTTCCACCGCCGCCAGGCCGCCCGTGCGGCGGCGCCCAGTGCCAGTTAGGACAAGACCATGCGTGTGCTGATCATCGAAGACGAAGAAAAAACCGCCGACTACCTGCATCGCGGCCTCAGCGAGCAGGGGTTTACCGTGGACCTGGCGCGGGACGGCATCGAGGGCCTGCACCTGGCCCTGGAAGGTGACTACGCGGTGATCGTGCTGGACGTGATGCTGCCGGGCATGGACGGCTATGGCGTGCTGCGCGCCCTGCGCGCACGCAAGCAGACGCCGGTCATCATGCTGACCGCCCGTGAAAGGGTCGAAGACCGTATCCATGGCCTGCGCGAGGGCGCCGACGACTACTTGGGCAAGCCGTTTTCCTTCCTCGAACTGGTCGCCCGCCTGCAAGCCCTGACACGCCGTAGCAGCAATCATGAACCGCTGCAGGTGCAGGTAGGTGACCTGTGGATCGACCTGATGGCGCGCAAGGCCACCCGCGCCGGCCAACGCCTTGAGCTGACGGCCAAGGAGTTCTCGCTGCTCAGCGTGCTAGCCCGCCGCCAGGGCGAAATTCTGTCAAAGACAGCGATTGCAGAGCTGGTCTGGGACATCAATTTCGACAGCGATGCCAACGTCGTCGAAGTGGCGATCAAGCGCCTGCGCGCCAAGCTCGACGGGCCTTTCGACAACAAGTTGCTGCACACCATCCGAGGCATGGGCTATGTCCTGGAAAGCCGTGCGGGGTAATTCCATCGCGCTGCGCCTGTCGGCGCTGTTCATCCTGGTGGCGCTGGGCGTGTTCCTGCTGATCGGTTCGGCGCTGTACCGCCAGGTAGACCGCAGCCTCGACCTGCTGCCGCAAGCCGAGCTGGACGCGCGCTTCAGTGTGCTCGAGTCCACCCTCAACCGCTTCGGCACACCGGAGCACTGGGTCAAGATCAACAACAAGCTCAACCTGCTAAGTGAAGAGGACAAGCGCATTCGCTTCTGGGTGGTCAGTAGCAATCCGGCCTACGAATACGGCCACCCCAGCGAGCTGGTCCGCGCCTTCGCCGAAGGCGCGCAGGGCATGCGCGACCTGCGCCTGCCTGACCGGCCCTACCCTTACAAGGTGCTGGTCAGCGAACTACCGGCACTGGGCGAGCGGCCGCCGCTGCGCTTTCTGATCGGCATCGACACCGAAACATTCTGGCAGGCGCAACATAGCCTGCTGGTGGCGATTGTCGGGCTGGCGGTGCTCGGCGTGCTGCTGGCCTCGCTGCTGGGCTACTGGGTGGCGCGCATCGGCCTGCGCCCACTGTTGGCGTTGTCCGTTGAGGCCCAGGCCCTGGCCCCACCGCGCCTGGACGGGCGCCTGCAGACCCACGCCCTGGCCCCGGAGCTTGCACAGTTTGCAGGTGCCTTCAATGCCGCACTGGACCGGGTAAGCCAGGCCTACTCGCGGCTGGAGGCGTTCAATGCCGACGTCGCCCACGAACTGCGCTCGCCGCTGACCAACCTGATCGGCCAGACCCAGGTTGCACTGACCCGAGGGCGCAGCGCCGAGCATTATTTCGAAGTGCTGCAATCGAACCTTGAGGAGCTGGAGCGCCTGCGCAGCATCATCAACGACATGCTGTTCCTGGCCAGTGCCGACCAGGGCAGCAAGGCCACTGCCCTGACCCAGGCCTCGCTGGCCCAGGAAGTGGCGACCACCCTGGACTACCTGGACTACATTCTCGAAGATGCGCAAGTCAGCGTGAGTGTGAGCGGTGACGCCCAGGCGCCCATCGAAAAGGCCCAGCTGCGCCGGGCGCTGATCAACCTGCTGAACAACGCCGTGCAGCACACCGCACCGCACCAGGTGATCGAGGTGCAGATCGCTGCCGGGCCGGAGCAGGTCAGTATCGCCGTGAGCAACCCGGGGCCGGCGATCGACGATGAGCACCTGCCGTTGTTGTTCGAACGCTTCTACCGGGTGGATGCGGCACGTAGCAATAGTGGTGGGGGTAACCATGGGTTGGGGTTGGCGATCGTCAAGGCGATTGCGCTGATGCATGGTGGGGAGGTGTTCGTGCGTAGTGCCGCGGGGGCCAATACCTTTGGTATCCAGTTACCAACCTCAAGGCCTACCCCGCCCGTGTAGGAGCAGCCTTGCGCTGCGAAAGGGCCGGTAGATCCCAATATCCTCTAATGCCTTCACTGGCCCTTTCGCAGCACAAGGCTGCTCCTACAAAGAAGCGCGGAAGTGCTCTAGGCTGCGGGTTTGCGGCGAAAGTCCAATTGCTTTTACTGCGATAGTTACCTTTTGCGCAACAGTGCTTATCGCTCTTCGCTCTGTTTCAAGTGCATTGAAAGGACTAACTTTACCCCCGTCCTCATTAGCACTTGCACCGCAAGAAGGTAGTTTCAAATGTCCAACAGTATGGGTATTGCCAGCGTCTTCGTCCTGTCTTCCCTGTTGTTGTCGCCCCTGGCCATGGCTGAAGAATCCAAGGCTTTCGTCACCCGTAATGCTGAGTTCGCCGCAGTCCACCAAGAGGCCCGCGAAGCCGTAGCCGCACAGCAGGTAGACACCGTAAAAGACGCTAACCAGACAGCTTCCAAGGTCTCTGTCGATGCCAATGCCGACAGCTGATCAAGTGCTGTCGCTGCTCCCGTTTTCCCTTGGCTACGCCATGGGCACTACCAGTGCCGATATGTTAGCCTTTTAAAGCCGCTGCCGATCAGCGGCTTTTTTTATGTGCTTCAACTATCAGCCAAGCTGTAACGTTCACCTATAAAAAAGACGCACATTCGAAAATAAAAACTGCCCCACCGCCAGACCCAAGGAGCTAGTACCGGTGCCTTCCGCGTTTCGTTTTACCCCGCTGTTCATTGCGTTGACTGCAACGATCCCTTTCGCCGCCCAGGCAGATGAAGACAAGGCTGATGGCTTCATCGAAGGCTCGTCCTTCAACCTGCATTTCCGTAATGCCTACTTCAACCGCGATAACCACAACGCCGGAGTGCGCGACACCCGCGAGTGGGGCCAAGGTGCGGTTGCACGTTTCGAGTCGGGCTACACCCCGGGTGTGGTCGGCTTTGGCCTGGACGCCCATGCCATGCTGGGTCTGAAGCTCGATGGGGGCGGCGGCCATGCTGGCACCAGCATCCTGCCGACCCACCAGAAGAACGAAGACGAACTGGGTGCTGCCCCGCACTCGTTCTCCACCGCCGGTGCCGCGGTCAAGCTCAAGGCGTTCGACACCGAGCTGAAAGCCGGTGACCTGTTCCTCACCAACCCGGTGATTGCTGGCGGCGAAACCCGCATGCTGCCGCAGACCTTCCGTGGTGTGAGCCTGACCAACACCAGCATCGACGGCCTGCTGCTCGAAGGCGGCCAGGTGAGCTTCACCAAGCCGTACAACCAGAGCGGCCACCGCCGCATCGACACCTACTACGGTTCGTTGGGCGAGCATGACAAAAGCAAGCACCTGAACTGGGCCGGCGCGTCGTGGAGTGGCACCCCGAACATCACTGCCAACCTGTATGCAGCCGAACTGAAGGACATCTGGAACCAGTACTACGCCGATTTCGACTACACCTATGTGGTCAACGATCTCGTCAGCCTGAACCCGGGCGTGCACTTCTATCACACTCAGGACACCGGCCAGGCACTGCTGGGCAAGATCGACAACAACACCTACAGCGTGCATTTCACCGTCAACGCCGGGTTCCACAGCGTCACCGCCGCCTATCAGCGGGTCAATGGCAACACGCCGTTCGACTACATCAACCTGGGCGACAGCGTCTACCTGGACAACTCGCGCATGTACTCGGACTTCAACGCACCGAACGAGCGCTCGTGGAAGCTGCAGTACAACTATGACTTCGCTGGTGTGGGCATCCCTGGCCTGAGTACGGTGCTGTCGTACTCGCGCGGTGAAGCCGACCTGACCAAGGCCACCCAGGACACTACCCACTACGACTACTACCGTGCCGATGGCAAGAACGCCATGCACTGGGAACGCGACGTGGACGTGAAGTACGTGTTCCAGGAAGGAGACCTCAAGGACCTGTCGGTGCTGGTGCGCTATGCCACCCACCGTGGCAGCCAGGGTTATGCGTCGATCGACAGCAACAGCGACAACGATGAACTGCGGGTGATCGTGGATTACCCATTGAACGTGTTCTGATCCAGACCCGGGTGCGAGGGCTTCGCCCTCGTTTCGCCGGCAAGCCAGCTCCCACCTTGACCGCATTGACCTCAAGCTTGTGCGGTACTTGTGGGAGCTGGCTTGCCGGCGATGGGCTGCGCAGCAGCCCCTGCGTGATTCCGTCGGACAAATCTTGTCCGACAATCCCCGCTTCCCTAGAATGTCGCCGCCGCGAATGGCCCTGCCCACGCAGTAGCGAGCATGACCTCCCGATCACCGCGTTTCGCACTCTACAGGTCACACCCCGAGCTGCTCCTCAACCTGGGCAGTTGCCTTGCCGTGCTCGCCATCGTGGCCATCGTCAGCTACCTGCTGGCGCGGGAGCGCGACAATATCGAGCTGTCGGCGATCCGCTCGTCCAACAATATTGTCCAGCTGATCGAAAGCGACATCCTGCGCAACGTCGAACTCTACGACCAGTCGCTGCAGGGCCTGATCTGGGCGGTCGGGCGCAAGGAGCTGCCGGAAATACCCGGCCCGGTGCGCCAACGCCTGCTATTCAATGAAGCCTTCGTCGACCGCAAGCGCGGTGACGTGCTGTGGCTGGACAAGCAAGGCAACGTGGTGGGCGATTCCACCAGCAGCGTGCCACGCAAGGCCAACTTCAGCGGTACAGGGGTATTCCAGGCCCATCTGCACAACGCCAACCTCGGCCTGCTGGTCGGCCCGCCGTTCAAGGCCAGGCTCGGCGACCTGGACTGGTGCATCAGTTTCAGCCGGCGCATTTCCGGGCCCAATGGCGAGTTCGTCGGCCTGGCCGCGGGGGCACTGCGCCTGTCGTACTTCAGTGACCTGTTCCAGCGCCTGGACATCGGCGACGATAGCAGCATCAACCTGCTCAACACAGACGGCCAACTGTTGGCCCGCCAGCCCAGCCGCGCGCAAGACCCGGCGATTGGCAGCAATTATGCCGAACGGCCCAATTTCAAACGCATTCTCAGCGAGCAGAACGGCAGCTTTACCGCACGCTCCAGCCGCAACGGCACCCCGCGCATGTACACCTTTGCCCGGGTCGCTCAGTTGCCGCTGATCGTGCTGGTCGTGCGTTCGGCCGATGAAGTTTTCGAGTCGTGGCGCCGCACTGCGATCGTGGTCGGCGTCGCCACAGGGGTACTGTGTGTGGGTATCCTCTGGCTGACCCTGCTGCTGGGCCGCGAGTTGCGCCGCCGGCAAGAGGCCGAACAGGGTCTGGCCAACCTGGCCGCCACCGACAGCCTGACCGGCTTGCCCAACCGCCGCCACCTGGACCAGGTACTCCGTCAGGAATGGGCCCGCGCCCAGCGCAATCGCAAGTCATTGGCAGTGCTGATGGTGGATGTGGATCACTTCAAGGCATTCAACCAGCGCCACGGCCACGCCGGTGGCGACCATGCCTTGCGCGAAGTGGCCAGGACCATCGAGGCGTGCATCCGGCGCCCGGCCGATCTGGCGGCGCGCTATGGGGGTGAAGAATTCCAGGTGGTGTTGCCGGAAACTGACCTGGCCGGTGCGCAACTGCTGGCGGAGCGCATCCGCGCCAGCGTCGAGGCGCTGGCACCGTTTGCCGACGATGCCCACTCTGTCACGGTGAGCATCGGCATTGGCCTGTCAGGCACCCAGCACGACCTGGCGAGGGTGCTGGGTGCTGCTGATGAAGCGCTCTACCGAGCCAAGGCCAAAGGCCGCAACCGGGTAGAGGGGCCAGCGGACTAGCTGCGGGCGCGCGCGGCGTTGCGCAAGGCTCTGACCTGATCATGGTTACGCTGCACACCTTGCAGCTGTTTTTCCACCAAGGTGTAGGTCTGGTCGCTGGCGGTGCGGCCCAGCTTGACCAGTTTCTCGCGAGCTTCCTTGTAGGCCTTGAGGGCATGGTCCTCGCCCCGCTCCACCTCGTTCAGCACCGCTTCCTCATCCTTGCCGGTGACCATTGCCTTGAGGTTTACCCAACCCCGATGCAGGTCACCGCTGATGCTGGTGGAGGTTTCCGGGTCGCCCCCCAGGCGACGCACTTCGCTCTGCAGTTCGCCGGCGGCATTGGCGCACTCACCGGCACGTTGAACGAAGAACGCTTTAAGTTCGGGGTTCTTCACATCATCGGCCGAGGCCTTGAAACCTTTCTCACCATCCTTGCTGTACTCGATCAGGTCGTTGAGCACGTCGATCACGTCTTTGTTGGGATTGCTCATGGCACAAACTCCTTGGCAGGTGATAGTCATCTGTAAGGGAGCAGCGTTCGTGCCAAGCGAGGACTATCTATAAAGTCCTTAAAAATCAACAATATAAAAACAGAAGGTCTGAGCTTGATCACGGCGTTCTGCATGATTGCCGCTTGGGCCTTCGTGCAGATTGCAGTATGGTCGGCGCTTTTCAACAGCCAGGTGCGCCGATGATGAAGCCGGAAACCCTCGAACTGCTGGTCACCCGCACCATGCCGTTTGGCAAGTACCAGGGACGAATCATTGCCGACTTGCCAGGGGATTACCTGGCCTGGTTTGCGCGCAAGGGTTTCCCGGCGGGGGAATTGGGTGGGTTGCTGGCGCTGATGCACGAGATCGATCACAACGGGCTGGGCGATCTGCTTGTGCCGTTGCGGCAGAAGCACGGGCGTTGACCTGTTCCGGCCTCTTCGCGGGCACGCCCGCTCCCACAGTTACTGCATGATCCTGAAGCTTGCAGTGACCCTGTGGGAGCGGGCGTGCCCGCGAAGAGGCCAGTAAGGCCCGCTGAAATCTCTAACCCTTCACCGGCGCTACCGCCAACTCCACCCGCTCGCTCTTCTTGATCACCGCATACACCACCGCCGTCAGCAGGCTGCCCGCCACGATCGCCAACAAGTACAGCAGCGCATGGTTGATCGCATTGGGTATCAGCAACACGAACAGGCCGCCGTGCGGCGCCATCAGCTTGCAGCCGAAGTACATCGACAATGCCCCGGTCAATGCCCCGCCGGCCACGCTGGCCGGGATCACCCGCAGCGGGTCCTTGGCGGCAAACGGGATCGCCCCTTCGGATATGAAGCACAGCCCCAGCGCCAGGGCCGCCTTGCCCGCTTCACGCTCGCTCTGGGCAAACTTGCGTCGGGCCAGGAAGCTGGCGATACCCAGGCCAATCGGCGGCACCATGCCGGCGGCCATGGTCGCTGCCATCGGTGCATAGCTCGACGAGGCCAACAGCCCCACCGAGAAGGCATAGGCGGCCTTGTTGATCGGCCCTCCCAGATCGACGCACATCATGCCGCCCAGCAACAGGCCCAAGAGGATGGCATTGGTGGTGCCCATGCTGTCGAGAAAATGCGTGAGCCCTTCCAGCATCGCCGCCACCGGCTGGCCGACCACGTAGATCATCACCAGGCCGGTGAACAGGCTGGCCAGCAGCGGGATGATCAGGATCGGCTTGAGTGCCTCCAGGCTGCTGGGCAGGCGCGCCCAGCGGGCAATGGCCTTGGCGCTGTAGCCGGCGAGGAAGCCGGCGACGATACCACCGATGAAACCGGCGCCCAGGGTGCTGGCCAGCAGGCCGCCGATCATGCCGGGCGCCAGCCCCGGGCGGTCGGCGATGGACCAGGCGATGTAGCCCGCCAGCAGCGGCACCATCAACTTGAACGCAGCCTCGCCACCGATCTGCATCAACGCCGCCGGCAAGGTGCCCGCTTCTTTGTAAGCCTCGATACCGAATACGAACGACAGGGCAATCAGCAGGCCGCCAGCCACCACCATCGGCAGCATGAACGACACGCCAGTGAGCAGGTGCTTGTATACCCCGCTCTTCTCGCCCTTGGCTGGCGTGCTCGCCGCTGCGGCATCGCCGCTGTTTTCCACCTTGGCATCAGCCAGGGCCTTGTCGAGGGTCGCGCGGGCCTGCTTGAGGGCGATACCGGTGCCACAACGGTAAATGCGCTTGCCAGCGAAACGCGCGGTGGGCACTTCGATGTCGGCGGCCAGCAGCACTACATCCGCTGCAGCGATGGCTTCGGCAGACAAGGGGTTGCGCGCACCGACCGAGCCCTGGGTCTCGACGGTGAGCTCGTAGCCCAGTTGCTGCGCAGCCTGCTGCAAGGCTTCCGCGGCCATGAATGTATGCGCGACGCCAGTCGGGCAAGCCGTGACGGCGACGATGCGTGCGCCAGCGCTGCCAGTTTCAGCCGGAAGTCCTGGCACCGTGGCCAGCAGACGGGCGTTGGAAGCCGCCTCATCGAGGAAGCCTTCGCGGTCGGCCAAAGCCTGGGATGGCGTGCTCTGGTACACGCGCTTGCCGACGAAACGCTCCAGGTCCACCGGGCCGGTGCTGACCACCAGCACCCAGTCGGCCTCGGCGATCTGCGTGGCGCTCAGTTGCCGCTCGGGGTGGCCGGCATCCTGCACTTCGACGCTGGTACTCCAGCCTCGCCGCTGGGCTGCGGCGGACAGCAAGCGCGCGCTCAGCACGCTTGATACCTGGCCGTTGGGGCAGGCAGTGACAATGGCAATGTTCATCGGCAACCCTCTTTTTGTTCTTTCAGTTGCACGGCAGCTTCCAGACGCGCCAGTTGCTCGCGGTCAAGGATGCCGAAACCAACCTGGGTAACAGCCTGTGCAGCGATGGCGGTTGCACGGGTCAAGGTCTGCGCCGGGGCTTCGCCCTGCAGCAGGCCGTGGACCATGCCGGCCACCAGCGAATCACCTGCACCCACTGTGCTGGCAACCTGCACCTTGGGCGGGCAAGCATGTACGGCATGGCCGTGGGTGAACCAGCTGACGCCCTGCTCTCCCGCCGACACCACCACGTGTTCGACGCCACTGGCCAGCAGGCGCTCGGCAGCAGCGCGCTGCTGCGCCGGGTTATCCACAGCCAGGCCGAGCACCTCGCCCAACTCTTCGGTATTGGGCTTGACCAGCCAGGGCGAGCTCTGCAGGCCGGCACGCAGGGCTTCGCCGCTGCTGTCCAGGGCCACCTTCAGGCCTTGCGCCTTGAGCTGTTCGAGCAACTGTCGGAACCAGTCGGCGCTGATCCCACGCGGCAGGCTACCAGCCACCACCACCGCATCGTGGCCCGGGGCAACCTGCGCCAGGCAGCGCAGCAATGCACTGCGCGCCGCTTCGTCGACTTCCGGGCCTTGGCCGTTGATGTCGGTGACACGGCCATCGGCTTCGACCAGCTTGATATTACTGCGGGTTTCGCCCGGCACGCGGACAAAGCAGTCGACGAAGCCGCGCCAGTCGATCAGCGCCTCGAAAGGCTGCAGGTTGTCACGCCCGAGGAAGCCGCCAACAGTGACGGTGTGGCCCAGGTCGGCCAGTACCTGGGCAACGTTCAGCCCCTTGCCTGCGGCGTGGCTGTGCTGCTCCTGGCTGCGATTGACCTGCCCTGGGCGCAGGGTACCCAGGCCGATGGTGATATCCAGCGCAGGGTTCAGGGTGAGGGTGAGGATCTTGGCCATTCAGTAACGCTCCACCAGCGCGCGAACCGCTGCGGCGCTGTCCTGTTGCAGGGCCTCGCGCGCCAGGGCGCGGGCCGTCTGGTGATCGGCCTGGCGAACCAGGGCCTTGACTTCGGCAATGCTGCGCGCGGCGACGCTGAGTTCGTCCACGTCCAGGCCCAGCAGCACGGCCACTGCCTGCGGGTCGGCCGCCAGCTCGCCGCACACGCCCACCCACTTGCCATGGGCATGGGCGGCGCGCACGGTCATGTCGATCAGGCTGAGCACCGCCGGGTGCAGGCCGTCGGCCTGGGCCGAGAGACTGGGGTGACCACGGTCGATGGCCAAGGTGTACTGGGTCAGGTCGTTGGTGCCGATGCTGAAAAAGTCCACTTCGCGCGCCAGTTGTGGTGCCAACAGCGCTGCCGAGGGCACTTCGACCATGATACCCAGTTGCAGGTCGGCTACCGGGATCTCGGCGCGCAGGCGCTCGACCATGGCGCGCGCCTCGCGCCATTCATGCACCTGCCCGACCATCGGGAACATGATGCGCAGCGGGCGCTGGTCGGCAGCGCGCAGCAAGGCGCGCAACTGGTCTTCCATCACCTGCGGGCGCTGCAGGGTAAGGCGTACGCCGCGCACACCGAGGAACGGGTTTTCCTCGGCAGCGATCGGCCAGTACGGCAGCGGCTTGTCGCCACCAACATCGAGGGTGCGCACCACCAGCGGGCGCCCGTCGAGGCCATCGAGCACGCGGCGGTACTCGGCTTCCTGGGTCGCCACGTCCGGGGCCTGGGTGTGGGCCATGAAAATCAACTCGGTGCGCAGCAGGCCCACGCCTTCGGCGCCCTGCTCCACTACCTTGGCGATGCCGTTGCTCTCGCCGATGTTGGCAAACACCTCGACAGCGTGACCATCGCGAGTGACCGCCGGCTCGAAGCGGTTGGCCCAGGCGGCCTGCAAGCGTTGCTCGCGCAGGTCGCGCTCGGCCAGGGCCTTTTGCAGTTCATCCGCCGGCGGCGCCACGCTGACCACGCCACGCTGGCCATCGAGCAGCAACGGCGTGCCGCTGTCCAACAGCAGTATCGACGCCCCCGCGCCCACCACCGCCGGAATACCCAAGGCACGGGCGACGATGGCACTGTGGGCGGTGGCGCCACCCTGAGCGGTGACGATACCGGCGACGCGGCTCGGGTCCAGCCGGGCGACATCGGACGGGCCGACTTCGGTCATTACCAGCACGTAGGGTTGCTCGGGTTCAGCCTGGGCCTGCACGCCACACAACTGCGCCAGCACGCGGCGGCCGATGTCACGCAGGTCGGCAGCACGTTCGGCGAGCAAGGCATCGTGCAGCGACTCCTGTTGACGCGCCGCCGCCTCGATCACTGCCATCCATGCTGCCGCGGCGCTTTCGCCCTGGCCCAGGCGCTGCTCGACATCGTCGCTCAGGGCCGGGTCTGCGAGCATTTCCTGATGGGTGACGAAGATTTCGCCAATGGCCTTGTCGCTGCGCTGGACCAAGGCCTGCAGCTCGCCATTCACGGTCGCCACAGCTTCACGCAGCTTCTGCCGCTCCTGGGCGCAGGACTCACCGCGCAGGGGGTAGTCGAACTCACGCTCGACACACACATGGGCCGGGCCACAGGCAATGCCGGGCGCAGCACCCACGCCGTGGATACGGCTACCGGCCGCGGGCGCTTGCAGCACTTCGGCCGCTGCGCCAGCTACAACCTCAGCACTCTGCGGCAGTGGCTCCACCTCTTCACCCAGGCCTTGTTCGATGGCGGCCAACAGCACCGGCAAGGCATCGGGGGCGATGCCGGGCTCAGCCACCAGTTCCAGTGTCTGGCCACGTCGGGCGCCGAGACTGAGCAGCTTGCTCAGGCTCTTCACCGACACCGCCGGCTGCGCGCTATCCGCCAGCCGCACACGGATTTCCCCATCGAAACCTTTGGCCAGTTGCGCCAATACCTTTGCCGGGCGGGCATGCAAACCGTGCGGGTTGGCCAGCACCACGCGCGCACTGGGCCAGCCTGCCGGCGCCTCACCGCCTAGCACCTCCAGCACCGCGCGGCTGCTGGTGGCCTGGTAGAGCATCTGCCCGCGGCCTTCGATCAGCACTTCGCACAGGCGTTCGAGCAAGGCCTGGTGGGCTGCACCGAGGCTGGCCAGGCAGAACAGGCCGTTGAGCGGTTGGTCGCGGTAACGCAGCGGCTGCTGCGGGGTGATGAAGGCCAGCCCCGGCTGGCGCACCTGGCGCTCGCTGTGCAGCCACCACAGGCCCTCGCCCAGCGGCAGCGGTTCGGCCTGCTGCAGGACGGCGGCAAAACCGCTATCGACGCAGTCGGCGCGCTGTAACAGGCGGGCGCCGCGCCAGGCCAGTTCATCGAAGTCTTCGGCCGGCAGGTTCAGGCCGACCAACTGCGCATCCAGCGCCAGTTCCTGAGGCGCGCCCTGCAACAGCTTCAGCAACGCCTCCGCGGAACCGGCGCGGCGCAGAGCTTCGGCCAGGTCGGTCTCGCCCAGGGCGCGGGTCAGCAGTTGCAACAGGCGCAGGTGCTCATCGGAACGGGCAGCGATGCCGATAGCCAGATAGACCATCTGGCCATCG
This sequence comes from Pseudomonas sp. s4, assembly GCF_046764235.1. NCBI lineage: Bacteria > Pseudomonadati > Pseudomonadota > Gammaproteobacteria > Pseudomonadales > Pseudomonadaceae > Pseudomonas > Pseudomonas sp. s4. The sequence goes on along the minus strand of NZ_CP177209.1, from coordinate 996,550 downwards.
CCCCAGTCCACGCCCTCGGGAAACTGCAACAGGCGCACGCCGGTGGCGTACACCAGGTCACGGGTCTGCGGCGTGCCATGGGGGATGGCAATGCCCTGCCCAAGGAAGGTGGAGCCTTGTGCCTCTCGGGCCTGCAGCCCTTGCAGGTATCCCTCGGCGACCAGGCCGTCAGCGACCAGCCGGTCGGCCAGCAGGCGCAATGCCTCGGCCTTGTCGGCGGCCTTCTGGCCCATGGCTATCTGCTCCTTGGCGAGCTCGAGCATGACCTTCTCCTTTTGCAGTTCCCGGTCGGGTACTGGAGTATTGTTGTGGAATTCACATGAACGGCCAGTTCAACAGCCTTGCACCGATGGCAGCCGAGGCAGAAAATTCGGCAGCTGAAACGATTAATCTGACCAGGCGGCCACGTTACTCGATAATCTGCCGATGAAAAAGCCCCATCCTGTCGGACAATTGCGACAATGGTCGTCTGCGCGTGGCGCCCTCGCCGGGTCAAACTACCCGGTCAGGGCTCACAGCCAGCCCCGGTAATAACAAGGAAAATTCGGTGAAACTCAGCGATATCGCCCGTCTGGCCGGTGTGTCCGTGACCACTGCCAGCTACGTCATCAATGGCAAGGCCGAACAGCAGCGCATCAGCAACAGCACTGTCGAGCGGGTACGCGCGGTGGTCGAGGCCCACGGCTTCACCCCCAACCCGCAGGCCGCTGGCCTGCGCAGCCGGCATACCCGCACTCTGGGCTTCATTCTCCCGGATCTGGAGAACCCCAGCTACGCCCGCATTGCCAAGCAGCTCGAACAAGGTGCCCGCGCCCGTGGCTACCAGTTGCTGATTGCCAGCAGCGACGACCAGCCCGACAGCGAGCGCCAGTTGCAACAGCTGTTCCGCGCCCGCCGTTGCGATGCACTGTTCGTCGCCAGCTGCCTGCCGCCAGAAGACGACAGCTACCGCGAGCTGCAGGACAAAGGCCTGCCGGTAATCGCCATCGACCGCCGCCTGGACCCTGCGCACTTCTGCTCGGTGATCAGCGACGACCGCGACGCCAGCCGCCAGCTGGCCGCCAGCTTGTTGAGCGCCGCCCCGCGCAGCATCGCCTTGATCGGCGCCCGCCCCGAGCTGTCGGTCAGCCAGGCACGTGCCGGTGGCTTCGACGAAGCCCTGCAAGGCTATGCCGGCGAGGTTCGCCGCTATCAGGGCGAAGCGTTCAGCCGAGAGTGCGGCCAGCGCCTGATGCAGCAACTGATCGATGACCTTGGCGGCCTGCCGGATGCCCTGGTGACAACCTCCTACGTGCTGCTGCAAGGGGTGTTCGACACCCTGCAGGCGCGCACTGCCGACTCACGCCAGCTGCAGCTGGGTACCTTTGGCGACAACCAGTTGCTCGACTTCCTGCCGCTGCCAGTCAATGCCATGGCCCAGCAGCATGGCCTGATTGCCGCCACCGCGCTGGAACTGGCACTGGCCGCGATCGAGGACAAACGCTACGAACCTGGCGTGCATGCCGTCGGTCGAACGTTCAAGCAACGCATTACAGCGGCCTGAATATGCGCCTGATCGACACCCACACCCACCTGGACTTCCCCGACTTCGACGCCGACCGCCAACAACTGCTGGCCAACGCGGTGTCGCGCGGGGTGGAGAGGATGGTGGTGCTGGGGGTGTACCAGGCGAATTTCCAGCGGGTGTGGGACCTGGCCTGTGCCGACCAGCGCCTGTTCGCCGCGCTCGGCCTGCACCCGATATACCTTGACCAGCATCGCCCGGAGCACCTGGCGCAGCTGCGCGAGTGGCTGGAGCGCCTGCGCGGCGACCCACGGCTATGTGCCGTGGGCGAGTTTGGCCTGGACTATTACCTCGAAGACCTGGACAAGGCCCGCCAGCAGGCGCTGTTCGAAGCGCAACTGCAGATGGCCTGCGACTTTGAACTGCCCGCCCTGCTCCACGTGCGCCGCAGCCATGCGCAGCTGATCGCCACGCTCAAGCGCTACAAGCCGGCGCGGGCGGGGGTGATACATGCGTTTGCCGGCAGTTACGAAGAGGCCCGCGAGTACATCAAGCTGGGCTTCCGGCTTGGGCTTGGCGGTGCGGGTACCTGGCCGCAGGCCCTACGGCTGCGCAAGACCCTGGCGCGGTTGCCGCTGGACAGCGTGGTGCTGGAGACCGATGCGCCGGACATGGCGCCGGTTATGTTCCCCGGGGTAAGGAACAGCCCGGAACACCTGCCGGAGATTGCCGGGGCGCTGGCGCAGGTGATGGGTGTGGAAGTTGGCGAACTGGCTGAGGCCAGTAGTCGCAACGCTTGCGAGTTGTTTCGCTGGTAGCAGCTGTGTGCCCGTGCCGGACTCTTCGCGGGTAAACCCGCTCCCACAGGTACAGCGCTACCCTCAGGATTTGCACAGCCCCTGTAGGAGCGGCCTTGTGTCGCGAAAGGGCCGCAACGCGGCCCCGGCAATCTATGCGGCGAAGCTGAAAACCTGGGGCTGCTACGCTCCCGCAAGGAGCCGCGCCTAGCTTCAGATCAGACTAGAACCGTCCACAGCGCAAACCCGGCATACCACAGCACCGCACAGCGCAGCAGCAGCTCCCACAGGCTGTCGAGCCGCCCCAGCCCGCGCTGGCTGTCTTCTTCTTCGGGAATGTCATCGGCAATGCGCCCGACCCTGGCAACCAGGTGGGCGGCGCTGATGTGCCAGTTGAGCACCTCGTGCAGCATCACCCGGGTGACCGCGAGAAAGTTGCCGACCAGGGCGAAACTCAAGGCCAGCACCCGTACCGGCAGCCAGTCCATGATATGCCTGAGCTGCTCGGCACGGGCCTTCAACGCCGGTTGCTTGCTGTGTTCGCCACACAGAGCCAGCAAGCGATAGGCCAGGGCTGCACCCGGGCCCAGCACGAAGTACCAGAAGATCACCGCGAAAAAGCCTTGGTACACCTGCCACAGCAGGTTGCCCTGCACCTGCACCAACAGGCTTTGCGGCTCGTCGGCCGCCAGACCTAGGTCGCGCTCGGCCACGTGCAGCGCGGCCTGGTCATCACCGCGCCGCCAGGCATCACGGAACGGCCCCATCGATGCCTTGGCATCGCCGCGGCCCAGACTGTAGATCAGCACCAGCAGGTGCACCGGCAACGCCAGCAAGCCATACGCCACCGGGTCCAGAACATGCAGCAGCAAAACCAGCAGCGCTACCGGTGCCAACACCAGAATGGCCAGCGTCCACCATGGGTGCACCTTGCCGCTGCGCTCCAGGCGCACCAGTTCGCCGAGGAAGAACCCATCTCGCTGCACCTGATGGCGCAGGGCCGAGAACTTCTCGACCCAAAGCGCCAGCAACAACACCAGAAAACTCATGCCTTTTCCTCGTTTTGCTGCAGCGCCTTTCGGTAGCGCGGCCAGTCGAAGGCCGGGCCGGGGTCGGTCTTGCGCTGCGGGGCAATGTCGCTATGGCCCTGGATGCGGTCCAGCCCGATGGCCGGCCAGGCACCGCGGATGTGCCGGGTAAGTTGCTCCAGCACCGCGTACTGGGCATCGGTATAGGGCAGGTCGTCGGTGCCTTCCAGTTCTATACCGATGGAGAAATCGTTACAGCCTTCACGCCCGTCGAAGCACGACACACCAGCATGCCAGGCGCGGTCGAGCAACGACACGAACTGGGTCACCGCACCGTCACGCTCGACGAACAGGTGCGCCGATACGGTCAGGTGATTGATGCTGGCGAAGTACGAGTGCTCATTGGGGTCCAGGCGGTTCTGGAAGAATTGCTGGACCTTGCCGGTACCGAAGCAGGCCGGCGGCAGGCTGATGTTGTGAATAACCAGCAGGGAAATCGATTCGCCTTCGGGGCGAGCATTGAAGTTCGGCGAGGGGCAGTGGGTGATTCCGATTCCGTGGAACCAGCCAGTGGCACGGTCCAATTGCATGGGGCAGATCCTGAGAGCGCCGTGAACAGGTCAACAGTATGCCCTGCGGCCAACGGCGTTTGCATGTGAATCATTGTAATGCTGTGGGAGCGGGCGTGCCCGCGAACACCGGCGCAGCCGGTGCCATCCACCGCGGCGCTTGTTTCGCGGGCACGCCCGCTCCCACAGAGATCGTGCCAGCTTGCAGATAATGCGCAAGACAGTTGTACCTACCGCCGCAGCCCGTCGAGCACCGCCTCAAGCGCCCGCTCGAACAAAAGCCCGTCATCCAGCACCCGCACCTCACCTCGATGCAGTGCCCGGGCCAGGCTGGCCCCGTTCCATTCGCGTACTTTCATGCCGGTGCGGTTGGCGAACACCAGCCGGTCGCTACTGTCGACGCGCGCCACCAGTTTGCAGCGCAGCGGTTCGTCCTCGTCCAGCACTTCTACCCAGGTACCGATACGCAGGCGCTGCACCTGACGCACGGCGACAGCCTGCCCGTCGGCAAACTGCGACGGAGCACAAGCGGGTTCCTCGGCAATCGCCAGGACGATGTCCTCGGCCACCAGCACTTCGCTCAAAGGCTGGCCCTCAGTGCCGGGCTGCATCGCGGTACCCGCGCAGGCACGCAGGTGCAGCTGTTCCAGTTGCAGGAAGAATTCGCGGGTCGCTGCCGAGTCCAGGGCCACGCTGGCCAGGCCATCGCGCAGTGCCTTGAGCAGGCCCGGTACCTGCTGCAGCAAGGCATGCGGCTCATGCGGCGGAGTGATGCTGGCCAGCAGCGTGTCCATCGTCTGCAAGGCATCCCGCCAGGCCTGGGATGCTTCACCTTGCTTGAGCCAGGCCAACAGCAGTACCTGGCTCCAGGCTTGCACCAGCATCTGTACCACCACCTGCGGCAATAACCTGCCGCGCAGCCGTTGGTTGAGAGCATGCTGCACCTGCTGCCTGGCCTGCAGTGTTCGGGCACGCCCTTCTTCGGCGTCGCGGGTGCGTTGTTCGAGCAGTTCGTTGCGCCGCCGCTCGTCCTGGTTAAAAGCGAGGAAGTCTTCGAGCAGTTCGGAGAACAGGCTGGTATCTTCGGCAAAATCATTGAGAAGGCGCTGGACGATACGCTCCACCCGCAGGTGCAGGCTGTCACGCATACCGTCGCCGCCACATTCCCAGCCGATTGCCGCGCCAGCGATCTCGTTGAGCAGCCGGCGGGCCGGGTGGCTGGCACGACTGAGCAGCCCCTTGTCCAACAGGGCCACTTTAAGCAGCGGAATGTGCAAACGCCCGATCAGCGCACGCAGGCTGGCCGGCAAGTTGTCGTCGTCCTGGATGAAGGCGAACAGCAGGCCAACCAGGTTGATCATGTCCTCGTCGGCAACATCGATACGCCGGCGTGTGCCGCTGCGCACGCTGACCCGCAACAGCAATTGTTCAAGCTGTTGGCCAAGTTCGAAATCGTCGGCCTCGTGGGTAGCGGGCACATAGTGCTGCAAATGCGAAAGCAGGCGCAGCAGGTCGGCGGTGCTGATTGGCTGGGCGGCGGCCACCGCCTGCAAACGAGGCGCGAACTTTCCACGCACCGGGGCCAGCAGTGTTTGCAACGAGGCAAAGAAAGCCTGCCCTGCCGCGTCCGAGCCCACCTCGTGACCCAGGTTCGCCGGCCCACGACCTGCGCTCATGCGCCGATCTTCGGCACGCCGACGTGGTGCCGACGGCAATTCAGGCAGTACACCGGCGGCGGCCAGCAACTGGTTGGCTTCGCCATAGATCACGTCGGCATCGCGCAACACATAGCGCTCGAACAGTTTGAGCAGGACCAGCTTGACCCGCAGGCCAACCCCCAGGTTGCGGCCAGCGTCGAGGAAGTAGCCGCACAGCGCTGCGGGCCCCAGCGGGTTGTGCTGCTCGTGCAGGGGGCGGTCGAGCAGTACCTGCAAGCGCAGGCCCAGTTGCTGCAGGGCAATACCGTCGCGTGACAGCACACGCGCGACCATGCCTTCTATCGCGCCAGCCCGTTCCACGTGGGCCTTGCTGCGCAGGTTGCCCGGCTCGACCATGTGCGCCAGCAGGTCAACCTGGCCGATACGGGCAAAGGCATCATAGAACGTGTCGAGAAAACCGCGCTCGATGCTCTTGCGCTTCAGGCGCAGGTCGCGCATGGCTTCGAAGTACAGGTTCTGGTCACCGCGGTCCAAGGCCTTGTCGGCCATCTCGAAGAGGGTGTCGTCAGCATTGTCGAACAAGCCCTGCAGGCCCTGACGCAACTGCAAGGCGGCCTTGTCGCGCACCTGCAGGAGCAATACCGGAAGGCAAGGCAGAGGCGTACGCCCGCCTCGATCGATGGCTGCCGCCAAGGGCACCACCTTGCCTTCTTTTTGCATCCTGTACTCCTTGCAGGGTGTCTCGCCCGAAGGGGCTGAAGATCGTCAAAGTCATGACGCCAAATACTGGTCACCATTATCGGTAAAAATCCGCATAGCTGCCAGCGCCGTTTCACTTGCTGGCTAATGACCCTGATTTACCCCGCCTGCTCACACCGGCCGACTAAAGGTCATCGCCAAGGCGACTGTACACACCGGCCCCCTGCCCTATAATCGCCGGCATCTAGCTTGTGGAGCCGACCATGCCGAACCTACGCCTTGCCGACCTGACCGCTGAAATCGAAGCCAACGTGCGCCGTGCGCTGTTGGAGGACATCGGCAGTGGCGATATCACCGCGCAGTTGATCCCGGCCGAGCGCCTGGCCAAGGCGACCATCATTACCCGCGAAGACTGCGTGATCGCCGGCACCGCCTGGGTCGATGCCGTGTTCCGCCAACTCGACCCACGCGTGGCCGTGCACTGGCAGGTGGCCGATGGCGAGCGCGCCACGGCCAACCAGCCGCTGTTCCATCTGGAGGGCCCCGCGCGTTCGCTGCTCAGTGGTGAGCGCAGTGCATTGAACTTCCTGCAGATGCTGTCGGGTGTCGCCACTCGTGCGCGCTTCCTTGCCGACCTGGTGGAAGGCACCCAGGTACGCCTGCTGGACACCCGCAAGACCCTGCCGGGCCTGCGCCTGGCGCAGAAGTATGCAGTGACCTGCGGCGGTTGCGACAACCACCGCATCGGCCTGTACGACGCCTTCCTGATCAAGGAAAACCACATCGCAGCCAGCGGCGGCGTGGCCGCGGCCGTGGCGGCGGCGCACCGCATTGCGCCGGGCAAGCCGGTGGAAATTGAAGTGGAAAGCCTGGATGAGCTGCGCCAGGCACTGGCCGCTGGTGCCGACATCATCATGCTCGACGAGCTGACCCTGGAAGAGATGCGCGAAGCAGTGCGCATTACTGCGGGCAAGGCCAAGCTGGAAGCCAGTGGCGGGGTCAACGAGACGACCTTGCGGGTGATTGCCGAGACTGGGGTGGACTACATCTCGATTGGTGCCATGACCAAGGATGTGAAGGCGGTGGACCTGTCGATGCGTTTGAGCCTGTAAGCTGATTGCAGGCATGAAAAAACCGGCCTCAGGGCCGGTTTTTTCATTGGGGGCGCTCTCGGATCAGAACGAAGCGTTGGCCAGCCCATCCAGGTAACGCTCGACATCCAGCGCCGCCATGCAGCCGGCACCGGCCGAGGTAATGGCCTGGCGATAAACGTGGTCGGCCACGTCACCGGCGGCGAACACGCCCTCGATGTTGGTGGCGGTGGCATTGCCCTCACGGCCGCCGTTGACCACCAGGTAGCCGTCCTTGAGGGTCAGCTGGCCTTCGAACAGCGAGGTGTTCGGGGTGTGGCCAATGGCGATGAACACGCCGTCGACCTTGATTTCGTCGCTGCTGCCATCGTTGTTCTTCAGGCGCGCACCAGTCACGCCCATGTTGTCACCCAGCACTTCGTCCAGGGTGGCGTTGAGCTTGAGCTCGATCTTGCCTTCGGCCACACGGGCGTGCAGCTTGTCGACCAGGATCTTCTCGGCGCGGAAGGTATCGCGACGGTGTACCAGAGTCACCTTGCTGGCGATGTTGGCCAGGTACAGCGCCTCTTCCACGGCAGTGTTGCCGCCACCCACCACAGCGACCGGCTTGTTGCGGTAGAAGAAGCCGTCGCAGGTGGCACAGGCCGAAACACCCTTGCCCATGAAGGTTTCTTCCGACGGCAGGCCCAGGTAGCGGGCGCTGGCGCCAGTGGCGATGATCAACGCGTCACAGGTGTACTTGCCGCTGTCACCCTGCAGGGTGAAGGGTTTGTTGGCCAGGTCGACGGCGTTGATGTGGTCGAAGACGATTTCGGTTTCGAAACGCTCGGCGTGTTCCTGCATGCGCTGCATCAGCGCAGGCCCGGTCAGGCCGTGGGGGTCGCCCGGCCAGTTGTCGACTTCGGTGGTAGTGGTCAGCTGGCCACCGGCCTGCATGCCGGTGATCAGCAGCGGCTTGAGGTTGGCACGGGCGGCATACACCGCGGCGCTGTAACCGGCAGGGCCGGAACCGAGAATGATGACGCGCGAATGACGTACTTCAGACATGTCGAACTCCTGTCGAGCGGGCCGCAGGGCCGGCATCGGTGTACCGGCTGCGCCTGCCTGGAAATTAAAAAGGACCCACGCAGCACTTGGGGAAGGCTACAACGCGCAGGCCCATAAAGCGGAAAGTGAGCGCACTGTAGCGAGGTCGCAAAGATTAAGGAAATATCCTTCGACAATCCACCTCATAGCCATCGTCTATTCAGCGATTTGATCGATAGCCAAGCCCTGCTGCTTTTGTTACAGCCCGTTTCCCGCCCGCTGCCCGCCTTTCGTCGGCGCGGCAAACTCGGTAAGGTCAGCGCGTTTTCCTTCTCTGCGGAGTCTCTCGATGCAAGCCCCTGTACTCTCTGGCCCCCAGTACCTGCGCGAAGGCCTGAAACTGGTGCTGAGCCCCAATCTGCGGTTGTTCGTGCTGCTGCCGCTGGCGGTCAACCTGCTGCTGTTTGGCGGTCTGATCTACTTCGCCGGCCACCAATTCAGCCTGTGGGTGGACGCCCTGATGCCGAGCTTGCCGAGCTGGCTGAGCTTTCTCACCTACATCCTCTGGCCGCTGTTCGTCGCCCTGGTGGTGCTGATGGTGTTCTTCACATTCACCCTGGTGGCCAACATCATCGCCGCGCCGTTCAATGGCTTTCTGGCGGAAAAGGTCGAGGTTGTGGTGCGTGGCGAGGACAATTTCCCCGCGTTCAGCTGGGGCGAACTGGTGGCCATGGTGCCACGTACCTTCGGCCGTGAAATGCGCAAGCTGGGCTACTTCCTGCCGCGGGCCATCGGCCTGTTCATCCTGTCGCTGATCCCGGTGGTCAACGTGGTGGCGGCGCCGCTTTGGCTGATCTTCGGGGTGTGGATGATGGCTATCCAGTACATCGACTACCCGGCGGACAACAACAAGATGAGCTGGCAGGACATGCTCGCCTGGCTGCGCCAGAAACGCTGGCAGAGTCTGGGCTTTGGCGGCATTACCTACCTGGCGTTGATGATCCCGCTGGTGAACGTGCTGATGATGCCGGCGGCGGTGGCCGGGGCTACGTTGTTCTGGGTGCGGGAGCGGAACTGAAGGGGCGAGGGGCTGCAGGGCAGCCCCTTTCCGCAGATTGCATTTTCAAAAGTCGGAGAAACTGTAGGGCTCGAGGGTGGCAATCTGAGAAAGCAGTATTAGATGCTCCACTGCCTTAACCTTCTCAAGGTTAGCAAGGTCGCTTGAGCCGCCGAACGCCAGGGCTGGAACGAACCCATACATTTCATCATGCTTTAGCATGCCCAGTTTTTTCTTTGCTGGCTCGAACATGCCATCAAAGTCAACAGACGCCTTCTCTTTCCCAAGGAAGAAACCTTGCACTTCCCTGTCCATATCCGCCGCCGTCAACTCATATTCACTTCCCCTATATCGTGAAATATGAGCCAAAATCTTTACTGAGAAACCCGTTTGCTCCCCAAAGAGATACAGGTCACCAAATGCACCGCGAGCGATCAGGTGGTATCTATCCCACCTCTCCAATATTGTGCCTTCGATAAGCGAGGCAGTTACCTCTTCATATTCCTGGGGATTGACAGTCCAAAATATCCCGTCACCATATCCGCACCAACCGTGCTCACACCAATACTCTAACAATTTGTTCGGCAAGATCCCTCTGTATCGATCCAGACTTGAGAGAGGAACCTCCTGTCGAAAAAACGGCTCACCAACTTGCTCTACAAACAGGGAAAAAATCTCATCCACGGCGAAACCCTCAAGCAACTAGCATTTATGCAGTTTTACATTTAACAGGCCTGACCCCACACCCGATCTTGAAGCTTTCTCGGCAGCAGCTTTCAAACCATAAACTCTGCTTTTCCATTGTGGGCCTATGCTCGAGTTAACTTGCCTGTCGCCAAAGTCAGAAATAGTATCCCGTCCACCGGCGATCAAGTCAGGATTATGCAAAGCTGCGAGAGATGACATGGTTTCCTTTGCTTGCTTCACCGAGAGCTTTCTAGCTTCAATGGCACTCATAGTTTTCATCAGATCCCTCTGAATCCTCTCCTGCAACTTATCATAAAGTTCCTTTCTCGCTATTTTTGCAATGCGCGGATCTCGCTTGGCCGGATTAGCGATATTTTCGAGAAACTCTTCAACCGTCAGCCGATTCAACCCATCCTGCTGCCCCTTCAACTGCCGTTCAAACTCGCCATGCTTGGCGGGTGGCAATTTGTCGGCCTTGAAGCACGCCACGGTATGCAACGGCATGCTACCGGGCTTCCCTGTCGAGGGCTCCTTGTCTTTCCCTGCCGGCCGATCAGGCTGCATCGGTTGCGGCTCACCCACCGCCCCCTTGCGCCGCTCCGGCACCTGCAGGTCCGGCCGTTTCTTCAACCCCTCTTCATGCTTGAGCATCCATTGCCCCAGCCGCGCACCTTTGCGGCTGGCCGCCATCTCCTGCGCGAGCACCCGGGCATCACCGCGGCCGCGGGTGAGGTACGACACGATCGCCCCCAACAACAGCAGCACGACTTCCACGTGGGCTTGGGCAATCTGATGCGTCGCCCGGGATATCGCATAGGGGTCGTCCCGGCAGAGCGGGCCCGTGCCTTCATTGCCGCAGGTGCCTTCCCAGGCGAAGCGAATGCCGTCGACGTAGTACTCGCCGATACGCGGCAAGCCCTCGATGAAGAACTCGGCGATGGAAGCCAGCCCTAGCGCGCCGAGGATCCAGCCACTGACCTTGAGGCCCATGGCCGCGCCCGCGCCGGCAAACGGAATGGTTCCGGCGCCGCCGGCGAATGCGCCAACCCCCGCGCCAAGCAGGCCACCGGTAATGGTGCTGCCGGCGACGATCATCGCCATCTGCCGCACGACCATCAGCAGTTCGTCGACGATGCTGTTGATGTCGAGGTCGGCGAAGCGCTGGCGCAGCATGTGCGCCGCCTGCCATTCGGCGTGGTAGAAGGCGGTGCGGACGGCTTCTATCCGGCGCAGGTTGAGGCCTAGCGAGGCGACCTCTTCATTGAGGCTGGTGCGGAACTGGCCACCGCTTTGGTAGCCCACCAGGGCGATGACACGTGACTCGATCTCGTGCCAGGAGGGCACGAGGTAATCCAGGTACATGAGGTGTCTCCCTGACAGCGTGGGCAGGGGGAAATCCCATCATGGATTCGGATCGGAGGTTTCTGAGTCAGTTGTAGGAAAATGCGACTTCTTTTACAGCAGGTTCAGCGAAGTTGAGCTGTTCAGCCGGCACCATGGACAAGGTTGGGGATCTTTGTCGTGCCTGAGATCGAGCCCCATCTGGGCGGGGGCTCGACTGCATAGGCGCTACAAACCTCAGGCCATATCAAAGACTCAACTGGCTGGAAAACTGCCCCACCACATCCACCACCCGCTTCGCACCATCCTGAATCTCGACGATCACGCTCCCTGTCTCGTCCGCCAGTGCCAGGCCCTGCTCGGCCTGGCGCTTGCTGGTGTCGATGATCGCCACTGCCGCTTGGGCCAGTTGCTCGTTCTGCTGTACCACGCGGGCGATTTCCTCGGTGGCGGTGCTGGTGCGCGAGGCCAGTTGGCGCACTTCATCGGCAACCACGGCAAACCCACGCCCTTGTTCGCCAGCGCGGGCCGCTTCGATGGCCGCGTTCAGCGCCAGCAGGTTGGTCTGCCCGGCAATGTCGCTGATGGTCTTGATGATCGAGCCGATCACCCGCGACTGGGTATCCAGTGCCTGGATACCCTCTGCCGCCTCTTGCATCGACGCTTCCAGCCCGCGCATCACGCTGACGCTCTGGGTGACCACATCGGTGGCCTTGCGGGCACTGGCATCGGTACCCAGCGAGGTGTTGTAGGCGACATCCGCCGCCTCGGCCACCGCCTGCTCCTGGTTGACCTGATCGGTGATGACGGTGGCGAACTTCACCACCTTGTACAGCACGTCATGGGCATCGAAAATCGGGTTGTATGAAGCTTCCAGCCAGACCACCCGGCCGTGGGCATCGATACGCTTGAAGCGGTCGGCAACGTACTCGCCACGGCGCAGCTTGTCCCAGAACGCCTGGTAGCCGGCCGAGTTGGCCTCCTCCGGCTCGCAGAAGATGCGGTGATGCTTGCCCCGGATCTGCTCCAGGCGGTAACCGACAGCGCCCAGGAACCGGTCGTTGGCAGTGAGGATGGTGCCATCGAGATCGAACTCGATCACCGCGGTGGAGCGCATCAGGGCCTTGATCAGGCTTTCGTGCTCGCGGGAGGTCTCGATGGTGCGGGTAAGGTCGCTGGAATGCAGCGTGAAATACTTGATGCGCCCCTCGCTGTTCTTGACCGGCTGCAGGATGGACCGTAACCAGGCTTCCTGGCCATTGCCACGCAGCAGGCGGAATGCACCGTTCAGGTGTTCACCGCGGCTGATTGCGCCCTTCATGCGCTGGTAGAAATCCAGCGTCTTCACATGGGCGGGGACGATGTCCTCGATGTTGCGCCCAAGCAATTGTTCGGCACGGTAGAGCATCTCGCTCTCGAAGTTGCCGTTGACCATCTCGATCCGCCCCTGTGGGTCGAGTTGCAGTACCAGCATCTCGCTGTCGAGGCTACTCTTGACCTGCTCGATGGACATCAGGTCTTCGCGCAGCTGCCGTATTTCTTGCTTGAGCTTGTTGTTGAACATCACCGCTCTCCTGGAGCGCATTGTCGAATGCATCTTCATCGGCTGCCGATGCCCCCTCTTGAGCACCCATGCAAGGAAAAATTCACAAGGCGAAAAGCGTCGGCGATCAGGCGTCATCTGTACGTCACATGACAGTCACATTGGCGCAATCCAGCAGGCGGACACTTTTTGTCATGAATACACCCGCCCTACGCATTTCCCTGGTCAGCGAAACCTTCCCACCCGAGATCAACGGCGTGGCCAACACCCTTGGCCGCCTCAGCGAGGGGTTGCGCCAACGCGGCCATGAGATCGAAGTGGTGCGCCCACGCCAGGCCGGAGAAGCACCGCGGCACAGCGACCCGAACCTGATGCTGTGCCGTGGCTGGCCACTGCCTGGCTACCCGGGCTTGCAGTGGGGCGAGGTATCGATGCACAAGCTGTTGCGCCGCTGGCGTCGACAGCGCCCGGATGTGCTGTACATCGCCACCGAGGGGCCGCTTGGGCTCAGTGCACTGCGCGCGGCCCGGCGCCTCGGGGTTGCGGTGGTCAGTGGCTTCCACACCAACTTCCCGCAGAATTCCGGCCAGTACGGGCTGGGCCTGCTGACGCGCCTGCTCACCAACTACCTGCGCTGGTTCCATCGGCGCACGGCGATCACCCTGGTACCCAGCCTCAGCCAGCGCCTGGAGCTCGAACGCCGTGGCTTCGAACGCCTGGAGCTACTGGCCCGGGGGGTCGATGCCTGCCTGTTCAACCCGGCCCGGCGCAACCCCGCATTACGGGAAAGCTGGGGGCTCGGCCCGGATGATATCGCCGTGCTGCATGTGGGGCGGCTGGCGGCAGAAAAGAACCTGGGCTTGCTGCGCCCAAGCCTGGAGGCCCTGCAGAAAGCTTATCCACACAAACGTCTGCGCCTGATCATGGTCGGTGACGGCCCGCAGCGTGCCGCCCTCGAACAGCAGGTACCGGATGCCATGTTCTGCGGCGCCCAGCGTGGCGAGGTGCTGGCCGAACACTATGCCAGCGGTGACCTGTTCCTGTTTCCGAGCCTGACCGAAACCTTTGGCAATGTGGTGCTCGAAGCCATGGCCTCCGGGTTGGCGGTGGTCGCCTATGACGAGGCGGCCGCCGCGCAGCATATTCGCCATGGCCATAGCGGTGCGCTGGCCATGCCGGGGGATCAGGCGGCGTTCATCGATGCAGCCTGCTGGCTGCTGGAGGAAGAAGAGACGTTACGGCGGGTGCGCCTGAATGCGCGAAAGCATGCCAGCCACCAAGGATGGCCAGGGATTGTCGAGCAGTTTGAGGGGTATCTGCATGCAGCCCGGAACCAGGCTGCGACCTCGCCAGCTTCGAGGCTGGGTGCTACGCGATCTGTGTAGGAGCGGCCTTGTGCCGCGAATGGGCCGCGAAGCGGCCCCAGGCATTCGGCATCATGGCAGCCATCGTGGGCCGCGCTGCGGCCCATTCGCGGCACTAGGCCGCTCCTACAGGGACCGCGTCAGGCGCTTCAGGCCAAGGCTTTCTCGATAGCCTGCACCACCGCAGGATCATCCGGCGCAGTGCGCGGCGAAAAACGCGCCAGCACCCGCCCGTCCTTGCCCACCAGGAACTTCTCGAAGTTCCAGGTAATGTCGCCCGGGAACTCTGCCCCCTCACCCGCCAGCAGGCGGTACAGCGAATGGCGCTGCGGCCCGTTGACCTCCAGCTTGGCACCCAGCGGGAAGCTCACCCCGTAGTTGAGGCTGCAGAACTCCTGGATTTCCTTTTCGCTGCCAGGCTCCTGCCCGGCAAACTGGTTGCACGGCAGGCCAAGCACGTTGAAGCCCTTGTCCTTGTAATTCTGGTAGAGGTTCTCCAGGGCCTTGTATTGCGGCGTGAGACCACACTTGGAGGCAACGTTGACCACCAGCACCACTTGGCCCTTGAACGGTGCGAGGGGCAGCTCCCCGCCGTTCAACGCGTCCAGTTTCAGGTCGTGAAATGCACTCATGATGAATCCCCTCTCAGGTTCCCGGTTGCCGCGCAGGCGAATTACGCCCACTAAAAAGGCGCTCGTCCAAACCGTCCACCTCCCGTAGGAAGGCAAATCGGCTTGCCCGAGCGCCTGGCGACTTTCTGAGCTTAGCGCAGAAAATCAGTGGTGATGGCCACCTTCACCGTGGATGTGGCGGTGAGCGATTTCTTCGTCGCTGGCATCACGAACGTTGACCACCTTGACCTGGAAGGTCAGACGCTGGCCGGCCAGCGGGTGGTTGCCGTCGACAGTCACGTCGTCGCCGTCGATGTCGCGGATGGTGACGATCTGCATCTGGCCATCCGGCGCCGAAGCGTGGAACTGCATGCCCACTTCCAGTTCGTCGACACCTTCGAACAGGCTGCGGTTCAGGGTGCTGACCAGCTCGGCCAGGTATTCGCCGTAGGCATCTTCCGGCTCGATGGAAACGTTCAGCTCGTCACCGGCCTGCTTGCCTTCCAGGGCTTTTTCCAGGCCCGGGATGATGTTGCCGGCACCGTGCAGGTAAACCAGCGGTGCACCGCCGGCGGAGCTGTCGATGGTCTCCCCGGCGTCGTTGGTCAGGGTATAGTCGATGGAGACAGCCTTGTTGGCGGCGATCAGCATGGGGCAAGACCTTTTGCAAAAGTATGTAGAGCGGACAAGTGTAACCAAGCCATCGCCCGATTGCGAACGCACCGCGGACGAGCAACGGCCCATCAGTCGGATCACCGGCTTCCACCAGGACGAAGAGGGCCACTGGGTGGCCGAGCTGTCCTGCGGCCACACCCAGCACCTGCGCCACCAGCCGCCGTGGCAGGCGCGCCCCTGGGTGCTCGACCCGGCCCAACGCGCGCAGCGCATCGGCCAGCCTTTCGCTTGCGGCTGGTGCGCACAAGGGGCCGATAGCGCTACCCTTGGCCGTTAATTTCTTGCACCGCTTATTTCGAGAAGCACGCATGCAGACATTTTTCATTGCGCCGACCGATTTCGGTGTCGGCCTGACTTCCATCAGCCTGGGTCTGGTGCGCACCCTGGAGCGGGCCGGCCTGAAGGTCGGCTTCTTCAAGCCGATCGCCCAGCCTCACCCGGGTGACACCGGCCCCGAGCGCTCCACCGAGCTGGTTGCCCGTACCCACGGCATCAAGCCCCCTGTGCCGCTGAGCCTGTCCCATGTCGAGCGCATGCTGGGCGATGGCCAGCTGGACGAGTTGCTCGAAGAAATCATCCGCCTTTACCAGCAAGCCTGCATCGGCAACGACGTGGTGGTGGTCGAAGGCATGGTGCCCACGCGCCACGCCAGCTATGCGGCGCGGGTCAACCTGCACCTGGCCAAGAGCCTGGATGCCGAGGTGATACTGGTATCGGCGCCGGAAAACGAAGTGCTCAGCGAGTTGTCCGGCCGGGTCGAACTGCAGGCCCAGCTGTTCGGCGGCCCGCGCGACCCGAAGGTGCTCGGGGTAATCCTCAACAAGGTGCGCACCGACGAAAGCATGGCGGACTTTTCCACCCGCCTGCGCGAGCACTCGCCACTACTGCGCGGTAACGACTTCCGCCTGCTGGGCTGCATCCCCTACCAGCCTGAACTGAACGCCCCGCGCACCCGCGATGTGGCCGACCTGCTCGGTGCCCAGGTGCTCAATGCCGGCGACTATGAACAGCGGCGCATGAGCAAGATCATCATCTGCGCGCGTACCGTTGCCAACACGGTGCCACTGCTCACCTCGGGTACCCTGGTGGTGACCCCGGGCGACCGCGACGACATCATCCTCGCCGTCAGCCTGGCGGCGATCAACGGCGTCCCGCTGGCCGGCCTGCTGCTGACCAGCGACAGCAAACCTGACGCGCGTATCCTTGGTCTGTGCCGAGGTGCCCTGCAGGCCGGCCTGCCGATCCTCTCGGTCAGTACCGGCTCGTACGACACTGCCAACCAGCTCAACTCGCTGAACCGCGAAATCCCGGTGGACGACCGCGAGCGCGCCGAATTCATCACCGACTTCGTCGCCAGCCATCTCGACGCCGCTTGGCTGCACCAGCGTTGCGGCACCCCGCGTGAATTGCGCCTGTCGCCAGCCGTGTTCCGCTACCAGTTGATCCAGCGGGCACAGCAGGCGAACAAGCGCATCGTCCTGCCGGAGGGTGCCGAGCCTCTGCTCGTTCAGGCAGCAGCCATCTGTCAGGCTCGCGGCATTGCCCGCTGCGTGCTGCTGGCCAAGCCTGAGGATGTCGACGCGGTGGCCCGAGCCCAGGGCATCACCTTGCCACCGGGCCTGGAGATTCTCGACCCAGAGCTGATTCGCGGGCGCTATGTGGAACCGATGGTCGAGCTGCGCAAGAGCAAGAACCTCAATGCACCAATGGCCGAGCAGCAACTGGAGGATCCGGTGGTGATCGGTACCATGATGCTGGCTCTGGACGAAGTGGACGGCCTGGTCTCGGGCCTGGTGCACTCCACCGCCAACACCATCCGCCCGGCACTGCAACTGATCAAGACCGCACCGGGCTCGAGCCTGGTGTCGTCGGTGTTCTTCATGCTGTTCCCCGAGCAGGTGCTGGTGTACGGCGACTGCGTGATGAACCCACACCCGAGTGCTGTCGAACTGGCCGAGATCGCCCGGCAGAGTGCCGAATCGGCGCAGGCCTTCGGCATCGCGCCACGGGTGGCGATGATCAGTTATTCAAGCGATTCGGCCAGCGACGAGGAAGTCGAGAAAGTACGCGAAGCGACCCGCCTGGCACAGGGCGCGGCGCAGGAGCTGCTGATCGACGGGCCGTTGCAGTATGACGCGGCGGCCAACCCGGCGATTGCACGGGAGCTGGCGCCGGGCAGCCCGGTAGCCGGGCGGGCGACGGTATTCGTGTTCCCTGACCTGAATACCGGCAACACGACCCACAAGGCGGTGCAACGCAGCACCGACGGGGTCAGCCTGGGGCCGATGCTGCAAGGGTTGCGCAAACCGGTGAACGACTTGCCGCGCGGGGCTCAGGTTGACGATATCGTGCATACCATTGCCCTGACGGCGATCCAGGCCAGCGTGGGGGGTTAAAAGCTGGTGCTGCTTTGCAGCCCATCGCCGGCAAGCCAGCTCCCACAGGATTTGCATAGCCCTTGAGCCTTGTGCAGTACCTGTGGGAGCTGGCTTGCCGGCGATGGGCCGCAAAGCGGCCCCAGGGTTGATGCCTTACTGCTGAACCTGCCCCTGGTCATACTGCTGACCCGGAATCGGCTTCAGGTTCACTTCCACACGGCGGTTCTGCGCACGGCCATTGGCGTCGGCGTTGCTGGCGATCGGCTGGTCCGGGCCCATGCCACGTACAGTGATACGCGAGGCATCCACACCCTGCGAGGTCAGGTAGGTGCTGACCGCCTGCGCACGGCGCTGGGACAGGTCCATGTTGTGCTGGCGGCTGCCAGTGCTGTCGGTGAAGCCGACCACTTCGATGGTGTTCTGGTTGAACTGCTTGAACGAGCCAGCCAGGTTGTTCAGCGGCGAGTAGAAGCTTGGCGCGATGTTGGCCGAGTCGGTTGCGAAGGTGATGTTGCCCGGCATGATCAGCTTGATCTGGTCACCCTGGCGCTGAACTTCCACACCGGTATTGGCCATTTGCGCGCGCAATTCGGCTTCCTGCTTGTCGGCGTAGTAGCCATAACCGGCTGCAGCGGCACCCACGGCAGCAGCGCCGATCAGTGCGCCCTTGCCACGGTTGTTGTGGTCGATGGCGGCACCGGCGATAGCACCGGCCAGCGCGCCCAGGCCGCCGTATTTGGCAGTTTTGCTCATCCCGGTGGAGCCCTGCGCCTGCCCTTGGCTGTCATAAGGGTTCTGGCCGGCACAGCCGGTCATCAGGGCAGCGGCGGTTGCGACGATAATCAGACGACGCATGGTGAACATGGACAAGCTCCTACTGAATTCATGAATGCGACAGATCATAAAGGGATCTATGCCAGCCTTGGATTGCATCGGCGCCGAAAAATTCCGTGAAAGTGCCTTCATGTGCCATCAGGCACGCACAAAGGGGTTCTCGCGCATTTCGTCGCCCAGGCGGGTATCAGGCCCGTGGCCGGTCACCACGATGGCCTCTTCGTCCAGCCGGTACAGCCGCTCCCTGATGGAACGGACGATGGCCCGCTGGTCGCCACCCCACAAATCGGTACGGCCAATGCCCCGGCGGAACAGGGTATCGCCGGCGATCAGCAGCTTGGCGTCGGCAAACCAGAAACTCATCGAGCCTGGCGTGTGGCCTGGCGTATGCAGGGCCACGCCACATCCACAGGCCAGCTCCTCGTCATCCCCCAGCCAGCGGTCTGGCGCGGGTACCGGAGTGTAGGGCACGCCGAACATATGGCACTGCATTTCCAGGTTGTCCCACAGCGACTGGTCGTCCTTGTGCAAGTGCAGCGTGGCGCCGGTCAGCTCCTTGAGCTTGCCCGAGGCGAGGAAGTGATCGAAGTGCGCGTGGGTGTGGATGATGCTCACCAGCGTCAGCCCGTGGGCCTGCAGGCGGGCCAGGATCTTGTCCGGGTCACCGCCCGGGTCGACGACGATGGCCTTTTTGGTCAGCGGGTCGCCGATCAGGGTGCAGTTGCACTGCAGGGGGCCTACGGGGAAGGTTTCGCGGATGAGCGCTGACGATGGATTCTGCATAGGGAATACGGGAACCGGTTAATCGAAGAGGGTCTGTACGCGAGCCAGTGCATCAAGGATGACGACCTCGGGTACCGACTCTATGCGTTTGGCAAATCTGGCTTCAAGGTCGACTGTGCGCACCTGATTGCAGAGCATCACGCCCTGAGTCTGCGTACCCGCACCGCTGAGCGTGACGGCGAAACCCGCATGCCTGGCAAAATCGCCACCTTGAGTGATCGGCACTACCACAGCCAGGCCTGACGCATTGAACGCAGCGGGAGTGAGCACCAGCGCAGGTCGCCCAGCACCCTGCTGCTCCCGTCCAACAGTCGGATCGAGATTGATGCGGACGATATCGCCCCTGGCGAACTTCACCCGTTTCACACTTCACGCCCTACTGGTGGCATCGCGTTCCAGTCGGCCATGTCCTCTGGCTCCGGTGCATCCAGGTCGCACTGAGCCATCAGCTCTTCAAGGGTGTATTTGGGTTTCGACCTGACGGGTTTGAGCACCATGGTCTCACCCGCGGTGTCCAGGCTCAAGGTAGAGCCGACTCCGAGACGCATCTGCTTGAGCACTGCAGCCGGCAAGCGAATCGCGGCGCTGTTACCCCACTGTTGAATCTTGATCTGCATGAGTATCTCCCAAGGTAGATACATAGTAGAAACCCTCCAAATGATTGCAAGCGAAATGTAGAGACGTCGTATCTACACTGTCATTTGCCCGGTATGGACAAAAGCCCTGCAACCTCAAGAAGGAAATGCCCTACATCACCTTGTGAACCTACTTTCCAGCTGCAAAAATTTGAAACGCAATCCTTGTCAGTTTCAAGGCAAAAACAACCTGAACAACCCACCCCCAAGCGCGCCGCCATTGGAGATCTCGATCCGCCCGCGCACCCCGCCGCTTTCATGCAGTGCCGCGATCCGCGCCGCAAAATACAGGCCAAGGCCGGTACTGCCGCTGGTCGAGTCGATACCCTGGATGAATTCTTCCTGGCGTTCGAGCATCCGCTGTGGATAACCCGGGCCGTCATCGTTGACGCAGATGACCAGCTGGTTGTCTGCCTCTTCGATGGTGATCAGCAAGGCATGCGCGGCAAAGCGGGTGGCGTTGGTGATCACGTTGGCGATCACCGAGGCCACCAGCTCGCGGTCGAAGAAGCCCAGCGGGTTGTCGGTGTCGATGCGCCAGGTGGCTAGGATGTCCTTGTGCTTGAGCACTTCCTCGTGTGCCGCCAGCTGGGCTTCGATGAAATCGTCCAGTTCGTGGTAGTCCGGGCACACCGGCAACTGGTTCACGCCCAGTTTGTACAACCCCAGCAACTGCACCAGCATGCCGTTGAGGTGACGAAACTCATGCTCCATCACCCCTTGCTCGGCACCACCGCGCAGCTCCTCGGGCAAGCGCTGCATCCACTGGTTGTGGGACTGGATCAGCGCCGACAGGGAGTTCTTCAGGTCGTGCACGGTGGAGGCGATCACCGTGGAAAAATCCAGCCCCTGGTTGTCTTGATTCATGCGCCGAACACTCGGATGTGCAGTTTGCGGTAGCGGTCGTAGCGGTTGTCGCTGGCGGGGATGCCGGCCACGCTGGTCAGGGCGTCGCGGCACTCCTGCATGATCGCGGGCTGAGGGTTGTCTCCGCCGATGCGCAGCAGCGCCTGGGCAGTGTTGAGGGCGATGCTGATGTTCTTCGGCTGCAAACCCAGCGCCTTGCGGAACAGCTGCAACGCCTCGCCGAGCTGCCCTCCCTGGTAACTGCGCACACCCTGGCGATTGAGGGTGACAGCTTCGGTAATGGCGTTGAGCACGCTGGGGTCGTCCGTCAGCTTGCCGACCCTCTCCATGACCTTGGGGTCGTCGCCATAACTTTCCACACAGCTCTTCAGCACGCCGATGGCAGCAGCTTCCTGCCCCATGGCCTGCAACTGCACGGCAACGGTCAGAGCCGAATCGACCGAGAAGAACTGGTTCATCTTGTCCAGACGCTGGATCGCCTGTTCGGTCAGCTTTGCAGCCGTTTCAGGGTCGCCGGCCTGCTGCAGGCTGGCGGCCTTCATCATGCGGGCACGCACCTGCAGGCCTTGGTCCTCGGGGTTTTCCTTGGCCACTTCGCTGAGTGTGCTGTTGATCTCGACCCGTGTGCGCGCATCCAGGCCAAAACCGGCATTCCTGCTCATCAGCGCCTGCACCAGGCCCAGGTTGTTCTCGGCGTCCTTGTAGCGCGAGCTCTGGCCCTGATTCACCGCATGGCGAAATGCCTTCGAGGCACTCTCGAAGTCTTCGTTTTCCAACGCCAGCTTGCCCAGCGTCGACTGCCGGCGCACCGATAGCGGCGACAGGCGCACGGCTTCTTCAAGCATGTTCTGCGCACGCCTGGTTTCGCCTTGGGCCACCAGCACCTCGGCCATGCCATCGTACAGGCCCGGCATGATCGGGAAGGCCTTGAGCGCCTGCTCGTACACGCCCTGGGCCTGGGCATTCTGGCCACGCTTGTGCATCAGGCTGCCCAACGCCGAGTAGGCCCATGGCTGCGGGCGGCTGGCCAGGATGGCCTTGAGGAACTTCTCCAGTTCCTCGAAGCGGTTGAGGTTGCGCAAGGCATCTGCCCGATAGCGCAGGCACAGCGGGGCCAGGCGTGGGTCGCGCTTGCACAGCTCGGCGCAGGCAGCCAGCACTTCGGCCGGGCGATTGCGGTCCAGGGCCTGCAGGATCGGCTTGAGCAGGGTCTTGCGCTGGTACAGTTTCTCGACACGCTGGGCCAGGCCAACTCGGTTGAACGGCTTGGTCAGATAGGCATCAGGCTCGTGCTCGATGGCGCTGAGGACAATGGCCTGGCTGCTCTCGGCCGTGACCATGATGAATATGCACTCATGGCTGATGTGCTTGTCGAGGATCAGGTCTTCGAGCACCTGCTGGCCGTTCTTCTTGCCGTCGCCCAGGTGGAAGTCCTGCAGGATGACGTCATAGCGCTTTTGCGCGCACATGCGCAGCGCCTGCTCGCCGCTGTCGGCGGTGTCCACATCACGCACGCCCAGTTCGCGCAGCATGGAACGGGTCGACGTACGAAAGTCGGTAAAGTCGTCGACGATCAGAAAGCTCTTTTGCCCGTACTGCAGCATCAACACGACCTGCCTTGGAATGATTGAAAAATCGCGCGAGGCGATGCCACCGATAGCTGTATCGGCAGCTGGTCGGGAAAGATGAGGGTAGAGCACTGGCGGCCACGAGCCACGGCCTCGAGCCATCACTTCAACGAGCAAGACCTTGCTGGGCCAATATCACACCAGCAGCCCCAGGGACTTGGCCTTCGCCACCGCCTGGGTACGCCGTTCCACCCCCAGCTTGCTGTTGATATGGCTGGCGTGGGTTTTCACCGTGTGCAGGGAAATGAACAACCGCTCGCTGATCTGCTGGTTGGAACAACCCTGGGCAATCAGCTCGAGCACGGCCAACTCGCGGCTACTCAGGGCTTCGCCGCTGCCGATGCTGGCGCTTGGTATCTGCGGCAGGCGCTTGAGCAACTCGGCCTGCACCGGGCAGGCAGCAACTGCCTGGAGCTGTTCGAGAAGCCACTGCGGGTGCTGCTCCAGCAAAGGCTGGAACGGTTGCAACACGCCGCCCTGGGCTGCCACCAGCAACCGTGGCAACAACTGGGCGGCCTGCTCTTCCCGACCTTCGCCCAGCAACAAGCCAAGCCACTGGCACATGGCACTGACGCTGAGCATCATGCCGCCACTGGCCTGGCCGCGCTCGACCAGGCTGGCCAGGCGTTGCGCCGCGTCGTCGCTACGCGACTGGATACGCTCGAGCGATGCCTGCTGCAAGGCGATGTGCAACGGCAGCAACGGGTGGAACTCCGGGGCCGCCGCCGGTTG
Source organism: Pseudomonas sp. s4 (assembly GCF_046764235.1). Classification (NCBI taxonomy): domain Bacteria; kingdom Pseudomonadati; phylum Pseudomonadota; class Gammaproteobacteria; order Pseudomonadales; family Pseudomonadaceae; genus Pseudomonas; species Pseudomonas sp. s4. Next base: position 973,043 of record NZ_CP177209.1, on the reverse strand, counting down.
CTCGCCGCCATAGGTCTGACCCAGGCGCAGCAGCCAGGACTCGGCCAGGTCGATGCGCCCCTGGGCCAGCCACAACTCGCATTTGACCAGGGTGATCATGGCCAGGTAGTAGACCGGCGGCACATCCCAGATGTGCATCAGCCGCTCGGCCTCGGCCAGTTCGGCAAAAGCCTCGGCAAAGTGCCCTTCCCGGCCATCGAGCGTAGCGATCACGCAGTGGCCGATGAGCACACTGATATCACGGCAGGCCCGCGCCTCGCCCAGCCCCGCACGCAAGCGGGCACGGCCCTGGGACGGCTGCAGGCGCGATACCAGCAGGTAGCCTTCGTAAAGCGTCAAGCGGGCGCGCACGGCATACAGCCGCTGTGCCGACAGCCCTTGCAGGCGTTGCAGCCCCTCGCGCACTTCGTCCAGTGCGCGCAACACCTCGCCACGGGCATGCAGCACCCGCGCCCGGTCGTAATGGGCCAGGGCCTCGAACAACGGGTTGCCGACACGCTGGGCCAACTCCAGCGCCTCACGGTTCCAGCCGCGGGCCCGCCAGAAATCGCCATCGGCTATCGCCAGGTTGGACAGCGTCGACAGGCATACCAGGCGTTGGCCATAACGCTTGCTCGGCAAGCTCTGCAGCGCTTCACCGCAATAGGCCAGGGTGCGCTCGCGATCACCACGGCCACGGGCGATCACACCACTCAGCGCCAGCCACTGGGCCAGCATGGACTTTTGCGCGGTTGCCGAAGGCGCGGGCAGGAAGCGGCTGAGATACCCCGCCAGGTCCTCGGCCGCGTCCAACTGGCACGCCAGGCCCAACGCCCAGCTGTACAGCACGATCAGCCGCGGCGTGCTGATCAGCAGGCTGTCGGGCAGGTCCATCTTCCAGCGCAGCAACATGCCGACGTTCTGTTCGGCCAGCAGTTGCTCCTCGGACAGGCTCTGCACCAGGTCGGCGGCGACATCGAGGTAACCGGCGCGCAGGGCCTGTTCTACCGCTTCGTCCAGCAGGCCCTGGCTTTCGAACCAGCGGCAGGCACGCAACTGCAGGTCGGCCAGCGGCTCGCTGGCCTGGCGGCTGCGCAACAGGTCGGAGAACAGGTGGTGATAGCGGAACCAGTGGCCATGCTCGTCCAGCGGCACCAGGAACACCTGGTGCGCCTGCAAGAAACGCAGGATCGCGGCACTGTCGTGGCGGCCGCGTACGGCATCGCACAGCGGGGAGCAGAAACGTTCCTGGCAGGCCGTTTCGTACAGGAAGGCCTGTACATCGGCGGGCAGCATGTCGATGACTTCTTCCAGCAGATAGTCACGGATCAGGCCCTCGCCGCCATGCAAGGCCTGGGGCAAGGCCTGCTCGTCAGCGGACTCGCTTGCCGCCAGCTGCCAGAAACGCAACCCGGCCACCCAACCGTCGCTGCGCTGGATCAGGTTGTCCAGGGCCTGGCCACGCAGGCCGGTGGGTTGACGGCCGATCACCGCCAGTGATTCTTCGGTAGTCAGGCGCAAGTCCTGCTCGTTGAGTTCGACCAGTTGCCGCGACAGGCGCAGGCGCGCCAGGTGCCAATCCGGGCGTTGGCGGCTGGTGACCAGCAGCACCAGGCCGGGGGGCAGGTGATTGAGGAAGAACTGCAGGCAGCGGTCGAGCACCGGCCCCTGGGCCAGGTGATAGTCGTCCAGCACCAGCAACAAGGGAGTATCGGCTTGCAGGTACAGCGCCAACTCGTCTAGCAGGCCGTCGAGCCATTCCTCGAAGGCGAACGGCTGGTGGCGCTGGCGCATTTTCAGCAGGCCCATGGCCTGGCCGCCCAGCGCCGGGCAGTACTGCTGCAGGCCTTCGAGCAGGCGTTCGAGGAATCGGCCAGGGTCGGCATCCCGTTGGCTCAGGCCCAGCCACAGGCTACGCCAGTGCTCGGGCAGCGCTTCGCAAAATTCGATGGCAAGGGAGCTTTTGCCGAACCCCGCCGGGGCGTTGACCAGTAACAACCGCCCGCCGAGACCGGCTTGCAGCCGCTGGCACAGGCGCAGGCGCGGCACATGGCCGTCCGGCAAGGGCGGCCGGAAGAAACGCCCGTCCAGCAGGCCCAGGGCCTGGCTGGTGAATCCATGCGTACGGGACAGATCTGTCATGGCCGGCTCGTTCTGGTTGGAAGACTACGGCGGTATGGATGCTTGCGAGACTAGCGGGTAACGCTACGCATTTGAAGATGATGGGCGCAATTCCACTGGAAAAGACTGCGACAAAAAGCAACATGACTAATGGACAGCGGCTGGGGCGGGGGTTTGGGGAGGTATTCACCAGCTTTATTGCCTGTTCCGGCCTCTTCGCGGGTGAACCCGCTCCTACAGGGATTGCGCAGGCTTCAAGCCCAGTGCAGTACCTGCGGGAGCGGGCGCGCCCGCGAAGGGGCCGGTACAGGAAATAAAAACGCCCCGGGCTAGCCGGGGCGCTCTGAGATGACACGGCGTGACGCGTTTTCAGATCAGCGAATACCCGACTGGCGCAGTGCCGCTGGCTGGAAGTCAGCCTTGCTGGCACTGAAGCCGAAGTCGTAGGCGCGCTTCTCTTCGTTCTTCATGCCCAAGGCCAGGTAACGGCCCGACTGCAGGTCATAGATGGCTTCCAGGGTGTACCACGGGACTTCCACGTTGTAGTACGGCTGGGCATGTGCCTCGGACACGCGCCACAGTTGGCCACGGCCGTCGTACTGGTCAATCACCGCCGCCTGCCAGGTGTCCTCGTCGATGTAGAAGTCACGCTTGGCATAGATGTGCCGCTGGCCCGGCTTGAGGGTGGCGACCACGTGCCATACACGGCGCAGCTCGTAACGGGCCAGGTCCTGATTGATGTGCCCGGCCTTGATGATGTCGGTGTACTTGAGCTTGGGGTCGTCGAGTTTGAAGGCGTTGGACGCGATGTACATCTCCTTCTTGCCTTCCAGCTTCCAGTCATAGCGGTCTGGCGCACCGTTGAACATGTCCAGGTTGTCGGAGGTGCGCAAACCGTCGGCGGCGGTACCCGGGCCGTCGTACGACACTTGTGGTGCCTGGCGTACGCGGCGCTGACCGGCGTTGTAGATCCACGCCTTGCGTGGTTCCTTCACCTGGTCGAGGGTTTCGTGCACCAGCAGCACGGTACCGGCCAGGCGCGCAGGCGCGGTCACTTCCTGCTTGAAGTAGAACAGGATGTTGCCCGGGTTGTTCGGGTCGTAATCCTTCATTCTTTCGCGGAAGACGAACTGGTCGGAGAAGTATACCGGGTTGAAAGAGCCGTTCTGCTGCGGCGTTGCCTGGGTCACCAGACGGCTGACGCTACCGCCCCGGTAGCGGGTGATGTGGTTCCAGATCACCTCCAGGCCGCTTTTCGGGATCGGGAACGGTACAGCCGTGCGGAAGTTGTTCAGACCGTTGCCGCCTTCGACAAGCGTGGTCTTGGTAGCGTTTTCCTTGATGGCAGCGAACACATCGGCCGGCACCGTGGAACCGCGATGGGTCTTGAATACCGGGATCTTGAAGGTGTCCGGATAGCGCTTGAGCATGGCCAGCTGGCCCGGCGAGAGCTTGTCCTTGTACTGGTCGGCGTTCTGCGCGGTGATGGTGAACAGCGGCTTGTCACTGCCGTACGGGTCGGACAGGAAGCCCTTGCCGTCGACGCTGCCCGCGCTCTTGGACAGCGGTTCCCACGGGCCGATCGAGCCATCGGCGTTGCCAGCCTTTTCGGCACCCATCGGAGTCAAGGTACTGCCCAGCTTGGCCGCCTCGTCGGCGGATACTGCTGCCATGACGCTGGTCGCCAGCAGGGACAGGCCCAGCACACCGGCTTGCAGCAGACTTCTGGTCTTGTTCATGTCGTGTCGTCCTGGATCTGAATGCTTAGAAGTTCACGCCGAAGCTGAGCGCGACGAAGTCGCGGTCATCCACGGTGGTGTACTTGCCATCGAAGAAGTTGGTGTACGACAGGCTTGCCGTGTAGGTGTTCTGGTACTCGGCGTCGAGGCCCAGGCTGACGGCCTTGCGGCCTTCCTCGAAGTTGGCGCCAGGGCCCGGCGAATAGCCGGAGACGTCATGCGACCAGGCCACGCTGGGTTTCAGGTTGACCCCGGCAAAGACATCGTTGTAGTCCCAGATGACTCGGGCGCGGTAACCCCAGGAAGTGCTGGTGGTAAAGCCATCGTTCTCGCAGTTGCGGCTCAGGTTGGCGGTGGAGGCACCGGCACCAGCGCCTGCGATGGTGCTGGCATTCAGGGCCTGACAGGTGTTTGCCCCACCGGTGGATGGCAGCGGGCCTGGACCAAACACCGGATCGCGACCGTAGCGGGTATCGTGGGCGCTCTCCAGGCCGCCCACATGGGTGACACCCAGCTCGCCCACCACGGTCATGCGGCTGGCGCCCATTACCTGGTCGAAGAAATGCGTGAGGGTGGTCTGGAACTGAGTGATCTCCTTGCGGCGATACCCGTGCAAGTCCTGCCCCGGCGTACCGGTCAGCAGCGAAGCGTTGCTCAAGGCACCGCCAATGGGGCGGACCCCGGCGAACAGGATATCCGTGGTATTCAGTTGCACCGGTGCGTTGGGGCGGTAGCTGAGTTCGCCGCTCCAGGCGGTCCCGGTGGGCAACGTGGTAGAGAAGCTCAAGCCATAAAGGCGGATGTCCTCGGGGTATTCGACGAAGTACTCGGAGTTACCTGCCACGATCAGCGGTGCCAATGCGCGCAGCTGTGCAGGCAATGCGCTCAGGCCGGCGAACACTGAAGGCGCGGCCCCGGTAGCACTGAAGATTGGCGCACGGCTGTGGTAGTTCATGAAGTAGGCGCCAAACTCGGTGTCCAGCGGCTCGAACATGTAGCGCATTGCCACGCCAAACTGGCCGCTGTCACGCGCATCGCGGTCGGCGCCGCGGCGCACCATCACCCCTTCCTCATTGATGTCCACGCCACGGGTGGCAAGGAATTGCTGCGCCGCCCCCGGCACTGTGCGACTGCTGTTGAGCACGCGCAGGTTGTCGGTACAGCCGTCGGCAATGATGTCTGGCTGGGAGAAGAAGGTGCCGCAGTTGTCGACGACCGTCTGGTCCCATTCGATCTGGTAGAAAGCCTCCGCCGACAGGTTGTCGGTCAGGCTCTGCGAAATGTAGAACATGTTGACCGGAATCAGGCCTTCCTTGATCTCGGCCCCCGGGCGGCGGAACGCCGACACGTCGATCGGGTTGATCGAGTTGATGCCGCCACCGATGAAGGTACTTTCACCCCAGCTCACCACCTGCTTGCCCAAGCGCACCGAGCCTGGCTGATCGCCGATGGAGTAGTTGTGGTAGACGAATGCGTCGAGCAGTTCGGCACCGGACGATTTGGCGCCTTCCTTGCGGTTGGAGTCGCTGATGTCCTTGAACTCGCGGCCTTCGTCCTTCAGTTCGAAGTCGTACCAGTACTTGCCGCGGACGAACACACCGGTGTCGCCGTACTTGAGCTCCAGGTCATGGATACCCTTGAAGATCTTGGAGAAGGTTTCGCCCTTCTTGAAGTTCAGGTGGCCATCGTCGGATGTCTGCGACAGGCCCTTGCCGCCGTTGTTCACCCCGATCAGGTTCTTGTTCGGGTTGGCCGTCGACCAGCTGGCGCCGATGGAGAGCGACGAGTCGAACTGGCCTTCGATTTCACCAATGTTGAAACTGACAGCGAAAGCAGGACTTGCGAGCGTGGAAGCAAGGCTGACGGCCAGGGGCAACTTGGCCCGGCGCCAGAACAGGTTTGCAGATTTCATCGACGCTACTCCATGTACTTTTTTTGTTATGGCAGTGAGTCCTTTCAAGAACGGCCCGAGCGACCGGTTTGCAGGCTTGCGCCCGCGGCGACACGGCTTGCGCATGTCGCCTCCCCCATTCCTGAAAATCCCCTGGCCCCGACTATAGCCAGCAAGGCACAGGCGCTTGATCCCTCTAAAGTGTGATTTGCGCTCCGTGCGGCCAACTCGCTGCCATGTTGCCCCGGCTGCGCGCTGGCAGTGCTAAAGGATGGCGTATTTCTGCCGTTTGGCAAGGCTCCACCCCTCTATCATGCGGGTCGCGCGCTGCAGTACGCGACCCGCATGGCGGTTACAGCGTGGAGAGGAACGCGCTGTTGCTGGCCTGCCACTGGACGATGTCCTGGCGGATGCGTTTCTTGTCGAGCTTGCCGACACTGGTCTTGGGAATTTCGGTAACAACGGCGATCTGGCTTGGAATCGCCCACTTGTTGATGTGCCCTTGCTCGACGAACGGCTTGAGGTGTTCCTTCAGCGCCTTGGCGTCGATGACCTGGTCTTCGCGCACCACCAGCAGTGCAAACGGGCGTTCACCCCACTGCGGGTCGGCCACCCCTACCACCGCCACTTCGCGCACGGCCGGGTGACGGCTGATCAGGTCTTCGAGGTCGAGCGAGGAAATCCACTCGCCACCGGTCTTGATCACATCCTTGATACGGTCGCGGATGTCGATATAGCCCATGCCGTCGAGCGTGGCGACATCACCGGTATGCAACCAGCCGCCCTGCCACAGCTCCTCGCTCTTTTCCGGTTCCTTGAAGTAGCCCATGGTCAGCCATGGCGCACGCAGCACCAGTTCGCCCTGGGTTTCACCGTCGGCGGGCAGGAAGTTGCCGTCGCCGTCGACGATGGCCGCCTCCACCAGCGGCACCGGCACGCCGGCCTTGATGCGGTAGGTGACGCGCTCATCCTCGCTGCCGGCCTGCAGTTCGTCGTTCAGGTGGGCGGCGGAAATCAGCGGGCAGGTCTCGGACATGCCATACGCAGCGGTCAGCTGGATGCCGCGTGCCAGGGCGGCCTGGTACAACGAGCGGTTGAGTGCGCTGCCGCCGATGATGATCTTCCAGCCGCCGAAGTCCTGACCTTGGGAGGTCGGGCAGTTGAGCAGCATCTGCAGGATGGTCGGCACGCAATGGGAGAAGGTGACCTTCTCTTCGCGCCACAGTTTGACCAGCATGTCCGGCTCGTAGCGCCCCGGATACACCTGCTTCATGCCCAGCATTGTGGCGGCGTAGGGAATGCCCCAGGCGTGCACGTGGAACATCGGCGTGATGGGCATGTACACGTCGTTGCTACCCAGCAGGCGCACGCTGTCGATGCTGCCAGTCACTGAAGCTTCGGCCAGGGTGTGCAGCACCAGTTGCCGATGAGTGAAGTACACACCCTTGGGGTTGCCGGTGGTGCCAGTGGTGTAGAAGGTGGTGGCCACCGAGTTCTCGTCGAAGTCCGGGAAATCGTAGCGCGGGCTGGCAGCGGCCAGCAGTTGCTCGTACTCGCCCACCAGGTTGGGCAGCTCGGCTGACTTGTCCGGGCCGTCGGTCAGCAGCACGGTCTTGTCGACGGTGGTCAGTTGCCCGGCGATGGCCTGGTACAGGCCGACGAAGTCACTGTTGACCAGCACCACGCGGTCTTCGGCGTGGTTCATGGTGTATAGAATCTGCTCGGGCGACAGGCGCACGTTGATGGTGTGCACCACCGCACCGATCATCGGGATGGCGAACATGCATTCCAGGTAGCGGTGGCTGTCCCAGTCCATCACCGCCACGGTGTCACCGGCCTTTACCCCGGCTTCGGTCAGCACGTTGGCCAGGCGCGCGATGCGCTCGTTGAGCTGGGGGTAGGTCAGCCGCATCTGGTCTCGGTAGACGATTTCGCGGGTCTTTTCATAGCGGCTGCCAGACATCAGCAGTCGCTTGATCAGCAGGGGATAGGCGTAGGCGCCCTCGGCGGGCTTGATGATGCGGGTCTGCAACATGGGTATCCCTTTTCTGGAAAGCGGGCCGGACAAGTCTGGGAACTACTGTAGTTCGCCAATGTGACGGCTAAATCAGCCGAAGGAATGATTTGCGTGATGAAGGTATGAGTGGCGGGCGTTGACGGGCGGCAAGGTTGAACTAGACACTGCGGCGGCAGCTTCAGGATTTGTGCTGGAGCCAAAGGCCCTTTCGCGGGCACGCCCGCTCCCACAGGTACTACACACCCGCAGGTTGGTGGGGGTCTTGCGGGAGCGGGAATGCCCGCGAATGGCCACAACACCAATACCCCGCCCAGCCTCGGAGAACTTCATGCCCAGCCCGCGTCGCGCCGTGTTTCTCGATCACCAGTCCCTGGACCTGGGCGATCTCGACCTCTCGCCCCTGAAGCAGCAGTTCGACGAGTTCGAACTGTTCGCCGCCACCCGTCCTGAGCAGGTCGCCGAACGCCTTCAGGGCGCGGTAGCGGTGGTCAGCAACAAGGTCATGCTCGACGCCGCGACCCTGGCCACCAACCCGCAACTGAAGCTGATCCTGGTGGCCGCCACCGGCACCAACAACGTCGACCTGGCGGCCGCCCGCGCCCAGGGCATCACCGTGTGCAACTGCCAGGGCTACGGCACACCGTCCGTCGCCCAGCACACCCTCGCCCTGCTACTGGCACTGGCCACCCGCCTGTGCGACTACAACCAGGCGGTAGCCGACGGCCAGTGGGCCAAGGCCAGCCAGTTCTGCCTGCTGGACTTCCCCATCGTCGAGCTGGAGGGCAAGACCCTTGGCTTGCTCGGCCACGGTGAACTGGGCGGCGCGGTGGCGCGACTGGCCGAAGCCTTTGGCATGCGCGTGCTCAGCGGGCAGATCCCCGGCCGCCCGGAACGCGCCGACCGGTTGCCGCTGGACGAGTTGCTGCCGCAAGTCGACGCCCTGACCCTGCACTGCCCGCTGAACGAACACACCCGACACATGCTCGGGGCCCGCGAACTGGCCCTGCTCAAGCCAAACGCGCTGGTGGTCAACACCGCCCGCGGCGGCCTTATCGACGAGCAGGCGCTGGCCGACGCCCTGCGCAGTGGCCACCTGGGCGGTGCCGCCACCGACGTGCTGAGCGTGGAGCCGCCGGTCAACGGCAACCCGCTGCTCGAGCCCGGCATCCCGCGCCTGATCATCACCCCGCACAGCGCCTGGGGCGCGGTAGAGTCGCGCCAGCGCATCGTCGGCCAGCTCAGCGAGAACGCCCAGGCTTTCTTCGCCGGGCAGCCACGCCGCGTGGTTAGCTGAGCCCGACGCCCGCCTCTGCTAAACTGCGCCACTTTTTTCCAGGAGGCGTCGTCCATGGACCCGCGCAGTGAAGTGTTGCTCCGCCAGGCAGAGCTTTTCCAGAGCCCGCTGCTGCTCGCCGGCGCCCCCGCCGACAGCCTGCTAGGCCAGTTGCCCAATGCCCAGGCCTGGACCTGGCATGCGGGCGACCAGGCCATGCTCGAAAGCCGCTTCGCCGGGCGCAGCCACTATGCGGTGGAGCCCCCTGAAGTGACTTTCGACAGCGCCGTGCTGTTCCTGCCCAAGTCCCGCGAACTGGCCGCCTACCTGCTCAACGCCCTGGCCTCGCGCCTGGCGGGCCGCGAGCTGTACCTGGTCGGCGAGAAACGTGGTGGCATCGAGGGTGCGGCCAAGCAGCTGCAGGCCTTTGGCAAGCCGCGCAAGCTCGACAGCGCCCGCCATTGCCAGCTGTGGCAGGTGACCATCGAGCACGCGCCAGAGGCCAAGCCCCTGGAAAGCCTGGCCGAACGCTTCGAGCTCAGCCTGGAAGACGGCCCGCTGCAAGTGGTCAGTCTGCCCGGTGTGTTCAGCCATGGCCGCCTCGATCGCGGTACCGCCCTGCTGCTCAAGCACCTCGACGGCCTGCCGAGCGGGCATGTGCTGGACTTCGGCTGCGGTGCCGGGGTGCTGGGCGCCACGGTCAAACGCCGTTATCCACAAAACCGGGTGACCCTGCTGGATGTGGATGCCTTCGCCGTGGCCGCCAGCCGCCTGACCTTGGCCGCCAATGGTCTGGAGGGCGAAGTGATCAGCGGCGACGGCATCGACGCGGCGCCGACCGAGCTGAGCCTGATCCTGAGCAACCCGCCGTTCCACACCGGGGTGCATACCAACTACCAGGCATCGGAAAACTTGCTGAAAAAATCAGCCGTTCATCTGCGAAAAGGTGGCGAAATGCGCCTGGTTGCCAACAGCTTCCTGCGCTACCAGCCACTGATCGAAGGGGCGCTGGGCAACTGCCAGGTACGCGACGAGGCGGACGGTTTCCGCATCTACCAGGCAACACACGGATAAAAACAGCGCTTGCCGAAAGCGTTTTGCCTAGGCAGAATCCGCACCGTCCTAGGGGAGTAGTCTCCCGCGAGCGCCCAGCTCGCCCGGTACGCGTCAACATACTTGGTCCACAGACCATGGCGCGTGCGACCCACCATGCCAGCCTGCATGGCGAGATCCGCATAGACGGATCCAGGGTTTGACAAGACCTATGACACGCACACCTTACCCGGGGCGGGGAGGCTGTACGTGTCATAGCCGTGTCGACCCGCCCCCGTAGGAATCCTGATGCTGGAATCTTTGCTGGTCCCCACCGCCATCGTTGCCCTAGCCGAAATCGGCGACAAGACGCAATTGCTCGCGCTCATACTCGCTGCCCGCTTCCGCAAGCCCTGGCCGATCATCGCCGGCATCATCGCCGCCACCTTGGCCAACCATGCCGCGGCTGGTGCCGTGGGCGCGTGGGTAGGCAGCTTCTTCAGCGACTCGGCACTGCACTGGATCCTGGCTGCGAGCTTCACCGCCACTGCGCTGTGGACCCTGGTTCCGGACAAGATGGATGACGACGAGAACCCGGCGCGCCGCTTCGGGCCGTTCCTGACCACGCTGATCGCGTTCTTCCTGGCTGAAATCGGTGACAAGACCCAGGTCGCCACGGTAATGCTGGCAGCACAGTACCCGTACCTGATCATGGTCATTATCGGTACCACCCTGGGCATGCTGATTGCCAACGTGCCGGTGGTTTTGGCGGGTAACTTCGCGGCGGACAAACTGCCGCTGACGCTGATCCGTCGCCTGGCGGCTACGGCGTTCTTCGTGCTGGCGATCGTGGCCGTGTACTCGGCGATGCAAGCCAGTGGCTGGGTGAGCTAACCCGAAAGGCGACAGGCTGACGCCGAACCTGTAGGAGCAGCCTTGCGCTGCGAAGAGGCCGGTACAGGCACCAGGAAATGTGGTGCTCTTACCGACCCTTTCGCAGCACAAGGCTGCTCCTACAAGGGGTAAGCATCTGGAAGTCGGGGCTTACTTCTTGGCCGCCTGATACAGCGGCATCACCTTCGGAATCGCCGCCTGCAACGAAGCAATGCGGCTCTGGGACGCCGGGTGAGTGCTCATGAACTCAGGCGGCGCGCCCTCGGAAGCCTGGCTCATCTTGTTCCACAAGGTGATCGCGGCATTCGGGTCGTAACCGGCACGCGCCGAGAGCTCCAGGCCGATCAGGTCGGCTTCGTTCTCGTTGGCCCGGCTGTTGGGCAGGGTCATGGCATAGTTCACCACGGTATCGGCCATGGCCATGCTGCCCTGGCCGAGGCCAAACAGGGCACCGGCGCCCTGGCGCGCCATTTCCACGCCATACGCCTTCGACATCGCCTCGCGGCTGTGCTCACGCAAAGCGTGGGCGATCTCGTGGCCCACCACCGCAGCAATTTCCGCATCGGTGAGCTTGAGCTGATCGATCAGGCCGGTGTAGACGATGATCTTGCCGCCCGGGCCGCAGTTGGCGTTGAGCTCGTCGCTCTTGATCACGTTGACTTCCCAGTTCCATTGCGCGGCATCCGGTCGGAACTTGGGGGTCTGGGCGATCAGGCGGTTGGCAATTACCTGCACACGCTTGGCATCTGCGCTGGACTTGTCGAGCACGCCTTTGTTCGATGCTTCACCCAGGGTCTGCTGGTACGACTGGGCGTACATCTGGTTGACCTCATCGGTCGAGAGCATGCTGAACATGTACTGCTGGCGCTCGACGCCGACAGCACCGCCGCTGGTGGTATTAACCGCCTGGCAGCCGGCCAGCAGGATGCCAGCACTCAACAGGCTGACGACAAAAGACTTACGCATGAAAACACTCCCTTTTTACATGCGCCGTATCGTAGGCCGAGTCGCTTGGGGCCGCCATAGCCGCAGGGAAGATTTTCGTCGCCTGTGCCGGCCCCTTCGCGGGTGAACCCGCTCCTAAAGGGGTAATGCGATCGTTGTAGGAGCAGCTTCAGCCGCGAAGAGGCCGACACAGCCATACATCAGGCCGGGGTCAGGCACTCCGGCGCATCCAGCTTCGGATCATTGACGAAATGCGCCAGGGCCCGCTCGCGCAATGTCGCCGGCGGGCTGGCCAGCAATTCATGCAAACGGGCCAGCGGCGTGTCCGGGTCAAGCCAGGCCGCCTGCCCTGCCTCGTCCAGTATCAGCGGCCGACGCTGGTTCATCGCCGCCTGGGTCACCACCGCACAACTCAGCCAAACCTGGTCCTGCACCGGGTAGGCCTCCCACACGGCGGCGAAGTACAGTGATGCACCCTCCCCCGGGGTCAGCCAGTACGGGCGCTTGCGCACGCTGCCGCGCCATTCGTAAAAGCCGTTGGCCGGCATCAGGCAGCGACGCAGGCGAAACGCGTCGCGAAACATCGGCTGCTCGGCCAGGGTTTCGGCGCGGGCATGGGCGGGGGTGCGGGACAGGTCGGTGAGCCAGGCCGGGGTCAGCCCCCAGCGCGCCTTGGCCAGTTGCAACTGGCCGTCAAGCTGGCGCTGGATCAGCACCGAAGCCCCAGGCGAGATGTTCCATTGGGCTGGCTGGCCAACGGGAAAGCCCGGCAGACTGGCAAGAGCCTGGGGCCAGCGAAACAGGGCGTAACGTCCACACATGGGCGAATTCAGAACCTAGCAGATCAAGGTACCGGGGAAACTCTCCGGTTCGTCGCCAACCAGTGGCTGGGCATCATTGTACGCATCGATCAGCTGCCGTGCGTACTCGGCCTGTTCATCAGCCACGGCAAGCCCAAGCAAGCCCTGCATCGGCAGTTCACCGGCAGCACCGATCAGGTCACGACCAACCAGGTGCGCCTCGACCCCCTCGCTGGCGAGCATGCCCGCCAGCATTTCAGCCTCGAGCAGGTTTTCCGGTTCGTAGATACGCTGCATCAGTCATTCTCACCGAATACATCCAGCATCCACTCCTCGCCATGAACTTGCAGCACGAAGCGGATAGGCTTGCAGCATACCTGACAGTCCTCGATGTACTCCTGATCGCCACCGGACAGGTCCACCGTGGTTTCGACTTCTTCGCCACAATAAGGGCAATCGTAGATCGCAGTTTGCAGCATCGCGGCCTCCGGGGTGACTTATGCGTATAATTGCCGGTCTGTTTACAGGGCCTGTGTGTGTCCGAGCCGTTTTTCGGAGCCCGCCCCTACCTTATTACCCTAGCCGTTTCCAACAAGAGAGCATGATGGGCGAATTCGATGCCATCCGACCGTACGACGACGCTGAGGTCCCTGCCGTTCTGGCACGCCTGCTCAGCGACCCGGCATTCCTCGATATCCTCACCCACTTCCGCTTCCCGCGTGCGGCCGGTGCTCTCGGCTGGTTGCTCAAACCGCTGATCGCCCGCCGCCTGCGCAAGGAATTCGCCGGTGTCACCTGTGTCTCGACCTTGCAGGACAAAGTCGAGTACTACGTCGACCAGACCATCGACCGCGCCACCGACGGCGTCACCTATTCGGGCGTGGAGCAGCTCAAGGCCGGCACCGCCTACCTGTTCCTGGCCAACCACCGTGACATCGTCATGGACCCGGCCTTCGTCAACTACGCGGTGTACCACGCCGGCCTGCCCACGCCGCGCATCGCCATTGGCGACAACCTGCTGCAAAAGCCGTTTGTCAGCGACATGATGCGCCTGAACAAGAGCTTCATCGTGCACCGCTCGATCAGTGGGCGCCGCGAGAAGCTGGCGGCCTACCAGTTGCTCTCAGCCTACATCAACCACTCGATCCGCAACGACGCCACGTCGATCTGGATCGCCCAGGCAGAAGGCCGGGCCAAGGATGGTGACGACCGCACCGATTCGGCGATCCTCAAGATGTTCCACATGAGCCGCAAGGACGAGCCGTTCGGCGCGGTGATCCAGAGCCTGAACCTGACACCGGTTTCGATCAGCTACGAATATGACCCGTGCGACCAGGCCAAGGCCCGCGAGTTGTACATCCGCGCCACCACCGGTACCTACAAGAAGGCGCCGGGCGAGGACGACAACAGCATCGCCAAGGGCATTACCGGCTACAAAGGCCGGGTGCACATCAACTTCGCCCCGCCGGTGACCGAGTATCACGAGGATACCAAGCAACTGGCAGCGGAAATCGACCGGCAGATCCTCGGTGGCTACCGACTGTTCCCGGTGCACTACCTGGCCTATGCGATGTGGGATGGCAAGGATGAGGCGCTACAGGTGCCGAGCGCCGAGAAGGTGTTCCCGGCCGATGAGCTGGCTCGGGCCAAGGAGGAATGGCAACGCCGCCTGGATGCCTGCCCCGAGGAGCAGCGGCCGTACCTGGTGTTGCAGTATGCGACGCCGGTGCGCAACCAGTACCAGGTCAGGCAGCAGGCACCGGTTGCCTGAGCGATCCTAGGGCTGCTTTGCAGCCCATCGCGACACAAGGCCGCTCCTACAGGGGATCGCACATACCTGTAGGAGCGGCCTTGTGTCGCGATGGGCCGCAAAGCGGCCCTAAAATCTCAAATCCAGGTACTGAACCAGGACAGCAGCAACGCCATCGCCAGGCACGAAAAACCGAGAATGTAGAAGTACCGCGGCACCCGAAGGTCGAACGCGTCCACCACCCCCTCGTCCACCGCCATGTATTCGCGGGTCTCGGCCTCGCGCCGCCGCGCACTGTGCAGTAGCAACCCGCCCGGGCAGGTCAGCAGCAGCGCCAGCAGATTGATCAGCTTGGTCGGGTGGGCGGCCAGGAACCCCCAGAGCACTTGCAAGGACATCACGCAACCTCGGTATGAGCGACGGCAAAGGCCGGCATTCTACCCAAGTCATGCCCAGACGCCCGGTTCAGGCGACAAAGTGTCATCAAATTTCATCTGGCATGGCATGAAGATTTGCCGGCCTCTTCGCGGGCACAGACAACAAAAAACCCGCTGCCTGGAACACAGGCAGCGGGTTTTGTTTTATAGCTGAAGGCTTACTGCCCCAGCACCTGACCGATGGTCGGGTCCTTGAACATGCGGGTCAGGGCATCGCTCAGCACATCGCCCACCAGCTGGGTGTTGGTTTCCTGGTTCGGCGCCATGCCGAAACGCTGGTCCAGCGAAGCGCCGTAACGGCCACTGTAGCGGCGGCCGCCATTGGACACGTCGGCACGGAAGGTGGCGCCGATGGTAGCCTCGGTCACGTACAGGTTGTCTTTCGGCGACTGGTACTTCAGTTCGGCCAGGGTCACGGTCAGCTGCGGCGCGTTGTAGGCGTTCGGCGTCGGGGTGAAGCCGAGCAGGCGTACGGCGGCTTCGGCCTGGGCCTGCAGCTTGGGCACGATGTCGTTGCCACTCACGCTGATGGTGCTGGTCTCGGGATACATGCCACCGCGAGTGCCCAGGGACTGCGAGGCCCGGCCGTCAACAACCCGGACCACTACCGGCTGGCCATGGCCGACCGGCGCGAGCTGGGCCTTGAGCGTGGGTTGCGGATTGAGTTGTTGCGGGCTGTGGGCACAACCGACCAGGCTGAGGCTGGCCACGGCGATCAAACCGAACAACAGACGTTGCAACATGCGCGTTACTCCAGAAAAAGCGGCGAAGGCCCACAGTATACCTAGCCACGCATCGACCAGTCATCGGTCCGGCCCGCTTGTCACAATCGTTTCATCGCCGCGCCCTTATCCTTGCGCCAAGCCCTAACGCACAGGACTCGCTGCCATGGCCTCGCTCTGGACCCTGCTCTTCCAACGCCCGCGCCACAACACCTATGCCCGCCTCGATGCCGACGGCAAATGCCTGGCCTTCAAGCAATGCAGCCAGGCGCCCAGCGGCAGCGGCTGGGTCCAGATCGGCGAAATCCGGCTCGCCTGGCTGGGCCGCCAGCTGCCCGCCAGTGCCCGGGTTTGCGCCCGCGCAAGCCGCCGCTGGCACCAGCGCATCCTCGCGGCCTGACAAACGCTGCAATAAAAACCACGAATGGCGACATTTCTGCCCGCGACATCGCTATAATCTCCCCCCGATTATAAGGACGTCTCCTGATCGGGCCCCGCACTCGCCGATTGACCCCGGCAACTTCAATGCTTCGCCCACAGAGAGCCTTCCACTCAGGTCTTGCATCGGCTGTCGTGCCTGCTTTTCCGGCCCTTCACACTGCATGAACCTGCGGGTTGCCATCGCGCAGTCCCCTTTTGAGGTTCACGTCTCCAAAAGAGCGTGAAAAAACGGTTTTCACAACTTCACAAGAGTGTGGCGAGCAAATGAACAGTCTGGCATGTGCAAAAGCGGCAGATGTGTCCCGAACAGCCCTGAACAGGCGGCAAATGCGCTCATCCCGTATGAGTGTCTGAGCCGTTCCATAACGCACGCACGACACCTTGACCATAAGTCGAATTGCCGCACCCGTGGCAAACCGCGTTCAATACGCGAACCCGAAGACTGATTGGCGGTGTCCGCGGAAGTTGCAAGAACTGCGAAAAGTCGGACATGGCGACCCTGGCGAACCCAGGTCCTATGCTGTCAATTAGGTAGCTGTAGATTGTGGAGACGCGTTAAATGGCGCAGAACGAATCGGTTGATGTGGTACTGGTAGGCGCAGGCATCATGAGTGCCACCCTGGCCGTACTGCTCAAGGAGCTCGACCCGACCCTGAAGCTTGAGGTCGTGGAGGCGATGGACTCCGGAGCCGCGGAAAGCTCCAACCCCTGGAACAACGCAGGCACCGGCCACGCCGGCCTGTGCGAGCTTAACTACACGCCCCAGGCCGCCGATGGCAGCATCGACATCAAGAAGGCCGTGCACATCAACACCCAGTTCGAGGTTTCGCGCCAGTTCTGGGCCTACCTGAGCAAGAAGGGCAACTTCGGCTCGGCACGTGCCTTCATCAACCCTGTCCCGCACCTGAGCTACGTCGAGGGTGACAAGGGTGTTTCCTTCCTCAAGAAGCGCTATGAGCTGCTCAAGCAGCACCATGCCTTTGCGGACATGGAATACACCGAAGACAAGGCCGTGATGAAGGACTGGATGCCGCTGATGATGCCAGGCCGCCCAGCCGACCAGCACATCGCCGCCACCCGCGTGCTCAAGGGCACCGACGTCAACTTCGGCGCCCTGACCAACAAGCTGCTGAAGCTGCTGGGCGACTCGCAGGACGCCCAGGTCAAGTACAGCAAGAAGGTCGTTGGCCTGCGCCGTAACGGCAAGGGCTGGACCGTGAGCATAAAGGACGTCAACAGCGGCGGTAGCCGTGAAGTGGACGCCCGCTTCGTCTTCCTCGGCGCCGGTGGCGCGGCCCTGCCGCTGCTGCAGCTGTCGGGCATTCCGGAAAGCAAAGGTTTCGGCGGTTTCCCGGTCAGCGGCCAGTGGCTGCGTTGCGACAACCCGGAAATCGTCAAGCAGCACCAGGCCAAGGTCTACAGCCAGGCTGCGGTCGGCGCCCCGCCGATGTCGGTACCGCACCTGGATACCCGTGTGGTCGATGGCAAGAAATCGCTGCTGTTCGGTCCATATGCCGGCTTCACTACCAAGTTCCTGAAGCACGGTTCGCTGATGGACCTGCCGCTGTCGGTGCGCATGGGCAACATCGGCCCGATGCTCGCCGTGGCCCGTGACAACATGGACCTGACCAAGTACCTGGTCAGCGAAGTGATGCAGTCGATGGAGCAGCGCCTGGAAGCCCTGCGTCGCTTCTACCCGCAGGCCAAGGCCGAAGACTGGCGCCTGGAAGTAGCCGGTCAGCGCGTGCAGATCATCAAGAAAGACCCGAAGAAAGGCGGCGTGCTGCAGTTCGGTACCGAGCTGGTCTCGGCCCAGGACGGCAGCCTGGCTGCACTGCTCGGCGCATCGCCGGGTGCTTCGGTGACCGTTTCGATCATGCTGGAACTGATCGAGCGCTGCTTCCCCGAGCAGGCCAAAGGTGCCTGGGCTGCCAAGCTCAAGGAAATCTTCCCGGCTCGCGAGAAGACCCTGGCGACCGATGCTGCGCTGTACCACAAGATCAGTGCCGACAACGACGTGGCGCTGGACCTGGTGGAAAGCAGCCCGGCGGCCAAGCATTACGCCTGATTCGGCCGGTAACGAAAAAACGCCCCTCGGGGCGTTTTTTTGTGCCTGGATCTTTGTAAGCCTGCTCCGGCCCTTTCGTGGGTAAACCCGCTCCCACAAGGACCGCACCACAGCTAAGGGCTGTGCTGTACCTGTGGGAGCGGGTTTACCCGCGAAGAGGCCGGAGCAGGTTCACAAATCACGGGCCTTGGCGATGATCTCGATGTAATCCGACGCATTGCGCTGGTCGGCAATCTGCTCGACAAAGGTCTTGCCGTGCTCGTCTTTGCCATCCAGGTCCAGCCCAGCCTCGACGAAGAAGCCGACAAAACGCTCGAAATCGTCGATGCGCAGGCCGCGGTAGGCCTTGACCAGCTTGTGCAACGACGGCGAGGTCACGCCATCGGCCGGCTCGAACTGAAGGAACGACTTGATGTAGTCGTCGCTGATCTCGTCACCGATTACCTGTTTCTTGTCTTTACGCATTGCCGACTCCAACTGGACCATCACGAAATTTCGAAGGCCGGCAGTGTACCCCCCGCAGGCCGGGCGCCTCAACGCGTACGTACGGTACCGGTGTGCAGGTCGGCCCAGACGTGGCCGTTGCCGTAGGTGAGGAACTGCACATACAGCGTCTCGTTGCGCAGCAGGTCCATGATCACGCGGTAGTCGCTGAGCGGATAATTCAGGCTCAGGGTGCGGGTTTTCTCATCGTATACGGGCTTCTTCAGGCTCTTGGCCGCTTCACCGTCAAAGGTCAGCAGCACCTGGGCGATGGTCGCGCCCTTGCTCAGCGGCTTGCCCTTGAGGCGCACCTGCAACGACGAGGTGAT
This sequence comes from Pseudomonas sp. s4, assembly GCF_046764235.1. Taxonomy (NCBI): domain Bacteria; kingdom Pseudomonadati; phylum Pseudomonadota; class Gammaproteobacteria; order Pseudomonadales; family Pseudomonadaceae; genus Pseudomonas; species Pseudomonas sp. s4. The sequence goes on along the minus strand of NZ_CP177209.1, from coordinate 954,122 downwards.
CGGGATCGGCTGCTGGTCGGATTGGCGCTGGGTACCCACTACCACCGAGTAGTCGGTCACTTGCAGCAATTGCTGGCCAGTCGGCGCTTCCTGGCGCAGGGACTGGTCGTCAGGTGGCAGGAACTGGCTGTGCAGCGGTGCGGCGGCGAGTGGCAGGCTGACCGCCAGCAGGAGGGGAAGAAACGCACGCATGTGAGGCTCCTTGAATGAAGGAGCACTCTAGCACGGCCTGCACAGGCTCTTGTAGATACCGTCTTGACCCTCACCCTGCAAGAGGGATTTTGGGGTCAAACGGTATCCCCGACTTCACCACCCCATAAACCAGGTGCAGCAGCTTGCGCATCGCCGCGCAAACGATCTGTTTATAGGCTTTGTGTCGGCTGTTCAACCGCTCTGCCAGTGCCTTCACGACAGGGTTGTACCTGATCGAGACAGTGCCTGACATCCACAAGCCCGCCCGCAGCCTTGAGGCGCCTGTACGCGAGATAGTGCTCTGACCTATGAACTCTCCCGATTGCTGCACTACCGGGTTCAGGCCTGAGAACGCGACGATCGCAGAAGAGCTTTGGTATTTCAGTGGATCGCCCAGTTCGGCGAGCAGCAACGTAGCAGTGGTGTCACCCAAACCATCTATCGAAGTAATCAGATCACGTCGCTTGCGCAGGTCTGGATCATCATCGATCGTCTGTTCGATGGCCTTCCTGGTCTTTTCCAGTTCTTCGGTGATGTGCCCGATGACGTCTTGAATCGACTGCTGCACCGCATCTTGTGCGACATCCAAACGATTCTGCTCCATCTGGCGCATTTCCTTGAGGTCGTCCAGTCGCCGCACCAGAGCACGCAAACGGCGCTGTGCAGGTGGCTCCGGCTCCCACTGGCGAAGCGAGGCCGCCTTCTGCTGGCCATAAGCAGCAATGACTTTGGCGTCAGCTTTATCGGTTTTGACGCGCCGAAGCTCCACGTCAGCGAATTTCGCGATCACCGCCGGGTTCAGAATACACACCCGATAACCTTGGTTGTGACAGTGCTCGGCTAACGCTTCGTGATAGGTGCCTGTGGCCTCCATAACGATCCAGGCGCCTGGTTCGGCATGGCGCTCAAGCCAATCGCTGAACTGCTTGAACCCTCCAGGATCATTGGACAGCTTGGCTTTGGTGCGCGTCTTGCCGTTGGGAAGTGGGGTGGCAATGTCGAAAGATTTTTTGGCGACATCAACGCCAACAAAGGCGGACATGATCTTCTCCTTCAAACTACGAAAGTCGATCACCCTACACTCAGTTCAACCTTGTTAATGCGTGCTCACGCCGGGGGCGGGCACTAGATACCGTTCGAACTCGTCGAGTGGGGTTGAAAGGCCAGAGCGTTATCTACAGTGCGGGCTCGATGCCCTTGGAGCGGCTCCGCTTCAAGACCTTCCCTCGATGATCAGTCGAGAACTTTCGCCTCTTGGGAGGCGAAAGTCGAGATACAAGGAGCGGCCTTGTGTCGCGATGGGCCGCAAAGCGGCCCCGGCCATGTTGGTGGCGAAGCTTCAATCGAGGGGCTGCTGCGCAGCCCGATCGCGACACAAGGCCGCTCCTACAGTTGAGTGCGCCGGCCCGACATCAATCGAACTGCGCGCGCATCCAGGCCTGGTACTCGTCCACGCCCTCTTCTCCTTCGCGCGGCGCCCAGTGCGCATGTTCGCCTTCACCCACCGGCCGATACGGTCCGGCCTTGCACTCGAACAGGATGCTGTCCGGCTCCCAGCACCACAAGCCCATGGTAAATACCAGGCGCCAGGTCCACACCCAGGCAATCGCCGCCCGCCTGCAGCACTCGCTTGTCGGTCACCGCCCCCTGCTCGTTGAAGAGCAGCAGGCCAAGGCAACCCTTGAGCACGACCAGCGTTTCGGCTTTGTCATCGCTCAGGTGCCGATGCGGCGGGATATAGGTGCTCGGTTGCAGCCCGACTGCCATGCGGTGGCAAGGCTCTTCCATCTCATGGAAATTGTGATGTTGCCGCCCGCGCGGGTTGGCTGCAGCCTTTGCGGCCAGCCCGGCGAACAGCGATTGGTCGATGAACGCAGGCTGGCGCATGATCACAGCCCCTTTACGGCGAAGATGCCGTTGGCGTTGCGCCAGTAGCCTTTGTAGTCCATGCCGTAACCGAAGATATAGCGGTCGACGCAGGGCAAGCCCACGTAGTTGGCCTTGAGTTCCGGGCTGGCCTTGCGGTCATGGTCCTTGTCGATCAGTACTGCGGTGTGCACCGAGCGCGCACCGGCGTGCTTGCAGAACTCGATGATGGCGCTGAGGGTGTGCCCTTCGTCGAGGATGTCATCGACGATCAGTACGTCACGGTCGATGAACGATACTTCGGGCTTGGCCTTCCAGAACAGCTCGCCGCCGCTGGTCTGGTTGCGGTAGCGGGTAGCGTGCAGGTAGCTGGCTTCCAGTGGGAACTGCAGGTGGGTCAGCAGTTTGCCCGAGAAGATCAGGCCGCCGTTCATCACGCAGAAAACCACCGGGTTCTTGTCGTGCAGGTCCTTGCAGATCTGCTCGCCGACTTTGGCGATGGCCGCTTCGACTTCGGCTTCGGTGTACAGGCAGTCAGCTTCACGCATGACTTGACGGATATGCTCGAGATCGGCGGACATGGCGCTCTCCGGGGGTGCATTTTGGAAAAGCGGGCAAAGGTACGCATCCGCTCGTCACAGATCAAGCATTTATGGACTAACGTCCAGAATGACCAGACGACAGCACAGGCTGAATAGATTAATCTAGCGCGGTTTTTTTGCCCGCCTTTCGGAGCCCCCTATGCCCACTCGTGAGATCCGCCATCCGCTGATCCGCCACAAGCTCGGCCTGATGCGCCGTGCCGATATCAGCACCAAGAATTTTCGCGAACTTGCCCAGGAAGTCGGCGCGCTCCTGACCTACGAAGCCACCCAGGACCTGCCGCTCGAAACCTACGAGATCGATGGCTGGTGCGGCAAGGTGCAAGTTGAAAAAATCGCCGGCAAGAAGATTACCGTGGTACCGATCCTGCGAGCCGGCATCGGCATGCTCGACGGCGTGCTCAGCCTGATCCCGGGCGCCAAGGTCAGCGCCGTCGGCGTTGCCCGCAACGAGGAAACCCTCGAAGCCCACACCTACCTGGAAAAGCTCGCGCCGGACATCAACCAGCGCCTGGCCCTGATCATCGACCCGATGCTGGCCACCGGCGGTTCGATGGTCGCCACCATCGACCTGCTGAAAAAGGCCGGCTGCAAAGAGATCCGAGCCATGGTCCTGGTCGCTGCGCCAGAAGGCATCGAAGTGGTTGAAAAAGCCCACCCGGACGTGCAGATCTACACCGCCTCGATCGACCAGCGCCTGAACGAACACGGCTACATCGTGCCGGGCCTGGGCGATGCCGGTGACAAGATCTTCGGCACCAAGCAAAAGGACGCCTGACCATGCAGGACGGCTTCAACGACCCGCTCTGGCGCCAGGTCGTTTCGGGCGCGCAGATGCTCTTCGTGGCATTTGGCGCGCTGGTGCTGATGCCACTGATCACCGGCCTCGATCCGAACGTAGCGCTGTTCACTGCCGGCATCGGCACCCTGCTGTTCCAGCTGGTCACCGGCCGCCAGGTACCCGTGTTCCTGGCCTCGAGCTTTGCTTTCATCACCCCGATCATCCTCGCCAAGGGCCAGTTCGGCCTGGCCGAGACCATGGGTGGTGTGATGGCCGCAGGTTTCGTGTACACCTTCATGGGCCTGATGGTAAAAATCAAAGGCACTGGCTTCATCGACCGCATGCTGCCGCCGGTGGTGATCGGCCCGGTGATCATCTCCATCGGCCTGGCCATGGCGCCGATCGCCGCCAACATGGCGATGGGCAAGGCCGGTGACGGCAGCGTGCTGCTGCCGTACAAGACCGCCATGATGATCTCGATGCCGGCCCTGCTGACAACGCTGATCGTTGCCGTGTTCGGCAAGGGCATCTTCCGTCTGGTGCCGATCATTGCCGGCGTGTTCGTAGGCTTTGCCCTGTCGTTCGCCTTTGGCGTGGTCGACACTGCCAAGATCGCCGCCGCGCCGTGGCTGGAGCTGCCCAACTTCACCGCGCCAGCATTCAACTGGCAGGCCATCCTGTTCATCGTCCCGGTTGCCCTGGCACCGGCGATCGAGCACATCGGCGGGGTGATCGCAGTCGGCAGCGTGACCGGCCGCGACTACCTGAAGAAGCCCGGCCTGCACCGCACCCTGCTGGGCGACGGCCTGGCCACCACCGCAGCCGGCCTGTTCGGCGGCCCGCCCAACACCACCTATGCCGAAGTCACCGGCGCGGTGATGCTGACCAAGAACTACAACCCGAAGATCATGACCTGGGCGGCGATTTTCGCTATCACCCTCGCCTTCATCGGCAAGTTCGGCGCACTACTGCAAAGCATCCCGGTACCGGTGATGGGTGGCATCCTGTGCCTGCTGTTCGGCTCGATCGCGGCGGTGGGCATGAACACCATGATCCGCCACAAGATCGACTTGGCTGAAGCGCGCAACCTGGTGATCGTGTCGGTGACACTGGTGTTCGGTATCGGCGGCGTACTGATCGGCAGTGGTGATGGCCCGGATGACTGGGGCCTGAAGGGCATCGCCCTGTGCGCGATCGTGGCTATCGCCCTGAACCTGATCTTGCCGGGCAATGATGGCTGGAAGCACAAGAAGCTGGATGATCAGTTGCCTTGATTCGGCTTTAGCCTGACCTGGCCCTATCGCCGGCAAGCCAGCTCCCACAGGTATCCCACAGATTTCGAGAACTGTGGAATACCTGTGGGAGCTGGCTTGCCGGCGATAGGGCCAGTACAGGCAACCTGAAAGTCAGGCCTTTTCGCACATCCCCGCCAGCGCCTTCACCCACTCCGGGTGATCATTCAGGCAAGGCACCAGCACCAGCTCCTGCCCGCCGGCCTCGACAAACTGCTCGCTCCCGCGCATGCCGATCTCTTCCAGGGTCTCGATGCAATCGGCCACGAACGCCGGGCACATTACCAGCAGCTTCTTCACCCCAGCCTTGGCCAGCTCGTCCAGCCGCGCCTCGGTATAGGGTTCGATCCACTTGGCCCGCCCCAGTCGTGACTGGAACGACACCGACCATTTGCCATCGGGTATGCCCATCTTCTGAGCAAAGGCCCTGGCCGTTGCCAGGCACTGCCCGCGGTAGCAGACCGCGCGCATGTCGGCACTGGCATCCTTGCAGCAATCGGCCGCCTGGAAGTCATGCTTGCCGGTAGGGTCCAGCTTCTTCAAGTGGCGCTCCGGCAAGCCATGGAAGCTCAGCAACAGGTGATCGTAATCCTGCTCCAGGTAAGGCCGGGCGCTGGCGACCAGTGCCTCGATGTAGTCCGGGTGCTCGTAGAATGGCTGCAGCACGCGAAGTTGCAACGGCAACTGGCGTTCACTGACCGTCTGCCTGGCCAGTTCCACCACAGTGGTCACCGTGCTGTCAGCGAACTGTGGATACAGCGGCGCCAGGGTCACCTTGCGCACACCCTGGGCCACCAGGCGCTCCAGCACCTCAGGCAAGGCCGGCTGGCCATAGCGCATGGCAATCTCCACCGGGCCATGGGGCCAGTGCTCGACCATCGCCGCCTGCAGGCGACGGGTCAGCACTACCAGCGGCGAGCCCTCCTCCCACCAGATCGAGCCATAGGCATGCGCCGACTGCTCCGGGCGCTTGATCAGGATCAGCGACACCAGCAGGCGCCGTACCGGCCAGGGCAGGTCGATCACATACGGGTCCATGAGGAACTGGTTGAGGTAGCGGCGCACATCGGCCACCGAGGTGGAGGCCGGGGAACCCAGGTTGACCAGCAGCAGGGCGTGATCGGTCATGCAGCGTCCTATGTCAGAGGCGGCTGGACAGGTTGTCCAGAGCCGATTGCAAATCGTTGAAGCGGAAGGTGAAGCCTGCCGCCAGCAAGCGTGCCGGGCGGGCGCGCTGGCCGCCGAGTAGCAGGGTCGACAGCTCACCCAGCCCCGCCTTGAGCAGCAGTGCCGGCACTGGCAGCAGCGCCGGCCGGTGCAAGGTGCGGCCCAGGCGCCTGGCGAACTCGCGGTTGCGCACCGGCTCCGGGGCGCAGGCATTATAAGGACCGCTGGCATCCTTGTGCTGCAAGAGAAAATCAATCAGGGCGACCTGGTCGTCTATATGGACCCAAGGCATCCACTGCCGCCCGTCGCCCAAAGGCCCGCCCAGCCCCAGTTTGAAGGGCAGGCGCAGGCGCGACAAAAAGCCGCCATCACTGGCCAGAACCAACCCGGTACGCACCAGCACCACGCGAATGCCCTGGGCCTGGGAACGCAGCGCCGTCTCTTCCCAGGCGATGCACAGCTGGCTGGCGAAATCTTCGCGCACCGGCGGTGAAGCCTCGGTCAGCTCGCGTTCGCCACCGTCTCCATACCAGCCCACCGCCGAGCCGGAAATCAACACTTCCGGGCGCTGTTCGCGGCTGCCCAGCCAGGCCAGCAACTGCTCGGTGAGGGTGACGCGGCTGGCCCACAGCAGGTTGCGCCGGGTCGCCGTCCAGGGCCGGTCGGCAATCGGGGCGCCGGCGAGGTTGATCACCGCGTCCAGCTGATCGTCCGCCTCCAGTTGCTCCAGGCGGGCGACGCCACGCACGCCGGTCCCACAAATTTTCGGCACCTGTTCAGGCCGCCGACTCCACACCGTCAGGCGATGACCCTGGCCGAGCCAGTACTGGCACAGGTGCTTGCCAATCAACCCGGTGCCGCCTGTCAGCAATATATGCATGGCTGTGTCCTCGCAGAATGCGGCGGTGGTCTATTTTTAACATCAAGGCACTTTTTTGACCCGACGCTCTCGGATAAACATAGGCCAACCTGCCTGCCAACACGGAATAACCTTATACAACATTTGAGCATTGTACAGGTTTGCCTGACAGCGTAGTCTGCTTACAGCAAGGTTTGAAGAGGCCATCATGACAGTACCTATCGCCATCATCGGGGCCGGTATCGCCGGTCTGTCAGCCGCCCAGGCCTTGCAGAAGGCCGGGCAATCCGTGCATTTGTTCGACAAGGGCCACGGCAGTGGCGGGCGCATGGCCAGCAAGCGCAGCGAAGCTGGCGCGCTGGACCTCGGCGCCCAATACTTCACGGCCCGTGACCGCCGCTTCGTCGAGCAGGTACAGCAATGGGTTGCCGCCGGTTGGGCCGCGCAATGGAAGCCACAGCTGTACAACTACCGCGATGGTGAACTCAGCCCCTCCCCCGACGAGCAGACGCGCTGGGTGGGCGTGCCGCGCATGAGTGCAATCACCCGCGGCCTGCTCAAGGACGTGACGGTCAACTTCGGCTGCCGCATCGCCGAAGTGTTCCGCGGCAAGCAGTACTGGCACCTGCAGGACACCGAAGGCTGCAGCCACGGCCCCTACAGCCGCGTGGTGATCGCCGTGCCGGCACCGCAGGCCACGCCGCTGCTTGCCGCTACCCCGAAGCTCGCGGCCGTGGCCGCCGGTGTGCAGATGGAGCCCACCTGGGCCGTCGCCCTGGCCTTCCAGACCCCGCTGGACACCCCGATGCAAGGCTGCTTCGTGCAGGACAACCCGCTCGACTGGCTGGCGCGCAACCGCAGCAAGCCCGAGCGTGACGAGCAGCTCGACACCTGGGTACTGCACGCCACCTCGGACTGGAGCCGGCAACACATCGACCTGCCCAAGGAGGAAGTGATCGAACAGCTGTGGGGCGAATTCGCCGAGCTGGTTGGCTGTGTGGTGCCCGCACCTACTTTTGCCTTGGCCCACCGCTGGCTGTATGCCCGTCCGAGCAGCAACCATGAATGGGGCGCGCTGGCCGATGCTGACCAAGGCTTGTATGCCTGCGGCGACTGGTGCCTGTCCGGCCGTGTCGAAGGCGCCTGGCTCAGTGGCCAGGAAGCGGCGCGTCGGCTGCTCGAACATCTCGAGTGATGTAGGGTTATACAAAAAAAACTGTTTGCATAACTTCCGGGCTGTGCTGGAATGAACCTGTACAACTATTTTGTCTCGTACAGGTTTTTGGAGGCAGCCCATGCACGACTCATCCGCCCACAGCAAGCCGCGTATCGCCATCAGCGCCTGCCTGACCGGGCACAGCGTGCGCTATAACGGCGGCCACAAGGCCTCCGACCTGTGCCGTATGCAACTCGAGGAACATTTCGACTGGTTGCCGGTATGCCCGGAGGTGGCCATCGGCCTGGGCGTGCCGCGCGACCCGATCCGCCTGGTCGGCGACCCCGAGCAGCCGGAAGTGGTAGGCACCCGCAACCCCGGAATGGACCTGACCGGGCCGCTGCGCAGCTATGGCGAGCAAATGGCGGCGGAACTCGATGATATCTGCGGCTACATCTTCATGCAGAAATCGCCTTCCTGTGGCCTGGAGCGGGTCAAGGTATACCAGGACAATGGCCACCCTGCCTTTCACGGTGGGCGGGGAGTGTATGCCCAGGCGTTCTGCGCACGGCGGCCGGACCTGCCGGTAGAAGAAGAAGGCCGCCTGCACGACCCCGTACTGCGCGAGAACTTCATCAGCCGCGTGTACGCCTACGCCGACTGGCAGCGCCTGCTGGCCGAAGGCCTGAGCCGTGGCGCTCTGGTGCGATTCCACTCACGCTACAAGTACCTGTTGATGGCCAACAACCCGCAGGCCTATCGCAGCCTCGGGCGCCTGCTCGGCAGCATGAGCAAGGACGATGACCCGCAAAGCATCGGCCCGCGCTACTTCAGCCAGCTGATGCAGGCTCTGCGCCGCTGTGCCAGCCGCGGCACTCATTGCAACGTGCTGCAGCATCTGAGCGGCTACTTCAAGGACATCCTCACACGGCAGGACAAAGCCGAGCTGCAGGCCATCATCGGCCAATACCAGCAAGGCGTGGTGCCGCTGGTAGTGCCGCTGACCCTGCTCAAGCACCATTTGCGCAAGCATCCCGATCCGTATCTGCAGCAGCAGGCCTACCTTCAGCCGCACCCCGAGAGCCTGGGCCTGCGCAATGCCGTCTGAGATCCTGTTGCCCATCGGCGAACTGGCTCGCCGCACGGGCGTCAATCCCGTCACCCTGCGAGCCTGGGAGCGCCGCTACGGCCTGCTCAAGCCCCAACGTACCGCCAAGGGCCATCGCCTGTATCGGCTGGAGCAGGTCAAACGAGTAGAAGCGATCCTTGCCTGGCTGCAGCGCGGCGCCTCCGTCGGCCAGGTACGAGAGCTGCTCGACAAACCGGCCAGCACGCCGCCGAAAGGCGACTGGCAAGCCCGGCAGTTCCAACTGATCGAGGCCATCGCCACGCTGTCGCAGCGCGCCCTCGACCAGCAGCTCAACCAGGCGATGGCCCTGTACCCGGCCGTCACTCTGTGCGAGCAATTGCTGTTGCCGCTGCTCGACCTCCTCGACCTGCGCTGGCGCAACTATTTCAACGCACGGCTGGAACAGGTGTTTTTCCACAGCTGGTTGCGCAGCAAGCTGGGCGCCAGGGTCTACCACGACAACCAGTTACTGCATGGGCCTGCCATCTTGCTGGCCGAAGACAGCGAACACACTTTCAGCCCCGGTTTGTGGTTGTGCGCCTGGCTGTTCACCAGCAACGGCCTGCCGGTTGAAGTGCTGGAGCACACCATTGCTGGCGCGCACCTGCAACGCGCAGCCACCATGCTCAAGCCACGCGCCGTGCTCCTGCACCTGGGGCCACGTATCGATGACAAGGCGTTGCACCGTACCCTGTCCAACCTGCCCGTGCCGACCCTAGCTGGCGGGCCGACGCTGGCGCTGCATGAAACCCGGCTGCGCGCCCTGGGGCTGCCCAATCTTGCTCTGTTCGATACCCCGCAGGCGGCATTGCGTTTGCTGCAAGCCCATGACCGCCAGCCTGGAGAGATGACCGCACCATGCACCTGACCTGGCTGCGCAGCGACCTGCGCATCGATGACAACACCGCGCTAGCCGCCGCCAGCGAACGCGGCCCGACCCTCGCACTGTGGCTGGTCAGCCCCGGGCAATGGCTGGCCCACGACGACGCCGCCTGCAAAGTCGACTTCTGGCTGCGCAACCTGCGCGACCTGCGCCAGTCGCTGGAGCGCTTGAACATCCCCCTGCTGATCCGCAGGATCGACACCTGGGACCAGGCGCCACAGGCCGTACTCGATGTCTGCCGCCAACATCAGGTGCAAAGCGTGCACTGGAACGAGGAGTACGGCATCAACGAGCAATGTCGCGACGACGCCACCCGCGCGCTGCTGGAAAAGTCAGCCATCCAGGCCCACAGCCACCTCGACCAGCTGTTGTTCCGCCCGGGCACCATCCTTACCCGCGGCGGCGACTACTTCCAGGTGTTCAGCCAGTTCAAGAAGAGCTGCCTGGAGCACCTGCACCGCAGCCTCCCTGCCCTGGCCCGCCAGATAAAACGCCAGGCACCGCTGCAGGTCAGCAGCGACCCGATCCCACAGCACGTGGACGGCTTCGAAAAACCCGCGCAGGCGCTGCGCGACCACTGGCCGGCCGGCGAAGCCGAAGCGCAGGTGCGGCTGACCCGTTTTCTCGATGAAACCATCGACGATTACCAACAGCTGCGTGACTTGCCTGCAAAGCCCGGTACCAGCCAGCTCTCCGCCTATCTGGCCGCCGGCGTGATCTCGCCACGCCAGTGCCTGCACGGTGCCCTGGCCAGCAACCGCGGCGAGTTCGACAGCGGCAGCAGCGGCGTGCAAACCTGGATCAACGAGCTGCTCTGGCGCGAATTCTACAAACACATCCTGACCGGTTATCCACAGGTCTCGCGTCACCGCGCCTTCCGCGCCCAGACCGAAGCCCTGCCCTGGCGCGATGCACCGGCCGACCTCGAAGCATGGGAACAGGGCCGAACCGGCTTCCCGATCATCGACGCCGCCATGCGCCAACTGCTGCACACCGGGTGGATGCACAACCGCCTGCGCATGATCGTGGCCATGTTCCTCAGCAAGAACCTGCTGATCGACTGGCGCAAGGGCGAGCGGCATTTCATGCGCCACTTGATAGACGGCGACCTGGCCGCCAACAACGGCGGTTGGCAGTGGAGCGCGTCCACTGGCACCGACGCAGTGCCCTATTTCCGCATCTTCAACCCGGTTTCACAGTCGCAGCGATTCGACCCGCAAGGGCGTTTCATTCGGCACTGGCTGCCGGAATTGCAGGGGGTGGATGAAAAAGCCATTCATTTCCCCGTGAAGTCGGCCGATCTTTTTGCTAGATATTCCTACCACAGTCCAATTGTCGATCTCGACAGCAGTCGTCAGCGCGCACTGGAGGCATTCAAGAACCTCCCGCGCCGGCAGGATCAGAGGGCAGCATCTTGAACAACGCACGCAGTATCTGGGTGACGGGAGCAGGCAATGGACTTGGCCTGGCTTTAGTGGAGGGGCTGCTCGGGCAAGGACACCGGGTAGCTGCAAGCGCGAAGCATGGCGAGGCACTGGATGCCTTGGGTGCACGCTATGGCAGCCAGCTGTTGCGCTTGCCGTGGCAGTTGCACGAAGAACATCAGGCGGCCCAGGCCAGCCAGCAGATCTGCCATGCCTGGTGCGCGCTGGATGGCTTGATCATCAACGCCGGTACCAGCGATTACCTGGCGGACGATGTGGCTGACAGCGAGTTGTTCGAGGCGATCGTCACGGACAACCAGTTGGCCGGCGAGCATTGCCTGGCCAGTGCGCTGCCGTTGTTGGCGAAGGGTGACTCGCCGCAGGTGATGGCGGTGTTCAACCGTTATTCAGCGCTGCAGTTGCATGCACCGACGCAGGTGCCTGCGGGCTGGAACAACATGCCGCAATGGATGCGCGAGCAGCGTCAGGCGTTGAAGGCGCAGGGGGTTGAGCTGACCGTGGTGGGGCCGCAGTCGCTGAAGACACCCGTGACACCGGCGCAGGCGATACCGGAGGCGTGGACGCCGCAGAATGCGGCGGAAGAGTTGCTGCGGCGGTGGCCGCAGAGGGAGCCCGAGCTTGTGCTGGAGGCTTTGGATCTCAATGGCCTGTGGCCTTTGTCACACAAGCAATCGATGTAGTGACCGTACCGGCTTCCACCTAGACCACATCGACTTGAAGCCATGCGCAGGGCCTGTAGGAGCAGCCTTGTGCTGCGAAGAGACCATTACTGCAGAAGAACATCTGCTGCCCTACCGCCCCCTTCGCAGCACAAGGCTGCTCCTACAGGGTAATGAGGTAGCCTGAGTAATGGGGCAAGACAGTTGCTCCTCAGGTACCTCAGGCAATGCGAGCCCCCGTGGAAGGAGAGCTCAGAGCGTCATGCGGTAATGCAGGCTATAGCTCTCCACCCCATCGTTGGGCTGCTTGATGCCCGCGTTGGAATAGTGAATCGCCCGCACGCCAATCTCATGCCCACCGGCAAAGCGCAATCCAAAGCCGATGCGATCCTCGAACTGGAATGCCGAGCCCAGCTCGTTGTCTTCCAGCTCGGTGCTGGAGAATGCCGCCACGCCAATCCCAGCCTCTATATAAGGCTTCACCGACTCCCCGGCAAACTCGTAGACGAACACCGGCGCGAACGACAGGCTATGGTTGCTCGCGGTCTCGTCACCATCCCAATAGCTGTAGGCCCCATCCCAATACCCCGTCAGGCGCCCGACGCTGGTCTGCCACCAACTCGCTTCCCAATTCGATTGCAGCCCCAACCGGTAGACCATGGTCGAGTCACCGGTCTGCCCCACCGAAAACGAAACGTCGGCAGCCTGCGCCGACAGTGAGTGCCCCAGGGTGAAGACGGCAGCCGCCGCCAAGCCGAGCAGCTTCTTCATGAGCAACATCCTTCTTTGCTGTTATTGGTATCCGCCTCATTTCAGGCAAGGCGGTAGAAAACGGCAGCGGTACAATAGTTCAGCTTCTTTTCACGTTTTTTTCACAATGAAAAGCTTTGCACACTGTCCGACTTATGCCACAGCAAAGGCAGGATCTTCCTGAGAGATTGCGGATCGGCACTGGTCCAGAAGCGGGTATCCCTGGCCGGCCCATCGGCCAACAGGTCATCCGCGCCCAGCAGCCGCTGCAGTTGGCGCGCCACTGCAGCACCGGTATCGATGATGGCGACGTCGGCTGGCACCATGCCGGCCAGCAACGGGCGCAGGAAGGGGTAATGGGTGCAACCGAGAATCAACGTATCACAGCCAGCGGCCAGCAACGGCTGCACATAACCTTGCAGCAACTGGCGCAGCGCCGGGCTGGCCAGGTCACCGGTCTCGATCAGATCGACCAGGCCCGGGCAAGGTTGGGTGATGACCTGTACGTCATTGGCAAAACGATCGAGCAAGGCAGCGAACTTGGCACTCTGCAGGGTACCGGTAGTGGCCAGCACACCGACCACGCCAGAGCGCGTAGCGGCGGCAGCGGGCTTCACCGCCGGCTCCATGCCCACCAGCGGCCAGTTCGGGTACAACTCGCGCAGGTCGGCCACCGCCGCCACCGTGGCGGTATTGCAGGCCAGTACCATGGCCTTGGCGCCCTGTTCATGGAAGAACGCAGCAATGCGCCGGAGACGCTCACGGATATAGTCCGGCGACTTCTCTCCGTAGGGTATGTGGCCGCAATCGCCCACGTACAGCAGCGTCTCGTTGGGCAGCAGGCGCTGGATCTCGGCGAGTACCGACAAGCCGCCAACCCCGGAGTCCATCACGCCGACCGGCGCCGATCGCTCAGCCATCGCGCTTACCACAGACCGCACAAGCCGGGTCGCGCTTGACCCGCAATTCGCGGATACGAGTGCCGAGAGCATCGATCAACAGCAGGCGGCCGACCAGCGGCTCGCCGAACCCGGCCAGCAGCTTCATCGCCTCCAGCGCCTGCAGGCTGCCTACCAGGCCCACCAATGGGCCGATCACGCCGGCTTCGCTGCAGGTCAGTTCGGCTTCGCTGCCATGGCCGTACAGGCAATGGTAGCAAGGGCTGTAGTCACGCCGTGGGTCGAACACCGACAACTGCCCTTCCAGGCGGATCGCCGCACCGCTGACCAGCGGCTTGCCAGCCGCGACGCAGGCAGCGTTGACCGCCTCGCGGGTACCGAAATTGTCAGAGCAGTCCAGCACCAGGTCGACCGCTGCCACAGCGGCCGCCAGCGAGTCCTCGTCCAGAGCCTGGCGATGGGCAACCAGGCTGATTTCCGGGTTGATTGCCTGCAGGCGCTGCAGGGCCGAATCGACCTTGCTCATGCCCACGCTCGCACTGTCGTGGATCACCTGGCGTTGCAGGTTGGTCAGGTCGACGGTGTCAAAGTCCGCCAGGTGCAGCTCACCGACCCCGGCGGCGGCCAGGTACAAGGCGACGGGCGAGCCAAGGCCGCCAAGCCCGACGATCAGCGCCTTGCTCTGCTTGAGCCGCAACTGGCCGTCGATGTCGATCTGGGCCAGCAAAACCTGCCGGCTGTAACGCAGCAGTTCCTGATCACTCAGCATGGCAGGCGCCCCAGGGTAATGCGTTCATGGCCGCCCAGGTCCGTGCGGCTGGCGACCTCGATGAAGCCTTGTTCAGCCAGCAAGGCGCGCACCGCCGCTGCCTGATCATAGCCGTGTTCCAGCAGTAACCAGCCACCCGGTACCAGGTGCGCGGGCGCCTGGGCAACTATCACGCGCAGATCGTCCAGGCCATCAGCACCGGCCACCAGCGCACTGCTGGGCTCGAAGCGTACATCACCGGCGACCAAATGCGGGTCTGCGGCAGCGATGTAGGGCGGGTTGCTGACAATCAGGTCGAAACGCTCGCCGGCCAGACTGTCGAACCAGTGGCTGAGCCGTACCTGGGCGTTTGCCAGGCCCAGCCGCTGGCGGTTGCGCTCAGCCAGGGCTGCAGCCTCCTCCACGCGGTCCACTGCGGTCACCTGCCAGGCCGGGCGATCGCTGGCCAGGGCCAAGGCAATCGCGCCGGTGCCGGTGCCCAGGTCAAGGACCTTGGCCGGCGTGGCGGGTTGCAGTTCAAGGGCAGCTTCGACCAGCAGCTCGGTATCCGGCCGCGGGATCAGGGTATGCGGTGCCACTTCCAGGTCGATCTTCCAGAAGCCCTGCAGCCCGAGAATGTAGGCGACCGGTTCGCCGCCACGGCGGCGCTGCAGGTAGCCAGCATAGGTCTCGGCATCTTCGCTGCTGACGATTCGCTCGGGCCAGGTGTGCAGGTAGCTGCGCGATTTGCCGATGGCCGCGGCCAACAGCAACTCGGCATCCAGCCGCTCGGTAGGCGAATCTGGCAACTGCGCGTTGCGCAGCAGGCTGGCGATGATGGTCATCAGTCCCCCAGAGCGGCCAGTTGATCGGCCTGGTATTCGGCCAGCAGCGGTTCGATCACCGCCTCCACCCCGCCGGCGAGGATATCGTCCAGCGAGTACAGGGTCAGGTTGATACGGTGGTCGGTCACCCGCCCCTGTGGATAATTGTACGTACGGATGCGCTCGGAACGGTCGCCAGAGCCGACCAGCAGCTTGCGCTCGGTGGCGATGGCGTTCTGCGCGGCGCTGGTCTGCATGTCGTTGAGCTTGGCCGACAGCCAGGACATGGCGCGGGCACGGTTCTTGTGCTGCGAGCGCTCTTCCTGGCACTCGACCACGATACCGGTGGGCAAGTGGGTGATCCGGATCGCCGAGTCGGTCTTGTTGACGTGCTGGCCGCCGGCACCGGATGCGCGATAGGTATCCACCCGCAGGTCGGCCGGGTTGATCTCGATAGCCGCCTGCTCGTCCGGCTCGGGCAGTACCGCCACGGTGCACGCGGAGGTGTGGATACGGCCCTGGGATTCGGTCTCGGGCACGCGCTGCACGCGGTGCGCGCCAGACTCGAACTTGAGCTTGCCGTACACGCTCTCGCCTTCGACGCGGGCGATGATTTCCTTGTAGCCGCCGTGCTCGCCTTCGTTCTCGGAGAGGATTTCCAGGCGCCAGCCACGCTTTTCGGCGTAGCGTGAATACATGCGGAACAGGTCGCCGGAGAAGATCGCCGCCTCGTCGCCACCGGTGCCGGCGCGGATTTCGAGGAACACGTTGCGGCCGTCGTTGGGGTCCTTGGGCAACAGCATGCGTTGCAGCTGCGACTCCAGCGTCAGCAGTTGTTCCTTGGCTTCACGCACTTCTTCCACGGCCATTTCGCGCAGGTCCGGGTCACTGTCCTTGAGCAGCGCCTGGGCACCTTCGAGGTCGTCCTGGACTTTGCGCCACTCTTTATAAGCAGCGTAGACCGGCTCGACTTCGGCGTATTCACGGGAATAGGCGCGAAAGCGCGTCTGGTCGGAAATGACCTCGGCATCACCAAGCAGAGCGGTGAGTTCTTCGAAGCGGTCCTGGAGGATTTCCAGTTTGTTCAGCAGCGACGCTTTCATTGCGGGGATTTGTCCGTCGAGCCCTCGTTGAGGGCAAAGAGTTCCTGGGCCATGGCCAGCGCATCGAGGCGGCCCTCGGCCGAGAGCCTTTTCAATTGCACGCTGGGCGCGTGCAGGAGTTTGTTGGTCAGCCCCCGGGCCAGTTGGGCCAGTACGTCTTCGGGGTTGCCGCCGTTGGCCAGCAGCCGCTGGGCCTTTTGCAGTTCTTCGTCGCGCAGGCGCTCGCATTGCTGGCGATAGGCCTTGAGCACATCCACCGCGGCCAGCTCGCGCAGGCGCAGCATGAAGTCCTCTGCCCCCACCGACACCAGCTCTTCGGCGGCCTGGGCCGCGCCCTGGCGACTTTTGAGGTTTTCTGCCACAACGTCGTGCAGGTCATCGACAGTGTACAGGTAGACGTCATCCAGTTCGCCGACTTCGGTTTCGATATCGCGCGGTACGGCAATGTCGACCATGAAAATCGGCTTGTGCCGGCGCTGCTTCAGCGCGCTCTCGACAGCACCCTTGCCAAGGATCGGCAACTGGCTGGCAGTGGAACTGATGACGATATCGCTGTTGGCCAGTTCCTGTGGGATGTCGGCCAGCAGAACCGCGTGCGCACCGAACTGCTCGGCCAGGATGCTGGCCCGCTCAAGGGTACGGTTGGCCACGACGATACGGCGCACGCCCTGCTCATGCAGGTGGCGGGCGACCAGGGTGATGGTTTCGCCAGCACCGATCAGCAGGGCCTGGCTGCGGCCCAGGTCGCTGAAGATCTGCTTGGCCAGGCTGACCGCGGCAAACGCCACCGACACCGGGTTTTCGCCGATGGCAGTGTCGGTGCGCACCTGCTTGGCGGCACTGAAGGTGGCCTGGAACAGGCGCCCGAGCAACGGGCCGACGGTGCCGGCCTCACGCGCCACGGCATAGGCGGACTTCATCTGGCCGAGGATCTGCGGTTCGCCGAGCACCAGCGAGTCCAGGCCGGAGGCCACCCGCATCATGTGCTTTACCGCCTCGTGCTCTTCGTGCACGTAGGCGCTGGCGCGCAGCTCGTCCAGGCTGAGGCGGTGGTAGTCGGCGAGCCATTGCAGCACGGCATCGGCGGACAGGTGGTCCTGCTCGATATAGAGCTCGCTACGGTTGCAGGTCGACAGAATCGCCGCTTCGCGGCTGGATGTCAGCCGGCAGAGCTGCTGCAGGGCGTCTACCAGCTGCTCTGGGGTAAACGCCACGCGCTCGCGTACGTCTACCGAGGCAGTCTTATGGTTGATACCAAGTGCAAGAAAGGCCATGCAAGGTCGCTGGTTGTGACGGGAAGCCGATAATTGTCCTCTTTCGCAGGTTTCAGGACAACCACCGTTCGCTATTGCGCTGATAGCGCTGCGGCTATCGCCGGCTTCAGGCCAGCATCAGCGGCAACTTCAGCTCACACCCCCGCTTTTGATCTGGCTTTTGATCTGGCTTTTGATCTTGATCTTGATCTTCGCGACTTCAGGAGGCCGAACGCAGGCCTTGCGGAGGGAGGTGACGGGCATGGATGCCCGTCAAGCGCTGAGGCCCCATGGATGGGGCCTGCAGCGCGTACTCCCGGGAGCAAGGCCGGAGTGAGGGAACCCCGGAGCGCAGCGTAGGGGCCGGATGATGGGAGCGCAGCGTTTTTTGGTTACTTTTTGCCGCGTTTGGCAAAAAGTGACTCGCCGTAAGGGCGAAAAGGTGAGTCAGCGTCGCCATCGCATACGGACTGTTCGCCATATCAAAACCGTCGCTTAAGCTTTTTGGCTTTTTGGCTTTTTGGAGGTGGGCATTCACATCGAGCAGGCATTCATTCGTGACGGCGGCGCAAAGTCACCTTTCCGCCCTTACGGCGGGTCCCTTTTTGTCGTGGCAAAAAGGAACCAAAAACCGTCGGCTCCCATCATCCGGCCCCTACGCTTCGCTCCGGGGTCCCCTCGCTACGGGCCTGCTCCCGGGAGTACGCGCTGCAGGCCCCATCCATGGGGCCTCAGCGCTTGACGGGCATCCATGCCCGTCACCTCCCTCCGCAGTCCCTTCGCTCGGCCTCCTGAAGTCGCAATCGGCGGCGCCTGAACTACCGCGCGCTTAGAAGCAAGAACCAGAACCATCGGCTCGACATCTCCTTAGTTAATTACACCGACCAAGTCGAGAGGACTTTTGACATATCTCTACAAGACTTATCCACAGTCTTGTAGTCCTTTTCCCAAATACATGCCCAGCTGTTGCTCCACCCTCTTTCCGCGCCTAGCCTTGACGCCGCTACATCGATATTCCTCACCCACATGATGACCAAGGAGCGGTAGATATGGCTTTGGACGCGTATTTGAAAATCGACGATATTCCAGGCGAAGCCTTGGACGAGAAGTACGGCAAGTGGATTGAAGTCACCGGTTATGATTTCGGTGTAAGCCAAAGCCCCTCTGCCACTGCAAGCTCGGCAGGGGGTGCCACTTCGGGGCGCACCGAAGTGAGCCATTTCACTTTTACCAAGTTTCTCGACAGCGCCAGTTGCAAACTCATGGAGGCCAGTTGCGCGGGGCAGCATCTCAAGGAAGTCAAACTCGCGCTGTGCCGCGCGGGCGGTGACAAGCTGAAGTACTACGAGATCATCCTAGAAGAAGTGATCATTGCCGATTACGCCCAGAGCGCCGCCGACGGCGTGCCTATCGAGGTGGTTCGCCTCGATTACGGCAGAATCAAGACCACCTATACCCTGCAGAAGCGCATCGACGGCTCGGGCGGCGGCAATATTGCCGGTGGTTGGGACCGGATCGGCAACAAGAAGTACGCGTGAGGTATCGCCATGTACGAAGCCCGCGCTTTCATCAACCCCAGGATGCAGAACTATCACACGCTCAAGGCCGGCCTTGCGCTTGGCGGGCATGCCGCAAGCAAGTTCGACATCCTGAATGCACACATTTACAACAGTGTGGTCAGAAGCGGCGAACTGGTGATCGTCGGCGACTGGTCTACACCTTCGTGTACCAGTCAGGAGGCTTATCTGATGTCTCAGGCCTCCATCACGCATATGGGGCTGATGCGCAGTGGCCAGGGGGCTGATGAGTTTTTTCTGGATAATTTCGAGTTGCTGAAGAGCTTGCTTGCCCATGCTTCACTGGGCGCAGGCGTGGTCAGCGACGGCTGGAGCAGGCATCTGAAGGCCATTCAGGACACGTTGCTGGAGATCGAGAAATTGCACAGAGAACATCTGGGTTCAGGGACGCTCAAAAACCGTGACCAGTTTTATGCCAAGCGTGCGGCACTGTTCTCGAAGCTTGACGAACAGTTGGGCAAACTGGCGGCGTTCGGCTCGGATTTGCGTAACAAGGGATCGATTAAAAGGACACTGGCCATATCCACGAAACGCTATTTGCACACCGGTGAGATTGCAGGGTATGCGAATAAGGTTGCCGGGGTAGGCAAGGCTGCCAGTTTGATAAAAAAAGGTACTTACATTGGCATAGCGCTTGATGTCGCAGCAACGGGCCTGGCGATTCGCCAAGCCTGTATGCTCGGCAGAGAAGATGAGTGCACGCGTGCAAAATTTCTCAATGGTGCGTCATTAGCCGGTGGTCTGACCGGCAGCGGCATAGGTGGATACATAGGAGGGACCATTGTTGCGCCCTTTGTATGTGCGGCTCTGGGAGTAGGGACGGCCGGTTTGGGGTCAATTACCTGCGCAGTCATTGGTGCTGCCGCAGGGGGGAAGCTAGGCGGTGACTTCGGAGGAGAAAAAGGCGAGGTGCTTGGTGACTTCCTATATCGAGAGTTCTCGCAATGATCAATATGGAACCGGGTCTGATCGCACTTATTCTCATCACCTCAATCGCAATCGCAATTACTGTCCAAATTTACGTTGCACATAAATACACCGAGCACTTTGAGTCTTTCTTACCCACCTCTCGTATCGTATCTGACAACATAAAAAACTATAAGCATGCTGGACTAATAGGAAAACTGATAAGAACTGGTCAAATTGCAACACTACTGGCCACACCCAAAATCTTCACTTATAGGGGCGCAGCAGATATCGAGGAAGTACAAAAATTTCCGCGCCGTGAAAGGCTTGTCTTGGTCAACCTCTGGGCTATTCACATCATATTATTCCTTGCACTCGTGCTGTCTCACTATCTATGACCCAATGGAGATACGACTTCGTATTCTGTTCAAGGACAAAGTTCTCCCGCAGCAATCGATCATTGGAAACTCAAGGCCGGCACTCGACGCGTGGCAAGGACTTGCAAACGACTGAGATTGTGGGGTGTGCAGTTAAGATCATAGGTGTGGTCAGGGCTGCCAACCTGATCAAAAAAGACACCTATATAGGTATTGCGCTGGAAGTCGCCGCGACGGGTCTTGAAATCCATAAAGCCTGCACCGCTGGCCGCGACAATGAGTGTAGAAAAGCTAAATACGTCCATGGATCTTCCTTGACAGGCAGTGTCGCCGTGGGAGGGATAGCAACAAGCTACGGCGGTGCTATTGCCACTAATATTTGTCTCGCTCTTGGCGTGCCCACAGTCGGTACAGGCGTACTTGTCTGCGCTGTTATTGGTGGGGCTGCGGGAGCCACAGGAGGAAGCATGCTTGGCGGTGCTGTAGGGGAAGCGCTCGGCGAAGTATTGTATGAAAAGGTAGGCAGCGAATGAGCACTGAAGCGGGTATTGTTGCATTTATAATTTTGGCCGCCATGACCGTCACGCTTTGCGTATCGTTCTACATATCAATCTATCATCTTGACAGGATCGAATCACTACTACCGAATAGCGCATTCGTGAGCGGGAATAAAAACCTTTTCACAAGCAGGCCTAATTGGAAAGGTAATGCGCACACTCTCAATATCAATACTACTAACAGTGCCAAAAATATATGCGCGAAAAAGCTTGGTTGACCTTGATGAGGTCACGAACTTCCCTATACGCATGAAGCGCACCCTGATCGTCTTAGGGGCTATGCACCCAACACTTATCGGAGCACTTATTTTATTTCGCATTTGGTTGCGCCCCCTTGGGCCTATTCCGTGACATCGGACGCCAAGAGGCTGGCTGTTGAGACATCAGCCCTAAGCTTTTTGCTTTCAGGTGTAGGCATTCACATCGAGTAGACATTCATTCGCGATAGTGGCGCCACGTCACCTTGACGCCCTTACGGCGGAACCCTTTTTGTCGTGGCAAAATGGAACCAAAAACCGTCGGCTCCCATCATCCGGCCCCTACGCTTCGCTCCGGGGCACCCTCGCTATGGGCCTGCTCCCGAGAGTACGCGCTGCAGGCCCCATCCATGGGGCCTCAGCGCTTGACGGGCATCCATGCCCGTCACCTCCCTCCGCAGTCCCTTCGCTCGGCCTCCTGAAGTCGCAATCTGCGGCGCCTGAACTATCGCGCGCTCAGAAGCAAGAGCAAGAGCAAAAATTCTGTGTTCTGGGCGCCGTGGCAGGCTCTGCGGCGAACCGCGCGGGCACAGCGCGGTCTGCATAAGCGAAGCGCAGCTTCATACCTTCGCAGGTGGGTTTGCCACCGCGCTTGTGTCATCATGCTCCGACCGCCGGTGAGTCCTTTTTAAAGCCTTCTATGAACAAACCATACGCATTGCTGCTTGCCTTCGCCCTGCTCCAGGGCTGCCAGAGCCTGGCCCCGCAAAAGGCCGAGCCTCCCGTCGCCGAGGCCGACAAGAGCGAGGCGGAAAAGCCCGTGGTGTATGGCTCGTTCAAGCAGGACACGCTCTACAGCCTGCTGGTGGCCGAACTGGCCGGCCAGCGCAACCGCTTCGACATCGCCCTGGCCAACTACACCGACCAGGCCGCGAAAACCCAGGACCCGGGGGTTTCCGAGCGCGCCTACCGCATTGCCGAATACCTCGGCGCCGACGAACCGGCACTGGACAACGCCCTGGTCTGGGCCCGCAACGACCCGCAGAACCTCGACGCCCAGCGCGCCGCCGCCATCCAGCTGGCCCGCGCCGGCCGCTATGACGACTCCATGACTTACATGGAAAAGGTCTTGCAGGGCCAAGGCGACACCCATTTCGATTTCCTCGCCCTGTCCGCCGCCGAAACCGACCAGAGCACCCGCGACGGCTTGCTGCAAAGCTTCGAACGCCTGCTGGTGAAGTACCCGGACAACAGCCAGCTGGTGTTCGGCAAGGCCCTGCTGCTGAACCAGGACGGCAAGGCCGAAGAAGCCTTGGAGTTGCTCGAGTCGCACCCGCCGCAAAACGGCGAAGTCGCCCCGGTCCTGCTGCGCGCGCGCCTGCTGCAAGCCCTGGACCGCGGCCCGGAGGCCCTGCCACTGCTGCGCGGGGCGATTCGCGACAACCCGGACGACAAGCGCCTGCGCCTGACCTACGCGCGCACCCTGGTCGAACAGGACCGCATCGCCGATGCCAAGGGCGAGTTCCTCAGCCTGGTCCAGCAATACCCCGAGGACGACGAGCTGCGCTATTCGCTGGCGCTGGTGTGCCTGGAAAACAAGGACTGGGATGAAGCCGAGGGCTACCTGCAGGAGCTGATCGAACGCGACAGCAACGTCGACGCCGCGCACCTGAACCTGGGCCGCATCCGCGAAGAGCGCCACGACCCTGCAGGCGCCCTGCGTGAATACGCCCTGGTCGGCCCGGGCCCCGACTACCTGCCGGCGCAGCTGCGCCAGGCCGACATCCTGATTGCCAACGGCCGTGGTACCGAAGCCTCGCGCCTGCTCGCCGATGCCCGCGAATCCCAGCCGGACTACGCCATACAGCTGTTCCTGATCGAATCGGAAAGCTACAGCAACAACAACAAGGACGCCCAGGCCAGCCAGGTGCTGCAGCAAGCCATCCAGCGCTACCCGGACGACCTCAACCTGCTGTACACCCGTGCCATGCTGGCGGAAAAGCGTGACGACCTGCCGCAGATGGAAAAAGACCTGCGCGCCATCATCGCCCGCGAGCCGGAAAACGCCATGGCCCTGAACGCCCTCGGCTACACCCTGGCCGACCGCACCACCCGCTACAGCGAAGCCAAGGCGCTGATCGACAAGGCCCATCAGCTGACCCCGGATGACCCGGCGGTGCTCGACAGCCTGGGTTGGGTCAATTACCGCCTGGGCAACCTCGACGAGGCTGAAACCTACCTGCGCAAGGCTTTTGCCAGCTTCCCAGACCACGAAGTGGCCGCCCACCTGGGCGAAGTGCTATGGGCCAACGGCAAGCGCCGCGAAGCCCGCCAGGTCTGGGCCAAGGGCTTCGAAGCCCAGGCCGACAGCCCCATCCTGCGCAAGACCATCCTGCGCCTGACCGGATCCGAGACTCTCTAACGCCATGTTCCTGCGCCATTGCATTACCTTCACCCTGATCGCCCTGCTGGCCGGCTGTGCCGGCTTCGGTAGTCGCGAGGCCCTGCAGGGCCACGGCGACCCGCAGCAGTGGCGCGCCCATAAAGAGCAACTGAGCAGCCTCGATGGCTGGCAGATCAACGGCAAGGTCGGCATCCGTGCCCCGCGCGACTCCGGCAGCGGCACGCTGTTCTGGCTGCAACGCCAGGACTACTACGACATTCGCCTGGCCGGCCCGCTGGGCCGTGGCGCCGCTCGCCTGACCGGCCGCCCCGGCGGCGTGGTACTGGAAGTGGCCAACCAGGGCCGCTACGAGGCTCTCAGCCCCGAAGCCCTGCTGGAAGAACAACTGGGCTGGCAGTTGCCGGTCTCACACCTGGTCTGGTGGGTCCGCGGCCTGCCGGCCCCCGACAGCAAGAGCAAGCTGACCCTGGACGGCGACAGCCGCCTGGCCAGCCTCGACCAGGACGGCTGGCAGGTGCAATACCTGAGCTACACGGAACAGAACGGCTACTGGCTGCCCGAGCGTATGAAGCTGCACGGCAAGGACCTCGACGTGACACTGGTGGTCAAGGACTGGCAACCCCGCCAGCTGGGGCACTGATACATGCAGACCCTCACCCTGCCCGCTCCGGCCAAGCTCAACCTGTGGCTGCACATCATCGGCCGCCGTGCGGACGGCTATCACGAGCTGGAAACCGTGTTCCAGTTTCTCGATCACGGCGACGAACTGAGCTTTGCCGTGCGTGACGACGGCGTGATCCGCCTGCACACCGAGATCGAAGCAGTGCCGCATGACAGCAACCTGATCGTGCGTGCTGCGCGCAAGCTGCAGGAACAATCCGGCACGACGTTGGGCGCCGATATCTGGCTGACCAAGGTGCTGCCCATGGGCGGCGGCATCGGCGGCGGCAGCTCGGATGCCGCCACTACCCTGTTGGCCCTCGCCCACCTGTGGCAACTGGACTGGGACGAAGACCGCCTGGCCGCACTGGGCCTGAGCCTGGGCGCCGACGTACCGGTATTCGTGCGCGGCCACGCGGCATTCGCCCAGGGCGTGGGTGAACAATTGACCCCGGTTGACCCGGAAGAGCCCTGGTATGTCGTGCTTGTGCCGCAAGTGTCTGTCAGCACAGTAGAAATTTTTTCACATCCACAGTTGACACGTGATTCGCTCCCCCTTAAGATGCGCCCCGTTCCCGAGGGAAACAGTCGAAATGACTGCCAACCGGTGGTAGAGCAGAGTTACCCGGAAGTTCGCAATGCGTTGAATTCACTGGGTAAATTCACTGAGGCTCGACTGACCGGTACTGGAAGTTGTGTGTTTGGGGCCTTCCCAAGCAAAGCCGAAGCTGATAAAGTTCTGGCCCTTCTTTCAGCGACCCAAACAGGGTTTGTGGCGAAAGGAAGCAACGTTTCGATGTTGCATCGCAAGCTGCAAAGTCTGGTCAAGAAGTCGAGCGCATAAGCGTTCGCAGCAACAGATACAGGGGCGTCGCCAAGCGGTAAGGCAGCAGGTTTTGATCCTGCCATGCGTTGGTTCGAATCCAGCCGCCCCTGCCATTTTCCTTATACTCATCCAGGTTACCCTCAGCCTTCAGGTACTGCGCGTGTCCAAGATGATGGTCTTTACGGGGAACGCCAACCCCGATCTGGCTCGGCGTGTCGTACGTCAGCTGCATATCCCTCTCGGTGACGTTTCTGTCGGTAAGTTCTCCGACGGCGAGATCAGCACTGAGATCAATGAGAATGTCCGCGGTAAAGACGTCTTCATTATTCAGCCGACCTGTGCCCCGACCAACGATAACCTGATGGAACTGGTAGTGATGGCCGACGCCTTCCGCCGCTCCTCAGCATCCCGAATCACCGCCGTGATTCCTTACTTCGGATACGCCCGCCAGGACCGCCGTCCGCGTTCGGCACGTGTAGCCATCAGCGCCAAAGTCGTCGCTGACATGCTCACTGTCGTAGGTATCGACCGTGTACTCACCGTCGACCTGCACGCTGACCAGATCCAGGGTTTCTTCGATATCCCGGTCGACAACATCTACGGTTCGCCCGTACTGGTCGACGATATCGAGGACCAGCGTTTCGAGAACCTGATGATCGTCTCCCCGGACATCGGTGGTGTCGTGCGCGCACGTGCCGTCGCCAAGTCCCTGGGCGTCGACCTGGGTATCATCGACAAACGCCGCGAGAAGGCTAACCACTCCGAGGTCATGCACATCATCGGCGACGTCGAAGGGCGCACCTGCATCCTGGTAGACGACATGGTCGACACCGCCGGCACCCTGTGCCACGCGGCCAAAGCCCTGAAAGAACACGGCGCTGCCAAGGTTTACGCCTACTGCACGCACCCTGTCCTGTCGGGCCGCGCGATCGAGAACATCGAGAAGTCGGTACTGGACGAGCTGGTGGTGACCAACACCGTTCCGCTGTCCGCCGCTGCTCAAGCCTGTGACCGTATCCGCCAACTGGATATCGCACCGGTTGTCGCTGAAGCGGTCCGCCGCATCAGCAACGAAGAATCGATCAGCGCGATGTTCCGCTAAGCGGAACACACGCTGACGAAAAGCGCCCCGCCCCAACACTGGTTGTTGGGGCGGGGCTTTTTTGCCATCCCCGTTGGCGCTGGTCGCAAACGCCCTCGGGGGGCTACTTTGGAGAAACAAAATGACCGAATTCACTCTGAACGCCCAAGCGCGTACTGACCTGGGGAAAGGTGCGAGCCGCCGCCTGCGTCACTCCGCGAACATCCCAGCCGTTGTCTACGGTGGTAACCAGGACGCTCAGTCCCTGACCATCCTGGCCAAGGAAATCACCAAGCTGTTCGAAAACGAGGCTGCCTTCAGCCACGTTCTGGAACTGAACGTCGACGGCGCCAAGCAAAACGTCGTGGTCAAGGCTCTGCAGCGCCACCCGGCCAAAGGCTTCATCATGCACGCCGACTTCGTTCGCGTCGTTGCTGGCCAGAAACTGACCGCCAAGGTACCGGTTCACTTCATCAATGAAGAAGCCCCGGTCAAGAAAGGCGGCGAGATCTCCCACGTAGAAGCCGAGATCGAAGTTTCCTGCGAAGCCAAAGACCTGCCTGAGTTCATCGAAGTCGACCTGGCCAACGCTGAAATCGGCACCATCATCCACCTGTCGGACCTGAAAGCTCCGAAAGGCGTAGAGTTCGTAGCTCTGGCCCACGGTGATGACAAAGCTGTTGCCAACGTTCACGCTCCACGCGTTGCTCCAGAAGCAGAAGGCGCTGCCGAGTAATCCACTCGCGCGCCGGCGTTGATCGGGTTACAGTGCCGCGCGCCCTGTAACCCACCAACTCCAAGGAAGAGCCCCTGACGTGACCGCCATCCAGTTGATCGTCGGCCTGGGTAACCCCGGCCCCGAATACGAACAGACCCGGCATAACGCAGGGGCTCTTTTCGTTGAACGCATTGCCAGCGCCCAGCGCGTCTCGTTGACCGCTGACCGCAAATATTTCGGCCTGACGGCTAAGTTCAGCCATCAGGGCAACGACGTTCGTCTGCTCATCCCCACCACCTACATGAACCGTAGCGGCCAGTCCGTGGCGGCCTTGGCCAATTTCTTCCGCATCAAGCCGGAAGCGATCCTGGTGGCGCATGACGAACTCGACCTGCCCCCGGGCGTCGCCAAGCTCAAGCGCGGCGGTGGCCATGGTGGGCACAACGGCCTGCGCGACATCATCGCGCAGCTCGGCAACCAGAACGACTTCCACCGCCTGCGGCTTGGCATCGGCCACCCGGGCGACGCCAAACTGGTCTCCAACTTCGTCCTGGGCCGCGCGCCACGCGCCGAGCAGGAGAAGCTCGACGCCAGCATCGATTTTGCCCTCGGCGTGCTGCCGGACGTGCTTGCCGGCGACTTCGCCAAGGCGATGCGCGAGCTGCACAGCCAGAAGGCCTGATTTCCTTTAGAGAGGGGAATACCCATGGGTTTCAATTGCGGCATCGTCGGCCTGCCCAACGTCGGCAAGTCCACCCTGTTCAACGCCCTGACCAAGTCTGGCATCGCGGCGGAGAACTTCCCCTTCTGCACCATCGAGCCTAACAGCGGCATCGTGCCGATGCCCGATGCGCGCTTGAATGCACTGGCTGAAATCGTCAAGCCAAACCGCATCCTGCCGACCACCATGGAGTTCGTCGACATCGCCGGCCTGGTGGCTGGTGCCTCGAAAGGCGAAGGCCTGGGCAACAAGTTCCTCGCCAACATCCGCGAGACCGACGCCATTGCCCACGTGGTGCGCTGCTTCGAAGACGAGAACGTGATCCACGTTTCCAACAGCGTCGACCCCAAGCGTGACATCGAGATCATCGACCTCGAGCTGATCTTCGCCGACCTCGACAGCTGCGAGAAGCAGCTGCAGAAGGTTGCCCGCAACGCCAAGGGCGGCGACAAGGAAGCCCTGGCGCAGAAGGCCATCCTCGAACAGCTGATCCCGCACTTCACCGAAGGCAAGCCAGCGCGCAGCCTGATGAAGAACATGAGCGCCGAAGACAAGGCGGTCATCCGCGGCTTCCACCTGCTGACCAGCAAGCCGGTCATGTACATCGCCAACGTGGCCGAAGACGGCTTCGACAACAACCCGCACCTGGACGTGGTCAAGGCCATCGCCGAGGAAGAAGGCGCGGTAGTGGTGCCGGTGTGCAACAAGATCGAAGCGGAAATCGCCGAACTGGAAGACGGTGAAGAGAAGGATATGTTCCTCGAGGCCCTGGGCCTGGAAGAGCCTGGCCTGAACCGCGTTATCCGCGCCGGTTATGAGCTGCTGAACCTGCAGACCTACTTCACTGCCGGCGTGCAGGAAGTACGCGCCTGGACCGTACGCGTCGGTGCTACCGCACCACAGGCCGCTGGCGTGATCCACACCGACTTCGAAAAAGGTTTCATCCGCGCTGAAGTGGTGGCCTATGACGACTTCATCCAGTTCAAGGGTGAGAGCGGTGCCAAGGAAGCCGGTAAATGGCGTTTGGAAGGCAAGGACTACATCGTCAAGGACGGTGACGTGATGCACTTCCGCTTCAACGTCTAAGCGCCAGACCGCAGTACCCACGAACCCCTTGAGGCCAACGCCTCAAGGGGTTTTGTTTTTTCTGATCATGCACACGCCCTTCAGGAGCAGCCCCAACAATATTTGCAACGCCGCTGAAATCAGGGGCTGCTTTGCAGCCCTTTCGCGACACAAGGCCGCTCCTACAACGGAACGCGTCGCCTGAACCAACGCATTCCCCTGTAGGAGCGGCCTTGTGTCGCGATGGGCCGCAGAGCGGCCCCGGAATTCAGCATCTAAGCTGTGATTCAGCACCCTCCCCTGGACGCACGCACCATGCCCGAAAAAACCCGCCTCGACTGGCAACGCTGGTTACCCGGCCTGGTCACCCTGCTCCACTACCAACCCGCCTGGCTGCCCAAAGACATCGCCGCCGGCCTGGTGCTCACCACCATGCTGGTGCCGGTGGGTATCGCTTATGCCGAAGCTTCCGGCGTACCTGGCATCTACGGCCTGTACGCCACCATCATCCCGCTGCTGGCCTACGCCCTGTTCGGCCCCAGCCGCATCCTGGTGCTGGGCCCGGACTCGGCGCTGGCCGCGCCGATCCTGGCAGTGGTGGTGCAATACGCCGCCAGCGACCCGCAACGGGCAATCGCCATCGCCAGCATGATGGCCCTGGTCGCCGGGGCGTTCTGTGTGATCGCCGGTTTGCTGCGCCTGGGCTTCATCACCGAACTGCTGTCCAAGCCGATCCGCTATGGCTACATGAACGGCATCGCCCTCACGGTGCTGATCAGCCAGTTGCCCAAACTGTTCGGCCTGTCGGTCGACAGCCAGGGCCCGCTGCGGGATACCTGGAACCTGATCCAGGCATTGCTCGCCGGCCATGGCCATTGGCCAAGCTTCGTGGTCGGTGGCGGTAGCCTGGCGCTGATCCTGCTGCTCAAGCCGTTCAAGCGTTTGCCGGGCATTCTCATTGCTGTGGTGCTGGCCACGCTGGCGGTGAGCCTGCTGGGGCTCGACCAGCAAGGCGTGAAAGTGCTCGGCGAACTGCCCCAGGGGCTACCCAGCTTCGTGTTCCCCTGGGTCAGCGATATCGACCTGGTGGAGGTGCTGCTCGGCGGCATCGCAGTAGCGTTGGTGTCGTTCGCCGATACCAGTGTGCTGTCACGTTCATACGCCGCGCGCATGAAGGCCCCGGTCAACCCCAACCAGGAAATGTTCGGCCTGGGTGTGGCCAACCTGGCCTCGGGGCTGTTCCAGGGCATCCCCATCAGCAGCAGCTCATCGCGCACCCCCGTGGCCGAAGCGGCCGGCTCGCAGACTCAGCTCACCGGCATCATCGGCGCGCTGGCGGTGACCCTGTTGCTGCTGGTGGCGCCCAACCTGATGCAACACCTGCCCAACAGCGCCCTGGCGGCAGTGGTGATTGCCGCAGCATTGGGCCTGTTCGAGTTCGCCGACCTCAAGCGCATCTTCCGCATGCAGCAATGGGAATTCTGGCTGTCGTTCACCTGTTTCGTCGGTGTGGCGGTGTTCGGGGCGATTCCCGGTATCGGCATTGCCGTGGCGATATCAGTGATCGAATTCCTGTGGGACGGCTGGCGGCCGCATCATGCGGTGCTGGGACGGGTGGATGGCACCCGCGGTTACCATGATGTGCAGCGTTATCCACAGGCCCGACGCATTCCGGGGCTGGTGCTGCTGCGTTGGGATGCCCCGCTGTTCTTTGCCAATGCCGAACAGTTCCAGAGCACGGTGATGGCGGCGGTGGATGCATCGCCTACCCCGGTACAACGGCTGGTGATCGCGGCAGAGCCGGTGACCAGCATCGATATCACCTCGGCGGACATGCTGGCCGAGCTGGACCGGGCGCTGGAGGCGCGGGGGGTGGAGTTGCAGTTTGCCGAGATGAAGGACCCGGTAAAGGACAAGATGCGGCAGTTCGAGTTGTTCGAGCATATGGGGGAGTCGGCATTTCATCCCACTGTTGGGGCAGCGGTGGATGCCTACCTTGAAGAGAGTGGGGTTGACTGGAAGCCCTAGGTTTTCCTGGGCTGGCCTCTTCGCGGGCATGCCCGCTCCCACAGGGACCGCACAAACCTCAAGGTTGTCGCTGTACCTGTGGGAGCGGGCGTGCCCGCGAAGAGGCCAGTACAGAAGAACTAAGCAGTCCGAACCCGCCGCCGATCAATCCATATGAGCATGGCACTGGCGTACACCGACACCGCCAGAAACAGCGCCATGCGCACGGCAAAGGCGCGGTAAACATCCTGCCCTCCCGCGCTGTCCTGCACCGACTGCCCCAGCAAGATCAGCATGGTCGTCAGGCAACTCACCCAGTATGCCGGGCTTTGCCTGGTATCCACCGCACGGTAGAGCCTGCGCCCCTGCCAGAGAACGAACAGCAGCACCCACAGGAAAAACATCCACAGGTGCACGAACAGGCTCAACGCGCCCCACATCAATATCGCCAGCAACCCGGCCAGCAAGGTCGAGCCGATCAGTTCGCGGCTGGCATGCCGTGCGCGGGTCTCACCAGCCTGCTGCCCCAGGCTCACTGCCTTCATGATCAGCGGCATGTACTGGTCCGGGGCGATCAGCGCCAGCAAGAAGGCCGGCATGACGATCAACGTAGCACGCAAGGCAACCCAGCTCACCTGGTCACTGTCGAGCAGAGGCGGTGCCGGTTGCGCCGGCGCATCGGCCGGCTCGGGAAACAGCACATGCGCCGCTGCCGTGCCCAGCACCGCCAGCAGCATGCCTTTGGCCAGCGCTTCGACCACCGACAGCGCCAGGCTGAAGTCGCTGGTGCCGGCGGCAGCGATCATGGTCAGGCCGATAACCAGCAAATTGGCCAACAGGCCATTGCCGCCTTTCAGTGCATAACGCAAGGTAAGGAAAACCCCCACACTCACCAGCAACACCCCGCTTACCGGGGCATGGCGCAGCAGCGGAATCAGCAGCAGCCCGCTGCCGCAGGCAAGCAGCACCAGCACCGCCAAGGCCGGTGCCGCACGCAGGGGCAAGGGCTGGCTGCGCATGGCCAGCAACAACACCGCGAACACCGGCGCCAGGATCGGTACCGGCAAGCCGATGCCGAAACTCACCGCCAGGCAAAGCGCCACGCCCCAGGCCAGGCGCAGGGCACGCAGGCGGCGTAGTTCAATAGGCATACGACAGCCAGCTCATCAGCCACATGAACAGCCGGCCTAGCAGGTTCAATGGGTTGCCCTCGCTTGGCAGGGCCATGACTTCGGCCTGGCCACCGACCCGCAATACGGTCTTGTCCTGCAACTGGTCACGCTCCAGTTCGACGATAACCGGGAAGCGCTGTGCGGAGCGCAGCCACTCGCGGCTGTTCTGTACGGTCGGCAACGTACCTGGCGGGGCACTCTGGCCTACGCTCACACCGTAGCCGATGCTGCGAATGCGCCCCTTCAACACCGTGCCGGGCAGCGCATCGAGCACTACCAGCACCGGGGTTTCAGGGCGCAGCCGACCTAGGTTGTTCTCGGTCATGTCGGCACTTATCCACACGTCATGGATAGCGATCAGGGTCATCATCGGGCTGCCGGCGCCAACATAGTGGCCAACGTCGGTGCGCAGGTCGGTGATCAACCCGTCTGCATCGGCGCGTACCATGGTGCGCGCCAGGTCCAGCCGGGCTTTTTCCACATTGGCCGCCGCGCTGCGCAGTTGGGCGTTGTCGTCCTGCGCTCCGCCCTGCTGCTCACGGGCCCGCTCAACTTCGGCACGGGCTGCCGCCACCTGGCTGATGGCCTGGTCGCGGCTGGCCTGGGCGCCCTCCAGGCGGCGCACCGACACCGTGCCCGGGTCTTCATCGATCAGGCGCTTGAGCCGCTCGGCGTCCTGCCGGGCCTTGCGCTCGTTGGCCTGGGCTGCCACCAGCGCCGCCTGGGCCGAGTCGATGCCAGCGGTGTGGGCGCCGATCTGCCGGCGTACCGTGTCCAGGTCGGCTTCGGCGCGAGCCAGGGCAATGCGATATTGCTCCTGGTCCAGTTCGAACAACACATCGCCCTTGCGCACTTCCTGGTTGTTGCCCACCGCCACACGCTTCACCTGCCCAGCCACCTCGGCACTCACCGGCACCACGTAGGCCTGCAGGCGGGCTTGCTGGGTATAGGGCGTGACGCGATCGGCCAGCAGGTACCACAGCAGGCTCACGACAATCAGCAGCAGCACCCAGCGCATGCCGCGATCGGGGGCTGGCGGGGATGGCGTCGGCGTGGTGTCGCTCATTTCGTTTCACCTTGTGCATGTGCGCTGGGGCCTGGCTCGTCAAGCAGTTCACCCCAGTCGGTGCGTTGCTGCATCTGCTGGCGGGTGGCCGGGTCGATCGGTGCGCGGCTGGCGTCCCAGCCACCGCCCAGGGCCTTGTACAGTGTCACCAGGCTGCTGACCGCATTGCCGCGACTGACCAGATAGCCGTCCTGTTGCTGCAGCAGCAGTTGCTGGGCGTCGAGCACGCGCTGGAAGTCGGCAAAGCCTTCGCGGTACTGCGAGCTGGCCAGGTTCAGGGAGCGCTGCGCGGCCTGCGAGGCCTGGTCGCGGATACTTGCGCTCTGCAGCGAGCGCACCAGCCCGCTGGCGGCATCGTCGGCCTCACGGGCGGCTTCGCGCACATCCTGGTGATACAGCTCGATCAGTTGCTGCAAGCGGGCATCTTCCACGCGCACAGCGTTCTTGCGTCGGCCGTAGTCGAACGGGTTCCAGATCAGGCTGGGCCCGGCGGCGATGTCGAAGGTATCAGGCAAATGATTGGCCGTGACGAAACTCCAGCCGATGCTGCCCAACAGGCTCAGTTGTGGATAAAGGTCGGCCTCGGCCACCCCGACCAGCGCCGACTGCGCCGCTACCGCCTGCTCGGCGGCACGGATGTCCGGGCGGCGCTGCAGCAGGCGGGCGGGCACATCCTGCAGCACGGCACGGTTCGGCAACGGCAACTGGCCGTGACCGGCATCCAGCTGTGGCAGCGGCCCGGGCGCGCGGCCCAGCAGCGAGCACAGCACGTTGCGCAGGGCATTGAGCTGGTTCTGGAACTCGGGGATGGTGGCCTGGGTAGCCAGATACTGGGTGCGCGCCTGTTGCCAGTCGAGTTCGTCGTTTTCGCCATGACGGAACAGCCGCTCGGTTATCTCCAGGCTGCGCTCCTGGCGGCGGGCGTTTTCTTCGGCGATATCCAGCCGCGCCTCGGCGGTGCGCAGGGCAAAGTAGGTGTCGGCCACCTGCGCACGCAACAGCAGCATGGCATCGGCATAATTGGCCTGGGAGGCGAAGTAGACGGCGTCGGCGCTTTCGATTGCGCGACTGAAGCGCCCCCAGAAGTCGATTTCCCAGCCGATGTCGAAGCCCGCGCTGGATTGCCAGAACACCGAATCGCGAGCGGTGGCGGTACCGGACTGATCCTGTTTCAGGTAAAGGCTCTGTGCGCGCAGTTGCTGCAGCTGTGGATAACGCCCGGTCTGCACGATGGCCAACTGGGCGCGGGCTTCGGCAACGCGCAAACCAGCCACGCGCAGGTTGCTGTTATTGGCATCGGCCTCGGCGATCAAGGCATCCAGGGCAGGGTCGGCGAACACGGCCCACCACTGGCGCAGGTCGGGCGCCGCGGCCTGCTGCCCGGCCTGCTCCAGCAGCGGGGTGTTCCAGGTGCCCAGCCACGGGTCCTGCGTCGGCTGGAAATCCGGGCCGACCTGGGTACAGCCCACCAACGCGGCAGCCAGGCTCAGTGCACAACCACAGAAGCGTCCGGGCATGGCAGGCCTTGGCTTACGCCGACGGTTCGACGGGATTTTCCGGCACCTGCAGCGCCACCCACTGCCAGAACAGTACATAAGTGACGCCCAGGATCACCGGCCCGATGAACAGGCCGATGATGCCTTTGACCACCATGCCGCCCAGTGCCCCGATCAGCACCACCGGCATCGGCACGTCCACCCCGCGCCCCAGCAGCAGCGGCTTGAGCACGTTGTCGGCAAGCCCGGCGACGAAGGTGTAGATGGCGAAAATGATGGTCGCCACGGTAAAGCCTTCGACGTTGAAGATGTAGATGATCACCGGCACCGTTATCAACGTGGCCGGTGCCTGGGCAATCCCCAGCATGAGGATGACGATTGCCAGCATCCCCGCCCCCGGTACCCCTTTGATGACGAAGCCGACACCGATCAGCAGCATCTGGATGAAGGCAATGCCGATCACGCCCTGGGCCACCGCGCGAATGGTGGCGGTGCACAGCTTGGCCAATGGCTTGCCGCGCTCCTCCCCCGACACCCGCATGGCGATGCGCTGCGCCGCGATTTCGCCGCGTTCACCGAACGCCATGATGATGCCCGAGACGATGATCGCCGCGATGAACAGCAGGAACGCGCCGCCTGCGCTGGCTGCTGCCCCCAGCACCGTGCGCCCGGCACCCTTGAGCTGGGGCATCCACTGGTTCAGCACACCGGCCATGTTTTCCGAGGCGGCCAGCCACAAGGCATGCACCTTCGGCCCGATCAGCGGCCAGGCCGCCACCGAGTCGGGAGGGGCCGGCACGCTCCAGGTACCGCTCTTGAGCAGCGTCACCAGGCTGTCCACCGACTCGCCGATGGACATCACCACCAGGTAGATCGGCACCAGCAGCACGACCAGTACCAGCAGAACGACCAGCGTCGCCGAAAGCCCGTCCTTGAGCCCTGTGCGGCGCTGGATGCGGCAATACAACGGGTACAAGGTCACCGCCAGGATCACCGACCACAGCATCAGCTCCAGGAACGGCTGGAACGTCTGGAAGGCGAATATCACCAGCGCAGCCACCAGGCCGGCCTTGATGAGCACATCGAGCAAGCCCCGCGACAGGCGGCTGTCCATCTTGATACCCGGTTGCATGCTTCACCTCCGAACTCCAGGTGCGCCATGTGGCGCGATTCAGTGGCCCGCTTCAGGGGCTGCCGGTGTGGGGCTGTCGTCACCCAACTGCCGCGCCAGGGCCATCATTACCAACGGCACTACCGCCATCGACAAGGTGATGGCCAGCACCAGCAGGTCATGCACCTGCTGCGCAAGCACCTGATGATCCAACGCCAGCTTGAACACCACGAAGGCAAACTCGCCGCCAGACGCCAGCACCACGCCCAGGCACAGCGCCTGGGCCTGGGTGAGCCCACCTGCGGTGCGGCCCAGGCCATAAAGCAGCGGCAATTTGATCATCACCAGCAGCAGGGTCAGCCCCAGCACCATTAACGGCATGCCGAACAGCAGGCGCAGGTCGGCGCTCATCCCCACGCCAACGAAGAACAGCCCCAGCAGCAAACCCTTGATGGGCTCGATCTGGGTTTCCAGTTCGTGACGGAAAGGCGACTCGGCCATCAATACGCCCGCCAGAAATGCCCCCAGCGCCATCGACACGCCCACGTGCTCCATCACCCAGGCGGTGCCCAGCACCACCAGCAAGGCGGTAGCGGTAGACAGCTCGGGCAGCCCAGAACCGACTGTCCATTTGAAGACAGGGGTCAACAGGTAGCGGCCAAAGATGATCAGCACACCTATGCCAACCACCACCGCCAACACCGGCCAGGCGCCTTCGTCGGCGGTACTGACATCACCACCGAGCAGCGGCACCACGGCAATCAGCGGGATCGCGGCAATGTCCTGGAACAGCAGGATCGCCACGGCCAGGCGGCCGTGCGGCTTGCCCAGGTCCTTGCGCTCGGCCAGTACCTGCAGGCCAAACGCGGTGGACGACAGCGCCAGGCCCAGGCCCAGCACGATGGCAGCCGGCTTCGACTGGCCGAACAGCCAGTACGCCAGCAGGCCAAGCACTACAGCACTCAGGCCCACTTGTAGCGAGCCGACGCCAAACAGCGCCCGGCGCATGCCCCACAAACGCCGCGGCGACAGCTCCAGGCCGATGACGAACAGCAGCATCACCACACCCATCTCCGACAGGCGTGCCACGTTATCCGGGTTGTTCAGCAGGCCAAACACCGATGGCCCTATCAGGATGCCCGCCAGCAGATAGCCGGGCACCGCCCCCATTTTCAAACGCTGCGCCAGCGGTACCAGAAGCACCACGGCCAGCAGGAACACCACCGTCGCCTGCAACAGGCTGCCATCATGTGGCATAGGCTCGCACCCTCGCTGCTATCAGAAGCGCTCTTCGACGACCTTGAACGGGTAGTTGACGGCCTTGTATTTGCCGATCTTGCCGCGCTTGGGCAACTTCACCAGCCCGTCGCGGGTAATGTCCTTGTAGGGAATGCGCGTCAGCAGATGGCTGATGATGTTCAGCCGGGCACGGCGCTTGTCGTTGGAATGGGCCATGAACCACGGTGCCCAGGACGAATCAGAGGCGGCGAACATGTCGTCGCGGGCCCGGGTGTATTCATCCCAGCGTGTGTATGACTTGAGGTCCATCGGCGACAGCTTCCACAGCTTGCGGCCATCGTTGATACGGTCCTGCAGGCGGCGGGTCTGCTCTTCGGCGCTGACCTCCAGCCAGTACTTGATGAGGATGATCCCCGACTCGACCATCATCTTTTCGAACAGCGGCACCACGGTGAGAAACTTGCTGCTCTGCTCTTCACTGCAGAAGCCCATCACTCGCTCGACACCGGCGCGGTTGTACCAGCTGCGGTCGAAGATCACTACCTCGCCCGCGGCAGGCAGGTGGCCCAGGTAGCGTTGCACATACATCTGGCTCTTTTCCCGCTCGGTTGGCGCCGGCAGCGCCACCACGCGGAATACTCGCGGGCTGACGCGCTCGGTAATGGCCTTGATGGTACCGCCCTTGCCGGCGCCATCGCGGCCCTCGAAGACAATGCACACCTTCAGGCCCTTGGCCACCACCCATTCCTGCAGCTTCACCAGCTCCACATGCAGCTGCTTGAGTTCCTTCTCGTACGCCTTGCCGCCCAGTTTCTCTGGATGGTCCTTGGGGTCTCTCTTCCTGGACGACTTCGACATGGCGCTCTCCTGAGGGCGAATGAAGAGTCAGTATGGTCGATCCATGGCAGTTTGCCGCTTCGCTTGTGGTGAGTGTTCCGGGGAGGGTGTGGGAGCGGGTTTACCCGCGAATGCGTCATTGAAGCTACCGACGCATTCGCGGGTGAACCCGCTCCCACAGGGTACTCGGTGCCTCCAAGGCCGGACTACTTGGCCATCTTGTTATAGCTGGTCATCAGGTTGCGGTAGTCCGGAATATGGTTGGAGAACAGGGTCCCCAGCCCTTCAATGTCATTGCGCCAGTCACGGTGCAGCTCGCAGGCCACGCCGAACCAGGTCATCAGTTGCGCCCCGGCGGCCTCCATGCGCCGCCAGGCCGAGTCACGGGTCAGTTCGTTGAAGGTGCCGGAGGCATCGGTGACGACAAATACCTCGAAGCCCTCCTCCAGCGCCGACAGAGCCGGGAAGGCCACGCACACTTCGGTCACCACGCCGGCGATCAGCAGCTGCTTCTTGCCGGTAGCCTTGACGGCCTTGACGAAGTCCTCGTTGTCCCAGGCGTTGATGTTGCCAGGCCGGGCGATGTACGGGGCGTCGGGGAACTGCTCTTTCAGTTCGGGCACCAGCGGGCCGTTGGGGCCGGTCTCGAAACTGGTGGTGAGAATGGTCGGCAGCTTGAAGTACTTGGCCAGGTCCGACAGGGCCAGGACGTTGTTCTTGAAGCGGTCGGGGTCGATGTCCCTTACCAGCGAGAGCAGGCCGGTCTGGTGGTCGACCAGCAGCACGGCGGCGTTGTTCTTGTCCAGACGCTTGTATTGGAAGGCCATGACGGGTTTCCTTGCTTTAGCAGGTTGGAGTATCAGCGTAGGCAAGGATGGCGGGGTGGGGAGGCCGTCGGTCGATTCGTTTTGGCCTGTCCCGGCCAACACAACAATTGAGTCAGTACTCGCGCCGCTTGCGAAACGCCCAGCGCCCCACCAGCACGGTGAAGGTCGCCACCAGGGCCACCAGCACCCAGAAACCATGGGGGTTTTCCGCCAGCGGCACACCCCCGACGTTCATGCCGAAGAAGCCGGCGATGATGTTGATCGGCAGCGCCAGCACGGTCACCACGGTCAGGGTGAACAGGGTGCGGTTGGTCTGTTCGTTGAGCTTGGCGGCGATTTCTTCCTGCAACAGCTTGATCCGCTCACCGAGGGCGGTGAGGTCGCTGATCACCAGGGTGAACTCTTCTGTGGCCGCGCGCAGCTGGCGTATGTCCTGTTCCTGCAGCCAGTCGGGCGGCCGGTTGAGCAGGCGCAGCAGCGCCCCCGGCTCCAGCGCCAGCAGGCGCTGCAAGCGCACCAGCACCCGGCGCATGCTGCCCAGTTCGGCGCGGTTGTCGCTCAGGCGCTGGGACAGCAACTGGTCTTCGATGCGGTCGACGCTGGCGGTGGTTTCACGCACGATCTGGGTCAGCACATCGCCCTGGTCGC
Source organism: Pseudomonas sp. s4 (assembly GCF_046764235.1). Lineage (NCBI taxonomy): Bacteria > Pseudomonadati > Pseudomonadota > Gammaproteobacteria > Pseudomonadales > Pseudomonadaceae > Pseudomonas > Pseudomonas sp. s4. The sequence continues at coordinate 915,022 of NZ_CP177209.1, read as the reverse complement.
GCAACAGATGGACCAGCAACTCGATGGACGAATGAAAGCGCTCGCCATGCTTGACCGACGAGCGCAGCTTGTCCACCGAATGCAGCGGCTGCAACCGCGCGCTTACCAGCAACTGGCTGCTGGCGCAGGCCCACAGCGTGGAGATGTCCGAGGACACCAGGCCGAAGTTGAACACCACATCGTTGACCACCGCCAGCAGCGCCGAGTCGGCGTGTTCGATACGGGTCGAGCGCGAACCTTCGCGCAGGGTTTCGAAGAAGGCTTCGGGCAACTGCAGGTGGGTGCGCAACCAGCGTTCGCAGGCAGCGTGGGCCAGGTTCAGGTGCACCCAGAGAAACTCGCCAGGTTCCAGCGGCTGGCCGAGCGTGCGCAACAATTGCGCCGAATCGATTTCGCGCCCCGGCTGTCCAGGGCGGAAGGCGAAGGCGTAGAGCAGGCCGAACAGGTCGTGGTCCTGTGGCAGATGCAGCGCGGGATGGCCCATTCGAACTCGCAATGAGGCACGGGGAGATGGCAGAAAGGTTGCTGAATATTCGTTGCAGTCAGATGACAGCAGACTCCGCAAGCACGGCCAGCACAATCCCTGTGGGAGATTACCCAGCCCTTTTGGGCTGCGCTGTCGCGCAGAGAACAAATATCGCTCGTCTGACGCGGCCTTTGTAGGAGCAGCCTTGTGCTGCGAAGAGGCCGGTACAAGCGATAGAAAGGCTTTGTCAGTACCGGCCTCTTCGCAGCACAAGGCTGCTCCTACAGAACCTCGCCGAACCAATGAGTCATGTGTTGTTCTATGAGAGCGGGCACGCCCGCTCCCACAGGACGCGCAGTGCGAAACCTGAGAAAGCGCAGCCATCACTTCACAAATTCCTGAACTGATTATTTGCCCGCAGCGATTTTTCCCCTCGCCGACCGCCACCAGAATCGCTTCACCACAATCACAAGAACCGTGAGGCCACTCCCGTGGACCAGACACTCCAGGTACGGCAAGCCGCCGCCGACCTCGTTGCGGCGTTCGCCAGCAACGACACCGCTCGCTATTTCGCCTGCTTCAGCGAAGACGCCACCTTCCTTTTCCACACCCTGCCGCAACCGCTGCTGTCGCGCCATGCCTACGAGCAACTCTGGGCCCAGTGGCAGGCCGACGGGTTTGCCGTGCTCGCCTGCGAATCGGGCAATGCCCAGGTGAGCCTGCAAGGTGACGTGGCGATCTTCATGCACGATGTGGCCACGCACATCCGCATCGCCGGCGAAGAACACCAGTTGAGCGAGCGCGAGACCATCGTCTTCCGCCGCCACGGCGAACGGTGGCTGGCCTGCCACGAGCACCTGTCGGTCGTATCGCCGGCCTGATCCCCTTTACGCGGCCCTGCCGCCCTGCCATCGCACCCACAAGAAGGCCCGCGCACTGCGCCGGCCCACAACAACCGCGCTGGAGCATCACCATGAGCCACTCGACCGGTATCGAGACCAATGGCGTCGAACAGATCCCCGACGATCAACGCGACGCCTCCCCGCTGGACCTGTTCCGCCTGATCTTCGGCGGCGCCAATACCTTCGCCACGGCCGTGCTGGGCAGCTTCCCGGTGCTGTTCGGGCTGTCGTTCCAGGCCGGTGTGTGGGCGATCCTGCTCGGCGTCGGCGTGGGCGCGCTGATCCTCGCGCCCATGGGCCTGTTCGGCGCGCTCAACGGCACCAACAACGCGGTGTCGTCGGGTGCGCACTTTGGCGTACACGGGCGCATCGTCGGTTCGTTCCTGTCGCTGCTCACCGCGGTGGCGTTCTTTTCGCTGTCGGTGTGGAGTTCGGGCGACGCCCTGGTCGGCGGCGCCAAGCGCCTGGCCGGCCTGCCGGAAACCGACCTGACCCTGGGCCTGGCCTACGGCCTGTTCGCGGTACTGGTGCTGGTGGTGTGTATCTTTGGCTTCCGCTTCATGCTGTGGGTCAACAAGATCGCCGTGTGGGCCTCGAGCCTGCTGTTCCTGCTGGGCATCGTTGCCTTTGCCGGGCCGTTCGACACCGGTTATGCGGGTAGCGTAAACCTAGGCCAGGCGGGCTTCTGGGCGGCATTCGTCGGTGCGGCGATCCTGGCCATGAGCAACCCGGTGTCGTTCGGTGCGTTCCTCGGCGACTGGTCGCGCTACATCCCGCGTGAAACGCCCAAGGCGCGCATCATGCTGGCGGTGATCGCGGCCCAGGGCGCGACACTGATCCCGTTCCTGTTCGGCCTGTGCACCGCCACCCTGGTGGCCACCCAGGCGCCGGACTACATCGCCGCCAACAACTACGTCGGTGGCCTGCTGGCGGTGGCGCCAAGCTGGTTCTTCCTGCCGGTGTGCCTGATTGCGGTGATCGGTGGCATGTCCACCGGCACCACCGCGCTGTACGGCACCGGCCTGGACATGTCCAGTGTGTTCCCACGCCTGCTCAGCCGTGCCGGCGCCACACTGCTGATCGGCGTGCTGGCGATCGGCTTCATCTTCGTCGGCCGCTTCACCTTCAACCTGGTGCAGAGCGTGTCGACCTTCGCCGTGCTGATCATCACCTGCACCAGCCCGTGGATGGTGATCATGATCCTCGGCCTGATCACCCGCCGCGGCTTCTACCATGCCGACGACCTGCAGGTGTTCACCCGCGGCCAACGTGGCGGCCACTACTGGTTCCTGCATGGCTGGAACTGGCGCGGCATGGGGGCGTGGATCCCCAGCGCGGCGGTGGGCCTGTGCTTCGTCAACCTGCCAGGGCAGTTCGTCGGCCCACTGGGCGACCTGGCCGGCGGCATAGACCTGAGCCTGCCGGTCACCCTGGGGCTGGCCGGTGTGCTGTACCTGCTGCTGCTCAACCTGTTCCCCGAACCTGCCGGCGTGTATGGCCCCCAGGGCCCGCGTTGGGTGCGTTGCAAAAGCACCGCGCACTCGCCGGTAACCACCGCCGAAACGGCCTGACTGGAAACCGACCATGACCACTTCCCACTACATCGCCGGCCGCTGGGTCGAAGGCCAGGGCAGCGACTGCATCAGCGTCAATGACCCGGCCCTTGGGCAACCCTTTGCCGAACTGAAGGCCGCCAGCGTCGCCCAGGTAGACCAGGCAGTGACCGCTGCCCGCGGCGCCCTGCCCGCCTGGAAAAACACCAGCGCCAGCGAACGCGCCGCCTACCTGCGCGGCTTTGCCGAACAACTCGGGCAGCGCCGTGAAGCGTTGATCACCTTGCAGATGCGCAACAACGGCAAGCCACGTCACGAGGCGGAAATCGACCTGGACGACGCCATCGCCACCTTCGGCTACTACGCCGAACTGGCCGAGCAACTGCCATCGAAGAACCGCGATGTGCCGTTGGCTGCGCCGGGTTTCAGCGCTCGCACCCGCCTGGAACCGGTGGGCGTGGTCGGCCTGATCGTGCCGTGGAACTTCCCGCTGGTGACCAGCGCCTGGAAGCTCGCCCCGGCCCTGGCCGCTGGTTGCACCGTGGTGCTCAAGCCATCGGAAGTCACCCCGCTGATCGAACAGGCCTACGGCCAGATCGCCGATGCCCTGGAGCTGCCGGCCGGGGTGTTGAACATCGTCAACGGCAAGGCCGAAACCGGCGCTGCACTGAGCAACCACAATGGCCTGGACAAGCTGTCGTTCACCGGCAGCAATAGTGTCGGCAGCCAGGTAATGCGCAGCGCTTCGGCGCAGTGCCGGCCGGTGACGCTGGAGCTGGGCGGCAAGTCGGCGATCGTGGTGTTCGATGATTGCGACGTGGGCCAGGCAGTGGAATGGATCGTCGCCGGCATCACCTGGAACGCCGGGCAGATGTGCTCGGCCACTTCGCGGCTGCTGGTGCAGGACGGCATTGCCGATGCGCTGCTACCGCGCTTGCAGGTGGCACTGGAAAACCTGCGGGTCGGTAATCCATTGACCGAAGAGGTCGACATGGGGCCGCTGACCAGCCAGGCGCAGTGGCTGAAGGTGGCCGGCTACTTTGCCACGGCGCGGGAAGAAGGCCTGCAGTGTCTGGCCGGTGGCAAGGCGCTGGACCGGGATGGCTGGTTCGTCAGCCCGACGCTGTATGCCGATGTGCCGAAAGACAGCCGCCTGTGGACCGAGGAAATCTTTGGCCCGGTGCTGTGCGCGCGTCGCTTTGCGACCGAGGAACAGGCAATTGCCGAGGCCAACGATAGCCGCTTCGGGCTGGTGGCTACGGTGTGCTCCGCCGACCTGGAACGCGCCGAGCGGGTGGCCGATGCGCTGGAGGTCGGCCATGTGTGGATCAACTCGGTGCAGGCGGTGTTCGTCGAGACCTCGTGGGGTGGTACCAAGGGTAGCGGGATCGGGCGTGAGCTGGGGCCTTGGGGGTTGTCGGCCTACCAGTCGGTCAAGCATGTGACGCGCTGTCTGGGTTGAAATTTCCGGGGCCGCTTTGCGGCCCTTTCGCGACACAAGGCCGCTCCTACAAGAACCGCGTATGACCATGCATAACGTGCATAACGTGCAAATGACCCGGGCGCTCAACCAGTTGCTGAACCGCGAATAAGGCCTGGAATTGATGCCGGGCTCACCGGCCTCTTCGCGGGTAAACCCGCTCCCACAGGTACCGCGCTGCCCTTCAGGCCTGCGCTATCCCTGTGGGAGCGGGTTTACCCGCGAAGAGGCCGGCACAGGCGATACAAAACTTTGCGTCCGCGTGACTTTCCCCTCCCCCCGCAAAGTCCCACTTCCTGGTACCCCCACAATCACAACACCAGGCCGGACCACCCATGCACCCTCAACGCACCGCCTTGCACAACGAGCTGCACGCCCGCCCGTCACTGTATTTCGACGGCCCGGCGCATGTCTTCCACCTGGCCTTGCTCGGCGGCGATGCTGCCTGTGCGGCACTGCTGCAACGCTGCTGCCCGGATGCCCTGGACACCGCAGCCGCCCAAGGCATCACCCGCCTGGATGGCCATCCGTTCAAGTGGGAACGGCACACCGAGTTCTTCACCCTGACCCTGGTGGTGCCCTGCACTGCCGCCGATACCGAGTGGCAAACGCTGCCGCCGGTGCTGGCCGAGGCTATCGCCCCGCAAGCGGCGCAGGTGATCAACGCGGTGCAGGTGCTGGTCCGTGACGAACAGGAACTGGACCTGCCCCACTACGGTTTCAAGGACCCGTGCGGCTCCTGCGTCGGCGGTGGCGATGCGGTGGTGTGGAGCGATTTTCGCCTGACCGAGGACGGCACCAACCGCTTCCTGTTCATCAACCGTCGCCTCAATGCCTACCGACAGGGCCGCATGATCCGCCGTCTGCTGGAGATCGAGACCTACCGCATGATGGCCTCGCTGACCCTGACCACGGCCAAGGACCTGAGCCAGGAACTGGATGCCTTCGACAAGACCCTGGTCAACCTCTCGGAGCGAAGTGCCGGTGTCGATGACCATGATTCCAAAGGCTTGCTGGAAGCCATTGCCCACCTGTCACGCCAGGTGGTCAGCCGTACGGTGAAAACCCGCCACCGCTTCGGCGCCACGCAAGCCTATGCGCAACTGGTGTTCGAACGCCTGGGCGAGCTGCGGGAAAGCCATGTGGGCGACTGCCAGCGCCTGGGGGTTTTCATCGAACGCCGGTTCAAGCCGACCGTGCGCTACTGCGCGGCCACCGAGCAGCGCCTGGAGCAGCTGGCAAAGAATGTGGCCAACCTGGGCGACCTGTTGCAGGCGCGGGTACAGGTGGAAATGGAAGAGCAGAACGCCGGGATCCTGCGCAGCCTCAATGCCCGGGCTGATGCCCAGGTGAAGATTCAACGGGCGGTGGAGGGGCTGTCGATCATTGCCATCACCTACTACCTGCTGAACTTGTTCAAGCTGCTGTATGGCGGGCTGAATGTGCTGGGGTTGGGGCTGACGGCGCGGGATGGGCTGTTGGCCATGGCGCCGCCTGTGCTGTTGGTGTTGCTGGTGATTTTGCTGAGGATCAGGCAGGCCAAGCAGCATTGAGGCAGGGGGCTGCCTTGCAGCCCAATCGCCGGCAAGCCAGCTCCCACAAGGACCGCGTCGACTTCAAGCCATACGCAGTACCTGTGGGAGCTGGCTTGCCGGCGATTGGCTTCACACCGACTCGTCAGCCGAGCGAGCGCCCTCCTGCACCAACACCATGCTCTGCGGCGACGACAGGGCAATACCTTCATCACGCAGGCGCCCAAGGATGGTGAACAACAGGTCACTGCGCGTACCGGACACCTGCCGCGGCCCCGCCACGTAACCACTCACACCTATCACCATGCCGCTGCTGGTCAGGTCCTTGAAGGTGACCGAGGTAGCCGGCGCATCCAGAATCGCCTCGTGCTCCTGGTAAGCCGCCAGCAGCAGTTCACGCACGCGGTTGGCATCGGTCTCCAGCGGCATGGTCAGGGTAATGCCGACCACGCCCAGGGCGTTGCCCATGGTCACGTTACGCACGTTCTGCGAGATGAACTGCGAGTTGGGCACGATAACCGTCGAGCGGTCGGACATCTGGATCTCGGTGGCGCGCACGTTGATACGGCGAATGTCGCCCTCGACACCCGCCAGGCTGACCCAGTCGCCCACCTTGACCGGGCGCTCGGTCAGCAGGATCAGGCCGGAAATGAAGTTCTGCACGATCTGCTGCAAGCCGAAACCGATACCCACCGACAGGGCACTGACCACCCAGGTCAGGCTGGTGAGGTTGATGCGCAGGGTCGACATCACCAGCATGGCCAGGAAGATGAAGCCCAGGTAACCCACCAGAGTCACCAGCGAGGCACGCATGCCGGCGTCCATGTCGGTTTCCGGTAGCAGGCGATCGCTCAGCCAGCGCTTGACCACGCGGATGGCGAACAGGCCGCCGAGGAACATCACCACTGCCAACAGAATGTCCTGGGGGACAATGTTCATGTTGCCCAGCAGCTTGCCGCCGGTCTCGTCCCAATCACCCAGGCTCAACAGCAGTTCGCTGGGGCTGGTGCCCGACGGCATCAGTGCCAGCAACAACGCCAGGAACAGCACCACGGTGCGGCCGATACCGGCCAGGATGGTGCTGGCCTGGGCCTGGTGACGTGGCGCCAGGCCCAGGGTCGAGGCCAGCGCCAGGCCGCCGGGCTGGCGGGGCGACAGCAGGGTTTCGCAGAGGTCGCCAAAGAACGTGGTCAGCAGGTAGGCACAGGTAATCACCAGGCTGACCCACAGCAGCTTGGCGGTGAGGAAGTAGGCGAGTGTCAGGTAACCGGCGAGCAAGGCCAGCAGGATCAACGTAAGCCAGATCACCATCACGAACGGGATCAGCCCGGCCAGGCCTGTGGGGCGCTCCAGGTCATGCTTGCGCAGGGTGCGGCGGTAACGCAGCAGCGCACCGGCGAAGGTGAACGCCACTACCAGCGCGGTCAGGCCGTTGACCGCCACGGTCAGCGCCAGGCTGGCACCGATCACGCTGTTGATGCGTTCCATGGTCATCATGACCATCAGCGCCAACGCCAGCACCTTGGGGAACCAGCCCAGGGCGCTGGCCACTTCATCGTGAATAGGTGGCAGGCGCCAGGACGGGCGCTGCAGCATCAGCATGGCGCGGCCCAGGCCGGTGATGAAGGCACTGAACACCACCAGGGCAAGTACATGATTGGCCAGGCTGGCGATATCGGCGCCCAACTCGGCGCTGCTCTCCAGCCCCCAACGCAGCAGCGAGACCGAGCCGGCGATGGTGCCCAAGGTTGCCAGGCTGACACCCAGCGCCAGCGCACTGCGGCGCAGGCGGCCTTCGGGCAGCCAGCTGACCATGGCGCCGGCGAGAAGGCGCTCGAGCACGCGGCGCACCAAGGTCCAGACCAGGATTGCCGCTACCAGGCTGGTAATGAACAGCCAGCGATTTTCAGCGCTGAAGGCACTGCTGATGGCATCAGCCGTCTCACCACGCAGGTCACGCAGGCGTGCCACATCGTCCTGGGTGGGGCGAATGATGCTCTGCCAGAACGCCGGGCTCAGCGGTGAGGCCGCGCGGCTGGTGATCTGCGAGTTGAACTGGCTGCGGCGCAGGTTGACGATTTGCGTGGACAAGTCGCGCGCCGACTGGGTCAGCTTGGAGGCCTGGTCCTGCTGCGCCACCAAGGCCTTCTTCTCGGCCTCCAGCGCTTTACGCTGCTGGGTCAGGGTAGCCGCCTCGTCCGGCTGGACCGGGCCGATGACCTTGAGCTTGTCGTCGACTTTTTCAACATCAGTGGTGCGCAGGGCAGTCAACGCGTCGGCCTGACGCTGCACCTGCATTGCGCCCAGGCGCAACTGCGAAAGCAGATCATCATTGGCGTCGCTGGTAACGCCCTGGCGTATCTGGTCCAGCCGCTCGCTCAACTGCTCGATGCTGGCGTTTTCATCCAGCACGTCCGCTTCGGCAACCGCCAGATTGGACAATGGCGTGGCCGGGGCCGACCAGGCCGGGCTGGCAATGGCAAGCATCAGGGCCATGAAAACCATCAGGCCTGGACAATAACGGGCAAGGCTGACACGCCTCATCGAATATTCCTCTTTACAATTCGATTTGGCGGAGGATTCTACGCGGCTTCACGCGATCAGGAGAGTGCCGTTTCTCGTTTGAGCAACTGCTGTTTGCGCTCGATGCCCCAGCGGTAGCCACTGATGTCGCCGTCGCGGCGGACCACCCGATGACAGGGGATGGCCACGGCGATGTGGTTGGCCGCGCAGGCCATGGCCACCGCACGCACCGCCTTGGGCGCGCCGATGCGCTCGGCGATGTCGGTGTAGCTGACCCGGCTGCCGGCCGGCACCTCGCGCAGGGCTTGCCACACCCGCTCCTGGAACGCAGTGCCTTGCACATCCAGTGGCAAGGCCAGGCCCAGCGCGGGTGCTTCGACGAATCCCACCACCTCGGCGACCAACCGTTCGTAAGCACTGTCGCCGCCGACCAGGTGGGCCTTGGGGAACTGGTCCTGCAGGTCGTGCAGCAGGGCCTCGGGATCGTCGCCCAGCAGGATCGCGCAAATGCCCTTCTCGCTCTGGGCCACCAGGATGGCACCCAAGGAGCATTGGCCAAGGGCGAAGTGGATGGTTGCCCCGGCGCCGCCGGCGCGGTATTGCCGCGGACGCATGCCCAGGCGCTGGTCGGCGCTTTCGTAGAAGCGGCTGTTGGAGTTATAGCCGGCGTCATAGATGGCATCGGTGACAGAGCGCTGGCCATCTTCCAGGTGGGCGCGCAGGCGCCGGGCACGGAAAGCGGTGGCATAGGCCTTGGGGGTCAGACCGGTTTCGGCCTTGAACAGGCGATGCAGGTGAAAAGGGCTGACGGCCAGTTGGGCGCTGAGTTGGTCGAGGCTGGGTGCCGGGTCGATGGCTTCGATCAGGCGGCAGGCGCGGGTGACCAGCTGGCTGTGGCGGGTGGCGCTGGTGGTGGCGGTGCAACGTTTGCAGGCGCGGTAGCCGGCGGTTTCGGCGGCAGCTGGGGTGTCGTAGAACTCGACGTTGGTTCGCTTGGCAAGACGCGATTTGCAGCCGGGGTGGCAGTAGATGCCGGTGGTGCGCACGGCGTAGACGAAGTGGCCGGTGGCGGCGGTTTCGCGGGATTCTACGGCTTGCCAGCGTTGGTCGGGGGTGGTGTAGGGGTTCATTGGTAAATGTCCAGATAGGTTGTTGCCTGTGCCGGCCTCTTCGCGGGCCGGCACAGGCAGTGCAAAACCTCAGGCCCGCCACAGGTACCAGGCCGCCACGGTGCGGTATGGGCGCCAGCCGCCACCCAGCGAACGCATTTGCGCCGGCGTCGGCGCCTTGTCCAGCCCCTTCAGCCGCCGATAACCCTCGCGCACGCCAAAATCGTCGACCGGCAGAACGTCCGAACGCGCCAGGCTGTAGATCAGCAACATCTCCACCGTCCACCGCCCTACCCCGCGCAATGCCACCAGCCGTTCGATCAACGCCTCGTCAGCCATGGCCAGTGCCTCTTCCCGGCTCGGCACCAGGCCATCCAGCCGGCCTTGGGCAATACCCTGGATCGTCGCCATCTTGCTCGCGGAAAAACCACAGGCGCGCATGGTTTGCGGTGCAACCGCCAGCAACTGTTCCGGCCCAGGGAAACTGGCCTCCGGAAACAGCGCCAAAAGCCGCCCCAGAATTGCCTCGGCAGCACGGGCATGCAACTGCTGGTAGGCAATCGCTCGCACCAGCACTTCGTAAGGTTCACGCCCCGGCGTGGCCTGGTGCAGGCAAGGCCCGGTCGCCTCGATATGCCGCGACCAGTCCGGGTCGAGCGCCGCAAGGTATTCAGTGGCCTCACGGTAGGCTTCAGGCGATAGGTCGGACAGGATCATGGCACCTCCAACGGGTCGATTGCAGGCCCAGCTTAACGCAGCCGTTCATCGGACAAACGCCGATTCTTGCGCGGCTAATTCCTGGCAGGGTATTGCTCGGCACCATCGCCCCGCAACCGCACCGTGCGCCGGTAAGACTGCCGGGCAAAGCACACGAACAACCCGGCCATCAGCGCCAGCGCGATGGGCAGACCATGCGGCGCCACATCCATCGCCGCACCGCTGACCAGCGGCCCGACCAGGCTACCCACACCCCACAGCAAGCCCACGCTGGCATTGGCGGTAACCAGGTCCTGCCCCTTGAAGCGCTGCCCGATCAGTACCAGCGCCAGGGTATAGATGCCGCCTGCCACGGCGCCCAGCAGCACCAGCAGCGGCCATAGCAACCAGGTCAGGTTCAGCAGCCAGGGCAGGCCGATACCGATCGCCATCGCCAGCAGCCCGCATACCAGGTGCAGCCCGGTGCGCTCCACCCGGTCGGCCAACCAGCCAAGCGGCAACTGGAACAACATGTCACCGGCAAACACGACGGTCACCATCAGCGCCGCCACGCCCACGGCAAAGCCATGGCTGGTGGCATACACCGGCAGCAGCGACAGCACCACGGCATCGAAGAACGAGAAGAACAGCACCGCCACGCATAACGCCGGCGCCACACGGAAGAAGCCGGCCAGGCCGAAGCTCTTTTCACCTTCTTCATGTTCCACATGGTCGTTGGGTACGGTCAGCACGATGCACAGCAGCGCCAGGCCATAGCAGGCGGTGACCACACCGGTGATCCACGGGCTGTCGGCGCCCAGCACCGCCAGCATGGCCGGGCCGAGCACCTGGAAGCCGGTAAAGCTGGTGGCGTACAGGGCCATGATCTTGCCGCGGTTGTGCTCCGGGCACAGTTCGTTGACCCACGACTCGCCGAGGATGATGGCGATACCCATGCCCAGCCCCAGGCCCAGGCGCAACAGCGCCAGCTGCCACAGCGAACCGAACGCCGACTCGAGCAAGGCAATGCTGAGCGTGCACAGGCTGAAGCACAGCAGGTAGATGGTGCGCCGGGTCAGGTGGCGACAGCAGGCGTCGACCAGGAACGCCGAGAGCATCATGCCCGCAGCGGGGATGGCCGAGATGATGCCGATTTCCAGGGTGCTCGCACCGGCTTCATGCAGGCGCAACGACACCAGCGGCAGGCTGGCCCCCAAACTGAAACCCACGACCGAAACGGCGAACAACAGGCCCGCCAGCAAACGCATGTTCATGTACCACTCCTTGCAAACCGAAAAGACGTGCAGACACAGGCGCGCACGCCAGGGCGGCGAGCGCGAAAGCGCAGATCAGTTCAGGCGAGGTGTGGCGAGAAGGTGAAGGCAAAAAGCACGCTGCGGCGACGCTTGAGCACCGTGTCGCTCGGCCACGCACGACGCAGGGCCTGGAAGGCAGGCTGGCGGGCGTTTGGCAGGGACTGGGTACGGCACATTGCTTTGACTACTACGCAGGTGGTTGAAGAAAGGGCGGACTCTAGGCCAAGGGTGGTCAAGTCGTCAAATTTCGGAGAGCAACCGCCTTGCATGCTCTCCAGACCTGCGCGGGCCCTTGTAGGAGCAGCCTTGTGCTGCGAAGAGGCCGGCAAGACAACAAATTGTCTTCGGCAGTAATGGCCTCTTCGCAGCACAAGGCTGCTCCTACAGGTTCTGTGCATCTTTCAGCGCTTGCCGGTACTTGGCAAGAACACCGCCAGCAACCCGAACAACGGCAGGAACGAACACACCTCGTATACGTACTCGATGCCACGCAGGTCCGCCACATACCCCAGCAAGGCCGCACCGATGCCACCAAAGCCGAACATCAGCCCGAAGAAGATCCCGGCAATCATGCCCACGCTGCCCGGTACCAGCTCCTGCGCATACACCACGATCGCGGAAAACGCCGAAGCCAGGATAAAGCCGATCACCACGCTCAACACGGTGGTCCAGAACAGATCGGCATACGGCAACACCAGGGTGAACGGCGCCACGCCGAGGATCGAGAACCAGATCACGGCCTTGCGCCCGATGCGGTCACCGATCGGCCCGCCAAAGAAGGTACCCGCCGCCACCGCACCAAGGAACAGGAACAGGTGCAGCTGCGAGCTGGCCACCGACACATCGAACTTCTCGATCAGGTAGAAGGTGAAATAGCTGGTAAAGCTGGCCATGTAGAAGTACTTGGAGAACACCAGCAGGCCCAGCACGATCAGCGCCGCCACCACCCGCCCGCGGGAAATGCCGTGGGTCGCCTGCACAGCCTTGCGCGCCTTGGCCTGGTTGAGGTGCTCCTTGTACCAGCCACGCAGCATCAGGGTGACGCCGAGAAAGAACAGCGCAGCCAGGCCGAACCAGGCCACGTGGCTCTGGCCGAACGGAATGACAATGGCTGCCGCCAGCAGCGGCCCCAAAGCCGACCCGGTGTTGCCACCGACCTGGAAGGTCGACTGGGCCAGGCCGAAGCGCCCGCCCGATGCCAGGCGCGCAATACGCGAGGTTTCCGGGTGGAAGGTCGACGAGCCGATACCCACCAGGGCCGAGGCCAGCAGAATCATCGGGAAGCTGCCGACGAAGGCCAGCATCACGATACCCACCAGGGTACACAGGGTGCCCAGTGGCAGCAGGTTCGGTGCCGGTCGGCGATCGGTAAAGAAACCGACCCAAGGCTGCAGCAGCGAGGCGGTGATCTGGAACGTCAGGGTGATCATGCCGATCTGGGCGAAACTCAGGTCGTAGTTGGCCTTGAGCATCGGGTAGATCGCCGGCAGCACAGACTGGATCAGGTCATTGATCAGGTGCGCCAGGGCGCAGAAACCGATTATGCGCATCACCAGCGGCGTGGCTTGGCTCGCCGCTGCACTGGTGGGCGCCGTGGAGGCGCTACTGATAGCCATGTGCCTGAATCTCCGTCCGTAGTTTGGGATCCGATTATCGGAAAACAAATAGATACATAGCTACCTTTTATTTCCTTTGTCCGCGACACACTTGAAAATGGTTATCAATATAATTAGCATCCTTGGCCAAATACCCGTCATCGTTGGGCGAAACGGCCCTAATCGCGAGCACACCAACCCCATGAGCCCAATGCCCGTTCGCGTCCGTCCACGGCAGATCAACGCGCACCGCAGCCATCTGGGCAAATGGCTGGCGCTATTGTTCCTCCTGGGGCTGGCCGCTACCGCCTACCTGTACTGGCCGCTGATACAGCGCCTGGGCAGCGAATTGCATACCGATGCAGGTGAGCGCCGTAGCATCCGCCTGGCCGATGGCACCACCCTGCACCTGGGCAGCGCCAGTGCGATGAACGCCGACCTGCGTGGCCGCACGCGCCAACTGCACCTGGTGCAGGGCCGGGTATACCTGGAAGTGATGCTCGACGGCAGGGCCATGGAGATAGCAGTGGGCGACGCGCGCATCCAGGTGTTCGGTACCCGCCTGCAGGTCGCCCGCCATGCAGGCCATGACGAACTGGTGGTACTCAGTGGCAAGGCCATGGTTATCCAAGGCAGCGAACAGCGCATGGTATCGATGGGTGAGCGGGTAACCTTCGATGGCGCGCATATCGGCCCGGTACGGAAAGCCGACCTCAAGGCCGCCGATGGCTGGCGCAGCGGGCAGTTGAAAGCCGGTGACATGCCGTTGGGCAAGGCAGAACCCGGGCCTGGCCGCTAAGTTTTTGAAAGCGTGCAAATTTTTTTTGAAATGAGTGTTGACAGGGGGGCCGTTCAAGAGAATAATGCGCGCCATCGGCTACATAGCTCAGTTGGTTAGAGCATAGCATTCATAATGCTGGGGTCCGGGGTTCAAGTCCCTGTGTAGCCACCAAACAAGACGAAGGGCTTACCGCAAGGTAAGCCCTTTTTCTTTGCCTGCGGAAAATTACCACAGGCCTGCACCCTTCCCGCACAGGGCATGCAATTGCCACCTCAACGCATTCCAGTCACCGCCACGGCCAGGCCCAACCCGATCAGCGCCAGGCCGATTACCCGGTCCACCAGCCTTTGCCGCTCGATCATCGCCTTGCGCAATGCCGTACTGGAAAAAAATACCGCCACCAGGCTGAACCACAGCCAGTGGGCAACGGACATGAAAGCACCGTAGGCAAAATCCAGCACCAACGAGCCGCCCGGTTGCACCACCTGGGTGAAGGCACTGATCACGAACAGCATGGTCTTGGGGTTGAGGGCGTTGGTCAGAAAGCCCGTGCGCAGGGCCTGCGTTACGCTGGTGGCTGATGCGGCAACCCCGTCGAGGCTGATACGCCGGGTGTTGGTCAGCGACTGGAAACCCAGGTAGACCAGGTAACCCGCACCCAGCACTTTCATGCCCAGGAACAGGGTCGGGCTCTGGCTGATGATCACCGCGATGCCCAGCACCGTGTACAGGACGTGCACCTGCACCCCCAGGGCAATCCCTACGGCAACAGCCAGCCCGGCCTTACGGCCCTGTGCATAACTGCTGCGGGTGACCATGGCGAAGTCGGCACCGGGGCTGATGACGGCGAGCAGGGTGAACAGGGCGACGGCAATGAGTTCGGTCATGCTGGTGGCTCTCGATAGACGATGGAAATGCACAGACCAGGTAATTATCGAGAGCTTATAGCCCAGCAAAAATCGATTTATAGTGAGGTAAATCTGATAGCTTTCCTCACAGATATCTAGAGCCTGTGTCGGCCTCTTCGCGGGTAAACCCGCTCCTACAGGGGCGGCGCATCGCCTGTGTGCGGGTTTACCCGCGAGAGGCCGGCACAGACAAACAGGAATGCCATGAAACTGCCGCCACTCAACGCCTTCCGCTACTTCGACATAGCCGCCCAGACCGAGAGCTTCGTGCGCGCCGCCGAGCACCTGCATGTCACCCATGGCGCAGTCAGCCGCCAGGTGCGTCTGCTTGAAGAAAGCCTTGGTGTGGAGTTGTTCGAGCGCCGCAACCGGGCCATTTTCCTCACCCCTGCCGGCCGTGCCTTGCAGGGCACCACCCAGGCGATCTTCGAGCAGCTCGAAGGCGCCGTGCAGCGTTTGCAACAACAGGCCCGCGACAACGTACTGGTGCTGTCGTGCGAGCCGACCATCGCCATGCGCTGGCTGATCCCGCGCCTGCCCCGCTTCCACGCCGCCCATCCCGACCTGCAGTTGCACCTGGTGGCCGCTGGCGGGCCATTGGACTTCGCACGTAGTGGTGTCGACCTGGCAATTCGCCGCGATGACTTCCACTGGGACAAACAGCTGTACAACCAGAAGATCTGCGACGAATGGATCGGCCCGGTCTGCCACCCCACCGCCCCCCTCCAACTCGAAGGCCAGCGCTTGCTGCACAGCGCCACCCGCCCCGGCGCCTGGCCCAACTGGCTGCGCCTGAGCGGCCAACAGGTCCGGCACACCGAGCGCAGCGACTACCAGCACTTCTACCTGTCGATTCAGGCCGCCAGCGCCGGCTTGGGCCTGGCCATGGCCTCAGCCCTCATGGTGCGCGACGAACTCGACAATGGGCAATTGCAGGCACCGTTCGGCTTCGTGCGTGACGGCTCGGCCTACCACCTGCTCAGCCCCTTGCCGTTGGAAGACGACGGCAAGCGCCAGCGCTTCGCCACGTGGGTGATGGGCGAATGCCGGAGCTGCCTGGCTCATCTGGGCTTGATACAGAACGACGAACCCGCACGGCCGTCACCACCCCAGGTACGGTAACCCGCGGTATCCACATGAATACGCCCGGAGTGGTAGCGCCCCAGGCCCATGTTCCAGGCCTGGCCGTATTGCTGCCAGAACCGGCACAGCGGGTTGGGGTCCGCCCAGTCGGGCAGCAGGATATCGACAGCGAACGCCCGGGCATGGGCGCTGTTGGCCGCCCCGCCGGCGCAGGCATTCAGCCGCGGGGCTCGATAGGCTGAAACCACCTCGAACTGACGCAGGATGCCCTGGTCATGAAGCGTCTTTATCAGCGAGAGCGTCGAGCGCACTGCCGGCCAGTTGCTGGCGGGCGGCACGGCGAAGGGGGACGCGTGGCACAGCTTCCAGTCCGAAGCCGAACGCAGCAGCTGATGGATCGGCACCACGCCATAAAGACGGGCATCCACAAGCATCTCGCGAAATGGCCGTGTCTGATGGTCCCCGGCCCATTGCGCGAACAACCAGATATCACGCTCATCGGCCTGCGCTCCTGCACCCAACATGCCCAGCACCAGCGGCAGCCATCCAGCCCTTTTCATCCCTGCTCCCCTTGCCACAGTATGTGCCACGCTGCCGAATACGGCTGCGCCCAACAAGGAGTTAAGCATGCACAAGATGGCATTACCGAGCCTTGCCGCCCTGGCCTTCAGCGGCCTTGCAGCCGCCGATGCGCGAATCGACCTGGGCGACGCCCAGCGCGTCACCCGCCTTTTCGCCTTCCCCAACAACTGCCACGTGATCTGTTATCGCGACTGGACCCTGGAGCAAACCGTAGAACACTATCTGACACAGAGCGTACGCCGCGACGGCCATGCCGCGGCCCAGGTGCATGTAAGCCGCGACAACGATCGCCTGCACGCAAACATCAGTGGCGTACCCGCCAACTATGCAAAACCCCTGCGCAAGCTGCTCGACAGCGGTGAACTGGCCTATCAGGCGGCCACCCGGCTGAACGAGGACGGCAAATGGTCCTACGACTGGTATCTGTTCCTGCCGCTGGGCATGGCCCTGCAGAACCGCCGCAGCATCGAACTGCTGCACTTCCCGCCGGACTACTCGCTGACCCAGGCCCAGGACTACCTGCGCTCCAACACCACCGACCGCTGGGCTGAGCTGTTGACATTCAACGGCGTCGACGCCAGCCAGACCCCGGCCTACCAGACCATCATCGATATCGCTCCCATCGCCGCACCCGCCAGCGCGGGTGAAACGCTGAAGGAAACCTACAGCTACTTCAAGGACTACCAGGTGCGCATGGTCAGCGAGATGACCCTGCAAAACCCCGCCAGGCCTCTGCCGATGGTGGCATTCGGCGCGCCGGTACGCAGCTGGATCCAGCAGCAGTACGGGCCGCAGGTTAATGTGCTGGGCCTGGTCAGCATCAGCCCGCAGGCAGGTGCCAAGGTACCGGTACTGGGTGCCAACCACCCTAGTGCCATCTGGTATGCGGCAGACAAGGACAGCCACGGCGGCAACCAGGATGCAGCTGATGCTGCCGGCTTGAAAATGATGGGGCAGGACCTGACGGCAGCCTGCTGGCAGGCAGGGATGGGGCGCAATCAACGGGCCGATGCCAAGCTGACGCTGGATGCCTGCTCGACCAAGTGGCAGGTTACACAGAAGAAACAGACCTGCGAGCTGTTCTTCCGCACCATTCGCAAGTACACGCCGGAGCAGGCGGCGGCAAAATGCAATACCGGCAGCGTGACCAGAAGCCTGCGCGACCTGGCCAAGCCGATGGAGGCTCAGCCACAGGACCTGTGATTGAAGCCCGCCCTGCTCAATCTTCGAGCAGGGTGCAGGCCATCACCAAGGCGTCTTCACGGCCGCCGGCAACCGGGTAATAGTCGCGGCGGCGGCCGATTTCGTTGAAACCATAGCGTTCGTACAAACGATAGGCCGACTGGTTGCTGGCACGCACTTCCAGGAAGCACTCGCGGCCATTGAGCTGGTAGGCCCGGGCCATTAGGTGCTCGAGCAGGCGCAGGCCCAGGCCGCGGCCCTGGTTTTCCGGCTTGACGGTGATGTTGAGCAGGTGGGCCTCGTCGATGATCACGTTGATCACGCCATGGCCCACCTGCTGCTGGCCGTCGAACATCAGCCAGACTTCATACGATTTGAGCGCATCCTGAAAGATCCCTCGAGTCCAGGGATGACTGAACGCGGCATATTCGATCTTAAGTACGGCATCCAGATCCGCCTCGGTCATCCGGCGGAAGCTGATCGAGTCACTCATTCAACGCTCTTCCAGCGCGCCATCAGCTGGCGCATGGCTTTCCAGACGTCCGCCTTGCGCTGCGGCTCGTCCATCAACAGTTCAAGGCCCGGCAAGGCCCAGGCTTCGCCCAGGCCCTCGAGCTTCAGGGTTTGGTAATAGGCTTCGCCGTCGACATTGGCGGCAAAGCGCAGCGCCGGCAGGCCGACCAGCCACAGGCAGGTGCACGGGGCGTCCTCCAGGCGCGCCTGGACAAAGCCCTGGACAAAATCGCGCGCCGCCTCCGGGCCCTGGTCCATGTTGCCGCGCACCAGCAGCGGCCAGCGCACCGGCTCGCCGATGATCTGCGGTGCGTCGGGCAGGCCGGCGGCGCGCAGCATGTCCTTGAGCAGCAGGTACGACGGGTCGCGGCTCTGGAACGGCTGGCCGGTGGCCAACTCCACCAGTAGCAGGCAGCTGCCGGCTCGTAGCAGCTGCAGCGAGAAGCGCGGGGGTGGCACCATGGCCGGGCGCGGTGGCGTGGCTTGCTCATCGGCCTCGACAGGCTTGGCGGCCGGCTTGGGCGCACTGCCCGGGCGCGGAATCTCGATTTTCGGCCGCTCGCCGGAGCGGGCCTGGGGGGTGACTGGCGCCTCGTTGGCAGCCGGTGCCGGCCTGACGTCGAAGTCGAGGTCCTCGACCGGCGCCACCGGCAGCAGCAGCTCGGGCCGCGACGGTGCGGCGAACGGCAGTTCGGCGCGCGGCAGCCAGTGCACCACTTGCATGGCGGAAAGGTAGGCGCGGCGACGGGGTTCGGTGAGCAAGGGGCGGGTTTCCGAGGGGTGGAGACAATAGGGGATTCTAACGTGTACGCCGTGTTTTTTGCAGCGCCTATCAGACCGAGCGCCGCGCGGGCGGCGCTCGATCTCACAGGCAACACAAAAACCAAGACGTACTCCACCATTACAGACCAAGGGGTGAAAACCTCCCCCCCGGATGCAGTACAATCGCCCCCTTTTTCTTGGCAACGAGTCGAAGCCAATGATCGAACCCAAGCGCGTCCTGCGCGCCCTAGCCGAACACTGGGCCCTGATCGAGCCGCTGTGCGAGCGTTTCGACCAGGGCACCCTGAGCCTGGTCGAATTGCGTCAGCATGTGGCCCGCCAGCAGGTCGAGAGCACCCCGCAGGACATCACCCAGCTGCTCGACGTGTGGATCCGCCTGGATATCCTGGTCCCGGTGGCCAAGAGCCCGAACCGTTTCGAGCTCAACGCGCAGATCCACGACTTCCTCGCCTACCTGCGCCGCGAACACCGGCTGGGCCTGTGCCTGGAGATCGAAGCCTACCTGCGCCACCTGGAGCGCCTGGCCGGGCATATCCAGGACGCCTTCGACAACCGCGACAGCGACGACCTGGCGCGCCAGCTGCGCCTGCTCGACATGCGCGTGCGCGATGTACTGAAGAAGCTCGACAACGACGAACAGGCACTGGTGGCCGTGGCCGAACGGGCCAAGACCAGCAACCGCCAGATCCCGCTGCGCCAGCGCTATGCCGAAGTACTGGCGACCTGGGACGAGTATGTCGAGCCGATGATCCAGCTGGTCAACGCCGACGGCGCCTTCGAACAGGGCGTGCGCAAGGTCGAGACCGTGCTGCTGAAGCTGCTGGGCGAACAGGCGCGCCTGGGCCACCTGGTCGACGACGACATGCTGCTGCGCACCCATGCGCGCATCCTGGAAATGCAGACCAGCGCCCAGCTGACCCTGCGCCACGCCCGCGAATTGCTGCTGCCGCTGCGTGAAGAAGCCCGCCGGCACAACGCCGTGACCCGTGGCGCCGCACTGGCCCTGTCGGTGATCCGGCGCAAGGGCATCGACGCCGTACCGCAAGCGGCCATGCCGATGTTCACCCGCCCGCAAAGCACCTTCCTCGGCAGCGCCAGCCAGGTCGAGGCCTATGTCTACGCCCTGGCCCGCTTCGAGCCCAAGCCGGCACGCTTCCCCAAGGCCCACAAGACCCAGTCCGGCGCCCTGCCCCGCGCACCGCGCACGGTCAAGGAAATGGCCGAACGCTGCGAACAGGCCCTGCCGCTGCCCGACCTGATGGTCTGGCTGCTGGAGCAGGAACCCGAAGGCGCCACCGACGAGCTGCTGTACTGGTTCTCGCGCCTGTCGCGGGAAAAGCGCTTCAAGCGCGAACGCCTCGACCGCCGCGAGTACATCACCCAGGAACACCTGGTCAGCCTGCGCTCGTTCGCCCTGACCTCCAGCCGCGAAGACGCCGCCAGCGCGCCTACCGAATCCAACGCGAGCCCAGCCCATGCATCTTGATCTTTCCGAACTGTCCCAGCTCGCGCCGATCTTCCGCGAGCTGTTCAAAGGCTTCCACGTCAGCCGCCGCGACCCCGAGCTGTATGCCCAGCTGTCGAACTTCCAGGACCAGTACCGCACCCTGTTCAAGGCCCTGGGCTTCGAACTGGTGTGCGACACCCGTGGGTTCTACTACTTCGTGCCGGACATGACCGCCGCGCAGGTCAACAAGACCGCGCAGCGCCTGTCGCTGTTCACCTTCATCCTGGTCGAACACCTGGCCGACCAGGGCCGCGACCCGATGGCCGTGCTCGATGGCGGCAGCATCGGCCGTGACGAACTGCCCTCGCTGCTGGACAAGTACCGCGACCTGTTCCTGCAGGCCGAAGTGCAGACCGTGGACGAGCTGGAAGAAAAAATCCTGCGCCGCATGACCCAGCTCGGCTTCGCCTTCGAGGAAGGCGGCATCTACCGCTTCCTGCCGCCGATGCATCGCTTCCTCGACGTGTGCCTGGCCGTGCAGCAGGACCGCGACCTGGCAGCCACCCTGCACAGCGACCTGCCGCTGCCGACCCCGGTACTGGTCGAGGAAGAAAGCCCCGAAGAACTCAACCGCACCGACGACCCGCTCGACCTCAGCCCCTTCGAGGGCGAGGAAAGCGAAGAGGAAGCCCTGGCCCGGGCCATCCGCGAAGAGCAACAGGAGATTGACGCATGAGCCAGGAACGCTACGGCATCCGCCGCTTCGCACTGCTCAACACCGCCGGCTACAGCCTTGGCCTGTTCCCGCTGGAGCACCCACTGTCGGTATACGGTGCCAACAACCTGGGTAAATCGGCGTCGATCAACGCCCTGCAGTTCCCGATCCTGGCGCGCATGTCGGACATGAGCTTCGGCAAGTACAGCCTCGAGCAGTCGCGCCGCTTCTACTTCGCCAGCGATACCTCGTACATTCTCTGCGAACTGAGCCTGCCCCACGGCCCGCACGTCATCGGCGTTGTCGGCCGCGGCCCGGGCGGCGGTTTCGGCCACCAGTTCTTTGCCTACAAGGGCGAACTGGACCTGGCCCACTACCAGAAGAACGACACCTGCCTGCGCCAGAAAGAGCTGTTCACCAACCTCGAGCGCCTGGGGATCAAGGCCTACGAGCTGAAGCCGGACGAACTGCGTCGTCTGCTGGTCGGTGGCCACACCTCGGTGCCGCTGGACCTGACCATGATCCCGCTGCGCTCGACCAGCGAGCAAAGCCTGAAAACCTTCCGCGCGCTGTTCATCAACCTGCTGCACATGCGCGAAATCACCGCCGCCAAGCTTAAGCAGCTGTTCCTCGACGCCTTCGAGCACAGCCTGCGCTCCGGCAGCGTCGACTACATCGCCGCGTGCGAGGAAGCCTTCCGCGACGTGCGCCGCATGGAACAGGACTACAACGCCCTGGTCGCCGCCGGCCCGCTGGTCGAGGCCCTGGCCGGTGGCGTGGCCCAGCGCGACATCCTGCGCGGCAAGCTGCACCGCATTTCACCAGTGCTCGACACCCTGCTGGGCACCTGGCAGGAATACGCCATGGCGCGCAAGGAAGAGCTGGTGATCCAGGCCGAGCACTACCGTGGCGAGCAGGACCGCCTGCAGAACGACCAGCGCGGCGGTACTCAGGAACTGATGCGCCTGGAGCGTGAAATTACCGGTATCCAGCGCTGGCTGGGCGAACTGTCGGTGCTCAAGCATCGCTTCGCCCTGGTCGATGACGTCAAGGTGCTGGAGCAGCAACTGCTGGCGGCCAAGGACGCCCACGACGAACTGGCCGGCGCCCTGGCCCAGTCGCGGCAGTTCAGCGCCGAAGACCTGGACGAACGCGTCCGCGACCTGGAAAAGCGCCTGAAGCAGGTCAAGCAACAGCTCGACCACGCCGACAACAACAGCTACGCCCGCCTGCGCGAAGAGTTCTCGCAGCAGGACGTCGACCGCCTGATGCGCCTGTTCAATGGCGCGCTGTTCAGCCTGCCGCTGGGTGAGCGCGGTATCGAACTGGACGACAGCGACCTGTGGGTAAAATCGCTGGAAGCGGTGCTCGACGGCTTCAAGGGCGAACGCTTCGAAGCCCCGGGCCTGTCCATCGACCTGTCGCACATCGACCCACCGGCACTGCAGGCCCTGGCCGACCGTGCCGCCCTGCGTGACCAGAAAGAGCGCCTGGAAAAAGAGCTGAAGCAGCTCAAGACCCAGCAAGCCGTGGCCGCCGACCGCTCCGCCTCCAAGGCGCAGACCGAAGCCCTTTACCAGGAAGTACTGGACGCGCAGAAAGCGCTGGAAGACTTCCGCCGCAGCGAAACCCTGGCCGCCGAAGAGCCCGAGAAGCTGGAGCAGCTGTCACAGCTCGAAGCCGCCCAGGACGAACTCAAACGCTCCAGCGACGCCTTCACTGAACGTGTCCAGCAGCTGTCGGCCAAGCTGCAGCTGGTCGGCCGGCAGATCGGCGACCTTGAGGCCAAGCAGCGCACCCTGGAAGACGCCCTGCGCCGTCGCCAGCTGCTGCCGGCCGACCTGCCCTACGGCACGCCGTACATGGAAGCCATCGACGACTCGATGGACAACCTGCTGCCACTGCTCAACGACTACCAGGACAGCTGGCAGAGCCTGCAACGGGTCGACAACCAGATCGAGGCGCTGTACGCCCAGGTGCGCCTGAAAGGCGTGGCAAAGTTCGACAGTGAAGACGACATGGAACGCCGCCTGCAGCTGCTGGTGAATGCCTACGCGCACCGCACCGACGAAGCCCTGACCTTGGCCAAGGCCCGCCGCGCAGCGGTCACCGACATCGCCCGGACCCTGCGCAACATCCGCAGCGACTACGACAGCCTCGAGCACCAGTTGGCGCTGTTCAACCGCGAGATCAACAGGCGCCAGGTATCCAACCTGGAGAGCTTCCGTGTGGTGCTGGCGCCGAACAAGGAAGCGCTCAAGCACATCGACCAGATCATCCACAGCGCCGGTCAGTACGAAGAAGGCGAAACCCTGTCGGTATTCGACCTGACCCAGAGCGCCGAGCAGGACAACAAGAACGAAGAGGCCAAGGAATACCTGGCACGGCTGGTGGCGGCCAACCACAACCAGCTGGGCCTGAAGGACCTGTTCGAGCTGGCGTTCGAGATCACCAAGGTCAACGGCCAGCCGGTGATCCATGCCGACATCGACGGCGCGGCATCCAACGGCACCACCATGACCATCAAGGCGCTGACCAACATGTACCTGTTGCTGCACCTGATGGACCGCGACCTGGCCGGGCGTATCCGCCTGCCGTACTACCTGGACGAAGCGGCGGACATCGACGAACGCAACCAGGCTGCACTGCTGGAGACCAGCCTGCAGCTCGGCTTCGTGCCGATCCTGGCGAGCGTGAAGCCGCAGGTGTCGGCGCGCGTGGCGATCGACCTGGAAGGTGGCAGTGGGCCGAATGGCATCTACATCGACGAGGCGGACTGGAAGTTCATCAGCCGTCGCGATGAGGTGAAGGCGGTTGTGCGTGAGGATCATCAGGCCGAGGAATTGGCCTGATATCGGAGTAGTGGGGCCGCTTTGCGGCCCTTTCGCAGCACAAGGCTGCTCCTACAAAGGTATGCATACGCCGATCAATGTAGGAACAGCCTTGTGCTGCGAATGGAGGCCGAAGGCCTCCCAAAAATCTACCAAGCTATCAATGAGCCCAAGGCAGAATCGGAATCGCGGTCACCGCATTCTGCGGGCTGCCTTCGATCATGCGGTCGCTGTACACCAGGTACACCAGCGTATTGCGCTTCTTGTCGAGGAAGCGCACCACCTGCATGGTCTTGAACACCAGCGAGGTGCGCTCCTTGAACACTTCCTCGCCATCCTTCAGCTCACCCTTGAAGCTGATCGGCCCGACCTGACGACAGGCAATCGATGCCTCCGCCCGGTCCTCCGCCAACCCCAACCCACCCTTCACGCCGCCAGTCTTGGCCCGCGACAGGTAGCAGGTCACACCCTCGACCTTGGGGTCGTCGAACGCCTCGACCACAATGCGGTCATTCGGCCCGAGGAACTTGAACACGGTGGACACCTGGCCGATTTCCTCGGCCCCGGCCAGCATTGGCAGCACCAATGCCGCCACGCCGATTACCCGCTTCAGCACGCTCATACCAGCACCAGGTTGTCGCGGTGCACCAACTCCGGTTCTGCGCTGTAGCCCAGCAGGCTTTCGATGGCATCGGATGGCTGGCCGATGATCTTCTGCGCCTCAAGGGCGCTGTAGTTGGCCAGCCCACGGGCTACTTCCAGGCCGTCCGGGCCGACGCACACCACCATCTCGCCACGACGGAAGCTGCCCTGCACGGTCTTCACGCCAACCGGCAGCAGGCTCTTGTTGGCCTGGCGCAGCGCCTGCACGGCACCGGCATCCAGCACCAGGGTGCCACGGGTCTGCAGATGGCCGGCCAGCCACTGCTTGCGCGCGGCAAGCATGCCGCGCTCGGGCGACAGCAAGGTACCCAGGCGTTCGCCAGCCTTGAGGCGATCCAGCACGCGCTCGATGCGACCACCGATGATGATGGTGTGGGCACCGGAACGGGCAGCCAGGCGCGCGGCGCGCAGCTTGGTCTGCATGCCGCCACGACCCAGCGCGCCACCGGTACCGCCGGCCACGGCATCCAGTGCCGGGTCGTCGGCGCGAGCCTCGTAGATCAGCTGGGCTTCGGGGTTGTTGCGCGGGTCGGCGTCGAACATGCCATCGCGGTCGGTGAGAATCACCAGCAGGTCAGCCTCGACCAGGTTGGCCACCAGCGCCGCCAGGGTGTCGTTGTCGCCGAAGCGGATCTCATCGGTGACCACGGTATCGTTTTCGTTGATCACCGGCACCACGCCCAGGTCGACCAGCGTGCGCAGGGTGCTGCGGGCGTTCAGGTAGCGCTTGCGGTCGGACAGGTCGTCATGGGTCAGCAGGATTTGCGCGGTGTGCTTGCCGTGCTCGCCGAAGCTCGACTCCCAGGCCTGCACCAGGCGCATCTGGCCGATCGAGGCAGCCGCCTGCAGCTCGTTCATCGCACTCGGTCGCGACGTCCAGCCCAGCTGGCTCATGCCGGCAGCCACGGCCCCGGAGGAGACCAGTACCAACTCCACGCCTGCCTCACGCAGCGCGACCATCTGCTCGACCCAAACGGCCATGGCACCGCGATCGAGGCCTTTGCCATCGGCGGTCAGCAGAGCACTGCCAATCTTCACGACCCAGCGCTTGGCGCCCGTCACCTTGCTTCGCATCTTCTTCCAACCTATGTCGAATCTGTAGATACCGTGGATACAAAAACGCCGCTCCAAAGAGCGGCGTTTAGTGTACTGCAACCGGTCAGTCGCGCACGTAAATGATTTCCGGGCCGTCTTCGTCGTCCTCGAAATCATCGTCCCAACCATCATCGTCGCCGATGTCGTGCACGCTCTTGACACCAGTACGGCGCAGGGTACGGGCGTCGTCCAGGGCCTGCAGCTGGGCACGGGCTTCGTCTTCGATGCGCTGGTCGAGGTCGGCCAGCTCTTCGGCGTAGGCCGGGTCGTTGGCCAGGCGGTCGGCGCGGTCTTCGAGGTAGCGCATCAGGTCGTGGCTGAGCTTTTCGGTGCCCTGCTTGGAGATGGCCGAAATCACGTAGACCGGGCCCTCCCACTGCAGGCGCTCGACCACTTCCTTGACCCGCTCGTCGCGCTCGTCATCCATGACCATGTCGGCCTTGTTCAGCACCAGCCAGCGCTCACGCTCAGCCAGCGACGGGCTGAAGCGGGTCAGCTCGTTGACGATGACTTCGGCGGCATCGGCTGGGCTGCTTCCGTCCAGCGGCGCCATGTCCACCAGGTGCAGCAGTACGCGGGTACGCGCCAGGTGCTTGAGGAAGCGGATACCCAGGCCGGCGCCTTCGGAAGCACCTTCGATCAGGCCGGGAATGTCGGCGATGACGAAGCTCTTCCAGCGGTCGACGCTGACCACACCCAGGTTCGGCACCAGGGTGGTGAACGGGTAGTCGGCCACTTTCGGCTTGGCGGCCGAAACCGAGCGAATGAAAGTGCTCTTGCCGGCATTCGGCAGGCCCAGCAGGCCGACGTCAGCCAGCACTTTCATTTCCATCTTCAGGTCACGCTGGTCACCTGGCTTGCCCGGGGTGGTCTGGCGCGGTGCACGGTTGGTGCTGGACTTGAAGCGGGTGTTGCCCAGGCCGTGCCAGCCGCCTTGGGCGACCATCAGTTTCTGGCCCGGGGTGACCAGGTCACCGATCACTTCCTGGGTGGAGGCGTCGATCACGGTAGTGCCGACCGGCACACGCAGGTACAGGTCGTCGCCCTTCTTGCCGGTGCAGTCGGTGCTGCCGCCGTTGGCGCCACGCTGGGCCTCGTGGTGACGGGTGTAGCGATAGTCGACCAGGGTGTTGAGGTTTTCGTCGGCGATCATGTACACCGAACCACCGTCGCCACCGTCACCACCGTTGGGGCCACCGTTCTCGATGAATTTCTCGCGACGGAAGCTCATGCAACCGTTGCCACCGTCACCGGCCTTGACCCGAATGGATACTTCGTCAACAAACTTCATTCAAAACCGCCTCTCGCCTGCTGGCGAGTTGAATACCTGAAAAACCTGAGGCTCTTGCAAAAATGAGCGCGGCGGCCCCGTACGACCGTAGAAACCCACGCCGGCAGCCCATACAAACAGCTTTGCAAGAGGCTCACCACAAACGAAAAAGCCCCGTCGCATGACGGGGCTTCTGGAGCGACGTCGCGATTAAGCGGCGACGATGCTCACGTAACGGCGCATGAACTCGCCTTTTTTCTCGAACTTGATCACGCCTTCGATCTTGGCGAACAAGGTGTGATCCTTGCCCATGCCAACACCGTAGCCAGCGTGGAATTCGGTGCCGCGCTGACGGACGATGATGTTGCCTGGCTTGATAACCTGGCCGCCATACATCTTCACGCCAAGGCGTTTCGATTCTGAGTCGCGACCGTTACGAGTACTACCACCAGCCTTCTTGTGAGCCATGGTTCAATTCTCCAAATAAATTCAGGGGATCTAGGGGATTAAGCCTGGATACCGGTGATTTTGATCTCGGTGAACCACTGGCGGTGGCCCATACGCTTCATGTGGTGCTTACGACGACGGAACTTGATGATGCGAACCTTGTCGTGGCGGCCTTGCGAAACGACTTCGGCCACTACTTTAGCGCCAGCAACAACTGGAGCACCGATGGTGACTTCTTCACCGTTGGCGACCAGCAGGACGCGATCGAAGGTCACGGATTCGCCAGTGGCGACTTCCAGTTTTTCGATCTTGAGGAATTCACCTTCAGCGACTTTGTACTGCTTGCCGCCGGTAACGATTACTGCGTAAGACATGGTATTTCTCCGATAATCCTGCTCACCCAGCGCTTTATATGATGAGTATTGGCTGGCATGGCTGCACAGGGCTGGAACGGCCCGGCGCAATTGCGTAAGGCAGGTGCTGCCCAGGAAGTTAGGGTGCGCGATTGTACGCAACCGCGGTTTTGCTTGCAAGTGCCGCCCCCGGGGCGCTGGCACCGCGCCTTGACACACCGGGACCCGCGACCTAGCATGCCGCGCAACCTCACTGGAGCAGCCGATGCAACCCCAATCCTTCTACCGCGCGGTGGCTGATGATTTCAGCGCCGTCGACGAGATCATCAAGAAGCAGCTGACCTCGCGCGTGCCGCTGGTATCGAAGATCGGCGACTATATCACGTCCGCCGGTGGCAAGCGCCTGCGCCCCCTGCTGGTGCTGCTGTGTGGCAAGGCCCTGGGCCGCGAAGGCGACGACCTGCGCCTGCTGGCTGCCACCATCGAATTCCTGCACACCGCTACCCTGCTGCACGACGACGTGGTCGACATGTCCGGCATGCGCCGTGGCCGCTCCACCGCCAATGCCCTGTGGGGCAACGCGCCGAGCGTGCTGGTGGGTGACTTCCTCTATTCGCGCTCGTTCGAGATGATGGTCGAACTGGGCTCGATGCCGGTCATGCAGATCCTGTCCAAGGCCACCCGCGTGATTGCCGAAGGTGAGGTGCTGCAGCTGTCGCGGGTACGCGACGCCAGCACCACCGAGGAAGTCTACATGGAGGTCATCCGCGGCAAGACCGCGATGCTGTTCGAGGCTTCGACCCACAGCGCCGCCGCGCTGGCCGAAGCAACCGACGAACAGCGCGAGGCCTTGCGTACCTTCGGTGACCACCTGGGCGTGGCGTTCCAGCTGGTCGACGACCTGCTGGACTACAAGGGTGACTCGCAGACCCTGGGCAAGAACGTCGGTGACGACCTGGCCGAAGGCAAGCCTACCCTGCCGCTGATCTACACCATGCGCGAAGGCACCGCCGAACAGGCTGCGCTGGTGCGCCAGGCGATCCAGAAGGGTGGCCTGGAAGACCTGGAGCAGATTCGCGTGGCAGTCGAGGAGTCGGGTGCTCTGAAGTACACGGCGGAGCTTGCGCGTGACTATGTGAAGCGTGCCATCCAGTGCCTGGAAGTGCTGCCGGCCAGCGAATATCGTGATGCGCTGGTCGAGTTGAGCGAGTTTGCTGTCGCGCGTACTCACTGATAGACCGAGTCGTCTTCATTCGCGGGCAAGCCCGCTCCTACAGGATTGCGTCGCCTGTATGAGCTGGCTTGCCCGCGATGCTTTTGTACGGACATAATCACTTCTGAAAAAATACCTTATACAATTCGGGTTTTTAACCGCCCGTCTGTTTGTTTGAGGAACCGAAGTGAGCACTCTGCCACCCTGCCCGAAATGCAACTCCGAATACACCTATGAGGATGGCACGCAGCTGATCTGCCCTGAATGCGCCCACGAGTGGTCGGCCAGCGGCGACGCCGAAGCGGCCAGCGACGAGGTGGTGAAGAAGGACTCGGTCGGCAACATCCTGCAGGATGGCGACACCGTCACCGTGATCAAGGACCTCAAGGTCAAGGGCTCGTCCCTGGTGGTCAAGGTCGGCACCAAGGTCAAGAACATCCGCCTGTGCGACGGCGACCACGACATCGACTGCAAGATCGACGGCATCGGCGCCATGAAGCTGAAGTCCGAGTTCGTACGCAAGGTCTGATTTTCCATAAAACCGCCAATTGGCGCTTGCTATTCAGATAATAAGAATTATTCTCATTGGGACTGCTATCCAAGGAGAATAGCCATGACTTATCTGATCGACGCCTGGCTGGACCGCCCTCACCCCTACCTGCGCATTCTTCATCGGGAAACCGGCGAAGTGTGCGCGGTGCTTGAAGAAGAAGCACTCGACGAGCTGCGTGACCAGGGCGACCTGGACATGAGCGGGCTGAATTCGAGTGAACCGGGGGTACTCAAGGAGCTGGTGCGGAATCTGTTTCTGTTCTGCTATGCGCGGGCGTTGCGCCCCGGGGGGACAGACTGGAACTGACGGACCTGGCGAGGGCTTCGCCCTCGATCGCGACACAAGGCCGCTCCTACAAGTGTATGCGTTCCCCTGTAGAAGCGGCCTTGTGTCGCGAATGGGCCGCAAAGCGGCCCCAGCGGCATTACAGAACGTCGAGCAGCTCGACGTCGAACACCAGCACGCTGTGCGGCGGGATGCTGCCAACGCCTTGGGCACCGTAGGCCAGCTCGCTCGGCACGTACAGGCGCCATTTGCTGCCAGCGTTCATCAGCTGCAGGGCTTCGGTCCAGCCAGCGATCACACCACCTACCGGGAATTCAGCCGGCTGACCACGATCGTAGGAGCTGTCGAACACAGTGCCGTCGATCAGGGTGCCGTGGTAGTGGGTGCGCACATTGTCTTCGCGGGTCGGCTTGGCGCCTTCACCTGCGGTCAGTACTTCGAACTGCAGGCCCGAAGCCAGGGTGGTGATGCCGTCACGCTTGGCGTTCTCGACCAGGAATGCCTTGCCAGCGGCAGCAGCGGCTTCAGCCTTGGCAGCTGCTTCGGCTTGCATCACTTCGCGGATCACCTTGAAGCTGGCCGACAGGTCGGCTTCGCTGACGCGGCTGTCGGCGCCGTTGAAGGCATCGGTCAGGCCAGCCAGGATGGCTTCCAGGCTGACGCCCGGTGGCGGGTTGTCGCGCAGCTGGCCGCCCAGCTGACGGCCGATGCCGTAGCTGACGCGCGTTTCGTCGGTGGACAGGTTGAGTTCGGACATTGTCGTGCTCCACTGCAGGGCGCAGTGAAGCCGCGCCCTTGATGAAAAGGGCGAGCAGCCTAGCACACTGGGGCGCTGCGAGCAGCTACCAGGCCGAGCGCTGGGAAATCGGCACCTTCAAGTCTTCTTCCGGGTGCGTGCCCATGCCGCACATTTCGTCCTGCACCGACCAGTGCACCAGGTTCATCGAGACCATGGGGATGGTTTGCAGCAACTTGCGTGCATCCTCCACCGAATGCACGCGCAAGCGTTCACCACGGGCATCGGACAGGGGGTGGGGGTGGCCTTTGATCCGCGCTTCGAGCAGGTAGTCACCGCCTTCGATGGCGATCAGGTTCAGTTCGTCGACATGGCCAGCCCTGGCCTCGGTGTTGAGCTGATGCAGGTTCATGAGAGCACCTCGCGATGGGAACCACGCATGAGAGCTCATTTTTTGTACAGAAAGGGCGAATGCACAAGGCATGACTGACGCCGCTCGTCAGTTGGACCGCGCCGGCCTCTTCGCGGGCTTGCCCGCTCCCACAGGGATGGCGAAGAGGCCTGAAAGGTTCAGTGCTTGGTCAGCTTGTCCAGGTAACCCATGCAGAATGCCGAGACCACGAAGGTCATGTGGATGATCACGTACCACATCAGGTAATCGGTGGAGATGTTCTGTGCGTCCATGAACACCCGCAGCAGGTGGATGGACGAAATGGCCACGATCGACGCGGCAACCTTCATCTTCAGCGACGAAGAGTCCATCTTGCCCAGCCAGTTAAGCTTTTCCTTGCTCTCGTCGATGTCCAGTTGCGAAACGAAGTTCTCGTAGCCGGAGATCATCACCATCACCAGCAGGCCGCCCACCAGCGACATGTCGATCAGCGACAGGATCACCAGGATCAGGTCGGCTTCGCTGAGGGCGAAGACGTTGGGCAGGACGTGGACCACTTCCTGGAAGAATTTCAGCGCCAGGGCCAGCAGGCCGAGGGACAGGCCGAAGTAGATGGGGGCGAGCAGCCAGCGCGAGGCATACATCGCATTTTCGAGGATACGTTCCATGGAGTGTCGGGACTCATCAGGTGACTAAAAAAGCGACGGCGAGTATAGCCAGCCACCTGTTACAGCAAAAGCCCGGGGCTGCCATGCAGCCCATTCGCTTGTAGGAGCAGCCTTGTGCTGCGAATGGGCCGCAAAGCGGCCCCCTGCATCAATCAGGTCTCAGGATGAAACTGGTAATCCCCCAGATTCCGACACCGCTCACCATTGATCCGCCGCAACTGCGCCTGCAAATGCAAACACCAGATCTGCGGATCCTCGGCCACCTGATACCCATGCAAGGTCAGGCTGTCGACAATGGCATTGAGTACCGATTCGGCCACCAGCGGCCCATGGAACGGCCCTTGGGCCTTGATCGCGGACGGTTGTTCACCGGCCATGCCGGCGGCGAACAGCAGCGTCCACATGCCGTTATCCCCGGCCAGCGGACGGATGCTGCATTCGATGCGGGTCACCAGGCCCAGGCACTGGCGTGTGAGGCTGAGATTGCGCATGGCCGCGCCCCCTCCAATAAGCCTTGTTCAGCCTGAACCTCAGGCTGTTTCCATCCTGAACGCTGTTACCGTCCTTAAGTTCCAGCATAGAAGAACGGTACAGAAAGATGGAAAACCGGCGCTGAACGGTAGCACATCGCCGCCAGCGCCGGTTTCTTGACTCAGGCCGGCTTGGCCTGGGCAATCACCTCTTCCAGGCGCTCTTTCTCCGCCTTCTCGATTTCTTCCTCGCTGATCATCTCGGCAATCTCACGCAGGCGCTCCACCACCCGCGCGTTGACGCTGCCTTCGGTGAACTGGCCCTTGTCATCCAGCACACCGGCCTCCTCGCCCACCAGCAGGCTCAACGCCTCGTCGGCCTGGCTGACCGCGTACACGTGGAACATGCCGTTCTCCACTGCCTGCAGCACACGCTCGTCGAGCATCAGCGTGGCGACGTTGGCACGCGGGATGATCACTCCCTGCTCGCCGGTCAGGCCACGCGCCTCGCACAAGCGGAAGAAGCCTTCGATCTTCTCGTTGACCCCACCCACCGCCTGCACTTCACCAAACTGGTTGATCGAGCCGGTGATGGCGAAGCACTGCTTGAGCGGCGTACGCGACAAGGCCGAGATCAGCGTGCAGGCTTCGCCCAGCGAGGCGCTGTCACCGTCCACATAGCCGTAGGACTGTTCCAGGGCGATGCTCGCCGAGATCGCCAGCGGGAACTCCTGGGCATAGCGGCTGCCCAGGTAGCCGGTGAGGATCATCACACCCTTGGAGTGGATCGGCTGGCCGAGGTTTACCTCACGCTCGATGTCGACGATACCGCTGCCGCCCGGGTACACGGTGGCGGAGATACGCGCCGGCATACCGAACGCCGAATCACCCACTTCCAGCACGGTCAGGCCGTTGCACTTGCCGATGGCCGCGCCTTCGGTGTCGATCAGGATGATGCCGGCGAGCATGTCGTCCAGCACCCGCTGCGAAACACGCCCGGTGCGGGTGGCCTTGGCCTTGAGCGCACGCTCGATGTGCCCGGCGTCGGTCATTTCGTCACTGGCCAGCTGGCGGATGAAATCAGCTTCGCTGACCAGCTGGAACAGGTCGCCGATACGTGCCGACAGGCGCGACTGGTTTTCTGCCAGGCGGGCGCTGTAGGTGGCCAGACGCGCCACCGCGTCACTGGTCAGTGGCGCCATGCCCTCTTCGTTGGTGCGGGTGCGCAACAGCTGGGCGAACTGCTCCAGGTTCTCATCGACCATGGGCATGTCTTCGTCGAAGTCCACCAGCACCCGGAACATCTCCTGGAAGTCCGGGTCGTGGTCCTGCAGCGCGTAGTAAAGCTGGCGCGAACCGATGATGACCAGCTTGATGTTCAGCGGGATCATCTGCGGCGTCAGGCTGACGGTAGCCACCCGCCCCAGCTCGCCCAGTGGCGACTCCATCTTCAACTTGCGCGACTGCAGCGCACGCTTGAGTGCGTCCCAGACGAACGGCTCGCCCAACATCTTCTCGGCTTCCAGAATCAGGAAGCCGCCGTTGGCGCGGTGTAGCGCGCCTGGGCGCAGCTGGCGGTACGAGGTGTACAGCGCACCCTGGTCGGTGCTGTATTCGATACGGCCAAACAGGTTGTCGTAGGTCGGGTGCGGCTCGAACACCACCGGCGCACCGCCGTCGGCGTGGTGGCCGACCACCAGGCTTGGCGCGTACTGCTCTTCCAGCAGCTTGCGCGCAGCCGCGTCGGTCTTGCTGTCATCGACCAGTTGCTCGACCACGGTACGCAGCAGGTTCAGCTGCACCGACTGCAGGTAGGCGCAGACCGCAGCGTTCTCGGCGTACTTCTCCGACAGCGGCGCCAGCAACGGCTGCAGGGCCAGGGTGATGGTTTCCTCGTTGAGCTGGCGCAGCTGGTTGTTCGACTCGCGCTTCCATTGCGGCAGGCTGGCCAGCTCTTCGTTCAGGCGTTCCTCGAGCAGGGCGATATCCTCGTGGAACTGCTCGCGCACCTCTTCCGGCAACTGGGCGAATTCGGCTTCATCCAGCGCCTTGCCGTCGGCCATCGGGGTGAAGGCGACGTTGCTGGCATCGCGGTACAGGGCCACGTCCTTTTCCAGCGAGGCGCGCTCGATCACATCCAGGGCGCGGTCGTAACGCTGGTTGAAGGCGCGGTCGATGGCGCCTTTCTTCTGCTGGTACGACGGGTGCTCGAATACTGCAGGGAAGGTCGACAACAGGTTGTCGATCAGCCCGTTCATGTCGGCGATGAACGCCCCGGCGGTGCCGGACGGCAATTCCAGTGCGCGGGGTTCGCGTGTGTCATCGAAGTGGTTGACGTAGACCCAGTCGGCCGGGGTCTGCTGACGCTTGCCCTCGGCCTTGAGGTAGCGCTTGACGAACGAGAAGCGGCCGGTTCCGGGCTCGCCCATCACGTACACGTTGTAACCAGGGCGCGGCATGGCCACGCCAAACTGCAGGGCCTCGACAGCACGCTCCTGGCCCAGGACTCCGCGAAACGGCTCCAGATCGTCGGTATTGGTAAAGGCAAACTGCTCGGGGGAGAAACGCCGGGTCAGGGCTTCAGGCGCGAGACGCAGGCGCGCAGCGACAGGATCGGGCATTGGGTTTCCTTACTTCGGCGGGGCAGATACGCAGCATTCTGGCGCTGCCCGCGCGCGCCTTGCAAGGCTCCGCAGGACTTTATGTCGCAGCCGGTGCGGGTCATGCAACAGCAAATTTTTCGCAATCAACAACGCAACTCTTAGATCGTGCCTAAACTCCAAGCTGCGCGGGTGGGTGAAAAGCTTTCCCGACCTGGCAACCGAGTTGCCAGAAACCCTGACCCTTGGTTAAGTCAAATAGAGAACAAATGCTATGAAACGGATTCTTCTGGGTACTCTGTTCACCGTGGTCTCGATCAATGCCATGGCCGAAGCGCCAGGCGGCCCGAACTGCGGCTGGGGCAACATGCTGTTCGAAGGCCAGCGCGGCACTCCGGCACACTTCCTGGCTTCCACCACCAACGGCACCTCCGGTAACGCCACCTTCGGCATGACCTCCGGCACCAACGGCTGCTCGACCAAAGCGTCGCTGACCTACGGCGGCAAGTCCTGGTTCGCCATGAACGGCATGATGAATGAACTTTCCGAAGACATGGCCATGGGCCAGGGCGAAGCACTGACCACCTATGCCGTGGTTCTCGGCGTGGCCCCTGAAGACCGTGGCTACTTCGCATCGGTCACCCATCAGCACTTCAACCAGATCTTCAGCAGCGCCGACGTCACTGCCGAAACCGTCCACAGCAACACCCTGGCTGTTCTGAAGAACGACCCACGCCTGGCCAAATACGCAACCGAGGCCTGAGTGCAGCTCCTCCCGCCCCGGCCCCGGGGCGGGTTTCGCCTTTTTTCGGCATCGTTGAGAAGTAGTTGCCCGACATGCTCAAACGCTTCGTATCCCTGGCGCTGTGTGCCTGCGCCCCTGCTCATGCCGCGCCCGTGCTGGACCAAGGCCGTGTCCAGCAACTGGCCAACACCCCTTACTGGATTGCCCTGGGCCATTACGAAACCGCCAAGCTGGGTGGCTGGCGCAGCTATGTGGACGATGATGCGTTCTTCCTCGCCGAGGATGGCGCGCACCACCCCGACCAGGAACTGAAAGCCACGGTCGAAGCGCTGTACGCCCCGGCCAGCCTCGGCGACAAGCATCCCCAGTGCGTATTCCCGGCGCGCACCCGCTGGCTGCGCGAACAGCTCGACTTGCAAGACTTGCCGCAACCTGACTGCCAGGAGTTCACCACCTGGTACCAGTCTATCGACCCACACAGTGCGGCGCTGATCTTCCCGGCGGCCTACCTGAACAGCCCGTCATCGATGTTCGGCCACACCTTGCTGCGCATCGACCAGTCCAACACCCGCAGCGACGACACCACGCTGCTGAGCTACGCAATCAACTTCGGCGCCTACATCGAAGGCAGCGACAACAGCATCCTGTATGCCTGGAAGGGCCTGATGGGTGGCTACCCGGGCCTGTTCGCGCTGATGCCCTACCAGGAGAAACTGTCCGAATACCGCAGCCTGGAAAACCGCGACCTGTGGGAGTACCAACTGGACCTGACCCCGGAAGAAACCGGGCGCATGGTCGAACATGTGTGGGAGCTGAAGCAGATCCAGTTCGACTACTTCTTCTTCGATGAGAACTGCTCGTACCGCCTGCTGGAGCTGCTGCAGGTGGCCCGGCCGGGCCTGGACCTGACCTCGCAGTTCCCGCTGACCGCCATCCCGACCGACACGGTGAAGGCCGTGAAGCAGTCCGGCATGGTCGCCAGCGAGACGTACCGCCCCTCTCGCGAACGTGAACTGCTGGCCCGGGCCGAGCCGCTCGATCACGACGAAAAGCGCCAGGTGCTGGCTGTAAGTGCCAACACCGGGCAACTGCAGAGCCCCGAATTCAAGGCCCTCCCCCGCCAGCGCCAGGCGCTGGTGCAGGACGCCGCGTACCGCCTGGAGCGTTACCGTGCCAATGGCCAGGAGCGCGACCCTGGGCAGGCGAAACGCAGCTTCGAACTGCTGCGGGCAATCAACAGCAACCCGCCCCCACCCCTGCAGATCGAGCGCCCAGGCCTGCCCGAGGACGGCCATGACTCGCGCACCTGGCAGCTGGGCGTAGGCACCCGCGAAGACCGCGCCTACGCCGAGTACGGCCTGCGCATGGCCTACCACGACCTGAATGACAACGCCTATGGCTTCCCGCTGGGGGCGCAGATCGAGATCCTGCAGCTGAAGCTGCGCCAGTACGAAGGCAATGACTGGCAGGTGCAGCGCCTGGACCTGGCCACCATCCGTTCGCTGACACCGCGCAACGAGCTGCTCAAGCCCTGGTCGTGGCAGGTGGCCGGCGGGCTGGAGCGCGTGCCGGGCAAGCATGATGACGAAGTGCTGGTAAGCCATGTGAACGGCGGGGCCGGCGGCACCTGGCAACTGGCCGACGGGTTGCTGGGCTTTGCCCTGGGCACGGTTCGGGTCGAGCACCACAATGATTTTGCCCAGTTCATCGCCCCGGCGGCGGGCTTCAATGGCGGGCTGCTGTGGCGCAACGGGCTGGGCAACATGACGCTGGAGGCCAAGGGCGATTATTTCACCAATGGCGAAGTACGGCGCAGTTTGAGCCTGAACCAGCAATGGGAGATCAGCCAGAACCTGGGCCTGCGGTTGAGTGCATCGCGAGAGTTCAGCCACCTGGCCACGGCGCAGAACGAGGTGATGCTGGAGTTGAAGTGGTATCACTACTGAGGCCGCTTTGCGGCCTTTCGCGGGCATGCCCGCTCCCACAGGTACTGCACTGGCCTCGAATCCTGGGGTGATCCTGTGGGAGCGGGCGTGCCCGCGAATGGGCCAGTGAGGTCAGCAGAGCAGTGTGAACCAACCGACTCTTTGACACTGTTTTAACGACTCCCCGACAAATCGCCACCTAGACTTTCCAGTATCAACCGGAGGGTTTTGTGGTTATGTCGCGGTACTGGTTCGGCGTGTGCATGGCGTTGTTGCTGTCTGGTTGCGAAACCACCCACGAGCAGATGGTCCACCAGGGTTATCCCCCCGCCTATGCCGATGGCTTCCAGGACGGCTGCAGCAGCGGCCGACAGGCGGCAGGGCTGATGGTCGGCGCTTTTCGCAAGGACGTGCCGCGCTACCTGCACGAGCGCCAGTACGAAAGCGGCTGGGACGACGGCTTTCGCCAGTGCCACGCCATGCAGAACAGCGAAGAACAGCGCCAGTACCACGAGCGCTTCTGGGACCAGCGCGAGCGCGACTGGGAGCAGGAAAAGGACCGCGACGCCGCACGCGCCTATCGCCACAACTGAGTCGCAAACGGACATCCCTTGAAACCGGCGGCCTGCGATGATGGTCTCCTGCAAAAGGAGGCCACGCATGAGCCGAGCATTCGTCAACGAAGACCAAGCCGCCGCCCAGGCTGATCAGCCGGTCGAGCGACGGGTCAGCGAACAACCCAACTACGTCACTGCCAGTGGCCTGCGCCAGCTGCAGGAGCGCGTGACCGAGCTGAATGCCCTGCGCAGCGAACTGCAGGCACAAGGTGAACGTGGCGACAAGCAGCGGCTGGCGGATACCGAACGGGACCTGCGCTACTTCAGCGCGCGATTGCAAAGCGCCCAGGTTGTGCCGGCGGCGACATCGCGCAGCAAGGTGCAGATTGGCAGCCGGGTGCGGTTTGTCGATGCGCAGGACCAGGAGCAAGTAGTAAGGCTGGTGGGCGAGGATGAGGCGGATGCCGGGCGGGGGTTGATAAACTGGGGTTCGCCGTTGGGGCGGGCTTTGCTCGGGGCGGGGCCAGGGGATGAAGTGGTCTGGCGGCGGCCGGTGGGGGAGCAGGTGATCGAAGTGGTTGAGGTTTTTGGTGAAGATTGAGGACCTGGGGGCTGCTTTGCAGCCCATCGCGACACAAGGCCGCTCCTACAAGGACCGCGTCATTCCTGAACATGCGCGATACCTGTAGGAGCGGCCTTGTGTCGCGAAAGGGCCGCAAAGCGGCCCCAACGGCCTCAGATCAAACCACGCCCTGCGCCAACATCGCATCAGCCACTTTCACGAAGCCCGCGATGTTCGCACCTTTGACGTAGTTGATGCTGCCATCCGCCTCTTCACCGTAATGCACGCACGCATGGTGAATCGACTGCATGATGTTGTGCAGCTTGCTGTCCACCTCACCGGCAGTCCACAGCAGGCGCATGGCGTTCTGCGACATCTCCAGGCCCGACACGGCCACGCCGCCGGCGTTGGAGGCCTTGCCCGGGGCGTACAGGATGCCGGCCTCCAGGAAGATATCCACAGCCTCCAGGGTAGTCGGCATGTTGGCGCCTTCGGCCACGCAGATGCAGCCATTGCGCAGCAAGGTGCGGGCGTCTTCGGCGTCCAGTTCGTTCTGCGTGGCACACGGCAGGGCGATGTCGCACGGCAGGCTCCACGGGGTCTGGCCCTTGCGGAACTCCAGGCCGAACTGCGCGGCCAGTTCGCTGATGCGGCCACGCTTGACGTTCTTCAGCTCCATCACCGCATCCCACTGGGCATCGGTCAGGCCAGCTTCGGCGTACAGGGTGCCTTCGGAGTCAGACAGCGAAATCACCTTGCCGCCCAGGTCCATGACCTTGCGCGCGGCATACTGGGCCACGTTACCCGAACCGGAAATCGCCACGCGGCAGCCATCGATACGCTTGTCCTGGCGCTTGAGCATTTCCTCAGCGAAGTACACGCAGCCGTAGCCGGTGGCTTCCGGACGGATCAGGCTGCCGCCGTAGGTCATGCCCTTGCCGGTCAGCACCGAAGTGAACTGGTTGGCCAGGCGCTTGTACTGGCCGAACATGAAGCCGATTTCGCGGGCACCCACGCCGATGTCACCGGCCGGGACGTCCAGGTCAGCGCCAATGTGGCGGTACAGCTCGCTCATGAACGCCTGGCAGAAACGCATGACTTCGGCGTCGCTCTTGCCTTTGGGGTCGAAGTCCGAGCCGCCTTTGCCGCCGCCCATGGGCAGCGAGGTGAGAGAGTTCTTGAACACCTGCTCGAAGGCCAGGAACTTCAGCACGCCCAGGTTGACCGACGGGTGGAAGCGCAGGCCGCCCTTGTACGGGCCGATGGCGCTGCTCATCTGGATGCGGTAGCCGCGGTTGACCTGCACCTTGCCCTGGTCATCGACCCAGGACACGCGGAACAGTACGGCGCGCTCGGGCTCGACCATACGCTCCAGAATGCCGGCCTGCAGGTAATGCGGGTTGGCCTCGAGGAATGGCCACAGGCTGCGCAGCACTTCTTCCACAGCCTGGTGGAATTCAGGTTGGGCCGGATCGCGTTGCTTCAGGCGCGCGAGGAAATTGTCGACAGATTCGATCATGGTAGACATCTCACCAAGAGGATTGGACTTATTGGTTTTTTTCAGGAATGTACCAAGAAGCAATCGCACCGGAATAGGGCGAAATGTCGTTTTTTTGAAATTATTTGGTGCTCTTTATATAAGTGTATACAAAACTCGGGGCGGCGGCTTCATTCGCGGGCTCGCCCGCTCCCACAGGTTCATCACAGGCCTTGGGTTTCAGGGGCTCCTGTGGGAACGGGCATGCCCGCGAATGAAGCCAGCACCACTTCCCAGTCGGGCACAAAAATGGGGCCTCGAAGGGCCCCATTCTTGTGCATCAGAACACCGGCTTACTGGGCCAGCTTCTTGTGCCGTACACGGTGCGGCTGGGCAGCAGCATCGCCCAGGCGCTTCTTGCGGTCGGCTTCGTACTCGGTGTAGTTACCCTCGAAGAACACCACGTTCGAGTCGTCTTCGTACGCCAGGATGTGGGTAGCCACACGGTCCAGGAACCAACGGTCGTGGGAGATCACGATCGCCGCGCCCGGGAAGTCCAGCAGGGCTTCTTCCAGCGAACGCAGGGTTTCGACGTCGAGGTCGTTGGACGGTTCGTCGAGCAGCAGGACGTTACCGCCCTCCTTCAGGGTCAGAGCCAGGTGCAAGCGGCCACGCTCACCACCGGACAGGTCCTTGACGAACTTCTGCTGGTCGCCACCCTTGAAGTTGAAGCGGCCCACATAGGTACGCGACGGGATCTCGTAGTTGCCGATGCGGATCATGTCAGAGCCGTCGGAAACCTGCTGGAATACGGTCTTGCCGCCGTCCAGGTCTTCGCGGCTCTGGTCGACGCAGGCCAGCTGCACGGTTTCACCGATCTCGATGCTGCCCGAGTCCGGCTGTTCCTTGCCCATCAGCATGCGGAACAGGGTCGACTTACCGGCACCGTTACCACCGATCACACCGACGATGGCGCCTTTAGGCATGGAGAACGACAGGTTGTCGATCAGCACGCGGTCGCCGTAGCCCTTGGTGACGTTCTTGAACTCGATGACCTTGTCGCCCAGGCGCGGGCCGGCCGGGATGTAGATCTCGTTGGTTTCGCTGCGCTTCTGGAATTCCTGCGACTGCATTTCTTCAAAGCGCTGCAGACGTGCCTTGGACTTGGACTGGCGGGCCTTGGCGCCTTTGCGCACCCACTCCAGTTCCTCTTTCATGGCCTTTTCGTGGGCGCTCTGCTGCTTGGATTCCTGCGCCAGACGCTCGGACTTGGCTTCCAGCCAGCCCGAGTAGTTGCCTTCGTACGGGATACCGGCGCCGCGGTCCAGTTCCAGGATCCAGCCAGCGACGTTGTCGAGGAAGTAACGGTCGTGGGTAATGGCTACCACGGTGCCCGGGAAGTCGTGCAGGAAGCGCTCCAGCCAGGCCACCGAGTCGGCGTCCAGGTGGTTGGTCGGTTCGTCCAGCAGCAGCATGTCTGGGGCCGACAGCAGCAGGCGGCACAGGGCCACTCGGCGCTTCTCACCACCGGACAGGTGCTCGATGCGTGCATCCCAGGCCGGCAGGCGCAGGGCGTCGGCGGCAACGTCCAGCTGGCGCTCCAGGTTGTGGCCGTCAGCGGCCTGCAGGATGGCTTCCAGCTTGGCCTGCTCGGCGGCCAGCTTGTCGAAGTCGG
Organism: Pseudomonas sp. s4; assembly: GCF_046764235.1. Taxonomy (NCBI): domain Bacteria; kingdom Pseudomonadati; phylum Pseudomonadota; class Gammaproteobacteria; order Pseudomonadales; family Pseudomonadaceae; genus Pseudomonas; species Pseudomonas sp. s4. Next base: position 873,340 of record NZ_CP177209.1, on the reverse strand, counting down.
CATCCGGTTCGGCGTAGGCAGCATAGACCTCGTCCAGGCGCGCCTGGGCGTCCTTGATCACGCTGACCGCTTCCTCGACCACTTCGCGCACCGACTTGTTCGGGTCCAGTTGCGGTTCCTGTGGCAGGTAGCCGACGTTGATGTCGGGCATCGGACGGGCTTCGCCGTCGAATTCCTTGTCGACGCCCGCCATGATCCGCAGCAGGGTCGATTTACCCGCGCCGTTCAGGCCGAGCACGCCGATCTTGGCGCCCGGGAAGAACGACAGGGAAATGTTCTTGAGAATTTCCCGCTTCGGCGGCACGACCTTGCTCAGCCGATGCATGGTGTAGACGTATTGAGCCAAAACCAAGCCCTCTAATCAGATAGGTAAAGACATCGACGATCGCCCCGGCGCGCTGGCCAGGGGGATGTATTTACGGGGTGTCATTGAACAAAGTCGACCATTCTACGCCAACGCGCGGCGTTGCATAGGAGGGGCGGATGGTGGGGGGTAGGACCGGGGGGAATCTATTGCCTGTACCGGCCTCTTCGCGGCTGAAGCCGCGAAAGGGCCGGTACAGCTGCAGATGACTCAGACGTGACGCTGCTTGGCCTTGCCCCGCGGCAAGCGGCAACGGTCGCCCTGCTCGGCCAGGCGCGCGGCCCAGGCGGACTTCACGCTGAAGCCACCGCTACGAGTCGGCTGCTGCTCGGCAGCTTTTGCCGGTTTGGCGGCCGCAGGCACGCTGACAACCTTGGCCGCCGGCTTGACCTCGGCCACGGCGACTGCCGGCTCAACTGCCGCCTTGGCGGTCTTGCGCAGTTCGGCCAGCGATGGGCTCTTGCTCTTGGCGACAGCTGCCGCCTCGGGTTTGCTCAGCGAACGCTGGCAAGACTTGCAGGATACGTCCTCGGTCACGGCAGTGCTGACAAGGGTCTGACTGCTGCGCCCGCAGGCGGAATCGAGGCCATTGGAGGAAAAGTGAGTAACCAAAACCGAACATCTCCGATGCGTTGTCATTTGAAGCGGGCGCTATTCTCGCACAGGTTGCAGGGGCTTGCCGAACCACCGGGCAGGCACCACCGGTCACATCGGCTGGCACTTTGCCATAATCCTAGGCATGCTAGCCCGTTTCGGGTGTCCGGCCTTATAGTGCGCCACCGCGGTCTGGCAACCAGACACCGGCACACACCGTGCATGATCCATCCCTGCCATCGCCAGCCCAATCGCAGGATCAACGCTTGACCAATCTTACTCATCCGTCGACATTGCGTTCCGCGCCACAGGCGCCCGTGGCCTCGCTGCGCGGGTCGATCAAGGGTGCGCTGGCGCTGCTGGCCCTGATCCTGCTGGGCCTGCTGCTGTGGCAGCTGTTCGCCCAGTTCAACCATACCCAGGCCGACCTGCGCAAACAGAGCCTGGACGCCACCGCCGAACTGGCCGACCACCTGAGCCTGAACATGGCCCTCAAGGCGCAACAGGCCGTGAATGTGGTGCAGCCCTACGTCAAGGCGCCGACGCCCTCGGCCCTGCCCAGCCTCATGGGCACCCTTCGCGAGCGCCTGCCGGCCCTGCAGAGCATGGCCTGGCTGGACGCTACCGGGCAGGTGCAGGCCGACAGCCTGGCCGGCAGCCCCGACCGCCATTTGCTTGACGAGCTGCTTAGGCTGAACCAGGGCAGCCCGTACTTCTTCACCAATTCGGGCGACAACCGCACCGTCTACCTATTGCTACGCCAGGCCACCGAACAAGGCCGCGGCTACTGGCTGCTGCGCCTGTCGCCGGACTACTACCGCACCCTCACCCTCCACCTGGATGGTGCCGGCCACCCGCTGTGGCTGTTGGAAAACAGCCGCAACGGCGAGGTACTGCAAAGCCATGCGCCGGCCGTTACCAGCAACCAACCGCTGCAAAGCGTGATGCTGGCTTTCATCGACAACAGTACCTGGCAGTTGCGCGGCCTGTTCGACGCCAAGCTGGCCCAACAGAAGCTGCTGCCGGCGCTGCTCGGCAAATGCCTGCTGGTGCTGTTCTGCGCCCTGCTGCCGATGCTGGCCCTGGTCAACATGCGCCGCCGCCAACGGGCGCTGCAGGACGACCGCCGGCGCTATCAGGAAATTTTCGAAGGCACCGGCGTGGCCTTGTGTGTGCTCGACCTGTCCAGCCTGCCCGGCCAACTCGACCGTTACCACCTGCGCAACCGTGCCGCGCTCAAACACAGCCTGGCCCTGGACCCCAACCTGCGCCGCTCGCTGCTGCTGGAGCTGAAGATCACCGAGATCAACCAAGTGGCCCGCCAACTGTTGAACATCGACAGCCACGAAGGTGCCTGGCAGCGCCTGATCGATGGCACTGGCGATGGCCGCGACAGCATCGGCATGCAACTGATCGACGCGCTGATCGAGCAGCGCCCGCTGCTGGAGCTGGAGGTGCGCCTGCCGGCGCCGCTGGGTGGCGAGCTGCACCTGTGGCTGATGGCCCGCCTGCCGCAGCAGCGCCGCGACTACCAGGCGGTCATCCTCAGCATCAGCGACATCACCAGCCGCAAGCAGGTGGAGCTGTCGCTGCTGGAGCGCGAAAGCTTCTGGTCGGACGTGGTGCGCACCGTGCCCGACCAGTTGTATGTGCAGGACGTGCTCAGCCAGCGCATGATCTTCAGCAACCGCCACCTCGGCCAGACCTTGGGCTACGACCGTACCGAGCTGGCGCAGATGGGCGAGCGCTTCTGGGAACTGCTGCTGCACCCCGAGGATGCCACGCACTACCAGGCGCTGCGCCAGCAACAGCGGGACAGCGGCCATGACCAGCCGCTGCACTGCCAGCTGCGTTTCCGCCACCGCGATGGCGGCTGGCGCTGCTACGACATCCGCGAACAAGTGCTGACCCGTGACGCCGACGGCCTGGTGACACGCATCATCGGCGTGGGTAAGGACGTGACGGTGCAGATCGAGGCCAGCCAGTCGCTGCGCGACAGCGAGCAGCGCTACCGCATGCTCGCCGAAAGCATCAGCGACGTGATCTTCTCCACCGACAACCTGCTCCAGCTCAACTACGTAAGCCCCTCGGTGCAAAGCGTGCTGGGCTACCAGGCCGACTGGATCTTCGCCAACGGCTGGCAGTCGATCATCGCCAACCCGTCCCAGCTCACCGGCATCTACAGCCTGATGGAGCGCGTCAGCAAGGCCATGGGCGACCCGGCCCAGCTGGCCCAGCTACGCAACCAACTGCCCACCCAGCTGTTCCTTTTCGACTGCCTGCGCGCCGATGGCCGCAAGATCCCCATCGAACTGCGCCTGGTGCTGGTGTGGGACGATGAAGAGCGCTTCGAAGGCGTGCTCGGGGTTGGCCGCGACATCAGCCAGCAACGCCGTGCCGAGAAAGACCTGCGCATGGCAGCGACGGTATTCGAGCACTCCACCTCGGCCATCCTCATCACCGACCCGGCGGGCTATATCGTCCAGGCCAACGAAGCGTTCAGCCGCGTCAGTGGCTACGCCGTCAGCGAGGTGCTCGACCAGTTGCCGGGCATGCTTACCGTCGACGAGCAGCAGGAAGGCCACCTGCGCTACGTGGTGAAGCAGCTTTACCAGCGAGGCAGCTGGGAGGGCGAAATGTGGCTCAAGCGCCGCGACGGCGACCACTACCCGGCCTGGGTCGGCATTACCGCAGTGCTGGACGACGAAGGCGACCTGGCCAGCTACGTGTGTTTCTTCACCGACATCAGCGAGCGCAAGGCCAGCGAACAGCGCATCCACCGCCTGGCCTACTACGACGCCCTCACCCACCTGCCCAACCGCACGTTGTTCCAGGACCGTCTGTACAACGCCCTGCAGCAGGCCGAGCGGCAAAAGGCCTGGGTGGTGCTGATGTTCCTCGACCTGGACCGCTTCAAACCGATCAACGACTCCCTCGGCCACGCTGCCGGCGACCGCATGCTCAAGGACATGGCCCAGCGCCTGCTGGCCTGTGTGGACAACGACGACACCGTGGCGCGCATGGGCGGCGACGAGTTCACCCTGCTGCTGCAACCGCGCGCGACCCGCGAGATGGCACTCAACCGCGCCATCCACGTGGCCGAGAACATCCTCGGCAGCCTGGTGCGGCCGTTCGTGCTGGAAAACCGCGAGTTCTTCGTTACCGCCAGTATCGGCATCGCCCTCAGCCCGCAGGACGGCAGCGAGCTGAGCCAGCTGATGAAAAACGCCGACACCGCCATGTACCACGCCAAGGAGCGCGGCAAGAACAACTTCCAGTTCTACCAGGCGGAGATGAACGCCAGCGCCCTGGAACGCCTGGAGCTGGAGAGCGACCTGCGCCATGCCATGGAGCAGAACGAGTTCATCCTCTACTACCAGCCGCAGTTCAGTGGCGACGGCAAGCGCCTGACCGGCGCCGAAGCCCTGCTACGCTGGCGCCACCCGACCCGCGGCCTGGTGCCGCCGGGCGATTTCATCCCGGTGATCGAAGAACTGGGCCTGGTGGTGGACGTGGGCGACTGGGTGCTGCGCGAGGCCAGCCGCCAGCTCAAGGCCTGGCACAAGGCCAAGGTGCGCGTGCCCAAGGTGTCGGTGAACATCTCGGCGCGGCAGTTCTCCGACGGCCAGCTGGGTACGCGCATCGCCACCATTCTGGAAGAAACCGGCCTGCCACCGGCGTGCCTGGAGCTGGAGCTGACCGAAAGCATCCTGATGCGCGAAGTGAACGAAGCCATGCAGATTCTCGCCAGCCTGAAAAACCTCGGCCTGAGCATCGCGGTGGACGACTTCGGCACCGGTTATTCGTCGCTGAACTACCTCAAGCAGTTCCCGATCGACGTGCTGAAGATCGACCGCACCTTCGTCGACGGCCTGCCCGAAGGCGAGCAGGATGCGCAGATTGCCCGGGCGATCATCGCCATGGCCCACAGCCTCAACCTGGCGGTGATCGCCGAAGGGGTGGAGACCCACGAGCAGCTGGAGTTCCTGCGCGAGCATGGTTGCGACGAGGTGCAGGGCTACCTGTTCGGGCGGCCGATGCCGGCGCATCAGTTCGAGGCGCAGTTCGCCAACGAGAAGCTCTTCATGTTCCATTGACCCCAACGCCTCCTGGCGTGCGCGGACTCTGTAGGAGCGGCCTTGTGTCGCGAAAGGACCGCAACGCGGTCCCGACAATTTCGGCGGCAACGCTGCAATCGCGGGGCCGCTGCGCGCCCCTTTCGCGACACAAGGCCGCTCCTACAGGGACCGCGCCCGGCCTGAGAAGCGCACCCTTAAAAACGGACCTGCGAGTCAACTCCAGTTCCCGCCCAGCCCAGACACGGCGCGGGATGCAACGTGAAGCCCATTGGTCCGCGACTTGATGCCACTTCATATGCCAGCCGCGGATCAATCGGTTAGAATGCCCCCCCAATTCACCCCGATCCTTGAGGACCGCCATGTTCAGCCGTGATTTGACCATTGCCAAGTACGACGCCGAGCTCTTCGAAGCCATGCAGCAAGAAGCTCTGCGCCAGGAAGAGCATATCGAGCTGATCGCTTCGGAAAACTACACCAGCCCGGCAGTCATGGAGGCACAGGGCTCGGTCCTGACCAACAAGTACGCCGAAGGCTACCCAGGCAAGCGCTACTACGGTGGTTGCGAGTACGTCGACGTCGTCGAGCAACTGGCCATCGACCGTGCCAAGGAACTGTTCGGCGCCGACTACGCCAACGTTCAGCCGCACGCCGGCTCCCAGGCCAACGCCGCCGTCTACCTGGCCCTGCTGTCGGCCGGTGACACCATCCTGGGCATGAGCCTGGCCCACGGTGGCCACCTGACCCACGGTGCTTCGGTAAGCTCCTCGGGCAAGCTGTACAACGCCATCCAGTACGGCATCGACAGCAACGGCCTGATCGACTACGACGAAGTCGAGCGCCTGGCTGTCGAGCACAAGCCGAAGATGATCGTTGCCGGCTTCTCGGCCTACTCGCAGGTTCTGGACTTCGCCCGCTTCCGCGCCATCGCCGACAAGGTCGGTGCCTACCTGTTCGTCGACATGGCCCACGTTGCCGGCCTGGTTGCCGCTGGCGTGTACCCGAACCCTGTTCCGTTCGCCGACGTGGTCACCACCACCACCCACAAGACCCTGCGCGGCCCGCGTGGCGGCCTGATCCTCGCTCGCAAGAACGAAGAGATCGAGAAGAAGCTGAACTCCGCCGTCTTCCCGGGCGCCCAGGGTGGCCCGCTGGAGCACGTCATCGCCGCCAAGGCCATCTGCTTCAAGGAAGCCCTGCAGCCTGAGTTCAAGGCTTACCAGCAGCAAGTGGTGAAGAACGCCCAGGCCATGGCCAGCGTGTTCATCGAGCGTGGTTTCGACGTGGTTTCCGGTGGCACCCAGAACCACCTGTTCCTGCTGTCGCTGATCAAGCAGGAAATCTCCGGCAAAGACGCTGACGCCGCCCTGGGCAAAGCCTTCATCACCGTCAACAAGAACTCGGTACCGAACGACCCACGTTCTCCGTTCGTCACCTCGGGCCTGCGTTTCGGCACCCCAGCCGTTACCACCCGTGGTTTCAAGGAAGCCGAGTGCCGCGAGCTGGCTGGCTGGATCTGCGACATCCTGGCGGACCTGAACAACGAAGCGGTGATCGACGCCGTGCGTGAGAAGGTCAAGGCCATCTGCAAGAAGCTGCCGGTTTACGGCAACTGATTGGCGATTGCCTGACAGGAAAAAGCCCGGCCTAGTGCCGGGCTTTTTCGTTTTCAGGTGGCGAATCCTGTGGGAGCGGGCGTGCCCGCGAAGAAGACGACTCGGTGGATGGCACCGGCTGCGCCGGTATTCGCGGGCACGCCCGCTCCCACAGGTTATGATTGCGTTCCTCCCTTCAAGCACAGGCCCTACCTTGACCAGAGAGCAACTTGAAACCCACCAGGTCCCGATCTATTTCGTCGCCGTGCTTGCCGCCGTCACGTTCGGCCTGCTGACCAGCGACACTGCACAGCTCCTGGAGGCGCTGGTCACCCCCGCCATCGCGGTGCTGATGTACGCGATGTTCCTGCAGATCCCCTTCCTCGACTTGCGCCAGGGTCTGGGCAACCGCCGCTTCACTTCCGCCCTGCTGCTGGCCAACTTCGTCCTCGTGCCGCTACTGGTATGGGCCATCACCCGCGGGCTGGTCGAGCACCCGGCGATCCTCATCGGCGCGCTGCTGGTGTTGCTGACACCGTGCATCGATTACGTGGTGGTTTTCACCCACATCGGCAAAGGCGACTCCCGCCTGACCCTGGCCGCCACCCCTGTGCTGCTGTTGGTACAACTGGCAATGCTGCCGCTCTACCTGGCCCTGATGCTGGGTGACAACAGCAGCGTGGCCATCTCCATCACCCCATTCGTGGAAGCCTTCGTGCTACTGATCGTGCTGCCGATGGTCCTCGCCGTACTCACCAGCGCCGGCACCCGTCGCTCACGCACGGTCTCGACCTGGAACGACGCCTGGGCGTGGATGCCGGTACCGGCCATGGCTCTGGTGCTGGTGGTGGTCATCGCCTCGCAGATTGCCGTGGTACTGCGTGATTTCGACCGTTTGCTGCCGGTGATTCCGGTGTACATCGGCTTCATGCTGCTGGCGCCAGTGCTCGGGTTCGTTGCGGCGCGCTTGCTGCGCTTGCCGGTGACCGAGGCACGCTCGGTAACCTTCAGCGCCGCCACGCGCAATTCGCTGGTAGTGCTGCCGCTGGCGCTGGCGTTGCCGGAAGACATGCGCGGTTTGGCGGCGGCAGCTGTGATTACGCAGACATTGGTGGAACTGCTAGGCGAACTGGTCTACGTAAAGGCGATACCCCGGTTTGTGCGCTGACCCGGGGCGTCAGCCGCTTTGGGTCAGGAGCGCTCAGGGCACACGGCAAACACCTGCACCTCGACCAGGTACCCCTCTCCAAGGTCTGCGCCTACGCAAGCCCGTGGAGGTTTCGGATACCCCTTCAACCAGGCGTCGTACACCTCATTGACCAGGTCGAAGTGGCTGTAGTCGGCGATCCATAACTGAACCCGGGTCAAATGCTCCTTATCGACGTTGGCCTCTGCCATCAGCCCATCGATCGTACCCAACGCCTGCCGCAACTGGCCCTGTACATCCTGCTGCAGGTCGTCCGCAACCACGCCTGCCGTTTCGAACAGGCCCCTGTAGCAGACCGCCAGCGACATCCGCTCGCCTTGTCCATAACGTTCGATCATCAAGGTTCCCCCTCTCAACCCATCTGGTTGAGGCAGACGACTTTGGGCTGGGTCATGTCCTCGTAGGCGAACCGCACCCCCTCGCGGCCAAGGCTTCCATATTTCGAGCCACCGAATGGCATGGCATCGAAGCGGTAGTCGGACGAGTCGTTGATCATCACGCCGCCCGCCTCGATACGCCGTGCCAGGCTCAACGCCAAGGACAGGTCTCGGGTAAACACACCAGCGTGCAAGCTGTACTCCGGGGCATTGGCCAGCGCTATGGCCTGCTCGATCTCCTCGAAGGGCGCCAGCATCACCACCGGTGCGAACACCTCTTCACGCCACAGCCGGCTGGCGTGGTCAACACCTTCCAGCACCGTCGGCGAATAGGTAGCCCCCTGGCGCTTGTGACCACAGAGCAGGCGAGCGCCGCCTTGAAGGGCCTGGTTCACGCGCTCTTCAATCTGCCGGGCCGAGCCTTCGGTGATCATCGGCCCCATGTCGGTTTCGCGCAGGCCTGGATCACCTACCACCATGGCCTGGGTCAAGGCCACGAAGCGCTGGCGGAATGCCTCATAGATGGAAGCTTCCACCAGGATGCGCTGGGTGCCGATGCAGTTCTGCCCGGCTGCCCAGAACGCGCCAGATACACAAGACTCGACAGTGGCCTCGAGGTCGCAGTCCTTCAGTACCAGCACCGGGGCGTTGCCACCCAGGTCCATGGCCAGTTTTTTCAGGCCCGCCCCCCGGGCAATCTGTTCGCCTGTGGCGAAACCGCCGGTGAAGGAAATCATCCGCACTTCACGCACGGCCACCAGGGCCTTGCCCAGTTCGGCACCGCCAGTGGCCACGGTGACGACGGCCTCTGGCAGCCCCGCGTCGACCAGGTACTGCACCAGCTTCAAGGCAGAAAGCGGGGCCAGCTCCGAGGGTTTGAGAATGACCGCATTGCCCCCGGCAATCGCTGGCCCCAACTTGTGCGCCACCAGGTTGAGCGGGTCGTTGTACGGCGTGATGGCCAGGATCAGCCCCAGCGGCTCGCGTGTGAACCAGCCCTGACGCGATTCGGAGCCTTCGTAGGCATCGAACGGCACCACCTCGCCGGCATTGCGCCGCGCTTCCTCGGCAGACAGCTTGAGCGTGTTGATGCAGCGTTTCACCTCCTTCTCGGCCTGACGCAGGGTCTTGCCCGCTTCGTCGACAATCAGGCCGGCAAAATCGGCTGCATCGCGCTCAATCAGCCGGGCCGCCTGCTCCAGAATGCTCGCGCGACGGTGCCGAGGCAGCGCGGCACTTTCGTGCACGCCCTGCCGAGCACGCACGAGCAGACCTGGCACGGCATCGGCAGCAAGGTTGGCGACGCTGCCGACCAGGCTACCGTCGAACGGGCTGTAGACATCGATCAAGGCGGGTTGCTGGACGGCTACCCGGGACACGGAAGTCAGGCTCATGAAGGTTGCTCCTCAGGCCGAGCGGCCAGCAGTGTGGATGGCGACGATATCAGACAACAGGGCGAATGCCGTTTCGACACGCCCCGCACCCGGGCCGGACACGGTTACAGCGCCCAGCAATTCGGTGTTGAACGCAACCGCATTGGTGGCACCGGAAATACCCGCCAGAGGGTGGTTGCCGGGCAACAGGCGCGCTTCGACGCAGGCACGCACCGAACCATCGGTTTCACGGCTGGCACTGCCGATCAGTTTCCAGCGCTGGCCCGCCGCCTGCGCTTGCTGGATAGCAGCGCTATCGAGGCTGCTGATCCCGCTGCAGGTCACATCATTCACCTGCAAGCAAGCGCCGAGCAGCTCGTTGGCGAGGATCACCACTTTCAGGCGTACGTCATACCCCTCCACATCGGCGCTCGGGTCAGCCTCGGCATAGCCAAGTGCTTGCGCCTGGGCCACTGCATCGGCAAAACCGAGTCCCTCTTCCATACGGGTCAGCACATAGTTGGAGGTGCCATTGAGGATGCCCTCGAACCCCACCAGGCCTGCACCGGCCAACGTCTGGCGCGCCATGCGCAGCACCGGCGTACCGCTCATGACCGCGCCTTCGTACTCGAACGACACACCATTGGCCTTGGCCAGGGCCTTCAGCGCCGCAGCATGCAAGGCGATCGGCCCCTTGTTGGTAGTGACCACGTGCTTGCCTGCTTCCAGCGCCCAACGGCAGAAGGTTGCCGCCGGTTCACCGTCCTTGGGGTTGGTGAATGTGGCCTCGGCGATGATGTCGGCACCGGACTGCTTGATCACCGATTCGTTGAACGCTTCAGCCGAACCTTGCGGGATCTGCGCCAGCGCCCCCTTCTGAGCAGGCAGTGCAGCCAGCGTGGCCGCATCCAGACCGTTGCGGTCGATTGCCGACCCCAGGAACAGGTCGGTCACGCCAACGATCTTCAGGCCAAAGCCCAGCTCTTGCTGCCAGCGCGCATTGCGTTCGGCGATCAGTTGGGCCAGGGCACGGTTCACACCGCCAAAGCCAACAAGTGCAATTTTGTATTCGGTCATGGTTCGCTGTCCTTTCCAGGCGGTTGGTCGATGGGGACAAGCGTAAGAGCCGTGCAATGCCAGTTGAATATGGCAATCCGCTGTATTTACTGGCCAATCTGACCAGTAGCCGATGCACGCCTGAGCGCCGCCGGAATGCAAAACGCCGCCAGGGCGCAAACCCGGGCGGCGTTGTTGTAGCGAGGGTTACCAAACGGCAAGCGCGCGTCTCAGATCACCGTGGCCAGGACGAACGATGTCACGGTGTTCTCGACCCCAGGCATGGCGGCAATCTCCTTCCATACATGGTGCACCCGTTCCGGGCTGGAAGCCTCGACGCGCAGCAGCAGGTCGAATTCGCCGCTGAGCACTTCACACTGGATCACCTCGGGGATCTGGCGCAATGCATCGAGCACAGCCTCTCCGCGCATGCGGTCGTAGCGGTAGACGAAGATGACCGCGTTGATCAGCGAGGTCGGTCGTCGCCCCTCACCGATACGCAGGGTATAGCCCTGGATGGCCCCGTCACGCTCCAGGCGCTCGATGCGCTGGCGTACCGCATTACGCGACAGGTTCACCTTGAGCCCCAGTTCGGCATGGGCAATGCGTGCATTGGCGGTGAGCTCGGCGAGAATACGCTCGTCCAGGGGGTCGAGGATGCGCTTCATCGTCCTGCCTGCAACCGGGCCAGTATTTCATGAACCCCCGCCAGGTCCTCTGGCGCCAGCAGCGGCCCAACGCCTGCGCTGCCAACACCACAGGCCGGCACCTCGCCATGCCAGGCCCCAAGCTCCGCCAGCAACCCGGCAGACTTTTCCGGGGCAAACTGGCCCAGCGTGACGATCGGCGCACCAATGTTGCGCCGGTGCAGGCGCCCGGCGAATGCCCCGGTGGCAGCGTGTGGGTCTACTGCGCAGCCGGTTTCCTGGAACAGCGTGACGATTTCTTCGCGAATCAGCGCGTCATCCACGGCATAGGAGTCGAACAGCATGCGCGCGTGCAGCCACTGGCGGTTGCCGATGCTCAACTCGCCACAATCCTCGAAATGCTCCATCAGTGCCCGGGTCGCGCCACCATCGCGGTCATACAGCTCCCAGACGAAACGTTCCAGGTTGGAGAACAGCGAAAAGTCCATGACCGGCGACAAGGTCTGGCTGGTGGAGCCACGGCTGTAGCGATTGCAGTGGATGAACCGGTGCAAGGCATCGTTGCGGTTGGTGGAAACAATGATCTGGTTGATCGGCAGGCCCATTTTCTGGGCAATGAACCCCGCGTAGATCTCGGCAAAACTGGCCGTGGGGATGCTGAAACCCACCGGCCGAATCCCACCACCCAGCTGAAGCGCCGCGTGGAAATAGAACACGATCTGCGCCAGCACGCCGACCCAGTTGGTCGAATTGAAGCTCACGGGAATCAGCCCGGGGCACGGCCATGCACGCAGCAGCGCCGACACCAGCGACTGGCAGTCATCGAAGCTGCCGTCCACGGCCACGCAGCTCACGCTTTCGGAAGCGGCACTGCGCATCACCGCCGCCCGGTCGGCCGGTGTCCCGGCACTGGGGTAAAGCGCCAGCAAGCGTGCCGTAGGGCAATGCCGCAAGGCTTCGATAGCGGCCACCGCCGTATCGCCGTTGCTGGCACCGACCAGCATGACCCGTTCGCAATCGGGGCCCAGGAAATGGCGGATGAGCCGCGCCTGCAACTGCGCGGCGAAATCCTTGGAGGAACGGGTAGGCCCGTGAAACAGCTGCAGGATCCATTCGTTATGGCCAATCTGCTGCAGCGGTGCGATGCCACGGTGCTTGAAGCCGCGGTAGCTGTCGCTTACCAGCGCTCTCAGGGTCGGCTCATCGAGCGTGTCGCCGACAAACGGCGCCATTACCCGCCAGGCCAGTTCGTCGAACGGCAACCACGACCAGCTGGCAATATCCTGCTGGCTGAACGTCGGCACCGCAGTCGGCACGTACAGCCCGCCATCGTCGGCCAGCCCGGAAAGCAGCGCCGTGCGGAAATCAACCCGTGTCTCGTTGCCGCGCGTGGATGTGTACTGCATCGGTGCTCCAGGTAAATATTTGATTAACGGTGGGCCATCGCCACCAACCAGTGGCTGAAGGCTTGGGCATCCGTGGACAACGCCTCACCCAGGCCACGTACCAGGTAAAACGACTCGCTCGCCTCGATGCGCTGCGCAAAAGGCGCCACCAGCCGCCCCTCCTGCAGCAAGTCCTCGACCAGCGACGAGCGCGCCAGTGCCACCCCAAGCCCCAGTTCCGCCATGCGCAAGGTCGCCACCAGCGTGTCGAACTGCAGGCCGCTGGAAGAATCGACCTGATCGGCGCCTACCCGCTCCAGCCAGTAACCCCACCCCTCCTCGTAACCCAGCACATGCAGCAACGGGACGCGGGCCAGGTCGCGCGGCTCGCGTAGCGGGGAGCCGGCAATCAGCGCAGGGGAGCAGACTGGCACCAGCAGGTCGCGGGTCAGGCGCTGCGCCTCCACGCCAGCCCACTGGCCGCTGCCCCAGCGGATTTCCAGGTCATCCTCTGCATCCAGTTCCTTGACCCACAGGTTGCTGATGTAGCGGATGTCCACCTGTGGGTGCGAACGGCGAAAATCGACCAGGCGGGGCGCCAGCCAGAAATGCAGGAACGACAGGCTGCCGCGCACTTTCAGGGGCCGACGCTGGCGTTGCCCGAAAATTTCATTGGTGCCTACCGCCAGGCGGCTTATCGCATCCTGCACCACCGGCAGGTAGGACTGGCCTTCTTCGGTCAACCCCAGCCCCCGGGGCAGGCGCTTGAACAGCGCCACCCCCAACTGGCTCTCCAGGTGGCGGATCTGCTGGCTCACGGCCCCTTGGGTGAGGTGCAGTTCCTCGGCTGCATGGGTGAAGTTCAGGTAACGCGCCGACACTTCGAAGGCTCTGAGCCAGTTCAAGGGGGGCAGGGTTTTCTGGGTCATCGGCGGTTTCTCGTGGCAACGTTCCGGTGCCCTAGTATCACCCTGCTCTGGCGGCCTCGGAACCTGTTGCCAAGGCTTCCGGTTGCAGCGGGCGACGGTCGCGGTACTTGCGGGTCAGCCAGTAGGCCAGGTAACACCAGGCGATAAATGGAAGACCAAAGTACAGGGCCACGCGCTGTGCCGGGTCGAAGGCAATGCCGACGCAGGCCAGCACGCAGCAGAAGATGGCCGCCAGCGGCACGAACGGGTAGCCGCGCACGCGGAACTTGAGGTCTTCGAGCTTGCCGCCATTGGCGATGTAATGGCGACGGAATGCCATCTGGCTGGCCGCGATGCTGATCCACACCACCACCACCGCCAACCCGGAAATGGACACCAGCGCCAGGTAGATGGTGTCGGGGGCAAACACACTGCTCAGCAGCGATGCCATGCCACCGGCCATGCTCAGGACGATGGCATTGAACGGCGTGCCACGACGCGACAGCGCCGCGTACCGGCGGGGCATGTTGCCTTGGTCGCTGAGGGTCCACAGCATGCGCGCCGCTGCATAAAGCCCGGAGTTGGCCGCCGACAGCAGTGCAGTGATGATGACGAAGTTCATGATGTCCGCCGCATAGGGGATACCGATCATGGCAAAGACCATCACGAACGGGCTTTCAACCACCCCGGCCTGTTCACGCGGCAACAAGGTAGCCAATACGAAGATGGTGCCGACGAAGAACAGCGCCAGCCGCAGGACCGTGGTACGGATGGCCTTGGGTACGTTCTTTTCCGGGTCGCGGGTTTCGCCGGCGGCGATGCCGATCAACTCGGTACCCGAGAACGCGAAGGCCACCGCCAGCAGGGTCATGGCGATCGACCAAAAGCCCGTAGGGAACAGCCCCTCGCGGGTGAAGTTGCCCAGCCCGACACTGTGCGCCTGGGTGATTTCGAAAACGCCCAGGATCGCGCCGCCGCCCACCACCAGGAAGGCAATCACCGCAAGCACCTTGATCAGTGACAACCAGAATTCGGTTTCGGCAAACGACCGCACCGAAATGATATTGCTGATGAACACCGCAAACCCGAACAGCGCACTCCATATCCACACCGGCGTATCGGGGAACCAACGCACCATCAGGATACCGGCGGCGGTGAATTCCGAGCCGATGGCCACGGTCCAGGTCAGCCAGTACATCCAGGCGACCATGTAGCCTGTACCCGGCCCGAGGTAGCGCGTGGCGTAACTGCTGAACGAGCCGACTTCCGGCATGTGTACCGCCAGTTCGCCCAGGCACATCATCACCAGGTAGACCATGATCGCGCCGAGGATATAGGCGATGACCGCCCCCAGCGGGCCCGCCTGGTTGACGGTGTAGCCCGACGTCAGGAACAGGCCGGTACCGATGACACCGCCCAGCGCCAGCATGACGATATGGCGGGTTTGCATATCCTGCTTGAAGCTATGCGCCGAAGCATTTCTCGTTGTCGTTGTCTGCAGGGACATTGTGGTTTACTCATGAAAGTTGGCGGGCAAGGACGTTGCAACGACCTCGTCTTGGCAGAGCGAAGCGAATTGCCTTGCATATTGTTTTTGTTCGACTTCATGAAGTGGCACCCACCGCAAGGAGCGGGTGCTACACGCCTGCCTCAGGCCTGTGCTTCGGCCAGGCAGGCGTCTTCGTCACCGTGCAATTCCTTTGCTGCGGCCAACTCCTGGCGCACCGATGCACAGGCCTGTGCCAGGTCTGCCAGCAGGTCCTCGGTGTCCTCGATGCCCACCGAAATGCGCACCAGCCCTTCGGAAATGCCCAGGGCCAGCCGTTCTTCGAGGGTGTTTTCCACATGGCTGGTGGTACGCGCCGGGCCGTAGATGGTTTCTACCGCGCCCAGGTTGCCCGCCCGATGGGCGTACTTCAGGCGCGGCAGCAGCCGCGCTACGGTGGGCATGCCGCCTTTGAGCACGAAGCTGACAATGGCGCCGAAGCCACGCATCTGCGCCTTGGCGATCGCATGGCCCGGATGCTGGGGCAACCCCGGGTAGTTGACCGCTTCGACCAGCGGTTCGGTAGTCAGGTAATGCGCCAGGGCCTGGGCACTGGCCTGTTGCTGACGCAGGCGCAGGGCCAGGGTCTTGATACCGCGGATGATCAGGTAGGCGGAAAACGGGTCCAGCGCCGCACCGTTGATCTCGCGGTAGTGGCGCACCTGGGCCATCAACGACTCGGCACCGCACACCACCCCGCCCAGTACATCACCGTGCCCGGACAGGAATTTGGTGGCACTGTGCACCACCACATCCACGCCCAGGGCCAGCGGGTTCTGGTTCAGCGGGGTGGCGAAGGTGTTGTCGGCCACCACCACGGCGCCAGCCTTCCGGGCGGCAGCGCTCAGGCGCTGGATGTCCAGTACCTTGAGGGTGGGGTTGGTAGGGGTTTCCAGATACAGCAGGTCGCAACCCGCGGCGATCTCGCGCTCCAGCGCTTCGGTGTCGAGGGTGTCGCACAGGCAGACCTGCACACCCATGCGCGGCAGGAACTCTTCGAAGATCTTGTTGGTACCGCCGTAACTGTCGCGGGTCGATACCACACGCTTGCCGCTTGAGAGGAAGGTATGCAGCACGGCACTGATGGCAGCCATGCCGCTGCTGAATGCCACCGCCGACTCGGACTGCTCCAGCTCGCAGAGCTTGGCTTCCAGGGTAGCGACTGTCGGGTTGCTCATGCGGCTGTAGATGTAGCCGGGCAGCTTGCCCTGCGCCACGTCGTACCAGGCATCGATGTCGTTGTAGCCGTAGGCGGCACTGACCACGATCGGGGTCTGGGTAGCGTTGTACGGATGCTGAACCTGCTCCCCGCTCCACACCACACGCGTACCGATACCGGCCGCTGCATTGCCCTCGAATTTCTCGTTCTTGTTCATATCCGGTTCCCGCACCGCTGAGTTGTGTACACCGATTCGGCATCGGCTTTCAGCGGACTATAGGGGCATGGCGGGGGGACTGAAAAACGATGGAATCCGGGTCTGAGTAACGTTTTTTTTAATGGCTGGGGCCGAGCGGGTGCGGAAGCCGCCCTGCCCCTTCAAGGCTTTACGCCAGGTTGCGTTTCAGCTCGGCGATATGCTCCGGGCCAATGCCACAGCAGCCACCGATCATGCTGGCACCCCGTTCACGCCAATCGTTGGCCCATGCCAGGTAACCCGGCGGGTCAAGGTCTTCGCGCAGCTCATCCAGGCCGTCGTTGGCGGTGGCTTCCTTCGGCTGCGGCGGGAAGGCGTTGGCATAGGCACCAATGGCGATGTCAGCGTTGTGTCGCTCGATTACCGAGCGCGCTACATCCAGTGCAGCGCCAATGACCTCGGGCTGGCTGCAGTTGAACAGCACGGCCGCCGCGCCCAGGCCGACCACGGCCTCGATGGCATCGGCCACTGGCTCGCCGGAGCGCAGGCGTGGCACCTCGTCGACCTCTTCGTCCTGCAGGGTGAACGACACCCAGAAC
Organism: Pseudomonas sp. s4; assembly: GCF_046764235.1. Classification (NCBI taxonomy): domain Bacteria; kingdom Pseudomonadati; phylum Pseudomonadota; class Gammaproteobacteria; order Pseudomonadales; family Pseudomonadaceae; genus Pseudomonas; species Pseudomonas sp. s4. The sequence continues at coordinate 856,258 of NZ_CP177209.1, read as the reverse complement.
GGCCTGCCGTCTGCCGGCAATTGGCCGTGGATGGCTCGCACCTCGGCAACCGAGCTCTGGGTTTCGGCCAGCCACAAGTCAACATGCGGGGCCAGGCCCTGCAGCAACGGGGCCAGCACCTCCTCGACGCGCTCGGGCTGGAACAGGTCCGGGCGATAGGAGCCGAACAGCGGCGGCAGCGAGCCCGCCACCTTGACCGGGTGCGCTGCGGTATCGGCGGCATGCCGCGCCAGCTGGCCTGCGATATTGGCCAGTTGTCGTCCTTCCTTTGCAAAACGCTCTTCGCCGATGTGGAACGGCACCACCGCATAGCTGTTGCTGGTAATGACCTGGGCACCGGCAGCGATGAAAGCTGCGTGCACACCAACCACCGCTTCCGGCGCCTCGCTCAGCGCCAACGCCGACCACTCGGGCTGACGAAACGGCGCCCCACTGCGCTGCAGCTCACGGCCCATGCCACCGTCGAGAATTACTATCGCTCGCTGTTTCATATAACTACTCTAAAGGTGCTTATGAATAAAATTCATTATGTAGGTGACATTTATAACTATTAAATACCGCTTCCTATAATTGGCCAACATTTCAGGTATGTCCATGCGATTTTCTACTGTGCTCGGTGCGGGCCTTGTGCTGCTCGCAACTGCTTCCCAGGCCTTTGCCGGTGCCACGCTGGAGCGGGTTGAATCGCGCAAGGAACTGGTCAACGTTTTGATGGAAAGCTACCCACCGTTTTCCTTCCTCAATGACCAGAACCAGCTGGACGGTTTCGACGTGGATGTGGCCAAGGCCGTGGCGGACAAGCTCGGCGTCAAGCTGCGGCTGGAAACCCCTTCGTGGGACGTGATCGCCGCAGGCCGCTGGAGCGGCCGCTACGACATCTGCATCTGCTCGATGACCCCCAGCAAGGCCCGCGCCGAAGTTTTCGACTTCCCGGTGAAGTACTACGCATCGCCTGCGGTGATCGTGGTCAATGCCAAGGATGAGCGTATCCATGGTGCCAAGGACCTGGAAGGCCGCAAGGTGGGTTTGACCAGTGCATCGAGCTATGAAAGCTACCTGAACAAGAACCTGGTCATCGAAGGCGACGAAGACAAGAAGATCGAATACCCCTTCGACTTCGTGCAGATTGCGCCTTACGACACCGACAACGTCGCCTTCCAGGACCTTGGCCTGGGCGCCGGCGTACGCCTGGACGCAATCCTCACCAACCTGGTGACCGCGCAGCCGCGCCTGGACCAGGACAAGCGCTTCAAGCTGGCAGGTGCCCCGCTGTATGAAGAGCCGAACTCGGTGGCCATCGAGAAAGGCGACCCCGAGTGGGATGCCAAGGTGCGCCAGGTGTTTGCCGAGTTGAAGGCTGACGGCACCCTGGCCAAGCTGTCGCAGAAATGGATTGGCGCCGATATCAGCAAATGAGCACCTTCCCCTCCTCCTCCCCCAAGCCCGTGGCCAAGCCCACGGGTGCCGGCCTGTTCGGCTTTCGCACCCGGCTGTTGCTAACCTGGCTGGCGCTGTTTGGCCTGTTCGTCGCGTTTTTCCTCAGTTTCGATCTGAAGTTCTCGATCATCCTGGAGAAGTTTCCGAACCTCGCCGGTTTCAAGCTGGGGCCCAACGGCTTTCTGCAAGGCGCGGCACTGACCCTTTTCCTGTGCCTGTGCTCGATGCTGGTGTCGGTGCTGTTCGGCTTCGCCGCCGCGCTGGCGCGGTTGTCGAACAGCGCGGTGCTGGTGGGTGTCGCCAGCTTCTACACCTCGTTCTTCCGCGGCACACCCCTGCTGATCCAGATTCTGCTGATCTACCTGGGGCTGCCACAGCTGGGCCTGGTACCGGGCGCCATCAGCGCCGGCATCATCGCCTTGTCGCTGAACTACGGGGCCTACCTGAGCGAAATCTTCCGCGCCGGCATCCTCGGCGTCGCGCGCGGGCAACGTGAAGCGGCGCTGGCGCTGGGCATGCGCACGCCGCAGATCTTCTGGCATATCGTCCTGCCCCAGGCCATGCGGGTGATCATTCCGCCTACGGCCAACCAGTTCATCTCGATGCTGAAGGATTCATCGCTGATATCGGTGATGGGGGTATGGGAGGTGATGTTCCTGGCGCAGTCGTACGGGCGGTCGAGCTATCGGTACCTGGAGATGCTGACCACGGCGGCGGTGATCTACTGGGTGCTGTCGATCCTGCTCGAGCTGGTGCAGGCGCGGCTGGAGCGGCATTTTGGCAAGGCTTACCAGCGCTAGGGGCCAGGCTGGGTTGGCAGCCCCCCCTTATTGAACTGCACGTAAACTCATTGAATTAGCAGGGACACTGTGGGAGCGGCTTTAGCCGCGAACACCGGCGCAGCCGGTGCCATGCACCGCGTTGGATTCTTCGCGGCTAAAGCCACTCCCACAGCGTTACAGCGCCTTCATTTCAGCAATATCCCGCGCCACCTGATCAGCCGATTGGTCGAACATCGCCTGCTCCTGCGCATCCAGCGGCAACTCGATCACCCGCGCCAGCCCATCCTCTGCCAGTACGCAGGGCACACCCATGGCAATATCCGTGCGCCCGTACTCGCCTTCCAGGATCGCCACCGCCGGCAAGATGCGGTTTCGCCCGTTGGCGATCGCATCGACCATCTGCGCAATCGCCACGCCCGGCGCATCGCAGGCGCTGCCCAGCTTCTTCAGCCCCAGGATCTCGCCACCACCCTTGCGGGTGCGCTCGACGATCTGCTCGATCTGCTCACTGGACAGGAAGTGCGACAACGGCACCGAACCGATCTGGCAGTAGCGCATCAGCGGCACCATGCTGTCGCCATGCCCGCCCAGGACCAGCGCCGTGATATCCCGGGCAGAAAACCCGGTCTGCTCGGCGATGAAACACTTCATGCGTGCGGTATCCAGCACCCCCGCCTGGCCGAACACCTTGGTGCGCCCCTGCCCACTCAGGCTCCAGGCGCGATAGGTGAGCACATCGACCGGGTTCGACACCACCAGCACGGTCGCAGTTGGTGCATGCAGCTTGATGTCGGCCATGATGCCGTCGAGGATTGGCAGGTTGATACTCAGTACATCCTGACGCGACTGCCCCGGCTTGCGCGGCACGCCTGCAGTGATGACCACCAGCTCAGAGCCGTCCAGCATTTCAGCCTTGGCCCCGCCGTGAACCCGGGTATCGGAACCCGACTCGACTGCCGCCTGCCACACATCCAGCGCCTTGCCTTGCGCCATCTCGCCCTGCACATCCATCAACACCAGCTCACGGCACAACTCTTCCCGAGCGATGATCTGCGCCGCCGCCTCGCCGACCATGCCGGCACCCACGATTGTCAGTTTGTTCACACGACACCTCCCAGCGGCGCGCGCCACCAGGAACACGCCTGCGATACACAGAAGTATTGACCGCTGAGGGGAAAAGGCCACTCGAAGGCAAATGTATGCGTCGCCTGGAGCCGCGAGCTATCGGAAAACACGGGCGAAGCTCGTGCCATGCGCCGCAGGGGTCCGCGCCCTCAATTCACAAAAAATTCATTTCACTGCTTGCACTGCAGCAGTCAGCGTGCTCTCTTTGTCCCATGTCCCGGGACCAGGGACAAATAGGTGAAATATCATATGAAAGGTCAAGACATAGGTTTATTACTCAAGCTAGTTTGCCTCCACCGGCATGAGTCGCATGGAAAGGCTGTGGGGGCGTGGCCGCACGACTGGAAAGACTGGGAGGAGGAAAGCGATGACCACATTCCGCGTTACCAGGGGCAGCCAGATTTTTTTGAGGAGGGGACCCCACATTTCTCTTCCTACACCGCCCGAGCACTGGAGCTACAAACGGGCATCAGCAAGACCCAGATAAACATCTCCTTGAAGCATTGCACGCAAATTGGATTGGTCAAAGCTGACCGCAAATCGGGCGTGCCTAGAGCGAACACCAAGGCCCTTTTTGAGTTCATCGTTTACGGTCTGAAGTATGTTTTTCCGGTTCGAGCCGGAGAGCTGACTCGTGGCATTGCAACCAGCTTTGCAGCGCCAGTTCTGGACAAGAGCTTGATTAGCGCTGGTGAGCATGTGCCGGTCTGGTCATATGCCCGTGGCAATACCATGGGAATGAAGATCGAGCCGCTGTTCAAGACCGCAGCAGATGCCGCTCGAAGAGATCCGGAAATGTACGCCCTGCTAGCACTGGTCGATGCCATACGGCTGGGACAACCCCGCGAACGAAACCTTGCGGCAGAACTGCTGCAGGATCGCCTGGAGTTGCCATGAGCGTTTTCAGTACCCTTCGAAGCATGCTATGCGAGGTTGCCAAAGCATTGGGGCCCGAACTTCGCCAGCAGATGACCTTTGTTGGTGGCTGCACCACGGGCTTGCTACTGACGGACGCTTTCACCCGGGAGCAAGTACGCAGTACCGACGATGTTGACCTGATCGTGCACGTCATGGGCCCCATAGGCTTCGCCCGTTTGCAGGAGACGCTCAGCGCGCGCGGTTTCCGGGTCAGCCCACAAGAAGATGTTGATGACTTCCCCATTTGCGCGATGAAACTTGGCGATCTTCGCGTCGATTTCATGCCGGACGACGATTCCCTTGGATTCAGCAACCGCTGGTACAAAGACGCAATGGCCTCTTCTACAGCCTATGACCTAGAGGAGGAAGTTACTATCAACCTGGTCAGCCCCGTGTACTTCATGGCCACCAAACTGGAAGCCTGGACAGGGCGCGGACAGGGGGATGCCCTGTCGAGCCGTGACATAGAAGATATCCTCAACTTGATTGACGGGCGCCCGGAGCTAGCAGACGAAATCGAATCTGCCTCTATCGAAGTACGCGACTACATCAGCCAGGAGATTGGTCAGCTACTGACTGACAGGAACTTTGAATATGCAGTCAACGCCCAGGCCAGAGGCGATGCGGATCGCGAAGGTCTGCTGTTCGAACGGTTAGAAGCCCTGGCAGGAGTGAACCGCTGATGCAGATTGGCTGGCTCAGTCGCCAGGGCAAGGCACGGCTCAGCAACAACGATGCAGCAGCTTTCGGGCGCAATGGTGACTACGTGTTGGCCATTCTCGTGGATGCTGCCGAAAGAGGCGACGGACAAGGCCTCGCCCGACACTGGTCCCGTACCGTGGTCGACGTTGCAGTTGGAGAGGCCCAGCAACTGAGCCCCGAAGGGCTGGTCAGTATCATGCGTGCCGAACAGCAACGCTTGCGACAAGATTATCTACACGCCATCGCCAGCTATTGCTGCGTACTCATCGACCTTCAGCAGCAATTGATCCATGTTGGGCATGTTGGCGATTGCCTGGTGGGACTCCAGCGACCCGGCATGCCCATCAACTGGGTGAACAGGCCGCACAATCTGCAGGAACAGGCGATTTGGCCGGGGGAGATCTCGGGGATTAACGAATCACGGCATCTGCTGACCCGCTCACTGAACGCAAGGCGCTTTTGCATTCCGGACTGGCAGATGACACAACTCCCATGGGATGGACGGCTGCTGCTATGCAGTGACGGGTACTGGCATGAACATCTACATTCGGGTATCGAACTGCAAAGCGTCAACGATGACGCTAGCATGCTAAGCCTGGAATATGGTGAGCCAGCCATTGAACTACAGGCGGACTGCGACAATTTCCGGGAATGCATTCCGAGCACAGTGACTACTACTTCGGCCTGACGCGTTGTGCTGGCAGGCAGAATGGTAGCCCCTCACTAGCACAGCGCATACCTAAAAAACTGCGCTGTTTCCATCCACATGACATCGATTGATTCCCGTGGCGCTTTGGGCCGGGCGGCATGCCTCTCGGCACGGGTATCGGGCACTGATCCTTGCCGCCCTCCTGGCCTTGCCCTTGCGCGGGCTGATCGCCGGTTGCTGGGAGTCCCCGTGGGCCCTGATTCCGGTACAGGCCCTTGATGGAATCGGGGCAGGCCTGCTGGGTGTCGCCTTGCCTGGGCTTGTCGCTTCCATCCTGCGCGGCACTGGGCACATCAATGCAGGGCTTGATGCAGTGATGACGATACAGGGAATAGGCGCGGCCATGAGCCACGCACTTGCCGGCTGGATCGCGCAACATTTCGGCTATGGCACAGCCTTCGTCGTTCTGGGTATCGTGGCTGCAATCGGGCTACTCACCTATCAGGCAGGCCTTAGGAAGGGACACCCAAGCCGGCAATTGCCAGCTCAGCCAAATAACGTTGACACGATATAGCGTGCTGCACGCCATCCACCAAAGGCTGGCACCCGGCCAAGCCGCGCCAACTCATTCATTCACCTGAGTAAACTGCATGCCTGTATTTGATCCATCCTCGCTCATCTGGGCCGTCGCCGCCGTTGCGACCGGTGGGGTAATCCTGCGCCCCTGGCGGGTGCCGGAATATGTCTGGGCAGTCGGCGCCGCTGTATTGCTGACCGCGTTTGGCCTGGTGCCACTACCCACGGCCCTCGGCGCTGTCGCCGAGGGTGGCGATGTTTACCTGTTTCTGATCGGTATGATGGTGCTGGCCGAACTGGCACGCCAGGAAGGGCTGTTCGACTGGCTGGCCATGTACGCGGTGCAGCATGCCCGGGGCTCCGGCCAGCGCCTGTTCGACCTGGTATTCCTGGTGGGGGTACTGGTAACGGTGTTCCTCTCCAACGATGCCACGGCTGTGGTGCTTACCCCAGCAGTGTATGCCGCATGCCGGGCGGCCAAGGCCGAGCCGCTGCCCTATCTGTTCATCTGTGCCTTCATCGCCAATGCCGCCAGTTTTGTGCTGCCCATTTCCAACCCGGCCAACCTGGTAGTGTTCGGCAGCCAGATGCCGCCGTTGCTGGATTGGCTGCGGCAGTTCACCTTGCCGTCGCTTGCGGCCATCGGCCTGACCTACCTTGTGCTGCGGCTGGCCCAGCGCAAACAGATACGCCAGCCCCTGGCAACGACTATCGACATGCAACCGCTGTCCAGCGGTGCACGCTTGTGCGCGCTGGGTATCGTGCTGACAGGCGCCCTGTTGCTGCTGACCTCCGCCCTGGACCGGCAGCTCGGCTTGCCCACCTTCTGCGCCGGCATCGCCACGGCCGGGCTGATCCACCTGCGCCAACGGCGCAACCCGATGCCGGTGCTCAAAGGTGTGGCATGGGGCGTACTGCCGTTGGTCGCGGGCCTGTTCGTACTGGTGGAAGCGGTGGCACAGACGGGTGTGATCGAGCACCTGGCCCATGGCTTGGCCGCGCTGGCGCGCAGCTCCGAGCACCAGGCGAGCTGGGGCGCCGGCGTGGTCGCGGCTATCGCCGGCAACCTGATGAACAATCTGCCGACCGGCCTGATCGCAGGTTCCGTTGGCCATATTGTCGATTTACCCGCGAAAACTACTGCGGCGCTGCTGATTGGCGTCGACCTCGGTCCGAACCTGTCGATTACCGGCTCCCTGGCCACTTTGCTCTGGCTGGTTGCCGTTCGCCGTGAAGGCGAACACGTCGGTGCCTTGGACTTCCTGCGCCTGGGGGCACTGGTAATGCCGCCTGCCTTGATCGGGGCGTTGGGGTTGCTTCATTTGTGAAGCGCTCGCAAGCGGTCCGCGTACCGTGTGGGAGCGGGCGTGCCCGCGAAGAATCCAACGCGATGCCTGGCACCGGCTGCGCCGGTGTTCGCGGCGGTTCGACGCCTCGACACACCCGCTCCCACAAGGTCACTGCCAACTCAATGATTTATGGCCTGGCAACTTACGCCTTGAACAAACGCTCGGCGATGAAGTCGACGAACACTCGGATCTTCGGCGACAGGTGGCGGCTCGATTGCCACAGCGCCCAGAACTGGCCCTGGTCGGAGGTATGCGCATCAAGCAGGCTTTCCAGTGCGCCAGTCCTGACCGATTCACGTACCAGAAAGTCCGGCATGTAGGCGATACCATGGCCGTCCACCGCAGCCATCAGCATTGCCTCCATGTTGTTCAGCGTCAGCACCGTGGGTAAGCGCAACTGGGTAATCTCGGGATCGGCGCCGAGGCTCCAGTCCATGATCTTGCCGGTCGTGACAAAGCGATAGCGCAGGCAGTCGTGTCGCTCCAGGTCGGCTAGCGTCTGGGGCCGCCCCTTGCGTGCCAGGTAGGTAGGCGCTGCGCACAGGACAAAGCGGAACGGCCCGAGCTTGCGCGACATCAATTTTGAATCGGCTAGCCCACCACTGCGGATCACCACATCGAAGCCATCGTCGATCAGGTCGACCAGGTGGTCGTTGAAGTCCATTTCCAGTTCGATTTCAGGGTATGCCTTGCGAAAGGCCGGCATCAACGGCAGCAGAAAACGGTAGCCGATGGTCGGGAGGCTGACCCGCAAGCGACCACGCGGGGCCTGTATCGCATGGGACAGCATGGCCTCCGCATCCTGGAGGTCGTCGAGGATGCGCCGGCAGCGCTCATAGAACAGTTGGCCTTCCGCCGTCAGGCTGACCTTGCGCGTACTGCGCTGGAACAGCCGCACTTTCAACGAACTCTCCAGGCGGGCAACGTTCTTGCCGACCGCCGATGCGGAAATACCCATCGCCCGCGCCGCGCTGACAAAGCTCAACGACTCGGCGGTTTTCACGAAGGCGAGGATGCCGTTCAGGCTTTCCATGGCATTACTTCCCTTTTGTCCATTATGAGTGGAGTTCCAGCCTGTTTATCCAGCATTGCGGCCACTATAGATTTAACGCACACGGAGCTACAACAGGAGGGATAGCGCAATGGATCAGGCTACTGATCACACCCCGCACGCGGGCCGTTACCATGTTCTGGCAGCCATCTGCCTGGCCGCCCTGGTGCTGCCGCTGAGTTTCACCGGTGGCGCCGTGGCCACGCCTGCCATCGGCAAGGCCTTCGATGCCGAGCCGTCCTCGCTTACCTGGATCACCAACGCCTTCATGCTCAGTTTCGGCAGCCTGCTGATGGCAGCCGGAACCCTGTCGGACATTTACGGGCGAAAGCGCCTGTTCACGCTGGGCCTGGCCCTGTTCGTCATCGTCAGCATCCTGCTGGCGAGCGTCTACAGCATTGTCTGGCTTGATGCCCTGCGGGCGGTGCAGGGCGTTGCCGCCGCCGCTGCCCTGGCCAGCGGTTCCGCCGCCCTGGCCCAAGAGTTCGAGGACCAGGCCCGCACGCGTGCGTTCAGCCTGCTTGGCACCACGTTCGGGCTGGGCCTGGCGTTCGGGCCGATGGTCAGCGGCCTGCTGATCGAACAGTTCGGCTGGCGCTCGATCTTCGTCAGCACCGCGGTCCTTGCTGCGATCTCGCTGCTGGCGGCGTTGTCACGGATGCGCGAAAGTTTTAACCCCGAAGCGCCCGAGCTGGACCTGCCCGGTGTGCTTGCCTTCTCGAGCATGCTCGCACTGTTTACCACTGCGATCATCCTGGGGCCGCAGGCCGGCTGGCGCTCCCCGCTGATCCTGGGCCTGTTCGGCGGCGCGGCACTGAGCTTGCTGGCGTTCGTGACCATCGAGCTGCGCGCCAGGCAGCCGATGCTCGAGCTGAGCCTGCTGAAATACCCGCGCTTTGTCGGGGTGCAGATTCTGCCGATCGGCACCTGTTATTGCTACATCGTGCTGATCGTACTGCTTCCGTTTCGCTTGATCGGCGTAGAAGGCATCGCCCCGATGCACAGCGGCCTGACCATGCTGGCACTGTCGGCGCCGATGCTGGTGGTCCCGCTGCTGGCCGCCTGGTTGACCCGCTGGGTAAGTGCTGGCGTGCTGTCGGCTGCAGGCTTCCTGGTGGCGGCTGCGGGGTTGTACCTGTTGGCCCATGCCGCTATTGGCGATTACCAGCAACTGGTGCTGGCAATGCTGGTGATTGGTATCGGCACCGGTTTCCCTTGGGGCCTGATGGACGGGCTGGCGGTTAGCGTGATCCCCAAAGAGCAAGCAGGCATGGCCGCCGGCATCTTCAACACCACCCGGGTAGCCGGCGAAGGTGTCGCCCTGGCGATCACCATCGCCCTGCTCACCGCGTTGGTAGGTAACAGTCTTGGGCGCGTACTGCCTGCCGGCGATTACAGCGAACTGGCGCAGCGCCTGTTGATGGGCGACCTGGGCCAGGTTCAGGGCGTCGACCCGATGCTGCTGCAGGCTGCGTATCTGGACGGCTTCGGCACCTTGGTTCTGGTGCTGATCGGGTTCACCGTGTTGTCGGCTGGAGCGGCGTTCTTCTTGCTTGGTCAAGACGAGCAGGCAAGGCGTGCCAAAGCGCCTCACAGCAGCCTGCCAGCCTCCGATTCGGTGCGGGGCTGACGACGGCATGGCGATTACACGCAACAACGGGATCTTGCCTAACGCTCAGGGGCCTGGCCGCTTCGCTCCATGACCTTCCCACACCGCTCACTGGCCAAACGGCTGATGATCCGGATCGCCTGATGGATACCGGCCGTGTTTTGAAAGCTCAGGTGCGGGTTGTGTTCACACTCCGGCATTTCGCCGTGCTGGAGGGACTAGCGCGGTCCCTGTAGGAGCTGGCTTGCCTGCGAAGGGCTGCGCAGCAGCCCCATAACCCTACCCGACAGGAATACACCACCAGAAGGCCATTAGCAGAAGGCCAGCCGCAAGCGTGATATCCGGCCCGCCGCTCATCAATGATCCTGCCTAACTAACAGGGTCCTGCCCGTTTCGCTCCATCACCTTCCCACACTGCTCACTGGCCAAACGGCTGATGATCCGGATCGCCTGATGGATACCGGCAGTGTTGCGAAAACTCAGGTGTGGGTTGTGTTCGCACTCCAGCATTTCGTCGTGCTGGAGGGACTAGCGCGGTCCCTGTAGGAGCTGGCTTGCCTGCGATGGGCTGCGCAGCAGCCCCATAACCCTACCCGACAGGAATAAACCACCAGGAGGCCATTAGCAGAGGGCCAGCCGCAAGCGTGATATCCGGCCCGCCGCTCATCAATGATCCTGCCTAACTAACAGGGTTCTGCCCGTTTCGCTCCATCACCTTCCCACACTGCTCACTGGCCAAACGGCTGATGATCCGGATCGCCTGGTGGATACCGGCAGTGTTGCGAAAGCTCAGGTGGGGATTGTGTTCGCATTCCAGCATTTCGTCGTGCTGCACCAGGGCTTCGCCTAGCAGTTCGAGGGTCCAGGCGTAGCTTTGGATGGTGGATAGGCGTTCTTGGTCAGTCATGACGTGCCTCCTTTGTTGCAGAGACAGAGCGAGATTGACTGGAGGTGAGATCGCTGAGGGCCGTCGAGGAACGACGGTGGAGAACGAATGCGAGGATCTGTAACGGATTTTCGGTGGTCATGCATGAGTTCCTTTCGTGATGGAACTGCCACCGCTCGCGGCCAAGCAAGTTAAGGTGGCAGCAGTACGCGGGTTGGCCGACCGGGACGAAAGGAGCCCGGCACACCCGAAGGTGTCCCGCGCACCACCGCCATAACACGACATCACGGGCACAAAAAAAGCGCCTGCGATGAAGACTGGGCGCTGATGCGCCTTTCGATTCCGACCGGCCAAGGTCGCATCACCGATGCTTCGGCGACGGGAGGACTTTATTCCCGAGAGGCTGTTTTCGCAAGTTTCGGAGAGTAGGAAAGGACTATGCGTTTCGTAGGAAGATGGCCATCAGAGATCTTTAGCAGAGGGCCAGCCGCAATGATGATGTCTGGCCCACCGTTCATGCATTTGCGAGTTAGGTTAGCGTTGTTGCCATGGCTAACGGCGACACTGGAAACGGGTCTTGGGCTGTATGGTATCCATCCAGCTCTCGGCACGATGCCCACGTAGAGTCGGAATCAATCATGGCTGCTTTCATATCGTAGCCATCCAGCAGTCAATGAGCCTCCACCTACGCGGTCTTTTGGATGAGTCCGCCCTTCACTGACAGGGACTTCCGGGAAGTCAAATGGGCTCATGCCTTCGATACAGGCAACGTTGACCCCGTATTGATCCGGTGAGGAGCGGCGCTGGTGGAAGGTGTAGATTCCGCATTTCGAGCAGAAGTAGTGCTTTGCAACACGTGTGTTGAACTGATACAGGGTGAGCGCATCCTGCCCTTGGGTCACAGTGATATCGCCCAGGTTGGCTGATACCGCCACTGCACCCCGCATACGGCAGAGCGAGCAGTTGCACCGGCGCGCTGTACGCACACCATCGGTTAAGCGAAGTGAAAAACGCACCGTCCCACAATGGCAGGCTGCCTGGTAAACAGGGCGATCATCGTGTTTTTCATCAGTCATAGCGTTTCTCTTGTCGTGTCAGAGGAAACAAAGCAGTTGGTCTGCGGGTTGTGTGACGAGCGGGCGGGATCAGCCGCTGGAGGTACTGATGGAAAGCTCGGCCATCTGAAAATATCTATGACCGATTAAAGCACTATCTTAAAGAATCTCGCCAAACACCCCGAAACCATGGGACGAAAGCCAAATGCCGGCCCCCCATTATCTTGAAACCCGTACAACCGGAAGTGAAAAAACCGCTGACTATTCACTCGGCCGAGAAGCTGGGCTGAAGGTGGCCTGATCGGCCAAAAGCAGAAAACGGAAGAAACAAAAATGCCCGCACAAGGCAGGCTTTTTTGGAAGGGCCGAATACAGGATAACCTGCATCAAACCATAAAATTCTGGCGCGGGAGACAGACGGGTGTTTGTTGGACATGAGCGCCCGGTCTTCGCGGGGCTGGAATTTGGTGGATTTTTAGATGTACCTCATAGGGCATCTATAAATCAGCTAGTTATGGATTTCGGTGGAGTCGAATCGGGTATTTTTAGCTCTTTTGATTGATGCTCTGCCAATGAAGAGCCAGGGTACGCCGGAACGATGCCGCGAATTCTATTCACTATCTATCTGCGCCATCTCATTCCGGGACCGCACCTAGAAATATTACAGCGGGCTAGGCTCAGTTATCTGAGAGTACGCACTGGGAAGGTCTTTTAGGGCCTCTCTAACTAAATCAATATTTTCAGATAAGATATTTAAATTCACAATATTCTCCTTCCTCACGTCTTTAAGGGAGTCATTCAAAACCTTACAGACCTCTCGATCCGTGTAACCCTTCCCGTATAGCCAAACTTCAAAGTCAGACTTCAATCCGAGACGAAGACTCTCTTGGAGACGCCGAACTAAATTGTAAGCCGTCTCATTTTCGGTCGTCTCCTCCAATATGTCAGCAGAAGCTCCTATTACAGACATACCGTCGAATGCGAGCATCGCTGTAAAATCTACCACCGCCTCTTGGGTCACTTTGCGAAGCATTGAGCCCGCCCGAATGACAGCTCCCATCTTAACCATTTTTTTGTAAATATCGTCGTAACTATCTCCCCTGACCCACATGTCAGCTATCGTAAATCTTGCCTCCCTTGGCTCAATACGGCTCATCCTATCACCAATAACGTCCTCAAGCAGGTCCCAGAAAAGCGTTAGCATTTCTACTGCATCATCTTGAAGGTCCAGTTCAAACGAGTTGTCAATTAACCAGTTATCGATTCGTTTCAGAGCATCCAAACCCAGCAACGTTTTCCCGTAATAAGAAAACTTCTCTGCTGGCAGTGCACTTATCCTATCGTGAAAAATTAAAAAGGCTGCATCCAAATGCGCCTTTTGCTGCGGACCTGATAGGTGATACGCAAGAGTGCCGTGACACAATTCAACGAAGCTGCTCAACTCTGCTGTGGCAGGGTTTTCCCTAATCATTGCCAAAAAAAAGCTTTCTATTGATTCCACCAAGCTTGCCCTATATACCATATCTGCGTACAAGGGCAACTTCCTGGCTTCTTCAGGACCAAATGATTTTTTTAGATTTTGGATGGCCTCGGATGGATCCTTTAAAAATTGCAGACTGGTATTTACTTCCGACAGCGGATCGAAGGGTTTGACCAACTCCAGCAAACTACTTATGCAATCTTCAGAGTTACTAAAGTCCAGCAACCCCAAAACATCTGCCCATCTTTTTCTACCCGCCAAGGTTCTGCGACCATCATAGATCTTCTGATCTGAAAATATTATACTGCCTTCAGTATGATATCCCGCACGGCCAGCCCTTCCTATTAAGTTTTGAAAGTCCCGAGTCTTGATCCACTTCTTTCCCTGTGCCAAGCTCGAAATTATCAAATATTTGATAGGCAAATTCACACCCTGAGCCAACGTCGACGTGCATACCACTAATCGTGCCTGGTTGTGACTCATAGCCCATTCGACAGAAACCCGAACGCCGTTTGGAATTCCCGTACTGTGAGGCAGGGCTCCTAATTCGATAGCTTTGGAATAGATATTCCCGTCACCAAAATGCATATTCATCAGCTTGGCTATCCGCAGTAGCTCACCAGAATCGCTTATGGTCGAAGGGGGAGCCAGAGATAGACCACGTTCGTAATTTCCAACTATTAGCTTTAAGGTGGATTTAACAGTGGCTTTTGTCCCGCAAAACATAGCCACTGGGCCTTGGCTGGCCAATCTAATACCTAGATAGCATGCACAACTTGCCGACTTGCTCCTTTCAGGAAAATACCGATCTTTTCTCTCGCCTTTCTTCCTATTCAGCTTCGTCTCTTGAATAACCCTGGGAACGTACAGCCCACTATCTTTCACGTTATCGCTATCCAGATAGCTCAGCTGCCCCATATCTGTAACCCAACTTAGGAATGCGACACTTTTTATTGCGGGGAGCTTTTTACCAGTCTGTATGAAAATGCCCGACTCGCCATTCAACCAATCATTTAGACTCTCTGCATTTGATACCACAGCAGAAATCAACAGTTTTTGTGCATCAGCAGGCAGAGCAACATTGAGAGATGAGATCAGCAACTCATACGTTACCCCCCGAGTACCAGTATCGAATTGATGCCCCTCGTCAAATATCACCAGACCAATTTTTTTCGCCAGCTCGGGCTTCTGTCTCAGCAAATAGACAAGTTTCTCAGGAGTGGAGATCAGAATATTGTTTTCGACACTGCCTTTATACTCATCGCCTAGCAAGAACTTTAAAAACTCCGCTTCATGAGTATCAATATAGCTGACATCTCTTAATTCGTTAACTCCGACACGCTCGTTAGCGAATGATTTTTCAAATTCGTTCTTGATCTCAGAGCACAAGGCGCGAAACGGGGCTACCACAACGGCAAGATTTGCGCGTCCGTTCATGAATGCGCTTCTTATCACGATTTCCGCTGATTTGGTCTTCCCTGCGCTGGTCGGCATTTGAATAACGGCTGACTTGCCATTCAGAACACCTGCTTCCGCTATAAGTCGCTGGCCTGGCCAAAACTCCCGGACGGTTTTACCTTCCTTAAGGATCGGTGCCCATTCATCGATATCGATTCCGGTATACTGCGGGAGGCAGATAATGGAGGAAGTATGGAGACGCCTAGAAACTACAGCGCAAATAGTGTCTACCAACAATATCTCTCGATCAGAACCTCGTTCGTATACGGCTTTGCGAAGTTGCGCAGCTGCGTCTAAGACAGCCTCAATATCGGAGCCCAACTGGAAGAACGATGAAAAACATGCATGGAGAACCGATACAAAGGTATTAAAGACCCCAGAGCCAACCTCATAATAGCTCTCATCATGGCCCTGCTTAAGAAGCCATACTAGATACCCTTCGAGATAGCTATCCGTAAGTATCGCTGGGTTAGGCGGTAGAAGCCTCGCCACTACGAGTGAACTACCAGGCATATCGGCCAGATAGTATGCTGCGGAAGAAAGAATCGTCAGGTACTCGTCGATTCCAGACGTAATTTTACTGGTCGTCAACGATTCAAAATACTGCCCCACAAGCACAAGTTGCTCCTGCAATTCCTGCTTGTAACTATCCACAGAACCTGGGCTCCTTGCCTCCGCCGCTGATAGCTCACCGAGAATCCCTATTGTCAGTAGAACTAGACGCCTAGGGTCTTGGGCCATATCAAGATGAAATTGCTCCTCAATTCCAAACTCATACAGCTTCGCCTTAGCACGAGTGATATCTAAAATCACCCTAGAGTTTACTTCAAGCTTCATCGGCTGCTCGCTCGTACAAGGCATGAACCAGCTTCATCAGAAGTGATCCGTGGATAACAATCAGTTCAAGGACATCTTTGCCGGGATGCGAGCTAGAATCTGATAGTTCTAGAGTCGGGGCATCTACCGATGATGATGTATACACCGCAGCTGCACCATAGCGTCTTTTATATGGATAGTCAGATTCCTGCTGGAAGCGGCCAACTACTGCAATTGAACCATGGTCGCCTTTATCGTAGAGCCTTTGCTTCATCGCATTTAACGACTCCGCTAGCCTGACCTCATCTTTCACAGAGTGATCGATAGCTGTCTGCAATACGTTAACTTTCTTACTTTTACCTTTTGTCGGACTTGCTTTTGCTTTCACCTCAAAAATCAGAAGCTCATCCTGGTCGCTGATTAAGTTTAGTTTTTTCTTAAAACCTAAAACATCCGACCCCTTAGTAGATTCGTTTGTTATCGTCTTTCTATCGTAACGAGTGCGATATACCAGATACTCTCGAACATATTCCAGGTAATCCGCCACCAGCAATTCCGCGAAATCACCCGCCCTGATACTTGGGCCAGGTTTTTCTGTCTGGTGAGGAAATTTCAGATTCCTCAAGTACTCAGCGTTGGACATTCCTGGGGGCTTGAGAAACGCCAGCTCTCCATCGGAGCAGTAGTGGCTTCGGAAGTACCGTGCCCAGTCACTCATCATCTTAGTATCAGCGAGGTCATGGCCTAACACCCACACAGGGATGGGTTTCCCGCAAGCTGACGTGAGGGCGGCGCCCGAATCGGTTAACCACTGAAGATAGGATGGAGTTGTCATATGCGATCCTGCAACAAACTACTAGCAATCCTTGTACACAGCGATGAAACCCATCGCTACTTATGGAATCATAGTGACACCATTGAATCCCCAGTGCCAGAGCATCACCTAAGAAGCTCTCCGGGCACACAGGCTTGGGTCCTGCGGGCTTACTGGCCAGTACTCCAGCAGCTCAAAGCGGCATAGGTCAGCTCGCGACCCGTGTAGTTATCGTGTCCTGGCACAGCTGTCACCGTTGTATTCAGTCCCTACACAGAGGAAAGAGACGAGCACAGGTTGGCGCAATATTCGACCAAGCGGATAGGTTGCTGGAGGATCGCAAAGTAAAGAGGAGCGTCCGGCACACCAAAGCGATGTACTGGAATTGGTGTCCATCACATGGGTCAGGAACATGCGAGCTATCAGCTTGCGAGATCCGCCAAAAATCATTGCCGTGGTTTTCAGGACTCACACCACGGGGTCGCTGGTTAAAATTGCATTGGCACTGTTCTTTCTACGCGCCTACGGCGGGTCAGCATCTCGGTGCATGGCACGGGCTTCGCCCGTGTTCGCGGGCACGCCCGCTCCCACAGGGATCACGCCATCCATTTTCGTATTGAGCACGACAGTTACTCCTGCAGGTATGGCATGCCCCTTTGCCTGAGGCTACCCCTGGAGGACCGGGTTATCCGGGAAGAAAGCACCTCGGTGAATGGCACCGGCTTCGCCGGTGTTCGCGGTGAACCCGCTCCCACAGGCTATTGCGGAGTGTCTGCTGGCTACGGTGACCAGGCAGGCAATCTGAGATATCTCTAGTGAAAACACTATCTAAAAAAATTTGGCCGAACACCCCGAAAACACTGGGCGAAAGCCAAATACCAGTCACCCATTATCTTGAAACCCGAGCAACCGGAAGTGAAAAGCAGTTAACCATTCACTCGGCCAAAATGCAGGGCCGAAGGTAACCTGATCGACCAAAAGCAGATTGGGGAAAACAAAAATGCCCGCACAAGGCGGGCATTTTTGGAGGGGCCGAAACCAGGAAAACCTGCATCGTGCCAAAAAGATCTGGTGCCGGAGACAGGAATCGAACCTGCGACCTTCGCGTTACGAGTGCGCTGCTCTACCGACTGAGCTACACCGGCGTGTAGCGCAACGTACCACTGCTCGCACCCGTTACGCAAACCCCTGTTTCCCCTGACTTATTGCCCTACCCTCAAGGCGCCTTGCACCCCTTCGGCGCCAGGTCTTCTTCAATGTCGGTCGTGCACGCCCACCCGCTAGCCGAACGTGTCAGGGTCAGTGCCTTGCCCAGCACAGTGGCCGGCGCATCCACCAGCGTGCAAACGATGCTCCCGCTGCCATCCGCCGCCTTGCCGCTAGCCGTGATCGCACAGTGTGCCGTCGCCGGCTGGCCACCCAGCGCGGCCACATCCGCCACATCCTTCCCATCATTCAATCGCAGGTCCATCGCCGTCTTCAGCGCGCTGATCTCCAGCAACCCGGCCGCGGCCTTGGAGCGTGACTGGTGGTTGGTGTACATCGGTAAGGCGATGGTCGCCAGAATGCCGATGATCGCGACGACGATCATCAGTTCGATCAGGGTGATACCGCGTTGCCCTTTCATGAACGTTTTCCTTTTTGATACGCGTACTCGTTGAGGTCAGGCTCGACCCCGGCTGGCAGCGGCGCAGTAGGCCTGAACAGACACCTTTTGTCACCCCTGCCCGCTCGGGCGTCGTCTTCGCTGAACTACTCTAGTGAGCATCTCGGACGCACGCCCTTGCATGGGCGCGGCAAGCTGTTTCCAGGCTTGTCGCACGGGCAGAAAAAGGACCTTGCATGACCCAATCCACACTCCTCTACACCTGGCACGGCACCGACGCCAACGGCGCGCCGGTCAGCGGGCAAACGTCCGGGCGCAGCCCGGCCTATGTGCGTGCCGGGCTTATCCGCCAGGGCATCAAGGTGGCCAGCTTGCGGCCTGCCGGTGGGCTGACGTTCAGTTTGCCGAAACGGCAGGCAAAGGCCGACCCGGCGGGGTTCAGCCGGCAGTTGGCGACCTTGCTCAAGGCCGGGGTGCCGCTGCTGCAGGCGTTCGAGGTGATGGGGCGCAGTGGCTGTGATGCGGCGCAGGCGGCATTGCTGGATAGATTGAAACAGGATGTGGCCTCGGGCCTGGGGCTGGCGGATGCGTTGCAGCGCCACCCGGGGTGGTTCGATGCGCTGTACTGCAACCTGGTGCGCGTCGGTGAGCAGTCCGGCACGCTCGACCGGCAGCTGGAACAGCTGGCAGGCATGCTGGAGCAGCGTCGGGTGCTGCACAAGAAGGTGCGCAAGGCGATGATCTACCCGTTGCTGCTGTTGCTGACGGGGCTGGGGGTGTCGGCGATCCTGTTGCTGGAGGTGATTCCGAAATTCGAGGGCATGTTCTCTGGCATGGGCGTGGCGTTGCCGGCATTTACCCAATGGGTGATCGACTTGTCCACAGGGCTGAGCCGCTTTGCGCCGCTGTTGCTGGTGATGGGCGTGGTGCTGGGTTTTGCCATGCGCCAGCTCTACCGGCAGCACGCGCCAGCACGCCTGTGGATATCTCGCCGGGTGCTGGGCTTGCCGGTGTTCGGCACGCTGCTGGGGCAGGCGGCGCTGGCGCGCTTTGCGCGCAGCTTGGCAACGTCCTACGCCGCCGGGGTGCCGTTACTGGATGCGCTGGGCACGGTGGCCAGGGTCAGTGGTGGCGACCTGCATGAACAGGCGGTGTTGCGGCTGCGCCAGGGCATGGCCAATGGGCAGGGGCTGCACCAGGCGATGGCCGCTGAGCCGCTGTTTCCGCCGCTGCTGGTTCAACTGACCGCCATCGGGGAATCCAGTGGCACGCTGGACCAGATGCTGGAAAAAGCCGCCAGCCATTACGAGGAACAGGTCAGCCAGGCGCTGGACCAGTTGACCAGCCTGCTGGAGCCGGCCATCGTGCTGGTCCTGGGCCTGCTGGTGGGCGGCCTGGTGGTGGCGATGTACCTGCCGATCTTCCAGTTGGGTAGCTTGATCTGAACATGACTTTATGGACTTTGCTGGCTGAGCAGCCGGCGTACTTTCTCACCCTGGCCACGGTGCTCGGCCTGCTGGTGGGCAGTTTTCTCAATGTGCTGGTGTACCGCCTGCCGATCATGCTGGAGCGGCAATGGCAGCGTGAGGCGCAGGAAATGCTGGAGTTGCCGACCACGCCGCACGAGCGTTTCGACCTGTGGCTACCCGCCTCGCGCTGCCCGCATTGCGCGCATCGGATTCGCGCATGGGAGAACATTCCGGTCATCAGCTACCTGGCCTTGCGCGGGCGTTGCTCAGCCTGCAAAACCCGCATCAGCCCGCGCTACCCATTGGTGGAGTTAGCCAGCGCGCTGCTGTCGCTGGTGGTGGCCTGGCGCTTTGGTGCTTCGCCCGAGGCCTTGCTGGCGCTGCCGCTGACCTGGTGCCTGCTGGCCCTGAGCCTGATCGATGCCGAGCACCAGTTGCTGCCGGATGCGCTGGTGTTGCCGATGCTGTGGCTGGGGCTGATCGTCAACGCCTTCGGCCTCTACGTCCCGCTGACCAGTGCGTTGTGGGGCGCGGTGGCCGGGTACCTCAGCCTGTGGACGGTGTACTGGGTGTTCAAGCTGGTTACCGGCAAGGAGGGCATGGGCTATGGCGACTTCAAGCTGATGGCGCTGATCGGGGCCTGGGGTGGCTGGCAGGTGTTGCCGTTGACCCTGCTGTTGTCGTCGGTGGTCGGGGCGCTGGCTGGGCTGTGCCTGTTGCGCTTGCGCCGCCATGCCATTGGCACGGCGATCCCGTTTGGCCCCTATCTGGCGATTGCGGGGTGGATTGCCGTGCTCTGGGGTGATGAAATATACGCCTCATACACAAACCTGCTTGGATTCTGATGACCACTGCGGCCTTTACCCCCTGGATTCTCGGCCTGACCGGCGGCATTGGTAGCGGCAAGAGCGCCGCTGCCGAGCGTTTCGTCGAGCTTGGCGTGCATCTGGTCGATGCCGACCAGGCGGCGCGCTGGGTGGTCGAGCCTGGCCGCCCGGCCCTGGCCAGCATCGTCGAGCGCTTTGGCGCCGGCGTGCTGCAGGCGGACGGCCAACTCGATCGTTCGGCACTGCGCCAGCTGATATTCGCCGACCCGGCGCAGCGCAAATGGCTGGAGCAATTGCTGCACCCGCTGATCGGGCAGGAGATTTTCAGCTACCTGGCCAAGGCGGAGTCGCCGTATGCGGTGTATGTGTCGCCGCTGCTGATCGAGTCGGGCCAGTACCAGAAGACCCAACGGGTGCTGGTGATCGATGCGCCGCAGGAGCTGCAGGTGGCGCGTACCCTGGCGCGTGACAACACCAGCGCCGAGCAGGTACAGGCCATTCTCAAGGCCCAGCTGGCCCGCGAGGAGCGCCTGCGCCATGCCGATGATGTGGTGGTCAATGACGGCGACCTCGCCGCGCTGCATCAGCAGATTGACCGCCTGCACCACTTTTACCTGACTTTACGAGGAGGCCAGCCATGAGCCAGCCATTGACCGTCGATTGCCCGACCTGTGGCGCACCTGTGGAATGGAACGAGAAAAGCCCGTTCCGGCCATTCTGTTCGGACCGTTGCAAGCTGATCGACCTGGGGGCCTGGGCGGCGGAGGAGCACAAGATTCCGGGGGCGGAAGAGTCCGAGGATGAGCTGTACTCGGGGGATTTGGAGCCGCGGCATTGATCCGATAGCCAAGTGGCTGCGCGGGCCGTTTCGCGGGCATGCCCGCTCCCACAGGCAACCCCACAAGCTTCAAGACTGACGCGGTACCTGTAGGAGCGGCCTTGTGTCGCGATGGGCCGCAAAGCGGCCCTCGATTTCAGCGTTAACCCAAAGTTCGCCGGGGCTGCTCCGCAGCCCTTTCGCGACACAAGGCCGCTCCTACAAGCAAGGACCGCACCGCTGCGGTGGCCTGGTTAGTTATCGATCATCCTCCTTCCACGGCGCCTGCAGATACCGCGTGCGGTTGAAGGTTTCCAGCCACTCCGGGCAAAACACCACCAGCGCGCTGATCACCGTGCCGTTGATGAACGCTTCGGGGAACATCATCAGCCACAGGTAGCCGACAAAATCGCTGAGCCACTCCGGCATGGCGAAGCGCCCGTCCAGCCACAACAGCCCCAGCGCGGTCGACAGGCAGGCCAGCACGGTCAGTGCCGCCGGGAAGAACCCTGAACAGAAGATATACACAAACAGGTTCCGCGGCTGGGCGCGCTCGACCCCTATCGCGCACGCCTCGGCGATCAGCACCGGCAGGCCAACCAGCAACAAGCCATTCACCCCCAGCGCCGCCAGGTCCTGACGCCCCAGCACCAGCAAACCGAGCTGGGCCATGAACCCGCCAAGCACCGCCAGTGGCCAGTCCAGCAACAGCGTGACCGCCGTCATGCCTATGAAGTGGTACGACACACCGGTATCGAAATCGCGCCGCACCAACCACAAGGCAAACAGGCAGAACACCGTGCCAAACAGCAGATGCTGGCGGCGCCGGTCGGTGAACAGCTCAACCCAGCGCACCTGGCTGACCGCCCAGATCAGCAATGGCACATATCCCAGCCAGCCAAGCGTAAGGGTGGTGCCCGACAACACCTGCGCGCTGATCACCTGACGAATGCCCCTTGCAGCCATGTGGATAACGCCGAGTCTACACCCATTCTCCGTTTCATTCGGTTGCGCTAGGCTGGCACCCTCACTCGATGCAGGAAGCATTGCTCATGCCGGAAGGAATCAACCTCGCCCTGCTGCTGGCAGCAGCGCTCAACGCCATCATCGGCGTACTTCACCTGGTCATCATCGCCGTCGGGCCGCGCTGGTACCGTTTGTTCGGGGCCGGCGAGCGCATGGCCGTGGCCGCCGAAAACGGCCGCTGGTACCCGGGGCTGATCACCGCAGCCATCGCCTGCGTGTTGCTGGCCTGGTCGGGGTATGCGCTGTCAGCTGCCGGGGCCATCGGGCGGTTGCCCTTGCTGCTGCCGGCCATCTGCCTGATCACCTTGGTGTACCTGGCGCGCGGCCTGCTGGGGCCGATATTGCTGGCGGGTACCGGGCGCTCGCGGCGTTTCATCGTGGTCAGTTCGCTGATCTGCCTGGGGTTTGGCCTGGTGCACCTGCTTGGGGTGGTGCAGCAATGGCCAATACTGGGCTGATTTCTGCGCACAAACAGCATCTTATCGTCATCGATTAGCAGCTAAGCTTGTCTGCATGGATGACTCAGACTACCTGCGCCTGCTTACCATCCAGGCGGAACAAGCCAATGCCTTTCTCTCCAACGCCCGCAAGTGGGAGCGGGAGCGTTGGGTGTGCCAACGCCTGTTGCAGGGGCTGAACATCCCCTATCGCAGCGAGGACTTCACCCCGGCCGGGCAAGAACCGCCAGACGTGCTGTTCCGCGACGCGGCGTTCGAGGTGTTTTTCGTGCTCGACGAGGGCCGCCGGCTCAACGATGAATGGCGCGAAGAACTGCAGCGCCGGCGCAGTGCGTTTTCCCTGGCGCAACTGGTGCGCCGCGAAGCGCGCCCGCGGCGCATCAGTGCCACCGAGCTGCTGGGGCGGCTGGCGCCGACCTTGCGCAAGAAGGCGCACAACTACCGGGAACGCGGGCTGGAACTGAACGAGCTGGATATCATTGCCTTCGCCAGCCTCAAGCGCGAAGTGCTCGACCTCAATACCCATTTCCCGCCGCCCACCGAATATCTGCGCCAGGGCTGGCGCTCGCTGTCACTGGTCGGGCCGACATTTGCCCGGGTGCTGTTCGCCCACCCCGATGCGCCGGACTTCCTGCGCGGCAACCTGGGCCGCAGCATTGTGTTCGACGTGGGCATCAGTCTTTGATCCACTGCAGCGAGTGTTTGCGATGGCGTACACTCGGCGCCAGAGATAGAAAGCCTTATCATTTGTTTCAAGCGCTTGCGTGAACGCTGTAGCGTTTACGCAGTCCCAAACGTCTACCTGACGAGGCCCCACCATGACCAGCCGCCTGAATCCGGAAGATCAGCGTCGTGTCGATGAGTATCTGCGAGCCCCCCAGCACCAAGTCGAGCGCAGGCCCTTCCGGCCGTGGCTGCTCCTTGTGCTGGTGGTGGCCGTGACCATCGGGTTGGGTCTCATCAGCCGCCTGCTAAGTGGACTGGTGCTATGAGCTGCTTCGCGCTCGCCCTCCCCTCGTGCAGTTTGCGGCCGGCCCCCGGGGCCACGAATTCCGTAAACCTTATGAGATATCCCCATGACTCATCGCATCGTGATTGTCGGCGGCGGCGCCGGCGGCCTGGAACTGGCGACCCGCCTGGGTAAAAGCCTGGGCAAGCGCAAGCAGGCCGAGATTACCCTGGTCGACGCCAACCTCACGCACATCTGGAAGCCTCTGCTGCACGAAGTGGCCGCCGGCTCGCTGAACTCCTCGGAAGACGAACTGAACTACGTGGCCCAGGCCAAGTGGAACCACTTCAACTTCCAGTTGGGGCGCATGAGCGGCCTGGACCGTGAAGGCAAACAGATTCAACTGGCCGCCACCCTCGACGAAGAGGGCCGCGAGCTGCTGCCTGCGCGCACCTTGGGCTACGACACCCTGGTCATTGCCGTGGGTTCCAACACCAACGACTTCGGCACCTTGGGCGCGGCGCAGCACTGCCTGTTCCTCGACACCCGCAAGCAGGCCGAGCGTTTCCACCAGCAGTTGCTCAACCACTATCTGCGCGCCCACGCCGGTGACGTGGCGAGCGAAAAGATCAGCGTGGCCATTGTCGGGGCCGGTGCCACCGGTGTGGAACTGGCAGCCGAGCTGCATCACGCGGCCCACGAACTGGCGGCCTATGGCCTGGACCGCATCCAGCCCAAGGACATGCACATCACCATTATCGAGGCCGGCCCGCGCGTACTACCGGCGCTGCCAGAGCGCATCAGCGTGCCGGTGCACAAGACCCTGGAAAAGCTCGGGGTGAAGGTGATGACCAATGCCGCCGTCAGTGAAGTGACCGAGGATGGCCTGAAAACCAAGGACGGTGAAGTGATCCAGGCCAGTTTGAAAGTGTGGGCGGCTGGTATCCGTGCGCCGGCGTTCCTCAAGGACATCGATGGCCTGGAAACCAACCGCATCAACCAGCTGGTGGTGCGCCCTACCCTGCAAACCACGCGCGATGACAACATCTTTGCCTTCGGTGACTGCGCCGCCTGCCCGCAACCGGGTAGCGACCGCAACGTGCCGCCACGTGCCCAGGCGGCGCACCAGCAGGCTTCGATGCTGGCGCAGAGTTTGAAGGCGCGGCTGGAGAACAAGGCGCTGCCGACCTATGAGTACAAGGACTACGGTTCGCTGGTGTCGCTGTCGCGCTTCTCGGCGGTGGGCAACCTGATGGGTAACCTGATGGGCAGCGTGAAGCTGGAGGGCTGGCTGGCGCGGATGTTCTACGTGTCGCTGTACCGGATGCACCAGATGGCGTTGTACGGGTTCTTCCGTACGGCGTTGATGATGCTGGGTAGCAAGATTGGCCGGGGTACCGAGCCTAGGTTGAAGTTGCACTGACACTGAAGATTGCTGGGGGCGCTTTGCGCCCCTTTCGCGACACAAGGCCGCTCCTACAAACGACCGCGCAATATCTGCTTGCTGTAGGAGCGGCCTTGTGTCGCGATGGCCTGCAACGCAGGCCCAAAATTCTGGCAAAAAAAAAGGGCATCTCATGCGAGATGCCCTTTTTTCATGGTGGGTCGTGTAGGATTCGAACCTACGACCAATTGGTTAAAAGCCAACTGCTCTACCAACTGAGCTAACGACCCGGAAATGGTCGGGGTGAGGGGATTCGAACTCCTGACATCCTGCTCCCAAAGCAGGCGCGCTACCGGACTGCGCTACACCCCGTGATACTTAAAGAAAAAGGGCATCTCGCTTGAGATGCCCTTTTTACATGGTGGGTCGTGTAGGATTCGAACCTACGACCAATTGGTTAAAAGCCAACTGCTCTACCAACTGAGCTAACGACCCGGAAAATGGTCGGGGTGAGGGGATTCGAACTCCTGACATCCTGCTCCCAAAGCAGGCGCGCTACCGGACTGCGCTACACCCCGAGATTGGCTCCGCGACCTGGACTCGAACCAGGGACCCAATGATTAACAGTCATTTGCTCTACCGACTGAGCTATCGCGGAACTGAACTTCGGTACATCTTTACAGCTTCGAAGCTTGTGTTAGCTTCGGTCTCTTTGGCTATCCGCTTTCGCGTTGCAGCTGCTGAGGCCGGCTATTCTACATTCTTCGTTTTGCTTGTCAACCACTTTTTTTCATTCAACTTACTGATTTGTAAGTTGTTTTGCGGTCACCGATGTTGCTGGTGATTCGCTTAGTGCCTGACAACGCGGCGTATATTAGGGGCACCCGATTTTAGATGCAAGCAAAAATTTCAAAAATTTCAGCTAGTTATCCAGGAAGCCGGAAAGGCCCGGATTTGCTGGGGCTGTGACGGCCCCTTCGCGGGCATGCCCGCTCCCACAGGTACGGCACCGGTCCTCGGAATGTGTGTGAGGCCTGGGAGATACAGACAAAAAAAAGCCCCGCAGATGCGGGGCTCATGGTGAAACAGATCAGCCGAAGACGATTTCGTCGCCTTCCACCTTGGCGGTAATCGCAGTCCCCGGCATGAACTTGCCTGCCAGGATCAACTGCGCCAACGGGTTTTCGATCCAGCGCTGGATCGCCCGCTTCAGTGGCCGTGCGCCGTATACCGGGTCGTAACCCACGGCAATCAGCTTGTCCAATGCCTCCGGGCTCAGGCTCAGCGACAGTTCGCGCTCCAGCAGACGGCTGCGCAGGCGGCCCAGCTGGATTTCGGTAATGCCGGCAATCTGCTCGCGGCCCAGTGGCTCGAACACCACCACTTCGTCGATACGGTTGATGAATTCCGGACGGAAGTGCGAACCCACCGCATCCATCACCGCCGCACGCTGTGCCTCACGGTCACCCACCAGTTCCTGGATCTGCGCCGAGCCCAGGTTGGAGGTCATCACGATCACGGTGTTGCGGAAGTCCACGGTGCGCCCGTGGCTGTCGGTCAGGCGGCCGTCTTCCAGCACCTGCAGCAGCACGTTGAACACATCCGGGTGGGCCTTCTCCACCTCGTCCAGCAGCACCACCGAGTATGGCTTGCGCCGTACTGCCTCGGTCAGGTAACCGCCCTCTTCATACCCCACATAGCCTGGTGGGGCACCGATCAGGCGAGCCACGGAATGCTTCTCCATGAACTCGGACATGTCGATGCGCACCATTGCCTCTTCGGTGTCGAACAGGAACTCGGCCAGCGCCTTGCACAGCTCGGTCTTGCCCACCCCGGTCGGGCCGAGGAACAGGAACGAACCACTCGGCCGGTTCGGGTCGGACAGCCCGGCACGCGAACGGCGCACCGCGTTGGCCACGGCGGTTACCGCCTCGTTCTGGCCGATCACACGCTGGTGCAGCAGCTCTTCCATCTTCAGCAGCTTTTCACGCTCGCCTTCGAGCATCTTGGCCACCGGGATACCGGTCCACTTCGAGACCACTTCGGCAATTTCTTCCTCGGTCACCTTGTTACGCAGCAACTGGTTTTCGGTCTTGCCGTGCTGGTCGACCATCTGCAGGCTACGCTCCAAGTCCGGGATCACCCCGTACTGCAGCTCGGCCATGCGGCTGAGGTCGCCTTTACGACGGGCAGTTTCCAACTCCTGGCGGGCCTGCTCGATCTTTTGCTGGATCTGCGCCGAGCCCTGCACCTCAGCCTTCTCGGAGGCCCAGATTTCTTCCAGGTCGGCGTATTCACGCTCCAACCGGTCGATTTCCTCGGTCAGCTTCTCCAGGCGCTTTTTCGCCGCTTCGTCTTCTTCCTTCTTCAGCGCCTGCGACTCCACCTTCAGCTGGATCAGGCGACGGTCGAGGCGGTCGAGCACTTCCGGCTTGGAGTCGATCTCCATGCGGATGCGGCTGGCCGCTTCGTCGATCAGGTCAATGGCCTTGTCCGGCAGCTGACGGTCGGTGATGTAGCGGTGGCTGAGCTTGGCCGCAGCAATGATGGCGCCGTCGGTGATGGCCACCTTGTGGTGCACTTCATAGCGCTCTTTCAGGCCCCGCAGGATGGCGATGGTGTCTTCCTCGCTCGGCTCCTCGACCAGCACCTTCTGGAAGCGGCGCTCCAGGGCAGCATCTTTTTCGATGAACTGGCGGTACTCGTTCAGCGTGGTGGCGCCAACGCAGTGCAGCTCGCCACGAGCCAGGGCCGGCTTGAGCATGTTGCCGGCGTCCATGGCGCCCTCGCCCTTGCCGGCGCCGACCATGGTGTGCAGTTCGTCGATGAACAGGATGATCTGGCCTTCCTGCTTGGACAGCTCGTTCAGCAGGCCTTTGAGGCGTTCTTCGAACTCGCCGCGGTACTTGGCACCGGCAATCAGCGCGCCCATGTCCAGCGCCAGCAGGCGCTTGCCCTTGAGGCCGTCCGGCACTTCACCATTGATGATGCGCTGGGCCAGGCCTTCGGCGATGGCGGTTTTACCTACGCCAGGCTCACCGATCAGCACCGGGTTGTTCTTGGTACGGCGTTGCAGCACCTGTACGGTACGGCGAATTTCGTCGTCACGGCCAATCACCGGGTCCAGCTTGCCCTCTTCGGCACGCTTGGTCAGGTCGACGGTGTACTTGTCCAGCGCCTGGCGCGATTCCTCGGCGTTGGCGTCATTGACCGCCGCACCGCCGCGCAGGTTGTTGATGGCGTTTTCCAGGGCCTTCTTGCTCACGCCCTGGCTCAACAACAGCTTGCCGAGCTTGCTGTTCTCGTCCATGGCAGCCAGCAGCACAAGTTCGCTGGAAATGAACTGGTCGCCCTTCTGCTGGGCCAGGCGGTCAGCCTGGTTGAGCAGGCGCGCCAGGTCCTGCGACATGTTTACGTCGCCGGTGGGGTTCTGGATTTTCGGCAGCTGGTCGAGTTCTTTCACCAGTGCCTGGCGCAGGCTGTTGATGTCGAAGCCTACCTGCATCAGCAGCGGCTTGATCGAACCGCCCTGCTGCTCGAGCAGTGCCTGCAACAGGTGCACCGGCTCGATGGCAGGGTGATCCATGCCAACCGCCAGGGATTGGGCATCGGATATCGCAAGCTGCAGCTTGCTGGTCAAACGGTCTATTCGCATGGGGGTACCTTCCTTTTAAAGGGCAGGTCGGAGCGATGGACAGCGCCTGTTTGTGAAGAAACCTGCCTGAGATGACCTTATAGATAAGGCTGATTCTGGAAGATTCAAGCGTAGCGGGGTTGACCAGGATCAACCTGTTGGATTAGTGCTGGGCCATTCGCGGGCATGCCCGCTCCTACAGGGAATCCGCAATGTTTGAAACCTCTGGATCGGGCGTGCCCGCGAAAAGGCCGGTGCAGGCTAGCGCGGCTCCAGCCACACCAGGGAAGCAAAGCGCCCCCCCTGCGGGGTACGGCGATAGGAGAAGAACCGCTCGTCGCTGACCGTGCACAAGCCACCGCCATGAACAGCAGTCACCCCACGCGCCGCCAAACGAATACGCGCCAGCTCATAGATGTCGGCCATCAACTTGCCCGGCCGGGCACCATCGACAAAGGCCCGGGCCGCTTCCGGGTGCACCGCCGTAAAGGCATCACGCACTTCCAGCCCCACTTCGAACGCCTGTGGGCCAATCGCCGGCCCCAGCCACACCAGCACCTCTTCGGGTGGCAGTGCCAGGCGATCCAAGGTGGCCTCAAGCACACCACCGGCCAGCCCGCGCCAGCCAGCATGCGCCGCCGCCACACGGGTACCGGCCCGGTCGCAGAACAGCGCTGGCAGGCAATCGGCAGTCATCACGGTGCAGGCAATGCCAGGCTGGTCGGTCCAGCTGGCGTCGGCCTCGGCCACCACGGCCGGGTCGGCATTTGCCACTACTAGCCCATGCACCTGCTTGAGCCAGGCCGGCTGGATGGCGAATTCGTCGCTCAGGCGACGACGGTTTTCGGCCACCGCGGCAGGGTCGTCCCCAACATGGTCGCCAAGGTTGAAGGTTTCATAGGGCGGCAGGCTGATGCCGCCCTGGCGAGTGGTGACACAGGCGCGCACCGAGGCCGGGGCCGGCCAGTCGGGGAACAGCAGCGACTGAGTCAGGCCACTCATCCGATAAAGCTCTCGCGGTCCTGGTTCAGCAGCGACAGCAACCAGACGAAGTCATCCGGCAGCGGCGATTCCCATTCCATGCGCTCACCGGTGGTCGGGTGTACCAGCGCCAGGAAGCGTGCGTGCAGGGCCTGACGCGGGAAGGTCTTCACCGCCTCGACCATGGTCGGGCTGGCTGCCGGCGGAATGCGGAAGCGGCCGCCGTAGGTCTGGTCGCCGACCAGCGGGTAGCCGACATGAGCCATGTGCACGCGGATCTGGTGGGTACGGCCGGTTTCCAGCTTCACCCGCACATGGGTGTGCGAGCGGAAGCGCTTGAGCACACGGTAGTGGCTGATCGCAGGCTTGCCGCCGTCGGTGACTGCCATGCGCTGGCGCATGCCGCCGTGGCGGCCGATGGGCGCGTCGATCTTGCCACCGGCAGTCACCACACCAACCACGATGCATTCATAAATGCGGCTGACCGAGCGCTTTTGCAGCTGGTCGACCAGGTTGGTCTGCGCCTGCAGGGTCTTGGCCACCACCATCAGGCCGGTGGTGTCCTTGTCCAGGCGGTGCACGATGCCGGCGCGCGGCACGTTGATGATGTCGGGCACATGGTGCAGCAGCGCGTTCAGCAAGGTGCCGCTGGCATGCCCGGCAGCCGGGTGCACAACCAGGCCGGCAGGCTTGTTGATCACCAGGATCTGGTCGTCTTCATAGACGATGTCCAGCGCGATGTCCTCGGCCTCCCACTCGCCCTGGGCCTCTTGCTCGGCCTCCAGGGCCAGCACGGCGCCACCATGGACGGTGTCACGCGGGCGCAGGACCGCGCCATCGACCGTCAGGCGGCCTTCTTTGATCCAGGTAGTCAGCCGCGAGCGCGAATACTCGTCGAACAATTGGGCGGCGACCTGGTCGAGGCGTTGACCGCCCAGTTCGGACGGGACCTCTGCGCTAAGTTGAATGATCTCGGACATGCTCGATTCGGCGGGCGCACAGCCTTTGGTTTCGGCTGCGAGCTTGTGGTTAAATACGGCTTCTTTTGTCCCGGGGTTGGCCGGGGCGCTCATCATAACAGGACGGCACCGCCCAAGACAGCGGCCGTCAAAGGGACGCAAGCCGCCATGCAAGTGAAACACCTGCTGCTGATCGCCATCCTCGGGCTCACCGCGGCCTGTTCCTCCAATAAGGAAGTGATCGACGAGAACCTCAGCGAGGCCGAGCTGTATCAGCAGGCGCAAGCTGACCTGGACAACTCCAGCTACACCAGCGCCGTGAACAAGCTCAAGGCCCTGGAGTCGCGCTACCCGTTCGGCCGCTATGCCGACCAGGCGCAGCTCGAGCTGATCTACGCCAACTACAAGAACTCCGAGCCCGAGGCTGCCAAGTCGGCTGCCGAGCGCTTCATCCGCCTGCACCCGCAGCACCCGAACGTCGACTACGCCTACTACCTCAAGGGCCTGACCTCGTTCGACCAGGACCGTGGCCTGGTGGCGCGCTTCCTGCCGCTGGACATGACCAAGCGTGACCCGGGTGCTGCCCGCGACTCGTACAACGAATTCGCCCAGCTGACCAGCCGCTTCCCCAATAGCCGCTACGCCCCCGACGCCAAGCAGCGCATGATCTACCTGCGCAACCTGCTGGCGTCGTACGAAATCCATGTGGCCGACTACTACCTGAGCCGCCAGGCCTATGTAGCCGCTGCCAACCGTGGCCGCTACGTGGTAGAGAACTTCCAGGAAACCCCATCGGTCGGCGACGGCCTGGCGGTGATGGTCGAGGCGTACCAGAAGATGCACCTGGACGAACTGGCCGCCACCAGCCTGGAAACCCTCAAGCTCAACTACCCGGACCACCCGAGCCTGGTAGATGGCGAGTTCCAGCCAAAGCAGACCGAGTCTGACGGCCGCGGCTGGCTGTCCAAGGCGACCCTGGGCCTGATCGAGACCGACACCCCGCTGCCGCCGGGTGAAACCCGCGCGAACCAGGACGTGGTCAAGCAGTTCCAGGACGCACGTGACGAGATGCCGCGTGAGCTGCTGCCAACCGACGAGAACGGTGATCCGATCGTGCCGGAAGGGCCGAAGGAAGCCGAAAAGGACCGTTCCTGGTTCAGCTACATGACCTTTGGTCTGTTCGACTGATACGTAGCGGTACATGAAAGGGAGGCCCTGGGCCTCCCTTTTTTATTGGCCGCGTCCTAGACTGTCGGCTTCTTCAACCGACAAGCTGGACACCATGGTTCGCCTACTTTTCTGGATCGCCCTGATCGCCGCCGCGTTCTGGCTGTGGCGCAAGTTCAAAGCCAGCCAACAGTCGCACCCCGAGGCGAAGCTGGATGCGCCGCTGAAGATGGTGCGCTGCGCCCATTGCGGCGTGCACCTGCCCAATGACCGGGCGCTGCAGCAGGGCAACGAGTGGTATTGCAGCCAGGCACACCTGCAGCAAGGGCCGGGGCAATCCCGTTAGAAACTGGGGCTGCCTTGCAGCCCTTTCGCGACACAAGGCCGCTCCCACAGGGAATACGCAGCCCCTGTAGGAGCGGCCCCGGCAATCTCAGCTCAACCGCCCGGCTGGCGCATACGGCGCCGGGTCAATGATCGGCTCTGCCCCGGTCAACAGGTCGGTAAACAGCTGGCACGAAGCCGGCGCCAGCACCAGCCCGTTGCGGTAATGCCCGCAGTTCAACCACAACCCCGCATGCCCCGGCACCGGTCCGATATACGGAATACCTTCCGGCGACCCCGGCCGCAGCCCGGCCCAGTGCGCCACCACCGTGGCCCCCTCGAGCTCAGGCAGCAACTCCACCGCCGAGGCCTTCAGGCTCTCCAACGCCTCCTCGGTCGGGGTCTTGTCGTACCCGGCATGCTCCAGCGTGCTACCCACCAGAATATGCCCGTCACGCCGCGGGATCGCATAGCGCCCCTTGGCCAGCACCATGCTCGGCAGAAAGTCTTCGGCACATTTGAACAAAATCATCTGGCCCTTCACCGGCTCCACCGGCAGTTCCAGGCCGAGCGTACGCAGCAGGTCGCCACTCCACGCGCCAGCACTGAGCACCACCTCATCCGCCGCCAGCACGTCGTCTGCCGTCTGCACCCCGGTCACGCGACCGCCTTGCTGGACAAAACCGGTAACCTGGCAGTGCTCACGCAAGGTCACGTTGGGCAACGCCAGCAACGCCGCCTTGAGCGACTTCACCAGGCGCGGGTTGCGCACGTTGGCCACGCCGGCCATGTAGATGGCACGCTTGAAGCCCGGGCCCAGCACCGGCACCGCGTCATAGGCCGCCGAAATATCCACGGCACTCAGCGGCCGCTGCTCACGCTCGGCCCAGGCCAGCGCTTCGGCCTCGTCGTCCAGGTCGAGCCAGTACAGGCCGGTGGTGTGCACTTCGGGGTCGACGCCGGTGCTGGCGAACAAACGCTCGCCCAGCTGTGGATAAAAGTCTTGCGACCAGTGTGCCAAGGCGGTCACGGCCGGGCTGTAGCGCCACGGGTACAGCGGCGAGACGATGCCACCGCCGGCCCAGGACGATTCGCGGCCGACTTCACCCTGATCACACACCACCACCTGCCCGACCTTCGCCGCCAGGTTGAATGCCGTCAGCAGGCCGATCACCCCGCCACCGACCACCACTACTTGCTTGCTCATCTGTCGATCCAACACCTGAAGTAAATCCGCGATGCACCGGGCATCATTCAATCTTCAGCTTCCCCAGCAGTGCACGCTGTCTTCGACGGCACCCGGATTGCGCTGCACGCCGGCCTGGTCGAGCTGGAAATCGCCACAGCGGTCCTGCGCCATCAGCCCGCTCGGCAGCCGCCGGGCGCGCAGCGTGAAGGTGTCGCTGTCGCGCTGGGCCTGCAGGCTGTAATAGCGGGTACCGTCGGGCAAGGCAGGGTCGCCCTCGGCGTATTGGCCAGTGCGTACGCGGTGGCGCTCCAGGCGCAGGGCGGCGTCATGCAGCAGGCCAACCACTTCGCTGCGCGCGGCTCGCCGTAGCTGGTCGCTGTAACTGGGGTAGGCAATGGCTGCCAGAATGCCGGTCACGGCCAGCACAATCAACAACTCGATCAGGCTCAAGCCTTGCTGCATGTCAGTCTCCTCGCAATCTCTGCCGCCAGGCAATGCGCCGGGTTGTGTCGCCGGCCATGGCGTAGACCGCTTCCAGCACATGCCGTGACTGGGTTTGCAGGCTGACGGCGGTGACGCGGTACAGGGTGACCTGCTGCCCTTCCGGCATATGCGCCGCGTGTTCGCTGGTACCCAGATTCTGCAAATGGAAATAGCCGGTTCGCGTGCGCTGCCACTGCCCGCTCAGGTCATGCGGTCGAGCGGGTGGCGGGCACGCCTCGCAAGGGTCGGGGGGAGCCCGCTCGAGCTCGCCTGCCCCTGCCAGCAGCGTGGCCTCGGCCTGCTCCAGCGCCAGCAGGCCTTCGCTCAGATAGCCGGTCATTCGCGTTTGCGCCAGCGCATCACGCAGGGCGGACGCCGCAAGCAGCCCAAGCAGCAGGCTCAGGACCAAAGCCAACAACAGGACTATGCCACGCTGACGATTCATGGGTTCGGCACCGGGTTGCGGATTGCGACGCTCAGTTCATGGTGCTGTTCAAGTTCGAGCGTGGGTTCGTAAAGCGTCAGGGCAATATCCACCCCCTCACCCTGTGCCATTTGCACACGCTGCAAACGCATTGACCGCACATTTTCAACCAGCGGCTGGAAGTTGCTTTTGTTGCGTTTGAATTTCAGCGTATTGCCCTGGAGTTGGTAGACATATCTGCTGATGGGGTAAACCTGTGGATAGCCCTCCTTCAACTCATCGTCCACAGACACTTTGCTAGTACAGTCCGTGTGCAGGAACCACTGCGGGCCCCCGGCTTGCCCAGGTAACTCCGCAACGACCAGGCTAAGGGTGGATGCTTCGACTTCCATCGGCCGGGCGAATGCGTGCTCTGCGCTCGAACTGCCGAAGTGCTTTGGCCGCAGTCGCAGGCAGCCAAACATCCCGGTCATGCGGATATCCTGGGCCATTCGCAGCAATGCCAGGCGTGCCTCATCCTGCATGCGTACTGCCGTGCTTTGCAGCCGCCAGGTATGGTGGGCCGAGGCGAATAGCTGGCTGGCCGCCGCCAACAGCAGCAACCCGATGGTCAGCGCCAGCATCACCTCAAGCAAGCCGAAACCACGCTGGCCCCGACTCATGGCCGCCCCCTTTCCTGCTCACTGTGCGCCGCCATTGCCGCCTTCCCATCGCGGCGCGCGTCCTCCGCAGCCCGCAATGCCTGCAGTTGCAGGCCTGCCGCTGCGAACATACCCACAGCCACCACTACCACCGCCAATAACACTTCCAGAAGCGTCATGCCCCGCTGTCTTGCGTGCATCCCTGCACCTCCTGCGACTTTTCCTGCAATTGCATTGAACCCGGGCGACTGGACCGCGGGTCCAACGACCGTGAAGCTACAGCCAAGCACTTCCAGGGAGGAATGCACGGTGAAGCAACGAGGTGTAACACTGATTCAAATGTTGTCGGCCCTGGCGGTGGCCGTGTTGCTGACACAGCTCGGCATGCCGGCCTACGCCAGATTGAGCGACGACCTACACAGGGCGGCAGCTGCGCGTGACTTGGCGCAGGCGCTGCGCAGTGCGCGCAGCCATGCCATGTTGCAAAGCCAGCCGGTGCTGGTGCAGGCGTTGGACGGTAACTGGGGGAATGGTTGGCAGGTGATGCTGGAGCATAACGGGCAGGTGCTGCGCGAGCAGCGTCTTTCACGGCCGCTGAAGATCACGAGCAATCGCGGTGAGCAGCTGAAATTCAGTGCGCAGGGTGTTCCGCTTGGGGCCAACGGTAATTGGTTAGGTTCAACGATGGAGATTTGCGAGCGCTTGACCGCAACTAGCCAGTATCAAGTGGTGATGGCATCGACTGGCAGGGTCAACGTACAGATGGGAGAGCCAAAAAAATCCCGATGCAAAGACACCACTAGCAGATCAGCGCGGTCAATGTAGGAGCGGCCTTGTGTCGCGAAAGGGCCGCAAAGCGGCCCCGGCAATATCAGCTCTAACGCTGAAATCCTGGGGCTGCTTTGCAGCCCGTTCGCGACACAAGGCCGCTCCTGCAGGGGGATTGCGCAAACTGCGGTCAGATCAGCGACCGAACCCGCAACTCCTTGGGCATGGAGAAGGTGATGTTCTCTTCCCGCCCATCCAGCTCTTCAGCACCGGTGGCGCCCCAGGCCTTGAGCTGCTCGATCACGCCACGCACCAGCACTTCGGGAGCCGAAGCGCCAGCGGTAATGCCGACCCGCGCCGTCTGGTCGAACCAGCCACGCTGCAGGTCCTCGGCACCGTCGATCAGGTAGGCCGGGGTGCCCATGCGCTCGGCCAGCTCGCGCAGGCGGTTGGAGTTGGAGCTGTTCGGGCTGCCGACCACCAGTACCACGTCGCACTCGTCCGCCAGTTGCTTGACCGCGTCCTGGCGGTTCTGGGTGGCGTAGCAGATGTCGTCCTTGCGCGGGCCGCCAATGTTCGGGAAGCGCGCACGCAGGGCGTCGATCACGCGGCTGGTGTCGTCCATCGACAGCGTGGTCTGGGTGACGAACGCCAGGTGGTCCGGGTCCTTCACCTGCAGGTTGGCAACATCCTCCTCGTCTTCGACGAGGTAGATGGCGCCACCGTTGCTGGCGTCGTACTGGCCCATGGTGCCTTCGACCTCCGGATGCCCTTCGTGGCCGATGAGAATGCACTCACGGCCGTCGCGGCTGTACTTGGCCACTTCGATGTGCACCTTGGTCACCAGCGGGCAGGTGGCATCGAACACTTTCAGGCCACGGCCAGCAGCTTCCTGGCGCACGGCCTGGGAAACACCGTGGGCACTGAAGATGACGATGACGTCGTCCGGTACCTGGTCCAGCTCTTCGACGAAGATGGCGCCACGGTTGCGCAGGTCTTCCACCACGAACTTGTTGTGCACCACTTCGTGACGCACATAGATCGGCGGGCCGAAGACTTCCAGCGCGCGGTTGACGATCTCGATCGCCCGGTCGACCCCCGCGCAGAAGCCGCGAGGGTTGGCGAGTTTGATTTGCATGCTCGGCTCCAGGCTTACAGGGCCTTCACCTCGAGGATCTCCACCTCGAAGGTCAGGGTCTTGCCAGCCAATGGGTGATTGAAGTCGATGGTCACCTGGTCGTCATCGAACGCTTTGACCACACCCGGCAGCTCGGTGTTGGCGGCGTCGTTGAAGATGATCAACAGCCCTTCGGACAACTCCATGCCCTCGAACTGGGACCGCGGCATGACTTGCACGTTCTGCGGGTTTGGCTGGCCGAATGCGTTCTCCGGGGCCACCACGACGGTACGCTTGTCGCCGCCCTTGAAGCCGAACAGGGCGTTCTCGAACCCTGGCAGCAGGTTGCCATCGCCAACCTTGAAGGTGGCCGGGGCCTTGTCGAACGTGCTGTCGACGGTGTCGCCGTTTTCCAGGTGCAGCGCGAAGTGCAGGGTGACTTCGGTGTTCTGGCCGATACGGGTGTCAGTCATGGACCGGATCCTCGGACTTCTTGCTCTTGAACATATCCAGCGCCAGCATCACCGCACCAACGGTGATGGCGCTGTCGGCCAGGTTGAAGGCCGGGAAGTAATGGCGGTTCTGCCAGTGCACCAGGATGAAGTCGACCACATGGCCGAGCACGACGCGGTCGTACAGGTTGCCGATCGCGCCACCCAGCACCAGCGCCAGCGCCACGGCCAGCCAGGTCTCGTTGCGCCCCAGGCGCTTGAGCCACACTACCAGCACGGCACTGACCACCACGGCGATCAGGGCAAACAGCCAGCGCTGCCAGCCGGAGCTTTCAGCCAGGAAGCTGAACGCCGCGCCGGTGTTGTAGGCCAGGGTCCAGCTGAAGTAGTCAGGGATGACGACAACCTGCTGGTACATGGTCAGGGCATTGTTGAAATACAGCTTGGTGGCCTGGTCGAGGACCAGTACCACCAGGCTCAGCCAAAGCCATGCAAGGCGCCCGAAGCGCCCCGCTACAGGGTTAGGCATAGTGGCGCACCTCGCCGGAACCGCTCAGGTTGTCGACGCAACGGCCGCAGATTTCCGGGTGCTCCGGGTGGCTGCCGACGTCGGCGCGGAAGTGCCAGCAACGGCCGCACTTGGTGTGGCCGGACTTGACCACTTGCAGCTTGAGGCCTTCGACTTCGGTGGCCACCGCTTCGGCCGGCGCTTGCGCGAATGGCACCACGCTGGCAGCCGAGGTGATCAGCACGAAGCGCAGTTCGTCGCCCAGCTTGCCCAGGTCGGCGCTCAGGCCTTCGTCGGCGTACAGGGTGACTTCGGCCTGCAGGTTGCCGCCGATGACCTTGGCGGTACGCTGGTTTTCCAGCTCCTTGTTGACCGATGCCTTGACGGCCATCACGCGGTCCCAGTAGGCGCGGTCCAGTTCGGTACCTTCCGGCAGCTCGCTCAGGCCTTCGTACCAGCCGTTGAGCATTACCGACTCGTTGCGCTCGCCTGGCAGGTACTGCCAGATTTCGTCGGCGGTAAACGCCAGGATCGGCGCGATCCAGCGCACCAGCGCCTCGCTGATGTGGTAGAGCGCGGTCTGGCAGGAGCGGCGAGCGACACTGTTGGCGCCGGTGGTGTACTGGCGGTCCTTGATGATGTCGAGGTAGAAGCCGCCCAGTTCCTGCACGCAGAAGTTGTGCACCTTGGAGTAGACGTTCCAGAAACGGTACTCGCTGTAGTGCTCTTCCAGCTCGCGTTGCAGCAGCAGGGTGCGGTCAACCGCCCAGCGGTCCAGCGCCAGCATGTCTTCCGGGGCCAGCAGGTCGCGGGCCGGGTCGAAGCCGGACAGGTTGGAGAGCAGGAAGCGTGCAGTGTTGCGGATACGGCGGTAGGCGTCGGCGCTGCGCTGCAGGATCTGCTCGGAAACGGCCATTTCACCGGAATAGTCGGTAGCGGCAACCCACAGGCGCAGGATATCGGCACCCAGGGTGTTGTTGACCTTCTCCGGCTCGATGGTGTTGCCCAGCGACTTGGACATCTTGCGGCCGTTCTCGTCCACGGTGAAGCCGTGGGTCAGCAGCTCGCGGTACGGCGCGTGGCCGTCGATGGCGCAACCGGTCAGCAAGGACGAGTGGAACCAGCCGCGGTGCTGGTCGGAACCTTCCAGGTACAGGTCGGCACGCGGGCCGGTGGCGTGGCCGATGTCATGCGAGCCACGCAGCACGTGCCAGTGGGTGGTACCCGAGTCGAACCACACGTCGAGGGTGTCGGTGATCTTGTCGTACTGCTCGGCTTCAGCGCCCAGCAGTTCGGCGCCGTCCAGCTTGAACCAGGCCTCGATGCCTTCCTGTTCGACGCGCTTGGCCACTGCTTCCATCAGCTCGACGGTGCGTGGGTGCAGCTCGCCGGTCTGCTTGTGCAGGAAGAACGGGATCGGTACACCCCAGTTGCGCTGTCGGGAGATGCACCAGTCCGGGCGGTTGGCAATCATCGAATGCAGGCGCGCCTGGCCCCAGGCCGGGACGAACTTGGTGTCTTCGATGGCTTTAAGTGCGCGCTCACGCAGCGGCTCGCCGGTGGTCGGCTGCTTGTCCATACCCACGAACCACTGCGCGGTGGCGCGGTAGATCAGCGGGGTCTTGTGGCGCCAGCAGTGCATGTAGCTGTGGCTGATGGTTTCGGTGTGCATCAGCGCGCCGACTTCGCTCAGCTTCTCGACGATGGCCGGGTTGGCCTTCCAGATGAACTGGCCGCCGAAGAATGGCAGCGAGTCCACATACACGCCGTTGCTCTGCACCGGGGTGAGGATGTCGTCGTTGACCATGCCGTAGCGCTTGCAGGTGACGAAGTCGTCTTCACCGTAGGCTGGCGAGGAGTGCACCACGCCGGTACCGGCGCCCAGCTCGACGTAGTCAGCCAGGTAGATTGGCGACAGGCGGTCATAGAACGGGTGGCGGAAGTTGATCAGTTCCAGTGCCGAACCCTGGGCGGTGGCGATGACCGAGCCTTCCAGGCTGTAGCGCTTGAGGCACGACTCGACCAGCTCTTCGGCCAGAACCAGCAGACGCTCGCCGGTGTCGACCAGGGCGTACTTGAACTCCGGGTGGATGTTCAGCGCCTGGTTGGCCGGGATAGTCCACGGGGTGGTGGTCCAGATCACGATGGCAGCCGGCTTGGCCAGCGAAGCCAGACCGAAGGCAGTAGCCAGCTTGGCGTCATCGGCTACCGGGAAGGCAACGTCGATGGTCTGCGATTTCTTGTCGGCGTACTCGACTTCGGCCTCGGCCAGGGCCGAACCGCAATCGAAGCACCAGTTCACAGGCTTCAGGCCCTTGAACACGAAGCCTTGCTTGACCATCTCGGCCAGGGCGCGGATTTCGCCGGCCTCGTTGGCAAAGTTCATGGTCTTGTACGGGTTGTCCCAGTCACCCAGCACGCCCAGGCGGATGAACTCGGTCTTCTGCCCCTCGATCTGCTCGGCGGCGTACTCGCGGCACAGCTCGCGAGTGCGGTCGGCGGACAGGTGCTTGCCGTGGGTGACCTCGACCTTGTGCTCGATCGGCAGGCCATGGCAGTCCCAGCCCGGCACATACGGCGCATCGAAGCCGGCCAGGGTCTTGGAACGGACGATCATGTCCTTGAGGATCTTGTTCAGCGCATGACCGATATGAATCTTGCCGTTGGCATAGGGCGGGCCGTCGTGCAGGACGAACTTGGGACGATCCTTGCCAATTTCGCGCAGCTTCTGGTACAGGCCAATGCTGTCCCAGCGCTGCAGGATCTGCGGTTCGCGCTGAGGCAGGCCGGCCTTCATGGGGAAGGCGGTGTCCGGAAGGTTAAGCGTGGCTTTGTAGTCGGTCATTTCAGGCTCTTCGTTAGCGGTTGAGCGTGCCAATGTGCACGTGCGGCGGCGATATCCGCATCGATCGCCGACTTCAGCGCCTCCAGGGAGGCGAATCGCTGCTCTTCACGCAGCTTGTGGTGGAACTCCACCGTCAGGCGCCGGCCGTAAAGGTCGCCGGCATAGTCCAGCAGATGAATCTCCAGGTGCGGGCGCCCGTCACCGGCAACGGTGGGGCGCACGCCGATATTGCCGACACCCGGCCAGGCCTTGCCGTCGATTTCGATGCTGGCCAGGTAGACCCCGGACAGCGGCACGCGGCGGCGCTTGAGCTGGATGTTGGCGGTAGGTGTGCCGAGCTGGCGGGCCAGCTTCTGGCCATGCAGCACGCGGCCGCTGATGCGGTATGGGCGGCCCAGCAGGTGCTCGGCCAGCTCGAAGTTGCCTTCGGACAGGGCCTTGCGCACTTCGGTGCTGCTGACCCGCAGGCCGTCCTGGATCACCGTGTTGGCAGCCTCGACGGTGAAGCCGTACTGCTTGCCGGCCTCGACCAGGAAGGCGAAGTCGCCGGCGCGGTCGCAGCCGAAGCGGAAGTCATCGCCCACTTCGAGGTGGCGTACACCCAGGCCGTCGACCAGGATGGCCTTGACGAAGGCGTCGGCGCCGAGATTGCTCAGGCGCTGGTTGAATGCCAGGCACAGCACCCGGTCGATCCCCTCGGCCGCCAGCAGCTCGATCTTGTCGCGCAGCCGGGCCAGGCGGGCCGGCGCGGTGTCGGGGGCGAAGTACTCGCGTGGTTGCGGTTCGAAGATGACCACGCAGGTCGGCAGGCCCAAGGCCTGGCCGCGCTCGCGCAGGCGCGCCAGGATAGCCTGGTGGCCGCGGTGAACCCCGTCGAAGTTGCCAATGGTGGCGACACAGCCCCGGTGCTCGGGGCGCAGGTTGTGAAGACCTCGAACCAGCTGCATAACGCGCTTCTTGCTCATAAAGTGGCCGATTATAACCACACCCGGGCGCCGGTGACAGGCAGCAGCGCCCAAGGGCGGCGTGGAATGCGAAAAACCGACGCCTGACCCGCCCGATGCCTCAGTGCAAGGCCTTGCGGGCGAAATGCCGAGGCCGGAAGCCGCACAGGTACAGGCAGCCGAAATAGGTCACGACGCCCGCCAGTACCAGAGCCCCCAGGCGCACCAGGCGCTCGAGCATGTTGCCCTGTTCCCAGGCTGGCAGATAATGCATGCCGGCCAGCAACACCGCCGACATCAGCCCCACCGCCAGCAACAGCTTGAGCAGGAATATCGCCCAGCCTGGTTGCGGCTGAAACAGCTGCTGACTGCGCAGTTTCCAGAACAGCAGGCCGGCGTTCAGGCAGGCCCCCAGGCTGATCGCCAGGGCCAGGCCGGCATGCGCGAGCGGCCCGACCAGGGCCAGGTTGAACAGTTGGGTGCAGACCAGGGTGAATACCGCGATCTTCACCGGTGTACGGATATTCTGCTGCGCATAGAAGCCCGGTGCCAGTACCTTGACCAGAATGATCGCCAGCAAGCCCACCGAATAGGCGATCAGCGCCTTCTGGGTCATGGCTGCGTCGACGGCAGTGAACTTGCCGTACTGGAACAGCGCCACGGTCAAAGGCTCGGCGAGGATGGCCAGGGCCAGGGTGCAGGGCAGCACCAGCAGGAAACACAGGCGCAGGCCCCAGTCGAGGATCCGTGAGTACTCCTCGCGGTCCTTGTTGGCGTAGGTCTTGGCCAGGGTCGGCAGCAGTATGGT
The DNA here is from genome assembly GCF_046764235.1 of Pseudomonas sp. s4. Lineage (NCBI taxonomy): Bacteria > Pseudomonadati > Pseudomonadota > Gammaproteobacteria > Pseudomonadales > Pseudomonadaceae > Pseudomonas > Pseudomonas sp. s4. The sequence goes on along the minus strand of NZ_CP177209.1, from coordinate 813,771 downwards.
GCCCAGGGCCACGCCCAGTACACCGGAAGGCAGCTCCATGAGGCGGTCGGCGTAGTACATCCACGACACCGAGCCGGCTACCAGGAAGGAGGCGAAGATGGTGTTGATGATCAGCGAGATCTGACTCACCGACACCCCGAGGATCGCTGGCAGCATCTGCTTGAGCACCCGCCACACGCCGGCATCACGCAGGTTCAGGCGTGGCAGCACGAGCATGCCGATCTTCTTCAGCGCTGGCAGCTGGTACAGCAACTGTGCCAGGCCACCGGCCAGCACGCCCCATGCCAGGGCCATGATGGGCGGGTCGAAATACGGCGTGAGCAGCACGGCGAAGGCAATCATCGCCACATTCAGCAAGGTCGGGGTAAAGGCCGGCACCGAGAAACGGTTCCAGGTATTGAGGATTGCCCCGGCCAGGGAGGACAGCGAGATCAGCAATATATAAGGAAAAGTCACCCGCAACAGGGCGGTGGTCAGTTCGTACTTTTCGGCACTGTCGACAAAGCCTGGGGCGGTCGCCCACACCACCCATGGCGCCGCCAGGATGCCGATGGCGGTCACCAGCGCCAGAACCAAGGTCAGCAGGCCACTGACATAGGCGACGAAGGTGCGGGTCGCCTCCTCGCCTTGCTGGGTCTTGTATTCGGCCAGGATCGGCACGAAGGCCTGAGAAAACGCGCCCTCGGCGAAGATGCGCCGCAGCAGGTTGGGCAGCTTGAAGGCGATGAAGAAAGCATCGGTGGCGATGCCGGCGCCGAAAACACGCGCCAGGATGGTGTCGCGGACAAAGCCTAGCACCCGGGAAATCATGGTGATCGAGCTTACCGCAGCCAGGGATTTGAGCAGGTTCATCGAAAAGATTCACGCCAAGGGCAGAGGACGCTGCCAGACAGCGTCCGAATGTGCGATACTCCCGCGCCTTCGCAGGGGAGCCAAAAATTCCCGAGTTTACAGGTCGCGCAGCAGAAAGGAATATTTCCCTCTTGTTGGCGCACCGCTCGGCGGAACCTTGCAGGTGGCCTTGACATCCGTTCGACTGATCGGCATGATTCGCGGCCTATTTTGTTTGCTATTTACCTAAAGTCTTTCGAGGAGCTCGACGGTGGCCAACACACCTTCCGCCAAGAAACGTGCAAAACAGGCTGAGAAGCGTCGCAGCCACAACGCCAGCCTGCGTTCCATGGTCCGTACCTACATCAAGAATGTAGTTAAAGCCATCGACGCAAAAGACGCCGAAAAAGCGCAAGCCGCTTACGTTCTGGCTGTGCCTGTAATCGACCGTATGGCCGACAAGGGCATCATCCACAAGAACAAGGCTGCTCGTCACAAAGGCCGTCTGAATGGCCACATCAAGGCGCTGAAAGAAGCTGCAGCTGCCTAAGCGACGCGCTAGTCGAAAAACCGACCCTAGGGTCGGTTTTTTGTTGCCTGCGATTTGTGCAAGCATCCCGCCCAGTTGATTACGATCGGCTTTTTGTAGGAGCAGCCTTGTGCTGCGAATGGGCTGCATAGCAGCCCCAGGCTTCAGCTGGCAGCGGACATTGTCGGGGCTGCTACGCAGCCCATTCGCAGCACAAGGCTGCTCCTACGGAAAAGCGCAAGGCTGCACTTGGCAGCCCTGCCTCCACATCACTTGGCAATCTGAATCTTCGGCGCCCACTGCAGCCATTCATCCTCGGCCTTGTCGAACAAGGCGAACGTCTGCTGCGGCCGTGCCGGGTTGCCCATCTGCTCGCCATCCGGCGTGGCGAAGGCGATACCGCCGTCGATCATGGTCTCCACCGACTCGGTACGCACCGTAACCCCCTTGACCAGCCCCCAGTCGAAACCGAAGCCGCTGCTGTTCCAGAAGCGGCTGCCGCTGCGCACCAGGGCCGCATAGCGCGGTTCGATCAGGATATGGATCAACACGCGGTCAGCGCTCTGGCCCAGCTCGAAGCCCGTCACCTTGCCCACCGCAACCTCACGGTAGGTCACCGGCACGCCCGGCTTGATCGAGCCACGGCGCGGAGCGCTCAGCGTCAACGGCAGCCCGACTTCAGGCCCTGCCACCTGCGGGGCGTCGGCCAAGGCGATGAAATCGCGCTGCGGGCCACGGTCCTTGGCAGCCGGCTGCACTTCCAGGTACTGCCCACCCACCAGAGTGTCGAGGTTCTGCGTGCGCACCAGGCCAAAGGCTGGCTTGACCACCCAGAACTGCGTACCGACGCGGGCGATACGGTCCGCCGCTTCGGTAATGCGCGCCCGCAGCAGCACCGCCTGCAGGTCATCGGTCAGGTCGACGCTCTCGATGCTGCCCACATCCAGGCCACGGAAGCGGATCGCCGTGCCTGGCTTGAGGCCGTCAGCACGGTCCACACGAATGGTGATCAACGTTCCTGCGCGGTTGACCGCCTCCTGGCTGTCATGCAGGCGGAAGCGTGGGATGTGGCGTTTGAGCGGCACATCGGGCCGTGGCGTGTCGAACGCGATACCACCGGCCATCAGGGTTTGCAGTGATTCACTCTTGATCTTGATGCCCGACAGGCCGCCCGTCAGGGTGATGCCACTGACATTCCAGAAGCGCGACGAACCGTTGACCAGCTTTTCGTATTCCTTCTCGATATGCACACCGATCAGGATGCGGTTGCTGTTGCGGGCGAACTGGTAGCTCTGCACGCTACCCACCTTCACCTGGCGGTACATGACCGGGCTACCGACTTCCAGCGAACCCAGGGTGTCGGCGAACAGCACCATGTGCAGGCCTGGTGCCTTGAGGTCGAGCGGAGGCGCCTTGGCGCGGGCTTCGAACTCGCGCTCGGGCCGCGCGCCCTTTTCACCAGGGCGAATGGCAATGTAGTTACCCTTTACCAGCGCCTCCAGGCCGGTGATACCCGCCAGAGAAATCGACGGCTTTACCACCCAGAACTGCGTGCCCTCGACCAGGTAATCCTCGGCCAACGGGTCCAGCGTAAGCTCGGCCGAGGCACTGGCCAGGTTGTCTGCCATTGTCAGGGCTTTCAGCGAGCCTACCTGGATGCCCTTGTACATGACCGGTGTACGGCCCGCCTGCAGGCCCTCGTAATCGCTCAATTTCACCTTCACCCGGATACCGGCCTGGGCCGCATCAAAGTCCTCATACAGACGGAACGGCAGGTTCGAGTCGGTGGGTGGACTGTCCTTGCGGTGTTCCGGCGTGGCAAAGGCGATACCACCGGCGACAATGCTCGACAGCGATTCACTACGCACTTTCACGCCCGACAGCGAGGCATCGATGCTGACGCCGCTGGCATTCCAGAAACGCGTGTGCTTGCGCACCAGGCTGGCATAGGCCGGCTCGATGAAGACCTTTATCTCGACAGTGCTCTGGTCCTCGGACAGGCGGTAGCTTTTTACCCGGCCAACCTGGATCTGCTTGTAGAACACCGGGCTGTCACGGTTGAGCGACCCAAGCCGCTCAGCCTTGAGGGTAAGGTGCAGGCCCGGCTCGGTGTCCGACAGCGGCGGCGCAACCTTCAAGGCAGTAAAACGTTTGGTGCGCTCCCCCTCCCCTGGGCTGACGGCGATGTAGTTGCCTGACACCAGAGTTTCCAGGCCGGAAATACCCGCCAGGCTGACGCTCGGCTTCACCAGCCAGAAACGCGTGCCTTTGGTCAGATGCGGCTCGGCAGCCTTGTTCATCTCGATGGTGGCGATCACCCCCTGGTTCTCACCCTTGGCGTCGAGCACCAGGCTCTTGACCTTGCCAACCGGCATGCCCTTGTAGATCACCTCGGTCTTGTTGGCGACGATACCCTCACCCGACTCGAAGCGGACTTCAATTTCCACACCGGCATCACGGTAAGCCTGCCACGCAAGCCAGCCACCGATCATCAAGGCGATCAAAGGCAGGATCCATATGGCCGACCAGTTCGAGGCTGGGCGGGTTTTAGCCGTTGGCAGGTCACTCATGGTCGTCATCCGACTCCGTGTTATCCCAAATCAGTCGGGGATCGAAAGTTAAAGCGGCAAGCATTGTCAGGATCACCACAGTTGCAAAGGCGACAGCGCCCAGGTTGGCTTCGACACTGGCTATTCGGCCGAAATTCACCACCGCCACCAGGATGGCGATGACAAAGATATCGAGCATGGACCAGCGCCCAATGAATTCGATGAAGCGGTACATCAATATCCGTTGCCGTGCCGAAAGCGGCTGACGACGCTGAACGGAGTACAACAGCAAGCCGATGCCCACCAGTTTGAACGTGGGCACCAGGATACTGGCAATGAACACCACGGCAGCAATGGGCACCATGCCATGCTTGAGCAAGGTGATGACACCGGACATGATCGTGTCGGGGCTGCCTTGGCCCAGGGTGCTCACGGTCATGATCGGCAGCATGTTGGCCGGGATGTACAGGATCGACGCGGCAATCAGCAGCGCCCAGGTACGCGCGATGCTGTTCGGCCGACGGGCATGCACGATGGCACCGCAGCGTGTACAGGTTTGTGAAGTGCTGTCTGGCTGTTGCCGGTTCAGCTCGTGACATTCATTGCAGACAAGAATGCCTGCATCAATCGCCCGCATGCAGGTCCTCCCCTGATAGCGCACTCCAGATCTGGTGCGGTGACATCACCACCTCGAGCCACACCTGGATCAATAACAGGCTGATGAAGCAGAACAGCCCCAGGCCTACCGTCAGCTCGGCCAGGTCCACCAGCTTGACGATGGCTACCAGCACGCCCATGAAATAGACCTCGAGCATGCCCCAGTCACGCAAGTGGTGATAGATGCGGTAGAACAGCAGGCCGAAACTACGCCCCACGTTCAGACGGATACTCAAGAGCACGACCAGCTGACAGAGCAGTTTTGCCAAAGGGATGGCCATACTGCACAGGAAAACCACGACGGCCACACCGCGCATTTCCGAGTTGTACAGGCCCAGCACGCCGCTCCAGACGGTATCGTCCGATGTCTGGCCAAGCAGGTGCAGCTGCATGATCGGCAGGAAATTGGCAGGCACAAACAGCAGCAAGGCGGTGAGCACCAGGGCCAGGCTGCGGTTGACCACATTGTGCCGATGGGCGTACAGCTCATAGCCGCAGCGCGGGCATTGGGCTTTCTCATCATGCTGGAGCACGGGCTTGCGCAGCAGCAGGTCACATTCATGACAGGCGACAAGCTCGTCCAACGGCAACTGGGCCAGGGTTTCAGGTTCGACAGGATTAGGCATATAGCGCTTCTGAATAGGTGCGTGGGCCTATTCTAGTGTTCTGGCTCGAATTGTGGGAGGCGACGATCGAACGGAGACCAGTGCGGGCGAGTCGAGGCGTCGAACCGCCGCGAACACCGGCGAAGCCGGTGCCATACACCGGGTCGTCTGCTTCGCGGGTGAACCCGCTCCCACAGGGACTGCGTATGCCCGGGAATTTTTGCGCCACAAAGACAAAACCCCTACCTGCATGTGCAGATAGGGGTTTTGCGAAATGAATCTTGACGATGACCTACTCTCACATGGGGAAACCCCACACTACCATCGGCGATGCATCGTTTCACTGCTGAGTTCGGGATGGGATCAGGTGGTTCCAATGCTCTATGGTCGTCAAGAAATTCTGTTGCCAGAATGTCCAGATGGACAGCCCAGCGAATTCGGATATGCGATATTTGTGATGTTGCGAACTTTCGGTTGTTTCGTCTTCACCACCGCAATCTGCGCTAGCAAATTGCTTGGGTGTTATATGGTCAAGCCTCACGGGCAATTAGTATTGGTTAGCTCAACGCCTCACAGCGCTTACACACCCAACCTATCAACGTCGTAGTCTTCGACGGCCCTTCAGGGGATTCAAGATCCCAGTGAGATCTCATCTTGAGGCAAGTTTCCCGCTTAGATGCTTTCAGCGGTTATCTCTTCCGAACATAGCTACCCGGCAATGCCACTGGCGTGACAACCGGAACACCAGAGGTTCGTCCACTCCGGTCCTCTCGTACTAGGAGCAGCCCCTCTCAAATCTCAAACGTCCACGGCAGATAGGGACCGAACTGTCTCACGACGTTCTAAACCCAGCTCGCGTACCACTTTAAATGGCGAACAGCCATACCCTTGGGACCGGCTTCAGCCCCAGGATGTGATGAGCCGACATCGAGGTGCCAAACACCGCCGTCGATATGAACTCTTGGGCGGTATCAGCCTGTTATCCCCGGAGTACCTTTTATCCGTTGAGCGATGGCCCTTCCATACAGAACCACCGGATCACTAAGACCTACTTTCGTACCTGCTCGACGTGTTTGTCTCGCAGTCAAGCGCGCTTTTGC
>NZ_CP177209.1:565000-802500 GCF_046764235.1 Pseudomonas sp. s4 | reverse complement strand
ACATCGAGGTGGACGCCAAGGCGGTCGCGTGCCGTTCTCACAGGAATAATTGGCCCGAAACAAACGGTAGGAGCAGCCTTGTGCTGCGAAGCGCCGCGCGGGCGGCGCTCGATCTCACAGGCGCCAGAAAACCCAAGACAGGCACCTCTCAAAGCCAATGCCATCTCAAGACAGGCCCATAGCCGCCCTGACGCACACGACAACCAAAAGCCAAAACACCAAACCCCAAAAACAAAGCGGGGAGGCCTGTCGGCCTCCCCGCTTCTGCTTCATCCCTTACAAACTAGGGAACGCAAACTGCGAAGCCTCATGGCTGGCCCGCTGCGGCCAGCGCTGGGTAATCGCCTTGCGACGGGTATAGAAGCGCACACCGTCCGGACCATAGGCATGCAGGTCACCGAACAGCGAGCGCTTCCAGCCACCAAAGCTGTGGTAGGCCACCGGCACCGGCAGCGGTACGTTCACACCGACCATGCCCACTTCGATCTCGTCGCAGAACAGGCGCGCCGCTTCACCGTCACGGGTGAAGATGCAGGTGCCGTTGCCATACTCATGATCGTTGATCAGTTGCATGGCCTGCTCCAGGCTGTTCACACGCACTACGCACAGCACCGGGCCGAAGATCTCTTCCTTATAGATGCGCATCTCCGGGGTCACCTTGTCGAACAGGGTGCCACCGACGAAGTAGCCATCCTCATTACCGGCCACACGGAAGCCACGGCCATCCACCACCAGCTTGGCGCCAGCAGCAATACCGTCATCAATGTAGCCCACCACCTTGTCACGGGCAGCAGCCGTCACCAGCGGCCCCATGTCCAGGCCGCACGAGGTGCCGGCCCCAATCTTCAGTGCCTTGATCTGCGGTTCCAGCTTGGCAATTAGGGCGTCTGCCACCTGGTCACCCACGCACACCGCCACCGAAATGGCCATGCAACGCTCGCCGCACGAACCATAGGCAGCCCCCATCAGTGCGCTCACGGCATTGTCCAGGTCGGCATCCGGCATCAGCACCGCGTGGTTCTTCGCACCACCCAGGGCCTGCACACGCTTGCCGCGCTTGGTGCCTTCAGCGTAGATGTACTCGGCGATCGGAGTCGAACCGACGAAGCTCAGGGCCTTCACTTCCGGCGCTTCGATCAGCGCATCCACCGCTTCCTTGTCGCCATGCACCACGTTGAGGATACCCTTCGGAAGGCCGGCTTCCAGCAGCAACTGGGCGATGAACAGGGTCGAGCTCGGGTCGCGCTCGGAAGGCTTGAGGATGAAGGCGTTACCGCAGGCGATGGCCAGTGGGTACATCCACAGCGGCACCATGGCCGGGAAGTTGAACGGGGTGATACCGGCAACCACGCCCAGTGGCTGGAAGTCGGACCAGGCATCGATGTTCGGGCCAACGTTGCGGCTGTACTCGCCTTTCAGTACTTCCGGCGCGGCGCAGGCGAACTCGACGTTCTCGATGCCACGCTTCAGTTCGCCGGCAGCATCTTCCAGAGTCTTGCCGTGCTCTTCGCTGATCATCTGCGAGATTCGTGCTTCATTCTGCTCCAGCAGTTGCTTGAAGCGGAACATCACCTGGGCGCGCTTGGCCGGTGGGGTGTTGCGCCAGGCCGGGAAGGCAGCCTTGGCCGAATCGATCGCTTCCTGCACGGTCGCGCGGCTGGCCAACTCGACTTTGCGCACGGCCTGGCCGGTGGACGGGTTGAAGACATCGGCGGTGCGCTCACCCTTGGTAACCAGTTCGCCATGGATCAGGTGCTGAACAATGCTCATGCAAAACTCCAGATAAAGAAGGTTGAGGCAGGCGCGCGATGCGTTCACGCGCCAGGCATCAGAATCGGAAAGATCAGTCGATCAGGTTCAGGGTTTCGCCTACTGCGTCGAACAGGCGATCCAGTTCCTGCGGCGTGGTGTTGAAGGTTGGGCCGAACTGCAGGGTGTCGCCACCGAAGCGTACATAGAAGCCTTTCTTCCACAGTTTCATCGCCGCTTCGTACGGACGCACGATGGCATCACCGTCGCGGGCAGCGATCTGGATCGCGCCGGCCAGGCCGTAGTTGCGGATATCGACGATGTTCTTGGTGCCCTTCACGCCATGCAGCAGCTTCTCGAAGTGCGGCGCCAGCTCGGCGGCGGCCTGCACCAGGTTTTCCTTCTGCAGCAGGTCCAGCGCGGCGATACCGGCGGCGCAGGCTACCGGGTGGGCCGAGTAGGTGTAGCCGTGCGGGAATTCCACGGCGTACTCCGGGGTCGGCTGGTTCATGAAGGTCTGGTAGATCTCGCTGCTGGCGATAACCGCGCCCATCGGGATGGCGCCGTTGGTCACCTGCTTGGCGATGCACATAAGGTCCGGGGTCACGCCGAAGGCTTCGGAGCCAGTCATCGCGCCCATGCGGCCGAAGCCGGTAATCACTTCGTCGAAGATCAGCAAGATGTTGTGCTGGGTGCAGATTTCACGCAGGCGCTTCAGGTAACCCTTCGGCGGCGGCAGAACACCAGCCGAACCTGCCAGCGGCTCGACGATCACGGCAGCGATGTTGGAGGCGTCGTGCAGCTCGATCAGCTTGAGCATCTCGTCAGCGAGGGCGATACCACCCTCCTCCGGCATGCCTTTGGAGAAGGCGTTGACCGGCAGCACGGTGTGAGGCAGGTGGTCGACATCCAGCAGCTGACCGAACAGCTTGCGGTTACCGTTGACGCCACCGAGGCTAGTGCCGGCGATGTTCACGCCGTGGTAGCCGCGAGCACGGCCGATAATCTTGGTCTTGGTCGCCTGGCCTTTCAGACGCCAGTAGGCACGCACCATCTTCAGCGCGGTGTCGGCACACTCGGAACCGGAGTTGGTATAGAACACATGGTTCAGGTCGCCCGGGGTAAGTTCGGTGATCTTCTCGGCCAGCTGGAACGACAGCGGGTGGCCGAACTGGAAGGCCGGGGAGTAGTCCAGTGTGCCGATCTGGCGAGCCACCGCTTCGGTGATTTCCTTGCGGGTGTGCCCGGCGCCGCAGGTCCACAAACCGGACAGGGCATCGAAGATCTTGCGCCCCTGGTCGTCGAACAGGTAGCTGCCTTCGGCCGCCACGATCAGGCGTGGGTCGCGCTGGAAGTTGCGGTTGGCGGTGTAGGGCATCCAGTGCGCATCCAGCTTGAGCTGGCTGGCGATACCGGCGGGGGCGGTTTCGGGCATGTTCATCGGCGGTTCCTCGGAAGACGATTAGGCAACGATGGATGTTGTTGCAGCTAAATTGGCACGGCGATAAAGTCTGGAAAAGCCAACATTTCTAATCTTCAGACAGGCCCTGACTAAACTAATGAGCCGACGCCCCGATCCACTCGCCCAAGTCAGCGATTTTGACATCCGCCTGCTGAAGATCTACCGCAGTGTCGTAGAGTGCGGCGGTTTCTCGGCCGCCGAAAACGTGCTGGGCATTGGCCGTTCGGCCATCAGCCAGCAGATGAACGACCTCGAGCAACGCCTCGGCCTGCGCCTGTGCCAGCGCGGCCGCGCCGGGTTCTCACTGACCGAGGAAGGCCGCGAGGTCTACCACTCGGCGCTGCAACTGCTCAGCGCCCTGGAAAGCTTCCGCACCGAGGTCAACGGCCTGCACCAGCATTTGCGTGGAGAGCTGAACATTGGCCTGACCGACAACCTTGTGACGCTGCCGCACATGCGCATTACCCATGCCCTGGCCGAGCTCAAGGACCGCGGCCCCGATGTGCGCATCCAGATCCGCATGATCGCACCCAGCCAGGTCGAGCACGGTGTGCTCGATGGCAGCCTGCATGTCGGCGTGGTGCCGCAGACCAGCCCGCTGTCGGGCCTCGAGTACCAGCCGCTGTACAGTGAGCGCTCACTGCTGTACTGCGCAGTCGGCCACCCGCTGTTCTATGCCGATGACCAGCAGATCGACGACGACCGCCTCAACAGCCAGGAAGCCATCACCCCCACCTTCCGCCTGCCGGCCGAAATCCAGGCGCATTACCAGGCACTGAATTGCACGGCCAGTGCTTCGGACCGCGAAGGCATGGCGTTTCTCATCCTTACCGGGCGCTACATCGGCTACCTGCCAGACCACTACGCCACGTTCTGGGTGCAGCAAGGCCGCTTGCGTGCCCTCAAGCCCCGGGAACGCTTCTATGACCTGAGTCTCAGCTGGGTAACGCGCAAGGGCCGGCGGCCGAACCTGGTACTGGAAAGCTTCCTCGAAAGCCTGGCTGCGACACGCTGATGCCAGTCTGTGCCGCAAACGCTTGTCACTTCGGCACAGGCAGGTAATCTTGTCCGACAGCCGCAGCCACTGACCCGTACGGAATCGTCCATGACCCTAGAAGTCCCTGCGCATCGCCTCTCCGCCTCGGGCAAGCCCGCGGGCCGCATCCGCCAGAAGAACGAACAGGCCATTATCCAGGCCGCCGAAGACGAGTTTGCCCGCCATGGTTTCAAGGGCACCAGCATGAACACCATCGCCCTCAAGGCGGGGTTGCCCAAGGCCAATCTGCATTACTACTTCACCAACAAGCTGGGCCTGTACATTGCCGTACTCAGCAACATCATCGAGTTGTGGGACAGCACCTTCAACGCCTTGAGCGTCGACGACGATCCGGGCGAAGCCCTGAGCCAGTACATCCGCACCAAGATGGAGTTCTCCCGGCGCAACCCGCAAGCCTCGCGGATTTTCGCCATGGAAGTGATCAGCGGCGGCACCTGCCTGAGCGAATACTTCAGTGCCGACTACCGCGAATGGTTCCGCGGCCGGGCCGCGGTGTTCCAGGCCTGGATCGAAGCCGGAAAGATGGACCCGGTCGACCCGGTGCACCTGATCTTCCTGCTGTGGGGCAGCACCCAGCACTACGCCGACTTCGCCACCCAGATCTGCCAGGTGACCGGCCGCAGCCGCCTGACCAAGCAGGACATGGAAGACGCGAGCAACAATCTTATCCACATCATTTTGAAGGGCTGCGGCATCAAGCCGGCTGCCTGATCGTCATTTATGCCTTCTACCCTGCTCGACCTCTGCGAGTACCGCGAGGAAATCCGCAAAAGCCGCTTCATCACCCTGGCCGGGCCGATCAGCAGTGCCGCCGACGCGATGAGTTTCATCGAACGCCACAGCGACCTGGCCGCCACCCACAACTGCTGGGCCTGGAAGCTTGGCGCCCAGTACCGCAGCAGCGATGACGGCGAACCTGGCGGTACCGCGGGGCGGCCAATCCTCGCGGCCATCGAGGCGCAGGACTGCGACCAGGTGGTGGTGCTGGTAATCCGCTGGTACGGCGGCATTCAGCTGGGAACTGGCGGCTTGGCCAGGGCCTACGGCGGCGGCGCAAACAAATGCCTGCAACAGGCACCCAAGCGGCTTCTGGTGCAGCGCAGCGAATTCACCTGCAGTTGCAGTTTCAGCGAACTGGCACTGGTGAAGCTGCGCCTGGCAGAGGTTGACGGCCTGGTTCTGGACGAACAATTCACCGCCAATGGCGTGGACCTGCTGATTGCACTCGGCGACACCCATCTGGCGCAAATTCAGCAGCAGTTGGCCGACTTGAGCCGCGGGCGCATTCTGCTCGAAGCACGTTGAACATTGCCCACAACAACTGTGGGCCGGCCTGTGGATAAGCTTGGGGCATTCGCTTGCAGGCAGCATTAATCAAGGGCTACAGAGGCTTGATCATATTTTGATCACCATTTGATGACAGCCGCAAACCGTTGATGCTCCTGAGGTTATCCCCAGGTCCCCAGCCTGCGTACCCCCCGCAAGCAATCTGCGCTTGCACACAATAACTGTGGACCAGCTTGTGGATAACCCGTGCGCCAACAGGCCGAAGGCCACGCCGTACAAGGGCCTGACGCAACTGGTGATTTTTCGTACAGCCCACCACGAGGCGCTCGGCACCACAGTGCATTATCCTCAATATCCTTCTTCGAACCGATCACGGAGCGCATCCAAATGGCTAACGCAAAAACCGCACTCATCATCGGCGCCTCGCGCGGGCTAGGCCTGGGCCTGGTGCAACGCCTCCAGGAAGACGGCTGGAACATCACCGCCACCGTGCGCAACCCGCAGCAGCCCGGCGCCCTGGCGGACGTGCCCGGCGTGCGCATCGAACAGCTGGAAATGAACGACACGGCCCAGCTCGATGGCCTCAAGCAACGCCTGCAAGACCAAGTCTTCGACCTGGTGTTCATCAACGCCGGGGTCATGGGGCCTCTGCCGCAAGACCTGGAGACAGTGCAGAACAAGGACATCGGCGACCTTTTCATGACCAACGCCGTGGCGCCAATCCGCGTGGCCCGCCGCCTGGTCGGTCAGGTACGCGAAAGCAGCGGCGTGCTGGCCTTCATGAGCTCGATCCTCGGCAGCGTGACCATCCCCGATGGCGGCGAAATCTGCCTGTACAAGGCCAGCAAGGCGGCCCTGAACTCGATGATCAACAGCTTCGTCGTCGAGCAACAACGCCCCGACCTGTGCGTGCTGGCCATGCACCCGGGCTGGGTGAAAACCGACATGGGCGGTGAAAACGCCGAGATCGACGTGCTGACCAGCACCCGCGGCATGCTTGAACAGATCAAGGCGCAAAGCGGCAACGGCGGCCTGCGCTTCATCAACTACAAGGGCGAACCCTTGGTCTGGTGATTCACCAGGTCGCAGCCTGGCCGGGCGCAATGCCCGGCAAGGCTCTGTAGAATGGCGGCAACCGTACCTGATTGAGATGACCCACCATGTATGACTGGTTGAACGCCCTGCCCAAGGCCGAACTGCACCTGCACCTGGAAGGCTCGCTGGAGCCCGAGCTGCTGTTCGCCCTGGCCGAGCGCAACAAGATCGCCCTGCCCTGGGCCGATGTGGAGACCTTGCGCGGTGCCTATGCCTTCAACAACCTGCAGGAGTTCCTGGACCTGTATTACCAAGGCGCCGACGTGCTGCGCACCGAGCAGGACTTCTACGACCTGACCTGGGCCTACCTGCAACGCTGCAAGGCGCAGAACGTGATCCACACCGAACCGTTCTTCGACCCACAGACCCACACCGACCGCGGCATCCCCTTCGAGGTGGTGCTCAACGGCATCAACCAGGCGTTGAAGGACGGTCGCGAGCAACTGGGCATCAGCAGTGGCCTGATCCTCAGCTTCCTGCGCCACCTCAGCGAAGATGAAGCACAGAAAACCCTCGACCAGGCCCTGCCATTCCGCGATGCGTTCATCGCCGTTGGCCTGGACAGCTCGGAAATGGGGCACCCACCGAGCAAGTTCCAGCGAGTGTTCGACCGCGCCCGCAGCGAAGGCCTGGTCGCCGTTGCCCATGCCGGCGAGGAAGGCCCGCCCGAGTACATCTGGGAAGCCCTGGACCTGCTGAAGGTCAAGCGTATCGACCACGGTGTGCGCGCCATCGAGGACGAGCGCCTGATGCAGCGCATCATCGACGAGCAGATCCCGCTCACGGTGTGCCCGCTGTCGAACACCAAGCTGTGCGTGTTCGACCACATGAGCCAACACAACATCCTCGAGATGCTCGAGCGCGGCGTGAAGGTCACGGTCAACTCTGACGACCCGGCCTACTTCGGCGGCTATGTCACCGAAAACTTCCACGCCCTGTACACCCATTTGGGCATGACCGAAGACCAGGCCCGTCGACTGGCCCAGAACAGCCTGGATGCCCGGCTGGCCTGAATGACCTGACGGCGACATATCTGTGGCGCCGTCAACCTACCTGCAACGTCGGCACGCGGGCAATGCGATTGATCTGCTGGATACCCAACGCAGAAATATGCAATGCCCGCGAGTCCTCGGCCTCGCGCATCCAGCCAGATTGCAGGAACAGCCGGAACAAGGCCTGCCCCAGCACGCCGCCCAGGTGCGGCCCCTGGTCGTTCCACTCGGTGCAGCGGCAGATCACGCAGCCACGTTGCTGGTGCGGCGCCAAGGCATCGATGTAGACCCCGACCAAAGCCAGCTGCGTCCGCCCCTCTTCGCTTACCATCAACTGCCGACCACTACCCTCCAGCCAGCCGGCCACCACCAGACGGTGATACAGCTCACCGGCCAGTTCCCCACCCAGGTGATCGCCACAGCGACGCGCCCTGCGTATCGACATGGGCAGCGGTGATACCGGTGCCTTGGCCCGCTCCCCCCTGGCACTCTCCAACTGGACACTGGCCAGGGCCTCCACCGCTGCCCCGACTTGCGGGGTGGCCAGCCGGAAGTAGCGCTTGCGCCCCCGCGCTTCGTGCCGGAGCAAACCGGCCGACGACAACAACGAAAGATGAGCGCAGGCCGATGACGAGGTCAGGCCTGTCATTACCGCGAGCTCGTTGGCCAGCCGCGGCGTACCATCGATCAATGCCCACAACATGGCACTGCGCTTGGGGTCGGCCATCAGGCTGGCAATCTGGCTGATACTGCTGGCTGCGTTCATGTCCCTGTAACTCCCTGCAAGTTCACTGTGTGGATGCGATGGCCACCCTTGGCAGGGAAGCGCCTCTCGCTGGCACTGGCCTGGTTCGCCAGTATAAGCCGCAAAAAACGCCATTCAGGCAGCGCCGCGCAGTGGTGCCACAGGCAAAATACCACTGGGTATGCCTACCCATGGCAAGCAGTGAAGCAGTGCGTGAAAGCTGCCCGGACCGCGTGGGCAAGCAGCCCGGCACACATGGCAGGAGCCCGGGAACGACAGGCGGAAAAAACACCGGATGCAACTTCGGACGCGGCCGACAACCAATTTCCACAAGTAGCGCAAGCCAAAGCGAAGGTTCCACGTGCTTGCGGGCATTGCACCCCAAGCAGGAAAAAACATGTAGAAAACATTCTTGCCGACCGTCAGTCAGGACACTGATGCAGGTCATGGCGGGCAGAAGGTGCAGCGCTACACTTCATCCGCTCTCCCCCTTTGGAGGTATGCCGCGATGAAAATTGTCGTCAGTGCGTCGAGCCGAAACCCCGCTTGCCCCTGGCAGGTCCAGCTCGATCAACACGTGGTCAGTTTCCGCAGCGAGGCCGAGGCGCGTGCCTTCGTCGCCACGCTGGAAACCCGCCTGCATGCACCTCACCCGCTTATGCGGGAGCCTTGGCCGGCAAGCGTCGGGTCAGCAGCGCGACACTGACCACCAGCGCCCCGCACAGGCTGATCACCAGCGCCATCGGTACCGCACTGCCATCATGCAGCAGCCCGACCAGCGCTGCTGCGCCGGCGGCAACGCTGAACTGCAGGCAGCCCATCAGCGCCGAGGCACTGCCGGCCCGCGCCCCCTGCCCGCTCATGGCACAGGCAGAGGCGTTGGGGATGATGCAGCCAAGGCTGGAGATGCAGACGAACAGCGGTACCAGCAGTGGCCACAGCTGTGTTGGCCGCATTGCCGCCACGGCCAGCAACACCAAGCCCGCAGCCAGGTACAGCCACACCGCACGCGCCAACAGAAACGCCGGCCCGCGCTTGGCCAGCAAGCGTGCATTCACCTGCGCCACCAGGATGAAGCCGGCGGCATTGGTGCCGAACAACCAGCCGTAATGCTCGGCCGGCACGCCGTAGAGCTTGATGAACACGAAAGGTGAACCGGCGATGTAGGCAAACATGCCGGCGATGGCGATACCACCGGTCAGGGCATGGCCGACGAACACCCGGTCAGCGAACAGACGCAAGTATTGGCGCATGGCGCCAGACAGCGGTTGCCGCGGTATGTGCTCGGGCAGGCTTTCCGGCAGGCCCAGGCTGACCGCCAGCAGGCAGCCGGCACTGAACAGGCTCAGGGCGAGGAAGATCGATTGCCAGCCGGCCACGTTCACCAGCACCCCGCCCAGCATCGGTGCCAGGATTGGCGCCAGGCCCATGACTAGCATCAGCTGCGAGAACACTTTGGCCGAGGCCACCGGGTCGCACTTGTCACTGACGATGGCCCGCGAAAGCACCATCCCGGCGCAACCGCCCAACGCCTGGACAAACCGCGCCAGCACCAGGGTATCGAGGTTGGGGGCATAGGCACAGGCCAGTGACGCCAGGGTGAACAGGGTCACCCCGAACATCAGCGGCTTGCGTCGGCCAAAGCGGTCAGCCACCGGCCCGTAGGCCAGTTGCCCGATGGACAGGCCAAGGAAGTAGGCGGCCAAAGTGGCCTGGACGTGTTTTTCATCGGTGGCGAACGCCTGCGCCATGGCCGGGAAAGCAGGCAGGTAGAAGTCGATCGCCAAGGGCCCGAACGCACTGAGTGCGCCCAGGATGAGCACCATTCGCAGGTTCATCAGGAATCCATAGCAGGCTAAGCAAGTGCTCGATTCTACCTGCTGCGGGCCCTATCGACATGAAAACATTTGCAACAATACAGGCCCTGGCGCGGCCCCTGTAGGAGCGGCCTTGTGTCGCGATGGGCCGCAAAGCGGCCCCAGCAAGTCATGCATCGATGCCAATATCCTGGGGCCGCCTTGCGGCCCATCGCGGCACAAGGCCGCTCCTACAGAGTTCAGCGCATAGCCTGATCAGGCTACGTCGGCCTGATAACCCTCATCGCGAATGGCCGTGAGGATCTGCTCCTGAGCCAACTCGCTCTGCACCCGTACCTGCCTGGCCGCCAGATCGACCTCCACCTTGGCCGCGGCATCCTGTTCCTGCACCGCCCGGGTCACGGCTTTCACGCAATGGCCACAGGTCATGCCTTGTACATTGAACACTTGCATGGGGGTTACCTCCTTCGGGTTTTCCACAAGTCTCAAGCTTGCCATCGGGGCAAGGTCAAGACTTGCCGACACCAGCCGGGGTGGAAATCCGCGCGCGCGTCGGCCAAGCTGCGCCTTTGATGATCAGGCAAGCAGGAGATTCTTCATGTTCAGGGCAGCATTGGGCGTCGTCGGGCTATTGAGCACGCTGGCTGCAGTGCCACCGGCCAGCGCCGAGGGCAACTCGGACTACAGCGTGCTGATCATTTCCCGGGAGCGTCTGGAAGTGGCCACCAGTTGCGAAATCGGCATCTACCTCAACGACCAGCTCTCCGGGCGCGTGTTCCAGGAGCAGTCCACCTCGTTCAACCTGCCGCCCGGCCCGGTGGACGTGCGCCTGCGCCTGCTGCCCGGGCAAATGCCCGGCTGCGCCCCGGGTGTCGAGGACCAACGCAGCACGCGACTGAACCTGCAGGCGGGCCAGATCAACAAATACCGCATCGCCATGGGGCAATATGGGCTGGAGTTGAAGCGAGCCGGCCTGGGCTATTGACCTTACCTGCGTGGCAAGGTTGATGCTGGAGGCCTGTCCAAGGAGGAGAGCCATGCCCGCATCCACCACATACGACCTGCCGATCTCCGGCATGACCTGCGCCAGTTGTGCCGGCCGGGTCGAACGCGCCCTGCGCAAGGTCACCGGCACTGAACAGGTCAACGTCAACCTCGCCACCGAACAGGCCCGGGTCCAGGCCCCGGCCAACAGTCTGCCCGCGCTGGTCGAGGCCATACGCGAAGCCGGCTATGGCGTGCCCACCCGCACCGTCGAACTGCAGATTGGCGGCATGACCTGCGCCAGTTGCGTCGGCCGCGTAGAGCGCGCTCTCGGCAAGCTGCCGGGTGTTGAACGGGTCAGCGTCAACCTGGCCAGCGAACGCGCTCACCTCGAAGTGCTCGCGGCCCTCGACGACAACCTGCTGATCGACGCCGTGCAAAAGGCCGGCTACAGCGCCAGCCTGCCGCAAACCGCCAAGGACGACCAGCACGCTGCCCAGCACCGCCTGCGTAACGAACGCCTGGCGGTCGGCGCAGCGTTGCTGCTCGCCCTGCCGCTGGTGGTACCAATGGTGGTGCAGCCGTTTGGCGTGCACTGGATGTTACCAGCGTGGGTGCAGTTCCTGCTGGCCACACCGGTGCAGTTCATTCTCGGCGCGCGGTTCTACGTGGCCGCCTGGAAAGCCGTGCGCGCAGGTACCGGCAACATGGACCTGCTGGTGGCTCTGGGTACCAGCGCCGGCTACGGCTTGAGCCTGTACCAGTGGGCGCAAGCCCACGCCGGCATGGCCCCTCACCTGTACTTCGAAGCTTCGGCCGTGGTGATTGCCCTGGTGCTGCTGGGCAAGTACCTGGAAAGCCGTGCCAAGCGCCAGACTGCCAGCGCCATCCGTGCCCTCGAAGCCCTTCGCCCGGAACGGGCCGTGCGCCTGGTCGATGGCCAGGAAGAGGACGTGGCCATTGCACAACTGCGCCTCGGCGACCTGGTACTGGTCAAACCCGGCGAGCGCTTCCCGGTCGATGGCGTGGTGGAAGACGGCAGCAGCCATGCCGATGAAGCCTTGATCAGCGGCGAGAGCCTGCCGGTGCCCAAGCAGCCAGGGGACAGGGTCACCGGTGGCGCCATCAACGGCGAAGGCCGGCTGCTGGTACGCACCCAGGCACTGGGTACCGAAACCGTGCTGGCACGCATCATCCGCCTGGTGGAAGATGCCCAGGCGGCCAAGGCACCGATCCAGAAGCTGGTCGACCGGGTCAGCCAGGTATTCGTCCCGGCCGTGCTGGTACTGGCGCTGATCACCCTGGTCGGTTGGTGGCTGGCTGGCGCGCCACTGGAAACCGCGCTGATCAATGCCGTCGCGGTACTGGTCATCGCCTGCCCCTGCGCCCTCGGCCTGGCCACACCCGCCGCGATCATGGCCGGCACCGGGGTCGCCGCCCGCCATGGCATCCTGATCAAGGACGCCGAAGCCCTGGAGCGCGCCCATGCGGTCAACCGTGTGGTGTTCGACAAGACCGGCACCCTCACCTCCGGCAGCCCGCGCGTTGTCCACAGCCAGGCGCAGGTGGGCAGCAGCGCCGACCTGCACCGCCTGGCCGGTGCCCTGCAGCGCGGCAGCGAACACCCGCTGGCCAAGGCGGTACTGGA
Organism: Pseudomonas sp. s4; assembly: GCF_046764235.1. Lineage (NCBI taxonomy): Bacteria > Pseudomonadati > Pseudomonadota > Gammaproteobacteria > Pseudomonadales > Pseudomonadaceae > Pseudomonas > Pseudomonas sp. s4. The sequence continues at coordinate 789,664 of NZ_CP177209.1, read as the reverse complement.
TGCCTGTGCCGAACAGGGCCTGGACGTGCCTGGCGTTGCTGACAGCCAGTCGCTGACCGGGCGTGGTATTGCCGGGCGTGTGGAAGGCCGCGAGTTGGCCCTGGGCAACCGCCGCCTGCTGGATGAAAGCGCCCTGCCACCCGGCGACCTGGCCGCCAAGGCCCAGGCCTGGGAAGCCGAGGGGCGCACCCTGTCATGGCTTATCGAACGCGGCGCGCAGCCGCGTGTGCTGGGCCTGTTCGCCTTTGGTGACAGCCTCAAGCCCGGAGCCGCGCAGGCGATCGATACCCTGCACGCGCAACACATCAGCAGCCACCTGCTGACCGGCGACAACCGCGGCAGCGCCAAAGTGGTGGCCGATGCCCTGGGCATCGACGACGTGCATGCCGAAGTGCTGCCGGCCGACAAGGCCGCGACCGTGACTGCACTCAAGCAGGATGGCGTGGTCGCCATGGTCGGGGATGGCATCAATGATGCGCCGGCGCTGGCCGCCGCCGATATCGGCATTGCCATGGGCGGCGGTACCGATGTGGCCATGCAGGCCGCCGGCATCACCCTGATGCGCGGCGACCCACGCCTGGTACCGGCCGCCCTGGAGATCAGCCGCAAGACCTATGCGAAGATCCGCCAGAACCTGTTCTGGGCGTTCATCTATAACCTGATCGGCATCCCGCTGGCCGCGCTGGGTTACCTCAACCCGGTACTGGCCGGCGCCGCCATGGCCCTGTCCAGCGTCAGCGTGGTGAGCAACGCGCTGTGGCTCAAGGCGTGGAAACCCACCAGCAACACCCAGGAGGCCCCATGAACATAGGCCAGGCCGCCCGCCGCAGCGGGCTCAGCACCAAGATGATCCGTTACTACGAGTCCATCGGCCTGCTCAAACCCGCCACGCGCAGTGACAGCGGCTACCGCCTTTACCAGGCGGAAGACTTGCACAGCCTGGCCTTCATCAAGCGCTCCCGCGACCTGGGCTTTTCCCTCGAGGAGGTCGGCAAGCTGTTGACCTTGTGGCAGGACCGCCAGCGTGCCAGCGCCGATGTGAAAGCGCTGGCCATGCAACACATCGATGAGCTGAACCGGCGCATTGAAGAGCTGGTGAGCCTGCGCGACACCCTTGGCGAACTGGTATCGCACTGCCAGGGAGACGAGCGCCCGGACTGCCCGATCCTCAAGGATCTGGCCAATGGCTCTGCTAATGGCTGCTGTCACTGAGCCACCCGCAACGTTTGGTATGCCATATACGTCCAAACACGACCGAATAGTCACCAACTGCGACTTTATCCAATAAATACGGGCGTTTTCCTACATTAAACCCGGATGCTGCCGATGCAATTGTTACCTGCCTCGTGTGTCGAAAATAACAAATCCGGGAGCGTCGATGAGCATCAAACAGAAACTGACCTGGGCATTCGCGGTCATCGCCGGCTTGCCCATAATCCTTGTGGCCACCTTGGTGGTCCTCAACCTGCGTGGCGAAGCCCGCGACGGATTCCTCGATGGCAGCAGCCGGGAAATCCGCCAGGTCAGCAACGCGATGAACATCTTCTTCCAGGGCATCAACCAGAATGTCGAGTACCTGGCTGCGCAGCCGATGGTCGCCGCCACGGGTAGCGAACTGAACAAGTACATGAGCGCAACCCCGTCCAACGAATTGGGCGACCAGGCCAACAAGCTGCTGGAGTTCATGACCCGCCTGGCCACCACGCATCCCAGCTATGCGTACCTGTCCTACGGGGTGAATGACGGTGGCTATGTCGGCTGGCCGGCCGGGCAGAAGTTCGTCAATTACGACCCGCGCACCCGCCCCTGGTACCAATTGGCAATGGCCAACCCTGGCAAGACCTTGCGTACCGGCGCCTACTACTGGGCTGCCGACGACGCCGTGCTGGTCAGCACCGTGCGCACCGTCGCCAACCAACTGGGCAACCCTGGTGGCGTGGTCAACGTCGACGTCTCGCTCAAAGGCCTTACCGAGATCGTCCAGCAGATCAAGCTGGGCGAAAGCGGCTACGTGCTACTGGTGGAAAACAACGGCAACGTACTGGTCGACCCTCGTGACGCCAAGCATAACTTCAAGCAACTGGCGAGCTTTGGCGACGGGTACGCCGAGCTGGCCAAGCACGGCAAGGGGCTGGCCGAAGTGGAACTGAATGGCGTGCGCTACATGGCCAACATCTACCCGGACGAACAGCTGGGCTGGACCCTGATCGGCCTGATCGAACAAAGCGAAGTGATGCAGACCACCACCCGCCTGACTTGGCTGATCGGCGTGGTGGCCCTGGTACTGGCCGCGCTGTTCGCCGTGGTCGGTGCCACCTTCGCCAAGCTGATCGTACGCCCGATCAACAGCGTCACCAGCGGCCTGGAAGATATCGCCCAGGGCGAGGGCGACCTGACCCGCAACCTGGAGATCCGTGGCCGCGACGAAACAGCGCAACTGGCCAGCTGGTTCAACCAGTTCCTCGGTGCCATTCGCAGCCTGATCCAGCACATCGGGGCTGCCGCCAGCAAGATACTCAGCACCTCCAGCAGCTCGACCCGCGTTTCCAGCGACATGGCCGAAGCCGCAGGCCGCCAGCGCGAAGCGGTGGACATGGTCTCTACCGCCTTCCACGAAATGGTCGCCACCGCCAACGAAGTGGCACGTTCCTGCAGCCAGGCGGCACAGTCGGCCGACAGCGGCCAGCAGCAGGCCCGCGAAGGCCAGCAGCAAATCGATGCCGCGGTACATAGCGTTGACCGCCTGAGCCAGGAGATAGAACAGTCGGCGCAGTCGATCCAGCAGCTGGAGCGTGACAGCAACGCCATCCAGTCGATCCTCGGCACCATCCGCTCGATTGCCGAGCAAACCAACCTGCTGGCACTCAACGCCGCCATCGAAGCGGCCCGTGCCGGCGAGCAGGGCCGTGGCTTTGCCGTGGTTGCCGACGAGGTGCGGGCGCTGGCCAAGCGCACTGCCGACTCCACCGCAGAGATCGACGGCCTGCTGGGCAACCTGGCCAGCCGCACTGCCGAAGTGGCCGCACAGATGCACGCCAGCCTGGAGGTTTCGCAGCAGTCGGTGAGCCGCATCGGCCTGGCCCGTGACAGCTTCGGGCAGATCCGCGAGTCGGTGGATGTGATCCGCGACATGAACACCCAGATTGCCACGGCGGCCGAAGAGCAGCACCAGGTGGCCGAAGACATCAACCGGCACATCAGCCAGATTCATGGCGATGCGCAGCTGGTGGCCGAACTGGCCCAAGCGGCGCGGATGGATTCGGAGAGCCTGGCCGGGTTGTCCAATGAGCTGGATGCACTGGTGCGCAGGTTCCGTACCTGATGTTTTGCCTGCCCCGGCCTTATCGCCGGCAAGCCGGCTCCCACAGGTACTGCACAGGCCCTGAGTGCAGTGGGATCCTGTGGGAGCTGGCTTGCCGGCGATAAGGCCGGTGCAGGCAAACAATGCCTGATTGCCTAAAGCTTCAATTCCCCCGGCGTCGCGCCGAACAATTGCTTGAACGCCGCAATGTAAGCCGAGGTGGAGTCATACCCACACCCCAACGCCGCCTCGGTCACACTCTCCCCGGCCTCCAGCAGCGCCAGCGACGACAACAGCCGCATACGCTGCCGCCAGTTGCGAAAACTCAAGCCCGTCTCTCGCTGGAACAGCCGCATCAGCGTCTTCTCCGAGCACCCCAGCTCTCGCGCCCACTGCTGCAAGGTCTGCGACTGGTCCGGTGCAGCGATCAGCCCATTGCACAGCGCCAGCAACCCCGGGTGCCGTGGCAGTGGCAGCGAAAAACCGACCTCGGGCAGCATGCGCAACTGGTCGAGCAGCACCACCACCAGCCGCGCCTCGGCGCTGTCACCCTCCGGGTAGTCTGCCGGGAACAGGCAGAACTGCTTGATCAGTTCGCGCGCCAGCGGGGTCACTTCCAGTACCCGGCATTGCTCCGGTGCCCACGGGCAGGCATCCCGGCGCACGTAAAGGCTGCGCATTTCGGCCTGCATCGAGGTGACCACCTCGTGTTCGAAATCGGCTGGGATCCATACGCCCCACTGGGGTGGGGCGAAGTAGCTGCCTTCCTGTGTATACACCCCGAGGACGCCGCTGATGGCATAGGAAAACTGCACCCAGTCGTGCTGGTGGCGGGTGGTCCAGGAGCCGGCGCCGAGGCTTTCGGCACGGGCATAGAGTGGCCTGGGCAGGTAGTCCAGCGCCGGAATGGGGCGGGGGTGTCCGATGATGGGCATGGTGGTTTCTTGTAGTTCTGACCAGACAAGCCTAACAGCTCAGCGCTCGACGATGACGGTCACCCCCTGCCCACCCGCAGCGCAGATCGATATCAACCCCCGCCCCTTCCCCGACCTCGCCAGCAGCTTGGCCAGGTTGGCCAATATCCGCCCCCCGGTCGCGGCAAACGGGTGCCCGGCCGCCAGCGAACTGCCCTTGACGTTGAGCTTGCTGCGGTCAATCGCCCCGAGCGGCGCATCCAGCCCCAGCCGTTCGCGGCAATAATCGGCATCTTCCCAGGCCTTGAGCGTGCACAGCACCTGGGCAGCAAAGGCTTCGTGAATCTCGTAATAGTCAAAGTCCTGCAGCGTCAGGCCATTGCGCGCCAACAGCCGCGGCACCGCATACACCGGCGCCATCAACAGCCCTTCGCGACCAGTAACGAAATCCACCGCAGCGGTTTCACCATCGACCAGATAGGCCAGCACCGACAGCCCCTGCTGCTCGGCCCATTCCTCGCTGCCCAGCAACACCAGCGAAGCACCATCGGTCAGCGGTGTGGAGTTGCCCGCCGTCAGCGTGCCCTGCCCGCTGCGGTCGAAGGCTGGCTTGAGCTTGGCCAATTGTTCCAGCGTCAGGTCGGGGCGCAGGTTGTTATCACGGGTCAACGACAGAAACGGCGTCAGCAAGTCATCCTGCCAACCTTCGGCGTACGCGGCAGCCAGCGCCTGGTGGCTGAGCAGCGCCAGCTCGTCCTGTTCGGCACGGCCAATGCGCCAGGCCTGGGCCATGCGTTCGCAATGCTCGCCCATCGACAACCCGGTGCGCGGCTCGCCGTTGCGCGGCAATTCGGGTTTCAGGTGGTGAGGGCGCAGCTTGAGGAATGGCTTGAGCCGCTCGCCCAGGCTTTTGCCACGGTTGGCCTGCAGCAAGATGTGGCGCAGGCCTTCGTTTACCGCAATCGGCGCATCGGAGGTGGTGTCCACGCCGCCGGCAATCCCGCAGTCGATCTGCCCCAGGGCAATCTTGTTGGCCACCAGCAGCGCTGCCTCCAGCCCGGTGCCGCAGGCTTGCTGGATGTCGTAGGCCGGCGTCAGCGGCGACAGGCGCGAACCCAGCACGCACTCACGTGTCAGGTTCATGTCTCGCGAGTGCTTGAGCACCGCACCGGCCACCACCTCCCCCATGCGCAACCCATGCAGGCGGTAGCGTTCGATCAGCCCTTCGAGGGCGACGGTGAGCATCGCCTGGTTGCTGGCCGTGGCGTAGGCGCCATTGGAACGGGCGAAGGGAATTCGGTTGCCGCCCAGGATCGCGACCCGGCGAAGTGAACGCATGCGCTTGTTCCTCCTGAAACAATTTGATCCGTACAGCCTAGGTGTTTTTGCCGCATTCGAACGACCTTGCCACAAAGTTGGTCCACACTTTCAAGCTTGCCTTCCGGGAGACCCACTCATGAGCGATCGCTACCTCGGCTTTGCCAACTCCAACCTCGGCCGCCGCCTTGTGGATGCCCTTGGCCTGCCACGTCCAGCGCCGCTGGAGCGTTGGCAGGCAGGCCGCCTGCGCCCGGTCGAAGGTGCCCTGGTACTGGGTGGCGGGCCACTGGCGAGCCAGGTCGAAGCCATTGCCCCGCGCCTGACCGACACGCTTTACAGCTTCAATACCGACAACCTCCAGGCCGAGGCATGGGTGGCTGGCCTGGGGCCGAAGATCAAGGCCGTGGTATTTGATGCCAGTCACCTGTCCGACAGCGACGCGTTGAAGCAGTTGCGCGAGTTTTTCCAGCCTCTGCTGCGCAGCCTGGCATCGTGCGCCCATGTGGTGTTGCTGGGCCGCGCGCCAGAAAACCTCGACGACCCGTTGGCCAGCATTGCCCAACGAGCCCTGGAAGGCTTCAGCCGCTCGCTGGCCAAGGAACTGCGCAACGGTGCGACCACGCAGTTGCTGTATGTCGGCCCCGGCGCGGAGGACCAGCTGGAAGGCGCCCTGCGCTTCTTCCTCTCGCCCAAGAGCGCCTTCATTTCCGGCCAGGTGCTGCGCCTGCATGCCTGCGCCAGCCAGGTCGAGGACTGGACACGGCCGCTGGCTGGCCGCCGCGCCCTGGTAACCGGGGCCGCACGCGGCATCGGTGCCGCCATTGCCGAAACCCTGGCGCGGGACGGTGCCGACGTACTGCTGCTGGACGTGCCGCAAGCCAGCCAGGACCTCGACGCCCTGGCCGCACGCCTGGGTGGCAAGGCGCTGCCCCTGGACATCTGCGCCGGCGACGCGGCAACGCAACTGCTTGCGGCCCTGCCCGACGGCGTCGACATCGTGGTGCACAACGCCGGTATCACACGCGACAAGACCCTGGCCAACATGACCCCGGAATACTGGGACGCGGTGCTGGCGGTAAACCTCAAGGCACCGCAGGTGCTGACACAGGCGCTGTACGACAACGGCGCCCTGGGTGAAAACGCGCGCATCACCCTGCTGGCCTCGGTCAGCGGTATCGCCGGCAACCGCGGGCAGGCCAACTATGCCGCGAGCAAGGCCGGGCTGATCGGCCTGGCCCAGGCGTGGGCGCCCCGGCTCGCCGAGCGCGGCGGCAGCATCAATGCCGTGGCACCCGGTTTCATCGAAACCCACATGACCGCCGCCATGCCCATGGGCCTGCGCGAGGCCGGGCGACGCTTGAGTTCGCTTGGCCAGGGCGGCCGCCCGCAGGATGTCGCCGAAGCCATCGCCTGGCTCAGCCAGCCGGGCTCCGGTGCAGTCAACGGCCAGGTGCTGCGGGTATGCGGCCAAGCCTTGATGGGGGCCTGAACATGAGCCGACACTGGCACGACCTGCACAGCCCGGCTTCGCGCGCCAGCCTGTACCTGCGCGCGGCAAGCAAGCGCACCATCAGCGGCGACCAGCTGCCGGACGACGGCCTGCGCTGTTTCATTCGCGTCCAGTCGGGCAACCTGGCCGCCTATCGTCGGCTGTGCCACTTCACCGACGATGGCCGCCTGCCGGGTACTTATCCACATGTCATGGCGTTCACGCTGCAGCTGCAGTTGATGACCGCGCCAAACTTCCCCTTCCCGCTGCTCGGCCTGGTGCACCTGCACAACCGCATCGAAGTGATGCGCCCGCTGGGCGGTATCGAAGGGCTGCGCTTTGCGGTGCATGCAGGCAATCTGCAAGCGCATGCCAAGGGCGGCACCTTCGACCTGGTCACCGAAGCCGAAGACGGCATCGGCCTGCTCTGGCGCGAGACCAGCCGCATGCTGGTGCGCGGGCTGAAGCTGGAAAGCCAGGCAGGTGAGCCTGCCGAGGACGAACCGCAAGCGCTGCCAGAGGCGACCCGCTGGTACGCCGACAGCGATATCGGCCGGCGTTATGCCAAGGTCTGCGGGGACTACAACCCGATCCACCTCAGCGCGGCCAGTGCCCGGCTCTTCGGCTTCCCCACGGCCATTGCCCATGGCATGTGGAGCAAGGCCATGGCCCTGGCGGCACTGCGCGGGCACCTGCCGCACAGTGGCTTTGCCTTCGAGGTGGATTTCCGCAAGCCGGTGCGGTTGCCATCGGAGGTGGTGCTCGGTGCCAGTGAGGCGGGGGCTGCGGGAGAGCTGCGGCTGGATGGGCATGGCGGGGTGCTGCACATGGTCGGGCGCTGGGCCCCCCTGTAGGAGCGGCCTTGTGTCGCGATGGGCCGCAAAGCGGCCCCGGCGATGCCAGCGGCGAAGCTGATAATTTGGGGCCGCTTCGCGCCCCATCGCGACACAAGGCCGCTCCTACAGGGACCATGTCTGTCTTGGCGGTATACGCTTGCTTTGCATCGGGCCTGCGCAGAAGCTATGCAGCATTAGGAGACCCCCGATGAACCTGCAAGAACTCACCCAACGCCTGCACCAGATCCGCGACAACAACGACTGGCGCGGCTTTCACAGCCCGAAGAACCTCGCCATGGCCGCCAGTGTCGAAATGGCCGAGCTGGTGGAAATCTTCCAGTGGCTGAGCGAAGACCAATCGCGCCAGCTGCCAGCCGATAAGCTGGCCCATGCCGGCCAGGAAATCGGCGATGTGGTGCTCTACCTGTTGCTGCTGTGCAGCGAACTTGGCCTGGACATGGACCAGGTAGTGCGAGCCAAGCTGGCCGACAGCGAGAGGCGCTTCGCCCGATGAACGACCGTCACTTCGATGAGCTGGCTACCCGCTTTGCCGAAAAGATCTACGGCGGCGCCAAGGGCGCGATCCGCCTGGCCGTGCTGCAGGCCGACCTGGCCGAAGCCCTGCCTGACCGCCCGCTGCGCATCCTCGACATCGGTGCCGGGTTGGGTCACATGGCTTTGTGGCTGGCCCAGCGCGGCCACCAGCTGACCCTGGCCGAACCCGCCGCGCCCATGCTCGACGGCGCACGGGCGCGCTTTGCCGAAGCCGGCCAACCGGCCACCTTCATCCAGGCCCCCTGGCAAGACCTGCTTGGCCAGCTGACCGAACCCTACGATCTGGTGCTATGCCACGCCGTACTCGAATGGCTGGCCGAGCCCGAAAGCATCCTGCCGGTGCTGCACCAGCTCACGGCCCCTTCCGGGTGGTTGTCGCTGGCCTTCTACAACCGCGACGCCCTGGTCTATCGCAACCTGCTCAAGGGCCATTTCCGCAAGTTGCGCAGCAACCGGCTGGAAGGTGAAAAGCAGAGCCTGACCCCGCAAAAACCGCTTGATCCACGCGAACTCAGGGCGCAACTTGAACCCATGTGGCAGGTTGAAAGCGAAAGTGGTGTGCGGGTATTCCACGACTACATGCCCAAGGAATTCCAGGGCAAGGCTGAACTGCTCGACTTGCTGGAAATGGAACTGGCCTACCGTCGCCACCCCAGCTTCGCCGGGCTCGGCCGCTACCTGCACTGGGTCTGTCGCCCCCGTTGACCTGCCCGCCGGGAGGAATACATGCCGTACCGTCTGTTGTGCCTGGCCGTGCTGCCGCTTGCCCTGGCTGGCTGCCAGGGCAGCAACCCCTACGTGGCCAGCAGCCGCCCGTTACCACCGGCACCGGTCCAGGCGGCCAGCACCTTCGATGCCAGTGCCTACCCGACACCGGCCCGTGATTACGGGCACTACCGTAGCTGGAGCTGGCTCAACGGCCAGTGGCCCAGTGGCTCGGTCGATACCGACCCGGCGCAACTGGCCGATGCCGTCAGCGGCGCACTGGACCAGCATGGCCTGCGTCCCGCCCGGGGCGGCCCCGGCGACTTGCTGGTCAGCGCCGACATACGCCTGGAAAAGCGCTTGCGCCAGGTACGTGACTACGATGCCTACGCCCCTTACTACGGCCCGTATCCCTATGGCGGTGTCGGCTATGGCGGCTACCGCCATGGCTATGGGGGCTATGCCAGCGTGCCCATCGTGCGCACCTACGAAGTGCAGGTGATGGTGGTGCGTATCGACCTGTACGACGCCCGCAGCGGCCAGCCGGTATGGAGTGCCAGTGCCGAAAGCGGCAGCGACAAGGACTCGCCGCGTGAACGCGAAAGCGCCCTGCGCGATTCTGTGCACAAGGCGCTCAACGGCTATCCTCCCAGTTGATATCCAACGGAGAACCATCATGTTGCGCCGTCTCGTTCTACTGTCATTCGCGTTGTTGCTCGCCGCCTGCTCCAGCAATAACGTCCAGCAGGATTTCGATGCCAGCCGTGACTTTGCCGCCTACCGCAGCTGGGCATGGCAGGAACCGGGCCTGCAGTACCGCCCGGATGACCCACGAATCAAGAGCGACCTCACCGAGCAACGCATTCGCCAGGCAGTTGCAAGCCAACTCGACCAGCGTGGCCTGCGCCCGGTACAAGGCGGCGCCCGGCCGGACGTGACAGTGCGCGCGTACCTGATCGTCGAGCAGCGCCAGCAACAGATCACCACCAACTACGGCGGTGGCTGGGGAGGCTACTGGGGCGGCTACTGGGGTGGCCCGATGTACAACGAAACTCGCAGCGTCGACTACAAGGTCGCCACTATCCAGATCGACCTGTTCGATGGGCGTGACGGCAAGCTGGTGTGGCGCGGCAGTGCCGAGCAGATCATGAACAACTACCCGCCAAGCCCCGAGGAACGCAACAGCGCGATCCAAAACACCGTGACCAAGGTGTTGGCCAACTACCCGCCGGGGAGCAAGAAGTAACACCGAGCGCGGTTATGCAGGCACCGCAGCCCCTGTGGGAGCGGGTTTACCCGCGAAGAAAACAACGCGGTGCATGGCACCGGCTTTGCCGGTGTTCGCGGGTGAACCCGCTCCCACAAGGGTCGCCTGCGAGGCCTGTTTCAACAGCGACAAAATCCATCCCGGCCACGCCTTTTTCCCTCTCCCGCTCCACTCCCCGCAGGTTCCCGTCTATCTTCACTTAAGGAAACCTGACTGACCGGGTAGATGTGTTCAACATTTGGGAAGGGCGACCTGCCAATGCAAAGCATTGTTCTCCTGCTGTGGCTTGCCTTGTGCTCCGAACAGGACGTGCGTCAACGCCAGATATCCAACATGCTCACCCTGGGTGTGGCTGCCTGTGCCCTGGCTTGGCTTTTCGCCACTGGCCGCAGCTGGATCGGCGCCGATGCCAGCGATGCCGGATGGGCGCTGGCCATCGTCATGTTGCTGACCCTGCCCGGCTACATGCTCGGCCGTTTCGGTGCCGATGACGTCAAGCTGATGGGCGCCCTGGCCCTGGCCACCAGCCCGCAATACGTGCTTGGCACCTTCATCGGCGCCGGCGTCAGCGTGCTGCTGTGGCTGCTTACCCGCCGGCGCCTGTGGACGTTGCTCAACCCCAAGGTAAAAAAGCGCTTGCAGGCTTTGACCGAGGAAATGGGTGACAAGCAGGCGTTCGTCCCCTATGTGCTCACCGGTTTTCTTTTGACTGCTGTATGGATCCAGTGAGCAATCTCGTGGTCCGATGGCTGTACAGAATATGTAATTTGTACAAATCCACTACCCCCGACTATTTTTAGTTTGCAGAGCGCTTGGCCCGGGAGCAGGACCGCGTAACGACAGGGAGTTGATCGTGTCCAGAGCATTCAGTGATGTGAAGATATTGGTGGTCGATGACCAACCAGTGATAGTCGAACAATTGTGTGAGTTTCTCGAAACCAAGGGTTACCGCTGCCTGCCGGCCCACTCCACTGACGAAGCCCTGGAACGTTACCTGGCAGACGAGACCATTGGCGTGGTCATCTGTGACCTGCACATGCCTGGTCGTGATGGTATTGAACTGGTCCGCGAACTGAAGATACAAGGCGGGCAGCGCGCGTTCGAGGCCATCATGGTGACCGGTCGAGCGGAGAAGCAGGATGTGATCCGAGCGTTGCGCGAGGGCTTTGCCGATTACTACCAGAAACCCATGGACCTCAATGAACTGCTGGAGGGCGTACGCCGCCAGGAACAGGCCGTGCAGGAGCGCCAGCGCAGCTTCCGCGAGCTGGGCGGGTTGAGCCAGCGTCTGCAAGAGCTGGCAGAGTCGATGGACGAGCTTTACCAGGACCTGCAAAAAGCCCGGGGCCAGGGCATGCACCGGCGTGCCAGCGATGTGGACGAGAGTGAAAGCGAACTGCCAGCGGCGTTCGAGAAGCTGTCGCCACGCCAGCTGGAAGTAGCCCGCCTGGTGGGCAAGGGCCAGACCAACTACCAGATCGCCTGTGAGCTGGGCATTACCGAGAATACCGTGAAGCTGTATGTGTCGCAGGTGCTGCGCCTGACCCACATGCACAACCGCACCCAGCTGGCACTGGCACTGACACCCAGTTCGTCGCCGGTGCATCAGCGGTTTACTACCCATTGAGTGACCGGTAGGCACACCGCTTTTTTGTAGGAGCAGCCTTGCGCTGCGAAAGGGCCCTCATGGCATACAAAAGATTGCGCCTGAAATGGCCTCTTTGCAGCACAAGGCTGCTCCTACAGATCCTCGGTTCACCTGTTACAACTGGATAGCCAGTTTTAACGTCACGCGCGGCGCGCGGTCCAGGCTGTCCAATGCCACATCGGCCAAAGGCTTGGCCACCTCCAGCGCCACATTGAACAAGCGCCCATCGCCCAATCGCACCCCAAGCGCCGCCGAAGCCAGGTGGGCATCCTCCACAGGCCCTCGGTTATGCCATGCCTGCGCCGTGTCCACCACCACATAGGGCTGCACCAACGCCAGCCAGCTGCCGTGCATGCTGTAGTTCACCTCGTAAGCCAAACCCCAGCCCTTGTCGCCGTCCGCCTGGTCGCGCGGGTAGCCACGGCCGAAATTTTGCCCGCCAAATCCCGCACGCTCGCTGTCAGGCAGCTGGTCATCGCTCCAGTACAACGCCCCGGACACCACCCCCTGCCAGTTACCTAGCAACGTGTTGCTCTGCAAGCCGGAAAGCCGCAACCGCAGAAAATCCAGATCGTAGTCGGCATCGCTACGCGCCCCCAGATAATCCAGGCCCTGATAGACCCCGGCGCTGACGATGCGCAAACGGCCCTCTTCCACCTTGCGCCAGTCGCCCTCGAATGACAGCGCACGCACGTAGGTGTCGTAGTCCCGTGCCGATGGCAACCCATCTACCCGGTCCTCGAAGTGCTCACTGACCGAATACACCTGCCCCTGCACCACCATCCATTCATCCGGCCTGACGATCACCGGCTGGCGCAGGCCGATCGCATAGCGATCGCTGTCGCGCTTGCGGGTGATGTCACGGCCATCGTCCAGACGAATCCGCGTGCCGGGTTCGCTGCGGTAGCGCGAAGCCGACAGCAGCAGCTGGCTGCCGCCCGCGTCCAGGTACTGGCTGTAGGCCAGGCGCTGGTAATGCACCTGGTCATCCCCCGGCGGCAGCAACAGGCTGGCCTCGATCTGTTCGGCAAAGCGGGTCTGGGCGTGGCTGGTTGCCGTCAGCAGCGCCTGCGCATCGTCGCGGTTGCCATCAGCAACGATAACAGCAGCGCTGAACGGCTTGCGCTGCGCATGCACGGTCAACCGCGCAGCACCATCAGCGGTTTGCGCCACGGCCAGCTGCGGCTCTATCGTTACCCCCGGCAGGCGCTCGGCCAGGCCCAGGTAGCGCTCCAGCGTTTCTCGGGTCAGCGGGCGCTCGGTGGCAAGCCGCTCCAGCAGCTGATGCAGATAGGCGCCGGCCGGGCCGATATCGCCGTCCACGCGGTAATCACGGATATAACCTTCGACCAGCACCACATTGACCCGGCCATCGGCCACTTCCTGCGGCGGCAGGTAGGCGTACGACAACAGGTAGCCTTCCTGCCGATAGCGCTGGGTCAGGCGCGCGGTGTACTGCTGCAGCTCGCCCAACGTGGTCTGGCGCCCGATCAGCGGTTGGTAGTGTTCGCGCAGGTCGCTCAAGGGGAACACCGTGCCGCCTTCGAAGCGCACTTTATGCAGCACCAGCGGGGTATTCGCAGGCGCCCACGCGGGGCTGTCACCCTCCACCCCAGCCAGCTGCAGGTGAGCGCTGACCGGGCGGTAGGCGTCTATTGGAAGGTTGGCGCTGGGCAGGCGACGTTCGTACTCATGGCTGTCGAGAAAACCCGGCAAAGGCTCGGCATGGGCCGCAAGTGCCCAAGGCAGCAACAATAGGGGCACGGCCAGAGGACGCATAGGGCGCTCCATGTTCCCTGGGGCTGCGTTGCAGCCCTTCGCGGGCGCGCCCGCTCCCACCGAGATCGCGCTTTCCTGAACCCAGCACCAAACCTGTGGGAGCGGGCGTGCCCGCGAAGGGCCGCAAAGCGGCCCCAAATTGCTTGACTGTCAGGCATCAGGGGCGCCAGCCGGTCACACCCGTTACCTGCAAGCGTAGGTGCTGCCTCGGCCCTCGTCGAACGGCTACTCGCTGATCTGGAACGCCACGCGCGCCGTCTCGCCGCTTTCATCCAGCGCGCTGATTTCGGCCTGGCCTACCTGTTGGAAGCGCACCAGCAGGCTGTCCTGGCCCTGGGTTTCGCCCAATGGCTGGCCGTTGAGGAACCACCAGCGCCGACCGCCGCCGCCCAGTGCCGACACATGCAGTTGCAACGGCTCGCTGCTGGTGGCCGGGCGGCGCAGGTTGTCGCCTGGGCGCACGCCCACGATCGAAAGCGGTGGCGCGCTGGCCGGCACCTGCGGCGGGCAGGCCGGGTCGATGGCCGGCAGGCGCGCCGCACGCCGCTCCACACGTGGCAGCCAAGGCTCCAGCGGGGCGGGCCATAGGGCGATATCGCGGGCCTTGGCGCCCGGGCAACTGCCATCGACGCGCAGCCCCTGGTCGTTGACCCATACGCTTTCGCGCAGGCCCAGGCCGAGTGGCTGGTCGGCGGCCTGCAGGGTTGGCGGCGTAGTGCCGTCCAAAGTCCAGGCGAAACGCTGACGCCGGCAGTTGGGGTCCTTTTTGCTCATCGGCTGGCCCAGTGGCCAACAGATCGCAGCCACGCCGACGTTCGCCGGCACCCGCTCCACCGGCACGCTGATGCCACGCTGGCTGTCACGGTTGCTCAGCAGGTCGTGCACCTGCAGCATCAGCGGCGCTGCCGAAGCCAGCCCGAATTGGCCGGGGACCGGTGTGCCATCGGGGCGGCCAATCCATACGCCGATCAGGTAGCGCGGGCCCACGCCGATCGACCAGGCATCGCGAAAGCCGTAGCTTGTGCCCGTCTTCCACGCCAGTTGCGGGCGTTGCACCAGCTCGGCATGCGGGTCGCGGTCGGGGCGCGCCTGGCCGCTGAGGATGCGCCGGATGATCCACGCCGCCCCTGGCGACAGCAGGCGCCGTTCCAGCAACGGATCCTGTGGTTGCAGGCGCACCCTCGCACTATTGCCACCCCGCGCCAGCGCAGCGTAGCCACCCACCAGGTCCTCCAGGCGGCTGCCCGCGCCACCCAGGATCAACGACAGGTTGGGCTCTGCCAGAGGCGGCAATATCAGCGGCATGCCCGCCATGCGCAGTTGCGCGGCAAAGCGTTTCGGACCATAGGCCTCCAACAGCTGCACCGCCGGCAGGTTGAGCGACAGCGCAAGCGCCGAACTGGCCGACACCGGCCCGCTGAAGCCCATGGAGAAGTTGCCGGGGCGGTAGTCGCCATAGCGTCGCGGCACATCCTGCAACAACGACTCGGAATGGATCAGGCCATCATCCAGTGCCATGCCGTAGAGGAACGGCTTTAGAGTGGAGCCCGGCGAGCGCAACGAACGCACCATGTCGACATGCCCGAAGCGGCGCTCGTCGGCCAGGTCGATAGAACCCAGGTAGGCACGCACCGCCATCGTCTGCGCATCGACCACCAGGATGGCGGCGGAGGTGCGCTCCGGCAGCCGTGCCCGCCAACCCAGCAGCAGGTCTTCGAGACGCCGCTGCAGTGCGGCGTCGAGCGTGGTACGGATCAGCGGCGGGCTGTCGGCGCTGTTCAGGCGCCGGGCCAGCAACGGCGCGAGAGCCGGCTCCTGACGTGGCGCCAGCACAAGCGGCTCTTCGGCAGCCTCACGGATTTGCTGAGCCGGCCACACCTGGTATTCGGCCAGGCGTTGCAGCACCTTGTCCCGGGCGCGCTGCGCACGCTCGGGGTGACGGTCCGGGCGCAAGCGGCTGGGCGCCTGGGGCAGCACGGCCAGCAGCGCCGCTTCGGCCGGGGTCAGGTGCATGGGCGACTTGCCAAGGTAGGCCCAGCTGGCCGCCGCCACGCCCTGCAGGGTGCCGCCGAAGGGCGCGCGGTCCAGGTAGATCTGCAGGATTTCGCGCTTGGACAAGTGCCATTCCAGCTGCGCCGTGCGCCATAGTTGGCGCAGCTTGCCGGCCAGGGTGCGCTCATGCGGGTCGAGCAGGCGTGCGACCTGCATCGACAGCGTGCTGCCGCCCGACACCACACGCCCGCCACGCAGGTTCAGCCAGGCAGCGCGAGCCAGGGCCAGCGGGTTGACTCCGGGGTGGCTGTAGAACCAGCGGTCTTCGTAGGTGAGCAGCGCCTGCAGATACAGCGGCGAGACTTCGTCGGAGCTGACCGGGTAGCGCCATACGCCATCGGCATCGGCAAAGCGCCACAACGGCGTGCCGTCCTCGGCCAGCACCACGCGGGCCAGGTCGTCTCCGGGCATGGGCAGCGGCCATAGGCGGTCAGCCAGCCACAACAGGCCGAACAGTACCAGCATGCCGATCACCGTGGCGCGCAACAGCCTGCCCGCACGGGTATGCGGCCGCGTTAAGCTTGGCATCGGGAACCGACCTGGCCAGGTGATGGCCAAAGGCTTGGGAACGGCAACATCGCCGATTCGTTCATCAGGAAGCAACTATGCATGTAGAAGGTTTTTTCGAGTGGCTGGGCCAGGCGCTGGGGTCATTGATCCGCTTCATCGTCGACGCATTGAGCGGGCTGTTCAACCTGCTGGCCAATGCCGGTGGCAATTTCATCGATGGCCTGGCGCGCACCTTGGGCATGGAGACCTCGCTGCTCAGCATCCTCGCCCTGATCATCGGGCTGGTGCTGCTGTACTCGGCAATCCGCGCGTTCATGCGCGCCTCGATCATCCTCGGGATCATCTGGCTGTTGCTGGGGTTGTGGGTGATGAGCTGGGTGATTCACTGAACAGGGCCGGGGGCCGCGTTGCGGCCCAATCGCCGGCAAGCCAGCTCCCACCTCGACCGCGTCGCCCTCAAGCCATGCTCCATCCTGTGGGAGCTGGCTTGCCGGCGATGAGGCCGGTAAAGGCGACAAAATTCTAGCGGGCTTTTACGGTCATCTCCCCTTGCCCATCCCCCACGGCCTGCAGGTTTGGCCGGTACATCGATTCAACCTGCGGCGGCGGCACGCGATAGGTGCCCGGGGTCACCGCCCGAGCCAGGTACAGCAGGTGGGTGGTGCCATAGCTGTCCAGCTTGAGCGCGGCGACGTAACGATCATCGCGATACTCCTGGTGCACCACGCTGGCGTTCTGCATCGATTCGCGCCATTCCTTCACCGCACTGCTGGCGTTTTCCAGGCTGGCGGCACTTTGCGCCAGGTTCTGGTTTTCCAGCTCCAGGCCCGCCGGTAGCAAGTCCACCACCAGCGCATCCGGCACCCGGTCTTCAGCCTTGAGCACCAGGTGCACCAGCACCAGGTCGCCGCTGCGCAGGTTATGCAGGTCCAACGGCTGACCATTCATGCCCAGGTACTCACGGCGGATCTGCATGCCGTTGCCACCGGCCGCAGGCGCCTGGCGTGGGTAACCCGACAAGGTCAGTTGCTGGTACAGCGTTTCGCTACCTTGGTTCTGCACACTCAATGGCGAAGCCAGCAACGGGCCTTCGAGCTTCATGCCGGACTCGGCATTGTTGAACTCGCGCACTTCGCCCGCGCTGTCCAGGCGCGCCTGCCACTGGCCTTCCGGCTTGCCCAGCAGGCCACGGCCGGCCAGGAACAGTGCATTGCGCTCCTGGGTCGACAGCCAGCGGTTGGCCGCCAGTTCATCCGACAGGGCGAACAGGCGCTGGTCGACCTGGCGGCTGGCCAGGTTGCTTTCCTGCAGCAGCGCCAGGATCAGTGCCTGGTCACGCAGGGCGCTACCATAGTCGGCCATCCAGCCTTTACCGCGGCTGATGCCCAGGCCTGCCTGCAGGGCCTGCTCGGCACGCGGCTTGTCGCCCATCTTGTCCAGCGCCACCGCCAGTTGCACCAGTGGCAGGCCAGAGCGGGCGTCGGCGCGGCGTTCGAACAGGCCACGCAGGGCACCCAGGGGCGCCTGCTGGCTGCGCGACAGCACCAATGCCGCATAGGCCTGCACGGCGAAGCGGGTGTGTTCGGCGTTCTCGCTGTAGTCGACTTCGATCAGGTTGCGCTCCTGCAGGTAGCGCAGCAGGCGCTCGCTGGCCTTCTTCAGCGCTTCGGCGGGCACACCATAGCCTTGGTCACGGGCGCGCAGCAGGAAGTCGGTGACATAGGCGGTCAGCCAGTATTCTTCTTCGCTGTCCGAGCTCCACAGGCCGAAGCTGCCGTTGTAGCGCTGCATGCCCAGCAGGTGCTCGATACCCATCTCGATCTTGCGCTTGCGCACATCGGCTGGCTCGCCCTTGATGCCCAGGCGCTTGAGGCTGTCGGCATCGGCGTACAGCGACGGATAGAGGCCGCTGGTAGTCTGCTCCAGGCAACCGTAGGGGTATGCTTCGAGGGCACGGATCTGCTCGGCCAGGTTCAGCGGTGGCCGGCTCGACAGGGCCAGGCTGGCTTCAAGCCCGGCGGGTTCGAAGGCAGCCAGGTCTGCTTCAGGCAGGGTCCATGGCTGGTCCTTCAAGGCCACGCGGTAGTGCTTGAGCATCGCCGGGTAGGCCGGGCGCACGCCCAGCGTCCACTCGCGTTCGAACGCGCCGGTCGGCTCGTTCGGCAGCTGCAGGCCAGTAACCCGCACATGTACCTTGCCCTGCCCCAAGCCACCCTGGGCCTGTACCGGGATCATCAGCGTCGAGCGCTGGCCTTCAGCCAGGGCTACGTTTTGCACGGCGTTGGCCGCCAGGCTCAGCTGCCCTTCGGTGCTGATTTCAACATTCAGTTGCTGGGCACGACCAGACAGGTTGGCCAGGTCCAGCGCCAGGCTGGTACGGTCGCCACCGGCCAGGAAACGCGGCGCCGAGAGTTCGGCGATCAGCGGCGCGGCGACCACGGTCTTGCCTTCGGCCATGCCGAACTGTTCCTCGGTCCAGGCCTGGGCCATCAGCCGCAGTTCGCCATTGAAGTCGGGGATATCGACCGTGGCCTGGCCCTCGCCCTTGTCGTCCAGGGTCACCGGCAGGCTCTGCTGGGCGACGATGGTCACCGTGGTGTTGGGGCGCTTGCCACCCTTGGCCATCGCTGCGTCACCACCAAATGCCAGGCTGGCCAGGCGGCCCTGGCCGGCTTCGATCAACTGGCCGTAGATATCCAGCTGGTCAGCACCGTAAGCCTTGCGCCCGAACAGGCTGGCGAATGGGTCGGGGGTCTTGAAGTCGGTGATGTTGAGGATGCCCACGTCCACCGCCGACAACAGCACATGCACCCGTTCAGGCACGCTGCCATCGGCATTTGCAGCCTTGATCTTCACGGTCAGCGGCTGTTTCGGGCGCATTTTTTCCGGAGCCTGCAGGCTCACCGCCAGCTTGCGTTCGGCGCGGTTCAGCGGCAGGTGCAGCACGCCCACCGCGCGTTTCGGCGTGGCGTTGGCCTTGCGCTCACCCGGGCGGATCACCAGCGCGCTGATGTACAGGTCATGGCGTGCCCACTGCTTGTCCAGTTGCACATCGAACGTCTTGCCCTCGGCGGGAACGTCGATCTCCTGCCACCACAGCGGGCCATCGCTGGACTCGATCATCAGGTAGCCACTGCCGGCTGCGGGCGGGGTGACGGTGACCTTGGCGGTAGCGCCGTCGGCGTAGGCCGGTTTGTCCAGCGCCAGCTTGACCTGGTCCGGCCGCACCGCGCCGCCTTCGGCGTTGTCCTGGGCGCGATAGCCTGCCCAGAAGCGCGCGCTGGACACCAGGCCCGTCTCCGGGTCCTCCACCTCGACACGGTAAGGGCCCCATTCCACCTGGAAGCTCAGCTTGGCGGTGGAGCCGGCCTTGACGCTTACGGTCTCTTCGCTCTGGGTCAGGAACTTCTCGTTGTAGGCGTAGCTCCAGCCATCGCTCTGCGAGTAGTTCCAGTAGTAGTCGCGGCGCTCGCGCACCAGCCGCACCTTGAGGTCGTTGGCCGCCAGTTTCTTGCCGTTGCGGTCGGCCACCAGGAACTCGAACTCCACCGGCCCGTCACTGTCGGTTTCCTCGCCGTCGAACAGGCCACGCAGGCCCGGCAGGCGCTCGGCCGGCCAGATGGGTTGTTCCAGGCGGCGGGTAATCGGCCGGCCACCGGACTCCTGCAGGCTGGCCTGCACGGTCAGTTGCAGCGGCGAGCGGGCTTCGGCCCAGCGGCTTTCGATATCGACCACGGCCTTGCCGGCCTGGTCGAGGGTAACTTCGTCCAGCTCCAGGTCCTGGTTCAGCTCGGTTTCGGTGACCGAGCCGAACTGGTAGCCAGGCAGCGCTGGTACCGCCTCGCGCAGCGGGCGAACATAGGCCTGGCCGCTCAGGCGGTTGCCGGCAGCCGGGGCGCCGTAAAGGTAACGGCCATTGACCTGGATACGCGCATCCTGATCCGGAGACAACGGTTTGCTGCTGCCTTTGAGTTCCAGCGCCAGGCGCTCGGGCAGGAAGTCTTCGACGAGAAATTCATACACCTGCTTGCGCCCGCCCCCCAGGTCGAGCAGCAGTTGCCAGCGGCCGGTCGGGGCCTCGCTGGCCAGCTGCAGCTGGTACTGGTACAGGCCATTGCCGTCGGCTTCCCAGACGAACTTGCGGCTGACCTGCTCATCCGGGCGACGCACTTCCACGCTCACTGGCTGCGCCTTGACCGGCTTGCCGTCCTGGTCGCGCAGCAGGCCGTTGAGCAACACCGTTTCACCGGGGCGATACAGGTCACGCGGGCCGAAGATGAAGAACTGCAGCGGGTTGGCCTGCGGGCCGGTGATGTCGAACTCGGCCAGGTCCAGCGCCGCGCTGCTCAGGCGCAGCAGGGTGGTGTGCACGCCTTGGGTGGCGATCAGGGTGTCGGCCTTGGGCGTGATCGGCAGCTGGGCGTGGCCATCGCTGTCGGTGCTGGCCTGAGCCAGCAGCTTGCCCTTGTCGTCATGGATTTCCAGGTTGACGCCGTTCATCGCCTTGCCACCTTCCAGGGCCTGGGCGAACACATCGAGGCGGTCACGGTAGCGATGCGCGGACACACCGATGTCGCTGAGAGTGAACAGGGTCGCTGGTTGCGAGTAGTCGTAAGTGCCCGAGGCTCGCATCACCGCCAGGTACACGCCTGGCTCCTGCAGCGGCTTGATGCCGGCGATCGGCAGCAGCACGGTCTCGCGGGTGTTGCGTGCGGGGTTGAGGTCGAAGCGGCCGCTGTAGACCAGATCGGCCATGTCCAGGGTTTCCTTGGACTGGTAGTAGTAAAGGCTGCTGTTGCGCCCCCAGTTGACCAGGAAGGTCGAGAGCATGTCCGGCTTCACGCGGAAGAACTCGACATCGACCTTGTCGACGTTGAGGGCGATCACCGGCAGGCCCTCGGCCAGGCGCGTGGGCAGCAGCGAACCGCGGCTGGCGAAGCCGATGGTCGGCTGCATGTCGCGGGTTTCCAGGCGGCTGATCGACTCGCTGTCCAGTTGCTTGCCATTGACCGCCAGCAGGCCCTTGTCGACGGTCAGCACCAGCTTGCGCTGCGGCTCCAGATGGCGCAGACGCAGCTCCATCTGGTTGTCGGACAGTTCCCAGGCGCCGTCGAGCTTGCCTTTGACGGTGTCGACCAGGTGCACTTTGCTGGCGAAGTCCTGCTTGGCATCCAGCGGCGCGGAGAAGCTGATCGACAGCGTCGCGGCGCCATCGAGCTGCACTTCGGAAACATCCAGCACCGTCAGCTCGCGGCCCTCGTAGCGTTTGGCGAGTACGGCCGGGTCTTCGCGTTGGGGTGCCGGGGTGGCGGCGGGCGCTGTGGCCGCCGGCTTTTCGGATGGCGCCGGCTTGTCCGGCGTCGAAGAGTCACAGGCACTGAGCAAAGCCAGCGCGCAGGCCAGCAACAATCCTTTGTTGAACATGGAGTAGAACTCTTTGGCAGCGTGTACGTGAGGGCAGCAACTATAGCGCAACTATGGTCGCGCGAATTAGCTGCATGGCCGGTACACTGCTGGCAATTTAGAAAAGCGGGGGGCGCTTTGCGCCCCTTTCGCGACACAAGGTCGCTCCTACAGAGACCGCGGCAACCTGGAAGGCCTTGCGGTTCCTGTAGGAGCGGCCTTGTGTCGCGAAAGGGCTGCGCAGCAGCCCCAGGATTCCCCAGGACGCCCGATGACCTCACTGACCACCGACTGGCAGCACCGCCCCACCCACCACAAGGTCTGGGCCCTGGCCGCGCCGATGATCCTGTCCAACATCTCCGTGCCGCTGGTAGCCCTGGTCGACAGCACGGTCATCGGCCACCTCCCCCACGCCCACCAGTTGGGTGCCGTAGCCGTGGGCGCCACGCTGTTCACCTTCATGGTCGGCCTGATGGGCTTCCTGCGCATGGGCTCCACCGGCTTCGCCGCCCAGGCCGCCGGCCGAGGCGACGGGGCAGCGTTGCGCCAGGTACTGGTACAAGGGCTGTTGCTGGCGGTCGGCTTCGCCCTGCTGATCGGCCTGCTGGCCCTGCCCTTCAGCCAGCTGGCGCTGCACGCGATGCAACCCAGCGCGGCCCTGCAGCAAGCCACCGAAGACTTCTTCCATACCCGCTTGCTTGGCCTGCCCGCGGCACTGGCCAGCTACGCCCTGGTCGGCTGGTTCCTCGGCACCCAGAACGCCAGGGCACCACTGGCCATCCTGCTGACCACCAACCTGCTGAACATCGCCTTGAACCTGTGGTTCGTGCTTGGCCTGGGCTGGGGCGTACTAGGTTCGGCGCGGGCGTCGGTGATTGCAGAATGGAGCGCCGCCCTGCTCGGCCTGGCCCTGACCCGCCCGGCCCTGCGCGCCTACCCGGGGCAGATCGTGTGGGCGGCGCTCAAGCGCTGGCAGGCCTGGCGACCGCTGCTGGCGGTGAACCGCGACATCTTCCTGCGCAGCCTGGCGCTGCAACTGGTGTTCCTGCTGATCACCGTGCAAGGCGCTCGTCTGGGCGAAGCCACCGTGGCGGCCAATGCCCTGCTGCTCAACGGCCTGCTGCTGACTGCCTATGCGCTTGACGGGTTGGCGCACGCGGTAGAGGCCCTGTGCGGCCATGCCATTGGCGCCCGCGACCGCGACACATTGCGCCGCTCGCTGGTGGTGGCCTGTGGCTGGTCGCTGATCATCAGCCTGGGGTTTGCCGGGTTGTTCCTGCTGGGCGGGCACCTGTTCATCGATTTGCAGACCGACATCGAGAGTGTGCGGGCAGCGGCTTATCCGTACCTGCCGTACCTGGCATTGCTGCCGTTGATTGCGGTGTGGAGTTATTTGCTGGATGGCTTGTTCATAGGCGCGACCCGGGCGCGGGAGATGCGTAATGCGATGTTGGTTTCGGTGGTGATTGCGCTGCCCTTGGGGGTGCTCATGAGTGGGTTTGGCAACCATGGGTTGTGGTTGGCGTTTCTCGGGTTCATGGGGTTGCGGGCAGTGACGTTGGGGTGGGTGGGATGGCGGTTGCAGGAAAAAGGTGAGTGGATTCAGTAATGCCGGGGCCGCTTTGCGGCCCATCGCGACGCAAGGCCGCTCCTACATGGAGATGGCCTGGTATCGCGATCACCTGCGGATTCACAGCCACACACAATCCCAATGTGGATAATCACCAGCCCGCCGCACCAGGCCAGCCCGAATGGGATTGGCGATGATGTAGCGGGCAGCGGCCTTTACATCCTCCTCCTTGCGCAGCGCTCGGTCGTAAAAGCCGGGTTGCCAGATGTGCTGTCGCTCGGCACCTGTACGGTAGAGCGCGCAACTGCTTCGCGACTTGAAGGCACACATGAGTTTGCCCAGGCTGGTCGGGCCAAGCTCGATCAGCCAGTGCAAATGGTCCGGCATCAAGACCCAGGCCAGCGAACGGCAACTCCCCTCTCGATCACTCAGCCGCAATTGCTGAATGGCCGAACGCGCAAACCAGAGGTTCTCGAACAACGGGAGGCGATGGCGTGTGATGGTGGTTAGCAGGTAGAGCCGGCCTGGCTCTGAAAAGCGCCCTTGGCGCAAGCGATGGTTGCCGTGACGATCCATGTCGACTTCCTTTGAACATTGCATTCACAGGATAGGCATGGCGATGAAATGCATCGCCGGTGGATCATTACCGAGTATGACGCGGTGAGGGCTGCGCCCTCAGATCGCGACACAAGGCCGCTCCTACAAAAGCTCGCGCCGCGATTTCCCGCGAAACCGCAATTCCATGTGGTTTCGCGGTCCCCTGTAGGAGCGGCCTTGTGTCGCGATGGGCCGCAAAGCGGCCCCCGAGGATCACGACGACAGGTACGAAGACCGGGTCAGACCAAGGCGCAACGCATCCAGGTACTGAGTCCGCTCCCGCGCAGTGATCTTGGCGCTGGCCACCTTGTCACGGTAATGCGTCATCAACTCCTCCGGCGACAGGTGCACATAGCGCAGCATGTCTTCGATGGTGTCGTGGGTCTCGATACCGGCGTGGTACACGCTACCGTCGGCGTTCTGGTAGATGTTCACCGAGTCGGTGTCACCGAACAGGTTGTGCATGTCACCGAGGATTTCCTGGTAGGCACCGACCAGGAACACACCCAGCAAGTAATCCTCGCCCTCCTTCACCGCGTGCACCGGCATGCTGGTCTCGATGCTCTGCTCGTCGACGTACTGGTTGATCTTGCCGTCGGAGTCGCAGGTCAGGTCCTGCAGCACGGCACGACGCATCGGCTCTTCGTCCAGGCGGTGCAGCGGGATGATCGGCAATACCTGGCCGATGGCCCAGGTGTCCGGCAGGCTCTGGAACACCGAGAAGTTGCAGATGTACTTGTCGGCCAGCTTGTCGTTCAGCTCGTCCAGCACCTGGCGGTGCGAGCGCTGGCGGGCTTTCAGCGAGTTGTGCAGGCGGCGGCACACGGCAAAGTAGCACTGCTCGGCCAGGGCCTTCTCGGCCAGGCTGATCTTGCCATCGGCATACTGCGCAGCCACGTCACCCATGTAGTGGGTGGCGCGCCAGTAGGTCTCGGTCACCATCTCGATATCGGTCGGGCCGAGCAGGTCGACCAGCCACTGCACGGTCTCGGGCAGGGCTTCCTTGTTCTCGATGGTCGGCACGTCGTCGTTGTGCTTCTCAACGTCGGTCACCTGGATCACCAGCATGGCGTGGTGGGCGGTCAGCGAACGGCCGCTCTCGGAGAAGATGTGCGGGTGCGGCAGGCCCTGCGCGTCGCAGAATTCCTTGAGCATGCCCACCACCACGCCGGCGTAGTCGTCCATGTCGTAGTTGATCGAGCTGGCATTGCGCGAATGGGTACCGTCGTAGTCCACGCCCAGACCACCGCCAACGTCGATATGGTCGACCGGCAGGCCCAGCGCACGCAGCTCACCGTAGTAACGGATGGCTTCCTTGAAGCCGTGTTGGTAGTCCGCCAGGTTGGCGATCTGCGAGCCCATGTGGAAGTGAAGCAGGCGGATACCTTGGTCCAGGCCGGCATCGCGGAAGCGCTGTACCACCGAAATCAGCTGGGCGGCGGACAAGCCGAACTTGGACTTCTCGCCACCGGTGTCGGCCCACTTGCTCGAGGCCAGCGACGACAGGCGCACGCGCAGGCCGACTTGCGGCTTGACCTTGAGCTCGGCGGCCTCGTCGATCACCAGGGCCACTTCCGACTCTTTCTCGATGACGATGAACACGTTGTGGCCGAGCTTCTGGCCCATCAGCGCCAGGCGGATGAACTCGCGGTCCTTGTAGCCGTTGCAGACGATGGTGCCACCCTTCGGCGCCAGCGCCAGCACTGCCAGCAGCTCAGGCTTGGAGCCGGCTTCCAGGCCAATGGAGACGTTCTGCGTGGCGATGATGTTTTCCACCACCGCTTCCTGCTGGTTGACCTTGATCGGGTACAGCGCGGTGTACTTGCTCTGGTATTCCAGGCGCGCGATGTTGGCATCGAAGGCGCCGGTCAGCTGGCGCACGCGGTCCTGCAGAATGTCGGGGAAGCGCACCAGCAATGGCAGCGACAGGCCGCTCTGGCGCAGTTCGTCGACCTGTTCGAACAGGTCGATCGGTGCGCTTTTCGGGCCGTTGGGGCGTACTTCGACGCGCCCGGCTTCATTGATGGCGAAATAACCAGCGCCCCAATGGCGGATGCCATAAACACTGCGGCTGTCGGCCACGGTCCATTGGCTACCATCGTCTTTGCGTGTGCGTCGTACGGACATTCAAGTCCCCTATAGATAAGTCGAAGACACTGCCCCGCAAGGAGGCGGGCGCAGTGTAAAAGCCAAAAATGACGATTCGTCCGTGCCCTGGATAGACCCTGGTCACGGCAACGAGTTTAGAAAGCACTGGGCAAAAAATCGCGTGGCCGCATCAGCCGCCGGATTTTTTCGCCTTGAAGCCCTGCTTGGTCAGCTCACCGATCAGCAGTTCGACATGGTCGCCCTGGATTTCGATGACCCCATCCTTCAGGGCGCCACCGGTACCACAGCGGCGCTTGAGGGTAGAGGCCAGCTCCTTGAGCTGATCGAGCGGCAGCGGCACGCCGGTGACGGTGGTCACGGTCTTGCCGCCGCGGCCCTTGCTTTCGCGGCGCACACGGGCAATGCCATCGCCTTCGGGGATGACCTGCTGCTTGCAGGTACAGGCATCCACCGGCTGGCTACAGTCGGGGCAGTGCCGACCGGTGTCGGTGGAGTAAACGAGACCGCCAAGGGCGGCGAAGGAAGAAGCTTTCTTGGCCACTTTTGTTCCTCTGTGCTGAGGACAAAAACTGGTCGGCCCCTGGGGGTTGAGCCCGACCGCGAAGCCCCACTCTGGCAGGGGCGGCGCTACTGCCACAAGACCTGCGGCAGCCCGAAAAGGGCGCGCAGTGTAACGATAAATCCCGCTGTTGCTAAGTACTGGAATGCGGCATTTTGCGAATGTTTTGCGACTCCTTTCGACACTGGGGCTGCTTTGCAGCCCGATCGCGACACAAGGCCGCTCCTACAAAGCCCTGCGTACCCCGATCAATGTAGGAGCGGCCTTGTGTCGCGAAAGGACCGCAAAGCGGTCCACGGCGTCATCCCAGGCTGGCTTTATAGCGCTGCAACGCCGCCAACGAGTCCGGGCAATACGGCTTGGTCAGACTTTCTTGCTCAGCCTGCTCCAGGCCAATGAACCGCGCCTCGATCACCTCTTCCGGCTGTAACCGCAACGGCGCATCCGACACCGCCGAATACACCGCACACCACAAGTGGTTATCCGGCTGGTCAAAGTAGAACCGCTCATGAAAACGCAGCTCCACACCGTCGATCCCCAGCTCCTCGGCCAGCTCCCGCGCTGCCGAATCGGCATACGCCTCCCCGGCCGTCACCATGCCGCCTGCCGCCACATCCCAGTAACCCGGGTACAGCGCCTTGCTCAGGGTGCGCCGGTGCACACACAGTTCACCGGCACTGTTGAACAGCAGAATGAACGTGCAACGCCCTATCAGGCCGCGCTCGCGCAGTTCGGCCCGGGGCAAGGCACCCAGCACCCGGTCGGCTTCATCCACCCAGGTGACCAGTTCTCGGTCGGAAGCCGCCCGGTGGGCGGCCTCGTTCGGGCTGATCGCCATCATCAACCCTGCGACAGCAGCTGACGCAGGTCGATGACCGCCGCGTTGGCCCGGGAAATGTAGTTGGCCATGACCAGTGAGTGGTTGGCCCACATGCCGAAGCCGCTGCCGTTGAGCACCATCGGGCTCCACAGGGCTTCCTGCGAGGCTTCCAGCTCACGGATGATCTGGCGCACGCTGACCGTGGCGTTCTTCTTCGCCAGCACGTCGGCAAAGTCCACCTCGATGGCGCGCAGCAGGTGCGACAGCGCCCAGGCCTGGCCACGGGCTTCGTAGAACACGTTGTCGATCTGCAGCCATGGGGTTTCCACCAGCTCCTCGTCCACCTGCGGCGCCTGGCCGGCGACCAGCGACTCGGTCTTCAGCGTGGTGTTGAGCTTGACCCGGCCAACGCTGGCCGACAGGCGCTGCGACAGCGAGCCCAGGCGGGTGGCCACGTCACCCAGCCAGTTGTTCAGGTTGTCGGCACGGGTATAGAAGATTGCGCCCTTGTCGCCGGCAGCCAGACGGGTCTGGTAGCGGGTCAGCGACTTGATGCCCTCTTCGAACTCCGACTCGCTCGACGGCAGGATCCAGCTCTTGTTGTCGAAGTTGAAACGCGGCTCGGCCTTGGCCAGGTCGGCGTCTTCGGTCGACTGCGACTGCGAACGGGCGAAGTCCTTGCGCAAGGCACGGGACAGGTCGCGCACCTGGACCAGCACGCCATATTCCCAGCTCGGCATGTTGTCCATCCACAGCCCTGGCGGGAAGCGGTCGTTGGAAATGTAGCCACCAGGCTTGTTCAGCAAGGTGCCGGCCACGGTCTTGAGGGTTTCGATAGTGGTGTAGCCCACCACCATCTGCTGGCCGGTACGCTCGGCTGCGGCCTGGGCGTTCTGCTGCACCGGGAACAGCTCCGGCTCCTGGCTCCAGTACCAGCCCAGGCCGATGCACACCAGCAGGTACAACCCGATCAGGGTCCCCAGGGCACGGCTCCAGAGGCCGCCAAGATAGCTACGGGCGGCGGCGCCACGGCCGTCGACACGCTCGCGGGGCTCGGCTTTGGCCTCGCGGTTTTTCCAGTCCAGCATGGCTTTGTCCTTAATCAGTCACGACGGTTCAGGGGCTTGGACCACAGGCCTACGCCAGGGTGCCACGGCAAGCCCGCGTGGCAGCACTATAAAGCAGACACCGCCTTACGCATAAGCGACCAATCGGTCAGCAACTGAATATTCGTTCTGGCCGCTTTGTTGACACAGGGCACTCACGCACCTGAAAAGAACTGCTAGCATAGAGCCATCATTGCCCCTGCACACCCCAACCTACAAGTAGCCAGGACATGAGCCAAGCAGCCGAGCCGAGCCCGCTGTGCCCCGCCCAACAGCTGACGCGTAGCGGCCTGCGCAAGGACGACCCGCTCGATCAGGTGCTGCTGCCGCCCCTGCGCAAGCCGGTGTACATCCTGCTGCAGGACCACGAACGCGCCCAGCGCCTGGCCCAGCAACTGGAATTCTTTGGCCTGGTGGTGCAGGCGCTTGCCAGCGCCGCGGCGTTTCAGGCCTCGATCAGCGAATACCCGCCCTCGGCCATCATCATGGATGTCGACTTCAACGGTGCCGGCCAAGGCTTGCTGTTGGCTGCCCAGATGCAGCAGGGGCTGGCCCGACATATACCACTGCTGTTCTTCAGCCATCACGAAACCGACACCCCGACCCGCCTGGCCGCCGTGCGCGCCGGTGGCCAGGACTTCCTCACCGGCACCCTGGAAGCCTCCAGCCTGTTGGAAAAGGTCGAACTGCTGACCAATGCAACCCAGCACGACCCGTTGCGCGTACTGGTCATCGACGACTCACGCACCCAGGCGCTGTACACCGAGCGCGTGCTGGCCAGCGCCGGCATGATCACCCGCAGCCTGACCGACCCGATCCGCACCATGGCCGAGCTGGCTGACTTCCAGCCCGACCTGATCATCCTCGACCTGTACATGCCGGCCTGCACCGGCCCCGAACTGGCCAAGGTGATCCGCCACAGCGACCGTTATGTGAGTGTGCCGATCATCTATCTGTCTGCCGAGGACGACCTGGACAAGCAGCTGGATGCCATGAGCGAAGGCGGTGATGACTTCCTGACCAAGCCGTTTCGCTCACGCCACCTGATCACCACCGTGCGCAACCGCGCCGCCCGCGCCCGGCACCTGAAGGCGCGCATGGTACGCGACAGCCTGACCGGGTTGTACAACCACACCCACATCCTGCAATTGCTGGAAGACTGCAGCTTCCGCGCCCGTCGCGAGCAGCTGCCGTTGTGCTTCGCCATGCTCGACATCGACCACTTCAAGAAGATCAACGACCGCCACGGTCACCCCATGGGCGACCGGGTGATCAAGAGCCTGGCGCTGTTTCTCAAGCAGCGCTTGCGCAAGACCGATTTCATTGGCCGTTACGGCGGTGAAGAGTTCGCCATTGTCATGCCCAATACCGCACTGGACGCGGCGCACAAGGTTCTGGACGAAATCCGCAGGCGCTTTGCCGAGATCCTCTACCCGGCGCAGCCACGGGACTTGCAGTGCACCTTCAGTGCAGGGGTGGTGCAGTTGGATGAGGGGCTGGATGCGCTGACCATGGCCAGTGCGGCGGACGAGGCGCTGTATCGGGCCAAGC
The DNA here is from genome assembly GCF_046764235.1 of Pseudomonas sp. s4. Taxonomy (NCBI): domain Bacteria; kingdom Pseudomonadati; phylum Pseudomonadota; class Gammaproteobacteria; order Pseudomonadales; family Pseudomonadaceae; genus Pseudomonas; species Pseudomonas sp. s4. The sequence goes on along the minus strand of NZ_CP177209.1, from coordinate 759,573 downwards.
ATGCCGGGCGTAATTGTGTAGTCCGTGTGGAGCCTTGAGTTTCTTATAGCCTGCACTGGCCTCTTCGCAGCACAAGGCTGCTTCTACAGGTATCGCACGCGCTGTAGGAGCAGCCTTGTGCTGCGAAGAGGCCAGTGCAGGCGGCCACCAATAGAGGCACTGTGCCACTTTTTTATGGCGCCAACCCCCTGTCGTCATCACCCCGTCACAAAATCGCAATAACTTCAGCCACCGACCTCTCCCTCCCCCGCAGGAAGCTCGCGGCTATGCGCCTGAAGTGGCTGACCAATTTCAACACCCTGTTGCTGGTAACCGTGTGTATCGCCCTGGGCGCCACCTTGTGGTGGTCGCAACGGGCCCTGGAGCGCCCCTACCAACTGATGGAGCGCTACCTGGGCCTGTCCCAGCAGTTCCAGAACCAGGCGGCCCGCAACATCCAGGCGTACCTGGGCAGCGGCGATGCCCTGCGCCATGCCGCGGCGATGGAGGCCAACCAGCAGTTGCAGGCCGCGCTGGCCGACTGGCCCAGCGAACTGGCCGACAAACTGCGCCCCAGCCTGGACAGCCTGCAGGCCTTTACCGCCGAGGAGCTGCTGGCCGCCGGCAAGCTGGCCGGCGACCCGCAAGCCCTGCTGCTGCAGGCCGAGCGGGAACTGGGTGCCAACTTCGAACAGATGGCCGGCTACGCCCGCGACAGCGGCAACGCCGACGCAAACCGCTACCTGGTGCCACTGCTCGACGCCACCGTGCACCTCGGTCGCCTGTCGCTGGCCCGGGACAAGCTGGTCAGCAGCGGCCGCCCGGAGCTGGCCGACGAAGTGGAGCGTGAGCTGCAGCTGATCCGTGCCCAGGCCCAGGCGATCGATGCCTTGCCCTTGCTCGGCGTAACCCATACCGCCGAATCCGGTGCCGACGACTTCGCCGCGATGATGGGCCTGGAAACCCAGGCCAGCGCCCAGCAGGAAGACATTGCCGTCGGCCTCAAGCGCGAACTGCAGAGCCTGCTCGGCCGCTACCCGGCCGAGCTGCAGCGCACCCGCGAACAGATCGAGCGCCGCGTCGCCCTGGCCGCCAGCACCGGCCAGCGCCTGGAGGCCGTGCAACAGGCCATTGCGGCGCTGGAGCCCGAGGTACGCGCCCAGCATGCGAAAATTGCCGCTGAAGTGCGAATCATCCAGGGCCTTATGATCGGCCTGATCCTGCTTATCGCCCTGCTGATCGACACCTTGCAACGCCGCCTGGCGCGCACCCTGACCGGCCTGGCCCCTGCCCTGTCGCGCTGGGCCGAGGGTGATTTCGCCGAGGCCATCGCCCTGGGGAGGACCAACCGCGAACTGCGCGACATCCAGGAATCGCTCAACCGCCTGCGTCAGTATCTGGTAGAGCTGGTCGGCACCATACGCCACAACGCCGAGCAGGTGGCTGGCAGCAGCCACGCCCTGGCCGGCATGAGCGCCGCCCTGCATGACGGCGCCGAACGCCAGGCCGGCGACACCGGGCAGATCCGCGATGCCTTGGGTGAACTGGAAGCGACCATCCAGCAAGTGGCCGGCGACGCCAGCGCCGCAGCTGACGCCAGCCGCGATGCCGGGCGTGCAGTGGAGCAGGGCCAGGCGGTGATCGGCCAGAGCCTGTCGGGCTTGCGTGAGTTGGTCGACGAGGTGCAGGGCAACGCCCGCATGATCGAGCAACTGGCGGAGGAGTCGGCCACCATCGGCGGCGTCCTGACGGTGATCCGCTCGATTGCCGAGCAGACCAACCTGCTGGCGCTGAATGCCGCGATCGAAGCGGCCCGCGCCGGTGAGATGGGCCGTGGTTTTGCCGTGGTGGCCGATGAGGTGCGTTCGCTGGCACAGCGCACCACCGGGGCGACCGGCGAGATTCAGGCACTGATCGACCGCTTGCAGCAGGCAGCCAGAAGTTCGGTGGCCGGGATGCGTGCGCAGCTTGAGCATGCCGAGGCCACGGCCAACCAGGCCCAGGCGGCGGACGGGGCGCTGGACGAGATCGTCTGTGCCATTCGCACCATTTCGGACACTGCGGTGCGGATTGCCGATGTCACGGCGCAGCAGAGTGGTGCCGTGAGTGAGATTCGCGACCACAGCGAGCGGATTCATGAGCTGGGTGAGGACAACCTGCAGCGCATTGGCGAGGGGCGCGAGCAAGGCGAGCAGTTGCTGAGCCTGGGTGGTGAACTGAACCGGGCGGTGCGGGCCTTCAGAGTCTAGGTTGGCCTGTACCGGCCTCTTCGCGGGCATGCCCGCTCCCACAGGGATAGCGCATGGCTTGAGGTTTATGCGGACGAGGTGGGTGCGGGTTTACCCGCAGCACATGAGCCAGCGGCCATGTGTCGCCCCCGCCACCAGCATGGCCCCAACCCGCACCAACTCCGCTATCATGCCCAGCACGTTCCACCTCGCGAGTCCGCCATGCGCCGCCTGTTTTTCCTGCTGTTCCTGCTGCTGGCCAGCCCTGCCTTCGCCACGGGCCTGCTCGACAACCGCCCCAGCGCCACCCTCGGCGCAGCTTCGCTGGCCAACAACGCCGACTTCCTGCCGGTACACGAAGCGTTCAAGCTCAGCCTGGTCCAGGCCGATGCGCAAACCATCAAGCTGCGCTTCGTCGCAACCGACGGCTACTACCTCTATCGCCACCGTTTCCAGTTCCGCACCGAACCGGCCGACATTGCCCTGGGCACACCAAGCATCCCCAAGGGCGAGGCCAAGCACGATGAGTTCTTCGGCGATGTCGAGGTGTACCACGGCGTGCTCGATATCGAGCTCCCGCGCAATGACCCGCGCGCCTTCACCCTGCTGGTGGGCTACCAGGGCTGCGCCGACAAAGGCCTGTGCTACCCGCCAGAAACCGCACGCCTGAGCATCGATGGCGAAGGCGGCAAAAGCACCCCGGCCGGCGGTGAACACGCCTGGACCTGGAAGTCGCTGCTGCTGTTCTTCCTCGCTGGGGTCGGCCTGACGTTCACCCCCTGCGTGCTGCCGATGCTGCCGATCCTTTCCGGCGTGGTGCTGCGCGGCCAGGCTGGCGGCCTGCGCGGTTTGGCGTTGTCGCTGGCCTATGTGCTGCCGATGGCGGCCAGCTTCGCGGTACTCGGTGCGTTGATGGGGTTGTTCGGCGCCGGCCTGAACCTGCAGGCGCGCCTGCAGTCGGCCTGGGTACTGGTGCCCTTCGCGCTGTTTTTCGTGGTATTTGCCCTGGCCATGTTCGGCCTGTTCGAACTGAAACTGCCGCAAGCCCTGAGCAACCGCCTGAACAATGTGGCCAGCCACACCCGGGGCGGCTCGCTGCTGGGCGCGGCAATACTGGGCGTACTCTCCAGCCTGCTGGTTTCGCCCTGTGTGTCGGCGCCGCTGGCCGGTGCGCTGCTGTACATCAGCGCCAGCGGCGATGCCCTGGGCGGCGCACTCAAGCTGTTCGCCCTAGGCCTGGGCATGGGCGCACCATTGCTGCTGGTGGCTACCGGTGGCGCGGCCTGGCTGCCGAAAAGCGGCCCTTGGCTGAACACGGTGAAGAACGCCATCGGCGTCCTGCTGCTGGGCTTGGCCATCGGTTTGCTCAGCCGTGTGCTGCCAGGCCCGCTGACCTTGCTGCTGGTCGGTTTCCTCGCCGCCGGCGTGGCGCTGTTCCTCGGTGCCCTCGAATTTGTCGTCAAGACCGCGCGCCAGCGCCTGGCCCAACTGCTCGGCCTGGCCCTGCTGGTGTACGCCCTGGCCTGCTGGTACGGCGCCCTCAGCGGCCACGGCGACCCACTGCGCCCGCTGCCGCCGGCAACCCTTGTGGCCACCGGCAACGGGCCCGCGGTGCAGGCGGATAGCTGGCAGACGATCACTACCCCCGCCGCACTGGACGCTGCCCTGGCCCAGGCCAAGGCAGCCGGCCAGCCGGTGCTCTTGGACTGGTACGCCGACTGGTGCATCAGTTGCAAGGTGATCGAACGCGAGGTGCTCACCACGCCGCAGGTGCAAGCGCAACTGGCCGGCTTCAAGCTGCTGCGTTTTGACATCACCGAAAGCAATGCCGAACAACGCAGCCTGCTCGATCGCTACCGGCTGTTCGGCCCGCCCGCCCTGCTGTTCTTTGCCGCGAACGGTAGCGAAATAACCGCTAATCGGGTCATTGGCGAGATAAATGCCAGTGAATTTGCGCAAATTCTCACACGCGTGCGCGGTAAAGTCGGTCTATAACTTCCCGCGAGCTGTGAAAAATCCAGAAATCAGTGACCAAATTTAATTATTTGGTCACATACTTCGCGCGAACCTCGGACATCGTGCTGGCTATTGCCGGGAACTGGACACTTGCCGTCGCTTTACGGCACACTCGCCGCGCTGTGTCGAATTGCCCTACAAATCCAAGGAATCCGCAGATGGCAACGCTACTGGTGCTTCACGGCCCCAACCTCAACCTGCTCGGTACCCGCGAGCCTGGCCACTACGGCGCCGTGACCCTGGCCCAGATCAACCAGGACCTGGAGCAACGTGCCCGCGCCGCAGGCCACCATCTGCAGTACCTGCAGAGCAACGCCGAATACGAACTGATCGACCGCATTCACGCCGCACGCAACGAGGGTGTGGACTTCATCCTGATCAATCCGGCTGCTTTCACCCACACAAGCGTCGCATTACGTGACGCATTGCTTGCGGTGAGCATCCCATTCATCGAAGTGCACCTGTCCAACGTGCACAAACGCGAACCGTTCCGCCACCACTCCTACTTTTCCGATGTTGCAGTAGGGGTGATTTGCGGCCTGGGCGCCAGCGGTTATCGCCTGGCCCTGGAGTCCGCGCTGGAACAACTGGCTGCCAACGCACAGCCCAAATGATGAAAACCCTGGCCTCAGTGGGCCAGGGTTCGAGAGAAACGTTTCAGATACGTTTTTTTGTATTTCGCCCCCTGACCGAACCTTTGGGAGTTGATGATTAATGGATATCCGTAAAGTCAAGAAACTGATCGAGCTGCTGGAAGAGTCTGGCATCGACGAACTGGAGATCAAGGAAGGCGAAGAGTCGGTCCGTATCAGCCGTCACAGCAAGACCCCGGCTGCCCAGCAGTACTTCGCACCGGCTCCGGTAGCCGCTGCTCCTGTTGCTGCCCCGGTCGCCGCTGCCGCTCCGGCCGCTGAAGCCGCTGCCGCCGCCCCGGCCCTGAAAGGCACCGTGATCCGCTCGCCGATGGTAGGTACCTTCTACCGCAAGCCTTCGCCGACCTCGCCGAACTTCGCTGAAGTTGGCCAGACCGTGAAGAAAGGCGACACCCTGTGCATCGTCGAAGCCATGAAGATGATGAACCACATCGAAGCCGATGTTGGCGGTGTCATCGACGCCATCCTGGTAGAAGACGGCCAACCGGTTGAGTTCGACCAGCCGCTGTTCACCGTCGTTTGAATCGCGGAGAGCCAACGATGTCTGGGAAGCTCGAAAAAGTCCTGATAGCCAACCGCGGGGAAATTGCCCTGCGGATCCTGCGTGCCTGCAAAGAGCTGGGTATCAAGACAGTCGCCGTGCACTCCACCGCCGACCGTGAACTGATGCACCTGGGCCTGGCAGACGAGTCGGTCTGCATCGGCCCTGCATCGTCCAAGGATTCCTACCTGCATATCCCGGCGATCATCGCTGCCGCCGAAGTGACCGGCGCCACCGCGATCCACCCGGGCTACGGCTTCCTGGCGGAAAACGCCGATTTCGCCGAGCAGGTGGAAAAATCCGGTTTCGCCTTCATCGGCCCGAAAGCCGACACCATTCGCCTGATGGGCGACAAGGTTTCGGCCAAGGACGCGATGATCAAGTCGGGCGTACCGACTGTGCCGGGCTCCGATGGCCCGCTGCCGGAAGATGAAGAAGTCGCCCTGGCGATTGCTCGTGACGTCGGCTACCCAGTGATCATCAAGGCCGCCGGTGGCGGTGGTGGTCGCGGCATGCGCGTGGTGCACAAGGAAGAGGACCTGATTTCCTCGGCCAAGCTCACCCGTACCGAAGCCGGTGCAGCCTTCGGCAACCCGATGGTCTACCTGGAGAAGTTCCTGACCAACCCACGCCACGTGGAAGTCCAGGTACTGTCCGACGGCCAGGGCAACGCCATTCACCTGGGCGACCGTGACTGCTCGCTGCAGCGCCGTCACCAGAAGGTACTGGAAGAAGCGCCAGCCCCGGGCATCGACGAGAAAGCCCGTCAGGAAGTGTTCAAGCGCTGCGTCGATGCGTGCATCGAGATCGGCTACCGTGGTGCGGGTACTTTCGAGTTCCTGTACGAGAACGGCCGCTTCTACTTCATCGAGATGAACACCCGCGTGCAGGTTGAGCACCCGGTGTCGGAGATGGTGACCGGTATCGACATCGTCAAGGAGATGCTGAGCATCGCCGCTGGCAACAAGCTGTCGTTCCGCCAGGAAGACGTGGTCATCCGTGGCCATGCGCTGGAATGCCGTATCAACGCCGAAGACCCGAAGAAGTTCATCCCGAGCCCAGGCAAGGTGAAGCACTTCCACGCCCCGGGTGGCAACGGCGTGCGTGTTGATTCGCACCTGTACAGCGGTTACTCGGTTCCGCCGAACTACGACTCGCTGATCGGCAAGCTGATCACCTACGGCAAGGACCGCGACGAAGCCATGGCGCGCATGCGCAATGCCCTGGACGAGATCGTCGTCGACGGCATCAAGACCAACATCCCGCTGCACCGCGACCTGGTGCGTGATGAAGGTTTCTGCAAAGGCGGCGTCAACATTCACTACCTCGAGCACAAACTGGCCAGCCAGGAGTGATCGCGTAGTGTGATGTACTGAAAACCCCGGACTTGTTCCGGGGTTTTTTATTGCCTGTCAGGGCCTCATCGCCGGCAAGCCAGCTCCCACAGGGATTGCACACGGCTTGAGGTCTATGCGGTCGAGGTGGGAGCTGGCTTGCCGGCGATTGGGCTGCAAAGCAGCCCCCGGGTCCTACCCCTTCATCCGCGGCATCTCGATGTGGTGCTCATGCACCCGCCGGTACAAAGTTGCCCGCGATATCCCCAGAGCCCGCGCCGCATCGGCCGGCTTCCAGCGATGGCGGATCAGCGCATCCAGCAGCAACTGCCGGGCCGGACAGGACATGCTGCTTTCAGCCGATGCGACTACCTCGCCGCGCACCTCCTGCGGCAGGTCCTGCATCTGCACCTGCCCGCCCTCACTCACCGCACAGGCATAGCGCAACACCTGCCGCAGCTGGCGCAAGTTCCCCGGCCAGCGATAGACCAGCAGCGCCTGCAGCGCATCATCCGCCAACATCACCTCGACCCCGCAGGCCTCGGCCTCCTCGACCAGCAACTGGTGAATCAACCCCAAGCGGTCCTCACGCTCGCGCAGCGGCGGCAATTCGAAGCGGGCATTGGCCAGGCGGAAGTAAAGATCCTCGCGAAAACGCCCATCCTCCACCATCGCCGCCAAATCGCGGTGGGTCGCGCAAATCACCTGGATATCCACCCGCTCCCGCCGCGCCGCGCCCAGCGGCGCCACTTCACCCTCCGCCAGCACGCGCAGCAACCGGGTTTGCAGGTTCAGCGGCATGTCACCGATTTCGTCGAGGAACAGCGTGCCGCCATCGGCCTGCTGCAACAGCCCCTGCATACCTTTGCTGGAAGCCCCGGTGAAGGCCCCGGCCACATAGCCGAACAGCTCGCTCTCGATCAGGCTTTCCGGGATGGCCGCGCAGTTCAGGGTGACGAACGGGCCATCGCGACGCAGGCTTTGCTGATGCAGCTGGCGGGCGAACACCTCTTTGCCAGCCCCCGTCTCGCCTTGTACAAGCACCGCCAGATTGCAGTCCTTGACCCGCGTGGCCAGGCGCAGATGCTGCTCGATACGGGCGTCCTGGGCCTGGCGCAACGGCTGCGCACGCTGGCGCTGGCGGGGGGCGCTGACCCGGCCGTACAGCCCACCCAGGCCCGGCAGGCGTTGCGCAGACGATGCGTTCACGCGGCGCAGCTGATCCATGTCGAACAGCTCGCCAATGTGCTCGGGCAAACGCCCCAAATGCTCCACCAGGCGCTGGCGCGCCAGGCTGTTGATCGCCTGCAGACGGCCATCGCCATCCCAGGCCAGCAGGTAGTCGGGCTGGCTTTCCACATAGCCCGGCGTGCCATGGGCACGCATTACCCAATGGCCCTGGGCACTGTGCATGAAGAAGGCATTTTCGATCTCGCGCGCAGTCTGCTCGACCAATTGGCGGATCAGGTGCTGGCTGCGGCGGTCGTCCGGCGACTGCAAGGCCGAGACATCCACCACGCCCAGCAACTCGCCCAGCGGGTCGAACACCGGTGCCGCCGTACAGGTCAGGCCAATGAACGCGGCGCGGAAGTGGTCGCGCTTGTGCACCGTGACCGGCGCCTTGCTGGTCAACACCGCCGCCACGCCGCAGGTGCCCTCCTCGCCCTCCGACCAGCAGGTGCCCAGGTACAGCCCGGCCTTGCGGCAGTCGTTGCGGATGGCAGACTCGACCCGATAATCGATGGTGCGCCCCAAGGCGTCGGTGAGCAGCACGCAGTAGTCGGCACCGCGCACCCGCTCATGCAGGCGGGCCACGGCATCGCTGGCGATACGCAGGAACAGTTCGGCGCGCTCACGGCACTCGTTGAGCAGGCTTTGGGACAGAATGCGCGGCCCCTGCTGGGACCCGGGGTCGAGGCGGTACAGCTCCATGGAACGGCGCCATGAATCGAGAATCAGCGGTGGCACCGGCGCCTGCGGCAGGCGGTCGGCATTCTTCAGCACCCTGCTGACGCAGTCGACATGGGCTCGGGAGTTCGCGGCAAGCATTCAGGCCCTCCGGTTCTCGTTGCTGTTTTTATCGTTGTCCGGCCATTAAGCGCTTCCGGGCATGCCCCGACAAGCACTGCGTGATTACCGGCCGGCTTGAGACGCAGCGTCTCAGCGTCTCGGCCATGCCATACCTCGGCTGGCACCCGGCGTCTCGCCAGCCCGGCCATACGTTCCGGCCAGAGCGCAACGAAACCGCTCTGCCCCGGTGATTTCAGCCAACCCAAGGAAAACTGGCACCGCGCTTGCTCCGGCACTGGCAAACAAGAAACGAGGTGCGCCATGCCGCTACCCGCCCCAACTGTCGGCATCATTGCCAACCCTGCCTCCGGCCGCGACCTGCGCCGCCTGACTGCCAATGCCGGGCTCTATTCGAGTACCGACAAGGCATCGGCGATCCAGCGCCTGCTCGCTGCCTTCGGTGCTACCGGCATCGGCCAGGTGCTGCTGCCCAGCGACATGACCGGCATCGCCGCTGCCGTGCTCAAGGCCAGCCAGGGCCCGGTCGCCCATGACCAGCACTGGCCGGCCATCGAAATCCTCGACCTGCCGCTGACCCAGACTGTTGCCGATACCCGCCTGGCCACCCGCCAAATGGTCGAGCGCGGTGTGGCGATGATCGCCGTGCTTGGCGGCGACGGCACCCACAAGGCAGTCGCTGCCGAGGCCGGGGACGTGCCGCTGCTGACCTTGTCCACCGGCACCAACAATGCCTTCCCCGAACTGCGCGAGGCCACCAGCGCCGGCCTGGCCGGCGGCCTGCTTGCCAGCGGACGGGTACCAGCCAGCATCGGCCTGCGCCGCAACAAGCGCCTGCTGGTGAAGGTGCCCGAACAACAGCTTGCCGAATGGGCACTGGTGGAGGTGGCGGTGTCGCCTCAGCGCTTCATCGGCGCTCGGGCACTGAGCCGCAGCGAAGACCTTTGCGAAGTCTTCGCGTGTTTCGCCGAACCCCATGCCATCGGCCTCTCGGCCCTGTGCGGCCTGTGGTGCCCGGTCTCGCGCCAGGACCCGCACGGTGCCTGGGTACGCCTGAACCCCGGTGCCGAACAAGCGCTGCTCGCACCGCTGGCACCCGGCCTGTTGCAAGGCTGCGGCATCACCGCCAGCGGCGCCCTGACGCCCGGCGTAGCCCATCGCCTGAGCCTGGCCAGCGGCACCCTGGCGCTGGACGGCGAGCGCGAAATCGAATTCGCCGAGCATGACAGCCCCACCATCACCCTCGACCACCAAGGCCCATTGAGCGTGGACGTCGAGGCCGTACTGGCGCACGCCGCCCGCCATCACTTGCTGGCCGTGCCCCGTGGCCATCGGCTGCACCCTGCAAACCCGTGTTGAGACAACCCCGGAGAACAACAAGATGTCCAATCAACTCAGTACCGAACAACTGCTGCATGCCTATGAAGTGATGCGCACTATCCGTGCCTTCGAAGAACGCCTGCACGTCGAGTTCGCCACCGGCGAGATCCCTGGCTTCGTGCACCTGTATGCCGGCGAGGAGGCTTCCGCCGCCGGAGTCATGGCCCACCTGCGCGATAGCGACTGTATCGCCTCGACCCACCGCGGCCACGGCCACTGCATCGCCAAGGGTGTGGACGTATACGGCATGATGGCCGAGATCTACGGCAAGAAGACCGGCGTGTGCGGCGGCAAGGGCGGTTCGATGCACATCGCCGACCTGGAAAAAGGCATGCTCGGCGCCAACGGCATCGTCGGTGCCGGCGCTCCGCTGGTGGCCGGGGCGGCGCTGGCGGCCAAGATCAAAGGCCGCGACGATGTATCGGTGGCCTTCTTCGGCGATGGCGCCTCCAACGAAGGCGCCGTGTTCGAAGCCATGAACATGGCCTCGATCATGAACCTGCCGTGCATCTTCGTGGCCGAGAACAACGGCTACGCCGAAGCCACCGCCTCGACCTGGTCGGTTGCCTGCGACCATATCGCCGATCGCGCGGCCGGGTTCGGCATGCCCGGTGTCACCATCGACGGTTTCGACTTCTTTGCCGTGTACGAGGCCGCCGGCGCTGCCATCGAACGTGCGCGTTCCGGGCAAGGCCCGTCGCTGATCGAGGTCAAGCTCAGCCGCTACTACGGCCATTTCGAAGGCGATGCACAAACCTACCGCGCCCCGGACGAAGTGAAGAACCTGCGCGAATCCCGCGACTGCCTCATGCAGTTCCGCAACAAGACCACCCGCGCCGGCCTGCTCACGGCTGCGCAACTGGACGCCATCGACGCCCGCGTCGAGGACCTGATCGAAGACGCCGTGCGCCGCGCCAAGTCCGATCCCAAGCCACAGCCCGCCGACCTGCTCACCGACGTCTACGTCGCCTACCCCTGAGCCGCGGATTACAAGAACAACAGGAGAATCACCATGGCAAGAAAGATCAGCTACCAGCAGGCCATCAACGAAGCCCTGGCCCAGGAAATGCGCCGCGACAACACTGTATTCATAATTGGCGAAGACGTTGCCGGCGGCGCCGGTGCCCCCGGCGAGGATGACGCCTGGGGGGGCGTGCTGGGCGTGACCAAGGGCCTTTACCATCAGTTCCCGGGGCGCGTGCTCGACGCACCGCTGTCGGAAATCGGCTACGTCGGCGCTGCCGTCGGTGCTGCCACCCAGGGCCTGCGCCCGGTGTGCGAGCTGATGTTCGTCGACTTCGCCGGCTGCTGCCTGGACCAGATCCTCAACCAGGCCGCCAAGTTCCGCTACATGTTCGGCGGCAAGGCGGTAACCCCGCTGGTGATGCGCACCATGTACGGCGCCGGCCTGCGCGCGGCGGCCCAGCACTCGCAGATGCTCACCTCGCTGTGGACGCACATTCCCGGCCTGAAGGTGGTCTGCCCGTCCTCGCCGTACGATGCCAAGGGCCTGTTGATACAGGCGATCCGCGACAACGACCCGGTGATCTTCTGCGAGCACAAGCTGCTCTACAGCATGCAGGGAGAGGTGCCGGAAGAGGTGTACACCGTACCGTTCGGTGAGGCCAACTTCCTGCGTGATGGCGACGACGTGACCCTGGTCACCTATGGCCGCATGGTGCATGTGGCGCTGGAGGCCGCCAACAACCTGGCCCGCCAGGGTATCGACTGCGAAGTGCTGGACCTGCGCACCACCAGCCCGCTGGATGAGGACAGCATCCTGGAAAGCGTGGAAAAGACCGGCCGCCTGGTGGTGATCGACGAAGCCAACCCGCGTTGCTCCATGGCCACCGACATCAGCGCGCTGGTGGCACAGAAGGCCTTCGGCGCGCTCAAGGGCCCGATCGAAATGGTCACCGCCCCGCATACTCCTGTGCCGTTCTCCGATGCACTGGAAGACCTGTACATCCCTGACGCGGCGAAGATCGAGGCTGCGGTACGCAAAGTGATCGAAGCCGCAAGGAGTGCCGCATGAGCCAGATCCATACCCTGACCATGCCCAAGTGGGGCCTGTCGATGACCGAGGGCCGGGTGGATACCTGGCTGAAGCAGGAAGGTGACGAAATCAACAAGGGCGACGAGGTGCTGGACGTCGAGACCGACAAGATCAGCAGCAGCGTCGAAGCCCCGTTCAGCGGTGTGTTGCGCCGCCAGGTGGCCAGGCCTGATGAAACCCTGCCGGTCGGTGCCCTGCTGGCGGTGGTGGTGGAAGGCGAAGCCGAAGAAGCCGAAATCGATGCCGTGGTGCAGCGCTTCCAGGCCGAGTTCGTCGCCGAGGGGGGCGCCGACCAGGCCCAAGGGCCAGCGCCACAGAAGGCTGAAGTGGCTGGCCGGCAGTTGCGCTGGTTCGAGCTCGGTGAAGGCGGCACGCCGCTGGTGCTGGTGCACGGTTTTGGTGGCGACCTCAACAACTGGCTGTTCAACCACCCGGCGCTGTCTGCCGAGCGACGGGTAATCGCCCTCGACCTGCCGGGCCATGGCGAGTCGGCCAAGGCCCTGCAACGGGGCGACCTGGATGAGTTGAGCGAAACCGTACTGGCCCTGCTCGACCACCTGGACATCGCCAAGGCCCACCTGGCCGGCCACTCCATGGGCGGCGCGGTCAGCCTGAACGTGGCGCGCCTGGCGCCGCAACGGGTGGCCAGCCTGAGCCTGGTGGCCAGTGCCGGGCTGGGCGAGGAGATCAACGGACAGTACCTGCAAGGCTTCGTCGCTGCCGCCAACCGCAATGCCCTCAAACCGCAGATGGTACAGCTGTTTGCCGACCCCGCACTGGTAACGCGGCAGATGCTGGAGGACATGCTCAAGTTCAAGCGCCTGGAAGGCGTGGACGACGCGTTGCGCCTGTTGGCATCGGCCATCGCCGACGGCGACCGGCAGCGCCACGACCTGCGCGGGGTGCTGGGACAACACCCGGCCCTGGTGGTGTGGGGCGGCAAGGACGCGATCATCCCGGCCAGCCATGCCGAAGGGCTGGAGGCTGAAGTGCTGGTGCTGCCCGAGGCTGGCCACATGGTGCAAATGGAGGCGGCCGAACAGGTCAACCAGCAACTGCTCGCGTTCCTGCGCAAGCACTAAGCCCTTTCCGTGAGCCTGGAGAACAACAATGAACGACCTGAGCCACACCCACATGCGCGCCGCCGTCTGGCATGGCCGCAATGATATTCGCGTCGAACAGGTGCCCCTGCCGGCCGACCCTGCGCCCGGCTGGGTGCAGATCAAGGTGGACTGGTGCGGCATCTGCGGCTCCGACCTGCACGAATACGTCGCTGGCCCGGTATTCATCCCGGTGGAGGCACCGCACCCGCTGACCGGCATCCAGGGCCAGTGCATCCTCGGCCACGAGTTCTGCGGCCAGATCGCCAAGCTGGGTGAAGGCGTGGAAGGTTTTGCCGTCGGTGACCCGGTGGCTGCGGACGCCTGCCAGCATTGCGGCACCTGCTACTACTGCACCCACGGCCTGTACAACATCTGCGAGCGCCTGGCCTTCACCGGCCTGATGAACAACGGCGCCTTTGCCGAACTGGTCAACGTGCCCGCCAACCTGCTGTACCTGCTGCCGCAGGGTTTCCCGGCAGAGGCCGGGGCGCTGATCGAACCGCTGGCGGTGGGCATGCATGCGGTAAAGAAGGCCGGCAGCCTGCTTGGCCAGACGGTGGTGGTAGTTGGAGCCGGCACTATTGGTTTGTGCACCATCATGTGTGCCAAGGCGGCAGGCGCGGCGCAGGTGATCGCCCTGGAAATGTCCTCGGCGCGCAAGGCCAAGGCTAGAGAGGTTGGCGCCAGCGTAGTGCTGGACCCCAGCCAGTGCGACGCCCTGGTGGAAATCCGCAAGCTCACTGCCGGGCTGGGCGCGGATGTGAGTTTTGAATGCATCGGCAACAAACACACGGCCAAGCTGGCCATCGACACCATCCGCAAGGCGGGCAAGTGCGTGTTGGTGGGGATATTCGAGGAGCCTAGCGAGTTCAACTTCTTCGAACTGGTGTCCACCGAAAAGCAGGTGCTGGGCGCGTTGGCGTACAACGGCGAGTTTGCCGATGTGATTGCCTTCATCGCTGACGGCAGGCTGGACATTCGCCCGCTGGTGACCGGGCGGATCGGGCTGGAGCAGATTGTCGAGCTGGGCTTCGAGGAGTTGGTCAACAACAAGGAGGAGAACGTGAAGATCATCGTTTCGCCGGGCGTGCGCTGATTGCACCTCAAAGGCAACACGGAACCTGTGGGAGCGGGCGTGCCCGCGAATCAGGCAACTCGGTGGATGGCACCGGCTTCGCCGGTGTTCGCGGCTAAAGCCGCTCCCACAGGTATTGCGCAAAGCTGAAGGTCACCGCAATACCTGTGGGAGCGGGTTCACCCGCGAAGAAGACCACACGGTACATGGCACCGGCTTCGCCGGTGTTCTCGGGCACGCCCGCTGCCACAGGTTCCGTGCCAGCTTTTCAATGCAGTGCAGGCTCGAGAGCTGCGCCAGCACATGCGTTCGCTGTTTCAGGACCCCATTCTGCGTCATACTCGGCAGACCTATTGCCCGGTTCTCGCCATGCGTTCACTGCTCCCCGTCACCCTGGTCCTGCTGCTCGCCGCCTGCGGCGATGGCGAATCGCTGCTCCCGCCGGACGCGCGCCTGCCTGACGGTGGGCGGTACCGGGGGCAGGTGGTCGATGGCCTGCTGCAAGGCGAGGGCCGGATCGACTACCCCAACGGCAGCTGGTACGCCGGTACCTTCAAGGACGGCCAATGGCACGGTCAGGGCGAATGGCACGGCCGCAACGGCGAGGTGTACCGCGGCCAGTTCGCCGCAGGGCTGTTCCAGGGGCTGGGCGAGCTGACTACCCCGGGTAGCCACTATGCCGGCACCTTCAGCCACGGCCGCCGCGACGGCGAAGGCACCCTCAAGCAAGCCGACCAGACCTACCGCGGCCAGTTCAAGGACGACCTGTACGAAGGCGCCGGCGAGCTGGAACTGGCCGACGGCAGCCGCTACCAGGGCCTGTTCGCCAAGGGCAAGCCCAACGGCGCTGGGGTGCGCAGCGATGCCAGCGGCAACCAGTTCAGCGGCCACTTCATCAATGGCCAGCTGGAAGGCAGCGGCACCTACGACAGCGTTGACGGCGAGCAGTACATCGGCGAGTTCAAGGACAACCGCCTGGAAGGCCGTGGCCGCTACGAAAATGCCGATGGTGATGTGTGGATCGGCGAATTCAAGGACGGCTCGCTGGTTGGCGAAGGCGAACTGCTGGGCAGCGATGGCAGCCACTACAAAGGCACCTTCGCCGACTGGCGCCTGTCGGGCCAGGGCAGCCTGCAACTGGCCGACGGCAGCAAGTACATCGGTGGCTTTCTCAACGATGCCTACCACGGCCAGGGCCGGCTGATCCTGGCCAACGGCAAGGTCGAAAGTGGCACCTGGAGCAACGGCGTGCGCGTACGGGACCAGAACGGCAAGCTGTTGCCCGACCCGCTGGACCTGACGCTGCTCAACCAGGGCCGTTTGCTGGATGAAGCGCTGGCCCGGGTACCGCGCTCGGCGCCACCAGTTCAGCTATACAGCCTGGTGGTGGCCGGCGATGGCCAGCAGAGCGTGTTCATGCGTGAAGCCGACTATGTCAGCAACATGCTCAAGGTGCGCTTTGGCGCCAGTGGCCAGGTGACCCTGGTCAACCACCGCGACCACATGACCACCCGAGCCATGGCCACACGCGAAAACCTGACCCGCGCCGCCCGTACCCTGGCCGAGCGCAGCGGCCCCGAAGACCTGGTGTTCATCTATCTCACCAGTCATGGCAGCCAGGACCATCAGCTGGTACTCGACCAACCGCGCCTGCAGTTGGCCGATCTGTCTGCCGACGAGCTGGCGAGCGCGCTGGCACCGCTGAAGAACCGCGACAAGGTGATTGTCATATCCGCCTGCTATTCAGGGGGCTACATCACGCCGCTCAAAGATGAGCGCACGCTGATCATGACCGCCGCCCGGGCCGACCGCGTGTCTTTCGGTTGCTCGGAAGAAGCCGATTTCACCTATTTCGGCGATGCCCTGTTCGCCGAAGCGCTGAACCAGACCGACGACCTGAAACAGGCGTTTGAACTGGCGCGCGCCAGCGTTGCCGAAAGAGAACAAAGGGAAGGTTTCGAGGCCTCCGAACCGCAGCTGTGGGCGCCGCCGAACGTGCTTGAGCACTGGCAGCACCTGCGCCGGCAACAGGCCGAAGAAGCATTGCGTAACGCCGCACAGGCCAACGTGGGGGAACAGGCGGAAACGCCACGCAGCCACTAAGCTTGTGTGTAACAAGGGAGAGACATCATGTATTTGACGCCTCAGCATGTCCTGCTTGCCGGTGCCACGGGTCTGACAGGTGAACACCTGCTCGACCGTCTGCTCAACGAGCCCACCATCACTCGCGTACTGGCGCCTACCCGCCGGCCATTGGCCGAGCACCCGCACCTGGAAAACCCGGTAGGCGACCCGGCTGTGTTCCTTCCACAACTGGGTGGGCGGGTCGATATCGCCTATTGCTGCCTGGGCACCACACTGAAGCAGGCCGGTTCCGAATCGGCCTTCCGCGCGGTGGACCTGGACATGGTGGTGGCGTTCAGCAAGCGTGCCCGGGAGTTGGGCGCGCGGCATCTGCTGGTGGTCAGTGCATTGGGCGCCGACCCGAAATCGTCGATTTTCTACAACCGGGTCAAGGGTGAGATGGAGGAGGCACTCAAGGCTCAGGATTGGCCGCAGCTGACCATCGTGCGGCCATCGTTGCTGCTGGGTGAGCGGGTCGAGCCTCGGCTTAGTGAACAGTTGGCTTCGCCGTTTGCCAAGCTGATACCCGGGAAGTATCGGGGGATCGAGGCTTGTACCTTGGCCCGGGCGCTGTGGCGGCTGGCGCTGGAGGAAGAGGACGGGGTGCGGATTGTGGAGTCGGATGAGTTGCGCAGGTTGGGCAAGAAATAGGCTTCACTTGTGATGGCCTCTTCGCGGGCACGCCCGCTCCCACAGGTACAGTGATCACAAGAAGATTACACAGATCCTGTAGGAGCGGGTTTACCCGCGAAAGGGCCCTTACAGGCCACCAGTGGCCTGGAAGCCTACACCGGCCGCTGTCAGCAACGACAACGGCAGCAACAAGGTATCGAGCAACATGCTCCCCGGCAGGTCCAGCCCCGGATACGCTGGCGCCTCAGCCCCGTAACGATCCCGCGGGCAGCACCCGCCATTGATCACATACAAGTCCAACCGGGTACCGGCATACACCACCGGTGCCCCGGGTTTGTTGGCATCCAACGTGCGCACCGTGGCGCAGCCACCGAGCAGCACCAGCGCCAGCAAGCCCACCAGCGCTCGCTTCAATCATCCACCCCGAAGTGGTGCTCACCCCAGCGCGGCAACATGTCCTGGGGAATGTTCAGCAGGTTGAGAATGCGCGCCACCACGAAGTCGACCAGGTCGTCGATGGTCTGCGGCTGGTGATAAAAGCCCGGTGCCGCCGGCAGGATCACCGCGCCCATCTGCGACAGCTTGAGCATGTTCTCCAGGTGGATGGTGGAGAACGGCGCCTCGCGCGGCACCAGGATCAGTTGGCGACGCTCCTTGAGGGTAACGTCGGCAGCACGTTCGATCAGGTTGTTGCAGGCACCGGTGGCAATCGCCGACAACGTGCCGGTGGAACAGGGCACCACGACCATTGCCGCCGGGGCGCCGGAGCCCGAGGCTACCGGCGACATCCAGTCTTCCTTGCCATACACGCGGATCTGCCCGTCGGCAGCGCCGGTATATTCGGTGAGGAAGGCCTGCATCGCCTGTGGCTTGGCCGGCAGCACCACGTCCGTCTCGGTGGCCATCACCAGTTGCGCGGCCTTGGAGATCAGGAAGTGCACCTCGCGGTCCTCACGCACCAGGCAGTCGAGCAGGCGCAGGCCATACTGGGCACCAGAGGCGCCCGTCATGGCCAGGGTGATGCGTTCCGGCCCGCTCACTTCAGTGCCTCGGCCAGCTTGCCGTGCAGGCCGCCGAAGCCGCCGTTGCTCATGATCACTACATGGGTACCCGGGCGGGCCTGCCCCTTGACCCGTTCGATGATCGCTTCGAGGCTGTCGGCCACCACGCTGGGCACTTTGCATTGCGCGGCGGTGGCAGCCAGGTCCCAGCCAAGGTTGGCCGGGGCGTACCAGATCACCTGGTCGGCGTCGTTGACGCTTTCCGGCAGGCCGTCACGGTGGGCACCGAGCTTCATCGAGTTTGAGCGCGGCTCGATCACGGCGATCACCGGGGCTTCGCCAACGCGCTTGCGCAGGCCGTCTAGGGTGGTGGCGATGGCGGTCGGGTGGTGGGCGAAGTCATCGTAGATGGTCACGCCCTGCACTTCGGCAACCTTCTCCATGCGCCGCTTGACGCTCTTGAAGGCGCTCAGGCCTTCGATGCCCATGGCTGGCACCACGCCTACATGGCGCGCCGCTGCCAGGGTAGCCAGGGCGTTGGCGACGTTGTGCTGGCCAGTCAGCGCCCAGTCCACCACGCCCTGCGCTTCGCCGTCGAACAGCACTTCGAAGCGCGAGCCGTCGGGGCTGAGCAGACGGGCTTGCCACTGGCCACCTTCGCCGGTGGTCTGCACCGGGGTCCAGCAACCCATGCCGATCACTCGCTCCAGCGCCTGCTCGGTGGTGGGGTGGATGACAAGGCCTTCGCTGGGGATGGTGCGCACCAGGTGGTGGAACTGCCGCTCGATCGAGGCCAGGTCGGGGAAGATGTCCGCATGGTCGAACTCGAGGTTGTTGAGGATCGCCGTGCGCGGGTGGTAGTGGACGAACTTCGAGCGCTTGTCGAAGAAGGCGCTGTCGTACTCGTCGGCTTCGACCACGAAGAACGGCGTATCGCCAAGGCGCGCCGACACCGAGAAGTTCTGCGGCACACCGCCAATCAGGAAGCCCGGGCTCATGCCAGCGTGTTCCAGCACCCAGGCCAGCATGCTGCTGGTAGTGGTCTTGCCGTGGGTACCGGCAACGGCCAGCACCCAGCGGCTCTGCAACACGTGGTCGGCCAACCACTGCGGGCCGGAAACATAGGGCAGGCCCTTGTTCAGCACGTACTCCACCGCCGGGTTGCCACGCGACATGGCGTTGCCGATGACCACCAGATCTGGCGCCGGGTCCAGCTGGGCCGGGTCATAGCCTTGGGTCAGCTCGATGCCCTGGGCTTCAAGCTGGGTGCTCATCGGGGGATAGACGTTGGCGTCCGAGCCGGTGACGCGGTGGCCAAGTTCCTTGGCCAGCACCGCCAGCGAGCCCATGAAAGTGCCGCAAATACCGAGAATGTGAATATGCATGGTCGACCTCGCAAAACATCGAGGCAGGGTAGCCCAGGGCGCGACAAATCGCACCAGATGTTTCGCTCAGTCGGCCCTGGTGATGCCGTGTTTGCGCAGTTTTCGATACAAGGTATTGCGGCTGATGCCCAAGTGCTCGGCGACACGGGTGAGGTGCCAGTGTTTTGCCTCTAGCGTCTCCAACAATGCTTGCCGCTCCGCATCCTGTAGGAGCGGCCTTGTGTCGCGATCGGGCTGCGCAGCAGCCCCTGCAAATTGGTCGGCGCGGCTGGGCCCCTGGGGCCGCTCTGCGGCCCTTTCGCGACACAAGGCCGCTCCTACAGGGACGGTGCTGTTGCGAACAATGGCTGGGAGATCCGGGAACACGATGCGGGAGTCTTCGCAAAGTGCCACCAGGGTACGCAGCACGTTGCGCATCTGCCGCACGTTGCCCGGCCAGGCGAAGTCGAGCAGTGCCTGCCGCGCCCTGGGCTCGATATCGATCGGTTCTCCCTGCGCCTCCTGACGCAGCAGAAAGTCCAGCAACTGCGCCTTGTCACTGCGCTCGCGCACCGCAGGCAATGCCACTTCCAGGCCATTCAGCCGGTAATACAGGTCCTCGCGGAAACTGCCCTGCTCCACCCTCTCCAGCAGGTCACGGTGAGTAGCGCTGACAATGCGCACGTCGACCGCCTGCGGCTCGCCACCGATCGGCACCACCTGGCGCTCCTCCAGCACGCGCAGCAGGCGGGTTTGCAGGGCCAGTGGCATGTCGCCAATCTCGTCCAGCAGCAAGGTGCCGCCATCGGCCTGCAGCAGCTTGCCGCGCATGCCTTCCTTGCGTGCACCGGTAAAGCTGCCGCCGCGATAGCCGAACAGTTCGCTCTCGATCAGGCTTTCCGGGATCGAGGCGCAGTTGATGGCGACGAACGGCTTGCCGCGCCGCTCGCTGGCCTGGTGCACGGCCTGGGCAAAAGCCTCCTTGCCACAGCCGGTCTCGCCGCGCAGCAACAGCGGCACATCGCGCTCGAACACCCGCACGCTGCGACGGAAGTCGTTCTGCAAGGCGGGGTCGAGCAGGCAGATAAGCGGCTCCACTTCCCGCGTGGGCCGCGGCTGGGCGGCTGGTACCGACCACACCGGTGCGCGCGCCTGGCCACGCAGGCTGGCGAACACCTGGCGCCCGTCCAGGGTATGCAGCGGCCAGGCCGTGCTGCCGCTGGGCGTGGCGCGGCTGAACAGTTCGTCGTGGCTGCAAGCGAAAAAGCGTTCCAGCGGTTTGCCCAGCACGCCACCACGCACCGTGCCCAGCAGGTTCAGCGCACTCTGGTTGGCGGCGCAGATGCGCCCGTCACCGTCGAACGCCAGCAGGCCTTCGCTGAACAGGCCGACCGACTCGGCCTGCAGGTGAAAACGCAGCAGCCATTGCTGTTCGAAATGGCGCAGGAAGTAGCAGCTTTCGATCATCTTCGCCGACAGGTTGACCAAAGCCATGGTGTGGAACTGGCTCTGCCGGGAAACGTCGGGCCGCGCCGAAGACACATCCAGCACTGCAAGCAACTCGCCATGCGGGTCGAACACCGGGCTGGCCGAGCAGGTCAGGCCGGTGTGGCGGCCACGGAAGTGCTCGTTCTGGTGGATGGTCAGCGCCTGGCGCTCGACCAGGCAGGTGCCGATGCCGTTGGTGCCCTCGCGCGCCTCGCTCCAGTCAGCGCCCAGCCACAGCCCGGCACGCTCGAAGCTGCGCCGCTCGGTCGGCGCGCTGACGCAATTGAGGATCACCCCACGGGCATCGGTCAGCAGCACCGCATGGCCGGCCCCGGAAAGCTGCTGGTGCAGGCTGTTCATTTCATGGTCGGCAATCTGCAGCACCTGGCGCAGGCGCTCGCGGCTTTCCAGCAGGCGCCCATGCTCGAGCACCACCGGGGCCTCGATCACCGACGGGTCGAGGTGGTAGTCCTCCAGGCAGCGCAGCCAGGAGCGGGCGATGGACGGGTCACTTCCACCCTCTCCGGCCCCACCATGGGCGACGGTATGGACTTGCTGGGCATGGCGACTGAAATGATTGCTCTGCATTGTTGTAGTTCTCCGCAGATAGAGAGTCCCGCCAGCATCCTCCACCCGGCAAGGCTTTGCAATGCACCCTCCGGTTACGTGTCGCAAATGGCACAAAGTGTCACCCCCGCGCGTACCGGCGCTGGCACAGAGATCGTGGGCCAGGCCCAAAGAACCGAGCCAAGTCATTGATTTTCCTGGCGCTCGAAACGCTGGCCCAACCTTTGCTCTACGCTTTCCAACTCCCTAACAAACACAATAGCCAGGAGACACACCATGCGTTACGCACATCCCGGTACCGAAGGCGCGAAGGTTTCCTTCAAGAGCCGCTACGGCAACTACATCGGTGGTGAGTTCGTTCCTCCGGTAAAGGGGCAGTACTTCGAAAATACCTCCCCGGTGAATGGCAAGCTGATCGCTGAATTCCCTCGCTCCACTGCCGAAGACATCGATAAAGCCCTGGATGCAGCCCACGCTGCGGCCGACGCCTGGGGCCGCACTTCAGTGCAGGACCGCTCCAACGTTCTGCTGAAGATCGCCGACCGTATCGAGCAGAACCTCGAACTGCTGGCCATTACCGAAACCTGGGACAACGGCAAGCCGATCCGCGAAACCCTCAATGCCGACATTCCGCTGGCGGTCGACCACTTCCGCTACTTCGCTGGCTGCATCCGCGCCCAGGAAGGCGGCGCCGCGGAAATCAACGAAGGCACCGTGGCCTACCACATCCATGAGCCACTGGGCGTGGTCGGGCAGATCATCCCGTGGAACTTCCCGATCCTGATGGCCGCCTGGAAGCTCGCCCCGGCACTGGCCGCCGGCAACTGCGTGGTGCTCAAGCCAGCCGAACAGACCCCGCTGGGCATCACCGTGCTGCTGGAAGTGATCGGTGACCTGCTGCCACCTGGTGTGCTCAACGTGGTGCAAGGCTATGGCCGCGAAGCCGGTGAAGCACTGGCCACCAGCAAGCGCATCGCCAAGATCGCCTTCACCGGCTCGACCCCGGTGGGCTCGCACATCATGAAATGCGCCGCCGAGAACATCATCCCGTCCACCGTCGAACTGGGCGGCAAGTCGCCGAACGTGTATTTCGAAGACATCATGCAAGCCGAACCAAGCTTCATCGAGAAGGCGGCCGAAGGCATGGTGCTGGCGTTCTTCAACCAGGGCGAGGTATGCACCTGCCCGTCACGGGCACTGGTGCAGGAGTCGATCTACCCGCAGTTCATGGAAGTGGTGATGAAGAAGGTGCTGCAGATCAAGCGCGGCGACCCGCTGGACACTGACACCATGGTCGGAGCGCAGGCCTCGCAACAGCAGTTCGAGAAGATCCTGTCGTACCTGGATATCGCCCAGAAGGAAGGCGCCGAGTTGCTGACCGGCGGCAAGGTCGAAAAACTGGAGGGCTCGCTGGCCACCGGTTACTACATCCAGCCGACCCTGCTCAAGGGCAACAACAAGATGCGCGTGTTCCAGGAAGAAATCTTCGGCCCGGTGGTCAGCGTCACCACCTTCAAGGACGAAGCCGAAGCCCTGGCGATCGCCAACGACACCGAGTTCGGCCTGGGCGCCGGCGTGTGGACCCGCGACATCAACCGTGCCTACCGCGTGGGCCGTGGGATCAAGGCTGGCCGCGTGTGGACCAACTGCTACCACCTGTACCCGGCGCATGCCGCGTTCGGTGGCTACAAGAAGTCGGGGGTCGGGCGTGAGACGCACAAGATGATGCTCGACCACTATCAGCAGACCAAGAACCTGCTGGTGAGCTACGACATCAATCCGTTGGGCTTCTTCTAAACCTGGGATGGCCTCGGGGCTGCTTTGCAGCCCATCGCCGGCAAGCCAGCTCCCACAGGGATCGCAGGGGATTCCAGACCTGTGCAGTACCTGTGGGAGCCGGCTTGCCGGCGATGAGGCCGGACCTGCAAACACAATATCCAGAGCACCAACCGCTCTGGCTCGCTTCCTGCAGTACCCATCACCATCGGCCCGGAACCCGTCCGGCCACCAAGAAAAACAACAGGTGAATCTATGCCAAGCGATCATTCCGCCGGCTCGCCGGCAGGCTCTTCCGTCGACTTCGAAAAAGTCGGCTCGGACTATTTCCAGCAACGTGAACTGAAAAAAGGTGCCGCCGGCTGGGTCCTGCTGGTCGGCCTGGGCGTGGCCTACGTCATCTCCGGCGACTATGCCGGCTGGAACTTCGGCCTGGCGCAGGGCGGCTGGGGCGGCATGTTCCTCGCCACCCTGCTGATGGCCACCATGTACCTGTGCATGTGCTTCTCGCTGGCCGAGCTGTCGTCGATGATCCCCACCGCAGGCGGCGGCTACGGCTTTGCCCGCAGCGCCTTCGGCCCCTGGGGCGGCTTCCTCACCGGCACGGCAATCCTCATCGAGTACGCTATCGCCCCCGCCGCCATCGCCGTGTTCATCGGCGCCTACTGCCAGTCACTGTTCGGCATCGGCGGCTGGATGATCTACCTGGCGTTCTACATCGTGTTCATCGGCATCCACATCTTTGGCGTGGGTGAGGCGTTGAAGCTGATGTTCATCATCACCGCCATCGCAGCCATCGCTCTGGCCGTGTTCCTGGTGAGCATGGTGCCCCATTTTGATGCAGCCAACCTGTTCGACATCGCCAAAACGGACGCTGTGGGCGCCAGCAGCTTCCTGCCGTTCGGCTATGTCGGCGTGTGGGCGGCCATCCCCTATGCCATCTGGTTCTTCCTTGCCGTAGAGGGCGTGCCGCTGGCTGCCGAAGAAACCAAGAACCCCAAGCGTGACCTGCCACGCGGCCTGATCGGCGCCATGCTGGTGTTGCTGGCCTTCGCCCTGCTGATCCTGGTGGTCGGCCCTGGCGGCGCAGGCTCCGAAGCACTGAAAGCGTCCGGCAACCCGCTGGTGGAAGCATTGTCCAAAGCCTACGGCGGTAGCACCTGGATGGGCGGCTTCGTCAACCTGATCGGCCTGGCCGGGCTGATCGCCAGCTTCTTCTCGATCATCTACGCCTACTCCCGGCAGATCTTCGCCCTGTCCCGCGCCGGCTACCTGCCGCGCAAGCTGTCGGAAACCAACAAGAGCAAGGCCCCGGTACTGGCCTTGATCATCCCCGGGATCATCGGCTTTGCCCTGTCGCTGACCGGCCAGGGTGACCTGCTGATCCTGGTGGCGGTGTTCGGCGCTACCCTGTCGTACGTGCTGATGATGGCCGCGCACATCACCCTGCGCATCCGTCGGCCGAAGATGGAGCGCCCATACCGCACCCCTGGTGGCATCTTCACCTCGGGCCTGGCACTGGTACTGGCCTGCATCGCTGTGGTCGCCGGTTTCCTGGTAGACCCACGGGTGGTGATTGGCGCCGCAGTGATCTATGCGGTATTAATTGCCTACTTTGCTTTCTACAGCCGCCACCACCTGGTCGCGGGTACACCGGAAGAGGAATTCGCCGCGATCCAGAAGGCCGAAGAGGCCTTGCACTGATCGCCGCCACCCGCCGCGGGGCAACCCGCGGCTCTGGAGAGTCTGTATGGCAAGTTTCGTACACACGGTCGGCCACCTGGTCTACCGCTTCGACAGCCTCAAGGAAGTGATGGCCAAGGCCAGCCCCGCCCGCTCGGGGGACTACCTGGCGGGCGTCGCGGCCAGCAATGATGGCGAACGGGTCGCCGCGCAGATGGCCCTGGCCAATATCCCGCTGACGCATTTCCTCAACGAAGCGCTGATCCCTTACGAAGATGATGAAGTCACGCGCCTGATCATCGACACTCACGACGCCCAGGCCTTCGCCCCGGTCAGCCACCTGACCGTGGGTGGCCTGCGCGACTGGCTGCTGAGCGAAGAGGCCAACGAGGACAGCCTGCGCAGCCTGGCACCCGGGCTGACGCCGGAAATGGCCGCAGCGGTGTCGAAGATCATGCGCGTGCAAGACCTGGTGCTGGTGGCACAGAAGATCCGCGTGGTCACCCGGTTCCGTGGCACCATGGGCCTGCGCGGGCGCCTGTCGACCCGGCTGCAGCCCAACCACCCGACCGACGAGCCGGCCGGCATCGCCGCCAGCATTCTCGACGGCCTGCTGTACGGCAACGGCGACGCCATGATCGGCATCAACCCGGCCACCGACAGCATCGCCTCGATCTGCGCCCTGCTGGAGATGCTCGACGCCATCATCCAGCGCTACGACATCCCCACCCAGGCCTGCGTGCTGACCCACGTCACCACCTCGATCGAGGCGATCAACCGTGGCGTGCCACTGGACCTGGTGTTCCAATCCATTGCCGGCACCGAGGCGGCCAACGCCGGGTTCGGCATCAACCTGAACGTGCTGCAGGAAGGCTACGAAGCGGGCCTTTCGCTGAAACGCGGCACCCTCGGGCAGAACCTGATGTACTTCGAAACCGGCCAGGGCAGCGCGCTGTCAGCCAACGCCCACCACGGCGTCGACCAGCAGACCTGTGAAACCCGCGCCTATGCCGTGGCCCGCCACTTCAAGCCGTTCCTGGTCAACACCGTGGTCGGTTTCATCGGCCCGGAGTACCTGTACAACGGCAAGCAGATCATCCGCGCCGGCCTCGAAGACCACTTCTGCGGCAAGCTGCTGGGAGTGCCAATGGGTTGCGACATCTGCTACACCAACCACGCCGAAGCCGACCAGGACGACATGGACACCCTGCTGACCCTGCTGGGCGTGGCCGGGATCAACTTCATCATGGGTATCCCAGGCTCCGACGACATCATGCTCAACTACCAGACCACCTCGTTCCATGACGCGCTGTACGCGCGCCAGACCCTGGGCCTGAAGCCCGGGCCGGAATTCGAGGCATGGCTGGCCCGCACCGGCATCTTCACCCAGGCCGATGGCCGGGTGCGCTTTGGTGACAACCTGCCGCCGGCCTTCCGCCAGGCCTTGGCACAGCTTGCATAGGGATGACCATGGACCACCGCACGCCTACCCCCGAAAACCCCTGGCTGGCCCTGCGCAACCTGACCCCGGCGCGCATCGCCCTGGGCCGCACCGGCACCAGCCTGCCTACAGGTGCACAACTGGACTTCCAGTTCGCCCACGCCCAGGCACGCGATGCCGTGCACCTGGCCTTCGACCATGCCGGCCTGGCTACCCAGCTGAGTGACCGCGGGCGCGAAAGCCTGGTGCTGCACAGCGCCGCCAGCGACCGCAACCAGTACCTGCAACGCCCGGACCTGGGGCGACGGCTGAACGAAGATTCGGTTGCCGCGCTGCGCCAGCATGCCCAGGCCAACCCCGGCGGGGTCGACCTGGCCATCGTCGTCGCTGACGGCCTCTCGGCACTGGCCGTGCACCGCCACACCCTGCCGTTCCTGGCGCGCTTCGAGGAACAGGCCGCCGCCGACGGCTGGACCAGCGCCCCGGTGGTGCTGGTGCAGCAGGGCCGCGTGGCAGTGGCCGACGAGGTTGGTGAGCTGCTGGGCGCACGGATGACGGTGATGCTGATCGGCGAACGCCCGGGGCTCAGCTCGCCCGACAGCCTTGGCCTGTACTTCACCTATGCGCCAAAGGTCGGCCTGACCGACGCCTACCGCAACTGCATTTCCAACATCCGCCTGGAGGGCCTGAGTTATGGCATGGCGGCGCACCGCTTGCTGTACTTGATGCGCGAAGCCTGCCGGCGCCAGCTTTCCGGGGTGAATCTGAAGGACGAGGCCGAGGTCCATAGCCTGGAGAGCGAAAACAGCACCGGCCAGAAAGGTAACTTCCTGCTCGGCAAAGGATAAAAAACATGTCACGGAAGGCGGATTGCACTTGCGCCAAGCATTGGGCAGCATGCCTTTGAAAGCTGCTGGCAATCCGCTGTTTCCCCTAATGGACTCTGAGGGCCGCACATGCGCATCATCAAGGCAACCCTGGAACACCTCGATCTGCTTACGCCGATGTTCGTCAAATACCGCGAGTTCTATGGGCAGCTACCCTACCCCGACAGTTCGCGCAGCTTCCTGGAAAAGCGCCTGAAGCGGGATGAGTCGGTGATCTACCTGGCGCTACCCGATGATGATGACGGCAAGCTGCTGGGCTTCTGCCAGCTGTACCCGAGCTACTCGTCGCTGTCGCTGAAGCGGGTATGGATTCTCAACGATATCTACGTGGCCGAGGACTCGCGGCGCATGCTGGTGGCCGACCACCTGATGCGTGAGGCGAAGAAAATGGCCAAGGAAACCAACGCCGTGCGCATGCGGGTGTCAACCAGCGCGGACAATGAGGTAGCGCACAAGACTTACGAATCCATCGGGTTTCGTGAGGATAACGAGTTCAAGAGCTATATCCTGCCGATCAGCCAGGATTGACCTGCACCGGCCCTTTCGCGGGCTCGCCCGCTCCCACAGGTACAGCACAGCCTTAGGAAGCAGTGATATCTCTTTGGGAGCGGGCATGCCCGCGAAAGAGCCGGTACAGGAATACCCCCTGCCGTAACCCCCCGCTACAAACTCCCCGGGCATGATCCTGACTTAGCCGTATAATGGCCCACCTGTCGTGTGTGAAAATTTACCCATCCGCAGGTAACCGAGCCTACGCCCAAGAACACAGGTGCTGTACATGGATTTCAACCCGCTGGACCTTATCCTGCATCTCGATGCCTACCTCGATCTGCTGGTCACCAACTACGGTCCCTGGATCTACGCCATCCTCTTCACCGTGATCTTCTGTGAAACCGGGCTGGTGGTCATGCCCTTCCTGCCTGGCGATTCGCTGCTGTTCATTGCCGGCGCCGTGGCCGCCGGTGGCGGCATGGACCCGTTGCTGTTGGCCGGCCTGCTGATGGCCGCCGCGATCCTCGGCGACAGCACCAACTATGTGATCGGCCGCACGACGGGCGAGCGGTTGTTCAACAACCCCAACTCGAAGATCTTCCGTCGCGACTACCTGCAGCGTACCCACGACTTCTATGAACGCCACGGCGGCAAGACCGTGACCATGGCGCGCTTCCTGCCCATCCTGCGCACCTTTGCGCCGTTCGTCGCCGGCATCGCCCACATGCACTACCCGCGCTTCCTCGGTTTCAGCGTCGCCGGTTCGCTACTGTGGGTCGGCGGCCTGGTGACACTGGGCTACTTCTTCGGCAACGTGCCATTCATCAAACAGCACCTGTCGCTGATGGTGGTGGGCATCATCATCCTGTCGCTGGTACCGATGATCCTCGGCCTGCTGCGTGGCCGTCTGGGCCGCACGGCCAAAGCGCACTGAAACTTGCCGATGTGGTCGTTCAGCGCCTGGCGGCGCAAGCGCACCCTGGCGCGGTATCCCATCACCCCCCAGCAATGGCAGGCCGTGCGCGAGCGCCTGCCAATGCTGGACGGCATCACTGACGAAGAGGATCGCTGGCTGCGTGAAGCCTGCATCCTGTTCCTGCTCGACAAGCACCTCACCTGCCTGCCCGGCGTCGAGCCGGATGACGAGCAGCGCCTGTTGCTGGCGGCCCAGGCGCAATTGCCGCTGCTGCACCTGGGCGAGCTGAACTGGTACCAGGGTTTCCACGAAATCATCCTCTACCCCGACGACTTCAAGAGCCCCCAGCGCCACCGCGATGCCAGTGGCGTGGAGCACGTGTGGGACGGTGAGCACAGCGGCGAAGCCTGGCAGCAGGGCCCGATCATCCTCGCCTGGAGCGGCGTGCTGGCCAGTGGTGGCTGGGAGGCCTACAACCTGGTCATCCATGAACTGGCGCACAAGCTCGACATGCTCAATGGTGATGCCAACGGCCTGCCGCCGCTGCACAGCGGCATGCCCGTGGATGAATGGGCAACCGCCATGCAACAGGCCTATGACGACCTCAACCGCCAGCTGGACGCCAACCCCGACGCCGAAACCGCCATCGATCCATATGCCGCAGAGAACCCCGCAGAGTTCTTTGCCGTAACCAGCGAGTACTTCTTTAGTGCTCCCGACCTGCTGCAACAGGCTTATCCACAGGTCTACCGCCAGTTGTCGCTGTTCTACCGCCAGGACCCGCTGGCGCGCCTGTGCCGGCTGCAGGCCGAACACCCGGAATACCGCGAAAGCCACGCCTGACGGGGCCGCACATCAGGCCAGGCGTGGCATGCCCATGCAGAATGTGCCTATAATCGCCGCCACTTTTTTGGTCAAACACGGGGGCACTGCCCAATGAGCTACAGCAAGATTCCGGCGGGCAAAGACCTGCCGAACGACATCTACGTCGCCATCGAGATCCCGGCCAACCACGCGCCGATCAAATACGAGATCGACAAGGACAGCGATACCCTGTTCGTCGACCGTTTCATGGCTACCCCGATGTTCTACCCAGCCAACTACGGCTTCATCCCGAACACCCTGGCCGATGACGGTGATCCGCTGGACGTGCTGGTCGTTACCCCTTACCCGGTAGCCCCAGGTTCGGTTATCCGCGCCCGTCCGGTCGGCGTGCTGAACATGACCGACGACGGCGGCGGCGACGCCAAGGTCATCGCTGTTCCTCACGACAAGCTGTCGCAGCTGTACGTCGACGTGAAGGAATACACCGACCTGCCAGCCCTGCTGATCCAGCAGATCGAGCACTTCTTTGCCAACTACAAAGATCTCGAGAAGGGCAAGTGGGTCAAGATCGAAGGCTGGGAAGGCGCTGACGCCGCCCGCGCCGCGATCACCAAATCGGTTGCTGCCTACAAGGGCTGATGCCGGTTGCATGAAGAACCCCGCCTCGGCGGGGTTTTTTATGGCCATTCGTCAACACCTGCGTTCGCGGCCCTCTTGTTGAATGACCTGCCTTCGCGGTCGGTTGTAGGAGCGGCCTTGTGTCGCGATCGGGCGCGAAGCGGCCGTAAAATCAGCAAATGCGGTCTCTCAGGTACATCGTGCGGGATGGTTTGGGGCCGCGTCGCGCCCCGTCGCGACACAAGGCCGCTCCTACAGCTACCGCGCCAACGCCTGATGCGGTAATAAATCCTACGCAGTCCTACTCCAACGCCCTACAAACAGGCGCTTTTCACACAAGCTCCATCAACATCCGGTTCATATCCTTGCTGGCACCCCGCCGCTACACTCGCCGCCATGAACACATCCGGTGACAGACTCAAAGCCCTCCTCCACGAATGTGGCCTGACCCCTTCTGATTTCGCCGCCCAGCGCAGCGTCACGCCCCAGCACGTCAACAACTGGCTCAAGCGCGGCGTGCCCCTGGCCCGGCTGGACGAAATGGCGGACCTGTTCTGCGTGCATCGTCGCTGGTTGCGCACGGGCGAAGGCCCCAAACACCACAACCCGATCCTGCGCACCTGCCCACCGGGGCCGGCGCCCGCCAACCCGCCCACGCCGCTATCGGCGCAAGGCGGCCGTACATTGAAGGTGCCCTTTTACGAGCTGCACAACGGCCTGCTGTCGCCCGTGGCCGGCAAACACCTGTGCCTGCCCGCAAAAGCCCTGAAAGGGTTGGGAGTGCATGCCGACGACGCCATCTGCCTGGCCATGCCCGCCAGCAACATGACCCCGCTGATTCCGCTGCAAGCTACCCTGGCCATCGACCTGGGCATGACCCAGGTGGTCGAGGGCGAAACCTATGCCCTGCTGCACAACGGCGTGCTCAGGGTTAACAACCTCAGCCTCGGCCAGCACGGCACGCTGTACCTGCACAGCCATGATCGGCGCAACTATGCGGTCGAACGCTACACCGCCGCCCAGCGCCAGACACAAGGGCTGAAGATACTGGGCTGGGTGTTCCACTGGTCGCATTTCCGCCAGCAACGGCCCGACTGAAACAACCTGTGCCATTTTTTGCTGGGCATCCTGCGCGCGCCCTTGTATGCTACGCCGCACATTCAGCCCCGACCGGCGCAAGCCGCGGTCCAGAGGGCTCGGCGATATCCCACACGGGCATCTGCCATCTCTTTCGGCCCCTTGATGGCCACACAGTTAAGGCGATTGCGGCTTACCATAAATTAGTCGGAAGCGTCCCCGAGAAGCCGGCCACAAGCCGGCTTTTTTAATGCCCGCAGAAATCCACCAATGTCCGTCAAGCCCTAGAAAATCAAGGGCTTGAGACGTACCATCTGTCTCTCAACATCCACCAATAATCGATAGAATCTCCCGCCAAAGTGTGGGTGAAGGTGTGGGTAGATAGGGAGTCTGTATGGGTAAGCTAACGACCAAGACCATCGAATCCTTGGCTAGGACTGCAGAACCTGGAAAAACCAACGATGGCGATGGGCTCTACTTCCAGGTAGCCAAAGGCGGCTCTTCGAGCTGGATCTTTCGTTACAAGCTGGACGGGCGAAGCCGTGAAATGGGACTCGGCTCCTTCCCGGTCATTACCCTCAGCCAAGCGCGGCAACTCGCAGCGGATCAGCGAAAACTTCTCGCGACCGGGATCGATCCCCTAGCCGCCCGAGATGCAGAACGAGAAGCGAAGCGAGAGGCTGAGCGCCAAGCTGCAGCGCGTCGTACCACGTTCGAAGATCTTGCCCGCGATCATCAACAGGCCCATGGAGCCACCTGGTCTGAAAAATGGCGTAAAGGCTGGCTGCGGAAGCTGGAGCTATACGCATTCCCCATCATCGGGAAGTTATCGGCTGACGACATCCAAACCGAGCACATGCTGAGCGTCTTGCGGCCGATTTGGTCGACAAAAACTCGTACCGCTGATGAGGTGCGTGGACAGATAGAGCAAGTGCTGGACGCAGCCAAGGCTCGCCGCCTTCGCGGCGGTGACAATCCCGCCCGCTGGCGCGGCCATCTGGAAAACCTCCTCAGCAAAGCTGAAAAGAAGAAAGCTCGGCAACGCCAGCACTTCCCAGCCATGCATTGGCGCGACCTGCCGGAGTTGATGAGCAAACTGACTGAAGATTCCAGTCGGGATGCTGTAGCCGCGCGTCTGCTGATCCTGACCGGCGCTCGCTCCCACATGATTCGCTTCGCTCAATGGTCCGAGATGGACTTTGCAGCCGGGATATGGGCGCTTCCAGCCGAACGCATGAAGATGAGAAAGCCATTCGTCATTCCTCTACCCTCTCAGGCTGTGGATATGCTGCAAAGCCTACCTCGTACGGATTCGCCGTATCTGTTCCCAGGGAAAGGCAAGAGCGGTGCCATACATGCTAACGCCGTACGGAGCCTGCTGCATAAGCTCGGGCACGCTGACATCACTCGACATGGTTTCCGCTCGACATTCCGGGACTGGGCTAACGAAAACACTCATTACCCTCGAGAGGTATGTGAGTTAGCACTCGCCCATGATGAGCGGGACCAGACGGAAGCAGCTTACTCCCGCTCAGATTTTCTAGAGAAACGCAGGGCGTTGATGGCTGATTGGGCTGCCTTCTGTACAAGCTTCGAGCGGCAGACGTAACTATCGAGCGTAACCGGGAGGAATTGGCCAGGAGCGGCCCGTCAACATCAATGCCGCGATCTGTCGGCCGACTGTTGTAAATCTCACTTATCGGGAGGAAATCCGGATGGGACGCGTTCTGATTCATCTTCAGTTGGCCGTGGACAAATCCAAATAACCCAAACATGTATAAATATACAGGATACCGAGCACCCTAGATCCAAGTCATCCGTACCTGCTAGACCACCTGATGGCCTTTTGATAACTTCACCGAAGGACCCGAAGCCATAGGGTCACAAGGAACAGACGATTGATGCCCCACCCGCGTCAGCGCATTTCGGAAGGATAACGATGGGCATCGCCTCCCGATGAGTCTTAATAAGGCAGGCATGCAGTGATTACTACACCAATTGGTAAGTACACCGGTATTACCTGGGAAGCAGAATGTCAACTCGTTTTCAAATTCAAGCACGGTGCAGATGGTTATCAGCAGGTCCCCGCGTCTCCAGGTGATTACGGAATAGAAGGTTTCACTAAACATACAGGCTATGCCTTTCAATGCTACTGCCCCGAAAAGCAGTACCATCAAGATGAGCTCTATGAAAGCCAGAGAGACAAGATCAATAAAGATCTGGTAAAGCTCAAGAAAAATACTATCGAACTACAGAAAATTCTTGGCGAAACCAAAATTAAAAATTGGTGTTTCGTCACACCCGAAATTAATCGAAACAAACTTCTTTCGTATGCTCAGACCAAGCAGGCAGAAGTGAGAGCGTGGGGGCTTCCACATCTCGATAAAAACTTCACAATTCTGTTACACGATCATGAGTTCTACGTACAAGAATTCAACATGCTGAGAATATCAGCAGGCCTGCCCCCATGCCTGGGCTCGCCAACAGAGACATTGCCAAAAGTAAACGCTACATCTGAGCCATACGACGAGAATTTGCTCAGAAAGTGTCGTCTACGCATGCCAGGTAAATCTGCAAAGAGTATTGAAGGCCTGGTCGAACTGACGACCAAGAGCTTTCTTGATCATGACTCCTACTTTCAGTCCCTGTACGACCGGTCGCCCCAGACGTATGTGAATGTCGCTCGAATTGTGAACGCTTTT
Organism: Pseudomonas sp. s4; assembly: GCF_046764235.1. NCBI lineage: Bacteria > Pseudomonadati > Pseudomonadota > Gammaproteobacteria > Pseudomonadales > Pseudomonadaceae > Pseudomonas > Pseudomonas sp. s4. Next base: position 725,586 of record NZ_CP177209.1, on the reverse strand, counting down.
GAGCAGGATGTTCAGGAATGGGGCTTCACGTCAGACGCAACGCCCGAGCAGTTAACAGAACTGGTGAAGGCCACATTGATGGAGTACTTGGTCACCGACCGCAACCTCAATATAGATAAGTCGACGGCGAGTGAGGTGGTGCGAAGAACCATTGCTCGGTGGCTTGCGATCTGTGAACTGGACTTCAACGAGTAGATTATGGCTCAGCTTAAATTCACAAGACGGCCCATCCCGGTACTTTCGGAGCTTCGCCCTCTTTACAAAATATCCCAGGCACTACTGATTCTTCATCTGTCGGGGCGCGGAGCCAAGTGCAGCCTACCCAAAATCCATCTTTTGAACTGGGCTCTCAAGACACCCGAACGCATCAAGGCACTTGCGACTGGCGCTGAACAAGGTCAACTGCATCTTCCGATCTGGGGCTTTGACCCGGCTATGGCCATTGCATTAAATCTCGCGTTCAAAGATTCATTGATAGCCCCCACCACAACGGGATTTGAACTCACCCCCATTGGCAAGTCCTACGTAAATTTGATACTCGCTGACGACACTGTGCTCGGTGAAGAGAAGGCTGCATTGCGATCAATCGGGAAGAAAATCACGGAAGACATGATAAATTCCGTATCCAAGGGATGGGAATAACGATGTACATTAAGGCAATCAAAATCGACATCCAAACGGACACTGGCCCATTCGGATTTTCCACGAAATTCAGTCGCAACTTGAATATCATCCGAGGCCGAAACTCGGCCGGCAAGAGTACAATTGTTCATGCGATAATGTACGCCATGGGTATGGAGGAATTACTGGGTGCTCAGAATGAAAATGCTCTGACTTATGCCCTCAAGGATCACCTTGAACATGATGAACTAAAGCATCACATTATAACCTCTAAAGTCACGATCGAAATCGAGAGTAAAGGAAAAACCATTACTGCAACTCGAAGCGTGAAGGAAAAAGGGCTCAGCACCAAACTCATACAAATACAAGAGTGCTCAGCCCTAACTAAGGGGGAGACGGCCCCCACTCTATACAAGTTCCTTCATGACGGCCTTAGTGCACAGATCGAGGAAGGGTTCTTCACCTACTTTGAGAAATTCCTTGGACTACAATTGCCACTGGTGCCGAGAACCAATGGCAAGCCCGTAAAACTTTATTTGCAGTACATATTTGCAGCGATGATAATCGAGCAAAAACGCGGATGGACTGACTATATTGCCAATCTTCCTTACTTTGGTGTAAGGGATGCACGAATTAAAATTGTCGACTTCTTGGTTGGCACTGATGTTTTTGAAACAGGTGCCAAGCGTGATCGTTTAGATCAGGAGTCGAAGTCAATCTACGATGAGTGGCAAATCCTTTATCGGACGCTCCTCGCCGAATCACTTAAACTCGGCTTTAAATTCTCTAACATTTCAAAAACACCTACAGCAAATTTTAACGCCGAACTTGTCGACTTCCACAAAACCTCCGAAGTTGCAACGGAAAGCATCCTGGAGTACAGGAAGCGCAAGATAAATGAGCATGAACTGATTGGCTTGAGACTATCCCAACAGGGTGAGACATCAACTCCGGAAATTACACAATCCATCGAAAAGCACACAAGCGAACTTGAGCATTTCACGGTAGCTTATGAAACCTGCTTAGGAAACCTCGCCTTACTGCGCGCCAACATTAACAGCAATCGAATCAATACCCGTCAAGCTAAAGACGAGCTTACAAAAAACCAAGCCGCACAAAAACTTATTAGCTTTGGTGCATTGCTCAACTTGTCGACCGCAAGCAACTCTTGCCCGGCCTGCCATCAAACCATTGGCAACTCTCTTGTCGACTTACATGAGAGCACGCCTCACATGGACATCAGCACTAATATTGACTATCTGACTGCCCAGTTGCGGATGCTCGAAAGAGAGAAAGGCGGGATAGACCAGTCAATCAAAGAAGCTGAGGCTCTCAAAGAACAACTTTCAAGAAACATCGTCACCACAAAGTCTACACTGAGGGCACTGCGATCTGATCTAAATTCCAGCTCTTCGGTATCCAAGACAGGCATCAGACTACAAGTACAGATCGAGATGGAACTAGAAGAGCTTACCAAGTTTGAAGAGTACTCGGATCAAGCACTCGACGCGCTTGCTCTACTGGCAAAACGTTTTGAGGATAATCAGAGAATCCGGGCACTAATACCGGACACTCATTACTCGCCTACCGATCTCGCTAAGTACACGCTTTTCGAAAAGATGTTTCGAGCCAATATCGGTGCTTTTGACTATCACAGCGCGGCGATTGGGGACATCGAGTTTAACAAGGACAACCTCCTGCCATACCTCGCCAAGATTGAGCTCAGGGAGATCAATGAACGGAGTGTGCCGACTACACCTAATACCATCGATTCCTCTACCACGCTCTCAACCGCCAGAAGTGATGACAGTCCCAAAGGCAAGGGCAATATCGCCAGGGAGTCCAGTGCTAGTGACTTCGTGCGCCTGATCTGGAGCTATCTGCTGTCCATTTACCAGACTTCATCTCACCCGACTGTCAACGGCAATCATCTGGGGTTCCTTTTACTGGACGAGCCTGGGCAGCACTCCATGGCAACCAAGAGTCAACAGGCGCTGTTCCAACTATTGTCGTCGGAAACTGGCCTTCAGAGCATCGTGGCAGCTTCGTTTGAGGACAGTGAGGCTACGTACAGGGAGGCAACCTCAAACGTCGATTTTAAGCTTATACAGCTCGGCGACAAATCGATCTCCCCCCTTGTTGGGGCTGCTGATCATTAAGGTTGTAGGGGATTTTGGCTTTCCTGCTTTGCGGATCAATGGGGCCAGAGACATTGATCTAAACATCAATCCTCTAAAGCCAATCGCCTTGACCCAATTGGCCCCGGCCAAACCCGCTCCTTAACTTTAAAATTAGAGCCGACAAAGTGAATCCATCTACTCCGACATGGAAGCTGTTCGAAGAGCTTGTACATCGCATCCTACAAGTCAATAAATTTTCCATTACTGCGCATTCGCCTAGAGGGGATGCAGGGTTTGACTTTATTGGAATGTTAGGTGGCGACTCTTGGGCAATAGAAGTTAAGCACTATAGGACAGTGCGCCCGCAACCCTCGCTTATTGAGGCTGCAGCTACGCGCCTCGTCAACAATGGGATCACGGCCCATGCAATGAAAGGCATGCTTATAGTCTCGTGCATTCTTCCACCCGAACTGCGAGAGGTACTCGAGCAAAAATTTAGTGTCACATTCGTCGACCGAGTGGACTTAAGAATTTGGGCATCTGCCACACCTGTGCTAGCAGAAGAACTGGATGCGCTTCTTGAGACTGATCCCAGCGTACTTCAAGTCACTGCGTCGCATCGTCGATCTGACCCACTCCTTATGAGCAAATCTATCGGGGAGGTTCCAGTTCCCCCTCAAGACACGCTCGGCACGCAACTGTGCCAAGAGCTCAGGGGTATAAAGAAAGGTAAGTCCGCATGGGCGGAGTACGAACGAGCCTGTGCCAAGATACTCAACTACCTGTTCCCTAACGACCTTCATGGCTGGCACTTGCAGAAGCGAACAGACGATGGGCTCAATCGATTTGACTTTGTATGTCGTATCAGACCAACGACTGAGTTTTGGCAGTTCTTGATTGATCACCTCGACAGCCGCTATGTATTGTTCGAGTTCAAAAATTACACTGGCAAGATCAAACAGGGGCAAATTCTCACGACAGAAAAATATCTTCTTGAGCGCGGACTAAGAAGAGTGGCGATTGTAATGACTAGGACCGGCGCTGAGGCACACGCGATCACGATGACGCAAGGCGCCATGCGTGAACATGGAAAATTGATGCTTATCGTGAACGACGAGAAAGTGTGCGAGATGCTTCACATGAAGGAGCGAGGAGAGGATCCAACCGACTGTCTCTTTGAGCTCGCTGACAATTTCTTGCTCTCCCTGCCAAGGTGAGAGTCCAATTTTCCGTTTTAGTGTCTGGTTTAGCTGCAGCTGAAGTCCAGCGTTAGCCACGGGCCGCTGCTAGCCTATTTTTGCCCGTCGCAATAGGAGAGATGAGTCGACAACAGTTCAAATCTACCAAGTTTTTCGTCTTGGCCAAGCTTCCTCGGGTGATACTGCTTTTTTTCGTGGCTATTCGGGGCTGACCAAGGAATTATAGGATAGCCAAAAATAATTCATATCACTCAATCACAGGCATTACTAAGGAGTCACACTATGAACCTTGATGATTTTTTCTTGAGGGTTGATGAGAAGCTTAAAATAACCAAGGAAAATGAAAATCTGCCAAAAGTGGCCACAGATAGAAATCTAAAGATACTTAAAGAAGCGGTGAATCACATTGCACCCCTGGTAGAAAATTACGCAGCTAAGCTGCAAGAGCGCAACCTCAAAGCCGACATCCGAAATTCAGATGAGAGCATAGAATTCAGCTTAACCTACAAAGATGGCAGTCATCGAACCATCACTCTTGGGAGCACTTCAAGAGAGAAGCTCATCGGGATAGCTGTCGAGCACGTCGATAGCAGTGGGGACACTGTAATCTCACTAGATGACTCTCATTCCTACGATTCAGAAAGTTGGGAGGATAATATTTACGAGAAGCACTTAAGAAAATTCATCGAAGACTTTATCTCTTGCGCAGAGAGTCATGGAGGGGTCTAACTGCCTGGACACCTCAAGCCACTCACAATGAAAACACGAGGCGGGCTAGAGCTCACCTTCTTAGCCGAAACCTGCAACGAGTTGTCTATCTCAGCAATTCGATTCGAAAAAGCCTCAGTCCTACATCACTGCAATGACATACCCACCATGGAGGCTCCCCAGCCATGTCATTGCAGTGTCCTCGCTGTAACTCTCCCCAAATTGCATCCCGGCATCCCGCCATGAAGATCGGTGCCTTCGTCGGCACGGTCGGTGGTGCCGCGCGTGGTGCTTCCGCCGCTCTTGCTGGCGGCCAGGCCGGCGCAGCTGTCGGTGCCATTGCCGGTCCGCTGGGCATCACCCTCGGCTCGTTGTCCGGCGCCATTCTCGGTGGCCTTGCCGGTGGTGTCGGCGGTTGTGCGCTCGGCGCCCAGCTCGGCGACCAGTTGGATCGCCACGTGCTCGCCAACAACCTCTGCCTGATCTGCGGGCATCGTTTCAACCTGCCGACCTGATCGGTTTCGCGCGTCTTCTCCCCCTTCCCTTTTCAACCCTTTCGCCGGTGCTGCGCCTCGCGCAGCGCTTTATGCCGGCTATTGCTCACAGGAAACTCATCATGGCTCATCTCATCGAACAAATGGCTTACGTTGGTGCAGCTCCCTGGCATGGCCTGGGTAGTCGCCTCTCCCCGAAACAACCACTGGAAATCTGGCAACGTGAAGCCGGCATGGACTGGCAGATCCAGGAAAGCCCGGTGCACTTCAAAGCAGATGCTGTTGGCCACCTGGGCAGCATCCACTCCTTCCCCGAGCAAAAGGTGCTCTTTCGCTCCGACACCAAGGCACCACTGTCCGTGGTCTCCCAGCGCTATCAGGTGGTGCAGCCGCGCGAGGTGTTGGAGTTCTACCGCGACCTCACCCAGGTCTCCGGCTACGAGCTGGAAACCGCGGGTGTGCTCAAAGGTGGCCGCAAGTTCTGGGCACTGGCGCGCACTGGGCAGAACACCTCGCTTAAGGGTAACGACCTGGTCAACGGCTACCTGCTACTGGCCACCTCCTGCGACGGCACCCTGGCCACCACCGCCACGCCGACCACGGTGCGGGTGGTGTGCAACAACACCCTGACCATTGCCGTCGATGGTACGACGCGTGCGATCAAGGTGCCGCACAACACTCGCTTCGATCCGCAGCAGGTGAAGAAGCAGCTCGGCATTGCTGTCTCGCAATGGGACGACTTCATGTACCGCATGCGCATGTTGGCCGAGCGCAAGGTGAACACCAAGGAGGCCTTGAGCTTCATCACCACAGTGCTAGGCGATAGCTCTCCCAGCGGTCAGAAGGCGAATGTCGTGCCCAACATCCGCGCCATGCAAAAGGTGGAGAGCCTGTATCAGGGGCAAGGTCGTGGCAGCAGCCTCGAAACAGCGAACGGTACCGCTTGGGGTCTGCTCAACGCGGTCACCGAGTTCGTCGATCACCAGCGACGGGCACGTAGCACGGAGTACCGGATGGACTCGGCCTGGTTCGGCCAGGGGGCAGTGATCAAGCAACGCGCCCTGGAGGCGGCCCTGCAGTTGGTGGCCTGACGGCTGCTCCCCCTCTCGTTATCCCTCTTTGCCCAACCGGTTCTGCGACGACAGCAGTCGCTCGCAGGTACCGCGGCGCTGGGCGTTCTCTTCCACCCGCCGGGCCGCTCCTGGGGAGTGGGGCTCCGGTGTTTCATTGGAGGCCTCTCTCATGGGCAGGCTGTTCTCATCCCGTACCCGGGCAGAGCTGATCCGGGACCTGACTCAACCTGAAGACCATGTGCACGCCCGCATTCACGTCATCGCCCACACCCTGCGGGGCAACGTGCTGTGGTCGGTCACCGAGGTGACGGCGAAAACCGAAGGCGTTCACCCAGACCTCGCTCCCGGCGAGTCCATGCGCTACATCCGCTGCGATCTGCTGCAACGCAGTGGCGGTGAGTGGGGGTACAAAGCCATGGACGAGTCCATGGCGCCGTACTACTACAGCTGCCCACTGCGCTATCTCGATATGGCCAAGGAACTCTCGCCCGGCTGGCGCGAGAAGGTTCGAGCCCATCACGCACGGCGACGTCAGTCGGCGACCGCCGTGGCCGGTGGTGCAGCCCGGTAAGTGGGAGTGATCGCAGCGCCGCCTGGAGGCGGTCCTCCCGTTGATGGCCTGACGGCCGCCCACGCCCTCACCCGATGCCTGACCGGCTCTACCGGCCGGGCATTTTTATGTCCGGAGAAAAATCCTCATGACCCATGCTCATTCCACGCCCAACAGGGCACGGCAGCGCCCTGCCCTGCGCCTGATCGGCACCAAGGAGCTGTCCCGTGATGACTGGCTAGCGGTACGCAAGCACGGTATCGGCAGTTCGGACGCGGCTGCCGCGGTCGGCCTCAACCCCTACAAGTCGCAGTTGGAGCTGTGGCTGGAAAAAACCGGCCGCGATGCCGGGCTGCCCAAGAGCGATCCGAACGACGAGGAAAGCCCGGCCTACTGGGGCAACATCCTCGAGCCCATCGTCGCCAACCACTACGCCCGGCGCACTGGCAACCGGGTGCGGCGGATCAATGCCGTGCTGCAGCATCCGGATTCGAAACTGGACTGGATGCTGGCCAACATCGACCGCGAGGTGATCGGCGCCAGCGACGTGCAGATCCTCGAATGCAAGACCGCCGGTATCAACGGCGCCCGTCTTTGGAAGGAAGGCGTGCCGGTGTACGTGCAGTTGCAAGTGATGCACCAGTTGGCGGTCACCGGCAAGCAGGCGGCCGACGTGGCCGTGCTGCTCGGTGGCCAGCATCTGGAGATCCATCGCATCGAGCGCGACGACGAGCTCATTGGTCGGTTGATCGAGCTGGAGCGCGACTTCTGGCGCTACGTGCAACGCGATACGCCACCGCCGGCGGACGGCTCCGACTCGGCGGAACAGGCCCTGCGTTGCCTGTACCCGGAGGACCAGGGGCACACCCTGGACTTCACCCAGGATTTGGTGTTGTCGGCCGCCTTCGATGAGCTGCAGACGGTACGCGCCAGCCTGGAGCTGCAGAGCAAGCGCGAAGCCGAACTGAAGCAGCAACTGCAACAGGCCATGGGCGATGCCAGCCGGGCCTTGTTCGCCAATGGCACGGTGTCCTGGCGCAAGGCCAAGGACAGCGTGGTGCTCGATGTGCCGCGGCTGCTCAAGGAAAAGCCCTACCTGCTGGCGCGCTACCCCACCACCAAGGTCGGCAGCCGGCGCTTCCTGATTACCTGAATTCGATTCCCCCCTTGACCACCCTGGCGTCTCCCCTACGCCGGGGTGGTCTTTTTTATTCATCCACTGGAGAACCACCATGCTCAAAGGCTTGGCCATTACCCCGCCGGTGCTCGGACGGATTTCCATCGGTAAGGTCGTCGAGAAGAACGGCAAGCGCCTGCCGGAGAAAGACGATCAATTCACCCTCACCTCGCAGGTCCAGCTCCGCGACGGCTGGCTAGCCCATCCCCTGGACGAGGAACTGCGTAAAGCCCAGGGCGGCAAGATCCGCAGCATTCCGATCCGTCTGCTGTTCAACGCACCGGAGCTGAACTTCCGCGCCGAGTACTGCCTGTTCGATCGGCAGTCCGGGCGACCGCTGTGTGTCGGCAATGGCGAGACCTGCAAGCGCCGCAGCCAGGACGGTATCGCCTCGCTGCCCTGCCCTTCGCCGGATGGCTGTCCGTTGGGCAAGGGCGGTGTCTGCAAGCCCTACGGGCGTCTCAACGTGGCCATCGGCGACGAGGATCCGCTGGGCAGCTTCGTGTTCCGCACCACCGGCTTCAACAGCATCCGCACCCTGGCGGCCCGGCTGCAGTACCTGCAGGCGATTTCCGGCAACCGCCTGGCGTGCCTGCCACTGGAGCTACGCCTGCGTGGGAAGTCCACCCGACAAAGCCACGGCTCGCCGATCTTCTACGTCGACATCACGGTACGCAGTGGGCTGTCGATGGAAGAAGCGCTGCTGCAAGCGCGGGAGCTCGATGAAGCACGTCAGGCCTCTGGCTTCGACCAGGTGGCGCTGGACGCCACGGCACGGCTGGGCTTTGCCAACGGAGCTTTCGAGGACAGCGACGAGGAAACCAGAGCCATCGCCGAAGAGTTCTTTCCGGAACCGACTCCCGAATTGCCCCCTTCAACCACCCCTGCAGCAGAACCACTGGCTACGCCGAAACCCACCCTGTCGACGCTGCTGAAAGCCCGCGCCGAAGCTCGTGCTCAACACACCGCGAAGTGACATCCGCGGCATCCCCCATCACTCAACCTACGAGGAGGATCGCGCCATGAACCTGGTGCGCTTCATTGGTTTGCTGTTCGTGTTCATCGGTGTGCTGGCCAGCTGTACAGTGGCCGTTGCGTTGCTGGTGCTCATGTTTCGTTTCTGGCCACTGGCGCTAGCCATCGTGCTGGCGCAGGTCCTGTTCCACCGACTCCTCCAAAGGGTCGGACTCCGCATTTCCCTCTAGTCCCGTGACGGCATAAGCAGGAGCCGTCGGGCTCCTACTCGCCGATTTCTCATCTCAACTTTCCGCATAACAGGAGCACTCACCATGATCACACGGTGCCTGATCTGTAATTCTTCCGTGGTGCTGTCCAAGGACGCCGCCAAGGCACTGGCCAGGCTGATGGGCACGCTGGATGGTTTCTTGCGTGGCATCCAGCAGTCGCCTGCCCGGCATCAGCCGATCACCTCGAACCTACATTGCGAAAGTCCGCTGGAGCGCGCGTTCAACCTGATGCTCGATGGCATCTGCGGCGCGGCGGCGAACTGGAACAGTACCGGCGACTTCATTCGCGACGTACGCCGCTTCCAGTTCATGGAGTACGACTGCCTCTGCCTCCGTTGCGGGGCGAAGTACAACGAAGAGCCCGTACCGCGCCGCTAGCTCAATTCTGCTGGCTGAAGTAGCCCCCCTCACCCGCGACTGAGTCGCTCGCTCAACCGCTCCACCATCTCCACGACCAACTGACGGTCGCTCTCCTCCAGGGCATTCAGCAATCCGCTGATCCGCGAGGCCTGGTCATCTGGGCGCAAGCTAGCCTCGCTCAGCAGTTCCATCGCGTTGCAGTTGAAGATCGTCGCAAACTCGAACAGCCGAGCAATGTTGGGCATGACGATTCCGCGCTCGATGCGGGATACCGCTTCATTCCCAACGCCCAGGATTTCCGCCACCTCATCCTGCGTCATCCCACAGCGCATGCGCTGCTTGGCAATCGCCCGCCCTACCGCTTCAGCCAGTGCTTTCTGATCCGTAGCAACCATGATGCCTCTCCCATTCAACCTGAATGGTTGGGCACCACCTCATTGACATGAAGAACATCACAAGTCGAGAATCATCTCAAAAGGTTGATTTTCGACCTTGTTGGCGCTCTTTCTCATCCGACACAAGGACCTGTCTCATGCACAAACAGCTTCTCCTGGCCACCCTCCTCAGTTGGACAGTCGCCACTACAGCACTCGCCGGAACCTACGAATGGACCACCGGCTATGCCCAAGGCGTCGAAGAACACTTGGTCGATGACGGCAATGGCAATGAGTTGAATATCTCCTGTCCGGACGATAGTGAAAGCGCAGTCAGCGCCTACGCCACCATAGCCGGCAGGCAGTATTCATCCAACGACGACATTGGCTTCGATGTAATCGTCGATGGCACGACCTACAGCAACCCCTTCTTTACCGACTGCCATGTCTGCGGTGCCAACTTCCCAGGTTTTTGGGCGGCGCTGCGCAAGGCCAACAATCTGCAAGTGAGTGCGGAGGGCAAGACGGTGAAGCTACCCACAAAGAATCTGTCGCAGGTTCTCCTTCCCCTGAACAGTAAGAAAAACCTCTGCCGCTCCGCTTGGTAACCCACACCGATCCAGGCGCCCTGGTGCCCTTGTGGACTACCTCGGGTGAAGTCTCCATTTCCACCAGCGAGGACGACTACGACTTCAGTTTCGACAGCTAATTCCTAGCCGCCCCCATTCCCACTCGGAACCTCCAACTCCGCCCACGGCCATCGCTTGGCCGTGGGCGGAGCAGGAACCTTTTTGTTTTTTGAAACAGGAGCTGCACATCGAGACACACCCAAAAGAAACCACTGCCCACACACTTTCAAGGATCTGAACCCATGACACCGACGTACCGCAAAACCCTGCTCGCCCTGGCCATTTCTGCCAGTGCTCTGCCTCTCGCCGCCCACGCCCTGACGTTGACCAACAGCGGGCTGGACAGTGAAGGCAACACCTACACCGACAGCACCGAAGTGACCGGCGCCTTCACGGGCAGCGACCAGCCCCTTCGTTTCTACAGCGACACCTTCAATCACGACCTGGTGCTCAACGCCCAGGTGCAGGCCACCGGCGAGGACCTCAATGGTGTCGACCTGTCCTACGCGGGTGACGACGACAATCCCTCCTCCATCGGTGCGCCCACCGAGGTGTTCGGCAACCTGCCGAACAAGGGCAGCATTTCGGTGAGCGGCGCGGGCGTCACTGGCCTACTGATCGACCCGGCCACCATCCACGGCAACCTGGTCAATGAAGGCACCCTGCAGGTGGCCGGCGGTGTGCTCGAGGGCGACGGCATCCGCGGCCTCAAGTTCGCCGGGCAGTCGGTATTGCAGGGCGACCTGATCAACGCCGCCAGCGGCAAGATCCTCGCCGATGGCGACGAGGCCACCGGCATCCAGCTCAAGGGCGGCACCATCGGCGGCAAGCTGATCAACAACGGCCTGATCCAGGTCAGCGGTACCGAATCGACGGGCGTTCTCGCCACCTATGACGACGACATGGGTAGCCCGGATCGAGTGGACCTGGGCGGAATCGAGAACCATGGCAGCATCGTGGCCAGCGGCGACGATGCAACCGCGTTGCGTCTCGACGGTGTGAGTTTTGCCAGCGCGCCAGTGCAGGTGCTTAACACCGGCACCATCCAGGCTGACGATGCGGCCATCGAGGTCGGTGCCTTCGATATCGACGGCGCGAATGCCAGCAATACCCTGGTCATCCAGAACAGCGGCAACCTGATTTCCAAGGACGAAGCCATCGATGCCTTCCCGTTTGAACTCGGGGCTGTATTTCTTGCGCTTCATGAACACTCCTTCAGCTCGGTGTGAGCTTACTCGAAAGTGTCCGTGCTAACGGGGTAGAACCCACCGGAAAATTTGAAGGATGAGAGAGCGGCCAGTACTTGGCAGTCACCGAGTGGTTGCACGGGAAGCTAATTTGTCTCGCTCGGAAGGATTTTGCACACAGCAACAGTTATCAGGACTCGCGCAACACGGTGGGCATATCAATCAGGCCAACGCCAGTACAATCGAAGAAAAAACGGCGTCTAAAGGCAAATGATAGATAACGAGTTTGGTGCGGACGGAGGGAAGCAAACATCGCCACCAAGTGGCTGAAATAACGAAATTTTTCTTGGTTCGGCGAACCGGAAATAACCATAACGTGTACCAGTTTTGAAATTCAACACCTTGCCCTAGGCTCACGCTGATTTCCGACATTTGGTCTAAGTCACTGAGCTGGCTGCCGAGTCAGTTGCTTGAGTCGACGCGGCTTCACAGGACAGTGTGGGGACCGTCAATCAGGCCACCCAAGCCATCGGCCAACTGGCAAGTCAGATGAAACAGACTATGGAGGAAGTGACTGAGCTAGCATAAATAAACCTATCTGACAAAAAACGTCAGAAAACTTGAGTGGAAGTCGAATATGGCGCAGCGGACGTGGTCTGAATCATCACTTTTAACCTTCTGACGTTGTTGATAATTTTTCGGTCTGCCTAGCATTTCTAGACTAAAACATGGACTTCTTTAGGCTCGCTGGCAACATCCGGCTTTACATGTGCGGCGAATGGATAGTCTATCCGGCCTGAGTAAACGCCGACTTCAGACCAGTAATACCCGCCGCAGGATTGGAAGCCGATCACCCAGCTTCTGCCGAACAGAAGACTAGGTGCTAACGTAGTCACAGTCGATTGGAAATCGGACTTATATCAGAATCTTACGAATATTTTGGCTAGCACTTCTGTACCGAGCGTCGCTAAAGCATTTGAAAACTCGTGCATGTCTTACGTTAGCATTACACGACACTCACAACATACAGTCATCAAAATGTGAAGTTTAAGCGCATGTTGAGTCGATCCGTCTCCCTGAAGCCATTGTCAATATCAAGATCACGTCCGTAGGCCACGCTGAGCATCGTTGTCTTAGATAGAAACTGCTGCACACCCACACGCATATTGGTGGTGGCCTGCCGGTTATGCTGATCGACCCCGTCGATACGTGTTTCCCCACCGAAGATGCGTCCTGCACCAACGAAGAGTGTCGTGCTTTCAGCCAATGGCCAGCGCACAGCTGCCTGCAAGTGATAGAGCGGATCTTGTCGGAGGGTCTGTGACGTGGCGCTGCCGCAGGCTGCCGCGCAGTCCGTGTTCTTGCCGAACCAACTTGCATCGGCAGTCAAATCGAGCATCAAAGGCCCTATCAGCGGCTGGATATAGCCGGCCTGCAGAACGAAGCGCCAGCGATTGTCGCCCAGGTTCAGCACCGAGCTCTTGTCATAGTTGCCCAACGGGAAGAACACGTAGGGCGTGATGCCCAGATAGCGCTGTTTGACCGGATCGTTGATCACCCAAGCGGTGGTGACGAACGCGGGATCGCCGAAGCTGCTGCGATTGCCCAATGCGCTAATGTCCTTGTCCGCATCCAACTCGCCATAGGACATGACCAACTGCGGATCGATCAAGACGCCATTCACCTCCATAAAGTGAATGTAGCGTGCAATGCCGACTCTAGATGTCAGCCGTGGGTCTCCAGCCTGTCTGTCCCCTCTCGCCTAGGACTGAGTTCGCTCGGCTGTTTCGTAATAGACCACGCCAAGGTTCGTACCTGGCGGCAGTGCTGTGTAGTCACCGGGATAGACCTCGACACACCAGGCACGATTGGCTAGCAACAACAGCAACAATGCCGTAATTGCACGAGCGCCAGGCTGACGCCACCAGTTACCAAACTTCACTCGCAGAGATAGGCTACGCATGCAATGACTCCTTCCTATTTTTGTTCTAAGTGTCATTTTTCGCTGCGGACATGAGCCGTGCCGATAACGCACACAGCACAGCTTCCCACCAGTCAGGACCGGCAGCTTGGGCGGGAATATGTAAAACGCAGTAGCTGAAAAGCTTCTAAAGCATTGAGCACTCTCGCGAGCTCGATAATCCAAAGCCCCCGAAGTGCCTGGCCCCCGGCCTTCGCGGAAGCGACGTAAAAACGTTCCTAAGCAGGTAGAGGAACCCTGACGATCAAACCGTCCATGGAGGGGTCGATGAACACCTGGCAGGACAATCGCGTTCCAGCCGTCATGGGTTCGCCGGTACTCTGCAAAAGATCGTTCTCATCTGGGTTGGCTTCACCGACGATCTCGACCCATGCGTCTTCGATCTCGATCCGGCAGGTAGCGCAGACACATGAGCCGCCGCACTCCGCGACGATTCCTGGCACGCCATTCTGCGTGGCCACCTCCATCAACGATTGCCCGTCCTGGGCATCTACGGCGTATTCGCCAGATTGCTCATCGATAAACACGACACGTGGCATGTTCGTAGCTCCTATGCGAAATGAAGGGCGTCTTTCAGCGGAACGTCGGCGTCAACCAGACGAGCGAGATCGAAGCTATGGTTTTGACCGATGGTACGTCGTGCCAGCAAGCAGTCACCCGGCATGTTGCAGGCTTCGATAGCCACCAATTGCTGGTCTTGCAGGTACAGCATCGAAACCTTGTCGCCGCCGTAACGACGCACAATCACCTGCCCTTGCGCCGGACGCTCACCTGCCAGGTTGATTCGCGCCTGTAACTGGTCGGACCAGAACCAGGGCGTCTGTACTGGCGGCATGGGCCGACCGGTCAGACGTGCTGCAACCAGGCGTGCCTGCTCTGTAGCGTTCTGCACGCTCTCGCGGCGTGGTAACTGATGCCCTGGCGAAGGACACACTGCCACACAGTCACCGATGGCACTGATGAACGGGTCGCTGGTCTGACAGTGCTCATCCACCAGAACGCCGGAAGCGCACGCCAGGCCAGCTGCCGTTGCCAGCTCCATACGTGGCTCGGAACCGACACCAATGACCAACATGTCACATTCCAGAAGTTGGCCATCACTCAAAAACACCGCATCGACCCGCACACCGCAGGTGCTCCGCCTCACCTCGCGCACTTCCTCACCCAGACGAAACTCAATACCGTTACCCAGATGAATGTCACGAATAAATGCCGCGAATGCCTCGCTAACCACTCGTGAAAGCAGACGCGGCGCCCGCTCGATCACAGTGACGTGTTTACCCATTTTGCAGGCAGAAGACGCGATCTCCAGGCCGATGAACCCGCCACCGAGTACGACGATCCGGCTGGCCTCAGCGAGCTGCTGCCGAATGCGTCCGGCATCATCCCAATCCGACAAGTAACAGAGATTATCAGCATGGCCGAATGCAGCCATGAAGCGTGGCTGCGAGCCTGTGGCAAGGATCAAATGGTCATAGGCATAACTACCTTGTGAGCTCTTCACCTGACACGAAGCCGGCGTTATCGAAAGAACATCATCTTGCAGGCACAGCTCGATATCGGCACGTGCATAAGAGTCCTTGCCCTTCAGCAGGCTCGGCGTACTGTGCTGAGCAAGCAAATACTCCTTGGATAACGGTGGACGCTGATAAGGGTGCTGTGTCTCCGCGCTCAATAAAAGCACCCTGCCCTGATAGCCAAACTCTCGCAGGAAGAAGGCGGCTGCCGTTCCTGCGTGGCCAGCGCCAACGATGAGCGTAGTGTCTCGACGTTCCCCCATGACAGTGCTCCTAAGCCTTGGTGAAGCGAATCGGCACGTTTTTCGGGCCACCGACGAAGTTGGTCGCCACCAGCCGCGGCGGCCCAGACAGTTCAACGCTCTTGAGCTTGGGCAACAGCTCCTCGAAGAAGATTTTCATTTCCAACTTGGCTAGGTGCTGGCCGAGACACATATGTGCCCCCCAGCCAAAACCCAGGTGTCGATTGGGAAAACGGGTGATGTCGAATGCATCAGGATTGCTAAACACTTCCTCATCACGATTGGCCGATGGATACGAAAGCATGATGCGGTCGCCGCGCTTGATGTTCTGGCCACGCACTTCTGTGTCAGCCAGTGCGGTCCGCATGAACGACTTGACCGGAGCGGTCCAACGCACCGCTTCATCGACCAGACGTGGAATCAGTGCAGGATCGGATTTGGCCAACGCAAATTGCTCAGGGTTGCGCGATAGGCCGATGATCGCCCCGCCGGACGATGACGAGGTGGTATCGTGACCCGCTGTGGCAATTGCCACGTAGTAGGCGTTGATGTACTTGTCATCGATGTAGTTGCCGTCAAGCTTGCTGTTGGCCAGCAGCGACATCACGTCATCCTTGGGACAACTGCGGCGGTCGACGGTGAAACCGCTGAAATAGTCGTAGAAAGTGGCGATGGTTTCGTGGAAGCGCCGGGCGGCTTCATCCGCCGACTGCTGCGGTGCAGAAAGGGCCTGCTCGTCAGGCTCGTGTACGCCAAAGAAATCCTGGGTCAGCTTGAGCATGAACGGCTCGTCATCCTCAGGCACACCCAGCGCCGTCATCACCACGTGCAGCGGGTAGTACAGCGCACAATCCGTCATGAAATCGCATTCGCCGTCAAAATCGAGCAGACGCTGCACCGAGGCTTGCGCGATCCGGCGAATATTCTCTTCGAGCTTGCGGATGCTGGCGGGCTGGAACCAGTTCAGGGTCAAGCCGCGATAAGCCGTGTGCATAGGCGGGTCCATCGAGGTCAACGAATCGATTACATGGGGGCAACCGCCGCTGATCGAGCGCATGAAGGCTTCGTTGTTCTGATCGTAGAGAATCTCGCTGCCTTCAGCATTGCTGAATAGCCCCGGTTGCTTGCCAATCTGCATGACGTCGGCATGCTTGGTCGCGATCCACATGGGGTCGTAGCCATCGATATGGGCCATCGCGAGCGGTTGCTCATCACGCAACCATTTTAAAGCCGGGTAGATGACCTCATCGTCGGCATAACCCTGAGGCAGGATTACCGTACGCGCGATATGTTCCGGGATGCTGGCTCTAGCGTCCATGTTTGCCTCTCTTATTGTTGTTGGATGATCACGGTCTTTTGCGTGGTGAATTCCAGAAGCCCTTCCAGCCCGCTCTCAGCGCCATAGCCCGACGCCTTCATGCCGCCGAAGGGCGTAGACGGCGTGATCGCCAGCCAGTCGTTGACCCAAACGCTGCCGCTGTCGATGGCTGCTGCAACCCGTGCGCCGACCTCCCTGTCACGACTCCAGACGCTGCCAGCCAGCCCGTACGGGCTGGCGTTGACCCGTTCGATGACCTCATCGATACCACTGAACTTCAGCAGCGGCAGCAACGGCCCGAAAGCCTCCTCGACAACCTCTGGGGCGCTCTCGTCCGGCAGGTCGACAAAGGTGATCGGTAGGAAATAGCCATCGCCTCCACGCATTTGCCCGCACTCGATCAAACGCCCGCCACGCTGACGCACAGCGTCGATCAGCGACATGACCTTGGCGAACTGCTTGGCGTTTTGCAGCGGTCCCATGGTCACCCCTGGCTGGGAGCCATCACCGATCACCACGTTCTGCGCGTAGGCAACCAGCTTGTCGCGAAACGCCTCGTAGATGCTTTCGTGGATATACAAGCGTTTGGTGGCCATGCAGATCTGTCCGGCGTTGGTGAAGGCAGACCAAAACACCCTCTCAACCACCGCATCGCTAAGACTGTCGGCCATCACTACGGCAGCATCGTTGCCACCCAGTTCAAGGGTCAGGCGCTTGAGGTCGGCTGCTGCTGAACGAGCCACATGGCGCCCTGTAACACTCGAACCAGTGAAGCTGATCTTGGCCACATCGGCATGCCCGGTGAGCCAGGGGCCCAGGTCATCGTTACCTGCCAATACATTGATTACTCCGGCCGGCAGCGCATCACGTATCAGTTCACCAATGCGCAACGTAGTCAGCGGCGTGGTCGGCGCTGGCTTGAGAATCAGCGTGTTACCGGCAGCCAACGCAGCGGTCAGTTTGACGAAGGCAATCGAGATCGGATAGTTCCAAGGCACGATCGCCACCACAACTCCGAGGGGCTCGCGCACGGTTTTGGATAGCCGCGTGGCACTTTGCTCGTGCACCACCTCTGGCAACGGCAGGCTGCCCGCGCATTGGCAGAACGCAATTGCGCCCGCCAGCTCGCCTCGCGCCTCGGCTAGCGGTTTGCCCTGCTCGCGAGTCAGCAGTTGGGCCAGTTCGTCCATATTGGCTTCGAGAATTCCGGCTAGGGCCTGAAGCTGCTCGCAGCGTTTGCCATAAGGCACTTGACGCCAGACAGCGAAAGCGTCACCAGCAGCAGCCACTGCCTGCTCGACGTTCTCTTCGCTCGCCACGGGACATTGCCCGATGGGCTGGCGGGTCGCCGGATTGAGCACCGGCAAATAATCGGAGGTAGCGACACCGTGCCCGTCGATTGTCAGCGAGAACATGGATGGAATTTTCATGATTGGAAGCCTCAGGGGATCAGGACGGCCTTGATGCAGACGCCAGACTCGACATCGGCGATGGCCTGATTGATCGATGCCAGCGGATAGGTATGGATCATCTTGGTAAACGGAAAACATCCGGCCTTGAACTGCGCGTACAACTCGTTGATGAAAACTCGCGGCAGGCTGTCGCCTTCAATTACTCCCACCAGCTTCAACCCTTTCTGGATCAGCGCCAGGGGGCTGACAGCAGCGGTTGCATCGAGTTTGGGGGGCACACCGACCACCGCCAACTGACCGCGCATGGCCATGGAGTCGATTGCCTGCTCCATGACGGAAACCATACCGGTGCACTCCAGCGCATAATCGCAGCCCTGCCCTTCGGTGATCTGCTGTACGCGCTCGATCAGGTTCTCGTTCAACGGGTCAATTACGTCGGTAGCGCCCAAGGCCAGCGCCTGCTCACGCTTGGCAACCGAAGGCTCGGAAACGAGGATGCGTGAGCAACCGCGCAACTTGGCGGCCATCACAGCACTCAGGCCGACGGCGCCGCCGCCGAGCACCAGAAAACTGCTGCCAGCACGCACGTCGAGGGAGATCATCACAGCACCGGCACCAGTCTGCACGCCACACCCAAGCGGTCCGAGCAGTTCGATGGGGGCGTCATCGGCTAATTCGTCAATCTTCACCAGATTGTGTTCACGGGCCATCGCCATGCTGGCGAACGATGACTGGCCGAAGAAGAAACCCGAGATAACTTCATCACCCTGGCTAAGCAGGACCGGACCATCAGCACGTTGAGCCGAGTAGTTCTGCGCACCGAAATCCAGGCAATAGGAAGGCAGTTCGTGCTCACAACTGGCGCAGTGGCCGCAGGATGCAAAGGTCATCACCACAGCATCACCGGGCCGCAAGTACTTTACACCGGGCCCAATCGCTTCGACGATGCCGCTGCCTTCATGGCCGAGAACGGCAGGCAAGGGAAATGGTAACACACCATCCTTAATTGCCAGATCCGTATGGCAGACGCCAACTCCTTTGACACGAACAAGCACTTCATCATTTCGCGGCGTGGTATCCATGGATAAGCTCTCAATCGAGAATTTATCAGTCCCGCGTCGCGCGACAGCAGCGGTCACTTCCATTTCGGCTAGTCTCTTTGTTGTTGTTGGAAAGACAGAACCATTTAGTACTGATAGATACTAATTTAAAATAAAAATACGTCAAGCATGGTTTGGCGCATTTTTATCCGCGATATGTATACCCCCAAGAAGGATCACGCCCGGCTATCGCCGTGCGGGAAACCGACGCAGAAATGCCAGCCAAAAAAGAAGGCGTATCATGTTGCTCTAATACGCGAAATGAAACGGCCATATCGGCGCCAATCGGAAGATAGCCACGGGCGATGTGACATCTACAAAGCGTAGTCTCGCAGCTCCCGCGCGATCAGCAGCCGCTGGATCTCGCTGGTGCCCTCATAAATCTGCGTGATACGCGCGTCGCGGTAGTACTTCTCGACCGGATAATCCTCCAGATAGCCGTAACCACCGTGGATCTGCATCGCCTTGGAGCAGACACGCTCGGCCATTTCCGAGGCGAACAGCTTGGCTTGCGAGGCCTCCGACAGGCACGGATGGCCCGCGCTTTTCAACCTCGCTGCATGCAGGATCAGCAAGCGCGCGGCGTTGAGTCCGGTGTGCATGTCGGCAAGCATGTTGGCGATGCTCTGGTGCTCGGCGATGGCCTGGCCGAACTGCTTGCGCTCCCTGGCATAGGCCAGCGCCGCTTCGAAAGCGGCACGAGCGATGCCCAACGCCTGGGCGGCGATGCCGATGCGTCCGCCTTCGAGGTTGGACAAGGCGATGGCCAGCCCTTTGCCACGCGGCCCGAGAAGATTGGCTTCATGCACGCGACAATCGCTGAGCGTCACCGCACAGGTGTCCGAGGCGCGGATGCCCATCTTGTGCTCAGTGCGGTCGACGATGAAGCCGCTCGTGTCCGTTGGTACGAGAAACGCCGACAACCCCTTCTTGCCCAACTCCGGGTCGGTCACGGCAAAGACGATAGCCAGCTTGGCGCGCCGGCCATTGCTGACGAACTGCTTGGCGCCATTGAGAACCCACTGACCATCGCGCAGCTCGGCACGCGTACGCAGGTTGTGTGCTTCCGAGCCGGCGTGGGGTTCGGTCAGGCAGAAACAACCGATCACTTCTCCCGTGGCCAGCGCAGTCAGCCAGGTGCGTTGCTGTTCTTCGCTGCCGTAACGCAGCAGCGGCCCGCAACCGACCGAGTTGTGAATGCTCATCAACGCACCGGCAGCGCCATCGCCAACGGAGATTTCCTCCACGGCCAGGGCATAGGCGACGTAGTCGATGTAGCTGCCGCCCCACTCCTCCGGCACCACCATGCCAAGCAGGCCCAGCTCGCCCATCTTGGTCACCAGGGCATCGTCGATCCAGCCGGCTTTCTCCCAGGCCTGGGCGTGTGGCGCAATTTCGTTGCGGGCGAAATCGCGGGCCATGTCGCGGATCATGCGCTGCTCGTCAGTCAGTTCGATGTCGTGCATCAGCGGTTCTCCTCTGCGGTCACGGGCGCTTTGCGCTTCTTGTCTGCGAGCGCCGGCCAACCCGCGAAGAAGTCGCTGACCTGCTCCGGCTTCACCTCCTGAATCGTAGCCGGGGACCAGTGCGGCTGCTTGTCCTTGTCGATGATCAGGGCACGCACGCCCTCCATGATGTCGCCCTTGGCGAACCACTGGCGGCCCAGGTGCGCCTCCAGCGCGAAGCAGTCAGCCAGGCTGGCGTCACGACCACGACGAATCAGCTCCAGGGTCACGGCCATCGCCAGTGGTGAACGGCTGTCCATCAGCTTGACGGTTTCGTCTGCCCAATCCTGGAACTGAACACGTGCTTCGCCCAGCAGCGATTCACGTATGGCGGCGATATCAGGCTTGGAGAAATGCTCGTCTATGGCCGGTTGCAGAGCACGCAGTTCAGCGCCGGTAATCCGGTTGCTGGCCAGGGTGCCAAGCAAGGTACGCAGCGACTCGTGGGCGGGGGTGGTCCAGTTGAGATTGTCCAGGCAGCGGTCGAACTCCTCGAACTGCTCGCTCGGCAAGCACCAGTCGGCCAGGCGTGCATGCAAGGCATCGGCCGCGCGAAGCTGGATGCCGGTCACACCGAGGTAGGTACCCAGCTCGCCCTGCAGATGGGAAAGGAAATAGCTGCCACCGACATCCGGATAGAAGCCTATCCCCACCTCGGGCATGGCCATCCTCACCCGCTCGGAAATCACCCGCAGCGCCGCCCCCTGGGCCAGCCCCATGCCACCACCGAGCACCAGGCCATCCATCAATGCCAGGATCGGCTTGCGATAGGCATGAATGTACTGGTCGAGTTGGTATTCCTCATCGAAGAAGCGCTGATGCAGGTCGTCGCCTGCCGCATGGCTCTCGTACAGCGAGCGGATATCGCCGCCTGCACAGAAGGCTTTTTCTCCGCTGCCGCGCAACACGACTGCAAGCACCTCGGAGTCCTGCGCCCACGCTTGCAGGTGAAAGGACAGCGCACGAATCATCGGCAAGGTCAGGGCATTCAGGCCTTGCGGGCGGTTCAGGGTCAGGTGGCCGACACGGTTGCGGACCGTCGCGATGACCGCTTGATCATCGCCACTCATTGCTCGCTGTCCTTTCGATAGGCCTTGATGATCGACGAGAAATCCAGGCCGCCATGCCCCTGCGCGCTATGGCTCTGGTATAGCTGTTGGGCCAGCGCGCCCAGGACGACCGGCTGGCCGATCTGTTTCGCCGCCTCGCTGGCCAGCCCCAGGTCCTTGAGCATCAGATCAGTGGCGAAACCACCTGAATAGCCTCGCGATGCCGGTGCGCTCTCGATCACGCCGGGAAACGGGTTGTAGGTATCCGAACTCCAGCAGCGGCCGCTGGAGGTATTGATCACGCTGGCCAGTACCTTGGCGTCCATGCCCAGCGACACGCCCAGGGCCATGGCTTCAGCGGCGCCGATCATGGAGATGCCCAGCAGCATGTTGTTGGCGACCTTGGCCACCTGGCCGTTGCCGCAGGCGCCGCAGTAGACGATGTTCTTGCCCATCGCTTCGAGCACGGGCCTGGCCGTGTCGAAGTCGGCCTGTTCGCCACCGACCATGAAGGTGAGGGTGCCGGCTGCCGCGCCTCCGGTGCCACCGGAAACCGGCGCGTCGAGCATCGGGTTACCGTGGGCGACCGCTGCCGCTGCAACCTCGCGGGCACTTATCGGATCGATGGTCGAACTGTCGACCAACAGTACGCCAGCACGGACATTCGCCAGCAAGCCGTCC
This sequence comes from Pseudomonas sp. s4, assembly GCF_046764235.1. Taxonomy (NCBI): domain Bacteria; kingdom Pseudomonadati; phylum Pseudomonadota; class Gammaproteobacteria; order Pseudomonadales; family Pseudomonadaceae; genus Pseudomonas; species Pseudomonas sp. s4. The sequence continues at coordinate 703,042 of NZ_CP177209.1, read as the reverse complement.
TCTGCCAGGTAGACCTGCTTCACATGTCGGGCAGCGGGCAGCATGGTGATGATCAACTGCACGTCGCTTTTCGCTATATCCGCTGGCGAGCCGAGCGCACGGGCGCCCGCTTCGGTGGCGTGGGCGACTGCGCTGGCCGAAAGGTCATAGACGCTGAGCGCGTGGCCCGCCTTGAGCAGGTTCAGGGCCATTGGCCCACCCATGTTGCCCAGTCCGATAAAACCAATGTTCATGGCAGCGTTCCTCTTGTAATTGTTTACGGCGTTTCAGCGATGGCTGAAGTTTGCCGGACGCTTTTCGACGAAGGCGCTCATGCCTTCTTTCTGGTCCGCAGTGGCGAAGATCGAGTGGAATATCCGCCGCTCGAAACGAACGCCCTCGCTGAGGCTGGTCTCGAACACCCGGTTGATCGCCTCCTTGATCATCAGCGTGCTGGTCAGGGACTTGGCGGCAATCGCCTCAGCGGCCTTGAGGGTTTCGTCCAGCAACCGCTCGACCGGCAGTACCCGCGCAACCAGCCCGGCACGCTCCGCTTCGGCGGCATCCATCTGCCGCCCGGTCAGGCACATCTCCATGGCCTTGGCCTTGCCAAGCGCCCGAGTCAGGCGCTGGGTGCCACCGATACCGGGCAGCACGCCAAGGTTGATTTCCGGCTGGGCGAAGCGCGCGGTCTCCGAGGCGTAGATGAAGTCGCACATCAGCGCCAGCTCGCAGCCGCCGCCCAGGGCGTAGCCGGAAACCGCCGCGACCAGTGGCTTACGCCGGGTGGCGATACGGTCGGCGTCGGCGAAAAAATCGTCGAGGTAGATCTGCGGAAAGGTCAGCCCGGCCATTTCCTTGATATCGGCACCGGCGGCGAAGGCCTTGTCCGAACCGGTGATGACGATGCAGCCTACCTGTTCATCACGCTCGAAATGATCGAGCGCTGCGTTCAGGTCGCTGATCAGTTGGGCGTTGAGCGCGTTCAGCGCCTTGGGGCGGTTGAGGGTGATGAGGGCCACGCGGCCGCGTGTCTCCACCAGCAGGGTTTCAAATTCCATCGCACAGTCTCCATGGCAAGGCCGCGAACGCATCGCGGCCCGGATCGGTCACTTGAGGGTGATGGTGGTATTCACCGTGCCACCGACTTCATCCTCGTCGAACCAGCGTTGGGTGATGGTCTTGGTCTGGGTATAGAACAACACCACCTGTTTGCCATAGGGGCCGAGGTCGCCGAGCTTGGAGGCACGTGAGCCGGAGAAGGAAAAGATCGGCACCGGCACCGGGATCGGCACGTTGATACCGACCTGGCCGACGTCGATCTCTTCCTGGAAATGCCGGGCCGCCGCGCCGGAGCGGGTGAACAGCGCCGTGCCATTACCATTCGGATTCGCGTTGATCAGGGCGATGGCGTCATCGAGGCTGTCGGCGTTGATCACGCACAGCACGGGCCCGAAGATTTCCTCACGGTAGATGGTCATCTCAGTGCGCACGTCGGAGAAGATCGTCGGCCCGACGAAATTGCCCTTCTCGTAGCCCGGCACTGACGGGTTACGCCCGTCGAGCAGCAACGTAGCGCCCTCCTCCTGGCCCATGGCGATCAGGCCGCTGATACGGTCCAGCGCCGCGCAGGAAACCACCGGGCCAATATCGGTCGCCGCTTCGACGCCGGCATTGATCTTCAGGCTCTTGGCCTTCTCGACCAGCTCGGGCAGCCAGGCCTGCGCCTCGCCGACCAGAATCACCACAGGCAATGCCATGCAACGTTGACCGGCGGCGCCGAAAGAGGCGCCGAGCAGGTTGTTGAGGGTCTGCTGTTTGTTGGCATCGGGCAGCACGATGGCGTGGTTCTTCGCGCCCATCATGCATTGCGCGCGTTTGCCATTCTGTGTAGCGCGGTTGTAGACGTGGGTGCCGACCTTGGTCGAACCGACGAAGGAGACCGCCTTGATATCCGGGTGATCGCAAATCAGGTTAACCGCATCGACGCCGCCATGGATCACGTTGAGCACGCCCGGCGGTACACCGGCTTCGAGGGCCAGTTCGGCCAGGCGCATGGTCACCATCGGATCTTGCTCCGAGGGTTTGAGGACGAAGGTGTTGCCGGTGGCGATGGCCATCGGAAACATCCACAGCGGAATCATCGCCGGGAAATTGAATGGGGTGATGCCGGCACACACGCCCAGCGGTTGCAGCAAGGTGTAGGTGTCCACGCCACCAGCAACATTGTTGGCCAGCTCGCCAAGCTGCAGATTGCCGATACCCGCCGCGTGCTCGACCACTTCCAGCCCACGGAATACGTCGCCTTCGGCATCGGGCAAGGTCTTGCCCTGCTCCGCCGTGAGGATCGCCGCCAGTTCCTTGATGTTCTCGCGGATCAGTTGCTGGTACTTGAGGAACACCCGTGCACGTACGCCGATGGGGGTCTTGCGCCAAGTAGCGAACGCGGCCTTGGCGGCAGCCACTGCGGCGTTCATTTCTTCGCGGGTTGCGAACGGCACGCGGGCCAGCACTTCTTGCGTGGCCGGGTTGACCACGTCACGCCATTCGCTGGTCTTGGACTCGACGAAAGCCCCGTTGATCAGCAGCTTTACGGTAGGAAAGGTTTGCATTGTTATTGTTCTCCAGCCTGAAAGACAGATACCTGAACCACCTGGAATAAGGCGACAAGCGTGCACTTATCCTAACAATGCATTTATCATGGCACACAACTAGTATTGTGCATTACTACATTGCATTTTTGCATGGCGGGAGGCGGATCGGGATGGACTGGGACAACCTGCGCTTTTTTCTGGAGCTGTCGCGCAGTCGCACACTGAGCGCTGCGGCACGCCGTCTGGAGGTCGACTACACCACGGTGTCCAGGCGAATCCAGACCCTCGAAAAGAACCTTGGCGCGCAATTGTTCAGCCGCCAGGCCAACGGCTATGCCCTGAGCGAAGCCGGCAGGAGCCTGCTACCCCGGGCCGAAGCGATGGAAAGCGCCTGTTCGGCGATAGAACGCGAGCGGGTGGAGCGCACGGAAAGCCTCTCCGGTAATGTGCGCATCGGCGCGACCGAGGGTTACGGCGCGCTGCTGGCGAGCCAGCTCGCGCAACTGACGCAGCACCATCCCAATCTCGCCATCGACCTGCTTGCGGTGCCGCGTACGGTGCACCTGTCACGCCGTGAAGCGGACATCGTGATCACCCTGGAACGCCCGGAGCGCGGGCCGTATATCATCACCAGGCTGACGGACTACGTGCTCAAGCTGTACGCCTCGCATGAGTATCTGAAGCAACAGGCTCCGATAAAGAACCGCGAAGACCTGCGCGAACACGGCTTCGTCAGCTACATCGACGACCTGCTGTACAGCAAGGAACTGCTCTATCTGGAAGAAATCGGCAAACCACGCCTGACCTTGCGCAGCACCAGCATCCTCGCCCAGCAACAAGCCGTCGCAGCGGGCGCCGGGATTGCCATCCTGCCGGCTTTCGCTGCCGACACCGACTCACGCCTGCAGCGCATCCTGGCCGATGAGATCGAGTTCAGGCGTACGTTCTGGATGCTGATGCCCATCGAGCTCAAGGACATCGCCCGCATGAAGACCACCTGGAATCACCTGCGCCAGATGGCCGAGGCCAGCCAGGACCTGCTCATGGGGCGACAGGGCTGATTCAGCTATCGCGGTAGCGTGGCTCGCGGCGTTCACGAAACGCCTGCACGGCCTCGCGATGATCATCGGTGTCCAGCAGGATCACCTGCTGTCGATCTTCCAGCGCCAATCCGGCGTCCAGGCTACCGGCGTCGATCACCGCGTTCAGCGTTTCCTTGGTCATGCGCAGGCCCATGGGCGACGCCTTGAGCATATCGGCCGCCAGCGCCAATCCGGTCTCCAGAAGCTGCTCCGGCTCGACGATCTCGCTGACCAGCCCCACTGCCCTGGCCCGTTCAGCCGTGATGAAGCGACCACTGAGCAGATACTCGGCAGCCACCGACATGCCCACCAGTCTCGACAACAGGTAGCCCGAGCCCATGTCGCAACCACCAAGTCCGACCTTCAGGTAAGCGGCATTCATCTTGGCGTGGCAGGTCACGTAGCGCACGTCACTGGCCAGCAGCAGGGAAAAACCTGCACCACAGGCAGCGCCCTGAGCCAGGGCGATGATCGGCTGCGGACAACTGCGCATCAACCGCACGATGCCGGAATACAGGCGCTGGATATCGTGCTGGCGCTGCGCCCGACCTGAGCCGGGCGGCACGAAGGCCGGCGAGTTGAGGTCGGCCCCCGCGGAGAACGCGCGCCCTTCGGAACGCAGGATGATCACCCGGGTCGAGCGTTTGCTCTGCATCGCACTGAAATAGTCGTGCAGAGTCTGGGCCATCTCCAGGTCGACGGCATTCAAGGCCTCGGCCCGATCCAGGGTCACGATGTCGATTGGACCTTCATGATCCACGCGGATCGGTGCAGTCATGGTGCTCATCTCGCAGTCCTTCTGATTGTTGTTGAACAGGCGGATCACGAATTTAGTATGGGACAGGACTTATGACCAGAGCCAATGCTCGCCCCGTTCGTCGCCTGCCTGCCCGCAACCGATCGCCGACAACCTGAGTCGAACCCGCAAGGTTGACGCCTTACACCGCCGAGCACACAGTCTCAACCAATGAAATACCATCGTTTTGAAATAATATTATTTGATACGGTATTGACCATTACTTGCCGTCAAAACTAGGATTTTGCTCCACGGCAGCAGCGGTACGGCAGTGGCTTCCGGACATTGAGAACATCCTGAAAATAATAATTAGGGAAGGTCTGAAGTAGCCCTGTATTTCCGGTCGACTTCAGCCCTCGCTGCTTTTGAAAGCGGGCCGTCGATCAAATTCGACCAGGTAACCCGCTCAGTTCTCCGTTTTTGGCCGCCGCGAGCACCTCGCAGCAGCCATTTTCCGCATTACAGGTGCACCTTTCCTGCGGTAGTCAGCAAATGTCGGCGCGCCATCCATAGGTTCGACAGCGCGAACAGCGTCACCAGCTGAGCGGTGTTCTTGGCCAGGCCACGGAAGCGCACCTTCACGTAACCGAACTGGCGCTTGATCACTCGAAACGGGTGCTCGACCTTCGCTCGCACTTGTGCCTTGGCCTTCTCGATCTTGCGCTTGGCTTTGTACAGGGCGCTGCGTTTATCGAGCTTCTTGTAGGTGCTGCGGCGTGCTGCGACCTGCCAGATCACTTCGCGGCCAGCATGTTCGGGGCGCTTTTCGACGCCGGTGTAGCCGGCATCGGCGCAGACGACGTTCTCGTCACCGTGCAGCAGTTTTTCGACCTGGGTGATATCCGCCACGTTGGCTGCCGTGCCTACCACGCTGTGTACCAGCCCCGACTCATCATCCACGCCGATGTGCGCCTTCATGCCAAAGTAATACTGGTTCCCTTTCTTGCTCTGGTGCATTTCCGGGTCGCGCTTGCCGTCCTGGTTCTTGGTCGAGCTGGGCGCGTGGATCAGTGTGGCATCGACGATAGTGCCCTGGCGCAGCGACAGGCCGCGATCCCCCAGGTAGCCATTGATTACGCCGAGGATGCCGGCTGCCAGCTCATGTTTCTCCAGCAAGCGACGGAACTTGAGGATGGTGGTTTCGTCGGGAATACGCTCGAGGCTCAGCCCGGCGAACTGACGCAGGATGGTCGTCTCGTAGAGCGCTTCTTCCATGGCCGGGTCGCTGTAGCCGAACCAGTTCTGCATCAGATGGATACGTAACATGGCCATCAGCGGATAGGCTGGACGACCACCTTCACCCTTTGGGTAGTGTGGCTCGATCAGGGCAATCAATCCCTTCCACGGCACCACCTGATCCATCTCGATCAGGAACAATTCCTTACGGGTCTGCTTGCGCTTGCCGGCGTACTCGGCGTCGGCGAAGGTCATCTGCTTCATGGAAAAACTCGGCTGGCGGGATCGGCGTATTTCACCAGATTCAGGAAGTCTTTTTCAGACCTTCCTTAGAGGATTGTGCGATGACTGATTCTGCTACAGACATGCGCTATGAGCGCGCCACGTTCCATGCCGGGAGGTGGTACGTCGTTGCCGTCCTGGCAATGCTTTATGCGGTGTCGATGATCGACCGCTTCGTCCTCTCGGTCGTTGCCCAACCCGTCACCGAAAGCCTGGGCCTGACCAACACGCAGATGGGGATGCTGCTGGGGGCGGGCTTCGCCATTCTCTATTCGCTGTCCGGCGTGCCCATCGCTCATCTGATCGACAAGGGCAACCGCAAGCGCATCGTTGCCTGCGGCGTATTGTTCTGGTCATTGATGACGGCCGCTTCGGCCTTCACCACCGAATTCACCAGCCTGATGATCTGCCGCGCCGGCGTGGCCATCGGCGAGGCGGTGCTGACCCCGGCGGCCATTTCGCTGATCGGCGACATGTTCAGCCGCAAGGACCGCGCCCTGCCCACCAGTTGCTACATGGCCACCAGCAACATCATGGCCACCGGCTCGTTCCTGCTCGGCGCTCTGGTGTACGACATATCCAGCAGCCAGCAGATGCTGCCGACCATGGATCCATGGCGCATGACTCTGCTGATCGTCAGCCTGCCCGGCATCATCCTCGCCGGCGTGGTCGCCCTGACCATTCGCGAGCCGGCCCGGGTCAACGACAACGAAGATGCTCCACAAAGTGACAGCGCCGCCGCCGTACTGCGTTTTCTCAAAAACAACGCACGCACCTTCCTGCCGTTCTTCATCGGCACCGGCCTGATCTCCTCGCTGACCCTCGGCATCATGTCCTGGGCGCCCACGCTGCTGGTGCGCATCCACGGCCTGCAAGCCTCGGAAGCCAGCTATATCTTCGGCGCGTTCGGCATGCCCGCCTCGCTGCTCGGCACCTTCACCCTGCCCTGGCTGGCGACCCGCCTGCAGGAACGTGGGCGTCACGATGCGGTAATGCTGGTGCTGATGCTCTGCGTGCTGCTGCCGATCCCGGCCATCGTCCACGGCATGCTCTCGCCACACTATTGGGCGATGGTGCTCGGGCTGGTGATGACCATGATGTTCCTGCCCAGCGTCACTGTGATGACTTGCCTCGGCCTGCAACTGATCAGCCCGTCACGCATGCGGGCACGCAACGTGGCACTCAACCTGCTGGTGATCAACCTGTTCGGCTACACCGTCGGCCCCTTCGTCAGCGGCTTCCTCGCCGACAGGGTATTCAGCGGCCCCACGGCCATCGCCTCGGCGCTGGCCGTGATGGCAGCGGCAATCGGGCCGCTGACCCTGCTCTGCTACTTCCTGGCCCGCAAAGGCTTCCGCAACATGGTGCGCAGCAGCGCCACCTGAACGCCCCCGTGCCTGCACGACAGGCACGGGGACGCCCGATGATTCCGTCAACAACAATAAAAAAGTGAACTCATGAACACACCACGACTGATCGCGTGTGCGCTGCTCGCCGAGAGCGTCGCCCTACCCATCGCCCACGCCGACAATTTTCTCGATCGCGGCACGGCTTACATCGACTTCCAGAACTATTACTTCGACCGCCAGTTCAAGGACAACGCCCCGCCACCACTGAAGAGCCGCTACCGGGAATGGGCCCAGGCGATCAATTTCACCTACAAGTCGGACTTCACCGAAGGCCCGGTCGGCTTTGGTTTCGATGTGCGCACCCTGACCGGTATCAAGCTCGACTCCACGCCTCGCCAGTCCGGCTCGGGCCTGCTGCCGCTCGACTCCGACGGCCGCGCGGAGGACGAATACTCGACCCTCGGCCTGATCGCGAAAATGCGTGCCGCCAAGACCGAGATCAACGCTGGCCAGCTGATCCTCAACCTGCCGTTGCAGTTGTCCAGCCCGGCCCGCTTGCTGCCGCAGACCTTCAACGGCGTGTACCTGCACTCCAAGGATATCGAGGGCCTGGACTTCCACCTCGGCTACCTGGACCGGATCAAGTACCGGGACTCGTCGAACAACGAGAAGATCACCGTCTCCACGCCCAACGGCCGCTTCCGCCCAGCCGAGTCCTCGGGGATGGAATTCATCGGCGCCGACTACAAGGTCACCCCGGAACTCACCGCCAGCCTGCACCACGCCGTGCTCAAGGACATCTACAAGCAGCAATACCTGGGCTTCGTGCATGTCGCGCCAGTAGGCGGCGGTTCGCTGAAAAGCGACGTGCGCCTACAGTTTTCCCAGGAGGATGGCGAGGCACGAGGCGGCCCGGTGGACAATCAGAACCTAGGCGTGATCTTCCGCTACAGCTACAAGGGCCATCGCATCAGCGCTGGCTACATGCAACTGTTCGGCGACACCGCGCAGCCGTACATGGGCCGCAGCGAGCCATCGCCCGTGGTGGAAGGAGCGATGGCGACAGAGTTCATCAACGCCAAGGAACGCACCTGGCAGATTCGCGAAGACTACGACTTCTCTGGCGTCGGCGTGCCAGGTCTGTCGGCCACCTTGTGGCATATGCGCGGCAACGGTGCGGAACTACCGGAAAGCATGGGCGGCAAGAATCGCAGCGAACGGGAAACCCAGGCGGCGATCACCTATGTCATCCAGTCCGGCCCGCTCAAGGACGTCAGCGTGCGCCTGCGTCATGCCTGGTACCGCAACAACTTCGAGCCGACCGCGACGTTCCGCGACAACAACGAGTTCCGCATCAATGTCTACTACACCTGGAAGCTCTGGTAGACAGCGATGACCCGTGATGCCCATGCCAGACCCGGCCCGCGCCGGGTCGCCCTGCAAGGTGCGGTCAACTGCCGCGACTTGGGCGGTTATCCCGCTCATGAAGGTCGACGGATTCGCCACGGCCTGTTGTTCCGCTCCGACTCCCTGGCCCAGCTCACAGCCGAAGACCTGCTGACCTTCGCCGCGCTGAACCTGCGAGGCATCTACGACCTGCGCCACGAGCATGAGCGTCTCGCCCTGCCCAACCGCTTGGGTGATGGACCGCTACCGATCACTCGCGTGCTCGGCTTCATTCCACACGGCGCCAGCGACGTGATTCGTGGCGTGCGTGATCGACAGCTGACAGTGGCTGGCGCGCAGGCGATCTTTCTGGAAATGTACCGGCGCTTGCCGCTGGAGCATGCCGAGCGCTATGGCCAACTGATTCGTCATCTGCTCGAACCCGATGCCCTGCCCGCGCTGATTCACTGCACCAGCGGCAAGGATCGAACTGGTTTCGCGGCAGCAGTGATTCTTCTGATGCTGGGCGTGGACAGGGGGCTGATCGTCGAGGACTACCTGGTCACCAACCGCTACCGTCGCGACCTGCGCACCTTCGTCGGTGACAACGTCGATGCCGAAGTGCTGCAGGTGCTGACCGGCGCCGAGGCTGCTTATCTGCACAGTTCCTTTGCCAGTATCGACTCGCACTGGGGCGGCACTGAGCGGTTCTTGCGTGAGGGGCTGCGTATCGATGCGCAGCAACAGGCGCACTTGCGTGCATTGCTGCTAGAGAACTAAGAACCTGTTTTCGACTGTTTCGAACCTGCTCAGAGGGTGCAGCGGACCTCGACGTAGGATGGGTCGAGGAGCTTGCGACGATACCCATCACTAGCGTCATACGGGGAGTGATGGGTATCGCTTCGCTCAACACCATCCTACGTCTTGTTCAGATCGCAGGATGCTCCTGCACTTCCGGATAGCGTGCGTACCCTTTGCCCACGCCGTACTCCATGATGCCGTAACCCACTTCGTCACCGTCACGCACTTCGATCACGTGATCACTGAGTGTCCGCAGGCGCTTGCGCGTTTCAGGGCAGGTCAGGTCCCAGCTTTCGTGCTCCATGTACAGCGCGCCTTTGTCATCGCCCTGGAACCAACCATCGAGGCCGCCATAAAGGCCGCCCTTGAGGAAATAGCGCGCCGGCAACACACGAATCTTCAAGGTCTTTTCCACGCCATTGGCCAGGCGGATGTCCAGCTCGGCCGACTGCACCGTCTGTCCATGGGGGTCGTCGGCCCACTGGATGCGGTGGTCGCTGACATCCACCAGGCGTCGGCGCAGGTCAGGCTTGTTGCCCGGTAGTAGCACTTCTTCGCCGGAGATATAGATGAAGTCGCCCGGTGCCCGCTCCTTGAAGAACACATGCAAACCGCGCTCGGCGAACTGCACGGTGGCCCAGGCGAACAGGAACGGCGGATAGAAGGTCACCGGCGGATGGGTTTCGTCGCTACGCATTTCCGAGCGAATACCCCAGGAATGATCGCGCTGGCCGAGCCAGTCCTCGCTGTCGATGGCATGGCGCACACCCTCCACCTCGAACCAGCCCTGGTAGCGCCCTAGTTGCTGGCAGCGCGCCATGTCTTCGGTGACCCGTCCCTGGCGTCGGCGAAAATGCGGGTGTTCTTCGTGGGCATTCATGCTGGCGATGAATTCGATATCGAAGGCCAGTCCGGAGTCGTTCGGCTCCAACTGCAGGCGATGACGGCGCAGGCCTTGCAGAATCTCGATCTTCAACGGCCCAACCGCGGTCTCCAGCGGATTGGGCCGCAACCGCCGCGAAGCGCGGAAGTTGTACTGGCGCGTGCCGACGGTGATGCCGGCGAACACATCCATGACATTGCGGTTGGGGTGATAGCCCAGGCCGATGTCGAAGATCATCTCGCCATTGCGTGGATGGCCGGTGTACCACAGGCGCTCCATCCAGGCCGGATCGCTGGACTGCACGTGGTCGAAAGTGGTGGTGGTCTGGTGGCCGATGAAGTCGTCTTGAGGGCTGAGCATGATCACTCCTTTCCGCTGGAAATTTCGGCGAACATCGGTTTGGCGCTGGTCTTGATTTCCCAGGCCACCTGTTTGCCCATGTAAACACGCAATGCCGCTTCGATGGCAGCATGGCGCTCGGGAGGCAGGTCGTCGCGGCGTGCTTCGAGCCAATCGAGCAACTCGCAGACACGCCGGTCGCCGGCCTCCAGTACGCGTTGCAAGTGCGCTACGGAATCACCGCTCTGCGGTAACTCGGGCAATGCCGGCGCATCGAGGCCGGTCAGCAGCGGCGCAAGCTCATCGTTCAGCGCCTGGAGCATGTCCAGTTGCGGGCGCACGTAATCCGCCGACCAACTGCCGCGCAATGCGATGCTGTTGAGCATGTAGATCACGCCATAGGCCTGGCCACGGGCGTATTCGCCCTCGGTGTGCGGGATGACCTCGTTGCGCAGGGTATTCACCATGCCCTCGATCAGGCGTTGGAAAGAATTGTTCATGGCAGGATCTTCTCGATTTGGCGAAGGACGGGCATGACCTGGGTGCCCATGGCCGGCATGCGCATGTCGTCGAAACGACCGTCTTCGAAGCAGCGCACGCCAGCCATGTGCGTGAGCGCCAGCTTGACCAGCGCCAGCACGCGGTAGAAGTGCAACGATGCCGGATCGACGCTGAAGCCTACCTCGGCTTCGTAACGGGCGATGAAGTCTTCCTGAGCGACCAACCCGCACACGCGACCGGAGCCCATGGCGAACTGCGGCAGGAAAGCCCAGCCGAGATCCTCATGCGGATCGCCCAGGTGTACCAGTTCCCAGTCGAGAATCGCCGTGATGCGGCCGTCCTGTTCGAGGAAGTTGCCCAGCCGATAGTCGCCGTGCACCAGGCTCACACGCGGAGCCACCGGCGCATTGCGGCGCAGCCAGAGCATGGCGTGGTGCAGCATCGGGTAGGCGCGCAGTGCCCAGCGCTGGCGGGCGCTCTCCCAATAGTCGAGCTGCACGTGTGCAGCGTTGGCTTCAGTCACCTGCACCTGGTCGAAACCTTCACGGCCACGCCAGTCGATGCGATGGATACCAGCCAGGGCAGAAACGAACTGCAGGCCGATGTCGGTACGCCAGGACGCCGCGAACGCATCGGCACCGCCCCAAGGTACAGGGGCTGAGCCTTCGACCTTTTCCGTGATGCAGAACGGCGCGCCAAGAATCGACGCATCGTCGCTCCACCAGAACGCCCGTGGCGCAGGTACGCCCTGCCCCTCCAGGGCCTTCAGCGCGCTGTACTCGGGCAATGCGCTGTAGGGTGCGAACAGGCCATCGGCCGGGCCAAGACGCAGGATCAATCCGCGCGCCTGGCTCTCACCGGCTGGCGTGGCGCTGAAGCCATAAGTGATCCATGAAAAACCCACGGCGAAGCGGGTGAATGAACCGAGCGTCCAGGCATGGCCGGTCTGCTCGGCAAGGTACGCGATCAAGCGTGGCTTCAATGATGACTCGTCCACGACGCCTCCTACTTTTGTGATTGTTCTGGGCGATACGGCGCTTTGGCCTGCAAATCGATAAATGATAACCTACCATACCAATTCAATAAGAAAACACCCTACGGCAGTAATCAGGAGTACTGATGATGGAAAAAAGGATCAGCGCGGCAAGCCGCCATCCACGCCTGACCGAACGTGATGCCTACAAGCACTGGAGCCGCGAGCAGGTGCGATGGTCGGACACCGATCTGGTAGGCCATGTGAACAATCTTTCCTTTGCCGCGTATTGCGAAACCGGGCGCTGCATGTTCCTGCGCCCCTTCGTCGAGAAAGGCAGCCCGCAGCGGGCGATGATGCTGCCCGCACAACTGGTGCTGAACTTCATGGCCGAAGCGCACTGGCCACAGGTGGTCGAGATCGGCACCGGCATCATCGCCATCGGCAACACCTCGTGTCGCATCGGCCAGGGCCTGTTCGTCGAGGACCGCTGCATTGCAACCTCGGAAGTCACCAACGTGATGATCAATGAAGAAACCCGCCAGCCGATGACGATTCCCGATTGGTTGCGTGACTGGATGAAGGATTACCTCATCGATTGAAAGCACTGGAGGCTGGTCCCGATCGCCCAGCCTCCCGTACTTCTATCGGCCTACGAAACGTGGCTTGCGCTTCTCGGTAAACGCCGTAACGCCTTCGCGGGCATCGGCCGTAGCCGCAACGCGAGCCAGCCCACGCGCCTCGTCCTCCAATTGGGTTTCCAGCGGCTGAGCCAGCGAGCGGGCGACGATGCGACGGATTTCGCCGTAGGCGCGGGTCGGGCCATTGGCCAGGGTTCGAGCCTGATTCAAGGCGGCGTCGTGCACCGCCTCGGGCTCATGGACGAAATCCACCAGGCCGATGCGCTCCGCCTCAGCGGCGTCAACCACCTCGCCAAGCAGGAGAAAACGCCGCGCTCGGGCCAGCCCCATGCGCGACGCCAGGCTGAAACTGGCGCCGGCATCGCAGCTGTAGCCAATGTGCGAATAAGCGGCGCCGAACTTCACCCGATTGCTGCTGAACACAAGGTCGCAAGCGGCGATCATCGCCACTGCGCCGCCCATGGCAGTGCCCTCCACGCAGGCCACCAAGGGCGCATCCAGCTGGGCCATGCGCGCGAGGCCCATGTGCAGCGTTGCCGTCCATTGGCGGATCTTGTTCGGCAGTACGTCGAGGTCGCGGGCGAACTGCTGGATATCGCCACCGACGCTGAAATACGGACCATTGGCCCGCAACAGCACCGCGCGCACATCCTCACGTCCGGCCAATGAATTGGCGATGGCACAAAAATCCGCGCAGAACACGCCGTCGAAGGGATTACCGCGCTCGGGTTGGTTCAGGGTCAGGTGCGCCAATCCGTCCTCGACCTTGAAATCGAATGCTTCGTAGCTCATTCCCTTACTCCCTTACTGGTGCTGATGGCGCGTGGCGTGGGCGTATTCGGCGAACATCGACTTGCCGATGATGTGCTTCATGATCTCGATGGAGCCACCGGCGATCTTGACGATGCGCGCGTCGGCGTACGCCCGGGAGATCGGATACTCCCACATGTAGCCCCAACCACCGAACAATTGCAGGCACTCGTCGGCGACCTTGCAGTGCAGGTTCGACAGCGACATCTTGGCCATCGCCGCATCCACCGCGTCGAGCTTGCCGTCCATGAACTGCCGGATGCAGGCATCGGTGAACACCCGACCAATCACCGCCTCGGTCTTCAACTCGGCGAGCTTGAACTGGGTGTTCTGGAAATCGCCGATGGCCTTGCCGAACGCCTTGCGCTCGGCGGTGTAGGCCACGGTCAGTTCGATCAGATGCTCGGCCACGGTAGACGAGCGAATGGCCTGGGCCAGGCGCTCCTGGGCGAGCTTGGTCATCATCAGCTTGAAGCCCTCGCCTTCGCCGCCGAGCATGGCGCTGGCCGGTACGCGCAGATCCTCGAAGAACAGCTCCGAGGTGTCCTGGGCCTTGAGGCCGAGCTTCTCCAGGTTGGTGCCACGCTTGAAGCCTGGCAACGAGGTGTCGACCAGGAACAGCGTCACCTCCTTGTCACCGTTGGCACCTTCGGTCTTGGTCGCCAGGACTATCACATCGCACAGCTGGCCATTGGAAATGAACACCTTCTGCCCGTTGATCACGTAGTCGTCGCCATCACGCACCGCCCGGGTGCGTATGTTGCGCAGGTCGGAGCCGGCATGGGGTTCGGTCATGCCCAGCGAGCCAATGGCCTCGCCACTGACCATCTTCGGCAACCAGTGCTTTTTCTGTTCTTCGCTGCCGAACGACTTCACATAGGTAGCGACCAGATCGCAATGGATCAGAAAGCCAGGGCCGGTGAAGCCACTGCGCGCCATCTCCTCGAAGACCACCACGTCGAACAGGTAATCCAGGCCCAGGCCGCCGTATTCCTCGGGCACCGTGCAGCACAGCAGACCCGCCTCGCCGGCCTTGATCCAGAGCTCGCGCGGCACCGTGCCCTCATGTTCCCACTGGGCGTGGTAGGGGGCGATTTCCTTGTCGATGAACTTGCGCACCGTCTCGCGGAACGCCTCGTGGTCGGGGGTGAACAGCGTACGCTCAAACATGATGACCTCTTCTTATTAGGGCAGTCGGGTTTCAATCAATAGGACTTGGGCAGATCCAGCACCTTCTCGGCGATGAAGCACATGATCAGTTGCTCGGTGATCGGAGCGATGCGCGTCACCGTCACCTCGCGCAGCAGGCGTTCGACGTGGTACTCCTTGGCATAACCAAAGCCACCGAAGGTCATCACCGCTTGCAGGCAGGCGTCATAGCCAGCGCGTGCGCCAAGGAACTTGCCACTGTTGGCCTCGGCGCCGCAGACGCGGCCGTTGTCGTACAGCCAGGCGGCCTTGCTGACCATCAGTTGCGCAGCCTCCAGCTGCATCCACTTTTCTGCCAGCGGGTGCTGGATGCCTTGGTTGGCGCCGATGGGCCGGCCAAACACCACCCGCTCCTTGGCGTACTGGGTTGCCCGTCGCAGCGCATCCTGGCCGATGCCGATGGCCTCGATGCCGATCAGCACACGCTCCGGGTTGAGACTGTGCAGGATGTAGCCGAAGCCCTTGCCCTCCTCGCCGATGCGGTCTTCATCGGGGATGAACAGGTCGTCGATAAAAATGGCGTTGGAGTCCACCGCCTTGCGGCCCATCTTGGGAATCTTCTGCACCTCGATGTGTTCGCGGTCGAGGTCGGTATAAAAGATGGTGATGCCCTCGGTCGGCTTGCCGCAGTCCTCCAGGCGCGTGGTACGGGTCAGCAGCATGATCTTGTTGGCGACTTGGGCGGTCGACGTCCAGACCTTTTGCCCGCGCACCCGATAACCGCCAGGCACCTTCTCGGCAAAGGTCTTGATCGCCGTGGTGTTGAGCCCGGCATCCGGCTCGGTGAAGCCGAAGCAGCAGCGGTCCTTGCCTGCAATCAATGGCGGAATCCAGCGTGCTTTCTGTTCGTGATTGCCGAACACCACGATCGGATGCGGGCCGAACAGGTTGATGTGCACCGACGAGGTCGCGGTCATCCCGCCACCGTGGCTGGCCACCTCGTGCATCATCACCATCGCCTCGCTCACGCCCAGCGCTGAGCCACCATATTCCTCCGGCATGGTCAGACCGAGCCAGCCGCCATCAGCCATGGCCTGGTGGAACTCGAAGGGAAAGCGTCCATCCTCGTCACGGGCCAGCCAATAGTCGTCGCCAAAGGAACGCACCACGGCGCCAACACCTTCACGAATCGCCTGATGGTCGGGATTGCTGGAAAAATCCATAAGCCACTCCAGTCACTCTTGTTGTTTTAGGGGCGCCGGCTGGCGTCATTTGATCGCGGCGCGGCGCCACATCAGCGCTTGACGCAAACAGGTGCAGATCAGCTCACCGCGCTGGTTGAAGCCCTCGTGGCGGAAGCTGACGATGCCGGCATCCGGTCGCGATTTGCTTTCGCGCATCTCCACCACGGTGGTCTGCGCACGCAGGGTGTCGCCGGCGAAGACCGGCTTGGGAAAGCGCACGCCTTCCATGCCCAGGTTGGCCACCGTGGTGCCAAGGGTCGTGTCCTGTACCGACAGGCCGATCACCAGGCCAAGGGTAAAGATCGAGTTGACCAGCGGCTGGCCGAACTCGGTCTGGCTGCAGTAATCGGCATCGATGTGAATCTGTGCAGGATTACAGGTGGCACCGCAGAACCAGACGTTGTCGCTCTCGGTCACGGTGCGGCGGATCTCATGGGCGAAGGTCTGATCCAGTTCGAACTCATCGAAACAAAGGCCGGCCATTGCTGCTCCCTCACATCGACCACGACGGTCGAATCAATTGATATGTATTAATACTATATCTAAATTGTTTTTCTGCCGAATACAAGCGCGTTGATCGATTAATCACTTGCAGACTCCGGCTTGAGGAAATCATGGAGGCCATAGGTGATGGACGGTCAGGCTACTTTACGGCGATTCAGGGATGACAACGAACAACTACGTATGCAAGCATATTATTAGCGCGAGACATGAGATAGCTCAGGCATCCACGTCGCCCGCACACGCTGAAGGTCAATAAAGCTGCCCAGTCAGGAGAACAACATGTCCCTTTTCAGCAAAGACGCCCTCAAGGGCAAACGTATCCTCATCACCGGCGGCGGCACCGGCCTCGGCAAGGGCATGGCCACGCATCTGGCCCTGCATGGGGCCGAGGTTCACCTCTGGGGCCGTCGCCTGGAGGTGCTGCAAGCCGCCGCCGATGAAATCAACCAGGCGTGCGACAGCAGACGTGCCCACGTCCAGGCCGTGGATATTCGCAATGCCGAGCTGGTCGACGCTGCGGTGGAACGCATCTTCCAGGAACACGGCCCGTTGACCGGCCTGATCAACAACGCCGCAGCCAACTTCATCGCCCAGACCAAGGACTTGAGCCCACGAGCCTTCGAGGCCATTACCTCTACGGTCATGAACGGCGCCTTCTTCACCACCCAGGCCTGCGGCAAACGCTGGATCGAACGCGGCCTGAAAGGCTCGGTGGTGTCGACCCTGGTGACTTGGATCTGGACCGGCTCGGCCTTCGTCACGCCATCGGCCATGGCCAAGGCCGCCGTGAATGCCATGACCATGTCGCTTGCAGTGGAATGGGCGCGCTACGGCATCCGCGTGAATGCCGTTGCCCCCGGCCCATTCCCCACCGACTACGCCTGGCAGATGCTCAACCCCACTGCAGAAAGCTCGGTGGGCGCGACCCAGGCCAGCGAAGTACCGATGGGCCGCTATGGCGAAATCGCCGAGCTGGCCAACCTGATGCTCATGCTGCAAAGCGACGGTTGCGACTACATCACCGGCGAGACCATCTGCATCGACGGTGGCCACCACCTGGCGGCGCCCTCCACGTTCGCCGGCCTGACCAAACTGCAGGACGAGGATTGGAAGAACATCCGCGAAGCCAGCCAGAACGCGAGCAAGGCCAGCAAGGCCGAGCGCAGCGTGTGAACCGGCAAGGAGAAAACTGATGAGCACAAGCAAACTACTCGACGGCAAGGTCGCCCTGGTCACCGGCGGCGGTCGTGGTATTGGTCGTGGTATCGCCCTGGCCCTGGCCGAAGCCGGTGCCAAGGTGGTGGTCAACGACCTGGGTGTCAGCCTGGCCGGCGCCAGCGAAGCTGAAAACCCGGCTGCGGAGGTGGTTCGTGAAATTCAGGCCATGGGTGGCAGCGCAGTAGCCGATCACCACTCGGTGGCCGACCATCAGCAGGCCGGCCAGATGGTCGGCACGGCTCTGCAAGCCTTCGGCCGCCTGGACATCGTGGTCAACAATGCCGGCAACCTGCGTGACTGTATCTTCCATCGCATGAGCGAGGAGGAATTCGATGCGGTCATCGCCGTGCACCTCAAGGGCGCGTTCAACGTCAGCCGCGCCGCCGCGCCGTTGTTCAAGGAGCAAGGCAGCGGCTCTTTCATCCACATGACCTCGACCTCGGGGCTGATCGGCAACTTCGGCCAGGTCAACTACTGCGCAGCGAAGTCCGCCATCGTCGGTTTGTCCAAGGCCATCGCCCTGGACATGCAACGCTTCGGCGTGCGCTCCAATGCCGTCGCACCGTTCGCCTGGACGCGCATGGTCGGCTCGATTCCTGACGAAACCCCGGAACAGAAACGCCGCGTCGAAGGCCTGAAGAAACTCATCCCGGAGAAGATCGCCCCCTTCGTCGTGGCGCTTGGCAGCGATGCCGCCAAGGACGTGTCCGGGCAGATCTTCGGCGTGCGCAACAATGAGATCTACCTGTTCTCGCAACCGCGCCCGATCCGCACCGCCCACACCCACGAAGGCTGGACGCCCGAGCAGATCGTCGAGCGCGTGTTCCCGATGTTCGAGAACGACTTCTACGCGCTGCACAAATCTGGCGATGTGTTTACCTGGGACCCGGTTTAGTTACATGTGCTCTTGAGCTTTTTTCGCGAACTATCAGGCAACTCCAAACGCCCCATCAGAAGGCCGAGCGGAGTCAGCGCGTAGAGGGTCGAGCGGCATGGATGCCGCGAGAACGATGCCGGGCCAAGGATGGCCCGTCATCGTGAGCCCTCGGAGCGCTGACGGAATGAGGGAACCCCGGCGCAGCCGGGGCCGGATGCAGGGGCACAGCGTTTTGGTTACTTTTTCGCGCAAAAGTGACTCGTCCAGCAGGACAAAACCCTAGCCCTCAATCGACATCGTCATTAAGCCTGTAAAGCACAAGCCTCATCTCTCTCCACGGCAGCCGTCATCTCGCAAATGCACGGATGACGGCTCGGACGCCGGCCGCTACTCGACAGACGCCAGCAATCGCCGCGCACCTTTGAGGTGGGGAATGTCGAGCATCTTGCCATCGAGCATTACCGCGCCCTCTCCACCAGAGAACGCCTCCACAACACGGCGGGCATGAGCGACTTCACTATCGCTTGGCGTAAAAGCCTGATTGATCACCGCCACCTGATCCGGGTGGATTGCCACCTTGCCGGCAAAACCGTCATAGCGCGCCTCAACCGCACTTAGCCGGCAACCTTCGGCATTGCGCACGTCGACATAGACCGTATCGATAGCCGGCACCTGCAACGCGTTGCAGATCAGCAGGCACTGATTGCGCACCAGCTGGTACAACGGCCGCCAGTTGCCGTTTTCATGGCGTGGATCACCCGCGCCCAAGGCAGAGCTTAAGTCCTCGGCGCCCCACAACATGCCACGCAGACGTGGCCATGGCCGGCCGATCAGCTCAGGCAGGCGTAATACCGCCTCGGCGGTCTCCGTGCATACGGGCAGGATGCCCAGGCTGCTCGGCACTCGGCCATGAACGGCCTCGGCCATGTCCAGATACGCACAGACTCGCGCCAGCTCTTCAGCATTACGCAACTTCGGCAGCACGATACCGCCAGCCCCCGCCGCAACGGCCGCAGCGATATCAGCGAGTAGCAGGCCGGAATCGAGGTCGTTGACCCGCACCCACAGCTCACCCGTTCCCTGATACGCACTGATGAACGTAGCAAGCCCCTGACGCGCCAACGCCTTGTTCGCCGGCAGCACCGAGTCTTCGAGGTCGAGAATCAGTACATCGGCACCACAGCCAGCGCTCTTGGCCAGCTTGCGTTCGCTGTCGGCGGGAACGAACAGCAACGAGCGCATCGGTCGGATTTCCTGCGTTGACGGCATGACGCTCTCCTCAGCTTTCCTATCAAATAATCGTAACCACCAGAACCTACTGTACATCCCTATTAATGGAACATCACAGTAGCTATCGATATTTTTAGTATGCTACGGTACCAATACCGAAACAACAAACGCACATCATCCATGTGCGCCGCAGTTCCACGGATCGAGGAGACTTCCCGTGAGAGAGAGCGTAACCGGCATCCAGTCCTGGGGCGCCTACATACCGCGACTGCGCATGGCGCGCACGACTATCGCCCAGGCTCACGCATGGGCTTTTCCCTCGCTCCGCGGCAAAGGCGAAAAAGCCTTCTGCAACTGGGACGAAGATGTCATCACCCTTGCCGTCGAAGCCGGTCGCGACTGCCTTGGCGACGGCGCCCGCAAGCCGTTGCAGTGCCTGGCACTGGCCTCGACCAGCGCACCGTTCGCCGACCTGCAGAACAGCACATTGATAGCGAGCGCCCTGCGCCTGGAAAACCCCATCGCCTGCAGCGATGTCGGCGGTTCGACCCGTGCCGGCCTCACCGAACTGGCCAATCGATTGAGCGCTCCCATCGAAGGCTCCGGCAGCTTGCTGCTGGCCAGTGAAAAACGCTCGGCCAAACCGGCCAGCGCCCAGGAACTGCGCTATGGCTGTGGCGCAGCGGCGCTGCAATTGGGCAGCGAAGACCTCGCTGCACGCTTTCTCGGCCGTCACTGCAGCAGTATTCCTCTGGTCGATCATTTCCGTCAGAACGGTATCAAGTACGACTACTACGGCGAGGAACGCTGGATACGTGACGAAGGGGTCGGTCGCCTGGTGCCTGCCGCTATCCGCGAACTGCTCGACCGCCTGCAACTCGAACCGGCGCGCATCGCCTACTTCGGCCTGGCTGGCGTACCAGCTGGCAGCGATGCGCAGGTGGCGCGCAAACTCGGCATCGCCCCCACGGCAGTCAGCCCGTTACTCACCGACAAGGTCGGCGATACCGGCACCGCTCACGGCCCGTTATTGCTGGTCGAAGCGCTGGAAAGCACACAGCCTGGCGACATCATCCTTATCGCCGCGTTCGGCCAAGGCTGCGAAGTGCTCGCTTTCCAGCGCGAGTCCGGTGGGCGCCCACCGCGACAAGGTCTAAAGGCGTCCATCGCCAACGGCATCCTGCAAAGCACTTACCTGAAGATGCTGTCGTTCGAGGGCGAAATCGAACTCGACTGGGGGCCACGCGCCGAAACCGATACCAAGGCCGCGCTGACCCAGCAATACCGCAGTGCCGAACAGATTCTAGGCTTCGTCGGCGGTCGCTGTCGCGCCTGTGGCACCGTGCAGTTCCCCAGCCTCGCCACCTGCCTGCACTGCGCCACCAGCGACAGCCAGGAGCCGCACCCCATCGCCGACAGCCCGGCACGCCTGGCCACCTATTCCGCCGACTGGTTGCAGTACCACCCGGCGCCACCGCTGTACATCGGCCTGGTGCAGTTCGACAACGGCGCGCGGGTGCTGATGGAGGTCGTCGACGTGGGCACTGCCGGATTGGAGGTGGGGACCGATCTGGACATGGTCTTCCGCATCAAGGCGCGCGACACCCGGCGGCACTACGACCGCTACTTCTGGAAGGCCAGCCCGCAAGCGGCGGGCACCACCGACTGACTGGAGAAGCCCATGGCAAGTGGTATCAAGGACAAAGTGGCGATCATCGGTATGGGCTGCACGCAGTTCGGTGAGCGCTGGGACATTGGCAGCGAACAGTTGATGAGCGAAGCCTTCGACGAAGCCCTGCTCGATGCGGGCATCGAACGTGGTCAGATCGGCGCGGCTTGGCTTGGCTCGGCGCTGGACCAGGCCAACATCGGCAACTCGGCGATTCCCCTGGCCACTGCCCTGCGCTTGCAGGGCATACCGGTGACGCGGGTGGAGAACATGTGCGCAACCGGCACCGAAGCATTGCGCGCCGCCACCTACGCGGTAGCCAGCGGCGCGGTCGACGTGGCCCTGGCGATGGGCGTGGAGAAGCTCAAAGACACCGGTTACGGCGGCCTGCCCGTGCCAACCAAAGGCACCCTCAGCGATTTGTGGATGCCCTACTGTTCGGCGCCTGCCGGCTTCGCCCAACTGGCCGCAGGCTACCGCGCGCGCTACGGCATGAGTGCCGAAGAATTGAAACGGGCCATGGCCCGAGTGTCGTGGAAGAGCCATCAGAACGGCGCACGCAATCCCAAGGCGCACCTGCGCAAGCCGCTGACGCTGGAAAGCATCATCGACGCACCGATCATCGCCGAGCCCCTTGGCGTGTTCGATTGTTGCGGGGTCAGCGATGGCGCTGCCTGTGCCATCGTCACCACACCAGAACTGGCCTGGGAATTCGGCAAGCGCCAACGCGTGACCATCAAGGCCCTGCAACTGTCCGCCAGTTGCGGGCGCGAAGCTGGCCTCGGCGACTGGGACGGTAGCAACGTGCCCAACACCCGCCTGGCGGCACAGGCCGCTTACCGCGAAGCGGGCATTCGTTCGCCGCGTGAAGAACTGAGCATGCTGGAAGTGCACGACTGCTTCTCCATCACCGAACTGGTGACCATGGAAGACCTCGGCGTCGCCGAAGATGGCCAGGCCTGGCGTGATGTACTGGATGGCCGGTTCGATGCCGACGGCGCCCTGCCCTGCCAGATCGACGGCGGCCTGAAGTGCTTCGGCCATCCGATTGGTGCCACCGGCCTGCGCATGGTCTACGAGCATTACCTGCAACTGCTTGGTCGTGCTGGCGAGCGTCAGTTGCCTGCCCCGCGCCTGGGCTTGAGTCATAACCTGGGCGGCGTGCCGTACAACGGTGTGGCAGCGATCAGCATCGTCGGCCTGCTGGACTGAGCCTCGCGGCCACGCCAGTCGTGGCCTGCACCGATGGACGGGCGCTTACGCTGGAATTGATATTGCAGTTAAACTGTACGCATACCAACGATCAGCCCGGCAAGGTTGCACATTCCATGGCCACTCAGAAACCCACACCCAAGGCGGCCAAGACCGTCAGCAAGACAGGCACCACCAAAACCGCGACCAAGAAGGCACCCGCCGCGAAAACCCCTGCTGCGCCAGCTAAGAGCAAGAAGGCTGCCGCCGTCGAACTCGATGAGGCGCTTGAGCAAACCAGCACGTTGCCGGCCCACGACGACGAGTCGGCCCTGCTCAACGTGCGTATCGCCTTTCACATTCACGACGTGTCGCGCATGCGCCGCGCCGCCTACGACCAGGTGATGAAACCCATCGGCATCACCCGCGCCCAGTGGTGGGTGCTCGCACATTTGTCGCGCCAGGACGGCATGATGCAGACCCAGCTCGCTGACCTGCTCGAAGTCGGCAAGGCCAGCGTCGGTACCCTGCTCGAACGCCTCGAGGCGGCCAAACTCATCGAGCGCCGCCCGGACGCCGTGGACAAGCGTGCCAAGCGTGTCTACATGCTGCGTTCGGCGCACCAGGTGATGAAGACCCTGATGCAGGAAGAAGCCAAGTTCAACGACCGGGTGCTCGCCGGCCTGACCCTGGATGATCGGGAAAACCTGCTGCGCATGCTCGCGCGGATCAAGAAAGCCCTGTCCGACGTGGAAGTGCCGAAGGATTTGGAACTGGAGTGAAACACTCGGCAGGTTCAGAGCCTGCCGAGTCGTTCCTGCCAGCCACGCGCCAGCTCATCCCGAAACGCCGGCGCGGCGATAGCGATCAACGCCTTGGCGCGACTGTGCAGATCGAGGCCGCGTAGCGCGGCGATACCGTATTCGGTCACCACGTAGTCGGCGCCATGGCGCGGCAGCGCCACCAGTGTTTGGCCATCGAGTTGGCCGACGATACGGCTGAAGCGGCCATCCTGGGTCGCCGCGTTCAGCGCGATGATCGAGCGCCCACCTTCGCTCAGGCTGGCTCCGCTGACGAACGCCGGCAATCCGCCAACACCAGCCACCTGCCGGCCGCGCAAGGTATCGGCATTCACCTGACCGAACAGGTCCACCTCCACCGCCGAGTTGATCGCACAGAACCCTGGCAAGGCAGCGATCCGTCGTACGTCGTGGGTTTGCGCAACGGGACGAAAGAAGAAGGTCGGATCATCACCTATGCGTCGATAGAACGCCGCATCACCCAGGGCCACGCCGGCATTCACCGCTGCGTGACCAGAGATGGCACCTGCATCGATCAGCCCGGCCATCGCCGCCGTCGCCATGCCCGACCAGACGCGCAGATTACGATGCCCATGCAAGGCGCCAAGGATCGCATTCGGCAACGTGCCGATACCGCACTCCAGGGTGTCGCTATCACGTACCAGCGAGACCACCGCCTCTACCAGCGCTGCAGATGGCGTGTCCCCGCCCGGCACGAACTCCAGCAGGGGCTCGTCGCAGTGGAACGCGCCATGCAGCTCGGCATAGTCGATATGAAATGAGCCCGCCGTGGGCGGCACCTGGCTATTGATATGCGCGATGCGTTGCCGGGCGCGTGCCCAGATTGCAGGCAGAAAGTCCTGGCTCGGGCCGAGGGAGCAACGCCCTTCGGCGTCGGGCGGTGAGACCTGGGCGATGGCCAGATCGATATCCAGGGTCAGCAGGTCGCGCCAGATTGCCGGATAGTCCAGGGGCAGCAGTTGCGCACGGCCATCCGCCAGTCCGGCGCGCAAGCCTGGCTGCATGAAGTAGCCACGTTGTCGGGCCTCGCCATGCAAACCGAGGTAATCGCTGGTGTTGATGCCTGGGAAATGCGCGCCGATGAAACGCACGCCGGCAGCGGCTCCAGGCTCAGCCTGCAGGGCGCGGTAGAAAGCCAGGCTTTCGCCGGAAACCCCAGGTACGAACACGTTCATGCCCGGTCGTAGCAAGGCGACCACCGCCGCAGCGCTGTCGAATTGCCGCAGCGTCATGACCAGACCACACGTGCGCTGCCGCTGATCGCTACCTCGCCGCTGGCCAGCAGCGTCGCCTCCAGACTGAGGGTCGCCTGCTCAACGTCGAGCGCCTGCAGACGTGCCGTGCAACGCAACACGCTGTTGACCGGAACCACGGCAACGAAACGGGTGGAAAACGCCAGGATGCGTTCCTGGCCAAACCGCTCACTGAGCAGTCGTCCCAGTTGGGCCATGCCTAGCATGCCGTGGGCGATCACATCGTCGAAGCCGGCCTGGCGAGCGAAGTCCGTCTGCAAGTGCAACGGGTTGAGATCGCCCGAGGCCTGGGCATAGGCACGCAATCGGTCCGTGTCGAGCGGCGAACTATCCATCTGCACCAGCACTTCGCCAACCGTGGGAACAGCATTCATGATTGCCTCTCCTGACGCTCGCGGATCAACAGAATCTGCCGTGACGTACAGAGCAAATCGCCCGTCGAGCGCAGTGCCTGCGACTCGATGACGACGAAGCTCATCGACGGCTTGCGCCCCGGATAGATATCGCTGACGCGACGGCTGACCGACACGGTTTCTCCAGGCTGCAGCGGCTGCCTGTAGTCGAATTGCTGCTCGGCATGCAACAGCGTGCGCAGGTCGATACCCAGTGCCTCGACGATGCGCCGCGAACTGTTGTGCGCACCTTCCAGCACTTTCATGAAGGTCGGCGGCACCGGGTCGTTCTGGTTGCCGCCGATGGCCAGGTTGAACGCCGCCACCTGGGCCGGTTCGACCGTGACGTCGAAGGCCGGCAAGGCCAAACCGACCTGGCTGCGATCAAGCGCCATGGGCGTGCTCATTCTGTCGAGTGAAGAAACGCCCCAGCGCTTCGGGTACCTGGAACAACTGAGCATCCACGGCCTGCAGGGCAGTGGCACGCTGGCGCAAGGATTTCTGTCCCTGTTGGCGCAGATAGGTGAACGGGCCGCCGCTGTAGGCCGGGCTCACGCCTGCCGCCACCGCTGCCACATCAGCCAGTTCGGGGGCCTCCAATTGCCCCTCGCCCCAGATGCCAACGGCGGCCAGTGCGCTCGCCAACAAACGGTCAGGCTCTTCGCAACCCAGTCGCTCAGCCTGCGCATTCACGGCGGTCAGGCGTGGAATGAGCGCCTTCTCGCCGTGCTGCAATGGGCTGTCTGGCGCCAGCAAGCCAGCCTTGGCCGCACGCTGGCGATTGAGGAACAAGGTACGCACCATGTTGCCGGCCACCGGATCGCGGATCAGGTCGACGAAGATGTCCATCTCGCGGTCGCAGGCTTCGCTCATCGGCAGCGACCAGCCATCGACCACGCATTCGATGATCGCCTGGTAGGCCGGGTAATGCTGACGCTGGTAAGCGCTGATCTGCAGACGGTCGCAAATGGCATCGGCGACATCGGGCTGGTCGAAGTCGTAAGGGCCGCTGACGAAGCCTGCGCCGGGTATATCCCAGGGCGCGGGCTGAAATGAATCGGCCAATGCCAGGGCACGTTGGCGAGCCACCTGCAACAACGCCTCGGCCGGTACCACGCCATCGACCAGGCCCAACGAAAGCGCCTCTGCTGCGCTCACCGATTTGCCACTCAACAACAGGGCCAGGCCTTTTTCGGCACCGATCAATCGCGGCAAACGTTGCGTGCCGCCAGCCCCCGGTAGCAGGCCCAGCTTGATTTCCGGCAGGCCAAGTTGCAGCGCGGGATCATCGGCGACGATACGCCCATGACAGGCCATGCATACCTCCAGCCCGCCGCCCAGCGCCAGGCCATTGATAGCGGCGACGAAGGGCTTGACGCTCAGTTCCAGGCGACGAAACACCCGGCCCAGGTGCCCGCACAGCTCCACGCGCTGGGCGTGGTTATCCTGCTGGGCACGCTCGGTGAACATGCGGATCATGTCTAGGTCGGCACCGGCAAGAAAGCTGTCCTTGCCGGAGGTCAGCACCACTGCACGCACTGAAGGATCGGCCTGGGCATTGCCGATCAGTTCGTCCAACTCGTCCATCAACGCGCGGGAGAACACGTTCATGCTGCGCCCGGGCATGTCGATCCGGGCGAGAAGAATGCCGTCGGCATCCAGGGAAGTCTGAATTTCGTTCATGGCGTATCCATCGTTGATCTTCGCGACAGGTCAGACGTACTTCTTGAAGTCCGGCTTGCGCTTCTCGTTGAACGCGCGCACGCCCTCCTTCGACTCCTCGCTCTGGTAGTAGCCCTTGACTGCCGAGACGCCCATGAAGCTGATGCCGCGAATGTTCTCGCTGTCAGCGTTGAATGAGCGTTTGGCGATGGCAATGGCGGTCGGGCTCATCTGGTTGATTTCCGCGGCCCACAGCAGGCACTCATCGTCCAGCGCCTCGTGTGCCACCACCTTGTTGACCAGCCCCATGTCGTAGGCTTCCTGGGCGCTGTAGCGGCGGCAGAGGAACCAGATCTCGCGGGCACGCTTCTCGCCGACGTGACGCGCCAGGTAGGCGGTGCCGAAGCCCGGATCGACCGAGCCGACCTTGGGCCCGACCTGGCCGAACTGGGCTTTTTCCGAGGCCAGGGTCAGGTCGCACAGGGTCGCCAGCACGTTGCCGCCACCGATGGCATAACCCTGCACGCGGGCGATGGTGACCTTGCGCACATCACGGATCGCCGTCTGCAGTTCTTCGATGGGCAGGCCGACCGTGCCACGCGGACCATACAGGCCATCTTCCGAGAGGTGCGCCTTCTGGTCACCGCCGGTGCAGAACGCCTTGTCACCCGCACCGCCGAAGATGATGGTGTTGACGCTCTTTTCCTCATCGGCGCGGCGAAACGCCAGGATCAGTTCTTCCACCGTTTGCGCACGGAACGCATTGAACACGTCCGGGCGATTGATGGTGATGTGCACGGCGTTTTCGCTGACGCGGTATTCGATGTCTTTGTAGTCGCTCATGGTGAAACTCCCGAATGGATAGGCGGTTGCGCGAAGCTGCGGATGCGGCGATCAGCCGTGCATCGACAGGCCGCCGGAGATGCTGATGGTCTGGCCGGTCATGAACGCGGCGTCGTCGCTGGCAAGGAAGGCAACCAGGCCCGGGTAGTCGTCCGGCTCACCGATACGCCCCAGCGGCACGCCGCGCACCATGGCGTCGCGAATCTTCTGGCCCTGCTCGCCGCTGCCGACGAAGCTGTCCATCGCCGGCGTGTTGGTCGGCCCCGGGCAGACGCAGTTGAGCAGCACCTTGTTGCGTGCCAGCTCCCGCGCCAGGGCCTTGGAGAAAGCGATGGTCGCGCCCTTGCAGCCGGAATAGACCACCTCGCCGCTGGAGCCGACACGGCCGGCATCGGAAGCGATGAAGATGATCCGCCCGCCATTGCGCTCGGCCATGCCCGGCGCCACGGCGTGGGTCACATGCAGCGGGCCGAGGTAGTTGATGTCGACGACCTTGCGCCAGAATGCCGGCTCGGTCTTGAGGAACGGCATCGGCTTGTCCCAACCGGCGTTGTTGACCAGCGTCCAGGCCGGGCCGACCGCCTGCTCCAGGGCTGCGACCGCACGGCAGACCTGGTCGTACTGGGTGATGTCACAGACCTCGGCGTGGGCCTTGCCACCACGCGAGACGATGGCATCCACCGCCTGCGCAGCCGCTTCACCGTTCATATCGAGAATACCGATGGCCATGCCTTCGTCGGCCAGGCGCTGGGCGATGGCCAGGCCGATACCACTGCCGGCTCCGGTGACGTAGGCGGTGCGCCCTTCTAGTCCACGCATGCTGCTCTCCTCATTGCTGCGCCCAAGGGCGCTGGATAGGTGTCGATGACTGGCCGGACGTGCTACAGGGCGCGCCCGATGATTTCTTTCATCACTTCCGAGGTGCCGCCGAAAATCCGCATCACCCGGGCATCGCGCCACAGACGGGCGATCAGGTATTCGTTCATGTAGCCGGCGCCGCCGTGCAGTTGCAGGGCGCAATCGACCACTTGCCAGAGGGTTTCCGCGTGCCACAGCTTGGCGGCGGCCGCCTCTTCGGCGCTGAGCTGGTCGGCCAGGTGGCGGCTGATCGCCCAATCGATGTGGGCCCAGCCGACCTGCAACTTGGCGCTGATATCCGCCAGGGAAAAACGGCTGTTCTGGAAATCCAGCACGCGCTTGCCAAAGATCTGCCGCTCGCCGGTGAAGCGCAGTGCCTCGTCGAAGGCGCGCTGCGCACCCGCCTGGGCGGCCAGGGCGATGGACAGGCGCTCCTGCGGCAACTGCATGATCAGCATCTGCAGGCCACGGCCCTCCTCGCCAATCAGGTTGCTGACCGGGACGCGCACATCCTGAAAGAACAGTTCGGAGGTGTCGGCACTGTGCTGGCCGATCTTGTCCAGGTTGCGACCACGCTGGAAACCCTCGCGGTCGGCCTCGATCAGCAGCAGCGACAAGGCGCCGCTGTCAGAGTCGGTACGCACGGCAGTCACCACGATATCGGCGTTCTGACCGTTGCTGATGTAGGTCTTCGAGCCGTTGACGATGAAGTGATCACCGTCGCGCCGCGCCGTGGTTTTCATCGCCCGCAGGTCAGAGCCGGCACCGGGTTCGGTCATGGCGATGGCGCTGATGCAACTGCCATCCACCGTGCCGGGCAGCCAGCGCTGCTTGAGCGCCTCGGAGCCATAGTGCAGCAGGTATTCGATGGCCACGTCGGAATGGGTCTGGAAGCCATTGGGCGCGGCGTGCCAGGCCAACTCCTCGGTGACGATGAAGTTGTAGCTGACATCCAGACCAGCACCGCCATAGCACTCGGGCACCTGCGGCGAGAGCAGCCCCTGGGCACCGGCACGTTGCCAGAAGGCACGGTCGGTCACGCCCTCGCGCTCCCAGCGTTCGCCGTGCTGCTGCATTTCGTCGGTATAGAAGCGACGCACCTGCTCGCGAAAGATGCCGTGAGTCTCTTCGTAAGCGCGTCGTTCACTGCGCCAGTCGCTGCGTGAGGCAAGCATGACGGCCTCAGAACACGATCTGCGAAGCACGCTGGGCGTGCTCGCGGCGCAGGGCCATCTTGTCGACCTTGCCGGTCGGCGTCAGTGGCAGTTTCTCGATGAAGCGCACCTCATCGGGCAGCCACCATTTCGGCAGGGTCGCGGCCATGTGCTGGAGCAGCTCCTGCGCCTCGACCTGCTTGCCCTGAGCAAGGACACAGAGCAACAGCGGCCGCTCCTGCCAGCGTGGATGCTCGATGCTGATCGCCGCTGCCGAAGCCAACGCGCCGTGGCTGAGGGCCGCCGCCTCCAGTTGCAGAGTGCTGATCCACTCGCCACCGGACTTGATCACGTCCTTGGAGCGGTCGACGATTTCCAGGGTGCCGTCCGGGTAAATGGTGGCGATGTCGCCTGTATCCAGCCATTCGGCCTTGTCACCTTCATCGCCCAGATAACCACCGGCAACGGTCGGGCCGCGCACCAGCAGGTGACCGGAGTGAGCACCGTCAAACGGCTGCGCCTCGCCCTGCTCGTCGAGCAGCTTGACCTCGGTGAGAAAGCCGATGCGCCCCTGGCGGCAGTGCTGCAATTGATCGCTGTACATCGGGTCGCAACCAAGCGAACCAGGTGGAGGTGTCGACTTGGCCGCGCCGGGCACTTCGGTCATGCCCCAGGACTGATGTACACGAATGCCAAAGGCATTCATCTCCTTGCACAAGGCCAGCGACGGGCGTGTGCCCGCGAGCAGGCCTGTCTTCAGGGTCGGCACCTGCAGATCGAGACGACGCAGGGTCTGCATCAGGTCTTGCCAGATGGTCGGCACGGCTCCGGCAACCGTCACGCCTTCGCTGCGGATCAGTTCGATCACGCTTTCCGGATCGAAGGCACGGCCAACCAGCACCAGCTTGTGGCCGTTCATGGGCGCACTGAACGGCATCATCCAGGCGTTGGCATGGAACACCGCAGCAATCGGCATCACGCATTCAAGTGCGCCGGGCCGGTAGTTGCCGTACATGTCAGCCATGGTCATGTTGATCGCGCTAAGGGTCAGGCTGCGGTGCGAATAAGCCACGCCCTTCGGCCGCCCGGTGGTGCCGGAGGTGAAGCAGATGGTTGCAGCCTGGCGCTCATCGAACTGCGGCCAGGTGAAGTCGCTGTCGAAGGGCTCGACGAAGGCAGCCTTGGTCACCAGGCCAGGAATGCTCGATTGCGGCAGCCCTTCACCTTCGTCCATGTAGATCCAGCGTTCGATGTGCGGCACCAGCGGCTGCAGCTTCTCGGCCAGGGCCAGGGTGCCGGAGTCGATGAACACCACCTTGGTGCCGACCTTCTCCGCCATATGCCGCAGGTCGTCATGGGAAATGCGCGGGTTCAGCGTATGCAGCCCGGCACCAATACCGAGCACACCATAGAACAGTTCCAGATGATCAACGGTGTTCCAGGCCAGCGAGCCCAGGCAGTCGTTCAGTCCGTAGCCATTGGCGGCAAGCGCCTTGGCCAGGCGCTTGGAGCGCTTCTGCAGCCCGGCCCAGTTCTCCCGCACGATGCTGCCATTGACCTGGCGCGCGACGATCTCGGTGGTGGCGTGATGGACAGCGGCATGGTCGATCAGGCGCGACAGCAGCAGCGGGACATCCATGATGGTTCCTAGCATGACGGAACCCTCGACGACCGGACGGATTTCTGGCGCTTGCACATGGTGCGGGTACTCCTCTACGGGATGATGGCCCTTGGCGGGCCTCGTTTTTGTTCGCACAAGATGGTATGCACCAATACCAACTGTCAACTAAAAATTTCACTCCGTCACAAATGGATGCATTTTCAGCGGACATGAAATGTCCTACCTGTTCGGCACTGGCACGACAGCCAGATGAGTGGCGTTCAGAGCTGAATCACAAGCCTTTGAATCAGTTTGATTTTTTCTTTAAAAGCCGTGCCACTAAAGCATTGAGGGCAGATTGCCAGCCTGGACGCACACCAGCCTCTTGCAAGAATCCCCTGCATTCTTTTCCGTGACGTTTCCGTTGCAACACCCTCCATCATTGAGTCGAAATGGCCGCCCACAAATATATTGTGCATGCATACCAATTACCGATAAGCTCATTCGCAGACCGGATAACAACGATAAGAGAGCCACCCCATGAGCCCTTCGTCCGCCTCCCCTCCCGCTGCCGCCGATCACCAGCAGCCTCTCTGGACGCCCAGCAGCGCCCGCCAGCAGCGAGCCCGTATCAGCGACTACATGCACTGGCTCGGCAAGCGACAGGTGCCGGTCAGTTTCAGTGACTACCCCAGTCTCTGGCAGTGGTCGGTGGAGCAGCCCGAGGTGTTCTGGCAAAGCATCTGGGACTACTTCGAGGTGGAATCGCCAACACCAGCCAGCCAGGTACTAAGCCATACCAACATGCTCGACGCACGCTGGTTCGAGGGCTCCCAGGTCAATTACACCCGCCAGGTGTTCCGTCATTCCCGCACGGACCGGCCAGCCATTCTCTTCGCCGACGAAAATGGCGCGCGCCAGTCGCTGTCCTGGGGGGCTTTGCAACAGCAGGTCGCATCCCTGGCGTTTCACCTGCGCGAACTGGGCGTAGTAGCCGGCGACCGGGTTGTCGCCTACCTGCCCAATCGCCCCGAAGCCGTGGTGGCCTTTCTCGCCTGCGCCAGCATTGGCGCAATCTGGTCGATCAGTTCGCCAGACATGGGCGAAGTCGGCGTACTCGACCGCTTCCGTCAGATCGAACCCAAGGTGCTGATCGCCTGCGGCCAGTACCGCTACGGCGGCAAGACCTACGACCGTCGCGAAACCCTGCGCAACCTGCGTCAGGCCTTGCCGACGCTGCGCCAGTGCATCGTGGTTGGCGACGCTATCGATGACGCCCTGAGCTGGGACAACCTGACGGCCGACGACAAACCTCTGCAACCCGCCTGGCTGCCATTCGATCATCCGCTGTGGATCGTCTACTCCTCCGGGACCACCGGTACGCCCAAGGCCATCGTCCACGGTCACGGCGGCATCATCCTGTCGATGTCCGTGGTGCTCGGCCTGCACAACGACCTCGGCCCGAATGATCGTTATCACTGGTATTCCAGCACCGGCTGGATCATGTGGAACTGCCAGGTCAGCGGCTTGCTGCTCGGCACTACCTTGTGCCTGTTCGACGGCAACCCTGGCTATCCCGACCTCGGCGCGCTGTGGTGTTTCGCTGCCGACAGTCGCGCTACCTTCTTCGGTGCTGGCGCAGCCTTCTATGCAGCTTGCCTGAAGGCTGGTATCCAGCCGGCGAAGATTGCCGATCTTGGCCAGTTGCGCTCGGTCGGCTCCACCGGCTCACCCCTGTCGCCGGAGTGCTACGAATGGATCTACCGCGAAGTAGACGACGACCTGTGGCTGACGCCCATGTCCGGCGGTACCGACCTTGCCGGGCCGTTCATCGGCGGCGTGCCGATCCTGCCGGTGTATGCCGGCGAGATGCAGTGCCGAGTGTTGGGCGCGTCGGTCGAAGCCTTCGATGAAGCCGGCCAGTCATTGATCGACGAAGTCGGCGAACTGGTTTGCACCCGGCCCATGCCAAACATGCCGCTGTTCTTCTGGAACGACGCCAGCCACGAACGTTATCGCGACAGTTACTACGACACCTACCCCGACGTCTGGCGGCACGGCGACTGGATTCGCATCACCCCACGCGGCGGCGCGATCATCTATGGCCGCTCGGACGCCACCATCAATCGCCACGGCATCCGCATGGGCACCAGCGAGCTGTACCGCGCGGTCGAGGCCTTGCCGGAAATCCTCGACTGCCTGGTGGTCGACCTCGAATACCTTGGCAAGCCGTCCTACATGCCGTTGTTCGTCGTGCTCAAGGACGGCGCGCCCCTCGATGACGCCCTGCGCCAACGTATCGAAAGCTGCATTCGCACCTCGCTGTCGGCCCGCCATGTGCCCAACGAGATATTCGCTGTCGCCGATGTGCCACGCACCCTGTCTGGCAAAAAGCTGGAGCTGCCCATCAAGAAACTGCTGATGGGCCAGGTGCTGGACAAGGTGGTCAACCGCGACGCCGTGGCTAATCCGGACAGCCTGGCGTGGTACGTCGATTTCGCCGCACAACGCGCCGCCAATACCTGAGGACTGTTCATGAGCACGCCCGATATCTTCTTCATCAGCGCCACCCGTACCGCCATCGGCACCTTCGGCGGCACCTTGAAGGACATTCCCGTCACCGACCTAGCCAGCCTGGTAGTCAAACAGGCGCTGTTGCGCGCAGGCATCGAACCGACGCGGATCGGCCATGTGGTGATGGGCAACGTCATCCCAACCTCGCCGCAGGACATCTACCTGTCGCGAGTCGCGGCGCTCAACGCCGGCATTCCCCAGGAAACCCCGGCGTTCAACGTCAACCGCCTGTGCGGCTCCGGCCTGCAAGCCATCGTCTCCGCGGCCCAGGTATTGCGCCTGGGCGAGGCTGAAGTGGTGGTGGCAGGCGGTGCCGAATCCATGAGTCGCGGCCCCTATACCCTGGCCGGTGCGCGCTGGGGTAACCGCATGGGCAACGCCCAGGCCGAGGATCTCATGCTTGCCGTACTGCACGACCCGCTGCAAGGCATGCACATGGGCGTGACCGCCGAGAACATCGCCGAGCGTTTTGGCATCAGCCGTGCAGAGCAGGACGAACTGGCGTTGCAAAGCCAGCAGCGTGCTTCACGCGCCATCGCCAAAGGCTATTTCACTGAACAGATCAGTGCGGTGCCGGTGAAGACCCGCCAGGGCATGGTCGACTTCGACCGCGATGAACACGTGCGCAGCGATGTCGACCTCGACCAGTTGCAACGGATGAAACCAGTATTCAAAAAGGACGGCAGCGTCACCGCCGGCAATGCTTCCGGCCTCAATGACGGCGCGTCCGCGCTGGTCATGGCAACGGCAGACGCTGTACGTGCACAAGGGTTGAAGCCGATGGCACGCCTGGTCAGCTATGGCCACTCTGGCGTCGCGCCGGAACTGATGGGCCTCGGGCCGATTCCTGCGACCCGCCAGGCGCTGGAGCGTGCAGGCTTGAAAGCGACCGACCTTGATGTCATCGAATGCAACGAAGCCTTCGCCGCCCAGGCCTGCGCGGTGGTACGCGAGCTGGAGCTCGACCCGCAGCGGGTCAACCCCAACGGTTCGGGCATCTCGCTTGGCCACCCGGTTGGCGCAACCGGCGCGATTCTTACCACCAAGGCCATCTACGAGCTGCAACGGACCCATGGACGCTATGCGCTGATCACCCTGTGCATCGGCGGCGGCCAAGGCATCGCCATGATCATCGAACGTACGTGAGAGCATCGTCATGTCCCTGTCTGCACAAGCACTCCCCACGTCTCCCACTCTCACGTTGGCAGTCAGCGAGCCTGACCGGACACTGAAAAAATCAGCCGATCTGTTTGCCGAACGTGGTTTCGCCCAGGTCGGAATGCGCGAGCTGGCCAGGCACCTGGGCATCTCCAGCGGCTCGATTTACCACCACATCGAGAGCAAGCAAGCTCTACTCGGTGAACTGATCGAAGACCTCTACCAGACCCTGCTGGCCGGCAACCCCCAAGCCTCACGCTTGCGCAAAACCGCCCAGGAAGAACTGCGTGACATCATTGACTGGCATCTGCTCGTGCATGCCATGAAGACAAAGCAGTTCCTTCTCGCCGAACGCGATGTGCACTATCTCGACGAGCAATACCGCGCGCCCATCGAAAGCCTGCGCCGTGAATACCAGAAACGCCTGGCCAGCCGGATTGCCGCAGCGCGCGGTTGCCCGCCCTCTCCCTTGATCCAGAAGCTCTGCGCCAGTCTGGTCTCAGTTCTCAACAACCTCCCCGCTTGGCTGCCAGCGGATATGGAGCACAGCCGTCAGAGCCTGGTTATACGCAACCTTATAAAAGGGATGGTCGATAGTGCGCTGGAGTGACTCATGATGAATCGCCCCAGCTTTCCTAGAGACGTTCCAAGCGGTGGAAATAGCGCTTCTAAAACCCACTGGCGATAGTTACACAGCGCTGCTGTTTCGGCGATAACCCGTCAGCGAACGCAGCTTTTCAACCCTAATCAGACAGGCAACCCAGTGACAGCCACAATACGCCCCAGCTCAAGTATATCGTCGTGAACCTTTCGTTAGCCGCAGATGCGACCGCTTTCCAGCCACGTATGTTTAATCAATCCGAGCAACCGCTAATCCTCCTTGGCGCTTACGGATCTCGGATCGACCAACCGGGCGTAATAACCGCAGGGGGCACTTTAAGGGTCTGGCAGAGACGTAAAGCCGAATACCCCACCGACAGCTTGCTGATGAAAGCGTACTTCAGCCAGACTCCTTGGCAAAGTACGCGGCGGCCCTGCTAATAAACACTTTCAACAGCCTGTAGCGTGAATCCAAACTCGGCAGCTCGACGATACAGTCCTTTTACTACACGTTCTCGATACTTCTGCTCGTAGTGATCAGCATCTGGGGTCTGATAAGTCATGCCTAAGCACAATCGCGTTGTAGAAGAGGATCGCGATCTTTCTGGCAGTGGCACTCACAGCTTTGGCTTTGGCAATACGTGCAGATAAGCGTCGGTAGAAAGCGCTCAATGTTGTATTCGCTTTGCCGATGTTTAAAGCAGCTAGACGCAAATGTGCTGTAACCCGGTTTTTCGTCTTTCGCGTATGCGCAGGCAGCACCTTACCATCAGTGATCCGGCAGGTAGGCGCCAGCGTCAGCCAAGAGGTGAAGTGATAGGCAGTGCGCCAGCCTATCAGGTCAGTACCGT
Organism: Pseudomonas sp. s4; assembly: GCF_046764235.1. Lineage (NCBI taxonomy): Bacteria > Pseudomonadati > Pseudomonadota > Gammaproteobacteria > Pseudomonadales > Pseudomonadaceae > Pseudomonas > Pseudomonas sp. s4. The sequence goes on along the minus strand of NZ_CP177209.1, from coordinate 666,602 downwards.
ACTCAGCTACCAAACGCAGCGCAAGGTAAGGGCTAACACCACGGAATTGGGTCAAATAATAGGCCTCATTATGAGGCCTGGTGGCGTCTTACAAAACTAGAGGCGATTCCTTGCTCGCCTCATTGCAATTTATCGCTTAACGGGGTGTCCATTGGCGTGGGCGAGCGCACTCCTCTTGAAGGACATAAAATAAAAACAACTCGTCTGACTAACTAGAATTGATAGGAATGTCCGCAATGCAGTAGGGCGGAACGCGTTATATTACACCGAGCCTGAAGGAGCCCTGACTCTGGCCTCTCCTGGATGCGCCAGCCCTGGAACCTTGGCAGCGTCTCATTGCATTGGTCTATCGCAGTTTTGCTGTATGCGTATGGCGATGAGAGCGAGCCGACCCAATATGGAAGGCTACATGTGCACCTTCACCCATTACGATCCGTTGTACAAAACGACCTACCTCCCTCTTGAAGCAGCCATTCGCTGGTGTGCTCTCACCGCCTACGAGGCCGAGATCCTAGATGCTACCAACTCGCCTGAAGTTTTCGACCACTGAGGCGTAAGCAACGTCGACCAGTGCAGCAGGCTCCACGCCCCGGTCATGCAGCCATTCGACCGTGATGCTGCACTCGTCGCCTTCGCAACTGATATCGACTCGCTCAGGAGCGCACAGTGCTTTGAAGCGCGCCGTTCGAGCGAGCCCGCCTTGGTAATCGCGCGCATAGAACGCCACCAAACTGGATGACGGCAGCAAGGCCGTATCCAGGCTCGAGGTGAAACGAATACCCACCATCGGGTCTTCGCTGAGCGTTTCGATGGTCCGCCAGAGGCTGAAGAACTGAGCGGTAGTAACCTGGGCCTTGTCGCGAATGTGCAGCGTGGCGGGTAGGCCAGCCTGGCGGAGAACGGAAGCGGGTGAGAGTCCGAAAGCCTGCAGCCCACTCCAGAAAGCATTCTGGCACCTTGAATCGTTCGACTGATGCGCTGCTCATAAATTTTAGAGGGCCGACCTGAGCCTGCACTTTACGTCGAGTTCAGGGTCTGGGAATCAGCCCGCGGTGGAAACACTCAGCTCACGCCAGTGAGCATCGAATACTGCGCCTCGGCGGCCATGTGCATATTCCGCCACCAGCCCGAGCGACGACATGTCAGGGCAGGTTTCTATCTACTGCCCTGCTTATCAAGAAGAGCCAAGCCTGACTATGTCCGGGGCGCAGCAAACCGTTGGTCCAGGAAATGATGCAGGCTTTATCGGACATAAGACCTTTGCTGAGCTATGACTGACTCTCTTCATAAACTGAATGGCAACGGTGCCGGCAGCACTCTCCTTTTCTGTCAGCCGACGGCACTTGTACCAGCCTTGATTCCCGATCAAGGCCTAAACCGTTCATCCAATCAACCGGCGCGTATTCCCCAAGCGGAGCGCTCTCGCCCCGATGGGCTTCACCTGCAACGACTGCCCCTCTTCAGTCAGGTAGTGGCAGGCGTGGATGACGTTCTGCCGGCCCGCATCATCATTACGCTTGATCATCCCTACTCCACACCGCTCCTTGTACTGTGCCTTGTCATGGTTGCAGCTGTGGCTGTACCCCCACCCCTTCGTGGTCCTCTCCCACAGTTCACCGATGGCTTCAGCCTTGGCATAGTCACTGCGCACCTCCCTGCCATCGAAGAAGAACGCCGCATGGATGTGGTAACCCATGTTTTCCCCCTGCTCCACTGCGCAGATGTAGCCCGTCTCGTGCTGGAAAACCGGATCGTATTCCCGAGCCCGGATCAGCCTGTCCAGGTCCTCGAAGACGTCCTCCACCGTCAGGCGAGCACGTGCTGCCTCCCGGTAGTACAGGTCCACCCTCACCACCACGGTACGAGAGCGGCTATCCATCACCCGCTCCACGTATTCAGTCACCGTCTGCCGATTCCCCTTCTCCCGATAAGCACGGTCACTCTTCCCACGCTTGAACCACTTGGTCTGTACGTGCTCCCGGATCCTCTCCACGAGCCAGTTGTAGGTCTGGGCCTCTGATAGGAGCCATCCCTCGCTCTCGTCCATGCACGTCATCCCGAACATCCCGAACTCAATGCCGATGTCGTAGCACGCCTCCTTGAACGCGAGCAGGTGTTCACTCAGGGCGTACGTCTCGTCATGCACCAGGTGATACATCTGCCGAACGTGATCGAAGTACCGAGAGAGCCTGGTCCTCTCGATGACCTCATCCCCCTGTGCGTCGTAGCTGATCCTGAATGCAGGACAGTCGTGACGGATCACTGCGTTCACGAGTCGTTCGATCTGGATAGCGATGTCGGATTGGGAGAGGTGTTTGGCTGTTTGCTTGATCATGGTGTGTACCTGGTTGGTTTAAGGCATACCAAGTACGGAGTGGGTATTTTTAAACTGGAGAGATAGGGATCTAGTCACCTGGCTATAGCTATCCATCTGTGGCTACAGGTGAGTGGGTGTAATGAGAGAAAGGTAGGTGATTAGAGATAGGTTATTGGAGATGGAGTAGGTGTATGGATTAGATAGATGGTTAGAGATAGTTAGTAGCTATATCAATAAACCACACTGCCCTGCTTGCAAAACAACAAGCGCCATCGAGCATCCAGACGAAGAACACCAAGCGTAGCCGGGGAAAATCACAGAGCAGGCAACTGGGAGTTATCTGAGAAAGAGCACTAACCTAAGCAGACGGCAGAGATACTCGATGACCAGGACTCCCTGGCCATCGAGTATCTCTATCGCCATTAATGCTTACCTACAACCTGGACCTTCTCATCGCGCTCAGCGATCCGCTCAAGGATCCACTCGTGCACTTCGCTCTCCAACCAACGAACGCAACGTTCCCCCACAGATAACGGAAGCGGGAACGTGCCGAGAGCGACGTACTTATAGATGGTCGAACGCGCAAGGCTGGTGAGGTCCATGACCTCTTTCAAACTGATGATCCTCATGGACATGGATGATGCTCCTGTATTGGTCCAGAGGATGGGGGGAGCTAGTTATAATTAACTAGGCCAGAACCAACCTTACGTTCGACAAAGAAGAATTAAGAAAAGAGCGGGAGCGGGAGATGGGACACCACATTCTTCGGAAAGAAGCGTTTCCTGAAAAAGTAGAAGACGCCTGAAACCTAGGAAAACGGCCAATTCTCTTAAGCTAAGCCTTCCAATAAAGACGCTAGAATTTAGCTAGAATTGTGATAGAACATGAATAGAATCCAGATAGAACATTGCTAGAATTTTGCTAGAATCCTACTGGCGGCATGATAAAATCATTCCACATTCATTTAAGAAATGAATTAATTAATTTAAATCAATAGAGCAAGGCAATGATTGATTTCAAAAAACTAATAAAAGACAACTTGAGCGAAATGATAAAAGATTCATTTCGAAATGATCGCCGAGATATTTGGCTATGGCTGACATTAAACGAAGAATTTAATGCAAACCTAGATCCCGCCGCATGTAATACGCCTAGAATGAGAGAGGATATTTACGAATTCTTATCTAAGCATCCATCTGATCTAGATACGATAAGAAGAGACATCTATACCGCCATTATTCCTGAAGAAAACTTCAGCTGGATGAAAGAGGAAAAGAGACAGCTTTTGTGGCTAACACCACGAATCGAAGATCTAACCCAGATCGATAGCCGAAGGTTCGCTAGAGGCTCTGTAAACCTATTTGGAAGAGAAAAGCTAATTGCCATAATAGATTTTTGGGAGCATCCACTACCTAGGAAAGTCGAGTTAGTTGAGCGCCTTCATTCTGAATGGCGAAGACATGAATCTCACGACACAGATTACAGATGGTTTTCTGATTCCAAAGAAGGCCTCCAACGCTGCATATGTGCTGGAGAATGGTTTGAAAAAGAATCCAAACAAAGACTCATAAAGCCAGAGCCAATAAGAAATTACGAGGAGCTTTTAATTCACTTCGACAGCGATAATCACGAAAGACCATACAGAAAAGAAATAATAAAGAAAATCCAGGCATCTTGGAACAAAAGGAAATTTGAAGAAAGAAACCCGGACAAGCAACAACTAAATGTCCGAATTTCGAAAAAAGCAAAAGATCTTTTAAACGAGCTCAGCGGAAACGACAAAAAGAGCCAATCAAAAACTATAGAAAAATTAATCCTAATGGAGGCAGAACATCACATTTATCTACGAGACATGTAACCACATAACAATCAAAACTTCAGCCAGAATATGTACAACTCGTTTCATGCCATCTATCCCAACCCAGCACAACAGGGAGGCGTCTGTGAAAGACCTGAGCCAAAGTTGCCCTGAAGTCGCTCCCCGGCAAGCTTCTCATGTCGGTTTATTCCGCCGGCAGCCGAACGAGCTTCTGCAGGGGCCCAGAGGCCGTAGAAATAGAGTGCCCTCCAATCTAACGTCTCCCCGTCGCCACTCACCAAAGGTGGCAACCTGGACAATCATCAACAAGCAGGGAACCAGAAGAGCCCCCGGATAGACCGATCTGAAATGCAGCATGCAGGACGAAGAAGCCGAGCAGCCCCCGTGCTACCGACACACTCACCTAAACCTCGAGTCATACAAGAAATGAATCAAAATTCCAGCGGGTCTCAGAGTGTGGGCTAAGGTGTGGGTTACCGGTGAATATCATAAATGTTTTCTTTAAAAATCAATAACATAAAATAATAAAAAGCCGACCACAAGCCGGCTTTTTAATGCCCGCCATTCTCATCCTCTGAACTTTCTGCAGCCTTCCCATGGCCGGGGAATCGCCGTTGCGTGAGCGAAAAAAATCTCATTCGCCATTTTTACGACACTATACTAACGCTCATCCGAAAATCGTCGGATAAATGACGTTTCGCGTGGAGCTTTCACCCTCCTGATCTAGGCTCAAGCCATATGGGAGGAGGTGTAGTCCATGCGCAAATTATTGATTGGCTCGTCGATCCTGGCTTGTCTCGTGGTGTTGGGCGGCTGGTTGAGCCGCCCGCAGCCGTTGCCGGTCAGGCTGCTGGAAGTTGAGCGGGGGCCGGTTGAGACGGTGGTGGCCAACACGCGCGCGGGTACGCTGAAGTCCTGTCGACGCTCGCACCTGTCCTTCAATGTCGGCGGCCAGGTTGCCGAGTTGCTGGTCAGCGAGGGCCAGCGGGTCCAGCCGGGTCAGGTGCTCATGCGCCTGCGGCAGGACGAGCAACAGGCCAGGCTGCAGGAAGCCGAGGCGCGGCTGGAGGCCCAGCGCAACACCCGCGAACAGCGCTGCCAGCAAGCTCTCCTGGACCGACGCGACCTTGATCGCCTGGGCCAGCTGGCCGACCGCAAGTTGATTGCCGCCGATCGCCTCGATCAGGCGGCAACCAAGGCCAACCTGGCGAAGCTGATGTGCAGTGCCAGTGCCGTGTTGATACGCGAGGCCGACGCCAGCCTGCAGTTGCAGCGCTCACTGCTGGAACAGACGACTCTGCGCGCGCCATTCGCCGGCATCGTCGCAGAAATCAACGGCGAACTCGGCGAGTTCGTCACCCCTTCGCCGCCAGGTATTCCCACGCCGCCAGCAGTCGACCTGATCGACGACAGCTGCCTGTATGTAGAGGCACCGATCGATGAGGTGGACGCTGCCCGGGTTCACCCAGGAACCGCCGTACGGATCAGCCTGGATGCCTTCCGTGGTCAGCATTTCACCGGCCGCGTCAGCCGCATCGCGCCCTATGTGCGCGAACTGGAGAAGCAGGCGCGCACCGTCGATGTCGAGGTGCGCTTCGACCAGCCGCCGGCAGACCTGGCCCTGCTCACCGGTTATAGCGCCGATGTCGAGATCCTCCTGGAGCAGCACACGGGTGCCTTGCGCATCCCCACCGAGACCCTGCTGGAGGGGCAGCGCGTGCTGCGATATGACCCGAGCGCCCGGGTGTTGCGCGAGGTGCAGGTGCAAACCGGGCTGAGCAACTGGCGCTGGACCGAGGTGCTTGCAGGGCTGGACGAGGACGCACGCATAGTCGCCAGCCACGAGCAGGAAGGGCTCAAGGATACCGTGGCGGTGATCCCTGTGGATGCCGCGGAGACCGAGAAATGATCCGCCTGCGCGGCGGTAGCCGCAGCTTCCAGTTGGGCGAGCAGCAGGTGATGGGGCTGGATGGCCTGGACCTGGACATCGCCGCCGGTGACTACATGGCGGTGATGGGCCCGTCAGGCTCGGGCAAGTCGACCCTGCTGAACATCCTCGGCCTGCTCGACGCGCCGAGCGCCGGCGAATACTGGCTGCAGGGCGAGGCCACGGCGTCGCTGAGCGAGGCGCGCCGCGCCCAGTTGCGCAGCCGACTGATAGGTTTCGTGTTCCAGTCCTACCACCTGATCGCACGGCTGACGGTGCTGGAAAACATCGAGCTGCCGATGGTCCTCGCCGGCATTGGTGCGGCACAACGGCGCAAGCGCAGCAGCCAATTGGTGGCACGCCTGGGGCTGGGCGAGCGCATTGCCCACCGCCCGGCCGAGCTGTCCGGTGGCCAGCGCCAGCGCGTCGCGATCGCCCGGGCGATGGTCATGCAACCGGCGCTGCTGTTGGCCGACGAACCCACCGGCAATCTCGATAGCCAGGCCGGCGCAGAGGTCTTCAGCCTGCTGGAGGAGCTCAACGGCGAGGGCCTGACCCTGATAGTGGTGACCCACGATGCCAGCCTGGGCGCCCGTGCACAGCGCCAGCTGCACATGCGTGACGGGCGGATCCACAGTATTGCGCCGCAGTGGGCGCGGGCCTGATGCGCGCTGCCGATGCCCTGGGCTTCTGGCTAGGTGCCTTGCGTGGGCATCGCTCACGCAGCCTGATGCTACTGCTGGCCATCGCTATCGGGGTGGTCGCGGTCAATCTGCTCACCGGTCTTGGCGCGGGGGCGCGGGCCTTCGTCCTGAACGAGTTCTCGCTGCTCGGGCGCGACATACTCATCGTTTTCCCGGGGCGCAAGGAAACCACCGGGCGAATGCCGCCGCTCACCGGGCTGACGCCACACGAGTTGACCTTGCAGGATGTCCAGGCCATCACCCGGTTGCCGGGCATCCGCCGGGTCGCGCCGCAGCAGGCCGGGCAGATGGAGGTAATAGTCGGCAACCGCAATCGTGAGGTGCTGACGCTGGGCACCACCCGGGACTTCTTCGCCATTCGCCAACTGACGGTCGTACAAGGCCAGCCCCTACCGACGCTGGACCCTGAGCAGGCTGAAGCCGTCTGCGTGATCGGCGGCAAACTCCGGCGCGAACTGTTCGGGGCTCGCCCGGCCCTGGGTGAATGGTTGCGCGCCGGCGACCGGCGCTTCCGGGTGGTCGGCATTCTCGGTGAGCGGGGCGAATCGTTGGGGATGGATTTCGCCGAGATGTTGATCATCCCGGTGGCCAGTGCACAGGCCTTGTTCAATAGCGAGGGGTTGTCGCGGGTGTTTGTCGAGGTGCATGGTCCGAGCTTTCTCGACCGTAGCAAGCAGCTGATACTCGCCGCGCTCAAGGAGCGTCACGAGGGTGAGGAGGACGTTACCCTGGTCAGCCAGGACAGCCTGCTCAGCGCCTTCGACCAGATACTCGCGGTGCTGACCCTGGCGGTGGCTGGCATTGCCGCGATCAGCCTGCTGGTGGCAGGCATCCTGATCATGAACGTGACCTGGATTGCAGTGAGCCAGCGCAGCGCCGAGATCGGCCTGCTCAAAGCCATAGGCGTGACGGCGGCGCAGCTGCGCCTGCTGTTCCTCGGCGAGGCAGCGCTATTGGCCCTGACAGGGGCACTGGCAGGGCTGCTGCTGGCCGAAACCTTGCTCTGGCTGGGGCGCCTGGCGTTCGATCTGCCGCTCTATGCCCCCTGGTGGGCGCGGGCTGGAGCAGTGCTGCTGGCACTTGGCACGGCGCTGCTGTTCGCCTGGCTGCCGGCCGCTCGGGCCTCGGCGCTGGAGCCGGTGGCGGCGCTACGCCCGCCGGGGGCGCACTGATGCGCTGGCAAGATGGTTTCCGGCTGACCAGCTCGGCGCTGACCTGCCGCCCGCTGCGCAGCCTGCTGACCCTGCTCGGGGTAGCGATCGGCATAGCCGCCGTGGCGCTGCTCACGGCCATCGGCGAGGGCGTGCGCGGCTATGTGCTGGAGAACTTCTCGCAGTTCGGTACTCGGATCATCACCGTGCGCCCGGGCAAGACCCAGACCAGCGGCCTCGGCGGCCTGCTCGGCAGCGTACGGCCACTGACCATCAGTGACACCGATGCCCTGCGGCGCTTGCCGCATGTCGAGGCAGCTGTGCCGATCATTCAGGGTAGCGGGGATGTCCAGTTCGGCCAGCTGAGCCGGCGCAGCGACATTCTCGGTAGTGGCCATCAATTGGCACAGGCCTGGCGCATGCAGCTGAGCCTGGGCGAGTTCCTGCCCGCGGCCCGTGACGGTCGTTCGCCGCCCTATGTGGTGCTCGGCCATCAGCTGCGTGCCGAGCTGTTCGGTGCGCGCAATCCGCTGGGCGAGTTGATTCGCGTCGGCGGCGTGCGTTTCCGGGTGATCGGCGTGATGGAAAAGAAGGGCCAGTTGCTCGGTTTCAACCTCGACGATATCGCCTACATCCCGGTGGATTGGGCGCAAAGCCTGTTCAACCGCACCGGGGTGGTCAAAGCCCATGTAGTGTTCGGCGCAGGCACCACTTCAAAGGCGTTGAGCCGGCAGATTCGCGAGGTGCTTGGCGAACGGCACGGCGCGGAGGACTTCAGCCTGACCACCCAGGATGACATGCTGCGCAGCTTCAACCGCGTGCTCGGCACCCTGAGCCTGGCCATCGGTGCCTTGGGGGGTATTTCGCTGTTGGTTGGCGCGGTCGGCATTCTCACCATCATGACGACCGCTGTGGGCGAGCGCACGGCGGAAATCGGCCTGTTGCGGGCGATTGGCGCCAGCCCGCGGCAGGTGCTCGGGCTGTTTCTCGCCGAAGCGACGCTGCTGTCCATGGCCGGTGGCTTGCTTGGCCTGCTGTTGATGGGCCTGCTGCTCGGGCTACTGCACCTGGCCATGCCGAGCCTGCCCTTGGCGCTGCATCCGCTGTTTCTGCTACTGGCGCTGCTGCTGGCGGCGGTGCTCGGCATTCTCGCCGGCCTGGCTCCGGCCGTGCGGGCGGCCCGCTTGCATCCGGTGGCGGCGCTGCGCATCGAGTAGCGGCCAGGCCAAAGAGCCCCTTGATGGGGCTGCTTTGCAGCCCTTCGCGGGCACGCCCGCTCCCACAGGTCCCGCGCATGTCCTGGCTACAGCGCCATCCCTGTGGGAGCGGGCGTGCCCGCGAAGGGCCGCAAGGCGGCCCCAGATTCTGCATGCCATGCGCTTCGTCAGTCATACCCACCGCAAGCTGACAGAAAAGTAATCTGAAGCTCAGCCAGCTGACAGCGCAGGTCCGCTAGCGTGAAGGAAGATTGTGGGGCTTCTCGACCCACGGGCTGGGGCGTTCAACCGCCTGAACACCAGCAACTTTTCGACTGACTGGACGCAACGGCATGCAAAGCAAAACCACCAGACGCTCCTTCGTCAAAGGCCTTGCCGCTACCGGACTGCTTGGCGGGCTGGGCATGTGGCGCACGCCGGTCTGGGCCGTGACCAGCCCCGGCCAACCGAATGTGCTGAGCGGCACCGACTTCGACCTCTACATCGGTGAGCTGCCGGTCAACATTACCGGCGCTGCGCGCACAGCGATGGCCATCAACGGCTCCATTCCCGGGCCCATCCTGCGCTGGCGCGAAGGCGATACCGTGACGCTGCGTGTGCGCAACCGCTTGCAGCAGGACACCTCCATCCACTGGCACGGCATCATCCTGCCGGCGAACATGGACGGCGTGCCGGGCCTGAGCTTCCATGGCATCGCCCCCGACGGCATGTATGAGTACAAGTTCAAGGTCCAGCAGAACGGCACCTACTGGTACCACAGCCACTCCGGTTTCCAGGAGCAGGTCGGGGTGTATGGCGCCCTGGTCATCGACGCGAAAGAGCCTGAGCCGTTCACCTATGACCGGGACTACGTGGTCATGCTCAGCGACTGGACGGATGAAGACCCTGCACGGGTGCTGTCCAAGCTCAAGAAGCAGTCCGACTACTACAACTACCACAAGCGCACGGTGGGCGATTTCGTCAACGATGTGAGCGAAATGGGCTGGTCCGCCGCGGTATCCGACCGCAAGATGTGGGCCGAGATGAAAATGAGCCCCACCGATCTCGCTGACGTGAGCGGCTACACCTACACCTACCTGATGAACGGCCAGGCCCCCGACGGTAACTGGACGGGCGTGTTCAAGCCGGGCGAAAAAATCCGCCTGCGCTTCATCAATGGCTCGGCCATGACGTATTTCGATGTGCGAATTCCCGGCTTGAAGATGACGGTTGTCGCGGCGGACGGGCAGCATGTAAAGCCCGTTTCGGTCGACGAGTTCCGCATTGCCGTTGCCGAAACCTACGATGTCATCGTCGAACCCGAAAGCGAGCAGGCTTACACCATTTTCGCCCAATCCATGGACCGTACCGGGTATTCCAGGGGCACCCTGGCGGTTCGCGAGGGCTTGCAGGCCCCTGTTCCCGCTGTCGATCCACGGCCGACCATTTCCATGAGCGATATGGGCATGGACCATGGCGGTATGGGCGGCATGGATCACGGCAGCATGGCCGGCATGGACCACGATGACATGGCAGGCATGGACCACGGCAGCATGGCCGGCATGGACCATGGCGAAATGGCTGGCACCAGCGCGCCCATGCAGAGCCACCCAGAGTCCGAGACCAACAACCCCCTGGTCGACATGCAAACGATGACCCCGACGCCAAAACTGGGCGATCCGGGCATCGGCCTGCGTGACAACGGCCGCCGTGTGCTGACCTATGCCGACCTGCGCAGCACCTTCCCGGACCCGGACGGCCGCGCGCCTGGTCGCACAATAGAGTTGCACCTAACCGGCCACATGGAAAAGTTCGCCTGGTCCTTCGACGGCATCAAGTTTTCCGATGCCGAGCCACTGCGCCTCAAGTATGGTGAGCGCCTGCGCATCACCCTGGTCAACGACACCATGATGACTCACCCCATCCACCTGCATGGCATGTGGAGCGACCTGGAGGATGAGAACGGCAACTTCATGGTGCGCAAACACACGATCGACATGCCGCCTGGCTCAAAACGAAGCTATCGCGTCACGGCAGATGCCTTGGGGCGTTGGGCCTATCACTGTCACCTGCTGTTCCACATGGAAATGGGCATGTTCCGCGAAGTCCGCGTGGACGAATGAACTGGAGATCCGAGATGAGCAAACCAATGAAACGAAGCGCGTTTTTTCTCTCTGCTGCGATAGCCGGCCTGTTTGCAGTTTATGCCCCATCATCCTGGTCCGACGGCAACGATCAGCAGTCTGCCGATGCCAAGGAAGCCAGGAGTGCCCAAGGCATGGACCATGGCGCCATGAAAGGGATGGATCACAGCTCGATGAAAGGTATGAACCATGACGCCATGAAGGGTATGGACCATGGTTCGATGCAGGGCATGGACCACGGCAAGATGATGGAATCCCATGGCAGTAACAAAGCCAAGGCAGGGAAAGATGCTCAATAGCCTGGCACGACCATCGCTGCTGGCACTGACCGTTACGCTGGGGGCGCTGGGTGCTGCGCCCAGCTTCGCCGCTGAAGAAATGGACCATTCGATGATGGACCACGGCGAGATGGATCATGGCAGCATGCAGGGCATGGACCATGGCGCGATGAATCATGGAGCTATGAATCATGACGCTATGGACCATTCGACAATGAACCAAGGCTCGGCGGATACACCGACAACAAGCCGTACCCCGATCCCGGTGCTGACCGATGCCGACCGCCAGGCAGCCTTCCCCCCATTGGGTGGGCATCAGATGCACGACAGTGCTATCAACAGCTTCTTCCTGCTGGATCAGCTCGAGTACCAGGATGCGGATGAAGGCAGCACGCTGGCCTGGGATGCTTCTGGCTGGGTAGGCGGCGATATCAACCGGCTGTGGATCCGCTCCGAAGGTGAACGCACCAACGGTGTCACCGAGGATGCCGAATTGCAGCTGCTGTACGGCCGCTCGATCAGCCCATGGTGGGATGTGGTTGCCGGGGTGCGCCAGGACTTCAAGCCTGAATCCCCCCAGACCTGGGCGGCGTTCGGTATCCAGGGCATGGCGCTTTACGACTTCGAAGCCGAAGCCACCGCGTTCATTGGCGAGAACGGCCAGACTGCCGCGCGCCTGGAAGGCGACTACGACATTCTGCTGACCAACCGCCTGATCCTGCAGCCGACCGCTGAAGCCAATTTCTATGGCAAGAACGACCCTGGGCGCGGTGTGGGTTCCGGCCTGGCAAATACCGAAGTCGGGCTGCGCCTGCGCTATGAAATTGTCCGCCAGTTCGCCCCCTACATCGGCATCACCTGGAGCCGCTCCTACGGCAAAACCGCCGATTTCGTCCGCGACGACGGTGGTGATGTGGATGAAGCGCGTTTCGTGGCCGGTATCCGCATGTGGTTTTGAGAACCAGACATGAAAAGAACAATAACAACGCTTGTTGCAGCAGGCGCGGTGGCCAGCGTGGCCGTGCTGGGTGCTGCGTACTCTGGCCTGGTCAATGTGGGGGCCGATGATCCCCATTTCCCCGCCGTGCATGCCTTTCTGGCCATGGCACGGGACCGCTCGATCGCAGTACGGGCCAGGGACATCGAGGTGCCAGACCTGAAAGATGAAGCGCTGATTCGTACCGGCGCCGGTAACTACAATGCCATGTGCATCGGCTGCCACCTTGCCCCTGGCGTCGAGAAGACCGAGCTCAGCCAGGCTCTGTATCCATCACCCCCCAACCTGACCAAAAGCGGGATCGGTAGCGACCCCGCTGCGGCGTTCTGGATCATCAAGCACGGCATCAAGGCCTCCGGCATGCCGGCCTGGGGCAAGAGCATGGGCGATGAATACATCTGGGGCATCGTCGCCTTCCTGGATCAGCTACCCCAGTTGAACGCCCAGCAGTACAAAACGATGGTCGCGGCCAGTGGCGGCCACCAGCATGGTGGTGGCGAAAGTGAAATGCACAACCATGAAGGCCAGCACCGCGGCAACGTGCCTGGCCACCATGGTGAGCAGGCCTCGGGCGCAAGCCAGCATGATGAGGGGCATTCAAAGGCCCATACTCATCGCGATGGCAAGCAGCACATGCATAAAGACTGAAGGCAGGTTACGCAGCACGCGATCCGCCGGGTCCAGCGGGCCAGCAGGTGTATACCGACAGGTTTGCAGCGCCTATGAGACCGAGCGCCGCCCGCGCGGCGCTTCGCGGGGCAAGCCCGCTCCCACATTTGTTGCAACGTGGCCATGTCTGTGAGGCCATGGTTGTCAGCCTTGGCGCACGACTCAAGATAGGTGGGGCGGCAGCAGCGCCAACGGGGAGATATCGCCAGTCCAACAAAGCGGGCAACCATGGCCTGACAGGTTTGGCACGTTGCAACAAATGTGGGAGCGGGCTTGCCCCGCGAAGCGCCGCGCGGGCGGCGCTCGGTCTCATAGGCGCTGAAATTGCTAAGGCGAACACCTTGCGGCCTTCACACAACCTGAAGGCAAACGCTCACTGCCCCATGCCCAGCTCGGCATCATCCATCAGCGCCTTGGCCATCGCACTCAGGTAGTGCGCAGCCCAGATCATCATCGGCTTCTCATCCATCAGGCCGGTGATGGTCAGTTCGCGGACATAGCCCATCAACTCTGAGGACTGCTCGCGGGCATCGCGGCAGGGGATGCCGGGCTCGATGCGGAACAGTGGATGGGTGCCGTGTTCGCCTTGGTAGAAGGTGGTTTTGCCGACGGTGAACTGGGTGTCTTCTGTGGTCATTGTTGAATCCCCCTGAAATTTCTCGAGTGCCTGGGCCGGCCCTTTCGCGGGTGAACCCGCGCCCACAGGAGCTGTGCAAGTCTTGAAGCTTGTAATGAACCTGTGGGAGCGGGTTTACCCGCGAAGAGGCCCGCCCAGACAACACATCACTCAAGCCTCAGTGCAAAGTCCGAGTCTCAATGGCCTGATGCACAACGGTCGCAGCGCACAGCGCATAGTCCGTGGCCTGGATCAGGGTGTCTTCAAGGGAATGAATATCGTGGGGTGGATCGGGGACAATCTTAAGCATGGTGACACTCTCTATAGGTTGGCTAGAGCTGCCACTCATGACTTGCAGTGTGATGGGTGGCAGCCACGTACGGGTCTGCAAGACCGGCAGAGAGCAAAATCCGGCAGGTTCGAAAACCTCCCGTACGCAGCCACCATTAAGCGCGCGCAATGGCATGCCATTGGCATCGGTGATCGGCATTTTGCTCTGGACAGGCTTGCAGGCCCGGTCGCTGATTTGGCAACGACAGGGCCACACTAGGCCGCCAGGAACACCACCGCAATGGCTCAAGGGCGCTAGGAAGCTATTTCAGAAATGGCCTACGCGCAACGGGAAAAATCTGATTATCAGAAGTCATACCACGGCTCGAATGAAGGGATATCTCGGTAAACCCGTCAGCCCTTCACACACACCACCTGCCGCAAGGTGTGCACCACCTCCACCAAGTCCTGCTGCGCGCGCATCACCGCATCGATGTCCTTGTAGGCCATGGGGATCTCGTCGATCACCTCCTTGTCCTTGCGGCATTCCACATGCGCCGTGGCCCGCCGCTGGTCTTCCACGGTGAAGCGGCTCTTGGCCTTGGTCCGGCTCATCACCCGGCCGGCACCATGGCTGCAGGAACAGAAAGACTCCTCGTTGCCCAGCCCTCGCACGATGAAGCTCTTGGCCCCCATCGAGCCGGGAATGATGCCCAACTGCCCTTTCTGCGCCGACACCGCCCCCTTGCGCGTCACCAGCACCTCTCGGCCAAAATGCTGCTCGCGCTGCACATAGTTATGGTGGCAGTTCACCGCTTCCAGGCTGGCCTCGAACGGTTTGCCCAGCGCCTTGCGAGCCGCACCGACCACCGCCAGCATCATCAGTTCGCGGTTCTGCCTGGCGTAGTCCTGCGCCCACTCCACCGCTTCGACGTAGTCGGCGAAATGGCGGCTGCCTTCCTCGAAATACGCCAGGTCCTTGTCCGGCAGGTTGGCCAGGTGCTGGCGCATGTCGGCCTGGGCCAGTTCGATGAACAGGTTGCCGATGGCATTGCCCACGCCCCGGGAGCCGCTGTGCAGCATGAACCAGACGCGGTCGGCCTCGTCCAGGCACACCTCGATGAAGTGGTTGCCGCCGCCCAGCGTCCCCAGGTGATGGCGGTTATTGGTCTTCTCCAGCCGCGGGTACTTGTCGGTGATGGCCTTGAAGCGCCCGGCCAACCGCCCCCAGGCCTTGTCAGCCTGGGCCGGCACATCGGCCCAGGCGCCCTGGTCGCGTTTGCCGAAGGTCTTGCCATGCGGCACGGCGTGCTCGATGGCATTGCGCAGGCCATGCAGGTTATCCGGCAAGTCGCGGGCGTGCAGCGACGTGCGCGCGGCGATCATTCCGCAGCCGATATCCACACCCACCGCGGCGGGGATGATCGCGCCAACCGTGGGGATCACACTGCCGATGGTCGAGCCCTTGCCCAGATGCACGTCCGGCATCACAGCCAGGTGCTTGAAGATGAACGGCATCCTGGCCGTGTTGAGCAGTTGCTTGCGGGCGTCGTCTTCCACCGGTACGCCGTCGGTCCACAACTTGACCGGCTTGCCGCCGGCGACCTGAAGAATGTCCATGGGGCTGTTCCTCGAATGCATAGCCGAATGATACCGCCAAAGGTCGTAGAGCCGTCGGTTGCCAGCGAGGTGGCAATGTGCTGTATGCTTGGCGGGTCTTCAGGGCGGGGTGAAAGTCCCCACCGGCGGTAAATCGAAAGATGAGCCCGCGAGCGCCCCGGCCATGTCGGGGGTCAGCAGATCTGGTGAGACTCCAGAGCCGACGGTCATAGTCCGGATGAAAGAAGGCGTCAGGCAGGGGCCATCCGGGCGCCCCTGCGCGCGCATTTTGTTCGCCCCGAGACGTTCATCGATCATTCACGAGGAGCGTTTCATGTCCACCACGCACCACCCGCAATTCCCCAATGTCAGCGCCGCCATCGCCGCCTTCCGGGCCGGGCGCCCTGTGCTGCTGCTCGACGACGACGACCGCGAGGACGAAGCGGACATCATCGCCGCCGCCGAGAACATCTCGCTGCAGACCATGGCCATGATGATTCGCGATTGCAGCGGCATCGTCTGCCTGTGCCTGGACGAGGCCACCGTCGACGAACTGCAACTGGCACCCATGGTGCAGAACAACCAGGCACGCCATGGCACCGGCTTTACCGTCACCATCGAGGCGGCGGAAGGCATTACCACCGGGGTGTCCGCCCAGGACCGCATCACCACCATTGGCGCGGCATTGCGCTCTACTGCGGAGCAGCGCCATATCGTCAGCCCGGGGCATGTATTCCCGCTGCGCGCCCGCAATGGCGGGGTGCTGACCCGCCGTGGCCACACCGAAGGCTCGGTGGACCTGGCACGCCTGGCCGGGTTGCGCCCGGCGGCAGTGCTGTGCGAACTGATGAACCCCGATGGCACGATGGCCCGTGGCGAGCAAGTGGCGGTGTATGCGCGGCAATACAATCTGCCGGTGCTGACCATCGAGGAACTGGCGCGGTACCGTGAGGCCATGCTGGAGCTGGAAGCAGAGCCAGCCTGACAGGCCACCTTGGGGCCATTCGCGGGCTTGCCCGCTCCCACAGGTGCACTACAGGTCTTGAAGACTGTGATGTACCTGTGGGAGCGGGCAAGCCCGCGAAAGGGCCCTTGAAACCAACAGCGTTGCCCCTGAAGTTTGCTCCCCCCGCCCCGCTCTGCTAGTGTCGCGCCGTTCTGAATGCCACCGAGACAGTCGCCATGGCCCGCAAAAAAGCCTCCCTCGATTTCGAGCAATCCCTCGCAGACCTGCAAGCACTGGTCGAGCGCCTGGAGAACGGCGAGTTGTCGCTGGAAGAGTCGCTGGCCGCCTTCGAGCAAGGCATCGCCCTGACCCGCGATTGCCAGGGTGCCCTGGCCCAGGCCGAACAGAAGGTGCAGATCCTGCTGGAACGCGATGGCGAACTGGCTGCCCAGCCCTTCGACGCGGAGCCGGAAGCATGATCGGCACCTACCAGGCCAGCTGCCAGGCGCGGGTCGACGCCGCCCTCGAACCGTTGTTCGTCGCCCCGACCAAGGAACTCGAACGCCTTTACGCCGCCATGCGCTACAGCGTGATGAACGGTGGCAAACGCGTTCGTCCGCTGCTGGCCTACGCGGCCTGCGAAGCCTTGGGCGCCCCGGCCGAACACGCCAACGGCGCAGCCTGTGCGGTGGAACTGATCCACGCGTACTCGCTGGTGCATGACGACCTGCCGGCCATGGATGACGACGACCTGCGCCGCGGCCAGCCGACCACCCACAAAGCCTTCGATGAAGCCTGCGCGATCCTCGCCGGCGACGGTTTGCAGAGCCTGGCCTTCAGCGCCCTGCTCGACCCGCGCCTGAGCCCGCAAGACGACAGCATTCGCCTGGCTATGGTCCAGGCCCTGGCCAAGGCTGCCGGCCCGGCAGGCATGGTCGGTGGCCAGGCCATCGACCTGGGCTCGGTGGGCCTGAAGCTGGACCAGCAGGCGCTGGAGTTCATGCACCGGCACAAGACCGGTGCGCTGATCGAAGCCAGCGTGCGCCTCGGCGCCCTGGCCAGCGCCCGCGCCGAGCAGGCGCAACTGGATGCCCTGCAGACATATGCACAGGCGATAGGCCTGGCCTTCCAGGTGCAGGACGACATTCTCGACGTGGAAAGCGATACCGCCACCCTGGGCAAACGACAAGGGGCCGATATCGCCCGTGACAAACCGACCTACCCGGCGCTGCTGGGCCTGGAAGCGGCCAAGGCCTATGCGATCGAACTGCGCGACCAGGCGCTGGTCGCACTGCAAGGGTTCGGCGAAAAGGCCGAACCGCTGCGGGCGTTGGCGCGTTACATCGTCGAACGCCGCAATTAAGCAACGACACCAATCCCTGTGGGAGCGGGTTTACCCGCGAATGCGATGTTGAGTTTACCGCCGCATTCGCGGGTGAACCCGCTCCCACAGGGGCCGCGTAACCCGTGGTTGAATGGGCAGTATTTCCTACAATGGGGTAAACTGCCGCGTCTTCACACACCTATAACGACTCGCCTGATGCCCACGACGTTTCAAGAGATCCCCCGCGAACGCCCGGTCACGCCGTTGCTCGACCGCGCTGACACGCCTGCCGGCCTGCGCCGGCTGGCCGAAGCCGACCTGGAGACCCTGGCCGACGAACTGCGCCAGGAACTGCTCTACACCGTGGGTCAGACCGGTGGGCATTTTGGTGCCGGCCTGGGCGTCATCGAGCTGACCATCGCCCTGCACTATGTCTTCGACACCCCCGACGACCGGCTGGTGTGGGACGTGGGGCACCAGGCCTACCCGCACAAGATCCTCACCGGGCGCCGTAACCGCATGCTCAGCCTGCGCCAGAAGGACGGCATCGCCGCCTTCCCGCGCCGCAGCGAGAGCGAGTACGACACCTTCGGCGTCGGCCACTCCAGCACCTCGATCAGCGCTGCACTGGGCATGGCCATTGCCGCCCGCCTGCAGAACAGCGACCGCAAGTCGATCGCGGTGATCGGTGACGGCGCGCTGACCGCCGGCATGGCCTTCGAGGCGTTGAACCACGCCCAGGAAGTCAACGCCGACATGCTGGTGATCCTCAACGACAACGACATGTCGATTTCGCGCAATGTCGGCGGCCTGTCCAACTACCTGGCCAAGATCCTCTCCAGCCGCACCTACGCGAGCATGCGCGAAGGCAGCAAGAAAGTGCTGTCGCGCCTGCCAGGCGCTTGGGAAATCGCCCGCCGCACCGAGGAGTACGCCAAGGGCATGCTGGTGCCGGGCACGCTGTTCGAAGAACTGGGCTGGAACTACATCGGCCCGATCGACGGCCACGACCTGCCGACCATGATAGCCACCCTGCGGAATATGCGTGACCTCAAGGGCCCGCAGTTCCTGCACGTGGTGACCAAGAAGGGCAAGGGCTTCGCCCCGGCCGAGATCGACCCGATCGGCTACCACGCCATCACCAAGCTGGAGCCGGCCGACAAACCCGCCGCACCGAAGAAAGCCAGCGGCCCGAAATACTCCGCGGTGTTCGGCCAGTGGCTGTGCGACATGGCTGCCGCCGACAACCGCCTGGTGGGCATCACCCCGGCGATGAAGGAAGGCTCCGACCTGGTCGAGTTCAGCGAGCGCTACCCGGAGCGTTACTTCGACGTGGCGATCGCCGAGCAACATGCCGTGACCCTGGCGGCCGGCATGGCCTGCGAGGGCAGCAAGCCGGTGGTGGCGATCTACTCCACCTTCCTGCAGCGCGCCTACGACCAGCTGATCCACGACGTGGCGGTACAGAATCTTGACGTGCTGTTCGCCATCGACCGCGCCGGCCTGGTCGGCGAAGACGGCCCGACCCACGCGGGCAGCTACGATCTGTCATACCTGCGCTGCATCCCGGGCATGCTGGTGATGACCCCAAGCGACGAAAACGAGCTGCGCAAGATGCTCAGCACCGGCCACCTGTACAACGGCCCGGCGGCTGTGCGCTACCCGCGTGGCACCGGCCCGAACGCGCCGATCAGCGGTGACCTGGAGCCGCTGGAAATCGGCAAGGGCGTGGTCCGTCGCCAGGGCGAGAAAGTCGCCTTGCTGGTGTTCGGCGTGCAACTGGCCGAGGCCATGCAGGTGGCCGAGCAGATCAACGCTACCGTTGTGGACATGCGTTTCGTCAAACCGCTGGACGAGGCGCTGGTGCTGGAACTGGCCGCAAGCCATGAGCTGCTGGTGACCATCGAAGAAAACGCCATCATGGGCGGTGCCGGTGCGGCTGTGGGTGAGTTCCTGGCCAGCCAGGCGATCGTGAAACCGCTGCTGCACCTGGGGTTGCCGGACATCTATGTCGAGCATGCCAAGCCGGCGCAGATGCTGGCTGAGTGCGGGCTGGATGCGGCTGGGATCGAGGCTTCGGTGAAGGCTCGGATGGCCAGGCTCGGGCTTTGAGATTTTGGGGCCGCTTTGCGGCCCATCGCGACACAAGGCCGCTCCTTGTATCTCGACTTTCGCCTCCCAAGAAGCGAAAGTTCTCGACTGATCATCGAGGGAAGGTCTTGAAGCGGAGCCGCTCCAAGGGCATCGAGCCCGCACTGTAGATAACGCTCTGGCCTTTCAACCCCACTCGACGAGTTCGAACGGTATCTAGTGCCCGCCCCCGGCGTGAGCACGCATTAACAAGGTTGAACTGAGTGTAGGGTGATCGACTTTCGTAGTTTGAAGGAGAAGATCATGTCCGCCTTTGTTGGCGTTGATGTCGCCAAAAAATCTTTCGACATTGCCACCCCACTTCCCAACGGCAAGACGCGCACCAAAGCCAAGCTGTCCAATGATCCTGGAGGGTTCAAGCAGTTCAGCGATTGGCTTGAGCGCCATGCCGAACCAGGCGCCTGGATCGTTATGGAGGCCACAGGCACCTATCACGAAGCGTTAGCCGAGCACTGTCACAACCAAGGTTATCGGGTGTGTATTCTGAACCCGGCGGTGATCGCGAAATTCGCTGACGTGGAGCTTCGGCGCGTCAAAACCGATAAAGCTGACGCCAAAGTCATTGCTGCTTATGGCCAGCAGAAGGCGGCCTCGCTTCGCCAGTGGGAGCCGGAGCCACCTGCACAGCGCCGTTTGCGTGCTCTGGTGCGGCGACTGGACGACCTCAAGGAAATGCGCCAGATGGAGCAGAATCGTTTGGATGTCGCACAGGATGCGGTGCAGCAGTCGATTCAAGACGTCATCGGGCACATCACCGAAGAACTGGAAAAGACCAGGAAGGCCATCGAACAGACGATCGATGATGATCCAGACCTGCGCAAGCGACGTGATCTGATTACTTCGATAGATGGTTTGGGTGACACCACTGCTACGTTGCTGCTCGCCGAACTGGGCGATCCACTGAAATACCAAAGCTCTTCTGCGATCGTCGCGTTCTCAGGCCTGAACCCGGTAGTGCAGCAATCGGGAGAGTTCATAGGTCAGAGCACTATCTCGCGTACAGGCGCCTCAAGGCTGCGGGCGGGCTTGTGGATGTCAGGCACTGTCTCGATCAGGTACAACCCTGTCGTGAAGGCACTGGCAGAGCGGTTGAACAGCCGACACAAAGCCTATAAACAGATCGTTTGCGCGGCGATGCGCAAGCTGCTGCACCTGGTTTATGGGGTGGTGAAGTCGGGGATACCGTTTGACCCCAAAATCCCTCTTGCAGGGTGAGGGTCAAGACGGTATCTACAGGGGCCGCGCAGTTCTTTGTAGGAGCGGCCTTGCGTCGCGATCGAGGGCGCAGCCCTCGCAAAAGCTTACTTGGACGCCGGCGCGTTAGCCTCGAGCAACGCACACAAACGCGCCGTAGCTTCGATCATCTGCCCACTAGGCCGCTCCAGGCCTTTGTCTGGCACCACCAGTAAACGATCATCGGCAACCGCACGCAGTTGCGGCCAGGCCTTCCAACTCTCCAGCTGCGCCTGATCACCCGCCAGAATGACCTGTGGGTTGCGCAGCAGCACAGACTCCACATTTACCTGCGGCGCCGCCTGGGTGAGATCGGCGAAGACATTACGCGCGCCGCAAACGGCCAGGGCATCGCTGACCACCTGCCGGCCACCGAGCGTGTACAGCGGTCGGTCCCAGACCTGGTAGAACACCTGCAAGGGCTCGTCCCGTCGATACTGCTGGCGCAGCTGCCGCAGCCGGTCACGCAGGGCCTGGGCATACCGATGGCCCTGTTCGGCACGGCCGATTCGTTCGGCGATGGCTTCGATCTGCTCGATCAGCTGGTCGATGTCATGGGGTTCTGCGCTATACGTTGCGATACCCAGGCGCTTGAGCTGGTCGCGTTGGGCCGGCGGCACGCTGCCCGGCCACAGCAGCAACAGGTCGGGGCGCAGGCTGAGCAGGCGTTCGAGGTCCAGTTGCCCCTGGCGCCCCACCGAGGGCAACTCGCGCAGCGCCGCCGGCCGTTCGCCACCGTCGAGCACACCGACCAGCAGGTCATCGGCCTGCAGTTCGAGCATGATCTCGCTCATCGACGGGGCCAGGCTGACCACTCGCAGGGGTTCGGCGGGCAGTGCGGAGCAGACGAGCAGCGCCAGCAGGCCGGGCAGCAGGCGCATCAGCCGAGCTGGCGTGGAATACGATAGAGGTAGAGCACCACTGCGGTGGACAACGCCAGCAGGATCTGCGGCACCGCCTCGAGGCCGACCAGCACCGACAAAGCGGCGACCCAGGCCGGGAAGCAGGCATACAACATAGCCAGGCGCCGCACCCGCGCCAGTTCGATCCAGGCGGCGGGCTCTTCTCCAGTGCCGAGCACCTTGGAAGTGGCGATGAGGGCGCGCTTGTAGGCACTAAAGCGCGGCAGGCTGAGGAACATGGTCGCCGCGCCGGCAATGAACAGTGGCATGGCCAGCACCGAGGCCAGCGCATCACCGCCACCGAAGGCCCAGGCCATCACTGGCAGCGGCACCAGGCCCACCGCCAGGTATTGCCACCAGGCCAGCGCCAAGCGCCGCTTGACCTCGGCGCGGGTCACGCCTGAGGCACCTCGCCCTGGTGCTCGTTACCCAGCATGTGGCCCAGCTTGCCGGCCTTGGTTGCCAGGTAGTAGCGGTTGTGCGGGTTGTGCCCGGTGTGCAGCGGTACGCGCTCGGCGACGACGATGCTCATGTCGGTCAGGGCTTTGACCTTGCGCGGGTTGTTGGTCATCAGGCGCAACGACTTCACGCCCAGGTGCTCCAGCATCGGCAGGCACATGGCGTAGTCGCGCTGGTCGGCGGCGAAGCCCAGGCGCTCGTTGGCCTCGACGGTATCGGCGCCACCGTCCTGCAGCTCGTAGGCGCGAATCTTGTTCAGCAGGCCGATGCCACGGCCTTCCTGGCGCAGGTACAGCAGCACGCCACGGCCTTCACGGGCGATGGCCTGCAGCGCGGCTTCCAGCTGCGAGCCGCAGTCGCAGCGCTGGCTGAACAGGGCATCGCCGGTCAGGCACTCGGAGTGCAGGCGCCCCAGCACCGGCTGGCCGTCCGCGATGTCACCCAGGCTGAGCACCACGTGCTCACGGCCAGTGGCTTCGTCGAGGAAGCCATGCATGGTGAAGGTCGCGAAGGGAGTCGGGAGTTTAGAGGCGGCAACAAAGACGACGGGCACGTTGTGCTCCTGGAATAAGTTTAAATTTCTCGTGGGCCGATTGTATCAGCAGGTTGGGGGATGTGGGCTGGCTGAATACCGTGGGGTAAGATCGAAAAGTTCGATGCTTAGCAAAGGTCTGTACTCAATCCTGTGGGAGCGGGCATGCCCATGAAACGGGGCGCTCAATGTGGTTTGCTATCCGGGCTGAACGGATACGGCTGCTGCCAGTGCTCGAAGATCGGCTTCAGCTCACCACTGCGCACCAGCTCGGTCATGCGCTTGTCGAACAGGTCGCGCAGGGCCTTGGCCTGGTCGCTGCGGGCAAAGGCCAGGTACAGCGGCAGTTCGGCCACATGGGTGCGGCGGAAGCGCTCGGGCTGGGAGGTCTGGCCGAGCACATTGTCGATCTCGGTCAGCGCATCGATGTAGAAGTCCACACGGTCATGCTCGAGCATCGGCAGGATGCCTTCGCGGCGCTGGACTTCGCGGAAGTCATGCACATCGGGCAGATAGCTACCGAAGTCGTAGCCACGCACCCAGGCCAAGCGGTAGCGACCTATGGTCTGCCGAGTAGGCACTGGCTTGCTGACCAACCCTAGCGCGTAGATGTGGTCCATGTCGAAGTGCCAGCGCGGATACAGGTTGTCGTCGTTCTCTTCCTTGTACGAGCCTACCCAGGCGTCAGCCTCGCCACGCTTCACCAGCCCGACCGCACGGCTGTAGGGCGCGCTCTGGGTCACTACCTTGACCCCGGCCGGCTCGAACACCTTGCGCAGCACGTCCCAGGCTACCCCGGTACCGTCGGCGTTGGTGTAGTCGAGCCACTCTTCGCTGACCAGGTGGATCTGCTTCGGCACACCCTCGGCAGCCGCCGCCCACGGGGCAAGGCTCAGCAGCATTGCCAGCAGCACGGTCCTCATGGCCATTCACACGCTCCCTGTATCAGGCAACCGCCCAAACCAGAACCTGCATCCCCAGCCAGGCAAACACGCCAGCCAGGATATCGTCGAGCATGATGCCAACGCCCCCATGCACATGGCGGTCGACCCAGCGGATCGGCCACGGCTTGAGAATGTCGAAGAAGCGGAACATCAGGAACCCCGCCAGCAGCCACTGCCAGCCTTCCGGCACCAGCCAGAGGGTTATCCACATGCCGACGATCTCGTCCCAGACAATGCCTTCATGGTCGTGCACGCGCAAGTCATTGGCGACCTTACCGCATAGCCAGAAGCCGAACAGCATGCTCACGCCCAGCAACAGCCAGTAGCCCCAGTCGGGCAGCATCTGCCACATCGGGATGAACGGTATGGCCACCAGCGAGCCCCAGGTGCCCGGCGCCTTTGGCAAGGTGCCAGAACCGAAACCGAAGGCGATGAAGTGCCACGGGTTGCGCCAGACCGAAGGCGGAACAAACTCCGCAGGCACCTGGTTGGGGTGATCGGTCACGGTGTCTCCCTAAAATGTTGATAGCCGCGTTGCCGCGGGGTGATGTCCTGGCCCTGCCGGTCGCGCAGGCTCACACCCTGCCCTTCGAGCACCCGCCCGATGACGTGGAATGCCGCCAGGCCTTGTGCCTGCAGGGATGAAAGCTCGGCTGGCGGCAAGGTGAACGCCAGCACGTAGTCATCGCCACCGGTCAGCGCCGCATGTACGGCCGCCTCGGCGCCGAGCAAGCCCTGCAGGGCGGATGACACCGGCACCTGCTCCAGGTTCACTTCGAGCGCCACGCGGGAGCCCTTGGCGATATGCCCGCAGTCGGCCAGCAGGCCGTCGGAAATATCCAGTGCCGAAGTTGCACGCCCGCGCAGCAACTGGCCCAGGGCGAACTGCGGCGACGGCGACCAGTAATGGTCGAGCAACGGTTGCGCCAGCGCGGCATCGGCCTGGCGCTGGCCCAGCACCAGCGGCAAAGCCCCTGCCGCGTTACCCAACTCGCCCCCGACGCAAAGCAGGTCGCCCGGGCGAGCGCCATCACGGCGCAACGCCTGCCCCACCGGAACCCGGCCGAACACGGTCATGGTGATACTCAGGGGGCCGCGAGTGGTGTCGCCACCGATAAGGCTTAGCTGGCAGTGGCCGGCCATGCGGTTGAGGCCGCTGGCGTAGGCTTGCAGCCAGTCGGCGCTGACCTCGGGCAAGGTCAGGGCAAGGGTGAAGCCGATGGGGGTGGCGCCCATGGCAGCCAGGTCGCTGGCCGCCACGGCCAGCGAGCGCTGGCCGAGCAACCAAGGGTCGCACAGAGCCGGAAAATGCACCCCGGCAACCAGGGTGTCGGTGGACACCGCCAGTTGCTCGCCGGCAGGAAGGCCCAGCAAGGCGCAGTCGTCACCAATGCCAAGGGCCACGCCTTCACCGCCTTGCGCACAGGGCGCGGCGGCGAAGTAATGGCTGATCAGCTCGAACTCACCCATGGTCCGCAAGCGCCAGGATCAGCGCTTGTTCGCCTTTACTTCTGCTTCGCGCAGGTTCGGGGCCAGCTTGTCCAGCACACCGTTGACGAACTTGTGGCCATCGGTGGCACCGAAGACCTTGGCCAGCTCGACACCTTCGTTGATCACCACGCGGTACGGTACGTCGACGCGTTTGATGAACTCCCAGGTAGACAGACGCAGCACGGCCAGCTCGACCGGGTCGAGCTCTTCCAGTGCCAAGTCCAGGCATGGCTTCAGGGCGCTGTCGATTTCGCTCTTGATCGCCGGGACCCCATGCAGGATCTCGCGGAAATAAGCGCCGTCGACATCGGAGAAATCGTTATCGACCCGGAACTGCGCTTCGATCTCGTTCAGCGAATGCTGCGCCATGTGCCACTGGTACAGTGCCTGGGTCGCGAGCTTGCGGGCTTCGCGGCGCTTGGCACTCTTCGATGGCTTGCCGGCATCCGCAGGTTTTGGATCGCGCGGGTTGAAACGATCGCTTTCGTCGCTAATCACTTGGCCTCCAACTGCGCCAGCAGGCTGACCATTTCCAGAGCGGACAGGGCAGCTTCAGCACCTTTGTTGCCGGCCTTGGTGCCGGAACGCTCGATGGCCTGCTCGATGGAGTCGACGGTCAGTACGCCGAAGGCCACCGGAACACCGAACTCCATGGACACCTGGGCCAGGCCCTTGGTGCATTCGCCCGCCACGTATTCGAAGTGCGGGGTACCACCACGGATCACTGCGCCCAGGGCGATGATCGCGTCGTAGGCGCCTTGCTGGGCGACCTTCTGTGCCACCAGCGGGATTTCGAATGCACCCGGGGCACGGATGATGGTGATGTCGCTTTCGCTGACACCGTGGCGTACCAGGGCATCAACGGCACCGCTTACCAGGCTTTCGACGACGAAGCTGTTGAAGCGGCCAACCACCAAAGCATAGCGACCTTTGGGGGCGATGAAGGTACCTTCGATGGTCTTCAGGGTCATTCCGATATTCTCATCTTCAAGAGCGAGGCCGCATGCTGGCGGCCTCGACAGGGGTATGGACTCGAGCTGGAGGGCGTCACTGCCGCCTCAAGTCACTCGGAGGGCACGTATTCTACAACTTCCAGATCGAATCCGGATATCGCGTTGAACTTCATCGGCGAACTCATCAGGCGCATCTTGCGCACACCGAGGTCGCGCAGGATCTGCGAACCTGCACCCACGGTGCTGTAGGTGGTCGGTGCCTTGACTGGTGCATCGCCAGCGCTTTCGCGGATGTGCGCCAGCAGCACGTCGCCGTCCAGCGGGTGCCCCAGCAGCAATACCACGCCGCTGCCGGCCTCGGCCACGGCAGCCATGGCGGCGCGCAGGCTCCAGCGGCCCGGTTGCTTGACCAGCAGCAGGTCGCGCAGCGGGTCCATGTTGTGTACGCGGACCAGGGTCGGCTCTTCGGCGCAGATCTTGCCCAGGGTCAAGGCCATGTGCACGTCACCTTCCACCGCGTCGCGGTAGGTGACCAGGTTGAACTCACCCAGCTCGCTCTCGACCGGTTGCTCGGAGACGCGCTGCACGGTGCGCTCGTGGATCATGCGGTAGTGGATCAGGTCGGCGATGGTGCCGATCTTCAGGCCGTGCTCGGCGGCAAACACTTCCAGTTCGGCGCGGCGCGACATGGTGCCGTCGTCGTTCATCACTTCGCAGATCACGCCACTTGGCTCGAAACCGGCCATGCGTGCCAGGTCGCATGCGGCCTCGGTGTGGCCGGCACGGGCCAAGGTACCGCCAGGCTGGGCCATCAGCGGGAAGATGTGGCCAGGGCTGACGATATCTTCGGCCTTGGCGTCCTTGGCAGCGGCCGCCTGCACGGTACGTGCGCGGTCAGCGGCGGAGATGCCGGTGGTGACACCTTCGGCGGCTTCGATCGACACGGTGAACTTGGTGCCGAAGCCCGAGCCGTTGCGCGGCGCCATCAGCGGCAGCTTCAGGGTCTCGCAGCGCTCGCGGGTCATCGGCATGCAGATCAGGCCGCGGGCGTGCTTGGCCATGAAGTTGATGTGCTCAGGCAGGCAGCACTCGGCCGCCATGATGATGTCGCCTTCGTTCTCGCGGTCTTCGTCATCCATGAGGATGACCATTTTGCCCTGGCGGATGTCTTCGACCAGTTCTTCGATGCTGTTGAGCGCCACGCGGCACCCCCTTCTCAATCAGGATTTCAAGAAGCCGTTGGCGGCCAGGAAGCTTTCGGTAATGCCACTGCCCTTGCTCGGTTCGGCAGCCTTGTCACCCAGCAGCAGACGCTCCAGGTAACGGGCCAGCAGGTCGACCTCAAGGTTTACCCGACGCCCTGCACGGTAGTCGGCCATGATGGTTTCGGACAGGGTGTGCGGGACAATGGTCAGCTCGAACTCGGCGCCATTGACCTCGTTGACCGTCAGGCTGGTGCCGTCGACGGTGATCGAACCCTTGTGGGCGATGTACTTGGCCAGTTCCTTCGGTGCACGCACGCGGAACTGGATGGCGCGGGCGTTATCGCTGCGCGAGATGATTTCGCCGACCCCGTCGACGTGGCCGCTGACCAGGTGCCCGCCCAGCCGGGTAGTGGGAGTCAGGGCTTTTTCCAGGTTGACCTTGCTGCCGCTCTTGAGGTCGATGAAGGCGGTGCGCTTGAGGGTTTCGACGCTGACGTCGGCCCAGAAGCCGTCGCCCGGCAGTTCGACGGCGGTCAGGCACACGCCGTTGACGGCGATGCTGTCGCCGAGTTTGACGTCACCCAGGTCGAGCTTGCCGGTTTCGACGTATACGCGCACGTCGCCACCCTTGGGGGTCAGGCTGCGGATGGTGCCGATGGATTCGATGATGCCGGTGAACATGGGGTCTTCCTCAAAAACGTTTTGCGCAGGGCAAGCCAGGCATTATACGCGGGGTGCCGGCAGGGGGATGGCCGTGACCCGCCAGTCATCGCCCACTGCGCGCATTTCGGTAATTTTCAGCCGCGGCGCTTCGCTCATCTTGTCCAGTGGCCAGTCCAACAGCGGACGGGCCTGGGAACCGAGGAAAGTGCCGGCGACGAACAGCTGGTACTCGTCGATCAGGCCTTGCCGGGCGAAGGCGCCGACCAGGCCGGCACCGGCTTCCAGCAGGACTTCGTTGATGCCGCGGGCCGCCAGGGCCTGCAGCAACGCCGACAGGTCTACCTGGCCATTGTCACCCGGCAAGCTGAGCAGTTCGTGGCCGGCAGCGGCATAGCGCGGGTCATCTGCGACAGCGGTCACCACCAGCGCCGGGCCAGCCTGGAAAAACGGCGCATCCAGCGGCAGGCGCAGGTGGCCATCGATCAGCACTCGCAGCGGTGTGCGGCTGAGAGCCAGGGCAGTGGTTTCGGCATCCAGGCCCAGCTCGGCGCCGCGCACGGTCATCCGCGCGTTGTCGGCCAACACGCTGGTGGCGCTGGTCAGTACCACGCTGGAGCGGGCACGCAGGCGCTGCACCGCCGAGCGGGCGGCCGGGCCAGTGATCCACTGGCTTTCGCCACTGGCCATGGCGGTGCGGCCATCCAGGCTCATGGCCAGCTTGGCGCGAACGAACGGCAGACCGTGCTCCATACGCTTGAGGAAACCGGGGTTGAGTGCGCGGGCCTCGGCCTCGAGCACGCCGCTGGCCACTTCGATACCGGCCTCGGCCAGGCGCCGCAGGCCCTGCCCCGCCACTTGCGGGTTGGGGTCCTGCATGGCGGCTACCACCCGTGCCACGCCTGCCTTGACCAGCGCTTCAGCGCACGGTGGCGTGCGGCCATGATGGCTGCACGGCTCAAGGGTGACATAGGCACAGGCGCCACGGGCACGCTCACCGGCCTGGCGCAGGGCATGCACTTCGGCATGCGGCTCGCCGGCGCGCACATGCCAGCCTTCGCCGACCACCTCGCCATCGCGCACGATCACGCAGCCTACGCGCGGGTTCGGGTGGGTGGTGTACAGGCCCTTGCGCGCCAGCTCCAGCGCGCGGGCCATGTAGTGGGCGTCGAGGATGGCAGCTTGGCTGGGCATGGTCACTCTTTAGCCGGCTCGCGAGCCAGGCGGTCGATTTCTTCGCGGAACTCGTCGAGGTCCTGGAAGCGGCGGTAAACCGAGGCAAAACGGATATAGGCCACTTCGTCGAGCTTGCGCAGCTCGGCCATGACCATCTCACCCACTACCAGCGATTTGACTTCACGCTCGCCGGTGGCACGCAGGCGGCTCTTGATATGCGCCAGCGCAGCTTCCAGGCGCTCGACGCTGACCGGGCGTTTTTCCAGTGCCCGCTGCATGCCGGCGCGCAGCTTTTCTTCGTCGAAGGGTTGGCGCGTGCCGTCCTGCTTGATCAGCCGGGGCAGCACCAGCTCGGCGGTTTCGAAGGTGGTGAAGCGCTCGCCGCAGGCGACGCATTCACGGCGGCGGCGCACCTGCTCGCCCTCAGCGACGAGACGAGAGTCGATTACCTTGGTGTCGTTGGCACCGCAAAAGGGACAGTGCATGGTGGCAGGCAACAAAAAAAGGGAGGGCCATGGTAGCGCATCCCACTGGCAAGACAAGCCAAAGGGGTTAACATCCATGGGAAATCTACCCGTGAAGGACTACCCCATGCACTACCGAGCGCTCGTCGTGCTGTGCTGCGCCGCCCTGCTCGCTGCCTGCGGCAGCGACAGGCCGAAGCCCGACACCCCTCCGGCACCCACGCCAGCCCGCACGGCCAAGCCGGCCACAGTACTGGGCCCGCTGCCGGCCTACCAGCGCGAGCTGAGCGGCACCTTGCTGGAAATCCCCGCCGGTGCCGACGTGGAGCTGGCCTTGCTGGTCATCGACGAACGCGACCGCCCACAACGCTTGCTGGCCAGCAGCAACCTGACCGGCACCGGCCAGGCCCTGCCCTACCAACTGCGCTTCAACCCCGAGGCCTTCCCCGCTGGTGCCCGGGTCGAGCTGCGCGGCCGCGCCAGCAGCTCTGGCCAGCTGATCATGCACCTGCCGCCGGTGCGCATTACCCAGGCCCAGACCCAGGCCACCGGTCCGCTGCGTTTCGAGAAGGCGCCGTAAGTGGCGCCAGTCTCCCTACAACAGCCCCTGCAACAAGCCCTCAGCGGCCTGATCGGCGAAGCGCGTCTTGTCGTCAGCGAGCTACCCGGCTGCGACCTCAAGCTGTGGCTGATCGACGACCAGAACATGGACCGCGCCTTCAGTAGCGAGGAGACTCGGCGCATTCTTGAAGATCCGCCCTACTGGAGCTTCTGTTGGGCCAGCGGCCTGGCCATGGCCCGTTATCTGGCCGAGCACCCGGAATGGGTAGCCGGCAAGCGCGTGCTGGATTTTGGCGCCGGCTCCGGTATCGCCGGTATTGCCGCCGCCCGCGCCGGTGCGCTGGAAGTGGTGGCCTGCGACCTCGACCCGTTGGCACTCGATGCCTGCCGCGCGAATGCCGCGCTGAACGGGGTGGAACTGGGTTACAGCAGCGATTTCTTCGCCGAAGACGATCGCTTCGACCTGATCCTGGTTGCTGACGTGCTGTACGACCGCGCCAACCTGCCGCTGCTGGATGCCTTCCTCGGCCGCGGGCGCCAGGCGCTGGTGGCCGACTCGCGGGTACGCGACTTCAGCCACCCGCTGTACCAGCAGCTGGGTGTGCTGGAAGCGCTGACCCTGCCGGACCTGGCCGAGCCGCACGAATTCCGCCGGGTCAGCCTGTACCACGCCAGCCGCGACACCTTATAGTGGTGTTATCCACGAGTTTGCGAGAGTCGCGATGACCCAAGACACGCCTTACATTTTCGACGCTACCGATGCCACCTTCCAGCAACTGGTTATCGAGAACTCCTTCCACAAACCGGTGCTGGTGGATTTCTGGGCCGAGTGGTGTGCGCCGTGCAAGGCACTGATGCCGCTGCTGGCGAAGATCACCGAGGGTTACCAGGGCGAGTTGCTGCTGGCCAAGATCAACTGTGACGTGGAGCAACAGGTAGTTGCCCAGTTCGGCATCCGCAGCCTGCCGACCGTGGTGCTGTTCAAGGACGGCCAGCCGGTGGACGGTTTTGCCGGTGCGCAGCCGGAATCGGCGATCCGCGCCATGCTCGAGCCGCACGTGCAACTGCCTGCCGCGCCCACCGCCTCGCCGCTGGAGCAGGCCAAGGGACTGTTTGCCGAAAGCCGTTTTGCCGAGGCCGAAGCGCTGTTGCAGGCGCTGCTGGGTGAGGACAACAGCAATGCCGAGGCACTGATCCTGTATGCCCGTTGCCTGGCCGAGCGCGGGGAGCTGGGTGAGGCCCAGGTGGTGCTGGATGCGGTCAAGACTGACGAGCACAAAGCTGCACTGGCCGGTGCCAAGGCACAACTGACCTTCCTGCGCCAGGCCGCCAGTCTGCCGGAAGTGGCTGACCTGAAAAGCCGCTTGGCGCAGAACCCGCAGGATGATGAAGCGGCTTATCAGCTGAGCGTGCAGCAGTTGGCGCGCCAGCAGTATGAAGCGGCGCTGGAAGGGTTGTTGAAGCTGTTCCAGCGTAACCGTGGTTATGAGAACGGGCTGCCGCAGAAGGCGTTGCTGCAGGTGTTCGAGCTGCTGGGCGGTGATCACCCGCTGGTCGGCGTGTATCGTCGCAAGTTGTCGGCGGCGATGTTCTGACAATGCCGGGGCCGCTTTGCGGCCCATTCGCAGCACAAGGCTGCTCCTACACCACGTGTTGCGCAGTCCCTGTAGGAGCAGCCTTGTGCTGCGAATGGGCTGCAAAGCAGCCCCCAAAATCCTGAAAGCCTTCACCCAACCCAGTGATACACCGGCGCGTCCACGCCACTTTCCACCTTGACTTCACTGCTATGCCGCAAGCGCACCAGCAGCCGCTTACCCGCCGCCGTACTTCCCGCCAGCCCTTCGAGCCGATCCAGCAATTCCGGCCCGCTCATCTGCCCCGCCAGGCGCAACACCTCACGCGCCGCAGTCCATTGCCCGTCATCCTGACGCGTTGTCGCCACGGTTTCGGTTGCTGCGGTCTGCGCCACTGCGGGCAATTCGATCTGCCGCCCCAGTTGTGCCCACTCTTCAGGCGCCAGCTCGATGGTCAGGTCCACAGGCCAATCACCAATCTGTCCACGAATTCTCATGCTGCATTCCCTGAACCCAAGTCTAATGCCGCCATCCTACCCCAACATGAAACCTGCGCCACGCAGGCTGGCAGCACGGGGAAAAGCTGTTATAACATAACCCAATCTTCTTGCCCGCTCCGGAGTCATCCATGCGTCGCCTGTTGCTTGCCCTGCCCTTCGCCTTGCTGCCACTGGCCGTGGCCCATGCCCACGATGATGACCACAATCACGACCACGCCCACGGCACCCTCGGCGCCCACGAGCATGGCGTGGCCAAGCTCAATGCCGTGCTCGATGGCAACACTCTGGAGCTGGAGTTGGACAGCCCGGCAATGAATCTGGTCGGCTTCGAACACGCTGCCAACAGCGACGCCGACAAGGCCAAGGTCGCGGCGGTGCGCCAGCAGCTGGAGCAGCCACTGAAGCTGTTCGGCCTGCCCGCCGCTGCCGGTTGCAAGGAAGACCAGCAGGAACTGGAAAGCCCGCTGTTCGGTGATGCCCCGAAAGCCGACGACGATGGTGACGACCACGAGCACAGCCACCAGCACAGCGACATCGGCGCCCATTACCAGCTGACCTGCGCCAACCCCGACAAACTGGCGCAGGTGGACCTCGCTCCGCTGTTCAAGGCGTTCCCGGCTACCCAGAAAATCACCGTTCAACTGATCGGCCCCAATGGCCAGAAAGGCGCGGAAGCCACGCCAGCCAAGGCTGCGGTCGTGTTCTGAATGCGCCAGCCGTTGATCGAACTGCATGACCTGGTCTTCGCCTGGCCCGGACAGCCGGCGCTGCTGGATATTCCGGCATTCCGCCTGGAAGCTGGCGAAGCCCTGTTTCTCAAGGGCCCCAGCGGCAGTGGCAAGACCACATTGCTGGGCCTGCTGGGCGGGGTGAACGTACCGGGCCAGGGCCGCATCCAGTTGCTCGGCCAAGACCTCTGCCGTCTGGGCCAGGGCGCCCGTGACCGCTTCCGGGTCGACCACACCGGTTATATCTTCCAGCAGTTCAACCTGCTGCCGTTCTTCTCGGTGCGCGAAAACGTCGAGCTGCCCTGCCGCTTCTCGCGCAGCCGCAAGGCCCGCGCCGAGCAGCGCCATGGCAGTGTCGACCAGGCAGCCAGCACCTTGCTGGCCCACCTGGGCCTGGACGACCCCGCCCTGCTCGCCCGCCGCGCCGACAGCCTGTCGATCGGCCAGCAGCAACGGGTTGCTGCCGCCCGCGCACTGATCGGCCAACCCGAACTGGTGATCGCCGACGAACCGACCTCGGCGCTGGATGCCGACACCCGCGAAGCGTTCATCCGCCTGCTGTTCGATGAATGCCGCGCCGCCGGTGCCAGCCTGCTGTTCGTCAGCCACGACCAGAGCCTGGCGCCGCTGTTCGACCGCCACCTGTCGCTGGCCGAACTCAACCGCGCCGCCAAGCCCCGGGAGGCCTGATGTACCTGCTCCGCCTTGCCTTGGCCAGCCTGGCCAACCGCCGCTTCACCGCATTCCTCACCGCCTTCGCCATCGCCCTGTCGGTGTGCCTGCTGCTGGCCGTGGAGCGGGTCCGTACCGAGGTCCGGGCCAGCTTCGCCAGCACCATAAGCGGTACCGACCTGATTGTCGGCGCCCGCTCCGGCTCGGTGAACCTGCTGTTGTACTCGGTGTTCCGCATCGGCAACGCCACCAACAATATCCGTTGGGACAGCTATGAGCACTACGCCAAGGACCCGCGGGTGAAATGGGCCATCCCCATCTCGCTGGGCGACTCGCACCGTGGTTATCGAGTGATGGGCACTACCGGCGACTACTTCAGCCATTACCAGTACGGCCGCCGCCAGCACCTGGAATTGAGCCATGGCCGCGCGTTTGCCGATGATCCGTTCGAGGTGGTGCTGGGTGCCGAAGTGGCCGAGGCATTGCACTACAAGCTGGGCGACAAGCTGGTGCTTGCCCACGGCGTGGCCGCGATCAGCCTGGTCAAGCACGACGACAAGCCGTTCACCGTAGTCGGAGTGCTCAAGCGCACCGGCACACCGGTCGACCGCACGCTGCATATCAGCCTGGGCGGCATGGAAGCCATCCACATCGACTGGCACAACGGGGTGCCGGCCCGTGGCGCCGGGCGTATCAGCGCCGAGCAGGCACGGACCATGGACCTGCAGCCTGCCGCCATCACTGCGTTCATGCTCGGCCTGAACAGCAAGATCGCGACATTCAGCCTGCAGCGGGAGATCAATGAATACCGCAGCGAGCCGTTGCTGGCGATCCTGCCCGGGGTAGCCCTGCAGGAGCTGTGGAGCCTGATGGGCACCGCGGAGCAGGCGTTGTTCGTGGTGTCGCTGTTCGTGGTGCTGACCGGCCTGATCGGCATGCTTACGGCGATTCTCACCAGCCTCAATGAACGCCGCAGGGAGATGGCGATATTGCGCTCGGTTGGTGCCAGGCCGTGGCATATCGCAGGGCTGCTGGTGCTGGAGGCACTGTCGCTGGCGGCGGTCGGGATCGCTGCAGGGCTTGGCTTGCTGTATGCGGGAATCGCCCTGGCACAAGGGTATGTGCAGGCCAACTATGGTTTGTACTTGCCGCTGGCCATGCCGAGTGCTCATGAATGGACGTTGCTGGCTATCATCCTGGGAGCTGCGCTGTTGATGGGCAGCGTACCGGCGTGGCGGGCCTATCGGCAGTCGCTGGCCGACGGCTTGTCCATTCACCTCTGAGGGCGTGCAATGATCCAATACCTCACTGCCTTCTTCGCGGGCACGCCCGCTCCCACAAGCCTTTCACAAGGTTCGAAGGCTGTGGTGAACCCTGTGGGAGCGGGCATGCCCGCGAAGAGGCCAGCACTGCATACACTGCTGATCCTGCTGCTGACAGTAGCGATGCCTCTGTGGGCCTCGGAACCCCGCGAACTTGACTGGCCCGCCCTCATCCCCGAAGGCGCCCCGGTCATCCCGCCCCAACTCGCGCCGTTGCACGACATGTCGCAGCTCAGCAACGCCCTGTCCGCCGAGTCCGCCCCACCGGCGCGCCAGCAGGCCCCCGATGCTCCAGTGGTAAAAAGCCTCGACGGCCAGCAGATCAAACTGCCCGGCTACATCGTGCCGCTGGAGGTGAGCGAAGAAGGCCGCACCACCGAATTCCTGCTGGTCCCCTACTACGGCGCGTGCATCCACGTACCACCGCCACCGTCGAACCAGATCGTGCACATCTTCAGTGAAATGGGCGTTCGTGTAGAAGACCTCTACCAGCCCTACTGGATCGAGGGAAAGCTGCAGGTTAGAGCCTCCAGCAGCGAACTGGCCGATGCCGGCTACCAGATGGAAGCCGAGAAAATATACGCTTATGAGCTGAGATGAGAGCTGTTTCGAATTCGTGACGACGCTTCTTTGAGCTGGGTCAAACTTTCTGTTTAACGGCATCCGTACCATTGGACTACTCGATTACTCACGTCCTCTGGGAGCTTCCATGAACAAGTCCTTGCTCAGCGCCGCCCTCGCGGCCCTGGCGCTCGCTGCCCCTGTCGCCCACGCCCACCAGGCGGGTGATGTCATCGTCCGTGCCGGTGCCATCACCGTTGCCCCCAACGAAAGCAGCGGCGACCTGAAATTCGACGGCAGCAAGGTATCGGGCACCAAGGCGACCTTGGACAGCGACACCCAACTGGGCCTGACCTTCGCCTACATGCTCACCGACCATGTCGGCCTCGAGCTGCTGGCGGCCACCCCGTTCAAGCACACCGTCGGCGTCAAAGGTCTGGGCGGCGGCCTGGACGGCAAGCTGGCCGATATCAAGCAACTGCCACCGACCCTGTCGTTGCAGTACTACCCGATGGAGCCAACTTCCAAGTTCCAGCCGTATGCCGGCGTCGGCATCAACTACACGCTGTTCTTTGATGAAGACCTCAGCAGCACCCGCAAGCAGCAGGGCTTCAGCAACCTGGAGCTGCAGGACTCGGTCGGCTTCGCCGGTCAGCTGGGCATGGACTACATGATCACCGACAACCTGCTGGTCAACGCTTCGGTCTGGTACATCGACATCGACACCAAGGCCAGCGTCGACGGCCCGTCCGCACTGGGCTACAGCAAGACCAAAGTCGACGTCGATGTCGACCCATGGGTGTACATGGTCGGCCTTGGCTACAAGTTCTGACCTGAACACTGCAGGGCGGCTTCGGCCGCCCTCGCGCGTTGCAGCCATAACCAGTACCCCAGCGCGACCGCGCTGATGCCCATCCCGAGCCCACACACCGCTGCCCAACCCCAATGGGCATACACCCAGCTCGCCAGCACTGCCCCCACTCCACTGCCAAGTGAATAGCAGCACATGGAGGCGCCGATCAAACGGCTGGCCATTGCGCCACGCCCGGCCAGCAGCAGGCTCTGGTTGGTGACATGCACCGCCTGCACGGCAAAGTCCAGCATCAGCACACCCAACCCGAAGGCCATCAGTGAATGCCCGACGAAGGCCGTGGGCAGCCATGACAGCACAAGCAGAATCAGCGCTACCCCGGTGGTGCGCTCCCCCAGCCCCTGGTCGGCCAGGCGACCGGCGCGCGCTGCCGCCAATGTGCCGGCAACACCCGCCAGGCCGAATAGACCGATCGCGGTATGGCTCAGCTCCAGTGGCTCGGCACTCAGGGGCATGACCATGGCACTCCAGAGCACGCTGAACGCAGCGAAGATCAACACACCGAACAACCCGCGCTGACGTAGCAGCCGGTCGTGCCGGTACAGCCTGAACTGGGCAACGATCAGCGCCCGGTAGCCAGACCGCAGCGACACCGGTTGCCCCACGGGCAGGCTGCGCCACAGCACCAGGGCCAGCAGTATCAACAACCCTGCGGTAATCAGGTACACGCTGCGCCAGCCAGCCAGGTCGGCAAGCCCGCCCGAGACCAGCCGCGCCAGCAAAATGCCCAGCACTATGCCGCTGGTGACGGTGCCCACGGCCTGCCCCTGCTGGCCGGGGTCGGCAAGGCTCGCTGCATGCGCCACCATCACCTGCACCATGACCGCCATCAGCCCGGTGATAGCCAGGGCCAGCAGCAATAGCGCCCAGTTGGGCGCCATGCCTACCCCAACCAGCGCCAGGGCCGAGAACAGCAACTGCCCGAGCAGCAGGCGCTTGCGGTCGATCAGGTCACCCAGCGGCACGATCAACAACAACCCCAGGGCGTAGCCCGCCTGGGTCGCGCCAACTACCCAACCGATCTGCTGCTGCGCCACGCCAAGGTCAGCGGCCATCGACTCGAGCAGAGGCTGGGCGAAATACACTGTCGCCACAGCCATGGCGCTGGTAATGGCCAGCAGCAGGGTTATCCAGCGTGTCAGTGCAGGGTTCATCGGGCTGGTCTCGTCAATCTGGTTTCGAATTGAAACCACATACTGGCTATTTAGCAAATGTGGTTTTAATCTGCAACCAGATGATCACGAAAGGCCCCGTCCATGCTCGATGAAAACAATGCGCAATGCCCCGTAGCCCGGGCGCTGGAGGTACTGGGAGACCGCTGGGCGCTGATGATCCTGCGCGACGCATTCGATGGGCTGCGGCGCTTCAGTGAATTCCAGAAGAACCTGGGGCTGGCGAAGAACATCCTCGCCTCACGGCTGAAGTGGCTGGTGGAGAGTGGGCTGCTGACGCTGCAACCGGCGTCGGATGGCAGTGCCTACAAGGAGTATGTGCTGACCGAGAAAGGGCGATCGGTGTTCCCGGTGGTGGTTGGCTTGAGGCAGTGGGGGGAGCGGTTTCTGTTCGAGGCGGGCGAGGTGCGTTCGGAGTTGGTGGATAGTGATACGGGGCAGGCGCTGGAAACACTGCAGGTGCGGGCCCGGGATGGGCGGGTGCTGGCGGCAGGGGATTGCCTGCGAAAAGTGGTGCGGCATGAGTGATTCTGGGGCTGCTGCGCAGCCCATCGCGACACAAGGCCGCTCCTACAGCTACCGCGCAACCTCGGCCTGGCGCGATCGCTGTAGGAGCGGCCTTGTGTCGCGATAGGGGCGCAAAGCGCCCCCAAGAATTTCAGCCCTTACCCAGAAGCCGCGACAAGCCCTCGACCATCGGCGTCGCCTGCGGAAACTCGAACCGCGCCAACAA
The DNA here is from genome assembly GCF_046764235.1 of Pseudomonas sp. s4. Lineage (NCBI taxonomy): Bacteria > Pseudomonadati > Pseudomonadota > Gammaproteobacteria > Pseudomonadales > Pseudomonadaceae > Pseudomonas > Pseudomonas sp. s4. The sequence continues at coordinate 627,781 of NZ_CP177209.1, read as the reverse complement.
GCGCTGGTTATCCGCCCGCGAATGGCGAATGTCACCCGAACGTGCCGCCACATAGCTGACCGCCGGCAAGCTACCCACCACCTTCTCAAGCGCTGCCAGCAGCTGGTTAAGCGATGTGGCCTGGTTGAGGCCGATATTCACCGCGCCCTCCTCGACCTGCGGCTGCTCCAGCGCCTGCACCATCACCTGCACCAGGTCGCCCACGTAAAGGAAGTCCCGGGTCTGCTCACCATCACCGAACACGGTAATCGGCAAACCCTGCACAGCACGTTGGGAGAAGATGCTGATCACCCCGGAATACGGCGAGGACGGGTCCTGGCGCGGCCCGAAGATATTGAAGAAGCGGAACACCACCGGCTCCAGGCCATGCTGACGACGGTAGAAGTCCAGGTACTGCTCACTGGCCAGCTTGTCCACGGCATAGGGGGTCAGCGGCGCCTTGGGAGTGTCTTCGGCAATCGACTCGCCTTCACCATTGTTGCCATACACCGCCGCACTGGAGGCGAACAGCACCCGGCGCAGCCCATGCACGCGCATGGCTTCGCACACGTTGAGGGTACCGATGAAATTGCTCTGGTGGGTCCGCACCGGGTCCTCGACCGAGGCCTGCACCGAGGCCACCGCAGCCAGGTGCACCACGGCACTGCAGCCAGCCGTAACCTGCGTAACCAGCTCGGCATCGGCGACATCGCCTTCAACCAGTTCCAGCCGAGGGTGGCCAACCTGCAGGTTGCCCCGCTGGCCAGTGGAGAAATCGTCGAGAATGCGTACGGCGTAGCCTTTCTCCAACAACGCATCGCACAGGTGGGAGCCAATAAAGCCGGCACCGCCGGTGATCAGGATGGGGGCGTCAGCCATGGCGGTAGAACCGGTCCAGTAGAGGCGGCAAGCCGGCGCGCCAGGCGCGCGGCTTGATGCCGAAGGTATGAAGGATTTTCTTGCAGGCCAGTACCGCGTGCTGCGGCTCTTCGCTGGCATCCGGCCGTGCGGCATGTGCCTGCGGCGTCGGCGCCTGCACGGCCAGCTGCCGGTACTGGCCTGCCTCGGCGAGGATCGCCTGGCCCAGCGCCAGCGGCGTGGTCGCCTCGTTGCCGGCGTAATGGTAGGTGCCCCACAGCGGCGCACTGCAATCGAGTTGTTTGAGCACCGACAGGATCACCCGGGCGGCGTCGTCGACCGGCGTAGGGTTGCCACGCCGGTCATCGGCCAGCAGCAGCTCCTGGGGTTGCTCGGCGCGGGTCAGGAAGCGGCCCAACGCCCCGTCGATGCTTTCGTCGAGCAGCCAACCAAAGCGCAACAGCACGTGTTGCGGGCAAGCCGCGCGAACGCTCTGCTCGATACGCCACAGGGCCTGGCCACGCAGGCCCAGCGGTACCGGCTCGTCCTTTTCGCTGTAGGCCGTGGCCCGAGAACCATCGAACACCCGGTAGCTGGATGGCTGAACCAGGGTGATCTGGTGGTGCTGGCACAGCTCTGCCAACCGCTCCACAGCCCGCTCCTGCTGGGCCAGGCGCTGCTCACTGACCGACTCGGCCTGGAACCAGTCGAAGTAATAGGCCAGGTTGACCAGTGCATCGGGACGATGATCGTCGAGCAGCTGGGTGAGGCTGGCCGGCGTCCAGCCGTTCTCGGGTGGACGCGGAGCCAGGAATGCGATGTCCTCCTCGGCCCCAAGACGAATCAGCGCTTGCCCGAGGGCATTGCCACCACCCAACAGCATTAGGCGCATACGCATAGAGTCAGCAGATCCGGAGAGGTTGATTGAAGGAAAGGGGTCATTTTGCGGTTTCCGGGCGGGGAAGTCCAACACCGGACCCGTTCGATGCCACAGGCGGTAGTGATTTCAAAGTTTCACCGTTCAATACCGCAACACGCAGAAATCTCCTACGACATACCAGGAACGAGCTGACTTCCGCGCAACAGCACAACCGCATTGAATAGTTGACTCCCCCACTTGCCAGCCGGGGAGCTTCACAAAAACAAGTACAGGGAACGTTCAATGCCTCATTCAGAAGCTGCATACCTGGATTTCAGCCCGGAGCAAAGCAAAACCATAGCCTTTGCAAGCCAGACCATTGCTGACCTGGGTGGCCCAGAGGCCAAAGGAGTAGCACTTCAGGCTCGTATATTCGCCGATCAACTCGAGCAAGCCTTGAGTGTGGAACAGCGTGGGCTGCTACAACGCTTCAGTGAAGGCCATCTATCTGCCTTGATGTACAGGCATATGCCTTGTGCCGACGAGCCAATACCAGAATATCTGCCCCACATTTCCACCCTGGCGCAAAACCCACGCTGCCAATACCTTGCCTCACGCAATCAACTGCTGCTGGAGCTCGTGCGCCACCGCAGTTTCGCCTTCGATATAGATAACGAGGGTAAGCAGGTTCGCCTGGTGGGCAACTTCAAGGGCGGTGGCCGCATTCCGCGACTCGACGAAGATCCCTGCCTGAAAGTTGAAACCAGCTCGCATGCGGGCTTGCGCTTGGGGCCACACACTGAAGCGCCTTACAACTGCTCGACAATTTCCAGCAACGCTCACTCCCCTGCTCCCTCTGCACTGATTCTGACTGCGCGCTGGAACCCCGCCAATGAACCTACGCATGTCTTCCCGCTCCAGGGAATCATTGAACGCTTGGGTAGCATGGGCACACTTGCACTGACTTCAGCGTCTTTCGACTTCACCCGCAGTGACTGCTTCGGTCACGGGCAAGGCAATGCAGGCAAAGCAGTTTCAATACTGCAATTCGAGCCAAATGGTGGTTTCTCTGTTCGTTACAATAGCTATCGCTTCAGTCTGAATGACCGCGCCTGCAGCGCTGCTGCGCGCGCTTTCGACTCCTTTCAAAAAATACTGGATACCACACAACCGTTGGCGTTTGTCCTGCAGCCTGACACCGCACTGCTGATCAACAACAGCCGAGCCTTGCACGGCCGCGACATGGTTCAGGACAACCGGCGCCTGCTTATCCGTCAATTCGGATATTCCCCCTTTGCCGAACCGCTGGTGCTCGCTGAAGACCCGCTGCTGGTGCGTGGCTGATCATAGGAAAACACTCAATGATCGAATTAGATTTAACGCTTGTTCTGACCCTCGCACTGGTGGCACTGATGGCCGGCTTTTTCGATGCTATCGCCGGTGGCGGGGGCCTGATCACGCTCCCGGTGTTGTTCATTGCCGGTATCGAACCCTTGGCGGCAATTGCCACCAACAAGTTCCAGGCGGCTTCGGCTACGGTTTCGGCTACGTGCGCCTTCGCCCGCAAAGGCATGATCGACTGGAGACAAGGCAGTCCAATGGCTGTCATGTCGTTTATCGGAGGGGCGTTGGGTGCCTTGTCGATAACTTACGTGCCCAAAAGCGTTCTGCAGGCGTGCGTTCCACCTCTGCTGATCCTGATTGCCGCCTACTTTGCCTTCAGTCCAAAGCCGAATGAACAAGCGCGCAAGGCAAAGATATCGACCAGCCTGTTCTGCATTACGGTTGCACCAATCATTGGCTTTTATGACGGGATCTTCGGCCCTGGCGTCGGCTCGTTCTTCATGCTGGCCTGCGTGATCCTCTTGGGCCAGCACTTGATACAAGCCGTGTGCACCAGCAAGCTATTGAACGCAGCCTGTAATCTGGGCGCGTTGTCAGTCTTTTCACTGAGCGGGGCGATCATCTGGCCGCTGGCACTGGCAATGGCATTCGCTGCTTTTGTGGGGGCTCAACTGGGCGCACGCTGCGCAGTACACTTTGGCCCCCGTCTGATCAAGCCATTGCTGGTCTGTGTTTGCTGCATCATGGCAATCAAGTTGCTGCTCGACCCAGGCAACCCTGTTGGCGAGTGGTTACATCAACTTGTTCTCTGAAAAAAGCATCACTCGATTTCGAACAGACTGTTACGCAACGGCCCCACGCTAAGGCGCTCACGCACATCGTCATCTATGCGTGGGTCATCCGGCTGGTACAGTTTTACCTGCCGGTAGACATTGATGCGATTGATCTCCTCTCCCAGGTAGTCCCACACAACCCGAGTGCAGGCCGGGTTGCGCCGGTCTCCGCTGGATACGCCGGCCTTCAGGCCGTTGAGGCGGGTAATGCGGCTCTTGAAACTGGGGATGAGGATAGTCTGGCTCATCTCGTTGAACGTCAGCGACTCGTAATCGACCAGGAACATCCGGTCTTGCAGTTGGAACGCCGCTCCCAGATAGCGGCAACGCACCTCGGCATGGGGGTTGGTGGCGCTGGAACGCTCCTGGCGTTCCTGGCGTTCGAAAAGGAACTGCCCGCGCTCCTCCCACAGGTGCACCAATGACACCAGGACCGTGCCCGGAACCGACATGCAGTTGGAATATTCCAGGTAGTAACCGCAATAGCGCGACAGGTTCCCCGCATGGGCGTGCAACGGACGGAACAGATCACTGATCGGGTCGCCAGGCTGCTCGGCCGGGGTCGACACGCGAGCACCGATCAGGCGGCTGAACTGCTCGGGTGGCAAATTCAATTCGTAATCTTCGACCCCGAAGAAATCGCCGATGCGCTTGAGGTTGTAGGCCGTCGGGCGGCTTTGCCCACTCAGGTACTTGTTGAACTGCGCGCGGTTGATCGACAGCTGGCGGCAAACTTCGGAGATAGAGCGGTAGTGGCTGCAGGCCAGTTTGAGGTTGGTAGCGAAATGATCGCTCATGACTCGGGACTCAGGTGACGCGAATGGCGCAATTGTAGCATCAAGTTGCACCAAATCAGAGCAACCCGCGAAATTGTAACCGCTCTTGTCATAGCCAACCATGCGCCCCACGAATAGCGGTGCGCCTGCCGTCCGCTGATCTTTCCACACGAACAATAAGAATCGAGGTCATTTTCCAATGCTCGAAGTACTCAACGATTTCCTCTCGGGGAAACTTCTCATTGTGCTGATCGTAGGGCTGGGTAGCTACTTCACTATCCGCTCCCGGTTCGTCCAGTTCCGCCACTTCGGCCACATGTTCGGTGTGTTCAAGGAATCGCTGCGTGGCCAGGCAGGCCAGCTGAGCTCCTTCCAGGCCCTGATGCTGAGCCTGGCTGGCCGCGTTGGTGCCGGTAACATCGCCGGTGTCGGCATTGCCGTGACCCTGGGTGGCCCGGGCGCCGTGTTCTGGATGTGGGTCACCGCACTGGTGGGTATGTCCAGCAGCTTCTTCGAATGCACCCTGGCCCAGGTCTACAAGCGCGCCGATGGCGACGGCCTGTACCGTGGTGGCCCGGCGTACTACATCCAGCACGGCCTGAAGCTGAAAAGCATGGCTATCGTGTTCTCGGTCCTGCTGCTGGTCACCTACGGCTTCGCCTTCATCGGCCTGCAGTCGTACACCGTGACTCACTCGCTGCAGAACGCCTTCGCCTTCGACCCCAAGCACACCGGCATCGTCCTCGCCGTGCTGCTGGCCATCACCTTCATCGGCGGTATCAAGCGCATCGCCGCGGTGTCGGACCTGCTGGTACCGGTCAAGACCCTGGCGTACATCGGCGTGACCCTGTACGTGATCGGCACCCAGATCGAGCACGTGCCAGCCATGCTGGAAACCATCTTCAAGAGTGCCTTCGGCCTCGACCCGGCGTTCGGCGGCCTGCTCGGCAGCGCCATCGTCATGGGCGTGAAGCGTGGTGTGTTCGCCAACGAAGCGGGCCTGGGCAGTGCGCCAAACGTCGCAGCCGTGGCCGCCGTGAAACACCCGGGTGCGCAGGGCGTTGTCCAGGCATTCAGCGTGTTCCTCGACACCTTCGTGATCTGCACCTGCACCGCGCTGCTGATCCTGTTGTCGGGCTTCTACACCCCGGGCTTCGAAGGTGACGGCATCGTCCTGACCCAGAACTCGCTGGCCGCCGTGGTTGGTGACTGGGGCCGCGTGTTCGTCAGCGTGGCACTGTCGCTGTTCGTGTTCACCTGCATCCTCTACAACTACTACCTGGGCGAGAACAGCCTGCAATTCCTCAGCCGCAATCGTGTGGTACTGATGGTATTCCGTGGCCTGGTACTGGCGCTGGTTGTATGGGGCTCGTTGCAGGACCTGTCGACTGTGTTCGCCTTTGCCGATATCACCATGACCTGCCTGGCCTTCGTCAACCTGGTGGCCCTGGCCCTGCTGTTCAAGGTCGGCCTGCGGGTGATGCGCGACTACGACGACCAGCGCAAGGCGGGCGTCGACCAACCGGTGTTCGACTCGGCCAAGTTTGCCGACCTGGACCTGGATCGCAATGCCTGGCCTGCCAATCCGCAGGCGGAAACAGCCACTGACAAAGCAGTCGGCGAAGTCCAGACGCAGCGCTGATATTCTCCCCTGCCAGCCGCCCCGTCCGTGGGCGGCTTACCTTCTTCCGCTCACCGCTACGGATACTTCCCATGCGAGCAGTAAAGAATCTCCTCGTGCTCTATACCGGGGGCACCATCGGCATGCTCGAAACCCCCGAAGGCCTGGCGCCGGCCGGTGGCTTCGAAGCACGCATGCGCGAACACTTTGCCCAGTTGGCCGATGCACCCCAGGTGCAATGGACCTTGCAGGAACTGAACCCGCTGCTCGACAGCGCCAACATGCAACAGCACAACTGGCTGGCGATGCGCGATGCAATCGTCGCAGCGGTAGAGGTGGCTGGCCATGATGGCGTGCTCGTACTGCATGGTACCGACAGCCTGGCCTACAGCGCCGCGGCGTTGTCGTTCCTGCTGCTGGGCCTGCCGGTGCCAGTGCTGCTGACCGGCTCGATGCTGCCGGCGGGTAGCGCGGACAGCGACGCCTGGGACAACCTGTGCGGCGCACTGCGCCAGTTCGAACAGGGGCTGGAAGATGGCGTGCAGCTGTACTTCCATGGGCAGCTGCTGCATGGCTGCCGGGCGTCGAAGCTGCGCAGCGAGGCGTTCGATGCCTTCGTCGCGCTGCCGCGTCATCGTGACGGTGAACGCGCCACGGCGATCCCAGCCGAACTTGGCTACAAGCACCCGCGCCAGCCGGTCAACCTGGCGGTAGTGCCGGTGTTCCCGGGCCTGCAGGCCGGGCACTTGCAGGCACTGCTGGGCAGCGGCGTGCAGGGGTTGCTGCTGGAGTGCTACGGCAGCGGTACCGGGCCGTCGGATGACCAGGCGTTGCTGGATGTGCTGAGCGCGGCACGCCAGCGGGGCGTGATGCTGGCGGCTATCAGCCAGTGCCCTGAGGGGTCGGTGGTGTTCGACACCTATGCGGCGGGTAACCGCTTGCGCGGGGCCGGGCTGGTCAGTGGCGGTGGCATGACCCGGGAGGCGGCGCTGGCCAAGATGGTTGCGTTGCTGGGGGCAGGGCTGGATGTCGACACGGCGGAGCGGTGGTTTGCCCTGGATCTGTGTGGGGAACGGGCCTGAGTGTTGCCTGGTCTGGCCCTATCGCCGGCAAGCCAGCTCCCACAGGGATAACACAAGGCCTGAGGCCTGTGGAGTACCTGTGGGAGCTGGCTTGCCGGCGATAGGGCCCTGACAGGCAAAGGAAAATGGCGGAAGGCAGCGGGAGTCGAACCTGCCCGGGAACGGCTGCCGTCCCCAACCGGGTTTGAAGCCCGGCCGCGCCACCGGGCGCGATTGCCTTCCTTGAACTCAGTGCCTGGCCTGCTGCTGGGCCAGGGCGCTGTCGGCGCGAATGTGACGCTGATCGGCCACCCTCCGGGTCAGGCCGATGCGGTCGAAGTACTCCAGAATCTGCACACTGCGCTTGCGACCGATGCCCAACATATCGCGAAACGCGGCAACCTGCACTATCGGCGTTTCACTGGCCTGCCCCAGCAGCAGCTCTGCCATGCGCTGTAGCGTCGCCTCGGGGTAGAACAGGTCGCGCACCACCTGGTGCACCAGGCCCAACCGGGCCAGCTTGCGCAGCAACAGGCGCACATCGGCTTCGGCACAATTTTCCTCGCTCGCCAGCGTCCGGACCCAGGGCGGATCGTATTGCCCCGCCAGCAACTTCGGTTGCAGACTCGCCCATAATGCACTGTCGGCTTCGCTCAACTGCACCTTGTGATCGGGCAGGTGCAGCCAAGGCCCGCTGCTGGCAATGGCGCCGTCTTCGAGCAACTCATCCAGCAGGCTGACAAAAGCGGGCCGCTCCAGCGGCAAGGCAGCAAAGCGGCGCAGGCGGTCGCGGTCCGGGCCGAGCTGGTCGGGCTCCTGTTCATGGAACCGCACCAACTGCTCCAGCACCTGGCGCTTGAGCGCCTGCCACCGGACACTGGCAAACAGCAGTTGGCCCTGCCGCGTGGCCACCACCAGCACATCTTCCGGCAACTGCCAGGTTTCGCGCAGGCGATTGAACTGCCGTTCCAGACGTTGCGGGTCGATCCCCCCGGGTGCGCTGGCAAGCAGTGCCGGCAAGGCCTGCTCCAGGTCCTCGGCATCACGCAGCACCTGCAATTGGCGCAGGCGCTCATCACTGCGACGCTGACGGCTTGGCGCGAACGGATCGAGTACCTTGCCGCCCCCCAGTGTGCGCTGGGCACGCTGATCGCGCAGCACCAAGCGGTCGCCGTGTACCGCCTGCAGCGGCGCGTTGAGCAGCAACTGGGCGAACATGCGCTGGCCTGCCACCAAGGTTTCACCCTCGAGCAAGGCTACCCGGGCCGTTACATCCTGGGTGCCCAGGTGCACGTGCACAGCGCTGAAATGCTCGAAGGTACGGGTCTCGCCCGGCAACAGGTTCAGCTCGATATCCACCCGCACGCTAGGCGCATGCAGCCACTCGGGCACCAGCCAGTCCCCCCGGCGCACCTGCTCCACCGCCAGGCGTTCGGCAGCAATGTTCAGTGCCACCCGCTGGCCCGCTTCGGCCACCAGTGCGGCCTGGTTCTGCGCATGCAGGCCACGCACCCGCACCGGTTTGCCGGCCTTGCCCAGTAACAAGGTGTCACCGGCACTGACCCGCCCGGCCAGCGCCGTGCCCGTGACCACCACACCCGCACCGGTAACGGCAAAGGCGCGGTCGACGGCCAGGCGGAAACCGCCGCGCACGCTGCGCTGGCACACGCGCTGTTGCGCGGCCAGCAAGGCCTGGCGCAAGGCATCGATACCTTCGCCGGTCACACTTGACAACGGAAACTGCCGCGCACCGGCATATGGGCCCGGCGCGAGAAGTTCGCTGACCTGTGCCTGCACTTCGGCCAGGCGGGCCGGCTCTACACGGTCGCATTTGCTGATCGCCACCAGGGCTTGTGGGATGCCCAGCAACTCGATGATCGCCAGGTGCTCGCGGGTTTGAGGCATCACCCCGTCGTCGGCCGCGACTACCAGCAGCACCAGATCGATACCATGGGCGCCGGCCAGCATGTTGTGGATAAAGCGCTCGTGACCGGGCACGTCGATGAAGCCGGTCAGCACTGCGCCCTCGGTCAACGCCGCATAGCGATAGCCAAGGTCGATGGTCATGCCACGGGCGCGCTCCTCCTGGCGCTGGTCACCGGCCTGGCCGGTCAGGGCCTGGAGCAGTGCGGTCTTGCCGTGGTCGATGTGGCCGGCGGTACCAACGATCACTGTACCGGCCCCAATTGCAGGGTGGGCAACTGAGCCAGCCACTGGGCCTCGTCATCCAGTTGGCGCAGGTCCAGCCACAGGGCGTCATCGTCGATTCGGCCGAGCACTGGCACGGGCAGACCGCGCAAGGCGCGCTCCAGTACATGCAGGCTGCGCCCGCGCAACTTCTTCGACACCTGCGGGCGCAGGCACAATGCCGCGCTTGGCAGGCGGGCCACCGGTTGGCTGCCACTGCCAATCATGCCCAACGCCGGCTCCACACTGACCGCCCATTGCTCGCCGAGCCGGGCTTTGATTTCAGGGGCCAGGCGCTCGGCCTGGGCCTGGATTTCGGCCTGACTGCGGGTCAGCAGGCGCAGGCTGGGCAGGCGCTCGGCCAGGCGGTCGGGGTTGCGGTACAACGCCAGCACCGCTTCGAGTGCGGCAAGGGTGATCTTGTCGACCCGCAGCGCGCGCTTGAGCGGGTTCTTCTTGATTCTGGCGATCAGCTCCTTGCGCCCGACGATGATTCCGGCTTGCGGCCCGCCCAGCAGTTTGTCGCCGCTGAAGGTGACGATATCGGCGCCGTCAGCCAGGGCCTGACGCACAGTAGGCTCGGCGGGCAGGCCCCAGCGGGTAAGGTCAAGCAGGCTGCCGCTGCCAAGGTCTTCAAGCAACGGCAAGTCATGTTGGTGGGCGATACGCGCCAGCTCGGCGGTGGGCACCTGGGTAGTGAAGCCCTGAATGCTGTAGTTGCTGCAATGCACCCGCATCAGCAGGCCCGTACGCGGGCTGATGGCGGCCTCGTAGTCACGGGCATGGGTGCGGTTGGTGGTGCCGACTTCGTGCAGCTTCACGCCGGCGCGGGCCATGATGTCGGGGATGCGGAAGGCACCGCCGATCTCGATCAGTTCACCGCGTGAGATGATCCCCTCCTTGCGCGCACCCAGGCTGTTGAGCGCCAGCAGCACGGCGGCGGCGTTGTTGTTGACCACGGTGACGGCTTCGGCGCCTGTCAGCTCGCGGATCAGGCCCTCGATCAGATCGTCACGGTCGCCGCGCTTGCCGGTGGCCAGGTCGAATTCCAGGTTGAGCGGGTAGCGGGCGGCGGTCTGCATGGCCTCGATGGCCTCCTCTGGCAACAGGGCGCGGCCGAGGTTGGTGTGCAACACGGTGCCGGTGAGGTTGAACACTCGGCGGACCTGGCTGCGTTGCTGGGTGGCCAAGCGTTCGCCAGTGCGGCCCAGCAGGACTTCAGCGGCCAGTTCGGCGGTGCTGAGCTGGCCGGTGCGGGCGGGGTCGCGCAGGTCGTCGAGCAGTTGCCGCAGGGTGGCGAGGACCGCGTCGCGACCGTGGCGGTCGATCAGCGGGAGGCAGGCTGGGTGGCGCAAAAGGGTGTCGATGGAGGGCAGGCGTGGGGTGTCGCTGGCTAGGCTGGAGGGCATGCGGTACTACCTTGGACTGATCCGTTGTCTGTACTGGCCTCTCGCGGGTAAACCCGCTCCTACAAGGGCCGCGCAAGCCTCAAAAGCTGCGCGGGCCCTGTGGGAGCGGGTTTACCCGCGAAGAAGGCGACTCGGTCTTACAGTGTAGACACTCTCCATTACCCGGGTGCGAGCATCAGGTTCGGTGCCAACCGATGGAAGCCCTCCTCGTCCAGGCGAATGTCCAGTGCCAGGCTGGCCAGGTCATCGGCCAGCGGCTCGGCCGCCGCGTCGTTTTCCAGGTAGTTCTGCTTCAGGTAGCTCTCGCACTCCGGGCAGCACTCCGCCCGTAGCGGCGCCTTGCCCGGCGCATGGCGGTCATCGTCAAGGCTGGTATAGCGCAGGTCCTTGCTCGACTCGCAGTACACGCATTTGACCCGCACCACGTGCCATTCGCAGGCACACAGCGAACAAGCCAGGTAGCGCAGGCCATTGTGCTTGCCGCGGTTGCGCACCACCCCGGCCATCGCCGGCGAACCGCAGGCCGGGCACTGGGCCAGGCTGTCGGCGGGCTTGAGCTCTGGCGCGGGCAGCGCCAGCAACCAGCTGGACCAGGCCGCCTGCAAGGCCGCCCCAATGAACGGCACCAGTGCTGCGGGCACTGCGTCGTACTGGCCGGCGAGCAAGGCGATGCCCCAACCCTTGCGTTGATGGTCGTCACTGCTGCGCAGGGTTTGCAGCGCCTCCCCCAACGGACCGCTGGTGTCCGCGTCGAGATGCTCGAGCAAGGCCAGCAACCAGACCAGCCATGGCCCTTCACGCACCAGGCTGTCCGCCGCCAGTGGCGGCAAACCATGACTTATGCACAGGCGCTGACGCTCCTCTGCCACCGGCATGCCAGCGGGCGGGTTATCCACAAGCTGCTGCTGGATACGGCACAAACGAGCCACCAGCTTCAGGTATTCGCCAAGGGCATTGCCCTCAGCCAGCTGCTCCAGACGCGCGGCGCGCAGTTCGAACAGGTTGGCGGGGGGCAGGTGCAGAAACGGCGGCATCACTGCCGACGCTTCGATCTGCCCGGGTTCGAGTATCGTGCTCAAGCGCTCATCCTTCTTTTCGTCCGTGATTGCCCGGCGTCTTGTCACCAGTCACTTCGCGGTACCACAACTCATGGTGCTTGCGCGCCCAGGCGCGGCTGACCCAGCCATGCAGCATGGCGCCGATCGAGCCCTTGATCCAGATACCGGCGTAGATGTGCACGATGATGCTGAGGATCAGCACGAACGCCGCCAGGGCGTGGAGCAGCGTAGACAGGCGAATGACCTCGATGCCGAACAAATGGCTGAAGTATGCGCGCCAGATCACCACGCCGCTGACCAGCAGAACCAGCATGCACACCAGCAGGGTCCAGAACAACAGCTTCTGCCCGGCGTTGTACTTGCCGATCGGTGGCACACCCTCCTCCTTGTTGAGCATCACCCGGTCCACCCGGCGCAGCCACAGTCGGTCATTGGCAGTGATGAAATTGGCGCGCCAGAAACGCAGCACCAGGCCGAGGAAGAACACGAACATCGCCACCCCGAGGAAGGGGTGCAGGATGCGTGTCCAGGGCCCACCGCCGAACAGGTTGCTGAGCCAGAACAGCGCCGGATGGAACAGCGCCAGCCCCGACAGGCCAGCCAGGATGAACAGGATCGCGACGACCCAGTGATTGCTGCGCTCGTTGGCGTTGTAGCGCAGGATGGGTTTGTTGTCGTTCATGGTCGCTGCTCCCCTTGCCCACCGGGCTTGGTCGGATCATAGACATGGACCGACGGGTCCACCTGGTGCACGCTTTCATCCGCAGGTGCCGGGTGTTCGTCCTCCTCCACCCGCTGTGGCCCTACCCGCACATAGTGGAAGAACCCGGCCAGCACCGCAGCCCCCATGGCCAGCAGCGCCAGCGGCTTGGTAAAGCCCTTCCACAGCCCCACCAGCGGGCTGATCACCGGCTGGTCCGGCAGGCCGGCGTACAGCTTCGGTGTGTCGGCATGGTGCAGCACATACATCACGTGGGTGCCACCGACGCCGTCCGGGTCGTACAGCCCGGCCTTGTCGTAGCCCCGCGACTTGAGGTCGACGACGCGCTCGGCGGCATGCACCTTCATCTCATCCTTCGTGCCGAACACGATCGCCCCGGTCGGGCAGGTTTTCACGCAGGCCGGCTCCAGGCCCACGGTCACGCGGTCGGAACACAGGGTGCACTTGTACGCCTTGTGGTCCTTCTGCGAAATACGCGGGATATTGAACGGGCAACCGGTGATGCAGTACCCACAACCGATGCAGTGGTCCTGGTTGAAGTCGACGATGCCGTTGGCGTGCTTGATGATCGCTCCCGGGCTCGGGCACGCCTTCAGGCAACCTGGCTCGGCGCAGTGCATGCAGCCATCCTTGCGAATCAGCCACTCCAGGTTGCCGTCGTCGCGCTCGTGCTCGGTAAAGCGCATCAGGGTCCAGGTCTCGGCAGTGAGGTCCTGGGGGTTGTCGTAGGTGCCGTGGTTGTGGCCGACCTCGTCACGCAGTTCGTTCCACTCCGAACACGCCACCTGGCAAGCCTTGCAGCCGATGCATTTGGTGGTGTCGATCAGCTTGGCGACTTCCTGCTGCTGGCGTACCGAAGGCGGTACGGTGGTGGTGGCCGAGCGGGCGATGATGTCTTGGCTGGCCATCAGAGTTTCTCCACTTTGACGAGGAACGACTTGGACTCTGGCGTCTGGGTATTGCCGTCACCCAGGAAAGGCACCAGGGTGTTGGTCAGGTAGCCATGCCGCGTAGCCCCGGTGAAGCCCCAGTGCAGCGGGATGCCGATCTGGTGCACGGTCTGGTTATTGACCTGGAGCGGGCGAATCCGCTTGGTCACTACCGCCACCGCATCGATGTGTCCGCGCTTGCTCGATACCCGCACCCGGTCGCCGGCCTTGATACCTTTCTCGTTGGCCAGCACCTCGCCGATTTCGACGAACTGCTCGGGCTGGGCAATGGCGTTGAGCCGGCAATGCTTGCTCCAGAAGTGGAAGTGCTCGGTCAGCCTGTACGTGGTCGCCGCGTACGGGAACTCGTCGTGCTTGCCGAGGGTGTCCCACACCGAGTCGAATACCCGCCCGGCCGGGTTACTGGTGGCCTTCTTGTTCTGCGGGTGCAGCGGGTTGATGCCAATCGGCGTCTCGAACGGCTCGTAGTGCTCGGGGAACGGGCCTTCGGCCATCTTGTCGATGGCGAAGAACCGCGCCACGCCTTCGGGGTTCATGATGAACGGGTTCATCCCCGCCTCGGGCGGCGAGTCGACCTTGAAGTCGGGCACATCGGTCCCGGTCCAGGCCTTGCCGTTCCACCACACCAGGCGCTTCTTCTCCGGGTCCCACGGCTTGCCTTGCGGGTCGCTGGAGGCACGGTTGTAGAGGATGCGGCGGTTGGCCGGCCAGGCCCAGGCCCAGTTCTGCACTTGGTGCATGCCGTACGGGTCGCTGTTGTCACGGCGAGCCATCTGGTTACCCTGCTCGGTCCAGCTGCCGGAGAAGATCCAGCAACCGGACGCAGTGCTGCCGTCGTCCTTGAGCTGGCCAAAGCCCGCCAGTTGCTGGCCGGCCTTGAGCACTGCGCCAGTCGGATCGGTGACGTCCGTCACCGCCCAGCCGTTCATTTCCTTGGCCAGCTCCTCCGGGGATGGCTCTTCAGGGACCTTGTATGGCCAGTTGATGTTCATCAGCGCGTCAGGATAGGCGCCGCCTTCGGCCTGGTAGCGTCGGCGCAGGCGCAGGAACAGCTCGCTCATGATGTGAACGTCGGTGCGGGTCTCGCCCGGGCCGTCGGCGCCCTTCCAGTGCCACTGCAGCCAGCGGCTGCTGTTGACCAGCGAGCCGTCTTCCTCGGCAAAGCAGGTAGTGGGCAGGCGGATCACTTCGGTCTGGATGTTGGCCGTATCGACATCGTTGAACGGCCCGGCGTTGCGCCAGAACTCCGAGGTCTCGGTGGCCAGCGGGTCCATGATCACCAGCCACTTGAGTTTGCTCAGGGCGGCAGTGACACGGTTCTTGTCCGGCAGCGCGGCAATCGGGTTGAAACCTTGGCACATGTAGCCGTTTACCTTGCCCTGGCCCATCATCTCGAACATGCGCAGCACGTCGTAGGCCGGCACATCGAGCTTGGGCAGCCAGTCGTAGCCCCAGTTGTTCTCCGCCGTGGCATTGGCGCCGTACCACGCCTTCATCAGGCTGACATGGAACTTGCCGTAGTTCTGCCAGTACGACAGTTGGCCAGGACGCAGTGGCTTGGAGGCGCGCTTGTCGATATAGGCGGCATAGTCCTGCTCGGCATCGCCGGCAAGGGTCAAGTAACCCGGCAACGAGTTGGACAGCAGGCCGAGGTCGGTCAGGCCCTGGATGTTGGAGTGCCCGCGTAAGGCATTGACCCCGCCACCCGGCATGCCGACGTTGCCCAGCAGCAACTGCACCATGGCCGCACTGCGGATGATCTGTGCGCCGATCGAGTGCTGCGTCCAGCCAAGCGCATAGAGGATCGTCATGGTCTTGCCCGGTACCGAGCAGGTGGCGATCTCTTCCCAGATCTTCAACATGGCGTCCTGCGGCATGCCACAGGTCATGCTTGCCAGTTCCGGTGTATAGCGGCTGTAGTGCTGCTTCATCAGCTGGAACACGCAGCGCGGGTGCTGCAGCGTCGGGTCGACCTTGGCAAAGCCGTCTTCACCCAGCTCGTAACCCCAGCCGGACTTGTCGGAATACACGCGCTTGGCCTCGTCGTACCCGCTGAACAGGCCATCCTCGAAGCCATAGTTCTCTTTGACGATGAACGACACATCGGTGTAGTTGCGCACGTACTCGTGCTGGATCTTGTCATTGCTCAGCAAGTAATTGATCAACCCGCCCATGAAGGCGATGTCGGTACCGGTACGAATCGGTGCGTAGTAGTCGGCCACCGAAGCGGTACGGGTAAACCGCGGGTCGACCACGATCAGCCGCGCCTTGTTGTGCGCCTTGGCCTCGGTCACCCACTTGAAGCCGCACGGATGCGCTTCTGCTGCGTTGCCACCCATCACCAGGACCAGATTCGCATTGGCGATATCGGACCAGTGGTTGGTCATGGCGCCACGGCCGTACGTCGGGGCAAGACTTGCCACCGTCGGGCCATGTCAGACACGAGCCTGGTTATCGAACCCCAGCATGCCTGTTGCGCGGATGACCTTGTGGGTCAGGTAGCCGGCCTCGCTGGAGGCGGCGGAAGCAGCAAGAAAGCCGGTGGTGAGCCAGCGATTGACCGTTTGCCCCTGGGCGTTCTTTTCGATGAAGTTGGCGTCGCGGTCCTGCTTCATCAGGTCGGCAACGCGATCGAGCGCCTCGTCCCAGCTGACCCGCACCCACTCCTTGCTGCCCGGCTTGCGTACCTCGGGGTACTGCAGGCGGCTCGGGCTGTGGATGAAGTCCAGCAGGCCAGCGCCTTTCGGGCAGAGGGTGCCGCGGTTGACTGGGTGGTCGGCGTCACCTTCGATATGGATGATGTTCTGTTTGACGTTCTTGCCCGCATCGCCCTGGCTGTACATGATCAGGCCGCAGCCGACCGAGCAGTAAGGGCAGGTGTTACGGGTTTCCTTGGTATGCGCCAGCTTGAAGTGACGCACCTGCTCGGCGAATGCGGGTGTCGGGGCCATGCCCAACGCCGCAAGGCTCGAGCCTCCAAGGCCGACGGCGGCGACCTTGAAGAACTGCCGACGGTTCAGGTCCATCGTGCACTCCTGATCAGGTGGTGGACGCACGGAACATGGCCGGCGCCTCTTGGTAGTCACGGTGGCGGCCAATTGATGGCCGCCAACAGTTAAGACTAGCCAAGAATCGAGAAGGTGCGATGACATGGGTCAGCTGAAGGCGCTGTGTTGCCTGATTCGCGGGTGAACCCGCTCCCACAGTTACTGCACATGCCCGAAGCAAAGCGCTATTCCTGTTGCAGCGGGCGTGCCCGCGAACACCGGCAACGCCCGGCCATCCACCACCGGCCGATCAGCAAAGCGGCAGGTTGCGCACCACGTTCAGCGCCGCACTGCTCTGGGCCACCGGCATGATCTCGATGGTATTGATGTTCACATGCGCCGGCTGCTCGGCAATCCAGGCCACCGTGGCCGCGATGTCCTCGGGCAGGATGGCCTCCACGTCCCGATACAGCGCCTGCACGGCATCCAGATCACCGTTCAGGCGCACCACCGAGAAATCGGTCCCCGAGCACAGCCCAGGCTCGATGTTGCTCACTCGAACGCGGGTGCCCGCCAGGTCGGCGCGCAGGTTGAGGCTGAACTGGCGAACGAAGGCCTTGCTGGCGCCATACACGTTACCGCCCGGGTAGGGATAGGTGCCGGCGATCGAGCCGATATTGATGATCATGCCGCTGTCAGCTTCCACCATCTGCGGCAGGATCTTGTGGGTGACCATGGCCAGGCCAGTGATGTTGGTGTCGATCATCCGCTGCCAGTTTTCCGCACTACTGGCCTGGGCACGGTCCACGCCCAGCGCCAGCCCGGCATTATTGACCAGCAGGTCGACCTGCAGTGACGCATCACTAATCTGCTCGACCGCCTTCTCGAGCGACACCGGGTCGGTGACATCCAGCGCCAGCGGAATGAAATTGACGCCTAGCTCGGCGGCCAGCGCTTGCAGCTTGTCCATGCGCCGGGCGCCACCGATCACGCGGTAGCCTTTGCCGATCAAGGTACGGCAGATGGCGCGGCCAAAGCCCGAGGAGGCGCCGGTTACGAATGCAGTTTTCATCAGTTGTCTCCTATGGAAGGGTCAGGCCAGGTACTTAACGCCCAGGCTGGTGAACAGGCAGAGCATCGAGAACACCAGCGCCTTGCGCACCACTTCGTTGCCCTTGCGCAGGGCCAGTGCACTGCCAAGGTGGTTACCGAGGATGTTGCAGGCCACCAGCGGCACCGCCAACAGGTAGACGACCTTGCCGGCAATGACGAAGGCCACCAAAGCGCCGATGTTGGATGCGAAGTTGAAGGTTTTTGAATTGGCCGAGCTGGAGACCAGGTCCATGCGCAGCAGGTAGTGGAACGCGATGATGAACATGCTGCCGGTACCCGGGCCGAAGAAGCCGTCGTAGAAGCCGATGGCCAGACAGGTCAGCGGTACCACGGTGAAGAGCATGCGCGATGACAGTTCACGCTCCTCGACCGGGCGGTCCTTGGGGGTGAGGAAGATGAGGATGCCGAAGGGGATCAGCGCCAGGATGATCTTGCCCACGGCTTCCTGGGAGATCGAGACGATCAGGTGCGCTCCCAGGTAGGCACCGAGCAACGAGAATGGCACGCCGACCAGCGCCACCTGCCAGACCATCTTGCTGTTGGCCAGGAAGTTGCGAATGGCTGCCAGTGTGCCAACGGTACTGACCAGTTTTTCCTGGCCGAGGGCAACCTGCGGTGGCATGCCGACCAGCAGAAAGCCCGGCACCAGGAACAACCCGCCGCCACCGGCAATGCTGTCTACGAAGCCGGCAACGAAAGCGATAGCCCCAAGCATGAGCACCGCCAGCAACCAGTGTTCCGCCCAGAAAGCGCCCAGAATTTCCATAGCGAAGTCCATCCAGTGGAGTGTCCTGCCAAGCACAACGCAAATGTGCATGTCCCAATCAGCGCGATGATTGTAATTACAACAATTGAATCGATGCAATATCGAATTAAATCGACTCAATAGCGAAGATTGCCATCATTACCCGCATCTTGGCTTTCATGTTAGGCTGCGCGCAATTGCAGAATCTGGTGCCATTTCCATGTGGGTCCCTCAATACGGCGATCAAACCCAGCCGGTTTACCTGATGATCGCTAATGCCCTTGAACAGGACATCGAAAGTGGTCGGCTTGCAGCAGGCGATCGTTTGCCCACCCTCAAAGACCTTGCCGAGGCACTGAATGTAACCCCCGGCACAGTTGGAAGAGCCTACGACGAAGCCGCCAAGCGCGGCCTGGTGGTTGGAGAGGTAGGCCGTGGCACATTTGTCAGGCAGTTGCGACAGCGGTTATCCGCCCCGTCGGTGCACACACCAGCTACTGGCGAAAGCAGCCAGATCGATCTCTCGATCATCAAACCCAACGACGCCCACATGAGTGAGTGGCTGGGTGCGGCCATCAGCGAGCTGGCCACCTCTGCGGACCTGGGACAGGTACTCGACTATGTGACAGAAGGTGGTCACACCTCCCACAAACAAGCAGGTGCAGCCTGGATTCAGCGCTGGCTGCCTGATGCGCGCTGGCAACAGGTTGTACTGACCTCTGGCGCACAGCATGGACTATTGGTGGCCATCAGCAGCCTGTCGAACAGCGACGATGTGGTGCTGTGTGAATCGTTCTGCTATCCCGGCATCATCTCCCTGGCCCACAGCATGGGCCGCCGCCTGCGTGGCGTGGCCATGGACGAGCATGGCCTTATTCCCGAGGCATTGCGCGCGGCCTGCCTGGAGCATCGCCCTTCCCTGTTGGTGTGTGTCACCACCCACCAGAACCCCACCAACTCGATCATGCCCCACGCACGGCGCCAGGCCATCGCAGAGATCGCCCGCGAGTTCGACCTGTTCATCGTCGATGACGATATCTACGGCTTCCTTGAACCCGCTCCGGATTACCAGCCACTGGCAGCGTATGCGCCAGAACGTTCGGTGTATCTCACCAGCCTGTCCAAAAGTGTGCTGCCGGCGCTGCGTATCGGTTACCTGTACGCCCCACCGCAAACCCTCTCGCGGCTATCGTCGATGGTACGCAGCAGCGTCTGGATGCCATCGCCGTTGATGGCACAACTGGCCAGCAACCTGATCAACAGCGGCATGGCCGACCAGTTGGTGCGAGAACAACAGGAAGAGGCTGCCGCGCGCCAGCAAATGGCCCAGGAGATCCTTGGCAAGTACAAGATCCGCAGCCAGCCCAACAGCTTCCACATCTGGCTGGAGTTGCCCGAGCCGTGGACCAGCGACGAATTCGCCAACCTGGCGCGTAACAACGGCGTCACTGTAGTCAGTGGCAGCCAGTTCCTGCCAGAGCGCAGCCACGCCAGCTGCGGCGTGCGCATCGCCTTGATGGCCCCCAGCCGTCAGGAGTTGGGCTTTGCCCTGACCAAGCTGGTCAGCCTGCTGGACTCGCCAGAGCCACGGTTGTTCTATTGATCAGGCTCGCTATTGGAGTGGCAGTCGGTACCAATTCATTCTCGGGCAAGCCCGCCCACAAAAAGGTACGCGCCACCGCCCATAAAAAAACCCAGGGCAACTGCCCTGGGTTTCTGGTCTTGCCAGACGCCTAACCGTTCTGATCAGAACGGAATATCGTCATCGAAGCTGTCGAAGTCAGCCGCCGGCTGCGGGGCTGGCTGCTGCGGGGCCGGGCGCTGAGGAGCCTGTTGCGGGCGCGGGGCCTGCTGGCGTGGGGCCTGGTTGTACTGCTGCGGCTGGCCGCCACCGTAGTTGCCACCACCCTGGTTGTACGGGTCACCGCCCTGCTGCTGGCTCTGCGGGCGGCCGCCGAGCAGCTGCATGGTGCCGTTGATGTCGACGATGATCTCGGTGGTGTAGCGCTTGATGCCGTCTTTTTCCCACTCGCGGGTCTGCAGCTTGCCTTCGATGTAGCACTGCGAACCTTTGCGCAGATATTCGCCGGCGATTTCGGCAACCTTGCCGAACAGCGACACACGGTGCCACTCGGTACGCTCGACCTTCTGGCCCGACTGCTTGTCGGTCCACTGCTCGCTGGTAGCCAGGCTCAGGTTGGTCACGGCGTTACCGTTGGGCAGGTAGCGGACTTCGGGATCCTGGCCACAGGTGCCGACCAGAATGACTTTGTTAACCCCACGGGCCATAACGTTCTCCTAGGCTTCGCACGCCGAAGAGGCCGGGTTTACCAGGCGCTCGAGGGTCGTACGGTCCAAAATTTTCGTATCCAGTTTGATATAGATGGCGGCTTCTTCCGCCACCACGACGGCGTCGGTCACACCTGGCACAGCCATCAGGCGCTCGGTCAGGCCGGCTTCCCGGACTGCCTCTGGCGTCAGCGGCATGCGCAGGCTGGTCACATAGGGCGGCTCGTTCATGCGCAAGGCGACGACCAACCAGATGGCACACAGTACCGCACAACCGAGGAACACCATGTTCAGCCCGCCGTGCTGGAACAACCAGCCACCGAGGATTCCTCCCAGGGCAGCGCCGAGGAACTGGCTGGTGGAGTAGACCCCCATTGCCGTCCCCTTGCCACCTGCAGGCGACACCTTGCTCACCAGCGAAGGCAGCGATGCCTCCAGCAGGTTGAATGCAGTAAAGAATACCACGGTGCCGATCACCAGTCCGCGCAAACCGTCAGCCCACTGCCAGAAGAACACCTCCACCAGCAGCAACACACTGACCGCCCCGGCCAGCACGCGTTTCATCTTGCGCTTTTTTTCGCCATAGATGATGAACGGGACCATTGCAAAAAATGAGATGAACAACGCGGTCAGGTACACCCACCAGTGCTGTTCCTTCGGAAGACCGCCGCGCTCGACAAAGGCCAGTGGCAATGCGACGAAGCTGGCCATGAGGATGGCGTGGAGGATGAAGATGCCCACATCCAGGCGCAGAAGGTCCGGATGGCGCAGGGTCGGGCCGATGGCCTGGCGCGCCACACCCGACTCACGGTGCTGCAGGATGCTGTGGGTATTGGGCACCACAAAGGCGATCAGCAGGATGCCGACCAGGGCAAGTCCTGCCGTGGCGAGGAACAATCCTGACAAGCCAAAGGCACGAGTCAGCAATGGGCCGACGACCATGGCGACGGCAAACGAAAGGCCGATGCTCATGCCGATCATGGCCATGGCCTTGGTCCGGTGCTGCTCGCGGGTGAGGTCGGACAGCAGCGCCATGACCGCAGCGGAAATCGCCCCGGCACCCTGCAGGATACGCCCGGCAATCACACCCCAGATGGAGTCGGCCTGGGCCGCCAATACACTGCCCAGGGCAAAGATGACCAGCCCCAGGTAAATCACAGGCCGGCGGCCGATGCGATCGGAAATCATCCCGAACGGGATCTGCAATACGGCCTGGGTCAGGCCATAGGCACCAATGGCCAGGCCGATCAGCGCAGGCGTGGCACCGGCCAGGTCCATGCCGTAGGTGGCCAGCACCGGCAAGACCATGAACATGCCCAGCATACGAAAGGCAAAGACCAGGGCCAGGCCGCCAGCGGCGCGGGTTTCGCCGCCACTCATACGCTCGTTGTGGGTGTCGTGCATGGATTAACCTCGTGTGAACCGGCGGCGATTCTATCAGTCCGACAGCTTGACGGCATCTACGCGACGCTTTGCCGCGTAATGGCAGGGCGCCGTATACTTCCTTGTTTATGCCCGCCGAGCGAGGCCGCAGTGGACAAGATCCTGATTCGTGGGGCACGTACCCACAACCTGAAGAACATCGACCTGACCCTGCCCCGGGACAAGCTGATCGTGATCACCGGCCTATCCGGTTCCGGCAAGTCGTCCCTGGCGTTCGACACTCTGTACGCCGAAGGCCAGCGCCGCTATGTGGAATCGCTGTCGGCCTACGCCCGGCAGTTCCTGTCGATGATGGAAAAGCCCGACGTCGACACCATCGAAGGCCTGTCGCCGGCCATTTCCATCGAGCAGAAGTCGACCTCGCACAACCCCCGCTCCACGGTCGGCACCATCACCGAAATCTACGACTATCTGCGCCTGCTGTACGCTCGCGTGGGTACCCCACGCTGCCCGGATCACGATATCCCGCTGGAAGCGCAAACGATCAGCCAGATGGTCGACCTGGTGCTGGAGCGACCGGAAGGCAGCAAGCTGATGCTGCTGGCGCCGGTGGTGCGCGAGCGCAAGGGCGAGCACCTGGCGGTGTTCGACGAGCTGCGGGCCCAGGGCTTTGTGCGCGCCCGGGTCAACGGCAAGCTCTACGAGCTCGACGAACTGCCCAAGCTGGACAAGCAGAAAAAACACAGCATCGATGTGGTGGTGGACCGTTTCAAGGTCCGCGCCGACCTGCAACAGCGCCTGGCCGAGTCGTTCGAGACCGCGCTCAAGCTGGCCGACGGCATAGCCCTGGTCGCGCCGATGGATGACGAGCCCGGCGAAGAGACGATCTTCTCCGCGCGTTTCGCCTGCCCGGTCTGTGGTCATGCCATCAGCGAGCTGGAGCCGAAGCTGTTCTCCTTCAACAACCCCGCCGGCGCCTGCCCGACCTGCGATGGCCTGGGGGTGAAGCAGTTCTTCGACACCAAGCGCCTGGTCAATGCCGAGCTCACCTTGGCCGAAGGCGCGATCCGCGGCTGGGACCGGCGCAACGTGTACTACTTCCAGATGCTCGGCTCGCTGGCCGCGCATTACGGCTTCAGCCTGGAGGAACCATTCGGCCAGCTTTCGGCCGAGCACCAGAAGGTGATCCTGCAGGGCAGCGGCAAGCAGAGCGTCGACTTCAAGTACCTCAACGACCGTGGCGACATCGTCAAGCGCTCGCACCCGTTCGAAGGCATCGTGCCGAACCTGGAGCGTCGCTACCGCGAGACCGAGTCGGCCACCGTGCGCGAAGAACTGGCCAAGTTCCTCGGCACCCAGCCGTGCCCCGATTGCCGCGGCACCCGCCTGCGCCGTGAGGCAAGGCATGTGTGGGTGGGCGAAAAAACGCTACCGGCAGTGACCAACCTGCCGATCGGTGAAGCCAGCAACTACTTCGGCGAGCTGACTCTGACCGGACGCCGTGGCGAGATTGCGGCGAAGATCCTCAAGGAAATCTGCGAGCGCCTGCAGTTCCTGGTGAACGTCGGTCTCGACTATCTCACCCTGGACCGCAGCGCTGATACCCTGTCCGGTGGCGAAGCGCAGCGTATCCGCCTGGCCAGCCAGATCGGTGCTGGCCTGGTGGGAGTGATGTACATCCTCGATGAGCCGTCCATCGGCCTTCATCAGCGTGACAACGACCGCCTGCTGGCCACCCTCAATCACCTGCGCGACCTGGGCAACACGGTGATCGTGGTGGAACACGACGAGGACGCCATTCGCCTGGCCGACTACGTGGTGGACATCGGCCCTGGGGCCGGCGTGCACGGCGGTCAGATCGTCGCCGAGGGGTCGCCGCAGGAGGTCATGGAGCACCCCGACTCGCTGACCGGCAAGTACCTGTCAGGGCGAAAGAAGATCGTAGTGCCGGCCAAGCGCACGCCGCGCAACAAGAAGCTGCAACTCAAGCTCAAGGGCGCGCGTGGCAACAACCTGCAAAACGTCGACCTTGAAATCCCGATCGGCCTGCTGACCTGCGTGACGGGGGTGTCCGGTTCGGGCAAGTCGACATTGATCAACAACACCCTGTTCCCACTGGCCGCGACCGCCCTGAATGGCTCAAGCAGCCTGGAAGCGGCGCCGCATGCCAGCATGGATGGCCTGCAGCACCTGGACAAGGTAGTGGACATCGACCAGAGCCCGATCGGCCGCACCCCTCGCTCGAACCCGGCGACCTACACCGGCATCTTCACGCCGATCCGCGAGCTGTTCTCCGGTGTGCCGGAATCGCGTTCGCGCGGCTATGGTCCGGGGCGTTTCTCGTTCAACGTCAAGGGAGGCCGTTGCGAGGCCTGCCAGGGCGATGGCCTGATCAAGGTGGAGATGCACTTCCTGCCGGACATCTATGTGCCGTGCGACGTGTGCAAGAGCAAGCGCTACAACCGCGAAACCCTGGAGATCAAGTACAAGGGCAAGAACATCCACGAGGTGCTGGAAATGACCATCGAGGATGCCCGCGAGTTCTTCGACGCAGTGCCGGCGCTGGCGCGCAAGCTGCAGACGTTGATGGATGTGGGGCTGTCATACATCAAGCTGGGCCAGTCGGCGACCACGCTGTCGGGCGGTGAGGCACAGCGAGTGAAGCTGTCGCGCGAACTGTCCAAGCGTGACACCGGCAAGACCCTGTACATCCTCGACGAGCCGACCACGGGCCTGCACTTTGCCGATATTCAGCAGTTGCTGGACGTGCTGCATCGCCTGCGCGACCACGGCAATACCGTGGTGGTGATCGAGCACAACCTGGATGTGATCAAGACCGCGGATTGGCTGGTGGATCTGGGGCCGGAGGGTGGCTCGAAAGGCGGGCAGATCATCGCCTGCGGTACGCCGGAAGAACTGAGTACGATGAAGCAGTCGTATACCGGGCACTACCTGAAACCGTTGCTGGAGCGGGATCGGGCGTAAGGCCTCGGGGGGCGCTTTGCGCCCCTTTCGCGACACAAGGCCGCTCCTACAGGCGATCGCGTAATCTCTGGATTGACGCGATCAAATGTAGGAGCGGCCTTGTGTCGCGATAGGGCTGCAAAGCAGCCCCAGGCTTTTACATCTGCGACTGCAGGTAATTCTCCAGGCCAATGGCCTTGATCAGCCCCTGCTGCTTCTCCAGCCAGTAGGTGTGATCTTCTTCGGTATCAGCCAACTGTGCGCGCAGGATATCGCGGCTGATGTAGTCCTTGTGCAGTTCGCACAGTTCGATGCCTTTGCACAGCGCGCCGCGTACCTTGTACTCGAGCTTGAGGTCGGCCTCGATCATTTCCGGCACGGTGCTGCCCACTTCCAGGTCATCCGCGCGCATGTCAGGGGTGCCTTCGAGCATGAGGATGCGACGCATCAGGGCATCGGCGTGCTGCGTCTCTTCTTCCATTTCGTGGTTGATGCGCTCGTAGAGCTTGGACAGGCCCCAGTCTTCGTACATACGCGAGTGAATGAAGTACTGGTCGCGAGCCGCCAGTTCGCCCTTCAGCAGCGTAACGAGGTAGTTGATTACGTCCGGGTGACCTTGCATCGCCCTGCTTCTCCATGTGAAAACGTCTATGCCATATAGTGTGAACCAGCTTTTGCCTGCGGTCACTGAAAAACCGCGCAATTAGAAGCAAAAAATCGGTTAAACAGTAGTGATATTCATTGAAAAACCGCCCAAATGAGGGCGGTTCTTCTTATCACTTCGACTTAGGCGAGATTGATGCCCAAGGCCTTGGCAACCCCTTCGCCATAGGCCGGATCGGCCTTGAAGAAGTATTGCAGCTGACGCCGGATCACGTCTTCGCTGACGCCTGCCATGGTGCCGGCAATGTTGTTTATCAGCAGGGCTTTCTGCTCATCGTTCATCAGGCGGAACAGCGCGCCGGCGTGGCTGTAGTAGTCGGTGTCCTCGCGGTGGTCGTAGCGGTCTGCCGAACCATTCAGGGCCAGTGCAGGCTCGGCGTGGCTTGGCGACTGCTTCGGCGCATCGCTGTAGCTGTTGGGCTCATAGTTCGGCGCGCTGCCGTAAGTAGCAGTGGCCATGGAACCATCACGCTGGTAGCTGTTGACCGGGCAGCGTGGTGCGTTCACCGGCAGTTGCTGATGGTTGGTGCCCACCCGGTAGCGGTGCGCGTCGGCGTAGGCGAATACCCGCCCTTGCAGCATGCGGTCCGGCGACAGGCCAACACCCGGCACCATGTTGCTCGGGCCAAACGCAGCCTGCTCGACCTCGGCAAAGTAGTTGAGCGGGTTACGGTTGAGCTCCAGCACGCCCACTTCAATCAGCGGGTAGACCTTCTGCGACCAGGTCTTGGTCACGTCGAAGGGGTTTTCGTCGCGGCTGGCAGCCTCGGCCTCGCTCATCACCTGGATGCATACGGTCCAGCGTGGGTAATCGCCCCGCTCGATGGCTTCGAACAGGTCGCGCTGGGCGTAGTCCGGGTCAGTACCTGCCAGGCGCGCAGCATCTGCCGGTGCGAGGTTCTTGATGCCTTGCTGGGTCTTGAAGTGCCATTTGACCCAGGTGCGTTCACCCTTGGCATTGATCAGGCTGTAGGTATGGCTACCGAAGCCGTGCATGTGGCGGTAGCCGTCCGGAATGCCGCGATCGGAGAACAGAATGGTGACCTGATGCAGCGCCTCGGGAGAGTGTGACCAGAAGTCCCACATCATCTGAGCGTTCTTCAGGTTGGATTGTGGGTGACGCTTCTGGGTGTGGATAAAGTCCGGGAACTTCAGTGGGTCACGGATGAAGAACACCGGCGTGTTGTTGCCGACGATGTCCCAGTTACCTTCCTCGGTGTAGAACTTGACGGCAAAACCACGGGGATCGCGCTCGGTATCAGCGGAGCCACGCTCACCACCAACGGTGGAGAAGCGCAGGAAGGTTTCGGTCTGCTTGCCAACCTGTTCAAACAACTTGGCACTGGTGTAACCGGTGATATCGCGGGTGACGGTAAAGGTGCCGTAGGCGCCCGAGCCTTTTGCGTGTACGCGGCGCTCAGGAATGTTCTCGCGATTGAAGTGGGCGAGCTTCTCGATCAGGTGGAAGTCGTCGAGCAGCAGCGGGCCGCGCGGGCCGGCGGAACGGGAATTCTGGTTGTCTGCTACAGGTGCACCGCTGGCGGTGGTGAGAATCTTGCTCATGGGCTCTCCTTATCGGTCTTCAAGCGCCGGCTAATCGGCTCTGGAGAGAGTATTGACGAGCAAGGTTACAAGAACAAATGCATTACATGACTTGAATCAATAGAAATAAACAATACATCTTGAAACAAAAAACCGGGCACTAGGCCCGGTTCTTTGTAGCAGACAGAACGTCTTACTCAGCAGCTTCTACAGCACCGCCGACCGGACGATCAACCAGCTCGACGTACGCCATAGGAGCGTTGTCGCCAGCGCGGAAACCGCACTTCAGGATGCGCAGGTAGCCGCCCTGACGGGTGGCGTAACGCTTGCCCAGGTCGTTGAACAGCTTGCCAACAGCGGACTTCGAACGGGTACGATCGAAGGCCAGACGGCGGTTAGCTACGCTGTCTTCCTTGGCCAGGGTGATCAGCGGCTCGGCAACGCGGCGCAGTTCCTTGGCTTTCGGCAGGGTGGTTTTGATCAGCTCGTGCTCGATCAGCGACACTGCCATGTTCTGGAACATAGCCTTGCGGTGAGAGCTGGTACGGCTCAGGTGACGTCCACTTTTACGATGACGCATGATTCATTCCTTACCAAACACTACGTTCGGTGATTACGACGATCAGGCGGTCGCCTTGTCGTCTTTCTTAAGACTTGCAGGCGGCCAGTTGTCGAGGCGCATGCCGAGAGACAGACCACGAGAGGCCAGGACGTCCTTGATTTCAGTCAGGGACTTCTTGCCCAGGTTAGGAGTCTTCAACAGCTCTACTTCGGTACGCTGAATCAGGTCGCCGATGTAGTAGATGTTCTCCGCCTTGAGGCAGTTGGCCGAACGTACAGTCAGTTCCAGGTCGTCAACAGGACGCAGCAGGATCGGATCGATCTCGTCTTCCTGCTCGACTACGACAGGCTCGCTGTCACCTTTGAGGTCGACGAACGCGGCCAGCTGCTGTTGCAGGATGGTCGCAGCGCGGCGGATAGCCTCTTCAGGATCCAGGGTGCCGTTGGTTTCCAGATCAATGACCAGCTTGTCCAGGTTGGTACGCTGTTCAACACGGGCGTTCTCGACCACATAGGCGATACGACGCACCGGGCTGAACGAAGCGTCCAACTGCAGACGGCCAATGCTACGGCTTTCGTCTTCGTCGGTTTGACGGGAGTCGGCCGGCTCGTAACCACGACCACGAGCTACAGTGAGCTTCATGTTCAGGGCGCCGTTCGACGCCAGGTTCGCGATTACGTGATCGGGGTTGACGATCTCGACATCGTGATCCAGCTGAATATCGGCAGCGGTAACCACCCCCGAACCCTTTTTCGACAAGGTCAGCGTAACTTCGTCACGACCGTGCAGTTTGATAGCCAGGCCTTTCAGGTTCAACAGGATTTCAATGACATCTTCCTGAACACCTTCGATCGCGGAGTACTCGTGGAGTACGCCGTCGATCTCGGCCTCGACTACTGCACAGCCAGGCATGGAGGACAACAGGATGCGGCGCAGCGCGTTGCCCAGGGTATGGCCGAAACCACGCTCGAGAGGCTCGAGCGTAATCTTGGCGCGGGTCGGACTGACTACCTGCACATCAATGTGGCGGGGAGTCAGGAACTCATTTACCGAAATCTGCATGGATGCACCTATTTTCTAGCCCTTACTTGGAGTAGAGCTCGACAATCAGGTTCTCGTTGATGTCGGCAGACAGGTCGCTGCGAGCAGGAACGTTCTTGAAAACGCCCGACTTTTTAGCAGCATCCACGTCAACCCACTCAACGCGGCCACGCTGGGCGCACAGTTCAAGGGCTTGAACAATGCGCAGCTGGTTCAGCGACTTCTCGCGAACCGCGACCACGTCACCCGGACGAACTTGGTAGGATGGAATGTTTACAGTCTTACCGTTGACGCTGATCGCTTTGTGCGAAACCAGCTGACGGGACTCGGAACGAGTCGAGCCGAAGCCCATACGGTAGACGACGTTATCCAGACGGCACTCGAGCAGTTGCAGCAGGTTCTCACCGGTTGCGCCTTTTTTCGAGGCTGCAGCCTGGTAGTAACCGCGGAACTGACGCTCCAGAACACCGTAGATACGACGAACTTTTTGCTTCTCGCGCAGCTGGGTACCGTAGTCGGACTGACGGCCACGGCGCTGGCCGTGGATACCTGGGGCTGCTTCGATGTTGCACTTCGATTCCAGAGCGCGAACGCCGCTCTTCAGGAACAGGTCAGTGCCTTCACGACGAGACAGTTTGCATTTTGGACCAATGTAACGTGCCATTTATCTGTCTCCTGATTACACGCGACGCTTCTTCGGCGGACGGCACCCGTTGTGCGGGATTGGCGTCACGTCGGTGATGCTGGCGATCTTGTAGCCGCAGCTGTTCAGTGCACGAACGGCGGACTCACGACCTGGACCTGGACCCTTGACGTTTACGTCGAGGTTCTTCAGACCGTATTCCAGCGCAGCTTGACCAGCACGCTCAGCAGCGATCTGGGCTGCGAACGGGGTGGATTTGCGCGAACCACGGAAACCCGAACCACCGGAGGTCGCCCAGGACAACGCGTTGCCCTGACGGTCGGTGATGGTCACGATGGTGTTGTTGAAAGAGGCATGGATGTGGGCGATGCCATCAACCACTGTCTTTTTGACTTTCT
Organism: Pseudomonas sp. s4; assembly: GCF_046764235.1. NCBI lineage: Bacteria > Pseudomonadati > Pseudomonadota > Gammaproteobacteria > Pseudomonadales > Pseudomonadaceae > Pseudomonas > Pseudomonas sp. s4. Next base: position 597,795 of record NZ_CP177209.1, on the reverse strand, counting down.
TACGAGGACGAGCAGCAGGTTTTGCCATGTCTATATTCCTGGGCGATTACTTGCGGATCGGCTTACGCGGGCCCTTACGGGTGCGTGCGTTGGTCTTGGTGCGCTGACCGCGAACCGGCAGACCTTTACGATGACGCAGGCCGCGGTAGCAACCCAGGTCCATCAAGCGCTTGATCTTCATGTTGATGTCACGACGCAGGTCACCTTCGGTGGTGAACTTCGCGACTTCGCCACGCAGGGTTTCGATTTGCTCGTCGCTCAGATCCTTGATCTTAGCGGCTGGGTTTACACCAGCGTCTGCACAGATCTTCTGTGCAGTTGTGCGACCGACACCATAGATGTAGGTCAGCGAGATAACAGCATGCTTGTTATCTGGAATGTTGACGCCTGCAATACGGGCCATTCAGTGGGACTCCAATTGACAGCTACCTACGCCCCGGAAGCCAAGAAATAGGGCGCGAGATAATATCGCTGTAGAAACGAATAATCAACCCAGCAGCACACTAGCTGCTGGGTTTGAAGCGCAGATCACACTCAGCCTTGGCGCTGTTTGTGACGCGGTTCCGCGCTGCAGATCACTCGTACGACGCCTTCGCGACGGATGATCTTGCAGTTACGGCACAGCTTTTTCACCGATGCACGAACTTTCATTACCGACTCCTCGAACCTTAGGGGCGTATCAGCGCAGCAGACCGCTGCCACCGTAGCCTTTCAGGTTGGCTTTCTTCATCAGGGATTCGTACTGGTGCGAAACGAGGTGCGATTGTACTTGGGACATGAAGTCCATCACAACCACTACCACAATCAGCAACGAGGTCCCGCCAAGGTAGAACGGCACATTTGCTGCCACCACCAGGAACTGGGGCAGAAGGCAGACGGCCATCATGTAAAGAGCACCGAACATGGTCAGACGGGTCAGAACGCCATCAATGTAGCGTGCCGACTGCTCACCAGGACGGATACCCGGAATAAAGGCACCGGACTTCTTCAGGTTTTCCGCTACGTCTTTCGGGTTGAACATCAGCGCTGTGTAGAAGAAGCAGAAGAAAATGATCCCTGCACTAAACAGCAGAATGTTCAACGGCTGACCAGGAGCGATCGACTGCGAGATGTCCTGCAGCCAGCCCATACCTTCGGACTGACCGAACCAGGCACCCAGCGAAGCCGGGAACAGCAGAATGCTGCTCGCGAAAATGGCCGGGATAACCCCCGCCATGTTCACCTTCAGCGGCAAGTGGCTGGTCTGCGCAGCGAAGACCTTGCGGCCCTGCTGACGCTTGGCGTAGTGAACGGCGATACGACGCTGACCACGCTCAATGAACACCACAAAACCGATAATCGCTACTGCCAGCAAACCGATAGCGACCAGGGCGAAAATGTTGATATCGCCTGTGCGCGCAGACTCGAAAGACTGCCCGATTGCTCTCGGAAGACCGGCAACGATACCCGCGAAGATCAACATCGAGATACCGTTGCCCACACCGCGCTCGGTGATCTGCTCGCCCAGCCACATCATGAACATCGCGCCTGCCACGAAGGTGGAGACGGCAACGACATGGAAGCCCAGGCCTACAGAAAACGCAACGCCCTGGTTGGCCAGGCCAATGGACATGCCAATGGCTTGAACCAGTGCCAGGATAACGGTGCCGTAGCGGGTGTACTGGCTGATCTTGCGACGGCCAGCTTCACCTTCCTTCTTCAACTGTTCCAGTTGCGGACTGACCGCCGTCATCAGCTGCATGATGATCGATGCCGAGATGTACGGCATGATCCCCAGTGCAAAGATGCTCATGCGCTCAAGCGCGCCACCGGAAAACATGTTGAACAAGCTAAGAATGGTCCCCTCATTCTGCCGAAACAGATCCGCCAGACGGTCTGGATTGATGCCAGGAACCGGGATATGCGCACCTATCCGATAGACGATGATCGCCATGAACAGAAAGCGCAGACGAGCCCAGAGTTCCGACATCCCGCCCTTACCGAGCGAAGAGAGAGCACCTTGCTTAGCCATTTATTCCTCGAACTTGCCGCCAGCTGCTTCGATAGCCGCACGCGCACCCTTGGTGGCTGCGATACCCTTGATGGTGACTGCGCGAGTGACTTCGCCAGACAGCATGATTTTCACGCGCTGTACGTTCTGGCCGATCACGTTGGCATCCTTCAGGGATTGCACGGAGATCACGTCGCCTTCCACCTTGGCCAGCTCGGACAGACGCACTTCGGCGCGGTCCATGGCTTTCAGGGAAACGAAGCCGAACTTCGGCAGACGACGGTGCAGCGGCTGTTGACCGCCTTCGAAGCCAGGAGCGATCGAACCACCCGAACGGGAAGTCTGACCTTTGTGGCCACGGCCGCCGGTCTTGCCCAGACCGCTACCGATACCACGACCTGGACGATGCTTCTCGCGACGGGAACCCGGCGCTGGACTCAGATCATTGAGTTTCATCGATTAACCCTCGACCTTCAGCATGTAGTAAGCCTTGTTGATCATCCCGCGGTTTTCGGGAGTATCCTGGACTTCTACAGTGTGACCGATGCGACGCAGACCCAGGCCCTTAACGCACAGCTTGTGGTTAGGCAGACGGCCCGAGACGCTCTTGATCAGCGTTACTTTTACGGTTGCCATGATCAGAAGATCTCCTCGACGCTCTTGCCGCGCTTGGCAGCAATGGATTCAGGAGATTGCATGGCTTTCAGACCCTTGAAGGTGGCGTAAACCACGTTCACAGGGTTGGTCGAACCGTAGCACTTGGCCAGAACGTTCTGAACACCAGCAACTTCCAGGACAGCACGCATTGCGCCACCGGCGATGATACCGGTACCTTCCGAGGCAGGCTGCATGTAAACCTTCGAGGCGCCGTGGGCAGCCTTGGTGGCGTACTGCAGGGTGGTGCCCTTCAGGTCAACCTGGATCATGTTGCGGCGAGCAGCTTCCATGGCTTTCTGGATCGCGGCAGGTACTTCGCGCGATTTGCCACGGCCGAAGCCAACACGGCCCTTACCATCACCTACCACGGTCAGCGCGGTGAAGGTGAAGATACGGCCGCCTTTTACGGTTTTGGCAACGCGGTTAACTTGAACCAGCTTCTCGATGTAGCCTTCGTCGCGCTTTTGATCGTTATTTGCCATAACTTAGAACTCCAGCCCGCCTTCACGAGCAGCATCGGCCAGCGCTTTGACGCGGCCATGGTACTTGAAGCCGGAACGGTCAAAGGCAACTTGAGATACACCGGCGGCTTTCGCACGCTCAGCTACCAGCTTGCCAACCTTAGTGGCCGCGTCGATGTTGCCAGTGGCGCCATCACGCAGTTCTTTGTCCAAGGTCGAGGCGCTTGCCAGAACCTTGCTGCCGTCGGCCGAAATGACCTGGGCGTAGATGTGCTGCGAGGAGCGGAACACGCACAGGCGCACGACTTCGAGTTCGTGCATCTTGAGACGTGCTTTGCGAGCGCGACGCAGTCGAGTAACTTTTTTGTCGGTCATTTGCTAGGCCCTACTTCTTCTTGGCTTCTTTACGACGGACTACTTCGTCCGCGTAACGCACACCCTTGCCTTTGTAAGGCTCTGGCGGACGGAAGTCGCGGATTTCAGCGGCCACCTGACCCACCAGCTGCTTGTCGATACCCTTGATCAGGATGTCGGTCTGGCTTGGGGTTTCAGCGGTGATACCGGCTGGCAGTTCGTAGTCCACTGGGTGCGAGAAGCCCAGGGCCAGGTTCAGGACGGTGCCCTTGGCCTGTGCCTTGTAACCAACACCGACCAGCTGGAGCTTGCGCTCGAAGCCTTGGCTTACGCCCTGGACCATGTTGTTCACCAGAGCGCGGGTGGTACCGGCCATGGCGCGAGCTTGCTGGTCACCGTTACGAGCGACGAAACGCAGCTCGCCAGACTCTTCGGTAACTTCAACAGACGAGTGAACGTTCAGTTCGAGAGTGCCTTTGGCACCCTTCACCGAAAGCTGCTGGCCGGCGAATTTGACTTCGACGCCTGCTGGCAGCTTAACGGGGTTCTTAGCGACGCGAGACATGCCTATCTCCCCTTAGAACACTGTGCACAGAACTTCGCCGCCGACACCGGCAGCGCGCGCAGCGCGATCAGTCATCACACCTTTGTTGGTGGAGACGATAGACACGCCCAGACCGCCACGTACTTTCGGCAGTTCTGCGACGGACTTGTACTGGCGCAGGCCTGGACGGCTGGAGCGCTTCAGTTCCTCGATGACCGGACGGCCTTCGAAGTACTTCAGTTCGATCGACAGGGAAGGCTTGGCCTCACCAGTTACCTGGTAGCCGGCGATGTAACCTTCGTCTTTCAGAACTTTGGCAACCGCGACCTTCAGGGTGGAGGAAGGCATGCTTACGACGGACTTTTCAGCCATCTGGGCATTACGGATGCGAGTTAGCATGTCCGCTAACGGGTCCTGCATACTCATGGGCTAGATGCTCCTGATACAAGAATTATTAGCCTTGCGGCTATCACAACCACCCGAGCGGACAGGGCAAAAAACCCAGGCTCAGGTGAGCCGGTCATTCTAGACACAAGGTAGAAACGAAACAAGCCCCATATAGGGGCTTGTTTGTTGGCGAGGTCACCGGCGGTCGGAAGATTGCTCCCCTTCCGCCGGGATCCAGCCTGCTGCGATTACCAGGAGGCCTTGACCAGACCTGGTACGTCACCGCGCATTGCAGCTTGACGCAGCATGTTACGGCCCAGGCCGAACTTACGGTATACACCGTGAGGACGACCGGTCAGGCGGCAACGGTTGCGCAGACGCGAAGCGCTGGCATCACGTGGCTGCTTCTGCAGGGCGACAACGGCAGCGAAACGCTCTTCAGGAGAGGCGTTCAGGTTGACGATGGTCGCTTTCAGCTCGGCACGCTTTTTGGCGTACTTGGCTACCGTGAGCTGACGCTTCAGCTCGCGGTTTTTCATGCTCTTCTTGGCCATTTTCCTACTCCAATCAGTTGCGGAACGGGAACTTGAAAGCACGCAGCAGAGCGCGGCCTTCGTCGTCCGAACGAGCAGTGGTGGTCAGGGTGATGTCCAAACCGCGCAGAGCATCGATCTTGTCGTAGTCGATTTCCGGGAAGATGATCTGCTCTTTCACGCCCATGCTGTAGTTGCCACGGCCATCGAAGGACTTGGCATTCAGGCCGCGGAAGTCGCGAACCCGAGGCAGGGAGATCGCCAGCAGGCGGTCCAGGAATTCGTACATCTTGTCGCGACGCAGGGTCACCTTGACACCGATCGGCCAGCCTTCACGGACTTTGAAGCCCGCGATGGATTTACGAGCGAAAGTCACGACCGGCTTTTGACCGGTGATCTTTTCCAGGTCGGCAACAGCGTGCTCGATGACTTTCTTGTCGCCGATCGCTTCGCCCAGACCCATGTTCAGGGTGATCTTGGTAACGCGCGGAACTTCCATCACGTTCGACAGCTTAAGTTCTTCCTTAAGCTTAGGAGCGATTTCGTTCCGGTAAATCTCTTTCAGTCGTGCCATGGTCTTCTACCTAGCAGTGTTCAAGCATCAACCGCTTTTTGGGTCGACTTGAAGACACGAATTTTTTTACCGTCTTCTACTTTGAAACCAACGCGGTCAGCCTTGTTGGTTTCGCCGTTGAAGATGGCAACGTTGGAAGCGTGCAGAGGCGCTTCTTTTTCGACGATACCGCCCTGTACGCCCGCCATCGGGTTAGGCTTGGTATGACGCTTGACCAGGTTCACACCACCAACAACCAGACGGTTGTCAGCCAGAACCTTCAGCACCTTACCGCGCTTACCTTTGTCTTTGCCGGCGATCACGATGATCTCGTCGTCACGACGAATCTTTTGCATGTCGGATCTCCTTACAGCACTTCAGGGGCGAGCGAGACGATCTTCATGAACTTCTCGGTACGAAGTTCACGGGTCACTGGCCCGAAGATGCGAGTGCCGATCGGCTCTTGCTTGTTGTTCAGCAGAACAGCAGCGTTGCCGTCGAAACGAATGATGGAACCGTCAGCGCGACGAACACCGTGACGGGTGCGCACGACAACAGCAGTCATCACTTGGCCTTTCTTGACCTTACCGCGCGGAATTGCTTCCTTGACGGTTACCTTGATGATGTCACCGATGCCGGCGTAACGGCGGTGCGAACCACCGAGCACCTTGATGCACATGACGCGACGAGCGCCGCTGTTATCGGCCACATCGAGCATGGATTGAGTCTGAATCATAAAATTTCTCCGACCCCTAGCCCTTAGACTTCAACAGCGCGTTCGAGGACTTCAACCAGTGCCCAGGACTTGGTCTTGGCCAGCGGACGGGTTTCACGGATGGAAACCTTGTCGCCGATCTTGCACTGGTTGGCTTCGTCGTGCGCGTGCAGCTTAGTCGAACGCTTAACGTATTTACCGTAGATCGGGTGCTTTACGCGACGCTCGATCAGAACGGTGATGGTCTTGTCCATTTTGTCGCTGACGACACGGCCAGTCAGCGTACGGACGGTTTTTTCAGCTTCAGCCATGATCACTTACCTGCCTGCTGGTTGAGCACAGTTTTCACGCGAGCGATGTCACGCTTAACTTGCGAGAGCAGGTGCGACTGCCCCAACTGGCCAGTTGCTTTCTGCATACGCAGATTGAACTGGTCGCGCAGCAAGCCGAGCAGTTGCTCATTCAGTTGCTGTGCCGATTTTTCACGAAGTTCATTCGCTTTCATCACATCACCGTCCGCTTAACAAAGGAGGTGGCGAGAGGCAGCTTTGCAGCAGCCAGGGCGAAAGCTTCGCGCGCCAGCTCTTCAGAAACACCCTCGATTTCATACAGGACTTTGCCTGGCTGAATCTGGGCAACCCAGTATTCCACGGAACCCTTACCTTTACCCATACGAACCTCGAGAGGCTTCTTGGAGATCGGCTTGTCCGGGAACACACGGATCCAGATCTTACCGCCACGTTTTACGTGACGGGTCAGCGCACGACGTGCGGACTCGATCTGGCGAGCGGTGAGGCGACCGCGAGCAACAGCTTTCAGGGCGAATTCGCCGAAGCTGACTTTGCTACCGCGCAGTGCCAGACCACGGTTGTGGCCAGTCATCTGCTTGCGGAATTTTGTACGCTTTGGTTGCAACATTTGGCGTACCCCTTACTTAGCAGCTTTTTTACGAGGCGCTGGTGCTTGTGGTTTCAGTTCTTCTTGGCGACCACCAATAACTTCGCCTTTGAAGATCCAAACCTTCACACCGATCACACCGTAAGTGGTGTGAGCTTCGTAGGTGTTGTAGTCGATATCGGCACGCAGGGTGTGCAGAGGCACACGACCTTCGCGATACCACTCGGTACGAGCAATCTCAGCACCGCCGAGACGACCGCTCACCTGGATCTTGATGCCCTTGGCACCAATACGCATGGCGTTCTGTACGGCGCGCTTCATGGCGCGACGGAACATTACGCGGCGCTCCAGCTGCTGAGCTACGCTCTGCGCAACCAGCATAGCGTCGAGTTCCGGCTTGCGGATCTCTTCGATGTTGATGTGCACAGGCACACCCATCTGCTTGGTCAGGTCCTGACGCAGCTTCTCGACATCTTCACCTTTCTTACCGATAACGATACCGGGACGAGCGGTGTGGATGGTGATGCGTGCAGTTTGAGCCGGACGATGAATATCGATACGGCTTACGGACGCGCTTTTTAGTTTGTCTTGGAGGTACTCACGCGTTTTCAGATCCTTCAACAGGTAATCTGCGTAAGTAGCACCGTCTGCGTACCAGACGGAGGTGTGCTCCTTGACGATTCCCAGGCGAATGCCAGTGGGATGTACTTTCTGACCCATCTGATCGACTCCGTTACTTGTCCGCAACCTTGACAGTGATATGGCAAGACCGCTTGACGATGCGATCAGCACGGCCTTTGGCACGTGGCATGATGCGCTTCAGCGAACGCCCTTCGTTGACGAAGACGGTGGAGACCTTCAGGTCATCAACGTCTGCGCCTTCGTTGTGTTCGGCGTTGGCAACGGCCGACTCGAGGACTTTCTTCATGATTTCAGCGGCTTTTTTGCTGCTGAAGGCCAACAGGTTGAGCGCTTCGCCCACCTTCTTCCCGCGGATCTGGTCGGCGACCAAGCGGGCTTTCTGGGCGGAGATGCGAGCGCCCGACAACTTAGCGGCTACTTCCATTTCCTTACCCCTTAACGCTTGGCTTTCTTGTCAGCCACGTGCCCGCGATAGGTGCGGGTACCGGCGAACTCGCCCAGTTTGTGGCCGACCATGTCTTCGTTCACCAGAACTGGGACATGTTGACGACCGTTGTGTACCGCGATGGTCAGACCGACCATTTGTGGCAGGATCATCGAACGGCGCGACCAGGTTTTAACTGGCTTGCGATCGTTCTTCTCCACCGCCACTTCGACCTTCTTCAGCAGGTGAAGATCGATAAAAGGACCTTTTTTCAGAGAACGTGGCACTGTCGTATCCCTCTAGTTACTTGCGACGACGGACGATCATGTTGTCGGTACGCTTATTACCACGGGTCTTCGCACCCTTGGTTGGGAAGCCCCATGGCGATACCGGATGACGACCACCGGAGGTACGACCTTCACCACCACCATGTGGGTGGTCAACCGGGTTCATGGCAACACCACGAACGGTTGGGCGAACGCCGCGCCAGCGTTTGGCACCAGCTTTACCCAGCGAACGCAGGCTGTGCTCGGAGTTCGAGACTTCGCCCAGGGTCGCACGGCACTCAGCCAGTACTTTACGCATCTCACCGGAACGCAGACGCAGAGTCACGTAGACGCCTTCACGAGCGATCAGCTGAGCCGAAGCACCAGCGGAACGAGCGATCTGAGCACCTTTACCCGGCTTCAGTTCGATGCCGTGAATGGTGCTACCTACTGGGATATTGCGCAGCTGCAGGGAGTTACCGGCCTTGATTGGGGCCAGGGCACCTGCGATCAGCTGGTCACCAGCGCTCACGCCTTTAGGGGCGATGATGTAGCGACGCTCACCGTCTGCGTAGCACAGCAGGGCGATGTGAGCAGTACGGTTCGGGTCGTATTCGATACGCTCGACAGTGGCTGGAATGCCATCTTTGTCGTTGCGACGGAAGTCGACCAGACGGTAATGCTGCTTATGACCACCACCAACGTGACGAGTGGTGATGCGGCCATTGTTGTTACGACCACCAGACTTCGATTTTTTCTCGATCAGCGGTGCGTGAGGAGCGCCTTTGTGCAGCTCCTGGTTGACCACCTTGACCACGAAACGGCGGCCAGGGGAAGTCGGTTTGCATTTAACGATTGCCATGATGCACCCCTTCCTTACTCAGCACTGCTGCTGAAATCGAGATCTTGGCCTGGCTGAAGGGAGACGATCGCCTTCTTCCAGTCATTACGCTTGCCCAGACCACGTGCGGTACGCTTGGTTTTACCCAGAACGTTAACAGTCGACACGTTTTCAACCTTTACGTTGAACAGGCCTTCGACAGCTTTCTTGATTTCCAGCTTGGTTGCATCGGTAGCAACCTTGAATACGAACTGGCCTTTTTTCTCAGCCAGAACGGTAGCCTTCTCGGAAACGTGCGGGCCAAGGAGGACTTTGAATACGCGTTCCTGGTTCATCCCAGCAGCTCCTCGAATTTCTTCACGGCCGAGACAGTGATCAACACTTTCTCGTATGCGATCAGACTGACCGGGTCGGAACCTTGTACGTCACGTACGTCAACGTGCGGCAGGTTGCGAGCAGCCAGGTACAGGTTCTGATCAACAGCGTCGGAAACGATCAGTACGTCGTTCAGACCCATGCCGTTCAGCTTGTTCAGCAGATCTTTGGTTTTCGGTGCTTCAACAGCGAAGTCCTGAACCACGACCAGACGGTCGCTACGCACCAGCTCAGCGAGGATGGAGCGCAGGGCTGCGCGGTACATCTTCTTGTTGAGCTTCTGCGAGTGATCTTGAGGGCGAGCTGCGAAGGTTACACCACCGCCACGCCAGATCGGACCACGAGTGGTACCAGCACGAGCACGGCCAGTACCCTTCTGACGCCATGGGCGCTTACCGCCACCAGCCACGTCGGAACGGGTCTTCTGCTGCTTGGTGCCCTGACGGCCGCCGGCCATGTAGGCCACGACTGCTTGGTGTACCAGCGTCTCGTTGAATTCGCCACCGAAAGTCAGTTCGGAAACTTCGATCGCCTGAGCGTCATTTACATTGAGTTGCATGTCAGTTTCCCCTTAACCGCGAGCCTTGACAGCTGGACGTACAACCACGTCGCCGCCAGTAGCGCCTGGAACGGCACCCTTGACCAGCAGCAGGTTGCGTTCAGCGTCTACGCGAACTACTTCCAGGGACTGAACAGTCACGCGCTCGGCGCCCATGTGACCGGACATTTTCTTGCCCTTGAACACACGACCAGGAGTCTGGCACTGGCCGATGGAACCTGGGACACGGTGCGACACGGAGTTACCGTGGGTGTTGTCCTGGCCACGGAAGTTCCAGCGCTTGATGGTACCGGCGAAGCCTTTACCTTTGGACTGACCAGTAACGTCTACCAGCTGGCCTGCAGTGAAGAGTTCAGCTTTGATCAGATCGCCAGCCTGGAAATCGCCTTCTTCAAGACGGAACTCCCAGACACCGCGACCAGCGGCAACGTTGGCCTTGGCGAAGTGGCCTGCCTGAGCGGCAGTCACGCGCGAAGCACGACGCTCGCCGACAGTGACTTGCACTGCACGGTAGCCATCGGTTTCTTCAGTTTTGAACTGGGTGACGCGATTCGGCTCGATCTCGATGACCGTGACCGGAATGGAGACACCTTCTTCGGTGAAAATGCGGGTCATACCGCACTTGCGACCGATTACACCAATAGTCATGTTGTAAACCTCATGAGTGTACGGGGCTTTCACCCGCTATGGCCGCCCATTTCAGAGCGTTACACGACCAGACCGAAGTCTTAGCCGAGGCTGATCTGTACTTCCACACCTGCCGCCAGATCAAGCTTCATCAGCGCATCAACGGTTTTATCCGTTGGCTGGACGATGTCCAGAACACGCTTATGAGTGCGGATCTCGTACTGGTCACGCGCGTCTTTGTTGACGTGCGGGGAAACCAGAACGGTGAAACGCTCTTTGCGGGTAGGCAGTGGAATTGGACCACGCACTTGTGCACCAGTACGTTTCGCGGTTTCCACGATTTCCTGGGTGGATTGGTCGATCAGGCGATGGTCGAAAGCCTTCAACCTGATACGGATTTGCTGATTTTGCATTGGATTTCAGACTCCAGGCTGTTCCCAACGGACGCACTACGCCCGCTAAAAGGAGGCGTGATTCTATAGACGCCCCCATTTAGTGTCAACCCAATAAAAAAAACCCCCGCTGAGCGGGGGTTTTTTCAATCGGTCGAGTGATTACTCGATGATTTTTGCTACGACGCCGGCGCCGACGGTACGACCGCCTTCACGGATAGCGAAGCGCAGACCGTCTTCCATTGCGATGGTCTTGATCAGGGTGACAGTCATCTGAATGTTGTCACCTGGCATTACCATTTCAACGCCTTCCGGCAGTTCGCAGTTACCGGTCACGTCAGTGGTACGGAAGTAGAACTGAGGACGGTAGCCTTTGAAGAACGGAGTGTGACGACCGCCTTCTTCCTTCGACAGAACGTAGACTTCTGCGGTGAACTTGGTGTGCGGCTTGACCGAACCTGGCTTGACCAGAACCTGGCCACGCTCAACGTCGTCACGCTTGGTACCACGCAGCAGAACGCCGCAGTTCTCGCCAGCACGACCTTCGTCCAGCAGCTTGCGGAACATCTCAACACCGGTGCAGGTGGTGGTGGTGGTGTCACGCAGACCAACGATTTCCAGCGGATCCTGAACGCGGACGATACCACGCTCGATACGACCGGTAACAACGGTACCACGACCCGAGATCGAGAATACGTCTTCGATCGGCATCAGGAACGGCTGGTCAACGGCACGAACTGGCTCAGGGATGTAGGCATCCAGAGTTTCTACCAGCTTCTTGACAGCGGTAGTACCCATTTCGTTGTCGTCTTTGCCTTCCAGGGCCATACGAGCCGAACCGATGATGATCGGGGTATCGTCGCCTGGGAAGTCGTAGGTGGACAGCAGGTCGCGAACTTCCATCTCGACCAGTTCCAGCAGCTCGGCGTCGTCTACCAGGTCAGCCTTGTTCAGGAAGACCACGATGTAAGGAACGCCTACCTGACGGGACAGCAGGATGTGCTCACGGGTTTGTGGCATCGGACCATCGGCGGCCGAGCAAACCAGGATCGCGCCGTCCATCTGGGCAGCACCGGTGATCATGTTCTTCACGTAGTCAGCGTGACCTGGGCAGTCAACGTGAGCGTAGTGACGAATGTTCGAGTTGTACTCGACGTGAGCGGTGTTGATGGTGATACCGCGCGCTTTTTCTTCCGGAGCCGAGTCGATCTTGTCGAACTCAACGACTGCCGAACCGAAAACTTCGGAGCAGACGCGAGTCAGAGCTGCGGTCAGAGTGGTCTTACCGTGGTCAACGTGGCCGATGGTGCCGACGTTAACGTGGGGAAGGGAACGATCAAATTTTTCTTTAGCCACGACAGTGAACCTCTTGCCTAAAGGGGATTAGCCTTGTTTTTTAACGAGTGCTTCGACGATGTTCGACGGAGCTTCGGCGTATTTGGAGAATTCCATGGAGTAGCTTGCGCGACCCTGAGACATGGAACGAACGTCGGTTGCGTAACCGAACATCTCTCCGAGCGGAACTTCAGCGCGGACGACACGGCCAGAGACCGATTCATCCATACCCTGGACCAGACCACGACGACGGTTCAGGTCACCCATCACGTCACCCAGGTAGTCTTCCGGAGTTACAACTTCGACCTTCATGATCGGCTCGAGAACCACGCCACCGCCCTTCTGGGCCAGTTGCTTGGTTGCCATCGAAGCGGCGATCTTGAACGCCATTTCGTTGGAGTCGACGTCGTGGTACGAACCGTCGAATACCGCGGCCTTCAGGCCGATCAGAGGATAGCCGGCAACAACGCCGTTCTTCATCTGCTCTTCGATACCCTTCTGGATCGCAGGGATGTATTCCTTAGGAATCACACCACCAACGACTTCGTTGGCGAACACCAGACCTTCGGTGATGTTGCCCTTGTCGTCCTGATCCGGCTCCGAGAAACGGATCCAGCAGTGACCGAACTGACCACGACCGCCCGACTGACGAACGAACTTGCCTTCGATCTCGACGTTGGACTTGGTGATCTTCTCGCGGTACGAAACCTGCGGCTTGCCGATGTTGGCTTCGACGTTGAACTCGCGCTTCATGCGGTCAACGAGGATGTCCAGGTGCAGCTCACCCATACCGGAGATGATGGTCTGACCAGTTTCTTCGTCGGTCTTGACGCGGAACGACGGGTCTTCCTGGGCCAGCTTGCCCAGTGCGATACCCATCTTCTCCTGGTCAGCCTTGGTTTTCGGCTCTACGGAGAGCGAAATCACAGGCTCCGGGAAGTCCATACGTTCGAGGATGATCGGCTTGTCGGCGTTGCACAGGGTGTCACCAGTGGTGACGTCCTTCATGCCGATCAGAGCGGCGATATCGCCCGCACGCACTTCCTTGATCTCTTCACGCTGGTTGGCGTGCATCTGCACCATACGACCAACGCGCTCTTTCTTGCCCTTGACCGAGTTGATGACGGAGTCACCGGAGGTCAGGAAGCCCGAGTAAACGCGAACGAAGGTCAGAGTACCAACGAACGGGTCGGTGGCAATCTTGAACGCCAGAGCCGAGAACGGCTCATCGTCGTCAGCATGACGCTCGTCGTACTGCTCTGGGGTGACTTCATCCTTCGGCACTTCGGCCAGATCAGGATGGATACCCTTGATCGCAGGAATTTCGGTCGGAGCAGGCAGGTAGTCGATAACGGCGTCGAGAACCAGGGGAACGCCCTTGTTCTTGAACGACGAACCGCAGACAGCCGGAACGATCTCGCTGGCCAGGGTGCGCGCGCGCAGGCCTGCCTTGATTTCTTCGACGGTCAGCTCACCTTCTTCAAGGTACTTGTTCATCAGCTCTTCGCTGGCTTCGGCGGCGGCTTCAACCATGTTGTTGCGCCATTCGTTAGCCAGGTCGACCATGTCCGCTGGAATTTCTTCTTCGCGGTAGGTGGTGCCTTTGTCGTCTTCGTTCCAGTAGATGGCTTTCATCTTGATCAGGTCGACCTGACCCTGGAAGTCGTCTTCTGCACCGATAGCCAGCTGGACCGGAACCGGGGTGTGACCCAGGCGGTTCTTGATCTGACCGACAACGCGCAGGAAGTTGGCACCAGCACGGTCCATCTTGTTCACGTAGACAACACGTGGAACGCCGTACTTGTTGGCCTGACGCCATACGGTTTCGGACTGCGGCTCAACGCCGGAGGTACCGCAGAACACAACGACCGCGCCGTCGAGTACACGCAGCGAACGCTCTACTTCAATGGTGAAGTCAACGTGGCCGGGGGTATCGATGACGTTTACGCGGTAGTTGTCGTACTGACCACGGGAACCTTTCCAGAAGGTGGTAACGGCAGCGGAGGTAATGGTGATACCGCGCTCCTGCTCCTGCACCATCCAGTCGGTGGTCGCGGCGCCGTCGTGCACCTCGCCCATTTTGTGGCTCAGACCTGTGTAGAACAGGATCCGCTCGGTAGTGGTAGTCTTGCCCGCGTCAACGTGGGCGCAGATACCGATGTTACGGTAGCGGTTAATTGCTGTAGTACGAGCCATAAAGCCCTCGCAAAATGATTGATGCTTGAATTAGAAGCGGTAGTGCGAGAACGCTTTGTTGGCCTCGGCCATACGGTGCACGTCTTCACGCTTCTTGACTGCAGCACCCTTGCCTTCAGCAGCATCCAGCAGTTCGCCGGCCAGGCGCAGGGCCATCGACTTCTCGCCGCGCTTGCGGGCGTAGTCTACGAGCCAGCGCATTGCCAGAGCGTTACGACGGGACGGACGAACTTCAACCGGAACCTGGTAAGTGGCACCGCCAACACGGCGGGACTTAACTTCGACCAGCGGAGCGATGGCGTCGAGAGCTTTCTCGAAGATTTCCAGGGGGTCGCTGTTCTTGCGTGCTTTGACGGTATCCAGGGCACCGTAAACGATGCGCTCGGCTACGGCCTTCTTGCCGCTTTCCATCACGTGGTTCATGAACTTGGCGAGAATCTGGGATCCGTACTTCGGATCGTCAAGGATCTCACGTTTTGCTGCTACACGACGTCTTGGCATGATAAGCCCTCAAACGGTCTTCAGGTTAGCCCGGGACCAGGTCTTTCGACCCCTGCCCGACCTTACTCTTATCGACTCAAATAAATGGATGTCTGCAAACGGCCGATTACTTCGGACGCTTGGTACCGTACTTCGAACGACCCTGGTTACGGCCTTTAACGCCCGAAGTATCCAGAGAGCCGCGAACGGTGTGGTAACGAACACCTGGCAAGTCTTTTACACGGCCGCCACGGATCAGGACGACGCTGTGCTCTTGCAGGTTGTGGCCTTCACCACCGATGTACGAGGAAACCTCGAAACCGTTGGTCAGACGCACACGGCATACTTTACGCAGTGCCGAGTTAGGTTTTTTCGGCGTGGTGGTGTACACGCGGGTGCACACGCCACGACGCTGCGGGCAGTTCTGCAGCGCAGGTACGTCGGATTTCTCGACGGTACGCTTACGCGGCTGACGTACCAGCTGGTTGATAGTTGCCATCTACTAGCTCCACTGATTGTCTTGCGACGCTATTGTCTTGCAAGAAAGCCAAAAATTGGCGAGACGGAGCCTCACCAAATTTAAGGGTACAAAAGTCTAAAGAGGATCTTGCACCCAGTCAAGACGAGGCCCCGGCCCTCCCCGCCCGATCATCGGCAACATTTCATGTCGCCGCTGATCGCTCGGGGCTTGCCGGGGCCCTGCCCTGTACTTAGTTACCGCTGGAGTTCAGCGCTTCGGTCAGTGCGGCTTCCACCTCACTGGCGCTCACACGCAGCGGCTTGTCGGCATCACGGCGACGCTTACGCTCGCTGTGGTAGGCCAGACCAGTACCGGCCGGAATCAGACGACCCACGACCACGTTCTCTTTCAGGCCGCGCAGGTAGTCGCGCTTGCCGGTTACCGCCGCTTCGGTCAGTACGCGGGTGGTTTCCTGGAAGGAAGCCGCGGAGATGAACGACTCGGTCGACAGCGAGGCCTTGGTGATACCCAGCAGCACGCGGGAGAACTTGGAGATGAACTTGTCCTCGCTGGCGAGACGCTCGTTCTCTACCAGTACCTGGGTCAGTTCCATCTGGTCGCCCTTGATGAAGCTGGAGTCACCCGACTCGGTTATCTCGACCTTGCGCAGCATCTGACGCAGGATGGTCTCGATGTGCTTGTCGTTGATCTTAACGCCTTGCAGACGGTAAACGTCCTGGATCTCGTTGACGATGTACTTCGCCAGCGCGCTCACACCCAGCAGACGCAGAATGTCGTGCGGATCGCTCGGGCCGTCGGAGATAACTTCGCCGCGGTTTACCTGTTCGCCTTCGAAGACGTTCAGGTGGCGCCACTTCGGAATCAGCTCTTCGTACGGATCGCTACCGTCGGTCGGGGTGATGACCAGACGACGCTTGCCCTTGGTCTCCTTGCCGAACGCGATGGTGCCGCTGACTTCAGCCAGAATCGAGGCCTCTTTCGGACGGCGCGCTTCGAACAGGTCGGCAACGCGCGGCAGACCACCGGTGATGTCACGGGTCTTCGACGTTTCTTGCGGGATACGCGCGATAACGTCACCAACACCGATCTGGGCACCGTCAGCCACGCCGACGAGGGCGTTGGCCGGCAGGAAGTACTGGGCAGGTACGTCGGTACCTGGCAGGTACAGATCCTTGCCAGAAGCGTCGACCATCTTGATAGCAGGACGGATTTCCTTGCCAGCGGCAGGGCGATCCTTGACGTCCAGTACTTCAATGTTGGTCAAACCCGTCAATTCGTCAGTCTGACGCTTGATGGTGATGCCTTCTTCCATGCCAACGAAGGTCACGGTACCTTTCAGTTCGGTAACGATCGGGTGGGTGTGCGGGTCCCACTTGGCGACGATAGCGCCAGCTTCGACCTTTTCACCTTCCTTGACCGAAATTACCGCACCATAAGGCAGCTTGTAGCGCTCACGCTCACGACCGAACTCGTCGGCAATGGCCAACTCGCCCGAACGCGATACGGCAACCAGGTTGCCATCGGCACGTTCTACCTGCTTCAGGTTGTGCAGACGCACCATACCGCCGTTCTTCACCTGGACGCTGTCGGCAGCCGAGGTACGGCTTGCAGCACCACCGATGTGGAACGTACGCATGGTCAGCTGGGTACCCGGCTCACCGATCGACTGCGCAGCGATAACGCCGACAGCTTCACCGATGTTCACCTGGTGACCGCGAGCCAGGTCACGACCGTAGCACTTGGCGCAGATGCCGTAACGGGTTTCGCAGTTGATCGGCGAACGCACGACCACTTCGTCGATGCTGTTCAGCTCGATGAATTCGACCCACTTCTCGTCGACCAGGGTACCGGCCGGAACGATGACGTCCTCGGTGCCTGGCTTGAACACGTCACGGGCGATGACACGACCCAGCACACGCTCACCCAGCGGTTCTACAACGTCACCACCTTCGATGTGCGGGGTCATCAGCAGGCCCTGGTCGGTGCCGCAGTCGATCTCGGTAACAACCAGATCCTGGGCAACGTCTACCAGACGACGAGTCAGGTAACCGGAGTTGGCGGTCTTCAGTGCGGTATCCGCCAGACCCTTACGAGCACCGTGGGTCGAAATGAAGTACTGCAGAACGCTCAGACCTTCACGGAAGTTCGCAGTGATCGGCGTCTCGATGATGGAGCCGTCCGGCTTGGCCATCAGGCCACGCATACCGGCCAGCTGACGGATCTGGGCTGCGGAACCCCGCGCACCGGAGTCAGCCATCATGTACATCGAGTTGAAGGACTCTTGCTCGACTTCCTTGCCTTCGCGATCGATGACCTTCTCTTTCGAGAGGTTGGCCATCATCGCCTTGGACACTTCGTCGTTCGCCTTCGACCACAGGTCGATGACCTTGTTGTACTTCTCGCCCTGGGTTACCAGACCGGAGGCGTACTGGCTCTCGATTTCCTTCACTTCGTCGGTAGCGGTACCGATGATGCGTGCTTTCTCGTCCGGGATAACGAAGTCGTTAACACCGATCGAAACGCCGGAAATGGTCGAGTAAGCGAAACCGGTGTACATCAGCTGGTCAGCGAAGATAACGGTCTCTTTCAGACCAACCACGCGGTAGCACTGGTTGATCAGCTTGGAGATCGCCTTTTTCTTCATCGGCTGGTTGACCACGTCGTAAGGCAGGCCTGCCGGTACAACCTGGAACAGCAGCGCACGGCCGACGGTGGTGTCGACGATGCGGGTGTTCTTGACCACGGAGCCGTCACGCTCTTTCACGGTTTCGTTGATACGAACCTTGATTTTCGCGTGCAGGGCAGCCTCGCCGGCGCGGAATACGCGGTCGACTTCCTGCAGGTCGGCGAACACGCGACCTTCGCCCTTGGCGTTGATGGCTTCACGGGTCATGTAGTACAGACCCAGTACCACGTCCTGCGACGGAACGATGATTGGCTCACCGTTGGCTGGCGACAGGATGTTGTTGGTCGACATCATCAGCGCGCGCGCTTCGAGCTGGGCTTCCAGGGTCAGCGGCACGTGAACGGCCATCTGGTCACCGTCGAAGTCGGCGTTGTACGCGGCACAGACCAGCGGGTGCAGCTGAATAGCCTTGCCTTCGATCAGAACCGGTTCAAATGCCTGGATACCCAGACGGTGCAGGGTCGGTGCGCGGTTGAGCAGCACGGGGTGTTCGCGGATCACCTCGGCGAGCACGTCCCACACCTCTGGCAGCTCACGCTCGACCATCTTCTTGGCAGCCTTGATGGTGGTCGCCAGACCACGCATTTCCAGCTTGCCGAAAATGAACGGCTTGAACAGCTCGAGAGCCATCTTTTTCGGCAGACCGCACTGGTGCAGACGCAGGGTCGGGCCTACGGTAATTACCGAACGGCCGGAGTAGTCCACACGCTTACCGAGCAGGTTCTGACGGAAGCGACCTTGCTTACCTTTGATCATGTCGGCCAGGGACTTCAGCGGACGCTTGTTCGAGCCAGTGATGGCGCGACCGCGACGGCCGTTGTCCAGCAGGGCGTCGACCGCCTCCTGCAGCATGCGCTTTTCGTTGCGCACGATGATGTCCGGCGCCGACAGATCCAGCAGGCGCTTCAGACGGTTGTTACGGTTGATCACGCGACGATACAGGTCGTTCAGGTCGGAGGTCGCGAAGCGGCCGCCATCCAGCGGTACCAGCGGACGCAGGTCCGGCGGCAGCACTGGCAGGACGGTCAGGACCATCCACTCAGGCAGGTTGCCCGAACCCTGGAACGCTTCCATCAGCTTCAGGCGCTTGGACAGCTTCTTGATCTTGGTTTCCGAGTTGGTCTGCGGAATCTCTTCGCGCAGGCGGCCGATCTCGTGCTCCAGGTCGATAGCGTGCAGCAGCTCGCGGACAGCCTCGGCACCCATGCGGGCGTCGAAGTCATCACCGAACTCTTCCAGCGCTTCGAAGTACTGCTCGTCGTTCAGCAGTTGACCTTTTTCCAGGGTGGTCATGCCCGGGTCGATAACGACGTAGCTCTCGAAGTAGAGCACGCGCTCGATGTCACGCAGGGTCATGTCCATCAGCAGGCCGATACGGGACGGCAGCGACTTCAGGAACCAGATGTGGGCAACCGGCGAGGCCAGTTCGATGTGCGCCATGCGCTCACGACGAACTTTTGCCAGGGCGACTTCAACGCCGCACTTCTCGCAGATCACGCCGCGGTGCTTGAGGCGCTTGTACTTACCGCACAGGCACTCGTAGTCCTTGACTGGGCCAAAGATCTTGGCGCAGAACAGGCCGTCACGCTCAGGCTTGAACGTACGGTAGTTGATGGTTTCCGGCTTCTTAACTTCACCGAACGACCACGAACGGATCATTTCAGGCGACGCCAGACCGATGCGGATGGCGTCGAACTCTTCGACTTGACCCTGGTTTTTCAGCAAATTCAGTAGGTCTTTCAAGGCCTTTCCTCCTGGCGGAGCAGGGAGCGGGCATTACCTGCCCCACTCCCCTTCGCGTCACGTGTTATTCGGTTTCCAGATCGATATCGATACCGAGCGAACGGATCTCTTTGATCAACACGTTGAAGGACTCGGGCATGCCCGGCTCCATACGGTGATCGCCATCCACGATGTTCTTGTACATCTTGGTACGGCCGTTCACGTCGTCCGACTTCACTGTGAGCATTTCTTGCAGGGTGTATGCCGCGCCGTATGCTTCCAGCGCCCACACTTCCATCTCCCCGAAACGCTGACCACCGAACTGCGCCTTACCACCCAGCGGCTGCTGGGTAACCAGGCTGTAGGAACCAGTGGAACGCGCGTGCATCTTGTCGTCCACCAAGTGGTTCAGCTTGAGCATGTACATGTAACCAACGGTCACAGGACGCTCGAACTTGTTGCCGGTACGGCCATCGAACAGCACCATCTGGCCGCTCTCTGGCAGGTCGGCCAGCTTCAGCATGGCCTTGATCTCGCGCTCCTTGGCACCGTCGAAGACCGGGGTAGCCATTGGCACGCCCTTCTTCAGGTTGTGGGCCAGGGCCAGGATCTCTTCGTCGGTGAACTCGTCCAGGTTTTCCTGACGACCGCCGATCTCGTTGTAGACCTCGGTCAGGAACACGCGCAGTTCAGCGGCCTTGCGCTGCTCTTCGATCATGCGGTCGATCTTCTCGCCCAGACCTTTGGCCGCCAGGCCCAGGTGGGTTTCGAGGATCTGACCGACGTTCATACGCGAAGGTACACCCAGCGGGTTCAGTACGACATCGACCGGAGTACCGTTGGCGTCGTGCGGCATGTCTTCGACCGGCATGATTACCGAGACGACACCCTTGTTACCGTGACGACCGGCCATCTTGTCACCCGGCTGGATGCGACGGCGGATTGCCAGGTAAACCTTGACGATCTTCAGTACGCCCGGTGCCAGGTCATCACCCTGCTGCAACTTGCGCTTCTTGTCTTCGAACTTGTCGTCCAGCAGACGGCGACGATCGACGATGTACTGCTGAGCCTTTTCCAGCTGCTCGTTCAGTGCATCTTCGGCCATGCGCAGTTTGAACCACTGCCCGTGCTCCAGACCATCCAGCACTTCGTCAGTGATCACGGTGCCTTTCTTCAGGCCCGCGCCACCGTCGACCACCTGGCCGTTCAGAGCAGAACGCAGACGCTCGAAGGTTGCACCTTCGACGATGCGGAACTCTTCGTTGAGGTCCTTGCGGATCTCGTCCAGCTGCATCTTCTCGATGGCCAGAGCGCGGCTGTCGCGCTCGACGCCATCACGGGTGAAGACCTGTACGTCGATGACGGTACCCTTGGTGCCGGTTGGCACGCGCAGGGAGGTGTCCTTAACGTCGCTGGCCTTCTCACCGAAGATTGCGCGCAGCAGTTTTTCTTCCGGAGTCAGCTGGGTTTCGCCTTTTGGCGTTACCTTGCCGACCAGGATGTCGCCAGCGCCGACTTCGGCACCCACGTAGACGATACCGGCTTCGTCCAGCTTGTTCAGTGCGGCTTCACCCACGTTCGGGATGTCCGCAGTGATTTCCTCTGGGCCAAGCTTGGTGTCACGCGCCACACAGGTCAGTTCCTGGATGTGGATGGTGGTGAAGCGGTCTTCCTGAACCACACGCTCGGACAGGCAGATGGAGTCTTCGAAGTTGAAGCCGTTCCACGCCATGAACGCGATGCGCATGTTCTGACCCAGTGCCAGTTCACCCATGTCGGTGGACGGGCCGTCGGCCATGATGTCGCCACGCTGAACCTTGTCACCCTTGCTCACCAGCGGACGCTGGTTGATGCAGGTGTTCTGGTTCGAACGGGTGTACTTAGTCAGGTTGTAGATATCCACACCTGCTTCGCCGGTTTCCACTTCGTCGTCGGCAACGCGAACAACGATACGGCTGGCGTCGACCGAGTCGATCACGCCACCGCGACGAGCAACCACGCAGACACCGGAGTCACGGGCAACGTTGCGCTCCATGCCGGTACCTACCAGCGGCTTGTCGGCGCGCAGGGTCGGTACAGCCTGACGCTGCATGTTCGAACCCATCAATGCACGGTTGGCGTCGTCGTGCTCGAGGAACGGAATCAGCGACGCAGCGACGGAAACAACCTGCTTCGGCGAAACGTCCATCAGGGTGACGTCTTCCGGC
Organism: Pseudomonas sp. s4; assembly: GCF_046764235.1. Classification (NCBI taxonomy): domain Bacteria; kingdom Pseudomonadati; phylum Pseudomonadota; class Gammaproteobacteria; order Pseudomonadales; family Pseudomonadaceae; genus Pseudomonas; species Pseudomonas sp. s4. The sequence goes on along the minus strand of NZ_CP177209.1, from coordinate 575,471 downwards.
GCCTTGACGGTGAATTCGTTCAGGTGACGAACAGCTACCAGCTCATCGATCAGCTGCTTCTTCTCGTTCATCGCGGCCGAAGCCTGGGCGATGACGTGATCCGCCTCTTCAATGGCCGACAGGAACACGATGTCGTCACTGACCACGCCTTCCTTCACTACGCGGTACGGGCTTTCCAGGAAGCCGTACTGGTTGGTGCGGGCATAGGCTGCCAGGGAGTTGATCAGACCGATGTTCGGACCTTCAGGGGTCTCGATCGGGCACACACGGCCGTAGTGGGTCGGGTGTACGTCACGGACTTCGAAGCCGGCACGCTCACGGGTCAGACCGCCTGGGCCGAGTGCGGAGACGCGGCGCTTGTGGGTGATCTCGGAGAGCGGGTTGTTCTGGTCCATGAACTGGGACAGCTGGCTGGAACCGAAGAACTCTTTCACCGCTGCCGCAACCGGCTTGGCGTTGATCAGGTCTTGCGGCATCAGGCCTTCGCTTTCCGCCATCGACAGGCGTTCCTTGACCGCGCGCTCGACACGCACCAGGCCAACGCGGAACTGGTTCTCGGCCATCTCACCGACGCAACGTACACGACGGTTACCCAGGTGGTCGATGTCGTCGACGATGCCTTTGCCGTTACGGATGTCGACCAGGGTCTTCAGAACCTCGACGATATCTTCCTTGCTCAGCACGCCCGAACCTTCGATCTCGGTACGACCGATCCGACGGTTGAACTTCATGCGGCCAACGGCGGACAGGTCGTAACGCTCGGCGCTGAAGAACAAGTTGTTGAACAGGGTCTCGGCAGCATCCTTGGTTGGCGGCTCGCCAGGACGCATCATGCGGTAGATCTCGACCAGGGCTTCCAGCTGGTTGCTGGTGGTGTCGATCTTCAGGGTGTCGGAGATGAACGGACCGCAATCGATGTCGTTGGTGTACAGGGTCTCGATACGGACGACCTGAGCCTTGGCGACCTTGATCAGCAGTTCAGTGGTCATCTCGGTGTTGCATTCAGCCAGGATCTCGCCGGTAGCCGGATGCACAATAGCCTTGGCAGTAGTGCGGCCCAGGACGTATTCCATTGGAACGTCCAGCTGCTTGACGCCGGCCTTCTCGAGCTGGTTGATGTGGCGCGCAGTAATACGGCGGCCCTGCTCGACGATGACTTTGCCGGTTTCGTCATGGATATCCATGACTGCAACCTCACCACGCAGACGCTGCGGTACCAGTTCCAGGCTGAGTTTCTCGCCGGAAATGTGGAACACGTTGGTGGTGTAGAAGGTGTTCAGCACTTCTTCAGTGCTGTAACCCAGGGCACGCAGCAGCACCGAGGCCGGCAGTTTGCGGCGACGGTCGATACGCACGAACACGCAGTCCTTCGGGTCGAACTCGAAGTCCAGCCAGGAGCCGCGGTAAGGGATGATGCGAGCGGAGTACAGCAGCTTGCCGGAGCTGTGAGTCTTGCCACGATCGTGGTCGAAGAACACACCAGGCGAACGGTGCAGCTGGGAAACGATCACACGCTCGGTACCGTTGATAACGAAGGTACCGTTCTCAGTCATCAGGGGGATTTCACCCATGTAGACTTCTTGCTCTTTGATGTCCTTGATCGCTTTGTTCGACGATTCCTTGTCGAAGATGATCAGGCGCACCTTGACCCGCAGTGGGACCGCGAAGGTCACGCCACGCAGGACACATTCCTTCACATCGAAGGCGGGTTCGCCCAGGCGATAGCCTACGTACTCCAGGGCAGCATTGCCGGAGTAGCTGATGATCGGGAATACCGATTTGAAGGCCGCGTGCAGGCCGACGTCGCGGAACTGATCCTTGGATGCTCCCGCTTGCAGGAATTCGCGATACGAATCCAGCTGGATGGCCAGGAGGTAAGGCACATCCATGACGTCCGGCAACTTGCTAAAGTCCTTGCGGATACGTTTTTTCTCAGTGTATGAGTAAGCCATCAGCGTTCCCCAGCTTGGTCACCTGCTTGTTTGGCTTCTCCCGGCGGGAGCAGCCAGAAAATCGTGCAAACCTCTTGGTTTGCGCCACCCACATGGGTGTCTTGCAGCTTGTTATCGGGGCCGGCCTGACCGGCCACCAATAACGGAAAAAGGCCGGTGGCATAAGCCACCAGCCATCAGCCCTTCGCTCAACGCTCGGACTGGAGTCGCAAGGTCGAGATTACTTCAGCTCGACTTTAGCGCCAGCTTCTTCCAGCTTCTTCTTCGCGTCTTCAGCGGCTTCTTTCGAAACGCCTTCAGCGATAACCTGAGGAGCGCCGTCGACTTTCTCTTTGGCTTCTTTCAGGCCCAGACCGGTCAGTTCACGAACGGCCTTGATCACGTTTACTTTCTTGTCGCCAGCTTCGGTCAGAACGACGTTGAACTCGGTCTGCTCTTCAACAGCGGCAGCAGCGCCAGCAGCTGGGCCAGCAGCAACAGCGGCAGCAGCGGTAACGCCGAAGGTTTCTTCCATCGCTTTGATCAGTTCAACAATTTCCAGAACAGTTTTCTGGCCGATCGCTTCGATGATTTGTTCGTTAGTCAGAGACATGACTTAAATCCTGTATTGGGGTGACAGCCTACGCAGCCATCAAATTAAACGTATGATTTTGAAAGAGTTGCGCGTGCCTTAGGCAGCAGCAGCTTCTTTCTGGTCGCGCAGAGCTGCCAGGGTACGAGCCAGCTTGCTGGTTGCACCTTGGATTACGCTCATCAGCTGTGCGATAGCCTCGTCGCGGGTTGGCAGGGTTGCCAGCACGTCGATCTGGTTAGCGGCAAGGAACTTGCCGTCGAACGCAGCTGCCTTGATCTCGAACTTGTCCTGACCCTTGGCGAACTCTTTGAACAGACGAGCAGCAGCGCCCGGGTGTTCGTTGGAGAAAGCAATCAGGGTCGGGCCTTTGAACGCGTCGTTGAGGATCGAGAATTCGGTGCCTTCAACAGCGCGCTTCAGCAGGGTGTTACGTACGACACGTACGTATACGCCAGCTTCGCGGGCCTCTTTACGGAGTCCGGTCATTGCGCCTACAGTCACACCACGGGCATCAGCCACGACAGCGGACAGAGCGACTTTGGCAGCCTCGTTGACTTCAGCGACGATGGCCTTCTTGTCTTCGAGTTTAATTGCCACGGGTTTACTCCTGGTTTTTACCGTTTCATCTGGCCGAAGCCGGATGTCGTTTTGGTGTCTGATTCGGTAACGAATCGGGAGCACCATCTGCGTGGGCTGGTATTTTAAGGCTTGCGCCGCCTACGGTCTTGGATAGCCCCCGCCAGGCAGGGACCCCAATTTTTGCTGGTGGCGCGACAGGTCGCGCCACCATGTTCTTACACGTTCAGCGAGCTCTGATCGATGACCAGACCTGGGCCCATGGTGGTGCTCAGGGTAACGCGCTTGACGTAGATACCTTTCGAGGAAGCTGGCTTGATACGCTTCAGATCAGCGATCAGGGCTTCAACGTTTTCCTTCAGCTTGCCGGCTTCGAAGCCGACCTTGCCAACGGAGGTGTGGATGATACCGTTCTTGTCGGTACGGTAGCGAACCTGACCAGCCTTGGCGTTCTTGACAGCGCCGGCTACGTCTGGGGTCACGGTACCAACTTTCGGGTTAGGCATCAGGCCGCGAGGACCCAGAACCTGACCCAGTTGACCTACAACGCGCATGGCATCAGGCGATGCGATGACGACGTCATAGTTCAGGTCGCCGCCTTTCATTTCGGCAGCCAGATCGTCCATACCTACGCGGTCAGCGCCGGCAGCCAGAGCGGCTTCAGCAGCTGGACCCTGGGTGAAGACAGCAACGCGAACGGTCTTGCCAGTGCCGTGTGGCAGCACGGTAGCGCTACGTACGACCTGGTCAGATTTACGCGGGTCAACACCAAGGTTAACGGCGATGTCGTAGGACTCTACGAACTTGGCAGCCGGCAGCGAAGCCAGCAGAGTGGCCGCTTCTTCGAAGTTGTAGGCCTTGCCTGCTTCGATTTTCTCGGCGATTGCCTTTTGGCGTTTGGTCAGCTTAGCCATTACACACCCTCCACGTTCAGGCCCATGCTGCGGGCAGAGCCAGCGATGGTGCGTACAGCAGCGTCCAGGTCAGCGGCAGTCAGATCAGCCTGTTTAGCTTTGGCGATGTCTTCCAGCTGAGCACGGGTAACGGTACCGACTTTAACGGTGTTCGGGCGAGCCGAACCACTGGTCAGGCCAGCAGCTTTCTTCAGCAGAACCGAGGCAGGGGTGCTCTTGGTCTCGAAGGTGAAGCTACGGTCGCTGTAGACAGTGATGATCACAGGAGTCGGCAGGCCGGCTTCTTGACCCTGGGTACGGGCGTTGAAGGCCTTGCAGAATTCCATGATGTTCACACCGTGTTGACCCAGTGCTGGACCAACGGGTGGGCTTGGGTTGGCCTGGCCGGCCTTAACTTGCAGCTTGATGTAAGCCTGAATCTTCTTAGCCATGAGCTACTCCAAAATCGGGTACGAACGCCTGTTGGCTCCCCGGATGACTTGCGTTTTATCCCAGTGACGACAAAACCCCGCAGCACACAGGGCTGCGGGGTATGGGATGCTTCGTCCGCCTAGACCTTTTCGACCTGGCTGAACTCGAGCTCCACCGGAGTAGAGCGACCGAAAATGAGCACCGCTACCTGCAGGCGACTCTTTTCGTAGTTAACCTCTTCGACACTACCATTGAAGTCAGCGAACGGACCGTCAATGACTCGAACCACTTCACCCGGCTCGAACAGCGTCTTCGGCTTCGGCTTGTCGCTACCGTCGGCAACGCGACGCAGGATAGCCTCTGCTTCTTTATCGGTGATCGGCGCAGGCTTGTCTGCGGTGCCGCCAATAAAGCCCATCACACGAGGGGTGTCCTTGACCAAGTGCCAAGTCCCTTCGTTCATCTCCATCTGGACCAGTACATAGCCAGGGAAGAATTTACGCTCACTCTTGCGCTTCTGGCCATTGCGCATTTCGACGACTTCTTCGGTCGGGACCAAGATCTCGCCGAAACCGTCTTCCATGCCAGCCAGCTTGACGCGCTCGATCAGGGAGCGCATTACATGCTTCTCGTAACCCGAGTAAGCATGCACAACATACCAACGCTTAGCCACGGGACACCTTTAGCCAACGATCAAGGAGACCGCCCAGCCGAGCAGGGAATCAAGACCCCACAGCAGCAGTGCCATAACCAGCACGACAGCCACGACAATCAGCGTGGTCTGGGTGGTTTCCTGGCGGGTCGGCCACACGACTTTACGAATCTCGGCACGAGCTTCCTTCGCCAGCGCAAAGAACGACTTGCCCTTCGCAGTCTGCAGAGCTACAAAGCCCGCGACAGCAGCCAGGACGAGAAGTGCAAGGACGCGATACAGGATCGGGGAGGCGGAGTAATACTGGTTACCCACTACACCGACAACCACCAAAGCCACTACAGCCAGCCACTTGAACAGATCAAAACGCGATTCTTGGGCTTCAGTTTTGGGAGTCATCGAGGAGGATCCTGTGAGAAGAAAGCCATCACACCGAGGTGAAATGGCAGGTCAGGAGGGAATCGAACCCCCAACCTACGGTTTTGGAGACCGTCGCTCTGCCAATTGAGCTACTGACCTGTAACGCTGTATCAGGCCGGCCATTATACCGGCCTGATCAAGTAAATCAACTACTTATTCAATAATTTTTGCTACGACGCCGGCGCCGACGGTACGACCGCCTTCACGGATAGCGAAGCGCAGACCGTCTTCCATTGCGATGGTCTTGATCAGGGTGACAGTCATCTGAATGTTGTCACCTGGCATTACCATTTCAACGCCTTCCGGCAGTTCGCAGTTACCGGTCACGTCAGTGGTACGGAAGTAGAACTGAGGACGGTAGCCTTTGAAGAACGGAGTGTGACGACCGCCTTCTTCCTTCGACAGAACGTAGACTTCTGCGGTGAACTTGGTGTGCGGCTTGACCGAACCTGGCTTGACCAGAACCTGGCCACGCTCAACGTCGTCACGCTTGGTACCACGCAGCAGAACGCCGCAGTTCTCGCCAGCACGACCTTCGTCCAGCAGCTTGCGGAACATCTCAACACCGGTGCAGGTGGTGGTGGTGGTGTCACGCAGACCAACGATTTCCAGCGGATCCTGAACGCGGACGATACCACGCTCGATACGACCGGTAACAACGGTACCACGACCCGAGATCGAGAATACGTCTTCGATCGGCATCAGGAACGGCTGGTCAACGGCACGAACTGGCTCAGGGATGTAGGCATCCAGAGTTTCTACCAGCTTCTTGACAGCGGTAGTACCCATTTCGTTGTCGTCTTTGCCTTCCAGGGCCATACGAGCCGAACCGATGATGATCGGGGTATCGTCGCCTGGGAAGTCGTAGGTGGACAGCAGGTCGCGAACTTCCATCTCGACCAGTTCCAGCAGCTCGGCGTCGTCTACCAGGTCAGCCTTGTTCAGGAAGACCACGATGTAAGGAACGCCTACCTGACGGGACAGCAGGATGTGCTCACGGGTTTGTGGCATCGGACCATCGGCGGCCGAGCAAACCAGGATCGCGCCGTCCATCTGGGCAGCACCGGTGATCATGTTCTTCACGTAGTCAGCGTGACCTGGGCAGTCAACGTGAGCGTAGTGACGAATGTTCGAGTTGTACTCGACGTGAGCGGTGTTGATGGTGATACCGCGCGCTTTTTCTTCCGGAGCCGAGTCGATCTTGTCGAACTCAACGACTGCCGAACCGAAAACTTCGGAGCAGACGCGAGTCAGAGCTGCGGTCAGAGTGGTCTTACCGTGGTCAACGTGGCCGATAGTGCCGACGTTAACGTGGGGAAGGGAACGATCAAACTTTTCCTTAGCCATCGATACAATCCTCCGCAGAAGAAATAGTCTTGCGCTGATAAAACAAAGGCAGATATTTTCATATCTGCCTTGTTTATATGGAGCTCTTGAGCGGACTTGAACCGCTGACCTCACCCTTACCAAGGGTGTGCTCTACCAACTGAGCTACAAGAGCGAAACACTTTGTGCAAAATCCAGCAAACTTGGAGCGGGTAGCGGGAATCGAACCCGCATCATCAGCTTGGAAGGCTGAGGTTCTACCACTAAACTATACCCGCGGAGCTTGCGGCTCTCGCTAAAACTGGTGGAGGGAGAAGGATTCGAACCTTCGAAGCTCTCGCAACGGATTTACAGTCCGTCCCCTTTGACCGCTCGGGAATCCCTCCAGATGTGGCCGGCATTCTATTTGTCTGCCGCCCTAGTGTCAAGCGTTTTTTTCAAATTTTTTCAATCAAATCTGAAACTTAGCTGCTTTGACACTGCTTCCAGTTCTGCCACCTGAGTGGTCTTCCCTGTGAAGCGGGCGCCATTCTATCAAGCTATTCGCCAGTTGCAATACCCTGGCAGAAAATAATTTTGTGTTTTAAGTCTTTGAAATCGTTGGAAAGAGTCGCAAGGACGGTTTGGTCCAGCAAACGCTCGCTTTCCGGGGCAACCTTGAGCCAACGACCGTCCGCCCCTGGCAGCTGCCCCACCACCGGCAGCGTGGCAATATCCAAGCTCATCAAACGCTGACGCAGCGCATCGAGCTGCCCCTGCCCCATCACACCACCGACCACCAGGCACTCGTCCCGCCGCTTGGGCGGTGCCGACACCCCTGTTTCGCGCAACAGGCGGATTTCTTGCTGATTGCCCTTGTACAGCGACAAGGGCGCGACTTCCTTGACCTTCAGCGGGGCTTCCTGCTGGTGCCACACGTAATAGAAGACGTTAAGCACCAGTAACAGCAGAAACAACCAACGCATAGGCACCTCAATCCAATGGGCAGGCCATGGCCAGGCCTACAAAAACCAGGTCAGGCACGACACGCGCCTGGGGGACGGCCTCCTTTACCAGCGGCGCATCGCCACCTGTGAGGAACACCGTGAAATCCTCCCCCCACAATGCACGCGCCTGTTCGAGCTGGGTACGCGCAAAACCCTGAAGCATCAACACGCAACCGCGCTCGACCGCCTCGACCGTCGAGCGTCCCGGCGCCAGACTGGCCAATGCCCGCTCGGCGGAAGCATCGTCATAACGGATACGCCGGGTGTGCGTACGCAACTGGCTACGCATCAATGGCATCCCCGGGCAGATGTAGCCACCCAGATGCTCGCCATTCGCCGCCACGAAATCCGCTTTTGCAGCGGTCCCCAGATCAATGACCAGGCAGGCGCCCCTGGCCAAGTGAAAGGCTCCTAGCGCCGCCAACCAACGGTCCATGCCCAGGCGCTGGTAATCGTCATAGCCATTGCGCACACCCGCCATTTCCCGGGCCGGGTGCGCCACCCGTGCCTGCACGGCAAACGCCTGGGCAATCAGCGCGCAAAGCGCATCGGTTTCGTCCTCACTGCGCACACTGACAATGCGGCAACCGCTGAGACGCACCGAAGCCAGTGCAGCCACTTCGGCCACCAGCGCCTGATCGGAGTCGACGATACCGCCGCTTTCAATCACTGCATCAGCGACATGGATTACTCGCCATTTGATGAAGCTGTTACCGCAATCGAGCTCAAGAATCATCACGCAACCTCAAACTGAGCTCACCACCACTGAAGCTCTTCTCCACCCCGTCCACCTCAAGGCGCAAGCCGCCCTGCCCGTCGACGCCAAGAACCACGCCATCAATACGCGTGCTACCGGCAACCAGAGAAACACTGCGCCCCTGCCAGAGGTGCGCCTGTTCCCATTCTTCCTGGAATGCGGCAAACCCATAGCGACGATGCCGTGCCAATTCGTGCTGCAACTGCTGACTGAGCAACGCTACCAGCCGGTTACGGTCTATTGCCGCACCTATTTCGCGACGCATCGAGGTCCACATCTGGTCGACCTGATCGTTGGTTTGCATGTTCACATTGATGCCAATACCCAGCACCACATGACAAACATCTGCCGGGTCGCCCACTAACTCCAGGAGGATACCGGTGATCTTTTGCCCGCGAACGAGGACATCGTTGGGCCATTTGAGCCCCACATCCCTTACACCAAAAGCCTGCAGGGTACGCATTACCGCCAATCCAACCACCAGGCTCAAGCCCTCGAGCTGGCGCATGCCACCATCCACGCGGAGAACCAGGCTGTAATAGAGGTTTTCGGCAAACGGGCTGACCCACTGCCGACCGCGCCGACCACGGCCGGCGCTCTGGCGCTCGGCCAGGACCAGGAATGGAGCGATCTGCCCTTCCCCGGCGAGCCGCAAGCCTTCGGCATTGGTCGAGTCGATGGTTTCGTGGATGAACACGGGCCAACGCTCGCCTTCGGCAAACTCGGAGATCGCCTGTGCATCGAGCAAAGCCAGTGGCGCCGCCAGCTGATAGCCGCGCCCACGAACCTTGTGAATGGTGAGGTTCAGTTCGCTCTCCAGGTGCTGCAGCTGCTTCCAAACGGCGCTGCGACTTACCCCGAGGGCCGACCCCAGAGCTTCTCCGGAATGGAACCGACCATCCTTGAGGAGATTCAACAACTTCAGCATGCCAGTCTCGACTTGGAATAAGGCAGGCATGATAGCTATGGGCCGTTGGCTTGCATAGGAAAAGGGCCCGCCGGCAGGGCGATGGGGATCCTGCAGCATACCCTGAAGACCCCGCCGCACTTATGGGCTTTCGCCGCAAAGCAGGCGACGCGGTGGATGGCACCGGCCTTGCTGGTGTTCGCAGGTGAACCCGCTGTATGCCCGGGAATTTTTGCGCCACAAAGACAAAACCCCTACCTGCATGTGCAGATAGGGGTTTTGCGAAATGAATCTTGACGATGACCTACTCTCACATGGGGAAACCCCACACTACCATCGGCGATGCATCGTTTCACTGCTGAGTTCGGGATGGGATCAGGTGGTTCCAATGCTCTATGGTCGTCAAGAAATTCTGTTGCCAGAATGTCCAGATGGACAGCCCAGCGAATTCGGATATGCGATATTTGTGATGTTGCGAACTTTCGGTTGTTTCGTCTTCACCACCGCAATCTGCGTTAGCAAATTGCTTGGGTGTTATATGGTCAAGCCTCACGGGCAATTAGTATTGGTTAGCTCAACGCCTCACAGCGCTTACACACCCAACCTATCAACGTCGTAGTCTTCGACGGCCCTTCAGGGGATTCAAGATCCCAGTGAGATCTCATCTTGAGGCAAGTTTCCCGCTTAGATGCTTTCAGCGGTTATCTCTTCCGAACATAGCTACCCGGCAATGCCACTGGCGTGACAACCGGAACACCAGAGGTTCGTCCACTCCGGTCCTCTCGTACTAGGAGCAGCCCCTCTCAAATCTCAAACGTCCACGGCAGATAGGGACCGAACTGTCTCACGACGTTCTAAACCCAGCTCGCGTACCACTTTAAATGGCGAACAGCCATACCCTTGGGACCGGCTTCAGCCCCAGGATGTGATGAGCCGACATCGAGGTGCCAAACACCGCCGTCGATATGAACTCTTGGGCGGTATCAGCCTGTTATC
>NZ_CP177209.1:197500-560000 GCF_046764235.1 Pseudomonas sp. s4 | reverse complement strand
CTCACAGGAATAATTGGCCCGAAACAAACGGTAGGAGCAGCCTTGTGCTGCGAAGCGCCGCGCGGGCGGCGCTCGATCTCACAGGCGCCAGAAAACCCAAGACAGCCACCTCTCAAAGCCAATGCCATCTCAAGACAGGCACCCGGCAGCCCTGACACAACCAACAACCAACAACCCAAAAACAAAGCGGGGAGGCCTACCGACCTCCCCGCTTTTACATAGCTACACCTACCGGCTATCACTCAGCCTTGAGGGTAACCCGAGCAAACGACTTCTTGCCCGCCTGGCACACATGGGTTGCACCCAGCGCAAACACGAAGTCACGATCGACCACCGCGCCATCAACCTTGACCGCACCACCACTCAGCAAATCACGCGCCTGAGCCGAGTTCTTCACCAGGCCAGCCCGGTTCAGCACGGCAGCAATTGGCAGGCTTTCAGCCGCAGCCACTTCGACCTCCGGCAGATCTTCCGGCAACTCGCCCTCCTTCATGCGGTTACCCGCGGCACGGTGAGCATTGGCCGCAGCCTCCTCGCCATGGAAGCGTGCAACGATCTCTTCCGCCAGCTTGATCTTGATGTCGCGTGGATTTGCGCCATTGGCGACGTCGGTACGGAACTGCTCGATCTCTTCCATGGAACGGAAGCTCAGCAGCTCGAAGTAGCGCCACATCAGGGTATCCGGGATCGACACCAACTTGCTGTACATAACCCCCGGTGCTTCCTGGATACCTACATAGTTACCCAGCGACTTGGACATCTTCTTCACGCCGTCGAGCCCTTCGAGCAGCGGCATGGTCACGATGTTCTGCGCCTCCTGGCCATAGGCGCGCTGCAGTTCACGCCCCATCAGCAGGTTGAACTTCTGGTCAGTGCCACCGAGTTCGACATCAGCCTTCAGTGCCACCGAGTCATAGCCCTGCACCAGCGGGTACAGGAACTCGTGGATGGCAATAGGCTGGTTGGTGGTGTAGCGCTTGTCGAAGTCATCGCGCTCGAGCATGCGCGCCACGGTGTACTGCGACGCCAGTCGAATGAAATCAGCCGGAGTCAGCTTGTCCATCCAGGTGGAGTTGAATGCAACCTCGGTCTTGCCCGGGTCAAGGATCTTGAACACCTGCTGCTTGTACGTCTCGGCGTTTTCCAGCACCTGCTCGCGGGTCAGCGGCGGGCGCGTGGCGCTCTTGCCGCTCGGGTCGCCGATCATGCCGGTGAAGTCACCGATCAGGAAGATGACCTGATGCCCCAGATCCTGGAACTGGCGCAGCTTGTTGATCAGCACCGTGTGCCCAAGGTGCAGGTCAGGCGCGGTCGGGTCGAAGCCGGCCTTGATGCGCAGAGGTTGGCCGCGCTTGAGCTTCTCCACCAGTTCCGACTCGACCAGTACTTCTTCCGCGCCGCGCTTGATAAGCGCCAGCTGCTCTTCAACCGACTTCATAGACAAACCCGCAAGGCTCAGATTCAGGGGGAGCCAACCATACAAGATCGGCCGTCAATTACAAGTTTCGCAAAGGAATGTGACCCGAGCCCGGGCTTGCGGCGTCTACGCGCCCTTGCGTGAAAATGGTTTTGGTTATATTTTATACAGTTATTTCATCTTCATCATGTCATTCATCTTTTCCATTTCACCTTTTTCAAAGTCACCTTGCCCATGACCAACGAACCGCCTAAAGCGCCCCCGCTTTATCCGAAAAGCCATCTGTTGGCCGCCAGCGGCATAGCCGCCCTGCTCAGCCTGGCCCTGCTGGTATTTCCTTCCAGCGAAGTGGAAGCCAAGAAAACCACCCTCAACCTCGAGCTGGAGAGCCCTGCCGAGCAGTTGAAGGACGAATCCCGCGCTGCGCCGCTGGTGCAGGCAGAAGGTGAGCAAGGCTCACCATTCGCCCAGATCGAAGAGGCCGCCCCCGAGACCCAGAAGGCCGAGCAGGAAGCCCCTGCGGCCGAACCGGTCGTCGAAGCTGCCAAGCAGCCCAGCCACCGTGAAGTCACCGTGGCCCGTGGCGACACCCTTTCCACACTGTTCGCCAAGGTCGGCCTGCCGAGTAACGCGGTGCACGACCTTCTGGCCAGCAACAAGCAGGCCAAGCAGTTCAGCCAGCTCAAGCATGGCCAGGTGCTGCAGTTCGAGCTTGACAAGGACGGCCAGCTGGCCAGCCTGCACAGCAAGGTCAGCAACCTCGAAACCATTCGCCTGACCAAGACCGACAAGGGCTATACCTTCAACCGCGAGATCAGCAAGCCGGTCGTGCGTACCGCCTACGCCCACGGTGTGATCAAAAGCTCGCTGTCGGCCTCGGCCCAACGTGCCGGCCTGTCCCACAGCATGACCATGGACATGGCTCGCGTGCTGGGTTACGACATCGATTTCGCCCAGGACATCCGCCCGGGCGATGAATTCGACGTGGTCTACGAGCAGAAGGTGATGGACGGCAAGGTCGTCGGTACCGGCAACATCCTCTCCGCGCGCTTCACCAACCGCGGCAAGACCTACACCGCCGTGCGCTATACCAACAAGCAGGGCAACACCAGTTACTACACCGCAGATGGCAACAGCCTGCGCAAGGCATTCATCCGCACCCCGGTCGACTTCGCCCGCATCAGCTCGCGCTTCTCTGCCGGCCGCAAGCATCCGATCCTGAACAAGATCCGTGCCCACAAAGGCGTCGACTACGCCGCCCCACGCGGCACTCCGATCAAGGCAGCCGGTGACGGCCGCATCGAACTGGCCGGGCGTCGCGGTGGTTACGGCAATACCGTGATCATCCAGCACGGCAACCGCTACAAGACGCTGTATGGCCACATGCAGGGCTTTGCCAAGGGCATCAAGACCGGCAGCTCGGTCAAGCAGGGCCAGATCATCGGCTACATCGGTACCACCGGCTTGTCCACCGGACCGCATCTGCACTACGAGTTCCAGGTCAACGGTGTGCACGTTGACCCGCTGAGCCAGAAAGTGCCGATGGCCGACCCGATTGCCAGGAACGAACGCCAGCGTTTCCTGCAGCAGAGCCAGCCCTTGATCGCCCGCATGGATCAGGAAAAGGCCACCCTGCTCGCAGCGAACAAGCGCTAAGCACATGGCGCTATACTTGGGGGTGATGTCCGGCACCAGCCTCGATGGCCTGGACATTGCCTTGATCGAACAAGGCGAGCAGCTCGAACTGCTCGCCACCCACTACCTGCCCATGCCCGGCGACCTGCGCCAGGAACTGCTGGGCCTTTGCAGCAGCGGCCCTGACGAGATCGCCCGCGCTGCACTGGCGGAAAACCGCTGGGCCAGCCTGGCAGGCGAAGGCATCTGCCAACTGCTGGCCAGGCAAGGACTGCCGGCCGGAGCCATCCGCGCCATCGGCAGCCACGGCCAGACCATTCGCCACGAACCTGCACGCGGCTTTACCGTGCAAATCGGCAACCCGGCGCTGCTGGCCGAGCTTACCGGTATCAGCGTGGTCGCCGACTTCCGCCGCCGCGATGTGGCCGCCGGCGGCCAAGGTGCGCCACTGGTGCCGGCCTTCCATGAAACCCTGTTCAGCCATCTGGGCCAGCGCCTGGCAATTCTCAACGTGGGCGGCTTCAGCAACCTCAGCCTGATCGAACACGACAAGCCAGTCCACGGCTTCGACTGCGGCCCGGGCAACGTGCTGCTGGATGCCTGGATCGAACGCAAGCGCGGCCAGGCCTACGATGCGGATGGGGCTTGGGCTGCCTCGGGCTTGGTGCAAGCCGGCTTGCTCAGCGCACTGCTGGCCGACCCGTTCTTCGCCGGAATCGGCCCGAAGAGCACCGGTCGCGAAGTATTCAACCTGCCCTGGCTGGAAGGTCACCTGGCCCGCCTGCCCGCTTACCGCGACGAGGACGTACAGGCAACTTTGCTGGAACTGACCGCACGCAGCATCATCGACTCGTTGAGCAACGCCCAGCAAGGCACCGAAGCGCTGCTGGTCTGCGGTGGCGGTGCGCGCAACGGCGCCCTGATGGCACGCCTTGGCCAGTTGCTGCCCGACGCCCGTGTCGCCAGCACCGGCGCCCATGGCGTGGACCCGGACTGGGTCGAAGCCATGGCCTTCGCCTGGCTGGCCCACTGCTGCCTGGAAGGCATCGCTGCCAATCGCCCTAGCGTGACAGCGGCCAAGGGCCTGCGCGTACTCGGCGCAATCTACCCGGCCTGAACGTTACGCCAGAAAGCAAAACGCCGCGCAATTGCGCGGCGTTTTCGTATGGCCAGGCCTCAGATCGAGAACGAGGAGCCGCAGCCACAGGTGGTGGCAGCGTTCGGGTTCTTGATCACGAAGCGCGAGCCTTCCAGACCTTCCTGGTAATCCACCTCGGCGCCGGCGAGGTACTGGAAGCTCATTGGGTCGACCACAAGGGAAACACCTTCGCGCTCGACGATGGTGTCGTCTTCAGCCACGTCTTCATCGAAGGTGAAGCCATATTGGAACCCCGAGCAGCCACCACCGGTGACGAACACGCGCAGCTTCAGACGATCGTTGCCTTCCTCGGAAACCAGGTTCTTCACCTTTTGCGCAGCGCCGTGGGTGAATTCCAAAGCGGTGGGGGTGAAGGTTTCGACGCTCATGTTGATTCTCCCGGCGTGGTAGCCGCCATAAAACTCGATGACGCGCATTATCCGCTTTCCCGAGAAAATCGGTCAAGAATTGTGCGGCTTTAGTCGCGACCTATAAAAAGGCCCGCACGACGCGGGCCTTTTTGAACGCTGGCGGCTTACGGCAGCAGGCCCGCGTGTGACAAGCCCATGCGCTCATCCAGGCCGAACAGGATGTTGAGGTTCTGCACCGCCTGGCCGGACGCGCCCTTGACCAGGTTGTCGATCACCGACAGCACCACCACCAGGTCACCACCTTGCGGGCGATGAACGGCAATGCGGCAGACGTTGGCGCCGCGCACACTGCGGGTTTCCGGGTGGCTGCCAGCCGGCATCACGTCGACGAACGGTTCATCGGCGTAACGCTTCTCGAACAGCGCCTGCAGGTCGACCGAGATGTCGGCGACGGTAGCGTACAGGGTTGCATGGATACCACGGATCATTGGCGTCAGGTGCGGCACGAAAGTCAGGCCGATATCCTTGCCAGCGGCCAGGCGCAGGCCCTGGCTGATTTCCGGCAGGTGGCGATGGCCCTTCACTGCATAGGCTTTCATGCTTTCGCCGGCCTCGCAGAACAGCGAGCCCACCGCCGCACCACGGCCAGCGCCGCTGACACCCGACTTGCAGTCGGCGATCAGGCGCGACGGGTCGGCCAGGCCAGCTTCCAGCAGCGGCAGGAAGCCCAGTTGGGTAGCAGTCGGGTAGCAACCCGGCACAGCGATCAGGCGCGCCTGGCGAATCTTCTCGCGGTTGACTTCAGGCAGGCCGTATACCGCGTCCTTGAGAAGCTCTGGCGCACCGTGCGGCTGGCCGTACCACTTGCCCCACTCGGCAGCGTCCTGCAGGCGGAAATCGGCCGACAGGTCGATCACCTTGGTACCGGCCGCCAGCAGTTCGCCAGCCAGGGCGTGGGCAACACCGTGCGGGGTGGCGAAAAACACCACGTCGCAGGCTGCCAGGGTCTTGCTGTCCGGCACGCTGAACGCCAGCCCGTCATAGTGGCCGCGCAGGTTCGGGTACATGTCCGCCACTGCAACGCCCGCCTCGGAGCGCGAAGTGATGACCGCCACTTCGGCCTGTGGATGCTGTGCCAGCAGACGCAACAGTTCGACGCCGGTGTAACCCGTGCCGCCGACGATACCGACCTTGATCATAACGCTTGCCCCTTATCAACGAGCCGTCTGGAAAGCGCACGATAATAGGGGCGCAAGGCGCCTGTAACAACTCTTCGGGTGACCCTTCGGGCGCTTGACCACTACTATCTGACGACCGTGAATACCTGAAGGAACTCCCCCATGCTTTACCTATGGATCAAAGCGCTGCATATCGTCAGCGTGGTCTGCTGGTTCGCCGGCCTGTTCTACCTGCCGCGGCTGTTCGTCTACCACGCCCAAAGCCAGGACAGCATCAGCCAGGAACGCTTCGTGACCATGGAGCGCAAGCTGTTTCGCGGCATCATGAACCCGGCGATGATCGCCACCTACGTGTTCGGCGCGTGGATGCTCTATCTCACGCCCGGCTGGCTCAGCCAGGGCTGGCTGCATGCCAAGCTGACCCTGGTCATCCTGCTGACCGTCTACCATCACATGTGCGGCGCCCAGCGCAAGCGCTTCGCCAGCGGCAGCAACACCCGCAGCCACGTCTACTATCGCTGGTTCAACGAAGTGCCCGTGCTGTTCCTGCTGGGTATCGTAATTCTGGTGGTGGTCAAACCGTTCTGACATAGCCACCCGCTCAAGGAGCCTTGCCATGTCGTTACCTGCCTCCCTCGAACAACGCCTGCGCCTGCCCGTGGTTGCCGCACCGATGTTCCTGATCTCCAACCCCAGGCTGGTACTGGCCTGCTGCTCCAGCGGCGTGGTCGGCAGCTTCCCGGCCCTGAACCAGCGCGACAGCACCGGCTTCAAGGCCTGGCTGGAGGAAATCGAGGCAGGCCTGGCACAGCTGCAGGCGCCAGCACCCTATGCCGTCAACCTGATCGTCCACCCGACCAACCCGCGCCTGCAGGCCGACTTGGCGTTGTGCGTGGAACACCGCGTGCCGATCGTCATCACCAGCCTCGGTGCGGTGAAGGAAGTGGTCGATGCCGTGCATGGCTACGGTGGCCTGGTGTTCCACGATGTCACCACCCGCCGCCATGCCGAGAAAGCCGCCGAAGCCGGTGTCGATGGCCTGATCGCCGTTGCTGCAGGCGCAGGCGGCCATGCGGGCACCTGGAGCCCGTTCGCCCTGGCCGCAGAGATTCGCCAGTTCTTCGACAAGACCCTGCTGCTGGCCGGTTGCCTCAACCACGGCCACGAGATCCTCGCCGCGCAAATGCTGGGTGCGGACCTTGCGTACATGGGCACCCGCTTCATCGCCACCGCAGAAAGCCAGGCCCCGAGCGCCTACAAGCAGATGCTGCTCGACTCCCATGCCGCCGACATCGTCCACACCCCGGCGGTGTCCGGCGTCCCCGCCAGCTTCCTGCGCCCGAGCCTGGAACAGGCCGGCTATGACATGAACGCCATCAAGGGCGGCCATGAGCAAGGCAAGCTCAAGCCGATCGACGACGAAGCCAAGGCCTGGAAGACCGTGTGGTCGGCGGGCCAGGGGGTCGGCGGTATAGACGACCTGCCCAGCGCCAGCGCGCTGATCGGACGGCTGCATGACGAGTACCGGGACGCCCTGGAGCGCTGCCAGGCCCTGCGCGCCCGTACCTTGTAGCAAAAGGCAACACCTTGACTGGCCAAGCTGTACACTAGGCGCCCTCTTCAGCCCCCAGGAGCCTTGCATGACCCGTTACGCCATGATCACTGGTGCTTCCAGCGGCCTGGGCCTCGCCCTGGCGGAAGCCCTGGCGCGGCGCGGGCGCAACCTGATCCTGGTGGCTCGCCAGCGTGAAACGCTGGAGCCGGTGGCCATCGAACTGACCCAACGCTTCGGTGTCGAGGTGCTATTCCGCGCCTGCGATCTCAGCCAACCGTTACGCCTGTCAGGCTTCGTGCTTGAACTGGAGGAAGGCGAGCGACGTATAGACCTGCTGGTCAATTGTGCCGGCCTGCGCACCTACGGGCCATTCCTGGCCCATGAGTGGGCGGACGAGCAGGACCTGCTGGAAGTCAACGTGCTGGCCCTGAGCCGCCTGTGCCACGCCATCGGCAACCTGATGGCCGTGCAGGGCGGTGGGCAGATCCTCAATGTCGCCGGCCTGGCCGGGGTGGCGCCTGGCCCGTGGATGGCCGCCTATGCCGCTAGCAAGGCCTATGTACTGAGCTTCTCCCAGGCCTTGCGTGAAGAACTCAAGCGCACCGGCATCAAGGTTTCGGTACTGTGCCCAGGCCCGGTGCACTCCTCGCGCCGGCGCATTCCGCGGCTGGATGGCAAGCCACGCTGCCTCAGCCCTGAGGAAGTTGCGCTGTACACGGTGCGCGCGCTGGACAAGAACCGCGCGCTGATCATGCCCGGCCGGCGCAACCGCTGGCTGGCGTTCGCCCCGCGTCTGCTGCCGCGCTGGCTGGTGCGCAAGCTGGCCGGTGCCATCCACCGCCGCTATTGCCCGGTTGGTATGGAATAGCTACTGGGCGAGCGGCGCCCGGCTGAGTACACTCGGCCCGACCCTCACCATGGAGCAAGTGTTGTGGACGATTTATTCATCAAGATCATCAACCGGGAAATCCCGGCGAAGATCATCTACGAGGACGACCAGGTTCTGGCGTTCCACGATATCGCCCCCCAGGCGCCCGTGCATTTTCTGGTCATCCCGAAAAAGCACATCCGCACTCTCAATGACTTGACCGAGGAAGACAAAGGCCTGGCTGGTCACATCTTGTTCACCGCCCAGCGCCTGGCCAAGGAACTTGGCTGCGAAGAAGGCTTCCGCGTAGTCATGAACTGCAACGAGCAAGGCGGCCAGACCGTCTACCACATCCACATGCACGTGCTTGGCCAGCGCCAGATGCACTGGCCACCGGGCTGATCCACGGCAAGCGACCCTGCCACTATTGCGGTAAACTGTCGGGCACATTCTTGCGGAGGTGCCCGATGGCTACCGAACGTCACTACTCGCCGCTCGACCGCTTGTTGCTGCAGGCCGATACCGCCATGCGCACCTTGCTGCCCTTCAGCGGCCAACCCACCCGCCCTTCGCCGGCCATCGTCCAGCCGGACGTCGACCTTGACGAACAGCAGGCCCGCCATGTTGCCGGGTTGATGCGTATCAACCACACCGGTGAAGTCTGCGCCCAGGCGCTGTACCAGGGCCAGGCCCTGACCGCCAAGCTGCCCGAAGTGCGCAAGGCCATGGAACACGCCGCCGAGGAAGAAGTGGACCACCTGGCCTGGTGCGAACAGCGCATTCGCCAACTGAACAGCCACCCCAGCGTGCTCAACCCGTTGTTCTACGGCATGTCGTTCGGTATCGGTGCACTCGCCGGGCTGGTCAGCGACAAGGTCAGCCTTGGCTTCGTCGCCGCCACCGAGCATCAGGTGTGCAAGCACCTCGACGAGCACCTGGAGCAGATTCCGCAGGAAGACGAAAAGTCCCGGGCCATCCTCGAACAGATGCGCGTCGACGAGGAACAGCACGCCGAGTCTGCACTGGAAGCCGGCGGTTATCGCTTCCCTGCCCCAGTCCGTTTTGGCATGAGCCTGTTGGCCAAAGTCATGACCAAGAGTACCTACCGTATCTGAAGGCATCACCATGACGGACCGTTTCGACGCCAAGGACCTGGCGCGCGCCGTGCAAGCCGGCATTCTCCAGCCAGGCCAGGACCAGGCCCTGCTGGCGTTCCTGCGCCAGCGACCAGCACAGCGTGGCAGCTTCCAGCTGGCCCATGTCGCGTTCTACTTCGGCGCCATGCTGATCATGGCAGCCATGGGTTGGTTGCTCACCGAAGCCTGGATGCGCATCGGCGACTGGGCGCTGCTGCTCATCGCCAGCCTCTATATTCTGCTGCTCACACTGTTCGCCGTTAACCTGCAACGGCGCGTACAGCCCGTCGCGGCCGGGGTGCTGGCGGCGGTGGCGGTCAGCATCGTGCCGTTGGCGGTGTTCGCCATCGAACGGCTGGTCGGCTGGTGGCCAATGGATGATGCGCAGGCGAACTATCACCAGTACTACACCTACGTGCAGGGCGGCTGGCTGGCAATGGAAGCAGCCACGGTACTTGCCGGACTGTTGATGCTGAGGCTGATCCCCTACCCGTTTATCGTCATGCCGATTGCCGTCGCCCTGTGGTTCATGTCGATGGACTTGAGCGAATGGTTCTTCGGCTCGCCATTCAGCTGGGAACAGCGCCGCGAGGTTTCGCTGTGGTTCGGTCTGGGCTTGCTGGTGTTTTTTGTTGGTGTGGACGGCCGCACCCGCGAAGACTATGCCCACTGGGGCTACCTGGCCGGGCTGGCGGCATTCTGGGGCGGGCTGACGCTGGTGGACAGCGGCAGTGAGCTGGGCAAGGCCCTGTACTGCCTGATCAATATTGCCCTGATGGGTATGGCGGTGCTGTTGCGCCGGCCGGTGTTCATGGTGTTCGGGGCGTTGGGTGTGGCGGCTTACCTGGGGTACCTGTCGTACGAGGTGTTTGCCGACTCGCTGCTGTTCCCGGTGGTGGTGACCCTGATCGGGCTGGGGGTTATCGGGCTGGGGCTGGTTTACCAGAAGCGGCGGGAGCGGTTGAGCCGGGTGATGCGCGATTGTTTGCCGGGATGGGTGCGGGCTGCGCTGCCGGCGCTTCGCAGCTGAAATTGCCAGGGCCGCTCCGCGCCCCATCGCGACAGAAGGCCGCTCCTACAGGTGGTACGCGATCCCTTGTAGGAGCGGCCTTGTGTCGCGATGGGGCGCAAAGCGGCCCCAAAATGTCAGCCTTGACCCAGCTCTACAATCTCGTACCCGTGGGAAATCTCAACCCCGGCACGCTCGAGCATGATCGAAGCCGAGCAATACTTCTCCGCCGACAGCTCCACCGCACGCTTGACCTGGGCTTCCTTGAGCCCACGCCCCTTCACCACGAAGTTCATGTGGATCTTGGTAAACACCTTCGGGTCTTCGCTGGCACGCTCGGCCTCCAGGAACGCCTCGCAGCTTTCCACCGCCTGGCGCGACTTCTTCAGAATGCTGACCACGTCAAAGCTGCTGCAGCCACCCAGGCCCAGCAACAACATTTCCATCGGGCGCACGCCCAGGTTACGGCCACCGGCCTCGGGCGGGCCGTCCATCACGACGACATGGCCGCTCCCCGATTCGCCGAGGAACATCGCCTCACCGGCCCACTGGATACGTGCCTTCATCTACCCGGACTC
Organism: Pseudomonas sp. s4; assembly: GCF_046764235.1. Lineage (NCBI taxonomy): Bacteria > Pseudomonadati > Pseudomonadota > Gammaproteobacteria > Pseudomonadales > Pseudomonadaceae > Pseudomonas > Pseudomonas sp. s4. Next base: position 549,115 of record NZ_CP177209.1, on the reverse strand, counting down.
CTGATTTACGAAAAAGGGTGTCAGCTTAGACCTTGTACGGCTGTGGGAAAAGTACGAGTCATGTCGGTTTAGTACCGAAACATCCTGTAGTGTCTGATAAGCTGGCGCCAAATGACTGGCGCGCTCCGCCAGCCAACCTTTATATAAAGCCTATGCGTCATATCGAACAGGATTTCGTGATGGTTGCTTCCGCCCTACCCGCCAAGATCAAGAACATCGACAAGCTGCTGGTGCACTGCCAGCGCCGTCGCTATACCGCCAAAAGCAACATCATCTGCGCCGGCGACCGGGCCGAGACACTGTCGTTCATCATCAAGGGTTCGGTCACCATCCTCATCGAGGACGATGACGGCCATGAAATGATCATCGCCTACCTCAACAATGGCGACTTCTTCGGCGAGCTGGGCCTGTTCGAACCAGTCGAAGGTGAACAGCAGCGCAGTGCCTGGGTGCGCGCCAAGACCGAATGCGAAGTGGCCGAAATCAGTTATGAGAAATTTCGCGAACTCGCGCGCCAAGACCCGGAAATCCTTTATGCCTTGGGCAGCCAGATGGCCCAGCGCTTGCGCAACACCACGCGCAAGGTCGGCGACCTGGCGTTCTTCGACGTTACCGGGCGTGTCGCACGTTGCCTGCTGGAGCTGTGCAAGCAACCCGACGCCATGACCCACCCCGATGGCATGCAGATCAAGATCACTCGTCAGGAAATCGGCCGCATCGTCGGTTGCTCGCGGGAAATGGTCGGCCGCGTCCTCAAGGACCTTGAGGAACGCAGCCTGGTGCAGGTCAAAGGCAAGACCATGGTGGTCTACGGTACCCGCTAGTCTCTGGGCAGGTCGGTCAGCACCTTGGCATAGGCCTGCGACAGCCGCTCGAACCATGGGGCCGCGGGCGCCACTTCGTGCAGGGCGATGTGCGCATCGGCACGGCAGCGCTGCTCCAGTTCGCAGCACTCATTGAAGCGGTTGACCGCAGCCACCATCGAATCACGCTCGTTGTCCAGCAGCAACGCACCGTGCACCAGCACCACCGGGCGCTTGCCACCCAGCCCCTGGCGCCAGCGCTGGGCGGTGCCGACCAATTTGCGGCCATTGAGGTTGACGTTGTAACGGCCATCGCAGAAGGCACCGTCGATTTCGCCCACCGATGCCACCCCACCCCACTCGCGCAGCACGTCGCATAGCGGCAGGCACAAGCGCTCGTAGGCGTTTTCGATACGGCCGTGGTCTCCTTCGCTGCGGGGGGCAACATAGACCAGGGCTACGTTCACCGTGGAGTGTGACTGCGGCACCGGTTCGCCGCCGGTTTCGCGCAGCAGCACCGGCCAGCCGGCAATCGCCAGCTCCGCGCAGGCGGCTTCGAAGTTTTCCAGACGGCTCATGCGCCGGGGCATGACCAGGGCGTGGTCGGTCGGGCGCCAGAACAGCACGCCACTGTCGCACTCCCCGCGGCAGACGGCGGCCAGCAATTCCTGTTCGGCGTGCAGGCCTTGTTCTACGGTCAGGGTCAGGGGTTGATCGGTCATTGATCCACCTATGTCTTTTTTTACCGGCCTCTTCGAGGGCTCGCCCGCGAAGAGGCCATTGCAGGCATACAAAAAAGCCGGCAATAACGCCGGCTTCATTCGATCAGTCCAGTTGCTGAACAGTCTTCTTCACCTGTTCCGGGAAGAACAACCGCTGCAATTCAAGCCCTGGCTGCTCGGCGCGCATGAATGCCTCACCTACCAGGAACGAGTAGACCTCATTGATCGCCATCAGCTCCACATCGGCCCGGTTCAAGATGCCGCTCTCGGTAATCGCCAGGCGATCACGCGGAATACGCGGCAGCAGGTCGAGGGTGGTTTCCAGGCTGACCTCGAAGGTGTGCAGGTTGCGGTTGTTCACCCCCACCAGCGGTGTATCCAGGGTTTTCAACGCGCGCTCCAGCTCATCGCCGTCGTGCACTTCCACCAGCACGTCGAGGCCGACATCCTTGGCCGTGGCCGCCAGTTCAGCCATCTTCACGTCATCCAGCGCCGACACGATCAGCAGTACACAGTCCGCGCCCAGGGCCCGGGCCTCGACGATCTGGTACGGGTCGACCATGAAGTCTTTGCGGATCACCGGCAGCGACACCGCCGCGCGGGCCTGCTGCAGGTACTCGTCGGCGCCCTGGAAGTAATCCACATCGGTCAGTACCGACAGGCAGGTCGCCCCGCCCTTCTCGTAGCTGACGGCGATTTCCGCCGGCACGAAATGCTCGCGAATCACGCCTTTGCTCGGCGAGGCCTTCTTTATTTCGGCAATCACCGCCGGCTGCTTGCGTGCGGCTTGCTCGATCAGAGCCTTGGCAAAACCACGCGGGGCGTCGGCAGCCTTTGCAAGGCCCTCCAGTTCGGCGAGGCTGACGCGCGCGCTGCGCTCGGCCACTTCCTGAAACTTGCGGGCAATGATCCTTTCCAGCACCGTCGGCACACTCATGCTTCGTTCTCCACCTTGAATACTGCAGTAAAGGCACCCAGCTCCTGCAGCTTCTCCCAGGCCAGCCCGGTGTGCAGTACGTCGTGGGCCAGTTCCACACCGGCTTTCAGGCTCATGGCATGGTCAGCGGCATATAGCGCCGCGCCGGCATTGAGCACGATCATCTCGGCGGCCTTCTGGCCGTTTTCGGTCTTGCGTCGGCCCAGTGCATCGCGGATCAGCTCCAGCGACGCCTGCGGGTTCTCGACGGCCAGGCCGTGCAGGCTCTGGCTCTTCATGCCTAGGTCTTCCGGCTCTACCCAGTATTCGGTGATTTCGCCATTCTTCAGTTCGGCGACGAAGGTCGGTGCAGCCAGGCTGAACTCGTCCAGGCCGTCTTTCGAGTGCACCACCAGCACGTGCTTGCTGCCCAGGCGCTGCAGCACTTCAGCCAACGGGCGGCATAGGGTCTGGGCGAATACACCGACCACCTGGTGCTTCACCCCGGCCGGGTTCGTAAGCGGGCCGAGCATGTTGAACAGGGTGCGCAGCCCCAGGTCGCGACGCGGGCCGGCTGCGTGCTTCATGGCCGAATGATGGCTTTGCGCGAACATGAAGCCGATGCCCAGGCTATCGATGCAGCGGGCCACCTGGGTGGGCGTCAGGTTCAGGTAGATACCGGCGGCCTCCAGCAGGTCGGCACTGCCGCTCTTGCCCGATACCGCGCGGTTGCCATGCTTTGCCACGGTGCAACCTGCCGCCGCCAGTACGAACGACGAGGCGGTGGACACGTTGAAGATGTTGGCGCCATCACCGCCGGTACCGACGATATCGACCACGCCATCGAGGCTCTGCAGTTCGACCTTGTCTGCCAGCTCGCGCATCACCGACACCGCACCGACGATCTCGTCGATGCTTTCGCTCTTCATGCGCATGCCCATCAGGAAGGCGCCGATCTGCGCTTCGCTGCACTGGCCGGTCATGATCTGGCGCATGACGTCGCGCATTTCTTCGGTAGAAAGGTCCAGCTGACCGACGATACGGCTCAACGCACTCTTGATATCCATGTTCGATCCTTAGCGGCGGCCGCCGGTCTGCTTGAGGAAGTTGGCGAACAGTTCGTGGCCCTGTTCGGTCAGGATCGACTCGGGGTGGAACTGCACCCCTTCGATATTCAGCGTCTTGTGGCGCAAGCCCATGATCTCGTCGACCGAGCCGTCAGCATGGGCGGTCCAGGCGGTCACTTCCAGGCAGTCGGGCAAGGTTTCGCGCTTTACCACCAGCGAGTGGTAACGGGTAACGGTCAACGGGTTGTTGAGGCCGGCGAACACGCCCAGGTCACGGTGATGTACCGGGCTGGTCTTGCCGTGCATCACCTGGCGGGCACGTACCACATCACCACCAAAGGCCTGGCCGATGGACTGGTGGCCCAGGCATACGCCAAGGATCGGCAGCTTGCCGGCAAAGTGCAGGATGGCCTCGATGGACACGCCCGCCTCGCTCGGCGTGCACGGGCCTGGAGATACGACGATGCGCTCGGGATTGAGGGCTTCGATCTGGGCAATGGTCATTTCGTCATTGCGAATGACCTTTACATCGGCACCCAGCTCGCCAAGGTACTGAACGACGTTGTAAGTGAATGAGTCGTAATTGTCGATCATCAGTAACATCGGGTTAAACCTCTTGAATCTACTGACTTCAAAATTCGAACCTTCCTGCTTCTGCCAAAGGCGCAGCTTGGCCATTCAGGGGCGGTAGTCAGGAAGGCAAACGGGGGCGGGCCGGACGGGCCGGCAGGGGATAAAGTCAGGCGCGCCAACGCCAACGGGCGTGGGCCTTGATAACGCGCATCAAGAGTTTGCTGACGATCAACACAGGATAGGTCTCGCTCATACGTTCCGGCACAGTAGCCTACCGGGGCGGCGGGCGCAATATGCCCGTAAACACGGGGAAACGAATGGACTTGGGAGGGATGCACTGCGATTTGCTAAGGTCGATGGGGTTGTCCTGATAAAAACAAAGAAAAGGATGTTCCCTGATGCGAAAAGCACCGTTATTGCGCTTTACCCTCGCCTCATTGACGTTAGCCTGCAGCCAGGCCTTCGCGACACCCTCGCCCTACTCCAGCATGATCGTGTTTGGTGACAGCCTCAGCGACGCCGGGCAGTTTGGCGGGGTGCGCTTCACCAACCGCGATGCCAATGGCAATTATGCGCCAGTGTCACCGATGATCCTGGGCGGGCGGCTCGGTGTGAGCCCGACCGAGCTTGGCCCTTCCACCTCACCGGTCAATCCGGTGCTGGGCCTTCCCGACGGCAACAACTGGGCAGTCGGTGGCTACACCACCCAGCAGATCCTGGACTCGATAACCAGTACCTCCGAAACCGTCATCCCGCCAGGGCGACCCGGCGCCGGGCTGGTACTGCGTGATAAACCGGGCTACCTGGCCAACGGCCTGCGCGCCGACCCCAACGCGTTGTATTACCTGACTGGCGGCGGCAATGACTTCCTGCAAGGCCTGGTCAACAGCCCGACCGATGCCGTGGCCGCCGGCGCCCGCCTGGCCGCCAGCGCCCAGGCCCTGCAGCAAGGCGGCGCCCGCTACATCATGGTCTGGCTGCTGCCCGACCTCGGGCAAACACCGAACTTCAGCGGTACGCCGCAACAAAACCCACTGTCGCGGCTATCCGGCGCGTTCAACCAGTCGCTGCTCAGCCAACTGGGGCAGATCGATGCCGAAATCATTCCGCTGAACATCCCTGTGCTGCTGAGCGAAGCGCTGGCCAGCCCCGAGCAGTTCGGCCTGGCCAGCGGCCAGAATCTGGTCGGCACCTGCTACAGCGGCGAAGGCTGTGTGGGAAATCCCGTGTATGGCATCAACGGCGCCACGCCAGACCCGACCAAGCTGCTGTTCAACGACTCGGTGCACCCGACCATTGCCGGCCAGCAACTGATTGCCGACTACGCCTATTCGATCATCGCCGCCCCCTGGGAACTGACCTTGCTCCCGGAAATGGCCCACGCCAGCCTACGCGCTCACCAGGACGAACTGCGCAACCAGTGGCAGACACCCTGGCAGGCAGTTGGCCAGTGGCAGGCCTTCGTTGCCACCGGCGCACAGGACCTGGACATCGACGGCCAGCGCAGCGCGGCCAGCGGCGACGGCCGCGGCTACAACCTGACTCTGGGCGGCAGCTACCGCCTGAACGATGCATGGCGCCTGGGCCTGGCCGGAGGCGTGTACCGGCAGAAGCTGGAAGCCGGCGCACAGGACTCGGACTACAAGCTGGACAGCTACCTTGCCAGCGCCTTCGCCCAATACCGCCAGGACCGCTGGTGGGCCGACGCGGCGCTGACCGCCGGGCACCTGGACTACAGCGACCTCAAGCGCACCTTCGCCCTTGGCGTGAACGACCGCAGCGAAAAGGGCGACACCAATGGCGAGGCCTGGGCGATGTCGGGGCGACTGGGCTACAACCTGGCAGCCGAGAGCAGCAGCTGGCAGCTGGCGCCGTTCATCAGCGCCGACTATGCGCGAGTGAAGGTGGATGGCTATGACGAGAAGACCGGGCGCTCGACGGCGCTGGGTTTCGATGACCAGGAACGTACATCACGCCGTTTGGGCGTGGGGTTGCTGGGTAGCGTGCAGGTGCTGCCAGGTACTCGGCTGTTCGCCGAGGTGGCGCAGGAGCACGAGTTCGAGGATGACCAGCAGGATGTGACGATGCACCTGACCAGCCTGCCGGCGAACGATTTCACCCTGACAGGGTATACGCCGCACAGCGACCTGACCCGGGCGAGCCTGGGGGTGAGCCATGAAGTGGTGGCGGGGGTGCATTTGCGCGGCAACTACAACTGGCGCAAGAGTGATGAATTGACGCAGCAGGGAGTGAGCTTGGGCATCAGCGTCGACTTTTGAATTGATGGGGCCGCTTTGCGGCCCCGATCAACTTATTTGGCGGAAGTCTGCTCAGCCAACGCCACCGCGCGGAACATCGCTCGGCGCTTGTTGATGGTCTCTTCCCATTCCAGCGCCGGCACCGAGTCGGCAACGATGCCACCCCCGGCCTGCACATGCAGCTCACCGTCCTTGATTACCGCGGTACGGATGGCAATGGCGGTATCCATGTTGCCGTTCCATGCGAAGTAACCGACGGCACCACCGTAAACCCCACGTTTGACCGGCTCCAGCTCGTCGATGATTTCCATCGCACGAATTTTCGGCGCACCCGACAGCGTACCGGCCGGCAGTATCGCCCGCAGTGCGTCCATCGCCGTCAGCCCTTCGCGCAGCTGGCCAGTGACGTTGGACACAATGTGCATCACGTTGGAGTAACGCTCGATCACCATCTTCTCGGTCAGGCGCACGCTGCCGGTCGAGGACACGCGCCCGACGTCGTTACGGCCCAGGTCGATGAGCATCAGGTGCTCGGCAATTTCCTTGTCGTCCGACAGCAGGTCGTCTTCCAGCGCGCGGTCGGCCTCTTCGGTAGCACCACGCGGGCGGGTGCCGGCAATCGGGCGTACGGTGACCAGGTTGTCCTCGACGCGTACCAGCACCTCGGGCGAGCTGCCGACCACATGGAAGTCGCCAAAGTTGAAGAAGTACATGTACGGCGTCGGGTTGAAGCAGCGCAGCGCGCGGTACAGGTCGATAGGCGCCGCCTTGAAGTCGATCGACATGCGCTGCGACGGCACCACCTGCATGCAGTCACCAGCCAGGATGTATTCCTTGATGCGGCCGACGGCGTTCTCGTAATCCTCGCGGGTATAGCTGGAGCGGAATTCCGGCTCGGCAGCCTGCGGGCCACTCAGGTCCAGGCCACGGCGTGGAGTGATCGGCTGACGCAGGGTTTCAAGCAGGCCTTGCAGGCGTGCCTGGCCCTGTTCGAAAGCCTGCTCTTCCGCCGGGTCGACCAGCACGATCGCGTGCATCTTGCCCGCCAGGTTGTCGAACACCACCACCGCATCGGACACCATCAGCAGGATATCCGGCACACCCAGCGGGTCCGGGTTGGGGCTGGCGCCCAGGCGCTTTTCCACATAGCGCACGCAGTCGTAGCCGAAGTAGCCGACCAGGCCGCCGTTGAAGCGCGGCAGGCCAGGGATATCGGCGACCTTGTAACGGTCCTTGAAGGTTTCGACGAAGGCCAGCGGGTCTTCGACATCGTGGCTTTCCACCTCCACGCCATCCTGCAGGATGCTGACGTGGTAACCGTGCACACGCATCACGGTGCGCGACGGCAGGCCGATCATCGAGTAACGGCCCCATTTCTCGCCGCCCTGCACCGATTCGAGCAGGTACGAGTTGGGCTGGTCGGCCAGTTTCAGATAGATCGACAACGGCGTGTCGAAGTCGGCCAGGGTTTCGCAGGCCAGGGGAATGCGGTTGTAGCCGGCAGCGGCCAGGCGCAGGAATTCTTCGCGGGTCATGGGTAGCCTCGTGGCAAGCAGCAATAGGTCAGGCAAACGGACGGGCCGGCACGCGCCGGCAGGCTGAAGTCAGGCGCGCCAACGCCAACGGGCCAAGGCCTTGATGACTTTCATCCAGAATTTGCCGGTAACCGCCACGGTGGACTCTCTGTCTTGTGAGGCTTGAAGGTCCGCCAACGTTATCCCAGTGGCCGGGTCTGCGCAACCGGGCAGCAATGCACGCAGGTCGTCGATCACCAGACTGGGGGATTCGTCGTGGATCGGCCGGCCATGGTTGTAGCCGTAGGTCAGGCCGACGCACTGCACGCCAGCCGCCTTGGCCGCCAGCACGTCACTGCGTGAATCGCCGACAAACAGCGACTGCTGCGGGGTGACACCGGCCATCTGCATGACGAACAGCAACGCCGCAGGGTCGGGCTTTTTCTGCGGCAGAGTGTCGCCACCGATGATCCAGCGGAAGTAGTTGCCGATCTTCATCTGGTCCAGCAGCGGGCCAACGAAGCGCTCGGGCTTGTTGGTGATCAGAGCCATCTCCACGCCCTGCTTGCGCAGCCAGCGCAGGGTGTCCTGCACACCGGGGTAGACCACGGTCAGTTCGTGGCTTTCGGCATAGGCGTCCATGAACAGCGCCAGCGCCTGGTCGGCCAGCGCATCTTCCACGGCAGCGTGGTCGATGCCGCCGGCCAGCGCCCGGCGCACCAGCACCTGGGCACCGTTGCCCACCCAGTGGCGCACCGCCTCCAGGCCGGCAGGCGGGCGCCCCAGTTCGAGCAGCATGCGGTCCACGGCGGCGGCCAGGTCTGGCACGGAATCGATCAGGGTACCGTCCAGATCGAACATCACCAGCCTGGGCAGCGTCCCGGGGAACAGCTGCTCGAAGCCGCTCATGGGCGGGCCTGAGCCAGTTCGGCGCGCATCCTGGCGATTACTTCCTGGTAATCCGGGGCGTTGAAGATCGCCGAGCCGGCCACGAAAGTGTCGGCGCCAGCGGCAGCGATTTCGCGGATGTTGTTGACGTTGACGCCACCGTCGATTTCCAGGCGGATATCACGGCCGCTGGCGTCGATCAGCGCACGCGCCTCGCGCAGCTTGTCGAGGGTGCCAGGGATGAACTTCTGCCCGCCAAAGCCCGGGTTGACGCTCATCAGCAGCACCATGTCGATCTTGTCCATCACATACTTCAAGGCATCCAGGCTGGTGGCCGGGTTGAACACCAGACCGGCCTTGCAACCACCGTCCTTGATCAACTGCAGAGAACGGTCGATGTGCTGCGAGGCTTCCGGGTGGAAGGTGATGTAGGTGGCACCAGCTTCGATGAAGTCGCCGATGATGCGGTCGACCGGGCTGACCATCAGGTGCACGTCGATCGTGGCGGTGACGCCGTACTTGCGCAAAGCGGTGCAGACCATCGGACCGATGGTCAGGTTGGGGACGTAGTGGTTGTCCATCACATCGAAGTGGACGATGTCGGCACCCGCGGCCAATACCTTGTCGACGTCCTCGCCCAGACGGGCGAAATCGGCGGAGAGAATGGAGGGGGCAATAGCGTAGGGCTGCATGGCGCACCTGTTGGCAGAATCACGGTGGCGCGCATTGTAACCCAGGGAAGCGGATGAAGGCTGATTAGCATCAACCTGTACCGGCCTCTTCGCGTCTGTAGGAGCAGCCTTGTGCTGCGAAGAGGCCGGTAGGGCCGAAGAATAGCTTTTGTCTTACCGGCCTCTTCGCAGCACAAGGCTGCTCCTACAAGGGTAATGCGCAGGCCTTGAGCTACTAATCAAGTCGGCTGCTGGGTCCTCAGCTTCTCGCTACGCCCACGCAACCATTCCAGGGTCAGCAGCAACACTACCGAGAAGGCAATCAGCAAGGTCGCCGCCGCGGCAATGGTCGGGCTCAGGTTCTCGCGAATACCACTGAACATCTGTCGCGGCAGGGTCGCCTGCTCCGGCCCGGCCAGGAAAAGGGTCACCACTACTTCGTCAAACGACGTGGCAAAGGCGAACAACGCCCCCGAAATCACCCCGGGCGCGATCAACGGCAGGGTTACCCGGCGGAAAGTCAGCAGTGGCGAGGCGCCCAGGCTGGCTGCCGCACGCACCAGGTTGTAGTTGAAGCCCTGCAAGGTCGCCGACACGGTAATGATCACGAACGGCACGCCGAGTACCGCATGCACCAGAATCAGCGAGGTGAAGCTGTTGCCCATGCCCAGCGGGGCGAAGAACAGGTAGCTGGCCACACCGATGATCACCACCGGCACCACCATCGGCGAAATCACCAGCGCCATCACCAGCGACTTGCCCGGGAAGTCGCCACGGGTCAGGCCGATGGCCGCCAGGGTGCCGAACACCATGGCCAGCACCGTGGCTGCCGGGGCGACGATGATGCTGTTCTTCAAGGCCCGCATCCACTCGGCCGAACCGAAGAAGTCCTGGTACCACTGCAGCGAGAAGCCCTGCAGCGGGTACACCAGGAAGCTGCCACTGTTGAACGACAGCGGCACTATCACCAGGACCGGCAGTATGAGGAACAGCAGGATCAAGCCGCAAAGAATGCGCAGGCTGTAGAACCACACCCGCTCCACGGGCGACATGTAAGGGCTCAGCATGACAAGGCTCCTCAGCTCAGGCGCAGGCGGCTGGCGCCGACCAGCCAGCTATAGATCAGGTACAACAGCACGGTCGCCAGCAGCAACAGCCCGCCAAGCGCGGTGGCCATGCCCCAGTTGATGCTGGTGTTGGTGTAGAAGGCCACGAAGTAGCTGACCATCTGGTCATTCGGGCTGCCCAGCAGTGCCGGGGTGATGTAGTAGCCGATGGCCAGAATGAACACCAGCAGGCAACCAGCGCCAACCCCGGCGTAGGTCTGCGGGAAGTAGACCCGCCAGAAACTGGCGAACGGGTGGCAGCCCAGCGAGATCGCCGCACGCATGTAGCTCGGCGAAATGCCCTTCATCACGCTGTACAGCGGCAGGATCATGAAAGGCAACAGGATGTGCACCATCGAGATGTACACGCCGGTGCGGTTGAACACCAGTTCCAGCGGCTGGTCGATGATGCCCATGGCCATCAGCGCGCTGTTGATCAGGCCGCCCGACTGCAGCAGCACGATCCACGCCGCCACCCGCACCAGGATCGAGGTCCAGAACGGCAGCAGCACCAGAATCATCAGCAGGTTGCTCTGCCGGGTCGGCAGGTTGGCCAGCAGGTACGCCAGCGGGTAGGCCAGCACCAGGCAGATTGCGGTAATCACCACACCCATCCACAGGGTGCGGGCGAAGATGTCCAGGTAAATGGCCTGGTCCGGGGTGGCCTTGGCCAGTTCGCCAAGGTCATCGATACGGTGGTCGAGCGAAGCCAGCAGGTAGAAAGAGGTGACCGTACTGGTGTTGCGGCGGATTGCCTGCCAGTAGGCCGGGTCGCCCCAACGCTCGTCGAGAGCCTGCAAGGCATCTTTATACGAAGCGGGTTCGCTCTTGAACGGCAGCGCCCGCGCGGTCTTTGCCAACAGGCTGCGGTAACCGGCGAGCTCCATGTTCAGGCGCTTGGAAAGGTCGCCCAAGGTCTGGTTCTTGCGCGATTCGGCCAAATCCTGGCTCAACGCCTTGTAAACGTCCTCGCCCGGCAGGCTCTTGCCATCCCACTGGGTGATGACGCCAACGGTGCGCGGCAAGCCGCCAACCACTTCCGGGTTGCCGACGCTCTTGTACAGCAGCGCCGCAATAGGCACCAGGAACACCAGCAGGAGAAACAGCGCCAGCGGCGCGATCAACGCCTGCGCCTTCCAGCGGTTGACCCGCTCGGCATGCTTGAGGCGCTGCTTGAGACTTGGACCTGCGCCTTCTTTGAGGGGCACTGCAATGGCCATGGCGAACTCCGCGATACGAACTGAAAATGGGGCTGCTGCGCAGCCCATCGCAGGCAAGCCAGCTCCTACAGATACTGCGCTGGCTCTAGAGCGGCCCCCTGTGGGAGCTGGCTTGCCGGCGATGGGCCGCAAAGCGGCCCCCTACACTGGTCGTTTACTTCTTCGCCGCCCAGGCGTTGAAGCGCTGCTCCAGCTGCTCGCTGTTGTCGGCCCAGAAGGCCACATCGATCTGCACCTGGTTGGCGATGTTTTCAGGCGTGGTCGGCATGTCCTTCTTCACAGCGTCCGACAGCAGGCTCACGGCCTTGGAATTGGCCGGGCCGTAGGCGATGTTCTCGGAGTAGGTCTTCTGCTGCTCTGGCTGCACGCTGAAGGCGATGAATTTCTTCGCTTCCTCGACATCCTTGGCACCTTTCGGGATGGCCCAGGCATCGAAGTCGTAGATGCCGCCGTTCCACACCACCTTCAGGTTGCTCTCTTTCTGCACCGCAGCGATGCGGCCGTTGTAGGCAGAGCTCATGACCACGTCACCCGAGGCCAGGTACTGCGGCGGCTGGGCGCCGGCTTCCCACCACTGGATGCTTGGCTTGAGTTCGTCGAGCTTCTTGAAGGCGCGGTCCACGCCCTCTTTGGTGCCCAGCACCTGGTACACATCCTTCGGCGCCACACCGTCGGCCATCAGGGCGAATTCCAGGGTGTACTTGGCGCCCTTGCGCAGGCCGCGCTTACCCGGGAATTTCTTGGTATCCCAGAAATCGGCCCAGCTGGTCGGTGCGGTCTTCAGCTTGTCGGCGTTGTAGGCCAGCACCGTGGACCATACGAAGAAGCCAACACCACATGGCTGAATGGCACCCGGCACATAGTCGGCCTCATTACCGAACAGGGCCGGGTCGAGTTCTTCGAACATGCCCTCGTCACAGCCACGGGCCAACTCTGGCGACTCCACTTCCACCAGGTTCCACGACACGCTCTTGGTGTCGACCATGGCTTTGACCTTGGCCATCTCGCCGTTGTACTCGCCTGCGATGATCTTGCCCTTGCCGGCCTTCTCCCACGGTTCGTAGAACGCCTTCACCTGGGCCGCCTTGTTGGCACCACCAAACGAGACAACAGTCAGGTCTGCGGCCATGGCCTGGCCAGCGGCGAACAGCCCCAGGGCCAGGGCGGTCAGTTTCAACTGCTTGCGCATTATTATTCTCTCCACAGTACAGGGTTGGTGAAGCAATCCATCAATGGGCTTCGGCAATCGGATCGAGCGCGCGGGCGTGCTCCACCTCCCAGCCCAGCGGTACCACATCGCCCACGGCCAGGGCCGGGTCGAGCTCGGCAATCGGCTGTTTCACGAAGAAATCGCCCTTGCCGCAAACTTCCAGGCGCACCCGCACGTGGTCGCCCAGGTAAATGAATTCCGCCACCCGGCCCGAGAAACGGTTAACACAGCTTTCGCTGTGGCCATTCAGGCGCACGCGCTCCGGGCGGATCGACAGGGTCACCGGCTCGCCGGCCTGGCCGACATTCACCGCCAGCGCCTCGACCCGCTCGCCACGCGGCAACTGCACCTGGCAGCGCTTGCCATCACTGGCCAACAAGGTGCCGTTGATGCGGTTGTTCTCGCCGATGAAGTTGGCGACGAAGGTGTTGCAGGGTTCTTCGTACAGCGTGCGCGGGTCGGCGATTTGCTGGATTTCGCCCTGATGGAACACGGCCACCCGGTCGGACATGGTCAGCGCTTCGCCCTGGTCGTGGGTCACGTACACCACGGTCACGCCCAGGCGCTGGTGGATGTGCTTGATCTCCATCTGCATGTGCTCGCGCAGCTGCTTGTCCAGCGCGCCCAGCGGTTCGTCCATCAGAACCAGCTGCGGCTCGAACACCAGTGCCCGGGCCAGGGCCACACGCTGCTGCTGGCCGCCGGACAGCTGGCCGGGGTAACGCTTGGCGAAGGCATCGAGCTGGACCATGTTCAGCACCCGCTTGACCCGCTCGCTGATGTCGGTCTTGCTCAGGTTGCGCACGGTCAGCGGGAAGGCCAGGTTCTCGGCCACGGTCATGTGCGGGAACAGCGCGTAGTTCTGGAACACCATGCCGATGTCGCGTTTGTGCGGCGGCACGTTGTTGATCGAACGCCCGGCCAGCTGGATTTCACCGGCGGTGGGGGTTTCGAAGCCAGCCAGCATCATCAGGCTGGTGGTCTTGCCCGAGCCGGACGGGCCAAGCAGGGTAAGGAACTCGCCCTTGCGAATATCCAGATTGAGGTCTTTGACGATCAGCGACTCGCCGTCGTAGCTCTTCTGCACACCACGGAAGCTGACCAGCGTTTCGCTGGTTGCAGCGTTCGACTTCGCCTCGCTCATGCCTGCACCTTCTTGTTGGATGACTGCGTAGGCATAGACTAGACAAGCGGCAAGCGCCGGAAAATCGGGGGTGCTGAGAGAATGCCATCATCCGGATGGAAGATTTGTTGTAGGGATTCCCCTACAAAGATGGCGGGTTTGGAATGCTCATCCGAGCCACCCGCCCAACCTGTGGGAGCGGGCATGCCCGCGAAGGGGCCGGTTCAGCCATAGAGATCGGCATGTCAGGCCCTTTCGCGGGCACGCCCGCTCCCACAGGGACCTCGGCAAGTTCCGAGAACAGGCATGTCGCAATCAGACCAGCTTGTGCTCCATGGCGTACTTCACCAGCTCAGCCAGCGAGTTCACTTTCAGCTTCTGCATCAGGCGCGCCTTGTGGGTGCTGATGGTCTTGCTCGACAGCGCCAGTTGCTGGGCGATGTCGTTGACGTTGGCGCCCTGGGCCAGGCGTTCGAACACCGAAAACTCCCGCTCGGACAGCAGCGTGTGCAATGGCCGCGACTCCGTCAGGCCCACTTCGAAGACCATGCGGTCGGCCAGCGCCGGGTCGATATAACGCCCGCCAGCGGCAACCCGGCGAATTGCGGTCAGCAACAGCGCCGGGTCGCTGTCCTTGGTGGCATAGCCCGCCGCCCCGGCCTTCAGCGCCCGCGCCGCCATCTGCGCTTCATCGTGCATCGACAGCATCAGGATCGCCGGGGCGTCGTGCAACGCGCGGATCCGCGGGATCGCCTCCAGGCCATTCACACCCGGCATCGAGATATCCAGCAGCACCACCTCGCACGGCGTGTGCCGCAGGGTTTCCAGCAACTGCTCACCGTTACCGGCCTCCCCCGCCACCTGCATGTCCTTGGCCAGGCCAATCAACTGCTTGATGCCCTCACGGACAATGGTGTGGTCTTCGGCCACCAGCACTCGAATCACGATCGCTCTCCTACTCCAACGGTATGGCCACGCTCAGGCTGGTGCCTTCGCCCGGTTCACTGTCCAGCGCCATGCTGCCGCCCAGCATCAGCACCCGCTCACGTACCCCTACCAGGCCGAACGAGGTGGGCCGAGGCTGGTCGCGGCAAAAGCCCTGGCCGTCATCGCTGACGGTCATGCGCAATTGCCCGTGCTCACGCACCAGTTCGATCTCCACGCTATGGGCCTGGGCATGGCGCATCACGTTGGTCAGCGCCTCTTGGAGGATACGGAACAGCCCGATGGCCTTGGCATCGCTCAATGCTGGCAGATTATCCGGTACTTGCACCAGGCAGGGGATTTGCGTGCGTGCTTCAAAGCGCCGCGCCTGCCATTCAATGGCCGAGGCGATGCCGGCATCGAGAATCGGAGGACGCAAGGCAGTGGCTACGTCGCGCACCAGCTGGAACAGCTGGGCGATCAGGCGCTTCATGCTGGCCAGCCGCTCGTTCAGCCCCGGGTCCAGCTCGGCGAAGGCCAGCTCGCACATCGACACTTCCAGCTTGAGCACGGTCAGCATCTGCCCCAGTTCATCGTGCACTTCTCGGGCGATGCGGGCTTTTTCTTCCTCACGCACGCTTTCCAGGTGGGCCGACAGTTCGCGCAGCTGCTCCTGGGACCTGGCCAGCGCCAGCTCGGCCCGCTTGCCCTGCGTGATGTCCCAAACCACACCGTCCCATACCACCCGGCCGTTACCCAGGCGCCGGGTACTGGCTTTGATGTCGGCCCAGCGCTGTTCACCCTGGCGGGTGAGGATGCGCCCCTGCCAGGACCAGTCCTGGTCGCTGGCCAAGGCCAGGTCCTGCACCCGGTGGTAATCGGCACGGTCCTCAGGGTGCACCAGGTTGCGCAGGCCCATCTGCGGGTCCTGGATCTCACTGGGCGAATAGCCCACCAAGGCCTCGCTGCCTTCGCTGATGTAGGGGAATTCCAGGTCGCCCTCGGCCGGGTCGCGCTCCAGGCGGAACACCAGCCCCGGCACGTTGCCGGCAATGCCCTTGAGCCGCGCCTCGCTTTCGCGCAGGGCCGCCAGGGCGCGGTAGCGCTCGGTGACATCGGCGAGGTACACAACCAGGTACTCGGAGTCACGAAAGCGCAGAAAACTCAGCGACAGCTCGACCGGCAACAGGCTGCGGTCAGCCCGGCGGCACTGCGTCTCGAACTGACCAACACCGCCCGCCCCGGTACGTGCGCCCTTCCACAGCTCCAGCCAGCGATCCATGGTCAGGCTGGGTTCAAAGTCGCTCAGCGGCCGCTCCAGCAGTGCGCCTTCGCCGTAGCCCAGCATGCGCTCGGCGGCATGGTTGGCGTAGCGTACGTGGCTGTCCCAGTTGACCCAGAGGATGCCCACCGTGCTCTGGTCGATGGCAAACTGACTCAGGCGCAACGCTTCTTCGCGCACTTGCCGCTCCACAAGACTTTCGCGCGTGGCCAACAGGCTGCGCTCCAGCTGGCGCTGTTGCCGACGCTGCCACACCAGGGTGGCCAGCGCGCACAACAGCAGCAAGCCGAACAGCAGTGCCAGGTTCTTCCAGAATCCTGTCGACTCGCTCAAGCGTGGGTACTTTGGCTGCAGCCAACGCTGGTGCAGTTGCTCAAGTTCCTTGGCCGGCAGCGCCTGCAGGCCACGCTCCAGCACATCAGCCAGCAGCGGCCAGTCGCGCCGCGAACCGATGCGCAACAGTTGCGGCAGGCCGATATCGCCGACCACAGCCAGCTCGCCAAACTCGCTTTCGCGCGACAGGCGGCTGAGCTGAGCTTCATCCAGCACGGCGAAACTGGCCTGGCCGCCCACCACCAATTGCAGGGCCTCGCGCTCGTTGGGTACCCCTTGCAGGTTGAGGTTGCTGTAGTTACCGCGCAGGTAGTCCGCCAGCTGGCTGGGCATGCGCACCGCCACCCGCTGCTCGGCTCCGAGCGTTTCCAGTTCCACGGCCATCGTCCCGGTGCGCGGCCCCACCACCAGTTGCGGCACGCGCATGTAAGGGTCGCTGAACAGCCACAGACGCAGGCTGGCAGGGGTCTGGGTAAGCCCCGGGGCAAAGTCGATTTCGCCGGCCTGGAGGGCATGTTCGAGGCTGGCCTGGTCGGCGAAGTTGCGCCAGGTAAGGTCCAGCCGCAGCGCCTGCGCCAGGCTGCTCACCAGTTCCACGTTGGCACCGTACAGTTGCTGCAGGCGCCGGTCGAACTGAGCGTAGGGCGCCTGCAACACCAGGCCGACACGCAGGCTACGATGTGTATCCAGCCATTGCTGCTGGGCAGGTTCCAGGGCAACCGTGGGCACCGCTTCGGGCCTTGCCAATGCAATCAAGGGCAGCCAAAAGCAGCCGATAACCAACAGGCGACGCACTCGCTTCATCTACACGCTCGTCTTGGCAAAGCGGCCATGCAGCATGGCCGTCACGGGCAAATACCATTAGGCTGCCGGTATCATTCTGGCCCCGGGTTGACTCATGTCCACACTTTATCGCACGACGCTGGCAATGTGCTGCCTGGCCTCGATCCTTCCACTCGGCGCCCTGGCCGCCGATGCCGAAAAACCATCCACCACCACCGAGGCACCCGTTGCCCAAGCTCCTCGCCCGCCGCTGCTGGAACGCAGCCAGGAGGATGCCCAGGCACTTGAACGGCTGGTGCCCAAGGCCGAACAGCAGACCCTTCAGGCCGGTGCCGACAGCTTCCTGGCCTTGTGGAAACCAGCCAACGACAGCGATCCACAGGGCGCGGTCATCATCGTCCCGGGGGCTGGCGAAACGGCTGACTGGCCGAATGCGGTCGGCCCGCTGCGGCAGAAGTTCCCCGATATCGGCTGGCACAGCCTCAGCATCAGCCTGCCTGACCTGCTCGCCGACAGCCCGCAGGCGCGAGTCGAGGCCAAGCCGGCTACCGAGCCGGAGCCAGACAAGGGCGAAAGCGCCCCGGCCAAGGACATGCCGGCCGATGCCAATGCTAACGTCGCCCAGGCTACCGCAGCCGATGCCGACACCGCAGAGAGCACTGACGCCAAACAGGCCAGCGAACAAACCGACCCAGCCGATGCCGAGCGCATTTTCGCCCGCCTGGATGCTGCGGTGGCCTTTGCCCAGCAGCACAACGCCCGCAGCATCGTGCTGATCGGCCATGGCAGCGGCGCATATTGGGCGGCCCGCTATCTGAGCGAGAGGCAGCCACCACAGGTGCAGAAACTGGTAATGGTTGCCGCGCAGACACCAGCACGGGTGGAGCATGACCTGGAAAGCCTGGCGCCAACCTTGAAAGTGCCGACTGCCGACATCTACTACGCCACCCGCAGCAGTGACCGCAATGCAGCCGCACAGCGCCTGCAGGCCAGCAAGCGGCAGAAGGACAACAAGTACCGGCAGTTGTCGCTGATTGCCATGCCGGGGAACAAGGCGGCCGAGCAGGAGCAACTGTTCCGCCGGGTGCGGGGGTGGATGAGTCCGCAGGGGTAAGGTTTGCCATGATGGCCCTGTCGCCGGCACTCCAGCTCCCACAGGTACACCACAGTGTTCAGGGTCAGTGCAATACCTGTGGGAGCTGGCTTGCCCGCGATAGGGCCATCAAAGCCCGCGCCGCTTGCGGATCATGGCATAAGCCTGATGCAGCTCCCGGGTCCGCTCGGTTGCTTCACGCACCTGCGACTCACTGGCACCAGTACCCGCCAGCTTGTCCGGGTGGTGCCGGCTGACCAGCCGACGATACGCCTGCTTGACCTTGTCGCCATCGGTATCCGCCTCGACCGCCAGCAAGCGCAACGCCGCCGCATAGGTCATGGCGACCCCTTCCGGCCCCGCCGCCTTGCGTGGTTCGTACTCCAGCGACATGGCCTGCACCTGCCGCCGGCTCAGGCCCAGTTTCTGCCCCCAGTCCAGCAGCAGTTCACGCTCCTTGTTGCCCATCTTGCCGTCGGCCCAGACCATGCGCCAACAGGCACGCAGGGTACCTTCGGCCGCATGCGGCTGCTGGCGAATGCGCCGCAGGTGCCCACCCAGCCGGTCCTTGCCCGCCTTGCCGCGGTTGAACGCAGCAATCGCACGCAGCCGAGCCTCTTCGGCCAGGTCCAGGCGCACCATCTCCTGGCGCGCCTGCTGAATATGCTGCTCGCCCACCCGGCCATCGCACTTGGCCAGGCGCCCGAGCATCACGAACAGCAATTCGTCGTCCTGCAACGCCGGGCGCCCACCCAGGCGTTCACGCATGTCCTCCCAGCCTTGCAAACGCAGGCGACGGTCCATGGCCTGCCCGAGCAACGCCCCGAGCAAGGCCCCGGGGATGCTGGCAACGGCAAAGCCGGCACCGACACCAATCACCGTGCTTGGCCACCACATGTCAGGCACGCTCGCGGATCAGGCGCTCGGCCTCGGCCAAGCGTTCGAGCGTACCGACATCAACCCAGTGCCCACGGTAGTGCTCGCCACTGACCTGGCCCGCAGCCATGGCCTGACGCAGCAACGGCGCCAGCTTGAAGGCGCCAGGCTGGCAGCCTTCGAACAGCGCCGGGTGCAGCACCGAAAGGCCACTGAAGGTCAGCGTGCCAGGCGCATCATCACCATCGACCACCCGCTCACCCACCAGGCGGAAGTCGCCGCGGCCGTGATGGCCTGGGTTGTCGACCAGCACTAGGTGAGCCAGGCCTTGCAGGGGAGCCTGCAGGCGCGCGAAGTCGTAGTCGGTCCAGACATCGCCGTTCACCAACAGGAACGGCGCGTCACCCAGCAATGGCAGGGCCTTGAAGATGCCACCGCCGGTTTCCAGCGGCTCTCCTTCGGGCGAATAGCGGATGCTCAGGCCGAAACGGCTGCCGTCACCCAGGTGGTCCTCGATCTGCTGGCCGAGCCAGGCATGGTTGATCACCACCTCGGTGACGCCCGCCGCAGCCAGGGCCCGCAGGTGGTACTCGATCAATGGCTGGCCGGCGACCGGGACCAGCGGTTTGGGGGTGTGCAGGGTGAGCGGGCGCATGCGCTCGCCTTTGCCCGCTGCCAGGATCATTGCCTTCATGCACGCGCTCCGGCCTGCAACTCGGCAATCAGCTCACCCAGCTCCGCCAATTCGGGCCGGCGGCTGATCACTTCTTCTATATAGGCGAAGAAGCGCGGTACGTCGCCCAGGTAACGGGGTTTGCCGTCACGGTGGCAGATACGGGCGAAAATACCGATCACCTTCAGGTGGCGCTGTACACCCATCAGGTCGCTGGCACGCTGGAACGCCTCGAAATCGGCCTGCACCGGGATGCCGGCAGCCTGCGCCTTCTGCCAGTAGTCGCGCAGCCAGCCTTCGACCCGCGCCTGCGGCCAGCTGAGGAACGCGTCCTTGAACAGGCAGGTGATGTCGTAGGTGACCGGGCCATACACGGCATCCTGGAAGTCCAGCACGCCGGGGTTGGGCGTGCTCTGCATGAGGTTGCGCGGCATGTAGTCTCGGTGCACCAGCACCTTGGGCTGGGCCAGTGCGCTGTCGATCAGCAGCTGGCTGATTCGTTGCCAGGTGGATTTCTGGGCATCGCTGAAGGCCAGGCCAAGCTCACGACCCACGTACCACTCCGGGAACAACTCAACTTCACGGCGCAACAGCGCATCGTCGTAGCTGGGCAACGGCGCGTCCATCGGCAGGCGCTGAAACGCCAGCAGTGCGTCGATGGCATCGGCGAACAGGCCGTCGGCGTTGTCCGCATCAATGATATCAAGGTATGTCTGGTGGCCCAGGTCACCCAACAGCAGGAAACCACGTTCCAGGTCCTGGGCATGGATCAGCGGCACGTGCACGTCGGCGCTGGCCAGCAGGTGGTCGATGGCGACGAACGGTCGGCAGTTTTCCTGTGGAGGTGGTGCATCCATGATCACGAAGCTGTGGCCGGCACCCTGCCAGCGGAAATAACGGCGGAAGCTGGCGTCGCTGCTGGCCGCGGTCAAGCTGCCTGCAGGCACGTCGCCCCAGGCATTTTTCCGGAAAAGATCATTGAGCTGCTCATCGAGCCAGACCGTCAGTTGTTGCAGGCGTACATCGTGTTCAGGCATTACAAGGGTCTCCGACGGCCCTAGCCGTCAAGCGGGTCATGCTTTATTATCCAGCATCTTTTTCAGACCATCGAGAGGCGTGCGGCCCCACACGCGGGCAGATGGCACGCAGGAAGCCCGGACTAATAAGATGGCATTGAAATCCCCCGCGTTTCGTAGAAAGTTTCCGTTGCTGGTAACCGGCGGTCTGCTGGCCCTGCAACCTCTGGCCACGTCTTACGTGGTGGCAGCCGAACAGTTCGACTGCCAAGTGTCCGCCTCCGGTGGTTGGGACTGCAAGCCCAAGACCCCAACCAACAACCTGCCGCCGCGCCCGGTGCACGAGGGTGCTGCCGTCAGCACCGGCACCGAAGCCGCGAGCGAAGGCGAAACCGCGGACCGGCCGATGCTGGTCACCGAGGCCAAGGGCCGTGGCCTGAAGTCGCGTAGCGAAGACTACAGCCACCTGGACTGGGTTCCGCGTGAAAAGCTCACTGCCGCACAGTTGGCCGAAACCGGCCCGTACTGCGGAGGCGCCTACATCGAGCCAACCCGCCCTGGCATGGCCGACACCACGCCGAAGGACGAGTCGCCGACCTACATCAACGCCAAGGTATCCAAGTACCAGCAAGAGCAGCAGATCGCTACCCTCGCCGGTGACGTGGTGATGCGCCAGGGCAGCATGCAGGCCGAGGCCGACGAGGCCAACCTCTACCAGACCGAAAACCGTGGCGAGCTCAAGGGCAACGTCAAGATCCGTGACAACGGTTCTCTGGTGGTCGGTGACGAGGCACAGATCCAGCTCGACACGGGCGAGGCCCAGGTCGACAACGCCGAATACGTGATGCACAAGTCGCACATCCGCGGCAGTGCCCTGTACGCCAAGCGTGGCGAGAACGCCATCATCCGCCTCAAGGACGGTACGTACACCACCTGCGAACCGGGCAGCAACGCCTGGCAGCTGAAGGGCAACAACATCACCCTGAACCCGGCCACCGGTTTCGGTACCGCGACCAACGTTACGCTGCGGGTCAAGGATTTCCCGGTGTTCTACACACCGTACATCTACTTCCCGATCGACGACCGTCGCCAGTCCGGCTTCCTGCCGCCATCGTTCAGCAGCACCAGCGATACCGGCTTCATGCTGGTCACGCCGTACTACTTCAACCTGGCGCCGAACTACGATGCCACGTTGTATCCGCGCTACATGACCAAGCGCGGCCTGCTGATGGAAGGCGAGTTCCGCTATCTGACGCCTTCCAGCGAAGGCCAGTTCGGTGGCGCGTACCTCAACGACAAGAACGACGACCGTAAAGACCAGACTGACTACAAAGAGCAGCGCTGGATGGTCAACTGGCAGCACAAGGGCGGGCTGGACGAGCGCCTGATGACCGAGGTGGACTACACCGACATCAGCGACCCGTTCTATTTCCAGGACCTGGAGTCTGATCAGATCGGTGTTGAAAGCAAGGACATCCTGGATCAACAGGGTGCACTGACCTGGCGCGGCGACAGCTACACCGCGCGACTGAACGTGCATGCCCATGAAATGGCGACCATCTCCCAGATCACGCCGTACGATCGCCTGCCGCAAATCACATTCAACGGTACGCTGCCGTTCCATCCTAGCGGCTTGAACTTCGGTTACGAGACGGAAGCAGTACGCTTTGATCGCAATCTGAAAGATGACTTCGTCTTCGACGAAGATGGCAACCCAGACACCAGCGTTGGCGGCGTGCCGGGTAAACGACTCGACGAAAATATCTTCGGCGTAGCTCGCTCCACGGGCAACCGCTTCAATGTCGCACCGTCGATCAGCCTGCCGATGGAAGCCAGCTATGGCTATATCACGCCAAAGCTGAAGTACATGTACACGCATTATGACCTTGATCTGGACAGCAAGGGCAAACAAGACCTGATCGATAACCCGGGCCGGATCGATCTTTACGGTGACTTCAAGAGCAACCAGGACCGTGACGTTCCGATCTTCAGCGTCGACAGTGGCCTGTACTTCGACCGCAACACATCCATGTTCGGCACGAACTACAAGCAGACCCTCGAACCGCGCCTGTTCTATCTCTACGTTCCATACAAGGACCAGGTCGACATCCCGCTGTTTGACTCTGGGGAGACGCTCTTTAGCTACGACTCTCTATTCCGCGACAACCGCTTCAGCGGTGTCGACCGCATCGGCGACGAGAACAAGCTGTCGCTGGGCGTGACCACCCGCTGGATCGAGGAAAACGGCTTCGAGCGCCAGAACTTCAGTATCGGCCAGGCCTACTACTTCAAAGACCGCAAGGTCCAGTTGCCAGGCATCGACTACCGCGACCGCAAGGATGCGCAATCCGATGTGTCGCCGTACGCCCTGCTGTACAACTACTATTTCAACCGCGACTGGCGCTTCAATTCGGACTTCAACTGGGACCCGGACAGCCGCAGCACCCGCTCGGGCAGCGCGATGTTCCACTACCAGCCTGAAGACAACCCGAACAAGGTGGTCAACCTCGGTTATCGCTACCGTAACGACACCATCGCCTACGACTCCACCACCGGTACCTGGAAAGTGGGCGGCGGCGACTATGGCAACCCGGGCGACCCGAACTACATCAAGGACTACTACAAGATCCAGCAGCATGACTTCTCGGTCATCTGGCCGATCGTTCCGCAGTGGAGCGTCATCGCTCGCTGGCAGCACGACTACAACCGCAACCGCACCCTGGAAGCCATGGGCGGTTTCGAGTACGACAACTGCTGCTGGAAGCTGCGCCTGATCAACCGTTACTGGATCGACTACGACGACTTCAGCCAAGCCCTGCCGCAGAACGAAAAAGGCGACCACGGCATCTTCCTTCAGATCGTGCTGAAAGGCCTCGGTGGTGTAGTCGGCAACAAGGTCGAATCTTTCCTCGACCAAGGCATTCAAGGTTATCGTGAACGTGAAGACCAAGCTTATTGATCGACTGCGCCCGGCGTTGCTGGGCGTTGCATTGCTGAGTGGCGCGGTGCATGCCGCGGTACAACCTCTTGATCGCGTGGTGGCCATCGTCGACAACGACGTGGTCATGCAAAGCCAGCTGGACCAGCGTGTCCGCGAGGTCCAGCAAACCATCGCCAAGCGTGGCGGCGGCATGCCGCCTGCCGGTGCGCTGGATCAGCAGGTGCTGGAACGCCTGATCGTCGAGAACCTGCAGTTGCAGATCGGCGAGCGTTCCGGCATCCGCATCACCGACGAAGAGCTGAACCAGGCCATGGGCACCATTGCCCAGCGCAATGGTATGTCGCTGGACCAGTTCCGCGCCGCCCTGGCTCGTGACGGCATGTCGTTCGACGACGCCCGCGAGCAGGTCAAGCGCGAGATGATCATCAGCCGCGTGCGCCAGCGCCGCGTGGCCGAGCGTATCCAGGTCTCCGAGCAGGAAGTGAAGAACTTCCTCAACTCCGACCTTGGCAAGATGCAGATGTCGGAAGAGTACCGCCTGGCCAACATCCTGATCCCGACCCCGGAAGCGGCCAACTCGGAAGCCATCCAGGCCGCCGCGCGCCAGGTTGGCGATGTGTACCAGCAGCTCAAGCAGGGCGCGGACTTCGCCCAGATGGCCATTGCCCGCTCCGCCAGCGAAAACGCCCTGGAAGGTGGCGAGATGGGCTGGCGTAAAGCCGGCCAGCTGCCACCAGACTTCGCCAAGATGCTCAGCAGCATGCCGGTTGGCGAAATTACCCAGCCCATCCGCATCCCCAACGGCTTCATCATCCTCAAGCTCGAGGAGAAGCGCGGTGGCAGCGAGAACGTGCTGCGTGACGAAGTGCACGTTCGCCACATCCTGATCAAGCCGAGCGAGATCCGCAGCGAGGCGGCCACCGAGCAACTCGCCGAGCGCCTGTACGAGCGCATCAAGAACGGTGAAGACTTCGGTGAGCTGGCCAAGAGCTTCTCGGAAGACCCGGGTTCGGCGCTCAACGGCGGCGACCTCAACTGGGTTGACCCGAACAGCCTGGTACCGGAGTTCCGCGAGCAGATGGCCAACGCCGCCCAAGGCGAGGTCACCCGTCCGTTCAAGACCCAGTACGGCTGGCATGTCCTGGAAGTGCTGGGCCGTCGCGCCACCGACAGCACCGAACAGGCTCGTGAGCAACAGGCCATGAACGTACTGCGCAACCGCAAGTACGACGAAGAGCTGCAGACCTGGCTGCGCCAGATCCGCGACGAGGCCTACGTTGAAATCAAGCTGCCTGGCGCTGACCAGGCCGCCCAGTGAAGCCCCTGCGCTTCGCCGTCACCCCCGGCGAGCCGGCCGGCATAGGCCCTGACCTGTGCCTGCTGCTCGCCGCAGACGCCCAGCCCCACCCCCTGATCGCCATCACCAGCCGTGACCTGCTCGCCGAGCGGGCCACGCAGCTGGGGCTGGCCGTCAACCTGCTGCCGGTAGCGCCGGGCCTATGGCCCGAGCAGCCGGCGCCAGCGGGTAGCCTGTACGTCTGGGATACCCCCCTGGCGGCCCCGGTAGTGCCGGGCCAGCTCGACAAGGCCAATGCCGCGTTTGTGTTGGAAACCCTGACCCGTGCCGGGCAAGGCTGCCTGGAAGGGCATTTCGCCGGGATGATCACCGCCCCTGTACACAAGGGCGTAATCAACGAAAGCGGTATCGCCTTCTCCGGGCATACCGAATTCCTTGCCGAGCTGACCCACACCGCACAAGTGGTGATGATGCTGGCCACCCGTGGCCTGCGCGTGGCCCTGGTGACCACGCACCTGCCGCTGCGCGACATTGCCGACGCCATCACTGCCGAGCGCGTCGAGCGTGTAACCCGTATCCTGCATGCCGACATGCGCGACAAGTTCGGCATTGCCAACCCGCGCATCCTAGTGTGCGGCCTCAACCCACACGCGGGCGAGGGCGGCCACCTGGGCCGCGAAGAAATCGACATCATCGAGCCGACCCTGGCCCGCCTGCGCACCGAAGGCATGGACCTGCGCGGGCCGCTGCCGGCCGATACCCTGTTTACCCCCAAATATCTGGAGCACTGCGACGCGGTGCTGGCGATGTACCACGACCAGGGCCTGCCCGTACTCAAGTACAAAGGCTTCGGCGCTGCGGTCAACGTGACCCTGGGCCTGCCGATCATCCGCACGTCGGTCGACCACGGCACCGCCCTCGACCTGGCCGGTACCGGCAAGGTCGACACCGGCAGCCTGCGCGTCGCGCTGGAAACCGCCTACCAGATGGCCGAGAACCGACCATGAACGAGCAATACCAACACCGGGCGCGCAAGCGCTTCGGCCAGAACTTCCTGCACGACGCCGGCATCATCGACCGCATCCTGCGTGCCATCAACGCCAAGGCCGGCGAACATCTGCTGGAAATCGGCCCCGGCCAGGGCGCCCTGACCGAAGGCCTGCTGGGCAGCGGGGCACAACTGGACGTGGTGGAACTGGACAAGGACCTGGTGCCGATCCTGCAGCACAAGTTCGCCGACCGCAGCAATTTCCGCCTGCACCAGGGCGACGCCTTGAAGTTCGACTTCAACCAGCTAGGCGTGCCACCGCGCAGCCTCAAGGTGGTGGGCAACCTGCCCTACAACATTTCCACCCCACTGATCTTCCACCTGCTCAGCCATGCCGGGTTGATCCGCGACATGCACTTCATGCTGCAGAAGGAAGTGGTCGAGCGCATGGCCGCCGGCCCTGGCGGTGGTGACTGGGGGCGTCTGTCGATAATGGTGCAGTACCACTGCCGGGTCGAGCACCTGTTCAACGTTGGCCCGGGCGCCTTCAACCCGCCGCCGAAAGTGGACTCGGCCATCGTCCGCCTGGTGCCGCACGAAGTGCTGCCACACCCGGCCAAGGACGCAAAGCTGCTGGAGCAGGTGGTACGCGAAGCCTTCAACCAGCGTCGCAAGACCCTGCGCAACACCATGAAAGGCCTGCTCGACAGCACGGCCATCGAAGCTGCCGGCGTGGATGGCAGCCTGCGCCCTGAACAGCTGGACCTGGCCGCCTTCGTGCGCCTGGCTGACCAGTTGGCCGATCAGCAAGCCTGATATCGCCTGTACCGGCCTCTTCGCGGGCAAACCCGCTCCCACAGGTACTGCACAGCCCTCAAAATCTGCGTAGTACCTTGTAGGAGCAGCCTTGTGCTGCGAAGAAGGATTTTCTTCGACAGTAATGGCCTCTTCGCAGCACAAGGCTGCTCCTACAGGTCCTGTGCATACCTTGAAACCCATGCTCTCCAGGTAGGAGCGGGTTTACCCGCGAAAGGGCCGGGACAGACAACACAAACCCCCAAGCCCCTCACCGCTGGCCCTCACCCCTCCCAATGGCCTAGACTGCATTACTGCGTCAGTTTGCCCAAGGCCCTTGCATGTCCGACCCTCGCTATAAAATCGACGTTAGCGTCGTGACCCGCTACCTCAAAGAACAATCCGACCCCGAAAACAGTCGTTTCGCTTTCGCCTACACCATCACTGTGCAGAACAATGGCTCGCTCAAGGCCAAGCTGCTGTCGCGCCACTGGCTGATCACCAACGGTGACGGCGAGGTCGAGGAGGTGCGTGGCGCCGGCGTGGTCGGCCAGCAGCCCAATATCGACCCGGGCCAGAGCCATACCTACAGCAGCGGCGCGGTCATCAGCACCCGCGTGGGCACCATGCAGGGCAGCTACCAGATGTTCGCCGAAGACGGCAAACGCTTCGATGCCGAGATCGCCCCCTTCCGCCTGGCGGTGCCCGGGGCGCTGCACTGATGGCTACCTATGCCGTCGGTGACCTGCAGGGCTGCCTGCAGCCACTCAAGTGCCTGCTCGAACGGGTCAATTTCAACCCCGCCGTCGACCACCTGTGGCTGGTCGGCGACCTGGTCAACCGCGGCCCCGAGTCACTGGAAACCCTGCGTTTCCTTTATTCGATCCGCCAGTCGCTGGTGTGCGTGCTAGGCAACCATGACCTGCACCTGCTGGCCGTCTGGCATAACGTCGAACGCCTGAAGAAAAGCGACACACTGCGCGAGATCATCGAAGCACCGGACGCCGATAAGCTGTTCGACTGGCTACGCCAGCAAAAGCTGCTGCATTACGACGAACCCCGTGGCATTGCGCTGGTTCACGCCGGTATTCCACCGCAATGGACCTTGGGCAAAGCCCTGGAACTGGCCGCCGAGGTAGAGGAAGTGCTGCGTGACGATGAGCGCCTGAAACTGTACCTGGACGGCATGTACGGCAACGAGCCGAACAAGTGGAGCAAGAGCCTCACCGGCATCGAACGCCTGCGGGTCATCACCAACTGCCTCACGCGCATGCGCTTCTGCACCGCCGAGGGCAAGCTCGACCTCAAGAGCAAGGAAGGCCTGGATACCGCCCCCAAGGGCTACAAGCCCTGGTACGCACACAAAGGCCGCCGCTCACGCCACGTGAAGATCATCTTCGGCCACTGGGCCGCCCTGCAGGGGCAGGTCGACGAGCCCGGCATCATCGCCCTGGACACCGGTTGCGTATGGGGCGGTGCCATGACCCTGTACAACGTCGACAGCGGCGAATACCACCGCTGTGACTGCAGCGACGACGGCAACTTACGCCTCCCCACCCAAACGCCTACACTGAACGATCAATCCTGAAGGAAGCCGTACCCATGAGCGAATTCAAGCGCATCCATCCCGAACAGGCCCTGGCCCTTCGCGCGCAAGGTGCGGTAGTCGTCGACATTCGCGACCCGCAGGCCTTTGCCGCCGGCCACATCACTGGCGCCAAGCATCTGGATAACCATTCTGTCGCCGAGTTCATCCGCAATGCCGACCTCGACGCCCCAACCCTGGTGGTGTGCTACCACGGCAATTCCAGCCAGAACGCTGCGGCCTATCTGGTGAACCAGGGTTTCTCGGACGTATACAGCATCGACGGCGGCTTTGAGCTGTGGCGCGCCACCTACCCGGCCGAAACCGCCCAGGGCACTGCCGAATAATTTTTTCATTTTTACTGCAGCCCGCGCCCCATGCGGGCTTGCGGCTTATCTGACGAACGGTCGTTCGCAACTTCTCCACGCCTCGCCCTTGACCTTGCGGATAACCAACTATTCTTAAGCGCAGGCCATCCAGAAAAAGGGGAGAGCCGGTACACCGGCGTGCGGGTCATCGGTAGCGTTAAAGGGTGTTCTGGGGGGTATACAGCAATCGGCAGCCCCGGTTGCATGCCAGCATCAGCTGACTGATCCGGCGTCGTCTCCACGTATCGAGCGAGGTGACGTCATGAGTATTTTTAGCCACTTCCAACAACGTTTCGAGTCTACGCGCCAGGAAGAACTCTCGCTGCAGGAGTACCTCGAGCTGTGCAAAGAGGATCGCAGTGCCTACGCATCGGCGGCCGAACGGCTGTTGCTGGCCATCGGTGAGCCGGAGCTGATCGACACCTCAACCAACTCCAGACTGTCGCGAATCTTCTCCAACAAGGTTATCCGCCGCTATCCGGCCTTTGCCGACTTCCATGGCATGGAAGAGTGCATCGACCAGATCGTGTCCTACTTCCGCCACGCCGCCCAAGGCCTGGAGGAAAAGAAACAGATCCTCTATCTGCTGGGCCCGGTGGGCGGCGGTAAGTCGTCGCTGGCCGAAAAACTCAAGCAGCTGATGGAAAAGGTACCGTTCTACGCCATCAAGGGCTCGCCGGTATTCGAGTCGCCATTGGGCCTGTTCAATGCCACCGAAGACGGGGCCATTCTCGAGGAAGAGTTCGGCATCCCGCGGCGCTACCTGAACACCATCATGTCGCCCTGGGCCACCAAGCGCCTGCAGGAGTTCGGCGGCGACATCAGCAAGTTCAAGGTGGTGAAGCTGTACCCGTCGATCCTCAACCAGATCGCCATCGCCAAGACCGAACCTGGCGACGAGAACAACCAGGACATTTCGGCCCTGGTCGGCAAGGTCGATATCCGCAAGCTCGAGGAATTCCCGCAGAACGACGCCGACGCATATGCCTATTCGGGCGCGCTGTGCCGGGCCAACCAGGGCCTGATGGAATTCGTCGAGATGTTCAAGGCCCCGATCAAGGTCCTGCACCCGTTGCTTACCGCCACCCAGGAAGGCAACTACAACAGTACCGAAGGCCTCGGCGCCATCCCCTACTCCGGGATTCTACTGGCCCACTCCAACGAATCGGAGTGGCACACCTTCCGTAACAACAAGAACAACGAGGCGTTCATCGACCGGATCTACATCGTCAAGGTGCCGTACTGCCTGCGCGTCAGCGACGAAATCAAGATCTACGACAAGCTGCTGATCAACAGCTCGCTGGCCAAGGCGCACTGCGCGCCAGATACGCTGAAGATGCTCGCCCAGTTCACCGTGCTGTCGCGCCTGAAAGAGCCGGAAAACTCCAACATCTACTCGAAGATGCGGGTGTACGACGGGGAAAACCTCAAGGACACCGATCCGAAGGCCAAGTCGATCCAGGAGTACCGCGATGCCGCCGGCGTCGACGAAGGCATGAACGGCCTGTCGACCCGCTTCGCGTTCAAGATCCTGTCCAAGGTGTTCAACTTCGATCCGCATGAAGTGGCCGCCAACCCGGTGCACCTGCTTTATGTGCTGGAGCAGCAGATCGAGCAGGAACAATTCCCGGCGGAAGTGCGCGAACGCTACCTGCGCTACCTGAAGGAGTACCTGGCCCCGCGCTATATCGAGTTCATTGGCAAGGAAATCCAGACCGCCTACCTGGAGTCCTACAGCGAGTACGGCCAGAACATCTTCGACCGCTACGTGCTGTATGCAGACTTCTGGATTCAGGACCAGGAATACCGCGACCCGGAAACCGGCGAAATCCTCAACCGTATCGCCCTCAACGAAGAACTGGAGAAGATCGAGAAGCCGGCCGGCATCAGCAACCCGAAAGATTTCCGCAACGAAATCGTCAACTTCGTGCTGCGCGCCCGCGCCAACAACAACGGCAAGAACCCGAGCTGGCTGAGCTACGAAAAGCTGCGGGTGGTGATCGAGAAGAAAATGTTCTCCAACACCGAAGACCTGCTGCCGGTCATCAGCTTCAACGCCAAGGCAAGCAAGGAGGACCAACAGAAACACAACGACTTCGTCACGCGTATGGTAGAGCGTGGCTACACCGACAAACAGGTTCGTCTGCTGTCGGAATGGTACCTGCGGGTCAGGAAATCGCAATAAAGCGACAAGCTACCCACCGCGCGCCCAGGGCTGCCATGCCAGCCCTGGGCGGCGGCAGCTGCTTTGCTGCCTTTATGTGCAGCAGCTCGTAGCTTGAAGCGCGCAGCTGTTCCCAGCTACCGGAGGGACCATGAGCTACGTTATAGATCGACGCCTGAACGGCAAGAACAAGAGCACGGTGAACCGCCAGCGCTTCCTGCGGCGGTACCGCGAACACATCAAGAAAGCCGTCGAAGAGGCGGTAAGCCGCCGTTCCATCATGGACATGGAACATGGCGAGCAGATCAGCATTCCGGGGCGCGACATCGACGAACCGGTGCTGCACCATGGTCGCGGGGGCAAGCAGACCATCGTGCACCCAGGCAACAAGGAATTCACCGCCGGTGAACACATCCCCAGGCCACAAGGCGGTGGCGGTGGCAGCGGCCGAGGCAAGGCCGGCAACTCCGGCGAAGGCATGGACGACTTCGTATTCCAGATCACCCAGGAAGAATTCCTCGAGTTCATGTTCGAGGACCTCGAGCTACCCAACCTGGTCAAACGTCACCTGACCGGGGCCGACACTTTCAAGACCGTGCGCGCCGGTATCGCCAACGAAGGCAACCCGTCACGCATCAACATCGTGCGCACCCTGCGTTCGGCCCATGCCCGGCGCATCGCCCTGACCGGCAGCAGCCGCGCACTGCTGCGCGAAGCGCAAAAGGAACTCGCCCGACTGAAGGTCGAGGAGCCAGACAACTTCACCGATATCCAGGAAGTCGAACACGAGATCGAACGCCTGAAGGCACGCATCAACCGCCTGCCCTTCCTCGACACCTTCGACCTCAAGTACAACCTGCTGGTCAAGCAGCCCAACCCCAGCTCCAAGGCTGTGATGTTCTGCCTGATGGACGTGTCCGGCTCGATGACCCAGGCCACCAAGGACATCGCCAAGCGCTTCTTCATCCTGCTGTACCTGTTCCTCAAGCGTAACTACGACCGCATCGAAGTGGTGTTCATCCGCCACCACACCAGCGCTCGTGAAGTCGACGAGGAAGAATTCTTCTATTCGCGGGAAACCGGCGGCACCATCGTTTCCAGCGCGCTGAAGCTGATGCAGGAGGTCATGGCCGAACGCTACCCGGCCAGCGACTGGAACATCTACGCCGCCCAGGCCTCCGACGGCGACAACTGGAACGACGACTCGCCGATCTGCCGTGACATCCTGGCCAAGCAGATCATGCCGCATGTGCAGTACTACACTTACGTTGAAATCACCCCGCGTGAACACCAGGCGCTGTGGTACGAATACGAGCGCATCGGCGAAGCCTTCCCCGACACGTTCGCCCAGCAGCAGTTGGTATCGGCCGGCGATATCTACCCGGTCTTCCGTGAACTCTTCCAGCGCAGGTTAGCCACATGACCGCCAGAGCACAGAGACGCCAACCTATTTCCACCGGGTCCGAGTGGACGTTCGAACTGATCCAGACCTACGACCGGGAAATCAGCCGCCTGGCCGAGCGTTACGCCCTGGACACCTACCCCAACCAGATCGAGGTCATTACCGCCGAGCAGATGATGGACGCCTACGCCTCGGTCGGGATGCCGCTGGGTTATCACCACTGGTCCTACGGCAAGCAGTTCCTCAGCACGGAGAAGTCCTACAGCCGTGGCCAGATGGGCTTGGCCTACGAGATCGTGATCAACTCCGACCCCTGCATCGCCTACCTGATGGAAGAAAACACCATGTGCATGCAGGCACTGGTGATCGCCCACGCCTGTTACGGCCATAACAGTTTCTTCAAGGGCAACTACCTGTTCCGCACCTGGACCGACGCCAGTTCAATCATCGACTACCTGGTGTTCGCCAAGCAGTACATCGCCCAGTGCGAAGAGCGCCATGGCATTGATGCCGTGGAAGACCTGATCGACTCCTGCCATGCCCTCATGAACTACGGCGTCGACCGCTACAAGCGGCCTTATCCGATTTCCGCCGAAGAGGAGCGGCGGCGGCAGAAGGAGCGCGAGGAGCACCTGCAGCGGCAGATCAATGACCTTTGGCGGACCATTCCGAAGAGCGCCGACAAGGGTAACGAGCGAGATGATGCGCGCTTCCCCGCCGAACCGCAGGAAAACATCCTGTATTTCATCGAGAAGAACGCCCCGCTGCTGGAGCCCTGGCAACGTGAAGTGGTGCGCATCGTGCGCAAGATCGCCCAGTATTTCTACCCGCAGCGCCAGACCCAAGTGATGAACGAAGGCTGGGCGACGTTCTGGCACTACACACTGATGAACGACCTGTACGACGAGGGGCTGATCACCGAAGGCTTCATGATGGAGTTTCTGCAGTCGCACACCAGCGTGGTATTCCAGCCCGGCTTCGACAGCCCCTACTACAACGGCATCAACCCCTACGCACTGGGCTTTGCGATGTATACCGACATCCGCCGCATGTGCGAAAACCCGACCGAAGAAGATCGGCGCTGGTTCCCCGACATTGCCGGCAGCGACTGGCTTTCTACCATCAAGTTCGCCATGAGCAGCTTCAAGGACGAGAGCTTCATCCTGCAGTACCTGTCGCCGAAGGTCATTCGCGATCTGAAGCTGTTCAGCATCCTCGATGACGACCAGCGCGACGACCTGTATGTACCTGCCATCCACGACGAGGCCGGCTACCGGACCATTCGCGAACTACTGGCGGCGCAGTACAACCTGGGCAACCGCGAACCGAACGTGCAGATCTGGAGCGTTGACCGCCGCGGCGACCGCTCGCTGACCTTGCGTCACCAGCAACACAACCGCAAACCGCTGGGCGATTCTACCGATGAAGTGCTCAAGCACCTGCACCGCCTGTGGGGCTTCGACATCCACCTGGAGACCGTCCAGGGAGAGCAGGTGATGAAAACCCACCACATGCCACCACGCGGCGAGCACGGCGAAAGCGCCGACTATGGCCGCATGGATCTGGCTGTCATTCACCACCTCTAGTGCAACTTCAAGGCTGCCGACGGGTTATCCTGTCGGCAGTTATGGAGAGCTGCACATGCACATCTACAAAGTCGGCGGCGCCGTGCGCGACCGCCTGCTCGGCCGCCCTGTCAGCGATATCGACTGGCTGGTGGTCGGCGCCACGGTCGAGGAAATGCACGCCAAGGGCTTTCGACCGGTCGGCGCTGATTTCCCGGTGTTCCTGCACCCGAAAACCGGCGAGGAATACGCCCTGGCGCGCACCGAGCGCAAGAGCGGGCGTGGCTACGGCGGTTTCACTTTCCACGCCAGCCCCGATGTGACCCTGGAAGAAGACCTGATCCGTCGTGACCTGACCATCAATGCAATGGCCGAGGACGAGACGGGTACGGTATACGATCCCTATCATGGCCAGGACGATATCGATCAACGCCTTTTACGCCATGTTTCCCCGGCATTCGCCGAAGATCCGTTGCGCGTACTGCGTGTCGCGCGCTTTGCTGCCCGTTATGCACCGCTGGGATTCCGGGTTGCCGATGAGACGCTTGAGCTGATGCGTCAGATCAGTGCCTCTGGCGAATTGCAGGCGCTGACCGCCGAGCGCAGCTGGAAGGAAATCGAGCGGGCGCTGATGGAGGCGCAGCCACGGATGTTTTTCCAGGTGCTGCGTGCTTGCGATGCTCTGCAGGAACTGCTGCCCGAACTGGATGACGGCCCCCAGGCTCTGGCAGCATTGGAACAGGCTGCAATGCACGACCAGCCCCTGCATATACGCTGGGCCTGCCTGCTACAGCCGCTGGCACCGGACGCCATCAAGGCAGTCAACAAGCGCCTGAAGGCGCCGCGAGAGTGTCAGGAGCTGGCGTTGCTGACGGGTGAGTGCCTGGAGCTAGGCAACCAGGCGCAGGAACTGCCTGCCGCGACAATCCTGGAGCTGTTGCAGAAGTTCGACGTGTACCGGCGGCCGCAGCGGTTCGAGGATTTCCTGATCGCTTGCGAGATGACAGCACTGGGCGAGGGAAAATCGGGTTATCCACAGGCCGACTACCTGCGAGGGGCAGCGGCGGCGGCGCGGGCAGTGGATGTTAAGCCATTGGTGCAGGCAGGGCTGACCGGCCAGGCCTTGGGTGAAGCGCTCAAAAGTGAGCGGCTGAAAGCGCTCGAGGCTTACAAGCGCGATTGAGCATACCGGTCCTTTCGCGGGCGTGCCCGCGAAGAGGCCGGTACAGGCTTACGCGGGAGTCAGCTGCAACCCACGCCACTCAAAGGCAACCGGCGCCAGCACCTGATCAATTTGCGCCTCCTGCCACAACTGCGCCATTGTCTTGCCTACCCCCGGATGCACAAGCTCCGGCGCCAGCAGCGACAGTGGCCACAGCACAAAGGCGTTCTTCAGGATCTCGGCCCGAGGCAACACCAGCCCATCGAACGTGCCGTGCAAGTCGTCATACATCAGCACGTCGATATCCAGCGGCAGCCCCTTGCGGTCCGGGGCATAGCGGCCATTGTCGGCCTCGATGAACTTCAACCGGCGGTCCAGTTCGATCAACGGCAACGCAGTCTGCCCAGTCACCACGAAGTTGATGAACGGACCGCTCTTGATCCCCACCGCCTGGCTTTCGAACGCCGGCGAGCAGCGCATGTCGGTCAGGATGCCTGCCAACGCATCGAGCCCGGCGCACAAATGCACCTCGCGATCAATGTTGCTGCCAAGGCCCAGGTAAACCGTGCTCAGAGACATCCGCGCTCGATCTCCACGCCAACACCGCCACGGGCCGCCGGTACCGCACCCGGCTTGGTCAGCTTCAACCGCACCCACGGGATGTGGAACTCTTCCATCAACGTCGCCACCAGGCGCTCGGCGAAAGTTTCAACCAACTCGAAACGCGCCTGTTCGGCAAACGCCTGGATACGGGCCGACACACTGGCATAATCCAGCGCCAGGTTCAGGTCGTCACCCGCCGCAGCCGGGCGGTTATCCCAGGCAAAGCTCAGGTCCAGGCGCAAGCACTGGCGAATATCCCGCTCCCAGTCATAGGCACCGATGACGGTATCGACTTCCAGGCCTTCGATGAACACTCTGTCCAAGCACTTCTCTCCACAGCACGACAAGGGCGACTGGCGCCGTTAGAATCAGGGCGTCCTCGCCCGGAATAGTTAGCATGTTTTGGTTACTGGCGTTGCTCGCCTACCTGCTTGGCTCGCTGTCCTTCGCCATCGTCCTCAGCCGCCTTACGGGCAGCCCGGACCCGCGCTCCAGCGGTTCAGGCAATGCCGGCGCCACCAACATGCTACGCCTGGCAGGCCGCAAACTGGCGATCCTGACCCTGCTTGGCGACCTGTGCAAGGGCCTGTTGCCGGTATTGCTCGCCCGCGGTGCCGGCCTGGACCTGCAAGCGCAGGCCTGGATTGGCGTTTGCGCAGTGCTGGGCCACCTGTTCCCGCTGTACTTCCGCTTTCAGGGCGGCAAGGGCGTGGCAACCGCCGCCGGCATGCTCATGGCCCTGTATTTCCCAGCCGCGCTGCTGGCCATCGGCGCCTGGCTGCTGACTTTCTACCTCACCCGCACCAGTTCGCTGGCGGCACTGATCGCCACACCACTGACCTTGCCGTTGCTGGCCTGGCGCGAGCCAGAGGCCCTGCTGCCGATCACTGTGTTGACGGCTATGATCGTATGGCGCCATCGCAGCAACCTGCGCGACCTGTTCGCAGGCCGCGAACGGCACTTCTGAAGCTTAAAGCGGCGGCAACTGCTCCATCGGCCAGCGTGCCTGCACACTGATTGCCAGGTCTTGCTGTTGCCCGGCCAACAACCGCTGGCAGCCGGCATAGGCGATCATCGCACCGTTGTCGGTACAGAACTGCGGGCGCGCGTAGTACACGTTGCCCTTGATGCTGCCGAGCATGTCCTCGAGGGACGCACGCAGTGCCTTGTTGGCGCTGACGCCACCGGCAATGACCAGGCGCTTGAGGCCAGTCTGTTTCAACGCCCGCTTGCACTTGATGGTCAAAGTCTCCACCACCGCCTGCTGGAATGCCAGGGACAGGTCGCAACGGGTTTGCTCACTGTCGTCGCCGGCATCGCGGCACTGCTGCCAGGTGTTCAGGGCAAAGGTTTTCAGGCCGCTGAAGCTGAACTCCAGGCCCGGGCGGTCGGTCATCGGCCGCGGGAACACGAAGCGGCCAGGCACACCGCGTTCGGCCAGACGGGCGATTTCCGGGCCACCGGGGTAGTTCAGGCCGATCAGCTTGGCGGTCTTGTCGAACGCTTCGCCGGCGGCGTCGTCCAGGCTCTCGCCCAGCAGCTCGTACTGGCCGATGCCATCGACCCGCACCAGCTGGGTGTGACCACCGGAAACCAACAAAGCGACGAACGGAAACTCCGGTGGGTTTTCTTCCAGCATGGGTGCCAGCAGGTGGCCTTCCATGTGGTGTACGCCAATCGCCGGGATGTCCCAGGCAAAGGCCAGCGCCTGGGCGCACGAGGCCCCCACCAGCAGGGCACCGACCAGGCCAGGGCCTGCGGTGTAGGCGATGGCGTCGATCTCGGTGGCGACGCAGCCGGCCTCATCCAGCACCTGGCGGATGAGTGGCAGCATGCGCTTGACGTGGTCGCGCGAGGCAAGCTCTGGCACCACACCGCCGAACACGCGGTGCAGGTCGATCTGGCTGAACAGCGCGTCGGCCAACAAACCGCGCTCGCTGTCGTATAATGCGACGCCAGTTTCGTCGCAGGATGTTTCCAATCCCAGTACTAGCATGGGTTCGTCCCTTGTGGGGGCTGAATTCGAAGCCGCGCATGATAGTCCCCGTGTCGGATGCCGACCAGCGGTTTTCGATCAGAGGCTTTGCATTCCGGCTTGCTAAGGGTTAACATCCGCAACCCTTGAAAACCGACGTTCTCCAGCACACCTTTGTTTTGCCAGGAGCACGTCTACCCCGGTAATGAATTAAGGTAGCCCTGGATGCCAGCCGTCAAAGTTAAAGAGAACGAACCCTTCGACGTAGCTCTGCGTCGTTTCAAGCGCTCCTGCGAAAAAGCCGGTGTACTGGCTGAAGTTCGTAGCCGCGAGTTTTACGAGAAGCCGACCGCCGAGCGTAAGCGCAAAGCAGCTGCTGCTGTTAAGCGTCACGCCAAGAAAGTTCAGCGCGAACAGCGCCGCGCCGTTCGTCTGTACTAATACAGGCGTTCTACGCAAAGCTTCTGCCCTGCCCGGCTAACCGCCGGGCGATGGCAGTGGTCGTTTCAAACTTGAGCAGCTAGCTCAAGGCCCTGCACAAGCTTCATGCGAACTGCACATGGGCAACCTGCCTGAAACGTCAGAGCTGGTCCTCCTTGTTGTATGACCAGACGTGCACGTCCGACTGACGGGCCCTCAGGGGCTGGCGACGAGCACACATTCCCTCGCACTTTCCCAAGCGGCACTCGCCCCATTCGGCGCGTGAGCGATTAGACTTGCCAGCTGCCAGATGACGAGACTGCCATGGCCGGGCTGATTCCCCAGAGTTTCATTGACGACCTTATCAACCGCCTCGACATCGTCGACGTGGTGAGTTCGCGCGTCCAGCTGAAAAAAACCGGCAAGAACTATTCCGCCTGCTGCCCGTTCCACAAGGAAAAAACCCCTTCCTTCACGGTCAGCCCCGACAAGCAGTTCTACTACTGCTTCGGCTGCGGCGCCGGCGGCAACGCCCTAGGCTTCGTCATGGACCACGACAACCTGGACTTCCCCCAGGCGGTCGAGGAGCTGGCCCGCGCCGCCGGCATGGAAGTACCCCGCGAGCAAGGTCGCCGCGACCACAAGCCGCGCCAGCCAACCGATTCGCCGCTGTACCCGCTGCTGGACGCCGCCTCGGAGTTCTACCGCCAGGCCCTGCGCAGCCACCCGACCCGCAAGGCAGCGGTGGATTACCTCAAGGGCCGCGGCCTGTCCGGGGAAATCGCCCGTGACTTCGGCCTGGGCTTCGCCCCGCCAGGCTGGGATAACCTGCTCAAGCACCTGGGTGCCGACACCTTGCAGCAGAAGGTGATGATCGATGCCGGCCTGTTGATCGAAAACGCCGAAAGCGGCAAGCGCTACGACCGTTTCCGCGACCGGGTGATGTTCCCGATCCGCGACAGCCGCGGACGCATCATCGCCTTTGGTGGCCGAGTGCTCGGCGACGACAAGCCCAAGTATCTGAACTCCCCGGAAACCCCGGTGTTCCACAAGGGCCAGGAACTCTACGGCCTGTACGAGGCACGCAAGCACAACCGCAACCTCGACGAAATCATCGTCGTCGAGGGCTACATGGACGTCATTGCCCTGGCCCAGCAGGGCCTGCGCAACGCCGTGGCCACCCTCGGCACCGCCACCAGCGAAGAGCACCTCAAGCGCCTGTTCCGCGTGGTACCCAGCGTGCTGTTCTGCTTCGACGGTGACCAGGCCGGGCGCAAGGCCGCCTGGCGCGCCCTGGAGTCGACCCTGTCGAACCTGCAGGACGGCCGCCGCGCGCGCTTCCTGTTCCTGCCCGAAGGCGAAGACCCGGACAGCCTGGTGCGCGCCGAAGGCACCGACGCCTTCATGGCCCGCATCAACCAGCACGCCCAGCCGCTGGCCGATTACTTCTTCGAGCAGCTAAGCGTCGAAGCCGACCCGCGCTCGCTGGAAGGCAAGGCGCACATGGCGACCCTTGCCGCACCGCTGATCGAAAAGATCCCCGGCGCCAACCTGCGCCAGCTGATGCGCAACCGCCTTAAGGAAATCACCGGCCTCGACCCGCAGCAGGTCGAGCAACTGGCGCAACACGCCCCGGCCACCAGCAGCGTGCCGGACTACGACCCTGGCTACGACTATGACGCCATGGCCAGCTATACCCCCGATTACGGCGACATGCCGCAGCACGACTTCGCCCCCGTTCATCAGGAACAGGAGTGGAAGCCGAACAAGGGCGCTGGCAAGAAGCAGTGGGGCGACAAACCCTGGGACAAGAACCGCAAGGGTGGCAAGCCATGGCAGCAGCGTGACGAAGCACCACCACGCGTACCGGCCCCGGTCGAGCCACCCACCCTGGCCGCCCTGCGCACGTTGCTGCACCACCCTCTGCTGGCCGGCAAGGTGGAAGATGCCAGCCACTTCGCCGATGAAGAACACTTGTACAGCCAGCTGCTGGTGGCACTGATCGAAGCCGCGCAGAAAAATCCTGGGCTAAGCTCAATGCAGTTGATCGCACGTTGGCACGGCACCGAACAGGGGCGCCTGCTGCGGGCCCTGGCGGAAAAGGAATGGCTGATCGTGGCCGACAACCTTGAACAACAGTTTTTCGACACTATAACTAGCTTGTCCGCCCGCCAACGCGAGCGCAGCCTGGAACAACTGCTCAGGAAATCACGTCAAAGCGAATTGACCAGCGAGGAAAAAACCCAGCTCCTCGCCCTGCTGAGCCGGAATGTTCCCGCACAAACGCCGACCTCATCTGGCGCGTGAGGCCCATGCTCGGGTATAATCCTCGGCTTGTTTTTTGCCCGCCAAGACCTTCAGTGGATAGGGTGTTATGTCCGGAAAAGCGCAACAGCAGTCTCGTATCAAAGAGTTGATCACCCGCGGTCGTGAGCAGGGCTACCTGACTTACGCGGAGGTCAACGACCACCTGCCTGAGGATATTTCAGATCCGGAACAGGTGGAAGACATCATCCGCATGATCAACGACATGGGGATCAACGTATTCGAGAGTGCTCCGGATGCGGATGCCCTTCTGTTGGCGGAAGCCGACACCGACGAAGCCGCGGCCGAAGAAGCCGCTGCTGCGTTGGCGGCAGTTGAAACCGATATCGGCCGCACGACCGACCCGGTGCGCATGTACATGCGCGAAATGGGCACCGTCGAGCTGCTGACCCGCGAAGGCGAGATCGAAATCGCCAAGCGTATCGAGGAAGGCATCCGTGAAGTCATGGGCGCCATCGCTCACTTCCCGGGCACTGTCGACTACATTCTCAGCGAATATGACCGTGTCACCAGCGAAGGCGGCCGTCTGTCGGACGTTCTCAGCGGTTACATCGATCCTGACGACAATATCGCCGCGCCGACCGAAGAAGTGCCGATCCCAGGCACCAAGGCCGCCGCTGCGAAGGAAGAGTCCGACGACGACGAGGACGAATCCGAAAGCGGTGACGACGAGGAAGAGGCCGAGAGCGGCCCGGACCCGGAAGTCGCCCGTCAGCGTTTCGGCGCGGTCAACGACCAGCTTCAGGCCACCAACAAGGTTCTGAAGAAGAATGGTCGCACCCACCAGGAAAGCATCGACGCCCTGCAGGCCCTGGCCGATTTGTTCATGCCGATCAAGCTGGTACCGAAGCAGTTCGAGGTACTGGTAGAGCGTGTTCGTGACGCCCTGAACCGCCTGCGCCAGCAGGAACGCGCCATCATGCAGCTGTGCGTGCGTGACGCCCGCATGCCGCGTGCCGACTTCCTGCGCATGTTCCCGAGCAACGAAACCGACCAGACCTGGAGCGGTGACCTGGCCAAGCGCAACACCAAATGGGCTGCCGCCCTGGGTGAAAAGGACGCTGCCATCGTCGCTTGCCAGCAGAAGCTGATCGACCTTGAGACCGAAACCGGCCTGACCGTTGCCGAGATCAAGGAAATCAACCGTCGTATGTCGATCGGTGAAGCCAAGGCCCGCCGCGCCAAGAAAGAAATGGTCGAGGCGAACCTGCGTCTGGTGATCTCCATCGCCAAGAAGTACACCAACCGTGGCTTGCAATTCCTCGACCTGATCCAGGAAGGCAACATCGGCTTGATGAAAGCGGTGGACAAGTTCGAATACCGTCGCGGCTACAAGTTCTCGACCTATGCCACCTGGTGGATCCGCCAGGCGATCACCCGTTCGATCGCCGACCAGGCGCGCACCATCCGTATTCCGGTGCACATGATCGAGACGATCAACAAGCTCAACCGTATTTCCCGCCAGATGCTGCAGGAAATGGGTCGCGAACCGACCCCGGAAGAGCTGGGCGAGCGCATGGAAATGCCTGAGGACAAGATCCGCAAGGTACTGAAGATCGCCAAAGAGCCGATCTCCATGGAAACCCCGATCGGTGACGACGAAGATTCGCACCTGGGTGACTTCATCGAGGACTCGACCATGCAGTCCCCGATTGACGTGGCCACGGTCGAAAGCCTCAAGGAAGCCACTCGTGACGTGCTCTCGGGCCTGACCGCACGCGAAGCCAAGGTGCTGCGTATGCGCTTCGGTATCGACATGAACACCGACCACACCCTCGAAGAGGTGGGCAAGCAGTTCGACGTGACCCGCGAGCGGATCCGTCAGATCGAAGCGAAGGCGTTGCGCAAACTGCGCCACCCGACTCGCAGCGAGCATCTGCGCTCCTTCCTCGACGAGTGATGACAAAACCCCGGCCCAGGCCGGGGTTTTTCTTTTCCGGCTGTTGCGCAAAATCTGAATTCTGGCGCGATCTCTGTAGGAGCAGCCTTGTGCTGCGAAGAGTCCATTGCAACAGTAGATGATCTTTCGCCTGACTGGCGTCTTCGCAGCACAAGGCTGCTCCTACAGGGGGTGCGCATGCCATGAAGGCCATGCAGGTCGCCCCACACCCGCAAGGCCCTGTTGCCTCTGACAAAAGACCCTGCCTTCCACCGCACACCTACAGCAATGCCCGTCTACACTCGACTTCATACCACTTGAATGTGAGGCCGCTATGCCGCTGATGCCGGCCATCCTGTTGCTGCTCCTGATCTTGTGGAACACAACGGCCGGCGCCCTGACCCTGACAGACGAGGAGAAAGCCTGGTTGGCTGCCCACCCGCAGCTGAGCCTGGGTGTAGACGCCTCTTGGCCACCGTTCGAGTTTCGCGACCAGGAGGGCCGGTACCAGGGATTGGCCGCCGATTACATCGCCACGATCCAGCAACGCCTGGGCGTGACGCTCAAACCGGTCGAACCCAGCAGCTGGACCGAGGTACTGGCGCAAGCACGCGAAAGCCGCATCGACCTGCTGCCCGGCATCATGTCCACCCCCGAGCGCCAAGGCTACCTGGCCTTCACCCGGCCGTACCTCGACTTCCCCATCGTTATCCTCGCCCACAAAGGCGGTGCACAGCCGCGCAACCTGGACGACCTTTACGGCCTGAAGATTGCCGTGGTCGAAAACTACGCCCCGCACGAACTGCTGCGCACCCAACACCCAGACCTCAACCTGGTGGCCCTGCCTAACGTCAGCTCTACCCTGCAGGCCCTGGCCACCGACGAAGTGGACGCCGTGGTCGGTGACCTCGCTTCAAGCATCTGGAGCCTGCGCCAGCTCAAGCTCGACGGCCTCTACGTCAGCGGCGAAACGCCCTACCGCTACCAATTGGCCATGGCCGCCCCGCGCGACAAGAAAGTACTGGTCGGCATTCTCGACAAAGTGATAGCCGACATGAGCAGCAGCGAAGTCAGCCAGATCCAGCAACGCTGGGTGGGCAATGTGGTCGACCAACGGATGTTCTGGTCGGACCTGCTGGTGTATGGCCTGCCCACGGTGCTGGTATTGATGGCCGTGCTGGCAGCGGTCATCCGGATCAACCGCCGGCTCAGTTCGGAAATTTCACGGCGCATCGCCCTGGAGCAGGAACTGCGCAGCAGCGAGTACCACTATCGCAGCCTGGTCGAGAGCCTGTCCGCCATAGCCTGGGAGGCCGACGCCAACGACTTCACCTACAGCTACGTCTCGCCCCACGCAGAAGGCCTGCTCGGCTACCCATTGGCCGACTGGCTCAAACCTGGCTTCTGGCGCAGCATCCTGCACCCGGAGGATGCCCTCTGGGCCCAGGCCTACTGCGACAGCGAGACTGCCGCCGGCCGCGACCACAGCCTCGACTACCGGGTGATCAGGGCCGATGGCCAGCCACTGTGGGTACGCAACATCGTCAGCATGATCGAGCATGGCCACCAGCCGGTGATGCGTGGCCTGATGATCGACATCAGCGAGACCAAGCGCACCGAGGACGCCCTGCGCCTGTCCGAACAGAAGTTCGCCTCGGTGTTCCAGCAGTGCCCCGACATCCTGCTGATCGCCCGCCACAGCGACGGCTGCCTGCTGGAGGTGAACGAGGCCTTCGAAGAGCAGATCGGCCTCACCCCGAGCCAGGTAATTGGCCGCACCGCCACCGAGCTCAACCTGTGGGGCGTCGAAGGCGACGGCCCGCGGCTGCTCGAACGCCTGCACCAAGGCGGTATCCGCAACCTGGAAATGAGCTTCCGCCGCAGCAACGGCCAACTCTTCACCGGCCTGACCTCGGCCGAAACCTTTGAACTCGACGGCAACCTCGCGCTCGTGGTGGCGGTACGCGATATCAGCCAGCTCAAGGAAACCCAGGAGCAGCTACAAACCTCGGAAGAGAAATTCGCCAAGGCCTTCCATGCCTCGCCCGATGGCCTGCTGCTGTCGCGCCAGAGCGACGGTTTGCTGCTCGAAGTGAACGAAGGCTTCTGCCGCCTGACCGGCTATGATCTCAGCCCGACCATCGACCAGACCTCGCTGGACCTGGGCATCTGGGTCGACCTCAACGAGCGCAAGCGTCTGGTCCAACAGCTAAAACGCGACGGCTTCGTACGCGACTTCACGTGCCACC
Organism: Pseudomonas sp. s4; assembly: GCF_046764235.1. Taxonomy (NCBI): domain Bacteria; kingdom Pseudomonadati; phylum Pseudomonadota; class Gammaproteobacteria; order Pseudomonadales; family Pseudomonadaceae; genus Pseudomonas; species Pseudomonas sp. s4. Next base: position 504,346 of record NZ_CP177209.1, on the reverse strand, counting down.
TGCGCCGCAGCGACGGGCAGATTCGCCTCTGCGAACTCTCTGCACGGCCGCTGCCGATTGCTGGCGACGACTGCATACTGACCATCGCCCGCGACATCACTGAGCGCCATCTGATGCAGGAAAAGCTGCAGCTGGCCGCCACCGTGTTCGAGAACACCGCCGAAGGCGTGCTGATCACCGACATCGACCAGCACATTAGTGCCGTAAACCGCGCCTTCAGCGAAATCACCGGTTACAGTGAGATCGAAGCCCTCGGTCAGACCCCACGCCTGCTCGCCTCCGGCCAGCACGACAGTGCGTTCTATGCCGCCATGTGGCACCAGCTGACCGATGAAGGCCATTGGCAAGGCGAGATCTATAACAAGCGCAAGAACGGCGAACTGTACCCCGGCTGGCTGACCATCAGCGCCGTACGCAACAGCGAGCGCGAGATTACCCACTTCGTCGCTGTGTTCGCCGACATCTCCAGCCTCAAGCACGCCCAGGCCAAGCTTGACTACCAGGCCCACCACGACCCACTGACCGGCCTGCCCAACCGTGCCCTGTTCGAGAACCGCCTGCAGGCCGCGCTCACCTGCGCGCAGGTCTCCAACCGCAAGGGCGCGGTGCTGTTCCTTGACCTCGACCGTTTCAAGCACATCAACGACAGCCTCGGCCACCCGGTCGGCGATCTGCTGCTCAAGGGCATCGCCCAACGCCTGAAAGAGCAGGTGCGTGATGTCGACACCGTGGCCCGCCTGGGTGGCGATGAGTTCATCATCCTGCTGCCCGGCCTGCACAAACCCAGTGACGCCAGCGCCATCGCCAACAAGCTGCTGACCTGCTTCAACGCGCCATTCCAGGCTGGCGAGCATGAGTTCTTCACCAGCGCCAGCATCGGCATCAGCCTTTATCCACAGGACGGTACCGACGTTGCCACACTGATTCGCAACGCCGACGCCGCCATGTACCGCTCCAAGGCCAAGGGCCGTAACCGCGTCGAAGCCTACACCCTCGACCTCACCGCCCAGGCCAGCGAACGCATCGCCCTGGAGCACGAACTGCGCCGCGCCATCGAGCGCAACGAACTGAGCCTGTGCTTCCAGCCCAAGCTCAGCCTCAAGACACAGAGCCTGGTCGGTGCCGAAGCGCTGATACGCTGGAGCCACCCGACCTTTGGTGAAGTGCCGCCGGAGCACTTCATTCACCTGGCGGAAGAGAACGGCACCATACTCCAGATCGGTGACTGGGTACTGGAGCAGGCCTGCCGGCAGATGCAGGCCTGGAAGATGCACTACGACCCCTTCGGCCCGCTGTCGATAAACCTCGCCGGCGCCCAGCTACGCCATCCCCACCTTGCCAGGCGCATCGAACAGTTGCTGAAGCACTACCAGCTCACAGCCGGTGACCTGCAGCTGGAAATCACCGAAAACTTCATCATGAGCCAGGCAGAGGAAGCCTTGGCCGTGCTGTACCAGCTGAAGAAACTGGGCGTGCAACTGGCCATCGACGATTTCGGCACCGGTTATTCATCGCTGAGCTACCTCAAGCGCCTGCCGCTGGACATTCTCAAGATCGACAAGTCGTTCATCCGCGGGCTGCCCGACGACCCTCATGACGCCGCCATCGCCCGCGCCATCATCGCCCTGGGCCGCAGCATGCAGCTGACCATCATTGCCGAGGGCGTGGAAAACCAGGCCCAGCAACGGTTCCTGGCGGCAGAGGGCTGTGAGCAGATCCAGGGCTACATCGTCAGCCTGCCCCTGCCCCCGGACGACTTCGCGGCGACGTTTCTTCGCATAGCACTATCGGATCTTTCAGATGGCACAGGTGCGAAACCCTCGTTATAATCCGGCCACTTACTGAGGGCCTATAGCTCAGTCGGTTAGAGCAGAGGACTCATAATCCTTTGGTCCACGGTTCGAGTCCGTGTGGGCCCACCAGAAAACTCAAAGGCCTACGTTGCAGAACGTAGGCCTTTGTCATTTCAGGGACTGCAGTCGTCATGTTCTCCTGACTAGGGCAACTCCTCTTGCTGGGCTATCCAGCTGTGTATGTACTGAAGAACCCGTGTCGCACCTTCGGCAGTTTCCACCAGCTCTATCGGCCGCTCACCACTGAGGAACTGATTGGGCTGCTCCATCCACTTGAACGCTGCCGCCCTGCTTCCGCGTACAGGAATGGCCAAATCCAGAATTTCCTGCAGCAGTTCAGGTTGTCCATACCAGGACTCCGGCTTGATGGTTGGTTTCCTCCCTGGAATCACTCTCGGTAGCTGACAGGCCGCAAGCTCGCCTGAATTGATGTGCTCTCGCTTCCAGTGCGCAAACTTGATCAGGTCGGTATTCGCCGAGCGGTTTTGCCCCGACGTCGGCACAACCACGCCAATCCGCACATCTGTGTGAGCACGAATCATCTGAAGTGCAGGAGCGATGTCAGTATCGTTGGTAACGATGACGGCATGGTCAACCTGCCCCGTGATCGAATCATGGTAAGCCTGGAGGGCCAGATTCACGTCGCTCTGTTTCTCCTCCACCTTCCAGGCCTGGATTTCCTGGCACTCACGCGGAGCCTTGTCCGGATTTTCAGGGTCGACGATCTTCACCTTCATTTTATTGACGGCGTAATAACCTTCGATGAGCTCTATTCGACCGTCATGCAGCTTGCGCAAAGCAGTGTGGTAGCGAGCTTGTGACGACACTGAATCGCCAGCACGGGCGACCGACTCGATGATCTTTGCCGTGAAATATTTGATCGAGGGGGATTCCAGGAGCCGCCATGCCCTGATCTGGCCATGGCTGTCCGTGACCAGTATGGAAGGCAAGATGTGCTTTTCAAAGAGAGGTAGCAGGTCGAGCCACTTGTACGGTGTGCCGCGCAAGCAGCCGTAGTAGAAGTTTTAGCCGTCGATATAGATACGAGTGCGCAGAGGCTCAGAATCAAGCTTTCTCTGCATTTTTTGCACTCCAGAAACGAAAAAACCGGCTTAAGCCGGCTTTTTCCCCCTCCAACCAGATGGTCATGCCACGCCGGTCGTGAGGGTTAGTTGTTGTCGGCAGTATTGCGCAATGAGGGAGCTGATGCAAGGTAGTAGGCTGGCATCCTCGTCCTCCGAAACACAACGTTCGTGAGAGGGCCATTCTCTGCTCAGGCATGGCTATCTAAACAGCTATAAATCGTTAGATTTTGTGAGCTCCTATTCCACCCTAGACCGCACCTCGACCTGCCGGACCAATCGAGCAGTTCTGTCATTGCGCCCGATGCTTACATGCCGGCGCAGCAGCTGTAGGAGCGGCCTTGTGTCGCGAAAGGGCCGCGAAGCTGCCCCGGGATTGCAGCACTGATGCAACGCATGGCCAACTGTCTACCCTTGCCCTGCTTACCGCAGGCTGGCTAGGCTAGCGGGTCAACCGTAGAGACTCGCCATGTCGGATTCCCGCTCCATCACGCTGGATGAAATCGATCGCCAGCTGATCGCCCTGTTGCAGATAAACGCCCGCGAAAGCGTCGCCACCCTCGCCCGCCAGCTGGGCATCGCTCGTACTACCGTCAACTCGCGTCTGGAGCGGCTGGAGAAGAACAAGGTCATCTCCGGCTATGGCGTGCGCCTGGGCCAGCGGGTGATGGGGGGTGGGCTGCAGGCGTATGTGGGGATCAAGGTGCAGCCGCGCTCGGGCAAGGAGGTGGTGCGGCGCCTGAGTGCCATGGGCCAGGTACAGCAGCTGTGCGCAGTGAGCGGCGAGTTCGACTATGTGGCCTGGCTGCGTACGGATTCGCCCGAGCAACTGGACCAGTTGCTCGACCAGATCGGCAGTGTCGACGGGGTGGAGAAGACCACCACGTCGATCATTCTCAGCAGCAAGGTGGACCGAGGGCAGCCGCTCTGAACCTGGCTGGCGGTCAGGCCTCCTGGCCGTCGAGCAGGCCTTCCAGAATCGCCGAAAGGCTTTCGGCGGAATGCTGCATCGACCAGACGATGTCACGGCTGCGCTCGGGGGCGTGATGCTGGGCATAGTCGGTGGCGATCTGATTGAGGCCACGGGCCAGCAGGCAGGCGTGGACCAAGGCGTCTGCGGCGTCGATGCCGGGGCGTATGGCGAATAATGGCGGGTGGCTGGTTTCGCAGTTGCAGAAGGTTTTTTCTGCGGTGGGTTTCAGTTTTTCGGGTTGGTCGGAATAAGTCTTCTTCATGATGCAGTTTCCAAATTGAGTCTTGAGAAAACCGCCTACCAACTCCTTCTCACGGGAAATAGGTGGCAGCCATGCACGGGGTGAGAACCGGCCAACTTGGAAATCCGGCCAGGCGAAAGCCTGCCCGCGCACAGCTGCCATGACATAAGCCTTGGTACGAAGTTGGAGATGGGTTCTCACACCCAGTCGCCCGAACAGCGGCGACCCAGTGAAGTTAACGATGAGGCGTTTCCCACGCAGCCAGACCGAGGCTATAGCGGGCGTAGGGTAATTCTTTAATTCATGGCATGGGTGTAGGAACTGTCTGATCACACCCTGTGGGAGCGGGCGTGCCCGCGAACACGGGCGAAGCCCGTGCCATACACCGCGGGGGCTTCTTCGCGGGCTCGCCCGCTCCCACAGGGGGCCGATGCTGTGCTTGAGATGGGTAGGCTTCCTGTTCGTCATAAAGCAATCTTGTTTATACATTTCGACGATTCAAGCTACATTCAGACAACAATATGCACCTTAATAACGAACACCCCACTCCCTAAAATGGCCTCCAGGCATCTCCTATACTCAGGCTCCGCCCCTGCGCAGCCTCTCTGGCAAGGTCACTTCATGAACAAGAAAAACCGCCACCCCGCCGATGGTAAAAAACCCGTCACCATCTTCGGCCCGGATTTCCCCTTCGCCTTCGACGATTGGCTGGAACACCCCGCAGGCCTGGGCAGCATCCCGGCCGAGCGCCATGGTGAGGAAGTGGCAATCGTGGGCGCCGGTATCGCCGGCCTGGTGGCGGCCTACGAGCTGATGAAGCTGGGCCTAAAGCCGGTGGTGTACGAAGCATCCAAGCTGGGTGGCCGGCTGCGCTCGCAAACCTTCAACGGCACTGACGGGATCATCGCCGAACTGGGTGGCATGCGCTTCCCGGTGTCGTCCACTGCCTTCTACCACTACGTGGACAAGCTGGGCCTGGAGACCAAACCGTTCCCCAACCCACTGACCCCGGCCTCGGGCAGCACTGTGATCGACCTGGAAGGCCAGACCTACTACGCCGAAAAACCCACCGACCTGCCCAAGTTGTTCCACGAAGTGGCCGATGCCTGGGCCGACGCGCTGGAAAGCGGTGCCCAGTTCGCCGACATCCAGCAGGCCATCCGCGACCGTGACGTACCGCGCCTGAAAGAGCTTTGGAACAAGCTGGTACCGCTGTGGGACGACCGCACGTTCTACGACTTCGTCGCCACCTCGCGCTCGTTCGCCCAGCTGAGCTTCCAGCACCGCGAAGTGTTCGGCCAGGTCGGCTTCGGCACCGGCGGCTGGGACTCGGACTTCCCCAACTCGATGCTGGAAATCTTCCGCGTGGTGATGACCAACTGCGACGACCACCAGCACCTGGTAGTCGGCGGTGTGGAACAGGTACCGCAAGGCATCTGGCGCCATGTACCGGAGCGCTGCGTGCATTGGCCGGAAGGCACCAGCCTGAGCGGGCTGCATGGCGGCGCACCGCGTACCGGGGTCAAGCGCATCGCCCGCGCTGCCGATGGCCGCCTGGCGGTCACCGACAACTGGGGCGACACCCGTCACTACAGTGCCGTGCTCGTCACCTGCCAGACCTGGCTGCTGACCACCCAGATCGACTGCGAGGAATCGCTGTTCTCGCAAAAGATGTGGATGGCCCTGGACCGCACCCGCTACATGCAGTCGTCGAAGACCTTCGTCATGGTCGACCGGCCGTTCTGGAAGGACAAGGACCCGGAAACCGGCCGCGACCTCATGAGCATGACCCTCACCGATCGCCTCACCCGTGGCACCTACCTGTTCGACAACGGTGACGACAAGCCGGGGGTGATCTGCCTGTCCTACTCGTGGATGAGCGATGCGCTGAAGATGCTGCCGCACCCGGTGGAAAAACGCGTGCAACTGGCCCTGGATGCACTGAAGAAGATCTACCCGAAGACCGACATTGCCGGGCACATCATCGGCGACCCGATCACCGTTTCCTGGGAAGCCGACCCGCACTTCCTCGGCGCCTTCAAGGGCGCGTTGCCTGGGCACTACCGCTACAACCAGCGCATGTACGCGCACTTCATGCAGCAGGACATGCCTGCCGAGCAGCGCGGCATGTTCATTGCCGGTGACGATGTGTCGTGGACGCCGGCCTGGGTGGAAGGCGCGGTACAGACATCGCTGAATGCGGTGTGGGGTATCATGAATCACTTCGGTGGCCGCACCCACCCGGACAACCCCGGCCCAGGCGACGTGTTCGACGAAATCGGCCCGATCGCCCTGCCGGACTGAGACAAGGAGGCAGCATGCGCATCGCTCTGTTCCAGGGCGCACCCAAGCCACTGGACGTGCCCGGCAACCTGCAACGGTTGCGCCACCAGGCGCAACTGGCGGCCGAACGCGGCGCCAGTTTGCTGGTGTGCCCGGAGATGTTCCTGACCGGCTACAACATCGGCCTGGCCCAGGTCGAGCGCCTGGCCGAGGCCGCCGATGGTCCGACGGCCATGGAGGTGGTGGAAATCGCCCAGGCGCACCGCATCGCCATCGTCTACGGGTATCCGGAGCGTGGCGATGATGGCGCGATCTACAACAGCGTGCAGTTGATCGATGGTCACGGCCGCAGCCTGAGCAACTATCGCAAGACCCACCTGTTCGGCGAGCTGGACCGCTCGATGTTCAGCGCAGGTGCCGATCACTTCCCGGTGGTGGAGCTGGATGGCTGGAAGGTCGGTCTGCTGATCTGCTACGACATCGAGTTCCCGGAAAACGCGCGACGCCTGGCGCTGGACGGTGCCGAGCTGATCCTGGTGCCGACGGCGAACATGTCGCCGTACGACTTCATCTGCCAGGTGACCGTGAGGGCGCGGGCGCAGGAGAATCAGTGCTACCTGGTGTATGCCAACTACTGCGGCTCGGAAGACGATATCCAGTATTGCGGGCAGAGCAGCATCGTCGGCCCGGATGGTAGCCTGCTGGCCATGGCCGGGCGGGACGAGTGCCAGTTGCTGGCGGAGCTGGAGCATGAGCGGGTGGTACAGGGGCGGGTGACGTTTCCTTACCTGAGCGATCTGCGCCAGGAGCTGCACCTGCGTAAAGGCTGACAGGGGCCGCTGTGCGGCCCATTCGCCGGCAAGCCGGCTCCCACCTCGACCGCACCGGTTTCAAGGCATGTGCATTCCCTGCGGGAGCCGGCTTGTCGGCGATAGGGCCAAGCCTGCCAACACAAATGGGTTAGCATGAACACCTGCCCCGGAGTTTCCATGCCTGACGCCACCCGCCACCTCACCCTCGCCAACGGCCTGCAACTGACCCTGCGCCACGCCCCGCGCCTGAAGCGCTCGGCCGCGGCCCTGCGGGTGCACGCGGGTAGCCACGACGCGCCGACCAGATGGCCCGGCCTGGCCCACTTCCTGGAGCACCTGTTCTTCCTCGGCACCTCGCGCTTCCCTCTGGACGACGGCCTGATGCGCTACGTGCAGGCCCTCGGCGGCCAGGTCAATGCCAGCACTCGCGAACGCACCACCGACTTCTTCTTCGAGGTCCCGCCCAGCGCCCTGGCCGGGGGGCTGGAGCGCCTGTGCCAGATGTTGGCCGAGCCAGACCTGGGTATCGAGCGCCAACGCCGCGAACGCGAAGTAATCCATGCCGAGTTCATTGCCTGGTCGCGCAGCCCGCAGGCCCAGCAGCAGTTCGCCTTGCTGCAATCGGCAGCGCCCGGCCATCCATTGGGCGCTTTTCATGCCGGTAACCGGCACACCCTGGCCTTGCAGGATCCTGCCTTCCAGCAAGCGCTCGGTGGCTTTCACCAGCGCTTCTACCAAGGCGGCCAGGTCACCCTGAGCCTGTGCGGCCCGCAATCGCTGGATGAACTGGAATTACTGGGCCGGCAGCATGCCAAGCTGTTCGCTACAGGTGAACGGGTGCCACAAGCTCTGCCACCGCCTTTATCGGCGACCGACACGCACCTGCTGTTCAGCCACGAAAACCTGCCGGCAGGTGCCGAGCAGGCCCTTGAGTTGCTCATCGCCAGCCTCGGCGATAGCCGCCCGGGCACCTGGCTGGATGCACTTCGCCAGCGTGGCTGGCTGCAAGGCTTCAAGGCTGAGGCGCTGTATGCCTTCGCCGGGCAGTTGCTGTGGCACATTGATCTGAAGCTGAGCGAGGACGCCTGCCCAGAGGAAGCCAATGCCCTGTTGCAGGGCTGGTTCGGCTTCATCCGCCAGGCCGCCCCTGAGCAATTGAGTGCCGAATTCGAGCTGCTGCAGCAAAGCCGCGAACGCAGTGCCAGTGCGCTTGAGCTGGCCCGCCGGGACAGCGCCGGCCAGCCGTTCAGCGGTTTGGACACACAAGGCTTGCAGGCGCTCCGTGTCCTGCTGGAAGGCCTGCCGGGCCGCGAACATGGGCGCTGGCAACTGCCCGCTGTCGACACCTTGCTCCTGGCCGACTTGCCTGATGCCAGGCCGCACCCGCTGCCAGCGGCACTGAAAGTCAGCGACCAGCTGCCTGGTGCTCGTCAGTACGCGGCGCTGTACCTGCGCTGGCATGTCCCTTCGCCGTTGCGCCAGCGCCTGCATGCGCTGCTCGAGCGCGCCTTGCCCCCCCTGCAGGAGCGCTGCGAGCGCGTATCGGTGCAGCTGCAGTTCAGTACCGCTGGCGAATATTGGCAACTGCGCTGCGCCGGGCTGCCGGCAGCGGTATTGCGCACTGTGGAACAGGCCTTGGCACTGATGCTCAAGCCCCCGGCAGGAAGCTGGCTGCCGAGTTCGACGCAGCCTCCGGCACTGATCCCCATCCGTGCCCTGCTCAAGCAGCTACCCGACGCAGTTCTGGGCGCCGCGCCTGCACCTGCTCCGGCCTGCACCCTGGCACAGACGCATCTCGACAGCCTGTGGCAGCAAACACGCTGGCACGGCCTGGCTGCCGGCTTCGACGATGCCGCCCTGAACGCATTGGGCACCGTGCTGCAGCACTGCCCTGGCCAAGGCTCGGCGCCTGGCCCTCTGCCCGCCTGGGCCAAGCACCGTTGGCAACATGCCGAAGTACCCGGCAGTGAGCATGCCCTGCTGCTGTTCTGCCCACTGCCAGCGGCCATGGAAGCCGCTGGCCGCCTGCTCGCGCAGTTGCTGCAAGGGCCGGTTTACCAACGGCTACGGGTAGAACTGCAACTCGGCTATGCGGTGTTCAGTACCTTTCGTCAGGTCGAGGGGGTCGGCGGCCTGCTGTTCGGGGTCCAGTCGCCTCATGCTAGCCAGGTACAGATCCTCGACCACCTGCTCACCTTGCTGCGCCAGGGCGTTACCCTGGCCCCTGCCGCTGGTCAGGCCCTGGCCGCGCAATTCGATGAACCGGCGATGGGCAACGCCGAAGTCGCCGAATGGGCGTGGCAGACATTCCTGGCCACACAACCCGGCAGGCTGGATGCACTGCGCAGGTCTATCCTGAAAACGCGGCAGACGGATCTGGACCAGTTGCTGAACCACTTGCTCGATACAGATTCCACTTGGCTATGCCTTGCCAACGCAGCCGCACCAGATGCTTCCTGGCTGGGTTCAAACCCATGATTGTTACGAAAACCGCAACGGAGTTTTCGAATAATTAACCTTTCGGTACAAATTTTTCTTGTAAGATAGCGCAATCCCAGCCATGGGAACCTCCAGCCATTGGCGGTACCCAAGTAGTAGCTGACAAACCCACCCCCTCATCCGGAAGGAGTAATTCCATGTGGACCAAACCTGCATACACTGATCTGCGCATCGGCTTCGAAGTCACCATGTACTTCGCCAACCGCTAAGCCCGGCTTACGGTTCAACGCCTCGGCCTGCCGGGGCGTTTTCGTTTTTTCGCTACGGTTTCTGCAGAGAGAGTGGCCATGTACATCCAGGTTCTCGGTTCCGCCGCCGGCGGCGGGTTCCCCCAGTGGAACTGCAACTGCGTCAACTGCAAGGGCTTGCGTGACGGCACCTTGCGGGCCACGCCGCGCACCCAGTCCTCCATCGCCCTGTCCGACGATGGCGTGCACTGGGTGCTGTGCAATGCCTCGCCCGATATCCGCGCCCAGCTCCAGGCCTTTGCCCCGATGCAGCCGGCCCGTGCCCTGCGCGACACCGGCATCAACGCCATCATCCTGCTGGACAGCCAGATCGACCACACCACTGGCCTGCTCAGCCTGCGCGAAGGTTGCCCGCACCAGGTGTGGTGCACCGACATGGTTCATCAGGACCTGACCACGGGCTTTCCGCTGTTCAACATGCTCAGCCACTGGAACGGCGGCCTGCAGTGGAACCGCATCGAGCTGGAAGGCAGCTTCGTCATCAACGCCTGCCCCAACCTGCGCTTCACCCCGTTCCCCCTGCGCAGCGCCGCGCCGCCCTACTCGCCACACCGCTTCGACCCGCACCCGGGCGACAACCTTGGCCTGCTGGTCGAGGACACCCGCACCGGCGGCAAGCTGTTCTACGCCCCGGGCCTGGGCCAGGTGGACGACAAGCTGCTGACGATGATGCACGGCGCCGACTGCCTGCTGGTCGACGGCACCCTGTGGGAGGATGATGAAATGCAGCGCCGTGGCGTGGGCACCCGTACCGGCCGCGAGATGGGCCACCTGGCACAGAACGGCCCCGGCGGCATGCTGGAGGTGCTGGATGGCTTCCCGCGCCAGCGCAAGGTACTTATCCACATCAACAACACCAACCCGATTCTCGACGAAGACTCGCCCGAGCGTGCCGAAGTGCTGCGCCGGGGTGTGGAAGTGGCCTTCGATGGCATGAGTATCGAGTTGTAAAAAGGTCTGCGAGTTGACACAACCCCCTGTGGGAGCGGGCATGCCCGCGAAAAATCCAACACGGTGTATGGCACCGGCTTCGCCGGTGTTCGCGGGCACGCCCGCTCCCACAGGGGGCGAGGTGAGCCGAGACTCAGCTTTACAGGAGCCAGCCGAATGAGCGACGCACTGCCAATGTCCCCTGCCGAATTCGAGCAGGCCCTGCGCGCCAAGGGCGCCTACTATCACATTCATCACCCGTACCACGTGGCGATGTACCAGGGTCGCGCCACCCGCGAACAGATCCAGGGCTGGGTAGCCAACCGCTTCTACTACCAGGTCAACATCCCGATGAAGGATGCCGCGATCCTGGCCAACTGCCCGGACCGCGAAGTACGCCGCGAGTGGATCCAGCGCCTGCTCGACCACGATGGCGCGCCCGGCGAGGACGGTGGTATCGAAGCCTGGCTGCGCCTGGGCCAGGCCGTGGGCCTGGACCCGGACCAGCTGCGCTCCCAGGAGCTGGTACTGCCCGGTGTACGCTTTGCCGTGGACGCCTACGTCAACTTCGCCCGCCGGGCCAGTTGGCAGGAAGCGGCCAGCAGCTCGCTGACCGAGCTGTTCGCCCCGCAGATCCACCAGTCGCGCCTGGACAGCTGGCCGCAGCACTACCCGTGGATCGACCCGGCCGGCTACGAATACTTCCGCACCCGCCTGGGCCAGGCCCGGCGTGACGTGGAGCATGGCCTGGCGATTACCTTGCAGCACTACACCACCCGCGCGGGCCAGGAGCGTATGCTGGAGATACTGCAGTTCAAGCTGGATATTCTCTGGAGCATGCTCGACGCCATGAGCATGGCCTACGAGCTGAACCGCCCGCCCTATCATTCCGTCACCCAGGAACGGGTGTGGCACAAAGGGATCACCCTATGAGTTTCGACCGTAATCAAGTGCCAGCCTGGCGCCCCGGCTACCGCTTCCAGTACGAGCCGGCGCAAAAGGGCCATGTGCTGCTGTACCCCGAGGGCATGATCAAGCTCAACGACAGCGCGGCCCTGATCGGTGGCCTGATCGACGGCCAACGCGACGTTGCCGCGATCATCAGCGAACTCGAACAACAGTTCCCCGGTGTCCCGGAAGTGGCCGATGACATCGAGCAGTTCATGGAGGTGGCCCGTGCCGAACACTGGATCGTCCTCGCCTGAGTTACCGCCCACGCCCGCAGTCGGCCTGCCGCTGTGGCTGCTGGCCGAGCTGACCTACCGTTGCCCGCTGCAGTGCCCGTACTGCTCCAACCCACTGGACTTCGCAGCCCAGGGCCAGGAGCTGAGTACCGCACAGTGGTTCAAGGTGATGGCCGAAGCCCGGGAAATGGGTGCCGCGCAAATCGGTTTCTCCGGCGGAGAACCGCTGGTACGTCAGGACCTCGCCGAACTGATCGGCGAGGCCCGCCGGCTGGGCTACTACACCAACCTGATCACCTCGGGCATCGGCCTGACCGAGGCGCGCATCGCCGACTTCAAGAAGGCCGGCCTGGACCATATCCAGATCAGCTTCCAGGCCAGTGACGAGCAGGTCAACAATCTGCTGGCCGGCTCGAAGAAGGCCTTTGCGCAAAAGCTGGAAATGGCCCGTGCGGTGAAGGCCCATGGCTACCCGATGGTGCTCAACTTCGTCACCCACCGGCACAACATCGACAAGATCGACCGCATCATCGAGCTGTGCATCGCCCTGGAAGCCGACTTCGTCGAGCTTGCCACCTGCCAGTTCTACGGCTGGGCCCACCTCAACCGGCTGGGCCTGCTGCCAACCCGCGCGCAGCTGGAACGGGCCGAACGCATTACCAACGAGTATCGGGAAAAGCTCAAGGCCGAGGGCAACCCGTGCAAGCTGATCTTCGTCACACCGGACTACTACGAGGAGCGCCCCAAGGCCTGCATGAATGGCTGGGGCAGCCTGTTCCTCACCATCACCCCGGACGGCACCGCCCTGCCCTGCCACGGCGCGCGCCAGCTGCCGGTGCAGTTCCCCAACGTGCGCGACCACGACCTGCACCACATCTGGTACGACTCGTTCGGCTTCAACCGCTTCCGTGGCTATGAGTGGATGCCCGAACCCTGCCGTTCCTGCGACGAGAAGGAAAAGGACTTCGGCGGCTGCCGCTGCCAGGCCTTCATGCTCACCGGCGATGCCAGCAACGCCGACCCGGTGTGCGCCAAGTCGGCCGACCACGGCATCATCCTCAAGGCCCGCGAGGAGGCGGAAAGCGCCCAGCTCACCATTGAACAGATGACCTTCCGCAATGAACGAAACTCCCGTGTCATCGTCCGCGGCTGAGTTCAGCGCGGCCCAGGCTGTTGCGGCCGGCACCGACTTCGCCGAACTCAAGGTCAGCGCTGCGGGGCTGTTCTGGAACGAGTTTCGCCCGGCCGATGGTGCCTGTCGCATCTGGCACTGGCAGCACCAGCAGGCCCGCTGCCTGACCCCCGATGGCTTCAGTGTGCGTAGCCGGGTTTACGAATACGGCGGTGGCAGCTTTTGCCTGGGCGGCGATGGGCTGCTGTTCGTCAACGAAAAGGACCAGCAGGTCTATACCCAGGCCCTGGAAGGCGCAGCACCGCGCGCCATGACCGATGATGCCAGCTGCCGCTACGGCGATGTGCAGTGGCAGGACGGCCTGGTGCTGGCGGTCGAGGAGCAGCATGGCGAACGGGTCGAGCATCGCTTGGTCGCCCTGGGTGAACAAGCCCGCGAAGTGCTCGCCGAGGGGGCCGACTTCTATGCATCGCCTACGGTAAGTATCGACGGCCAGCGCCTGGCGTGGGTCGAATGGGACCGACCGGCACAACCCTGGACCGTCACCAGGCTGATGTGCCGCACACGTGATGCAAGTGGCCACTGGGGGCCCGCGCAATGTGTGGCCGGCGCTGACGAATCGCTGCAGCAGCCGCGCTTCGATAGCGAAGGCCGACTCTACTGCCTGTCTGACCGCAATGGCTTCTGGCAACCCTGGGGCGAGATCGATGGCTGCTGGCAGGCCCTGCCTGCCAAACCGGCGGACCACGCCGCAGCCCCCTGGCAACTGGGCGCCAGTACCTGGTTGGCGCTGGGGCCGCGAAGCTATCTGGCCAGCTGGTTCGAAGAGGGCTTCGGGCAACTGGGGCTGCGCACAGCCGATGGCCGCCTGGAGCGTTTCGCCAGCGCCTACACGCGCTTTCGCAGCCTGGCCATGGATGCCGAACACCTGTATGCCATTGCCGCCTCGCCGATCAGCCCGCCGGCGGTCATCGCCATCGCCCGCGACGACCACGAGGTCAGCGTATTGGCTGGTGGCACCGAAGTGCTGCCGGCAAGGCATATCAGCCTGCCGCAGTCGATCCACTACGGCAGTGACGGTCATCGCGCCCACGGTTTCTTCTACCCGGCAGCCCGGTCGCAAGGAGCCGCACCGCTGGTGGTGTTCATCCATGGCGGCCCGACCTCGGCCTGTTATCCCGTGCTCGACCCGCGAATCCAGTACTGGACCCAACGCGGCTTCGCCGTCGCCGACCTGAACTACCGGGGCAGCACCGGCTATGGCCGTGAATACCGCCAGGCCCTGCACCTGCGCTGGGGCGAAAGCGATGTGGCCGATGCTTGCGCGGCGGTGGATTACCTGGCCGGACGTGGGCTGATCGACAGCCGCAAGGCGTTCATCCGCGGCGGTAGTGCGGGCGGCTACACCACCCTATGCGCCCTGGCGTTCCATGATGTGTTCCGAGCCGGTGCCAGCCTGTACGGGGTCAGCGACCCGGTTGCCCTGGGCCGGGCCACCCACAAGTTCGAAGGGGACTACCTGGACTGGCTGATTGGCGACCCGCTGCAGGATGCCGAGCGCTATCGCCAGCGTACGCCGCTGCTGCATGCGGGGCAGATCAAGGTACCGGTGATTTTCTTCCAGGGCGAACTGGATGCGGTGGTGGTGCCGGAGCAGACGCGGTCGATGCTGGCGGCACTGCAGGCTAACGGGATCGAGGCTGAAGGGCACTTCTACGCGGGGGAGCGGCACGGGTTCCGCAAGGCGGAAAACCTGGCGCATGCGCTGGAAGAAGAATGGAAATTCTATTGCCGGGTGTTGGGGGGCTGAGATTCTGGGGCCGCTTTGCGGCCCATCGCGACACAAGGCCGCTCCTACAGGGATCGCACAAGCCCGAATGTGGCGCTGTACCTGTAGGAGCGGCCTTGTGTCGCGATGGGCTGCAAAGCAGCCCCAAAAATCTCAGCGCTTGGCGATGATATACACCGCATGCACGATCCCCGGAATGTACCCCAGCAAGGTAAGCAAGATGTTCAGCCAGAACGCCCCGCCAAACCCCACCTGCAGGAAAACGCCCAGCGGCGGCAGGATGATGGCGATGATGATGCGTATAAAGTCCATGCGAGTCTCTCCTGAAGGGGTTACATCAGAGACTAGCCGCCCGCCACAGAGGTTCAACAGGCAAAAAAAAACGCCCCGGGCCGAATGAAACAGGCCAAGGGCGATGCGCAGGAACGCCAGACGGTTCGTAGAATTCTCGATGTCACCAGGCCGCTAGGCTGGCATTTCGCGGCGGGCCTGCTGCTGGGCATGCAGGCGGGCAAAGGCACGGGCAAGGCGCAGCAGCATTTCGTCGATGTTGCCCTTGCTCACGGTCAGCGCTGGCGAAAAACGCACCACATCCGCCTGCGGTGCGTTGAGCAACAGGCCTTCGTGCAAGGCAGCCGCCACCAGCTGGCGGGCCAGGTTTTCTTTCATCTGCAGGGCCCACAGCAGGCCTTGCCCGCGCACTTCGCCCTGGCCATAGCGCCCGGCCAGCCGGCTCAGGCCTTCACGCAGGTGGCGGCCGTTGTCCCGCACCTGGGTGAAGAAGCCAGGCTCCAGCACGGTATCCAGCACGGCCAGGCCGGCAGCGCACATCAGCGCGTTGCCATGGTGGCTGCCTTCCAGTTCGCCAGGCTCGGCGCAGCACGCCGTGCCCCGGGCCAGCAAGGCCGCCAGCGGCACGCCACCGCCCAAACCCTTGCCCAGCGTGATGATATCGGCGCGCACGCCGTAGGTTTCCTCGGCCAGCAGCGCGCCACAGCGGCCAATGCCGGTCTGCACCTCGTCGAGGATCAGCAGGATGCCCAGTTCGCGGCACAGCGTTTCCACACCCTTGAGGTATTCCTGCGTGGCCGGGATGACACCCGCCTCACCTTGGATCGGCTCGAGCATGATCGCCACGGTGCGCGAGTCCACCTCGGCGTGCAGCGCCGCCAAGTCGTTGAATGGCACCTTGCTGAAGCCAGGCAGGCCCGGTTCGCAGCGGTTGCAGGGCAGCGGGTCGGACGCTGACAACGCGCCCAGGCTGCGGCCATGGCAGGCCTGGGTGGCGGTGATGATGTGATAGGCGCCGTTGCGGTGCAGCTGGCCCCACTTGCGCGCCAGCTTGATCGCGCCTTCGCAGGCTTCGGCACCGCTGTTGAGCAGGTAGGCCTGGTCGCTGCCGGTGCTCTGGCACAGGCGGTTGACCAGCCCCAGCAGGCCACGGCTGTGGAAGCCCGAGCCCGGGTTGATCAACGCCTGGGCCTGGCTGCCCAGCGCCTTCGCCAGCACACTGGGGCTGTGGCCCAGGCTGTTGACTGCACCACCCTGGGTGAAGTCCAGGTAGGCATGCCCTTCGTTGTCCCACAACCAGGAGCCCTGGCCACGCACGAATACCTGCGCTGCGCGTTCGGTGCTGGGCATCAGGCGCTCACGCGACAGCTGCGGCGCTTCCGGCGCGATCACCGGCGCACGCTTGGGCTCGGCGACGGCGGCAGGGGCCGGGCGGCGCAGGTTGAACAGGTTCATCAGGGCTCCAACCAATCACGACAGGGGCGGTCACGGTGCGGCTTGGGTGCGGCACTCGATATTTTGCCTTGCCTATCAAAAGTGTTTTTCATCCGGGGTAACAATCGATCGATTCATCGCTGTAACCCGTTGGAATACGGCGATAGACTAGGCCTCGCGAGGGGTTTCGACCATTTCGTTTTTCCAGCATTTTCGATAAGTATCACTTATGGATTTCCGCCAACTGCGTTATTTCGTCGCGGTGTATGAAGAAGGCCACGTGGGCCGCGCCGCCGAGCGCCTGTCGCTGTCCCAGCCAGCGCTTTCCCAGCAGATACGCCAGCTGGAGCACAGCCTCGACCTGAGCCTGTTCGAACGCAGCAACAAGCGCCTGCTGCCGACTCTGGCCGCCCACACCCTGTACAACCACGCCCTGCCGTTGCTCGACGGCCTGCAGCGCGCCCACGAGGCCATGCGCAACTTCAAGGGCCAGTCGCTGCGTACCTTGGCCATCGGCGTGCTGCAGACCGTGCGGCCGAGCCTGGTGCCGCAGCTGCTTGAACGCCTGCGCAGGGCACAGCCGCACCTGGTGGTGCAGATCTACGAATTGTCAGGGCTGGAGATCGAACGGCGCTTGCTCAATGGCAGCCTGGACATCGGTATCAGTTACCTGCCGCCACGCCAGCCGGGGCTGCATGGTCTGCTGCTCTATGAAGATGAACTGCAACTGGTCATCCCCGCTACCCACCCGCTAAAGGACTTCAAGAAGGTGTCCATTCGCCAGGCCGCCGAGCTGCCCATGCTGATGCTGGGCGAGGAATTCCAGATCCGCCAGATCTGGCAGGCGCAACTGGCCAGCCAGGGGCGTCGGCCGCAGGTGCAGGCAGAGATGAACAACATGGCGGGGATTCTCGACAGCCTGGCCCATACTGCGCTGGCCACCATCCTGCCGGGGCGGGCCAAGGAGGCCGCCGAGGATGACCAGGGGCTGCTGTGGAAGCCATTGAGCGAGCCACGGGTACCGCTGAAGGTTGGCTTGGTGTTCCGCGATGCCCAACGCCAGCAGGCATCTGTGGAGCTGCTGCGCACGCTGCTGGAGGAAGAGACGGACGCCCGCCTGTTGGGTGCATCACCGCTGGATGTGCTGGGCTGAAAAACACGCGCACAAAGAAAACCCCGCCGAAGCGGGGTTTTCCAGACTGTTTCCCTGTGACATCCGTATCGCCCCGCCATCCTGGCAGGTGTCCTTCGTCGTCATCCTTGATCTGTCCTTTGCGCTTCCTGCGCAACGTCCATGTGGTAAAGAATAACCGTGGATCCAATCTGAGAACAGTGGTGAAAAGTCACCACGTTGTGTAGGAAAAGGCTTACACGACAGGGGCCGCTTTGCGGCCCATCGCGACACAAGGCCGCTCCTACAGGGGAACGCATAGCCATTCAAGCTTGCGCGGTACCTGTAGATACCGTCTTGACCCTCACCCTGCAAGAGGGATTTTGGGGTCAAACGGTATCCCCGACTTCACCACCCCATAAACCAGGTGCAGCAGCTTGCGCATCGCCGCGCAAACGATCTGTTTATAGGCTTTGTGTCGGCTGTTCAACCGCTCTGCCAGTGCCTTCACGACAGGGTTGTACCTGATCGAGACAGTGCCTGACATCCACAAGCCCGCCCGCAGCCTTGAGGCGCCTGTACGCGAGATAGTGCTCTGACCTATGAACTCTCCCGATTGCTGCACTACCGGGTTCAGGCCTGAGAACGCGACGATCGCAGAAGAGCTTTGGTATTTCAGTGGATCGCCCAGTTCGGCGAGCAGCAACGTAGCAGTGGTGTCACCCAAACCATCTATCGAAGTAATCAGATCACGTCGCTTGCGCAGGTCTGGATCATCATCGATCGTCTGTTCGATGGCCTTCCTGGTCTTTTCCAGTTCTTCGGTGATGTGCCCGATGACGTCTTGAATCGACTGCTGCACCGCATCCTGTGCGACATCCAAACGATTCTGCTCCATCTGGCGCATTTCCTTGAGGTCGTCCAGTCGCCGCACCAGAGCACGCAAACGGCGCTGTGCAGGTGGCTCCGGCTCCCACTGGCGAAGCGAGGCCGCCTTCTGCTGGCCATAAGCAGCAATGACTTTGGCGTCAGCTTTATCGGTTTTGACGCGCCGAAGCTCCACGTCAGCGAATTTCGCGATCACCGCCGGGTTCAGAATACACACCCGATAACCTTGGTTGTGACAGTGCTCGGCTAACGCTTCGTGATAGGTGCCTGTGGCCTCCATAACGATCCAGGCGCCTGGTTCGGCATGGCGCTCAAGCCAATCGCTGAACTGCTTGAACCCTCCAGGATCATTGGACAGCTTGGCTTTGGTGCGCGTCTTGCCGTTGGGAAGTGGGGTGGCAATGTCGAAAGATTTTTTGGCGACATCAACGCCAACAAAGGCGGACATGATCTTCTCCTTCAAACTACGAAAGTCGATCACCCTACACTCAGTTCAACCTTGTTAATGCGTGCTCACGCCGGGGGCGGGCACTAGATACCGTTCGAACTCGTCGAGTGGGGTTGAAAGGCCAGAGCGTTATCTACAGTGCGGGCTCGATGCCCTTGGAGCGGCTCCGCTTCAAGACCTTCCCTCGATGATCAGTCGAGAACTTTCGCCTCTTGGGAGGCGAAAGTCGAGATACAAGGAGCGGCCTTGTGTCGCGATGGGCTGCAAAGCAGCCCCCCAAAATCCCTCAGAATTGCTCGGCATCCAGCAGGTACAACGACTCACTCCCCGCCTTCACCGAAGCCACCAGCGAATCCACCCGCGGCAGCAACCGCGCAAAGTAGAACTGCGCCGTACCCAGCTTGCCCGAATAGAACGCTGCATCCCCCTCACCCGCCTGCGCCGCCCGCGCCATCAATGCCCACATGTAGGCATAGGCGACATAACCAAAGGCATGCAGGTACTCGACAGAAGCCGCGCCAATCTCGTTCGGGTTGCCCTTGGCCTGTTCCAGCACCCACTCGGTCAGCCCGTCGAGCTGATCGAGACAGGCACCCAACGGCTTGGCAAATTCATCCAGCTCGCTACCTGCGCTGGCAATGAACTGGCGAATCTCGTCGGAGAACAGCCGGTAGTACGCCCCGCCACTGGCCACCACCTTGCGCCCCATCAGGTCGAGGGCCTGGATGCCGTTGGTGCCTTCGTAGATCTGCGTGATACGCACATCGCGCACCAGTTGCTCCTGCCCCCATTCGCGAATGTAGCCATGCCCGCCGAACACCTGCTGGCCGTGCACCGCGCACTCCAGGCCCAGGTCGGTGAGGAAGGCCTTGGCAACCGGCGTCAGCAGTGCCACCAGTTCTTCGCTGCGCTTGCGCACGGCGGTGTCTTCGCTGAACTTGGCACTGTCCAGCTGCATGGCCACATAGCTGGAGAAGGCACGGCCACCCTCGATCAGCGCCTTCATGGTCAACAGCATGCGGCGCACGTCCGGGTGGACGATGATCGGGTCAGCGGCCTTGTCCTTGGCTTGTGGCCCGGTCGGGGCGCGGCTCTGCAGGCGGTCGCGGGCGTACTCCACGGCATTCTGGTAGGAGCGCTCGGCCGAGGCCAGGCCCTGGATACCAACGCCAAGGCGCTCGTAGTTCATCATGGTGAACATGGCCGCCAGGCCCTTGTTCGGCTCACCGACGATATAGCCGACCGCTTGATCGAAGTTCATCACGCAGGTGGCCGAGGCCTGGATACCCATCTTGTGCTCGATCGAGCCGCAGGTGGCCGGGTTGCGCGCCCCCAGGCTGCCGTCTTCATTGACCAGGAACTTCGGCACCAGGAACAGCGAAATGCCTTTCGGCCCCGCTGGTGCGTCCGGCAGCTTGGCCAGCACCAGGTGGATGATGTTCTCGGTCAGGTCGTGCTCGCCGCCGGTGATGAAGATCTTGGTGCCGCTGACCTTGTAGCTGCCGTCGGCCTGGGGCTCGGCCTTGGTGCGGATGATGCCCAGATCGGTACCGGCGTGCGGCTCGGTCAGGCACATGGAGCCGGCCCACACGCCGGCGTACATGTTTGGCAGGTACTTTTCCTTCAGCGCTTCACTGGCGTGGGCGTTGATCGACAGACAGGCGCCAGCAGTCAGCATCGGGTACAGGCCGAAGGACAGGCTGGAGGCGTTGACCATTTCCTCGACCTGGGCCGAGATGACCTTGGGCATGCCCATACCGCCGAACAGCGGGTCGCCACCCACACCCACCCAACCGCCTTCGGCGTAGGTTTTGTACGCCTCGATGAAACCGGCTGGGGTACTTACCGCGCCGTTTTCCCAGTGACAGCCCTCTTCGTCGGCGGCACGGCTGAGCGGTGCGATGGACTTGGCGGTGACCTTGCCGGCTTCTTCCAGCACGGCCATGGCTGTGTCGGCATCGACAACCTCGGCCAACCCGGGCAACTGCGCCCACTGCTCGGCCACGTTGAAGACTTCATTCAGTACGAAGCGCATGTCGCGCAGGGGCGCTTTATATTCAGCCATGACAACCTCTCGCTAGTCGGGTCGGAGCGGTCTCGGGGAACCGCGACACTGGGTTGCAGCCAGTGTAACCGAACAACTTTTACGAGACATAGGGTCATCAATAGACCGTATAGTCTAACTCGGTCACGCCGTGCGCACCGCCCCTCGCTGCGCTTGTTGCCCATGTACCATGACACAATTGCGCCCTGCGCCCTTGGCGCTGTACAGCGCCTGGTCAGCGGATTTCAGCACCGCTTCGGGGTTACGATGATCGGCCTGGCGCTCCGCCACACCGATGCTGATGGTGACCGAAACCGTACCCCCACTGCTGCCCGCCCGCCGCTGGCGCCCGGCGGTATCGTCCTGCGGGCGGTTGTGCTGGTCGCGCAGGTGCATCACGTAGTTGGCGATCATTTCGCGCACGGCTTCCACATGGGGCACGCATTCCTCGGCGGTCTTGCCGGCAAACACCAGAGCGAACTCCTCGCCGCCATAGCGGTAGGCACGGCCCCCCCCGGTAACCTTGGACAGGCGGCTGGCAACCAGGCGCAGCACCTGGTCGCCGACATCGTGGCCGTGGGTGTCGTTGAATTTCTTGAAGTGGTCGACATCGGTCATGGCGATCACATAGTTGCGTCCCAGGCGCTGCATGCGCTCGTTCAGCGCACGGCGCCCCGGCAGGCCGGTCAGTTCGTCGCGGAAAGCCATCTGGTAGGCCTCGTGCGCCACCGCTGCGGCGATCATCAGCATGACCTGGCTGCACATGATGTTCAGGGTAAACGGCAGGATGAAGGTTTGCGGCAACATCCAGAAGATGCCCAGCAGGCCCATCACCTGCGCAGCGTGCAGCGGCCGTGGTGCACGCAGGTATTGCACCACCAGCAGGATGAACACGCCGAGGAACAGCGGATAGACCATCTGGATCAGGCTCATCCACTGGCCATGCAAGGTTGGCCAGCGGATTTCCGCCAACCAGGTCAGTAGTGCTTGGGGGTAGCTTTGCTCCAGGGCCACCGCCACGCTACCCACGGCGAACAGCACGGCGCCACGGGCGACCAGGTCCTGCAGCAGGTGGGTGCGCTCCTGCCAGGCACCATACAGCCCGAACAGGGCGGGTAGCAGCAGGCACACGAGGTGGAAGATCACCGCCGCGTCCTCGCGAACGCGGCCATGGTCACGGTAGAAGTCGGTCTGGGTGTCCAGCAGGTAGTAGGCGATGTACACCGTGAGCATCAGGAACAGCTCGCGCTGGCGACGGTAAACCGCACAGTAGGCGCCACCCAGCAGCAGGACCAAGGTGGGCAGGACGTTGAACAGCGATGTGAAAAAGACACTGAGGTCTCTCACATAGGCCGCGGCGAGTCCTGCCAGCAAAAGAATCAGCGAAGGCAGGAAGAGACTCGCGCGAACAGCGTTAAAACGAAACAAGGGTAATCTCCAACCCGGCAGATCAATGGTGGCATTGTGCCCTTACTTCATCGGCAGTGCACATGAACAGTTGAATATCGAATCAGACGCTTTTCCTTGTAGGAGCAGCCTTGTGCTGCGAAAAGGCCGCAATGACAAAAGATTTTCTGTGGCAGCTATGGCCTCTTCGCAGCACAAGGCTGCTCCTACAAAGAGATAGGCATCAGGCCGCAGAATGAAAAAACCCGCCTGCCGGTGAAGGCAGACGGGTTTCGTGTACAGCGGCAGGATCAGTACGACAGGCCGAAGTGTTCTTCGTCCATCGCCATCAGGTTGTTGGCACCCGACAGCATGGTCGCCACATGGGTACGGGTACGCGGCAGGATGCGCTGGAAGTAGAAGCGCGCGGTCTGCAACTTGGCGGTGTAGAAGGCTTCTTCGCTGGTGCCGGCAGCCAGTTTCTCCGCCGCCAGGCGGGCGATGTCAGCCCAGAAGTAGGCCAGGCAGGCGTAGCCGGAATACATCAGGTAATCGACCGAGGCCGCACCCACTTCTTCGCGGTCCTTCATGGCGGCCATACCCACTTTCATGGTCAGCTCGCCCCATTCCTTGTTCAGCGCCGCCAGCGGTTCGACGAACTCCTTGACCGCTTCGTTGCCTTCCTGCGCCTGGCAGAACTTGTGCACGATCTTGGTGAAGCCCTTCAGCGCTTCGCCTTGGGTCATCAGCACCTTGCGGCCGAGCAGGTCCAGGGCCTGGATGCCGGTGGTGCCTTCGTACAACATGGAAATGCGGCTGTCCCGTACGTTCTGCTCCATGCCCCATTCGGCGATGAAGCCGTGGCCACCGTAGATCTGCACGCCATGGTTGGCGGCTTCGAAGCCGACCTCGGTCATGAACGCCTTGGCGATCGGGGTCAGGAACGCCAGCAGGGCATCGGCCTTCTTGCGCTCTTCTTCATCCTGGCTGTACTTGACGATGTCCACCTGCTTGGCAGTGAAGTACACCATCGCGCGGTTGCCTTCGGCGAAGGCCTTCATGGTCAGCAGCATGCGACGCACGTCCGGGTGGACGATGATCGGGTCAGCAGCCTTGTCCGGTGCTTTCGGGCCAGTCAGGGAGCGCATCTGCAGGCGCTCACGGGCGTACTTCAGGCCACCCTGGAACGCGACTTCGGCGTGGGCCAGGCCTTGCAGCGCGGTACCCAGGCGAGCGGTGTTCATGAAGGTGAACATGCAGTTCAGACCTTTGTTAGCCGGGCCGATCAGGTAGCCGGTAGCGCCGTCGAAGTTCATCACGCAGGTGGCGTTGCCGTGGATACCCATCTTGTGTTCGATCGAGCCGCAGCTCACGCCGTTGCGCTCGCCCACACCGCCTTCGGCGTTGGGCAGGAACTTCGGCACGATGAACAGCGAGATGCCCTTGGTGCCAGCCGGTGCGTCCGGCAGGCGGGCCAGGACGATATGGACGATGTTGTCGGCCATGTCGTGCTCACCGGCCGAAATGAAGATCTTGGTGCCCGACACCTTGTAGCTGCCGTCGGCCTGTGGCTCGGCCTTGGTGCGCAGCATGCCCAGGTCGGTACCGCAGTGCGGCTCGGTCAGGCACATGGTACCGGTCCACTCGCCGGATACCAGCTTGGTCAGGTAGGTGTGCTGCTGCTCGGGGGTGCCGTGCGCAGAGATGGTGTTCATCGCGCCATGGGACAGGCCCGGGTACATGCCCCACGACCAGTTCGCACCGCCGACCATTTCGCTCAGCGCCAGGCCCAGCGACTCCGGCAGGCCCTGGCCGCCGTGCTCGACGTCATGCGCCAGGCTCGGCCAGCCGCCTTCTACGAACTGTTCGTAGGCCGCTTTGAAGCCGGTCGGGGTTTTAACGCCCGACTCGCTCCAGGTGCAGCCCTCCTGGTCACCCACGCGGTTCAGCGGCGACAGCACCTGCTCACAGAACTTCGCGCCTTCTTCGAGGATCGCGTCGACCATGTCGGGCGTGGCGTCCTGGCAACCCGGCAGGCTCTGATAGTGCGCCTCATAGCCGAGCAGCTCGTCGCGAACGAAGCGGATATCACGCAAGGGGGCTTTGTAATCAGGCATTGCGATGAACCTCTAGGTGAGTTCTGTGGGGTGACCAGCACGTGGCGGCCGTCGATCAAACAGTTGTTTGAAACTTACGTTTAGCTCCGCCTTATGTCAAGGATGGACTATGGTGCCATTTACGCCACGAAAAATGGCAAAAGCGTCAAGCCATGATAAGTCCCCCTGTGGGAGCGGGTTTACCCGCGAATGGGCCAGCCCGGAAAACAGAGGTTTCCGGGCGGACGCATTCGCGGGTAAACCCGCTCCCACAGGGATAGCGTTATGTTCGGGAAAGGCCGCCGTGTCAGGCGTAGGTGTCGATGATCCGGCCGAGCATTTCGTCGGATGCCTTGGCGACCTTTGCGCCAAGCTCGACTTCGAGTTTGCCCACGGCCAGCTGCACGGTGCTGGTGGCCAGGTCCATTTGCTGGCTGCGGTCGACCGCGCGCAGGCGTTCGGCCTGAAAATCGCTGGACTGGCTGGTGGCGCTACGTTCGGCGGTGGTGCTGGCGATCTGGCTGGCAGCCTGATCGACGCGGTTCTGGCCGGTCTGGATTGCGCTCAGGCCCGCGTAATAGGCGGAGCTACCGGTGATTTCCATGTCAGGACTCCATTGACGCTGGATGGCGAACAGGCCCATTAAAGCAGGCCAGGGGCGAAAAGGCCCGTTTAAATCCCTAATGGCCTCGTGCCATTTGATAGGCCTTGGGTATTCCTGTACCGGCCTCTTCGCGGGCTTGCCCGCTCCTACAGGGGACCGCGCGATACCTGAACCCTGCGCTGTACCTGTGGGAGCGGGCAAGCCCGCGAAAGGGCCAAGCCTGGAAACGGCTAATCCAGCAGATCCAGCTGAAGGTGTTCAGCAACCATGTCGGCACTGGCCTGCTTCAACTTGGGCACCCGCCCCAGGCATGGCGCCGGCAAACGCTCGGCCAGGCTGGCCAGGTTCTCTTCCAGGCGCGAAGTACGCGGCTCGATGATGTTCGCCACCCATCCAGCCAGTTGCAGCCCGTCACGCTCGATCGCCTCAGCGCTTAACAAGGCATGGCTGATACAGCCGAGCCGCACCCCGACCACCAGAATCACCGGCAGCCGCAGGGCCACCGCAAGGTCGGACAGGTTTTCCAGCCCCGACAACGGCACGCGCCAGCCTCCGGCTCCCTCGATCAGGGTGAAATCGGCATTTTGTTGCAGCACATTCCGCATCGCAGCCAGCAGGTCCGACACGGCCAGCGTCACCCCGGCCTCACGTGCTGCCACATGCGGCGCAATCGCAGGCTCGAAGGCAAACGGGTTGACCTGTTCGTAGGGCATCTTGATCGTGCTTTCATCGATCAGCGCCTGAGCGTCGCTGTTGCGCAAGCCTTTGGGCGTCATCGTGCAACCGGAGGCCACCGGCTTGGCTCCCAACGTGCTCATGCCCTGCAACCGTGCCGCATGCAGCAGGCCGGCAGCGATGGTGGTTTTGCCGACATCGGTATCGGTACCGGCAATGAAATAGGCCTGGCTCATCTCGCTCCCCTTAAGCCTGTGGCTTGCGCAACACACCATAGACCACCTGGTAGGTGGCTGGCAGCCCCTCGGGCTGGCGAAATGCCTCATACGCCTGCAACAGGCCCTGCATGCGTGCCCGGCCGGTAAGCCCGGAAGGTCGGCCGGGGTTCAGGTTGTGGGCGCCGAGAGCCTTGAGTTCATGGGTAAGGCTGCGTACATCCGGGTAGTGCAGCACGTGCGGACAACGCTGCAGACCAAGCTGTTCGAAGCCGCTGGCTGCGCACAGGCGCTGATAGTCCTCGAAACGGCGGAAGCGGTTCACATGCACCAGGCCATCCACCGCCTGCCAACTGGCGCGCAGTTCATCGAGGGTACCCACACACAAACTGCTGAAGGCCAGCACGCCGCCCGGGCGCATCACTCGCAGCGCTTCTGCCAGCACGCTGGCGAACTGGCCGCACCACTGCACGGCCAGGCTGGTGAACACCAGGTCGACACTGGCATCACGCAGCGGCAAACGCTCGGCGTCACCGGCCACGTGATAGAGCGCCCCGCCCTGTTCGTTGCGGGCATGGCACAACATGCCTTCGGCGATATCCACCGCAACGCCGCTGGCCTGGGTGAACCGCTCGGCCAACGCCCTGCTGAAATGACCGGTGCCGCTGCCCAGGTCCAGCCAGCGTGACGGCTGCAGGCCTTCCGGCAACTGCTCCAGCAAGCTCGAACCCACCGCACGCTGCAAGGCTGCCACGCTGTCGTAGCTGGCTGCGGCGCGGGAGAACGAGGCCGCTACCTGGCGCTTGTCGGGCAGCGCGCCGGGCAGGGTCGGACGGGAAAGGTCAGTCATCGCCACTCTCATGCAGGAAACTCTTGATGCCCGCCGCCAGTTCCTGCGGGTATTCCAGCAGGAACGCGTGGGAGCTTTCTTCGACCAGGCCCACTTCCACATCGGGCAGCAGCTCGCTCAGCGCCTTTGCCGCCTCTGCCGGCACCAGCGCATCGCTGCCGGCGAACAGGTGCAACTGCGGGCCTCCGTAGGCCTGCAGTGCTTCGCGGGTGTCCAGCTTGGCCAGCACTTCAAGGCCGGTGGCCAGGTACAGCGGGTCGGTGTCCGGTACGCCGACACCCAGTTGGCGTAGCAGGGTGCGCGGTTGCAGGGCACCGTCACTGCACAAGGTACGGAAGCGCTTCAGGGTGACCTGGGTATGGCTGCGGCAGCCGTCGAGGAACGTGCCAAAAGTGTCTTCGGCCATGCCGTGGGGCCAGTCGGGGCGAGCCACGAAACTGGGGTTGCTGGCCAGAGTCAGCAGGCCGCAGCAATGGTCGCCGCGCTTGTGCGCCAGCGCGCTGGCCAGCATGCCGCCTAACGACCAGCCACCCAGCCAGACATCGCTCGGCAGCTTGCGGTCGAGGTGGTCGACCCAGGCCTGCACATCGCTATGGGCCAGTTCCGGCAAGGGCATCAGCTCTACCTGCAGGCGGGCGTCCTGGGCACGCAGGCTGGCGGCCAGCGGCTCCAGGGAAGCAGTGCCCAAGCCCCAGCCAGGCAACAGAACAAGTCGATTACGCATCGGCGCTCTCCAACTGTGGATAACACTCGGCCAATGCATTCAACAATAGCTGCACCTGCGCCCCGCTGTGCGCGGCGCTCAATGTCACCCGCAGGCGTGCGCTGCCCGCCGGCACGGTGGGCGGGCGGATGGCCGTCACCAGCAAGCCGCGCTCGCGCAGCATGCGTGACAGGCGCAGGGCCTTTGCGCTGTCGCCGATGACGATGGGCTGGATCGGCGTCGGGCTGTCCATCAATTCCAGGCCGATCTGCTGCGCACCTTCACGGAACTGGCGGATCAGCGCGGCCAGGTGCTCGCGGCGCCAGGTTTCGCGGCGCAGCAATTCCAGGCTCTTGAGGGTGGCGCAGGCCAGCGCCGGTGGCTGGCTGGTCGTATAGATGTACGGGCGGGCGAACTGCACCAGCGCCTCGATCAGCTCTTCGCTGCCGGCCACAAAGGCACCGGCGGTACCACAAGCCTTGCCCAGCGTACCGATCAACACCGGCACATCCTCAACGCCCAGACCGAAGTGCTCGACGATACCGCCGCCCCGGGTGCCGAGGGTGCCCAAGCCATGGGCATCGTCAACCATCAGCCAGGCACCGCGAGCGCGGGCGACATCGGCCAGCGCCGGCAGGTCGGCAAGGTCGCCGTCCATGCTGAACACGCCATCGGTCACTACCAGGGTATTGCCTATGGCCTTGTCCAGGCGGCTGGCCAGGCTGGCCGGGTCGTTGTGCAGGTAGCGGTTGAAACGGGCACCACTGAGCAACCCGCCATCCAGCAGCGAAGCGTGGTTCAGGCGGTCCTGCAGCACCGTGTCGCCCTGCCCCACCAGCGCGGTGATGGCGCCCAGGTTGGCCATGTAGCCGGTGGAGAACAGCAGCGCGCGCGGGCGCCCGGTGAGTTCGGCCAAGGCCTCTTCCACCTGATGGTGCGGCGTACTGTGGCCGATCACCAGGTGCGAGGCTCCGCCACCGACACCCCAGCGCTCGGCGCCGGCCTGCCAGGCGGCAATCACCTCGGGGTGGTTGGCCAGGCCCAGGTAGTCATTGCTGCAGAAGGCCAGCAAACACTGGCCATCGACCACCACTTCCGGCCCCTGCGGGCTTTCCAGCAGTGGCCGCTGCCGATACAGGTCTGCGGCGCGCCGTTCGGCCAGGCGCGCCGCCAGGTCAAAGGCCATTTCAGGCTGTCGCGGCGTTGTAGAACATCTCGCTGCTGCGCTGCTCGACCAGCGCCTGCTCGATGGCCGCCTGGTGCACTTCGTCGGCGTGCTCTTCACGCGCTTCGGGCTTGATGCCCAGGCGTGCGAACAGCTGCATGTCCTTGTCGGCCTGCGGGTTGGCGGTGGTCAGCAGTTTTTCGCCGTAGAAGATCGAGTTGGCGCCAGCCATGAAGGCCAGCGCCTGCATCTGCTCGTTCATCTGCTCGCGGCCGGCGGACAGGCGCACGTGCGACTTGGGCATGAGGATACGGGCCACGGCCAGCATGCGGATGAAGTCGAACGGGTCGACGTCTTCTTCCTCGGCCAGCGGCGTACCGGCCACCTTGACCAGCATGTTGATCGGTACCGACTCCGGGTGCTCGGGCAGGTTGGCCAGCTGGATCAGCAGGCCGGCGCGGTCGTCCAGCGACTCGCCCATGCCGAGGATGCCGCCGGAGCAGATCTTCATCCCGGCATCGCGCACGTAGGCCAGGGTCTGCAGGCGCTCGCTGTAGGTGCGGGTGGTGATGATGCTGCCGTAGAACTCAGGCGAGGTGTCGAGGTTGTGGTTGTAATAGTCCAGGCCGGCCTGGGCCAGGGCCTTGGTCTGCTCCTGGTCGAGCTTGCCGAGGGTCATGCAGGTTTCCAGGCCCATGGCCTTCACGCCTTTGACCATCTCCAGCACGTAGGGCATGTCTTTGGCCGACGGGTGCTTCCAAGCCGCGCCCATGCAGAAGCGTGTAGAACCGATGGCTTTGGCGCGGGCGGCTTCTTCCAGCACCTTCTGCACTTCCATCAGCTTCTGTTTTTCCAGCCCGGTGTTGTAGTGGCCGGACTGTGGACAATATTTGCAATCTTCCGGGCAGGCGCCGGTCTTGATCGACAACAGGGTAGAAACCTGCACGCGGTTCGGGTCGAAATGCGCGCGGTGCACGGTCTGCGCCTGGAACAGCAGGTCATTGAACGGTTGCTGGAACAGCGCCTTGACCTCGGCCAGGGACCAGTCGTGACGTGTTGTTGCAGTTGTGCTGGCGCTCATTGGCGTTTCCTTGTTTAGGCTGAAGCAGGCGCCGGGACAGGAAAGCCCGCCAGCGCATCACGGATAGCTCGCATAGTCATGGAAGGCCTATGAACTGTCAACCATACTGGAAAAGGCTGGTTTACAAGTGCTCACTTATTAACCAATTGTGTTTGCTGTGCGATGAACCTGCCGAGCAGGCCTACCCGCTGTGCGTCGCCTGCGAACAGGAACTGCCCTGGCTGGGCGATCATTGCCTGCGCTGCGCCCTGCCATTGCCGATAGCCGGCTTGACTTGCGCTCAATGCCAGCGCCGCGCACCGGCCTTCGAGCAGGTGCTTGCACTGTGGCATTTCGGCTTTCCGGTGGACACGCTGATCAGCCGTTTCAAGCACAACCGCCAGTGGCCCTTGGGGCGCCTGATGGCCGAATTGCTCGCGCATGGGCTGCTGCACCGCTTTACCGAAGGGCTGCCGCGCCCCGACCTGTTGTTGCCTGTACCCTTGGCCAAACGTCGACTACGGGAGCGGGGGTTCAACCAGGCGGGGATGCTCGGGCGCTGGCTGTCGTCGCACGTGGGGGTACGTTGCGACGAGCGGTTGCTGCTGCGCACACGGGAGACACCTGCGCAGCAACAACTGGACGCCAAGGCCAGGCGACGCAACTTGCGCCAGGCGTTTACCGTCACGGGCAAGCTGACGGGCAAGCATGTCGCCATTATCGATGACGTGTTGACCACCGGTGCGACCGCGCAAGCGGTTGCCGAAGTGCTGCGCAAGGCCGGTGCGCGGCGGGTGGATGTGTATTGCCTGGCGCGTACGGCCAAGCCGGGGTATGTATGAGCAAGCGCGGATCGCCCGGTGTAGGAGCGGCCTTGTGTCGCGATCGGGCTGCGCAGCAGCCCCAGCGATATTTGCCAAGGCATGAATCCGTGGGGCCGCTTCGCGCCCCTTTCGCGACACAAGGCCGCTCCTACACACTATCCATCCTCAGGCCCCCACAAGACCAAATGCCCATGCCCCTGCCCCCCCACCTCACCCAGCACATCGCCCGCCGCCCCCAGCGCATCGCGCTGCTGCAGCACATTGCCGAAGAAGGTTCGATCACCCGCGCCGCCAAGGCTGCGGGCATCAGCTACAAGGCCGCCTGGGACGCCATCGACGAACTCAACAACCTGGCCAGCCAGCCCCTCGTCGAGCGCAGTACCGGCGGGCGTGGTGGCGGTGGTGCCCGTCTGTCGCCGGAAGGCCAGCGGGTGCTGCGCCTGTACCAGAGGCTGCAGGCCCTTCAGGCGCAAATCCTCGAAGCGGCCGAGGAGTCCAGCGACCTCGACCTGCTCGGCCGGCTGATGCTGCGTACCAGCGCGCGCAACCAGTTGCAGGGCCAGGTCAGCGGCCTGCGCCGCGAAGGACGGCATGATCGCGTCAGCCTGGCGTTGGGCGGAGGGTTGGAGATCGAAGCGTTGATCACCCACGACAGCACCGCACGGCTGGAACTGACGCTGGGGACGACGGTAGTGGCGCTGCTCAAGGCGGGGTGGGTGAGGTTGCTGGCCGACGAGGAACAGGCCGAAGCGGATAGCAATTGCCTACGGGCGACGGTAGAGGAGGTGCTGGCGGAGGCTGATGGGCCTGGTGAGGTCCGGTTGGCGTTGGGGAATGGGCAGACGTTGTGTGCGTTTGCCGAGACGGATTGGTTGGCTGGGCAGCGGGTGGCAGCAGGCAGTTCGGTGCGGGTTCAATTTCATCCCTCTTATGTATTGCTTGGGATTCCTGCATAGCCTGGCCGCGCTTTGCGCGGTTCGCGGGTTTACCCGCGAAGAGGCCGGTACAGGCATAACGCGTTACCATGGTCCCCACGCCGCCTATCCCCGGAGCCCCCATGTCCCACCCCTTCGATACCCTCACCCCCGACCTGGTCCTGGACGCCGTGGAAAGCCTGGGCTTTCTCAGCGATGCCCGGGTGCTGGCGCTGAACAGCTACGAAAACCGCGTCTACCAGGTGGGCATCGAGGGCGCGCAACCGCTGATCGCCAAGTTCTACCGCCCAGGCCGCTGGAGCGACGCGGCCATCCTCGAAGAGCACAGCTTCACTGCCGAACTGGCCCAATGCGAAGTGCCGGTGGTCGCCCCGCTGCAGCACGACGGCCGCACCCTGTTCGAACACCAGGGCTTCCGCTTCACCCTGTTCCCCCGCCGCGGCGGCCACGCGCCAGAGCCGGGTAACCTCGACCAGCTCTACCGTCTTGGCCAGTTGCTCGGCCGCCTGCATGCCGTGGGTGCCAGCAAACTGTTCGAGCACCGCGAAGCGCTGGCTGTGGACAACTTCGGCCACGCCTCGCTGAATACCCTGCTGGAAGGCGATTTCGTCCCTCGCGAACTGCTGCCGGCGTTCGAATCGGTGGCCCGCGACCTGCTCAAGCGAG
The DNA here is from genome assembly GCF_046764235.1 of Pseudomonas sp. s4. NCBI lineage: Bacteria > Pseudomonadati > Pseudomonadota > Gammaproteobacteria > Pseudomonadales > Pseudomonadaceae > Pseudomonas > Pseudomonas sp. s4. Next base: position 471,925 of record NZ_CP177209.1, on the reverse strand, counting down.
TGGAGGACATCTATGCCCGCACCCCGCACAAGCTCATCCGCCTGCATGGCGACCTGCACCCCGGCAACCTTATGCACCGCGACGAGGTGTACCACGTGGTCGACCTCGACGACTGCCGCATGGGCCCGGCGGTGCAGGACTTGTGGATGATGCTGGCCGGCAGCCGCGAGGAGCGCCTGGGGCAACTGGCCGAACTGATCGACGGCTACAACGAGTTCCACGACTTCGACCCGCGCGAGCTGGCCCTGATCGAGCCCCTGCGCGCCCTGCGCCAGTTGCACTACAGCGCCTGGCTGGCGCGGCGCTGGGACGATCCGGCATTTCCGCCGAGCTTCCCCTGGTTCGGCCAGCCACGCTACTGGGGAGACCAGATCCTCGCCCTGCGCGAGCAAATGGCCGCACTGGATGAAGCGCCGCTGAAATTGTTCTAGAAGCACGCCCGCCTCTGTCTACAATAGGCGTCGCTTTATTTAGCTACCTAAGCAAGGATTCTGCATGCACGCCGCAAACCCGCGTCGCGGGTACCTACTGGGCCTCAGCGCCTACATCATCTGGGGTCTTTTCCCCCTGTACTTCAAGGCAATCCAGAGCGTTCCGGCGGTGGAGATCATTGTCCACCGGGTGCTGTGGTCGGCACTGTTCGGCTCGCTGTTGCTACTGGTGTGGAAACACCCCGGCTGGTGGCGTGAACTGCGTGACAACCCGCGCCGGTTGGGCATCCTGGCCCTGAGCGGGGCGCTGATCGCCGGCAATTGGCTGACCTACGTATGGTCGGTGAACAACGGGCGCATGCTCGAGGCCAGCCTGGGTTACTACATCAACCCGCTGATCAACGTGCTGCTGGGCATGCTGATTCTTGGCGAGCGCCTGCGTCGGCTTCAGTGGCTGGCCGTGGCCATGGCCGCGGTGGGTGTGGCTCAGCAGGTGTGGCAGGTGGGCAGCCTGCCGTGGGTGTCGCTGGTACTGGCGCTGAGCTTCGGCTTCTACGGGCTGATTCGCAAGCAGGCACCGGTGGCGGCGCTGCCGGGCCTGGTGGTGGAAACCTGGATGCTGGTACCGCTGGCGCTTGGCTGGCTATTGCTGCATCCGGCGGCGACAAGTGCCCAAGGCGCGTTCTACACCAGCAGCGAAGCGTTGTGGCTGATGGCTGCGGGGCCGGTGACACTGGTGCCGCTGGTGTGCTTCAACGCTGCCGCGCGGCACTTGCCGTACACCACGCTGGGCTTCCTGCAGTACCTGGCGCCGACCTTGGTGCTGCTGCAGGCGGTGCTGCTGTTTGATGAGCACTTGTCGTCGAGCAACTTGGTGGCGTTCATGTTCATCTGGGCGGGTTTGGCGATTTACAGCGTCGATGCGTGGGTCAGTTTGCGCAAGCGCAGCTGATCAAAAAATGATCATAACTCTGCAGACCCTGTAGTTCATGGCCTGCAGAGACATCTCCAAAGGTTATCCACACCCTCGTCCCCGTGCTTTGTGCACAAGCTGCTGATATTTGGGTGTTTTTTGATCAAAGCCGTGTAAGGCGCGCGCGGCCTGGGCTGGAGAGGGGAACCCCCAGGTTATCCACAGGGCCTTCCCCGTGATATCGGGATAACCGCAGGGGGCTGCTTTGCAGCCCATCGCGACACAAGGCCGCTCCTTGTATCTCGACTTTCGCCTCCCAAGAGGCGAAAGTTCTCGACTGATCATCGAGGGAAGGTCTTGAAGCGGAGCCGCTCCAAGGGCATCGAGCCCGCACTGTAGATAACGCTCTGGCCTTTCAACCCCACTCGACGAGTTCGAACGGTATCTAGTGCCCGCCCCCGGCGTGAGCACGCATTAACAAGGTTGAACTGAGTGTAGGGTGATCGACTTTCGTAGTTTGAAGGAGAAGATCATGTCCGCCTTTGTTGGCGTTGATGTCGCCAAAAAATCTTTCGACATTGCCACCCCACTTCCCAACGGCAAGACGCGCACCAAAGCCAAGCTGTCCAATGATCCTGGAGGGTTCAAGCAGTTCAGCGATTGGCTTGAGCGCCATGCCGAACCAGGCGCCTGGATCGTTATGGAGGCCACAGGCACCTATCACGAAGCGTTAGCCGAGCACTGTCACAACCAAGGTTATCGGGTGTGTATTCTGAACCCGGCGGTGATCGCGAAATTCGCTGACGTGGAGCTTCGGCGCGTCAAAACCGATAAAGCTGACGCCAAAGTCATTGCTGCTTATGGCCAGCAGAAGGCGGCCTCGCTTCGCCAGTGGGAGCCGGAGCCACCTGCACAGCGCCGTTTGCGTGCTCTGGTGCGGCGACTGGACGACCTCAAGGAAATGCGCCAGATGGAGCAGAATCGTTTGGATGTCGCACAAGATGCGGTGCAGCAGTCGATTCAAGACGTCATCGGGCACATCACCGAAGAACTGGAAAAGACCAGGAAGGCCATCGAACAGACGATCGATGATGATCCAGACCTGCGCAAGCGACGTGATCTGATTACTTCGATAGATGGTTTGGGTGACACCACTGCTACGTTGCTGCTCGCCGAACTGGGCGATCCACTGAAATACCAAAGCTCTTCTGCGATCGTCGCGTTCTCAGGCCTGAACCCGGTAGTGCAGCAATCGGGAGAGTTCATAGGTCAGAGCACTATCTCGCGTACAGGCGCCTCAAGGCTGCGGGCGGGCTTGTGGATGTCAGGCACTGTCTCGATCAGGTACAACCCTGTCGTGAAGGCACTGGCAGAGCGGTTGAACAGCCGACACAAAGCCTATAAACAGATCGTTTGCGCGGCGATGCGCAAGCTGCTGCACCTGGTTTATGGGGTGGTGAAGTCGGGGATACCGTTTGACCCCAAAATCCCTCTTGCAGGGTGAGGGTCAAGACGGTATCTACAGGGGAACGCGTAACCCTTGTAGGAGCGGCCTTGTGTCGCGATGGGCCGCGAAGCGGCCCCGGCAATCTCGGATCAATCCTCCGGCCGCAGCTTCAACTCCACCATCAAGTCATCCGCCAGACTCTCCAGTCGCTGCTGCAGTTCTTCGAGCGGTAGAGTCAGCGGCAAAGCCAACAACGCATCTGCATGAAACAACGGCTCGCTGCTCATCGGCGCCGGCCGCACTTCTGTTGAAAACCGCTCGACGTTCACCTGCAATTCAGCCAGCAAACGGGTGATATCACGCACGATCCCTGGCCGGTCATTACCTACCAGCTCCATGGCAATCGGCTTCCAGGTGCACGACGGCTCGATGCCGCTCTCGGCGATCAGCACGCGAATGTCATATCGGACCAACCCCTGCAGCGAAGCCACCAGCTCGTCGTAGTTTTCCGCCGGCACCGCCACCCGCAGGATGCCGGCAAACTGCCCGGCCATGCGCGACATGCGGCTTTCCAGCCAGTTGCCACTGTGGTCGGCGATGCACTGGGCAATGCGCTCGACCTGGCCGGCCTTGTCAGGGGCAATCACAGTCAGTACAAGATGATCCACAAGCCCTTCCTCGTGTCGGACCGCGCCGTGCGGCAGAAAATCGGGGGATCGACTCAGTATAGGCAAGGCGCGGCAACCTGCCGCAGGGCAATCCGCACAACGAATCGTGTACTGTTTCAAGATTTATCTGGAACAATCCACCTGTTTTTTGCGAACATACTCACTCCCAGCGTGACCATACGCGACCAACGGGTCGCATAACGGCGCTTTTAGTCTGATTTTGCCCCGCCTACTGCTTCATGTAGTATCCCGTGGCGCGGACTACAAAACGTCGTTTGGATGTCTGCCAAGGCGCCTGTGAAAATACGCACACTGTCTGCCAGCCGGTCTGGCAGGCCGCACCCAGCCGCGCTCGGGGTTTACTCGGGGGCATGCACTGGTGCCGTGTTTAGAGAAGCGCTACAGGCTTAATACAGAAGAGCGAAATAGCTGAGCAGAGTGAGGCAAGCAATGACTGGATACGTTCAAGTCGGTGGCCTTCAGGTCGCCAAGGTCCTGTACGACTTCGTGAACAACGAAGCCATCCCAGGGACCGGCATCGTCGCCGAGCAGTTCTGGGCCGGTGCAGAGAAGATCATCAATGACCTCGCTCCAAAGAACAAAGCCCTGCTCGCCAAGCGCGACGAGCTGCAAGCCAAGATCGACGCCTGGCACCAGGCACGCAAAGGCCAGGCCCACGACGCCGTAGCCTACAAAGCATTCCTCCAGGAAATCGGCTACCTGCTGCCACAAGCCGACGATTTCCAGGCAACCACCCAGAACGTGGACGAAGAAATCGCCCACATGGCCGGCCCGCAGCTGGTCGTACCGGTGATGAACGCCCGCTTCGCCCTGAACGCCGCCAACGCCCGTTGGGGTTCGCTGTACGACGCGCTGTATGGCACCGATGCCATCAGCGATGAAGGCGGCGCCGAGAAAGGCCAGGGCTACAACAAGGTACGTGGCGACAAGGTCATCGCCTTCGCCCGCGCCTTCCTCGACGAAGCCGCGCCACTGGCGGCCGGCTCGCACGTCGACTCCACCGGCTACCGCATCGAAGGCGGCAAGCTGGTAGTTGCCCTGAAAGGCGGCAGCAACAGCGGCCTGCGTGACGATGCCCAGCTGATCGGCTTCCATGGCGATGCCGCTGCGCCGACCGCCGTGCTGCTCAAGCACAACGGCCTGCACTTCGAAATCCAGGTCGACGCCAGCACCCCGGTCGGCAGCACCGACGCCGCCGGCGTGAAAGACATCCTGATGGAATCGGCGCTGACCACCATCATGGACTGCGAAGACTCGGTTGCAGCCGTTGACGCCGACGACAAGGTGATCGTCTACCGCAACTGGCTGGGCCTGATGAAAGGCGACCTGGCAGAAAGCGTTAGCAAGGGTGGCAAAACCTTCACCCGCACCATGAACCCGGACCGCGAGTACGCCGCGCCCAACGGCGGTAGCGTGACCCTGCATGGCCGTTCGCTGCTGTTCGTGCGCAACGTTGGCCACCTGATGACCAACCCGGCGATCCTCGACGCCCAAGGCAACGAAATCCCCGAAGGTATTCAGGACGGCCTGTTCACCAACCTGATCGCCCTGCACAACCTCAATGGCAACACCAGCCGCAAGAACACCCGCACCGGCAGCGTGTACATCGTCAAGCCGAAGATGCACGGCCCGGAGGAAGTAGCCTTCGCCGCCGAAATCTTCAGCCAGGTCGAAGACCTGCTGGGCATGAAGCGCAATACCGTCAAGGTCGGCATCATGGACGAGGAGCGCCGTACCACGGTCAACCTCAAGTCGTGCATCAAGGCCGCAGCCGAGCGCGTGGTGTTCATCAACACCGGCTTCCTCGATCGCACCGGCGATGAAATCCACACCTCGATGGAAGCCGGCGCCGTGGTGCGCAAGGGCGCCATGAAAAACGAGAAGTGGATCGGTGCCTACGAGAACAACAACGTCGACGTTGGCCTGGCCACCGGCCTGCAAGGCCGTGCGCAGATCGGCAAAGGCATGTGGGCCATGCCCGATCTGATGGCAGCCATGCTCGAGCAGAAGATCGCCCACCCGTTGGCTGGCGCCAACACCGCCTGGGTGCCGTCGCCGACTGCAGCCACCCTGCATGCCCTGCACTACCACAAGGTGGACGTACAGGCGCGTCAGCGTGAACTGGCTTCGCGCACACCCGCGTCGGTGGATGACATCCTCACCATCCCGCTGGCCGCCGACACCAACTGGTCGGCCGAAGAGATCCGCAACGAACTGGACAACAACGCCCAGGGCATCCTCGGCTACGTGGTGCGCTGGATCGACCAGGGTGTAGGTTGCTCGAAGGTGCCGGACATCAACAACGTCGGCCTGATGGAAGACCGCGCCACCCTGCGCATCTCGGCTCAGCTGCTGGCCAACTGGCTGCGCCATGGCGTGGTCAGCCAGGAGCAGGTGCTGGAAAGCCTCAAGCGCATGGCCGTGGTGGTGGACCAGCAGAACGCCAGCGACCCTCTGTACCGCCCGATGGCACCGAACTTCGACGACAACGTCGCGTTCCAGGCGGCGGTAGAACTGGTGGTGGAAGGTGGCAAGCAGCCGAACGGCTATACCGAGCCGGTACTGCACCGCCGTCGCCGCGAGTTCAAGGCGCGTAACGGGCTGTAAGCGACATCTGCGACAGGGGGCCGCTTTGCGGCCCAATCGCCGGCAAGCCAGCTCCCACAGGGACTGCACAGGCCCCAAACGCTGTGCGGTCCCTGTGGGAGCTGGCTTGCCGGCGATGAGGCCGGAACAGGCTCCTCAGCTAACCGATCTGCAGTTCTTTCTTCACCAGCTCCAGCAGCCTGTCCAGGTCGACCGGCTTCAGAAGAAAATCCACAACCCCCAGGTGCATCACGTCCACCGCCTCTTTCACGTCGGTATCGCCCGACACCACGATGATCGACAACGCCGCCCGCTCTGATTCGCGAACCTTGCGGATCAGGTCCAGGCCATCCTCGGGCTGCATGCGCAAATCCGTGATCATCAAGCCGATTCTTTGCTGGTAGTGCAGGTACAGCCTGGCCTCCTCGGCCCCATCCGCCCCGACACAGTCAATCCCCCGGCTTTTCAGGTACAGGATCAGCGCCTCACGATTCACCGCATTGTCATCCACCACCAGCACCAGGGGCTTGGCAACCACGGGCGCACTTACGAGGGCCAATGCCTCGCGCTCGGCGTCACTCAGGATGTCGTGTTGCTCAGGCATGCTCATCTCGTCAAAAAAATTCCGCTTCAGCATTAGGACCGCAGAACTTGCGTAACCCGGTTGGCCTTTCGTCGGGTCTTTGACAGGGGCGCTCATAGACTTACGTCCAATGGGCACCATCCCGCCGCAAGCCGACCATGGAGGCAGAGAACAACATGGCCGGCACCTATATATATAGATATATAGTTCGGCATAGCGATACGGTCAGTTTCATGAGCAAAAAGGACGCCTACACCCAGGCGGGCAGGACAGCAGTGCTGCAGAACATCCAGGGCACCCTGCAGTTCCTGCAGCGTTTTCCGCCGTTCAACCAGATGGAACACAGCCACCTGGCCTACCTGGTCGAACAGTGCCAGCTGCGCTTCTATGCCAGCGGCGAAAGCATCGTCAAACCTGCCGATGGGCCGGTCGAGCACTTCTACATCGTCAAGCAGGGCCGCGTGGTCGGCGAACGCCAGCATCTGGTCAAACCTGGTGTGGAGACTACCTTCGAGATCACCAGCGGCGAATGCTTCCCGCTGGCTGCCCTGCTCGGCGAGCGGGCGACCCGCACCGAGCATCTGGCAGGTGAGGACACCTTCTGCCTGCAGTTGAACAAGGCCGCGTTCATCCGCGTGTTCTCGATGTCGGAAGTGTTTCGGGATTTTGCCCTGCGCGGGGTCAGCAGCCTGCTCGACCAGGTCAACCAGCAGGTACGCCAGCGCGCGGTGGAAACCCTTGGCACCCAGTATTCGCTGAACACGCCACTGGGTGAACTGGCCATGCGCCACCCGGTGGTGTGCAGCCCCGAAACGCCTCTGCGAGACGCCGTGCGACTGATGCACGAGCAGCAGGTCGGCAGCATCGTTGTGGTCGACCAGCAGCGCTACCCCACCGGTATCTTCACCCTGCGCGACTTGCGCCAGGTGGTGGCTGCGGCCGATGCCGACCTGGGTGCACCCATCGCGCGCCACATGACCGCCCAGCCGTTCTACCTCAGCCCCCAGGCCAGCGCCTTCGACGCAGCCATGGCGATGACCGAGCGGCACATCGCCCACGTATGCCTGGTGGAAAACCAGCGCCTGTGCGGTGTGGTTTCGGAGCGCGACCTGTTCTCCCTGCAACGGGTCGACCTGGTGCACCTGGCACGCACCATCCGCCATGCGCCACGCCTGGATACCCTGGTCTCGCTGCGCGGCGAAATCAGCCAGCTGGTCGAGCGAATGCTGGCCCATGGCGCATCCTCCACGCAGATTACCCAGATCATCACCCTGCTGAACGACCACACCGTGTGCCGGGTGATCGAACTGGCGCTGGCCGAGCGCGGTGACCCGGGCGTGCCGTTCAGCTGGCTGTGCTTTGGCAGCGAGGGGCGACAAGAACAAACCCTGCACACTGACCAGGACAACGGCATCCTCTTCGAAGCCGCCGACAGCATCGAAGCAGACGCCATCCGCGCACGCCTGCTGCCGCTGGCGCAATACATAAACCAGTGCCTGGCCCAGTGCGGCTTCACCCTGTGCAAGGGCAACGTCATGGCCGGCAACCCCGAGCTGTGCCTGTCGCGCATTGAATGGGCGCGGCGTTTTGCCAGTTTTGTCCGTGAAGCCAGCCCGGAGAACCTGCTGGGCTCGAGCATCTATTTCGACCTGCGTGTGGTGTGGGGCGACGAGCAAGGTTGCGAGCAACTGCGCCAGGGCCTGCTGGAGCAGGTGGCCGACAACCGCATCTTCCAGCGCATGATGGCTGACAACGCCCTGCGCCAGCGCCCGCCGGTGGGCCGCCTGCGCGAGTTCGTGCTGACCCGCCAGGGTAACGACAAGGCCGCCACCCTCGACCTCAAGGTCCAGGGCCTGACGCCCTTCGTCGATGGTGCGCGGCTGCTGGCCCTGGCCAACGGCATCGGTGCCTGCAATACCTTGGAGCGCCTGCGCCAGCTCGTGGCCAAGGGCGTGATCGAGGCACTGGATGGCGCAGCGTATGAAGAGGCCTACCACTTCATCCAGCAAACCCGCATGCAGCAGCACCAGCGCCAGACCCGCGACAACCTGCCCTATTCCAACCGCCTGGACCCGGACAGCCTCAACCACCTGGACCGGCGCATCCTGCGCGAGTCCCTGCGCCAGGCCCAGCGCCTGCAAAGCAGCCTGGCCTTGCGGTACCAGCTATGAGCCTGTTCGCCTGGCTGCGCCCCAGCGCGCCGGAACTGGACCACGCCACGCGCCAGCGCCTGGCCCGGCTGCCCAAGTCAGCGCCATTGGGGGTGTGTACCCTGCGCGAGCAGCGCTGGGTGGTGCTTGACCTGGAGACCAGCGGCCTGAACACCAACCGTGACCAGGTGTTATCGGTTGGTGCCGTCGCCATCGAAGACGGCGCCATCGACTTTGCCCAGCAATTCGAACGCACCTTGCACCGGCCTTTGCAGAAGACCAACGCCAGCGTGCTGATCCACGGCCTGGGCCCGAGTGCCCTGGCTGCCGGTTGCGACCCGGCCGAGGCCTTGCTCGATCTGCTCGACTTCATTGGCAACAGCCCGGTGTTGGCATTCCATGCGCCGTTCGACCAGCGCATGCTCGCCCGCGCGCTGAAGGAAAGCCTGGGCTATCGCTTGCAGTCACCTTTCCTGGATGTTGCCGAGCTGGCGCCGATGCTCAACCCCGACACAGTGCTGCGCGAGGCCGGGCTGGATGACTGGGTGGCGCGGTTTGGCCTGCAGGTAGAGGAGCGCCATCACGCCAGCGCCGATGCGCTGGTTACCGCCGAACTGGCGCTGATCCTGTTCAGCCAGGCCCGGCGCCAGCAGCTGGACAGCCCGCTGCAGCTGGAGCAGCGCTTGCGCGGGTGGCGCAGGCGCAAGGTGCACAATCACGGTTTGTAGGGCGTGAGCGCTGAGTCGCCTGTGAGATCGAGCGCCGCGCGGGCGGCGCTCGATCTCATAAACGCTACATCACCCACGCCCTACACCCCGTCAGCCCCAACCATGATGGCCATCCGATAAGCGTCCATTGCACCCACCCCCTCCCCTCTGCAACAATCGCGAATAATTATCGTTAGTTAATGCATTCGTTCCGGGGGGACGCTGCTTGTCTTCTGCACAGAGCCCACACGCCGATCTGGTCGGTGCGCTGTACCGCGACCATCGCGGCTGGCTGCTCGCCTGGCTGCAACGCAGCATGGCCTGCCGCCAACGTGCCGAAGACCTGAGCCAGGACACCTTCGTGCGCCTGCTCGGCCGTGCGCAACTGGATACGCCCCGCGAACCCCGCGCGTTCCTGGCCGCCGTGGCCAAGGGCCTGATGTTCGACCACTTCCGCCGCGCCGCGCTAGAACAAGCCTACCTGGCTGAACTGGCCCTGATGCCGGAAGCCGAACAACCTTCCCCGGAAGTGCAACACCTGATCCTCGAGGACCTCAAGGCCATCGACCGCCTGCTAGGCAAGCTGTCGAGCAAGGCCCGCGCAGCATTCCTGCACAATCGCCTGGACGGTATGAGCCATGCCGAAATCGCCGAGCGCATGGGGGTTTCGGTTTCGCGGGTGCGCCAGTACATCGCCCAGGGCATGCGCCAGTGCTACGTGGCCCTGTACGGGGAGCCGACGTGAGCAGTTCACCGGTTTCGTCCCGGGTGCTGGAAGCCGCCATTGCCTGGAAGCTCAGCCTCGACAACGGCAGCGGCACACCTGACGAGCGCAGCGAATTCATGCGCTGGCATGCCGCCAGCGAGGAGCATGCCCGCGCCTGGCACCAACTCGGTGCCATGGACCAGCGCGTGAGCGCCGCTGCCGGCCCGGCACGCCAGGCCCTGCTGCAATCGCGCGCCGGGCTGCGCCGACGTATCGGCAAGGTCGGCGGCGGGCTGGCCGGCATGTTTCTGCTGAGCTCGCTGCTGGCCTGGGTCGGCGCACCATCGCTGGCACCGAGCTACTGGCTGGCCGACCAGCGTACCGCCACCGGCGAACTGCGTACCCTGCGCCTGGAAGACGGCACCTTGTTGAGCCTGAACAGCCACACGGCCGTGGATATCGACTACGCCGGCAAGCAACGGGTGATCGTGCTGCACCAAGGCGAGATTTCGGTCGAAACCGGCCATCAGGACCCGCGCCCGCTGCTGGTGCGCACCGACGATGGCCGCCTGCGCCCGTTGGGCACGCGCTTCCTGGTGCGCCGCGAGGACGACGGCACGCGCCTGGAAGTGCTGCAAGCTTCGGTCGCCGCCATGCCGCTGAACAGCGGCGACGAACAGGTGCTGCGCGAAGGCCAGCAGGTTCTGATGAACGCCAACGGCCTTGGCCGGATCGGCACGGTGCCAGCCGGTGCCGACGCCTGGACCCGCGGCATGCTGGTGGTGGACAACGTGCGCCTGGCTGACCTGCTGGCCACGCTTGGCCAGTACCGCAGCGGTTACCTTGGGGTAGACGACCAGGTCGCCGACCTGCGGGTGACCGGCAGCTTCCCGCTGAACGATACCGACCTGGCGCTGTCGTCGCTGGTGCCGGCACTGCCGGTGAAGGTCGAGCGGCATACCCAGTGGTGGGTGACCGTCGGTCCCAAGTAGGCCTGCACTGGCCTCTTCGCGGGTAAACCCGCTCCCACAGGATTGCACCAGCCTCAAAGCCCCCGCGATCCCTGTGGGAGCGGGTTTACCCGCGAAAGGGCCGGTAGAGGCAAAAGCCAACTTCAAATAATTCTCAATTTTTTTCAGATTCGCCCTGTCACTTTTCAAATCTCGCTCGGCAAGGAAGCAGAAAGCACTTATCCGTCGAGGAGCCTCTGCATGTCCCGTGCTGTTGATCGTATCCTGCGCCCCAGCCTGATGGCCCTGGCCATCGCCGTGACCGCACCATTGGCCAGCCCTGCCCTGTTCGCCGCCGAGCAATCCGCTCAGCGCGCCTACGACCTGCCCAGCGCCCCGCTGGCCACCACTCTCAACCAGATCGCCAGCCAGGCCGGCATCACCCTGGCCATCGACCCGGCACTGGTCAGCGGTCGCACCTCGGCCCCGGTGAGCGGGCAGTACGATGGCCTTGGTGCCCTGCAGGCCGCCCTGCGCGGCACCGGCCTGCAACTGCAGCAAAGCAGCGTGGGCAGCTACAGCCTGGTGGCTACGCCGGAAGGGACACTGGCGTTGCCGGAGACTGCGATCAATGCGACTTCCAGCTATGAAAGCGCCTGGGGACCGGTAGAGGGTTACACCGCTACCCGGACAGCAGCAGGCACCAAGACCGACACCGCCATCGCCGAACTTCCCCGCTCGGTAAGCGTGATCACCCGCCAGCAGATGGAAGACCGGCCGGTGCTCAGCCTGAACGACGCCCTTCGCTACACCGCTGGCGTGCAGAGCAGCGGCTATGGATCCGACTCGCGCAGCGACTGGTTGCTGGTACGGGGTTTTGTGCCTACCCAGTTCCTCGATGGCCTGCCATTGCCCAAGGGCAACTACGCCACCCCCAAGATCGAGCCCTGGAACCTGGAGCGCATCGCCGTACTGCGTGGCCCGGCCTCTTCGGTCTACGGCCAGACTCCACCAGGCGGCCTGCTTGACATGACCAGCCGTCGGCCGCAATTGGAAAGCAGCCACGAAGTCGAAGCCCAGGTTGGCAGCAACAACCACAAGCAGATCAACTTCGACAGCACCGGCAAGCTCGACGATGCAGGCCAGTTCCTGTACCGAGTGAGCGGCACCGTGCGTGACAGCGGTTCGCCGGTCGATCACATCCCGGACAAGCGCTACAACATCGCGCCCAGTCTGACCTGGAACATCAACGACGACACCAAGCTGACTTTCATCAGCCAGTACACCCGCGATGACACCGGCATCACCGGCCAGTTCCTGCCACTGCAGGGCACCAAACTGGATAGCCCCGCAGGCAAGATTTCGCACCACAAGAACCTGGGCGACCCGGATTGGGAGTCCTACGACCGCACCTACTACCACCTGGGCTATGCGTTCGAAACACGCCTGAACGACACCTGGCAGTTCCGTCAGAACCTGCGCTACGCGCGTAACGAACTGGACTTCAAGGGCATTACCGCCGGTGGTTCGATCTGGCCAGCCGGCCCGGACGAAGCTGTCAGCGCCGATGGCACCGTGCAACGCACCGCCGGTATCGTCGAGGAGGACATCTCACAGTTCGCCCTGGACAACAACTTCCAGGCCGACTTCCAGACCGGGCAGGTTGCCCATACCCTGCTGCTGGGGCTAGACCACCAGCGCTCGGACAGTAATGCCCGCTGGCGCTGGGGCTCGGCGGGTGTGCCACCGAGCAATATCCACAACCCCATCTACGGTCAGGATTTCTCGAACGTTCAGTACTTCGACATGTACGACTACGACCAGAAAACCCAGCAGACCGGCCTGTATATCCAGGACCAGATGGCGTTGGACAACTGGCGCCTTACCCTTGGTGGCCGTGAGGACTGGGTGCACACCGGCACCACCTTCCACAACCAAGGCGACGCAACCAACACCCAACGCGACAAGAAGTTCAGTGGTAACGCAGCTCTCAGCTATGTATTCGATAACGGCCTGACTCCTTACATCTCCTATGCCGAGTCGTTCCAGGCTGCCACCGGTTCCACCGTCAACAGCACCGATGCCTTCAAACCGACCGAAGGCAAGCAATACGAACTGGGCATCAAGTACCAGCCTCCAGGCAGCAATAGCCTGTTCACCGCTGCTGTGTTCGACCTGACACAGGAGAACATGTCGGTGACCGAGGGTGGTGTCACCCGCCAGGTAGGCGAAGTGCGTGTCAAAGGCCTGGAGCTGGAGGCTACCTCGGATGTGACCGAGAACCTCAAACTGGTGGGTTCGTACACCTACAACGACAGCGAAATCATCAAAGGCACCAGTGACGAGAAAGGCAAGCGCATGGCGCAGGTGCCGCGCAACCAGGCTACTGCCTGGGCTGACTACACCTGGCACAGCGGACCACTGGATGGGTTCGGGGTCGGCGTTGGCGTGCGCTACGTGGGCGATACCTACGGTAATACCACTAATACCGATTGGGGCCATGTGGGGTCATACACCGTCTACGACGCATCGGTGCACTACGACCTGGGCCGCCTGAACAGCACCCTCAAGGGGGTGACCGTAGCCGTGGATGCGAAGAACCTGTTCAACAAGGACTACTTGTCTACCTGTGACGGGTACTACTGCTACTACGGCGACGAGCGCAACGTGGTGGCCAGTGTCAATTACAAGTTCTGAGTGAGCCGGGCCATTCGCAGCACAAGGCTGCTCCTACAACGGCCAACGCGGTCCCTGTAGGAGCAGCCTTGCGCTGCGAAAGGGCTGCGCAGCAGCCCCAGCTTCCAACAGGCAAAAATCGGTACCGTGATGAAAAGCCCAACCATCCGCCGCTGGTCGGTGATCCACACCTGGAGCAGCCTGGTCTGCACCCTGTTCCTGCTATTGCTGGCAGTCACCGGCCTGCCGCTGATCTTCCACCACGAACTCGAACACCTGCTCGGCGATGCCCCTGAACTGCGGGAAATGCCGGCCAATACCCCACACCTGGACCTGCAGCAGTTGGTGATCAAGGCCGAGCAGCACCGCCCCGGCGAGGTCATGCAGTACTTCGGCTACGACGAGGACGAAGCCAACGGCGTAGTGGCCATCACCGCCGCCACCGCCGGCACCGAACCCAATTCGTCGCACACCTTCATGCTCGACGCACGCACCGGTGAAGCCGTGGCCATGCCGGCCGCCAACGGCGGCTTCATGATGACCATGCTGCGCCTGCACGTTGACATGTTCGCCGGCCTGCCCGGCAAGCTGCTGCTCGCCTTCATGGGCGTGCTGTTCGTCGTGGCGATCATCTCCGGCACCGTGCTCTATGCACCGTTCATGCGCCGTCTGGACTTCGGCACGGTGCGCCACGGCAAATCCCGTCGCCTGCGCTGGCTCGACCTGCACAACCTGATCGGCGTGGTCACCTTGGCCTGGGCACTGACGGTAGGCGTGACCGGTGTCATCAGCGCGCTGTCGGACCTGGTCATCGCCGCCTGGCGCAACGACAGCCTGGCCGCCATGGTTGCCCCATACCGTGATGCCCCACCGCTCACCGAACGTGCCCCAGCCACCCACCTGCTGACCATCGCCGAACAGGCCGCCCCCGGCATGCGTCCGGACTTCATCGCCTTCCCGGGCACACGCTTTTCCAGCGAGCACCACTATGCGGTGTTCATGAAGGGCGCCACGCACCTGACCTCGCACCTGCTCACGCCCGTGCTGATCGATGCGCGAACACTGGCGGTGACAGCCGTCGGCGAACGCCCCTGGTACATGGATGCCATGGGCCTGTCGCAACCGCTGCACTTCGGTGACTACGGTGGCCGGCCAATGCAAATCCTGTGGGCGCTACTCGATGTGCTGACCATCATCGTCCTCTGCAGCGGCTTGTATCTGTGGTGGGGCAAACAGCGCACGAAGCGGGAGGCGCGGGCATGAGCCACAAATCACTGCCGACCTGGCGCATCTTCATCTGGCCGATGGTCGTGGCCTTGCTCACTGCCGTGGGGCTGTTTGCCGCCTTGCTGGGGGACGGGGCATGGGACAGCCTCGCCTGGCTCGGCCTGGGAGTGTCGGCTGCTCTGGGCCTGCAAGGTTTCTACCCTCGTTCACGGCAGTAATCGGGTAATACACGCCCCCTCTTCTGCTGCGACATGGTTGGCTGCCATCTTCCCTGGAGCTTTACCATGACACCTTTGCAGCGCCTCGAAGCGCTCGATCAACAACTCATCGCCCTTGAGCAAGGCAAGCCCGAACTGGCGGGTGAAACGGAACCGGCCGCCATACGTCAGCGTTTTTTCGGTGACCTGGCAGCGTTCTGGAACGACCCTGTCGAAGCAGGCCACAGCCGCGCCCGACAACTGCGCGAACTGCGTCATGAGCAACTTCTGGCCGAGCTGGAACTGCGCCTTGCCGACCAGACCCTGGACTACAGCCACATCAGCCTGCTGCGCACCTCCCTGGAGCTGCCGCTACCCTGGCAGCGCAACCACCTGCCAGACACCCACCGGGCCCAGGTTTATCGGCCGGTATTCAACCTTTCAAGCCCCCATGGCCGGTTGCCGTTACCCGGCGTGCTGGTATTGGTGGCAGACGCACCGGAAGGGGCCGTTGCCGAGCCTGCAACAGCCACGGGCCAGGCACTGCTGTGCAGCGTTTCTCATGGCGTTGAAGGCTTCGCCAACCTGGCCGAACTGCATAGGGAGCTGTGCGAGCGCCTGGACGACCCCATGCAAAGCCGGCCAATGCTGCAACTGCTACCCCGCCTGCAGGACCAGCAACTGGTCCGGTGTGCCGACCGGCTGCGCTACGAGTGGTTTACCGGCGACCTGGTCGAACATCAGGCCACTGACGTGATCGACGCGCAGCATCAAAGGCTCACCATCGCCTGGCACGCCGCCTGGGCGCTTGACCAGAACCCGGATCTACCGGCACTGAAAAGCACCCTGTCCAAACAGCAGTCACTGACCGATCTCATGGGCAGCCAATATGCGTTGTCCACCCGTTATGCGCTGCTGCTGGAAAAACACCTGCCCGCCTGGCTGCGCCAGAGCTCCACGCAAAGCCTGACGCACATCATGCAAACGATCCAGGAGCTCGCCGGGGCCATCACACAGGCCGCTGCACCCGGCCTTTTGACCCTTGAGGCGTTCGGCAGTCGCCACCACCTGCTGGCATGGGTGCGCGAACGCCTCGGCAAGGCGCTGCGGCGCGAATTCTCCATCGAATTGCCTGCCGAAAAAATCTGCATAACCGTCACACTTGCACACCGCACCGGCCCGCTGATCAACCCGCTGGCACCTTCGGGTTACGTGGCCGTTGCCAACCGTCGTCATGTCGGTGACACCATCGAGCTGGTAACCACCACCTACCGCCTGGACGAGCTGGCCCTGTTGAACATCGGCTGGTTCGACGTCGATTACTGGCTGACTGCCCGAATACACCACGAAGACGGCTCCACGCTGGAATCAATATCCGCGGAAGGGGTAAAGCGCCTGGTGCGTGAGCTAGACGCCGGCAGTGGCTACATCCGCTACCTGCGAACCCACCTGCTGGAGTCTCCAGGTGCGCGCTGGCGCATGCAATGCCACGGCAACATGAACCGCGCCCGCATGCGCGCCGAGGCGGCCAAGGCCCGCTATGCCAGGCACTTTCTGAACGATACCCACGAGCGGGGCTATCGCTGGGTCAAAGCCGTCACCGACCACCCCGACAACAATTGGCGCCCTACCATCGACGAGCATCGTATCGCGGTGCGCCAACTGATCATCGACGGGCACACGCTGCAAGGGGTACTGCTGCTCAATGCCGAGAGCGACAACCAGCCGTCGCTGGTGCTGTATACGCCGGACGCTCCCGACCGGCGCGCATGGCGTGAATACCCCGATACCCGGGCGCTGCTCAGAACCCTTCGCAGCACGCCGTCCTTGCGAAAGTACATGATCCAGCGCGCGCCTCTGGCTGATGGCAAGCGGCTCGACAAGTTGGTGCGCAAAGGCCGCCTCGGGCCATATGTGCAAAGAACAATGATCAACGGCAACCTCTTCGATGCCCTTTACAAGGCCCAGGTCCACGCCATGATCGCCGAGGCCGATACCAACAGCCGCAGCAACCGCGAGCTGCTCGGCGAGTACGGGCTGTCGACGCTGCGCCTGGTTCTCGACATGATCAGCCTCGTGCTACCGGCCCCGACAATGTCAGCCCTGGCCTTCGGCCGTATGTCGATTTCGCTGTGGGACGGCTTCGAAGCCCTGGAAAAAGAGGATTATGCAGCGACCTTCCACCACGCCATGGCTGCTTTGAGCCACAGCGCCGACGGGTTGTCCAGTTTCGCTGGTTCGCCCCTCATGCGCCGGGCGATGCGCGGCCTGCCGCCGCAACCTCCGCGCCCACTGCCGAATACCCACGAAGCGGCCGTGGATGTGAGCAAGCTGCGCTACCGGATCGACGGCGTTCATGGCGAGGAAGTGTACGAACAGATCAACAGCGTGCCAGGCCCGGACCGGTACTTCGTCAAGGACAGCCAGGGGAGGTTGTACAACGTCCACTTCGACGGCTATCGCTGGCGGGTTCTCGACCCCAGGCAGCCGGATGCCTACGCGCAACTGCCGATCAAACGGCTGCGCAACGGCAATTGGGTGGTCGATTCCATCGTGCTTTGGCATGACGGGTTGCCTGACATAGCCCACCTGTTGGAAGAGGTACGCCTGCAACAACCATTAGCGGGCGAACCGGTGGCAGGGGACGCCGACCTGCACGACGCTGGGGGGCAACTCTATTTGCAGTTGGGTAACCATCAGTTGCCGGTTCGACGGCACCTGCTTGCCGGGCAATACCATTTGCTGCTGCCCGAGAAGGCACTGGGCGCAGTCCACGCCTGGGCAGTATTGCGCCAACAGGGCGGCCAATGGCGCATTCGCGTGCGCCAGCCAGGCCGCAGCAGCGACTGGCTGGCACTGCCGGCGGATTACTCGGCCAGCTTGGGCAACAGCCGGTCCAGCCGCTGATGCAAGGCACTGCCACTCGGCCAGTTGCGCAGCAGCCGCGCCCGATCACGGGCGTAGGCCGGGGCGAAGCTGAGCTGGGTGGCGTGCTGGCACATGGCGTCGAGGTCGATCAGCGACCATTGGCCGTTGTGCCAGAACAGGTTGTGGCCCTTGAAGTCGCCGTGGCTGATACGCTCGCGAATCAGTTGCTGCATCACATGCACCAGGGCATCCACCTGCTCCTCAGGCGCATCGCCGTTATCCACGTAGGGCGCGAAGCATTCGGCCAGGTCTGGGCCATCGATATACTCGGTGACCAGGTAGGCACGGCTTCGCAGCCCCATCACCCGTTGCTCCAGCACCGCGAGTGGACGCGGCGTGGCAATGTCGAGGAACTCCAGGCGATGGCCTTCGATCCAGGAATGCCAGGCCCGGCTCGGGCGCCAGAAGCGCTTGAACCAGTGCGCGGTGTTCTTGATGTTGTAGCGCTTGAGCACCAGCGTGCGCCCGCCAACCTCGATGCGCGCCACACTGGCCGCACCACCGGTCTTGTACAGGTGACCCTGGTCGATCAACGCATCGGCCTGCTCCAGTACCGGCAGCATGGCTTCGACCTCGTCGCGGCGGATTGCCCGCAAGCCCGAAAGGCTGCGCTCGACACTGAACAGGCTGCATTCACGACCAGCCTTTTCCAGGTAATCCTTCTGGCGCCAGCTGCGCACCTTGTCTACCTGCTTCTGCAGGGCTTCCAGCGGCAGCGCATGCTCGGCGTTGGCCAGCAGATAGTGCACCAGCAATTCTTCGATGAAAGGCTCCAGGCGCTTGGGGAGCTGAGCGAAGAACACCCCCAGGTTTTCCAGCACACGCGGGCGTGACAGCTGCTGGCCAGGCGTTTCGGCCTTGATGCCGGCGCCGTCGATCAGGTACAGCTTGCCGCCGTGGCGCAGCAGGTTGTCCAGGTGCAGGTCTTCCTGCCACAGGCCCCGGGCGTGCATGTGCGCCACTGCGGTGAGCGCCTCGCCCAGCACCAGATGCTGCTCGTCTGCCAACACCGGCAAGCTCTCCACTGCCGCCCAGGCATCGGCCAGGCTCTCGGCGCCGTCGAGGAATTCGAACAGCAGCCAGCCGCCCTCGCCTTCCTTGAGGCCGTCGGCCAGCAGCTTCGGCGTGGTCAGGCCCTGCTCGGCCAGCAGTTTCACGCCTTGCAATTCGCGCTGGAAATGCCGTGCAGCGTTACCACCGACCAGCAGCTTGGCCAGCACCGGGGTACCGCGCCACACGCCGGCACCCACATAGCGCTGGCCCGGCAGCACGCGCAGCAGGCTGAGCAATTGCAGGTCGGCCGTGCCGGCGGCATCGGCCAGGGTGATGCTCAGGGGCAACGAGGGGCTGCGCCCGGCCTCTTTCAATTCAGACAAACGCATCAGCGGGCCTCTTTTTCACGACGGCGTTGCGTCAGGCGTTGCAGCCAGGTATCGACCAGCGTGCCATCGGCAGGCTGCGCCAGGTAGCTGGCCAGCAAGGTACGTACATCGCGCTCGCCCCAGACCGGTGCGCGGCGCAGCAACGGCTCCAGGTCCTTGAGGCGGTCACGCATGCCGAACAGCAGGGGTCGGGTCTTCTCCAGGTCGATCAGTTGCGCGTCCCAGCCTTCGCGGCGCTGACGCAGGAAGATGTGCTTGGGGTAGAAGCAACCATGCACCTGGCCGGCACGGTGCAGGGTGCGCGCCAGCTGGCCGCAGGCCTGCAGGACACCATTGCGTTCGGCATCGCTCAGTTGTGGCCACCGGGCCAACAAGCTGTCGAGGTCGGCCCATTCGTCCAGAGCACGAGTCATCAGGATCGCCCGGTGCGTGCCGCCTTTCTTGCGCTCGCCGTAGAACACCGCCTGCAAGGCCGGAATCTGCAGTTTCTGGTAACGGCTGATGTTGCGGAATTCGCGGGCGAAGGTCGGCTCGCCGAATGGCCGGTGCAGGGTACGGGTCAGGTAGTCGCTCTGGCGCTTGAGGTAGTAGCCCTTGCCCTCGAGTTCCAGGCGGTACACGCTGCTCCAGCCACCGCGGCCGGTGTTCGGTTCGTCCACGGCATCCAGTTGCAGCGCCCACAGCGCCTCGAAGTCGTCCAGGCCATGGCGCTTGAGCAGCGCGAGGTCCGCGCTGGCCAGGTAATCGGTCATTCCCTTCCCTCGAAAAAGCTCACCACCTGGCGAATGCGCTTCTTGTCACGCACATTCAGCCGATCGCGGCCACGATATTGCAGGTAGAAACGCAGGCGCTGGGTCGCCGACAGATGGTATTTGGCCACTTTGTCCAGGCATGCAAGGTCCTTGATCATCCGGTGCCGCCACATGAAGCCGCGCCAGAAATCGCCGGTGGGGCAGTCGATGAAGAATAGCGTGCCCTGGTCGTCGACCAGCAAGTTGCGCCATTTCAGGTCGTTATGGGCGAAGTGGTGCTGGTGCATGACCCGGGTGTGGCGCGCCAGCTGGCTGCTGACATGCCCGACCCAGGCGCGATCGGCCAGGCGTGCATCGTTGCGCTCGGCCAGCGCCGACAAGTCTTCGGTATGCGGCAGTTCGCGGGTGATCATGGCCCCCCGGCCAAAGGCCAGGCCATTGCGCTCCAGGCCCCAGGCCACCACTTCGGCAGTGGGGATGTCCCACTTGGCGAACTGCTTGAGGTTCTGCCATTCGGCCTTGATCCGCGGCCGGCCCAGGTAACGGCGCATGTGCTTGCCGGCCCCGGTGTAGCGCTTGACGTAATAATTGACCCCGTCACGCGTGATACGCACCACCTCACTGAGCGGGTCGCGGGTCAGGCGCTCGCCTTGCAGGGCAAATACAGCATCGAGGCTGCCGAAGTCCGCCGCCAGGTGTTCGTAGCCCGGCGCCAGTGTCCACCCCGCCATCAGAGTGCATCCCCATAGCGTTGCTTGCGATCGTAGAGTTTCTGCGCCTTGCGCTCCAGCCAGGCGAGCAGCGCGGCTTCATCCTTCAGGACTTGCCGCAGCGGGCGCTGGAAGTAACCGCGCAGGAAGCGCAGCTTGTCGCGCTGGGTCAGGCCGATGTCCAGCGCCGAGAAGTACAGCGCGGCCAGGTCCTTGTCGCGCCAGCGGCGGCTGATTTTCGCCCGGGTCTGCGCGCGGTGCAGGTCGATTACCGACAGTTTGAAGTCTTCCGCCGTCACCGGGCGGTCGGTGTGCAGCAGGAAGTGGCAGATGTAGCAGTCGCGGTGGTTGACCCCGGCGCGGTGCATGCCGCCGGTCATCTTCGCCACTTCGGCGATCAGCGCGCGCTTCAGGCGCGGCTCGGGCGGCTGCCTGACCCAGTCGATGCTGAAGTCTTCCAGGCTGATGGTCGGCGCCAGCTCTTCGGTGATGATGAACGAGTGCTGCGCGGCCGGGTTGCTGCCACGCTCGCCATAGGCGACGGCTGTCATGGTCGGCACGCCAACCTGGTGCAGGCGCTGTATGGCCTGCCATTCCTGGCCGGCGCCGAGTACCGGCAGCTTGGCGGTGAGCAGGTTCTTGAAGATCTCGCCCCAGCCGATGCCGCGGTGGATCTTGACGAAAAAGCCCTCGCCAGCGACTTCGGTGCGCAGCGTGCGGCGCCCTTCCAGTTCGCGATAGACCTCGCCTTGCAGCGCCTCCACGGCATCGAAGGCATCACGCCCGGCCCACAGGCGCTTGAACGGTTCGGCCAGTATCAGCTTCATGCGGACTCCTGCCCCAGGATCACGTCGGCGGCATGCTGCGGCATGCTGTACAGATCGGCGGTTTCAGCAAACGCCAGGCCGTTGCGCGACCAACTGGCGCGGGCCTGCTGGTCTTCGAGCATGCGCTGCAGGTAGCCATTGAGCTGTTCCTGCTCGAACGGCTCGTCCAGCACCAGGCCACTGTCGGCCTCAGCGATATAGTGGGCGTAGCCGCATACTTTGGAGACCAGCACCGGCAGGCCGGCCACCAGTGCCTCGAGCAGCACCGTGCCGGTGTTCTCGTTGTACGCCGGGTGGATCAGCAGGTCGGCGCCAAGCAGAAAGCGCGGGATGTCGCTGCGGCCCTTGAGGAACTGCACCTGCTCGCCCAGGCCCAAGGTAGCGCTTTGCAGCTGGAACACCTTGGGGTCATCCTGGCCGATCACCATCAGCCTGGTGCGTTTGCGCAGGGTCGACGGCAGTGCGGCCAGGGCCTTCAGGCTGCGGTCAACACCCTTGGTCTTGAAGCCCGAGCCAATCTGCACCAGCAGCAGGTCGTCATTGCCCAGGTTGAATTCCTTGCGGAACTCGGTGCGGATTTCGCCGGCATTGGCCGGCGCGCGGCGGTCCTGGGAAATGCCCGGCGGCAGCAGGTGGAAACGCTCCACCGGGGTGCCGTAGTGCTTGATGAACAGCGGCTGCTGCACTTCGGAAATCATCAGCACTTCGGTATGGGCGTCCTTGGCGAACACCGCGCGTTCGTATTCGGCAAAGTGCCGGTAACGACCCCAGCGGCGGTACAGGCCGCCACGCAGGGTCTGCGCCTTGTCCTCGAAGCAGCCGTCGGCGGCGTAGTACACATCCAGCCCAGGCATCTTGTTGAAGCCGATCAGGCGGTCGACCGGGCGCTTGGCCAGGTCGGCGGCCATCCAGGCGCTGAGCTTCTCGTTGCGGCGGTGGTTGAAAATCGCCTTCACCGGCGCCACCAGCACTTCGAAGCCCGGCGGAATGTCACCCTCCCAGATCAACGTGTACACACGGATCTGGTGGCCCCGCTTCTGGCATTCCAGGGCAATGCGCATGAAGTCGCGCTGCAGCCCGCCGAAGGGGAAATATTTGTAAAGCACGAAAGCCAGTTGCATCAACGGACATCCTCAGCCAGCAGCAACGCGCTCAAGCGGCTCGCCACATGCTCGGGATTCAGGCGAGTGAAGCACAATGGCCACTCGCGTTTCAGATCGAACCGGCGCAGGTCGTCGGCGCTCGGTTTGTAGGTGCACTTCTTCTGCAGGCAGGGCGCGCAGGGCCAGTCACTGGCCTGGTGAATCTGGGTCCGTCCGTAGGCGCCAGTCAGGCCCGGGTTGGTAGGGCCGAACAGCGAAATGGTGGGCACATCGAGTGCCGCCGCCAGGTGGCCGAGGCCGGTATCGACCGCCACGCAGGCTTTTGCCGCCGCCAACACGCGTGCGACGCCGGCAAGGTTCAATTTGGGGAGCACCTGGCAGTTGTTCAAGCCCTGGGCGATGCGCTCGGCCCGCGCCTTCTCGGCCGGGTTGCCCCACGGCAGGCGCACCTCCAGCTTGCGCCGGCCCATGCGCTCGGCCAGTTCGCGCCAGTAGGCTTCGGGCCAGTGCTTGGTCGCCCAGGTGGTGCCATGCAGGAACACCACATAGGGGGCGGCCGGCGGCAGTTGCAGGCGCTCGAGGTCCAGGCCGTAGTTGCCGATGCCTTCCGGCAGGTCGTAGGCCAGGGCCATGGCGAACAGCTGGCGCACCCGCTCCACCGCGTGCTGGCCGGTGGCAACCGACAGGCGCCGGTCATAGAAGCGGCTGGCCCAGCCTTCGCGGGCCGAATAGCGGTCCAGGCCGGCCACCGGAGCCTTCACGTAGCGGGTCAGCCAGGCCGATTTGACCAGGCCCTGGGCGTCGATCACCAGGTCGTACTTGCGCTCGCGTACACGTTGCTTGAACGCCTTCCACTCGCCGCTCTTGATGGTTTGCCAGAGGTTCTTGCGCCAGCGGCGAATGGCCACCGGGATCACCTGGTCGACCGCCGGGTGCCAGCTGGGGATTTCGGCGAAGCCTTCTTCCACCACCCAGTCGAAGCGGATGCCCGGGATGGCGTGGGCGGCATCGGTAAGCGCCGGCAAGGTGTGGATCACATCACCCAGCGACGAAGTCTTGATGATCAGTACCCGCACTTAGTCGACCTCGGCCACGGTATCGATCAGGTCCGGCCCGGTCAGGCTGTGCAGGGCAGCGATGACTTTGCCCGGTTCCAGCAGGCGCAGGCAGTTGTAGTGGCCGAAGCGGCAGGTGCGGTCGAAGCACGGGCTGCACTCGATGCCGGTGCGCACCACTTCCACGTGCTCGGCCAGCGGCGGGGTAAAGCCCGGCGAGGTCGAGCCGTACACCGCCACCAGCGGGCGGTTCAGCGCGGCGGCCACGTGCATCAGGCCCGAGTCGTTGGACACCACGGCATGGGCGCAGGACATCAGGTCGATGGCCTCGGCCAGCGAGGTTTCGCCGGCCAGGTTGGACGACTCTTCACGCAAGCCCGGGATCAGCCGATCGCGAATCTGCTCACCGACCGGGTGATCGTTCTTCGAGCCGAACAGCCACACCTGCCAGCCCTGGCGGATCATCGCATCGGCCACGGTGGCGTAGTGCTCGGCCGGCCAGCGCTTGGCCTCGCCGAACTCGGCACCGGGGCACAGCGCCAGCACCGGGCGGTCCAGCTCCAGGCCGAACTTGGCCAGGGCGGCGTCGCGGCTTTGCGCTTCGATCTGCAGGCTGGGGCGCGGGTACGGCTGCGGCAGCTCGGCGCCGGGTGCGTAAGCCAGGGCCATGAAGCGCTCGATCATCAGCGGGTAACGGGCCTTGTCCAGCTTGCGCACGTCGTTGAGCAGGCCGAAGCGCATTTCGCCGCGCCAGCCGGTGCGCTTGGGGATACCGGCAAAGAACGGCACCAGCGCCGACTTCAGCGAGTTGGGCAGCAGGATGGCCTGGTCGTACTGGCCGGCCAAGGACTTGCCGATGCGTCGCCGCGTGGCCAGTTCCAGTGCGCCGTGGCCGAGCGGGAAGCTCAGGGCCTGACGGACCTCGGGCATGCGTTCGAGGATCGGCCGGCTCCACTCGGGGGCCAGCACATCGATCACGCAGTCGGGATGCTGCTGTTTCAGGCACTGGAACAGGGTCTGCGCCATCACCATGTCGCCGACCCAGCTGGGGCCAATGATCAGTATTCTCATGCTTAGTCCAGAAACGCTCGGGGAGGCTACAGGCTGCGGTACAGCCTGGCCTCCCCTCTTTATATTCAGGCTATGTGGCGGACAGTGTACCACCGGTGGTGAGGCATGAGCCTTTGGGGCTGCTTTGCAGCCCATCGCGACACAAGGCCGCTCCTACAAGGGAATGCGATCTCCTGTAGGAGCGGCCTTGTGTCGCGATGGGCCGCAAAGCGGCCCCAGCAATCTCAAGTCAAACCCAATTCACCCCAGATCCGCCGCACTTCGCGGCGTTCATCGGCAAACTGCGCCGCATCGATAACCCCGGCCTGCTTCTGCAGGGCCTGGCGGTGCGAGGCCGAGCGGAACGCCTTGT
This sequence comes from Pseudomonas sp. s4, assembly GCF_046764235.1. NCBI lineage: Bacteria > Pseudomonadati > Pseudomonadota > Gammaproteobacteria > Pseudomonadales > Pseudomonadaceae > Pseudomonas > Pseudomonas sp. s4. Next base: position 446,483 of record NZ_CP177209.1, on the reverse strand, counting down.
ACACTTCACGCAACAGCACCGCGTCACTGGCCGGCATCAAACCCGCCTGCTCCAGCTCTTCCAGAATGCGGATGTTATCGGTCCATCGGAGTATGGCCGGGTGGTCGTGGGACCAGGCCAAAGCGGCGTATTGCACCATAAATTCGATATCGACGATACCGCCGGCATCCTGCTTGATATCGAACGGCACACCGGCCTCGAAGGCGTTGGCTGCGGTACCGGCAGCGGTGGCCTTGGTGCCGAGGTTGTCGCGCATCTTGGCGCGCATTTCGCTCACTTCGCTGCGCAGTTTTTCCAGGTCGCGGGCCTGGCCCAACACCTTGGCGCGCACGCCTTCGAATGCCGTGCCCACCTGCTTGCAGCCCACCAGCACCCGGGCCCGCACCAGGGCCTGGTGCTCCCAGGTCCAGGCCTCGTTCTGCTGGTAGCGCTCGAACGCTCCCAGCGAGCTCACCAGCAGGCCCGAGGCACCCGACGGGCGCAGGCGCATGTCCACGTCATACAGCTGGCCCGAGTTGGTCTGGGTGGTCAGCAGGTGAATGATGCGCTGGCCGAGGCGCGTGAAGAACTGCGCACTGTCGATCGGCTTGGCGCCGTCGGTTTCCGCCTGCGGGTCGCCGTCATGGATGAATACCAGGTCCAGGTCCGATCCGTGACCCAGCTCCAGGCCACCTACCTTGCCGTAGCCGATGATGATGAAGCCCGGGTCGCACAGGCTGCCGTCGCTGCGCCTGGGCTGGCCGTGGCGGGCCACGGTCTGGCGCCAGGCCAGGGCCAGTACCTGGTCGAGGATGGCCTCGGCCAGCCAGGTCAGGTAGTCGCTGACTTTCATCAGCGGCAGGTTGCCGCTGATTTCCGAAGCGGCCACGCGCAGGCTGTGGGCCAGCTTGAAGTGGCGCAGCGCCTCCATTTGCTGTTCCAGGTCGTCCTCGGGAATGCGTGTCAGGCGTTCGCGCAGTTCGCTGGCCAGCTCCGGCGCCAGTGGCGGGCTGAACAGGCGGCCTTCGTTAAGTAGCTCGTCGAGCAGCAGCGGGTAGCGGGCAATCTGCTCGGCAATCCACGGGCTGGCGGCGCACAGTGTCAGCAAGCGGCGCAAGGCCCCGGGGTTTTCGGTGAGCAGCACCAGGTAGGCGGAACGCCGTGCCACGGCCTCGACCAGCGGCAGCACGCGCTCGAGCACCAGGTCGGGGTTGTCATGTTCCACAGCCTGGGCCAGCAACCGTGGGATAAAGGCGTCCAGGCGCTCACGGCCAATCCGCTGCATCGAACGCAGCTGCGGGCTGGAGCGCAGCGCGGCCAGGCGCCGCAGGGCTTCGGCAGGCTGCTGGAAACCGGCCTCTTGCAGCTGACGGCCAGCCGCATCTTCATCCTGTGCCTGCTCCCACAGCGGTGACCATTCCCCCCCCACCACCAGCTCGCCCTCGCCGTCTTCATCATCCGGGTCGGCGATCACTTGGCGGAAGTGCCAGTCAATACGGCCACGCCAGTGCGTCAGCTGGTCATGGAAGCTTTGCCAGTCGGCATAGCCAAGCATGTAGGCCACCCGCGCCTGATCGATCTCGTTGTCCGGCAGCATCTGCGTCTGGCGGTCGGCGATGGCCTGGATGGCGTGTTCGGTATAACGCAGGAACTCATAACCCTCGCGCAGCTCGGCGACCACGGCTGGCGGTAGGTAGCCCTGGCCCTCGAGGGTGGCCAGCACTTTAAGCAGCGGCCGCTGTTGCAGGCTGAGGTCGCGCCCGCCGTGGATCAGCTGGAAAGCCTGAGCGATGAATTCCACCTCACGAATCCCCCCGGCACCCAGCTTTATGTTGTCGGCCATGCCCTTGCGCCGCACTTCCTGCTGGATCAGCTGCTTCATGCTGCGCAGCGCTTCGATCGCGGAAAAGTCCAGGTAGCGGCGGTACACGAACGGCCGCAGCATCTCCTGCAACTGTGCCCCGGTCGCCTGGTCGCCGGCCACAACCCGCGCCTTGATCATCGCGTAGCGTTCCCAGTCACGGCCCTGGTCCTGGTAGTACTGCTCCAGGGCATTGAAGCTGAGCACCAGCGCGCCGGCCGAACCATACGGGCGCAGGCGCATGTCGACGCGGAAAACGAAACCGTCGACGGTGACCGGGTCCAGCGCCTTGATCAGGCGCTGGCCCAGGCGGGTGAAGAACTCCTGGTTGTCCAGCGAGCGCTTCACCCCTTCGGTTTCGCCGCCTTCGGGGAAGGCGAAGATCAGGTCGATGTCCGACGACAGGTTCAGCTCCACCGCGCCCAGCTTGCCCATGCCCAGCACCACCATGTGCTGCGGCTGGCCGCTGCGGTTGCCGACAGGCGTGCCGAACTGCTGACAGTGGCGCGGGTACAGCCATTGGTAGGCTTCGTCGATGGCGGCGTCGGCCAGGTCGGACAGGTCGCGGCAGGTTTCGCCCAGCGCGGCCTGGCGGGTGATGTCGCGCCAGATGATGCGCAGCTGTTGGCGGTTGCGCTCGCGGCGCAGGTTGCGCGCCAGCTCCTCCTCGCTTTGCGCCGCCTGGGCGGCTGCAGCGATGTGCCCGCACAGTTCACCCGCGGCGTAACTCCGATCCAGCTCGCCACTGGCCAGCAGGCCGAACAGCATCGCTGGCTCGCGTCGGACCAGGCCGAGCACGAAGTCGCTGGCGGCGGCTACCTGGTCGAACTGTTGCCGGTGCAGAGGGCTCCAGGCCTGGGGGTCGAGTTCCGGGTGGGCAGCCACGGCATCGCTGATGAATTGCTGGTTGCGAGCGACCAGTGGCTGCAGGGAAGCGGGCAGATCGGACGGCAAAGGTAGGCGCATGGTCTATCCTTGATCGGCGTGAAATAGAGGGGAAGAAGCGGCCAAGGGGAAGCCGGACCACGGTTAGACTGTCGTACAAAAGTTGGAAATAGCTGAAAGAAGCGAAAAAATGGCAACAAACATCAAGAATTACCCGTTCGCGACACAATGCCAACCAACATGAACGTTTTTCCTCACAAGCCAACATGCGACGAAACGTCGCACAAATGTAGTTTTACTACTACTCGTGTCGTGTAAAAGCATGAAATGCGAAAGCAAATGTAGTAAAACTACACGGCGCCGGAGGACACCCCGGTAATCCAAGAATTCACGACGTCTGCCCATAAGGCCAGTCGCAATCTCAGGCAATCGATTCTGGTTGCCTTTCCGCCCTGGAGCAAGCCATGCAAGACCTCGATCCAATCGAAACCCAGGAATGGCTGGATGCCCTGGAGTCGGTCCTCGACAAAGAAGGCGAAGACCGCGCTCATTACCTGATGACCCGTATGGGCGAGCTGGCCACCCGTAGTGGCTCCCAGCTGCCGTATGCGATCACCACGCCATACCGCAACACCATCCCTGTCACCCACGAAGCACGCATGCCTGGCGACCTGTTCATGGAACGCCGCATTCGCTCGATGGTGCGTTGGAACGCCCTGGCCATGGTCATGCGTACCAACCTGAAAGACTCGGACCTGGGCGGACACATCTCCAGCTTCGCCTCCAGCGCCACCCTGTACGACATCGGCTTCAACTACTTCTTCCAGGCCCCGACCGAAGAACACGGCGGCGACCTGATCTTCTTCCAGGGCCATGCTTCGCCAGGCATCTACGCCCGTGCGTTCATGGAAGGCCGCATCAGCGAAGACCAGATGAACAACTTCCGTCAGGAAGTGGACGGCAACGGCCTGTCTTCGTACCCGCACCCATGGCTGATGCCTGACTTCTGGCAGTTCCCGACCGTTTCGATGGGTCTGGGCCCGATCCAGGCCATCTACCAGGCACGTTTCATGAAGTACCTGGAAGCCCGTGGCTTCATCCCGGCCGGCAAGCAGAAGGTCTGGTGCTTCATGGGCGACGGCGAGTGCGACGAGCCGGAATCCCTGGGCGCAATCGCCCTGGCCGGCCGCGAGAAGCTGGACAACCTGATCTTCGTCATCAACTGCAACCTGCAGCGCCTCGACGGCCCGGTTCGCGGCAACGGCAAGATCATCCAGGAACTCGAAGGCGTGTTCCGTGGCGGTGGCTGGAACGTCAACAAGGTCGTGTGGGGCCGCTTCTGGGACCCACTGTTCGCCAAGGACACCAACGGTGCCCTGCAGCGCCGCATGGACGAAGTCATCGACGGCGAGTACCAGAACTACAAAGCCAAAGACGGCGCGTACGTTCGTGAAAACTTCTTCAACACCCCAGAGCTCAAGGCCATGGTCGAAGACCTGTCCGACGAAGAGATCTGGAAGCTCAACCGTGGCGGCCACGACCCGTACAAGGTCTACGCGGCGTACCACCAGGCGGTCAACCACAAGGACCAGCCTACCGTCATCCTGGCCAAGACCATCAAGGGTTACGGTACCGGTGCCGGCGAAGCCAAGAACACCGCGCACAACACCAAGAAGGTCGATGTCGACAGCCTGCGTCACTTCCGTGACCGCTTCGACATCCCGGTCAAGGATGCCGACCTGGAGAACCTGCCGTTCTTCAAGCCGGAAGAAGGTTCTGCCGAAGCCAAGTACCTGGCCGAGCGCCGTGCTGCCCTGGGTGGTTTCGTGCCACAGCGCCGCGCCAAGAGCTTCAGCGTACCGACCCCGCCACTGGAAACGCTGAAAGCGATCCTGGACGGCTCGGGTGACCGCGAAATCTCCACCACCATGGCCTTCGTGCGTATTCTGGCGCAGCTGGTCAAGGACAAGGAAATCGGCCAGCGCATCGTCCCGATCATCCCGGACGAAGCCCGTACCTTCGGTATGGAAGGCATGTTCCGCCAGCTGGGCATCTACTCGTCGGTCGGCCAGCTCTACGAGCCAGTCGATAAAGACCAGGTGATGTTCTACCGCGAAGACAAGAAGGGCCAGATCCTCGAGGAAGGCATCAACGAAGCCGGCGCCATGTCGTCGTTCATCGCTGCCGGTACCTCGTACAGCTGCCACAACCAGCCGATGCTGCCGTTCTACATCTTCTACTCGATGTTCGGCTTCCAGCGTATTGGCGACCTGGCCTGGGCCGCTGGCGACAGCCGCACCCGTGGCTTCCTGATCGGCGGTACTGCCGGCCGTACCACCCTCAACGGTGAAGGCCTGCAGCACGAAGACGGTCACAGCCACATGATGGCGGGCACCATCCCGAACTGCCGCACCTATGATCCAACCTACGGCTACGAGCTGGCGGTGATCATCCAGGACGGCATGAAGAAGATGACCGAAGAGCAACAGGACATCTTCTACTACATCACCGTGATGAACGAATCCTACCAGCAGCCAGCCATGCCGGCCGGTGTCGAGGAAGGCATCATCAAGGGCATGTACCTGCTGGAAGAAGACACCCGCGAAGCCGCGCACCACGTACAGCTGATGGGCTCCGGCACCATCCTGCGCGAAGTCCGCGAAGCAGCGAAGATCCTGCGTGAAGAGTTCAACGTCGGTGCCGACGTGTGGAGCGTCACCAGCTTCAACGAACTGCGTCGCGACGGCCTGGCCGTGGAACGCGCCAACCGCCTGAAGCCTGGCCAGAAGCCACAGCAGACCTATGTCGAGCAGTGCCTGAACGGTCGCAAGGGCCCGGTCATCGCCTCCACCGACTACATGAAGCTGTTCGCCGAGCAGATTCGCCAGTGGGTACCGAGCAAAGAGTTCAAGGTCCTGGGTACCGACGGTTACGGTCGCAGCGACAGCCGCAAGAAGCTGCGTCACTTCTTCGAAGTCGACCGCCACTTCGTGGTGCTGGCTGCCCTGGAAGCCCTGGCTGACCGCGGCGAGATCGAACCAAAGGTTGTTGCAGACGCTATCGTCAAGTTCGGTATCGACCCGGACAAGCGCAACCCACTGGACTGCTGAGGAGTATTTTTAAGTGAGCGAACTCATTCGCGTACCTGACATCGGCAGCGGTGAAGGTGAAATCATCGAGCTGTTTGTCAAGGTCGGTGATCGTATCGAGGCTGACCAGAGCCTGCTGACCCTGGAGTCCGACAAGGCCTCCATGGAGATCCCGGCCCCGAAAGCCGGCGTCATCAAGGAACTGAAGGTCAAGCTGGGCGACCGCCTGAAAGAAGGCGACGAGCTGCTGGTCCTGGAAGCCGAGGGCGCCGCTGCAGCGGCCCCTGAGGCTCCGGCCGCCGCTCCGGCCCAGGCTGCTGCGCCGGCTCCGGCCGCCGAAGCCGCCCCTGCCCCAGCTCCGGCAGCAGCCCCGGCTGCCGCCAGCGTGCAGGACATCCACGTGCCGGACATCGGTTCGTCGGGCAAGGCCAAGATCATCGAAGTGCTGGTAAAGGTCGGCGACACCGTCGAAGCCGACCAGTCGCTGATTACCCTGGAGTCCGACAAGGCCTCCATGGAAATCCCGTCGCCGGCTGCCGGCGTGGTCGAAGAAGTCCTGTGCAAGCTGGAAGACGAAGTCGGCACTGGCGACCTGATCTTCAAGCTGAAAGTCGCGGGCGCTGCCCCGGCTGCTGCTCCGGCACCTGCCGCTGCTGCCCCGGCCAAGGCTGAAGCGGCTCCGGCCGCCGCACCTGCCGCTGCAGCCCCGGCTGCTGCCCCTGCACCGGTTGCTACCGCACCGGCTGCCGGTAGCAACGCCAAGGTTCACGCAGGCCCGGCGGTTCGTCAGCTGGCCCGTGAATTCGGCGTCGACCTGGGCGCGGTTGCCGCGACCGGTCCGCACGGCCGCATCCTGAAAGAAGACGTGCAGGTCTACGTCAAGGCGATGATGCAGAAGGCCAAGGAGGCACCGGCAGCCGCCGGCGCAACCGGTGGCGCCGGCATCCCGCCAATCCCTGCCGTGGACTTCAGCAAGTTCGGTGAAGTGGAAGAAGTGGCCCTGACCCGCCTGATGCAGGTCGGTGCTGCCAACCTGCACCGCAGCTGGCTGAACGTGCCGCACGTGACCCAGTTCGACTCCGCCGACATCACCGAGCTGGAAGCCTTCCGCGTTGCGCAGAAGGCCGTGGCCGAGAAGGCTGGCGTTAAGCTGACCGTGCTGCCCCTGCTGCTCAAGGCCTGCGCCTTCCTGCTCAAGGAACTGCCAGACTTCAACAGCTCGCTGGCGCCAAGCGGCAAGGCCATCATCCGCAAGAAGTACGTGCACATCGGCTTTGCCGTGGACACCCCGGACGGCCTGCTGGTCCCTGTGATCAAGAACGTCGACCAGAAGAGCCTGCTGCAACTGGCTGCCGAAGCGGCTGCGCTGGCCGAGAAAGCCCGCACCAAGAAGCTGTCGGCCGACGAGATGCAAGGCGCCTGCTTCACCATCTCCAGCCTCGGCCACATTGGCGGCACCGGCTTCACGCCGATCGTCAACGCGCCGGAAGTGGCGATCCTGGGCGTCTCCAAGGCGACCATGCAGCCAGTCTGGGATGGCAAGGCCTTCCAGCCGAAGCTGATGCTGCCGCTGTCGCTGTCCTACGATCACCGTGTGATCAACGGCGCTGCCGCCGCGCGCTTCACCAAGCGCCTGGGCGACGTGCTGGGCGATATCCGCACCATGCTGCTGTAAGGCAGCCCGCTGCCCCTCCCTGCGAGGGGCAGTATGCTTTTCGAGCTGCCACGCTCGTACCTCAACCCCGTCGATTGGCGGGGCTTTTTTTTGCCTCGCATAAGGCACATTGGGGCCGCAAAGCGGCCCCGGAAATATCAGCCAGACTACAGATTCCCACCCACCAGCCGATAACCCGTCCACAGCATCACGCATGGCTGCTTGCCAGCCCCCGGGACATGATGCAACCTTGCCAGACCTGCCGCCCCCAAAGGCCGCGTTTCCTCTTCAAGCGAGTCTTCGATGAAAAGCCAACCCGATGCCGCCAGCCGTGTGGCGGCCGAGGTCGTCACGCAGTTACCCGTGCCCTCGCGGCTCGGCATGCTGCGCTTCGAAAGGCTCAACGAAGCCACTTGGGCCATGCTCTACCTCGACCCGGCCTGCGAGCGCCAGTTCGGCCTGCACGCTGGCGACCTCTGCGCCCTGGTAGACGCACCCTACGCCAGCCTGATGGAACCCGAGGCCCGCTACCGGCTACACGACGAGATCCAGCTGCAACTGGCCCAGCGCGGGTACTACCGCGTGCGCTACACCTTGCACACGCCAACTGCTTCGCTACGCCTGCTGGAGGCTGGGGAAGCCTACAAGCAGCACAACCGCCATCTGTTGCGCGGCTACCTGAGCGTGCTCGACGACCAGGCCGAAGAAACCAGCGAGGCCGGTGCCAGCGACCTGGAATCGCGCAACAACCGCCTGCAACTAGCCCTGCAACTGAACCAGCGCGCGCAGCAGGAACAACTCGAACACCTGGAACGGGTACGTGGCCAGCAAGACCTGATCCTGCGCCTGGCCCGCCAGCGCTACAGCGCAGGCAACTCTCTGCGGGAAGCCGCCCAGCTGATTACCCAGAGCGCCTGCGAAATCTACAAGGTCGATATTGCGAGTATCTGGCACCTTGAAGACCAGCGCCTGGAGCCGATCATCGCCTGGTACCGGGACGCGCAAGAACACCGCCAGCCCGAAGCCATCGATGCCAGCCGCTTCCCCGACTACCTTGACGCGTTGCACGCCAGCCGCGCCATCGACGCCCACAATGCCGGCCACGACCCGCGGACCCGAGCCCTGACACAAAGCCTGTGCCCGGATAACAAGGCCATGCTCGATGCCAGTATCCGTGTCGATGGCCAGGTCGTCGGCGTGCTGTGCCTGGAGCAGACCGGCCAGACACGGGCCTGGCAGTCGGACGAAATCGCTTTTGCCGGCGAACTGGCCGACCAGTTCGCCCAGGTCATCACCAACCACAACCGGCGCACCGCCGCCAGCGCCCTGCACCTGTTCCAGCGCGCAGTCGAGCAAAGCGCCAGCGCCTTCCTGCTGGTCAACCGCGACGGTGTGGTGGAATACGTCAACCCCAGCTTTACTGCCATCACCCAGTACAGCACCGAAGAAGTGCAAGGCCGCCACCTGGCTGAGCTGCCAGCGCTGGAGAACCTGAGCGAGCTGCTGTTCGACTCTCCGTCGAGCCTGGCCATGGGTAACAGCTGGCAGGGCGAGTTCAAGAGCCGGCGCAAGAACCTCGAACCCTACTGGGGCCAGCTTTCGATTTCCAAGGTATATGGCGACAACCGTGAGCTGACCCACTACATCGGCATCTACGAAGACGTCACCCAGACCAAGCTGGCCCAGCAGCGCATCGAGCGCCTGGCCTATACCGACAACCTGACCAACCTGGGCAACCGCCCGGCGTTCATTCGCAGCCTGGACGAGCGCTTTGCCCGTGATGGCGAATACTCGATGTGTCTGCTGCTGGTGGACATCGACAACTTCAAGCGCATCAACGACAGCCTCGGCCACCAGACCGGCGACAAGCTGCTGATCAGCCTGGCCCGGCGCCTGCGCAACAGCCTGCACTCGGGCGGTATCCTGGCGCGCTTTGCCAGTAACGAGTTCGCGGTACTGCTCGACGATACAAGCCTTGAAGATGGCCAGGGGGTCGCCCAGCAATTGCTGCGCACCCTCGACAAACCGATGTTCGTCGACAACCAGCTGATCAACGTCACCGCCTCGGTGGGCCTGGCCTGCGCGCCACTGCATGGCGCCGACCCGGCCAGCCTGATGAAGAACGCCGGCCTGGCGCTGCACAAGGCCAAGGCCAACGGCAAGCATCAGGTGCAGGTGTTTACCGAAGTGCTCAATGCCGAAGCCAGCTACAAGCTGTTCGTCGAGAACAACCTCCGTCGTGCCCTGACCCAGAACGAGCTGGAGGTGTTCTACCAGCCCAAGCTGTGCCTGCGCAGCGGCCGCCTGTTGGGGCTGGAAGCGCTGCTGCGCTGGAACCACCCTGAGCGCGGGATGATCCGCCCGGACCAGTTCATCAGCGTGGCGGAAGAAACCGGCCTGATCATCCCCATCGGCAAATGGGTGGTGCGCCAGTCGTGCCGCATGAGCCAGCAACTGCGCGAAGCCGGCATGGGCAACCTGCATGTGGCCATCAACCTGTCCCCCAAGCAGTTCTCCGACCCGGACCTGGTGGCATCGATCAGCACGATCCTAGAGGAAGAAGCCCTGCCCCCGCACCTGCTGGAGCTGGAGCTGACCGAAGGCCTGCTGCTGGAAGCCACCGAAGATACCCACCGCCAGCTGGATGAACTGAAGGCCCTGGGCCTGACCCTGGCCATGGACGATTTCGGCACCGGTTATTCGTCGCTGAGCTACCTGAAGAAGTTTCCGATCGACATCCTCAAGATCGACCGCAGCTTCATCAACGAGATCCCGGACAACCAGGACGACATGGAAATCACCTCGGCGGTGGTAGCCATGGCTCACAACCTCAAGCTGAAGGTGGTAGCCGAGGGTATCGAGACGCCGGAGCAGCTGGCGTTCCTGCGCCGGCACCGCTGCGACGTGGGCCAGGGCTACCTGTTCGACCGGCCGATTCCGGGGCGCGAGCTGGCTGAACGGCTGAAGCGCTATCCGCGTGGCCCAGTGGCCTGACAGCCGTGCAAACCTCGGGCACTATAGAACCCATTCGGGCCCTATCGCCGGCAAGCCAGCTCCCACAGGGACCGCTCATATCTCAAAATCTGTGATATCCCTGTGGGAGCTGGCTTGCCGGCGATGGCCCCACCACCTATCCAACTGAATAAACACAGAGGAACGGCCATGGTCCTGCGTTCGGAAATCCTGGTGAACAAAAACGTCATGCCAACCGCGGAACAGGCCCTGCCTGGCCGCGAAACGCCAATGAGCCTGCCCGAGTTCCACTACGTGTTCAAAGACACGCCGCTGCTCGGCCCATTCTTCGAAGGTGCCATCGACTTCGCCATCTTCGGCCTGGGTTGCTTCTGGGGCGCCGAGCGCCGCTTCTGGCAGCGTGAAGGCGTGGTCAGCACAGTGGTCGGCTACGCAGGCGGCTTCACCCCCCACCCCACCTACGAGGAAGTGTGCTCGGGCCTGACCGGCCACACCGAAGTGGTGCTGGTGGTGTTCGACAAGGACAGAGTCAGCTACCGCGAGTTGCTGGCGATGTTCTGGGAACTGCACAACCCGACCCAGGGCATGCGCCAGGGCAACGACATCGGCACCCAGTACCGCTCGGCCATCTACTGCACCAGCCCTGAACAGCTGGAACAGGCCAAGGCCAGCCGCGACGCCTTCCAGGCCGAACTGAGCAAGGCCGGCTTCGGTGAGATCACCACCGAAATCGACCAGGCACCGACCGTGTACTTTGCCGAGGCCTACCACCAGCAGTACCTGGCCAAGAACCCGGACGGCTACTGCGGTATCGGCGGTACCGGCGTGTGTCTGCCACCGAGCCTGCAGGGTAACTGAAGCATGAGCACGATGACTCTGTTCCACTCGCCGTTGTCGCCTTTCGTGCGCAAGGTCATGGTGGTGTTGCACGAGACCGGCCAACTTGAGCGCGTGCAGCTGCAGCCGGTGAACATCAGCCCGGTCAGCGGCGACCCACAGCTCAACCAGGACAACCCGATCGGCAAGATCCCGGCCCTGCGCCTGGAAGACGGCACCGTTCTGCATGACAGCCGGGTGATCTGCGAGTACCTCGACCTGCAGCACGTCGGCCTGCCGCTGCTGCCGCGCGAAGGCTCGGCGCGTTGGCGGCGCATGACGCTAGTGTCGCAGGCCGATGCCATCATGGATGCGGCGGTATCGAGCCGCTACGAGAGTTTCCTGCGCCCTGTAGACAAGCGCTGGGATGGTTGGCTGCAGGCACAGGGCGACAAGATCCGCCGTAGCCTGGCCAATCTGGAGCAGGAGCATTTGCCCGAGTTGATGTCCGGGTTCGACCTGGCAGCGATTGGCGTGGCCTGTGCGCTGGGGTATCTGGATTTGCGCCAGCCCGAGTTTGGCTGGCGTGAGCACCAGCCTGGCTTGGCTGCGTGGTATGCCGAGGTGGCCAAGCGGCCGTCGATGGTGGCAACAGCACCGGCAGCCTGACAGGCCCATTCGCAGCACAAGGCTGCTCCCCTGTAGGAGCAGCCTTGTGCTGCGAATGCCTCACCTCGGTATCACAGGAAACAACTGCCCGATCCTGAGGGCCAACCACCGCCCGATCTCTCTGTCCTCCCTCATGCCACCCTCCCCACCCGGGCCCAATCCAGCCGCCGGGTCAGCACCATGAATACCCCCAGCAGGCCAAAGCACAGCAACGAGCCCATCAACAGCGCATAGTCCTCGGCACTCAGCAGCCCGTACAGCAGCGCATACAACGCCGCCAACCCCACCGCAAAGCCCACCCCACGCCCCAGGCTGCGCAGCACATGGCCCAGGTAGAAGCCGATCAGCAGCACACACGCCGAAGCTGACAACCCATACGCCAAACCAAAGCCGATGTGCTCGGACAACGACAGCAACAGCAGGTAGAAGAAAGCCAGCGCCACCCCCACCAGGATGTACTGCACCGGGTGTACGCTGAGGTTCTTAAGCACTTCGAACAGGAAGAAGCCGGCGAAGGTCAGGGCGATGAACAGCAAGGCGTACTTGATCGCCCGCTCGCTCTTCAGGTACTGGTCCACCGGGTCGACGAAGCTGACACCGAAGCTGCGCTCGCTGAAGTCCGCACACTGCCCGGCGGTGGCGCACTGGCGCAGGGCGTCTTCGAGGTTGGTGGCAAAGAACGAGGTCTGCCAGTGGGCACTGAAGCCTTGGGCGTCGATATCGCGGCGACTGGGCAGGTAGTTGCCGACGAAGCTCGGGTGCGGCCAGTTGGCACGCAGGTCCACGGCACTGGTGCGGCCCACCGGCACTACGTGCAGCTGGCCGGTGCCTTGCAGTGCGAGATCGAAACCATAGCTGAATTCACGCGCCTGCAAGCCGTCCAGCCCCGGCAGGCTGGCGTGCACGCCGCCGCGCATCCAGTCGAGCCGGGTACCGGCTTCGAACGGTACTTTCTGCTCGCCGATGCTCAGCTCAAGGCCGTTCTCGATGCCGCGGATATCGCTGATGCCCACCACCAGGAACGGCTTGTCGAAGCGGTAGTCGTCGAAGTCCTTGTCGATGCCCCAGCGTTCCGGGAGCTTGAAGCGGCCACTGATACGGCCCTTGGCGTGGAACAGCCGGGCCTGGTAGATGCCACGGGCGCGCAGTTCGGTGTCCACGCCCAGGTCGGCGTCGAAGGTTTCCGGCAGGAAGTACAGGTGACCGGCAATGGTGCTGGTTTCCTGGGTGCGCTCGCCGTCCTTTTCGATCCAGCGGCGCTGGTACTTGCGGTAGGGCACCACCAGCAGCGGGCCGCTGAGTTGCTGGTCGAAGCTAGCGCTCTGGGCGATATCGCGCAGCACAGTGTCGCGCAGGGCCTGGCGTTCACCGATCAGGCCGCTGATCAGCAGTAGCGGGACGAGCAGCAGCAAGATCAATACGGCGATCATGCCGAGTTTGAAACCGAGGGTCTTGTTCATGGGGCCTCCTGTGGCAGTGGGCGCAGTGTCTGCGCCTTGCGTGGAGGCCTCGGGGAGATGGTGTGGAGATTGTGTGTTTTTGGGGCCGCTTTGCGGCCCATCGCGACACAAGGCCGCTCCTACAGGAGGACGCGCGCTCTTGTAGGAGCGGCCTTGTGTCGCGATGGGCTGCGCAGCAGCCCCGGCAATGTCAGCTGATACGCCGCACCGGCAGCCACAACCTCACCCGCACCCCACCATCGACGTTATCCACCGCCAACGCCCCGCCATGCAGCTGCATCACCTCGGCCACGAAATTCAGCCCCAGCCCGGTACTCTTGCGCCCACTCCCCGGCCGCGGCAGCGAGTAGAACCGCTCGCTCACCCGCCCAATGGCATAGGCAGGTATCGCCTGCCCCTGGTTGAACACACTCAGCGCCACCCGCTCGCCATCGCGCTCCAGGTCGAACAGCAGCGCGCCGCCCTCCGGGGTGAAGTCCAACGCGTTGTCGAGCAGGTTGGCCAGCGCCTGGCGCATCAGAAACGGGTCACACAACAGGCGCAAACCAGCCGGCACCCGCTGACGCACCTGCAAATCGGCACCTTCGATACGCGCCGCATGGGCCAACAGCAACTCGTCCACCAATGCCGCCAGCGCCACCTGCTGCTCATCCTCCAGCGCCTGCATCTGCTCGACCCGGGCCAGGTTGAGCAGGCGTTCGATCATCTGCTGCAAACGCTCGCTCTCGCGCTCGATGTTGCCGGCAAAGCGCGCCCGCTGGTCAGCCGGCATGTCATCGCCCTGCAACAGCTCGGAAGCGCCACGAATGGCCGCCAGCGGGCTTTTCAGCTCGTGTGTCAGGGTATGCACATACCGCTCGACATAAGCCTTGCCTTCCAGTTGGGTGCGCATGTGCTCGACCGCCTGGGCCAGGTGAGCCAGTTCACCACCCTTGTAATGCGGCAGGGCGGCGCGCTCGCCCTCGCTGACCGCCTGAGCGTAGCGGGCCAGCCGGCGCAGCGAGCGCGCCAGCCACCACGACAACGCGGCACCGATCAGCAGGCCCAGGCCGATCAGCCCCAGCCCCAAGGTGAGCAAGCGCCGTTCTGAGCGGTCGATGTACGGTTGCAGCGAGCTGTTGGGCTTGGCCACGGTGACCACGCCGATGATCTTGCCATCGTCGATGATCGGCGCGCCTACATGCATCACCGAGGTGCTTTCATCTTCGGGGTCGCTGCGGGTGGAACGGGCGCCATACTGGCCACGTAGGGTCAGGTACACGTCATTCCACTTCGAGTAGTCCTTGCCCAGGTCCTCGCCGCTGGAGTCCAGCAGTACGGTGCCCTTGGCATCGGTGACGTAGATGCGGTGGCTGACCTGGTTCTTGGCCAGCCCCCAGATCTGCGCACCCGGGCTGCGCGAGCCGTAGGCCTTGAGCACTTCGGGCAAGCGGCTCTGGTTCAGGGTGCCGGCCTTGACGTCATCGTGCAGGATCTCGGCCAGCAGGTTGGCGGTGTCCACCAGCGTTTCTTCCGAGGACTGTCGCACTACCGGACGGATCTGTTCACGCACCGTGTTGAGCAGAAAGTAGCCCGCCAGCCCGACGAACAGGAAGTACACCAGGAAGATCCGGATGCCCAGGCGCATCAAGCATGGTCCGGGCTGTAGCTGTAGCCGAGGCCACGGTGGGTCTGGATCGGTTCGGCGTCGCTGGCCACCTGGCGCAGCTTGGCGCGCAGGCTCTTGATATGGCTGTCGATGGTGCGCTCGTAGCCAACGTCAGAGGCCACGCCCACGGCGTCCAGCAGCTGTTCGCGGCTGAATACCCGGTGCGGTTGCTCGAGCAGGCATTGCAGCAGGCGAAATTCATGGCGGGTAAGGGGAAGAGGCTGGCTGCGGTAGGTGATCTGCATGCGTAAGGTATCGAGCTGGAACAGCGTGGTCTCGACAGCTGGCTCGACCCTGGGGCCCATGCGCTTGAGGATCGCCCGTACTCGCGCCGCCACTTCACGCGGGCTGAAGGGTTTGACCACATAGTCGTCTGCGCCGATTTCCAGTCCCACCACCCGGTCGATCTCGCCGTCGCGGGCGCTGAGGAACATTACCGGTACTTCGCTAAAGCGGCGCAGCTGACGGCAGGTTTCGAAGCCACTGATATCGGGCAAGCCGATATCGAGGATGACCAGGTCGGCCGGGCGCTGGCGCTGCTGGTCGAGGGCGGCGCTGCCCAGGGTTACCCATTCGGTGCTATGGCCGTCGGCCTGCAGGGCATAGACCAAGGTGTCGGCGATGGCGGCTTCGTCTTCGACGATGAGGATGTGGGGCATGGCGTCCGGGCCTGTGCAGATATCTATGGCGACGCACTATTGTGTAGGAGCGGCCTTGTGTCGCGAAAGGGCCGCAGAGCGGCCCCGGCGATTTCTGCATCAGCGCTGAGATCGTGGGGCCGCTATGCGCCCCATCGCAGGCAAGCCAGCTCCCACAGGTACCGCGCAGCCCACAAGGACACGCGCCATCCCTGTGGGAGCGGGCGTGCCCGCGAAGAGGCCGGTACAGGTGGCTTGCGATCAGCAGCCTGGCTTGCCAGCGGTGAACTTCTTGGCCGGATTGACCGCCGCCTTGAACTCGCGCAAAGCCTTGGAACCCACCAGCAGCGGGTAGTTGAAGCTGCTGCGGTCCACCAGGTTGACCTCGACGGTGCGCTTCACGTCCCCCAGGCACAGCTCCAGGTCGACCACCGGGCGCTTGGAGATTTCCGGCGCATCGCCTTCCTCCTCTTCATCGGCACGGCCCTTGATCTTGCTGATGCGCGAGACCTTGTGCTCGTACACCTTGCCGTCCGAGTCCTTGGTGGCCAGGCGGAAGCGCACCCACTCGTCGCCATCACGGGTGAACAGCTCGATATCCTTGGCCGACAGCGACGCGGTGAAGGCACCGGTATCCATCTTGGCTTTCAGGGTTTCGCCCAGTTCGGGCAGGGCTATGTTCTCGTAACGGCCATAGATTGTGGGCTCGGCGGCCATGACCGGCAGCGCCAACAACGACAACAGGGCAAGCAGAGGTTTCACAGGCAAGCTTCCTTGAGGAGGGTCAGTGCTTAGACTGCACTGGCAGGATAGGTTCGCTGTCACAAGCCTATCCAACATAATGTGAAACATTTGTCCTCGCCGCAGGGCACTGGAAATTTGGCGTAGGGCACGGCCCTGCTTATCATTGCCAACCGTTTATCTCCTACAACAAGAGTCTCTTTATGCGTCGCCTGCTGACCGGCATCCTCACTACCACCCTGCTGCTGCTCAACACCCTGGTGTTGATCTGCCCGCTGCTGGTCTTCGCCCTGCTCAAACTGGTGCTTCCGGGGCGTGGGCGTGACTATGCCTCATGGGCGGTGATGTGGGTGGCCGAGACCTGGTCGGAGATCGACAAGGCCATCTTTGCCCTGTGCATTCCTACCCAGTGGGATATCCGCGGCGTCGAGAACCTGCGCAAGGACACTTCGTACCTGGCCGTCAGCAACCACCAGACCTGGGTCGATATCCCGGCGCTGATCGAGAGCCTCAACCGCCGTACACCGTTCTTCAAGTTCTTCCTGAAGAAGGAGCTGATCTGGGTACCACTGCTGGGCCTGGCCTGGTGGGGGCTGGATTACCCGTTCATGAAGCGCTACAGCAAGGCCTTCCTGGAGAAGCACCCCGAGCTGAAAGGCAAGGACCTGGAAATCACCAAGGCTGCCTGTGAACTGTTCAAGCGCCAGCCGGTGACCGTGGTGAACTACCTGGAAGGCACCCGCTTCACCGAAGCCAAGCGTCAGCAGCAGCAATCGCCGTATCGCTACCTGCTCAAGCCCAAGGCTGGTGGCGTGGCGTTCGTGCTGGCGGCATTGGGCGAGCAGCTGGATGCCTTGCTGGACGTGACCATCGTCTACCCCGGCAACAAGGCGCCGGGTTTCTGGGATTTGCTCAATGGCAGCATCAGCCGGGTGATTATCGACATTCGTGTGCGTGAACTGGACCCGATGCTGTGGGCGGGGGATTACGAGAATGATGCTGAGTTCAGGCAGACCGTGCAGGCCTGGGTGAACCAGTTGTGGGTGGAGAAGGACTTGCGGATCGAGCAGCTGCGGGTGGAGATGGGCTGAGATCTTTACTGCCTGATCCGGCCTCTTCGCGGGCATGCCCGCTCCCACAGGATCTCCACAGTTTTTGAATTCTGTGCAGGTCCTGTGGGAGCGGGCGAGCCCGCGAAGAGGCAGGTACAGGCATTACAAGAATCCGATTAAAAACCTGGCTAATAATCAGCATTAGGATTACTTCTTTGTCACACCCCACCTAAGTGGATAAAAATCGACCAAAGCACAACTACAAAAAATGCTCTGGATCGAACGATGGCCAACCCCCCCAGCTCCACCCCCGTCCAGCTCCGCCGTGTCCTCGGCCTGCCCGCCCTGGTGTTCTTCGGCCTGGTGTACATGGTCCCGCTGACCATCTTCACCACTTACGGCATCGTCACCGAACTTACTGGTGGTCGCACGGCCGGCGCCTATATCGTCACCCTGGTGGCCATGCTGTTCACCGCCACCTCCTACAGCTTCATGGTCAAACGCTTCCCGGTCGCGGGCTCGGCGTACTCCTACACCAACATGGCCTTCGGCCCGAACGTTGGCTTCCTGGCCGGCTGGTCGCTGCTGCTCGACTACCTGTTCCTGCCGATGATCAACTACCTGCTGATCGGCTTGTTCCTGAACATCGCCTTTCCGGCCATCCCCGCGTGGTCGATCGCGCTGGCCTCTATCGCCCTGGTCACGGTGCTCAACGTGGTCGGTATTCACTCTGTGGCCAAGACCAGCAACCTGATCGTCGGTGCACAGATCGTCTTCATCGTGGTGTTCGTCGCCCTTTCCTGCCAGTCCCTGGCCGGCCAACCGCTCGACCTGCTTTCACCACTGCTGGGCGACGGTTCGCAGCCGGGCTTCGGCGCGCTGATGGCTGGTGCGGCGGTGCTGTGCCTGTCGTTCCTCGGCTTTGACGCTGTCTCGACCTTGGCCGAAGAATGCCGCGATGCCCGCCGCGATGTGCCACGGGCAATCATCCTCACCACCCTGTTCGCCGGCGTGCTGTTCACCGTGCTGGCCTATGTCAGCCAACTGGTACTACCCGGCACCACCTTTGCCAATGCCGATGCGGCGGCCAACGAGGTGATGTTCAAGGCGGGCGGGCAGTTCCTGGCCAACTTCTTCACTGCGGCCTATGTGGCTGGCAGCTTGGGCTCGGCGCTGGCCTCGCAGGCGGCTGTGTCGCGCATTCTATTCACCATGGGTCGTGACAAGGTGCTGCCGCAGCGAACGTTCGGCTACCTGTCACCGCGCTTTGGCACGCCGGTGTTCGCCATTCTGCTGGTTTCGGCGTTCTCGTTGCTGGCGTTGGTGATCGACCTGGCGACCCTTGCCTCGCTGATCAGCTTTGGTGCGCTGGTGGCGTTTTCGGCGGTGAACCTGGCGGTGGTGAAGACCCACCTGGTGGACGATGCCTCGCAGCGCAGCCTCAAAGGGCTGCTGAGCTATGGCCTGGTGCCGCTGGTGGGGTTGGGGTTGACACTGTGGCTGTGGACCAGCCTGTCGGCGCTTACCTTGGTGATTGGCCTGTGCTGGTTTGCGCTGGGTCTTGCGTACCTGGCAGTACTGACCGCCGGCTTCCGCCGCCCGGTACGCCTGGTAGACTTTACGGAAGCGACCTGA
This sequence comes from Pseudomonas sp. s4, assembly GCF_046764235.1. NCBI lineage: Bacteria > Pseudomonadati > Pseudomonadota > Gammaproteobacteria > Pseudomonadales > Pseudomonadaceae > Pseudomonas > Pseudomonas sp. s4. Next base: position 427,383 of record NZ_CP177209.1, on the reverse strand, counting down.
CAGGACGCGATTCCGTGTTTGCGGGATACACCATTCTCATGGCCTGCGCTGGCCTTTGTAGGAGCGGCCTTGTGTCGCGAAGGGCCGCAAAGCGGCCCCAGGATTTCAGCGTCACCACACAGATTGCCGGGGCCGCTTCGCGCCTCTTTCGCGACGCAAGGCCGCTCCTACAGGTACAGCGTAAGCCTTCAAGGCTGTGATGCTGGCAAAACCCTCAGACCGAAGGTCGAGTCAATGGAGCAGGAGTGGTCCACAAACTCCCCAGGTTCTGCAACAACGACCCAGCAATCCCCTGCTGCCCCAGGTACTGCAGCAGCAACGGCGCAAACTGCCCGATCATCCCGGTATCCATCCCCAGCGCCTTGAACGCATTGTCCAGGTCGCTGCGGTTTTCCACATTGTTGCCCAGCGCATTGCTCAAAGCCGACTGGCTCTCGCTGTTCTTGCCCAGCAACTCACCCAGGCCACTCAAGCCACCCAGTGCATTGGCCCCGGCAAGCAGGTCCAGCCCTGGCACGGCCTTGGTCAATTGGCCATAGTCGTCGCTGCTCAGGTTGTTGCGCGCCAGCCCAAGCATGGCCCCTGCCCCGCCCACGGCTTGCTCCGGGGTGATATTCAATTGGCTGCCCAAGGTATTGAGCAGGTTTGCCTGCGCCTCGGGTGCCTGGAACTGGCCTTGCTGGCTCTGATTCTGGTTCTGCATGGCCGACACGGCGTTGGCGGCGTCGCTGAGGTTGAAGGCGAACACCGGGCTTGCGGCCAGGGTCATCAGGGTTGCCAAGGTGAATGCTTTCATCGGGAAGGACCTCGTGGGCCGGGGTGGCGAGGGAAACGAGAAATTCGACCGATAGATTGATGGTTAGTTCCGTTACCGGTACTGCTGGACATGCGTAATGCGAGAGATGAAATACAATTACCTAGTATTTTTATCAGTATCTCCATAGAGCATGGTCAGTGATACTGGGTACTGCCTACAGGTGGGCGCATCCGCTTATCTTAGAATAGGAACCAGAACCCATGAAAACGAATGCAAGCAGTGACCTGCTTTTCTATCAAACGGGCAAAATATCCAATACAAAGTCAAAAAATCAGTGGAGAAAAATTTTCCGGACCCATGAACTACTCTTGGCGGAAAACATCAATGATAGCTCAAAAGAAATAAAGCTGCTTGCCTCAAATGAGAACGGAACCGTACTTGAAGAACTGGACGAGCAAAGCAGTAATTCACTTACCTATTCCGCATACGGCCATTACTCCAATCAAGAAGACTCAAGTTTTTTACTCCGGTTCAATGCCGAGCTTTTTAATTCTACACTATTAGGCTACGCACTTGGCAATGGAAACAGAATTTTTTCGCCTTTGCGAATGCGATTCAACTCGCCGGACGATTATAGTCCTTTCGAAGACGGGGGCCTCAACAGCTACGCATATTGCTTCTGTGACCCAGTTAACTTTATTGACCCATCTGGAAACAATCCAATAAGAAGTTTTTTTAAAGGTATAGCTAACACGCTAGGGCTTCGCACGAAAGGAGCAACAAAGACCCAAACCAGACCTTCTGATCGAAGACGCTCTTTGCAATCGGCCGAATATCGGCCAACCGAAAACGAGATAGGAGGATCAACTGTTAGCCTTCCTGAATACTCTATGCTTCCGGATGGAAAAACCAAAACAGTTGAGTTTTCCAGGTTCACGCCGGATAGCGAGACAATGACTAGACTCGTAAAACTTGAAAATCGAGCCAAAAGCCTAGAAGCACTTGGCAATAGAGAACGACTCGTGCACGGAGAACTTACCCGCCGTTTGGATGGTAAAAAAATCAAGCCCAAGCATCGAGGAAATGCCGATTACTATTACGGTAAGGCCAAAAAAATTCGAGAGGAAGCAGACTTCATCAGAGACAACATGGAAACACGAAAAAAACGCCCACCTAAATATAGCGAGCAATAAAGTGCTTCCACCATAAATGCTCTAAGTCCGCGTAGACAACGGTTATTAATATGCTGTTTGGTCGAACCTCTTTGCGGGCAAGCCCGCTCCCACAGGTGCGGTGCACGCGTTGAGATCAGTGCAACAGCCACAAAAAAGCCCCTCGATTCGAGGGGCTCTTGTTAATCGGCGCTGATTACGCCGCCCCCCACATCTTGTGCGGGTCAATCACGAACTTCTTCGGCACACCCGCATCGAACTCGCCATAACCTTCCGGCGCCTGATCCAGGTTGATCACCTGCACACCAACCACTTCAGCGATGTTGATTCGATCCCACATGATCGCCTGCATCAGCTGGCGGTTGTACTTCATGGTCGGGGTCTGGCCGGTGTGGAAGCTGTGCGATTTCGCCCAGCCCAGGCCGAAGCGAATGCTCAGCGCGCCGATCTTGGCGGCAGCATCCACCGCACCCGGGTCTTCGGTCACGTACAGGCCCGGGATACCGATGTTGCCGGCAACGCGGGTAACCTGCATCAGCGAGTTCAGCACGGTAGCTGGCGCCTCATGCTTGGCACCCTCGTGGCCATGGCCGCGGGCCTCGAAGCCAACGGCGTCGATGGCGCAGTCCACTTCAGGCTCGCCGAGGATATCGACGATCTGCTCGTGCAGCGGGGTGTCCTTGGACAGGTCGACCACTTCGAAGCCCTGGGACTTGGCGTGAGCCAGACGGGCCTGGTTGAGGTCGCCGACGATGACGCAAGCAGCACCCAGCAGGCGCGCCGAGGCAGCGGCAGCCAGACCGACCGGGCCGGCGCCAGCAACGTAGACGGTGCTGCCCGGGCCAACGCCGGCAGTCACGGCACCGTGGTAGCCGGTCGGCAGGATGTCGGACAGGCAGGTCAGGTCACGGATCTTTTCCATGGCCTTGTCGCGCTCGGGCAGCTTCAGCAGGTTGAAGTCGGCGTACGGCACCAGCACGTATTCGGCCTGGCCGCCGGTCCAGTCGCCCATGTCGACGTAACCATAGGCACCGCCAGCGCGGGCAGGGTTTACGGTGAGGCAGACACCGGTGTGCATTTCCTTGCAGGAGCGGCAGCGGCCACAGGCTACGTTGAATGGCACCGAGACCAGGTCGCCAATCTGCATGCGCTCGACGTCACGGCCCTTCTCGACGATCTCGCCGGTGATTTCGTGGCCCAGGACCAGGCCGACCTGGGCAGTGGTGCGACCGCGGACCATGTGCTGGTCGGAGCCGCAGATGTTGGTGGAGACCACCTTCAGGATCACGCCGTGCTCGATCTTCTTGCCGCGTGGGTCCTGCATTTTCGGGTAGTCGATCTTCTGCACCTCGACCTTGCCGGCGCCGAGATATACCACTCCACGATTGCCAGACATGCTCTTACCTCGCTTGATTTATATTTATGCAGCGGTGGTTGAACGCGCCGCCATCCGTGGGCGGCATGTGTTACTGGAATGCAGGGAATTGTGGGCCTGATGGGGACGGATGCGCTGACTGGAAACGACAGGCAAATACCTCTGAACGGCAATCGGCCAGGTGGTGGTCGCGCGCATGCCCGGGGCGATGAATATCTACCGCAATACGTTGGCGACCGAGTGATTCGATAGGGATGCAGTAACCCATCGTCTATCAAACTGGAGAACCACCATGACGGATACTGAGCGCCCCGAGGACGCCTTCTGGCCATACTGGGTCGAGGCTGCCAGGCAGCAGGGCTTCGACCCAGACATCGAAGCAGCATTGTTCGGCAAACAGCGGTACTTTCTGGACGCCGACAAGATCTTCTATTACGCGGCTTATGGTCCAGGCTACGACTTCGACGAAGAAGCCGAAGGCATGGATCTTCACGAGTTCAAAGCAGGCTGGGTGGACCGCGACGGCGATCCAATTCCAGGTAACAAACTGGGTGCGGACATGCGCCAGAGGTTCGTTACAGCCATCCGCGAAACCCTGAAAGCCCATGCCCGCGATAAAAGCTAGACGCGGTCAGAGCACCACAGTCCTGTTCGCATTGAGGAACACTCGTCGCTCGATGTGATACCCCACCGCTCGCGCCAGGGTCAGGCACTCGATGTCGCGCCCTTTGGCAATCAGGTCTTCGGGGTAATGACTGTGGTCGACCACCTCCACACCCTGGGCGATGATCGGGCCTTCGTCCAGGTCGTTGTTGATGTAGTGCGCGGTAGCGCCAACCATCTTCACGCCCTTGTTGTACGCCTGGTGATAAGGCTTGGCGCCTTTGAACCCTGGCAGCAACGAGTGGTGAATGTTGATCGCCCAACCATCCAGGCGCCGGCACAGCTCCGGTGACAGCACCTGCATGTAGCGCGCAAGAATCACCAGTTCGGCGCCGGTTTCCTCGATCACCTGAAGTACCTTGCGCTCTTGCCCGGGCTTGTCCTTGGGGTCGAGGGCAAAGTGGTAGTAAGGAATCTTGTGCCAGTGTGCCAGGGGTTCGAGATCAGGGTGGTTGGATACCACCGCGACCACGTCCATGGCCAGCTGACCGATACGCTGGCGATACAGCAGGTCGTTAAGGCAGTGGTCGGCCTTGGACACCATGATCACCACCTTGGGGCGATGGTTAGGTGCGGTCAGCTCGAAGGTCATGCCGAACGCCTCGCTGCGCTCGGCAAGGCCGGCCCGGAAGCCGGCTTCATCGAAATCATCCGGCTGGCGGAACTCCACGCGAATGAAGAAACGCCCCGACAGCCGGTCATCGAAGGAGTGGTGCTCCGTCACGTAGCAGCGCTGCTCGAAGAGGTAACGCGTCACCACGTCGACGGTGCCGAGCATGCTCGGGCAGTCGGCGGTGAGAATCCAGGTATCCGGTGCCCGACTCATGTTCTGTTCTCCTTAAGCCTCGATGCTCAGGCCGTACTCGGCCGAAGCGTCCTGCAGCCACAGCCACCAGTAGTCGGCGAAGCTGCGGCGAATCACCAGCTCCCAGGTATCTTCGGCGGTGCGGCGGATCACCAGTTGCGACTTGGCGAAGACAGTGCCGACTGCCTTGCCCACCGGGAAGTTGTTCGGATGAACATCATAGCTGGTGGACTTCATCAGCACTTCGCGCACGTTCGGGCCGCGCAGTTCCAGCAGGCTCTGCCCGCCGCTGACATTGACCACCTGGATGTGCTGGCCTTCGAGGGCTGCGCGCAGCTTTTGCTCAACGGCAAACTCCTGGCCGCCCGGGACGATCAGCAACCACTCGTCGGGGCCCATCCATTGCAGCGACATTTCGTTGTTGGCGACCACGGTCAGTGCCACTGGCAGCTCCAGGCCCAGGGCCTTGTGCACGCCGGCAGCGAACTCCGGGTCGTGGCCATCGCCACGAATGGTCAGGTGGCCGAGGAACTTGCGTTCACGCAGGGTCACGCCTGCGTTCTTGCGGCCTTTGCCAACCAGGCTGGCCAGGTCGGCGTGGTGCAGTGGCGACTGGGCCTTGGCCTCGGCGCCGGGGTTTTGCTGGAAGACGTTGATAGCGCTCATTTCTTACCTGCCTTGAATTCTTGTTCGTCGATGCGACGCAGCTTGTGTGTTGGGGCTACCGGCCTCATCGCCGGCAAGCCAGCTCCCACAGGGAGCTCGCCAACCTTCAAAGCTGCATCGATCCTGTGGGAGCTGGCTTGCCGGCGATTGGGCCTGGCCTGCCCCCACAGGGCCCGGAGTCAAACGTTCTGCCGCTCACCCTTCGGATCGAAGAACACCGAAGACACGATCTCCGCCTCGATCACGCTGCCATCCGCCTGCGGCGAGTAGACGCGCTCGCCCATGCGCTTGAGGCCGCCTTTGACCACACCCATGGCGAACGAGTAGCCCAGGGAGTTGGACGCGTAGCTTGAGGTGACGTGGCCAACCATATCCATCGGGATCGGCTGTTTCGGGTCGAATACCAGCTGGGCGCCTTCCGGCAGCCACTGGTTCGGGTCGACCGGCTTCAGGCCTACCAGTTGCTTGCGGTTCTCGCGCACGCAGTCTTCGCGGTTCATGCCACGCAGGCCGATCCACGAATACGGCTTGTTGCGGCCCACGCACCAGCTCATGTTCAGGTCATCCGGGGTCATCGAGCCGTCAGTGTCCTGGCCAACGATGATGAAGCCCTTCTCGGCACGCAGTACGTGCATGGTCTCGGTGCCGTACGGGGTCAGGTTGTACTTCTTGCCTGCCTCGATGATCTGTTCCAGCACGCCCATGGCGTAGTTGGCCTGTACGTTGACTTCGTACGACAGCTCGCCGGTGAACGAGATACGGAACACCCGGGCCGGTACGCCGCCGACGTTGCCTTCTTTCCAGGTCATGAACGGGAAGGCTTCCTTGTCCATGTCGATGTCGGTCAGCTCGCTGAGCAGCTTGCGGCTGTTCGGGCCGGACAGGGTCATGGTGGCCCAGTGGTCGGTGACCGAGGTGAAGTACACCTTCAGTTCCGGCCATTCGGTCTGGTGGTACAGCTCCATCCACTGCAGCACGCGGGCGGCGCCACCAGTGGTGGTGGTCATGATGAAGTGGTTGTCGCCGACGCAGGCGGTTACGCCGTCGTCGAAGACCATGCCGTCTTCCTTGCACATCAGGCCATAGCGGGCCTTGCCCACGTCGAGCTTGGTCCAGGCGTTGGTGTAGATGCGGTTGAGGAACTCACGCGCGTCCGGGCCCTGGATGTCGATCTTGCCCAGGGTCGAGGCGTCCAGCAGGCCCACGCTGTCGCGCACGGCCTTGCATTCACGGGCCACGGCGGCGTGGATGTCTTCACCGGCTTTCGGGAAGTACCATGGGCGCTTCCACTGGCCGACATCTTCGAACTCGGCGCCGTTCTTCACGTGCCAGGCATGCAGGGCGGTGAAGCGTACGGGCTCGAACAGGTGACCACAGTGACGGCCCGCTACCGCGCCGAAGGTAACCGGCGTGTAGTTGGGACGGAACATGGTGGTGCCCATTTCCGGGATGGTGATGCCGATCGAACGGGCGGCAATGGCCAGGCCGTTGATGTTGCCCAGTTTGCCCTGGTCGGTACCGAAGCCCAGCGCGGTGTAGCGTTTCACGTGCTCGACCGACTCGAAGCCTTCGCGGGTGGCCAGTTCGATGGCGGCTGCGGTGACGTCGTTCTGCTGGTCAACGAACTGCTTGGGTGCACGGGCAGTGCCTTTGTCGTGCGGCACCTGGAACAGCGCCACAGTGGCCTCTTCCTTGCGTGCAACGGTTTTCGGCAGGCTGCCAACGGTGGCCTTGAAGCCCGCTTCGGTGGCTGCGCGAACGCCGCCCTCGAAGCCATCGGCGATCACGTCGCCCAGGGCGTAGACGCCGTTGATGCCACCCACGCATTCGCGTTTCTGCGGAGCATCGCCCGGCACGAAGCCGAGGATGTCTTCACGCCATACCGGGCGACCGCCCAGGTGCGAAGCCAGGTGCACGATCGGGCTGTAACCGCCGGAGGTGGCGATCAGGTCGCACTCGAGGGTTTCGCCAGGGCTGGTGACCTTGTGTGCCTGCACGTCGATGGCGGCCACACGGGCGCCGGTAACATGCTTGCTGCCCTTGGCCTCGATCACGGCGCTGGAGGTGAGGATGCGGATGCCTTTGGCACGCGCTTCTTCGACCAGCGAGCCACGCGGGTTGTGACGGGCGTCGGCGATGGCGACCACTTGCAGGCCGGCGTCGTGCCAGTCCAGCGCGGCGCGGTAGGCGTGGTCGTTGTTGGTCGACAGCACCAGCTTGCGGCCCGGGGCCACGCCGTAACGGCGTACGTAGGTGGAAACGGCACCAGCCAGCATGTTGCCCGGCACGTCGTTGTTGCCGTACACCAGCGGGCGCTCGTGGGCGCCGGCAGCCAGCACCACGCGCTTGGCACGCACGCGGTGCACGCGGTGGCGAACCTGGCCGATCGGGGCGCGGTCGCCGAGGTGGTCGGTGAGGCGCTCGTGGATGGTCAGGAAGTTATGGTCGTGGTAGCCGTTGACCGTGGCACGTGGCAGCAGGGTCACTTCCGGCAGGCTTTCCAGCTCCTTGACCACGGCGTTGACCCAATCGGTAGCAGGCTTGCCGTCGAGGGTTTCGCGGGTGTCGAGCAGGCTGCCGCCGAACTCTTCCTGCTCGTCAGCCAGGATCACGCGGGCACCGCTGCGGGCAGCGGCCAGTGCGGCGGCCAGGCCAGCAGGGCCGGCGCCGACGATCAGCACGTCGCAGTGCTGGTTCATGTAGTCGTAGCTGTCCGGGTCGTTCTGCAGCGGCGCACGGCCAAGGCCGGCGGCTTTGCGGATGTACTTCTCGTAAGTCATCCAGAACGATTTCGGGTACATGAAGGTTTTGTAGTAGAAGCCCGGCGGCATCATGCTGCCGCCCACCTTGCCCAGGATGCCCATGACGTCGTTGTTGACGTTCGGCCAGCCGTTGGTGCTGGTAGCTACAAGACCTGCGTACAGCGCCTGCTGGGTGGCACGCACGTTGGGGATCTGGGTGGCTTCGCTGGAGCCGATCTGCAGGATGGCGTTCGGCTCTTCGGTACCAGCGGCGATGATGCCGCGTGGGCGCGAATACTTGAAGCTGCGGCCGACGATGTCGACGCCGTTGGCCAGCAATGCGGCGGCCAGGCTGTCACCGGCATAACCTTGATAGGTCTTGCCGTTGAAAGTGAAGTTCAGGACCTTGCTGCGGTCGATACGGCCGCCGCTGGCGAGGCGATAGGTCTGGCTCATACTTTTTCCCCTTGGCCTTTGACGGTCGACGCGGCGCTGCTCTGCTTGCCGCTGGCGGTCACTTGCGGCTTCTCGCCAATCTTGTAGGTTTCCAGAATCTCGTAGGTCACGGTGTCGCGGGTGACGTTGAAATACTGGCGGCAGCCGGCAACGTGGTCCCACAGTTCGTGGTGAATACCGCGTGGGTTGTCACGGTAGAACATGTAGGTACCCCACTCCTCGTCGGAGCAGGCGTTAGGATCCAGCGGGCGGGCGATGTGCGCCTGGCCAGAGGCGTGGAACTCTTCTTCGGAGCGCAGCTCGCCGCAGTGGGGACAGAAAATATGCAACATGACGGTGTCTCCGGTTAGTGGGCGACGGCGGCGGCGCCGTGTTCGTCGATCAGTGCGCCGTTGTAGAAACGGTCCATGGAGAACGGCGCGGCCAGTGGGTGCATTTCGCCCTTGGCCAGGCTCGCGGCGAAGACGTTGCCCGAACCCGGGGTCGCCTTGAAGCCGCCAGTACCCCAACCGCAGTTGAAGAACATGTTCTTGACCGGGGTCTTGGTGATGATCGGGCAAGCGTCCGGCGAGGTATCGACGATGCCGCCCCACTGGCGGTTCATGCGCACGCGCGAGAGGTTGGGGAACATCTCGACGATGGCCTGCAGGGTATGCTCGATCACCGGGTACGAACCGCGCTGGCCGTAGCCGACCCAGCCGTCGATACCGGCACCGATCACCAGGTCGCCCTTGTCGGACTGGCTGATGTAGCCGTGCACGGCGTTGGACATGATCACGCTGTCGATGATCGGCTTGATCGGCTCGGATACCAGTGCTTGCAGCGGGTGCGATTCCAGCGGCAGGCGGAAGCCGGCCAGCTTGGCCATGTGCCCGGAGTTACCGGCGGTGACCACGCCGACGCGCTTGGCGCCGATGAAGCCTTTGTTGGTTTCCACACCGATGACCGCGCCGTTTTCCTTGCGGAAGCCGATCACTTCGGTCTGCTGGATCAGGTCCACGCCCAGGGCGTCGGCGGCACGGGCGAAGCCCCAGGCCACGGCGTCGTGACGGGCCACGCCGCCACGGCGCTGCACGGTGGCACCAAGGATCGGGTAGCGGGTGTTCTTCGAGCAATCCAGGTACGGGATCTCGGCCGCGACCTGGGCGGTGTTGAGCAGCTCGCCATCCACGCCGTTCAGGCGGTTGGCGCTGACCCGGCGCTCGGAGTCACGCATGTCCTGCAGGGTGTGGCACAGGTTGTACACACCGCGCTGGGAGAACATCACGTTGTAGTTGAGGTCCTGGGACAGGCCCTCCCACAGCTTCATGGCGTGCTCATACAGGTGCGCCGACTCGTCCCACAGGTAGTTGGAACGCACGATGGTGGTGTTACGGGCGGTGTTGCCGCCGCCCAGGTAACCCTTCTCGATCACGGCAACGTTGGTGATGCCGTGTTCCTTGGCCAGGTAGTAGGCCGTGGCCAGGCCATGGCCGCCACCGCCGACGATAACCACGTCGTAGACCTTTTTAGGGGTTGGCGTGCGCCACATGCGCTGCCAGTTCTCGTGGTGGCTGAGGGAGTGCTTGAAAAGGCCGAAGCCCGAGTAACGTTGCATGGTGTGTGACTCCACTCAGCGGTAAACAGGGAAATCTGCGCAAAGGGCCGCGACGTTCTTCGCCACATCGGCTTCGACGTCTGCGTCACCGAGGTTGTCGAGGATGTCGCAGATCCAGCCGGCCAGGGCCACGCACTGAGCGACCTTGAAGCCGCGGGTGGTAACGGCCGGGGTACCGATGCGCAGGCCCGAGGTGACGAATGGCGACTGCGGGTCATTCGGCACGGCGTTCTTGTTGACGGTGATGTGCGCGCGGCCCAGGGCGGCGTCGGCATCTTTGCCGGTGAGGCCCTGGCGGATCAGGCTGACCAGGAACAGGTGGTTGTCGGTGCCGCCGGAAACCACGTCGTAGCCGCGGTCGATGAACACCTGGGCCATGGCCTGGGCGTTTTCGATCACTTGTTGCTGGTAGGCCTTGAATTCAGGCTCCAGCGCTTCCTTGAAGCAAACGGCCTTGGCGGCGATCACGTGCATCAGCGGGCCGCCCTGGGCGCCAGGGAACACCGCGGCGTTCAGCTTCTTCTCGATCTCTTCGTTCGACTTGGCAAGGATCAGGCCGCCACGTGGGCCGCGCAGGGTCTTGTGAGTAGTGGTGGTAACCACATCGGCGAACGGGATCGGGTTCGGGTACAGGCCAGCGGCAACCAGGCCGGCTACGTGGGCCATGTCGACGAACAGCAGTGCGCCGACCTTGTCGGCGATGGCGCGGAAGCGTGGGAAATCGAGCGTCTTGGAGTAGGCCGAGAAGCCGGCAACGATCATTTTCGGCTTGTGCTCGACAGCCAGGCGCTCGACTTCGTCGTAGTCGATCAGGCCGGTGTTGGTGTCGATGCCGTATTGCACAGCGTTGTACAGTTTGCCCGAAGACGACACCTTGGCACCGTGGGTCAGGTGGCCGCCGTGGGCCAGGCTCATGCCGAGGATGGTGTCACCAGCCTGCAGCAGGGCCAGGTAGACCGCAGCATTGGCCGAGGAGCCGGAGTGCGGCTGGACGTTGGCGTAGTCGGCACCGAACAGCTGCTTGGCGCGCTCGATGGCCAGGGCCTCTACCTTGTCCACGTGCTCGCAGCCGCCGTAGTAGCGCTTGCCCGGGTAGCCTTCGGCGTACTTGTTGGTCAGGCCGCTGCCTTGGGCCTGCATCACGCGCTTGGAGGTGTAGTTTTCCGAGGCGATCAGCTCGATGTGGTCTTCCTGGCGCTGTTCTTCGGCATTCATCGCCGCCAGCAGTGCATCGTCGTAACCCTGAATCTGGTCTTGCTTGCTGAACATCGTGTATCTCCCGGCAGCGATCGTTTTTTGTCGTGGGGCACTGTGGCCCTTTGTGGCGATGTTATGACTGGCCGGGGCGGGTCAGATGCCTGCGCACGCCTTGCAATGGCGCGTTTACGACATTCGTTTTGCACTGGCCTCTCTGGCCTCATCGCCGGCAAGCCGGCTCCCACAGGAATGACATTGCTCTGAAGCCCTGTGGAGTACCTGTGGGAGCCAGCTTGCCGGCGATAGTCCCAGTACAGGCACCGCTGAAATCAGCCGATGCACCGCTTGTATAGGCAACTGCTGAATCGATGGTTTAGAGTGCTGTTCTGCGTCGTTCACAGGACAGTGTCATGACAGATAAGAGCCAACAATTCGCCAGCGACAACTATTCCGGCATCTGCCCCGAAGCCTGGGCAGCGATGGAAAAGGCCAACCATGGCCACGACCGCGCCTACGGCGACGACCAGTGGACCGAACGCGCCGCGGAATACTTCCGCAAGCTGTTCGAAACCGACTGCGAGGTGTTCTTCGCCTTCAACGGCACCGCCGCCAACTCCCTGGCCCTGGCCTCGCTGTGCCAGAGCTACCACAGCGTGATCTGCTCCGAGACCGCCCACGTCGAAACCGACGAGTGCGGTGCGCCGGAGTTCTTCTCCAACGGCTCCAAGCTGCTGACCGCGCCCAGCGTCAACGGCAAGCTGACACCACAGTCGATCCGCGAAGTGGCGCTGAAGCGTCAGGACATCCACTACCCCAAGCCACGGGTGGTGACCATTACCCAGGCCACCGAGGTGGGCACCGTCTATCGCCCCGACGAGCTGAAGGCGATCAGCGCCACCTGCAAGGAGCTGGGGCTGAACCTGCACATGGACGGCGCACGCTTCAGCAATGCCTGCTCGTTCCTGGGCTGCAGCCCGGCAGAGCTGACCTGGAAGGCCGGTGTCGATGTACTGTGCTTTGGCGGCACCAAGAACGGCATGGCGGTGGGCGAGGCGATCCTGTTCTTCAACCGCCAACTGGCCGAGGACTTCGACTACCGCTGCAAGCAGGCCGGGCAACTGGCATCGAAGATGCGCTTCCTGTCGGCGCCTTGGGTGGGCCTGCTGGAAGATGGCGCCTGGCTTCGCCATGGCACGCATGCCAACCATTGCGCGCAGTTGCTCGCCTCGCTGGTGAGTGACTTGCCGGGGGTGGAGCTGATGTTCCCGGTCGAGGCCAACGGGGTGTTTCTGCAGATGCCAGAGCACGCGATCGACGCACTGCGCGCCAAGGGGTGGCGGTTCTATACCTTCATTGGTAGCGGCGGGGCGCGGTTCATGTGCTCGTGGGATACCGAGCAAGAGCGGGTGCGCGAGCTGGCGGCGGATATCCGCAGCATCATCGGCGCCTGACAGCCCGCATTCGCGGGCATGCCCGCTCTCATAGAGCAACACATGACTCATTGGTTCGGCGAGGCCCTGTAGGAGCAGCCTTGTGCTGCGAAGAGGCCGGGGCTGACAAAGCCTGTCTATTGGCTGTACCGGCCTCTTCGCAGCACAAGGCTGCTCCTACAAAGGACGCGTCAGACGAGCGATATTGGTTCTCTGCGCGACAGCGCAGCCCAAAGGGTTGGGCAATCTCCCACAGGAACATCGCAGCCGTCGAGAGCTGTGCAGTACCTGTGGGAGCGGGCAAGCCCGCGAAGAAGCCCTGATCTAAAGCCTGAACCCACCCATCTGCCGCGCCAGGTCATCCGCCAAGCCACGCAGCGCCTGGCACTCTTCACGACAGCCCTGCACCTCCGCCGCGGTCTCCCGCGCCAGGTCGGAAATCCCCTGCACCGTACGATTGATCTCCTCGGTCACCGCCGACTGCTCTTCGGTCGCAGTAGCTACCTGATGGTTCATGTCGCTGATGTGCTCGACCTGGTCAGTGATCGCCCCCAATGACGCTCCGGTGCGCTGGCTCGACTCCACCCCGCTACCCGTCGCCTGCTGCCCAGCCTGCATCGAACTCACAGCCGAACCCGCGCCCTGCTTCAAGCGCTGGATCATCTGCTGCACTTCGTCGGTGGACAGCTGCGTGCGCCGGGCCAAGGTACGCACCTCATCGGCCACCACGGCAAACCCACGGCCCATCTCCCCTGCCCTGGCCGCCTCGATGGCGGCATTCAGCGCCAGCAGGTTGGTTTGCTCGGAAATACTACGGATAACCGCAAGAACTTCGTCGATCGAAGCTACTTCCTCGGCCAGCTGGCTGACTGCATCGGCCGCCTTGCCGATATCACCCGACATCCCCTCGATACCACGGATCGAGCGTTGCACCACTTCACGCGCCTGCAGGGCTTCGTCCCTCGCCGACTGCGAGGCCTGGGCCGCATCACCGGCATTGCGGGCAATGTCCTGCACGGTCAAACCCATTTCGTGCACGGCGGTAGCGACCATTTCGGTCATTTCCTGCTGGCGCCCGGAACGCTCGGCGGTGTTGTCCACCACCTGTGTCACCTGCTCGACCGCCAGGTGCAGCCGCTCGGAAGTGTGCAATACCTCGCCGATCAACCGGCGCTGGCTGTCGAGGAAGCGGTTGAAACCACGCGCCAGGTCGCCCAGTTCGTCCTGGCGTGAATCGTCCAGCCGGTGGCTGAGGTCACCCGCGCCGCTGCCAATCTGCACCAGCGCCGCTGTCACGCGGCGGATCGGCCGCACCAGGCCACGCGCCAGCAGCACCACCAGCAGCAGCGACACCAGGGCCACGGCACCACCGATCAGGCTGGTCAGCCATACCGCCTGGTGCATTGGCGCGTAGATTTCCTCCTCGGGCACCTCGGCCACCAGGGTCCAGTTGAGGTCGCGAAGGGGCAGTCCGAGCGCCAGGTAGCTTTCGCCGTCACGGCTGAAGCGGCTGCTGCGCAGGCCTTCGCCGCCAGTCATCAGCACCTTGGCGGCATCCGCGCCGAGCTGTTCGGTGAGCTGGCGTTTGCCGCTGAAGGCAGCGTCCGGATGAACCTGGATCAGGCCATCGTTACGCACCAGGAACACCTTCCCGTGCTCGCCAAATTTGAAGTCATGGATCAGCTTCGACAGTTCGGTCATGCGCAGGCCCATACCGGCCACACCGACCAGTTGGCCATTCTTTTCCACACGATAGTCGATGAACAGCGCGAGCTCGCCGGTGGCACCGTCGATGTCGATGTTGATCAGGCGTTCGGCACCGCTGTCGATGTAGCCGTAGAACCATTTGTCCTTGGGGTTGCCGCGGCTGAGGGTACGGTCCATGCCATTCTCGTTGTAGTAGTGGCCGGTTTCGGTCGAAACGAACAAAGTGGTGAAGGCCCGGTTGCGCTGCTTGGCGGCGGTCAGGTATTCGATGAATGGAGCGGCATGGGCGGGGTCTTCACCGGCGGCAAGCCAGTCGCGCAGCAGGGTGTTGCCGGCAATATCTGCCGCCGCCACCAGCGGCTGGCCGAGCATGCGCTCGATGTCGTTGCGGATGGCCTCGATGCTGGCGGGCAGCGCGGTATCGACCAGGTAGCGTTCGGTGAGACGGTTTAGCGCCACCGTGAAAATGATGACCACCACCAGGATGCTCGCCAGCAGGGCTGCGCCCATGCTGGAGATCAACTGCCACTGGATGCTTTTACGCCAGATACGCATGCCCTACTCCCCGCATAATTATTGTTTGCGGAAAGTGTATACACTTGCGTATGCAGTTAATCTAGTGACCTGAAGCAATCAGATACCCTGTGGGAGCGGGTTTACCCGCGAATGCGATGCTGAATGCACTGACGCATTCGCGGGTGAATCCGCTCCCACAGAGGTCGATGCAAGGCCTTATTGTTCGGCTATGGTCCGCACGATGGCGTCCACCGTGGCATCGATCTGCGCCTGGGTACGCTCCAGCGTCTTGCGGTGCTCATCCTGCAGCTCGATCTGCCGCGAACACAGGTTCAGCGCGGCCAGCACCAGCAGCTTGTCGCCGATCAGGGTCGGGTACTGACGCTTGGTCTGGGCCAGGGCGGTGTTGAGCATCTGCACCGCCTGGGCCAGGGTCGCTTCCTGGCCTTCAGGCGCCTTGATCGAATAGTCGTTGCCGAGGATCGACACGACATTGATCGGCTGCGCTCGCAGTGTCATGCGCCTACGACGCCGGCGTTGGCGCGCTCGAGCAGGGCCTGCAGGCGTGCGGCGGTGCTGCCGTTCTTCTCTTCCTGCTCCATCAGCGACAGCTGCAGGGTTTCGTTCTCTTCCTTGGCCTGGGCCAGTTCCTGACCGAGGGCGGCGTTCTGCTCGGTGAGTTGAGCGTTCTTCTGCATCAGGTCGCTGACCAGTTGCTCGATTTGATTCAGGGAAGCTTCCAGCATGGGTCTATCTCAGGTTGTTGCGAGGGGCGCACACGATAAAGAAAAGTGCGGCCCATCGCCATTAAATATCGGATTCACAAAGTGTCTAACCCGCAGATTGACAGGGTAGCCGGCCCCTTGTTCCGACCTGGATCAACCGCCGGTCAGGAAAAGGACTGACGAAAGCGCCCGTGGCCAGCAGCAGAACAACGAAATCGAACAGGCGGCCAGCACCCTCATCGAGATGATCAGCGCTGTGGAAGAAGTGGCGCGGAAAGTGGACGCAACCTGGCAAACATCAATGAGCTGTCGGTGCAGAGTGCTACCGGGGCGCAACAGACCCGTGCGGTGATTGCAGAATTGTCACGCCTTGCCTTGGACTTTAATGGGTTGGCGAGATGCAGCCCTGATCTGTTCAGCAAGCTCCAAGGGGCTTGGAGACTCGCTGGCGGTGGTAGGGCCAACGAAGGGCGAAAATTCAGCCCCAGCCAAATCCATCATGAGAGGCCCAAAACTATTCTCAACCTCTTTCTGCAGCGCCCTGCCGACTGAAAATCCTTTTAACCCGGCCTTCACAATACTCCCAGCAGTCGCCAACTCTTTACCACCAGGTACTCCGTAAAAAGCCAGGCTGCCTCCGATACCGGCCGTCCATTTAGCCGCTTCAGCCAACACCTTCAATCCAGCTGGACGAGCCCAAGCTGCTTTAATCCGCGAGCCTAGCCATATCGCGCTTTTGAGAAACGAGAGAATGCTGAATGCTCCGCTCGGATCTTGCCTGTTAACCGGATCTCCCAAGCAATAGGCATAAGCATTGATACCCCCCTTGGAAAATGGGCTCAGCTGGTCTGCAGACAAGAATCGCCTTGATGCGGAGCTATATGCTCTTCTGCCATTGCCGAGCAGATAAAAGCCTGTGAGGTTATCTCGGCGCTCGCCATTAAATGCGAGTACCCAAGCAGCATTGCCTGGATGTGCACCATAGGGGTCATATGCGCCGTGTGTTCTGCAGTGGCTGCGGTAAAACACTGAACCGCTCATATCCACAACTAGCAAATGGCAACGGTTCATGCTCAATACTCAAAGAGGACTGAGGCAATTCTATTTGGTACCTCGGGTAATCTGGAACTGTCGGAAATACCAGTTGTGAAACAGAACAGGGCCGCTTTGCGGCCCTGGGAACACCGGATCAGTAATCGATCCGCACATCCCCTTTCGGCACACTGCAGCACGACAGGATGTAGCCCTCGGCTTCGTCCTCTTCGGTAATGCCGCCGTTGTGCTCCATCTCCACTTCGCCGCCCAGCTTGAGCACCTTGCAGGTGCCGCAAATGCCCATACCGCAGGCTTTCGGGATCATCAGGCCAACCTTGGCCGCCGCCGCGTGCACGGTCTCGCCCGGGGCGATGCGGATGCTCTTCTCGCTGCCGATGAACTCCACCAGGTTGAGGTCGGCCGCATCCAGTTCCGGCGCGTCGGCAGCCTGCTCGGCATGCTCCACCGCATCGGCCTTGGCCTCAGGCGGCGTCGCACCGAACGATTCCTCGTGATAGTTCTTCATGTCGAAGCCGACCGCTTCGAGCATGCGCTTGACCGCAGTCATGTATGGCGTCGGGCCGCAGCAGAACACCACACGGTCCATGTAGTCCGGCGCGATCAGCTCCATCAGGCGCTGGTTGAGGTAACCGCGATAACCCGCCCACGGCTCACCCAGGCCATGCTTTTCACAAATGATGTGCAGGCTGAAATTGGGGATGCGCGAGGCCATCTGCTCCAGTTCACGATGGTAGATGATGTCCTTCGGCGAACGGGCGCTGTGCACGAACACCATGTCGACATTGCCGTTGGTGTCGTAGAACCAGCGCGCCATCGACATGACCGGGGTGATCCCGACACCGCCCGAGAGGTACAGCACCTTTTGCGCCGGGAAATCGATGGCGTTGAACAGCCCCACCGGGCCATGCACCGGCAGCTCGGCGCCTTCGTGCATGGTGTCGTGAAGGAAGTTGGACACCAGGCCGCCCGGTACGCGCTTGACCGTGATCGAGAAGCTGTAGGGCACCGAGGGTGAACTGGAGATGGTGTAGGAGCGCATCACCGGCTTGCCTTCGATCTCCAGCTCCAGGGTGACGAACTGCCCCGGCTTGAAGAAGAACATGATCGGTTGATCGGCCATGAAGCAGAAGGTGCGCACGTCCCAGGTCTCCTGGATGACCTTGACGCAGCGCACGATGTGGCGGCCGTTGGCCCAGGTCTGGGTAGTGACCGGATTGAGGAAGGTATCGGACATGTTCATCTCCAGCAGCCGACTATTGGCCGTTTTATGGCTTGGATAATGCGCAAGCTGAAGACGACGTACATTCCTGCCAGCGACATCGGCGTGCTTATCGCGACCAGCCCCGCACTGCAAGGGCTGGCGCGTCGTAATTCAAATCGGCCATGTCGCCCATGGATACGGTTCATGACGCCTTCGGACGCACACTCCACGGCAAAACAACTAGCTGTTTCTGATGAGCAGCCTTGCGGCACCACAACAACGATTAGCCACCTTTTGCCGGCCGCACACGGCCCCGAGGAATACACGATGGACGTCACCGCAACCCTGAGCCTGGGCGATCCACTGGAACCTGCACGCAAGGCCACCGCCGAGATGCTGCAGACCCGCGAGCGCACCTACTCGCTGCCCCAGCCTTTCTACACCGACGAGCGTCTGTTCCAGATCGACATGCAGGAGATCTTCCACAAGGAGTGGCTGATCGCGGGGCTGGTAAGCGAGATTCCGACAAAGGGCAACTTCCTGACCCTGCAGATCGGCAAGAACCCGATCATCGTGATCCGTGGTGCCGAGGGTAAGGTGCATGCCTTCCATAACGTCTGCCGCCACCGCGGCTCGCGTCTGTGCACCAGCGAAAAAGGCAAGGTGGCCAAGCTGGTCTGCCCTTACCACCAGTGGACCTACGAGCTGGACGGCCGCTTGCTGTTCGCCGGCACTGAAATGGGCGCCGACTTCGACATGAACCAGTATGGCCTGAAGCCGGTGAACGTGAAGGTCGCTGGCGGCTACATCTTCATCAGCCTGGCGGAAAACCCGCCCGCCATCGACGAGTTCCTGGCCACCCTGGACCACTACATGGAACCGTACGATATGGAAAACACCAAGGTGGCGGTACAAACCACCTTGATGGAAAAGGCCAACTGGAAACTGGTGCTGGAAAACAACCGCGAGTGCTACCACTGCAATGGGTCGCACCCTGAACTGCTGAAAACCCTGCTGGAGTGGGACGACACCAACGACCCTCGCGCCGACCAGGCCTTCAAGGACCACGTAGCCGCCTCCGCCGCTGCCTGGGAAGCCGAGAAGATCCCGTACCTGCACAAGAGCCATGGCCTGCGTAACCGTATCGTGCGCATGCCGCTGCTCAAGGGGACCGTGTCGATGACCATGGATGGCAAGCAGGCATGCAAGAAGCTGATGGGCCGCATCAAGAACCCCGACCTGGGCTCGATGCGCATCCTGCACCTGCCACACTCCTGGAACCACTGCATGGGCGACCACATGATCGTGTTCACCGTGTGGCCGATCAGCGCCCAGGAAACCATGGTCACCACCAAGTGGCTGGTGCACAAGGATGCCGTGGAAGGCGTGGACTACGACCCTGAGCAGATGCGCAAGGTCTGGGACGCAACCAACGATCAGGACCGTCGTTTGGCTGAAGAGAACCAGCGTGGGATCAACTCCACTGCTTATCAGCCTGGGCCTTACTCGAAGACCTACGAGTTTGGCGTGGTCAACTTCATTGACTGGTATAGCCAGCGCTTGCTGAACAATCTGGGCGCGGAACCTGCGCCTTACCTGAAAGAAGTGCAGGCGCAGTAACTGCCCGGGATAAGCGGATAGCGACAGATGTCGCTATCCGTATTTCTGGGATGGGGTCATGCCTCTGATCTCGGCCGCTGAAGTGTTCACATCATCTGCGGTAGGCGGAGATTCTCGCCGCCTCACAGCGACAGGCGTATCCGGTTTCCATGGCTTCTCCTGAGCCAGCCCCCATGTCTCATAGCCCGTCGTTGCGAGCGACACAACGGTCAGCGTAGCCAAGGCCCATGTCTGCCAGTTGTTTTCAGGATCGGCCGTTCTCACAACACCAATGGTCAACCCCGCAACGCCAGCGACCGCACTCACGCTGGACAAAGCCCAATCCTGTCGTGTTGGCGGCATAATCGACGGTGAAAGGCTTTCCACGGCAATTCTTCGACTAGCACCCACCTGCTTGACGAAAGCTCTGAATCGTAGCCCGCTGATAAACAGACCTAGCACGTTGGTAAGGATACTCAGCACTGGCAGTACATAATCCTCTGCCTTCTGCCCTGTGGGATCGCGGTGGTTGACCGGGTCACCAAGGCAGTACAAATAAGCATTGAGCCCGCCCTCGCCGAACGGGCTTTGCGTGTCGGGTGACTGGAAACGCATGAGCGAGGGTGTGTAGGTACGATGGCCATTTCCTAGTGGGTAATTCCCAGTCACTGGGTCCCGATACTCTCCACAAAATGCCAGCCCTGGTGCGCAGGCGGCGCTCATGACTCCATAAGGCGCATAAGCACGGGGGCCGCCGGGATACGTACCCAGTACAGAGTGCTGCCGATCGGCATTTAGCAGGTATGTCGCCATGAGTTATTCACAAATACGAAGACCTGTGGATACGGTAATGGTCGGTTGAACATTTGCGTACTGGCAAAAATGTCAGGTAGGACCTTGATCATTATTTGACCATATCAGCCAAGGTCGCGTATTAACTGGGCTACAGCGGAGTTCATACATCTTGTCCACAGAAACACCAACAGACTTTGTGGGCAACCAATGAGCTTTTTGCTATCGCCCTGTTGATAAGTGACCCAAGGGCTTGATTTTCAGGCATCGCGTAGCATCCGGGCGGGATTGTTCAATTTTTGAACAGATCTGCCAAAGCCTTTGACTACGCCGCTTACAGGTGATGCCGAACAGATTATCCACAGACCGGCTAACAGCGATTGTGGGCAAAATCAGCAGGGTGCTGCCGTGCTTTGCATGCGAAGGCAGGGATAATACTGATCGTTTTTTGATCAAAAGCTTGGAGGTCACGTCATACAAGGGCTGCGGCCATGCGCCAACACTTTATCCACACCTTGGCGAACAGATTCGGTGGGCAAAAGCGACCGATCGAGGCTGTGTATGGAATGTAGGAGCGGCCTTGTGTCGCGATGGGCCGCAGCGCGGCCCCAGGATCTCGACTACGAATCAAGATAACCGGAGCTGCTGCGCAGCCCATCGCGACACAAGGCCGCTCCTACACCGGGACCGCGTGAGGCTCTAGCGCAGCACGCCTTCTTCCACCAGCAGCTTGAGGATGGCCTCGGCGCCTTCCTGTGGAGAAACGTCCTTCAATACCTTGCCACCGCCACCACTGGCCTTGGCCGTCGCCGCCTTCATCCGGTCGGCACCGCTCTTGGCCTTGATCACCTTAAGCCGCTTGGGCCGTGGGCGGGCTGGCTGCAGTTCGGCTTCGGCCAGCAGTTCGTCCTCGACGATAGCCACGTTGCGTGCCGCCAACACACCCCGACGCGCCGGCCCGAAAGCGCTCTGGCGCGGCTTGGGCGCGGCGTTATCCACAGTCGCCAGCAACGGCAGGCGCACCTTCAGCCGACGCCGCTGACCGCGCGGCAGCGCCTGCAATACCTGGGCGGTGCCGTTGTCGATCGACTCCACTTCAGCCAACCCCACAATCAGCGGCCAGCCGAGCTTTTCGGCCAGCAGGAACGGCAACATGCCCGACCCTTCTCCGGTCTCGGCCTGGCTACCGGTCAGCACCAGCTGTGCCCCGGCATCGCGCAGGTAATCCCCGAGCACGCCCAGCACGTCGGCACCGGCCGGCTGCTCCAGCACGTCCAGATGGTCCAGGCCCATCCCCAGGTAGGCGCGCAGCGCCTCTTCCCGTGGGTCGCCGGCATGCACCACCTGCAAGTTATCCCCAGCCAGCTGCAAACCCAGCTCCACGGCGCGCGCATCCTGCTCGGCGCGGCGAGCGCGGCCGGAGCTGGGGTGGGCACCGATGGAAACCAGGCTGATCACTTTCGTACTCATGCTCGTGCCCTTATGCCGCGTCGCGCTGGCCGCCGCTGCGGTAGTTGTCCACAGCCTCGATCAGTGCCTGGAGAATCGCCGAACTGTCGCCAATTACCGACAGGTCGGCCCGTTTGATCATGTCGCAGCCCGGGTCCATGTTGATCGCCACCACCTTGTCGCAGGCGCCGATGCCCTGCAGGTGCTGGATCGCGCCCGAGATACCCACAGCCACGTAGACCCGCGCGGTAACCCAGGTACCAGTGGCACCCACCTGGCGGTTGCGCGGCATGAAGCCGTCGTCCACCGCCACCCGCGAGGCGCCTTCGGTGGCGCCGAGGGCCGCGGTGGCCTTGTGATACAGGTCCCAGTCCTTGACCCCGTTGCCGCCCGAGACGATGAACTCGGCTTCGGCCATGGCAATGGTGGCCGGGTCCACGGCCACCGAGCCGAGGTCTTCGATGCGCGACAGGCTGCGCGCCACGCTTGTGGACAACTCCACGGGCAGCGCTTCGTGCCGGGTTTCGCTGACCGGCTCGGCGCACTCGGCCGCCGCCAGGATCAAGCGTGGTACGGCGCGCTGCAGGTCTTGCTGGCCGGCACCGGCACGGCCGATGCACTGGCCGTCCTTGACCTGCCATACCCGCGTCGCCGGGCGCTCGCCCAGTGCCGCGCTCAGGCGCCGGCCCAGTTCGCCACCACCGGTGCGGCTGTCGGGCAGCAGCCAGTGGCGCGGGGTGAACTGGTTATCCACAGCCCGAAGGCCTTGTACCAGTTGCTCCGGTGCATAACCTTCGAAAGCCTCGCCTTCGATGACCAGCAGGCGGTCGACCCCGGCTGTGGAAAAGTTGCTTTCCTTGTGCTCGCCAAACACCACTGCCAGCACCGCACCGTCGCTGCCGGCCAGGCTGTGGGCCAGGCCGAGCAGGTCGCGGTCGTGGCTGCTCAGGCGGCCACCGACCATGTCCGGCACAACGGCGATGTAGAACGCCGGCGCCGGCACCTGGTGCAGCGGCAGCTTGACCTCGGCCGCCGCCGTGCGTCGCCCGCCCACGGCGGTACCCTGCTGGGCGCCGCTGCGGTCGATGCGCTTGATGCCGGCCGGGCCGATGAAGCCTGCGGCAATCGCGTGGGGGTTCTTGCGGATGAGGCCGTTGGGCCCCATCCAGCTGGTCTGCTGCATCTGCATCGCTGCATGCAGCGGGTGCAGACGGTTACGGGCGATCCACTCGGCGCGTGGGTCGCGGCGGATAATGTCGCTCATCAGTGCACCTCCGCAGGTTCACGTTTGGCCGTTTGCGGCTTTGGGGCAGAGGGCACGTCCTCTTCGATCAGCACGTCGGCCACCAGTTCGGCCAGGTCCTTGATCTGCGGGCGCGGTTCGACCACACCTTCGAGCATGGCGGTGCACTGTGGGCAACCCACAGCTACCAGTTCGGCCTCGGTCTCGCGGATGTCGTCCATGCGCATGTCCGGGATACGCTGCTTGCCAGGGATGTCGGTAATCGGCGCACCGCCGCCACCGCCGCAGCAACGGGAGCGGAAGCCCGAGCGCTGCATCTCGCGCACTTCGATACCCAGGGCCTTGAGCACGGCACGCGGAGCTTCGTACTCACCGTTGTAACGGCCCAGGTAGCACGGGTCGTGGTAGGTGACGCTGCCGCCCTTGTGCTGGCCGAGGTTGAGCTTGTTGGCCGCGATCAGTTCGGCGATGTAGGTGCTGTGGTGCTGCACCTGATAGTCCCCGCCCAGGGCGCCGTACTCGTTCTTCAGCACATGGAAGCTGTGCGGGTCGCAGGTGACGATGCGCTGGAACTTGTACTTGGCCAGGGTCTGGATATTGCGTTTGGCCAGTTGCTGGAAGGTCGCCTCATCGCCCAGGCGGCGCGCCACGTCGCCGCTGTCGCGCTCTTCCAGGCCGAGCACGGCAAAGTCCACGCCCGACGCCTTGAGCACTTTGACGAACGAGCGCAGGGTGCGCTGGTTGCGCATGTCGAAGGCACCGTCACCGACCCAGAACAGCACCTCGGTGGTTTTCACCTCCGACAGCAGTTGCAGGTTGAGGTCGGCGGCCCAGTTCATGCGCCCGCCAGGGGCGAAGCCGCCCGGGTTGTCGGTAGCGATCAGGTTGTCCAGCACTTCGGCGCCCTTGTTCGGGGTGGCGCCTTTTTCCAGGGTGAGGTGACGGCGCATGTCGACGATGGCATCGACGTGCTCGATCATCATCGGGCATTCCTCGACGCAGGCACGGCAGGTGGTGCACGACCACAGCGTTTCGGCGTCGACCAGGCCATTGACGATCGGCTGGTGCGGGTGGCCGCCATGCTCACCGATCGGTTTGCCCGGGTATGGGCTGCCGGCGAACTGCGCATCGGTGCCACCGGCCAGACCGATGACCATGTCCTGGATGAGCTTTTTCGGGTTCAGCGGCTGGCCGGCGGCAAAGGCCGGGCACATGGCTTCGCATTTACCGCACTGCACGCAGGCGTCGAAGCCCAGCAGCTGGTTCCAGGTGAAGTCCACCGGCTTTTCCACGCCCAGCGGCGCGTTCGGGTCTTCCAGGTCCAGCGGCTTGAGGCCGGTGGAACGGCCGCCGCCGAAGCGTTCGGCGCGACGGTGCCAGGCCAGGTGCAGGGCACCGGCGAAGGCGTGTTTCATCGGGCCGCCCCAGGTCATGCCGAAGAACAGCTCCGACACGCCCCACAGCACGCCCAGGCCGAGAATGCCCACCATCACCCAGCCACCGGTGTTGGCCGGCAGGATGCCGGCGACCGGCAAGGTGGCGATGAAGAAGCTCACGGCAAACGCCAGCAGGCTCTTCGGCAGGCGCATCCACGGGCCCTTGGACAGGCGCGAAGGCGGGTTGAGGCGGCGCTTGAAGACGAAGATGGCGCCGCTGAACATGATCACCGTGGCCACCAGCAACGCGTAGCCGAGGATCTTGCTCTGCAGGCCGAAGCCGTGCACCAGGATCGCCAGTACGGCCGACAGCACGAAGCCGCCAGCGGTGGCCACGTGGGTCTTGGACATGTACTTGTCGCGCTCGACCACATGGTGCAGGTCCACCAGGTAGCGGCGCGGCATGGCCAGCAGGCCGCCGATCAGGTTGACCTTGGACGGCCGGCCACGCCGCCACATGCGCACCCGGCGCAGGGCGCCGAGCACTGCCAGGCCAAGGGCAGCGAACAGCAGGATAGGTAGAAGGGTGTTCAACATGGGAGGCTCCCACAACAGCTGGATTCTTGCGCCACTCTGAAGGTGGGATTGGCCCCTTGTGGGAGCGGGTTTACCCGCGAATGCGTCAGATCAGACAACTCTGTTGCTTGTGCTGACGCTTTCGCGGGTGAACCCGCTCCCACAGGGACCGCGCCCGGTGGCGACGATTTTTCTCGATCAGAAGTCCTTGCACAGGCGCAAGGCGTCGTAGATCGCCGCATGCACGTTGCGCTGGGCCACGCAGTCGCCGATGCGGTACAGCAGGTAGCCTTCGCCCGGCTGGCTGAGGATCGGCTGTGGCTTGATGGCGAACAGTGCCTCCACGTCGATCTGGCCTTTGTTGCGCGAACCTTCCTTCAGTGCGTAGTACAGCTGCTCGTCAGGACGCACGCCGTTCTCCACCACCACCTGGTCGACCACGCGCTCTTCCTTGGCGCCGGTGTATTCGTTTTCCAGCACCGCCACCAGCTTGTCGCCTTCGCGGTAGACCTTTTCCAGCATCATGTCGCCGGTCATGATCACTTCTTTCGGGTACATGCTGCGGTAGTAGGTCGGGAAGGTAGTACCGCCCATGGCCACACCCGGCTTGATGTCGTCGGTGACGATCTCGACCTGGCTGCCCTTGTCGGCGATGAAGTCAGCCACCGACATGCCGGTGAACTCGCAGATGGTGTCGTACACCAGCACGTTCTTGCCCGGCGCAACCTTGCCGTCGAGCACGTCCCAGCTGCTGACCACCAGCCCTTCGGCGGCGCCCCAGTGCTCGTTCTGCTCCAGGAAGGAATGCCCACCCACCGCCAGCACGATGATGTCCGGGCGCAGGTCCTGGATGGCAGCCACGTCGGCGGCGGTGCCCAGGCGCAGGTCGACCTTCAGGCGCGCCAGCTCCAGCTGGTACCAGCGGGTGATACCGGCGATCTGGTCGCGCTGCGGGGCCTTGGCGGCGATGGTGATCTGCCCGCCGATCTGCTCCTTCTTCTCGAACAGGGTCACATCGTGGCCACGTTCGGCAGCCACGCGGGCCGCTTCCATGCCGGCCGGGCCGGCGCCAACTACCACCACCTTGCGCTTGGCGCCGGTGGTCTTCTCGATGATATGCGGCACGCCCATGTATTCACGGGAGGTCGCGGCGTTCTGGATGCACAGTACATCCAGGCCCTGGTACTGGCGGTCGATGCAGTAGTTGGCACCGACGCACTGCTTGATCTGGTCGATCTGGCCCATCTTGATCTTGGCGATCAGGTGCGGGTCAGCCATGTGCGCACGGGTCATGCCGACCATGTCCACGTAGCCACCTTCGAGGATACGCGTGGCCTGGTTCGGGTCCTTGATGTTCTGCGCGTGCAGCACCGGGACCTTGACCACTTCCTTGATACCGGCCGCCAGGTGCAGGAACGGCTCCGGCGGGTAGCTCATGTTCGGGATTACGTTGGCCAGGGTGTTGTGGGTGTCGCAACCCGAACCGACCACGCCGATGAAGTCGAGCATGCCAGTGGCGTCGTAGTAGGCAGCGATCTGCTTCATGTCCTCGTGGCTGAGGCCATCGGGGTGGAACTCGTCGCCACAGATACGCATGCCCACGCAGAAGTCGTCACCGACCTCGGCGCGCACAGCCTTCAGTACTTCGAGGCCGAACTTCATGCGGCCTTCGAAGGTACCGCCCCATTCGTCGGTACGCTTGTTGACCCGCGGGCTCCAGAACTGGTCGATCATGTGCTGGTGCACGGCCGACAGTTCCACGCCGTCCAGGCCACCTTCCTTGGCGCGGCGGGCAGCTTGCGCGTAGTTGCCGATCACGCGCCAGATCTCTTCCACCTCGATGGTCTTGCAGGTGGCGCGGTGCACGGGTTCACGGATACCCGACGGCGACATCAGGGTCGGCCAGTTGAAGCCGTCCCAGCGCGAGCGACGGCCCATGTGGGTAATCTGGATCATGATCTTGGCGCCATGCTTGTGCATGGCGTCGGCCAGGTTCTGGAAGTGCGGGATGATGCGGTCGGTCGACAGGTTGACCGACGCCCACCACTCCTGCGGGCTGTCGATGGCCACCACCGACGAGCCGCCGCAGATCGCCAGGCCGATACCGCCCTTGGCCTTTTCTTCGTAGTACTTCACGTAGCGGTCGGTCGTCATGCCGCCGTCAGTGGCGTAGACCTCGGCGTGCGCGGTGCTGAGCACACGGTTGCGGATGGTCAGTTTACCGATCTGGATCGGCTGGAACATTGCTTCGAATGCCATGACGCTATCTCCGGCTTACAACGGCTTTGTAACGAACAGGCCATCTTCGTGGCCTTCTTCCGACCCGCCATAGACCTGTTCGGCCACGGTGCGGATCGAGCTGCCGCGGGCAGCGAGAATCTGGTCCATGGCGCCGGCGAACCAGCCGGTGAACATGTAGTCGACCTTGCGGCCGCACTTGCCATAGACGTACACGAACGCGGAGTGCTTGAGCTTGACGCTGCAGGTGCCCTTGTCGAGGTCGATGTCCTGGATTTCGAACAGGCCCCAGCCGCGCTGGCTCAGGCGCTTCATGTAGTGCTCGAACACCGCCACGCCTTCCAGGCCGTGGCACTCGGCTTCTTTTTCACACCAGTGCCAGGCGGACTTGTAGCCGGCCTTGTAGAGGATCTCGGCGTACTTGTCGGCGCCCAGGACTTCTTCGATGCCCATGTGGTTGTTGACGAAGAAATGGCGCGGCACATACAGCATCGGCAAGGCGTCGCTGGTCCAGACACCGGTCTCGCTGTCTACTTCGATTGGCAATTGCGGGGCGATCTTGGCCATGGAAACTCAACTCCATAAAATTTTTTATCGGGATGCCCCGGCGTTGCTGGCAGGGGCTTTCAGGCTTGGAGAGCGGCTTACTCGCCCCACACGTCCTTGAGGACGTTGACCCAGTTCTCACCCATGATCTTGCGCACCACGCGCTCGGAGTGGCCGCGCTTGAGCAAGGTTTCGGTGAGGTTGGGGAATTCGCCCACAGTGCGGATGCCCAGCGGGTTGATGATCTTGCCGAAGTTGGTCAGCCGACGGGCGTAGCCCTTGTCGTGGGTCAGGTATTCGAAGAAGTCCTGGCCGTGGCCTTGGGTGAAGTCGGTACCAATACCGATGGCGTCTTCACCGACGATGTTCATGGTGTACTCGATGGCTTCGGCGTAGTCGTCGATGGTCGAGTCGATGCCCTTGGCCAGGAACGGCGCGAACATGGTCACACCAACGAAACCGCCGTGGTCGGCGATGAACTTCAGCTCTTCGTCCGACTTGTTGCGCGGGTGCTCTTTCAGGCCCGAAGGCAGGCAGTGCGAGTAGCAGACCGGCTTTTTCGACTCGAGGATGACTTCTTCGGAGGTCTTGGAGCCCACGTGGGACAAGTCGCACATGATGCCGACGCGGTTCATTTCGGCAACGATCTCGCGACCGAAGCCCGACAGGCCGCCGTCTCGCTCATAGCAACCGGTACCGACCAGGTTCTGGGTGTTGTAGCACATCTGCACGATACCCACGCCCAGCTGCTTGAACACGTCGACGTAGGCGATCTGGTCTTCAAAGGCGTGGGCGTTCTGGAAGCCGAAGAGAATGCCGGTCTTGCCCAGTTCCTTGGCCTTGCGGATGTCGGCGGTGGTGCGTACCGGCATCACCAGGTCGCTGTTATCGCGGATCAGCTTCTGGCTGGCGGCGATGTTGTCGACGGTAGCCTTGAAGCCTTCCCAGACCGACACCGTGCAGTTGGCCGCAGTCAGCCCGCCTTTGCGCATGTCTTCGAACAGCTCGCGGTTCCATTTGGCAATGATCAGGCCGTCGATGACGATGCTGTCGGCGTGAAGTTCGGCTGGGCTCATCAGGCTGTCCCCTTTTATTGAATGGGTTTGCGCCAAACCTTATTGCCGGCGCTTTGGGGCCAGCATATGCCTGTGCCCAAAGGCGCCCCGATGCAAAAACGACAGGGGGTTTGCCGAAAGCGTCAATGCGCGACATCGCGCCCTCTGGCGCGCCGTCTGGCGATGAGAGACAGTCTCGATAACGACATTCCCGACCGTTTCATGAACATTTCTTCAGGGAGCTATCGTCTTGTCGGCGGCTGAGCGAGAATCCAGCCGATTCGTCAGCCTTGTTGAGGAGAAAACGGATGAAATCAATGGCATGGCTGGTACTGCTGGCTGTCGTATCGGGCGCCCAGGCCGGCGAGGAAGAAAGCACCCCGTGCGACAACGTCGAGACCGACCAGCAGACATTCGCTTGCGCGGCGTTCAACAAGCAGACGGCCGAGCGTGAACTTAAGTCGGCGTATGACGACCTGATACAGCGCATTCGCGACCAGTACGCCGACGAAGGCGACAAGGCAGACGCCTTGGCAGGGCGCATGGAGGCGGCCGAGAAACTGTGGACGCAACTGCGCGATGCCGACTGCAAGGTCGAAACCTATGCCGAGAAACCGGGCAGCAAGGCGTTCGAAGCAGCGTGGAACACCTGCGTGGCACAACGCAGCGATGACCGCTCGGAGTACCTGCAGTCCATCGGCCAGCAGTAAGGGAGTTCCTCGGCAGGAAAGGCTTTCGGCTTATCTGTCTTGACGATCCGAACCAAAGTGCGTCCCCGGCGCCTCACCCGAGGTGCCGATGATGAACTCGATCGGAAACCAAGACATGACCTCTACTATCAGCAAGACCGACATGAACAGCGCCATTGCCGCCCTGAAGAAAGAAGGCGAAGAACGCGCCGTCATGGTTGCCAACACCGTCTGCATCTTTGCCCCGGATGTACCTGCCAGCGTTGCCGAAGACGTGCTCGATGGCATGCGCTTGATGAACCTGTCGGCAAACAAGAAGTTCGACAAGGAAACCCAGCAGCGCGAGTGGTACAACTTCTACAACGACGGCCTGGGCAAGTTCGGCTGGACGCTGACCGGCGCCGCCCATGTCGAGGAGGCAATCGACAAGGACACCCACACGCTGGCCACCCTGGTGCCGCAGATCGTCACCGTCCAGATCGGCGCCAGCCACCGCCTGAGCCGCTGTGTAAAACGCTCCTTCGAAGTGATCGTGCAAACACCCAAGGCGCAGCAACTGCTCGAAGAAAGCAGCGTGAGCGTTTCGGGCAAATCCAGCACCATTCAGATTTCGGCCTGCGAGATGACACCGCAAGGCCTGCCGATCATGCACATGACCAGCGTTCAGCTGAGCTATGACAAGGCTGAGAAAACCGCAGGTTCCGCTGGCCGCATCATCGACAAGTCGAACACCAGGGTATACCGGGCCTCGCAGCAGGGCTCGTTCAGTGTTCGCCACTTCGACGCCATGCGCGAAGCCGTCAGGATGAAGCTGGCCAGCCAAGCGTTCGACATCCTGGCGCTGGACATCTGACCTGCGCCTGGCGCCGCCATGCGGCGCCAGGTTCCCCTTCCTACGCCTACGGCGAGGGCCAGAAGCATGCCCACCAAACCTGCCACCCAACCCTGGGAAGACCTTCATGCCTGCTTGCGCCTGGCGCAACTGGAAGCCAACCAGGTTCACGATCGCCAACAGGATGGCCAGCGCTGGTTCAACCGTTTTCTGCAGGGCCTGGAAAACAGCGGTGTCGAACTGATCGAGCGGACAACGAAAAGCATCAACTGCGTACCCACGGATGCTGTGTTTCAAGACGTCTTCAACGGCTGGATTCCAGCGCCCCAGCGTCGCAACCTCAAGTTCGAGCGGGTTGCCAACGACATACTTAATGGCTTGAAACAGCCAGACCTCGCCCTGCTGCGCAGCACCTCGGCCAGCTCGCACCTGCGCATCGAATTTGACCTGGATGATAGCGGAAGCCCGCTGGCGATCGTCTTCAACCTGTGCTGTTCGACCGACCCGGATGCCCCACGTACGCGCCTTGCCCTGCAACTGGACCACATGGGCGCGAAACTCGACGCCCGGGCTTTCGAGGCGCGGCGAGTACAGGTCGAAAACCGCCTCCAGGCGCTTTCTGACCTCGATCAGTTCTAACCAGGCGGCATTGCACGCTCCAAGGCTGAGGGTGGTCGCCACCGTGCAAATATTGGTCGCCAGAACGCACGGCACAGAGCCTCCATGGGCCGCGCGAAAGATTTCAGTTACTTTTTCCCAGTTTGGCTTCTGTTCGGTAGGTAACTTGGCCGATTCGCTCGATACCTCCTACCGATTGCGCCATGCTCAGCCCCTCAGACAGCGGATACTCCTGATCCATATCTGAGACGATGAAAGCCCCTTCATCGCCGCCCCGATAATTGCGGTGCGCTGCGCGACCTAATCCAGCACATTCTCGACCAGTATGCCGATCAAAGCGACAAGGACACTGCCTTGGTCGGCGCATGGACGCAGCCGAAAAGCTCTTGGCGCAGCTGCGGGATGCTGACCGAGAGGTCGAGCCCTATGCCGACAAGCCTGGCAACAAGGCGCTTCAGGCGGTCTGGGATACTTGCTTTACGTAACGCAGCAATGACCGCTCGGAATACCTGCAGTCCATGGGGCAGCAGTCATCACGCACCGCTCCTCACTTACATTGTAAAAAATCAAAACAACCATCATGAGATGACTTAAAAAGCGAAATTCAGCTCTCGATCTCAGTATTGGCTGCCGCCCTAGCCCAACACAGCTAATAATACGGTCATTAGATGCGCCGTGAAATCCAAGCTAAGTCAAGAAACACCAGATAGCCGGGAACTATATCTCTCTCCATTAAACCCTGCCAAATGCCGAAGATTCCAAGCTCCGCAGCTAACTGCTGCTTTTCAATTGGAGCGTCACATGCAGGGCCCTTTAGTTCTACCTGACCAGTATGTCTATCCTACAAATAGAATCCCAGTAATACTCCCCACACTTTATCCCTTTGGGTTACCTCACTGGCCATATGCCGCGCCTGGCCCATTCATCTCTGATATACCACCTGCCACTCCTTCTCCAACGGCACTCCCGAAACCAGAGCAACTGCTGGATGCAATCAGAAGTGAGAACACCAGCAAATTTGAATTAGGCAACATTATTCAATCAGTAACTGAAGAAGTTGAGGAACTGGCAGCCACTCTCTACGCAAATGACATCAATGCGCGAAAATATGCAATGGAGGACCTAATTCTACAAAAACTAGATGAGATACCGCTTCTCGACACTAATGCCAGACAACTATTAGGTTTCAATCCTACATGGAGGTCTTCTGCATCCGTCATCTCCAGTTACGAGCAAAAATATGGAAAAATAAGCGACAACCCAGACCTTTTCGTTCAGAGAGCCACACAGAGCTACGCCCACTCTAAGACTAGGGAAGGTCTGAAAAAGACTTCCTGAATCTGGTGAAATACGCCGATCCCGCCAGCCGAGTTTTTCCATGAAGCAGATGACCTTCGCCGACGCCGAGTACGCCGGCAAGCGCAAGCAGACCCGTAAGGAATTGTTCCTGATCGAGATGGATCAGGTGGTGCCGTGGAAGGGATTGATTGCCCTGATCGAGCCACACTACCCAAAGGGTGAAGGTGGTCGTCCAGCCTATCCGCTGATGGCCATGTTACGTATCCATCTGATGCAGAACTGGTTCGGCTACAGCGACCCGGCCATGGAAGAAGCGCTCTACGAGACGACCATCCTGCGTCAGTTCGCCGGGCTGAGCCTCGAGCGTATTCCCGACGAAACCACCATCCTCAAGTTCCGTCGCTTGCTGGAGAAACATGAGCTGGCAGCCGGCATCCTCGGCGTAATCAATGGCTACCTGGGGGATCGCGGCCTGTCGCTGCGCCAGGGCACTATCGTCGATGCCACACTGATCCACGCGCCCAGCTCGACCAAGAACCAGGACGGCAAGCGCGACCCGGAAATGCACCAGAGCAAGAAAGGGAACCAGTATTACTTTGGCATGAAGGCGCACATCGGCGTGGATGATGAGTCGGGGCTGGTACACAGCGTGGTAGGCACGGCAGCCAACGTGGCGGATATCACCCAGGTCGAAAAACTGCTGCACGGTGACGAGAACGTCGTCTGCGCCGATGCCGGCTACACCGGCGTCGAAAAGCGCCCCGAACATGCTGGCCGCGAAGTGATCTGGCAGGTCGCAGCACGCCGCAGCACCTACAAGAAGCTCGATAAACGCAGCGCCCTGTACAAAGCCAAGCGCAAGATCGAGAAGGCCAAGGCACAAGTGCGAGCGAAGGTCGAGCACCCGTTTCGAGTGATCAAGCGCCAGTTCGGTTACGTGAAGGTGCGCTTCCGTGGCCTGGCCAAGAACACCGCTCAGCTGGTGACGCTGTTCGCGCTGTCGAACCTATGGATGGCGCGCCGACATTTGCTGACTACCGCAGGAAAGGTGCACCTGTAATGCGGAAAATGGCTGCTGCGAGGTGCTCGCGGCGGCCAAAAACGGAGAACTGAGCGGGTTACCTGGTCGAATTTGATCGACGGCCCGCTTTCAAAAGCAGCGAGGGCTGAAGTCGACCGGAAATACAGGGCTACTTCAGACCTTCCCTAGGGACTTTATTGCACTCCAGATTTATCATCTATCGCAACAATTGCAGGGCAGCACTACAGAGCAAGTACGGGCCCGCGTCCAAGCCCGAGAAGCCGCGCGTATGGCAGCCAGAGCTGCCGCAAATGCCGAAGCAGAGCGTATCGCCGCTGAGGCTGCCGCGAAGGCCGAAGCCGAGCGTATCGCCGCCGAGGCTGCCGCGAAGGCCGAAGCCGAGCGTATCGCCGCCGAGGCTGCCGCGAAGGCCGAAGCCGAGCGTATCGCCGCCGAGGCTGCCGCGAAGGCCGAAGCCGAGCGTATCGCCGCCGAAACTGCCACAGTCCGAGCAGCAAATACATACTCTACATCTGGTTCCATTGCACAAATCAGCTCGGTCGTGCTTACGGCTGCAGGCACAGTGTCGAGTAATACCCCCCTGTTCTCACTTCGCACAGTATTAGGAACTGCGATTGGAGCACTAGAAGGTTATGCGGTCGCTGTAGGCTCGGGTTTCATCGTCGGTGTTTCGGCTTTGCTCTACTCGCCTCGGCTCGGTAATGGTGAGCTCCCTGATCGCTACAGCCTGCAAACGCCGCTGTCAGATCTAGCTCCCCAAGTAAGCATAGCATTGGCAACCAATGAAGGCATAAGCAGCACAGCTGAGATGCCCTACCGTTTCAGCTCCCGGACCACGGCCGAGGGCGCCTCGGAAATTTTCGTAGTCAAAGCTAACGGCGGCCCCGTTCCATTTGAGGTACGTGTACTTACCGCTTCATTCGACGCACAACGCAACATCTATACCGCGACCACCGCAGACTCACCGCCGCGGACCCTCACCTGGACTCCTATCGACAAACCAGGAGACTCCTCTACCAGCCTGCCCTCTGAGCAAAAACCTCCGAAGATTTATCCCGGAGCTGAATTGCTACCGGTTGAAATCAGGATTGACAGCTACCCAGGTATTGCTGACGCCAACCTTGATGACTACATCGTTGTTTTTCCTGCAGACTCGGGGCTGCCGCCAATCTACACAATGTTCAGGGATCGGCGAGAAGATCCTGGTACGGCAAGTGGGTACGGCCCTCAAGTTGACGAATCGTGGTCTAGAGGCGCTTCGACAGGTGAAGGAGCCCCCATTCCAATGCAGGTTGCTGACTTGCTGCGGGGGAGAAACTTCCCAAATTGGCGGTCCATGAGGGAAGCGATCTGGAAAGCAATTGGCAATGACGAAATGCTTTCAAAACAATTCAGTCGGGTGAACATTTCTAGGATGAGAAAAGGGCTCGCTCCGTACGTTCCCAAAAATGCTCGTGTCGGGAAACGAGTTGTGGTGGAACTGCATCATAAAACATTGATTTCTCGGGGCGGAGAAGTGTACAACGCAGAGAACATTTTCCTTACGACTCCCGACCTCCATATCCAAATTCACCAAGGCAATTAAAAATGAATGATTCTATTAGCGATATTAAAGAAACAGATTTTTTGGAGTTTGTAAAAAAAATATACATAGTTGACTACCCTAGCGACGAAGCGCACCGTAGCGCTGTGGAGAAATTTGAGCAACTGTCAGAGCACCCTGCTGGATCAGATCTTCTTTTTTACCCAGAGGAAGGGAAAGATAGCCCTGAGCAAATTGTGGCCGAGGTGAAGGCTTGGCGTGCTGCAAACGGCAAACCAGGATTTGCTCAACCCTAATATGTGCCCCCCCGATCAGTTGTAAAGGCGGTCAAATAACTGATCGGGGCTCCCACCTCGTCTAACCAAACAAGTTTTCCAAGGAGGCGAGAGTTGAACCTCAATGGCTCACGAGGACCAGTCACACCACCCGGGCCAACCGATCCTCCCGCGGACACCGCTCGAACCGTGCCCGGTAGCTGCGTGTGAAATACGACGCCGACTCGAACCCGCACGCCACCGCCACCTCCAGCACACTCATGTCGGTCTGGCGCAATAGCTGCCGAGCCTTGTCCAGTCGCAATCGCAGATAGAAGCCACTGGGCGTGTCGTCCAGATGCAAGCGGAACAGGCGCTCCAGTTGCCGCCGAGTCACCTGCACTGCATCGGCCAGCACCTGGGTGTTGAGCGGCTGCTCGATATTTCGCTCCATCTCGCCGATCACCTTTACGAGCTTCTTGTTGCTGATGCAGTAACGGCTGGCGATCTGCATGCGCTGGTGGTCCTGGCGCTGGCGAATACGCCCGAGCACGAACTGCTCGGACACCTGCACCGCCAGCTCGCTGCCATGGGCCTGGCCGATCAGGTCAAGCATCAGGTCGATTGACGCGGTACCGCCTGCGCAGGTGATGCGACGCCGATCGATCTCGAACAGCTCCTGGGTCACCTGCAAGCGTGGATAGCGCTCCTTGAACGCCTCCAGCGCCTCCCAGTGCACGGTGGCGCGGTGGCCGTCGAGCAGGCCGGCCTCGGCCAGCACCACCGCGCCGGTATCGATGCCACCCAGAACCACCCCCTCATGGTCCAGGCGGCGTAGCGCCTGCTGCAGCGCCGGCCCATAACAGGCCAATGGCTCGAAACCGGCGACGATCAGCAGGATGCCACCAGGCTCGCCCGCCGCCAGCGCTGCATCGGCGTTCACCGACATGCCATTGCTGGCCAGCACCGCCCCGCCGTCCAGGCTCAACACCTGCCAGCGATACAACGGGCCCTTGAAGCGGTTGGCCACCCGCAGTGGTTCCAGGGCACTGATGAAACCCATGGCCGAGAACCCGGGCAACAACAGGAAGTGAATGATTTGCGGCATTGCATGCTCCACGGCAAAGGTGGTCGCCTCCGTGCAAATGTTGGTCGCCAGGGTGCGATTTTCCACCCTGACAGCAGCGTAGCTTCTTCATACGACC
Source organism: Pseudomonas sp. s4 (assembly GCF_046764235.1). Taxonomy (NCBI): domain Bacteria; kingdom Pseudomonadati; phylum Pseudomonadota; class Gammaproteobacteria; order Pseudomonadales; family Pseudomonadaceae; genus Pseudomonas; species Pseudomonas sp. s4. The sequence continues at coordinate 390,963 of NZ_CP177209.1, read as the reverse complement.
CAGAGAGGTCGAACCCCAATAACAATATGCACTGCCGATGGAGAGCCACCATGCACAGCTTGATCCGCCGCAGCCTGTTGACCCTTGCCCTGAGCAGCATCGCCACTTCCCCACTATTCGCCGCCGAGCCCGCGGCTTGCAAGAACGTCCGTCTGGGCGTGGTCAACTGGACCGACGTCATCGCCACCAGCGCCATGGCGCAGGTGCTGCTCGATGGCCTTGGCTACCAGACCAAGCAGACCAGCGCTTCACAGCAGATCATCTTCGCCGGCATCCGCGACAAGCGCCTGGACATGTTCCTGGGTTACTGGAACCCTATCATGACCCAGACCATCACACCGTTCGTCGACGCCAAACAGGTCAAGGTGCTCGACAAGCCGAGCCTGGAAGACGCCCGCGCCACCCTGGCGGTGCCCAAGTACCTGGCCGACAAGGGCCTGAAGACCTTCGCCGACATCCACAAATTCGAGAAGGAACTGGGTGGGAAAATCTACGGCATCGAACCAGGCTCCGGCGCCAATACCCAGATCAAGGCGATGATCGCCAAGAACCAGTTCGGCCTGGGCAAGTTCCAGCTGGTCGAGTCCAGCGAGGCCGGCATGCTCGCCGCCGTCGACCGCGCGGTGCGGCGCAACGAGGCTGTGGTGTTCTTCGGCTGGGCACCGCACCCGATGAACGTGAATATCGACATGGTCTACCTGGGCGACAGCCAGGACGCCCTGGGCCCTGACGAAGGCCGCGCGACAGTGTGGACGGTGACCGCGCCGGACTACGCCGAACGCTGCCCCAACGCCCACCGCCTGCTGGCCAACCTGAATTTCAGTGCCGAGGACGAGAGCCGCATGATGCAGCCGCTGCTCGACCACAAGGATGCGCTGGAGTCGGCCCGCCAGTGGCTCAAGGACCACCCCGAGGACAAGGCCCGCTGGCTGGAGGGTGTGACCACCTTCGATGGCAAGCCGGCTGCTGACAACCTCAAGCTCACTGCCAACTGACACCCCCCCTTCGCAGCACAAGGCTGCTCCTACAGGTACAGCGCATAGAACAAGGTCTGCGCAGACCCTGTGGGAGCGGGCATGCCCGCGAAAAGGCCACCACAGCTCTCTCAAGGAACCCCGACATGAACCACGACGTCATCATCACCTGCGCCCTCACCGGCGCCGGCGACACCGCCTCGAAAAGCCACCTTGTTCCAGTCACCCCCAAGCAGATCGCCGAGTCTGCCGTAGAGGCCGCCAAAGCCGGCGCCACCGTGGTCCACTGCCACGTGCGCGACCCGCAAACCGGCCGCTTCAGCCGTGACGTGGCGCTGTATCGAGAAGTCATGGAGCGCATCCGCGAAGCCGACGTGGACATCATCGTCAACCTTACCGCGGGCATGGGTGGCGACCTGGAAATCGGCCCGGGTGAAACACCACTGGAGTTCGGCGCGGGTACCGACCTGATCGGCCCACTGGAGCGTCTGGCCCATGTCGAAGCGCTGCTGCCGGAAATCTGCACCCTCGACTGCGGCACCCTCAACTTCGGCGACGGCAACTCGATCTACGTCTCCACCCCGGCACAACTACGCGCCGGCGCCAAGCGCATTACCGAGCTGGGGGTAAAAGCCGAGCTGGAAATCTTCGACACCGGCCACCTGTGGTTTGCCAAGCAGATGATGAAGGAAGGCCTGCTCGAAGACCCGCTGTTCCAGCTGTGCCTGGGTATCCCGTGGGGCGCTCCGGCCGATACCACCACCATGAAGGCGATGGCCGACAACTTGCCGCCAAACGTCACCTGGGCCGGGTTCGGTATCGGTCGCATGCAGATGCCGATGGCCGCACAGGCGGTGCTGCTGGGCGGCAACGTGCGGGTGGGCCTGGAGGACAACCTTTACCTGGACCGTGGCGTGCTGGCCAGCAACGGCCAGTTGGTCGAGCGCGCGGTGGAAATCATTTCGCGCCTTGGCGCCCGTGTGCTGACCCCGGCCGAAGGCCGGGAAAAGATGAACCTCAAACGCCGCTGACACTTTCAGGAGCCCAACATGACCTTCATCACCGAGATCAAGACCTTCGCCGCGCTGGGTAGTGGCGTGATCGGCAGCGGCTGGGTCGCGCGCGCCCTGGCCCACGGCCTGGACGTGGTCGCCTGGGACCCGGCGCCAGGCGCCGAGCAGGCCTTGCGCAAGCGCATCGCCAACGCCTGGCCGGCACTGGAAAAGCAAGGCCTGGCACCAGGCGCATCACAAGACCGCCTGAAGTTCGTCGCCACCATCGAGGAATGCGTCCGCGACGCCGATTTCATCCAGGAAAGCGCCCCTGAACGCCTGGACCTGAAGCTCGACCTGCACGCAAAGATCAGCGCCGCCGCCAAACCCGACACGATCATCGGTTCCAGCACCTCGGGCCTGCTGCCCAGCGAGTTCTACGAGTCGGCCACCCACCCCGAGCGCTGCGTGGTCGGCCACCCGTTCAACCCGGTGTACCTGCTGCCGCTGGTGGAAATCGTCGGCGGCAACCGCACCGCTCCCGAGGCCATCGAAGCGGCCCGGACCATCTACACCGCCCTGGGCATGCGCCCGCTACACGTACGCAAGGAAGTGCCCGGGTTCATCGCCGACCGCCTGCTCGAAGCGCTGTGGCGCGAAGCACTGCACTTGGTCAACGACGGCGTGGCCAGCACCGGCGAGATCGACGATGCCATCCGCTTCGGCGCCGGCCTGCGCTGGTCGTTCATGGGCACGTTCCTCACCTACACCCTGGCCGGTGGTGATGCGGGCATGCGTCACTTCATGGCCCAGTTCGGCCCGGCGTTGAAACTGCCCTGGACCTACCTGCCGGCGCCGGAACTCACCGACAAGTTGATCGACGATGTGGTCGAAGGGACCTCCGAGCAACTGGCGGATCGCAGCATCGCCGCGCTGGAGCGCTATCGTGATGACACCCTGTTGGCAGTGCTGGAAGCGGTGAAGACCAGCAAGGCCAAGCACGGTATGGCTTTCGGCGACTGAGGAGACCGCGATGCCCGCACTGATCACCTACCGCACCCCGGTCCAGGAGGACTGGGTCGACTACAACGGGCACCTGCGCGATGCCTACTACCTGCTGATCTTCAGCTACGCCACCGACGCGCTGATGGAGCGCATCGGCCTGGATGCCGACAGCCGCGGCCAGAGCGATAACTCGCTGTTCACCCTGGAGGCGCACATCAACTACCTGCACGAAGTGAAGCTGGGCACCGAGGTATGGGTGCAGACGCAGATCATCGGCTTTGATCGCAAGCGCCTGCATGCGTACCACAGCCTGCACCGGGCAGGGTTCGCCGAAGCGCTGGCGGCCAGTGAGCAGATGCTGCTGCATGTGGACCTGGCGGGGCCGAGGTCGGCGCCGTTCAGTGAGCGTAGTGTCGGGTTGCTGCAAGGGTTGGTGGATGAGCAGCAGGATGTGCCCCCGGCTGAGTTCGTCGGCCGTGTGATAGCCCTGCCTACACCAAACTGAGCAGCAACATATAACCTGTGGGAGCGGGCGTGCCCGCGAATGCGGCGGTAAATCCACCATCGCATTCGCGGGCACGCCCGCTCCCACAGGTCATGTATTCAGGCAAAAAATAACCCCGGAAAGCCGTGAGCATCCGGGGCCAAGAGCGAGCAACATCCACTGTACACGAACGAGGGTGACCAAACCCTCCGTTGCGGCAGATGGCTTGAGTTTGCGCACTTACCGAACACTGGATTTAGCCGTAAACGACCTGTTCTTAGCCAAAGCAGCCATGGCGCCATTCTGTTGTTGCGGGCATGTCGCCGGCGTCACAGAATCGGTCGTAAATCACAGCAGCACTCTCTTAGCGATAAAAGGGACAACAGCCATGATGCATGCGGATTTGATTGACCAGGACGATCTGGCAGGCCACCTGCGCGCGCGCGGGTTCGAGATTCCGGCCGGCGCTACTGCCGAGCAGGCGTGCGAAGCGGTGGTGCGTGGGCTGACCGAGCCCAATGCACGGGCGCTGAAGGGGATGGTGGAGCAGATGTATACCGGTAGTGCGACGATCCTGCCGGCGGTGCGCCAGGCTATCGACAAACAGCTGTTGCCGGCGTTGGCGCAGTTCAACAAGCGCGGCTGACAGAGTTTTCCTGCACCGGCCTCTTCGCGGGCTTGCCCGCTCCCACAGGGATTGCACAGAGTTCAAATACTGTGCACCTCCTGTGGGAGCGGGCAAGCCCGCGAAGAGGCCGGCTCCGTTTCAGAGCCTTACACTGGCAAAGGTCGACTCATTGCGCGCCTGGCTCAGGGCCGCCATCGGCCCGCTGTGCGGCGACAGGGTCATGGCCTGCGGGATCGGCATCATCGCCACCTGCTGCGCGGTGTTGGAGCCCACGCGCTCGTCACGCGGCGGAATGCCGAAATACTCGCGGTAGCATTTGGAGAAGTGCGGGGTAGACACGAAGCCGCACACCGACGCCACTTCGATGATCGACATCGGCGTCTGCTTCAGCAGCTGCCGGGCGCGGATCAGGCGCAGCTTCAGGTAGTAACGCGACGGCGAACAGTGCAGGTACTTCTGGAACAGGCGCTCGAGCTGCCGGCGCGATACCGACACGTATACCGCCAGTTCGTCCAGGTCGATCGGCTCTTCGAGGTTGGCCTCCATCAGCGCAACGATTTCCTGCAGCTTTGGCTGGTTGGTGCCAAGCATGTGCTTGAGCGGCACGCGCTGGTGATCCTGCTCGTTGCGGATGCGCTCGTAGACGAACATTTCGGAGATCGCCGCCGACAGTTCACGGCCGTGGTCGCGGCTGATCAGGTGCAGCATCATGTCCAGCGGCGCAGTACCGCCGGAGCTGGTGAAGCGGTTACGGTCGAGGGTGAACAGGCGGGTGCTCATGTTGACGCGCGGGAAAGCCTCTTGCATCGCGGCCAGGCACTCCCAGTGCACACTGCAATCGAAACCATCCAGCAGCCCGGCACAGGCCAAGGCCCAGCTGCCGGTGCATACCGCGCCCAGGCGGCGCGACTGGCGGGCCTGGGTTTGCAACCAGGTGACATGCTCGCGGGTGACACTGCGCTGGATGCCCACGCCGCCGCAAACAATCACGGTATCGATGGGAGGCGCACTGTGCATCGCGGCGTCAGGGGTTATCTGCAAGCCATCGCTGGCCCACACCTGTCCACCATCGGCGGTTAGGGTGTGCCAGCGGTACAGCTCGCGGCCGGACAGCTGGTTGGCCATGCGCAGCGGCTCGACGGCCGACGCCAGGGAAATCAGGGTGAAATTGTCCAATAGGAGAAACCCGATGGACTGGGGGGCTGTGCGGTTCTGGGTTGGGTTCCCGGAGGTGTACGACGTCATCGCGATTTCTCCTCACACAAATGCAGGGGGTGCCTCAGGCGAGCACTGATTTCTTGTTATGTATGGCCCCGGTTTCATGTGTGGGGGCCTTGGTACCAATCTCTACGCAAACGCCGTGCCTGAAGTTGAACGGCCATCCAAAAAAACCTGAAAACGACGCCTTTGTTAGGCAAATCAGGTGCTTTGATCGAGTTGGTCAATCATCGTAGAACGGGCGTGCTAGGCGGTGTGCGTGGAATGGCTGAGCAATTTGGTGACACGCGCAGTGTAGGATGCCCAGAAACGACACTCTTGAGTGTCACCGACAATGCCCGCACTGATTACGACACCCGACGATTGGTATGCGTCGCGCTGCACCATAAGGATGCATTGGGGGGCTGTGCTGCACCTGCGTCAAACTCAAGGGCCTCTTCACGGTTTCACCCGCGAAGAGGCCCTTGAGTTCCGGTCAAGCTATCAGCACTCGATCGCGCTGACCGCCAAACCACCGCGCGAAGTCTCTTTATACTTGTCGTGCATGTCGGCCCCGGTATCGCGCATGGTGCGGATCACCTGGTCGAGGGAAATGAAGTGCTCGCCGTCACCACGCAAGGCCATCTGCACTGCGTTGATGGCCTTGACCGCAGCAATAGCGTTGCGCTCGATGCACGGCACCTGCACCAATCCGCCAACCGGGTCGCAGGTCAGGCCCAGGTTGTGCTCCAGGGCGATCTCGGCAGCGTTCTCCACCTGTGGCGGGGTCGCGCCCAGCACTTCGGCAAGACCCGCCGCTGCCATGGCGCAAGCCGAGCCGACTTCCCCCTGGCAACCCACTTCGGCACCAGAGATCGAGGCGTTCTTCTTGCACAGGATGCCCACCGCGGCAGCACCGAGGAAGAAGTCGACCACGCTGGACTCGTCCACCGCATCGCTGAAGCGCATGTAGTAGTGCAACACCGCCGGGATGATGCCCGCCGCACCGTTGGTCGGTGCGGTAACCATACGCCCCCCGGCAGCGTTTTCTTCATTGACCGCCAAGGCGAACAGGTTGACCCACTCCATGGCGCTCATGGTCGAGCCGATCACGTTGGGTTTGCCGATTTCCTGCAGGCTGCGGTGCAGCTTGGCGGCGCGGCGGCGCACGTTCAATCCGCCGGGCAGCGTGCCTTCGTACTTGAGGCCGTTGTTGACGCATTCCTGCATGGCTTCCCAGAGCTTGTGCAGGCCGGCGCGGATCTCTTCCTCGCTGCGCCAGACCTTCTCGTTGGCCATCATCAATTGCGACACGCTGAGGTCGTTTTGCTTGCACAGGCGCAGCAGTTCGGCAGCGCTATTGAAATCGTACGGCAGCACCGTCTGGTCAGCATCCAGCACGCCGCTGGCGGCCTGGGCGGCATCAACCACGAAGCCGCCACCCACCGAGTAGTAGGTGTCGCGGTGCAGCTCGCCCTGTTCGCCTTCGGCAACCAGGGTCATGGCGTTGGGGTGGTACGGCAAATTCTCGTCCAGCAACAGCATGTCGCGGGCCCAGACGAATTCGATGGGCAGGCGGCTGTCCAGCTGCAGGGTGTTGGTTTCGCGCAGGTCGGCTATACGCGGCGCGATCTGGGTCGGGTCGATGGCGTCAGGCCATTCACCCATCAAGCCCATGATGGTGGCATTGTCGGTGCCGTGCCCCACACCTGTGGCCGACAGCGAGCCATACAGGCGCACTTCGATCCGCTTCACACGTTCCAGCTCGCCGCGTTCGCGCAGGCCCTGGACGAACAGGGCGCCAGCACGCATGGGGCCTACGGTGTGGGAGCTGGAGGGCCCGACACCGATCTTGAACAGGTCGAACACGCTGATGGCCATTGTCGAATCACCTCTTGCTGGGCTTGTCTCTGCGCGCCATGCGCAGGGCGGGGTAACTGCTAGGCTGAAGCAGCGGGCCGCCTTGAATGCACGCATCATCGGGCTTTTACCAACCCCCTCGCCGTCTGCAACCGACGTACTTTTGTCCAGCAGCGCCGCGCTGTTTTCAACCGGGGAGCTGCCCTTGCCACGCCGCTTTACGGCGGCCTGGTGACGTAAAAATGCGGCTGAGGGGGTGGAAAAATCCATAAACGACATCGCCCATACTGGATACGACCCGTTCCGTACTGGTTACGACCCCACCAGTAGGCGATTGCACGGCGCTGGAGGATTATCGAAAGCGACTCGTAAAGCACGGCCACGCATCCTGCCCTCTGCAGGCCTGGTCGACCGGACCCTGAGAAAGCCCGGCGACCCACGCGAACCCGAAGACAAAATCACAGGAGTCCATCCATGAAAGGTTCACCCTCGCTGTTGCTGGTTGCGTTGCTGTCCGCGCCTTTGCTGGCCCAGGCCGCCGAACCCGAGCAATGCAAGACGGTACGGTTCTCGGATGTCGGCTGGACCGACATCACGGTCACCACCGCGACCACCAGCGTTGTGCTCGAAGCACTGGGTTACAAGACCCACACCACCATGATCTCGGTACCGGTGACCTACAAGTCGCTGGCCACCGGCAAGGACCTGGACGTGTTTCTCGGCAACTGGATGCCGACCATGGAGAACGACATCAAGCAGTATCGCGACGCCGGCACCGTGGAAACCGTGCGCGCCAACCTGGAAAACGCCAAGTACACCCTGGCCGTGCCCCAGGCGCTTTATGACAAGGGCCTGAAGGATTTCAGCGACATTCCCAAGTTCAAGCAGGAACTGGACGGCAAGATCTACGGCATCGAGCCCGGCAACGATGGCAACCGCACCATCCAGAGCATGATCGACAAGAACGCCTTCGGCCTGAAGGACGCCGGATTCAAGATCGTTCAGTCCAGCGAGGCCGGCATGCTGTCGCAGGTCGACCGCGCGCAGAAACGCGGCGAGGCCATCGTGTTCCTCGGCTGGGAACCGCACCCGATGAACACCCGCTTCAAGATGCAGTACCTGACCGGCGGAGACGAATTCTTCGGCCCCGACTTCGGCAAGGCGACCGTATTGACCAACACCCGCAAGGGCTATGTGCAGGAATGCAGCAACGTTGGCCAGCTGTTGAAGAACCTGTCGTTCGAGCTCAAGGATGAAAGCACCATGATGGGCTATGTCCTGGACGACAAGATGAAACCCGAGGCGGCTGCCAAGAAGTGGCTCAAGGACAACCCTGGCAAACTGGATGCCTGGCTGGCCGGCGTAACCACCGTGGATGGCAAACCCGGCCTTGAGGCGGCCAAGGCCAAGCTGACGCAATAACGAAATACGCAATAGCGCTACCTCGGGGCAGGACCGTGCCTGCCCCGGGTTGAGTTCAATCTATGCAGGTGGAAGCTCGCTATCATGCTTATCGATCAGAAAATACCCCTGGGCCAGTACATCGCGTCGTTCGTCGAGTGGCTGACCCAGAACGGCGCGAATTACTTCGACGCCATCGCGCAAGGCCTGGAGTTCATGATCCATGGCGTAACCAGTGCCCTGACTTTCTTCAATCCGTTCGTGCTCATCGCTCTGTTCGCCGCCCTGGCGCATTTCATCCAGCGCAAGTGGGCGCTGACCGCATTCGTCGCCCTGTCGTTCCTGCTGATCCTCAACCTGGGTTACTGGCAGGAAACCATGGAAACCCTGGCGCAGGTCACCTTCGCCACGGTGGTTTGCGTGGCCATCGGCGTGCCACTGGGCATCGTCGCCGCGCACAAACCGATGTTCTATACCGCCATGCGCCCGGTACTCGACCTGATGCAGACGGTACCTACCTTCGTCTACCTGATCCCCACCCTGACCCTGTTCGGCCTGGGTGTGGTGCCGGGGCTGATCTCGACAGTGGTGTTTGCCATCGCCGCCCCGATCCGTCTCACCTATCTGGGCATCTGCGACGTCCCGCAGGAGCTGATGGATGCCGGCAAGGCCTTTGGCTGCTCACGGCGCCAGCTGCTCACCCGTATCGAACTGCCGCACGCGATGCCAAGCATCGCCGCCGGCGTTACCCAGTGCATCATGCTGTCGCTATCGATGGTGGTGATCGCCGCCCTGGTCGGCGCTGACGGCCTGGGCAAACCTGTGGTCAACGCACTGAACACCGCCGATATTTCCCTGGGCTTCGAAGCGGGCCTGGCAATCGTGCTGCTGGCGATCATGCTCGACCGTATCTGCAAGCAACCGGACCTGCCGGTAAGGGGTGAAGCATGAGCATCATTCGTTTCGAAGACGTCGACGTCATCTTCTCCAACAAGCCGCGCGAAGCGCTGGCACTGCTCGACCAAGGCCAGACCCGCGAGCAGATTCTCAAGCAGACCGGCCTGGTGGTGGGTGTCGAGAAGGCCAACCTGGATATCCAGAAGGGCGAGATCTGCGTGCTGATGGGCCTGTCCGGCTCGGGCAAGTCGAGTTTGCTGCGCTGCATCAACGGCCTCAACACCGTCAGCCGCGGCAAGCTGTTCGTCGAGCACGAAGGCAAGCACATCGATATTGCCCACTGCACCCCGGCCGAACTGAAGATGATGCGCACCAAGCGCATTGCCATGGTGTTCCAGAAATTCGCCCTGATGCCCTGGCTGACGGTGCGCGAGAACATCAGCTTTGGCCTGGAAATGCAGGGCCGCCCCGAGAAGGAACGACGCAAGCTGGTAGACGAGAAGCTCGAACTGGTGGGCCTGACCCAGTGGCGCAACAAGAAGCCGGACGAACTGTCTGGCGGCATGCAGCAGCGCGTGGGCCTGGCCCGGGCGCTGGCGATGGATGCCGACATCCTGCTGATGGACGAACCGTTCTCGGCACTGGACCCGCTGATCCGCCAGGGCCTGCAAGACGAGTTGCTGGGCCTGCAGGCCAAGCTGAGCAAGACCATCGTGTTCGTCAGCCACGACCTGGACGAGGCGCTGAAACTGGGTAGCCGCATCGCCATCATGAAGGACGGGCGGATCATCCAGTACAGCAAGCCGGAAGAGATCGTGCTCAACCCGGCCGACGAGTATGTGCGTACCTTTGTCGCCCATACCAACCCACTGAACGTGCTGTGCGGGCGCAGCCTGATGCGCAGCCTGGACAACTGCAAGCGGGTGAACGGTTCGGTGTGCCTGGACCCGGGCATCGACTCGTGGCTGGACCTTGGCGAAGGTGGCTCGATCAAGCGCGCACGCCAGGGGCAGAACGGGCTTGACCTGCAGAACTGGGCACCAGGGCAGGATGTGGAGCTGCTGGGCCGCCGCCCAACGTTGGTAAATGCCGATATCGGCATGCGCGAGGCGCTGCAGATTCGTTATCAGACCGGCAACAAGCTGGTGTTGCAGGATAACGACAAGGTGGTGGGGATACTTGGGGATACCGAGCTTTATCACGCATTGCTCGGCAAGAACCACGGCTGATGCCATTGGGGCCGCTTTGCGGCCCTTTCGCGACACAAGGCCGCTCCTACAGGGGAACGCATATCCCTGTAGGGGCGGCCTTGTGTCGCGAAAGGAGGGCAAAGCCCTCCCAACAATGGGTCAGCGAACGACGATCCCGCGCGAAGCCATGTAGGCCTTGGCTTCCGGCACCGTGTACTCACCGAAGTGGAAGATACTGGCAGCCAGCACCGCACTGGCATGCCCTTCCAGAATGCCGTCAGCCAAGTGCTGCAGGTTACCCACACCGCCCGAAGCAATCACCGGAATACCCAGCGCATCACTGATCGCACGGGTAACACCCAGGTCGAAGCCGTTCTTCATGCCGTCCTGATCCATGCTGGTCAGCAGGATCTCGCCAGCACCCAGGCCTTCCATCTTCTTCGCCCATTCAACGGCATCCAGCCCGGTCGGCTTGCGCCCGCCGTGGGTGAAGATTTCCCAGCGTGGTTCTTCGCCTGGCCCGGACACCTTCTTGGCATCAATGGCGACGACGATGCACTGCGAACCGAAACGGTCCGCGGCCTCGCCGACAAACTCTGGGTTGAACACCGCGGCCGTGTTGATCGAGACCTTGTCGGCACCGGCATTGAGCAGGTTGCGGATGTCCTGCACGGTGCGCACGCCACCGCCCACGGTCAGCGGGATGAACACCTGGCTGGCCATGCGCTCGACGGTATGCAGGGTAGTGTCGCGGCCGTCGACGCTGGCAGTGATGTCGAGGAAGGTGATTTCGTCGGCACCTTGCTCGTCGTAGCGACGGGCGATTTCCACCGGGTCGCCAGCATCACGGATGTTCTCGAACTTGACGCCCTTGACCACCCGGCCGTTGTCCACGTCCAGGCAAGGGATGATGCGCTTGGCCAGTGCCATGGTTCAGTCCTCAGCCTTGGTAGTTGTCGCAGAAGGCCTGGGCCTCGGCGACATCGAGGGTGCCTTCGTAGATGGCACGGCCGGTGATGGCGCCGATGATGCCCGGGGCCTTGGCGTCCAGCAGGGCCTTGATGTCGCCCAGATTGTGGATGCCGCCCGAGGCGATCACCGGGATCGAAGTGGCTTCTGCCAGCGCCTTGGTGAACGGCACGTTGCAGCCTTGCATCATGCCGTCCTTGGCGATGTCGGTGTAGACGATCGCCGAGACGCCATCGGCCTCGAAACGCTTGGCCAGGTCGATGACCTGAACCGAGCTCACTTCAGCCCAGCCGTCGGTGGCGACAAAGCCGTCCTTGGCGTCCAGGCCAACGATGACCTTGCCCGGGAAGGCCTTGCACGCTTCGGCAACGAACTCTGGCTGCTTGACCGCCTTGGTGCCGATGATCACGTAGCTGACGCCAGCCTTGACGTAGTGCTCGATGGTTTCCAGCGAGCGGATGCCACCGCCGATCTGGATCGGCAGGGTCGGGTAGCGCTTGGCAATGGCGGTGACCACTTCACCGTTGACCGGCTGGCCTTCGAAGGCGCCGTTGAGGTCGACCAGGTGCAGGCGGCGGCAGCCACCCTCGACCCACTTGGCGGCCATGCTCACCGGGTCGTCGGAAAATACCGTGGAGTCTTCCATGCGGCCCTGGCGCAGGCGCACGCAGGCACCGTCCTTCAGATCGATAGCGGGGATAATCAGCATCTTGGGAACCTGTCTGTTCTTGGGGTTTCAGGGCTTCTCGAGCGCCCACAGATCGCTTTCGATGCTCTCGAACCGCTCCTTGAGGTGCAGCTGAACATCGGCAATCGCCCTGTTGTAGTAAAGGGGTGCAATTTCTTTGCTGAACAGTTCGAGGACTTCGGCCACTTCGAACGACCCCAGCTCCAGCTCGAAACGATCTTCGAGGAAGCGCTTGAGCGTGTGCAGCGCTTCGCGCTCCTGCTCGGGGGCCAGGGTGATGACCGGGGCCTTGGTCTTCGACCTGCTCATTTACCAGCGCCCGTCCCAGGCGACGAAGTTCTGCAGCAGCTGCAGGCCATGGGTATGGCTCTTCTCCGGGTGGAACTGCACGGCAAAGCGCGAGCCATCGGCCAGTGCAGCGGCGAAATCGACACCGTAATGGCCGCGGCCGACCACCTGGGCCGGCTTGCCGGCATTGATGTAATAGCTGTGCACGAAGTAGAACCGCGCACGGTCGGGGATGTCGTGCCACAGCGGGTGGTCGTTGGTCTGGCCGACTTCGTTCCAGCCCATGTGCGGCACCTTCAGGTGCTCGCCGTCTTCCTGCAGGTCTTTGCCGAAGAAGCGAACCTGGCCGGGGAACAGGCCGATACAGTCGACACCGTCGTTTTCTTCGCTGTGGTCGAGCAGTGCCTGCATACCCACGCAGATGCCGAGGAACGGGCGGTCCTGGCTGACTTCACGCACCAGGCTGTCGAAGCCCAGGCGGCGGATTTCTGCCATGCAGTCGCGAATCGCGCCCACGCCCGGGAATACCACGCGGTCGGCTTCGCGGATGACCGTGGCATCACTGGTGACCAGTACCTTGCCGGCACCTACATGCTCGAGCGCCTTGGCCACCGAGTGCAGGTTGCCCATGCCATAGTCGATTACGGCTACCGTCTGCATTTACAGGCACCCTTTGGTGGAAGGCATCTGCCCGGCCATGCGCTCGTCGAGGGTAATGGCCATGCGCAGGGCGCGGCCGAAAGCCTTGAACACGGTCTCGATCTGGTGGTGGGTGTTGTGGCCACGCAGGTTGTCGATGTGCAGGGTGACCAGGGCGTGGTTGACGAAGCCCTGGAAGAACTCCTGGAACAGGTCGACATCGAAGCCACCGACGCTGGCGCGGGTGTACGGCACATGCATCTGCAGGCCCGGGCGACCGGAGAAGTCGATAACCACGCGCGACAGCGCTTCGTCCAGCGGCACATAGGCGTGGCCGTAGCGGAAGATGCCCTTCTTGTCACCGATGGCCTGGGCAAATGCCATGCCCAGGGTGATGCCGACGTCTTCGACGGTATGGTGATCGTCGATATGCGTGTCACCCTTGCACTCGATATCCAGATCGATCAGCCCATGGCGGGCAATCTGGTCCAGCATGTGTTCAAGGAAAGGCACACCGATATCGAATCGGGCCTTGCCACTGCCATCGAGGTTGATCGAGCACTTGACCTGGGTTTCCAGGGTATTGCGCTCGACGGAAGCCTTACGTTCGACCATCACCAGCTCCGCAAAATCATTAGGCGAAAAGGGCTTCATTATAGGCCTAGAACGCGCCGGCTTGAAACGCGGATGACATATGGCAAAACGCGGAATTACGCAGGCTGGATACCGTTACAGGTCTATACAACCGCATGGCTTGGGGCTGCTTTGCAGCCCATCGCCGGCAAGCCAGCTCCCACAGGGGCCTCACAATCTTCCAGGCCTGTAGCATACCTGTGGGAGCTGGCTTGCCGGCGATAGGGCTAGTACAGCCAGCAAAGTCAGCCGGTTTTACCACTGATCAATGGAACAGCACAGCCGTCTTCTGCAGGGTAATCCAAACGCCCCAGGCCAACGGCACGACCACCACTGCCCAGGCCAGCAGCACCAGCGGCAGGCTACCCGGCGCCGCCTTCCACTCCAGCGAGCGCGCCCCGTCGGCGCCCTTGTCATGGCTCAACGCCCGCTCGGCAGCCAGTTCGGCATCGCTCATGAAATGCTTGTCGGCCACCGGTCGCACCAGCATGTTGCAGACAAAGCCCAGCACCAGCAGGCCGGCGAGGATGTACAGGGTCATGTCATAAGCAGCCGCACGCTCCACCCCGGCCGCCAACTGGTACTCGCGCAGGTAGGTGATAAGCACCGGCCCCAGCACCCCCGCCGCCGCCCAGGCGGTCAGCAGGCGGCCATGAATGGCGCCGACCATCTGCGTGCCGAACAGGTCGGCCAGGTAGGCCGGTACCGTGGCAAAACCACCACCGTACATCGACAGGATGATGCAGAACGCCGCCACGAACAGCGCCACGTTACCCAGGTGCCCCATGTTCGGCACCAGGCTGTACAAGCCCACGCCCAGGGCAAAGAAGGCGAAATAGGTGTTCTTGCGGCCAATGTAGTCCGAGAACGACGCCCAGAAGAACCGGCCGCCGATGTTGAACAGGCTCAGCAGGCCGGTGAAGCCGGCGGCGATCGCGGCAATCTGCGCCAGCTGGGCGCTGTTCAGCTCGCTGAAGCTCAGCCCGTTGCCCAGCAGCTTGCCGGCGAACACTTCCTGCAGCAACGGCGAAGCCATGCCGAGGATGCCGATACCCGCTGACACGTTCAGGCACAGCACCAGCCAGATCAGCGCGAACTGCGGGGTCTTCCAGGCCACGCTGACGTGCACGTGGCGGTCGGTGACCATGGTGTTGCCAGCTTTCTTCACTGGGGCGCTCCAGCCTTCGGGCTTCCAGCCGGTTGGCGGTACGCGATACGCCAGGGCACCGGCGGTCATGAACACGAAGTAGATCGCCGCCATGACGACGAAGCTCTGCCACACGCCCACTTCCTGCGCATTGCCGAAATGGCCCATCAGCGCGGTGGCCAGTGGTGCACCGACCATGGCCCCGCCACCGAAGCCCATGATCGCCATGCCGGTGGCCATGCCGCGCTTGTCCGGGAACCACTTGATCAAGGTCGACACCGGCGAGATGTAGCCCAGGCCCAGGCCGATACCCCCGATTACGCCGGAACCCAGCCACATCAGCCACAGCTGATGGGTTTTCACGCCAATCGCCGAAATCAGCATGCCACCGCACCAGCACAGCGCCGACACCAGGCCGGCCTTGCGCGGGCCGGCGTGTTCCAGCCAACCACCCAGCACGGCCGCCGAGCAACCGAGGAAGACGAAGAACAGGGTGTAGATCCAGCTCAGCATGGAAATCGGCCAATCGCATTCGGCGCTGAACATACGGGCCATGAAGCCCATGTCCGCCGCGCAGGCGACCGGGGCGGTGATGCCTAGGGCTTGCGACAGCGGCAGCCAGAACACCGAGAAGCCATAGGCCATGCCGATGCACAGGTGGATGGCAAGGGCGGCCGGTGGGACCAGCCAGCGGTTGAAGCCCGGACGGGCGATGATGCGCTCCTTCGACAGGAAGCCTGGCGCACTGGCCAAGGTCCCCGCCGCGACGGTACTGCTCATGGATCAGATCCTTCTTATAGGGAGGGTGCAGGCAAAGCGGCGCAAGGGTAGCAGTATCAAATAGCGTGAAAGCAATCTGATATCGTTAATTTTTGCTCGGCTGAAACGGTCATGTTGCCTATACCGGCGATAGGGCCAGTACAGGCCACACATTCGGAACTGACAAAATCATGGCTGTCGAAAGCCGTACCATCTGCTGTACGCGTAGGAAATGCCCCGTATCTCTAGTCGAATACGCAGGGGTAACCACTGCGGCGCTATACTCTGGCGCTTGAATTTAAAAAACGGACTACAAGGACTCGCCCATGAAAGCGTTCGGCAAAATCCTGGGACTTGGGCTTCTCGGGTTGCTGCTGATCATCGTGGCGCTGGGCTTCGCCCTGACCCACCTCTTCGATCCCAACGACTACAAAGACGAGATTCGCCAGCTGGCACGTGACAAGGCTCACGTCGAGCTGACCCTCAACGGTGACATTGGCTGGAGTCTGTTCCCGTGGCTGGGCCTGGAGTTGCACGATGCGAGCATCGCCACCTTGAACAAACCCAAGGAGCCCTTCGCCGACCTGCAGATGCTCGGGCTTTCTGTACGTGTGCTGCCACTGCTGCGCCGCGAAGTGCAGATGAGCGACGTGCGCGTCGAGGGCCTGAACCTGACCCTGGCCCGTGACGAACAGGGCCATGGCAACTGGGAAGACATCGGCAAGCCGCTGCCCACGCAGAACGGCGCCAGTGCCGATGGGCAGGCCAGTGCTCCAGCCCAGGCACCGGCCGAACAGGCGTCGGCACCAGTCGCCAGCAATGAACGCGCCGTCAAGCTGGACATCGACAGCCTGACCGTGAACAACGCCCGCGTGCAATACACCGATGCCAAGACCGGCCAGAGCTACAGCGCCGAAAGCATCCAGCTGAGCACCGGCCCGGTCCACGAAGGGGCGAACATTCCACTCAAGGCCAGCGCCTTCCTCAGCGCCAGCCAGCCGAACATCAAGGCCCGCACCGAACTGGCCGGCGAGCTGCGCTTCGACCGCAAGCTCAAGCGCTACAACTTCGAAGACATGCGCCTGTCGGGCGAAACCTCGGGTGAGCCCACCGGCGGCAAGACCGTGACCTTCGCCGCCCAAGGCCAATTGCTGGTCGACCTGGCCGCCAATGTCGCCTCGTGGAACGGCCTGAAAGTCTCGGCCAACCAGCTGCGCGCCCTGGGCGAGCTGAACCTGCGAGACCTGGACAAGGCACCGCAGCTGAGCGGCGGCCTGTCCATCGCCCAGTTCGACCTGCGCACCTTCCTCGACAGCATCGGCCGCCCGCTGCCGGCCACCAACGACCCGGCGGCCTTCGCCAAGCTGGAACTGGTCACCCGCCTGCAGGGCACGCCGAACAGCCTGGCCCTGGAAGACCTGGCGGTGAAGCTGGACGACAGCACCTTCACTGGCCGCGTGGCCGTCGAAGACTTCGCCAAACAGGCCCTGCGCCTGCAGCTCAAGGGTGACACCTTCAACGCCGACCGCTACCTGCCGGCCAAGAGTGAAGAGGCCAAGGGCGCCACCGCCGCGCGTCAGGCCGAGGTCAAGCAACAGGAAGCCACCGCGGTCGCCGGCCCTGGCACCACGCCACTCCCCAACGCCCCGACCCAGGTCGCCTGGAGCGACGACAAGCTGCTGCCGGTCGACCGCCTGCGCGTCCTCGACCTGCAAGCCGACCTGGCCTTCGGTTCGCTGACCCTGGACAAACTGCCGATCGAAGACGCCCAGCTCAAGGCGATCGGCCAGGGCGGCCTGCTGACCCTGCAAACCCTGCGCGGTGAACTGTACAACGGCACCTTCGAGGCCAAGGGCACGGTCGATGTACGCCCTGCCGTGCCGCAACTGGGCGTCAACACCAGCATCCAACGGGTGCCGGTGGAACACTTCATCAAGACCGAGGGCAAAGAGCAGACGCCACCGGTCAAAGGCCTGCTGACCCTGACCAGCGACCTGACCGCCACCGGCAACAGCCAGAAGGCCCTGGTCGACACCCTCAACGGCAACGCCAACTTTGTCATCAATGATGGCGTGCTGGTCAATGCCAACCTGGAACAGCAACTGTGCCAGGCCATCGCCACACTGAACCGCAAGCCCCTCAGTGGCGAGCCACGTGGCAAGGACACCCCCTTCCAGGAACTGCGAGGCAGCCTGGTGGTACGCAATGGCGTTGCCAGCAACCCGGACCTCAAGGCGCGTATCCCGGGCCTGACCGTCAACGGCCATGGTGACCTCGACCTGCGTGTACTGGGCATGGACTACAACGTCGGCGTGATCGTCGAGGGCGACCAGCGCGCCATGCCGGACCCGGCCTGCCAGGTCAATGAGCGCTTTGCCGGTGTCGAGATTCCGTTGCGCTGCCGCGGGCCGCTCGAGCTGGGCGCCAAGGCATGCCGCATGGACCGTGACGGCCTGGGCAAGGTAGCCGCCAAGCTTGCAGGCAACCGCCTGCAAGAAAAGATCGATGAGAAACTCGGAGACAAAGTGAATCCCGAACTGAAAGATGCGCTCAAGGGGCTGTTCAAGCGATGAGCCCCGAGCAGTTCTCCAGCGCTGTGCTGGATTGGTATGACGAACACGGCCGGCACGACCTGCCCTGGCAACAGGGCATCAACCCGTACCGGGTGTGGGTGTCGGAAATCATGTTGCAGCAGACCCAGGTCAGCACCGTACTCAACTACTTCGACCGCTTCATGCAGGCCCTGCCGACCGTGCAGGCCCTTGCCGAAGCGCCGGAGGACGAAGTGCTGCACCTGTGGACAGGCCTGGGTTATTACACCCGGGCACGCAACCTGCAAAAGGCCGCCAAGATCGTGGTCGCACAGCATGGCGGCGAATTCCCGCGCAGTGTCGAGCAGCTCACCGAGCTGCCCGGCATCGGCCGCTCCACCGCCGGCGCCATCGCCAGTATCAGCATGGGCATCCGCGCACCGATCCTCGACGGCAACGTCAAGCGCGTGCTCGCCCGCTACACCGCCCAGGCCGGCTACCCCGGCGAGCCCAAGGTGGCCAACCAGCTGTGGGCCACGGCCGAACGCTTTACCCCACAGCAGCGCGCCAACCACTACACCCAGGCGATGATGGACATGGGTGCCACGCTGTGCACCCGCAGCAAGCCCAGCTGCCTGATCTGCCCGCTGCAGCGCGGCTGCGAAGCGCACCTGCACGGTGAAGAAACCCGCTACCCCGAGCCCAAGCCGCGCAAGGCACTGCCGCAACGCCGCACGCTGATGCCGCTGCTGGCCAACAACGAAGGCGCCATCCTGCTTTACCGTCGCCCGTCCAGCGGCCTGTGGGGTGGTTTGTGGAGCCTGCCGGAACTGGACGACATTGCCCAGCTCGACGACCTGGCCTACCAGCACGGCCTGCGCCTGGCTGACAGCCGCGCCATGGACGGCCTGACCCATACCTTCAGCCACTTCCAGCTGGCGATCGAACCCTGGCTGGTGCGCGTCGACCCGGTCGGCCAGCACGTGGCCGAGGCCGACTGGCTCTGGTATAACCTCGCCACCCCGCCGCGCCTGGGCCTCGCCGCCCCGGTGAAAAAGCTGCTCAAACGCGCGGCCGACGAACTGATTGCAGGAGATGCCCGATGACCCGCACCGTGATGTGCCGCAAGTACAAAGAAGAACTGCCAGGCCTGGAGCGCCCGCCCTACCCCGGCGCCAAGGGCCAGGACATCTTCGAACACATCTCGCAGAAAGCCTGGGCCGACTGGCAGAAGCACCAGACCATGCTGATCAACGAAAAGCGCCTGAACATGATGAACGCCGAGGACCGCAAATTCCTCCAGGGCGAGATGGACAAGTTTTTCGCCGGCGAAGAATACGCCCAGGCGGAAGGCTACGTTCCACCCTCGGAATGACCCCACGGAACGTAAGCGACGGAATTAATTTAAAATTTTTTCAAAAAGTCGTTGACGAGCGGTCTGAAAGTCTATTTAATTCACCTCGTCGCCCAGATAGCTCAGTCGGTAGAGCAGAGGATTGAAAATCCTCGTGTCGGCGGTTCGACTCCGTCTCTGGGCACCACCTTCAAGCTTCTGGTGGTTGCAAAGTTACCCGAAGCGACAACAAGAAACCCGCCTAGTGCGGGTTTTTTGTTGTCTGTCATTTTTGCTGGAGGCTTGGCAGTTACCTGCCGTTACTGCCCTTCCCGATCGCTAAACCTTACCCCGCCGCGCGCGGCAGCACCTCGGCATGAAGCCTGACCCCGAGGGCCGCCATCACCTTCATGATGGTCGCCAAACTCGGGTTACCCTCCGCAGACAACGCCTTATACAGCCCTTCTCGTGTCAGGCCGGTATCACGCGCCAACTGAGCCATACCCCGGGCACGAGCGATATCACCAAGGGCAGCAGCAAGCAGTGCTGGATCGTTTTCTTCAAGACAGGCCTCAAGGTAGAGGGCCATGTCTTCCTCTGTCTTCAAATGGTCTACAGCGTCCCATTTGGTCAGCTTGATATTTGTCATGGCGGCCTCCTAAAGGTCGCGTGCCAGCTTGAGGGCAGATTTGATATCGCTGGCCTGGCGGGTTTTATCGCCACCCGCCAGGAGGGTGTGCACATAAAAAAATGTGAACCACAGTTCACACTACATTCAATTTTTCGCTGTTTCGAACTGTTTGTGGAAGCGCCGTTGACCGATATCAAAGTGCCGCCAATCGCTCGACTTAAAATGCCAGATGGACATCCGACCCGACCCGCAAGGACCTCCATGAGCGAAGAATCCCCCCTCCTACTCCCCGCCCCCAGCGAGCCCGCCATCACCCCAGCCCGCACGCGCCGCCCACGCCAGCGCAAGCCGGAGCCGACGATCACCAGCATCAGCCAGCAACCTGCTGCACTGGAAGTCGCCACCGCCCCCAAGGGCAGCAACGAAGACAGCACCTCGGCCCGCTTGCCCACCAGCTACCCGTACCGCACCCGCATGCGTCGCCAGGACTACGAGAAGGCCAAGCATGCGCTGCAGATTGAGCTGCTCAAGGTACAGAGCTGGGTGAAGGAAACCGGCCAACGCGTGGTGATCCTGTTCGAAGGGCGCGATGCCGCAGGCAAGGGCGGCACCATCAAGCGGTTCATGGAGCACCTCAACCCACGCGGCGCGCGCATCGTGGCCCTGGAGAAGCCTTCCGAGCAGGAAAAAGGACAGTGGTACTTCCAGCGCTACATCCAACATCTGCCCACGGCAGGTGAAATGGTGTTCTTCGACCGCTCCTGGTACAACCGCGCCGGTGTCGAGAAGGTGATGGATTTCTGCTCGCCACTGCAGTACCTGGAGTTCATGCGCCAGGCGCCGGAGTTGGAGCGCATGCTGTGCAACAGCGGCATCCTGTTGTTCAAGTACTGGTTCTCGGTGAACCGAGAAGAGCAGCTGCGCCGCTTCATCTCGCGCCGGGACGACCCGCTCAAACACTGGAAGCTGTCCCCCATCGACATCAAGTCGCTGGACAAGTGGGAGGACTACACCGCAGCCAAGGAGGCGATGTTCTTCCATACCGACACGGCCGATGCACCTTGGACGGTGATCAAGTCCGATGACAAGAAGCGTGCGCGGATCAATTGCATCCGGCACTTCCTGCATTCGCTGGACTACCCGGGCAAGGACCGCAGCGTGGCGCATGCGCCGGATGCGCTACTGGTCGGGCGAGCGTCCCACGGCTTCGAGGAAGATGAGGCAGAGCCGCAGGCCAGTTGAATCGGCGTGCCTGCTGCGCTTCAATACGCGCAATTTCCGCCCCACCAAGGATTCACCATGGCCACCCCAACCAAGCAACAGAAACGCGCCAAGCGCGCCGCCAGCAAGGCCAAGCAGAACCGCATGGTACGCAGCGGCCAGGCGGTCAAGGCCAGTGCCGGTGACAGCGCCAGCATCGAGCAGGTGTACAACAAGGCCATGGAGTCGGGCAGCTACGACCCGCTGTTCAAGAAGATGAAGGAAGCCCAGGAAGGCGGCCTGGTACCGATGATTTCGGTGTTCCTGGTAGACCCTCTGCTGGCCCTGGTGCTCAAGGGGCACAAGGAAGAGCACGCCACCGATTACATCGTGCTGGTGTTCAATGCCTACCGCAAATGGCTGGATGGGGCCGACGAAGAAGCCACCATGGCCTGGCTGGAGAGCGATGAGTTCCAGGCCGCCTACGTGGCGGCTTCGGAGCTGGTTGCCAAGCAGCAACAGCAGCAGAAGCAATTTGGCTGACAGGGCTGTGTAGCCTGCCCGGGCCCTATCGCCGGCAAGCCGGCTCCCACAGGTACACCCCAGGCTTAAAGGCAATGCCGTCCCTGTGGGAGCGGGCAAGCCCGCGAAAGAGCCGGAACAGGCAACAAAAAGGCCGCGCCCTTCACAGGACGCGGCCTTTTCATTTCAGCCAGCGCGGGTCAGTTATCCAGCGCCACCCGCCCGGCAGCTTCACGCTTGCGGTGCACCAGCAAGCCAGCCGCCACCACACCAATGCTCAGCAGCGCGGTCGCGATGATTTCGGCGCGGTGGTCCTCACGCAGCGCCATTACCACCAGAATGGCAATGATGAAGGCAATGGTCGCCCAGGTAAGGCCCGGGAACAGCCACATCTTGAAGGTGATCTTCTCGCCGCGTGCCTCACGCTGGGCGCGCATGCGCAGCTGCGATACGGCAATCACCAGGTACACCAGCAGCGCAATGGCACCAGAGCTGGCCAGCAGGAACTCGAACACCTGGGCCGGGGCCACGAAGTTGGCGAACACACAAAGGAACGCTGCTGCGGTAGACAGCAGAACCGCCACATGCGGGGTAGCCGACTTGGTGGTGCGCTGGGCAATGGCCGGGGCGTCACCACGCTTGCTCAGCGAGAACAGCATGCGCGACGAGGTGTACAGCGCCGAGTTCAGGCAGCTGGTCACGGCGATCAGTACGACGATGTCGACGATCAGCTTGGCATTCGGCACGCCGATGCGGCTCAGCACGGTCTGGTAGGAACCGGTCTCGGCCAGGGCCGGGTCGTTCCACGGTACCAGGGCCACGACCAAGAAGATCGACACCAGGTAGAACAGGCAGATACGCCAGATCACCGAGTTGGTGGCGCGGCTGATCTGCTTGCCCGGGTCCTTCGACTCGGCGGCGGCGATGGTAACGATTTCGGTACCCATGAACGAGAACATGGTGGTCAGCATGGCTGCCAGCACCGCGCCCAGGCCGTTAGGCATGAAGCCCTGGGTGTCGAACAGGTGGCTGGCACCGCTTACCTGGCTGCTCGGCACAAAGCCGAACAAGGCAGCACAACCCACAGCGATGAAGCCGATGATCGCCAGAACCTTGAGCAGAGCGAACCAGAACTCGAACTCGCCGTAGTTCTTCACGCTGCACAGGTTGGTCAGGGTCAGCGCCAAGGTGATGACCAGGGAGAACGCCCACAGGTCGACCGCAGGGAACCAGGCATGCAGGATGGCCGCGGCGGCGTTGGCCTCCAGCGGAATCACCAGTACCCAGAACCACCAGTACAGCCAGCCAATGGTGAAACCGGCCCAGCGCCCGATGGCGCGGTCGGCATAGGTAGAGAACGAACCGGTGTCAGGCGAGGCGACCGCCATTTCACCCAACATGCGCATGACCAGCACGACCAGCGTACCGGCGGCAGCGTAAGCCAGCAGCACGGCTGGGCCGGCAGCAGCGATGGCGTGGCCGGAGCCAACGAAAAGGCCGGCACCGATGACGCCAGCGATGGACAGCATGGTCACATGCCGTTGTTTGAGCCCCTGAGCGAGGTCATTGGAATTGTTACCGCTCATTGAAACTACCTTTGTAAGGAGTGGACCACTCCGACTGCGGTTACGGAGCGCGCCTGGGGTTGACCTGGGCGTCGCTGCAATCGGCGGTTTCCTGCTGGCAATAAGCGCGCCATGTGCTGAATACATTCGTCAGAAAAGTCGGTAGCCCTTTTAGCATGCGGTTTGGAGGGCTTTCGGCCAACGGCTGACCGAAAGGCCACCAAATCATCGGATTACTGAAATACCCACTTACAAACGCACCAAAGGTGCTCCCCGGTAACACCTGTGCACCGCTGCAATGCAAAAAAGTGCAACCTAGAGGTACAACCTAAAGACCTGGCCGCCCCCGTTCGCGGGCATGCCCGCTCCCACAAGTCAGGTGCAACCATTTGAGCCTTTTAAAGAACCTGTGGGAGCGGGCGTGCCCGCGAAAGGTCTAAAACCGCTTCCATGAGCGGGCCAAAGCTGGCACCATCGCGCCTTTTTTCATCAAGGCTCTGGTGCTGGGCGACACCTTCGCGGACATCCGCGCGACGTTGCGCTGCAACGATGCGACAAACTGCCCCACCAGCGCCCCGAGTCCCCAGCGACCCTGTTGGCCGTGATAATGCCGCTATGCTAGCGTGGCGCACGCCAGGAAGGCCGCCAACAGCTGGGAACGCACCCGTACACATGAGGACCGCACATGGCTCAGGCCACGCCCGCGCTGGAAATCCGCAATCTGCACAAACGCTACGGCGAGCAGGAAATTCTCAAGGGCATTTCGCTGACCGCACGCGACGGTGACGTGATCTCCATCCTGGGGTCGTCCGGCTCCGGCAAATCCACCCTGCTGCGCTGCATCAACCTGCTCGAAAACCCGCACCAGGGCGAAATCCTGGTTGCCGGTGAAGCCCTCAAGCTCAAGGCCGCCAAGAACGGCGACCTGGTCGCCGCCGACAACCGCCAGATCAACCGCCTGCGCAGCGAGATCGGTTTCGTCTTCCAGAACTTCAACCTGTGGCCGCACATGTCGATCCTCGACAACATCATCGAGGCGCCACGCCGCGTGCTCGGCCAGAGCAAGGCCGAGGCCATCGAAGCCGCCGAAGCCCTGCTGAACAAGGTCGGCATCTACGACAAGCGCCACAGCTACCCCGCCCAGCTTTCCGGTGGCCAGCAACAGCGCGCCGCCATTGCCCGTACCCTGGCCATGAAGCCCAAGGTCATCCTGTTCGACGAGCCAACTTCGGCGCTCGATCCGGAAATGGTCCAGGAAGTGCTAAACGTTATCCGCGCATTGGCCGAAGAAGGCCGTACCATGCTGCTGGTGACGCACGAGATGAGCTTTGCCCGCCATGTGTCCAGTGAAGTCGTCTTCCTGCACCAGGGCCTGGTCGAAGAGCAGGGATCGCCGCAGCAGGTCTTCGAGAACCCGACCTCGGCGCGTTGCAAGCAATTCATGTCCAGCCACCGCTAACGGAGCAATACATGCACACTTACAAGAAGTTCCTCCTGGCAGCTGCTGCCACGCTGGTGATGTCGGCCAACGCCCTGGCCGCAGAAAAACTGCGCATGGGTATCGAAGCCGCCTACCCACCGTTCAACAACAAGGATGCCAGCGGTAACGTGGTCGGCTTCGACAAAGACATCGGCGACGCCCTGTGCGCCAAGATGAAAGTCGAATGCTCGGTCGTCACCTCCGACTGGGACGGCATCATCCCGGCCCTGAACGCCAAGAAGTTCGACTTCCTGGTGTCGTCGCTGTCGATCACCGACGAGCGCAAGCAGGCCGTGGACTTCACCGAGCCGTACTACTCCAACAAGCTGCAGTTCATCGCGCCGAAAAACGTCGACTTCAAGACTGACAAGGCCTCGCTCAAGGGCAAGGTAATCGGTACCCAGCGCGCCACCCTGGCTGGCACCTGGCTGGAAGACAACTACGGTAACGACGTAGAGATCAAACTGTACGACACCCAGGAAAACGCCTACCTCGACCTGGTTTCCGGCCGCATCGACGGCATCCTGGCCGACAAGTACGTGCAGTACGAGTGGCTGAAGAGCAAAGACGGCTCGAACTTCGAGTTCAAGGGCGAGCCAGTGATGGACAGCGACAAGATCGGCATCGCCGTGCGCAAGGGTGACACCAAGCTGCGCGACGACCTGAACAAGGCCCTGGCAGAAATCAAGGCCGACGGCACGTACAAGAAGATCAACGACAAGTACTTCCCGTTCAGCATCGAATGATCCGCCCCGACCGGCGCGCCCTTGCGGCGCGCCAGTCCCTAGAATGACCTGCCCATGAATATCGACCTGCACGGATTCGGTCCGGCCATGATGGCCGGCACCCTGATGACCGTAAAACTGGCGCTTTGCGCCTTGCTGCTGGGCCTGGTCCTGGGCCTGCTCGGCGCCCTGGCCAAGACTTCCGCGACCAAGCCGCTGCAATGGCTTGGTGGCTTCTATTCGACCCTGGTTCGCGGCGTGCCCGAACTGCTGTGGGTACTGCTTATCTATTTCGGCACCGTCGGCTTGATGAACGCCCTCGGTGAAGCGCTGAACATGCCGGGCCTGGAGCTCAGCGCGTTCGCTGCGGGCGTGATCGCCCTGGGCCTGTGCTTCGGCGCCTATGCCACCGAAGTGTTCCGTGGCGCCATCCTGGCGATCCCCAAGGGCCACCGTGAAGCTGGCCTGGCGCTTGGCCTGTCCAAAGGCCGCATCCTGTCGCGGATCATCCTGCCGCAAATGTGGCGCATCGCCCTGCCCGGCCTTGGCAACCTGTTCATGATCCTGATGAAGGACACCGCCCTGGTGTCGGTAATCGGCCTGGAAGAAATCATGCGCCACGCACAAATCGGCGTGACCGTGACCAAAGAGCCGTTCACCTTCTACATGGTCGCGGCCTGCATCTACCTGAGCCTGACCATCATTGCCATGACCGGCATGCACTTCATGGAAAAACGCGCCGCTCGCGGCTTTGCGAGGGCTGAATAATGAATTGGGAAGTCATCATCAAATGGCTGCCACGCCTGGCCCAGGGTGCGACCCTGACCCTGGAGCTGGTAGCCATCGCGGTGGTTGCCGGGTTGATCCTGGCCATCCCGCTGGGCATCGCCCGCTCCTCGCGCCATTGGTATGTGCGCGCGGTGCCGTTCAGCTACATCTTCTTCTTCCGTGGCACGCCGCTGCTGGTGCAGCTGTTCCTGGTCTACTACGGCCTGGCGCAGTTCGACGCGGTGCGTTCGAGTTCGCTGTGGCCGTACCTGCGCGATCCGTTTTGGTGCACCGTGCTGACCATGACCCTGCACACTGCTGCCTACATCGCCGAGATCCTGCGCGGCGCGCTGCAGTCGATCCCCAAGGGTGAGATCGAGGCGGCGCGGGCGCTGGGCATGTCGCGAGGCAAGACGCTGTTCTACATCATGCTGCCACGCGCCGCGCGCATCGGCCTGCCGGCGTACAGCAACGAAGTGATCCTGATGCTCAAGGCCAGCGCCCTGGCCAGTACCGTGACCCTGCTGGAACTGACCGGCATGGCCCGTACCATCATCGCCCGCACCTACCTGCCGGTAGAGATCTTCTTTGCCGCCGGGGTGTTCTACCTGGTGATCTCGTTCGTGCTGGTGCAGGGCTTCAAGCTGCTGGAGCGCTGGTTGCGCGTGGATGCGTGCCAGGGCCGCTGAGACCTCACTGACTGCTTCGCGGGCACGCCCGCTCCCACAGGTGTAGCGCCTACCTTGAATGTGGCGCTATACCTGTGGGAGCGGGCGTGCCCGCGAAGAGGCCCTCAAAACCACCACACATCCTTGCCATGCCCAACCACCTCCACAGCCCCCACCTAAGCACCCGCTTCCAGGCCCTCGACCAGTTCCTGATCGAGCACCAGCAGCTGTGGAAACCCCGCCCCTTCACCAGCCTGAAGCTGGCTTGGGAAACCGCCCACCCCGAGCTTGCCGCCCACCTGCGCCAATGCTCCCTGGCAGACGCCGAAACCGACACCACCGCTGCCCCGTTGCCCGCCCCATTCCCGCAACTGGCCCAGCAAGCCCGACAGCTTTCGGCACTCGGCAACCTCCCGGAAACCGACCTGCCCCCCGCCGCGCACCGCCTCGACGTAGCCGTCCCCGGCCGCAAATGGCAGCAGATCGAAGCGTTCGCCAGCCACCTGGCCTTCCGCGAACAGCCCCGTCACTGGCTGGACTGGTGCTCCGGCAAAGGCCACCTGGGCCGCCGCCTGCTGCAACCCGGCCAACAACTGACCTGCCTGGAATACGACGCCGAACTGGTCGCCGCCGGCCAGGCCCTGAGCGCGCACCACCACTTGCCGGCGCAGCATGTGCACCAGGATGTGATGGCCAACGACAGCGCCCGCCACCTGGCTGGCGACAAAAGCGTGGTTGCCCTGCACGCCTGTGGCGACCTGCATGTGCGCCTGATGCAACTGGCCAGCCAGCAAGGTTGCCGACAACTGGCCGTGGCGCCCTGCTGCTACAACCGCATCGCGGCGCAGCAATACCAGGCGTTATCCACAGCCGCCCAAGCCTCCGGCCTGCGGCTGTCACTGGACGACCTGGGCCTGCCCCTGAGCGAAACCGTTACCGCCGGCGCCCGTGTGCGGCGCCAGCGCGACACCTCGATGGCCCGGCGCCTGGGCTTCGACCTGCTGCAACGCCAGCAGCGCCAGACCGACGAGTACCTGCCGACACCGTCGCTACCCGTGGCCTGGCTGGAGAAGCCCTTCGAGCAGTACTGCCGCGACCTGGCCGAACTCAAGCAATTGCAGCTGACTGGCAACCCGGACTGGGCTGCCCTGGAAGCCGCCGGCTGGCAACGCCTGGCCGAGGTCCGCAACCTGGAGCGCGTGCGCAACCTGTTCCGCCGGCCGCTGGAGCTGTGGCTGGTACTCGATCGGGCCCTGTTCCTCGAAGAACAAGGCTACAACGTGCGCCTTGGCTTGTTCTGCGACTACCCACTCACCCCGCGCAACCTGCTAATCCTTGCCGAACGCGACCGTTAGCCGCAGCACAACCTGTGGATAACTCTGTGAACAAGCTTGTGATTACCTGTTGGATCCAAGCGCTATTTCAAGCGTTTGGCTTATTCCGGCTTGCGCGTCAAGGCCAGTAAAAACAGGCGTTTGCGCAAAGACCGGCGGTGTATCGATCCGGCATGCCTTTCGCGCACGTCGCCGATGCCACTTGTGCATAAACATTTCTTGTGGTTGGCGCAAGCATTGTTTGCACGGCCTTTGTGGGTTCTTTTTCTTGCTCAGAAATCTGCAGGTTTACGCGATTCCTGTGGGAGCGGGCGTGCCCGCGAACACGGGCGAAGCCCGTGCCATGCGATGCGGTACCCGCTCCTACGACTTTCAATGCACCTTGTTCTTGGCAATCTCGATATCGTTCATCAGCGCCTTGGCCATGTCGCACAGATAATCGGCGGCGCCCAGGAATTTATGGTCATCCTCCATATCCCCCTCGCGCACCAGATGCTTGATGTAGCCCATCAGGATCGAGACATGCTCATAGGCAGCATCGACGGGGACGCCAGGCTCCACGCGTAGCAGATTGAGGGATGGGTTACCGGCTGCGAGGAAGGTTTCCACGCCTGCGGTAGTGATGGGTTCGATGATGGTTTTCTTCATGGCATAAATCCTTACTCGAGGAGGGGACTGCCAGAAATCTTTCTCACGGATTTGGGTGGCAGCCGTACGCGGGGTGAGAAACCGGTCGAATAAGGAAGCCCGGCCAGACCGAAGTCTGCCCGCGTACGGCCACCATAAATGGGTAGCGCTTATTCGATCAGGGTTCTCACACCCGGTCGCCAGAGCGACCCGAAAACGGTATCCGTGAGCCATTTCCCCGACAACAGCGATACTTCGGCGGCGCGCGTAGGATAGTTCCGAAGCCACCAACCCCTGAAGCTGTTAGCCCTAAAGTTCAGAATCTTCGTACAGCTGATGGCCTATTCGCGGGCGCGCCCGCTCCCACAAGTACTACACAGTTTCAAGGCTTGTGGAGATCCTGTGGGAGCGGGCAAGCCCGCGAATAGGCCATCACAAGCAACACAAAGCTAATGCCCGACCGCCGCAACGGTGTATCATCCGCCCCCCAAATGATTAAAAAGTGACGTCGCGCGCTACCCGCCAGCCCCGCGACCTTCTGGTGTTGCGCCAGAACCGACAATGGACTAACGGACCCGACCATCGTGACCCAAGCCAAGCCCCTCGCCCTGCTGACCCTCGCCCTGGCCCTGACCGGCTGCGCCAGCGGCACCGCTCCCCACCCCACCAGCAGCCTGGGCTGGAACCACCCCGGCATGCAGCTGGGCGGCGACAACGGCCTGCCCCTGCGCACCGAAAGCCCCTGCCGCAAGCGCGGCTGCGACAATGACAAGCTGTTCTTCAACCCGGGCAAAACCGAGCCGAGCGTCACCACCATCCATCGCGGCTGGTAGGAAAATTCTTCTTTCAGGTCGGTGACTTAGGTCATTTGCGAACATTCGCAACGAAGTGGTTTACAGGCGCCAACCGATCGTTATAATGACGCCCCATTGCCGGTATAGCTCAGATGGTAGAGCAACTGACTTGTAATCAGTAGGTCCCGGGTTCGATTCCTGGTGCCGGCACCATACGCAGTATCAAAAAAGGCTCACCGAAAGGTGGGCCTTTTTTGTTTCCAGCACGCTCTGCATGATCCCTTCCTCCAAGATTGATCTCAATCAAGCCTGACGCCGGCACGCAGCTTAGCCTGAGATCAGTCAGCCCTTGAGGGAAGGAAACCATGGCCAAGAAATTCCCCAAAACCCCCAGCCACCCGGAGCGCATCTGCTGGGGCTGCGACCTGTACTGCCCGGCCAAGTCATTGGCCTGTGGCAATGGGGCGAGTCGGACCATGCACCCAGCGGAACTGTTTGGCGAGGACTGGGACAGTTTCGAGGACCGGCTGGAGAAGCCGGTTGATCGCCAGCAAGAGACTGGCCCTAGGTGAAACAGGGCAGCTTTGCGGCCCATAGCCGGCAAGCCGGGCTCCTACAGGTACAGCGCATGCCTTGAGGCCGATGCGGCCCAGCGAATGAGGTGCTGCGGTGGATGGCACGGGCTTCGCCCGTGTTCGCGGGCGCGCCCGCTCCCACAGGGATCGCGCCACCTGTTAGAAATTGAGCACGGCAGTTGCTACCAACGGGGCGCGCCGGATTCAAGATATGCGCTGTATATGTGGGAGCCCGGCTTGCCGGCGATGGGCTGCGCAGCAGCCCCAGGTGCGGTTGATCAGAACGCTGTGCTGACCGTCAGCGACAGGTTGCGTGGGTCACCATAAATTGCCCCGGCATAGAACCCGTAGCGGGTGTAGTAGTGCTTGTCGAACAGGTTGTTGGCGTTAAGGCTGACGCTGGTGTCGTCGGTCAGCTGGTACTTGGCCATGGCATTCCAGATGGCATAACCGGACCAATTCACGTCAGTGGCACCGGTGCTCACACCATTGCTCGGCTGGCCTGCCGGGCTGGAGATTGCGCGGATGTTGCTCTGCGCAGTAACCCCGGCGCCCAGGGTCAGGCGGTCGAGAGGGCCGGAAAGGCGGTAGGTGGTCGAGGCCTTGAACAGGTGCGATGGGTCGCTGCGGCCGTCGCTGTCGACGCGGCGGAAGTGCAGGTAGGTGTAGCCGGCGTACACGTTCCAGCTGGGGGTCAGGGCGCCGGCGATTTCCAGGTCGATACCGTCGGTTTCCTGGCCGGAGCCGGCTTTGTAGGCGTCGCCACCGGTGGGCGTGGTCAGGTCGCCGTCGAGCACTGCCTTGTTTTCCTGCTTGGTGCGGAAGTACGCCGCCGAGGCGTTCAGGCGGCCATCGAACCACTCTCCCTTGATACCCGTCTCGTAGCTTTGCCCGCGAATCGGCTCGACCTTGCTGCCGCTGCTGGTTTCAGCGGTTTGCGGGGTGAAGATGTCGGTGTAACTGGCATACAGCGAGTAGTTGTCGTTGAGGTCGTACACGGCGCCCAGGTACGGGGTGACGATGCCGTTCTCTTCCTGGCTGGTACGTGCGCCAGCCACGCTGCGGGTGGTGGCCGAGTAGTTGCTGGTGCGCACGCCGAGGATGACCGACAGTGGGTCGGTGATGCTCAGGCGGGTTGCCGCGTACATGCCCTGCAGGCGGGTGGTGGTCTTGCTGTGGCGGCCGGTGCGCGAGGCGATGATGTTGTAGTCGTCATCCACGCCATTGCGCCAGTCGGTCAGCGGGAAGCCGTTGTTGGCGCGGAACTGGCAACCCAGCGCAGGCGCACTGGCCATGCCGTCGCCAACCATGGTGCAGGTGTATTCCGGCGACCAGGCCACGGTGCGGCTGTCGTTGTAGCCAACCATCGCCTGGTGGGTACGGCCGAACAGCTGGAACGGGCCGGACAGGTCGATCTGCGCCGACTGCTGGGTGGTGTCGGTGGAGCTGTGCAGGCCGTTGAGCACGGCGCCGCTGCCATCCTGGTCCCAGTAGCCGCCGTAGCTGCCACGGCCCGCCGAGTTGACCTTGGCCAGGCCGCGGTGGTTGAGGGTTTCGGCGGTGCTCTGGGCGGCTTTCAGGTCCAGCGTCCAGTCGTTGTCGAAGCGGTGCTCCAGCGAGCCGAACGCGGTGCGGGTGGTGTACTCGCCAAAGCTCCAGCTGGGTACCACGTTGGTGCTGCGCGGCAGGTCGGTCTTGCTGCCATCGCTGTACCAGATCGGGATGTTCGCACCCCAGCCACCACCAACAATCTTGTTGTACTCGTACTGGTAGCCGGCACCAAGGGTGGTGGCGTCGTCCAGGTCGAACTCGAAGTTGGCCAGGGCGGCGCGGGAGCGCTCGGACTGGTTGTCGCGGAATGAGTTGGCGTCCTGCTGGGTCATCACGAAGCGCGAACGCAGGCGGCCGTCTTCGGACAGCGGCAGGTTGAGGTCGGCGCCCAGGCGGCGCTTGTCCCAGCTGCCGTAGGTGGCATAGGCGCTGCCGCCGAACGTCCTGGTCGGTGCCTTGCGGATCAGGTTGACGGTGGCCGACGGGTCGCCGGTACCGCCCAGCAGGCCGTTGGCGCCGCGCACGATGTCGATGCGCTCGTACAGGTCCATGTTCAGTGCGTTGCCGCCACCACTGAAGTCGGAGCCGCCCTGGAACTGCAGGCCATCGACCTTCCAGTTGCTGATCGAGTAACCACGGGCTCGGTAGTCGGTACGCCCGCCCACTTCGGACTTGCTCGCTGTCACGCCTGGGGTGGTTTCCAGCGCTTGCTCGATGGTGTGGATGTCGCGGTCATCCATCTGCTGGCGGGTAATGGTGGTGACCGACTGCGGCGTCTGGCGCGGCGTCAAGGCCAGGCCGGTGGAGCTGCGGGTGCTTTCGACGGTGTAACCCAGCTGACCAGCTTCGTCGGCAGGCAGCAGGGCGCTGTCTTCGATCTGCGTGGCCTCCAGTTCCAGGGGCTTGCTGTCGGCAGCCATCGCGCCACCGCTGACGGCCACGGCAATGAACAGGGCCAGCGGTTTGAGGCGCGTGCCGCCTCGGCTGATGGAGGGGAAGGCGTTCGGGGTGCTCTCGGAGTTCATTTGGGAAGGCTTCGTATTTGCAGATGATTTTTTGTTAGGATTCTAGGGATCGGCCCCCCGGGCTCCAGACCCGGCTTGTACGGGGATGTAATCGAACGTAACGAGCGCCACCGGCCCTCACCGAACAGGTGTTTTTCTGCATGAGCACAACTTTGCTTGTTGTCGACGATGACGACGAGATCCGCGAACTTCTTTGTGATTACCTGACGGATGCCGGCTATAACGTGCTGGCAGCGGCTGACGGCGAGCAGATGCGCGAGCAACTGGCCCGGCACAAAGTGGAGCTGGTGGTGCTGGACCTGATGCTGCCGGGCGAAGACGGCCTGAGCCTGTGCCGCCAGCTGCAAGCCACGCCGGGGCTGGCGGTGATCATGCTGTCGGCCAAGGGCAGCACGCTGGACCGCATCATCGGCCTGGAGGTGGGTGCTGATGACTACCTGGCCAAGCCCTTCGAGCCACGCGAGCTGATCGCCCGGATCAAGGCCGTGCTGCGTCGTCCGCAACGCCTGGATGCGCCCGCTGAAGAGCCGGTAGAAGATGCCCAGCTGTTCGCCGGCTTCCGCCTGGAACACGTGAAACGCCTGCTCACCCGCCCCGATGGCGAGACCCTGACCCTGCCCCGCTCCGACTACCGCGTACTGCGCGAGCTGCTGGAAGCCAACAACCGCGTGGTGTCCCGCGACCAGCTGACGCGCAGTGCGTTCGGCCGCGACCACCTGCCAGACGACCGTTCGGTGGACATGTGCGTCAGCCGCCTGCGCCAGCACCTGCGCCACGCGCCGGCGGGTGCCGCGCAAATTCTCACTATCCGCAACGAAGGCTATTTGCTGAGTATCGCCGCCAACGGGGCCGATGCCTGACATGCGCTGGCTGCGCCGGCTGTGGCCACGCACGTTGTTCGGCCAGTTGCTGCTGATCATGGTCAGCGGCACCGTGCTGATCCAGTTGATGTCCAGCAGCATCTGGTTCGATGTGCGTTTCGCCCAGGTTCTCGAGGCCCCTGTCCGGCTGATTGCCGCACGCAGCGCGCCGTTGATCGCCCAGGCCGACTGCGGTGCCGGTGCACTGCAGGCGCCTGCGCATTACCAACTGCGTTGCAGTGAAGCCCTGCCCACGCCAGTGCAGGACGAGCGCCGCGGGCGCAGGCGTGTCGAGCTGTTGCTGCACCAGGCCCTCGAGTACGAGTTGGGGCATGCCCAGGACGTGCGCCTGATGAAGGTGCAGTTGACCGACGAACAGGGCCAGCCGATCGTCTGGCGCAGCCTGTTCGGCCTGCTCACGGCCCAGGCGCATCTGCAGTTCGCGGTGCCGTTGGCCGATGGGTACTGGCTGACCATCGAGGGCCAGGAACTGCAAGGCTGGAGCGGCGAGTCGGCCTGGGTGCTGATCAGCGATTACCTGTTGCGGGTGTATGCGCTGCGCATCGTCGCGGTATTGCTGGTGTGCCTGATAGCCGTGCGCCTGTGCCTGCGCCCGCTGCGGCGCCTGGCCGATGCCGCGCGCGGCCTGGGCAGCAACCTCGAGCAGCCGCCCTTGGCGCTGGATGGCCCGGAGGAGGTGCGCCAAGCGGCCCAGGCCTTCAACGCCATGCAGCAGCGGCTGATCGCGATGGTCAACGACAAGGCCTACTTCCTGGCCGCCGTATCCCACGACCTGCGCACCCCGCTGACGCGCATGCGCCTGCGCCTGGAGCGTCTGCCGGACGACGACAACCGGCAACGCCTGCGGCAGAACATAGCGCAGATGGACAACATGATCGGCCAGGTGCTCGATTACCTGCGCGCGGGGGAGCAGCAGAACTTGCAGCAGGTGGACCTGGACCGGCTGGTGGTGCGCCAGTGCGCGGAGCTGGCCACTGCCGAAGAGCCACTGCCGGTGAATGGCCAGGCGGGCAGCCTGCGAGTCGATGCCCTGCTGCTGCAGCGCTGCCTGCAGAACCTGCTGGTCAATGCGTTGCGTTATGCCAAGGAGGTTTCGGTCACGCTGGAACAGGCGAGCACGGGGGTGTTCATCCATATCGATGACCGCGGCCCGGGGATTGCTCCGAGCCTGCTGGCGACCATCATCGACCCGTTCGTGCGTGGTGAAGGGTCGCGCAACCAGGCGTCTGGGGGGTATGGGCTGGGGTTGAGCATCGCCCAGCGGATTGCTGCCAGCCATGGGGGCGAGTTGCTGCTGGCGAACCGCGAGGGGGGCGGGTTGCGGGTTAGCGTGTTGCTGCCTCGCTAACACTTTTGTGGAGGAGGAACTGTGCCGCCTGTGCTGGCCTCATCGCCGGCAAGCCAGCTCCCACCGGAACTGCGCATGGCTTGAAATCGGTGCGGTCGAGGTGGGAGCAGGCTTGCCGGCGATGAGGCCAGCACAGGCAACACAACCACAATCAGGTAACAGTCTTTTACCGATTACCCAGGTTTTCCCCTCCCCGCCTTTGCCTATCCTATGCCCGGTCATCCTGCCTGCGATGGACCCATGAAACACTCTCTACCCAGCCGCTACGCCTGCCTCGCCCTCTGCCTGCTGTTCACCTTCGCCAGCCTGCCGCTGCTACCCCAGCATGCCTGGCTGTGGCCGTTGACACTGATCACCGCGCTGCTCAGCCTGGTCGGCCTGAACGACCTGCGGCAAAGCCACCACGCCGTGCGCCGCAACTACCCGATCCTGGGCAACATCCGCTACCTGATCGAAACCATCCGCCCGGAGATCCGCCAGTACCTGATCGAGGGCGACGACGACAAGCTGCCGTTCTCCCGCTCGCAGCGCTCGCTGGTCTACGCCCGGGCCAAGAACGAAAGCGCCGAGAAGGCCTTCGGCACCCTCAACGATGCCTACAAGCCCGGCTTCGAGTTCATCAGCCATTCCATGCTGCCAGTGGCCACGCCAGACCCGGCATCGTTCCGCATCGCCATTGGCGGGCCGCAATGCCGCCTGCCCTATTCGGCATCTATCTTCAACATCTCGGCCATGAGCTTCGGCGCCCTCAGCGCCAACGCCATCGCTGCCCTGAACCGCGGTGCACGCATGGGCCGTTTTGCCCATGACACCGGCGAAGGCAGCATCAGCCCGTACCACCGCGAACATGGCGGTGACCTGATCTGGGAAATCGGCAGTGGCTACTTCGGCTGCCGCACCGAGGACGGCCGCTTCGACCCACAGCGATTCGCCGAGCAGGCGCGCTCGCCACAGGTGAAGATGATCGAGATCAAGCTCAGCCAGGGCGCCAAGCCGGGCCACGGCGGCATCCTGCCGGGGCACAAGGTCAGCCCCGAAATTGCCGCAACCCGTGGCGTGCGCGTGGGCGAAGATTGCATCTCGCCAGCGGCGCACAGTGCCTTCCGCACGCCAGTCGAGTTGCTGCAGTTCGTGGCCAGCCTGCGCGAGCTGTCGGGCGGCAAGCCGGTGGGGTTCAAATTCTGCCTGGGCCACCCTTGGGAGTTCATGGGCATTGCCAAGGCCATGCTGGCCACTGGCATCACTCCAGACTTCATCGTCGTCGATGGCAAGGAGGGCGGCACCGGTGCGGCGCCACGCGAGTTCAGCGACAACATGGGCGTGCCGATGCGCGAGGGCCTGATGTTCGTGCACAACACCCTGGTCGGCCTGAACCTGCGCGCCGGCATCCGCATTGGCGCGGCGGGCAAGATCGTCAGCGCCTTCGACATCGCCAGCGTGCTGGCCATCGGGGCGGACTGGGTCAACTCCGCGCGCGGCTTCATGTTCGCCATTGGCTGCATCCAGTCGCAGAGCTGCCATACCAACAAATGCCCGACCGGCGTGGCCACGCAAGACCCGCTGCGCCAGCGCGCCCTGGTGGTGCCGGACAAGGCCGAGCGGGTGGCCAGCTTCCACCGCAACACGCTGCATACGTTGGCCGAAATGTTGGCTGCCGCGGGCCTGGAGCACCCTTCGGAACTCAAGCCCAAGCACCTGGCGCGGCGTATCAGCCCTAGCGAAATCGGGCTGTTCTCGGACCTGCACACGTTCCTCAAGCCGGGCGAATTGCTCAGTGGCTCGATTGAAAGCGAGTTTTATGCGCGGATGTGGCGGATGGCGCGTAGTGACAGCTTTGCGCCGGAGACTGGGGAGGGAGAGGTGAAGGTTGTTGGTGTGCGGCGCAGGGAAGTGGTGGAGACGGCTTGAAAGCCGGGGGCCGCTTTGCGGCCCTTTCGCGACACAAGGCCGCTCCTACAGAATCGTGTGGGAGCGGCCTTGTGTCGCGATGGGCTGCAAAGCAGCCCCTAGGCCATCAGATCAGGATCAGAAGATGCTGATCGGGTACTCGACGAATACGCGGACTTCGTTGCCGTCGTCGTTGTAACCGTTCTGCTGCACGGCGTTGTTGGTCCGCACGAACGAGCTACGCAGCTTGATCGACAGGTCCTTGGCCGGGCCATCCTGCACCACGTAACGGATCTGGTTGAAGATCTCGCGCTCTTTACCTTCACCGAAGCCCTGCGGGTTGTCGACGTTGCGGGTGTTGATGTTGTCACCCACCACGTAGGCCAGCTTGTAGGTCAGGCCCGGAATGCCGTAGGCACCGAAGTCCAGGCCGTAGCCCAGCTGCCAGGAGCGCTCGTCTTCGGCGTTGAAGTCGGACCAGTACGAGTTGGCCAGGTAGATGGTCGAACCACCGTCACCCACGCCACCCTCGTTCTGGTACCAGCCGTAGTTGTAGCCGGTGCTGCCGGTGCTGCGCTGGTGGGCGATGGTGAACGAGTGCGCACCGAACGCGTAGGTCGCTGCCAGGCTCCAGATGGTGTTGGAGTCGCCGTTGAGTTTGGCGCTCTTGACGAACTTGTTGTCGATGTCCGACTTGTAGCCGTTGAAGTCCAGGGTCAGGGACTGGTCGTTGGCAATCGGGAAGACGTAGTTCAGACCCAGGTAGTGCTTCTTCATCACGTCTTCGTTGTCGGCGGTGTACAGCGAAGCGGTGAAGTTGTCGGTGAACTTGTAGCTACCACCGAGGACGTTGATCGACTTCAGGCCACCACCGTCACGGCGCTCGGCGCTCTTGCGCGCTTCCTGGGTGAAGCGGCCGGCGTTCAGTTCCAGGCCCTGGATCTCTTTGGAGGTGATCAGGGTACCGGTGAAGCTTTCTGGCAGCAGACGGGCGTCGTCGTACTGCAGCACTGGCAGTGCCGGCATCTGGTCACCGTACTTGAGCACGGTGTTGGAGATGCGGAACTTCACTGCAGCGCCACCACGGGCCAGGTTGTGCGGCGAGTTGGCGTTGCCGTTCTCGTCCTTGAAGTCCGAAGGCTTGAAGAAGTCGACACCGGCGCCACCGTTGTGGCCCTTGCCGCCATCCAGACGCACGGCGTACAGGCCGAATGCATCGACGCCGACACCGACGGTGCCCTGGGTGAAGCCGGAGGAGAAGTTGGCGATGACGCCCTGGCCCCATTCGATCTGGTCGTCGGTGCCGTGCTTCTTGTCACGATTGATGTAGGCGTTACGCAGCAGGACGTTGGCGTGGCTGTCCTCGATGAAGCCTTTGCTGTCGGCCTGATCATTGGCCTGTGCCTGGGTCGCGGCGATCATCGCCAGGGCGACCAGGCTGATCCTGGTTTTCAACATGTTGTTTTCCTTATTTCTTAATCAAAAACGCTCTGCAATATGACGCCAGGAACCAACGCCCCTTCGTAGGTTCGACGCTATGCGGATCCAGACTGGAAGGCCTGCCGGTAATCACACGGCGGCCTCTGGCAGCAGCATGGCCAAGATCATGGCCAGCAGGCGTTGGCCGAATCCTAGCCGTGTGCGATTACAAATGTCAAAAAGTCGTGAAATGCAGGTTGATATAACCAAAATCGCGCGCTTGCCTGGTGCATTTCCATGCAGGTTTGCGCTATCAGCGGACAATTTATCTCGTGTGAGAAATAGCCTTTTGATCGAATGGACAATTTCCTGCGAGGGCTTTCGCAGCACAAGGCTGCTCCTACAGGGAAACGCGGCGCGGTGGAGACCGTAACAAACTGACACAGATGTAATGACAAGCCTTTACAAATACTCAAGCAATAGCAAATAACAAGCATTACCATCCGCATCTCTTTTTCACCTGCTCGATCCGGATGTGCCCATGCTTGTACCCTGCCGTCTTTCACCCCTGACGCTTGGCCTGTCGCTGCTGTTCGGCGCCAGCCTGGCCAGTGCCGCCACCACCACCCTGCCGGAACTGTCGGTAACCGCCGACAGTGAGCGCGAAGAGGACAACCCGCGAGTCAAGGAGGTAAGCACCGCGACCCGCACCTCGACGCCGGTACGCTATGTGCCGCAGGCCATCGACACGGTAAAGACCGTCAACGTGCTGGATTACGGCAGCAACACCCTGGGCAAGGCGCTGGAAGGCATCCCCAACGTCAGCAGCGGTGCCGACACCCGCTTCGACAGCGTGCGCATCCGCGGCTTCGAAGCCAGCAACGACTTCTACCTGGACGGCATTCGCGACGACAGCCAGTACATCCGCGACCTGCATAACATCGAGCGGGTCGAAGTGCTCAAGGGGCCGGCAGCGGTGCTTTATGGCCGTGGCAGCCAGGGCGGTATCGTCAACCGGGTGAGCAAGGCGCCGGAGCACGGCCGCCGTTCGAGCATCGAGGCGCAGGCAGGCAGCGAAGACCTGCGCAGCCTGTATGCCGACCTCAGTGCCGACCCCAGCGACACCGTCAGCCTGCGCCTGAACATGGGCAACCAGGACAACAACAGCTTCCGCGACGGCATCGACGGCAACCGCCAGCTGTTCGCCCCGTCGATCAGCTGGCAGGTCACCCCCGACCTGAACTGGCTGGTGCAATACGAATACAGCCGCTACAACCGCACCCCGGACCGAGGCATCCCCGGGGTCAACGGCCGCCCGGCCGATGTCGGCCGCAGCACCACTTATGGCGACACACAGCGCGACTATATCGACGACCGCGCCCAGTCGCTGCGCTCGCGCCTGAACTATCAGCTGAACGAAACCTGGCAGTTGCGCCATACCCTTGGCCTGTTCAAGCTCGACAGTGAGTTCGACAACACCTACGTCACGGGCTACGACGCCAGCACCGACACCTTGACCCGCCAGCGCTGGCAGCAGGACCTGAACACCAGAAACCTGTTCAACACCCTGGAGGCCGAGGGCGACTTCGACACCTTGGGCCTGGAGCACAAGCTGTTGCTGGGCCTGGAGTTCGGCAACCAGAAGCGCGACCCGGTGCTGTACAAAGCGGTCGACCAGAAACTCCAGGGCCTGGGCAAGCCCGGCCGCAACCAGCAGCTCAATGGCCCAATGACGTTGTTTAGTGACAACCATACCGTGGTCGATAGCCGCGGCCTTTATCTGCAAGACCAGATCCGCCTGAACGATCAGTGGCAGGTTCTTGCCGGTGTACGCTTCGACCAGTTCGACGTGCAGACCACCAACAAGGATGGCGTGCGCGAAACACAGGACAGCAACAGCACCAGCCCACGCTTGGGTGTGGTCTATACACCGTGGCGCGACCATTCGTTCTACGCCTCGTGGAGCAAGACCTTCTCGCCGGTTGGCGGCGGGCTGATCGGCATCACCCCAGGCGCAAAAGGCAACGGTAACGACGCCAAGCCGGAAGAAACCCGTCAGAAGGAAATCGGCGTGAAGAGCGACTGGCTCGACCAGCGCCTGACCACCACCCTGGCCATCTACGAGCTGGAGCTGTACAACCGCCGCACCCGCGACCCGCTTGTCCCGGAAAACATCTTGCTCAGCGGCATGCAGCGTTCGCGCGGTATCGAGCTGACCGCCACCGGCAACATCGTTGGCAACTGGTACGTGCGCGGTGGCATCGGCCTGCAGGACGCGACCATCGTCAAGGACAACAACGGCCAGGAAGGCAACCGTATCAATGACGTGGCCAAGCGCAACGGCAGCCTGTTCGTGACCTGGAAACCGGAACTGGGCTGGTACGCCGAAACCGGCCTGACGTTGGTAGGCGAGCGTTATGCGGACAACCAGAACACCACGGTGCTGCCGGGGTATGGCCGCTGGGATGCACTGGCGGGGTACCGCACGCATGACTGGGATGTGCGGGCGGCGCTGAGCAATATCGCCGACAAGACCTATTACAGCTCGGCAACCAGTGCGGCGCAGATCCAGGTGGGTGACCCGCGTAGCCTGGTGGTGACTGGCAGCTACAGATTCTGATCTTTATTGCCTGTGCCGGCCCCTTCGCGGCTAAAGCCCTCCCACAGGGACCCCACATGTATCGAGCCCAGTGGGGTACCTGTGGGAGCGGCTTTAGCCGCGAAGGGGCCAGCACAGGTTGAAGCAATCGATCAGTGCCACACCGCCATCAGCGCCTGCATTTCTGCTTCGCTGATCAGCCCTTGGGGGTATCGTCCGGCAAGCAGACGTCGTGGGTCGGTCGTCCTGACCCTGATGCTTCCATGGTGTTTCAACCACTTCGCCACAAGTCTGAGCGATTGGTGATTCACTGCCGATGGGCGCAAAGCCGACTCACTTGCTGCATTCATTTCTACACGTACTCCCTGGCCCGTGAGCGGCTAATCTACGTAAGGATTGTTACAGATTCGAGAGCTCAGCATGGCCGAGCTATCTGTCTGAAAAACAATACAAAACATATGCCAGTACAGGCCTGCGGACGGCCCCTGGAAACAAAAAAGCCCGTCATGTGACGGGCCTCTTCATTCACCGTGCGCTCAACGCTTGAACGGCGCCGGCTGCTGCTGTGTCAGGCAGTGGATGTTGCCACCGCCCAACAGCAGCTCACGACCAGGGATCATCACCACCTCGTGGTCGGGGAAAATCTTCGCCAGGATCGCTCTGGCCTCGGCATCTGCCGGGTCGTCGAAGCTAGGCGCAATGATGCCGCCGTTGACGATCAGGAAGTTCACGTACGAGCCGGCCAGGCGCACCGATGGGTCACGCTCCTGGCTGCCTGCCACCTGATCGACCCCGGCGCACTCTTCGGCAGTAGCGAACAGCGGGCCCGGGATCGGCATTTTGTGCACGATGAACTCGCGGCCCTTGGCATCGCGGGTGTTCTTCAGCACCTCCATGGCGGCATGGCAGCGTGCATAGTTGGGGTCGTTGGAATCATCGGTCCAGGCCAGTAACACTTCGCCCGGGCGCACGTAACAGCAGAAGTTGTCGACATGGCCATCGGTCTCGTCGTTGTACAGGCCATCCGGCAACCAGACCACGGTGTCCACCGCCAGATGATCGCGCAGCACCGCTTCGATCTGCTCGCGGTTCAGGTGCGGGTTGCGGTTGCGATTGAGCAGGCATTCTTCGGTAGTAATCACCGTGCCTTCGCCGTCCACGTGGATCGAGCCGCCCTCGAGCACGAAGCCTTCGGTGTGGTAGCGCTGGCAGCGCTCCATTTCCAGGACCTTGGCCGCCAGCTCCTCGTCACGGTTCCACGGTGCGTACAGGCCGCCGTCGAAGCCGCCCCAGGCATTGAAGCCCCAGTCCACACCACGCACTTCACCCTGGTCGTTGATGACGAAGGTCGGACCGGTGTCACGCACCCAGGCATCGTCATTGCTGATCTCGACCACGCGAATGTTCGGCTGGTCGAGCTGGCGGCGGGCATTCTCGTACTGGCCAGCGGAAACCGCGACGGTTACCGGCTCGAAGCGGGCAATGGCCTTGGCCAGGGTCACATGGGCAGCCTGCGCCGGCTTGCCGCCCAGGCGCCAGTTGTCCGGGCGCTCCGGCCAGACCATCCACACCTGGGTTTGCGGGGCCCACTCGGCGGGCA
Organism: Pseudomonas sp. s4; assembly: GCF_046764235.1. Lineage (NCBI taxonomy): Bacteria > Pseudomonadati > Pseudomonadota > Gammaproteobacteria > Pseudomonadales > Pseudomonadaceae > Pseudomonas > Pseudomonas sp. s4. Next base: position 348,149 of record NZ_CP177209.1, on the reverse strand, counting down.
TGTGGAAACCATCGGCACGGGGAGTGGAGTTGAGGGTTTTCATGATTGACCTCTGTGATGGCCCTGAGCCGGACTGTGCTGGGGCGTTTGTCAATTTATAACCGATATATATCGATATTTGAAGCCCGATAATCGGGAAAATCATGAGCGATCAAGGAAATTAAATCGATAAGAATCGATACAACCCCAACCTTGGCCGAGGAGCGAAACGGCACGACATCTACCATAGCCAGCCCTTGTGAATGCCGTTGAAGCCCGAGGCGGAAAAAACGGCCAGACCGGCTAGGGTCAATACATGAGCAGAACGGGCCAGCGAACCGCCATGAACATCATCCCTACCGCGATCCCTGAAGTACTGATCATCGAGCCGAAGGTTTTCGGTGACAGCCGTGGTTTTTTCTTCGAGGCATTCAACGCCCGCGAGTTCGCCCGGCAAACCGGCGTGAAGGCCGAGTTCGTCCAGGACAACCACTCGCGCTCCATCAAGGGTGTGCTGCGTGGCCTGCACTACCAGGTGGAAAACACCCAAGGCAAGCTGGTGCGCGTGGTGCAGGGGGAAATCCGTGATATTGCCGTGGACGTGCGCAAGAGCTCGCCAACCTTCGGCCAATGGGTCGCGGTGCAGCTGTCGGCCGACAATCATCGCCAGTTATGGATTCCACCAGGCTTTGCCCACGGCTTTGCGGTGATGAGCGAGTCGGCCGAGTTCCTCTACAAGACCACCGACTACTACAACCCGGGTGCCGACCGCTGCATCCGCTGGGATGACCCGACGCTGGCCATCGACTGGGGGCTGCAGCAGCCACCGGTGCTGTCGGACAAGGACAAGCTCGGCCTGCCGCTGGCAGAGGCGGAACTGCTACCTTAACTAGCGCATAATTGCGGCAGACTTTTCTGGCGCATTTACGTGATGATTGCAAAACCCACGCCCCCACGCCGTCCCCGCTGGCGCAGCCTGGCCCTGTTGGCCGTGTGCCTGGTCCCGTTATTGTGGCCCCTGCATCACCTGGCCGAACGTTACTACCAGGAAGAACTGGCCTCGCAGAACCGCCAGACCCTCGACCTGTATGTCGCCAACCTGCTCGGTACCCTGCACCGCTATGAAACCCTGCCGCAGATACTCGGCGACCTGCCGGCGCTGCGCGGGGTGCTGGCCGACCCGTTCCGCCTGGAAGCGGTGACCAATGCCAACCGCCTGCTCAAGGACATCGTCCAGCAGACCGGCGCCGAGGTGATGTACCTGATGGACGTCAGCGGCAACACCCTGGCCGCCTCCAACTGGGACAAGCGTGACAGCTTCGTCGGCCGCAACTTCGCCTTCCGCCCGTATTTCAACGAAGCCATGGCCGGCCGCCTGGGGCGCTTCTTTGGCCAGGGCACCACATCGGCCAAGCGCGGTTACTTCTTCGCCGCCGCCGTGCGAGACCGTGAACGCATCGTTGGCGTACTGGTGGTCAAGGTCGACCTCGACCACACCGAAACCTTGTGGGGCCGCACCCCCGAGCAGCTGTTGCTGACCGACCACAATGGCGTGGTCATCCTGACCTCGCGGCCCGACTGGCGCTTCCGCGCGACCCGTGCGCTGACCGAGGCCGAGCGCCAGGCCATCATCGCCATCCAGCCCTACCCGACCCAAGCCCCGCAACCGCTGGTACTCAACCCGGACGCCTGGATCAGCCAGACCCGCGACATCAAGGAAACCGGTTGGCAGGTCAGCATCCTCGCTCCGCGCATGCTGGTCGACCGTTCGGTGCAAACCGTCATGGCCATCGGCGCTGGCACCCTGCTGGTGCTGATACTGCTGGCTGGCCTGGTGATGCAGCGGCGCCGTCACTACATCGACCGCATCGACTTCGAGGCACGCGGCCGCCAGGAACTGGAAAAACGCGTGGCCGAGCGCACCGCCGACCTTGAAGGCCTGAACACCCGGCTCAAGAGCGCCGTACTGGAGCGTGAGAACGCCCAACAGGAGGCCGTGCGCGCCCAGGACGAACTGGTACAGGCCGGCAAGCTGTCGGTGCTCGGCACCATGTCGGCCAGCATCAGTCACGAACTCAACCAGCCGCTGGCCGCCATCCGCAGCTACGCGGAAAACGCCGAGATCCTGCTCGACCACCAGCGAACCGAAGAAGCCCGCGGCAACCTCAAGCTGATTGGCGAGCTGACCGGGCGCATGGCCTCGATCATCGCCCACCTGCGCGCCTTCGCCCGCCGTGACCGCCATGCCCCGGAGAGCGTGGCCCTGCAGCCGGCCCTGGACGACGCCCTGGCGCTGCTGGCCAAGCGCCGCCGGGCAATGGCCGTGGAACTGATCCGCGACCTGCCGGAAGCCACCTTGTGGGTACAGGCCGGCGAGACCCGCCTGCGCCAGGTGCTCGGCAACCTGCTGGCCAATGCCCTCGACGCCCTGACCGAAAAAGCCAACCCGCGCCGCCTGTGGCTAAGTGCCGAACAGCGCGATGACTGCGTCTACCTGTACATTCGCGACAACGGCCCCGGCTTCAGCCGCCAGGCCCTGGAGCACGCCAAGGAGCCGTTCTTCACCACCAAGACCCGCACCCAGGGCCTGGGCCTGGGCCTGGCCATCTGCGAAAGCCTGATGCGTGCCCTGGGCGGTGAACTGCTGCTGGCCAACCACCCGGAAGGTGGCGCACTACTGACCCTGCAGCTGCGTGTGGCCGCGCCTGGCGCTACTTTGCCCAATTCGGAGGACCCCTCGGCATGACCACCGAGACACTGATCGACAGCCGAGCCCAGGTCATCCTGGTCGATGATGACCCGCACTTGCGCCAGGCCCTGAGCCAGACCCTGGACCTGGCCGGGCTCAAGGTGGTCGCCCTGGCCGACGCCCAGGGCCTGGCCGAACGCATCGAGGCCGACTGGCCCGGGGTGGTGGTCAGCGACATCCGCATGCCGGGTATCGATGGCCTGCAGCTGCTGGAACAACTGCACGGCCGTGACAACGAGCTGCCGGTATTGCTGATCACCGGCCACGGTGATGTGCCGCTGGCGGTGCAGGCAATGCGCGCCGGGGCTTATGACTTCCTGGAAAAACCCTTTGCCAGCGACGCCCTGCTGGACAGCGTGCGCCGCGCCCTGGCCCTGCGCCGCCTGGTGCTGGACAACCGCAGCTTGCGCCTGGCCCTGAGCGACCGTCAGCAATTGGCCACCCGCCTGGTGGGCCAGTCGCCGTCCATGCAGCGCCTGCGCGAGCAGATCGGCGCCCTGGCCGGCACCCGCGCCGATGTGCTGATCCTGGGTGAGACCGGTGCCGGCAAAGAGGTGGTGGCCCGCGCCCTGCACGACCTGTCCAGCCGCCGCGACGGGCCGTTCGTGGCGATCAATGCCGGCGCACTGGCCGAGTCGGTGGTCGAAAGCGAGCTGTTCGGCCATGAGCCCGGGGCGTTCACCGGCGCGCAGAAACGCCGCATCGGCAAGTTCGAGTTCGCCAACGGCGGCACACTGTTCCTCGACGAAATCGAGAGCATGAGCCTGGATGTGCAGGTGAAACTGCTGCGCATGCTTCAGGAACGGGTGGTCGAGCGCTTGGGTGGCAACCAGCTGATCCCGCTGGACATCCGCATCATCGCCGCGACCAAGGAGGACCTGCGCCAGTCCGCTGACCAAGGGCGGTTCCGCGCCGATTTGTATTACCGCCTGAACGTGGCGCCGCTGCGTATTCCACCGCTGCGCGAACGCGGCGATGACATCCTGGTGCTTTTCCAGCACTTCGCCGACGCCGCCAGCGAGCGCCATGGTCTGCCGCCACACGCCCTGCAGCCGGCCCAGCGCGCCATGCTGCTGCGTCACGACTGGCCCGGTAACGTACGCGAGCTGCAGAACGCCGCCGAGCGTTTCGCCCTTGGCCTGGAACTGGCTCTGGACGGTCAGGCGCCGCCGGCGGCAATGCCTTCGGTACCGATGCCGAGCGGCAACCTCAGCGAACAGGTCGAGCAGTTCGAGCGCTCGCTGATCGCTGCCGAACTGGCCCAGCCACACAGCTCCATGCGCAGCCTGGCCGAGGCGCTGGGCATCCCCCGCAAAACCTTGCACGACAAGCTGCGCAAGCATGGCTTGAGCTTTGATGGCGGTAGCGGCGGACATGACGATCAAGAGGACAACCGTTAATGAACACCGATAGCCAGTACCTGCAGACCGTCCTGCACGGCGACATCCCCCTGACCCGCGAGATGGGCCTGGAAGTGCTCGATTGGCAGCAGCACACCCTGCGCCTGCAATTGCCGCTGGCGGCCAACGTCAACCACAAGAGCACCATGTTCGGCGGCAGCCTGTACTGCGCCGCGGTGCTGGTGGGTTGGGGCTGGCTGCACCTGCGCCTGCGCGAGTCGGGTATCGATGACGGGCATATCGTCATCCAGGAAGGGCAGATCAGTTATCCGCTGCCGGTTACCGGGGCGGCGGTGGCGCGCTGTGCGCCGCCGGATGAGAAGACCTGGGAGCGGTTCCTGACCATGTACCAGCGGCGCGGGCGGGCACGGTTGACGCTGGAGACCACGGTGAGCAATGCCGGTAGTGACGAGCCTGCTGTTACCTTCAGCGGCCAATACGTGCTGCACCGCTGACCGCGGGCAAGTACTGATGCCAGTCAGTTAGTGCTGTTGGGTCTGCTGCGCAGCCCATCGCCGGCAAGCCAGCTCCCACAGGTGCAGCGCCATGCTGAAGGTCTGCGCAGTACTTGTGGGAGCTGGCTTGCCGGCGATGGGCCGCAAAGCGGCCCCGGCGATATAGGCGGCGAAGCTGAAGTCCTGAGCTCCAACAGAGTGTGATGATACCCGTCAGATCAGGCTCAGGAAGGCTTCGCGCCAAGCAGCATTTGCCGGCAACGCCAGGAAATGCGGGTTGAGCAACAACTCACGCGCCGGGTACCGGAACGGCAAGCCGTCCAACCCGATTACCTGGCCACCGGCCCCTTCCACCACGCCCTGCGCCGCCGCGGTATCCCACTGCGAGGTCGGTGCCAGGCGGGGATAGCAATCAGCGCTACCCTCGGCCAACAGGCAGAATTTCAACGAACTGCCGATATTGGCCAGCTCCAGTTCACCCACCGCCGCCCCCAACCCGGCCAACAGCGCTTCCTGTTCCGGGCTGGAATGGCGACGGCTGGCAACCACGGTGAAACGCCCACCTGCCGGCGGCGCGTCGCGAACCTGGATCGGCTGCGGAGCCTCACCCGCTTCCGCACGCCAGGCGCCCAACCCACGCCCACCGAAGTAGCAGCGCCCGTTGGTCGGCATGGATACCACGCCGAACACCACCTCGCCGTTTTCGACCAGGGCGATGTTGACCGTGAACTCCTCGCTGCCGGCGATGAATTCCTTGGTGCCGTCCAGCGGGTCGACCAGCCACCAGCGGCTCCAACCCTGACGCTCGGCCAGCGGAATGTTGCAATCCTCTTCAGACAGCACCGGGATCTGCGGCGCCAGCGCCAGCAGGCCATCGGCAATCACCCGGTGCGCCGCCAGGTCGGCGGCGGTGACCGGCGAATCGTCGGCCTTGTTGGTCACGGCCACATCGGCGCGCCAGAACGGCAAGATCGCTTCGCCCGCCGCAAGGGCCAGCTTGACCACTTCGTGCATCAATTGCAGGTCGTTCATGCTTCCAGCAGCCCCCGCTGAATCAGTAGGTCACGCGCCAGATACAACGCCGCCAAGGCACGCCCCTCGGTGAACTGTGGGTGCATGGCCAGGGCCGAGAGTTCGCGCAGGTTAACCTTGTCGACCCGCATCGGCTCCGGCTCATCGCCCTCCAGGCGCTCCTCGTACAGGTCGCTGGCCAGCACCACCTGGATCTTCTGGCTCATGTAGCCCGGCGACAGCGACAGCTCGGTCAGGTGCTCCAGCTGGCGCGCGCCAAAACCGGCCTCTTCCTTGAGCTCCCGGTCGGCTGCCGCCAGCACGTCCTCGCCCGGCTCGATCAGGCCTTTGGGCAACGACAGCTCGTATTCGTCGGTGCCGCCGCAGTATTCCTCTACCAGCACCGCGTGCTCGGCATCGAGCATGGCCACGATCATCACCGCGCCGTAACCATTACCCCGGCCCACCAGGCGCTCGTAGGTACGCTCGTTGCCATTGCTGAAGCGCAATTGCACGGCTTCGACGCGAAACAGGCGGCTGCTGGCGACGATTTCGCGGCTGAGGACGGTGGGTTTCTGGCGCATGGGGCGGCTCCTTGGCGTGAACGGGTTACTATACCGTGGCTTGCCGACTGATCGAGAGTTTCCCATGCCTGTTCTTCCCTGGTCCGCCATCGATACCGTCCTGCTGGACATGGATGGCACCCTGCTCGACCTGCATTACGACAACCGCTTCTGGCTGGACCACCTGCCCCAGCGCTATGCCGAGCTGCACGGGGTGAGCCGTGCCATGGCGGAAATGGAACTGCAGCCGCTGTTCGAACGCAATGCCGGCACGCTTAACTGGTATTGCCTGGACTTCTGGAGCCGCGAATTGCGGCTGCCGATCCGTGAGCTGAAACAGGAAATCGCCGACCTGATCGCCCTGCGCCCGGATGCCGATACTTTCCTTGCCGCGATCCGCGACGCGGGCAAGCGCGTGGTGATGATCACCAATGCGCACCGGGATTCGCTGTCACTGAAGCTGGAGCGGGTGGAGCTGGCGCCGTACTTCGAACGGCTGATCAGCTCGCATGACTACGGCTACCCGAAGGAAAGCCCGCAGTTCTGGGACGCGTTGCAGGCGGACATCGGCTTTGAACCGGAGCGCTGCCTTTTTATCGATGACACCCTGGCGATTCTGCGCAGTGCGCGACGGTTTGGCGTGGGGCATCTGCTGGCGGTGCGCCAGCCGGATAGCCAGGCAGGGCCGCGGGATACCGAGGAGTTTGCGGCGGTGGAGGATTACCGGGAATTATTGGTAGGCCTGTGAGGGCCCTTTCGCCGGCAAGCCAGCTCCCACATGTACCTCGCAGGCCCTCAGGCCTGTGGTAATCCTGTGGGAGCTGGCTTGCCGGCGATAGGGCCGGTACAGGCTGCAGAGATCAGTCAGGAATACGCAACACCTGCCCCGGATAGATCTTGTCCGGGTGCTTGAGCATCGGTTTATTGGCCTCGAAGATCTTCTGGTACTTGTTGGGGTCGCCATACACCTTCTTCGAAATGGCGCTCAACGTATCACCCTTTTCCACCGTCACGAACCGCGCGGCCTTGGCCACCGGTCCGGTCACGGTGATCTGGTCATCCACACTGGCAACGCCTGCGACGTTACCCGCCGCCAGGATGATCTTCTCCTTCTCCTCCTGGCTGGCCACCTCACCCTTGAGGATGATCGTGTCTCCCTCTACAGTGGCCGTGATATTCGGGTTGCCCAGGCCGACACTTTCCACGTGTTTCTTCAGTTGCTCTTCGGCATTGGCATTGCCGGGGGTCAGCAGGTCGATCAACTTCTCGCCCGCTTCCTTGACGAAACTGAACAAGCTCATAACGCTCTCCTTGTTGACGAAACCTCGGACACAGCAGTCTAGGCCAGCTTTTCCCCTGGCGCCCCATGCGACCAATCGACGCGGTCTATCAAGGCATAGACCCTAGCGATTAGACGCCGCCAGCCCGCACGCCTAGGCTTGTGCTATCTGAAAGTTGCCGATAGCCCGATGAACAGTCAGCTCCGATGAACAGCAAGCCTCCGGTCTGCGCGGCCTCATCGCCCTTGACCATGCCCGCCGCCAGCAACACCTACGATTACGTCCAGCTCAACGATGCCAGACGCGACAGCACGCCCCTGGCCGAAGAAGTGGCCCTGGCCATTGCCTACAACGGCCTGAACCAGGCGGTGATGCTGGTCAGCCCCACCGACCTGGAAGACTTCGCCGTCGGCTTCAGTGTCGGCAGCGGCATAGTCGAAGGCACAACGGAAATCTACGACCTGAAACTCTCCGGCAGCGGCTCGGCAATGTACGCCGACCTGGAGATTTCCAGCCGTGCGTTCTGGAACCTGAAAAACCAACGCCGCCAGTTGGCCGGCACCAGTGGTTGCGGCCTGTGCGGGGTCGAAGCGCTGGAGCAGGCACTGCCAGAGCTGGCCAAGCTGCCTGGCGCACCTTTGCCACCCGCGCAATGGTTGGTCGGCCTGCGTGAGCGCATCGATGCCTTCCAGCCCCTCGGCCAACACTGCGGCGCGGTGCATGCGGCGCTGTTCATGGACCGCCACGGCGAACTGCTGCTCGGCCGCGAAGACATCGGCCGGCACAACGCCCTCGACAAGCTGATCGGCGCCTTGCTGCGCCAAGACATCGACAGCCAGGGTGGCCTGGCCATCGTCACCAGCCGCTGCAGCCTGGAGCTGATCCAGAAGGTGCTGCGGGCCGGTATCCAGACCCTGGTCAGCCTGTCGGCGCCCACCGGCCTTGCCCTGCAATGGGCGCGCAAGCACAACCTCAACCTTATCCATCTGCCCAAGCACAGCGCACCGCGGGTCTACAGCCCAGCGGCGGAGTCGTAACAGTCGTGACCTCGTACCAACACCTCCCGGACAACGCCCCAGCCTCTCCACCTCGTTACAAGCCCTACCACGGCCCCGCCGGTGGCTGGGGCGCGCTGCGCAGCGTGGCCAAGGCCTGGGTTGGCAGCGATAACGCGCTGAAGAACATTCGCGCGCTGCTCAAGACCAACCAGAACGGCGGCTTCGATTGCCCCGGCTGTGCCTGGGGCGACTCGCCGGAAAGCGGCATGGTCAAGTTCTGCGAGAACGGTGCCAAGGCAGTGAACTGGGAGGCGACCAAGCGCCGCGTCGATGCCGCCTTTTTCGCCCGCTACAGCGTCACTTCGCTGCTGCAGCAGAGCGACTACTGGCTGGAGTACCAGGGGCGCCTGACCGAGCCGATGGTCTATGACGCGTCCAGCGACCGCTACCGGCCGATCAGCTGGGAAGCCGCCTTCACCCTGATCGCTCGCGAGTTGAACAAGCTGGCCAGCCCTGACCAGGCCGAGTTCTACACTTCGGGGCGCGCCAGCAACGAAGCAGCGTACCTGTACCAGCTGTTCGTGCGGGCCTACGGCACCAACAACTTCCCCGACTGCTCGAACATGTGCCACGAGGCCAGCGGCGTGGCCCTGGGGCAAAGCGTCGGGGTCGGCAAGGGCACCGTCACCTTCGACGACTTCGAGCACGCCGACGCGATTTTCGTCTGGGGCCAGAACCCCGGTACCAACCACCCGCGCATGCTCGACCCGCTGCGCGATGCGGTAAAGCGCGGTGCCCAGGTGGTGTGCATCAACCCGCTCAAGGAGCGTGGCCTGGAGCGCTTCCAGCACCCGCAGAACCCGCTGGAGATGCTGACCAACAGCGACCGGCCGACCAACACCGCATTCTTCCGCCCGGCCTTGGGCGGCGACATGGCGCTGCTGCGCGGCATGGCCAAGTTCGTCCTGCAATGGGAACGCGAAGCCCAGGCCAACGGCGAACCGGCAGTCTTCGACCACGCCTTCATCGCCGAACATGGCCATGGCGTCGACGACTACCTGGCGGTAGTGGATGCCACCCCGTGGGAGCACATCCAGACCCAGTCCGGCCTGGCGCTGGCCGACATCGAACTGGCCGCGCGCATGTACTGCCGTGGCAAGCGGGTGATCATGTGCTGGGCGATGGGCATTACCCAGCACCGCCACTCGGTGCCGACCATCCAGGAAATCGTCAACCTGCAGATGCTGCGCGGCAATATCGGCGTGCCAGGCGCAGGACTGTGCCCGGTGCGTGGCCACAGCAACGTGCAGGGTGACCGCACCATGGGCATCAACGAGCGCCCGCCGGTGGCCCTGCTGGACGCCATCGAGCAGCGCTTCGGCTTCCCCGTGCCCCGGCACAACGGCCACAACACCGTCGAGGCGATCCATGCCATGCTCGACGGCCGGGCCAAGGTATTCATCGGCCTGGGCGGCAACTTCGCCCAGGCAACGCCGGACACCGAGCGCACCGCCCAGGCACTGCGCAACTGCGAGCTGACCGTGCACATCAGCACCAAGCTCAACCGCAGCCACCTGGTGCACGGCAAGCAGGCACTGATCCTGCCGTGCCTGGGGCGCACTGACATCGACCTGCAGGCAGAAGGGCCACAGGCGGTAACGGTAGAGGACTCGTTCAGCATGGTCCACGCCTCCAATGGCCAGCTGAAGCCGCTGTCAACGCAGATGCGCTCGGAGCCGGCGGTCATCGCCGGTATCGCCGCCGCCACCCTGGGCAAGAAGCCCGTGGACTGGCACTGGCTGGTGGCTGACTACGACCGTATCCGCGAGCTGATCGGCGACACCATCGCCGGCTTCAGCGGCTTCAACCAGCGCCTGCGCGAGCCGGGCGGTTTCTACCTGGGCAACAGCGCCGCCAGCCGCGAATGGAATACCAGCACCGGCCGCGCGAACTTCAAGGCCAACCTGCTGCCCGACACGCTGCTCGACGAGCGTGTACGGGCCAGCGGCCAGGTGCCAGACCTGATCATGCAGTCAATGCGCTCGCACGATCAGTACAACACCACCATCTACGGCCTGGACGACCGCTACCGTGGCGTGCGTGGCCAGCGCGAGGTGCTGTTCGCCAACGAAGCCGACATCATCCGCCTGGGCTTCCAGCCGGGGCAGCAGGTCGACATCGTGTCGTTGTGGGGGGATGAGCATGTGCGCCGTGTGCACGGCTTCACCCTGCTGGCCTTCGACATCCCGGCCGGGCAGGCGGCGGCGTACTACCCGGAGGTGAACCCGCTGGTGCCGCTGGAGAGCATTGGCGATGGCAGCCATACGCCGACGTCGAAGTTCATTGCCATCAAACTGGAGCGGGCGCGGGACGACGGGCGCATCCTGTAGGAACGGTGTTGGCCTCTTCGCGGGTAAACCCGCTCCCACAGAGGCAACTCAAGGACCGAGAGCGGTGATATCCCTGTGGGAGCGGGTTTACCCGCGAAGAGGCCGGAAGCCCCTGCGCAAAAATCAAAAAAGCCCTGTTCCATAGCGGTTCAGGGCTTCGTCATAAAGGTCTCAGACAGCGAAAAAACGATAAAGTTTCACAGTAAATACAGTAAGTTAGAGAATTGTGTACAACTCGTGTTACTCGTCGGATTTCCGTTGCCAGCCGCGCCTGTAAGGCTCAAAAATCGCCCCGTCATCCTAATGAGGCTCTCTTGATGAAGAAGTACTCCTCGATACTGTTGTTGTCTTTCAGCTTGCTCAGCGGCGTTGCCATGGCAGGCGGCACCACCGAGGCCGGCATTGGCGGCGCATTGGGTGGGGTACTGGGCTCCGTGGTGGGCAACTCCATCGGTGGTAGCACCGGCGGCGCCATTGGTGCCGGCCTGGGCGGCGCGGCTGGCGGTGCCCTGGGTGCCGACAAGCGTCAGCGTGGGGAAGCCGCAATCGGCGGCGCGCTGGGCGCAGCAGGCGGTAACGTGGTCGGCCGCTCCGTGGGCGGCACTACCGGTAGCTACATTGGCGCAGCAGCCGGCGGTGGTGCCGGTGGCGCACTGGGTAACTACCTTGGTAAAGAGGCCGACAGAGACGATTACCACGATGGCCGCCGTTACCGTCGTGGTTATGACGACGACCGCCGCCACTGGGACCGCGGCCATCATTACGGCCATCGCAAGCACAAGCGCCACTGGCGCGACTAACGCCTGAGGGCCCTGCCCCGGCAACAAAAGCCCCGCCCCTGCCAGCGGGGCTTTTTTATGTCTGCTGTTCCAGCACTACACCAGACAGGATCACCTGCAGCGTCTCTGGCAATGCCACTGGCCGGCCACTGGCGCGTTCGATGAACACCTGCACCACCGTGCCTGCCGCACACGCCTCCGGCTCCCCTGGGCGGAACAGGGCCAGGCGGTACTCCACCGTGCTGCCCGCCAGGCGCGTCACCCCCAGCCCCACTTCCAGTACATCCGGGAACCCTGGCAGCGCGTAGAAATCCGCCGCCGAACTGACCACGAAGGCCGCCAGCTCGCCGTCACGCAGGTCCAGTTCGGCCTGTTCGACGAGGAACGCTTGGATGGCGGTTTCGAAAAAGCCATGCACGGTGGCACCGGCGACGTGGCCATTCAGGTCATTGTCCTGGGGGCGAGTGAGGATGGGGTGGAAGTGGGAGAAGGCAGTGCGCTGAGGGGATTCGGTCATCTGGCTGGCTCTTGTCTTCGCAATGAATGCTGACAGTGAAACAGAAAAACCGGATTTCCGCTGCTTGTGCCGGCCTCTTCGCGGGTCACGCTCCTACAAGAGACTGCACTCGCCGGGAATCAGAAAACAAAAAAGCCGCCCCAAGGGGCGGCTTTCTCGTTGCGGGCGGGTGCAGCTTACAGCTGCGGGCCAGCGGCCTTGATGGCGTCGGAAACTTCGAACTTCTTGAAGTTTTCGATGAACAGCTTGGCCAGGCCTTTGGCGGCCTCGTCGTAGGCAGCCTTGTCAGCCCAGTTGGTGCGCGGGTTGAGCAGCTCGGTATCAACGCCCGGAACGGCCTTAGGCACGTCCAGGTTGATGATGTCCAGGTGCTCGGTTTCGGCACCGATCAGCGCGCCGCTCTGGATCGCAGCGATCACGGCACGTGTGGTCGGGATGCTGAAGCGCTTGCCAACGCCGTAGCCACCGCCGGTCCAGCCGGTGTTGACCAGGTAGACCTTCGAGTCGAAGCCCTTGATACGCTTGATCAGCAGCTCGGCGTACTCGCCAGCCGGGCGCGGGAAGAACGGGGCGCCGAAGCAGGTGGAGAAAGTCGACTTGATGCCGCTGCCCGAACCCATTTCGGTGGAACCGACCAGCGCGGTGTAGCCGGACAGGAAGTGGTAGGCAGCCTGCTCGTTGTTCAGGATCGAAACCGGAGGCAGAACACCAGTCAGGTCGCAGGTCAGGAAGATGACTGCGTTCGGCTCGCCGCCCAGGTTCGCTGCGGAACGCTTGGCAACGTGCTCCAGCGGGTAGGCCGCACGGCTGTTCTGGGTCAGGCTGACATCGGTGTAGTCGGCGTGCTTGTTGGCGTCGAGGACGACGTTTTCCAACACGGCGCCATGCTTGATGGCTTTCCAGATGACCGGCTCGTTCTTCTCGGACAAGTCGATGCACTTGGCGTAGCAGCCGCCTTCGATGTTGAAGACCACGCCCTCGCCCCAGCCGTGCTCGTCGTCACCGATCAGGTAACGGCTTTCGTCGGCCGACAGGGTGGTCTTGCCGGTGCCGGACAGGCCGAAGAACAAGGTCACATCGCCTGCTTCGCCGATGTTGGCGGCGCAGTGCATCGGCAGCACGTCGGCAGCCGGCAGCAGGAAGTTCTGCACCGAGAACATGGCTTTCTTCATTTCGCCGGCGTAGCGCATGCCAGCGATCAGCACCTTCTTCTGGGCGAAGTTGATGATCACGCAACCATCGGAGTTGGTGCCGTCACGCTCAGGCTCGCACACGAAGTTGGCGACGTTGAGGACCTGCCACTCGCCACGGCCAGCCGGGTTGTACTGCTCCGGGTTGATGAACAGGCAACGACCGAACAGGTTCTGCCAGGCAGTCTGGGTGGTCATCTTCACCGGCAGGTAGTGCTCGGCGGCCGCCCCTACGTGAACGTAGGAAACGAAGTGATCCTGGGCGTTGTTGAACGCCTCGACGCGGTCCCACAGGGCATCGAACTTGTCGGCCGGGAACTTGCGGTTGATCGGGCCCCAGGCAATGGCGTCCTGGGTGGAAGGCTCTTCGACGATGAAACGGTCAGCCGGCGAACGGCCAGTACGGTGACCGGTCTCCACGACCAGTGCGCCAGTATCGGCTAGTACGCCTTCACCGCGTTGCAGCGCTTCTTTTACCAGCTCATCGACGCTCAGGTCGGTGTACACGGTGTTGTTGGCTTGCGTCATGAGATACCCCATCCGGCCCGAGGCCGAGTGCTCCAAACGTTTTGTAGTTGTCTTGAAAAAACTACTACAGCGAAAAAAGTGGCCGGATTATGCCAGAAACGCCCAAAAAAAGTAGGCCCCTCCTGTCAGAACTGCGCTTTTGCGCAATTCGACAGGAGATTGTCCTGTAGTTAAACGTTTCAGTGACGAGTTTCTGAGGCTACGTCAGTGCCGCCACCGGCAAACAGTTGCGCCACATCGCTGGCGTCGAAGAAATAGCGCTCGTTGCAGAACTGGCAATCGATCTCCACCTGCCCGCCGCATTCTTCCACCAGCGCCTTGGCATCGTGCTCGCCCAAACTGACCAGCGCATTGCCGGAACGTTCGCGAGAGCAGCTGCAGTTGAAGCGCAACGGCTGGATATCGAACAGGCGCACGGCATCTTCGTGGTACAGGCGGTGCAGCAGGGTTTCGTTGTCCAGCGCCCACTCATCGGCCTTGAGCGTGGTGGCCAATGCCACAACGTGCTGCCAGCTTTCTTCACGCTCTTCATCGTCCGGCTGGCGATCGCGCGGCAGTTGCTGCAGCAGCAGACCACGGGCCTTGCCGCCTTCGGCGTTGAGCCAGAAGCGCGTGTTGAGCTGTTGCGACTGGACGAAGTAGTTGGTGAAGCACTCCGACAGGGTGGCGCCGTCGAGGTCGACGGTGCCCTGGTAGCGCTGGCCCTTGACGGGATCGATGGTCAGGGTCAGGTGGCCGTCGGGCATCAGCTGCGACAGGGTAGCATCCGCCGGGATCTGGTCCGCTTCGTAACGGGCCATGCCACGGATGTCCCGGTCACCCGAACATTCGACCATCAACAGCGGGATCGGCCCTGCGGAACGCGCCTGCAGAATCAGCAGGCCGTCGAACTTCAGCGCCCCCACCAGCAAGGCGGTGGCGGCCATCAGCTCGCCCAGCAGTGCCTGCACCGGCTGCGGGTACTCATGACGCGCCAGCACCGCGGCGTAGCTGTCATCGAGAGACACCCACTCGCCGCGCACATCGCGCTCGTCGAAGATGAAACGTTGGGTGAAATCGGTATCAGGCAAGTCGCTCATAGGTTTTGGCTATCTGAAAAATGATGACAAAATGGTTACAAGGGTTGTCGGAAAACATGCGAGAACCCCGTGACAGAGCGCTCACAAGGCGCTCCGATTCCTGTTTGCAATAGAGGTATTTTATGGACAATCGACCACTGTTCCAAGCAAGGTGGTCCTGGGGGCCATTGGCAGCCTGTACGCTGCTTCCTATCGCTCTACTGTGTTTCTGGTTATGGCCCATTGGCCAGATCTTGTGCCTGACTTTCGACGAGTGGCTGTTCCACAGCCTGAATGCGCCGCTGGCCGACAACACCACCTGGCGCTACATCTGGACCGTCGGTAGCCTGCGCCCATTCGACATCGTCGTCGGCCTGATCCTTCTGGCAGTGCTTATCCGTGGTGACTGGGTGTTCAAGGCAACCCAGGTGCGCCAGGCCTTTTTCGGCTTCCTGGTCACGCTAATCCTCTTAGTGGTGATTCGCGCGCTGTTTTCCAAGTGGGTGGATGCAGCCGGCTGGCAGCACAAGAGCCCGTCGATGATGTTCGACGAGGTGGTGCACCTCAGCGACTACTATCCGAACCTGGAGGCGGCCTGGGAGCTCAAGGACCGTTCCAGCAAGAGTTTCCCGGGGGATCATGCCTCGGTACTGCTGGTCTGGGCGCTGTTCATGAGCGTGTTCAGCCGCCGCCTGGTGCAGTACCTGGTGGTCTGGGGGCTGGCGGTATTGTTCATGTTGCCGCGTCTGGTGGCCGGTGCCCACTGGGGGCAGGATGACTACATCGGCGGGCTGCTGATGGCGGTGCTGGCGTTGGGCTGGAGCTGCTATACGCCGCTGGCGGCCAAGGGGAGTGCAGTGCTGCTGCGCTGGACGGCGCCGTTGTTCGCGATAGCGGCCAAGTTACCGTTGGTCGGGCGCTTGGCGGTGACCCGCTAGATCCTTGGGGCTACTGCGTAGCCCATCGCGGCACAAGGCCGCTCCTACAGGGGGGCGCAGGCCTCAGGCCTTGTGCTGGCTGCCGTGGCCTCATCGCCGGCAAGCCAGCTCCCACAGGGATTGCACAAGTTTCAGGGCTTGCGCAGTACCTGTGGGAGCTGGCTTGCCGGCGATGGGCCGCAAAACGGCCCCGGCTATTCGAAGCTCCCATGCAACTGGTGAATCTGCCGCCGCTGCTTCTTGGTCGGCCGCCCATCGGTGGTCACGCCCATCGCCCCGGCCTTGCGCAGTTCCGCCGCCTGTTCACGCCGGCGCACGCTGTCCTCGGTCTCTTCGTACAACGTCTGCGCCTCTGGCGCCCCACGCCGCACCACCGACAGAGCCTTCACCACCACGGTGCGCTCGTCGAATCCGGTGCGCAGCACGAACTCGTCACCCACCCGCGGCTCCTTGCCCGGCTTGCAGCGCTCACCCCGGCAATGCACCTTGCCGCTCTCGATCGCAGCCTTGGCCAGCGCGCGAGTCTTGTAGAAGCGTGCCGCCCACAGCCATTTGTCCAGGCGGACCTTGTCGTCGTCTTCGGCTTTTTGTGCCATCCCGTTACCTCGAACGCTGTGTTTCATCGAACTGTACTACCGTAACGATCGGATGCAAAAAATCCCCGCCGTGCTTACAGTTCACCACCTCATCCGCAGGGTGCGTTTCGTGAAGACATTTGACCATTTGACTGTGATCGGCCTGCGCGAGTGGGTCGCCCTGCCCGACCTTGGAGTGGCCGGGCTGCGCGCCAAGATCGACACCGGTGCCAGCACCTCCAGCCTGCACGCCACCGAAGTGGAACCGTTCGAGCGCGACGGCCAGCCCTGGGTCCGCTTTACCGCACATCTTGGCTCGGTGGTGCAGTTGCGCCACCGCCGCTGCGAGGCACCGCTGGTGACCATGAAAACCATCAAGAGCTCCAACGGCCAGGCCCAGACCCGCTATGTCATCCGCACGTCACTGGCCCTGGGCGACGGTGTGTGGGAAGTGGAGTTCACCCTGGCCTGCCGCAAGAACATGCGTTATCGCCTGTTGCTGGGTTCCAAGGCCCTGATCCATGGTCAGCTGGTGGTCAACCCTGGCCTCAAATACGTACAAGACAAACCGGCCTTCCCGGCCACCCTTTCTACTGCCACAGGTGCTGCATGAAGATCGCTGTGCTGTCGCGCAATCCGCGTCTGTATTCCACCCGCCGCCTGGTCGAAGCCGGTACCCAGCGGGGCCACGAAATGGTGGTGATCGACACCCTGCGGGCCTACATGAACATTGCCAGCCACAAACCGCAGATCCACTACCGCGGCAAGCCGCTGGAAGGCTTCGATGCGGTGATCCCGCGCATCGGTGCATCGGTGACCTTCTATGGCTGCGCAGTGCTGCGCCAGTTCGAGATGATGGGTGTGTATCCGCTCAACGAGTCGGTAGCGATAGCCCGCTCCCGCGACAAGCTGCGTTCACTGCAATTGCTGTCGCGGCGCGGCATCGGCCTGCCGATTACCGGCTTCGCCCACTCGCCGGACGACATCCCCGACCTGATCCAGATGGTCAACGGCGCCCCGCTGGTGATCAAGGTGCTGGAAGGCACACAGGGCATCGGCGTGGTGCTGTGCGAAACCACCAAGGCCGCCGAATCGGTGATCGAGGCGTTCATGGGGTTGAAGCAGAACATCATGGTGCAGGAATACATCAAGGAAGCGGGTGGCGCGGATATCCGCTGCTTCGTGGTCGGCGACAAGGTCATCGCGTCGATGAAGCGCCAGGCCAAGCCGGGGGAATTCCGCTCCAACCTGCACCGAGGTGGGGTGGCCAGCCTGATCAAGATCACCCCGGAAGAACGCATGACCGCCATACGCGCGGCCAAGGTGATGGGCTTGAGTGTGGCGGGTGTGGATATCCTGCGCTCCAACCACGGGCCGCTGGTGATGGAGGTGAACTCGTCGCCGGGGCTGGAGGGGATTGAAGTGACCACCGGCAAGAACGTGGCCGCCATGATCATCGAGCATCTCGAGAAG
The DNA here is from genome assembly GCF_046764235.1 of Pseudomonas sp. s4. Taxonomy (NCBI): domain Bacteria; kingdom Pseudomonadati; phylum Pseudomonadota; class Gammaproteobacteria; order Pseudomonadales; family Pseudomonadaceae; genus Pseudomonas; species Pseudomonas sp. s4. Next base: position 330,266 of record NZ_CP177209.1, on the reverse strand, counting down.
AATGGCGGGCCTAATCAGACTCGGACCAAGGGTAAGGGCTGAGATTTTGGGGCTGCTGCGCAGCCCATCGCGACACAAGGCCGCTCCTACAGGATTACGCGATCCTCTTTAGGAGCGGCCTTGTGTCGCGAAAGGGCCGCAAAGCGGCCCCGGCAATCACACGGCATTACGCGGCAGCAACAGCCCCAAAGGCAACCGTACCCGCGCCTCGATCCCACCCCCGGACCGATTGCGCAACTCCACATTCCCGCCATGCTGCGCCGCGATCCGCTTGACGATCGCCAGCCCCAGCCCGGTGCCCTTGCCCCCCCGGGCCCGGTCACCACGAATGAACGGGTTGAAGATGGTCTCCAGCTCCGACTCGTCGATCCCCGTCCCGCGGTCCAGTACGCTCAGCACCACATACGGTGCACTCTCGTCGCCCGACACATAGGCGGCCACCTCGACCCCCTTGCCGGCGTGGTGCAGGGCATTGCCGATCAGGTTGCCCAGCATGCGCTTGAGCGAAACCCGGCGCAGCGGGAACGGTGGGATCGGCTCCAGGCACAGCCGCACCCGTTCTTCCGGCTGGTTGTACGGCGCCACCACTTCGCGCACCAGGTCGGCCAGGTCGACCTCCTCAACCGGCTCGTCACGGCCGTCGCGGATAAAGGCCAGGAACTGGTCGAGGATCGCGTCCATGTCCTCGATATCGCGGACCATGTCGTCACTCAGTTCGCTGTCGCTGTCCAGCAACGACAACGACAGGCGCAGGCGCGTCAGCGGTGTGCGCAGGTCGTGGGAAACCCCGGCCAGCATCAGCTCGCGCTCGCGCCCGGCCTGCTCGACATCCTCAGCCATCTGGTTGAAGGCCTTGTACACCTCGGTCATCTCGCTGGGCGTATCGCTGATCGGCAGGCGCACGCTGCGCCCCTGGCCCAGTTGCCGGGCGGCGAACACCAGGCGCTTGAGCGGCTGGTTCAGCTGGCGCACGAAGATCCAGGCCGAAGCTGTGGACAACAGGCCGATGGCCAGGAACCAACCCAGCACGTTCCAGATCTTCTGCCCACGCAGCGGGTGCGGGTACAGCGGTACCTTCAACCAGCCCGGCCCCAGGCTTGGCGCATTGACCCACAACGCCGGCGGTGCATGAATGCGCAACCGTACCTCGGTGTCTTCGCCCAACTCGGCCTGCATCTGCCGTTGGTAGATTTCGCTGTAGGGCCAGTGCTGCTCACCCTCGGGCACGCCCGAGCCGGTGACCCGGATAAGGCCTGCCGCTTCGGCGATCTTGTCGCGGTTTTCTTCGTCGGCTGCCCAATAGGCGCGCAGGGTCAGCGCAACACCGTGGCTGTACTGACGGTCGACCAGCACGTCCTCGTTCATCAGCAGGTAGACCAGGGTCAAGGCCTTGGAGAACAAGACGACGATCAACACCAGCCACAGGGTGCGGGCGAAGAAACTTTGCGGAAACCAGAGCGGTGTTTTCATCGACGGCGCGGCATCATTTACCGGCGTTTCCGTCCGGCACGAACACGTAGCCCACGCCCCACACGGTCTGGATATAACGCGGCTTGGACGGGTCCGGCTCGATCATGCGGCGCAGACGCGAGATCTGCACGTCGATGGAGCGTTCCAGCGCATCCCATTCACGGCCACGCGCCAGGTTCATCAGCTTGTCGCGGGTCAGCGGCTCGCGCGCGTGCATCACCAGCGCCTTGAGCACGGCGAACTCGCCGGTAGTGAGCATGTGCACTTCGTCGCCACGCTTGAGTTCGCGGGTGGCCAGCGACAGCTCGTAGTCGCCGAAGGTGACCGACTCGTCTTCGCTACCCGGCGCACCCGGCACGCTCGGTGCCTGGCGGCGCAGCACGGCCTTGACCCGGGCCATCAGCTCGTCGGGGTTGAACGGCTTGCCCAGATAGTCGTCAGCGCCCAGCTCCAGGCCCTTGATACGGCTGAGCTCGTCGCCCTTGGCGGTGAGCATGATGATCGGGATCTGGTTGTTCTGCTGGCGCAGGCGCTTGCACGCCGACAGGCCATCCTCGCCGGGCAGCATCAGGTCGAGCACCACCAGGTTGAACACCTCACGCTGCAGCAGGCGGTCCATCTGCTCGGTGTTGGGCACCGCGCGGGCACGGTAGCCCTTGCTGGTGAAGAAACGTTCCAGCAGGCTGCTCAGCCCCGGGTCGTCGTCGACGATGAGAATCTTGTCACCTTCAGCGGTGTTTGGCGTGCCGGTCATGAATAACTCCTCTGATATCGCCGCGCATTATGGCGTAGCCATTGCTGCACGTTGCGTGAGCATTGTTAGCAGATTTTTCCCCCGGCGCCAGTTCCGGCTGGCCGGGCGCCATCACCGCAAGCCGTTTGCGATGGGTATAATGCGCGGCTTTCATCCAGCGCCGCCGGGCGACAGGCCCACAGGCGACCCCCGTATTCACAAATGTCAGGTGGTTTACATGGACAGCATCAACAGCCGTATCGCCGAGGAACTGGGCGTACGCCCCCAGCAGGTCGAGGCGGCCGTGGGCCTGTTGGACGAAGGCTCGACCGTGCCCTTCATCGCCCGCTACCGCAAGGAAGTGACCGGTAGCCTGGACGACACCCAGCTGCGCCATCTGGAAGAGCGCCTGCGCTACCTGCGCGAACTCGACGAGCGCCGTGCCAGCATCCTGGCCAGCATCGAGGAGCAGGGCAAGCTGACCCCGGAACTGGCCCGCGAGATCAAGCTGGCCGATACCAAGACCCGCCTCGAAGACCTGTACCTGCCGTACAAGCAGAAGCGCCGCACCAAGGGCCAGATCGCCCTGGAAGCCGGCCTCGGCGAGCTGGCCGACGGCCTGTTCAACAACCCAGACCTTGCCCCGGAAAGCGAAGCCGCACGCTTCGTCAACGCCGACAAGGGCGTGGCCGACGTCAAGGCCGCGCTGGAAGGCGCCAAGTACATCCTCATGGAGCGCTTCGCCGAAGACGCCGCCCTGCTCGACAAGCTGCGCAGCTTCCTCAAGCAGGAGTCGGTGCTCAGCGCCCGCGTCGTGCCTGGCAAGGAAGAGGAAGGCGCCAAGTTCCGTGACTACTTCGCCCATGACGAACTGCTGCGCAACGCGCCGTCGCACCGCGCCCTGGCAATTTTCCGCGGGCGTAACGAAGGCGTGCTGAGCGCCTCGCTGAAAGTCGGCGAAGAACTGCCCGGCACCCTGCACCCGTGCGAACTGATGATCGGCAACCACGTCGGCATCGAGAACCGCAACCGCCCGGCCGACAAGTGGCTGGGCGAAGTGGTGCGCTGGACCTGGAAGGTCAAGCTCTACACCCACCTGGAAACCGACCTGTTCGGCGAGCTGCGCGACAACGCCGAAGGCGAGGCGATCAATGTGTTCGCCCACAACCTGCACGACCTGCTGCTGGCCGCCCCGGCCGGCCCGCGCGCCACCCTGGGCTTCGACCCGGGCCTGCGTACCGGCTGCAAGATCGCCGTGGTCGATGCCACAGGCAAGTTGCTGGACCACACCACGGTCTACCCGCACGCGCCGAAGAACGACTGGGACCGCACCATTTCGATCATGGCTGCACTATGCGCCAAGCACTCGGTGGAGCTGATCGCCATCGGTAACGGCACCGCCAGCCGCGAAAGCGACAAGCTGGTGGCGGAGCTGGTCAAGAAGTACCCAGCGCTGAAGATCACCAAGATCATGGTTTCCGAGGCCGGCGCTTCGGTGTACTCCGCATCGGAACTGGCCGCCCGCGAATTCCCGGACCTGGACGTGTCGATCCGTGGCGCCGTGTCGATTGCCCGCCGCCTGCAGGACCCGCTGGCCGAGCTGGTGAAGATCGACCCGAAATCCATCGGTGTCGGCCAGTACCAGCATGACGTGTCTCAACTGAAACTGGCGCGCGGCCTGGACGCCGTGGTCGAGGACTGCGTGAACGCCGTGGGCGTGGACGTCAACACCGCCTCGGTGGCCCTGCTGACGCGCATCTCCGGCCTTAACGCTACCCTGGCGCAGAACATCGTCGCCCATCGCGATGCCAACGGCCCGTTCGCCACTCGCGCGGCACTGAAAAAGGTCAGCCGCCTGGGTGAGAAAACCTTCGAACAAGCCGCCGGCTTCCTGCGTGTGATGAACGGCGACAACCCGCTGGATGCCTCCGCGGTGCACCCCGAGGCCTACCCGCTGGTGCAACGGATTGCCGCCGATACCGGCCGTGACATCCGCTCGCTGATCGGTGACAGCAGCTTCCTCAAGCGCCTGGACCCGAAGAAATTTACCGATGAAACCTTCGGCCTGCCGACCGTCACCGACATCCTGCAAGAACTGGACAAGCCTGGCCGCGACCCACGCCCCGAGTTCAAGACCGCCACCTTCCAGGACGGCGTCGAAGACCTCAAGGACCTGGAACCGGGCATGATCCTCGAAGGCGTGGTGACCAACGTCACCAACTTCGGTGCCTTCGTCGACATCGGCGTGCACCAGGACGGCCTGGTGCACATTTCGGCGCTGTCCGAGAAGTTCATCAAGGACCCGCGTGAAGCGGTCAAGGCCGGCGACGTGGTCAAGGTCAAGGTCATGGAAGTGGACATCCCGCGCAAGCGTGTCGGCCTGTCCATGCGCATGAGCGACACCCCTGGCGAGAAGGTCGATGGCAACCGCGGCGGTAACCGTGGCAATGGCGGCAACCGCCAGCAGCAGGCGCCGCGCCAGCGCGAAACCGCCACCGCAGCACCGGCCAACAACGCCATGGCAGCCCTGTTCGCCAACGCCAAGCAGCTGAAGAAGAAGTGATGGACGTTCCACGCGAATACGTCGAAAGCGCCTTCAGCCAGCTCCTCGGCTGCCGCCTGCAACGCCTGGAGACAGGTGTTGCCGAGGTAGCCCTGGCGCTCGAGCCACACTTGCGCAACCGTGGCCAGAAGCTGCACGGCGGGGCGATCTTCAGCCTGGTGGACATCGCCATGGGCCTGGCCTGCTCGGCCAGCCATGGTTTTGACCAGCAAAGCGTCACCATCGAGTGCAAGATCAACTACATGCGCGCCGTCAGTGACGGCGAGGTGCTGTGCACCGCCCGCGTGCTGCACGCCGGGCGGCGTACCCTGGTGGTCGACGCCGACGTAGTTCAGGGCGACAAGCTGGTGGCGAAAGCGCAAGGAACCTTCGCGGTTCTCTAGCTCACCAAGCATTATCTGCGGTATTTTCAGCAGTGCGCTGGCACTGCTGGATCCGCGTTAACCAGGCGACAACGCCAGTTCCTTTCTTCCTACCCTTGTAGACCGTTATCTCTACCCCCATATTGGGGCGACTGACGCGTGAAGGAATACATCTTGAGCGACCTCCTCAACCGCCGCCTGAGCCTGCTCGGCGCCAATCTTCCCCTGCTCAAGCAGTGCCTGCACGGTATTGAGCGCGAATGTCTGCGCGTGACCGACGAAGGTCGCCTGGCCCAGACCCCGCATCCGCAAGCCCTGGGATCGGCGCTGACCAACGAGCAGATCACCACCGATTATTCCGAGTCGCTGCTGGAGTTCATCACCCCGGCCCTTCCCGACCCGGCCAAGGTGCTGGAAAGCCTCGAAGAGACCCACCGTTTCGTCTACAGCAAGCTGGGCGACGAATATCTGTGGAGCCCGTCGATGCCCTGCACGCTGCCAGCCGAGGAGGACATCCCGATCGCCGAGTACGGCAGCTCGAACATCGGTAAGCTCAAGCATGTCTACCGCAAGGGCCTGGCCCTGCGCTACGGCCGCACCATGCAGTGCATCGCCGGTATCCATTACAACTTCTCGCTGCCCGAAGCGCTGTGGCCGTTGCTGCGCGCCGCAGAAGGCGGCAGCGAGAGCGACCGCGACTACCAGTCGTCGGCCTATATCGAGCTGATCCGTAATTTCCGCCGCTACAGCTGGCTGCTGATGTACCTGTTCGGCGCCTCGCCGGCCCTGGACAAAGGCTTCCTGCGTGGCCGCCCGCACCAGCTCGAAGAGCTGGACGCCGAAACCCTGTACCTGCCCTACGCCACCAGCCTGCGCATGAGCGACCTTGGCTACCAGAGCAACGCCCAGGCCGGCCTCACGCCGTGCTACAACAACCTGGCCAGCTACACCGACAGCCTGCGCAAGGCGGTGGGCACGCCCTACCCGCCTTACGTCGAAGTCGGCACGCACGTGGATGGCGAGTGGGTACAGCTGAACACCAACATCCTGCAGATCGAAAACGAGTACTACTCGAACATTCGCCCCAAGCGCGTCACCTACACCGGCGAGCGGCCGATCCAGGCCCTGACCTCGCGCGGCGTGCAGTACGTGGAAGTGCGTTGCCTGGACATCAACCCGTTCCTGCCGGTGGGCATCGACCTGACCGAGGCGCGCTTCCTCGACGCGTTCCTGCTGTTCTGCGCGCTGGAAGACAGCCCGCAACTGGACAACGGCGAATGCGGCCAGTGCACCAACAACTTCCTGACAGTGGTCAAGGAAGGCCGACGCCCGGGCCTGGAACTGCGCCGCAATGGCCAGCCGATCGGCCTGAAGACCTGGGCCAGCGAGCTGATCGAGCGAATCCGGCCACTGGCCGATCTGCTCGACCAGGCGCAAGGCGGTGCAGAGCACGGCAATGCCCTGGATGCCCAGCAGGCCAAGGTCGACGACGCCTCGCTGACCCCGTCGGCCCAAGTGCTGGCGCGCATGACCGAGCATAACGAAAGCTTCGTCAAGTTCGCCCTGCGCCAGAGTCGTATTCACGCCGAAACCTTCCGCGAGCAGCCACTGCCGGTCGAACGCCAGCAGGCCTTCGAAACCCTCGCCCGCGACTCGCTGGCCGAGCAGTCGCGCCTGGAACAGCAGGAAGTCGGCGACTTCGACCTGTTCGTCGGCGCCTACCAGGCCAGCATCCTGGCGATCAGCAACTGATGACCCGCACTGCCACCCCGCGCAAGCCGCGCGCCAGCAGCCAGGCCAGGATCGAGGCGATCCTGGCTGCTGCACGCGAGTTGCTGGCCGAGCTGGGGGTGGCGAGCCTGTCGATCTACAGCGTGGCCGAGCGCGCACAGATACCACCGTCGTCGGTGTACCACTTCTTCGCCAGCGTGCCGGCGCTGCTGGAGGCGTTGACGGCCGATGTGCACCGGGCCTTTCGGGAAGCGCTGAGCGCGCCGATCGACAGCAGTGCGTTCAACACCTGGCACGAGCTGTCACGGCTGATCGAGCAGCGGATGCTGAATATCTATAACGAGGACGCGGCGGCGCGGCAGCTGATCCTGGCCCAGCATGGCCTGAGCGAAGTGGTGCAGGCCGACCGGCAGCACGACATGGAACTGGGCGACTTGATGCACAAGTTGTTCGACCAGCATTTTCATCTGCCCGTGATGCCGGTGGATGTGGACGTGTTTGCCCTGGCCATGGAATTGAGTGACCGGGTGTATGCGCGGTCGGTGCAGCTGCATGAGGCGATCACCCCGCGCATGGCCGAGGAAGGCAAGCGAGTGTTCGAGGCGTATCTGGGGTTGTATCTGCCGCCATTTCTGGCCAAGCGTTAAATTTGATGGCCTCATCGCCGGCAAGCCAGCTCCCACAGGTACAGCACAAGGCCTGAAGCTTGTGGGCACCTATGGGAGCTGGCTTGCCGGCGATTGGGCTGCAAAGCAGCCCCATGGCCAACACCCATCACAGCTTGGCGATGGACACTTCAGTCGATTTCACGAAGGCAATCACTTCACTGCCCACCTGCAGCTCCAGCTCACGCACGGAGCGGGTGGTGATGACCGAAGTGACGATGCCCGAGGCAGTCTGCACGTCGATTTCCGACAGTACCGGACCTTCCAGGATTTCCTTCACGGTGCCTTTGAACTGGTTGCGAACGTTGATGGCTTTGATGGTCATGATTTGATTCCTTCTCTATGGCTTCAGTCTGGTAAGTGAGTCAGTCAGTGCGCCCAACGCAGTTGCGTGGGCAAAGGGGCTACAGGATCCGGCTCGGGCGCAGCGCCCGGGGCCGACAGAACACGGTTGAGCACTTCGCTTTCCAGCGCGGCCAGGCGGTGCGAACCACGCGCCCGAGGCCGTGCCAGGTCGACAGTGAGGTCGAGCCCGACTTCGCCGTCCTCGATCAGGATCACCCGGTCAGCCACGGCGACTGCCTCGCTGACATCGTGGGTAACCAGCAACACGGTGAAGCCGTGCTGACGCCACAGGCGTTCGATCAGTTGCTGCATCTCGATACGGGTCAATGCATCCAGTGCACCGAGCGGCTCGTCCAGCAGCAGCAGGCGCGGCTGGTGAATCAGCGCCCGGGCCAGGGCCACACGCTGCTTCTGGCCACCCGACAGAGCCGCCGGCCATTCATTGGCGCGATCGGCCAGGCCAACGGACTCCAACGCTTCCAGCGCACGCGGGCGCCAGTCGCCAGACAGGCCCAGGCCAACGTTGTCGATCACCTTCTTCCATGGCAGCAGGCGCGCGTCCTGGAACATCAGGCGGGTTTCTTCGCGGGCCTGTTCCAGCGGCGCGGCACCGGCCAGCAACTGGCCTGCAGTGGGCTGGTCGAGACCGGCCAGCAGGCGCAGCAAGGTGCTCTTGCCGCAGCCACTACGGCCGACGATCGCGACGAACTGGCCGGCAGGAATATGCAGCTCGATCCCCTTCAGCACTTCGCGCTGGCCAAAGGTCTTGCGCAGGCCGCTGGAAGCCAGCGGGATGCCACGCAGCAGGCGTGGCGGCTGTTCCTTGAGTACGGTCATGCGCCCTCCCTCCTGGCCACTTGATAGGCCGGGTGCCAGCGCAGCCAAACACGCTCCAGGCCCCGGGCTGCGAGGTCGGCAAGCTTGCCGAGCACGGCATACAGGACGATGGCCAGCACTACCACGTCGGTCTGCAGGAACTCACGGGCGTTCATCGCCAGGTAACCGATGCCGGCATTGGCCGAAATGGTTTCGGCAACGATCAGGGTCAGCCACATGAAGCCCAGGGCAAAGCGCACGCCTACCAGGATCGAAGGCAATGCCCCGGGCAGGATCACCTGGCGGAACAGGCTGAAGCCGGACAAGCCATAGCTGCGCGCCATTTCCACCAGCGCCGGGTCGACGTTGCGGATGCCGTGATAGGTGTTCAGGTAGATCGGGAACAGCGTGCCCAGCGCCACCAGGAAGATTTTTGCCGACTCGTCGATACCGAACCACAGGATCACCAGCGGGATCAGCGCCAGGTGCGGCACGTTGCGGATCATCTGCACCGAGCTGTCGAGCAGGCGTTCGCCCCAGTTCGACAGGCCGGTGATGAAGCCCAGCACCAGGCCGATGCTGCCACCGATGACGAAGCCCAGCCCGGCACGCCAGCCACTGATGGCCAGGTGGGTCCAGATCTCGCCGCTGCGCACCAGCTCGACGCCGGCGCTGACCACGGCGCTGGGCGCGGGCAGGATGCGCGTCGACAGCCAGCCGGCGCTGACCGCCAGTTGCCAGGCAGCCAGCAGCAGTACCGGCAGCGCCCATGGCGCCAGGCGCTGGCCAAGGTTGTTGGAAGTTGCACGACTCATGGCCTGGCCCTCAGCTCTGCGCAACGGACTTGGGCAGGATGTCGTTGGCCACCATTTCGCCAAACGGGCTCACATAGCCGCCGGCCTTGGCTTGCTCCGGGCGTTGCACATCCAGGTGCGGGAACAGCAGCTCGGCCACCCGGTACGACTCTTCCAGGTGCGGGTAGCCGGAGAAGATGAAGGTATCGATGCCCAGCTCGGCGTATTCCTTGACGCGTGCCGCGACGGTCCGGCCATCCCCCACCAGCGCGGTGCCGGCACCGCCACGCACCAGGCCGACACCTGCCCACAGGTTGGGGCTGACCTCCAGCTTGTCACGGTTGCCGTTGTGCAGGGCGGCCATGCGTTGCTGGCCGACCGAGTCGAAGCGCGCCAGCGAGGCCTGTGCACGAGCGATGGTGTCGTCGTCCAGGTGCGAGATGAGCTTGTCGGCAGCGGCCCAGGCTTCTTCGTTGGTTTCCCGCACGATCACGTGCAGGCGGATGCCGAAGCGCACTTCGCGGCCCTGAGCAGCGGCTTTCTCACGCACCTGGGCGATTTTTTCAGCGACCGCACTCGGCGGCTCGCCCCAGGTCAGGTACAGCTCGACCTGCTCGGCGGCCAGGTCCTGTGCGGCTTCGGAGGAACCACCGAAATACAGTGGCGGGCGTGGTTGCTGGATCGGCGGGTAGAGCAGCTTGGCGCCCTTCACCTGGATGTGCTTGCCGTCGTAGTCGACCACCTCGCCTTCCAGCACCTTGCGCCAGATACGGGTGAACTCTACCGAGGCTTCATAACGTTCCTGATGGTTCAGGTGCAGGCCGTCACCGGCCAACTCGTCCGGGTCGCCACCGGTCACCAGGTTGAACAGCGCGCGGCCGTTGGACAGGCGATCAAGGGTTGCTGCCTGGCGTGCCGCCACGGTCGGCGAAATGATCCCGGGGCGCAGGGCGACCAGGAACTTCAGCCGCTGGGTCACCGGGATCAGCGATGCCGCGACCAGCCAGGAGTCCTCGCAGGAGCGCCCGGTAGGGATCAGCACGCCACCAAAGCCGAGCCGGTCGGCCGCCTGGGCGATCTGCTGCAGGTAGCCATGGTCGACGGCGCGCGCGCCATCGGAGGTGCCCAGGTACTTGCCGTCACCGTGGGTAGGAAGGAACCAGAAGATGTTAAGGCTCATTGGAGTTGTCTCCTCAAGGGGGCTCAGCCAGGGCGGCGCCCCGGCGCAGGCGAATCAATCAAGGCGCACTGGCGACCTTGGCCGGGGGTGTCCAGATCACGTCCTTGATGCTCAGCGGCTTGGGAATCAGCTTCAGTGCCTGGAACGTGTCGGCGATCTTCTGTTGCGCGGCCACCACTTCCGGGGTGAGCGGCGCGGCACCGTAGCCTTGGCGCTTGACCGAAGTCAGGGTGATATCGGCGGGCAGGCCGAGCAGCGGCGCGACCTGGTCGGTCACTTCCTGCGGGTTGGCCTGGGACCATCCACCCACGGCACGCACTTCTTCGATCAGGGTGTTGATCACTGCCGGGTGCTGGGTCGCGTAGTTGCGGGTGGCCAGGTAGAACTGATGGTTGTCGACCAGGCCCTTGCCATCGCGCAGGGTATGAGCCTGCAGCTGTTTCTCGGCGGCAGCCTGGTACGGGTCCCAGATCACCCAGGCGTCCACGCTGCCGCGTTCGAAGGCGGCGCGGGCGTCGGCCGGGGGCAGGTACACCGGCTGGATGTCGCTGTATTTCAGGCCTGCGTCTTCCAGGGCGCGAACCAGCAGGTAGTGAACGTTGGAGCCTTTGTTGAGGGCGACTTTCTTGCCCTTGAGGTCTTTGACCGACTGGATCGGCGAGCCCTTCGGCACCAGGATCGCCTCGCTGTGCGGCGCTGGCGGCTCGTAGGCGACGTACAGCAGGTCGGCACCGGCGGCCTGGGCGAACACCGGCGGGGTTTCACCGGTGACGCCAAAGTCGATGGAGCCTACGTTCAGCCCCTCAAGCAGCTGCGGGCCGCCGGGGAACTCGGTCCATTGCACCTGCACGCCCTGCTCGGCCAGGCGCTTTTCCAGCGTGCCCTTGGCCTTGAGCAGCACCAGGGTGCCGTATTTCTGGTAACCGATACGCAGGCTCTCGGCCTGGGCTTGGGTAATGGCGCCGAAGGACACAGCCGCCGCAAACAGGGCGACCAGACCGCGACGCAAGAAGACTGTGCGCATGGCGCTCTCCTGTGCGAGTGGGTTCGGGTTGCACCTGCTTGCCTCGTTGTCGGGCGAGTAAGGTGGTGAAGCGGGTTGGGCCGGTCAGATGCTCCAGCGAGCGCTGATCAGGCGTTCGTTCAATACGCCGGGGGCCACGGGGCGCGGCCGACGGGCCAGTGCAACGTGGAAGGTTTCCAGCGCGTCCTGCAGGCGTTCTTCCAGCGCCGCTACCAGCTGCGCGGGCCTGGAGCCTTCTGCGTAGGCGACCTGGCTGTCGTCGGCGAAGATCCCTTGCAGGGTCTCTTGCGCCTTGAGTGCCGACAGCACGGGTTTCAGCGCGTAATCCACCGCCAGCATGTGGGCGATGCTGCCGCCGGTGGCGATCGGCAACACGATCTTGTGTGCCAGGGCGCGTTCGGGCAGCAGGTCGAGCAAGGTTTTCAGGGCACCGGCGAACGAGGCCTTGTACACCGGCGTGGCGACGATCAGGCCATCGGCCTGGGCCACCAGCTGCTGGAAGTGCTGCACCTGCGGGCTGTCGAAACGGGCGTGCAGCAAGTCTTCGGCGGGAAAGTCACGTACCTGGAACGTTACTACCTCGACGCCACGGTCCTGCAGCCACTGGCGAGAACGCTCCAGCAGCACGCCGGAGCGTGAACGGGTACTGGGGCTACCACCGATTGAGACGACCAGCATTGCAGCGCTTCCTTGTGTTTTGTTGGAGGTGACATTAACAGTCACCGCATATATCTAGAAATCATATTTTTTCATTTGTTTATTCCATTTTTATCAATCTCCTGTTTTGGCCCTTTCGCGGGTAAACTCGCTCCCACAGGGATCGCACAAGGCCTGGGACTTGCACTATTCCTGTGGGAGCGGGTTTACCCGCGAAGAAGCCCACGCAGTTTCAGCAGGCATAAAAAAGGGCCGTCGAAACGGCCCGAATATCCCTGCTTTGGCTAAGAGCAATGCAACGAGGAATCCTTTAACGATTGGGCTGCGGAGTCAGCCGCAGATAGGGTTTGACCGCCCGGTAACCTTTGGGGAAACGCTGCCTGATCTCTTCCTCGTCCTTCAGCGAGGGCACGATTACCACGTCGTCACCGTCCTGCCAGTTACCTGGCGTGGCGACCTTGTGGTTGTCGGTCAGCTGCAGCGAGTCGATCACCCGCAAGATTTCGTTGAAGTTGCGCCCGGTACTGGCCGGGTAGGTGATGGTCAGGCGCACCTTCTTGTTCGGGTCGATGACGAACAGCGAGCGCACGGTCAGGGTGTCGCTGGCATTCGGGTGGATCAGGTCGTACAAGTCGGACACCTTGCGGTCGGCGTCGGCAATGATCGGGAAGTTGACCACGGTGTTCTGGGTTTCGTTGATGTCATCGATCCAGCGGTGGTGTGAATCGACCGGGTCCACCGACAGGGCGATGGCCTTGACCCCGCGTTTGGCGAAATCGTCCTTCAGCTTGGCGGTCAGGCCCAGCTCGGTGGTGCACACCGGGGTAAAGTCGGCTGGGTGAGAGAACAACACCCCCCAGCTGTTGCCCAGCCACTCGTGGAAGCGGATCTTGCCTTCGCTGGAATCCTGTTCGAAATCGGGGGCGATATCGCCGAGTTTTAGGCTCATGGGCTGCGGCTCCTGTGCTGGGTTCTGTACCGTGTGGGTTCAATGTGCCTGCATTCGATTAAAAACAAAAAGAATAAATACTGATTTGTTTATAACCAAAAAACATACGAAATTGCAGACACAAAAAAGCCTCGCACTAGGCGAGGCTTCTTGTTCAGCTACGGCTTACAGGAAGTTGTAAGTGTAGTTCACGATGAAGCGAGTCTGGTCTTTGTCCCCGATGCTTTCGCCGCTACCACGGTAAACACCCTGACGCAGGCTGAAGCCCAGGCCTTTGAGGGAGCCTTGCTGAATGGTGTAGTCGACGCGTGCGTCACGTTCCCATTCGTTGTAGCTGCCGTCGCCCGACTTGTTGCGGATGTCGTCACCACGCAGGTAGGCCACCGAAGCCTTCAGGCCTGGAACGCCCAGGGACGCGAAGTCATAGGAGTACTGACCGAAGGTGGTGTTCTCACCGGCACGAGCGAACTGGTTGATCATGCTGTCGGTGAACAGGTAGAAGCTTGCGCCGCCATTGCCTTCCAGCGAGGAAGTGGCGCCGTCCTTGCGGACGCTACCTTGGTTCAGCCAGACGAAACCACCATCGTCACCCACTTGCTGGTGACCGAGCATCAGCGCATGGCCACCCAGGGTGTAGGTGAACATGGCGCTCCAGGTCTTGTTGTCGACCTCGCCCCCGTTCTTCGCGTAGCCACCGTTGTTGTCGAAGGCGTAACCGGTCTCGCCATTCTTGCCGTCGCTGCGGCTATCGAAGTAGCGCAGGTCGGTCTTGAACGACTGGTTGTCGGCGATCTTGAAGACGTGGGTAGCACCCAGGAAGTGCTGCTTGTAGAAGTCTTCCAGGTTCGAGTAGTAGTACTGCAGGGTCAGGTCGGGAGTGAGCTTGTAGTCACCACCGGCGAACTGGAACTTGTTGCTGTCGCGGAAGGCGCCAGAAACGGAAAGACCGGTACGGTTGCTCGAAGCACGACCCATGGCGTGGGTCAGTTGACCTGCGTTGAAGGTCAGGTTGTCGATTTCCTTCGACTGGAGGGTGCCACCCTCGAAGGTCTGCGGCAGCAGACGGCCGTCGTTGGAGACCAGGATCGGCAGCATAGGCGCCAGGGCGCTACCGTAGTGGACCTCGGTCTTGGAGAAGCGAGCCTTGGCGTTACCACCAATGCGTGCCCAGTCGTGAACTGCCGAACCATCGGAGTCGCTTGGGAAGAAGGTGTTGTTGGCATCTGGACGGCTACCACGGCCACCATCCAGGTGAATGCCCCACAAAGCCTGGACGTCGACACCAAAACCTACGGTGCCTTCGGTGAAACCAGACAGGTAGTCGAGCTTGAAGCCCTGACCGCTTTCTTTCTGGTCGATACCGCTTTCGCGGTTGTCATCGTTGAAGTACATGGTGCGCGAGCTGAGCGACAGCTTGCTGTCTTCAACGAAACCGGCAGCGCCTGCTTGTTGGGCGAGAACCCCCAGTGCCACGGCCAGGGCCAGGCTGGACTTGTACATGTTTTGCTCCTCTACGTTCTAATTCTTGTGTATCTCTGGTGGCGGGATCTGCTGCCCCGCTCACCGTGGATTGGCGATTTAGTCCCAAAGCGTGACCGTAAAGTCAATCGTTTCTAAACGTTTCGCGACTTTGGTCTAAGACGCCAGCTGCGCTACAGGATAATGACAATCCTATAAATCCAAAATGACCGTTTTATGAATTGGTAAGATTTTTAAGGAATATGTTAGGAATTATTACTGCTATTCGTTAGAAGCAGCATTCTTTTCATAACCAATAGTTATTTGCAAACGTTTGCTCATAACCTAATTCCGTATCGTTCTATCGGGACGAAAAAGCCTAGCAGCACTCTCGGATTTCACCATTGAGCGAAATCACAGCGTTTCCCTGTTAACGCGTCTCAAACCATTGGCTCCTAAGCTAATGCAAAAAAGTTATTTATTTTACATTTCTTAGATCAATTAGCCTTCTCGTCATCCACCACACCGATTGCCTGACGAGAGGTTCACCATGATCCCGCACGCCCCGCTGCGCCTGTTCGCCGCCCTGACCCTCGCCAGCGCCAGCTGGTTGGCCCAAGCTGCTGACCTGACCGTGGCCTACCAGACCACCGTCGACCCGGCCAAGGTGGCGCAGGTCGATGGCGATTACGAAAAAGCCAGCAAGGCCAGCATCGACTGGCGCAAATTCGATAACGGCGCCGACGTGATCACCGCCGTAGCCAGCGGCGATGTACAGATCGGCTACCTGGGCTCCAGCCCGCTGGCCGCCGCAGCCTCCCGCAAGCTGCCGGTCGAGACCTTCCTGATCGCCACGCAGATTGGCGCCGGTGAAGCACTGGTCGCCCGCGACAGCATCAAGACTCCGCAAGACCTGGTCGGCAAGAAAGTCGCCGTGCCTTTCGTCTCCACCGGCCACTACAGCCTGCTGGCCGCGCTGAAGAGCTGGAACATCGACCCGGCCAAGGTGCAGATCCTCAACCTGGCGCCACCGGCAATCATTGCCGCCTGGAAGCGCGGCGACATCGATGCCACCTACGTCTGGGACCCGGCCCTGGGTGTGGCCAAGGAAAACGGCAAGGTGCTGATCACCTCCGGCGAGCTGGCCGAGAAAGGCGCACCGACCTTCGACGCATGGATCGTGCGCAAGGACTTCGCCGCCAAGCACCCCGACGTGGTCAAGGCCTTCGCCAAGGTCACCCTCGACGCCTACGCCGACTACCGCAAGAACCCGCAAGCCTGGCTGGCAAACCCCGACAACGTGAGCAAGCTGGCCAAACTTTCGGGCGCCAAGCCTGCCGACATCCCGGTGCTGCTGCAGGGCAACGTGTACCCACTGGCCGTCGACCAGGCCAATGCACTGGGCGCATCGACCACCCAGGCGCTGACCGACACGGCCACCTTCCTCAAGCAGCAAGGCAAGGTCGACGCGGTGCTGCCGGACTACTCGCCCTACGTCAGCGCCAAGTACCTCCCCAACTAAGCCTGTAGAAACCGACCGGAGCCTGCCATGGCCTTGCTCGAACTGGAGCGCATCAGCGCACAGTACCCCGGTGCCGAAACCCCGGTACTGGCCGACATCAACCTGAGCCTGGGGCCGCGCCAACTGCTGGTGGCCCTGGGTCCTTCCGGCAGTGGCAAGACCTCGCTGCTCAACCTCATCGCAGGCTTCGTCGCCCCCAGCGGCGGGCGCATCACCTTGGACGGCGTGCCCGTCCAGGGCCCCGGCGCCGAGCGCGGCGTAGTGTTCCAGGACGATGCGCTGCTGCCCTGGCAGAACGTGCTGGGCAACGTCGCATTCGGCCTGGAACTGGCCGGCGTGCCACGCGCCGAGCGTGAGGCCAAGGCCCGCGAAATGCTGGCCCTGGTCGACCTCGACGGCTTTGGCGAACGGCGTATCTGGCAATTGTCCGGTGGCCAGAAGCAGCGTGTTGGCCTGGCCCGGGCGTTGGCAGCCGATCCACGAGTGTTGCTGATGGACGAACCGTTCGGCGCACTTGATGCCTTCACCCGCGAGCAGATGCAGGAGTTGTTGCTGCAGGTATGGCAACGCACCGCCAAGCCGGTGTTCCTGATTACCCACGACATCGAAGAAGCCGTGTTCCTCGCCAGTGAACTGGTACTGCTGGCGCCCAACCCGGGGCGCGTGGTGGAGCGCCTGCAACTGGACTTCGGCCAGCGCTACGCAGCGGGTGAATCGGCGCGGGCTATCAAGTCCGACCCGGCTTTTATCGAAACCCGCGAGCACGTACTTGCGCGGGTGTTCTCTCAACGCCAAAGCCTGCAGGAGCGCGCATGAGCAGCCTGGACCTGCCGGTCACCGGCAAGCGCAACACCCAACCCCGGCCAGCCACCAAGCTGCGCCGCCCCCTGCCCACCCGCTGGATCAGCACCCTGACCCTGGCCAGCCTGCTGTTGGCCTGGTGGCTGGTGACCGCGGCCGGCTGGATCGAGCCGCTATTCCTGCCCTCGCCCGCCGACATCCTGGCCAAGGCCGGGACCCTGCTGACCCAAGGCTATATGGATGCCAGCCTGTGGCAGCATCTGGGTGCCAGCCTGGGGCGCATCGGCGTGGCCCTGCTTGCCGCCACCCTCACCGCCATCCCGGTGGGTATCGCCATCGGCTACAACCGCGTGGCCCGAGGCATTCTCGACCCGCTGATCGAGTTCTACCGGCCGATCCCGCCGCTGGCCTACCTGCCGCTGATCGTCATCTGGTGCGGCATCGGCGAGCTGTCCAAGGTGCTGCTGATCTACCTGGCAATCTTCGCCCCCATTGCCATTGCCACTGCCACCGGCGTGCGCACGGTCGACCCGGCCAAGCTGCGTGCCGCGCACTCGCTGGGCGCGACCAAGGCCCAGCTGATCCGCCACGTGATCCTGCCCAGCGCCCTGCCCGACATCCTCACCGGCATCCGCATTGGCCTGGGGGTTGGCTGGTCGACCCTGGTGGCTGCCGAGCTGATCGCCGCCACCAGCGGCCTGGGCTTCATGGTGCAGTCGGCGGCGCAGTTCCTGGTCACCGATGTGGTGGTGCTGGGGATTTTGCTGATCGCCCTGATCGCCTTCGCACTGGAAATGAGCCTGCGTGCCCTGCAACGCAAACTGGTGCCTTGGCACGGGCAGAGCCACTGAATCCTGTTGACCACGCCAGCAGCCTGGCGCCTGATTGAAGAGACCGACATGAGCCTGACCATCACCCCCCTCAGCCCGGCGCTCGGCGCCCAGATCAGCGGCGTGGACATCAGCCGCGATATCACCGTCGAAGAACGAGACGCCATCGAGCAGGCGCTGCTGCAGCACCAGGTGCTGTTCTTCCGCGACCAGCCGATCAACCCGCAGCAGCAGGCGCGGTTTGCCGCCCGCTTCGGCGACCTGCACATCCACCCTATCTATCCCAACGTGCCGGAAACCCCGCAGGTGCTTATCCTCGACACGGCGGTGACCGATGTGCGCGACAACGCCGTGTGGCACACCGATGTGACCTTCCTGCCGACCCCGGCCCTGGGCGCGGTACTCAGCGCCAAGCAGTTGCCGGCCTACGGCGGCGACACCCTTTGGGCCAGCGGCATCGCTGCCTTCGAAGCCTTGTCGGCGCCGCTGCGCGAGATGCTCGACGGGCTGACAGCCACCCATGACTTCACCAAGTCGTTCCCGCTGGAGCGCTTTGGTACCACGCCGGAAGACCTGGCGCGCTGGGAAGCAACCCGGCGGAACAACCCGCCGCTGTCGCACCCGGTGGTGCGCACGCATCCGGTGAGCGGGCGCAAGGCGCTGTTCGTCAATGAGGGGTTCACCACGCGCATCAATGAGCTGGGCGAACTGGAAAGCGAGGCACTGTTGAAACTGCTGTTCGCCCATGCGACGCGGCCGGAGTTCAGCATTCGCTGGCGGTGGCAGGAGAATGACGTGGCGTTCTGGGACAACCGCGTGACCCAGCATTTTGCGGTGGATGACTACCGGCCGAACCGGCGGGTGATGCATCGGGCGACCATCCTTGGGGATGCGCCCTTCTGAAACTGGGAGGCCTTTGGCCTCCATTCGCAGCACAAGGCTGCTCCTACAGGGAAGCGCGATCCCTTGTAGGAGCAGCCTTGTGCTGCGAATGGGCCGCAAAGCGGCCCCAGCGATCTAGCGGACCAGATGCAGGTACTGCATGTGCCGTTCGTACTGGTCGAGGATGTCGTTGATGATCTGCTCCTTGCTGTAGCCCACCAGGTCATAGTTCTGGCTGCCTTCGCTCAGGTGCACCTCCGCCCGGTAGTAACGGCGGTTCTTCAACTCTTGCGTACCCAGCCCACCCAGGGCGAACGATGGCGTGAAGTAACCACGCATCTGCACCTGGTAAATGAACGGCTGTTCCTCGCCATGGCCAATCTTCAGGCTGACGTTGTCGTGGCTCGGGTCGTCCTGGGTAATCAGCACCAGGCCCTTCTGCTCGAACACTTCACGCACATCGGCAATTGCCGGGCGGACCACGTCGTCCATGAAGCGGTATACCTCATCACGCGACGGGAAGTGCACCGCCTGGCTCAGGCGCTGGCGCCAGCCGCCACGGCCGCGGCGTGACTGGGCGAACGGGGCCAGCGAATGCATCTGTGCGATCTGCCGTTGCGACTCCAGGTAGAACGCCTTGTGCAGCCCCCACATCATGCACAGCAGGATCAGCGAGAACGGCAACGAGGTCAGCACCACCGCCGACTTCAGCGAGTCGATGCTGCCGGCGAACAGCAGCGCGCTGGTGATCAGCGCGGTCATCGCCCCCCAGAAGATACGCAGCCAGTTCGGCCCATCCTCGTCCGCATCACCGCCCTTGGCCGACAAGGTCGACAGCACCACGGTGCCCGAGTCGGCCGAGGTGACGAAGAACACAAAGCTGATGAACACCGTCACGGCGATCACCGTCTTGCTCCAAGGGTAGGTCTCCAGCAGCAGGTACAGGCTCATCGACGGGTTATCCAGCGCCGACTGGCCCAACGCTGTCATGCCGTGGTTGATGACTTGGTCCAGGGCACTGTTGCCGAAGATCGACATCCACGCCAAGGTGAAGCCCAGCGGAATCAACAGCACACCAAAGACGAACTCGCGGATGGTGCGGCCACGGGAGATGCGGGCGATGAACAGGCCCACGAACGGCGCCCAGGCAATCCACCAGGCCCAGTAGAACACCGTCCAACCGCCCAGCCAGTCACGGTTCTCGCCGTAGGCATAAACGTCGAAGCTCTTGCGCGGCAAGGCACCCAGGTAGTCGCCGAGGTTCTGGATCAGCGTGTTGAACAGGTGCTGGGTAGGCCCGGCGAACAACACGAACAGCAACAGCGCGCAGGCCAGGAACAGGTTGATGTCGCTCATAACCCGCACGCCCTTCTCCACCCCGGCGACCGCCACGGCCACCGCCGCGCCCATCATCAGGGTGATGAGCAGCACTTGCACCCACTGGCTGTGGTCGATGCCGAACAGGTAGTCGAGGCCGGCGTTCAGGTGCAGCACGCCAAAACCCATGTCGGCACCCAGGCCGAACACCGTGGCGATGATGCCGAAACCGTCCACCGCATAACCGATCGGCCCGTTGATGCGCTTGCCGATCAGCGGGTACAACGCCGATCGCAAGGCCAGCGGCAGGTTGTGCCGATAGGCGAAGTAGGCCAGGGCCATGCCGACGAAGGCGAACACGCCCCAGCCATGCAGGCCCCAGTGCAGGAACAGGATCTGCATCGCCTGGCGCCCGGCCTCGGCCGTGCCCGCTTCGCCCTGGGGCGGCTGCAGCATGTGGGTCAGGGGTTCGGACACGCAAAAGAAGAACAAGGTGATACTGATGCCGGCGGCGAACAGCATACCGGCCCATGACAGGTAGCTGAACTCGGGTTCGTCGTGGTCGGCACCGAGCTTGATCTTGCCGTAGCCGGACAAGGCGGTGACCACCACGAAGACCAGGTACAGCGTCATCGCCAGCATGTAGTACCAGCCGACCGTGTTGGCCGCCCAGTTCTGCGCCGCCAGCAACCAATCGCCTGCTGCTTGTGGATAGGAAATGACCACGAGGCCGAAGATGAGGATGAAACTTGCCGCGAAATAGAACACCGGGGGGTTCATGCGGATCTTGCCATTGGCAAGGGAAGGGTTCGGTGCACTCATTGGGGGCGCACCTCGTCGAATGACGTAAGGCTCGGAATGAACGGGTTCAGCAAAGGAATCCTCCTGTTGAACACCGGCAGCGGACCAGCGTTTTTTCATTGAACAAGCGTTCAAGTTAAACATGGATCGGATTTCAATGCGAATTGGGGCGCTGATTGGTGCCCTCCTGCACTGACCTCTTCGCGGGCTCGCCCGCTCCCACAGGGACCGCACGAACATTGAATTTTGTGCAGTAGCTGTGGGAGCGGGCAAGCCCGCGAAGTGGCCGGTACAGGCCAATGAAATGCCAGATCAGTTCTTGTCCTGGCAATCCAGCTGCAGGTTGGCCTGGGTAATGTTGCTCTCGGCCGGCACACTGCGAGTCAGCCACACATTACCGCCAATGGTCGAGCCTTTGCCGATGGTGATCCGCCCCAGCACCGTGGCCCCCGCATAGATCACCACATCGTCCTCAACGATCGGGTGGCGTGGCAGCCCCTTGTGCAAGGTGCCCGATTCATCGCTGGGGAAGCGCTTGGCGCCCAGGGTCACCGCCTGGTAGATGCGCACACGCTCGCCGATGATCGCGGTTTCGCCAATCACCACGCCGGTACCGTGGTCGATGAAGAAGCTCGGGCCGATCTGCGCCCCGGGGTGAATGTCGATCCCCGTGGCCGAATGCGCCAGCTCCGAGCTGATCCGCGCCAGCAGCGGCAGGCCGGCCTGGTACAGATGGTGCGCCAGGCGATGGTGGATGATCGCCAGGATGCCCGGGTAGCACAGCAGCACTTCATCGACACTGCGCGCAGCCGGGTCGCCGTGATAGGCGGCCAGAACGTCGGTGTCCAGCAGCACGCGCAGGCCCGGCAGGGCGGCGGCGAATCCCTGCACCAGGCTCAGCGCATGGGCATCGACGCCGGCCAGTTCGCCCTTGCTTTGTCGTGCGGCGTAGCGCAGCTCCAGGCGGGCCTGGGCCAGCAAGGCGGTCAGGGCGGCATCCAGCGTATGGCCGACGTAGAAGTCTTCGCTTTCTTCGCGCAGGTCGACCGGGCCAAGGCGCATGGGGAACAGTGCGCCGCACAGTTGCTCCAGGATGTGCCGCATCGCTTCGCGCGAAGGCAGCTCACGCCCGCCCTGCTCGCCGCTGCTGCGGCCATTGCGGGTGCGCCATTGTTCACGGGCGCCGCGCAGGCCGGTGACGATGCTCTGCAACTGCCAGTGCCCGGATGAAGATTGTTCGCTCACGGTTTTCTCCTGCCTGAGTAGGCCAAACTCATTTTTATTTGCAGGTCCGGCCTCTTCGCGGGCTCGCCCGCTCCCACAGGGACCGCACAAATTCCAAGCCCTGTGCAGTACCTGTGGGAGCGGGCGAGCCCGCGAAAGGGCCGGACCTGCCTACATGCAATTCACTCTACGGCAAATCCATCCCTTGGAAAAAACAACGCTTTATTCCATCCTGCGCTAAGTCAGGCATAAGCCGCGATGACGGAGCAGGCAACCTCGCCTACCCTCAATGCAGCCAGCACCTGGCAAAAACCAAAAGGAAATAACAAAATAATTTTTTAGTATTTCCTGGCCTAAGCAGCCGACCCTATAGTCGCCACCCACTACTTACACAACAAGCGCGGGGCTCTGAAATGTCGAAATTCGCCAAACCGCTACTCAACGCCAGCCTGGCACTCCTGCTGGGTGCCGGCCTGCTCAGTCAGGCCTTCGCTGGCGAGCAGCTGAAGACCATCCAGGAAAAAGGCGTGATCAACGTCGGCCTCGAAGGCACCTACCCACCGTTCAGCTTCCAGGACGAAAACGGCAAGCTGACCGGCTTCGAAGTGGAACTGTCCGAGCTGCTGGCCAAGGAGCTGGGGGTAAAGGCCAAGGTGCAGCCGACCAAGTGGGACGGCATCCTCGCCGCACTGGAATCCAAGCGCCTGGACGTGGTGATCAACCAGGTGACCATTTCCGAAGAGCGCAAGAAGAAGTACGACTTCTCCGAGCCTTACACCATCTCCGGCATCCAGGCGCTGATCCTGAAGAAGAAGGCCGAGCAGCTGAACATCCACAAGGCCGCAGACCTGGCAGGCAAGAAGGTCGGTGTAGGCCTGGGTACCAACTACGAGCAATGGGTCAAGAAGGACGTGCCGCAAGCCGATGTACGCACCTATGAAGACGACCCGAGCAAATTCGCCGACCTGCGCAACGGCCGTATCGACGCCATCCTGATCGACCGCCTGGCCGCGCTGGAATACGCGCAAAAAGCCAAGGACACCGAACTGGCCGGCGATGCCTTCTCGCGCCTGGAAAGCGGCGTGGCCCTGCGCAAGGGTGAACCGGAACTGCTGGCAGCGATCAATAAGGCGCTGGACAAGCTCAAGGCTGACGGCACGCTGGCCAAGCTGTCCGAGAAATACTTCGGTGCCGATGTCACCAAATGATCGCTGAAAGCCTGCAACTCGTTGTCGACTCCGCGCCCTTCCTGCTGAAGGGCGCGGGCTATACAGTGCTGCTCAGTGTTGGCGGCATGTTCTTCGGCCTGGTGCTGGGCTTTGCCCTGGCACTGATGCGGTTGTCGAAGATATTGCCCCTGAACTGGCTGGCGCGGGTCTACGTGTCGTTCTTCCGCGGCACGCCGCTGCTGGTGCAGCTGTTCGTCATCTACTTCGGCATGCCGCAGATCGGCATCGAACTCGACCCGATCCCGGCTTCGCTGATCGGCCTGTCGCTGAACATGGCCGCCTACATCTGCGAAATCCTGCGCGCGGCGATTTCCTCGATCGACCGTGGCCAGTGGGAAGCTGCAGCCAGTATCGGCATGACCCGCGTCCAGGCCATGCGCCGGGCGATCCTGCCCCAGGCCTTGCGCACCGCACTGCCGCCGTTGGGCAACAGCTTCATCTCGCTGGTCAAGGACACTGCCCTGGCGGCAACCATCCAGGTGCCCGAGCTGTTCCGCCAGGCCCAGCTGATCACCGCACGCACCTTCGAAGTGTTCACCATGTACGTGGCGGTGGCGGTCATCTACTGGGTGTTGTGCAGCATCCTCGCGCACTTCCAGAACCGCATGGAAGCGCGAGTCAACCAGCATGACCAGGAGCATTGAGCATGATTGAAGTCAAAGGCCTGACCAAGCGGTTCAAAGGCCAGACCGTGCTCAACGGTATCGACCTGACAGTACAACCCGGCGAAGTGGTGGCCATCATCGGCCCCAGCGGCTCGGGCAAGACAACCTTCCTGCGTTGCCTGAACCTGCTGGAAACACCCGATGCCGGGCAGATCCAGATTGGCGATATCAGCATCGACGCCAACCGCCCGCTGGGTGGGCAGCAAAGTGCGATTCGCCGCTTGCGCCAGCAGGCCGGGTTCGTGTTCCAGAACTTCAACCTGTTCCCTCATCGCACCGCCCTGGAAAACGTGATCGAGGGGCCGGTGATCGTCAAGAAGACACCCCGCGAGCAGGCGATCGAACTGGGCCGGCGCCTGCTGGCCAAGGTCGGCCTGGCCGGCAAGGAAGACGCCTACCCGCGGCGCCTGTCCGGTGGCCAGCAACAACGGGTGGCCATCGCCCGCGCCTTGGCCATGGAGCCGGAGGTGATCCTGTTCGACGAGCCGACCTCGGCGCTGGACCCCGAACTGGTGGGTGAAGTGCTGGCGACCATCCGCGGCCTGGCCGAGGAGAAGCGCACCATGATCATCGTTACCCACGAGATGAGCTTTGCCCGCGATGTGGCGAACCGGGTGATCTTCTTCGACAAGGGCGTGATCGTTGAGCAGGGCGAGGCCAAGGCGCTGTTTGCGGCGCCGAAGGAAGAGCGTACCCGGCAGTTCTTGCGCAAGTTCCTGGGGACTGCTGCCTCCGAGTAAACCTGCACTGGCCCTATCGCCGGCAAGCCAGCTCCCACAGATACCCCACAGTAATCAAGACCTGTGGCGTCCTGTGGGAGCTGGCTTGCCGGCGATAGGGCCAGTACATCCACAGCAAATCCCTCCTTCTATATATATTCCAAAGAGTTAGTTCATAAACTTTTTATAAAGCATTAGGGTATATAAACCGGACCACCGGACCAGCACACATCTGTCGCGATCAGCTGTTAGCGACATAATTCATTTGTGAGGTCAGGAATGGTCAGGATCACGATCACCCCAGTGCGGAACGCCAGGGCATTGAGTGCAGCCAAGGAGCGGTACTGATGTCCAGCCAACCCGATACCCAATTCCACAGCGATCTCGACAGCTCGCCCCTGCTGCTGCCGGCCAAGGTTCTACGCAACGACACCGAAGCCCTGCAAGCAGCCCGCGAACTGGCCGAGGTCGCCCGCGAGCAGGCCGCCCGCCGCGACCAGCAACGCAAACTGCCATGGGCCGAGATCGAACTGTTCACCCGCAGCGGCCTTGGCAGCATCAGCGTACCCAAGGCACATGGCGGCCCGGAGGTGTCGTTCGAGACCGTGGCTGAAGTGTTCCGCCTCATCAGCGCCTCCGACCCGGCCCTGGGGCAGATCCCGCAGAACCAGTTCGGCATGCTGCAACTGTTGCGCCTGACTGCCACCGAGGCGCAGCAGGCGGTGATCTTCCGCAGCGTGCTCGATGGCTGGCGCATCGGCAATGCCGGCCCCGAACGCGGCACCAAGGACACCCTGACCCTCAAGGCCAGGATCACCCGCGTCGGCGACAGCTATCGCATCAGCGGCGAGAAGTTCTATTCCACCGGCGCCCTGTTCGCCCACTGGGTGGCGGTCAAGGCACTGGACGACGAAGGTCGCCAGCGCCTGGCATTCGTCCGCCGAGGCAGCCCGGGGCTGCGCATCGTCGATGACTGGTCCGGTTTCGGGCAGCGCACCACTGCAAGCGGCACCGTGCTACTCGACCAGGTCCCGGTGGATGCCGACCTGGTGATCGACAACTGGCGCCAGCGCGACATTCCCAACATCCAGGGCGCTGCCTCGCAGCTGATCCAGGCGGCGATCGATGCTGGCATTGCCGAAGCAGCGATCGAGGACGCCATCAGCTTCGTGCGCGAAAAGGCCCGGCCATGGATCGAAGCCAAGGTCGACCGCGCCAGCGACGACCCTTACGTAATCGCCGACATCGGCCGCCTGAAGCTCGAGCTGCACGCCGCCGAAGCCCTGCTGCGCAAGGCCGCGCGGGTCCTCGACGAGGTCAACGCCGAGCCGATCGATGCAGCAAGCGCAGCGCGGGCCTCGATCGCGGTGGCCGAGGCCAAGGTGCTGACTACCGAGATTGCCCTGCAGGCCAGCGAAAAGCTGTTCGAGCTGGCCGGCAGCCGCGCCACCCTCGCCGAGTTCAACCTCGACCGCCACTGGCGCAATGCCCGGGTGCACACCCTGCATGACCCTGTGCGCTGGAAGTACCACGCAGTTGGCGCTTACCACCTCAACGGCACCTTGCCTGCACGGCATTCCTGGATCTGATTTAAGGGCCTTGGGGCTGCTTTGCAGCCCATCGCGACACAAGGCCGCTCCTACAAGGGATCGCGTACCTCCTGTAGGAGCGGCCTTGTGTCGCGATGGGCCGCAGAGCGGCCCCGAGGCCCCGGAGAAACACCATGACTACAAACATCATCACCAGCGACACCCAGGCCCTGAAAGTTGCCGAAGAAGTCGCCCGACACCTGCGCCGCGACAGCGCCCTGCGCGACCGCGAGCGCCGTCTGCCGCACGCCGAACTGGAACTGTTCACTCGCTCCGGCCTGTGGGCCATCAGCGTACCCAAGGCCTTCGGCGGCGCCGGCGTGTCCAACATCACCCTGGCCAAGGTAATCGCCCGCATCGCCCAGGCCGACGGCTCGCTAGGGCAGATCCCGCAAAACCATTTCTACGGCCTGGAAGTCCTGCGGGTAAACGGCACACCCGAACAGCAACAGCGCTTGTACGCCGAAGTACTGGCGGGCAACCGCTTCGGCAACGCCCTGGCCGAACTGGGCACCAAGACCGCCAACGACCGCACCACGCGCCTGTCCCGCGACGGCGATGGTTTTCGCATCAACGGCCGCAAGTTCTACTCCACCGGCGCCATATACGCCCAGCGCATTCCCACTTCGGTGGTCGATGAGCAGGGCGTGCAGCACCTGGCCTTCGTCCCGGCCGACAGCCAGGGCCTGCAGGTGATCGACGACTGGAGCGGCTTCGGCCAGCGCACCACCGGCAGCGGCTCGGTGGTGTTCGATAACGTGTATGTCAGTGCCGCCGACGTGGTGCCGTTCCAGAGCGCCTTCGAACGCCCCACCCCGGTCGGCCCGCTGGCGCAGATCCTTCATGCCGCCATCGACACCGGCATCGCCCGCGCCGCATACGAAGATGCCCTGCACTTCGTGCGCACCCGCAGCCGCCCCTGGGTCGACTCCGGCCTGGACAAGGCCAGCGATGACCCGCTTACGCTGAAGAGTTTCGGCAATCTGGCGATCCGTCTGCACGCCGCCGAAGCCTTGCTGGAGCGCGCGGGCGAATATCTGGACCGCGCCCGCGACGACAGCACTGCCGAAAACGTGGCCGCCGCGTCCATCGCGGTGGCCGAGGCCCGCGCCATCAGCACCGAGATTTCCCTCGCGGCCGGCACCACCCTGTTCGAACTGGGCGGCAGCCAGGCCACACTGGCCGAACACAACCTTGACCGCCACTGGCGCAACGCCCGCGTGCACACCCTGCACGACCCGGTGCGCTGGAAGTACCACGCCATCGGCAACTACTACCTCAATGATGCCAACCCACCACGCCGGGGGACCATCTGATGGCCAAGCAGATCCTGCTCAATGCTTTCAACATGAATTGCATCGGGCACATCAACCACGGCCTGTGGACCCACCCACGGGACACCTCGACCCAGTACAAGACCCTGGACTACTGGACCAGTCTGGCGCGGCTGCTGGAGCGCGGCTTGTTCGACGGGCTTTTCATCGCCGACATCGTCGGCACCTACGACATCTACGGCCAGTCGCTGGACGTCACCCTCAAGGAGTCGATCCAGCTGCCGGTCAACGACCCGCTGCTGCTGGTCTCGGCCATGGCCGCCGTCACCCGCCACCTGGGCTTCGGCCTTACCGCCAACCTCACCTACGAAGCGCCGTACCTGTTCGCTCGCCGCCTTTCCACCCTGGACCACCTGAGCCATGGCCGAGTGGGCTGGAACATCGTCACCGGCTACCTCGACAGCGCCGCCCGGGCCATGGGCCTGGCGCAGCAACCCGAGCATGACCGCCGCTACGACCAGGCCGACGAGTACCTGCAGGTGCTGTACAAGCTGCTGGAAGGCAGCTGGGCTGAAGATGCCGTGGTCGCCGACCGCCAGCAGCGCGTCTATGCCAGGCCCGACAGGGTGCGCAAGGTCAACCACCAGGGCGAGTTCTACAAGGTCGACGGCTACCACCTGTGCGAACCCTCACCGCAGCGTACACCGGTACTGTTCCAGGCCGGCAGCTCGCAGCGTGGCCTGGCCTTCGCCGGCAACCATGCCGAATGCGTGTTCATCAGTGGCCAGGACAAGGCCGCCACCCGCGCCCAGGTCGACAAGGTGCGCGCCGCCGCCCAAGCCGCTGGCCGCGACCCGCAAGCGGTCAAGGTGTTCATGGGCATCACGGTGATCGTCGCCGCCACCGAGCAGCAGGCCCAGGCCAAGCATGCCGAGTACCTGCGCCATGCCAGCGCCGAGGCCGGGGTCGCGCACTTCGCAGCGTCCACCGGCATCGACTTCGCCGCCTACGCCCTGGACGAGCCGATTGCCTTCAGCCAGGGCAACGCCATCCAGTCGGCCACGCGCCAGTTGCAGGACAACGTCTGGACCCGCCGGCGCCTGCTGCAGCAGCACGCCCTGGGTGGCCGTTACGTGACCCTGGTCGGCGCGCCCGAGCAGGTGGCCGAACAGCTGATCGCCTGGGTCGATGAAACCGGTCTGGACGGTTTCAACCTGACCCGCACCGTAACCCCGGAAAGCTTCGAGGACTTCATCGACCTGGTCATCCCGCAGTTGCAACAGCGTGGCCGCTACAAGACCGCCTATGCCGAAGGCACCCTGCGCGAAAAACTGTTCCAGGCCGACCACCCGCATTTGCCCGCCGACCACCCTGGCTCGGCCTACCGCTTTACCTCTACCCCTGCCCCGACTGGAGCCCTGCACCATGCTTGATAAATTGTTCCGGCCCGTCGCGGCCATTGCCCTCTCCCTCGGTCTGTCCGCCAGCGCGCTGGCTGCCGAACCGCTGAAGATCGGCACCACCTCGGCCTTTGCCATCCCGCTGGAAGCCGCAGTGGAAGAAGCGCACAAGCAAGGCCTTGAAGTGAAGCTGGTCGAGTTCAGCGACTGGATCGCACCCAATGTCAGCCTCAATAGCGGCGACATCGACGTGAACTACTTCCAGCACATCCCGTTCCTGGAAAACGCCAAGGCAGCCGCAGGCTTCAACCTGGTGCCCTACGCCCCGGGCATCATCAACAACGTCGGCCTGTACTCGAAAAAGTACAAGAGCTTCGCCGACCTGCCCGAAGGCGCCAGCGTGGCCATCGCCAACGACCCGATCAACAGCGGCCGTGGCCTGCAGCTGCTGGCCAAGGCCGGGCTGATCACCCTCAAGCCGGGGGTCGGCTACAAGGCCACCGAGGACGATATCGTCGCCAACCCGAAAAAACTGAAAATCCTTCAGGTCGAGGCCGTACAGCTGGTTCGCGCCTATGACGACGCCGACCTGGTGCAGGGCTACCCGGCCTACATCCGCCTGGCCAACAGCTTCGACGCCGGCTCCGCACTGCTGTTCGACGGCCTGGAGAACAAGGAGTACGTGATCCAGTTCGTCATTCGACCGCAAAGCAAGGACGACCCACGCCTGGCCAAGTTCGTCGACATCTACCAGCACTCGCCAGTGGTGCGCGCAGCCTTGGACAAAGCCCACGGCAAGCTCTACCAGGCCGGTTGGGAGGGCTGACATGAGCCAGGCCAGCGCGCTGCGGGCGCCCACCACACAACCACTGCCGCCAACGGCCAGGGAGCAGGCCCTGCGCCCGGAGGTCAATGAAGCCCATGTGCGCTTCATCGGCCTGGGCAAGACCTACCCGGGCCAGGCGCAACCGGCCTTGCAAGGCATCGACCTGAACATCTGCCATGGCGAGATCTTCGGCATCATCGGCCGCAGCGGCGCCGGCAAGTCATCGCTGCTGCGCACCATCAACCGCCTGGAGCAACCCAGCCAGGGCCGGGTGCTGATCGACCAGGTGGACATCGCGCCCTTCGACGAGGACCACCTGGTAGCCCTGCGCCGGCGTATCGGCATGATCTTCCAGCACTTCAACCTGATGTCGGCCAAGACCGTGTGGCAGAACGTCGAGCTGCCCCTCAAGGTGGCCGGCGTGGCCAAGGCGGAGCGCCAGCGCAAGGTACGCGAACTGCTTGAGCTGGTGGGCCTGCGGGAAAAGCACCACGTGTACCCGGCGCAGCTGTCCGGCGGGCAGAAGCAGCGCGTGGGCATTGCCAGGGCGTTGGTGCATGACCCCGAGATCCTGCTGTGCGACGAGGCCACCTCGGCGCTGGACCCGGAGACCACTGCTTCCATTCTCGAACTGCTGCGCGACATCAACCAGCGCCTGGGCCTGACCATCGTGCTGATCACCCACGAGATGGCGGTAATCCGCGATATCTGCCACCGGGTGGTGGTGCTTGAATGTGGAGAAGTGGTCGAGCAGGGTGAGGTCTGGCGGGTGTTTGGCTCACCACGCCACGAAGTCACCCGTACCCTGCTGGCACCGTTGCAAGCCAGGTTGCCAGCCGCGCTGCAAGCCAGCCTGCGGGCCAACCCGGCAAGCCGCGACAGTGCCGTGGTGCTGAGGCTGACCCTGCTCGGCGAGCCCGAACTGTCTGCCCTGTTCAACGACCTTGGCGGCCGCGTACGCCTGCTGCAGGGTGGTGTGGAAACCATTGGCGAGCATGCCCTGGGGCAGCTGATCCTGTCGGTGCAGCACTCACCGCACGACACCCATCAATTGCTGGAGCGCGCCCGCCGCTGGGCTGAGGACGTGGAGGTACTGGGCCATGTGGTTTGATCGCCTGCTGGAAGGTTTGCTCGATACCCTGCTGATGGTCGGTGTGTCGTCGCTGATCGCCCTGCTGGTGGGGGTACCGATGGCGGTGCTGCTGGTCACCAGCGACAAGGGCGGGATCTTCGAGGCGCCGCTGCTGAACCGGGTGCTGGGTGCATTCGTCAACCTGTTCCGCTCGATCCCGTTCCTGATCCTGATGGTCGCGCTGATCCCCTTCACCCGCTTGGTAGTGGGTACCACGTATGGCGTGTGGGCGGCAGTGGTGCCACTGACCATTGCCGCCACTCCGTTCTTCGCGCGGATTGCCGAGGTCAGCCTGCGCGAAGTCGACCACGGCCTGGTGGAGGCTGCACAAGCCATGGGCTGCCGGCGCTGGCACATCGTCTGGCACGTGCTGCTGCCAGAGGCGCTGCCGGGAATTGTCGGGGGCTTCACCATCACCCTGGTGACCCTGATCAACTCCTCGGCCATGGCCGGAGCGATCGGTGCCGGGGGACTGGGGGACATCGCCTACCGCTATGGCTACCAGCGCTTCGACAGCCAGATCATGCTGACCGTGATTGCCATGCTGGTGGCGTTGGTGGCGTTGATCCAACTGGGTGGAGACCGGTTGGCGAAAGGCTTGAACAAGCGCTGAATTTTTCGCGGGCACGCCCGCTCCCACAGGTACTGCACAGGGCTTGAATACAACGATATCCCTGTGGAGCGGGCATGCCCGCGAAGGGGCCTTCAACCCCAGCACAAATCCCCGGCAGGCACCGGCCGCCCGAACCAGTACCCCTGCCCAAGCTGACACTGCTCATGCAGCAGGAAGCTGGCCTGCTCGGCCTGCTCGATGCCCTCTGCATGCACTTGCATACCCATGCTGCGGGCCAGGGCGATGATCACCCGGACGATCGCGATATCGTCCTCATCCAGCGGCAACCCGGCAACGAAGCCTTGGTCGATCTTCAGCTTCTGCACCGGCAAGCGCTTGAGCCGCAGCAGCGATGAATAACCGGTGCCAAAGTCGTCGATAGCCAAGGTCACCCCCAGCTCGCGCAGGCGATGCAACTGCTCCAGCGCCACCTCCGGGTCCTCCATCACTGCGCTCTCGGTCACCTCCAGCTCCAGCAAGGCCGGGGCCAGGCCGGTGTCGTCCAGCACCTCGGCCACCTGCTGGTACAGCTCGTGCTGGCCAAACAGGCGGCTGGAAATGTTCACCGCCACGAATGCCAACTGCCGCCCTTCACCCTGCCATCGCACCATCTGCCGACACGCCTGGCGTAGTACCCAGGCGTCGATCTCGGCAATCAGCCCGGTACGCTCGGCAATCGGGATGAATTCGCCCGGTGGAACCAGGCCGCGCTCAGGGTGCTGCCAACGCACCAAGGCTTCGACGCCGACCTGGCGGCCGGTCGCCAGGTCGTGCACCGGCTGGTAGAACACCCGCAGCTCGTCCTGCTCCAAGGCTCGGCGCAGCTCGCCGGCGGTTTCGACCCGGTGTTGGGCGTGAGCGGTCAGTTCTTCGGTGTACAGCGCATAGCAGGCCCGCCCGTTGCTCTTGGCCTTGTACAACGCCGAGTCGGCATTGCGCAGCAACTGCTCGGCACTCAAGGCATCGCTGGGGAACAGGCTGATGCCCACGCTGACGCTGATGAACAGGCGGTGACCGTCGAACTGGAACGGCTCGCGCATGCGCTCGATGATGCCCTGCGCCAGCTTGCCCGCCTGGCCAACCTCATGGCAGTTTTCCGCCAGCACGCCAAATTCGTCGCCCCCCAGGCGCGCCAGGGTCACGCCGCTGCGCAGCACCTCTGCCAGGCGCTCGCCCACCAGCTTCAGCAACTGGTCGCCAATGGTGTGGCCAAGGCCGTCGTTGATGCTCTGGAAATGGTCCAGGTCCAGCAACAGCAGGGCACAACCACGCTTGTTGGCCTGGGCTGCGGCCAGCGCCTGCTCGACCCGGTCGTTGAACAGCAGGCGGTTGGGCAGGTCGGTCAGCGGGTCGTGGTGAGCCAGGTAGGCCAGTTCCTGTTCAGAATGCTTGATCGCGCTGATGTCGCTGAACACCGCCACGTAATGGCTGAGCTCGCCTTGATCGTCGCGGATGGCGCAAATGGTCTGCCATTGCGGGTAGATTTCACCGCTCTTGCGCCGATTCCATATTTCGCCGCTCCACTCGCCCTTTTCCGCCAGAGTGGCGAAGATCTGCTGGTAGAACGCCAGGCCATGGCGGCCCGACTTGAACTTGTTCGGGCGCTGGCCGATGACCTCGTCCTGCTGGTAGCCGGTGATACGCATGAAGGCACGGTTGACGTGCACGATCAGGCCATGGCGGTCTGTCACCAGCACGCCTTCGAGGGTGCTGTCGAACACTGCCGCAGCCATGCGCAGGCGTTCACGGTCTTCACCACGCATACGCGCGCCAACACCGATGAAGTCGAGCAGCCGCACCCGCGACACATAGATCAGAAAGGCGCTGAGCAGCACCCAGACCACCACGTTGATCTGCCGGCCCACGGTCAGTGCCAGGGGGTCGTCGGTCATGCCGTGCAACACCACCTCGGCCAGCGTCAGCCAGAGGATCGAGAGCACCACATACAGCGCGGCCATGCGCAAGGCGTCGCGAACGGAAACAGACATGTCGGGTGCAATTGCCCATGAAAAATGATGGGGCATTATAAAGGCTGAAACATGTCGTGACTTCCTATCTGAACGGGTAACTGTATTTATTTCCTGCCCAAGGGATAATCAGCCCCTCCTCCTGCATTCCGAGGGTATTTACACCTATGTGGTACAACGGCCTGCTCGACTTCTCGGCCTGGCAACTGGTCGGCATTACACTGTTGATGACCCACGTGACCATCGTCAGCGTCACGGTCTACCTGCACCGCTACTCCGCGCACCGGGCCCTGGAGCTCAATGGCGCGCTCAAGCACTTCTTCCGTTTCTGGCTGTGGCTGACCACGGCGCAGAACACCCGCGAATGGACCGCCGTCCACCGCAAGCACCACGCCAAATGCGAAACCCCCGACGACCCGCACAGCCCGCTGTACAAGGGCCTGGGCACGGTGCTGCGCAAGGGTGCCGAGCTTTACCGGGAAGAGGCGCGCAACCCTGAAACCCTGCGCATCTATGGCAAGAACTGCCCGGACGACTGGATCGAGCGCAACCTCTACTCGCGCTACAAGCTGGGCGGCATCGCGCTGATGGCGGTAATCGACCTGCTGCTGTTCGGCACCATCGGCATCACCATCTGGGCAGTGCAGATGATGTGGATTCCGTTCTGGGCCGCCGGCGTGGTCAACGGCCTGGGCCACGCTCTCGGCTACCGCAACTTCGAGTGCCGCGACGCCGCGACCAACCTGGTGCCGTGGGGCATCGTCATCGGTGGCGAAGAGCTGCACAACAACCACCACACCTACCCCAACTCGGCCAAGCTGTCGGTCAAGCGCTGGGAGTTCGACATGGGTTGGGCGTGGATCCGCCTGTTCTGCCTGCTGCGCCTGGCCAAGGTACAGCGCGTGGCGCCCATCGCCCACCGGGTGGCAGGCAAGGCCAGCCTGGACATGGACACCGCCATGGCCATCCTCAACAACCGCTTCCAGATCATGGCCCAGTACCGCAAGCTGGTGATCGGCCCGCTGGTCAAGGAGGAGCTGGCCCGCGTCGATGCTTCGCTGCGCCATCACTTCCGCCGCGCCAAGCGCCTGTTGTCGCGCGAGACCAGCCTGCTGGAAGACCGTCACCATGTGCGCATCGAGTCGATGCTCGCCCACAGCCAGGCGCTGAAGACCATCTACGAAAAACGCCTGGCCCTGCAGCAGATCTGGGCGCGCACCAGCGCCAACGGCCACGACATGCTGGCCGCCATGAAGGACTGGGTACATGAGGCGGAAACCAGCGGCATCCACGCCCTGCGGGACTTCGCGGCACAGCTGAAGACGTACTCCCTGCGCCCGACCGGCGCCTGACCGCCGTTGATCGGCACGCCCCTTTGGCTGGGCGTGCCGCCCGGAACTTCGCCCTCTCGTTTACACTCATATCTGGCACATCGCCCGCGTGGCGGGCCAGATGCTGGCCGCACGCTTTCACGCCGAGATCTGCTCCGTGCACATGGCCAAGAACATTCCGACGACACTGCCCGGCACCCCGCCTCCGGAAGCCGCCCAGACCTTGCTTGCGCTACTCCACGCCCAAGGCGAGGTTGCCCGCCTGAGCGAGCGCGAACAGCTGTTCAGCTCGCTGCTCGATAGCGTCAATGCGGTGCTATGGGCCTTCGACTGGGAAACCCGTCAGGTGCTTTACGTCAGCCCCGCCTACGAACGCATCTTCGGCCGCTCGGCCAGCCTGGTGCTGGCCGACTACAACGAGTGGCGAGACAGCATCTACCCCGACGACCTGGAGTTCGCCGAACGCAGCCTGGCCCAGGTACTGCTCAAGGGCTCGGTGGAAGACCGCGAGTACCGCATCCTCAATGCCGACGGCCAGTTGCGCTGGCTGAGCGACAAGTGCTACATCAACCAGCAACGCGATGGCGACCGGGTGATCATCGTCGGCATCGCAGAAGACATCACCGAGAAGAAGCAGCTCGAAGGTGAACTGCATCGCCTGGCCACCACCGACGTGCTGACCCAGAGCAGCAACCGCCGGCACTTTTTCGAATGCGCCCAGCAAGCCTTCGACAGCGCCCGCGAAGACGGTACACCACTGGCCTTCCTGCTGCTGGACATCGACGACTTCAAGCGCATCAACGACAGCTACGGTCACCAGGAAGGCGACCAGGTGTTGCAGCAGATCGCCGACAGCGGCAAGGCCGTGCTACGCCGAGGTGACCTGTTCGGGCGCATTGGTGGCGAGGAGTTCGCGGCAGTGTTCCCCGGCTGTAGTGCCCAGGTCGCGGAGCAGATTGCCGAGCGCTTGCAGCGGCAGATCCAGCGGCTGAGCTTCAGCCATGGGGAGCAGACCTACGGGGTGACGGTGAGCCAGGGGGTGACCGGGCTGACTGACGAGGATGTGGCGCTGGACAGCCTGTATGCCCGGGCCGATGCGGCGATGTACCAGGCCAAGCGCCAGGGCAAGAACCAGATCGTCCGCGGCTGAGCCTTGGGGGGGGCTTTGCCCCCCTATCGCGACACAAGGCCGCTCCTACCGGCAACCGCGTACCCGTGTAGGAGCGGCCTTGTGTCGCGATGGGCCGCAAAGCGGCCCCAAGACCTCAGCCCGAAACTTCACCCTCAGCTAAAGGCGGTTCTTCCTGCTGCGGCTTCACCTCCGGGTTCTCCACCTTACGCAACCGCCTCAGCTCCGGCAGGCCAAGCTTGAGCAGGCGCGCGGTCTTGCTGCTGGCCACCTTATCCAGCCCCTGCTCGGCCGACAGCCGCGACAACTGCCCGGCCAGGTTCATGGCCAGGATCTCCCGCGAGTACACCCCGCCGCCCAGCTGGTAGATCGCCGCGATCAACTCTCGCAACCCCAGCGGCAACCGCCAGCGCGTACGCAGCGCCGAGCCGAACGCCGCACCGAACTCATTGAGCGACAGCTGCACCTGATCCTCATCCAGCTCGCCCCCGGCCAGCCGCCACTCCTGCAGGCAGCGCAGCACCGCCAGGTCGCCCAGGCAATGCAGCAACCCCGCGCAATAACAACGCCCTTCGTCCAGCTCGAGCATGCGTGCCAAGGTGCGGCCATATTCGGCAGCGTGCAGCGACAACTCCCAGTAGCGGGAAGCATGCTCCGCCAGCAGCGGGTCGCTGAGGCGAGCGCTGCGCTTGAGGGTCATGCCCAGGATCAGGTTCATGCTCTGGGTGCTGCCAAGCTTGTTCAAGGCCTGCAGCAGCGTCTGCACTGGTGCTTCGCGGTGCAGCGCTGCGCTGTTGGCCGCCGCAATCAGCACAGCGGTGATCTGCGGGTCGCCCTGCACTTCCTCTTCGAGCACTCTCAGGTTCAGGCCCTGGGGGTTTAGCGCGCGCTTGATCGCCACCTGCACATCGGCCAGCAGCGGCCCGCCATCGGCGGTAGCGCGACGCTGCTCGAGGTAGGCCGGCAGGCTGGCACCTGGCTGCAAGGCCGGCACCGGGCAGGCGATTTCTTCGCCAACCGCCAGCAGCAGCTCTTCCAGGCGCTTGCGAAGAGTTTCCAGGTTCAGCGGCTTGCTCAGGTAGGCAGTAGGGTGCAGGGGCAACGCCTCATGCACACTGGCACTGTCAATGCGGTTGCTCATGAGGATGAACGGCAACCTCGAGTCTTTCGCGCGTACCTTGCGCAACAGGTCGAGCCCATCGACACCTGCCAGTTCGCGCGCGGCAATGATCAGGTCGGGCTTGCTCGACAGCGCGCTCAAGGCCTGCGAGCCGTCGGCGCAGAGCTGCAGGCGGGCATCACAGCGCACGCTCAGCAGCATTTCGCTGAGCATGTCACGTACCCAGGGGTCGCCCTCGACAATAAGTACGCTTGGTGGGGTGGGGTCTGCAGCGTTCATCGCCAACTCCTGAATAGCCCTGCCACACAGTCCGTCGCAGCTTCCTGAGCAAATCCTCCGACAACGATAGCGCCCCAAGGCTTTCCTGGGCACAAAAAAAACCCGCCGAAGCGGGTTTTTTCTGAAGCAGGTCACATCAGGCGATTTCAGCGAAGCACTCTTCGATGATAGCCAGGCCTTTGTCCAGCAGAGCATCTTCTGCGGTCAGCGGAACCAGGATACGCAGAACGTTGCCGTAGGTACCGCAGGACAGCAGGATCAGGCCCTTCTCGCGAGCCTTGGCGACAACCTGGCCAACGGCAGCTGCGTTCGGGGTGTGAGTGCCTTTCTCGAAGACTTCGACAGCGATCATCGAGCCCAGACCACGGACGTCGCCGATGATCGGGTACTTCTTCTGGATTTCGCGCAGGCCGGTGGTCAGGCGCTCACCCACAGCTTTGCTGCGGTCCAGCAGTTTCTCTTCTTCGAACACTTCGATCACGGCCAGGGCCGCGGCGCAAGCGATCGGCGAACCGGCGTAGGTACCACCCAGGCCGCCAGGAGCGATGGCGTCCATGTATTCGGCCTTGCCGCACACACCGGCCAGCGGGAAGCCGCCAGCGATGGATTTGGCGAAGGTGGTCAGGTCAGGCGCAACGCCCATCTGTTCCATGGCGAAGAAGGTGCCAGTACGGCCAGCGCCGGTCTGTACTTCGTCGGCGATGAGCAGGATGCCGTGCTGGTCGCACAGGGCGCGCAGGCGCTTCATCAGCTCTTTCGGCGCTGGCAGGAAGCCGCCTTCGCCTTGTACCGGCTCGAGGATGATCGCGGCGATGTCGCGCGGCTCGGCGTCGTTCTTGAAGATGCGCTCGACCGAGGCGATGGCGTCGTCAACGCTGATACCGTGCAGTTCGCTAGGGAACAGAGCGCGGAAGATGCCACCTGGCATCAGGCCCATGCCAGCGGAGTACGGCACGACCTTGCCGGTCAGGCCCAGGGTCATCATGGTACGGCCGTGGTAGCCGCCGGTGAAGGCGATTACGCCAGCGCGGCCAGTGGCGGCACGGGCGATCTTGACGGCGTTTTCAACGGCTTCGGAGCCGGTGGTGACCAGCAGGGTCTTCTTGTCGAAGTCGCCTGGGACCAGCTTGTTGATCTTTTCGCACAGCTCTACATAGGGTTCGTAGGCCAGCACCTGGAAGCAGGTGTGGCTGACCTTGGTCAGCTGGTCTTGCACGGCCGCAACCACTTTCGGGTGCAGGTGGCCGGTGTTCAGTACTGCGATGCCGCCGGCGAAGTCGATCAGTTCGCGGCCTTCAACGTCGATCACGGTCGAGTTCTTCGCGGTATCGACGAAGATCGGGTGGATCTGGCCAACGCCAC
This sequence comes from Pseudomonas sp. s4, assembly GCF_046764235.1. Lineage (NCBI taxonomy): Bacteria > Pseudomonadati > Pseudomonadota > Gammaproteobacteria > Pseudomonadales > Pseudomonadaceae > Pseudomonas > Pseudomonas sp. s4. Next base: position 291,507 of record NZ_CP177209.1, on the reverse strand, counting down.
GTGGGACGGCGGCGACACGACGTTGCATCAAGGATTCGTTGGTCTTGCTCATAATGCCCTCATTGCGCCGGTCTGGAGTGGCGCTTTTATTCGGGGGTGGCTGGGAGTGCTCGCGAACAGTATTCGTTGATCGACTGCCGTGAACGCCCTGGCCACCAGGTACTGCGATGTAAAAAAGGCCAGCGAGACGTCGCTCTCGCGCCCCGCTGGCAGAGGTAAAGCCTTTACCGTGCTATCAGACGCTGATGCACAGGTATTTGATTTCGAGGTAGTCCTCGATACCGTACTTGGAACCTTCGCGGCCCAGGCCCGAAGCCTTGATGCCACCGAACGGTGCCACTTCATTGGAGATCAGGCCGGTGTTGATACCTACCATGCCGTATTCCAGGGCTTCGGCAACACGGAACACACGGCTCATGTCGCGGGCGTAGAAGTACGAGGCCAGGCCGAACTCGGTGTCGTTGGACATGGCGATCACTTCGGCCTCGTCCTTGAAGCGGAACAGCGGCGCCAGCGGGCCGAAGGTCTCTTCCTTGGCGACGGCAGCGGTCTTCGGTACGTCGACCAGAATGGTCGGCTCGAAGAAGTTGCCTTCGATGATCTTGCCACCGGACAGTACCTTGGCGCCTTTGCCAACCGCGTCTTCGATGTGTTCCTGGACCTTGGCGACAGCCTTGCCGTCGATCAGCGGGCCAGTGGTGGTGCCTTCTTCCAGGCCGTTACCGATCTTCAGCTTGGCAACAGCGGCGGCCAGCTTCTGGGCGAACGCGTCGTAGACGCCGTCCTGCACGTAGATACGGTTGGCGCAGACGCAGGTCTGGCCGTTGTTGCGGTACTTGGAGATGATCGCGCCCTCGACCGCCTTGTCCAGGTCGGCGTCGTCGAACACGATGAACGGGGCGTTGCCACCCAGCTCCAGGGAAACCTTCTTGATGTCCTTGGCGCATTCTTCCATCAGCTGGCGACCGATTTCGGTCGAGCCGGTGAAGGACAGCTTGCGGACCAGGGAGTTGCCGGTCAGTTCACCGCCAACTTCGCCAGCGCTGCCGGTAACCACGCTCAGCACGCCAGCCGGGATGCCGGCACGGTGGGCCAGCTCGACCAGGGCCAGGGCGGAGTATGGGGTCTGCGAGGCAGGCTTGAGCACCATGGTGCAGCCGGCGGCCAGGGCCGGGCCGGCTTTACGGGTGATCATGGCGGCCGGGAAGTTCCACGGGGTGATGGCCGCGGTAACACCGATTGGCTGCTTGATGACGATCAGGCGCTTGTCTGGCTGGTGGCCCGGGATGGTGTCACCGTAGACACGCTTGGCTTCCTCGGCGAACCACTCGATGAACGAGGCAGCATAGGCGATTTCGCCCTTGGCTTCGGCCAGCGGCTTGCCTTGTTCGGTGGTCATCAGGCGAGCCAGGTCGTCCTGGTTCTCGATCATCAGTTCGAACCAGCGACGCAGCTTGGCCGAACGCTCCTTGGCGGTCAGGGCACGCCAGGCCGGCAGAGCCTTGTCGGCGGCTTCGATGGCGCGGCGGGTTTCCGCGGTGCCCATCTTCGGCACGGTACCGATGACTTCACCAGTGGCCGGGTTGGTGACCTTGATGGTCTGGCCGTTGTCCGCATCCAGCCACTCACCATTGATGTAGGCTTGCTGGCGGAACAACTGAGCGTCTTTGAGCTGCATGTCGGCTTCCCGAATTGTTGATTGTTGAAAAGCGCCCAAGGCAGGGCATCGAGCGTTTGAAATCTCAAACGAATGCTAAGCGGCTGCTGGGGTGTTGGACAATAGGCTGTTCGAAAAAAAGAACGAATGGTTGAACACCCTGGCGGAAATTTCACATTTCTGTGCCGTAGCAACCGGCCCTATCGCCGGCAAGCCAGCTCCCACAGGGACCCCACAAAATTCAGCACCTGTGGGGTCCCTGTGGGAGCTGGCTTGCCGGCGATAGGGCCAGTACAGGTTAGACGAACGAGCTGAAGGAAATGTGATGGGAGGACCGACGGCCCTCCCGGAGGGATGGGTCAGAAGGCCTTGGCCAGGTCGATCACCAAGGCTCGGTAACCCACGCTGCCCGGCTGCCGGCTGTGCACCTTCAGCTCCACCAGCACCTCCTGGGTCCCGCGCCGCACCTCGTTGAGCACGGTGGTGGTCAGTTTCTCCGGGGTCAGGAAGTTCACCGACGCCGAGTAAATGAACTGGGTGTCGGTCTCCGGCCGGTAGGCCACCACCGAGGTCACCGGGCTGTACCACTCGTCGCCGCGCTCCTTGCCGTATTCCCACACCTGCTCGACCGTGCCCTTGGCCTCGTCGATGCGGTATTCCACCGCCCGACTGTAGTTGCCCGTCAGCCTGGTCGGCGCAAAGTCGCGGCCCCAGCCGTTGTCGAACACGGTCAGCGTGCCTTTGCCGGTCAGCCAGGCGGTGTGCTGTGTCCACGACCAGTCGAAGCCTTCGCTCGCCACCGGCGTCAGCACCTTCTCGCGCAGACGCTCAGGCCAGCCTTGAGGCGAGGCGAGAATCCACTTCACCTGCTTGTCGCGGCCTATCTTCACCACGCCCTGGTGCCGTGCTGAAACGATGATGCTGTCGTCATCGGCGTCGTAGTCGATGGCATTGACGTGTGCCCAGTTACGGCCTGTGCCCACGCCCGGGGTGTCACCAAAGGGCAGGTCACCTTCGGCCAGTTCGTTGGCCAGCCGCTCGTCCTGTTTCTGCACCCCGGCCGGCAATTGGATGGCTGCCTTGCCCAGGGTTTCCAGCAGGTCGCCACGGTACGGGTCGAGAATCTGGTTGAGGTCCCAGAAGTCCAGCACATCACCGGCCTCGTTGACCTCGATGATGTGATCACGGATCGAGCGCACGCGCTTGCCGTCGGGCCGGCGATAGTCGCTGGTGCCCACCCGCAGCAGGTAGGTGCCATTGGCGGTCTCGCGGATTTCATGGGAGAAGTCGGCAAACTTGTCGGGCAGGCTGCGCTGCCAGATGCGCCGGCCCAGCAGGTCGTACTTGGAGTAGGTCTGGCCCTGGCCCCAGATCAGCTTGCCATCGCGGGTCTGCTGGAAGCCCATGGTGCCGCCCAGGCCATCGCGGCGGTTGGAGTCGTGGATCTGCTCGATGTCCAGGTACCAGCGCACGTCGCCATTGCTGTCGGCGATCCAGTTGTTACCCACCTGGTCCCATTCCGCCGCGCCGCCCAGGGCATTCCACTTGAAGGCGCGCCCGCCCGGGATGTCCCCCTGCAGGTGGTTGAACAGGTACAGGCGCTGTTCAAAACCTGGCGCTACCTTGACTGGCTGCACTTCAGGCAAGGCAGCGGTCTGCCTGGCCACCACCGGCAGGCGCACGGCCGGAGCGTAGATCTGGTACTGCTCGCGGATGCGCTCGCCGTCGAGCTTGTAGGTCACTTCCACCTGGTTGACGTGGTCCGGGTACAGGCCGAATACCGGGATGCCGCCATAGGTCCACAACGAACGGTCGGACACCTCGTAGGCGATGTCCACACCGCGCTCACCCCGGCCCAGCACGCGCACGTGCGCGGCACTCAGGCTGCGCCCACCGTCGCGAATGATCGCGGTCAGCGGCGCCAGGCGATAAGGGTTGACCACCACGTCGCCGAGCAGCGCCTCGTCACGTTCGGGGACCTTGGCGGTCAGGCAGGCGCCCTCAGGCAATACAGGGGTTTCGGTCTTGGCATTCATGGCAAAGCTCCTTGTGCTCAGAAGTCGTAACGGGCGGTGGCGCCGAAAGTGCGCGGGGTACCGAGCACGCCGGCATAGCCACCGTTGGCGGAGTTCCACAGGCTGGTGAAGTAGGTCTTGTCACCGGCGTTCTTCACCCACAGCGACAGGTCCACCACGCCGTCGCCCTGGTCCAGGCGCACACCGGCGGAGAGGGTTACCAGCGCGTAGCTGGGGATCTGGCCGAAATCGGAGTCGTCGATGGTGCCCACCGCCTTGGAGCGGAAGGCGTAGCTGGCGGTGACGTAGGGTTCGATGTGCTCGCTGGCCTGCCACTTGTACTGGGTATTGAGGTTGGCGATGTACTTGGAGGCGCCGACCACCTGGTGGCCGGACAAATCGCAGGTGGCAGTGGCATTGGCCAGGCTCACTTCCGGCGGGCATGGGGCGTCCTTGTACTCGGTGTAGCGCACGTCGTTCCACGAGCCGTTGAAGTTGACCGTGAGGCCGCGCAGCGGCAGTGCCGTGGCTTCGAACTCCAGGCCACGCGAGCGCACGCGGCCGGCGTTGGCCAGGTACTGCACGCGGTTGATCTGGTCGTAGACGTTGGCCTGGTAGCCATGCACTTCGGCCCAGAACAGGTTGGTATTGAGTTGCAGGCGGTCGTCGAACAGCGAGCTTTTCAAGCCGAGTTCGGCGTTGTTGACCCGCTCGGTGCCGACCAGCAGCGAATCGGTGCCCAGCCGTGGCGCAGCGCCAACGGTAAGGTTGATACCGCCAGACTTCTCGCCGTGGGTCAGGGTGGCGTAGCCCAGCAATTGCTCGTTGAAGCGGTAGCTCAGGCCCAGCAGGCCAGAGGGGCTGAAGCTGTACTGGTTGAGGTCGCCTGAATCGTAGGCGCCTACCCGGCCCTGGCGTGCTGCTGCGGCGGCCCCGGTTACTGCCGCACCGCCGGTTGGTGCATCGCGGGTCACCCAGGCGCTCTTTTCTTCATAGGTGCCGCGAACGCCGGCGGTGAAGTCCAGGCGGTCGGTGATGTGCCAGGTGCCTTGGGCGAACAGCGCGTAGCTGTCCGTGTCGATGTGCCCGTTACCAATGGTGTCGACGTTGGCCAGGGCGCCGGCCGGGGTGAGGTTCCAGATGTCCGCCTGCGGCCCGTAGAAAGTGAAGGATTTGTTGTCCAGGTCCTGCTTGAAGTAGTACGCGCCCAGCACGTAGTCGAAGGCACCACCGGTGGGCGAAGCCAGGCGGATTTCCTGCGAGTACTGCTTGTCGCGCACCGACACCCCGGCGCTGTAGAACACCGGCACGTTGAGGCCGTCGTCGTTGCGCGGGGTGAAGTCCCACCAGCGGTAGGCGGTGATCGAGGTCAGGGTGAAGTCGTTGGGCAGGGTCCAGTTGGCCTCCACCGAGGTGCCGCCCTGGAACACCGTCACCTGCTGGTCGGCGTCGAAGTTGACCTTGCGGTGCTTGCCCGACACCAACGTCGCGCCGGCCTGGGCGGCCAGGCTTTCGTAGCGGTTGACGCCATTGATGGTAGGGCCGGTGCTGTACAGGCTGAGGATGCCGTTGTCGGAGTCTTCTTCGTTGTATTCGCCGATCCAGCGCAGGTTGAAGGTTTCGCTCGGTTTGAACAGCAGCTGGGTACGAAAACCTTGGCGCTTGCCGCCGTTGAGGTCGTCGCCGTTGTGGATGTTCTTCACATAGCCGTCGTCTTCGGTGCGATAGGCGCTGATGCGCCCGGCCAGCGTGTCGCTGATCGGCCCCGAGAAGCTGCCTTGGGTTTGCAGATAGCCGTCTTCACCAATCGACTGCTGGATGCTGCCCTCGCGGTGGAAGGTGGGCTTGCGCGTGGTGATGTTGAGCACGCCGGCTGTGGTGTTCTTGCCGAACAGCGTACCTTGCGGGCCGCGCAGCACCTCCAGCTGCTCCACGTCCAGCAGGTCGAACACCGCCATGCCGGGGCGGCCGAGGTAGACGTTGTCCAGGTAGATGCCGACGCTGCCTTCCAGGCCATCGCTGGCGGGGTTGTTGCCCAGGCCACGGATCGAAATGCTCGACTGGCGGGCATGAACGTAGGCGACGTTGGTGCTGGGTACCAGTTGCTGCAGGTCCTGCACGCGGTAGATGCGTTGGGTTTCCAGGGTTTCGCTGTCGAGCACGCTGATCGGCGTGGGCACGCTTTGCGCGGTTTCTTCGCGGCGGCGGGCATTGACCGTGACAGTGCCGAGCTTGGCTTCCTGCTCCACCGCCGGGGTGGCGCTGACCGGCTCTTCGGCGAAGCTGGCAGAGGACGCCGCCAGCAGCACGCCGGCAGCCAAGGGTTGCAAGGTGAAACGCGACGCGCGCGCAGGCCAACGGGAAACTCCGGACATGCAAATGCTCCTTGAGGCATGGGCCCTGGCGAGCATTTCCGTTGGCGGAACCGAATCGCGGTCAGTCGGGCTTATATTCTTTTAGGCGATATAAATATTTGTAATTCATATTTTGTGGAATAAGTGACTCCCTTTATAAGGGGGCTAACCCTTGTCAGCAATTGCATTCGACCGAAAGTTTCAATGTAAAAAATGCATATCGATCTCCGTCAGCTGCGCCACTACATCGCCCTTGTCGAGCACCGCAGCTTCGTTGCTGCGGCCGCTGCGGTGAACCTGTCGCAATCAGCGTTCAGCCGCAGCATCCAGACCCTCGAGCACAACATCGGCTGCCGCCTGGTCGACCGCGCCAGAAAGGAGCTGGCGCCGACTCGCCAGGGCCTGCTGGTGCTGGAGCATTCGCGGCGGCTGGTGCATGGGGCGCACAACCTGGTCAACGAGATCCACCAGTTCAATGGTGCCACTACCGGCGTTGTACGCTTTGGCTCCGGCCCGGCGCCGGCAGGGGGTTTGGTACCGCGGGCGGTGGCACGCTTCGTCGCCGAATACCCCGCGGCACGTACCTGCTTCCAGGTGGATAACTGGCAGGCGCTGAACCGCAAGCTGGTTGCCGAGGAGATCGAGTTCTTCGTCGCCGACACCCGCCAGTTCGAGTCTGACCCGGACTACCAGGTGCACAGGCTGGCGCCGCAGCGCTGGCACTTCTGCTGCCGCGTCGGGCACCCGTTGACCGGGCGCGAGAGCGTGCGGGCACGTGACCTGTTCGAATACCCCCTGGCCACGACCTTCCGCCCGCCGAACATCCGCAAGATCCTCAGCGACCTCAGCGGGCGGCAGGATTTTCTGCCGACGGTAGAGTGCGAGCACGGCTATGCACTGCTGAATGTGGTGATGCATTCGGACACCATCGGCATTGCCTGCAATGCCAACTTGCGGCCGTATCAGCGTGACGGGGGATTGGTGGCATTGCAGCTGGCCGACCTGACGGTGGAGCAGGAAGAAGCGTTCTATACCCGTTATGGGGTGGTGAGCCGGGTGGGGTATGGGCTATCGCCGTTGGCTCAGGGGCTGGTCAGGCAGTTGATTGCCTGCGATACCGAGTTTTAGCTGACGGGGGCTTTGCCCCCGAATCGCCGGCAAGCCAGCTCCCACAAGATCACCGCAGCCTTCTGGCCTGTGATGTACCTGTGGGAGCTGGCTTGCCGGCGATAGGGCCGCAAAGCGGCCCCGGCGATATCAGCCTTTACGCGTGGTGCGGCTCAACTGGCCATCCACCCCGACCGGCACCTCACCCGCCAGGGTCACCCGCCAGGGTCACCCGCCGCACCACCCGCGGCTGGGTCCCGTAATCATCCACCGCATAATGCTGCGTCGCGCGGTTATCCCAGATCGCCACGTCCCCCGCCTGCCAGCGCCAGCGAACGGTGTTCTCCAGACGCGTCACATGCCCTTGCAGCACCGCGAACAGGTGTTGCGAATCCGCCAGCGAGTAACCTTTGATGCGCTTCACGAAATGCCCCAGCTGCAGCACCCGCTCGCCACTGATCGGATGCACGCGCACCACCGGGTGCTCGGTCTCGTACACCGTGGAGGTGAACACTTTGCGATAGCGCTCCAGCTTGGCGGGGTCCACATCGGGCTTCACGCTGGCATAGTCGTATTCGTTGCTGTGCACCGCCCATAGCTTGTCGGCCAGCTCGCGCAGCGGCTCGGGCAGCTCCTGGTAGGCCGTGGCGGTGTTGGCCCACACGGTGTCACCACCGGATGCCGGCGCCACCACGCTGCGCAGGATCGAGGCCTTGGGGTAGGCGTCGACGAAGGTCACGTCGGTATGCCAGGAGTTGGCCCGCTGACCTTCGGCACCATCGAGCTGCAACAGGTAGCTGGTGCCATCCACCACCGGCACGGTAGGGTGGGCGACCGGCTCACCGAGCAACTTGGCGAAAGCTTCCTGGGTTTGGTCATCCAGGTGGGTCTGGCCACGGAAGAAGATCACCTTGTGCTTCACCAGCGCGGCCTGGATGGCGTCGAGGGTGGCGGCATCAAGGTCGGCGGACAATTTCACCCCGCGAATTTCGGCACCGATGCGGCCGGCAACCGGGTGGATGTCGAGTTCGAGGGTTTGTGGCGCGGTGGCCAGGGCGGCATTGCTCATGGTCGTGTCCTTGCGGTCATTGTCGGGTTTTCGGGGTTCAGCGGGCGGCCTGCACGGCCTGTTTTTGTTGCAGCGCAACATCGAGGAAACGTGGTTCGATCCAGTCGGCCACCTGGAAGCCACGGCGGATCAGGCGCTCCTTGGCGGCCAGGTCCACACCCTGTTGCAACTGGCCGACGAATTCGGCGTCCAGCCGTGGATCGAAGTAATGGGCCAGGTCTTCCTTGGCCAGGTCGTCATTGAGGATGCTGCGCGGCCAGTTGGCATTGCTGGCCACCAGCTCGACATAGGCCTCGCGGTTGTGTTCGTCGCGCAGCCAGGCGCTGGCCTGTTGCTGGGCATTGACCAGGCGCTGCACCAGCTCGGGGTATTTGCGGATGAAATCGCCAGCGCCCAGCAGTACCGCCTGGGTACTGCCGGCTCCTTCCAGATCACGCGAGTTGACCGGTAGCTCTACCAGCCCGCGCTCGCGCAGCGACAGCAGGTTGGACAGGCCCCAGGTGGCGTCGATCTGCTTGGCGGCCAGTGCGGCATTGGCGGCGTTGAAGTCCAGGTTGATCACCTTCAGCTCGCGCTCGCTAAGCCCCTGGCTGGCCAGGGCGCTGGCGAACGACAGCTGGTTGGCGGTGCCACGGAACACCGCCACGCGCTTGCCTTTGAGGTCGTGCAGGGTCTTGATGCCGGAACCGGGCACCACGCCCAGGTAGCTCTTCACCCCACGTACCCCCGCCGACAGCACGCGGGTATCCAGGCCATTGGCCTTGCCGACGATGGCGGCCAGGTCGCCGAGGTAGGCGAAATCGGCCTGGCCGTTGGCCAACGCTTCGTTCACCACCGGCCCGGCGCCCTTGAAGAAGTGCCAGTCGATGCGAATGCCGTCCTTGGCGAATTCCTTCTCCAGCAGTTGCTGGTCACGCAGCACGTCGACCACGCCACCGGCGCTGGGCTTGCTGCCCGCGCTGAGGTCGGGCACGGCGATGCGGATGCTTGCTGGCTTGGCCGGTTCAGCTGCGTGGGCGCTGAGGGTGAAGGCCAGCCCAAGGGCGGTGATCAGGTGGCGCAGCGGGATTTTCATGGCAAGGCTCCTTGGCAGGCTGCCACCGGCGATGGCCGGCGCTTTGGCCAGAAGCTAGGCAGGTCTGGCTAGAACCTACAAAGACAGAAAATTCATTCTTCAGTAACTGAATGGCATAAATCAGGCGGCATGCGGGCCTGCGACTGGCTTGCGAAAAGCGCATGGAAAATATGAGGAAAACGCAACGGCGGGGGGCTTCCGTATGCATGAAACGCATGCTCTTATCTCTTGAAAGTCATTTTTCAGAATTTTTAATTCCATAAATGAATAATCTAACAACGTCTTGAGAGATGGCCGATGAATGGAATTCTGAGCAGGAATCGGAGGTGGCTCCGGGGGCCGCTGTGCGGCCCTATCGCGACACAAGGCCGCTCCTACAAAGGCCTCGCATACCTGGTGCCTGCAGCAATTGCCGTGCTGTGGGTAGTGGCCAGCCGGGAGCACTGGATGAGCGAGCAGATTCTGCCGGCGCCAGCATTGGTTTGGCAGAGCGCGGTGGAGTTTGGCTCCGGCGAGCTGTGGGGGCACCTGTGGATAAGCTTGCAGCGGTTGTTCTGGGGGCTGGCGGTCGGCATCGGCAGCGGGTTGCTGCTGGGTGTTTGGCTGGGAGCTTCGCGGCGGGCGCAAACGCTGGTGCTGCCGACCTTCGTGGCGCTGGCACAGATTCCTACCCTGGCCTGGATCCCGTTGTTCATGCTGTTCTTCGGGATCGGCGAGTTGCTCAAGCTGGTGGTGCTGGTGAAAGCCGTGGTGGTCCCCGTCACCTTGCACACGCTGGTCGGTGTACGCGATGCCCAGCCCAAGCTGCGAGAGGCCGCTGCGGTGCTGCGCCTGCCTCGCCATCTACTGTTCCTGCGCCTGCTGCTACCGGCTGCCCTGCCCGCCTTCCTCACCGGCGTACGCCTCGCCCTGGCCACCGGCTGGACCTCGCTGCTGGCGGTCGAACTGCTGGCCTCCAGCGAAGGGATTGGCTACCTGATGGTGTGGGGACGGCAGCTGTTCATGCTCGACCTGGTGCTGCTGTGCATCCTGGTGATCGGCCTGGTCGGCGCACTGCTGGAGCGCGGCTTCTCGGCCCTGGAAAAGCGCCTGCTGTACTGGCCGCAAGCGGCCACAGGGGAGCAGCACCGTGGCCCCGTGCCGCGGTGTTGGCAAAGCCTGCTGCTGCCACTGGCACTGTTGGCCCTGTGGCAGTTCAGTAGCAGTTTTGGCTGGGTAGACAGCAACATCCTGACCTCACCACTTGAAGTGTTGCGCACCCTGCTGACCGGCCTGGCCGATGGTTCGCTGCCGCAAGCCTTGCTGCTGAGCCTGCAGCGCGCTTTGGCCGGCTTGCTGCTGGGCGGTAGCGCTGGCCTGCTGGCCGGTTTGCTGTTGGGGCTTTCGGCCAATGCCGAACGTATCTTCGAGCCTAACCTGTCGGCGTTGCGTCAGGTGGCGCTGTTTGCCTGGGTGCCGCTGCTCACAGCCTGGTTCGGCCTGGGTGAAGGGGCCAAGCAGGTATTCGTCGGCATGGCTGCGTTCTTCCCGTTGCTGATCGCCACCCAGCGCGGTATCGCCAGCCTCTCGCCACAGCTGGGCGAAGCGGCGCGCACCCTGCGCCTGAACCTGTGGCAACGCCTGCGGCTGCTGGTGCTACCCGGCGCAGCCCCGGCCATTTTTGCCGGCCTGCGCCTGTCGCTGATCTACGCCTGGCTGGGCACCATCGGTGCCGAATACTTCATGCCCTCGGACGGAGGCATCGCCAGCCTGATGATCGGCGCCCAGCAGCTGTTCCGCATGGACCAGGTAATGGCCGCCATGCTGCTGATCGGCCTGGTCGGCGCCCTGCTCGGCACCCTTGGACAACGCCTCGAATCGCGCGCCACGCGCTGGAGAACCGCATGAACGCCTTCAACACCTCGCACCTGCACGCGGCCAACCAGCCCGATGCCACCCCACCCCTGGTCAGCTTCGAGGGGGTCGGCAAAGTGTTCAGCGTCGATGGCCAGCCGCTGGAAGCCATCCGCAACTTCAACCTGTCGATCAACCAAGGCGAATTCATCGCCATCGTTGGTGCTTCCGGCTGTGGCAAATCTACTCTGCTGCGCCTGCTGGTGGGGCTGGATACCGACTACAGCGGCAACATCCGTGTGGACGGCCACACTGTCAGCGGCATTGGTAGCGAACGCGGCATCGTGTTTCAGGAGCACCGGCTGTTCCCCTGGCTGAGCGTGGAACAGAACATTGCCCTGGGCCTGGTCAACGAACCGCTCACCCAGGGTGAGCGCGCGCGGCGGGTACACGAGTTCGTGCAACTGGTGGGGCTGGTCGGCTTCGAGTCAGCCTACCCACACCAGCTGTCCGGCGGCATGGCCCAGCGCGTGGCGATCGCCCGAGGCCTGGTAGCCAGCCCGCGTATCCTGCTGCTCGACGAGCCGTTCGGCGCGCTGGATGCGCTGACCCGCCAGCAACTGCAGGACGAGCTGCTGGCTATTCGCGAACGTGCAGGCATCACCACGCTGCTGGTCACCCATGACGCCGAAGAGGCCACCTACCTGGCCGACCGGGTGGTGGTTCTGGAACCGCGCCCGGGGCGGATCAAGTCGGTGGTGGAGATCGACCTGCCACACCCACGGTTGCGTACGGGCACGGCACTTCACGAGCTGCGGGAGAAGGTGCTGCACCAGATCACCGGGGATGGCGGCTACCTGACGCCGCCGGTGCGACGGGTCGAAGGGCTAAGGCCGGAGCTGATTGCGCTCTGAGCCTGTGGGAGCGGGCATGCCCGCGAAAAAGACTCACTGGGCAATCAGGTCACGCAGGTAAGCCCAAGGGTAGATACCCCGTTCATGCCCATCGCTGAACACCAGCTGCACGCCATATCCTTGCGGCTCGATTTGCACCACGCGCACATCATCGCGCACCAGACTGATGCTCCCCTGCAGCCGTGCCGCTCGGCATTGTGAACAGGGGCAAGCACCGCGCAGGCGGGCATGGCTGAGGCTGTGTTCGCCGTCTTGCCATTGCAGCACCAGTTGCCCGGGCCCGCGCATGTTGCGAATAGCTTGCGGGGCTTTCATCAGTAGGCCCCGCGCAGTTGCGCCATGGCGATCCGCACAGCCTTGCGCACCTCGGGATCGCTATCGGCCTCGGCGGCCTGCAGCACCGGCAAGGCACGCGCCTGGCCCAGCTCACCCAGGGCCAGAGCCGCCTCCTTGCGCAGGTTGGCAATGCCGTGGCCAAGCAACTCGCCAAGCGCGTCCAGGGCCGCAACGTGACGCAGCCGCCCCAGAGACCGCGCCGCACGCAGACGTACTTGCCAGAAGTCATCGGCAAGAGCATTTACCAGTGCCGGGCCTGCTGGGGCCAGGCCCACCTTGCCTAGCGTGGTGGCGGCTTCTTCACGCACTTGCCAGGCCTTGTCAGCCAATGCAGCCACCAATGCTGGCACCACCGCGCTGTCGCGGGCGAGGCCCAGCGCACCAATGGCCGCGCGGCGCACCTCGGTGTCCGGCTCGTCTGCGGCAAGCTTTGCCAATGCTGGCAATGCCGGCTGGTGCTTGAGCCAGCCAAGAATACCCACTGCCTCACGCCGGACCGCGGCGTCGCCATCGGCCAGGGCCAGCAGTGCAGGCTCTGCAGCATCTTCCAGGCGCAACTCGCGCAAGGCACGCAGGGCGCTTGCACGGACGAAGGCATCGGCATGCTTGACCCATGGCAGGATCAGCTGACCGTTTTCAAGGCTCTTGAGTTCGCTGAGGCTCTGGGCGGCAGCCAGCCGTACCGGCTCGGCAGCATCGGCCAGCGCAGCACACAGGGCCTGCACAACTTCGGGTTCTTCCCAGGCCTCGAGCAGGCGCGCGGACTCGGCACGCACCTCGTCGGCGACATCCACCAGCAGTGCATCGGTGAGCCATGGCAAGCCATCCGGGTCTTCCAGGTCGGCCAGTTCGATCAGGGCGATGCGGCGCACGCCTGCATCAGCGGCACCAAGGCGAGGCAGAAGAGCAAGGATGTCGGGGTTGTCAGTCGTTCGTTCAGTCATAGCGCGATCCGTAGCGGTGGGTGCTCAGTGTCCGGCAGGCCCAGCGGGGTCAGGCGCGGGAGTTCGCGGCCTTCCTCGTGACGGAGCAAGGCCAGACAGTGACGCTTGAGGTGAGTGAATTCAGGGCTGGTCAGCAGGCTGGCGCGGCGTGGGCGCGGAAACTCCAGGTGCAGGTCTTCGATAAAGCGGCCAGGTCGCGGGCTCATCACCAGGATACGGTCGGCCAGGAACAGCGCCTCGTCGATATCGTGGGTGACGAACACCACGGTGGTGCGGATGCTTGCCCAGATATCCAGCAACAGCTCCTGCATGCGTGCACGGGTTTGCGCATCCAGGGCACCGAAGGGTTCGTCCATCAGCAAAAGGCGCGGTCGGTTGATCAGCACCCGGGCAATCTCGGCCCGTTGCTGCATACCGCCGGACAACTGACTGGGCCAGCGCCCGGCAAAGTCGGCCAGCCCCACCAGTTGCAGCATTTCACGAGCCTGCCGGCGACGTTCGGCGCGGCCCTGGCCCTGCATCTTCAGGCCGAAGGCCACGTTGTCGAGCACGCTACGCCAAGGCAGCAAGGTGTGGTGCTGAAACACCATGCCACGCTGTGGTGACGGCCCGCCAACGGCCTGGCCATCCACGCTCAACTGGCCGCTGCTGGGCACCAGGTGCCCGGCCAGGGCGCCAAGCAACGTCGACTTGCCGCAACCGGAGGGGCCAAGGATGCAGACGAACTCGCCAGGCTCTACGGCAAAGTCCAGACGCTGCACCGCCTCGAATGCTTCGCTGCCATGCCCCAGTCGTATCGACAGGCCACGCCCGTCGATACGCCCTGGTGCTGGTTGATAACTGTTCATCAACTGGCCCTCCGCGTGCGGTACCAAGGCGTGGCCAACTCCCCAAGGCGCTTGACCAGGGCGCTGCTGCCCATGCCCAGCACGCCGATCAGCAGCATGCCGACGATGATGTCCGGGTAGTTTTGCAAGGTGTACGACTCCCAGGTGTAGTAGCCGATACCGAACTGTCCGGAAATCATCTCGGCGGTGACCAGGCAGAACCATGAAGTACCCATGCCGATGGCCAGGCCAGTGACGATGCTTGGCAACGATCCAGGCAACACCACTTCGCGCAGGATCGACCAACGCTCTGCACCGAGGCTGCGCGCCGACGCCACCAGGCGCGGGTCGATGGCCTCGACGCCGTGCACGGTGTTCAGCAGGATCGGGAAAAGCGCGCCAGTGAACGTTATGAACACCATCGACAGTTCCGATGATGGGAACATCAGGATCGCCAGCGGGATCCACGCCACCGCCGGAATCGGCCGCAGCACTTCGAGTGGCGGCAGCAGGGTGTCCTCGGCCCATTTCGAGCGGCCGATCAACAACCCCAGGGCCACGCCAATCAGCGCCGCGGCGCCATATCCGGCAAAAACCCGTGACAGGCTACTGCCCAGGTGCGCCAGCAGGGTGCTGGAGGTCAGCAACTGCCAGCCAGCTGCCAGCACCGCCTTCGGTGTGGGGACATAGGTGAACGTCAGCAGCCCGAGGTCCAGCTTCACGCTCGCCGCGACCTGCCAGAACAGCAGGCAGGCCAGCAGCGAAACCAGGCGCACCGTCCAGCGCTTGAGGTTGCAGGTCATGTCGGTGCCTCCCGGTCAGCGCTGGGCGACCAGCTTCTGGTTGGCGCTGACGAAGTCCAGCGCTTCACCGCCATGGGCCTTGGCATACTGCTCGGCCTGGTCCTTGAGCAGGAACGCCGCCAGTTCACCCTTGGCGTTACGCACGAACCAGGCCTGGTTCGCCAGCAACTTGATTCCGCTGTCGGCGGCCTGGGCGTAGATGGCGCGGATGTCCTTGCCCTCGTGCTCCAGCTGGGCCAAGGCGCCAAGCGCGGCCTCCGGCGAAGCGTAGTGGCGGACCTTGCCTTCGCCGCGCACCCAGATCTGTGCCAGGCGGCTGAAGTCGGTGATCGGTTTGCCTGTCAGCGCGTCATTGGCCTTGAGTGGCTGCGGATCATAGTCTTTCAGCGCCTTGTCGTAGTCCAGGCCAGCCTCCTTGAAGGCCGCACGGATGTACTGGTCGTCGATGAACTTGTCGGTGTCGAGGCCGCGGTCGGTCTTTTTAAGCAGCTTGAGCGTATCGATGGAGGTTGCGACTGCCTGACGGTATTCAGGCTTCCATGTCAGGTCGCGGGTCTGCAGGCCGAGCGGGCCGTGGAACAGGTAATTGACCTCGGCCTCGATGCCGGTGACTTTCTCGATCAACTCGCTGTACTTCTCAGGTTCCGCAGCGATCAGCCGATCGGCTTCGAGGCTGGCGCGCAGGTAGGCGGTGACCACTTCGGGGTACTTCTTCGCATAATCGGCATCGACCAAAGCGCCATGGAAGGTCGGTGCGTTGGCTTGGGCGCCGTCATAGATCTTGCGGGCGAAGCCGCGGTTGGGGAACAGTTCGGCGAACGGCACGAAGTCGGCATGGGCCTCGATGCGGTTGCTACGCAGGGCGGAACCGGCGATTTCCGGCGCCTGGGCGATGATTCGCACATCCTTCTGCGGGTCCCAGCCCTGGGCTGCTACGGCACGCAGCAGCATGCCGTGGGCGGTGGAGGCGAACGGCACGGAAATGGTCCTGCCCTTGAGTTCAGCCAGCGACTGCACGCTGGACGCCGCCGGTACGACGATGCCATTGCCGCTGCCGTGCACGCTGCCCGACAGCACGCTTATGAACAGGCTGCGCTTGCCGGCATCCAGGTGAGCAACACCGTTGAACGACCCGGGGAAGTCGGCCATTGCACCGAAGTCGAGTTTGCCAGCGACCATTTCATTGGTCAGTGGCGCACCGCTGGTGAAGTTCTTCCACTCCACCTGATACTTGGCATCTTTGTATTTGCCGTCATGCGGCAGGTACTTGTCCAGCAGGCCAAGCTCGCGTATCAGCAGGCCACCAGTGGCGCAGTTGATGGTGGTGTCCTGGGTGCCAATGGCGATGCGGATGGTTTCGGCGCTGGCATTCAGGCCAGTGAGCGCCAGCACGAGGCCGGCCACGGTTGCAACAAGGCGCATGGGTGTTTCCCCTCGAGTCGTTATAAGAGTTGGGTCGTCTCCGCCGCCCGGCTTGGGTGGTGGGAAACGAGGGGCACAGCAGGAGGGCGTCCGGTGGTGCGCCGGATGGCGGGATGAATCAGCGCAGCAGGTATGGGATGTCGACCTTCACCGCACCCGTGGGGCAGTCCTTTTCGCAGGGCATGCAGTACCAGCATTCGTCGAAGGCCATGTAGGCCTTCTGCGTGGCCGGGTTGATCGCCAGCAGGTCCATGGGGCAAACCTCCACGCAGACGGTGCAGCCTTTTTCGGCGATGCACTTGTCTTCGTCGATGGTGACGGGGGCGCTGCTGCGGAAGAAGATTTCTTGCGGCTGGTAGGCCATTTCACGGAGTCCTCGGGGCCTGCGGCCCTCGTTCTTCGAAGTGTTCACAGGACACAGCGTCGCCTAGGCTGCATCGGCCTTTACCCGCAGCTGGTCGTAGGCGGTCTGCTCTTGTGCGTCCAACGCAATCAGGTAAGGCTCGACCGCTTTCCTGAAACTGGTCATTTCACCGTTCTCGCCCTTTTTCAGATGGCAATGGCAGAACCACTCGCCATCGTTGCGCTCGGGGAAGTCCACTCGGTGGTGGTACAGCCCCCAGCGGCTTTCCTCGCGGAACAGCGAGGCCCGCGCCGCCATCTCGGCGCAATCGCGAATCACCGAAACTTCCATCGCACGCATCAGTTCATGAGGGTTGCTGGCCTTCATCTGGTCCAGGTCACGTTCGATCTCGGCAAAGCGCGCCAGGCCGATTTCCATCTTTTTGGTCACCTTCGGCGGCTGCAGGTAATCGTTGACCATGCGTCTGAGCTTGTACTCGACCTGCGCTGGCGGCAGGCCATGCTGACGCTGCAGCGGGGCAAACACCCGCGCGCGCTCGCGCTCGACCTGTTCGGCATCGACCTCGGCGAATTCGCGCCCGGTCACGTAATGCGCAGCGTTCACACCGGCAAACCAGCCATAGGTGAAGGCCCCGAGCATGTAGTTGTGCGGCACCGCTGCCATATCGCCCGCGGCATACAGCCCTTTGACGCAGGTCTCGGCCTTTTCATTGACCCACACCCCCGACGCCGAATGCCCGGAGCAGAAACCGATCTCCGAGATATGCATCTCGACCATGTGCTGGCGATAATCGGTGCCACGCCCGGCGTGGAACTGGCCACGACTGGGGCGCTCGTTGCTGTGCAAGATCTCTTCGATGTTCTGGATGGTTTCCTCGGCCAAGTGATCGAGCTTGAGGAACACCGGGCCATTGCCACCCTCGAGTTCCTGATGGAACTCCCACATCATCTGGCCGCTCCAGTAGTCGCACTCGATAAAGCGCTCACCCTTGCTGTTGGCGGTATATCCACCCAGTGGGCCGGTGACGTAGGCACAGGCCGGGCCGTTGTAGTCCTTGATCAGCGGGTTGATCTGGAAGCACTCGAGGTTGGCCAGTTCGGCACCTGCATGGTAGGCCATGGCGTAGCCATCACCGGCGTTGGTCGGGTTCTCGTAGGTGCCCATCAGATAGCCCGACGACGGCAGGCCCAGGCGCCCGGCCGCGCCGCAGGCAAGGATCACCGCCTTGGCCCGCACCACGCGAAACTCGCCGCTACGGCAATCGAAACCCAGCACACCAGCGGCCGCACCTTCACCATCGAGTAGCACACGAGTGCAGACCATACGGTTGCTGATTTCGACCCGGGCACGCTTGAGCTGACGGTACAGCACCTTTTTGATGTCGTGGCCTTCGGGCATGGGCAGCACGTAGGCGCCCATGTGGTGAACCTTTTTCACCGCGTAGTCGCCGGTCTCGTCCTTCTCGAACTTCACCCCCCAGCGGTCGAGTTGCTCGATGGTTTCAAAGCTGTGGGTAGCGTAGGCATGCACCGTGGCCTGGTTGACGATGCCGTCATTGGCCACGGTGATTTCCTTCGTGTACTGCTCGGGGGTGGCATGGCCTGGGATGATCGCGTTGTTCAGGCCATCCATGCCCATGCTGATGGCTCCGCTGCGCTTGACGTTGGCTTTGTCCAGCAGCAGCACGCGCAGGTTTTTGTCCTGCTCCTTGGCCTTGATCGCCGCCATCGGCCCGGCGGTACCGCCACCGATGACGATGATGTCGTAGTCCTGGGTCTGGATGCTCATGCCTTGCTCCCCTTCTGGCGGTCGATGCGCAGGCGGTACTGGAAAGCATCGCCGCGGTAGTAAAGGTGTTCGAAGTCCAGTGGCGTACCGTCGGCAGCATGGGTCAGGCGCTCGATGCGCATGATCGGCGAGCCTTCTTCAACATCCAGGGCCTGGGTCAGGTCGCTGTCGGCCAGCACGGCATCGATGGCCAGGTCGGCGTGGCCAAGGGCAATGCCGCAGTCGTTTTCCAGGAGCAGGAAAATGTCGCGAGTGACAAGGTCGGCCTTTTCCAGTTTTTCGCCGACGGCCTTGGGCAACCAGGTCAGCTCCAGCGACACCGGCTCGCGGTTGATCAGCCGTACTCGGCGGATCTCGGTGACCAGGCTGCCCTCCTCGACCTGCAGCCGCGCGGCCACCAATGCATTGGCTGGCACATGGCGGAAACTGCGCAGGCGGTTGATCACCTCGTAACCCATTTGCGTCATCGACTCGCCCAACCCCTGCAGGGTACTGACGTTCTGGAAAGCCTTGGGCTTGGCGACGAAGGTGCCCTTGCCGTGGATCTTGAAAATCAGCCCTTCCTTCTGCAGGTCGCCCAGCGCCTGGCGCACGGTGATGCGGCTGACGTCGAAAGCCTTGCCCAGTTCGCTTTCCGAGGGCATGCGGCTATGCGATGGATAAGTGCCGTCGAGGATGCGCTCGCGCAGCAATTCCTTGAGCTGGGTGTAAAGCGGTACCGGGGACAGGGGGAGCAGTTCGGCCATGGGGTCTCTTCGCTGATCGGATACTTGTTATAACAAGTTGTGACCAGAGAATAGAGGGCATAATAACTGCCGTGGAAATATCGATATCGCATATGGATAGATGCGTTTGTGATTGCTTCTGCCGGCCTCTTCTCGGCGAAAGGTAAAAACAGCTACAGATCAAGGCGATGGACGCCATCGGATCAGATGGGTATCATGCGTGCGCGTTGCACTCGTAGCTCAGCTGGATAGAGTACTGCCCTCCGAAGGCAGGGGTCGTGGGTTCGAATCCCGCCGAGTGCGCCATACCCCTCACAAAGCCCGCCTTGCGCGGGCTTTGTCGCTTCTGCAAGACAGTGTCGGCCTGCTCGCGTTATTTCGTTTGGCGCTTACTGAAGCCGGCTTTAGTCCTGATGGCTTTACCTGGTTGGATCCATCTGCTTAGAATAGTGGCATTATGCCTCATCCTTCAGATGGATCGTCGCAAGGTTAACCATACCCTCCAGGGAATCAGGAATGAAAATGCTGAAACACTGTCTGGCCTTGACCATCGCCGCCACCCTCGTGGGTTGCCAGGCGACCGGTGAGCAATACCAATCCGATGTGTTCGATGCCAGCCAGGTAAACACCCAGCAGGAAGCCAAGACCGTGAAAATCATCACGGTCTCGCCGACCAAGATCAAGGTCAGCAACGAGAAGAACCAGAAAGCCGCAATGATGGTGGGTGGTGTACTGGGTGCGCTGGGTGGCGCGGCGCTGGGTGCAGGCCACAACAAGGACACCGCGATCATCGGCGGCGTGGCAGGCGGTGGCGCCGGCGCACTGGCAGGGTCCCTGGTCAGCGATACCTCGCTGGTGCCCGGCGTACTGATCGGCTACTCGGAAAACGGCAAGATCTACACCTCCGCCCAGGTTGGCCGCCCGTGCGATTTCGAAGTGGGGGGCATCTCCCTGATGGTCATGACCATCTCCAACGAAACCCGCATCCAGCCAAATGCGACCTGCCCAGATCCGAAAAAGAGCTGAGGCCTGAGCACATGAAGCACATTGTTCTGGGCACCGCCCTCGCACTGTCTGCCGCCACTGCCATGGCAGGCCAGTTCGATCAGCTCTACCAGATCGAACAGCAGACCAAGCAATCCGAAGCCGCCCTGGAAACCGAACGCCTGCGCCAGGCCGCCGCCGCCGAGCAGCGCGCCGAAGCTCGCGAAGCTGCTGCCCGCCAGCAGCGCGCAGCGGCCCAACGTGCCTCCGCGCAGCGTGCCGCCGAGAAACAGCAGGCGCAAGCAGCCGAGCGCAAGCGCGTGCAGACCCGCGAAGAAGCCTACGAGGACGACCTGCGTGCGCTGGAGCTGGAAGAGCGTCGCCTGGCCCTGCAAGCGAAAAAGGCAAAGGTCGCCCGCGCCAACGACTACATCGATGCCGAACTGCGCGACAGCGCTGCACGCACCGACGTGATCCAGTCCAATGCAGACTCCGCACGCAACGTCACCTCGGGCGCCAAGTCGCTGCTCGAGGACGCCGGCAAGGCGGAAGTGAAACGCGCCGGCAGCCTGTTCGGCGAGTAACCATCCAGGTGCGGTCCCGGCCCGCAGGCCGTGACCGCCCGTTGCAGAGACAACATCATGCTACGTCTGATCATGCTGGCCACGGCCGGCCTGCTGCTGAGCGGCTGCCTGCAGGAAGAAGCCAAGTTCCCCACCGTCGACCTGCACGGTCGCCTGGTCGTCGACCAGGAAATGACCGCATCGCGTCAGGCGCAGGGCATCCAGGGCGAGTACTTCAAGCGCGTCCTCAGCGTGAATGGCCAGGACATGGCCTTCAACGACTTCGTCCAGCAATACTGCCCGGACAGCAATACCCGCAACGAAACCTGTATCAAGGCCTTCCGCATCAAGAAGATCGACGATGTCAGCGGTGCCACGAGGTTCCTGCCCAACGGGCTGTAATCACCGTTGGAAGCACTGGAAAGGCCCCGGCAACGCGCCCGGGGCTTTTTCGTTTGTGCGACATGTCGCGTTTCTGGCACTCCCGTGCCACGGGTCATTGGTGTTAGCGTGGGCGTCTTCCCGTTTCCCGACGGGTAACCCACAACAATGATTGGCGAAGGAATGCGCACAACCATGCACCTGAAAAAACTTACCGCCACCACCCTGCTGCTGGCCAGCATCGGCCTGTTCACCCAACCGGCACAGGCCAACCTTACCCAGCAGCAGTCCGCGGCCATCGTCAAAGCCTTCGACGGCAGCGACCCAAGCGACTTCAAGCAGTTCCTCGGCAAGCTCAAAGGCAGCGACCTGGCCAAGGCCGACAACCTCGCGGCAACCCTGGATGCCTACCTGGCCGGCAAGCCATTGGCCGCCGAGCAGCAGAACGAGATCAACCGCCTGCTCGGCCTGTATACCCGCATCAAGTACGGCAAGGCTGCCAGCGAAACCCTGCGTGAACTGGTGGCCATCCCCACCTTCAATGTCGAAGGCACGCCGCAGCACGAGAACCCCGAGTTCCTCAGGATCGCCGAAAAGATCAAGGCCCTGGCCGACAGCTTCGGCCTGGCTTTCCGCAATATCGACAACCGGGTGTACGAGATTTCGCTGGGCAGCGGTAAGGAAGTGGTCGGCATCCATGCCCACGCCGACGTGGTGCCGGTCAACCCGGACAACTGGAAGCTGGCCGATGGCACGCGCCTGGACCCGTTCAAGGTCACCCTGGTCGGTGACCGCATGTACGGCCGCGGCACCGAAGACGACAAGAACGGCATTGTCGTGGCGATGTACGCGCTGAAAGTGGCCAAGGACGAAAACCTGCCGCTGGCCCGCCAGTTCAAGCTGCTGATCGACACCACTGAAGAAACCAGCGGTGATGCCATCCCCTACTACTTCGAGCGCAACCCCACGCCCGACTACAACCTGGCCCTCGATGGCGGCTACCCGGTGGTCATCGCCGAGAAAGGCTACGGCACGATCATGGCCAGCTTCAGCAAGCGCCAGGCCAGTGGCAAGGGTGCCGAGATCGTCAACCTGACCGGCGGCCTGGCCACCAACCAGATCCCGACAACCTCGGTCGCGACCCTGGTCACCGACAACCCGGCGAAGCTGGCCAGCCAGCTGGAAAAAGCCGGCGCCGATTACGTGAAGCGCAATGGCGGCGACTTCAGCATCGCTGCCAAGGCCGATGGCAAGCAGGTGTTGCTCACCGTGACCGGCGTTTCCGCCCACTCTTCGGAGCCGGAGTCCGGGGTCAACCCGGTGGCGCGCATGCTTGGTTTCATCAACGGCCTGGGCAAGGATGTGCCGCTCAAGCACAACCACTTCACCGATGCCGCCCGCTATGCCGCCGACAACTGGGGCCTGGACTACCTGGGCAACAAGCTCGGCGTGGCCTTCAAGGATTCGTTCATGGGCCCGCTGACCGCCTCGCTGACCTTTGTCGGGGTGGATGAAAAAGGCCTGAAACTGGCGGTGAACCTGCGCATTCCGAAGGGCAAGCCCATTGCCAAGATCAAGGACGAACTGGCTGACAAGCTGGGCAAATGGACCCGGCAGAGCCATACCTCGGTGGCCTTCGACTACAGCCTGGACGAGCCGATGTACCGCAACCCCGAAGGCGAATGGGTCAAGGCCTTGCTGGACGTTGCCACCGAGAACCTGGGCATGAAGCACGAGTTCGGCACCTCGGCGGGTGCTACCTCGGTACACGACCTGCCTAACGGCGTGCAGTTCGGCCTGGCCATGCCGGATGTGAAGTACACCGGGCACAACGACAACGAGTTCAAGACCGTGGAGCAGTTCATGCTGGACTTGCAGGTGGTGAGCGAGATGGTGGCGCGGATCGGGCAGATGCCGAAGCTCTGAGCCAACTCTACCGGCCTCTTCGCGGCTAAAGCCGCTCCCACCTCGACCGCATCGGCCTCGAGCCAGGTGCTATCCCTGTGGGAGTGGCTTTAGCCGCGAAGAGGCCGGCACAGGCGACAACTCATGACGTTTTTCAATCGACTCGATGCCGTTTCCTGCATTGCCGTGCAGAGCGCCGTGCCGGATGCTTTATTTACTCCGAGACATCGCTTTTTCCCCAGCAGAGGCCCGTATGAAGACCGTCGAACAAATCCTCAAGACCAAGTCCCAGCATCAGACCGTGTACACCATCGGCCCGGATGACTCGGTACTCGACGCACTGAAAATGCTGGCGGAAAAAAACGTCGGTGCGCTCCCGGTGGTCGAGGCCAACCAGGTGGTGGGTATCGTCAGTGAACGGGACTATGCGCGCAAACTGGTGCTCAAGGGCCGCTCGTCCGCCGCCACCCCTGTGCGCGAGATCATGAGTGCGCCGGTGGTCACCGTGGAACCGAAGCAGAAGCTCGACTACTGCATGAACCTGATGACCGACCGCCACCTGCGCCACCTGCCGGTGGTCGACAATGGCCAGCTGCTCGGCCTGCTGTCGATCGGCGACCTGGTCAAGGAAACCATCGCCGAACAGGCCAGCCTGATCCTGCAACTGGAGCAATACATCCGCGGTGAATGAAGCACCTCAATGGTAGGCGCGCTCCAGTTCGTCCAGCTGATGGTCGAAGCTGCGCAGGCGCGCCGACCAGGTGTACACCAGCACTTCCAGATCCCGATTGAGCACGGCAGTGTTGCCATTGCCGCTGCGGGTTGGTTCGCCCAGATCCAGCTGGTAGCGTTCACGGGCCATGGCCTGGGCCACGCTGGACAGGTCGCGGGCATTGGCCAGCCAGTGGTGGTGGTGGTCATGAATTTCGCGGTCGAGCAAGCGGCACTGGCGTTTCAGGGCATCCAGGCTCTGCTCCAGCGGCGTGCCCTTGAGCTCGCCCATGACCTCTTCGAAGGTGCGCCCCGAATGCCAGTAGCTGCCCCAGAAGTAGCGGTCGAACACCGTCTCGACGCGGCGCAGCGCAACCTTGGTGTTCCAGATGGTCAGCAACGTTCGCCCCTGCACCACCTCGCGCTTGTTCAGGTGCAGTTGCTGCCAGGCGATCCAGGCCAGCGCCACCAGTGCAACCGCCACGGTGACGGCGGCAGCGGCATACAGGAAGTGCACTGCCTGGTTCATCTGTTGCGATTGCCTGATGCCGTAGAAGTAACTGGCCGTCAGGGTGCCCAGGATCGTCACGGAGCACCAGAAACCCGGTGCGTAGGGATCTTTCATCGCGCTATCCCCTTGTTGTTTTCCTGAGCATAGCAACGGCCAATCACTCGTCAGGTGCCACTCGGCGCTTTATTTTCGAGGGCGGCGCAACGCTTCGTTGAGTTGATCGAATGGCTCCGCCCAGTCGGCATCCTCATTGATGCTGTCGTTGAGAAACTCGCGCTGGGAAGCGGTCCAGAACGGCGCATCCACCAACTTGATGTCGTTCTTCAGTGGCGAGTGGCTGGCGATGAACTGATCGATGCTCACCGCATCGTCAGGCAGGCCCAGTTGTTTGAACAGCTCGGCAAAGGGATGAATCGGCGCTTCCATGGTTCCTCCTGAGAGCCAGGCAAGCCGTCCACGACGCCCGCCCGGCATTGGTGTGAAAACATCAGCACAGCTCGCGCACTTCGGCGTGCGGCACCAGTTTCATGTACTGCTCCATGCTCATGTGGATCAGGTGATCGTGGTCACCCGCTTCCAGGTAGACATCGCCCTGGCGGGTCAAGCTCGGGTCGACCAGCATTTTTATCTGGTAGGCATCGCCAAGGGCCGGTACGGCACCGCGCTCGCAGTCGCCGAACAGGCTCGGCAGGCCGCTTTCACGGGTCAGTTGCCAGGCCCCGGACATGCGCACCTTGGTCATGTCCAGATGCCGGTTGGCCGGTAGCACGGCCATGATGTAGTTGCCATGACGGTCATCGAGCATCACCGACTTGGCGACCCGCTCGGCGGGCACGCCGGCCGTACGGGCCGACTCCAGGCTGGTGGCCGAATGTGGATGGGGAATGATGTCGTAATCGCAGTTGGCCTTGTCCAGGCGATCCTGCAGGGTCTTTGCCATACGCATGATGCACCTCCGGTTTCGCCCCCCAATTTCCAATTTTAGGCCGGGTACCAGCAGGCAGGGCTAAACTTGTGCAATAGAGGCAAACGAGGTGACGACAGGTGATCGCCCGCTGCTGGCGCTGGCTGTTGCTGGTGTTGCTGCTTGGCATTACGCCAGGCGGTCAGGCAGCGCCTGGTGCAGTCTGGGTGCTGGGTGTCGATGACGCCATCGGCCCTGCCAGCGCAGACTACCTGGTGCGCAGCCTCGACCAGGCCAAGGCACAGGGTGCACAACTGGTGGTTATCCGCATGGACACCCCGGGCGGGCTGGACAGCGCCATGCGCCAGATGATCAAGGCGATTCTCGCCAGCCCAGTGCCGGTCGCAACCTTCGTCGCCCCCAGCGGAGCCCGCGCCGCCAGCGCCGGCACTTATATCCTCTATGCCAGCCATGTCGCGGCCATGGCGCCCGGTACCAACCTGGGGGCCGCAACCCCCGTGCAGGTCGGTGCTCCGCCAGGCACGCCCAAGGATGACAAGGCCAAAGGCAGCGATGACGATACCCTCGCGCGCAAGCAGGTCAACGATGCGGCGGCCTACATCCGTGGCCTGGCGCAGCTGCGCGGGCGCAATGCCGACTGGGCGGAGAAGGCCGTGCGCGAGGCGGTCAGCCTGTCCGCCAGCGAGGCCTTGAGGCTTGACGTTATCGACCTGATGGCCGATGACCTGCGTGACCTGCTGCACAAGCTCGATGGCAAAACGCTCACTGTCGCTGGCCAGCCCCTGCAACTGCAGACCGCCGGCGCCAACCTGGTCGAGCACCTGCCGGACTGGCGCACACGGGTGTTGGCGGTCATCACCAACCCCAGCGTGGCGCTGATTCTGATCATGATCGGTGTGTACGGCCTGCTGTTCGAATTCATGAACCCCGGCTCGACGGTCGGCGGCGTGGTAGGCGGTATATGCCTGCTGCTGGCGCTATATGCCCTGCAGCTGTTGCCGGTGAGCTTCGCCGGGGTGGCGCTGATATTGCTCGGCATCGCCTTCATGATCGCCGAAGCCTTCCTGCCCAGTTTCGGCGTGGTCGGCTTTGGCGGCATTGTCGCCTTCGTGGTCGGCGCGCTGATCCTGATCGACACCGATGCCCCTGGCTTCGGTATCCCGCTGGCCCTGATCGGCATCCTGGCGGTGCTCTCGGCGCTGCTGATCGGCGGTGTGCTGGGCATGGCGCTCAAGGCCCGCCGACGGGCGCTGGTCAGCGGTGACGCCGGCCTGGTCGGCAGCCTGGTCACCGTCACACAGGTGATGGCGGGCAACCCGTTCTGTGGCTTTGTGCTGGCCCAGGGCGAGCAATGGCAAGCGCAGTGTGCAACGCCACTGCAAGCGGGCCAGAACGTGCGGGTGACCGCGCGCCATGGCGTCATGCTGGAAGTGAGCGCCGCCGCGCCCGCGGCGCAAGGAGAATGACCATGTTCATGCAATTGGGCTTCGGCGCGGTGCTGATCGTGCTGGCGATGCTGTTGCTGTCGGCGTTCCGCATCCTGCGCGAATACGAGCGCGGCGTGGTGTTCCAACTGGGGCGCTTCTGGCAGGTGAAGGGGCCGGGGCTGATCCTGCTGATCCCGGTAATCCAGCAAATGGTGCGGGTGGACCTGCGCACCGTGGTGCTGGATGTACCACCTCAGGATGTGATCACCCGCGACAACGTCTCGGTCAAGGTCAACGCCGTGCTCTACTTCCGAGTGCTCGACCCGCAGAAGGCGATCATCCAGGTCGAGGATTTCCTCGTGGCGACCAGCCAGCTGGCCCAGACCACGCTGCGCGCGGTGCTCGGCAAGCACGAACTGGATGAACTGTTGGCCGAACGCGAGCAACTGAACTCGGACATTCGTCAGGTGCTTGATGCACAGACCGATGCCTGGGGTATCAAGGTGGCCAACGTCGAGATCAAGCACGTCGATCTCAACGAATCGATGGTGCGCGCCATTGCCCGCCAGGCCGAGGCCGAGCGTGAACGTCGGGCCAAGGTGATCCATGCCGAAGGTGAGTTGCAGGCGTCGGAGAAGTTGATGCAGGCGGCGCAGATGCTGAGCAAGGAGCCAGGGGCGATGCAGTTGCGCTACATGCAGACGCTGGGGACGATTGCCGGGGACAAGAGCTCGACCATCGTCTTTCCGCTGCCGGTGGATTTGCTCAAGGGGTTGGTGGACAAGCAGAAATAGAGGTGGCCCATTCGCGGGCAAGCCCGCGAATGGCCTACATACGGTCTGTCAGACTGGCGCGCGACGCAGAGTCGCCAGGAAGGTGGCCGCGCCAATGAACAACCCGGCGAAAGTCCGGTTCAAACGCTTCTGCTGTTTGGGCGTACGCAGCAAGCGCAACACCCGCGCAGCCAACCCGGTATACCCCGCCATCACCAGCATATCCACGGCGACCATGGTCACGGTGATCGCCACATACTGGGGCAACAGCGGTTCATGCGGATTGATGAACTGCGGCAGCACCGCCAGCATGAACACCAGCGCCTTGGGGTTGCTGACGTTGACCAGGAAACCACGGAACACCAGGCTCAGCGGTTTGCCGATCGGACGCACGGCGGATTCATCGCTCATGTCCAAGGGCAGCGCACGCCACTGTTTGTAGGCCAGGTAGACAAGGTAGGCGACACCGAACCATTTGATTATCTGGAACGCCGTGGCCGAGGCAGCCAGAACAGCACCGACGCCGGCGGCGATGATGGCGATCTGCAGGATCAGGCCCAGTTGCAGGCCCAGGGCGTTCCAGTAACCACGCCAGAAACCGTATTGCAGGCCACTGGACATCGAGGCAATCGCCCCGGCGCCGGGTGAAAGGCTGATCACCCAACAGGCGGCAAAGAAGCCCAACCACACTTCCATCGACATCACACACCTCGCTCGGACATATGTTGCAAAACGTTAAGCTAAGGTGTTGGTGAAAAAATAACCAGTAAATTTTGCAGGATTTACTCCGTCAGTACCGGCCTCTTCGCGGGCTTGCCCGCTCCCACAGGTATTGCGCTGCTCTCAAAGGCTATGGATTTCCTGTGGGAGCGGGCAAGCCCGCGAAGAGGGCCGTACAGGATTAATCAATCCACCTCGGCGGACGACTCTTTGTGCATGGACTGCACCTCAGCCCCGCGCCAGCGCCGTACTGACTTCTGGAAGAACTGGCTATTGGGCACCTGCACCAGCGCCCCGCCCGCCTCGGGCATTTCCATCAGCGTGGTGAACAGCAGGTTGATGGCAATCACCCGGCCCTTGACGCCCGGCTTGTCGAGGGTGTCGACCAGTTCGACCACATCACCAATACGAAACGGCCCGACGGTGAAGATCAGCACCGCGCACAGCAGGTTGGACAGCACGCTCCACATGGCGAAGAAAGCCACTGCTGCCACCGCGACGAAGCCGGACAGTGCTGTCCACAGTACCGTCGCCGATACACCCAGGCGCTCCAGCACGAACAGCAACGCGCTGCCCATGATCAGCCAGCGCAGGCCACCACGCACCGGCACCAGCAGCTCCGGCGGCAACGGGTAACGCTGGCTCAGGCGGCTCAGCCCGCGTGCAACGATGCGCTGCAGGACGAAGGCCACTACCAGGATCAACAGTATCTGCAAGCCCAGCCAGAAGGTGTCCATCCATTGCCCTGGCAGCAGCGAACGCAGTTCCTCCATCAGGACAGCGCCTCGAGCTCGGCCTGCATGCTTTCGAGGGTTTCCAGCGCTTCCATCCAGGCCTCTTCCAGTTCGCCTTCGCGCTGCTTCAGCTTGGTCTGGCGCGCCAGCAGGTCACGCAACTCGTCCTTGCGCGACGCGTCGTAGAGGCCACCATCACCCAGCGCGGTCTCGATCTCGGCCAGTTGCGCGTGCACCTGGTTGAGCTCGGCTTCCAGCTTGTCGGCAGCCTTCTTGTGCGGGGCCAGTTGCTGACGCAAGGCTGCGGCAGCCTGGCGTTGGGCCTTCTTGTCGGTCTTGTCCGGGTTGACCGGGGTGGTACTGGCCGGCGCGCTGCGCTGGCGGTACTCGACCAGCCAGCGGCTGTAGTCGTCCAGGTCACCATCGAAGATGTCGACCTTGCCGTCGGCCACCAGCAGGAAGTCGTCGGTGGTGCTCTTGAGCAGGTGACGGTCGTGCGACACCACCACCACGGCACCGGCAAACTCCTGCAGGGCCATGGTCAGCGCCAGGCGCATTTCCAGGTCGAGGTGGTTGGTCGGTTCGTCGAGCAGCAGCAGGTTCGGTCGCTCCCAGGCGATCAGGGCCAACGCCAGGCGGGCCTTCTCACCACCGGAGAAGTTCACCACCGGCTCGTCGACGCGATCGCCATGGAAGTCGAAGCCGCCCAGGAAGTCGCGCAGGGTCTGCTCACGCTCGGTGGGAGCAATGCGCTGCAGGTGCAGCAGCGGGCTGGCCTTGTCGTCCAGAGAGTCCAGCTGGTGCTGGGCGAAGTAGCCCACGGCCAGGTTCTCACCCCGCACCAGGCGGCCCGATAGTGGCTCGAGCTCGCCAGCGAGGTTCTTGATCAGGGTCGACTTGCCAGCGCCGTTGGGGCCGAGCAGGCCAATGCGCGCACCGGGGGTGAGCTGCAGCTTGACCTTGTCGAGGATCGCCTTGTCACCGTAGCCCAGGCGGCCTTCGGACAGGCTCAGCAGCGGGCTGGAGATTTTCTGCGACTCGCGGAAAACGAAGTCGAACGGCGAATCGACATGCGCCGCCGATAGCTCCTCCATGCGCTCCAGGGCCTTGATCCGGCTCTGTGCCTGGCGGGCCTTGGTGGCCTGGGCCTTGAAGCGGGCAATGTACTTTTCCATGTGCGCACGCTGGGCCTGCTGTTTCTCGTAGGCCTGCTGCTGTTGCGCCAGGCGCTCGGCCCGGGTGCGCTCGAAGGCAGTGTAGCCGCCCTTGTACAGGTTCAGCTTGCGCTGCTCGACGTGCAGCACATGGTCGACCACGGCATCGAGGAAGTCGCGGTCGTGGGAGATCAGCAACAACGTGCCGGGGTAGCCCTTGAGCCAGTCCTCCAGCCACAGGATAGCGTCCAGGTCCAGGTGGTTGGTGGGCTCGTCGAGCAGCAGCAGGTCGGAGGGGCACATCAGGGCCTGGGCCAGGTTCAGGCGCATCCGCCAGCCACCGGAGAAGTCGCCGACGCGGCGGTCCATCTGTTCGTTGGTGAAACCAAGGCCGGCCAGCAACTTGCGTGCGCGGGCGTCGGCGGTATAGCCGTCGGCGCTATCCAGCTCAATGTGCAGGCGCGCCAGGGCGGTACCGTCGTGGGCCTGCTCGGCCGCAGCGAGTTCGGCCTGGACCTTGCGCAGGCGCACGTCACCGTCGAGCACATAGTCCACGGCCAGGCGGTCGAGGGTATCGACCTCCTGGCGCATGTGGGCGATGCGCCAGTCACCGGGCAGCTGGCAATCGCCGGCATCGGGCGACAGCTCACCGCGCAGCAAGGCGAACAGGCTGGATTTTCCGGCGCCGTTGGCGCCGATCAGGCCGGCCTTGTGACCGGTGTGCAGGGTCATCTCGGCGCCTTCTAGCAAGCGCTGCGGACCACGCTGTAAAGTGAGGTTGGATAGTCTGATCATGATGGTCGCGGAGTCTACCAGCTTCCTCGGCCCATAGCGCGAGTGGAACCATGCACACCGACCTGTGGAATCACGCCCTGGCCCTGTACGCCAGGCCCGGCGTGGAAGCCGCCTGCCTTGAACTGCAGGCGCTGGGTGGCGATGTCTGTCTGCTGCTGTGCGCAACCTGGCTGCAGGCGCGTGGCGTGGCCGTGCGGGACGAACGCGTACAGGCATTGCGCGAGGTTACCGAGCCCTGGCAGCGCGAAGTGGTCAACCCATTACGTAGCTTGCGCCAACAGTGGCGAGCAGCAGCGCAAAGTGATGCGCAGCTGGCGGCGTTGCGTGAGCAGGTTAAAGGGTTGGAATTACAGGCCGAGAAAGCCTTGCTGGAACGCTTGCAGGAGCGTTCGCGACAATGGCCGGCAAGCGCCCATGAGCCCATGGACGACTGGCTGGCCCGGCTGGCGCCGGACCAGGCCCGCCACCACGACGCGCTGGTTGGATTGCGCGTCGCGGCGGCAGCGCTTCAGGACGCCGAAGACGGTGCCTGAGCCGGGGTGCTGGCAGGTGCCGATGGCGCTACCGAAGCTGCCGGGGTGGCCGAGTTGGTCGCGGCGGCCAGATTGCTGGCGGCTGGCGTAGCCGGTTTGGCTTCGGCTGGCTTGCTGGCAACAGGCTTGGCAGCTGCTGGCTTGGCGGCGGGTTTGGCGGCCGTACGTGCTGGGGCCTTGGCGGCAGCTGGTTTCGCGGCCGGCTTGGCAGCAGCGGCTTTGGCTGGCGTTTTGGCCGCCGCTGGCTTGGCTGCAGGTTTAGCGGCTGCGGTGGCTTTGGCTGCTGGCTTGGCTGCAGGTTTGGCAGCAGCAGTGGCCTTGGCGGCTGGCTTGGCCGCAGGTTTGGCAGCAGCAGTAGCCTTGGCAGTTGGCTT
Source organism: Pseudomonas sp. s4 (assembly GCF_046764235.1). Classification (NCBI taxonomy): domain Bacteria; kingdom Pseudomonadati; phylum Pseudomonadota; class Gammaproteobacteria; order Pseudomonadales; family Pseudomonadaceae; genus Pseudomonas; species Pseudomonas sp. s4. The sequence goes on along the minus strand of NZ_CP177209.1, from coordinate 259,784 downwards.
GGCTGCAGGTTTGGCAGCAGCAGTGGCCTTGGCGGCTGGCTTCGCTGCAGGCTTGGCAGCAGCAGTGGCTTTGGCGGCTGGCTTCGCTGCAGGTTTGGCAGCAGCAGTGGCTTTGGCAGCTGGTTTGGCTGCAGGCTTGGCAGCAGCAGCGGCCTTGGCGGCTGGCTTGGCCGCAGGTTTGGCAGCAGCAGTGGCCTTGGCGGCTGGCTTGGCTGCAGGTTTGGCAGCAGCAGTGGCCTTGGCGGCCGGCTTGGCTGCAGGTTTGGCCGCAGCAGCCTTGGTGACGGGTTTGGCGGCTGCCGGTTTGGAGGTCTTGGCAGCACGCTGGTCAAGCGCCTTGGCTGCAGCTTCGCGAACCTTGCCTACACCTTGGGCCAGCTTGAGGCTGTCCTGGGCATCGCGCTTGAGTTGCTGAATATAAGAACGAGTCTGGGTTTGACGTTCCTTGAGGGAGTCGAGCAGTTCTTCAAGTTCGCCAATGACTTTTTGCGCCTTGGTCTGCGCCTTGGCTTTACCTGCCTTGGCCGCGTCTTGCAGTTTCAGGCGACCGTTGTGCAGTTTTTCCTGGGCCTTGCCACGCTGCTTTTCCAACTTGGCCAGCAGTTTTTCCGCATCAGCCAGCGCTTGCGAGCAGGCATCTTCCAAGTGTTCGAGCAAGCTGCCCGAAAGTTGCTGGAGCAGGTGTAACGGCGTGCTTACTGGCTTCTTTTTAGCCGACATGGTTTACCTCCTGGCTGACGAGATTGCGGCTCATACTATGCTTCTGCTGCTACCGCCGCTAGGGCATGTTGACAGTATTGTTTACGCCGCGTTGCATGCCTGGGCAAAGTTGTTATCTTGCAGCTCCGAGCAAGTGTAGTTGCTGAATAAATCATTGCTGATATTTGGCAGTTATCTGTATTGCACAGCACTCCTGTAGGAGCGGCCTTGTGTCGCGATGGGCTGCGGAGCAGCCCCTTGATTTCAGCACCACCGCAGATATTGCCGGGGCTGCTTTGCAGCCCTGTCGCGACACAAGGCCGCTCCTACAGGGACCGCGAGCACACAATACAAATCGGAACACTGGCATACTTCCCCGCTCATTGGCGCAGGAACTGACCATGCCTCGATATCTTCTTTTAGGTTTATGCCTGCTGGCACCCATCGCCCTGGCCGACAGCGAAGAACATGACCTCGCCTACAGCATCGGCGCCAGCCTGGGTGAGCGGCTGCGCCAGGATATGCCGGGCCTGCAGTTGGATGCGCTGGTAGAAGGCCTGCGCCAGTCCTACCAGGGGCAACCGCTGAAACTCGACAAGGCACGCATGCAGGCTTTGCTCCAGCAGCAGGAAGCACAGGAAGGCGATGCCGCCATGCAGAAGCTGCAAGCTGCCGAAACACGCTTCATGGCCAACGAGCGTGGTCGTTATGGCGTGCACGAACTACCGGAGGGTGTGCTCTACAGCGAACTGCAAACAGGCACGGGCGCGCAGCCCAAAGCCGGTGGCAAGGTGCAGGTGCGCTATGTGGGCAGGCTGCCAGACGGCTCGGTGTTCGACCAGAACCAGACGCCCCAGTGGTTCAGCCTGGACTCAGTCATCGAAGGGTGGCAGGTGGCCTTGCCAAAAATGCACGCTGGCGCCAAATGGCGCCTGGTGATCGCGTCGGCGCTAGCGTATGGCGCCGAGGGTGCGGGCGACCTGATTGCACCCTACACCCCCCTGGTGTTCGAGATAGAACTGCTGGCGGTTGGCGACTGACGCCAACACTCACGCCGGTAATGCGCCTTCTTCCTTGTGCGCGTTGTGCAACACTTCGATCAGGCAGTCTTCCAGTTCGAAGCGCTCGTGCAGCAGGCCACCCAGCTTGCCCAGCTTTTCGGCAAAGCGCTCGGTGTTTTTGCACTCACCCTTGGCGCAATGGTCATTGAAGGCCAATGCGACCTGAGTACTGTCGTTGATCCGTGGGTTGATCTCTTCGGCCAGCTTCAGCGCCTTCTCGTCGCCGAAGGCCTTGGCCTCACTGACCAACTGCTCGCAGACTTCGAAATGCCACGCCGAAACGTAGTCAACGAGGAGCGCGCAAAAGTCCCCGTTCGTGTCCTTGTCGGCGAAGGCCGGCTTGGCATCGCGCAGCGCGCGGAAAGCCTGCACCAGTTCCTGGCGCTCCTCCAGCCAGCGGTCGATCAGTTTGTGAACCCCACCCCAGCGTTCCTGAGCGTTCTGACAACTATCGAGCATGGCGATCTCTTCCCTTCTGGGTAGATGCCGCTGCACCTCGCACCACGACCGTGCAGCACAAAGGTGACATCAGCAGGCGGCATCGAGCAGTTGTGTTTTCGGTATGCGTGCAGGGAGATTATTCCCGCGCGTGCTGCCCTTCAAGGTACGCAGCGGACAAAGTTCATACAAGTGTTTAATACCCAGTTACACGGCCATTGGTCGTGCCAATGGTGCAACCTTGCGCCAAGTCATGTTCTCGCCAGGGTGCGGAAACGATACGCCAGCAGACAACTCAAGGGCAGCATTGCCAGCAGCAGGAACGCCAACAGGCTCCACTCGGGCAGGGTCAGGTCGAGGAAGCTCCAGGTCAGCGAGTTGCAATCCGGGCCGCCGAACAACAATTGCCGGGCTGCCTCGCCCCAGGATTGCTCGATCAGCCGCCCGAGCGGCACCGGGCAGACAGCGATGGCCCCGTCATCCCCCTGCAACCACACATGTCGCGCTGCCAGCAACGCCCCGGCCAGCGAACAGCCCAGCGTCGCCCGCGCATAACAACGAATGCCCGCCGTACCCGGTGCCTGCAGCACTGCCGCCAGGCACAGCATTGCGTACACTCCAAGCAGCAACCGCTGGCTGAAACACAACGGGCAGGGCACCAGCCCGAGGACGCTTTCCAGGTGGAAGGACGCAGCCAGTACCGCCAGTGCAGCAAGGCAGGCAGGTAGGAAAAAGGTGCGCAAACGGGCCGGCAGCATGGGCGGTGAAGGTCCCGGGATAATGAAGAGGCTTGAAACGGTAGAGGAAAGAAGCGCTTTGTTTCAAGGCGCGACAGTAAGGACAAGTCGCTGAATCGCTAAGGAAATTTCCAACCATGCGGTAGGAAACGTCTGAAGAAATGGACTGCAGATCTAACTTACACAGAGAGAAAAGTTACCCGCCCCCGAAGCCCGCACCTTTGCGCGGGCCCTGGGGTAGGTCAGGCGCGTACGCCTTCGGGCAAAGGCAGGGCCAGCAGGCGCTCGTCCAGCAGGCCGAGGCCCTCTTGGAACAGCTGGTTGCTGCGCTCGGTCTCGCCAAGGCCGGCGAGCAGGCGCGCCAGCTCGGCACAGGCCTCGGGGTTGCGTTCCATGCGCAGGCTGCTTTCCAGATAGTCCCGTGCCTTGCCCCACAAGCGGTTCTGCAGGCTCAGACGGCCCAGGGTTAGCAGCAGGCTGGCATCTTGCGGGTGGGCCTTGAGCCAACCTTCGGCTGTTTGCAGCTGGCGCGCCGGGTCATCGCCGCGCACCAGGCCGTACAGGCGTGCCAGATGGCTTTCGTATTCACGCTTGAGAGCGGTGCGAAGCACTTGTTCCGCTTCGCTCTGGGCGCCCACCTGACGCAATTGCTCGGCATAGGCCAGCACCAGTTGTGGCTCCTGGCGCTGGGCAGCAGTCAGTTGCTGCCAGGCGCGCTCCAGAGCCTGACGGGCGCTTTGCGCATCCTCGCCACGGGTGGTGGCCAGGCTCAGGTTCTGGCCCCAGGCACGTTGCTCCAGGGCAGCCAGCTCGGCGGCCGGCAGCACCTTGCCCTTGCGCAGGTCAGGCAGCAGGCGGATCAGGGCAGACCAGTCGCCGCGTTCCAGGTGCAGGCGCTGCAGTAGGCGCAGCACCTGGCCGTTGTGCGGGTGGCGCTCCTGCATCGCCAGCAGGGTTTCCAGCGCGCCGTCGCTTTCGCCACGGTCCATCTGCAATTGCGCATGGGTCAGGGCAATAGCCAGCTCCGCTTGCGGCTGGCGCTCCAGAGCACGTTCCAGCAGGTTGTCGCTGTCTTCGGTTCGGCCTTGCTCGTTGGCGGCACGCGCGGCACCAAGGTAATACAGCAACGGCTGGCGCTCGGCCTCGGCGGCACGGTGCAGATGGCGCTGGGCACTGGCCCAACGGCCCTCGGCGAGGTCCAGCTGGCCCTGCTCGATGGCCAGACGAACACGCCGGCTGCGATTACGCCGCGACCACGGGTTGACCACGCCACTGGAAGTCAGCACCAGGCCGACCAGGTAGCGCACCAGCCACAGCAACAGCACCACAACCAGCAAGCCGGCCAAGGCCGCCCACAGCCCCGACTGGTAGCGGAAGCTGCCATAGGAGATCAGCACGTAGCCGCTGTGCTTGGCGACCGCGATACCTAGCGCCGCGGCGACCACGATCGCCAGCACGGCCAGCAGGTAGACACGCTTCATGGCTTGCCCCCTTCAGCATCGGCCGGCAGGTGGCGGCGCTGGATATAGGCCTGCACTGCGGCCAGACTTTCGCTGAGGTCAGGGGTAACCACCGACACCGGCTGTTCGGCCAAGGCATTGAGGCTGTCAAGCATGGCCTTGCTTTGCGGGTTGTCGGCGTTGAAGTTGGCCAGCAGCACGCTGCGGGCGTCGTCCAGCGCCTGGGTGTAGACCTTGCTATCGCCATTGAGCGCTGCCCACTGGGCCTGCTCGATGGTCAGGCTCAGGGCCAGACGCAGCTGGTTCAGTTGCTGCCCGGCCAGCAGCGGACGCACGTTGTCATCGGCGTTGAAGTCGATCTGGAAGTACTTGGAGATTTCGGCCCACCATTGGGACAGGCGACTGGCGCCATCACCATCGGCGGTGAGCGCGCCCAGGGCATCGGCATTGGTGTCGAACTCTGGCGACTGGGCGCTGAGTTGCTGCACCAGCTCGCGCTGAGCGGCGAGTTTCAGGAACAGGCCGGTACGGTCCGGTTGCTGAGTGCTGTTGAGCGTGGCCAGGCTGCGCGCCAATTGCTCACGGGCGGCGAAGGCACCCGGATCGCTCTGCTCGCGCAGGATCTCGTCCGCCCCCTCGACCAAGGCCTTGGCACTGGTGATGTCCTGCAGCGCCGACAGGCGCAGGGTGGCCAGGCGCAGCAGGTGCTCGGCCTCGGCCAGGCGCCATTCCTTGCGGCTTTCGCCCAGTATGGTTTCCAGGCGCTGGCTGAGACGTTGCTGGTCACCCTGCAACTGTGCCACCAGGCGGCGGCGGTCTTCCAGCTCGCTGGCTGCCGGCAGGCTGGCCAGTTGCGCGCTGATCTGCTGCTCACGCTGCTGCAGGGCCTCGGCGCGCTGGTTCAGCGCCTCGATGTGCTGGCCCTGGTTGAATTCGCTGCCTTGCAGTTGACGCACCTGCCAGACACCCCAGCCACCTACCGCCACCCCGGCCGCGCCCAACAGCAGGGCCAGCGTTGCCAGGCCACTGCCGGAGCGCTTGGCAGGTGGGGTGGTGACGGGTTCCGCCGGCGCCTGTGCCGACGGCTGATCGTTATTGGACAAGACAGTCTCGCTCACGTATCCATCCTTTGCATGGGGGCGCATCGCGTTCAGCTTAGCGCCTTAAGAGGCAGGTGCAGCGCTGCGCTGCACGGCTGCCAGCAAGGCCGTGGCACTGGCGCCACGGCAATCCACAACCTGTTGGGCCCCGGCGGCCCTGGCCTGATCGGCAACCCGAGGGCTGGGCACGAACAGCGGCAGACGCGCCAGCTGCGGCCAATCGGCGCCGGCCATCTGCTGCAAGTGTTCAAAACCCTGCCCACTGCTGACCACCAGGCCATTGAGGCGTTCCGCTTCGATGCGGCGCATCAGGGTGCCCGCCGGGTAAGCCGGCAGGCAGCGACGATACAGTTCCAGATAATCGACACTAGCACCTTGCTCTGCAAGACGCTCTGCCAGCAGTTCGCGACCTCCCACACCACGAACGATCAAGATCCGCGGTGCCGGCACGGCAACTGCCTGGTGCAGGGCTGGCAGCGCCAGCAACGCTTCGCTGTCATCGCCGCGTGGCGGGACGCTCACCGCCACGCCTGCACCCTGAAGCACGGCGGCGGTCGCCTCGCCCACGGTGAACCAACCTTGCATGGGTGGCCGCAGGCCGGCCTCGGCCAATTGCTCAAGCAACAAACGGGCTGCCGGCTTGCTGACCACGATGATCGCCTGGAAGGCGTGCAGGCCTTCCAGCAACAGGCGTTGCTGGTTGTCCACAGCGACGGGCTCGATTGCCAGCAGCGGCAGGCAGCTGCTGGCTACCCCCGCCGCTGCCAGGCTTTGCGCCAGTGCCGCACAGTCCTCGGCAGGCCGGGTCAGCAACAGGCGCCACGAACTCACGGGTGGCCGGCCTCGCCGTAGACTTCCTTGAGGATGGCCTCGGCGCCCTGCCCCAGCAGGTCCTCGGCCACCTGCACGCCCAGGCTTTCGGCGGCAGTACGTGGTGCGCGGGCATCGGCCACCAACAGGGTACCGCCGCTGGGCTGGCCTACCAGGCCACGCAGCCACAGCTGGTCACCTTCAAGCACCGCATAGCAGGCAATCGGTACCTGGCAGCCACCATTCAGGCGCTTGTTCAGGGCACGCTCGGCCACCACCCGGTCGGCAGTATCGGCATGGTGCAGCGGTGCCAGCAGTGCATGGATTTCGTGGTCGGCACTGCGACATTCGATACCCACCGCACCCTGGCCGCCTGCCGGCAGGCTGTCATCGACGCTGATGGCGGAAGTGATGCGGTCCTCGAAACCCAGGCGAATCAAGCCGGCAGCGGCAAGGATGATAGCGTCGTACTCACCGGCATCTAGCTTGGCCAGGCGGGTGTTGACGTTGCCACGCAGGAAGCGGATTTCCAGGTCCGGGCGACGCGCCAGCAACTGGGCCTGGCGACGCAGGCTGGAGGTACCGACAATGCTGCCGGCAGGCAGCGCATCGAGGCTGTCAAAGGTATTGGAAACGAAGGCATCGCGCGGGTCTTCGCGCTCGCAGATGCAGTACAGGCCCAGGCCTTCGGGGAAGTCCATGGGCACGTCCTTCATCGAATGCACGGCGATGTCGGCTTCGTTGTCCAGCAGGGCGGTTTCCAGTTCCTTGACGAACAGCCCCTTGCCACCGATCTTTGCCAGCGGCGCGTCGAGCAGCTTGTCGCCACGGCTGACCATGGGCACCAGGGTCACCAGCAGACCGGGGTGGGCCTGCTCGAGGCGGGCTTTGACGTATTCGGCCTGCCACAGGGCCAAGGCACTTTTACGGGTGGCAATGCGGATTTCGCGAGTGGACATGGAACGCCCCGATCCAGAGAAATGCTGTCGATGATAACAGCATCGCCGGTATCGCTAGCAGATGTGGATCAGGATCCTGTGCTTACCTGTACCGCCCAATCGCCGGCAAGCCAGCTCCCTCAGCCGTGCAAGGCTCAAGGCTGACACTATACCTGTGGGAGCTGGCTTGCCGGCGATTGGGCCGGTACAGGCTCAGAGGGTTTGCATCATCTTGCGCACACCGGCCACATGGCGCCGGCTGACGGTCAGGGCGTCACCGTCCAGGCCTTTCAGGTATAGCTGGAAATGCCCCAGCGGCGTGCGCTGCAGGCGTTCGATACGCTCACGGGCGACCAGGGCATTGCGGTGGATACGCACGAAGCGTTCGCCAAACTCGTCTTCCAGGGCCTTGAGCGGCTCGTCGAGCAACACTTCCCCGGCCTCGTGGCGCAAGGTCACGTACTTGTGGTCGGCAATGAAATAGATGACCTGGGGCAAAGGGATCAGCTCGATGCCTTTGCGCGTGCGGGCACTGATGTGGCTACGCGGGCCGCCGCCTTCGTTGGCCGGCCTGGTGAGCGCCGCCAACTGGGCGCGGTTGGGCTTTTCGGCCTTGCGCAGGGCATCGCGCAAGGCCTGGGCCTGGAAAGGTTTGGTCACATGGCTGAGGGTACTGTCCTTGAAAGCCTCGGCACCGTATTCATCGTCCCCGGTGCAAAACACCACCGCCGGAGGCGCCTCGCGCTCGCACAAGCGAGCAGCAACCTGCAGGCCATCCAGGCCTGGCATGCCGATGTCCAGCAGGACCACATCGGGCTTAAGGCTTTCGATCAGCGCCAAGGCCTCCTCGCCGTTGGTGGCGCTAGGCTCCAGCACGGTGTAACCCTCCAGTTCGCCGAGCAGCCGGCTAAGGCGCTCACGGCCTTGGGGTTCGTCATCAACGATCAGGACATTCATAATTGCGCTGGATTCCTGAATGAGTCTCGCACAGGTATAGCGTAGACAGGTATGGTTCGAGCGACACTAAGGTCACGCTCTAGACCGGTGCGAAGGCCAAAGATTCACTCGGCCGGCAGATTCACTGCCAGTCCTCCTGTCCAACTGTAGACGGTCCGTGGAACACTGCCGTTCATTCCTGCAAATCCTTCTCTATCGTTTTCCGCGCAATTCTGTCGACCAGCGCCCTGCGGCGGCCGGCCCAAACCCTGCTATCATCGGCGCCACTTTTTCGTTCACGCCTGCAATGAGTGAATCCATGAGCACCGACAAGACCAATCAGTCCTGGGGCGGCCGCTTCAGTGAACCCGTCGACGCCTTCGTCGCCCGTTTCACCGCCTCGGTCGATTTCGACAAGCGCCTGTACCGCCACGACATCATGGGTTCGATCGCCCATGCCACCATGCTGGCGCAGGTCGGCGTGCTCAGCGATGCCGAGCGCGACACCATCATCGATGGCCTGAAGACCATCCAGGGTGAGATCGAAGCCGGCACCTTCGACTGGCGCGTCGATCTCGAAGACGTGCACATGAACATCGAGGCACGCCTGACCGACCGTATCGGCATCACCGGCAAGAAGCTGCACACCGGCCGTAGCCGCAACGACCAGGTGGCCACCGACATTCGCCTGTGGCTGCGCGACGAAATCGACCTGATCCTGGCCGAGATTACTCGCCTGCAGCAGGGCCTGCTGGAGCAGGCCGAGCGTGAAGCCGAAACCATCATGCCCGGCTTCACCCACCTGCAGACGGCACAGCCGGTCACCTTCGGCCATCACCTGCTGGCCTGGTTCGAAATGCTCAGCCGCGACTACGAGCGCCTGGTCGACTGCCGCAAGCGTGCCAACCGCATGCCCCTGGGCAGCGCCGCGCTGGCAGGCACCACCTACCCGATCGACCGCGAGCTCACCTGCAAGCTGCTGGGCTTCGAAGCCGTGGCCGGCAACTCGCTGGACGGCGTGTCGGACCGCGACTTCGCCATCGAATTCTGCGCCGCCGCCAGTGTGGCGATGATGCACCTGTCGCGCTTCTCCGAAGAGCTGGTGCTATGGACCAGCGCGCAGTTCCAGTTCATCGACCTGCCAGACCGCTTCTGCACCGGCAGCTCGATCATGCCGCAGAAAAAGAACCCGGACGTGCCGGAACTGGTACGTGGCAAGAGCGGCCGTGTGTTCGGCGCCCTGACCGGCCTGCTGACCCTGATGAAAGGCCAGCCGCTGGCCTACAACAAGGACAACCAGGAAGACAAGGAACCGCTGTTCGACGCCGCCGACACCCTGCGCGACTCGCTGCGTGCCTTTGCCGACATGATTCCGGCCATCAAGCCCAAGCACGCCATCATGCGTGAAGCGGCCCTGCGCGGCTTCTCCACCGCTACCGACCTGGCCGACTACCTGGTACGCCGTGGCCTGCCGTTCCGTGACTGCCATGAGATCGTGGGTCACGCGGTGAAGTATGGCGTGGAAACCGGCAAGGACCTGGCCGAAATGAGCCTGGACGAACTGCGCCAGTTCAGCGACCAGATCGAGCAGGACGTGTTTGCCGTGCTGACCCTGGAAGGCTCGGTGAATGCCCGTAACCACATTGGTGGTACCGCACCGGCGCAGGTGCGTGCGGCCGTCGCCCGCGGCAAGGCGCTGCTGGCTTCGCGTTAAGGCCTCAAGGCGAGGGCTTTGCCCTCGAACGCCGGCAAGCCAGCTCCCACAGGTATGGCGTGACCCTCAAGGTAAGCGCTGTAACTGTGGGAGCTGGCTTGCCGGCGATGGGCTGCGAAGCAGCCCCAGCTTTTAGCGTTTACCGCTGCGAATCATCTCCATGAAGGCCGGCATCGCCGCCTCCTTGTCCGCCACGATCCGCGCCATGTGCGGGTTGTCGCCCATCAGCTGCAGCAACGCCTTGGCCTGCGGGAAGTCCGCCAGGAAGTCGATGTTCAGCACCTTCTTGCCCACCGCGTAGGCCAGGTCGACCGAGAAGCAGAACATCAGGTCTGCCAGGGTCAGTTGCTCACCCGCCACATAGGGGGCGAAGCGGCCGTTACGCTTGAGCGTGGCAAAACCGGCCAGCAGATCCGCGCGAGCTTTTTCCTTTATCAGTGGCTCGACCTGCATGCCAAAGAAAGACTCGGCATAGCAGGTACGCGCCGGTAGTTCGATGTAGAGCTCGATTTCCTTGAGCAGCTCACGCACCTTGGCCTGCCCGAACGGGTCGGCAGGCAGCAGCGCCTTGCCGCCCTGGGTCTGCTCGATATAGTCGAGAATCACACTGGTTTCGCTGAGGAAGCCGTGTTCGGTCTGCAGCACCGGCACCTTGCCTCGCGGGCTCACTTCCAGCGCCTGTGGCGCCTGGCCGCCATAGAAGATGACTTCTTCGAAGGGCAGGCCTTTTTCCAGCAGGGCCAGCTTGACCATGTTGTAGTAGTTGCTGACCGAGAATCCATGAAGCTTGAGCATGAGGTAACAGCCTCCAGGCCGTAAGGGGTTGGCCCGGCTTTTATAGACCGTACGACCGCCCCTGACCAGCGTCATGCACCCTGTCAATGCCCGGGCATTGCCGCCACGGGCGTGGCACACTGTGCATCCCATCACAGGAGTACCGCCATGAGCGAGCCCACCGAAATCGACAATGACGACGACGAAGCCTTCGCCGAGGCAACGCTGACCCAGGCTATCGAGAACCAGATAGAAAGCGGCGAGCCGCCTGCGGCCAAGGCCACCTTCAACAAGCTGACCCTGGTTGGCTATGAGCGTGAAGACATTCTCAACCTGATGGCCCATGTGCTGGCCTTCGAGATCGACAACATGCTGGTGGAAGACCGCGCGTTCAACAGCGAGTGGTATGAAAGCGCGCTGCGGGCGCTGCCAGAGTTACCACCTGAGATGGATCAAGGCGAGGACGAATAACCCGGCTACACTCGAAGATCAGGCACCGTAGAACGGTGCCGTCATCCTTGTCTGGAAGTCAGGAGTCGCCATGCCTTTTACCCCCGATCTGATTGCTGAACTGGAAGTACTTTCGCTGTTCAAGCACGACAGCAGCCAGGAAGGCATCAAGATTCACAAGAACGCTTCCCCTGCCCTGGTAGCCGCCGCGCAACGCCTGCATGAAAAGGGGCTGACCGATCAACCTGATGGCGGCTATCTGACCAGCCTGGGTCATGACGCTGTCGAAAGTGTCCAGTTGCTGCAGAACATTCTCAAGGCGCCACAGCCGGCCTGAACTGATAATGCCAGGGGCTGCCTTGCAGCCCATCGCCGGCAAGCCGGCTCCCACAGGTACAGCAAATGGCTTGAAGCCGATGCGGTCGGAGTGGGAGCTGGCTTGCCGGCGATGGACCGCAGCGCGGCCCTAATCAGTTGGCCGCTGCCCTGCGCCTTTCCGCCAGGCGCGAGCGCCCGTACAGGAACACGATGGCCAGCAAGGCCAGCGCCTGCGCCGAAAGCGAGTAGGCGTCAGCGTGAACCCCCAGCCAGTCGAACTCGAAGAACGCCACCGGCCGCGTGCCAAGTACCCCGGCCTCTTGCAGCGCCTTCACGCCATGCCCGGCGAACACCACCGACAAGGCACATAGCAGCGCGGCGTTGATACTGAAGAACAGCGACAGCGGCAGCTTGGCCGAGCCACGCAGGATTACCCAGGCCAACCCCACCAGCAGCACCAGCGCCGTGGCGCCACCCGCCAGCACCGCCTGGTGCCCGGCTGGGCCGGCCTGCAGCCACAGGGTTTCGTAGAACAGGATCACTTCGAACAGTTCGCGGTAAACCGAGAAGAACGCCAGCACGGCAAAACCGAAACGTCCGCCACCACTGACCAGGCTGCTCTTGATGTAATCCTGCCAGGCGGCAGCATGGCGGCGGTCGTGCATCCACACGCCAAGCCACAGCACCATCACCGCGGCGAAAAGCGCCGTGCAGCCTTCCAGCAGCTCGCGCTGGGCGCCACCAACGTCGATCACGTAGGCTGCCAGCGCCCAGGTTGCGAAACCGGCCACCAGCGCCAGGCCCCAGCCGATGTTGACGCTGCGCACCGCCGACTGCTGGCCGGTATTGCGCAGGAAGGCCAGGATCGCCGCCAGCACCAGAATCGCCTCCAGGCCTTCGCGCAGCAGGATCAGCAAGCCGGATACAAAGCTCAGCGACCAGCTCAGGCCATCGCTGCCCAGCAGTTTGGAAGCCTGCTCGAGCTTGGCCTTGGCTTCGCTCAGGCGTTGCTCGGCCTGGGCCACGGGCAAGCCGTCCTGCAGCGACTGACGGTAGGCCATCAGCGATTTTTCGGTGTCCTTGCGCGCCTGGGTGTCGATGTTGTCCAGCGAGCTTTCCACCAGCTCGAAGCCTTCCAGGTAGGCCGCTACTGACAGGTCATAGGCCTGGTCGTGATCACCTGCGCGGTAGGCCGCCAGGCTCTTGTCCAGAGTGCTGGCGGTGTATTCGAGCAATTGCGCCGGGCCACGTTTGACCTGCGGCGGCTGCGCGCGCTGGGCGCGGAACGCCTCCACGGCCGTGGCACCTTCGCTGGCGGCGACTTCGGCCGGGGTCTGGCGGGCCAGGTCGGCGATGTTCCAGGTCTTGTCGCCTTTGCCGGCTTCTGGTTTGGCGGTGAAGCTGGCGATGTAGGCAGCCACATCCCAACGCTGGCGGTCGTCCAGCTGGTCGGCAAACGAAGGCATCTCGGTGCCATCGATGCCCAGGGCCAGGGTGTTGTAGAGGTCGAACAGGCTCAACTGGTCGAGGCGCGAAACATCGCGCAGGTTGGCGGGTGCAGGCTCCAGGCCCACGCCGGCCGGGCCGTCGCCGGCGCCAGTTTCGCCGTGGCAGATCGAGCAGTTTTGCGCATACAGCGAAGCGCCACGGGCCGGGTCCGGGGTAATCACCGGAGCCTGGCTGACCTCGTAGGCCACCGCCAGGCGTGCACCCAGCTGGCGGGCCTGCCTGGCAACAGCCGGGCCGTCCTGGCGCTGGTCGATGGCCTGGCGCAGCGCCTGGACGCCCTGCTCCAGGGCTGCTTGTTCAGCATGCGCAGGCAGGCCTTTGACCAAGTCGGCCAATACCGCGCTGAACTCCTGCTGCTCGCGGTATTCACCATCGTCGATCACCTTGCCGTCTTGCACGGTGGGCGGGTAGTCGGCGCCAATGTAGTCCAGCAGGTGCAGGGCCTTGGAGGCCTCGGCGGGGGCTTCGGCCAGCGCCAGGGTACTGCACAGCGCCAGCACCGGGCCGAGCAAAATAACCGGCAGCCAGGCAAGCAGACGGGAACGGGTTTTCATGGCCAGTCTCGAAGGGAATGCGAAAGAGAACATTGTTCACTCCCACTTTGCTTCACTCAAGGGTGCTGGGCGGATTTAATGAAAAATCTTGCTACAAATCAGATGAAGAGGGGGAATGCGCTGAACCTGTGGGAGATTCTGTCTTGTGTTGCCGGTTCGGGCCTCATCGCTGGCAAGCCAGACTCCCACAGGTATTGCACATGGCTTGAGGGAGATGAGGTCGAGGTGGGAGCTGGCTTGCCGGCGATAAAGGTTGCGCCGATGTCACTGGAAACACCGGGTACCAATTGATTGGTTATTCGCAGATCCATAGCCACTAGCCTGAGGAGCAACCCATCAGGAGACAGGGAACATGGATCGTCCCCACTCAGACCAGTTACGGCTTGGCCGTTTTTCGGAAACCAGTCGATTGTATCTGCTTACCAGCACAACCCTCGACCGGGCCCCAATATTCAATGACTTTCACTCGGCCCGCTTTCTGGTTGCCGAGTTGCGCCAGGCTGAAGAGGAAGGTGCCGTCAGATCGCTGGCCTGGGTGGTGATGCCAGATCATTTTCATTGGCTGGTCGAGCTTGGACCGGGCAGCCTGAAGCGCTTGATGCGCAGGGTGAAATCTCGCAGCACCATGATGATCAACAGGTATCAAGGGCGAAGCGGCCAGCTCTGGCAGAAGGGATTTCATGACCGGGCCTTGCGCCGGGAGGAGGATGTGCAGGCGGTGGCGCGGTACATCGTCATGAATCCGAAGCGGGCAGGATTGGTCGCGAGGGTGGGGGATTATCCGCATTGGGATGCAATTTGGCTTTGATGGGGCTTTGCCTGTCAGGGCCCTATCGCCGGCAAGCCAGCTCCCACAGGGTACACATCAGGCCTGTGGCAGGCGCTGACCTGCCTGGGCCTCATCGCCGGCAAGCCACACAGGTCAGTCACAGGACTCGATAGCAGTGAACGTACAGGTGTGGGAGCTGGCTTGCCGGCGATGGGCCGCACAGCGGCCCCGGGGTCTTTAGGGTTATTGAAGAACCTTGTTCATCCCCCGCTCCATATCATCGATCAAGGCCTTGGCCATCTCGCTTAGTATCCGCACAGCGCTACCGGCAATGCGGTCGTTTTCCATTTCCGCTTCGGTGGTCAGGTGGCGAATACAGCCCAGCAGCACAGATAGCTGCGAGAAAGCATGGCTGAACGGCACATTTGGCTGCAGGCGGAACAAGTCGAAGGTTTCCACACCTGCGGTTGCAGAGTCTCTTGGATCATCGCTCATCGGGTCGCTCCTTGATCGTGGCGGGTTGCATGGGTGCGGTCGCACACGGCATTGATCAGGCGGCAGAGCAATCGAATATTCATGCCCATGGCATTGCGCATGTCGCCGGGAGGGTTGTCGAGCAGGACTGTGGTGGTGTGGTCGATGGTCAGGGTGATGGCGCTGATCAGCTCTTCGCAGTCTTTGGGGCTGAGTGGATCGATTAGTGAGAGTGCGGGAGGGTCGAGCAGAAGCAGATCGGTAACTGGTGGATCGGGGACGAGCTTGTTCATGGCGGAACTCCGTATGGGGGATTGAACTGCTCTCCTCCTTGTCTCACGAAGTTGGGTGGCAGTCGTGCACGGTGTGAGACACGGGACATACGGTAACCCCGGCCAGACCGAAGCCTGTCCGCACACGACCGCCATAAAGCGGTGCTACCGAATGAAATCCGGGTGTCTCACGCCCGATCGCCTTGCGAGGCGACCCCACGACAGTATTCCGGGAACACTTTCCAGCCAAGACAGCACCTTCCGACAGGTGCTGTAGGATAATTCGACAGGGCATCCGAACTGAAGCATTTGGTTTCAGGTTCGGAAATGTCTTACGACGCCTCAGTTCGGTGCGGGTTGAAAACGGCAAGGCCTGGCCCTCATGGTCCAGCCACCGATTCAGGCGAGCTTTTCCTTCACCGTGAAATCCACTTCCAGATCGGCATTGGCCAGCAGATTTACCAGGGCATCCAGGGAAAACTTGTCAATCTTCCCATTCAAAAGCTCACTCAAGCGCGGTTGAGTGACATGTAGCCGACGCGCCGCATCCTTCTGAGGTAGATCCCAGGCACGCACCGTCTTGACCAAAATACGCATCAACTGCGAGCGCAGCCGAAGGTTGTCGGCCTCTTCTGGCGTATCAGCCAACGCGTCCCATACAGATGCCGAGCGTTCATTCGCCATTGTTGATCACCTCTCAGTCCAGCGACTTGAAACGGGCTTTCGCCACATCAATATCGCGCTTATCCGTCTTTTCAGTTGTCTTGCGGAATGCATGCAGGACATAGACAGCCTCCGGGCGGTTCACAACATAGAACACGCGAAAAGCACCGTCTTTACACTTGATGCGGATCTCCCGCACACCCTGCCCCACATTCTCCATCGGCTTCCAGTCGGTAGGTTCTTCACCGGACTGGATCAAGTCCAGCTGATACCCAGCCCGCTGCCTCGCCGCTGGTGGAAACCTGCGCACATCATCCTTGCTGCCGCCTACCCATTCGATAGGCTTCTGACCGTCCCACATGCCGCATACCCCTTCGCCATCGCTCCAATCGCCAGCTGCGCTTGCGCCTCATGCCTCACCCGTGTGTTTGGTCATGCCGCTGCACCTTTCTGGCGTACATGGCAATGCACAGATTTCAGGAGCCTGCACACAAATTATATCGATACCGATATAACATCAAGCCTGTAAATGTCCTTTATCGACACCGAATAAACAGAAAGGAATGGGCAACAGAAGTGAGGCAACTCACCTGAAAAGGCGAGCCGAGGACATTAAACCTGGTGTGCTTCCCAGCCAAGACAGCACCTTCCGACAGGTGCTGTAGGATAATTCGACAGGGCGTCCGAACTGAAGCATTTGGTTTCTGGTTCGGAAATGTCTTACAGCTCTAGAACCTAGGCGAGGGCTTTGCCCTCAATCGCCGGCAAGCCACACACACATGGTCCGGACCAACTTCAAGGCATGCACAAGCTGGCTACCACAGGTGAACCACAGGCCTCAAAAGCGGTGGAGTACCTGTGGGAGCTGGCTTGCCGGCGATTTGGCCTCAAGGCTTGGCGGTGCCCTTCCAACCCCCACCCAACGCCAGGAACACACCGATCTGCCCCTGAGCCACTTGGCTATTGGCCGCTGCCAGCTGCGCGCGCATGTCGGTATAGGTACGCGTCGCCTGCAGGTCGGCCAGGAACGATTCACGCCCCGCCTGGTAATACCGGTGCGTCTGGTCCGCCGCTTCCTTGGCCGACTTCTCCGCCTCGGCCAGCGCGTCACGCCGGTCCAACAGGGCGCTGTACTGCGCCAGGCGGGTCTGGGTCTCGCGAATGGCGTTCAGCACTACCCCATCAAAATTCGCCAGGGCTGCCTGGGTCGAGGCTTCGGCCATGCGAATGCGGGCACGGGTGCCGTTGGTGGGGATGGTCCAGCTGATCTGCGGGCCAAAGCCCCAGCGGTTGGTCGCCGGCTCGCCAAGGTTCTCGAGGATACCAATGGTGCCAACCTGGGCGCCGATGCTGATGTCGGGGTACAGGGCGCCGGTAGCCACCCCAATGTAGGCAGTGGCAGCGGCCAGCTGCCGTTCGGCCTGGCGCACGTCTGGACGGCGCTTGAGCAGCGCCGCGCCATCGCCCACCGGCACCAGCTGGTTCAGGTGCGGCAGCTCGGCACAATCGGCAGTGCCGGCAGGCAGCTGATCGACCGGTTTGGCCAACAAGGCAGCCAGTGTGTACATGCCGGTCTCGCGCTCTGCCTTGAAGCGTGGCAGTTCGGCGCGCAAGGATTTGAACTGGGTCTGCGAGCGGGTGACCTGGGTTTCGTCGCCACGCCCGGCATCACGCAGGCGCTGGTTGAGCTTCACGCTCTGCTCCTGCAGGTCGAGCGACTCGCGGGCAATGTGGTATTCCTCGTTGGCCGAGCACACCTGGGTGTAGGCCTTGACCACATCCGCCACCAGGGTAATGCGGGCGGTATCGGCGGCGGCCTGCACTGCGTCGGCATTGGCCTTGGCCGCCTCGGTGCCACGCTTGAAAGTACCCCACAGGTCGAACTGGTACGAGGCACTGATGATGGCTTCGCCGATGTTGGCCACCGGCACTTTCTCTGGCAGCAGGAAGGCCTCGCCCGATTCCTGCAGGCGCTGGGCGCCAAGCTTGACGCCGCCGTTGAAGCCACCTTGCGACTCAGCCACTTCGACCTGGGCGCGCGCCTTGGCAATGTTGGCGGCAGCCACGCGCAGGTCGGTGTTGGCACTCAGGGCCTGGCGCACCAGCTCGTTCAGCCGTTGATCCTGATACAGCTGCCACCAGTCCTCAGGCACCGGTGCCGATACCACGCTGTCGGCATCCTGGCGCAGCGGGCCGTTGAGGTCGCTGCGTTGCACCGCCGCGTCCTTCGGCACCTCATAGTCGGGGCCGACCATCATGCAGGCCCCCAACGACAGGCACAGCCCCGCCAGGATCAGCTGTTTCATGGGCGCTGGCCCTCGATGATCGACACCGTGGCGGTTCGCCCGGCAATCATGCGGAAGTCTTGCGGCACTTCATCAAAGGCGATGCGCACCGGAATACGCTGAGCCAGGCGCACCCAGCTGAATGCCGGGTTGACGTTGGGCAACAGGTTGGCACCACTGCTGCGGTCACGGTCTTCGATGCCGGCGGCAAAGCTTTGCACATGGCCACGCAGGCGGGTGTTGTCGCCCATGACGCGAATGTCCACGGCATCGCCGATGTGGATACCGCCAAGCTTGGTTTCCTCGAAGTAGCCATCGACGTGGTACGAGGCGCTGTCGACCACCGACAGCACCGGGCGGCCGGCGGTGACGAATTCGTGATTACGCGGTGCTCGGTCGTTCAGGTAACCGTCCACCGGGCTGCGCACCACCGAGCGGTCGAGGTTGAGCTGGGCGGTATCGACGGCCACCTGCGCTTCGCTGACGGCGGAACGGGCACGGGCCTCGCGGGACTGGCTTTCTTCCAGCTGTTCGGCGGCCACCAGGTTGCCCAGCTTGCGGTTGCGCTGCGCTTCGCGGGAGGCCTGGGCCAGGGTTTCCTGGCGCTCACCCAGGGTCGCCTTGGCCTGGCGCAGGGCCAGGGTGAAGCGGTCCTGGTCGATGGTAAACAGCACATCGCCGCGCTTGACGGTCTGGTTGTCACGCACCTCGACCTTCTGGATCAGCCCGGACACGTCCGGGGCAATCTGGATCACGTCGGCGCGGATGTGGCCGTCGCGGGTCCAGGGGGCGAACATGTAGTACACCACCATCTGCCACACGAGCACGGCGGCGAAGGTCACTACCAGCAAGGTCAGGACCACACGGCCCAGGGTCAGCAAAGGTTTTTTCATGGCAGCATCAGGTTTCGGCAAAAGTGGTCCACCGCACCAAGCAGCACGGCATAAAGAGCAACGTTGAACAACGCCCGGTGCCAGACCAGGCGGTAGAAATGCAGGCGCACCAGCACCGCGTGCACCCCGAGGAACAGCAGGTAGGTGCCAAACATCATCACCAGCAGCGTGGGCAGGAATACCCCGCTGATATCCAGTTCACCAATCACAGGGGCGCTCCGTCGAGGCCGGGGGGCAGTTGCGGTTGTTCGGCTGGCTCGAGCATCACCTCCACGCCCGGCAGCAGCGCCAGGCGCAGGCCGCTCAGCGCGTGCAGCAGGTGGGTACGGGCATCGCCGCGCTCGTACAGCTCATCCAGGTTCAGCGCCAGGCGCGCGCGCTCCATGTTGCGCAGCAGCGCGGCCGGGGCGTGCAGGCGCTCGCCGGCGCGCAGGCAGGCGGCGTAGTGCGCGCCGACTTCCTCGACCACTGTGTTCAGGCGTTCACGAGCC
The DNA here is from genome assembly GCF_046764235.1 of Pseudomonas sp. s4. Taxonomy (NCBI): domain Bacteria; kingdom Pseudomonadati; phylum Pseudomonadota; class Gammaproteobacteria; order Pseudomonadales; family Pseudomonadaceae; genus Pseudomonas; species Pseudomonas sp. s4. The sequence continues at coordinate 240,439 of NZ_CP177209.1, read as the reverse complement.
TGCTGGCCGGCACGCGGCATATAGGCCAGCAGGTCGAGCAGGTTCAACCCCACGCGCAGGTCGCGCAGTGCCACCCCGCTGTCCTGGCCGGTTTGCGACAGACGCGGCAGATGCTGCATCAGGCGGTCTAGCATCTGCACGCCGACCTGGCGGTGCTCGGCCAGGGTGGCCGGCTCGGTCATTTCAACGATGTCGCGCCAGGCGAAGCGGGTCATGCGCTTTGCCGCCAGCTCCACACCGAACGGGCGCATCACCAAGGTCCAGATGAAGGCGAACAGCAGCCCCACGGGGCCGGCCAGGTTGGAATTGAGGAAGGTGAAGAAGTCAGCGTCGTAGGCACCCTGGATGCTGATGAAGGTCGAGGTGTTGACGATGGTCAGCAAGGTACCCAGGTAGAAGCGCGGCTGCACGGTCAGGGTGCCAACGCAGATGAATGGCACGGCGAAGGCCAGCACCAGCATCGGGAAGTCGTGCAGGTTGGGCAGCACCAGGAACAGGTACAGGCTGGAGAAGATGACCGACATCAGCGTCCAGAAGAAGAACCTGTAGATCTGCGGCGCCGGGTCGTCCATGGCGGCGAAGAAGCTGCACGACACGGCGGCGAGGATCACTGCGCTGGCGCCGTCGTTCCAGCCCAGGCCGATCCACAGGCCGCAGGCGACAACGATCGCCAGCACGGTTGAGGCCACCGAATACAGCATCAGGCCACGGTCGAAGAACGCCGTCAGGCGGCCCAGGCGCCAGTGGCGGTACACCGCGCGCCAGGGTTTGGAATCGTCGCTGCGCAGGGCATGTTGCAGGCTGCAGCAGTCCTGCCACAGGTCGGCCCATTCGGTCAGGCGGTACAGAGCGTTGGACAGTAGCAGTTCGGCGCGCTGGTCGAGGGCAGCGGCGCCCGGCTGCAGGCGCTCGATCTGTTCGTGCAGGGCGGTCCAGCGGGCGACCGAGGCGCTGTCGACAGTGCCCTTGAGCCATTCGCGGGCGGCATCGAGCAACGGTTGCAACTGGGCGAACTGTGCCGGGGCGCGGCCTTCGAGGGCGACCAAGGCGTCGTCGAGGGCATCGATCACGGGCAGCAGGTGGATCATGCGCCCGCGCAACTCGCGGGCATTCTTCAGGGTGTGCGGACCGGCACCTTCATGGCCGAGCTGGCCGATCATCAGCTCCAGCGAGTTGAAGGTGGCGACCATCGCCCCGCGCATGCCGCCAACCTGGTCTGCGCTGGCCTGGCGGGCCAGGTAGGTGTCGCTGTAGCGGATCGCTTCGATGAACCAGCTACCAGTGGCACCGACTACAACTGGCGCCAGCCGGCGTGGCCAGAAGATCGCTCCGACCACCGCCGCGCAGACGATCCCCAAGCAGATTTCCTGGGCGCGGGAAGACGCCACATCGAACACAGCAAGCGGGTTGTCGACCACCGCCAGGGCAATCATCGGCAAGGTGTAGCCGGCCAGCATCAGCACATAGTTGTTGGCGGTGCGCAGGTTCAGCGAAAGGAACAGCAAGGTGCCGGTCCACAGGGCGATGGCGATGCTCAGCAGCAACGGTGACTGCACCAGCGGTGGTACCAGGAAAATCGCCCCGCCAGCACCGAGCAGCGTGCCCACGGCACGGTACAGGGCCTTGGAGCTGGTGGGGCCAAGGAACGGGCTGGAGACGATGTACACCGTGGCCATGGCCCAATAGGGGCGCGGCAACTGCATGAGCAGGGCGATGTACAGGGCGATCATGGAGGCGGCAAAGGTACGCACGCCATAGAACCAGTCGCGGGCCGGGGGCACCGAGCTGAAGAAACCGCTCATGCTGTCCCGCCTGTGTTGCCCAGGCCGGCGGCTTCGAAGGCACGCAGCACGCGCAAGGCGGCTTCCAAATCGGCCTGGTCGATGCCATGCAGCACCTCGCGGCGCAGGCGCACCAGTTCGGCTTCGATGGACTCGGCCAACGTGCGGCCTGCGGCGGTCAGGCTCAGGGCCTTGGCGCGGCGGTCCAGCGGGTCCTCGCTGCGGCATACCAGGCCGGCCTTGCACAGTTGGTCGAGCAGGCGCACCAGCGACGGGCTTTCCAGGCCGGCGGCCTGGGCCACGGCCACCTGATGCACGCCGTCACCCAGGCGCACGATCATCAGCAACGGCACGGCACAAGCCTCGGAAATGCCGTAACCGGTCAGGGCGGTATGGCAGATACGCCGCCAATGGCGGGCGGCAACCACCATGCCGCTGCTGACTTGCAGGCGCAGGAGATCAAGGGACATGACAGGAACCAAGGATATTCATAGTTTGCTAACTATCAATATACGCCTTTGCCTCCCCCTTTCGTCAACCGGGGGTGACGGATAGCCTGGGTGAAATGTTGTTCATGCTTTTGTCTTACTGGCCCTTTCGCGGGCTTGCCCGCTCCCACAGGGACCTCCCTCACAGGACCTGAAGTTTGTGCAATTCCTGTGGGAGCGGGCGAGCCCGCGAAAGGGCCCGGACAAGCAGCAGCAAATTCAGGGCTGTATCTGGTCTTCCAGCTTCATGGTCAAGGCCAATGTACTGCCCATCTGCACCGCCCGGTCACGCCACTCCTGGTAGCGGCCCTCGTCACGGCTGCTGAAGTGTACCGCCAGCTCTTCGGCCGCCTGCACCACCCCCGCAGCTGCCGCCAGTTCCAGCCAGTACAGTGCGGCCTTGAGATCAACCTCCACGTACAGCCCGTGCATCAACCGGTAGCCCACCTCGAAACGGCAGCGTGCCTCGCCCTGCTCGGCCCCGCGCAGGAACCACTGGTAGGCCTGTACAAGATCTACCTGCCACTGCAGGCTGCCATCGCACACTTCTTCCTCGTACAGGTCACCCAGCGCAGCAGCGGCATGCAGCATGCCCCGCTCGAAAGCCTGCCGGTAGCACTCCGCCGCCTGTAGGTAAGAGGGTTCGATACCTTTGCCGAAGTAATGTTGCTGCCCAAGGTTGAACCACGCCGCGGCATTGCCTTGCAGGGCCGCCATGCGCAACAGGTGGCCGGCCAACACGGTGTCAGCACGCCAGTATTTGCCGTTGAGCCAGATCCAGCCAAGGTCGTTGAGCGCCGCCACGTTGCCTTGCAAGGCCTGGCGGCGCAGGTCGACGTAAACCGTCTGCAAGTCGCTGGCTTCGTCCAGGCGACTGACCAGCAGCGAGCGCTGGCTGGGCAACCCTATCCCGGCAAACAGTCGCTGTCGCCTCCCGACAGCGGCCGGTGGGGCAATGACCCGCTCGGGCAAAAGGCGGGCAAGCAGCGAATGGATATTGCTGGCAGCAGACATGTTCATCCTCATTGAACGACACACAACCCCAACCTTCGGCTGTGATGAGGCGTGATTCTGCGTGACGTAACGTCAAAACCTGTCGCGAACGATTCGGCACCAGGCAACCAAATGCGACTTCCTTGATCTGAGCAGGCTGTGGCCAATTGCCATGACCCACGCCTGCCGCCATCCTATTGCGGCAAGCCTAGACAAGGACGTTATCTTTTGCCGTTCGCCACCACTCGCGCCACCCTCAGCCGACAGTGGGCGCTGCTGCGCCAGTTGCCCAGCCGTTCCCCTGGCATTACCAGCGCCGAATTGGTCTGGCGCCTGCGTGACGTGGGCTTCACCGTCAGCAAACGCACTGTCGAGCGTGATCTCAATGAGCTGTCGCTGATATTTCCGCTGGAGCGCAATGACAAGAGCATTCCGTTTGGCTGGCACTGGTCGGCGAGCGTTGCTGGCGAGTTGCGTGGGAATTTCGATCTGCAGGGTTTTTTGCGCGGTGGTTCGCTGCAGCCGGCGCAAGGTGAAGGGGTCGAGCTACAGGCCTGGGTCAGCGACCTGCTGGCTCGACAGTTGCGCGAAGCGCCGTTGAGTGTCGATATGCAGCTGACAGCGCTGGAGCATGGCCATCGGCTGCGGGCCACCGTGGAAGATGGCTGGGGGTTGCGCTGGTGGGTGCTGAGCCAGGGAGCAGGCGTGGTGATCGAGCAGCCCAGCCAGCTACGCATGGAGATTGCCAGGACACTCGTTGAAGCGGCTGCACAGTATCAGGATGGCCATTGAGCTTAAGGCTCACCCACCAGCAAGTCTCGATTTCCCATGGCTAAGAACCTGGCCTGCAATTGCGAGATGAAAGTAGAGCACAAGCCGCTTATAGCAAAGTGGCACTTTACCCCTCCAATTAATAATAAATTAAGCCGATAGAATCAACTGGGCAAGCTTAAAAGCTTCAGAACATTATGGGCAACAACAAAAATAACCGTAGAAGTCATTAGCCCTCCCCACGAAACTAGAATTTTAATTTTCAGATCCTTTGGAAAGCGCAATATTTCGGAAGCATCCGCAACACCTTTGCTAACAAAGACACCGGGCATCATAAGCATATTTTCGGCCAGACAGATGCGCAACACTCTACCTAGCAAACCCGCTGATGAGAAACTTAACCGATTATCTCGTACATAACTGCATCCCGACAGGTTCGATTCAACCAAATCAAGATATCGGCAGGCTAGGTAAATCATAATACCCACACTGATCATTATCCAGAATAACAACATGGACATTCCTATTACTTCAGCTGTCGATTTCATTCAATCCTCTTTCCACACACTCGCCTCCCAAGCTGGTCAAACCAACAACCGTGTTGCTCCCATCTTCCCGGCAAGCTTCCTCAGACAAGGCGAAATTGAGCACCGCGTATCACACTGCAGCCTGCGCGCTTCCTCCAAACACTTTCTTAAAAAGACCCGAGCGCGAGGAATGCGACTGAAGAAATACACATTGTGCACCACGTTACTATAAGCAGTCTTTTCATACGCGCCGGAAAGTTCTGCAGTTGCGCCTCGTCAACCAATCCCTTGCGAGCAAATAGGTATGGCGCGCTCAGAAGTGTTGATATGGTACAGATACGCATAATTTTACCGAGGATGCCCGCATGCAAATAAAGCCTCCTATTCCCCGATACAAAATCACTTTTCCATAGCAGCCCTTCAATCCTATCAAGATATCTTATGGCGATATATATCTGCACTAAAAGCGCGACTATGCCCAAGAAGAAAAAACAAATCGCAACCACATTCATCTCAAATGAGCTCATGGCTTAATGCTCTCGTAGAGAATTTCCCCAAGCCACTCACCACCCTCTTTACCATTTTCACCACCAATCTTTCCACCTACGGCTCCACCGACCACCGCGCACGCTAATGCACCGGCCCCTCCACTAGGTAGGTACGCCGGCATGCGCGCTTTGTGCGTAGTCGGCGATGATCACTTCTTCGAGCACCACTTCGTAGTACTTGAGTTTATCGCCGCCAGCGCGGCAAACGACCAGCCTCACCTCTTTCAGGTGCTGCCCGGCGCAACTGGCTTCGAGCAGTTTGCAACTGGCGTTGTCCAGGTACTTGGTGAAGGTGAGGTTGCTCAGGGTGGTACGCCCGGAAGTGGCGCCGCCTGCGGAACTGGCGGTGGCGGAGGCGCTTTGGCTGCTGCCGAACGTGTAGCCGAGGATTTCGATCCAGTTACTGTACTGCTCGTCCTTTGCTTCGCCAGCGATTTCCGCGATTTGAATATAAGCGTCGAAAGCCATGGTTACTGTTCCTTGTAAACAATTGAGCGGAACAGGCTAGGCACGGAAAAACTCCAACGCAATCATTCTGCGGAGATCGATGCTAAATTAGGAATTTTCTTACAATTTATGCGACAAGTCGGCTTGAAAACATTTGAAAGTGTTTCAGGGTTACGCCATTTGGGCCGACAACATTAGCCCGATCACCGGCAAGCCGGCGATCGGGCCAACCAAGCACATGCGCGTCAGCGCTGCATCCCCCAGCGGCGAACGGTCAACCGCTCCAGCGTGTTGAACACCAGCCCCTCCACCAGTAAACCGATCAGGATCACCACCGCCAACCCGGCAAACACCTTGTCGGTGTACAGCTCGTTGCGGTTCTGGAAGATGTACCAGCCCAACCCGCCTTTGCCACTGCTGGCGCCGAACACCAGCTCGGCAGCGATCAGTGTTCGCCAGGCGAATGCCCAGCCGATCTTCAGCCCCGACAGGATCGACGGCAGCGCCGCCGGGACAAGGATATGCAGTACCAGCCGCAGCCCTTTCAGGCCGTAGTTGCGCCCGGCCATGCGCAAGGTTTCCGACACGCCTAGGAAGCCCGCATAGGTGTTCAGCGCCAGCGCCCAGAGCACCGAGTGCACCAGCACAAAGATCAGGCTGTTGTCGCCCAGCCCGAACCACAACAAGGCCAGCGGCAACAGAGCAATCGCCGGCAACGGGTTGAACATCGAAGTCAGAGTGCCCAGCAGATCGCGCCCAAGCTGGGTCGACACCGCCAAGCTGGTGAGGCCGAAGGCCAGGATGATCCCCAGCAGGTAACCCTTGAGCAGAATCACCAGCGACACGCCAACCTTGGCCGGCAACTCACCGCTGACCATGCCGTCCCACAACGCCGTGGCCGTCTGCAGGAAGGTCGGTAGCAGCAGATCGTTGCCCTGATAGCGGGCAATGGCCTCCCACAGTACGGCGATCACCAGCAGGATGACCGCCTTGCGCAACCAGCCGTGCTGCCACAGGCGCTGAGCCAATGGCAGGTTGCGTTCCACAGGCACACTGAGCAAAGGCTCCAGCTGCACCTCGTATTCCTGGCGTACAGGTGTAGTGGTCATGGCTGAAGCTCCTGTCAGTAGGCGATACGGATATCGTTGAAACCAAGATCGTCGGGCTGTTCGGGGGCATCCGCCTCATCGAACAGCAAACGATGGATGCGCCGGGCACTGGCCTGGAAGTCGCTACCACCCAGGCTGCCCAAGTCGTACTGGTGGCTGTGCACTTCGGCCCGCACCCGCCCCGGGTGGGGCGACAGCAGCAGGATGCGGTTGCCGACCACCAGCGCTTCTTCGATGGAGTGGGTAACGAACAGCAGGGTAAAACGCACCTCCTCCCATAGCAGCAGCAGTTCTTCCTGCATCTTGCGCCGGGTCAGCGCATCAAGTGCCGCGAACGGTTCGTCCATCAGCAGGATCTTCGGCTGAGTGGCCAAGGCCCGGGCAATCGCCACGCGCGCCTTCATACCGCCCGACAGGGTGTGTGGGTAGGCATCGGCGAAGGCGGCCAGGCCGACTTTTTCCAGGTAGTGCAGTGCCCGCTCCTCGGCCTCGGCGCGTTTCAGCTGGCCCGACACCAGCAGAGGGAACATGACGTTCTGTTTCACCGTCTTCCATGGCGGCAGCTGGTCGAACTCCTGGAACACCACGATGCGGTCGGGGCCCGGACCGCTGACTGGCTGACCTTGCAGCAGAATCTGCCCCTCCTGGGGCGAGATAAACCCGGCCACGGCCTTGAGCAAGGTGGACTTGCCGCAGCCGGAGGGGCCGAGCAGCACGAAGCGGTCGGCACGGTCGACTTCGAAGCTGACCTGATGGGTGGCCCGCACCACGCGTTGCGAGGTGCGGTATTCGAGGCTGAGGTTATTCACCTTGAGCAAAGGCGGCGTTGCGACACGGCTCAGGTTGCTGGCCGTGTGGCCTGGCAATGGGGCGGTCATGATCGGTCAGCTCCCCTGCAGCGGGCGTTCATCCTGGAAGAAGTAGTCCTTCCACGATTCCGGCTTGTGCTTGATGGCGCCTACCCGATAGAGGAAGTCGGCCAACTTGTAGGTGTTCTTTGGCGTGACGGTGAATTCGTACTGCGGGTTGTCGATCAGCCTGATCAACGTGTCGCGGTCGATCTTGGCCTTGGTCACGCGGATGTAGGTGTCGGCGGCAGCCGCCTTGTCCTTCTGGGCGAAGTCCGCGGCTTCGGCCAGCGCATCAACGAAGGCCTTGTAAGTCTTGGGGTTGTCCTTGCGGAATTTTTCAGTGGCGAACAGCAAGGTCGGCGAGTTGGGGCCGAGCAGGTCGTAGCTGTTGAGTACAACGTGCACGTTCTTGTTGGCGAGCACCTGGTCCTGGAACGGCGGGTTGGAGAAGTGTCCGTTGAGTTCGGTGCCGCCGGCCAGCAGCGCGGCAGTGGCATCCGGGTGCGGCACGGCCAGGGTGTACTTGTCGAGGCGGTTGTATTCCTTGTCGCCCCATTGCTGGGCGGCGGCGTACTGCAGGAAGCGCGACTGCACCGAAACGCCTACCGCCGGTACGGCGATGCGGTCCTTGTCGGAGATGTCGGCAATGGTCTTCACATTGGGGTTGCTGCTGACCAGGTAGTACGGGAAGTTGCCCAGCGAGGCCACGGCCTTGACGTTCTGTCGGCCCTTGGTACGGTCCCACACGGTCAACAGCGGGCCGACGCCGGCACCGGCGATGTCCACCGAACCGGACAGCAGTGCGTCGTTGATAGCCGAACCACCCGACAGCTGGGCCCAATCGACTTCGATGTCGATGCCCTGCTCCTTGCCATGTTTTTCGATCAGATGCTGGTCACGCACTACGTTCAGCAGCAGGTAGACGATACCGAACTGTTCGGCGATGCGAATCTTGCCTTCTGCTTGCGCCGTGGCGGGGGCCGCCAGGCTGCCGACGACAAGGCTTGCGCCCAGGCCGATGCTTGCCGCCAGGCGGCTGATGGATTTACGCATGATGGGTTTCCTCAGTCGTCAGAACGGGGCATCGCCCTGGATGGTGGTGCGATACAGCTTGCGCCGCAGGTGTGCGGGGCAGCCAGTGGCCAGGTGGATCAGCGAGCGGTTGTCCCAGAACACCAGGTCGTGAGGCTGCCACTGGTGGCGATAGATGTTCTGCTCCAGCACGCTCAGGGCATACAGCTGTTGCAGCACGTCGCGGCTTTCGTCACTTGGCAGGCCGACGATACGGGTGGTGAAGCCTTCGCTGACGAACAGCGCCTTGCGGCCGTTTTCCGGGTGGGTACGCACCACCGGATGGATGACTTCCTGTACCTGCGCCAGCTGCTCGGCGGTCAGGGTCGGGCGCCAGTTGCCTTCGAACTTGGTCTCGGCGTAACGGGCGGTGTAGGAGTGAGCGGCACTGCGGCCCTCGACCACCTTGCGCAGGGCCGCGGGTACAGCGTCCCAGGCCTTGTGCATGTCGGCGAACAGAGTATCGCCGCCCTCGCCGGGCAGTTCCTGGGCATGCAGCATGGAACCGAGGCTGGGCAGTTCCTTGTACGACAGGTCCGAGTGCCAGAACTTGCCGGCATCACCCAGGCCGATGTTCTGGCCATTCTCGATGATGTTGGAAACGATCAGGATCTCGGGGTGGCCGGCGAGCAGGAACTGCTTGAGCACATGGATCTGCAATGGACCAAAACGGCGGCTGAAGGCGATCTGCTGGTCGGGACTGATGCGTTGGTCGCGAAACACCAGCACATGGTGGTCGAGGTGGGCGCGATGGATACGGGCAAAATCCACGGCGTTGACCGGCCTGGCCAAGTCCAGGCCGATGATCTCGGCACCTACAGCACCGGAAAAAGGGCGGATTTCGAAGCGTTGCGGCAGTGCGCTGTCGATGATCGACAAGGCGTTCGAGGCGGCTGACATTTTTCACTCCCACGCAGTGCGCGACTTCAATGGCGCGCAACGATCAGAAACGCACGGGGATTTCCCGTGTGGGTTCAAGTCGTGCGGCGCATCGATTGGTCGACGGGTACGCAGTGGAAGCGACTATAAAGTCATAAGGGTTATATTTTAAATACCGATAAAGAATAACCATAGCACGGCTGTCAGAGGCGGCGCGCAATCAGATCAACCCGCCCTGCTCTTCCTCATCGATGAGGTTGTTCAGGCTGCTGAGCGCCTTGCGCGCTGTAGAACGGTTGAGCAGCTTGGCCTGCGCACCGGGGGGCAGGTCGGTGATCTTGAACACACCCTTGGCAGTCAGCACATCGATCAAGTCCTCGAGCACGCGGATCATGTCGAGATCGCTTTGCTTGAGCTGGTTGAGGCTGTTTTCCACGACGTCATCGGCAAACCATTCCTGGATATCGGCATGGTCGGCGGGGAGCATTTCGGTGAACTGGTCAAAAGCGGCTGCTTCGACCCGCTGCAACTGGCCAGCGGCATCGCGTTGCACGTAGAACATGGCGGTGTCCCTCGTCACATTGGTTCCTGGGTGGTAGACAGCAGCATAGGCAAAGATCACCGGGCACGCAGGCCCGGCGCCAGAGTATGCGCTGTCATGGAGTTGCGGGAAAGGCCCAGGCACGCGTCCTGTAGGAGCGGCCTTGTGTCGCGACAGGGCCGCAAAGCGGCCCCACGGTTTCGGCAACAATGCCGGAGACCTGGGGGCTGCTCTGCAGCCCATCGCGACACAAGGCCGCTCCTACAGGGACAGCGCCAGCCTGAAGCCGGTGATGGCGATGGGCTGCAGGGCAGCCCATTGGCGCATCAGCTGTCCTTGTTGTGGACGATGATGGTCGGGTCAGCACCGCTGATCAACGAGTTGATCGTGGTGTTGGACCAGTTCACCCCTTCCAGCTTGATGGTCACGTCGGCATTGGCGATACCACCGGCGGCATTGAGCTTGCCTTCGCTGCTGACCTGCAGCGTCGTCGTGCCTTCCACCGTGGTGAGCTTCAGGTAGTTGTCGATGGTGCTGCCCTTCTCGCCCTGGAGCAGGTCCTTCAGGTCGATGCGGTCGCCTTCGGCCACCTTGAAGTCCTTGATCACGTCATTGCCGGTATCGCCAGCCTTCCATACGAAGGTGTCGGCACCGCTGCCACCGGTCATGGTGTCATCGCCCTTGCCGCCAAGCAGGATGTCATTGCCTTCACCACCGAGCAAAGTGTCCTTGCCCAGGCCACCGATCAGGATGTCATTGCCCTTGCCACCGTCGAGGGTGTCGTCGCCGCCCTGGCCGAACAGGAGGTCATTGCCCGCGCCACCGTTGAGAATGTCATTGCCATCGTTGCTGCGCGAGACATCGAATTCGCTGACGTGCTCGACGATGTACTTGTGCAGCACGCGACCGTCGACATCACCCAGGGCCACACCCAGCTGGCCTGCAACATAGCTCTGTATGGCTTCGACACCGTTGCCGGCGACCGAACCGAAGCTCACCAGGTCACCGAAGATGATGTCGTTGCCATCACCACCGTTGACGGTGTCATTGCCCGGCACGGTGGCTTCGGTGTGGCCCAGGATCGCTTCCGCCAGTTTGCTCGGGTCGATGTTGGTCTGCGGCTTGCTATCGGTGTCGTAAGGCTTCAGGTCGTTGACATTGACCGCGCTGTTCAGGCCGATGGCTTCCACGCCAGACAGGTTGGACAGCAACAGGAAGCTTTGTTGCGAGTTGTAGTCCACATAGTAGTAACCGCTTTCAGCGTAGGAGAACTCAAAGGTGCCATCACCTTGGGCATGCAGCTGTCCAGACGCACCATTGTCGTTGGTCCAGCCCTTTTTGCCCCAGTATTCGGCGGTCATGTTGCCTTTGGCATCGATGCTGAAGCGGTTGTCGCTGCCCACCATCTTGTTGGTGACCACGTCACCCAACTTGTAGCCGATCGACTTGAGCACGGAATCCACCGTTGTGCCGATGTTCCTGAAGGTGCCCTCACGTTCGCCAGCCTGGTACACGTTCGGCTGGCCGTCGGTGATGAAGAACGTCTGGCGGCTGCCGGTGTTGCCCACGTCCATCAATTGCTTGAACCAGTTGGCGGTGGTCTTGAAGGCATCCTCGTAGTTGGTCGAGCCGCTGGAATAGAGCGTATTGAGCGCAGTGTAGAGCGTGCTCAACGCGTTCTTGTCGCCCAGGTTGACCGAAACCGTACTGTTCACCTGGGTGGAGAAGTCCACCAGCAGGATGTTCACTGTACCGGACTGCGCGCCCTTGACGCTGTTGGCCAGCGTATCGAACACCGACTTCAGCGAGTTGCGCGCGGCATCGACCGCGCTGCCCATGCTGCCTGAGGTATCGACGATGAACGCAATGTTGTAGTCCTGACCCGGCGTCACATGCAGGCCACTGATGTCGGCAACGATGATGTCACTGGTGGTGGTGCCGGTGAAACTGTCGCTGTCGGTAGTCAGGTTGCTGGCGGTATAGCTGTCCGGATAGACAGTTACCTTGATCGTGCCTTCGGTGGAGGCTTTGCTGCCGCCCACGCTTTCGGTAGCGGTCGAGGTGACCTTCACATCGAAACTGCCCTGGTAGTACGCCGGCGGCTTGATGCTCAGGCCGTTGAGGCTCCAGCCGGTGACGTCAACCGACGTGGCGCCGACGGTTACGGTATGACCGGCGCCATCGCTGAGCACCGAACCTGCCGGAATGCCGTCCAGCTTGACGCTCAGGCTCTCGGAGCCGTCGGTGTCGGTCAGGTTGGTGGAAATGCCGACCAGCTTGACGGTGCCGTTCTCCGGCCCTTCGTTGAGCTTGTAGCCGTCGTAGTAGCCCTGGCCGTCACTGCCATGGAAATCGGACACGGAAAGCCCCGCGCTCCCCATCGCCGCAACGTTCGGGTACATCGGGATGGCCGAGCTGCTCAGGTCGGTCACCGGGCCGTTACCGACCTTGACGTTGATATCCAGGCTGCCCGGGCCGGACTGGTTGGCGTGGTAGATCTCCAAGGTGTAGTAGCCGCTGACAGGCGGCGAGAAGCTGCCGGAGATCGTACCGCCCGCCCCCCAGGTGGCGCCGACCACGCTGGTTTTGCCGATATAGACCTGCAAGCTGTCATCGGCGGTGCCGCTGAAGGTGTAGGTCTGGCCGGCTTCCAGGTAGATCAGGCCGGAGGTCTTGGAGCCCGTACCGGCGGCAACGCTGCCGCCCGAATCGGCGCTGGTAACCTGCTCGGTCTTGCTGGCACTGCCAGAGTTGGCGAACACGTTCTTCAGCGCAGTACCGCTGATGCCGTTGCCGTTGGTGCCCAGGCCCGTGAGGCTGTTCCAGGTTTCCTTGGTCAGGCCAAGCGATTCGGGAGTGTTGCTGCCGATGTTCAGGCCAGGCTTGTCGGCTACAGGTGCAATATCGACCTTCAGCGTGGCCTCGCCACCAGCAGCGGTACCGTCGGTAGGCTTGTACTTGATCTGGGCATAGTCGGCCTGCTTGTTGCCGACGCCCGTTCCGCCATATCCGTCGATACCCGACTCGTTGGATTTTGGCACGAACCGCAGGTTGCCGGCAGCGATGTCAGCCTGGCTGACGGTCTGGTTCTGGGCGACGTTGACCCAGGCGGTGCCGTTGAAGAGCTGCAGGGAACCCGCTGGCAGCTGGGTGAAGGTCACACCCAGGCTCGACAGGGCGCTGTCGACGTCGGAAATGTTGAAGTCGTTCCAGGTCAGCACCAGCGGCGTGTCTTCGACGCCAGTGACGGCGCCGCCAGTGGCGACCGGTGCGTCGTTGACAGCGATCACATTCACCGTGGTCGTGGCGGTGTTCGAGGTATTAACGCCGTCGGTCACCGTCACGGTGATGATGCGAGGCGTGGTGCTCGGGTTCTCGCTGCTGTTGATGAAGGTGATGTTCTTGATCGCCTGGATATAGTCGGCCAGCGACGCAGCGCCGCTCAGGGTCAGGACTACCTTGCCGTCTGTGCTGTTGGCGTTGATCGTGATGCCGTTGACACTGTTGCCTAGGTTCAGCGCATCACCCGGCTGGCGGTTGGTCAGGGTGACCGTCGCGCCCGTCAGCTGCGAGCTGTCGAAGTCGGTGATAGTGACGTCCACATCGCCGATCGACACACCACTGCCTGGCTGGTTCTCGGTGAAGGTGGTCTGGTAGTCGGCTCCGGTCTTGCCGCTGGAGTCGTTGCCATCCAGGTCCAGAACCGGAGCTGGCTCGAATATCTGGGTGGTCACGCTGCCGGCGCTGGAGCTGATGTCGAGCTTCTCGAAGTTACCGCCAGTGGCCGAATCGATCTTGACCGTGAAGTGCTCGGTACCCTCGGTGGCGTTGTCCTTGAAGGTCGGGACGGTGAACGTTGCCTGCGAGCTGTTGGCCTTGATCACTACGGTAGCCACGCCGGTGTAGTCCGTGCCATCGGCCGCGGTGCCGGTGTAGGTCAGTTTGACGGTGACGTCGGTCTCGGCCTTGTTGGTCAGGTTCAGGACGTACGTGGCATTACCACCTTCGGCGACCGCGGCGGTGCCGCTGATGCTCAGGGTGGTGGTCTGGATGGTATCCGTGACCGCAGTGACCGCCGCCGTATCGCTGACGTTCAATTTCTCGAAGTTGCCACCGCTGGTTTCGGTGATCTTCGCCGAAACGTTGCCTGCATCGATATAGACGTCATCGGCTGGCGCCGGAACGGTCACGGAGCCGGAGAGCTTGCCCGCATCGATGCTGATCACAGCGCCGTTGCTCAGCTTGATGGTCATGTCGGTGCCAGCCTTGTTGGTCAGGGTGGCGGTGTAGGTGATCTGGCCACCTTCTGCGACGGTTGGCGTGGCGCTGAGGCTAAGGCCAGTGTGGTCGATGGTGTCGCTGACCTTGGTTACCGCATAGGCTCCACTGGTAGCCAGCAGCTCGAAGTCGCCGCCAGTGGTGCCATCGATCTTGGCCTGAACGGTACCGGCATCAATGTACACATCGTCGCTCGGCGCATCGATGGTGATCGAACCTTCTTTCTGACCCGCCGCGATGGTGATGGTCTCGCCGTTGCTCAGCTTGACGTTCAGCGCGGTACCCGCCGGGTTGGACAGCGTTGCGGTGTAAGTGATCTTGCCGCCTTCGGCCACGGTATCTGTCGCAGTCAGCGTGAGCGTGGTGACGTCCGGGGTCGCCGGGTTGTCGGCGACAGTAGTCACTGGCTCGCCAACGGCCACGGTCTTCTCGTAGTTACCACCCGAGATGTCGGTGATCTTGTTGGTCAGGTCCAGGTTGGTGTTATGGACGTTGTTCGGCGCGGTGAACGGCACCGACGCCGACGACTCGCCCACCGGAATGGTGATGGTCTGGCCGTTGGCCAGTTTTACCACCAGGTCCGAACCGGTAACTTTGTGATTGACCGATGCGGTGTAGGTCACCACACCACCTTCAGCGACGGTCGAGGTCGCGGTCAGGGTCACGGTAGTGGTGTCGATGGTATCGGTGACCTTGGTCACAGCCGCAGTGCTGCTGACGTCCAGCTTCTCGAAGTCACCACCGGTGGTACCGGTAACGGTCACGCTCAGGTCTTCGGCATCGACATACACATCGTCGCTCGGCGCGTCGATGGTGATCGAGGCTTCCTTCGAACCGGCGGCGATGGTGATGGCTTCGCCGTTGCTCAGCTTGACGGTCAACGCAGTACCCGCCGGGTTGGACAACGTTGCGGTGTAAGTGATCTTGCCGCCTTCGGCCACGGTATCTGTCGCAGTCAGCGTGAGCGTGGTGACGTCCGGGGTCGCCGGGTTGTCGGTGACAGTGGTCACTGGCTCGCCAACGGCCACGGTCTTCTCGTAGTTACCACCCGAGATGTCGGTGATCTTGTTGGTCAGGTCCAGGTTGGTGTTATGGACGTTGTTCGGCGCGGTGAACGGCACCGACGCCGACGACTCGCCCACCGGAATGGTGATGGTCTGGCCGTTGGCCAGTTTTACCACCAGGTCCGAACCGGTAACTTTGTGATTGACCGATGCGGTGTAGGTCACCACACCACCTTCAGCGACGGTCGAGGTCGCGGTCAGGGTCACGGTAGTGGTGTCGATGGTATCGGTGACCTTGGTCACAGCCGCCTTGCTGCTGACGTCCAGCTTCTCGAAATCACCACCGGTGGTACCGGTAACGGTCACGCTCAGGTCTTCGGCATCGATATACACATCGTCGCTCGGCGCGTCGATGGTGATCGAGGCTTCCTTCGAACCGGCGGCGATGGTGATGGCTTCGCCGTTGCTCAGCTTGACGGTCAACGCAGTACCCGCCGGGTTGGACAACGTTGCGGTGTAAGTGATCTTGCCGCCTTCGGCCACGGTATCTGTCGCAGTCAGCGTGAGCGTGGTGACGTCCGGGGTCGCCGGGTTGTCGGTGACAGTGGTCACTGGCTCGCCAACGGCCACGGTCTTCTCGTAGTTACCACCCGAGATGTCGGTGATCTTGTTGGTCAGGTCCAGGTTGGTGTTATGGACGTTGTTCGGCGCGGTGAACGGCACCGACGCCGACGACTCGCCCACCGGAATGGTGATGGTCTGGCCGTTGGCCAGTTTTACCACCAGGTCCGAACCGGTAACTTTGTGATTGACCGATGCGGTGTAGGTCACCACACCACCTTCAGCGACGGTCGAGGTCGCGGTCAGGGTCACGGTAGTGGTGTCGATGGTATCGGTGACCTTGGTCACAGCCGCCTTGCTGCTGACGTCCAGCTTCTCGAAATCACCACCGGTGGTACCGGTAACGGTCACGCTCAGGTCTTCGGCATCGATATACACATCGTCGCTCGGCGCGTCGATGGTGATCGAGGCTTCCTTCGAACCGGCGGCGATGGTGATGGCTTCGCCGTTGCTCAGCTTGACGGTCAGCGCAGTACCCGCCGGGTTGGACAACGTTGCGGTGTAGGTGATCTTGCCGCCTTCGGCCACGGTATCCGTCGCGGTCAGCGTGAGTGTGGTCACGTCCGGAGTCGCCGGATTATCGGTGACAGAGGTCACTGGCTCGCCAACGGCCACGGTCTTCTCGTAGTTACCACCCGAGATGTCGGTGATCTTGTTGGTCAGGTCCAGGTTGGTGTTATGGACGTTGTTCGGCGCGGTGAACGGCACCGACGCCGACGACTCGCCCACCGGAATGGTGATGGTCTGGCCGTTGGCCAGTTTTACCACCAGGTCCGAACCGGTAACTTTGTGATTGACCGATGCGGTGTAGGTCACCACACCACCTTCAGCGACGGTCGAGGTCGCGGTCAGGGTCACGGTAGTGGTGTCGATGGTATCGGTGACCTTGGTCACAGCCGCAGTGCTGCTGACGTCCAGCTTCTCGAAGTCACCACCGGTGGTACCGGTAACGGTCACGCTCAGGTCTTCGGCATCGACATACACATCGTCGCTCGGCGCGTCGATGGTGATCGAGGCTTCCTTCGAACCGGCGGCGATGGTGATGGCTTCGCCGTTGCTCAGCTTGACGGTCAGCGCAGTACCCGCCGGGTTGGACAACGTTGCGGTGTAGGTGATCTTGCCGCCTTCGGCCACGGTATCTGTCGCGGTCAGCGTGAGTGTGGTGACGTCCGGGGTCGCCGGGTTGTCGGTGACAGAGGTCACTGGCTCGCCAACGGCCACGGTCTTCTCGTAGTTACCACCCGAGATGTCGGTGATCTTGTTGGTCAGGTCCAGGTTGGTGTTATGGACGTTGTTCGGCGCGGTGAACGGCACCGACGCCGACGACTCGCCCACCGGAATGGTGATGGTCTGGCCGTTGGCCAGTTTTACCACCAGGTCCGAACCGGTGACCTTGTGGTTGACCGACGCGGTGTAGGTCACTACGCCGCCCTCGACCACACTTTGCGTGGCGGTCAGGGTCACGGTAGTGGTGTCGATGGTATCGGTGACCTTGGTCACAGCCGCAGTGCTGCTGACGTCCAGCTTCTCGAAGTCGCCGCCGTTGGTGCTATCGATATTGGCCTGAACGGTACCCGCATCGATGTACACATCGTCGCTCGGCGCGTCGATGGTGATCGAACCTTCTTTCTGACCCGCCGCGATGGTGATGGTCTCGCCGTTGCTCAGCTTGACGGTCAGCGCAGTACCCGCCGGGTTGGACAGCGTTGCGGTGTAGGTGATCTTGCCGCCTTCGGCCACGGTATCTGTCGCGGTCAGCGTGAGTGTGGTGACGTCCGGGGTCGCCGGGTTGTCGGTGACAGTGGTCACTGGCTCGCCAACAGCCACGGTCTTCTCGTAGTTACCACCCGAGATGTCGGTGATCTTGTTGGTCAGGTCCAGGTTGGTGTTATGGACGTTGTTCGGCGCGGTGAACGGCACCGACGCCGACGACTCGCCCACCGGAATGGTGATGGTCTGGCCGTTGGCCAGTTTTACCACCAGGTCCGAACCGGTAACTTTGTGATTGACCGATGCGGTGTAGGTCACCACACCACCTTCAGCGACGGTCGAGGTCGCGGTCAGGGTCACGGTAGTGGTGTCGATGGTATCGGTGACCTTGGTCACGGCTGCGCCGCTGTTTACATTCAGCTTCTCGAAGTCACCACCCGTGGTTTCGGTCACTTTGACCTGCAGTACTTCAGCATCAATGTAGACATCATCGCCTGGGGCGTCGACGATGACCGAAGCCTCCTTCGAGCCGGCGGCAATGGTGATGGTTTCACCGTTGCTCAGCTTGATCACCAGATCGGTGCCGGCCTTGTTGGTCAAGGTCGCGGTATAAGTGATCTTGCCACCCTCGGCAACCGTCGGTGTCGCGCTCAGGGTAAGGTGGGTAATGTCCTTGGTGCCTGGTCCGTCGGTCACGGTCGTCACCGGCTCGCCAACGGCTACGGTCTTCTCGTAATTGCCGCCCGAGATGTCGGTGATCTTGTTGGTCAGGTCCAGATTAGTGTTGTAGGCATTGTCTGGCGCGGTGAAGGGCACCGACGCCGACGACTCACCCACCGGAATGGTAATGGTCTGACCGTTGGCCAATTTCACCACCAGGTCAGAACCGGTGACCTTGTGGTTGACCGACGCGGTGTAGGTCACCACACCACCCTCGACCACGCTTTGCGTGGCCGTCAAGGTCACGGTGGTAGTGTCGATGGTATCGGTGACTTTGGTCACGGCCGCCTTGCTGCTGACATCCAGCTTCTCGAAATTGCCACCCGTGGCATCGGTGATGGTCACGCTGAGGTCTTTGGCATCGATGTACACATCGTCCCCTGGGGCGTCGACGATGATCGAAGCTTCCTTCTGGCCTGCCGCGATGGTAATGGTTTCGCCGTTGCTCAGTTTGATGACCAAGTCAGTGCCGGCCTTGTTGGTCAAGGTGGCGGTGTAGGTGATCGTGCCACCTTCGGCCACTGTCGGTGTGGCAGAAAGCGTCAGGCAGGTAATATCCTCTGAGCCTGGGCCATCAGTAACCGTTGTGCTGACTTCCGATTTGTCCAGGGTCAGCTTTTCAAACTTCCAGGCATCTGCACCGCTGACCGAGTCGATCGCATTCACTACAGGCTGAGCACCTACATAGACATCATTAGGCGCGGTAACGGTGATCGAGCCGGTGTTGCTGTTGGCCGGCACCACAACTACGGTCTTGCCGTCGCTGAGGGTGAAGTACAGCGGCGAGTGGTTGTTGATCGGCAGGCCGTCTTGGCTGGTCAGCGTGACGGTATAGGTAATTTCGCCACCCTCGGTGACGGAATCGGTAGCCGTCAGCTTGGCCACTACTTCGTTGATGGTGTCAGTCACTCCCACCGACGCGGCTCCGCCAAATTGCAGATTCTCGAAGGTGCTGCCTGCGGTATCGGTCGCCGACTTGAGGCCGACACTGATAGTGCCGGCGTCTTGGTAAACGTCGTCGCCCTGTACGGCATGGGTGTACTGCGCACTGGTTTCTCCCGCCTTGATCGTGACTTGGGCATCGTTGCTCAAGGTCACGACAAGATCGTGCGCCAGCACGGTGTTGACCTTCACGGTAAAGGTCGGGTTCTGGTTCTCGAGGACCGATACCTGGTCGGCCTCGATGCTAACCCACACAAGGTCACCACCAGAGCCTGGGGTGCCGGATTCATCAGTCACGGTGGTAGTGACCTCGGTTTTGTCCAAGGTCAGTTTCTCGAACTTCCATACATCAGCACCGCTGACCGAATCGATCGCATTGACTACCGGTGGATTGGCGCCCATGTAGACGTTGTCCGGCGCGGCAACGGTTATCGAACCGGTTGTACTGTTGGCCGGTACCTCAATAACGGTCTTGCCATCGCTGAGAGTGAAATACAGCGGCGATTGGATGTTGAGCGGCAGTCCATCCTTGCTGGTCAGCGTGACGGTGTAGGTAATTTCGCCACCTTCGGTTACGGACTCAGTAGCGGTCAGTTTGGCGACGACTTCACTGATGGTGTCCGAGATCTCAACGGTAGCCGGGCCTCCGAACGCCAGCTTCTCGAAGGTGGCACCCGAGACGGTGGCATCTGTCACGCTGAGCGTGACGGAGCCGGCATCCTGGATGACATCATCGCCTTGGGCTGCGGTCTTGTATTCCACTTCGGTCTTGCCGGCCTCAATGGTCACGGTATCGCCGTTCGACAGAGTAACTGTCAACGGACGGTCCAGTGCCTGGCTTACCTTCACAGTAAAGGACGGCTGCTGGTCCTCTGTCACGTTGCCATTACTGACGATGCTTACGGTGACGGTATCGATACTGTCATTGATGACAGTCGATGCAGGCGTCGGGTCTGGCGTCAGCTGCTCGAAGTTGCCGCCGGTCGCACCGGTAATCGTGGTGCTGACAGTCGAACCGTTGTTATAGACGTCGTTGGCCGGGGTTTCGAAGTCGACGCTGCCCTGGGTCTTGCCGGCTTCCACGGTGATGGTCTGGCCGTTGGACAGGGTCACGGTCACCGGGGTCTGAGCCGGGTTGCTCAGGGTTACGGTGTAGGTGATCACCCCGCCTTCGGTCACCGACGGAGTGGCCGTCAGGGTCGCAGTGGTGGTGTCGACCGAGTCGTTGATCGTGGTCTGCGCCGGGGTTGGGTTCGGCGTCAGCTGTTCGAAGTTGCCGCCGGTGGCGCTTTCGATGGTCACGCTAACGGTCGAGCCGTTGTTGTAGACGTCGTTGGCCGGGGTTTCGAAGTCGACGCTGCCCTGGGTCTTGCCGGCTTCCACGGTGATGGTCTGACCGTTGGACAGGGTCACGGTCACCGGGGTCTGAGCCGGGTTGCTCAGGGTCACGGTGTAGGTGATCACCCCGCCTTCGGTCACCGACGGGGTCGCCGTCAGGGTCGCGGTGGTGTTATCGACCGAGTCGTTGATCGTGGTCTGCGCCGGGGTCGGGTTCGGCGTCAGCTGTTCGAAGTTGCCACCGGTCGCACCGGTAATCGTGGTGCTGACAGTCGAGCCGTTGTTGTAGACGTCGTTGGCCGGGGTTTCGAAGTCGACGCTGCCCTGGGTCTTGCCGGCTTCCACGGTGATGGTCTGGCCATTGGACAGGGTCACGGTCACCGGGGTCTGGGCCGGGTTGCTCAGGGTTACGGTGTAGGTGATCACCCCGCCTTCGGTCACCGACGGAGTGGCCGTCAGGGTCGCGGTGGTGTTATCGACCGAGTCGTTGATCGTGGTCTGCGCCGGGGTCGGGTTCGGCGTCAGCTGTTCGAAGTTGCCACCGGTCGCACCGGTAATCGTGGTGCTGACAGTCGAGCCGTTGTTGTAGACGTCGTTGGCCGGGGTTTCGAAGTCGACGCTGCCCTGGGTCTTGCCGGCTTCCACGGTGATGGTCTGGCCGTTGGACAGGGTCACGGTCACCGGGGTCTGAGCCGGGTTGCTCAGGGTCACGGTGTAGGTGATCACCCCGCCTTCGGTCACCGACGGGGTCGCCGTCAGGGTCGCGGTGGTGTTATCGACCGAGTCGTTGATCGTGGTCTGGGCCGGGGTCGGGTTCGGCGTCAGTTGCTCGAAGTTGCCGCCGGTGGCGCTCTCGATGGTCACGCTAACGGTCGAGCCGTTGTTGTAGACGTCATTGGCCGGGGTTTCGAAGTCGACGCTGCCCTGGGTCTTGCCGGCTTCCACGGTGATGGTCTGGCCATTGGACAGGGTCACGGTCACCGGAGTCTGAGCCGGGTTGCTCAGGGTCACGGTGTAGGTGATCACCCCGCCTTCGGTCACCGACGGGGTCGCCGTCAGGGTCGCGGTGGTGGTGTCGACGGTATCGGTAACCTGAGTAACCGCTGGTGTTTGCGGCACAGTCACTATCAGCCCGCCGCCCCCGGTGGTGCCCGTTACGGTCGCCGAAATCTGGCCGCCGTCGATATACGGGGTATCGTTCGCGGGGACCACGACGTTTACGCTCCCAGTGGTCTGCCCGGCCGGAATGACAATCACGGCACCGTTGGACAGGGTGACCACCAGGTTTGTGGTCGGCGCCTGGCCAACCGTAGCGGTATAAACGATTACGCCACCCGCTTCACTGATGGAAGAGGTAGCGCCCAGAACCAGGTCGGTAGCAACATTGGTATCGGTCGTCGGAGTAGTCACCTGGTTGTTGCTGGTGGCATCCAGCTGGCCAACCTCTTCGCCATCGAGCACGGCAGCAAAGCCCAGCCCATCAGTCGGAAAGCCGACGGTAGGGTCGACCCGGCCTGCGGTTTCTTCGAGCATGACAAAGCTGTGGCCACCGCCAAGTGCACCACCACCGCCCGCCGACGACGGGCCAGCCGCAGTTGCTTCAAGCTCGGTAGTCGGGTCGACACCGGCGGCGATCGCCTGTTGCAGCTCTTCCACTGACGGCGCGGCCTGCGCGGTAGCCTGACTCAGGTCGGTGCTGCTGTCAGGCGCATCAGCGCTCCACTGGCTGTCTCGACCCAGGTCAAGCAAACGGCCGTCGGCCAGCTCCAAAGTAACTGCACCGCCTGGGCCGGTGAGCACTTCTTCACCAGCCAGCAGGCGGTCCCCTTCGATCAGAACACGCCGAATGCCCTCTGGGGATACCGCAATAACCTGGCCAACAAGACTTTTGACGATGGCTACAACGCTGCTCATTGGACTCTCCGTGTGACCCGATAGGTACTTCCCTGCCAGAGCGGCACTCGCAGACCACTTCAGGCGGAAATATGTTGATGATCTTTCGACGCTTACCGGCGTCAATATTCCGTCTATAACTTATTTAAATTTACCAAATGCCAAACTATTGACCTGCATTCTGCCATCCTAAACAATCGCCAATGTAATGTCACATTGATATTCGCATATTAACCATGTGCTTTCTGGGGACAAGTGTCATACATCACCTAAAGCGCGCGCAACGCGACATTCAGAGCATCTTTCTCGGCGCTTAGGTGATGGTATCGGATGGGTCAGGACACCCTTTCATCGGCAACTGTCAAAATTCGAGCGTCAATTTACAAATCACCTTCAGCTCGTTCAAACAATAGCTTTGTCAAAAGCACAAACCTTGCCTAAAGGGGGCCCGACGGTTACTGGAGGCCGCGCAGAACCTGGGCCTTGTGACAGTTCGCGACTCTCGGTAGCCAGTACAGTTGCACAATAAGGGTGCCAATTTGCCGCAGATCAAAGAGATAGCGAACCACAGCGTAAATACTGCCAGCCCTAATACGAGAAAGCGTCACCGTTTGTATAGACCAGGTTTGTCAGAGAACGCTTTTCTAATAGATGAATTTTGCCTAATTAGTCGCGCAAGTTCGTCAACAAATCAGCGCCTGTTTCTTGACCATGGTGCAGAGCAATACCGCAACACCTCTGTCGCCAGCTGGATGGCAGGCTATGCTGAAAACTGATTCGATCTGGATGCTGACTGGATCAAAAATGAAACATCCACCACCCAGCACCGTCTGCCAGGAATGAAGACCGCAGAACTGTTTACTCAATACCGATTCAAGGCGACCATTAGCCGGTTGCCCAAGCGCCAGGGTGCCGTAGCCTCATGACCACTGCCTGGCAGCACGGGTGAGCCAGCCTGAACGGCGGCACACCCACCCCACCCACCACAAGGATGAAGAGAGCGCCGCGTGGAATCCGAAGTCAGTCGAGTCCAACTCAGCCACGATCCACGCAGTCAGCATGACGATCCCCTGCTGGATAGTCTGTTGAGCCTGTGTGTCCTGCACCAGAAACCTGCAAGCCGGGTCATGCTGACCACCGGCCTGCCGTTGCCGGCCCAGCGCCTGAGCCCCGAGTTGCTGCCCCGCGCTGCCGCCAGGGCCGGCCTGCAGGGGCGCCTGCTGCAGCGTAAGCTGGAGCAGATCCCGAGCATCGCCATGCCAGCCATGTTGCTGCTCAAGGAAGGCCGCAGCGCCGTCCTGCTGGGCTGGGAGAACGAAGACACCGCACGCCTGTTGCTCAGCGAGAGCGATGGCGGCGAGGTGCATGTCAGCCGCGAAGCCCTGCAGAGCGATTACAGTGGTCGGGTATTCTTTGCCCAGCCGCAGCACAAGTTCGACGTCAACCACGGCAACCTCATCCCGCGGGCGAAGTCGTGGTTCCGCGATACCTTGCTGCGCAGCAAGTGGCTGTATATCGACGCCATCGCCGCCAGCCTGGTGATCAACCTGATCGCCCTGGCCGCGCCACTGTTCGTGATGAACGTATATGACCGGGTGGTACCCAACCAGGCCACCTCGACCCTCTGGGTACTGGCCGTCGGCATCGCCGGCGCCTACATCTTCGACCTGATCCTCAAGGGCCTGCGCGGCTTGTGCCTGGACCTGGCTGGCAAGAAGACCGACCTGATCATTTCGGCAACGCTGTTCGAACGTATCGTCGGCATGTCGATGAAGTACCGCCCTGCGAGGGTCGGCAGCTTTGCCCAGAACATTCATGAGTTCCAGGGCCTGCGTGACTTCCTCGCTTCGCTGACCCTGACCAGCCTGATCGACCTGCCGTTCACCGTCCTTATTCTGATTGTCATCGCCATCATTGGCGGGCACCTGGTGTGGATCCCGATCATCGCCTTCCCACTGGCCCTGGGCATCGGCTACGCACTGCAACGGCCACTGATGGCGACCATGGAACGGACCATGGCCCTGGCTTCGGAGCGCCAGTCCAGCCTGATCGAGACCCTTGCCGGCCTGGATGCGGTAAAGGTCAACAACGCCGAAAGCGAACGCCAGTACATGTGGGAGCAGACCCTCGGTACCCTCAGCCGCCTGGAACTGCGGGTGAAAGTGCTGTCGAGCCTGGCGATGAACATCACCCTGCTGATCCAGCAACTGGCAGGCGTGGCAATGATCTGCGTCGGCGTATACCTGATCATCGACGGCAACCTGAGCATGGGCGGCCTGGTAGCCTGCTACATGCTCAGCGGCCGCGCCCTCGGGCCGCTGGGCCAGCTCAACGGCCTGCTCGCCCGCTATCAGCAAGCCAAGGTGACCATGGTCTCCACCGACCACATGATGGAACTACCGCAAGAGCGCAACTTCGAAGAACGCCCGCTGAGCCGCAAGGTGCTGCAGGGCAGCGTCGAGTTCCGCGGGGTCGATTTCACCTATCCGAACCAACAGAACCAGGCCCTGAAGAACATCAACCTCACCATCCGCCCCGGCGAGAAGGTGGGCATTATCGGCCGCAGTGGCTCGGGCAAGAGCTCGTTGGCCAAGCTCATCGTCGGCCTGTACGAGGCCGACAGCGGCTCGCTGCTGGTCGACGGCGTGGACATTCGCCAGATTGACGTCAGCGAACTGCGCCACAACATCGGCTACGTGCCGCAGGACATTCAGCTGCTGGCCGGTACCCTGCGCGATAACCTGGTCAGCGGGGCCCGCTACATCGAGGATGAGTTGATCCTGCAGGCTGCTGAACTGGCAGGCGTACATGAATTCGCCCGGTTGCACCCGGACGGCTACGAGCTGCAGGTGGGTGAGCGCGGGCAGAACCTGTCCGGCGGCCAGCGACAGAACGTCGCCCTGGGCCGCGCGCTGTTGCTCAACCCGCAGATCCTGCTGCTGGACGAACCGACCAGCGCCATGGACAACACCGGCGAAGAACGCCTCAAGCAGCGGCTGCAGGCGGTAGTGGAAGGCAAGACGATGCTGCTGGTCACTCACCGTGCCTCGCTGCTGTCACTGGTGGACCGACTGATCGTGATCGATCGCGGGCAGATTGTCGCCGACGGCCCGAAAGCCGCGGTCATGGATGCGCTGAAGAAGGGGCAGATCAGTGTTGCATAAGCTGGATGTAGGGCAATTCAAGGAAGGCCTGCGGCGCTATTTCAAAGGGTCCGATTCACTGGGCGGGCAGCCGCTGCCAGAGGTCAACAAGGCCCTGATCGAGGATGCGCCGCGAGTCGTGCGGCTGACCATCTGGGGCGTGATCCTGTTCTTCGTGTTCCTGATCGTGTGGGCCAGCGTCGCGCCCATCGACGAAGTTACGCGGGGTGAAGGCAAGGCCATTCCGTCGTCCAAGGTGCAGAAGATTCAGAACCTGGAGGGGGGTATAGTCGCCGAGATCTTCGCCAAGGAAGGGCAGATCGTCGAAGTGGGCCAGCCATTGCTGCGCCTGGATGAAACCCGATTCGCCTCCAATGTGGGTGAAACCGAGGCCGACCGCCTGGCCATGGCTTTGCGCGTCGAGCGCCTGAGTGCCGAAGTGGGCGACACCCCGTTGAAGATCGATGAGGAACTGCGCAAGGCCGCGCCAAGCCAGGCAGCAAGCGAAGAGTCGCTGTACCAGAGCCGGCGCCAGCAACTGCAGGACGAGATTGGTGGCTTGCAGCAACAACTGGTCCAGCGCCAGCAGGAGCTGCGCGAGTTCAGCTCAAAGCGCGCCCAGTACGCCAACAGCCTGGAACTGTTGCGTAAAGAGATCAGCATGTCCGAGCCACTGGTGGCAACCGGCGCAATCTCGCAGGTTGAAGTGCTGCGCCTGCGTCGTGCCGAGGTGGAGAACCGCGGTCAGCTGGACTCCACAGCGCTGGCTATCCCGCGTGCCGAGGCGGCCATTCGCGAGGTGCAAAGCAAGATCGAAGAGACCCGTGGCAAATTCCGTAGCGAAGCGCTGACCCAGCTGAACGAAGCGCGCACAGAGCTGAACAAAGCCACGGCAACCAGCAAGGCGCTGGATGATCGCGTGCACCGCACCATGGTTACTTCGCCGGTACGCGGTATCGTCAAGCAACTGCTGGTGAATACCATTGGCGGGGTGATCCAGCCGGGCAGCGATATCATAGAAATCGTGCCGCTGGACGACTCACTGGTTATCGAGGCGAAGATCCTGCCCAAGGACATCGCCTTCCTGCACCCTGGTCAGGAAGCGACGGTCAAGTTCACGGCCTATGACTACACCATCTACGGTGGGCTGAAGGCCAAGCTGGAGCAGATCGGTGCCGACACCATCACCGATGAAGACAAGAAGACCACCTATTACCTGATCAAGCTGCGCACCGACCGCAGCCACCTGGGCACTGACGAGAAGCCGCTGCTGATCATTCCGGGGATGGTGGCGACGGTCGATATCATGACCGGCAAGAAGACCATCATGAGCTACCTGCTCAAGCCGATCATGAAGGCGCGTTCGGAGGCGTTGCGCGAGCGTTGACCGCCATTCCTACCGTGTTCGTTGTAGGAGCAGCCTTGTGTCGCGAAAGGGCTGCACAGCAGCCCCAGCGATTTTTGCGTCTTTGCTGAAATCCTGGGGCCGCTGTGCAGCCCTTTCGCGACACAAGGCCGCTCCTACAAGGGACCGCATACCCTCAGCGCCAGGGGGCAGGCTCACCAACCAACTGCCCCTGAATCCCGCCTACACCCATCTCCCGCAACACCAACCGCTCACCTTCCGTCTCGACCCGCTCGGCAATCAGCGGCAGGTCGATACTGTGTGCGGCACGCTGGACCGCTTCGATGAACAGCCGCTTGTGCTGCTCTTGGTCAATGTTGCGGATGTAGCTGCCATCGATCTTCAGGTATGCCAGGCCCAGGTGCGCCAGGTTGCCGATCATGCTGAAACGCCCACCAAAGCGTTGCAGCGCCAAGCCGAAGCCAAGCGCGTGCAGGCGCCGGGTGAGTTGTTCCAGAACCGCCTGCTCAGGCAACTGTTCCTCGCCAATTTCGAAAACCAGCCGCGGACCAAGCGCCGTGTTTTGGCCCAGAAGCTCGAAGACACGCTGCAGGGCCTTGGGGTCGGCCAGGGTGGCGGCGGACAGGTTCAGCGCCAACACCTGTTCATGCCCTCGAAGGTGCGCCAGCACCTTCTCCAACACCAGCACATCAAGCCGCGGCATCCAGCCGAAGCGCTCCAGCCAGGGCAGGAAGCGGCCTGCCGGCAGCGCCTCGCCCTGGCCATCCTGCAAACGCGAAATCACCTTGTGGTGCAGTACCCGTTGTACAGAAGCGCAATCTACGACTGGCTGGAAGAACAGTTCAAATTGCCCATTATTGAATGCCTGGTCCAGCCGCTCATGCCAGACATGCTGACTATCCGCAGCAACTGCGGCCACACCTAGTTCAAGGCATACCCAACCCGGTGTTGGCTGGTTCTCGGCGCGTGCCAGCGCCTCGTCGGCAAGCTTCAGCAATGCCTGTGGTGAATCACCGGGGTTGAACGGCGCCAGGCCGATACAAGCCACCGGGTCTATATCACTAGCGCCTGTTTCGTGCAGGCTGTGCAGCGTTGCTTCCAAGGCCTGGGCAAGCTGTACCGCCTCTTCATGCACCATGCCCGGCGCCAACACGGCGAACTCGCCCCCGCGGCTGCGGGAAATCAGGTCGTTGGTTTCCGGGTAGCTGGCACAGGTGCGACGCAACTGCTCACCCACAGCCTGTAGCAACTGGTCGGTACGCTGGCCGCCAAGACGGGCGTTCAACCCCGCCAGCCCCTGGACCCGCAGCAACAGCAGGTAGCCGGCGCGCGCTTCTTCCAGGTTGCTCACCCGGGTGTTCAACTGCATCTCGAAATAACGGCGGTTGGAGAGCCCGGTCAGGCTGTCCTGATAGGACTCGGCACGCAGCCGCTCGCTGCGCTCGGCCTGCTCGGTGAACAGTGCCTTGAGCTTCTCGACCATCTGGTTCATCGCCTGCACTACCCGGCGCAGCTCCGGTGTGCGCGGCAACTCAGGCAGGCTGAGGAATTCGCGGCGGGCAATGGCGTGGGACTGCTCGACCATGTAGTCCAGCGGCCGCAACTGGCGACGCAGGAGCAAGGCGCCGAGTACGGCGCTGGCCGCGCCACACAGCAGCAGCCAACCCAGGCTGCCCAGGGCGCTTTGCCAGAGCTTGGCAATGGCGAACATCGGGTGGCTGATCACCTCAACACGCGCAGCCTGCTGCCAGCCACGGCTGACGATGGCGTCGCCGCCGGCAGCTTCCAGGCCGATCAGGCCCACGAACCAGCGCGGTACACCGCCGGGGTCCGGCTCGGCGTGGCGCTCTACCAGCACAGCATTGGAACCTAGGTCGACAACCTTGATACTTGAGT
Organism: Pseudomonas sp. s4; assembly: GCF_046764235.1. Taxonomy (NCBI): domain Bacteria; kingdom Pseudomonadati; phylum Pseudomonadota; class Gammaproteobacteria; order Pseudomonadales; family Pseudomonadaceae; genus Pseudomonas; species Pseudomonas sp. s4. Next base: position 211,522 of record NZ_CP177209.1, on the reverse strand, counting down.
AATAACCACTGTCAAAGATCGAACTGACCATCAGCTCGACCATCGCCGGGTCATCGATATTCGGCGTCAGCGACAGCGCCAGCGCTGTCGCCGCATCCTGGGCGTGCGAGCGCAACTGGTTGACGTACTGGCTGCGCGAGCTTTCCAGGCTGACCATGAAACTGCCACTGAAGGCGACCACCAGGAAGAGGCAAATGGCCAACAGCAATTGTTTGAACAGTGACATCTGTGCTCCTTCAGTAAACCGGCTCGGCCGGGAACCCTTCGGCCTGCATTTTCTTCAGCAAATCCTGCCAGCGTGACAGCCGCTTGGTATCGCCGACCTTCTTGTTGCCTGCGGCGCCCGTCAGCCACAAACCCTCACCATTGAAGGCGTACACCGGCAGCAGGTCGGTACGCTGGCTGGCCGGCTTGATGGCATCCATTAGGCTGTCGAGTACCAATGGTTGAGCCTGTGGGCTTGAATAATAGGTCAGGACCATGTGCGCCCGGTTCTGCCGCAGCGCCTTTACGTAGGTAATGCGCAGCTTTTCACTGGGAATACCCATGCGCCGCAGGCTGAAATACTTGGCGATGGCGTAGTCCTCGCAGTCCCCTGCACCCTTGATCAGCGCCTGCACCGGCGTGGCCCAATAGTCGACCTCGTGCCACAGGTCGATGTCCTCTACATAGCGCAATTGCTGGTTGAAGAAGCGGTTGACCACCTGCAATCGCTCAAGCTCCGTACCCTGCTTCTGCGTAGCCATCAGGCTCTGCCAGGCATCGATACGGCCCTGCCCGGCGCCCAAGGGGCCATACAGGGCCTGCGACTTGCGGCTGATCTGGGAAAAGTCCCAATCCGCGTACAGCCCGCCCAGCAGCAGGCTGCCCAGCAGCGCAGCAAGGCCGACACGTTGCACAACGGTTTTGAGCATCCAGGATATCGCCACTGCCAAGCCCTGTTCAGGCCAGTCGAAAGCAGCGATGGTGCGGCCTGCAACGGCAAAAGACAATGGCATCCTGCAATCATGCACCCGCCGGTCAGTCGACCTACACTTTCTGGTTATAACCTTGTGTGGGCCGCTTCCTTTGCCCTTCGACTTCATCCACCATAGCCGCGCTTTTGGGGGCGCCTGCTCCATTAGGTGTACAGGTTTGACACCCCCAAGAGCTGTTACTAGCTTCATTGGATCCAACTTTAGTCATCGTTGAGGCAGACGTCGCGTGGCCGAGAAAATCAAATTGAGCAATGTGCTGGCCAGCGAGCAGCTGTTGCCGCACCAGGCCCGTGGCGTGATCGAAGAACGCCTGCGTAGTGCCATTCTTGATGGCCGTTTGCCCCCTGGTACTGCCATCCGCCAACAAGAGCTCGCTACCTTGTTCGGTGTAAGCCGCATGCCCGTTCGCGAAGCCCTGCGCCAGCTGGAAGCGCAATCACTGCTGAAAGTGGAAATGCACAAGGGCGCGGTTGTTGCGCCGCTGATCGGCGAGGATGCGGTGGACACCTATGCCCTGCGCGTGCTGCTTGAGACCGAGGCACTGCGCCAGTCCATTCCGCTGCTCGATGCCAACGACATCGCCAGTGCCCGCGGGTATATCCAGCAACTGGAAAACGAAACCCGTCACGCCGAAATCGGCCGCCTCAATCGCCTGTTCCACATGTCGCTGTACAGCAAGGCGCCGAACAAGAAGCTGCTGCGCCTGATCGAGGACGAATTGAACGAGGAAGAGCGCTTCCTGCGGTTTCATCTTTCGTCCATGGGCCTGGGCAAGCTCACCCAGGACGATCACAACGCACTGGCGGATGCGGCTGGCGACAAGCTGGTGGATGAAGCAGTAACGGTGCTGGAACGACACCTGAATAACGCATCGCGGGTAATCCGCAAGTACCTGGATACACAACGGAGCCGCTAGCGAGCAGTGACTGCATCAAGGTGCGGTCGAATAGGTTGCAAATTGATCTGCCCTTGTCAACAATGAGACTAATTATCATTCATGTCCATTGGTGGCAGCGCCCTCCCATGCCCAGCAACGATTCCGTGCAAACGCTCTACAGTGACCACCACGGTTGGTTGCATGCCTGGCTACGCAGCAAGCTGGGCAACGCCGCCGATGCCGCAGACCTGGCTCAGGACACCTTCGTACGCCTGTTGCAACGTCGCGAACATCTGCAACTGAACACACCCCGGGCTTTCCTGAGAACGGTTGCGCGTGGGCTCGTGATCGACCACTGGCGGCGCGAGGAACTGCACAGGGCCTATCTCGAAGCACTGGCACAGTTGCCGGAAGCGCAGGCCCCTTCGGCCGAAACCCGTGAGCTGCTGCTGGAATTGCTGGAGCGCATCGCGCGCATGCTCGAAGGCCTCAAGCCCAAAGTACGTCGTGCATTCCTGCTTGCCCAATGCGAGGGGCTGAAGCACCAGGCGATCGCCGACCAGATGGGGATCTCGGTGCGTACCGTGGAGCGCTATATCGCCGACGCGCTCTACCATTGCTACTTGCTGCGCTACGCCGACGAGTGTTGACGTAATGACCGCTTCACAGCCCGGCGCAACAGCAGTCAAGCAGGCCATCCAGTTGATGCTGAGGCTGCGCGAGAGCGGGCATGCCCCTGCCCTGCAACAAGAGTGCAGGCAATGGCGCACTGCCCACCACGAACACGAGCAGGCTTGGCAACGAGTAATTCACCTGCATCAGGACCTCGACCTGCGTGCCATACCCGGTGCCGGGCTGGCTTTGCAAACCCTGGAGACCAGCCAGCGCCGCCTGCATCGTCGGCAGGCGCTGAAACTGCTTGGCGGCGTTGCCATGGTAGGGACGGCGGCATGGCTGGGAAAAGACCTCGATGCGGTCAACGCCTGGACATCAGACTACGCCACCGGCACGGGCGAACGACGCAGCTTTGCGCTTCCCGATGGCTCGCAGATGCAACTCAACACCCGCAGTACCGTCGACCTGGCCTTCAATGACCAGCAGCGCCTGGTCCGCCTGAAGCAGGGGGAATTGATGATTGCCTGCAACCCGCAGCGTTCCTTGCTTGTAGAAACTCGTGACGCGTTACTGGAAGGGTTCGAAGGACGCTTTGTGGCACGTCAGGACAGCGACTGCACGCAGGTCAGTGTCAGCCATGGCAGGGTGGCGATACACCGGCCTGACAATGGCCAGCTGCAATGGATCGAAAGCGGCCAGAACTGGCGCCTGGATGCGCTAGGCACACACCAGCTCGAACAGGTGGACATGGATGCGATGGCCTGGACAGAAGGCCTGATCGTCACCCGGGACATGCGCCTGTTCGACTTCCTTGCGCAGGTCAGCCGTTATCGCCATGGTTACCTGGGCTGTAGCGACGACATTGCCGATTTGCGCCTGTCGGGTGTATTTCGCCTCGAAGACCCGGAGCAACTGCTACAGCTGATACCACGGACGCTACCCGTACGGCTTCGCCAACGTACACGCTGGTGGGTGCGCGTGGAGGGGCTGGCCTGAACTGACGGCGGCTTTTGCGTTCAGGGCTGCTATGCAGCCCATCGCCGGCAAGCCAGCTCCCACAGAGATCGCAAAAGGCCTGAGGGCTATGCAATACCTGTGGGAGCTGGCTTGCCGGCGATGGGGCGCGTGGCGGCCCCAATAACTTTTTTGACGGGTTTTGAATGTCGGTCCGGCTAGGACAGTAAGCGACACCTCCTGCCCTCTCACTTCAACGGACCCCTCATGCCTACCGCTCCCGCGCATATGCGCACATTTAACGCGAATGATTTTCGACCTGTCTTGCACTCAGTATATTTACGCAATGCAGTCCGGGCTGCCCTGTTTGGCACCTCCTTGGGCCTGACAGCCGTCACACCACTGTCCATAGCAGCAGAAACGGCCCAGGTAAGCCACCACTACGCGATCCCGGCCGGCCAGTTGGATGATGTGCTCAACCAGTTCGCCCGCCAGGCTGGCATCACCCTGTCGAGCACACCCCAGCTCACCCAAGGCTTGCAGTCGAATGGTCTGCAGGGGCAGTACTCTACCGATCAGGCACTGCGCCAGTTGCTAAATGGCAGCGGCCTGGGAGCCGTTAACCAGAACGGCCGCAGCTACGTGCTGCAGGTACAACCCCAAGGCGCTGCATTGTCATTGCCAGACACCGATGTCCGTAGCTTCACACTTGGCAATGCATTGGGCAGCATGGAGGGTTACAACGCTACCCACAGCCAGGTGGCGACCAAGACCAGCATGCCGCTGGTAGAGACATCACAATCGGTCTCGGTGGTTACCCGACAGCAGATGGACGACCAAGGCTCACAAACGGTTGCCCAAGCCATGCGCTACACACCTGGGGTACTGACCAACCCCTACGGGGCGACCCATCGTTATGACTATGTGGCCATGCGTGGCTTCAACGACGGCTCGGTAGACAACATCTACGTCGACGGGCTCAAGTCGATGGGAGACAACGGCACCTACAGCACCATGCAGGTGGACCCGTACTTCCTGGAGCGCATCGATATCCTCAAGGGACCGTCTTCGGTACTGTATGGCCGTAGCTCGCCAGGAGGCCTGGTGGCACTGACCACCAAGAAGCCGCTGTTCACCCCCTACCATCAAGTCCAGGCCACCCTCGGTACCCAAGGCCAGCGCGGCATGGGTTTCGATTTCAGCGGCCCCGTGGATGACGACAAGCGTATCGCTTATCGCCTGACAGGCCTGGCGGATGCTTCCGACACGCAGTTCGACCACAACAAGGAAGAACGCTATGCCATCGCGCCGGCCGTCAGCATCGACTTCAGCGAAGACACTTCGCTGACCCTGCAGGCCTACCTGCAACATGACCCCAACGGCGGCTATCACGGCGGTAACCCCGCAGATGGCATGCTGCACAAGCGCAACGGCTTGCGCCTTTCGGACCATTTCTTCGAAGGCGAGCCGGGTATCGACAACTACGAGCGTACCCAACAGTCCTTCAGCTATCAGTTCGAGCATCGCTTCAACGATGTGTTCACGGCACGCCAGAACTTCCGCTATCAGGATTCCGACGTGTCGATGGACCAGGTGTATTCCGCCGGCTGGGCGGATGCCGACAGCAATATCCTCAACCGCGCCTATACCGGCGGCGACGAACGCCTGCATTCGTACATCATCGACAACATGCTGCAGGCGGAATTCTTCACCGGGGCCGCCAAACACACCTTGCTGCTGGGCACCGACTACCAGCGACGCAAGGCTGACGTGGCCTGGCGTTATGGCACAGTCGATCCGCTGGATGCAGGCAACCCGCAGTACGGCAACGGCAACCTTCAGGTGCTGGGCGAGAACCGCTACCAGCGGCGCTTGCAGCAAACGGGCGTTTACCTGCAGGACCTGGTGGAGCTGGACCAATGGCGCTTCTCGTTGGGGCTGCGCCAGGACTGGGTGAAGGTGTCCGAGGAAAATCGCGACAGCAACACAAAGGTCAGTGACCAGCGCTCCAGGTTCACTACCCGCGCAGGGGTGCTCTACCTGTTCGAGAACGGCATTGCGCCCTATTTCAGCTACTCGGAGTCGTTCAACCCCAATACCGTGTCCGACCAGGAAGGACGCCCTCTGGCACCGACCGAAGGCACTCAATGGGAGGCTGGCATCAAGTATCAGCCGCCGGGTAGCGACAATCTGTTCACCGCATCGGTGTTCCGCATCGAGCAAGAGAACCTGGCCTCGAAGCAGCCTGACGAGGACTTCTATCGCCCTGTAGGGCAAGTTCGCTCACAAGGGCTTGAACTGGAGGCCCATGTGCAACTGACCGACAGCTTGAAGCTGCTGGGCGGCTATACCTTTACCGATATCGAGTACGCAAAGTCGATGCCCAGCCTGGTGTCCGGCAATCTGGATAACAAGGGCAATTCGCCAACCCAGGCACCGAAACAGATGTTCTCGCTTTGGGCTGACTACAACTTCCACCAGGGGGCCCTGGATGGCATGCGCTTGGGTGGTGGGGTGCGGTATGTGGGGTACAGCTGGGTGGATGCGGAAAACAGTATGAAGGTGCCCTCCTATACCCTGTTCGACGCCTCGATCGGCTATGACCTGGGCAAGGTCGGGCTGCGGGGGATGGATGTGCGCTTGAACGCCAACAACCTTACCAATGAAAGCTACATCACTTCGTGTGCCAGCTTGAACTACTGCTACATGGGTGAAGAGCGCAATGTCAGTGCCACGGTCAGCTATCAGTTCTGAGCTGATTGCGACGCACACAAGCCCTGGGGTCTTTGGGCCCTGAAAGACAAAGCCCCTGTCTGCATCGCAGACAGGGGCTTTGGATTTGAATCTTGACGATGTCCTACTCTCACATGGGGAAGCCCCACACTACCATCGGCGATGCATCGTTTCACTGCTGAGTTCGGGATGGGATCAGGTGGTTCCAATGCTCTATGGTCGTCAAGAAATTCTGTGTGCTGGCCCGTCCCTCGGACGTACCTGCGAATCTCTGTAGTTCCTACTTAAAGACAAAACCCCTACCTGCATGTGCAGATAGGGGTTTTGCGAAATGAATCTTGACGATGACCTACTCTCACATGGGGAAACCCCACACTACCATCGGCGATGCATCGTTTCACTGCTGAGTTCGGGATGGGATCAGGTGGTTCCAATGCTCTATGGTCGTCAAGAAATTCTGTTGCCAGAATGTCCAGATGGACAGCCCAGCGAATTCGGATATGCGATATTTGTGATGTTGCGAACTTTCGGTTGTTTCGTCTTCACCACCGCAATCTGCGCTAGCAAATTGCTTGGGTGTTATATGGTCAAGCCTCACGGGCAATTAGTATTGGTTAGCTCAACGCCTCACAGCGCTTACACACCCAACCTATCAACGTCGTAGTCTTCGACGGCCCTTCAGGGGATTCAAGATCCCAGTGAGATCTCATCTTGAGGCAAGTTTCCCGCTTAGATGCTTTCAGCGGTTATCTCTTCCGAACATAGCTACCCGGCAATGCCACTGGCGTGACAACCGGAACACCAGAGGTTCGTCCACTCCGGTCCTCTCGTACTAGGAGCAGCCCCTCTCAAATCTCAAACGTCCACGGCAGATAGGGACCGAACTGTCTCACGACGTTCTAAACCCAGCTCGCGTACCACTTTAAATGGCGAACAGCCATACCCTTGGGACCGGCTTCAGCCCCAGGATGTGATGAGCCGACATCGAGGTGCCAAACACCGCCGTCGATATGAACTCTTGGGCGGTATCAGCCTGTTATCCCCGGAGTACCTTTTATCCGTTGAGCGATGGCCCTTCCATACAGAACCACCGGATCACTAAGACCTACTTTCGTACCTGCTCGACGTGTTTGTCTCGCAGTCAAGCGCGCTTTTGCCTTTATACTCTACGACCGATTTCCGACCGGTCTGAGCGCACCTTCGTACTCCTCCGTTACTCTTTGGGAGGAGACCGCCCCAGTCAAACTACCCACCATACACTGTCCTCGATCCGGATAACGGACCTGAGTTAGAACCTCAAAGTTGCCAGGGTGGTATTTCAAGGATGGCTCCATGAGAACTGGCGTCCCCACTTCAAAGCCTCCCACCTATCCTACACAAGCAAATTCAAAGTCCAGTGCAAAGCTATAGTAAAGGTTCACGGGGTCTTTCCGTCTAGCCGCGGATACACTGCATCTTCACAGCGATTTCAATTTCACTGAGTCTCGGGTGGAGACAGCGCCGCCATCGTTACGCCATTCGTGCAGGTCGGAACTTACCCGACAAGGAATTTCGCTACCTTAGGACCGTTATAGTTACGGCCGCCGTTTACCGGGGCTTCGATCAAGAGCTTCGCTTGCGCTAACCCCATCAATTAACCTTCCGGCACCGGGCAGGCGTCACACCCTATACGTCCACTTTCGTGTTTGCAGAGTGCTGTGTTTTTAATAAACAGTCGCAGCGGCCTGGTATCTTCGACCGGCATGGGCTTACGGAGCAAGTCCTTCACCCTCGCCGGCGCACCTTCTCCCGAAGTTACGGTGCCATTTTGCCTAGTTCCTTCACCCGAGTTCTCTCAAGCGCCTTGGTATTCTCTACCTAACCACCTGTGTCGGTTTGGGGTACGGTTCCCAGTTATCTGAAGCTTAGGAGCTTTTCTTGGAAGCATGGTATCAACCACTTCGTCGCCTAGAGGCAACTCGTCATCAGCTCTCGGCCTTGAAATCCCGGATTTGCCTAAGATTTCAGCCTACCACCTTAAACCTGGACAACCAACGCCAGGCTGGCCTAACCTTCTCCGTCCCTCCATCGCAATAACTGGAAGTACAGGAATATTAACCTGTTTTCCATCGACTACGCTTTTCAGCCTCGCCTTAGGGACCGACTAACCCTGCGTCGATTAACGTTGCGCAGGAAACCTTGGTCTTTCGGCGTGCGAGTTTTTCACTCGCATTGTCGTTACTCATGTCAGCATTCGCACTTCTGATACCTCCAGCAAGCTTCTCAACTCACCTTCACAGGCTTACAGAACGCTCCTCTACCGCGTCATCAAAGATGACACCCGTAGCTTCGGTGCATGGTTTGAGCCCCGTTACATCTTCCGCGCAGGCCGACTCGACTAGTGAGCTATTACGCTTTCTTTAAAGGGTGGCTGCTTCTAAGCCAACCTCCTAGCTGTCTAAGCCTTCCCACATCGTTTCCCACTTAACCATGACTTTGGGACCTTAGCTGACGGTCTGGGTTGTTTCCCTTTTCACGACGGACGTTAGCACCCGCCGTGTGTCTCCCATGCTCGGCACTTCCAGGTATTCGGAGTTTGCATCGGTTTGGTAAGTCGGGATGACCCCCTAGCCGAAACAGTGCTCTACCCCCTGGAGTGATACATGAGGCGCTACCTAAATAGCTTTCGAGGAGAACCAGCTATCTCCGAGCTTGATTAGCCTTTCACTCCGATCCACAGGTCATCCGCTAACTTTTCAACGGTAGTCGGTTCGGTCCTCCAGTCAGTGTTACCTAACCTTCAACCTGCCCATGGATAGATCGCCCGGTTTCGGGTCTATACCCAGCGACTAAACGCCCTATTAAGACTCGCTTTCGCTACGCCTCCCCTATTCGGTTAAGCTCGCCACTGAATATAAGTCGCTGACCCATTATACAAAAGGTACGCAGTCACCTAACAAAGTAGGCTCCCACTGCTTGTACGCATACGGTTTCAGGTTCTATTTCACTCCCCTCTCCGGGGTTCTTTTCGCCTTTCCCTCACGGTACTGGTTCACTATCGGTCAGTCAGTAGTATTTAGCCTTGGAGGATGGTCCCCCCATATTCAGACAAAGTTTCTCGTGCTCCGTCCTACTCGATTTCATTGACAAGAGATTTTCGTGTACGGGGCTATCACCCACTATGGCCGCACTTTCCAGAGCGTTCCACTAATCTCAAATCAACTTAAGGGCTGGTCCCCGTTCGCTCGCCACTACTAAGGGAATCTCGGTTGATTTCTTTTCCTCAGGGTACTTAGATGTTTCAGTTCCCCTGGTTCGCCTCTTGCACCTATGTATTCAGTACAAGATACTCAGCTTATGCTGAGTGGGTTCCCCCATTCAGAGATCTCTGGATCACAGTCTGTTTGCCGACTCCCCAAAGCTTATCGCAGGCTACCACGTCTTTCATCGCCTCTGACTGCCAAGGCATCCACCGTATGCGCTTCTTCACTTGACCATATAACCCCAAGCAATCTGGTTATACTGTGAAGACGACATTCGCCGAAAATTCGCATGTTGCTCTTTCGAGCAGAACTCACAAATTTTACCTTAGCCTGATTAACCAGCAGTGAAACTGGCCATCAGTCTATATCTATCACATATCCGAATTTTTAAAGAACGATCTGACAAAAGTCAGAAATCAACATTCGAACTGAATGTTCATTTCTAAGTTCTGACAAGCTACTGCGTACGGCGAAAGTGGTGGAGCCAAGCGGGATCGAACCGCTGACCTCCTGCGTGCAAGGCAGGCGCTCTCCCAGCTGAGCTATGGCCCCGTATTCTACGGCTGAACCATGTAATGGTAGGTCTGGGCAGATTTGAACTGCCGACCTCACCCTTATCAGGGGTGCGCTCTAACCAACTGAGCTACAGACCTATAACAGGGTCGCGTTACAGCATCGTCTTTTACAATGAATCAAGCAATTCGTGTGGGAGCTCATCAGCAGGCTGATGTCGTCGATTAAGGAGGTGATCCAGCCGCAGGTTCCCCTACGGCTACCTTGTTACGACTTCACCCCAGTCATGAATCACACCGTGGTAACCGTCCTCCCGAAGGTTAGACTAGCTACTTCTGGTGCAACCCACTCCCATGGTGTGACGGGCGGTGTGTACAAGGCCCGGGAACGTATTCACCGCGACATTCTGATTCGCGATTACTAGCGATTCCGACTTCACGCAGTCGAGTTGCAGACTGCGATCCGGACTACGATCGGTTTTGTGAGATTAGCTCCACCTCGCGGCTTGGCAACCCTCTGTACCGACCATTGTAGCACGTGTGTAGCCCAGGCCGTAAGGGCCATGATGACTTGACGTCATCCCCACCTTCCTCCGGTTTGTCACCGGCAGTCTCCTTAGAGTGCCCACCATAACGTGCTGGTAACTAAGGACAAGGGTTGCGCTCGTTACGGGACTTAACCCAACATCTCACGACACGAGCTGACGACAGCCATGCAGCACCTGTGTCAGAGTTCCCGAAGGCACCAATCCATCTCTGGAAAGTTCTCTGCATGTCAAGGCCTGGTAAGGTTCTTCGCGTTGCTTCGAATTAAACCACATGCTCCACCGCTTGTGCGGGCCCCCGTCAATTCATTTGAGTTTTAACCTTGCGGCCGTACTCCCCAGGCGGTCAACTTAATGCGTTAGCTGCGCCACTAAAATCTCAAGGATTCCAACGGCTAGTTGACATCGTTTACGGCGTGGACTACCAGGGTATCTAATCCTGTTTGCTCCCCACGCTTTCGCACCTCAGTGTCAGTATCAGTCCAGGTGGTCGCCTTCGCCACTGGTGTTCCTTCCTATATCTACGCATTTCACCGCTACACAGGAAATTCCACCACCCTCTACCGTACTCTAGCTCGCCAGTTTTGGATGCAGTTCCCAGGTTGAGCCCGGGGCTTTCACATCCAACTTAACGAACCACCTACGCGCGCTTTACGCCCAGTAATTCCGATTAACGCTTGCACCCTCTGTATTACCGCGGCTGCTGGCACAGAGTTAGCCGGTGCTTATTCTGTCGGTAACGTCAAAACAGCAAGGTATTAACTTACTGCCCTTCCTCCCAACTTAAAGTGCTTTACAATCCGAAGACCTTCTTCACACACGCGGCATGGCTGGATCAGGCTTTCGCCCATTGTCCAATATTCCCCACTGCTGCCTCCCGTAGGAGTCTGGACCGTGTCTCAGTTCCAGTGTGACTGATCATCCTCTCAGACCAGTTACGGATCGTCGCCTTGGTGAGCCATTACCTCACCAACTAGCTAATCCGACCTAGGCTCATCTGATAGCGCAAGGCCCGAAGGTCCCCTGCTTTCTCCCGTAGGACGTATGCGGTATTAGCGTTCCTTTCGAAACGTTGTCCCCCACTACCAGGCAGATTCCTAGGCATTACTCACCCGTCCGCCGCTGAATCAAGGAGCAAGCTCCCGTCATCCGCTCGACTTGCATGTGTTAGGCCTGCCGCCAGCGTTCAATCTGAGCCATGATCAAACTCTTCAGTTCAATACTGCTTGGGTTTTTAAGAAACCCTAAACTTGGCTCAGCAATCTCAAATGACTATGTGATTTCTCGCATGGCCACTTGTGATGCTGATAATCTTTGTGACTATCAGTCCGTACTCACAAGCACCCACACGAATTGCTTGATTCGATTTGTTAAAGAGCATTTGGTTAAGAGCCTTTCGTCTCAACCGAGGCGCGCATTCTACGCTTTCCTCATTTGCTGTCAAGCGTTTATTTTGAAGTTTTTGGCGAGAAACTCGTTTAACTTCAGACACTTAACTCGCTTCGATCTCTCGTCGCGGGAGGTGAATAATACAGCATTCAGAAACGCTGTCAACCACCTTTTTACCACCACCGGCTGGCCTTCAGCCTACCAGGAGAAGCGATAGCTTCTACTTAAAGACAAAACCCCTACCTGCATGCGCAGATAGGGGTTTTGCGAAATGAATCTTGACGATGACCTACTCTCACATGGGGAAACCCCACACTACCATCGGCGATGCATCGTTTCACTGCTGAGTTCGGGATGGGATCAGGTGGTTCCAATGCTCTATGGTCGTCAAGAAATTCTGCTGCCAGAATGTCCAGATGGACAGCCCAGCGAATTCGGATATGCGATATTTGTGATGTTGCGAACTTTCGGTTGTTTCGTCTTCACCACCGCAATCTGCGCTAGCAAATTGCTTGGGTGTTATATGGTCAAGCCTCACGGGCAATTAGTATTGGTTAGCTCAACGCCTCACAGCGCTTACACACCCAACCTATCAACGTCGTAGTCTTCGACGGCCCTTTAGGGGATTCAAGATCCCAGTGAGATCTCATCTTGAGGCAAGTTTCCCGCTTAGATGCTTTCAGCGGTTATCTCTTCCGAACATAGCTACCCGGCAATGCCACTGGCGTGACAACCGGAACACCAGAGGTTCGTCCACTCCGGTCCTCTCGTACTAGGAGCAGCCCCTCTCAAATCTCAAACGTCCACGGCAGATAGGGACCGAACTGTCTCACGACGTTCTAAACCCAGCTCGCGTACCACTTTAAATGGCGAACAGCCATACCCTTGGGACCGGCTTCAGCCCCAGGATGTGATGAGCCGACATCGAGGTGCCAAACACCGCCGTCGATATGAACTCTTGGGCGGTATCAGCCTGTTATCCCCGGAGTACCTTTTATCCGTTGAGCGATGGCCCTTCCATACAGAACCACCGGATCACTAAGACCTACTTTCGTACCTGCTCGACGTGTTTGTCTCGCAGTCAAGCGCGCTTTTGCCTTTATACTCTACGACCGATTTCCGACCGGTCTGAGCGCACCTTCGTACTCCTCCGTTACTCTTTGGGAGGAGACCGCCCCAGTCAAACTACCCACCATACACTGTCCTCGATCCGGATAACGGACCTGAGTTAGAACCTCAAAGTTGCCAGGGTGGTATTTCAAGGATGGCTCCATGAGAACTGGCGTCCCCACTTCAAAGCCTCCCACCTATCCTACACAAGCAAATTCAAAGTCCAGTGCAAAGCTATAGTAAAGGTTCACGGGGTCTTTCCGTCTAGCCGCGGATACACTGCATCTTCACAGCGATTTCAATTTCACTGAGTCTCGGGTGGAGACAGCGCCGCCATCGTTACGCCATTCGTGCAGGTCGGAACTTACCCGACAAGGAATTTCGCTACCTTAGGACCGTTATAGTTACGGCCGCCGTTTACCGGGGCTTCGATCAAGAGCTTCGCTTGCGCTAACCCCATCAATTAACCTTCCGGCACCGGGCAGGCGTCACACCCTATACGTCCACTTTCGTGTTTGCAGAGTGCTGTGTTTTTAATAAACAGTCGCAGCGGCCTGGTATCTTCGACCGGCATGGGCTTACGGAGCAAGTCCTTCACCCTCGCCGGCGCACCTTCTCCCGAAGTTACGGTGCCATTTTGCCTAGTTCCTTCACCCGAGTTCTCTCAAGCGCCTTGGTATTCTCTACCTAACCACCTGTGTCGGTTTGGGGTACGGTTCCCAGTTATCTGAAGCTTAGGAGCTTTTCTTGGAAGCATGGTATCAACCACTTCGTCGCCTAAAGGCAACTCGTCATCAGCTCTCGGCCTTGAAATCCCGGATTTGCCTAAGATTTCAGCCTACCACCTTAAACCTGGACAACCAACGCCAGGCTGGCCTAACCTTCTCCGTCCCTCCATCGCAATAACTGGAAGTACAGGAATATTAACCTGTTTTCCATCGACTACGCTTTTCAGCCTCGCCTTAGGGACCGACTAACCCTGCGTCGATTAACGTTGCGCAGGAAACCTTGGTCTTTCGGCGTGCGAGTTTTTCACTCGCATTGTCGTTACTCATGTCAGCATTCGCA
>NZ_CP177209.1:0-195000 GCF_046764235.1 Pseudomonas sp. s4 | reverse complement strand
CTTAACGAACCACCTACGCGCGCTTTACGCCCAGTAATTCCGATTAACGCTTGCACCCTCTGTATTACCGCGGCTGCTGGCACAGAGTTAGCCGGTGCTTATTCTGTCGGTAACGTCAAAACAGCAAGGTATTAACTTACTGCCCTTCCTCCCAACTTAAAGTGCTTTACAATCCGAAGACCTTCTTCACACACGCGGCATGGCTGGATCAGGCTTTCGCCCATTGTCCAATATTCCCCACTGCTGCCTCCCGTAGGAGTCTGGACCGTGTCTCAGTTCCAGTGTGACTGATCATCCTCTCAGACCAGTTACGGATCGTCGCCTTGGTGAGCCATTACCTCACCAACTAGCTAATCCGACCTAGGCTCATCTGATAGCGCAAGGCCCGAAGGTCCCCTGCTTTCTCCCGTAGGACGTATGCGGTATTAGCGTTCCTTTCGAAACGTTGTCCCCCACTACCAGGCAGATTCCTAGGCATTACTCACCCGTCCGCCGCTGAATCAAGGAGCAAGCTCCCGTCATCCGCTCGACTTGCATGTGTTAGGCCTGCCGCCAGCGTTCAATCTGAGCCATGATCAAACTCTTCAGTTCAATACTGCTTGGGTTTTTAAGAAACCCTAAACTTGGCTCAGCATTCTCAAATGACTATGTGATTTCTCGCATGGCCACTTGTGATGCTGATAATCTTTGTGACTATCAGTCCGTACTCACAAGCACCCACACGAATTGCTTGATTCGATTTGTTAAAGAGCGTTTGGTTAAGAGCCTTTCGTCTCAACCGAGGCGCGCATTCTACGCTTTCCTCATTTGCTGTCAAGCGTTTATTTTGAAGTTTTTTTGCGAGAAACTCGTTTAGCTTCAAACACTTGACTCGCTGCGATCTCTCGTAGCGGGAGGCGAATCATACAGCGTTTAGAAGCGCTGTCAACCATCATCTCAACCGCTGCCGATCATTCGATCGAAGCGCTCCTGACACTACCTGAATCGCCTAACTAATTGATTTGCAAGAAGTTTTGCGCTTCGACTACGTCAGAAGTGGGGCGCATTATAAGGGGATTCGAAACCGCGTCAACCCTTAATTTCAAGAAACTTTGATATCGCTGAAAAGCAAAGCGGGAAGGCCTGACGGCCTCCCCGCTTTCACCTAGGCCACAGGCCCTTAAAGGACGCCAGCACTGCGTAGCCGTTGCACCTCACCGGCACCCAGCCCCAATACATCCTCCAGCACCACCTCGGTATGCTCACCCAGCAGCGGCGGCGCCCGACGGTACTCCACCGGCGTCTCCGACAGCCGTATCGGGCTCGCCACCTGCGGCACGCTTCCCGCCAACGGATGCGGAATGCTTACCGCCAATCCGCGCGCCAGCACCTGCGGGTCCTGGAACATCTGCGCCAGGTCATTGATAGGCCCGCACGGCACACCTGCAGCCTCCAGTTGGCTCACCCATTCCGCCGTGGTCTTGAACACCGTGGCCTGGCGAATCAGAGGAATCAGCTCAGCCCGGTTGGCAACCCGCAGCTTGTTGGTAGCGAAACGCGGGTCGTCCGCCCACTGCGGCTGCCCGGCCACCTCGGCGAACTTGCGGAACTGGCTATCGTTGCCCACGGTAAGGATGAAGTCGCCATCCGCCGTCGGAAAATCCTGATAAGGCACGATATTGGGGTGCGCATTACCCAGGCGACGAGGCGGGTTGCCCGTGGTCAGGTAGTTCATCGCCTGATTCGCCAGGCAGGCCACCTGCACATCGAGCAACGCCATGTCGACATGCTGGCCCACCCCGGTCTGCTCGCGATGGGCGAGGGCAGCGAGGATCGCCACCGTGGAATACAACCCGGTAAGGATGTCGGTCAGCGCCACCCCTACCTTGACCGGCCCCGCACCTTCCTCACCTTCCGGGCGGCCGGTCAGGCTCATCAGCCCGCCCAACCCCTGGATCATGAAGTCATAACCCGCGCGCCTTGCATAAGGCCCGGTCTGCCCGAACCCGGTGATGGAACAATAGATAAGCCGCGGGTTGATCGCCTTCAGGCTCTGGTAGTCCAGACCGTAGGCAGCCAACCCACCAACCTTGAAGTTCTCGATGACGATATCGGACTTCTCCGCCAACTCACGCACCAGGCGCTGCCCCTCGGCCTGTGTGAAGTCGATGGTAACCGAGCGCTTGTTGCGGTTGGCCGACAGGTAATAGGCCGCCTCACTGGTGTTCTCACCCTCGGCATCCTTGAGGAAGGGCGGCCCCCATGAGCGTGTATCGTCACCACTGCCAGGGCGCTCGACCTTGATCACATCGGCACCAAGGTCAGCGAGAATCTGGCCAGACCATGGGCCGGCCAACACGCGAGAAAGGTCCAGCACCCGCAGATGTGATAGCGCGCCCATGGGCTGGCTCCTTATCAATAGAAGGCCTGGATGCCGGTCTGCGCACGCCCCAGGATCAGTGCATGCACATCGTGAGTACCTTCATAGGTGTTGACCACCTCCAGGTTGACCAGGTGACGAGCCACGCCGAACTCATCGGAAATGCCATTGCCACCCAGCATGTCACGCGCCATGCGAGCAATATCCAGCGCCTTGCCACACGAGTTGCGCTTCATGATCGAGGTGATCTCCACTGCAGCTGTGCCTTCGTCCTTCATGCGCCCCAGACGCAGGCAGCCCTGCAGTGCCAGGGTGATTTCCGTCTGCATGTCGGCCAGCTTCTTCTGGATCAACTGGTTGGCAGCCAACGGGCGACCGAATTGCTGACGGTCCAGGGTGTACTGACGCGCGGTGTGCCAGCAGGCTTCCGCAGCGCCCAGCGCACCCCACGAGATGCCATATCGGGCGGAGTTCAGGCAGGTGAACGGGCCTTTGAGGCCGCGTACATCCGGGAAGATGTTTTCCTCCGGCACGAATACGTTATCCATGACGATTTCGCCAGTGATGGAGGCGCGCAGGCCGACCTTGCCGTGAATCGCCGGCGCGCTGAGGCCTTGCCAACCCTTTTCCAGAACAAAGCCGCGGATATCACCCGCATCGTCCTTGGCCCAGACCACGAATACATCGGCGATCGGGCTGTTGGTGATCCACATCTTGCTGCCAGTCAGGCGGTAGCCGCCGTCGACCTTCCGGGCACGAGTGATCATCGAACCCGGGTCGGAGCCGTGGTTGGGCTCGGTCAGGCCGAAGCAACCGATCCACTCGCCGCTGGCCAGCTTGGGTAGGTACTTCTGCTTTTGTGCCTCGGTACCGAACTCGTTGATTGGCACCATCACCAGCGACGACTGCACGCTCATCATCGAGCGGTAACCCGAGTCGATGCGCTCTACCTCGCGAGCAATCAGGCCGTAGCAAACGTAGTTCAGGCCACTGCCACCGTATTGCTCGGGAATGGTGGCGCCCAGCAACCCGACCTCACCCATTTCACGGAAGATCGCCGGGTCGGTCTGTTCATGACGGAAGGCCTCGAGCACACGCGGGGCCAGCTTGTCCTGGGCGAACTGATAAGCGCTGTCACGCACCATGCGCTCTTCTTCAGTGAGCTGCTGATCGAGCAGCAGCGGGTCGATCCAGTTGAAGCTTGCTTTACCGGCCATGAGCGAAATCCTCGAAATAGGGGGCAGTTTCTTGTGCCTTTGAGCCTAGGCCTGATCGGCCGCCGGGACAAACGAGGATTGCGCACCAATTAGTGATAATTTGTCACTTCGTAAATCGGCAAAACGCCATATTGACAGCCTTACGAGTGAGGTTGACGTACATGCGCCGCAAGATCCCCAGTACCGCCGCCTTGGTTTGCTTCGAGGCGGCGGCCCGCAACGAGAGCTTTACCAAGGCCGCCCAGGAACTTGCACTGACCCAGGGCGCCGTCTGTCGGCAGATAGGCGGCCTGGAAGCCTTCCTCAATGTGGAACTGTTCCGCCGCTCGCGCCGCGGCGTGAAGCTGACCGAAGCAGGCCTTTCCTATAGCCGCCAAGTGGCCGCCCAACTGGACGCGGTAGAGCGCGACACCTTGTCAGTCATGCGCCAGCAGGGCGCCAACGTGATCGAGCTGGCCGTCGTGCCCACCTTCGGTACCCAATGGCTGCTACCACGGCTAAAGGACTTCCAGCAGCGCCACCCGGAGGTCACGGTAAACCTCACCAACCGCACCCGGCCATTCCTGTTTGCCGACACCACCTTCGATGCCGCTATCTACTTCGGCGATGCCGACTGGTCCGGCACCCAGTCGCACCGGCTGATGGGGGAAAACCCGGTACCGGTGTGCAGCCCGGCGCTGCTGGGCGGGCAGGGCACACTCGACGCTCAGCGTATTGCCCAACTGCCACTGCTGCAGCAGAGCACGCGCCCCTATGCCTGGCGGCAATGGTTCGGCAGCGTCGGCATGAATGTGGAACGCGACATGACAGGCCCGCGCTATGAACTATTCTCGATGCTCGCTCAGGCGGCCATGCATGAGATGGGCATCGCCCTGATTCCACCGTTCCTGATCCAGCGCGAGCTGGAGGAGGGTAGATTGGTGGTCGCTAACAGGCATGCCCTGAGTAGTGACAAGGCCTACTATCTGATGATTCCGGAGCGCAAAGTGGAGTCGGCTTCGCTGCGCGCCTTCCGTGACTGGCTGGTAAGCCAGGCCCAGGCGTACACGGCCAAGACGTGAGCAGGCACGATAAATTGACTCCGTAGTCAATTATTTTTAACACCTACAGATATATGTATTTGTCGCATATACATAAACTGTTATGCAGGAGCAAAAATCCGCTTTAACCCTGCTTACGGCGCGGCTTCGCGGGTTATTTTGCGACATTCACCAAGCCGTAAGCGAATCAACCGCAAATTTTTTGTTTTTTTCTCCTAATCTGCCAATAGCCTATGTTTGACAGGCTGCAGCCTGACCGTTGCGACATACGGTCACAGGGTGACTTGTAGTTTTGACTTCGTTTCGCTCCAGAACCGGTTGAAGGCCTCTGGCTTCGTCTGCAAAATGCTTCGCCCGCCCGGAATTCGGCGGGTCGGCGCTCCACAGCCGCCCCAGCGCACCATCCGAAGTGCGCTGGCTTTTAAAAAGACAAAAGGTCACCGCAGGAGAAATAGTCGTGCACATTGGTGTTCCTCTCGAGACGCAGACCGGTGAGACAAGGGTCGCTGCGACCCCGGAAACCATCAAGAAACTGATTGGCCAGGGCCATCAGGTCACCGTCCAACGGGGGGCAGGGCTCAATGCCAGCATTCCGGACAGTGCCTATGAGGCCGTGGGTGCTTCCCTAGGGAGTGCAGCCGATGCCTACGGCGCCCAATTGGTGCTCAAAGTGGTCGCCCCCAACGACCAGGAACTGGCCCTGATCAACAGTGGCAGCCTCCTGGTGGGCATGCTCAACCCCTTCAACAGCGAGCTGATCGGCAAGATGGCCGAGCGCGGCATTACCGCGTTCGCCCTGGAAGCCGCGCCGCGCACCTCGCGGGCGCAGAGCCTGGACGTGCTGTCGTCGCAGGCCAACATCGCCGGTTACAAGGCGGTGTTGCTGGCTGCCCATCACTACCCACGCTTCATGCCCATGCTCATGACCGCCGCCGGTACCGTCAAGGCCGCGCGCGTGCTGATCCTGGGCGCGGGCGTAGCCGGCCTGCAGGCCATTGCCACGGCCAAGCGCCTGGGCGCGGTGATCGAGGCATCCGACGTACGCCCGGCCGTGAAGGAGCAGATCGAGTCGCTGGGCGCCAAGTTCATCGACGTACCCTACGAAACCGATGAAGAGCGCGAGTGCGCCGAAGGTGTCGGCGGTTATGCCCGTCCGATGCCGGCAAGCTGGATGCAACGCCAGGCCCAGGCCGTGCACGAACGCGCGAAGCAGGCGGATATCGTCATTACCACTGCGCTGATCCCGGGGCGCAAGGCGCCGACCCTGCTCAGCGCCGAAACCGTCGCGCAGATGAAGCCCGGCTCGGTGGTCATCGACCTCGCAGCAGCCCAAGGCGGCAACTGCCCACTGACTGTCGCCGACCAGGTGGTACAGGAGAACGGCGTGATCATCGTTGGCCCGACCAACCTGCCGGCCCAGGTGGGCGCCGATGCCTCCGCACTGTATGCACGCAACCTGCTGGACTTCATGAAGCTGCTGTTCGACAAGGACGGCGCGCTGGTCATCAACCTCGAAGACGACATCGTCGCGGCCTGCCTGATGTGCCGTGATGGTCAGGTCGTCCGCAAGAACGGCTAAGGAGCACGACAATGGAAGACATGCTGATTTCCCATGGCATCTACAACCTGATCATCTTCGTGCTGGCCATCTATGTGGGCTACCACGTGGTGTGGAACGTCACCCCGGCGCTGCACACGCCGCTGATGGCCGTGACCAACGCCATCTCCGCGATCGTCATCGTCGGAGCCATGCTGGCCGCCGCCCTGACGGTAACCCCGGCCGGCAAGCTGATGGGCACCCTGGCGGTGGCCCTGGCCGCGGTCAACGTGTTCGGTGGCTTCCTGGTCACCCGTCGCATGCTTGAGATGTTCAAGAAGAAAACCAAGAACGAGGCGCAGAAGTAAGCATGAGCATGAATCTGGTAACGCTCCTCTACCTCGTCGCCTCGGTGTGCTTCATCCAGGCGCTCAAGGGCCTGTCGCACCCGACTACCTCGCGCCGCGGCAACCTGTTCGGCATGATCGGCATGGGTATCGCCATCGTCACTACGGTCGGCCTCATTTATAAGCTCGGGGCCGAGCTTGCCACCGCCGGCATCGGCTACGTCCTCGTTGGCTTGCTGGTCGGCGGCACCGCCGGTTCGATCATGGCCAAGCGCGTCGAGATGACCAAGATGCCGGAACTGGTCGCCTTCATGCACAGCATGATCGGCCTGGCAGCGGTGTTCATCGCCATCGCCGCGGTGCTGGAACCGCAATCGATGGGCATCGTTGCCGCCATGAGCGACCCGATCCCCACCGGCAACCGCCTGGAGCTGTTCCTCGGCGCAGCCATCGGTGCCATTACCTTCTCCGGCTCGGTGATCGCCTTCGGCAAGCTGTCGGGCAAGTACAAGTTCCGCCTGTTCCAGGGTGCACCGGTACAGTTCGCCGGCCAGCACAAGCTGAACCTGATCCTCGGCCTGACCACCATCGCCCTGGGCCTGCTGTTCACCTTCACTGGCCACTACAGTGCCTTCACCCTGATGCTGGTATTGGCCTTCATCATGGGCGTGCTGATCATTATTCCGATCGGGGGCGCCGACATGCCGGTGGTGGTGTCGATGCTTAACAGCTATTCGGGCTGGGCAGCGGCCGGTATCGGCTTCTCGCTGAACAACTCGATGCTGATCATCGCAGGCTCTCTGGTCGGCTCGTCCGGTGCCATCCTTTCGTACATCATGTGCAAGGCGATGAACCGTTCGTTCTTCAACGTCATCCTCGGTGGCTTCGGTGGTGATACCGATGCTGGCGCGGCGCAAGGCTCCAAAGAGCAGCGCCCGGTGAAGTCTGGCTCTGCCGACGATGCCACCTTCCTGCTCAGCAACGCCGACAGCGTGATCATCGTCCCGGGTTATGGCCTGGCGGTGGCTCGCGCCCAGCACGCGCTCAAGGAACTGACCGAGAAGCTGAGCCACAACGGTGTGACCGTGAAGTACGCGATCCACCCGGTGGCCGGCCGTATGCCCGGGCACATGAACGTGCTGCTGGCGGAGGCCGAAGTGCCGTACGACCAAGTGTTCGAGATGGAAGACATCAACGCCGAGTTCGGCCAGGCCGATGTGGTGCTGGTGCTGGGCGCCAACGACGTGGTGAACCCTGCGGCGAAGAACGACCCCAAGTCGCCGATCGCCGGCATGCCGATCCTCGAAGCGTTCAAGGCCAAGACCATCATCGTCAACAAGCGCTCCATGGCCAGCGGCTATGCCGGCCTGGACAACGAACTGTTCTATCTCGACAAGACCATGATGGTGTTCGGCGACGCCAAGAAGGTCATCGAAGACATGGTCAAGGCCGTGGAGTGACAATGGCAGCTGCAAACCAGCTGATATAAAGGAAGCCCCGGTCAGAATCTGCCGGGGCTTTTCTTTTATTGATCCGGATCAACGGCTCTATTCCAAGGCTTCTCATACGACCATGGTCGTGGGACGGCAAGGGGCGAAGTCTCTAGACTGCGCTGCAGTAGTTTCAGTAGCCCGAGATAACAATCCATGTACCGTGATCGTATCCGCTTGTCCTCCCTGCACAGCAAGGTAATGAGTGCGGCTGATGCCGCTGGTCTGATCGAGGACGGCATGACCGTCGGCATGAGCGGTTTCACCCGCGCCGGCGAAGCCAAGGCCGTACCACATGCACTGGCCGAACGTGCCAAGCAGTCGCCACTGAAAATCAGCCTGATGACCGGCGCCAGCCTGGGCAACGACCTGGACAAGCAATTGACCGAGGCCGGCGTGCTGGCTCGCCGCATGCCGTTCCAGGTCGACAGCACCCTGCGCAAGGCCATCAACGACGGCCAGGTGATGTTCATCGACCAGCACCTGTCGGAAACCGTCGAGCAGCTGCGCAACCAGCAGCTGAAGCTGCCGGACATCGCGGTCATCGAAGCCGTGGCCATCACCGAGCAAGGCCATATCGTGCCAACTACCTCGGTGGGCAACTCGGCCAGCTTCGCGATCTTCGCCAAGCAGGTGATTGTCGAGATCAACCTCTCGCACAACACCAACCTCGAAGGCTTGCACGACATCTATATCCCGACCTACCGCCCGACCCGCACGCCAATCCCGCTGGTCAAGGTCGACGACCGTATCGGCAGCAGCGCCATCCCGATCGACCCGGCCAAGATCGTCGGCATCGTCATCAGCGACCAGCCGGACTCGCCGTCCACCGTATTGCCGCCGGATGACGAAACCCAGGGCATCGCCGACCATCTGATCAACTTCCTCAAGAAAGAAGTCGAAGCTGGCCGCATGACCAACAAGCTCGGCCCGCTGCAGGCCGGTATCGGCAGCATTGCCAACGCAGTGATGTGCGGCCTGATCGAGTCGCCGTTCGAAGACCTGACCATGTACTCCGAAGTACTGCAGGACTCCACCTTCGACCTGATCGACGCCGGCAAGCTGAGCTTCGCCTCGGGCAGCTCGATCACCTTGTCGACCCGCCGCAACGCCGACGTGTTCGGCAACCTGGAGCGTTACAAGGACAAGCTGGTACTGCGCCCGCAAGAAATCTCCAACCACCCGGAGGTGGTCCGTCGCCTGGGCATCATCGGTATCAACACCGCGCTTGAGTTCGATATCTACGGCAACGTCAATTCCACACACGTGTGCGGTACCAAGATGATGAACGGCATCGGCGGCTCGGGTGACTTCGCCCGTAACGCCCACCTGGCCGTGTTCGTCACCAAGTCGATTGCCAAGGGTGGCGCGATTTCCAGCGTGGTGCCGATGGTCAGCCATGTCGACCACACCGAGCACGATGTGGACATCCTGGTCACCGAGCAAGGCTTGGCCGACCTGCGCGGCCTGGCGCCACGCGAGCGCGCCCGGGCGATCATCGACAACTGTGTGCACCCGGACTACCGCGCAGCACTGAGCGACTACTTCGATCGCGCCTGCCAGCGTGGCGGCCATACCCCGCACATCCTGCGTGAAGCCCTGAGTTGGCACGAGAACCTGGAAGAAACCGGGCGCATGCTGGCTAGCTGATACAAATGAGGAATGGAACGGCGGCCCTGCTTCCGCTGTTCCGGTCTTTATTCTTGTGATCCTGGGGCCGCTTTGCGGCCCCTTTCGCGACACAAAGCCGCTCCTACAGGAGCAAGCATTACAGCATCAGTTATTTTTAAACAAAACTGTACTACTGTACTTGTTATTTTTAGCCCTTCCGCCTGAAAGATCCCGTCTCCGAAGCCAGAACGCACCAAAAAAGGGCGGACCAGTACAGTTACGCCAGTTTAGAGTGCAACAGTAGGGTTACACAGTTAACTGGACCATCGTCTTTCAACCGAACTGTATCTACTGTTATGGACGACAGAGGAGGATCATTGGCATCAGTTAAATCACTACCTAATCCCGCCATAAGCGGAAGGATGAAACATCATGGAACGTACCCTCAGTTCCGGTCTGGTTTTTGAAAGCAACGCCCAACAATCCAACGCTTCGCTGCCGCTGCGCGCTCTGTCCACCTTGCTGCTGTGGCAGCGCCGCATGGCCAGCCGCCGTCAACTGGCTCGCCTGGACGCCCGCCTGCTGGCCGACGCCGGTATCAGCGAGTCGCAGCGTTACGAAGAGCTGAGCAAGCCATTCTGGCGCTAAGCTCCGGCTTGCCGGCTTCGGCCGGCACCGCGAATTCCCGAAACCCGTTGCAGGTGACTGCGACGGGTTTTTTGTTTGCAGGCGGCATGCCAGAGCCTTTTACAAGCGCACCTGTACAGTTTTAAAAATCATAAAACAGACCATAACAGTTTATTGGTGCGCTGTTCATTAACATCCAGAAACACCGGCGCGTGATACGCTTGGCGTAACAGTCTGGTAGAACGCACTGTTGAAAAGTACCGCGACGAGCTGTGCGAGCGTCCGATAAAGCAGAACCACCCGACCCTAGTCCAGGAGTCCACGATCATGTCCCGTAAATACCTGATTGGCGCCGCCCTGATGCTGAGCCTGGCCGGCACCGCAAACGCCACCAGCTTCGTTGTAACCACCGACGCCGTCGTTGGCGCAGTGGCCGCGTCCACCGATGCCACTTCCGATATTTCCTCCTCGTTCCGTGACGACAAGATCGTCCAGGCCGCCCGTGACGACGCCGCCAGCTTCGTTGGCAGCCAGGGCGACATCCGCGGTGCCAAGCTGGAAAGCGCTTTCCTGCACATCCGCTCGCAGATGCCAACCCTGCAGGCCAGCGACGCGCAACTGGCCCAGGCCATTCTGGCGCTCTGACCCCGCCTGAGCCGTTCAGCTGTGCTGGCCACCACCAGCACAGCCGTACTCACCATTGCCGCCCACGTTTCCAGCTGTTGTAGAGCCCATGCGTTATCTGTTGCCGTTGCTGTTCTCCGTTATTGGCATGGCCAGCGCCCATGCCATGGATACCACTACGCAAAGCCTGGTCATCACCGGCTATGTCACCAGCCAGGTCACCAGCGCACCGTTCGACCGCAAACTGGTCCGCCAGGCCCAGGACGATGCCGCTGCCTTCGTCGCCAGCGACGGCCAGATCCGCGGTGCACGGCTGGAGGCAGCACTGGAATCATTACGCCACAATTGCGCACGGCATACCGTCGGCGATCTGGAACTGGCGCAAGCAATTCTCGTCCAATAATTAAATCTGACTCCCTGTATTTTTCGGAGATGCTCCATGCGTAAACCGCTGATTGCCGCTACCCTCGGCATGCTGCTGCTGGCCGACCTGGCCCAGGCACAGACCCTGGTGGCCACCAGCAATATCATCGTGCGCGCCTTTGGCCGTTCGATCGATTTCACCTCTGACACCACCACCTCGATCCGCGATTCCAAAGTGGTGCGCGAAGCCCATGACGACGCCGCCAGCTTTGTCGCAAGCAACGGTGAGATCCGCGGCGCCCAGCTCGAGGCCGCCTTCAACACCCTGCGCGAGCGCGTGCCGCAAGCGCGTGACGCCAGCGACCAGGTACTGGCTGAAGCCATCCTCGCGCTGTGAACCGCGTGCGCGCCTGGCTGCTCGGCTGCGCCCTGACGCTGCTCGGCACGCCCGCCCTGGCCGACCTGCAGCTCGAGCTGCAGGCGTCCGGCCTTGACTCACAGCAGGCCCTGGCCACTCAGGCTCTGCTCGACGAAGCCATGGGCAAGCTGCCCCCCAGCTTCAAGCAACAGCTGAACCGCCGCGTGCGTGTCAGCTGGAGCGACAACATGCCTGCCGACGCCTATGGCCAGGCATCGCTGGTCTCTACCCTCGAACTCAATCGCCGCCTGCTGCCCAGCCTCACCGATGGCAGTGCGGCCACCGAACGCACCAACCGCCCGCATGGCACGGTGCGAGAAGAACTGCTGGCCACCGTGCTGCACGAACTCACCCATATCTATGACCGTGCCCGGCTGTGGCCCAACGCCGAGAACGCGCTGATCGCCCGTTGCAAGCGCCAGCAAGGTACGTTGGGCAAGGTCGGCCTGCCCGAAGCATGCCGTGGCCAGGCCGAGCGCCGCTTCACCCTCAGCGACGACCCGCGCCTGCTTGACCTGGCCGGCTGGCAGCAGTACGTGGGCCGACGCGGCGAGCGCGAGCAGCACAACGGCCAGTTCGTGCGCAGCCCCGACAGCTATGAACTGAGCAGCCCCAAGGAGTACATCGCGGTCAACATGGAGTACTTCCTACTCGACCCGAGCTACGGCTGCCGCCGTCCGGCGCTGAACCAGTACCTGCGCGAACACTTCGGCTGGGCACCGCAGCAGGACAGCTGCGCCAAGGGCCTGCCGTTCATCAATGCCGGCAGCGACTTCGCCCGCCAACCGCTGGGCGAAATCGACCCCGAGCGGGTCTATGAGGTGGACTACCTGCTGGCCGAAGCCAACCAGAACCTGGTCAGCCGCTGGGGCCACAGCATGCTGCGCCTGGTGATCTGCAAGCCGGGCCGCCCACGCGGGCCGGACTGCCGCCTGGACCTCGACCAGAGCCTGGTGCTGTCGTACCGTGCCTTCGTCAACGATGTGCAACTTTCCAGCTGGGACGGCCTGGTCGGCGCCTACCCCTCGCGCCTGTTCGTGCTGCCGCTGGGCCAGGTGATCGACGAGTACACCAAGACCGAACTGCGCAGCCTGGCCTCGGTGCCCTTGCGGCTCGACCGCGACGAGATCGAGAACCTGGTGCGTCAGGCCGCCGAAATGCACTGGAGCTACGATGGCAACTACTGGTTCCTGTCCAACAATTGCGCAGTAGAGTCGTTGAAGCTGCTGCGCAGCGGCACCGCCAACCCGCGCCTGAACGACCTCGACAGCATCATGCCCAATGGCTTGCTGGCTGTGCTCAAGGGCAGGGGACTTGCCGACACCAGTGTGCTCGACGACCCCCGCGAAGCGTTGCGCCTGGGTTATCGCTTCGACTCCTACCGTGACCGTTACCAGGCCATGTTCGAGGTGTTGAAGAAGCAGTTGCCAATAAAGCAGGACAAGGTCGAGGACTGGCTGGCCCTGGACGC
Organism: Pseudomonas sp. s4; assembly: GCF_046764235.1. Lineage (NCBI taxonomy): Bacteria > Pseudomonadati > Pseudomonadota > Gammaproteobacteria > Pseudomonadales > Pseudomonadaceae > Pseudomonas > Pseudomonas sp. s4. The sequence goes on along the minus strand of NZ_CP177209.1, from coordinate 181,896 downwards.
CGAGCAACGGCGGGCCTGGTTCGCCCAGGCCGACCTGCGTACCAGCGCCGCCTTGCTGCTGCTTGAACAGGCCAGCTTGCGCCGGCAACTGCTGCTGGCCCAGGACGAGGTCAAGCAGCGTTACCTGAACGCCGCCGCGCTGAAGGATGGCAGCGTCAGCAAGGCCGATGCGACCCTCAGACAAATGCTCGCCAACAGTGGCTTCCTCAGCCGCCCGGCAGAGTTGCTCGACAGCAAGGGCTACGGGCTGCCGCAGCCGCAGGAGCGCAAGCATCTGCAGCAGGTCAGCAGCGAGCGGCAAGCGCAGTTGCTGCGCTTGAGCACGAGCCTGGACAAAGAGGTGAGGGCGCTGCTGGAGCCGTCGCGGGCCAAGGAAATTGCGGCGGTGGAAGCCAATGTGAAGCAAGTGGGCGAACATCTGCGGGCATTGCACAAGGCTGCAGGAGGCCTGCAGTTGTAAATATGGCTGTACTGGCCCTATCGCCGGCAAGCCAGCTCCCACCATAGGTCTGAAGGTGGTGGGACACCTGTGGGAGCTGGCTTGCCGGCGATAGGGCCATCAGCACCAACACAATCTCTTACAGGTTCTCCTCGGCCTCCGAAGGCAAATCCTCATCCAGATGCAACCAAGGCAACCGGCTACCCACCCAGATATGCCGGTTGGCCCTGACCCGTTCCGGGTGGTCCAGCGTCGCCACCGTCACATCCACCGTCTCCGGGCTATGTGTAGTCACCAACGCCACATGCGCCCCGCAATGCCCACAGAAGTACCGGCTGCAACTGGCCGGCGCCACATAGCAGTTCGGCTCGCCCGCCAGCCACCGGAACCCCGAGCGGGGCAGGGTGAGCCAGGTCATCACCAGCCCGCCACTGACCCGCCGGCAGATCGAACAATGGCAATGGGCAATGTCCGTCAGGTCGCCCTCCAACCGATAACGCAAGGCGCCACAATGGCAGCCACCCTCGGTCACATCCTGCATCACCTACCTCTCGTCGCCTTTGCTTCGGCGAAAGCTGGCTGAAAGCTTGCCCTCATAGGATAGCCCCCACTACCGGCACAAGACCGGTCAGCCAGGGCACCCGGTAACCACCGCGCCCGGCCCAATCAACAACAACAATGGTGATTCTGATGTATTCCTGTGCCCAACTTTCCGTAGCCCCCCTCCGCATGCTCCCTGCACAGCGCCAAGCGCGCTGATCCGCCCGAATCGACGTTCCTTTCGCCGCGCCACGCCTGGAGTACTGCCATGCTGACCTTCCTCGGCTTTGCCATGGTCATCACCTTCATGTACCTGATCATGACCAAGCGCCTTTCGGCCTTGATCGCGTTGATTCTGGTACCGATCCTGTTCGCCCTGTTCGGCGGTTTTTCCGCCAAGATCGGCCCGATGATGCTCGAGGGCATCAGCAAGCTCGCACCTACCGGCGTGATGCTGATGTTCGCCATCCTCTATTTCGCCCTGATGATCGATTCCGGCCTGTTCGACCCGGCCGTGCGCAAGATCCTCAAGCTGGTCAAGGGCGATCCGCTGAAAGTGTCCGTCGGCACCGCGGTACTGGCCCTGGTGGTCTCGCTCGACGGTGACGGCGCCACCACCTACATGATCTGCTGCGCCGCCATGCTGCCAATGTACAGCCGCCTGGGCATGAGCCCGCGGATCATGGCCGGCCTGATCATTCTCGCCGGCGGGGTAATGAACATGACCCCCTGGGGTGGCCCGACCGCCCGCGCCGCCAGCGCCCTGCACGTGGACCCGTCGGACATCTTCGTGCCGATGATCCCCGCCATGCTGTTCGGTGTGCTGGCGATCCTGGCCATCGCCTACATGTACGGCAAGCGCGAACGTGCCCGCCTGGGCGAGTTGCACCTGCCCACCGACGACATCGACCACAGCGAAATTACCGTTTCGCAGTACCCGGACGCGCGCCGGCCAAAATTGCTGTACTTCAACGGTGCCCTGACCGCTGCCCTGATGGTCGCGCTGATTGCCGGCGTGTTACCGCTGCCCGTGCTGTTCATGATCGCCTTCAGCATCGCCATGATCGTCAACTACCCGTGCCTGCAGCAGCAGAAAGACCGCATCGCCGCCCACGCCGGCAGCGTGCTGGCGGTCACCGGGCTGATCTTTGCCGCCGGCATCTTCACCGGCATCCTGTCGGGCACCGGCATGGTCGACGCCATGTCCAAGAGCCTGCTGTCGGTCATCCCCGAGGCGTTGGGCCCATACCTCGCGGTGATAACCGCGATCGTGAGCATGCCGTTCACCTTCTTCATGTCTAACGACGCGTTCTACTATGGCGTGCTGCCGGTGCTGGCCGAAGCTGCCAGCCACTATGGCATCAGCCCGGTGGAAATGGCCCGTGCGTCGATCGTCGGGCAGCCGGTACACCTGCTAAGCCCCCTGGTACCCTCCACCTACCTGCTGGTGGCCCTGGCCGGGATCGAGTTCGGCGATCATCAGCGCTTCACCTTGAAGTGGGCAGTGCTGGTGTGCCTGTGCATAATGCTCGCCGCGCTGCTGATGGGGATTTTCCCGCTGTTCAGTAGTCTTTAATAAACACGTATTTCCCTAACGCGACGCGCCCGGATCCGGGCGCGTCGCCTTTACCGTTCGAAGGAAGACACATGGAATGGCTGACCAGCCCGGAAATCTGGGTTGCCTTTTTTACCCTTACCGCGCTTGAGATCGTCCTCGGTATCGATAACATCATCATGATCTCGATTCTGGTCAGCCGCATGCCCAAGCACATGCAGCCGCGCACCCGGATCTTCGGGCTGGCCCTGGCCATGGTCACTCGTATCATGCTGCTGCTGTCGATCACCTGGGTCATGCGCCTTACCGCCGACCTGTTCGTGGTCATGGGCCAGGGCATCTCCGGGCGGGACCTGATCCTGTTCTTTGGTGGCCTGTTCCTGCTGTGGAAAAGCTCGCAAGAGATCTATCACGGCCTGGAAGGCGAGGACGAAAACCCGGAAGAACCGAAAGGCGCGGGTGGCAAGTTCTTCTACACCATCATCCAGATCGCCATCATCGACATCGTGTTCTCGCTGGACTCGGTGATCACGGCGGTGGGCATGGTGTCCCACGTACCGGTGATGATCGCCGCGATCATCGTCGCCGTGCTGGTGATGATGCTGTGCGCCGGCACCATCAGCGATTTCATCGACAAACATCCTTCGTTGAAGATGCTCGCACTTTCGTTCCTGATCGTGGTCGGTACCGTGCTGATCGCCGAATCTTTCGACGTACATGTGCCTAAAGGCTATGTCTACTTCGCCATGGCGTTCTCGCTGGCGGTGGAAGCCATCAACATCCGCATGCGAACTGCCTTGGCCCGCAAGAACGGCAAAGAGCACGAGCCAGTGAAACTGCGCAAGGACATTCCGGGTCAATAAGATCAGGAAGTGCAGGACAAAGGGCCCTTCGGGCCCTTTTTTCATTTCCGCCGTATTTCAAACAAATGACAGCCATGCGAAGCTGGCGACAGCTCCGCAAAACAACTAAAGCTTTGAGTGAGCACTGAAAATTCTTCAAACGCTCACGCTTCGTCTCTTGGCCCTCTGGGCCGATGCAACAGGGGGCCGTCGCCATGCTGACCCTGCTCAACCTGCTCTCGGCCGTTACGCTTCTGGTCTGGGGCACCCACATCGTGCGTACCGGCATACTCCGGGTATTCGGCTCGAGCCTGCGGCGCATCATCAGCCAGAACATGAGCAAACGCCCGCTCGCGTTCGTCGCAGGCATTCTGGTCACAGCCCTGGTGCAAAGCAGCAACGCCACAGCCATGTTGGTCACCTCGTTCGTCGGCCAAGGTCTGATGGCCATGACCCCGGCCTTGGCAATCATGCTCGGCGCCGACGTGGGTACCGCGCTGATGGCCCGGGTGCTGACCCTGGACCTGTCCTGGCTGTCGCCGCTGCTGATCTTCCTGGGTGTGATCTTCTTCCTCTCGCGCAAGCAGACGCGGGCGGGGCAGCTGGGCAGAGTAGGCATCGGGCTTGGCCTGATCATCCTGGCACTGGAGCTGATCGTGCAGGCAGCTACACCGATTACCCACGCCCAGGGCGTAAAGGTGCTGTTCGCTTCGCTGACCGGCGACATCATGCTCGACGCCCTGGTCGGCGCACTGTTCGCCATGATTTCCTATTCCAGCCTGGCCGCCGTGCTGCTCACTGCGACACTGGCCGGCGCCGAAGTGATCAGCCTGCCGGTGGCTATCGGCCTGGTGGTGGGCGCCAACATCGGCAGCGGATTGCTGGCCTTCATCAGCACCAGCATGCAGAACGCCGCTGGACGCCGTGTGGCCCTGGGCAGCCTGCTGTACAAGCTGATCGGCCTGCTGCTGATCATCCCAGTGCTGCACCCGCTGGTGGGTTGGATGGACTCACTGAGCTTCAGCCCACAGGAGCTGGTCATCGGCTTCCACCTGCTCTACAACACGCTGCGTTGCCTGATCATGCTACCCACGGTCAAACCTATGGGCCGGCTGTGCAACACCCTGCTACCCGAACGGGAAAACGGCAACGGCCAGATTCGCCCGCGCCATCTCGACACCTCGGCGCTGGAAACACCCAGCCTGGCCCTGGCCAACGCCTCCCGCGAAACCCTGCGCCTGGGCGATATCGTCGACAGCCTGCTCGAAGCCATGCTCGGTGCCCTGCGCGGTACCCAGGCCGCCTTGCCGCAACAGGTCCGCGCCCTTGGCGAGGACGCCGAAGCCTTGTACAGCGCGATCAAGCTGTACCTGGCGCAGATTTCACGTGAAGGCCTCAGCGAACAGGACAACCGCCGCTGGGCAGAAATCATCGAACTGGCGATCAACCTCAAGCTGGCCTGCGACCTGATCGAGCGTATGCTGCGCAAGGTCCAGCAGCAGAAAACCAGCCAGCGCCGGGAGTTCTCCCAGGTGGGCCTGGAAGAACTCACCGGCTTGCAGGAACAGCTTCTGGCCAACCTGCGCCTGGGCTTGTCGGTGTTTCTCAGTGCCGACCCGGAAAGCGCCCGTCTGCTGCTGCGGGAAAAACGCCGATTTCGCGCCCAGGAACGGCGCCTTGCCCACGCCCATGTCAGCCGCCTGCAGCGCAAGGTAGTGCAAAGTATCGAGACCAGTTCGCTACACTTGGAGCTGATCGCCGACATGAAACGGTTGAACTCTTTGTTCTGTAGCAGTGCCTATGTGGTACTGGGCGGCTCGGACACGGGCGGGCTGATGCTCGACAGCGTGCCGGACGAAGCCCGCCTGCCGTGATTTCGCCTACCTGAGGACCCAAGCTCGCCCATGCGTTGCCTGATGTTCGTTTGCCTGCTGATCTGCAGCCTGCCCTCATTCGCCCTCGACCGCTCGCGAGTTGAAGGTTACCTGTTGCCCAACGGCCTGCAGGTCATCCTGAAAAACGGCTATGAACGTGACCATGTAGCGATTCGCCTGGTGGTCGGCGTCGGCCTGGATGACTTCAATTGCGAGCAGAAAGAGCTGCCGCACCTGCTCGAGCACCTGCTGTTCAGCGGCATCGACGCAACCGGCGAGGGTGGCCTGGAAGAGCGCCTGCAATCGCTGGGCGGCGAGTGGAACGCCTACACCAGCAGCGCCGACACCACCTTCGTCATCGAAGCCCCGGCGCGCAACCAGCGCAAAGTCCTCGACCTGCTACTGGCGGTGATCCACGAAACCCGCATAGATGCCAAGGCCCTGGCCACCGCCAAGCGCATCATCGAGCGTGAAGATGGCGGCCATTATGGCCACCTGCAGCGCTGGCTCGACCGCCAGGACATCGGCCACCCCGCCAGCGACCAGTTGGCCACCGAGCTAGGCCTGAAATGCCCGGAGCGCTCCAACCTCGACGACATGACCCTGGAGCAGGTGAACACCTTGCGTGACCGCTGGTACGCGGCCAACAACATGACCCTGATAGTGGTCGGCGGCCTCGACCGCCTGCTGCCGGCCTACCTGGAGCGTACCTTTGGCGAATTGCCCGCCACCGAGCCGGAGGAGCGCCGCACCCTGGAAAGCATCGGCCAGCAAGCTGAACAGCGCCGCGACCTGACCCGCGGCTGGCTGGGCGACAGCGTCAAGCTGCACTGGCTGTTCGTCGAGCCGGTGCTGGACAACGACCATCAGGCCACCCTCGACCTGCTGTCGCACTACCTGGATTGGGCGCTGTATGACCAGCTGCGCTTGCGCAACGGGTTGTCCTACGGCCCTTCGGCACAACGCGAGAGCTTCGGCGACACTGGCCTGCTAAGCCTCAATGCCGACCTGGAGCGCGAGGACATCGACCAGGCGGTCGAGGTGATGCAGAAATTGTTCGATCACCTGCGCAAGGAAGGCCTCGACCCGGACACCTTCGAGCGCATCAAGTACGCCAGCGTCGCCAAGGAAAGCTGGAGCACCCAGGGCAACAGTGCCTTGGCCGACTACTATTGGGGCGCGCTGAACGACTATAGCGACGGACGCTTCGCCAACCCGGTGCGCAAGCTGCGGCAGGTCAGCCTGGCGCAGGCCAACGAGGCGCTGAAGGAACTGCTCAAGGAAGATGGCTATGTGCGTATCGAAAAGCCGTTGCTTGGCTATGATGAACTCTATGGGCTGGTTGCCTTGCTATCGGGGCTGATCCTGGCAGCGGGGCTGTTGCGCTGGCGTCGCCACGGTCCGGAAAAACCGAGCGGTGCTACACGCTAGCGGTGAATCGGCGGTATCCTTTTGCCAGTACCGGCCCCTTCGCGGGTATCGCAACGCGGTCCCTGTGGGAGCGGGTTCACCCGCGAAGAAGCCGGCACAGCCACCATATCCTTTCTGTTGTAGCCCCCAATGCCCCAAATCCCCCACATCGTCCAGCGCATCATCGAACTGCTCAAACGCTACCCCGGCATCATCGCGCTCGGCGGTTTCCTCTCCGGCATCGGCAGTTTCATCCTGGTCGACCGTCAGGCTGGCCTTGCCAGCTGGGTAGCTGTGCTCATGCTGGTCAGCTGGCTCTGGCTGATGCTGGAAAACACCCTCACCGGCCTGTTCGCGCGCACCTTCAACCGCGAAATACCGCAGCCATTGCTGCGCTACGCGACACAGATGATCCACCAGGAATCGCTGTTCTTCGTGCTGCCATTCTTCTTCATCACCACCACCTGGAACAGCGGCCAGTTGGTGTTCACCGGCCTGCTTGGTGCCGCCGGGCTGATTTCGATCATCGATCCGCTGTACTACAAGTGGCTGGCACCGAGGCGCTGGCTGTTCCTGGCGCTGCATACCCTGACCCTGTTCGCCGCCCTGCTGACCGCGCTGCCGATCATCCTGCACCTGACCACCGCGCAAAGCTTCAAGCTGGCCCTGATCGCAGCCATGGCCCTGTCGTTTCCCAGCCTTGCCAGCAGCTTCCCGATCAACAACTGGCGCCGTGCCGTGGCCCTGGTGCTGGTCACCCTGTCGGTCGGCGGCGGGGGCTGGCTTCTGCGCTCCTGGGTGCCACCAGCAACCTTGTGGATGACCGAAGTGGCGGTCAGTACCGAAGTGCTGAACCGCCAGCCGGGCGATTCGCTGCACGAAATTGCCGCCAGCCGCATCCGTAGCAGCGGCCTGTACGCCTACACCGCGATCAACGCGCCACGCGGCCTGAACGAGCGGATCTATCACGTGTGGCAAAAGGACGGCCAGGAAGTTGATCGCATTGCCCTGGACATCCATGGCGGGCGCAAGGAAGGCTACCGGGCCTGGACCCACAAGCAGAACTTCCCGCCGAACCCGGTGGGCAAGTGGCAGGTGAGGGTACTGACAGAGGATGGGCAGGTCATCGGTGTGCTGCGCTTCAAGGTGGTCGATGACGCGCCCGCAGGGTGAGTTTAAGGGGGGCCCCTTTGCGGCCCATCGCCGGCAAGCCAGCTCCCACCGGGCCAGCGATAACCCGCTCCATGTGGGAGCTGGCTTGCCGGCGATGGGCTGCAAAGCAGCCCCCAAGGTCCGTGAAGACAGCACATAATCACCAAACAGCCCATGCCCGCTGCGCTATGATCAGGCCCTAAGCCTTAGCGCCGAGTCAGTAGCATGGAGCCGATGACCACCCCCAGCGCCACCCTGGACACCAGTAGCCAACCGGCTTGCCTGCGCATTACCGGTGACTGGACCCTGGCGCACTACGCCAGCCTCAAGCGTGAGAGCAAGCGCCTGCGGGCGCAATATGCTGCCGATACCGTCGCCGACCTTAGCCAACTGGGACGCCTGGATACCGCCGGTGCCTCGCTGCTGGCCGAACTGCTCGGCTCCGAACGCCTGTCCCGCTGCACCGATGGCCTGCCCGAAGCCAGCCGCGCCCTGCTCAAGAATGTCTACTGCTCGGTGCAGGACTACTGCATTCCGGTCAAGGAACCCGAGCGTAACGTGCTGCTGTTGCTACTAGAGCGCATCGGCTGCGCCGTTGGCACCTTGTGGCAAGACACCCTGCAGGTGCTCGGCTTCGTTGGCCTGATCCTCGAAACCCTGCTGCGCCGTGCCCTGCAACCCCATCGCTGGCGCTTTACCCCGGTCGTGGCGCACATCGAACAGACCGGTCTGGACGCCGCCCCCATCGTCGCCCTGCTGACCTTCCTGGTGGGCGCGGTGGTGGCCTTCCTCGGCGCCACGGTGCTGGCCGATTTCGGCGCGACCATCTTCACCGTCGACCTGGTGGCATTCTCGTTCCTGCGAGAGTTCGCCGTGCTGCTGACCGCCATCCTCATGGCCGGCCGCACCGCCAGCGCGTTCACCGCGCAGATCGGCTCGATGAAGGCCAACGAGGAAATCGACGCCATCCGCACCCTGGGCCTGAACCCCATGGAGCTGCTGGTGGTGCCGCGCGTACTGGCGCTGTTGATTTCGCTGCCCTTGCTGACCTTCATCGCGATGATCTGCGGCATCGTCGGCGGCGCGGTGGTGTGCGCGCTGACACTGGACATCTCGCCAGCCATGTTCCTGTCGCTGCTGCAAAGCGACATCGGCGTGCAGCACTTCCTGGTCGGCCTGGCAAAAGCACCGTTCTTCGCCTTCCTGATCGCCGCCATCGGCTGCCTGGAAGGCTTCAAGGTCAGCGGCAGCGCCGAATCGGTGGGCGCGCACACCACCTCGGCGGTCGTGCAGTCGATATTCGTGGTCATCGTGCTGGATGCGGTGGCTGCGCTGTTCTTCATGGAGATGGGCTGGTGAGTGGCCAGGAACGTGTGATCGAGGCCCGCAGCATCTGTAACCGCTTCGGCCGCCAGAGCGTGCACGAAAACCTCGACCTCGACCTGTATCGCGGCGAGATACTCGCCGTGGTCGGCGGTTCGGGCAGCGGCAAGTCGGTGCTGCTACGCAGCATCGTTGGCCTGCGACGGCCCGACGAAGGGCAGATCAAGGTGTTCGGCCAGGACTTGGCCGGCCTGCGCGAAGAGCAGCGCTCACTGGTCGAACGGCGCTTCGGCGTGCTGTTTCAGAAGGGCGCGCTGTTCTCTTCGCTGACTGTCACCGAAAACGTGGCATTGCCGCTGATCGAGCACGCCGGGCTGTCCCGCGCCGATGCCGAGCACCTGGCCGGGGTGAAACTGGCCCTGGCCGGGCTGCCAATCTCGGCCGCCGACAAATACCCGGCCTCGCTGTCCGGGGGCATGATCAAGCGCGCCGCGCTGGCCCGGGCACTGGCACTGGACCCTGACATCCTGTTCCTCGACGAACCCACCGCCGGCCTGGACCCGATCGGTGCCGCCGCCTTCGACCAGTTGATCCTTACCCTGCGTGACGCCCTGGGCCTGTCGGTGTTCCTCATCACCCACGACCTCGACACCCTGTACACCATTACCGACCGCATCGCCGTGCTGTCGCAGAAGAAGGTCCTGGTGGCCGGCCCGCTGGCCGAGGTCGAGCAGACCAACGACGCCTGGATTCAAGAATACTTTCATGGCCCACGCGGGCGCGCGGCCGAGCAGGCCGCCACCCGTGCCGGGCAGGAGCGCTGAGCAATGGAAACCCGAGCCCATCACGTTCTTATCGGCCTGGTCACCGTCCTGGTGGTGGCCGGCGCCATGCTGTTCGGCCTGTGGCTGGCCAAGTCGAGTGTCGACGACGCCTTCAAGGACTACGAAGTGGTGTTCAACGAAGCCGTCTCCGGCCTGTCCCGCGGCAGCCCGGTGCAGTACAACGGCATCAAGGTAGGCGATGTGTCCACCCTGCGCCTGGACCCGAAAGACCCGCGCCGGGTACTGGCACGGGTGCGCCTGAGCGCCGACACCCCGGTGAAGGAAGACACCCAGGCCAAGCTCACCCTGGCCGGCGTGACCGGCAACTCGTTCATCCAGCTCAGCGGGGGCACCCCGCAAAGCCCCGAGTTGAAAGGCAAGGACGGCAAGCTGCCGGTGATCATCGCATCGCCCTCGCCAATCTCGCGCCTGCTCAATGACAGCAGCGACCTGGTGACCAACATCAACCTGCTGCTGCATAACGCCAACCAGATGTTTTCCGAGGACAACATCGGCCACCTCAGCAACACCCTGTCCAACCTCGACAAGACCACCGGCGCCTTCGCTGGCCAGCACGGCAGCATCACCCAGGCCATCGAGCAACTGGTGCAGGTGGGCAAGCAGGCCAGCGCCACCCTGGCCGAAACCCAGGCACTGATGCGCAATGCCAACGGCCTGCTGGGCAGCGAAGGCAAGCAGGCAATCGGCAGCGCCGAGCAGGCCATGCAGTCACTGGCCGAGAGCACCGCCACCATCAACCGCCTGCTCGAGGACAACCGCGAAGCCATCGGCGACGGTGCCCAGGGCCTGAACCAGCTGACCCCGGCGATTCGCGAGCTACGCGAAACCCTAAACGCACTCAAAGGCATTTCCCGGCAACTGGAGGCCGACCCTAGCGGCTACCTGCTCGGCCGCGACAACAACAAGGAGTTCCAACCATGAAACCGTCGCTGCGCCTGCTGGCCCTGGCGGCCGCATTGAGCCTGGCCAGTGCCTGCTCGATCCTGCCGCAGAGCGAGCCCGTCGACCTGTACCGTCTGCCGGTGAACCAGCCCGGTCGCACAGTGCCGGCGCTGGACTGGTCATTGCGCCTGAACAAGCCGCTGGCCAGCGAAGTGCTGGCCGGGCCACGGATTGCCGTGATTCCCCAGGGCGATGTGGTCAGCAGCTACAAGGGTGCGCGCTGGAGCGACGCAGTGCCGGTGCTGCTGCGCAACCGGCTGCTAGACGGTTTCCAGCGTGACGGCCAGGTACAGCGCCTGAGTGCCGACGACAGCAACCTGCAGGCCGACTACGAGCTGGCTGGCGAGCTGCAGGCATTCCAGACCGAATACCTCCCGGGCGGGGCGGTGGATGTGGTGATCCGCTATGACGCACGCCTGGTTCAAGGCCGCAACCAACGCATTCTGGCCAGCAAACGCTTCGAAATCCGCCAGCCGCTGGCCGACAAGCAGGTGTCAGCAGTAGTTGCCGGTTTCGGGAAGGCCTGCGACCAGCTGACCGGGCAGGTGGTGAGTTGGACCATTGCACAGGCGGGTAGTACACAACCACCATCAGTCCGTTGAGTCAGGCCCGGTTCTATCTCCTGTCAGGGCCTCATCGCCGGCAAGCCAGCTCCCACAGGTACTTCGCATGCCTTGAAGTCTGTGAGGTCAAGGTGGGAGCTGGCTTGCCGGCGATGGGCCGCAAAGCGGCCCCAAAAAGGTCAGGCGAAAAACCAGTAACAGACGAAGATCGCCGCGATCACACCGGAAAACTCCGCCAGTAAGGCGCAGCCGACGGCATGGCGCACGCGCTGGATACCCACCGCACCGAAGTACACCGCCAGCACGTAGAAAGTGGTTTCGGTACTCCCTTGAATCGTCGCTGCCACCAGCGCCGGGAAGCTGTCCACACCGTGGGTCTGCATGGTCTCGATCAGCATCGCCCGCGCCGCACTGCCGGAGAACGGTTTGACCAGCGCCGTGGGCAAGCCCTCGACGAAGCGGGTGTCCAGGCCCAGCCCAGTCACCGCATGACGAATACCGTCCAAAGCCAGCTCCAGGGCGCCTGAGGCCCGCAATACACCCACCGCCACCAGCATCGCCACCAGGTAAGGCAACAGGCCCTTGGCCACATCGAAACCTTCCTTGGCGCCTTCGACAAAGGCTTCATACACCTTCACCCGCTTCAAGGCGCCGATCACCAGGAACAGGGTGATCACACCAAACAACGTGAGGTTGCCCAAGATCGACGACAGGCTGGCCAGCGCGGCCGCCGAAAGGGTACCGAGAAAGGCCATGAAGCCGCCCAGCAGCAAGGCACCGGGAATCAGGTAGGCAAGCACTACCGGGTCCCACAGGCGCAGGCGCTGCATCACTGCCACCGACAGCAGGCCGACCATGGTGGAGACGCTGGTGGCCAGCAGGATTGGCAGGAACACCATGGTCGGGTCCGCCGCACCTTGCTGGGCCCGATACATGAAGATGGTCACAGGCAGCAGGGTCAACGACGATGCGTTGAGCACAAGGAACAGGATCTGCGCGTTGCTCGCCGTGGTACTGCTGGGGTTCAACTCCTGCAGCGCGCGCATGGCCTTCAGGCCGATCGGCGTGGCGGCGTTGTCCAGCCCCAGGCCGTTGGCGGCGAAGTTCATGGTGATCAGGCCCAGGGCCGGGTGGCCGGGCGGAACTTCCGGCATCAGCCGGGCAAACAGCGGGCCGAGCACCTTGGCCAGCCACTCGACGATGCCAGCCTTCTCGGCGATCTTGAGAAAGCCCAGCCACAGGGTCAGCGTGCCGAACAACAGCACCATCACCTCGACCGACAACTTGGCCATGGCGAATATGCTCTCGACCATCGCCGCGAAGATGCCGGCGTTGCCGCCTATTAGCCATTGGGCCAGGGCGGACACTGCCGCCACCAGGAAAAAGCCAAGCCAAAGGCCGTTGAGCATCCGTGTGTTCCCCCTGAAAAATGCCCGAATGATAGCGTATCGGGGCCTGTGACTGGCGATCGCGATCCTTTGTAGGAGCGGCCTTGTGTCGCGAAAGGGGTGCCCAGCGCCCCCCAAGATTTCAGCTCCGCTGCACAAATTGCCGGGGCCGCTCTGCGGCCCTTTCGCGACACAAGGCCGCTCCTACAAGGGTTCGCAATTGGCTCCCAAGATCTCACAGGCAACAAAAAGCCCCGACAAGTCGGGGCTTTTGGTCAAACAGCAGTCAGGCTCAGCGCTTGGCAGCTTCGCCAACCATGGCCACTTCCTGCTTGCCGGCCATCAGCGAGGCGTAGTACTTCTCGCCCTTGGCGGCGTCGTACATGCCTTCCCAGCGCGCGATGACCAGGGCTGCCAGGGCGTTGCCCACAACGTTCAAGGCGGTACGGGCCATGTCCATGATGCGGTCGACACCGGCGATGAAGGCCAGGCCTTCCAGCGGGATACCCACGCTGCCCAGGGTGGCCAGCAGCACCACGAAAGAAACACCCGGTACGCCAGCGATACCCTTGGAGGTGACCATCAGGGTCAGCACCAGCAGCAGCTGCTGGCTCCACGACAGATCGATACCGTACAGCTGGGCAATGAAGATGGCCGCGATGCTCTGGTACAGGGTCGAGCCGTCGAGGTTGAACGAGTAGCCGGTCGGTACCACAAACGAGCAGATCGACTTCGGCGCACCGTACTTCTCCATCTTCTCGATCACGCGCGGCAGCACGGTTTCCGAGCTGGAGGTGGAGTAAGCGAGAATCAGCTCATCTTTCATGATGCGCATGATCTTGATCACCGAGAAGCCGAACAGGCGGGCAACCAGGCCCAGCACCATGAAGGCGAAGAAGGCGATGGCGAAGTACACCAGTACCACCAGCTTGGCCAGCGGCAGCAGCGAGCTGAACCCGAAGTTGGCCACGGTCACGGCGATCAGGGCGAACACGCCGATAGGGGCGTAGTTCATGATCATGTGGGTGACCTTGAACATGGTCTCGGAAACCGCCTGGAAAGTACGCACCAGCGGGTCGCGCAGCTCTGCCTGCAGGCTCGACAGACCCAGGCCGAACATCACCGAGAAGAAGATGATCGGCAGCATTTCGCCACGCATCAGCGCTGCGAAGATGTTCGACGGGATCAGGTTCAGCAGGGTTTCGATGAACGCATGCTCATGCTGCACCTCGGCCGCGGTAGCCTGGTACTTGGAGATGTCCACTGTACCCAGGGTGCTCATGTCGATGCCGGCGCCCGGGTGGAACAGGTTGGCCAACACCAGGCCGACGACGATGGCGATGGTGGTCACCACTTCGAAGTAGATGATGGTCTTCAGGCCGATGCTGCCCAGTTTCTTCGCGTCGCCAACCCCGGCGATACCCACGATCAGCGACGAAATCACGATCGGGACGACGATCATCTTGATCAGGCGAATGAAGATGTCACCAGCGGGCTGGAGGACGTTGCTGATCCACCATGCCTTTTCTGCACTGAAATGATTCAGTAGAGCGCCGATTGCAACACCCAGGACCAGACCGATGACGATCTGCCAGGCGAGGCTCAGTTTTGCCTTCTTCATGTCTTTACCCTTTGTTCTAGTGGTCATGGGCACCCAACGGAAACGCGCGTAACAGAGCCGTTGGCTAGGTCACGGGCAGCAGCTGCTTCCGTCCGGCGACTTCATGTAAGGACACCGCAGGCGAGCGACAGGGCGCTCGGCCGGCGAAAAAGGCGGCAACTATTGCGATGGCAAAGGGGGAAATCTAATGCCTGAAGCGCATGGCCCATGCCGCTTATGCATAACGTTTCTGACCAGAACGAGAGGTTCGCAAGTGCTTGATTTACAACGTTCGGAATCCCGAACAAGACCAAACCGCCATATTTAGGCAGATTTGGCAGGGTAAAAAGAACAGGGGCGATGGCTTGTTCGACAATCCGAATGGCCGAAATGCCACTTGAACAAGCGCCGAGCTGATCGAAAAAAATTGATGTGCGGTCGAGACAAAATGTGTCTCGAAGAGGAAATCGCGCAGGGAAGAGACGTTTCCTACATGGCTCCTCGGAAGTCAGGTCTGGTCAGATGCCCCTATGGCACCGCCGACCTGAAACTTCCGATTCCGCCGTTCCTGACCCGGCCCATGGCTGGAGGCACTCCCTGTACCCCTAGGCCACTCCGATCCTGCAACAATCAGAACAGCCCGGCCCCTTGGTCATGTGCAGCCCCTCCTCGGGGCGGCGCATCATAGAAGGCTGAAATATAGACAGGTTCAGCTTCTATTACGTGACAGTGCATGACCTTTCATCCGTACCGGCTACAAACGCTCAGTACCAGTTCGGGTCACGCTTGAGCTGCTCCTGCAGCATTGCCTTCATGCCGTCATCCGGCTCACCCAGCCAGCGGTACTGCGCGTGGCGGGTGGGCGACTTGTCGTTCGGCAGACCTTCGGGCACCTCCACGAGCATCCCGTAGGCATCATCCTTGTCCCAGCTGAACGCCACGATCAGGCGCTTGTAGGTGCAGTTGTCCTGGCCTTCGCACAACGGGCCGACCAGGTACTTGTCGCCGTCTTCGGTGACGGCAGACATCTGCTGCTGGGAACTGCCGGTCAGATTGACCACCCAGTCAGGCAGGCGTTCCTCGCCTTTGATCGTGTCCTGCCAGGTTCCCCTGTACTCCGGGTCCGAGCCGAGCAACTGGTCGACCCGGACCTGGCCGTCATTGGCCGCCATCGCCGCCGCACTGCCACCCAGTAACAGGGCGGCAGCCAGGGCTGTCCAACGCTTCCTGCCCATCTTCAACCTCGTCCACGTCCAAAGAAGAAGGAGGCTACGAACAGCACCAGGAAGACAATGAACAGAATCTTCGCGATACCCGTGGCAGCGCCCGCGATACCACCGAAGCCCAGTACGGCGGCGACAATGGCGATGATGAGGAAAGTGATAGCCCAACTCAGCATGGTGGTTCTCCTTTCTTTTTCGGAATCGGTTCAACCGGCGGTCAGAACACCCAGCGGTCCTGGGGTACGACATTTTCCAAGGTGCCCGGTGACGCACTGGCCTGGCCGGTTGGCAGCGGGTCGGCGGCCTTGACCAGGGTGTTGGCACGGGTTGCCTGAATGTGCGTCAACAGGGCGGTCTGCGCCGCCACTTGCTCGGCCAGGCGCGCGGTCTGCCAGCTGTAATAGAAGAGGCCAGCGGCCAAAGTCAGTACCAGCGCCAGGCCGAGTGACAACACCTGGCGCAGGGGCAGTGCGGCGCTCTGCAAGCGGTTGACGGATTGGCAGTTCATGCCGGCTCCTCCTGCTGTAATTCTTGTTCAAACCTGAATAAGTAATTGCAGCCTGCATGCCAGCCTTTTGAATCAAATAAAATCCTTTCAAATCAAGTAGTTACACATAAAGGCGATAATCGACAGGGACGTATCCTGCACGATGCCTTCCGTGGGGTCGTGCGAATTGCACGATCAACCTTCGATCTTGGTCGCCACCTTGAGCAGGTCGGCATCCACCCCGCGCACGCCGATGATCTGCCTAGCGATTTCCACGGCGATGGTTTTTTGCTCGCTGCTGACCACTTCGCCTGAAAGCCGAACCAGCCCCTCTTCGCTGGCCACTTTCAGGTTCAGGCCATCGAGGTTGCGGCTGAAGCGGTAGCTGTTCTGGATCTTGTCGATGATCCAGCTATCACTCGGCTGCGGCCCGGTCGGCAGCCCAACCGGAGCTTCCCGGGCCTTGGCCATGGCGGCGGTATCGAGGCTGACCAGGTTGTTGACCAGGTGTACGCCCTCGGTGGTGCGCGCCACCACGCCGGCCAGCTCCTTGGCCTCGGCACTGTCGACCTTGCCGCGCAGGGTCACCACACCTTCGCTGCTCTGTACATCTATAGGTGCCTTCTCGGTTATGCGGCTCCATAGCAGCCGAGCACGGATCACGGCGGCCAGGGTGGCATCCTCCAGGCGCTGGGCGTAGGCACGCAACGCCAGCGGGCGCTCCACCAGCTGGGCATTGACCCGCAGTTGGTTGTCAACCTGCTCGATGCCACGGGTAGCCAGAGCCACATGCTCTGCCAGCTGGCGCTCGACGTCGTTCTCCACCTCACCGGAAAGCCGCGCCTGCTTGCCATCCACCTCGACCTGAATACGGAACGGGTCGAGCATGCGGTTCAGCGACAGGGCAGTTTGCAGGGCCCCCTCCAGGCGGGCGTCTTGCACCGGATCGGCGAATACCGGCGTGAACACCGGTAGCAGTGTGGCTGCCAACATGGCGGCTCGGATGGAAAAGCGCATGGCAGTGCCTCCTTTTGTAGGCAAAAACTGAAAATCCTCGCAACCAATGTGCCACCGTGCGCCTCTAAGAAAATCATCTGGATAGCGCGGCCTCCACGCGCTGATTGGCCAGTGGCTAGCATGCAAAGGACAGGTTCCTTCACAATGGACCATGCAACTTGCCCGATTTTTCCCACACTAAATGAAGATCTTTCCTAAAGGAGCGCAGCACATGGAGTCAGCCCAGGACAACCAAGGCCGCATTCTGCTGGTGGATGACGAGTCCGCGATCCTGCGCACCTTCCGCTACTGCCTGGAGGACGAGGGCTACAATGTGGCAACGGCCAACAGCGCCGCCCAGGCCGAAGCCTTGCTGCAGCGCCAAGTATTCGACCTGTGCTTCCTCGATTTGCGCCTGGGCGAGGACAACGGCCTCGATGTGCTGGCGCAGATGCGTATCCAGGCCCCCTGGATGCGGGTGGTGATCGTCACCGCGCACTCAGCGATCGATACGGCGGTAGACGCGATCCAGGCCGGCGCCGCCGATTACCTGGTAAAGCCGTGCAGCCCCGACCAGCTGCGCCTGGCTACCGCCAAACAGTTGGAAGTGCGCCAGCTTTCCGCGCGACTGGAGGCCCTGGAAGGTGAAGTGCGCAAACCCAAGGACGGCCTCGACTCGCACAGCCCGGCCATGATGGCGGTACTGGAAACCGCCCGCCAGGTCGCTACCACCGACGCCAACATCCTCATCCTTGGCGAGTCGGGCACAGGTAAAGGTGAACTGGCCCGGGCCATCCACGGCTGGAGCAAGCGCGCGCGCAAATCCTGCGTGACCATCAACTGCCCGTCACTGAACGCCGAGCTGATGGAAAGCGAGTTGTTCGGCCACACCCGCGGCGCCTTCACCGGCGCCAGCGAAAGCACCCTGGGGCGAGTCAACCAGGCAGATGGGGGCACGCTGTTCCTCGACGAGATCGGCGATTTCCCGCTGACCTTGCAGCCCAAACTGCTGCGTTTCATCCAGGACAAGGAATACGAGCGCGTCGGCGACCCGGTCACCCGTCGCGCCGATGTGCGTATCCTCGCCGCCACCAACCTCAACCTCGAAGAGATGGTGCGTGAGAGCCGTTTCCGCGAAGACCTGCTGTATCGCCTGAACGTCATCACTTTGCACCTGCCGCCGCTGCGCGAGCGCAGTGAAGACATCCTGACCTTGGCCGACCGCTTTCTCGCCCGCTTCGTCAAGGAATACTCTCGGCCTGCGCGCGGCTTCAGTGATGAAGCCCGCACAGCCCTGCTCAACTACCGCTGGCCCGGCAACATTCGCGAACTGCGTAACGTGGTGGAGCGGGCCAGTATCATCTGCCCGCAGGAACGCGTGGAAATCAGCCACCTGGGCATGGGCGAGCAGCCTGCTGGTAACGCCCCTCGCATAGGCGCCGCGCTGAGCCTTGATGAGCTGGAGCGCGCCCACATTGGCGCGGTGCTGGCCGCCAGTGACACCCTTGACCAGGCCGCCAAGACCCTGGGGATCGATGCATCCACCCTGTACCGCAAGCGCAAGCAGTACAACCTATGAAATGGCCGCCCATGAAGCTGCGCACGCGGCTTTTCCTCAGCATTTCGGCGCTGGTCACCGTGGCCCTGCTCGGGCTGCTGCTGGGCCTGGTCAGCGTGCTGCAAATGGCCACGGTGCAGCAGCGACTGGTGCGCGATACTACCCACACCTTGGAAATAGGGCTGAAGCTGCGCCAGAACCTTGGCGAACAGTTGACTCTGATCCTCGATGACGAGACCGCCCCGGAAAACCTGCGGCTGCTGCAAGACAACTTCCAGACCCTGCTGAACCAAGGCCTGGACCAAGGTGGCGAGCGCACCGGCTTCAGCAAGGCCAGCAGCAATTACCAGGCCTTCCTCCAGGCCTACCGCGACAGCCCGGCGCCCTCCCGCAGCATGGGCGTTGACCAACCACTCGGGGCCGCGTTCAACCAGGTCCGCACCGATCTGATCGATTCCCACAAGCAGGCCTTGGAGCACATCACCCGCAGCGAGGAACACACCCGCGCCCACGCCCTCCTGGTCAGCGGCGTACTCGGCCTGATGGGTTTGGTGGTACTGGTACTGGGCTTCATCACTGCGCACAACATCGCCCGGCGCTTCGGTCAGCCGATCGAAGCATTGGCTAAAGCGGCCGACCAACTCGGCAAGGGCGATTTCGACGTCACCCTGCCGGTCACACAGGCCACCGAACTGAACCAGCTCACCCGCCGCTTCGGCCTGATGGCCGATGCCTTGCGCAAGCACCAGGCCACCAACGTCGATGAACTGCTGGCTGGCCAGCAACGCTTGCAGGCCGTGCTGGACAGCATCGACGATGGCCTGCTGATCATTGATCGCCAGGGCCGCCTGGAACACCTCAACCCGGTGGCGCAGCGCCAGCTGGGCTGGACCGACAGCCGCGCCGGCAGCAGCCTGGCCGAAGCCCTGCAGCGCCCGGAACTGGAACAGCAGCTACGGCAGGTACTGCGCGGCGGCAACCTCGACCGCCAGCCAGACGACCTGAACATGGACGTCGATGACGAAACGCGCCTGCTCGCCTACAGCCTGACCCCGGTCAGCCACCCGCAAGGGCCGATACTTGGCGCAGTGATGGTGCTGCATGATGTAACCGAGCAGCGCGCCTTCGAACGCGTGCGCAGCGAGTTCGTGCTGCGCGCTTCCCACGAGTTGCGCACCCCGGTGACTGGCATGCACATGGCCTTCGGTCTGTTGCGCGAGCGGCTCAAGTTCCCGCCAGAGGCGCGCGAGCATGACCTGCTGGAGACCATCGGCGAGGAAATGCAGCGCCTGACCCAGTTGATCAACGACCTGCTCAACTTCAGCCGCTACCAGAGCGGGATGCAGAAGCTCGAGCTGGCTCCCTGCGCCATAGACGAACTGCTGGAACGTGCACAACATCGCTTTGCCGAGCCAGCGGCGAACAAGCAGATCGAGTTGATCACGGAGCTGGAACCGCCGCTACCGCGTATCCAGGCCGATGTCGCCCAACTCGACCGGGTGCTGGACAACCTGTTGCACAATGCCATCCGCCATACCGCCAGCGGCGGTCGTATCCGCCTGCATGCACGACGGCATGCGGAGCGGGTCATCATCAGTGTCGAGGATAACGGCGAAGGCATTGCCTATGGGCAACAGGGGCGCATCTTCGAGCCCTTCGTGCAGGTAGGGCGCAAGAAAGGCGGCGCGGGGCTGGGGTTGGCGCTGTGCAAAGAGATCGTGCAGCTGCATGGCGGGCGCATGGGCGTGTTTTCCCGACCGGGGCAGGGGACCCAGTTCTACATGGCACTACCGGTCTGAATGTACCCTGCCCCCGGCCCCATCTTCGGTGCCGGATCAGTCAATGCTCAACCCGCCGCGGCAGCCGACCTCGAGTCACCAGTTCGGCAAACTGCCGGGCATTCAGTGGCCGGGCAAAAAGCCAGCCCTGGCCATAATTGACCCCTTCGCTGTTCAGCAGCACCGCTTGGTCTTCACACTCGATTCCTTCGGCAATCACCCGCAGGTGCAGGTCGTGAGCCATGCGAATGATATGCGGGGCAACACCGCTACTGGCGGCGTCGTGCCCCAAGGCATCGATAAACGCCTTGTCGATCTTCAGGCAGTCCACTGGCAGGGTTTGCAGGTACGCCAGGCTGCAATAGCCAGTCCCAAAATCGTCGATCAGCACTTGATGCCCCACTGCGCGCAGCGCCTGGAGGTTGTCGCGGGCCACAACCACATCGATCAGGCCGCGCTCGGTCACCTCGAAGGCGATCTGGCTGGCCGACACACGGTGCAAGGCCAGCAAGCGTGCCGCCACCCGCCCGATGCGCGGCACCATCACATCACAGGCCGCCAGATTCACCGAAATGTACAAGTTGGGGTGCGAGCGCAGTAGCTGCCCTAGCTGTTCCAGCACACGCTGCAGGACAAAGTCCGTGATCTGGCGAATCTGCCCGGTGTTTTCCGCCAAAGGGATGAACAGGTCCGGGCTGGTCAGGGTACCGTCCGGGCGGCGCCAGCGCACCAGAGCCTCGGCCCCGACACAGCGTCGGCTGTCGAGCTCGAAGATCGGCTGGTAGAGCACCTGCAGTTCGCCGCGACGCAAAGCATTCTGCAATTCCGAGCTCATCGACCGCCGCTGCAGGATCAGTTGCAGTACCAGCCAGCCGATGCAACAGGCCGCCAGTACACTGCCGGGGAACAGAAGCCAGAGCATGCCGTTCATCCTCAACGGCAGGCTCGCCCGCGGGGCGATCAGCACCAACTGGTAGTCCGGTGACTTGGTCGGCATTCGGTAGATCAGTCGATCGCTGAGTTCAAGCAGCGACTTGTGGCTGGTTGACCAGGCCGAAGGAGGCGGCCATACCTGCGGTGGGCCCAGCACGGGGATGGCCCGGGCACCGTTGTCCAACACCACCACCAGGCTGCCGCCCGGGGGCAAGTCGACCACATCGGTCAGGTGCCCACGAGAGGTGGATACCACGAACTTGCCCCTCCCAAGCATCAGCGCGGCCAGGTTCTCGTTCGGCTCGGTCGTGGTATTCAGCCAGTAGCTGTAGGTCGGCCCTTGAATGTCGGGGGCGCGCAGGGGTTCGAACGCCCGCTCATCACCGCGGTTTGAGCAGGCCACATCTCCATCCACGTACGCCGCTTCATAAATGAAGCGGGAACTCAGGCCTACCTGCTGCAATGCCGTCAGCATCGCCGGGCTGCAGCCGCGCAAGGGTTGCGCCTGCAGCAGGTCGACCCCTTCGCGCAACTGGCCGAACACCTGCTCGAGGCGCTCCAGAAAGCGTTCGCCCTGGGCGTTCATCTGTGCACTCTCGCTTTGCTTCATCTGTTGCAGGGCAATGCCGATGCTTGCAGAAAGCAACAGTGCCGCGCTGGCCAGTGCTGCCAACGTGGCCAGCATCCAGGGACGGTAAAAAATTTGGCGCAGCAAGGCGATGAGGGCTGACATCGAGGGCATCCAGTTGATTACTAGGTTATAGCAACTGAATCAGGAATCACCTTTGCCGTTTGGCGCTTCGCTACAAGCGCCGAAGGCCGCTCCTAAACAAGAGCCCGTCTCACCTTGGCAGATCAACGCATCCGGTTGAGCACCTGCAGCATCGCCGCCGTCTGCGCATCCGGCATGCCATCGAAGCGCTGCGGGCGGAAACGCATCTGGAAGGCGGCGATCACATGGCGGGTGGCAACATCAAGTACCCCAGTCTGCTCGATCGCATAGCCAAACCGCGCCAGCTCCTGCTGGTACCAGCCAACGCTCGGCGGGTTGACGCTGAAATAGGCTTGCTGCCGTGCCACGGCAGTTGCATCCGGCCAGACACCCAATCCGGCGTCGGCCAGGCGTTTCCACGGAAATAGCGGCCCCGGGTCAAGCTTGCGCAGCGGCGCGATATCGCTGTGGCCAATGATGTGCCGTGGCTCGATGTTGTTACGCTTGACGATGTCCTTGAGCAGCGCGATCAGCGACTGGACCTGCGCTTCGCTGTAAGGGTGCCAGACCCGCCCATTCGGCGTGTCGGTGAAGCCCGGGTTGACGATTTCGATACCGATGGACGAGGAGTTCAGCCAGGTCCGCCCCTGCCACTGGCTATCACCGGCATGCCAGGCGCGGCGGCTTTCATCCACCAGCTGGTACACCGTCGCCGGGCCGTCACCAATCAGATAGTGGCTGCTGACTTCCCCATGGGTCAGCAACGCCAGGGAACGCTCCAGCGAAGCATTGGTGTAGTGCAGGACAACGAACTGGATGCGGTTGTCCTGGTTGATCGAAGGGTGGCTACGGTCGATGCGCAGGCCGGTCGAGCAACCGGCGACAGACAACAGCAGGAAGGAAATCAGGGTTTTTTTAAGCGTGGAAAGCACGTCAGTGGCCTCAGCGTATGAGCGCTACAGTATAACGTGCTCCCCAAGGGCCGTGCTTGCCGCGAGTCAGCAGCTACCGGCTATGCCAGCTCGACACGGTTGCGTCCCGATTCCTTGGCCCGGTAAAGCGCCGCATCGGCGCGCTTGAGCACCTGATCGCCGCGCTCGCCGGGACGGAATGCACCCAGGCCGATGGACGTGGTGATCACCACCCGTTCGCCCTTGAAGTGGAACGGGCACGCCTCGACCGTGGCCCTCAGCATCTCGGCTATCTGGGCAGCGGCAGCCGGCGAGGTTTGCGGCAGCAGCAGGACAAACTCCTCGCCGCCAAACCGGGCGATGAAGTCATGGCTGCGCAGGCGCTTGCGCAACTGGTCGGCGACGATCTTCAAGACCTTGTCCCCAGCCAGGTGCCCATAGCTATCGTTGATACGCTTGAAATGGTCCAGGTCGAGGATCGCCATCGCCAGATGGCCGCCGTGTGCCTGCCATTCGAGCATTTCGCGCTCGACCCGCTCGCTCCAGGCCGCACGGTTGGGCAGGCCGGTTAGGGGATCGAGCAAGGCCTTCTGGCGCTGCTCTTCCAAGTGCTCACGGTAGCCGAGCGCCTCTTGCTCCATGTTCGCCACCCGCTCCGACAGCCCTTGCAGGCGACCAGCCAGCTCCTGTTCGCGGCGATCACGCTCATGCTTGTGCTCATCCATAGTCACCAACAGACCTTCCAGGCGGTTTTCCAGAATGTGCTTGAGGCTGTCGACGTCGGCGGCACCTTGCACACTGCTCTGCAACCCATCGACGTGCTCACGCAGCTGGGTATCCAGCTCGCGAGCGGCCGAGCTGTTGTCGGCATGGCCGGCGCTAGCCTCGTGCAGGTGGCTCTGGAAACCTTCCAGGCGTTCGTTGAGCTGCTGCAGGTAGGTTTCGAATTCGTGCTGGCCGCTGTCGGTGATCGCCAGCATGAGCACAGCCAGGTCATCCAGCACCGGTATCAGCTCATACCAGTTCAAGCCGCGGGCGACGCGTTCACGCATCTCTAGCGCCTGGGCCTTGTGTCGCTCTGGCAGGCTGAGGTCATCGAGCAAGCCGATCAGAGTGTGCTCGATGTGCTCGGCAACCTGGCTGTAGGGCGGCTCCACCGCGTAGGGCAGGGCGTAGGGGCCATCTTCGCCAAAGGTTTCTTCGAGTGTTTGCGCCGGTCCTGCTTCAACCGGCGGCTCGCTGGCGATAGCTACCGCTGCCGGTACATCGTCCGGGAGCGGCTGCGGCAGCGGGGCTGGTGACAGTTCGGCCGTTTCGATAAGCGCCGGGCCTGGTGCCTCCAGCTCGGGCTCCGATATTACGAGGGCTTCGACAACAGAAGCTGAGGAGGCTGGCAGCGGCTGTAGCGCGTCCATGTCGTCGGGCTGCGGGGCATCGACACCGGCAGGTGCCGCCAAGGGCTGCGCCTCGGCAACCGGCAGCGCCAGAGGCACAAGCGCTGGCTCGCCTTGCACACCATCCTCGCGGCTGCCGAACAAGCGCTGCAAGAAGCCGGGGCGGGCCTCCGCCGCCGATTTGCCCAAGGCTGACAGCGCGCGGCCCTGCAAGCCGCTCAACTCGCCCAGCAACGGTGGCAGGTCGCGTGACTGGGCCACTCCGCCATCGAGCTTCTTCGCCAGCTTTTTCAACGGACGCGACACATCGTTCGGCAATGGCAGGCCTTGCAGCTGGTTGACCAGCGCTGTCAGCGCATCGCTGACCTGGTTCATGCGGGCTTCCCGACGCTGTTCGGAGTCCAGTACCGCCTTCTCAAGACGAGGAATCAACCCGGCAAGGCCGGCGTCCATGTTGTCGCTGCGGATGACCTCGCGCATTTCCTTCATGCACTGGTCCACCACCTTGTCGCTGCCTTCGGCAGCCAGGGTGCTGCGTACCAAACCACGACGCAGCAGGTCGAGACGGGCGTCCCAACGGCGCTCGAGCTTTTCCTGCTGCTCGATGCTTTTCAGGTATTTTTCTTTCCAGCGCTCAGCGTCTTCAGTCATGCCCGGGTCCGCAAACGGTGATGGCAATTAGCTCAGGACCGGCAGCGTATCCACAGTCAATGCATCAGGCAATCGAATCTCTACAGCAACGGGAAGGTGGTCGGAAATTGGCTGCGCCAGCACCTCGACACGCTCCAGCGTGAGGCTTGGGCTGAGCAGGATATGGTCCAGGCAACGCTGTGGTCGCCAGCTGGGGAAAGTGGCCTCGACTTGCGGGGCTATCAGGCCCAGGTCGCGCAACGGCGAGTGCTCCAGCAGGTCGGTTGCATGGGTATTCATGTCGCCCATTAGCACCTGGTGGCGATAGCCGCCAATCAGCTCGCGGATGTAGCCCAGCTGCAGAGTGCGGGTCTTGGCGCCGAGGGCCAGGTGCATCATCACCACGATCAGCGCATCTTCACCCTCGCCAAAGCGCACCAGGATCGCACCACGCCCAGCCGGGCCGGGCAACGGGTGATCCTCCAGCAGATGCGGCTTCAGGCGGCTGAGCACCCCGTTGCTGTGCTGGGCAAAACGCCCGAGGTTGCGGTTGAGTTGCTGGTACCAGTAGGGGAAGGCACCCAGGTGGGCAAGGTGCTCGACCTGGTTGACGTAGCCCGAGCGCAGGCTGCCGCCATCGGCCTCCTGCAAGGCTACCAGGTCGAAGTCGCCCAGCAGTTGGCCAATCTTCTGCAGGTTGCCGGCACGCCCGTTGTGCGGCAGCAGGTGCTGCCAGCTGCGGGTCACGTAATGCCGGTAGCGCTCGGTGCTGATGCCCACCTGGATGTTGAAACTGAGCAGCCGCAGGCGACCATCCTCAGGCAGGCCAGGGGCCTGCAGGTGATGCTCGTTGACCTGCGGCTGGTGCAGGCCAATGCCACGCGCGGTTCTGAAGCGGCGCATGGGTTACGCCGCCTACTTAGCGGCGCGCTCCTTGGCGATCAGCTGGTCGGCAACGTTCAGTACGCCTTCCGGCCCGCCGGCGGTACCCAGGTCGAAGCGGTACTTGCCGTTGACCACCATGCTCGGTACGCCGGTGATCTCGTACTTCTTCGCCAGTTCCTTGGCCTGGTTGACCTGGCCCTTGATGGCGAACGAATTGAAGGTGGCGAGGAACTTGTCCTTGTCCACGCCTTGGGTGGCAAGGAAGTCGGCCATGTCCTGCGGGTCGGTCAGGCGCTTGCGCTGGTTCTGGATGGCATCGAACACTGCGGCGTGCACCTTCTGCTCGACGCCCATGGCTTCGAGGGTCAGGAACATCTGGCCGTGGGCGTCCCATGCGCCACCGAACATGGCTGGTACGCGCTTGAAGTTGACGTCCTTGGGCAGTTTATCGACCCACGGGTTGATGGTCGGCTCGAAGTGGTAGCAGTGGGGGCAGCCGTACCAGAACAGCTCGACCACTTCGATCTTGCCAGGTACGGAAACCGGAACAGGGTTGCTCAGCTCGAGGTATTCCTTGCCAGCGACAGGCTCGGCGGCCTGGACGGCAGTCATACCGAATACGCTGGCAGCGACCAGCGCGGCGCTGAGAATCAGTTTACGCATGCTTTACTCCTGGGCAGTCATTGGTCGCCACGACGCGACCTGCACTGAGACAGGCCGGGAACGGGCCGAGTTCTGTAGTGTAACGGCTGCGAACGAAAAAAAGGGCGGTCCGGCCGCCCTTTCATCATTGGCCTACAACATTAACTGAAGGTTAATGCGCCGACCGTAATGGCCTCAGTGCAGGCCCTGGATGTAACTGGCCAGCGCCTCTATGTCGTGGTTGCTCAGCTTGCCAGCGATGGTGCGCATGGTCATGGCATCGCCATCGTTGGTGCGGTTGCCTTCGCGGAAGTCGGTGAGCTGCTTGGTCACGTACTGCGCGTGCTGCCCGCCCAGGTGCGGGAAGCCGGCCAAGGCGATACCCGCGCCGTTCGGCGAGTGGCAGCCGGTGCAGGCAGGCATGCCTTTTTCCAGGTCTCCACCGTTGAACAGCGCCCGACCACGTTCGACCAGCTTGGGATCGGCGGCGCCCACGCTGCCTTTCTGGCTGGAGAAGTAGGCGGCGATATCGGCCAGGTCCTGGTCGCTGAACGCGGCCAGCATGCCGGTCATCTCCAGCACGGTACGCTTGCCCGACTTGATATCGTGCAATTGTTTTTCAAGGTAGCGCTGGCCTTGGCCGGCCAGTTTCGGGAAGTTCGGTGCCAGGCTGTTGCCGTCGGGGTTGTGGCAGGCGCCACAGACGGCCGTCTTGGCCTGGCCGGCGGCGGCATCGCCTTTGACGGGTTGCGCAGCAGTGGCCGCACCTGCGACACCCAGGGTCAACAGCAGACTCACGACTAGTTTGTTCATCAGCTAATCCAACACGGCTAAGGGTGAAATGTTATGTATCGGGACTGCCACTCATCCAAAGGATGACCAAACGGTAGTCCTCGGCACTGCAGTCCATGCACAATCCACGCGGCGGCATAGCCTTGAAACCCTGGGTCACGTGCTTCACCAGTACATCCATGCCTTGCGCCAGCCTTGGCTCCCATGCTGCCCGGTCACCCTGCCTGGGTGCCTGTGGCAACTGCCCGGTGTGACAGGCCGCACACGTGCGGTTGTACAACACCTCGGGATCCTGTGTAGCCTGTGCGCTGAAAAACGGCAGGAACATACCGACAGCAAGCAGCCATTTCGCCATGCGGAACGACCTTCAGGGTTGGGGGCCGCGCTGCGTTCTGTTGCGCGAGCTATTGTTCGACACCCCATGCCCGTTCTCCTTCGCCGGGAGAATGAGCACACAAAAACTGGGGCATTATATACTTCCGCCATCCAAACGGAAACGACACCGCTTGCCAGGCTCGGGCCTATTGAGTCAGGCAACACCCACATCGGATATCCCATGCAAGTCAAGAACCCCATCCTCGGCCTCTGCCAGAAAGCCAAATTCGCCCTCAGCGCTGCCAAGGTCGAACAATGCCCGGACGACCAGGGTTACGAGGTGGCTTTCGCCGGCCGCTCCAACGCCGGCAAATCCAGCGCCCTCAACACCCTGACCCATGCCAGCCTGGCACGCACCTCGAAAACCCCCGGGCGCACCCAGCTGTTGAATTTCTTCAGTCTGGACGATGAACGGCGTTTGGTCGACCTGCCAGGCTACGGTTATGCAAAAGTCCCGATTCCGCTCAAGCAGCACTGGCAGAAACACCTGGAAGCCTACCTGGGCAGCCGGGAGTGCCTGCGTGGCGTGATCCTGATGATGGACGTGCGCCACCCGATGACCGACTTCGACAAGATGATGCTCGACTGGGCCAAGGCCAGCAGCATGCCGATGCACATCCTGCTGACCAAGGCCGACAAGCTGACCCACGGCGCGGGCAAGAACACCCTGCTCAAGGTGCAGTCGGAAATCCGCAAGGGTTGGGGCGATGGCGTGACCATCCAGCTGTTCTCGGCGCCCAAGCGCCTGGGCGTGGAAGAGGCGTACCGGGTGCTGGCGGACTGGATGGAGCTGGAAGACAAGCCAGTAGCCTGAGGCCCGCACCGCTCGTTGTAGGAGCAGCCTTGTGCTGCGAAGAGGCCATGACAGGCTGTATAGGTCTGTTGGCTGTACCGGCCCTTTCGCAGCACAAGGCTGTTCCTACAGGGGTAGCTGCGCCATCAGGTCAAATTCCGGGCAAAAAAAACCCCGGACTTCGTATGGGGAGGGGGAAGTTCGGGGTCCAAGTCCGGACCGCTAGGGCGGGGTCCAGATATCTGCCAACACTTAACACAACATAGGAGCATCGAAAGGCTTCACCAGCCATTCAGTTACTCTGAGTTCCGCTTCACCGGTTTAGTTCCAGAGCCCTGAAAACTATTTGCGATAGTTTCATGAAACCTCAGCACCGCTGGCACTGAGCAGTGCCAAGATCCGCATCCCTACGACACGGATCCTACACAGCTTTCCCCACCCGATCAGTGAGCTTCGTCCCAATTCGCACCAATTCCTGCCTCGACCAGCAGCGGCACATCCAGTTGCGCGGCCTTGCTCATGTGCTGGCGAATTTCATCTTTCACCTGCTCCACCAGGTCCTCGCGCACTTCCAGCACCAGTTCGTCGTGCACCTGCAGGATCACCCGTGCATCCAGCCCGCTCTCGCTCAGCCAGTTATCCACATTGACCATGGCCCGCTTGATGATGTCGGCTGCAGTACCCTGCATCGGGGCGTTGATCGCCGTGCGCTCGGCGCCTCTGCGCAGGGCCGGGTTCTTGGCATTGATATCCGGCAGGTACAGGCGGCGGCCGAACAGGGTTTCTACAAAGCCTTGCTCCGCCGCCTGGGCGCGGGTGCGCTCCATGTACGCCAACACGCCCGGGTAGCGGGCGAAGTAGCGGTCGATGTAATCCTGCGACTGCTTGCGGTCTACGCCGATCTGCTTGGCCAGGCCAAAGGCGCTCATGCCGTAGATCAGGCCGAAGTTGATGGCCTTGGCACTGCGGCGCTGATCGGTGGTGACGTCTTCCAGGGCTACGCCGAATACTTCCGCCGCCGTGGCGCGGTGCACGTCCAGGTTGTTGCGGAAGGCATGCAGCAAGCCTTCGTCCTTGGCCAGGTGGGCCATGATACGCAACTCGATCTGCGAGTAGTCCGCCGCCAGCAGCTTGTAACCCGGGCTGGCAACGAAAGCCTGGCGGATGCGCCGGCCTTCGGCAGTACGGATCGGGATGTTCTGCAGGTTCGGGTCGCTGGACGACAGTCGACCGGTGGCCGCCACCGCCTGCTGGTATGAGGTGTGGATACGCCCGGTGCGCGGGTTGATCTGCCCCGGCAGCTTGTCGGTGTAGGTGCTCTTGAGCTTGCTCAGGCTGCGGTACTGCATCAGTACCTCCGGCAGCGGGTAACCTTGCTCGGCCAGTTCGTCGAGCACCGCTTCTGCCGTGGATGGCTGGCCCTTGGTGGTCTTGCTCAGCACCGGCATGCCCAGCTTGTCGTAGAGGATCGCGCCCAGTTGCTTGGGCGAGCCGAGGTTGAACTCCTCACCGGCCAGCTCATAGGCGCGCTGCTCGAGTTCGGCCATCTTTAGCCCCAGTTCACCGCTCTGCACCTGCAGCAACGCGGCATCGACCAGCGCCCCCTGGCGCTCGATCTTGGCCAGCACCGGCACCAACGGCATCTCGATGTCCATCAACACCGGCTGCACGCTTGGCGTCTGTGCCAGGCGCGCCTGCAGCGCCTGGTGCAGGCGCAGGGTGATGTCGGCATCTTCGGCAGCGTAGGGGCCGGCCTTGTCCAGGTGGATCTGGTTGAAGGTCAGCTGCTTGGCGCCCTTGCCGGCGATATCCTCGAAGGCAATGGTGGTATGGTCGAGGTACTTCTGCGCCAGGCTGTCCATGTCGTGACGGGTGGCGGTGGAGTTCAGCACGTACGACTCGAGCATGGTGTCGTAGGCAACGCCGCGCATTTCGATAGCGGGCGAGCCATTGGCAAGGATGTTGATATCGTACTTGGCGTTCTGCCCGACCTTGGCCTTGGCCGGGTCTTCCAGCAGTGGCTTCAGCGCCTGCAGCACGGCAGTGCGGTCCAACTGGGCCGGCGCGCCTTCATAGTCGTGGGCCAGCGGCACATAGGCCGCTTCGTGCGGTTCAACGGCGAACGACAGGCCGACCAGCTGGGCCTGCTGAGCGTCCAGGCCGGTGGTCTCGGTGTCGAAAGCGAACAATGGCGCCTGGCGCAGCTTCTCCAGCCAGAAGTCGAAACGGGCCTGGTCGAGAATGGTTTCGTACCTGGGCTCGACCTTGGCCACCTGCTCCGCGACCGGCGCGATTTCGTCACCGGCCTTGGCAGCGTCACGCTGCACCTCGGCGATCCAGCTCTTGAATTCCATCTCGGTGTACAGCGCCAGCAACGCGTCGCGATCAGGTTCGCCGCACACCAGGGCATCTACTTCGATATCCAGCGGCACATCGACCTTGATGGTAGCCAGCTCATAGGACAGGAACGCCGCGTCGCGGTGCTCTTCCAGCTTGGCCGGCAGGGTCTTGGCGCCGCGAATGGCCAGCGTCGGGACCTTGTCCAGGTTAGCGTACAGGTCGCTGAGACCGCCGCCGATACCGGTCAGCAGGCCCACCGCGGTTTTTTCGCCCACGCCCGGCACACCGGGGATGTTGTCGACCTTGTCGCCCATCAGCGCCAAAAAGTCGATGATATGTTCCGGGCCGACGCCAAATTTCTCGTGCACGCCAGCCACGTCCAGCACGCTTCCGGTCATGGTGTTGACCAAGGTAATGTGCCCGTCCACCAGCTGCGCCATGTCCTTGTCACCGGTCGAGATGATCACCGGGCGGTCCAACGCGGCGCTGCTGCGCGCCAGGGTGCCGATCACGTCGTCGGCCTCGACCCCCTCGACGCACAGCAGCGGGTAGCCCAGCGCCTTGACGCTGGCGTGCAGCGGCTCGATCTGTACCCGCAGGTCGTCAGGCATGCTCGGGCGGTTTGCCTTGTATTCAGCGAACATGGCATCGCGGAAGGTGCCACCCTTGGCATCGAACACCACCGCGAACAGGCTGTCGGGGTATTGCTTGCGCAGGCTCTTGAGCATGTTCAGCACCCCCTTCACCGCGCCGGTCGGCATGCCCTTGGAGGTAGTCAACGGCGGCAGCGCGTGGAAGGCGCGGTACAGGTAGGAGGAACCGTCCACCAGGACGAGGGGCGCTTGGCTCATGAGCAGAATCAACCTTTTCGACGGGTCCGGCGCTAGAATAGCCAGAATCATTGACGACAAAGGGACAAGGTTATCATGCGTACACTCAATCGCCTGTTACTGCTCGGTCTGTTGGCCACCATGCCTGTCGTCACCCTGGCGGCGGAAGACGCCCCCTCGGCCGATCCCGAGGTGACCATTCGCACGGAAGGCGACAAAACCATCCAGGAGTACCGGCAGAACGGGTTCCTGTATGCGATCAAGATCACGCCGAAAAACGGCAAGCCTTATTTCCTGGTACGCGCCGATGGCTCTGATGGCAATTTCATTCGTTCCGACCAGCCGGACATGCTGATTCCGTCCTGGAAGATCTTCGAGTGGTAATCTGACGCGCACCGTTCACATCAACCCGGCACTTCCCGGCGGAAGTGCCCGTATGGGCAAATTTTCATCATGTCAGTCTTCACCCCCGTGACCCGGCCTGAGCTGGAAACCTTTCTGGCGCCGTACGCGCTGGGTCGTCTGCTCGATTTCCAGGGCATCGCCGCCGGCACCGAGAACAGCAATTTCTTCGTCAGCCTCGAACAGGGGGAGTTCGTCCTGACGCTGATCGAGCGCGGGCCCAGCGAGGACATGCCGTTCTTCATCGAGCTGCTGGACACTTTGCACGCAGCCGACATGCCGGTGCCCTATGCCATACGCGACCGCGACGGCAATGGCCTGCGCGAGCTGTGCGGCAAGCCGGCGCTGCTGCAGCCACGGCTGTCGGGCAAGCACATCAAGGCACCGAACGCCCAGCACTGCGCCCAGGTCGGCGAGCTGCTGGCGCACATTCACCTGGCTACCCGCGAGCACATCATCGAGCGCCGCACCGACCGCGGCCTGGACTGGATGCTGGCTTCGGGGGCCGAGTTGCTGCCGCGCCTTACCACCGAGCAAGCCGCGCTGCTGCAACCGGCGCTGGATGAAATCAGTGCGCACAAGGCACAGATCCTGGCCCTGCCACGGGCCAACCTGCATGCCGACCTGTTCCGCGACAACGTGATGTTCGAAGGCACCCACCTGACCGGTGTGATCGACTTCTACAACGCTTGTTCCGGGCCGATGCTGTATGACATTGCCATCACCGTGAACGACTGGTGCCTGGATGAACACGGCGCGATCGATGTGCCACGCGCCCAGGCGTTGCTGGCGGCCTATGCGGCGCTGCGGCCGTTCACCGCGGCCGAAGCCGAGCTGTGGCCGGAGATGTTGCGGGTAGGCTGCGTGCGCTTCTGGCTGTCGCGCCTGATTGCAGCGGAATCGTTTGCCGGAATGGATGTGATGATCCACGACCCGAGCGAGTTCGAAGTGCGTTTGGCGCAGCGTCAGCAGGTGGCTTTGCACCTGCCGTTCGCCCTCTAGAGCGTGTCTGCTTCTTCGCGGGTAAACCCGCTCCCACAGGTACGGTGACAAGCGTGAGGCTGGCGCTATCCCTGTGGGAGATTACCCAGCCCTTTTGGGCTGCGCTGTCGCGCAGAGAACAAATATCGCTCGTCTGACGCGTCCTTTGTAGGAGCAGCCTTGTGCTGCGAAGAGGCCGGTACAAGCAACAGACAGGCTTTGTCAGTACCGGCCTCTTCGCAGCACAAGGCTGCTCCTACAGAACCTCGCCGAACCAATGAGTCATGTGTTGTTCTATGAGAGCGGGTTTACCCGCGAAGAGGTCGGTACAGGCTTACAACTGTTCCAGGCACCCAACCAGGTCGCCACCCAGCTTCTCCAGCAAGCGCTCATAGCCCTTGCCATCCACCGGGTCGGTACCGCCCAGGGCATCCAGCTCGGCCAGGCGCACCGGCAGCCCGGCGGTCAAGGTCTCGGCTAGCCGCGGCCGCAGCGGCGGTTCGCTGAACACACAGGTCTTGCCCACTTCCTGCAGGCGCTTGCGCATGGCTGCCACGTGCTGCGCACCCGGCTGCACCTCGGACGCCACGCTGAACACCCCGGTGTGCTTCAGGCCATACTCGGCCTCGAAATAGTCGAATGCTTCGTGAAACACGAAGTACGGCTTGCCGGCAATCCCGGCCACCCGCGCCTTGATCCGCTTATCCAATGCGTCCAGGCGTTCGTCGAAGGCCTTGAGGTTGCTCTGGTAGCGCACCGTATTGGCCGGATCGATCTGCGCCAGGTCAGCCGCCATTTTCGCTGCAATCACACGCGCGTTGACCGACGATAGCCACAGGTGCGCGTCCAGGCTGCCCGGGCGGTGGTCGTGGTCATGGTCGTCGTGGTCTTCTTCCTCATGGGAATGGCTGTCCTCGCCAAAATGCCGGAGCTTCATGCCCGGTAGCGCCTGCACGGCCACAGTGGGCTTGCTGCGATTGCCCAGTACCCGCGGCAGGAAGCCTTCCATGTCCGGGCCGATCCAGTAAAGCAGGTCGGCATCGCCTACCCGCCGTACGTCGGACGGGCGCAGCGCGTAGTGGTGTGGCGAAGCCCCCGGAGGCAGCAATACCTCAGGGGTGCCAACACCGTCCTGCACGGCAGCGGCAATCTGCTGCAGGGGTTTGATACTGGTCAGCACGCGCACGTCGGCCTGGGCGGAAAATGCGATGAAAGCGACAAAAAGGACTAGGAATCGGGACACGGTGAATACTCGAGTCGTCAGAAACAGGTAACATAATAACGTCTCCATCCAGAACCGTCGCTGCCCATGTCCATCACGCCGCTGGCCAACCGTCCTCACGATCATTCCCATTGCGTACACAGCGCATTGGCTGAAGCCGACGCCTTGTGCACCCGCCAGGGCCTGCGCCTGACCGCGCTGCGCCGTCGAGTGCTGGAACTGGTGTGGCAAAGCCACAAGCCGCTGGGCGCCTACGATATCCTCGCCGTGCTCAGTGAGCAGGACGGCCGCCGCGCCGCGCCCCCCACGGTGTACCGTGCGCTGGACTTCCTGCTGGAAAACGGCCTGGTGCACCGCATCGCCTCGCTCAACGCATTCATCGGCTGCAGCCACCCGGAACACCTGCACCAGGGTCAGTTCCTGATCTGCCGGGCCTGCCATGTGGCAATCGAACTGGAACAGGACAGCATCAGCGAAGCCATCATCAGCAGCGCCAAGGGCGTGGGCTTCGCGGTCGAGACCCAGACGGTGGAAGTGGTCGGCCTTTGCAGCAATTGCCGGAGCGCGGCATGAGCGATGCACTGATCCGCCTGGAGCAGGTCGGTGTCACCTTCGGTGGCGAGGCGGTGCTCGACAGCATCGACCTGTCAGTCTCACCTGGCCAGATCGTCACGCTGATCGGCCCCAACGGCGCGGGCAAGACCACCCTGGTGCGCGCCGTGCTCGGCCTGCTCAAGCCGCACCGCGGCAAGGTATGGCGCAGGCCGAAGCTGCGTATTGGCTACATGCCGCAAAAGATCCAGGTCGATGCAACCCTGCCGCTGTCGGTACTGCGCTTCTTGCGCCTGGTGCCCGGTGTAGACCGCGCGGCAGCCTTGTCGGCGTTGCAGGAAGTGGGCGCCGAGCAGGTCATCGACAGCCCGATCCAGACCATTTCCGGTGGCGAGATGCAGCGCGTGCTGCTGGCCCGCGCCCTGCTGCGCGAACCCCAGCTGCTGGTGCTCGACGAGCCAGTGCAGGGCGTAGATGTGGTCGGCCAGACAGAGCTGTACAACCTCATTACCCGCCTGCGCGACCGCCACGGTTGCGGCGTGCTTATGGTGTCCCACGACCTGCACCTGGTGATGAGCGCCACTGACCAGGTGGTATGCCTGAACCGCCACGTGTGCTGCTCGGGCCACCCGGAGCAGGTCAGCGGCGACCCGGCATTTGTCGAGCTGTTCGGCAAGACCGCCGCCCCCAGCCTGGCCATCTACCACCACCATCACGACCACAGCCACGACCTGCACGGCTCGGTGGTCGCCCCTGGCACCCATGTTCACGGAGCGCACTGCAAGCATGGCTGACTTTCTTCTCTACGCCCTGCTTGCCGGTTTGTCCCTGGCGCTGGTGGCCGGCCCACTGGGCTCCTTCGTGGTGTGGCGGCGCATGGCCTATTTTGGCGACACCCTGTCCCACGCCGCCCTGCTCGGCGTTGCCCTGGGTTTTGCTCTGGACGTCAGCCCGGCGCTGGCGGTAACCGTGGGCTGCCTGTTGCTGGCGATCTTGCTGGTTACCTTGCAGCAACGCCAACCGCTGGCCTCCGATACACTGCTTGGCATCCTCGCCCCCAGCACCTTGTCGCTGGGCCTGGTGGTGCTGAGCTTCATGCATGATGTCCGCATCGACCTGATGGCCTATCTGTTCGGCGACCTGCTGGCCATCAGCACTACCGATCTTGCCTGGATCCTCGGTGGCAGCGCGCTGGTCCTGCTGCTGCTCGCTGCACTGTGGCGGCCGTTGCTTGCAGTCACCGTGCACGAGGAGCTGGCCATGGTCGAGGGCCTGCCGGTGGCCGGGCTGCGCATGGCGCTGATGCTGCTGATCGCGGTGGTGATTGCCGTTGCCATGAAGATCGTCGGGGTGCTGCTGATCACCTCGCTGCTGATCATTCCTGCCGCTGCGGCGCAACGTCACGCCCGTTCTCCCGAACAGATGGCCTTAGGCGCCAGCCTGCTGGGCGTGAGCGCGGTATGCGGCGGCCTGGCTCTGTCCTGGTTCAAGGACACCCCTGCCGGCCCATCGATCGTGGTCTGCGCGGCGGTGCTATTCTTGCTGAGCCTGGCCCTGCCAAAACGCTGAAAAAAGGGGCGTGTGAAGGCGCGCCCTGCAACCTTTCCGCACGTAAAGGGTCTGTAAGACTTGTTTTCGAGCGTGCGCACCTGGGTGTAGACTTGCTCGCTTTTTGCGCAAATAGAGAGTCGCAGGAATGAAGCCGTTCGCCTCCCGTTATCTGCTTGTTGCCGCGTTTTCCCTGTTCCTGGCTGCGTGTTCAAACGCGCCGGTCGAGCAGGCCACCGCACCTGCCCAAGCAGATGCCTGGCAGCAATTGCAACAGAACATCGCCAGCAACGAGCTGGCCACCGCCGAAGACCAGCTGGCAGCCCTGCAGGCCCAGGCGCCGGATGACGCGCGCCTGGAGCAATACCAGCGCCAGCTTGCCGAAGCCTACCTGCAACGCAGCCAGATCTTCCTGCAAAAGGGTGATGTGAACGCTGCCGCCACAGCCTTGGCCCGTGCCCGCGCGCTGATGCCGCAGGCCCCGGCGGTTACTGGTGGCGACGCCGTGACCCAGGCGCGCAAGGCCGAGCTGGAGAAAGCTGAAGCGGCGTTGAAAGCGGCCGAGGCCAAGCCCAAGGCGCGCATCATCGACCCGGCTGCACCGAGCACCGTGGTGGCCTTGAAGACCACCGACAGCCGCGCCATGCGTCGCCAGCTGGATGACATTGCCGCCGATGTGGTGAGCTATCAATGCGACGTGGTGTTCCAGGTGCCGCGTACCGAAGATGCGCCTTGGCTGAAGACCTTGCTGGAGAAACGCGTGCGCAAGATCGACAGCGGGTTCGAGCTGAAGCAGAAGCACGAGATTCAGCGGTCGTTGCCGGCGCAGGTGGTTCTGGTTCCGCATCAGCGTTAAGAATCTGGGGGCGCTGCGCGCCCCTTTCGCGACACAAGGCCGCTCCTACAAGGGAATGCGATCTCCTGTAGGAGCGGCCTTGTGTCGCGATGGGCTGCAAAGCAGCCCCTTAGGCAGGCACAGCCTCCGCAGCCGCCTCCCGCTCCCACACCCGATGCCCCTCTACCGCTTTGACGAAGGCATCCACGGTCTTCTGCTCATCCCCCAGCAGCAACCCCTTGTCTTCTTTAAGCCCCAAGCTGCCCAAAAGGTCTTTGGTCACCACCATCGCCTTCAGGTGTTTGTAGCCCTCCAGCAGGAAGTGCTTGGCCAAACCACTGCCTGCCAGCGCATCGGTCGAGGCCTTGCCCGCTGGCACGACAATCCCGTCAAACATGATCGAGGGCATCCCTTCCATGGAGGCACCCACCGGCAGCTGCTTGCCGTCCGTGGCCATCACTGGTGCCGAGGTCGGCCCAAGCAGCATCGGCCGGGCACTGTGCGCCTCCAGAGCCTTGACCAGCTTGTCCACGCTGGCAGCGTCTACGCCATCTGCCACCAGCACGGCAATTTTGCGCCCCTTGATGCCAACCGAGCCCGGGTGGTTCATCTGGCTCAGGGCAGGCGACTGCGCAAGCTGGCTTCCCTTCACTTGCACAGTGCCTGCGCTCGGTGCAGGCAAACCGAGGTTGGCAGCAACCGCAGCCGCCAGCTTCAGGTCGATATTGGCGAGAATCTCATTCACTTCCCGAGCACGGATCGTCTCCCGCTCCACCTTGCCCAGCTCAAAGCTGTAAGCCTTGATGATGTGCTGCTGCTCGGTCGGGCTCATGCTCTGGAAGAACAACCGCGCCTGCGAGAAATGGTCGCCGAACGAATCGCTGCGCTGGCGGATCTTGTGCGCATCGATACGCTCCTGGTAGCTCTCGAAGCCGCCATCCTGCGCGGCTGGTGGCGTTTCCTTCGGCCAGCCACCGTCGATGGAGTTGGGCTCGTAGGATGCGCGACCCTTGTGCACCACATGCTGATGCAAGGCGTCACGCTGGTTGTTGTGGTTAGGGGCGACGGGGCGGTTTACCGGGATCTGGTGGAAGTTGGGCCCGCCGAGGCGGCTAAGCTGCGTGTCGGTGTAGGAGAACAGCCGTCCCTGCAACAAAGGGTCGTTGGTAAAGTCGATGCCAGGCACGATATGAGCCGGGCAGAACGCCACCTGCTCCACTTCGGCAAAGAAGTTGTCCGGGTTGCGATTCAGGACCATCTTGCCCAAAGGTGTAACCGGCACCAGTTCTTCCGGGATTATCTTGGTCGGGTCCAGCAGGTCGAAATCGAATTTGTGCTCGTCGGCTTCCGGCACGATCTGCACACCCAGTTCCCATTCAGGGTAATCACCCGTCTCGATAGCCTCCCACAGGTCGCGACGCTGGAAATCAGCATCCTTGCCTGCCAGCTTCTGCGCTTCGTCCCATAACAGGGAGTGCACACCCTGGCGCGGTTTCCAGTGGAATTTGACGAAACTGGCTACGCCCTGGGCGTTGATCAGGCGGAACGTATGCACCCCGAACCCTTCCATCATCCGCAAGCTGCGCGGGATAGCGCGGTCCGACATCGCCCACATGACCATATGGGCCGACTCCGGTACCAGCGAGACGAAATCCCAAAAGGTGTCATGGGCCGAAGCGCCGGTCGGGATCTCGTTGTGCGGTTCTGGCTTTACGGCGTGGACGAAATCCGGGAATTTGATCGCATCCTGGATGAAGAACACCGGCATGTTGTTGCCCACCAGGTCGAAGTTGCCCTCGTCGGTGTAGAACTTCACAGCAAAGCCCCTCACGTCACGCACGGTGTCGGCTGAGCCGCGCGGGCCTTGTACCGTGGAAAATCGCACGAAGATGGGCGTGACTTTCTCCGGGTCCTGCAGGAAGCCGGCTTTGGTCAGCTCGGCGTGGTTGCCATAGCTCTGGAAATAGCCATGCGCCCCTGTTCCTCGCGCATGCACGATGCGCTCAGGAATGCGCTCGTGGTCAAAGTGCGTGATCTTCTCGCGCATGATGAAATCTTCGAGCAACGAGGGGCCTCTATCACCCGCCTTGAGCGTGTTCTGGTTGTCAGCGATGCGCACCCCCTGGTTGGTACGCAACGCTTTGCCTGTGGCATCGCTTCGGTCAGCCTCCAGGCTCTGCAACTTGGTGTTGGTATTGGCCCGGTCCGGGGTCTGGGTGCCAGCGGCCTCGCTGTGCTTTGGCGCGTCCGTGTTCTTGCTGGGCATGATCGGCTCTCCTCGTCAGTCTTAAGGCATACCCGTTTCGGGCTGTGTGCAAGTAGTGACCGGGAGGCTTTGCCGAGCGTTCAATCAGGATTACCGGTTGTCGCGATATGCCCGAAGGATTGGTGCATTACGAAATAAATGCTAAGAACAGCTATGGGAAAAGGCTAAAATGCGCGACCCCAGCTAACCGCTGACCCAAATTCCATGCGCCCCACAAGGTTCGCTACGTGATCGAGTTCCAACAGGTACACAAGACCTACCGCGTCGCCGGTAGGGAAATCCCCGCACTGAATCCGACCAGCCTGACCATCGAAGATGGCCAGGTGTTCGGCCTGATCGGCCATTCCGGCGCCGGCAAGAGCACCATGCTGCGCCTGATCAACCGCCTGGAAGAGCCTTCCGGGGGCAAGATCATCGTCGACGGCGAAGACGTTACCGCGTTCAACGCGAGCCAGCTGCGCGGTTTCCGTCAGCAGGTCGGGATGATTTTCCAGCACTTCAACCTGCTGGCCTCCAAGACTGTCGCCGACAACGTCGCCTTGCCACTGACCCTGGCCGGCGAGCTGTCGCGCAGCGAAATCGACAAGCGCGTGACCGAGCTTCTGGCCCGCGTCGGCCTTTCCGACCATGCCAAAAAGTACCCGGCGCAGTTGTCCGGTGGCCAGAAGCAGCGCGTCGGCATCGCCCGCGCCCTGTCCACCAACCCGAAGATCCTGCTGTGCGACGAGGCCACCAGCGCCCTCGACCCGCAAACCACCGCCTCGGTCCTGCAATTGCTGGCCGAAATCAACCGTGAGCTGAAGCTGACCATCGTGCTGATCACGCACGAAATGGACGTGATCCGCCGGGTCTGCGACCGCGTGGCAGTGATGGACGTCGGCCAGATCGTCGAGCAGGGCTCGGTGGCCGAGGTGTTCCTGCACCCGCAGCACCCCACCACCAAGCGCTTCGTCCAGGAAGACGAGCAGGTTGACGAAGGCGAGCAGCGTGACGACTTCGCCCACGTGCCGGGCCGTATCGTGCGCCTGACCTTCCAGGGCGACGCCACCTACGCGCCGCTGCTGGGCACCGTGGCCCGCGAAACCGGTGTGGACTACAGCATCCTCGCCGGGCGTATCGACCGCATCAAGGATGTCCCCTATGGCCAGCTCACCCTCGCCCTGATCGGCGGTGACATGGAAGCGGCGTTCGCCCGCTTCAAGGCAGCTGACGTACATATGGAGGTACTGCGTTGATGGACGCCCTGAATTTCTTTGCCAACGTCGACTGGGCCGAAATCTGGCTGGCCAGCGTCGACACCATGATCATGCTGTTCGGCTCGCTGTTCTTCACCGTGCTGCTCGGCCTGCCGCTGGGCGTGCTGCTGTTCCTCTGCGGGCCAAAGCAGATGTTCGAGCAGAAGGGTGTGTATGCGCTGCTGTCGCTGATCGTCAACATCCTGCGCTCGCTGCCGTTCATCATCCTGCTGATCGTTATGATCCCGATCACAGTGCTGATCACAGGCACTTCCCTGGGCGTAGCCGGCGCCATTCCGCCGCTGGTGGTGGGTGCCACGCCGTTCTTCGCGCGCCTGGTGGAAACCGCCCTGCGTGAAGTGGACCGCGGCATCATCGAAGCCACTCAGTCGATGGGCGCCACTACCCGCCAGATCATCACCAGCGCACTGCTGCCGGAGGCTCGCCCGGGCATCTTCGCCGCCATTACCGTGACCGCCATCACCCTGGTTTCGTACACCGCCATGGCTGGTGTGGTCGGTGCCGGCGGCCTGGGCGACCTGGCCATCCGCTTCGGCTACCAGCGTTTCCAGACCGACGTGATGGTCGTCACCGTGGTGCTGTTGCTGGTACTGGTTCAAGTCCTGCAGAGCGTGGGCGACAAACTGGTCGTGCATTTTTCCCGTAAGTAACCCCAATGGGGTCGGCCCGGCCGACCCGTTCGGGGGCCGTCGCGGCCCTCACAAGGAGTGATCAATGAAGAAGCTGCTTGCTGTTGTCGCCGCTGTCGCGGCCTTCTCGGCCCACGCCGAGTCCCTGACCGTTGCCGCTACCCCGGTTCCGCACGCCGAGATCCTCAACTTCGTCAAACCTGTTCTGGCGAAAGAGGGCGTGGAGCTGAAGGTCAAGGAATTCACCGACTACATCCAGCCGAACGTGCAGGTGGCGGAAAAGCGCCTGGACGCCAACTTCTTCCAGCACCAGCCGTACCTGGATGAGTTCAACAAGGCCAAGGGTACCAACCTTGTGAGCGTTGCCGGCGTGCACATCGAGCCGCTGGGCGTGTACTCGACCAAGATCAAGAAGCTGGACGAGCTGTCCTCCGGCGCCACCGTGGTCATCCCCAACGACGCCACCAACGGCGGCCGCGCGCTGCTGCTGCTGGACAAGGCCGGCGTGATCAAGCTGAAGGACAACAAGAACATCCTGTCCACCGTGAAGGATGTTGCCGAGAACCCGAAAAGCCTGAAGTTCCGTGAGCTGGAAGCAGCCACGATCCCGCGTGTGCTGACCCAGGTCGATGCTGCCCTGATCAACACCAACTACGCGCTGGAAGCCAAGCTGAACCCGGAGAAAGACGCTCTGGTCATCGAAGGCAGCGACTCGCCTTACGTGAACATCCTGGTTGCCCGCCCGGACAACAAGGACTCGGACGCCATGAAAAAGCTGGCTGCTGCGCTGCACTCGCCTGAGGTGAAGCAGTTCATCAACGAGAAGTACAAAGGCGCTGTGGTTCCGGCGTTCTGATCCGAAATCCCCGGGGCCGCTTTGCGGCCCATTCGCCGGCAAGCCAGCTCCCACAGGTACAGCGCCAGCCTCAGGCCCTGTGAGGTCCCTGTGGGAGCCGGCTTGCCGGCGATTTGCCCTGGCAGGCAAACCATGAGGACCGAGGCGTACGCCGTACTTTGTGGGAGCGGCCTTGTGTCGCGATAGGCCTGCGCAGCAGGCCCAAAAATCTCAATCCCGCTTCACGAGCCCGGGCAACTGCGCCACCAGCTTCTGGTTGTTGAACGGCGCCCGAATGAACCCGCGCTGACGCCCATCCGGCCCCACTACCGCCAGGTTGCCGCTGTGATCCACGGTATACCCCGGCTTGCTGGTATCGGCCGGAATGAACGGAATGCTCAAGGCATTGGCCAGCTTCTGGGTATCCTCAATCGACCCCGCCACCCCGACGAAATCCTTGTCGAAATAACCCAGGTACTGCTTCAGCTGGTTCGGCGTGTCGCGGTTCGGGTCAACGCTCACCAGCACCACCTGCAGCCGGTCGACGGCCTCCTTGGGCAGCTCGCTCTTCACCTGGCGCAGCTGGGCCAGGGTGGTCGGGCAGATATCCGGGCAGTAGGTGTAGCCGAAGAACAGCAACGACCATTTGCCCTTCAGGTCATCCAGTTGCACCGGCTGGCCGTCCTGGTTGGTCATGGTCACGTCGGCCACGGTACGGCTCTGCGGCAGCAGGATGATGCCGGCATCGATCAGTTCGGTGGGGTTGGGCTGGTCGCGGCCATTGAGCACCTTGTTGACGGTCAGGCCCAGGATCAACGCGACCAGGGCAACGAGGATGAAGACGGTTTTCTGGGTTCGGGTCATAGGTTCAGCAACAGGTAGTGGTCGAGGAGCAACGCGATGAACAGCGCGAACAGGTAGCCGATAGAGTACTTGAAGGTGCCGATCGCTGCGTGCGGCCGGCTGCCACGGTACAACACCCAGGCCCATTGCAGGAAGCGCAGGCCCAGTACAAGGGCACAGGCCAGGTACAGCGGGCCGCTCATGTGGATGGCGTACGGCAGCAGGCTCACCGCCAGCAATACCAGGGTGTACAGCAGGATATGCAGCTTGGTGTAGCGCTCGCCGTGGGTCACCGGCAGCATCGGGATATCGGCCTTGGCGTACTCCTCCTTGCGGTGGATGGCCAAGGCCCAGAAGTGTGGTGGGGTCCACGCGAAGATGATCAGCACCAGCAGCAGGGGCTCGGCGCTGACATGCCCACTGACCGCCACCCAGCCCAGCAACGGCGGGGCGGCGCCGGCCAATCCGCCGATGACGATGTTCTGCGGCGTGGCGCGCTTGAGAAAGCCGGTGTAAAGCACCGCATAGCCGAGCAGGGAAGCCAGTGTCAGCCAGGCAGTGAGGGCGTTGGTGAACACCAGCAGCAGGGCCATGCCAAGTAGCGCCAGCGCCAGGGCGAACAGCAGCGCCGGCAGCGGCTCGACCCGGCCCTGGGCCAGCGGCCGCTTGTGGGTACGCGCCATCAGCGCGTCGATGCGTCGGTCCACCACATGGTTGACCACCGCCGCGCCGCCTGCACAAAAGCCGATGCCCAGGTTGCCGAACAGCAGCACGCTCCAGCTGACACCCGCACGGGTGGCAAGGAACATGCCCGCCAGCGAGGTAATCAGCATCAGCACCACCACCTTGGGCTTGGTCAGCTCCAGGTAGT
This sequence comes from Pseudomonas sp. s4, assembly GCF_046764235.1. Taxonomy (NCBI): domain Bacteria; kingdom Pseudomonadati; phylum Pseudomonadota; class Gammaproteobacteria; order Pseudomonadales; family Pseudomonadaceae; genus Pseudomonas; species Pseudomonas sp. s4. The sequence goes on along the minus strand of NZ_CP177209.1, from coordinate 137,904 downwards.
CACGCCAACTGGCCCTCTGAGCGCTCAGAAACGTCGCCACGAATCATTCCTCATGTGGTGGGAGATGCCCACGCCAGCCACGGGCCGCAGGCGCCAGCCATGGCCGACACCCACGCGAACCTTGTCGACCACGCGGATGCGGTAGTTCACCAGCACCATGCTCAGCAGCAACAGCGCCCCACCAGCGTTGTGCGCCACGGCCACGGCCAGCGGCAGGTGCAGCAGCACATTGCTGATGCCCAGGCCGACTTGCACCACCAGCGCCAGCAGCACCAGCCGCGCCAGGCCAGGGAGGCCGCAGCGGTGCAGCTTCCAGCTGAGCATCAGCAGCACGCAGGTCACCAGCAATGCGCCCAGGCGGTGGCTGATGTGGATGGCCGTTCGCGCATCACTGTCCAGCTGCCCGCCCAGGTAATTGGGCCCGACATGCTGGGTCAGGTGGAACCCGTTGCTGAAGTCCGCCGCCGGCCACCACTGGCCGTGGCAGGTGGGCAGGTCGATGCAGGCGACGGCCGCGTAATTGGCACTGACCCAGCCGCCCAGGGCGATCTGGCCGATCACCACCAGCAAGGCCAGCGCGGCGATCCGGCGCAGGCTCAATGGCAGCTTTGGCAAGGGCGCAAAGGCCCGGGACAGACGCAGGGACAACAGGAACAACAAACTCAGGGTAGTGAAGCCGCCAAGTAGATGCGCGGTGACCACCTGCGGCCACAGCTTGAGGGTGACCGTCCACATGCCGAAGGCTGCCTGGGCCAGCACCACGCCCAGCAGCAGCAAGGGCAGGCGGTAAGGCTGGCCATCGCGGGCATGCCGGCGCAGCGCCTGCAAGGCGAGCAGGGCGATCACCATCGCCAGGGTGCCGGCGAAGTAGCGGTGGACCATCTCGGCCCAGCCCTTGGCGGCTTCCACCGGGTGTTCGGGGAAATGCAGCTCGGCATGAGCCAGCTGCGCTTCGCTCTTGGGCACGCTGATGAAGCCGTAGCAACCCGGCCAGTCCGGGCAGCCGAGGCCGGCGTGGGTCAGGCGGGTATAGGCACCGAGCAGGACAACCAGCAGTGCCAGCAAGGTGGCGAACACAGCAAGGCGGAATCCGGGTCTGGCCATGGCAGGCTCCTAGCCGATGTTGGACAGCTTGAGCAGGTGGCGCAGGTCGTCCAGCACATGCTTGCCGTTGACCTTGGCGTCGTAGCGCAGCACCAGGTTGCCGTGTGGGTCGACGATCCACAGCTGCGGGCCGGTCTCGCCGACCTTTTGCAGGTAGCGTTGCGCATCAAGCGGGTAACGCTGCAACTGTGGGTATTCGCGGCCGAGCAACGCCTGGTAATCGGCACTTGCCGGCTGGGCGGCCGCCAGGGCATGGCTGGCACGGCTGGCATCACGGCCCAGGCCGACCTGGATCTGCCGGGCCAGGTACACCAGCCGCTGGCAATCCTCGGCACAGGCTGTGGGTGTGCTCACCAGCAGCTGCCAGCGCTCGTCCTGGCCCGCCACGCCGAGATCGGAAAGGCTCTCACCGTTGCCGATCATCACGCCGTGGTAGCTGCGGCCGTCCGGCACCCAGAACTTGAGCTTGTACATGCTGGTGGCCAGAACCATCGGCCCGAGCACCACCAGCAGAATCAGCAGCAGCTGCAAACGCCCGCGGGCTCTGGGTTTGCTGCGTTCAGGCACGTCCAGTGGAGTGGCGGTGGCCATGGCGTTTCTCCTTGTTGTGGTGCCAGCCGAAGTAGAGGTAGAGCAGTACCAAAGTGGTTGCCAGGGCAAACCATTGCACGGCGTAACCCAAGTGTTTTTCCGGGCCCATGGCAACGACCGGCCAGTCCAGGCGATAGGTCGCCGGGCCGGGTTCCAGGCGCAGCTCATGGGCGAAGCCATCGCGATCGAGCTGTTGCCATAGCTGCGCGGCATCCACGGCAGTCAGCAGGTGCGGCCACTGGCCGCCTGCAGGGTCGGGGTGCAGCTGGAACGTGCTACCAGGCGCGACATACACCGAAGCGTCCAGCGCCAACGCCTGGGCAGGGGTATCGAAATGCACCGGCACGCGGCGGTCCGGCCAAGGCAGCCAGCCGCGGTTGACCAGCAGCCACACGCCGCTGGCCTGGTCATGGAAGGGTTGCAGCAGTTCGACACCGGCCTGGCCGTCACGCATGCGGTTGTCCAGAAGCAAGCTGTGCTCGGCGTCGAAGCGGCCATAGAGATGCACGCGGCGGAAGGCATTGTCCTGGTTCGCTGTCAGCTGGGCCGTGGCCACGGGCGCTTCGACCCGCCGCTCGGCATAGGCGGCCAGCAGCACGCGCTTTTCCTCGGCACGGCCGAGTTGCCAGCAGCCAAGCGCGATCAGCCCCGGCAGCAGCGCAAGCACCACCAGGGTTGGTACCCAGCCCGGACGAAACGGCCTCATCGGAGCCTCGTCGGGCCGATCGCTATACTTATCCACATCACCGCATCCCCCCGGAGTATCGCCATGCTCAAGGCCGCGATTGTCCTGATGCTGTTGGCCACGATTGCCAGCCTGTTCAGCGGCCTGGTGTTTCTGGTCAAGGACGATGAAAACTCGACCCGTTTGCTGAAGGCACTGACCGTGCGGGTGACCCTGGCGGCCCTCACCATCGGCCTGGTGGCCTGGGGCTTCATCAGCGGTCAGCTGGTCTCACACGCCCCCTTCTGAAACTGCACTTGTTTTGATGGCCTCATCGCCGGCAAGCCAGCTCCCACAGGGATCACCTATGCTTCAGGCCCAATGAGACCCTGTGGGAGCTGGTTTGCCGGCGATTGGCCCTAAAGCACATACACAAAGATGAACAACCCCACCCACACCACATCGACGAAGTGCCAGTACCAACTGGCCGCCTCGAAACCAAAGTGTTTCTCCGGGTTGAAATGCCCGCGCAAGATGCGCACGAACATCACGATCAGGATGATCGTGCCCAATGTCACGTGGGCGCCGTGGAAGCCGGTGAGCATGAAGAACGTCGCGCCGTAGATACCCGACCCCAGCGTCAGCCCCAGCTTGGTATAGGCCTCGTGGTACTCGTAGGCCTGCAACGCGATGAAGCTGGCGCCCAGGACGATGGTCAGCGCCATCCAGAATTTCAGCGGGCCACGGTGGTCGCGGCGCAGGGCATGATGGGCGATGGTGATGGTCACGCTGGAGCTGACCAGCAAGATGGTGTTGATCAGCGGCAGGTGCCACGGGTCGATCACTTCCTTGGGCGGCGGGAACAGTTTCGGGTCGGGCGTGTGCAGCAGCGGCCAGGTGAATTCGAAGGTCGGCCACAACATGTGCGCAACACCCTTGGCCCCTTCACCGCCCAGCCACGGCCCGGCCAGCACGCGCACGTAGAACAGCGCACCGAAGAAGGCCAGAAAGAACATCACCTCGGAGAAAATGAACCAGCTCATGCCCCAGCGGAACGAGCGGTCCAGTTGCGGGCTGTACAGCCCCGCGCGGCTCTCCCGCACCACCGAACCGAACCAGCCGAACAGCATGTAGGCCAGGAACAACGCACCGATGAAGAAGATCAGCGGCCCGTGCGACTCGGGGTGGCCGGCCTTCATGTCGTTGAACCAGGTACCCAGGCCGAACACCGTGATGAACATGCCGATGGTGGCGATGATCGGCCACTTGCTCTGCGCCGGAACGTAATAGTGCTCATGACTTGCCATTGCTGTTCTCCTTCCCTTAACGGGCGCCCTGGACGTCCTGGGCCGCGACATGCGCGACCGGCGGGTGGCGAGCGGTGATGTCGAACAAGGTGTAGGCCAGTGTCAGGTGCTTCACGCTGGCCGGCAGGTCGCGGTCGACAATGAAGCGCACCGGCATCTCGATGCGTTCGCCGGGCTGCAGCACCTGCTGGGTGAAGCAGAAGCACTCGGTCTTGTGGAAGTACGCCGCAGCCTCGGCCGGGGTGATGCTGGGGATGGCTTGCGCACTCATCGGCCGGTCGGTCGGGTTATGGGCAATGAAGATCATCTGGTTCACCGCACCCGGGTTGACCTCCAACTGGTCGGCGGTGGAGTAGAAGTCCCAGACCATGCCGCTGGCATTGGTCGACATGAACTGCACCCGCACAGAACGCGTCGGGTCGCTGACCTGGCTGCCTTCGTACTGCCCTCCGGTCTTGCCGTTGATGCCGAAGGCCTTGCACATCACGTCATAGATAGGCACCAGGGCGAAGCCGAAGGCGAACATCACCACCGTCAGCATCAACAGGCGCAACACCAGACGTTTCAGCGAAAGGCCGTTCATGGCACGGTTCCTATTTCACTTCCGGTGGCGTCTGGAAGGTGTGGTAGGGCGCAGGCGAAGGGATCGACCACTCCAGGCCCTCGGCGCCATCCCATGGCTTGGCCGGTGCCGGCGCGCCGCCGCGGATGCACTTGATGACGATGAACAGGAAGAATATCTGCGTGGCGCCGAACATGAACGCGCCGATCGACGACACCATGTTGAAGTCGGCGAACTGCAGGTTGTAGTCGGGGATCCGCCGTGGCATGCCGGCCAGCCCCACGAAGTGCATGGGGAAGAAGGCCATATTCATGCCGACGAACGATAGCCAGAAGTGCAGCTTGCCGAGGGTTTCGTCGTACATGTGGCCGGTCCATTTCGGCAGCCAGTAGTAGGCCGAGGCGAAGATGCCGAAGATCGCCCCAGGCACCAGTACATAGTGAAAGTGCGCTACCACGAAGTAGGTGTCGTGGTACTGGAAGTCCGCCGGGGCGATGGCGAGCATCAGCCCGCTGAAACCGCCGATGGTGAACAGGATGACAAAGGCGATGGCGAACAGCATCGGCGTTTCGAAGGTCAGCGAGCCTTCCCACATGGTGCTGACCCAGTTGAACACCTTCACCCCGGTAGGCACGGCGATCAGCATGGTGGCGTACATGAAGAACAGCTCGCCGACCACGGGAATACCGACCACGAACATGTGGTGGGCCCAGACGATGAACGACAGGAAGGCAATGGCGCCGGTGGCGTACACCATCGAGGTGTAGCCGAACAGCGGCTTGCGCGAGAACGCCGGGATGATCGAGCTGACCGCGCCGAAGGCCGGCAGGATCATGATGTACACCTCGGGGTGGCCGAAGAACCAGAACACGTGCTGGAACAGCACCGGGTCACCACCGCCGGCGGCACTGAAGAAGCTGGTACCGAAGTGGATGTCCATCAGCATCATGGTCACGACGCCGGCCAGCACCGGCATCACCGCAATCAGCAGGAATGCGGTAATCAGCCAGGTCCAGACGAACAGTGGCATCTTCATCAAGGTCATGCCTGGGGCGCGCAAGTTGAGGATGGTGGCGATCACGTTGATCGCGCCCATGATCGAGCTGATGCCCATCAGGTGGATGGCAAAGATGAAGAAGGTGACGCTGGCCGGCGCGTAGGTGGTGGACAGCGGGGCGTAGAAGGTCCAGCCGAAGTTGGGCCCGCCGCCCGGGCTGAACAGGGTCGAAACCAGCAACAGGAAAGCAGCCGGCAGCAGCCAGAAGCTGAAGTTGTTCATCCGCGGCAGGGCCATGTCGGGCGCGCCGATCATCAGCGGGATCATCCAGTTGGCCAGGCCGACGAAGGCCGGCATCACCGCACCGAACACCATTATCAGGCCGTGCATGGTGGTCATCTGGTTGAAGAACTCCGGCTGGACGATCTGCAGGCCGGGCTGGAACAGCTCGGCGCGGATCACCATGGCGAACGAGCCGCCGAGCAGGAACATGATGAAGCTGAACCACAGGTACATCGTGCCGATGTCCTTGTGGTTGGTGGTCAGCACCCAGCGCATCAGGCCCTTGGCCGGGCCGTGCGCATGGTCATGGCCGTGGGCGTGGTCGTCGATCACTGCACTCATGTCCTGTCTCCTGCAATCCATTGATTGCCGCGAGTAACCCGGTTCATTGCGCTTCTGCCTGCTTCAGCGCCAGCACGTCCTTCGGCGTGACCATGTCACCCTTGTTGTTGCCCCAGGCGTTGCGCTCGTAGGTGACCACGGCGGCGATGTCGACTTCCGAGAGCTGCTTGCCGAACGCGGCCATGGCAGTGCCAGGCTTGCCGTGGAATACGATGCCCAGATGGGCTTCCTTCGGCCCGGTGGCGATCTTCGAGCCCTTGAGCGCAGGGAACATCGGCGGCAGGCCCTGGCCTTCGGCCTGGTGACAGGCCACGCAGGTGGTGTGGTAGACCTTGTCACCACGTTCCACCAGCTCCTCCAGGGTCCATTCCTTGCTGGTCAGTTCCTTGAGCTTGGCAGCTTCAGCCTTGCGCTCGCCCAGCCAGGTGTCGTAGTCGGCCTTGGACTTGACCTCGACCACCACCGGCATGAAACCGTGGTCCTTGCCGCACAGCTCGGTGCATTGGCCGCGGTAGATGCCGGGCTTCTCGATACGGGTCCAGGCTTCGTTGACGAAACCGGGGATGGCATCACGCTTGACCGCGAAGGCCGGCACCCACCAGGAGTGGATGACATCGGCAGCGGTTACCAGGAAGCGCACCTTGGCGCCAACCGGCAGCACCAGCGGCTGGTCGACTTCGAGCAGGTAGTGCTCGTCCTTGGGTGCCTTGTTGTGGATCTGCTCGGTGGGGGTGGCCAGGTTGCTGAAGAACTCCACGTCCTGGCCAAGGTATTTGTAGTGCCACTTCCACTGGTAGCCGGTAACCTGGATATCGATGTCCGACTCGCTGGCATCGTAGATGTCGATCAGGGTCTTGGTGGCCGGGATGGCCATGGCTACCAGGATCAGGAAGGGGACCACGGTCCAGAGGATTTCCACCCAGGTGTGCTCGTGGAAATGCGCAGCCTGCTGGCCGGTGGAACGGCGGTGGATGACCATGGACCAGAACATCGCGCCAAAGACAACGATGCCGATGATCACGCAGATCCAGAAGATGGTCATGTGCAGGTCGAAGACGGCGTTGGAGACTTCCGTCGCGCCTGGGTGCATGTTCACGGTCCAGGCGGCGTTGGCCTGACCAAAAACCGACCACAACAGGAGGCCCATCCAGACATGTGGATGTCGCATCATTGCGGGTTCCCCTTCTCGTTCTTGTAGTCCCGGAGGCGTGGCCTGCGGCAAGAGGGAACGGTGGTCAAGACTACCTGGCTTCGACGACCGAGCCCCTGCTAAAAGCAGTCGGGCCTCATCAACGAATCACGTTCACCGGGAGTATAGACAGCGACCAACGGCACGCAACGAAGCCCGTGAAATGAACTTCATGAAATGGCTGAATGGCCTGAAAACCGCGCGCTTGACACGGCATGGCACAATAGTGGCTTTTCGATATGCCTGAGCATGCACACGTTTGCGCGACTTATAACAAATGCGTCTTAGGTATTCTGTATACCGAGCTAATTTAGTGTCTTCCGTTTGAAACGTAATGTCCCTGGAGTTGTCATGAACATCGCTGCTGTACGCGAGCAGGTAAGCCAAGCCCATCAACACGAAGGCCAGACCGGCCAACTGAAAAAGCGTCTCGAGCTGCAACTGCCCCACCTGCACCCCTCGATCCAACTGCCTGAGCAGGACGCCCAGGGTACTTTGGCGCGCTTCGTCAGCGCCTACATCGACCAGGTTCCGGAACTGCTGGAGGCCGCCCATGAGGTCGCCCGCGAGGCCGGGATCGAATCGCAGATCAAACCTGTACTGAAAATCGCCGAAGCCTACTTCCTGCAGCCGCCCAGCGTGATGCAAGGGCATGTGGGCCTGGACTGCCTGCTGGATGAGGCCTACCTAGCGCACCGCCTGGTGGAAGAGGTGAACGACCTGTACATCCGTCACTTCCAGCAACCGTTGATCCCGGTCGACACCACCGTCGCCAACCTGATTGCCCACCAGTTGATTGGCGAGACGTTTGCCAATCAGCTGGATGAAGTGGTGCACCACTCGGTGGATGAAATGTTGAATGATGAAAGCTTCGCGGTGGAATCGGTGGAAACCTACCGCGAGAAATTGAGCAGCCCGGAAACAGGCGCGGCGTGGAAGCGCTGGCCGTGCCTGTCACGGCAGCTGGGGGTGGAGCTGGGCCAGCCGGCCTGAAGTTCCTGTCCCGGCCTCTTCGCGGGCACGCCCGCTCCCACAGGGAAAGCACATGCCTTGATGACTGTGGATTACCTGTGGGAGCGGGCGTGCCCGCGAAAGGGCCGGCTCATGCAGCAAAGATTCCGGCTCTAGGCCCCAACCCCGGCCGTAGTCCGCATCCGCCCCTCGATCCGCCGCTTCAAGCGCCGCTGCTCGATCAGCAACCGCGACCCATTTGCTGAATTACTGCGGCCCCAATCTTCAAGCAGCTCAAGGCACGAGTGGTCGATATAGCTGAGGTTACCCAACGGCACATGCAGGGTGGTCCCCGCCGGTACGCTATCCAGCACCTGGGTCAGCGCCGGCACCTTGAGGAAGGTAGCCGCGCCACTCAACCGCAGCTCCATGTGTCCAGCCTTTTCCAGGCTGACCAGGTTGATCTTCAATCGCGCCGCCTTCAGTGCCAGCTTCAGCAAGGTCAGGGCAAAGCCCAGCAATACACCGGTCAGCAGGTCGGTAAAGATGATCGCCAGCGCCGTCGCCGCGTAGGTGAACATCGGCATGCGGCCATAGCGGCCCAGCCCACGAAACGCCTTGAAATCCACCAGCTTGACCCCGGTAAACACCAGCACACCCGCCAGGCTAGCCACCGGGATCTGCTGCAGCACGCTGCTCAGCGCCACCACGAACGCCAACAGCCACAGGCCATGGAAGATCGCCGAAGCCCGGGTCTGCGCACCTGCCTGCACGTTGGCCGAGCTACGCACGATCACCCCGGTCATCGGCAACGCACCGAGCACCCCGCACAGCATGTTGCCGATGCCCTGGGCCGACAGCTCACGATCAAAGTCCGAACGCTGGCCGCTGTGCATGCGGTCGACCGCTGCAGCCGACAACAAGGTTTCGGCACTGGCGATGAAGGCCAAGGCAAAAGCGGCGACCAACAAGGTAGGGTCGGCCAGTTGCATCAGGTCACCAGGGCGGATCCAGTCGATAGCCTCGGACAGGTCGGCCGGCACCTGTACGCGGTTCACCGGCAAAGCCAGCCAGATGCTGATGGCCGTCATGGCCGACACACCCAGCAGGGCACCCGGGACGAAGCGCAGCCGCTGCGGTCGCAGCCGCTCCCAGCTCCACATGATGGCGATGGTGCCCAGGCCAAGCGCACCGGCCATCCAACCAGAGCCGGCGCTTTCCAGCGGCAGGGCGGCGGCCACGGTCGCCGGGAACTCCAGCAGGTTCTGCATGCCGGATGGCTGCGGCGCGGTGTCGAACATCACATGCACCTGCGAAAGCACGATCAGCACGCCAATCCCCGCCAACATGCCGTACACCACCGCCGGTGCGGTAACCCGGAACCAGCAGCCCAGGCGCAGGCGCCCGGCCAGTAACTGCAGCAAGCCGGCCAGCAGCAGGATCGGCCCGAGCATGGCCATGCCGTGCTGGCGTACCAGCTCGAATACCAATACCGCCAGACCGGCGGCCGGGCCACTGACCTGCAGCGGCGAACCGGCGAGGAAACCAACGACAATACCGCCGATAATGCCGGTAATCAGGCCTTTGGCCGGCGGCATGCCAGAGGCGATCGCAATGCCCATGCACAACGGCAGTGCCACCAGGAAGACCACCACCGACGCCAGCAACTCACGCGGCAGGGCCGCTTTCAACTGTGTAATGTTCACCGTGTTTCTCCTTTCTTTGTCACACAGCCATTCCCCTGGCCGTGGGCACGTTTGCCCCTGACGAGCGCGCAGGCGCGGGCCGCCAGCGGGCGTGCCGGCAAGGCAGTCAGGGAATTCAAGGCAGCCGAAGGCCGTGCCACACCCCTACGGGGTGCAGCCGGCTATCAAGGTTCCAGCGGGTGGATGGGTCGCTTAGTAGCGGCCTCTCGGAGTAGCGCAGGGGACCGGCTCGCCAGCAGCCAAGGGCAGGAAGGTATCGCTGGCAGCGTCGTAGGCTTCGATCTTGCTGGTCTCGATGTCGTAGACCCAGCCATGGATGTACAGCTCACCGGCTGCCAGGCGCGAAGCCACCGAAGGGTGGGTGCGCAGGTGATGCAGCTGGGCGATGACGTTTTCCTTGGTCAGCACCTGCATGGTTTCGTGTTCGCTGCCGCACGAGCAGTTGTTCTCGACCACGGTGCGGGCCACTTCGGCGTGGCGCAACCAGGCGGACACGGTCGGCATCTTGGTCAGCGACTGCGGGTTGAGTACGGCACGCATGGCGCCGCAGTCGGAGTGGCCGCAGACGATGATGTGATGCACTTTCAACGCCAGTACGGCGTATTCGATGGCGCTGGAAACGCCGCCGTTCATCTGGCCATACGGCGGTACCACGTTACCGACGTTACGGGTCACGAACAGGTCGCCAGGTGAACTCTGGGTGATCAGCTCGGGAACGATGCGCGAGTCGGCGCAGGTGATGAACATGGCTCGCGGGGTTTGCGCGGTGGCGAGCTTCTTGAACAGCTCTTGCTGCTCGGGGAAAACGTCATGGTGAAAACGCAGGAAGCCGTCGACGATGTGCTTCAGGGCGGCATCGGCGCTCTCCGCGGGGACCTGCGGTACGACCTTGGATGGGTCCTTGACGGGCATGATTCATCCTCTTGACGGTGTGTAGGTAAATCCATTTTACCGGTGAAAGATTCTGGCTATGCAGGGATTTAGATGACACGCACGGGCCATAGATCACAGTCGGTGAAGACTGATTTCCTACGCTAGCGGGGAAAACTTAACTGAAACTTAATTCGAAGGCTCTAGAACGGGTGTTCCAGATAGGAAAGGCGGGTATTGGATAATAGCAAAAAAACATCAACTGCCAAGAGCCATTACTGCAATTATCAACTTTAATTAGTTGCATTGAGGGCTGGCAATGCGCCACATGCGGGCACCCGGAACCTGCGCAGAACCTGTGGGAGTGGGCGTGCCCGCGAAGGAGGCAACTCGGTACATGGCACCGGCTGTGCCGGTGTTCGCGGGCGCGCCCGCTCCCACAAAGACCGTACTCTGCTCAAGCATCAGAACAACGCCATCTGCCCACCCGGCGGGCAAAACGCCGAACAATCCAGCGCCTGCGCTTCTCGCCCTTCGAACTCCAGCCGATTCATGGCCTTGGCAAAACGCTGCGCCAGCAATTCGGCAAACACGCCTTCACCGCGCATGCGCGCACCAAAGCGGCTGTCATACAGTTCGCCGCCGCGGCTCTGGCGGATCAGGCTCAATACATGTGCCGCCCGCTGCGGGTAATGGTCCTGCAGCCATTGCTCGAACAACGGTGCCACTTCCAGCGGCAGGCGCAACATCATGTAGGCTGCGCTCTGTGCACCTGCCTCCCTCGCCGCCTCCAGCAGCCGTTCCAGTTCACTGTCGTTGATCATCGGAATAATCGGCGAACACAACACGCCCACCGGCACTCCCGCCTCGCGCAACTCGCGGATCGCCCGCAAGCGCGCCTTGGGTGACGCCGCACGCGGTTCCAGCACCCGTTTCAAGTCATCGTCCAGCGTGGTCAGGCTGATCATCACCCGCACCAGGCGCTGGCGAGCCATCTCGGCCAGCAGGTCGAGGTCGCGCAGCACCAGCGACCCCTTGGTGACGATGGTCACCGGGTGGCGAAAACGCAGCAGCACTTCGAGCAGGCGCCGGGTCAGCAGTTGTTCACGTTCGATCGGCTGGTACGGGTCGGTATTGGAACCCAGGTTGATCGGCGCGCACACGTAACCCGGTTTGCTCAATTGTTGCGCAAGCACCTCGGCGGCGTTGGTCTTGGCAATCAGCTTTGTCTCGAAATCCAGGCCGGGGGAAAGGTCCCAGTAAGCGTGGGAAGGGCGGGCATAGCAGTAGATGCAACCGTGCTCGCAGCCACGGTATGGGTTGATGGAACGGTCGAAGGGCAGGTCGGGCGAGGTATTGCGACTGATCACCGATTTGGCCGTCTCTACCCGTACCTCGGTGCCCTGGGTTTGCGGCACCTCCTGATACCAGCCGTCATCCTCCGCCACCGAATGGCTGGGGGCAAAGCGGTTGTGCGGATTGTGCGCCGTGCCACGGCCCTTTTGCGGTGCTGGAGGAATCATGGCCTACCCCGAATACTGTATTCATGTACAGTATCGCGCATGCCTGATTCTTTCCAGCACCTCCGGTCAGCCCACTCTCACTTCAGGCCATGCCAACGCAGGAAGGGCAGTTGGCTTGACTGCCGGCCGAGAAACGCCTCAATGCCGTCACGTAAAGGTCGCGATGCCCCAGGGGCAAGCAATGTTTCCTGCAGCGCCCGGCCTGTGGCCCGGTCCAGCAGGCCTTGGGCCTCGAAGCGGGTGAACAGGTCGAATGCGTGCACGTCCGACCACAGATAGGCGTAATAACCGGCATCGTAGCCGTTTACCAGATGGTCGAAGGCATGCGCCGGGTGCTCGAAATCGGCCAAGGGCCAGTAGCCACAACGCTCACGGGCATCGCCCAGGCGCTGCTCGAGGGACCGGCCATCGTTCGGCGTGCCATGCAGGTCCAGATCGAACAGCGCCATGCTCAGGTCGCGCGCGGTTTCCTCCACACCTTGCTGCCGCAAGCGGCGCAGGCATTCATCGACCCGGGCCCGGGAAAGCTTGCTGCCATCCTGAAGTGGCGAAGAGATCGCCACCAGGTAATCCGCGTCCCAGACCCAGCGCTCAAACAGCTTGCCGAACAGTTCCACGCCATCGGTACCGAGTTCGGTGACGTTGGACATCACGTGGTTGGTCGTGCGCACCAGCAAATGGTGCAAGGCATGGCCAAACTCATGGAACAGCTTGCGCAGTGACAGATGGTCCAGCAACGGCTGACTACCCGGCAGCGCTGCAGGCACGTCGCTGTAGACCACCACCGAGGCCGCCTGGAAGATGCCCTCGGCATCGACCCGACGATTGCGAATGTAGGTGGTGAACACCGAGTCAGGTTGCTTGCCAGCATGCTGTACGGCGTCCAAGTACAGGAAACCGATCAAGGCGTTGTCCTGCCACACCTCAAACGGTTGCACGCTTTCATCCCAGGTTGCCAGCGGCTTGGCCAGCAGCGTTACGCCAAACAGTTTTTCCGCCAACTGCTGCAATGCGCTGACCACGGCATTCAGAGGGAAGTGTTCGCGCAAGGCTTCGGTGGAAAGCACCTCGCGCGACGAGGCCTGCAGATAGGCAATGTCCCAGGGCTGGACATTCCCCAGACCTCTGGCTGCGGCCTGATGCTGCATATCTGCACGCCACTGCAGCACGGCCGGCCGCACATGGTCGGCAAGGTCATGAAGAAAGCCGCGCACCTGGGCAACCGAACCCGCGCTCTTCGAATGCAGGCTCTGCTCCAGATGGCTGGCAAAACCGAGCAAGTGGGCCTTTTCTTCCAGCAGCCTCGCCAGTTGCTCCAGGTGCGAGCGATTATCCTGCTGTTGGCCAAGGCCGACGCCTCGGGTGTTGTAAGCCCGGTATACGTGCTCACGCAGCTGCCGGTTGTCGGCATGCTTGAGCACGGCGTCGGTAGTCACGCTTTCACATGCAATCAACCAACCCGGCTCAACCGCCTCCTGTGCCCTGCTAGCCAGCTCGTCACGGATGCGTTGAGGTACACCGCTCAGTTCGGACTCATCCGTAATGCTCAGCCCTGGCCGGTTGATGTTGCTGCGAAACGCCTCGCGCGCAGCGCCAATCCGTTTCAGCAGTTCGGCCAGGCGTACCTTGCCTGCGGGGTCGAGCGATGCACCACTGGAGGTGAACTTGTGCAGATGCCAGCGCAGCGTGGCGCGTTTCTGGGCATCCAGCTGCTTGCCGATGTCGCTGTTGGCCAAGCGCTCATACAGGGCCTGCAGTGCTGAATTGGCGAATTTCTGTTCGAACCGCTCCGTGGCCTTGGCGAAGAAGTCGAAGATGGCACCGGCCCAGGCTTGATCCCGACCAACCAATGGCGAGGCGGCATACAACACCGTCAGCAGTTGACTATCCAGCCCGTCCACCGCCAGCACCATGTCATCCCAGGTTGGCAGTGCCTGCTGTTCGCGAATGATGCGCTCGATGCCTTGCTCGTGCGCCAACAGCACGTGGTCGAAGGCAAACTGCATGTTTTGAAGCGTGATCGAAGGATAATCGACGGGGATACGGCTATTTTGCAGAAGGGGGTTGTCCATGGTGCAACACCTTGCTCGTAGAGAAGAGCAGGCGAGCTTGCATGGCCAGCGTGCAGCAGGTGGCCTGACTATCTACCACCCGGGGCATGCCCGCCCGGGCACGAACCCGGGCGGCACGACGGCTTTATTCAGCCGGTTTCTTCAGCTTCGGGTTGGGGAAGAACTGCACCGTCTGTACCTTGGCCGGCGCGGCTTTCGGCTCCAGATGGTTGACCCGGGTGCCGAGCTCCTTCGGCACCGACAAGCCCTGCTCGTTGAGGGTGTCAGTAAAGCCGCAGGCCACGCACTCGCGGTGCGGTACGCCGTCTTCGTTCCACATCATCAGCTTGTCGGTCTCGCTGCACGCCGGGCATACCGCCCCGGCAATGAAGCGTTTCTTGGTCTTGTTCACGGCTACCTCGCTCATGCTGCAGCGTCCTCGCTCAGGCCACTATGGCGCAGCAAGGCATCGATGGAAGGCTCACGGCCACGGAAGTCGACGAACAGCTCCATCGGCTCGCGCGAACCACCACGTGCCAGGATCGCCTCGCGGAAGGCTCGGCCGGTTTCGGCATTCAGCACGCCTTCTTCCTCAAAGCGCGAGAAGGCGTCTGCCGACAGCACCTCGGCCCACTTGTAGCTGTAGTAGCCCGCCGCATAACCACCAGCAAAGATGTGCGCAAAGCTGTTGGGGAAGCGGTTGTACGCCGGTGGGCGCATGACAGACACCTCGTCGCGCACGCCTTCGAGCACCTGCAGCACGCTGCGGCCGTCACCATGGGTTGCATGCAGCTCGAAGTCGAACAGCGAGAACTCCAACTGGCGCACCATCATCATGCCCGACTGGAAGTTCTTTGCCGCCAGCATCTTGTCCAGCAGGTCCTGGGGCAGGGGGGCGCCGGTTTCGTAGTGGGCGGAGATCAGTGCAAGGCCTTCCGGCTCCCAGCACCAGTTTTCCATGAACTGGCTCGGCAGTTCGACCGCGTCCCAGGCCACGCCGTTGATGCCGGATACACCGGGATGCTCGATGCGGGTCAGCATGTGGTGCAGACCGTGGCCGAACTCGTGGAACAAGGTGGTGACTTCATCGTGGGTCAAAAGCGCCGGCTTGCCGGGCGCGGCCGGGGTGAAGTTGCACACCAGGTTGGCCACGGGGCTCTGCAACTGGCCAGCGGCTGTGCGGCGACGGTCACGCGCGCCATCCATCCAGGCGCCGCCACGCTTGTTGGCGCGCGCGTAGAGGTCGAAGAAGAAGCGGCCGACGTGCTGGCCGTTTTCCTTGATCTCGAACAGGCGCACATCCGGGTGCCAGCTGTCGAAGCCCTTGAGCTCGGCAATCTCGATACCGTAAAGGCGCTGCACGATGCTGAACAGGCCACCCAGCACCTTGTCGATCGGGAAGTAGGCGCGCAGGGCCTCCTGCGACACGCTGTAGCGCTGCTCGCGCAGCTTCTCGCCGAAGTACCCGGCGTCCCAGCTGGCCAGCTCAGGGCAGCCCTGCTCGGCGGCATAAGCCTTGAGCTGCTCCAGGTCCTGGGCGGCGAACGGCTTGGACCGCTTGGCCAGGTCACGCAGGAAGCTCAGCACCTGGTCACTGGACTCGGCCATCTTGGTGGCCAGGCTAAGCTCCGCGTAGTTCTTGTAGCCCAGCAGTTCGGCCAGCTCCTGGCGCAGGTCAAGGATTTCCTGCATCACCGGGCCGTTGTCGAACTGGCCGGCATTCGGGCCCTGGTCCGAGGCGCGGGTGCAGTAGGCCGCGTATAGCTCTTCGCGCAGGGCGCGGTCGCTGGCGTAGGTCATCACCGCGTAGTAGCTGGGGAATTCCAGGGTGATCAGCCAGCCGTCGAGGCCCTTGGCCTGGGCGGCCGCGGCCATCTGCGCCTTGGCCGAATCGGTCAGGCCGGCCAGCGCGGCTTCGTCGGTAACATGCTTGGTCCAGGCCTGTGTGGCGTCGAGCAGCTGGTTGGAGAAACGGCTGCCCAGCTCGCTGAGCTTGCTCTGCACTTCGGCGTAGCGCTGCTGTTTATCCGCCGGCAGGTCGATACCCGACAGGCGGAAGTCCCGCAGGGCGTGCTCGAGGATAGTCTTTTGCGCCACATCGAAGCCGGCGGCTTCGGGGCTGTCGATCAGCGCCTGGTAGGCTTCGAACAGCGCACGGTTCTGGCCCAGTTCGGTAGAGTAGGCGCTAAGCGCCGGCAGGCAAGACTCGTAGGCTTCGCGCAGCTCAGCGCTGTTGCACACCGCATTGAGGTGGCTGACCGGGCTCCAGGCGGCGCCCAGGCGGTCATTCAGTTCGTCAATGGCCAGCACCAGGCCAGCCCAGGTAGGGTTCTTGCCCTGCTTTTCGAGGATCTCGGCAATGGCTTTACGGTTGTCGGCCAGGATCGCTTCGATCGCCGGCAACACGTGTTCGGCACGGATTTGCGAGAAGGGCGGCAGATCGTAGGACTGCAGAAGCGGGTTGTTCGCACTCACGGTTTGGATACCTTGGCAGAAGAAACACTGCCCCATCTTAATTACAATCGACGCCGACCGCAGCAGGCAGCCTGCCTATCGGCACAGATGAGAGACGCTATCATGGCCATCCGAAGCTTCCAGCAACACACTCCGAAAGTTGGGCCCAGGGCCTTCGTCGACCGATCGGCGGTAGTGCTGGGCGACGTGGAAATCGGTGAAGACAGCTCCGTATGGCCTTTGACTGTGATACGCGGCGACATGCACCGCATCCGCATCGGCGCGCGTACCAGCGTGCAGGATGGCAGCGTGCTGCACATTACCCATGCCGGCCCGTTCAACCCGGACGGCTTCCCGCTGATCATCGGTGACGAAGTGACCATCGGCCACAAGGTCATGTTGCATGGCTGCACCCTGGGCAACCGCATCCTGGTCGGCATGGGCAGCACCATCATGGACGGCGCCATTGTCGAGGACGAAGTGATCATCGGCGCCGGCAGCCTGGTACCGCCGGGCAAGCGCCTGGTCAGTGGCTACCTGTACATGGGCAGCCCGGTGAAGCAAGCCCGGCTGCTGAACGACCAGGAACACGCGTTCTTCGCCTACAGCGCCAGTAACTACGTGAAGCTCAAGGACCAGCACCTGGCCGAAGGCTACGACCAACCGGAATAACCCCTTCGCGGGCGCGCCCGCTCCCACAGGTCTAGCGAAGCCTTCAAGGCCAGTGCCGTACCTGTGGGAGCGGGCAAGCCCGCGAAGAAGGCCACGCAGCACTCAAGTGGAACCCGCAAATGCACCAGCAAAACATCCTCTTCGACCTCGACGGCACCCTGACCGACCCACGCCAGGGCATCACCCGCTCGATCCAGTATGCCCTGGCCAAACTGGGCATCGACGAGCCGGACCTGACCCGCCTCGAGCACTTCATCGGCCCACCCCTGCTGCAGGCCTTCATGCAGTTCTACAGCTTCGACGAAGCCAAGGCATGGGAGGCGGTGAACTTCTATCGGGAACGCTTCAGCGTCACCGGCCTGTACGAAAATCTGGTGTTCGAAGGTGTGCCGGAGATGCTCGAGGCCCTGAACGGGCAGGGTCGCACGCTGTACATCGCCACCTCCAAGCCGTGGGAGTTCGCCCGTGAAATCGCCCGGCACTTCGCCTTCGACCACCACTTCAAGGTGATCTACGGCAGTGAACTGGATGGCACGCGCACCAACAAGGTCGAGTTGATTCGTCACCTGCTTGAGGAAGAAGGGCTGGACCCGGCGCAGACGCTGATGATCGGCGACCGCAAGCATGACCTGATCGGTGCGCGCAGCAATGGCTTGCAGGCGGTGGCGGTGGGGTACGGGTTTGGTAGCCAGGAAGAGTTGATGGCCGAAGAGCCGGCCTACCACTTTGCTACCTTGGCCGAGATGCATCAGGCGTTCCTCAAGGCTTGATGGCCCTGGGGGCTGCTTTGCAGCCCATCGCGACACAAGGCCGCTCCTACAGGCGATCGCGTACCTTCTGTAGGAGCGGCCTTGCGTCGCGCTGGGCCGCAAGGCGGCCCCAAAATCTCACCGGCTAACCATCAACCGCCGTAAGGCCGCCTTCCTCTCATCGATCGGCAACCGCCCCAATTGCTCGACCCGGTGATAAAAACGCTGCCAATCCCCGTCAACCTCACGGAACACCGCCGCAAACGCCGGTACCCACTGGTCATACAGCCCGAACGGCAGCAGCTTGGCATTGCTCATCGGCCCATACATCCAGGCGTCATAGCGCTTGTCACCACCCCACTGGGTATCACGCACTTGCCGGTATTCCCGCCTAAGCCGCTCGAACTCCGCCTGCTTGGCCGTCCGCTTCTGCGCATCATCCAGAGGCCCGGCATAAATCGCCTGCAACCGCTCGCGGCTGGCCAGCACCAACCGGATGAACTGCTCACGCTGCTGCCCCTGCTCCCCGCCAGAGGCAGCCAGGCCCCGCGCCACGCGCCATTGCCGCGTGCCTTCCTGCTCGACGAATGAGGCAAACGACTCGTTGAACTCGGTGTCGTCCTGCACATAGAAGCGCTGGTGGGCCAGCTCATGGAAGATCAGCGTGGCCAGGCGCTCGTCGCTCCAACCCACCATCGACGACAGAATCGGGTCGTCGAACCAGCCCAGGGTCGAATAGGCCTCCACGCCGCCCACGTATACATCCATGCCGTCCTGGCGCATCAACGCCGCCGCCCCACGCGCCGCGCCTTGCTGGTAATAGCCGCGATAGGCCACACACCCTGCGATCGGGAAGCAGTGCGTCACTGGCTGCAACGACAACTCGGGGGTAGCGAACACATTCCACACCACATAGGGCCTGCCAATGTCGGCATACACCCGGTAGCTGCGATTGTCCGGCAGCTTCAGCTGCTGGCTGGCAAATACCCGCGCCTGCCTGGCGTGTTCCAGGCGCGCGCGCAATTGCGCTGAAGTGGCCGGGTTGGCCACTACCTGATCCACTGGCTGCCGTGCGCGTAGCAGCTGCCACTGGCCCTCGGCCAACTGCCCATAGTAGGCGGCGCTGCTGCAACCGTTCAGCAGGAGCACCGCCAGCAGGGGAACCAAACGGGTGAAAACAAGGTCGAGTGGCCCAGGGCCTGAGCGCTGCATAAGAATAAGTCGAAGCATCCGGGACTGTCTGACTCGCTCAAGGCCGATTCACTCCAAGACTATCTCGCCAAGGGGGAGTTTCGCCATGCGTGCACTGTTGGTCACCGGCTCACTGCTGCTGATATCCGCCTGTTCGACCTTGCCAGACCCGGACCCGAACCAGGCCTGGATCGACCTCACGCCCTACGACAACACCTCGCTGCACGCCGTGCAGGTAGATGAACGCGACTGGGCCGACAGCCGTTATTTCGAAGTACAGCCCGGCAGCCACGAGCTGACCGTGCGCTACCAGTTTCCGGTTACCCCCAGCAATATCGGCCCGGTCGAGGAGCCGTTGTGGCGGGATTGCCAGGTCAAACTGACCTTCAAGGATTTCAGTGCCGGCCAGCGCTACCAGCTGCAGGCTGGCAGCATCGGTTTCCGCCCCTGGATCAAACTCTACGACCATCAGCAAAAACTGGTTGGCCAGGGCTTGCCTGCAGGCTGCCAGCGCACCTGAAACGCACAAACGGCGCTATGCTTGTAGCCTATGAATCGCAAGTGGGAGTCTTGCCATGCGCCAGCCCATGATGCTGATCGCCCTCAGTGCACTGGGGGCATGCGCCAGCCCCTTGCCGCCCGTCGACCCCAAGCAGGCCTGGGTCGACCTGTATACCATGACTCCCGGCAGGGTGATCATGGCCGACCGCCTCGACGGCAAGCGCCTGGAAGATGGCCGTTACTTCCAGGTGACGCCGGGCAAGCACGAACTGGTAGTGCGCTTCGATTACGAGATATATGGGGGCGGCCTCATGACCCAGCCCCGGGATCGTACCTGTTACCTGACTGTTCGCTTTGACAACTTCAAGGCCGGTGAACGCTATCGCCTGGAGGCACGGGCGCCGGTGATGGAACCGCAGGTGCTGCTGTATGACGGCAGCCGCAAGGTGGTGGTGAACGAGCCTAGCGAGGTGTTCTGCATTCCTTGACCTGGGGCTGCTTTGCAGCCCATTCGCAGCACAAGGCTGCTCCTACAGGAGATACGCGATCCCTGTAGGAGCGGCCTTGTGTCGCGATAGGGCCGCAAAGCGGCCCCCAAAATTCTGAACCTACCGATCATTCTTCTGATAAATGATCTTCTTGGTCCCGCCATCGCAGGTCCCGACGACCATGTTCTGGTCCTTGACCTCGCTGTTGGGCACGATCTCCAGGGTATAGGACGAAACCCCCTGGGCCTGGATCTTGGCCTCGATCTCGGCTTTGAGTTCCTCGCACGGCTTGACCGCCGCCACTGCAGATGTGGCGACCAGGGAAGCCAACACGGCGATTGCTACGCGAATCATGAAACGGCTCCTGAAAGGGCAGCGTGCTGCCGACGCTGTTTAGACTACAGCAAACCGCCCTCATTGCACTGCTTCAACCCACCAGCGCCGCATCCAGGCTGATCTTCGCGTTCAACACCTTGGACACCGGGCACCCAGCCTTGGCCTTGTCGGCGATCTGCAAGAACTGCGCTTCACTTGCACCGGGTACCTTGGCCCTCAGTACCAGATGCACCGCGGTAATGGCAAAGCCATCAGCTTGCTTGTCGAGTGTCACTTCGGCAGCGGTGTCGATCCTGTCCGGAGTGAACCCCGCTTCGCCCAGCATCATAGACAGCGCCATCGAGAAACAGCCGGCATGCGCCGCGCCAATCAGCTCCTCCGGGTTGGTCCCGGGCGAGCCCTCGAAACGGGTGTTGAAGCCGTAGGGGTTCTGCTTGAGCGCGCCACTTTCGGTAGAAAGCAGGCCTTTGCCGTCCTTCAGGCCACCTTGCCAGATCGCCGATGCTGTCTTTTTCATGATGCCTCCTGGTCTCGGGTTACATGCTTATGGCTTCAGAGGTCAGCCGCCTACGGCAAGTTCAGAGCAATCGCACGGCAAGCATTGAATCCGTCGAATGTGCCCATACAGAGTTGAAAAGGCCTGTGGGCCAAACACCTTTGCGGAGGCTCCATGACGCAGCTGCGTGACCTGAAGATTTCCACCCTCGACCTGGTGCCGGTACGCGCCGACGCCGGCCCGGCGCAGTCGCTGCGCAACTCGCTGGACCTGGCGCAGCACGTCGAGCGCTTTGGCTACAACCGCTTCTGGGTAGCCGAGCACCACAACATGGACGGCATCGCCAGCTCGGCGACTTCGGTGCTGATCGGCTACCTGGCCGGGGGCACCTCGAGCATTCGCGTGGGCTCTGGCGGGGTCATGCTGCCCAATCATGCGCCGCTGGTGATCGCCGAGCAGTTCGGCACCCTGGCCAGCCTGTACCCGGGGCGCATCGACCTGGGGTTGGGCCGCGCACCGGGTTCCGACCAGATGACCGCCTACGCCCTGCGCCGCGACCGCGCCGGCGGCCCGGATGACTTCCCGGACGATGTCGAGGAACTGTCACGCTACCTCGGCCCGCGTACCGATGATCAAAAAGTGATCGCCGTGCCAGGGCACGATACCGAGGTGCCGATTTGGCTCCTCGGCTCCAGCCTGTTCAGCGCTCAACTGGCCGGCATGCGCGGCATGCCCTACGCCTTCGCCTCGCACTTTGCGCCGCGCTACATGCACGAGGCGATCCGCGTGTACCGCAACCACTTCAAGCCCTCGACCACATTGGACAAGCCGTATGTGATGTTGGGCATCCCCATGGTGGTGGCGGAAACCGACGAAAAGGCCGAGTACTTGGCCACTTCGGTGTACCAGCGCATCCTCGCGCTGATTCGCGGGCAGAGCCTGATGCAGAAGCCGCCTGTGGAAAGCATGGATGGGCTGTGGCTGCCCCATGAACGGGACGCGGTGGGTAGCTTCCTCGGCCTGGCGATGATTGGCAGCCCGCAGAAGGTGCGGGCCAAGGTGGAAGTGCTGCTGGAGCAGACCGGGGCAGATGAGCTGATCTTCACCTGTGATTTGTATGAGCATGCGGACCGGATTCGGTCCTATGAACTGATGGCGCAGGCTCTCAAGACCGCGTGATCTTCTTCGCAGGCTTGCCCGCTCCCACAGGTACAGCGTCGCTCTCAGGCCTGTGATATGCCTGTGGGAGCGGGCGAGCCCGCGAAGAGGCCAGCATATTAGCCGCGGCGGTACACAATCTCCTTGGTACCAGCCTCGCAGCTGCCAATCACCTTGCCGGCCGGGTCGCCCTTGTCGACGATCTCCAGCTTGTAGCCGGTGACCCCCTTGGCATCCAGCTTGGCCGCAATCTCTGCCTTGAGCTCCTCGCACGGCTTGCCCGCCGCCAGCGCACCACCGGCCAGCGTCATCAGGCCCAGCGCCAGAATCAGTTTGTTCATCACTCGCTTTCCTTGTGCAGATGAAATCAGAAAAGGCGCCCGCCAAGGCGCCCCCTCCCTAAATACCCCATCATGCAGGGCTCATCCAGCCCGGCAGTGTTTCAGCTATTGGCGATACGGAAGCCGACCTTCAGCGTGACCTGGAAATGCGCCGCCTTGTTGTCACGGATATGGCCACGGGTATCTATCACTTCGAACCACTCCAGGTGCTTGATGCTCTTGCCGGCTTCGGCCAGGGCATTGTTGATCGCCTCTTCGATGCTGGTGGTCGAAGACCCCACCAGCTCGATCTTCTTGTAGGTGTGATGATCGGTCATGAGCGCTCTCCTCGGATGATGGTGAGATTGAGCCTAGCAGCGCAGGCCTGGTTTACCTGCGAGCGGTCACCATTGACGAAAGTTCGATCGCACTTTCCCGCCGGCCAAAGGTCGCAATCCTTACAGTCCATACTGCAAAGGAGAGTCAACATGCACCGCAATTCGCTGCGTAGAACGTCCCTGGAAAGCATGGAAGCGGAGATCGAGAGCCTTCTGAAAAGCCTGGAAAACCTCAAGCATGATGCGTCGGAGGAGTCCCAGAAATCGGTGAAGGCAATCCGCAGCAACGCCGAGAGTGCCCTGCGTCACTCGCGCCACCTTTTGAGCGATGCCTACGAGGAAGTGAAGCACCGCACCCGCCAGACCGGCATCGCCACCCGCGACTATGCCCAGGAACATCCGTACACAACTGCCGGCGTTGCCATTGGCGCGCTAGGCCTGCTGGCGGCGTACCTTATGTGCAAACGCAACTAAGCGCCCTGTCGCGCCAGCTCCGCCCTTAGCCACTGCGCCAACTGCTCGGCGCGCCCGTCTGCGGCGCGCCTGGGCACCCACAGCGCCAATGCCGCAGGGGTAGGTGAAAAGCCCCACGGCGCACTCAAACGGCCAGCTCGCAGGTCGTCAGCGACCAGCGGCTGCGGCGCAATCGCCACACCCAGCCCGGCCACGGCAGCTTCCAGCAGGTAATACAGGTGCTCGAAGGCCTGGCCATAGTGGAGGGCCGCCGGCTCCAAACCCTGTTCCAGCGCCCAGGTCGGCCAAGCCTGCGGGCGCGAGGTGGTGTGCAGCAAGGCTTCGTCCAGCAAGGCCTTGGCCGGCGCGCCATGCAAGCGCTCGAAACCGGCGAAATGCGGGCTAAGCACCGGCCCGATGCGCTCCTCGGCCAGTACATGCACCTGCATGTCCGTCGGCCACGGCGGCTCGGCGTAAACCAGCAGCGCATCCAACCCTGGCCGCCGTGGGTCCAGGTCGCCTTCACCGGCCGACAGGTGCAGACGCAGTTCAGGTAAATCCGCCTGCAGCCGCCCCAATCGCGGGATGAACCAGCGCGCCAGCAGGCTGCCCGAGCAGCCCAGCACGAATGGCGCCTCGCTGACGTCGTGGCTGAGCTCGGCGCACACGCTGCGCAGGCGATCGAAGGCTTCGCCACTGGCATCGCGCAGACGTACGCCGGCATCTGTGAGTTTGATGCCACGCCCGTCCTTCACGAACAGCGCTACGCCCAGGTGCTCTTCAAGTACCTTGATCTGCCGGCTGACGGCGCCATGGGTGACGTGCAGCGCTTCGGCCGCCTGGCTGACGCTGTTGAGACGAGCGGTGGCCTCGAAAGCCCGAAGGGCGTTGAGGGGAGGGAGATCGTGGGCCATTTTACCTGTGAGTTTTTCTGACAAGTTTGCGCAATCTTATCGGTTTTCAGCTGGGCTTGCCGTGGTTAGAGTAAAGCCCATCACTCATTCATTACGCCCTGGAGCGCCCCCATGACCCAGTCCCAATACCGCCCCGGCCCCGACGCCAATGGCCTGTTCGGCTCGTTCGGCGGCCGCTACGTGGCCGAAACCCTGATGCCACTGGTGCTGGACCTGGCCCGCGAATACGAAGCGGCCAAGGCAGACCCCAAGTTCCTCGAAGAGCTGGCCTACTTCCAGCGCGACTACATCGGCCGCCCCAACCCGCTGTACTTCGCCGAGCGCCTGACCGAGCACTGCGGCGGCGCCAAGATCTTCTTCAAGCGTGAAGAGCTCAACCACACCGGCGCGCACAAGGTGAACAACTGCATCGGCCAGGTGCTGCTGGCCAAGCGCATGGGCAAGAAGCGCCTGATCGCAGAAACCGGCGCCGGCATGCACGGCGTGGCCACCGCCACCGTCGCTGCCCGCTTCGGCCTGCCTTGCGTGATCTACATGGGCGCCACCGACATCGAGCGCCAGCAGGCTAACGTGTTCCGCATGAAGCTGCTGGGCGCCGAAATCGTCCCGGTCACTGCCGGCACCGGCACCCTGAAGGACGCCATGAACGAGGCCCTGCGCGACTGGGTCACCAACGTCGAAGACACCTTCTACCTGATCGGCACCGTGGCCGGCCCGCACCCGTACCCGGCCATGGTCCGCGACTTCCAGTCGATCATCGGCAAGGAAACCCGCGCCCAGTTGCAAGAGAAGGAAGGGCGCCTGCCAGACAGCCTGGTTGCCTGCGTCGGTGGTGGCTCCAACGCCATGGGCCTGTTCCATGAGTTTCTCGAAGAGCCAAGCGTGCAGATCATCGGCGTCGAAGCCGGTGGCCACGGCGTGCACACCGACAAGCACGCCGCCAGCCTCAACGGCGGCGTACCGGGCGTGCTGCACGGCAACCGCACCTACCTGCTGCAGGACGAAGACGGTCAGATCACCGACGCCCACTCGATTTCCGCCGGCCTGGACTACCCGGGCATCGGCCCGGAGCACGCCTACCTGCACGAAGTGAAGCGTGTCGAGTACGTCAGCATCACCGACGACGAAGCGCTGGATGCATTCCACGCCACCTGCCGCCTGGAAGGCATCATCCCGGCCCTGGAAAGCTCCCACGCCCTGGCCGAGGCGATCAAGCGCGCACCGAAGCTGCCCAAGGACCACCTGATGGTCGTGTGCCTGTCGGGCCGCGGCGACAAAGACATGCAAACCGTCATGAACCACATGGCCGCCCAGGAGAAACAGGCATGAGCCGTCTTGAACAACGCTTCGCCGAGCTGAAGGCCGAAGGCCGCTCGGCACTGGTCACCTTCGTCACCGCGGGCGACCCGGGCTATGACGCCTCGCTGCAGATCCTCAAGGGCCTGCCGGCAGCCGGTGCCGACGTGATCGAACTGGGCATGCCGTTCACCGACCCGATGGCCGACGGCGTGGCCATCCAGCTGGCCACCCTGCGTGCCCTGGAAGCCGGCCAGACCCTGGCCAAGACCCTGCAGATGGTTCGCGAATTCCGTGTGGATAACCAGGCCACACCGATTGTGTTGATGGGCTACTACAACCCGATCCACCGCTTTGGCGTGGAAAAGTTCGTGGCCGAAGCCAAGCAAGCGGGTGTAGATGGCCTGATCATCGTCGACCTGCCGCCAGAGCACGACGCCGAACTGGCAACCCCGGCCCAGGCAGCGGGTATCGACTTTATCCGCCTGACCACCCCGACCACCGACGACGCGCGCCTGCCGCGCGTGCTGGAGCGCAGCTCCGGGTTCGTCTACTACGTGTCGGTGGCCGGTGTGACCGGCGCCGGCTCGGCGACCACCGAGCACGTGACCGAAGCCATTGCCCGCCTGCGTCGGTATACCGACCTGCCAATCAGCGTTGGTTTCGGTATTCGTACGCCGGAGCAGGCTGCGGCCATTGCCCGTCTGTCGGACGGCGTAGTGGTGGGCTCGGCGCTGGTCGACAAGATTGCCCAGGCCAAGAGTGCCGAGCAGGCAGTCAACGATGTATTGAGCCTGTGCTCGGCACTGGCTGAAGGGGTGCGCGGCGCCCGCCGTTAAACCGCGTCGCCTTCATCGCCGGCAAGCCAGCTCCCACAGGTACAGCGCCGCCCTCAGGCCCTGTGATATCCCTGTGGGAGCTGGCTTGCCGGCGATGAGGCCAGTACAGACTATGAAGAACTAGCCCCCAAACATCGACAGATCCAGCGGCCGCACCGCCCCCATCCAGATCGCATGGTCACGGTGGTCCGCCAGTTCATCCCCGGTCAGCGGGTGCATGAACACCACCAACCCCTTCCGATACAGCGCCAACCACGGCAGCACCACCCCCACAAACTCCGGCTCGAAGGCCAGCTGGCAGCTCCAGTCCGGGTGCGGCCCCACCGGTTTCTGGTGCATGCGCCCCATGGTCACGGGAAACAGCCGCGCCGCTTCCTCACACAGCTCACGGGCCTGGTCCATGGTCGCTGCGTCGTAGTAAACGTGGGCGTGGTAACCCTTGATCCTCTGCACGATAACTCCTGATTGCGGTCCAAACATCACCACCTGCAAAGGGAGTGATGCAGTGAAAAACGCCGAAACCCCAGTGTTCAAACTGGTCCTGTTCGGGCCAGAAAGCAGCCTGGGCAACGCCCTGATGGTAGAGCTGCTGTCGCGCCAGCACGAAGTCACCGCCGTGGTCGACGACCTTAATCGCCATGCGCCGCGCCCCGGCCTGCATTTCAAGATAGGCGGGCTGGGCAATGCCGACCAGGCGGAGCAGGGCGCGGCAGGCGGGTCGGCAGTAATTGCCCTGTTGTCGGCGCTGGCGCCGGGCGATCTGCCCAGGCAAGCCCGCATGAGCGAGGCGCTGGTGGCGGGGCTGAAGCGTACAACTATACGCCGGCTGTTGCTGGTGGGCGATTTCGATGTGCTGGATAAGCCGGGCAAGTACAGCGAGGCGGAGCGGGAGTGTGTGGACCAGGTGGTGGACGGGTTACAGCGCAGTGCCTTGCACTGGACGCTGATCAATGCCCCGCAGGAACTGGCCGGGTTGGGGATGGAGCATTTTCGCAGCACTGAAGGTACGCTGGAGCCGGGGTTGGCAGAGCCGTTGCGGTACCTGGCCAGGGTCGCGGCAGGGATGGTGGATATGCTGGAGCTGGATTTGCACCGGGGCGAGCATCTGAACTTTGTGGTCTAGATTGCCGGGGCTGCTGCGCAGCCCATCGCGACACAAGGCCGCTCCCACACGGGCCGGCGTGCGCAGTACCTTTGTAGATACCGTCTTGACCCTCACCCTGCAAGAGGGATTTTGGGGTCAAACGGTATCCCCGACTTCACCACCCCATAAACCAGGTGCAGCAGCTTGCGCATCGCCGCGCAAACGATCTGTTTATAGGCTTTGTGTCGGCTGTTCAACCGCTCTGCCAGTGCCTTCACGACAGGGTTGTACCTGATCGAGACAGTGCCTGACATCCACAAGCCCGCCCGCAGCCTTGAGGCGCCTGTACGCGAGATAGTGCTCTGACCTATGAACTCTCCCGATTGCTGCACTACCGGGTTCAGGCCTGAGAACGCGACGATCGCAGAAGAGCTTTGGTATTTCAGTGGATCGCCCAGTTCGGCGAGCAGCAACGTAGCAGTGGTGTCACCCAAACCATCTATCGAAGTAATCAGATCACGTCGCTTGCGCAGGTCTGGATCATCATCGATCGTCTGTTCGATGGCCTTCCTGGTCTTTTCCAGTTCTTCGGTGATGTGCCCGATGACGTCTTGAATCGACTGCTGCACCGCATCTTGTGCGACATCCAAACGATTCTGCTCCATCTGGCGCATTTCCTTGAGGTCGTCCAGTCGCCGCACCAGAGCACGCAAACGGCGCTGTGCAGGTGGCTCCGGCTCCCACTGGCGAAGCGAGGCCGCCTTCTGCTGGCCATAAGCAGCAATGACTTTGGCGTCAGCTTTATCGGTTTTGACGCGCCGAAGCTCCACGTCAGCGAATTTCGCGATCACCGCCGGGTTCAGAATACACACCCGATAACCTTGGTTGTGACAGTGCTCGGCTAACGCTTCGTGATAGGTGCCTGTGGCCTCCATAACGATCCAGGCGCCTGGTTCGGCATGGCGCTCAAGCCAATCGCTGAACTGCTTGAACCCTCCAGGATCATTGGACAGCTTGGCTTTGGTGCGCGTCTTGCCGTTGGGAAGTGGGGTGGCAATGTCGAAAGATTTTTTGGCGACATCAACGCCAACAAAGGCGGACATGATCTTCTCCTTCAAACTACGAAAGTCGATCACCCTACACTCAGTTCAACCTTGTTAATGCGTGCTCACGCCGGGGGCGGGCACTAGATACCGTTCGAACTCGTCGAGTGGGGTTGAAAGGCCAGAGCGTTATCTACAGTGCGGGCTCGATGCCCTTGGAGCGGCTCCGCTTCAAGACCTTCCCTCGATGATCAGTCGAGAACTTTCGCCTCTTGGGAGGCGAAAGTCGAGATACAAGGAGCGGCCTTGTGTCGCGATGGGCCGCAAAGCGGCCCCAAAATCTCAAAGGCTACGCTCTTGCTCCAGCCAGTCCACGAACCGCTCGATCAAAGCCCCACGCCGCTTGCGTGGTGGTAGCACTGCGTAATACCCGCGCGCCGAGCGCAAACTCCCCTCCAACGGCCGGCATAGCAACCCTTGCTCCACCAGCCCATCCACCAGGTGCCCCCAGCCAATCGCCACCCCTTGCCCGGCAATCGCCGCCTGGATCAGCAACGTATAGTTATCAAACCTCAACTGCCCGGCCGGTGGCGGGCTGGCCACACCAAACCCGCGAAACACCCCTGCCCAATCAAACCAGCGGCTAGCCTGCTCTCCCTTCAAGTGCAGCAAGGGCAATCGTTGCAAAGCCACGGCTGACAAGGGTTTGCCATGAATCAGCCGGGGGCTGCACACCGGAAAAACCTCCTCATCGAATAGCCAGCGGCTCTCGCCCTGGTGAAAGCGCCCGTCGCCAAACAGCACCGCCACATCGATGTCCGGGCGCAACATGCCCTGGCTGCGCTCACCGGTCACCAGGCTCACGTCCACCTGTGGATAAGCCTCGTGAAAACGCTGCAGCCGTGGCATCAGCCAGAACGCCGCAAAGGCGAAGTCGGTAGCCACCTGCAGCACTTCCCTCTGGCCGCGCCCACTGGCCTGGGCAATGCCGTCCTCCATGGCCTGCAGGCCCTGGTGCACCTGTTCGAACAGCACCTGGCCGGCCTCGGTCAGCTCGATACCCCGGTAAATGCGGTCGAACAACCGCGTGCCCAGCTGTGCCTCCAGCCGTTTGACTTGCTGGCTCACCGCCGGCTGCGTGGTGCCCAGCTCCAGTGCCGCAGCGGTAAAGCCACGCAACCGTGCGGCAGCCTCGAACACGCGCAGTGTATCCAGCGACAACTTGGCAAGGTGGCCAAACATAAGCAGGGCTAATCCCAGTCATTGCCCGCCATGGGCTTTACCCATGTTATCCACAGTCGCATCTTGATAGGCAAGCGGTTCGCATAACCCTCAACGATGGAAGCCACCATGACGCGCCCGAATATCCTGTTCATCATGGCAGACCAGATGGCCGCGCCCTTGCTGCCGATCTACGCCTCTTCGCCGATCCAGATGCCGCACCTGAGCCGCCTTGCCGAACAGGCGGTGGTTTTCGACTCGGCTTACTGCAACAGCCCGTTGTGCGCACCGTCGCGCTTCACTCTGGTCAGCGGCCAGCTGCCCAGCCGCATCGGTGCCTACGACAATGCCGCCGACTTCCCTGCCGATGTACCGACCTATGCCCATTACCTGCGCCGTCTGGGTTACCGCACCGCGCTGTCGGGCAAGATGCACTTCTGCGGGCCGGACCAGCTGCATGGCTACGAAGAACGCCTGACCAGCGATATCTACCCGGCCGACTACGGCTGGGCGGTGAACTGGGATGAGCCGGACGTGCGCCCGAGCTGGTATCACAACATGTCCTCGGTGCTGCAGGCCGGCCCGTGCGTGCGCACCAACCAGCTGGATTTCGACGAAGAAGTGGTATTCAAGGCGCGCCAGTACCTGTACGACCATGTGCGCGAAAACGATGGCCGGCCATTCTGCCTGACCGTGTCGATGACCCACCCGCACGACCCATACACCATCCCCAGGCGCTATTGGGATCGCTACGAGGGTGTGGATATCCCCATGCCCCGCGCCGAACTGGGCCAGGCAGAGCTTGACCCGCACTCGCAACGCCTGCTGAAGGTCTACGACCTGTGGAACAAGCCGCTGCCTGTGAACAAGATCCGTGACGCCCGCCGTGCCTACTTCGGCGCCTGCAGCTATATCGACGACAACATCGGCCTGCTGCTGCAGACCCTGGAGGAATGCAACCTGGCTGACGACACCCTGATCGTGTTCTCCGGCGACCACGGTGACATGCTCGGCGAGCGCGGCCTCTGGTACAAGATGCACTGGTTCGAGATGTCGGCGCGGGTGCCTCTGCTGGTGCACGCGCCGAAGCACTTCGCGCCAGCCAGGGTCAGCGCTTCGGTGTCTACCTGCGACCTGCTGCCGACCCTGGTCGAGCTGGCCGGTGGTGCTGTGGATAACCACCTGCATCTGGATGGCCGCTCGCTGGTCGGCCATCTGCAAGGGCAGGGCGGCCATGACGAAGTGATCGGCGAGTACATGGCCGAAGGCACCGTCGGCCCGCTGATGATGATCCGCCGCGGGCCGTACAAGTTCGTGTACAGCGAAGACGACCCATGCCTACTCTATGACCTGAGCCGCGACCCGCACGAGCGGGAGAACCTAACCGGCAGCCCGGAACACCAGGCGCTGCTGCAGGCATTTGTCGATGAAGCACAGCAGCGTTGGGATATCCCCAGCCTGCGCCAGCAGGTTCTGGCCAGCCAGCGGCGCCGCCGCCTGGTGGCCGAGGCGCTGGCCGTCGGCAAGCTGAAAAGCTGGGACCACCAACCGCTGGTGGACGCCAGCCAACAGTACATGCGCAACCACATCGATCTCGACGACCTCGAGCGCAAGGCACGTTATCCACAGCCCGCCCCCCTGGATTGAGAAGAGAGGCCGCCATGCACAAGTTCTCCGCCGCCGTGTTCGCCCTGGCCCTGAGCCTGGGTACCGCCACGGCCCACGCCGCCGACAGCGACGCGCAATGCACCACCGTGAAGATGGCCGACCCCGGCTGGAGCGACATCGCAACGACCAACGCCTTGGCCCGCGTGCTTCTGGAAAGCCTGGGTTACCAGGTGAAAATCGACAGCCTGGCCGTTCCGATCATCTACGGCGGCCTCAAGGATGGCCGCGTCGATGCCTTCCTCGGTAACTGGATGCCGGCGCAGCAGGGCTTTCATGACAAGTTCATCGCAAATGGCGATGTGCAGCAGCTTTCGCGCAATCTGGAAGGAACCGAGTTCACCTTGGCAGTGCCCGACTATGTGTGGAATGCCGGAGTGAAGGATTTCGCCGACTTGCAGAAGCACGCCGACCAGTTCGACAAGAAGCTGTACGGGATTGGTTCCGGGGCACCGGCCAACCTGTCGTTGAAGGAAATCATCGACAAGAATGAATTCAACCTCGGCCAGTGGAAACTGGTGGAGTCCAGCGAGCAGGCGATGCTGGCACAGGTCGACCGGGCGGTGAAGAAACAACAGTTCATCACCTTCCTCGGCTGGACCCCGCACCCGATGAACGTGAAGCTGAAGATGCATTACCTGAGCGGCGGGGAGAAGTGGTTTGGCAGCAAGGGCGAGGTGTATACCCTGACCCGCAAGGGTTATCCACAAGCCTGCCCGAATGCGGCCAAGCTGCTGGGCAACCTGAAGTTCACGCTGGACATGGAAAACACCATCATGGCCGAAGTTGTGGACAAGAAGATGAGCTTCGATGATGCGGCCAAGGCTTGGCTGAAGGCGCACCCCGAGTTGCTGGAAGGGTGGTTGGCCGGGGTGACGACCAAGGCCGATGGCAATGCGCTGGAGGCGGTCAAAGCCAAACTGTAACCTCACAAGCAAACCTCTATCCCTGTGGGAGCGGGTTCACCCGCGAATGCGACGGTAGATTCACTGCAGCATTCGCGGGTAAACCCGCTCCCACAGGGGACAGTGCAATTTCAGGATTGTGGATAACCCATGCATCGCCTCACTCACCTGCTGCCCTTCCTCTCCTGGCTCCCCCGCCAATCGGGCCGCAGCCTGCGCCAGGACCTGCTGGTGGGCCTGAGCGGTGCAATCCTCGCCCTGCCGCAATCCATCGCCTATGCCCTGATCGCCGGCCTGCCGGCCGAGTACGGGCTGTACGCCGCCATCGTGCCAGTGCTGATCGCCTGCCTGTGGGGCTCGTCCTGGCACCTGATCTGCGGCCCGACCGCTGCCATCTCCATCGTCCTCTACGCCAGTATCAGCCCGCTGGCCGTTGCCGGCAGCGCCGACTATGTCACCTTGGTGCTGCTGCTGACCTTCCTCGGCGGCATCTTCCAGTTGCTGCTGGGGCTTTTGCGCTTCGGCGCACTGGTCAATTTCGTCTCCCATTCCGTGGTGCTCGGCTTCACCCTGGGCGCCGCTGTCGTCATTGCCCTGGGCCAGCTGCCCAACCTGCTGGGCATGGACCTGCCAAGCCAGGCCACGGCGCTGAAGACCGTGCAGGACCTGGCCAGCCATGCCGGCGAGGTCGACCTGCCTTCCTTGGTTCTGGGCCTGGCCACAGTGGTGATCGGCGTGGTCTTCAAGCTCTGGCGCCCACGCTGGCCCAGCCTGTTGATAAGCCTGATTTTGGTAAGCCTGCTGGCCTGGCTGCTGCCCGGGTTCTTTGGCCATGTGCCGCGTGTGCCGACATTCACCGGCCAGCTGCCACCCTTCAGCCCGCTGCCCTTGCTGGATGTGGAACTGATCCTGCGCCTGCTGCCCAGCGCCGTGGCAGTGGGCATGCTCGGGCTGGTCACCAGCCTGTCGATCGCCCGCTCGTTATCGGCACGTTCGGAGCAGTTGATCGACGCAGACCAGGAAATACGCGCACAGGGCCTGTCGAACATCGTCGGTGCGTTTTTCTCCGGTTACCTGTCTTCCGGCTCATTCACCCGCTCCGGGCTGAGCTACGACGCCGGCGCCCGCTCGCCCATGGCCGGGGTATTCTCGGCGCTGTGGGTGGCGGTGTTCGCCGTTGCCGGGGCCGGGCTGATTGCGCACCTGCCGATTCCGGCCATGGCCGGCAGCATCCTGCTGATCTGCTGGGGGTTGGTGGACCACCAGGGGATTCGTGCGCTGTTCCGGGTCAGCCGCTCGGAGTTCCTGGTAATGGCGCTGACGGCGGCAGCGACCTTGTTGCTGGAGCTGCAGACGGCGATCTATGCCGGAGTGCTGGCGTCGCTGTTCTTCTATCTGAAGCGCACCTCGCGACCACGGGTGCAACAAAGCCGTGAAGGGGAGGCGGACGTGCTGCGGGTGGGCGGGTCGATCTTCTTTGGTGCGGCGCATTACCTGCAGGTGCGCTTGCAGCGCTGCCAGGGGCCGCATGTTGTTATCGATGCGCGGCAGGTGAACTTCATCGATTACTCGGGTGTGGATATGTTGCACCGCGAGGCGCGGCGGTTGCGGCGGGCAGGGGGGAGTCTGACCCTGCACCGGGCCAGGCCGCAGGTGATCGAGGAGTTGCAGAAGCTGGAAGGGGTGGAGCTTTGTCCGATCCGGTTTGAAGAGTGATGTTGGGTTGAGATTTTTGGGGCTGCTGCGCAGCCCATCGCGACGCAAGGCCGCTCCTACACCGACCGCGCAAAGCCTGCTGACGCGGTCCCCTGTAGGAGCGGCCTTGTGTCTCAGCCGCGAGCCAGCTGCCGGCGCAACTCAGCCAACACTGGCGCCGTATCCGGCCGCACCCCACGCCAGATAAAGAAAGCCTCAGCCGCCTGCTCAGCCAGCATCCCCAGCCCATCCAGCACCTTGGCCGCCCCCAGCTTCTCGGCCCACTGGCAAAACGGCGTAGGCTCCTTGCCATACATCATGTCGTAGCAAACCGTGCGCCCCGCCTCGACCAGGCTGTCGGCGATCGGCGGCAACTCACCGGCCAGGCTCGCCGAGGTGGCATTGATGATCACATCCACCGGTTCCTGCAACCAGGCAAACCCGCTGGCCACCACCGGCCCCAGTTCATCGAACTCACGCGCCAGCTGCTCAGCCTTTTCCACGGTACGGTTGGCAATCACCAGCGACTGCGGCTTGTGCGCCAGGATCGGCTCCAGCACGCCACGTACCGCGCCACCAGCACCCAGGATCAGAATGCGTTTGCCCGCCAGCTCGACCCCAGCATTCACCGTCAGGTCGCGCACAAGGCCAGCGCCATCGGTGTTGTCGCCCTGCAGTGTGCCATCGGCCAGCTTGCTTAGCGTGTTCACCGCACCAGCGCGCCGAGCACGCGGGGTCAGGCTGTCGCACAGGCGGTAGGCCTCTTCCTTGAACGGCACGGTGACGTTGCCGCCGCGGCCTTGCTTGAAGAAGCCGCGCGCGCAGTCGCTGAACTCGTCCAGCGGCGCCAGCAGGGTGGCGTATTCCAGGTCCTGGCCGGTCTGTTCGGCGAACAGGCGATGGATCAGCGGCGACTTGCTGTGGCCGATGGGGTTACCAAAAACGACGTACTGGTCCATGACGGCTCCTTGATTATCCACAGGCTTACTGGCCGAGCCAGTCGCGGTCCTGCAGGAAGTACTCGGTCAGGCGTGCTTCTTCGCTGCCGGGCGCGGCCTTCCAGTCGTAGCCCCAGCGCACCTGCGGCGGCAGCGACATGAGGATGGACTCGGTGCGACCGCCGGACTGCAGGCCGAACAAGGTGCCACGGTCGTAGACCAGGTTGAACTCCACGTAGCGGCCACGGCGATACTCCTGGAACTCGCGCTGCTGCGGCGTGTAGGGCGTGCCCTTGCGGCGCTGGACGATCGGCAGGTAGGCGTTGACGTAGGCGTCGCCAATGGCGCGGATGAAGGCGAAGCAGGTGTCGAAGTCCCACTCGTTCAGGTCATCGAAGAACAACCCACCAATGCCGCGTGGCTCGCCACGGTGCTTGAGGTGGAAGTAGCGGTCGCACCAGGCCTTGTAGCGCGGGTACACGTCGGCGCCGAACGGCGCGCAGGCCTGCTCGGCCACACGGTGCCAGTGGATGCAGTCTTCTTCATTGCCGTAGTACGGAGTCAGGTCGAAGCCGCCGCCGAACCACCAGACAGCCTCTTCACCTTCCTTTTCGGCGATGAAGAAGCGCACGTTGGCGTGGGAGGTGGGCACATGCGGGTTGTGCGGGTGGATCACCAGCGACACGCCCAAGGCCTCGAAGCCACGGCCCGCCAGCTCGGGGCGGTGGGCACTGGCCGACGGCGGCAGACCGGCGCCGAACACGTGGGAGAAGTTGACCCCCCCTTTCTCGATCACCTTGCCATCGCCGATCACCCGCGTGCGGCCCCCGCCACCGGCTTCGCGCACCCATGCGTCCTCGACGAAGCGGGCGCCGCCGTCTTCAGCTTCGAGGGCAGAGCAGATGCGGTCTTGCAGGTCGAGCAGGTAGGCTTTCACGGCCTCGGTGCGGCTAGTCATCGGGTCACCAGGAACGGGCAGGGAAGAATTCGCCGCGTAGCATACCACCCCCAGCCCGCGCGCCGCAGTTGACGGCGATCAAGCAAAGGCGTCCGATAGAAGGTCTTTCCCGACCCATACGACAGGAGTGCGAGATGGCCAAGCGTATCCAGTTCAGCCAGCATGGCGGCCCGGAAGTGCTGCAGTTTGTGGAATTCGAACCAGCCCCGCCAGGGCCACAGCAGGTGCGTGTACGTAACCATGCGATCGGCCTGAACTTCATCGATACCTACTTCCGCAGCGGGCTGTATGCACCGCCATCCCTGCCTTCGGGGCTGGGCACTGAAGCGGCTGGCGTGGTCGAGGCCGTGGGCGAGGGCGTGACCCGGCTGAAAGTGGGTGACCGCGTGGCCCATGCCGGCGGCCCGTTGGGCGCGTACAGCGAGGTGCATACGCTGCCGGAAGCTAATCTGGTGAAGCTGCCCGACAACATCAGCTTCGAGCAGGCAGCGGCGGTGATGCTCAAGGGTTTGACCGTGCAGTACCTGCTGAAGCAGACCTATGAGGTGAAGGCGGGTGACGTGATCCTGTTCCACGCAGCAGCTGGCGGCGTGGGTTCGTTGGCGTGCCAGTGGGCCAAGGCGCTGGGGGCCAAGCTGATCGGTACCGTGAGTTCTGCCGAGAAGGCCGAACGGGCCAAGGCGCTTGGGGCGTGGGCGACCATCGACTATAGCCGTGAGGACGTAGCCAAGCGGGTGCTGGAGCTGACCGACGGCAAGAAATGCCCGGTGGTGTATGACGGTGTGGGTGCCGACACCTGGCTGACCTCGCTGGACTGCCTGCAGCCGCGCGGGTTGATGGTGAGCTTTGGCAATGCCTCGGGGGCGGTGAGCGGGGTGAACCTGGGGATTCTGGCGCAGAAAGGGTCGCTGTATGTGACCCGCCCGACGTTGGCGACCTATGCCAACAATGCCGAGAATACCCAGGCCATGGCCGATGACCTGTTTGCGATGATCGGCAGTGGCAAGCTGGTTGTGGATATCCAACAGCGGTATCCGCTCAGCGAGGCGGCCAAGGCACAGGCGGAGCTGTCGGCTCGGCGGACTGTGGGTTCCACAATTCTGCTTCCTTGAGTTCACTCCCACAGGTACTGCACCGATCTTAAGTGCAGTGCCATCCCTGTGGGAGCGGGCATGCCCGCGAAGCAAGCACCGCGGTGCATGGCACCGGCTGCGCCGGTGTTCGCGGGTGAACCCGCTCCCACAGGTACTGCGTCGGCCTTGAACAGGGCGCTATGCCTGTGGAGGACGGGTGGTTGGTATCGACTCGATACCATCGAGAATCGCCTCCACCAATCCCTCCGCCAATTCAATGGAATGCAGGCTCGACCAATACATGCCACGGCCTTCTTCGCGCAGGTACTCGAGGGCTTTCGAGCCCGTTTCGTAGGCGCCTCGCAGATACAGAGCTACATGAACCAAGGCGTCCTCGGCGGAAATGTTCGGGTTTACGGTGAACAGCGGTTCGTGGCCGGCATCGCAGCGGCCGAAGGGGCGGGTGGATGTGCAGGGTAGGGGTGGATCGGGGACAATCTTCTTCATCACTAGATCTCGCTTCATGGCACCACCCAGTCGTTACCACACGAATAGGTGGCAGCTGTACGCAGGGTGGTAAACCGGGTGGGAGATCTAAAACCCAGCAGGCACGAAGCCTCCTGCGAACAGCCGCCATGGACTGCCAAGATCACCCAGAACCCGGGTTACCACACCCGATCGCCAAGTTATTCGGCGACGGCTGAAGACTAAGGGCGGAGGTTCCCACTGAGAAGGTGATGGCAGGGGACGCGGCTCGTAGGATATTTCCCAAGCCGCAAGCTGGACAGGCATTCGAAACAAAATCAGAAAAATCTGCGGGGGCTTGGCCCTGACCTGTGGGAGCGGGCATGCCCGCGAACACGGGCGAAGCCCGTGCCAGGCACCGCGTTGGATTCTTCGCGGGCTCGCCCGCTCCCACAGGAGGTCCCGGCCAGGCCTGTGGATATGTATCAGCCCGGGCGAACGACTTCGCCAGTGGCCAGGTTGCGAATCACACTAGGGTTCTTCCTTCCACCCAACGCCCCCCCCAGCACGAGATCCAGCTGACCATGGAAGTACTGCTCCACCCGCAACCGGGTCTTCGCCGCCGGGCGCCCGCCCGGGTTGCACGAAGTGGAAATCAACGGACCCACCAACGCACACAGCTCACGTACCACCGGGTGGTCACTGACCCGCAGTGCCACGGTGTCATGTTGCCCGGTAACCCACTCGGGCAACAGGTCCTGGTGCGGCACCAGCCAGGTGTTCGGCCCCGGCCAGGTGCTGCCCATGCGGTCGATCCAGTCTTCGGGGAAATCCTCAAACAAGAAGTCGAACTGGCGGATGTTGTCGGCTACCAGGATCAGGCCTTTATCCACAGGCCGCGACTTCAGCGCCAGCAGGCGATACACCGCGTCCTCGTTCCACGGGTCGCAGCCCAGGCCCCAGACCGCTTCCGTCGGATAGGCGATCACTGCGCCCGCCCGGATCTCACGTGCGGCTTGTTGCACACGAAAACTGCTCACCATTTCTGTTACTCCGCCTATATACCTTGCTTGTGAGCAGTGTACTTAGCCCGCGCGGGCAAACCAACGCCCGGCTTCATTGCTGACCCGGCCTTCCAGCTCCAGTTCGGTCAGCTGCGCCAGCACGTCGGCCAGCGGCAGCTCGCTGCAGTGGGCCAGGCTTTCACTGGTCTGTGGCGCGGCATGCAGCAGGGCGAGCAGTGGATGGTCAAATTTATCCACAACCGCAGGTGGCAGGTTCTGCCAACCCTGCAGGCTTTCCAGTATCTGCTCCACGCTTTCCACCAGCAGCGCGCCGTCACGGATCAACTGGTGGCAGCCCTTGGCCCCAGGATGGTGAATGGATCCCGGTATGGCATACACCTCGCGGCCTTGCTCGGCAGCCAGGCGTGCGGTGATCAGCGAACCACTGGCCAGGCTTGCCTCGACAACCAGCACGCCCAGCGACAGCCCGCTGATGATGCGATTGCGCCGCGGGAAATTACCGGGCAGCGGCCCGGCATCCAGCGGGTACTCGGATACCAGCGCGCTGCCATTGTCGATCATCGCTTGCGCAAGCGACTTGTGGCGCTGTGGATAAAGTTTTTGCAACCCCGTACCGAGCACGCCGATCGTGCCCCCGCCAGCCTGCAATGCGGCCCGATGAGCGGCACCGTCGATGCCCACGGCCAAGCCGCTGGTAATGGTGAAACCGGCCTGCGCCAGGTAGCGGGAAAATGCCGCAGCGGTGTCGAGCGCCGGTGGTGAAGCACGCCTGCTGCCCACAATTGCCAGTTGTGGGCGCTCGAGCAAGGCCGGGTCTCCAGCTACGAAAAGCAGTGGAGGGGCATCGTCGATTTCCGCCAATAGTGGCGGGTAGCCAGGGCCGTCCCACATCAGCAAATGCTGGCCCTGGCGCTCTAGCCAGGCCATTGCGGCCAATGCACCCTCACGAACTTCGGCACTGCGCCGGGCATCGATGGTGGCCTGGGGTATGCCCAATGCGCGCCAGGCGCCGGCGGGTGCACACAGTGCCGAAGAGGCACTGCCAAAAGCCTCAAGCAAGGTGTTAAAGCGACGCAATCCCGTCTCCGGCAGCCGGTGCAGGCGTAATCGGGCCTCCAGTTCGGCAGGCGGAAGAGGCGACGAATGGTAGGTCTGCATGGGGATCATCCTTGATCGAAACGGGGCCATCGACGTGGCACAAACTGTGGATAACTTTGTTGATAACGCTTTGACAACCTGTCCATCGAATGGGCAATAAGCTGGCCCTGAAAACCCTAGACGAGCTTTCACAGGTGCTGAAATCCCCGTTTCCCTTTATTATGTGTGCTCAGTTTTCAACCGAACGCACAGTGACTGCCTGACCTTATGGCCATCTTGAACATTCTCGAATTCCCGGACCCGCGCCTGCGCACCATCGCCAAGCCGGTGACGGTGTTCGACGACGCCCTGCGTCAGCTGATCGACGACATGTTTGAAACCATGTACGAAGCCCCTGGCATCGGCCTGGCCGCTACCCAGGTCAACGTGCACCAGCAGGTCGTGGTCATGGACCTCAGTGAAGACCGCAGCGAGCCGCGCGTCTTCATCAACCCCACGGTCGAAGAGCTGACCCACGACATGGGCCAGTATCAGGAAGGCTGCCTGTCGGTACCTGGCTTCTACGAGAACGTCGACCGCCCGCTGCGTGTGCGGGTCAAGGCCCAGGACCGCGACGGCAAGCCTTACGAGCTGGAGTGCGAAGGCCTGCTGGCGGTGTGCGTGCAGCATGAATTCGATCACCTCAACGGCAAGCTGTTCGTCGACTACCTGTCGCAGCTCAAGCGCGACCGGATCAAGAAGAAGCTGGAAAAGCAGCACCGCCAGCAAGCCTGATCCCCACCTTCCAGAAGGCTTGCTCCGGCAAGCCTTTTTCTTTTTTGAAGCGAGAACTCCATGCGCATCGTCTTTGCAGGCACTCCAGAGTTTGCCGCCGAACACCTCAAGGCCCTGCTCGACAGCCCGTACGAGATCGTGGCCGTCTACACCCAGCCCGACCGCCCCGCTGGCCGTGGCCAGAAGCTGATGCCGAGCCCGGTCAAGCAACTGGCTGTGGCCCATGACATCCCGGTGTTCCAGCCGCCGACCCTGCGCAACGCCGAAGCCCAGGCCGAACTTGCGGCGCTGAAGCCGGACCTGATGGTAGTGGTCGCCTACGGCCTGATCCTGCCGCAGGTGGTGCTGGATATCCCGCGCCTGGGCTGTATCAACAGCCATGCTTCCCTGCTGCCCCGCTGGCGCGGTGCCGCACCGATCCAGCGCGCCGTGGAAGCCGGCGACGCCGAGAGCGGTGTGACCGTGATGCGTATGGAAGCGGGCCTGGACACCGGCCCGATGCTGCTCAAGGTGGTCACGCCAATCAGCGCCGAAGACACCGGCGGCAGCCTGCACGACCGCTTGGCGGAGATGGGCCCGCCCGCAGTCGTCCAGGCCATCGCCGGCCTGGCCGATGGTTCGCTGCAGGGTGAAGTGCAGGACGATGCCCTGGCCACCTATGCGCACAAGCTGAACAAGGACGAAGCGCGCATCGATTGGAGCCGCCCGGCCGTCGAGCTGGAACGCCTGATCCGTGCCTTCAACCCGTGGCCGGTGTGCCACAGCACCCTCGATGGCGAAAGCGTGAAAGTGCTGGCCGCCAACTTGTCCACAGCGATAGGCACCCCGGGTGAGATCCTCTCCGCCAGCAAGGACGGCCTGGTTGTCGCCTGCGGTGACCAGGCACTGAGCCTGACCCGTCTGCAACTGCCCGGCGGCAAGGCACTGAACTTCAGCGACCTGTTCAACAGCCGTCGCGAGAAATTCGCCAGCGGCAAGGTGCTGGGCCAATGAACCCACGCCTCGCCGCCGCCCGTGCCCTTGCCGCTGTACTCAGTGGCAAGGCCTCGCTGAACAGTTCGCTGCCAGCGCAACTGGACAAGGTCGATGAACGCGACCGCGGCCTGACCCAGGACCTGGCGTTCGGTACCGCACGCTGGCAGCCACGCCTGGACCTGCTGGCCGCGCAGCTGCTGCAGAAGCCGTTCAAGGCCGCCGATGCCGATGTGCAGGCGTTGCTGCTGGTCGGCCTGTACCAGCTGTTCTACAGCCGTATCCCGGCCCACGCTGCCATCGGCGAGACCGTCGGCTGTGCCGACAAGCTGAAGAAACCGTGGGCCAAAGGCCTGCTCAATGCCGTGCTGCGCCGCGCCCAACGCGAAGGCGAAGAATTGCTGGCCGGCATGGAGCGCGACCCGGTGGTACGCACTGCCCACCCGCGCTGGCTGCAGAAGTCGCTCAAGGCCTTCTGGCCGGAGCACTGGGAGGCCATCTGCGCCGCCAACAACGCCCACCCGCCGATGATCCTGCGGGTCAACCGTCGCCACCACAGCCGCGATGCCTACCTGACACTGCTGGCCGAGGCAGGCGTTGGCGCCAGCGCCTGCCAGTACAGCCGTGACGGTATCGTGTTGGCCGAAGCCTTCGATGTGCGCGGCCTGCCAGGCTTTGCCGAAGGCTGGGTGAGCGTGCAGGACGAAGCCGCGCAGCTGTCCGCCGACCTGCTGGAACTGGCCCCCGGCCAGCGCGTGCTCGACGCCTGCTGTGCACCGGGTGGCAAGACCTGCCACCTGCTGGAAGCCGAAGCCGGCCTGGCCCACGTGGTGGCCATCGACCTCGAAGCCAAGCGCCTGACCCGCGTGCGCGAGAACCTCGACCGCCTGCAATTGGACGCCGAGCTGATCGCCTGCGATGCCCGCGACACCGCCAGCTGGTGGGACGGCAAGCCGTTCCAGCGCATTCTGCTCGATGCCCCCTGTTCGGCCACCGGCGTGATCCGCCGCCACCCTGACATCAAGCTGACCCGTCAGGCCGACGACATCCCGGCCCTGGCCACGCTGCAAGGTGAGCTGCTCGATGCCCTGTGGCCGACCCTGGAAGTGGGCGGCATGCTGCTATATGCCACCTGCTCCAGCCTGCCGACCGAGAACACCGAAGTGATCGATGCCTTCCTTGCCCGCACCTCGGGCGCCCGTGAGCTGGACCTGGCCACCGAAGCCGGCCTGCGCCAGCCCCACGGCCGCCAGTTGTTG
The DNA here is from genome assembly GCF_046764235.1 of Pseudomonas sp. s4. NCBI lineage: Bacteria > Pseudomonadati > Pseudomonadota > Gammaproteobacteria > Pseudomonadales > Pseudomonadaceae > Pseudomonas > Pseudomonas sp. s4. The sequence goes on along the minus strand of NZ_CP177209.1, from coordinate 95,385 downwards.
GCCCAGGAAGGCGGCCACGACGGTTTCTACTATGCCAAGCTGATCAAGATCGCCGCCTCGCGCGGATAAAAACAAAAGGTAGGGAGTAGCGGATGAAGATCATCATCCTCGGCGCAGGACAGGTAGGCGGTACGCTGGCGGAGCACCTGGCCAGCGAAGCCAACGACATCACCGTGGTCGACACTGACGGCGACCGCCTGCGCGACCTGGGCGACCGTCTGGATATCCGCACCGTTCAAGGCCGCGGCTCGCTGCCTACGGTGCTGCGCCAGGCCGGTGCCGACGACGCCGACATGCTGGTGGCGGTAACCAACAGCGACGAAACCAACATGGTCGCCTGCCAGGTGGCCTATTCGCTTTTCCACACCCCGACCAAAATTGCCCGGGTGCGCGAGTCGGCCTACCTGACCCGCGAAGAGCTGTTCGACAACGACCATATCCCGGTCGACGTACTGATCAGCCCCGAGCAGGTGGTGACCAACTACATCAAGCGCCTGATCGAGCACCCAGGCTCGCTGCAGGTGATCGACTTCGCAGAAGGCAAGGCCCAGCTGGTGGCAGTGAAGGCGTACTACGGTGGCCCGCTGGTAGGCCAGCAACTGCGCCAGATCCGCGCGCACATGCCCAACGTCGACACCCGCGTGGCGGCCATCTTCCGCCGCGACCGCCCGATCACCCCGCGGGGCGACACGGTGATCGAAGCAGACGACGAAGTGTTCTTCATCGCCGCGAAGAAGGACATCCGCGCGGTGATGGGTGAGCTGCGCCGTATCGACGAAACCAACAAGCGTGTGGTCATCGCCGGTGGCGGGCAAATCGGCGAACGCCTGGCCGAGGCTATCGAAAGCCGCTACCAGGTGAAGATCATCGAGATGAGTCCGGCCCGTTGCCGACACCTCTCCGACACCCTGGAAAGCACCGTGGTGCTGCAGGGCAGCGCCTCGGACAAGGACCTGATGCTGGAGGAGAACATCGCCGACGCCGACATCTTCCTGGCCCTGACCAACGACGACGAGGCCAACATCATGTCGTCGCTGCTGGCCAAGCGCCTGGGCGCCCGCAAGGTGATGACCATCATCAACAACCCGGCCTATGTCGACCTGGTGCAGGGTGGCGACATCGACATTGCCATCAGCCCACAGTTGGCCACCATCGGCACCCTGCTGGCGCACGTGCGCCGGGGCGACATCGTCAGCGTACACTCGCTGCGCCGCGGCGCGGCCGAGGCGATCGAAGCGGTGGCGCACGGGGATTCGAAGTCGAGCAAGGTGGTCGGCAAGGCGATCGAAGACATCGCGCTGCCACCGGGCACCACCATCGGCGCGATCATTCGTGACGAAGAGGTGATGATTGCCCACGACGACACCATGATCGAATCGGGCGACCATGTGATCCTGTTCGTTGTGGATAAAAAGCATATCCGGGATGTGGAGAAGCTGTTCCACGTCGGCTTGAGTTTCTTCTAGGAGCACAGGGCATGCGCGAATCGCTGGAGAAGATGCTGGCCAAGGGTGTGGATAACCCGTTGTTGAGGTTCGGCCTGGGCAAGGCCTGGCTGGACGAAGGCAATGGTGCTGAAGCGGCGGTGCATCTGGCACGGTGCGTGGAACAGGACCCGAAGTACTCGGCGGCGTGGAAGCTGCTGGGCAAGGCGCATCAGCTGCAGGGTGACCTGGCGGCGGCGCGCAAGGCCTGGGAGGAGGGGATCGTGGCGGCGCAGGCCCATGGGGACAAGCAGGCCGAGAAAGAGATGACCGTGTTTCTGAAGAAGCTCAGCAAGACATCAGGTTAACGCGGTCCCTGTGGGAGCGGGTTCACCCGCGAATGCGATGTTGGATTCACCGACGCATTCGCGGGTAAACCCGCTCCAACAGGGGACAGTGAAAATCTCAGTACCAGCGCGCCTCGCCAGCCGGGCGCTTCTTGAAGCGCTTCATGCTCCACATGTACTGGCTCGGGTACTCGCGCACATAGCGCTCGACCACCTTGCTCATCGCCGCCGCCGACACGGTCACATCGGTGCTGTACATCTCTTCCGGCGCCGCCTCCAGGAACACCTTGAAGCCCGAGCCGTCAGGCAACCGCAGGGCATGCAGGAACACTCCAACCGCCTTGCCCCCGGCCAGCATGTTCGGAACAAACTTGCTGGTCAGCGCCTGGGTACCCAGGAACGGCACGAACACCCCGGCCGACTCCGCCGGCTCCGGGTCGGCAGGAATACCCACCTGACCACCACGGCGCACTTCCTTGATCACGCTGAGGATGCCTTCCTTGGTCGAAGGCGCCACGCGGTTGCCCATCTGCACCCGCTGCTCGCGCAGCAGGTCATCCACCGCCTTCAGCTTCGGCGGGCGATAGAAGATGATCGGTTTGCACTGGTTGCAGTAGAAGTGGTTCAGCACTTCCCAGTTACCCAGGTGGCTGGTGATGCCGACCACGCCCTTGCCCGAGGCCAACGCCTGCTCCAGCACTTCCAGGCCGTGCACTTCCTTGACCAGCTCCAGCGAGCGCTGCGGCGGCCAGATCCAGGCACAGGCACTTTCGACGAAGGATTTACCGATGTCCTTCAACGCGCGGCCCACCAGCTGCTCGCGCTCGGCCGGGTCCATCTCCGGGAAGCACTTGGCCAGGTTGATGCGCACGACATTGCGCGAGCCGTTGGGGATCTTCCACATCAGCCAGCCGATACCGGCGCCGACGCGCTGCACAGCGCCCCAGGGCAGCTTGGCAAACAGACGCAGCACCCCGACCATCAGGGCGCCCTTGAACTTTTCCACAGGCGAATTCCTTATTTCAGCAAGGCGCGCATTGTAACCCCTCAGCGCAACAAGGCGGCGTAGCGATCGCAATCGGTGGTGTGGTCCATGACCATGCCGGTGGCCTGCATGAAGGCATAGCAGATGGTCGGGCCAACGAACGTGAAGCCGGCTTTCTGCAGGGCTTTGCTCATCGCCTTGGCTTCATCGGTAACCGCTGGCACCTCGCTGCGGCCAGTGAAGTGGTTGATCTTCGGCGCACCACCGACGAATGACCAGAGCCAGTCGGCGGGGTTGTCCACAGCCAGCCAGGCCTGGGCATTACGCCTGGCAGCCTTGAGCTTGAGGCGGTTGCGGATGATGCCGGCATCCTGCATCAGCTCCTCGATGCGTTCGTCGCTCATGACGGCGAGTTTCACCGGATCGAAGCCGTGCATCACCTCGCGATAACGCTCGCGTTTACGCAATACGGTGATCCACGAAAGCCCCGCCTGGAACCCTTCGAGCAAAAGCATCTCGAACAGCAACGCCGGGTCACGCTGGGGCGTTCCCCATTCCTGGTCATGGTAGGCCTGGTACAACGGATCGTCGGTACACCAAAAGCAGCGTGGCATAAGGCTCCAATGAGTAGAGGGCGAGGCGAATCAGGTTATACTCCCGCTCTTTACATCCGCATCCCCAGATACAGGTGAATTTCGTGAGCCAGCCTACGCCAGCCGTGCGTACCTTCCAAGACCTGATCCTCGCCCTGCAGAACTACTGGGCCGAGCAAGGTTGTGTGGTGCTTCAGCCCTACGATATGGAAGTAGGCGCCGGCACTTTCCACACCGCTACATTCCTGCGCGCCGTGGGTCCAGAAACCTGGAACGCCGCCTATGTGCAGCCTAGCCGTCGCCCTGCCGACGGGCGGTATGGCGAAAACCCCAACCGCCTGCAGCACTACTACCAGTTCCAGGTGGTACTGAAGCCCAACCCGGCCAACTTCCAGGAGCTGTACCTCGGCTCGCTGAAAGCCATCGGCCTGGACCCGCTGGTCCACGACATTCGCTTCGTCGAAGACAACTGGGAATCGCCGACCCTCGGCGCCTGGGGCCTGGGCTGGGAAATCTGGCTCAACGGCATGGAAGTCACCCAGTTCACCTACTTCCAGCAGGTAGGCGGCATCGAGTGCTACCCAGTCACTGGTGAAATCACCTACGGCCTGGAGCGCCTGGCCATGTACATCCAGGGCGTCGACTCGGTGTACGACCTGGTGTGGGCCGACGGCCCGTTCGGCAAGGTCACCTACGGCGACGTGTTCCACCAGAACGAGGTGGAGCAGTCGACCTACAACTTCGAGCACGCCAACGTCGACAAGCTGTTCGAGCTGTTCGACTTCTACGAAAGCGAAGCCAACCGCCTGATCAAGCTTGAGCTGCCGCTGCCGACCTATGAAATGGTCCTGAAGGCCTCGCACACCTTCAACCTGCTGGACGCCCGCCGCGCCATCTCGGTAACCGAGCGCCAGCGCTACATCCTGCGTGTACGTACCCTGGCCCGGGACGTGGCGCAAAGCTATCTGCAAGCCCGCGCACGCCTGGGCTTCCCGATGGCCACCCCTGAACTGCGTGACGAAGTGTTGGCTAAGCTGGAGGCTGCACAATGAGTGCTCAAGATTTCCTGGTAGAACTGGGCACCGAGGAGCTGCCACCGAAGGCCCTCGCCAGCCTTGGCGAAGCCTTCCTGGCGGGTATCGAGAAGGGCCTGCAGGCCGCTGGCCTGAACTACACCGGCAAGCAGGTTTACGCCGCGCCGCGCCGCTTGGCCGTGCTGATCCGCCAGCTCGACGTGCAACAGCCTGACCGCAGCATCAATATCGACGGCCCGCCCCTGCAGGCTGCTTTCAAAGACGGCGAGCCGACCCAGGCTGCCTTGGGCTTTGCCAAGAAATGCGGTGTGGAGCTGTCGGAAATCGACCAGAGCGGCCCCAAGCTGCGCTTCTCCCAGCACATCCCGGGCAAGGCCACCACCGGCCTGCTGCCGACCATCGTCGAAGATTCGCTCAACGACCTGCCGATCCCCAAGCGCATGCGCTGGGCGGCCAGCCGTGAAGAGTTCGTGCGCCCGACCCAATGGCTGGTGATGCTGCTGGGCGACCAAGTGGTCGACTGCACCATCCTGTCGCAGAAGGCAGGCCGTGAATCCCGTGGCCACCGCTTCCACCACCCGGAAAACGTGGTCATCACCACCCCGGCCAACTACGTCGAAGACCTGCGCAAAGCCTACGTGCTGGCCGACTTCGCCGAGCGCCGGGAGCTGATCAGCAAGCGTACCGCCGAACTGGCCATGCAGCAGGAAGGCAGCGCCATCGTGCCGCCGGCGCTGCTGGACGAAGTGACCGCCCTGGTCGAGTGGCCAGTGCCGCTGGTGTGCTCGTTCGAGGAGCGCTTCCTCGAAGTGCCGCAGGAAGCCCTGATCACCACCATGCAGGACAACCAGAAGTACTTCTGCCTGCTGGACAGCGAAGGCAAGCTGCTGCCGCGCTTCATCACCGTGGCCAACGTCGAGAGCCGCGACCCGAAGCAGATCGTGCAAGGTAACGAGAAGGTCGTACGCCCACGCCTGACCGACGCCGAGTTCTTCTTCAAGCAGGACAAGAAGCAGCCGCTGGAAACCTTCAACGAGCGCCTGAAGAACGTGGTGTTCCAGGCTCAGCTGGGTACCGTGTACGACAAGGCCGAGCGCGTCTCCAAGCTGGCCGCCTTCATCGCCCCGCTGATCGGCGGCGACGCCCAGCGCGCCGGCCGCGCCGGCCTGCTGTCGAAGTGCGACCTGGCCACCGAGATGGTTGGCGAATTCCCTGAGATGCAGGGTGTGGCCGGTTACTACTACGCGCTCAACGACGGTGAGCCGGAAGACGTGGCCCTGGCCCTGAACGAGCAGTACATGCCGCGCGGTGCTGGCGCCGAGCTGCCGCAGACCCTCACCGGTGCTGCGGTGGCCATCGCCGACAAGCTCGACACCCTGGTCGGCATCTTCGGCATCGGCATGCTGCCTACCGGCAGCAAGGACCCGTACGCCCTGCGCCGTGCCGCCTTGGGCGTGCTGCGTACCCTGATCGAGAAGCAGCTGGACCTGGACCTGACCGGTGCGGTCGAGTTCGCGGTCAAGCAGTTCGGCGCCAAGGTCAAGGCCGCCGGCCTGGCCGAACAGGTGCTGGAGTTCATCTTCGACCGCCTGCGTGCGCGTTACGAAGACGAAGGCATCGACGTGGCCACCTACCTGTCGGTCCGTGCCCTGCAGCCAGGTTCTGCCTTGGACTTCGACCAGCGCGTGCAGGCTGTACAAGCCTTCCGCAAGCTGCCGGAAGCCGAGGCCCTGGCCGCGGTGAACAAGCGCGTGTCGAACCTGCTGAGCAAGGCCGAAGGCGCCATCGCTGATCACGTCGAGCCGAAGTACTTCGACAACGCCAACGAGTTCTCCCTGTACTCGGCCATCCAGCAGGCCGACCAGGCCGTGCAACCGATGGCTGCTGCACGCCAGTACAGCGAATCGCTGGCCCGCCTGGCGGCCCTGCGTGACCCGGTCGACGCCTTCTTCGAGGCGGTGATGGTCAACGCCGAGGATGCCAAGGTACGCGCCAACCGTTATGCCCTGCTCAGCCGCCTGCGCGGCCTGTTCCTGGGCGTGGCCGACATTTCGCTGCTGGGGTAAGCCTTGAAACTGCTGATTCTCGACCGTGACGGAGTAATCAACTACGACTCCGACGCCTACATCAAGACGCTGGACGAGTGGGTGCCGATCCCTGGCTCGGTCGATGCGATCGCGCAGTTGAGCAAGGCGGGCTGGACGGTGGCCGTGGCCACCAACCAGTCCGGCATTGCCCGTGGCTACTATGCGCTGACTACCCTCGAGGCCATGCACGCGCGCCTGCGCGCGCTGGTGGCCGAGCAGGGTGGCGAAGTGGGCCACATCGTGTATTGCCCGCACGGGCCGGACGAAGGCTGCGATTGCCGCAAGCCCAAGCCTGGCATGCTGCGGGCGATCGCCGAGCATTACCAGGTCGGCCTGGAAGGCGTCTGGTTCGTTGGCGACAGCAAAGGTGACCTGGAGGCCGCCCTGGCCGTCGGTGCACAACCCGTGTTGGTGAAAACCGGCAAGGGCGAGCGGACCCTGGAAAAAGGCGTCCCGGAAACTACACTGATTTTCGACGATCTGGCAGCTATCGCCAGAGAACTAATTTAAACAGTGCGCCTTCGGGCGCATTTTTCTCAGGCGGGCATGCCCCGCAATGGTACAAGCCACTATGTCGATCCTGCAGGCGATCAGAATCTTTCTTTTTTACCTGCTGCTGGGCACCAGTTCGCTGCTGTGGTGCTCGCTGAGCTTCTTCGTTGCGCCGTTCCTGTCGTTCCCCAAGCGCTACAAGTTCATCAACGTGTACTGGTGCCGTTGCGCGTTGTTCCTGGTGCGCACCATCCTGGGTATCGACTACAAGATCACTGGCGCCGAGAACGTGCCTGATGAGCCTTGCGTGATCCTGTCCAACCACCAGAGCACCTGGGAAACCTTCTTCCTTTCCCAGTATTTCTCGCCGCTGAGCCAGGTGCTCAAGCGCGAGTTGCTGTATGTGCCGTTCTTCGGTTGGGCCATGGCCATGCTGCGGCCGATCGCGATCAACCGAGATAACCCCAAGGAAGCCCTGCGCCAGGTAGCCAGCAAGGGTGACGAGCTGCTCAAGCAGAAGACCTGGGTGCTGATCTTCCCGGAAGGCACCCGCGTGCCATTCGGCACCATGGGCAAGTTCTCCCGTGGCGGTACCGCGCTGGCAGTGAATGCCGGCCTGCCGGTGCTGCCGATTGCCCATAACGCCGGCAAGTTCTGGCCCAAGACCGGCTGGGGCAAGCGCGCGGGCACAATCGAGGTGGTGATTGGCGAGCCGATGTACGCCAACGGCACCGGGCCACGGGCCATTGCCGAGCTCAACGACCGCGCTGCGGCGTGGAACGAAGCGACCCAGCGGGCCATGGGTTCGCTGCCGCCAGCAGAGGAAAAACCCCAGGAACAGATGGCCTGACCATCTGTGGATAACTTGTGAACTGTTTTTGGATTAAAAGCCTGAAGTGATCGCTAAGTGTTTGAATTAGCTGTTTATTTCTGTGTATGACATTTTTCTGAAAATCGTGCATAAGTTTTTTGGGGCATAAGAAAACCGGCTTTTACAGCCGGTTTTTTATTGCCTCATGCGGGCGTGTAGAAACGGCCCGTTGCAACCGTCAGATCTTGTCGATATCCACATCCCTGGTTTCTTTCAGGCAGAAGATCCCCACCACCAGGCTGACCCCGGTCACCACCACCGGGTACCACAGCCCATAGAAGATATCCCCGGTGTACACCACCAGCGCGAACGACACCGTTGGCAGGAAGCCACCGAACCAGCCGTTGCCAATGTGGTAGGGCAGTGACATGGAGGTGTAGCGGATGCGAGTGGGGAACAGCTCGACCATCACCGCCGCCAGCGGGCCATAGGTCATGGTCGCGATCAGGATCATCGCCACGATCAGCACCACCACCATCACTTGGTTGACCTGCCCAGGGTCGGCCTTGGCCGGGTAGCCAGCCTGTTCCACCGCCGCACGCATGGCCGCTTCGTCGAAGCCGTTGATGGTCTTGTCACCGATGTTAACCACCACATCGCTGCCGGCCACATCCACAGAGCTGTACGGTAGGCCTTGCTTGACCAGGAAGGTCTTGACCTTGTCGCAGGGGCTGTCGAAGCGCGCCTTGCCTACCGGGTCGAACTGGAAAGTACAGCCTCTCGGGTCGGCAGTGACCACGATCGGCGCCTGGCGGCTGGCCGCGTCGATCTGTGGGTTGGCGTAGTGGCTCAGCGCCTTGAACAGCGGGAAGTACAGCACCGTGGCCAGCAGCAGGCCGAGCATCAGGATCGGCTTGCGGCCAATCCGGTCGGACAACCAGCCGAAGAACACGAAGAATGGCGCACCAATGACAACGCTGATGATCAGCAGGGTGTTGGCCTGGGCCGGGTCCATCTTCAGCATCTGGGTCATGAAGAACAGCACGTAGAACTGCGCCGTGTAGAAGGTCACGGCCTGCCCGGCGTTGATGCTGAACAGGGCGGTGAGCACCACTTTCAGGTTCGGCCAGGAGGTGAACGACTCACGGATCGGCGACTTGCTGACCTTGCCCTGAGCCTTCATTTTCACGAAGGCCGGCGACTCGTGCATGCTCATGCGGATCCAGGTGGAAATCGCCAGCAGCACGATCGACAACAGGAACGGCAGGCGCCAGCCCCAGGTTTCGAACTGGTCGCCACTGATATAGCGGCTGCCCAGCACCACCACCAGCGACAACAACAGGCCAAGGGTGGCGGTGGACTGAATGAAACCCGTGTGGAAACCGCGCTTGCCGGGCGGCGCATGCTCGGCCACATAGGTGGCCGCACCGCCGTATTCACCACCCAGCGCCAGCCCCTGCAGCATGCGCAGGACCACCAGGATGATCGGTGCCGCGATGCCGATGCTGGCGTAGGTGGGCAACAACCCCACCGCGAAGGTGGACAGGCCCATCAGCACGATGGTGACCAGGAAGGTGTACTTGCGCCCGATCATGTCGCCCAGCCGGCCGAATACCAGCGCGCCGAACGGCCGCACCAGGAAGCCGGCGGCAAAGGCCATGAGGGCGAAGATGAAGGCGGTGGTGTCGTTCACGCCAGCGAAAAACTGCTTGCTGATGACCGCTGCCAGCGCACCATAGAGAAAAAAGTCATACCACTCGAAAACTGTCCCGAGGGATGACGCGAAAATGATCTTGCGTTCTTCACGACGGCTGGAGCTGCTGGCCGCCGCACTCTGCTCTTGGATGTAATCCGACATCGTTGCTGTCCTCGGCCCGCAGGCCACAGTGATTATTCTTGTTGTTCCACTGTCGGCAGCTTCTGACCGCCAGCTGCCGGTACTGCACGCACCCAGGGTCAGGGCGTCGGTATCGCGTCTTCGTTCAAATAGGTCTGGGTGGCAGCTCCTTTGAGGATCAGTTGCGCCGCCTTCTCGGCGATCATCAGGGTGGGTGAACAAGTATTGCCGGAGGTGATCTGCGGCATGATCGAGGCGTCCGCCACGCGCAGGCCAGGGATGCCGTGCACGCGCAACTGGTTATCCACAACGTCCAGTTCGCCATTGCCCATGCGGCAGGTGCCTACCGGGTGGAAGATGGTGGTGCCGATCTTGCCGGCGGCTTCGAAAAGCTCTTCTTCGGTTTGCAGGGCTAAACCCGGCAGGTACTCCTTTGGGTCGAACGCAGCGAGGGCAGGGGCCTGGACGATACGCCGGGTAAGACGAATGGCATCGGCGGCGACGCGCAGGTCCTGGGGGTCGCTGAGGTAGTTGGGGTCGATCAGCGGCGTGCTGTTCATGTCGCTGCTGCGGATATCGATACGCCCGCGGCTGGCCGGGCGCAGGTTGCACACCGAGGCGGTAAAGGCCGGGAACGTGTGCAGTGGTTCGCCGAATCGCTCAAGTGACAGCGGCTGCACGTGGTACTGCAGGTTGGCGGTGGCCTGCTCCGGGCTTGAACGCACGAATGCACCCAGCTGGCTCGGGGCCATGGCCAGCGGGCCACTGCGGTCATAGAGGTAGCGCAGGCCCATGCCCATCTTGCCCCACAGGCTGTTGGCCATCTGGTTCAGGGTACGGGAATTGCGGATCTGGTAGATCAGGCGCAGCTGCAGGTGATCCTGCAGGTTGCCGCCAACACCGGGCATGTCGTGACGCACGCCAATGCCCAGGCTTTCCAATAACTGCCGCGGGCCGATGCCGGAGCGCTGCAGGATACCGGGAGAGCCCACAGCACCCGCACAGAGGATGATCTCGCGACGTGCCGCAAACTCGTGCCAGGCACCCTGCCAGAACGCCTTTACCGCCCGTGCACGGGTGTTGTTGAGCAGCACCTGGTCAACCTGAACGCCGGTCAGCACGGTGAGGTTGGGGCGATCCTTGATCGGCCGTAGAAAAGCCTTGGAAGCGTTCCAGCGCACACCGCTGCGCTGGTTGACCTGGAAATATCCACAGCCCTGGTTGTCGCCGGTATTGAAGTCCTCGACCTTGCCGATGCCGCTTTGCTCGGCGGCATCACGGAAGGCATCGAGGATCGGCCAGCTATAGCGCTGGCGCTCGACCCGCCATTCGCCATCACCACCGTGGTGCTCGCTGGCGCCGGCAAAGTGGCTTTCGCTGGCCTTGAACAGCGGCAGTACGTCCTTCCAGGCCCAGCCGTCGTTGCCTTGCTCGGCCCATCGGTCGTAGTCGGCGGCCTGGCCGCGCATGTAGATCATGCCGTTGATCGAGGAGCAGCCACCCAGCACCTTGCCGCGTGGATAGCCCAGCGCACGACCGCCCAGGCCGGGCTGCGCCTCGGTCTTGAAGCACCAGTCGGTGCGCGGGTTGCCGATGCAATAGAGGTAACCGACGGGGATATGGATCCAGGGATAGTTGTCGCGCCCACCCGCTTCCAGCAGCAGCACTCGGCAGGAAGGATCGGCGGACAAACGATTGGCCAACAGGCAACCGGCGGGACCGGCACCTACGACCACGTAGTCGAAGACAGAATCGGCTGATGGCATGTGCAACCTCGGGCCTGATTATTATTCTTGTCCCGATCCATCTTAGTGAGTAATTTCGTGGAGGAAACACGAGATTTCGCGCAGCCGCTGTGCGTTTTAGCACAGTGGTAAGTCTGTGCTGGCCTCTTCGCGGGCACGCCCGCTCCCACAAGGTAACGCGATCCCTGTGGGAGCGGGCGTGCCCGCGAAGAGGCCGGAACGAACTGCCAAAAAGGATCAGCATGTTCGACTGGAACGATCTGCGGTTTTTCCTCGAGTTGCAGCGCAGCGGCCGCCTGCTTACCGCCGCCAAGCGCCTCAACACCACCCACAGCACCGTGGCCCGGCACATCGAGAGCATCGAGCAGAGCCTGGGGACTGCGCTGTTCGTGCAGCATGCCCAGGGCTATGAACTGACCCCCTCGGGCCAGGCCCTGCTCAAGCACGCCGAAGCCATGGAAAACGTCGCCCTGCTGGCGCAGGAAGAAATCACCCAGGCCATCACGCCGCTGGGCAAGATTCGCCTGGGGGTGACCGAAGGCATCGGCATCATGTTCTTCACCCCGCGCATGAATGCGCTGTTCGACCGCTACCCCGGCCTGGAAGTGGAGCTGGTGGCAGTACCGCGCTTCGTCAGCATCCTCAACCGCGAGGCGGAGATCAGCATCCACCTGGAACGGCCCAACGCCGACCTGCTGATCACCCGCAAACTCACCGACTATCGCCTGGCCCTGTACGCCAGCCAGGACTACCTGGATCGCGCGCCCCCGCTGCGCAACCGCGAGGACCTGGCCCGGCACAGCTGGATCGGCTACGTCGACGACTTGCTGTTCAGCCAGGAACTGCTGTTTCTCAACAGCTTCTGTCGGGCCCCCAACGTGGTGTTTCGCAGCACCAGCGTGATCGCCCAGCAAACCGCCGCCCGCGCCGGGTTGGGCATCGCCGTACTGCCCAACTACATGGCCCGCCACGACTCGACGCTGGTGCGCGTGCTGCCTGGCGAAACCATCCAGCGCAGCTACTGGATCTGCACCCGCCGCGAACTGCACAAGTCAGTGCGCCTGCGGGTAGTGTGGGACTACCTGCTGGCGCTGTGCGCGGCAGAACAGAGCGAGCTGCTAGCCCAGTAGCGCCTTGCCGGCCAGCAGCAGGGCCGCAGCCCAACCGGCCACGGCAAACATCTGCTGCAAGCGCGGCCCGGCCAGCCTGGCCGCCAATGGCCGCGCCAGCAGCAGGCCGAGCACCGCACCGACGGCGAACGGGGCGCCAACCTGCCAGTGCATGACCCCTGCGAGGCTGGCGCTGACCACACTGCCGGTGGACACCAGCGCGATCACCGCCAGCGAAGTGGAGACGATGCTGGCCATCCGCAGGTTGGTGTAGCGGTTAAGGGCCGGGATGATGACAAAGCCACCGCCCACGCCCAGCAGGCCGGACAGCAGCCCTGACAATGCGCCGGTAAAGGCCAGGGCGCGCGCGCAGGGCAGGGTCCAGCGCAAACGGCCCTGCAGCGGGTTCAGCACGCAGGGTTCGATGTAGCGATGGGCATCATTGGCTTCGCCGCGCAGTTCCTTGGCCGCCTTGCGCCAGATACGCAGGCAGGCATACACCAACACCCCGGCGAACACCAACTGCAGTGGCGTGTTCGGCAGGCGGTGCGCCAGCGTCAGCCCGAACGGCGCCGCTGCCACACCGATCAATGCGATGAACAGCGCCGCCCGGTAGCGCACCAGGCCCTGCCGCAAGCCCAGCACAGCACCCACCGCTGCCGCGATGCCTACGGCCAGCAGGCCGACCGGTGCCGCCTCGACCATCGACAGCCCCAGGCCGAACACCAGCAAAGGCACTGCGAGAATGCCACCGCCGGCACCGGTCAATGCCAGCACGGCACCGATGATCGCGCCCAGGCCCGCTCCCAGTATTTGATGTTCGATCACTGCCGACCCTCGGCTACCAACGGCTGTGGCCGTGCCAACCACTCGCGGCCCTTGAGCATGCCTTTCCAGTACAAGGGTGGCAGCACCTGCGCCTTGAGCAACCAGGCCAGACGTGTCGGTTTACGACCATCCAATAGCCAGTTGGGGAAGCTCGGTGCCAGCTTGCCTCCATAGGTGAACTCGGCCAGCACGATCTTGCCGCGCTCGACGGTGAGCGGGCACGATCCATAACCATCGTACTGGGCCATGGTAGGCAGCCTGCCCAGGGCCACCAGTACATTGTTGGCCACGACCGGAGCCTGCTTGCGTGCAGCGGCGGCGGTCTTGGCATTGCTGGTATTGGCCACGTCCCCAAGGGCATGGACATTGGTGAAGTGGCGATGGCGCAGGGTATGCGGATCGACATCGACCCAGCCGGCGCTGTCGGCCAAGGGACTTTCACGAATGAAGTCCGGTGCCACCTGCGGCGGTACTACATGCAGCATGTCGAAGGCCTCGATACGCGTTTCGTTGCTGCCATCGGCCAATGTGCGCACGAAGGTGGCGCGCTTGTTCGGACCGTCCACGGCGACTAGGCGGTGGGAAAAATTGAGGTCCACGGCGTACTTTTCGATGTACTTCATCAATGCGGGCACGTAGTCCGCCACACCGAACAATACTGCGCCGGCATTGAAGAAACTGGCTTTCACAGCCCCCAGGTGACCATGCCGCAGCCAGTGGTCGCAAGACAGGTACAGCGCCTTCTGCGGCGCGCCTGCGCACTTGATCGGCATGGGCGGCTGGCAAAACAGGGCTCGGCCTTGCTTGAGCTTCTGTACCAGTTCCCAGGTGTAGGGCGCCAGGTCGTAGCGGTAGTTGGAGGTGACGCCGTTGAGGCCCAAGGTCTCGCTGAGGCCATCAATGGCCGCCCAATCCAGTTTGAGGCCGGGGCAGACCACCAACTGTTCATAACTGATGGCGCGGCCGCCTTCGAGGAGGACCAGTTGGCCCAGCGGGTCGAACCCCTGCACGCGTGCCTTTATCCAGCGCACGCCGCACGGAATGGTCGAGGCCATGGTGCGGGCAGTGCTTGGCGCCTTGAACACACCGGCACCGACCATGGTCCAGCCGGGCTGGTAGTAGTGCACTTCGGCGGGGTCGATCAAGGTCACATCCAGCGACGGGTCACGGCTGATCAAGCTGGAAGCGGTGGCGATTCCGGCGGCGCCGGCACCGACGATGACCACTTTGTGGTGGTCGGTATTGGCAGGGGACAACAAGGCAGGCATGGCGGTAAATCCTGTAAATCTGGTTATGGGGCAGGGCGGTCACAGCTTGTTCAGCGGAATCTTCAGGTAGCTCACACCGTTATCTTCCGGCGCGGGGAACTGGCCGCTGCGCATGTTCACCTGCACCGAAGGCAGGATCAGCACGGGCATGTCGAGGGTCTTGTCGCGGGCTTCACGCATGGCGACGAAGCTGTCCTCATCGATGCCCTGGTGGATATGAATATTGTTGGCGCGCTGCTCGGCCACGGTGGTGACGTACTGCATGTCACGGCCACCTGGCAGGTAGTCGTGGCACATGAACAGCCGGGTCTGGTCGGGGAAGGCCAGCAGGCGACGGATCGAGCGGTACAGGGTACGGGCATCGGCCCCAGGGAAGTCGCAACGGGCGGTACCGTAGTCGGGCATGAACAGGGTGTCGCCGACGAACACCGCTATCTCGCCGGCGTCCTCGATCATGAAGCTCATGCACGCAGGCGTGTGCCCCGGGGTGTGCAACGCGCGGGCATGCAGGTTGCCAATGCGGAAACCTTCCTCGTCCTCGAACAACACATCGAACTGGCTGCCATCGCGGGCGAAGCCAGGCTCGGCGTTGAACAGGGCACCGAACACTTTCTGTACCTGGGTGATGTGCGCGCCGATGGCGGTATGGCCGCCGAGCTTTTCCTTCAAATAGGCCGCTGCCGAAAGGTGGTCGGCATGCACATGGGTTTCCAGCACCCACTGCACGTCAGCTCGCAGCTCCTTTACCCGGTTAATCAACTGGTCCGCCGAAGCAGTGCAGGTACGCCCCGACTTGGGGTCATAGTCCAGGACACTGTCGATCAACGCACACTTGCGCGTTTCGCCGTCCATGACCAGGTAGCTGATGGTCGAGGTCGCCTTGTCGTAAAAGGCGTCCACGTGCAGGTTGTTGCCGATGATCATCGCGTTCTCCAATTTATCCGCCCAGCCTTGTACAGGCGTAGGCAGTGCCAGGAGGTTTATCAAGATGCATGCCAGGCATTTTCCTGCGCTTGGGCCAATGAAACCGGCCCGTTGCTGACAATTGCCGACGACAGTGGCAGCGCAGATGGCAGTCGACTGTCAGCCAATGGCAGTGTTTGGCAGTCCTTGTTACCCTGCGCCGGTCATCCAATCGGTGCCGTCATGCCTGAAGCCCATCCCCTCATCCTAGCTTTGGTTTCCTATCTTGAGCACGATGCCCTGCCAACCATCGTGCTGGATACCGACTACAACATCCTGGCGGCCAACGCTGCCTATCGCCGCCAGTTCGGTCGCCACGAGCAGGCGCCGCTGGGCGAGAAATGCCACAAGGTCTCGCACCACTACGCCGTGCCTTGCGACCAGGCCGGCGAGCATTGCCCGATGCGCAAGGCGTGGCACAGCAAGGCACCGGAGCGGGTTTTGCACATTCATCACACGCCACGCGGCCCCGAGCATGTGGATGTAGAGCTGCGGCCGATCCTGGATGAACAGGGCAGGGTGGTGGCCTTTGTCGAACGCCTGACCAGCATCACCCTCGCGTCGGCGCAGCCTCAGGAACAAGGGCTGGTCGGCCGCGCGCCAGCGTTCAAAGCGGCCCTGGCCAGCCTGCAACGTGCGGCACCGGCGCAGATCCCGGTGTTGCTACAGGGTGAGTCGGGTACCGGCAAGGAACTGTTCGCCCGCGCAGTGCACTTGGGTAGCCCCCGGGCCAACGGCCCGTTGGTGGTGGTTGACTGTACCGGCCTGACCGAATCGTTGTTCGAGAGCGAGTTGTTCGGCTACGAGAAGGGCGCGTTCACTGGCGCCAACCAGCGCAAGATCGGTCTGGCTGAAGCGGCGCATGGTGGCACCCTTTTTCTGGATGAAATTGGCGAGGTCCCGCTGGCGATGCAAGTGAAGCTGCTGCGCCTGATCGAGTCCGGCAGCTTCCGCCCGGTAGGTAGCCTGCGTACGGTGCATTCGGATTTCCGCCTGGTATCGGCAACCCATAAACCGCTGAAGCAAATGGTCGCGGACGGCACCTTCCGCGAAGACCTGTACTACCGCATCAGCGGCTTCCCGATACGTCTGCCGGCATTGCGCGAACGAGCAGAAGACCTACCGTTGCTCGCCCAGAGCCTGCTGCAGCGCATGGCCGGCAAGCCGACACCCAGGCTGAGCGACGAGGCCTTGCAGAAACTCGTGCTGCATCCATTCCCAGGCAATATTCGCGAACTTCGCAACATTCTGGAAAGGGCGCGTTTGTTTGCGGACGACGGACTTATCCGGCCCGAGCATTTGCCGGAGGACATTGGGTCGACAGGGGCGATCACGGCAGATGGCCGGCGCAATCACCTGGGTGAGCTGGCCCAGGCACTGCAACAGTTCAAGGGCTCGCGCAGTGAACTGGCCCGTCACCTTGGCCTGAGCGAGCGCACCCTGTATCGCCGGTTGAAGGAGCTTGGCCTGAATTGACGCCTTCGGTTAACGCGCTCTACAAGGGCCTGCTTATTCCCGAGGGCAACACACATCCTGTGGGAGCGGGTTCACCCGTGAACACCGGCGAAGCCGGTGCCATCCACCGTGCCTCCTCAGACCTTTACCGGACCTTTACCTCTGTCCTGACATTAAGCGGGAATGATTGTGGTCTGATCAGTTAACCGAACCTGGCAGCCAGTCAGCTCCCGCCAGGCGTCAACATGCAGAGGACCGCAAAATGAAGAAAACCCTGACCGTGATCTGCGCCGCGCTCATGCTCAGCGCCCCCTTGGCCAGTTTCGCGCAGCCAGGCCCACTTGACCGGCATGATGGCGACCCATTGCACCAGGGCAACCCACCGCATGGTCAGCCACAGTACCAAGGCCGACATGATAATGGCCGCGGTCCCGCTTATCGCGACCCGAATTTCCGCCCACAACCGGGCATGCCGGTTCCGCATCAGCAGTGGCAGCGTGGCCATGTGGTTGATCCGCACTACCGCGGCGACCGTTACTGGGTGACCGACTGGAAAGCACGCCACCTGTATGCGCCACCACGTGATCACCGCTGGTTGTATGTCAACGGGGACTATGTGCTGGTGGCTATTGCCAGTGGTGTGATCGTCAACGTCCTCAGCGGTTACTGATTTCTACAGGCACTAAAAAGCCCGCTTTCGCGGGCTTTTTAGTGCCTGGCGATCTACACCGGATGTAGGTTCACAAAATAGGTGATAGGCCAGACCCCGTGAAATTGGAATCTTCGCCATTTTTTTTGTGAAATGAAGGGGTGCTTTTCACAGAAAAGCCGAGAAATCCCTACTCACCAATCACAAAAGTTGATTGGCCTGGAAAGGGCCGTTTACGACCGACGCGTGACTTTTCGGTAAGGGATGAGGAGTAGTCGCAGCGATCCTTTAGCTCCTAGTCTGGCGACCTTGGGTTCAGAATCCGACTGGCAATGCCCGCCGTCACTACTTCAGAGGAACCAGCTTCCTCTGCTGCCAAAATTGCGGGGGGCTCATGCTGGTACCCAGGCCCGACAAATGCGCAGTTGCAGCCCTCAATTGCAAGGCTATCCAAAGCGGCACGCGTGTCAATCAAGATCTGATGCATGACGATGGCCGGCCTCACGGAGGTGAAACCGGAGATTCAGATTGACTAAACCGACCCCGTAGACACCAACCTCCACGAAGGCCGCTATCGACCCAAAGCTGTCCTTCAAGAAAGGCAGCTAACGGCGAGAAGCGGTCATTTTGTATCTACAGGTTTCGGGGCGATTCACTCGTCTGATGCTCAGGAGCACCAGGATGGGCGTCAAGGAGGTGGTCATCTTGAGGTGGACTATGCTGACCAGTTGCTCTCAAATCTAATCGTGAGGTCCTCCATGGCAAACCCCAATCTGCTGGCTCTATTCAGAGATGAAGTCCTTCTGACCGGGCCTGAAAGCTCCCTTCCAAGCAACCTATCTCAGTTCTGGCTTGAGGAGCTCCAGAGTCATCTGGAGAGGTATTTCGACGGTTTGAACTCGGATTCAGATGCAGAAGAGAAGGATCTCGACATCTCTCTCCCACTCGCAGCGATCATCCACATCTTGTTCGCGAAGAATGGTGGGGAGGAGATATCCGAGAGCTCTGAAAAGCTGTACGAGTATTTCCAAGACTACCGGCTCGAACTGGCCCTTGAAGAGATCACGCGAAAGACTCATGTGGCTGCCGAGGCAACCATTGAGACCATCTTCACCAACCGAGATGTCCTGGTGGAACAAGGCCCCCTTCTTCAATAGGTACCTCCACCGATGCCATCGCCGGCGGGCACGCTCCGAGGCATTGATGGAATGCATTTTGACGGCTGCCGAGATCAGCGAATGAAAGAAATTGCTGCGCCGATGTTCGATCTAATCGCTTTGTCGCTTCCACGAGGGTTGGGGTTTGGGGACAGCCCGCCAGTAGGGGCATGGCTTAGTGAGGACGGAATTTCTTGTGCCGCTCTAACCCGAAATATCCATTCCGGCAGCTTCGGAATTGTCACCTTGCGGCGTCGTGTCGATAGCGTGTGGGTGCTCCTCAGCCATAGTGAGCGCACCACTGGCGAGTCTGAAGCCCGCGCCTCAATCAGCCATTTTCTCTATACCCAAGCCCATCCGCTTCCACTCCCTTCAGGTGAACGACGACGTGCTCCTCTAAGCAGAATGGGTAAGCGCACACCAAGCGTGGTGTTCAAATCACTATTTGATCCAAGCCGCCGTATTGGGGCGTGGGCGCTGAATCAACTGTATCTCGCACTGCCATCCCCAGACAGAAATTGGGTTCCCGATTGCCAGACTGAGAATTTTCACACCCGCCTCTGGGAAGCCCACCTATTAGCGATTTTTCGTGAACAGGGACTCTTGGTCACCCAGCCTAAAGAATCACCCGATTTTCACATCGAGAATAGGCTGGGAGATGAGGCCTGGGTTGAAGCAGTGACAGCCAACCCGGAAGAGCGGTATGAGCATTTTGGCGCCTCGCCGGTCCCCCCACCCGCTGACCGACATGAGCGTTTCTTAGGAGCGGCTGCAGAAAGGTTTGCGAGGACCATCCAAAACAAATTGGACAAGCGTTACGAATCCCTACCGCACGTGGAGGGTAAGCCGCTCATTCTGGCCTTAGCCGATTTCCATGCGCCCAGTTCAATGCTGTGGAGCAGGGAGTCGCTCATCAGCTATCTCTATGGCTTTGCAGTTCACTCATCTGCGCATCGTGGTACGCACCTGATAACTGTGGAGGAAGAGACATCTCTGCTATCAGGGCGCCCCAACGGCCTATTTACGCTAATGGAAAATGCCCATCTTTCAGCGGTCATTTTCACCAATGCCTGCACAGTGCCAAAGCTCAGCCGAGTGCCGATCTCAGGTGGAGCTCATCTAGACGGGTACCGATACTTGCGGTTTGGTGAGTTTTTCGACCGTTCTCCGGGAGCATCACGAGGTATCCCATTTCTGTTGGATGTAGCGTCCAGCGACTACGGTCAGCTCTGGCCGCAATATGGCTACGAGCCGTGGTCTGCTGAAGTGGAGGTATTCCATAACCCTATGGCACTATACCCGGTGCCTAATGAGTTGATACCAGAAGTCACCCACTGGAGAGAAGTAAACGGAAGAGTCGAGTGCGAATCTTTCTTTGATGTATCCATACTCCGATCCAGAACACTCGTCCTCAGTGCAAACGCTAAGGTTCCGTCACTCGATGAGTTGCTGACAGCAGCCAGTCCTCCAGAGCTCTGACGGCGGCGGGGTGGCCGCATCGTTGCCACGCAGGTAGATGAGAATTTCTCAGCAAGCTACCCAGCCAGGGGAAGGACATGAGATCCCCTGCGCAATTCAGGACCGTTGAAGCGTCACCTCTCTTCGGGTAAAAGCATGACCGTCATACAACGCTACAACAGCGTCATACCCGAGAGCATAGGAAGAAAAATGTCGATCCAAGGACTAAAACGATACTTTGGAAACAAGATTCACGCAGTGATAATGATGGCCCCGCTTAAGCGGGAAATGATACGCCTCGGCATATGCACCCTTATGGCGATTATTCTGAATATCATCTTGTATACCGGCGTTGAAGTAGACGGCACCATCAAGCCGTGGGCAGAAACCCCGATAAAACTGTTTGCATCGTCGATGTTATTCGCCTTCATGATCAAGGCTTTTCTGCCAGTTCTCGGCTGGACGATACTGAAAGCAATGCTGTTGAGTGCGAACAATGCCTTCAGCGGCATACTGAGTTTTTTGGGCAATCAGTTCACAGGCGTCATGTACTGTACCGGAATTATTATGGGTTCTATCACGATTAAATTGTATATGGTTTCCGGGGTTTTAGACTCTGAGTTTGCTTATCTGTCCGCAATCGTATTTGCTTCCGGGGTTTTATATTTCTATGTGCTGCAATGCGCCATTCAAAAAACAATGAGTCCGGCCCTGCGTACACCAGCAGTACCGCGTTAAACCACTAGGCTGTGACTATTCATCTCTGGTGCTCAGTAGGCGCTCGCTCTGCTGAACCCTCACCCATACACAACCATTAATGGACTGGCCCGCCTTCGACTTTATGAAGAAGGCGAGCGAGCACGTGACTGATTGCGCATGTATTCCGAGATGAGACTTTCGAAATTGATGTCCGCCTCCTCAACGAGAATATTGACGTGACAGTACAGCTCTTCAGGACCTCTGAGATAATTGAAAATCCTTGATCTAACGATGCCGCAAACCCCTTCTTTGACCGCCGTAGAGGGGAGGTTGATAACATCGCCAACGCACGGGATAAGAGCTAGGCCATGGTCGCTGTTGAAGACAATGTCAGCTGGACAGGCATCAATGCTGGCATCGGATTGTCCTTGCGAAACCTGCTGATAATCAATGCTATACCTCATGTACAGCCTACCTCATTTGTTGAGTGAGGAATCAGCGCCGCGGATCGTAAACAGAAACCTCAAGTTCGCAAGCGACGGAAGCATGTAGCGGATTTTCGGTACTAGAGAGCTTGGCAACTATCGTTTTTCAAGCACATACCCTACGCCCCGAAGCGTATGTATCAGTTTGGTCTCGAAAGGGTCATCTATCTTGGCTCTGAGTCTTCGAATCGACACCTCTACAACGTTTGTGTCGCAGTCAAAATTCATATCCCAAACCTGCGAAATAATTTGGGTGCGGCTCAGCACCACACCGGTATTACGCATCAGGTAATGCAGTAACGCGAATTCTTTCGTGGTCAGGTCAATGCGCTGACCGTCCCTGAATGCCCTGTGCCGGCTCTGATCAAGCTCCAGGTCAGCGACGCGAATGACCTCTACGGATGCAGGGTGATCTGACCTGCGCATCAAGGCGCGAACCCGGGCCAGCAGCTCAGGGAACTCAAATGGCTTGATCAGCTAGTCATCTGCTCCGTTCTCCAGCCCCCGGACCTTATCCGCCAGCCGGCTTCTCGCCGTCAGCATCATGATACGGGAAGGGCAGTTTTTACGACGCAACAACTCAAGGACCTGCCAACCGTCCATCTCTGGCAGATTTATATCCAGGATAATCAGCTCATATTCGTGCTGCTTAGCCAAGAATAATCCATCTGACCCGGTGTGGACGCAATCTACGACATAGCCACATTCCGTCAGACCTTGACGCACATACTCCGCAGTTTTTACTTCATCCTCAATTACCAGAATTCGCATGGGATTTTGTCTCGATATCACTGAGCAATTAACCGCGCACGCGCGCCGGCATTATTGAAAGGGATGGTAAATCAAAATGAGCGTGCCGGGGCTCAAATGACGGATTTGTAATTTCTAGGTAATACAGTTGATAGTCTGGCGGTATATCTTGTCGCGGTTTGGGTTTGACAGTTGCGGGCCCTCTCTCCAGCAGGTGATTTGACCTTATGAAGTATTGGGTTATTTTCTTCTTTGTGCTGGCTTCGTTCCGCTCAGATGACGGCGAGGTCGCTCACATTGAAGAGACTGGTCATTGGTGTAGTCATGAACTTCACCGGCATGCGATGCGTACAATCGAACGCCTACTTGAATTTTAGGCAAAAAAAGGCGCCCAATGGGCGCCAAATATCCACCTTTTACCAAAGGAGCACTTAAGCCACTCAAGGTGAATTCGTAATGCTCGTTTTACTAATAGGACCAGTTAATGAATAACTGGTCCAGTTAGCGAATTACAGAATCGAAAGCGGGTACTCAATGATCACACGGGTTTCATCCAGATCCGATTCGAATGCAGTGGCACGTGTGGTTGCCTGGCGCAACCGGAAGGACAGATCTTTTGCTGGACCGGTTTGGACAACGTATTTGACTTCGACGTCACGCTCCCAACGCTTCTGATTGTCGAGCGGGTTGCCGTTGTCATCAGTGCGCATGTAGAACTGGTTAGCGTTCGAGTAATCCGCGCCCGAGCCTCTGGCGTAGCGGGTCATGAACGTCAGGCCTGGAATGCCGTAGCTGGTGAAGTTCAGGTCATAGCGCAGCATCCAGGAACGCTCTTTCGGCGAGTTGAAGTCGCTGTACTGGATGGAGTTGTCGACGAAAATCGAGTCCGACTGACGCAGGTAGTCAAAATCGTCGTCGCCGTTGTTGCGCTGGTGCGACAGGGCTAGGGTATGGGCACCGTAACGCACGCCGACCTTGGCACTCCAGATGTTGTTGTCGAATTCACCCAGGCGCTTCTTACCTTCATCTACGGCTTTGTAGTAGTTGAAGCCACCGATCAGCGCCAGATCGTCGCTCAGCGGGTAAACCACGCTGGTGCCGGCGTAGTACTGATTCCAGACGTCTTTCAGCTGGCTGGCGTAGACGCTCACAGTCCAGTTGTCGTTGATCGAGTAGTCACCGCCACCGTAACCGATCCATGGCGAGTTGACCGGGCCGCCGTAGAACGTCACGAAGTTGTCGTTCAGGTTGCTTGAGACCGGCTGGCTCATCGCATGCAGACGACCACCCTGCAGGGTGAGGCCTTGGATGCTGGTGTTCTCAACGGTCACGCCGCGGAAGCTTTCTGGCAGCAGGCGAGAGTCGCCGGATGCAACGACCGGAGTCGATGGGAAAACATCACCTACTTTCACGATGGTATCGAACAAGCGGACTTTGGCTGCGCCGCCGACCTTGGTGTATTCGTCGCGAGCTTCGCCCTTGTTATCAACGGGTAGCACGTCGAAGGAGCTACGGCCGCCGTTGCGCCCATCACCGGTGTCGAGCTTGAGGCCGATCATGGCGAAGGCATCAACGCCAAAGCCAACGGTTCCCTGGGTAAACCCAGAGTTGAATTTGCTGATGATCGCGTGCGCCCAGGCTTCGGAGTAGCCGTTGGTGTTGCCCTTGCCACTGTTATAAGTGGGGGCAGTGCTGTCGCGGTTATCACGGTTGAAGTAGAAGTTACGGTTCAGCACTGTAAGGCTGCTGCCTTCAATGAAGCCTTCTGGCTTGTCTTCTGCCTGTGCCGAAATAGCATAGCTTCCAGACAGCGCAGAAACTGCCGCCAAATACAGTGGTACTTTGATTTTCATCCGATGCTCCTTTGATTCACGGCAGTTTTTATTATGTTTACCGGCGCGGGTGTCGTTAATTGTTCTGACCAGGCGGCGCGCCTAGCGTAGCGCGAGCTCATATTTGCAGGCCGAAGATAACGGGGGGGTGATAGGAAAATTACAATTTCGTCATCTACCTGTTGTTCGGGCCTTCGCACCGCGTGTTTGCCATCTCCGTTGCTTGTAACGAAATCATCGTGTCGGGTTTGGTTTCCCAGTATTTTCGGGCATTACAGGACATTCTTACGGAATTGTAATTTTCTAGCCACCCCTCTGATAGCTACCGCTCATTAGAGTGCCATCACCTAATCAAGTGGGGCTTGGCAGCTGTTTCGGCGTTCTCGCCAAGCTTTATCGAAGTTTGTGCACGAGGACCATCAAAGTGCCCCGGTATAACCGCAATGTCTTACCCAAGACCCCCGTCTCGCCCTGGAAGATCGCTGCACTCTGTGCAGTCATCTCTGGGTTGATGGCGCCTGCAGCCCTTGCCCAAAGCATCAGCTTGCCCCAGGCGCTTTCGACGGCCATGGATGCCAACCCAGACCTGGCCGCGGCCAGGCAAGAAATTGGGATCGCTGATGGTGCTCGCAAGCAGGCCGGGCTTATCCCCAACCCCACAATCTCGTATGACGTGGAAGACACCCGTCGTAACACCAGCCAGACGACTGTCTCTCTCAGCCAGACCCTTGAGCTGGGCGGTAAGCGGGGGGCTCGTGTTGACGTCGCCACATACGGGCAGACCGCCGCACAGCTTGAGTTAGACCGTCGCGTTAACGGCCTGCGTGCAGATGTCGTCCAAGCCTTTTACGCCGCGTTGCGGGCCCAGACAGGTCTCGACCTGGCCAAGCAATCTCTCGAACTGACTGAGCGCGGTCTTCGCATCGTCGATGGCCGTGTTCGCGCAGGTAAGTCGTCCCCAGTGGAGGCGACCCGCGCTCAAGTGCAACTGGCCGAAGCCCAGCTGCAAGTTCGACGTGCAGAAACGGAAAAAGCGACCGCTTACCAACAGCTCGCTCAAATTACCGGGAGCTCAGTCACCGTGTTTGATCGACTCGAATCGCCAACCCTCTCCCCGGGCTTGCCACCTCGCACTGAAGATCTGCTGGCTAAGCTCGACCAAACAGCAGAAATGCGTCAGGCCGTGGTGCAGATAGACAAGAGCGATGCCTCGCTCGGCTCAGAGAAAGCTCAGCGTATCCCGAACCTTACTGTCAGTGTAGGTAGCCAGTACGACCGCTCTGTGCGCGAGCGGGTCAACACTGTGGGCCTGTCTATGCCTTTGCCGCTGTTCGATCGTAACCAGGGCAACATTCTTTCCGCTTCTCGTCGTGCAGATCAGGCCCGGGACCAGCGCAATGCTGTTGAGCTGCGCCTGCGCACCGAAACCCAAACCGCGTTGAACCAATGGTCCACCGCCATGCAGGAGGTCGAGTCCTACGACAAGACCATTCTGCCTTCAGCCCAACAAGCCGTAGAGACCGCAACCCGCGGCTTCGAGATGGGCAAATTCGGTTTCATCGAAGTGCTGGATGCCCAGCGCACCTTGATCGTCGCTCGTGGCCAATACCTCGAATCGTTGGCAGCGGCGACCAATGCGCGTGCGCAGGTGGAAAGGGTTTATGGCGAAGTCGGCTCAACCGCCGGCACTCGCTGAACGGGCCAAACATTTTCTTCGGCACACAGCCTTGAACAAGCCGGTGCCTACGATCAGCAGGAGTAGCAATGGATAACAAACGCAAGATCGCCCTCGCGGTAGCCGCTGTGGCAGCCCTCGGATTTGGCAGCCTTGCCTGGAACAACAGTTCCGGACAGCAGGCCGCCAGTACTGCCGAGCATGGCGCTAACGATGGCCATGGCGACGAAAAGAAAGCCGCATCTGCCGCCAAAGAGGAAGGTGATGAGGGCCATGGTGAAGAAGGCCACAGCGAAGAGGGCGGTGAAGAAGAGGGCAAGCTGACGCTCAGCGCTGAACAGATCAAGGCCGCTGGTGTTGCCCTGGAAGCTGCAGCGCCTCGTGACCTCGGTACCGTCGTGAGCTTCCCTGGCGAAATTCGCTTCGACGAAGATCGTACTGCCCACGTGGTTCCTCGTGTTCCTGGCGTTGTTGAGGCTGTCCAGGCCAACCTGGGCGAGACGGTCAAGAAAGGGCAAGTCCTCGCGGTAATCGCCAGCCAGCAGATCTCTGACCTGCGCAGCGAACAACAGGCCGCACAGCGTCGCGTCGAACTGGCGCGTGTGACCTTCGAACGTGAGAAGCAACTGTGGCAGGACAAGATCTCTGCAGAGCAAGACTACCTCCAAGCACGCCAAGCGCTGCAAGAAGCGGAGATCTCCTTGGCCAACGCCAAGCAGAAGGTCGGCGCAATCGGTGCCTCGGTTAACTCCGTTGGCGGTAATCGTTACGAGCTCCGCGCTCCCTTCGACGCCGTGGTAGTGGAGAAACACCTGACCGTCGGCGAAGTCGTCAGCGAGGCGACCAACGCCTTCATCCTTTCCGACCTGAATCAGGTCTGGGCGACCTTCGCAGTTCCGCCGACAGATCTGGGCAAGGTCACGACTGGCCGTGCAGTGAAAGTCTCTTCGCCTGACATGAACGTCGAGGTCGAAGGGAAGGTGGGTTATGTCGGCAGCCTGCTGGGCGAGCAAAACCGTGCAGCTACTGTCCGCGTCACCTTGACCAACCCCAACGGCGCCTGGCGTCCAGGCCTGTTCGTAAACATTGCGGTCACCTCCCAGACCGATCGAGTTGCCGTAGCGGTCCCTGAGCACGCTGTGCAGACCGTTGAAGACAAACCTTCGGTATTCGTACGCACCCCAGATGGCTTTGACACCCGCCCGGTAAAACTGGGTCGCCGCGACAATGGGTACGTGGAAATCATCGACGGTATTGAAGCCGGCGCCCAGGTAGCAACCAGTGGCAGCTTCACACTCAAGTCCGAGCTCGGCAAAGCTTCTGCCGAACACGGTCACTGATGCGAACTGACAGGATGATTTCTCATGTTTGAACGTATCATCAGATTCGCCATCGAGCAGCGCATCGTAGTAATGATCGCCGTTCTGATCATGGCGGGTATCGGTATCTACAGCTATCAAAAGCTGCCCATCGATGCGGTACCCGATATCACCAACGTCCAGGTGCAGATCAACACTGCAGCGCCTGGTTACTCGCCCTTGGAAACCGAACAACGGATCACGTTTCCAGTTGAAACGGCCATGGCCGGTCTCCCGGGCCTTCAGCAGACCCGTTCCCTGTCTCGCTCTGGCCTGTCTCAGGTCACCGTGATCTTCAAGGATGGCACTGACATCTTCTTTGCCCGCCAGTTGATCAACGAGCGGCTGCAGGTTGCGAAGGAACAGCTGCCAGAAGGTGTAGAGGCCGTCATGGGTCCGGTATCTACCGGCCTCGGCGAGATCTTCCTGTGGACTGTTGAAGCCGAAGATGGCGCGGTCAAAGAGGACGGTACGCCGTACACCCCGACCGACCTGCGCGTGATCCAGGACTGGATCATCAAGCCTCAGCTGCGTAACGTCCCGGGTGTGGCCGAGATCAATACCATCGGCGGTTATGCCAAGCAGTTCCTGGTTGCGCCGGATCCAAAGCGCCTGGCTACCTACAAGCTGACACTCAATGACCTGGTCGCAGCGTTGGAAAGTAACAACGCCAACGTCGGTGCCGGCTACATCGAGCGTAATGGTGAACAGTTGCTCATCCGTGCACCGGGTCAGGTAGGCAATATCGAAGACATCGCCAACATCGTGATCACCAGTGTGGATGGTGCACCGATTCGCATCAGCAGCGTTGCTGACGTCAGCATCGGTAAAGAGCTCCGTACAGGTGCTGCTACTGAGAACGGCCGCGAAGTCGTGCTCGGTACCGTGTTCATGCTGATTGGTGAAAACAGCCGCACCGTATCTCAAGCTGTCGCCGCCAAATTGGCGGACATCAACCGCACCCTGCCAAAGGGCGTGGTGGCTGTGACTGTTTACGACCGTACCAACCTGGTTGAAAAAGCCATCGCGACGGTGAAGAAGAACCTGGTGGAAGGCGCGATCCTGGTTATCGCCATTCTGTTCCTGTTCCTCGGCAACATCCGTGCGGCTCTGATCACCGCGATGGTGATTCCGCTGTCCATGCTGTTCACCTTCACAGGCATGTTCAACAACAAGGTCAGTGCCAACTTAATGAGTTTGGGGGCACTCGACTTCGGCATCATCGTCGACGGTGCCGTGGTTATTGTAGAAAACGCGATCCGTCGACTGGCTCATGCGCAACATAAGCATGGCCGCATGCTCACCAAAACCGAACGCTTCCACGAGGTCTTTGCCGCGGCGCGAGAAGCTCGCCGGCCGCTGATCTTCGGTCAGCTGATCATCATGGTGGTGTACCTGCCGATCTTCGCCCTCACCGGCGTCGAAGGCAAAATGTTCCACCCGATGGCCTTCACCGTTGTGATGGCGCTGCTGGGTGCAATGGTCCTGTCCGTTACCTTTGTTCCTGCAGCTATTGCCATGTTCGTCACTGGCAAGGTGAAGGAAGAGGAAGGCGTGGTCATGCGCACAGCTCGACTGCGCTATGAACCGGTTCTGCAATGGGTGCTGGGACATCGGAACATCGCTTTCTCGGCCGCAGTAGCCTTGGTCGTGCTCAGTGGTTTGCTGGCAAGTCGTATGGGTAGCGAGTTCATCCCAAGCCTCAGTGAGGGTGACTTTGCGATGCAGGCCATGCGTGTGCCTGGAACGAGCCTCACTCAATCTGTCGAGATGCAGCAGCGTCTGGAGAAAGCGGTGATTGCGCAGGTGCCTGAAGTTGAGCGGATGTTCGCACGCTCGGGTACCGCAGAAATTGCATCTGACCCGATGCCGCCGAACGCCTCTGACGCCTACATCATGCTCAAGCCTCAGGATCAGTGGCCTAACCCGAAGAAGCCTCGTGATGAGCTGATTGCTGAAGTGCAGAAGGCCGCAGCGGGTGTTCCAGGAAGCAACTACGAGTTGTCGCAGCCAATCCAACTGCGTTTCAACGAGCTGATTTCGGGCGTGCGTAGTGACGTCGCTGTGAAAGTCTTCGGCGATGACATGGACGTGCTCAACAACACCGCCAACAAGATCGCGGCAGCGCTCAAAGCGGTCCCGGGCTCATCGGAAGTGAAAGTTGAGCAGACATCCGGCCTGCCGGTGCTGACCATCAACATTGACCGCGAAAAAGCAGCACGCTACGGCCTGAACATCGCGGATGTTCAGAACTCGATCGCTATCGCCGTGGGTGGCCGTCAGGCCGGCACGCTGTATGAGGGCGACCGTCGGTTCGACATGGTAGTACGCCTACCAGAGACCGTTCGCACCGACGTAGCGGGTATGTCCAGCTTGCTGATCCCGGTACCTGCCAATGCGGCACAGGGTGCCAATCAGATCGGCTTCATCCCGCTGTCCCAGGTCGCCAATCTGGACCTGCAACTGGGCCCGAACCAAATCAGCCGCGAGAACGGCAAACGTCTGGTTATCGTCAGCGCCAACGTTCGAGGCCGCGATCTGGGGTCCTTCGTTGAGGAGGCGACCGCATCGCTGGACAAGAAGGTGCAAATCCCTGCGGGCTACTGGACGACTTGGGGGGGCCAGTTCGAGCAGCTGCAGTCGGCTGCCAAACGCCTGCAGATCGTTGTTCCAGTCGCCTTGCTGCTGGTCATGACCTTGTTGTTCCTGATGTTCAACAACCTGAAGGACGGCATGCTGGTCTTCACCGGTATTCCATTCGCACTCACCGGTGGTGTTGTGGCGTTGTGGCTGCGGGACATCCCACTGTCGATCTCGGCAGGTGTCGGCTTCATTGCACTGTCCGGCGTTGCAGTACTGAACGGCCTGGTGATGATTGCCTTCATCCGCGGGCTAAGGGAGGAGGGACGAACGCTCAGACAGGCAGTCGATGAAGGTGCATTGACCCGTCTGCGACCTGTTCTGATGACAGCCTTGGTAGCGTCCCTGGGCTTCATCCCGATGGCTTTGGCCACCGGCACCGGTGCCGAAGTTCAGCGGCCATTGGCGACGGTGGTGATTGGCGGGATCCTGTCCTCCACCGCACTGACCTTGCTGGTACTGCCTGCCCTGTATCACTGGGCACACCGCAAGGATGAAGACGGCGACGAGGCCGAAGTGGTTAGCTAACAGCCTCCGCTAAAGAGAAGCCCACAACACGTGTTGTGGGCTTTTTTGTTTAAAGTGAAGTAGATGCACTTACCTTTCAAAATTGTAAGTTTCTCGTCATGCCGGTGATGCCTATGCATTGCTAAGGTTACGCCCGAGAAGTTTTGAAATTGAGAGGGTTTTATGAAAAAGCTAATTATCGCTGCTGCACTTGTTGTTTTCTCGGTGGCTTCGCAGGCCAACACTTTCTCCGAGAGCAAGCAGCTTCAATACACCAAGGAACACCAGACCGCAGTGGCCAAGTACGCGGAGAAAAATGGCAAGCCAATGCCAGAGATTCAGGATTACAAATATGGCATGAAGATAGACGTTGCGAAATTCGTACGTCAGTCGCAGGACCCCCGTACCTGCCAGGTCTATCCACGGTTGATGACCTTCGAGGACTCCCAGGGCACGCTCAAGACTGTTCGTTACTCGATGTATTCGCAATGCATCAACAACAAGTAGTAAACGATTTGAACAGAACAATTAGAGAATTCATAAATGCCAGGCAGTGCCTGGCATTTTTTATTACGCCCGATACCCCATAGCTTCGAAATGTTAACGCCTGGGCTCGGGCAAACCGTGCAATAGATCTTAGCCAACCAACAGAGACGGCTCCCCAACTGCAGAGGGCAATTGGAAGCCTTGACCCCAGAAGGGACGAGTTATGAAGAGTTTGCTTGAACGCCCTGATGACCAAGCCGGGCATGAAGGTCATAGCCATGAGCATGGCGGCATTTTTGGAATGAACACAGAGCTGATTTTCGCGCTGATCTGTGGTGCTCTCCTGGGTGCCGGAGCTCTCGCAGGAAAACTTGGCCTGATTGATCGTCTGCCTCTGATTCTGTACGTGTCGGCCTACGTGTTCGGTGGATGGTTCACCACTAAGGAAGCGGTTACCAACATCCGTCAGAAACGCTTCGAGATCGACTCGCTGATGCTTCTCGCCGCAGTCGGTGCCGCGAGCATCGGCGCCTGGGCGGAGGGGGCTCTGCTGCTGTTCCTGTTCAGTCTGGGGCATTCCCTTGAAAGCTACGCGATGGGGCGGGCCAAGAAAGCGATTGAGGCACTGTCCAAGCTCGCACCAGCCACCGCGATCGTACGCAGAGCAAATGGCACGGTGGAGATGCCCGTGGAGCTGCTGGTTCCCGGTGACGTTGTCATCGTGCGCCCCAATGACCGCCTGCCGGCCGATGGTTTTGTAGTCGTAGGCTCCTCAAGTATCAACCAGGCGCCAGTAACCGGTGAGAGCGTCCCCGTGGACAAGCAACCTGTTCCTGATGCCGAACTCGCACGCAGCAAGCCAGATGCAGTGGATGCAGCCTCGAAAGTCTTCGCCGGTACCATCAATGGCGAAACGCTCATCGAGGTTGAGGTAACACGGCGCTCTACGGAGAGTACCTTGGCGCGGGTCATCAAGATGGTCAGTGAAGCCGAAGTCAGGAAGTCACCGACCCAGCGATTCACGGACCGCTTCCAACGCATATTCGTCCCGTTGGTTTTACTGCTGGTAGTCGGGCTGCTATTTGCCGGCATTTTCCTTGACGAGCCGTTCCGTGACTCGTTCTACCGGGCGATGGCCGTACTGGTTGCAGCCAGCCCCTGCGCGCTCGCGATCGCTACACCAAGCGCCATTCTCTCTGGCATCGCCAGGGCAGCCCGAGGTGGCGTGCTGATCAAGGGCGGTGCGCCACTTGAAGAGCTTGGATCATTGAATGCCATGGCATTCGACAAGACCGGTACCCTGACCGAAGGGCGCCCACGTATCACCGATGTAATACCCATAGGCGGCACGCAGATCGAGGATCTGCTAAACGTCGCCATCGCTGTGGAGTCGATGAGCGACCATCCGCTGGCTGCGGCAATTGTGCGTGACGGTGAAGAGATGATTGGCACACGGCGCCGATTCCAAGCCAAGAACATGAGCAACATGATTGGCCGCGGCGTGCGTGCTGAGCTTGATGGGCAGTTCGTCTGGATTGGCAAGGTCGAGATGTTCGGTACCAATGGTATTCCCGCACTCAGCAAGGCAGCCCTGGAGGCTGCGGAGCGTCTACGTCAGTCAGGCCGTACCACCATGGTGGTACGGCGTGCTGACAAGGATCTGGGCGCTATCGGGCTATTGGACACACCCCGGGAGGGGGCCAAAGAGGCACTCCAGAAGCTTAGAGAGATGGGCATCGAACGCATGGTCATGATTTCTGGAGACCACAACCGCGTTGCAGAGGCTGTAGCCAAACAAGTTGGCTTAGATGAAGCGTGGGGAGACCTGATGCCGGAAGACAAGGTCAAGGCCATCAAAAACCTGCGCCTTAGCGCCAAGGTGGCCATGGTGGGTGACGGCGTCAATGATGCCCCTGCCATGGCCAGTTCGAGCGTTGGTATCGCAATGGGGGCTGCTGGATCTGATGTTGCCCTGGAAACGGCTGATATCGCGCTTATGGCTGACGACATCAGGCAACTCCCATTTGTGGTGGGGCTGAGCCGTCACACGCGATCGATCATCCACCAGAATCTGTTCGTCAGCTTGGGGATTGTGGCCATCCTGGTTCCGTCCACCATCATGGGCTTGAGCATTGGTGCCGCTGTTGCGATCCATGAGGGCTCCACACTGTTGGTCGTCTTCAACGCCTTGCGCCTGTTGGCCTACCGCAGAAGCACCTGATCCCTGAGCTTCAATCATGAAGCTAAGCAGGGAAATGACCTGAAGTAGAAGTACGGGTCGTGCGCGATCAGCGCACGACCCGTACTTTTCTCTCACTCGTCGATCCCGATGCGCTTGAGGCTTTCAAGGGCCTTTCCGCACTCAGGTGAGCCATGCCGTAAGCCGCAGGCCAATGCAGCTTTGAGGCTCATGACACCGGCTACGAAACCGACTTGATTGCCGACTCCGTGTCCGTCCGCAAATCCCTGATCATACGCAATCTCGACAAGCGCATTGATCGCCGCCAGGGTGTCCTGTTTGTTTTTACTCTTTTGCATATCTACTCCGCGAGCATTCAGCTCATATCGCTCGGTTAGGTGGCGGCGCCTTCAGGTTTGGGGTGAGCGAATCCCGCTCCCATAGCCAATCCCTAACGGGGGGCTCAGCCCGCCACCGTAAGGAAAATCAGCTATTGAGAGCAGATGACTCGTTTTGGTCACCCGTGCTGCTCGCCTCACCGCATTGGCACTGAGTGGGTACATCCGGGTAGTCGCTGTGATTCTCAATGAACAGCGTTCGGCAGGTTTCGCACCCATAGATCCGGGGCAGGGATTTAAGGCCGCTCGGAAGCACGTCACTCAGAGGCTCGTTATGCCAAGGAGCCCCGTCAAGGATTCTTGAACGCAGGATGTTTCCCAGGCGCCAGGTGTCACTTTGTGCGCGCCAGGACCACATCGGCGCAGAAAGCGAATACTGGATGAAGGTCTCTTGTGACTGCCTGGATAGCGGGTACTTGGGGCGGGTCCAGCCGGAATCGATGATGCTGAACCCCATGCCCATTTCTGCGCTCGGGTGGGTCTTTTCACCAAAGAAACGGTCATGCGTCGCTGGAGCCGTCGCATGATGGTCAGTCGGTGGGAATACCCACAGATAACACTCATCCCGGTTGACCATGCTGATGAGCTCGCTTGGCCCCCGCATGGGGGAATTTGCAGCCAGGGCGAAGCGATCCTTCCACGACATTTTGGGAGGCGGCGCAATACCAGCAGCGATGGCCAACGTGGCAGTCTTGGGGACGAAGCGATCGCCTAGCTCGTTCAGATCCAGGTTCTTGCAGAGAGCCTTGAAGGCCTTTTTGCGAGTCTTCGAGCTGAAGGAGGGGTCAAGGAGCAGGCGAACCTGGTTCACGCCGATTCCCGCAGTTCGTAGCACCTCAATGACTTCTTCAGCCACACCGACTGCTTGAAGATCGGTCAATCCTAAGCACGTTTTCGCCCGCTCGACCGCCGCGTAGAGGTTGTACTGCCGTGTCTCGTTGTCACGACAGACCTGAATTGGCAGCTTGTCTTGGATGGCAACTTGCGGTGCAACGGAGCCGATGGCCGCGTGGAACAGCTGGTGGAGGTGCAGATGAGAGTACGGGCGGCCAGAAGCCGAGAACGAGGCGTGCAGCTGAGCAGCGAGAGGTTGAAGCAGCTTTTTTGCAGACATGACTATCCCCTAATGAGCGACGTTGGGGTAGCTGCGCTTGTAGGGCCGTTAGACGCGAAGCTGGACGTCGAATCAGGTTCAATCATGAATAGGAGTCAGGTTTGATTTGCTTGCACGGCCACCATGCAAAGCCCGACGCGGCAATCACATCAGATTCGCCGAGCTTTGGCAAGAGCGGTCATCGGTAAGCGAAAGCAGGTAGGAGGAGGGCGCTCCATGCTTGATCACCTCCAGAAACAGGAAAGCCGGAAGCACGTTGAGCGCTTCCGGCTTTCTCACGTCAGACTGATGAGAGGGATCAGAAGACGTATTGCAGGCGGGTCACGATGGCATTGCCGCTGTCGTCGCCCACGGTGTTCTCGTTGTTGTCGGTGCGCACGTTGATGTAGTTGGCACTGACTTTCACCGCCTCGTTGACGTACCAGTTCACACCCACCGTGTGGCTCTTGGCCTTGCGCTCGTTCGATTGGTCCGCCGCGGTGACCAGGTTGCCGTCTTCGACCTTGATATCGTCAAAGCGGTAGAAGACTTCCCAGGCCCCCAGTTCCTTGTTCTCTGGTTTGATAGTGTCGAACTTGGCACCATCGAGCTTGTAGATACGCGGCTCGCCGGTCAGGGTGTAAGCCATCTGGGCGTAGTAACCGGAGGCCTTCATGTCGTTGTTGGCCTGGTCAGCTTTCAGCTTGCGGCGAAGGTATTCCGCTTGAACCGAGAACGGGCCGGTGGCCCAGGCACCTTCGAGACCCCAGACCGAGTCGTCCTTCCACAGGCCATCTTGTGCAGCAGCACCGCCAAACAGCATGCGGTTGCCGTTGGTGCCGGCATCGCCGCCGCCATTGGTATCTACACCGCGGACGCCCAGACGCGAACGAATCCGGGTATCGACCGCACTGTTTTTGAGGTCGCGGTAAGCGTACTGAGCACCGACGTGCAGGACGTTGCCATCACTGTGCAGCGGTGCGAACACGCCACGTACGTTGTAGCGCTTGGTGCTGTCGCCATCCGAGTTGTTATTGGTTTCGCTGAAAACGCTACCGGAAACATAAGCCATGTCAGCGATGGTGCTGGTGGCTTGAACACCCATGCCGGCGTTGTCGTTGATCCAGTCCGCCAGGTCGTACGAGAGGTTCCGCTCCATGGCGGTGGTCCACTTCGAACTGGTGGCTTTCTCAAGACCGAAGTCGGTGTAGAAACGGCCAAAGCGCAGTTGCACCGGCTTGAAACCCGTGTAGGTCAGGCTGGCTTCGTCGAAGTAGCCGTCGGAGTCGTTGCCCGTGTTGCGGGAAAGGTCGTAGTTGAGCTGATACTTCCAGTCGCGGTACAGCACGCCACCGAGCTCAAGGTAGGCGCGACGGAAGTAGCCTGCGTCAGCGGTATCGCCATTCTTGGTGAAGACACCATCGAAACGGCCGTAGTCGGCCTGAACTCGGCCGCCCAGTTTGAAACTGAATTCCTTGTCAGAAGTCGATACTTCAAGACCGCCCTTGGTCTTCAGAACGATGTCAGCTCCGTCAGTGGTTACTGTTCCGGAGAATGCTTGCGAGGAAAATGTGCCTATTATTGCGGCAGCCAACAGCTTTTCCCGCATGTTCGAAGAACGGATCATTGCTTGCCTCTCGTATGTTAAGTGCTTAGCTACCGACGTTATATTTCGCCCTGCGCCGGCCTAAATTTATCTTGCAGATGGGAGCAGGCCACGGTTGTCACCCGCTGTAACAAGATGCCTTTGTTCTAAGCACTCTGACTAGGTTGCAAGCGAATATGACAGTTGTGTTTCTGTAGTGTTAACGGAGGAGTTTGAAACCTAACAAAACTGTTACCGAACAAGCCAGTCCTTCTTATCAAAGAAGCTCTTCTTGATCAATCTTCGAATTTCCAAAACCTGCGGATTGCGGACAAGCTTCGTTTTGATAACAAGATAGACATCTTTCTCCTCCAGGTCGTCCAGGAAACCCGGCACGGGTAGGATATTTCTCTCCAGTTTTCGGCTGTAGTCGGGCAGCACTCCAATACACGCACCGCCAACGACAAGGCCTCGTGATAGGTTGTAGCTCTTGACCCGAGTGGTACCGCCCTGATGCTCAGCCATTATCGATGCCCACTTTCGTGAGCCCGCCAAGATCTCTTCATCCCAAGGGACAACGAGCATGAAGTTGTGCAAATCCAAGCTCTCCACTGGAAGGGTGACGCTTCTTGAATAGCGGCTGGAAATGAACAGGGCGTGCCCAATCCGGCCAAGCCTTTCAAACCTATACGTAGGATGGCGATCAAGCGCGCCTTTATCATCTGGGCTCACCAAAGCGATACCCACATCGACTTCACACTCAGAAAGCATCTGCGTTGTGCATTCTGAATGGATTTCCAGCTGCATTTCGGCATGATCACGCACGTAGGCGACTAGATCGCGGTTTACGATGTCGTTCAGCACTGGCTCTGTGATCGCGATGGTAAGCCTGGGGACTTCCTTTTCACCGGACTTGCCAAGGCCGTCTGGGCCGAAGAGCTGGCACAGGTAATGGCTGACCCTCTCGCCTGTGCGGGTCAGGGCAAGCTTGTTGTGTTTGTAGACAAACACGGGAGCACCAATGTGCTCTTCCAGTTTCTCCAAGCGTTTCCGCAGGCCTACCACTGGCACATTGAGCCCTCGGGCAGCCTGTTTGAAACTGGCACAACGTGCTGTTGCGAAAAACTCTACGGCCAGCTGATCATCAATTGGCAAATCATCCAATATGTCAGGGCTGTAAGGAACAACGCTGCTTGTATATGTTTCATTTTGTGTAACCATTAGGTCCCCCTTAATTCGGGGAATCTATCTCAATGCCACCCGGTGTTTCCTTATCTTGTCAACATTGTAATCCACGGGTCATGCATGCGTTATCGGAAGGCTTTTATTTCGAAAGCGTAATTTTCAGGCAATCCCTCTGATATTGTAGCGTGCTAGCCTAGTGCGCCGACTTGTTACTTACCATATATAGATTCGGCTAATTACGCATTTACATTTAGTTCACTATTTTTTCACCTTTGCCTCCATAGGCTTTGGGCATGGAAAATCAAACCCCACCTCTTACTACCTTACTGATTCGTTATCTGGGGATCGGCTTCATAGCAACGGGAGTCCATTATGCGGTGTTCCTATTGCTGGTTACGACAGAATTCGTTACTCCGTTACTGGCCAGTATCTGTGGCGGCATGGTTGGCGCAATCGCGAGCTTCATTGGAAATAGGGCGCTCTGTTTTGTGGCAGATGGCTCTCGTAAGTTTCAGCCTGTCAGGTTTGCACTGGTCGCGTTAACCACAAACTTCGGCAATGGCGTGGGTATGTGGTTCCTCATCAAGTCGAATCTGTCACCGCTCATCTCCCAAGTCGTAGTGACCTTAAGCCTCACTGCACTTGGATTCATTGCACATCGTTTTTGGACATTCAATCATGCAGACATTACATCGCTTTCCCGAGCGCCCTGATCCCTTGTTAACCATCGTGGTCCCTTGCTTCCAGGAAGAGGAAACCATCCCCGAGTTCCACCAGCGAATCACCCGCGTGGTGAAGCGCTTACCCGTCTCCTGCGAAATCCTCTATGTCGACGACGGCAGTAATGACCGGACGGCCGACATTCTTCGCCACTATCAGGATGGGTCATCTGTACGTTGCCTGTCCCTGAGTCGCAACTTCGGCAAAGAGGCTGCACTGAGCGCCGGGATAGACCATGCCCGTGGCAGTGCGCTGATCTTCATTGATGTCGACCTGCAGGATCCACCAGAGCTCATCGCGGCCATGGTGGACTACTGGCAACGCGGCTACGACGTGGTGAACATGCAGCGCAACCTGAGAATCGGTGATTCGTGGTTCAAGCGCATGAGTGCCCGGGCTTACTACTGGGTCATGCAGCGCCTGGTGGAGAAGGTGGACATGCCGGCCGATGTCAGCGATTTCCGATTGATTGGGCCTGCGCCGCTGGCAGCCCTGCGGGCCCTGGATGAACGCTCCAGGATTCTCAAAGGCATGATCGGCTGGGTAGGCTTTCGTACCATCGAACTGCCCTACAATCGCACTGTTCGCCATGCCGGGAGCACCAAATGGAATGCAGCTGGCCTGTTCAATCTGGCCATCGAGAGCATCGTCAGCTTCTCTCGCAAACCACTGCGCATTTTCAGCCTCATCAGTTTCGGTCTTTTCGTCTCCAGCATCTGCTACATGCTTGCGTCGCTTGTGGCAGGCAGTTTCGACATCCATCACCTGATCGTCGGAATGGCTTCATTCATGTGCGTCGGTGTCGCCATGGTGGGGGAGTACCTGGGCGTGACACTCGCGGAAGTGAAGCGCCGGCCTCTCTATTTCCTGAAGCACAGCAACAAGGCAGATCCCGTGTCACTCCACCCTTCGATGGCTTCGATCGAGGGTAAGAAATGCTGAACCTGAAGAACGAGAGGA
Source organism: Pseudomonas sp. s4 (assembly GCF_046764235.1). Lineage (NCBI taxonomy): Bacteria > Pseudomonadati > Pseudomonadota > Gammaproteobacteria > Pseudomonadales > Pseudomonadaceae > Pseudomonas > Pseudomonas sp. s4. The sequence continues at coordinate 56,591 of NZ_CP177209.1, read as the reverse complement.
CGCTGTGGTGGGTCCTGGGTTCGATTTTGCTATTGCGTTTGGTGGGGCTGGGCATCTACCCGCTGATGGACACATCTGAGGCCCGTTACGCTGAAATGGCTCGCAAGATGGTCGAGTTGAATGACTGGATCACGCCCATGTTCGACTACGGGGTACCGTTCTGGGGCAAGCCTCCGTTGTCCTTCTGGACCCAGGCCGCGAGCATGACGGTCTTCGGCGTTAACGAGTTCGCTGCGCGCTTCCCAGCGTGGCTACTCCACCTGGCAAGCTGTTTCATCATCATCAAACTCGGCACGCAGCAGATTTCTCGTAACGCCGGCATCTGGGCTGCCATTATTTTTTCCAGCACCACACTTGGCCTGGTCTCCAGCGGTGTTGTGCTGACTGACCCTGTTTTGTCGTTCTCGATTCTGCTGGCCAGCTACGGTTTCTGGCGTTGGATGAAGTGCGCCAGCAAGGCGGATGCCTACCTGATGTTCGCAGGTCTCGGGCTGGGCTTGCTTGCCAAAGGGCCGCTGACCCTGGTGCTTATGGGGGCGCCGGCATTCGCCTGGTTCGTTATCTACAAGGAATGGGGACGGGTACTGAGGCTTCCCTGGATTAGCGGCCTTGTACTCATGTTCGGTATATCCGTGCCATGGTATGTCGCGGCCGAGATGAAAACGCCCGGCTTCATGGAGTACTTCTTCGTTGGTGAGCACTGGAGCCGCTACGTCGTCAGTAACTGGGCAGGGGACCTCTATGGTAGTGCTCATGCCAAGCCGTACGGCAGCATCTGGATCCAGCTCGGATTGTCGCTACTGCCATGGGCCTTGTTTCTACCACTGTTGATCCGCAAGCGTGGATCGATGCAGCGCTTCAAAGCCTACCTCTGGCTGTGGGCCTTGGCGACACCGGTCTTCTTCACATTTGCAGGCAACATTCTGTGGACCTACCTGCTACCCGCGCTGCCAGCGTGGGCATTGCTGCTGTCTGCACGGGTCAGCGAAGTTGGCCCGAAGACCACCTGGGCTGCCGCTGCGAGCGCATTGGTGTTGCCAATCATCGGTGCGGGCATCATCTACGCCGGGGTACTAGAGGAGCGCCCTCAGAATCAGCGGGATGTGGTTCAAGCCTGGCTCAATGTGCAGTCTGCTCATTCCGCTCCCCTGATCTATCCTGGCCGCCGCTCATACTCGTCGGAGTTTTACAGCAGCGGGAAGTCCGAGAACATCAAGGATCCTGCCAAGTGGCCGCGGGATGGCTCGTTCTATCTGTCCAGGCGCTTGCGAGACAGCAAGGATGGTCTGCCCGCTGATCTAGCTTGCACATCGATCACCGAAGCGAACGCCAGCCAGCTCCTGCTGTGCCATTGGAAACGCCCCGCACAAGGTGCCGAGGGTCTGGCCGGAGAAAGCAATGCGGAAACGCCTCGCAAGAACGAAGGCTAAATTCCAAGCACAAAAAAGCCAGGTTTTACCCTGGCTTTTTTGTCGATTTCTTTCGTCATTTGAAGTCCTATTTAACCGCCGATTAATTGTCGGCTTGTTCCTTACCATCCTTGCTTTCTTTCTTTTGCTCTTGAGCGACTTGTTGTTTGTTCTGGTCCGAAGAGTCATCGCTCCATAGGCGAGCCTGTTCGGTTCGGAAGTTCTCGTTGAACTGTTTCGTTCGCTCGAAGCCGCCTTCAGCGTAAGCGGTACCCATGAGACCCAGCAGCAGGCTGCCAATAGCGATAGATTTGACAAATTTCATTGTGAACCTCGGTTCATACTAGGCCAACCTGATTAGCGGCCTTTGTTGGTTTGTAGTTTAGGAACGCGAAGCTAACGACAAGGTGAGTCAATAATTACAATTCCGTAATTTTGGCTGCAGATAGGATGCGTTAAATCTTCAAATCTGGAAGGATCATGTCTATCTCGGCACTGTCGAGGGCGACTTCGAATTTTCTCTTAAATTACAATTTTGATATCTAGCGCGTTAATTCAGCGCGGCGTTGTTGGCCGCCCTAGGAGATAGCCATGAATGACATAGAGCCCTGGGCAGTTGCTATCGGTGACTTTCGCCGCTGCACTGAAAAACTCACTGTCCAGCTCGATGAGCTGACCTCGCAGACGCGCACCTCCAGCGCTGTTCTGGAGAGGTCGAACGAACTGGTGGAGCAGGTGGACGCTGTCGGCCGGCAGATTCAGGAGGAGGTGCGAAAGGCGGAGAAGGCTTGGTCGAACGCGGAGGAGGTTGCCTTGCGCGCCGCTGCATCAGCGTATTCAGCTGCATGCCGCGGAGTCGACACCGCCATCCAGCCACTGATCTCGGAGCTTACAGCAGCGACAAAGGCGGCGGACGCCTCTATCCAGGAGCTCAAGCGGGCACCGGTGCTGGCCAAGCGTTATGTGATGGTGGTCGCCACGGCGTTCTTCATTCTGGCGCTGATCTGTGTCTACTCGACCATGCGCCTGATCGATGCCGCCGGCAGCGTAAGTGCTCAAGAGAAAGTGAATGCTCAGTACTTCTCACACCTGTGGAAAAACGCCAATCCTGACGAACAGAAGATTATTAAGTCGGTGATTCTGCGGTCGCCCATGGACCCTGTGGTCCTTCGGCACTGATGCATTGAGGCAAACAAAAGGCCCGTCGATTGACGGGCCTAATCGTGTCTGCGCAATTTAAGCGGCGGTCATTGCCGGCTGCATTTGCTGGGCTTCCGGAAAGTGAAGGTGGAACCAGGTGAAGTTTTCTTCGGTCACCTCCACGCTCGCCGATCCCTGGTGCAGACTCATGATCGACTGCACAATGGCCAAGCCAAGACCGGTACCGCCTTCGCTCCGTGCTCGGCTCTTGTCCACACGGTAGAACCGCTCAAACAAGTGCGCGTGGTGTTCCTTGGCAATACCACGGCCGGGGTTGCCGACACTCAACGTCGTACCGCTCGCACTATGCTGCACCTTAACGTAGACCGTGCGGCCGCGAGGGCAGTAACGGATCGCGTTCGAGACCAGATTCGAGACGGCACGTTGAACCATCAGGCGATTCCCGCGCACCACGTCATCACTGCCGGAGATCTGCAGCTGAATCTCGCCTTCTTCTGCTGAAATGCTGAAGAGCTCGCACACTCGCTGAACCTCGTCGACCAAGGAGACGGATTCGAACTCCACCATTGATGCTGGATGACTGACCTGGGCCAAGAACAGCATGTCGGAAACCATGCGGCTCATGCGGTCCAGCTCTTCTGTGCACGACTCCAGAACCTCCCGGTACTCGGAAAGCGATCGTTCTCTGGTCAAGGCAACCTGGGCCTTGCCCATCAGGTTGGAAAGCGGTGCTCGAAGTTCGTGAGCAAGGTCGTCAGAAAACTGCGAGAGCTGCTGAACCCCATCATCCAGGCGAGCCAGCATGATGTTGATGCCGTCGGCGAGCATTTTGAGTTCTGCCGGCATCCCATCAGTTGGAAGGCGATGGTCGAGGCTCTCGGTTGAGATTTTCGAGGCGATCTTGAGGAACTTGGTCAGTGGTAGCAGGCCTCTGCGCACAGTCCACCAGCCAATGGCCAAGATCAGTGCGAGGATGACGGGGGACATCATCAAGGCCCAGGTCAGCAACGCATCGAGCAGCGCCTCACTGGATGACTGGTCCATGGTCATATAGACGCTGACCTCTGTTCCATCGCCCAAACGCATGATTCGAGAAGCACTCAGCAGAGGACGGTCCTGCGTATCACGCCATTCGTGCTCTTTGGGCTGGGCCGCCGGCTGAAACTTGTGCACCTCCAGATTGACCTGTTTCGAGCCAATCGAGAGCAGGGGAGTCTGATTCTGTGAGGTATCGAATATGCTCACATACAGGTTGTTGTGGCCCATGACCAAATCGACAAGCTGATGCGCATCCGCGTTGACGCCGGAGATGTCCGGGATGGTGGACAGGTTGTGAGCCATCCCCGCCATCTTTACTTCCAGGTCTGCTCTGGCATTTCTTTCCAGAGCCTTGCCTACCATCAGATAGCCAAAGGTGGCGAACAGAAGCAGCAACGCTGCGCTCATCAACCCAACTTTTAACCCCAGCTTGGCAGCCAGGCTGAATGGCCTCATGCGCGTTCCTCAAAAACGTACCCAACGCCACGAAGCGTGTGAATGAGCTTGGTTTCAAACGGGTCATCGATCTTCGAGCGCAAGCGCCGGATGGCTACATCGATGACATTGGTGTCGCAATCGAAATTCATATCCCAGACCAACGAGATGATCTGAGAGCGAGTCAGCGCTTCGCCCGTTCGGCTCATGAGCAGGTGCAGAAGCGCAAATTCCTTGGTGGTGAGATCGATGCGTGTGCCACCGCGGAAGACGCGATGGCGGACGGAGTCGAGTTCCAGATCGGCAATTTTCAGCGAGCTCTTCTCGACTAACTCATCACCACGGCGTTGCAGCGAACGGATGCGAGCAAGCAGCTCAGGGAATTCGAATGGCTTCACAAGGTAGTCATCCGCGCCGCCGTCCAAGCCCTTGAGCTTGTCATTGATGCGTCCGCGGGCGGTCAGCATGATGATGCGGACCCGGCTGGTCTTACGGATGGTTTCCAGCAGGTCCCAGCCGTCGATACCCGGGAGGTTCACGTCCAGGAGGACCAACGAATAGACATTAGTGTTGAACAAGTGCAGAGCATCTACACCGTTGTGCACGATATCTACGACATACCCGCTTTCGGATAGGCCCTGCTGAAGATATTCGGCAGTTTTAATTTCGTCTTCCACAACTAGAACGCGCATAACTTATCTCAAGGTGTGAGGAAGGAGTTGGCCTAATCCGCCAAGATTATGGTTGCAGGCTGTTCGAAAGTTTGGCTGAGGGTATGGCATGTGGTAGTCGCTACCTCTGTCCATACGCCGGGTCACCTGAGGACGCTTGAATCTTAACGCGAAGAAGCTGGCCGCGGCGAAATCCTACAAATTTGTAATGTAGCCGCAAGATTTCTGACAGTCATGCAGGCTCCACCCCTAAGCATAGCGGATTCTGGGGCCTGCGGCGGTGTATGACAGATTCGCCTGGCAGGTGGAATCGGCCAGGACAGGCAGCATTTCGGTCGTTAGCTTGCAAGGACTGGTACTGGCCTTGGATCGAGGGCGCCACGCAGGCAGACCCCATGCACGGCCGCAAACCGCAGCGCCTTTCTGCAAATTAGTTCACGTGGCGGCTCGATATTCTCTCGAATAATTATCTTACAATCTATTACATGTCCAAATTGTAATTGCCCGATCATCTTGGTGTTAGCCTCCTTTGCTAGTTTAAGGGCAGCGGAAGAGGCATCGCTGCTTTGGAAATTGTCTCATTTCAAAGCAGCTTGGCAAGAGCACCGAGCAGTTGTTCGCGCCAGTGCATTCACCTGTAAACCATACGCTCCTTTGGTAGGTGAATTTTAGCGCCCCCCTACGGGCGCTTTTTTATTAAGGGACTTCTTATGAACACTACTGTATCAGCGATCGCCGTGTTTTTGCTCTTTACATCACTAACAGCCAATGCCCAAAGCGGTATGGAGATCAATAAACGCATCGAGCGTACTGCTAGAGAGGCTACAGCGGATTATGCTCAACGCGTAAAAAAGCCCATGCCTCAACTAGAAGACTACGCCTATGGCATGGACCTGGACGTTGGTAAGTTGGTGTATGTATCACCCAGTGTGCGGTACTGCGGTAATGTAAGAAGCATGATGACCTACGAAGACTCGAAAGGCGAACTGCACATGGTTCGCTACCTGGTGAAGGGCGAGTGTGTTAATAGCCGTTAAGACTCATCAAGATGATCCCTGCGGCCACCGGATCATAGAAGCTCAATGCCGAACCGGCGCAGCAGTATGGCGAAGCCTCCGAAGCTGGCCATTGTGATGAGGATGCTGCTGATCAGTGTCGGCCAAAAGCCGAGCTTAGGTAGCAGCAATGGAAAAGCAATAAACATCGGTAGGGTCGGAAGCACGTACCAGAACGTGTACCAAGCATGGTTGGAGATCTTCTCCATGCTCTGGTTCTCTAAATAGAGCCAGACCAACGTCACGACCGTGACCAAGGGTAGGGCGGCGACCAAGCCGCCCAGCTTGTCGCTGCGTTTCGCCAGCTCTGACACGAGAATCACTATACCGGCAGTGAGTAGGTACTTCGTGATGATCCAGGCCATCGCTGAGCCTTCTGGAGGTTGTTGACGAGGGCAGGCGAAGCCATTCACCAACCCCCTTGAAGCGCTCCTGCCGTTTACGGCATCCCTCACCGCATTTTTTTTGCAACATCACCCTCAGCCAGGAGGGTGATGTGTTTGCATGGTGTTTACCGATCGGTCAGTGCGAGGGTGAGGGAACGCTCTCGTGGAAAGCTGCCCGCTCGATCTGGATGGTGCAGTGATGGATTTCGAATGCATCGCTGACAGCATCCACGACGGCCGCCAACACAGCATCCCCATCTGCAGAATCCCGAACCACTACGTGCGACGTCATCACGTTACTGCCACTGCTGACAGCCCACACGTGCAAGTCATGAACGTCCGTCACGCCATCTACTCCGAGGATGGTGGCCTCGATTGCCGTAACGTCGAGCCCCCTCGGGACACCCTCCATGAGGATCCCCAGGCTTTCGCGAAGCAACTGCCACGTCCGCGGCAGAACCCAAAGGCCGATCGCCACAGCGACAATCGTGTCGACCCAGGTCCAGCCGGTGAAGCGGATGATAAGTGCCGCGATGATTACGCCAAGCGAGCCGAGCATGTCGCTCCAAACTTCGAGGTAGGCTCCTTTGACGTTGAGGCTTTCGTTGCTCGCAGATGCCAGAAGGCGCATCGAAATTAGGTTGATGATCAGGCCGGCGATTGCGATCCACATCATCGCTCCGGTAGCGATCTCCGCCGGCATGAAGAAGCGCTGGTAGGCCTCATACAAGATGTACATCGCCACCAGGAAGAGCAGCACGGCGTTGAACGTCGAAGCCAGAATTTCCAGGCGCGCATAGCCGAAGGTTCTTTTCTGATCCGCCGGCCGCTTGGCTATCTGAAGTGCAATCAGTGAGATCGCCAAGGCGGCAGTATCTGTGAACATGTGAGATGCGTCCGACAGCAGCGCCAGGCTGCCGGTAATCCACGCACCGATCACTTCTGCAATCATGAAGCTGCCAGTCAAGCCGAGCGCCATGATTAGCTTCTTCTGATGCCCCTCGCGTACTGCAGCGCTGCCATGGTCATGATTTGAACCCACGTATTTCTCCTTGCGCAGGGTTGTGGTCTCGTTGGCCTTCCTGTCTACCTAGCCTTAGAGCGTCGCTTGGCCACAGTGACTGCAAAATCTTGCTCCTGCACTCAGCAGCGAGCCGCAGGCGGTGCAACCACTCGATAGCGGTGTTCCGCAGTTTAGACAAAAGCGTGCTGACGGATCGTTGGCCGTCCGGCACTGCCTGCAGCCCTGCAGATCTTTGATGGGGGCAGGAGTGGGAGGGCGCCCGCCGTCATACACCTGATTACCGCCGTCGCAGCCCTGCTGCCGGCCATGGCGATCATATTGCTCGGCCCCATGTCCCCCGCTGTGGTGCTTGCCTCCACCGTGGTTTCCACGGCCATGGTGCCCGCCCAGGATGTTTTTGAAAAAGCTCATGGTATTCGCCCCTCATTGATGGGTGACATATTAACGAGCAAAAGTTGAAAATAATATTCTGCTCGCGAGAAAGACTTGTAAGTTGAATTGAAAGTTCAAAATTAGCCTACGACAAAACGAAACCGTTTTGTTTGTGAAATTAAATTTATCTAGCTGAGCGGAGCATTGCTTTTGGTGGGTAGTATCCCCCTAATTTTGATCATAGCGTGATCAATGACAATCAAAACAGCAGTAATTGGATTTCTGTCAGCATTGTAATCCCGAGGTCATCGTGTCGTTATCAGGTCCCGGAAATAATGCGCTCAGCGAGATTCATTTCTCTTTTTATCCCTATGCCTCACACATACTAAGCGTCCCCAACGCCTAGGGGCCTAAGGCCTCTGACGCTCCGCACATTGCGCAATCGCTCAGCATCTGTCGACGGTTTGCCTTGTAGCTCCCGCTAACTCCATAGCTACCGCCATGGATAAGCAGCTTCCAGAGTTTGATAATGACACCTTCCAAATCCATTGTTCACACCCTGTTAAGCAAATGGATCTTTGCTATTCGCAATGCGCGGCAGAAAGGCATCAGTACTAATTTGCTAATCGGCCTGGTGACTTTTTGGTTACTGCTATTCGCGAACGCTGAGCTCTGGAACGTGCTCTGGAAGCTGGTATTCAAAACCGATGAAGTGAACTGGCAGCTAGCGGCTAGCCTCCCAGTCATAGTATTCGCATGGGTGTTTACCGTTCTGAGCTTGCTGTCATGGGGGCGGCTGGCCAAACCCATACTGTGCCTGGTACTGATCAGCGCGTCTTTTGCGAGTTACTTCATGAATGCCTACGGCATCGTGATCGATTACACAATGTTCACCAACGTTGTGGAGACCGACGTCGCTGAGGCAACCGAGCTGCTGAATTGGAAGCTCGGTCTTTGGGTCGCAATGGTTGGGGTGTTGCCCGTCTACCTGATTGCCCGGGTTCCCCTCCGGCGCAAGCCTTGGGCCAAAGCTTTGGTCAGCAGGTTCATTGCTCTGTCGCTCGCTCTGTTGACCTTATCTGGCATCGCGTTGAGTCAGTACCAGTCGTATGCCTCCTTGCTGCGCAACAATCGGGAGATCCGGCTGATTCTGGTACCTACCAACTTGTTTGCGGCTGGCCATGGGTACCTGAAGCGTCAGCTGGCCTCACCTAAAACGCTGACGGCCATTGGTACTGATGCGGTAGTTAATCGACAGGGTGCGGCTCGTAAACCCAGGCTGCTGGTACTGGCAGTAGGAGAGACCGCTCGCTCCGCCAACTTCTCCCTCAACGGCTACTCCCGTGAAACGAATCCGGAACTAGAAAAGCGAAATGTCATTAGCTTCACGAACGTGAGCTCCTGCGGTACCGCTACCGCGGTCTCGCTGCCATGCATGTTCCTGGACGTGGGTAAGGCCCAGTACAAAGATGCCTTGGCCAAGAGCCGAGAAGGGCTGCTCGACGTGCTTCAACGCGCTGGCATCAGTGTCATGTGGACTGACAACAACTCGGGGTGCAAAGGGGTCTGCGACAGGGTTCCCAACCACAAGGCTGCCTCTCACGCGGATTCCCAACTGTGCACCAGCGAGGAGTGTAAGGACGGGGTGCTGCTCACGGAGATGCAAGACTTCATCAAGCGCCAGGAAGGCGATGCTGTCCTGGTGCTCCACTACAAAGGCAGTCACGGCCCGGCCTACTACAAGCGCTACCCCTCGCAATTCAAGAAATTCGCACCGGTGTGCGAGACCAACGAGCTCGACAAATGTAAGCAGGAGGAGGTGGTCAATGCCTACGACAACTCAATCCTCTACACCGATTATGTGACTGCAAATCTCATCGATATCCTGGCGGCCAACACCAAGTTCGACACTGCGCTGATGTACGTTTCGGACCACGGCGAATCGCTGGGGGAGGGTGGGCTCTATCTACACGGGCTGCCTTACGCGATGGCTCCTGACGAGCAAACAAAGGTGCCGTTGGTACTTTGGATGTCTGACTCGCTCGCGAAGAGCGAAAAGGTCAACGTGGGTTGTTTGAAAGCTCAAACCACGTCACCGCTGAGCCACGACAACCTGTTCCACACCGTGCTCGGCATGATGAACGTCCAGACGTCTTCGTATCGCTCAGCGCTGGATTTCACTGCCCCTTGTAAGCCCTTTGTCGGAGGCTCTTATTCTGGCCTCTGAATGTTCGATGTGGACCGGATCATCGGCCAGGCGGTTCTGCACCAGCCTGCTTTGACAGCTGAGAGAAGCTGGACTAATTACATAGCTGCATTCAACAACCCAAGCGGAAAAGGAAGTTTTGCATGAGCATCAAGCCAGGCCCAAAGCGCACCAATGAAGATGGCACTCCGGACAAAAGGCAGCGAGTCACCCCTGAAAAGCAGAAGGACCATCCGGACCTGAAACCCCACAAGCACAAAAAGGGGGAGTAAGAAAAAAGCAGCTCTCGGGAGCTGCTTTTTTTTTGGGGCTGTGTGCAAACCCTCCCGACCGTCTCGCTGATCAATCGGACCGCGTCGTGAGTCTTCCGCTTGGCTTGATGGATTCTGAAGCTACCTCCGGATCGGTTATCCCTTCAGTGCGGACGACGAGACTGATATCCCAGAGCGTTGAGCTGATACTCGCTGACAGCCCGAAATTGTGATTCTGCGATTTGACGCAGGCGCTCAACCTCTTCGGCAGATGAGCCAGAAGCCTGCGCCTCGTGGTATTGCTTCATCGCATCCACTGCGTCGGTATACATGGGGTGGTCGGGGAGAAGAGCTGGTATCTTTTTCGTCATGTAGCGGCAGGTCCTCACTGGATAGTCGACGGTGGTTTACCTGCTTTGAGGAGCTGAAAATCAATGACCGCCTGATAGAGCGAATCTGCCAATAGGTGAAGACGCTGTACCTCAAGGTCTGGCAATCCAGCAGCCTCCGCTTCGTGGGCCTGTCGGATAGCTTCAAGCGCTTGCCTCATCAGTGGCTCACCAGCCTCGACCATTCCAATGAATGTGCGCTTCACAACATTTTGCTCCATTCAGCTGAAGATGAATTATAGGACACCGCGGCGTGGCAAGGCCCCGAGCAGCACAGGTGTTCGACGTCCGGCTGAACGAACCAATGAGGAGCGCGCTGGCCTGGGGAGTGGCCAGGGCGCGTGTCATAGCTACGTTGTAAACCACTTTTTTCACTGTAAACCACTGTGGTTTACAGTGAAAAAAAGTGGTTTACAGCAGGCCTCCTCAGGCCTGAGTCAGCTCCAGCAGATCGCCCAGTTCCTCCCGGGCCATCTTCACTCTATCCATTCTGCGATAAGGATGATCAACCGGCATCCGGATAAGAGATTCGAACCAAGCCGAATCGAATTTGATGACTTCCTTGTGAATGTGCTCAAGCTCACCTCCGCGAGGCTGTGACACTACAAACTCCATGCTTTCAACCAAGCCAGACGCTTCACTGTCTTTGACGATTCGATGGCGGATGAAACTCATTTTGAGATCAAAATATGCCGCCTTCGAACCAGGCACCTTCTTCGATTCCAGCCGACCAGTGCTGCTGATTTCCGCCCCCGGCACCTCAGCGGCAATAGCTTTCACCAGCTCAGCATTTCCACTGACCTTCTGGCCAAACAGGCGGGTGGCGTCCGACATGTAAGCAAAGATCCATGGCACATTGCGAAGCGTCGCGCCGGTATAGAGGTAGCCACGCTCTCCCTTGTAACGCTGCAGCATGCCTCTCAACGCGTTCTCGGAAAGGACCAGTTGGGTCTCTTTCTCCAGGATGTGATCAGCGTGTACAGACAAGGGTCTTCGATTCGTCGGCTACCGAGACTGAGCGCACCCTACTGAGGCAGATCACCCAACCGGATGAGAACGCTCCGGTCAAAGCGCCTCGTCGTAAACCGCTTCCAAAGGCGACCGACGAAGACCTAGCACTAGCCTTCCATCGATACGTGGACTCACAGTCCCCGTCCTCACCTAAAAAGCCGAAGTAGCATGGCTGGTTTGGCTTTCAAATCAATGACCATCACGGAAGAAGTCATCCCTGGAAGCGAGGCCGAAGTCATCCTCGGGCTGCTGCGGATCACCTTCAAACATGTTGGCTGTGCGCCGCTCTTGCTTGAGGTAAGCGATGGTTTGGAAGAAGCAAGGTTCACATAGGTGTACCTCATAGCGCTCTCCGTCATGCAGTGCACCAAAGCCCCAGTGCGCCTGGAGCACCCCATACTGCAGGCTGCCGTTTTCCAAACGTGTGGAGGAGCCGCATACGTCGCAGCTCACGTCGACCACCGCTTCTGTTTCTACACGACCAGTGATTTTCATCATGAAGCCTCTGCCAACGTTGGGACAAATGATTACGCCAGAGTTGGGCCTTGGAGAGCATCAATATGCGCCGTATCGGTATTCCTGCGGCGAGAGTCGGCCGCCTGGGCCGAATAGCAAGTGGGAGGTATAACGCTCCAGAAAAGCTATGGCTTCCTTCTGAACGCATCCCTCGTAGTAGGCTCGCCGGGCTAGCGGAACTGTGGCCCGATTTTTCAGGCACAGCTTCACCAACTCTGATAACAAATAACCGCGAACGTCATATCGAGCATCAACCGCCTTGATCACCGTCGAATAGCAATCATGGAAGACGGGTCGCCAGTTACGATCGTTGCGGGGAGCTGGTTGACTGCTCATCTTTGATCCCCTGAGACACTATCCATCGGGCGCGTCACGGTATGCAATCTGAAGCCGTTCATCTAATCACACGTCTTCCTCTTGGCTTTTTCTTTGCCGCAGCTAGCACCCATTCTGGGGCGGATGACAGCAAGGCTTTGGGGGCGATACCGCCCAGAGACGAATTTTCTGATTGGAACCAAGCCGCCATAGACCACTCGTCCATGCGAGTCGAGAGAACGGACAATACGTCGCAAAGGCTGCTGATCGGTTGATAGCCGTTGCTACCGTCCAAAGCATAAGCGGGGAAGAAGTCGACCTTCCCAGGTCGAAGCGAGAAGATCTGACCATCAGCCAGTAGCTGGTCGGGGTCAACTCCACCCCCTGGGGTGGAGGTAGATGCGAGCTGAAGCCATTGCTTGCCTGATATCCAGTCTCCGCTTTGGAAGACCCTGGAGCGGATGAGCCCGGCTGAAACGCCACTCTTCAGGATGGATTGAGGCACCGACTCTGCGGGGAGAAAGCAGTCGATGATGAGATCTAGCGCTTCCTGGGGGTATTCATCCAGCCGCCACTCGAATAGATCGTTGTACATCTGCAGGCCACCAAGGTAAGCATCGATCGTCCGGTCTGAATTGGCTTCAATCGACAGGGTAGCAACCAAAGCGACCTTGCTTTTATTCAGGGCGGTTGAAGGCTCATGTCGGGTCTGGATGTGAGCAAAGGGAGTGGTCATATGCACCTCCCGCGATGGGGCTAGAGATAGCTGTAGGTCGGGTAGCTGAAATCCATTGGAGGTTTACTAGAGCGGTAGCAGCAGTATGCGGCACCCTGCGCTCTACGCTTGGTTTTCCGATCAAACGCGAGTGCTTTAGCTGGGATGTGCGGCCGTTACCGTGTTTACTGCAAGGGAGTCCCCGCTGCGGGGCTGAGGTGTGTCCAATGAGCAATTTGCAAAGAGCTGCTGAGGCTTTGCGCAGGTCCAAGAGGGTCGTTTTTTTCACGGGTGCTGGCATCTCTGCTGACAGCGGAATTCCGACCTTCCGCGACAAGCTGACAGGCCTCTGGGCGAAGCATGACCCTCAGCGTCTCGAAACAGCGGACGCCTTTCGCAAAAATCCAGCTCTCGTCTGGAGCTGGTATCTTTGGCGCCGGCAGCAGGTTGGCCAGGCCAAACCTAACTTGGCTCATCTATCTATTCCACGGATAGCTGATGCTGGCTGGAACGTATCTGTCGTTACCCAGAATATTGATGATCTGCATGAACGAGCCGGCTCCAGTTCGGTGATACACCTTCATGGCCGCTTGATGGACGTGAAATGCTTCGGATGCCACCGGCCAGCAGAGTTATCACCAGATCAACTGGCGGTTCCCCCGGCGGGACAGATGATCGAGCCTCCGCGGTGCACTCGATGCAACGGGAGGTTGCGCCCTGGGGTGGTCTGGTTCAGAGAGAATCTTCCAGAGGATGCGTGGCGTTCAGCAGTAAGGCTTGTGGAAGCCTGTGACTTGCTGATTTCGGTGGGTACATCTGGCGTAGTCATGCCGGCAGCCGGTATTCCAGATATGGCTCTGGCGGCCGGGGCAACCGTGATCCATGTGAACCTTGACGACGTGGGGATGGACGGGGCGGAAGAGATAATGCTCGTTGGGCCTGCAGGGGTGGTATTACCCGCTTTGCTTCAAGCCGCAGGAGTTGCAGGTCCGTTGCAGCTTGATGGTTTTACTTAAGGAGCCAAGCCAGCTCTCCAATCCGCAGATGCTGTGCACATTTTTTTGCACATATCTCACGCCACGATACCCCAGTAGATTCAGGCTTTTCGCAGCCTTTGCATAGGTGAGTCGCGATGGATTTCTACACATCTCAATGAGGAAACCTAAGCTCCGTTTTCCACGTATTCCTCCGCTACAGAACGCTTTTCTGCGGTGTGTCCCCTGACATTCGCTTTTCAGGGCGAGCTATGGGGGCCACTCAAGACGGCTATCTTTTGCCTGGCACCAATGAAAAGGCCCTCAATATTGAGGGCCTTAAATTCAATGCGGATCCGTCACGCGGGCATTTTTTGCAGCTGTCGAACTCGATCATGGACCACAAATTTAATGATTCCTTTGACATCGTTGGTGCAGTTTTCAAAGGCAAGGCGCGATACCACCTGGCGACCCTCCTTCAGAATCAGCGCCCCGATCAACTCGTCGACGAAGGACTGAGTGACATCGTTCCCAGCGAAATCTATGACAACGCTCTCACCACTGCTGAGCGAGCGTTCGATTTCGGTACGGTAGGGGATCGCTGAAGCTCGCATTCCGTACGTTCGGATAGAACTATCCCTACTTAATCGAATTTGAGTTTGCATGTCGTAACCCCTTGTATTGCATAATCCTTTTTTGCAGCCCGAGAGTTTCAGTTGACGCTGAATCTCCCATTTACCGCTCCTTGCATGATCGACTCTAGCCCTCGAGCTATCAAAAAGCCAGAGCTAGCGGAAATTCAGATCTAGGTCGAGATCGTCGTCAACCTGTCCTGCATCGTCCTTCGGCAGCAAGTCACTGATCGAAATGGTGGGCAGCAGCTCACGGGTACAGCTAAACGCGATCGATACACCATTCCACAGCGCATCATGCAGCTCCTGAGACTGCCGACGCTTTGTGTCATGTATGCCATTGCCGCTCACGATGATCAAACCACCGCCCGCCGCGTCTGCAATTTTTGCGGTAGTTGTTAACCCGATACCTTGGTTCTCGCTACCCAGGATCTGGGCCATCGCACCCCGGTTGCAGCTCACTCGCGGTTTGAGTGCCGCCTCGATCGCGTGCAAATGCGTGCGGTCATGAAGCTCAGGGTGATTCCTCAGTGTCGCGAGAAACCCACACCCATTATCGACGATGGCCATGCGTACAAGGTTCAATTTTGGATAAAACTGACAGGTCAGCCAAACGGCGGCGTCACCACGTCCCTCTCTGCGGGCGTGAGTAAGCGAGTTTTCCAATAGCTCCTTGAGCGAATACTCCAGAGGGCCCCGGTAGGAGTCAAACTCATTCCGTCCCGTGTGCTCGTCGACTGGGGCATCCGGGTCCGATTGAGTCAACCTTCCCGTAATAGCTCTAGCGAGGCGAGAGGCTGCAGCCTCTGCTTGATGGTGTTCGCTGATTTTGGTGATTTCCACCAACGAGGTGCTTCGGTCGTTTCGACGTCCTACCCCCGATAGATCTACACCCTCTACATCAATGTCCTTGAAAAAATCCATCCTGGCCAGGTAGGAGGTCAGGTCTCTGCTCAAAAACTGCATCGAAACTCGCTTCTGGACCAACTGGTTTTCAAACAACGCTCGCAGCGTGGCCATCCCTAACGGATCGATATACGAGAGGTTGCTAGCGTCTAAAACGATGTCACCAGGGCAGTTAATGATTTCTGCGCACACAGAAAACAGGTCATGGGGCGATCTTGAGCCAAGCCCCCAAGGAAGAACGATCGCGTTTTCAATATCGATGGCCTGCATGCAATTCCCTGGCAACGGAGCTAACCCTTTCGGATAGATATAGGGCTCGATAGTAGCCCATTGCCTGCCGGGTAAGCACTCACCTATTTTTTGACGAGTAGTGCCGGCATAGAATTGGCGCGCGGCAGTAGCGGCCTGTGGATGGTGGATCGCGCTCGCCTTGGGCTCAACACGCACGAAGAAAACACGGCCAACGCCCTGCCACGGGTCAGCCATTCAAGCAAAGATGGCCAGATCAAAGCCTTGTGCGAGAGCACTGGAGCAGGTTTGTGAGTCCGCCGAGCAGTTTCATCTCCGACGTCTGCTGTGGGCAAAGGCAAAGCTGGAAGGGGAACAGCGAAGAGTGACCCGATCAGCGCTGTACCGCACCGCATGTATCAGGTCTGGGGCTTGAGCTGTTAGATCGCATAAGGCTACCTTGGCCGGCAACTGGAGAACGAACTGCACCTCGTCTTCCAATGCGTTGGCGTGGAAGTAACTGAGGAAGTACTCGCTTTGACGGAACTGGTCAGAAGCGATCTCCTCCAGGCGTTACAGCCCACTGGGCAGGCCTTCCTGACAGGCCTGGTAGAAGGGGTCGAGCAAGTATAGGCCGTCCAGGCAGGAAAGCATGGACGGCGTTCCCCACCGGGAGCCGGCGTCGTACTCCTCCAGCGGCTTGGGCACTCCCTCGCCGGGGTACAAGGCAGCCAGCGCATTGTCGAAGGGCAACCACTGGTGCAGCAGCAGGATCAGCAACCTCCAGAAATGATCTATGCCATGACGCTACACCACAACAATAATCGACACGCTTACAGGAGCATTGATTGGCGTCACAGCTGTTCAAGGAGATGTTGTCTAGGCTGGACAATACGGCAGCGGCCGATATTTCCCACCCAGCTTGGGAGTTGATCATGACGGAGCCCATCGCCGTGGTACAGATCTGGCAATACCTTTTTGGCGGACTAAAGGCGGTATTGCACTGATCATGCTGGCCATATTTGGCCTGTTTTATGTGGCTCGTGCACTATGGCCACCTGTCACAGGCACTACAGTTATTTAATTTTGTTGCTCTGTCCGCTGACGCAACTCTTCGGGCACAACCATGGCGGGTATTCTCACCAGAAGGGTGAAAACTCGTCCAAACCGGACAACAAAGGGAACTACTTCATGCACACCGAATCGTGCCAGCATGACCATGACCATGACCATGACCACTCGCACCCGCATGAGCAACCGGATGGTAGTCAGCGCGATTTGGTATGCGGTATGACGGTGCCACCGGATAGTCGCTACTTCGAGCTATACGAGGGAAGGACATACCGCTTCTGCAGTGAAAAGTGCCTGACGAAATTCCGCGCAGCGCCTGTGCATTATCTTAGCCCTCCCCAGGACCAAGAACACGCGGGCCATCTCCACTCGGCTGCCCCGCAGCCAAGCAACGCGGCGGACGCCGAATACACTTGCCCGATGCATCCCCAAATCCGCCAGCGTGGGCCGGGCAGTTGCCCAATCTGTGGCATGGCCCTAGAGCCGGTAATACCGGAGCTTGAGGAAGACGAGAACCCGGAACTCAAGGACTTCTCCCGCCGCTTCTGGTGGACCTTGCCCCTGACGGTCATCGTGACCGTGTTGGCCATGACTGCCCACCAACTCCAATTGCTGCATGGTGCCACACAGAATTGGGTGGAGTTGATTCTGGCCACTCCCGTGACACTATGGGCTGGCTGGCCGTTTTTCGTGCGTGGGGTCGCATCGATTCGTAATCGCAGCCCGAATATGTGGACCCTGATAGGTTTGGGAACGGCTGCGGCGTACCTATACAGCGTTGCGGCCACAGTGTTCCCGCAGGTTTTCCCGACGACTTTCATGCAGGATGGCCGCATCGGTGTCTACTTCGAAGCGGCTGCAGTCATCATCTCATTAACGTTGCTCGGCCAAATGCTCGAGCTCAAGGCGCGCTCACAAACCTCCGCCGCCATCAAGTCGCTCCTGGGTCTTGCCCCCAAGACGGCCCGTCGCATCGGGGCCGATGGTCAGGAGGAAGATATTCCGCTCACCCACGTGCATACGGGCGACCACCTGCGCGTTCGCCCTGGCGAGAAGGTGCCGGTCGACGGGGTGGTCCTGGAAGGCGAAAGTGCTATCGATGAATCCATGCTGACAGGCGAGCCCGTGCCAGTGATGAAGAAAGCTGGGGATGCACTCATCGGTGCCACGCTGAATACCCACGGCAGCCTTGTGATGGCGGCGCAGAAGGTCGGCGCCGAGACAGTGCTCTCGCAAATCGTGCAGATGGTCGCGCGGGCTCAGCGCTCGAAAGCCCCGATGCAGCGGATGGCGGACACCGTGGCCGGCTATTTCGTCATGGGGGTGATTCTGGTCGCGCTGGTCACGCTCTTCGGCTGGGGGCTTTTCGGACCGGAGCCTGGCTGGGTCTTCGGCCTGATCAATGCGGTCGCGGTCCTGATCATTGCCTGCCCCTGCGCGCTCGGCCTAGCCACTCCCATGTCGATCATGGTCGCTACCGGGAAGGCTGCCAGCAGTGGCGTGCTCTTCCGAGACGCCAGTGCTATCGAGAACCTCTGCAAGATCGACACGCTGATCGTCGACAAGACCGGGACCCTCACCGAGGGCCGGCCAGTGTTTCATAGCGTGGTCGGTACCGGGCAGTTCATGCCACCCGAAGTCTTGCGCCTTGCCGCCAGCCTGGACCAAGGCAGCGAGCATCCGCTGGCACATGCGATTGTCGATCATGCGCGAGCGCATGGACACAGCTTGTCCAAGCCAGAGGCGTTTGAGTCGGGCTCTGGGATCGGTGTACGTGGCCAGGTGAACGGCAAACGGCTGCAGCTTGGCAACACGACCTTGATGGAAGAGGCTGGCCTCGACACCAGTCCGTTGCGAGACCGCGCCGAGCAGCTGCGTCTGGAAGGCATGAGTATCATGTACTTGGCCGTCGATGGCGTGCTCGCTGGCCTGCTAGCGGTGTCCGATCCGGTCAAACCCACCTCCAAGGAGGCGGTAACCCGGCTACAGGCAGAAGATGTGAAGGTCATCATGGCCACCGGCGACGGCCTGACTACGGCACGTGCGGTCGCGAAACAACTCGGCATCGAGGAAGTCCACGGAGAAGTGAAACCCGAGGACAAGGAGCAACTGGTGGCGCTCCTGCAGGGCGATAAGCGCCGGGTTGCCATGGCAGGAGATGGGATCAACGATGCCCCTGCGCTGGCCCGGGCTGATGTCGGGATCGCCATGGGAACTGGCACCGATGTTGCCATGAACAGCTCCCAGTTGACGCTGGTCAAGGGCGACCTGATGGGCATCCTGCGGGCCAGAACACTATCCGTGGCCACGGTGAAGAACATGCGTCAAAACTTGGGCTTCGCATTCTTCTACAACGCTATGGGCATACCGCTGGCGGCAGGTTTGTTCTACCCGCTTACCGGCCATCTATTGTCACCGATGATTGCGGCATTGGCCATGAGCGTAAGTTCGGCTTCCGTGGTATTCAACGCACTGCGGCTGAAGCGCGTAGTCACAGACTGAAATGGGCACACCGCAACCTATGAGAGGAAGTTCCGCCATCAGCGTTTCAACGCCTGATCCATATGACTGACTGTCTAGGGCTTTGGCCTTAGCGGGTATGTCCGCGAGTTCGGCGCCAATCTGGTCCTGATGGAGGACATCGGGCAACTGCGACGTCCGCCATCTTCTGCCAAGATCGTAAGGGACAATTGTGATGCAGCAGGGGCCGCCGCCAGAGGAGTTGGACAAGATTTCAGGGCGAAGATAAATCCTTTGACCGGGCCTTGACCTTGTCATCGTGTCAAGGTTGAAGCTGTAAATGCGGCGAGAAAAGCCGTACCAGCATGAGAGGCCCGCTATGTTCGTTTTGGAAGTTTCCGGTATGGGATGTGGCAGTTGTGTCAACAAGATCACCAAGGCCATCCAGGCTGCCGATGGCGACGCGAAGGTGATCGTTGATCGTGCTGCCGGTACAGTGAGTGTCCAAAGCAACATCGAGGCGGAACGCGTCGGTGCACTGGTCCAGGCGCTTGGTTACCCAACCAAAGTCAGTCGCTAAGTCTCGTTACCGCTCAGATGGCAAGCCGCCGTGCCATGTTTCATGGCGCGGTTTCTTCATATACAGCCTGATGTCGACTGACTCCGGGTCGGGATAGCCAGCAATACTCCCCAAGAAATGGACGGCCTTCGATCACCCAGTGCCGAGTCAAGCTGTGGACGTTGACGCTGATCAAGAAAATGCTTCGCGATTGGTGTTTATCTTGAGTAAATGTATAGGCCAGCCTGGCTCACATACCCCGGCCCCTCGTTGGAGCTCATTCACAATGATGACTGCCAAGCGGTTTAGTTCTATGGCCTTGGGGATATCCCTGCTCATCCCTCTGGGGCTGGTCATGGCAAACCCTACGGGTAACGTCTACACGGCCAATGAACGGTCCGCTTCCATTAGCCAGGTAAATCTTGCGACAGGTGATGTGAGCACGGTCGCCTTGCCGATCGCACCCCACAACCTACAGGTTTCGCCCGACGGCAGCTTGCTTCTGGTTGTTGGAGTGGCTGGACATGCGGGGCATTCGAGCGGTGAAAAGCCCGGTGGGCAGTTGCTGGTGTTCAGTACCAGCGCGCTGGACAGGCCACCGTTCAGCTTCCCGGCAGGCGATCACCCGGCTCATGTGGTCACCGACGTCACCGGGCTGCGAGCTTTTGTGACCGATTCCGCTGCCAACCAGGTGCGAGTATTTGACCTTGAGCAGCGAATCGAGTTGCCCGGTATTCCAACTGGGCGTTATCCCCATGGGCTGCGCTTGAGCCCTGATGGCCGGACACTCTATATCGCGAACATGAAGAGCGACAGCGTATCGCTTATCGATGTCGTCACACTCAAAGAAACCGCGCAGATTCCCGTGGGCAAAGGCCCTGTCCAGGTCGGCTTTGCCCCTGACGGTCGCCTGGCATTCGTCTCGCTCAGTGCGACAAATCAGCTTGGCATCATCGACACGGCCAGACGCAAGGTGATCAGCAAGGTTGATGTCGGCCGCACGCCAATCCAGATGATGGCCACCGTTGACGGTCGCCAGGTCTATGTCGCGAATCAGGGCAGTGGCCAGAATCCGGACGACCGAGTCTCCATCGTAGATCTCCAGACGCGTAGCAGCCTGGGCACCGTGACCACCGGCAAGGGTGCCCATGGTGTGGCCATCAGCAGCGACGGCGCTTATGTGTTTGTCAGCAATATTGAAGCGGGCACCGTATCTGTCATCGATACGAGCAGCCGAAAGGTCGTTGCTACCCATAAGGTTGGCGCCGGGCCAAACGGGATCAGCTTCGAGCCGCCGAGTGCCCAATAATAGCCCGTCGGTGTACAACCCGAGCACGACGCGAAAAATGAGCATTCACGCCGGCGCAGTAATTTGCTTGTCGTGCCAGGTGAGGCCTAGCGCCCAGACCAAGGCATCCGGCTTTAAAACAGTGCTAAGGAGATGATGATGAACAACGTTCGAAATTTACTGATCGGACTTTGTTTGGCCGCAGCGTCCGTGGGCGCCATGGCGCAAAACACCGATGAACACTCGACACATCACCCGGCCGATGCGCCAAGCGCGGCGGCTACCGAGAAGACGCCTTCTCAGCCAATGGACAAAGGGCAAATGGCGGCGATGGACCAGCAAATGAAGGCCATGCAAGCCATGCACGAAAAGATGGCTGCAGCCAAAACGCCGGAAGCCCGTCAGGCGTTGATGGCCGAGCATATGGCGCTGATGAAAAATGGCATGGCCATGATGAAGTCCATGGAGGGTGGCATGCCTGAAATGGGGGGCATGCATGGCGGCATGGGCGGGGATATGGCCGCCCGCCACCAGATGATGGAAAAGCGCATGGACATGATGGAGTCGATGATGCAGATGATGATGGACCGCATGCCATCTGCTGCATCGAAGTAACCCATCTCCTTTCCCAGGAGTCGCTATGAACCCTCACTTCGATGAAAACGGCTCACCACACAGTTTCTGGCGTTCACGCTATGCAATCGGCCTGGTGGTAATCGGTGGGATCGCCGTCTACTTCCTGCTCACCGAGCACCTTGCCCATGTCGTTGGAGCCCTGCCTTATCTGTTGTTGCTCGCCTGTCCGCTGATGCATGTCTTCATGCATCGAGGACATGGGGGACACCATCACCAGGGCCAGAGCAAACCGGCCCCCTCCGATAAGGCTGATATCCATAAGCCGGGAGATCCATCATGAATCATGGTGAAAGCGCGTATGGCCTCTGGTCGCTGGTTTTCATCAACTCCGCGATCTTCATCATGTTTGCCTTCAGTTTCTTCAAGCCGGCAACGGCGAGAGACTGGAGGAGCTTCGGTGCATTCTCGGCCTTCATCGTTGCCCTGTTTGTGGAAATGTATGGCTTCCCCCTGACGATCTATCTGTTGTCAGGCTGGTTGCAGGCCAGGTTCCCCAACCTCGATCTGCTTTCCCACGAATCCGGCCATCTGTGGTCGACGTTGCTCGGTGACCAGGGCAACCCACACTTCAGTGTTTTGCACATTGCCAGTTACCTATTCCTGGGTTTCGGCTTCTATTTGCTTTCTGCCGCCTGGAACGTGCTATATCACGCGCAACGCCGCCGTTCACTTGCAACGGTCGGGCCCTATGGCTGGATCAGACATCCGCAGTACGTGGCATTTGTGCTGATTCTTCTGGGCTTTCTCCTTCAGTGGCCGACGCTGCTGACGCTGGCAATGTTCCCGGTGTTGCTGGTGATGTACGGGCGTTTGGCGGTTTCCGAAGAGCGGGAAATGCACAAGCAGTTTGGCGCTGCCTACGAAGCTTATACCCGCGTTACGCCTAGGTTCGTTCCGCACCTGCGCGAAAGGTTGGGTGGGGGTCATAGAGGCTGAAGCGTAGGACGAAGGAGCTACATGCCAGGAGGGTTTCAGCGGCAGTGTTTCTAGCGGGAATAGGGTATCCAAAGTCTGTTTGCTCGGATAACACTCTGAGTTGTCGCGGGTTTTCTTGTCGACAAGCTCGGTGGAATCCTTGTTGGCGTTCGGATAACTCAGGCAGTTGGATGACTTTGCGATGCCCTGTCCGCTTTCGACCCATATAGATCGTGATGCACGAAGATCTCTGCTCAAACGTCAGCTACTACTCTGATCTGAATGCATCCCGGCTACAGAGCGCAAAGACCAACTAGCGTCCCGAGGCACAGAGCTGAAGGCGGCGCGGTCAGGAATTGCGGCAGCACTTTTTCCAAAGTTTGGCTAAATGACCCTGCCTATCAGCTCTAATAGGCAGGGTTAGAAGTCAATCCGTCACTGCTTGCGAATGCCTACGATCGTCGCTGTGCCCCCATTCATTCGGAAATCGAAGCTGACCTTGTCGCCTACCTTGAGTCCCTTGAGTTGCTGCTCGGTAGCGCTGAAGCCCATGGTCATTGCCGGCCATTTCAGGGCTGATACTGGTCCATGCGCCAAGGTAACTTTACCTGGTTCCAAAGCTTTGATGGTTCCCTCAGCCGATGCAGTCGGAGCCGCCTGGCTGCCTTGGGTCTCGTTGCCTTCCATGGGCATATTCTTCATATCCGTGCCATACATGTCTTGGGCCTGCACCGCCGCCGCAACGGCGAACACCAGGCCAGCGCTGATCAGTAGCTTCTTCATCGGGTTACTCCTGTTTGGGGGTTATCGTGTACAGCGAGTCCGCGGCGCCTGACGAGCCAGTAAGCCGCAGGGATTACAAATAGTGAGAGCAAAGGCGCGGTGAGCATGCCGCCGACCATGGGTACAGCGATCCGGCTCATGACTTCGCTGCCGGTACCGCTACTCCAGAGGATTGGCATCAAGCCTGCGACGATCACTGCTACGGTCATGGCTTTGGGGCGGATGCGCTGCACGGCCCCTTCGCGGATAGCATCCAGAAGCGCAGGTTGCCCCTGCGTACCGTTGCCGTTTCGTTCAGTCCAGGCATTGTTGAGGTAGATCAGCATGATGACTCCAAACTCTGCTGCGACCCCAGCCAAGGCGATAAAACCGACACCCGTGGCCACCGACAGGTTGTAGCCCATCATGTACAGCAGCCATACGCCGCCGGTTAGCGCAAATGGCAAGGTAGCCATGATCAGCAGCGCTTCACCGAGGCGGCCAAACGTGAGGTAGAGAAGGACGAAAATAATGGCCAGCGTCGCCGGTACTACCCATGCTAAGCGCGCATTGGCGCGCTCCAGGTATTCGAACTGCCCGGAATAGCTCAAGCTTATGCCAGGATCGAGCTTCACCTGCTGATCGACTAGCCGGCGCAGGTCGGCAACGACGGAGGACAGGTCCCGTCTCCGCACGTCGATATACACCCAGCCCGAGGGGCGCGCGTTTTCACTCTTGAGCATGGGTGGACCGTCCGCAATACGCACCCGTGCCACGGTTCCCAGTGTGATTCGCCCCCCTTGGCTGGTGTAAATCGGTAGCTGCCGCAGGGCATCAACAGAGTCACGCCACTCCCGTGGGTACCGAACACTGATGGGATATCGCGCCAGGCCTTCTACGGTTTCGCCGATGTTTTCGCCCCCAACGGCGCCGGCAACAATCGCTTGGACATCAGCAATGTTCAGGCCGTAACGCGCTGCGAATTGGCGGTCGATATCCAGATCGATGTAGCGTCCACCGGTTAATCGCTCGGCGAGGGCGGAAGTCACCCCTGGAACCGTTTTGGCCACCTTCTCGATAGCCAGAGTCACCCGGTCGATCTCATTCAAATTGCTGCCGGCAACCTTTACGCCGATCGGGCTTTTGATACCGGTTGCGAGCATGTCGATACGGTTTCGAATCGGTGGGATCCAGATATTGGTTAGCCCAGGTACCTGCACGGTACGGTCCAGCTCTTCGATCAGCTTCTCAGTGGTCATCCCTGCTCGCCACTGATCCTTCGGTTTAAGTCGGACAGTCGTCTCGAACATCTCCAGCGGGGCCGGGTCGGTCGCTGATTCAGCCCGGCCCGCTTTACCGAAGACACTGGCGACCTCCGGTACCGTTCGGATCAGCCGGTCCGTACGTTGCAAAAGCTCAGAGGCTTTCTGCGCCGAAAGACCTGGCAGGGCAGTCGGCATGTACAGCAAATCGCCTTCATCCAGTGGCGGCAAGAATTCGCCGCCGAGCTGGCTCAGGGGCCAGACACTGCTGAGCAAAATCAACAGTGCACCCGCCAACGTGAGCTTTGGCCGGCGTAGAACGATCTCCAATGCTGGGCGATAGAGCCGTATCAGGGTTCGATTGAGTGGGTTGCGCTCTTCTGCCGGTAAACGACCCCGAATCCAGTACCCCATCAGCACGGGTACCAGGGTAACCGAAAGGCCCGCTGCTGCTGCCATTGCATAAGTCTTGGTGAATGCGAGGGGCGCAAACAGCCTTCCCTCCTGAGCCTGCAAGGTGAATACCGGTATGAAGGACAGCGTAATGATCATGAGGCTGAAGAACAGCGCAGGCCCGACCTCGACTGCTGCCTCAGTCATCACTTTCCAATGATCTTCGCCACGCAACGACTTTCCAGGGTGCCACGTATGCCAAGCCTCAACCCGTTTGTGCGCGTTCTCAATCATCACCACAGCGGCGTCCACCATCGCACCGATTGCAATGGCTATGCCCCCAAGCGACATGATGTTGGCGTTGATGCCCTGGTGGCGCATGACGATCAGGGCAATGAGGACACCAACCGGAAGCGAGACGATGGCGACCAACGATGAGCGCAGATGCCAAAGAAATGCAGCGCACACCAGTGCGACCACGATGAACTCTTCAATCAGCTTCTGGCTCAGATTTTCCACAGCACGATCGATCAACTGGCTACGGTCGTAGGTAGTGACCAGCTCGACCCCGGCAGGCAGGCTTTTTTCCAGCGATTCAAGCTTGGATTTGACGTGAGCGATGGCATCTTTCGCATTCTTGCCACTGCGCAGAATTACTACGCCGCCCACCGCTTCGCCCTGTCCATCAAGCTCGCCGATGCCGCGACGTGCCTCAGGGCCCAGCTGTACAGTGGCTACATCGCCCAGTGTTACGGGTATACCCTTCGCAGCCAGGCGCAGGGGAATGGCTCGGAAATCATCGAGTGACTTCAGATAGCCGGAAGCCCTTACCATGAACTCAGCTTCGCCTTGTTCGAGCACGCCGCCACCGGTTTCCTGATTGGCCTTGGCGATGGCGTCCGAAACCTCAACTTGAGTGATTCCCAAGCTGGCCATGCGCAGCGGATCGAGCACTACCTGGTACTGCTTGACCATCCCGCCTATCGTCGCCACTTCGGCAACGTCCGGAAGAGTTTTCAACTCGAAGCGCAGGAACCAGTCCTGAAGGCTGCGCAGCTGTGCCAGGTCATGGGTACCACTGCGGTCCACCAGCGCATACTGGTAGATCCAGCCTACACCAGTGGCATCGGGTCCGAGCACTGGCTTAGCGGACGCCGGTAATCGAGACTGAACCTGGCTTAGGTATTCGAGCACCCTGGACCGCGCCCAATAGAGATCTGTGCCGTCCTCAAACAACACATATACGAAGCTGTCTCCAAATGCTGAAAAGCCCCGCACTGTCTTGGCTCCGGGTACGGAAAGCATTGTGGTGGTCAGGGGATATGTCACCTGATTTTCCACGATCTGCGGTGCCTGCCCTGGGTAGGAGGTGCGGATAATCACCTGCACATCTGACAGGTCAGGCAACGCGTCGATCGGCAAACTGCGCAGAGAGAAAACGCCCCAAGCTACGGCAAACAGTGTTGCCAGCAGGACCAGGACGCGGTTGCCAACCGACCAACGAATCAGGTTCGCGATCATGGCTGGTTCTCCTGCTGGGTTATTTGCTCGATGACCATGCCTTCATCGCGCTCGCGCACTCCAAACCGGATGCGTTCGCCAACCTTGAGTCCGGCAATCAAGCGGGGATCTGCCACAGGGAAAGTCATCGTCATACCAGGCATGCCCAGCGTCACGAACGGTCCATGAGCGATGGTCAGCTGATTACCTTCTATTTGAACGATGCGCCCATTGGCCTGATGTAGAGCCGGCTGTACAGGTTGCGCAAGTGGAGCATCGCCAGCAGTAACGGCCTCGATACCTTTCAAGCTCGCTTCGGAGTCCAGCAGAAACTGCCCGGACGCCACAACGCGCTGGCCCGCCTGAAGGCCTCGCAGCACGACCACCTGGCCAGCACTTTCCTGGCCGAGCACTACTTCCACCGGCCGGAATCGACCTCCGTCTTCTGACACCATTACGAGATCGCGTTTCCCCGTCCGAATGATCGCCTCGGCTGGCACCAGTAGGCTGTCATCCTGTTGCCCGGACGGATGGAGGGAAACCTGCGCGGTCATGCCTGGGCGCAACCGGCCGCCGGGGTTGGGCAGTTCTATACGAAGCCGCAAGGTGCGGCTTTGCAGATCCGCATCAGCCAGCAATGCGGTCAGCTTGCCGGGAACAGGTTCGCCTGGGAACGCTGCCAGATTCGCCTGCACTGCCTGTCCTTCCTGTAGGCCTTGGGCTTGCGCTTCAGGTACTGCGGCCTCAAGCCAGACGTTCGCGATACCATTGATCTTCGCCAACGTTGCACCCGGTGTCATTGTCATGCCTGGCCGCAATTCCAGAGCCTGAAGGACGCCTGCTGTTGGGGCCAAGAGCGTTACCGAATTCTGGACCCTTCCCGTACGGTCAATCCGGTTGATAAGATCGGCAGGCATACCCGCCAGCAGTAGTCGTTGCCGAGCTGCAGCGCGCAATTCATTGTCCCCAGATCGCTGAAGCGCCAGGTACTCTTCCTGCAAGCCCGCCCATTCAGGCGTCAACACATCTGCCAATGGGGCGCCCTTGGCAACCACGTCGCCTGTAGCGCGGCCATAGGTGCGTTCGACGTAGCCACCGGTACGAGCCTGCAGAACGCTAAAATCCCGCTCATCGAAGGTAAGCACGCCGCTCACCTGGAGGGTTCGAGCAAGCTGCCCTTTCGCTACGGTAGCCAGACGGACCCCCAGGTTTTGTTGGAGCCCCTGTGAAACTTGAACTGCGGGGCTCACCTCAGCAGCGGTGCTTTCCTGGTACTTCGGCACCAGTGGCATGTCCATGAAGGGCGACTTGCCCGGTGCTGGAAAGTGCTGCTGGGGGTACATCGGGTCATACCAATACAGCACCTTCTGTAGCGTTTCAGGGGAGGCAGTGGACACCTGCCCACGCTTTGCTAGCTGATAGCCAACGCCACCGCCGATAGCCAACGCGGCCAATACCACAAGGCTGATAGTTGAATTTCTCATGCGCGCACCTCTCCATACGCGAAGTGCAGCCGTGCAGCTGTCGCGGCCAACTGTCCTTGCAGATCGATGTCTTGCAGTCGTGTTTCAACCCGCTGACGTCGAGCGGTGAGAACCTCACTTAAGGGTGATTTACCGGCTCGATAGTCAGCAAGGGCGAGGCGGACTCGATCCTCCGCTAGCGGTAACAATGTTTCACGGCTGCGCTGCACTGCTCGCTGCAATCGCTGGTAATCCGCAAGATCTGTCTCCAGCTGCGCTTTATGCTCACGCAATGCCGCTTCCTGTTCGTCCTCCAGTTGCCGGACTTGTGCGCGACGTGCCGCGATCATCGGGTCCTGCCGTGAGCCAGCGAACAAGGGCAGTTGGAAACTTACCTGCAGGCTCACCATATTGCTGAATTCAGGCCCGCGCCGCTGGTAATCCACCTGCCACCCCCAGTCCGACTTCTTTTCTGCCAAGGCTTGGTGCACTTGAGCTTGTGCTTCCCGCGTAAGGGCGTTGTAGGTCGCCAATTCTGGATGTGCATGTATAGCGTGTAGATAGTCCGGCGCGCTCACTGGCCAGCGCGGAAATGCTTGAGCTTGCGGATCAGCATCCTCTCCAATCCATCGCTTGAGTGCAGCCCGTGCCTGAGCGGCCTGTGTGAGCAGAACATCTTTTTGCTCATCGAGTTGCGCAGCTTCCTGGTCAGGAGCAAGTGCGTCGGCCGTCGCGCCGGTACCGCCGGCCAGGCGTGCGCGGATTGCTGCGGCCAACAGACGGTTTTCTTTGTAGAAGTCCTCAAACTGCTGCAGTTTCCGTTGAACGGTGTACGCCGCGACCCAAGCTTGGGCTGTGGCAGCACGCACTTTTAAGCGCTCGAACACCGCCTCTGCATCGGCTCGCTCAACGCTCGCTCGTGCCGTCTCAACTCGTGCCTCCCGCTTGTCCCGGTTTGGTACTTCCTGGGAGAGGCCGACAACCTGCATCGTCATGAAATCGCGGTTCATGCTCCAACGATCACTGCCGTCAACAGGAAGGTTCTGCACTCCTAGGTTGAGACGTGGATCAGGCAGCTCGCCTGCTGGGATCACAGCGTGTCGAGCGGCCGTCATTTGCTCTTGCCTGGCCTGGAGGATGGGGGCATTGCGTTCGGCAAGTTGAAGCGCTTCCTCCAGAGACAACGGTGTAGCCTGAGCCGGTAACGTCGACAACAGGCTGATCAGAGCGGCCAGACATGCCATCCCTAATCGGTAACGTGGGGGAGTCATGGAAATGATTCCTCAAAAAATCAGCGCGCAAGCGCATGCCATCATCCGGCTGCAAAACAGGACGATGGGGTGAATTTAAGAGGTAATCAGGCGCGGGGTGGCCGCCAAGGGTCAGGAGGCGCCCTGTTTACGAGGCTCACCGCATAGGTATCTACTGGCCTAGGCGCAGAATAGGTGAGCGTGGGGTTAATTATTTCGACCTGAACTGTGCTCGCGGTTCTACACTCCTGGCCCACTTTGCAGGCTTTGGAGTGGTCGGCAGCTGATCCTGGATCAGTATCCTGGCAACAATCGTGATCCATCCCCGCCATCATCTCCATCCCCATGGTTTGCATGGGGCATGGTTCAATGGCTGAGTCGACTCCCGCCATGCCGTTGAGAGGAAGCGATGCGATTAGAAGCAGGATGGTGAACAGTCGTAGGAGCCGGTTCATGATGGCCGAGTATAGGTTACACGCATGAAATGAGCATTAAGCCGTTTGAGGCTTGGAAGTGGATTGTTTGGCGTGCGGCAGAGCGATGTGAAAACTCGTCACGCCGTCAGCGGAGGTACACCAAATTCGCCCACCATGAGCCTCGATGATCGAACGCGTTATGGCCAGACCCAAGCCGGCGTTGCTTGGGCTTCCTTCCCGCCTTGCAGGGTCAGCGCGATAGAACCGGTCGAAGATTTTGTTGATATGTTCCGGATCAATCGTGGCCCCATTGTTCTGGACGGACAGGTTCACTTGATCAGCCGCCTCGACAATCCGGACGGCGATATCGTGGCCTTCGGGGGTATAGCGCAAAGCGTTGGATAGAATGTTGGAAACCGCCCGGTCAATCATTAGCCGGTCACCACGGATCGTACCTTCGCCTTGAAGGGCAAGCCGAATGCTTCGGTCTTCGGCTGCAAGCTGGTAGTACTCAATCAGTCTGGACACTAGCCCGACCAGATCGATATCAACCTGCTCGGGGATGATCAAGCCGTTATCAGCTTTTGCCAGGAACAGCATGTCATCGATCATGCGCGACATGCGCTTGAGGTCTTCAAGATTGGAGTAGAGGTTGTCTTCGTAGGCATCGAGGTCGCGTTTTTTGGTCAGAACGACTTCGGTATGCGTCAGAAGATTACTTACCGGAGTCCGCAGCTCATGTGCGATGTCGGCTGAGAAGTTTGATAGCCGGACGAACGCGTCTTCCAGGCGTGCAAGCATTCCGTTGAAGGAGAGGATCAGCTCCTGCAATTCAAGCGGCACGGGCTCCAATGGAATTCGCTCGCGAAGGGACCGGGCAGACATGGATGTCGCCACCTTGGTGATCTGCCCAACCGGCCGAAGACCGCTCTTGGCCACGATCCACCCCAATCCTGCACTAACCAGAGCGCTGATGACCAAGCCAATGCCGAACCACCATTGCAGCGTCTTGAAAAAGTGGGCATGGCTGGTGACATCCAGCATCAACATGACTGTTACCGGCGCCTGCGCCTGCGCTATAGCCAGTTGAGAGGTAATCCCCCGGAAGTTCCGCGAGTCGATTTGCCAGTCCCAAACGGCGCCAGAAGAGGCCTGCTTAAAGCGCTCAGGGATGCGGGATGCCTTGGAGTCCGAGAACAGGACAGTACCGTCAGCATCAAGAATCTCCGCAGAAAGGTCCTGATGAGTCCCCAACAAAGCACGCAGTTGAGGCTCCTGATCCTCAAGTTCATCACGTGCTGCTGAAAGTGAAAGGATGTGCCGGGTGGATTCGAGTTTCTCGGCCAGGGCTTGCTCATCCAGCATCTGGAAATGGTGCTGACTGAGCATGTAGAAGCTCACGCCGGCAACGACCAATACGGCGATGACCGCGAACATGAACATGAGGGTAAGGCGTTTAACGAGCGACGATTGGGCGCGCATTACTCGGGAACATCCATCAGATAGCCCATGCCACGAACTGTATGTATGAGCTTGGGGGCGAAATCGTCATCAATCTTGGCCCGCAACCTACGAACAGCAACCTCGATCACGTTAGTGTCGCTGTCGAAGTTCATATCCCACACCTGCGATGCGATCAGGGACTTCGGCAGTACCTCGCCGCGTCGGCGCATGAGTAGTTCCAGTAAGGAGAACTCCTTGGCTGTGAGGTCGATCCGCTTGCCATTTCGGGTGGCCCGGCGCTTAAGCAGGTCTACCTCCAGGTCAGCCATCTTCATAGTGGTCTGAGCATAGCCACTGCTGCCTCTTCGCAGCAAAGTGCGCACACGCGCTAGCAGTTCCGAGAATGCAAAGGGTTTGACCAGGTAATCGTCAGCCCCGAGTTCTAACCCTTTCACGCGATCGTCCACGCCATCACGGGCCGTCAAAAACAAGACTGGGACCTCTTTCCCTGCCGCACGTACCATCCGCAGCACCTCCCAGCCGTCTAGCCCCGGCATCATTACATCAAGAATCAGCAGGTCATACGCCTCGCTCAAAGCGTATTGCAGCGCGTCGGTCCCTGTGACCACACGATCGACGGTAAAGCCTGCCTCCGTCAGCCCTTGCTGCAGGTAGGCCCCGATTTTTGGCTCATCTTCGGCTACGAGTAATTTCATCTGCTGCGCCCCCTTGGATGCCCTTCAGTGTGCAGCAAAAAAGGCACCCAACCAGAAGCTGACGGAAAAGTAATGTCGGGCTCAGCTTGCTGACAGTGCCGGGTAGCTAGCTTGAGCACTGTGAACGGCGCCAATCAGGCGAAACTGACCCTTAGAGGAAACGCAAATGAACATGATCAAAGCGATTGTGATGGTAGTCACCTTCGGCATGGCGAGCCTCGCCCTGGCTGAAGGCGGCGCGGATCGCACCTTCGCCAGGATGGAAGCTGCACGTGCATCTTCCATGCAGGCTTACCAGGTTGCTCAGGAGAAAAAAGCAGAGGCTCCTGTTACCGCCCAAAGCCAAAAGCACCCCGGCCACGAGAGCTGCTGAGCTTAGCTTACAGAAATGTAATCACCCCGGAATCTGAACTATGTCAGCTTTCGGGGTATTGCCTCCCGCAATCCTTGTGCTTTGGCGAAAGTCTACGAGGCTTGGGGGAGCTCAATTGAAACCAGATGGCTGCGGATCCCGCAGTCTGGATATCAGCGATCTACCTGATTGGACGCAACGGCATGCAAAGCAAAACCACGAGACGTTCATTCGTCAAAGGCCTGGCTGCTACCGGACTACTGGGTGGGCTGGGCATGTGGCGCGCGCCGGTCTGGGCCGTAACCAGCCCTGGCCAGCCTAACGTACTGACCGGCACCGATTTTGACCTGTACATCGGGGAGCTCCCGGTGAACATTACCGGGGCAGCTCGAACGGCGATGGCCATCAACGGTTCGCTGCCAGGACCAATACTCCGTTGGCGCGAAGGCGACACGGTCACGCTACGGGTTCGCAACCGCTTGAAGCAGGACACGTCCATCCACTGGCACGGCATCATCCTGCCGGCGAATATGGACGGCGTGCCGGGTCTAAGCTTCCATGGCATCGCTCCCGACGGCATGTACGAGTACAAGTTCAAGGTCCACCAGAACGGCACCTACTGGTACCACAGCCATTCGGGCTTCCAGGAGCAGGTCGGTGTTTACGGTGCGCTGGTGATTGATGCCAAGGATCCAGAGCCTTTCACCTACGATCGTGACTATGTCGTCATGCTGAGTGATTGGACCGACGAAGACCCGGCGCGGGTTATGTCCAAGCTCAAAAAACAGTCGGACTATTACAACTTCCACAAGCGCACCGTTGGCGACTTCGTCGACGACGTGAGCGAGAAAGGTTGGTCTGCTGCTGTGGCCGATCGAAAGATGTGGGCCGAGATGAAGATGAGCCCAACCGATCTCGCTGACGTGAGCGGGCACACCTACACCTACCTCATGAACGGCCAGGCGCCAAATGGGAACTGGACGGGAATCTTCAAGCCAGGGGAGAAAATCCGGCTTCGCTTTATCAATGGCTCGGCGATGACCTATTTCGACGTGCGGATCCCCGGCTTGAAAATGACGGTTGTCGCAGCCGACGGTCAGTACGTTAAGCCAGTGTCGATCGATGAATTCCGGATTGCCGTTGCTGAAACCTACGATGTCATTGTCGAGCCTGAAAACGAGCAGGCTTACACCATCTTTGCTCAATCCATGGATCGCACCGGCTATTCAAGGGGTACCTTGGCTGTCCGTGAGGGCCTGCAGGCACCGGTGCCGGCTGTAGATCCAAGGCCTCTCATCTCCATGAGTGATATGGGGATGGACCACGGCAGCATGGGTGGCATGGATCACGGCAGCATGGCCGGTATGGACCACAGCAAGATGGCTGGCATGGACCACGGCAGCATGGCCGGTATGGACCATAGCAAGATGGCTGGCATGGACCACGGCAGCATGGCCGGTATGGACCATAGCAAGATGGCTGGCATGGACCACGGCAGCATGGCCGGTATGGACCATAGCAAGATGGCTGGCATGGACCACGGCAGCATGGCCGGTATGGACCATAGCAAGATGGCTGGCATGGACCACGGCAACATGACCGGTATGGACCAAAGCAATATGGCCGCCAGCGGTGCCATGCAGAACCATCCCGCCTCCGAAACAAACAACCCTCTGGTCGATATGCAGACCATGACCCCTACGCCAAAGCTGAGCGATCCGGGGATCGGGCTTCGCGATAACGGGCGTCGGGTTCTCACGTATTCGGATTTGCGTAGCACCTTCATCGACCCTGACGGCCGGGAACCTGGCCGGACAATCGAACTGCACCTTACCGGGCATATGGAAAAGTTCGCTTGGTCCTTCGATGGGATCAAGTTTTCTGACGCAGAGCCGCTGCGGCTCAAGTACGGCGAGCGCCTGCGTATTACCTTGGTCAACGACACCATGATGACTCACCCCATCCATCTGCACGGCATGTGGAGTGACCTGGAGGATGAGGACGGCAATTTCATGGTGCGAAAACACACGATCGATATGCCGCCTGGCTCGAAACGAAGCTATCGCGTAACCGCAGATGCACTCGGGCGCTGGGCCTATCACTGTCACCTCATGTACCACATGGAGATGGGCATGTTCCGAGAAGTCCGCGTGGACGAATGAACTGGAGATACGAGATGAGCAAACCAATGAAACGAAGCGCCTTTTTCCTCTCTGCCGCGATGGTTGGCCTGCTCGCGGTGTACGCCCCGTCTTCCTGGTCCAGTGACAACCATGATCAGCACTCTCAAAAGTCGTCCAACGCGGCGCAATCGAACGGCTCGAAGAGCAAGCAAGCCCAGGGCATGAACCATGAAGGCATGGATCACGGCTCCATGAAAGGCATGGATCATGGCTCTATGGAGGGCATGGATCATGGTTCCATGGAAGGAATGGATCACAGCAAAATGATGGAATCGCATGGCAGCGACAAAGCTAAGGCAGGGAAAAATGGCCAATAGCGTTGCACGACCATCGCTGCTGGCATTCGCCGTTTCTTTAGGTGTGCTGGGCGTTTCGCCCAGCTTCGCCGCTGAAATGGATCATTCCGGAATGGACCACTCGGCAATGGGCCACGGTGCCATGCAGATGGACCACGCCTCATCACAGGCTGCGATGCCGGGCATGGACCACAGCCAGATGGGCGCGAGCAAGCAACCCACGCAACCTGCACCCGTTGATCACAGCAAAATGGGCCATGGCCAGCCCAAAGCGAAACCCGCCTCGATGGACCACAGCAAGATGGACCATGGAAGCATGAAAGGCATGGATCACGGGTCCATGGAAGGCATGGATCATGGCGCGATGGGTCATTCCACGATGGGAAACGGGAACGCTGATTCGCCGACCCCGACCAGCCGTACGCCAATCCCGGTGCTGACTGATGCCGACCGGCAGGCTGCCTTCCCCCCGCTTGACGGGCACAAAATGGATGACAGCGGGTTCAACAGCTTTTTCTTGCTAGACCAACTGGAATACCAAGATGCCGATGAAGGTAGCACGCTTGCTTGGGATGCATCCGGCTGGGTGGGCGGCGATATCAATAGGCTCTGGATTCGCTCGGAAGGTGAACGAACCAATGGTGTGACTGAAGATGCTGAGCTGCAGCTCCTCTATGGCCGCTCGGTAAGCCCGTGGTGGGATGTTGTCGCCGGCGTCCGGCAGGATTTCAAACCGGAGGATCCGCAGACCTGGGCTGCGTTCGGTATTCAGGGCCTGGCCCTGTATGACTTCGAAGCTGAAGCCACCGCCTTTATCGGCGAGAACGGTCAAACCGCTGCCCGTCTGGAGGGCGAGTACGACATCTTGCTAACCAATCGTTTAATTCTTCAGCCAACCGCTGAGGCCAACTTTTATGGCAAGAACGACCCGGAACGCGGCGTCGGCTCTGGCCTGGCAAACACCGAAGTCGGGCTGCGGTTACGGTACGAGATTGTTCGCCAGTTCGCGCCATACATAGGTGTCACCTGGAGCCGTTCCTACGGCAAAACCGCCGATTTCATTCGGGATGAAGGCGGGGACGTGGACGAAGCTCGTTTTGTGGCCGGTATTCGGATGTGGTTTTGAGAACTCAACATGAAAAAAACAATTACAACGCTGGTGGCGGCAGGTGCTGTTACTAGCGCAGCAGTGCTAGGTGCTGCTTACTTCGGTCTCGTGAACGTTGGTGCGGACGACCCACACTTCCCCGCTGTGCATGCGTTTTTGGCCATGGCGCGGGATCGCTCGATTGAAGTCCGAGCAAGCGACATTGAGGTGCCAAACCTTAAAGATCCTGCTCTCATCCAAGCAGGGGCAGGCAACTACAACGCCATGTGTATCGGTTGCCACCTCGCGCCAGGGGTGGAGAAAACTGAACTCAGCCAAGCCCTATACCCATCCCCACCAAACCTCACCGAGATAGGTGTAAGCGGTGACCCTGCTGCTGCGTTTTGGACCATCAAGCACGGTATCAAAGCGACAGGCATGCCAGCCTGGGGTAAGAGCATGGACGACCAGTACATCTGGGGAATCGTCGCGTTCCTGGACCAGCTACCGCAACTCAATGCTGAGCAGTACCAGATGATGGTCGCTTCCAGTGGTGGTCACCAACATGGCGGTGGCGAAAGCGATATGCATAACCATGAAGGCCAACACGGTGGTGCGAAATCAGGTCATGGAAATCATGATGATTCCGCAGCAAACGGCGTGGCTGAGGAAAGTCATGATCATGGCAGTTCGCATTCGGAGTCTTCATCAGTAGCGGAGCACCACGGTGAACACGAGTCCGGCGAGGCGCACTCGGACCACCACACAGGTTCTACTCCCAAAACCCATGTGCACAAAGACGGGAAGGAGCACACTCATGACAAGTAAGCGCCGCTTCCTCGGTTTAAGTACCGCAGCGTCACTTCTAATCGCCTCAGCCGCCTTTGCTGCGGAGCCCCTGACTATCGATGTGCACCGGGACGCTAATTGCGGTTGCTGTAAGAAATGGATAGCGCACTTGGAGGCAAACGGCTTCAAGGTCGTCGACCACGTTGAAACGGACATGAGGGCGGTGAAGCGTAACCGTCCGGCCAACTCACCTTCCTGACCCCGACGCCAAAGGCGATGGTGTCCACCTAATTTAAGTGGACACCATTTCTAGCCTTTTAAGCGGGTCTTTCCATGCAGTCACAACGCCGTTCCTATTCAAAATCCTTCAAGGCCCAAGTTGTCCAAGAGTGCGCCCAGCCCGGCGCATCGATTGCCAGCGTCGCGCAGAAGCACAGCCTTAACGCGAACCTCGTACATAAATGGATTAGGGTACTCACGAACAAAACTATGGCGCTGCAACCTGCTTTCATTCCAGTGCCCTTGCCGCTAGCCGGAGGACATTCGCAGGCAGCTTCATCAAGTATCTGCATTGAAATCCAGCACCCGCGTGGCACCGTCAAAGTGAACTGGCCGACCGAAAGCGCTGTCGCCTGTGCCACCTTTCTGCGAGACCTGTTGGAATGATTCGGATCGATGCCATCTGGCTTGCCACCGAGCCTATGGACATGCGCGCCGGTACCGAGACCGCGCTGGCCAGGGTGATCGCGGTGTTCGGTGTGGCGAAGCCGCACTGCGCATACCTCTTCGCTAATCGCCGTGCCAACCGAATGAAAGTCTTGGTGCATGACGGTGTGGGCATTTGGCTGGCAGCGCGACGATTGAACCAAGGCAAGTTTCATTGGCCCGGCATCCGTCACGGATCGGAAGTCGAACTCGATAACGAGCAACTTCAAGCCTTGGTACTGGGTTTGCCGTGGCAGCGGGTCGGCGCAGGCAGCGCGATCACAGTGCTTTAGCCCCTGCCATTAGCCCATCGGTTTATCGCTGTTGACGACCTGCTCTGACACAATCAGCGGCATGACTTCCTCGCCCAATCTCGACCAGATGACACCGGAACAGCTGCGCGGCTTGGCCGAACAGGCTATGCAGTTGCTGTCCCAGGTCGACTCCATGAGCCAGAAAATCCAACGCCTCGAAACGGTCAACGAGCAACTGGCTCATGAAATCGCCATCCTCAAGCGACACAAGTTCGCCAAGCGCAGCGAGCAACTGAGCCCCGACCAAGGCAGTCTGCTTGATGATCTGCTCGATACCGATATCGCAGCTATCGAAGCCGAGCTGAAGGCAGCCAATCCGCCGGCCGCACCGGCCGAGCCACGTCATAAGCCCAAGCGTGCACCACTGCCGCCGCAGTTTCCGCGAACCGTGATCCGTCACGAACCAGAGAATACTCAGTGCGTGTGCGGCTGCCAGCTTCAGCGAATCGGCGAAGACGTCAGCGAGAAGCTCGATTACACTCCGGGCGTGTTCACAGTTGAGCGGCATGTGCGTGGAAAATGGACGTGCCGTCAGTGTGAAACACTGATCCAGGCGCCTGTACCGGCCCAAGTGATCGACAAGGGCATCCCGACCGCAGGCCTTTTGGCCCACGTGATGGTGGCGAAGTTCGCCGACCATTTACCGCTGTACCGGCAGGAGAAGATTTTTGGTCGGGCCGGACTGCCCATCGCCCGTTCGACACTGGCGCAATGGATCGGACAGACCGGTGTGCAGCTCCAGCCTCTGGTCGATGCGCTGCGTGAGCATGTGTTGGCCCAGGGCGTGATCCACGCCGATGAGACCCCGGTTCAGATGCTCGCACCAGGCGAAAAGAAAACCCACCGCGCTTACGTGTGGGCCTATAGCACCACGCCTTTCTCGGCCCTAAAGGCCGTGGTCTACGACTTCAGCCCCAGCCGTGCCGGCGAACATGCGCGTAACTTCCTGGGCACGTGGAACGGTAAGCTGGTCTGCGATGACTTCGCCGGCTACAAGGCCAGCTTCGAGCTGGGCATCACCGAAATCGGCTGCATGGCCCATGCACGCCGCAAATTCTTCGACCTGCATGCAGCCAATAAAAGCCAGTTGGCGGAGCAGGCGCTTCACTCGATTGGCGGGTTGTATGAAGTCGAGCGACACGCCAAGGAAATGAGCGACGAAGCCCGCTGGCGATTACGTCAGGAAACAGCGGTGCCCATCGCTGAAAAACTGCATGAGTGGATGTTGGCCCAACGCGAACTTGTGCCCGAGGGTTCGGCCACGGCCAAGGCCCTGGATTACAGCCTTAAACGCTGGGTAGCGCTGACGCGCTACCTGGAAGATGGTGCTGTGCCCATCGACAATAACCAGATCGAGAATTTGATCCGGCCGTGGGCGCTTGGGCGCTCGAACTGGTTATTTGCCGGGTCGCTGCGCAGTGGAAAAAGGGCGGCGGCAATCATGAGCCTGATCCAGTCGGCGCGTATGAATGGGCACGATCCGTATGCCTATCTCAAGGATGTACTGATGCGGCTTCCGACACAGCGGGCGAGCGAAATCACGCAATTACTCCCGCAGCATTGGATGCTTGCCTGAGGCAGGCTAAGTGGACTTCGCCAAATAGTCAGCTCAAAGGCTGATTGGCATCAACAATTCGGAAGCGACTTTTCTCAGCATGTAGGTTTCGCGCAGAATTGACTGCCCCATCGAAGACTCGTGACGCTGCATGACGGCTTCATTGTGTGCGATGGCTTCATGCAGGTTGATCCAGACAGGCCGCATACCATTAGCGATTTCGTGGCTTTCCATTCTCACCGGCTCTAGCTGGGGCGCTACTTCGCATTGATAAAAATGCGAGGTCATGTGCATCAGATCGTACTGTGGCTTTTGGTAGGGCCGGTACTCCTCGATGTAACCGTAGTGCTGGAGCACCTGTATTTCACGAGCACCAGTCTCTTCCTCAAGCTCACGCTTCAGGCCTGCGACAATGTCCTCGTCACCATCAAGGCCGCCTCCAGGAAAGCTGAAATCGTTATAGCGCTCGGTGAACAGCAACAGGATCTGTTCACCCCGCATCACGATGCCGCGAGCTGCATGTCGACGGAATACTCTGCCCTGCTTGGATTTCAGCTCGGGGTGAACAATTTCAGTTATGAGTTGCATGTGGTCTCGTAGCGGCAAGATCAGTTAGTCATCGTCCAGGGTGGCCACGGTATTTCCTCAGTTCTGGAAATACTGTGGCCAGTGGAACTGGCTCAGCGAAGCAGCAATAAGGGTACAGTGGATGTACGCAGCATCGTCGTGGTCGTGCTGCCTATCAGAAACTGCCTGATGCGTGAGTGCCCGTACGCCCCCATGACCAAGAGGTCAATGCCGTGCTCTGCCTGATACGCATGCAGTGTGGACTCTACTTCGCCTGGGCGGATCTCGGAATGCACCAGCGAGCCGGAAGACGCAAGCGTGGTTCGTGCCTTCTCCAGCGCGTTCTGGTTGTCTTCAGAATCCGTTCCAACCATGACGATATGAATTGGCAGGCCTTCGCACAGCGGGCTTGAAGCAAGCATCTGTAAGGTCTTGTGGCCTGTTGCGCTGCCGTCAAATGCCACCATGACCGTTTCAGGTTTCCTGAAATGGCTGGTTGTAATCAGGGTGGGGCGGTGGATAGTTCGGACTATCGCTTCAATCTGGCTGCCAAGACTTTGGGCACTGCGCGTGCTGTCCTCACCGACTCTTCCAATCACCAGTAACCGAATATCGTCTTGGAGATCGCTCAGGCTCTCGACGAGATGGCCATGGCGCTGCTTCATATCAGGTGACATGGCGCCAGAGTGAACTGTTCGCTCGCGAGCTTTTTCAAGCATGTGCTGCCCATGCTCCAACGCCAGTTTTGCCCGCTGCGCATCCAGCATGGCCAACTCTTCCAGCAGATGTTCTCTGCTACCGAGACCGATATTGCCGCTGAGGTCAGCGGATGCAGGATATTTCTCCTTATCCAGCACATGAAGCAAGGTCAGGGGAGCGCTGAGTCGTTGCGAGGCCCATGCTGCGTAATCGCAGACCGCCAATGAGGATTGTGAGTTATCAATGCATGCCATTACGCGGGTCATTGTCGTTCTCCTTAGTGGCTCATGAGCTTGTCGATGGCACCGGGTTTGTCATGCACGCCGAAGCGGTCAACGATTGTCGCGCTGGCTTCATTGAGACCGAGCACTTCAACCTCAGCGCCTTCGCGTCGGAACTTGATCACGACCTTATCCAGCGCTGCGACGGCGGTGATATCCCAGAAATGCGCCTGTGTGAGATCGATGGTGACCTTGTTGAGCGCCTCCTTGAAGTCAAAAACCTCAGTGAACTTGTCCGCAGAGCTAAAGAACACCTGGCCCACGACGCGGTAAGTCCGATGCGATTTCGTCTCTTCAAGAGTGCTCTTGATATCCAGGTAGTGCCCGACCTTGTTTGCGAAGAACAGGGAGGCCAGCAGCACACCTACCAGTACGCCGTAAGCCAGATTGTGAGTGGCCACGACGACCACGACGGTCGCCACCATGACGAGGTTGGTCGACAGCGGATGCTCTTTCAGATTACGCAAGGAATCCCAGCTAAAGGTGCCGATGGACACCATGATCATCACAGCCACGAGTGCCGCCATAGGGATTTTGGAGAGCCACTCGCCAAGAAATACCACCATCAGCAGCAGGAAAACGCCGGCACACAATGTCGAGAGACGGGTGCGGCCACCAGATTTCACGTTGATGATCGACTGGCCGATCATGGCGCAACCTGCCATGCCGCCAAGCATGCCGGCAGCGATGTTGGCCACACCCTGGCCTTTGCACTCGCGGTTTTTGTTGCTGGTGGTGTCGGTAAGGTCGTCGACGATGGTCGCGGTCATCATTGATTCGAGTAGACCCACTACTGCCAACGCAGCCGAGTACGGGAAAATGATGCGCAGGGTTTCAAAATTCAGCGGAACTTCAGGCCAGAGGAAGATCGGGAGCGTATCAGGCAGTTGGCCCATGTCACCGACGGTGCGGATATCCAAACCGAGGTAAATGGCGATGGCAGTCAGCGTCAGAATGCACACCAATGGAGAGGGAATCACCTTGCCGATTTTCGGTACATACGGGAACAGGTAGATGATTCCCAGGCCCGCAGCGGTCATGGCATAGACATGCCAGGTGACATTGGTCAGCTCAGGCAATTGCGCCATAAAAATCAGAATCGCTAATGCGTTTACGAAGCCGGTGACTACCGAGCGTGAAACAAAGCGCATCAACGAGCCGAGCTTCAGGTAGCCGGCAAGGATTTGAAGTACGCCACATAGTAGCGTCGCGGCCAGCAGGTACTGGAGTCCATGCTCTTTTACCAGCGTAACCATCAGCAGTGCCATGGCGCCTGTCGCCGCCGAGATCATTCCGGGGCGCCCGCCGACAAAGGCGATGACAGCACAGATACAGAAGGAG
The DNA here is from genome assembly GCF_046764235.1 of Pseudomonas sp. s4. Taxonomy (NCBI): domain Bacteria; kingdom Pseudomonadati; phylum Pseudomonadota; class Gammaproteobacteria; order Pseudomonadales; family Pseudomonadaceae; genus Pseudomonas; species Pseudomonas sp. s4. Next base: position 14,594 of record NZ_CP177209.1, on the reverse strand, counting down.
GCGTAGAGACCGACTTTGGGATCTACCCCGGCGATGATGGAAAAGGCGATGGCTTCCGGGATCAGCGCGAGTGCGACCACCAGCCCCGCGAGCACGTCGGCACGGACGTTGGAAAACCACGTTTGTCTAAGTTTTTGCAGCATATAAATATCCAAGGCAAAGCATCGCGCACGCCAAGGGAGTGGCGAGCGAATCGATACAAATTCAAATTTTGAGGATTTTTTGCTGTGTGCTTAAGGTGTAAAACCAGGCGTACAGCAGTGAGCACCCGCGAGCGAGGCTAGCGGAAGCAGGTTGTTGCGAGGGGGCGTAGCGCTAAGGCGGCGTAGGCTGCCAGTAGATCGTTTGGAGTACAGTCATGCTGATGTTCCTGTAGCTCAAGGGGTATGCGGAGCCGAAGTATACAATGAAGCCATCGTCGATTGCGACCCGCTGGCAGGCTCTGCATGACCTACGTCAGATACAGGCTTATTCAATGGGTATACCTGCGGGCAAGGCTTTGTTTTCCACCCGTTCTTGTCCGAGCTGGTCTGTGTGCTGAGGGGTGAGTTGGCCAGACGGTTACGGTGAAGCAAGAGCTAGGAGTAGCTCCGAGGCTGGCTTCGTGTCACACCGCGGTTATCGATGGCAAGTTTGTGGAAGGTCACGTCCCCGCAGCCCAGGTGCAGGAGCTCATAAAGCGCAACGACCTGGCAGGCGTCGCGGTACCTGGCATGCCCGCTGGCTCACCAGGTATGGAGGTTGATGGCATGAAACACGCCTATCAAGTCATCGGCCTCACCAAGAGTGGGGACGATCAAGTAGTTGCCAGTTATCCTGACACGTAATGCAAGATGCCCCGGGGGAAGGGCTTCTGCCGGCCAGCCGACCAGCTGCAGCGCTGGTCGTGGTCAGCTTACTCCAAGACTTACCCTGTCCCTTCGGTCAGTTTTGACCTCTACAGTTAATTCCAGCAGAGCGATATTCGAGGATTTTCAACTCACCTGTTGAGTCCTCGTAATTCATCTGTGTCGGCATCACGTCGCAGCTACCTTTGAGCGAAGTCATACTGATAACTCTCGCCACATCCAGTTTCATTCCGTAGCGATAATGGATCACTTCAGGTGGTTTTTTTCCATTGGCAGCGGCGTAGGCACGCATTGCTTGCTCATTTGCCTGAATCATCTTTCCGTGTAAGCGATCAGATCCTCCTTCAGCTAAAGCGGATGAGGAGGCGATTACGAGCATGAGGGCGGCAATGCTTTTAGCGGTGTTCATTTCTGTTACTCCATGAAGACATGAGTGAAGCTTACCGACTGGGAGCTGTCATCCACGTGATCCAGGAATTACATGTTTGTAAGCAGGCTATCGATAATGATGGCTCTGAATACACGTGAAAGCCGCGTCGTTTCAGGCTGCGACAGTTTTAATTCTCTAGCGAATCAGTCTGAACCGGCGTTTTGGGTGATTGCGACAGTTTTGCGTTTCCTCTCCAAATGGCTGCAGGCCGCGAAAGATGGGACCCTCTAGCGACAGTTTTAATTCTCTAAATCCACCACCCGCAGAAAATTTCGTCACGCCCCAGAATGGGAATTTGCATTCGGGGCGCACCACGATTCATCTCGTGCCAGAAGCCGCCTGCAGTGCAATCAATTGGCGAGCCAAGACTCGACTACCTCAGCGCCATACTCGTTTTTCCAGGCCTTAAGCGTACGCTGATTACCACCCTTGGTCTCAACAACCTCTCCGCTGTGTGGATTCTTGTAGACCTTCACTTCGCGTGGTTTCCGAGAGGTTTTTGGGGCCATATCAGTGGAAGCCACCGCTTGCGGATCGAGGATCAGCACCACTTGGCGCAGGCCGTAGCCATACTCGTTGAGCAAACTGCGCAGCTTCGTTTCAAATTCCATTTCCTGCTTCAGGGCAGAGTCATTTTTCAGCGCTTCCAGCTCCGCCAGTTGGGCTGCGAGCTGTTGTTCGAGCAGGCGGAATTCAGCGAGACGGGACATAAGATTCTCCAAAATGGGTTCGATGATTTTAGCAATCAAGAAAGAAAGCGTGCTAACTATCTTGATCCCACATGCCTGAATCGGCAATCACGAGGCTGAGCGATCGGTGTGGATAAAAACGTGATGGCTTCAGGATCGTCGATCTGGGCGGCTTCACTTGCGAGGTAATCGATCAGCTTTTTGCTTCTTACCCAAACGTACTGCCGGCAAGCCGCGTTTGGAATGGATGGCCCCGCAACGGGGCGAAACCTGGCCTCCCAAAGGTGCTTGAACGCCTCCCTGGTCGACTTCCCCAAATACACCGCAATCTCCGGTCCCAAGATATAGCCACGCCTGAATCTGTCGATGGCTTGAGGCTTAACCATCAATTGCGTACGCCGGCCTCGTTCGACAGCAGTGCTCCATAGCAGACCCAGTCGAACGAACGCGTATGCGCATTGTTCTTTGACGCCTAACAGCGCAGCAGCCTTGACTACCGACAGGCCGGGAAAGACCGGACTCTTGTTCTCAGCTCGGGCTTGTTGCCACGCTGCAAAATCTTGCGGCTTGAGTAACCACGCCCCTACCGCAACCGAGCCATTCTCAGCTGGGCCGTAAGCGCGAAGTTCACCTGCACGTATTGCCTGAACCAACTCGACCAACCCACCCCCCTTGGGCAGAGAATGCTTGGCCAAGTAGTTGATCGACACCAGGCTCTGGTCAGAGCTGGTAGGCAGCTTCTCATCAATCAATTCGTTGATCGAGCGGCAGTCAATCAGCCACCTTTCGCCTGGGCGCGGTTCTCCACCAAAGAACTGGAGGGTACCACCAGCTAGCAGCTGCCTAACCCGATTGCGACAGAGGCTTAGCAAAGTCGAGGTTTCTTTCATATCAGCCACGCCCTGGAGATGCTGCGAGATTGCCTTCAAATGATCCAGGTCCACGACCGTAAAGACTCGATCTTCATGGACCTTCTCCCGATAGGCGATTTGTCCCTCCTGATGAAGGCGTTTTATGACTGATACCCCGAGACCACAAGCTTCAGCAGCAGAATCGAACGACACCCAACGATGTCTCTCAATCGTCTCCTCACTCAAATTGCGATTTCGCTTCGCTAACGGTGCTTCCCACGCATGCTGCAGAAATGATTCGAACTCTCGACGAAGAAAGTCAAAACAAGAGTCATCCAGATCACGGTGGATGTCGTGGTATATCGGGCCGAACGATCTGCTGAGCGTCCAATGTTCGTTATCGGAATGGACTGCCTTGAGGCCACTCAGCAGTTCTCTGAATGCGAGAGGCCAGTTCATGAGAACCACGCCCGCCGCGTTTGCCATAAGCCGCGATATCTCTAGCGAACCCGAATCAGCAACCTTCAGCGGCTGGGTTCTTTCCGTAGGCAAACTTCTGACAGCGAGACGCGATGACAACTCGTGAAACTGTTCGTAGGTGAGGGCCGCCAATCCCGCGTCAGCTGGCAACGAGTCGGCGTAAAACCTATCTTCAAAGCCAGAGGTGAGCCAGGCGGCCGTATCACTCGCCGGCGCGATCTCAAAATTGGTCCCACTCAATGAGGTGCCACACGCTTGGCAACTATTCGCACTCATTGCGCTTGGATCGGTTTCCTTCAGACAGTTGGGGCACCGCCCGTGGAGTTCAGTGCCGTGGACAGAACACGTCGTAACCAGGGTCAAGCCCCAGCTTTCTCTCCAATAACCGGCTTCGCCCAAACAGATCGGACAGTAACGAGCGTGATGAGTCGTCCATAACTTGACCCCCTTGGGCCTTGGATCACGAAACTCAGCAGATACCGCAGGCCAGCTCAGTGGTCCTTCCATCATCTGCAGCCAGTCCGCAACATCGGTCTCGTCGGCTCGTGCAAAGGCGGTGAGCAGTTCCTTTCTGGGTAATCCGTTGGCTTTCGCCAGGCGCTGCAGGTACCCCAAAAGACTTTCGTCTTGGTGTGGTCGTGGGTTGATTAAAAGACCAAACATTCCTACACATCCATGAAATCGAAGACATAAAAATCAGGGGAGTAGAGCCGGGCCGATAAGCCCGGCCCTTGGCCGTCAGGTACTGCTCTCTTCGAACGTCTCAAACGGCTCCCGCTTCCCGAACAGAGGCTGGAAATTGAAGCTCGCACTGAAGGGGTTTCGATCCTCGGTGGCGTAGCTCCAAACCTCGTCTTCAAAAGCCTGGGCCAGCACAGGAAGTTCAATCCCGACAAGGTCCTGGACTTGAACCAGCCAAACAGCCCTGTCCACAATCTTGATGAGGTAGTCGATCAATCCATAGGAAGCCAGGTAGAAGCGTTTAATCATCGCTGGCTCTACAAAACTGATGGTTTGAACAGGCAGTTCGCCCTCGATTGCCTGCAACAACATCACGAAATGAAGAGACGTATTAGCGGAGAAGGTGAAGCGATCGTATGCCACCGTGGCCGAAAACCTGCGTCGCAGTTGCTCGTTTGCTAGCAGGAGATTTTCGGTGCGCTTCAGCCCAATCAGAACAAACGCGATACTGGTTTCATTCATCAGACTCTTGATCCAGTCTGCTGCCTCATACGCACCATTACGACGATAATCGACCAGGTGCTGCGCCTCATCGAGGACCAACATCTCCACGCCAAGGTTCTTCAGCAGCAGGACTACTCGCGCAAATTTAACCTCTGCCGAATGTCCTCGTGCCTCTGCGAAGGGATCCTTCAGCTCTGCCAAAATGGCTGCTGCCAGGTTCTTTTTGGTTGGAGACGAAGGCATCTCGACGAACAGAACTGTCCGCTTCTGTGGGTCATGGCTCTCCAATTCCTCCAATGACCGAATGTACTCCTTGACCAATGTGCTCTTGCCCACTCCGCTTGGACCTTGGATCAGCAACCCTTTACTTGCTCTGGTACGCCGACTATCGCCGTGGATATCGCCTAGTCGCGTCAACGCTCGCTCGACTTGAGGGCTGTGAATAAAACGATCGCGGAGCGTAAAGCTGTATTCACCATGCTCGTAGCATTCGTACAGATTGATGGCGTTCATGGCTTAGAACTCCCAGCAGGGCGACGAACCGAGACCTTGAAGGCTGCTGGCGGAATGTTAGGAATAGAGTCACCGGTCCATTCCACTTCAGCGAGTACCTTGGGTGGAGGCGTGCTTTCGGTCACTCGACCCTCCTTGTCGATTTTCGCTATGGCAGCTGCGCGTCGTTTTCTGAGCGTCTGCGAACGGCGGGCCTCGTCTGCATCTTCCATAATTTCCTGGTAGCACCTGTGCGTAGCCTCGAAGCTAGGCTGCTCATTATATTTTTCTCGCAGCGCTTTCTCGGCAGCCTTCCACACCTCCCTGCTCTTACCGGCCATTCGCTCATCTTTGGCGGGCACTTTGAAGAACAAGTTTCTGAAGCGGTCGTGAACCCAAACGTGCCCGGCTTCGTCTCGATAGCGGACGTTTACCTTTTCTCCGTCTGCCAAACGCATACGGAGCTCAGCAAGTTCCGTAGAGTGGTAGCCCACTTTGGCAACCTCGATGCCGTAATGGTGAACCTTCACCGAGGCCCGCTTGGCCAGAATGCACTCCAACGAGTCCAGGTCGACGGGAAGGCTGATGACATGGTTCGCCTCGCTAGTCCCCCAGACTTGAGCCGGTGTTCTGTTGTCCAGCCCCCGATGAGGAGTCTGGTGGTAACCATCGACGATCCATTTCACTACCACCGCCTCCAATTGAGGGAGCGTGAAACATGCATTCTTCTCCGAGTCGTAATCGCCACGCTGCTGGATATTCGAGAAGGTGGTACCCGGGAGGTTGTGGATAAGCCCCAGGTTCTGTGTGCTGAAAAAGCGTTCGACGGCACCTTTCCTTTGAGGGGCCCTTGAAGCGGGATACATGATCTCGATACCCAACTCGTTGAATCCCATGATGAGATCGCCCGCGTGAAATTCCGCTGCGTTGTCTGGGACTATTCGAGCCGGCAGCCCACGTGCCCACCATTCATTTCTCACTTTCGGAAAGCGCTTCAGCAATTCGGCTTTTGGACGGATTGAGCGTTCGATCACACGAAGCACGGTTTCCGTATTTGGCGCCGACAGGTGGAGCAAATATCCCATCACCATTCGAGAGAAGCGGTCGAGGACGATCGTCAGATAGGGGCGCCCAATGCACAGCCCCGAGGTTTCATCCACAAGCTGGACGTCCAACAAGGTGTGATCAATTTCCCAACGTTCCAAAATCTCATGGACACGTAGGACACCCGCCGCAACACGGTGCTTCTTGTCTGCTGCGTGTTTTCCGAGCCTCTCCTTATCCACAAGGTACGGATCCAGCTTGGCGATGTACCTTCGGACAGTCATTCCGCTTGGGATCTTGAGCTGATCCGAAGGCAAACGACTTTTGTTCCTCTCTTTTATCTGATCCTCGAATTCTGAAACGACCACGCTGACCGCTGGAATCGTATCCTGCAGGTAGGTTTTATTAATCACCCCTTCAAGAATAACTTCGAGCTCTCCCTGTATCGCGGCAGCCCGACCCTTTTTGGCATGCTGAGGGATAAGCTTTACTACGTTCTGGCCAATGTATTTGGCTGCCCAACGTCGAATAGTGGAAACCGAGGGTGCGCACGCATCCCCAATCTTTTTGGCGATATCTCTAAGCTTCTTGATCATGTCTTCGTCACCCGGTAGCTTGTATTTACCGCGCTTAGTTAGGTCGTCCAGATACTTGCGTCGACGCAATGCCTCATCTCCATGTTTTTTGGGGAAGCATGAAATATCTGGAGGGACGTTCCGCACATACGGAACCCTCCCAAGGTATGGCTGATCAGCGGAGATCTCGATCTCGCGCTTCTCGTAGGCCTCATAGAACTCCTTCTCGGATAGCTTCGTGGGCTCACCAAGCTCATCGAAAAAGAGCAGCTTCCGGTCAATAAGCCTCTTCTCAAGCACCATCAGTACGCCACGAACGATGACGACCAATTTCACCCTAAGGGAAAAGGTTTGCATGACGGTGCCCCCCTTGCAGGAAGACCGGGGAGTCAGTGTCAATTGACCTATCAAGGTCAATGCCCACCACCCCAAGGCCTAACAAGCGCCAGGCTTTCCCCTCACCAACCACGTAGAGCAGATCTGCAACGGTCATAGGCGGCCATTCGTTGAAGGTCGCCATTACCTCCTCCAACGCCTGATGCGAAAGCTCTGGACCGCGCCGGTGATACATCAGCCTTCTAAGATTGGTAGCCAGGGGTTCAGCTTCAATTAACTTTTCAGTGATCACCGAAAAGTTACGGGCAGTGGCGTTGAAGTAGCGCTCAGCGGCATCCAGTCGCTGCCTGACGCTGGCAATCTTCAGTCGGTCGTGAGGCTTCACTTCAAACCACCACTCGCGCCCATCCGCGAGGAAAACCTGTACGTCTGGGTAATATTTGAAGTAGCCCTGGAGCGATGGAACACGTTCCTCACTGGGCTGCGGGACGTAGCCGATGACCGCAGGAGACAGCTCAAGAAGCCGAAAAAGAGCGCCTTCGAGCTGGGACTCCCAGGGCACAGGCTTTTTATTTTTGAGCGATGGGAAGTAGCCGCGGTAATGGTTGGACCGCCGCGTGACCACCTTTCGTACTGTCATGAAACACCTCCGAAAATCTCGAAACGAGCGCCGACGCTGCGCCAAAAAATCAAGGCGCAGGGCGGGCGAAGTGAGGCCTTTCGACAGGCAACACTGTGCCGTCGAGTAACCTCGCTAAGGTCGAAAAAATGGGAGAGGATTGACAGTCGCTTCGAAAAAGCAGACATTGCGGGTTCTGAGGACGCAAGTCTGCTTCGCTAAGCGCGGTCAGTCCTCTCGGGATTGATCGCGTTTTTCTACATTTTCAGGTCTCCTTTTCTCTCATTGGTCATGACTCTCATGACTGATCAGAATCTAAAGCAATCGGCTTGCTCTCTTTATTTCTAAACGGCCACTTCGTGATCGCTGGAGCAATTTGGATCAGGTCTGAAGCTCTCGCTTCAAACAGCTGATTTGGCTGAAAATCTTCAGTGCAAAGCGGAAAAGTTGGTCATAGATCTTATTCCAACATCCCTTCGAAATCTACAAAAAATCCAAAATGGCAACTTCCACCAAATTCCATTTCCATACTAAATTGTTCAAATTAATACTTAACACGTACGCTTAATTAACTATTAAGGTGTTCAAATATTAGTTTTAAAGTCCTCTCAATCTCTCTGCTGCTCAGATCCGCCCGCCGACCCTCTCAGCACTTCCAGCGCCCCATCAAATCACTTCCTCAAATCCCCCCATCTGCATCATTTTCCAATGAGCGGAGTAGGGCGCCCCGGCAGGAATTCCAGGCAAAAAAAAGCCCGCGAAGGCGGGCTTGATGGTGACCGACAGGGGCCATGGTTGAAGCCCGGCCGGTCATCTATTTGTGAAAGCGTGCAGCTTTTCTGTGAACCTACACCGGATCAGAAGTCCAGGTTCGATACCGACAGCGCGTTGCTTTCGATGAAGTCACGACGCGGCTCGACCGCATCACCCATCAGGGTGTTGAAGATCTGGTCGGCTGCGATCGCATCCTCGATGGTGACCTTGAGCATACGGCGGACGGTTGGGTCCATGGTGGTTTCCCACAGCTGCTCAGGGTTCATCTCGCCCAGCCCTTTGTATCGCTGTATGGTGTGGCGCTTGGTGGTTTCGTTCATCAGCCAATCCAGGCCTTCCTTGAACTCGACAATTGCCTTGCGGCGCTCACCGCGCTGCACATAAGCACCTTCGCCCAACAAGCTGGACAGCTTGGCACCAATGTTGACGACGGTACGGTAGTCATTACTGCCGAAGAAGTCCCGGTTGAAGGTGACGTAGCTGGCCAGGCCGTGGGAGGTAACTTCCACTTCTGGCAACCATACGTTGCGCTCTTTGTCTTCGCGCAGGCTGGCTTTGTAAACCAGGCCGGACTTCTGGCTGTTATTCAGACGTTCCTGGAACTGTGCCAGCCAGGCTTGCATCACAGCGTGGTCACCCAGCTGTTCCAGGCTGACCTCCGGCAGGTAGATGAAGTGCTCGGTCAGCTCTTCCGGGTACAAGCGAGACAGACGCTTGAGTGTCTTCATGACACTACGGAATTCATTCACCAGTGCTTCCAACTGCACACCGGAAACCGCTGGTGCCGACTCGTCCAGGTGCAGGCTGGCATCTTCCAGGGCCGACTGGGTCATGTACTCTTCCATGGCCTCGTCATCCTTGATGTATTGCTCCTGCTTGCCTTTCTTCACCTTGTACAGCGGTGGCTGGGCAATGTAGATGTAGCCGCGCTCGACCAGCTCCGGCAGCTGACGGAAGAAGAAGGTCAGCAGCAGGGTACGGATGTGCGAACCATCAACGTCAGCATCGGTCATGATGATGATGTTGTGATAACGCAGCTTGTCGATGTTGTACTCTTCGCGGCCGATACCGCAGCCCAGTGCAGTGATCAGCGTGCCCACTTCCTGGGACGAGATCATCTTGTCGAAACGCGCTTTCTCGACGTTGAGGATTTTACCCTTCAACGGCAGGATAGCCTGGGTACGACGGTTGCGGCCTTGCTTGGCCGAGCCACCCGCGGAGTCACCCTCCACCAGGTACAGTTCGGAAAGGGCAGGGTCCTTTTCCTGGCAGTCCGCCAGTTTGCCTGGCAGGCCGGCAATATCCAGCGCGCCTTTACGGCGAGTCATTTCACGGGCTTTACGTGCCGCTTCACGGGCACGGGCAGCATCGATCATCTTGCCAACGACGGCCTTGGCCTCGCTCGGGTTTTCCAACAGGAAGTCGGCGAAGTACTTGTTCATCTCCTGTTCCACGGCGGTTTTCACCTCCGAAGAGACCAGCTTGTCCTTGGTCTGCGAGCTGAACTTAGGGTCCGGCACCTTCACCGAGATGATCGCGGTCAGGCCTTCACGGGCGTCGTCGCCAGTGGTTGCCACCTTGTTCTTCTTGGCCAGGCCTTCCTGTTCGATATAGCTGTTCAGGCTACGGGTCAGCGAGGAACGGAAGCCCACCAGGTGAGTACCGCCATCACGCTGCGGAATGTTGTTGGTGAAGCACAACAGGTTTTCGTTGAAGCTGTCGTTCCACTGCAGGGCGACTTCAACACCCACGCCATCGTCACGCTGGACGTTGAAGTGGAATACCTGGGAGTTGACCGGGGTCTTGTTGGTGTTCAGGTATTCGACGAACGCACGCAGGCCGCCTTCGTATTTGAAGAACTCTTCCTTACCGCTACGTTCATCCTTCAGCAGGATGCCGACGCCCGAGTTGAGGAACGACAGCTCGCGGATACGCTTGGCCAGGATGTCCCAGCTGAAGTGAATGTTCTTGAAGGTTTCAGCCGAAGGCTTGAAGTGGATGTGGGTACCGGTGGTTTCGCTGTCACCGACAACTGCCATCGGCGCCTGTGGAACACCGTGAACGTAGGTCTGTTCCCAGATCTTGCCGCTACGGCGAACGGTCAGTACCAGTTTCTCGGACAGGGCGTTCACTACAGAAACACCTACGCCGTGCAGACCGCCGGATACCTTGTAGGAGTTGTCGTCGAACTTACCGCCAGCGTGCAGCACGGTCATGATGACCTCGGCTGCGGAGACGCCTTCTTCTTTATGCACGTCGACCGGAATGCCGCGACCGTTGTCGCGCACACTGATGGATTCGTCCGGGTGGATGATGACGGTGATGTCATCGCAGTGACCGGCGAGGGCTTCGTCGATCGAGTTGTCGACCACCTCGAAGACCATGTGGTGCAGGCCGCTACCATCATCGGTGTCGCCAATGTACATGCCGGGGCGCTTGCGCACGGCATCCAAACCTTTCAGCACCTTGATGCTGGAGGAGTCGTACGTTTGATTTTCGCTCATGCATTCACTCCCGATGGTCGTGGGTCTGGGTGATACGGCCTTGTTCCACGTGGAACAAAGCAACTGGCGTTTCCGTCTGCCAGCCTTCCCTCAGTAATTCGTGATCTACACAGGTGATGAACACCTGGCAGCGTAATTCTTCAAGCAAGCGACACAGCGCGCGGCGATGCTGGTCGTCCAGTTCGGACGGCAAGTCATCCACGAGATAAATACAGTGACCGCGGCGAGCCTGACTAACGAGGTGGCCTTGGGCAATGCGCAATGCGCACACCACCAGCTTTTGCTGACCACGCGACAGGATGTCGGCTGCATTGTTGGCAGCCAGACGAAGACGCAGATCAGCACGCTGCGGACCGGCCTGGGTGTGGCCCATCTGCTGATCGCGAAGGAGAGAGGAAGCGAGTACTTCTTGCAGTTCCCGGTCCTTGTCCCAGCCTCGGTAGTAGCTAAGGGTCAACCCGTCCAGCTCGACCAGTTCGCTCAGGGTTCGCTCGAAGACGGGCTTCAAGGCCTTGATGTAGTTGCGACGGTATTCATCTATTTCCGCACTGGCCAGGCACAATTCCCGGTCCCAGGCGGCTTGCGAAGCTGGGTCAAGTGTACCATGCCGTAACCATGAGTTCCGCTGCCGCAGTGCCTTCTGCAGCCGTTGCCAGGCTGGCAGAAAACGAGGTTCCACGTGGAACACCCCCCAATCCAGGAACTGGCGGCGTATTTTCGGAGCGCCTTCCAACAAGCGGAAACTGTCCGGATTGATGAGCTGAAGCGGTAGCAATTCAGCGAGCTGCGCTGCACTCCGCGCATTCTGCCCATCGATGCGAATAGCGAACTCCCCTTGCCGCTCCCGGGATACACCCAAGTTGCTGCTGCCACCCTCGGCCAACTGCACTTCGCCGAACACGGTACAGGCAGGCTGCTCGTACTGGATAACCGGATTCAGGCGGGTGCTGCGGAACGAGCGCGCCAGCCCGAGCAGGTGCACGGCCTCAAGCACGCTGGTTTTGCCGCTGCCGTTGGCGCCGTAAAGGATGTTGATGCGGGGGGACGGTGAGAGTGTCACCGGGTGCAAGTTGCGCACCGCGGTGACCATGATACGTCGAAGAGACATTTCGCCTGCTACGGGTTACAGACGCATTGGCATGACAACGTAGGAAGAATCGTCATTGCCAGCTTCCTGCAGCAGGGCGCTGCTGTTGGAATCGGACAGGATCAGACGAACTTGCTCGGTAGTCATTACGCCCAGCACGTCCAGCAGGTAGCTGACGTTGAAGCCGATTTCCAGCGAGCTACCTTCGTAGTCCACGCTGATTTCTTCTTCAGCTTCTTCCTGCTCGGGGTTGTTGGCCTGGATCTTCAGTTGGCCAGCAGCCAGTTGCAGGCGGATACCGCGGTACTTTTCGTTGGAAAGAATCGCAGTACGGCTGAAGGCTTCACGCAGCGCCTGACGGTCGCCGACCACCAGCTTGTCACCGCCCTTGGGCAGTACGCGCTCGTAGTCCGGGAACTTGCCGTCCACCAGCTTGGAAGTGAAGGTGAATTCACCGGTGGTGGCGCGAATGTGGTGCTGGCCCAGTACGATGCTGACCATGCCTTCCGGGTCGGTCAGCAGGCGTGCCAGTTCGAGGATACCTTTGCGTGGCACGATGACCTGGTGGCGATCATCCTGCTCGATCGGTGCGCTCATGGAGCACAGCGCCAGCCGGTGACCGTCAGTGGACACAGCTCGCAGGGTGTTGCGGGAAACCTCCAGCAGCATACCGTTGAGGTAGTAGCGCACATCCTGCTGGGCCATGGCGAAACTGGTGCGCTCGATAAGGCGGCGCAGCTTGCTCTGTTCCAGGTTGCAGGTCAGCGAGCCCGGGCCTTCTTCCACGGTCGGGAAGTCATTGGCTGGCAGGGTCGACAGGGTAAAGCGGCTGCGGCCGGCCTTGACCAACAGTTTCTGCTCGTCGACCTTGATATCGATCAGGACGTCGTTCGGCAGGCTTTTGCAAATGTCCATCAGCTTGCGTGCCGGGACAGTGATTTCGCCAGGCTCGGCCGGCTCTTCCAGTTGCACGCGGCCTACCAGTTCGACTTCCAGGTCGGTACCAGTCAACGACAGTTGCTGGCCTTGCACGACCAGCAATACGTTGGACAGGACCGGCAAGGTCTGGCGGCGCTCGACGACACCGGCGACCAGTTGCAGGGGTTTCAACAGGGCTTCGCGTTGAATGGTGAAATGCATGGTCTAGTCCCTTGCCTTCAATTAGCTGCGCAGACGGCCATCAGGTCGTCAGCGTCCGCAGCAGGTTCTTGTAGTCCTCGCGGATGTCCGCGTCGGATTCCTTCAGTTCGTTGATCTTGCGGCAGGCGTGCAGCACGGTCGTATGGTCGCGACCACCGAACATGTCGCCGATTTCCGGCAGACTGTGGTTGGTCAGTTCCTTGGACAGGGCCATGGCCACCTGGCGTGGACGCGCCACGGAACGCGAACGACGCTTGGACAACAGATCGGAGATCTTGATCTTGTAGTACTCGGCGACGGTACGCTGAATGTTATCCACACTGACCAGCTTGTCCTGGAGCGCCAGCAGGTCCTTGAGCGACTCACGAATCAGTTCGATGGTGATGTCGCGGCCCATGAAGTGCGAGTGAGCGATCACCCGCTTCAATGCGCCTTCCAGTTCACGGACGTTGGAACGGATGCGCTGAGCAATGAAGAAGGCCGCGTCATGCGGCAGTTCGACCTTGGCCTGGTCGGCCTTCTTCATCAGGATCGCCACGCGGGTTTCCAGCTCTGGTGGCTCGACGGCCACCGTCAGGCCCCAACCAAAGCGCGACTTCAGACGCTCTTCCAGGCCTTCGATCTCCTTGGGGTAGCGGTCAGAGGTAAGGATTACCTGCTGGCCACCCTCGAGCAGGGCGTTGAAGGTGTGGAAAAACTCTTCCTGCGAGCGCTCTTTACGGGCAAAGAACTGGATATCGTCGATCAGCAACGCATCCACCGAGCGGTAGAAACGCTTGAATTCGTTGATGGCGTTGAGCTGCAGCGCCTTGACCATGTCCGCGACGAAGCGCTCCGAATGCAGGTACACGACCTTGGCGTTCGGGTTCTTCTTCAGCAGGTGGTTACCCACAGCATGCATGAGGTGGGTTTTACCCAGGCCCACACCACCATAAAGGAAGAGCGGGTTGTAACCATGCTTGGGGTTGTCTGCCACCTGCCAGGCAGCCGCGCGCGCCAGCTGGTTCGACTTACCTTCGACGAAGGTGTCGAAGGTGAAGGTGCGGTTCAGGTAACTGGTGTGTTTGAGCGCACCTTCAACCTGCACGGTACGCTGTTCGGTCCGGGCACTGCCAGACGACGCAGAAGCCGGTTCGGCCATGGCATCGAAGCTGTCACGCGAGGATGGCTCGGCCAGTTCATCGACCAGCACTGGCTCGGCCGCCGCGACGGCGACGGGTTCGACCGCTGCCGGCACTGCCTTCTGTGTCTGGCTCTGGGCCAGCGAGGCGGCCACCGCAGCACTTACTGGCGCGTTGGGTGCGGCACGTGGCGCGGAGCTGCGACGGCTGCCGATCAACAAGGAAAGGGCAGGCGCAATGCCGCTGCCGTTTTCGCCCAACAGCTCGAGCAAACGACCCAGGTACTTTTCATTGACCCAATCGAGAACGAAACGGTTAGGCGCATAGACGCGCAACTCGTCGCCTTCGGCTTCGACCTGTAGCGGACGGATCCAGGTGTTGAATTGCTGGGCAGGCAGTTCATCGCGCAGAAGCTCCAC